>CAWAPH010000036.1:0-127020 GCA_963783795.1 uncultured delta proteobacterium | reverse complement strand
TCGAGGACATGGGCAAGCTCGACAACACGCTCGTCATCTACATCAACGGCGACAACGGCACCAGCGCCGAGGGCGGCCCGCTCGGCACGCCCAACGAGGTCGCGTTCTTCAACGGCGTCAACGATGATGCCGGTCGAGGTGCAGATGAAGTGGTATGACGTGTGGGGCACCGAGCAGACCTACAACCACATGTCGGCGGGCTGGTCCTGGGCCTTCGACACGCCCTTCACCTGGTTCAAGCAGAACGCCTCCAAGCTCGGCGGCATCCGGCAGAACATGGCGGTCTCGTGGCCGGCGCGCATCAAGGACAAGGGCGGCCTGCGCGATCAGTTCATGCACGTGATCGACGTGGTGCCGACCATTCTCGAAGTGACCGGCATTCCCGCGCCCGAAACGGTGGACGGCATCAAGCAGGCGCCGATCGAGGGCACGAGCTTCGCCTACACGTTTGACAAGGAGAACGCCAAGGCGCCGTCGCGGCACACGACCCAGTATTTCGAGATGATGGGCCAGTGGGCGCTCTATCACGAAGGCTGGCTGCTCAGCACCAAGGTGAACCGCGCGCCGTGGGAGGCCTTCGGCGCCGCCAATCCCGACCCGCTCAACAACCAGGTGCTCGAGCTCTACGACCTGAACACGGACTTCAGCCAGTCCCAGAACATCGCCGACCAGCATCCGGACAAGGTGAAGGAGATGAAGAAGCTGTTCATCGAGGAAGCGAAGAAGTACCAGGTCTTCCCGCTGGACGCCTCGGTGGCCGCCCGCCTCGTGGCCCCGCGCCCGAACATCACCGCCGGCCGCACGGAGTTCGTCTACACCCACCCGATGGTCGGTCTGCCGCAGGGCGATTCGCCGTCCATCCTCAACAGCTCCTACACCATCACCGCGGACATCGATGTGCCCGAGGGCGGCGCGGAGGGCATGATCCTCACCTCGGGCGGACGCTTTGCCGGCTACGGCTTCTACCTGCTCAAGGGCAAGCCGGTGTTCCTCTGGAACATGATCGACCTGGAACGCATCAAGTGGGAAGGCCCGGACGCGCTCACGCCCGGCAAGCACACCGTCGAGTTCGACTTCAAATACGACGGCCTCGGCGCCGGCACGCTCGCTTACAACAACATGAGCGGTCTCGGCCGACCCGGCACCGGCACGCTCAAGGTGGACGGCAAGGTCGTCGACACCAAGAAGATGGAGAAGACGCTGCCGATGATCCTGCAGTGGGACGAGAGCTTCGACATCGGCTCCGACACGCTGACCGGCGTGAACGATGCCGACTACAAGCCGCCGTTCGCCCTGACCGCCAAGCTCAACAAGCTGACGATCAAGGTGGACCGGCCGCAGCTCTCCCCCGCGGACATCAAGAAGCTCAAGACGGCGCAGCGCAACAACAAGGCGAGCGAGTAGCAGGATGCCGAGCGGGACCGCCCGCAGGTGGAGTCGGGCGCGGGGACTAGTGGCGTCCGCTCCGCCCGTCGTGGTGCACGCCGCGCCCCAGCCCCTGGAGGTCACAAGCAAGTCGTTCCGGGCGCGCCACCTTGAACGAAGCTAGGTTCTTCCGAACCTGCGAGTGCTTTTCCCATTCGAAGCGAAGGAGCGTGTCCATGCTCGTGACGAGAGAGGACACTGCGGGCGTCGCGACCCTGACGCTGAACCGGCCCGAGAAGCTGAACGCGATCACGCCAGCACTCATGGTCGATCTGCGCGGACACCTCGACCAGATTGCCGGGGATGAGTCGGTGAGATGCGTGATCCTGACCGGAGCCGGGCGCTCCTTCTGCGCAGGCCACGACTTGTCCGCCATCGCGAGTGCCGAACACGCGCCCAGCAGGCACTACGAGCCCGAGACCATCGATGCGCTGGAGAACCTTCCGCAGCCCACCATCGCCAAGATCCACGGCCACTGCTTCACCGGAGGTCTCGAGCTGGCGCTGGGCTGTGACCTGCTGGTAGCCTCGGAGTCGGCGAAGCTGGGCGACACCCATGGTCAGTGGGGGCTCGCGCCCATCTGGGGCATGTCGGTGCGCCTCCCTGAGCGCATCGGTCCATCGCGCGCCAAGGAGCTGATGTTCACCAGCCGGCGCATCACGGGAGCCGAGGCAGCGGCCCTCGGGCTGGTGGACCGCGCTTGTCCGGACGACGATCTGGACGACGTGGTGTCCGCGTTGGCCGGGGAAATCGCGGAGAACTCTCCGGGGACGAACCGCATCGACAAGGCGCTCGTGCGGGACGCAGCGCAGATGGTGCGCAGCGAGGCACTGCTTCACGAACGCGAGATGCCCTACGGCATGCCCGAAGACATGTCCGAGCGCATGCGTGCGGCGTCGAAGAAGCCCCAGGCAAAGCGCGACCGGCCCGCGTGACTGGGACTGTTCGAGCCGCTGATCCAAGAGGCACTCACTCGGTTCAACGGAACTTGGCGATCGTCTCCTCGCCGTAGCGCTTGATGGCCTCCAGCTTCACGCTCAGCGGAGGCTGCTCGCGCATGGCGGACACGCCCAGTTCAGCCTGGATGCCGGGCTCGGTCCACGGCGTTACCTGGAGATCGGTGACCCCCACCTCCTCCAGGCGACGGATGTCCTCGACGCTCTGGGCGTCCGGACAGTGAAGCATGATATCGAAGGGCTCGTCTTCGCGTCCGAACTCGCTGCGGAGGTCGTTCAGCTTTTCCACGAGTCCCTTGATCTCCTCCAAGGAGTGAATGATGCCGAGCCAGCCGTCGCCGTAGCGCGCCGCGCGCCGCAGGGCGGGCTCGCTCGTGCCGCCCACGTAGATGGGAATGTACTTCCCGGGCACCGGCGCCATCGTCAGGCGGTCGAAGTCGTAGTACTTGCCGTGGAACTCCACCATGCCGCCTCCCAGAAGCAGGCGGATGATCTGAATGGCCTCGTTCTGTCGGGCGCCCCGGGTCTTCATGTCCTGGCCCAGCCACTTGAACTCCTCGGGCATCCAGGCCAGTCCAACACCCAGGGCGACGCGGTCGTTGGAGATCGCTGCCACCGAGCACAGCGTCTTGGCCTCCAAGAGAGGCTGGCGGATCGCCAGACGGAGAACGGATGTAACGAAGCGGATGCGCTCGGTCACCGTGGCCATCGCGGTGATGGCCACCCACGGGTCGAGGACGGGAAGATCGAGGGGCCAGAAGCGCTCGCCATCGGGGGTGTAGGGATAGGGGGCGGTGGTTGCCTCGGGGAAGAAGGGGGCGTCGGCGACCTGGATGCTGTCCCAGCCCCACTCATCGGCAGTGCGGGCGATATCCAGGAACTCGGCAGGATCGACCATGAACAGGTGAAATCCAAACCTCATCGCGCATCTCCTGTTTCCGAGCGATGGTGTCCCAAGGAGCCTTCACGATTCACCGCTGTGGAACGTAACCGAGCTGCTCCGGGTTTGCCGAAGCCTCCGATTCTTGAGAAGATAGAGCGGGAATGCCGATCATCGATTGCCACTACCACCTCGATCCGAAGCTGAAGCCTCTGGACGAGCTGCTGACCGAGATGGACGCCTGCGGAGTCGATCGCGTTGCCCTCATGGGAAAGCAGATCGAGCCCATGCCCGACCCGAGCGGGTTCCTGGTCGCCACGATGCAGTTCTGCCTCTGCCGCAGGCCGCTGCGGAAGATGATCAAGCCGCTGGTGGCAAACTTCACGGAAGAGGGCGCCATCAAAGTCCCTGGTGGGGTCCACCCCATCAATCCGGATCCTCCCAACCAGCCCGTCTTCGACGCGGTTCGAGAACATCCGGACCGTTTCATGGGCTGGGTGTTCGTCAACCCCCGCGGCGAGCTCGATCCAGTGACGGAGCTGGAGCGGTGGGCAGATTCCCCGGGCTTCGTGGGAGTCAAGGCGCATCCGTTCTGGAATCGACATGCGTCGCTCGAGCTGGCACCGGTCGCAGAGCGGCTCGTGAAGCTCGGAAGGCCCATGCTGATTCACTGCGGGTTCGACGAGGACGGTGACTTTCGCTCGTTGCTCGCGGAAGTCCCAGGGCTCGCGCTGATTCTCGCTCACGCCGCCTTCCCGGAGTACAAGGACGCGTGGCCCACGATCCGAGACAGCTCCAATCTGTTCGTGGACCTCTCCCAGACGAGCTACGTCGGACCTCGCATGCTCCGGGATGTGATCGACGCACTCGGACCGGACAGGTGTCTCTACGGAACCGACGGTCCCTATGGGTTGTCTCCGCCCTACGAGTACTCGGAGATCAAGAACCGGATCGAAGCGGTGGTCACGGATCCGGGAGCGCGACGGCGGATCCTGGGTCAGAACATGTCCGATCTGATCGGTTTGTAGATACCGGTCGGTTCCCCGAGGTCGACATCTTCGCGCCAATCCCGATGCGGCGACGGCTCGCATCGCCCGAGATCGCCGAACATCCAACTACGACGGAGGTCCGAACCGATGTCCTTTCCCCCTGCTCGCCGAGTTGCGCTCCCTGAAGTGACCCTGTCCGTGCACGAGGCGGGCACGGGCCCGGCGGTGGTTCTGTGTCACGGCTTCCCCGAGCTCGCCTACTCATGGCGGCACCAGGTCCAGGCACTTGCCGAGGCCGGCTTCCGCGTCATCGCGCCCAACCAGCGCGGCTACGCGGACAGCGACAGCCCCGATGAGATCGAGGCCTTCGACCTCGTGCACCTGACCGACGACGTGGTAGCGCTGCTCGATGCCCTCGGCGTCGAGAGAGCCGTGTTCGCCGGGCACGACTGGGGCGGCTTCGTCTCCTGGGCGATGCCGGTGCTCCATCCGGACCGCTGTCTGGGCGCGATCGGCGTCAACACGCCGTACGTGGCCTTTCCGAGCACGCAGGTGCTACGCGGCGTCTTCTCCGACCCGGAGAAGTTCTACATCCTCTGGTTCCAGGAGCCGGGAGTGGCCGAGGCCTTCCTCGACGCGAACGTGCGAACCGTCTTCGAGAAGCTCATGCGCCGCGGCACTCCCCCGGCACCGGGCGGACTGCGCGGAATGAGCGACGCGAACCCCTTCAAGCGGATCCTCGAGATCGATCCTCCCGGAGAGAGCTTTCTCAGCGAAGAGGAAATCGGCCTCTACACGCGCGCCTTCGTGCAGTCGGGGTTCCGCGGTCCCATCAACTGGTACCGCAACATCGATCGCAACCAGGAGCGGGTGCCCGGGATCGGGGAGAAGAAGCTCGACCTGCCGTGTCTCCAGATCACGGCAGCCTGGGACGCCGCGATCCCGCCGTCGATGGCGGCCGGCATGCCGGAGGTGTGCTCGGACCTCGAGATGGTCGCCATCGAGGAGTGTGGACACTGGACCCAACAGGAGAAACCCGAGGAGCTGTCGAGCGCCATGATCGATTGGCTGACGCGCCGCTTCGGCCATGCCTGATCTTCCGACTCCCCTGCGCGTCTGGGGCGCCGAGCGCTCCTACTTCACCGGCAAGCTCGAGGGCTACCTCCGCTACAAGGAGATCCCCTACCAGCGGGTCTCGGCGAAGAGCCGGGACTTCGAGCGAACGCTTCCGGCGCGCACCGGCGCGATGCAGATTCCGGCCGTAGAGCTCGCCGACGGCCGCTGGCTGACGGACACCACGCCGATCATCGCCTGGCTGGAGGAGCAATGGGAAGGCCCGGCCGTGATTCCCGAAGATCCCACCCAGGCATTCCTGAGCCGCCTGATCGAGGACTACGGGGACGAGTGGCTGTGGCGTCCCGCGATGCACTACCGCTGGAGCTACGCGGCGAGTCGCGCCGAGGCCGGTGCGAACCTGGCACGCGAGCTCCTGGCCGACATCCCCCTGCCGGTCGCCATCAAGCGCCACTTCCTCTCGCTGCGTCAGCTGACCATCTTCGTCTGGGGCGACGGTGTCACGCGCTCGACCTGGGCTCACGTGGAGCAGGGCTACTTCCGCGCGCTCGAGCACCTCTCCAGCATCCTCGAGAAACGCCCCTTCCTGCTCGGAGAGCGACCGAGCCTCGCCGACATCGGCTACTTCGGCTCGATGTGGCGGCATTTCGGCATCGATGCGACACCCGCATCGATCATGCGCGAGCGAGCGCCGCGCGTCTACGAATGGCTCGCGCGGCTCTGGAACGCACGGGCCTCCGAGCTGAATGGACCGCTGCTCGACGGCATGCCCGTCGACTGGGGCCCGATCCTCGACGAGATCGGGGGCACCCACCTCGAGCAGCTCGCAGCCAATGCGGCGGCCTGGACGCAAGATGAGAAGCAGTACGAGATGAGGTGCCAGGGGACTCGCTACGAGCGGATACCGACCTCGCGATACAGGGTCTGGTGCCTGGAAGAGCTACGCCGGCATTGCGAGGCGCTGCCGCATCCGGTGCGCGGCCAGGTGCAGGCCCTTCTCGAACGACACGGCTGCTGGGAGCCGCTTTGGCGTGTGGACACTCGCCCCTCCGGCCACGACCCCGAAGGCGAAGCCCCCTTCTGCCGCGGCGCTCGTGTCTTCCGCGCCACGAGGATTCAGCCGCGCTGGCTGCGTTGAGCTAAGCGGGGGCCGCACCTGCTTCCCCCGCGTAGATCGGCGGGCGCCGATCCCGCCACGGGAATACCTGCTCGAGCTGCGCCGCGACCTGGAGGAGCAGTCCGTCATTGCCATTATCCGCGCACAGCTGAGTGCCGATCGGCAAGCCGCTTCTGGTCTGAGTGAGAGGCACGCTCACGGCGGGCGTTCCCGTCATGTTGAAGACCGGCGTGAAGCAGTGCACTCCGAACAGGGTCTCCACCCATGAAGCGAGAGTCCACTTCGGGTCGTTCGGGTCGTAGACACCGAGAGGAAACGCGGGACCGTTCGTCGTCGGCGTCACGAGCAAATCATACCGCGTGAAGAACTCGCCGACGATTCGGCTCACCTTGTTCTGCACGCTCAGCGCAGCCGACGCGTCGAGCGCCGTCATCGACCTGCCCCGCTCGAGCACTGGAAGCATGTAGTGCTCGACCAGCTCGTTCGACAGCTTCACACCGAATGCGTCGAGAACGGGCGCCACATTCTCGGTGATGCCCCAGGCCCAGAGGTCGGCGGTGGCGCGGAGGAACTCCGGCCAATCGACGTCCGGGTGCGTTTCCTCGACGCGATGCCCAAGGTCTCCGAGCTTCGTCCCGACGAGTTCGTCGCCTGCTCGACCTCCGAATCGACTGCGCAGCCGCCAAAACCCATCGCCATGAGCGCAATCTCGAGACGAGGTGCCGGCGTCTGAAGCTGCTCCGCGAACGCCGAAACCGATCGACGCACCAGGTACTTGCCTCCGGGCATGGGAGCACCGACGTGATCCAATGCCGTTGCGGTATCCCTCAATGTGCGCGCCAGGATGAAGTTGACGGCCATACCACTCAAGCTCTCACCGGCGTCAGGCCCATACGGAATCAGACCTCGCGTCGGTTTCATACCGACGAGGCCGGTGTACGAGGCTGGGATCCGTAGCGAGCCGCCCCCGTCGCTGCCGTGACCGATGGCGAGCGCTCCCGAGGCCACCGCCGCCGAGGTGCCGCCGCTGGAGCCACCAGCGGTGAGGGCGACGTCCCAGGGATTTCGTGTGGCGCCATAGCGAACGCTCTCGGTGGAAGCGTGGAAGGCCATTTCCGGCGTGGTGACCGACCCGATGAAGCGAAGCCCCGCCTTCTTGAGCAGCGCGATCACGTGACTGTCGTGATCGAGGGTGATCCCGGGGCCGACGAGCCGTGAGCCGGCGGTGAACGGAAGCCCGGCGACACCGCCCATGTCTTTCGCCACGGTCGGGACGTCCGCGAAAGGCCCCGCCGCTTGGATCGAAGCGTCGAAGTCGAGAGGACCCTGCACCATGAAATTGAGGTGTGGATTCACCTGTGCGATCGCCGCGCAAGCGGCATCGTGGACTTCTCGAGGCGAGACGGTGCCCTTGCGGAGCTCTTCGGCCAGGCCAGTTGCATCCAGCGCGGAGTACTCTGAAACACGCATTCAATCTCCGGGAGGCTACCAAACCGATGCCTACGGTACGTGAGAGTGCCGTGGAGTCAAATCGCGTGCAGCTGCTTGGAACTCGGACCCGACCGCCCAGCTGATGTTCAGAAGTCGAGGTCGAGCTTGAAGTAGATTCCGGCGGCCTTGTCGCCCGACTTGGCTGCCTTCTTGGACCGGCTCATGGCCGATTTCCAGTTCTCATCCTGGGTCTTGTCGATCGCGTCGTCCGTGAATTGGATCGCCTTTCCCAGGAACTTGAGGGCCTTTCCGTTCTCCTTGGTATCGGGAAGGTTGAGCATGATGCCATCGTAGGCCGACTGGTAGCTGAGCTTCGCCTCGTTCAGGTGGTCGAGGGCGTTGACATCGTCGGGGACCAGGTTGTCGAGCCTCTGGACCACCTTGAGGTTGAGCTTGATCCCCTCCATGGTGGAGTCCAGGACCATCTCCTCGTCCGTCGCGTTGGGGCGCATCGCGGTGTTGCCCCAGAAGCTGGCGAACCCCATCTCACCCTTGTTGTTCAAACTGGCCCCACCGACGGCGGGAAGCAGGCTGTCCTGGGTGAGGTCCAAGCCCAGGGCGGCGGCGTCCAGACCGTAGACCAGGGTCCAGTCGATGACGGCCTCGGGCTTGGCGTAGAAGCGGATCACGCTCAGGTCGTCCGCTTCGACCTTCATCTTGATGCGGTCGCCCGCACCGTTGAAGTCGACGAAGGGACTCTGGCCGGAGCTGCCGCCCAGGTTATACCCGACGGTCATGGACCAGTCTCCAGCGAGGCTGGTCTTGAACCCGCAGAAGGCGGCGTACTGCAGCGGATCCGAGCTGGGGACGTCGAACTCGACGCAGCCCTGCTGGTTGAGGGAGTACTCGAGCAACTTGGCTTCGAAGCCGCCCATCCTGAAGCCGACGCTCCAAGGTGCGAAGAGCTCGTAGCCCACGCGCGCAAATCCGAGGCGCGGCGGATTCTTCCCCTTGCCGAGGATCTGGAGGTAGTTCTCCTTGTGCTTGCTGGTCAGCGGCTGGGGCTTGTAGGCCCGGGGCTTGATCCTGGCGCTCATGACGTCCAGGTAGGCCTTGGCACAGCCGGTGAGCGCAAGCGCCCCGATCAATAGTCCGACCGCCAGGATGCTTCGGTGGATGGCACGCATCAGGTCCCCCTCGTGAGTACGTCTTCAGAGTGATTCGAACGACCGGACTCCCTGCTTGAGAGACACCTTCCGGTTTCCCTGAAAGGCTGCGCTCATCGGAAGAGTTCAGATCCCGGAGACGTGGGGCATTACCCTCGCTCGCGTTCTCCCTCGCGCTATCGCTCTCATCCATCCGTGGGGATCACGCAGACCTTCTTGGCGACGATGAACAGATTCTTCTCGCTCTCCCTCGTGGGTCCCGACTCGACCAGCTGGAACGATGCCGCGTTTGTCAGCATGGACTTCAGCTCAGCGATTCCAAAGCAATGGTGGTTCGGCAGCACCCCGAGCTTTCCGACAAGGGCGATCAGCCAACGGACTACAGCGCCGCGTCAAAGAGATTGGATCTGCTGCCGGATGCCGCGAAGTGGCGGTAAACTACACGTATGCGCTGGCTGAAACGACTCTGCCTTGCCCTCGGAATCGCCCTCGTCCTCGCCGTGGCAGGGCTGGCCGGGAGCTCGCTCCTCTCCCTCGACTGGGACCGGCAGCACAGCACCCGAACCGCGGCCCTGCCCCTCTTCCAGGCGGGCCAGAACGAGGGTCTGGTTCGCATCGAGGCCAACGGCATGACCTTTCGGGCGCGGCTGTACGGGCTCTCGAATCCGGGTCCGGGGATCCTGCTTCTGCACGGCTTTCCCGAGACGTCCGCCATGTGGGAGCCCCTCGCCCGCGCGGCCGTGGACGCCGGCTACCGCGTGGTCGCCTTCGACCAGCGAGGCTACAGCCCCGGCGCCCGCCCGGAGGGGGTGGCCGCCTACGCTGCTCTCGACCTCGCAGCCGACGTTCTCGCCGTCGCCGACGTGCTGGGCTTCCGCCGCTTCCACCTCGTGGGCCACGACTGGGGATGCAACGTCGGCTGGACGGTCACGATCCAGAACCCGGCACGCGTCCGCTCGTGGAGCGGACTTTCGATCCCGCATCCGGCGACGCTCCTCGCAGACGTTGCCCGCGACCCCCCGACCTACATCAAGGTCTTTACCGCCCCCTGGGTTCCTGAGGTGATGCTCACCTTCAACGGCCTGTCCGGCCTGCGCAGCACGTACGAGCCCGCGACCAGCGAGCAACGCGAGGAATACCTCGCGGTCTTCTCGGAGCCGGGCGCCCTCACGGCCGCCCTCAACTGGTACCGCGCCATCCCGGCCAGCTTCGAGGTCCTGGATGAGCTCACGCGGCCCGTTCGCACCTCCACTCTCTTCCTCTACGGAACCCGGGAGGGATGGGTCACTCCCGAGTACCTCGAAGGCCAGCGTGAGTTCATGGCCGGCCCCTACGAAGAGCTCGAGCTCGACGCGGGGCACTGGCTCATGCAGGAGCAGACCGAGGCCGTCGTGGCCGCAGTCCTGGCGCACCTGCTGCGCGTGGACGGCGCCGCGTCGGCCAGTCCGTAGGCCGCGGCCAGGGGGATGTGTCGATGGCTCAGCCGCCGGAGACTCGGAACGTTCCTTCACGGCGGGAGTCCACTCCGCCACGGATGGCGCCATCGGAATCGAACTCGATCAGGTGGATTCCGCTGCCCTCGTAGGCCGTGCCACTGACGTCGTGCCCCAGGTCCCGGAGCGCTTCCACCAGACCGCCGTCTCGATCGCCCTCGATGGCTACGGTGCCGTCGCGGGCAACCACACTGGGCAATTCGATGGCCTCGGCTCCGCTGAGACCCCAGTCGAGCACACCCACGATGGTCTTGGTCACGTAGGCGATGATCGCTACTCCACCTGGGCTTCCCAACGCGAGGCGAACGCTGCCGTCCGAATCGAGTACCAGCGTCGGGATCATCGCGGATCGGGGCCTCTTCCGAGCTGCCACCGCATTGGCCACGGGGACTCCGCCCCTGGCCGGAAAGAAGGAGAAGTCAGTCAGGTTGCTGTTCAGCACCAGGCCGCTGGCCACACGGCGGGTCCCGGAGACGAATCCCACACTCGTCGACATCGAGACGACGTTGCCCTGCGCGTCGGCCACCACGAAGTGGCTCGTGCCGCCCGGCTCCGGTGACGCGTCGACGGCGCGCGGGAAGCCCTCGATGAGTCCGGGTTCGACCCCGACGCTCGCGATGCCGGGATCGATCGTGTCCGCGCGCCGGGCGAGGTAGCCGGGATCGAGCAGCTCGTCGATCGGCACCTCGATGAAGCGATCGTCGGCCAGGTACAGCTCGCGGTCGGCATAGGCGCGCTGCGATGCCTCCACGAACAGGTGCCAGCCGGCCGGTGTGGCGGGCTCGGCAGCGAGATCGAACGATTCGAGCTGACCGAGGATCGAGAGCGCTGTGACGGTAGAGGTCGGCGGCGGTGGTCCACAGACCCTCCACCCGCGATAGGGTCGACAGAGCACCTCGTGGACATGCGCCTCGTAGCGCGCCATGTCCTCGAGCGTCACGGCTCCTGGCATCGGCTCCTGGGAAACCACCTCGACGATCGCCTTGGCAAGCTCGCCGGTGTAGAACGACTGCCAATCGCTTGCGACGCTACGCAGGGCGTCGGCATAGAGATCGTTGACGAAGCGATCTCCTTCGCGGAGGACCGTGCCGTCGCTGTTGGAGTACAGCTCGATGAACTCCTTGCTGGTGCCGGCCGCAAGCGCGAATTGGAGACCACCGGCCATGCGTCGGCTGACTGCAATTCCCTTGGTCGAGAGTCTGATGGCCGTATCGAAGAGCTCACACCACGGCAGCTCGCCGTGCTCTCCATGCGCCCGGGCGAGCATCGCTACGACCCCGGGAACGCCGAATGCCCTCCCTGCAGCGCTCGCCTGGAGATAGTCCATCGGGGCACCGTTCTCTCCGAGGAACATCGATGGTTCGACGCGCAGCGGTGCCTCGATGCGACCCTCGTACGCCCTGGTGGTCCGGGTCTCGGCCTCGTAGTGCAACAGGAACGCGCCGCCGGCGAGTCCGGAGCTGTGTGGCTCGACCAGTCCGAGGACCGCCTGGATGGCCACGGCCGCGTCCACCGCGCTCCCCCCAGCGGCGAGCACGGACATGCCCGCATCCGTGGCGAGAGGATGTGCTGCAGCCACCGCGTAGGGCCGGGTCTCGTGCGCCTGGTGTGGTCGACTACGGTCGCTTCTTCTACTCATCCCGGCCTGCCCCGATGACAACCAGCGGTCGAGAATAGCCGTGCCGCGGCGACTCCTCGATACCTGAGCTCGACTACCTTCGTTGGTCTCGAGTCGCTTGTCGCTCCAAGGCCCGACCGTCCAGATCTCATCGATGATGGATCCGGAACGAAGCGCTGGGTGACCATCAGGCGCGGTACGCCCGACGCGTTGGGCGCCAGAGTGTGGAGCACACGCATGTCCATCAGGAACACGTCACCGGGCTCACTGCAGAGCTCGACCACCTGCAACTCGACATCGCCCACATGGCCCGGCTCTTCGAGGAAGTGTTGGCGCTCGCCCTCGCTTGGCTTCAGCAGGTCGCGGAAGTAGGGCTCCCGCTTCAGCAGCCCTTTCGCCTTCTTCGAACTGATCCGTCCACGGTCATTCAGCAATCGGTGCGAGCCCGCCACGACCAAGGTGCCACCGGAGCCGGGCGCCACCGTACCGAGGAACAAGAACATCTGAACACCGGGCAGGCCAACGTTGCTCAGCCGGGGCACGTCGAGATGCCAGATCTTGTGCGGGACCTTCCAGCTCGTCGCATCGGGCGGCGTGAACAGCACCTGGGGTCGTCTCGTCATCGCCCTTACGTCCTGCCCGTCGACGAGCGATCGGACGACTTCGAGCAAGGGTGCGGTCACCAGGTTTGCGTAGGCCGCCGAATCCCTCGTGTGGCGTTTCACCGACTTCAATAGCTGGCTCATGAGTGGCCAGTCAGCGGGCACCCCACCGAGCCAGGTTCCGTCGCGCCAGACGCCGTGCTGCTCGAGATCCCGCAGGGCGAGATCACGCGCCGGTTCGACTGTCGCGTCCGGTATGAGCTTGTGGAGCTGGAGCAAGCCCCGCTCGGAAAAGGTCTCTCGTTGTCGCTCGCTGATCAGCACGACGACACCGCGATGGGGACGCTGGTCTTATACACCCAAAGCCAGAGGCGAAGGAAGTCCGCTCGGCGTTGGAGGCGCCCGCGCCGGCAAGCCTCCCGGCCAGCAAGCTTCAGGGCCTCGCCCGGCCTCCAGACGGGAAGCCCTTGACTTCTCGGCTGAAACAGATAAAACTGACATGTCAGTTCTCTAAATCGAGATCTCGAGGGCCAGATGGCGAGCCGCGGCCGAAAGGGCGAGCACACGAGGCAACAGATCCTGGCGGCCGCCACGGGCGTCATCTCGAAGTACGGCTACGAGAAGGCCAGCATCGCTCGGATCTGTGCCGCGGTCGGCATTGCTCGGGGAACGCTCTACCAGTACTTCCGCGACAAGCAGTCGTTGTTCCGCGCGCTGGTCGACGAGCAGTTGGAGCAGATCCAGCACTTCGTCGAGCCGATCGACTGGCAAGCCAGCGACTTCCCCGAACCGGAGCGGGCCCTCTACCAACGACTCCTGCTGATCTTCGAGCTGATTCACGACCACCAGGACGTGTTCCGGCTCATGGTGCGCGAGGCCCGGGCCAGAAATCCCGAGACGGAGGAGCGCGTCCGCAACGGCCAGCGAGAGATCCTGTCCGCCATGGCCGCGGAGTTTCGAGCGGGTGCGCGTGCCGGACACTACGACTGCCCGGACCCGCAGTTCACGGCGGCATACCTGTTGGGTGGCATTC
Organism: uncultured delta proteobacterium; assembly: GCA_963783795.1. Lineage (GTDB taxonomy): Bacteria > Myxococcota_A > UBA9160 > UBA9160 > UBA6930 > CAVXZE01. The sequence goes on along the minus strand of CAWAPH010000036.1, from coordinate 113,236 downwards.
TGGAGATCGTCGAGTGGAACCTTTTCATCGCCGAGCGGCCACTCGATCCGCATGCCCTGGCCCGCAAGGTGACCGACCTGCAGCTCCGGGTGCTGCTCCCGCAAGCGGGCGAGAGGGCCGAGCATACGATGAAAGGAGAACGGTGATGGCGAACCTGACGGTCAGATACGGCGAGGTGGAATTCAAGAATCCCATCATTGCAGTGGCTGGACCACTGGGGAGGACCTTCGAGGCGCTGAAGCGCAGCATCGAGGCCGGCTGCGGCGCGGTCACGCTCAAATCAAACAACGCAAAACCCAAGAAAACCATCGAGCCGCGGCCCAGCGCCCACATCCTCGCCCGGCCGGCGCACGTGTTCCTCAACAAATACCGGCTCAAGAACATGATGATCAACTGGGAGGGTGTGCCGGTCGAGTTCAGCGCGGAAGAACAGAAGAAGATGATCGAGCGCATCAAGCCCATCGCCAGGGAGCACGACTGCCGGGTGATCGCCAATATGCACCCGGATCCGATGTATCTCCAGGACTTGGAGATGTTCAGACAGGACATGAGGACCATTCTCTCCGCCGGTCCGGACATGATCGAGTTCTGTATCTGCCCTTATCATGTCCCTCCTGAGCTGACATACCCCGACACCCAGGACTACGACCAGATCGATGGAATGCTGAAGCTGGTGTACGAAGCGGTCATGGAGATCGCCGACGTGCCGGTCATCGCCAAGCACAACGGACCCATCTTCAATCGATCCGCAAAGACCTTCGCTGCGCTTGGCGTGAAGAGCTTCCATGTGACAGAGGGGCCGCAGTTCTACGGCACGGTGGTCGACATCGATAGCATGACGCCGCTCGCGCCCGGCCCCGCGGTCATCACCTACGGTGCTCATCGCAGGCCGATGATCAACCTGCAATGCGCGCGCACCCGGGCGTTGGGCGCTGATTTCGACGTCATGAGCAGTAGCGGGGTCTGGAGCGCGAACGACGCCATCGAGCGCATGATGTGCGGAGCCCGGCTGGTGGGGCTGCACACCGCCATCCAGTATCACGGCCACAAGCTCTTCACCAAGATCATCAAAGACCTGGACGTCTGGCTGGACAAGAAGGGATTGGAGCTGGACGAGATCGTAGGCAAGGCGGTACCCCAGATCGTCAGCCAGGAGGCGCACGACGAGTTCATGCGCGAGCGGGACCGCTCCGCTGAACAGATCAAGCTGGAGATGGACCGCGACACCTGCAATGGCTGCGGAATCTGTGCCAACTGCATTCACGGCGGCATCTCCATGCAGGACGAGGAGCCGCAAATACATCTCGATCTCTGCATGGGATGCGGTGTGTGCGAGTCCATATGCCCGACGGACGCAATCACCATGCAGGTGCAGTAGGCCGATGAAACCATGAAGAATCGGCCGTCGCCGATTGCCTGCCCCACTACAGACGAGAGCGCAGGACTCTGGGTGGACTCCCTCTAGCCCGCCTCGCCCGCAGGACGACCGTGGAAGATCTTGTTCACGATCTTCCACTCGCCTTCGACCTTGATCAACGAGAAGTAGTCGACGAAGTCGTGGGCGAGGTAGTTCTCCTCCACGAGCGTTGCGACGGCCGCCGTTCCTTCGAGGGCGACGGATTGCACTACCGCCTTGTAGTCCTTGCCAGCCGGCCCCGACTCCTTGGCGACGTTGAAGAACTCCTCGATCGGGACTGACATGAAGTCGCCACCGAAATGGCCGTACATCCGGGCGTCGGGGTGAAACGCATCCGCCAGCAGGTCGGCGTCGCCGCGGGCCGAGCCGTCGATGTACTTCTGCACGCAGGCCCTGATTCCGCTGATGTCTTCCGTGTTCGGCGTCCTGGCCATTTCGCCCCTCCGTTGGTGAGTCGACGGATCAGGACTATATGCCTCGTCAGGAAGACCCACAAGCAGATCCCGCCCCGCGTCAGGCGACCGGAGGGCTGGCCTGGAAACGGCGCCGGTAGAAGGCGGGCGGCATCAGTCCGAGCCAGAGCGCGCCGACGATGACGAAGTAGAGCAGACCGCGCAGGAACCTCGCCGCTGCGGCCAGCTCCACCTGACCATTGGCTCCGAGCCAGGCGATGAGATTGTAGAGGAGACAGATCGCGACGAAAGCGCTCGTTGCCACGCACCACAGCAGGAAACGAACCGAGACCTGGCGATCGGCCAGCCCGAGTGCCACGCGCCTGCGCGAGCGCCGCCACTCCAGCCAGCTCTCGACGGTGGACCAGACGAAGGGCACGGCAAAGGCCAGCTGCGCCATGTAGGCGCTGGCGCAAGCGGCCTCGTACATCCACCACTGCCGCTGTGCGGTCAGGTCCCAGACGAGCGTCGCGAACAAGAGCGCGGCGCACCCGACCGCACCAGCCAGAGCTGCACCGCTCTGGGGACGAAATACACGCCACAGGAAGACGCCGAGCAGCGCGATACCCGTGCGCATCAAGACCTCTCCAGCGATCCAGAGCGAGTATCCCGCAAGCGAGTCGGGCAGTCTGAGGGCGACCGGGTAGAGCGCCAGGCCGATCCCGCCCACGATGATGGCAGCGGCGGCGCTCACGTGGGGCCATCTACGCGCACCGGCCGGAGCCGCTCTCAGCACGGCGATGCTCGCAACGATCCCGCCAATCACGAAGAAGAGCTTGCCGAGTGACAGGACCCAGTCCGATAGAAGAACCATGGCAGTCGCCAGTTCGTCACAACCAGCAGAGAGCTTGAGGGCGCGGCTATCTGCGGAAGGCCACTCTCGGGGCCGTCCGGAACCCGGGCACGGTCACCCTCGCGCGCGACTTCAAGTCCTCGGAATCCTGAGGGAAACCGGTGCTCGACCGTCTGGGAACGAAAACGCGAGAATGGCCAAGGACTTACCGATAGGAGGCTCTCCTGGGCGCGGCTACTGCGCCGTATGTTCGCCGTGCCCGATGGCCGTGACGACTGAGGTCAGTCCCCAATAGCGGCGACCCAATCGGCACGATACGATTCGCTACCGATGTCCGAGGCTATCGAGGAAGACCGCGCCGTCCGTAAGCGCAGCTTGCGGCGCCGCTTCCGGCGCAGACTTGCCAAGGCCGGTGTAGGTCTGCTGACCTACGTCGCTCCCGCCATCTACCAAAGCTACATGTGGTTGGTCTACGCGACCAGCCGAGTCGAACTCGAGAATACCGATCTGCTTTGGCTGCTCCGTGAGCGCTACGGCGGGCTTGTCGGAATCATGTGGCACCAGGAAGTCTTCATGGTGGCGCGGAGCTTCCGCCGTTTCGAGGGGCACACGCTGGCGAGTACGGGCGATCTCGGCGGCATCATCACCGCACTGCTTCAGGCCAACGACTTCATCGTCTTTCGAGGCGGTAGCACGAAGGCGAAGAGCCGCAAACGGCTCGTCCTTCCCGACATGATCGAACACATGCGAACCGTCCCGGGTGTCGCCTTCGGAATCACCTGCGACGGTTCGAAGGGACCGGCCTACCGGGTCAAGACGGGATCGATCGTCATCGCTCATGCTTGCTCGAAACCAATGATCATCTCCCGCACCTGGTGCAAACGGCGCATCAATCTTGGGGATTGGGCTCGGTCCTACATCCCACTGCCCTTCAACCACATCGTACAGACCTTCGCAGGCCCCTATTTCGTGCCTCCTGGAGCCGAAGATCCCGAGCTTTTCGAAGCCTTTCGCCGCGAAATCGAGAACGAGCTTCTCGAGCTGACCTATTACGTCCACGAGCGGATTGGCGATCTTCCCGAGACTCTGGATTTTGGGTTTCCCGACGGGTGGCAGCCAAGATGGGGCGGTCGACTTCCCCAGCGACCCCTGGAAGCGCCGGAAGGTCACCCGGCACTCGAGGAGAAGCGCGCGGAACCGATGGGCGAAAAGTTCAAGAAACTCCAGCGGGAAGCCGTCGAACGCGCAGCACGCATGGCCTTCACCTCCTGACCCAATATCGGACCTTGGGGTCTTTCAGTGGAGAGTGCAGCCCGATCCCGGGTGATGCAGCGCCGTGCGTTTCAGCGCACCCATCAGCAGGGAAGCCCGGACTCCCTCGGGGTCACCGAGCACCTGCACGTCGATCGGATCCATCGCGGGCATCAGGTCGGCGCGGCAGGCAGGGACTTCGCGCCCCGTCACGTAGACGCACGAGCAGATCTGCTTGGCGGCAAAGCCCACGCCGATCTGTGCCCTCCCCACAGCTCGCGGGCCCCACACGAGCGCGGCCAGCACGATCAGCCCGATGAGTACTGCAGCAATCCAGGCGAGGCGGCGCCTCATGGGGCGGCCTCCGTCTCGTCGGCAATCGCGGGGAAGGCCGCCACCACGTTGGCGAGGTTCCGCGTCAGATCCAGCCACTCTCCGAATTCCTCGAGCTCTCCCAGGCGCACCAGAACCAGGTCGCGCGTGGGGACGATCAAGACGTGCTGCCCCGCGTTGCCGACTGCGGCGAAGGCGGAAGAAGGTCCGCCGGGAAGCAGCCGGGGCGGCTGATCCTCCCCGGGCGCGAGATTCAACCAGAAGTGCGCGCCGTAGCTGCCGTTGTTCTCGGCGGGCGCCTGCGTGCGCGTGAAGTCCACCCAGCCCTCGGGCAGCACGCGACGGTCCTCCCAGAAGCCGTCACGCAGGTAGAGGTAGCCGAACCGCGCCCAGTCACGCGCGGTGGCCCAGAAGAAGCCGCCGCCCAGATAGGTGCCCGCGGCGTCGAATTCCATCACTGCGCTCTTGATCCCGATCGGTGCGAAGAGGGCTTCGTTGGCGTAGCGGAGGGTGTCTTCCCTCCCCGACCCCACGCTTCGACCGATCACCCAGGCGAGGATCATGCTCGTGCCGGTCGAGTACGCCCAGCGTGTTCCGGGTGGGTGCAGGAGCGGTGGTGCGGACGCGTAGGCCACCACGTCGGTCGAGCCCTCCCCGAACATCATGCGCGCCGCGAACGTATCGGCCGGGTCGCCGCCAAACCCGTCGTCGTTGCCAAGCCCGCTGTTCATGTGAAGCAGGTGGTCGAAGGTGAGTGCCGCGCGCGGGTCGCCTCTGCTTTGCCAGGCCGGAATCGGCACCTTCTGATCGATGCGGAGCTTCCCCGCATGCACGAGGGTTCCCAGCAACGCCTGGGTCACACTCTTCGCCATCGACCAGCTCTGGAACCGGGTGTCCCGTCCGAAGCCATCGGCGTAGCGCTCCAGGACCAGGCGCCCGCCCTGCACGATCAGGAGGGCACGCGTCTCCGGAAGCCCGGAGCGTCCCCGGTCCTCGAAGAGGGAGGTGACGGCAGCTTCGAGGTCGCTGGCGTCGACGCCAATGGCCGAACCCTCAGGCCATGCGTGAGTGGGCCAGGGCAGTCCCGGCGGGTGCTGCGGAAGCGGTGCGAGCTCGCCCGCCGCGATCCGGCTCGCGCAGGCCAGCAGAAGTACCGCTACGCATTTCGCGACCCACCTGCCCCGCTGCGCATGTCTCATGCGAACCAGGCTCCGCAGATCAGGCCCGCTTGTAGCGCTCCGCCACCTCGCGGGGCTGGGCGTTCCGGAGCGTCGTCGTGATCTGATCCTGCAGGATCTGCCACGTCCAGCTGTACATGCTGTCGTCGCGCTTGGCTCCGTCCGGCCTGGTGCACATTCGGTCCCGCCGACCCCAGAGGAGGAAGTAGGGCTTCTGCTCCTCCTGGGCAATGCGGAGCTCGGCGCTCACACTCACCGACGACGCTGTGTGCTCCCCGCAGATCACGATGACCTCGTCCGCTTGCGATATCTGGCGGCGCACCTTTTCGTCCCAGCGATCCGTCATCGCTGCGGCTTCGGATCGAGCCGAGATCTCGAACCCGGAAGCTCGGCTGCGCGATTGCTGGAGAAGCAGATCGCGCAGATCCTCGTCGTTGTCCGGATCGAAGCTCATGAAGATTCGGACATTCGGCATGGCTCGTTCCGGATGCGGGGGTTCCGTTGCGGTGTGCCCGCCCGCGACACCGACGGTTGGGCCGCGGGAGCGGACGCGAAAGGCGAGATCGAAAGGAGATCAGAACAGGCGGTCAAGGCCGGAAGCTGAGGCCAATCGAGAGACCTTTCCGTACCTTTTATAGCGCAATCAGGGGTTTGCGCCATCGATCCGTGTCCAGAGGAAGCCAGAGGGATCTCTCTCTCTCTTCGAAAACACTCACCTTTTCGAATCTGGACGAGAGAGCAGTCCGACACCGCGAGCTGTCGTTTTTTCGCTGTGCTACTCTGAACACGCTTGGAAATAGACACTGCCCTGTCGCCGCGCCCTCGCGGCCCGTGATTGAGCGGCAGCCCTTTCCGAGGCACGCTCTGAAGCGAACGGCACGAGGAGGGTCGTCATGTGGCGGCGACCATGCGCATCTCACACCGCTCCCCCGTCCATGGCCGTCCATAATATCCTCCCACTCGCGGGCAAGACGCTGATCTTCGACGTCAAGGTCCTCGAGATCCGATAGGGGCACTCTCCCTGGGACCCCTTTCGAAGCTGCGCCGGCTCTCGCTCTCGGCATCCCCTGACCTGGGGCGGTTTCGCTACCTCCCGGCTTCGGGCTGGGAGGACGCATGAGTTCTGCGCGCGCCAGCGAGGTCTTCCACTTCGTCCTGATCAAGCCGTCTCACTACGATGACGAGGGCTACGTCACCCAGTGGAAGGTGTCCTCCATCCCATCCAATTCGATGGCGAGCATCTACGGCATTGCGGAGGACGCCATCGAACGTCGGGCGCTCGGACCGGATGTGGAGATCCGGCTGGAAGCCTATGACGAGGCCAACACCCGCATCGTGCCGGAGAAGATCGCGGCCCGTCTGCGAGGCCCGGGCAACCGTGTCCTCGTGGCGCTGGTCGGCGTGCAGTCGAACCAGTTTCCCCGAGCCGTGGACCTGGCACGCCGCTTCCTCGCCTGTGGTGTCAAGGTCTGCATCGGGGGATTCCACGTGAGCGGTTGCGTGTCGATGCTCGAGGACACCCCTCCCGAGATCGCCGAGGCGCAGGCCGCTGGCATCAGCCTCTTCGCCGGCGAGATCGAGGGGCGCATCGAATCCCTCTGGCGGGACGCCTGGAACGACGAGCTCAAGCCTCTCTACGACTATATGAACGACCTGCCGGGGCTGGAGGGGCAGCCGGTTCCCTGGCTGCCCCGCGAGGTCATCACACGCAACGCCGGCTTGCGCGCCAGCTTCGATGCCGGACGCGGCTGTCCCTTCAAGTGCTCTTTCTGCACGATCATCAACATCCAGGGCCAGAAATCCCGCTCCCGGACCGTCGACGATGTGGAAAGGATCATCCGCCGCAACCAGGCTCAGGGCGTCCACAACTACTTCATCAGCGATGACAACTTCTCCCGCAACAAGATGTGGGAGCCCATCCTCGATCTGCTGATCCGCCTCAAGGAACAGGCGGGCATGAAGATCGACGTGGTCATCCAAGTAGACACTCGGTGCCACAGGATCGAGGGCTTCATCGAGAAGGCCGGCCGGGCCGGTGTGAACCGCGTGTTCATCGGCTTGGAGAACATCAACCCCGAAGCCCTGAAGGGTGCCCAGAAGGGCCAGAACAAGATCGGTGAGTACCGCAACATGCTCCAGGCCTGGCACCGGGTCGGAGCGTTGACCTATGCCGGCTACATCATCGGGTTCCCCAACGATACGCCCGAGTCGATCCAGCGCGACATCGGAATCATCCAGAGGGAGCTGCCCATCGACCTGCTCGAGTTCTTCATCCTGACGCCGCTGCCCGGCAGCCAGGACCACAAGGAGCTCTGGGAGAAGGGTGTACCGATGGAGACGGACCTGAACCTCTACGACACCTTCCACGTCACCACGGCCCATCCCAGCATGAGCAACGAGGAACTCCAGCAGGCCTATCACCGCGCCTGGGAGACCTACTACACCCCCGAGCACCTCGAGACCGTGCTGCACCGCGCCAAGGTCAGCGGCTACGACCCGTGGAACATGGTCATGAAGATGATCTCCTTCTACGCCCCAGCGAAGCTCGAGAGGGTGCACCCCCTCGATGGCGGGCTCTGGCGGCGAAAGCACCGGCTCGACCGACGTCCGGGTCTCCCCATCGAGAACCCCATTCTCTTCTACACGAAGTTCTGGCTGCAGAAAGCCCTGGGGTACACCCGCTTCGCCTGGCTGCTCTTCGACTACTGGCGGGTCTACAAGCGGGTGATGAAGGCGGACTCCCACGCACGCGAGGACATCGCCCTGGCGCTCGAGACCGAGATCGACGAGCGGGATCTCGATCTTCCCACCGGCGATGTCCTGCTGGATTCGAAGCTGGGCGTCGGGGTGGGGTAGTCGCCGTACCCTCCGTTGGGAGGGCGGGACTTCGCATCCATGAGGCAAGTCACACGAGCACGAGTAGCAGGCCCGCGACGATCGCCGCGACCCCAAACGAGTTGATGGCGAGGGCGAGCTGGCAGCTCGCGCGAGAGGAATAGCCATCGAGCGCGGGTCCGCCTGCTGTGAGAGCCCTGGCGTGGGGAAGGACGCCGAGAACCAGTAGCAGGGGGCCCAGGACTCCCCAGAGCGCCGCGAAGACGAGCGTCGCGCCAGCCCAACCCGCGGCGATCGGCACGATCAGAGCTCCCATGAAGGCGAGCCCCCTCCGCGCGTCGGTCGGCGCGAGGGAAGGCCTTCCTCGGCCGCGGCGCGCGAGGCTCACGAGGTTGTAGCCCGCCCCCAGTGCGACGTAGAGAAGCTGGGCGCCGAGCACCGCGTGGAAGAAGAGGGGATCAGACATGGCGGAGCGAGTCCTCGAGCCTGCCGGGCATTTCCGTCCGATTCACGTGACCGATGCTCGCGCTTCGCTCGCGCGGGCACCGAGATTGCCGTAGCGGTGGTAGTCCACGCAGAGGCTCTGTTCGCGGAGATAGTGGAGTAGCTCGATGCGGCCGACGGCGAGCACGGGGGCGGCCGCCAGGTACAGGCCCACCTCGGCAGCGGCGCGCCGCACGACTTCTTCCACCCGATTCGGACTCGCGTAGCGCACGCGCTCGGTCTGGCCGCTGCGGATCGCTTCGGCGAGGGCCTGGTTGGATTCGTCCACGAACTCGACGTCTGCGGCCCACGGCTCCGTGAGCTGGTGGAGCAGCTCGACGCTCCGGTGCGGCTCCTTCGGCGGAGAGCTCACCGTGACTGCACAGCGGGCAGTCACGGCGGCGATGACCCGGGCGAAGAGGTCGAAGGTGCCGTCCTCGGGATGGACGCGAATCCGAAGCGGCCTGACCGGCAGGTAGCGTCGGAGGTTGTCTTGTCCGATCAGGCGGAAGCTGTCGTGCTCGCTGCTGAACTCCTCGGCCATTGCACGTTCATAGCTCGACGCGGCCCGGCGCAGCCGCGCCAGCTCCTCGGGTTCGAGCACACCGCGGCTTTCGAGTTCCGCCAGGAGGACCTCGATGCGCTCGTCGGCCAGGCGCTCGCTCTGGCTACCCTGGCGAAGCTCGCGAAATCGCATCAGTGGCGCCAGGTAGTTCGGCCCGCCGGCCTTGATGCCTGGCCCGACGGCGCTCTTTGCCATTCCGCCGAAGGGTTGGCGCAGCACGATGGCCCCGGTGGTGCCGCGGTTCAGATAGAGGTTCCCGGCGCGCACGCGCCGCGCCCAATGCTCCTGCTCACGGTCGTCGAGGCTCTGGAGACCGGAGGTGAGCCCATAGCCCGTCTGGTGGACGAGATCGATGGCCTCGTCGAGATCGCGCGCGCACAGCACGCCGAGCACCGGGCCGAAGAACTCGGTGGTGTGGGTGATGCTGCCGGGGGTGACGCCCCACTTGATCCCGGGTGACCAGAGGCAGGGGTTGTTCTCCAGACACCGCGGGCGCACTGCCCACGACTCCCCCGCTTCGAGCTCCTTCAAGGCGCGCTCCAGCGCGCCGCGCGGCGGCCGGATCAACGGGCCCACCACCGTCCGGAGGTCCCAGGCAGAGCCCACGGGCAGGCTCTCCACCGCGTCGCAGAGCGCGCGCCGGAAGCTCTCGTCCTCATGGACCTCCCGCTCCAGAATCAGGATCGACGTAGCCGAGCACTTCTGTCCCGCGTGGCCGAAGGCGGACTGCACGACGTGCTTGATGGCCAGGTCGCGGTCCGACATGGCGGAGACGATGGTGGCGTTCTTGCCCCCCGTCTCGGCGAGAAGCGGGATCGCCGGCCGGAGGCGCAGAAGATGGAACGCCGTGGCGGTGCTGCCGGTGAAGACCACCGCGTCGACGTCGTGGCGGATGGCGAGGCGCGTGGCCGCGCCCTCGTTCTGGCCGTAGACGAACTGGAGCGCGCGTTGGCTGACACCTGCTGACCAGAAGCACTGGCAGAGCAGCCAGGCCGTGGCGACCGTCTCCGGCGCGGGCTTCAGGATCACCGTGTTTCCCGCCGCCAGTGCGGCCGCGACGCCGCCACAGGGAATCGCGATGGGGAAATTCCAGGGGGGGATCACGGCGACGACCCCTGGCGCCCTCGACGCCACGCCCGGCAGCTCGGCAAAAGCCTCGGCGCTGCGGGCGTAGAACTCACAGAAGTCGACGGCTTCGGAGACCTCGGGATCGGACTCGAGCAGGACCTTGCCGCCCTCGGCCATCGCGATTCCCATCAGATCAGCGCGGCGCTCGCGGATACGCTGGGCAGCGCGGCGAAGCACGTCGCCGCGCTCGCCGGCCGTGAGCGAACGCCAGCCGTCCGGGTCGTTGCGGGCGCACTTCACGGCCTCGTCGACGTCATCCACGGTCGCGATCTCGTAGCGAGCCACGACGGTGCCCGGACGCGAGGGATCGCTCGACTCACCCGTCTGGCGGCCCTCGCCGATCTCCCGGCCCGCCACCACCAGCGGAACCTCGAGTGCGTCCTTCCCGTGGCGACCCTGCCAGGTTTCGACAATCGATTGCGCCCAGGCCGAGTGATGGGGCAGGGCGAAGTCGGTGTCGGGCTCGTTCCGGAAGTCGGCTGAGGCTTCGCTGGCGCGGGGCGGCGGGGGCGCCCGTCGGTCCTGCCTGCGCCGGGGCTCGTCTCCTAGAGAGGGGATCGCCTGGAACGCCCCGACGAAATCGCGCTCCAGCTGCTGCCACTCCTCGGAGTCGGTCGACAGGCGAAATGCGTGCCGCAGGAAGTTGTCCGGGCCCGTGTTCTCGTCCAGCCGGCGGAGCAGGTACCCGATGGCGTGGATGAAGTCCTCGCGCGCGCAGGCGGGCGCGTACAGAAGGAGGTCCGATGTCTCTTCGAAGAGCGCGCGCCGCTGGTGGTTCGCCATCCCCTCGAGCATCTCGAGGTGCACGAACTCGCGGACTGCGCGCGCCTCGGCCAGCACCAGGCCGTAGGCCAGATCGAAGAGGTTGTGGGAGGCGACCCCGATGCGAACGGCGCGCGCGCGGCCGGGCTCGAGACCGAAGCGCAGCATCCGCTTGTAGTTGGCGTCGGTCTCGCGCTTCGTCTGGAAGGGCGCGGCAGGCCATCCCCGCAGCGATGCCTCGACCCGCTCCATCTCCATGTTGGCGCCCTTGACGAGGCGCAGGGTGATCGGCGCACCTCCTTCGGCGACGCGTCGCACGGCCCACTCGGTGATACGGCGCTGGGCGGCGAAGGAGTCGGGAAGATAGGCCTGGAGCACGATTCCCGCCGGGGCCGTCTCGAGCCCCGGAAGATCGAGGGTCCGCAGGAAGGTCTCGACCGTGATCGCGAGGTCGCGGTACTCCTCCATGTCGAGGTAGACGAGCTTCCGCGCCTCGCTGCCGTCGGCCCGCGTGAAACGCTCTTTCGCGGCCGCGCGGACCAGGAGCTCGAAGCGATTGCAGAGCGTCCGGATCGTCTCCTCGCGGGCCACGGCCGAGATCTGCGAGTAGATCGTCGAGATCTTGACCGACACCACCTCGATGTCCGGGTTCTGCAGCGCCGCGAGGTAGCCTTCGAGCCGTCGCTCGGCTTCTTCCTCGCCGAGCAGAGACTCGCCCAGGAAGTTCACGTTCATGCGCACGCCCTGCTCCCAGCGTGCGCGGAGGTGGGCGGCCAGCAGCTCCGGCTCGGCCGGCAGCACCACGTTGGCCGTCTCCTGCTGCATCTTCTCCTTCACCAAGGGGACGGCCACGCCGGGCAGGTAGCCTCCAAAGGACTGGAAGCCGCGCAGCAGCGTGCGGTCCACGGGGGAGAAGAAACGCGGCACGCCCTGCACGTCGAGGATATGTGTCAGCTGGTCGGCCGCGCGCCGCGCCGCACTCGACCGGAAGGTCTGGTCGGTCATCTGAACCAGAGTCGCCTTGTCGGCGGGGTTCTGGATCATGCGGTCGAGCTCGTCCTGCTGACGGCGCTCCTGAGGGGTTTGCAGCGCGAGTGCGCGCTGCTGAAGCCGGCGCGCCAGCTCGACGGCCGCGACGATCAGCTCGCTCTCGTCATCTCTGCGCGGCGATTCTGCCATCGCTACGAGAGCGGCCAGGTCGGAGGGGTGGCGGGCATGGCTTCTCCCTCGGCGATTCGGTGCGCCCGGCCGTCAGGGTGCCTCGCTCGACTCTCGCAGCACCTGCCGGACCAGCCGCTCGCCGATCTCCTCCTCGCGGAGGCCCGACTGGTAGAGGCTCAGCCACTCGTCGACGAGCTCGTCGAGACGATCCTTCTCCACGGAGACGCCCTGAGCCTCGAGCGCCTTTTCGAGGCCGGTGCGGATCTCCTCGCGCGCTTCCTGACTGGACATCACCTGGCGCTGCCAGGCCTGTTGCTGGAGCTCCTTCTGCGATTTCGCCTCGAGCTGCTTGCGCTCCCCCGCCCGCATCATGCGGAAGGTGCCGTGGCGGGTGCCGTCGCGTTCGTAGGTCCCGACCAGGAGGTCGCCCCCGTTCCGAACTCTCCTGCGTCCGGTACTCGGTGCGCCCTTCCATGTTTCCGCCGGCCGCCGACCCCAACACCTCCTCGCGGATGAAGACCGGGAGCTCGCCGGCGCTCTCGACGATCCAGTTCTCCTGGTAGGTGATCGTCATCGCCGACGCGGCCCGCGCCCCACCGCTCGAGCGCCAGCCGTCGCCGTGCTTCCGCAGGGTCTTCTCCTTGGAGCCGCGGTCGTTCACCGAGAGCCCATTCCGGATGTTCGCGATCTGGCCCTGGTTGGGTTCCCAGTAGTGCATGACGCGGGCGTACTGGCCGGTGCTCCGACGCTCGAAGCGACCCCCCTCGCTGGAGAAGACGACGATGGGCCACTCCGTCCAGCGAAGACGGCTGCCGGAGGGCTCGAAGGCCCAGAGGCGATCGTCCCAGCGCGGCCTGTCGGGATTCGCGGAAACGTCGTCCTTGTAGTGCACGAGCACGTGCCAGGCGCCGTTGAGGTCCACCTCGCTGCGCGCCGGCCCCGCGGCCAGTGCGATGCTCGAGACGACGGCAACCGTCACCGCTGCCAGATGGAACGCTCGGCCCGAGGAAAGCTGCGCCATGGCTGTGCCCTCCCGAATACCGCAATTTTCGCTCAATCCCGGTCACTTCGCGAGCCCTGTCCGCAACCGGCAGGGTCTCGGGGGCCCGGATATCGCTAGTATCTGCGAATGCGGTGTCGAATCCTCGAGCCTGGTGTGCTGGGTGACATCAGTCCGGCGACAATGCCCCGTCCCTGGTGAGTCCGCCTTGCCCCAGTCCACCACTCCGCCCGAGTCCGGTCGCCTGCGCCCGATCCTCTCGGTGTTTCTGGTGCTGCTCGTGGTCACGTCCATCGAGACCCTGAGCTGCGCGAGCCTCCACCTGATGGAGTGGAGAGCGCCGGGCAGCGTGGTGGAGATCTTCCTGGCGAACCACTTCGCGGAGCGGGTGACGGCCAAGAAGAAGGAGAAAGCCGTCCGGAAGACCTTCGACCCGGAGCTGGGTTGGGTGCCCCGGCCGGGCTTCCAGAACAGGTCGACGGCGAGCGACGGCACGAAGTGGCTCTACTCGACCAACGAGCAGGGCGCGCGCAGTGGCCCCGGGAACCAGGGCGCGCTGCTGGTTGCGACGTACGGAGATTCCTACACCGCGTGTGTCGAGGTGCAGAACGACCAGACCTGGCAGACCTACCTGGCAGCGAAGCTCGGGGGTGCGGTCGTCAACTACGGGGTCGCCGCGTACGGCACCTTGCAGGCCGTGATGCGGATGGAACGTCACCTGGCGGAAGACTACGTCGCGCCGGTGACGATCCTGGGGATCTACGAGAGCAACCTGGAGCGCGTCGTCAATTCGTTCCGGCCCCTGCTACTGCCCCAGACCGCCGCCGTGCTCGGGTTCAAGCCGTTTCAGCGCTACCGGAACGGCGTCGTCGAATCCTTTCCGAGCTTCTGGAACGATCCGGATCTCAGCCGCGAGGAGCTGGAGCGGCTTGCGACGGAGGCCGCCCGGAAGGACTTCCACGCCGAGCAGATGGGAAACCTCGCATTTCCCTTCAGCTATCAGGTGGCTCGCGTGGTGAACATGCGCGTGATCGGGAATCCAGATGCGAAGAAGTGGCAGCTGTGGGACAGCGTCGAGGGACGCGCTGTGATGAACGATCTCGTGAACCGCTTCGCCGCCCAGGTACGCGCCAAGGGTTCCGAACCGGTGCTGCTCTTCATCCCCTCCACATCCACGCTCTTCAAGGGAGCCGAGCCGGGCTACGCGGGCTTCGCAGCGGAGATCCGCGAGCGCCGCCCGGAGATGATCGTCGTCGACATCGCCGCGGAAGAGTTCTCCCGGCCCGAGTTCAACGTCATGCCCTTCCGGGGGCATCCCTCCCCAGAAGGCAACCGGGTGATCGCTTCCGTCCTCGCGCGCGATCTCGGGCCCTTCTTTGCGGATCGCTGAGGATGTCCGGGTTTGGGCGATGACGGAAAGCCTCAACGCCCTCGTGCCTTGTCGAAGCGCCGGACCGCCTCGACGAAGGCCCTGACCTCTTCGAGGTCCTTGCGCCCGTCGGGCCGGTTGGTGCGGGAGTAGCTGTCGATGCCCCAGGGGTCGACGGCCTGCAGAGCGGCCTCGACGTTGTCGGAGCCAAGCCGCCCGCCAGAATGCAGGGAAGCTGCACCGCACGGGCGATCGCTCGGCTCACCGACCAGTCGTGCGTCTCGCCGGTGGCGCCGATGAAGGCGGCATCCACCTGCTCGGGCAGCTCCGAAAAGAGCGACTTCGCGTCTTCGACGGACAGGCTCGCCTGGTGAGCCGCCAGGATTCGATCCTCCGCCGGGCAGAAGCCGAGATGGTCGACGCCCATGTCGGCCAACGCCAGGGCGTCCTCGCGGTACTCCGCTCCGAAGATCTGGATCCGTGTCCGGTTCTCGTTCAACGTGTCACGCCCATCACTGCCGTTCATGTCGCAGTCAGTCAGAAGGTGGGTCAGGGGGTCGCTGGGATCGAACGCAGATGCTGCTTCGTCGGCGCCGAAGGCCAGCGCTCAGCGATGGTAGCAGCGGGATTGTCGGGTCGGCCGCTATCCTGAAGCCGGCGGGATGGGGGGATTCGCATGAAAAACATGGAAGTGTTGCGCGAGCAGTGGATGTGGAACAGGGAGGCGCGAAGCATCTGGCTCTGGGTCTTCATCGCCTTCGGTGTCGTGCTGGCCGCAATCCTCTACCCGTTCCAGGGGGCAGTGGGTCTCGCCACGGGCTTCCTGCCCTTCTCCTTGCCTGCCTGATCACCGGCCCGGTGTACGGTCACGTCGACAGAAAGGTACGGGCCCTCAGGGAATCGGTTGGAGGAGAGGAAGGCGACCTGGCCGAAGCGCTGGCCCACATCGGCAATGTCCAGGGACCGGCCATGGTCATCATGAAGAAGACGGAGCTCCTCCTGGTGCCCCTGGTGGGCAAGCGGCTCACGGTGCCGCTCGAGGACATCGAATCAGTCCGCGAGGCGGGCAACATGTACGGCAAGGGATTCCTGTGGAAACGGGCCTTCCTGCTGAAGGCGCCTCAGAACAAGCGCATCGGTTTCGCCGTGGCGCCGTCAGCAGCCAGCCGCTGGCGAGACCGGCTGTGCCCGGGGGAGCGGGGCCATGTCTGAAACGCTGATCAGCGCGTTGATCGCCATCGCCGCCTTCCCCTTGATCGTATTCCTCATCAGCCTGATCAACTACCGCATCGACGACCGCTTCGTCCGCTGCTACTGGGGGCCGGTCCCCATCCGCAAAATCGCCATCGATGACATACGCGATGCCGTGAAGGAACATCGGCACATGTCGGAGAGCTGGACCAACACGATCTGGATGCCAACGATACGAAGGAAAGGCGTGACGCTCTACCGGAGAACGGGCGGATTCAAGCGGGTGGTCATCACCCCCGACGACCCGGAAGGGTTCATCGAGAGGATCAAGACCCACCAGCGCTTCCTTCCAACACCCTAGGAAGCCGACGCACCCGCCCCCGGTTCTACTGACGCTCCGGCAGCGTGGGCTTGTAGCGCAGGCCCTGGCGCCAGCGCTCCGGCCAGCCCTCGACGCCCGAGTTCGCGCCCAGCAGGGCGCCGAGCACCGCGCCCCGGTAGCAGTTGTCTCCGCCCACCATGGTGTTGGCCACGAGCCCCTCTTCGGGGCGGCTGGCGTACTTTCGCGCCAGGTAGAACACGGCCGGTACCGAATCGTCCACGTAGCATGCTGGCGACACGATGCGGCCGACTACCTCGAGATCGTCGAGACGTTCCCAGTCCTCGAACCCGTGCTGCAGCAGCCGATTGCCCGAGCGCGCGCCCGCCGCGTCGATGGCCTGGCGCAGCGGCTCGCCGGCCAGGACCGGCAGCAGCACGTCGGCCACCGCATCGAGCGCCGCGGCCATGGCCGGACCCTTGTGGGTCAGCTCGAGGTGCTCGTGAGCCGCGGCGCGCGCCAGCGCCGGATCGTCGTGATGGAAGAGCAGCACGGCCACCGGTCCGGCGAGCCCGCCGATGTGCTTCTCGGTGACGCCGCAATCGCGCAGCGGCATGCCCTTGGCGCGCCGCTCGAAGAACGCTCGCAGCCACTCCTCCACGTAGGTGTCGCGGTGGCTGCCGGGGTCGCGTACGAACGCGATCATGCGCTCGAGATAGCGGTCCGCATCGTACCAGCCGTGCTCGGCCAGATCGGCCAGCAGCATCTGCACCAGCTGCAGGTTGAGGGTGTTCTCCCCGGCCTCGAGGTGCTGGTGGTAGTGAATGCCCGGCTGGCCCCAGTAGCGGGCCTGGTCGTGGAGGATGTCGGCGTCGGGGTTGGCGGGCGTGTAGTGCGACCGGTGCAGGATGCTGCCGGGATGGGGGTTGTGCGGTGCCAGCAGGTCGCGCACTTCGCCGTAGTCACGCAGCAGGGCATCGCGGTCGTAGTACCAGTGCACGGGCATGGCGAGGGCGTCGCCGAGCAGCAGGCCCCAGAGCGCGCCCTCGGCTCGGTCGCGGGTGGTCAGATCGCGGGTCATGGCATGGTCTTTCTGGGCGCCTCTCTTGGAATATACACGCGTTCGTACGGTCGGGAATCAGCTCGGGCGGCGCCCGCCAGGGGCACCCGCCCATCTTTGCTACCCTCTCCTCACGCGCAACGAGAGTTCCCCGATGAGCCATTTCGACGTGGTGATCGTGGGCGCGGGCCTTTCCGGCATCGGCGCCGCGGTCCACCTTCAGAAGAACTGCCCGAAGAAGAGCTACGCCATCCTGGAGAGCCGGGACGCGATCGGTGGCACCTGGGACCTCTACCGCTACCCGGGCATCCGCTCGGACAGCGACATGCACACGCTGGGCTACGACTTCAAGCCCTGGCGCGCGGAGAAGGCGATCGCGGACGGTCCTTCGATCCTCGAGTACATCAACGAGACGGCGGACGAGCACGGCATCCGCAAGAACATCCGCTTCGACCGCCGGCTGGAGAAAGCGGCCTGGTCGAGCGAGGATGCGCGCTGGGTCCTGGACGCCGCCGGCACCAACGGCGATACGCGGGAACGGATCAGCTGCAACTTCCTCCTGATGTGCAGCGGCTACTACAGCTACGACGAGCCCTACCGGCCCCACTTCGAGGGCGAGGAGGACTTCGGAGGCCGGATCTTCCACCCGCAGCTCTGGCCCGAGGATCTGGACTACGCGGGCCAACGCGTGGTGGTGATCGGCAGCGGCGCGACGGCCATGACCCTCGTCCCCGCCATGGCGGACGAGGTCGAGCACATCACGATGCTGCAGCGCTCGCCCACGTACGTGGTTTCGCGCCCCGACAAGGACGTCATCGCCAACACGCTGCGGAAGCTCCTGGGCGACAGGCTGGCGTACAGGATCACCCGCTTCAAGAACATCGAGCTCCAGCGGCGCGTCTACGAGAAGACCCGCACCCACCCGCAGAAAATGAAGAACTTCCTGCTGGGCGAGGTGCGCAAGCACCTGGGCCCCGACTACGTCGAGAAGCATTTCACGCCTCGCTACGACCCGTGGGACCAGCGGCTGTGCCTGATCCCCAATGCCGACCTGTTCGAGGCCATCAAGTCGGGCAAGGCGTCGGTGGTCACCGACCAGATCGAGGGGATCACCAAGAAGGGCATCCGCCTGGTGTCGGGCGAGGAGCTCGAGGCCGACATCATCATCGTGGCCACCGGGCTCAACCTGAAGCTCCTGGGCGGCGTGCAGTTCAGCGTCGACGGCGCGCCCGTCGAGTTCCCGGAGACCTGGACCTACAAGGGCATGATGTTCTCGGACGTCCCCAATCTGGTGCAGACCTTCGGCTTCATCAACGCCTCCTGGACCCTGCGCGCCGACCTGATTGCCGAGTACGTGTGCCGGCTCCTCGAGCGCATGGACGAGCTCCGCGTGCGTCAGTGCACGCCGAGCCTGCGGGAGGAGGACCGGGACATGGCAAAACGCCCGTGGATCGACGGACTTCTCGGCGGGCTACGTGCAGCGCGTGATGCACCTCTTCCCCAAGCAGGGTGATCACGAGCCCTGGCTGAACACCCAGAACTACGCCGCCGACAAGAAGATGCTTCGCCACGCACCGCTCGAGGACGGCGCGCTTCTCTTCAGCAATCCAGAGGGCGTCTCCTGAGCGAAGCCCGACGGCTGCGAACGATCCAGGCCGTCCTAGCGATGCCCGTGATCCTGGTATCCGCCGTTCTATTTGTCTTGTCGGGCTGTGGAGAAGAGGAAAGAACGGCGCAGGTCCCCACTCCAGTCCGCGGACTGGCTCGGGGTCGCCGTCCAAGAGGGAACCCGGGCGATCCTGCTGGGCTTCGACTACGGGATCGTGGATCCCGTCAACCATGAGCCCCGGCCCACCTTGCTCGCCCTGGCCGCATTCCGGCGTTTCGTGGCCCGGGCCCGTCTGAGAACCGAGGCAGACCGCTCCATCCTGAGAGTGCACGCTTTCTGCAATCCAGAGCGGGCCAACCTGATTACGGCGGTCCTGGTGAATCCCGGCCCCACGAGCCTCGTAGCGGAGATCGGCCTGGATGCCCCCGGGATGGTCAGCGCATCCCGGGGGACCATCTCCTCTCCCGCGGGTCTGGAGGGCACCCGCGCGACGATCGAGGGGCAGTCGATCGATGAGGCTGGGCAGGTGCCAACGCCACCGGGCACGCCCGTGCAGGTCGAGAACGGCACGGCCCTTGCCGACGTGGCTCCCGAGTCGCTGGTGTTCGTGGCTCTGGAGCTTCGAAACCCGGCGGATCCCTGTGTCGAGTGATCGGTGGCTTCCACCACACCCGTCCGTGGGCCTGGAGGTCGCTATCGACTCGCGGCGGGAGCATCGGGCGAAGAGAGCGCCTCATGCTGTGACTCGGTCCTCCGCGTCTGCGACGGGAGCTCGCCGAAGAGCCGCCGGTACTGTCCCGAGAAACGCCCCAGGTGTCCGAACCCGTGGCGCAAAGCTGCAGCCGTGACGTTCAGGGGCGCACGCGCGAGGAGGTCGCGCCGGACGCGATTGAGACGGCGCGCGCGGAGGTATTGCGCGGGGGAGACCTCCAGCGCGCTGCTGAACGCGTACTCGAGGGCCCGTCGTGTGACCCCGAGCGCCTGGACGAGTTCCTCGACCGAGAGCCGGTTGCCCGGGTTGCCTTCGACGAGCCGCAGCGCGGCCGACGCGAGGTCGTAGCGGGGGACGGGGCGAATACCCGGGATTCCGCGCCCTTGCAGGGCGGTCCGCAGCAGATCGAGCGTGCGGCGCCGCACCGCCGCGGCTCCGGAGGGCGAGACGCCTTTGTCGGCCGAGCATCGCAGGCCTTCCGCGAGCTCCTCGAAGGCGCCGACGAGTCCGGTCCCCAGGGGAGCGACACAGCGCTCCGGGGGAAACGCGCGCGGATCGATCGCGTCCTCCAGAAGACCGGCCTCGTACAGGAGCTCCTCCGAGGCCGTGATCTCGACGGAGCGAAAGCCCGGCCGCAGGGTGGAGCGCTGTTCACGCCCCGGGGAGAGGACGAGGAGGGACCCGGGGGGCACCTCGATTCCGCACGACAGCATCGGCTCGAGCGCGACCACGAAGCCGAGAGCGCCCGGCTCCACCGCCGCAGTGTCCGCGATGTGGCGGTTCACCTGGAGGCGGGCGAGTCCGAAATCCTCGATCCGGAGCTGGTCCCAGCGCAGGCGAAGGGGGCCCGCGTCCAGCTGGACGGGATCCGCATCCCATCCGTGCAGGTGCTCCCGGAAGGAGTCGAAGTCTCGGAACTCGAAGCTGGCAATCTCGGTCAAGGGTGGCTTCCAGTCGGGCAAGCAGTTCGCATTTCGGATAGCACGCGGTCCGGAGACGTGCCAAACATCCAATAGGTTACGGGGGACCCCTTTCCCCCGGCGTCGGCATACGGCGCTAGATTCTCGATAGATTTCGGAGAGGAACCCGGATGACCCTGGATCATATCGGACGCGTGGTGCTGCTCGGGGTGACGTTGGCCGCACTCCTCGGCCCCGCGGAAGCACGAGCCGACGACGCCAGCGAGCTCGCCAAGAAGGTCCAGAATCCGATCGGCAGCCTGATCAGCCTGCCCTTCGAGAGCAACTTCAACTTCGAGAACGGCACCGACGACGACAGCCTCCAGTACGTCCTCAACGTCCAGCCAGTGGTTCCCTTCTCCATTGGCGAGAGCTGGAACCTGATCACGCGTCCGATCATCCCGCTGATCTCCCAGGATGGCACCGCCCAGGTGCCCCCGACGAACGAGCTGCTCAAGACCGGCGACCGCACGTTTGGCCTGGGGGACATCACGCTGTCGCTCTTCCTCTCCCCCAAGTCCGAGGGGAAGTTCACCTGGGGTGCAGGGCCGGTCGTCGTGTTCCCCACGGCCACCGATGACGCGCTCGGGTCGGACAAGTGGTCGGCCGGGCCCACCGCAGTGGGCCTCTACAAGACAGGGCCCTGGCTCTTCGGCGGGCTGGTGGGGCAGTTCTGGTCCTTCGCCGGCGATGACGACCGCCGGGACGTCAGCACCTTCTACGTCCAGCCCTTTGTGAACTACAATCTTCCCCAGGGCTGGTACCTGACCAGCTCGCCGCTGGCGAGCGCGAACTGGAAGGCTCGCAGCGGGGAGGAGTGGCGCGTGCCGGTCGGGGGCGGTGCCGGCAAGGTCTTCCGCATCGGCAACCAGAACATCAACACCCGGCTCGTGGCCTACTACAACGTCGAGCGACCCACTGGCAGCGCCGACTGGAGCATCCAGTGGACGCTCCAGTTTCTGTTTCCCAGGTAGCGCTCGACTCACAAGGGGAATCGAATCATGAAGCTTGCGTATCGCCTCCTCTTGCCGTTGCTGGCTCTCGGCGCCGCGCTCTCCGCGCAGGCCGCAGAGAAGCCCAACATCCTGGTCATCTGGGGTGACGACATCGGCTGGTCCAACATCAGCGCCTACAACCACGGCATGATGGGTTACAGGACGCCGAACATCGACCGCATCGCCCAAGAAGGCGCGATGTTCACCGACTTCTACGCACAGCAGAGCTGCACCGCCGGTCGCGCCTCGTTCATCCTGGGGCAGCACCCCTTCAGAACGGGACTGCTCACCATCGGTATGCCTGGATCACCCCACGGCGCACCTGACTGGGCGCCGACGATCGCCGACCTGCTGAAGGATCAGGGCTACACCAGTGGTCAGTTCGGCAAGAACCACCTCGGTGACCGCGACCATCACCTGCCCACCGAGCACGGATTCGACGAGTTCTTCGGCAACCTCTACCACTTGAATGCCGAGGAGGAGCCGGAGACCTACTACTATCCGAAGGACCCTGAGTTCCGCAAGCAGTTCGGTCCGCGCGGCGTGATCCACTCGTACGCCGACGGACGCGTCGAGGACACCGGTCCGCTGACCCGAAAGCGCATGGAGACGGTAGACGAAGAATTCCACGCTGCTGCAATGGATTTCATCGATCGAGCCGCCAAAGCCGAGAAGCCGTTCTTCGTTTGGTACAACGCGACGCGAATGCACGTCTGGACCCGCCTGAAGCCCGAATCCGTGGGTCGCACCGGCATCGGCCTGTACCCGGACGGCATGGCCGAGCACGACGACATGGTCGGCCGTGTGCTGGCCAAGCTGGATGAGCTCGGCATCGCCGACAACACCATCGTGATCTACTCCACCGACAACGGCGCAGAGAGCTTCACCTGGCCGGATGGCGGCGTAACGCCCTTCCACGGCGAAAAAGGCACGACCTGGGAAGGCGGTTTCCGCGTGCCGCTGGTGATTCGCTGGCCCGGAACCATCGAGCCCGGGACCGTCTACAACGACATCATGTCACAGGAAGACTGGATGCCCACGTTGCTGCACGCTGCCGGCGTTCCTGGAATCGCGGAAAAGCTGAGGGAAGGCCACCGGGCCAATGGAAAGAAATGGCGCGTGCACCTCGATGGCTACGACTTCCTGCCGTACTTCAGAGGAGAGGCGGACAGGGGCCCGCGCAAGTCCATCATGTATTTCAGCCAGGGTGGTGAGCTGAACGCGGTTCGCTACGAGAACTGGAAGGTCCATTTCGCCATGCAACAGGGCAATATCGCCACCGTCGATCCGCGAAGTCACCGGCTGGCCGGCCATCGTCAACCTCCGTGCGGATCCCTATGAAGAGATGATGTTCGAAGGCGAGATGGGCTACCTGCGCTGGTACGCGGACAACATGTGGATCTTCGTTCCCATCCAGGGCGTGCTGAAGGAGTTCCTTGCCACGATTCCGGATTATCCCTTCCAGGAGGGCTCCAGCCTGAATGCGGCTGGCATCAACTACCAGTCTCTGAAGCAGGCCGGTGCAATGAAGCGCCTGCAGGAGCTGGAGACTCTGTCTCGCCCGAATAACTGAGATCTTCGTGAGCGCCAAGAAGGGCGAGGCTGAGGTCACGAGCGGCTTCTAATCGTGGACGCCAGATAGCTTCCGTTCCGCGGCCTCGAGCGGGGATCGTCTAGCGATTCGCGTCGACGTCGTCTCCGCCGGCCAGTCCCCAGCGATCAGCGATCTTCGGAATGGGGTCGGTCCGGAACTCGGCGTAGACGCCGAAGTGGTCGGTAGGCCAGACGCCGCCCTTCTCGTCGTTGCAGACGACCCGGCACGCGCTCAGCCGACCGACGCCCGTCCGTACGGGGAACCCGGCGAAGATGTAGTCGATGCGCCGGTCGGGCTCGAGCTCGAGGGCGGCGTAGGCGTTTCGGTTGTCCCAGGTGTAGCCGGGGCCGCCCTCACCGGCCGTACTCCACGCGTCGAGGAGCGCGACGCTTCGCCCTTCCAGCGACTGCAGCCCGGACACGTAGCGGATCTCGGCCGATTCGGGAGCCGCGTTGAAGTCGCCGGCCAGGATCGGAGGGAATCCGCTCGCCGGGCGCCGGCGGAGCGCGAAGTCGCAGAGCGCCACCACCTGCCGTTCGCGAATCGCTCCATCGCGGAGTCTCCAGTGGAGGTGGGCGCAGGTGAAGCCGACCTCGCCGAAGGGGGAGTCGAGCGCGACGGAGATCGCGGCTCGCCTCTCTGCGTCCGGCGGGCGGCCGACAGCGGTGGCGTCGGGCAGGACGAGGGTCTCCCGGTCGCTGATCGGCCAGCGGCTGGCGACGGCATTGCCCAGCCCACCGGGGGAAAACCGCGAGCCTTCGCGCTGAAAACGCGAAGCCTCGATGTAGTCGACGTGGTAGGGACGATCGCCGAGCAGCTCCGTCACCTGGTCCGCTCCGTCGTCGGCCCGGAGCGCCTCCTGGAACCCGATCAGGTCGGGATCGAGGCGGTCGATCCAGTCGCGAATCCTCTCGACGCGGCGCTCGTAGGGCCCGGAGTCGTGCCAGAGATTCAGAGTCAGGACCGAGAGTGTCATCGCAGCTCCTGGGCTTCTCGTTCGGCCCCCGGAAGACGAAGCGCAGCTGCCATCTCCTCAGAGGCGCTGCTCGACTTCGATCGCATCGCTTCCCGCGGGCAGGTGGACGGTGGTGCCGTCGCGCCCGACCGCGAGCGGGCCGTCGTAGACCGCGTTCACACCCTCGAGGAAGGCGGCCTCGAGGGGGGCGATGGGGAGCGGGGGAACGATGTGGTAGTAGAGCAGGAAGCCCACGCCGGCGTCGCGCGCCACCTCGGCAGCTTCCACGGGCGACGCGTGGTAGTCGAGGATGTCCCGCGTGATCTTCTCGATGTTCTCCCGGCCCGCCGCCTGCGCAGCGCGGGTGAGGATCGCCACCAGATCCGGCGCGAGGGCGTCGTGGAGCAGGAGGTCGGCGCCCTCCGCGAACCGCTGGAGGTTCTCGGACTTGCTGGTGTCTCCACTGATGACGACCGACCGTCCCCGGTAGTCGAAGCGGTAGCCGACGGCGGGCTCGACCGGCGCGTGACCCACCCGGAATGCCGTCACCTTGACTCCGCCATCCTCGATCACGATCTCTCCCTGTCCCTCGGCGGGAGCGGAGAAAGGCCGGCGCTTCCCCGCCGGCGCCCGACGGCGGCACGATCTCCTCGCCGTGATGAGCGACCCGATAGGCGCGGTCGAGGCTGTAGGCCCTGTTCACACCAGCCCACCACCTCCTCGACACCGGCGGGCCATGGACCGGCACGGGCGTCCGTCGCTCCCCGGTTGACCCAGCGCTGCATCATGAGCTCGCCGAGCCCGTCGATGTGGTCCGAGTGGAAGTGCGTGAGCAGGATCGCGTCGATCCGCCCCTGCGGCACTCGCAGCTCGGTCAGCCGGCGGGAAGCGCCCGCCCCCGCGTCGACGACGAAGAGCTGCTGGCCCGCGATCACCGCCACGCAGGGACCGGAGCGCTTCGCGTCGAAGAGCGGCGAGCCCGCCCCGCACAGCACGACGTGCAGTCCGTCGGGAAGCTCGCTCACCCAGTCGCTGGCCAGGGTCCTGGTCGCGACCCGTTCCATCACGCGCAGCGCAATGGTGGTGCGGAAGAAGAACCCGATCAGCAGCAGTACGACAAGAGCGCCGAGGAGTCCCAGCAGGCCGCGCTTCATGCTCCTTCTCCCTCCAGGATGTGTGCGCCGAGCACGATTCGGCCCTGGTCTCGCTCCAGAGTATCATGGGTTGCGGCTATGATTCGGACGGAAACACCACGCTCCGATTCCTCCACAACGTTCACCTCACACCACCGAGGAACCCATGCCCCAGCGTCCGGAATCCGAAATCGTCGCCCTGCTGCGAGAGCTGACACTGGTCCCCGGTCCCCCGGGCTTCGAGGCCGGCGTGCGCCGGGTTGCCCTCGACGCCCTGCAGGGCGTCGAAGGGCTCAAGACCTCGCACGATGGGCTGGGGAGCCTGATCATCGAGAAGGCTGGCAGCGCTGCGACGCCGCGCGTGGTCGTGGACGCCCACCTCGACGAGATCGGGTTCATGGTCGAGACGATTCGAGCCGACGGGATGCTCTCCTTCTTGCCTCTGGGGGGCTGGTGGCCGCACGTGATGCTGGCCCAGCGCGTCGAGGTGCTGACCGAAGGAGGCGTGGTGCCCGGCGTGTTCGGCTCCAAGCCGCCCCATTTCCTGACGGCGGGCGACGGCGACCGGGTGATGAAGCACGACGAGATCTTCATCGACGTGGGGGCGGCGAGCCGAGACGAGGCCGAGGGCTTCGGGATCCAGGTGGGTGACTTCGTCGTCCCCCGCTCCGAGTTCATGCCCCTCGCGAATCCCCGGATCCTGAGCTCGAAGGCCTTCGATGACCGAGCCGGCGTCGGGATCATGCTGGAAACGCATGCTGGCACTCAGGGACGTGGATCACCCCAACACCGTGATCGGTGTGGGCGCAGTGCAGGAGGAGGTCGGAATTCGCGGTGCCTTCACGGCAGCCGCCGCGTCGAAGCCCGACGTCGGGATCGTCCTGGAAGGTCCCCCCGCCGACGACACTCCGGGGATCGCGAACTCGCCGCGGCAGGGCGTGCTGGGCAAGGGGCCGCAGGTCCGGCTCTACGACCCCACCGCCATCTCCAACCGCGCACTGACGAAGCTCGTGCAGCAGGTCGCGGAGAGAACGAGATCCCGATCCAGCTCGCGGTGCGGCGCAGTGGAGGCACGGATGCCCGGGCCATCCACATGCACCAGGAGGGTGTACCCACCGTGGTGATCGGCGTGCCCGCGCGCTACGTGCACACGCACGTGACGCTGATCCACCTGGACGACTACCTGGCTTCGCTGCGCCTGGTCGTCGAGCTGATCAAGGTGCTGGACGGCGAAGCGCTCCGGTCGTTCGCACCGAAGCCGTAGCAGGGGCTTTCGTACGCTGGGTCACCCGACCGGGTCGAGCACCACCACCGGAATCGTGCGGTCTCCGGCGCGCTCCTGGTACTCGAGGTAGGGCGGATAGATCTCGGCCATCTGCTTCCAGAGGCGCTCGCGCTCCTCGCCCTCGGCGACCCGCGCTCGGGCGGTGACCGGCTTGGGGCCCACCATGAGCTCGCAGTCGGGATTCGCCTGGAGGTTCAGGTACCAGAGCGGGTGGGTCGGCAGGCCGCCCTTCGAGGCGATGATGACGTAGCTGTCCCCGTCCTCGCCGTAGAGCAGGGGGGCCGGACGCGGCTCGCCGGACTTCCTTCCCGTGGTCGTGAGCAGGAGTGTCGGCAGCGGGCCGGGCCCGCCGAGGAGCGACGAGTCCCAGATGCGCGCCTTCTCGGGGTCGGTCTGGTAGAGCTTGATGTGTTCGGCGATCCAGGGGATCTCGGCGAAGTTGGGCATGGGGGACTCCTTGCTCGCGGTTTCGATTGGAAGATTAGGCCATTCTCGCAAGAGCATCAGGACGGCGCGCGAGGCAACGAGGCGGCCATCGCTTGACCGCCGCCTCCCGTGAACCGATCCTTCCTGCCGGGACGAGGAAACCCGAGACCCGAGGAGGGAGGATCTCCGATGGCAGAACCCAGGGCCTACCACGGCGACGCCGCTCCGCACGACGTCCTCGACGCAGCGGAGATCCAGAGGATCCTCGACGCCACCTTCGACTCCTGGGCGAGATCGGGGTGAAGTTCGATCCGAAGAGCCGTGCGATGGATGTCTTCTCCGAGGCGGGGTGCAGCGTTTCCTCGGAAGGGATCGTCCGGTTCCCCCGGGATCTCGTGCAGCAATCCATCGATTCGGCCGGCCGGACCTTCAAGCTCTGGAATCGTTCGGAGACGGAGTACATCGAGTTCGACGATCGCCACACCGTCCTGATGGCGGGGGTCACCTGTCTCAACGTCGTCGACCTGGAGAGCGACACTCCCAGACCCGCGACCCGCGAAGACCTCGCGACGATCACCCGCGTGGCGGACGCCCTCGGTGAAATCGATGGCGTGTGTCTTCCCTGCAAGATCGCGGACGAGGCGAGCGTCCAGGGCGAGATCGCAGAGTTCGTGATACTGGCTTCGAATACCACCAAGCCCATCACCTATCTCTGCAACGACGTCCTCGCCATGGAGGCGGCCACCGAGATCGCGGCCGCGATCCGGGGCGGGCCGGAAGAGCTCCGGGAGCGCCCCTACTTCTACTTCATGATCACGCCGCTTCCGCTCCACTACCTCGCGCAGAACGCCGAGCAGATCTTCCTCGGCGTGGAGAAGGGGATTCCGCTCTTCTCGTGCACCACGAGCGTGGGTGGGGCCGCCGCTCCGATCACCATCGCCGGGAACCTGGTTCACTGCCTCGCGACGGACTTCGCGGGCCTGGTGCTCGCGCAGCTCCTCGAGAAGGGCAGCTACTTTGCCTGTGCCTCCATTCCAGTCTTCATCAACCCCGCGACGGCCGAGATGGGCGGGCTTCCGGAGATGATTCTGGCCGAGATGGCCAAGAGCCAGATCTTGCGGTCGCTGGGGATGCCGCCCTGCGGCGGCATTGCCGGCGCTTCGGCCGGAAGGCGGGAGTTCGACAGATACAATGCCTCCACGGCGACGGCGACGATGCTGCAGACCGCCTACAGCCAGCCTGGCTACTCCTGGTGCCTCGGCACCGTCGATTCGACGCTGACCTTCTCGCTGGAAGCGCTGCTCTACTGCAACGAGCTGGCCGGCTGGCTCCGTCGCATCTGGAAGGGCATCCGCGTCGACGACGAGACGCTGGCCCTCGACGTCACGCGCAATCTCGGACCCGGTGCGGACTACCTGGGCGAGGAGCACACGGCGAGGCACTGCAGGACCGAGCTCTGGAACCCGAACTACTTCAAGCTTCCGGTCGCCAAGACGGAGGGGGGGACCTCCCCGAACAAGCGGGAGATGATGTCCGTGATCCGGGAAGACCTGCAGAGGATCCTGGCGGCGCACCGCCCGGAGCCCTTCCCCGAGTCCCTTCAGCGCGAGATCGACTCGATCGTCGCAAAGTACCGGACTGCCTAGGGGAACTCCTGGCGAACGCTCCGACGCCACACGCTGTAACCTAGAGATCGCCTGCGCCTACGGGCGGCTCCGGCCGCTCGCCTGGTCGCACGGTTCTGACGCCCCCCTTCGATTCGGGTGGGTGATCGCGATAGGAGGCAATTCCCATGAGATCTGCGACTTTCCTGGGAGCCGGAACTCTCGTCCGGTCGGCTGCGCTGAGCCTCGATTCTGGCGCTGCTGCTCGCGGCGATCCCCGGAGATACCGCTCGAGCCCAGACGCCCGAGGAGGCAACGCCGCAGCCAGCGCTGGCCGCCGGAGAGCCGCCGGCTGTCGACTTCTCGAAGCCCATGGGGCCGCCGGATCCCCTGAATCGCGGGACGCCCCGGGGCTCGATGTACGGGTTCCTCACCGCTGCCCGCGAGGGAGACTACGAGCGCGCCGCCGAGTACCTGGATCTGCGGCGCCTCTCACCCGAGGAGCGGGCCCTCGCACCCCAGCTGGCCCGGCGTCTCAAGGTAGTGCTCGACCAGACCGTCTGGATCTCCCTGGAGAACCTCTCCGACAGCAACGACGGAACTCCGAACGACGATCTCCCCGCCTGGCAGGATCGACTCGGAGACATCCAGACAGAGGCCGGCACCGTTACGCTCCTCCTCCAACGCGTTCCCCGCGAGGGCGACGGCGTGCGGATCTGGAAGGTCGCATCATCGACGGTCGCCCGGATCCCCGAGCTCTACGCACAGTTCGAGCCGGTGTGGCTCGAGGAGTGGCTTCCGCCATTCTTCTTCGAGAGCCGGGTCTTCGAGGTCGCGATCTGGAAGTGGCTGGCCCTGTCAGCTCTTGCCGTGGTCGCATGGCTCGTCTCACTGTTGATCGCAGGACCCACCACCCGACTTCTCTGGGTCCTCCTCACGCGAGGACACGAAAGCTTCGACCCCCGCATCGTCCAGCTCGTGCAGGGGCCGGTGCGGTTGGTGTGGACGGTG
Source organism: uncultured delta proteobacterium (assembly GCA_963783795.1). Lineage (GTDB taxonomy): Bacteria > Myxococcota_A > UBA9160 > UBA9160 > UBA6930 > CAVXZE01. The sequence continues at coordinate 83,656 of CAWAPH010000036.1, read as the reverse complement.
ATCCTCTTCACCGTGGGACGTCGCTCCCTGGGGCTCGCCATTCCCCTTGCCGGTGCGTTCCGCTACCTGGAGATCCTCTTGTTCGTCGTGGCCGTCGCGTGGATCGCCTTCAGGCTGATCGACCTCGGCGCCCTGGCACTGCGCGCCCGCGCGGAGCGCCGCGGCAATCTGGGTCTCCTGCCGGTCCTGACGCCGACGGCCCGCTTCGCCAAGATCGTGGTCCTCCTGATCGGCGTTCTCACGGTTCTCGGAAGCCTGGGTGTGAACGTCTCTGCCGCCCTGGCCGGCCTCGGCATCGGCGGCATCGCCGTCGCGCTGGCCGCCCAGAAGACGCTCGAGAACCTGATCGGGGGGATCAGCCTGTTCGCCGACCGGCCCGTTCGAGTCGGCGATTTCTGCAAGTACGGCGACCAGATCGGCACCGTGGAGGAGATCGGTCTGCGCTCCACGCGGATCCGCTCGCTGGAGCGGACCCTCGTCTCCGTGCCGAATGCCGATTTCGCGGCCATGCAGCTGGACAATTTCGCCGTACGCGACCGGACGCCTGCTCAAGACCGTCCTGCAGCTTCGCTACGAGACGACGCCGGAGCAGATGCGCTACGTCCTCGCCAAGCTGCGCGAGCTGCTCTTGGGACACCCGAAGGTCGACCCCGATCCGGCTCGCGTCCGTTTCGTCGCCTATGGCGCCTACTCCAAGGACGTGGAGGTCTTCGCATACCTGCGCTGCCAGGAGCAGAGCGATTTTCTGGCCATCCAGGAGGACATTCTGCTGCGGATGGAGGACATCATCTCCGAAGCCGGGACCGGCTTCGCCTTCCCCTCACAGACGGCCTACCTCGCGCAGGATGGCGGGGTGGACGCCGAGCGAGGGAGGGAGGCGGAGGCCAAGGTCGGGGCGTGGCGGGACAGTGGCAGGCTTCCGTTCCCCGAGTTCGCAGGCGAAGAGCGCGAGCAGCTCCAGGACACCCTCGACTGGCCGCCGGAGGGCTCTCCCGAGCACCGGCCACCAGCCTCCTGATCGGCGAGCTCCGCTGAGGCGGGTCGAGCGACCTCTTCTATACTGGACCGGTGCAAGAGCAAAGGAAGCCAGCGAAGCCGGGGAGGCGGCTGCGCCGGGCGGCCCTGGTCATCGCAGCGCTCCATGTCATCCCTCTGGCGCTTCTCGCTGTGGGCATTCCCGTGCCGCTGGGTCTCGCGCGACCCCTGCTCGAGGAGCGAGCCAGCGATGCGCTGGGAAGGCAGGTCGAGCTGGGCACCCTCGGCCTCGTGCTGGGCATCCGCCCCGGTCTCCGAGTGGGGAGCCTCCGCGTGGCCCACCCGGAGCCCTCGCGCCCCGACATCCTGACGCTCGAGCGGCTCCAGCTGAAGCTCAACCTGCTCGGGCTGCTGCGCAAGCGGCTCCACGTGACGGAGATCGCGGCGCGCGGCGCTGTGGTGCGCCTGGATCCCGCTGCGATTCCCGAGGCCGAGCCCGGGAGCCGGGCCGAGAAGCCGGACGTCGAAACCCTCGAGGAACCGCTAGGGGGCTGGAGCCTGGACGTCGACTCGCTCACGGTCGAAGACGTCGACGTTGCCTACGAGAGCCCGGACGGAGAGACGGTCGAGGCCGGTATCGACGCGCTCGACGCCGCTCTGCGCTGGGACGAGTCCACCGAGATCCGCGCGCAGGGTGAGTACCAGGATCTTCCGCTCGCCCTGGAGGTGGAGGCCGGCTCGATCGCGCGACTGATGACCGACCCCGAGGCGTGGCCCCTCTCCCTCGGCCTGCGCTTCGCGGAGAGCGAAGCCCGGCTCCGCATGCGCCTCGCGGCCCGGCCCGGCTTGCTCGAGCTGAACGAGATCGAGGGTCGCGGGGGACTGGGGGCGGAGCTCACGGGGTGGCTCGCGTTCGAGAACACCGACGGCCGGCCGAGCATCCGCGGCGAGCTGCGCCTGGGAGAGATCGACCTCTCCCCCTTCCTCGAAGCCGTCGAGGACGAACCGGTGATTCCGGCGGAGGAAGTGGCTTCCGCCGATGCGCCTCTTCCCGACGCGCCAGCCGAAAAGGCGATCCTGGCTCGGGCTGATCCCGAGGCAGGCCCCGGACCTGCGAGCGTTCTCCTCGACACGCTCGAGACCTTCGACACCGACTTGAAGCTCTCCATCGAGCGGCTCAGCGTTGTGGGTCCGCCCCTGGAGGACGTGGCGATCGAGTTCAAGCTCGCCGGTGGGGCGCTCGACTTCCCAATCACTCTTGCGGCTGCCGGAGTCCCGCTGGAGGGCACGCTTGGCCTCGACCGCGGGAAAGGGAAGCCTCATGCCGCCTTCGCCCTGCGCGCCTCGGGTCCCTTCCGCATCGACGAACTCGGCGTCTACCTGGCACCCGAGGCAAACTGGCAGGGCGGTTTCCAGGAGCTGCGGCTCGACGTGGAGGGGACTGGAGATTCGCTGCGCGAGTTCCTGGTTTCCCTGCAAGTCGCACTGGTCGCAGGCGGAGCCGAGCTCAGCTACGGCTTCGGATCCCCGGTGCCCGTCGGCGTCGAGCGTCTCGAGCTGACGCTCGAGGAGCGCGGGCCTCTCAGCGTGGAGGCGCGCGCCGAGCTGCTGGACGAGGCGCTCCGTCTGGACCTCACCACGGGAAGCGTGGAGGCGCTGCTGAGCGGCGAGGGGTGGCCTCTGCGTCTAGAAGCCTCCGGTGCCGGCGCCGACATCGAGCTCCGGGGTGAGGCCCGAGGCAGTCTGGTCCGGCGCACGGTCGAGGTCGATGCGCAGCTTCGCGTCGAGGGCGAGAGGCTCTCCCGGCTCGAGCCCTGGCTGGGAGCGCTTCCAATTGCCGATGCCTCCTACGCGCTCCGAGCCCGTGTCGAGCGCACGCCCGAGCTGGTTCGAGCCACCCTCGAGGAAGTGCGCTTCGGCGAGACGAGCCTGACTGGCGAGATCGGCGTCAGGCAAGAAGCAGGGGAACGCCTGGCGTGGGCCGACCTCCACGTCGGCGCGATCGACCTGTCGAAGCTCTTGAAGGAGGCTCCCGAGCCAGCTGACGCTGCTCCGGCGGCACCGCCCGATCCGGGCGCCGAGCCAGGGATCGCCCTCGACGTACCCATCCTGCCCGGCGGGATCCGCTTCGAAGATGCGGACCTCTCCCTCTCCTTCGACCGGCTAAGACTCGCGCGCGTCGAGCTCAGCGACTTCCGATTTCAGGGAGCGATTCGCGACGGCTACCTGAACCCTTCGCCCTTCGGCTTTCACGTGGCCGATGCAGCCTTCCAAGGAGCGCTCTCCGTGGACCTGCGCAAGGCCCTTCACGAAGCCAGCTTCGAGTTTGGCGCGCGGGATCTCGACGTCGGCGGAGTGCTCGAGCGCCTCGGGATCGCGGAGGGCCTGAAGGCGAGCGCGAGCCTCGTCGAGATCCGCGTCAGCGGTCGCGGCAGCTCGCTCCTCGGTCTGCTGGACGGCTCCGAGCTGGTGGCTCGCATCCAGGACGCGCGCTGGACGCTCACCGACGCCGCCTCGGGAGCCGAGCTGCCTCTGCTTCTCGATCGCGCGGAGCTGCGCGCCGGGGGCGAAGAGGCCATGTCGTTCGTTGCCGCCGGCTCCGTGGAGGGTAATCCGCTGGGGCTGGAGATCCGTACGTCGCAGCGCTTGTCCTTCCGCGACCCGCCCGACCGCTTGCCGCTTCAGCTCCGCGCCGAGGCGGCAGGCGCCACGCTCGAGATGGAGAGCTCCGTCGAGCTTCCCATCCAGGAGCAGGACTTCGACGGAAGCCTTCGCGTCTCGGGCGAGCAACTCGACCAGCTGGCCTCGCTGCTGGGCTACGGGCTGCCACCCATCGGCCCCTACCGCCTCGACGCTCGCGTGCAGGTGATTCCCGGAGCCTACCTGCTCTCCGGCCTGGATCTCCAGGTCGCGCGAAGCCGACTGCGGGGAAAGGGGAGCCTCCGAACCGGCGGAGTTCGGCCCCGCATCGACGTCGAGCTCTCCAGCGACCAGATCCAGCTCGACGATTTCGCGGCCAGGGCGGAAGTCGCAGCGCCTGAGGAGGTGGCCGAGGAGGACGTGCCAGATGCGTCCGAGGAGCTGGTCGAGCCGCTCAGCCCGGAGGGCCTGCTGAGCTTCGACGGCCGACTCGCCGTGGATGTCGAGCACGTGCTGTCGGGCAAAGACGAGCTCGGGAACGGCGAGCTTCTCGTCACCCTCGAAGACGGCAGGCTTCGCGTCGACCCGCTAGACATCGACCTTCCCGGTGGCGAGTTCCTGCTCCAGGCGGACTACGCGTACTCCGGCTCCGACGTCTCGGCCCGCATTCGCGCTCTCACGGAGCGACTCGACTACGGAATCCTGGCGCGACGGATCGATCCCGAGACCGACATGGGTGGCTCGTTGACGCTGGATCTCGACATCGAGGGGAGGGCGCCCAGCGGCGAAGATCTGCTTGCCCATGCCAGCGGCCGGCTGGACTTCATGGCGTTCCCGGAGAACATCGAGGCCGACGTGATCGACCTCTGGGCCACGGGCCTTCTCAGGGCTCTGCTGCCGCGCCTCGACTCCGGGCCGAGATCCGTGGTCAACTGCGTAGTCGCGCGCTTCGATCTCCTCGACGGGGTCATGACGGAGCGGGCGCTACTGTTGGACACGACGGGAATGGTCGTGCGCGGCGCCGCCAGCGTCGACTTCGAGGAACGGCAGCTGGAGGCCGTCTTCGGCCCCGAGTCGAAGAAGCCGGCGCTGTTTTCGCTCCAGACCCCGGTGGCGGTGAGAGGGAGCTTCCAGGATCCCCGCATCGGTGTGGCTCCGGAGGACGTGCTGCGCACCTTCGTGCGTTTCGCGACCAGCGTCGTGGTCGTACCGATCCAGCGCATCTTTGGCGGCTCGCTGCCGGCCGACGGTGTGGCCACCTGCCAGGCCGCCTGGGAGAAGGGTCGCGAGCCTCTCGCGAAGGATGCGCCTGGCGAGTTGAAACCGAGTGGAGGCTGAAATCATGACCTGGGTGACGATCGATCGAGATCAGTGCAACGACTGCGGAATCTGCGCGCTCCGATGCATGCGCTGCTTCGCCGAGCAGGACGGAGAGGTGACCGTCCACGCCACAGAGGAGAACTGCAACCTCTGTGGTCACTGCGTCGCACTCTGTCCTACCGGAGCCATCCTTCATCACAAGATGAACGCGAACAACTTCCTGCCCGTCGACCGAAGTCTCAACTTCGACACGGATCAGTTCATTCACTTCGTTCGAAAGCGGCGGAGCCACAGGCATTTCAAGGAAAAGGAGGTCGCGCGCGCGGACCTCGAGACGCTCGCGGATGTCTGCCGCTACGCACCCACCGGCAGCAACCGGCAGGCCGTCGAGCTCAAGATCATCCAGGACTCCGAGAAGATCGCGCGGCTCTCGCGTCTCACCCTGGACCACTTCATCGATCTGATCGATCAGACCGACGCAAAGGTCGCACGGCTCGAGGCCGAGGGGAACGAGGTGCCGCAGCCGCTGCGTGATCTCCACGCCAATCTCTCGCGCTACAAGGCCATGAAGATCGCGCGCGAAGTCGCTCTGGACGTCATCTTCTACGGCGCTCCGGTGGTGATCGTCTTCCACTCGTCGGACGCAGCCACCACCCCCAAGGACGACTGCGTGATCGCCGCCCAGACCATGAGCATGACCGCGATGACGATGGGGCTGGAGAGCTGCTACATCGGTCTCTTCACCAATGCGAGCAGCGCGAAGCCGGAGATCCTCGAGGAGCTGAACCTGCCGCCGGCCAACCGGGTGTACACCACGCTGATCTTGGGATACCCGAAGCTCAAGTTCCTCCAGACCGTGGATCGAAAGCCGATCAAGGTCACGTGGGAGTAGGTACCCCGCATCGCAGGGTTGACTTCTGAAGCGTTCATCCACCAGACATGAAGGAGATCGGATCATGAAGTACGTGAAGATGCTGACTGCAGTGCTCGTGTTCTGCTTCGCCGTGGCGAGCCCGCGATGGATGGGTGCGGGACTCGTCGACGAGGTCCCGCTTCTCAATGGGACCACGAAGGCGAAGACCGTGTGGAGCACAGGGGCCTTTGCGACGAACACGACCGCCGCGGCGGTCTTCGCCTGTACTTCGACGGAGAAGCTTGGCGGGAAGAACATCACCTGGGGTGTCGAGGTCTTCCACTCGAGCGCGATCGCGAATGATCTGGCCGCGGGTGTGGGAGTCGTGTCGACGGGTCCCGGAGAAACCTGGGTCGTTGCGACCAGGGATACCCTCTTCTTCGACGAGGACGATGTCATTGGCGTCGATACCACCTTCGGCTCCGCGCGCATCGTAGCGACGTCCTCGAAGCTGGTCTGCACGGCCTACATCGTCGAGAGATTCAGCAATCCGCCGACGATGATGGTGATGCTGCCGCTGTTCAACAAGACCAAGCAGAAGGGCCAGTAGCTCCCGAGAGGCGGTCAGCCGCGCTTCCCCGACTCGGTGCGCTCGATCAGCCGGTCGAGGAGCGAGTCGGCGCGGAAGGTCAGCAGACTTCGAAGGAGGAGCCGCACCAGGGGCGGCCGTGGCGGGTGGCGGGCATCTCTAGACTCAAAGTCCAGAGAACCCGATCCGTGCTCCAAGTATCTGACATCACGAATGTATTTCGCGATGGGTGCTCGCCCGGTGGGATCAGCTTCGCGTGCGAGGCGCACGAATTGCCATCACCATCTCGATCCGGGCGACGGCGCGCCCGTTCGAGTCGCTGACGGTGACGGGAATCTGGATGTCGACAGGTCCTCCGGCCTCGACTTCGGCGCGCACCCGCTCCACCTCGCCCGGTGGAACGGAGCCGGTAGCGGTGATCGGGCCTCGGGCCGCCGCCAGGAAGTCCATTTCGACGTGCCGGACGACGCTGTAGGTCATCCCCAGGAGGTCGAGGAACCCCATCACGACCGCTGCCGCACCAGCGGCCTCGGCGAGACCGAACATCACCGGGGCATTGACCGTTCCGTTGTGATTGAGGTGCTCCGGTCTCGGATCGACCCGGAGTGTGACCTCTCCCGGGTCTGAGCGCGTCATCTCGATACCCAGGAACCTCACCCACGGCATTTCCACAAAGGGCGTCGCAAAGTCGGGCTCCCGGGACTGCTTCATTTCACAGTTCCTCATCCAATGATCGTAGTCCCCCGTGCTCCGCAGGCGAGGAACTTCAGTGCTCTCGGAGCGACCCGATCGGGAACTCGCTAGACCCCCGGCCGCATGCCTCCCGCTACGGGCAGCGCGACCCCGGTCAGATACGCGGAGCGCGGTCCCGCCAGGTAGGCCACCACGTCTGCCACCTCCTCGGGCTGGGCGGCGCGGCCGAGGGCGGCCATCTTGTCGAAGACGGTGGCCGCCTCCTCCCGGCTGATGCCATGGTCCACGGCGATGAAGGTGATCTCCTCCTGCCCCATGTCGGTGAGGATGGCGCCGGGGCAGGTGGCATTGCAGCGGATGTTCTGGGGCCCGAACTCGGCCGCGAGCAGCTTGGTCAAGCCCACCACGGCGAACTTGGTGACGACGTAGGCGCCGTACCCGCCCTCGCCGCCGAGGCCCGCCATGGACGCGTTGTTGATGATCGATCCACCGCCACGCTCGATCATCTTCGGAATCACGGCCCGGCAGAACTCGACCATGCCCCTCACGTTGACCTGCCAGCTCAGATCCCAGTTCTGGCCCAGGATGTCGAGGAAGGGTCCGACGCCGATCGCGGTGCCGGCGTTGTTGAACAGGATGTCGACACCGCCGAAGGCCTCGCAGGTCTTCTCGACGCATGCCTGGATCTGGCCGAGATCGGTCACGTCCACCGCCATCGCCAGGCCCCTGGAGCCGAGGGCCTCGATCTCGGACACCACCTTCTCGAGGGCCGCGAATTCTTCGCCGATGCCGAGCAGCCCTTCGATCCTCAGGTCCTCCCGCTTCCGAGCCAGGTCCGTGACGACCACGCTGGCCCCCTGCTCCGCCAGCTTGAGTGCGGTGGCCCGGCCCATCCCTTTCGGACGGCCCGCCCCGGTGACGATGGCGACCTTTCCTTCCAGAAGCTTCATGCTCTTCCTCCAGCTCTCCGTGTTCGCGAGCTACTCCTGGACCCCGGTGTACACCTCGGCGAAGGAGTCGGCAAACGGCGGAATCAGGTTGGCTTCCCGGTTCGTCTTCACGCAGACCACCGACGGACGCTCGTCGGCGCGGGCTCGCTCGAGCGCCGGCACCAGCTGGTCGGGCCGGTCCACGAACTCCCCGTGGCAGCCGACCGCGGCCCCGATCTGGTCCCAGCGCGTCGGCGCCATGTAGACGCTCTGGTAGGTCTCGGGGTCGGCCTGCTCCACGATGTGGGCGATCTCTTCCATGCACCACGACCCCTCCGCGTGGACGACGACCGTGATGTTCACCCCCTCGCGAAAGGCCGTCTCCATCTCCATGAAGTTGAAGCCCGCGGCGCCGTCGCCGGTGACGCAGAACACCTCTCGCTCCGGGTTGGCGAGCTTGGCTCCGATGGCCATGGGGATCCCGGTTCCCAGGTGGCCGAACTCGAAGAGCCCGAGGATTCCCCTTGGCTGGGTAACGTGCAGAAAGGCGGCGGCAAACAGGCTGGTGTTGCCGCCATCTGCGACGGCGATCGAGTCGGCGGGAAACACCTCGCCAACCGCGCGAATCGACTGCACGGGATGGACCTTGTCGTCCGTGAACGCCGAGGAGACCAGCGCGTCGGCGGCGCGGGTCGCCTCCTCGTTGATCGCGACCAGCTCGGCGACACGAGCGTGATCCCGCGGCTTGACGCGGTCGGCGCGGAGGCGCTCGAGGAGAAGCTGGCAAGTCGCCCGCGCGTCGCCCACCACTCCCAGGTGAAGTGGCCGGTACAGGCCCAGGCTCCGCGAATCGACGTCCACCTGTACGATCTTCTGCTCGGGTCCACCCCAGTACTTGTCGAAGGGCAGGTCCAGCTCACCCAGACAGCTGCCGAAGACGACGACCAGGTCGGACTCGCGGCGTGCCTGGTAGGCACCCGGGGTGCCCCCGGCCAGCTTGTTCGGGTGTGTGTCCGAGAGCACGCTTCGCCCCGCGAAGGTCATGACGGCCGGGACGTCGAGGAGCTCGACGAGCTCCTCGAACTCGCTCCAGCCCCCGGAATCGAGCACGCCGTGGCCCGCCATCAGGATGGGCTTCTCGGCGTCGGCCAGTAGACCGGCAATCTCCGCCACCTCGCCCGAGGAGGGCTGGGCGGGCTGGAGGGTCCGATACTGCTGAGGGGCGAGGAACCGAAGCTTCGAGGCATCGCCCTTGTGATCCATCACGTTCTGGGGCACGTCGATCTGGATCGGGCCCGGGCGTCCGGAGAGCGCCTCTCGGAAGCCGCGGGCGACGATCTCGGGGAACCGCTCCCAGTCGTGGACGACGGCGTTCCACTTGGTGTGGGGTCGGAACCAGTCGAGCTGATCCGTTCCCTGGTAGACGCCGATCTTCGACGGGTAGACGACCTCCTTGCGGCGCTGGGCAGTGATCACGATCATCGGAACGCCCTCCGCCCGGGCGCAGATCACGCCGGCCAGCACGTTGGCCGAACCCGGGCCGCCGCCGGAGAGCACGGCGCTCACCGCCCCGGAGCTCTTGTAGATCCCCTGGGCGATGTGGGCCCCCGCGGCCTCGTGGCGAGGCGCGAGGAAGCGGATTCCGTATTCGCGACAGTGGTGCTGGACCGTGTGGTAGCCCTCGTCCGTGATTCCGATGACGTGCTCGACTCCTTCCTGAGCCAGGCAGCGGAGCACCAGTTCACCGCCGGTGAGATTCGTCATGGCCTCATCTCTCCTGTTTGCGATCGGGGCAGCCGAAGTGGGCTTCGAGTCGGGGGTGGATCGGCATCGCGTCCCCGAGATTCGTCGCGATGGGTTTCCCTGTCAAACGCGTGACTCCCCTGAGGGCAAGCGCAAACACCAACGATCTCGCGGGCACGGCGGTGAGGTGGCATAATGCGGGGCGTGAGATTGGAGGCATCATGAACGATCCGGCTCTCGCACAGCGTGCCTACACCACGATTCTCCAGCACTTCGTCGAGCACGGCCGAGGCCCGCACTACACCGAGCTGGCGCTCGCTCTCGGGATCTCGACGGAGGAGGCCCGGCTCGCCCAGACCGCCGCCATCGAGGGGGCGCGGATCGGCTGCTGGAACAGTCCCAGTACCGACTACATCGGCTCCTGGGCGCCCTTCTCCAACATCCCGACGCAGTACCTGATCAGCGTCGATGGGATTCAGAAGTGGTACGGGCAGTGAGGAATCGAGTCGCTGGCCGTGCGCTGGCTCTTCCCGGGTCGTGAAGTCCGAGTCGACACGCTGGATCTCGCCACAGCCGAGCCGATCGTGCTGCGGTTCCGAGACGAGGAGATCCTCGAGGTCTCGCCGGATACGGTGGTCGGGCACATCTGCATCCCGATGCCGAAGTGGGGCGAGGCGGACACGCCCTTCAACTGAGAGCGCATGAACCTCTTCCGGTCGGAAGAGACAGTCGCTGGCTGGTCCCAGACCGCTCCCGGCTCGGAGGAAGGCATCCTGCCGGTTCGGACCTGGGCCGGGATGTTCTCCGCCGATCTGTTCCGCAGGCGCCCTGATCCCGACTACCTCTCGAAGGTGCCCCAGTACCTCGGTGCGATGATGGCGCTGATGGAGGAGCTGGACATGAAAGGCCCCTTCTTCTTCACCCCACGGTGAGAGGTGCAGGCTGGGGCAGGCCGAGGATCCGCGCGGCGTTCTCGTACATCCACTTCTTCTTGACGGGCTCCTTCAGGGGCAGCTCGAGCATCTCCTCGATGACCTGTTTGAGCGGCATGGAAAGGGTCATCCACGCGCTCGCGAAGAGCACCTTGTCCTGAAGCAGCGTGTTGCCGAACTGCATCAGCATCTCGAAGCCGCTTCCGGGCTTGGCGACGTGCTTCGGGCGGTGTGCGGCGAGATCGAGATACAGGTTGGCGTGCCGGCGGGCCAGGCCGATCAGCTCGGGCACCCACGGCCAGCCTCCCAGACCCGCGATCATGACGAGCTCGGGGAAGTCCCGCGCCACTTCGTCGAGGTGGATGGGGCGCCCCAGGTCCATCGCCTTGTCCGAGGCGTAGTTCATCGAGGTGTGAAACCGGATCGGGATGTCGAGCTCCACGCACTTCGCGTAGAAGGGGTAGTGCTTCTTGTCGTTGGCGTAGATGCCGTCCCTGAACGAGGAGACGTAGAAGCCCCTGAAGCCGAGCTCGCGGACGCTGCGCTCGAGCTCCCTGACGCCCGGCATTCCCTTGAAGGGGCTGATCCGGAGCCAGGGAATCAGCCGTCCTGGATGCCTTTCGGCAAGGGCCGCGGTGTGCTCGATCGTCGCGAACCAGCCCGTCCCGATGCAGGCATTCGACACCCCTGCGCCGTCCAGCATCTCGATGAACTGCTCCTCGGTCGCTGCGCCCTCGACGAAGCTCTCGACGATCCTCTCGTAGAGCTTCGCGCTGCCGACCTCCTCCCGGGTCGCCTCGAACTCCTCGGCGCTCATGCCCATCGCACCCGCCCATCCCGGCCCGAAGACGCTCAGGTAGCTGGCCATCCCCTGATCGATCTTGCCCTGTCGGATGTCGTCGAGGATGGCCTGGTAGACCTCTTTGGTGGGGATGTCGCATTCGATGTCGATGACGTTCATTCTCAGGCTTCCTCACCTTCCTGGCGGATGACTCCCTCGTCCTCCAGGGCGCGGAGCTCCTCCCTGGAGAGCCCCAGCAGCTCCGTCAAGACGTAACGGTTGTGCTCGCCGAGGCCGGGCGGTCGGCCTCGAGGTCCAGTCGGCCTGGCCGAGAAATTGAATGGCGTATTGACGACGGGCACCGTGCCGACTCCCGGCAGCTCCAGATCGACGAGTGTCAACCCAAATTAGAAATGTCGGGTTCTCCGCCAAGTAGAGATGTCGGGCGAGCCACCAAACGAGCGCGGTTCCGGTTGGCTACGCCAGAGCCGCTCTTCTTTCCAACATTCCACTGCGTGAAGTAGCTGGAGTGCTTCCCCTTGAATGGCGGATAGAGGCGCATCGGTTCGCCGCTGATGGACTCGACCTTGATCACTTCCGCGCCCATGTCGGCCAGCATCCGCGTGCAGAACGGGCCGGAGAGCACGCGGCTGAGATCGAGCACCCTCACGTTGCGAAGCATTCCCGAGCCCTTCCTTTCTGATCAGCGAGACCCTCAGTTTGACGCGTCGGAAGCCAGCCGGGCAGGGGCCGCCCGGCCGCCGGGTCGACCCCCTGGCCGCCACATCCGGCAGCATTCAGCCGTTGCCAAGTCCTGATTTCGAACTAACATAGTCCAGTTACTGGACTCATTCCGATGCGGCATGGGCGGCTCCAGGCGCGGTTCCCGAGGAGACGGCGATGGAAGAGAAGCCCCCCATCTCCACGGGATTCCCCGTCGCATCAACCAGCTCGAAGCTGCCTGAGGGAGGCCGACCATGAAGTGGGGCGAGCTATGCGACGAGCATTGCCCGATCGCCCGCTTTCTCTCCGTTCTGGGCGACCGCTGGGCGCTCCTGATCCTGAGCGACTCCTTCCTCGGAGTCCGCCGCTTCGAGACGTTCAGGGCTCGCCTGGGGATCTCCCGAACGACCCTCACGCAGCGTCTGGGGGATCTCTGCGAGGCCGGGATCCTGGAGCGTGCGGTCTATCAGGAGCGCCCCACTCGTCACGAGTACCGCCTGACCTCGAAGGGTCTCGACCTGTATCCGGTCATGATGGGAATGGTGCAGTGGAGCAACAAGTACTACGCAGACGAGGGCGGGCCGCCGCTGCTCTACGAGCACACCCGTTGTTCCAGTGACTTCTCGCCGCGAGTCTCGTGCTCGGAATGCGGTGAGGAGGCCCCCGTCTGGGAAGTCCGCGTGCGCGAGCGACCTCCCTTGCCGAACCTGCCTCCGGTCCGTCGCGGTCCCATCCAGGAAGGCTCGGGATGAAGTGGAGGTCTCGTGACCAGGCCGGTCTGTCGCACAGTTTGTTCCAGAAATCTGAATGCAACCAACTAGGGGTGTAGCCATGAGTCAGGATGTCTATCGGGAATTGCTGGAGGTGATGAAGAAGCGCGGTGGTCCGTATGCGGGCAAGGACATACCTGAATTCTTCGCCATGGTGGAAGAGTTGTTCACCCCGGAAGAGGCCGAAGTCAACAATGCCATGCCCAAAGGTCCCTTCACCGCCGAGAAGATGTCGGAAATAGCCGACCGGGATCGGGAGGCAATCGAAGCGATTCTGGAAGCGATGGCCAACAAGGGACTTTGCGTGGCTCTCGAGATGAATGGAACCCAGCTCTACATGAGTTCGCGCTTCATGCCTGGCATCCTGGAGTTTCAGTTCATGCCGGGAACCACCACAGAACGGGACAAGAAGCTCGCCAGACTCATCCACGACTACGAAAGAGCCTTTGATGCTCTCACTCCGACCATGGAGACGATGTTTCCCACCACCCGGGTGATTACCGTGGACCGCACCGTAGATTCGGGGAACACCGTTCGCACTCACGACCAGGTACAGACCTATATCGATCAGAGCGATTTCATTTCGGTGAGTACCTGCTTCTGCCGTCACGCTGCGGTGCTGAGGGACGAGGATATCCACGGCATGCCCAACGATGTCTGCATGCAGTTCGGTGCAGGCGCCCAATTCTCCGCCGAAAGGCTCGGCGCCAGGCCGCTGACGAAGAAAGAAGCTCGGGAAGTCATCGAACGGGCCGAGAAAGCGGGCCTGATTCACATGAGTCAGAACACGGCAGAGGGTGTCGGATTCATCTGCAATTGTGACCGCTGGCATTGCGGAGCCGTCAAGGCAGCCCTCTCCATGAGCAAGCCCGGAGCGTATTTCAACTCGGGGTTCGAGCCCGTCTTCGATGCAGATGAATGCACTTCCTGCGACATCTGCATCGACAGATGCCCGCCGGAGGCATTGAGCATGGGAGACGGCGATCTGCCGGTGGTGGATCTCGATCGGTGCTTCGGCTGTGCGGTCTGCGCGACGGGCTGTCCGGATGAAGCGATAAGGATGGTCAACAAGCCCGGGTATCCCGAGATTCCGAAGGATCCCAAGGCGCTTAGAGAAGCCATGGCTACTGGTTGAACCCGTCAGGGTGATCGTGGGAGGAAACATGGCAGAGAAGAAGAAGACCCGATGTGTCCTGTGTGGAAACCTTTGCGGGCTCGAAGTGCAGGTGGAAGACAACCGGATGGTCAAGGTCCGGTCGGACAAGGAGCACCCGCGCAGCCAGGGCTACATCTGTCGCAAGGGCCAGTCCGTCGCCCACTATCAGCACCACGCGGACCGACTCCTGTACCCGATGAAGAAGGTGGGCGATGCCTTCGAACGGGTTTCGTGGGATCAGGCGCTGGACGAGATCGCGGAGAAGCTGAAGGCGATCCTTGACGCTCACGGTCCCCGCTCCCTGGCTCTGATGGGTGGGGGTACGTTGGCTAGCCCGATGCAGATGAGGTATGCGCTCTCGCTCCTGAATGAGCTCGGCTCGCAGTATGTGTACAACGCCATCGCGCAAGAGCTGACCGGCCGTTTCTGGGCGGATGGAAGAACCTTCGGCCGCCAATCGATTCACACGACCGCGGACGAAGAGGAAACGGACATGCTGCTCATCGTGGGAAAGAACCCCATGATGAGCCACCACTTTCAGCGGGCCCGTACCTTCTTGAAGAAGATGGCCAAGGATCCCGATCGGCTGCTGGTGGTCGTCGATCCGCGGCGAACGGAAACCGCCAAGCTCGCCGATATCCACCTCGCCATCCGACCCGGAACCGACGCGCTCTTCTATCGCGCCATGATCTCGATCATCTTGAACGAAGGCTGGCACGATCAGGACTACATCGACCGGCACGTGTCCGGGTTCGAGGAGATTCGCTCCTGGTTCACCGACTTCGACGCCAAGGCCGCGCTTCGTGTGTGCGAGCTCGACTTCGAGCAGGTGAGAGAGGTGAGCCGGCTCTTCGCCACCCGGAAGTCCAGCCACGACAGCGACCTGGGTGTGCTGATGAATCGCCACAGTACCCTGGTGTCCTATCTCGAGACCGTCCTCAGGGCGGTGTGTGGCCGAATCGGGGTGCCCGGCGGGAACGTCCTGCCGAGCAGTGTCTTTGGTCTCGGCGCTCACTCCGACGAGAGTGATCCCAATACCTGGCGCACGGTGGCCACCGACTTCCCGGCCATCACCGGGCTGTATCCGCCCAACGTCATGCCAGAAGAGATCCTGTCCGACCATCCCGAGCGTCTCCGGGCCGTGATCGTCAGCGCCGCCAACCCGCTTCGCTCCTTCGCCGACACCACGGCCTACGAGGAAGCGTTCGAAGAGCTGGACCTGCTGGTCACCATCGACGTCGCCATGACCGAGACGGCGGCCGCATCCCAGTATGTTCTGCCCGATCTCTCTGGATTCGAGTCGTGGAACACGGGACTCGTACTGGGCGGCTATCCCAAGGTGTTCTTCCAGATCAACCAGCCGTCGGTCGAGCCGGAGGGAGAGCAGCTGGAGGCGGCGGAGATCTTCACGCGGCTGGCGGAGCGTCTCGGCCTGGTTCCAGACATACCGGGATCACTTTCCGAAGCAGCCGACAGCTGGCGACCGATTGAAGTTCGGCCTTGCCTTGATGGAGTACATGGGAGCCAATCCCGAGGTCGCTCCTCGCATTCCCTTCGTCCTCGCCAGGACCCTGGGCAAGAGCATGGGTTCGATCAACCTGGCCACCGTCTGGGCTGCGCTGCAGACCCTGCCTCCGGAAGCCCAGCAGAATGCCGGCCGGGCGGGCTTCACCCCCGGGCCGCTGCTGGGCGAGGAGATCTTCAAGGCCGGTCTGGAGCATCCCCAGGGGATCTGGGCCGGGGAAGTGGACACGAGCAACAACCTGGAGCGATTGGAGACCGAAGATGGCCGCATTCACCTGGCTGTTCCCGAGCTCCGGGCGTGGATGGAAGAGATCGATCCGGCCAGGGAAGCAGCAGCGCTCGAGCCCGACCGGGCCTTCCCCTTCATCATGTCTTCGGGCAATCACATGGATATGAACGCCAACTCATGCATGCGTGATCCCATCTGGAACGAAGGCAAGCGGGCCTGCACCTTGTACATGAACCCCAAGGACGCGGAAGAGAACGGTCTGAAAGACGGGCAGATCGTGCGAGTGAGCACGGAAGCCGGCGAGGAGTCCATCGAGCTCGAGGTGACGGAAGCCACCCGCCCCGGATATCTCCTGATGCCGCACGGATTCGGCTTAATCCACCAGGGGAAGACGTTCGGAGCCAATGCCAACCGGCTGGCCAAGAACACCCATCGGGATCGGTTGGCGGCGACTCCATACCACCGATTCGTCCCCTGCCGTGTCGAGGCGGTGAGCTGATCGAAAGCTCTTCCTGAACGATTCCTCACATCCCTGCGTGACCCGCGCGCCGAGATCGGGCGAGCGCCCTGCCGTCTGGAAAGTCCGCGTGCGCAAGCGATCTCCCATGCCGCAGCTTGCGCCAGTGCTGCGCGGTCCCATCGAAGACGGCGCGGTTTGAGACCGGATCCGTCCAAGAACCGGGAAACGCAAGACATCCGCAGGTCGGCACCTCATGCCCGCGGCGGGCCAAAGGGAACGGAAAAACCCCATAGAAATGCGGTTGCATTCTTCCTCGAGTGGCGTTATCGAAAAGATCCGATTCTTCCCGCGAAACCTTCTACGGCTCTAGCCGGTTGCTACCAGAGAGGGTTGGCCAATGGCGGCGCTGAAGAGCGAAGTGGTTTCAGAGAGCGGCGCGAAGAACGACTGGGATCATGTCGTCGACCTGCTCGTGGTCGGCTCGGGCGCGGGCGCCATGGTCTGCGCCCTCAAGGCGCACGACGAAGGGGCCGTCGTCCTGCTGATCGAGAAGGGCTCGCAGTACGGGGGCTCTTCGGCCATGTCGGGCGGCTGTCTCTGGGTGCCGAACAACCGCCTGATGGGTGAGTTTGGCATCGACGACACGCCGGAAGACGCGTTGGCCTATCTGAAGGAGACGAGCGGGGGCGTCGTCTCCGAGGATCGGCTGCGCGCCTACGTGGAGACCGCGCCCAAGATGGCGCGGTACCTCTGCGAGCAGACGCAGCTCGAGTTTGCCCTCTTGCCGGAGTACCCGGACTACTACCCGGCGGCATCGGGTTTCTGCTCCGGCGGCCGCTCCCTGGAGGCGAAGAGCTTCCACGCCAGGAAGCTCGGCGACGAGTTCCTGCGCATGCGAGAGAGTGCCACCCAGACCCTGGTCATCGGGCGGATCGCCCTGACCATCGCGGAGGGGCGAAAGCTCCTCTGCCGGGAGAGGGGACGGGTCGGTCTGATGCTGCGTCTCTTCGCCGGGTACTTCCTCGACCTGCCGTGGCGCTTCCGGTCGAGGCGCGACCGCAACCTGGTGATGGGGAACGCGTTGGTCGGCGGGCTTCGCTGCTCTCTACTGGATCGCAGCATTCCACTCTGGCTGGACACCTCTGCCCGCGAGTTGCTCGTGGAGGAAGGCCGCGTGGTCGGTGTCGCGGCCGAACAGGACGGCCGCACGATCCGGATCCGCGCCCGGAAGGGCGTCGTTCTGGCCACGGGCGGGTTCGAAGCCAGTCAGGCGATGCGGGAGAAATACCTGCCCGGTCCGACCCGAGCCGAGTGGACCTGTGGCAACCCCGACAACACGGGCGATGCGATCCAGATGGGTCTCGCAGTGGGTGCCGCCACCGACCTGATGGACGATGCCTGGTGGGGTCCCACCACGGTCGTTGCGAGCGAGCCCCATGCCCGGATGCTCTTCATCGAGAAGTCGCTACCCGGGAGCATCCTGGTCGACCGGCGAGGTGAGCGCTTCGTCAACGAAGCCCTCCCGTACATCGACGTGGTGAACGCGATCCACGAGAAGCACACGGCCGGGGCGCCGACCATTCCCTGCTTCTTGATCCACGACGCCAGCTTCCGCAAGAAGTATCTCTGTGGTCCGCTCCTGCCGGGCGCCCAGCAGCCCGACTGGATTCTGCCGCGGCGTTTGAAGCGCGACTTCCTGAGGCGGGCCGACACGCTGGAGGGGCTCGCCAAGCTGCTCGGGATCGATGCGGCGGGTCTCTCGAGGAGCGTCGCCAGGCTCAACGAGCTTGTGCGCAAGGGATACGACAGCGACTTCCGACGCGGTAGCAGCATCTTTCAGCGCTACTACGGCGACGGACGCGTCGAACCGAACCCCTGTCTGGGGCCCATCGAGAAGCCCCCCTTCTACGGTGTCGAGACCTATCCAGGAGACCTGGGGACCAAGGGGGGGCTGCGCACCGATATCAGCGCTCGTGTGCTGAACGAGGCCGAGGAGCCGATCCAGGGGCTGTACGCGATCGGCAATTGCGCTGCTTCAGCGATGGGGCGGGCCTACCCCGGTCCCGGCTCCACGCTGGGCCCCGCAGCCACGTTCGGCTTCATCGCGGCATGTCACGCGATGGAAGTCTCTCCGACAAACTAGAGCAGCCCATTCGTAGGGTTGCCGGTTGCGAGCGAAGGATTCCCTGCCTCAGCGCTACCGCGTAGACGCTCCGGTCGAGGTCGAAGGGCCGAGTTCCAGGCGTGGAGATTCTTACGCATGACAGACGCGACGCTCGTCTGCGTCGATCGCGTCGCGCGGACGCAGCCTGTCAACCGAGCGTCGACAGCTGCGCGCGGAGCTGCGCCAGCAGCGATTCGCGGTCCATGCCGCCCTTCTGGATCAGACCCACGACCTCGCCGCTCAGCCGGCTGCGGTCCTCCTCGCTGAGATCGCGGGCGGTCACCACGACGATGGGAATCTCGCGCCACGCCTCGACCTTGCGCAGCTCCATCACGAACTCGAAGCCGTCCATCACGGGCATCATCAGGTCGAGGAGGATCAGCGAGGGGCAGTGCTCTGCGACGCGGTCGAGGGCCACGCGGCCGTTCTCGGCCTCGCTCACCTGCCAGCCCTGCTTCTCGAGGGTCCGCCTCAGTGTCTCGCGATTCTCCGGCTGGTCGTCCACCACCAGCGCACATCGCTGGGAGTCCGCCTGTGCGTAGCGCTCGAGCATCTGCACGAGCCGGCCGCGCTCGATGGGCTTGGTCAGGAACTCGGTGGCTCCCAGGGCGTAGCCCGTCTCCCGGTCGTCGGTCATCGTGACCATGACGACCGGGATGTCTCTCGTCTCGGGATCGAGCTTGAGCTCGCGCAGCACTTCCCAGCCGTCCATGCCGGGCATCACGACGTCCAGGGTGATCGCGGCCGGTTGCAGGGTCCTGGCCAGGCGCAGGGCCTCCTGGCCATCGCTCGTCGTCACGACGCGATGCCCCGTGCTCTGCAGGGTCCTTCCGAGCAGATCCAGCGCATTGGGATCGTCGTCGATCACGAGCACCGTGCTCGATTCCCCGGGGCTGGCGGGGAGCGCGGCTTCTGCCGCGGTCGCCTTTGCTGCGGCGGGCAGCTCTGCGTCGGGCATCACGCGGATCGGCAGCTGGATCGTGAACGTGGAGCCTTCACCGGCGCGGCTCTCCAGGGTCACGTCGCCGCCCATCATCCGACAGAAGCGGCGGCTGATCGGGAGGCCCAGACCCGTACCCCCGTATGTTCGACTGGTGTCGTCGTCGGCCTGGGAGAACTCTTCGAAGACGCGATCTTGCTTCTCGGGCGGGATCCCGATACCCGTGTCGGAAACCGACATCTGCACCCACGGAACGCCGTCCCGCGTCTCCTGCGCCACCAGGAGTGCGATCTCACCCTCCCGCGTGAACTTCGCGGCGTTGCCCAGCAGGTTGAAGAGCGCTTGCCGGACCTTGGTGAGATCGGCCCGCATCGACCCGAGCGACGGGTCCACCTCGACCCGCAAGCGGTTGTCGTTCTTCTTCACCAGGGCTTCGCTGGTGGCGACGACATCGTCGATGACGGGAGCGATCTCGAAGTCCTCGAGGTGGACCTCCATCTTGCCGGCTTCGATCTTGGAGAGGTCGAGGACGTCGTTGATGAGCGCCAGCAGGTGCTTGCCCGCACTCCGGATCTTCTTCAGGTCGGCCGCTGCGACCTCGTCGCCCTCTTCTTCGGCATCTTCCATCAGCATTTCGCTGTAGCCGATGATGGCGTTCATCGGCGTGCGAAGCTCGTGGCTCATGTTGGCGAGGAAGCGGCTCTTGGCCTGGTTGGCAGACCGCGCCTCCTCCATGGCCTCGCGCAGCTGTGCGGTTCGCTGCGCGACCAGCTCTTCGAGGCGTTCGCGGTGCTGTTGGAGCTCGGCAGTTCGCTGATCGACGAGGCGGCTCAGCTGTCGGTTCCACCCCATGCCGATCAGGGCGATCACCGCCAACCCGAGGGCGACACCGGACGCCGTCCACCAGAACGCCCGCTCCCTCCAGAACGGTGCCTCTTCGAAAGGCCGCACCCAGTGCTGAAAGATCGCCTGGCGTTCCTCCTCGCTGACCAGGTCCAGTCCCTTCTGGAAGATGCGGACCAGCTCGGGCCAGTCGCGGCGGCAGGCAAAGCCCATTTCGTAGACGAAGCCCGATTCCCCGGCGATGGTCAGGTTCGAGATTCCTTCCTGTTGCATGTACCAGGCTGCCGAGGCCATCTCGGTGACGTAGGCATCGACCTCCCCGATGGAGACGGCTCGTAGCGCCGCTACGGGGGAGGGATAGGGCACGACCTCCACTTCGGGGAAGTTGCCCCGCACGTACTCCTCGGCGGCGTAGCCCTGAGGCACGGCCACGCGCCTGCCAGCGAAGGCTTCGAGGCTCGCGCCCAGCTCCACGCCCTTTCTGACGAGGATCACCGCGGGGTAGACGACGTAGGGTGCCCCGAAGACGAGGAATTCGTCGCGCTCCGGCGTACGGGCCGCGATGGGTACGGCGTCGAGCCGACCCGATCGGAGCTCCTCGATCGTCTCCGCCCAGGTTTCGTTGCGCACGACCTCGAACTCGATGCCGAGACGTTCCTCGATCGTCGCGACGATGTCCGCGGTGATCCCGCGGTAGACGCCCTGCTCGTCGAAGAACTCGGTCGGCTCGTAGCTCGGCGTGGGAGCCAGCCGGATGGTGGGGTGCGCGTCGAGCCACTGCCGCTCGGCGAAGGTCAGCGGATCATCGGTGGAAAAGGAGGTGCTGGACGGCACGAGGATGGCCAGCGCCGCCAGCCACGCCGTGCAGAGCAGGCGGTTCATCGAACGTCTCTGCTGCCAGCACGTGCCGCTCATCGAGACGAGAGAGTGCGTTCGGGGACGAACGGTGTCAAACGCCTCGAGTTGCCCTATCGAGCCGCCCACTCCGGCCTGCCCGCCAGCCGAAAGATGCCAGCACCCACCACGGTATGCGGTGGCCGGCCTTGCCGTGATGCTCAGCCTTCCGGCTGCTTCGCGGCCTTCTCTCGGAGCGGGACGTACACGAGCCGGTGCAGGGCCATCCCGGCGAGCATCGCCAGCACGAAGGCGTAGACGGCGCCGACGTTTTGCGGCAGCGCGGCCAGCGCCGGTCCCGGACAGAAGCCCGCGAGTCCCCACCCCACGCCGAAGAGCGCCGCACCGCCGAGCAGCTCCGCATCGAGGTCTCGCCGGGTCGGCAGCTCGAAGGTCCCGCCGAAGAGCGGCGCCGGGCGCTTGCTGGCGGCGGCGAAGCCCACCGCGGCGACGGCGAGCCCCGCGCCCATCACGAACGCGAGGCTCGGGTCCCAGCTTCCGAAGAAGTCGAGGAAGTTCTGCACCTTGGCGGGGTTCGTCATGTCGGCGAAAGCGAGCCCGGCGCCGAAGGCAAAGCCCGCGAACAACGCGATCACGATTCGCATCGATTCAACCTCCGACCACGTGGCGCGCGAGGAACACGGTGACCGCAGCGCTGGCCATGAAGGTGATGGTCGCCGCAAGCGAGCGTCGCGAGCCGCGTGCCAGGCCGCACACCCCGTGGCCACTGGTGCAGCCGTTGCCGAGCTGCGTGCCGAAGCCGACCAGGAGGCCGGCGGCCACGATCGCGAGCGGCGAAGCCGTGATCTGGACCGCAAGTCCACCCCGGATCGCATCCACCGCGAGCGCTCCCAGCGGAAGCCCCACCAGGAAGCTGAGCCGCCAGCCGCGGTCGCCGCTACCGGGGGCGAAGAGCCGGCCGCAGATCCCGCTGATGCCCGCGATGCGGCCATTGCCGAGAATCAGCAGCGATGCCGCGACTCCGATCAGGAGCCCGCCGAGCGCCGCCGTCCACGGCGTGAACTCGGTGGGGAATACGTTCGCCATCGGGTCCTCCCTTGGAGTGGAAGTCCCGAGGCTACAGCATCATCAGCACGGTGCCCGCAAAGGTGAGGAGTACGTTGGCGAACGTGTAGGTCCCCGCGTAGCCGAGGGCGGGAACCGAGCTGCGCGAGAGATCGGTCAGGACGTTGAGCGCTGGGGTGCTGGTCATGGCGCCGGTGAGCGAGCCGAGGAGGAGGGCGGGGTTCATGCCGAGCGCGTAGCGGCCCACCGCAAACCCCACGCTCAGCGGGAGCAGGGTGACCAGAACGCCCGCTCCGATCATCGCGGGCCCGACCGAGGTCAGCGCCTCGACCACGCCCACGCCCGCCTTGAGACCCACCTGGGCCATGAACAGCGCCAGACCGAAGTTCATCAGAAAGGAGCGCGCCGGTGCGGGCATCATTCCGAAGGTCGGATTGACCGAGCCGAGGAAGCCCACCAGGATGCCGACCAGCAGCAGGCCCCCCGCGGTGCCGAGACCGATCGAGATCCCCCCGACCTTCACCACCACGAGTCCGAGCAGGAAGCCGATTGCCATCCCGAAGGCGAAGGTCAGGAGGTCGGTTTGCTCCACCTCGCCCTCGAGGTAGCCGAGTGCCTCCGCCAGCCTCTCGACCCTGGACTCCTCGCCCGTCACCTGAAGCCGGTCGCCGCGCTGGAGGACGGCTCCGGGCTCGACCGCGAGGTCGATCGTGGCCCGGGTGAGCCGGACCGGGAGGCACCCGTAGTCGTCGCGCAGGCCGAGCTCTGAGAGCGGCTTGCCGGTGCCGGTGGCCTGGCTGATCACGATCTCCCGCGTCACGATCGTGAAGTCGATCAGCTCGGGGTCGAGGATCTCCTCGCCGACACGTTCGCGGGTGTCGCGGTGCTGATCGACGCTCGCAATCACCGAGATCACGTCGCCCGACTGGATCTCGAGCGAGGGCTCCGCCTCCAGGATCTCGCGGCCCCGCCGGACGCGGAGCGGCAGCACCTTGCGATCCAGCTCGATGCGAGCCTGCTCGATGGTCTTGTCCGCCAGCTCTTCTGACGCACGGTAGGCCCGGATAATGGGCAGCGTCGCCGCCGAGCCCACCAGCCGCCTGCGGATTCCAATCCCACGCTCCTGTGCGATCCTGCGGGCCTCCGCCGGCAGGTCGATCCCCAGCCTCCGGGGCACGAAGCGCACGGCGAGGATCATGCCGACGGTTCCGAAGAGGTAGGTGATCGCGTAGCCGACGCTCACGTTCCTGGAGGCGCGCACCGCGTCGATGCCCTCGGGCAGGCGCGCCAGCCCGGAGGTCACCGCATCCTGGGCGCCGGCGAGCGTGGGAGTGCTGGTGAGCGCACCCGCCAGCAGCCCCGCTCCCAGGCCCTGCTCGAGGCCGAGCAGCTTCGACAGCGTGGCGGCGAGGATCGCCGCCGTCCCGGCCACCACCAGCGCGAGGATGATGTAGCGCCTGCCGTCCTCGCGCAGCGCGCTGAAGAAGCTCGGCCCGGCCTGTACTCCGACGGAGAAGATGAAGATGGCGAAGCCGAAGCTCGCGGCCCCGGGCTGGTCTGGGAAGCCCAGGTGGCCGAGCACCAGGCCCACCAGCAGGACGCCCGCCGTGACGCCCACGTCCACTCCGCCGATGCGGACCTTGCCGACCAGGTAGCCGAGGCCGATGACCAGGAAGGCCAGCAGGAGCGGGTTCTCCAGGAGCAGACGTCCGAGCTCGATTTCCATGGTGTAGTCGAAGTTACTACAGGATGGCGTGTCTGGGGGGCTGGGGGGTCGAGCGGGGAGGGGCCCCCGGACCGGCTGGCCCGCGCTTGAAGCGCCGATCTGTCCGTGCCATGTTGACAGGAGGTGCTCGCCAAGTTGGGAGAAGAGTGATGCTTCGATGGGTCCCGATTCTGCTCGTTCTTCTCGTCGCAGCGGAGTCCTGCTCGACGCCCCCGGTAGAGGAATCACCGCAGCCGGAAGTCTCGGAGCAGGAATCGGTAGCGCCTGTGGTGCCGGCTGCGGCAGACACTTCTCGGATCGAAGAGCGGAACGCGGAGCTCCTGGCGACGCACGCCGAGATCTGGGAGCTGATGGGCCTCTCGGAAGGCGCCCGGGAAGAGCTCGATGGCACGGTCGTATCCATCAACGCGGCTCTCCGCAAGAACGAGAACGACCCGACGGAGCTCCTCAAGCAGGCGAAGGCGCCGAGGCGGCCGGACAGACCGCTCACCTACGACGCGTTCGTCCAGAGCCACAAGCGTCGCTTCTCACTGCTCAAGCTCAGCGATTCCACGCGGACGGAGCTGCTCGCAGCCTTGGACTTCACCTGGCAGGCCCTGCACGATCCGAATACGCCCGAGGACACTCGGCAGGCGGCGGAGAAGATCCGGAATCTGATGAAGTCCATGGGGGGGCCGCCGCCCTGCTGTGACGACAGCATGTTCGAGCGAGCGGGGATGGAGCCCTACCAGCCGTGAGCGGGCTTTCCCCGCGCTGTCTCTCGGAGCCGTAGCTCACCGCATGGAGACGATACGATGACGGCCGGGATCGAGGCCCTGCGCACTCCGGAGGAACGATTCGCTGTTCTTCCGGGCTTTCCCTATCAGCCCCGCTACATCGAGGACCTACGGGGATTCGAGGGATTGCGGCTCCACTACGTGGACGAGGGCCCCCCCGACGCCGAGGACCTCTTCCTCTGCCTTCACGGCGAGCCCACCTGGGCCTACCTCTACCGGAAGATGATCCCGGTCTTCACGGGGGCCGGTTGCCGCGCCGTGGCGCCGGACTTCTTCGGCTTCGGCCGCTCCGACAAGCCGGTGCGCGACGAGGTCTACAGCTTCGACTTCCACCGCGACGCGCTGCTGCGCTTCGTCGAACGGCTCGACCTCCAGCGCATCACACTGGTCTGCCAGGACTGGGGCGGCATCCTCGGCCTCTCGGTCGTCCCGGAGATGCCCGAGCGTTTCTCCCGGCTGCTGGTGATGAATACGGCGATCCCGGTCGGCAAGGACGTCAGCCCGGGCTTCCAGATGTGGAAGAGCTTCGCCGGGACCTTCCGGGACATCCCGGTGGCAGGCCTGCTGGCGCTGAGCTCTGCGGGCTCGCACATGTCGCCTCTCGACCTCGCCGCCTACCACGCCCCCTTCCCCGATGAACGCCACCAGGCCGGCGTGCGCCGCTTCCCCCAGATGGTCCCGGTGGAGCCAGGCATGGCGGGGGTCGAGCACGGCGAGCGGGCTCGCAGGTTCTTCGCCAACGACTGGCAGGGCGAGACCTTCATGGCCGTGGGCATGCAGGACGTCGTGCTCGGTCCGCCCGTGATGGAGGAGCTGCGCTCGACGATCCGCGGCTGCCCGCCGCCCTTCGAGGTCGCCGAGGGGAACCACTTCGTGCAGGAGTGGGGAGACCAGGTAGCGCGCGCCGCTCTGGACGCCTTCGGGCTCGGTTGAATCCCGGCGTTCGCTGGAGTCAGCTCAGTCTTCCGCCACGCCCTTGGGCGCGCGCTGCTTCATGAAGCCGAACATGTAGCCCGCCACCCGGCGCATCTGGATCTCCTCGGCGCCCTCGGTGATCCGGTAGCGCCGGTGGTGCCGGTAGATGTGCTCGAAGGGCTTGTGGCGCGAGTAGCCCAGCCCGCCGTGCACCTGCATGGCGCGGTCCGCGGCCTCGCAGCAGAGCCGGTTCGACCAGTAGTTGCACATGGAGACCTTGTCGGAAACCGAGAACGCGCCGTAGGTGTCCATCATCCACGCGGTCTTGTGGATCAGTGCTCGCACCATCTCGCACTGCGTCTGCAGCTCGACCAGCGGGAACTGGATCGCCTGGTTGACGGCCAGAGGCTTGCCGAAGGGCGCCCGCACCTTCGCGTACGCGACCGACTCGTCGATGCAGAACTGCGCGGCGCCCAGACTCGAAGCCGCCTGGCGGATGCGGTTCTCGTTGAAGAAGTGCTGCACGATCTGAAGCCCGCGCCCCTCCTCGCCGAAGATCGCATCGTCGCCGACCCGCACGTCGGTGAGGGAGACGCGGCCGTGATCGGTCGGCATGTTGAAGGTCCAGAGCATCTCCTCGATCTTGACGCCCGGGGCGTCCATGGGTACCAGGAACGCGGTGATCCCGTTTCCGTCTCCCGCCTTGCCACCCGTTCGCGCGAAGACCAGGTTGTAGGGAGCCCGATGGATGCCGGTGTTCCAGGTCTTCTCGCCGTCGATCCGCCAGCCGTCTCCATCGCGGACGGCGCTCGTCTCCATGTGGGTGGCGTCCGAGCCGTGGGCGGACTCGGTGATCGCAAAGGCGAAGCCCTTGCGGCCCTCGAGCAGGGCATCGATCCACTCGCTCTTCTGGGCTTCGGAGCCGTAGTCCAGCATCAGCAGCAGCCCGACGTTGTTGCCGACGATGGAGTGCTCGTTCTGCAGGTCGTTGTGCAGCCCCAGCCCCCTGGCGGCGAGGTGCTCCCGGATGATCGCCATTCCGAGATTGCTGCCGCCCCGGCCGCCGTACTCCTCAGGGTAGGGGTAGCGGTAGTGACCGGCGGCGTCGGCGCGACGGCGCGCCTCATCGAGCAGCGCCTCCCACTCCGGGGTCGGCAGTCCGCCCCGATCCCAGTCGGTGCGGGCGTTCTCGCGCCGGTGATCGAAGAAGCGTATGTTGTCGTCGGCCTCCTCGAGGGGCTTGATCTCCCGCTCGATGAACTCGTCGAGCTCTTTCAGGTAGTCGGCCAGTTCGGCCGGGATGTCGAAGTCCATCGCATCTCCTCGGGCTGCGCCGCTTCGGAGGGCGCTCCAGTGCGGTCTCGAAAGAGCCGGGAAACTGCTTGACCTGCTCGGGTACCCGGCCATTATAGGGGTTCGCGGGCCTCCAACGAGATCACGCGAATCGGGCGGTTTCATCCATTGCGTACTCCGCAGCTCCACCATGGCTGAGCTTCACTCCACCTTCTGCCGACTCTGTGAAGCGCTCTGCGGGCTCACGGTCACGGTGGAGGGGAATCGCGTGGTCGAGATCCGGCCGGACAGGGAGCACGTCGTCAGCCGAGGTCATGCCTGCGCCAAGGGCGTCCGGTTCGGAGAAATCCATCACTCTCCGGATCGTCTCCGAGCACCCGCTCGAGCGGTCTGGTGAGTCGGTTCCAGCGAATCTCGTGGGATCGGGCACTCGAAGAGATCGGGGAGAAGCTGCGATCCCTTCGGAGCGAGTTCGGACCCGACTCGATCGCAACGCTACATGGGAAGCGGGGCCGGGCTCTCCTTCCTGCAGCCCTTCTTCGTGAACGGCTTCCTGCGCGGGATCGGAAGCAAAGCCAGCTACCAGGTGGCGTCCCTGGATTGCAGCAACAAGTTCGTGGTGGCCGAGCACATGTACGGATCCCCCCTCCTGCAGCCGTTCCCGGACGTGGACCACACCGAGTGCCTGATCCTGATCGGAGCGAACCCCGCCGTCTCCGGCATGCCCTTCGTCAACCTTCCTCGTCCCCTGCCCCGGCTGAAGGAGATCGAGAAGCGGGGTGGCCGGGTCTTCTTCGTCAACCCGCGGCTCGACGGAGACAGCGCGCGTCGGTGGGCGAGCAGGTTCACATCCGTCCCGGCACCGATGTCTTCTTCCTGTTGTCGTTCCTGAACGAGCTGGTCTCCACCGGCGGTGTCGACCGTGAGCGGGTCGCGCGATTCACGACCGGATACGACGAGCTCGTCGAGCTTGCGCGACCCTTCACTGCCGAGCGGACGGCGGAAGCGACCCGGGTCAGTCCGGAGAAGCTCCGAGAGATGGTCGAGCTCCATCGGCGAGCCTCGGGCGCGGCGCTCTACAGCGCCACGGGTGTGAGTCAGGGGACCAATGGCTCGCTGGCCTTCTGGATCCAGGAGGCGATCAACGCCATCTCGGGCAACCTCGATCGAAGCGGCGGAACTCTCGTCGGCAAGGGCCTGCCGCTCTTTCCCCGCCTCGCCAGGAAGGCCGGGTTCGCCGTCCGAAAGGATCGCTCGCGAGTGGGCGACTTCGCCTCGGTGGTCGACAGCTTTCCGAGCGGAACCCTGGCGGACGAGATCCTGACGCCAGGCCGGGGACAGGTTCGAGCACTCGTCGTCGTGGGCGGAAACCCGCTTCTCTCCTGTCCGAACACGGCACATCTCGAGGAGGCTCTCGGCCAGCTCGACCTCCTGGTCGCGATCGACATCTTCCGCAACGAGACCGCCAATCTCGCTCACTACGTCCTGCCGGGTCTCTCGTACCTGCAGCGTCCGGACCTTCCGTTTCTCTTTCCCAGTGTGCTGAGGCTCCAGGCCATTCCGTACATCCAGTACACGGATCGGGTCGTCGCCCCTGAGGGCGAACAGCGCGACGAGTGTCGGATCCTCCTGGACCTCGCCCGAGCCGCAGGAGTGCCGATCTTCGGCCTCGGGCCGGTGCAACGCATGCTCGATCTGGGCCGGTCCCGGCCCTTCCTCGGGATTCGTCCCGAGCGGCTCTTCGATCTGGTGGCGCTTGGCCTCGGACTGGGAGGCGTTCGCTCACTCCGCCGCCATCCGCACGGAAGGCTTCTCGCGCCCAACCGGGCGGGTAGCTTCCTGGGAAGAACGAGTTCTCACCGATGACGGCAAGGTCGCCCTCGCCCCGGCTCGCCTGCTCGATGCGGCCCGGAAGCTGGAAGCCGATTTCGAGACTGGAGGTACAGGGAAGCGAGAGGTTCAAGCTGATCAGCAAGCGCGAGCACCTGAGTCTCAACTCGTGGATGCACAACACCGCGGCCTTTGCGAAGGGGAGGCGGCGCACCAACTACCTCTACGTGAACGACCAGGATGCCAGGCGTCTGGGCCTCGAAGACTCGGACCTGGCTCGCGTCTCTTCGGCCACGGGGAGCGTCTGCGTTCCCGTCGTCACGACGGCTGAGCTGATGCCCGGGGTGGTCGCCCTGCCTCACGGCTGGGGGCACCAGAAGGCAGAGGGCCTCGGCATCGCCAGCCAGACCAGAGGAGTGAATGCGAACCTGCTGGCCGCGGACGGCCCCGAGAACCTCGAGCGCCTCTCCGGCATGGCGCATCAGACGGGCATCGTCGGTGGAGGTCCGCAAGGCAGAGCCGGAAGGCTGACGGTTGCGCCCCAGGGAAGCCGGGTGCAGCAGTGGGGTCGTCACTCCCCGCCGCGCTGGCGCTGCCTGGCGACGACCTTCAGCCCCTTCTGCTCGGCTCGGCGCGTGATGCTGCGAAGCAGGCGGGGCATCACGCCGATGAAGCGCAAGGCGGCGCCTGGCCAGCGCGGGACCAGGATCTCGAGTGGCTTCTCCTCCGCGGCGCGATGGATGGCGTCGGCGACCTGCTCCGGAGTGACGGATGCTTCGGAGAAGGCCAGCGCGCAGGAGTCCTGGCCGATCTGCTGGCGCAGCATCCGGGTGTCGACCGCGGTGGGACAGATCAGCGTGAAGTCGATCGGATCGTTCTCGTGCTCCTGGGCGACTCCGTGGTGGAAGGCGCGAACGGCGTGCTTGGTGGCGGAGTAGACGGTCTGGCCCTTGAGAACCGCGAACGCGACGTAGCTGGCGATGTTGATGATGTGGCCGTGACCCTGGGCGGCGAAGCGCGGAAGGATGGCGCGCACGCCCTTGATCAGACCCAGCAGGTTGACCTGCACCATGTGCTCGACCTGTTCGATGGACTGCTCGCGAAACCACCCGGGGTGGATCAGGCCCGCGTTGTTGACCAGGATGTCGATGCCGCCGAACTGCGCCCATGCGGCGTCGAGAGCCTCCTCCCAGCCGGCGACGTCGCGCACGTCCAGGCGCACGGCGAAGGCCCGGTCGCCGAGGCGTTTGCAGAGATCCGACGCGGCGCTCTCGTCGACGTCCGCGACGACGACGCGGTGGCCATCTCCGACCGCGCGCTCGGCCGCCCTGGCACCGATTCCGTTGGCCGCCCCGGTGATGAAGAAGATCGAGCCCGGTTTCACGATTCGCCTCCATCCGAGCAGCGGCCGGAATGCGTCGATCAGCTCCATGCTGAAGCGCTCGAGCTCCGGCTGGAGATCCACCGGCGAGACGCCCAGCCGCACCACCACGAGATCCAGCGGCGGCACTACGGCGATGCGCTGGCCGTTGTAGCCCGAGCAGCGGAAGATCCCCAGGCTGCCGGGGATCAGCCACCAGTGCGCGCCGTAGCCGAGGCCGATCTCCTCGTCGGTCCCCGTGTGGGTTCGCGCGTAGTCCGACCCATCCCTCCGGCAGGATCCTCCGGCCTTCCCAGATGCCGTCGCGCAGGTAGAGCAGTCCGAAGCGCGCGAAGTCCTGCGCGGTGGCGAACACGAACGACGACGCGATCCAGTGGCCGGCCTCGTCGAAGCGCGGGTCCGCCGACGTCATCCCGAGCGGATCCCAGAGCTCGCGGCGGAGGAACTCGCGGTAGGCATCGCCGCGCGCCCCGAGTGCGCGAGCCACGACAGCCGAGAGGATGTTGGAGGTGCCGCTCGAGTACGAGAAGAAGGAGCCCGGCTCGTGCTCCAGGGGCAGCGCGGCAGCGTAGGCCGCGGCATCCGGCTTGCCCGCCCCGAACAGCATCTCGATCACGTGGGAGACGTGCTCGTCGACGTAGTCCTCGTGGAACAGGAGACCGCTCCGCATCTTGAGCAGCTGGTCGATCGTGATGTGCGCGCGCGGGTCGCCGGGGCTCCTCCAGGCGGGGTCGTCGGCGAGCGCCCCGACATCGATGCGCCCGTCGCGCACGAGGATGCCGATGGTGGCCTGGAGCATGCTCTTGGCCATCGACCAGGAGACGTGCGTGGTGCTCGCGTCCATTCCCTCGGCGTAGCGCTCCACCACGATCGCCCCCCGGTGCACGACGAGCAGTGCGTGGGTGGTGCCGAGGCTCTCGGGCTGCGCGAACGCGTGGTCGAGGAGGCGGGCCACGAGGTCGCGGTCCACCCGGGGGTCGATCTCCGCGCGAGGCCAGGCGTCGGTCGGCCACGGCACGTCGCCGGGCTGCGGCGGCAGGGGCGGGAGCGGGTGTCTCTCACTCTCGGATTCGGTGCTCAGGGCCGTTCCTTTCGTCGATTCCCGATGCGTCGTATGGTTCCTGGCCGCGGGGTGCGGGTCGCTCGCATCCCGCGGGAAGCTCATTGTACCGGATGTGTGGGGGACCCTGGCGCCGTTCGGGCCTCCGCACGCCAGCCGATACGGCGAGACCCGGAGGAGATTCGCTCGTGGTCGTCAGCGCGCGTTCCGAGAGGCCGCTCCGTGTGCTGGGCGCGGACAAGGTCCGCGCCATCCACGAAGCGAGTCTACGCGTCCTCAGCGAGACCGGGCTCAGCATGCCGCTGGCTCCCGAACGCCAGGAGCAGGCGCGCGAGCTGGGACTGGTCGTCGACTCCGGGACCCGGCGGGTCCGCTTTCCCCCCGAAATCGTTGCGCAAGCACTGGCCTTCGCGCCGAGCAGCTACACCCTCTGCGCCCGCCACCCGGACGATGATGTTCTCCTCGACGGGAGGCAGAGCCACCTGTCCCTCGACGGCAACGCTGTCCAGCTCACCGACCTGGAGACGGGCGAGCTACGCTCCTCGGTGTGCGCCGATCTGGAAGCCGCCGTGCGCGTGGCCGATGCGCTCGATGCCATCTCGATCCTCTGTCCCGCGCTCAGCGCCGCCGACTGCGCGCCCCGGATGCAGCCGGTCGTCGAGACCGCAGCTCTGCTCACCGGCTCGAGCAAGCACGCACAGGCGATGACCGTGGTGGATCCTGCGAGCGCCGGAACCGCCGTGCAGATGGCCGCGGAGATCGCAGGGGGGGCGGATGCACTCAGGCGGCGCCCCATCCTCTCCGGGTTCCAGTGCAGCATCAGCCCCCTGTCGTACGATGCCGGCTCGCTCGAGGCGGCCTTCGTCTTTGCCGCCGCCGGCCTGCCGACCGGCTTCGTGAACATGGCGATCGCCTGTGCGACCGCGCCGGCGACCCTGGCGGGGACCGTGGTCCTCACCAACGCCGAGCTGCTGGCCGGCATCGCGCTGCTGCAGCTCTTCTACCCGGGGGCCCCGACCTTCTACGGATCCTGCAGCACGGCAATGGAGCTTCGCAGGGGTGGCGTCACCGCCGGCGGTCCCGAGGACGCGCTGCTGCAGGCGGCGTGCGCCGAGATGGCCCGCTTCTACCGGCTGCCGAGCTGCGTCGGCACCTTCGCGACGGGCGCCAAGGGAATCGACTGGCAGGCCGGCGTGGAGAACGCAGTCTCGGGGGTGATGAGTCTCCTGGCCGGGGCCGACATCGTCTACGGAGCGGGCCTGCTGCAGGCCGCCAAGGTCTTCTCCTTCGAGCAGCTGCTCCTGGACTGCGAGCTCTTCGACATGCTGCGGCATCTGTCGGCGGACATCCCCGTCGATCCGGAGAGCCTCGCCGTCGAAGTGATCGAGACGGTGGGTCCCGGGGGCCACTTCATGGAGCAGGAGCACACGCTCCAGCAGATGCGGAAGATCTGGCAGCCCACACTGCTCGATCGCATGCCTCTCGAGGCGTGGAAGGATGCCGGCCGGCCGACGGCTCTCGGCAGGGCGCGTGAACGCGCCAGGGAGATTCTCGCCACACACGAGCCGGAGCCGCTGCGCTGCGAGCAGCAGATTCGTGAGATCGTTCGCGCGCGAGAAGGGAGTGGCCAGTGAGTCAGGTGTACGCAGTCCTCGGCAGCGGAAGGCAGGGCACGGCGGCGGCCTACGACATGGCGCGCTTCGGCGATGCGAAGCGCGTTCTGCTCGCGGATCTCGATCCCGCTGCAGCCGAGAAGTCGGCCGCACGCGTCAACCGTCTGCTAGACAGGCAGGTGGCGGAGCCCTGCCGCGTCGACGTCACGGATTCCCGGCAGCTCGAGGCCATGCTGAGTGGCGTGGACGCCTTCCTGTCGGCGGTTCCCTACTGGCACAACCCCGGCATCACCAGCGCCGCGATTCGCGCCGCTGCGTGCATGACCGACCTCGGCGGCAACACCGAGCTGGTGCAAATGCAGCTGCTGCAGAGCCCGCAGGCGGAGGACGCGGGCATCGCGATCATCCCCGACTGTGGTCAGGTGCCCGGCATGGGCACCAGCTTGATCACCTACGCGATGAGCAAGCTCGACAGCACGGACGAGGTCATGATGTGGGATGGCGGCAACCCCGCCGAGCCCAGGCCTCCCTTCAACTACATCCTCACCTTCAACATCGCCGGTCTCACCAACGAGTACTACGGTGTGGCTCACTTCATCCGCGGCGGCCGGCGCGTCGAGGTGCCGACGTTCCTGCCGGAGGACTACGAGACCATCGTGCTTCCCGACCCCATCGGCGAGATGGAGGCGTTCGTCGCCGGCGGCGGGACGTCGACCATGCCCTGGACCTTCGAAGGGAAGCTCCAGACCCTGTGGAACAAGACGCTTCGCTGGCCCGGCCACTTCACCCAGTGGAAGGCCTACATGGACGCGGGCCTGTTGGAGGAGCAGCCGGTCGAGGTGGGCGGGGCGAGCGTCTCGCCGCGCGAGGTGCTGCACACCCTGCTGGACCCGAAGATCAAGGCGGGGCCGGAAGAGCGCGACTTCGTGGTGGTGCGCGTCGTGGCCAGGGGTGTCAAGGACGGCAAGCCGGCTGAGGTGCTCGTCGAGCTGATCGACCGCTACGATCCGGATACCGGCTTCACGGCGATGGAGCGCACCACCGGCTGGGACGCTTCGATCAAGACCGTGATGAGCGCGCGAGGCCAGACACCGCGCGGCGTACACCCGGCCGAGATCGCCGTGCCGCCGGCACTCTACGTCGAGGAGCTTCGACGGCGCGGATTCTCGCTGCGTGAGGGCTTCGATGCTGGCTGATCTGATCGACCTGGTCGTTCAGATGGAGCGCGATGCCGGGCAGCCCGAGGTGGCCCTGCACCGCCGCGATCGCGCGCTGGTCGGTGCACTGCGCCCTCACGCCCGTGAGACCCGGACCCTGCTCCAGGCCTGGCTCGACTCGCTCCGAAAGACGGAGGCGCATCTCCCGGGGAAACCGCTGAGTGCGATCTACCGCCTCCAGATCCTGCTCCTCGCGGTCCTCGGCCTCGTGGTTGGCTGGGTCGCTGCCGCAGCGGTCTACAGCTATGACGGCTCTCGCCCGGTAAACGTCGTCCAGGTCCTGGCGGTCTTCGTCGGAGCCCAGCTGCTCCTGCTGCTGCCACTGGGAGTGGTCATGCTTCCCCAGCGCCTGACGCGCCGCGTTCCCGGGTTCAGCGCGGTCCAGGAGTCGTTGGCATGGCTCTCGCCCGGTCAACTGATCCGTGTCCTCGCCCGCTGGCTTCCCGAGAGGGTTCGCCAGCCGCTCGCCGCAGCCACCCGCGCCGGCTCGTCCCACGGCCGCCACCTCGCCAGCGTCCAGAAGTGGGCCATCCTCTTCTCCGCCCAGGCATTCGCGATCGCGTTCAACCTCGGGGCCCTGGCGGGTTGCCTGTATCTGATCATTTTCTCCGACCTGGCGTTCGCCTGGAGCACCACGCTCGAGCCCGATCCCGAGCGCGTCCATCGCCTGACCGGGATGCTCTCCTGGCCCTGGGCTCGACTCGTCCCCGACGCGGTACCGGCACTCGACCTGGTTCGCGAGACGCTCTACTACCGCCAGACGGGCGTTCCGGGGGTTGCGGAACCGGGCCGCTGGGGTCAGTGGTGGCCATTTCTCGTCGCCAGCATGCTCACCTACGGTCTGTTGCCGCGCCTGCTGCTCCTGCTCGGTGTGGGCGCGCAGCTGCTTCGATCGCTCCGCGGCGCCTTCGCCGAGCTGCCCGGAGTCACCGTGGTCGTCGACCGCCTGACCTCGGAGCTCGTCTCCACCCAGGCCACTTCCCCCGAAGCCCCGGCGAGCGCGAGTCCGGGAGATCAGACCCCGGCCTCCGCCGAGGCTGCTTCCCTCGCTGTCGGCGAGCTCGCCCTGGTCAACTGGAGTGGCCTCGACATCACGGACGAATCGCTCGGCCAGCAATGCCAGTCCGCCTGGAACCGCCAGGTCGTCGCGGTTCGCCACGCCGGCGGCCGGAGCTCGATCTCCGCCGATGAGGAGACGATCGCCGAGCTGTCCGCTTCGTTGGCCTCGGTGGGGATCGTGCTGGTGGTGAAGGCGTGGGAGCCACCGGTGATGGAGCTGCTGGATTTCATCCGCGACCTGCGCCGCACCGCCGGCCCACGCCGGCTGATCGTCGTCACTCCCACCGGGATCCGGGCCTCGGGCCAGCTCGCGCCGCCCGAGCCGGGTGATCTGGCACAATGGGAGAAGCGGCTGCGAGGTCTCCAAGACCCGGCCCTCAGCGTTCGCCCGTGGACGGAAGGAGCGGCCCGATGAGCGAGCCGGTCTTTGCCGTCGTCGGTCATCCCAACAAGGGCAAGTCCAGCATCGTCTCCACGCTGGCGTCCGACGACTCGGTCGGGATCAGCCCGGAACCGGGCACCACGGCCCGCTGCCGGCGCTTTCCCATGACCGTCGACGGCGAGGAGCTCTACGCCCTGGTGGACACGCCCGGCTTCCAGCGCGCCCGCCGCGCACTCCACTGGATGCGCCAGCAGGAGACCACCTCCGACCGCCACGCCGAGGTCGTCCGTCAGTTCGTCGAGACGCACCGCGGGGAAGACGTCTTCGAGGAAGAGTGTGAGCTCCTCCAGCCGATCATCGACGGCGCGGGAATCCTCTACGTCGTCGACGGCTCGGTCCCCTTCGGAGAGGAATACGAGCCGGAGATGGAGATCCTGCGCTGGACCGGCCAGCCCAGCATGGCGCTGATCAATCCGATCGGCCCGGCCGACTACATCGAGCCGTGGAAGGCGGCCCTCGGTCAGTACTTCAGGGTGGTTCGCGTCTTCGACGCGGTGATGGCGGAGTTCGACAAGCGGGTCGATCTGCTCCGCGCCTTCGGTCAGCTGCGCGAAGAGTGGCGCGAGGCACTGGAGCGCGCCGTCCACTGCCTCGAGCAGCACAGGGAGCGTCAACGCCGCCTCGCCGCCCGCGCCATTGCCGGGGGGTTGGTGAGCATGCTGGGCTTCGAGGTGGAGGAGAAGCTGACCTCTCGTGGCGAGCTCGACAGGGTGAGGTCGGGAATCGAGGCCCGTTTCCAGGACGGTCTCCGCTCGCTGGAGCAGCGCTGCCGCGACGAGGTCGAGATGATCTACAGCCATCGCCGGATCGAGCGCCGTGAAGCCGCGCTCGAGCTGCTCGACGAGGACCTCTTCGCGGAGAAGACCTGGCTCGTCTTCGGCCTGCGGAAGAGCGAGCTGATGGCGACCGGCGCCATGGGCGGGGCCACGACCGGCGCCGTGGTGGACGCGCAGCTCGGCGGCATGTCGTTCATGCTGGGCGCCCTGCTGGGTGCGGGCGTCGGCGCGGCTCTCGGCTGGTGGACCGCCGATCGCCTGGTCAAGGTCAGGGTTCTCGACGTTCCCCTGGGAGGAGAGAAGCTCGTCGCTGGTCCTACCCGCAACCGGAGCTTTCCCCACGTCGTCTTCAATCGCGCTCGCTATCACCACTGGCTGGTTGCGCGCCGCAACCACTCCCTGCGCGGCGAGCTGGCGCTTCTCGATCGTCCCGACGAGGCGCTGCCTCCCCTCTCGAAGGATCACCGCTCCGGGCTCGAGCGGAGATTCGAGCAGCTCCGGAAGAATCCCGACCGCCCCGATGCGATGGAGGGTCTGGTGGGCGCGATCGCGGACATCTTCGCCGCGGACGAACGCAGCGGCTAACCGAAGCGCAGCCCGCAATCCGGGCATTCGACACTGTCCGGCGTGAGCGCAGTGCCGCAGGCCGGGCAGGCCTCTTCCTCGTCCTCAGCGAGCGCCGGAGCTTCCTCGGGCAGGAGCCGGCCCGCGATGGAGCCGTCGATCTCTCGCGCGGGGGAGATGTCCGCGCTCTGGACGTAGAGGCCGAAGAGCTGGACGTCGCCGAAGACGTCGGGGCGCTGGTCCTCGGGGGCGTCGTCGGTCGTGGCGGGCTCGACCCGATGCCCGATTCCGTCCTCCTGGAGAGACCCCGACAGGGCTCGGATCCACGGGAGGGGAGCCACCCGCACGCAGTCGAGCTCGGATGCGGGGGGGAACGACTCGACCTGCTCCTCGAGGGCGGCCAGCTCGCCTTCGTCGACTAGATCGACCTCGCAGTCGATGCAGCGCGTGGCCATCAGCGTGTACTCCGAGCGGCACACCGGACAGTACCTGTAGTGGGCGACCATGGACATGCGGCGAAGTTAGCGCTTCGGCAGGCGGGCGAGTAAAGATCCGGTCATTGACCGCCCTGGTCATCGACGCTATCCGCCCCCCAGGCAGGAGGAAGAGAGTATGGACTTCCAGTGGAACGAAGAGCAGGAGATGCTGCGCCAGACGGTGCAGGCCTTTGCGGAGAGGGAGCTTCGGCCGATCGCGTTCACTCATGAGAGCCGAGGGGACTACCCGCGAGAAATGCAGCAGAAGATGGCCGAGATGGGCCTGCTCGGAATGACGCTGCCGGAGGAGTACCAGGGCGGAGGCCGAACTCCGGTCGACGCCATCATGGTGATGGAGGAGATCGGCAGGGTCGATCCGCTCGCCGCGGGAATCGTCTTCGGCGCGAACTTCGGTCCGATCCGGGCGGTGGCCCGCTACGGCACGGATCAGCAGAAGGAGAAGTACATCCCGCCCGTCTGCCGGGGGGAAGGCTCGATGTCGATCGCCATCACCGAGCCGACGGCGGGCTCGGCGGCCACCGAGCTCAAGACGCGCGCCGTGCAGGACGGCGACCACTACGTCTTGAATGGCGCCAAGTCCTTCATCAGCGATGGAGACCGGGCCGACGCGTTCATGGTGTACTGCCGCTTCGGCGAGGGCATCGAGGGAATCGGATCGATCATCGTGGACAGGGAGACGCCGGGCTTCAGCGTCGGCAAGAACGAGCCGAACATGTCCGGAACCATCCAGAACCAGCTCTTCTTCGAGAACGCCACGGTTCCGGCCGGCAACGTGCTCATCAAGGAGGACGGATTCCGCAAGATGATGATGGCCTTCAATGCCGAGCGATGCGGCAACGCGACCATGTCGCTGGCGACGGCCCAGTGCGCCTTCGAGAAGGCCCTGGCCTACGCCCAGGAGAGGACGCAGTTCGGCAAGCCCATCGCGGAGTTCCAGGGCATCCAGTGGATGCTCGCCGACATGAAGGTGAAGATCGACGCCGCCCGGCTGCTGATCTACCGCGCCGTCGTGAACGGCGAGCAGGGCTTCCCCTCCCGCCTGGAGGCCGCTACGGCGAAGGTCTTCTCCAACGAGATGGGCGTGGAGGTGACCAACGCCGCGCTGGAGATCTTCGGCGGATACGGGTACTCCCGGGAGTATCCGATGGAGTGGCTGGTCCGATTCGCCCGCGGCTGGACCATCGCCGGAGGGACGGCGCAGATCCAGAGGAACAACATCGCCCGGGAGCTCCTCAAGGGGCGCGACTCACGACCCTGATCCGAGTCGGGCGCTCGAAGGCGTGAACCGTCTCTTGCTCAGGACGGGCCGACGAGGCGCCGCCACACTTCCGGATCGTGGCCGGGTATCACCTCGGCGCCCATCGAGCGCTCGGCTCGCAGCCGCCCGAGCGAGCGCTTCTGCGCCTCCCGGTCGGATCCGAACGAGGGGAGTGCCCCACCGTCGAGGGTGCGGGCGAAGTAGCAGGCGTCCGCGGCGACGACGACGGGACCGTCCGCCGTCACCACGCGGAGCGACTGGTGGCCGACGGAGTGACCGGGGGTCGGGATGCAGGTGACGCTGCCGTCGCCAAAGAGGTCGTGATCGCCGTCGACGGTCGTGACGTCGTGTCCGAGGTCGTAGAGAGCCGGGTCGTAGCTCAGCCCGTCTCCCGGGTGAGCGGCCTGCCACTCGGCCCGCTGCACGATCAGGCGCGCATTGGGAAGCTCGCAGAGACCCCCGACGTGGTCGAAGTGGCAGTGCGAGACGATCACGGTGAGCGCTCCATCGGGGTCGACACCCGCCCCCTCCAGGCGTCCGCGAATCGACCCTCCCTCGTCGAGGATCGGAGTGAAGAGGGAGGCCAGTCGGCCAAGGCTCTCCGGTGATTTCGCCAGACCGGGGTGGAGGCCGGCGTCGAATAGCAGCGTCTCCTTCGGATGGCGGATCAGCCATGCGGGAACCGGGATGTCGATATCGTCGTTGGATGCCCCGGTCTCGAGAATCGACTGGGCCTGCCGGACCCATCCACATTCGAGCGGAACCAGTTCGACGGTCATGGGGCGCCTCCGGGTTGTCACTGCGAGCGAGCCTATCGCAAGCCTTCCGGGTTGAAAACGACGCGCGGGCGCGACGAGTTCGGTTCAAGCGGGCCGTACCCAGGCGGGTCTTCCCGAGAGTTTGGTGCGCTGAATCTGCCCGCTGCGTTCCATGTGCAGCAGCACGACCAGCACCAGCATCATCGTCATCGCTCGCATCGAGAGCGGCACGTCCGGGAAGACCGCGGGAGCGATCGAACCGAGGCGCAGCGTCTGGCTCCCGAGCGCTGCCAGGATTCTCTCTGGATACTCGAGCCCTCCATCGAGGGCGGCATTCAGCACCTGCTCGACGCGGTGTCGGCCGACCGTCGGCTCGCCGTGAGCCGGAATCAGGATCTCGGGCTCGAGCTCCAGAGCTCGGCGCAGTGAGTCCAGGGCCATTCCGAAGTCGGAGCGCGGATTGTTGAGATCCATGCCCTGCGAGTTCTCGAAGTCGATCAGGTCCCCCGTGACGAGCACGCCAGCGTCCGGGATCCAGTAGCCGGCGTGTCCCGTCGTGTGGCCGGGGAGGGCCACGACCCGAACGTGCCGTCCCACGTCGAGGATTTCGCCATCGTCGAGGGCGCGATCGACGTGGAGCCGCGGCTGTCGCCCCCAGGCGTACCGGATGGCGAGTCTCGCCAGCACCGCCGGATAGGGGAAGCACCTCTCGCGCGAGCAAGCCGAAGTCGGTGAGGAATCCGCGAAAGTTCTTCCCGGAATCCTCGATGAGTGGAATCTCCTCCCTGGGCGCTGCCAACCGGGCTGCTCCGCCCCGCTGAACCGCATCCGAGGCGTTGATGTGATCCCAGTGGCTATGGGTGTGGGCGAGCCAGGCGACGTCGCCCAGGGCCAGGTTGCAGGCTCGCATGCGGGCGCGAAGAGAGCGGAAGGCGCCGCCTCGTGTGACACCCGCATCGAGCATTGCCAGCGCAGTCCCGCGAACCACGGTGACGTTGACCGAGCCCGCTCCCGGTCGCAGCCGGTCGCCGGCCCTGCCCCGGAAGAAGAAGACGCCGTCGGCGATCTCCATGGCTGGCATTCCTCCTCTCCCGCCCGGTCATCCCCACGCGCAGACGCGGCGGACGGCGGCAGCGGCGCTGCGGATGGCTGCCTCCATGCTCATCCCGTGGAGGGCGCTGCTCGCGAAGGAGACACCCCGCAGGTGCCTCGCTCGTTCCTGGAAGTCCAGGACCTGGCGGTACGAACCGGGGGGATAGACCGCGTTCACGAAGGCATGCCGGACCACCGTCGCCTCGTCGATCCACTGGGAGAACCCGGGGACCATCAGCTCCATGTCCTCCCGGGCCAGGGCCAGGATGGTCTCGTCGGATTCGTCCATCAGGGAGAGCGTCGTCGGGTAGACGGCCCAGCCGGTCAGCGCCGCCTTTCCGCTCGGGCACATCTCCGGGACCTTGGCGTGCGCGTCGATCGCGAACATGAAGGTCCTTCGCAAGCTCGGGTCGTTGAAGTAGCACCAGACGTCCTTGCGGAGCGGGCGATCGAGGAAGAAGACGGGCATCGGGAGGGGCGCGTACTTGACCGAGTCGAAGAAGCGGCGCTGTTCGTCGAGCTCTTCCGGGAGCAGCCGCGCCGCCGCCGGCGGCGTGACGGCGACGATCACGTGGTCGGCCATTCGGACGCTGCCGGTGCCCTCCAACTCGACACCCACCACGCGGCCCTTCTCGAGGACCAGCTGGCGAACGGGTGTCTCGTACTCGACGGGCATCTGCGCCGCCAGGTCCTCTGCCAGGGCGGATACGCCGCGGACCAGGCCGAAGTAGTCACAGAAGAGCGTCAGACGGAAGAGGCGGATGAAGTGATACAGGCTGACCCACTCCGGAAAGGCGAGCGCCTCACCCATGGTGAGCATCGTCACCAGGTAGTCGCGAATGGTTCGATCCGACGGGGAGTCGTAGAGGTCCAGGATTCCGACGTCGTCGTAGGCCGGGATGTCCTCGCGGATCGCGAACTCGGAGAAGCGGCGTCCCAGAAGGACGTAGCGGAGGACGAACTCGTAGAGCTTCAGGTTGCCCCTCCACCCGAGGAGCTTCATGTAGGGATTGCGCTGGTTGTAGAGGTATCGACCACCGTCCCGGAGGGAGTACTGCACGCTCCCTCGGAGCATCCTCCTCTCGCCGCTCACCCCTGCCGCATCCATCAGCTCGAAGGCACTGCGGAAGTTCGAGTGGTAGAACTGGGCGCCCACGTCCACCCGGTCTCCCCTGTGCTCCAGGGTCATCA
Source organism: uncultured delta proteobacterium (assembly GCA_963783795.1). Classification (GTDB taxonomy): domain Bacteria; phylum Myxococcota_A; class UBA9160; order UBA9160; family UBA6930; genus CAVXZE01. The sequence continues at coordinate 42,024 of CAWAPH010000036.1, read as the reverse complement.
TCCGCCCGCCCGGGCGGTTCGAGGCCTCGAGGATCTCCACCTCGTAGCCCCTCTGGTGGAGTGAGTGGGCGGCCGAAAGGCCACCGATGCCCGCTCCTACGACGATCACCTTGCGGTCTGTCATGCCGACCTCATCCGACTGCGGACACGCTGGCCTTGATCTATGCTCCGGGCTGGCCGCTGGACCTCCTGGGCTTCACCCGGCCGTCCCCGCCCATCGGCGTCTCTCCAGTCGGGGGAACCCATATCATGCTCGCCCCGAAGCCGCATGTCGTCTCCTCTTCCGTTTCGTGGAGGAGGGATGCCGTCGCCTTCCCGATCCTGCTGTTCTTCGCCGCGCTGATTCTCTGCGCACCTTCGTCGTTCGCCCAGGATCCGCCGCGGTCCTCGGAGGGTGAACCCGCAGCCGCCCGGCCCGAGCTGACCGCCGAGGAAGAGATCGGGGCGCTGATCGGCGCCATCGGCGCGTCGGAGTGCACCTTCATCCGCAATGGAAAACCGGGCTCCGCTGCGGACGCAAAGGCTCACGTCGAACGCAAGTACAAGTACGCGCGTGACAAGGTAGAGAGCGCGGAGGACTTCATCGAAGGTGTGGCGTCGAAGAGTTCGATGACGGGCCGTCCCTATCTGGTGGAGTGCCCTGGGGAGCCCCAGCAGCCGGTGCGGCAGTGGCTCCTCGAACGCCTGGCCGAGATTCGCGGGCCGTAGCCGCAGGGGTCGGCGCTAGAGCTCTCGCCCCTCGCGCGAGGTGTGCCACCGGTATCGGGAGTTCGATGAGAGGAGAGCAGTCGTGAAGCACATCGAAGAGCCGGCCAGGAAGACCCCGGTGATGGCGGAGACGGACGTTCTGGTGGTCGGCAGCGGTCCGGGCAGGCTCTCGGCCGCACTCGCCGCCGCCAGAGCGGGAGTGGACACCATGCTCGTCGAACGCCACGGCTGCTTCGGTGGGGTCATCACTCAGACCATCGTCGGAACCATCGCCTGGTACCGGACCAGTCCCGAGACCGTGGACGCGGGCGGCATCGGTGTGGAGTTCGAGCAGCGCGCCAAGGAACGGGGCGCCAGCCTGACCGTCAAGCGCTACGAGATCCTGGATACGGAGGTGTTCAAGGTCATCGCCGACGAGATGGTGCAGGAGGCGGGCATCACTCCCCTGCTTCATTGCGCCTTCGCCGACGTCATCATGGAAGGCGACACCGTCAAAGGCATCATCACCGAGAGCAAGTCTGGGAGACAGGCCATCCTGGCGAAGTGCGTGATCGATGCCACCGGGGATGCGGACATCGCCGCCCGCGCGGGGGTCCCGTACCACCAGGACCCGAAGGACAAGCTCTCGGCCGTGACGGTGAACTTCGGCTGCAGCGGCGTCGATCTCCAAGCGTTCTTCAAATACATCTTCCGGGAGAAGCCCAGGTCGCTCTGGGATTCGGGCCAGAAGTCCGGCGAGAGGGAGAAGAAGGAGGTCAGCACGCGCCTGGTGGAGCCTTTCGAGAGGGCCAAGGAAGCCGGCGAGATCCCCTCGCACGTCCAGATGGGCGGGCAGTGGAACAACTTCACCGACAAGGGCGAGGTCACCAGCATGAATGCGATCCGGGTGATGGGCATCGACCCGACCGACGTCCGGGACCTCACGAAGGGAGAGATCGAGGGCCGCCAGCACGTGATGTGGGCGCTCGCCGCGCTCAAGAAGTACACGCCCGGTTTCGAAGCTGCGCGGCTCAGGACCATCGGAGCGTCCCTCGGCGCGCGGGAGTCGCGAAAGATCGTCGGTCACCATCGGCTGACCGAGCAGGAGGTGCTGGGTCAGGCCCGCTTCGAGGACTCGATCGGGATCTGCCCCGAGTTTCTCGACGGGAGCGGCTACGTCGTGCTTCCCTCGACGGGCCGGTACTTCCAGGTGCCCTACGGGATCATCCTGCCGCAGAAGGTGGACAACCTGCTGGTCGCAGGGCGCTGCGTGGCCGGCGACAAGGTGTCGCACGCGGCCACCCGGCAGATGATGTGCTGCTCGGTCACCGGGCAGGGCGCGGGCGTTGCGGCTGCGGTATCGGTCAAGGACGAGGTGTCGTGTGCGCAGGTCGACCGGTCGAAGGTTCAGAAGCGCCTCGAGAAGCAGGGCGTCCGGATCGAGTAGCAGCGATTGGCGGCAGGGAGCAGGGGTTTCTCGCTACACGGTCGGGTGAGAAATACGGCCTACTCTTCTTCGACCCGCTCGATGGCCGCCCGTGGTACGCTCCGCACCGAACCGCGCCAGAGGAGCTGCAGATGGATCTTCCCCAGTTCTCACTCGACGGAAAGGTGGCCCTGGTCACAGGCGGCAGCCGCGGCATCGGCGAGGCCGTGGCGCTCACCCTGGCGCGGGCCGGCGCCGACGTGGCGGTCTCGAGCCGCAAGCTCCCCGACCTCGAGCGCGTCGCGGGGGAGGTCGAGAAGCTGGGCCGCCGCGCACTGCCCGTGGCGGCGCACGTGGGGCGCATGGACCAGATCCAGCCTCTCGTGGACCAGGTGGTGGGCGAGCTCGGATCGCTCGACATCCTGGTGAACAACGCCGGTACCAACTTCTTCTCACCCGCCATCGACATGGAGGAGCGCGCCTGGGACACGGTCTTCAACCTGGATCTCAAGGGCCTCTTCTTCCTGAGCCAGGCCGCCGCGCGCATCATGCGCGAGAAGGGCGACGGCCGCATCGTGAACGTCTCCTCCGTGAGCGGTTACCGCGTGCAGGTTCCGACCGGGCACTACTCCATCGCCAAGGCAGGGGTGATGATGGCGACCAAGGTGATGGCGCTCGAGTGGGCGCCGTACGGGATCCGGGTGAACTGCGTGGCTCCGGGTGCGGTCGGCACGCGGCTTCTACGATTCCATCTTCTCGCTCTTGCCCGAGGAGCAGTCGCAAGCGGGCCAAGGAGGGCGCGAGCCAGCGGATTCCGATGAAGCGCGTCGGGGAGCCCGCCGAGATCGCCGACGCCATCCTGTTCCTGGCCTCGGACGCTTCGAGCTACATGACGGGCCAGTCCTTTGCTGTCGATGGCGGGGCCCTGCTCGTCTAGACGGGCCTCCTCCCTGCGGGCCTGGCCGAAGCCGGCGTCGCGGATCCCGCTCGGTTATCCTGGGGATCCGTCTGATCCTGCTGTGGTGAAGGCCCTGCATAGGGAGGCTCGCCGTGTCCCAATCCGCTGTCTCGTCCACTCCGGCCCTGCGTCGCTTCAAGCCGATCGATCCCCAGGCGCGCCTCAAGAAGCTGATGTCCCAGCCATATGAGTATCGGGGCTGGGAGGACGTCTACCGCGAGGAGTGGACCTGGGACGACGTGGTCAAGGTGTCGCACCTGCGGGTGAACTGTATCGAGAGCTGTTCGTACGATGCCTACGTGAAGGACGGGATCGTCTGGCGCGAGGAGCAGAACGCGAACTACCCGCAGGAGTTCAAGGACATCCCGGACTTCAACCCGAGGGGCTGTGGCCCGGGCTGCGCGTACGCAGCGCAGATGTACGATCCGACGCGTATCCGGTACCCGATGAAGCGCGTCGGCGAACGCGGCTCGGGCCGCTGGCAGCGGCTGAGCTGGGATCAGGCCTTCGAGGAGGTCGCCGACAAGCTCCTGGACGTCATCGTCGAAGACGGCGCCGACTGCGTCATCTACGACTCGGGCACCACCAACATCGACGCCGGCATCGGCTCGGTGATGGAGATGCACCTGTTCATGGCCTGCCTCGGGGCGATCACCATCGACAACTGGGCGGGAGTCGGTGACCTGCCGGTGGGTCTGATCCAGAGCTGGGGCACCTACATGAGCGAGGGGACCTCCGACGACTGGTTCCTCTCGGACTACATCTTCATCTGGCTCGCCAACCCGAACTACACGCGGCAGCCCGATGCCCACTTCCTCTACGAGGCGCGCTACCGGGGAGCCAAGGTGGTGACGGTGGCCCCCGACTTCAGCCCCTCGACGCTCCACGCGGACCGCTGGCTCAATCCGCGCCAGGGTACGGATGCCGCCCTGGCGCTGGGCATGGCGCACGTGCTCGTCGAGGAGAGCCTCTACGACGCCGAGTACGTGAAGGAGCAGACGGATCTTCCCTTCCTGGTGCGGGAGGACAACGGCCGCTTCCTCCGCGAAAGCGACCTCGAAGAGGGTGGAGCGGACGACCAGTTCTACTTCTGGAACGCCGCAACGGGCAAGAGGCAGCTGGCGAACGGGACCTGGGGCTCCGAGGTGATGAGCATCGCCCTCGACGACGATACCGACCCGGAGCTGGAGGGATCCCACAGGGTGCGTCTGCTCGACGGAACGCGAGTGCGCGTGCGTCCGGTGTTCGAGTTCCTGCGCGCCCATCTGGCGGAGTACACGCCCGAGCGCGCCGCGGAGATCACCGGCGTCCCGGCCAAGAACATGCGCGTGGTGGCTCGGGAGCTGGCGAAGGCCGGTTCCGCGATGATCTTCTCCTCCTGGGGCGCCTGCAAGCACTACCACTCGGACCTGTTCCAGCGCGGAATGGTCTACCTGATGGCTCTGACGGGAAACAGCGGAGGCAAGCCCGGCTCGGGGATCAAGGTGTCGACCTGGTGGCCCTTCCCGGGCTTCTCGCTGTTCAACATGGATGGAGGGATGGCCACCGAGCCGCGCGAGCCGGATCCGATGGACCGCCCCCAGATGCAGGACATCGCGAAGTTCATGTTCGCGATGACCAAGCAGCACAGGCGGCTGGTGCCGCTGATCCCCTGGCTCTACGCGCACGACCCGAAGTTCGCCGAGACGGCTGCCACGGACGCGTATGCGGATCCGGCGCTGCCGCGCCCGGTCGCCGAGTACATGAAGGATGTCTTCGAGAATGAGTGGCAGCCCGTCCATCCGAAACCTCCCAAGCGTCCCAAGTTCCTCTACTACTCGGGCCCCAACCCGCTTCGCCGCTGGCCCAACCCGCGGACGATCCGGGACAGCCTCTGGAAGAGCATCGACACCATCGTGACCTGCGACTTCCGGATGTCGACCTCGGGGATGTGGTCGGACTACATCCTTCCCGCCGCCGGCTACTACGAGAAGCCGGGCATCAAGTACGTGATCTCCTACATCCCCTACGTGGTGGTGGGCGACCGCGCCGTGCAGCCGCTGTACGAGTCCAAGCACGAGTGGGACGTCGTGCTCGGCCTGGCCAGGAAGATCCAGGAGCGGGCCAGGGCGAGGGGCATCGAGGACTGCACCGACATCAACGGCAGCACGCACACGCTCTCGAATCTCTACGAGCAGCTCACCGCGAACGGCGCGTACACGGAGGGCGAGAAGGGCGAGGTCAAGGCACTCGACTACATCATGCAGAACTCGCCGATCACCCGGGCCACCGACCTCGGCGAGCAGCCGTGGAAGAAAGCCGTCGAAGACGGAATGGTCAAGATCGAGGCGATCCCGGGCCTGTTTCTGGCCCTGGGGCTCAACTCGGTGATGAGCGACTTCGACTACAGCGAGCCGATCACCCAGTTCGGCTGGTTCCACAAGCAGAAGAACCCGTGGCCGACGCTGACGGGCCGCCAGCAGTTCTACATCGACCACGAGTGGTACCTGGAGGTGGGCGAGCAGCTGACCACGCACAAGGAGCCGGTCGCAGCGGGTGGGCCCTACCCGCTGCGCCTGAACGGGGGTCACGCCCGCTGGAGCCAGCACTCCATCATGCGCGCCAACCAGCAGATGCTGCGCCTGCAGCGGGGCGGGCCGGTGGCCTACATGAGCCAGGTGGATGCCCGCGAGCGGGGGATATCCGACCACGACCGGATTCGCGTCTACAACGACGTGGGGGAGTTCGTGCTGCACGCGAAGGTCTCACCGGTCGTCCAGCCGGGGGAGGTGATTTGCTACCACGCCTGGGAGGGCTACCAGTTCCCGGATGGCGCGGTGCAGAACGACGTGCTGCCCGCCTCGCTCAAGCCCAACAACATGGTGGGCGACTACGGGCACCTGCAGTACCGGGGTCACTATCTCTCCATGAACAACACTCCCAAGGAGGTGGCCATCGAGGTGGAGAGGGTGCGGGGGCACGTCTGATCGAGGCAGCCGAGGAGACCGAGCGGGGGCCGACCGGGTTGCGGAGGAGACCCGACGGGCTGTTGGAGTAGTCGCCCATGAAGCGGGCCGCCGCGGTCGCGCTGCTGGCACTGGCCGCCCTGGCGGGGGTCGCCTGGTACACTGGCCTGGTGGACCGCGCCCTGGTGGATCGATTCGTCCGTCAGCCCGAGCGGGAGGACCTCGCGCGGCAGCTCGAGACTCCCGCCAGCTACAGCGGCCGGCGCGAGCTGGACTTCTCGCCTTTCGAAGCGGGGATCGCGCAGCTGGGGGAGGCGCGCGTGCGCGAGCTCGACGCCCTGCTCGGGGGTGCGGACATCGTCGAGATCCAGGGCTTCTTCGAGCGCGGCCGGCTCAGCTCCGAGGAGCTCGTCCTCTACTACCTCCGCCGCATCCGGAAGTACGATGGCCAGCTCCGCAGCGTGACCGAGCTCGATCCGGACGCGGCCGAGACTGCGAGAGCACTGGACGCGGAGCGCGCTCGAGGTGGCGCACGGGGTCTCATGCACGGCATCCCCGTCCTCGTGAAGGACAACATCGCCACCGGAGGCGCCCTGCACACCACGGCGGGCGCGAAGGCCCTGGAGGGGCTCCGGACGGATCGCGATGCCTTCCTGGTGCGGCGTCTACGCGAGGCCGGCGCGGTCGTCCTCGGCAAGAGCGCGCTCAGCGAGTGGGCCAACTACATGTCGAGCACGCTCCCGAACGGGTTCAGCTCCGTGGGTGGCCAGGTGCGAAATCCGTACGGCGAGTTCGACGTCAGCGGCTCGAGCTCGGGATCGGCGGTGGCGGTGGCCGCGAGCTTCGTCACCGCAGCCGTCGGAACCGAGACATGGGGCTCGCTCATCTCTCCCGCGTCCCAGAACAGCGTCGTGGCCGTCAAGCCCACCGTGGGGCTGGTGAGCCGTCACGGAATCATCCCCATGGTGGATGCGCAGGACACCGCCGGTCCGATGACGCGCAACGTGACGGACGCCGCGATTCTGCTCGACGCGCTCTCAGGGGAGGACGCGAACGATCCCACGACCTTGCGAGTCTTGCGGGTCGGGACCTCCTACCGGGGAGTTCTGGATGAGGATGGCCTGAGGGACAGGCGCGTCGGCGTGGTCCGCCTGCGCGGCTACGACGACGAGATGCTGCACGGGGCGTTGGAGGTGCTGGAGCAGTGCGGCGCGGAGCTGGTCGAGCTTCCGCCCATCTCACTCCTCGACCTCAAGCCTTTCCGGGACGACTTCTTCGTGCTCGCGAACCGCGACTTCCCCCGCGGCGTCGGCAAGTTTCTCGATGCCATGAAGGCGCCGGTGAGGTCGCTGGCGGAGGTGATCGCCTTCAACGCGGAAGACCCGGGTGAGCGTGCACCGTTCGGTCAGGACATGCTGGGCGCCGCCCAGGCGAGCAGCGCCACGGATGCGGAGTACCGCGAAGCCAGCGCTCGAAGCGTCTCCCGCGCCCGCGAGTGGATCGACGGCATGCTGGCCGATCGCGACCTGGAGATGCTGGTCGCGATGGGCTCGTCCTTCTTCGTGAGCTACCCCCCGGCCGGCTATCCGGCGGTGAGCGTGCCGGCGGGCTACCGCGAGTCCGGCGAGCCGGTGGGCCTGAGCTTCATCGGCGGCTTCCTCGGCGAGCGCGCGCTTCTCCGGGCCGCCTTCAGCTTCGAGCAGAAGGTGCGGGCGCGGCGGGCGCCGAAAGCTGTCGGCCTCGACACGGAGGCGAGCGAGGCCGACCCGGGTCCAGAACCTCCCAACATCCTGGTATTGATGGCGGAGGACATGGGGCCGCGGGTCGGTGCTTTCGGCGACCCGCTGGCCGTGACTCCCCACATCGACCGGCTGGCCAGCGAAGGCGTGCGGTATCCCAACACCTTCACCACCGCGGGGGTCTGCGCCCCGAGCCGCGCCGCACACATCACCGGTGTGCACCAGATGGCACTGGGAGCACAGCACATGCGGAGCTTCCAGGGCGGCTACCGAGCCGTGCCCCCGCCGGAGGTGAAGGCCTATCCGGAGCTGCTCCGCGCTGCGGGCTATCACACCTTCACCCAACTCAAGCTCGACTATCAGTTCAGCAAGATCTGGCCGGGCTCCGGCCCTTTCACGATCTGGGATCGCGAGGGTCGATTTCGCGCAGACTGGCGGGAGCGGGAGCCCGACCAGCCCTTCTTCGGGCTCGTCAATTTCCACTCGACCCACGAGAGCGGCGTCTTCCCCCGCACCGGATTCCCGAAGAGCGGCACCCACCTCCTTTTCCAGCTGATCTACCGGATCACCTTCTGGGGCCATCACGACGTGGTCGCTGCACGGGACGTCCCGGTACCGCCCTACTATCCCGACACGCCCACGGTGCGCCGCGACATCGCCCGGCACTACAACAACATTCACAAGATGGACGAAGAGGTAGGCGCGCTGCTGGAGGCGCTCGACCGGGATGGGCTCTCGGACTCCACCATCGTGATCTGGACGACCGACCACGGCGACGGCCTTCCCCGGGCCAAGCGCGAGGTCTTCGACTCGGGAATCCGTGTTCCGATGATCGTGCGCTGGCCCGACGCGCTCCGGCCGGCCGCCTTGAAGGCAGGCGGCGAGGATCCCCGCCTGGTGAGCTTCGTGGACCTGGCTCCGACCATTCTCGCGATGGCGGGGATTCGCGCGCCGGACTACATGGTGGGTCGCGACTTCACCGCCGACGACCCGGCGGGCTTGCGCGAGTACATCTACGCGGCCAAGGACCGGATGGACGAATTCCCCGATCGCCAGCGCGCCGTTCGCGATCGCCGCTTCAAATACATTCGCAACTACCACCCGCAGGAGCCGGGGGCAACACGCATCGCCTATCGCCAGAACCTGGACAGCATGGAAGAGCTGTGGTCGTTCTGGGAGAGCGGCTCCCTCGATGCCGCGGCGGCGCGCTGGTTCGAGCCCCGCTCGCGCGAAGAGCTCTACGACACCCGGGACGACCCTCACGAGCTCGTCAATCTAGCCGAGGATCCGGCCCACGCTCCCACGCTCGACCGGATGCGGGACGCACTCGACGCCTGGCTTGCAGCGACCGAAGACCGGGGCGCGATTCCCGAGGCCGAGCTGGCCGAGCTCTTCTGGCCAGGCGGCGTCGAGCCCATCACGCCGCCGCCATCCGCGAGGGTGAAGGACGTCGGCACCGGACGAGTGCGGGTCGCCCTCGACTGCAGTGAACCCGGAGCGTCCCTCGGATATCGCCTGGGCGGCGGCCACTGGCGCCTCTACAGCGAGGCTCTCGAGCTTCCCGAGGGCGGGACTCTCACCGCCAAGGCCGTCCGCTACGGATGGAGAGAGAGCGAAGAGGTGCAGGTGGACCTCGGCGCGCCCGCCTCGAACTGAGAGCTAGAGCGCGGCGATCCGGGTCTGAACCCAACCCTGATCGTACGGCGTGATGAAATCGAACGTGGTCACGATCGACTTCCATTTCCACTGGCCGTCCACCTTCAGGTACTCCTCCTGGTACTTCCCCTGCAGCCACGCCGCCTCGTTCCTGGGCCGGATGGTGACGGGCACGTGGACGTACCAGCTTCCCCTGGCGTTCGAGCCATCCACTTCGATGAGGGGATTGCTGACCATGTGCGCCGAATACGAGAGGGACGAGCCGACCAGATCCCTGTAGAACCGGCCAACGGCCTCCTTGCCTTCGTGACGTCCGAATCCTTCGAAATCGATCCATGCATCGTCGACGAAGTGAGTCATGAACTCGTCCCACTTACCGAGATCACCGGCGATGGCGGCGTCCACGAGATAGCAGTACGAGGCCTTCAGCTTGCGGATCGATTCGATGTCTTCGAGGATCTGAAGCCTGGCTGCGGCGTCGGGCGTGGTGGGCATGGTCGCCTCTTTGCGTCGGTGGTTCACCCCCTTCGCCGGGGGCGGGCTCGGTTCGGGTGAAGGAGCCCACAATTCTCCACTTGACCGAATCGTCGAGCAGATGGTTCCATGGGTACTGGTTCAGATCACCTCTTCGCTGTCGAAGTCGCGTCCGCTGGCGCCGGCCTCTTCGTAACGGGCGATCCACTCCCGGACCCGGTCCCTTCCGTAGGTCTCCTCCCAGGCGGCCAGGATCTCCGCCAGCGGCACGTCGGCGAACGTCCCGTGCTCCTGCATGTACTCCATGAAGGGCTGGTTCTCGGAGTTGAAGGCGTGGAGGAGGGCGTCGGACTTCCCGTCGAACTCGAGTGGTGCGACGCCGAAGCGGTCGCAGAGCTCGACGTTGAAGGCGGGGGTCGCCTTCACCCATTTGCCGTCCAGGTGGAACTCGGTGTAGCCGTGATAGACGAAGAGGTCGGAGCCCATGAACTCGATCAGCTGCCGTGTGGCCAGGTGATTCCGCACCGTGGCGAAGCCCAGCCGGGAGGGCACGCTGGCGCCCCGCCCCAGCGCACAGAGCAGGGCGGCCTTGCAGACGCAGTACCCCCGGCCCCGTTCAAGGACGAAGCTCGCCCGGTAGTGCTCCGGCAGGTAGAAGGGCGAATAGGGGTCGTACCAGATGCCGTCGCGCACGGCGTAGAAGAGGGCCACGGCCCGGGAGACCGGGTCGTCGGCCACTCCGCGAAGGCACTTCTCGCTGTAGGCCGCGACGCTGGGATGGTCACTGTCGAGGATGGCAGTGGGAGCCAGAAACTCGGAACTCGGCTCGAGCATGAGACACCTTCAGCAGCTGGTCGGCTCAGTAACCCTGTGTACTCCTCGCAGCGCGGAACTGCTCCCAGCCCGGGGGCTTGGTGTTGAGATCGCGGTCCACCTCCACGTGGATCACGGCCGGCTTGCCCGATGCCAGCGAACGGTCGAGGGCGGGCTCCAGGTCCTCCATGCGCTTCACCCGCTCGCCGTGGCAGCCGAGGCCCTTCGCTACCGCGTCGTAGGAGACCTCCGCCAGCTCGATGCCGCGCCCCTTCCAGTCGGAGGAGCCGTAGCCCTGAGCCACGTAGGCGGTCTTCTCCATCCCCCAGGCCGCGTCCACTGCGACCAGCACGACGATCGGCAGATTCTCGCGCGCCGCGGTCTCGAGCTCCATCACGTTGAAGCCGAAGGCGCCGTCGCCGGTGATCATGCAGACCGGGCGGCCGGGCGCCGCGAGCTTGGCGCCCATCGCGAAGGGAAGCCCGGTTCCCAGATAGCCCATCTTCACCGAGTAGAGGAAGCTCGGCGAGGAGAGGATCGGGTGGAAGGCGACGCCGGCGAGGGTGGTGTTGCCGCCGTCGAGAACGGTGATCGACTCGGGCGGGAACTTCTGCCGCACCGCCATCACCATCTGCCCCGGGTTCACGCCCGTGGTGCACTCGGTTCCGAGGTAGGCGATGCCCGTCTGCATGGTCTCGTTGGTCTTCTCGCGGTAGCGCGCCAGGTTCGGCGGCCCGCTCCGCGCTGCGGTCCGGCTGCGCACCGCCTCGAGCAGCGCGCCGAGCGCCCCCTTGGCGTCGGCCACGATCCCGAGGTCCACAGGGCGGTTGAGGCCGATCGACAGCGGATCCGAGTCGATCTGGATGGTCTTCTGCCCGGCGGGATCGCCCCACATCGGCGGTCCGCCCCAACCGTCGTACTCGCCGAGCCGGCCGCCCACCACCAGCACCACCTCCGCGTCGGAGCGGCCCAGTCCGGCCCCGCCCATGTCGAAGGGATGGAAGGCGTGCGGATGGTCCTCGGGAACCACGCCCCGTGCGCCGAGGCTCGTGCCGAGGCATGCGCCTAGGTGCTCGCCAAGTGCGACCAGCTCCTTCGAACCATCGGCCCAGAGCACGCCCTTGCCGGCGTGCAGCCAGATCCGCTCCGCCCCCGCGAGCATATCGGCGGCGCGGTCGATCAGCGCCGGATCGCCGGCGCCCATGTTCGTGACCCGGTAGCGCTCCGCCTCGTGGATCGGGGGCAGGCGGTCCGCGTCGATCTTCTCGAGCAGGAGGTCGTCCGCGATCGCCAGGTAGGACGGGCCGGGCCGCCCGGTCATCGCCGCCCGGAAGGCGGCGCGCATCATCTCGGGGAGCCTCTCCCACATGCGCACTGTCGCCGCGTACTTGGTGATGGGGCGCGCCATGCTCTCTGTGTCCGCCGACTGCCAGGCCCCACCGCGGTTCGGGTCGCTCTTGATGGCCGGCCGCAGCGTCCCGATCGCGACGATCGGATGGCCTTCCCCGTGCGCGCTCACCACGCCGGCCAGCATGTTCCCCGTGCCGCAGGCCGGGTTCCCGATCACCACTCCGGGCTTGCGCGAAATGCGCGAGTAGCCCTCCGCAATGTGTACGGCGGCCTCCTCGTGGTGCGCATTCACGTAGCGAATCCCGTACTTCTCGGTGTGCACCACGATCGGGATGTGGGCTCCGTCGATGATTCCGGTGATGAGCTCGATGCCCTCGGCCTTCAGGCAGCGGACCAGCAACTCTCCAACGGTGATCTCGGGCATGGGGGGGTCTCCTATGGCGTGTCGCGGGATGAACGAGGTGGGTCGGGTTCGAGGGCCCCATGATGCGAAGATCGGCGGGGTCGCGCCACCCCTGCCGCCGGCTGGGGAAGGAGGGCCGAGTACCCCCTTCCCCACGGGATTTTGCAGCGTGGGGCTGTCGAAATGCAGCCAGGGTGAGGGTTTGTCGCCGGATCCTCGTCAGCTCTGGAGGTCGACGTAGGTGCCCTGGATGCAGTGGACCCCGTCCGGCTCCTCGCCGTAGTAGCAGACGAAGAGGCGGCCCGGCGCGTACTCGATCGCAGTGGGATAGCCGAGGTCCCAGTTCGGCAGGTCGTCCCGGATCACGATCTCGCCGTCCACCTGCCAGCTTCGCCCGCCGTCCTCGGAGAGGCAGGCGCGAATGCCGAAGGGGTCCTGCCGCCGGCCGTAGCTGCACAGCAGACGCCCGTCGCGAAGCACCAGGAGATGCCCGGGAAGCCCCTGCAGGGGAGTCTTCTCCGGGGCGCTCCAGGTCCGTCCGCCGTCGAGGGAGCGGCAGCCGTGCAGATGGACGCGCGAGTCGCTGCGGAGCACGCAGTAGATCTCTCCCGACTCGACCTCGACGATGTCTGGCTCGGCGAAGAGGCGATCGGGGCTGTCGACGATGGGAACCGGCGGCTCCCAGGTCTGGCACTTGTCCCCCGAGAAGAGGACGTAGGTGTACCGGTTGGCGGGCGGGTGGTGCTCGGTGACGGCGTACGCCACGCGGCCGTCGGAGAGTTCGGCGACGGGCGTGCGCGCGTAGCCGTCCCGGTACGACCCGGTGTCGAGCTTGACGGTGCAGTCGAAGGTGTGGCCGCCGTCGCTGCTCAGGTGGGCGTAGAGTCCGTGGTAGCCCCTGGCCCAGGTGAAGAGCGACTGCTCCCAGTCAGCGTCACCGAAGTCCTCCGTCCAGTACTTGCCGGGGAGGCAGAGCGAGATGGGCTCGCCAGCCGCACGGCGCTTCCTGGCCAGTCCCAGGGGATACCAGCCGAAGCGGAACTGGGTGAGGACGACCGTGCCGTCGCTGAGCTGCGCGATGCCCGGGCATTCGGTGCCGGACCAGTCGAAGTCCGGGGCGAAGCTCGGGTCGCTCCAGCTGGCCCCCTGGTCCGAGCTGCGCGACAGCACGCTGCGAAACAGCGGGTCGGTGGGCGGGTGCAAGCTGGGATTGCGCCGGCGCGAATGGTTGAAGGCCGCCAGCCACTCGCCGCTCTCGAGAATCGCGATGGATGGATGGGAGAGATAGGCGAGGTCGTCCCTGCAAACGATGACGGTGTTTCCGACCTCGTGGTCCGGCATGTCTCCAGGCTCCTTCCGGGTCGGCACTGGGGCGAGCTGCCCGGGGATGCAGCGATTTCGCTTCCCGGGCGCTCCAGGTTAGCCTGGCCCGGCCGCCTCTGCGTTGACAGGAAGAACGCAGGGAACCTACGCTCGTGAATCATTCGGGCCAAGGAGGCTGATGATGAAAAGAGTTCTGCTGGGCATCAGGCGCCGCATGGTGCCGATTCCCTGGGGTCTCTTCCGGAGGCGCTTTCCCTCGGAGGCGCGCAAGACCAACCTGGCCCTCGGCGGCCTGGACGAGGAGCAGCGCAGGGTGCACCACTTCGTGGTCCGTGAGCTGCCGCGGCTCGGGCGGCCGATGTCGCCCGACTTCGTCGCGGAGAAGCTGCAGATGGCGGGGGCGCGGGTAGTGGAAATCCTGGACGAGCTGGAGCGGCGGCTCATCTTCCTGTATCGCCCGGAGGGCCGCGACGTCGTCTGGGCCTACCCGGTCACCGCCGAGCCCACGCCCCACCACCTGGACTTCAGCAGCGGCGAGCGGTTCTGGGCTGCCTGAGGCACCGACGCCGTCGCGACGCCCTTCGTGCAAGGGCGACTCAGAAACGAACCGCTCTCCTTCGACATCCACTCGGAATGCGCCTGCTGTGGTCGCCCGATCCGTTTCCGGATGGACCACGACCTGACTTACGAGCTGGAAGACGCCGAGTGCGACCCGCTCTTCTTCGTCCCAATGGTGGATTTCACCAAGCTCCGGGCGAACAGCATCATCGACGACTTCTGACGCAAGTCGGTTTTCTTCTGGTCAGAAGAACACGCGAGAAGACACAGAAGGACGGAGGGCGGCGTGACTGGCCTCTATCTCACGCTCGAGCAGAACGCCAGCTTCGCGCCGGTGGCGCAGAACGCGCCGTTCGAGTTCACCCGCTGCCCGGTAGCAGGCAGGAGCGGCGGGTGAGACGTCGCGCAGTCACGGGCCGCAGGGCGCCGCGATCAGTCCGCGTAGTACTTGTCGCGTGAGCCCTCGAGCGTCTCCCTCAGGATCGAGACGAATTCGTCGATCTGCTCCTCGGTGATGATGAAGGGGGGGGCGATCATCAGCTGGTCGCCTCGGCCGAGTTCGTCTTCGTAGTACCCGGGGTAGAAGAAGACGCCCTTCAGCAGGCATTGCACCAGAACGTCCATCTTGACGTTCTTCTCCTTCGCGAACGGCTCCTTGGTCTCCTTGTCCTTGACGAACTCGATCCCCCAGAGCATTCCCTTGCCGCGGATGTCGCCGATCATGGGGAGATCCATGAGACCGAGCAGGCTCTCGTGCAGGTATTTCCCGATCTGCTCGGCGCGCGCGATCATGTTCTCCTCTTCGACGATCCGCATCACCTCGCTGCCGATCGCACAGGCGACCGGATGGGCTGCGAACGTGTAGAGGTGCTGGAACTCCGCCTGCTTCTCCTCGAAGGTCGCGACGAGATCGTCGCTCACGGCCATCCCGGCGAGGGGGGCGTAGCCGCTGCTCACGCCCTTGGCGAAGGTGGCAATGTCGGGGATGACGCCGAAGTGTTCCAACCCCATGTTCCTTCCCGTCCTTCCGAAGCCCGTGACGATCTCGTCTGCGATGAACACGACGTCGTACTTGTCGCAGGTCTCGCGGATGATCGGGAAGTACTCGGGAGGGGGCACCAGCCCGCCGCCGGCCGAGGCGACGATCGGCTCGGCGATGAAGGCGACGACGGTGTCGGGCCCCTCGGCGAGAATCCGCTCCTCGAGCTGCCGCGCGCAAGCGATGTCGCAGCCGGGGTATTCCTTCCCGAATGGACAGCGATAGCAGTAGCAGGCCTCGACTCGGGGGTTCTTCCACAGCATGGGGAGAAAGTCCCGCTGCCGCATCTTCACGTCGCTGATCGAGAGCGTGAGCATGGTCATGCCGTGGTAGCTGAGGTTGCGGGAGATGATCTTGTACCGGGACTCCCGACCGGCCAGCACCTGGTACTGGCGGGCGAGCTTGATCGCCGCCTCGTTCGCCTCCGACCCGCCAGAGCAGAAGTAGACGTTGCGAAGCTGCTCCGGGAGCAGCTTCTTGATGCGCTTGACCAGCTCGATCCTGGCTTCGGAAGCGAACACGGGGAGCACGTAGGAGACCTCCCGGAGGACGCGGGCGGCCGCGTCGGCCACCTCCGGCCGGCCGTGGCCGATGGTGACCGCCATCGGCCCGCCCGAAGCGTCGAGGATCCTGTTCCCGGAGCCATCGTACAGGTACACCCCCTCGGTCTTCGTGATCAGAACCGGGGGTAGCCCGGGAAGCGGGAGAAACATGTTGTCGGTGATTTCCTGCGGCTGCATGGTGCGCGCCTCCTCTGTTCGTGCGTCCTACTCGTCGCCGAAGCGGATTCCCTGTGCCAGGGGCAGCTCGCGGCCGTAGTTGATGGTGTTGGTGGCCCGGCGCATGTAGCTCTTCCAGGCGTCCGAGCCGGCTTCCCGGCCGCCCCCGGTTGCCTTCTCGCCGCCGAAGGCGCCACCGATCTCGGCGCCGCTCGGGCCGATGTTGACGTTGGCGATGCCGCAGTCGCTGCCCTCGAAGGAGAGAAACGTCTCCGCTTCCCGCAGATCCGTGGTCAGGATGCAGGAGGAGAGCCCCTGCTCCACGTCGTTGTGGATGGCGATCGCGTCCCCCAGACGGTCGTAGCGCATCGCGTAGAGAATCGGGGCGAAGGTCTCCTCTCGCACGATCGCGGTCTGTGACGGCATCTCGACGATGGCCGGCATCACGTAGTAGGCGTTCGGGTGCGCTTCTTGTAGGACGCGTTCACCACCGAGAACCCGTCCCCCGTCTGCCCGCGCCCGGTCGAGCGCCGCCTGCATCTGCTCGTACGCCGCCCGGTCGATCAGGGGGCCGACCAGCGTACCGGGTTCGAGCGGGTCGCCGACGCGAATCCCCGCGTGCGCCTGCCGCAGCCGAGCCATCAGCTCGTCGTGCACGTCCCGGTGGGCGATCAGGCGGCGCAGCGTGGTGCAGCGCTGTCCGGCGGTGCCCATGGCGCTGAAGAGGATGGCGCGCAGCGCCAGGCCGAGGTCGGCGCTCGCGGTTGCGATCATCGCGTTGTTGCCACCCAGCTCCAGCAGACAGCGTCCGAAGCGTTCCGCCACGCGCGGGGCGACCTCGCGCCCCATCCGGCAGCTTCCCGTGGCGCTGATCAGCGGCACCCGGGGGTCGGTGACGAGGGCCTCTCCCACCTCGCGCCCACCCAGGAGCACCTGGGAGAGGTGCTCGGGAGCGTCGCCGAAACGTCGCGCCGCCTCTTCGAAGAGCTGCTGACAGGCCAGCGCGGTCACTGGCGTCTTCTCGGAGGGCTTCCACACCACCGGATCGCCGCAGACGACGGCGATGGCGAAGTTCCAGGACCAGACGGCGACCGGGAAGTTGAACGCGCTGATCACGCCCACCGGGCCGAGCGGGTGCCAGGTCTCGAACATCCTGTGCCCCGGCCGCTCCGAGGCGATGGTCAGCCCGTAGAGCTGGCGCGAGAGACCCGCGGCGAAGTCGCAGATGTCGATCATCTCCTGGACCTCGCCCAGCCCCTCCTCCCGGATCTTTCCGCACTCGACGCTGACCAGCTCGCCGAGCGGGTCCTTGTGCTCGCGCAGGACCTGGCCGAACTCGCGGATCAGCCCGCCGCGCGCGGGACCTGGCACCGAGCGCCAGTCCAGGAAGGCCTCATGGGCGCGGCCGATCGCCGCGCCCACCTCGCTCGCGTCCGCACTCTCGACGGACGCGATGCGGCTGCCGTCGATCGGACTCGTCACCCGCAGGTCGCCGCCCTCGAGGCTCGCCTCGCTGAGTCCCAGCTTCTGGCACGGCTCAGCGATGTCCATCGTCGGCCTCCCCGCCGTAGTACGCACCGAAGCGGTTCTCCAGGAAGTCCTCCAGCGAAACGTCTTCCTGCTTGACGAAGCCCTGCCTCGGCAGCCTTCCGGCGCACTGCAGGTCGACGACCGCACAGAGCGCGGCCGCAGTGGTGATCTGGATCGCCGCCAGATCGAGGGTTCCCACCCTGCCGTGATAGACCTTTCTGGTGTAGCTCTCCTGGACGAGCTTCTCCGCCTTGTGGCCGCTCACGGTGATGAAGACCAGCACCACGTCCTGCAGCGTCACGGGGACGGCGTGCTCGAGCACGTCCTGAAAGAGCTTCCTCCTCTTCCTGAGCTGAAGGTCGTTGCAGAGGAACCGGATCAGCTCGCAGTGGCCGGGGTAGCGGATCGTCTTGTAGTTCAGGTTCTCCACTCTGCCGATGAGCGTTTCGCACATGGTGCCGAGGCCGCCCGAGGTGTGGAACGCCTCGTAGCTCACGCCGTCCAGCGAGAACTGCTCGTAGCCTTCCAGCGGCAGCACCTCGCGCAGCTCCCCGTCGTGGATCACCTCGCAGGAGTTGCAGTACTCGTTGATCAGGCCCGCAGTGCTCCAGGTGAGGTTGTACATGAGCGCGTTCGAGGGAAACAGCGGAAGGGCGCCCACGCGCATGCGGACGCGGCGGAGCGAATCGAACTGCTTGACCAGCTCGTAGGCGGCGATGGATACGAAGCCCGGCGCCAGCCCGCACTGGGGCATGAAAGCGGTGTCGGCGCCAGCCGCGATCTTGCGCACCTGGCGGGCGGTCACCACGTCCTCGGTGAGATCGAAGTAGTGGACCGAGAGCTCGCGCGCGGCCTCCGCGATGGGCAGGCTCAGGTGGAAGGGGCAGGCACTGACCACGACGTCCATTCCGCGCATCAACGCCCTCGTTGCGCCCGGGTCGGTCACATCGACGCAGGTGGTGTGAACGCCTTCTGGCATCTCCGCGAGCCGGGACTCGGTGAGGTCCGCGACGCTGACCTCGTAGTCGCCCGAGCTGGAGAAGAGGTGCGCGATCGCGACGCCAATGTTGCCCGCGCCCAGCAGGAGCAGCTTCGTCATGCGCGCCAGTGTAGCAGCGGTGGGTCCGTTCCCGAGACCCGAAACGGCTCCTATAATGGACTTGTCTCCACCGGTTCAGCACCCTCTTCGTGGAGCTGCTTCAGCAGCGACGGGAACCCGGCTTGGGATACGAGTTCATCGAGGGAAACGAGGCGATCGCGCGAGGCGCGGTGCGAGCGGGATGCGACTTCTTCGCCAGCTACCCGATCACTCCCGCCTCCTCGATCCTGCATCACATGCTCGATCTCCTCCCCGAAACGGGAGGCATCGCGATCCAGGCCGAGGACGAGATCGCCTCGATGGGCTTCTGCATCGGCGCCGCGATGGCCGGGAGCAAGGTGCTCACCTCGACGAGCGGGCCCGGGATGAGCCTCTACAGCGAGAACATCGGCCTGGCGATCATGGGCGAGACGCCGATGGTCATCGTCGACGTCCAGCGGCAGGGCCCCGCCACCGGCTCGGCCACCAAGGGCGCCGAGGGCGACATCCAGTTCACGCGCTGGGGGACCTCCGGGGGGCTGCCGGTCATCGCGCTCTGCCCGGCCACCGTCGGGGAGGCGTACGAGCTCACCTACCTGGCGTTCAACTTCGCCGAGAAGTATCGCACGCCGGTGTTCCTGCTGGCCAACAAGGAGATCGGCGTGACGAAGGAGTCGGTCGACCTGGACGCGATCGAGCTTCCGCCGCTCGCCCGGCGCAAGCGGGTGCCCTCGGGGCGGAAGGACTATCTGCCGCACGTCTTCGAGACTCCCGGGGAAGTCCCGGCGATCTCGGACTTCGGCGGCGAGTACGTGGCGCGCTACACGACCTCCACGCACGACAAGCGCGGCTACCTGACGACGAAGCCCGAGGTCATCCAGGAGATGATCGACCACTACACGGCCAAGATCGAAGAGGCCGCCGACGAGATCGCCCTGGTGAGGGAAGACCTCCAGGAGGGCGCCGACACGCTCGTCGTCAGCTACGGCATCATCTCGAGCTCGGCGGCGGTGGCCATCAGGGAGGCTCGGTCGCGCGGGCGGAAGGTCTCCTCCCTGGTGCTCCAGACCCTCTGGCCCGTACCGGAGAAGGCGATCACTTCGGCGCTGCGAGGCGTCGAGAGGATCGTCGTCCCCGAGATGAACATGGGGCAGTACCGTCTCGAGATCGAGCGGCTGGCGCCGCGCGAGGTCGCGGTCGTCGGCGTCTGCAAGATGGACACGACCCTGGTCTCTCCGCAGGAGATCCTCGAGCGTGGGGGTCTGGCGTGAGCGGGAACCGCTACCAGACCTACATGACCGACGAGATCGGGCCCCTGCCCTACTGCCCGGGCTGCGGTCACGAGCCGCTGGTCAAGGCCCTCGACGCGGCGCTCGTCAAGCTGCAGCTCGACCCGAAGGACGTGGTCATCGTCACCGACATCGGCTGCATCGGGCTCTCCGACCGGCACTTCGCCACCAGCGCCTTCCACGGCCTGCACGGCCGGTCGATCACCTACGCCTGCGGGCTCAAGCTGGCGCGGCCCGAGCTGACCGTGATCGCCCTCAAGGGCGATGGCGGCTGCGGGATCGGCGGCACGCACCTGCTGAACGTGGCCCGGCGCAACATCGGCATCACGCTGATCGTCGCCAACAACTTCAACTACGGCATGACCGGGGGCCAGCACTCGGTGACCACGCCAACCGATGGCCTCACCGCCACCACGCCCTGGGGGAACGTCGAGGGGCCGATGGATCTGTGCGGCGTTGCGGTGGCCGCGGGGGCGGCGTGGGTCTACCGGGCCACCGCCTTCGACAACGACCTGGCCGACGTCATCGCCGCCGCGATCGAGCAGCCCGGCTTCGCCATGGTCGATGTCTGGGAGCTCTGCACGGCCTACTACATGCCGCGCAATCGGTTCAAGAAGAGGGATCTCCTCGCCCTGAGTGACGAGCACGGCCTGGGACTCGGCCTCCAGGTGGACCGGCCGCGCCCCGAGTACAGCGTCCGGTACCGGGACGCGTGCCGGGCGGGCAGACAGCGCAGCCAGGCCAGGCCCGGCATCGAGCGCCGCCATTCCCATGCGGTCGAGAGGCAGACGGGAATCGTCATCGCGGGCAGCGCGGGCCAGAAGATCCGGTCCACGGCCACCCTCTTTGCGGAGGGGGCGATCTTCGCCGGCCTCAGCGCCACCCAGAAGGACGACTACCCGATCACGGTGAAGACCGGCCACTCGGTCGCGGAGATCATCGTCAGCCCCGAGCGCATCGACTACACCGGAATCGACTCCCCGGACTTCTTCGTCGTGCTCTCAGCGGAAGGCCTGGCGCGCGTTCGCGCCAGGATCGAGAAGCTCGCGCCGGGCTGCGTCGTCTACGCCGAGCAGACCCTGGAGCTGCCGAAGACCGGGGCGCAGGTCCGGCGTCTTCCCTTCGCCGAGCTGGGAAGACGGGTGGGCAGGCTCTGCGTGGCGACGGCGGCCCTGGCGGCGCTGCTCGAGCACAGCCGGATATTCCCGGTGGAAGCGTTCGCCACCGCAGTCGAGTCGTTCCAGAAGGCGGACGTCGCCAAGGCCAACCTGGGCGCGATCGGCGAAGGTGCGGAGCTGATGAGGGCTGCGGGCTAGCCGCTTCCTCAGGCGGTGGGCTCGATGTCGAGCTTGATCCAGTCGTCGCCCGAGATGGCCTTGATCCCCGCCCGCTCGCGGCGGTTCCCCTCCCAGACTGCCACTCCGAAGCCGGTGCTCTGGCCGGGCTCGAGCTGAACCGGCTCCTCGGCGCTCTCCACCTTCATCGCCCTGACGATGACCACGTGCCAGCGCCCGTTCCTGTGGACACCGTTGCCCCGCACCAGCTCGTAGTCGATGGTGCGCGTGGTGCCGAGCCCCTCGGCCATCAGGTGGCGGCCGCGGCCGTTCTCGTCCGCGATCCAGTACCACGCATTCACCGCCAGTCCGACGGCGCCCATGATGGCCATGGGCGCGTACGGAACGGCGGGGAGGAGGATGCCGCAGCCGTCGACGAAGGAGGTGGTGTCGGAGATGGTGCTGTCCTCGGTCGGGTCGTCCCACTCCAGGCGGAAGGCGATCCGCTCTCCGTCGTGGACCGCGGCCACCTGCACCGTTTCCACGATGCCGATCTTCTTGCCCGCCCAGGCGGCCTTGATCGCCGCGGTGGGTTGCATGTCGAGCGGGGTGCCCTTCATCTTCACCGTCTCGGCCGTCTGGTCCCGCCAGAGCGCGGCGTCCGGCTGGAGGACGGCATCGACCTCGAAACGGGGGACGTAACGAACCTGCATCGTCGTTCCTCAGTCCTTCGGCAGCGAGTTGATGTAGGCGATCACGTCGAGGATGGCCTGGTCGTTCGGGAGCATGAGCTTCTGCATGGCGCCCATCTGGCGGCCGAAGATATCGTCCTGGTGCGCGCCCCGGACGCCCCCGTCGAAGTTGCGAACCTGGCGTTCGAGGTACCAGTCGGGAATTCCGGCGACGCGGGGAGCGCTGAGCACCTCGATCCCCTTGCCGTCGTCGCCGTGACAGGCGGCACAGATCGCGTAGATGTCCTTGCCCTTGGCCGCGTTCCCGCCTTGGACGGTCTGCGGGAGGATGTCCGGCGCCAGGGTGTCGAAGTAGGCGATCGTGTCCACGATGTCCTGCTCGGTGACGAGCGTCAGCGCCATCGGCCGCATCACGGCGCCGAAGGTGTCTTCCGGCTTGGTGCCGCGGATACCGGCCTTGAAGTTCTCGAGCTGACGCTTCTCGTACGCAGCCATCTGGCCGGCGATTCGTGGGGCGCCGATCTCCTTGCTGCCGCCTCCGGTCTTGCCGTGACAGGCTTCGCACACGACGAACTTGGTCTTGCCATTCTGCAGATTCGGCTCGGCGAATGTCGTCGGAGTGGTGATCAACAGCCAGGACAGGCTCAGCGCGATCGAGGTCAGAAGTCGACTCATTGTCCGGTGCCCCCTTTCGTCACCGAGTGTCGCAAATGAGCTTTGCGGGCACAATCCGAGCCCTTCCAGCCTCGCCGGTTTCGGTTCCCAGCGGGGAACTACCGGAAAAGACGGGGTTTTCAGGGCCTCGACCGGTCCGACGAAGTCGCTGAGCTATTTGTTCGGTGGGAGTACCGGCATCCCCTGCTGAATCGCGCGCACCTGCCAGGTGCCCCCCACGATCGCAACCACCTCGCCGTTCGCGTCCACCAGCTCGAGATCCAGTGCGAAGTCGGCCTTGCCCTGGTCGAGCGCCTCGGCCTCGATGCGCGACGCCTCCTCGGGAGCGAGCTTCACCTGCATCGTCACGTCGGTGGTAGCCGGTCGCCGGAAGCGGATGCTCACCTCTTTGACGATGGGAATCAGCCTGGTCACGTCGAAGGAGACCAGGTGAATCGCTCCGCCGGCGATCTCGCCCAGTGTGAACAGGGATCCGGCGTACATGATGCCGACGTGGTTGACGTTGCCCTCGATCGGCATGAGCATCTTGGCGTAGCGGTCCCGCAACGCCAAGACCCGGATCCCGGTCCGTTGGATCGCTTCGACCGCCCCCTCCAGCAGCCCGGCCACTTCCGCGTACTTCTCGTCGATCACGTCACTCGTACCGCTCCGGGTTCTCCCTCATTTCGGTGAGGAAGTCGTCCACGATCGCCTCCTGGTCGTAGGCCGGTTCCCAGCCCCACTCCGCGCGGGCGCGGCGATCGTCGATGGGGCGGATCACCTGGTCGATCACGGGCTGCAGAATCGCGTTGGGCTCGAAGCCGATCTGCGCCCCGGGAATCCTGCTCCGCACGATCTCCGCGAGCTGCCCGGCGGTCGGCGTGGGCTTGATGCCGTCGACCAGGTAGTTCACCGTCTCGATTCCCGGGGCCGGCGCTTCCCCCAGCTGGATCATCGCCCGCGCGGCGTCCTTGTAGTACATGACCGGCACCGTCGTCTCGGGCGTGACCGTGATGGTGAACGGGTTCCCCTTGGCGCACTCCTCGATCACCCAGCTGGTGAACTGCACCACGCTGGGCGTGCTCACCCCGGGACCGACGATGGACGGATAGCGAATGCCGCGGAAGTCGAGGCCGTACTTCCGCTTGTAGTAGGCGCCCATCTGCTCACCGAAGAGCTTGGTGATGCCGTAGATCGAGAAGGGCCGCTGCAGCGTGAAGTCGGTGATGATGTCTTCCCTGATGTCGGCCCCGTAGACGCCGATGCTGCTGGCGAAGAGGAACTGACCCACCTCGTGCTGGCGGGCCGCCTCCAGGAGTGCATAGGTTCCGAAGACGTTCGCCGCCGTGGCCGCCTGCGGATTCTCCTCACCCGGGCCGGTCAGGATGGCGCCCAGGTGGTAGATGACCCGCGGCCGCGTGGCCGCCACGGCTTCGCCGAGTCGGGCGGTATCCGCCAGGTCGACCTGGATGAAGCTCACCCGATCGGCGACGTCCTGCAGGCGCCGGAAGTTGCCGCTTCGGTGCATGACGTGGATTTCGTCCTGGCCCCGCTCGAGGAGCTGGCGGACGATCTCCGCGCCGATGAAACCCGTACCGCCCGTGATCAGAATGGACATGGTTCACCCGTCGCTCCGGTTCTCATGGTCTCCTCATTCTCCCTCTTCCCGGTCCCTCTGGCCCACCAGGATGTAGAGCTCCGGCTCGTCGACGAAGCTCGTGAGGCCGAATCCGAAGGCGCGCAGCAGCGC
Source organism: uncultured delta proteobacterium (assembly GCA_963783795.1). GTDB lineage: Bacteria > Myxococcota_A > UBA9160 > UBA9160 > UBA6930 > CAVXZE01. Next base: position 17,667 of record CAWAPH010000036.1, on the reverse strand, counting down.
CTCCGCGCCGGCCCTTTCCGGAAAGTCGTCGAGGGGAAACGGGGAGTTCTTGCGGAGCACCCCGACGAAAGCCCTCCCGAGCGGATGGCTGATCGCCAGACGCCCTCCCGGCTTCGTCATCCTGCGGATGTTGGAGAGCGCGGTCGCCTTGTCCGCGATGTTGGGGTAGCAGGCGTTGACGAGAACGGCGTCGAGACTCCCGGTGGGCAGCTCGAGATTCCGCACGTCCCCCAGGAGCGTCTCGACATCGGGGTGGTTCTCGCGGAGCCGTTCCAGCATCGCGTCGGAGAGATCGCAGGCGAAGATCCGGGCGGGCCGGCACGCGCGGATCAGCGGCACCATGATTCCGGTGCCGGAGCCGACGTCGAGCACGCTCGCGCCTGCGGGAATTCCGGCGGACGCGACGATCCGCTCCAGACGTTCGGGTACTCCTTCCGGGAGAGGGGGCTCGAAGATCTGGTAGATCTTGTCGAACAGCTCGCGCTGCAGATCGTTGATCCTCCGGATCTCCTCGTCGCTCATCTTCTCGAAGGGATTCATCGGCGCTTCTCGCGGATCTCGCTGACTTGCGGCAGGATTCCCGTCTCCCTCGACGGACCGCGGTGGAGGCGGGCTGCAACCGGCAGCCACGATACCATGGCGGGGCCCACGTCGGGGCCCGGAGCGGAGCCATGTCCCAGCTGAATGACCTGTTGGAGCAACCCCTGGTGGCGCAGATCGTCGGACTGGCCCTGCTGGCAGCGGGCGCCCTGGCGGTCTACTTCGTGGCGCGTCAGGTGATCGTGGTTGCGATCCGCCGCATCGCGGCGCGCAGTGCCGCCACCTGGGACGACGCGCTGGTCGAGAACGACGTGTTCCTGCGGCTGGCCCACCTGGCGCCGGCCCTGGTCGTCCTCTGGGCCGTTCCGCTGATTCCCGACCTGCACGAGACCCTGTTGGTGCTGATCCAGCGCGTGGCGATCGCGACCATGGTGGTGGCGGTGGCGCTCTCCGCCGGTGCCTTCCTGACGGCGGCGAACCAGATCTACTCGCGGGATCCCGAGAACTGGCGCAGACCCATCAAGGGCTATCTCCAGGTGCTCAAGATCTTCTTCTACGTGGTCGCGGGGCTCCTGGTGGTGGCCACACTGATGGACAAGAGCCCTTGGGTCTTCCTGAGCGGCCTCGGCGCCATGGCAGCGGTGCTGCTGCTGGTGTTTCGCGACACCATCCTGGGGCTGGTGGCCAGCCTCCAGCTCACGGGCAACGACATGGTCCACGTCGGCGACTGGATCGAGATGCCCCAGTACGGCGCCGACGGTGACGTGATCGACGTGGCCCTCCACACCGTCAAGGTCCAGAACTGGGACAAGACCATCACCACGATTCCCACCCACAAGCTGATCGAGACGTCCTTCAAGAACTGGCGGGGAATGTCGCAGTCCGGCGGAAGGCGGATCAAGCGCGCCATCTGCTTCGACATGAGCAGCATCCGCTTCCTCGACGACGGGGAGATCGAGCACTTCAGCCGTTTCGCCCTGCTCAAGGACTACATCGACGCCAAGCGCGAGGAGATCGCCAGCTACAACTCGGAGCCCGGCCGGGACCAGTCGATCAACGCCGACATCCGGCGGCTCACCAACATCGGAACGCTGCGGGCCTACATCCGGAGCTACCTGCGGAACCATCCCAGGATCCACCAGGGGATGACGCTCCTGGTGCGACAGCTGCAGCCCGGCGGCGAGGGGTTGCCGATCGAGATCTACGCCTTCACCAACGACATCGCCTGGGCCAGCTACGAGGCGATCCAGGCGGACATCTTCGACCACATCCTGGCGATCGCGCCGGAGTTCGGACTGCGTCCCTTCCAGAAGCCCTCGGGCGACGACCTGGCGCGGTTGGGAAGGCAGGAGTGACGCGATGGACGGCACGGCGCTGGTGTTCTGCGACGGGTACTTCGACACGCCGGTGGGCAAGACGGCGCACGGACTGGTACGCGGCACCGAGCGCTACCGGGTGGTCGGCGTCGTCGACGGGGGCCACGCCGGACGCGATGCCGGCGAGGTGCTCGATGGGAGACCCGCGGGCATTCCCGTTTTCTCGGATCTCGGCGCGGCGCTCGCGGCCCTGCCGGAGAGGCCCGAGTACCTGGTGCTGGGGATGGCCACCGACGGGGGAGTGCTGCCTCCCGAGGTCAGGCCGGTGCTGGTCGAGGCGCTTCGCCTCGGCATCCACGTGGACAGCGGCCTCCACCAGCGGCTCGGCGAAGATCCGGACTTCCAGGCAGCCGCCGCGGCCGGCGGCGCCGCCATTCGCGACATTCGCCGCTGCAAGCCGATCGAAGAGCTGCACTTCTTCGAGGGGAAGATCGAGGAGGTCGAGAGCCTACGGATCGCCGTTCTGGGCACCGATTCCGCGGTCGGCAAGCGCACCACCGCGCGCCTGCTGATGCAGGAGCTCAGGGCCAGGGGTGTCTCCACCGAGATGATCGGCACCGGCCAGACCGCCTGGTTCCAGGGACTCGAGTACTGCATGTTCCTGGACGCGACGATCAACGACTTCGTGGCCGGTGAGATCGAGCACGCCGTGCACCGGGCCTGGCTGGAGCGGCGGCCCAGGGTGATCCTGCTGGAGGGCCAGGGCTGCCTCACCAACCCCGCCTTCCCCGGTGGGTTCGAGCTTCTCGCCGCCGGCCGGCCGCACGCCATCGTCCTCCAGCACGCTCCCCGTCGCCGCTACTACGACGGCTTCCCCGGCTACGAGCTGGCGGGCATCGAGCGCGAGAAGGCGATCGCCGAGCTGCTCTCGCAGCGCCCCGTGGTCGCCATCACCATCAACCACGAGGAGATGACGCCCGAGGAGATCGAGGCCACCGTCACCGACTACGAGAAGCTCTATGGCGTTCCTGCCGCCGATCCGTTGGTGCACGGCATGGATCGCATCGTCGCCGCGCTCGAGTCGAGGTTCCCGGAAGAGCTCTCTCGGACGAGGTGATCTCGGCGGGCGCGTTGGATGTCCGATGGGGCCGGGAGGCACCAACCTTCGCAATCTCGGGGACTTATGCCACTGCCTGCAGACCCCGTACCCCATCCATCAGCTAGGATCGACTTCTTGGCGGCGGGGAGTCGCAATCCTGTAAGAATCTCACCATCTTGCCCTCAGGGGCCACCGGAGGGTCGGGGATGCTCGAGCGCATCGACCGCTACGAAATCAGGGAGCAAATCGGCGAAGGGGCGATGGCCAATGTGTACCACGCCTACGATCCGAAGATTCCGCGGCACGTCGCGATCAAGATCCTCAAGGAGGAGCTCTGTCTCGATGCCGATTACCGACACCGCTTCTTGTCCGACGCCAACGCCGCCGGCCCGCTGACACACCCCAATATCGTCACGATCCACGACGTCGGCGAGGTGGACGGTCGCCCCTACATCGTCATGGAGCTCCTCGAGGGTCTCACCCTCGACGAGGTCATGGCGCAGGACGCGGAGATTCCCCTCGACGCCGCCCTGCGCATCGCCATCCAGGTCGCCGACGCGCTGCACTACGCCCACTCGAGCGCGCCCGCCGTCATACACCGCGACATCAAGCCCGCCAACATCGCGGTCACGCGCACCGATTGGCGCGTCAAGATCATGGACTTCAACATCGCGCGCGTCGAAGGTCCGGACGTGGAGAACCGGACCGTGGTCGGCACGGTCCTCGGCACGCCGCGCTACATGTCGCCCGAGCAGGCGCGCGGCAATCCGGCGGACGGTCGTTCGGACCTGTTTGCCCTCGGGGTGGTCCTCTACGAAATCCTCACCGGTCGCACGGCCTTTTCCGGCAACACCATCACGAGCCTGCTGGAGCAGATCAAGGAAACGGAACCGGTCCCGGTTGGTGAGCTCGCGCCGGAAACGCCGCGCGGCCTTCAAAACATCGTCCGCAAGCTGATGCACAAGAAGCCCCAGAATCGGTTCGCGAACGGGCACCAGGTAGCCGAAGCGCTGAGGAGGGAGCTCCGGACGCTGGAGCGCTCCGAGGAGGAGCGGAGACAGGTACTGCCCACGGAGGTGAAGGTCGGCGCCCTGGTCGCCCTTCTCCTCGCGGGCGTCATGACGCTCGGGGCCACCGCGATCTACCGTCGCCAGGCCAGTGCCATGCAGGAACAGGCGTACGAAGGGGGTGCCCGGCTCGCGCAGATCATCGCGAAGGAGAAGGCGGGCGAGGTCGGCTTCGACTGGTACGCGGTTTCCGTGTTCGTGGAAGAGGTCAACCAGCAGCGCGACCTCCTCGGCAGCGGCGGTGAGAGTCCCTTGCTCGAGTACCTCGTCATCACCGACACCGAGGGTATAGCCCGCCGCCTCAACGAAACCACCTACGAACTCGAGGAAGAGCGCTACGTTCCGCCCCGGGAGACCGAGCTCATTCGAGACACCCAGGAGTTGCGGATCTCGATCGTCGAAGGCGGCGAGGGCAAGGACGTTCTCCACGTGAGGGCGCCCGTGACATTCGGCGCGCAACCGCGCGGGATGCTCCACCTCGGTCTCTCGACCGAGCCGCTGCGCCGCGCAGCCAGGTTGACCACCGGGTTGCTGGTCGGACTGATCGGCATCGCCGCCGCGCTGGTGGGTGTCGTGGCATTCGTCGCAGCGCGGCGGCTACTGAAATCGCTCGACGTGGTTCACGACTCGCTCGACGAGCTCGCCCGGGGGAACTTCCACACGCGCATCACCCACAGTCGGCACGACGAGATGGGCCGACTCTACGACTGCTTCAACCGGACGGCGAGCGCGATCGAGGAGGGGAGCCTCGCCGACGACCTCGAGTCGGCGGACGTGACGCTCGCGATGCCGCCAGCTGGTGGCGGGGTGGGGGCGCCGAAGACGGACCCGGGCCAGGAGGAGGACGGTGGGAGCGGGTCCGGGGTGCGCACGGAATGAGGGGCTGGTGCAGCGTCGCGCTCGCGGCGGCAGTGGTCGCGCTCGGCGTGGGGATGGCCGGGTGCGCGTGGTCGCCCATTGCCCGGACGCAGGTGCTCGCAGAAGACGACGATTTCGTGATCGTGCGGGCGGGATTCCAGGAGAGTCTCGAGCACCTGGCAGCGCGCTTTCTCGGAGACCCGGCTCGGTCCTGGCAGATCGCCGAGTTCAACGGCGTCGACCAGGCACATCTCAACGCCGAGCTGGCGATACCCAAGCACTACGTCAACCCGACGGGCGTCTGGACCGCCGGCTATCAGACGGTTCCCGTTCTCGTGTATCATCGGTTTACGGCGCGCGACGAGCCACGCGATCCCATGGAGATTCCGCGGGCGAGCTTCCGTGCCCAGATGGCCCTCCTGCGCGACGAAGGCTACCAGGTGATCCCGTTGCGCCACCTCGGGGAGTTCCTGGCGGGTCGCCGGGCATTGCCCAGGAAATCGGTGGTCATCACGATCGACGACGGATTCCGATCGGTGTACACCATCGGGTTTCCCGTGCTCCGGGAGTTTGGCTTCCCGGCCACGCTGTTCGTGTACACCGATTTCGTCAGGGGCGAGCCGGGGCTCGATTGGGAGGAGCTGCGGGAGATGATCGCGACGGGCATGCTGGACGTCGCTTCCCACTCCAAGACGCATGCGAACCTCTCGCTGCGGCGCGAGGGCGAAACCGCGCCCGAGTACCGGGCACGCCTGGCCGACGAGGTGCGCGCCTCCACGCGGCTTCTCCGCAAGCGGCTCGGAGTTCCCTCGGATGCGTTTTCGTTTCCCTACGGCGACGCCAACGACGACGTGATCGCCGCGGTGAAGGCAGAGGGATACGAGCTGGGCCTGACGGTGACGCGGGGCGGAAACGCGGCCTTCGCGGATCCCTACCGGTTGCGGCGGACGATGATCTACGGCGAGGACGAGCTCGCGGACTTCCGGCGCCGCCTCCAGACCCTGCAACCGATGGGAGCGAGACGGTGATCCGGGGCGTTCCGGCCGTGTTGGGTGCGGTGCTGGCGGTCCTGGTCGGCTGTGCGGGGCCGGGGAGTCCGAATGGGCCGGTACCGGGCGCTGCGGGGCTCGACGCGCGGAAGGCGGCCGCCCGGGCGTTGGAGGCCGAGGGTGAGTTGGCGCGGGCATTGCTCGAGTGGCGGGTCGCCGCCACCTGGGATGACGACGCGCCCGAAGTCCGCAGCGCGATCGCTTCGCTGGAGAAGCGGATCGCTCGGGCCGTGCGGGCGCAGATCGCCGCAGGAAGATCGGCTGCCGGCGAAGCCAGCGCGCGGCGCCACTATCTCGCGGCACTTGCGCTCGACCCTCGCAGCAGCGATGCCCTCGCCCGCTTGCAGGCCCTCGAGAGGCGCAGGTCGATTCGCCTGATGAAGGAGAATGCAGCCCGGGCCGTGCCCGGCGCTTCCGAGGTGGATCGTTACGTGGAGACTCCCCCCGGTGTCTCCAGTTCTGCCGCCGTCGATCCGCCGCCGCTCACCGCGCCACAGCTCGCGCGCCTTGCAGCGTCGCGTCGCGCCAAGGGGGATCTTTCCGGCGCGTTCGAGGCCTACGGGCGCGCGGCGGCCCAGGATCCGCGGCTGGCGGAAGAGCTACGGCCGGAGCTCGAGGCCCTGCGGGCGGAGCTGTCTCGGAGGGCCTACGCGCAGGGCCTGCTCGCATCCCGATCGGACCTGGACGCCGCCATCGCGTTGTTCGAGGAGGCGCTGGAGTACGATCCAGATCACGCCGGAGCGCAGCTCGCCCTGCAGAGGGCCCGCGCCGCACGCCGCTAGCCCTGCCGCAGCACCGAGGCGCAGCGGTTGACGCCGTCGGTCACTGGGTCTGCGGACCCTCGTAGCGGCAGCGGCTGAGACCGGCCTGGGCTCGCTCTTCGCCGGGATCGATCCGCAAGGCCGTACGCCACAAGGAGCTCGCGGTCGCGCAGTCGCCAGCTCTCATGGCGCGGTGTGCCTCGGTGTGCAGCCGATTGACCTCCCGCCTCAGATTCCCGCGTTCCTCCTGGAGCCTCGACGGGCCGTCCCCAGCGGGATCGAGCTGCGCAGCCCGCTCGAAGGAATGCAGCGCCTCGAGCTGGTCGTCGAGCGTCTTGGCCTGTGTGCGCTTGCTGTCTCCCGCACAGACGTACAGTGCGGCGGCTCGCTCGGGGTCTTTCGACTCGGTCTCCTCCGCATACTCCCGACAGGCCTGTTCCCGGCGGCTGATGACTTCCGGTACCGGTCCGTATTCGGCCTCTGCCTGGTCGATCAGGGGCAGCGCGGTTTCGTAGGAGCCGGAGCCGATCGCCGCGTCGATCTCCTCCAGCGTCTCGGCCTGTGTCTTCGCAGTCGGCTCCGGTTGATCCTCCGCATCCAACGGCTGGACGGATGCGGAGTCTCCTGCGCAGGGGGGGCCGGGGATGCGTATCGTGGTGGGCTCGCTGACGTCGTTGGGCTGCAGGATATACGGATTGTCCCGGTTGAGCTTCCAAAGCGCATAGAACTTCAGGCTGTCTCCGAGGCAGACCTTTGCCACCTCCGACAGCGACGATCCCAGGCGCAGCTCGTAGTCCGAGAACTCCCCGTGGAACTCGGGCGCGAAGTACTCCTCGGGAATCGCCTCGATCTGAAGCATCAGATCCCTGGCCCTCCGATCGGAGGGCGCCTCCTCGAGAACGAGGAGCAATTCGGACCGCGCCTCCTCTTCGCTGCCGATCTCCAGGTAGGCGATGGCGTGGCGCCTGCGCTCGCCGAGCGACAGCTCCGCCTCATCGTTCGTGCCGGGCAGCCCGGCCTCCTGTCCCGTCTCCGGGACTTCGGTCTCCTCGGGCTGCTGCCAGGGGGGGAAGTCGATCCCGGCGCAGGCCAGCCCCAGACACAGCAGAATGGCAGCAAGGAAGGCTGTGCGTCTCACTCCCACCGGCATCCCACGATGGCTCTCTCAGCCCATGCGTGCAATTCGCCCCGGGGAGGACCCCGAGCATCGCGTTTCAAGAAACTGGACACCCACGGTAGCGGACAGGGGCTTCAGCCGCCCTCCTTGGACCGGATGGCGGCCATCCGGCGGTATTCGGTTTGGATGAGGGAAGCGGCGGGAGTCGGCGACTCGATCGATGCAGGACGCTGCGCGGACACTGTTCTGATTCCTGTGGTCCGGGCACGCTCACTCACTGTCTGAAGATCCGTTTGTCCAGCAAGCCATAGGCCGAGAAGCTCACCCCCATGGTCAGGCGGATCGCCGCGGCGACGGTGATCGCGGTTCCGCTGAAGATCGCGAGCATGATCAGGATCTGGTACTTGATGGCGGTCATCGGGTTGGCGCCGCCGAGGATCACCCCGGTCATCATTCCCGGAAGCGACACGAGACCGATGGTGGCCATGGTCGCGATCGTCGGAGCCAGCGCCGCGTGGCAGGCATCGCGGAAGTGGGGACGGGTCGCCTCCGACAGGGAGGCTCCTTGTGCCAGCGCCAGCAAGAAGGGCTTCTCGCCCTTTCGAAGCGATTCGTAGAAGTCACGGATACCCATGATGTCGGCACGGAGACAGTTTCCAAGAATCATGCCGCTCAGTGGGATCGCGTACTGGGCATCCAGCAGCTGCGGCCGCTGCAGTATGGGGCCCAGCAGCAGCAGTAGCGGAGGAAGCGTTCCGAGCAGCAGGGCGCAGAACAAGGGCAGGCCAAATCGCGAGAGGCGCAGCCGGCAGCTGCGTGCGATCGAGATGTCCGCCACGACGATCATCGCCAGCAGCCACGCCGCGTTCACCCATGGGCTGTTCAGCTGGAACACGACCTGCAGGTAGAACCCGACGAAGAGGAGCTGAAAGGTCATGCGAAGAACCGCAACCGTCGTGTCCTTCAGCAACGGGACGCGCAGCCAGAGAATGACGGCCAGAGGCAAGATCAAGAGCAGGTAGCCGAGGAGCATGCCCGGCAGGCCTATGTCCACGGCTGTCATCGAGCATCACCTTCGAGGAGCGACACCACGCGGCCCGGCAAGGGAAGAGACAGGGCATCGTGGGCGCAGGAAAGGACGGTGAGTTCCTCCTGCTCGCGAAAGTACTCGGCCACCGCAACTGCGTTGTCTCTGTCGAGCGCCGATGCTGCCTCGTCGAGCAGCACGATCTCGCGCTGGAGCAGAATCGCGCAGACGATGGCTACGCGCTGTTTCTCGCCTCCTGAGAGATCGCTGATGTCCTTGTCCAGGAAGCGCATGGGCAGGCGGAAGCGGTCGAACATCTCCGAGAGCAACCCGTCGTCGAGGTGCAGCCCTGCGTTCGCCCGGTACTCGAAGGGTCGGCGCAGGATCGTGCGGACCGTTCCCTCGCCCGGGTCCGCTTCCTGCGGCACATAGGCCAGGCGGCTGCGAATACCCCAGACGGATTGGCTGGTGACCGGCTCGCCGGCCACACTCACCGTACCTCGCTCGGGTGTGAGGAAACCCAGGAGCGACCGCAAAATCGATGTCTTTCCGGATCCCGATGGCCCAGCCAGGGTGACCTTCTCACCCGTTGGCACACGGAGGGAAAAACCTTCGAGAACCGTGTGCCCGTGGAAGCGCAGCGTCACGTCCATCAGTCCGATGGCATCAGTGTTCGGAGTCCTCGAGGTCATGATGGCCGCACACAGACTTGCGCAACTCGGCCTCGAATGCGATTCCCGGGCATGGTGATTCCGGTGCATGGGCCGGATGTGCTGGGGCGGCGTGCTCGCGTCACTTTCCCGCGGCCCCGGCGCACTCACCCATGGGTGAGCTGTACGCAGCCACGGGATCGGGTGTGGCTGCGTTTGGGCGGTGTCGGTGCGGCAGATGTGGCGAACCTGGCGGATGCAGCTGGTGCTGAAATGGGCGGTCCTGGTGATCTGCGCGATGGCAGCCGGAGGCTGTCGTCCCGAGGGCAGATCCCGGGTCGTGGGATACTTCGCCTCCTGGTCCGTCTACGAGCGGAACTATCACATCGCGGACGTTCCGGCGGATCGCCTGACCCACCTCTCGTACGCCTTCGCGGCCATTTCCGCCTCCGGGGAGTGCGCGCTCGCCGATCCCTGGGCCGATGTCGAGAAGCCCTACCCGAACGATCCGCCCGACGCCGCCTTTCGCGGCAGCTTCGGTCAGCTCCAGATCCTCAAGAAGGCTCACCCGCGGCTGCGGACGTTGATCTCGGTGGGTGGCTGGACCGGCTCGGAGCGCTTTTCGGACGCAGCGGCGACGCCCGCGGCGCGCGAGCTGTTCGCAGGGTCCTGCGTGGGGTTCATGCGGAGCTACGGCTTCGACGGCATCGACCTCGACTGGGAGTTCCCGGTCGCCGGCGGCCTGCCGGGGAACGTCACGCGGCCCGAGGACCGCGGGAATTTGACCCTGCTGCTGGCCGAGCTGCGCGCCGAGCTGGACGCCGCCGGCGCTGCGGACGGCCGGCGCTATCTCCTCACCATCGCCGCCCCCGCGACAGCCGATCTCTACGCCAATTTCGAGCTCGAGCGGCTGCACGCCCAGGTCGACTGGGTCCACCTGATGGCCTACGACCTCGCCGGCGGGTGGAGCCCCCTCACGGGCTTTCACGCGCCGCTGTTCGACGACGGAGTGGGGCCCGCGGAGGCGAATGCCGACGCCGCGGTGCAGGGCTACCGTGAGGCCGGCGTACCCCGGCGCAAGATCGTGCTCGGACTTCCCTTCTACGGCCGCGCCTGGCAGGGCGTCCCGGAGGCGAACGACGGCCTCTACCAGCCCCACGCAGGCCTTCCCGCGGGCACCTGGGAGCCGGGCATCTTCGACTTCTGGGACCTCGCGGCTCGCTTCCTGGAAACGACGCCCGCCCACTGGTCGCCCGCCGCCGGTGCCCCGTGGCTATACGACCCGGAGGCGGGTCTCATGGTCAGCTACGACGACCCGGACTCGATCGCCGCCAAGGCGAGCTACGTCAAGCAGCGAGGCCTCGGGGGCGTGATGTTCTGGGAGCTCTCCGCCGATGACGACACGGCGAGCCTGGCCACGGCCGCATACGAGGTTCTGCGGGGTAGCTAGAAGGCCGCGGCGACTTCGTAGACGGTCACGTCCAGGCCCTCGGCAATGGTGGACGGCCACGGTCGCGATCGGGCCACTCGACCTCCGGGTCTAGTTCCCCGCGGGATTTCGCAGTTGGAGCGACATCCAGGAGAAGCTGGATCGCATACGGGCTGCTCGATGGCGCGCTGGACCTCCCGACGCCCTGAGACATCATCGCCGGGTCCTGGGTACCGTCGATCGCGACCCAGTCCGAGGAGTCCGCACATGAGATCCATCCCCGTCTGCCTCGCCCTCGCGGCACTGTGCGCGCTCGCGGCCTGCGAGCCCGGTCCGCCGGGACGACCCGCGTCCTGGGCCCCCGACGCCGACGAGCGCGGCCACACGTCCCCCACCTCGCAGACCGCCGAGGCGAACGCGGCCGTCCTCGGTCAGCTCCCCCTCGAAGACCAGCAGGACTTCGAGGATGCGCGGCGGGGGCTCATCGCCAGCGATCCCGACGTGCTCGTTCCGCGGGAGGGCGGGGGCACCACCTGGAACACCGGGGACTACGCGTTCGTCGACGGCGACCCGCCTCCCAGCGTCCACCCGAGTCTTTGGCGCCAGGCGAAGCTCAACGGCATCCACGGCCTCTTCGAGGTGACACCCGGCATCCACCAGGTGCGCGGCTACGACCTCTCCAACATGACGCTGATCGAGGGGAAGACCGGCTGGATCCTGGTCGATCCCCTGACCTCGGCCGAGACGGCGAGCGCAGCGCTCGAGCTGGCCCGTCGCCAGCTGGGCGAGCGGCCGATCTCCGCGATCATCATCACCCACAGCCACGTCGATCACTTCGGGGGCATCGGGGGCGTCCTCCCGGCGGACGACGCCGAGCGCAGCGCCCTCCGCATCATCGCGCCCGCCGGATTCGTTCACGAGGCCACCAGCGAGAACGTGCTGGCGGGGGTCGCGATGGCGCGGCGCGCCAGCTTCATGTACGGCATGCCGCTCTCGAGGAGCGTGCGGGGCCACGTCGACACCGGGCTCGGAAAGGAGCCGGCACGCGGGCGGATCGGGCTGGTCCAGCCCACCGAGCTGGTGGACCGCACTCCTCAGGAGATGGAGATCGACGGAGTGCGCTTCGTCTTCCAGTACGCGCCCGAGTCGGAGGCGCCCGCGGAGCTCACCTTCTACCTGCCGGAAGCCAAGGCGCTGTGCGGCGCGGAGATCGTCTCCCACACCATGCACAACCTCTACACACTGCGCGGCGCCAAGGTCCGCGATGCCCTGCGCTGGAGCGGATACATCGACGAGGCGATCGATCTCTTCGCCGATGCCGAGGTCGTCTTCGCGAGCCACCACTGGCCCATCTGGGGCAACGCCCGCGTGATCGAGTACCTCGAGAAGCAGCGCGATACCTACAAGTACATCCACGACCAGACGCTCCGTCTCGCCAACTCGGGCTACACGCCGCAGGAGATCGCGGAGACCCTCGAGCTGCCGGAGTCGCTCCGGCCCTCCTTCGCGAACCGGGGCTACTACGGGACCGTCCGTCACAACGCGAAGGCGGTCTACCAGGGCTACTTCGGCTGGTACGACGGGAACCCGGCCAACCTCGACCCCTTGCCCCCGGCCGAGGCGGCGGTGAAGTACGTGGAGTTCATGGGCGGAGCCGCAGAAGTGCGCCGCAAGGCACGGGAGGCCTTCGGCCGCGGCGAGTACCGCTGGGTGGCGATGCTGCTGAACCACCTCGTCTTCGCCGAGCCCGACGATGCCGAAGCGCGCGAGCTCCTCGCCCGCGCCTACGACCAGCTCGGCTACCAGGCCGAGTCGGGCCCCTGGCGCGACGTCTACCTCACCGGCGCTCACGAGCTCCGCAACGGCGTGAAGCCGGCCGGAATCGACCTCGCTGCTGCGGTAGATCTCTTGCGCCAGGTGCCGATGGCGCGTTTCTTCGACTCGATGGCGGCTCGTCTCGACGGACCCAAGGCGCAGGGAAAGGAAACGACGATCAACTTCGTCTTCAGCGATCTCGGTGAGTCTCACGTCCTCACGGTCGAGAACGCCGTCCTCCACCACGAGCGCCGAGACCCCGATCCCGAGGCCGATGCGACGATCCGGCTTACGAGAGACTTCTTCCTGCGGCTGGCCATGCGGCAGGTCGGGCTCCGCGAGGCGATCTTCTCCGACGACCTGGAGGTGGAGGGGAGCCGCGTCGCGCTGCTCTCGTTCTTCTCGCTGCTCGATGCCCCGAACCAGAACTTCGCCATCGTGACGCCGTAGCCGCGGTGAGCGTCGGGAAGGTGATCGTCGCTGCGCTCGAGTCGGAGTTCCCGGGGAAGCTCTCGTGAGCGAGGTGCTCTCGGTGGGCGCGGTCCGGGCCTACCGGGTCGAGATCCCGCTCGAGACGGCGTACGAGATCGCCTACACCCAGATCGATTCCGTCGAAAACCTGGTGGTTCGGGTGGAGACCGGGTCGGGCCTCACGGGGTGGGGCTGCGCAGCGCCGGATCCCTATGTAACGGGGGAGACCATCGAGGGAAACCTCGAAGCGCTGCGGGAGCTGTTGACTCCCGCGCTCCTGCAGTCGGGGGAGTCGACCGCCCGGGAGCTGCTGCGCCGGGTCACGCAGGCGGCGCCGAGCCAGCCCGCGGCACGGGCGGCGCTGGATCTCGCCCTCCACGACCTCTGGGGAAAGCAGCGGGGGGTTCCGATCCAGGTGCTGCTCGGCGGCACGTCTCGCGACATCCCCACCTCGATCACCATCGGGATCATGAGCGTCGAAGAAAGCTGCGAGGCAGCGGCGGAGCATTGCGCACAGGGGTTCGGAATCCTGAAGATCAAGGGCGGGGGCGATCCGGAGGAAGACATCGAGGGGTCCGCGCGATACGCCAGGCGCACGGTCCCGACTTGCTGATCCGCCTGGACGCCAATCAAGGGTATTCCGTCGCTCAGGCGAGAACGGTGATGGCGGCCCTGGCCGGGGAGATCGAGTTCATCGAGCAGCCCGTGGACGCCGGCGATCTCGACGGCCTGGCAGCCCTCGCGGCGGATGCGTCGCTGCCGGTGATGGCCGACGAGCCGGTGCTCGGACCCGAGCAGGCGGACGAGGTGATGCGCCGCGGCCTGCGCCTGGTGTGCGTCAAGCTGATGAAGAGCGGCGGCCTCGCCGAAGCAGGACGGGTCTGCGATCTCGCGATGCGACACGGCGCGCGGGTCATGATCGGCTGCATGGATGAGCTGCCGATCGGGATGGCCGCTGCGGCGCACCTGGCGCTCTCCCATCTGGCGGTGGCCTTCGCGATCTGGACGGCCACATCGGCATGCTGCAACGGGTGGCGACGGGAGGCCTCGAAATCCGGAGCGGCAGGGTCTCCATCGCCGCGACGCCGGGCCTCGGCGTGCAGGTCGAGGAGCGCGAGGTCGACCGGTTCCGGGTCTTCTGAGAGCTGAGGTCGCGCAGGCGCGGCGCGGGCTCAGCGGGCCGACGAGGAGGGCAGGCCGGGCCTTCGAAGGAAGCAGAAGACGACGGCACCCGCGCTGAACGAGATGACGTGGAGAGTGAAGGCCAGCTCGTAGCTGCCCGTCACGTCGAAGATCCGACCGGCCAGCACCGGTCCGATGGCGGCGCCCAGTGTCGCCGAGATCGACACCACGCCGAGGACCATGCCGAAGGCGCGCAGTCCGAAGTACTCCCCGATCAGGAGCGGGACGAGCACCGCACCCCCGCCGATTGCCACCCCGAAGAGCAGGACGAAGCCGGGCAGCGCGCCGAAGGAGTGAACCCCGAAGGACACAGCGTCGCCAGTACGTGGAGCAGCAGAGCCGCGGAGATGAGCCACCTTTTGGTGTAGCGATCGGCCAGCACCCCGAAGCTCATCCGTCCGATGACGCTCAAGCCGATCGCAAAGGCGAGATACCGCGCGGCCTGCTGGCTCTCGAACCCCTGATCGGTCAGGAAGGCGGGAAGGTGCGCGACCTGCGCCATCGAGCTGAAGTCCACAAGGCGTGACCGAGACACAGGATCCAGAAGGCACCGGTCCGGACCGATTCGCCCAGGCTCAGGCCAGTGGCTGCTTCCGGACCCGCCTGGGCAGCAGTTTCGGAGGTTTCTCCAGGGTTCATCGGCTCGCCGTCCGGGAGCAGACCGACGTCTTCCGGCCGGCTTCGCACGACGGCGAGAACCACGCTGAAGACGATCAGCAGGACCATGGATCCGAGCGAGGCGAACGCCACGCGCCAGCCGAACTCCTCGATCAGGAAGCTCGCGAGCGGCGGCATGGCGAGCCCCCCGAAGCCGATCCCGGCCAGTGTGAGGCCCATCGCCTGGCCTCTCTTCCGGGTGAACCAGTTCGAGATCAGCGCCTGGTTGGGGAGCCATGCGACGCAGGCGATCCCCAGCGCCGCGATCACGTTGAGGGCGTAGAGCTGCCAGAGCGACTGGACGCTACTGAGCAGGCAGAAGCCGGTTCCCATCACGAGTGCGCCCACGGCCATGACCTTCCGCGCGCCGTGGCGGTCGACCAGGAAGCCGACCAGCGGCGACGCACTCCCGGCGGTCAGGGCAGCCAACGCGCTCCCGCCGGCGATGGCTGCCCGGCTCCAGCCGAAGTGTTCCTGCAGGGGCACGAGAAAGACGGGCGGTCCGTAGAGGCCGATTCCGACGGTGACGAGCAGGATCGAGAAGGAGGCCGCAACGACCACCAGCCGTAGTCGACGTCGCCCGTTGCCCGTCCCATCAGCGAAGAGTATCCATCGCCAGTCAGGGAGAGCCGCACGTGCTGAAGCGGCTAGGCCTCGCCGACGGCGCGCGGCTTGGTCTCCGCGCGGAACAGCTCTCCCCTCTCGGACAGCTCCTGCAGGAAGCGCGCGATCTCCTCCGCGCCAGCCGCCACGTGGTCGAAGCACTTGGCGTTCTCCCCCGAGGCCATGAACTGCACGGCCTGCTGGAGATCCTTGAAGTCCACCCCGGACAGTTCCTGGCAGGAGGTCGATCCGAGGCGCTTCTCGAGCCGCGCGACCAGGTCCTGGCCGGGGACCACGATCGGGAAGATCCCGTCCATGCCTTCCTCGATGTCCTCCCGTCCGATCAAGAGGCCCAGCACCATCATGCCCCCGGTCACGATGCCGCAGGTCAGCGACGCCACCATGCCGCCGTGCATGCCACCGGCTGCGCGGAGCACCATTGGATCATCGATCCCGAACTCTTCCATGAAGGTGGCCACGATGCTCTGCGTGCAGCTCTCGTAGGTGCTCACGATCTGGTGCGCCCTGGGCGCGGACCCTGCCAGGCCATTCGGGATCGGCGGGAACGGTGATCTCGGTAATCATCGGGAACTCCTATCCAGATCGCTTGATACAACGGTTTGACAAGTGTCGAATCATTAGGCCGAAAAACTCAGGCGTCCCGCATGAACCCCTCGAGCTCCTGCAGCAGCAGGTCGTTGACGCGGCAGTGCACCTGCTTGCCGCGCTTCTCGCAGATCACGAGCCCGGCGTTGCGCAGCTCCTTCAGGTGATGGGAGACCGTGGAGAGGGCCAGGTCGAAGTCCTTGGCGAGTTCGGACACGGTGCGGTCGGCGCGTCCTCCGAGACCTCGCACCCCCCGGCACATCGCTCGCGCAACAGCTGGAAGATCGCCAGCCGGTTCTCGTCGCCCAGCGCCTTGAAGACCCGAGCCAGGCCCTTCGCTGTCTTGATGTTCCAACGTTTCGGCAATCATCAAAATGAAGTATGTCCTACGAATTCAGGGCCGTCAAGGGCAGGATACGGGGACCCCGATCGGCCGCGCGATCGGGCCGACGACTTGTCCAGCCGCTTGGAGGAGTCGTCCGGGTCCGTGAGATGAGCGCTGGCAAACCGAGACGCGATCGCCCGCCGGTCCGCCGGGTGGCAGTGCCCGAGCGGGTGCTCGAAGCGAAGCTCCTGGACCGGGTGGACTACTCCGACGCCTTCTGGACCGGCCTCGCGGAGGAGGGCGATCTCGAGCAAGTTGACGGCCTTCTCGCGTGCCGTCTTTGGCGTGCCCCCCGGATGGGTGCGCGCGCTCTTCCGGCTGCGCAATGTCATCGTATTGCCCTTCGGTCTTCGCACCTCCGTGGGTCCGGCGCCAGAGTGGAGCGGAGGTGCCCCGAAGCTGGGAGATCGTGTGGGGCTCTTCAGCGTCGCGGGTCTCGGGGCTGACGAGATCGTGCTCGGTGAAGACGATCGTCATCTCGACTTCCGCGTCTCGGTGCTTCGGCATGAAGAGGGCGGACGCCAGGGCGTGGTCGTCACCACCGTGGTGCGGTTCCGCAACCTCCTGGGCAGGGCCTACTTCGTCTTCGTCAAGCCGTTTCACCGGCTGGTCGTGCCCGCCATGATACGCCGCGGTGTCGAAGCCGTGGACTCCCCATCAGGCTCGAGTTGCCCGACGACGTAAGGCGGCGCTGAGACCACCACGCCCTGGCCGCGCAGGTCTTCGATATTCGGCGGAGCATCGAGGCCGAGCTCGCGGAGCACCTCGTCGGTGTGCGCGCCGAGAGCCAGGGCGGGCCGCTGGATCGCGCTGGGCGTGCGGTCGAAGCGCAGCGGCGGTCGCGGCTCCCGCATCCGCCCGAGCTGCGGATGCACGGTGTTGAGGAAGGTTCCGTTGGCCAGGACCTGCGGGTCGCCCGGGACCTCCTCGGGGCTGCGGTCAGACCGGACCGCAGGGAACGTCTTCGGCCTCGAGGGCGGCGGCCAGCTCGCTCCGGGGCCGGGGATGCCGCCGAACCCACGCCGAGCAGGTCCA
>CAWAPH010000035.1:0-10943 GCA_963783795.1 uncultured delta proteobacterium | reverse complement strand
GGGAGACGATCGCCAAGTTCCGTTGAGCAGATTCTGCCCATCGGCGTAGGGTCCCCCGGCAGCGGGACCCCCGACGACCTGACACTGCCGCGGACCGCCAAGCCAAGCGCTCCGCCGGCCGGCGCTACGAGGCCGCGATCCCCGACCAGCTCGTCGGATCGAGCGGACCAGATGCGGGCGCCACCTGGACCCGGATGCCCGTCAGCTGCGCCATGCCAGAGAGCACCTCGATGTTCTCCGGACCATCTGCGGCGAGCAGGTTGACGTTCACACCGCCGAGCTTGCGGGCGACGCTGAGCCCCGCCGCGTGCTGATGGCCCCAGCCATGGGGCAGCGCGACGGTACCGCGCATCAGCTCCGGGAGGAAGCGGATCGGCACTCGCAGCGTCGCGACTTTCGAAGTCACGTCGGCCACATCGCCGTTCCCGAGCCCGACTCGAGCCGCATCTTCGGGGTGCATGTACAGGAAGTTCGTCTGAGCCGCGCTCTTCCTGGTGAGCTCGACGATGTTCTGCGTCCAGGAGTTGTGGGTGCCGTGTGCGCGCCGCGTGATGAGCCGAAAGTGGTCCTTTCCGGAAGCGAGCTCTCCCTCAAAGTCCTCCTCGAGCCTCGCCGCGGCAGCCACGAAGCGTTCGGGGGCGAGATGGACGAGACCATCCTCTGTCACCACGCGCTTGCCGAGGTAGTCACCGCCCTGGGAGCTCTCTCGCGGCTTGCCGTTCGGATGACCCAAGAGCTCCTTGAAGCTTCCGCTGCGCGCGAGGCGCAGGATGAGGGAGAGCATTCGCTCCTGGGGAAGCGACGCCGGCCGCCCCGGGTTGCGCTTCGCGTCGAGCCAGAGCAGCCCGTCCAGCACTCTTTGCAGGGTCTTCGAGCCGAACATCGCGACGCCCGACGCCCGCGCGAGCTCCGCGTAGATCGTCGCCTCGTCGCGCTGCTCGTTCTCGGGTGGAACGACGCGCTCCGTCGCCGCCAGGTACGGGATCGACTGCATGCCGAGGAAGAGCGGAAAGATGAAGGGAAGGTCCGGGCGCTGGAGGGGTGAGGTCGCTGGCAGGACGTAGTGGGCCAGAGACGCGGTCTCGTTCAGGTAGATGTCCGTGACCACGAGCAACTCGAGATCCGATAGAGCCTCCGCGAGACGCCCCGAGTTCGCCATCGTCATGAGCGGGTTGCCGCCGGTCACGAAGAGACCCCGGATCTGGTCCTCACCCCGGGTGAGGATCTCGTCCGCGAGGATGCCGCCCGGGAACGCGTCGTTCACCGCCTCGAAGCTTCCGATCCTCGAGAACTTCTCGCTCACGAACAGCCCATTCTTGACGCCGAAGGCCGCGAAGTCGAAGATCCCCAGGCCGACCAGCATGCCGCCCCGGCGATCGAGGTTGCCCGTCACGGCACTGATGCACTCCAGCAGCCAGACCGCCAGGGTGCCGTGGGTCCCCATCCCGACGCCGGTGCCGCTCACCAAGGTTGCCCCATCGGCTTCGACGTAGGCGCTCACCATTTCGCGCAGAGTCTCCGAGGGGATCTTCGTTACTTCGGCCGTGCGCTCCGGCGTCCAGCCCGATACCAGGGCCTCGAGTTCATCCAGGCCCGTCATGAAGCGGCGCGGCGCGGGCACGATCCACCGCGTCGCGCTCGAAGATCTCCCGGAGGAAGGAGAGAAGGAAGAAGACGTCCGTGTCGGGGCGAATGAAGACGTGCTCGCCCGCGGTCTTCGCCGATTCGGTTCGGCGCGGATCCACGAAGAAGATCTGCGCACCGCGCGCCTGCATCTCCTTCAAACGCTTCACCGGGTTTGCGACCTGCAGGAAGGTCCACTTGGAAACGACCGGGTTCGTGCCGACGACGATCATGCAGCGGGTGTTCGCCAGGTCGGGAAAGGGCTGTGTAAACGGAAAACCGTGGACCTCGCTCGCCATCGCAAAGCGGTTCGCACAGTCCTGGGTCGCAGAGGAGAAGAGGTTTCGCGTACCGATCCCCTGCATGAAGCCCTGGGCAAAGATCGGATGCAGAACGCCAAAGCCGGCTGCAGTGCCGACGTACAGCGCGAGCGAGTGCGGGCTCTTCCTCCGCAGCTGCTTGACCTCCTCGCCGATCTCCGAGATCGCCTGCTTCCACGAGATGCGGTGCCATTCTTCCCTGACCCGCTTGAGCGGGTACTGCAGGCGGTCGGAAGAATCGTACATGTGGTGCTGGTTGAGGCCCTTCAGGCACGCGAAGCCCCCCGTCCCGATGTGATCGGGGTTGCTCTCGATCCGGATGACGCGGTCTCCCTCGACGGTGGCGATCAGGCCGCAGGAGGCCTCACAGATGCGGCAGAAGGTGTACTTCTTGACGGGCCGGGTTCGGCGCTGCGGTGCCACGATCGAAATCCTACAGCACGACGTCGAGCAGGCGCTCCACCAGTGCGCCGCCCAGCCACGAACCCACGCCGAGGGCGCCAAACAGCAGGAAACGCGCCAGGTTGGACACGTCGAAGGGCCACTCGCGAACGCTCTGCACGAGCGACCGGTACGCGATCAGATCGGTCACCCGCGTTCGAGGCTCCGCCGTGTCGGGACCAGCCTCCAGAAGCCTCTCCCGCTCCAGTCGCAGCACGCCATTGATTCGCTCGAGCTCGGCGCGCTTGGCTGAACGGATCCGCCTGCGGACGCCCAGCACGGGCTGCACGAAGGCGCCGCTCACCACGATCACGACGAGCAAGGCGATCACGATGTTGACCTGCAGCGCCGAGCCCAGAAACCAGAACCACGACATGATGGCAGACAGCACGGCCCAGAGGACCACGCTCCGCTGTCCCTTCCTCGCAAACGGCGCGAGCGGGTCGAGCTCGAGGAGGTCCACCTCCACGAGCTCTTCACCGATCCGCGCATAGGCGCGGCTGACATGGGCCTCCGTCACGAAGAGCCTGAGCCCGAGGGCCATGACCACCATGGTGTGGAGAAGCAACCAGAGGAAGCGCGGGTCGAGGACCGAGATCCCGGAATAGTTTTCTCGTATCCCGGGATCGAGACTGGCCATCCCCGCGCCTATGCCCAGGCCGATTCCGGTCGCCAGCCGGAGGGCGGCGCTCGGGACCGTCGTCGTCTCGCTGAGGAGCTCCTGCCACTCGTCTTCCGACCGGCGGAGCACGGGGCGTAGCTCGCGAAGGTCGCGCTCCACGCCTCGGTGGAGGAGGGCGTTCGCCGTGGGGATGTAGCCGAGGAGCAGACTGTTGATGAGCAAGGACCCGATCGTCACCTCCGCGCTCTCGAAGCGCAAAGGCTCGAAACCGAAGAAGATCGCGGCCTCGTGCAGGCCCATGGTGACGATGACGAAGGCCAGTGCGATGACGAGCCCGATCCAGAGGGGTGAGCGCTCCGTGCGCGCGTAGGGCCAGAGCGTGGGGTCACGCGGCCGGGCCACGCTTCACCTGGGGCTTCTTCGACGCCGCACGCATGCGCTCCAGCATGTCTTCGGGCATGCCGTAGGGCATTTCGCGTTCGTGAAGCAGGGCCTCGTTGCGTGCCATGCGCGCTGCATCCCGGACTAACGCCTTGTCGATGCGGTTCGTCCCCGGAGAATTCTCCGCGATCTCCCTGGCCAACGCGGACACCACGTCGTCCAGTTCGATTTCTGGACAAGCGCGGTCCACCAACCCGAGAACCGCCGCCTCAGCTCCCGTAATGCGCCGGCTGGTGAACATCAGCTCCTTGGCGCGCGATGGACCGATGCGCTCGGGGAGGCGCACCGACATGCCCCAGATGGGCGCGAGCCCCCACTGACCGTGGGTGTCGCCCAGCTTCGCCGACTCCGAGGCCACCAGCAGGTCGCAGCCCAGCGCCAGCTCGAGACCACCGGTGAAGCAGTGGCCGTGGATCTTGGCGATCGTGGGCTGCGGAAGGTTCTCCAGCGCATCGATGGTCTCCGGCTCGTAGTGCCTGCTGGGCGCGTGCTCGGCACTCGCGATGGCGGACAGGTCATGGCCGGCGCAGAAGGAGCGTCCGGCTCCGGTCAGGATCACGCATCTCACCGACTCATCCCCGGCAATCTGGTCGAGGTGTCCGCGCAGATCGACCATGAGTGCGGGCGTGATGGCGTTCAGCTTCTCGGGCCGGTTCAGCGTCACGGTCGCGATCCCCGCGGCGTCCTCTCTCGTCACCAGCATGGGCACGCTCCTTCGCTTGGAACAAGAAGAGCACTCGCAGGTTCGGAAAAGCCTAGCTTCGTTCAAGGTGGCGCGCCCGGCACGACTCGCTTGCGGCCTCCAGGTCCGCAACCAGGTTGCCCTCCGCGAATGACCGCATTCTCCACCAAACGGGAGCCCGAGGGCTCCCCATGAGCTCCCCCTCTTTGGGGCGGCTCAGGCCCTGGCAACTCCCTGGCCTGCCGGCGCACTTCCCTGGGCCCTACTCGCTCCCGTCGTGCGCGGCGATCGCAACGATGTGGCTGCGCACCCAGCGGCTGAAGGGATCGTTGTCGTTCCTCGGGTGCCACTGCACCACTCGGTGGATCGGAGGCATCCCTTTCCACGGCAAGATGCGGATGCCGGCTGCCTTGGCGAGCGTTCGTGCGAGCCGCTCAGGCATGACCGCCACGCGGCGTGTCCCCGCTACCAGAAAGGGGATCGAAGCAGAGCTCGCGGCGACGAGGAGAACTTCGAACGGGTCCTGGTAGCGATGGCGGCTGAAGCTTGAGTTTCTCGGGAAGGCGCCCTTCGGGGCAGCGCGCACGACGAGCCCGGGCCTCGGCAGGTCGCGGCCGCGGCGCTTTGCGTCCTCCGGCCACGCCTTCGCGCATCCCACGCCGACCCAACGGTCCTCCAACACCGTCTCGTGCGGCAGGTCGAGCGCGCGCTGGTCGAAGGGCGTAATCCAGAGGTCTGTGTCGCCTTGGTCGAGCTGCGCGCGTGAGTCCGTAGAAAGGCTCTGGACGCGGATCGAGACGCCGGGGGCTTCGGCGGCCAGGCGCCGAGCCAGCTCGGGGAGCAGCACGATCTCTTCGTAGTCCCCGAGCGTGATCTTGATTTCGCTGCGGAGGGACTGCGGGTCGAAGGGCTTCGGCGGCCAGAGCAGGGTTTCGGTCCGGTCGAGGATGTCCGTCACCCGCTCGAGGAGCGCCTCGGCCCTCGGCGTGGGCTGCATGCTCCGTCCGACCCGCACCAGGAGCTCGTCGCCGAGGAGATCGCGCAACCGGGCCAGGGCGCCGCTCACGGCTGGCTGCCCCAGGTGGAGGCGGGCCGCGGCCCGGGTCACGCTCCGCTCCTCGAGCAGCACCCGCAGCGCGACCAGCAGGTTGAGATCGACCTGTCTAAGGCGAGACACTGCAGCTGATTCATCATTCTCAATGATGAATTAGATCATAACATTCGATTGGACTAATGAATAGTTCGGGCGCAAGCTCGAGCGAGCAGTCATCCAGACGAGTCGGAGGACACCATGATTCGCCACCGTTCCAACCCGCAGATTCTCGGGGTCGTTCCGGGCAGCCGACGGTCGACGTACCGGGGCCTCCTGGGCCTGGCCATGCTTGCGCTCTTCGCAGCCGCCTGCCGCCAGCCGATCGACGTGGTGGAAATTGCGCTACCCGATGGCGTCAGCATCCCCCCCACTTGAACAGCATGGGCTTCACGATCGACGACAGCCGGATCTACACGAACGCGTTGATCGAGGGCGTCGAGGGGCGCCACATCGCCACGCTCGCGAGGGACGGGAGCGACTTCCAGTGCTTGACGTGTGATGATCTGGCCTCCCCGACCCTCGACCTGCGGCAGCCCGTGATGACAAGTGACGGCCGACGCTTCGCAGTCCGGAGCGGCGATGGCATGCAGCGTCACTCCATCGTGGAATGCACCCCTAGCGTCCTCCAGTGTGACACCGCCGAACTGATCCCGGTGAAGCTTCCACTCGGAGTCGTTCCGCTGCTCCGGAACGCACGTCTGGAAATTGCCCCGGGAAGCGAGCACGCATTGTTCACGCACGTCCGGGCCGACGGATTGATCATTCCCATTCTCGGTGAGCTCGTCCGCGAGGTCGACCGCTACACGGTCACGAACGCGAGGGCCCTGGCCGGCTTCCGCCCGACTTTCAGCGGGCCGGCGAGCGCGCTCGAGCTCGCCGAGGGTAACTGGGGCGAGGCCAAGGGATTCACCGACGGCGGCGCAAGCGTCCTCTACTACACCACGATCGATTCGCTCAACTTCGACAGTGTGAAGCTGGACCTCGCGACGGGCGAGATCACCCGTCTGACCTCCCATCCCGAGTACGATGAAGACGTTCATGTCTCCTCGGACGGACGCTGGATCGCCCAGGCTAGCTTCCGCAACTACAAGCGGATGAGCATCTTCTCCCTGGTGCCTCGCCCGGCGGTCGTGGATGCGGCGCTTCGCGGCCCGATCGCGCTGCTTCGCAACCAGGCCGGTCGGCGCTTCTTCGATATGTGGGTTCTGCCCGTCGGCCTGGCCGCCCTGGATACGAAGATCGCCCGGCAGGTCAAGGACAAGAAGGAGCCCAACGAACTCGACTTCAACTCCCGTGGACAGAACCGATGGAACCACGACGGCACCGAGCTGGTCTTCATCGAGGAGGACGCCAACGCCCTGGGCACGGCGCGTTTGAAGCTGGCGACCTTCAGGGGTCGAAGACCCGCCACCCCCATCCCAGTGGTCCCGAGCCCCGAGCCCACCTGGGCGCCTCCAGTGTCGGACGTGCTCTCGCCTGACGAGGACACGACGGGCATCCTGCCGGGCGCAGTGTCGGGGCACGCCAGCATCGTGTTCGACCTGAAGCTGGCCCCGCTTTCGGGAGTGGTCGACATCCAGATCGAGTACGTCGACTACTCCGATGACGGCTGCTCCTTCCTCAACGGGACCGAGACCGCCACGCTCACCGGGCTCGATTTCACCTGGACCGCCGATCTCGAGGTCGCGGGCTGCCACCAGGGTTTCCTCAGCGCGGACATCGCGGGTCACGTCTTGATCCCGGCGACGACCGCTACGGGCGCTGCCATCGCGGAATACGACGGGGTCCGCGTCGAAGGGCTACCGGAAGGCCCCTACGGCGAAGGTCCCTAGAGCCAGAGCCGAGAGCGGCTGAGGTCCGGAACCTCGCTGTCATAGGCCGACAACGGGACGATCAGGTCGGCCCTGTCCTTGCCGTCACGGAAGATCACTTTGCGGTGCATGTTGGTGCCATCAGGCGCTTACGTCCACTCGAAGCCGATGGAGGCGGTGGGCAGGTGAGTGTCGCCGAAGAGGACCTACCTCCTGAAGCCCTTTGAGCGCTGCGGGTGCTTCAGATGAGCCGTGGGTGGCATCGGCTGTCGGATGGGGGGCGAGGGCCCTGTCCGGATTGCTGAATCGCTCGTATCGTTCCACGAGGTCTGGCCTCTCAGGAACGGGGATACCATGAGCGAGCGCGACCGTTACGACGTGATCATCGTCGGCGCTGGTATCGCCGGCGCCTCCTTCGCCTATTTCCTGAGCCAGCGCAGTGTCGGCGACGTATTGCTGGTCGAGCGGGAGTGGACCGCGGGCTACCACGCCACCGGGCGGAGCGCCGCGGTCGCCTACCCCCTCGACCCGCATCCGATCATCCAGCAGCTCAAGGCCCCGGGGATCGGCTTTCTGCGGGATCCGCCCGAGGGGTTCTCGCAGCATCCCCTCCTCACCCCCTGCGGCGCCATGCTGGTCCTGAAGGATCCCCTCTGGTCGTCCGTGCAGAAGGCGGTGGCTCAGAGCGCCACCGCCGGAGGGGGTGCGATCGAACTCCTGCCCTGCGCAGAGGTGCTGCGTCGGGTCCCGGTGTTGAACCCACGGGAGTTCGACGGCGCCCTGTTCCTTCCGGACGCAGCTCGGATCGACGTCCACGAGCTGCTCGGGAGCTACCTCCGCGGTGCGAAGCAGCGCGGCGTCGAGGTCCGCTACGACCTCGAGATCACCGGCATCCGGGTACACCGGGGAACCTGCACGGGGGTGGTGACTCCTCGAGGAGAGATTCGCGCGAGCCGGATCGTCGACGCCGCGGGCGCCTGGGCGGGAGAGCTCGGACGGCTGGCCGGCGCAGCGCCGCTCGAGATCACGCCGCTGCGCCGCTGCGCGATCGTCTACCAGGCGCCCGAGGATCTCGACGTCAGCCGCTGGCCCCACGTCGGCAGCGCTCACCACAGCGTCTACTTCGAGCCGGAGTCGGGGGGTCTCCTGATGAGCCCGATGGACGAGGAGCCGGTACCCGCCTGCGATGCGCAGCCCGACGAGCTCGCGATCGCCGAGGGGCTGGAGCGGCTGCGCGCCCTCGCGCCCGACCTGGTGCCACGCTCGATCCGGCGCAGCTGGGCGGGGCTTCGGACCTTCTGCTCCGACGGCGCGCCGGTGGTGGGAGAGGATCCGATCCTACGCGGCTTCTTCTGGCTGGCGGGCCAAGGGGGCAACGGCATCGTCACCAGCGGCGGGCTCGGGCCCGTCGCGGCCGACCTCTTCACCAAGGGTCGCACCGAGCGCTTCGACGCCTCGCTTCTGAGTCCCGCCCGATTCCGATGATCGAAGCGAGAGGGGGAAAGCGCTGCGGGAACCCTTCCCGCGGGCTCGCCGTTGACCTACCGCGTCACCGGGTCGAACTCGCTCGGTGATTCAGACGGTCGCGTTGCCGGAGCCGCCGCCGACGGGCGGTCGAGGAGGCTGTCGACCCCCCGCTCCACCAGCGCTCCACCGCTCCAGGAGAGGAGCGGAATCAGCAGGTAGAAGCCGAGGCGACGCAGCGCCTGCGCATCGATCGGCCACTCGCGAACCGCCTCGATGCGCGCCTCCCAGGACAGGAGCTCCTCGATCCGCGACGGCGTGGAGCCGCGTTCGAGCATCCCGCGGGCCTCCCGGATGCGCTGCCGGCACCAGGCGAGCTCGGCGTCGCGTGCCGTCCGGATGCACCGGTGCGCTCCGTGGAGCGGGATCAGGAAGCCCACGGCTGCAAAGAGCCCACCCGAGGCGAGAATCGTGAGCAGGACCGGGAGATAGGCCAGGTCCACCAGGAAGAGGGAGTACGCAGCAGCGAACCCCAGGATGAGCGCTGCGTTCGCGAGACCCTGGCGCGAGAGTGGGGCGAAGCCGGAGAGATCGAGCAGGTCGACCTCCGCGATGCGCTCCGCGAGCCGGCTCAATCGACGAGAACGGACCAGCAGCAGGGCCACGAGCCGGAGGAACAGGAAGCCCATTGCGAGGCTCAGCACCCGATGCCAGACATCTTCCGCGGTCCAGGTCCTGGGGTCGAAGCTCACGTCGCCGGGGGAGGCGATGCTCGTCTGGATCGCGGCCACGAGCCCCACGACCCCCGCGATCCGCAGCCAGAAGGCGTCGCCCGATGGGTCGAGGATCGCCTCGGTCTCGGGGCCCGGCGCGAGACGAGGCAGCAGCTCCGACTGGGTGCGATCGCTCACGCGCTGGGCGTGGACCCACGCCGCAATCAGGTAGGCGGTCGCGATGAAATGGGTGACGGCAATTCTCGCAGCCCCGAGGACGTTCTGCGGGTCCCCTGGCGTGCGGGCCGCCGCGACCCGGCCCCAGGCGACCTCCCACACGCCGAATAGGACGAGCATCGCCAGGAAAGAGAGGGCCCCGATGGCAAAGCCGCCGAGCCCGGCGGCGTCGGCGATTCCCGAGAGCCAGGAGCCTTTGCCGCGGACCGTCGCCTCTGCAGTCGCCACGTCGAGATGGTAGTGCTGACGAACGGCTCGGGAAAGCGATCCCGACACATTGGCGGGTCCTCAGCCCCCACACTGCCAGGCCCGAGCGTCGATATCCGCGCCCTCGGTGCGCTCGCCTCTGCAGCGTACTGGGGCTATTCTGCTCCGAAGAGAGCCATTGGAAGGAAGCGATTCGCCATGCGACTTTGGTCTCGTGATTCTCGGTATCGTGGTGCTCTGGGCGCCGGCCGCGAGCGCGATGAAGTGCTCGCAGTGGACTCGCCTCGCGCACAACCAGAAGTACGACGCGATCACCCGAATGATCGACGATGCAGTCGCGGGCCAGGGTGGGCGCCAGTACCGCGTGAACCGAAATGCGGTCGGGCGGTGCCTGGACGGGCAGGTCCAGAACATCCTGTACGACTTCGAGGATGCTTGTGCGGACTCCCGCCGGGCCGGCATGCAGGCACTCAACAATATCTTCAAGGACTACATCTGGAGCTGCGCGGGATAGCGTGTTCTACTCCACCCAATCGGCCTTGCTCCTGCTCCTCTTCGCCGTGCTCGCCAACGGCTGCGGTGGGGACCCGGAGCAGCCCCGTGTCACGCCGTCAGGCTTCCTGGGCGACTACTCCCAGCTCGCCCCGGGACGGCAGGGTCAGGCCCGACTGATCTACATCAATCCCGAGTCCGACTTCTCGCTGTATGACAAGATCGTGATCGATCCAGTGACGATCTGGGATACGAAGCGTTCGGCGCCGATGACCTCACCCCCTCCCGATCGCCGACGGATGGCCGAGCGCTTCGAGGCAGCGCTCCGAAGCCAGCTGGGGCAGGAGTTCGGGCTCGTGGACGCGGCGAAGCCCGGCACGCTGCGGATTCGCATGGCGATCACCCGCGTCGAGGGTACGCAGGTCGGGATCGAGTGCGAGATCCTCGACGTCACTTCGGGCGCCCGCCTGGTGGGCGCCGTGGATGAGCGAGCCACCACGTCCGTCGAAGGCGGCGGGGAGGCGGAAACCCTGGGCGACGTCTTCGACCGTTGGGCGGACATCATCCGCATGCGGCTAGTCGCGTTCCGTAACTTCGATTCGGCGCAGCAGGCGAAGGACCAGCCTTCCGGACCGTAAAGCCCCGGCGGACTCTCTCCAGATCGGCCGTCTGTGGTGTTCGAGGTGCCCGCGGCGTCTACCTTGAACCCGCCGCAGCCGTCGGCGAGGGCTCCCCGAGGCTCCCACTCTCGCCGACCGAAAAACCCCGCCGAACTAACCGCTCGGCGGGGCAGTGTT
>CAWAPH010000034.1:0-42023 GCA_963783795.1 uncultured delta proteobacterium | reverse complement strand
TCCAACAAGCCATAGGCCGAGAAGCCTACCCCCATCGTCAGCCGGATCGCCGCGGCGACGGTTATCGCGGTTCCGCTCAAGATCGCGAGCATGATCAGGATCTGGTACTTGATTGCGGTTATTGGGTTGGCGCCGCCGAGGATCACCCCGGTCATCATTCCCGGAAGCGACACGAGACCGATGGTTGCCATGGTCGCGACCGTCGGAGCCAGCGCCGCGTGGCAGGCATCGCGGAAGTGGGGGACGGGTCGCCTCCGACAGGGAGGCTCCCTGTGCCAGCGCCAGCAAGAAGGGCTTCTCGCCCTTTCGAAGCGATTCGTAGAAGTCACGGATACCCATGATGTCGGCACGGAGACAGTTTCCGAGAATCATGCCGCTCAGTGGGATCGCGTACTGGGCATCCAGCAGCTGCGGCCGCTGCAGTATGGGGGCCAGCAGTAGCAGCAGCGGAGGAAGCGTTCCGAGCAGCAGGGCGCAGAACAAGGGCAGGCCAAATCGCGAGAGGCGCAGCCGGCAACTGCGTGCGATCGAGATGTCCGCCACGACGATCATCGCCAACAGCCACGCCGCGTTTACCCACGGGCTGTTCAGCTGGAACACGACCTGCAGGTAGAACCCGACGAAGAGAAGCTGAAAGGTCATGCGAAGGACCGCAACCGTCGTGTCCTTCAGCAACGGGACGCGCAGCCAGAGAATGACGGCCAGAGGCAAGATCAAGAGCAGGTAGCCGAGGAGCATGCCCGGCAGGCCTATGTCCACGGCTGTCATCGAGCATCACCTTCGGGGAGCGACACCACGCGGCCCGGCAAGGGAAGAGACAGGGCATCGTGGGCGCAGGAAAGGACGGTGAGTTCCTCCTGCTCGCGAAAGTACTCGGCCACCGCAACTGCGTTGTCTCTGTCGAGCGCCGATGCTGCCTCGTCGAGCAGCACGATCTCGCGCTGGAGCAGAATCGCGCAGACGATGGCTACGCGCTGTTTCTCGCCTCCTGAGAGATCGCTGATGTCCTTGTCCAGGAAGCGCATGGGCAGGCGGAAGCGGTCGAACATCTCCGAGAGCAACCCGTCGTCGAGGTGCAGCCCTGCGTTCGCCCGGTACTCGAAGGGTCGGCGCAGGATCGTGCGGACCGTTCCCTCGCCCGGGTCCGCTTCCTGCGGCACATAGGCCAGGCGGCTGCGAATACCCCAGACGGATTGGCTGGTGACCGGCTCGCCGGCCACACTCACCGTACCTCGCTCGGGTGTGAGGAAACCCAGGAGCGACCGCAAAATCGATGTCTTTCCGGATCCCGATGGCCCAGCCAGGGTGACCTTCTCACCCGTTGGCACACGGAGGGAAAAACCTTCGAGAACCGTGTGCCCGTGGAAGCGCAGCGTCACGTCCATCAGTCCGATGGCATCAGTGTTCGGAGTCCTCGAGGTCATGATGGCCGCACACAGACTTGCGCAACTCGGCCTCGAATGCGATTCCCGGGCATGGTGATTCCGGTGCATGGGCCGGATGTGCTGGGGCGGCGTGCTCGCGTCACTTTCCCGCGGCCCCGGCGCACTCACCCATGGGTGAGCTGTACGCAGCCACGGGATCGGGTGTGGCTGCGTTTGGGCGGTGTCGGTGCGGCAGATGTGGCGAACCTGGCGGATGCAGCTGGTGCTGAAATGGGCGGTCCTGGTGATCTGCGCGATGGCAGCCGGAGGCTGTCGTCCCGAGGGCAGATCCCGGGTCGTGGGATACTTCGCCTCCTGGTCCGTCTACGAGCGGAACTATCACATCGCGGACGTTCCGGCGGATCGCCTGACCCACCTCTCGTACGCCTTCGCGGCCATTTCCGCCTCCGGGGAGTGCGCGCTCGCCGATCCCTGGGCCGATGTCGAGAAGCCCTACCCGAACGATCCGCCCGACGCCGCCTTTCGCGGCAGCTTCGGTCAGCTCCAGATCCTCAAGAAGGCTCACCCGCGGCTGCGGACGTTGATCTCGGTGGGTGGCTGGACCGGCTCGGAGCGCTTTTCGGACGCAGCGGCGACGCCCGCGGCGCGCGAGCTGTTCGCAGGGTCCTGCGTGGGGTTCATGCGGAGCTACGGCTTCGACGGCATCGACCTCGACTGGGAGTTCCCGGTCGCCGGCGGCCTGCCGGGGAACGTCACGCGGCCCGAGGACCGCGGGAATTTGACCCTGCTGCTGGCCGAGCTGCGCGCCGAGCTGGACGCCGCCGGCGCTGCGGACGGCCGGCGCTATCTCCTCACCATCGCCGCCCCCGCGACAGCCGATCTCTACGCCAATTTCGAGCTCGAGCGGCTGCACGCCCAGGTCGACTGGGTCCACCTGATGGCCTACGACCTCGCCGGCGGGTGGAGCCCCCTCACGGGCTTTCACGCGCCGCTGTTCGACGACGGAGTGGGGCCCGCGGAGGCGAATGCCGACGCCGCGGTGCAGGGCTACCGCGAGGCCGGCGTACCCCGGCGCAAGATCGTGCTCGGACTTCCCTTCTACGGCCGCGCCTGGCAGGGCGTCCCGGAGGCGAACGACGGCCTCTACCAGCCCCACGCAGGCCTTCCCGCGGGCACCTGGGAGCCGGGCATCTTCGACTTCTGGGATCTCGCAGCTCGCTTCCTGGAAACGACGCCCGACCCACTGGTCGCCCGCCGCCGGTGTCCCGTGGCTATACGACCCGGAGGCGGGTCTCATGGTCAGCTACGACGACCCGGACTCGATCGCCGCCAAGGCGAGCTACGTCGAGCAGCAGGGGCCTCGGAGGCGTGATGTTCTGGGAGCTCTCCGCCGATGACGACACGGCCAGCCTGGCCACGGCCGCATACGAGGTTCTGCGGGGTGGCTAGACGGCCGCGGCGACTCCGGAGGCAGTCACGTCCAGGCCCTCGGCAACAGTGGACGGCCACGATCGCGATCGGGCCACTCGACTTCCGGGTCTAGTTCCCCGCGGGATTTCGCAGTTGGAGCGACATCCAGGAGAAGCTGGATCGCATACGGGCTGCTCGATGGCGCGCTGGACCTCCCGACGCCCTGAGACATCATCGCCGGGTCCTGGGGTACCGTCGATCGCGACCCAGTCCGAGGAGTCCCCACATGAGATCCATCCCCGTCTGCCTCGCCCTCGCGGCACTGTGCGCGCTCGCGGCCTGCGAGCCCGGTCCGCCGGGACGACCCGCGTCCTGGGCCCCCGACGCCGACGAGCGCGGCCACACGTCCCCCACCTCGCAGACCGCCGAGGCGAACGCGGCCGTCCTCGGTCAGCTCCCCCTCGAAGACCAGCAGGACTTCGAGGATGCGCGGCGGGGGCTCATCGCCAGCGATCCCGACGTGCTCGTTCCGCGGGAGGGCGGGGGCACCACCTGGAACACCGGGGACTACGCGTTTGTCGACGGCGACCCGCCTCCCAGCGTCCACCCGAGTCTTTGGCGCCAGGCGAAGCTCAACGGCATCCACGGCCTCTTCGAGGTGACACCCGGCATCCACCAGGTGCGCGGCTACGACCTCTCCAACATGACGCTGATCGAGGGGAAGACCGGCTGGATCCTGGTCGATCCCCTGACCTCGGCCGAGACGGCGAGCGCAGCGCTCGAGCTGGCCCGTCGCCAGCTGGGCGAGCGGCCGATCTCCGCGATCATCATCACCCACAGCCACGTCGATCACTTCGGGGGCATCGGGGGCGTCCTCCCGGCGGACGACGCCGAGCGCAGCGCCCTCCGAATCATCGCGCCCGCCGGATTCGTTCACGAGGCCACCAGCGAGAACGTGCTGGCGGGGGTCGCGATGGCGCGGCGCGCCAGCTTCATGTACGGCATGCCGCTCTCGAGGAGCGTGCGGGGCCACGTCGACACCGGGCTCGGAAAGGAGCCGGCACGCGGGCGGATCGGGCTGGTCCAGCCCACCGAGCTGGTGGACCGCACTCCTCAGGAGATGGAGATCGACGGAGTGCGCTTCGTCTTCCAGTACGCGCCCGAGTCGGAGGCGCCCGCGGAGCTCACCTTCTACCTGCCGGAAGCCAAGGCATTGTGCGGCGCGGAGATCGTCTCCCACACCATGCACAACCTCTACACACTGCGCGGCGCCAAGGTCCGCGATGCCCTGCGCTGGAGCGGATACATCGACGAGGCGATCGATCTCTTCGCCGATGCCGAGGTCGTCTTCGCGAGCCACCACTGGCCCATCTGGGGCAACGCCCGCGTGATCGAGTACCTCGAGAAGCAGCGCGATACCTACAAGTACATCCACGACCAGACGCTCCGTCTCGCCAACTCGGGCTACACGCCGCAGGAGATCGCGGAGACCCTCGAGCTGCCGGAGTCGCTCCGGCCCTCCTTCGCGAACCGGGGCTACTACGGGACCGTCCGTCACAACGCGAAGGCGGTCTACCAGGGCTACTTCGGCTGGTACGACGGGAACCCGGCCAACCTCGACCCCTTGCCCCCGGCCGAGGCGGCGGTGAAGTACGTGGAGTTCATGGGCGGAGCCGCAGAAGTGCGCCGCAAGGCACGGGAGGCCTTCGGCCGCGGCGAGTACCGCTGGGTGGCGATGCTGCTGAACCACCTCGTCTTCGCCGAGCCCGACGATGCCGAAGCGCGCGAGCTCCTCGCCCGCGCCTACGACCAGCTCGGCTACCAGGCCGAGTCGGGCCCCTGGCGCGACGTCTACCTCACCGGCGCTCACGAGCTCCGCAACGGCGTGAAGCCGGCCGGAATCGACCTCGCTGCTGCGGTAGATCTCTTGCGCCAGGTGCCGATGGCGCGTTTCTTCGACTCGATGGCGGCTCGTCTCGACGGACCCAAGGCGCAGGGAAAGGAAACGACGATCAACTTCGTCTTCAGCGATCTCGGTGAGTCTCACATCCTCACGGTCGAGAACGCCGTCCTCCACCACGAGCGCCGAGACCCCGATCCCGAGGCCGATGCGACGATCCGGCTTACGAGAGACTTCTTCCTGCGGCTGGCCATGCGGCAGGTCGGGCTCCGCGAGGCGATCTTCTCCGACGACCTGGAGGTGGAGGGGAGCCGCGTCGCGCTGCTCTCGTTCTTCTCGCTGCTCGATGCCCCGAACCAGAACTTCGCCATCGTGACGCCGTAGCCGCGGTGAGCGTCGGGAAGGTGATCGTCGCTGCGCTCGAGTCGGAGTTCCCGGGGAAGCTCTCGTGAGCGAGGTGCTCTCGGTGGGCGCGGTCCGGGCCTACCGGGTCGAGATCCCGCTCGAGACGGCGTACCAGAT
Organism: uncultured delta proteobacterium; assembly: GCA_963783795.1. Taxonomy (GTDB): domain Bacteria; phylum Myxococcota_A; class UBA9160; order UBA9160; family UBA6930; genus CAVXZE01. The sequence goes on along the minus strand of CAWAPH010000034.1, from coordinate 36,806 downwards.
CGCCTACACCCAGATCGATTCCGTCGAAAACCTGGTGGTTCGGGTGGAGACCGGGTCGGGCCTCACGGGGTGGGGCTGTGCAGCGCCGGATCCCCATGTAACGGGGGAGACCATCGAGGGAAACCTCGAAGCGCTGCGGGAGCTGTTGACTCCCGCGCTCCTGCAGTCGGGGGAGTCGACCGCCCGGGAGCTGCTGCGCCGGGTCACGCAGGCGGCGCCGAGCCAGCCCGCGGCACGGGCGGCGCTGGATCTCGCCCTCCACGACCTCTGGGGAAAGCAGCGGGGGGTTCCGATCCAGGTGCTGCTCGGCGGCACGTCTCGCGACATCCCCACCTCGATCACCATCGGGATCATGAGCGTCGAAGAAAGCTGCGAGGCAGCGGCGGAGCACTGCGCACAGGGGTTCGGAATCCTGAAGATCAAGGGCGGGGGCGATCCGGAGGAAGACATCGAGAGGGTCCGCGCGATACGCCAGGCGCACGGTCCCGACCTGCTGATCCGCCTGGACGCCAATCAAGGGTATTCCGTCGCTCAGGCGAGAACGGTGATGGCGGCCCTGGCCGGGGAGATCGAGTTCATCGAGCAGCCCGTGGACGCCGGCGATCTCGACGGCCTGGCAGCCCTCGCGGCGGATGCGTCGGTGCCGGTGATGGCCGACGAGCCGGTGCTCGGACCCGAGCAGGCGGACGAGGTGATGCGCCGCGGCCTGCGCCTGGTGTGCGTCAAGCTGATGAAGAGCGGCGGCCTCGCCGAAGCAGGACGGGTCTGCGATCTCGCGATGCGACACGGCGCGCGGGTCATGATCGGCTGCATGGACGAGCTGCCGATCGGGATGGCCGCTGCGGCGCACCTGGCGCTCTCCCATCCGGCGGTGGCCTTCGCGGATCTGGACGGCCACATCGGCATGCTGCAACGGGTGGCGACGGGAGGCCTCGAAATCCGGAGCGGCAGGGTCTCCATCGCCGCGACGCCGGGCCTCGGCGTGCAGGTCGAGGAGCGCGAGCTCGACCGGTTCCGGGTCTTCTGAGAGCTGAGGTCGCGCAGGCGCGGCGCGGGCTCAGCGGGCCGACGAGGAGGGCAGGCCGGGCCTTCGCAGGAAGCAGAAGACGACGGCACCCGCGCTGAACGAGATGACGTGGAGAGTGAAGGCCAGCTCGTAGCTGCCCGTCACGTCGAAGATCCGACCGGCCAGCACCGGTCCGATGGCGGCGCCCAGTGTCGCCGAGATCGACACCACGCCGAGGACCATGCCGAAGGCGCGCAGTCCGAAGTACTCCCCGATCAGGAGCGGGACGAGCACCGCACCCCCGCCGATTCCCACCCCGAAGAGCAGGACGAAGCCGGGCAGCGCGCCGAAGGAGTGAACCCGGAAGAGACACAGCGTCGCCAGTACGTGGAGCAGCAGAGCCGCGGAGATGAGCCACCTCTTGGTGTAGCGATCGGCCAGCATCCCGAAGCTCATCCGTCCGATGACGCTCAAGCCGATCGCAAAGGCGAGATACCGCGCGGCCTGCTGGCTCTCGAACCCCTGATCGGTCAGGAAGGCGGGAAGGTGCGCGACCTGCGCCATCGAGCCGAACGTCCACAAGGCGTGACCGAGACACAGGATCCAGAAGGCACCGGTTCGGACCGATTCGCCCAGGCTCAGGCCAGTGGCTGCTTCCGGACTCGCCTGGGCAGCAGTTTCGGAGGTTTCTCCAGGGTTCATCGGCTCGCCGTCCGGGAGCAGACCGATGTCTTCCGGCCGGCTTCGCACGACGGCGAGAACCACGCTGAAGACGATCAGCAGGACCATGGATCCGAGCGAGGCGAACGCCACGCGCCAGCCGAACTCCTCGATCAGGAAGCTCGCGAGCGGCGGCATGGCGAGCCCCCCGAAGCCGATCCCGGCCAGTGTGAGGCCCATCGCCTGGCCTCTCTTCCGGGTGAACCAGTTCGAGATCAGCGCCTGGTTGGGGAGCCATGCGACGCAGGCGATCCCCAGCGCCGCGATCACGTTGAGGGCGTAGAGCTGCCAGAGCGACTGGACGCTACTGAGCAGGCAGAAGCCGGTTCCCATCACGAGTGCGCCCACGGCCATGACCTTCCGCGCGCCGTGGCGGTCGACCAGGAAGCCGACCAGCGGCGACGCACTCCCGGCGGTCAGGGCAGCCAACGCGCTCCCGCCGGCGATGGCTGCCCGGCTCCAGCCGAAGTGATCCTGCAGGGGCACGAGAAAGACGGGCGGTCCGTAGAGGCCGATTCCGACGGTGACGAGCAGGATCGAGAAGGAGGCCGCAACGATCCACCAGCCGTAGTAGACGTCGCCCGTCGCCCGTCCCATCAGCGAAGAGTATCCCATCGCCAGTCAGGGAGAGCCGCACGTGCTGAAGCGGCTAGGCCTCGCCGACGGCGCGCGGCTTGGTCTCCGCGCGGAACAGCTCTCCCCTCTCGGACAGCTCCTGCAGGAAGCGCGCGATCTCCTCCGCGCCAGCCGCCACGTGGTCGAAGCACTTGGCGTTCTCCCCCGAGGCCATGAACTGCACGGCCTGCTGGAGATCCTTGAAGTCCACCCCGGACAGCTCCTGGCAGGAGGTCGATCCGAGGCGCTTCTCGAGCCGCGCGACCAGGTCCTGGCCGGGGACCACGATCGGGAAGATCCCGTCCATGCCTTCCTCGATGTCCTCCCGTCCGATCAAGAGGCCCAGCACCATCATGCCCCCGGTCACGATGCCGCAGGTCAGCGACGCCACCATGCCGCCGTGCATGCCACCGGCGGCGCGGAGCACCATTGGATCATCGATCCCGAACTCTTCCATGAAGGTGGCCACGATGCTCTGCGTGCAGCTCTCGTAGGTGCTCACGATCTGGTGCGCCCGGGCGCGGACCCTGCCAGGCCATTCGGGATCGGCGGGAACGGTGATCTCGGTAATCATCGGGAACTCCTATCCAGATAGCTTGATACAACGGTTTGACAAGTGTCGAATCATCAGGCCGAAAAACTCAGGCGTCCCGCATGAACCCCTCGAGCTCCTGCAGCAGCAGGTCGTTGACGCGGCAGTGCACCTGCTTGCCGCGCTTCTCGCAGATCACGAGCCCGGCGTTGCGCAGCTCCTTCAGGTGATGGGAGACCGTGGAGAGGGCCAGGTCGAAGTCCTTGGCGAGTTCGGACACGGTGCGGTCGGCGCCGTCCTCCGAGACCTCGCACCCCCCGGCACATCGCTCGCGCAACAGCTGGAAGATCGCCAGCCGGTTCTCGTCGCCCAGCGCCTTGAAGACCCGAGCCAGGCCCTTCGCTCTGTCTTGATGTTCCAACGTTTCGGCAATCATCAAAATGAAGTATGTCCTACGAATTCAGGGCCGTCAAGGGCAGGATACGGGGACCCCGATCGGCCGCGCGATCGGGCCGAAGACCTGTCCAGCCGCTTGGAGGAGTCGTCCGGGTCCGTGAGATGAGCGCTGGCAAACCGAGACGCGATCGCCCGCCGGTCCGCCGGGTGGCAGTGCCCGAGCGGGTGCTCGAAGCGAAGCTCCTGGACCGGGTGGACTACGCCGACGCCTTCTGGACCGGCCTGGAGGAGGGCGATCTCGAGCAGCTGACGGCCTTCTCGCGTGCCGTCTTTGGCGTGCCCCCCGGATGGGTGCGCGCGCTCTTCCGGCTGCGCAATGTCATCGTATTGCCCTTCGGTCTTCGCACCTCCGTGGGTCCGGCGCCAGAGTGGAGCGGAGGTGCCCCGAAGCTGGGAGATCGTGTGGGGCTCTTCAGCGTCGCGGGTCTCGGGGCTGACGAGATCGTGCTCGGTGAAGACGATCGTCATCTCGACTTCCGCGTCTCGGTGCTTCGGCATGAAGAGGGCGGACGCCAGGGCGTGGTCGTCACCACCGTGGTGCGGTTCCGCAACCTCCTGGGCAGGGCCTACTTCGTCTTCGTCAAGCCGTTTCACCGGCTGGTCGTGCCCGCCATGATACGCCGCGGTGTCGAAGCCGTGGACTCCCCATCAGGCTCGAGTTGCCCGACGACGTAAGGCGGCGCTCAGCCCACCACGCCCTGGCCGCGCAGGTCTTCGATCTCGGCGGCATCGAGGCCGAGCTCGCGGAGCACCTCGTCGGTGTGCGCGCCGAGCGCCGGGGCGGGCCGCTGGATCGCGCTGGGCGTGCGGTCGAAGCGCAGCGGCGGTCGCGGCTCCCGCATCCGCCCGAGCTGCGGATGCACGGTGTCGAGGAAGGTTCCGTTGGCCAGGACCTGCGGGTCGCCCGGGACCTCCTCGGGGCTGCGGTAGACCGGACCGCAGGGAACGTCTTCGGCCTCGAGGGCGGCGAGCACCTCGCTCCGGGGCCGGGGATCCGCCGAACCCACGCCGAGCAGGTCCAGCAGCTCTTCCAGGTGCTGCATGCGCAGCGCGAGCGTCTCGAAGCGCGGGTCGTCGCAGAGCTCGGGATGCCCGAGCGCACGGAAGAGCCCGTGCGTCTGCGCGTCGGTGAGCGCCGCCACGCAGTAGTGTCCGTCCGCCGCGTCGTCCACGCGGTAAGACGACGCCAGCGTGGGCGCCACGGCGACGTCCTCCTCGAGGATGGTGTCGTTGGCGCCCGCGTCCGGCCAGAGAAAGGCGACCGACGCGTCCAGCATGTTCATCCGCAGGTGCTGACCACCCCGGCCCCGCTCCCTGGCGAGCAGGGCGGCCGTGACTCCCTGCGCCGCAGTGAGCGCGGTGACCTTGTCGCAGACGGTGTGTCGCACGTTCCGGGGCCGTCCGCTCTCCGCGTCCCGCTGGACCGCCGCGATTCCGGCGATGCCCTGCAGGATGTGGTCGTAGGCGGGCTTGTGTGCGTAGGGACCCTCACTGCCGAATGCGCTGATCGAGACGTAGATGAGGTCGTCGCGAATCGCTCGAAGCGCGGGCTCGTCGATGCCGAGACGCTCGACCACGCCAGGACGGTAGTTCTGCACGAAGACGTCGGCGCCGGCCACGAGCCGCCGCAGGAGAGCGCGGCCGCGCTCCTCGCGGAGATTCAGGACGACCGACCGCTTGCTGCGGTTCAGAAGTGCGAAGAGCGCCGAGATGCCGCCGCGCGCCGTCCCGAGCAATCGCACCACGTCGCCGATGCCAGGGGCCTCGATCTTGACCACGTCGGCTCCCTGATCTCCGAGGATCATCGAAGCGAAGGGCCCCGTGACCGTCGTCGTGCAGTCGATCACGCGGTATCCGTGGAGCGGTCCCGGCATGGGCACCTCCTGGGCCTCGACTCGTGCCCCTGTTGGAGCTGCGAAGCTACTCGCCGCGCACACTCTGGTCCCCGATCTCGTGGCGAAGCCGGCGCAAGCCGAGCGGTTCTACGCGCCAGAGTCCGTCGAAGGGGTAGTCGAGATCGAAAAGCGAGAGATAGAGCACCATGATGGCGCCGGTGGTGAGGCCGAGCAGCAGCGCCTCCAGCAGCGGCGCGTGCAAGTCGAGCAACAGAAAGCCCACCATGATCAGCGACGAGAGGAGCTCGATCTGAAACCAGTGGATCCTCGGGATGTGTCGGGCCGCGATCGAGAGCCGTTCGCTCCGCGAGCGAGTGGCGGTGCGGAGTTCGTCGTGGATGGCGGCCAGAGTAATCCGATCGACGGCATCGTCGGTCCCGTCGGCGGAGATCAGGTTCAGCACGGGAAGGATCTCGTAGAGGATCGGCGCGACGTCGACGGCGTCCTCGGGTGGAAACTCGTGGTCGAGGAGCTCCCCGGTGTAGCGGAGCAGGTGACCGGCCACGGTTTCCTGGGCGGTTCCGACGCGCATGGTTCCGCTCAGGACGAGGAGGTTCCGAAGACTGCTCGCCTCGGTGGTGAGTTTCTCGCGAAGGTCGGCCTGGCGGGCGAAGGCCTGCTGAAAGGTGAAACCGATGATGAGCGCGTAGATCACGCCCACCACGGTGAGGAAGGCACCGACGCCTTCGCCGAGATCGCGGGCGCCAGCCGTGCCGAGCCAGCTCTGGAGAGGGCCGGCCAGATACGGGTAGACGGCAACCATGGCGCCGCCCGAGATCGCTGGGATCACCAGTAGCATCCAGGGCAGCGTACGGATCATTCGGTTCAGCGCCCTCTGGGCGGTCTGGAAGAACTCCATTCCTCCTCTCCTGATCGAGTGGTCGGGGTTCTCGGATCTCCAGGGCCAGCTACAGCCCGGACTCTCGCGTCGAAACGCCGCCGCCTATGCGAAGAGCTTCATGAACTGCTGCCGCTGCTCGGCTGTCCCGAGCATCACGAGTTCGGCGTCCAGCGGCAGCTCGGTGCCCGCGGCGGGGTTCGTCTTCGAGACTCCGGCGTGTCGCACGGCGATCACATTGAGGCCGGTTTGAGCACCGATGCCGCTCTCGGCGAGTCTCTTTCCGGCCAGCGAGGCCGGTACTTGCTCGACGAAGAGCTCGGCGCCCTCGCCGAGGATCACCAGCTCGCGGCCCTGGACCAGCGAGATCAGGGACTTCACGGCCAGGGAGCCGTGGCTGAGCGCGAAGTTGGCGCCCGCGCGGTGGATCGCCTCCACGTTCCACTCGTGGGAGATGCGGCTCACGATGTGCGTTCCGGTGTTGAGCTTCCGGCAGTAGAGGGTGAGGAAGATGTTGGTGGCGTCGTCGTTGGTCGTGAGCACCACGGAAGGGGCCTCGGCGATCCCGGCGTCCCTTACCACGTCGATGTTCGAGGCGTCGCCGATCACGACGCGGTCGGCCACCTGCTCGAGCCCCGGGCGCAGGGCGGGGTCCTGTTCCAGGATGGTGACGGCGGCGGACCGCTTTCGCAGGGCGAGGGCGGTGGCACACCCGACCTTGCCGCCGCCGATCACGAGCACCGGGTTGTCGTTCTGCTGATAGATCACGAAGAGGGCGTCGAGTTCGGTCAGCTGCTCCTCGGTCCCCACGATCACGGGGACGCTGTGCTCGTTCAGCAGCGTATCGGGGCCCGCGGGAAGCAGTCGACCGCGCTCCCAGACCGCGACGACGTTGAGCCCCGTCAGCGCCCGGAGCCGCGTGTCGCGGATCGTGCGCCCGGGCAGGGTCGTGGCGTGGATCGGGAACTCGGCGAAGACCAGGTCCTCGAAGCGGCCGATCCGGTGTGCGCCGGGCGTTCCCACCTCTACGCGGCTCGCGAGCTGTTCGCCGAGCTGCTGCTTGAGGGCAAACACCTGCGTGGCGCCACTCAGCTCGAGGACGTCGACGGAGTCGATGTTCTCGGCGAGGGCCACGACGGGAAGATCGGGTGCGACCTCGCGCACGGTGAGCGTGATGTTCGTGTTCGCTGCGTCTCCCAGGTTGGCGAAGACGAGGGCCGCGTCGGCCGCGCGCATCGCCTCGTAGGTGGCATTCGCCTCCGGTGCGCCCGCGACCACCGAGACGCCGTCCGCGTGCATTCCGGCTGCCGTGGTGGGGTCCGACTCGATCACGAAGTAGGGGAAGGAGATCTCGCTGAGCCGCTGGATGAGTACCCGTGCGATCTCGTCGTAGCTGCAGATGATGACGTGCCCGCGCACACCCTCCGGCACCCGCCGGGGCGCCCGCAGGCGCACCTGGGCCTCGAGCCAGGGGGCGTAGAAGAAACGGATGAAGGTGAATGGCAGCACGATCAACAGCATCACGATGCCCGAGAGCAGCACCAGGATGCTGAAGATCCGCCCGAGGTCGCTATGGAAGGTGATGTCGCCGAAGCCCAGAGTGCTCATCACGGTGAGCGTCCAGTAGAAGCCGGTGAGCCACGAGTGCTGCTGGTCCTCGTACAGCATGATCACGTGGAAGAGGACCGAGTACGCTCCGATGGTGGCCGCGAGGAGCGCGAGGTACGAGAGCAGGGCGCGCAGGTTGCGCCGCATCTCCCGCTGGCCGAGGACGTAGGCGAGCTGCGCCGGGAGGAACTTCACGCTGGGGGAGCATACTCGCTTCGGGCCGGTGAGGAACGCGGAGAAGTCCCCGCGGGGGTCGGCGTTTCCCGCGGATGCCTGGGGCCGTACTCTCTCGCCCCGGGATTCGCCGTGATCGCCCCCAAGCCAGCCCGGGGACCCAAGGCACGGCTGGATGCAGCAGCGCGGATCGGTGTGAAGAGATGAAAGCGGAGAAGAGCGGATGAGTCTGAAGCTGGGGATCGACACGGGTGGCACCTACACGGATGCGGTGCTCTTCGACGACGAACGAGGAGTGATCGGCTCCGCGAAGGCCCTGACCACCAAGCACGACCTCTCGATCGGGATCCGAGAGGCGACCCAGGCAGTCCTGCCCCCGGTTCTCCCCGACATCGGGCTGGTGTCGGTATCGACTACGCTCGCCACCAACGCGATCGTCGAGGGGCAGGGGCGATCCGTCTGTCTCCTCCTGATCGGGTACGACCCCGAGTGGCTCGGGGAGCTGGCTCCGGGAAAGATCGTCCCGCACGAGCGAATCGTCTCCATCCGCGGCGGGCACGATGGCGCCGGGGCCGAGACGGCTCCTCTCGACATCGAAAAGGCTCGCGAGGCCATCCTCGACCAGGCGCCCCACGTGGATGCGTTCGCGGTTTCCGGATACTTCGGGGTGCGCAACCCCGAGCACGAGATCGCGGTTCGCAAGCTGGCCCGTGAGCTCACCGGCAAACCGGTGACCTGCGGGCACGAGCTGACCACCCGATTGAACGCCCCGCGTCGGGCGCTCACGACTGCGCTCAATGCCCGGCTGATTCCCCTGCTGCAGGAGCTGGTCCTCACGGTCCGGGAGACGCTGCAGGGTCGAGGAATCGAGGCCCCTCTGATGGTGGTCAAGGGGGATGGCTCGCTGATCGACGCCGAGATGGCGATGGAACGGCCGGTCGAGACCATCCTCTCGGGTCCCGCGGCCAGCGTGGTCGGGGCGCACCATCACGCTGACGTCGAAGAGGCATTCGTGGTCGACATGGGCGGCACCACCACGGACGTGATCTCGATGCGCGACGGTCGGCCTGCCCTCGATCCCCAGGGAGCGCGCATCGGCGACCTGCGCGTCATGGTCGAGGCCATCGCCGCACACACCGTGGGCCTGGGAGGAGACAGCGAGATCCACCTCGACCCCGACGGGGTTCTGTCGGCGGGCCCGAGGCGGGCGATTCCTCTCTGTCTCCTGGCCGAGCAGCACCCGCAGGTGCTGTCGGCGTTGCAGGATCGGGTGGATCGCCTCGCGCAGGACTTCCGGGACTCGAAGAAGCGAGACCCGGCGCGCTTCATCCTGCGGCAACGCGCGCCGTCCGACGGCCAGGGTGGCCTCGGCGCGCTGCACGAACAAGTCTGGAAAGCTCTCGAGAACGGTCCCGCGCTTCTGGTCGAGCTGCTCGACGGCGTGGAACACAGGGCCCTCTTCTCGGAAGGTGTGAGGCAGCTCGTCGAGACCGGCTTCGTCGTGAGCGGCGCCTTCACGCCGACGGACGCCCTCCACGTTCTGGGCGGATTCGATCGTTGGTCGGTCGAGGCTTCCCGGCTCGGGGCGACACTCTGGGCCGCGCGGCTCGGCATCGGCCCCGAGGAGTTCTGCCAGAAGGTGGTGCGGCAGGTCGAGCTCCAGTTGGGGCGGATTCTGGTGTCCAGCGCTCTCTCGGAAGAGACGGGCTCCATGCCCGCGGCCGATGACGGTGTCGGACACTTCTTCATCGATCGGGCACTGCAGGCGGATGCGGAGGGAACCTTCTCCGTCGCGGTGGCGATGCGGCGTCCGCTGGTGGCGATCGGCGCACCCGTGGGAAGCTACCTCCCCCCGGTGGCGAAGCGGCTCGACACGCGCCTCTTGATCCCCGAGCACGCGGAGGTCCGGAACGCCCTCGGCGCCGTGGTGGGCGGTGTCGTCCAGACAGTGCGCGTTCTGATCCAGCCACTGGCTGCGGGCAGCGCCTACCGGGTCCACCTGCCGAGTGAGGCGCGCCTGTTCGGGGACCTGGAGGAGGCGGTCGAGTGCGCCCGGGAGGTGGCGCGCGAGAAGGTCGAGGACCTGGCCCGTCGGGCAGGCGCGGGGAAGACGAAGGTGCAGGTGAAGCGCGAGGACCAGATCCTGCGAGACAAGAGGGGAGAGGCTGACGAGATCTACCTGGGTACGGAGGTGATCGCCACGGCCGTCGGTCGCCCCCGAGTCAAGGGATGAAGCAGCCAGCCCGGGCTCACGCCTCCACGGGACTCGAGTCCGCCGACGCGGCTTTCGATCCGATCGGGACCACCTCGGGGAGGTAGTCCCGGAAGGTCACCGCGTAGATGTCCCACACGGTGACGAAGAGTGCCGCGATCAGTGGGCCGACCAGGATTCCCGCAGCGCCGAAGAGGATCAGGCCGCCGAGGGTGGAGATCAGGATCATCAGGTCCGACATCTGCGTGTCCTTCCCCACCAGCATGGGCCGGAGCAGGTTGTCGGCGAGGCCCACCACCAACGCGCACCACAGTGCCAGGCCCACCGCCGCGACCGTGCGTCCGTTGACGAAGAGGTGGATGACCGCCGGCACCCAGACCAGAGCCGTGCCGAGGCCGGGGATGATCGACAGCACCGCCATCAAAGTGCCCCAGAATGCGGCGCCACTGATCCCGACCACGGCGAAGGCGATTCCGGCGAGACCCCCCTGGGCGGCGCCGATCACCAGCGTTCCTTTCAGCGTGGCCCTCGCGACCGAGGCGAATCGCGCGACCAGGCGATACTCGTCCTCGGAGGAAAGCGGTATCACGTAGAGGATGCGCCCGAGCATCTCCCGGCCATCACGCAGGAAGAAGAACATCGCGTAGAGCATCACGAATAGAAGGAAGAAGAAGCTGACGGTGCCCCGCGTGGCTGCGGCGAGCAGGTTGACGAGGAAGCCTCCCACCGACCCCGCCAGCTCACCGAGCTTCTGCAGGATCTGTGACTCGTACGGCTGGAGGAATGCGGGAAGTCCGAGGCTGCCGAAGACTCCCTCGCCAGCGCTGTAGCGCGCGATCTGCTCGCGGACCCAGGGCTGCGCGCTCTCCGTGATCTCCACTGCCTGTGCAGTGACGACACCGGCGAAGAGGAGACCCGGGATGCCGATCGAGAGAATCAGCAGCAGGACCGAGAGCAGGGCGGCGGGCGTCTCCCGGCCACCCAGGAGAGAACGGATTCGCCAGTGGACCGGCCACCACAGCGCGGTGAACAGGCCGGCCATCAGCAGGGCCATCACGAAGCCCTGGACGGTGGTGTAGAAGAGCGCGGTGATGGCCACCACCAGCAGCAGGACGAATGCGTGTCGGAAGCGCTCCACCTGGGCGTGGGTCGGCTGCATGACGGACCTCCGGTCTTGGGTGTGGTGTGGCTGGGGAGACACCGGAGAATAACGTCTCGGGGGCAGCGGACCCCGAGGGTGTGGTGTGCGGCTACCCGCGGCCTTCTGGTGGCAGGTTCGCGCTCAGTCCGGGGAGGATCTCGCGGGCCCCGGCGACCATGTCACCGATCACCTCGGCCACGGTCCGGACCTCCTGGATCATTCCGGTGACCTGTCCCACGCCGGTCTGGACCAGATCGAGATCCGGAACGGTGGGACTCTCGGTCTGCGCGAGGTCTTCCAGGGCGGCCTCGGTGAAGGCCTGCTTGAACCTGCGGCTGCCGGCCCTCCCGAAGGGCTCGAGGTACGTGTCCGTCTCCTTGGCCCGGATCATCAACTCCTTGAAGGCGGGCGGGACCTCGCACTCGTCCGTGGCCATCAGGACGGTTCCGATCTGCACGCCCACGGCGCCGAGGGCAAAGGCCGCGGCCAGCCCCCGCCCGTCGGCGATCCCGCCCGCGGCGATCACCGGACAACCGACCGCCTCCGCGACCTGCGGAACCAGGACCAGGGTCGAGATCTGCTCCAGGCTGGTCATTCCGCCTGACTCGGAGCCCTCGGCGACGATCGCGTCCACGCCGGCCTTCTCGGCCGTCCGGGCCTGGGCCGCCGACGAGACCACGTGAATCACGTAGAGGCCACCCTCCTTGAGGCGGGCGGTGAAGCGACGGGGGTTGCCGGCAGAGGTGGACACGACCCGGAGCCCCTCCGCGATGGCCGTCTCCACCAGCTCGTCGGCTTCATCCGCGTGACCGGGAATGTTGGCGCCGAAGACGCGGTCCGTCCGCTTGCGGGTCTCCCGGATCTGCTCCGCGAACTCCTCTGCGGTCCAGGAGCCCGCACCCAGGAGGCCGAGGCCTCCCGCATTGCTGACCGCTGCGACCAGCGGTGCGCGGCCGATCCTCGACAGTCCTCCGAGGATGATGGGGTAGGGGATACCCAGGGCGTCACAGATCGGATTCGACATCGCTTCTTCCTCTCGATTCAGCAGATTCAGGCTTCTGACCAGTTGGATCTCCGGGAGGGAGAAGGTCGCGAAAGCGGGCTGGGAATCCAGTCCTGCGCCGCTCAGGTCTCGGCGTGCGGGGCGAGTTCCTTCCAGGGCGGGAGCGGCGCCAGGATGGTGCGCAGCAGCTCCGCCGTATCGGCGAACTCCCGCGCACCGCTGCGGGCCGCCCGGCGAAGCCGCGCCTCGCTGGGAAACATGTCCATGAAGGGCGGCGCGTTGCGGAAGTTCAAGTGCAAATCCCAGAATGCGCGGTCGCGGCCGGCCGTGGCCGAGATGGTGCGCAGCAGGGGAGCCAGGGGCGCGTTCACGCCCCCGGTCTCCGCCATCGCGTCGAGGGCGAGAAGCAGGTAGTTGCGCGATCCGATGCGCCCCGCCTCCAGGGCCTCCCAGGCGTAGCGGCCGGGGACCAGGCTGCTGAGGGCGCCGTCCACCAGGCCCACGAAGCGGCGCTCTTCGAAGAGCCGGTCGAGGACCGCAGCGCCCCGTTTGTCGTCTTTCGGCACGTCGTACTGGAAGAGGGCGGGAATCGCCGAGCTGAAGCCGGCGGCGTCCAGCGCGGCGAGCTGTGCGGTTTCGGGATCCGATCCGAGCAGGAGCGGCGTCACCACCCGGCGGCTCATGGCCAGCGAGATCAGCGCGCCCACGACACGAACCAGTGTCGAGCGCTTGAGCTCGGCCAGGTCGCCGATGCCGTGGAGGTCGGCGTCCACCATGCGGGCGTAGGCCTCGCGCGACTCGCCGATCGCGCCGGGACCGAGGCCGGTCGCCAGCAGGTCGACGGCCAGGTCCATCTCGGCCAGGCGCCGTTGCTCACCAGCGGCGTCGGTGAAGAGGTCGCCGAGCGCCTGGCGGAGGTCGATGCGCAACGCTCCGGGCAGGCCGTAGCGCGGGTTCGGATCCGGCGCTCGGAACACGCCCCGTTCGCGGATGAGCTGGACGTCGCCGAGGAGCGACTCCAGGTCGAAGGCGCGGCTGCGCGCCCGGATCACCGCGAGGATCGAGCCGACGCTGCAGCCCACCAGGTAATCCGGGACAGATTCCCATCTCCTCGAGGCGCTCGAGGGCGCCGAGGAAGACGTAGCCCGAGCCGGCGGCGCCACCGAGGATGATCGCGACTCGCTTGTCGGCGAGAATCTGGTCGAGGCCCGACTCCGAGACCAGTCCCGCGCGCACCACGGACGTCCTCGCCTGCTCGACCAGCCTCGCCACCTTGGGGATGCGGCGGTCCAGCGGAGCCGGATCGATCCGCGCCGGATCGGTGGGGAGAACCGGCGAGAGCATTTGGAGCAGCCGCAGGCGGAAGGAGCCGATGCGATTGACCAGGTCGTCGGGCTCGCCATCCAGACTCGAGAGCTGGGCCAGGCGGAGCGCGTAACGCAGCAGGTCGAGCCTCCGCGGGTGGAGGAACATCGCGGACTCCCGCACCTTGCGGGCCAGGGCGATCTCGCCGCGGCGAAAGGGTCGGAACTCGTCGAGGAAGACGTTCGCGTCCACCGGCACTCCCACCGGAAGGGGCTTCCGGGTCTCGCTGACTCGGGACTCGCCCGCTCGGATCCCCGGTCCGCTCGCGCGCTTCCACGGGATCCGGAGCGGGCGGGCGACCCAGGGTAGCTCCCAATCCCGATCTCGGGTCCCCTCGCCGCCGCGCCAAGAGCGGCGCCCCGTGATATAACCGACGGGCTCCGCGACGAGTGAAGAACGGACCACCCGGAGGGGAAATCCCATGCAAGCCGAGGCGAAGCAGGCCGCCGCGGGTTCGTCGTGAGCACCGCACCCGACCTCCCGGCCCGGATGCGGGCCGCGGTCCAGCACGAACCCGGGGAGCTGCGGCTGGAGGAGCGCCCGATGCCTCGGCCGGGCCCGGGCGAGATCCTGGTGCGGGTGCGTGCCGCGGGTATCTGCGGCTCCGATCTCCATTTCTCGAAGTACGCGGTCTACGGCGCCGGCGCGGTTCTCGGGCACGAGATCGCAGGTGAGGTGGCCGCTCTCGGCGAAGGGGTGGAGCGCCCGCGGCCAGGAGAGCTCGGCGTGGTGTACGCCGGCATCCCCTGCGGCCGCTGCGCGGAGTGCCGGGGAGGCCTTCCGCATTTCTGCCAGGGTGGCATCTCGCTCGGGACCGGAGGGCCGTTCGGCGGCCTGGGCGAGTACCTGCTCACTCCCGCGGACAACTTCCTGCCCGCACCCGAGGGATCCGATCCGGCGCTGCTCACCTGGAGCGAACCGCTGGCCAATGGGATCCGCTGCCTCGATCACCCCGAGGTGCGCGAGGCCCGCACTGCGCTCGTCTTCGGCGGCGGACCGATCGGCCTCTCCTGTCTGTTCGCAGCGCGGCAGGCGGGAGTGGAGCGGGCGTGGCTGGTGGAGGGCCGTCCCCGCCGGCGGGAGGCCGCTGGCGCGCTGGGGGCCGAGCGCGTGCTCGACCCGTCCGGGGAGAACGTGGAGGCCGCCGTCCGCGACGCCTTCCCGCACGGAGCGGACGTGGTGGTGGAAGCGGTGGGACTTCCCGAGACCATCCAGTCGTCGTTCCGCCTGGCTCGCCCCGGTGGCAGCGTCCTCTTGATGGGAGTCTGCATCGGAACCATCGAGGTCCTGCCCGTCTCCTGGATGCTGAAGGAGCTCACCATCCGATCCAGCCTCGGCTGCAGCCGTGAGGAGCAGCGCCGAGCGCTCGCCTGGGTGCTCGAAGGCAACCCCGACCCGCGGCCGCTGGTGACGCGGCGGGTCGGTCTGGAGGAGGTTCCCGGCGCAATGAAGGACCTCGAGGACGGCGCCGACGAGATCAAGGTGGTGGTCGAATATGGCGGGCGCTGAGCTCGGGGCCCCGGGGCCGGCGCTCTCGGCGGAGGCGGCCCGGACGCTCTTTCCCGGCCTGGAGAACACCACCTACTTTGCCACCAATGGTCAGGCGCTTCTCCCCGAGCCGACCCGCGAGCGGATGGCGGCGGCCATCGACGACCTCGCGGCGCGGGGCTTCGCGGCTTCGGCGGAGCTGGAAGCGAACGTCGGATCCGTGCGCGGCCAGGTGGCGCGGCTGCTCGGAGCGGAGCCCGAGGAGATCGCCTTCGTCCGCAACACGGGGGAGGGGCTCTGCCTGATCGCCGCGCAGATCGACTGGCGGCCGGGCGACGAGGTGCTCTGCTTCGGCGGCGATTACCGGACGGTGGTCCACGCCTTCCAGGGGATGGCCCATCGCGGCGTCGAGGTGCGCGTCACACCGCCGCAGGAGGGCCGCGTGACGCCGGAGCTGGTGGCGAGCCAGCTCCGCGAGCGGACGCGGGTCGTGGCGCTCTCCTGGGTGCGCTACGACAACGGCGCGCGCGCCGACCTGGAAGCCATCGGGCGCCTGCTCGCCGACGCCGGAGTGCTCTTCGTGGTGGACGGCATCCAGGGTGTGGGTGTGCTGCCCATCGACGTCAGGGCCGCCCGCGTCGGGTTCCTGGCGGCCGGCGCCCACAAGTGGCTGCTCGGCGTGTCGGGCAGCGGAATCCTCTACGTGCGCCGCGAACTCCTGCCCTCGCTGGTTCGGACTCACCTCGGTGTCACGTCGATGGAGGACGCCGAGGTGCTCCACTGCACGGGGGATGCGTATCGCGTCTGTCCCGTACCCGCCGCCCGCCAGGTGGAGGAGGGTGCGCGCAACGCACTCGGCATTGCCGCCCTCGGCGCGAGTCTGGAGATTCTCGCCCGCATCGGCGCGAAGGCCGTCACGAGTCAGGTGAAGGCCGTGACCGATCGGCTCTGCGAAGGTTTTCTCGCCGCGGGGGGACGGGTGCGAAGCCCGCGCGGTGAGGGCGAGTGGTCGGGGATCCTGCTTCTCGAACCTCCGCCCGCTGTGAAGCCACAGGAGCTCTGGGGGCGGCTACTCAGCGAGCGGGTCGTGGTCGGCATGCGCGAGGGCGCGCTCTGGGGCGGAGCCCACTACTACAACAACCTGGACGATGCCGAGCGCCTGCTCTCCTTTCTCTAGCCCGCCTTTCGTCGAAGCCAAGCGGATGTTCTCCAACCGGTGAAGAAGCTCCCGATCGACCCGAGAAAGATCTACTTCGGCTGGTGGATGACGATTGCCAGCGGGCTGCTCTGCTTCTGGGGCTACGCCTACCACGCCTATGGATTCTCGGCGCTGTTCAAGCCGATCTCGGAGGAGCTGGGATTCAGCAGGGCGACCACCTCCCTGGCTGCGTCGATCACCCGCTTCGAAGGGGGAGTCGAGGCGCCGCTGATCGGCCACCTGGCGGATCGATACGGTCCGAGGATCACCGTCTTCATCGGGATCTTCTTCGCCGGTCTGGGACTCGTCCTGATGTACTTCGTCGATTCCCTCTGGTCCTTTCTCCTGGTCTGGTCCGTCATCGGCGCTACGGGCATCAACATCGGCCTCAGCATTCCCCTCGACGTCGCCATCGCCAACTGGTTCGTCAAGAAGAGGGGCACTGCGATCAGCATCAAGTGGGTGTTCTCCGGGCTCTCCGGAGTCATCGGGCTGCCGCTGATCGCCTGGATGATCTCGGTCTACGGGTGGCGCGCGGCCTGCGTGATCGGCGGTGTCGTGTTGTGGATCGTCGGCCTCCCCCTGGTCTGGTTCTTCATCCGGTCCAAGCGCCCCGAGCACTACGGTCTGCTCCCCGACGGCGCGACTCCCTCGAAGCAGGACGCGTCGGATTCCTTCGAGGCGGGAAGGATCTACGCCGCCGATCTCGGAGAGGTGGAGTTCACCACGAGAGAGGCGATGAGGACCGCGCCCTTCTGGCTGATGATCGTCGCCTACATGTTCCACGGTGCCCTCTACCCGGTGATGAACATCCACTGCATTCCGTTCCTGACCGACCGGGGAATGGATCCCCTGGCGGCAGCGGCGACGATGTCGGTCTTCATTCTGGCGAGCATCCCGGCGCGGTTCCTGGGCGGCACCTTGATCGACCGGGTCCGCACGGGAAAAATGCACTACGCGCTGGCGGCCTCCTTCGCTCTCCAGTGCGCCGGGGTGACGCTCTTCCTGTTCAACCAGGAGAGCATGGCCGTGCTCTACACGTTCTTCGTGCTCTACGGAATCGGCATGGGGGCGGTCATGCCGATGACTCCAGTGCTCCGAGCCCGCTACTTCGGCAGGAAGTCGTTCGGCACGATCGCGGGCTGGTCCCGGGCGCTCACGATTCCGGTGGGCGTCATCGGACCCGTCCTCGCGGGGTGGATCTTCGACACGACCGGGAGCTACGAGATCGCCTTCCTGCTCTTCGCGATCACGCTCGGCATGTCCGTCGTGATCATGCTCTTCGTCAGACCGCCGAAGCCGCCGCAGCCTCACCCGTCGTCCTGAGCGACGCCCGCCCGGATCCTGCAGCTGCAACGCGGGTGAGGTAGCGTCGCCTCGGCTTGGGAGGAGAGCGCATGGAGGGCCTGCCCGAAGAAGTCAGCGTGATGCGCGACACGATCCGGCGATTCGTCGAGGAGGAGCTGGACCCGATCGCCGACCAGGTGGAGCAGGAGGACCGGATTCCCGATCCCATCGTGGCCCGGATGCGTGAGCTCGGGCTGTTCGGGATGGTGATCCCCGAGGAGTACGGCGGGCTGGGGCTCTCGATGCTGGGTCTCACGGTGGTGATGGAGGAGCTCTCGCGCGCCAATCTCTGCTTCCGAATCATGATCACGACCAACAATGGGATCGGCTCCCTCGGTGTGCTGTTGGCGGGAACGGAGGAGCAGAAGCAGACGCACCTGCCGCTCCTGGCCAGCGGAGACCGCATCGGCTGCTTCTGTCTCACCGAGCCGGAGGCCGGATCGGACGCGGCTGGAGTCCGCACCACAGCGGTGCGCGACGGTGACTCCTACGTGCTCAACGGCGAGAAGATCTGGATCACGAACGCGGACATCGCCGACTGCTTCACGGTGATGGCGACGGTGGACCGCAGCCTCGGATCCAAGGGACTGACCGCGTTCTGGATCGAGCGGGACACTCCGGGTCTGCGGGTGGGACGGCTGGAGCCCAAGATGGGTCTGCACGGGACTCAGGTGGCGGAGGTGTTCTTCGACGACTGCCGCGTGCCGGCGTCCGCCGTGCTGGGAAGCGAGGGCGAGGGCTTCAAGCTGGCGATGCGGGTGCTGGACCACGGCCGCCTGAGCATCGCCGCCAGCTCGGTGGGTGCGGCGGAGCGGCTGCTGGAGGCGATGGTGGAGCACGCCACCACGCGCGAGCAGTTCGGCCGGCCCATCGCCGACAACCAGGCGATCCAGTGGATGATCGCCG
The DNA here is from genome assembly GCA_963783795.1 of uncultured delta proteobacterium. GTDB lineage: Bacteria > Myxococcota_A > UBA9160 > UBA9160 > UBA6930 > CAVXZE01. Next base: position 18,302 of record CAWAPH010000034.1, on the reverse strand, counting down.
ACTCGGCCACCGAGATCGCCGCCGCGCGGCTGCTGGTGCGGGACGCCGCCGCGAGGAAGGACCGGGGTGAGCCGATCACCGTCGAGTGCTCGATGGCCAAGCTCTACGCCACCGAGATGGCCTCCCGGGTGGCGGACCGTGCCGTACAGGTCTTCGGGGGGATGGGCTACATACGGGGGAACATCGCGGAGCGCTACTTCCGCGACCTGCGCGTCTACCGCCTCTACGAGGGAACCTCCGAGATCCAGCGGCTGGTGATCGCGCGAAGGTTCCTCAAAGGGTGATGCCATGATCAAGAAGGTTCTGCTTTCGCTCTCCGCCCTCGTTGCCGCCGCCGTGGCCATGGTCCTGGTGCTGGGGTTCTCGTGGTCGCGGACCGAGCACGGGGTCTTGGACTACAAGACTGCGATCGCCCTGCAGCTCCGCGATCTCTTCTCCGGCGAGGAAGCGCTGACCGCTGCCCGGCTCCGAGAGGAGGGGGCGTCCCGCGCGCGAATGCTGCAGGGACGGCCCGCCCCCGTGGCGAAGGTCGAGGAGATGACGATCCCCGGCCCGGCGGGGGAGATACCGATCCGCGTCTACTGGCCGGAGGAGGACGGTCCCCTGCCGGTGGTCGTCTACTACCACGGCGGGGGCTGGGTGATCGGCGACCTGGACACCAGCGACAGTCTTTGCAGGCTGCTCGCGAATGGGGCCTCCGCCGTGGTGGTGTCGGTCGACTACCGGCTTGCGCCGGAGCATCGATTCCCCGCTGCCGTCGACGACAGCTACGCAGCGCTGCAGTGGGTGTCCCGGAACGCCGCCAGCTTGAACGCCGATCCGTCGCGCATCGCCGTCGGCGGGAGTAGCGCCGGCGGAAATCTGACCGCGGCGGTGGCCCTGATGGCCAGGGACAGGGGCGGGCCCGAGCTGGCGTATCAGGTGCTGATCTATCCGGCGACCAACCTCTTCGAGCTGAAGACGGAGTCACACCAGAATTTCTCCGACGGCTACGGACTGACCAGGGAACACATCGAGTTCTTCCGGGAGAGCTACCTGCCCGAGGTGCGAGAGCGGCGGAATCCCTACGCGTCACCGCTCCTGGCCGAGAGTCTCGAAGGTCTTCCTCCGGCCATCGTGATCACCGCGGGCTTCGATCCGCTACGGGATGAAGGCATCGCCTATGCCGAGAGTCTCGAAGCGGCCGGCGTCTCCACCGTCGCGCTCGACTATCCCAGCATGATTCACGGCTTCGTCACCATGGACCGGCTGTACAGCGAGGCGGGGGAGGCGATCGGCGAGGCCGCGGCCGCGCTCTCGAAAGCCTTCGCGAGGTGATCGCCGCCTCCTGCTTTTTTCAGCCGGCGTTGTCCGATGAAGCCTCGGGGACCCTGACGAACTGCAGCAGGACCAGGCCGACCACCAGGAAGAGCGCCGCGCAGGGAAAGATCCAGCGGTAGCCGAATACGTCGATCACCACACCCCCGATCAGCGGGCCGCAGATCTGTCCCGAGGCCATGCTGACCAGGCCGATCCCCACGAACTCGGCCGTGCGGTCCTCGGGGATCAGGTCGAACAGGAAGGCGTAGCCCACCGCCATGATGCCCGCGTAGGGAACCGCGCAGAGGGCGAAGGTGAGCAGCGCGTGCGTCAGGTTCTGCGAGAAGGCCACCAGGACCTGGAGCACCACCCACGAAGCGAGCACCCAGGAGAGCACGCTCTTCCGGTTGAATCGATCGCCCAGTCTCCCCAGCGGAACCATGAACAGAGCCGCCACGATCGCGAACACCATCGGAACCAGGAACGATCGGCCTTCGGGCACGCCGAGCTCCTGGGTCGCGAAGAGGACGGCGAAGGTGGAGGCCATCCAGAAGGCGAGCCACCAGGAGAACTGGGCGGCGAGGAACTTCATCACGTTGGTTTCCCTCGTCACGCTGCGCAGGTAGGCCATCGGGCCCGAGCCGGCGGGCGCGTCCTGGCGAACGCCCTGCGGCTCCCGGATCAGCGCTGCCGCGATCGCCATGAAGACGAAGCAGCCGATCGCCACGATTCCGAACACCAGGCGCGGGTGCTCGTCCCAGAAGACCGAGCCGACGGCGAAGCAGGAGATGAGTCCGACGCCACCGACGAGGTTCATGACCCCCGTCGCGGTGCTTCGCTGCTCCGGCGGAGTGATGTCCGGAAGCAGGGCCAGGTAGGTGGTCTCCGCGGTCCGGAACAGCGCGTACATGCAGCCCGACAGCAGCGCCACCAGACCGAATGCCGGGACCCTCGGAAGGATCAGCACGCAGATCATCACTCCGAGCGATCCGAGCACGATGAAGGGGCTTCGCCTGCCCCAGCGCGTGGCGCTTCGATCGCTCAGGTACCCGATCGCCGGAGGGATGACGAGGCCGCTGACACCGGCCAGGCTGAGGACCAGCGAGATGGTGAACTTCGAGTCCGTGAAGCCCTTCAGGAAGAGCGGCATCGAGCCGGCGTGAAAGGCCCAGAAGACCTGGGCCCCGAACCATCCGATCCCCAGGATGACCATCGTCGCCGTGCTGATCGCGGCCGCTTCGTTCGGGTGGGATTTCGTTTGCGTCTGGTTCATGGGCTCAGAGTCGAACCGAATGCTCGGTTCCGTCTCCCAGGTAGAGGGTGACCGACTGGAATCCGTTGGCGGCGTCTCGCATGTGGGCGGTATAGGGCGCCAGGGCCCTCCGGTAGCTCCAGATGTTGTCGGCGAGGACGACTGCTCCCTGCCGCAAGTGCGGCTTCAGCATCTCCACGATCGGCAGGTAGAGCTCCTTCATTCCGTCGAGCAGCAGCATGTCCACCGGGCCTCCCGGATCGGCGAGGGTCTCTCGCGCATCTCCCTCGCGGATCTCGACCTGGTCGCGGAGCCCCGCCTCTTCGATGTGGGCGCGGGCCTTGACGATCTTTCCGGGCTCGAACTCGGAGCCGATCACGATGCCACCCCCGTTGTCGCGCACGGCGGCGGCGAGGTAGATGGTGGAAACCCCGAAGGACGTGCCGAACTCGACGATGCGCTGCGCCCGCAGCGAGCGGGCGACCATGTAGGCATAGGTTCCCTGCTTGGGCGAGAGGCAGATGAAGAGGTCCTTGAGCTGGTCGGCCTCTTCGGCGAGCGAGCGAGTGCGCTTCGCGAGCTTGTCGGAGAGGCGCGAGAGCCCCAGCCGGGCCAGACCTCCCGTCTGCCCCCTGGCCGCCCGGTGCAGGCGATCGAGCACGGCCCTCACTTTCGGATCGTGCAGTGAGCAGTCTTCCCCTGCGCGTGTCGAGTCGTTCACCTGACTTCCTCCTTCTCGCGGGATGCGCGTCTGCGCTCCAGCTCCCTCACGATCTGCTCGCGGTGGATTCGCATCAGCGAGTACACCAGCCTGGATCCCTCCTCGCCGTCCCGGTTCTCGAAGGCCCGGTCGAGGTCTCGCACCAGGGGTGCGAGCAGCTTGCGCGGTGTCTTCAGCCCGAGTCCAGCGGCCTGGAGGCGGCTCCAGAACTGCGCCGTCAGGGCGCGTCGCGCCAGGCGGAGCGCCAGGTTTCCGCACGCCTCCACCATCAGGCCGACGAGAGGCTCCTCCGCTTCGAAGTAGGCGGCCTCGTCGCGGGCCTCCGCGATTCGAGCGAGCAGGGCCCTGGCCTCTCGAATGGTTCCGTCCTCGCAGCGCTCGAGAGTGAGGCGGACCGCGGCGGCGAACAGCGTGTGGTGCAGCTCGAGGACCTGATCGACCAACTCGGGATCGGGCGGGTCCCGGAGGTCGAGGAGAGGCCCGATGATGTCGAGGCTCGCCGCGTGGAGGGGGCGAACGCGGGCCCCGCCGGGCTTGATCTCGATCAGACCTAGCTGCGCAACGACCTGCAATCCCTCGCGAATCGCCCCACGGTGGATCCCCAGCCGACGCACCAGCTCCCGCTCCGAGGGGAGTCGATCTCCCGGCTCATAGCGGCCCTGGAGGATCTCGTCCCGGAGCCGGTGGGCCACGGTGGGCGATTTGGTCATACCAAATTGGTAATACCAGACTAGCGATCCCAAGTCCACTCCGATCCCGTGGGGCGAGGTCGGAGTTCCCCGGTCAGCCCGATGACCACTTGTGGTAGGTCGGCGGCCAGCTCGGAGGGGGGCCCGGGTATTCGGAGAACAGCGCCCGTTCCAGCCAGAGCTCGAACAAGCTGTCGTCGCTGGTGAAGGCCCCCGTGGAGGTGTAGGCCTCGTGCACGATCTCTCGCGTCTCCTGGTCGGTAACGACCCGAGAGTCTACCGGCCACGTAGAACTCGTCGTCCCGTTTGGGGACGGGAAAGGAGTGGAGCGCAAAGCGGCCGTCCCTCCGCAGATCGTGGACCTTCGGCGACTTGTTGCCGATGAAGACGTAGAGCCCGCCGTGGGCGATCACCGGGCAGACGGGGTGCAGGCGGGGTCCACCATCCTTGCGAATGGTGGCCAGATAGCCGAGGGGCACGTCGAACTGGTAGATCAGCTTCCGACCCGCCTCGGCGATGTCGGGCGCTTCGTCCGCGAATTCCTTCCACCGCTTCATCGGGCGTTGCCTCCTTCTCCCCGAGTGCCCCCGGGTGGACCAGAGTGGCCTCGGAGATTCGACGACGGTTGCGAAAACACACCTTGAGATCCGACCGGTCTGGGTGTAGATAGCGAGTGTGGAGGCGTGAGCCCGGGACGGACTCGCGCAACCCCATCGGACGCTCCCCCGGCTTTCCCCGTCGGCCCTCCCCTTCCTTCTCGAACGCTCCTTCCTCCTCCCCCTCCTGGTCCGCGCGCGGGTTCCTCGTCGCACCCCTGGCAGCACGCCTTCCCGCCTCGCCCCTCCCGGGCGAGCAAGGAGGAGACCATGAGAAGAATCATCGCTGTGAACACCTGGCGAATCGCGCCCGGAAGACTTCCCGAAGCCCTCGGGTTTGCGGAGACATCGTCGAAGGTTCACGAGCGGCTGGGGGCGCAGCCCGGAACGCTGGTTCCGGTTGCCGGCGGCGATCCGAACGCGCTCGTCTACACGCTGCAGTTCGATGGCATCGAGGAATACGCGAAGTTCGTGACGAAGCTGCTGGACGACGCAGAGTGGAACACCCTTTTCAAGGGGATGCAGGCGGCGATCCAGGAGAATCCCGGCACGGAGCTGGTCTCGACGACCCTGCTCTCGGAGCCCTGGATCCCCAGCTAGCGCTGGCGTAGACAGGCGCTGCCATCCGTCCGAGCGGCGGGCTTCTCGCGCGCGGGGAGCCCGTGAGGGCCTACTGCGCGTTGCTCACTGCAGGATCAGGCGGCCGATGATCTCGCGTTGGATCTCCGAGGTGCCTCCGCCGATCGTGTTGATGCGGGCGTCGCGCCACTGCCGCTGCACCGGGTACTCCATCATGTATCCGTAGCCGCCGAAGATCTGGATCGCCTGGTCGATCACGCGGTTGGCCATCTCACAGGCGTAGAGCTTGCACATCGCGACCTCTGCCGGGCACTCTTCGCCTTCGGCGTAGAGGCGGATGGTGTTGTAGACCAGCTGCCTTGCGGCTTCGACCTCGGTGGCCATGTCCGCGATCTTGTGACGCGTCACCTGGAAGTTGGCGATCGGCCTGCCGAACTGGACGCGCTCCTTGGCGTACTCCGACGCGTGGTCCAGCGCCTGCTGCGCTCCGCAGACGGAGCCGGCGGCCAGGTACAGACGCTCCTCCTGGAAGTGCGTCATGATGTCGTAGAAGCCGCGGTTCTCCTTCCCGAGCATGGCACTCCCGGGCACCCGGACATCGTCGAAGGCGAGCTCCGCTGTGTTGCAGGTGCGCCAGCCCAGCTTGTCGAGCTCGCGGCTGACCGTGAATCCCGGCGTCTCCTTGTCGACCAGGAAGAGACTGATGCCGCTGTGCCCCGCTTCCTTGTCGGTCTTCGCCGCCAGGACCACGAAGTCGGCGATGCCTCCATTGGTGATGAAGATCTTGCTGCCGTTGATGACGTAGTCGTCTCCGTCCCGGACGGCCTGGGTCCGGATCGAGGAGACGTCGGAGCCCGCCCCCGGCTCGGTCACTCCGAGCGCGCCGATCAGCTCTCCCTTCGCCCCGGGCACGAGGTACTTCTGCTTCTGCTCCTCGGTGCCGCTGTCGGCGACATAGGGGAGGGCGATGTTCGCCTGCAGGCCGATCGATGCGGCCACACCTCCGGAGTTGCAGCCGGTCATCTCCTCTGTGAAGACGATGCTCGCGACGAAGCCAGCCTCCGAGCCACCGTACTCTTCGGGCAGGTTGATGCCGAGGAAGCCGAGCTCGCCGAACCGCCTGAAGACCTCCTCGTGGGGAAAGCTTCCCTGCGCCTCCCACTCATCCGCGTGCGGCGCGATCTCCGCAGCGATGAAGCGGCGGAGCGAGTCGCGCAGCATTTCGTGCTCATCCGTGAAGATGGGATGTCTCTTCGCCATGTTCGCTCGCACTCCTCTGGATCAGGTTCGCTGTCCCGGCGGCGGCGGGTCTTCGGGGCCACCGGCGAAGCACTGCGCGATCGCCATCCACTTCGTCGCCGTCTCCCCCACCACCTCGAGCCGGGTGTCGGCGATGTTGCGGCCCTGGGTCACGACGTGGCAGAACTCGCCGGCCAGGCCCTCCACCCGGTTTCCTTGGTTCGGCTCGTTCCACTCCCAGGTCTCTCCGGAAGGTGCGGTCAGGCGCACGTAGGGGATCTCCGGCGGGACCTCGAGGCCGCGGTTGACGAAGGTCCAGCCGAAGGTCTTGATGCCGATCACCGCGATGTTCTTGAGCCGGTCGGTGTAGACCCGCGGCCGCCCGAGGAGATCGTAGATGTCCTGACCGTGCGCCCAGGTCTCCATCTGCCTGGCGGTGGTGAACATCCGGACGCCCATGTCCGGCCCGAACCACTTGAGCCGCGCCTTCGGGTCGGCCGCGTCCATCAGCTCGCACATCTCCAGGAAGCAGTCGCGCCAGCGCTGCAGCAGCTCATTCGGCTCCACCCGTCCGATCTCGCGCTGCGCGCAGCCCTTGAGGTCGAGGCCCTCCTCCATGACCGCCCGGCCCATGGCTTCCGCGGCCTTCATGAACTCCTCGTCCGACCGGAGCGAGCGGACGGCGAGCAGGTCCGAGAAGTGAAGGTGCTCGACCACGTCCTGGACGGTCCAGCTCTTGAAGGGGGTGGATTGCGCCCAGACGTTTTCGTCGAGCGTCTTCAGCATCTCGTAGAGCTCATCACCCTCTTCGCGAAGGTCCCGAACCTGTTCCAGCACGATTGCTCCTCCTCGACTGCGACCCGGTGGCTCGGCCGGTTCTCGGAAATCTCAGGGGCTCAGCCGAGAAAGACTCCGTCCTTTCTCAGCTGCTCCTGCAGGACGCCGATGGGAACTCTACAGGAACAGCGCGAGTCGGCTGCCGAGCTTCCCTGAACCCCGCGGGGATGCGCCGGAACGCTGGCAGACTCCTACTATCGAGCGATGGCGCTGCTCAACCTGACAAGCGGCCAGGTTCTGCTGGTCGCGGGTCTCATCGCCTCGACCCTCGCGCCCGTTGGCGGGTGCGCCTCCCGCGGCACCGCCTTCGACGTCGACAAGCTCCCGCTGATCGAGGAGGGCGTGACGACGCGGGCGGAAATCGAGCAGTGGTTCGGACGACCGATCAAGGTGCGAAGCCGGCCGAGTGGCTTCGCCATCTACCGCTACTTCCACGAGGAGGAGACGCGGCGCGACACCGGCTTCGCGTCGCGGATCGGCCGCATGATCGCCGCGCTCTTTGGTCAGCCCGGCGTGGTCTCACCCGTGAACGTGGAGTACAAGAACACCATCCGCCACGAGCTGGTGGTGCTCTTCGACCCCGACGGAATCGTGATCGATGCCGGCTACGAGCGCAGCGAGATTCCCTCGAAGCGCGTGTACTAGCAGCTGTAGGGTTACTTGGCCCGGAGGGCCTTTGCAGCCCGGGCGTAGACCTGCGGCTTCACCCACAGGATTGCGCCATAGCGGCCCTTCCCGGCGACCACCGCGTCCACCGCGGTGATGTTGATCTTCAGATCGGCGAGCTTCTTGATCTGCCGGTGGCAGGCGCCCACGCGGTCGTCACCCGTGATCAAGAACGCCTTCTTGGTCTTGCTGAGACGCCACCCTTTCTTCTTGGCCAACCTGCGCAAGCCGGCCATGTCGTCGCCCACCAGGTCGAGCTGGGCCTTCCCTCCCCCGATCGGGAAGCCGGAGAATGCCATCAGGTTCACGCCCGCCTTCTGGACTTCGTCCAGCACCGCGGCTCCCTGCCCGGGGCGGGCGTTGACCTTCACGTAGCAGTAGTTCACCTTTCGGACTCGATCGGCCATGTGGCACCTCCTGCGCTGCAGGGCGCTTTGCGACACCCGCCGCCGAGCCCTGCGCGCCTACCTTCTACGATACTCCTCAGCTGCCCGAATGGGGGGACTCGTCGCGATTCTCCGCCCGGGATCCCGGCCACTGGTCGCTCCCTCGCCGAATCCATACGCTTGTCGAGACCCTGGAGGTTGAGGAACCCGAGCATGCCGGCGTGCGATGCCGAGTCGATCTGCAGCGATGGTGAGTACGGTCCCTTCGAGGGGTCGATTCACGACGAGGTGGTGCACGGCCACTACCGGCGGGAGGGGACCTGGTCCCCGGAGATCCAGACCCTTCTCGCGGAGCAGCTGTTTCCGCAGGGGCAAGGGACCTTTCTCGACATTGGCGCCAACATCGGTCTGGTGAGCATCCCACTCGCCGAGCGAAGGCGGGTGCGCTGTCTGGCCTTCGAGCCGGAGCCGCGCAACTTCCGGTGGCTGGAGCGGAACATCGCCCTGCACGAGGTGGGATCGCTGTTTACCAGCTTCAACCTGGCCCTCCACTCCGAAACGGCAAGGCTCCGCATGGAGCTCTCCCCTTCGAACTTCGGCGATCATCGCGTGTGCGATGTGGCGCTCGCAGAAGGCGGGTCGGCACGCGCGTCGATCGAGGTGCCTGCGGGCCGCCTGGACGACCTCGTTCGGGTCGAGGACCTCCCCCACCCGATCGTGGCCAAGCTCGACACGCAGGGTGCCGAGGTTCGGGTCCTCCGCGGTGCCGAGCGCAGCCTTTCGCACATCGACCAGCTGATCTGCGAGTTCTGGCCCTACGGTCTGCGGCGCATGGGCGACAGCGCCGGGGATCTGATCGAGCTCTTCCGCGACTTCTCCTACGGTGCCATCCTGCAGCTCGACGAGCTTCCGGAGCGGCTGCCACCGGTGGGTCGGCTCTGCGCCCGGCTCGCGTGGCTGCCCAGCGATGGCTCGGACCAGGGATTCTTCGACGTCCTCGTCAGCCGACACCCGAAGCTGCCGGGCAGTTAGGCAGGAACGTCCCCGCTGCAGGCTAGACGTTCCAGAAGAAGCGGGCCGAGCTGATCTTCCTGGTCTTCGGGTTGAACTCGAAGAAGGCGACACCCCGGTGGGTCACGTCTCCGCGACTGGCCTGGAAGACGCAGGAGCTCCACCAGCCCGCGGAGGTCAGGCCGGAGACGTCGATGCGGAGACCCCGGCCGGCTCCGGCGAGGAACTCCGAAACCGATTCGCCGACGCCGGCCGGGTATTCGATGAGGGTCTCTTCCCCGTCGATGAGACCCTCGAGCGCCTTCTCGTCCCGCGTGTTCAGCGCGGCGGCGAAGTCGAGAATTGCCCGCCGGCCGCGTCCGAAGATGCCGCGGGAGAGGCCCTTCGAGAATCCCAGGACGCCCGCCGGGCCCTGGAGTCTGAGCATCCTCCACCCCAGCTGGACCATGCTGAGGAGCCCTGCGAGGCCCTCGCCCAGCACCTGCCTCAGCATGCTTCGCAGCTCCCAGTGGGCCGTCAGGGCCTGGATCCGCTCTTCGCCGTTCTCTTGGCTGGTTCGGTAGACGAGGTAGGCGGGCACCTCGATGCTGACGCCGCTCTCGAACTCGCTACGGATCGCGACATCTCGCACCACCTCCTCACCGATCACGATGTCCTGGTACGAGGTGAAGGAGATCCGGTTCGGCGCGATGAAGGTCTCCCAGAAACGGTCCAGGGGATCGCTTCCCGCGGCGGAGGGAGTTCTGCGCTGAGGGGCCGTTCCCACCGGATCCTGGAGGACGGCCTCGCGCGAGAAGAGGTCGAGCCAGGCGCTCTTGTCGTGGGCGGCCACCGCCGCGGGGGATCTGCCCACCAGCTCGAGGAGATCCTCCGAGGTGGCCCGCATCCAACCGTTCAGCCGGCGTAGTACGCCATCGTGGCGCTGGGAACGATACCGACGCGGCTGCCCGCACCGTGGTCGGCGCGAAGCAGCTTCAGTGTCTCCTGCCAGTCCCGCGTGAAGGTGACGACCTCGGGATTGGAGAACCAGTCCGCCAGGGCCTTGTCGCCGTACGGAGACTGGATGATCAGCTTGACGCTGCCCGGGACCGGGCTCACCGGATACTGTCGCCCGCCGTAGTCCTGGCCGAAGCGTCCCAGCAGGTAGTGGATCACCTGGCCTTCCGGCGCGTTGGCGATGATCACCACGGTACCGCGGAGGCCCTCCAGTCCCAGTGCGCCGACCAGTACGGCGATCGGCATCTCGTTGGGCTTCGTGAACGCGTTGGCGATCATGATCTGCTTGTTCCTGGGAACGGGATCGAGTGCGTAGAGGTCCTTCGCCTCCGCCACGGCCGCGCGGTGCGCCTCGATGAAGTCGCCAGCGAACACGCCCGAGGTGGCGCCCCTCTCGTTGACCACCACGTCGATCTTGAAGTCCAGCCCCGCCATGCGGGCGGCTTCCTCGATGTCGAAGCGCATCACGTTGTCGTCGAAGTTCCCCAGTCCGCAGCTCTCCGGCGCTTCCTTGGGCACCTCGAGGTGGTAGTTGGTGATGCTGTCGATGTGGGCCACGCCGGGGAGCACGATCTTTCCGCCGCCCGAGAATCCCACCTGGGGATGAGCGGTGACGCAGCCGATGGCGATCTTCAAGTCCGCGGCCATCACCTCGCGATTGATCGCGAGTCGGGTTCCCCGCGCCGTCGTGCCCACCGCCTCGCAGTTCTCGTAGCAGTTGTGGTTGTAGACGCGGAAGCGCTCGAGGATCTCCTCGCCGACCTTCTTGCGGAGCTCGACCCGAGAGAGCGCGCCGTGCGTGCCGAGGGCACAGACGAAGCTGATGTTCTCCTCCTGGATACCCCCCTTGACCAGGTCCTCCACGACGATGGGCGCGATCTTGTCGACCGGCGTCGGGCGGGTCATGTCGTCGAAGATGACGACGGCCTTCTTCCTGCCCGCGGCGAGCTCGCGAATCGGGGGCGAGCCGATCGGATCGCGAATCGCTGCAGCGATCGCGCCCCGCTCGAGCTCGGGACGCCCGGCGCCACGCATCCGGCAGACCTCCACCTCCCACTCGTCGGGAAGGGGAAGCTCGAGAGTTTCGTTTCCGTACCAGAGCAATTCCGGAAGGCTGAACTTCATGATTCCACCTCGTCGCCAGTCCGATCCCTCAGCGCCGCCGCTTCGAACCCCTGATTGGATCGGAAATCCCGGGCGAGCGCAAATCCCCGGGGAGCGGGTGTCCGGTGCGCACCGAGCGGGGCTCGCCCGGGCCGGACGGGCGCCGCACGGGGGCCGATCCGGTAGGATCCCCGGACTGGCAGCACGGGAGGCAGCATCATGACCAACGCGGCGTCTGCTTTCGGAAGCGGCGAGCCGGGCATCCGTCTGCCCGGCTGCGACGTCGAGATCTCCCCGATGGGGCTCGGCACCTGGGCGTGGGGCGACCGGTCGACGTGGGGAATGAACGGATACGACCGCAGCTACGACCGGGAGACGATCCGCGCGGCCTATCAGCGGTCGCTCGAAATGGGGGTCAGCCTCCTCGACACGGCCGAGGCCTACGCAGGAGGTGAGAGCGAGCGCATCATCGGCAGTCTCCTGGAGGGCGACCCCGCGCATCGGGATCGCGTCATCGTCGCCACCAAGTTCATGCCGTTTCCCTGGAAGCTCGCCGTCACCTCCGAGATGAGGAAGTCCCTGCGCGCCTCGCTCGACCGACTCGGGCTCCCGTTCGTGCACCTCTACCAGATCCACGGGCCGGCCGGTCTTCGCTCCCCCGCTGCCCTGGCGAATGCGCTGGCGGCAGTGCACGAAGAAGGCCTGGCCCGGGCCGTGGGGGTGTCGAACTACTCTGAACGGGAGGTGCGGAAGACCCACGCGGCGCTGGCCTCTCGCGGCATTCCCCTCGCGACCAACCAGATCGAGTACTCGCTCCTCCGCACCATGCCCGAGAAGAACGGGTTGCTCGCCGCCTGCGAAGAACTCGGCGTGAAGGTGCTCGCCTACTCACCGATCGGCCAGGGACGCCTGACCGGAAAGTACAGCGCCAGTCATCCGCCGCCCGGGAAGCGGAACTTCTCCGACTTCCCGATGGAGGAGGTGGAGCCCGTCGTCGAGGAGCTTCGCCGCATCGGCGAGAGCCACGGGGGAAAAACCCCGGCCCAGGTCGCGCTCAACTGGGTGATCAGCAAGGGCGCGATTCCGATTCCGGGTGCCAAGAGCCGGGAGCAGGCCGAACAGAACGCGGGTGCCCTCGGCTGGAGGCTCTCCGAAGACGAGGTGCTGTCGCTCGACCGCGTCGCCAAGTACGGACGCCGCGGACTCGTCCACCGCCTCTGGCAGCACGGCTGACGCGCCAGGAGAGCTGCGAGACCGGTGCGCTCCCCCAAAAGGGGGGCCCGTCCCTCGTTTTGCTCCCAGTCGTGCCGGGGGGGGTGCGGGGCTGCTGCGAGCTTCATTCGTTCCGCCCGCGGCTGGGCTACGCACTGGGTCACGGAAAGGAGCGTTGCGGGGGACGGGCCATGTCCTTTCGGATCGAGTGTCTGTTCGAAACCACTCTCTACAGGGAGGATCACCGGAAGCCCGGCATAAATCCAATCGATATTCCCGATTGCCCCATCGACGGAATCGATCCCCGCCGGGCGCCCGGGGATTCGAGCCCTAGCTGATCTCGACGACCTCGACGTCCCGCGGGTCGATCGCCTGCAGGGCCCTGGGCAGCTTCTCCAGGATCGACGCTTCGAGGGCTTCGATGACCCGCTCCTTGAGCACGGTTCGCGCGTACACCAGCGAGATCTCCCGGGTGGGAACCGGGGGATGAAACTCCCGGACCAGCTTTCGCCTCGTGGCGGAGAGCTGGCTCACCGCGAGGTGGGGAAGCACGGTGTAGCCGGAGCTGGTGAGGACCATGTTCTTGAGGGTTTCCAGGTTCCCGCTCTCGAAGCGCAGGTTGCCCCCGATCTCCTTCTCACCCCTGCTCTCGGAGCAGATGTTGAGAACCTGATCCCGAAAGCAGTTTCCCTTGTTCAGGAGCCAGATCTCCCGCAGGTCGAGGTCGTCCTCCCTGACCTTCTTCCTCCGGGCCAGGGGATGCTCGGGCGCGACGAACAGGTAGAAGGGCTCGTAAAACAGCGCTCGCTCGATCAACGTCTCGTCGTTGAGCGGCGTGACCAGCAGGCCCGCGTCGACTTCGTCCTCCCCCAGCATCCGGACGATCTCCTCGGTCTTGGTCTCCTCGATGACCAGGTTCAGGTTCGGATGCGCCTCCACGAAGCTCTGGAGGAAGAGGGGCAGGATGTAGGTCGAGAGGGTAGGGATCACCGCCAGCCGGAATTCCCCGGCGAGCTCGTCCTTCGACCGTTGAACCAGATCGAGGAGTCTCTTCTCTTCGCGAATGATGACTCTCGCCTGGTCGATGATCAGCTCGCCCTCGGGGGTCGGCAGGATGGGGCTCTTGGAGCGGTCGAAGAGGACGATGCCCAGCTCGTCTTCGAGCTTCTGCAGCTGCATGCTGAGCGTCGGCTGGGTCACGAAGCAGGACTTCGCCGCCTTTCCGAAGTGCCGGAACTTGTTGACGGCCAGGATGTACTCGAGCTGGGTCAACGTCATCGGACTCTCCAGGTCAAGACCTCATCATAGATAGAAACAATCGAATGGACAATCCGATCGACACCCATGGGGACCCCCGCTGCGCGGCCTCCGGGGGCTGCGGTCGGCTATCCTTTCTCGACTGTGGCAGCGAGCAGAGCGGAAATGGAATACAGGCGGACCATCGCGTATTTCTCGATGGAGATTGCTCTCCAGCCGGGCATGCCGACCTACAGCGGTGGCCTGGGCGTGCTGGCCGGCGACACCATCCGGTCGGCGGCCGACCACGGCGTGCCGATGGTCGCGCTGAGCCTGCTCCATCGAAAGGGCTACTTCCACCAGCTCCTCGACGCGCAGGGGCGTCAGAGCGAAGAGTCGGTGGTGTGGTCGGTCGAAGACTTCGCCCAGGAGCTACCGGTGCGCGTCTCCGTCGGGGTCGAGGGGCGCACGGTGCAGCTGCGGGCCTGGCGCTACGAGGTCGAAGGCTTTGGCGAGCACACGGTCCCCGTCTACCTGCTGGACGCCGACCTTCCCGGGAATGCGTCCCAGGACCGCGCCTTGACCGACCACCTCTACGGGGGTGACGACCGCTACCGGCTGTGCCAGGAGGCGCTGCTCGGGATCGGGGGCGTGCGCCTGCTGCGAGCGATCGGCCACGAGGCTCTCCGGTGCTTCCACATGAACGAGGGGCACTCGAGTCTGCTCGCCGTGGAGCTGCTCGAGGAGCACCTGCGCCGTGAGGAACGGAGCGTGGCTCGCGTCGAGGATCTGGAGGCGATCCGGCAGCGCTGCGTCTTCACCACCCACACGCCGGTTCCGGCCGGGCACGACAAGTTCCCCATGGGCCTCGCCGTGCAGGTTCTCGGGGAGCGGCGCGCCGCGCTCGCGCGCGATGCCTTCCGCTGCGACCAGGAGCTCAATCTCACGCACGTCGCCCTCATGGTCAGCGACTACGTCAACGGCGTGGCCAAGAAGCACGGGGAGATATCGCAAGGCATGTTCCCCGAGCAGCGGATCGACGCGATCACCAACGGGGTGCACGCAGCCACATGGATGTCGCCACCCTTCCAGCGGCTCTTCGATCGGCACGTTCCCGACTGGAGAGAAGACAACTTCGGCCTGCGCGCGGCCGTCGAGATCCCCCGCTGTCAGATCTGGGCCGCACACGTCGAATCCAAGCGGGAGCTGCTCCGGTACGTGAACCGCAATGCCAACGTGGGAATGGAGCTCGACCATCTGACCATCGGGTTCGCCCGGCGCGCCACCGCCTACAAGCGGCCCGACCTGCTCTTCTCGGACCTCGATCGGCTCCGGCAGATCGCCTCCCGCGTGGGTCCGCTGCAGATCCTGTACAGCGGAAAGGCCCACCCTCGCGACGAGCCCGGAAAGGAGATCATCCGGCGCATCTTCGCCGCGCGCGACGCCCTGCGCGGTCAGGTGAACGTGATCTACCTGCCCAACTACGACCTCGAGCTGGGCAAGCTGATGACAGCGGGAGTCGACGTCTGGCTCAACACGCCCAAGCCCCCGATGGAGGCCTCGGGAACCAGTGGGATGAAGGCGGCGCTCAACGGCGTGCCGTCACTGAGCGTGCTCGACGGCTGGTGGATCGAGGGCTGCTTCGAGGGTGTGACCGGCTGGGCGATCGGCGCGGCGGACGCGGACAGCGGGGTGTCCGAGGCCGAATCGCTCTACGACAAGCTCGAAGGAACGGTGGCGCCGATCTTCTACGGACAGGATTCGCGTTTCGTCGAGGTGATGTGCAACGCCATCGCGCTGAACGGTGCGTTCTTCAACACGCAGCGCATGGTCCAGCAATACGTGGTGAAGGCATACCTCTAGCCCGACTGCGTCGGATCGGTGACGAGAACCGCCGCGACCCGGTGTCCCTCGACGGTCGCCCCGTCGAGAGATGTCACACGGACCTCGAGGTCCGGCCTTCCGGAAGTCCGGCGGAGCGAGACGGAGCCTCCGCGGTCGCCCTCGCCACGGATCGCCTGGTGGATCAGTACGCGGAGCGTTCGCGTCTCCGCGGGGGTTGCGCCGGCGATCCCGTCTGCGTCGATGAAGAGGCCGTCGCGCGCGGGAGGCCATCTCGTCGCCGATCCGGTTGCAGGCCAGGATCCTGCCCTGCGCGTCGACCAGGAACAGACCCGCCGCGAGCTGGTCGAGTGAGGCGAACCCGATCTCGCGCTCGGCTTCGAGGGAGCGGAATCGTCGGTCGAACTCGATGGCCCGGCGCAGGTGGGGCATCAGCAGCCGGCACAGCGCGTACTCCCTGGCCCCGCATTCCCGCACCCCTTTCGGCCGATGGACGCTGAGGTAGGAGCGGATCGCACCGTGCACTCCGATCACTCCGCACAGCGTGGGGCCGACCAGGAGCCCCTGAGGCTTCATCCACTCCTCGTAGTACTCGCTGCGTAGGGCGACTTCGTCGGGGACCAGGTGGGCGCCGAATGCCAGAGCACCGACGGGGAGACTCGCGAGCGGCTCCTCCCAGGGCGAGAGCACGTAGTAACGAGTTCGGAAGCTCTGGCAGTAGGCCGGGTCGAAACCGACGCCGTAGCCGAGCCCCTTCTCGCCGGGCCCGGGGTGCTCGAGGCTGACACCGACCGCTGCACCCCCGAGAGCGGCGGAGAGCGCGGAGCAGAAACCCGTCCACTGCTCGCGGTCCGCAGCGGCGAGGTAGATCTGATCGATCAGATCGAGAGCCGTTCTTCCGGTGAAGGTCGAGAATGCCCCCTGGGCGGATTCATTCCTCGGTCGGTCCACCGCGAATTCCTCTGGTCTCATCGCCTCGGCTCCAGGTCCCGTCGAGACGGGAAATCCGGCTCCTCTGGGTGCGGGGCTCTGCTCTACAATGGGGGGGTGCGCACGAGGCTGCCCCACTCTCATCCAGCTACCCCTTCCGACGTGCCCGGACAACCCCCCATTTGGGGGGGGTGGGCCGGTCTGGCGGTGGTCTCGTCGCTTCGGGTGGCCGTCTGCGCGCTGCTGCTGACGGTTTCCGGGTGCGCGGACTCCGAGCTCGCCCATCAGCTTCGGCTGGAGGGCGAAGCGCTGGGGACGGTGTGGTCGGTGGAGCTGGTCCTCTCGGAAGAGCCGGCCCCGGGAGAAGCCGACGCGATCCGCGAACGTGTCGTCTCGACGCTGGACCGCGTCGACCGCGGGATGTCGACCTGGCGTGAGGACGCGGAGCTGGCCCGCTTCAACCGGCATTCCGACGCGGAGAGCTTTCGTTTCTCGCCGGAGACGCGCCGCGTGATCGAAGCGGCGCTCGGCCTGGCTCGCGAGACCGGGGGGGCCTTCGACCCGACGGTGGCACCGCTGGTGGCGCTCTGGGGATTCGGAGCCCAGGCCGCCGACACTCCGCCCGGCGTGGCGGAGCTGGAGGAGACCCGGGCCCGCGTCGGCTGGCGGCACCTGGAGTGGAAGGAGCGGGGCCTGCTGGTGCGGCGCGTGCCGGGCGTGCAGCTCGACCTTTCCGCGATCGCGAAAGGCTATGCGGTAGACGCGGTCGTCGCGGAGCTGGCGCGGCAGCGGCCGATCGGGGCACTGGTCGAGGTGGGTGGCGAGGTGCGCGCGCTCGGCGCCAAGCCGGATGGAGCGCCCTGGCGGGTGGGGATCGACGACCCCGACGCTCCCGGCTCGCGGCTCTCGGAGGTCGTGCTGCTGACCGGCGGGGCGTTGGCGACCAGCGGCGACTACCGCCGCGTGCGTGTGGTCCAGGGGAGGCGACTCACACACGTGGTGGATCCGCGCAGCGGGCTGCCGGTGGAGCAGAAGGTCGCGTCCGCCAGTGTCATCGCCCCCACCTGCATGGAGGCGGATGCGGTCGCGACGGCGCTGATGGTGCTCGCGCCGGAGGAAGGCCTGACCTGGGTGGAGGAACGGGCCTGGCTCGAGGCTCTGCTCATGGTTCGAGGCGCCGAGGGAAGGCTCGAGAAGCACTTCTCGTCGGGCTGGGAACGCTGAGCGAGGGACAGTCCGCCCCGTCAGTTCCACAGCTTTCGCAGTGCGGATCGCGTGCGTCGCAGTCCGGGTCGCCTTCGGGGTTGGCCCAGCGCTGCACCAGGTACCAGAGCATGCAGGCGGCAGCGAGGCCGAGCACGGCGATCACGTGAACCAAGTTTCTTCTTCCTCGTTCCCCTCGGCCGGAGTCGGGCCGCTTCTCATGCGGTCTTGCTGAACAGGCCGGCGAAGCCCATGAAGGCCATGCTGAGGATGCCGGCGATCAGGAAGCTCATCGCGGCTCCCCGGAGGACATCCGGAATCGTGGCCAGCTCGTTCTCTTCCCGCAGGCCCGCCATCAGCACCAGGGCCAGGGTGAATCCGGCGCCGGCGCCGAGGGCGAAGATGATGCCCTCGATGAAGCCGTAGGCCTTGTTGGTCTGGAAGAGCGCCAGCCCGAGGATGGCGCAGTTGGTGGTGATCAGCGGCAGGAAGATGCCGAGCGCC
>CAWAPH010000033.1:0-52536 GCA_963783795.1 uncultured delta proteobacterium | reverse complement strand
CTCTAGCCATCCGAGCGGGGACGTTCCTTGCGTTCCTTGCATTTCTCAAGGCGGGGACGTTCCTTGCGTTCCTTCAGGCGGAAAGGGGGGTAGCAGCGGCTGAGCGGCGGCCTATCCTGGCTGGTCACTCGCCCGAGTCCCGCGGAGAGGCGCGAAATGCCCCGTGGGCCTCGAATGGACGCGACCGGCGCCGCGCACCACGTGATCGTGCGCGGCATCGAAGGCCGGCGGATCTTCCGCGACGATGAAGATCGCGAGGACTTCGCCAGACGGCTCGACAGACTGGTCCCTGAGCTCGGCTTCTTCTGCTACGCGTGGGCGTTCCTGCCGAATCACGCCCACCTCGTGCTCCAGACCGGGGCAGCATCCGTCTCGCGGCTGATGGCACGCCTGGGAACGGGATATGCCTGCAGATTCAACGATCGCCACGAGCGCATCGGGCATCTCTTCCAGAACCGCTTCTGGTCGCGGATCATCGAGGGCGACGGCGACCTGCTCGGCGTGGTGATCTACGTGCATCGGAACCCCCTGGAAGCGGACCTCCTCCGAAATGCCGAGGCTCTGGAGAGGTTCCCCTGGTGCGGCTACGGCGCGCTGACCGGCACTCGTCCGCCCCGCTCCTTCGAGAGCCCACGCGAGACGTTGGCGCTCCTGGCACACGATCCCCGGGAAGCGATCCATCGTCTGCGCAATCGCATGGCAGAAGCGCCTGCAGAGCCGGACGTTCCGCTGGCCGATGGGAAGCCGGCTCCTCCCGAGGCTGTGCAGCAGATGCGCTCCTGCCCTCCAGCCATCGATCGACTCATCGAGGAAGCCTGCGCCGGCCACGGAGTCACCCGGGCCAGCCTGCTCGGGGGATGCCGCATCCGAAATCTTGTGACTGCACGAAGGGAAGTCATATCGAGGGCCGTCCTCGAGGAAGGATTCTCAGGCCGCGACGTGGCCCACGCACTTGGCGTATCGGAGGCGATGGTCAGCCGGGCTGTAGGTCAGGCGGCAGTTCCAGGAAGCGCGGAGGCGGGGACCGAGCGCAAACAGACGCGTTCTGGCTAGGTGTGGGCACCCCGGAAAGATGAGAAACGCAAGGAACGTCCCCGACTCGAGGAATGCAAGAAATGCAAGGAACGTCCCCGGTTCTTGCGTTTCTTCAGGCTGGCTTCTCGCAGAAGAAGACGTCGGTGCGTTCCAGGCGGTGGGTTTCGACGAACTCGCGGGGGAGCTTTCGCACCCAGCCGTCCTGGTTCACATGGAAGCCCGCCTCGCCGAGGCGGGCGCCGTAGTCCTGGCCGTAGATTCGGAGGTGATCCTCCTGGCCGAAGGCGCGCCGGCGCCCGGTGGGATCGGTGATCGCCGGATCCTCGTAGGTGCGCTCCCGCTTCGACTGGAAGGGAACCTGGAGGATCGCCCAGCCGCCGGGCCGGAGCACCCGGTGGATCTCCCTCATGGCCCGGCGATCGTCGGGAACGTGCTCGAGCACGTGGCAGCAGAGGACCACGTCGAAGGCGGCCTCCTCGTAGGGAAGCGCAACGATGTCGACCCGATCCATCGCGAGGGGAGAGCGGAGGTCGGCGCTTCGGTAGTCGAGATTGGCGAAGGAAGTGAACCGCTCCTGGAGGAAGTCCTCGGGTGCGAAGTGCAGGACGCGATGGCTGGCGGTGAAGAAGTCGGTCTTCTCCTGCAGATACATCCAGAGCAAGCGGTGCCGGTCGTTGGAGCCGCAGCCCGGGCAGACCACGTTCTCGCGCACCCGCGCCGAGCCGAAGGAGAGCAGCTTTCGGAACCGGCCGCCGCAGCAGGGGCAGCAGTAGTCCTGTCCGGCGTAGAAGCGCGCGCGCAGGCGGCGAGCGCTGCGGGTCATCGCGGGCCTCGCCCGCTGCGGGATGAGTCGGCTGGCGATCTTGCGTAGGGCGCTCACCGTTGGGAGATTACCCGAGAGACGGAGAAGCACCTGGGCCGCAGGGCGCTGGATCTGCCATCTTCTACCGGGTGGGAACGCTCAGGCTGGCGATTCGGCACAAGGCGCCCGAGCCGCGAGAAGAGGATTCACCGACCGGTCAGGTCCGCGTCGAGAACGGGGACCGGCGGGCGCTGCTGCTGACTCCCGACCGGATCGACCCGAAGCGTCAGTACCCCCTCATCACGATCCTCCACGGCGCCGGGCGCCGGGAGGAGATGCTGGTGGAAGCCTACCGGGAAGAGCCCGCGGCGCGCGACGCCCTGTTCCTGATTCCGCGCTCCCATCACCCGACCTGGGATTTGATCGCCTGCGACGACCGGCCGGATCTCGACTTCCTGGAGTGGGCCTACGACCTGATCTACCGGCGCTATCCCGTCGACCCCGAGCGCCAGGCCATGATCGGCTACTCCGACGGGGCGAGCTACGCCCTCTCCGTCGGCCTCTCGAACCCGGGGATCTTCCGCGCCGTGATGGGATGGGCGGCGGGCTTCCTCGTGCTCGACGAGGCGGGCGTCCCGGCGGCGGACCCGAAGCCCGCCGTGCTCCTCGAGTACGGAACCCACGATCAGCTCTTTCCCTTCGAGCGGGTCGCAGTCCCCATGCGCCAGAGGCTCGAGGGAATGGGATACGCGCTGGAGTTCCGGATCGACGAGGGGGGACGCCACTGGCCCTCGGGCGATTTCCAGCCCGAGGCGCTCGACTGGTTCTTCTCGGAGCCCTGGCTGTAGAGAGCATCCCTTCGGCTATGGTCTCGGCGACCGGGCGGTGCCCCGCCGCCCACCGATGAGGAAGCACGCAGATGGCCGAGCAATTCGAGATCACGGACGAGATGCGCAAGCAGATCGGCAAGGAGAGCCCGCCCTGGACCTACGAACTCACCACCACCAGCGTGCGCGGATTTGCACGCGGGGTCGGCTACACCGATCCGGTCTACTACGACGGGGAAGCCGCCAGGGCGGCGGGCTACCGGAGCCTTCCCGCTCCACCCACCTATCTCGGGACGCCGGTGTTCATTCCCGGCAAGTCCAGCGACACCTTCAGCGGTCCGGTCGACGGCGCTCCCAGGGTGGAGCACGGTCTCAAAGGGCTCCTCGACGGCGGCACCGAGACCGAGTACTTCGCCGATCTCTGCGCCGGCGACACGCTGACCGTGGTCTCCAAGCTCGCCGGACTCGACGTCCGCGAGAGCCGCTCTCTCGGCAAGATGCTGATCAGCACCACGGAGACCAGCTACACGAACCAGGACGGGAAGGTCGTCGCGATCCAACGCGGCCAGGCGATTTACTACTAGGCAAGCGGAGCCGAAAAGGCTGGTCGAACGAAGATCGAGAAGACCGGAGGAGCAGCAGACATGGCTCTCACATGGGACAGCATTCAGGAAGGCGACGCGCTCCCCGAGCTGCGCAAGAAGCCGGGGGTGACCCAGCTGGTCAAGTACGCCGCGGGGGGCGGCGACTTCAACCCCCTGCACCACGACTACGCATTCCCGCAGGCCAAGGCGCTGGGCTCGATCATCGTGCACGGGCGCTTCAAGTACGCCTCCCTGGGCGAGCTGGTCTCGAACTGGCTCGGCCACGGCGGCAGGATCCGCAAGCTCTCCTGCCAGTACCGGGGCATGGACTTCCCGGACCAGGAGATCGTCCTGGGAGGCAGCGTCAAGCGGAAGTGGGAGGAGGGCGGCGAGAAGCTCGCGGAGCTCGAGCTCCGGGTAATCAACGAGAAGGGCAAGGACACCACCCCGGGGCAGGCCATCGTGGTGCTCGACGCCTGACCGGCAGGCCCTGGGTCCGCTGCTTGACCCGCCGGTGCACCCCCGCTATCCAATCCAGTCTCTGGGGAGTCGGCGACCGGCTCCCCACGAGCTTTGAGGACAGACCGTGTCCAAGGAATGCGATCTCACCGGCAAGGGCGTGAAGGCGGGCAACAACGTCGCCCACTCGAACGTCAAGACGAAGCGGCGCTTCGAGCCCAACCTGCAGAACGTGACCCTGCAGAGCGAAGCCCTGGGGCGGAAGGTCTCGCTGCGGATCGCGACCGGGACGCTGCGCACGGTCCAGAAGCGCGGGGGACTGGACGCGTTCCTGCTCGCCGCGGAGGACGAAAAGCTCCCGCCCCGAGCACTGCGTCTCAAGCGCAGCATCCAGCGAGCCCACTCGAAGTAGTCCGCGTTTCTCCCCGGTGGCGCCGGGCCTGGACTACTTCTTCCGGATCGACTGGCCGTAGCGCTTGCGGAAGCGGTCCACGCGGCCCTCGGAGTCGACCTCGCGCTGCTGCCCCGTCCAGAACGGGTGGCTCTCCGACGAGATCTCGAGACGCACCACCGGCAGCTCCTCGCCGTCGAACTCCTCGGTCTTTTCCGAGCTCAGCGTGGAGCGGGTGACCCACTTGTTTCCCGTCGAGGTATCGACGAAGAGGACCTTGTGGTAGTCGGGGTGGATTCCCTTCTTCATCGCCCTGCCACTCCCTACCAGCTCGACTTCCGCATTCCCGGAAGCTCACCGGACAGCGTCATCTCGCGAAGCGCGATGCGCGAGAGCCCGAACTTCTGATACACGCCGCGGGCGCGTCCCGTCAGCCGGCAGCGGCGGGTGAGCCGGGTGGGACAGGAATTGCGCGGCAACCGCGCGAACTCCGTCTGAATGTCGAACTTGTCTGCGGCGGAGATCTCGGGGTCCTTGAGCTGCTTGCGAAGCTCAGCGCGCCTTTCGGCGTACTTCGCGATCAGCTTGGCGCGTCGCTGGTCGCGAAGCACCTGGGAAGTCTTGGCCATGGCTGCGGAGCTCCCATGCTCGATATTGGCGGGCGCTGCAGGTTAGGAAGACGCCCCCGCGGGCGCAAGGCACCCCCGCGGGGAACGTGTGAAGGCGATTCTCACTGGATCGCCGACCCGACCCGCCGGACTATGATAGCGACCCACCGCACGAGGAGTCAGCGACCGATGTCTTTCGTCTCGTTTCCGGAGAGCTTCGAGTGGGGCGCCGCCACGGCCGCCTATCAGATCGAAGGCGCCGCCCGAGAGGACGGCAAGGGGCTCTCCATCTGGGATGTGAATTGCCAGCAGCCGGGGCGGGTCCTCGGCGGAGACACCGGGGACGTCGCCTGCGATCACTACCACCGCTACCGGGAGGACGTAGCGCTGATGGCCGAGCTCGGCCTTCAGACCTACCGCTTCTCGGTGTCCTGGCCGCGGGTCCTGCCCTTCGGATCCGGGCAGGCAAACGAGCTGGGAGTCGACTTCTACTCGCGCCTCGTCGACGAGCTGCTGGCGGCGGGCATCGAGCCGTGCGTCACCCTGTATCACTGGGACCTCCCGCAGGCCCTCCAGGACCTGGGCGGATGGGCCAACCGCGACACGGCCCACCGCTTCGCCGACTATGGGGAACTCCTCTTCCAGCGCCTCGGCGACCGCGCCAGCCGCTGGATCACCCACAACGAGGCCCGCATCACCGCGGACCTGGGTCACCGGATCGGGCTGCTCGCCCCGGGCATCCGCGATCTCGGCATCACCGCGCGCGTGATCCACCACCTGCTGCTCTCACACGGCCTGGCGGTCCAAGCCTTCCGCACCGAGGTCGAGAATGGCGAGATCGGGATCACCCACGCCAACACCAGCTTCGAGCCCGACGACGACGCTCCCGAGACCGCAGCGGCCACAGAGCTGGCGAGGGACTTCCACACCCGCCTCTACCACGACCCCATCTACGGACGCGGCTATCCCGCCAGCGTGGTGCGCCACTACGAGGCGAGAGGTGCGCCCTTCCCGGTGGAGGACGGCGATCTGGAGGTCATCGCCGCGGAGACCGACTTCCTCGGTGTGAACCTCTACTCGCGCAACCGCGTGCTGGCCGACCCGGGGAATGGCGTGGGCTACCGCCACGCGCCGGCCACGCTCCCGCTCACCGACATGGGCTACGAGGCCGCCCCCCACGCGCTGGGCGATTTCGTCCGCTTCGTCTCGAAGGAGTACGGCGGTCCAAAGATCTACATCACCGAGAATGGAGCCTGCGACAACACCCCGCCCGTGAACGGTGTGGTGGACGATCAGCCACGCCTGGAGCTTCTGCGCGGATTCCTGGCGGGCCTCGCCGGGGCGATCGACGACGGCGCCCGTGTCGGGGCCTACTACGTGTGGTCCCTGCTCGACAACTTCGAGTGGGCTCTCGGCTACAGCCGCCGCTTCGGTGTGGTGTGGACCGACTACGAGACACAGGAGCGGATTCCCAAGGCGAGCGCGCGCTTCTTCTCCGAGGTGATCCGCCGCAACGGACTGGAGGTCTGAGAAAGTTGTCGGAACGGAAGCTGCAGTCGATCGACGAGAGCGCCTGGATCGCGGCGAGCGCGGAGCTGTACGGGAAGATTGCGGTGGCCCCCGACGCCTCCATCTGGCCCCACTGCGTGATCCGCGCGGAGTGCCACGAGGTGCGCGTGGGCCGGATGACCAATCTCCAGGACTTCGTGATGATCCACGTCGGCTTCGACGATCCCACGCGGATCGGCGACTACTGCTCGATCACCCACCACGCGACCATCCACGGCGCCACGATCGAGGACGACTGTCTGATCGGGATCAACGCCGTGGTGATGGACCGCGCCGTGATCGGACGGGGCTCGATCGTGGCCCCGGGGGCGGTGGTCACCGAGGGCACCGTGATTCCGCCCGGCTCCATCGTCGCGGGAGTCCCCGCCAAGGTGATTCGGGAACGCGACTCCAGCCGCGAGAACCGGGCGAACGCCCTGGTCTACCACCGCAACGCCCAGGCCTATCGCCGCGGCGACCACCGCGCCTGGGACGGCCCCGAGTTCAAGGCCTGGCTGGAGAAGAAGACCCGCGAGCTCTAGCCAGCCCCAATCACTCGGATCGCTGGAGACCGCGGAAGAGCAGATCGACGCCGGAATCGATCGCGGAGCGGCAGTCGTCCGCCGAGAGCAGTCCGTTCGCCCAGGCCAGCCTCGCGCCGCTGGTGATGTGAGTGATGGTCCGCGCCGCGACCAATGGGGGGACTTCGTGATGCAGCTCGCCGCGGCTGCGGGCCGCCTGGAGGATCTCCGTGACCAGGCCAATGGTTCGATCCTGGAGAGCCAGCACCTGGCGGGAGACCCGCTGCTCGGGGTGGGTGGTGGCGCGCAGTGCGATGATGGTGAGATCCGGGTCCCTCATCATCAGCTCGTGCTCCAGGTCGAGGAACTTCCGGACCCGCTCCCGCGCCGTGGCGCCCTGGCTTCCGAGGGCGCGGAAGCGGGTCCAAGCCGTCTCCTGGAGGTCCGCGAGCTCCTCGACCAGAAGCTCCTCCTTGGAGCGGATGTGCCGGTAGATCGAGCTGGCCCCCATCCCCGCGCGCTCCGCGATGGCCCGCAGCGTGGTCGCGTCGAAGCCGCGCTCCCGGAAGAGCGCCCTTGCCGCCTCGCGGATCCGCTGGCGGCTCCTGCGCCCGCGCACCAGGCGCCCATCGTCGGGACGGAGTGTCCGGGGTGTCGCTCCCGAGCTGCCAGCCTGCATTTCTCTCCGGGTCGTGTAGCGAGGGCCTACTGCTCCTCGCCCTCCAGCTCCTCCATCACCCGGATCAGCCGGGTCTGGAGGACCAGCAGACGGCGTCGCAGGTGCAGCGCGACCTCGACGCCGGCGGGATTCACGCCCAGCTCCTCGACCAGGAGCGCCGCCACCCGAAGCTCCTCGGCCTCGTAGGGCTCGAGCTCGTCTCGCTCGAAGAGCCCCTCGCTGCGCAGCTGCGGGATCAGGTCCGGATCGTCGATGCCGAGGAAGCGCAGCACCTCCTCGATGCGGGCTCGGGGACTCATTTGAAGAGCTCCTCGCGCAGGTCGGGCGGATCGAAGGCAGCCAGCTCGTCGACCTGTTCCAGAACCTCGTCACTGAGGTCTCGGGGCACGCGGATCTGGACGGTGACGATCAGGTCGCCCGGCGCCCCGCCTCCGGGATCCGCGATCCCCTTTCCGCGCAGGCGCAGCTTCTGGCCGCTGTCGGTTCCGGGCGGAATCGTGAGCGTCGCCCGTCCCTCCAGCGTCGGGATCTCGATCTTCGCGCCCCGGATCGCCTCGCGGACGCTGATGGGCACCTCCACATGGAGGCTCCGCCCGTCCCGGCGAAAGACCGGGTGGGGCCTGACCCGGATGGTCGCCCAGAGATCGCCGGGGGGGCCGCCACCGAGGCCCTGCCCGCCCTTCTGCGGAAGGCGAATCCGCCCCCCGTCTCCGACTCCCGGAGGAATCCGGACCGTGACGGTCTCGGTGATGGCTGCACCTGCGGGATTCGGCCGCGTGATGGTGAGCCGCCGCTCGCCGCCGCGGGCAGCCTCCATGAAGTCGAGCTCGAGCGAGGCCTGGATGTCCTCGCCGCGCATCTGCCGGGCCCGGCCTCGCCGCCCGCCTCCCCGGCCGCCAAAGGCCCCGCCGAGCAGATCCTCGAGATCGCCGAACTCGAAGCTCTGGCCGCCGAAGCCGGGGAAGCCCTCGGCCCGTCCGCCGGTACCGAACCGCGCGCCGAAGGCCTCTCGCGCCCGCCTCGCCGCGTCCGCGTCGAAGCCGCCCTCCAGGGAGACCTCACCGAACTCGTCGTAGTTGCGGCGCTTCTCCGAATCCGAGAGCACCGCGTTGGCCTCCGAGATGCTCTTGAAGCGCTCCTCGGCCGCCGCGTCTCCGGGATTCACGTCCGGGTGGTACTGGCGGGCGAGCTTCCGGTAGGCCTTCTTGATGGCCTTGGCGTCGGCGTCTCGTGCCACGCCCAGGGTCTCGTAGAGGTTCCCTTTTGCTCGGCTCGCCATCTCTAGCGCTTCTCCAACGGGGTCCGGCTCCCTAGCCGCCGGCCATGGCCGGGCGGCACATCGTCCAGATCCTAACCCCGAGCACGCAGATCTCCTCCGCGACCTCGAAGTCCGCTCGCTGATAGAAACGGAGGTTCGAGGCCGCGTCCGTCTCCAGATAAGCAGGAGTGCCGTCCGCGTCAACCAGCTGGAGCCAGTCCGAGAGCAGATGGGTGCCGAAGCCCCGGCCCCAGAGCGCCGGATCCACCCCCAGCGTCCCGAGGTACCAGTGCCGATCCACGGGATGGTGGCCCTGGAGAACCTCGTAGACCCTCGCCCAGCGATGGGCGACGCCGAACCCCTGGCCCAGCAGACAGCGGAGCCGCACCCCCAGGCCAGGCGGCGGAAGTGGGTAGGCGCCGGGCGGCGTCGAGCTCAGCACGCCAGCCAGCCGCCCCTCCACGTGGGCGCCGAGCAGCAGGCCGTGCCGCGCGGCCTGGGGAAGGTGGGCGCGCATCCCGTGAAGGTTGGCGCGGAGACGCCCCCGGGCCGACCTCCCGATCACCGCGCGATTCAGCGGATTGTCTTGGAAGGCCCTCGCCAGGAGGCGCTCCGCCGCGGAGAGATCGCCGTGACGAAGCGGCTCGACGCTTTGCTCACCTTGAAGCAGAACTCCTCCGGCCGGCCACCCGACCCGAGCCGGGCGACGCCGCAGTGGCGCGGGCGGCTCCCGGCCTACAAGCCGAGGTTCCGGCGAATCCGCTCCTCGGCGGGGTCCAGGTCGGGAACGAAGTCGCTGCCGGTGATGCGCTCGTAGGCCTCGATGTAACGGCGCGCCGCCTCGCAGCGAACCTCGTCGGTGAGCGCAGGGGGATCGCCATCGCCCAGGTAGTCCTGCTCCTCCGCGAGCCAACGCCGCACGTACTCCTTGTCCAGCGCCTGGGGATCGCGCTCCTGGCTCATGGCCTGCTCGTAGGTGTCCCGGTACCAGTAGCGGGAGGAATCGGGCGTGTGAATCTCGTCGGCGACGACCACCTCACCGTCGGGGGTGAGCCCCATCTCGTACTTGGTGTCGACCAGGATCAGCCCGCGGCTCTCGGCCCACGCCTGTCCGGCAGCGAACAGGTCGGCACCCAGCTTCGCGATGGTGTCGAAGCGCTCCGCACTCATGATTCCGCGCTCGATGATCTCTTCTCGCGAGGTGAGCTCGTCGTGGCCGCCCTTGGGCGCCTTGCTGGTCGGCGTGAGCAGCGGCTCGGGCAGCTTCTGGTGCTTGCGCATCCCCTTCGGGAGCTTGTGGCCGCAGTACTCCTCTGCACCGCGGCTGTAGGCGTACCAGATCGAGGTGGAGGTGACGCCGGTGAGATAGCCCCGGTACACGAACTCGACCGGCAGGATCTCGACCTCCCGCACCACGGAGACATTGGGGTCGGGCACCGAGAGGAGGTGGTTGGGCACCACGTCCCTGGTCTTCTCGAACCAGAAGGCCGCGAGCTGGTTGAGGACCTGTCCCTTCAGCGGAATGGTACCGACAACGACGTCGAAGCAGCTCACCCGGTCGGTCACCACGATGGTGCGCTCGCCATCGCCGATGTAGTTGTCCCGGACCTTGCCCTCCACTCGCTGGCCCAGCCCCGAAAGATCGGTGCGGATCAGCGTCCGTCCGCACATGTCGCGCAACAAGGTCACGTCGGTTCCCACCTTGGTACTCCCTCCATTGTTGAGAATTCGCTTCGTTTCTATAACCCGACACCCCACGAGTGGGCAAGACACGAAACACACCCCGGGGGGTTCGTTCAAGAACGAGCCCGGTTCGTCCGCTGGATAGTGGGCTGAGGGGGGCCGTCACGCGGATGTCGAGCGTGGAGCTGGAGAGCGAGACCTGGACCGAGCCGGCCGCTTCCTCGGAGCTGGCCGAGGTGCGGAGCTGGTCCCAGTCCGGCAGGAACCGCCTCGGGGATGCAGGACGAGGCGCCCACCGCCCGGCCCGACATCCGGGTGCCGTCTTTCGGCACCGAGCTCCAGGGGCGGTTCCGGTACCGGCTGATGAAGCGGCTGGGCAAGGGAGCCTTCGGCTCCGTCTTCTTCGCGCGCTGTCTGGACGCGGACGCCTGGCGCGAGGACGTTCCGCCGGAGCGGGTCGCGGTGAAGATCCTGTCTGCGCCTCGCCGCCAGGATCCCGTGCAGCTCCTGAAACGCGAGCTCGCTGCGCTGCTCGCCCTGCAGCACGATCGCATTCCGCGCGTCTACGACTGGTCGATCGAAGGTGACCACGCCTTCGTCGTGGTGGAGTACTTCCCGTCGGGGAGCCTGAAGGACATGATGCCGTTCCGGGGCACGGTCGAGGAGTCGGCGGTCTGGCGGCTGCTGGCGGACCTGCTCTCGGCGCTGAGTGCCGCCCACAAGGCGTCGATTCTCCATCTCGACATCAAGCCGGGCAACGTACTCCTGGACGGCAACGGCGGCTACGTCCTCACCGACTTCGGCGTCTCCCAGGCCTCGCGGATGAACCGCGGGATGATCCCGACGAGTGTCGGGACGCCGGGCTACCAGGCCCCGGAGCAGCGCGAGGCGGACTTCGCCAAGTACGACCTGCGCACCGACCTCTGGGGAGTCGGCGCCACCGCCTACTCGATGGCCACCGGACTCAATCTCGCGGAGCACCGGCACCTGCTGCGGGACGGCTCCCAGGGCGAGACCTTCGGTCTGCCTCCGATCTCCGATTCGCGGATGCTCTTCTCGAGAGAGCTCGAGGACGTCGTGATGAGCATGCTGCAGATCGATCCAGCCCGGCGGCCCGGCAGCGTCGCCGAGGTGCTGGCACGGGTCGAGGCGATCGTGAGCGGCTCCGGGTTCGAGGCCGACACCACGGCCGCCACCCGACGCAGCAACCTGGACGACGCCGAGCTCGAGGAGCTGATCGAGGGTCTCGTCGACCCCCTGATGCTCTCCATCTGCCGGGGCCGGGGCTTCGACCGCTACTTCGTGAAGTTCGAGGACGGCGAGCCCCTCTGTTCCGAAGGCGAGAAATCCTACTACGCGTTTCTGTTGCTGCGCGGCACGGTGCGGGTCTCTCGCGCGGGGCAGGAGATCGCCCTGCTGCGCCGGGAGGGAACCTTCCTGGGTGAGGTTGCCACGCTGACGGGCCTGGAGCGCACGGCATCCATGGCCGCCGTCGGAACCGTCTGGGCCTGCGTCCTCAACGCTGCCGAGCTGGAGCGCTTCGTGACCTGCAACCCGGCCATCGGCCTGCGCGTGATCCGGGACATGGCCGAACGCCTCTCCCGCATCCCCGGCGACCTCGAGAAGGAATAGCGGGGACGTTCAGTCGGAGGGGGGGATCGGCTCGCCCCGGACCAGGTCGTCCAGCGACTGGCGCGCTCGCACCAGCTGGGCCTTCCCGCCGCTCACCAGCACTTCGGCGGCGTGCGGCTTCGAGTTGTAGTTCGAGCTCATGCTGAAGCCGTAGGCCCCCGCGCACTCGATCACCAGGAACTCCCCCACCTTCGCCTCCGGGAGACGCTGGGTGCGCACGTAGCCGCCCGCATCCTGGGTGAAGATATCGCCCGACTCGCAGAGCGGCCCACCCACCACCACGTCCATCTCGGCGCGCGCGCCCCGATCGGAGGGAACGATCGACATGGGGTGGTAGGCGCCGTAGAGGACGGGACGCGCCAGGTTGTTGAAACCGGCGTCGACCAGGTAGAAGGTGTTCTTCCCCACCTGCTTGACGGCTCGGATCTCCGTCACCAGGTAGCCGGACTCGGCGACGATGTAGCGGCCGGGCTCGATCTCGAGACGCACCGCGTGGCCGAACTCGTCCTCGAGGCGCTTGCGGCTGGCATCCCAGACTCGGAAGTAGCCCTCGAGGTCGATCTCCGGATCTTCGGGGCGATAGGGGATGGGGAGACCTCCGCCCGCACTGATCATGGTCACGGCCGGACCGACGCTGCGCGCGAATTCCTCGATGGCCGTGGAGACGAGCGCGAGGTGCTCCAGGTCCGCCCCGGAGCCGATGTGCGCATGAACGCCCGTGACGTGCAGGGAGTGACGCTCGGCCCGGCGCAGACAGTCCGCCAGCTCTTCGTGCCAGATCCCGTGCTTCGAGTGCTCGCCGCCGGTGTTGGTCTTCCGGCTGTGCCCGTGGCCGAAGCCCGGGTTGACGCGCAGCGTGATCTCTCGACCCGCCGCCTTCTCACCGTACTGGTCGATCATGTCTGGCGAGCCGCAGTTGACGAAGATCCCGTGCTCGAGCACCGCCGCGAGGGCGCTTCGATCGAAGATGTCGGCGGTGTAGACGATGGGCGGCGGATCGCCCCGTGGAGGGAAGCCCACCAGCATGGCGCGGTGCACCTCCCCCGTGCTCACCGCGTCGACCAGGATTCCCTGGCGACGGCAGAGATCCAGAATGGCGAGATTGGAGTTGGCCTTGATCGCGTAGCGAACCACGTCGAAGGACCGGAGGTCGGCCATCTTCTCCGCGATGCGGTCCTTGTCGTAGACGTAGGTAGGTGTACCGAAATCCCGCACCAGGTCGGAGACGGGGACGCCGGCGATCTCACTGCAGAGCGGGCTGGGAGGCGGGGGGCTCATGGAGCGGAAGTGTACCGGCTCGGTGCCGCCCCACCAGAGCGCCCGTCCGCCCGGCAGGCGACCGGCAACTCCTTCAGCGGAGCGCTTCGCCGTCGGGGATTTCTCTGGGCGTCTCGCTCTCGTTCTTCAGATCGACCTCTCCCGAGATCGAGACCTCCCGTCCGAAGCGGACGTCCCCGCGCACTCTGAGACGCCGGCAGCGCACCAGGGAAGGCGCGCCGTGGGGAAGGCGCTCCACGAAGTCGCCGATGCGCTTGTAGAAGGCGGGATCGAGATCGATGACGAGGTCGTCGGCGAATCCATCTGCGGCGGGGACGATGCGATGGTCCTCGGAGAGGACGTAGGCGTCGGACCAGATGCGCAGCAGGTCGTTGGTCGTCTTCACCGGCGCAAAGCGGTGCGCGGGAACTCGGATCGCACGGGCGCCGGGGAAGACCGAAATCGCCGCGCCCATCGCCGTCTCCAGCTGGATCACGCCGGGAGACGAGGAGTCGCTGGGATCCACGGTCTTGTCGTTCCGGATCATCGGAAGTCCCAGCACCGAATCGCGCTCGTCGAGAGCGCTTCGCAGGGACTCGAGGTTCACCCAGAGGTTGTTGGTGTTGAAATATCGATACAGGCGGATGTCCTCGAAGCTCTCCCGCTCTTCCTCGGGGCACTGAGCGATTTCGCGCAGTGTGAGCCCCCCGTCCCGGGTCCGCGCCAGGTGCCCGCCCTTGCGGTCCGACTCGGTCCGGTCCTTCACCTCCATGGCGAACGGCGCCCCCTCCGACGCGAACCAGCCCAGGATGTCGAGATCGAGCACCGCGCCCAGGTTGTCGGAGTTCGAGACGAACGCGTAGCCGTAGCCGCGTTCCAGAAGCGTCTCGAGCATCCCGGAGGTGACCAGGGCGGTGTAGATGTCGCCGTGACCGGGCGGGCACCACTCGAGCTCCGGGGCCGCCGGCCAGTCGATCGGCGAGAGATCGTCGGCGCGGATCCGCGGCACCTTGTGTTGCAGGAAGTCGGCGCCGAGTCCGGCTCCGAGATCCCCGTAGCGCTCGAGGACCGCCAGCGAGTCCTCGCGGGTCCGGAAGCTGTTCATCAGCAGCAGTGGAATCCGGCAGCCGAACCGCTCGCGCATGTGGAGGACCTGACGACAGATCAGGTCGAGGAAGCTGAGATCCCCCTTCACGGTCAGCAGCGACTTGGCCTTCGTCATTCCCATCGAGGTGCCGAGGCCGCCGTTCAGCTTGATCACCACCGCGCGCTCGAGCGCGGCCTCCCCCGCCTCCGCGGCTCCCGAGATCTCCTCGGTGCTGGGAACCTCGTCCACGGGACCGATCTCGGCCTGCGAGAGGGTTCCCTGCTCGCCCGAGACGAGCTGCTCGTAGTAGTGCCGGAAGGTCCGGATCGCGACCTCGGGGAGCCCCTCGGCACCCATCTTGCTCTCGAACGGTCTGAAATCACCCATCGAAGAACGCCTTCAGTACGTCGACCATCGGCTGCACGTCCGCCGTTCCCGCCATCTCGCGGCAGGAGTGCATCGAAAGCATCGGGTTGCCCACGTCCACGGTACGCAGTCCGACCCGCGCCGCCGTGATCGGACCGATCGTCGATCCGCACAGGAGATCGCTCCGCATTGCGAAGTGCTGGGGCTCGATCCCGACGCGGTCGCAAAGGGCGGCAAACTGGCCCGAGGTCTCGGCGTCGCTCGCGTAGGCCTGGCTGGAGTTCACCTTGATCACGGGGCCCTTGCCGATCACCGGACGATGGCCGGGCTCGTGGCGATCGGAGTAGTTGGGGTGGACGGCGTGGGCCATGTCCACCGAAACCAGGGTCGAGTGCGCGATCGCCCGCGCCAGGCCCTGGGGCTCCCCGTTCTTGAAGCCACTCACCACCCGCTCCAGGGTCGCGGCGAGGAAGGTCCCAGCGGCGCCCTGTGCGCTTCGGCTCCCCACCTCTTCGTGATCGTAGAGAACGACCATGCGGGTGAAGGGCGGCACGGGCTCGGCGCTCGCGGCCAGCAGCGCCGACACTCCAGCGTGGCAGGAGGCCAGGTTGTCGATCCGCGGGGCGTGGACGAATTCGCCCCGGCTCCCCGCCAGACAGGAGGGCTGCGTATCGTACGCCATCAGGTCGTAGGCGCGGATGTCGCCGGCTTCGATCTCGGCGAGGTCTCGGGCACGCAGCTCCACGGCCAGCAGCTCCGGAAGGGGCGGTGCGTCCTCGAGCCCGAGGAGCGGAGCCAGGTGTTGCTGCGCGTTCAGCTTGAGCCCTTCCTGGCTGATCTCGCGCTGCAGGTGGATCGCGAGGTTGGGAACCCGGAGCAGCGGCCGCCCGAAGTCGACCAGCAGTGTCTGCAACCCGCCGTTGGCAGCGAAGCTCACCCGGCCGGCGAGGGATAGATCCCGATCCAGCCATGTGTGCAGCAGCATCGCTCCATAGGGCTCGACCGCGAGCTGGCGGTAGCCGTGCGCCTGGAGATCGGCCCGCGGCTTGACTCGCAGGTTGGGTGAATCGGTGTGGGCCCCGATGATGCGGAACCCGCCCTCGGCGGGCGTGACCTCGCCGACCTGGAACGCCGCCAGGGAGCCCTCGCTGCGCACCGCGTAGCAGCGGTCGCCGGGAGCAAACTCCCAGAGGTCCGCCTCCGAGGCGGGCCGGAAGCCAGCCGCCTCCAGACGGCGGACGCTCTCGGCCACCGCGTGATAGGGAGTGGGCGAGCGGTCGATGAACACCAGCAGATCGGTGGCCGAATCGGAGGGCATCGGGCGATGATACGCGAAGTGCGCGGGCCGGGGGAGTGAGGGTGCGGCGGTCGGACCTCCCGTCAGAAAGCCGGGATCTTGATCGGCCAGTTGGAGGCGATGGTGCCGCCGTCGACCTCCAGGATCTTTCCCGTCACCCAGCTCGCCGCGGGCGAGGCGAGATAGAGCGCCGCCTGGGCGATGTCCTCGGTGGTGCCGAGGCGGCCCATGGGCGTGAGCGCCTCCATCTGCTCCTTCAGGTCTCCGGAAGCCACGAAGGGCGAGAGCGCGTCGGTGAGCGTCGCCCCCACGGCGAGCGCGTTCACGCGAATGTGCGGCGCGAGCTCGTGAGCCATCATCCTCGTCATGTGGGAGAGCGCCGCCTTGGAGGTGCCGTAGGCGGTGAAGCCCGACTCGACCATGTGCGAGAGCGCCGACGAGATGTTCAAGATGGCGCCGTTCTTCCGCTTCAGCATGTAGGGGATCACCTGGCGGCTGAGATTCAGCGCAGAGGTGACATTGAAGTGGAACGCCGCCTCGAAGGCCTCGTCGGTCAGCTGCAGGACCGGCGTCGGGGGCGTGCCGCCGGCGTTGTTCACCAGCAAGTCGACGCCGTCGAACTCTTTCACCGTCTCTGCGACCAGCCGATCGAGCTGATCCGGCACCGTGACGTCGCAGGGAACCGCCAGGGCGCGCCTCCCCATCCCCCGGATCTTCTCCGCGACCTCCTCGAGGGTCTCGGCCCTGCGCGCGGCAACCACCACGTGGGCTCCCGCCTCGGCAAAGCCCAGGGCGATGCCGCGGCCGATCCCCCGGCCGCCTCCGGTGACGATCGCGACCCTGTCGGTGAGCTTGAATTGATCCAGGATCATCCTGAGGCTCCTTCCCGTGGAGGGGGCGTCCAGCATATCACCCCGCCGTGCAGGGAGCGGGCCCCCGGTCCCATCGGCGACCTCAGCGGGCTATCATCGTGGTTCCGCTCCCGTGACTGAAGAGGAAAGCCGTGATGACGACGAACGCACCGGACCAGGACCCCTACTTCATCGACTTCCCCCAGCGCATCCGATCGATTCAAAGCGAGATGGAGCGGGAGGATCTCGACGTCTATCTGGGCTCGAGGCTCAGGACCCTCTCCTGGACGCTGGACGCCTTCTGCCCCTGGCGGAGCTTCGTGGTGATCCCCCGGGAGGGGCTCCCCACCGCCTTCACCTTCGCCATCGACGCCGCCCGGGTGGCCGACGACTGCTGGCTCGAGCCGGAGCGCGTTCAGGGCTTCGCGCCCATGGCGGGGATGGACCAGATCGAGCAGATCTCGCGATTCATTCGGGAGCTGCCCGGGAACGGCAGGGGAAGGGTCGGCATCGAGGACGGGATGTCCAACTACCTTCCGGAAGGCAACCTCACCCACTACGAGTACCAGCGCTTCGCCGCGATGCTGCCGGACGCGGAGCTGGTGAACGCGCACACGCTGGTCGACCGGCTCGCAACGGTCAAGGACCAGGGCACCATCAACCGCTTCCGGGAAGCCTCCAGGCAGGTGGACGTCGGCCACGAGGCCGTCCTCGAGGCGATCCGGGACGGCGGCTACCGGGGGATGACGGAGACGGAGATCGCCGGAATCGCGGCGCACGCGATGAGGAAGGCGGGGAGCGAATGGGAGTGGTCCTTCACCGGCGGCAACGAGATCGCCAGCGGATATCGGACCGGCTTCGCCATGGGCGCCTGTACGCCCGCCTCGCGCCGGGAGATCCGCGCCGGCGAGCCGCTGATGGTGGACATCCACTCCATGTTCAAGCTGGGGCTGGGAGATCACTCCCACAACTACCTGATTGGCCCGGTGACGGACCGGCAGCGCTGGCACGCCAGAAACTTCGTCGACATCACCCGGCTCACACTGGCCAGCTACCGCGCGGGCATCACGCCCGGTGGCCTCGCCAAGGACATGCTGAGCTTCGCGGAGGAGAGGGGCTTCGCCTCCCACATGCTGCCGGGCTTCGAGCACGGCATCGGGATGATGGGCGACGAGTGGCGGATCGGCCTCAACGACGGCCCCGTGCCCTACTGGACCAATCCGGAGCACGTCTACCAGGAGAACGAGGTGCTGATCTGCGCCCTCCAGTACGCGTGTCCGGAGGAGGCCATCGGCTTCCGCTACGAGAACCCGATCGTGCTCTGCGAGGACGGCTGCGAGGAGCTTTCGAAGTTCCCCCTCGCCGTCGACGAGATCGACTAGAAACGAGAGCCATGCCGCTCCGGTTTCGAGAGGGGGCGGCGGTATCGCTCCTCGGGAGGTGCATCGTGAGAGCCCCTGTTTACGCGTTTCTTCTGCTGGCCCTGCTGGTTCTGCTCGCTCCGGTCTCCAGCGCGAGCGGCGAAGAAGCCATCGAATGGGACCGCCACTCCGAGGCGGGGACGGTCACGGTGCTCACCACCAACGAAGATGGCTCCACCCGCGAGACGAAGGTCTGGCTGGCCGTCTTCGAAGGGCAGGGATACATCCGGACCGGGAATACCCGCTGGGGCGGCAACGTCGAGCGGGATCCGGATATCACCCTTCGGATCGAAGAGACGGAGTGGCCGTTGCGGGTCGAGTTCGTCACCGACGAGGCCGAGCGCGAGGCGGTGAAGAAGGCGCTTCGGGCCAGGTACGGCTTCTCGGACTGGATCCTCAGTCCCGTTCGCGGGCGCCACCCCAAGATCATGCGCCTGGTCCCGCGAGAAGCGCAGTAGGCCAGAGGCAGCCGGGCCCCGCGTGACGGCGCTGCGCAGAGCGCTGTACGCCTCGGCGAGTCTCGGCATCGGCTCGCTCGACTACATCGTCGCCGTCTTCCTTCTCAAGTACTACACCAACTACACGGGCCTCGACGTCGTCTGGGCCGGTGTCGCACTCCTGGTCGGCAAGGCCTTCGATGCGGTGAGCGACCCGGTCATGGGTTTCGTCTCGGATCGGACCCGCAGCCGGTGGGGGCGCCGCCGTCCCTGGTTTCTGCTCGGCTCGCTCCCGCTCGCGATCAGCATGATCGGGATGTTCTCGGCGCGCCCCGAGTGGTCCCAGGCGCAGCTCTTCGCGTGGCTGCTGGTCACCAACATCCTCTACTGGGTGGGATGCACGATGGTCGAGGTTCCCCACGCGGCCTACGGCAGCGAGATCACCTCGACGCACCAGGAGCGGATATCCCTGATGGGCTGGCGTCAGGGCTTCGCAACGCTCGGTCTGCTGCTCGGCGGAGTCCTGATGTTCACCGTGCTCGAGCACGCGGTGGACGCCGCCAGCGCCGAAGCGACCGCGAAGGGTCTGAGTGGGGAGGCGGTGGCGGAAATCGCCCGCATCGCGCGGGGAGAGGCACACGGGCAGGTCTCCATCTGGCTAGCCGCCTACATCGCCGTCGTCACGGTGACCGCGTTCCTCGGCACCCGTGAGCGAACGGGAGTCCATCCGCCGCCGCGAGACACTTTGTTCGGCGATTTCGGCGACGCGCTTCGCAGCCGTCCCTTCCGCATCTACGCCCTGGCCTTCATCGTCGGGCAGATCGCCGACGGTCTGACCGCGACGCTGGCGCTCTACACCATCGAAGAGTGGTGGGGCCTCGGTGATCCCCACCCGAAGTTCATCCTGCTGGGATACATGGCGATGGCGGCGCTCTCGATTCCCGTCTGGATGCGCGTTGCGATGCACTTCGAGAAGGGACCCATGCTCGCGACCGGCACCTTCATGGGAGCCATTGGCCTGCTCGCCATGCTGTTCGTACCGTACATCGGCCTCTGGTGGGCGTATGCGAGCTTCTACTTCGCGGGCGTGGGCCTGGGCGTACGCACCGTGATGGCGATGGCGATCGTCCCGGACATCGTCGACGACGACGAGGTGCGCACCCGCACGCGAAAGGACGGGGCCTATTTCGGGGTGCTGAGCCTGCTCCGCAAGCTGGCGCGGTCGCTCGCGATCGGGCTCTCGGGCATCGGTCTCGGATTCTTCGGATACGTGAGCGGCGCAGTCCAGCAGAGCGCGGGCGCGCAGCGCGGCATCATCATCATGTTCTGCGCCATACCGATCGCCTTCAGCACCGGCGCCGCCATCCTCTTCCTGCTCTTCCCGATCACCCGGGCGCGGCACGAGGAGACACTCGCCGAGCTTCAGCGCCGCCGCGAACGGCGCGCGATCTGACGTCGAGCAAGCCCCCGCGGATCAGAAGGTCTTTCGGACTGGCCGCAGGTCCGGGAAGACCGGCTTGCGCTGCTCCTGCTTGGCGCGAAAGATCTCGACGACCTCCTGCGGATCGAACATCCCCGCCTGCCAGGTCGCGATGTAGTCGAGAGCTTCCTCGACGCTGTGGTCGCGGGCGTAGTTGAGCATCTCCTTGGATCCCCAGACGACCAGAGGGGAGTGCCCGGCGATCTCGCGCGCGACCTCCATCACGCTTTCGAGCATCGCCTCCTGCGTCGGGTAGACCTCGTTCACCAGCCCGATCTCCCTGGCGCGAGCTGCGGGAAGGCGCCGCCCCGTGTAGGCGAGCTCGCGCACCATGCCGGGGGGGATGATCTTGGGCAGGCGCTGGAGGGTTCCCACGTCGGCGGTGATTCCGATGTTGACCTCCTGGATGCAGAAGAACGCGTCGTCGGTGCAGTAGCGCATGTCGCAGGCGGTGATGAGGTCGACGCCGCCACCGACGCAGCCGCCCTGGACCGCGGCGATCACCGGCATGCGAGCCCTCTCGAGACAGGAAAGCGACTCCTGGAGGTGCAGGATCATCTCCCGCAGGCCCGCCCTGCCTCGCCCGACCCCCCCCACCGCCCCATCCTCCGCCGTCATCGACGAGGAGAGAATCTCGAAATCCAGGCCGGCCGAGAAGTGACGTCCGGCGGCGGAAATGACCAGAACGCGGGCCCGGCCCTCGTCGTCGAGCTGCCCGACGATCTCGGGGAGCTCGCTCCAGAAGGCGCGGTTCATCGAGTTGAGCGACTCCGGCCGGCACATCCGCAGGTGCGCGACGTTCTCCTCCAGCTCCAGCTCGAAGCAGGAATGACTCATGGGCTGGCCCCTCCTCCAGTGGTCCGAGTCCGCGAGGGTAGCCGGAATGAAGCGGGGACGTTCTTGCCTAGCTCAGCAGGTCGGTGGCGATGCGCCGGAGCGCCATGCGGGCCGGCGCTGCGCCCTGCTCGGCGAGCTTCGCCTCGTACTCGGCGCGGAGCGCGCTCTCGCGCTCCTGGTACTCCCGCTTCGCTGCCGCGGCGATCTGTTCGCGCACGCGCTCGGCGACCTCGACGCCCGCCATCTCCTTGAGGTCGGACCAGAGGGCGAGCCGCTCTTCGGCGAGCTGGACGATCTCCTCGGATGCGACCCGCCGCTCCAGGCGCTGCTCCGAATCGAGCACGTACACGAAGGGCGCCTTTCCGGCTCGCTCCGCCGCCGAGAGCTCGAGGTATTCGTGAAAGGGGACCTGGTGGCCGTTTGCGGAGGAGCGCCCCGCAGCGGAGAAGTGCCGGGCGAAGCGAGCCTCCGATGCGGCCCAGTCGGCGATCGTCAGGGGGAGCTCCATGCTCTTCTGCTCGCCGCTCTCGTCCCGGTAGCAGAGCTCGTAGACCGGCCAGGTGTCGCCGACCAGCGGGTTCCCCTGCAGGTCGAGGCGATCGGCGAGGGAAGGCCCGCCGTCCGGGTCGTAGACGAGGAAGGGGAATGCCCGGCTCTCGAGGGCCAGTCGCGCCGCGCGCGCCGACCCCTCGTCGGCGATCCCGTGCTCCGACGGGCAGGGGGTGTAGATGTTGAAGACCGCCGGACGCCTGGAGGCGAGCCCGCGGAGGACGCCCGAGAGGAGGTGCGAGTGTGACGCCTGGGAGCTCTGCAGCACGAAGCTGGTGCGGTGCGCGATCGCGATCAGGGAGAGCTCCTTCCTCATCTCCTGCTTGCCGTGCTGCGCGGCGCCGTAGGTCGCCATGTCGGAGACCTGTCCCGAGAAGCCTGCAGTGCAGGCCTGACCACCCGTATTCGAATAGACCTGCGTGTCGAGCACGACCGCGCGCAGCGGCTTTCCCGACGCCAGCATGCGGGACAGGTTCTGGAAGCCGATGTCGAGCATCGCGCCGTCGCCACCGACAGCGAAGATGGGCGGACAGAGCAGGAACTCGTCGTCCGTGAAATCCTGCCAACCGAAGGCGGTGAAGAAAGGCTCGTGGGTCTCGGGATCGTAGGCGTCCTCGGCCT
Organism: uncultured delta proteobacterium; assembly: GCA_963783795.1. Lineage (GTDB taxonomy): Bacteria > Myxococcota_A > UBA9160 > UBA9160 > UBA6930 > CAVXZE01. The sequence goes on along the minus strand of CAWAPH010000033.1, from coordinate 30,306 downwards.
CGAGCTCGGCCTTGCGAACGGTCCGGAAGGCGTCCGCCATCTTGCGCATCTGGCCCTCGAAGATCCCGATCGCGATCGAGGGTGCATCCTGGAAGAGGTGGTTTACCCAGGGGAAGGGGTACGGGTTGTAGGGGTAGGTGCTGGCCCAGACCGAGGAGCAACCGGTCGCGTTCGTCATCGCGAGAGGGGCGCGGCCCTTCCCCGTGGGCCCGCTGGTGTAACGCCAGCGGAGATCCTTCAGCTCTTCGGTCAGCAGGAGCAGCCGCTCGAGGCGCGCCCGGCTCCGGTCGTCGAGCGCCACCTCCAGGCGCACACTCGCGTCTCGCGCCACGGCATCGACGTGCGACCTGGAGACCACGAGGCCGCCCACCTTCTCTTCCAGCTTCCGGACCAGGGCGTCGATCCGCTCCACGAAGGGCCCCACGCGCTCCTGCGCGGCGGCCTCCACCGCGGCCACGATCAGGTGCATGGCGGTCTTCTCGCCGCACCCGTTGCAGGCGCTGTCGCCCCCCACCATGGCGCCGTAGTTCCGCCGCTTGAGCAGCAGGGTCTGGAGAACACCGATCCCCTTCTCGTAGTCGCTCACGTTGACGAAGCGGTCGGGCGTGTCCGGCAGCTGACTCCAGAAGGCCCAGGCTCTGCGCAGCCGCTCGTCCGCCTCCTCGTCCTGCTTCACGGTGACGAGCGCGCCGTCCGGGCAGACCTCCACACAGAGGTTGCACCCCTTGCAGGCGTGCGGGTCGACGGTGAGCGAGAGCAGGCCGCCGCTGCCCTTCTCCCGAGTTTCGGGAACGGTGTAGAAGGGAGTCGTCTTCGCCACCGGGAAGTCGGCGAGCACGTCGGCGAGGCGGCCGAACTCGTCGTCCAGCTGGTTCCGCTGATCCGGATCGAGCGGGTAGCGCAGCGCGACCCTTCCATACGCGCCTCGCAGCGCATCCTGGAAGGACGCATCGGGATCCGACTCGAACCGCTCGCGCACCAGAGCGGCGAGTGAAGCGACCAGCGGGCGCATCTGCTCGAAACCGCTCCCCTGACTTCCGAAATCGACCGCGGTCTCCAGCAGCGCCTCGACCTCCGTCACCAGGCCGGGGATGGCGGAGTCCGGACACTGCACCCAGCAGTGTCCACAACCGTTGCACTTCTCCGCGACGAACTTCGGCACCTCCATTCGGATGTCGCTCATGTCGCGGAAGACGCCGGTGGCGGCGGGGATGGCGCTCAGCGCGGCAAAGGGATCGGCGACGGGATCCGTGCCGGAGCGGTACCTGGAGCAGACCTGCTCGAAGAAGCGGCGTCGATCGCTGATTGGCGATTCGGCTCGCGGCTCGTTCAACGAAGCGGGAAGCTCGGCGACGACTGCTTCCCGCTCGTCGGCGTCCTTCTCGAGCGAGGCCCAGTCGAGCTCGCGGACCTCGCCCCAGCCGCGCCGGATCACCCGGTAGTTGTCCTCGACCACCTGCTGGCCGCGGCGGCCGAAGCTCTTCTGCAGCTGGCTCCGGATGCCCTCGAAGAGCTTCTCCTCGTACAGCTGCTCGCGCTCCAGGAGCGGAGAAGCCCGGAAGAAGGCGCCCTGGAACGCGGCGCCCTGCATCCGGAAGCGCAGATCGGGATCGGAGGCCTCGTCCTGCGCGATCGCAAACCCGTCCAGGTGGAAGACCCGAAGCCCCTTGCGGCGGATCTTGTCCCGGGCCCAGGCGGGGAGGCTCCGCCACAGCGCCGCCGGCGACTGGCTGCTCTGGATGATGAAGGCGCCCCCCGGGCAAAGGCCGGCCAGCGGGTTGGAGTGGTTGAAGACGTTCGGGTCCGGCGACAGCACCACGTCGACGCTCTCGAGTGCGCAGTTCAGCCGGATCGGCTCGCGTGCGAAGACGGCGAAGAAGGTCGTCGGCTGCCCCTTCTTCTCCGAGCCGTACTTGGGATTCGACTTGACGTGCAGGCCGAGCAGCTGGAACAGGGTGAGGCTCACGCTCTTGCCCATCGTGATCGCGCCCCAGCCTCCGACGGAGTGGATCCGCAGGGCGAGCGAACCCTCGGGAAGCAGGTTCTCGCTCTCGGCCCGCGGGAGCGCGAGCTCCGACAGGTAGGGGTAGGCCTCGCGCACCCGCTTCTGCCAGCCCTCGACCGCCGGAGATCCCGGTCCCTCGCGCGTGAAGTCGAGCCCGAGATAGAACTGGCGCCTGCCCGACCCGTCGGGAAGCATCTGCTCCACGGCGGCGATCAGATCGCCGGGCTGGGTGTCGCGGCTGCCGAGCCCGTAGCACCCCGAGTAGAAGTCGGGGACCTCCTCGGGGGCGAGCGCGGGCAGTTCCGGGTGGGGCATGCGCGCATCGCCGACGTCGATCCCCGCAGCGGCGCGGCCGTTCTCGACCGCCTTGGAGAGAGCCACGCGAATCTCCCGGAGCAGCGGCGGATCGACCGCCAGGGGCTGGTCGACGCGCTCCAGGACCACGACTCCGCGCTTGCCGCGCAGGAGGCGGGCGATGAGATCGCTCGGGAAGGGCCGGAACATGGTCAGGTTGACCACGCCCACACGGAGGTGGCGAGCCTCGCGCAGGTGGTCGCAGACGGCCTCGGCATTCGGCACCAGCGACCCCTGGCCGATGATCACGTACTCCGCGTCTTCCATGCGGTAGCCCGAGGCGCGCGCGTAGCGGCGGCCGGTGAGCTCGGCGTACTCCGCGAAGGCCCGCTCCGAGAGCTCCACGATGTGATCGAAGTAGAAGGGGCGCTGGGCGGCCACGCCCTGCGCGTAGCTGTCCTGGTTCTGCACCGAGCCGAAGAGCGCGGGATTGTCCAGGTCGAAGAGCTCCGGGATGCGCCGGCGGCGCTCGCCGAAGACGAGGCGCTGGGCCGGCGTCGGCGACTCGATCAGGTCCTCCGGGTCGCCGAGGAACTCCGCGATCAGCTCCGGCTCCGGAAGGCGCAGCGATTCGATCACGTGGCTGGTGAGGAAGCCGTCCTGTGCGCAGATTCCCGGGTTGAGCGAGAGCTCGGCGATCCGGTGAGCGATCAGGTTGAGGTCCGCGACCTCCTGGACGTCCTTGGCGAAGAGCTGGAAGAAGCCGGTGTCGTCGACGGCGTGGTAGTCGTCGTGACCGCAGTGAATGTTGAGAGACTGCTTGGTGATGGCCCGACAGGCGATGTTCAGGACGTAGGTCAGCCGCTTGCCCACCGCCGCGTACAGCGACTCGTGCATGTAGGCGACGCCCTGGCCCGCCGAGAAGTTCGCCGAGCGAAGCCCCACCAGGCTCATGCCGGCGGCCACCGCCGCAGCGGCGTGCTCGCCTTCCGGCTCGAAGAAGATCAGCGGCCGCCCGTGGACATTCGTCTTGCCCTTGGCGACGGCATCCGCCCACCCCTCGCCCATCTGCGTGGAGGGCGTGATGGGATAGACCCCCGCTGCTTCGGAGGCGGCTGTTTCCACGGCGACCACCGCCGAGCTGCCGTCCATGGCCTGCAGCGTTCCGGGGTACCTCGCCACCGCGTGGAGCCCGGTCGACTCCAGCACCCCCGGCGCCCAGCGTTCCGTCCCGGTCGCCGCTGCCCTGTCCCGCTTGATCTGCTGGCTACGGAGCGAGTCTGCCATTGGGGGTCTCGACTGCGTGCCTCCGACTCAACGAACGCCATAGTTTTCAAGTTGGGGGCTGTAAATTCAATAAATCCCGTGATTTTGAAGGTGTATCTTTGTAAACTCTCAGCCTAGTCAACGATGTTAGATAGTAAAGTATGTAAAGATCGGGGACGCCGAGGATGGCCGAGAAGCCGAGACTGGGGAACAAGGTCCGAAAGCTGCGCCTGCGGCACGGGCTCACGCAGGTCAACCTGGCCGGCCGCCTGGGGATCTCTGCCAGCTACCTGAACCTGATCGAACACAACCAGCGGGCCGTCACCGTCCCGCTGCTTCTCAAGCTCGGCCAGCTCTTCGAGATCAACCTGCAGGACTTCGCGGAGGGCGATCAGGCCCACCTGTTGGCGGATCTCACCGAGGTCTTCGGGGACGCGCTCTTCGAGGGACACGAGGTGAAGCCCGCGGACCTGCAGGATCTCGTGGCCACCTCGGCAGTGGTCTCCCGGGCCGTGGTCGCCCTCTACCGCGGCTACCGGCGGGCGCAGGACGATGCCAACACGCTGGCCGAACGGGTCTCGGACGGAGGGCTGCTCTCGAGCACCGATGTCGTCCACCTGCCCGCAGAAGAGATCACCGACTTCCTGCAGGACAGGATGAATTTCTTTCCGGAGCTCGAGGCCGCCGCGGAGCAGCTGCGCGAGCGGGAGGACCTGGATCCGGGCGACCTGAACCGGTCCCTCGCCAGACACCTCACGGAGTCACTGGGGGTCGAGGTCCGCGTCGTCCCCGCCCACTCCAGCCGGGGCGCGGTTCGGCGCTACGACCCCGACAGCCGGCGCCTGGTCCTTTCGGAGATGATCTCCGAGAGCAGCCGGACCTTCCAGCTGGCCCATCAGATCGGACTCCTCACCCATCGCGAGATCTTCGACGAGCTGATGAGGAACGCGACTCTCTCGACCCCCGACTCCGAGGCGCTCTGCCGCGTGGCTCTGGCCAACTACTTCGCCGGAGCCGTGATGATGCCCTACGAGGCGATCCTGAACGAGGCGCGATCACTGCGCTACGACATCGAGCTGCTTCAAGAGCGCTTCCAGGCCAGCTTCGAGCAGATCTGCCACCGACTCACCAACCTGAATGCGCCGACCTCCAGGGGCGTTCCCTTCCATCTGGTCCGAGTGGACACGGCGGGAAACATCTCCAAGCGCTTCAACGGCTCTGGAATCCATCTGGCGCGATACGGCGGGGCCTGTCCGCGCTGGAACGTCCACGAAGCCTTCACGACTCCGGGACTGATCCGCACCCAGATCTCCCGCCAGCCCGATGGCCGCGTCTATTTCTGCATCGCTTGCTCGCTCAGAAAGGGAGGCGGGGGCTACCACGTCCCGCCGAGCCGCTTCGTCGTCGGACTCGGCTGCGAGATCGCCCACGCCCGGGAGCTGGTCTACGCGGACGGCGTCGATCTCGAGAATCCGAGAACGATCGTCCCGATCGGGCCGGGCTGCCGACTCTGCGAGCGGCTGGACTGCCGCCAGCGCGCCTTTCCGCCGATCCGCCACCGCCCGGACGTGGACGAGAACGTGCGGGGTCTCTCCGCCTACGTCTCGGCCAGACTCGAAGAGCAGCAGAGCTGATCCCGCAGCGGGCGAGCCTCAGACTTCGCCGGCGAGAACATCGGGCACCCGCCGGATGGAGTCCACCACCCGCCACGCCTCTGCGAAGTCCTGCGAGGCCGTGAACTCATTCTTCACCACCAGGCAATCGAGACCCGCTTCTCGAGCCGACCTGAGCCCGCGGGCGGAATCCTCGATGGCGACGCTGTGCTCCGCGCGGGCACCGAAGCGCTCGAGCCCGGCGAGGTAGGGGTCGGGCTGAGGCTTGGCCCGCGGGTAGTCCTCGACGGTCAGCACGAAGCGGAAGAATCCGAGCAGGTCTCTCGACCGGTGGATCAGCTCGAAGTCCTCCCTCCGCGAAGTGGTGACCACCGCCATCTCGAAGGACTCGGAGAGGGTCCTGAGGACTTCGGTCACCCCGTCGATCTCGATCGGCTGGGTCCGGAGGTGTTCCTGGTAGATCGAATTGCGGAGTCCGCGGTGCCGGGAGACCTCCTCGTCGGGCATTCCCCGAGCGCGGCAGAGATCCCAGCACGGCTGACCGCGCGCCATGTATTCGAGGTAGGTCTCCTGCGATAGCTCGACACCCACGCTTTCCAGCACGTCACGCGTGGCCACGAAATACCACCGTTCGGTATCGACGAGGACACCGTCGTGGTCCCAGAGGATGTAGCGCCGAGACATCGCCAAAGCCCCGCGTGGAAACTTAACACGGTCCTCGCGGCTGACAGCCCGCCCAGCCGGATTATCCTCTGACCAAGAGGGAGGTTCACATGAAAACCGCGCGCGAGCAGCTACGCGACTCTCTGAAAGGGCCCGCTCTCCTGGTCGCACCCTTCGTCTACGACGGGCTGCAGGCGTTGATCGCCCAGAACGCCGGCATGCACGCCGTCTACATGACCGGCTTCGGCACGGCGGCCTCCTGCGGGATGCCGGATCTCGGGCTCCTGACCATGAGCGAGATGGTGGCGAACGCGAGGCGGATCTGCCGGGCCGTCGAGATCCCCGTGATCTGCGACGCGGACACGGGCTACGGGAATCCGCTCAACGTGGTTCGCACCGTCGAGGAGTTCGAGGACGCGGGAGCCGCCGCATTCCACATCGAAGATCAGGTCTGGCCCAAGCGTTGCGGCTTTCTCGAGGGGAAGCAGGTGATCCCGGGCGACGAGATGGTGCAGAAGGTGCGCGCGGCCTGCGATGCGCGGAGCGACGAGGGCCTGGTGATCATCGCCCGGACCGACGCATTGCAGGCCGAGGGCTGGGACCGTGCGGAAGCCAGGGCACGCAGCTACTTCGAGGCGGGCGCGGATCTGGTCTTCGTGGACGGGATCCGGACCCTCGCCGACCTCGACGAGTACTCCCGGCGGCTCGCAGACCTGCCGCGCATGTACAACGGCCAGCTCTGCCCGGCTCGCGAGATCGAGGAGCGGGGCTTCAAGGTCATGATCCACACCGGCACCCTGGCGGTCGCCTACATGGCGCTGCGGGACGCGATGAAGGAGCTTCGAGATCGGGGGAGAATCGAGGCCGCGGAGGACGTGACTCTGTTCGCGGAGCTGGTGACTCTTCTCGGTGTTCCCGAAGCAATGGCGCGCAGCAGCCGCTACGCCGATCCGATCTGACCGTTGGGCGGCGGCTCGATGAAGGCGGCCTCTTCGCGAGGGAGAGAAAGCTCGAGTAGTGGGGTCGCCTCTTGCTAGCCGTGGAGGGCCTGCGCGGGCACCAGGAGACGGCGGCAGCTGCTGCAGGCGTGCACCTTCAGGGCCCGCTGGATTTCGCTGGCGCGGCTGGTCGGAACTGCGATCTGGCACTCGGGGCAGATCTCTCCCTGGAAGATGCCGACGGCCGGCCGGCGCTGCTGCGCCACCCGCTCGTAGTGGGCGAGCAGGCTGGGATCGAGCTGCTGACAGGCCTTCTCCCGCCGCTCGAGCGCCGCTTCTCGCTCCGCCGTCAGCCGCTTCTCGCGCTCCGCGAGCTCGCCGCGCTGGCCGGGTGTGCGCTCCTCGGCCCCTCGCAACCGATCCTCGGCCGCTGCCAGCTCGCCCCGCACCCTGTCGATGGACTCCATCAGCTCCAGCGCCCGGGTCTCGAACTCGGAGCTGGCCGCGCTCGCGTGCTCGAGCTCGTGCTGCAGAGCCTCGTAGGCCTGCGGCGAGCTCACCTGGGCGCTCTGGTCGGTGAGGCGCTGTAGCAGCGCCTCCTGCTCGCGCATCTTGCCCTCGAGACGCCGCTCTTCCACCTCCTGGCTCTCGAGCAACTGCTTCGCTTCGGCCAGCGCCTCGCGGGCACCCACCAGCTCGAGCTCGATCGCCTCGCGCTCTCCGGGAATCGCTGCGAGCTCGCCACCGATGACCGCGAGTTCTTCGTCGATGTCGCGGAGGAGGATGAGCTGACGCATGCTCTGCAGCAAAGGGGGGCTCCCGACGAACCTCCTATTCTACCGCCAATCCGGGCCGAGCGAGATGCCAGAATCGCCCCTGTGACGATTTTTCCCTCTCCAGTGCCGTCCTGGCGGCCCGCCGCGGCCAGCGGGGCGGGGGCGGATTCGCGCGTGGTAGCGTCCCTCGGCATGTTTGCGGGCGGGAGCGGAACTCGAGCGGCTCCTTTCGAGCTTCGCGAGTGAACCGGGCTCGGCCGATGCACCGCTCTTCCTCGGCACCCCGGCGCGTTCCGATGTTTGGCATCGCGGATCGCCGCGCCCGCTACGCGGAGCGCGAAGCCGCGTACGCGGTCGTCCTCGACGCGGAGCGGCGGGTCGCCACCGTCCGCGAGCACAATGGCCTGTTCCTGCCGGGAGGCGGCATCGAAGCCGGCGAATCGCCCGAGGAAGCCCTGCTGCGGGAATCCCTGGAGGAGTGCGGCCGGCCTCTCGAGATCATCCGGCCGATCGGGCAGGCCATCCAGTACGGCTGCGGAGAGGAAGGGCCATTCCGGGCGCGCCACCGCTTCTTCGAGGCGCGATTCCGGGACGCCCCGTCGGGACCCGCCGAGCACTCCCTCTCGTGGCTACACATCGACGAGGCATACGGCTGGTTCCGCTACGAGAGCCACGTCTGGGCCGTCCGGAATCTCCTCGGAGCCAGCGAGCCCTGAGGGGGGATCCTGCGACCCGCTAGCCGAGACCGATCAGCCGAGTGACGAGAATTCTGATCATGACATAGGCCGCCAACCAGCCAATCAGGCAGACGCCGATGGCCCGCAGCGTGCTGGTGTAGTCGAGCGCCTGCCGCACCGCGATCACCATGGCGATCAGCATCCAGACCCCGGCGAGCAGGAAGAGCGGGGCGCCGAGGCCCGGAACGATCCCCAGGACCTGAACCACACCGGGCGCGCTGGCAAAGCCGATCGTGCGCAACAACTCGCCGTAGTCCGCCTTCGTGTCCGGCTCGGGCAGCAGCCGGGTCCCAATGATGTAGGTAAGAAAGGCCCAGAAGAGCCAGGCGAGAAGGGCACCGATCGTTTCGGTGACGAGTCCAAGCGCACTTCCGCTTCCCAGACTTCCGATTCCGGCAGCCACCGAGGCCAACAAGACCACTGTCATCGCCTGCAGCGTCGCGTCGCGGTCGGCCTCCACCTCCTCGTACAGCTCGGCATCCAGCTTGGCGGCGCGGAACATCCGATCCCAGATGGTCCCCATGATTCCTCCCCTTCGGATCGAGCCTGGTGGCGTGCTCCCTCCAGAATAGCATCCCCGGGGGGTGTGATTTCAAGAGGGTTCGCCTCTATTGACAATTCAGCTTCAGCCGCCGGGAATGCCAACTGGTCAAACCGGTCCTACCAATCTCCGAATCGAGCCGATTCCCGTGAAGTCCATCCCCGCAGACGGGCGCCCCCGGGCCCGTCGGGTAGGATTTCCGCATGGCTCTTGACGCGGCCATCGCCGACGGCGGCCCCGCCGCGGCAGCGCTCGCAGGACGCGATCCGCGTCCGGTCAGCGACCGGATCCTTCGGCTTCGCCGGCGGCTGCTGACGGAGACGCCGGTCGTCTCGATCGAGCGGGCCAGGCACTACACCGAGAACTGGCGCTCGACCGAGGAAAGCGGCCTGGCACCGGGCATCCGCGTCGCGCTGGCCATGAAGCACGTCTACGAGCAGATGCGGCACGCGGTGCACCCCGATGACCGCGTCGCGGGCGCCTGGACCGAGAACGCGATCGGCATTCCCATCGACATCGAACGCGGGCTCTTCAACCGCGTCTTCGCGGTCGAGTGCGACCGGCCGTCGATGGCCTGGTTCCAGCTGAAAGGGAACCTCCGGTTCTTCCTCTTCATGCTCCGCCGCGTGGGACCGCTGGCCTTCTACCGGCGCCTCCAGCAGCTCAAGGCCTTCGGCGCGGCGATGCCGAGCATCGGTCTGGAGACGATCGACAAGCGCAAGGTGAATCCGTACCGGATCGGCCGGGCGGACCGGCGCCTGCTCCAACGCGATCTGCTGCCGTACTGGGAAGGCCGCACCATCGCCGACCTCCTGCCGCAAGCGCTGCAGGAGGCGGGCACCTACGGCAGCGATCTGCAGAGCTTCACGGCTTCGCTCCCGCCCACCAACTCGCGGAACGAGAGCATCATCTCGACCGCAGCGGCGATGGGCACCTGGCAGGGGCACCTGGTGCTGGACCACGGGACGCCGCTGCGCCGAGGGCTCCTGGCGATGCTGGGAGATGCACGCGCCGCGCTGGCGGAAGAGCAGGAGCCGGAGGCGCTCGACTTCCTCCGCTCACTCGAGGCCGCTCTCGAGGGCGTCATCTCGTTCTCCGAGCGCCTGGCGGACCGCGTGAGCGAAGAGCTCGAGCGCACGACGGATCCGGAACGGCGCGCCGAGCTGGAGAGGATGTCGGAAGACTGCCGCGTCGTGCCCCTGCATCCGGCCCGGACCTTCCGGCAGGCGGTCCAGTCCTACTGGACGGTCAAGACTGCCGTCGAGCTGGCCATGCCGTTCAACGTCCACGCTCCCGGGCGGCTGGACCAGATCTTCGGGCCCTACTACGACGCCGACCTGGCGGCGGGCCGCATCACCCGCGAGGAAGCCTGTGAGCTGCTCGAAGAGCTCTTCCTCAAGGTGATGAGCCACAACATGCGCCCCTACTCGAACTACAACGGAGCCTTCGCGCAGCGGTTCGAGGGCTCGGAGCCCGTCACCCTGAGCGGCCAGACGGCCGCCCGCGAAGACGCGACCAACGCGCTCACCTACGTCATGCTCGACGCCGCGGACCGCTCGCGGGCGGCGCTCAACTTCGTGGTGCGCACCCACGCGGGCTCGCCCGAGGCCCTCTTCGACGCGGTGGCGAGGGTCCACGCCGCCGGCTGCTCGAGCGTGTCGATCATGAACGACGCCGTCGCCGTCGAGGCCATGCGGCGGCGGGGCTTCGCTGAGAGCGACGCCCGCGACTACGCCATCACCGGTTGCGTGGACATGTGCGCGCCGGGCAAGACCGGCGGTGAGGCGTTCTCCGCGCTGCTGCTCTGCCGCGTGCTCGACATCGCGCTTCGCAACGGCGATTCGCAGACGCTGATCGGCACGGTCCGCGAGGTGGGACCGCGAACCGGCGACCCGGACACCTTCACCTCGTTCGAACAGTTCGTGGACGCCTTCATCGCGCAGGCAGAGCACGCAGTCGAGCAGATCGTCAAGGCCTCCCGGATCCGCGACGCGCTCTACGCGGAATGCTTGCCCGCGCCGCTGATCTCCGCCTTCATGCAGGGCTGCCTGCAGCGGAGGCGGGATGTCGCACACGGCGGCGCACTCTACGACCTCGAGGGGATCCTGTTCATGAACAGCATCGCCAACGTGGTCGACTCGCTGCACGTGATCCGCACGCTCGTCTTCGAGCGGCGGCGCTGCAGCTTCCGCGAGCTGCGGGGCGCCATCGACCACAACTTCGTCGGCCACGAGGAGCTCCACCGCGAGATCCGCGCGATCGAGAACCGGTGGGGAAACGGCGACCCCTCCAGCGACCGTCTCGCCCGCGAGATCACCGACCGGCTCTTCGAGACCACCTACCGGCACCGGACCTTCAAGGGCGGACCCGTGGCGCCTTTCGTCAACAGCATGACCTCGCACACCTACGACGGGAGGATCTCGATCGCGACGCCCGACGGCCGCCGCGCCGGCACGCCCCTGGCTGCGAGCTGCAATCCATACAACGTCGAGAAAGCGGGGCCGACCGCCGTGCTGCGCTCCGTCGCCGCCCTGGATTTCCGGCATCTGCTCGGTTGTGCGGTCAACATCCGGATCCACCCCTCGGCCATCGGCCGCACGCCCGAGACGCAGCGAAAATGGACGGGCCTGATCCGCACCTACTTCCAGCTCGGCGGGGCGCAGCTTCAGCCGAGCGTCGTCTCCACCGAGACGCTCCGCGCTGCGCAGCGCGATCCCGAGAGCTACGGCGACGTGATCGTGAAGGTGGGCGGCTACAGCGCGTATTTCGTGGACCTGGGCCACGAGGTGCAAAATGAGCTCATCGCGCGGACCGAGCACGGAGCGAGCTAGCGCCGGCGAGGACGTTCACGGTGTCGTCTTCGACATCCAGCACTACGCCATCTACGACGGGCCGGGCATCCGGTCGGTGGTGTTCCTGAAGGGATGCCCACTGCGCTGCGCCTGGTGCCACAATCCGGAGTCGTGGACGCGGAGCCCGGAAGTCGCCTATGACGCAGAACGCTGCAGGCGGTGCGGCTCCTGCGTCGCCGTCTGCCCGAACCACGCGCTCGCGCTCGAGGGCGAAATCGTGTCGCGAGATGCCGCGCTGTGCACGCTCTGCGGGCAGTGCGCGGCGGCGTGCGAGGCGCAAGCGAGAGAGCTCATCGGCGCGAAGCGAAGCGCGCGCGAGGTGGTGGATCTCCTGTTGCGCGACAAGCCCTTCTACGACAACACCGGGGGGGGCGTGACCGTCTCCGGGGGCGAGCCCACGGTCCAGCATCCCTTCCTGCTCGAGCTGCTGGGGCTGCTGAAAGGGAACGGCGTGCACACGGCTCTGGAGACCTGCGGGCACTTCGACGGGCGTCTGGTCGCGGATCTCGCCGCGACCGTCGATCTCTTCCTGTTCGACGTGAAGCACATCGACGGCGAGGCCCACCACTCACTCACCGGCGTGGATACCGGGAGGATCCTGGCGAACTTCCGCGCGCTGCTCGCGCAGGTGGGTGAGGAGCGCGTCATCCCGCGCATTCCCCTCATCCCGGACTTCAATACGGATGCGGATGCATTCGGCGGCATCCTGTCCTTCCTGCGCGACGCGGGCTACCGGGGCGCCGTGCATCTGATGCCGTACAACAGGATGTCCAGCAGCAAGTACGCCAAGATTGGCGAGGGCGGGCGGTTTCGGGACATGGGCGAGCTGAGCGACGATGTACTCGCGCGGTGCATCGACGCCATAGAGGCGCGCGAGTTCACCGCTGTCTGCAACCACTGAGCCCGGGGAGCCGGCTGTACCGGCGACTCGACTTCGAGCGCGTGACGGTTGGAAGGGACGATGACGGAACATACGGATCTCGCAGAACTCACCCGCGACGAGCGACTCCTCCTGATGAGATTCGTCTGCTCGTTCGCGTGGGCAGACCTCGAGGTGAAGGACGAGGAGCGTGCGCTGGTGGCGCAGATGATCCGCCGGCTGGATCTGGATGCGGAAGAGCGACGGCAGGTCGTAGGCTGGCTCGAGTCCCCGCCGGACCCCCAATCCGTCGATCCCAAGCTGGTTCCGAGGGCGCACCGCATGAAATTCCTCCGGGCAGTGGAGTCCACCGTCGCTGTGGATGGTGAGGTCACCGCCGAGGAGCGGGAGAGTCTGCTGCTCTTCGCCAAGCTGATCCGCTGAGCGCCCGCCGGCGAATCGCGCGCGAGTGGTATCTTTGACGGATCGGGGCCGACGGGCCATCATGGCATGCCCCTGCTCAAGCGAGGTTCCCATGGCCGATCGAAGTCTGGAGGATCGACAGCACGCGCTCGAAGACGCCTTCTACCGCGAGAACACCGAGACCTTTCGCGTCCAACTCGAGATCCGCCGGGAAGAGGAGAACGCCCTCGAAGACCTGGCGAGTGCGTCGGGCATCGACGACGAGTCGGTTCTGCGCAAGCTGTCCGGGCTGGGCATCCGGGCCGACACACTGGCCGCACTCACCCTGATCCCGCTGATCGACGTGGCCTGGGCCGACGGGAAGATGGACGACAAGGAGCGGGAGGCGATCCTCTCCGGCGCCGATTCGACCTGCATTCCCGAGCAGAGCCCCAGCTACGGTCTGCTCAGGATCTGGATCGAGGACCAGCCCGCGCCCGACCTGGTGGACGCCTGGAGCGAGTTCATCGGCGCTCTCTGCCGCGAGTTCAGCGACGAGCAGGTCGAACGCCTTCGTTCCAACATCCTGGGCCGCGCCCGCGACGTGGCCGAGGCCGCCGGGGGTTTCCTCGGCCTCGGCCCCAAGGTCTCGAAGGAGGAGGAAGAGGCGCTTCAGCGCCTCGCGCGCGCCTTCGTGCGTTGAGCACCAGCTACCCCGGGCGCTGGCGAACTCAGTAGTGCGCCCCCTCGTGGCTGATGTCCACCTTGCCCTTGAACGCCCAGTACATCCAGATCGTGTAGCCGACGACCACCGGCATGCCGAGCAGCGCGATGACCAGCATGAACTTGAGCGTCAGCGGCCCCGACGCCGCGTTGCTGAGAGTGAGACTCAGCTCGGGGTTGCCGAGAGCGGGCACCAGGTTGGGGAACAGCCCGGCGCCGACCTGGGCCCAGATCGCCGCGATCGAGAGGCTCGAGCAGAGGAACGCGCGGCCGGACTCACCGTTTCGGTGCAGGAAGAGCGCACCCGAGATGAGTGACAGCACCGCCACGGGGAACACCCAGAGCAGCGGGTATGCGCGGTAGTTGTCGAGCAGATGTCCCTGGGTGGCCACGGTGACGACTCCCGCGACGAGGAACAGCAGGAGATAGAGCACCCCGGCGGGCCCCGCCCAACCCCGGGCGCGCTCCTCGAGTTCACCGCCCCCCTTGAGCACCACGTAGAGCGCGCCGTGGAATGCGAGCATGGCGAGGCCGAGCACACCGGTCAGCAAGGCGAACGGATTGAGCAGCCCGAAGAAGGTGCCGGTGTGGTTGCCCGCCGCGTCCAGGGGAATGCCCCGAAGGATGTTGCCGAGAGCCACGCCGAAGAGCACGATCGCGAGGGTGCTGGAGACGGAGAAGACCACGTCCCAGGTGCGGCGCCAGGCGGGCGACTCGACCTGGCTGCGGAACTCGAACGAGATGGCTCGCGCCATCAGCGCGAGCAGGACGAGCATCAGCGCCAGGTAGAATCCGCTGAAGACCGAGGCGTAGACGGCGGGAAAGGCGCCGAACAGAGCACCGCCCGCAGTCAGCAGCCAGACCTCGTTGCCATCCCAGACCGGCCCCACCGCGTTCAGCATCTCGCGCCGCTCGTCGTCCCCCTTGGCGCGCAGGTGCCAGAAGCCGACCCCCAGGTCGAAGCCATCGAGGATCGCGTAACCGGTGAACAGCACACCCACCAGGAAGAACCAGGTCACCTGAAGCGCAGTCATGCCGTCACCTCCGCACCGGCGAGCGGCTGTTCGCCGGCCGGCTCCGGCCCCTTTCCGATCGCCTTGCCGAGCAGGAAGATCCAGAGAACGAACATCAACGAGTAGACGACCGCGAACATGATCAGCGACGCGAGGATCTCGCCCGCGGAGACCGAGGGCGAGGCCACCTTGGCGGTTCGCATCGCCTCCACCCCGTACACGACCCAGGGCTGCCGCCCCACCTCGGCCGCCATCCAGCCGAGCTCATTGGCGAGGAAGGGCAACGGAATCGCCAGGTACAGGATGGTGAGGAACCAGCGGCTGTTGAACAGGATCCCGCGCCAGAGCAGGAAGGCCCCCAGCACGGAGATGCCGGCGAAGGTAGAAGCCCAGCAGCGTCATCAGGTGGAAGGGGTAGAAGGTCAGCGGGAGTGGAGGCCAGTCTTCCTCGGGGAAGTCGTTCAACCCCTGGATCACGGTGTCGGGATTGAGATCGAGGAAGATCGACATGAAGTTGGGAATGCCGATCGGGAAGTGGACCTTCCTCTCCTCGCGGTCGATGATCCCGAAGACCATCAGCATCGGGTTCCGCTCGGTCTCGAAGAGACCCTCGAAGGCCGCCATCTTGACCGGCTGCGTCTTCCACACCTGGTGCCCGTGGTAGTGCCCGAGCTGGATCTGGAGGACGGATGCCACGACGGCGAACATCAGGGCCACCTTGAGCGATCGCTGGGCGAAGTCCTGGAATCTGCCCTTGCAGAGGTACCACGCGCTGATCCCCATCACGAAGAACGAACCGGTGACGATCGCCGCGGTGATGGTGTGAAGGAAGCGCGGCAGGGTGGACGGGTTGAAGACCGCGGCCCAGACGTCGGTCAGCACCGCCTGACCGGTTACCGGGTCGATGGCGAAGCCGGCGGGCGTCTGCATCCAGGAGTTCACCACGATGATCATGAAGCCCGACATCGTCGCACCCACCGCCACCAGGAGCGAAGCGACCCAGAGTACGCGGTCGGAGAACCTTCCCCAGCCGAAGAGCAGCACGCCCACGAAGGTCGACTCGAGGAAGAACGCCAGCACGCCCTCGGCCGCCAGGGGGCCACCGGCCATGGGGCCGATGAAGCGGGCGAACTCCGCCCAGTTGGTCCCCGACTGGAACTCCATGGTGATCCCGGTGGCCACACCGATCACGAAGGAAATGGCGAAGAGCTTGGTCCAGAACCGCGCCTGCGCCGCATAGGCCGGGTCGCCGGTCCGCCGGTACCGGTTCATGAAGTAGAAGATGATCCACGCCACGCCGATGGTGAGGGGCGGGAAGAGGAAGTGGAAGCTGATCGTAAACGCGAACTGGAGTCGCGCGAGCAGGACCGGATCCATGGGGATTCTCCAAGACCGTGGGCAGTTGAGAAGGTAGGAAGACATTTAAAAAACGCCATCTGACGCAGAGTCGCGATTCCTCAAGGATCGCGGTGAATTAGCCTCGAAGAAGCCGGGGCGTCGGACACCGCTCAGGTTCGCTTGCGCCTGGCCGATGCGTATGAATGGGGAGTCGCTGCACTTGGTTTCCCCGGGGGGATTCGTGGAGTACACGCGCCTCGCGCTCATTCTGGATGACGAAGCGGGACAGATCGGCGAGCTGGCCCTGCGGCTGGTGCGCATGGGCGTCAACGTCCACTACGCGAACGACTTCGACGAAACCGTCCTGCTAAAAGGGCAGGCACCCGAGCAGGTCGGCGCGGTGCTGGTGCCGAGCAAGCGGGCCACCGAGTGGCTGCCGCCAATCCTGAAACGGCTGCGGCTGCCCCCGGCCGCCGTGGTCCCGGCCGGCCCGTCTCTCGACGAAGCCACCGTCGAGTCCCTGCGCTCCGAGGGCATACGCTGGGCGCTCTGGCAGCTGGACGACGATCGCGCCGCGCGTTTCGTGGTGACGTCTGCCATGTCGGAGACGGACCCCGCCGAGATCCGCTTCGATCTGCGCGTGCCCACTGAGCTCCTGGCCAGCGTCAAGCGCGGACCGCTCGACCGGCCCTGCGTGATTCGCAACCTCAGCACGGGCGGCGCCCGCGTCGAGCTCGACCCACCGGTTCCGGTCGGGAGCCGGATCACGTTGGGCCTGGGGATGAATGGGGCGTCCCATACGCTCGGAGCGAAGGTGATGTGGTCCACGGAGTCCGCCGAGGAGCAGCCGGCTGGCCGAAACCCCGCGATGGGCGTCCAGTTCCAGGACCTCGACCCCGAGGCGCGAACCGCACTCCTGCGTTTCCTCACCGAAAAGCTTCGGCGCTTCCGCCTCTGAGACAGCGTGGCGGGGCGGCGGGGGTCTCGTATCGTTGATGCGGGATGGAGCGCCGTCGAAGGGCCATCGCTCTCTGCATCGGACTCGCGATCGCCGCACCGTCGGCGGCCGACGACGTGGCGGTGGCGCGCGCCCACCTGCGCGGATCGGGGAGCGGAGAGACGGCCGGCGCCGTCTTCTTCCTCCCCGTGGGAGCCCCGCCAGGTGCCGTCGCCGTGGGCGCCGCACACTCCTTTGACCGAACCGGACTCGCCGAGGCGGGCGAGCTGGAATTCCGGCGCGGAGCCGGACAGGAAGCCGTAGCTGTCTCCAACCGCTACTACACCAGGCCGGGGCGTTCGTTCCACCGGCCCGGAGCCACGCTGCGCGACGACTTCGTGATCTTCGCACTCGCCGGGCCGCCGAGCGGCGTGCGGGTCCTCGAGCCGGCAGCGGAGCTGCCGCGCGAGGGCGAGCGAGTTCGCATCCTCGGGATCCCGTCGGGCGGGCGCCAGCCGCAGGCCCAGGTCCTCGGCGCCGTGGTGCGCAGCGACGCGACGCGCATCGAGGTCGACCTGGAGGCGCCGGCCGACCTGCGCGGCTGGGGCGGCGCACCCGTGCTGAAGCAAGACGGCGATCGTGTCGTGGGTCTGCTTCAGTCCGCCTGGCCGAGCGGCGGCCGCTTGCGAGTCGGGGTGGGGCCCATCGGCGGCGTGGTGGAGGCCCTCTCCGAGCCCTTCGAGGGAGGGCTCGGCCGCCTCTTCGCCACGCTGGCGCCCCTGCCCAGCGCGGCGACGGGGCACGAAGCGCGGCGGCGCGCCGCCACCGGATCGCCTTTCGGCGACCAGTCGCCCGGCAAGAGCGCGGCCCAGGTGATGGCCGCTGCCACTCTCGCCGAGGCGGAGCCTCCGGTCCTCTCACCGAGGTCACTCGAGCTCAGCATCGAGCTTCCGCTCCCGGACACCGTCGTGGGCGATGCCGCCGGTGTCTTCGTGGCCGGGCGCGCACTGGCGCTCCGGGGAGAGAAGCGCCGCTTCGACATCGTGATCGCGATCGACACCTCGGGCTCGACGGCCGAGCCGACTGGCCTCGACGTGGACGAGGACGGCCTGGTGGGCGAGCCGGTCCCGGGAGCGACGCCGACCTCCCCGGAGACCGAAAGCACGGATCCCGGCGACTCGGTCCTGGCGGCGGAGGTGGCCGCCGCGGAGAAGCTCCTGGCCGGGCTCGACCCTCGAAGAACACGCGTCGGGCTGGTGACCTTCGCCGGGGAGCTGATGGCGGCGTGGCCCGGCGCCGTGGGCCGGCTGCGGGTCCGCAAGGCCGCCCTCAGCGAAGAGCCCCTGACCTCCGACTACAAGCGGCTCCGCCGCGCGCTCAGCGCCGTCCGCGAACGCGGTGCCCGCGGCGGGACCCACATGGCGGCCGGCATCGACCAGGCCAGCGTCGAGCTTCTCGGCCTCGCGGGCTCCCTCTCCAGGCCCGATCCCGACAGCGAGAAGATCGTCCTCTTCTTCACCGACGGCGTGCCGACCTTGCCCCACTGGAACTCGGAAGCCGAAAACGTCCGCGCGGTGCTCCAGTCAGCCGAACGCGCTCGACGCGCCGGGGTACGAATCCACTCCTTCGCCATCGGACCCGAGGCGCTCGCGGGGCCCATCTCCGCCGTCGAGATGGCTGCCATCACCGACGGGTTCTTCACACCCGTTCGCCACCCCGGACGCCTGGTCCGATTCATCGAGGGCGCGAGCTTCGCCCACATCGAGGACGTGAGGGTCCGCAACGCCAGCTCGGGAGAGAGCGCATTCTACACCCGCGTGCACGCGGACGGATCCTGGGAGGCCCTCGCCCCGCTGCAGGAGGGCGAGAATCTCCTGGAGGTGCACGCGCGCTCCGGCGACGGGGCGGAGGCCACCGCGCGCCTCACCGTCCACCACCAGCCGGGCGCCAGAAGCCCCTTCGTCCCTGCCGAACTCGTCCCCAAACACAATCAGCTCCTCGAGGCCAGGCTGGCGGACCTGCGTCACGAGCGCCTGGAAGTCGAACGGCAGCGCGTGGAGGAGATGCGGCGTGAGCTGACTCTGGAGATCGAACGGGAGCGCGCCGCCGCCCTCGAGCGGGCCGCCCTGCAGCGCAAGGAGCTGAGGCTCGAGGTCGAGCAGCCGGGCGGGCCGAGCGCGGGCCCCGGGCAGTGAGCTACCCATCCCGCAATGGAGAAAGCCCAGACCAAGGTCGTCGTCGACTTCATCAAGGCGTTCAGCTGCGCCTACTCGGTCACCAAGAACCTGAGCGAGGAGGTCGGGGGCGAGATCGATCCCATGCTGCTGCGTTCGGTGGTGGGATTCAGCTCCGGCATCAGCACGATGGGCGACACTTGCGGCGTCGCCAGCGGCGGTGTCGCAGTCCTGGGAAGGAAGTACTCCCAGCTGCCATCCGGCCAGCTCTACCTGCTCTGTGCCGAGTACTTCCGCAGGCTGGAGAGCACGGTGGGCACACCCAACTGTGGAGTCGTTCACGGCGGGAAACACCTGGCCCGCAACTTCCGCAGGGCGCTGCTCACCGGCAAGACCATGAAATGCGTGGAAGTCCTGGCGCACGGTGCCCGGACGCTGAAAGAGCTGGACGGCCTGGCCGCGGGCGGCGACTTCTCCTTCGCCGAGCCGGAGAGAGCCCAGTGCATCGACGCAGCCGCCCGCTGCTTCGAGCAGGAGTGCTTCCACTGCTCCCGGACCGTGATCTCGGCGGTCGCGGAGGAGGTGGAGCTTCCCGTCGAGCACGTCCTCGACCCCGCCAGGGGATTCATCGGTGGGATCGGTTTCAACGGAACCGTTTGCGGGGCCATTTCGGGAGGGGTCCTGTGTCTCGGTCTGCTGTCCGGCGTGGATCTCCGCGGATCGGGCTACTCGAATGCCGCGGGGATCGTCTTTCACGGGCTCTTGAAGAGCGACAAGATATTCGAGGACGAGAAGAGGTTTCCGGCGGCGAGGCTGTTCGACGCGTGCAAACAGCTCTATCGGACGGTGGAGGGGGAGTTCGGCAGTGCTCATTGCCAGGAGATCCTGGGCGCGAGGCTCGACCAGCCGGGCGGGTGTGAGTGGTACCAGAGGGAGAAGAAGATCGACCTCTGCAGGAAGATCGCTGGAGTGGCGGTGGAAACGGTGAGAGCGCGGTTGTAGAGTTTCGGGGCTCGAGCATCCCGCGCTGGACCGGAACCGAACCCATCACCCTTCGGTGCGAGGAGTACGAGAATGAAGAAGCTACTCAAGGCGCTCGGAATCGTCGTCCTCGGTCTGCTCGTGGTCGTCGGAGCCACGATGCTGGGATCCCGCTGGATCTTCGGGCCCATCGGGCCCTTCCCCGGCCCCAAGCTCTCTGGACCCGCGGTCGAGGAACCCGTCGGAGACTGGTCCTTCGTCGACGCGGTCGATGTCGTCCAGATCGAGACCCGGCCCGACGCTCCCTACTCGGTCAGCACCTGGCTGACCCGGGTCGACGACGGGATCTACGTCTTCGCCGGCGATGACGAGAGCCCCTGGGTCCAGAACATCCTCGAGGATCCCACGGTCCGGGTTCGAATCGACGGCCGCATCTACGAGCTTCTGGCGGTCGGTGTCACCCACCTCGAGATCAAGCGCGTCTTCCTCGAGGCCATGAGGGCGAAGTACGAGGGCGACTTCGGCTTCGATCCGGAGTTCTACCAGAGAGCGTGGGACACAGGGGAATTCGTGCTGCTGCGGATGGAGCCCCGCTAGCACCGATGAGAATCCTGCTGTCGATCGTCTGGCTCGCCCTCGCCGGCGCCTTCTTCACATTCGGCTGGCAGCTCTGGGGCCAGGCGAACGACCCTCTTCCGGAGTTCGAGGCCACCCAGCCGAAGGTGGAGTTCTCCGGAGAGACGTTCCGATTCGAGATCGGCGTCGAGGGAACGCCCCTGGATGAGCCGTTTCGCGAGTTCCGGGACGAGGTGGACGCCTACCTCGCCGAGGTCGGGGACTCCGTCGGACGAAGGCACCGCCGCGCGGCCTGGGGATGCGGCGTCGCCGGTCTGGCATCGCTGGCTTCGCTGTTCGTCCTGTGGACGAAGCCCGCCTCGGCAAGGAGACCCGCGCGATGAGTGCAAGGCCCGCGGCCGATCCGTTTCGCGACCGCGAGGTGCCGCAGTGGTTCCGCGACGCCAAGCTGGGGATCTTCGTCCACTGGGGGGTCTACTCGGTCCCGGCGTGGGCCGTGCCGCCGGGACCGGAGGGAGATGGCGCTACGCAGCTCCTCGAACTGTTCCGAATCGACGCGGAGAGCATGCAGGACGCCGACCGGCAGCGGAACCAGTGCCTCGCGCGATTGCTCGCGATCCTGGGCCCCGAGAACGTGGCGATCGGGAAGGCCATCGAGAAGCTCGTCGGCGAGAACCCGTACGCCGAGTGGTACTGGAACACCATGTCCATCCCGAGCTCCGCGACGGCGCGACACCACAAGGAGACCTGGGGAGATCGCGCCTACACGGAGTTCGCCGGGGAATTCGCAGAAGCGAGTGCCCACTGGAATCCCGACGACTGGTCCTCGCTCTTCTCCGAGGCCGGTGCCCGCTACGCCGTGCTGACCACCAAGCACCACGACGGCTACTGCCTCTGGCCGTCGCAGGTCCCGCATCCCAAGGGCTGGAACGACTGGCGCTCTTCCCGCGATCTGGTGGGAGAGTACGCTCAGGCCATCCGCAAGGCGGGGCTGCGTTGCGGCCTCTACTACAGCAGCGGCATCGACTGGAGCATCAAGGGGCTGCCTACCCTCCCGCCTTTCGGGAACGACGTGATCGTCCAGTCCGAGCAGGAGATCGCCTACGTCGACGGACACTGGCGCGAGCTCTTCGGGCGCTATTCGCCTGACCTGATCTGGCCCGATATCGCCCACCCCACGGCGGACGACGTGCACGCCCTGCTGGCGGAGTACTACCAGCAAGTCCCTCACGGCGTGGTCAACGATCGACTCCAGGCGACCGACACCGTGGAGCCGACGCGCCACTGGGACTACAGAACCACCGAGTACTTCTGCCCGAAGGGAATACCCGACCACGTCTGGGAGGAGTGCCGCGGAGTCGGCGCCTCCTTCAGCTACAACCAGCTGGAAGAGGACGGGACGTCGACACTCGACCTGACCGAGGCCGTGCACGTGCTCGCGGACCGGGTGAGCAAGAACGGAAACCTCCTGCTCGGCGTCGGACCGAGGGCGGATGGCTCGATCCCCGAGCTGCAAGCGGAACGCTTGCGGGGCCTGGGCCAGTGGCTCGAGACGAACGGGGAAGCGATCTACGAGACGCGGCCGTGGCGCACCCACGCGGCCGCCACCGACACGGGCCTGGAGGTCCGGTTCACCCAGCGGGATGACCGCGTCCACGCGATCGTCCTGGGCACGCCCGGCGAGTCCTTCGTGCTGGAGCAGATCCACTTCGAGGGGCCTCGCTCGGTCACCCGTCTGGGAGGCGGTGCTGCGGAGATCTCTTCCGTGCCGGAAGGCACCCGAATACGCTGCGGCTCGCTGCCCGACGCGCCCGCTCACAGCTTTTGCATCGCGCCGGGTTAGCCAGCGTCCGACCGAGGCCGGCCGCGGCCGGGGCTCCCCGCCCCGGCCCGCCCGTGGTACTGTCCCCGGCGCCAGCGGGTGGATTTCAGCGGTTCTGAGACTGGAGGCGAGGCTTCGTGCGCGCATCGATCCTGGAGTATTGGACCAACCAGATCCAGCGACTTCGCGGCCGCGGATTTCTCGATGCAGCGATGGCGGCGGCGGCCCTGGTCTCGACTGCGGATGAGGACGTGAGGCTCTCCGAGCAGTACGCGCTCGATCACCTGGTCCAGAGGATGGACGAGCTCCGCCTCTTCGACCCCCACGCGGCGGTGGATCTTCACCGGCGCTACGTGGAGCGGATCGCGGCGGATTCCGCGAACGGCCGGCGGGAGGCGATCGGCTCCGTCTCGTCCTTCCGCGGCGACGAGGAGAAGGGCATTCTCATCCTCTACGTGGGAGCGGTGGTCGCCAAGGCGGACGGCGATCTCTCGGGACCGGAGACGCGAGCACTGGCCGAGATTGCCACCGCGCTGGGGCTTCCGGCAAAGGAGGCCCTCGATCGCATCTGGGGCGACAGCGCGAAGCAGGAGTAGGAGCCAAGGAAGGAAGGAGAGTGCCATGGCCGGCCAGTTCGAGATAGGACCCGAGACCACTTTCGGCGAACTCATGAGACACAAGGCCGAAAGCGTGGGCGACAAGGTCTTCCTCACCTACATCCGTGATTTCGATTCGGACGTGGAGGAAAAGTACACCTATCGCGACATCCATCTCCTCTCGAACCGGATGGCGAACGGGCTCCAGAAGCTGGGAGTCGGGCAGCGCGACGGCATCTCCCTGATCGAGATCAATTCGCCCGAGTTTCTCTTCTCCCTCTTCGGCGCCGTCAAGCTCGGCGCCTACACGGTGCTGGTGAACATCGGACTCAAAGGCGACAGCCTGCAGTACATCATCGACCACTCCGACAGCAAGGCCGTCGTCATCCATTGGACGTTGCTCGACAACTACCTGGCGATCCGGGGGCAGCTGTCGAAGGTCGAGCACGTCATCGTCGACGTGAACGAGGCGCCCGAGAGCTTCGCCCTGCCGGAGGGGATGATCTCGCTTCAGCAAGTGATGGAGGCGCCGGGAGACGACCTCGCGGTGAAGCCCGATCCCGGCGACATGTCGCTGCTGATCTACACGTCGGGTACTACCGGCCTGCCCAAGGCCACCACCTTCCACTACGAGCGAACCTTCTTTGGCATCGCCCTCCACGCGCCGACCTTCATCGCACACATGATGGGCAAGCCCGGCGATGTCTTCTTCACCTGCCTGCCGCTCTTCCACGGCAACGCGCTGCAATTGACCACGCTCCCGGGCTTCGCCGCGGAGTTCCCGGTGATTCTCTCGAAGAGGTTCTCGGCCTCCAGGTTCTGGGACATGATCCGGAAATACGGAGCCACCAACTTCAACCTGCTGGGTTCGATGCCGCAGTTCCTGCTGAAGCAGCCGGAGAAGCCGAACGACAAGGACAATCCGGTCTGGCGGGTCAACTCGGCCGCCTGCCCCAAGGAGCTGATCCAGGTCTTCGAGAAGCGGTTCGACGTCAAGGTGTACGAGGCCTACGGGGCCGTCGACGGCGGGGGCTTCATGCTCGGAAGCTACGGCCGGGAGAACATCCCGGTGGGAACGATGGGGATGCCTCCCGACGGCGTCACTGGCGAGATCATGGACGACGACGGCAATCTGCTCGGCCCCGACGAGCCCGGCGAGCTGGTCTTCCTCGTCAAGGAAGAGGAGCGCGAGCAGCGCAAGGTCGTCTACTACAAGGACGAAACGGCATCCAAGAGCCGAGTCCAGAAGGGGCCGGACGGCCGCCTCTGGTTCCACACCGGGGATCTGGCCACCAAGGACAAGGACGGGTGGTTCTACTTCGTCGATCGGAAGAAGGACGCCATCCGCAGGCGCGGCGAGAACATCGCCGCCTGGAGCATCGAGCGGGTCATCAACCAGCACGAGAAGGTGCTCGAGTCGGCCGCCTACGGTGTCAAGTCGCAGGAATACGGCGAGGACGACATCATGGCAGCGGTGGTGCTCAAGCCCGGCGAGAGCCTGACTCCACAGGAGCTGCTGGATTTCTGTCAGGACAAGATGGCGGACTTCATGCTGCCCCGGTTCATCGACTTCGTCGAGAAGCTCCCCAAGAGCGAAGTCCACCGGATCATGAAGCGGTTCCTGAAGGACCAGGGCGTCACGGCAACCACCTACGACAGAGAAAAGGCGGGCTAGTTGTGAGAGCTCGACTGGTCGGGAACATCGCAGCTGCCCTGATCCTGGCCCTCGCGGTCGTGGCACCTGCCAAGGCCCGGGACGCGGAGGCCGAGGCCGCCGCGATGAAGGTGCTGGACGCCTTCATGACCGCCTTCAACGCGCGAGACGCCACCGCCTTCGAGAAGGTGCTCCACTTTCCCCACTACCGCATGGCGAGCGGCAGCGTCTCGGTGCTCGAAGACCCGGGAAGGCTCCCCGCCCTGTTCGAGCGCTTCATCTCAGCCATGCCCGACTGGGATCACAGTGCCTGGGCGAGGCGCGAGATCGTTCACTCGGGACCGGACAAGGTCCACATCGATACGCGTTTCACCCGCTATCGCGCGGACGGCTCGATCCTCTCCAGCTACGACTCGCTCTACATCGTGACCAGGCGGGATGGCCGCTGGGGAGTCCTGGCGAGGTCGAGCTTCGCCCCCTGAGGGCGGCAGCCAGCGTGAGTCCGGATTCTGCCGGATCTTCCGCCGATGGTCAGGCGCGGGAGCGGCGGAATGAAGAGCCTCCAACGACCGGGGCTGCTGCTGCCGCTCGTTCTCACCCTCCTCGTCGCGGCCGGCGCGCGCCAGGCCTACATCCATGCCAGACCCGTGCATCGCTGGAGCGGGCTCGGCTGCTACGCGGACAGCTATGCCTATCTGAATGCAGCTCGCAATCTGGCGCGCAGCGGCCAGTACAGTCTGACCCCTCACGGGAAGAAGCTCGAACCCTCCTGCTACAAGCCCCCCATGTACTCGGCCTTCCTGGCGCTGCAGATCGGTCTGGGGGTCGGTGACTACGCGACGTTCCGCATCGTGCAGGGGTTCGCGGACAGCCTGTCCGCCGTCTTCGTGTTTCTGGCGTCCTGGTTCGTCTTCCGCCGCCGGTCGACGGCGCTGGCGGCCGGCCTGCTCATGGCGCTCTCTCCCTTCAACATCCACTACTCGCGGGCGCTGGTGTCGGACTGGCTCGGCTCGACGCTCATGGCCGCCGCATTCATGTGCCTCGCCGCCGGCCTGACCCGCCGAGGACACCTGTGGCTCGTCGCCTCGGCCGCGATCATGGGCCTGGCGACACTCACGCGACCGGCCGTGATGCTCTTCCCGCTCGTCGTCGCCCCTTTCATTCTCCTCGCATTTTCGAGACGCGCCTGGAAGCCTGCACTGGGCTCGGCGGCCCTCTTCCTCGTCGTCTTCGCGTCGGTGGTGGGATCCTGGACCCTGCGGAACTACTGCGTCTCCGGCCACGTCATCGTCGTGTCGGTCAGCGGCCTGCCAGAAGGGCTTCTCTGGGGAACCTACGAGACGCCGCAGAACTGGAGCTGGCGAGAGCTGCCGACCGAGTTCATCCCCGACCCGAGAGAGCGCGAAGCAATCGCCGCGATGCTGGCGAGGCGACAGCGCCTCATCAGCCACGGGACGGTCGAGCAGTTCATCGCCAACGGCCGCAAGATGGAGCAGCTGGCCTGGGAACGCATCGAGCGCGACTGGCGTCAGTATCTCACGCTATGCGTGAGCCGCCTTCCCATGCTCTGGTGGAATCACTCGAAGCGCATCTACCTCGATCCGGAGCCGGGTGGCGTGTGGGTCCACCCCTTCCTGATCGGCTGGCTGCTTTCCCTGCTCTTCGTCCGCGGGCGAATCGTGACGTTCCTGCCGATCTGGCTGTTCCCGGTCTACGTCACGCTCGTCCACATTCCCCTGCACATCGAGCCCCGCTTCAGCCTGGTCGCCTTCCCGGCACTCTGCATCGCCGGCGGCCCGGTCTACGCCGGGCTCTTCTCGTTCCTCGGGCGTCGATGCCCGGGGAGATCTAGGGGCGGATCGGGTTCGTGACCAGTTCTTCCCGCCGCAGGCTCACCAGATCGGCGAGTGTGCGGAGCAGGCTCGGGTTGGCATCGGAGCGTGCGAAGAGCATGGACGACGTGCAGAGCGTATCGAGCCAGCTGGCGAAGATGCCGCTGCCAAAGACGCCGTCCTTGGTCCTCACCCTCTCGAGCTCGTAGATGCGCGTGCCGTCTGCAAGGGCGTACTCGAGCTTCGGGTCCTCCACGGTCATCAGCTGAAGGGCGTCGTTGGCATGAACGCCGCGGAGCAGCGTATGGTCCAGGTTCTTCGGGTCGGTCACCCAGGCGACCGCGTCGAAGCCACCCGCCAGCAGCTGGTTCAGCGCCAGCGTCCCGCCGGCCTCTTCCGCTGACGCCGCGGCGAAGCCGGGATCGAGGCTGACCATGTGGCTCCAGGTTCCGTGCATGCCGCTGCCGGAGGGGCCGACGGCGATGCGGGGCGCGCGGCCCTCCACCGGGCCGCGCAGGTCGGCCAGGCTCTGGACCGGACCATCCTCGCGGTAGGCGATGTAGACGCACTCATCGTCCAGCTTGCCCACGAGCATCACATCGGCGTAGCGGTCGGGGTCCTGGGCCACCCGGCCGGCGTAGATGTCTGCCTGGGCGAATCCGATCTCGGCCTCTCCGGCGGCCAGCCGGTCCAGATTCTCACCCGACCCCTGGGTCGGGATGAGCTTCACGTCGAAGGCTTGGAGGTACCGGGAGAGGTTCGTTCCGTAGACGCTGTCGTAGGTCTTCCCCGTCTCGCCGGTTGCGACCCGGGCGGCCCGGTCCGTGGTCTGCGCCTCCGCAGCCGCCGCGAGCGCGACGACCGCGACCAGAATGGCGAAGATCTTCATGCCTGGTGTCTCCTCTCTCCGAGCGCTCCGAACGGCTCCTCCAGTCGGGGGAACCCCTGCCGTGCGGTCATTCCTTCCTCTTGACGATGATGAAGCCGGGGTACTCCCCTGGGATGTCTCCCCTGATCAGAGGAGGGTATTTCTCAGCGGCAATCCTGATCTTGGCCTTGCCCCGGGCATCCTTCGAGTGATCGAAGCTGATGAAGTCCTCGGGGAGACCCTTGTATTCGAGGAACCGTTCTGTGTAGGATTCGAAGAGCGCCTCCAATTCCCACGGCGCCAACCAATAGGACAGATGGTACTTCACATCGAACCCGCGCTGCTGCGCGTACTGGATCATCACCTGTTGGTAGAAGAGCGACTGATACAGCAGCGCGGCCAGGCCATCGGGCTCCAGATGCGTGTCGAGCCCCTCGATGATCGAGAAGCCGAGGTCGCCGCGATCGGCCAGTGCCTTTCCGGCTCGGATCGAGTCGTCCAACACCAGAGCGTAGGGTGGATTGCTGATGATGACGTCGAAACGCTCGTCGTCGCCGATCACTGCGAAGGCCGTGGAATCCGACTCGGATACGAGCCTGACGTCCATGATATCGCCATAGCCGAGCTTCCTGGCGTTGAAGCCCGCGCATTCGACCGCCCTGGGGTTGATATCCGTGGCGACTACGCCCGCGGCGCCAAGCTTGGCAGCATACAAGCTGATCACGCCCGACCCGGTGCCGATCTCGAGGATTCGGCTCCCCTCGAACAGGAAACGATGCGCCTGCATGAATGGAAGAACGTCCTTGTCAGCTTCCCATCTGGGATCGAACACCGTCGGAAACAGCGTCAGCGTCTCTTCGAGGACATCGATCCTCACGTCGATCGAGCGCGGCGGCCTCCTCGGGGCGGATTCGCTATCCGGGAACACCGCAGGGAGGGATGTCTCGGCGCCATCCGCCGCCGTGACGACGCTCGAGCCCTCGGAGTGGCTGCCCCGCTCGTCGCGTCGAGCGTCATCGCAACCCGGAAGCAGCAACCACATCATCGCCAAAGCTGCCAGTCGGACCATCGTTTCTCCCATGCGTCTGAGCGAGATCTGGAATCCGCAGGAAGCGAGTTTGCGAGACCTGGATTCTAACCCGGGGTCTACCGGGCCGCTCGGGTATCCCTGGTCGCCTCAACCGCCGAAGCCGTAGACGCGCTTGTAGTAGTTGGCGAGTCGGGCTTCGACCCGTTCCCGCTCCTGCGCCTCGACCGGTTCGCCCAACAGCCGCTTGTGCTCCATGGCCTGGTAGTCGCCGAAGACGTTCAGCACGGGACGCAGGATGGGCAACTCCGAGCCCAGACTCCGCAGGCGCTCTGCCTTTCGCACCATGGCCTCGTATTGGTGCATCACTCCGAACAGCCAGAACAGGGTGCTTTGCAGACGGTTGTCCAGATTCTCGTCGTAGGCGGAGCCATCCCCGGAAGCGGAAACCGGCGCATGGATGAAGCGCGCTTCGGCGGGGAGGGGGTCTCCCATCATTCCCGCCCGCAGCAGCGCCCGGAAGGTCGTCCCGGCGACGATCACGCCGCCCTCCTTCGTCGGATGCACGTAGTCGAGGAAGAGGTCGAAGCCCGGCGCCCGGGGAGCGGCGGCTGCGCGGAACGCGGCGTCGAGATCCACCAGATGAGCACCGTCGTTCTCGGCCGCCAGCGAGCGCAAGGTGTCGTTGAACGGGGAGACGGAACGGAATGGGTTGTGGTCGAGATCGCAGGCTCGCTGGAACTCCAGCAACGCGGTCTCGTAGTCGCCTGTCTGCTCGAGGGCCTGACCGAGGCGGTAGTGTACCTCCGCGTGCTCCGGGACCGCATCGACGGCCCGTCGCAGGATCTCGACCGCCTCCTCGTTCTCACCTCGGAGCATCGCGCCTCGGCCCCGCTCGACGAGTCGCTCCCACTGCTCCAGATCCTCCCCGGTGAGGGGGTTGATCGACACGTTCGGAACCCAGTCGCGTAGATTCACGGGTGCCGTGGCGAGAAGCAGGGGGATTCCCCGCTGCTCGGCCTTGCTGACCATGGAGCGAATCGTGGCCGCGAAATGCTCCTTCAGACCTTCGTACTGCTGCGGGTCTTCGCGCAGCTCGAGCGAAGTCCGGGCGAGCTTGGACCAGACGTTCGGATTGGTGTTGATGCCCTCCTCGCCGCCAAGCGTGTTCTCCGGGTACCGCACCCGGAGCGCCCAGTTTCGCAGGTGGCGAAAGATCGCCAGGTGGTTGGCCGCGGCCTCGATCTCCTCGAGCGCCCTCGACCGACGCAAATAGGTTCGCGTCTCGAGGAATTCATTGTTTCCCGTGTAGACCATGACGAAGTCGGGAGCGAAATCGAGGACGCGTTCGAGAATGAAGCGGATCCGATAGGACGGATTCGCGTGGGCTCCGACATTGATGACCTCGAAGACATGCCGTGGAAAGGCGCGCTTCAGCGCGTTCTCCAGATCGACGGTCCAGATCTCGTTCGGAGGATGGGGCCAGCCGGCGCTGGCCGAGCCGCCAACGCAAAGGATGCGAATCGTCCCGGGCGGTTTCTCGACTGGAAAGGTGATGTTTCGCGCCCGATAGCCCTGCGGGTGCGAGACGCGGTAGTGCGGGCGCCCGTCGATCTCGACCGTCTCGAAGAAGCTGGGGGGGCGGGTGAAGGTGAGATGGCGATCGGTCGAGACCTGGTCGTCCCAGACGAGTCGTACAGCGCCCTCCACGGCAGCCAGGATTCCGAGCGGAATCGCGAGCAGCACCAGCCAGAAGACCAGCTTCCGGCCAGGGCTCAGCTCGGGGGTTGACGAGATCGGGCGCGAACCACCCATCGTA
>CAWAPH010000032.1:0-8594 GCA_963783795.1 uncultured delta proteobacterium | reverse complement strand
CCCGGGTTAGCGACAAGCTACATCAGCGCAGACATCCTGCGAGATTCCCTTTCCGGGCCGGACTGGTATTCGAGGCGGTTGGCATCGCTGCCGGCGCAGGGCTCCTCGAATGGGGTCTGGGGCGAGCAGACAGTGGCCTGGTCATCATCGCCGCGATCGTTCTCACGATCACCCTTCAGCCCCCCATCAAGATCGCCATCGGGTGTCTTCTGGGTGTACGGTACTCCCATTTCTTCTTCTTCGGCGTCGAGCCCCGGTTCAAGATGCGCTACGGCACGTATCTGAGTGCAGAGCGTTGGCGCCGAGTGCTCCTCCACTTATCCGGCACGCTCGGCTCCCCCCTCGCTTTCTGGTGGGTCGCTCTCCGCGCGGAAGAGACCCTTCCCTGAGCCTCTGCCATCTGCTGGGCTCTGTTTTTCCTTCTTGTCGCCATTCAAGTCGTGGCGTTCGGGCTGGGGATCGCGGGTGTGAGGCGTCTCGGGCCTCTTGGAGCTGTCCGACACACGAGCGGGGGGGCTGCGGCCTGTGAAATCCGAGAGGCCGCGCGTTCTTGAAGAAGGGTGCCTTGGGCTCAACCGGTCAACGCAACACTTTCGTTCAATACTTCTGCCGGTGAATGGAAGTCCAGTGTCTTCCGAGAACGCTGGTTCAACCGAAGAGCGATCCGGTTCAGGATGGGGATTAGGCTTTCAGGCTCATTGCAGATGCCGAGGCAATCCATGAAAGTATCGAGAACCCGTAGCTGGTCGTCGCCGAAAGCTCCGGGCACTGGATCTTCATCGACGCCACGGATCGTTTCTGGCCCAGTGTGTTCGATTCTCTCTTTTCGAGCGGTGGGTCCTCGAGCGGGGCTGTTGGCGCAATCGGAAAGGGGCTCCCATGGATTTCGAGCTGACCGAAGAGCAGAGGATGCTCAAAGACACGGTGGCCCGGTTCGTCGAAAGGGAGATCACGCCGCGGGCGGCTGAATGGGATGAACAGGAGGCGTTTCCGTCCGAGGTGTTTCGCGCCATGGGTGACCTGGGTCTGTTCGGCATCTCCATTCCGGAGGCGTATGGGGGCAGCGGGGCCGACTTTTTGTCCTGCGTGCTGGCCATGGAGGAGATCAGCAGGGGCGACGCGGGTCTGGCTACCTCCTGGGGAGCCCACACCGTCCTATGTACAGAGAGCATCTACCGCAACGGGACCGAGGCGCAGCGTTCGCGGTACCTGCCGGGGCTGATCGATGGCAGCAAGATCGGGGCCCTGGCCATCACCGAGCCCGAAGCCGGGTCGGACGCCCTGTCGCTTCGCACGCGGGCCGAAAAGCACGGCGACCACTGGGTCCTCAACGGCACCAAGATGTTCATCACCAACGGGCCCGTGGCCGACGTGGTGATCGTCTACGCCAAGACCGACCCGGAGGCCGGCGCGAAGGGCCTCACCACGTTCGTGGTGGAGGATGGATTCCCCGGGTTTACCAGGGGCGACAAGCTGAAGAAGATGGGGGCCCGCAGCTCCCCGACCGGAGAGCTGGTGTTCGAGAACTGCGCCGTTCCGGAGGAGAATGTCCTGGGCGGCATCAACAGGGGTGTCAAGGTTCTGATGAGCGGGCTGGATCGGGAGCGGATCGTCTTCTCCATGGCTCCCGTCGGCGGTGCCCAGGCTGCCTTCGATCTGGCCTACCGATACGCCCGAGAGAGGGTCCAGTTCGGGGCGCCCATCGTCAGCTTTCAGGCCATGCAGGAGATCCTGGCCGAAATCGCCACCGAGGTACAGGCCGCCCGCCTGATGGCCTATTGGGCTGCGGCCCGGGCCGACCGCGGTGAGAAGGTCAGTCAGGAGGCCTCCTACACCAAGCTGTTCTGTTCGCAGGTAGCCATTCGGGCCGTGGGCAAGGCCATGGAGGTCTTCGGCGGGTACGGCTTCATCCGGGAGTTTCCCATCCAGCGTTTCTATCGAGACCTCAAGGGCATCGAGTTCGGGGCTGGCACCAATCAGATCCAGCGCATGATCATCTTGAAGAATCTGTTGGACGGCGCCGACCCGTTTCCTCTCTAGACGAGGCCGTGCGTCCGAAGGCCAGACCAATGACCATTCATCTCGACCAGGTGCGAGAAGTCTTGGGAAAGCGGTACTCGCCCGAGCATGTCTCCCGCGCTGGCGCCGGGGTGTGGTCGACAGCGTTCCGCTTCGAGCACGACGGTCTGCCCGGGCGATAGCGTCCGCGCCATCCGGAGGGAACATGATCGAGCATTCAACGGTCGGATCAACAACGTCGTGGTGACCTCGGACTATAGAGGACAGGGGATTGGCAGGCAGATCATCAGTACGATACTTCAGGAAGATCCGAGGGTGACTTTCGTCTTGCGTGCGGGTCCCGAGAACGAGGCGTTCTATAGGGAATTGGGGTTCGATCGGGCGGACCGGGCTCTCGTCTACAGGCGCAGAGAATGACCACGCCTGGAGTCCGACCCCTTTCCAGTCGATGGATGCCAGGACCTTCGAGAGGAGCCTCCCCGGGGTCGGGTCGCGGGTGGTAGACTGAACGCCGGGCGCGGCCTGGCGGCCAGAGGTTGGGTGGTTCATGGCGAAGTGAAGCAGACCAAAATCGTACGCATACTGCTGTTTGCGGCTGTGCTCTTCAGCCCTACTTGCGACTGCAGCGTGGCCGCACCGGCGAATCCTAGGCCTCCGGATCATCGGGCTGGTGGAGGGCCTCCGCCGCTGAGCGAACCTTCGTCGGAACCGGAGTCGGTTACCTGGTTCGACGACTACTTCACCATCGAGTTCGTCGACGCCCAGACGATTGCGATCGGCGAGCCGCGGTACTGGCAACAGAACTACAGCTACCTGATCCTCGGCAGCAATCGCGCCATCCTCTTCGACTCCGGCCCCGGCCTCAGAAACATCAAACCCGTCGTCGAGTCATTGACGGACTTGCCCGTCACGGTCGCCTCGTCTCACCTGCACTACGACCACGTAGGCAACCACGAGCAGTTCGATCGGGTCGCCCTCGTGGACCTGCCCCATCTCCGCGAACGTGCGCAGTCCGGCGTATTTCGACCATCTTCGAGAGAACACCTTGGATTCATGGAGGGGTTCGATTCGCCCACGCTCGTGGTGTCGGAGTGGTGGGCTCCCGAGTCCCAGGTCGACCTGGGTTCCCGAGTCTCTCAGCGTGATTCATGCACCCGGTCATGCGCCCGAGTCCATCGTCCTTCTGGATCGCGATCGTCGGCTCTTGTTTACCGGCGACTACATCTATGAGGGACCGCTGTTCGCGTTTCTGCCGGGCTCGGATCTGAACGACTACCTGCTCACCGCTCGGCGCCTGGTCGAGACCGTTCCCACTGGAACGCGGCTTCTCACCGCGCATCGAGAGACGCCGCCTGGGGCTCCAGTCCTCGACCATGCAGATCTGGTGAATCTCCAGGAAACACTGGAGCAACTTCGCCAGGGCACGCTGAAGGGCGATGGGTTCTACATCAAGTCGTATCGCATCAATACACGCATACGACTACTTGCGGAGATGCCGTGGCTGGAGCGATGGGAGTAAGGCGTCCAACGATCCGCTGAAGCTGCGTTCAAGTGGCCGCCGTGGTTTGTCTGTTCCGGGCGGCCCGCGGGCCCCTCGAGGTGCGACGCCCGGATCGCCCCATGCCAGGCGGCATGGGGACAGTGCAATCAGCCATGGATGGAAGGATACTGCGACAGAACCTGCGGAGTCTGCTCACCGTGACGGCCCAGGGATCCGCGCAGATCATCGAGGATCAGGTAGCCGCAGGGGACCACGAACAGCGTGATCGCGGTGGCGAACACTACGCCGAAGGCGAGTGAGATGGCGATCGGAACCGCGAAGAAGGTGGCCTCCGATACATTGAACATGAGGGGCACCAGGCCCATGAAGGTCGTCGCAGAGGTCAGAGAGATGGGGCGAAAGCGCGTCATGCCCGCGATCCGCACGGCCCGCTCCAGCGGCAGCCCCTCGCGGTGCCTGCGGTTGATGAAGTCGACGAGCAGGAGGCTGTCGTTCACGACCACACCAGACAGTGCCACGATGCCCAGCAGAGAAAAGAACACCAGATCCCAGCCCATGATGAAGTGGCCGAGGATCGCGCCGATGGCGCCGAAGGGAATCGCGGCCATGATGATCAGCGGCTGCGCGTAGGAGCGCAGGGGAATCGCCAGGAGCACGTAGATCACCCCGAGCGCCAGCAGAAAGGCCTGGGCCAGACCGGTCATCGCCTTGGCACGCTCGCGCTGCTCACCCTCCAGCGAGAAGCCAAGCCCCGGGTGCCGCTCCAGGATCTCCCGCAACGGCCCCTGACGGAGACTCGCCATCACTTCCTCGGGCGTGATCACACTGCGATCCACGTCGGCACTCACCGTCACCACCCGTCGGCCGTCGGTGCGTCGAATGGACGCGAAGCCGCGACCCAATTCCGCACGCGCCACGGCGGCGAACGGGATCTCGGTGCCGTCGGGAGCCCGGATTCGCATGTTCTCCAGGTCCCCGAGCGAACGACGCTCCTCCTCCGGGTAGCGCAGCATTACCCGCACATCGT
Source organism: uncultured delta proteobacterium (assembly GCA_963783795.1). Taxonomy (GTDB): domain Bacteria; phylum Myxococcota_A; class UBA9160; order UBA9160; family UBA6930; genus CAVXZE01. Next base: position 4,047 of record CAWAPH010000032.1, on the reverse strand, counting down.
CTTGTCCCCGCTGGATCCGCTGGACCTCGGTGCCGTAGAAGGCGGTCCGCACCTGGCGGGCGAGATCGCTCTGGGTGATCCCCAGCGGCCTGGCCTCCGGAAGGATCCGCAGCTCGACCTCCTGCTTGCCCGCGCGGAACGTATCGGCGATGTCGAACACACCCTCGTAGGTGGCGAGCTCGGCGCGCAGATCCGCCGCCGCGGCCACCAGCTCTTCCACGTCGTCGGCAGTCAGCTGGATGGCGATCGCCTCACCCGCGTGCATGTGCATGGCTTCGAAGCTGGCTTCGACGGCATCGGGAATCGGCCCGGCCAGCTCGCGCCAGCGACGGGCCACTTCCCTGCCCGTGACGTCGCGCTCGGTCGACGGGGAGAGTTCGAGGGCCACCTGCATCAGATTCGTGCCGCTCCCGACGGATCCCCGAGGGCCACCGCGGCGGGGAATCTGCTGGCCGATCAACGAGAAGACGTGAGCCACCGTGGGTCCGGGGGAGTCGCTCTCGCGATCGATCTCCCGGCTCAACTGGTAGGCCGACGTCTCCAGCTGGCGCATCACCTCCTCGGCGTGGACGAGGGGCGTACCCTCCGGCAGGGTGACGCTGGCGTAGACGTGGTCACCCTCGATGCCTGGGAAGAACTGGAAGGTCACCCGACCGCTGGCGAACAGGCCGACCGTCAGGATCAGCACACCAACGGCCACGGCAACCGCCAGGTAGCGCCACGCCAGCACGCGCTCGAGAGCCGGCTCGTATCGGCGAGCCACGAAGCGCTCGAGACCGTCCGCCAGGTCCCGCTGAAAGCCCGACCACCAGCCGTCCCCGCGAACGTCCTCGGAATCGGGGAGCCAGTCCGCCAGATGGGAGGGCAAGATCAAGTGGGCCTCGATGAGCGACAGCAACAGGCACACGATCACCGTTCCGCCCAGCACCGCGAAGAACGGCCCCATCCGCCCCGGTACCAGCAACAGCGGACAGAACGCCGCCACCGTGGTAAACACCCCGAAGATCACCGGCACCGCGACCTCGAGCGTGCCCTCCACGGCGGCCTCTCGGCGTGGCTCCCCGGCCCGCTTCCGGGCGTGGATGCGCTCCCCGACGATGATGGCGTCGTCCACCACGATGCCGAGCACCAGCAGGAAACCCATCACGGCGAGCGTGTTGATCGTGAAGCCCATTGACGGGAACAGCATCAGCGCACCGAACATCGCGATGGGAATCCCCGCCGCGACCCAGAAGGCCACGCGGAATCGCAGGACCAGGGCGAGTACGCCCAGCACGAACACCAGACCCCAAGCGGCGTTCCGCCACAGGGTGCCGACCCGTTCCCGCAACTCCTCCGACTCGTCGCTCCAGATGGTGAGTTCGATGGCCTCGGGCATGCGCAGGCGCACCCGCTCCACGTATGCCTTGACGACCTCGGCCACCTCGAGGATGTCCTCCTCGCCGGTGCGATAGACCTTGAGCATCACGGCGGGCTGCCCGTCGAAGTAGGCACCCATGTCCTCGTCCTCGAATCCGTCGAGGACCCGCGCGATCTCACCCAGCGTCACGGTCGTCCCGTCGTTCTGGGTGAGCACGACGATCGATTCGAACTCATTGGCGCGGTACGCTTGACCCTTGGCACGCAGCAGGATCTCGCCGCCCTCGGTCTTGAGCGACCCGCCCGGGAGGTCGAGCGAGGAGTTGCGCACGGCTTTCGGCCAGCTCGTCGAAGGTCATCCCGTGGCGGCGCAGGGCCCGCTCGGAGACTTCGATCGAGATCTCGTAGGGACGCACGTAGGCGAGGTCCACCTGCGACACGCCGGGCAGCGCCGAGATCTCGTCCCTCATCTGCTGCCCCAGCACCTTGAGAGTGCGCTCGTCAGCGGGGCCCGAGACTGCGATGTCCAGCACGTCGTGCCGCAGGACGAAGAGTGAGACGCTGGGCTTTTCGGTCTCGGCCGGGAAGCTGCTGATGGCATCGATCTTGCTCTCGAACTCCGACAGGGCCCAGTGGCTATCGGTGCCCGGGGCGAGCTCGACGATCACCTGGCAGCTGCCCTCGACGGCCAGAGATCTCATGCGATCGATTCCGGCGGTCCCCTCGATCGCCTCCTCGATGCGGACGCAGACCGCCTCCTCGGTCTCCTCGGGAGCCGCACCCAGATACGCAACGCTGATCTGAATGATGTCCAGATCGACGCTCGGGAACTCCTCCTGACGGATCGTCACCAGCGTGAAGATCCCGCCCAGGACCAGCACCGCCATCAGCAGATTCGCGGCGACCGTGTTGTCGACGAACCAGGAGACGACACCCTTCACACGGCGGGACTCCCCGACGTTTCGGTGGGCGAGACCGGTCGGACCCGCATTCCCTCCACCGGCGCCTGGATGGGCGAGATGCAGATCCGCTCACCATCGGCGAGGCCGCGGCTGACCAGCGCCTCGTCGCCCTGGAGGCGCAGAACCTCGACCTCGCGGAAGCGCAGGCGATCCTCGGCGTCGACGACGAATACCTGACCCGGCGCCTGGAGCGCCTGGCGCGGGATGACCGCCACACCCTCCACCGCGCGGCCGGAGATCCGCGCTCGGAGGAACAGGCCCACGGGGAGAGGCAGACCTCCCGCGTCCGGATCATTCGCGACCCGCGCCACCACGTGCACCAGGCGGCTCCGGGTGTCGATCTCGCCCTCGGTGCGGACCACGCGTCCTCGCCAGCTGTGTTTCTCTCCGGCAAAGCGGGCCGAGAGCTCGACCTCGGGAAGGAGGTTCTCGGGGATCGCCTCCCGCTGCCAGATCGGGATCTCGAGATAGGCGAGCTGTGCGTCCCCGATCGGCAGTCGCACCTCGACGAAATCCGTGGCATAGACCGTGGCGACCGCCTGGCCGCGGTTCAGGAACTGGCCGACGTCGACGCGCTCCTCGCGCACGCGGCCCGTGAAGGCAGCTCGGACTTCGGTCCGCGTCAGATCGCGCTCGGCCTGCTCGAGGGCCACACTCGCGTCGCGGAGGCTGGCGGCAGCCACCCGGGCCGCGGTCTCGGCATCGTCGAGTGCCACCACACTCACGACGTCGCGCGCCGCCAGATCGCGCTGACGCTCGAGTGCCTGGCGAGCGCGATGGTCCTCTCCGCGGGCGCGCTCGACGGCGGCCCGCGCCCGCTCGACGCTGGCGACGTAATCCTCTCGGGCGATGCGCAGGAGGACCTCATCCTCTTCGAAATAGCCACCGGAGACCAGCGCCGGTGAGGTCCAGACCACGCGACCGGCCACCTCGGGAATCAGATCGCTCTCGGTGCGAGGAGACGCGGTCCCTTGGCTGTGGACCTCGAGCTGCACCGTCCGAATCTCGACCGGGGTCACCCGCACGGCTCTCAGGCTGCGCTCGGTCGGTCGGCCTGCCACGGGGGAGCCGGTATAGATCAGGATCCCGGCCCCCAGCGACGCGACACCGAGCACAACCATCGGAAGGACGACCTTGGGATCCATCGCGGCTCCTCGGTTCCCCCTGATCCTAGCGCAATGGTGTTTCGGGCAGATGTCTTGCTGGTGAAGCCTCTCAAGGCACCCGGCACGCCGGCTGGCCCCGAGTGCAAAGCGAAGGGGACCGCCGCGCTCCCGCAAGGAAACTCCCACAGTCAACCGGCCGCTTGACAGCAAGTCCTCGCCCAGCCTCATGGATTCGGGCAGAAGCGCTCAAGCGGCGGTTTCCTGTCGGGATTTCGGGATGTTTAGGTCGTGCGCGTCAATCCACCGCAACTGCGGGCAAGACCTGCGTGGCTAGCGCTTGGAGAGAAGGGAAGCCGATGCCGAGACCCATGTCGCGGGATCCCGGGATCAGTATCCAGTAGTGTCGTTGACGGGCTACACTTCAGGGCCGTCTCCGCGGGAGAAGTCCCGTCTGACTTGATGTCGACAGGAGCGTACCGTCCTCGAAGAATTGGTGCTGCATGCCGTGGATGGCGCCGTTTACGAATTCAGCATATTGGGTCGCGTTGAGTACCCATCCTTCCGGTCTGGTTGCGAACAGGCGGAACGTATCGTCGAGACTTGTCCCGGCGCGTGAGAAC
>CAWAPH010000031.1:125000-291055 GCA_963783795.1 uncultured delta proteobacterium | reverse complement strand
TCGTTCGGGCGGGAGAGCCCGTGGTTGCGTACCACAAGGAACTGCTTCCCGTTACCCACGAGAAGGCGGTTCGTGAGATCATACCCCGCCTGTCGGCCCACTATGGGGTCAAGAGCGCGTGGATTGAGGAGAGTACTCGCCGAGCCTTGGAGCGGCGCGCGGAAGGTCCCGTCTTTCATCGGACGCTTTGGCCTTGTTTCTCGAAGTCGATTCCTCGAGAGCAAACCTGGCGCGACGGATTTCGCGAGGTTGTTCAAGAAGACGCCACAACGAAGTGGTCGCCAAGCTCGCTGCCTTCGCAAACGGAAAGCCCGGCGATCTGGTAACGAAGACCGCGACTACGGCTGGTGCTTCAACCCCAACCTGGCACTCGAGTACAGCCATCAAGTGTTGGATGACATCGAGGCTGCGCTGTTGGGCTTGGCGATTTCGACCCCGAATGGGTCCCTCGGTACGCGCGCCAGCAGGGTGGACGGCAAGGTGGTAGCTGGATCTACATGGATCCCGCGCGAGACTACTTCGCCACGCCCTTGGCTCGTAACGCGCAGGTAGCCTTGGGAGCCGATTCCCCGCGGCGGGAAGTCCAGACTCGATGGCCGCCGGACTCCTCTGCTAGAGGACGACCTTCTCGATGCAGCCGTTCTTTTCCAGATCTCGCAGCCACGTCGCCGAGACGCCGGAAGCTGGCTGCCGGGAAGCCTTGCAGGAGGGCGGCGACCTTCTCCTCGAATCGCTCGATGTTCACGTAGGTCTTGAAGCGGCGAAACGGCGGAAGGGGAAGCCGCGGGTGGTTCGGATCCACCTCGCGGGGGTGGATGTAGATGTTGGCGGCGATCTCCGCTCCCGAGCAGGCGCTCGAGACACCAGCGGATCACCGGAACGGGGTAGAGGCGCAGATAGCCGCCGCCGCTGAACGGGAAGCGGAAGGGGCCGGCCTCGAGCGGCGCGATCGGGAATTCGATCAGCGACTCCGACCCGCCCGAGCAGATCCGGTGGGGAACGGAGGGGGCTCCCCTGAGGCCCCCGTGTCCGCGCCTTGCCGGGAAGACGGAGGAGTCGTAGCGGAAGCCGAGCGAGACCAGCTCCTCGAAGGCCCACGGGGTGTCCTCCGTGATCGAGAAGCCGGCTGCACGGAATCCCACCACCTCCTCGCCGATCAGGTCCTCGAGGATGGACTTCGAGCGCATGGTGTCCTCGCGGAAGGCGCTGCGTCCGATCCGGTAGGCCAGCTTGTGCTCGTGTGCCGTGGGAGGCGACCTCGTGGCCGCGCCGGGCGATCTCGCGAACCAGATCCGGGTGGCGCTCCGCCACCCAGCCCAGCGTGAAGAAGGTGCCCGGCACCCCCGCTCGATCGAGGAGATCGAGGATCCGGCGGGTGTTGGCTCTCCACGTGATTGGGCTGGCTGTCCCACTCCGAGCGCGGCGGGATCCGGTCGGTGTCGAGGATGTGGAACCACTCCTCCACGTCGACGCTGAAGGCGATCCAGCTCACTGTCGCGGTGCCTCCTGAAGCTGCCTCGCCAATGTGCGCGCAGACCGCGGTTTGGGGAAAGGCACCGCTCACTCCGAAGCCCTCCAGCTCGCTGACCGACGAAACGCCAGACCTTATCGAAGCTCCTCGTCAATGGTGTATCCCAGGCTCCTCAGCTGCTCGATGGTCCGGAGATCCACCGGGCGGCCTCGCGCGGAGTAGGCGAGATCGGCCTCGCGCAGTCGATGAGCCTGCACGGCCGCCTCGAGGTCGGCGACGATGTCGGGGTGTTGCGGCGCCACGTCGAGCCTCTCGTCGGGATCCTTGCTCGAGATCGTAGAGCTCGCGGGCCACGGTTCCCTCGGCGCCGATCGTGAGATGGAGCTTCCAGTTGCCTCGGATGCACGCGTAGAGCCTCCGAAGCCCGGCGCGATGCCCCGCGGTGCTCTGAGAGATCACGAGTCGCTCGGGATCCGCGGGTTGGCCCAGCAGCAGTGGCGTCAGATCCACGCCGAATGACTCGGCGAGGGCCGGAAGCCCCAGAAGGGAGAGGGTCGTGGGGAGGATGTCGTAGCCCGACACCGGTGAGTCGATGGTTCGAGGCGGGATTCCCCACGACCGGGGAACCTTCAGCCACAGCGGGATCTGCAGCACCTCCGAGCCCAGGTACCCGCCTCCGTGCCCTGCGCCGCCGTGGTCTCCGAGCGCTTCGCCGTGGTCGCTGAGGATCCAGACCAGGGCTTCCTCCCATCTTCCCTGCCTCTCGAGGTCCGAGATGAAGCTCTCCAGTTCATCGCCGGTGAAGCGGACCTCTGCCGCGTAGCGCTGCCTGAGGTTCTCGATCCTCGGGGAGAGCTCCGCGGAGTCGAGCGCGTCGTTCCGGAGAGCCTGATGAAGCGGAAATAGGAGAGGAACTCTCCGGGTTCGTAGCCGGCCGGCAGGTACTCCTTCGGAGGGAGATACGGCCCGTGAATGTCCATCGTCTGCAGGTACAGGAAGGTGGGCTCGCGGCGAGCGTTCGAGCAGGCGGGTCGCCAGGCGGCGAAGCCTGGTGATGCGCGGATAGAACAGGTCGGCATCCGCGATGCCGAGCCGATAGCTGGCCCCTGGAATCGCCGTGACGATCAGCTTCAGAAGGGAGACGACGAGGAAATCGCTCCCCTGTCCTGGCAGGACCAGCTGGTCGAAGCCCTGATCGTAGCCGAATTGCGGCGAGATGCGCGGGTTCGCCGAGATCCCGATGGTGGCTGTAGCCCGCGTTCCGCAGCAGCTCCGCAAGCGTGTCGGCATCGGTTGACAGCTCCGATCCCACCACGCGGGCCGAGAGCGACGTCATGATTCCCGGGAAGTGCGAGGCTGGTTCGGGAACCCGGCGAGTAGGCGCGCGCAAAACCGGAAGAACTCGGAGGTCCAATCGCCCATCTCGCTTTCGTTCGCCTTCTCGGCTTCGAGGAGGTGCGCATGATCCGCCCGCAGAGTGTCGAGAAGGATCACGATCACGTCGGGGCGATGCGCAGCTCCCTCCCGTCGGGACGGCGGCAGCCAGGGCCGGAGTCGGGAGACGGCGCCGGGAAGCGCGACGCAGAAGACCCGCAATCAAGAGCGAGCCTGGCTGGCCGCCCGACGCCGTGCTGCCAGGAGCAGCGCCAGCGCGATCGCGAGCGCTGCCGGCAACTCCCCGACCCGCACGTAGGAGCACCAATCCACCCCGTGGAACACGCCCAGTCCGATGGCCGGGCTGGCACGGCGGAAGAAGGGGACGAAGAGGAGGCTCCACGCAGCACACGCCGCGAGCGGCCACGCGGGGGCCACGGAAGCGGGGAGGAGTCGACCGGAAGCGGCCAGGGCGATCGCAAGCGCTGCGATCGCGGCGCCAGATGCCGCGACCCCACCGAGAGCTGCGAACGCGGACGAGCTGTGGCTCATGCCTTCTGCGATCCGCGATCCGAGGAAGGTGAAGGTGGCGAGAGCGAGGATCGTCCAGAGAACGCCCGAGGGCGCCAGCCCGATCGCGCGGACGAACGGAACTGCCAGGAGCCCGAGCAGGGCGAAGCAGGCGATCTGCCAGGGAAGATACCGAAGGAAGCGCGAAAGCGTCTCGACCGAGTCGAAGGCGGGATCTTCGATGGCGATCTGGACGAGCTCGAGAAGGTACCAGCCGAGGCCGACCGAGACGGCGATTCCGAGGATCACGAACACGCCGGCGCGGGACGCCGATGCGCCGAGCGTGGGCCCGCGGCGGAAGACCGGGGGACGCCCATCGGCGGGATCTGGGTCGCGGCATCTCAAGTGCTCCCGAGCTCGTCTTGGTTCGAAGCGGGTCTTCCTCGGCCCCTCCCTCCCGATAGCCGTGCCGCGGTCATCCAGAGGAGCGCGACAAGGCGATCCCGATCGCGACGCAGAGAGCGATCAGGAAGGTCTGCGGCGGCATGGTAGGGGAAGTCGCTCCCCAGGATGCGGACGAACAGGTCCGCGACGGCATCCTTTCCCGCGCTGCGATCCATGGTGAGGGTCAGATGAACGCCGCGGAAGAGCTTCGCGCCGTAGGCCGCTCCGCACCACAGAGAACAGGAGCCCGATCGACGACCAGCGCATGACGGCGCGGTCCATGCGCGTGATGGCGATCAGCAGGAAGGGAAGGTTCCAGAGCAGGTAGGGAGGCATCGCGATCGCAACGCAGAGGACGTGATCCAGAGGGTTCCCGCCACCGAGATGCGCGAGAGGCAGGGAGCGCTTCCGGGCCAGCCAGCAGAAGCCCGAGCGCGAGGCCCCCGGTTGCGGCCAGCGAGAGCGGCTGGAGCACCTCTTGCGGGATCTCCAGGCCGAGGTTCCAGAGAAGCGCCCAGACGGAGATCCCGGCGGCGGGCTCCAGGCGATAGCCCAGAAGCGGAAGCTCACCGAACCGGATGCCCTGATAGGCGAGGTATGCGCCCGAGGCTCCGGCCCCAGCGAAGCCGAAGAGCAGGAGATTGCGGAAGGGTCTCGATGAGGCGAGTGCGATCGGGATCGCAAGGACCAGGAGAAAGACCTTTGCGGCGACAACCGAGAGCGCGAAGAGCGCCTGCGACCAGCGCGAACCGGTGCCTTCTCGCGGCCCAGCAGAGCGCGATCGCGAAGAGCGACACGAAGCTCTCCTCTTGAGGAAGCACGGCGGCTGCCGCCGTGACGGCCGGCGTGAGCGCGTACAGCCAGAGCACTCTCCGCAGGGGCTCTCCGGTCAGCCCTTCGACGCGCGAGGCATAGCCCTGGCATCCGAGGAGCGCGAGGACCGTCCAGCAGAGCACGCCGGCGCGAATCGCCACGAACTCGGAGTGCGGCCAGCCATGGGAGAACCAGGAGTGGCGAAGAGCGGAGGAAACAGGGGCGGGAAGCACCCCAGGTATGCTGAGTCCTGCAGCGCGATGGTCCTGCCAGAGGATCGAGGGGTTCCTCGCGAACTGGATCAGATGAGGCGCATCATCGCTGAACTCGCGTCCTCCCGTGATCGCGTGGAGCGCGGCGATGACGACAGATTGAGGAAGAGGAGGTGACGATCGGGCCCGAGCCGAGTTCGTTACGCGGCATGGCCGTTGCGCAACCTCTGACGACTCCCGACTCACTCGGGCACGTAGCGGGAGAGCAGCGGAACCACCAGGGAGGCCACCTCCCGGAGATCCGCCTCCGCGGTCTCCGCGTCGTTTCGGATCATCTGAACCGATAGCCGAACCAGGCTCCCATCGGTGCGGCTCCGGGTGGCCCGGTCCCAGAAGAGGTGCACCATCTTCGAGTAGTCCGCTGCGATCACGTGGCCCCGGGACTGGTACCAGTAGTAGGTGAGCTGGCGCAGGTTGCCCTTGGCGATCACCAGCCGGTTGACCGTGCCGGGCCGTTCGGGAAGACCCGGGAGGTCGAGCTCGATGCTCCCGGTCTCGATCACGTCCCAGCCCGCCCCGGGCAGACAGTGCTTCGGGAGGTGGATGGCGCTTCGGCTGAGGCCGCCGCCGGTCTTGCGGATCTGGGTCTCGTGGTAGGCGACGTAGAAATTGACGGGCGCGCTCTTCTCGTCCCCGACGCGCCGGAAGTCGCAGATGAAGACGTCGCTGGCGCCGAGGATGTCGTCGATCTCCGGGTCGATCGTCTGGCGCCCGTGGCACACCCAGCCGTCGAGCTCCAGCGGGAAGCTGTCGAAGCTCTCGCGCGGCGGGATGCACCTCGGTCCGGGCGAAGAAGTGGTAGACGTAGGCGTTGAGCGCCAGGAACAGCGTTGCTGCCACGATCCGAATCATGCCGCCCTCCTTCGCTTCTTACGGCGTCGCCAGGACTTCGGCCAGAGCAGCGAGAGCAGCCACGCCTCCAGCAGGAGCAGCAGGAAGGCGATCCCGAAGGTGAAGAGCCCCTCGGTCTGGTGGATCCACCCGCTCGCCGCCTCCTCGCCGAGGTGATGGGTGAGCACTCCCGTCAGGGCGACGCGGAAGGCGTTCACCAGGATCGCGATCGGAATCGCCGAGAGCACGATGATGACGCGTTCCGCCGTCGACTTGCGGAAGAAGTAGGCGAAGATCACGCCCAGCGTGATCAGCGCCGTCAGCGACCGGAGTCCGCTGCAGGCCTCCGCGACGAAGAGCTGGGTGTTCGCCAGGTGGATGATGTTCCCCTCGCGCAGGGCGGGGATCTCCAGCAGGTAGAGGATGTTCACCGCGAAGTCCGTCGCGATCAGCTGGAGCGGGAAGGCCACGACGTTCACCACCGATCTGCGGCAGCGGGACCATCAGGAACAGGAAGAGCAGCGGGAAGGCGAGGATGCGGAAGGCCTGGCGGCCCAGCAGCAGCAGCACCAGCCCGATCAGCGTGAACACGAAGGAGACCCGCATGTTCATCAGCTCGATGCCGAGGCGTCCGACCAGGAGCGTGAGCGTTCCCATCGCCAGCGGGAGCAGGCCGAGCCAGCTCCCCGAGAACTCCACCCGGCGAAGCTTCGGCACCCGCTCCCACGCGAACCACGCGGCCAGCGGCACGATCAGGAAGCCGTGGGAGTAGTCGTCGTCCCAGGACCACTGGTGGACCATGTAGGCGAGGATCGGAGCGTAGACGAGGATCGCGAGCCCGATCAGGACCCAGAGGCTCGTCAGCGTGAAGCGGCGGGACGGGCGCGGGTCGCTCGCCCCGCTCTCCGCGGGCTTCACCTCGCTGGTGCTCGTCGACGGCTCCAACTCTCGGTCCGGGGCTCTAGAACAGCGCGTAGATGAAGGGAGCCACGGCCGACCCTTCCGTGAGCACGATGAGTGCGGACAGGAGGATCATCGTCACGAAGATCGGTCCCAGCCACCACTTCTTTCGGACCCTCATGAAGGCCCAGAGTTCCCGGAGAATTGACGTCATCGAGAGTCCCTCTTTCCTTTCATCGTTGGCCGCCGGGGGGGCGTCGATTCAGTCGAGTTCGTAGCGCTCGCGCCAGTCGAAGTCCTCGACCAGCTCCGGCTGAGCGCGCTTTTCGAGGATCTGGTTCCCCAGCACCAGCACGTCCATGTTCGTGCGCATGAAGCAAAGGTAGGCGTCCTCGGGCGTGCAGACGATCGGCTCTCCCCGGACGTTGAAGGAGGTGTTGATCAGCACCGGGCAGCCGGTGCGCTCGGTCGAATCTTCCCAGCAGGTCGAAGAACTCCGGGTGGGTGTCGCGGGCCACCGTCTGGAGGCGCGCCGAGCCGTCCACGTGGGTGACGGCGGGGATCTCGCGGCCCTCCTTGACCTGGCAGACCAGCAGCATGTAGGGGCTCTCCCGGTCGATGTCGAACCAGTCCGAGGCCTTCTCGGCCAGGACCGCCGGAGCGAAGGGGCGGAAGCTCTCGCGGAACTTGATCTTGAGGTTGACCCGCTTCCAGTTCTCCTGGTTTCGCGCGTCGGCGAGGATCGAGCGGCTCCCCAGCGACCGGGGGCCCCACTCGAGGCGCCCCTGGAACCATCCCACCACGGCCTGCTCTTCCTCGAGCCGGCGGGCGGTTTCCGCGATCATCTCGTCGCGGGGCAGCGTCTGGTAGGGCGCGCCGCGGTCGTCCAGGAAGCGCCGGATCTCCTGGTCGGAGTAGCTGGGACCCCAGAAGGCGTGGTCCATCCGCAGCTTTCGCGGGCGGCCCAGGACGCAGTTCTCCGCGAACAGCGCCGCGCCGAGCGCCCCCCCTGCATCGCCCGCCGCGGGCTGCACCCAGAGCTGCTCGAAGGGGCCCTCCCGAACGATCCGTCCGTTGGCCACGCAGTTGAGCGCGACCCCGCCCGCCATGCACAGGTTCGGGAGCCCGGTCCGCTCGTGGAGATCGCGCACCATTCTCATCACGATCTCCTCGGTGACCTTCTGCACGCTGGCCGCCATGTCCCAGTGGAACTCCTGCATCTCCGACTCGGGCTCTCGCCGAGGCTGGCCGAAGAGCTTCGCGAAGCGCTGGTTGGTCATGGTGAGGCCGTAGTGGTAGGCGAAGTACTTCATGTTCAGCTTGAACGAGCCGTCCTCGCGCAGGTCGACCAGGTGTTCGAGGATCGTCTCGTAGTACTTCGGCTCGCCGTAGGGTGCTGCGCCCATCACCTTGTACTCGGCGCTGTTGACCTTGAAGCCGAGGTAGTAGGTGAACGCGCTGTAGAGGAGACCGAGAGAGTGAGGGAAGCGGATTTCCTTGAACAGCTCGATGCTGGTGCCGCGGCCGACCCCCTGGGTGGCCGTCGCCCACTCGCCCACGCCGTCGATGGTCAGGATGGCCGCCTCTTCGAACGGGGAGGGGAGGAAGGCCGACGCCGCGTGGGACTGGTGGTGTTCGGCAAACAGCAGCTCCCCCTCGTACCCGAGGCCCTTCTCGATGGCCTTCGGCATCCACAGCTTCTCCTTCATCCAGATGGGCATGGCCTTGGAGAAGGAAGGCAGGGAGCGGGGAAAGGTCGCCAGGTAGGTGAGCAGGATCCGCTCGAACTTGATGAAGGGCTTGTCGTAGAAGACCAGGTAGTCGAGGTCGTTCACCCCGATCCCGGCCTCCGAGAGGCAGTACTCCACCGCGTGCCTGGGAAGGTCCGGATCGTGCTTCTTGCGGGTGAAACGCTCCTCGTGGGCCGCTGCGAGGAGATCCCCGTCGCGCAGCAGCGCAGCAGCGGCGTCGTGGTAGAAGCATGAGATCCCCAGGATGTCCATCGGTGTGGTTCGTCCTTCCCGCTCAGAACAGGCGCCTGGCGCGCTCCAGATCGGCGCTGGCAGTGTCGGCCTCCGACCACGCGCTGCCCGGGAGGTGGAGCTTGCGCTTGTGGAGCAGGTCCCGCCGCAGGGCGAACAACACCACGGCGACCGGTCCCAGCACCACAGTGTAGACGATCGTCAGCACGATCAGCGTCTGCACCTCGCCGAAGCGGGCCGCGATCTCCAGCCAGCCCGCGTAGAGCCGCCGCCCGATCGATTGTCTCTCGCTCATCGGGTGTTCTCCTGCAGTCCGCGCCGCCTCGAGGTGCCGCTCGGGTGCGAAATGTGTGCCAGGCGGGGGCAGACCGCCACAAGTAGGCCACGAAGACACGGTAGAGAATGGATCGGCTCGATCCACAGCTCCTTCCCCCCTCCCCACGCGGCCGCAATCGAAGGAACGTTCTTTCCCATAGGAAAGCCCACTTCCCAGATGTGGAAAAGTATTACATACTCGTCCCGCGCGCTTTCCTCAAGAGGGAACGGAAGTACCCATCTGGGGTGGCACGAATCTCGCAAGACCCGCCATCGCACCGCGACCTGTGAGGGAATGACCCCAGTCGCATCCATGGAGGCGGCGACCAGCCGTGGCTGAACCGTTTCGAGTGTTGGTGATCGACGATGATCCCAGCTTGTGTGAGCTGCTGGAACAGCTGGTCTCCCGCCAGGGCTACAAGGTCTTCACGGCGCTAGGGGGAGAGGAGGCACTGGCCAACCTCGAGGAGACCCGGCCGGATCTGGTGAGTCTCGATGTGGTCCTGGAGGGGATGGACGGCCTCGAGACCCTGCGCCAGCTCAAGAGCCGCCTTCCCGACGTTCCGGTCGTGATGCTCTCGGGCCACGGCCATGCGCGCACCATCGTGGAAGCCATGCGCCTGGGAGCCTCGGACTTCCTGCGCAAGCCCTTCGAGGGCGAGGAGCTGGAGCTGGCCTTCCAGAAGGCCCTCGAGACCCGCGCGCTCAGGAAGGAGGTCGAGGAGCTCCGCGACCGTGAGCGCCGAGCGACCGACGCCCTGATCCAGGGCGCCGACGCCGGCAAGATGAGGGAGATCCGGGAGATCATCGAGCAGGTCGCGGACACCGACATCACGGTCCTGATCCGGGGCGAGAGCGGCACCGGGAAGGAGCTGGTGGCGCGCACCCTGCACCAGCTCTCGGACAGACGGAACCGCACCTTCGTAAAGGTGAACTGCGCAGCGCTCCCCTCGGAGCTCCTCGAGAGCGAGCTGTTCGGGTTCGAGAAGGGCGCGTTCACGGGAGCTCAGAAGCGGAAGCTCGGAAAATTCGAATATGCCCACCAGGGGACGATCTTCCTGGACGAGATCGCCGAGATGAGCCCAGCCCTCCAGGCCAAGCTCCTCCAGGTGCTCCAGGACGGCGAGTTCTCCCGGCTGGGCGGCGAGGCCGACGTCCGGGTGGATGCCCGGATCCTCGCCGCCACCAACCGCGACCTCGAGGACGCGGTCGAGAAGGGGGAGTTTCGCGAAGACCTCTACTACCGCCTCAACGTGGTGACGGTCCAGATTCCCCCGCTTCGCGAGCGGGCGGACGCGATCCCCCTGCTGGCCGACCACTTTCTGCGCAAGTTCCAGGAGCAGTACCACAAGAACGCGCAGCAGCTCTCCCCCGAGACCATGGCGATCTTCACCGAGTACCACTGGCCCGGGAACGTCCGGGAGCTCGAGAACATGGTCCGGCGGATGATCGTGCTGGGCAACGAGCAGGCGGTTCTCCAGGAGATCGCACTGAGGGGAGCTCCCCACGGTGCCCAGGAAGACGCGTCGGATTTCCTGGATCTGGAGGCCCTGGGCTCCGATCTGGCCGATGGCCGGGGCGTGGATCTGAAGGCGATCTCTAAACGCGCGGCCCGGCTCGCCGAAAAGAGGGTGATCGAGCGCGTGCTCCAGCAGACGCGCTGGAACCGCAAGGAAGCCGCGGAGCGGCTCCAGATCAGCTACAAGGCCCTTCTCTACAAGATGAAGGAAAACGGGCTGAACGACCATCGCTGAGCGGTGTCGATCGACAGGGGGTGAGAATGACTCGCGGAAGAGAGGGGATTGTCTCGGTGCTGCTGGCGCTCGCCATCTCGGCGGGCTGCGCTGGAGGTGGGATGCCCCACCCGGCCGAGCCGCCCCAGATGGACAAACCGGAGTACGTGATCGGCGCCGGGGACGTGCTGCGCGATCAGCGTGTGGAAGAACCCGGAGCTCAGCTGTCGAAGTGCCGGTCCGGCCGGACGGAAAGATCTCGGTGCCCCTGCTGAACGACGTCCAGGCCCAGGGCCTCACCGCGCTCGAGCTCAAGGAGGTGATCACCCGGGATCTCGGCGAGTACGTCAGCAACCCCGACGTCACCGTGGTCGTGAACGCGATCGGAAGCAAGTACGCCTTCGTGATCGGTGAGGTCATGCGCTCGGGACCGGTTCCGCTGGGCAAGGACGTGCGGGTGCTGGACGCCATCTCCAACGCCGGCGGCTTCGGACCCTTCGCCGACAAGAAGAGGATCCGGGTGATCCGCCGGCAGGGCGGCGGCGAGGTGGAGTACCGGTTCAACTACGATGCCTACGTGGCCGGCAAGGCGCCGGGGACCAACCTGCTGCTGGTCCCCAACGACACCATCGTGGTGCCGGACTGACGGACTGATGGGACGGGGGTTCCGTGAACGCCTACCGCTGCTCGATCGTCGTCGCTCTGCTGCTTCTTCCCGCTGGCGAGCTCCGCCCAGGAGCTGAAGCTGGGGCTGGATGCGCAGGGCTCCTACGACAGCAATGTCTTTGCCACCGACATCGACGAGATGGACGACTACAGCATCCGGATCTCCCCAGACGCGACTCTGGAGGATCACGAAGGCGAGCTCACCTGGGACCTCCGCTACCGGCCCTCCTACGAGTATTTCATCGATACCGTCCAGGCACGCGGCTGGGACCATCAGGCCTGGGCAGACCTCGGCTGGCAGATCAATCCCACGACGCGGGTGGACGTCTCCGAATCGGTTCGGTCACTTCCAATCGGCGAACCGTTTCAACGAGGTGGTCACGGAGGGCGTCGGTGATGGGGTCGTGGAGACCACCCGGGACGCCTTCCGCCTGAATCGGAGCACCCGCAACGACATCCAAGCGATCCTGACACACAACCTGTCGCCGACCCGGATGCTGAGCTTCAGACTCGGCTACAACCTGGTCGACTACCGCCGGGAAGACAGCGCCGATCGCGATACGCTGATCGCCACCGGAAGCTACCTGCAAACGGTCTCTCGGCGAAACCAGCTCGGAGGGGGAGTCAGCTATCGGCGTTCGTCCCGAAGTGCCACCTCCAGCCGGCCGAGCCAGTCGACCGACTTCTTCAACGTCTTCGGCAACTGGATCTACCAGTTCGACGAGACGCTCCAGCTCAACGTGGCTCTGGGTCCCACCTACGTGAAGAGCGATGACCAGGTCGTTCGCCTGGCAGGCGCCGAAGACCGGCTTCGATATCCGCTGCTCGCCGTCGGTGGCAACAGCAGGCTGGTGAGAGCGTCCAGCTGCCCAACGACGGACGGGAGCCTCGTCCTGACCCTGGAGTGCGACGTCATCGACGAGGATCTCCGACCTCTCGTCGTAGACCCCGGGCCTCCCCCGTAGTCGAAGAGAACGAGTTCCTCGATCCGGACATCTGAGTCAGTGGAACCCGACCGGCGATCTGGAGCTGATCGGAACGGTTCCGTCGGCGAACGAAGGATCACTCACCTACTTCGCCAACATGTCGCTGAGCAAGCGCTGGGAGCAGTGGAACGGGACGATCTCCTACCGCCGTCAGCAGAGCGACACGTCGGACCTGGGTTCCAGCACCGTCGCCGACATCCTGAGCGGCACCCTCGAGTTGGACGCCCTCCCCGCGCTGGAGCTCCACACTGAGCGTCAGTCTGGTGCGCCAGTCACAGGCCACCGAGGGGGTCGCGAGTGTGGTGGCGGTGCAGGGCGCGGACCTCTCCACGGAGGCGGCCCCGGGCCTGCCTGGCCTCGGCCCGGCGTTCACGGATGTCGCAGAATCGCTGGGTATCCGGGCCGTTCGCGTCGATCAGGACTTCGAATACATGACCCTGTGGCTCAGGCTGAACGTTCGCTATCGCCTCACGAAGCGAACCACGCTTGTACGGCAACTTCCTCTACTTCAATCAGAGCACCGATGCGGACTCGGGTATCGGGCGTGACTACGATCGCCTTCGCGTCAGCTTCGGTGTCGAGTATCGGTTCGATCCGATTCGCCTCTGAGTGCGCCCTCTGAAAACGGAGCCAACCCATGAACCCGGAGCAGGGACTCCAGATCCAAGATCTCGGCGGCGTGCTGCGCCGCCGCCAGGGCACCATGGCCGTGGTCGCCGGGGCCGTCTTCCTGATCGCCATCGTCACGGCGGCCCTGCTGCCCAACAGGTACGCGGCCTGGACGACGCTGCTCGTCGAGCCCCAGTCGATCTCCAAGGGGCTGATCGAGTCGACGCTGGAGGAGAGCGAGCTCGAGGGCCGGCTGCACCTGATGACGATGCAGATCCTGAGCCGCGGCCGCCTCTCGCGAGTCATCACCGAGCTCGAGCTCTATCCCGAGGAGTCGCAGGAGATGACCCGCGAGGAGGTGATCTCGCTGATGCGGAGCCACATCCGCGTCGAGCCCGTGCTGCCGGAGCTCGAGGTCGACGGACAGGAGGCGCCAGCCGCGACTTCGAGATCAACACCTTCCGCCTCCACTACCACAGCGATTCCGCGGCCACCGCCGCGGCGGTGGCCAACCGCCTCGCCAACGACTTCATCGACGAGCACCTGAAGGGCCGGGTCCAGGTCTCGGGCGACACCTCGGAGTTCATCGAGGCGGAGCTCGAGCGGCTCTCGACCCGGATCGCCGAGGTGGAGGCCCGGATCGCCGAGGTGAAGGACGCGAACCCCGGGCGGCTTCCCGAGGATCTCGACGTCCAACCATCGGCTCCTCGAGCGCTCCATCGACCTCATCCGCGATGCCCAGCGCGACCTGGCCATCGCCGAGAGCGACGAGGCGTTCTACAAGCAGCAGATGCTCGCGGGAGGGGCCGCGCTCAGCGACCATCCCAACCAGATGACTCCCGGCCGCAAGCTCGAGCTCCTCGAGCTGCAGCTCGCCGAGTACAGCGGCCGGGGCTTCACGGAGAAGCACCCGGACATCGTCGCCACCCAGCAGGAGATCGCCGAGGTGAAGGCGAAGATCGAGAAGGCGGCTGCGCGAGGACGGAGAGGAGACGGATCTCTCTCCCGCCCAGCAGAACGCCAGCGCGCGAGCAGCAGCGCGCCGAGTCTGCGCGCCGATCGCCGCGCGCCAGGACATCGAGCGGCTGAACGCCCAGATCGCCCAGATCTACGAGAATCTGGCCGGCGACTCCGCGGGTGGCCGAGCAGCTCTCCGCGCTGGAGCGCGAGTACCAGCACCTCTTCGCGAGCTACCAGGAGTTCAGCAACAAGCGGCTCGAGGCCGGTGTCGCGGCCAACATGGAGCGGCGCCAGAAGGGCGAGCAGTTCCGGATCCTCGAGTCCGCATTCGCGCCCCCGGAGCCCTTCTCGCCCAACCGCATCGTGATCATCGTGGTCGGGCTGGTCCTGGGGATCGGGCTGGGCGCCGGCGTCGCGGTGCTCCTCGAGGCGATCGACTCCTCCTTCCACGGGGCGCGCCAGCTCCAGACGGCGCTCCGCCTCCCGGTGCTCGCCTCGATTCCCGGGATCGTCCTCGAGTCGGATCGCGCCGCGATGCGCCGCCGCCGCATCCGCAACGCGGTGGCGGCGGTGGCGGTCACCGGCGTCGTTCTGGTCGGAGCCGTCGCCGGCAACTGGGCCGTGAACGGCGTCCCGGGTTTCGTCCAGGAGATCGTCGAGGGCGAAGAGGCCGAGGCGCCGGCCGAGCCGGCCGCGGACCGGAGCAGGGCTAGGAAGATCCCCGATGTACCACTCCTTCTACGGACTCGTGCAGAGCCCCTTCGAGATGACGCCGGACCCGTCGTTCCTGTATCTCGGAGACACCCACCGCGAGGGACTCGCCACCCTCGTCTACGGTGTGCAGGCTCGCAAGGGGTTCGTGCTGCTGACCGGCGAGATCGGGACCGGAAAGACGACGCTTCTCCACGCGCTGCTCGCCCAGCTCGACAGGCAGGTGCTCTCCGCCTTCATCTTCAATCCCAAGCTCGAGCCCCTCGACTTCTTCCGCGTGCTGTTCGACGAGTTCGGGATCGAGCAGAGCTGCGCCACCAAGGGCGAGTACCTGCTGGCGCTGAATCGCTTTCTGATCGAGCGCCTGGAGCAGGATCTGACCACGCTGCTGATCGTGGACGAGGCCCAGACCCTCTCGCTGGAGATGCTGGAGGAGATCCGGCTCCTCTCCAATCTCGAGACGCCGATCTCGAAGCTGATCCAGATCCTGCTGGTCGGGCAGCCCGAGCTCTGGGAGATGCTGGCGCTTCCGGGGCTCAGGCAGCTGCGCCAGCGGATCGTGCTCCGCCACCAGCTGCATCCCTTCACGGAGGAGGAGACGTCCGCCTACGTCCAGGAGCGTCTCCGTCTGGCCGGCTACACGGGCAAGGGGATCTTCAAGAGCGCGGCGCTCCGCAGGATCCACGAGGTGTCCGACGGGACCCCTCGCCTGGTCAACATCGTCTGCGACGGCGCCCTCCTGCTGGGATTCGCTCGCGAGAGGGAGACCCTGGGAGCCGATACGATTACGGAGGTCGCGCGTGATCTCGGGCTCCTCGATCGTGAATCGGCCCCCGAATCTGCTAGCCATTCCACCCGAGAGCCTCAGCGGAAGCGGCGTGGCCCCTTCGGCCTCTTCCGCGCGCGACGAGCAGAGGAGTTCTGATGGGCAAGGTCTACGACGCTCTTCGGCGCGCGGAGGAGCAGCGCACCCAGCGGGTCCGCGAGACGGCCGCCGCGCCCGCCGCGCCGCTCGTCCCCGACGTACCGATGGCCACCGGAGCGCCGTCCGCAGCCGCTCTCGGCGCCGGCCGCTCCGGCCGCCCCGCCAGGGCGCCGCGGAGGCCCTTCTGGAAGCGGTGGCTCGCGCGCTCCTCCAGCGCGGCGGACGAGACGGCGGGCGGGCTCAACAAGCGCCGCATCGCCATCCTGCAGCCGGAGTCCTACGTCGCCGAGCAGTTCCGCACCCTGCGCGGCCGGATCGACTCCCTGGCCGCCCAGCAGCCGCTCCGCACCATCGCCGTGACCAGCTCGGTCGCGGGAGAGGGCAAGACCACGGCCGCGGTCAATCTCGCGCTGGTATCGGCCATGAGCGTCGGGCGGCGGGTGCTCCTGGTGGACTGCGATCTCCGCCGGCCGAAGGTGCACCAGTCCCTCGGGCTGCGGGTGGACGCCGGCCTCGGCGAGTTGCTGAAGGGAGAGGCGGCCCTGGAGGAGGCGGTCATCGAGGTCCAGGGCTCCCACCTCCAGGTGCTCCCGGTCCGCTCCCTCCCGCCCAATCCTTCGGAGCTGCTCGCCTCCACGCGGATGGCGGAGCTGGTCGAACAGCTGGCCCAGAGCTACGACCTCGTGATCTTCGACGTGCCCGCCGTCCTCGGCATCCCCGACGCCAAGACGATCACCGATCTCTGCGATGGAATGATCTTCGTGGTCAAAGCCGACTCGACGGCCGCGGAGGAGGTGGCCTCCGCGCTGGAGGTGGTCGATCGACGCCGCGTGCTCGGCATGGTTCTGAACGGCGAAGCCCACAGCGGCGATCGATACGGATACGCGGGTTGAGCCGGCCGTGTTCCGTCCCGGGTCGTGACGCTTCGCTGACCCTGCACGGCTGAGGGCCCCGTGACGATCTGGTCCATCACCCTCGCGTTTCTCCTGGCACTCGGGGTCTCCGCACTGGCGACGCCGATCGTCGCTCGGCTCGCGATCGCCGTCGGTGCGATCGACCAGCCCGAGGAGCGGAAGGTCAACCGGCGTCCCAACATCCCGCTGCTGGGCGGGTTCTCGGTGGCTCTGGGCTTCTTCGTGGGGTTGGCTGCGGCGATCCTGCTGGCTCCCGAGGAGACCCCGTTCCTCTCCCGCCTGGAGGGCCTGCTTCTGGGCGGTCTTCTGGTGCTGAGCCTCGGCGCGCTCGACGACCGCTGGGGGCTCGGCGCCCTTCCCAAGCTCGCGGTGCAGATCCTCGCGGCGGGGATCGCCATCGCCTTCGGCTTCCAGATCGACCACCTGACCGATCCGATCTCGCGGCAGGTCTGGTTCCTCCCCACCTGGCTGGTCTGGGTGGTGACCGCGCTCTGGATCGTCGTCGTCACCAACTCGATCAACCTGATCGACGGCCTCGATGGACTCGCCAGCGGGATTGCGGCGATCATCGCGGTGACGCTGACCTTCATCGCCTGGCAGGGGAACCACGTGCTGGGCGTGTTGGTGGGCGTCCCGCTGGTCGGAGCGCTGCTCGGGTTTCTCCCCTTCAACTTCCCGCCGGCTCGCATCTTCGTCGGCGACACCGGCGCGCTCTTCATCGGCTATTCACTCTCCCTGCTTGCGCTGGAGGGCTATCAGCGGGTTACTCTCCTGACGTTCATCGTGCCGCTTCTCGCGCTGGCGGTTCCGCTGATCGACACGCTGCTCTCGATCCTGCGCCGCCTGCGCCGAAGGACCAACATCATGCAGGCCGATCGCCTTCACATCCATCACCGCCTGCTCGAGTCCGAGGGCTCCCACCGCTCCGCGGTCCTCTCCCTCTACTTCCTGACCGCCTGCTTCTGCATCATCGCGGTCTCCTTCACCCGGCTCGAGGGCTACGCCGCGATACTCTTCCTCGGGGCGGTGGGCCTGCTCACCCTGCGGCTGCTGCGAAACCTGGGGTTCTTCGACACGGGTGAGCCGGAGTCGCAGGCCTCGGCGGGGACCGAAGGAGAGAGGAAATGAGTGCCCGCCGCGCGCTGATCACGGGCATCACCGGGCAGGACGGCTCCTACCTGGCCGAGCTGCTGCTCGAGAAGGGCTACGACGTCCACGGGATGGTGCGGCGCTCCAGCACCGAGAGCTTCGAGCGGATCGCCCATCTCTCCGGGCGCATCGAGCTGCACCAGGCGGACCTGCTCGATCAGATCTCGCTCTTGAGCGTGCTCCGCGAGAGCCGCCCCGACGAGGTCTACAACCTGGCGGCCCAGTCCTTCGTCCCGACTTCCTGGGTGCAGCCCTCCCTCACCGGCGAGTTCACCGCACTCGGTGTCACCCGGATGCTCGACGCGCTGAAGCTGGTGGATTCGGAGATCCGCTTCTACCAGGCCTCCAGCTCCGAGATGTTCGGGAGGGTGCGGGAGAGTCCCCAGAACGAGGCGACGCCGTTCCATCCCCGCAGCCCGTACGGCGTCGCCAAGGTCTACGGCCACTACATCACCGTCAACTACCGCGAGAGCTTCGGCCTCTTCGCGGTGTCGGGGATCCTCTTCAACCACGAGTCGCCCCGGCGCGGCCGCGAGTTCGTCACCCGCAAGATCACGCGAGTCCGCTGCCAGGCTCAAGCTCGGTCTGCAGGACGAGCTGCGGCTCGGAAACCTCGACGCCAAGCGGGACTGGGGCTACGCCCCGGAGTACGTCGAGGCGATGTGGCTGATGCTGCAGCGGGACGAGCCCTCCGACTACGTGATCGGGACCGGGGAGCACCACTCTCCCGGCGACTTCGTGAGGATCGCGTTCGATCACGTGGATCTCGACCCGGCGGACTTCGTCCGCACCGATCCGGCGCTGCTGCGGCCGGCCGAGGTCGACACGCTGCTCGCCGATCCCAGCAAGGCGAGTGAGGAGCTCGGGTGGACGGCGCGGACCCGCTTCGAGGAGCTGGTGCGGATCATGGTGGAGGCGGACCTCGAAGCCCAGGAGCGGGCGAGCGGACGGCGGCGCGGCGGGCCGGGCAGCCGATGAGTGGAGAGCAGTCCGGACGCACGGCGCTGGTGACCGGCGGGGCCGGCTTCATCGGAAGCCACATCGCGGACCGCCTGCTCGAGGGCGGCTGGTCGGTCCGGGTCCTCGACGACTTCTCGTCGGGCCGCGAGCAGAACCTCGCCCAGTGCCGGGATCGGATCGAGCTCCTGCGCGGCGACCTGCGCGACCCGGAGCTCGTGGCGCGCGCCGTCCGCGGCGTCGAGGTGGTGTTCCACCAGGCGGCGCTCGCCTCGGTTCCGCGCAGCATCGCCGAGCCCGAGAGAACCAACGCCGTGAACGTCACGGGCACGCTCGGCCTGCTGGAGGCCGCCCGGCAGGCCGGAGTTCGCCGGCTGGTCTTCGCCGCCTCCTCTTCGGCCTACGGAGACACGCCGACCCTGCCCAAGGTGGAGACGATGCCGGCGAGCCCCAGGTCGCCCTACGCACTGCAGAAGTACGTGGGAGAGGCCTACTGCAGCCTCTACAGCCGCCTCTACGATCTCGAGACCGTCGCGCTGCGCTACTTCAACGTGTACGGCCCGAGACAGAGATCCGAAGAGCGAGTACGCCGCGGTGATTCCGAAGTTCGCGACGGCCTGCCTGCGGGGCGAGTCACCGCGCATCTACGGCGATGGAGAGCAGACCCGCGACTTCACATTCGTCTCGGACACGGTCCAGGCGAACCTGCTGGCAGCGGACGCCCCGCGCGCGTCGGGGACGGTGATGAACGTCGCCGGGGGAAGGCGCATCAGCCTGAATCAGCTGCTGGGCGAGATCGTCGAGCTGACCGGTGCCCGGGTGGAGCCGCAGTACGATCCGCCGCGGGCGGGTGACGTGCGGGACAGCCTCGCCGACCTCGGACGGGCGGAAGACCTGCTCGGCTACAATCCCGCCGTTCCACTGCGGGAGGGACTCCTCCGCACCATCGATCACCTGCGGGAGCGCATCGAAGGAGAGTCGGGTCAATGAACATCTGCGTGATCGGCACGGGCTACGTCGGCCTGGTCACCGGCGCCTGCTTCGCCGAGTTCGGCGTTCGCGTGATCTGCGCGGACAAGGACGTGAGCAAGATCGAGGCCCTCGAGCGCGGGGAGATCCCGATCTACGAGCCGGGGCTGGACTCGCTCGTCGAGCGGAACGTGAAGCAGGGACACCTCAGCTTCACCAGCGATACCGCCGAGGCCGTGCGCTCCTCGCTGGTGGTCCTGATCGCCGTTCAGACGCCGGCGCGGCCCGACGGGGGAACCGATCTCTCGGCGGTGGAGCAGGTCGCCCGGGAAATCGGCCAGAACCTGAACGGCTACAAGGTGATCGTCACCAAGAGCACGGTTCCGGTGGGGGCCGCCTACCGCGTCCGCGATTGGATCCAGGCCGAGCTCGACGGAACCGGAGCGGACGTGAAGTTCAGCGTCGCCTCCAACCCCGAGTTCCTCCGCGAAGGCGCGGCGATCCAGGACTTCATGCGCCCGGATCGCGTGGTGATCGGCACCGACGAGGAGGCGCCGCTGGCGATCCTCAAAGACCTCTACCGCCCGCTCTTCCTGAACGAGACACCCTTCGTACTCACCAACATCGCCAGCGCAGAGCTCACCAAGTACGCCGGCAACGCCTTCCTCGCCACCAAGATCTCGTTCATCAACGAGATCGCGAATCTCTGCGAGAAGACCGGCGCCGACGTCCAGGCGATCGCCCGGGGAATCGGACTGGACGGCCGCATCGGCCCGAAGTTCCTGCACGCGGGCCCCGGCTTCGGCGGATCGTGCTTTCCCAAGGACACGCGCTCGGCGGCCCACTTCGCCAGGGAGGCGGGCGAGCGCCTGGAGATCGTGGAGGCGGTGATCCGGGTGAACGAGCGGCAGCGCCAGCGCATGGTCGAGAAGATCGAGAACGCGGTGGGCGGGGATCTCTCCGGTACCACCATCGCGGTGCTCGGGCTCTCCTTCAAGCCCGAGACCGACGACATGCGCGACGCGCCCTCCGTGGACATCATCCGGGGCCTGCTCGAGCTGGGCGCCGCGGTTCGCGCATTCGACCCGGTGGCGATGGCGCCGGCGGCGAAGCTGCTCCCGGAGGTGACCTTCGCCAAGGACGCCTACGAAGCCTGCGAGGGCGCCGACGCGCTCGTCATCATGACGGAGTGGAACCAGTTCCGCATGCTCGACTTCGCGCGCATCCAGGGCCGGCTCGAGCGGCCGCTGGTGGTGGACCTGCGCAACGTCTACCAGCCGGATCAGATGCGGGAGGCGGGCTTCGAGTACGTCAGCGTGGGCCGATGAGCCGCCCGCGGCGGCGTCCGGTCTCTGCGGTGATCCTGGCGGGTGGCGCGGGAACCCGCTTCTGGCCACTCTCGCGGGAGGCTCATCCCAAGCCCCTGCTGCGAGTCGGTGAGCCCAGGACCCTGCTCGAGTCGACCCTGGCGAGGGCGCGGCGTTTTGCGGGGCGCGACCGGATCTGGATGGTCTGCGCCCGGGAGCACGCCGGGGCGATGCGGCGCGTCTCCGGTCTGCCAGCGCGGCGAATCCTGGTCGAGCCCCGCGGGCGCAACACGGCGATGGCCGTGGGCGCAGCGGCCCAGTGGCTCGCCCGCGACGACCCGGAGGCGGTCCTCGCGGTGCTCCCGGCCGACCACAAGATTCCGGACGCCGAAGCTTTCGCCAGCGCGATCCGCCGCGCCGCCGACGCAGCGGCAGGGGGTGACGTGCTGGTGACGCTGGGCGTGAAGCCGACCCGGCCGGCGACCGGCTACGGCTACATCCGAGTGGGAGAGCCCGCCGCGCGCGGCTACCCCGGCCTGCGCCGGGTGTCCCGTTTCGTCGAGAAGCCGGATCGGGCCCGCGCCAGGCGTTACCTGAAGCGCGGAACCTACTTGTGGAACGCGGGGGTCTTCGTGTGGACGGCCCGGGCGATCCTGGAGGAGATCGAGGCGCACGCGCCGGGGGTCCACCGGGCCCTTGCTCCCCTGCGAGGCGCGGGGAGGGGCCGGCGCGCCTGGGACGAGGCGATGGAGGCCGCCTACCGGCGTGCGCCCTCTGCGCCCATCGATACCGCCGTGCTGGAATCGAGCCGCAGGGTCTGGTGCCTGCCGGTGCGTTTCCGCTGGAGCGACGTCGGAACCTGGAAGTCGCTCGCCGACGAGCTCGGCGTCGGGCGAAGTGTGACGCAGGTCATGGGCGGTGAGGTGCTCCTCTGCGATGCCGAAGGGAACCTGGTGCAGGCGGAGCAGCGGCCCATCGTGCTCCTGGGCGTCCACGGGCTGGTGGTGATCGACGCGGGGGATGCCGTGCTGGTCTCGAGCCTGGAGAGGAGCCCCGAGGTCCGAAACGTGGTGTCGAAGCTGCGGAAGCGGGGGCGAGGGGATCTCATCTAAGGATTCGGGGCCGGAGGGACGACGAGGAATTGGCTTCGGAACGAGTCGCTAGGCTCTTGGGTAGGGCTCCTGAAATCGGAGCAGAGGTGTCGCCATGACGACTTCTGGAGGTTCGCGGGACGCGCTGGATATCGCCCGCGGGATTCCGCTGTTCGCCCAGGTGGCGGACGGAGATCTGGAGCAGATCGCCTCCCACCTGATCGAGCGCCGCTATTCGAGGAACACCACCATCGTCGAGGAGGGACTCCCGGGCGACTACATGTACATCATTCGCGAGGGGCGCGTGAAGGTCACGAAGCTCTCGGAGGACGGGCGGGAGAAGATCCTCGAGTTCCTCAGCGAGGGGGACTTCGTGGGCGAGATGGCGCTCCTGGAGCGGTTGCCGCGCTCGGCGTCCGTGAAGACTCTCACCCCGGTGCGCATGCTCGCCCTTTCCCGATCCGACTTCATCGGGCTGCTCAGGAAGAGCCCGGACCTCGCCATGTCCGTGATCCAGGAGCTCTCGCACCGCCTGCGAACCATCAACGAGCAGGCCAGCGCCCTCTCGTTCCAGCGCGTCAAGGACCGCACCAAAGGTCTCCTCGAACGACTGGCCGACGAGCCCTGCGATGACGGGAGCCGCCGTCGCACCCCGACCCTCACCCACCAGCAGATCGCCGACATGATCGGCACCTCGCGCGAAACGGTCACCAGGGTCGTCAAGGAGCTCAAGGGCGACGACTGGCTGGAGCAGGAGGGGAAGCACTACCTGGTCCCGGTCCAGCCCCTCGAGGATTGATCCCCCAGCGCCCGCGGCAGGGTGCAGTGAGTTACGAAATCGCAACTCAGGGCGCGCTGTTGGCGAACCGATACACCCCGGGTGACGATTCGGAACCCGGATTTCGCCAGCTGGGTGATCGGGTCGATGCGCTCCGGGCTGGTGGCCATCGACGCCGAGTGCGCCTTGGTCGGCCTGAGCCCCGAAGCGCGCCGGATTCTCGGTTGCCCGGACGCGCCCCTCGAATCGCTGCTCGGGCGGCCCTGCCAGGAGGTCCTGGCCGCCCAGCCCGCGGTGCTGGCTCAGCTCCGTGAAGCCCTCGACGGCCGGGACCGGCCCAGCCGCGCCGAGCTGGTGCTGGAGCCGGTGAACGGCCACCCCGCCCGAACCATCGGGTTCACGGTGCTCTCCGTGCGCGACCCGTCCGGGGTGGTGCGCGGCGCCGCCATCGTGTTTCGCGATCTCACGCCCTTCGAGCGGATGGACGAGCAGGACCGCCTGCGCGACCGCCTGGCCGCGCTCGGACAGATGGCCGCCGGCCTGGCGCACGCGATCCGCAATCCCCTGGCGAGCATGGAGGTACTGGCGGGCCTGCTCAAGCGCGAGCTCGGCGACCGTCCCGAAGAGGTCTCGCTCGTCGAGGAGCTGATGGGCGAGCTTCGCGCCCTGGCCGGGACGGTGACGACGAGCCTCGAGTTCGTGCGCCCGGTTTCGATCAGCCGGGTCTCCTGCGATCCCGCGGCGATCCTGGAGGCGTCCCTCGATCTGGCTCGGGCGCGCATCCCCTTCGCCGGTGCGATCCAACGGGACTACGCGGATGTCCTGCCCCGCATCGAAGCAGACGCCGGAGAGCTCCGCGCGGCGCTGACCGACCTCCTGGTGAATGCCCTGGAGACGATGGCCGAGAGCGGCCCGGAGCGGGAGCACCGGCTGCTCCTCCAGCTCCGCTCGCATTCTTCCGGCGACGACAGACGCGAGCTCGAGATCCGCATCTCCGACAGCGGCCGCGGAATTCCCGAGCGGCTCCGGGAGCGCATCTTCTACCCGTTCTTCACCACCAAGGAGGGGGGATCCGGCGTGGGCCTCGCCAATGCGCAGAAGGTGGTCCTCAGCCACGGCGGGTCGATCGGGGTGGCGAGCCGTGAGGGAGCCGGGAGCAGCTTCTGCGTCCGGTTGCCCGTGGCTGAGCTTCCGTCGTGAAGGCGCTGCGGATTCTCCTGGTCGAGGACAACGCCTCGCTCCGGCGCGGCATTGCGCGGGCGCTCGGCGAGCGATTCGGGAAGGTGGATCAGGCATCCAACGGCGACGCGGCCGTGGAACGGCTTCGCGACCGCGGTGTCGAATCGTACGACGTGGTCGTGACCGATCTCCGCCTCCCGGGCGCGAGCGGGATCGACGTCCTGCGCGCCGCCCGGGAGCGGGACACCCGCGCCGCCGTGCTGCTGATGACTGCCTACGGATCGATACAGACCGCCGTCGAGGCGATGAAGCTCGGGGCCTTCGATTTCGTCCAGAAGCCCTTCGAGCTCGAAGAGCTCGAGACGCGGGTCGACAAGGCCTGCAGCCACGCCCGGCTGGTCCGCGAGGTCGCGACACTGCGCGAGGAGCGGGCGGAGCGCCTCGGCGCGGACCGGATCGTCGGGACCAGCGAGTCCCTGCGGGCCGCACTCGACCTGGCCATGCGCGTGGCGCCCACGCGGTCCACCGTTCTCGTGAGCGGTGAGACGGGGACCGGCAAGGAGCTCATCGCAGGCGTGATCCACTCGAACTCGCCGCGGGCTGCCGCGCCCTTCGTCAAGGTCAACTGCGCGGCGCTCCCCGAGACCCTGCTGGAGTCCGAGCTCTTCGGACATGAGCGGGGTGCCTTCACCTCGGCCGATCGCCTGCGAATCGGACGCTTCGAGCAGGCGGACCGGGGCACCCTCTTCCTGGACGAGGTCGGCGACATGTCGCCGGCGACCCAGGCCAAGCTGCTGCGCGTGCTCCAGGACCAGCAGTTCCAGCGTCTCGGTGGCAGCGAGGCGCTTCGCACCGACGTCCGGATCGTCGCCGCCACCAACCAGGATCTCGAGCGGGCGATCCGCGCGGGAAGGTTCCGGGAGGACCTCTACTTTCGCCTGAACGTGATCGGGATCCGGCTGGCTCCGCTGCGCGAACGGTCGGAGGACCTCGAGGCACTCTCGCAGCACTTCCTGGCCGAGTTCTCCCGGGAGCTCGGCCGGCCCCGCACCGGCTTCTCCAGCGAGGCCCTCGCGCGCATCAGGGGCCACAGCTGGCCCGGCAACATCCGCGAGCTCCGCAACGCGATCGAGCGCGCGGTGCTGATGTCGGATGGAGAGCGCATCGCGGCCGAAGACATCGGTCTCCCCGCGGCCACGCGAGACGCGGGCGGCGGCGGCTGGCGTCCCGAGCTACCGCCCGGCGGTGTTGCGCTCGAGCAGGTCGAGAGGGCGGTGGTCCTCGAGGCGCTCCAGCGCACCCGCTACGTCCAGAAGGAGGCGGCCCAGCTGCTTCGGGTCAGTCGCCGCAAGCTCAACTACATGATTCGGCGTATGGGGATCACGCATCCCTCGTGGCGGCGCAACCGCGGTGGCGAGGGCGCAGCGTCCAGCGGAGGCGCTGCGGATCCGGTGGATTCCTCCGCGATCGGGTAGGCTTCGGTTCGCTTCGCAACGGCAGAGAGTGAGGAGAGTCGCCATGGTTCTCGTTCAATGGACGCGCGTGATTGCGCTGCTCGCGGTGGTGCTGATCGTGGGGGCCTGTCAGGAGGACGCGGAGCGTCTCGCGGAGCACGAGGAGCGCGCCCAGGCCTACCTCGAGGAGGAGAAGTACGCGGAGGCCATCATCGAGTTCAAGAACATGTTGCAGGTCGACCCCAACCGCGCCGACGCCCACTACGGCCTGGCCAAGGCTCTGATGGCGGAGAAGAAGGTCCGCCAGGCGTACTGGGAGCTGCAGGAGACCGTGCGCCTCGACCCGGCCAACCTGGACGCGAGGCTCGAGTACGCCCAGCTCCTGTTGTTTGGAGACGAATCCGACCTCGAGAACGCGCTCAGCCAGGCCGAGGAGGTGCTGGCGGTCGAGCCGGAACGGGCTACTGCCTGGCTGCTGAAAGCGCGCGCGCTCCAGGCCCTGAAGCGGGAGAGCGATGCCGGCGAGGCCTTCGCTCGCGCGGTGGAGGTGGCTCCCGAGGACGCTGCACCGCTACTGCTGCTGGCGAACTACCACAGGCGCCGCGAGGAGTTCTCCCAGGCGGAGCCGCTGTACCGCAAGCTCGTGGAAGTCGAGCCCGGCCTCGGATCCCATGCAGCGCTCGCCGCATTCCTGGCCGCCGACGGCGAGCGGGATGAAGAGGCCGAGCTGTCCTATCGCAAGGCCATCGAGCTGGCCGAAGAGGAGAGGCGGGCTGCCGCCTACTCGCTCCTCGCCAACTTCCTCTACGCGCGCGAGCGCTTCGACGAGGCCGAGCTGGTCTTGCGCGAGGGGATCGAGGCGGATCCGGGCAACCTCGAGCTGATCTACGGCCTGGCGCGCTTCTACGACGCTCGGGGAGAGACCGGGAAGGCCGACGCCATGATCGAGGCGGCCACCCAGGCCGACCCCGCCGATCCACAGCCCTATCTGCTGCTGTCCTCCTACCGGGGACGACAGGGAGATCAGGAGGGCGCACTCGAGGCAGCGGAGGCGGCGTTGCGCGCCTCCCCCGACCATGTCCGCTCCAAGCTCCGCAAGGCGGAGCTGCTGGTGGATATTGGCTACCGCGAAGAGGATCGATCGCGGATCGCGCAGGGGAGGGCGATCGTCAGCGCCGTCCTGGCCCGAGACGAGGCGAATCCCGAGGCCCTCTTCGTGAAGGCGAAGATCGACCTGGCCGAGGCCGAGCTGGACGCCGCCGCCGCCGCGCTGCGCCGCGCCATCGAAGCCCGGCCCGACTGGGCCCAGGCCCACTTCCTGCTCGGATCCACCTTCCTCCTCCAGGGGGACCGCACCGCGGCGCGCGCCGAGATCTCGCGCGCCCTGGAGCTGGACGCCGAGCTGGTGGAGGCCCAAAGGGTCCTGGCCCGAGTCCACGCCTCTCTGGGTGACCACGACCTGGCCGTGGAGACCGGCCGGCGGGTGCTGCGGCGAAAACCCGACGACGTGTCGATGCACATCCTGGTGGCCCAGAGTCTGCTCCGGCAGGACAAGGTCGACGAGGCCTTGGCGGAGCTCGAGGCGATTCCCGAGGAGAAACGCGACGACGAGGCACACTACGCCCTCGGTCGCCTCTTCTCGAAACAGCGGAACTGGGAAACGGCGCGGTATCATCTGACCCTGGCCTACGAGCCGGAGTCGCCTCGCTACGAGGTGCTGCGGGCGCTCTTCGACCTCGACGTTCGCGAGGGACGGCTGGTGGAGTCGGCCGAGCGGATCGAGGCCGCACTTGCCGTGAAGCCCGACGACGCGGGACTCAACCGGCTGAGCGGCGAGGTCCTGCTCTACAGCGGCAAGAAGGCCGAGGCCGAGGCTGCCTTCCGCCGCGCCATCGAGCTCGATCCGAACGATCTGGCCGGCTACCAGAACCTGGCCCGCTACCTGGCGATCACCGGGCGCCCACAAGAGGTTCTCGAGACCTACGAGTCGGCGCTGGCGCGGAAACCCGATTCCGGGACGCTGCAACTCGTGGTCGGGACCCTCTACGAGATGCAATCCAAGAACCAGGAGGCGATGGCCCACTACGAAGAGGCGATTCGCCTGGACCCCGACCTCGGGGTGGCAAGGAACAACCTGGCCTACCTGCTCACGGAGGAGGGAGGAGACCTGGACCGGGCACTGGAGCTGGCCCAGGAGGCCAAGGCGCTCCTGCCCGACAATCCGAATGCCGCCGACACCCTCGGATGGGTCCTCTACAAGAAGGAGCTCCCGTCGGCGGCGATCGGCTACCTGAAGGAAGCCGAGAGCGGGATGGATGCCAAGGAGGTCGAGCTCGCGCTGGTGCGCTACCACCTCGCCCTGGCCTACGAGGCGAACGGCGAGACCGAGCAGGCCCGGCAGACCCTGGTGCGGGCGATTCGCGATCTGGACGCGATTCTCCAAGGCGAGAGCGGCGAGAAGCGGCCCGATCCCGATTGGGCCGCTCCGATCCGCGAGATGCAGGGCCGCCTCAGCGCCGAGACTGCCGAGGGCTAGGTCTTCCTGCCGGGGACGTCCCCACTCCCAGGCGGGCGAGCCCCCGGGGGAGGGTAAAGCATTTCCCCAGGCTGGCCGATGAGTTTCCCGCCCACCCCCCGGCGCACCTACCCGTGCGCCACGAGGGACAGCAACCGGAGGGAAACCATGAGGGCCCCGAGAATCGCTCTTGCTGCGGCCATTGCCCTGGCAGTGTTCGTTCCCCAGGCCGTCGCCGAGGAGGCCGTGAAGGCCTCGACCGAGCAGGCGCAGGAGCCCGCCGCTCCCGCAGACTCGGAGGCGTCGGCGCCCGCGCCCGACACGGAGGCCAGCCAGGCCACCGAGGTCGCGCCGGCAGCACGAACTCATGAGGTCGAGATTGGCCCCGTGAGTCGCGACCAGCAGGGCCGCACCGGCCGTATCCACGTCGTGTCGCCCGGAGATACCCTCTGGGACATCTCCGATGCCTACCTCGGCACACCCTGGGTGTGGCCGTCCGTTTGGCAGGACAACCAGGGGATCGAGAACCCCCACCGGATCTTCCCCGCCGACAAGATCTGGATCACCGCGAGGGAGATGCGGAAGCTCAGCGCGGAAGAGGCCGCCCAAATGCAGCCTCTCTCGGGTGAGGCAGGGGTTCCGGCTTCGATGGAGGACGCGTCCCTGGGCGGCGAGGGCGCATTCCGATCGACCTACCGCTACTCCAAGGTCAACACCACCGGCTTCGTCACGATGGCCCAGATCCAGGGCTCGACCACGATCGTCGACAGCCACGAGGAGCAAGGTCTGGCTGAGCGAATCCGACACGGTGATCGTCGGGCGGGGCGCCGGTGAGGTCGAGGTGGGCGACCAGTTCGAGATCTTCCGCCCGGGCGAGCGGGTCTACCATCCGGCCAACGGAAAGGTGTTCGGCTACGCCACCAAACAGCTGGGCTGGCTCGAGATCGACGCGGTGCAGTCGCAGACCTCCACCGGGACGATCCGCTTCTCCCGCAGCGAGATGCGGCGCGGCGATCACGTGCTTCCGCGAGTGAAGCTCGAAGCGGAGATCGAGATCGGAGCCCGGCCGGACGTGGCCGGGCAGATCGTCTTCACACCGGACGATCGGCTGGTCATGGGGATGGAGGACGTCGTGTTCCTGGATCGGGGCACCCTGCACGGACTCGACGTCGGGAGTCCGCTCGAGGTCTACCGCCCCATCGGTGAAGGCGTCGACGAGGTGCAGCAGAAGAAGATGCTGCTTCCGGATAACACCGTGGCGAAGCTGCTGGTCGTGAACGCCGAGAGCGAGACCGCAGTGGCCCTGGTGACCGAGACGATGGTCGAGTTGACCCGCGGCGACCACTTCAGGGGTTCGGACTCCGTGGTCTGGAGCGCAACCAGGTAGAAGTCACGCCAACCCGATGAGGAGTTCGGGCTAGAGGCGGGTCCAGCCGGCGCGCCGCGGATCGCTTGCCCTCCGCGCCGCCGGGAGCTACCCCAATGGAGGTCCCCGGTCCCGGGGAGCCCTCCCTTGGAAGACCTCCCGGCCGTACTGGACCCGGCGGACTCCGCCGCTCGGACTCGCCGCGCGCTGCACTCCTGGCTGGCGGTGCAGGCCGTCTTCGCACTCCGGCCCGAAGAGGCGTGCAAGGCGCTCGAGGCGGGCTCGGATCCCGACGATCTCTTCCGTTCCGCCCGGGCGGCGAGGCCCTCGGACCGGCTGATCCGCCGCAGAGCCGGCGTGCTCGCCCGGATCGGCGCACGCCTCCTGCCGCTCTCGTCACCCGCCTACCCCGAGCGCCTGCGCCGCCTGGTCGACGCGCCGCCGCTGCTGGCAGTCCGGGGCGACCCGTCGGTGCTCCGAATGCCGGCGGTGGCGATCGTCGGCGCCAGGGCGGCTACGCACTATGGGCGGCGCGTGGCCTGGAACCTGGCCGCGGCACTCGCCAGGGCCGGCGTCGCGGTCGTCTCGGGTCTGGCCGTCGGTGTGGATGCCTCCGCCCATCAAGGGGCCCTCGAGGCCGGTGGCATCACGGTGGCCTTCCAGGCCTGTGGTCCCGATCGGATCTATCCGGCGGTTCACCGGGGCTTGGGGGATCGGATCGCTCGCTCCGGAGCGGTGGTGAGCGAGCTGCCTCCGGGCACTCCACCTCGTCCGCCCTACTTCCCCCTCCGCAATCGCCTGATCAGCGCCGCGTCGCTGGCGGTCGTCGTCGTCGAGGCCCGCCGAAGAAGTGGCTCGTTGATCACTGCCCGGCACGCGGCAGACCAGGGGATCGACGTCTTCGCGGTTCCCGGCCCCATCACGTCGCCCACCAGCGAAGGGCCCAACCGCCTGATCCAGGACGGCGCCATCACCCTCCTCAGCCCTGCCGACATCCTGGAGCCGCTGTCTCGCACTCTCCCGCTGCCTCTGGCAGAACCCGGACCGGACGGCAACGAAGTGGCACCCGGCTCGAGGTCCCAGGGCGCCAGACGCTCGGCGATCTCGAGGTCGATCCTCGAGGCACTCCGCGACACTCCCATGACGCGCGACGAACTCGCGAGCGCGCTGGGCCTGTCCGCGTCCGGTCTCGCCTTCGATCTGATCCAGCTAGAACTCGACGGCTGCGTGGCGGAGGAGCGCGATGGTCGTCTTCGCGCCATCGCACCCCTCGGGGGCTCTCGGCTATGATCAGTGGGCCTGCGTCTTCTGGGTCGGTGGTGATGAGTGATCTGCAAAGTTCCGCCCCCCGCGTCAGCGTGGTGGGCGCCGGCCTGGCCGGCTGCGAGGCGGCCTGGCAGGCGGCAGAGCGCGGGGTCCGCGTCGTCGTCTACGAGATGAAGCCAGTCCACCGCTCGCCGGCCCACCAGAGCCCGGACTTTGCCGAGCTGGTCTGCAGCAATTCCCTGCGCTCCAGCCAGCTCACGAGCGCCGTCGGCCTCCTGAAGGAGGAGATGCGGCGGCTCGGATCACTGGTCCTGGCCGTCGCCGACGAGACGGCGGTTCCTGCCGGCCGCGCACTCGCCGTGGATCGGATCGCTTTCTCCCAGCGGATCAGCGCCGCGATCCGCTCGCACCCGCGGATCGAAGTGCGGAGCCAGCTGGTGACGCGGGTCCCCGAGGCAGACCGCGTCATCATCGCGACCGGCCCGCTCACGGCTCCGGCGCTGGCCGCCGAGCTGCAGGAGCTGTTGGGAGAGACCTCCCTCTACTTCTACGACGCGATCTCTCCCATCGTCTACGCCGACTCCATCGATCACCAGGTGGCGTTTCGGGCTTCCCGCTACGAGGAGGGAGAGGGCGACTACCTGAACCTGCCCCTCGACGCACCCGGCTACGCGCGATTCGTGGAGGCGCTCCTGACCGCGCAGGCCGTGCCCCTGCGCCCCTTCGAATCGATCCCGTACTTCGAGGGCTGCCTCCCTGTCGAGGAGATCGCGCGCAGGGGGAGCGAGACCCTGGCCCACGGCCCCATGAAGCCCGTGGGCCTGGTGGACCCCCGCAGCGGGCGCCGTCCGCACGCGGTGGTCCAGCTCCGCCAGGAGGACAAGCGGGGCATCCTCTACAATCTGGTCGGCTTCCAGACCAAGCTCCGCATCGCCGAGCAGCGGAGCATCTTCCGCAGTCTTCCCGGAATGGAGAACGCCGTCTTCGCGCGCTTTGGATCCGTCCACCGCAACACCTACGTGAACGCGCCGAAGTGCCTGAACGCGTCGCTGGAGCTCGAAAAGCGGCCGGGTCTCCATCTCGCGGGCCAGCTGACGGGGGTCGAAGGCTACGTCGAATCCGCCGCCACCGGCTTGCTGGCCGGAGTGAGCGCCGCCTTCGGAGCTCGAGGCGAGGCCCCCCCGCTTCCCGACGAGGTCACGGCTCACGGCTCTCTGCTGCGCTACCTGCTCGATGCGGATCCGAGCCGGTTTCAGCCGATGAACGTGAATTTTGGACTCTTCCCTCCGCTCGCCGATCTCTCGCGACGGACTCCCAAGCGCGAGAAACACCAGTTGATCGCCGCGCGCGCCCTCGGAGCCATCGCTTCCTACCAGAAGCGGGTGGCGGCCATGGTCGAGTGACCTTCGAGGAGGCGATCAGCTGCTTCGAGCTCCACCTGCGTGCCGAGCGCAATCTCTCCCCCCACACGCAGCGCGCCTATCTGTCGGACGTTCGCCAGTTCGCCGAGTCGGTGGCCGGCTCCTCCGGTCCGGACACGGTGCGCGTGGACGACGTGCGCGCCTTCCTCGCAGAGCGCCACCGGCGTCAATCTCCCAGCACGCTGGGGCGAAAGCTGGCCGCGCTGCGAAGCTTCTTCAGCTTCCTGGTTCGAGAGGGCGAGCGGGAGGCCGACCCGAGCGTGGGCATTCCGGTGCCCCGCGCTCCCAGGCGACTCCCGAATCCCCTGGCGGTCGACGATTGTCACGTCCTCGCCGAGGCATTGGCGGAGGCTTCGCGGGACGCAGCGCGCCCCGCCGCCGGCGAGCGGGCTCGGATCGACCGCGGCGCGCTGCGGGATCGGGCGCTGGTCGAGCTGCTCTACGGGGCCGGAATCCGCGTCGGTGAGCTGGTGGCGCTCGACGTGCGGGACATCGACCTGCACCGGGGCGACGTGCGGGTCTGGGGGAAGGGGGGCAAGGAACGGATCGTGCCCCTGCCCGCGGCCGCCCGGACGGCGCTCCGCGAGTACCTGGATCAGCGGCAGCGTCCCGGTGTCCTGGCCGAGCCGCTGTTCGCCTCGCTTCGCTCGAAGCGGGGCGAGCCGCCCCGCCGTCTAGATCCCCGCGACGTGCGTCGCATCTTGCAGAGGCGAGCCGATCGGGCCGGGCTGGCGGACCGGGTGCACCCCCACCGGCTACGGCACAGCTATGCGACCCACCTGCTCGACATGGGAGCGGACCTGCGGGCCATCCAGGAGCTGCTCGGGCATGCCAGCCTTTCCACCACCCAGAAGTACACGGCGGTTTCTGCGGAACGCCTGCTCGAAGTCTATGATCGGGCTCACCCGCGGGCTCGAGAGGGCCGCAAAGGGAAGGGCGAGTTCTCGCTCCGGCCGGATGGCGGGGGGCGTGGTGACTCGCAGGCGAAGCGAGACGGAAAGGGAAGGAAGGGAAAGTGACTCCGGCGGAGATCCACTCCACGACCGTGATTGCCGTTGTGCGCGACGGACGCATCGCCATGGCCTCGGATGGTCAGGTCACGGTCGGCAATGCCGTGATGAAGCAGCACGCCCAGAAGGTGCGCAAGGCGGCGAAGGACCGCGCCGTCTTCGGGTTCGCCGGGGGAGCGGCGGACGCCATCACGCTGTCCGAGCGGCTGGAGGCGAAGCTCGAGGCGCATCCGGGCAACGTGCGCCGCGCCGCCGTCGAGCTGGGGCGCGAGTGGCGCACCGACCGGATGCTTCGCCGGCTCGAGGCCATGCTCCTGGTGGGCGACGCCGAGAGCGTCCTGGTGGTCTCCGGGAGCGGCGACGTGATCGAGCCCGACGACGGCATTGCCGCGATCGGTTCGGGAGGCTCCTTCGCGCTCTCCGCCGCCCGCGCCCTCGCGCGGCACTCGGAGCTGGGCGTCGGGGAGATCGCCGAGACCGCGCTGCGGATCGCCGCCGAGATCTGCATCTACACCAACGACTCGATTCAGGTGGTGACACTGCCGTGACGGACCTCCGCTCCTTTACGCCGAGAGAGATCGTCTCCGAGCTCGACCGCTTCATCGTCGGGCAGCGCGACGCGAAGCGGGCGGTCGCCATCGCGCTGCGCAACCGCTGGCGCCGCCAGCAGGTGCCCGAGGAGCTTCGCGAAGAGATCGCGCCCAAGAACATCATCATGATCGGACCGACCGGCGTCGGGAAGACGGAGATCGCCAGGCGCCTGGCCAGGCTGTCCCAGGCGCCCTTCATCAAGGTGGAGGCCTCGAAGTTCACCGAGGTCGGCTACGTGGGCCGGGACGTGGAGTCGATCCTCCGTGACCTCACCGATCTCGCCGTCCAGATGATGATCGAGGAAGAGAAGCGCGTGGTGATGGCCAAGGCCGACGAGCTCGCCGAGGAGCGGGTGCTCGACTGCCTGCTTCCGCCCCTGCCGGCCCCGGGCCTCGCACCTCCGCACGCCGGGCCGGCTGCGGAGGAGGTCGACGTTCTCCCCCAGGCGGACCGCGCCGAGACTCGCGAGAAGCTGCGGAAGATGCTGCGGCAGGGGAAGTTCGACGATCGCGAGATCGACGTGGAGCTCGCGGAGGAAGGGGCGGGCCAGACGTTCTCCGTCTTCACGCCCCAGGGCGTCGAGGAGATGGGCGTTCAGTTCAAGGACCTGCTCGGGGGGCTGATGCCGAAGAGGACCCGCAAGCGGCGCGACAAGGTGCCCGCGGCGCTGGCGGCCATTGCCGCCGAGGAGGCCGCCCGGCTGGTGGACATGGACCGGGTGCGAGAGCTCGCCGTCCAGCGGGTGGAGCAGGCCGGAATCGTCTTCGTGGACGAGATCGACAAGGTGGCGGCGGGGGCCACGGCCGGCAGGTCCGGTCCCGACGTCTCCCGGGAGGGGGTGCAACGGGACCTGCTTCCCATCGTGGAGGGGTCCACGGTCCAGACCAAGCACGGGCCCGTGCGCACCGATCACATCCTCTTCATCGCTGCGGGGGCATTCCACGTGGCGAAGCCCTCCGACCTGATTCCCGAGCTGCAGGGGCGCTTCCCCATCCGGGTCGAGCTTTCGAGCCTCGGCCAGGACGACTTCGTCCGGATCTTGACGGAGCCGGCGAACTCGCTGGTCCGGCAGTACAAGGCGCTGCTGGCGACCGAGGGGGTCTCCGTCGACTTCGCCGACGACGGTGTCAGGACCATCGCCGAGATCGCCGCGAGCGTGAACGAGCGAACCGAGAACATCGGTGCGCGGCGCCTTCACACCGTGATCGAGAAGCTCCTCGACGAGGTGAGCTTCGAAGCGCCGGACCGCGGCGGGACCAGCCTCACCATCGACGAGCACTTCGTTCGCTCGCAGCTGGGCGATCTCGTGGAAGACGAAGACCTCTCGCGGTACATCTTGTGACGGGCTGGCCAAGCAGCCAGGGGGGTGGCATGAAACCGGCGACACAGGTCCTGGTGGTCGACGACGAGCGCTTCTTCCGGGAGGCGATTCGCGACGTTCTCGACGGCATCGAGGTGACGAGCGTCCTGGCCGCGACCGGCCAGGAGGCGCTCGACGCCGCCGGTGACGAGGCGATCGGCGTGGTGATCCTCGACATCCAGCTTCCCGACATGAATGGGCTCGAGGTCTTTCGCCAGCTGCGCGACACGCGGCCGGACCTCCGGGTGATCATCCTCTCCGCCCACACGGACCAGGAGACCGTCCTGGAGGCCCTCCGCCTCGGCGCCTTCGACTACCTGGCGAAGCCGATTCACGAGGAGGAGCTCGCCCTGGCGGTTCGCCGCGCCCTCGAGACCTTCGGCATCGCGTCGGGGTGGAGTCGGCTGCGGCGGCGGATCGGGCTCCTGGAGGAGACGCTCGAGGAACTCTGGGAGAGGGCCCGGGAGGCCGACGTCGAGGAGAGGGCCGCGTCCGTTCGCGAAGGAGCGGTCCAGGCGGTCTCGGAGATCCTGGGCGCGGCCAAGACCTCGCTGATGCTGCTCGACGACGACGGAGCCTCGCTGCGGGTCGCGGCGACTCGCGGCTTCAAGGTCTCGCCGGCCGAGATCGACGCGGTCCCCGTCGGCGAAGGCGTGGCCGGAATGGTGCTGGCGCGTTCCGAGCCCATCGTGGTCGGCGACGTGAATGCGGACGAGCGGTTCGCCGGCCGCGCCCCGGCCGACCGCTACGCGTCGAACTCCTTCGCGGTCGCGCCGCTGGCCGTCGGGCCGCGGGTGCTCGGAGTGCTCTGCGCCACGGAGCGGGCGAGCGGTGAGCCCTTCGACGCAGAAGACCTCGCCCTGATGCGAATCATGTCGGTGCAGCTCGCACAGATGCTGGACATCCGTCCGATCGTCGAGGGGGAAGGCGATCCCGTGCCGGCCGACGAAGAGTCGGCTCCGCCCGAGACGCCTGCCGAGATCGGGCGAGAGGCCGAGCTCGCCCGCGCGATATGCGAGGCGATGACGGCGGAGCTGGAGCCCGCGCGACTTCTCGAAGCGGCGCTCCGACCCGTCGCCGAGGCCCTGGGGGCCGCGCCGGTCTCGCTCTATCTGGTGGATCCGGAGCAGGGGGACCTGGTGCGCGAGGCCGAGTGCGACCGGGGAACCCGCAACGATCGCCCGGCCCTGCCCACCGGCCTCGGTCTCACGGGAATCGTGCTGGAGAGCGGGACGCTGATCGCCAGCGACGATCCGGCCTCGGATCCGCGCTTCGACCCCGGAGCCGACACGCCCGAGGACGGCGCGGTAGGGCCCATGCTCTGCGGGCGCCTGAGCTTCCGCGGCAAGGGCCTCGGCGTCTTCCGCATCTTCCCGGAGAAGGCCGAGGATGCCTCTGCCGGGGTGGGTGAGATCCTGGCTGCGGCGCTTTCCGCAGCGGTTCGCAACGTGCTTCTGTACCGTAGCCTGGTGGACACGATCGACGAGGTGGCTCGCGCACGCCGCGAAGCCCAGAGGCGCATTGGCTGAGCCATGGTGCAGGAGCTGATCGACAAAGCGGCCGTACTGGTCGAGGCGCTGCCGTACATCCGCCGCTTCTACGAGAAGACGGTCGTCATCAAGTACGGCGGCCACGCCATGACCGACGACGATCTGCGCGCGTCCTTCGCGGTGGACGTGGTGTTCCTCAAGTACGTGGGCCTGCGCCCGGTCATCGTTCACGGAGGGGGGCCGCAGATCGGCCGGGTCCAGGAGAGGCTCGGTCTGGAATCGAGCTTCGTCGACGGTCTCCGCGTCACGGACGACGCGACCATGGAGGTCGTGGAGATGGTGCTGGGCGGCCGGGTCAACGGCGAGATCGTCGATCTCGTCAACCGCGGAGGCGGCCGCGCGGTGGGTCTCACCGGCAAGGACGGCGGAATGATCGCCGTGCGCCGCAGGCGCAAGGAAGGCCATGACATCGGCCGGGTGGGAGAGATCATCGAGGTCGACCCCACGCCGATCACCGCGGTGGCGAAGGCGGGCTTCGTGCCCGTCGTCGCACCGATCGGAGTCGACGCCGAAGGAGTCACCTACAACGTGAACGCAGACGAGGCGGCCGGCGCGATCGCGCGCGCGCTGCGCGCCGAGAAGCTGATCCTGCTCACCGACGTGGAAGGTGTGAGAGATGCGAGCGGCGAGCGGATCTCACGGCTCTCGATCGAGAACGCGCGCAAGCTCCTGGCCGAGGGATCCATCCGCGAGGGGATGATCCCCAAGGTCGAGTGCTGCATCGACGCGCTCCTGGGTGGCGTCGCGCGGACACACATCATCGACGGCCGAATCGTCCACGCTATTCTCCTCGAGGTCTTCACCGACGGGGGCGTCGGAACGCTCCTGAGCCGCTGAATCATGCCCAAGGACTTCATCAGCGTCGCCGACTGGTCTCCCGAAGCACTGCTCGAGATCCTCGCGCGCGCGCGGCAACTCAAGGCTCTGCTCGCCAAGGGGGAGCGCCCCCAGAGCCTGCTCGGCCGGACGCTTGCCATGTACTTCGAGCATCCTTCGCTTCGGACGCATGTGACCTTCGAGGCGGGCATGAACCAGCTGGGCGGACACGTGATCTTCCTGACGCCGGAGCAGATCGGCATCGGGACCCGCGAGTCGGCCAGCGACGTGGCCATGAGTCTGTCGCGCTGGGTGGACGCCCTGGTGGCGCGGACCACCGACCACGGCCTGGTCGAGACGCTGGCTTCGGTGGCGACCATCCCGGTCATCAACGCGCTGACCGATCTGCTGCACCCCTGTCAGGTGATGGCGGATCTGCTGACGATCTGCGAGCGGATGGCGCTCGAGGAGGCCCGCATCGCCTTCGTCGGCGACGGCAACAACGTCGCCAACTCGCTGCTGCTGGCGGCGTCGGTGCTGGGCCTCGACCTCCGTCTCGCAACGCCCGAGAGCCACCTCCCGGCCGCCAAGATCCGCTCGCGCGCGACCGAGCTGGCCGCGCGGAGCGGGGCCCGGATCCTCTACACCAACAGCCCCGCCGAGGCGGTTCGGGGTGCCCATTTCGTCTACACGGACGTCTGGACGAGCATGGGCCAGGAGGACCAGGCCGAGCAGCGACGCGCCATCTTCGAGCCCTACCAGGTCAACTCCGAGCTCCTGGAGGGGGCGCCGGAAGCCTGGGTCATGCACGACCTGCCCGCCCACCGGGGAGAGGAGATCACCGACGAGGTCCTCGACGGACCCCGCAGCATCGTCTTCGACCAGGCGGAGAACCGCCTCCACGCGCAGAAGGCGGTTTTGGAGCGGCTCCTCGGGGTGAGCTGATCCCCACGGGGCACCCGCCAGACGCAAGTCCCGCAAGATCCCCCACGAAGCACTCAGCTTCTGCCGGAAAAGGACCGATGAGCGCCCTGAGGCGTGGACCGGCAAGAAGGTGGCGCCTGGAGGGGATCGATGCCTGCGAACGGGGGCACCGGAGGGGGCGAGGAGCGGATTCCCCGGCTCGCTCCCGACTGCGACCCCACACAGTTCTCTCTCTCCCCAGCTGAGGGGTACCTGCTGTCGCGCATCGACGGGATGACCTCCTGCCAGGTGCTCCGCCAGATCGGTGGGCTGCCGCCCGAAGACGTGGACCGGTACATCGAGGACTGGCTCAAGCAGGGCATGATCGAGTTTGGCGAGGGCTCCGGTTCCCCGGCTGCGCCCGATCGGGAGACGGACCAGGGCGGGAAGGCCATCGAGGTTCGAATCGACCCGAGCCTGGACCTCGACGTCGAGATCCAGAGGAAGGTCCTCGAATTCCGGACCGGGCTGGATCGCCCCTACCACGAGATCCTGGGCGTGGCCGTCGACGCCGACGTCAAGGCGGTCAAGAAGGCCTACTTCGGACTCTCCAAGCAGTTCCATCCGGACCGCTACTTCCGGCGGAACCTGGGGCCCTTCGCGGAGCTTTTGGAGAGCTGCTTCAAGAAGCTCCTCGAGGCCTACGAGCTGCTCTCGGACCCCGCCACCCGCGCCGAGGTGCAGCGGGAATGCGCCGCCTCCGCATCGCAGCAGGCGTCCGCCATGAATCTCGCGGCGCGCAGGCGGCTCTCGCGGCTGGGAAGGAATCTCAAGGTCTTCGAGGAGCGGAAGCGCAAGGCCAAGACCTTCTTCGAATCGGGGATGTCGGCCTTCAACCAGGAGAGGTGGCTCGAGGCCGCCGGGAGCGTGCGGCTGGCGATCGCCTTCGACCCCGCCAACCAGGCCTACAAGGAGGCCTTCTCGGACGTTCAACGCAAGGCCCACGAGGAGCGGGCGAAGACGCTGGTCAAGCAGGGCGAAGGTGCGCTGGAGATGCGGGACTACAAGGAGGCCGCCGGCTACTTCGAGGAGGCGCTCCAGTACCGCCCCTTCGACCCGGAGCTCAACATCCGCGCCGCGCGACTGCAGTGGCAGGCCGCCGGGGACATGAAGAAGGCCAAGGAGTTCGCCGCTGCGGCCTGCGAGATCGAGCCGGACAACGCGGGGTATCGCCGCACCCTGGGCCAGGTCTTCAAGGCCGCCGGTCTGATGGCGAA
Source organism: uncultured delta proteobacterium (assembly GCA_963783795.1). GTDB lineage: Bacteria > Myxococcota_A > UBA9160 > UBA9160 > UBA6930 > CAVXZE01. The sequence goes on along the minus strand of CAWAPH010000031.1, from coordinate 251,680 downwards.
CGCGCGGCGAGAACTCGAGGCGGCCTTGAAGCTGGATCCGAAGGACGCCGAGGCGAGGGCGGAGCTCAAGTCTTTGTGAGGGCGGAGACGTCCGGAGAACCTGGAGGGGAACCATGAATCACGTGATCGGAGTCGACCTGGGGACCACGAACTCCTGTGTCGCGATCATCGAGAACGGGCAGCCGAGCGTGATCCCGAACGCGGGTGGCTACAAGACCACGCCGTCGATGTTCGCGATCACCCAGGACGGAAAGCGGCTGGTGGGTCACCTCGCCAAGCGACAGGCGATCACCAATTCGAAGCACACGACCTTCGCCACCAAGCGGCTGATCGGTCGGCGGTTCGATGCGCCGGAGGTCCAGAAGTCCATCGACTTCAGCCCCTTCGAGATCGTCCGCGGTCCCAACGACGACCCGCGTATCGAGATCGGGGGCAAGACCTTCACCTGCCCCGAGATCTCCGCGCTGATCCTGCGCGAGATGAAGCGGGTCGTGGAAGAGTACCTGGGAGACCACGTACACGACGCCGTGATCACCGTCCCCGCCTACTTCAACGACGCTCAGCGCCAGTGCACCAAGGACGCCGGCAAGATCGCCGGCCTCGAAGTGCTCCGGATCATCAACGAGCCCACCGCCGCCGCCCTGGCCTACGGCTTCAACAAGAACAACGACGAGAGGGTCGCGATCTACGACCTCGGCGGAGGCACCTTCGACATCTCGATCCTGGAGATGAGCGACGGAGTGGTGGAGGTGCTCGCCACGGCGGGCAACACCTTCCTGGGCGGTGAGGATTTCGATCAGCGCATCGTGGCCCACCTGCTGGAGATCTTCCAGCAGAGCGAGGCAATCGACCTGCGCGGCGACACCATGGCGCTGCAGCGCCTGAAGGACGCCGCCGAGAAGGCCAAGTGCGACCTCTCGGCCCGCGAGACCACCGAGATCAACCTGCCCTTCATCGCCAGCGACGCCAGCGGCCCGCGCCACCTGAGCCTGGAGCTCACCCGGGAGACCCTCGAAAGCCTGGTGGGTGACGTGGTCCGCGGAACCCTGAAGACCGTGGAGCAGTGCGTCAACGACGCCGACCTCAGCATTGGTGACATCGACCAGATCATCCTGGTGGGCGGGCAGACCCGCATGCCGATGGTCCAGGCGGCGGTCACGGAGTTCTTCGGAAAGCGCCCCCACAAGGGAGTGAACCCCGACGAGGTGGTGGCGATCGGCGCGGCGATCCAGGGGGATAGCCTGGTATCCGAGGACGAGAACCTGTTGCTCCTCGACGTGACCCCGCTCTCGCTGGGAATCGCGACCTTCGGCGGCCACTTCGCCAAGCTGATCGATCGGAACACGACCGTCCCGGCGCGCAAGAGCCACATCTTCACCACCACCCGCGACAACCAGTCGGCGGTGAAGATCCGCGTCCTGCAGGGCGAGTCCGACTCCGCCGCGGAGAACGATCTGCTCGGCGAGTTCGTGCTCGGCGGCATCCGGCCCTCCCGGAAGGGCGAGCCGGAGATCGACGTCGCCTTCGACATCGACGCCAACGGGATCGTGAGCGTCTCGGCGCGCGACACCGCGACCGGCAAGGAGCAGTCGATCACCGTGAACGCGACCGGCACGCTCTCCGACGAGGAGATCCAGAACATCATCGAAGAGAACGAGCTCTACGAAGTGCAGCTCAAGGACACCGACGAAGTCCAGCCCAAGAAGTGAGCCCCGCGAATGGCCGAATCCACACAGGACCAGATCGCCGACCTGCTGGAAGAAGGACTCTGCCACTACGGCGAGGGGCGGATGGAGCAGGCGGCCGAGTGCTGGCGCGAGGTGCTCCGCCTCGAGCCGGGGCATCCCGGCGCCGAGGACTACCTGCGGACCGCCGGCTTCGACACCGGTGGGACCGATGCGCCCGGGGCCTCCGGCGAAGAGGAGTCCGCTGAGATCGATCTGTTCGAGGCGTCCGGCGAAGAGGACTCCGCCGAGATCGATCTGTTCGAGGCATCCGGCGAAGAGGAGTCCGGCCTGCTGGCCGACGCCCTCGAGCTGTTTCGCAAGGGCGAGGCCGAGGAGTCGCTCGAGCTCTTCGGGACGCTGGCGCGAGAGAACCCCCGGCGCCTGGAGATCCAGGGATACCTGGAGCTGGTCCGGAGCCACCTCTTCAAGTACTACCGCGAGCGGGTCGCAGGCGCTTCGGCAGTGCTCAGGGTCCGGATCACTCCGCAAGAGATCATGCGCTTCAACCTGCCGGCGAACGCGGGCTTCGTACTGTCGATGGTCGACGGCCACACCAGCGTGAACGAGATCCTGACGCTCTCGGGGATGGATCCCTTCGACGCGGTTCGAGTGGTGGGCAAGCTGGTCGACGCGGGGATCGTCGAGGTGAACCCGTGACCGGCGTCGAGCAATCGCTGCTCTCCTACCTGGACGCACCGGTGATCGTGGGCGACCCGGAAGGACGCGCGGTCTACGTGAACCCCGCCTTCCAGTCGCGATTCGGGATCACCGCCGAGGCCGCCCGCGGCCGCGGACTCGCCGAGCTCTTCGAAGGGGGCGGTCGCGAGGCGGTGCTGCACGCGGTGGCCGAGGTCTGCGAGTACGGTGAGAGCCTCCGTTTTCGGCTCCGCGAACGCGGCGTGGGCTTCGCCGCGGTGGCGTCCCCCATCGTCGCCCAGGACGCTCGCGTCGGAGTGGTGATCCTGCTCAAGGAGGAGGTGGAAGGGGTCGAGCGCCTGCTTTCCCTGCACCGGGAGATCCGGGATCCGATCGAACAGCTGTCGCACTCGCTGGAGATGCTGCTGGAGCAGACCGGCGGACGGCGCGAGACCCGCTACCGCATCCTCGTCGAGGAGAGCCTCCGCGCGCTCGCGCGCCTGCGCAAGTGGTCCGACGACTTCCGCGCCGTCGTCTCGGGCAGGTCGGGTCCGGTCCGCGAGTCCGAGAGCTTCGATCCCGCCGAGGTGGTGCGCCGGGTAGCGGAGCGCGCTGCGGGGCGGAGCGGAAGAGGCGAGACCTCGGTCGAGCTGCTGGCGGCGAGAAGCCTCCCCGCCGTGCGCGGGGACGAAGCCCGGCTGGAGTCCGTGTTGACCGGGCTCGTCCAGGACCGCCTGGGGCAGGAAAGGCGTCCCACCCGGCTCTTCATCAGCGCCCGCACCGCGGGAGAAGCCGCGGCGTCCGGCGTGGTGGTGTCGGTGACGGAGCACTGGTCCGACGGGGGCTGCACCGCAGCCCCGTCCGAGCCCCCGGTGGTCAAGGAGTCCGTGGCCGCGCTGGCCGGGGTGCTGCACACCACCATCGATCCCCAACTGGGCCGCACCACCCTGGTGTGCCTCCCCACCGACGCCAGCTGATCCGACTTCTCGAGCTCGTCTGCGGCGCGCTCAGCGCGCTTCGTTACACTCCGCCGCCGGGAGGAATGACAGATGGCCTCGAAGGGCTCCGTGCGACGCGTTTGTCTGGCTTACAGCGGGGGGCTCGACACCTCGGTAATCCTGCGCTGGCTGATCGAGGAGTACGAGTGCGAGGTGGTCGCCTACTGTGCCGATATCGGCCAGGAAGAGGAACTCGACGGTCTTCCGGACAAGGCCAAGTCCAGCGGAGCCGTGGATTACGTGCTTCGCGACGTGCGCGAGGAGTTCGCCAGCGAGTACGTGTTCCCGGCGATCCGCGGCAACGCGGTCTACGAGGGGACCTATCTGCTCGGTACCGCGCTGGCCCGGCCGTTGATCGCGAAGAGCCAGGTCGAGGTGGCGCGGGAGACCGGCTGCGACGCGCTCTCCCACGGCGCCACCGGCAAGGGGAACGACCAGGTCCGCTTCGAGCTGGCCTACCGGGCACTCGCCCCGGACCTCAAGGTCGTCGCGCCCTGGCGCGAGTGGGACCTGCGCTCGCGGACCGACTGCATGGCCTACGCCGAGAAGTTCGGGATTCCGGTGAGCGCCACGGTGAAGAAGCCCTACTCCATCGACCGCAACCTGATGCACAACTCCTTCGAGGGAGGCATCCTGGAGGATCCCTGGCTCGCACCCGAAGAGTCGATGTTCATCACCACCGCCTCGCTCGAGGACGCGCCGGACGTCCCGGCAGAGCTGCTGATCCGGTTCGAGAAGGGAACCCCCGTCGCGATCGACGGGGAGGAGCTGCGGGCGGCGCCCCTGCTGACGCGCCTCAACCAGATCGCGGGGACGCACGGAGTGGGCCGGGTCGACATGGTCGAGAACCGGGTCGTCGGGCTCAAGTCGCGCGGCGTCTACGAGACTCCGGGGGGCACCGTACTGCACGCGGCCCACCGGGCCGTCGAGTCGATTACCATGGACCGGGAGGTGATGCACGAGCGCGACCGTCTGATGCCGCGCTTCGCCGAGCTCATCTACGGCGGCTACTGGTTCTCGCCGGAGATGGAATTCGTCCGCGCCGCCATCGAGCAGAGCCAGGAGAACGTGACCGGTGAGGCGCGCGTCCGCCTCTACAAGGGGACGGTCCGGGTGACCGGCCGCCGCTCCCCGGTCTCGCTCTACGCCGAGGCGCTCTCCACTTTCGAGGATGCCGGGGAGGCGGACACCTACGACCAGACCGCCGCCACGGGATTCATCCATCTCCAGGGTGTGCGCCTCGCCCCGAGGGACGGCTCTCGCTGAGGCCACCACCGCCGCGGGTACGCTCGGGACGCGATTCGATCGCGCCCTGCCTCCTGGCGTGTGCGAAACGACTCGCTCTTTCCCCCTCGGGGCTCTCGAGGGCCGCGCGCTACGGCTCGTCCGTCAGCGCGACGGGCGTTCCGCCGCGCCCGACGAGAAGCGTGAAACCGACTCCCCCGCCCGGTCGTCTGATCCATGAGTCCTCGGCGAACGCAGGAGTGCTGCAACGCTGCAACCGACGGCCCACGAATTGGCAGGAAGCCAGGGGTTAAGGATGCTTGACAATACTACCGGCGTTGTTTTAGAGAAGGGGCGCCGCTGGTCGCGGGTGGGTGCTCCGGATCGCCAGGTGGTGGTGCGGCATTTCGGGGGGGTAGCCGTCGCGAGCAGGTGGTCTCTTGTGCTAGCTGAATAGAGACACCCCTAGCGCCCCTGGGTGGTGGCAAGAAGAGGAGATCGTATGCGTCTGCGCCCGTTCTGGTTTTTCTCCCTGGTGCTCTCGCTGGCACTGGCTGCTCCGGCAGCCGCGCAGCAAGAGGACGTCGGCCCCGGAGCTCCGACCTTCAAGGAAGGCGACGTCATCACCATGGACAAGGTCGAGTCCTTGAAGCCCTTCCTGCCGCCGGAGTTCTGGTCGAACCGGGACTTCTTCTTCTACGAGGGGATGCAGCTCGAGGTCGGCCCCTTCTACCGCGACTACTCGGTGGCTCCCGAGTACCAGGCCGCCACGGACCAGTTCAAGGGCCAGGCGCGGGTGGGCCCGGGCAGCAGCCTGGAGAACTACACCGCCGGCCAGCCCTTCCCCATGCACGAGATCGACTGCCTGGGTGATCCGCGGGCGGGTGACAAGATCGTCTGGAACTTCGATCAGCAGTGGGAAGGGGATGGAACCAGCACCCACTATTTCTATTCCTACTGGGACCGCGGCGAGGAGCTCCCGCTCTACTACGAGGGCACCTCGAAGACCCTCAAGCTCTCCCACCGGATCGAGAAGGAGTACCTCGACAGCACGGCCGGGGACCTGTTCCGGGGTGAGAAGCGCAAGTTGGCCTTCGGGATCGAGGTGGATGCCCCCTTCGACGCCCGCGGCATCATGCTGATGACATACCGCTACAAGGAATCCGACAAGCCGGAGGCGAGTGCGAAGAACGACGACACCTGGGTGTACGTCCCGACCCTGCGCCGGGTGCGTCGGATCTCCTCGGCCCAGCGGACCGACGCCGTCTCGGGCACCGACTTCACCTTCGACGATCTGCGCAGCTTCGCGGGCATTCCTCCCCAGTACGAGTGGGAGTGCCTCGGCGAGATGGAGATGATCGCGCCGATGAACTCGAAGGTGAAGGCCTACCCGTACAGCAAGGACCACAACTTCGGCCCCTACGGCCTGTCCTACGCGGACGACAACTGGGAGATGCGCAAGGCGGTGAAGCTGCGCTTCACCCCGCGAAACGCCGATCATCCGTACAAGTTCAAGGACATCTACCTCGACAAGGAGACGTTGGTCGCGCTCTACTCGTTCGCCTACGACCGCAAGGGCGAGCTCTGGAAGATCATCTGGCACAACCACCGCTGGAGCGAAGATGATCCGGACTACTACCCCGGATGGGAGGGCGTGCCGAAGCCCGACGACATGAAGGTCGTGAGCGACACGATCATCAACATCCAGACCGGTACCGGCAACCGGATCGAGTTCTGGGACAACTCCGGGACCCCCCTGAAGAGCAAGGGCAAGGTCCGCCGCTACATCGACATCGGCCGCCTCACCAAGGGCCGCTAGGCCGAGGTGGCTCCAACTTGACTCGAAGACCCGGGCCGGGCTGCCAGGCGCCCCGGCCCGGGTCGTATCGTTCGCCGATCCCGCCGGAACGATGAGAGGGATGCCCCCGATGTTCTCGATTCGAAGCCTTCCCGTGATTTCAGCTGCAGCGTTGCTGTCGTTCGTCGTGGCCTGTCACGAAATCCACTTCGAGCCTCGCACCGGCTTGGGCGAAATCCTCATCCACGACCATCTCTTCGCCGTCTCCGTCCCCAGCGAGGATTCGCATCGTCGCCGCCGGAGACTGGGGGGCCATCTACTACAGCCACGATGGCGGAGACACCTGGGAGAAGGCCGGTACCGAATCCGAGTCCAGGGAGCTCCTCTACGGCGTCAGCATGGCCGACGAGGAGACGGGGTGGGCAGCGGGGCAGCTCGGCATGGTGCTGCGCACCGAAGACGGCGGCCGCACCTGGGCTCACCAGCCGACCGTGAAGCAGGAGCAGGGCGTCCACCTCTTCTCCGTTGCGGCTCTCGACAAGCAGCGGGCCTGGGCGGTGGGGGAGTGGGGAACGCGGCTCTTCACCGACGATGGCGGCAAGACCTGGCAGGATCGCTCCCTCACCGTGGACGAGACCCATCCCCAGTTCGTGTGGCTCTCGCTGGCCGATCAGGAGCGGGTGCGAACCGGCCAGAAGGTCTTCGAGGACGTCGGTCTGAACGACATCTACTGCCTCCCCTCGAATACCGAGTACTGCTGGATGATCGGGGAGTTCGGGTACCTGTTCCGCACCGAAGATGGCGGCAACAACTGGGAGCGCGGCGAGATCATCAGCGGGATCGTCCTCGATCCCATCGAGCTCGGCTACAACCAGATCGAGATCGACGAGGAGCAGAAGGAGGGAATCCGCAACTTCGCCAGGCAGATCGCGGACCAGCAGCACCTGAACGTCGCCATCGAGCCGCGGGTCAGCGCGCAGGAGATGAAGGAGTTCGGGTCCGAAGAAGATCCCTTCCCGCTCTTCGACATCATCGAGGCGCGCACCCAGGAGGTGGTGGCAGCGGTCGAGAGCGTGGGCATCCTCTCGGACCGGATCCGCCGTCGGGGAGCGCCGCCCTGGGACTACGAGGATTTCCTCGAGGACGATCCGGAGTTCCTGCGCCGCTATCTCGACAGCCGGCTCGCCGATCGCCCCATGATGGAGGTCGCTCTCGCCCAGAACCCGTACCTCTTCACGGTTCGCTTCTCGGACGAGAACAACGGTTTCATCTCCGGCCTCGGTGGCATGATCCTGAAGACCGACGACGGCGGCCGCACCTGGCGCTACGAAGACGTGGGCCGGAAGGTGGCGCTCTTCTCGGTGCACCCCAACCCGAAGCGGGCCATCGTGGTGGGCGAGAAGGGCGTGGTTCGCGTCTCCAGCGACGGAGGGGTGATCTGGGCTCCCCCCGCCAGCGGCTTCCCGACCATCTTCACCTTCATGCGTGACATCGCCTTCGCCAGAACGGCCGGGTCGGCTTCATCGTCGGTCAGCGAGGCATGGTGCTCCGCAGCGAGGACGGCGGCGGCAGCTGGACGCAGGTCCTTCCGAAGCAGAAGCCCGCCGCCTCGGAGCTGGCCGCTTCCTAGCGCCTTACAGCGGGTCCGCGTCTCGGCTCAGCCCCGCTGTCGCAGCTCGACTCGGCGGATCTTTCCGCTCACGGTCTTGGGGAGCTCCTCGAGGAACTCGACCTGGCGCGGGTACTTGTAGGGCGCGGTGACCGATTTGACGTGGTCCTGAAGGTTCCTCATCAGGCGCTGCTCGCCGCTGATTCCCGGCCGCAGCACCACGAAGGCCTTCACGACCGACCCCCGGTCCGGATCCGGAACACCCACCACGGCAGCCTCCAGGACGTCCGGGTGCTCGACGAGCGCGCTCTCCACCTCGAACGGACCGATCCGGTAGCCGGCGGAGATGATCACGTCGTCGGCTCGTCCCACGAACCAGAGGTAGCCGTCCTCGTCGCGATAGCCGCGGTCTCCGGTGACGTACCAGTCGCCGCGGCGGGCTCGTGCGCTGGCGTCTTCGTCCTTCCAGTACCCGCGAAACAGGCCGGGCGTCGAGCCACGGAGGGCGATGTCACCGACCTCGCCGGCGTCGAGGATCTGACCTTGCTCGCCGATGATCTCGATCCGATGGCCGGGCATGGGCAGTCCCATCGAGCCCGGGCGGACGGGATTTCCGGGAAAGTTCCCGACCAGCAGGATGCTCTCCGTCTGGCCGTAGCCGTCCCGTATCGTGATGCCCGTGGCGTCGCGCCAGGCGCGGATCACCTCGGGATTGAGTGGCTCACCCGCGGAGACACACTCGCGTAGTCGCGGGAGCCGAAGGTCCGACAGGTCCTGCTTGACCAGCAGCCGAAACTCGGTCGGAGGCGCGCAGAAGACCCGAGGCTCGATTTCCGAGAGCAGTGCGAGTTCGCGGCTCGGCTCGAAGCGGCCGTCGTACATGAAGACCTCGGCGCCAGCGCTCCAGGGCCCGAAGATCACGCCGTAGGCCGCCTTGGCCCAGCCGGTGTCGCTGGTGGTCCAGAGCCGGTCCTCTCCGCGCACGCCCAGCCAGAACTCGGCCGTGTAGCGCTGGGCCCAGGTGTAGGCGTGGTCGTGGAGGACGGCTTTCGGAGGGCCGGTCGTGCCCGAGGTGTAGTAGACCAGGGCCGGATCCGAGGCCCGGGTCTCGCTTCCCGCAGATCCGTCCGCGGGTTGTGCGCGGAGGGCGGAGGCGAGTTCCGTCCAGCCTTTCGGAGCTGCGCTCTCCTCCCCGGACCGCGTGAGAGCGAGGAAACTGGAGACGCTGGCCAGTTCGCTCCGCACCTCCTCCACAGCGGGCACCTGCTCCGCCGCGGTGACGATTGCCACGGCACCGCTGTGGTTGACGCGATAGCGGATGTCCTTGGGTCGCAGGATGGTCGAGCAGGGAATCACCAGGGCACCGGCCTTGAGGGCGCCCACCACCGCGATCTGCCATTCCGGCACCCTGGGGAGCATGATGATGACGGGGTCTCCCGGCTCGATGCCCAGGGAGACCAGCAGTTGGGCGAACCGGTTCGAGGCGGAGGCGACCTCGCCGAAGCTGAGTCTCCGCTCGAGTCCCTCCGGGTCCGCCAGAGCAGGGCGGGGCGATCGGGCTTCTCGGCGAAGCGGTCCACCACATCCCGGCCGAAATTGAACGAATCCGGCACCTCCCAGCGAAAGCGCTGGCAGGCGAGCCGATACCGATCCAGGGCGTCCCCGAGCGCGGTCATATGCCCCCGCACCTCCTCGGAGTGGATCCTACACCGCCGTGGTCCTGCTACGCTGCTCAAGGGGGAAAATCGGTCCGCCGATGCCGCCTGCGGAGACCCGCGCAGGGCGGGTCTCCCACAGGGGAGGAATCGGATGCCTCAGCCGGGCGGCCGCGCCCGTGTCGTCGTGGTCGACGACAGCCGCTTCCACCGGGAATTCGCCAGACAGGTCCTCCAGGCCGAGGCCGACGTCGAGTGCTGCGAGGACGCCGAGCAGGCCCTCGAGGCCCTGGAGCGGGTCCCCGCCGACCTGATCCTCAGCGACCTGACCATGCCGGGCGTCTCCGGGCTGGAGCTTCTGGAGCGAGTCCAGCGCGAGCATCCCGGCACGGACTTCGTCCTGATCACCGCCCATGCCTCCATCAACAGTGCGGTGGAGGCCCTGCGCATGGGGGCCACGGACTATCTGCAGAAGCCGGTTCGCGCCGAAGACCTGATCCTGGTGGTCGAACGCACCCTCTCGCGGCGGCGCCTGCTCCAGGAGAACCTCCGGCTTCGCGACCAGAGGGCGATCCTCGAAGCTTGCGGCTCGCTCACCGCATGCCTCGAGCCGGGTGACGTCTATTCGGTCGCGCTCGACCTGACTCTGCGCGCGCTGCGCCGGGAGCACGGCATCGCCCTCTACCACAGGTCGATGATCCCCAGCAGCGAAGGCTGCCAGTTCCGGGGCTTCAGCGAAGAGCAGGAGTCGGCGCTGCGCGTCCTGATCAGCAGCGGCAAGCGTTTCGACTTCAGCGGAATCGAAGAGATCCGTCTGCTCGATCGCGGGCCGATGCACGATGCGCTCCGCGAGATCGGGTTCGAGGTCCAGGACCTGCTGGCCCTCCCTGTGAGGGGCGAGGAGACCGAGAGCGGCGTCTTCTGGGTGCTGGGGGAGGGACAACCCTTCCGGGAGGAGGAGATCGAGAGGGCGCTGATCGTCACCAGTCACACCTCCCTCTCGCTTCGGAACGCCGAGCACTACCACCGCGCGAAGGAGCGGGCGCTGGTCGACGACGTGACCGAGGTCTACAACGCGCGCTACCTGCTGGAGGCGATGGATCGGGAGATCCGCCGCGCGGAGCGCTACGGCCAGGAGCTCTCGGTTCTGTTCCTGGATCTCGACCGCTTCAAGCTGGTGAACGACCACCACGGACACCTGGTCGGCTCGCAGGCGCTGCGGCAGCTGTCCCAGGTCCTCGGCCAGTGCGTCCGGCAGGTCGACACCCTCGCGCGCTACGGAGGCGACGAGTTCACCATCCTGCTGGTCGGGACCGGCGAGCAGACCGGGACCGAGATCGCCGAGCGGATTCGAAGGATCGTTGCCGAGACTCCGTTCGAGGCGGGACCGGACCAGGTGGTGCGCCTCACCTGCAGCGTGGGTGTCTCCACCTATCCGACCCACGGCTGCACCCGCGAGGCCCTGTTGGATTCGGCGGACAAGGCGATGTACCGGGCCAAGTCGAAGGGACGCAACCGCGTCTGCTCGGCCACCGAGCTCTCCTGACTCCCTCCCGTTTGCTGAGCTTCGCCGCCTCTGCTAACCAACTTCGCGTTTTCACTTGAGTTTTTCTGGAAGAGGCAGAAGTGACTGAGGCTCCGGAACAGCTAGAGGTGCAGCTCGACGGGATGGGATCCCTGCGCCGCAGCCATCATTGCGGCCAGGTGCTCTCGGAGCTCGTTGGCCGCGAGGCGGTGGTGACCGGCTGGGTGCACCGGCGCCGTGACCACGGCGGGGTGGTCTTCGTCGATCTCCGCGACCGCACCGGTCTCGTCCAGGTGGTCTTCCGGCCCGACGTCTCCGAGGAGGCGCATCGGCGCAGCGAGGCGCTGCGCTCCGAGTTCGTGCTGCTCGCGCGCGGCACCGTTCAGCGTCGCTCCGAAGAGACGGTGAATCCGAACCTGCCGACCGGCGAGATCGAGATCCTCGCCGAGGAGCTGCGCATCCTCAATACGGCCGTGCCGCCGCCCTTTCCCATCGAGGAGGATCCCGGCGTCGACGAGTCGGTGCGCCTGCGTTACCGCATCCACGATCTGCGCCGGCCGCCGCTTCAGCGCGCACTCGAGCTCCGCCACCGGCTCTACCAGGCCTTTCGGGCCTGCCTCACGGATCTGGGTTTCCTCGAGATCGAGACCCCGGTGCTTGCCAAGGCGACGCCCGAGGGAGCGCGGGACTTCCTGGTGCCGAGCCGCCACCAGCACGGCAGTTTCTACGCGCTGCCCCAGTCCCCGCAGATCATGAAGCAGCTGCTGATGATCGGGGGCTACGACCGGTACTTCCAGATCGCACGCTGCTTCCGGGACGAGGACCAGCGGGCGGACCGCCAGCTCGAGTTCACCCAGGTCGACCTCGAGATGTCGTTCGTCGATGTCGATCAGGTGCTGGAGGTCCTCGAGGAGACCACGGCTCGCCCCTGCTCCGAGGCGGCCGGCATCGAGCTTCCCCGCCCCTTCCCGCGCTACTCCTTCCAGGAGTGCATGGATCGCTACGGCTCCGATCGTCCGGACACGCGGATCCTCCTCGAGCTCGTCGATCTGAGTGACGCATTCCGCGAGAGCGAGTTCCGCGCCTTCCGCTCTGCCGTCGAGGGCGGTGGCATCGTCAAGTGTCTGCCGGTCCACCAGGCCGAGGAGCTCTCCCGGGGCGAGATCGATCGCCTGGAGAGCTTCGTCACCAAGGAGCTCGGCGCGCGGGGCCTGGCCTGGATCCGGATCACGTCCGACGGCACCTGGCAGGCGCCGATCGTCAAGTTCCTGTCCGATTCCGAGCGGGCTCTGATCGCCGAGCGAACCGATGCGAAGCCGGGCTCGCTGCTCTTCTTCCAGGCCGACACCGCCGGCCGGGCCAACGCGATCCTCTCGCGCCTGCGCATGGATCTCGGCCAGAAGCTCGGCCGCGTGGATGGGCGGACCTGGGATCCGCTCTTCGTCGTCGACTTCCCCATCTTCGAGCGCGATGAGGAGGGCGAGCTCACCTACATGCACATGCCCTTCGTCGCGCCGATGGAAGAGGACATCCCTCTCCTGAAGACGGACCCCGAGCGGGTCCGGGCGACGCACTACGACGTGGTGTTGAACGGCGTGGAGCTCGGTTCCGGGAGTCTCCGTAACCATCGCTCGGACGTGCAGCGGCAGATCCTCGGGATCCTCGGCTACGGCAGGGAAGAGATGGAGCATCGCTTCGGCTTCCTGCTGGACTCCCTCGACACCGGTGCGCCACCCCACGGCGGGTTCGCCTTTGGCTACGATCGGCTGGCCATGGTGCTTGCGGGGGCCGAGAATCTCAGGGATGTCATCGCCTTTCCGAAGACGCAGCGGGGGCAGGACCTGCTGATGGAGGCGCCGACGGCGGTGGACGCAGAGCAGCTCGAGGAGCTCGGACTGCGCCTCGCCAAGCAGAGGACGGGCCGTTGAGGCTGCGAGGCCTGCTGGGGGTCGCGGCGCTTTCCATCGTGCTCCCCGGGGCCCTCCCCGCCGAGAGCGCGGCGCGCATCCACGAAGTGCGTCCCGGCGAGACCCTCTGGACGATCGCGAAGATCACCGTGGGAGATCCGACGCTGTGGCCGGCGCTCTACCTGGCGAATCGGGATCAGATCAAGGATCCCGCTCTCGTCTACCCGGGTCAGCAGCTCGCGATTCCGGAGATCGATCCGAAGGACCGCAGCTCGCTGCGCCGAGAGGCCGAGACGCTCACCTCGCAGTGAGGGCCGGGGCAGGGCTGTCGCCCGAGCCCCTCAGGACCCCGCCAGACTCGCGGCCGAAGGTCCGGAAACTCGACCGAATGCCGACAATCGGCTAAATCCCCCGCCGATGTTTGTTGGCGAAGGGCCGAGGTCCGCCCCCGAGGGGCAGAAGCTCTGCTACCGCGTGGCTGGACACCTCGTTCCTCCCGACACTTAGACGGATCGTCCGAACAGATCCGTACTCCGGTCAACCAGATCTGGCGCTGCACGACCGGTCGCGGCTCCGCGCGAGCCCCGACCCGGCCGTCGGTCGCGCCGCAGGCGGGCAAAGTCGAACCGACATGAACATTCACGAGTATCAGGCGAAGGCGCTTCTTCACGAGTACGAGGTGGCGATTCCGCCGGGCAAGGTCGCGACCACCCCGGCGGAGGCGGAGGATGCGGCGCGCGCACTCGGTGCGCCGGTGATGGTGGTGAAGGCCCAGGTTCACGCCGGCGGGCGCGGCAAGGCGGGCGGCATCAAGCTCGCCAAGTCGACGTCCGAGGTGAAGACCCTGGCCGGCGAGATTCTCGGCATGACGTTGCGGTCCCACCAGACCGGGCCGGAGGGCAAGGTCGTTCGCAAGGTCTACGTCGAGGCGGGAAGCGAGATCGATCGGGAGCTGTATCTCGGCATGCTTCTCGACCGGGCCGCAGAGAAGATCGCCATCATCGCGTCCACGGAAGGCGGGATGGACATCGAGGAGGTGGCTGCGAGCACACCGGAGAAGATCCAGACGGTCCACGTCGACCCGAACTTCGGTCTCTCCGGCTTCCAGGTGCGCCAGATCGGCTCCGGACTGGGGCTCGACGCGGCCCAGGTGAAGCAGCTGAGCGGCTTCCTCGGAGGGCTCTACCAGCTCTTCGTCGACAAGGACGCGTCTCTTGCCGAGATCAATCCGCTGGTCGTGACCAAGAGCGGTGACCTCATCGCGCTCGACGCGAAGCTGAACTTCGACGACAGCGCGCTCTACCGGCACCCGGAGCTGCGCGAGCTGCGCGATCCGGAAGAGGAGGACCCCCGCGAGCGTGCGGCCAAGGAGATCGACCTCTCCTACGTCGGGCTCGACGGGGACATCGGCTGCATGGTGAACGGCGCGGGCCTCGCCATGGCGACCATGGACATGATCAAGGTCTGCGGAGGAGATCCCGCCAACTTCCTCGATGCCGGCGGAGGAGCGGACCAGGAGAAGATCGCCCAGGCGTTCAAGCTGATCCTGGGCGACGCGAACGTGAAGGCGATCCTGGTGAACATCTTCGGCGGCATCGTTCGCTGCGACCTGATCGCCGAGGGCGTGGTCGCCGCCGCCAAGGAGGTCGGGATCGAGGTTCCGCTGGTGGTGCGGCTGCAGGGCACCCGCTCGGAGGAGGGCCGGGAGATCCTGTCCAAGTCCGGGCTGAAGATCACGCCGGCGGAGACACTTCAGGACGCCGGTGAAAAGGCTGTCGCGGCAGTGCGCGGAACGGGAGCTTAGCCATGGCCATTCTCTGTGATCGGAACACCAAGTTGCTCGTGCAGGGACTCGGCCGCATGGGCCAGTTCCACGCGAATCTCTCCCTCGAGTACGGGACGCAGGTGGTCGCCGGCGTCCACCCCGGCAAGGGTGGACAGGTGATCGAGGGCATCCCCGTCTACGAGACGGTCCAGCAGGCCGCGGCGGAGACCGGTGCGAACGCGTCGGTGATCTTCGTGCCTCCCCCGGGCGCCGCCGACGCCATCCTGGAAGCGGCCGACGCGGGCCTCGACCTCGCGGTGTGCATCACCGAGGGCATTCCGGCCCTCGACATGCTGCGGGCCAAGGTGGCGTTGTCCGATTCGCCGATGCGCCTGGTCGGGCCGAACTGCCCGGGCCTGGTGACCCCCGAGCAGTGCCGGATCGGAATCTTTCCCGCGCAGATCACCCGGCCCGGCCCCGTCGGGGTGGTGTCCCGCTCCGGGACGCTGACCTACGAGGCCGTCGACCAGCTCTCGCGCCTCGGCATCGGTCAGTCGACCTGCCTCGGGATCGGGGGCGATCCCGTGGTCGGCACCAACTTCATCGACGCCCTCGCACTGTTCGAGGCCGATCCGGAGACCAGGGCGGTGGTGATGATCGGTGAGATCGGCGGATCCGCCGAGGAGACGGCCGCGGAGTTCATCTCGGAGAAGATGTCCAAGCCGGTGGCCGCATTCATCGCCGGTCAGAACGCTCCTCCGGGCAAGCGCATGGGTCACGCCGGCGCCATCATCGCCGGTGGCAAGGGGAAGGCCGCGGACAAGATCGCCGCGCTCGAGAAGGCCGGCGTGGGCGTCGCCGTCTCCCCGGCGGACATCGGCGAGACCCTCGCCAAGCAAGCACCGGGCCTCGCCGGATAGCTCCCAAGCGGGGACGTTTTTGAATGTTCAACTTCTCGGCGTGGCCGAGAAGTTGAACATTCAACAACGTCCCCGCCCTCACTGTGGGGTTTCGCCCTCATTTCGCGAAACTATTGGAGGCGACGGCGGTTCGCAGTCGCCCTTGCGCGCCGGAGAGCCTAAAGCCCGCGCCCGGCAACGCCGATAGCTGGGCATGTATTTTCCCCCGAGGACCTCGCCTCTGGACCTCTCGGCCGGCCGTTTGAACGGTCTGCGTCTCTCGCTCAATACTCCCGTGGTCTCCATCGAAGAGCTGCCGGTGGGTCCGGCTCGGGCCGCCATCGCCATCCACCAGGAGGCCGACGGAACCCCCAACCTCACCGTCGGCGTTCGATCTCTTCGGAGCGGAGCCGCGGTCCTCTTCAGCCTCGAGGAAGACCTCCAGGGGCACAGCTCCCTGGCGGTGGGGATCGATGCAGCGCTCTCGTTCGGCGAGGGCATGGGCTTCCTCTTCGACGAGGACGAGCTCGACGCGGACTCTACCGAGGAGGCCCGCGGCCGGGCCCTGGACTTCTGGCTCGAGCTGATGGGTCAGGACCAGGACTTCGGGGCGTCCGGCGAGGTCTCGCTGGAGCCGGGGCCAGCCGATTCCGAGTCCGACCGGGGCTTCGAGATCGTGGAGCCCCCCGATGGCGAAGAGCTCCTTCTCGAAGAGGAGATGGCCGACGCCGAGGAGGCCCCACCTGACCTCGCGCTGGCTGGCGCCTCTCCCCCCACGGCCAGCGCGGAACCGGAGACGTCCGGAGGAACACCCGTCCTCCTCTCGAAGTTTCGTCATTGCGCTCCCAGCCAGACGCCCTCCCCGCCCGTGGAGGAGCCGCGCCTGGCCGGCGGGGATGCGTCCCCCGCGCCGAAGCGCACGGCCCTGGGACGCCTGAAGCTCGTCAAACGCCGCAAGGCGAGAGGCGAGGGCCCCCCGAAGCCGAGCGTGATCCAGCGGCTGCTCTCGGCCTTCTGAGTGAACACGGCAGCAGTGATACGAGGTGAACCATGATTCGGAAATCGGCCCAGTCCATCGTCCGCTCCCTCGGAGCGCTCGGAATCGCGCTCGCCCTCGCCGGGTCCCTCGGCTGCGTCACCACGTCCGATTCCGACATCGAGTTCGACCAGGACCGCAAGGCGCGAGCCCACTACAACGCCGGGATCGAGCAGATGCGCCAGGGGAAGAACGCCCTGGCGATTCGCGAGCTGCTCACCGCGCTCCAGATCAGCCCTCGGGACCCCTGGATCCACTGGGCCATCGCCGAGGCCTACCGCCAGAAGGGGCGCCTCGACGAGTGCGAGAGCCATCTCCTGACTGCCATCGAGATCCGCCCCGACTTCCAGCAAGCGCGGCTCAATCTGTCGGCCCTCTACGTGCAGGTGGGTCAGTACGAGGACGCGATCGCGCACTCCGACATACTCCTCGACGACCCGACCTTCCCGGTGCCCTGGAAGGCGCTCACCAACAAGGGCTGGGCGCAGTACAAGCTCGGACAGATACAGGCTGCCCGCGAGAGCTTCCAATCGGCGCTCGAATACAACGAGAACCACTGGCGGAGCTTCCTCGCGCTCGGCATCCTCGAGGCGGAGGCGGGAGAGCGGATCGAGGCCCTGGAGCAGTTCGAACGCGTGATCGAGCTCGCGCCCGGGCCCATGGCCGAGGCCGAGGCCAACTATCGGATCGGCCTGGTCTACGTCTCGCTGGGGAATCGGAAGCGCGCGCTTCAGTATCTCATGGCGGCGGCCTCGAAGACGCCGAGCGGGCAATGGGGAAAGCGGTCGGAGGACTACCTGAGACGGTTGCGCTGATCGCAGCGGGCCAGGCTTCGGACTCGGTCGGCGCCTACATCGCCCGCCAGCGAAAGCTCCGCGGGATCAGCCTCGAGGAACTCGAGGGTCTGACCCGCATACCGCGACGCTCGCTGGAGCGACTCGAGTCGGGCGCCTTCGATGCGGCGCCCGACGGCTTCGTGCGCGGCTTCGTCCGGACCGTCTCGATCGCCATCGGGCTCGATCCCGACGACACGGTCTCGCGGATGCTGACGGAGCCGGACCCGCGCGGAGGGAAGCGCCGGGTTCCGAACCTCTCCAGCGCTGCGGTGTTCGTCCTCCTGGTGCTGCTGGTCGCATTCGGGGCCGGGATCCTGTGGGTGCTCGCCGAGATCCGCCCGGGAGAGCTCGCGGAGCTGTCCCGGGCCCCCGAGATCGCGCGCGTCCGCCGCGACGCGGTCCGCGAGCTGGCCATCTCACGGGGCATCATCCCGGAGACGGCCAGTGCCGGTGCCCGCCCGATCGTCCCCACCGAGGCTTCCCCGCCCGATTGAGTACCGCGAGCGGGCCGTCGAGGCGGGCTAGTCTCTCGGAATGGCGTCGATCCAGACCGAAGCGCTGATCCTCAAGATCGTCGAGTTCGGAGAATCGGATCGGATCGTGCATCTGCTGGTTCCCGAGACGGGACGGCTGACGGCGATCGCGAAAGGGGCCCGCCGCAGCCAGAAGCGATTTCCGGGGACGCTCGACCTCTTCAACCATCTGTGGATCCAGGCGGAGCGACGCCGCAGCCTCGGAATGGCCCGTCTGGACCACGCCCGTCTGATCAGGACATTCCACGCGCTCCGCACCGACCCCACCCGCTACGCGCTGGGCTGCTACCTGCTCGAGCTCCTCGGCCGCCTCGCGCCCGAGGAAGGCACCCGCGCGGACGCCAGGGGGATGTTCGGCTTCGCCCTGGCCGCCCTCGCGACGCTCGACGAGGAGCGGCCGGACCTGCGGCTGCGGACCCTCCTCGAGCTCCGGGGGCTCGACGCAGTGGGCCTGCGCCCCGAGCTGCGCTGCTGCGTCCGCTGCGGGAGTTCCGTGGGGACGGGCCCCGGAAGGGACCGGATCGGCTTTCACATCGCCGATGGCGGGCCGGTCTGCGAGGGGTGCGCGGAGACCGGTCAGGACCTGGTGCCGATCCACCTGGGCACGCTGCGCACCCTGGAACGGAGCCTGGATTTTTCCCCGGACCGCCTGGCCCGGATCGCCCTCGGGGGAACGGCGCTCGCGGAGGCGCGCCGCCTGGTCGACCGGTTCCTGCGCTTCCACGTCGGGATCGAGCTACGCAGCGCCAGCTTTCTCGATCGGATGTTGCCCGATCCTCCGCTTGCCAACGCGGCCTTCGCCCCGCGCGATTGACACTGCCGGAGGCTGAGGGGACACTCCGACCTCCCAGCCACGCAAGCTCCGAAGCACGGCGCCCCAGCGGGCAGCACGGGGGGATACCCATGACCTCGAAAGCCGAGGCGAGCCACACTCCCAGGGCCTCCATGGAGGATCTGGTGTCGCTCTGCGCCCGGCGTGGCTTCATCTTCCAGTCGAGTGAGATCTACGGGGGTATCAACGGCTTCTGGGACTACGGGCCCCTCGGTGTGGAGCTGAAGAACAACCTGAAGGACTTCTGGTGGCAGCGGACGGTTCGCGACCGCGAGGACGTCGAGGGGCTCGACAGCGCGATCATCGCGCACCCGCGCACCTGGGAGGCCTCAGGGCACGTCGAGCACTTCACCGACCCCCTGGTGGACTGCCGCGCCTGCAAGAGGCGATTCCGGGCCGATCAGCTCGACGAGGTCGGGCCCTGCCCGTCGCGGGAGGGCACCTCGGAGCACGACCTGACCGAGCCGCGGAGCTTCAACCTGATGCTGCGCACCGAGATCGGGGCCTCCGAGGACGCTACGTCCACAGCCTATCTGCGCGCCGAGACCTGCGGCTCGATCTTCACCGACTTCAAGCGGGTGCGGGAAGCGGCGCGTCAGAAGGTCCCCTTCGGCATCGCGCAGATCGGCAAGGCCTTTCGCAACGAGATCAATCCCCGCAATTTCACCTTCCGGTCCCGGGAGTTCGAGCAGGCCGAGCTCGAGTTCTTCTGCCCGCCCGACCAGACCGAGCAGTGGTTCGAGTACTGGCTGGATCAGCGGCTCCGGTTTCACCGCGAGATCGGGTTCGCCGAGACGAGGCTGCGCACCCGCGCCCACGATGCCGACGAACTCGCCCACTACTGCAGGCGGGCTGTGGACGTCGAGTTCCTGTTTCCCTTCGGCTGGAAGGAGATCGAGGGGATCCACGATCGGGGCAGCTACGACCTCACCCAGCACAGCGAGTTCTCCGGCAAGGATCTCGCGGTCATGGACGAGGTCACCAGGGAGCGTTTCGTCCCGGCGGTGGTCGAGACCTCCGTCGGAATGGACCGCACCGCCCTCGCCCTGCTCGCGAACGCCTACGACGAGGAGCAACTGGAGAACGGCGAAACCCGGACGGTGCTGCACCTGCGTCCGGTGGTCGCGCCCATCAAGGTCGCGGTCCTCCCGCTCTCGAAGAAGATCGGCGAGCCGGCGAGGAAGATCGCGGCGGAGCTGCGGCGCCGCTGGAACGTCTTCTACGACGAGTCGGGCAACATTGGACGACGCTACCGTCGACAGGACGAGGTGGGAACGCCGCTCTGTGTCACATATGATTTTGATTCGCAGACCGACGATCGGGTGACGGTTCGCGAGCGCGACAGCATGGAGCAGGAGCGCGTTGCTCTCGCCGGGCTCGAGGCGCACATCAGGGAAAGACTGGAGGAGGGGCTTTGACGGCTCGCAGGAAGGCAGCGCGTAGTAAAGCGAACCCGCGCAAGCGCACGGCGGCTCCGGGTGGGAAGACCCGGAAGAAGAAGGCGGCAGCCGCCACTCCTCGGAGGCGCCGGGTCTTCTTCTTCGGAAACGGGAAGGCCCAGGGTGGCCACCACATGCTCGAGCTTCTCGGCGGCAAGGGGGCAGGTCTGGCGGAGATGACCAACCTCGGTGTGCCGGTGCCCCCGGGCTTCACCATCTCCACCGAGGTCTGTCTCGAGTTCGGGACGAAGGGTGGCCGGCTCACTAGCGAGGTGAAGCAGGCGGCACTGGCCTCGCTGGAGCAGGTCGAGAAGTTGATCGGCAAGGGCTTCGGCGATCCCGAGAACCCGCTGCTGGTCTCGGTCCGTTCCGGCGCCCAGGTCTCGATGCCCGGCATGATGGACACGGTCCTGAACCTGGGCTTGAACGACGAGACGGTGGTGGGCCTGGCGCAGCTTGCCGACGATCGCTTTGCCTACGACAGCTACCGCCGCCTGGTCCACATGTACGGCGACGTCGTCCTCGAGGTTCCCCACGACCGCTTCGAGGACTGTCTGGAGGACCTCAAGGTCGCTCGGGGAGTCTCGCTCGACACGGAGCTGCGCGCCGACGACCTGCGCGCCCTGGTCGGCTCCTACAAGAAGATCGTGGAGGAGCACACCGGTCGGCCGTTCCCCCAGGATCCCCGCGACCAGCTCTGGGGAGCCATCGGTGCGGTGTTCCGCTCCTGGGACAACGACCGGGCGGTCAGCTACCGCCGGATCAACAACATCCCCGATTCCTGGGGCACCGCGGTCACGGTCCAGGCCATGGTGTTCGGAAACATGGGCGACGACTGCGCCACCGGTGTCGCCTTCACGCGGGACCCCTCGACCGGCGAGAGGGCGTTCTACGGCGAGTATCTGAATAACGCACAGGGCGAGGACGTGGTCGCCGGGATTCGCACGCCCCAGCCGCTCAACAAGGCGAGCCGCAGCGCGGATCAGTCCCATCTCCCCACCCTGGAGGAGGAGATGCCGAGGGCCTACAAGGCGCTGGTTCGCGTCTACAAGAGCCTCGAGAAGTACTTCCGGGACATGCAGGACATCGAGTTCACCATCCAGAACCAGAAGCTCTGGATGCTGCAGACCCGCAGCGGCAAGCGGACCACCCGGGCGGCGGTGCAGATCGCCAGGGACATGGTCCGCGAGCGCTTGATCAGCCAGGAGGAGGCGATCTGCCGGATCGTTCCCGAGTCCCTGGATCAGCTGCTTCACCCCACCCTCGATCCGAAGGCCGAGCGCAAGGTGGTGGCCAAGGGGCTGCCCGCGTCCCCCGGAGCTGCGGTGGGGAAGGTCGTGTTCAGCGCCGACGAGGCGGAGGCTCGGGTGAAGGCGGGCGACAAGGTGATCCTGGTGCGGATCGAGACCTCGCCCGACGACATCCAAGGGATGCACGTCGCCGAGGGGATTCTCACCGCTCGCGGCGGCATGACCTCCCACGCCGCCGTCGTCGCGCGCGGGATGGGAAAGTGCTGCGTCTCGGGCTGCGGAGCGCTCCGCATCGACTACGCCGAGGGAACCATGTCCGTGGACGGCCACTCGGTGAGTGCAGGCGACTTCATCACCATCGACGGGGGCACCGGCGAGGTGATGCTCGGCGAGATCCCCACCGTCATTCCGACGCTCGGCAGTGGCTTCGAAGAGCTGATGAAATGGGCGGACAAGATCCGCGCGGTCAAGGTGCGCGCCAACGCCGAGACGCCCGCCGACGCCCGCGTCGCCCGCGAGTTCGGGGCCGAAGGGATCGGCCTCTGCCGCACGGAGCACATGTTCTTCGATCCGAGTCGGATCCTCGCCGTCCGCGAGATGATCCTCGCTCCGGACGCCGTGGCCCGCGAGCGCGCGCTCGAGAAGCTCCTCCCCATGCAGCGCAGCGATTTCGAGGGCATCTTCCGGGTCATGGAAGGGTACCCCGTCACGATCCGGCTGCTCGACCCGCCCCTCCACGAGTTCCTCCCGCAGACCGAGGAGGAGATTCGCGAGGTGGCGGCCGCGCTGGACTCTGACTCCGCCGTGGTCCGGGCGAAGATCGAAGAGCTGAGCGAGGTCAATCCGATGCTGGGCCACCGGGGCTGCCGCCTCGGCATCAGCTTTCCGGAGATCTACCGGATGCAGGTCCGGGCCATCGTCGAGGCGGCCTGCCATGTCGCCGAAGCCGGGGAGAAGGTGCAGCCGGAGATCATGATTCCCCTGGTCGCCCACGTGAACGAGTTGGAGCGGCTCCGCGCCCTGGTCGAGACAGAGACCCGCAAGGTGTGCAGCGAACACCCCAAGGCGCGAGTGCGACCGACCGTGGGAACCATGATCGAGGTGCCCAGGGCAGCGCTCACCGCCGGGGAGATCGCCAGGCACGCGGACTTCTTCTCTTTCGGCACCAACGATCTCACCCAGACCGGCTATGCCCTGTCGCGGGACGACGCGGGCAAGTTCCTGCCCGAGTACATCGATGAGGGCATCCTCAGCGAAGATCCCTTCGTCTCCATCGACGAGGAGGGGATCGGCGCGCTGATGCGGATCGGAGCCGAGGGCGGCAGGAGTACGCGTCCCGGCATCAAGATCGGCATCTGCGGCGAGCACGGC
Organism: uncultured delta proteobacterium; assembly: GCA_963783795.1. Taxonomy (GTDB): domain Bacteria; phylum Myxococcota_A; class UBA9160; order UBA9160; family UBA6930; genus CAVXZE01. Next base: position 228,640 of record CAWAPH010000031.1, on the reverse strand, counting down.
GGGGATCCCAAGAGCATCTCGTTCTGCACGGCTCTCGGCTTCGACTACGTGTCGTGCTCCCCGTTCCGGGTGCCGGTGGCCAGGCTGGCGGCTGCCCAGGCCGCCATCGAGCACGACAAGGGGAGCAAGGCGAACAAGCCGAAGAAGGGGAGGGCACGCAGCAAGTGAGGTTCGCGCTCGTTCTCGGTCTCGCGCTGCTGGTCGGATCGGGTGCTGGCTGCACCTGGGTGAAGGCGCGCTGGCCCTTTGGCGGGGGCCCCGCTCCTCTTCGCGGTGACCCGTCCTACGGCATCGAGGTGGTGGACACCGAGGCGGTGTTGGACTTCTACGAGCGCGCCGACTTCTTCTACTCGCGCCTGGCGCGACGGCGGTTCAATACGCTCGCGACCTTTCGCGACGAGCTTCTCCGGGACTACTTCCGCAGCGAGACGGCCTTCTCCGACTACTACGCCGACCTCGCCGAGGAGTTGGAGGTTGCGCACTTCGAGCAGAACCGGCCGCTCGGTCTCGACGTGGTCGAGTTCGTCGTCGAGGGGCCGGGATCGGCTCGCGTGACGACGCGGATCGTGGGGAAGAACGGTCTTCCGCTACGCTTCTGGAGCACCCGGCTCGATCGGGTGGACCGCTGGGAGCGGGTGGAGGGAACCTGGTGGATCGTCCCGGGAAAGCTGTAGAGGCGGCCACACCGCTGCGCGGTCCGGAACGGCGCTCCTCGCGCCGGGTCCGCTCGCGCATCGGGGCCTCCTACGAAGACGTGGATCGGCATGTCTTTCTCCACACGGTGGATCTCTCCGAGGGCGGGGTCTTCCTGGTCTCTCCCACCAACCCGCCCATCGGGGCGAGTGCCGTGGTGCTGCTCGAGCTGCCCGGAGATCCCGCCATTCTGCGGCTGCGGGGGCGTGTGGCGCGCCAGCAGACGCATCCGGTGGGTGGCTTTGCGGTCCGCTTCGATCCCCGGGGGCTCTCGGAGGGCAGCAGGCGGGCGCTGCGAGACTTCGTCGAAGGCGCCCGCTCCGGCCCGGCGCCCCCGCATTCCTGACGCTCCCGGCAATGCCTGGCGGGGAAAGCCGCACCTCAAAATAGGAAAGTCCTTTCCTCCGATGAAGCTTCATTCGCACCTGTCGGAGCGCCGGGCCAGCAGCAAATTTGCTTTGAGATTCAAGGACATATTCCGGCGGCTTGCCGGTTCTGGGGTTTCTGGCACGCAGATTGCTCACTCTCCTGGCGGGACCACGGTCCCCACCTTTGAGACAAGCCTCACCCACGCGATGGAGAGGTCGCGGACGCCAGGGAGCAGTTCAGGTTGCGAACGAATCGTCACCCCCATTGTCACAGGACACCTCCGAGCAAAATGCGGTCGGTTCCGCTTGGACCGCCACCGCTAAGAGCGGATCGAGCCGCTGAGAAGCTGTCCCCCCGGCGCTCTGGCGCGCGCGACGTCCCCTGGACGAGCGACGCCGAGCTGGTGCACGACATCCTCTCCGGCAGCCGCGAGCACTTCGAGATGCTCTACAAGGTCTACTTCCCCAGGGTGTACCGCTTCGCCCTGAAGCGTCTCAGAGATCCGGGAGAGGCCGAGGACGTGACCCAGGAAGTGTTCATGACGGTCTTCCGGTCGCTCCACACGTACGCCGGGAACTCGAGCCTGCTGGTCTGGATCTTCGGAATCACGCGGAACAAGGTCAACCGCCGCTTCCGCGGGGTCCGTCCGCGTTTCGAGTTGATCGACACGGACGCCGACCCGGGGATCGCCACCCAGGAGGCTCCGGCCGATCGCGTGGTCGATGCCCGGCGGATGCTGGAACACTGCGAGGCGGTGATCCAGAACGAGCTGACACCGCTGCAGAGGCGAATCTTCCACCTGAAGCACCTGCGGCGGCAGTCGATTCGGTCCATCGCGGGCGCCCTGGGCAAGTCGGAAGATGCCGTGAAGGCCAATCTCTACCGGATGCGACGCGCCATCTCCCGCGCAGCACCTGGTCTCGAGCAGTTTCTGGGCGCCTGAGCCGATCCAAACGTCCGACCCCTCCCCCCGGATTTCTCGCCTTTCTCCCGGGGGGAGGAACTTTCCTCGCCACCAGTGACCAATTTTGGCCACCTAATGATGTGAGCCCCCGTCCTGGGAAGGGGAACGTTGCGAGGAGATCGCGCGTTGCCCCTTGCTGTGCTCGACAAAAGTTCCCATGCCGAGGTCCCGTCCTCCGCGCTCAGCGATGAGGACCTGTTCGAACGGATCCGCGCTGGGAGCGAGCCCCACTTCAACTTGATCTACGACCGCTATTTCCAGCGGATCTACAACTTCATCTACGTGCGTGTCCGGAACCACGCGGACGCCGAGGAGCTCACCCAGGAGACCTTCACAGCGGTCTTCCGGTCGATCGGTGGCTACTCGGGCCGCTCCACGCCCCTGGGCTGGATCTACGGCATCGCGAAGAACACGGTCCACAATTACTTGCGAAAGGTCCGGGTCCAGGGGGAGCGCATGGAGCGGGCGGGTCTGGATGCCCTCACGGCGACTTCGTCCGCATGGTCCTGCACTCCGGAGGACCAGCTGGCGATGCGTCGTTGCGCGAGTGCGATCGACGCGCGTCTCCAGTCCGTGAGCGATTGGCAGGCGGAGGTATTCTTCTTGCGTCACGTGGAGGATCTTCCGATTCGCGAGATTTCGCGGCGGACCATGCGGTCCACTGATGCCATCCGATCTGGGCTCTACCGGGTGAAGCGGTTGCTGGTCGAAGCTGGAGAACTCGACTCGGCGACAGCTGGAACGTGAGTCCGCGGAGTCCGGATCGGACGATCGGGCTTGGGTGAGGTTGATGTCTCGGTGGGGTAAGAGGGCTGAAGGCGCAGCCGACCGGGCGATGAAGCAAAGAGAGAGAACTGGCCTGCAGGAGCGTGAAGTGATCCAGGAGATTGCGGCAGAGTTCACGACAGAGGAGCTCCAGGAGTTTCTGGAGGCCGACCAGTACCCGATCGAAGCGGACCCCGAGTTCAAGGAGCGGCTCCGCCAGAAGCTCTGGAAGCTCGTCCAGCGGAACGCCCAGACGAACGCCAAGGAGTCCTGACTCCGCTCCTGCCCCCTCCCCGCGCCTGATCGCCCTTTTCGCGGGAGAGAATCTCCGGCACCCTGCAGGGCGGGGATGCCGATCGTGCCTGCGAAGACGTCGATCCGACCATGAGCCAGTCACCGATCTGCCCGGCGATCTCCCGTGAAGAGCTGGGCAGACACACGACCGCAGTGCTCAATCGCGGCAACCTCCGCAACCCGGACGTGCTGCTGGTGGAGGTCGGCGGACGTCGGCTCGTCGTCAAGGACTTCTCGCCGCGCGGCTTCTGCGTGCGCACCACGATCGGCCGCTGGATCACGGCCCGCGAGGTGCGGGCTCTGCGGGCCCTCGACGGAATGCCGGCGGTGCCGCGCTATCTCGGCTCCATCGATTCACTGGCCTTCGCCGTCGAGTACCGGCCGGGCCGGAGGATGTCGCGAAAGCTGGCCGGACGAGTTCCGCCGGAATTCCTGGAGCGGTTGGAGGCGGCGCTTCGCGACATGCACCGGCGCGGCGTCGCCCATCTCGACCTTCGCCATCGCAGCAACGTGATGGTGGATGACGACGGCGCCCCGATCCTGATCGACTTCGGCTCGGCGCTGACCTTCAAGCCCGGCGGTCTCCTCGCACGCTGGCTGCTCCCCCTGCTCGGCCGGATCGATCTCACAGCGCTCGAGAAGTGGCGCAGCCGGCTCAGCCCGGCTGCTTCGGCTCCGGGGTCGCCTCCGGCTGGATCGTAGGGTCGGGAAGGGGCCGCGGCGCCAGGCGCCCGATGTAGTGGCGGAAGGCCTCGAGGGTGAGCCTCGCGTCGGCCAGGGCGCGGTGGGCCACCGGGCCCTCGGTGAGGCCGGCGTTCAACGCCGCCTGGCGAAGCGAGAGAGCGGGCACGGTTTCGCCCGCCACCAGCGACCAGGAGTAGTAGAGCGTCGCCAGGTCGATCACGTGGTAGTCGAAGGGGTAGGGAATGCCGCAATTCTTGAAGCCCCGCTCCAGGAACAGCACGTCCATGCGGACGTTCTGCCCGGCGGGAACGACGGTCTTTCCCCTCGGCAGGAGCGCTACGAGCTCCGTCAGGGCCCGGCGCAGCGGTACCCCCTGCTCCTGCCACACCTTGGGGTCGTAGCCGAAGAGCTCGGCTGCTTCCGGAGTGATGCGATCGGGCCGGCCGATCACCTTCCACTCGTCGGACGCACCCTCCGCGAGCCGGTAGTCGGTCACGATCACACCGATCTCGGTGATGTCGTGAAGCTCGGGGTCGAGACCGCCGAACTCGCAGTCCAGGAAGGCGAAAGCGAATTCGGGCAAGCGTTCGAAGCTCCCTCTAGCCGGGTGGCGCTCCCAACGGGAGTCGAACCCGTGTTTCAGCCTTGAGAGGGCCGCGTCCTAGGCCACTAGACGATGGGAGCGAAGGCGACGAGCCTAACCGCTGCCCGCCGCGGCTGTCAATCCTCCCGGTCGAGTGGCTGCGGGTCCAGGAGCAACGGGGGCGGCGCCCCTTCCCGGGTGCTGGACCTCTCTCAAGCGGCTACGTGCGGATGCCGAAACGCGCAGGGGAATCGCGAGCCTGCGAGCTCCTGTGCACACTCTCCCCGAAAGGAACCGCATGAAGCGCAGAGTCGCTGCCCTGGCCCTGGTGTTCTCGGGGTTCACGGCCCTGGTCTACGAGATCATCTGGACCCGGCTCCTCGGCTTTGCCTTCGGCACCACCACCGAAGCGATCGGAACGGTGCTGGCGGTGTTCTTCGGCGGCATGGCGATCGGGAACTGGCTGGCGGCGCGCGGCGTCGGCCGCGTCACCAGGCCGCTGCGCGTCTACGCCCTGCTCGAGCTCGGCATCGGCGCGTTCGCGCTCGGCTCGCTGCCGCTCCTGCGCCGGCTGGACGCTCTCTACGCTCTGGTCGGCGTCGACCACGGCAGCACCGCGATGGCGGCGATCCGGCTCGTCGCAGCCGCGCTGATCCTGCTTCCGCCGACGATCGCCATGGGGGCGACGCTTCCCGTGGTCGCGCGCGGCGTCGTGGGCAGCGATGGCACCCTGGGCCGCTGGAGCGCGATTCTGTACGCCGCCAACACGCTGGGCGCCGTCTGCGGCGCCTACCTCAGCGCCTTCTGGCTGATTCCCAGCTTCGGCCTGGCGCGATCGGTGATCCTGGCGGGTACGGTGAACCTGCTGATCGCGGGCTTCGTCTTCGCGGTCGCCGGCCGGCAGACCATCGCGGGCCGGGCGCCGCAGGTGGACGCGGTCGCAGCGTCGGCGCGGGCCGATCGCGGTCGCACCGCGTTCCTGGTGTTCTTCGGCATCTCGGGCTTCGTGGCGATCGGCTACGAAATCGTCTGGTCGAAGCTCTTCGGCATCGTGATGGAGGGAACCCTCCACGGCTTCGCCACCGTCCTCTCCGCGTATCTGTTCGGGATCGGCGCCGGAAGCCTCGCGGTCTCGCCCTTCGTGGACCGCATCCGCGACCTTCCCCGCAGCTTCGGTCTCCTGCACGCGGCGATCGCGCTCGCGGTCAGCGCTGGAATGGCGCTGGTCCCGTTCCTGCCCTACGCGAACGCCCGCCTGGCCAGCGGAGTCGCGGCGAGTGACGGGGCCCATCTGCTCTTCCTGCTGGTCGTTCCCATCGTGCTGTTGCCGGCCGTCCTCTTTGGCGCGGCTTTCCCGATCGTGATCCGGATCTATACGGACCGCGCGGAGGCTGTCGGCGAGGGAATGGGCATGGCCGTGGCCATGAACACCGTCGGGTCCATCGCCGCGAGCCTGCTGATCGGGTTCTGGGCCATCGCGAGCCTGGGGATGGATGCCACGCTCTTCGGCCTGATCCTTCTCGAGTTGCTGATCGCGCTCCTGGTGCTGCTCCGCTTCCAGACCAGCAGCGGCCGAGGGCGCCTGTCGGCGAGCGCGGTGGCTCTCGGCGCTCTGGTGCTCGTCAGTCTCTCCTTCAATGGCGTGCAGATCGACCGGACCATCGCGGGAAGGCAGATCGAGTTCTCCAGCCTCTCCGAGTACCGCGCCCGCGTCGAGCGGGCGATCGAACACCAGCTGCTGATGCTGGAGGGAAGAAACTCGGTGGTCACGGTCTCCGAGGCTCCCGCCGGGCGCTCACTGCTCACCAACGGGCTTCCGGAGGCCGGATCCGTGTACGGACCTCCCTACCTTCCCTCGACGACGGCACTCCTCGGGATCCTGCCCTACCTGATCGCCGAGTCGCCGGAGCGCGCGCTGGTGGTCGGTCTCGGTGGCGGAAGCACGGTCGACGCCCTGGTGCGGACCCCGATCTCGCGCATCGACGTGGTGGAGCTCGAGGAGGGCGTGGTGCGCGGCGCGGAGCTGCTGCACGAGGGCCGCCCGAACCCGCTCGACGACCCCCGGGTCGAGCTGTACTTGAACGACGGGCGCAACCAGCTCCTCCTGGGCCGCTACCGGGGTGAGGGCAGCTACGACGTCATCACCTCACAGCCGAGCCACCCCTGGCTGATGGGACCGGCCAACCTCTTCACCGAGGAGTTCTTTGCGTTGGCCAGGGACAACCTGCGCCCCGGCGGAGTCTTCGCCATGTGGCTGAACGGCTTCCGGACCAGCCCCGAGATGCTCCTGGCGGTCGTCGCGAGCTTCGAGCGCGTCTTTCCGGGTGCCCTGTTGGCCGACCTCACCCCGGTGCAGGATCGCTCCGCATTCCTGCTGCTGGGAATGCGGCACCCGCTGGTCCTGGACAGCGGCGAGATCTCCCGGCGCATGGGCGACGCGCGGATCCGATTGCTGCTCGGCTTCCACGGCGTCGAGAGCGTCGAGGACGTCCTCGTGCACTTCGAGGGAGCCGCCGCGGACTTCGCCGCGATCGCACCCGAAGCGGCCAATACCGATGACAATGCCTTCCTCGAGACCCACACCCCCGCGCGCAACGACTGGGGCAAGATCGACTTCGCGGAAGTCGAGGCCGGGCTCGCCGCGGACGCGCCGGTGCTGCCTCCGCTGGTGGGCGAGGCCGACGTGGCTGCCATCGCCAGGACGCTGCTCGAGTTCGTCCGCGAGTCCGAGGAGAACTCGCCATCGACGAAGCTCGAGCGGCTGCTCCGCAACCACGCCGACGCTCTCGATCCGGTGCTGGTCGCCGTCCTGCGCGCCGATGCGGCCACGCGCGGCGGGGAGACGGAGGCCCGGGGCGTCGAATCGCTGCGCGCGCTCGCCGCGGCGCACCCCGATCGCCCCGAACCGCTGCGAGCGCTCGCCTCTCACCTGGTTCGGAAAGAGGCCTTTGCCGAGGCTGCCCGAGCCTTCGCCGCGGCCCACGCGCGCTCACTGGCTGCCCAGGATGCGGTCGGCGCCGCGCGCGCACTCGACCGGCTGGATCCCGAGGCGTCCTGGGAGTGGGTCCAGCGGATTCCCAGGGCCGAGTGGGAACGCTTCCCGCAGATCGCGCTCTTCCAGGCCAGGGCCGCGCTGCGGGCTGGAGATCGTGGGGAGGCGATCCGCCTGCCTTTCCAGGCCCTCCGGCGCTTCAGGGACACGGAGGAGGGCCGCAAGCTGGCGGGTGTGAATGCGGTGATGGCTGAGCTCGCCGAGGCCGCCGGCGATCGGCGGTTGGCCCGGGCGTTTCGCGAGGCCGATCAGCGCGAGCGCGCCGCGAGCGCGCAGCCCTGGATCCAGAAGGCGGAGCGCGCTCTGGGCGAGAATCGATTGGACGAAGCCGGCGAGCTGCTCGCCAGGGCCGAGGCGCTGGTGCCGACCGACGCGAGCGTGCTGCTGGCGCAGGCTCGTCTCGCCCGGGCTCGAGGCGACGCCGCGGGGCTCGAGGCGGCCTTCCGGAGGCTCCGCGCCTGGTCGCCGACACTCAAGGGTGCCATCACGGCCGAGAACCGCTTCCGCATGGAGCTCGGGCTGCCGCTGCTTCCCGAACGTCCGGCAGAGGAGCTTGCCGCGAGCGCTTCGGCGCTCGGGGATCGGTCGCGCCAGGCGGAGCGGTCGGCGCCGGACGGGTGACGGAACGCGTCGCCCGGGGCGACGGAAAGCGTCACTTCTGCGCTCCGGATCGCGCCTCACTTGATTTCCACGCCGGGCCGCCGATCCGGGAGAAATCCCCACGCTGCTCAGGTCAAGGCCGCTACCTGCCGATGCGTGAGGCCTGAGCCAGCGGGTTGGCACGTGGGTTGCTTTTGACCCGGGAAACGCCGACCCGAGCGCAGCCGCCGAGCCGAGATCCGGTGGAGTCCCGGGGAGCAAGTCGTTCCGCCGAGACACGGCGCTCAACTCTAGGAGACTGACCGAAATGCGTAAGCTTCACACGCGAAACGGCGGCTTTACGCTCATTGAGCTGATGATCGTGGTCGCCATCATTGGGATTCTGGCGGCCATCGCCATTCCCAACTTCCTCCGCTTCCAGCTCCGCTCCCGCGTGGGCGAGGGCAAGACCAACATCGCGGCGATCCGCACGTCCGAGGAGGCCTACTCCGCGGAGTACGCGACCTACGTGGGCGCCGCAGCCGCCCCCGGTGGCGTGCTCTCGGGAGACAAGCAGAACTGGCTGACGGCAACCCCGGGCTTCGACACCATCGGCTGGTTCCCCGAGGGTGAGGTGTATTACAACTACAGCGTGGTCGTTGCTCCCGGCGGCTGCCCCGGCCCGATGAACCCGTGCACCCTGTACACGGTCGAGGGTAACTCCGACATCGATACCGATGGTATGTCGAATACCTGGGGCTACGTGCACGCACCGCCCGGCCTCACGATCGGGATCGCCGGCGTCACCGCGGCAGCCGCTCCGAGTGGCCCCTGCCCCGCCACTGGCGTGTACAACGGTGTCACGCTCGCCAACGACCTGCTCAACACGACCGGACCGTGCAACGCCGTGGACGGACAGAGCATCTTCTAGCCGCACACGAACTGGAGAGCGGGAGGGCTTCGGCCCTCCCGCCTTCCATCTTTCCTTCTCTCCTCGCCGGGAGGACTCGAGATGACGAAGCAGCAGCGAAATCGAAGGGCAGGGGGTTTCACGCTGATCGAGCTGATGATCACGGTCGCCCTGATCGGGATTCTGTCTGCTACGGCAGTTGCGAGCTTCCGGCTCTACCAGCTCCGCTCCAAACGCTCCGAGGCCATGGTGAACCTGGCGTCGCTTCGGAAGATGCAGCTCGGCTACTTCCACGAGGCGGGCGGCTTCGTGATGGCGGCGCCCTCGCCGGGTCTCGCCGGCTACCCCGCCGCCGACAAGCAGAACTGGAACGTGACAGGCGTCTTCGGCTCGGACCCCCCCGGCCTGGGCTTCGACCTGCTCGGCTGGCAGCCCGAGGGCCCCACCTTCTTCGACTACGACACCAACGCCCAGTTCGGCGCCAACGGCTGGGCCTTCACCGCCGCCGCCTATGGAGACACCGACGGGGATGGCGCCATGTCCGCCTTCCTCTACGTACACCCGGACTCGGTCGGAGCCACGCTGCCGAGCCAGGCCTTGGCACTCGTGGCGCCGTTCGATCCCCACACCTGCGTGCCTCACTTCAACTCCGTGGGCCAGGTGCCGGCGACCGGTGCCTGCGGCTTCCCCAACGCCGACGACTACTGAGCCAGCAAGGAGCCCCACTTCTCTCGACGCCCGTGGCGATCGCCGCGGGCGTTGCTACTTGGGGGAATCGACGGGAAGGTGCAACTCCCCCTAAAGTCCGATGGCTCTCGTTCCGAAAATTCAAGTGAACGCATCGGAACAGATTTCCGCAGGGCGCGCTCTCCCTCCGCTCTGCCGCGAGAGAGCCAACCCGTGCACCGATTTCGCTTCCTCACGATCAGCGTCCTGATCTTCGCGGCTCTCGGTGTCGCCCTCGTCCACGGCGAGATCCCTCTCCTGACCCGGGCCGAGCTCGGCGACCCCTTCGTTCCGCGACCGGAGGTGGCCAAGCTCTCGTCCGTGGGCTTCCACACGGTGATGGCCGACTACTATTGGCTCCAGGCGGTTCAGGTGGTCGGCACATCGATGCGGCCCGAGGACGAGGGGACCCTGCTGGGTCGCTATATCGACGTGGTCACCACGGTGGATCCCTGGGTGGGCCATCCGTACCGGTTCGCAGCAGTCTGGCTGACCGGGAGCGAGGAGGACGTCCGCCAGGCCAACCGCATCCTCGAGCGCTCCTTCGACTACCACCCCGACGAGTGGCGGAACCGCTTCTACCTGGGCTTCAACTACTTCTTCTACCTGGAGGAGAGCGAGCCGGCTGCCCACTGGCTCGAGGAAGCCGCGAAGATCGAGGGCTCGCCCCGCTACCTGGCCGGTCTGGCCGCCCGGCTTCGCGCCGGCAACGCGGGGCTGGAAGTGGCGGCTTCGATGATCCGCAGGTTCCTGGCCGATACCGACGATCCCTACGCGAGGGCCGAGTACGAGAAGATGCTCGACGAGATCGAGACCGAGCGGCGGGCCCGGTTCCTCGATGGCGCCCGGGAGGCCTACCGCAAGGGGCACGGCGAGGACATCGAGAAGGTCGAGGACCTGCTGGCCGGCCCGTATCCGGTTCTCCAGAAGCTTCCTCCCGAGCCGCACGACTGGGAGTGGATCCTGGACGAGGAGAGCGGCGATATCGTCTCGAGCTACTACGAGCGTCGCTACCGCCCGCACTTCTCCGGGGAGGATCAGGCCGAGATTCGCGGCTGGCGCGTCAAGGGCGTCAGCAGAGAACCATCGACAGGGAAATCGGAGGGACCGTCGTGATGACGGAGTCGGCGACCGACATCGTCAAGATCGAGAACGTCGTCAAGGATTTCCGGCCGGGCTTCGGCCTGGTCCGGAAGCGCGTCCTGCACGGGATCTCGTTCAGCGTCCAGAAGGGCGAGATCTTCGGCTTCGTGGGGCCCAACGGCGCCGGGAAGACCACCACGCTCAAGATCCTGATGGGTCTGATCCACGCCCAGGGCGGCAGCGCCAGCATCCTGGGCCACGACATCAGTGAGAACGAGTACCGGAGGCACGTCGGCTTCCTCCCCGAGAACCCCTACTTCTACGACTTCCTCACCGGGACCGAGTTCCTGAATTTCTACGCCAGGGTCTCCGGGGTTCCGGTGGAGGAGCGGTCCGAACGCATCGCGTCCCTCCTGGAGCAGGTCGGTCTCGCCCACGCCGCCGACGCCCGGCTGCGGACCTACTCGAAGGGCATGCTGCAGCGGGTCGGAATCGCCCAGGCCATCGTGCACGATCCGGACATCGTGTTTCTGGACGAGCCGATGAGCGGCCTGGACCCGATCGGGCGCAAGGAGATCCGCGATCTCATCCTGCGCCTGAACGGCGAGGGCAAGACCATCTTCATGTGCACCCACATCCTCTCCGATGTGGAGATGCTGTGTCATCGCGTGGCGATCATCGTCAAGGGGGAGATCCGCTACGTGGGGAGCAGCGAGGAGTTTCTCGCCTCCGAGGAGCGATCGGCCGACCTGGTGCTGGCGCGGCTGCCGGCCGATCTGGTGACGGTCATCGAGGAGCGCTTCGACCTCGAGATGCGCGGTCAGGGAGACCATATCGAGCTGCGGGTTCCCGAGAAGGACGTCAATGACGTGCTCCACCTGGCGCTGGACACGGGCGCGGAGATCGTCTCGGTGACGCCGTACCGGGTCTCTCTCGAGTCGATCTTCTTGAGTGCGGTCAGCGAAGGCTCGGCTGAGGACGAAGCCAGGGAGGAGAGCCGATGATCTCGGCCACGCGCGTCGGCGCGATCGCCGGCAACACCGTCCGTGAGGCGATCCGGAACAAGATCCTCTACACGCTGCTCTTCTTCGGCGTGATGCTGATCGGAGTCGGGATCCTCGTCTCGACCCTCTCCTACGTCGAGAGCGAACGCATCCTCCAGTCGGTGGGCCTGGCTTCGATCCGGCTGTTCGGGGCGGCCATCGCCATCTTCGTCGGAGTCGGACTGATCCACAAGGAGGTGGACCGGCGCACCATCTTCACCATCCTCTCCAAGCCGGTCTCGCGCACCGAGTTCCTGCTCGGCAAGTACCTGGGGCTGGTCGCGACGCTCTGGATGCAGGTCGCGATCATGGCGAGCGCCTTCGTGGTGGTGAGCCTGATCGCCGATGCGCCGCTGGACGGCGGGCACGCGGCGGCGATCTGGCTGGCTGCCGTCGAGTTCACCGTGCTGGTCGCGGTCGCGACGCTCTTCTCGGCCTTCACGACGCCGATGCTCGCGTCGCTCTTCACCGCGGGCGTCTACGTGGTGGGCCACGTGACCCGGGATCTCCGGGAGCTCGGGGCGCAGTCCGAGGCGGCCTCGGTCGAGCAGGTGACCTCGCTCGTGCACCGCGTCCTGCCCGATCTCGAGATGTTCAACGTGACCACCCAGGCGGTGCACCAGCTTCCGATCAGCTCCGGTGAGATCTGGATGCCGGTGCTCTACGCGCTGCTCTATGCGACGGTCCTGTTGGGGCTGGGCTCGATCATCTTCGAGCGGCGGGACTTCCGCTAGCCGGTTAACGTCGGGTGATGGAAACGGCGTCCCTCGTCCCGACGGGAGCGCTCAGCGGTTTCGCCTTCGCCGTCGGCCTCGTGGTGGGGTCCTTTCTCAACGTCGTGATCCACCGGTTGCCCCGCGGCGAATCGATCGTCTCTCCGCGCTCGCGCTGCCCGGCCTGCGGCCACGCCATCGCCGCCTGGGAGAACGTCCCGGTGCTCTCCTATCTCTGGCTGCGCGGCCGCTGCCGCAGCTGCGCTGCGACAATCTCGCCCCGCTACCCGCTGGTCGAGCTGCTGACCGGGGGCGTCTTCGCGCTGCTGGTGGCGGTCCACGGCGTCTCCCTCCTGACGCCGCTCTGGCTGGCCTTCGCAGCCGCGCTGATCGCCGCAGCCGCCATCGACTTCGACCACAAGATGATCCCGGACGAGATCTCTCTCGGCGGTCTGCTGGCGGGGCTGATCGCAGTTCCCGCGCTTCACGCGCTCGCAGGGGTGCCCTATCCGGCTGCCCTCTTCGAGTCCGCGTCGGGCGCACTTCTGGGTGGAGGGCTCCTCTGGGTGGTCGGTTTCGCCCACGCGCGAATCTCCACCATCCTGGGCCGCAGCTTCGAGCACTGGCCGGGGGAGGGTGAGGCGCTTCCGCGCCCCGGCAGCGTCGACTACTGGGTCTGGTTTCCGGGGCTGGGCTTCGGAGACGTCAAGCTCCTGGCCATGATCGGCGCCTTCGTGGGACCCTACGGAGTGATCGAGACGATCCTGGTGGCCGCCCTGGCGGGTCTGCTGCTGGGCCTCGGCTGGGCGGCCGTCGAACGCAGCTGGTCGAGTCCCTTCGGCTTCGCTCCCGCCATCGCCATCGGCGCCATCGGCGTACTGATCAGTCCCGTTCACCTCATCCCCATGGGCTGAGGTGCAGCCAGCGTCGCGGCTCAATCTCGGCGCGAGCCACGCCGAAGAGAAGCCCACCGGCCGATTCTCCAGGGGGTTTGATGGGCCTTCGTCTCAGCGCGGTGCTGGCTCTCGCGGCGGCTTCGAGCCTGGCGCTGGCGGGGTGCAACCGCATCGACGCCTCGCGCCAGCAGGGCGAACCGCTTCCCTCCGGGCCCAATGTCCTCCTCGTCACCATCGACACGCTGCGCGCCGACCACGTGGGCGCCTACGGCGCCAGTGGGGTCGAGACGCCCACCCTGGATCAGCTTGCCGCAGAGGGGGTGTTGTTCGAGAGCTCGATCGCCGTGACTCCCCTCACGCTCCCCTCCCACGCCTCGATCCTGACCGGGATGAGCCCCCCCAGGCACGCCGTGCGCAACAACGGAATCTTCCGCCTGGACGACTCCCACCAGACCCTGGCCGAGCGCTTCCGGGAGGCCGGCTACGAGACAGGCGCGGTGGTCGGCTCCATCGTGCTCGATCGCCGCTACGGACTCGAGCAGGGATTCGACTTCTACGACTTCACCCGCTCCGGGCGGCGCGCCGCCGAGACCGGCTATCCCGAGTGCAGCGCCGAGACGGTGACGGACGTGGCACTGCGCTGGCTCGGGGCGAGGGAGCGGCGCTTTTTTCTCTGGCTCCACTACTACGATCCCCACGCCGCCTACAAGCCACCGCCACCCTACGATCAGCGCTTTGCCGAGCGTCCCTACGACGGCGAGGTCGCCTACGTCGACGAGCAGGTCGAGCGGGTCTTCCAGGCGCTGCGCGACGCGGGCGAGTGGTCGCGCACCCTGGTGGTCGTCACCTCGGACCACGGCGAGAGCCTGGGTGAGCACGGCGAGCGGACCCACTCCTACACCCTCTACGACGCGGTGCTCGAGGTTCCGCTCTTGATTCGCGGTCCCGGGATCCCGGCGGCTCGCCGAGTGTCGGAGGTGGTGTCGGCGATCGACCTGGCGCCGACGATCCTGGCTCAGGCCGGGCTCCCGGCGCTCGAGGATGCCGAGGGGCGCGATCTCTCGCCGCTTTTCCGTGGGGAGCCCGGCTTCGAGAGCCGCCCGGCCTACGCGGAGACACTGGCGACGCAGCTCGACCACGGCTGGGCACCGCTCTTCGCCACGCGCACCGATCGCCATCTCTACGTGCGGGCGCCGCGGGCGGAGCTCTACGACGTGGAGAAGGACCCTAGACAGCTGGCGAACCTGCTGGACGACCCGTCGCCGGCTGCAGCCGAAACGGCGATCAGTCTCGATTCGAATCTGGATGCGGTGCTCGCCGAGGAGCGCGAGGCCAGCCGGATCTCCTCTCGACGCGGAGACGCGGGAGCAGCTGCGCGCGCTCGGCTATGCGGCGCCGGAGGGGCCGGTGCCCGAGAGCCGGATGGATCCCAAGGACGGGCTCCCGCTGCTCGAGTCCTACGTGATCGCCGACGCCGAGTACTCGCTGGGGCGCCTCGAGCAGGCCGAGGCGCGCGCCACGAGCCTGCTCTCGGAGCTTCCGGAGAGCCCGCAGCTCCACGACCTCCTCGCGCGAATCTACATCGACCGCGGGCGCCCCGACCTCGCCACCAAGCACGCCGAGACCGCGGTGCGGCTTCTCCCGGAGGCCGGGAGACACCACGACCGGCTGGCGCAGGCTCGCCTCGTCGCCGGCGACCTCGCCGGTACCGTCGCCGCCTACGAGAAGGCGCTGGAGCGCGACCCGACCATCTTCGACGCTCACGCGGGGCTGATGTGGCGAGCGGCCCTGGGTGGATCGATCGAGGAAGCGGCACGGGAGGCGGAGATGGCCGCGGAGATGGCGCCGACCAGTGCGCGCATCCGGCTCCGCATCGGGGAGACCTGGGATCGCCTCGGGCAGTACGACCGCGCCCTGGAGAGCTACCGCGCCGCACTCGCGCTCGACCCGGTGAATCCCACTGCCCATATGGGAGTTGCCATCCAGCTCGTCCGCATGGGCGACTTTTCCGAGGCGGAATCGCATCTCGCGAAGGCGGGGGAGGCGGCGGAGCACGTCGACTCGCTGATGCGCCTGGCGATTGCCTGGGCGGGGCGCGGAGAGACGGCCCGCGCCGAGCAGGTCCTGCGCGAGCTTTCGGCCGAGTACCCCGACTTCGAGGCTTCGCGTTCCGTGCTCGCCGTCCTCCTCGAGCGCAATGGACGCGGCGAAGAGGCCGCACGGCTTCGCGAGGGGCGATGAGGGGCTTCCCTCGAGTCCTCGCGCCGCTGCTCGTGGCGGCTGCGCTCGCCGGGTCGGCCTGCAACCGCGTCGAGCTCCAGACAGCGCCCGAGTCGGGTCGCCCCAACGTCCTCCTGGTCACGATCGACACGCTGCGTGCGGATCACGTAGGCGTCTACGGAGCGCCGGAGGCGCAGACGCCCAGTCTGGATGCGCTGGCCACCGGGGGCACCCGATTCGAGACCGCCATCGCCGCGACTCCGCTCACGCTGCCCTCCCACGCCAGCCTGCTCACCGGTCTGGATCCGCCCCGCCACGGCGTCAGACACAATGGCGTGTATCATCTGGGAGACCGGGTCGAGACACTCGCCGAACGCTTCCGGGCGGCCGGCTACGCGACCGGTGCCATCACCGGGGCCGTGGTCCTGGCCCGCCGCTACGGCCTGGATCAGGGCTTCGAGCGCTACGATGACGGCACCACCTCGAGGGTCTCCGGGGCCGGTGGCTTCCTCGAACGCAACGCCGGCGAGGTGACGGATCGCGCCCTCGGGTGGCTCGGGAGTGCGTCGCACCCCTTCCTGCTCTGGGTGCACTACTACGATCCGCATCACGACTACCGGCCCCCGCAGCCCTTCGCCAGCCGCTTTGCCGCGAACCCCTACGACGGCGAGATCGCCTACGTCGACAGCGAGCTCGGCAGGCTGCTCGACGGTCTCGAGAGCAGGGGGCTCCGAGAACGGACGCTGATCCTGGTCACGTCGGACCACGGGGAGAGCCTCGGCGAGCACGGCGAGTCCACCCACGCCTACACGCTCTACGACGCAGTGCTTCGCGTGCCTCTGATCCTCTCGGGTCCGGGAGTTCCGCAGGGACGCGTCGTCCCGAGCCTGGTTCGGGCGGTGGACGTCGCGCCGACACTTCTCGCCCTGGCCGGGCTTCCCGCGTTCGCCGAAGCGGACGGTGAGCCCCTGACCCCGCACCTGCAGGACGGACCGCCGCCACCGGCGCGGCTCGCCTATTCCGAGACACTCGCCACCCGCATCGAGCAGGGCTGGAGCCCGCTCTTCGCCGCCCGCTCCGAGCGGCATCTCCTGGTGCGGGCGCCCCGTCCGGAGCTCTACGACGTCGAGGCGGATCCCGCGCAGCTCGAGAACCTGATCGCGACCGATCCGGAGCGGTTCCGCCCCGAGATCGAAAGGCTCGCGCGAGCTCTCGACGAACGGATCGCGGGGAGCGAAGAGCAGACCCCACTTGCTCTCGATGGCGATTCTCTCGCTCAGCTGCGCTCGCTCGGTTACGCCCTCCCGTCCCGGCCCGTCGAGCAGAGCGGCCTCGATCCCAAGGATGGCCTCGCCTCGCTCTCCAGCGTGCTCGGTGGAGTGGCCGCCTACGACGCCGCGGACTTTGCCGGGGCCCTCGTCCTGCTCGAGCGCGCCGTGCAGGAGCTTCCGGCGAGCTCGATGGCGCACGCCTATCTGGCCTATACACACATGAGGCTGCAGCGCCCGGAGCGGGCGCTTCCGCACATCGAGGCGGCGGTGCGGCTGGCTCCGGAGTCCGCCTACTACCAGGCGGTTCTCGGCGATACCCAGCGCCAGCTCGGGAATGCCGATGCGGCTGCCGCGGCCTACCGGCAGGGGCATCGAGCTCGATCCCTACGAGCCCCTCGCACAGGTCGGCATGCAGTGGGTATCGGTGAGGCGGGGCGACCTGGCGCGGAGCCGCCGCTCACGCGAGCCGCGCCGCGGAGGGCGACCCCGCCGGGGCGCTCACCCGCATCCAGATCGGCCTGGTCTGGGAAGAGGCCGGGGAGGCGTCCCGCGCGCTAGGCGCCTACCGCGAGGCGGTCCAGCTGGATCCCCAGATGGGGCTCGGACGGATGCTGCTCGCGATCGCCCTGGCGCGGGAGGGGCAGATCGCGGAGTCGGAGCGCCAGCGCGCGCAAGCCGGCGCGCTGGCGGACGACGCGTCGCTGGCCACCCGCCTGGCGGCTGCAAGCCTGCGCGCGGGGGATGCCGTCCGCGCGGAAAGCCTGCTGCGCAGCACCCTGCGCTTGCACCCGGGCTACACACCGGCCCGGCGCCAGCTCGCCAGGCTTCTGGCCGCAACCGGTCGGCCCGAGTAGCCGCCTCGGGACGTGAACGTCACCCCCTTCGCGGAAGGGCGTCCCCGCTCTGGCGTTGCCGCGGAGGAGAGGTGGATCCCCGGGGAGGATTCGAACCTCCATTGGTAGGTTCAGAGCCTACTGTCCTGCCGTTAGACGACCGGGGAAAACAGAGCCGGCGCGGCTCGGATGGAGGGATACCAGAGGCCCTCCGGATCCTCAACCGGGGCGGACGAAGTCGACGGCGTCGCCGAGCCGCGCCAGTGAGCGATCCCGCCCCAGGACCGTCAGCGTTTCGTAGATCCCGGGAGAGACGGTCCCGCCCGTCACGGCCACCCGCACCGGCTGCGCGAGCTTGCCCATGCCGATGTCGCCGTGCGCCGCGCGCGTCGCCTCGAAGGCGCGCTCCAGCGCCTCCTCGCTCCACTCGTCGAGGGCGGTCAGCCGATCGCGGAGATCCGAGAGGATGGGCGCCACTTCCGGTTTCAGGTGCTTGCTGGCGGCCTTGTCGTCGTAGCTGATGCTCTCGGTGACGAGGAAGAGGGAGAGCTGGGCGATCTCGGCCAGTGTCTTGGCGCGCTTGCGGTGCAGGTCCACCAGACGTTCGAGCTGCGCTGTCGCGGCGATCGGGTGACCGGTCGCCGCGACGAGGAACGGCAGCACCCGCCCCACCAGGATGTCGGTCGGGAGCGTCATGATGTAGTGCTGGTTGAGATGCAGCAGCTTGTCCGGGTCGGCGCGGGCTGCCGAGCGCCCGACGGGCTCGAGTCCGAAGAGCGAGCCGATCTCCTCCAGGCCGAAGATCTCCTGGTCGCCGTGAGACCAGCCCATCCGGACCAGCCAGTTGCAGAGAGCCTCGGGCAGGTACCCCTCCTGGCGAAAGCGTTCGATGGAGACCGCGCCCGCAGCGTCGCGCTTGGAGAGCTTCTTGCCCCCTGCCGCCACGATCAGCGGAAGGTGGGCGAAGGCCGGGGGCGTGGCGTCGAGGGCCCGGTAGATCGCGAGCTGGAAGGGGGTATTGCTGTGATGGTCGGCGCCGCGGATCACGTGGCTGATCCGCATGTCGACGTCGTCCACCACCACCGCCAGGTGGTAGAGCGGTCCCCCGTCGCTGCGGCGGATGATCCTGTCTCCGATCTCGCGGGCATCCTGACCGCTGGGGCCGTAGACCAGGTCGTCCCAGTCCAGGCGTCCCTCCTCGGGGAGTCGTAGGCGCACCGTGTGGGGGCCGCAGCCGGGCCCGTGGTTCGCCTCGCGGCAGCGCCCGTCGTAGGTCCACTTTCCCCCGGCGGCGATCGTCTCCTGCTTGCGCTCCTCGAGCTCGTCGCGGGTGCAGATGCAGCGGTAGGCGCGCCCGCCCGCGAGCAGCTCCTCGATCACCTCGCCGTGGCGGTCGCGGCGTTGGCTCTGGAGATGGGGGCCCTCCTCCCACGTCAGACCCAGCCACTCCAGGCCCCCGAGCAGGCTCGCCTCCGACTCCTTGGTAGAGCGCTCGAGGTCCGTGTCCTCCACCCGAAGCACGAACTGTCCCCCGTGTCGGCGGGCGAAGGCCCAGTTGAACAGCGCCGTCCGCGCGCTTCCGATGTGTAGGAAGCCGGTCGGGCTGGGTGCAAAGCGGGTCCGGATCGTCGTCATGGGGTCCGAGAATACCGAACCCCGGGGGATCACCCTCCTCGGTTGACGTTCCCGGGAGCCGTCTGCTATCCCGCGATCGAGGCAACCCGTTGTCTTTTCAGCGGTTTCCCTTCCTAACCGAGGCGGGCTCGCAGCGTGAAGGTCCTGGTCGACAGATTGACGGAGACCCCCACCGAGCTCCTCTACAGCGTGACTCCCGGCTGGTGGCAGGAGCGCTGCCGAGCCGACTCGGAGCTGGCGGCCGGCCTGGAGCAGATCCTGGAAGCCCGCATCCAGATCCATCGGATGGGCGAAGACCTCTACCTGGAGGGGGCTCTGGAGGGCGTGCTGGAGCTGACGTGCGGGCGGTGCCTCACTCGCTATCGTGAAACGGTTCGCGAACGCTACCGGCTGGTTCTCGAGCCGGCGGGCAGTCGTGTCCCCGCCGATCCGGAGGGCGCCGCGGTGCTCGCCAGGGATGGGTTGGTCCTGAGCGACGAGTTCGAGGCCGGCTGGTTCCGCGGGAGCGAGATCGACCTCGGCAGCTTTCTTCAGGAGGTGATCGCGCTGGCCTTCCCGGTGCAACCGGTTTGCCGGGAGGAGTGCCGCGGTCTTTGCCCGCAGTGTGGCGCCGATCGCAATACAGAGTCGTGTGAGTGCTCGGATGTGCGGCCGGACTCGCCCTTCGCCGCGTTGCAGGTGCTCAGCGACCGACACAGGAAAGGAACAGAGCGATGATTGCTCCGAAGCGGAGGACCTCGAAGTCGCGGCGCGACAAGCGTCGCAGTCACCACGCCCTCCAACTGCCCGCACGAGCCGTCTGCCCGACCTGCGGTGAGCCCAAGCAGCCTCACCGCGTCTGCGGCAACTGCGGGACCTACCGGGGGCGCACCGTCATCGAGACGGACGAGGACTAGAGACCGATGCTGGCTCTCCTCTTCCCGGGACAGGGATCCCAGGAGGTCGGGATGGGGCGGGACGCCTGGGAGGCTTCCGACGCGGCACGCTCGACCTTCGAGGCCGCCGACGCGACCCTGGGGTTCCCGCTCTCGCGCACCTGCTTCGAGGGGCCCGAGGGGGAGCTGCGTCGCACCGAGATACAGCAGCCCGCCATCTTGACCACCAGCATCGCGATCCTGCGCGCGATCGAGGAAGCCGCTGCACTCTCCCCCGCGTACGTGGCCGGCCACAGTCTGGGCGAGTACACGGCACTGGTAGCGGCCGGTTCCCTCGACTTCGAGACTGCCGTGACGCTGGTCCACGCACGCGGCCGCTTCATGCAGGAGGCGGTTCCCGAGGGTCGAGGCGCCATGGCGGCGATCCTGGGATGTGGCGCGGAAGAGGTGGCCGAGGCTTGCGCAGTCGCCGAGCGCGAGTCGGGCGGGGTCGTGGCACCCGCAAACTTCAATTCGCCGCAGCAGATCGTGATCTCGGGAGACGCGGCCGCAGTCGAGCTGGCTGGCGCCGAGGCGCGCAAGCGGGGCGCCAGGCGCGCCATGCGCCTTCCGGTCTCGGCCCCTTTCCACTGCAGCCTGATGGAGCCCGCGGCCGAGAAGCTCGCGGCAGAGCTCGGGAGGGTGCGCTTCGCGGACCCGGCAATCCCGGTCGTGACCAACGTCGAGGCCCGTCCCAACAGCGACGGCGCCCGCTTTCCGGAGCTGCTGCGCCAGCAGGTGACGGCGCCGGTGCGTTTCACCGAGTCGGTACAATGTCTGGCGCAGCTGGGGGTGAAGCGGCTGCTGGAGGTGGGCCCCGGGCGCGTGCTCAGCGGCCTGGTGGCTCGGATCGACCGGAGCTTGGAACGTCTCGGGGTGAGCACGATGGCAGACCTGGCCGAAGTCGCAGCAGCCCTGAAGGATTGAAAGGGAGAAGATATGGCACTGGAAGAGCGGGTCGCCGAGATCATCGTGGAACAGCTCGGCGTGTCCCGCGACGAGGTCGCGGCAGGGGCATCGTTCATCGACGATCTCGGGGCGGACTCCCTCGACATCGTCGAGCTGGTGATGGCGATGGAGGAGGAGTTCGACCTCGAGATTCCCGACGAGGACGCAGAGAAGATCCAGACGATCGGCGCGGCGATCGCCTACCTGAAAGGCAAGCTCGGAGACTAGAAGCCCTGATGGGCGATCCGATCTATCTGGCAAGCGACCATCGCGGATACCCGCTGAAGCAGGAGCTTCGCGGGCGGCTCGAGGCATCGGGGCGCGAGGTCTGCGACGTGGGCACCGACGGCACGGAGTCGGTGGACTATCCCGAGTTCGCTGCGCCCGCGGCACGGGCGGTGTCGACCGGAGAGGCCTCTCGCGCCATCGTGATCTGCGGGACCGGCCTCGGGGTGATGTACACGGCGAACCGGTTTCCGAGGGTCCGCGCCGCGCTGGTCCACGATGTCGAGACCGCAGCGCTGGCGCGCGAGCACAACGACGCCAACGTGCTCGCCCTGGCAGGCGACAGAACGGACCCCGAGACCGCCTGGGCGATCGTCGAGGCCTGGCTCGCCACGCCCTTCGCGGGCGGCCGTCACACCCGGCGCGTGGCCGGGATCGACACGCTCACGCGCGGCGAATCCGACGCGCTCTGCGATTTCGACCCGGCGGTTGCCGAGCTGCTTCGGCGCGAGGCGCGCCGCCAGTCCACGAGCCTCGAGCTCCGCGCGACGGAGAACTTCGTCTCCCCTGCGGTCCTCGACGCGATGGGGTCCGCTCCGGGAGCCAGGGGCGTGGAGGGTCAGCCGGAGCTGCGTGACGGCCCCGGGCGCGACGCTGTCGACGATGCCGAGAGGCTCGCCGGCGAGCGTGCCCGGGAACTCTTCGGAGCCGACCACGTCAGCCTCCGCACTCACTCGGAAACCCGGGCCAACCAGTGCATCCTCCGGGCGGTTCTCCAAGCCGGAGACCCCATTCTCGCGATGGGCTTCGACTGCGACGAAGACCCGACTCGTGGGAGTTCGCTGGACTCGTCGTGGACCGGCTACAGGCTCGTTCCCTTCTCGGTCTCCCGCGAGGGCGAGCGGGTCGACTACGACGAGGTCCGCAGACTCGCGCGCCAGCACCGCCCCAGGCTGATCCGAACCGACGCGACGGTCTACCCGCGCGCCATCGACTTCGATCGCCTTCGCGAGATCGCCGACGAGGTGGATGCGCTGCTGCTCGCGGACATTGCCCAGACCGCCGGACTGGTGGCGAGCGGAGTGCATCCCAGTCCCGTCGGCCGCGCCCAGCTGGTCGTGGGGACCACGTACGGCACGCTGCGCGGCCCCCGCGGAGGCATGATCTTTTGCGATGCGCCCCGCGCCGAGAGCATCGATGCCGCGGTGCTTGCGAGCGGGCGGGTGCGGCCTTCGATGAATGCGATCGCAGCCAGGGCCGTCGCCTTCAAGGAGGCGCTGGAGCCGGGCTTCCGCGGCTACTGCGAGCACGTCGTCGCGAACGCGCGAGCGCTGGCCGGGCGGCTCTCGGAGCTGGGCGTCGAGATCGTCTCGGGAGGAACGGATACCCACCTGATCCTGGTCTCGCTGGTCGGCTGTGAGCTCACGGGCCGGGATGCCCGCATCGCGCTGGAGCGCGCCGGCATCCGCGTCGAAGAGAGCCGGGTTCCGTTCGATCCACGTGAGTCGTCGGCGACGTCGGGCGTTCGGATCGGGACGCAGGCGGTCACGACGAGGGGGATGGGCGAGGCGGACATGGCCGAGGTCGCCGGCCAGATCAGCCGCGCACTCCAGAGCGTGGGCGACCAGGAGACCCTCGCCGGGTTGCGCCGCGAGGTGGAGGCGCTCTCCGCCCGCTACCCCGCCCGCCCGGGCTCCGGTGCGAGCTGAGCATGCGCTGCCCCTTCTGCGGTGAGGTGAGCAACCGGGTGATCGACTCCCGCCTCACGCGCGACTCCCAGGAGATTCGCCGCCGCCGCGAGTGCGACGAGTGCACCCGTCGCTTCACCACCCGAGAGCGGATCGACGAGATCGAGCCGAAGATCATCAAGCGCGACGAGCGGCGCGAGGAGTACGATCGCGCCAAGCTGGAGCACAGCATCCAGAAGGCGTGCGCGAAGCGCCCGGTGAGCGAGAACGCCATCCAACGTCTGGTCGACCGAATCGAGCGGCTGCTGCCGGATACTGGAGAGGCCGAAGTCAGCACGGAGTTCGTCGGTCAACTGGTTCTGGAAGAGCTGATGGTCCTGGACCCGATGGCGGCGGCCCGCTTTGCATCCGTCTTCCAGCGCTTCGAAGATGCGGACGACTTCGCCGCGTTCTTCGACTCGGTGGCGGCGTTGCCCTCCGACTCCCGTCCCCAATCAGCGGAGTCGGAGGGGGATTCCTGAGACTCCGGCGTGACTCCCGAGCAGGCCATGCGCCTCGCTCTTGGACAAGCCCGGCGCGCCGAGGGCTCCACCTTTCCGAATCCGCCCGTGGGCGCGGTGGTCTACCGCGGCGATCGCGTGCTGGGCCGCGGCCACACGCGGCCCGCCGGCGGACCCCATGCGGAGATCGTGGCGCTGGAGAGCGCGCGGCGGCGCCACGGCCGCGCTGGCCTGCGCGGCGCATCCCTGGCCGTGACGCTGGAGCCGTGCTGCCACCAGGGGAGGACGCCTCCCTGCACGGATGCGATTGCGGCAGCGGGAATCGCTCGGGTCGCGGTCGGGCACCCGGACCCCAGCCCCGAGGTCGGGGGGAGAGGTCTGCGCAGTCTCCGCGCCCGAGGTCTTCGGCTGGAAGTCGGTGTTCTCGAAGAGGCGTGTCGCTATCAGCACCGGGGCTTTCTCTGCCGCGTCGAGCGGGGCCGTCCCTGGGTGGCGCTGAAGCTCGCCGCATCGCTGGACGGCCGCATTGCCACCGCAGGCGGCGAGTCCCGCTGGATCACCAGTGAGCGTTCCCGGGCTCACGTCCACTCGCTCCGCGCCCGCGCCGACGCCATCGTGGTCGGGTCGGGAACGGCGCGCAGGGACGATCCGGAGCTGACGGCCCGGCGAAACGGCCGGGTGGTGCGCCGGCCGGTCCGGATCCTGGTGGACTCGGGGCTGGCCGTTCCCCTCGGCCGCCGGCTTCTCCGCGGCGAAGAGTCATCCGAGACCTGGGTGCTCGCCGCGCCTCGCGCTCCCGCCGAGCGCAGGACGCGCCTGGAGGCCCGGGGGGTTCGGGTGCTCTCGATTCCGCGCCGCGGGAGGCACTTGGATCTGCCCCGCGCGCTCGCACGCCTCGCAGGGGAAGGCCTCACCTCTCTCTTCGTGGAGGGCGGGGGTGGCCTCGCCGCCGCGCTGCTCCGGGCACGTCTGATCGACGAGTTACACTGGTTCGCGGCTCCGGCGCTGATCGGCGGAGACGGGCGGCCCGCCGTGGGTGAACTGAAGCTCCGGCGGCTCTCGTCCCGGGTCCAACTCGAGATGCGGAGCGTGAAACGCGTGGGAGAGGATCTGTACCTTCACGGCCTCGTGACCCAGGAGAGAGGGGAGACCGGGTGAGAACCTATCCGGCAGACCGCAGTGCCGGCGAGCTGCGTTTCGGGATCGTCGTCTCGCGCTTCAACCACATGGTGTCGGTTCGCCTGCTCGAGGCCTGCACCGCCGAGCTCGAAAGCCGGGGTTGCCGCCAAGCGGACATCCACGTCGCCTGGGTCCCCGGCGCCTTTGAAATCCCCCAGGCCGCGCGGATCCTCGCGCAGGGGGAACGCTACGACGCGCTGATCGCACTGGGAGCCGTGATCCAGGGAGGCACGCCGCACTTCGACTACGTCTGCCGAGCGGTCACCGACGGCGTCCGCGAGGTGATCCGCGACACCGGGGTCCCCGTGGCATTCGGCGTGCTGACCACCGACGACGTCGAGCAGGCCCTGGCGCGAAGCGGCGGTGCGGAGGGAAACAAGGGCGAGGAGGCGGCACTCGCGGCCATCGAGATGGCACGGCTGCGTCCGGTTCTCGCCGGGCCTGCTACTGGCCCGGCCGGGGGGGACTCGTGACCCGGGTGCACCGCTCCACCCGTCACCGATCTCGCGAGGCCGCGCTGCAGGTGCTCTACGCGGTCGACCTGGGCCGAGAGCGGGCGGCGGAGGCGTCGGAGACGGCGCGGGCTGAGGAGGCCTTCGAACGGGTGGCCGCCCATTTCGAGCTGCCCGAGGGCGCCCGTGTCTTCGCGAAGGAACTCGTCACAGGGGTCTGCCGATTCCAGGTGGAGCTGGACACCCGACTCGCCGCTCACAGCGAGAACTGGCGCGTCGATCGGATGGCGGCGGTGGATCGAAACGTGCTGCGGATCGGCGCCTTCGAGATCCTCCACACCGACACGCCCGCAGCGGTCGTCATCGACGAGGCGATCGAGCTGGCACAGCGCTTCGGCGCCGACCGCTCGCCGGCCTTCGTGAACGGGATCCTCGATTCCGTGGCCCGAGAGGGCCGGGGGGACTCCGGTTGAGCGTGGTCCTCGCCCTCGAGATCGAGACCGAACGCCTGGATCGGGTGATCGCCGACGTCCTGGTGACCCCGTTCTTCGCCTGCGATCGCCCGCTCCGGGGACCTGCCGCCCGCGCGGACTGGCGGCTCTGCGGGATGATCTCGGACCGGCTCGAGCGCGCGGAGCTGACTGGAGAGCTGGGAGAGGCTGCGATCTTCCCCACCGGGGGGAGGATGCGGGCTCCGCTGCTGCTGGCGATCGGTCTCGGGCCGCGGCCCGACTTCGGAGAGGCGGCGCTGCGCGAGCTGGCCCGAGGCGCGGCGCGAAAGCTCCTCGGTCTGCGCTCCGGGATCGCGGGAATCGCCCTTCCCGGCGAGACCCTCTCGCGCATCGACGCCCAGCGGGCGGCAAGCACCTTTCTCGAAGGAGTCGTCGAGGTTCTGGCCGCCTACCCGAGTGCCCTGCGGCTGCGCCTGGTGGTGGCGCCGGAGGAGAGCGGCCGGGCGCGATCCGGCCTTCTGGAGGCGGCGAGCAGTCTCTCGAGCTCCGAGCTTGCGATCCGTCTGGAGCGATCCAGCAGCGCTCCGCCCCAACGGCGCTCGACGCTGGCGGCGCCCACTGCGGCACCCGCGGGGAGGCCGGCTTCTACGGTCGCTCCCCGCCGCTGACCCGGCGCCCCCGCGGGCCCGCGTTTCTCGCCGGGGTTTCGCGGGAAATGCCGGTCAAGTCACCTGCACTCCCGCCGATTCACTCTCTGGAGTCCTCTGCCTGGCGGGGGTGGGGACCTCGTTTGCACGCCCTCCTGGAGTCCGGATGAGTCTGGTTGGCAGCCTCGAGGACTTGAGCCTCGGCGACATCCTGCAGATCATCAGTCTGTCCAGGAAATCGGGTCTGCTGCTCCTGCGATCGGACGGCGGCGAGGGCCGGATCATCTTCCGGGAAGGACTCATCCGTTGCGCCTTCCGCAAGGGCGGTCCGACGGACCTGCGGGGACTGATCGCCGCTCTGGAAGCGGTGCCGCAGGACGATCTGGACGCCGCCTGCGAACACGCGCGCGCCCAGGGGATGAGCCTGCCCGCGGTCCTGGTCGAAGCCTCTCTGCTGAGCGCCGAGTCGCTGGAGGGGGTGCGGCGCGCGAACATCGAAGCCGTCGTCATGCAGATGTTCCGCTGGGCGACGGGGGAGTTCAGCTTCGAGGTCCGCGACGACATACCCGAAGAGGACATCTTTTCGAGCTCGGGCGTCAATCCGCAGTACCTGGCGCTCGACTTCACCCGGCTCGCCGACGAAAGCGGGTGCGACACCGATGAGGATCCCTCCTGCGACTCGCTCGTCTTCGACGGAGAGGACGACGACGCATGCTTCGCGATGGAGGTGCCCGCGGAGAACCGCGACGCCTCTGCCCGGGACTCGGCAAAGGCCGAGGAAGCGATCGTCACCATCGAGGAGGAGCAACCCGGCGAGGAGCCGATCGTCACTGCCGCACCGCTTGCCAGACCGGAGCCGATGCCGGCGATCGAAGAACTCCCCGCCGCAACGGCGCTGAGCCCAGCCGCGGCGTTGTCCGGTGCGGTTCCGCCGCTGGTGGTGATCGATGCGGACCTCGCTGCACTCGAGTGGGTGAAAGAAGGGCTGGCCGAGACCTTTCCGCGCGTCCACATCTTCCAGCGCTCCGAGCTGGGTATCGGCCGCATCCGCCAATACCTGGCTCGCGCGGAGGTCCCCCTGGTCCTGCTCTCGACGAACGCACCTTGCGATCCTCTCTCCGGCGCCCAGGACGCCGCCGAGATGATCCGGCGCCTCCGGGCCCAGGCCCCGCAGATGCGCATCGCGCTGCTGGTCGAGCCCGAAGCGGATGGCCCGAGTGATGCGGAGAAGGCTACCCAGCCGGACGCCATCGCCGAAAAACCGACGCCGAGCGATCTCGCCGATCCCCGCAGTCTCTCCCAGCGAGCGGAGTATGCGGAGCGACTGCGCGACCTCCTGGTCGCCCTGGGCTGCGAGTCTCGAGCCAGAAGCTCGCGCTCGGTTGCGGCGGAATCGCTCTCGCCGGACGGCCTCAGGCGGCTCAAGGCAGTGAGCGCTCGCATCCGCGACGTCTCATCCAGGGGTGAAGTCCTACCCCAGGTCCTCCAGTTCGCCTCCGAGACGCTCTCCCGGGTCGCGATGTTCATGGTCCGGGGTGACGTCGCGCAGGGGATCGCGCAGGTCGGCCTGCCCAAGGCCGGGGGCCCCGACGGGCCCGGTCTCCGCGAAGTCACCCTTCCTCGCCGGGAGCCGGCCTGGTTCCGCGGCGTTCTGGACAGCCGCGGCCCCGTGCGCGGCGCTCCGTCGGATGAGGGCGACCAGCGCCTCGCCGTGCTGCTCGGCAACGCGATCCCCGACGAGGCCTACGTGGCGCCGATCGAGAGCGGTGAGCACGTCGTGGCTCTTCTCTACGCCGACAATCTCCCGGGCGGTGAGCCCATCGGCGACACCAGCGCCCTCGAGGTCGTGCTCCACGAGGCTGGCCTGGCCCTGGATCGCGCCTGGCTGGAGCGGGCGCTCGAGGAAGCCGAGGGCTAGGCCGCATTTCCTGGCCGCCCCGCCGGCTCCACCTCCGCGAGGTCTCTTCGAATCTTCGTTCCGAAGGCTTTTCACCTCGCTCCAGCGGTGCTCGTCCGACCGGCGGATGAGGGAGGGAACTGCCCTATCTGCCTCAAGAAATGCCCTCTGGAGGCCGATGGATAAGCCGGATTTTTCGGTCCCGGAGACGGGCCCTCAGGAGGATTTCGTGCAGAGCGTCCTCGTCGTCGAGGATTCGGCCACCATGCGGTCACTGATCGCCTCGACCCTCGAGGAGATCGGGGTGCCCCTCAAGATCACCGAGGCGGCGAGCGGCTTCGAAGCGCTTCGCCTGCTCCCGCGGGAAAGCTACGACCTGATCGTCACCGACATCAACATGCCCGACATCAACGGGCTCGAGCTGGTCTCCTTCGTGAAGGGCAATCAGGCCTACTGCTCGATCCCGCTGATCATCATCTCGACGGAGAGCTCAGACCGCGATCGCGAGAAGGGACTCGGTCTCGGCGCCGACGCCTATCTCGTGAAGCCGTTCGATCCAGACGATCTGCTGGAAATCGCCCGCGATCTGTTGCCGAGCTCCCGGCAGGACGGGTAGTCCGTGACGCTGGAGCAGAAGAGATCGAGACCCCCGTCCAAGGCGCACCTCGAGTTCGTCTCCGAGTCGGAGGAGATCCTCGAGCAGATGCGAGAGGATCTGAGCCAGCTGGCCGACCAGAGAGGGTCCAGCTCGCAGGTCGATCCGGAACGGGTCAATCGCCTCTTCCGCTGCGCCCACTCCCTCAAGGGCCTGTCGGGAATGTTCGGCTTCGACGCGACCAGCGAGCTGGCGCACCATCTCGAGGACGTCCTCGACCGCTTGCGCATGGGGCGCGTCACGCTGGATTCGAAGGCGCTCGGTCTGCTGGACGATTCGGTCTCGCTCTTCGCAGCGATGCTCGAGAAAGTCGGCGACGAGACTGCGCAGAGCGAAGCCGCGGCGACGATCACGAGTCTGATCGCACGGATCGACGAGTGGGCGCTGACGCCCCCCGAACAGCAGGGCGAGCTCGAGGAGCTCGAGATCGATCCCTCCATGCTGCGGGCGCTGACCGAGTACGAAGAACACCGGCTGCGGGAGAACATCCACCGCGGGCTCTCGATCCTCGTGGTCGAGGTCAGCTTCGAGATCCTCGCCTTCGAGGAGGGCCTCGCCGAGGTCACGAATGCGATTCGCGAGGTCGGCGAAGTGCTCTCGACCCTTCCCTCGCCGGGAGAGACGCCAGAGTCGCAGATCCGATTCTCGCTGCTCACCGCGACCGAGCAGGACTCCGAGAGCCTCGCTGCGCATCTCGAGCTTCCGCCCTCCTCCGTGCGCACCGCGTGGCGGCCCGCACGAGCTGGTGAAGCGCACCGCGCCGAGCCGGTCACGGTCAGGTCCGAGGAGAAGAAAGCTCCCCAACCGGCCATCGATTCCCTCGCCACCCGCAGCGAGATCGAGTCCCTCAAGTCCATCAGCGACACCGTACGTGTCGACATCCGCAAGCTCGACGAGCTGATGAATCTCGTCGGCGAGCTGGTCAATCAACGCGCGGCCGTCGCCTCGATCGCCGACCAGCTCTCCGCAGATCCCGCGACGGTTCGAATCGGCTCCGAGCTGGGCAAGGTGCACAAGGGCCTGGAAAGAAAGATCCAGGCTCTGCAGACCAGCGTGCTCGAGGTTCGCATGGTCCCGCTTCGCCAGGTCTTCGAGAAGCTGGCACGGGTGGTCCGGCGCCTGCGCCGGGACCGCGACAAGCCGGTCCGCCTCGAGATCGGCGGCGCGGAGACGGAGCTGGACAAGCTGATCGTCGAGGGGCTCGTGGACCCCCTGATGCACGTGGTTCGAAACGCCTTCGACCACGCCATCGAGAGCAGCGCGGAGCGAAGCTCCGCGGGCAAGCCCCTCGAGGCCTGCATCCGCCTCGATGCCTCCCAACGCGGAAACGATGTCGTGATCACCGTCTCCGATGACGGGCGGGGGATCGACACCGAGGCGCTGCTCGAGCGCGCCATCGAGCGGGGCGTGATCTCCTCCGGGGCGGAGCTCTCCGAGAGGGAGGTCCTCGACCTCGTCTTCACGCCCGGCCTCTCTACCAGCACCGAGGTGACGGAGACGAGTGGCCGCGGCGTCGGGATGGACGTGGTGCGCGCGAACATCGGTGACCTCGGCGGCATCGTCGATGTCGACTCCGAGCCGGGTCGCGGCACCAGCATCACGATCACGCTGCCCATCACGCTGGCCATCATCCAGGCCCTGATCGTGGGGGTGGCGGATCAACACTTTGCGATTCCGCTGAACTCGGTTCACGAGACCCTTCCCGTCGATCCCGAGCAGATCCAGAGGAGCCAGGGGCGGGAGATGCTCAACCTGCGAGGGGAGGCCCTGCTCCTGCGGAGTCTCCGGGAGGAATTCTCGCTCGGCGAGCCGTCCCCGGATTCGACGCAGTACGCCGTCGTGCTCCGGGTTGGAGACGCGCGTCTCGGGCTTCTGGTGGAGCGGCTGGAGGGGCAACAGGACACCGTGATCAAGGCGGTCCAGGGTCCTGCTCGGAACGTACGTGGAATTGCGGGCGCGACGGAGTTCGGGGATCAGGGGGCGGTCCTGGTGCTCGACGTCTCTGCGGTGGTCGAGGACGCGATCCACGGGAGGAGGGTGGCGTGAGTCAGCCGGTCGGTACCGCGCCGGGTGGCGCTCCGGAATCGATGGGCTGGGAGTCCATTGCGCGCGCCGCGGCCGAGCGCCGGGTCGCGGAGCAGGCGAGCCTGCTCCGCGAGCTTCTCGTCTTCACGCTGGACGGGGATCCCTACGCGATTCCCGTCGAGTGGGTTCGAGAGATCGTCCGGCTCCGGGCGATCACCCCGATGCCCCGGGTTCCTCCCGAGATCCGGGGCGTGATCTCGCTGCGGGGCGAGATCGTGCAGATCCTCGACATGTGCCGCCGCCTCGGGATCGAAACCCCGGAGCCGACGCGAGCCTCCCGCATCATCGTGCTCCACGGAGAACACGGAAGCGTGACGGGGCTCCTGGTGGGTTCGGTGACGGAGGTCCTCCGGGTTGGGGAGGATGCCGTCCAGCCCCACCCGGGTGGGGGGTCCGATTCGGTCGAGGAGCTCTGCCGGCGGGACGGCGAGTTCATCTCTCTCTTGAACATGGAGCGGGTGTTGGACCTTGGTGGCGAATCCTAGCGTGAGCACGACCGGAATCGGGACGGCCCTCGATCTCGCCTGCTTCGAGACGCGGGGCCGGGTGTACGGGATCGACGTACTCCAGATCCGCGAGATCGTGCGGTCCCGGGAGGTGACGCCCCTGCCGGGAGCGCCCGGCCTGATCGAAGGTGTCATCGATCTTCGCGGCGTCGTGATTCCCGTCGTCGACCTCGGTCGCGTCCTCTGCGCCGAGCCAGCCAAAGCGGGAGCCGACCACCGAATCGCCATCCTCGAGGTGGGAGACATGGTCCTCGGCCTGCGCGTCGACGCGGCCGTGGACGTGATCGCGGTGGACGGAAGCCAGGTCGACGAGCCCCCCGCTCTGGCCACCCGGGCTGGCTACGACACCGTCAGCCAGGTCGTGCGCCGCTCCGATGCGCCCCCGGTACTGGTCCTCTCCCTCGAACACCTGCTGGAGCGCGTGTACCGATCCACCCTTTCCTCCGCCGGGGCCGAGCATGAGTGAAATGCCCTTCGCCAGCGGATCCGGCTTTCGACGTCGAATCATGCTTCGCAACGCGTTGCTCCAGGGCTGCGTCGCGGTCGTCGTGTTCCTCTACCTGTTTGCCCTGCTCCAGCTGACTGCGGAACAGTGGCGCGAATACCTGATCGCGTCACTCGTCTCCGGAGCGGTCGCCGTCCTGGCGGGGATCGCGATGCACCTTCGTTTCGACCGCGCCGTCGTCGCCTGCATCGACGCCCAGGCGGGCGGCGCGGCACACCCGGGTCAGCTTCGCAGCGGCTTCGAAGCGGTGATGGATCTACCGCGCCGCATCTCCGTGGGCGCTCTGGTGAGCTGGGCCGTTGCGGCGATGGCTCTCCCCGGGTGGATGGTGCTGCGCCTGGAAGACCTCTCGGGAACCCAGCCCAGCCTGATCGCCGCGGTCGTGGCGATGGCTGGCCTGCTCGCCGGGATCTTCACCTTCTTCGTTCTCAAGCGATTCGTCGCATCCCTGCGCGACAACTGGGCCCGGCAGCTGGGCGATCCCGCCGAGCGGAAGAACTCGATCAGGCGCCTCTCGCTGTTCCGCAAGCTCGGGATCGCCGTCAGTGGCGTGATGGTCTCGACGGTCCTGGCTGCGTCGCTCTTCTCCTGGGAGCTCGCCTTCCGCCCCCTCGAGGAATACGCGACCTGCGTTCAAAGCGAGTACGTCAGTCGCGCGGCCGAGCGGATCGCCGGCCCCCACGATTTCCTCTTCGGCCAGGCGAGCGACGAGCTCTGGGAACTCGGGATCGCCGGACAGCTGGTTCTGGTCGACCTCCGCAGGGCCTTGGTCGTCGATGGTTCCTCCGATGCGATCAGCGCGAGCGAGCTGGAGTGGATTGCCGCATCCCCGCTCGCCGCAGGGACCAGTCTCGAACTCGAATCGGGCAACAGCTTCGCCTGGTCGCGCCTTCAGGCCGACGAGAACCTCGCCCTGGTGGCGGTTGCCTCACGCGATCTGCTGATTGGCGATCTCGGTCGCGTTCGCCTGGCCTTTGGGCTCCTGCTGCTGGTGCCCTTCGGGATTGCGCTGGCCGCCGCGTTCCTGATGGCCGACGACGTCGGCCGGACGACGGAGTGGCTGCGCCGCGAGGTGGAACGGATCGCCGCGGGCGATCTCACCCGCGGAGAGGTCCGGGAGTCGGAAGACGAGCTCGGTGACCTGGCCCGATCCTTCGAGGAGATGACCGACTCGCTGCGCGCCACGGTGGGGCGGGTGGCGGAGGCGGCGGAACGCGTCGACGCGGAAGCGACCGCCATCGCCCGGGCGGGCTCGAGCGTCGCGTCGGCGAGCGGAGAGCAGGTCCAGGGGATCAAGCGGGCCAGCGGCTCGATGGCGGCGATCAACGCGCAGGTCTCGGGGATCGCGCGCTCCGCCCAGATACTGAACGGGAACGTGGAGGAGGCCAGCAGCTCGATCCTCGAGCTCGGCGCCGCCGGTGAAGAGCTCAACCAGACCGCCTCCTCGCTCACCGCTCAGGTGGGCGAGGTCAGCGGCTCCATCGAGGACATGATCCGGAGTGCTCGCCAGGTCTCCGAGAACACCGAGGGGCTGGTAGGCGCGGTCTCCGACACCTCCGCCTCGATGGTCCAGATGGCGGATTCGATGCAGCAGGCCGACCGCGCTGCCACCGAGACGGCTCGCCTCTCCTCCCATGTGGTCGATCTCGCCGATGGCGGTCGCGAGCGGGTGCGGCAGACCATCGCCGGGATGGATGCGATCCGCGAAGCGACCAGCAGCGCCGACGCCGTGATTCGCGGGCTCGGCAACCGAGTCAAGGAGATCGGAGCCATCGTCGACGTGATCGACGAGGTGGCCGACGAGACCAATCTGCTCGCCCTGAACGCCGCCATCATCGCGGCCCAGGCGGGTGACCAGGGCCGCGCGTTCTCGGTGGTGGCGGACGAGATCAAAGACCTCGCCGATCGCGTCCTGGCCAGCACCAAGGAGATCAGCGGACTGGTGCGCTCGGTCCAGGGGGAGAGCGACAACGCGGTCGACGCCATCGAGAGCGGAACCAAGATCGTTCGAAGCGGCGTCGATCTGGCTGCCGGAGCCGGCGCCGCGCTGGAGGAGATCACGCGCGCAGCGCGGGCCAGCGGAGAGCGGACCGAGGAGATCGTCCAGGCGGTTCGGGAGCAGGCCGCCGACGCCAGCCGCGTGTCGGATCTGATGGGCCAGGTGAATCGCAGCGTCGAGGAGATCCGCGCTGCCGGACAGGAACAGGAGCGCGGCAACGAGATCGTGATGCGCGGAGCGGTAGTGATGCGGGACGTCGCGCATCAGACCCATCGCACGACCGAGGAGCAGGCGCGGGGCGCCGGGCGAATTCGCGACAGCATCGAGAGCGTGAGAGAAGCCGTCGACAGGATCCACGCCGCACTCCAGGAACAATCCGAGGAGTGCCACCATGCGGTGTCGTTTCTCGAGCAGGTCTACGAGCGCACCCGGTCCAACGAGGACTCCTCGCGCCGCATGAGCGAGGCGACTCAGGGCCTGAAGCAGCAGGCAGACGCGCTTCGGAAGGACGTGCGCAGGTTCAGGATCGGATGACGGCCGTCGAGGGACAAGGGAGCTTTTCATGATCGCCACATGCCCCAGGTGCTCAGTGCGGTATCGAATCGCCCGGGAGAAGCTCACGCCCGAAGGGGTGCGGATGAAGTGTGCGCGTTGCGAGGCGATCTTTCGAGTTCGTCCGCCCGCCCAGGCCCCGGAGCCCGTCGCGGCGCCGCCCGAGCAGACGCCCCGCGAACCGGCTCCGCAGAGCCAGGGCCCCAGTGCGCCGGAGCAGCCCGATTTCCTCCCGAAGCCGACGGCCGTGGATCGGGAGCGCCTGGTACTGGTGGCGATGCCGGATGCAGCGCTCGCCAAACAGACCGCCTCGGCGCTGATCGAGCGCGGGCTCCAGACCGCCATCGTTCACGACGGGGTCGAGGCGATGCTGGAGGTCCAACGCCAGCTTCCGCGGGTGGTGGTTCTCTCCGCGTCGCTGCCGAAGATGTACGGATTCCAGATCTGCGAGGTGATGAAGCGGAACGAGAGCTTGCGCTCGATTCCCGTGGTGCTGGCCGGGTCGATCCACCACACGGACCGCTACCGCAGGGAGCCGAACGAGCTCTACGGAGCGGACGCGTATCTCGAGGATCCGGATCTGCCCGGTGGCCTGATCCCGATTCTCGAAAAGGTCGGACTCCTGACGGCCCCGGTGACGACCCCACCCGCGGAGGCGAAGCCAGAGCCGCCGCCTGCCGCGGCTCCCGCCAGCCCGGTGGAGCCCGTTTCAACGCCCGCGCCGTCCCCCGTGGCTTCGGCGGAGGCCGGTCCGCCCCCCGTGGCTCCGGCGCAGCCCGCAGCGACCAGCGTGAGCCCCTCCGAGCCGCCGGTGGCAGACGATGGCCTCGCGGAGGAGAGAGCCAAGGCCGCCCGGCTGGCTCGGATCATCGTGTCGGACATCGTCCTCTACAACGAGGACAAGTTCGCGGAGGCGGTCCGGCAGGGCACGGTGGCGGCGGTGATGGAGCCCGACCTGCAAGAGGGGAGGGGTCTGTTCCACGAGCGGACCGACGAACGGGTGCGCGGTGAGAAGGACTACCTGGCGGAGGAGCTGCTGCGCGTGGCCCGGCTGCGCGCTCCGGCGTGAGAATCTCGATGGACAGCCGCGATCGCGACAGCATTCTCCAGGACCTGGACAGCGCCGACGAGGAGATCCGCCGGCTGGCGGTGGAGCGCCTCACCCTGCTTCCCTCGCTGGATGCGATCCCCGCACTGGTGGAGCGGCTGGGTGATTCGAGCTGGAGGGTGCGCAAGGCCGCCATCGACCGCCTGGCTGCATCACCGAACTCTCACGAGGCGACGCGGCGCCTCGTGGCTGCCCTTGGCGATGGCGAGAACACCAGCCGTCGCAACGCGGCGCTCGAGGCCCTGGTGCGTTGCGGCCGCGACGCCGTCTCCACACTGATCGAAGCCTCGCACGACGCGGATGCGGACGTCCGCAAGCAGGTCGTGGACGCGCTGGGGGGTATCGGGGACGAGGGTGCTGCCGACCGTCTGGCGGAGATGCTCGCCGACCCCGACCCGAACGTGCGTGGCGCGGCCGCCGACTCGCTCGGCGCGATCGGTAGCGAAGCCTCGGTATCCGCTCTGTTGGCCGCGCTGAACGAGGACCGGGAAACGCTGGTGCGCCTCTCGGTCCTCGGCGCGCTGGCTCGAATGGAGACTCCGGTGGCGGCCGCTCAGCTGGCCGGGCCGCTCGAGATTCCGATGCTGCGTCCCGCCGCCTACACGCTGCTCGGCCAAAGCGACGACCCGGTTGCCGCCGAGTGGTTGTTGAAGGGAGCGGTCGATGGCTCGCGGAGATGCCGAGAGGCGGCCTTCGAGGCCCTCCTGGGCTGGGTCGGGCGATCCGATCCGGTGGAGGCCGAGCAGCTGGTCGGCCGGATCGGCGAAGCGGTCGCGTCCGCACCGGAGGTCCTCTCGGATGCCCTCGAGCGCCTCTCCTCAGCTGGCCTGCAGACTCGGCTCACACTGGTCCAGTTCCTCGGCCTGCTGCGGCGGCCGGAGACGGCGATTCCCGTCCTCCTCGTCGGAGAGGACGGGGCGCTCTCGGATGCCGTGCTCTCCACCCTGGAGGGCTTCGGAGATGTCGTGGCGGAGATCCTGGAGACGGCGTGGGAGTCGCTCGAGCCGGATTCGCGGCGCCTCGCCTGTGAGCTGCTCGGCCGGGTCGGTGGTGACGCCGCGAGCCCGCTGCTGACGAGGACCCTCCTGGACCCGGATGCCGAGCTGCGAACCACGGCGGCTCGAGCGCTCGGTCGTCGAGGCGACGGCTCGGCGCTGCGCGGGCTGGTGCAGAGGCTCGAGGTCGCCGCGATCGAGGACGAGGACGAGAGCGGAGAAATCGACGCGGTCAGCGAGGCCATCGTCTCGATCGCCGAGGGGGAGAGTGCGTCCGACCCTGGACTCATCGACCAGGCCATCGAGCTGCTGAGCCAGCGACGGGAGGGCGCGGAGGAGCCGTTCCGGCTGGCTGCAGCGCGAACCATGGGCCGCATCGCACGCCCCGAGGACGCCGCGACGGTCGGCTTCATGATGTCGGATCCGAGTGCTTCAGTACGGCGGGCGGCCGTCGACGCGCTCGCCCGGCTCGCCCGGGGCGCGGTCCCGGAGCCGCTGCGGATGGCCCTCGCCGACGAGGACCCGCTGGTTCGCGTCGCCGCGGCCTCGGCACTCGGCGCCTCCGCCGATCCTCGCGCCGTCGAAGACCTCGCCAGCCTGGCGAGCGACGAAGAGGCCCGCGTGCGCGCCGCGGCGATGCGCGCGCTGGGCCGGGCCGCTGCCGCGGATCGGAGCGGGGATCCGCACTCGGAGCAGGCCTCGAAGGCGCTGCTGGTCCTGACCGATGCGTTGCACGACAGCGGCCCGGTCGCAATGGCCGCCCTCGAAGCCCTCACCGCTCTGGGCGGCGCGGAGGCCGTGCAGCTCGCCGCCCGGATGCTGGGAGAAGACGATCCGGAGCTGGTGGTGGCCGCAATCGGATGCATCCGGGCCCACGGCAGCGCCGAATCCCTTCGCCAGCTGTTTCCCCTGATCACTCACCAGCACTGGCTGGTTCGCGCAGAGGCCGTCGGGGCCCTCGCCGACCGCGGGTTGGAGCGGGCGGTTCCCACCATCTTGCGCTGCCTCGACAAGGAGCAGGACGACTTCGTGCGCGAGGCGATCCTTCGCGCGCTCGAGCAGCTGGAGACCTGACGAGGGTGAGTTTCGACACCGACATCCGAGATCTCGCCCTCACCGACGCGGAGTTCCGCATGTTCTGCGACCTGCTTCGCGAGCATTGCGGGCTCCACTTCGCTGAGGATTCGCGGTTCCTGCTCGAGAAGCGCCTGGCCCGCCGGGTCTGTGAAGTCAATGCGGGCTCCTTTGCCGCCTACCACTACATGCTGCGTCGGGACACCTCGGGAGATCAGGAGCTGGCCCAGGTCATCGATGAGCTCACCACCAACGAGACCTACTTCTTCCGAGAGCGCAACCAGCTGCGGGCCCTGTTCGAGGAGATCCTTCCCCAGCTCGACGCGCGCCGGGAAGCCGAGGGGAGATCGTTCCTCAGCATCTGGAGCGCCGGCTGC
Source organism: uncultured delta proteobacterium (assembly GCA_963783795.1). GTDB lineage: Bacteria > Myxococcota_A > UBA9160 > UBA9160 > UBA6930 > CAVXZE01. The sequence continues at coordinate 190,569 of CAWAPH010000031.1, read as the reverse complement.
TCCAGCGGGGAGGAGCCCTATTCGATCGCGATGCTGGCCCTGGAGGCCGGCATCGAGATGGGGCGCGAGCTCAGGGTTTACGCGTCGGACATCTCCAAGCGGGTGCTCCAGAAGGCTCGGCGAGGTGTCTACCGCCCCGCCTCCTTCCGGGAGACGGAGTCTCATCTCAAGGAGAAGTACTTCACCCCGAAGAACGACCTCTGGCGGATCTCGGACGAGATCAAGAAACACGTCGTCTTCACCCACCTCAACCTGCTGGATCGGGATCGCATCTCCCTGCTCGGGACCATGGACGTGATTCTGTGTCGAAATGTCATCATCTACTTCGACCTCGAGACGAAGCAGGAGGTGATTCAGACCTTCAGTGAGAAGATCCGACCGGGTGGCTACCTGCTTCTCGGGCATTCGGAGTCACTCATCAACGTGTCGAGCGCCTTCGAGCTCGCCCACTTGCGCAACGATCTCGTCTACCGGCGGCCGATTGCCGGGGAAACGCGCTGGGATACCTGGCAGATGGCTGCCCAGGCGGCGATCGGGAAGAGCGACCCGGTGGAGCGGACCGGATGAGCGCGCAGGAACCGATCCGCGTGCTGGTGATCGACGATTCGGCATTCAGTCGCCGCACCATCGTGCGGATGCTCGAGAAGTCGCCTCTGATCGAAGTGGTGGGCTGGGCCCGCGACGGCGAGGAGGCCCTGCACAAGGCCCTCGAGGTTCCTCTGGACCTGATCACGCTGGATCTGGCGATGCCACGCATGGACGGCTTTACCTTCCTGCGGCTGATCATGTCCAAGAAGCCGACGCCCGTGATCGTGGTCAGCGGGCGCGGCGGCGACCAGGACGTGTGGAAGGCGCTGGATCTGGGTGCCGTGGACTTCGTTGCGAAACCCACCCCCCGCGCCGCGCCGGAGCTGGCGACGATCGAGCAGGAGCTGATCCGGAAGGTCCACGCGATCCGGCAGCTGCGCATCGACAAGCTGCGCAGGCAGATCTCGGATGCTCCGTCGCCGGTTCGTCGGTCTTCCGGCGCGGAGCCGGCTTCGCGGGTGGTGGCCATCGGCGCTTCCACGGGAGGTCCTTCCGCCCTGACGCGTCTCTTCGCTGCCTTCGCCGAGGCACCGCCCTGCTCCTTCGTGGTTTCGCAGCACATGCCCGGCGGGTTCACCCGAGGTTTCGCGCAGCGTCTGGATCGCCTGACCAACCTCCGGGCTCGGGAGGCCCGCGACGGTGACGAACTGGAGACGGGAACGGTTCTGGTAGCCCCCGGCGACCACCACCTGGAGTTCGAGGCAAAGGGTGATCGGGTGGTGGCCCGGCTGGCTCCGCGGACGCCGATCGACAAGTACGCGCCCGCGGTGGACCGCATGTTCGAATCGGCCGCGAAGCACTTCGGCGCCGATCTGCTCGCCGTGGTGCTGACCGGTATGGGAGACGACGGGTGCCGGGGTGTCCGGGCCGTGAAGGATCACGGTGGCCGCGTGATCGCGGAATCGGAGGAGACCGCGGTGATCTTCGGAATGCCCGAGCGGGCGATTCGCACCGGGCTGGTGGACTCGGTGCTTCCGCTCTCCGAGATCGCCCCGGCCATCCAATCGGGCGTCGCCGGGAGCGGATCGAAGGCGACTCGCCGAAGGGGTTCGGCATGAGCGACGAACAGAAGGAGGCCTTTGCGCGAGCCGACGAGTTCGTCGCGCTCTTCAGCCGCGGGGCCGAGTTCACCAAGCAGCTTCTCGAGGAGAACGAGCGGCTTCGGGAAAGACTCGCCCAGGTCGAGTGCCGTCAGAACGACGCTGCGCAGGATGGTGTGGAGTGGGGAAAGCTCCGCGAGGAGCTCCTCGAACGGATCACGGGCCTCGAGCACGAGAAGCAGGACGTACTGGCCCGCCTCCTCGCCGCGGAGGAGGAGAACCGCCGATTCGCCGGCCGCTATCTGGAGATCGAGGAGGAGAACAACAACCTCGCCAACCTCTACGTCGCGAGCTTTCAACTCCACTCGACGCTCGAACTCTCCGAGGTGCTCCGGACGATCATCGAGATCGTGATCAACCTGATCGGCGCCGAGGTGTTCGCGGTCTACGTTCTCGACGAGAGGACCGGTCAGCTCGCTCCCGTCGCCTCCGAAGGCAAGGCGCTCTCCGAATTCCCGGGAGTGCCGTTGGGCTCGGGCGTCGTGGGGCAGGCCGTCGAGAGCGGCGAGACCAGCTGCGGGGACGCCTCACCTTCCAGTGACCTGGAGCGGCCCATCGTCTGCATTCCGCTTCGGGTGGAAGAGCGGCCGATCGGGGCGATTGCGATCTTCAAGCTGCTGGCGCAGAAGGAGGCGTTCAGTCCCCTGGACCACGAGCTCTTCACACTGCTGGCCGGTCACGCGGCGACGTCGATCTTCGCGGCGCAGCTCCACGGGCAGTCCGAGCGAAAGCTCAACACGATCCAGGGTTTCATCGACCTCTTGACCAGGTAGCTCGTCGTCCGACGCCCCGGGGGCGGAGGAGGGAGTGAGACATGCAGCGTTACCGGATCCTCATCGTCGAAGACAGCCCGACAATGCGTCAGCTCCTCGTCTTCGCACTCAAGCGGATCAAGGGTGCCGATCTGGTCGAGGCACAGGACGGAATGGACGGTCTGCGCAAGGTCACCAGCGACCACTTCGATCTCGCCCTGATCGACATCAACATGCCGGTGATGGATGGTCTCAAGCTCATCAGCCTGATCCGGCTCGAAGAGAGCCTCGAAGAAATGCCCATCGTCGTGATCACCACGGAAGGCGCCAGGGAAGATCGCGAGCGGGCGCTTGCCCTCGGGGCCGACGAGTACCTGACCAAGCCGATCCAGGCGAACCGCGTGCTCTCCGTTGCCAGGAGCATGCTGAAGATCGAATAGGGCGGGCATCCGCGGCGCTACGCGGCAGGCCCGGTGCTCCGGCTGGCGCTGTGTTATATCCCTGCCGTGGTGAGATGGGCGCTCGTCTGGGTCCTGGCCCCGCTGCTCGCGATCAGCGGCTGCGGCTACCAGCTCGTGCGGTATCAGGACGCGCTGGGAGACGCGCGCCGGGTCGCGATTTACGGGCTGGTGAACGACAGCTTCGAGCCCGGGCTGGACTCGCTGGTCTCGGACGCGATCGGCCGTGAGTTCACCCGGCGCGGTGCCCTGGAGGTGGTGTCGGACCCCGAGCTCGCCGACCTCATCATCACGGGAAGTATCGCTCGCGTCCGGACGCGCCCCACCAGCTTCTCGTCGATCCAGTTCGTTCTCGAGTTCAGGGTGGGCATGACCCTCAATCTCGAGGTGCAGCGCCCCGACGGCACCGAACTACCGATTGGCCGCCGCGTGCTGTCCGCGAGGGAGCTCTACCAGGCCAGCGCCGACGTGGAGGTCACCCGGACCAATCGCAAGGAGGCGCTGCGGCGTCTTGCCGGAATCCTGGCGGCGCGCTTTCACGACGCTCTATTCGAGCAGCTCATTCCACCGCCGTGACGCCTGCCGAACTCGAGCGTGAGCTCGCCTCGGGAAGAGTCCGTCCCGCCTATCTCCTGGCCGGAAGCGAGGCCCTGCTGCGCGACGCTGCGGCGGGCGCTATTGCGGAGAAGGCCCTCGCCGATGCGCCCCGCGAGTTCAACCTCGAGCGTCTCGATGGCGCCAGCTGCAACGAAGCTCGGCTGCTGGACGCAATCCGTTCGCTTCCGGTTCTCGCAGAGCGGCGTCTCGTCGTGTTGCGCGAGCCCGAGCTGAAGAGGCGCGGCTCGAAGGCGCTCGAAGACGGGATCGCGGCCGCGGTGGAAGAGGTCCGGGAAGCATCCTCCACCGTCCTGGTGGTGATCGCATCGACGGTCGACAAGCGTTCGAAATGGGTGAAGGCTTTCAAGGAGCCCGCCGCCCTGGTGGCTTGTGAGCCGCCGAAAGGGGCTCGCGCGATCGTCGCCTTCCTGAAGCAGGAGGCGAAGCGTCGAGGTGTTTCACTGCAGGCCGGGGCCGCCGAGGCGCTGGCCGAGGCGGTGGGGCCCCAGCTCCTGATGCTGCGCCAGGAACTCGAGAAGGCGGCGCTGCACGCCGGCCCGGGCCGTCCCGTCCGCCGGGACGACGTGATCGCGGTTGCGTGTGACGTGGCGGAGGAGCCGATCTGGGATCTCACCGATGCGATCGGCGAGGGTCGAACCCCGGACGCCCTCGTGGTCCTGACTCGCCTGCTCGAGTCCGGCGTGCCAGCTCCCGTGCTGTTGGGATCGTTCGCGAGCCACTTTCGCAAGCTGGCGCGCTCGCACTGCGGAGCTTCGGTGGCCGGGCATCCCTTCGTGGTCCGGAAGCTCGAGGCGCAGGCCCGTCGCTACACGCAGGGTCGGCTGACCGCCTGCCTCCGCGCGATCCACCAGGTGGACGAGGCCCTGAAGGGCCGCGGCTCACTGCCCGCCGAGATCGCGCTCGAGCGACTGGTGATCGGCCTCTCCGCTTAGCAGCGGGGACGGGGACGGGGATCGGGGTCCCCGCCTCTACCGTCACTTCGCGCTGGCGCGATGGACCGATCTGGCGAGGCGGGAGACGGTGCGGCTCGCGGTCGTCTTCTTGAGCGTTCCCTTGCTGGCCGCCTTGCGAATGGCTCGCTCCGCGCTCCGGAGCTTCTTCTGGGCGTCTTGCCCGTCGCCGGCCTCGGCGGCGCTGCGAACGCTCTTGACTAGCGTCCGCACCTGGCTCTTGGCCGTGCGGTTGCGGGCGCGCCGCTTGATGGCCTGTCGCGCGCGTTTCTCAGCAGACTTGTGAGTCGCCATCCGTGATGAACTCCGTCGCGGAGGGGTGCTTCCAGCCGGAGACGGCCGTGCGCCCCTCACGAGCGGCGGAGAATAGGGGTCCCGGGCGACTCGGTCCAGACCCCCAGTTCCGCAGCGGAAACCGGGTTCAGCGGGCAGCCGCGCTGGCCGATATGCCCTGCGTAATGGTGGTCTTCCAGGGGAAGTGCGTGAGCACGGGGCAGCGGGTGGCCTCGGCGCTGCTGTTCGGGATCCTCCTCCTGTGGACGCCCTTCGCCCGGTGCGAGGCCGAGCCCGTATCTCCAGCCCGGGATGCCTCGCTCCGGCTGGCCCGCGTGGAAGGCGCTGAGGCCCCGGAGATGCCCGCTTCTCCCCACGGGGAGGAGGCGGTGAGCGCGGCCTCGGGCGCCCCAGGCGAGCTGGTTGCCGCGCCAGCGGTCGTCCCCAGTCCGAGAATCGACCCCGTCGGGCGCGCCTGGTTCGCGGCGGGCGACGACTTGGAAAATCGGGTGGAGAGAACGCTGGATGCCGCCCTCGAGGTCGGACGGCCGAACCTCGACGGACTGGCGCGTGCCCTGCTGCTCGACGAGTCGCTCGGCGATCCCCTGTTGCGGGCCGAATCGGCGGTCCGGCTGGCGCCAGATCTTCCCGCGGCGCGGATTGCCTACGCCCAGGCCCTCTGGCGCGAGGAAAGGGACCTTTTCGGCGCCCTGCACCAGGTCCGGCAGGCAGCGCCGGCTTCGGCCCGACACCTCGAGGCGTCTATCTGGCTTCGCGCCACGGCCTTCCACGCGCTGGTCATCGCCTGCCTGGCCGGCGCCCTGCTCTTCATCTTCGTCGCGGGCGGAAGCCTGGTCCCGGTCGCGGCTCGGGTGATGAGCGGGCTGCCGGGCGGAATGCCGATGGTGTCGCGGGCGGCGCTGGTGGCTGGGCTGCTTCTGATCCCCGGAGTGCTGGGGGAGGGCCTTCTTGGAGTGGCGCTGGGCTTCGCCGCTCTTGCGTTCTGGTGCGGGAGTTCGTGGCAGAGGGCGTCTGTGGGGGTGGCCCTCCTGGTCGCGATCGCCGGCCTGCATCCGTTGGCGGATCGAGCCGGGGAAGAGCTGGTCGCCCTGGGGTCGGATTCCGTCGCGGAGGCGGCTTTCGCCGTCGAGCACACCCTCCCATCCGCGATGGACGTCGATCGGTTGGAGCGCGCCGCGCCGGGAGATCCCCTGGCGGAGCGCGCTCTCGCGCTCCACGCCAAGCGCAGCGGAGACCTCGAGGACGCAGACCGTCGCTTCACCGCGCTCATCGACGAGAGCGTTTCTCCCAGCTCCAGCCTGCTCAACAACGCCGCGAACGTGCGGCTGGCCCTCGAACGGACCGGGGAGGCAATCGAGCTCTACGAGACCGCCGCCCGGATCGACCACTCGATCGTGGTGCGTTTCAACCTGTCGCAGGCCTACGGGCGCGCCGTCGAGCTGGAACGCCAGGAACTCGCCCTGGCGGAAGCGCAGCTGATCGACGCCGCTGCAATCGGCGCCTTGACGGATCTGTACGCGCGTTTCCCTCGCGCCCTGGTCGCGGATCTCCCCGTGGAAGCGGAGCGCATCCGGGTTCGTCTGGGTGGTCCCGCGGCCTCTCGGCAGGCGGCTGACGCGCTCCGACGCCGCTTCGCACCCGGCTGGCTGGGCCGGACCCCGCTCCACGGTGCCGCCGGAATCGGACTCGCCCTCCTGCTGGGCTCGGGGTTCGCGATGGCGCTTCGCAGGCTGACGAAAGCGGGCGACGGCAGTGGCGATTTCTACGCCGGGATCGCGCAGCTGCTGACCGGCCAGGAGGCGGCGGACCCGTTCTTGCGCATGGTCCGCCTCTCCGCGCTACGCGAACGGCAGGCCCGCATCGACAAGGTGAAGTTCCTGCTGTCGCTGACCGTTCCGGGAGCGGCGGGTGTTCTCTCCCGGCGTCCCATGCTCGGCCTGCTGGGCTCGATGTTGTTTGCGCTGGCCCTCTCGAGCTGGTGGGCTCGGGACGGTGTGGTGGCTGACCCGGTGGCGGTCGGCGCCGGCGCCTCGCTCCTGTTCGGCCTTCTGGTTGTTGGCTTCGCTGCCGCCTACGCCGCGGTCGTCGCACTGACGATCGCCCTCCGGGAGAGGTCGTAGACATGCCGGTCGCACTACGCGGGAACCTCCGGGATTTCGGGATCGGAGAGGTCTTCCAGCTGATTGGTGCGCAAGGCAAGACCGGAATCCTCGAAGTCGAGGGCAGCCGGGAGAAGATCCGGATGGCCTTTCGCGAAGGCTCCGTGGTGTGGGCGGCCCCGGCCGGGCCCCACGAACAAGCGGCGCTCGGCGACATGCTGGTGCGGGTGGGTCTGCTGACGCCGGACCGTCTGGTGGAGCTGGAGAACGAGCTCGAGCAGGGTCGCGAGAGCCTCGCGCACCTGCTGATCCGGCAGGGCGATCTGGAGGCCCGGGATGTCGATGCGGTCGCGGATCTGCTGACCTCGGAGACGATCTTCACCCTGCTGCGCCTGAACCAGGGCTCCTTCCACTTCACGCCGCAGAAGATCCAGGGAGAACGTCAGCCCTCGAGGCTGCTCCCCGCTGAGCAGATCTTGATGGACGGCCTGCGGATGGTGGACGAGTGGCGGGCCATGGACGCCGACGTGACCTCCGACGCCACCGTGTTTCAACGGGTGGGCCGCTTCGAGACCTACCGGGAGGCGTCCTCAGAAGACTCGGCCGACGAGCTGGCCAACGCGGAGAAGCTATTCCTGCTGATCGACGGCCGCCTCACGGTGCGCCGCATCGTCGACCTCTCCCGCCTCGGCACCTTCGAGGGATCGAGGATCCTCTCCCGGCTGCGGCAGACGGGGGTGATCGAGCCCATCGACGCAGAGGTGCTCGCCACCACCCACCAGCGCCGTCGCCCGCGAGCGTTCGCTTCCACCGAGCTGGGTCTGGGTATCGCGGTGGCCGGGATGCCCTTCGTCCTCCTCTTCCTGATGGCGTGGCTCGCCCTCGGCGCGGTGGGTTCCCCCGCACCGGCCGGGCTGACCTTCCCGGGCCCCGATCCCCAGCGCCGCGCCGAGATCGCCTTCGATACCCGCCGACTTCGCCACCTGGTCGAGGCCTATCGCTTCGCCACGGGCCACTGGCCTCACGGGCTCGAAGACCTGACGGCGCGGGGTTGGCTCCCCGCCGACGCGTTGGCGGCTGCCGAGGAGCACCCGTACTATTACGTCCGACGCGGGGATGCCGCCCTGGTTCTTGCGCCCGAGCAGTAGCGGCTGACGGAAACCGCCTGGAGTCACCACTGGCCCAAGACGACGCCAGCACTCGCCAGACCCTGATCTTCGACGACAACCAGATGGCCGCTGCGCTCTACGGGGACCGGGAGCGCACGCTCCGCATCCTGGAGCAGGAGCTCGGCGTCGAAGCCCGCGCCCGTGGCAACGAGGTGCGGCTGATCGGGGCCGAAGAGAAGGTGCGCGTGGGCCGCAAGGCCCTCGAGGAGCTCTACGGGCTGGTTCGCGAGGGTCGGCCCGTGCATCCGCGGGACGTGACCGCGGCGCTGCGAATCATGACGGAAGAGCCGGGCGTGGCGCTCAAGGAGGTCTACCAGGACGTCCTGGCCGGGGTCGGAGGACGCCGCCGCATCGCGGCCAAGAACCTCTCCCAGCGGCGCTACATCGAGATGATCCTGGAGCGGGACATCGTCGTCACGGTTGGCCCGGCCGGCACCGGGAAGACCTACCTGGCGATGGCCATGGCGATCGCCGCGCTCAACCGCCACGAGGTCGCGCGCGTGATTCTGACGCGGCCGGCAGTGGAGGCGGGAGAGAAGCTCGGCTTCCTGCCGGGCTCGATGGCCGAGAAGGTGAATCCCTACCTCCGCCCTCTCTACGACGCGCTCCACGACATGATGGCCTTCGAGAAGGCCGCCCGGCTGATCGACCGCGGTGTCATCGAGGTCGCGCCTCTCGCCTTCATGCGCGGCCGCACGCTGAACGACTCCTTCGTGATCCTGGACGAGGCACAGAACACCACGCCGGAGCAGATGAAGATGTTCCTGACCCGTCTCGGCTACGATTCGAAGGCGGTGATCACGGGTGACGTCACCCAGATCGACCTGCCCGCGGATCAGCTGAGTGGCATGGTGGACGCCATGCGCGTGATCGAAGGGGTCGAGGGGATCGGATTCATGCGCTTCACCGAGGCCGATGTGGTTCGCCATCCCCTGGTGCAGTCGATCATCCGCGCCTACGAGCGTCGCGAAGCCCGGCGACGCGCTACCGGGGCCTCCGGGCAGCGCGGCGGCGAAGAGCCTGGATGACGATCTTCATCGCCGGTTTTCCGGCGGCGGGGTCCCTCCCCGGCTTGGATCGGACTCTCCTGGAGGACCGGGCCCGGACCCTCCTGCGGGAGCTGGGTCACGAGGAATCCGAGCTCTCCATCTCGCTCGTCGACGACGAGGAGATGGCCGCGCTGAACCGGCGATTCCGCGGGGAGGCGGGTCCCACGGACGTGCTCTCCTTCTCGCTGCTGGAGGGCGACCATACGGAGTTCCGCGGACGGCTGCTCGGCGAAGTCGTGATCGATGTCGAAGTCGCCGCCCGCCAGGCGCCGGGACTCGACCACGGCGTCGATGACGAGATGACGCGCCTCTTGATTCACGGCACCCTTCACCTCCTCGGCTACGACCATCAGCGAGAGGAGGAGGCCCGCGCGATGCAGGCGGCGGAGGACCGTCTCTGGGCGGTCGTGGTGGCGTGAGCCCCGCGCGCCGCGCCGGGCTGCTCGCGTGCTACGCAGTGGCCACCTTTCTCGCCTTCCCGCATCCGGTGGGGGCGGCGGTCGTCGATCTCGGCTGGGCTGCCGCGTGGCTGGCGCCGCTCTTCCTGATCCTGGCTCTCCGCGGCGTCGCACCTCGCCGAGGCCTTGGCCTCGGCTTTCTCGCCGGGCTGGTGGCACACTCTGCCGTGTTGCACTGGATCTACGTGGTGACGGTGACCTACGGGCACGCCCCCCGGACAATCGGGCTGGTGGCGCCCGTTCTGCTGGCGGCGTACATCGCCAGCTTCAGCGCGCTGTTCGGGCTGGGTGTGGCTTGGCTCGAGCGGCGCGGACTGGCTTCGCTCTTCGCCATCGCAGCGCTCTGGACGGTGCTGGATCACCTGCGTTCGTTCGCCCTGACGGGCTTCCCCTGGGCGACGCTCGGCTACGCCCAGCACCAGAACCCGGCGCTGATGCCGCTGGTGGCCTGGACCGGGGTCTACGGGCTCTCCTTCCTCTCGGTCCTCGGCGGCGCAGCGCTCTCCCGCTTCTTCGAGCCCTCTCCGCTCGCCCCCGACTCCCCCTCTGCCTCCAGCCGCAGGCGCTGGGGAGCCTGGGCGGCACTGGGCGTGGTGGGAGCGGCCCATGGGCTGGGCGCGCTCTCGATCAATCCGAGCCCGCCTCTCGACTGGCCGACGCTGCGCATCGCGGTGCTCCAGGGAAACATCGACCAGGGGGTGAAGTGGTCCCCCGAGTGGGCCGAGCGGACGCTGCTGATCTACGAGGAGCTCACCCGCGCCGCGGTGACCCAGGGAGCCGAGGTCGTGGTCTGGCCGGAGACCGCGGTACCGGGCTCTCCCGACGCCGACCCCACCCTGCGGGGACGGATCGAGTCCCTGGCCGCAGAGACACGTGCCGTTCTCGTGGTGGGCGCCGTGGGGGTCGATGGACTCGATCCGGTGAGCGGACGGCCCACGGGATCCGGAGAGGTGAGGCTCTACGACAGCGCGTATCTCATCGACGCGTTCGGCCGGGGCCTGGACCGCTACGACAAGGCTCACCTGGTTCCCTTCGGTGAGTACCTTCCATTCCGCAACGTCCTCGGCGGCTTCATCCGCGCCATCGCCAGGGGAAGCGCCTCCCGCGACGTCAGTCCAGGTGAGTTTCCCCGCAGCGTCGCGCTTCCTGGTGAGCGGATGGGCAGGGGGAAACCTTCCCTGACCGTGGGGGTTCCCATCTGCTATGAACTTCTCTTCCCGGACCTGGTTCGGCGGTTCGTGGCCGACGGGGCGGGCGTGCTTCTCGCGATCACGAACGACGCGTGGTACGGCCGCACCGGCGCGCCGTACCAGTTCCTGGTCATGACCGCGATGCGCTCTGCGGAGGGTGGGGTCTGGACGGCGAGGGCGGCCAACACCGGTGTCTCGGCATTGATCGACGAGCGGGGTCGGGTTCGGGAGCAGACGCGGATATTCGAGCGGGCCTTCCTGGTGGGTGAGGTTCCCATTCGCCCCTCCGGCGTCGCAAAGAGCTTCTACGTTCGGCACGGCGATCTTTTCGCGTGGGCCTGCTGGGGCGCGCTGCTCGTCCTCCTGGCCGGCGCGTGGGTACGGGGGAAGGGCGGATGAGTGAGACCAGGGCCACGAACGCGATGGACTCCGGCGAGCTCGCGGAAGCGCTGCGGCGGGCGCGCGACCGGTTCGGCGAGTTCAGGGGGCGTCTTTGACGAGGTAGCCTTGCGCAACCGCATCGAGGCCCTCGAGCTGGAGACGGCCCGCCCCGACCTCTGGGAGGACCGCGAGCGCGCCGAGAAGCTGCTACGGGAGAAGAGCCTCCTGGAGCGGGACGTCGCGCAGGTCGACCGGCTGGCCGAGATGCTGGACGAGGTCGAGGTGCTGCTGGAGCTCGCCGACGAGGCCGACGACCCCTCGACCCGGGCCGAGGCGGCCGAGAAGCTGACCGAGGCCGACAAGGAGCTGAAGGAGGGAGAGCTTCGCGCCCTGCTGGGCGGCGAGCACGACGGGTCCAACGCCATCGTCTCCATCAACCCCGGCGCGGGCGGAACCGATGCCGCCGACTGGGCGGAGATGCTGCTCCGGATGTACCTCCGCTGGGCCGAGCGGCGTGAGTTCGCGAGCGAGATCCTCGACCTGCAGGCGGCGGAGGAGGCTGGGGTGCGCTCGGTCACGGTCACCGTCTCGGGCGCCTACGCCTACGGCTACCTCAAGGCCGAGGAGGGGGTGCACCGCCTGGTGCGGATCTCGCCCTTCGACTCGCAGCACCGCCGCCACACCGCCTTCGCGAGCGTTTCGGTGTTTCCCGAGCTGGACGACTCCATCGATATCGACATCGAAGACAAGGATCTGCGGGTGGACACCTACCGGGCCAGCGGAGCCGGCGGGCAGCACGTCAACAAGACGGACTCGGCCGTCCGGCTCACCCACGAGCCCACGGGCATCGTCGTCCAGTGTCAGAGCGAACGCTCCCAGCACAAGAACCGGTCCCAGGCCATGAAGGTGCTGCGCGCGCGGCTCTACGAGCGGGCCCGAAGGGAGCAGGAGCAGAAGCTGGCCGAGATGCGGGGCGAGAAGGTGGAGATCGGATTCGGCAGCCAGATCCGCTCCTACACGCTTCACCCCGCCCAGCGCGTCAAGGATCACCGCACCAACGCGGAAGCGGGAAACGCCTTGGGCGTCCTCGACGGAGACCTGGATCGCTTCATCCGCGCGACGCTGCTTCAGAACTCCGCGGCCTCCCGGAGGGCGCAGTGAGTCGGGGGGCGCGACGATGACTCCGCTCGTGACGCCGCTCTGGGAATGGCTCACCGCCGCCGGCGGGACGCTGGCGCTCAGCTTCATCATCGCGCTCGCACTCGGCATCTGCGCGACCACCGTGCTGTTCCTGGGCTCTGCCGTGGTGGTGCTGGACCGGTTCGCCCGGGCCAACCATCGCCTCCGCAGCGTCGTGGTCGTGACGGTCGCCTGGGCGGCCATCCTCGGCGCGCTCGGAACCGACGTCGAAACGCTGGCGGGCATGGGGATCCCCTGGCCGGGTACTTTTCGCGCCTGGGCGCTCTCCGCCGCCGGCGCGCTGGTGCTGGTGGCAGCAGCCCAGGCTGTCGTCGCGCTGGTGCTCCGCTACGTGCCTCCCACCGCGCTCGCCGTGACGAGCGCGGTGCTGCTCGGCATCGGCTACGCCCTGCTGGTGGGGGGCATCGACCGGCTCGGCTACGCGGTCTCGCCCGCCCTGGTCGCGGCGCTCGTCTACGCGGGCCTTCGCTGGCGGAGACGCCGGCAGGGTGGAGCCGCGCCGGGGATCGACGAACGGCTGGTGGCCGCCGTGACGATCGTCCTGGCCCTGGGAATCGCCATTCCCCTGCTGCTCGCCGCCCCCGAGCCCGACGTGTTCAACCTGGGTGGCGCCATCCTCTTCGCCCTGACCCTCGCGGTGCTGCTCGGCCTGCTGCCTCTCGCTGCAGCCGGCTTCCTCGACACCCGCGGGACCGCGGAGTGGTTCATCGCCACCCGCTACCTGTTCGCCAAGCGCCGTCAGACCTTCATCTCGGTGATCACCCTGATCTGTGTGGGGGGAGTCGCCGCGGGTGTCTGGCTGATCATCACCGTGCTCTCGGTCATGAACGGCTTCGAACGCACCTGGCGGGAGGAGATCATCGGCAACCGGGCCCACTTCACGGTTCACAGCCCGCTCGGCCATTTCGGGGACTACGACGACGTGGTGCAGAGCATCCTGGAGGTGGATGAGGTCGTCGGCGCTTCTCCCTATCTCGACGGGGAGGGTATGATCCGCGGCGCTGTTGGCGGGATCATTGGCGTGCGGGTGCGCGGAATCGATCCCGAGAGAATCGGGGACGTGACGGATCTGCGCGATGATCTTCTCCCCGGCTCGGAGGCTGCGCTCGAAAATCTCTCGGCGGGCGATCCCGCCACGGACGGGGTCCAGGCGGATCCCGGCATCGTGGTCGGGAGCCAGCTCGCCGCGGCGCTCGGTGCCCGGGTCGGCGACCCGATCATCGTCATCTCGCCCTTCGGCGGTCCACCCACTCCGCTGGGACCGGGGCCCCGGCTCAAACGCTTCCGCCTCGCCGGGGTCTTTCAGTCGAGCTTCTTCCAGTATGACGAGGTCTTCACCTACGTGGATCTCGCCGCCGCCCAGGACTTCCGACGGGTCGACGACGTGGTGCACGGGATCGAGGTGCGCACCACCGACTACTACCGCTCGCAGCAGGCCGCCAGACGGGTGGAACAGCACCTCGGGGGGACTTTCTTCACCCGGGACTGGAAGGAGTTCTTCCCGGCCTTCTTCCAGGCACTCAAGACCGAGCGGGTGATGATGTTCGTGCTCCTGACCATGATCATGGTGGTGGCGGCCTTCGCGATCGTGGTCACCCTGATCATGATGATCATGGAGAAGTCGAGCGACATCGCGATCCTCAAGGCGATGGGCGCCCCGGACGCGAGTATCGAACGCATCTTTGCGATCGAGGGAACCCTGATCGGCCTGCTGGGAACCGTCCTCGGCGTCGTCTCGGGCATCGCGGTCACCACCCAGCTCGCCTGGGTCCAGGAGCAGATCGAGACGATCACCGGAATCGACACGCTTCCGGCGACCGTCTACCAATTCTCCACACTGCCCTCGGAGATCGACGTCGGCCAGGTCGCCATCGTCGTCGCCATCGCGATGGTCCTCTCCCTGGGAGCCACCCTGCTTCCGAGCCGGCAGGGATCGAGCCTCGATCCCGCCGAGGCTCTGCGGTATGAGTGATGACGGGCCCGCTTCTCCAGGTCTCCGATCTCCAGAAGACCTTCGCCACCGGCGAGGGAGCCATCGAAGTGCTGCGCGGTATCGACCTCGAGATCGCCGGGGGGGAGCGCCTGGCGATTCTCGGCCAGTCGGGCGTCGGCAAGTCCACCCTGCTCCACATCCTGGGGACACTCGACCGCCCGAGTGGCGGACGCGTGCTCTTCGAAGGCGAGGACGTCTTCGAGAAGTCGGCCGATCAGCTCTCCCGCTTCCGCAGCGACTCGCTGGGCTTCGTGTTCCAGTTCCACCACCTGCTGCCGGAGTTCAACGCGCTCGAGAACGTCATGATGCCGGGGCTCCTCAAGGGTCTGGAGTTCGCGGCGATGCGCGAGCGCGGGACCCGGATCCTGTGCGAGGTGGGCCTGGATCACCGCCTCGAGCACCCGGTGGGAAAGCTCTCCGGCGGCGAGCGCCAACGCGTCGCCGTGGCGCGCGCTCTGGTCCTGGATCCGCAGCTGGTCCTCGCCGACGAGCCCACCGGGAATCTCGACCCCGCCAGCGGCGAGCGAGTGGCGGACATCCTGTTCGACCTGAACCAGCGGCGCGGCACCGCCCTGGTCGTCGTGACCCACAACTCGGCCCTGGCGGGTCGACTGGGGCGGGCGGTGACATTGGTCGATGGCCGACTGGAGGAGGTCCCGATTGCGGACCTCGGGGTTAACCCTCCGTCAGACAAAGAGAAATCGCCCTAGCCTGGCCTTGATTCGCCGGCGGCTCACAAGTAGTATCCCGCCGCCAGGGGAGTGGGAGAGGCCATCGCGCCTTGGGGGGGGGATTCCTTGCGCCCGAATCGTGATTCCGCCGTCGGGGTCCGCCTGATCGCGGCCGCTCTGACGGTGCTGCTTCTCTCGATTGCACTGCCCCACGGCTCCGCTTCGGCCGCCACGCCCCCCACGCTTGGCCAGGCCTCCGCCCCGGTCAAGGTGGTGGTTGCCGTGCTCCCCTTCCGGGTGCACAGCGCGAAGCCCCTCGACTACCTCGAGAACTCCCTGGCGGACCTGCTCGCGACCCGGCTCGAAGCCAGCGGACGGGTCGAGGTGCTCGAGGCCCTCACGGTGAGGGAGACGCTCGTCGCCCACGCGGGAGAGCGAACCGAGACCGCCGTGCGGCGGCTCGCCGCGGAGCTCGGGGCCGACTTCGTGGTGGTGGGGAGTCTCACCGAGCTCGCCGGCCACTACAGCCTCGACGTCCGCGTGACCCCCGTGGCCAGTGACGTCGCTACCAGCACCATGGTCTTCACCGCCGACGACGACGGTGAACTCCTCGACCGTATCAACGAGCTGGCGGACCGCGTGCTCCAGCTGGTGGGAACCGTATCTCCGAGCGCCGAGGTGGCGGAGGTCCGCCTCGAAGTGCTCCCCGATCTGGAGGGCTCTGCCCGAAGCGCGGTTCGCACCCAGCCCGGCGACCGCTACCAGAGCGAGGCGGTTCGGGAGGACCTCGCGCGGCTGCGCGCCCTCCCCGAGGTCGCCAGCGCCACGGTCGAGACGGAACGAAGACGCGACGGCGTCATCGTGACCTTCCGGGTCGTCGCCCCCGAGCAGATCATGCCGACCGTCGAGGCGCCGCCGGGCCTCGACCGGATCGCGGAGGTTCAGGTCCGGGGCAACCGCCGCATCGAGGCCAACGCGATCCTGGCCCGGATCACCACTCAGCCCGGCGACGCCTTCAGCCGGGCACGCCTGGCCGACGACGTTCGCGAGGTCTACTCGCTCGGCTTCTTCCGCAACGTCCGGGTGGTCAGCGAGGAGAGCATCGACGGCCGCGTCCTGGTCTTCGAGGTGGAGGAGAACCCCGTCGTCCGCCAGGTGTCGATCACCGGCAACGAGCACATGGACGGCGAGAAGATCCGGGATTCGCTCACCCTCACCACCGGTTCGACCCTCGACTACCCGCTCCTCTACGAGAACCGGGGGCGGATCGAGGCGCTCTACAGGGCGGAGGGCTACTACCTCGCCAAGGTCCGTTACGAGATCGAGGAGCTTCCGAGCGACGCCGTCGCGATCCACTTCGACGTGACCGAGAACGACAAGCTGCGGCTCATGGCCATTGCTTTCGAAGGCAACGAGCACTTCACCGACGCCGAGCTCGCGAAGGGTCTCCACACCAAGCGCTGGCGCTGGTATTCCCCCGTGAGCCGCTTCCTGGATCGCTCCGGCACCTACTCGGAGCCGGTCTTCATCCAGGATCTCCAGAACGTGCAGGACAAATACCTGAACGCCGGCTTCCTTCACGTCGAGGTCGACGAGCCCGAGGTGCAGGCCCTCCAAGAGGGTCTCGTGGTCCGCGTGGGCATCACCGAGGGAGACCGCTACAGCGTCGGGAAGGTCGACGTCGCGGGCGACGAGACGGTCGACCTGGAGGCGCTGCGGGAGCGGCTAAACCTGAAGGAGGGGGAGTTCTTCAACCGCTCCTACCTGACCGACGACGTCGAGCAGCTCGAGCTCCACTACACGGACCGGGGCTTCTATTTCGCGAGCGTGAGCCCGCGAACGCTGATCGACGGAGACGAGCTTCTCGTCGACGTCACCTTCGAGGTCGAGAAGGGCCCGCTCTACTTCATTCGGGAGATCGAAGTCGCCGGGAACACCGTCACCGTCGATCCGGTGATTCGCCGCGAGATGCGCCTGGTGGAGGGCCAGCTCTACTCGGCCCGCGCCATCCGGATCAGCCAGGGCCGGATCCAGAATCTGGGCTTCTTCGAGGAGGTGAACTTCGAGCCGGAGCAGACCGACTATCCGGACCAACTCGACCTGGGCGTGAAGGTGGTGGAGCGGCCGACTGGCTCGCTGAGCTTCGGCGCCGGATACTCCAATCAGGACAGCTTCGTGATCAGCGGGAGCCTCTCGCAGCGGAACCTGTTCGGGCGCGGCTACGGCGCGACGATCTCCGCCGACATCGGTGGGGACAACGACCGCTTCTTCTTCAACTTCGTCGATCCCTACTTCCTGGGATCGACCTTCAGCCTGTCCTCGACGATCTTCGCCACTGACGTGAGCTACGAGTCCTTCAGCCAGCAGGCGACAGGTGTCGAGTTCATCCTGGGTCACTTCCTCGACGATGAGCACCGGGCGCGGGGCTCCGTGCGCTACAGCTACTCGAGTCGCAAGATCGACCAGCCTCTCAGCGTCAACGCGGCGTCGGTGATCTTCCGGGAGCTGTTTCAGGGGGACGAGACCACGAGTCTCGTCGGCCTCTCCTACCGGAAGGACACGCGCAATGACCGGGTGGCGCCGACCAGCGGGCGGATCGTGGGCGGGTCCATCGATCTCGCGGGACTGGGTGGCTTCTCCAAGTTCGCCCGCTTCGAGGGGCGCTGGATGGGATTCTTCCGGCCTCCCGGCTGGTTTCCGGGCTGGTTCCCCTTCCGCGACAGGTCGACCTTCATCCTCGGTGCGCGGTTCGGCTACGTGGTCCCCTTCAATGAAATCTCCGACTACGATCTGCTGGTTCCGGAGGGGGAGAGCTTCTTCCCGGGCTCCGAGCTCCAGTACCTGAAGGACATCGACACCGACCTCAAGCTGCCGCTCACGGAACGCTACTTCCTGGGTGGCCTCGGGCTCTACCAGCTTCGTGGCTACCGGGCCCGCTCCGTCGGTCCGCGACGGGCGATCCTGCGGCGGAGGGGTCTGTTCGGCACCGGCGACGCATTTACCCCGGTGGGAAGGGGACCGGCCCAGGAGCTGGGAGCAGGAGGAGAGATCATCGGTGCGCAGTACATCTGCCTCGACGATGAGGGCTCCGAGCTCCTCTGGCAGGGCAACGGCAACGGCAAGTGCAACAGCCTCTTCGACGAGGAGGACGACGACTTCGACGATCTGGAAGAGACCGACGTCGTTGGCGGCAGCAAGTTCTTCTCCGCGACCATCGAGTACCGCTTCCCGATCTCGGAGTCCCTGGGCCTGATGGGGATCGTCTTCCTGGACCTGGGGAACGCCTTCGCCGAGAACCAGAGCATTTTCGACCTCGGAAACTGGCGCTACGGTACCGGGGTCGGTGTCCAGTGGTTCTCTCCCTTCGGCCCTCTCCAGGCCTTCGTGGGGTTCCCCCTCAACAAGCTCGAGGTGGAGGACAGTCAGGTCTTCGAGTTCTCGGTCGGTGGCGCCTCGTTCTAGACGCGAGGACGGACCGGTCCAAGGAGAAACAATGACGCGTGCTAGCAAGATCCTCCTGTCCGCTGCCCTGGTCGCCCTGCTGGCCTGGGCAGCGGGCGCGGAGGACGATCCCATCAAGATCGGAGTGGTCGACGTGGAGCAGGCCTTGAACTCCACCGAGGAGGGGAAGGCCGCCCGCGAGGAGCTCGCCCGCAAGCGGCGGGAGGCGGACGCGGAGGTCCAGCCGCTGGTGGATCGTTTCCAGGCTCTCCAGGAAGAGCTCAAGGGAAAGAAGTACGTGCTCTCGGACGAGTCCCTGTTCGACAAGCAGGTCGAGCTCGCCGAGCTGCAGAACCGGATCCAGAACAAGATCAAGGAGCTCGAGGGCCAGCTCAAGATCGATCAGGGCCGGTTGGAGGCGCCACTGCGGTCGAAGCTGCTCGGAATCGTCGAGGATATCGGCAAGGAGCGCGGCTTCACGCTGATCATGGCGCGCGACACGCCGGGCGTGATGTACACCCGCGAGGCCATCGACATCACCGATGAGGTGGTCAAGCGGTTCGACAAGAAGAGCTAGAGGTTCGTGCCGAGGATCCACCCCACCGCAGTCGTAGAGCCCGGTGCGAAGATCGCCGACGACGTCGTGATCGGCGCCTTGGCAGTGGTCGGTCCCGAGGTCGAGCTGGCCGCCGGTGTCGAGCTGCGCCCGCACGCCCACGTCTGCGGGCGCACCACGGTGGGGGAGGGGACCCGGATCTTCTCCTTCGCCGTGGTCGGCGAGGATCCCCAGGACAAGACCTTCACGGGAGAGACGACTCAGCTCCTGGTGGGCCGGGACAACCTGATTCGTGAGCACGTGACGATCCACATCGGGACGCCCAGGGGCGGTGGGTGCACGCGCATCGGCGACGACAACTTCATCATGAATGGGGTCCACATCGGCCACGACACGCAGATCGGATCCCACTGCATCATCGCCAGCTACGGCGCGCTCGCCGGACACGTGGTGGTCGGGGACTACGCCGTGATCGGCGGCCTTTGCGGGGTTCACCAGACGGTGCGCATCGGCGAGTCGGTGATGCTGGCGGCGATGTCGGGCCTGTCCAAGGACGCGCCGCCCTTTGCGCTCGTCGCCGGCCGCCGGGGTCGGTCGCAGGTGACCGGGATCAACGCCGTGGGGCTTCGGCGGCGGGGCTTCTCCGCCGAGGTCCGGGCGGAGATCAAGCACGCGTTCCACATCCTCTTCAACTCGAAGCTGCAGCTCGAGACCGCGCTCGAACGGCTGCGGGCAGAGCGCTTCGAGTTCCCGGAGGTGGCCCGCCTCCTCGACTTCATCGAGAGCTCGAAGCGCGGTATCTACCGCTGAGGGGGGTCACTTGGCGACCACCGTGGGGCTCATCGCGGGACTCGGTCGGTTTCCCCTGGAGTTGGCGCGGGGAGCCCGCCGTCGGGGTCACCGCGTCGCGGCGGTGGCTCTCCACGAGCTCAGCGATCCGGTTCTCGAGGCGGAGGTCGACACGCTTACCTGGCTCTACCTGGGCGAGCTCGAGCGAATGTTCGAGTTCTTTCGCGAGACCGGCGTCGAGGAAGTCGTGATGGCGGGCAAGGTTCCCAAGACCTCCCTGTGGAAGGACCCGTCCGCCTTTCGCCCCGACGCGCGGGCGATCTCACTGATGCAGGGCCTCGCGGACCGCAAGGACGATTCGATCGTGGGCGCGATTGCGGACCTGATCGAGGAGGAGGGCTTCGGAGTGCTCGGGCAGGTGGACCTCGCGCCCGAGCTCTGGGCCCAGGCCGGGCCGATCGGGAAGGTCGCGCCCAGCGAGGAACAACGCCGCGACATTGCGTTCGGCTGGCCGATCGCCAAGGCGATCGGGAGCCTCGACATCGGACAGACCGTGGTGGTGCGGGGGCGTGCCGTGCTGGCCCTCGAGGCCATCGAGGGAACCGATGCCGCAATCCGGCGCGGCTGCGCTCTGGGTGAGAAGGGGGCCTGCGTGGTGAAGGTCTCGAAGCCGAAGCAGGACCCGCGGTTCGATGTTCCCGCGATCGGGCTGGACACGCTGACGACCCTGGTCGAGGCCGGAGCGGGGGTGCTCGCGGTGGAGGCGGGACGAACCGTCGTCCTCGACCGGAAGGCCGCTCGCGCAGGGAGCGGACGAGCACGGGATCTCGATCGTGGGTGTCGAGGAACAGCCACCGGTGCCCGAGGAGCCGTCGTGAGCGCGCTTCGCCTGGGTGTGATCGGCGTCGGACACATGGGGCAGCTGCACGTCCGGAAGGCCTCCGAGCTGGCCGCCGGGGATTCCTCCGTCAGCCTGGCCGGCATCGCCGACCTGGACGCGAATCGCGCGGCGGAGGTGGCTGGGAAGGCAGGCGCTCGCGGAGTGGCCGACTACCGCGATCTGCTGGCGGAGATCGACGCCGCGATCGTCGCGGTTCCCACCGTCGGCCACTACGAGGTCGTGTCCGAGACCCTTGGCGCCGGCGTCGACGTGCTGGTCGAGAAGCCGATCGCCGCCACCCTGCCCGAAGCGGAGAAGCTCGTCTCCCTCGCCCGGGACGGCGGGCGAGTGCTTCAGGTGGGCCACCTGGAGTGGTTCAACCCGGCGATGCGCGAGGTCGCGGCTTCCATCCGTCGCCCGCGATTCGTCGAGGCCCATCGCCTCGGCCCCTTCTCCGGCCGGGCGACCGACGTCGACGTGGTGCGCGACCTGATGATCCACGATCTCGACATCGTCCAGCGGCTGCTGGGCGAGGAGCCGACGCGCATCGAGGCGATCGGCATCCCGGTGATCACCGACCGCGTCGACATCGCCAACGCCCGGATCGGGTTTCCGGGGGGATGCGTGGCGAACCTCACCGCGAGCCGGGTCTCGTCCAATCCGATGCGAAGAATCCGCTTCTTCCAGCGCGACGGCTACTTCTCCATCGATCTTCTCGAGCACGGAGTCACGATCGCCCGCCGCACTGGAGTCCGAAGCGGACGGCAGCCGCAGGATCGACGTGCAGCAGGTGGAGATCGATCCGGAGGATGCGCTGTTCTCCCAGCTGGCCTCCTTCGTCGAGGCGGTGCGAACCCGGATCGCGCAGACCGCTGCCGTGCACGAGGGGCTCTCGGCGCTGCGAACCGCGCTGCGCATCATCGATGCCATGCAGCCCTTCGACGACCTCCAGTGACGACGCTGCTGCTCTCGGCGGGAGACGCCTCGGGCGAGCTGCACACCGCTCCCTTCGTGGAGGCCTTTCGCAGGCGTGTCCCCGAGGCGCGGTTCCTGGGGATGGGTGGCGCGGAGATGGAGAAGGCGGGTGTCGAGCTCGTCGTCCACCAGCGGGAGTTGGCGATCGGCGCCCTGGGAGTGGTCCGCGACCTTGGACGGATCGTCTCTGCCTGGCGCCGGATGAACCGCGCTCTCCGGACCAGCGGCGCCGATCTGGTCGTCCTGGTGGATTCGCCGGACTTCAACATCCCCCTGGCGCGGCGGGCCAGGAAGGCCGGGATTCCCGTGCTCTACTTCATCAGCCCGCAGGTCTGGGCGTGGCGCCGCTGGAGGGTCGGCAAGATCGCGCGGCGCGTGGATCGCATGGCGGTGATCTTTCCCTTCGAGAACGGAGGTGTACGCCGCGTCGGGCCTCCGGGTCGACTTCGTCGGCCACCCGCTGGTGGAGCGCCTCGGTGAAGTGCCCTCCCAGGCATCTCGCGAGGAGGAGCGCCGCTCCCTCGGCCTCGACGCCGGCGGCCGCCTGGCCGTGCTACTTCCCGGAAGCCGCCGCAACGAGGTGCGCGACGGGCTCCCGCTTCACCTCGAAACCGCGCGAGCGCTTCACGCGCGAGATCCCCGCGTGCAGTTTCGCTGTCGCGGTGGCTCCGAGCATCCCGCTCGAAGGCGTCGAGCGCGCCATCGCCGACGCCGCTCTTCCCTCGCTCCTCTCGCTCCGGGTGCTGCAGGGGTGTACCTACACACTGCTGCGCTCCGCGGACGTCGCCCTCGCCACGCCGGGCACCGTCACGGTGGAGGCCGCTCTGCTCGGCACCCCGATGGTGGTGGCCGCCCGGACGAATCCTCTGACCGCCTTTCTGGCCCGGCGGGTGATCCGCCTTCCGTCGCTCGTGATGCCCAACCTGATCGTCGGCGCACCCGTCGTGCCCGAGTTCCTCCAGCAGGAGGCACAGCCGGAGAGGCTCGCTCTCGCGCTCGGCGAGCTGCTGGAGGGGCCGGTGCGCGAGGTGCAGCTCGCACACCTCGAGCGCGTTCGCCAGCGTCTGGGCTTCCCCGGAGCAGCCGAGCGGGCCGCGGCGATTGCGCAGGAGATGGCCTGTGGGGCCGGCGGCGCATAGCCTCGCCGCCCTTGCGGCGCTGGCGGGTCTTCCCGTGGGTCTCGCCGGGCTCGCCATGCGACCGGCATGGAGGGTCGGTCTCTCCGAGCGCTGCGGGCGCCGTCCGCAGAACCCGCCGGCTGCGATCTGGGTGCACGGGGCCAGCGTCGGCGAGATCCGAGCGGCCACCACTCTCCTGGATCAGCTGCTGGAATCCGGGGAGAACGTAGTGGCCTCGACCATGACGCTCACCGGCCGGGACCTCTTGCGTCGGACCCGACCCGAGGTCCCCTGCGCCCTGGCCCCCCTGGACCACCCGTGGACGGTGGAGGCCGCGCTGCGTCGGGTGCGCCCCTCTGCACTCGCGCTCGTCGAGACGGAGCTCTGGCCGTCGTGGATCGCCGCGGCGCATCGCCGCGGGGTCCCGGTGGTCGTGGTCTCTGGGCGGATCTCGGATCGGAGCTTTCCCCGCTACCGGCGCTTCGCTCGCCTCCTGCGGCCGACACTCGGCAGGATCTCCGCGATCGGCGCCCGCAGCGTGGCCGACGCAGAGCGCTTTCTGGCCCTGGGAGCGAGCCGCGAGAGGGTGCAGGTGACGGGGGATCTGAAGCTCGAGCCGCCCCTGGAGCCGGCAGAGCTGGCTCCGGATCTGGCCTCGGTGCTCGGCGAGGTTCCGCTCGTCGTTGCTGGGAGCACGCACGCGGGGGAGGAGATCGTGCTTCTCGACGTGCTCAGCGCGGTGGAGCGCGCCGGGTTGCGGGCGTCGCTGGCGCTGGCGCCGCGCCACCTCGAGCGCTCCTCCGAGGTCGAAGCATTGGTGCGGAGCGCGGGTCGCAGCGTACGTCGCCGCAGCCGGCTCGAGCCCGGCCCCCTGGCCGAGGGTGAAGTCCTGCTCGTGGACAGTATGGGGGAGCTGTCGGCAGTGTTCGCACGCGCTGCGGTCGCGTTCGTCGGAGGCACGCTGGTCCCCGTCGGCGGACACAACCTGCTCGAGCCGATTCTGGAGGGACGGCCGGTTCTCTTCGGCCCTCACACGGAGAACGCCAGGGAAGCGGCGGCCCTTGCGCTGAAGAGCGGAGCCGGGCGACGCGTCGCCGATGGGTTCGAGCTGGCCCGGGCCGCTGTCGATGCGCTTCGGGACCCGGCCTCGTGGAGGCAGCGGGCGGAGGCGGGCCGCGAGGCGCTGCAGCAACACCGGGGAGCCGCCGCCCGCAGCGCGGAGTTGATCGTGCGCACTCGCGGGCAATCGGAAGTGGACCGATGAGACGACCGGGTTGGTTCGACGTGCGCGAAGAGAGCGCCGCGCGCCGCATCGCACTCCTGCCTCTCGATTTGCTCTCGCTCGCCTACGGCGCCGCTGCCCGTGTCCACCGCGCCGCATACACGCGCGGCGTGCTCGAGCCGGTCCGGCTCTCTTGCCGGGTCGTGAGCGTGGGGGGTCTCGTGGTGGGCGGCTCGGGGAAGACCCCGATGGCGGCGTGGCTCGCGAAGGCGCTCCACCGGCGCGGCCATCGGGTGGCGCTGGCGAGCCGCGGCTACCGCCGCCGCGGCCGCGAGCCGGTCGAGGTGGTGTCCGACGGCCGTTTCGTGAGCAGCAGCGCCGAGGCGGCCGGGGATGAGCCGCTCCTGCTGGCCGCGCACGCTCCCGGCGTTCCGGTCCTGGTAGGCGCGGACCGCGGCGTGGTCGGAATGCGTGCGGTCTCGGCTTTCGGCGCGCAGATCCTCGTCCTCGACGACGGCTTTCATCACCACCGGCTGGCCCGGGACCTGGATCTCCTCTGCTTCGACGGAATCTCGGGCCTCGGCAACCGCCGGGTGCTTCCTCGGGGACCGCTTCGGGAGTTCGCCAGCGCGATGCGCCTCGCCGACGCGCTGGCCATCGTCGATGGTCCCCTGCAAGAAGCGGACGAGGCCCTTCTGGAGCGGTTCGCCCCGGCGACGCGCCGCTTCGAAGCCAGGCGCTTCCCGGTCGGGGTGCGTCGGCTCGCCGGGGAAGACTGCGGACCGCCGAAGAGTCTCGAAGGCGTCCCGGTGGGGCTTCTCTCAGGGATCGCACAGCCCGGCTCTTTTCGCCGCACCATCGAGTCGCTGGGCGCGCGGGTGATCTGCGAACGCCGCTTCCCCGACCACCACCGTTACCGGGAGCGCGATCTCCGCTCCCTCGAGCGGGACGCGCCGGTCTGGCTCACCACCGAGAAGGACGCGGTGAAGATTCCGCCTTCCTGGGTGGCGAGCGCCGACCTCCGGGTGGTCTCGATCGAGCTGGTCGTGGAGGACCCGGACAGCCTGTGCGAGTGGTTCGAGGACCGGCTGCGCGCCCGGGCGATCGGGCGCGACGCGGCGGTCCCACGGCTCCCTGAGGGTCAGCTGCTGCGTCGGTAGCCGAGCCGGTGGATCGCGACCTTGCGCAGCTCCCGGTCCACCCGCCTCCACAGCGCCCGCCGGAGCAGCCTGTCGTCGCCACAGTAGGTGCCGAAGAAACGCGCACATCCGCGAGACCCCACGCGCTCCAGCACGTCGCGCTTCAAGAGGGACCGGAACAGGCGCATGATCTGCGCCATCCGCTCACCGGAAGTCAGGCCTGGCGTGATTCGCGCCTTGTCCAGGTCGATGACGATACACTCGCAGCTCTCATCCCTCTCGCGGATCAGCAGGTTCTTCACGTGAAGGTCGGCGTGCCGCCCACCCTCGTCGTGGAAGCGGCGCACCGCACCGCCGGCGGCCTCCGCAGCCCGCAGCAATCTGGCCGGCTCCGGTGCGGACTCGAGAAAGTGGAGCGCGTCCACCGTTCCGGACTCCAGATAGGTTCCCACCACCGGGTCCCAGAAGGGCCCGGCGATTCTCCTTCCCCAGGCGAGGGCGGGCCGGGGAACCGGCGCGCCGGCTCTTCGCAGCTGCGCGGTCACCCGCAGTTCGCGAAGGGGCCGGCCCATTCCGAAGAAGACCGAGCCGCGCAGCGGGCCGAGCAGACCGCCGTGAATCAGCCGCCGCAGCACCAGCTTCTCCGCCTTGCCCGGGGCATCGACCAGGGCGGTGTCGCCGCGGCCCGAGGCGCCACCGCCCCGGGCGAAGAGCCGATCGATTCCGCCCGGGCGGTCCAGTGAGAGCAGGCGCGCTGTCTCCTCGAGGTCGGGATCCACGACGAGAAAGATCCGGCCCGACGAGAGGCAGCGAAACCCGGGCGGTGTCCGGTCAGATCTCTGCACGGCGGGCGCGGAACAGCAGCGGAATGGCGATGACCGCGAATGCCGCATTCGGCAGCCACATGGCCAGGGAAGCCGGAAGCGTGTCCTCCTGGGCCAGCAGGCTCCCGACGGACAGCAGGGAGTAGTAAAGAAAGACCAGCACCGCGCAGATCAGCACGCCCCACGACCGCGCGCCCCTGGTGCGGCGCAGGCCGAGCGGAATTCCGACCAGCGCGAAGAGCAGGGGAGCGAAGGGGAGGGCGAGCCTGCGGTGGAGCTGGATTTCGTAGCGGTTCTTCACCTTGGCCCGCACGTCCACTGGTGGCCTGCCGCCGTGGCTCTCGAAATACCCGATCACTTCGAGGAGTCTCTTGGTAGACATTTCCATCGGCATGATTCGCGAAGCGCCGGAACCGAGGATGGCGCTCATGTCGAAGGCGTAGTCGAATGTCTGGAACTGGATGCGGCGGTACTCGGTCGAGGAATTCGACTCGAAGTGGATGTCCCCGGCCTCGAGCTGGAGATGTGCGGTGGCGGTCTCCCGGTCGAAGGAGAATCGCCCGCGTTGCGCGACGACCGTGAAGGGCTCCGTCGGGTCGGAGCGGTCCGAGATCAGAATGCCGCGGAGCCGGTTCTCCTCGTCGCGTTCCTCCGCGAAGAGCAGGCGCTGCTCCCGGTGATCGAGCGGGTTGAAGTTCCCAGCCTGGATGACCCCACCCCGCGACGCGATCTCGCTGAAGATCACCCGGAGCTGGCGGCGCCCCAGCGGTTCCACCTCGGCGAGCAGCACGGCGGTGAGGGCGGAGGCCAGCAGTGCCAGGAGCAGCGAGGGGACTGCGAACTGGCCGAAGCTGACGCCAAGGGCGCGCATGGCGACCACCTCGGAATCCGCAGAAATCCGGCCGACTGCGACGAGCACGCCGAACAGGAACGCGATGGGGATGGCATGGCCGGCCAGCATTCCCACCACGCAGACCAGGACCGCCAGTGAGTCGGCGGCGTGGAACCCCAGGCTGGCCAGGTCGCCGAGCTCCCTGATCAGGTTCTGGGTGATCAGGATCGAGCCGACGGCGAGCAGGCCAATGCCCGCGTAGAGCAGGATCTCGCGGAGCACGTAGAAGGAGAGGATGCGCGGCACCCGCATGGCGCAGTATCCTAACCGGGGACACCCCCCTCCGCGAGGCTGACCATCGCCAGCTGCACGAATCCACTCGCCGATCCGCCGCGGGCCGATCGGATTCTCGTGATTCGCCTGGGGGCGCTCGGCGACGTAGTGCGCACGCTTCCCGCGGTCTCGTCACTGCGCGCGGCCTGCCCGGGATCTCACATCGCCTGGCTGGTCGAGCCCGCTTCCGCAAGCGTCGTCGAGGGGCAGCCCTGGGTCGACGAGGTAATCCTGTTTCCGCGGGGAGTGCTCCGGCAGAGCCTGCAAAAGTGGCAGCTGGTGAAGGCCGGGCGGATCGCCCGGCGCTTCGTGACGGAGCTACGAGACAGACGATTCGAGCTGGTCCTCGACTTCCACTCGATCCTGAAGAGCGGGGTCCTGGCGTTCCTGTCCGGAGCGCCCATGCGGGTCAGCTACGCGCGGCCCTTCGCCCGCGAGGGAGCGTCCTGGTTCGCGACGGATCGCGCCCGGATCGAGCCGGCCAGGATCAGCCGCTTCGAGCGAAACGACGCTCTGGTGAGCTTCCTCGGACTGAACGCCGCGGGCGCCACGCTGCCCCTCCGCTCGCACCCGGAGAGGCTGGAGCGGGCGGGAAAGGCGCTGGGACCGGGGCCGGCACCCGTTGCGATCCATCCGGGAACCAGCGATACCACCCCCCACAAACGCTACCCCGTGGCGGGCTACGCCGCGGTCGCGCGGGCCCTCGCCGACCGGGAGGGCGTCGTCTCCGTGGTCAGCTGTGGCCCCGCCGGCGACGATCGGGCCTTCGCGGCGGCGATCGTCGAGGCATCCTGCGGCGCCGCCCGGATCGCGCCCGAGACCCCCTCGCTGGCCGACCTGGCCGCGCTCTTTGCCTGTTGCCGCCTCTACATAGGGGCCGACACGGGGCCGATGCACGTGGCCTCCCTGGTCGGAACGCCCGTCGTCCAGATCCTTGGGCCCACCGATCCCGTCGAGAACGCGCCCTTTCCGGCGACCCCATCGAGGACAGTCAGGGTCCAGATTGCCTGCAATCCCTGCCGGCGCGGATGCGCTGCGGCCACCTGCATGAGGGTCATTCCCCCCGAATCAGTGGTCGAGGCTGCCTGCGAGCTTCTGGCGACCACGGCGGCGAGCCGCTGAGCCATGCTGGCGATGGCCCGAGCCGCACCGCAGCCGCGGGAGATCCTCGTCCGGGGACCGAGCTGGACGGGTGACGTGGTGATGGCCACACCCGGGTTTCGCGCCCTCCGCTCCGGCTTTCCCGGAGCCAGGCTGATCTTGCACGTTCGCGCTGTGCTGCTTCCCCTGCTCGCCGGCGCGCCCTGGTTCGACGAGACGCTCCCGGTCGAGTCCTACGGCCAGGGGACTGCCGCGCTGCTGGCCCCCGGGGCATCCTACGGCCCCTCCAAGCTCTGGCCGTCCGAGTGCTTCGCGAGGGTCGGCGATCTCCTCGGCGAAGCTGGCGCGTCGGTGGTGCTGGCGGGAACGCAGGCGGAGCGCGGACTTTCCACGCGGGTGCTCTCCGCGATGCGGAGGCCGGCTGTGGACCTGACGGGAGAGCTGGACCTGGGGGCCTTGAAGGCCCTGGTGAGACGCGCGCGGGTTCTGGTCTGCAACGACGCCGGCGCCCGTCACATCGCCGTGGCGCTCGGCACGCCCTGCGTGGTGGTGATGGGACCGACCAGCCTGGAGAAGACCAGTCTCAACCTGGAGCGTGTGAAGGTCGTGAGCGCCGATGTGGACTGCCGCCCCTGCTACCTGCGGGAGTGTCCCATCGACCACCGCTGCATGACCCACGTGTCCGCCGAGCGCGTGGCACGAGCGGCTCTGACGGCCCTCGCGCCCGGCGCGGAGGGACGCTTTCGGGGCGAGGTCGTCCGCCTGCCGGGCGAGGCGCGCCATTCGAAGAGCGCTGGCTCTGCAGGGGAGATCCCGGGCCGCCGACCGGAGATGGCGTCGTGACCGATCTGTCCATCGTGATCGTGACCTGGAACGCGAGGGACGTGCTGCTCGACTGCCTGGACTCGATCCAACGGGAAGTTCTCGCCCGCGAGGACGAGGGGCGGATCCAGACCGAGACCCTGGTGGTCGACAACGGCTCCCGGGACGGCAGTGTCGAAGCGGTGCGCGAGCGCCATGCGTGGGCCGAGGTCATCCCGCTACCTCAGAACATCGGCTTCGCCGCTGGAAACAACGCGGGCCTGCGCCGCGCCAAGGGCCGGCACGCAGTGCTCCTGAACAGCGACACGGTCGTGCTCCCGGACGCGTTGGAGAGCTGTGTTCGCTACCTCGACGCGCACCCCGAAGTCGGCGCCGCGGGGCTGCAGCTTCTCAACCCGGATCGGAGCAAGCAGAACTGCATCCATAACTACCCCGGTCTGCTCACCGAGATCATCCCGAAGGGCGCTCTCGAGACGCTCTTCCCCCGCCGCTATCCCTCGAAGCGCTACCCACACCCGGCGCCCGTCCAGGTCGAGGCCGTGCTGGGCGCCTGTCTCTTCGTGCGGCGGGAGGTGCTGGAGTCGGTGGGGCTCATGCCCGAGGACTACTTCTTCTTCCTCGAGGAGACCGACTGGTGCTTCCAGATGGCCCGCGCGGGATGGCGCGTCGTCCACATCCCCGGCGCTCGTGTGATTCACATCTTCGGCGCCAGCACCAAGAAGAAGGTTCCGGCCGAGACGCGCATCGAGTACCATCGCTCCCTATATCATTTCTTCCTCAAGAATCGCGGCCCGCTCCCGGCGCTGCTGATCGTGATCCTTCGGGTGGTGAAGGCGATCCTGTACGTCGTGTGGGGGGCTCCGGGGGCGCTGGTCAACAGCCGCATTCGCGATCGCTGGCTGCAGGACTGGAAGGTGCTGCGATGGCATCTGCGCGGGTGTCCCGACGATGAGGGGCTGGCGCGGCTGTCGGGGAAGGGCTCCGATGGAGGAGACGAGTGAAGATCCTGGTGACGGGCGGAGCAGGGTTCGTCGGATCGCACCTGGTGGACGCGCTCCTCCAGTCCGGCTACGAGGTTCGCGTGCTCGACAACCTCTACCCGGAGGTGCACGGCGAGGCCGCCAAGCGTCCCGACTACCTGAACGCCGCCGCGGAGCTGCAGGTCGGTGACGTCCGGGATCCGGAGGCGGTGCGTCGCGCCCTTTCGGGCGTGGATATCGTCTGGCACCTCGCTGCCATCGTGGGCGTAGGCCAGTCGATGTACGAGATGCAGCGCTACGTCTCGGCGAACTCACTGGGTGCGGCGGTCCTGCTCGAGGAGATCGTCGCGCGCCGGACCCAGATCCGGAAGATGCTGGTGGCTTCCTCCATGTCGATCTACGGCGAGGGCGCCTATCGAAACGCCGGGGGCGAGGTCGTCCACCCGGGGCTTCGCTCCGAGGCGGACCTGAAGGCGCGCCGCTTCGAGCTCGCCGACGCCGCAGGGCGCCCGCTTTCGCCGTGCCCGACCTCCGAGGACAAGCCGCTCCAGCCGACCTCGATCTACGCGGTGACCAAGCGAGACCACGAGGAGCTGTTTCTCTCGGTCGGCGCCGCCTACGGGATTCCAGCGGTCGCCCTGCGCTACTTCAACATCTACGGCACGCGCCAGGCGCTCTCGAATCCCTACACGGGTGTGATGGCGATCTTCTCTGCGCGTCTCTTGAACCGGAATCGACCGCTGATCTTCGAGGACGGGCTCCAGACCCGGGACTTCGTTCACATCTCCGACATCGTTCGGGCCAACATCCTCGCCATGGAGGCGGAGGCGGCGGATGGCAAGGTCTTCAACGTCGGTACCGGCAAGGCGACGTCGGTGCTCCGGATCGCCGAGCTCCTGTCCGAGCAGCTCGACCTCGACGAGCCGCCGGATGTGGTGGGGAGGTACCGGGCCGGGGACATCCGCCACTGCTACGCCGACATCAGCCGCATTCGCGACGAGCTCGGGTACCGTCCCTCCGTCGATCTCGCCGACGGCATCGCGGAGCTGCTGGCCTGGCTCCGCGGCCAGACCGCCGCCGACCGGATCGACCAGGCGACCCGGGAGCTCGAAGATCGGGGGCTCGCCCGTTGACGGCCCACCTCGACGAGCGACGGATCGAGGGGCTGGTCGCGAGCTTCGGAAGACTGCGCCTGCTCGTGCTCGGCGATCTGATGCTGGACGAGTACCTCTGGGGTGACGTGGACCGCGTGAGCCCGGAGGCTCCCGTACCCGTCGTGCACGTCGAGAGAGAGTCCCTGGCGCTCGGCGGTGCCGGGAACGTGGTGCGGAACGTCGTCGCGATGGGGGCGGAGTGCGTCGTCTGCTCCGTCGTCGGGGACGATCGCGCTGGCGACCGCGTCATCGATCTGCTGAAGGATCTCGGAGTGGATCCGGGCGGCGTGGTTCGCGTCGCGGACCGGCCCACCACCCGCAAGACCCGAGTTCAGGCCCGTTCCCAGCAGATGCTTCGCGTCGATCGGGAGACCGACGAGCCGATCTCGTCCTCCGCTTCGCGCCGGCTGCTCCTCGCCGTGGACGCGGTGTTGCCCGGGGTTCAGGGCGCGATCCTCGAGGACTACGGGAAAGGGGTTCTGCCGGATCGGGTGCTTCGCGCCACCATGCGCCGCCTGAACGAGGCCGGGATCCCGGTGGCGGTGGATCCCAAGACGTCCGTCTCTCCCTACCGGGGAGCGGATCTGTTCAAGCCGAACCTCCGCGAGGTCGGCGCGCTGACGGGAAGGCGCATCCGGAGCGAGCGGGATCTCTACCGGGCCGTTGCACAGATGCGTCGCCGCCTCGGCGAAAGCGACATCGTGGTCACCCGGGGCTCCGACGGAATGACCATCTTCGAGGAGGACGCCCCGCCCGTGGACGTTCCCATCGCCCGAAGCGACGTCTTCGACGTTCAGGGTGCCGGGGACACCTCCATCGCCGCCCTGGCGCTGACGCGGCTGGCGGGTGGAAGCCTCCTGGAGGCCGCCGTAGTGGCCAACGCCGCCGCCGGAGTGGTGGTCGGCAAGGTCGGTACGGCCACGGCGACTCCGGAGGAGATCTTTGCCCTCCTGCCCGCCGCCGTCCGGGCCGCGAGGCGCGAGTCGTGATCCGCAGCATGACCGGCTTCGGGCGCTCCTCCTTCGAGGTGGGCCACGTCGCCTTCAGCGTCGAGGTCCGGACCGTCAACCATCGGCATCTGGATCTCAGCGTTCGCCTGCCGCGAGTTCTCGCGGACCGGGAGCTGGGAATCAAGAGGCGCCTGCAGGAGAGGTTCGGGCGCGGCAAGATCGAGGTCTCCGTCAACTTCCAGAACGGCAACAGTCTCGGCGCGAAGCTGGAGGTCGATCTCGATCTCGCGGAGCAGTACGTGGCGGCCGCCGAAGCATTGCGCCGCACGGAAGGAGTGGGCGGAGACCTGGATGTCGTCGCGCTGCTGGCCCTGCCCGGTGTCTCCCGCTTGGCGGAGCGGGGACTCGAGGCCGAGGAGTTCGACGCGCGGCTGTCTTCGGCGCTGGATGAGGCCGCCGCAGCTGCCGAGGCGATGCGGGTCGCCGAGGGCGAGGCTCTGGGCCGCGATCTCCGAGGCCGGCTCGACACCAGTGCCGCATTGGTAGAAGAGCTGGAGGCCCGATCCTCGGTGTTCCAGGACGCGGTTCGGGAGCGCTTGCGGAGGCGAACCGATCAGCTTCGCCAGGAGGTCGGATCGATCGACGAGGCGCGGCTGCACCAGGAGATCGTGATCGCGGCCGATCGTCTCGACGTGAGCGAGGAGCTGGCGCGTCTGCGAAGCCACATCGAGCAGTTCGAGGCCGTACTGGCAAGCTCCGAGGCCGGGGATCCGGTCGGGCGGCGCCTCGAGTTCCTGCTCCAGGAGATGGGACGCGAGGCCAACACGCTCGGCTCCAAGGCCGGCGACGCCCCCGTCGCCCACCGGGTCGTCGATCTGAAGACGGAGCTCGAGAGGATCCGGGAGCAGGTGCAGAACGTTGAGTGAGAAGGCGTCGCACCGGATGCTCAACATCGGCTACGGCAACCTGGTGGTGGCCAGAAGAGTGATCGCGATCGTCTCGCCCCAGTCCGCTCCCATGCGACGCCTGCGCGAGGACGCGGCCGGACGTGGCAAGCTGGTCGACGCCACCCAGGGCCGGCGAACCCGCTCCATCCTGGTGACCGACAGCGATCACGTGGTGCTCTCCGCCGTCAACCCGGAGACGATCGCGGCCCGCCTGACCCAGGACGAGTTTGCCGCCGCAGAGGCGGACTGAACCCCATGTCCGTCCGCCGCGGTGCGCCCTTCGTGGTCTCGGCGCCTTCCGGCACGGGGAAGACCAGCGTCTGCTGCAAGGTGGTGGAGCGGGACCCGGAAATCGAGCTCTCGGTCTCCCACACCACCCGAAAGCCCCGCTCCGGGGAGAGGGATGGCGTCGACTACCACTTCGTCACGCGGGAGCAGTTCGACGCCCTGGTCGATCGCGGTGCCTTCGTCGAGCACGCCGAGTACGGGGGAAACCGGTACGGGACCAGCTGGAGCTCTCTCGACGGCCCGCTGGACCGGGGGCGGGACCTGCTCCTGGAGATCGAGGTACAGGGCGCGGGTCAGATCCGCGCGAGGAGAAGTGATGCGCGTTTCGTGTTCCTGCTGCCTCCATCGATGCAGGAGCTGGAGCGGCGCCTGCGCGGGCGCGGCACGGATGACGAGGCGGAGGTAGAGCGCCGGCTCGGCATCGTGGCCGGTGAGCTCCGGGCCGTGCACGGCTTCGACTACGCCGTCGTAAACGATCAGCTGGAGGCCTGCGTCGCCGCGGTCTGCGAGATCGTCCGCGCCGAGCGCTCCGGGGATAGCGCCTCCGTCCTGGAGCGCTTCGGAAGGCCCGGCGTGGTATCGCTGCTCTCGGACCGCTTCGACTTCGGCGGCTGATTGAGGGCCGCCGCCGGGTCGGCTATTCTGGTGCAAGGCACCGATTTCCAAAGGAAATCCAGGCTGGAATGCTTCGTTTCAACGACATCGCCGACCGGGTCCTCGAGTACGATCCGGACTGCGATCTCGCCCTGCTCCAGAGCGCCTACGTCTTCACGGCCAAGGTCCACGACGGCCAGGTGCGTCACTCCGGGGAGCCCTATCTGGTTCACCCCCTCGAGGTGGCTGGAATCCTGGTGGACATGCGCCTCGACGACGTCACCATCGCCGCGGGGCTGCTCCACGACACCGTCGAGGACACCCTCACCAGCCTCGACGAGATCAAGCGCCTCTTTGGCGAGGAGGTGAGCTTTCTCGTAGAGGGGCTCACCAAGATTTCGAAGATCGAGTTCACCTCCGCCAGGGAGCGGCAGGCCGAGAGCTTCCGGAAGATGCTGGTCGCGATGTCGAAGGACATCCGCATCCTCCTGATCAAGCTCGTCGACCGACTCCACAACATGCGCACGCTGCAGTACATGGGCGACGACAAGGCCCAGCGCATCGCCCAGGAGACCCTCGACATCTACGTCCCCCTGTCCCACCGGCTCGGGGTCAACTGGATGAAGCGCGAGCTCGAGGATCTGGCCTTCCGCGCCCTGCACCCGAGCGTCGCGGCCGAGCTGGAGGGGAGGCTCAAGGGGCGGCACCAGGAGCGCGAGCAGTACATCGAGGAGGTGAAGGGAATCCTCTCCGAGCAGCTCAGCGCCGCCGGCCTACCCGCCGAGATCACCGGTCGCCTCAAGGACCTCGCGTCGATCCACAACAAGATGGAGACGCAAGGTCTCACGCTCGACGAGATCTACGACGTGATCGCCTTCCGGATCATCCTGGAGGGAGAGAGCGCGGCGGTCTACTCGGGTCTGGGGCTGGTGCACTCGATCTGGCCCCCGGTCCCGGGTCGGTTCAAGGACTACGTCGCCCTTCCCAAGCCGAACGGGTACCAGTCGCTCCACACCACGGTGATCGGGCCCTACGGCGAGCGGATGGAGATCCAGCTCCGGACGACCGAGATGCACCAGGACGCGGAGCTGGGAATCGCCGCCCACTGGAAGTACAAGCAGGGCGATGCGGGAGCGAAGAGCGACGACGCCAAGTTCGCCTGGCTGCGCCAGCTTCTCGAGCGCCAGGGAGAGCTCGACGATCCCCACGAGTTCTTCGACGCCGTGAAGGTGGACCTGTTCCCCGACGAGGTCTTCGTGTTCACGCCCAAGGGCGACGTGATCAATCTTCCGGCCGGCGCGACGCCGCTGGACTTCGCCTACGCGATTCACAGCGAGGTGGGCGCTCACTGCTCCGGCGCCAAGGTCAACGGCAAGATGCGGCCGCTCCGCCACGTGCTGGCGGATGGCGACACCGTGGAGGTGTTGACGAGCAACTCGCAGATACCGCGCAAGGACTGGCTGGAGTTCGTGGTGTCGGGCAAGGCGCGCAGCCGGATCCGCTCCGCGATCCGCGCCGCGGAAAATGCGCGGAGCCGCGAGCTCGGCCGGGGGATCCTGGAGCGCGAGCTGCGGCGCGCCGGCTTCTCGTTGCCTCGTCTGTTGGAGAAGAACGGCCTGGAGGAGGTGGCGAGGAAACAGGCGAGGGGAGGGGTCGAGGACCTCTTCGCCGCGGTCGGCTACGGCAAGGTCTCCGCTTCGGCGGTGGCTCGCGCGCTGCGTCCGGATTGGAAGAGCGAGGAGGAGGATTCCAAACCGAGGCAGCGCAAGCTGCGGAACTTGTTCCGGCGCGAGCCGCGCCCCTCGAGCACCGGGATCCGGGTGGACGGGCAGGCTGACGTGCTGGTCCGCCTGGGCCGCTGTTGCTCACCTCTCCCGGGTGACGAAGTGATCGGCTTCGTGACTCGCGGACGCGGCGTGACCGTGCACCGGAAGGACTGCCGGGTCACCTTCGAGCTGGATCCGGAGCGCCGGATCGATGTGGATTGGGACAAGGACGCCAAGGTCTCCCACCGGATCCGGATCCGCGTCACATCGCGCGACGCGCCCGGACTGCTGGCGGAGATCACCAAGTCGATCTCGGGCGCGGGGGTCGACATCGGCGCCGCGCGGATCGCCACGCACCCGGATCGCACCGCTACCCAGAGCTTCGATCTGTTGATCACGGACGTGGCGATGCTGAACCGGGTGATGAAGGAGATCGAGCGGGTCAAGGGCGTCCTCTCGGTCGAGCGAATCCAGGCGTGAGTGAACGAGGTCGAGAGGCCGTCCCGCGGGTCCCGGCCGACTCGAAGTCCGACAGAACAGCGCTCAGCTGCTGCATCATCGCCTGCAACGAGGAGCGCGCCATCCGCCGCTGTCTGGAGTCGGTCTGCTTCGCCGACGAGCGCGTGGTGGTGATCGATTCGAGGAGCTCCGACGCCACCGAAGAAATCGCCCGGGAGCTCGGCGCCCGGGTCGTGGAACATCCCTACCAGGGGAACATCGAGCAGAAGAACTTCGCCCTCACCCAGGTGGAGGGCGACTGGATCCTCTCCATCGACGCCGACGAGGTGATCACGGAGTCGCTGGCGCGCGAAATCGTCTCGCTGCTCGATGGCCCGCCGACCGACGTGGACGGCTACGAGATCAACCGGGTCACCCACCACCTGGGGCGCTGGATCCGGCACGGGGACTTCTACCCGGACTGGCAGCTGCGGCTCTTCCGCCGCGGTACCGGACACTGGTCCGGCACCAATCCCCACGGCCGCGTCCGGATCGAAGGCGGGGTGCGCCGCTTGCGCGGCGAATGCGAGCACCACAGCTACCGCGATCTCGCCGATCAGATCGACCGCATCCAGGATTTCAGCCGAATCCAGGCCCGCGCTTCTCACGCCGAGGGGCTTCCGGTGCGGATCCGCGACATGATCCTCCGGCCTCCGGCGCGCTTCCTGCGGGCCTACGTGCTCAAGCGGGGCTTCCGGGACGGTGTTCCGGGGTTGGTGATCGCCACGGCCACCGCCTTCCACGTGTTCTTGAAGTACGCCAAGCTGTGGGAGCTCGACAGGGTCCGTCCAGAGGCGGATACGGCCCGCAACGCGGGCAAGGCGCGCCGGGCCTCGTGAGGGTTCTCCAGCTCACCAGCGACTGGAAGTGGACCGGACCCGCCGAGCCGATGGTGCGGTTGGGCCTGGCGCAGCGGGAGCGCGGATTCGAGGTGCACCTCGCCTGCCCGATGGCGCCGCACCCGCGCCAGGGGGGCGTGGGGCAGGAGGCGGAGAAGGCGGGTCTGCTGCCCGAGATCGCCATACTTCGGGGGCGTGGCTTGCGCCCGCTGGCCGACCGGCCGGATGCCAGGGCGCTGCACGCGCTCCTCGAGCACCACGAGATCGACATCGTCCACACCTGGCACACCCGGGACCACCTGCTGGCGCTGCGGGCGGCGCGCGCGCGCCGACGCCGTGGCGTGACGGCCGTGGTGCGTTCCTACCGGAACGCCGAGGTCATTCCCCGCCTTCCATGGAACCGCTGGCTGTTCGGTCCGGGGACAGACGGCCTGCTCTGCGTCTCGCCGGAGACGGCGCGACAAAACCGTGGGATTCGCGGCAGCCGTCCGCTCCGCGGCGCTTTCGGCGCCGTGGACACCGGGCGCTTCGAGCCGAAACCCGCGTCCCCGGAGGTCCGCGCGGCCCTCGGCCTGTCACCGGAGCACCGCGTGGTCGGGATCGTCGCTCGGATCCAACGCCACCGTCGCTTCGACCTGCTGCTGGAGGCGGCGGCGCGTTTGCTGGAGGGCGACCCCCGGGCCCGACTGCTGGTGGTGGGGCGTGGTACCCACCGGCAAGCGGTCGCCGAGGAGCCCGCGCGGCGGATGGGTCTGGCGGATCGCGTGATCTTCGCGGGCTACCGGAAGGGCGATTACACAGAAGTGCTTCGCTGCATCGACGTCTTCACCCTGCTGGTGCCGGGGAGCGACGGCACCTGCCGGGCGCTGCTCGAGGCGGCGGCCTGCGGGATCCCCGCCGTGACGTCGAAACGCGGCGCGCTTCCGGAGATCGTCCTCGACGGGGCCACCGGAATCCTCTGCGAGGAAGATCCCGACGCGCTGGCCAGCGCCTGGCGGGCGCTCCTGGACGACCCCGAGCGCTGCCGGGCCATGGGCGAGAGTGCGCGCAGGCGCGCCGAGACCGAGTTCACGGCCTCCCGGTTCGCCGAGGAGGTGGCGGCCCTGTACCGGGACGCGATCCGCCAGCGCCCCTGACCCCTGGAGCGGGCTCAGGGCGCGCTGCTGGTCTCCGGGAGCTTCTCCTCGCCCTCTTCGCTCTGGAAGGACATCAGCTCCTGGTAGAGGCCTTTCTCGGCCATCAGCTCCTCGTGGGTTCCGAGGCCGACCAGGGAGCCCCTTTTCAACACGGCGATCTTGTCGGCGTGGCGGATCGTCGAGAGGCGATGCGCGATCACGACCACAGTGCGGCCCGAGAGCAGCGCCTCGATCGCCTGGTGGACGAAGTGCTCGCTCTTCGCGTCGAGAGCGCTGGTCGCCTCGTCGAAAACCAGGACGGCGGGGTTCTTCAGGATCGCTCGTGCGATGGTGATCCGCTGACGCTGGCCTCCCGAAAGCATCACCCCCGCGTCGCCGACGTCGGTCTGGTATCGCGCGGGAAGCGTGTCGACGAACTCGTCCACGTAGGCCGCGCGGGCGGCCGCCTCGATTTCTGCCTCGCTGGCGCCGGGCCGCCCGTAGCGGAGGTTGTCCCAGATGGTTCCCGCGAACAGGAACGGCTCCTGGGTGACGACGGCGATCTGGTCGAGCAGGGAGGAGCGCTCGATGCGGCGGAGGTCGACGCCATCGATTTCGATCGAACCCGAATCCGGGTCGTAGAAGCGCAGCAGCAGGTCCGCGAGAGTCGTCTTGCCGGAGCCGGTGGGCCCGACCAGGGCCACGACCTCCCCGGCCTTGATCTCGAGCGAGATGTCCTGGAGCACCGGCTCGCGGCCGTAGGAGAACGAGACCTTGGAGATCCGGATTCCCTCGCGTACTCCCGAAAGCCTCGCGGCACCGGGGACGTCCACGACGTCGGGAGCCTCGTCCATCAGCTCGAAGAAGCGCTCCGCCGAGGGCGCGGCCTCCATGAGGTGCGTCCAGCCCTTGGACAGCGCCCGCATCGGCCGGTAGGTCGCCTGCATCACCAGTACGAAAGCCGCCAGGGAGCCGAGCGTGAGCCCCCACATCTGGTTCATCACCAGTCCGGCTCCCAGCAGGATGATGCCGATGCCGACGCTGTTGTTCAGACCCTCCACGCTCGTTCTCGCCAGTGCGCGGTTCTTGACCACCTTCATGTTCCGCCGGAAGTAGCGGAAGTTCTCGTCGCGAAAGGCGGTTGCCTCCCCCGCTTGGGTCCGGAAGGCCTTGATCACCTTGATCCCGGCCAGGATCTGCACCAGCCGCTGTGTGACGTAGGCCTGACTCTCCTGCCGGCGCTTGGCGCTCTTGCGAATGCGCCGTCCGAACACGGCGATCAGCCCCGAGATCAGCGGCGCCACGGCAAAGGTGGTCAGTGTGAGCTGCCAGGAAATCGAGAACAGGAAGGCGACGCTGACGATCAGGGCGAGGAACGATTGCACCGTGTCGGCGAACAGGAGGTCCAGGGCGAAATGGGCGCGCGTGGCATCATTGGTGGTGCGAGAGAGCGTCTCGCCCTGACTGGTTCGGTGGTGGAATCCCAACGGGAGGACGAGAAGCTTGGCGCAGAGCTCCTGCTGGATGTCCACCAGCGTCCGGCCCATCGTGTACTGGGCGAGGTAGACCTGGCCGAAGTGGGAGATGGGAAGCACCAGGATGATCAGAAGACCGGCCAGGAACACCTTGAGAAGGTTCTCGCCGACTCCCTCCGCCAACGGGTTTTCGGGAGGCGTGTCTTCGACGGCGGTTGGGACCTCTTCGGTCTCGCCCAGAGCGGCGTCGTCGCCGCCCGCCCGGCCGGTGAAGTCGCCCAGGTTCGCCAGCCAATGGCCCATGTCCGCCGGGTTCCCGCTCTTGTACTGGGGCAGGATGACCTGATCGAACAGGGGCTTCACCAGGTAGTTCCGGGCGTTCCGGGCGCCCGCGTAGACGAGCGAACAGAGGATCGCCACCGCCAGGATCCCCAGGTAGGGGCGCAAGTAGCGAGCGAGACGCCAGAGGGTCGTCGACAGACGCACGCTGGCGGCGGGTTCTTGGTTGGACGCGTCCGTCGGACATCCTCCCGCGGGGGCAGTCTTCACGACATCACGAGGACATCACGAGATTAGGACAGTTCCTCGCGGATCGCGTCGCCGGCCCGCCAGCCCAGGAGGAGGTCACCCTCCAGCCCGAGGCCCGCCAGCCCCTCGCGGGGCAGGCGAAAGATCGGTTGCCTTCCCGGTGTCCGGATTTCCACCTCCCCGGGCCAACCATCCGGTGCCGCCGGAGCGGGCAGCGCTGCCTCGTCGTCCCAGAGCGGCCGGGCGGGATTCGGGACGCGGCTGATCCGCCCCCGGGAGAAGGGCATCAGATGCCTCACTGCCTCCTCGATCAGTGCGTCGCTCTCGGCGAGGCTGGCCGGCTCGTCCTCCACCAGCGCGCTGGCGATCAGCTCGGCGAAGAGCCCGCCGCGCTCCGAGGGGTGCACCGCCAGCGAGATCGCGTTGGCGCCAGTCACCGGCGCGTCGGGGTCGCCGACCAGGATCGCGCGCCGCGCCAGGGCCTCGGGGACGACGTCGCGCTGCGCACGCAGGTGGAGGCTCAGCCTGCGGTGCCGGGGCGCGGCGCCCTTCAAATATGGGGGCGGCTTTCGGTCCCAGCGCTCGAGAGCCCTTGCGAGCAGGGAGGCCGGTGCGTTCAACACCAGCGCTCGGCCCAGCCAGTAATCCTGCGGGCCGAGACGCGCAATACCCGGGTGATCTCCGAGCTCGACCAGTTCGAAGGAGTCGCCGATGGTGCGGAACTCGCCGTGCAGGGTCTCGATGCGGTGACGCAGGAGCATTCTCAGGCTCACCCCCGGCCGGCTGAACGCGGAGCCGCCTTCGAGCCCCGAGCCCAGCAGGCGCGCGCGCGCCTCCGGTGAGGGGGTCCCCTGACCCAGCCCCGAGAGGATGCGCACCTGGGCCTCGAAGACGGGAACCAGCTCTGCCGGGGGGTGGGCGACGCTCTGCGGCAAGCCGCGCAGGTGGCGGCTGCTCGCGCCCGCGCTCCGAGGAAGAGACCGGAGGCCGCTGCGGCGGACGATGGGCGCCGCCAACGACGCCTCGCGCTCGGCCTCCGAGGCGGCCTCCAGCGCACGCAAGATCTCCCGTGCGGCCTCCGGCTTGGCCAGCCCCCAGGCCACCAGCTCCTCCGCCGTGGCGATGGCTCCTCCCACCTCGACGCGCGCGTCCGGGAGCAGCACCTGATACGCAATGGGATCGGCTTCGAGTCCGCGGCGATCGATCATCGGGATGCCGAGCGCCCGAAGACAAGCCCCAAGGGCGGTCTCCGGCTCCGCGCTGGTCAGGAAGAAGGGATCGCGCAGCAGGTCCGGCTCGCATGCGGCCGCCTCCTCCTCCACGATCAGCACCCGCAGCCGCGCCATCCCGAGCCTGATGGCGGCGACCAATCCCGGCAGGGCGCTCCCGAGCACCACCACGTCCCAGCGCCGGGCGCGGTGATGCGCGTCCTTCGCCAGTCTCCACGCCGGCATCAGCGGCCGCTGCTGGCGCTGATGCCGGTGAAGAGCAGTGGCGGGTCCGTCTCGGCCTTGCGCTCGATCACCCCGATCCGGTAGGTCCGCTGGCCCATCGCGGACAAACGCTCCAGGATGTCGTCGCAATGCTCGCGCGGTGCGATCAGCACCATGCCGATGCCGCAGTTGAAGATCCGGCGCATCTCCGCGTCGGGGATCTCACCGTGCTGCTGGAGGAATTCGAAGATCGGTGGCTGCTGCCACGAACTCGGGTCGATCCGCGCGCGGACGCCGTTGGGAAGGATGCGAGGGAT
This sequence comes from uncultured delta proteobacterium, assembly GCA_963783795.1. Taxonomy (GTDB): domain Bacteria; phylum Myxococcota_A; class UBA9160; order UBA9160; family UBA6930; genus CAVXZE01. Next base: position 148,683 of record CAWAPH010000031.1, on the reverse strand, counting down.
GTTGCCGTCGAAGCCGCCCCCGGTGATGTGCGCGATCCCGTTCAGGGTGAAGTCCCGAAGCAGATTCAGGACGGGCTTCACGTAGATTCGAGTCGGAGCCAGGAGCGCGGCAGCCAGGGAGGTGTTGAGCTCCGGCGGGACGTCGCGCAGTGCGAACTTGCCGGCTGCGACGCCCTGCTCCACGAGCTTGCGGACCAGGGAGAATCCGTTGCTGTGGACGCCGCTGGAGGCCATTCCCAGCAGGACGTCTCCCTCGCCGATCGAGGAGCCGTCGATTACGCGGTCGCGCTCCACCACGCCGACTCCGAATCCGACCAGCTCCAGCTCCTTCTCTCCGTAGAAGCCGGGCATGGTGGCGGTTTCTCCGCCCAAGAGGGCGCAGCCCGCGCGCCGGCAGCCCTCGGCGACGCCGCGCAGGGCGTCGGCCGCGATCGACTCGTCCAGCACCCCCATGGCGAGGTAGTCGAGGAAGACCAGGGGCTCGGCTCCCTGAACCACCAGGTCGTTCGCGACCATGGCGACGCAGTCGATGCCCACCGTGTCGTAGCGCTCGAGCTGCGCCGCCAGCTTGAGCTTGGTGCCGACTCCGTCTGCACCGGCCACGAAGACGGGCTCCTGGTAGCGCTCGGGCGCCTTGAACAGACCGGCGAATCCGCCGATCGAGGACAGGACCTCGGGGCGCAGGGCGCTGCGCCCGATCTCCGCGATCTGATCGATGAATCCCTCGTCCCGGTCGAGATTCACGCCGGCGCGCGCGTAGGAGGGAGCGGTCGGCTCCTCGCCCTGCTTCCGCTTGGGGGGGGTGCTCACGGACCTTCTATAAGGAAGCCGGAGTCCACCTGTCAATCCGTCCGGTCTCGAGCCGTCCGCTACTCTCCGTCGGGTCGCTCCCGACACATGCAGAACGGACTCCGGGGCGTCGGATGGAGTGGATTCCATGACCGCGGCGGCTGCCAACCCTTCCGAGATCTCAGCCGGGGATGTCGGCGCCAGCCGCCGGGCGATGTTCCGCCGGCTGCGGGGCTACCTGGCCCGGAACAGGGTCCGGTACGCCATCGGCGCGCTCTTCACCTTGAGCTACGTCGCCGGGTTCGTGGTGGTTCCCCTGCTGGTGGGCTGGTCGATCCAAGCCGTCGCGGACGGTATGCCGGCCGTGGAGGTGGGCCGTCGCGTCGGCCTCCTCGCTCTCGTCACCCTGGTTCGGATGGTTGTGCGCTTTCTCTCGCGGACCACCATCTTCAACGCCGCCAGGGAGATCGAGTACGCGCTGCGCAACGATCTGTTCGCCCACCTCCAGCGCCTTCCCCAGTCCTTCTACCTCCGCTGGCGGACCGGCGACCTGATGAGCCGCTGCGTCAACGACCTCACCTCGGTGCGGCTGCTGCTGGGCCCCGGTCTCCTGAACGTGATCCAGACGCCGATCATGTTCGTCTCGGTGATCGCCGTCATGTTCGTGCTGAACGCCAAGCTCGCCCTGCTGGTGCTGCTCCCCTACCCGCTCTTCGTCCTGATCGCCCGCGCCTTCGGCCGCTCCATGCACAGCAGCAACCTGGCCGTCCAGGTGGGGCTCGCCGACCTCTCCAGCCAGCTCCAGGAGACGATCTCCGGAATCTCGGTGGTCAAGGCCTACGCGATGGAGGAGACCACCCGCAAGCGCTTCGAGGCGGCCTGCGACGATCTCTACCACCGCAAGCTCGGCATGGTGCGGGTGATGGCCGCCATGCCGGCCTTCACCAGTCTGCTTCCGGCGCTGGCGATGTGGATCGTCTTCCTGGTGGGAGGCTGGGAGATCGAGGCGGGGCGGATGGAGATCGGGGCCTTCTTCACCTTCGCCTGGTACATCGCCGAGCTCACCTTCCCGAGCTTCATCATGGGCTGGGTCTTCGCCCTGGTGCAGCGGGGGGCCGCCTCGATGCAGCGCATCGACGAGGTCCTCTCGACCGAGCCCTCGATCGCCGACCGCTCCGACCAGGTGCCGGTGAGCGCGCTGCGCGGAGAGATCGAGTTCCGCGACCTCAGCTTCCGCTATCCCGGCCCGGAACGCGCCCCCGCGCTGCAAGACGTGAGCCTCCGCGTCCCGGCCGGCTCGGTGCTCGGCGTGGTCGGGCCGGTGGGCTCGGGCAAGACCACCCTCGCCTCGCTGATTCCCCGCCTCTACGAGGTCGAGGACGGCATGGTCTTCCTGGACGGAATCGACGTCAACCGGCTCCCCCTGGCAGCGCTGCGCTCCCGCATCGCCATGGTGCCTCAGGACTCCTTCCTGTTCTCGATGTCCCTCGCCGACAACATCGCCTACGGCCTCGATTCCACCGAGCCCGCCCGGGTGGCCGAGGCCGCCCAGCGCGCACAGCTGATCAAGGACGTGGCCGAGCTTCCCCACGGCTACGAAACCGTCGTGGGGGAGCGCGGGGTGATGCTGTCCGGCGGACAGCGCCAGCGGGCGGCCCTGGCCAGGGCCCTCTCCCTGCGGCCGAGCATCCTGATCCTCGACGACACCCTCTCCAGCGTGGACGCGGAGACCGAGGCGGCCATTCAGGCAGAGCTCGAGGAGGTGTTCCGGGAGCGCACCGTGGTGGTGGTGGCGTCCCGTGTCTCCACGGTGCGGGGCGCCGATCAGATCGTGGTGCTCGACGACGGCCGGATCGTGGAGCAGGGCAGCCACGAGGAGTTGCTCGCACTCGGCGGCCTCTATACGCGGCTGGCGCGGGAGCAGGAGCGCGAGCAGGAACTCGAGGCGCTGGACTCGGCGCTGGGGGCAGCGTGAGCGCCGCGGACATGCTTCACGAAGAGGAGGCCCTGGGCAGGGTCGTCGACTCCCGCCTGCTGGCGCGGCTCTGGAGGTACGTCGCCCCCTACACGTGGCAGATGGTGCTGACGATTCTCCTGGTCTTCCCACTCTTCCTGCTGGAGCTGGCGCCGGCCTGGATCGTGGGGACGGGCCTCGACCGGGTCATCGCACCCGCGGATGATGCCTCCCTGGCCGTCTGGGAAACGCCCTTCTCCGGGCTGCTCCAGGCGCCCGCCGGCATCCCCCCGCTGGTCTGGCTGGCGTCGCTCTACCTGGTGGTCGCGGTGGTCTGGGCCGCCCTCAGCTACCTGTCGATGCTGCTCATGGTCCGGACCGGCGAGGCCGCCATGCGCGACCTTCGGGTCGCCGTCTTCGCCCGAATCCAGAGGCTCCACATGGGCTTCTTCGACCGCTACCCGGTCGGAAGGCTGGTGACCCGCGCCACCAGCGACGTCGAGCACGTCTCCGAGATGTTCGCCGCCGGAATCGTCGCGCTGGTCACCGACCTGATCAAGATGGTCGGGTTTGCCGTCGCGCTCTTCCTGGTGAACGCGAAGCTGGCGCTGGTCACCTTCTGCGTGGTGCCATTCCTGGCGGTGGCGGCGGTGATCTTCCGGCTCAGGGTCCGGGAGGCCTTCCGCAAGACCAGGGTCCTGCTGGCCCGCATCAACGCCACCATCCAGGAGACGGTCACCGGGATGAAGGTGGTGCAGCTCTTCACCCGCGAGGCGCGGAACCTCCGCGACTTCGCGGAGCTGAACGGCGAGCACCGGGACGCCTGGATCCGCTCGATCCGCTACGACGCGGCGCTCTTCTCGGTGGTCGAGTTCGCCGGCGGCATCACCGTGGCCATCATCATCTGGTACGGGACCGGCCTCGCCTCGGCGGGCGTGATGTACGTCTTCATCCAGTGGATGCGCCGCTTCTTCATGCCGCTCCGCGACCTCTCGGCCAAGTACTCGGTGATGCAGTCGGCGATGGCGAGCAGCGAGCGCATCTTCCAGCTGATGGATACGGAGCCGGCAGTCCGCGACCCGGCGCCCGAGGCGTCACCCATTGCGCTCCCGCCGCGGCGCGGGGCCGTCGAGTTCCAGAACGTCTCCTTCGCCTACGCGGGGGACGACTGGGTGCTGCGGGACGTCTCGTTCCGGGTGGAGCCCGGCGAGAAGGTCGCCCTGGTGGGGGCCACGGGGGCGGGGAAGACCACCATCATCAAGCTGCTGGCCCGCCTGTACGAGGTGAGCGAGGGCCGCATCCTGCTCGACGGAGTGGATCTCCGCGAGCTTCCCCAGGCGGAGCTGCGGCGCCGGGTGGCCATGGTGCTCCAGGACGTCTTCCTCTGGAGCGGCAGCGTGGCGGAGAACATCGGGCTGGGCCGCGAGGACATCTCGCTGACCGAGATCGAGCGCTCGGCCCGCGCCGTCGAGGCCCACCGCTTCATCGAACGGCTTCCCGACGGCTACGAGACCGAGGTGCGAGAACGGGGCACCAACCTGTCGGCGGGCCAGCGCCAGCTGCTCTCGTTCGCCCGGGCGCTGGCCCACCGCGCCGACGTGCTGGTCCTGGACGAGGCCACCAGCTCCATCGACAGCGAAACCGAGGCGTTGATCCAGAAGGGGATCCATACCCTGATGGAGGGCAAGACGGCCCTGGTGATTGCCCACCGGCTCTCCACCATCGAAGACGTCGATCGGATCTACGTCCTCCACCGCGGTCGTCTGGTCGAATCCGGCTCCCACGACGAGCTCCTCGGCAGGAGGGGCATCTACCACCGCCTCTACCGGCTCCAGTACGCCGAGCAGGGAGCCAGAGCGCCCGCTGCCGCCGCGGGATAGGCCGGGTTTGCTTGCGGGCGGGTGCTCGGGCGTGTTAACTAATTGGAACCCCCCGAAATGCTTGAACCGATTGATTTCCGCTCCCCACTGGCGCCGCGGCGGTGGATCGAGCTGACGGGAATCCAGCTGGGATAGAGGTTCGGTTGCAGGTCAAGTCGCTGCAGATCACGGGGTTCAAGAGCTTCGTCGACAAGACGGCGTTCAGCTTCCGGCCCGGGATCACGGCCATCGTGGGTCCCAACGGCTGCGGAAAGTCGAACGTCGTCGATGCCATTCGCTGGGCCATGGGGGAGCAGTCGCCCCGCCGGCTGCGCGGGAAGGGCATGGAGGACGTCATCTTCGCCGGCTCCGAGGCGCGGGCGCCGGTGGGGCTCTCCGAGGTCGTCCTCACCTTCGACAACCGCGATGGGGGCGGCCCGCCCCATCTGGCTGACTTCGCCGAGATCCAGATCTCCCGGCGCCTGTACCGCTCCGGCGAGTCCGAGTACCTGATCAACAAGGTGCCCTGCCGTCTCCGCGACGTATACGACTTCTTCCGCGACACCGGGATCGGTACCAAGGGCTACACCATCGTGGAGCAGGGGCGAGTCGCCGAGATCGTCTCCGCTCGGCCCGAGGAGCGCCGCGGCCTGATCGAGGAGGCGGCCGGGATCGGCAAGTACAAGGCGCGGCGCCGGGAGGCGGAGCGGAAGCTCGAGGCCACCGAGCAGAACCTGGTCCGCGTCTCCGACGTGCTGGGTGAGATCAAGCGGCAGATCTCCTCCATCGAGCGGCAGGCGCGCAAGGCAGCTCGCTACAAGAAGCTCCGCGAGATCCAGCGCATCCTCGAGCTCTCCCTGGCCGTCGACGAGCGCCAGTCTCTGTTGGGAGAGATCGAGGGCGCGCGCGGCCGCCTCTCCAGCGTGCAGGATGCCGCCACCGAGGCAGAGACCGGCCTGGCGCAGCGCGAGGCCGCTCTCGAAAGCAAGCGCGTCGATCTCGCCGAGCGGGAGCGCATCCTGAGCCAGGGCAGCGAGGCGCTCTTCCAGCTGCGCGGCGAGATCAAGGAGTCGGAGAGCAAGATCGACTACGAGCGGCGGGAGCGCGCCTCTCTCCAGGAGATCAAGCTCGCCCGGGAAGGCGAGCTCGAGAGCCTGCGCGCCAAGCTGCAGGGCTCCCGGGAGGAGATCGAGCGCATCGGGGACGAACTTCGCGGCGTGGAGGCCTCCCTCGCGGACGAGTCCCGGTCCATGGCGGAAGCCGAATCCGAGGCCCGGATCGCGGAGGAGGCGCTTCGCGGGCTCGACCGCGAGCGCGAGGCGCAGAACTCGGCGCTGGTCGAGGTGTTGACGCGCATCGCTCGCACCGAGGATCGCCTGGCTGCGCTGCAGGATCGCCGCGCCGAGATCGACCGCCGCCTGCGCAGCGCCGATGAGCTGCTGGAGGTCCAGCAGAACGAGGCGGCCCAGGTCGACCACGAGCAGCACCGGCTCGAGGAGGGGCTGCGGAACCTCCTCGCCGAGCGCGACCGCCTGATGGGCCTGCTTCGCGAGGCGCTGGATCGCCACCAGAAGTCCACCGAGACGCTGCGAGTCGAGGCGGAGAAGCTCCGCGAGCGGCGAGAGCTTCGCGAGACGCGCCGCGCACGCCTGGCTTCCCTGACGGAGCTCCTGGCTCGACGAGAGGATGTCGCCGAGGGTGCTCGGCACCTGCTCGGCCTGGGCGAGGAGGCGAAGCGGGTGCACGGTCTTCGGGCCCTGGTCCGGGACGTGCTCGACGTGGACCAGCACGCTGAGAGAGCCGTCGAAGCGGTACTCGCGGACCGGGCCGAGGGCCTGGTGGTGGAGGGTGCAGGCGGGGCGCTCTCGGCGCTGGAGGCTCTGCGTGGAGCCGCCGCGGGGCGTGGCGTGTTCGTGCTGCCCCCAGCCCCGGAGGAGATCTCCCAGAGCTTCGTGCCCCTCGGCCGGCCCCTGCTGGAGAGCGTGCGCCCGCGGGAGGGGTACGAGGGCGTCGCCCGGACCCTGCTGTCGGGAGTGAACCTGGTCGAGAGCCTGCGCGAGGTCATCGATGTCTACGGCTCCGGCCGTTTGCCCTGCAGCTTCGCGACCCCCGACGGCGACGTCTTGACGGCGGACGGGGTGCTCCGCGGGGGGGGCGATGCGTCCCAGACGGGGATCCTCTCGCGGGTGCGCGAGGTCCGCGAGCTGGAGGCCGAGGTCGCTGAGCTGGAGGCCGAGGTCGCGGAGTGCGAGCGCGAGCACCGGGAGGCCGAGCAGTCGCTGGCCCGGGCCAGCGACGAGCTCGACAACCTGCGCAACCGCCACCACACCGCGGCCCTCGCCGTGGCCAACCACGAGAAGGATCTGGAGCGCACGCGAGAGCGGGTCAAGGCGATCGGCGAGGCCCAGGAGGGCCGGGTGGCCGAGCGCTCGGAGCTCCTCTCCGAGGTCGAGTCGCTCGGAATCGAGAACGATCGCCTCTCCGGCGTCCTCGTGGAGGCCCGGGAAGCGCGCACTGGCCGCCAGCGCGAGCTCGATGCGCTGGGGCTTCAGATCGGCTCTGCGGGACGGGAGTTCTCACGCCTGGAAGCGGTGGTGACCGAGCGCCGTGTCCAGCACGACACCAGGGTGGAGGCGCGCGACCGGCTGCAGGGGACCCTCGAGCGCTCCCGCGGGGCTCAGGCCGAGACCGAGGAGTGGATCGAGCGGCGCGAGCAGGAGATCCGCCGGGCGGAGAATCGCAGGGGAGCCCTGGCGACCTCGATCGAGGAGACCGAGGGGACACTCGCCGACAAGCTTCGCGAGGAAGAGTCGCTGCGGCTCACCAACGAGGAGAAGCGCGACGCCTACGAGGGGCAGGCCGCCACGGTTCGTGAGCTGGAGGGCCAGGCCCGGGATCTGCGCATCGAGCTCGAGTCCCAGCGCGATGAGGCCCAGCAGGTGGAGCTCGGGCTTCGCGAGATGGAGCTGCGCCTGGAGCACCTGGCGACCGGCGTCCGCGACAAGTGGAACGTCGAGCTCGAGACCTGGAAGCCCCCGGTGCCCGCGGCCCGGCTCGAAGGAGAGGGCGAAGCCCCTGCAGTGGCTGTCCTTCCGCCGGCTTTGGAAGAGGCGCAGCCGGAAGCAGACGGCGGCGCGCCGGGCGACGCCCCGAACGCCGTGGAGGATCGCGACGCGCAGCGGGAGGCGAGGGAGATCGCCGAGCTAGTGGCCCTCCCCGGAGAGGAGCGGACTGCGCAGCTCGACCGCGTGCGTGCCCAGGTGGAGGCGGTTGGTGAGGTGAACCTGGGCGCCATCGAGGAGCACGAAGAGCTTCGCGAGCGCTTCCGCTTCCTGACCGAGCAGAGGGCCGACCTCGAGTCCAGCATCGCCCAGCTCCGCGACGCGATCTCGCGGATCAACCGCACCAGCCGCAAGCGGTTCCGTGAGACCTTCGAGGCCGTGAACGAGAAGTTCCAGCAGACCTTCCCGCGGATGTTCCGGGGCGGCAAGGCGAGCCTGATGCTGACGGACTCCGAGGACGTTCTCGAGGCGGGCATCGAGATCATGGCCCAGCCGCCGGGCAAGCGGCTGCAGAACATCAACCTGTTCTCCGGCGGAGAGAAGGCCATGACCGCGATCGCGCTGCTGGTCTCGGTCTTCCAGGTCCGGCCCTCGCCCTTCTTCCTCCTGGACGAGGTGGACGCCGCACTGGACGACGCCAACGTCGGGCGCTTCAACGAGATGGTGAGGGATCTGGCCAAGGAGTCCCAGTTCCTCCTGATCACCCACAACAAGCGCACCATCGAAGTCGCCGACATCCTCTACGGTGTCACCATGGAGGAGAAGGGCGTCAGCAAGCTGGTGGCCGTCGAACTCCACTAGCCTGCCGGGGCAGGAACGTCCCCGTTCATCCGTTATCCTCGGCCGTCCATGGCTGAAGTTCTTCTCGCCGAGTACCTGTTCCCGCTGCTGATCTGGGCGGAGGCCAACCCCCAGCTGGTGGCCCTCGGTGCCCTCGGCGCCGTGGGTCTTCCGGTTCTCGGGCTTCTCGTCCGCCTGCTCTTCTTCCGCCCGGCCAAGGCGCCGCCCCTGGAGGAGCCGGCCGCTACCGCGGACCCCGAATTGGCTCCGGAGGTGGAGGAGGCGCCAGCGCTGGCTGCGGAGCCCGCAATGGTCGAGGAGCCGGAGGAGCCCGCAGCCGTAGCCGAGGTGCAGCCCCTGGAAGAGCCCCCGCCGGCCGCGGAGCCCATCGTGGTGGAGGAGGTGCCACCACTCGAGGAGCCACCGCCGGAGGAGCTGGAGCCGCCTGCCGAGGCCCCGGCGGAGCCTGTTGCGGAACCGGTCGCTCCGCCCATCGAACCTCCCCCAAAGCCGGTTCGGCTCCGCGACCGCCTCGCCAGGACCAGCGAGGCGCTGGTCGGTCGCCTCGAGGCCCTGCTCGGGGGGCGGAAGGTCGACGCCGACCTGCTCGATGAGCTGGAGGCGCTGCTCTTCACGGCGGATCTCGGGGTGCAGACGGCGGAGAGTCTCCTGGCAGCCGTGCGGAGCGACGCCACCGGCCAGGATGCGGCCCGGGTCCGGGAGGTTCTTCGCGAGAAGATGTTGGAGAAGCTCCGCAAAGTGGAGCCGAGCGGAAACGAATCGGGAGCTGCCCGCAGCAAGCCCCACGTGATCCTCGTGCTCGGCGTGAACGGGTCCGGCAAGACCACGACCATCGGAAAGCTGGCGGCGCGCTATCAGCAGGAGGGCAGCTCGGTGGTCCTGGGAGCGGGCGACACGTTTCGCGATGCCGCCGTCGAGCAGCTCCAGACCTGGGGCGAGCGCGTCGGCTGCGAGGTGATCGCCGGCCGATCCGAAGCGGATCCGGCGTCGGTGGCATTCGATACGGTCAAGGCCGCCGAGTCGGGGGGGATCGACGTGGCGATCATCGATACCGCCGGTCGGCTTCAGACCAAGGCTCCGCTGATGGAGGAGCTCTCCAAGATCGTCCGCGTGATTGGAAAGGGAGCCCCGGGCGCGCCTCACGAGACCCTGCTCGTTTTGGACGCAAACACCGGGCAGAACGCGATCTCCCAGGCGCACCTGTTCACCGAGGCTGCCGGCGTGAGCGGGCTGGTTCTCACCAAGCTGGATGGAACGGCGAAGGGTGGCGTGGTCGTCGGTCTCGCCGATGAGTTCGGGATTCCCGTCCGCTACGTCGGCGTCGGCGAGAAGGTCGAAGACCTGCGAGATTTCTCCGCCGACGATTTCGTCGACGCGCTCTTCGCGAGCCCGGAAGGAGAGGGGTAGTCGATGGCAAACTACGTGATGGCGCTCGATCAGGGGACGACATCGTCCCGGGCGATCCTCTTCGATCAGAGCGGCGCGATCGTCGCCTCGGATCAGTACGAGTTCCCCCAGCACTTCCCCAGGCCGGGCTGGGTCGAGCACGATCCGCTCGAGATCTGGGAGAGCCAGCTCCGCGCGGCGCGTGGCGTGCTCGAGAAGGCGGGCGTCAGCGCCGCCGACGTCGCGGCGGTGGGCATCACCAACCAGCGCGAGACCGCGCTGGTCTGGGATCGCGCCACGGGGGAACCGATCCACGCTGCCATCGTCTGGCAGTCCAGGCAGACCGCGGACATCTGCGACGAGCTGCGCAGCCGGGGCCTCGAAGACGAGGTCCGCGAGCGCACCGGTCTGGTGATCGACGCCTACTTCTCGGCGACCAAGATCCGCTTCATCCTCGACGCTGTCCCGGGTGCTCAGGCGCGCGCCGAGCGGGGCGAGCTCGCCTTCGGGACGGTCGACTCCTGGCTCGTCCACAAGCTGACCAGGGGGCGCGTCCACGTCACGGAGTACTCGAACGCCTCGCGCACGTTGATCTACAACATCCACCAGCGCGACTGGGATGACCTGCTGCTCCAGGAGCTGCGGATTCCCCGCGAAATGCTCCCTGAGGTGCGGGATACCAGCGGCGTCTTCGGAAGCGTGGACCCCGAATGGCTGGGCGCGGAGATCCCGATCTCCGGAATCGCCGGCGACCAGCAGGCCGCACTCTTCGGACAGGGATGCTTCTTGGCGGGGTCCGCCAAGAACACCTACGGGACTGGCTGCTTCCTGCTGATGAATACGGGCGAGGAAGCGGTCGCGTCGATGACCGGACTGGTCACGACCATCGGATGGGGGATCGACGGGCGCGTCGAATACGCCCTGGAAGGGAGCATCTTCGTCGCCGGCGCCGCGGTACAGTGGCTGCGCGACGGGCTCGGCCTCGTCACCACTGCCGCCGAGACGCAGGCGGCAGCCGAGTCGGTTCGCGACACCGGGGGTGTCTACCTGGTACCGGCCTTCGTCGGACTGGGGGCGCCCCACTGGGACCAGCGCGCGCGCGGGACGATCGTGGGGATCACCCGGGGAACCACGAGGGAGCACCTGATCCGCGCCACGCTCGAGTCGATCGCCTACCAGGCCCGGGACGTGGTCGACTGCTTGTCCCGGGATTCCGGGCTCGAGCTCAGCGAGCTGCGAGTGGACGGCGGCGCCTGCGAGAACGACTTCCTGATGCAGTTCCAGGCGGATCTGCTCGGCGTGCCGGTTCGGCGGCCGCCGGTCCTGGAGGTCACCGCGCTCGGAGCTGCCGCGCTGGCGGGGCTCGCCGTCGGATACTGGTCGGACCGAGCCCAGCTGGCCGATGTCACGGGCAAGGGTGCGAACGTCTTCGAGCCGTCGATGCCGGCGGATCGCCGCACCGCCCTCTACGAGGAATGGAAGCGGGCGGTCGAGCGCTCGAAGGGATGGGAGGCCGAGTGAGCCGGCCGGACAGGCCTCTCGTGATCGCTCACCGGGGCGCCTCCGGAGAGCTCCCCGAGAACACGCTCCCGGCCTACGAGCTGGCGGTCGCGCAGGGGTCGGACATGATCGAGATCGACCTCCACACCACCCGGGACGGCGCCATCGTCATCACCCACGACGAGGACCTCGAGGAGCTGGGTGGCCGTGGAGAGGTCGCCGACGCGACGCTCGAGGAGATCCGCCGCCTGGATGCCGGGGGCAGTGCGCGGGTTCCGACCCTGGTGGAGGTCCTCGACGCCTTCGGCGAGCGGATTCCCTTCAACTTCGAGCTGAAACGGGGCAGCCGCGCGGAGTATGCGGGCATGGAGGCGGCCGCCGTCGAGGAGACGGCCCGCCGGGGTCTGCTGGAGAAGACCCTGTTCTCTTCCTTCTATCCGCCCGTGCTGGAAGCGCTCCGGGGCGTCTCGCCAGAGGTGCGGATCGCGGTTCTGGTGTCCCCCAAGTTCCCCCAGGGGGCAGTCGAGCGGGCGCGAGCACTGGGCGCCGAGGCGGTCAATCCGGAGCGTTCCCTGGCGAGCCGGGAGCTGGTGGAGGCGGCTCACGGAGAGGGAATGGCCGTCTACGTCTACACCGTGGACGATCGGGAGGAGATGCGGCGGCTGATCGATCTGGGCGTGGACGGGCTCTTCACCAACCACCCCCGGCGAATGCGGGAGTTGATCGACGCCGGCTAGCCGGGCGCCCCGGCCCTCCAGCGATCGTTTGCTTGACATCGAAATCGCGATCGCGTAGCCTCGAATCTCCGGAAAACGTAGGACTATCGCGTACTTCCGCGGTTACGGCCCCGTTGGGTGCCGTTCCGAGAGGGTCGGCCCGGCCGCGAGGAGTGCGGCAGTCCCCGGTGGCCGGCAGCCGAGGTGGCCGCGGCCGATCCACATATCAGAGGTTCGCCCCCCGCGTCGCGTCGCGAGAACGTCGGCGGCACCGCCCCCCGACGCTCGCTCCAGCCTGCCGGTGGGCGAGGCCGACAAACGACCGGGTGGTTGGAGTGACCCCCGACAGGAGACGAGGAATCCAGCATGCCGAACGATGCCCGCATGAAGCTGCAGGTGATCTACGACGAGGTCGTGGCGCGAAATCCCGGAGAGGTGGAGTTCCACCAGGCCGTTCTGGAGGTGCTCGAATGCCTGGGACCGGTGCTGGCCCGCTATCCGGAATTCGGCCGGCACCGGATCATCCGGAGGATCTGCGAGCCCGAGCGGCAGATCATCTTCCGGGTGCCCTGGGTCGACGACCAGGGCGAGGTCCACATCAACCGCGGATTCCGGGTCGAGTTCAACAGTGCGCTCGGTCCCTACAAGGGTGGTCTGCGCTTTCACCCTTCGGTGTACCTCGGGATCGTCAAGTTCCTCGGCTTCGAGCAGATCTTCAAGAACGCGCTCACGGGCCTGCCCATCGGCGGTGGCAAGGGCGGCTCGGATTTCGATCCCAAGGGGAAGTCTGACGGCGAGGTGATGCGCTTCTGCCAGAGCTTCATGTCCGAGCTGTATCGCCACCTCGGCGCGTACACCGACGTGCCGGCCGGGGACATCGGCGTCGGCAGCCGCGAAATCGGCTTCCTGTTCGGAATGTACAAGCGCATCACCAACCGCTACGAGTCCGGTGTCCTCACCGGGAAGGGCCTCGACTGGGGCGGCTCGCTGGTTCGGACCGAAGCCACCGGGTACGGCTGCGTCTACTTCGTCGAGGAGATGCTCAAGGTCCGGGGTGACTCGTTCGACGGGAAGACCTGCGTCGTCTCCGGGTCGGGCAACGTGGCGATCTACACCATCGAGAAGATCCACGAACTCGGCGGAAAGGTCGTCGCCTGCTCCGATTCGAGCGGCTACATCTACGACGAGGAAGGCATCGACCTCGAGGTCGTCAAGCTGCTGAAGGAGGTGCAGAGGCGAAGGATCAAGGAGTATCTCGAGCAGAGGCCGAAGGCCAAGTACATCGAGAACGCCAGCATCTGGGATGTGCCCTGTCAGGTCGCCATGCCGTCCGCGACCGAGAACGAGATCTCGGGCAAGGACGCGAAGACGCTGGTCGAGAATGGCTGCATCGCGGTCGGCGAGGGCGCCAACATGCCGACGACACCGGAGGGGATCAAGATCTTCCTCGATGCCAAGATCGCCTACGGCCCCGGCAAGGCGGCGAATGCGGGGGGCGTTGCGACCTCGGCGCTGGAGATGCAGCAGAACGCGAGCCGCGACTCGTGGACCTTCGGCTTCACCGATCGCCGCCTGCACGAGATCATGAGCAACATCCACCAGGCCTGCTACGAGACAGCGGAGGAGTTCGGCTCGCCCGGCAACTACGTGGTGGGCGCCAACATCGGGGGGTTCGTAAAGGTCGCGCGGGCGATGCTCGCCATGGGCATCATCTGATCCTGGCCCCACGATCCTTTCGCGGATCGGGAGAGCGGCACCCGGGGCAGCGGGGCTGACTCTCGCGGGTACCTGGCCGGTGGTCCGCCCCTCGGATCATCGGCCGCACACCCTTTTCCTCGGAGTGCCAGCATGCAATCAGCGGGTCCGAGAATGACGACGGGTGTGAGCGGGCTCGACGGCCTGCTGAAGGGCGTCCTCCCCGGCGACAATATCGTCTGGCAGGTGGACGGGATCGAGGACTACCTGGCCTTCGCCAAGCCCTACTGCGAGGCGGCCATGAGCTCCGGGCGGCGGCTGATCTACTTCCGCTTCGCCAAGCACCAGCCACTCCTTCCGGACGACTTCGGGGCCGAGGTCCATCACCTGAAGCCGGAGGACGGCTTCGAGAACTTCGTTGCCGACATCCATCGCGTGATCGAGCAGGCGGGGCGGGGCACCTTCTACCTCTTCGACTGCCTCTCCGACCTCGCCGTCGACTGGTACTCCGACCAGATGCTCGGCAACTTCTTCACGCTCACCTGTCCCTACCTGTACGATCTCGAGACCGTCACCTACTTCGGGCTGCTCCGGAACTGTCACTCCTCGCACGCGACCGGCGCGATCGGTGACACCACGCAGCTCCTGCTGGACGTGTACCGCCACGACGGGACGCTCTACGTCCGTCCCCTCAAGGTTCAGCATCGCTACTCACCCACCATGGACATGCTTCACGTGTGGACGGAGGAGGGGTTCGAACCAGTCACATCCAGCGCCGTCGTTTCCGAGGTGCTGACATCCGGACGCTTTGGTGGGGGGATCGATTCAGAGATCGGCGCCGGCTCCTGGGAGAGGGCCTTCATCCAGGCGGAGGAGCTGATCGAATCGATCCGGAGCGGCGACGCCCAGCCGGAAGCGGCCAGGCCGCTCCTGGGCCGGCTTCTGCGCATGCTGATCTCCCGCGAAGAGGGGATGCTCGAGCTGGTCGAGCGCTACCTGACCCTGGAAGACATCCTGCGGATCCGAAGGCGAATGATCGGAACCGGGCTGGTCGGCGGGAAGACCCTGGGGATGCTGCTGGCCCGGGCCATCCTGGCCAGGGACAGCGATCTGCCTGCCGAGGTCTTCGAGCCGCACGACTCCTTCTTCATTGGCTCGGACGTGTTCTACACCTACCTGGTTCGCAACGGCGTCTGGTGGGTGCGGCAGAACCAGCGCAATCCGGAGACCTTTCTGGACGGCGCCGACCAGGCCCGGCAGAACATTCTGACCGGGAACCTCCCCGACTACATCGTCAAGCAGATCGAGAGCATGCTCGACTACTTCGGGCAGTCGCCGATCATCGTCCGCTCCAGCTCGCTCCTCGAGGACAACCTCGGCAACTCCTTCGCCGGGAAGTACGAGAGCGTCTTTTGTGCCAACCAGGGTTCGCGGGAGAAGCGGCTGGACGACTTTCTCGCCGCCGTGCGCGCGATCTACGCCAGCAGCATGAGCGAGAAGGCACTCAGGTACCGGGCGCAGCGGCGGCTCTTGGACCGCGACGAGCAGATGGCGCTGCTGGTGATGCGCGTCTCCGGCGGGATGCACGGAAGGGATTTCTTCCCCGACACCGCGGGCGTCGGATTGTCCTTCAACCCCTACGCGTGGAGCGAATACATCGAGTCCGAAGGCCGGGGTGGTGCGGCTCGTCTTCGGGCTGGGGACCCGGGCGGTGGATCGCTCCGACGACGACTACACCCGGATCGTGGCGCTGAACGCGCCCAATCGGCGGCCCGAGGCCAACTTCGACGAGGTTCGCGAGCACGCCCAGCAGCGCGTCGACTATCTGGATCTCGAGGCAAACCAGCTGGTCTCGGGCCACTTCACCGACCTGGTGGCCGCGCATGCGGGGCTGCCGCTGGACATGGTCGCCTCTCGAGATGCGTCCGAGCGGGGACGGCGTCGAAGCCCGTTCTCCTGGGTGCTGACCTTCGACGGTGTGCTCACCGAGACGAAGTTCGTGGAGGACATGCGGCAGATCCTGGCGACCATCCAGGACGCCTACACGCGGCCCGTGGACATCGAATTCACCGCCAACTTCTTCGGGCCGGGGAAGTACAAGATCAACCTCCTCCAGTGCCGCACGCTCCAGGTCAAGGGAACGGAGGCCGCGGTACTTCCGAGAGTCGAGATCGAAGAGGACGCCCGGATCATCGAGGCGCGCGGCGCGGTGATCGGGCGGAGCCGCCTGATGGACGTGGACCTCTACATCTACGTCGTGCCGGAGGTCTACGGGCACCTCCCCATTCAGCAGCGCTACGAAGTCGCGAGACTCCTCGGCGACATCAACCACGCCACGGCGGAGCGAGGCGCGGAAAACATCATGCTGATCGGGCCCGGACGCTGGGGCACCAGCTCACCGTCGCTGGGGATTCCCGTCTCCTTCACGGACATCAACCGGGTCTCGGCGCTCTGCGAGATCGTCGCGATGCGGGAGGACCTGGTTCCCGATGTCTCGCTGGGCACCCACTTCCTGAGCGAGTTGGTCGAGATGGACATGCTCTACCTTGCGCTGTTCCCGAAGCAGGGCGAGAACTACATCCGGACCGAGTTCTTCGAAGAAGTCGCCGAGTCTTCTTCTCGATCTGGTGCCTTCCGCGGAGAAGTGGCAAGACGCTGTCAAGGTGATCGACCCGCGCAACTCCACGGCGGATGGTGCGCCCGCGAAGCTGAGTGCAGACGCCGTGGAGCAGAAGGTGATCTGCTACTTTGAGCGGTAGGGATCGAGTGGGTGTGTGTCCGATGAAGCACAGAGAGCAGACGCGCAGACCCGATCGGTGCGGACTGTACGATCCGCGCTGGGAGCACGACGCCTGCGGCATCGGCGCCGTCGTCAACATCTCCGGCCGGCGTGATCACGCGATCATCGAGTACGGCAACGCAGGTGCTGCTGAACCTGATGCACCGCGGGGCCGCGGGAAGCGACGAGTCGACCGGCGACGGAGCGGGCATCCTCTTTCAGATCCCTCACGAGTTCTTCGAGGAGGAGGCGAGGCGGCTCCGCTTCCGGTTGCCCGAGCGGAAGTGCTACGGCGTGGCGATGGTCTTCGGTCCCCAGGACGAAGGCGTTCGCGGAAGCTGCGAAGATCTCTTGAACGAGGCGATCGACCACCTCGGCCTGAAGCTGCTGGGCTGGCGCGACGTGCCGACCGACAACTCGTGCCTGGGCGACCTCGCCCGCGAGGCCGAGCCGGTCGTGCGGCAGGTCTTCATCGACGGCGTCGGCCTGGAGGGCGACGCCCTGGAGCGGCAGCTCTACCTGGCGCGCAAGCGGGCCGAGCAGCTGGTGACGGAGCGCTTCGGCGACGCAGGCCGAGGATTTCTACCTCAGCTCGATGTCCTGCCGGACGCTCGTCTACAAGGGGATGTTCCTGGCCCCGCAGTTGTTCGCCTACTACCCGGACCTCTCCGACGAGCCGGATCGTCTCGGCCCTGGCGATCGTTCACCAGCGCTACAGCACCAACACCTTTCCCAACTGGCGGCTGGCCCAGCCGTTCCGGATGCTCGCCCACAACGGCGAGATCAACACGCTGCAGCGGCAACGCGAACCGGATGCGCGGCCGCGAGGCGACGCATGAGCAGCCCGGCTGCTCGGCGACGATCTCAGCGACCTGTTCCCGATCATCGACGCCGGGGGCGAGCGATTCGGCCTGCTTCGACAACGCCCTGGAGCTGCTGGTGCGTGGCCGGCCGCTCGCTGCCCCACGCGATGATGATGATGATCCCCGAGGCGTTCGGGCCGAGCTACCACATCAGCACCGACAAGCGGGCGTTCTACGAGTACCACGCGGCGATCATGGAGCCGTGGGACGGCCCGGCGGCGATGGTCTTCACCGACGGCCGGCTGGTCGGCGGCACGCTCGACCGCAACGGGCTGCGCCCGTGCCGCTACGTCGTGACCACCGACGGGCTGGTGGTGCTGGCCAGCGAGGTGGGCGTGATCGACTTTCCGCCGGAGCAGATCCAGTCGAAGGGCCGCCTGCAGCCCGGGCAGATGTTCCTGGTCGACACCGAGCGAGGGCCGCATCGTCGTCGACAACGAGATCAAGGGCAAGATCGCCCGCCAGAAGCCGTACCGCCGCTGGCTGGAGCAGAACCGGATCGAGCTGCGCGGGCTGTTCCGGCGCGTCGAGCGCAGTGGAGAGCGATCCGGAGACGCTCGTCCAGCGGCTGCGAGCCTTCGGCTACACGCGCGAAGAGCTGCAGATGATCCTCGCCGCCGATGGCGGCCAACGGCCAGGAGCCGGTCGGCTCGATGGGCACCGACACGCCGCTGGCCGTGCTCTCCGACAGGCCCAAGCTGCTGTTCAACTACTTCAAGCAGCTGTTCGCCCAGGTCACCAACCCGCCGATCGACCCGCTGCGCGAAGGGCTGGTGATGTCGCTGATGACCTTCACCGGCAAGCAGCGCAACCTGCTGGACGAGACGCCCGAGCACTGCCGCCAGCTGAAGCTGCCGCACCCGATCCTGACCAACGACGACATCGAGCGCCTGCGAGCGGTCGAAGCGGGACGACTTCAAGGTGGCCACGCTGCCGGCGCTGTTCGACGCCGACGAGCGACGACCCGGGCGGGGCGCTGCAGCGGGGCGTCGAGACGATGCTGGTCGACGCGGCCGAGGCGGCGATCCGCGACGGCGCCTCGCTGCTGATCGTCAGCGATCGCGGCGTCTCGGCCGAAGCGCGCGCCGATCCCCAGCCTGCTGGCCACGGCGGCGTTGCACCACGGGCTGCTGGACCGCGGCATCGCGGACCGAGGCGGGGCATCGTGGTCGAAAGCGGCGAGCCCCGCGAAGTGATGCACTTCTGCCTGCTCTGCGGCTACGGAGCCAACGCCGTCAATCCCTACCTGGCCTTCGAAGCGATCCAGATGCTGCACGAGCAGGGCGAGTTTCCGGACGATGACGGACGCCGACCAGCTCGGCGACCAGTACATCACCGCGCGTCAAGAAGGGCATCCTCAAGACGATGTCCAAGATGGGCATCTCGACGCTGCGCAGCTATCACGCGGCGCGCAGCTGTTCGAGGCGGTCGGCCTGGACCGGAGCGTGGTCGACAAGTACTTCGAGCGGCACCGCGTCGCGGATCGAGGGCGTCGGCCTCGAAGTGATCGCCGCGCGAGGCCTTGATGCGTCACGCAGGCGCGTTTGGCGAGCACGGCGCCGGGTCGCTCGAGCTGGAGTTCGGCGGCGAGTACCACTTCCGGCTCGACGGCGAGCAGCACCTCTGGAACCCGCGGACCATCGCGCGGCTGCAGCACGCGGTGCGGAACGACGACCCCGCGGCCTACGCCGAGTACGCCGCGCTCGTCAACGACCAGTCGCGCAGCTGTGCACGCTGCGCGGGCTGTTCGAGTTCGCGCCGGCCGAGCCCGTGCCGCTGGAAGAGGTCGAGCCGGCAGCGAGATCGTCAAGCGGTTCTGCACCGGTGCGATGTCGCACGGGTCGATCAGCAAGGAAGCCCACGAGACGCTGGCGATCGCCATGAACCGGCTGGGCGCGATGAGCAACACGGGCGAAGGCGGCGAAGACCCGGCGCGCTACCAGCCGCTGCCCAACGGCGACTCGGTGAACTGCGGCGATCAAGCAGGTGGCCAGCGGCCGGTTCGGCGTGACGATCGAATACCTGGCCCACGCGAAGATGCTGCAGATCAAGATGGCCCAGGGCGCCAAGCCGGGCGAAGGCGGCCAGCTGCCGGGCCACAAGGTGACCGACGAGATCGCCAGGCTGCGCCACTCGACGCCCGGCGTGACGCTGATCTCGCCGCCGCCGCACCACGACATCTACTCGATCGAGGACCTGGCCCAGCTGATCTACGACCTCAAGTGCAGCAACCCCGGCGTCAAGGTCTCGGTCAAGCTGGTCTCCGAGGTCGGCGTGGGCACGGTCGCCGCCGGCGTGGCCAAGGGCAACGCCGACGAGGTGCTTGATCAGCGGCCACGACGGCGGCACCGGCGCCAGCCCGCTCTCGTCGATCAAGCACGCCGGCGATCCCCTGGGAGCTCGGCCTGGCCGAGACCCAGCAGACGCTGGTGCTGAACGGCCTGCGCGACCGCATCCTCGTCCAGGTCGACGGCCAGCTGAAGACCGGGCGCGACGTGGTGATCGGCGCGCTGCTGGGGGCCGAGCGGTTCGGCTTCGGCACGGCGGCGCTGGTGACGCTGGGCTGCATCATGATGCGGAAGTGTCACCTGGGCACCTGCCCGGTCGGCATCGCCACGCAGACGCCCGAGCTGCGCGCGAAGTTCGACGGGCAAGCCCGAGTCACCTGGTGCGCTTCCTGCTCTTCGTGGCCGAGGAGGTGCGCCAGATCATGGCCGCAGCTGGGCTTCCGCACCTTCGACGACATGGTCGGCCGGGTCGATCGCCTGCGCAGCCGCAAGGCGATCGATCACTGGAAGGCGCACGGGCTGGACTTCTCGGCCGTGCTCTGGCAGCCGGATGCGTCGGACGGCCGCGCGCTCCGCTGCGTGCGGCCACAGGCGGAAACGCTCGCAGATCGCACCTCGACTGGCAGATCCTCGAGCAGGTCGGGGCCGCGATCGAGAGCGGCGAGCCGGTCGAAATTCGAGATGCCGATCCGAACGTCCACCGCACGGTCGGCGCGATCCTGAGCAACCGGATCGTCAAGCGCCACGGCGCCGACGGACTGCCGGACGGGACCATCGACGTGACGCTCTGCGGGCTCGGCGGGGCAGAGCTTCGGCGCGTTCCTGGCGCCGGGCGTGACGCTGCGGCTGATCGGCGATGCGAACGACTACCTCGGCAAGGGCTCTCCGGCGGGCGCATCGTCGTCCAGACCCCGCCCGAGGCGCCCTTCGCCGCCCACGAGAACATCATCGTCGGCAACACGCTCCTCTACGGCGCCACCTGCGGCGAGGTCTTCATCAACGGCCTGGCCGGCGAGCGGTTTGCCGTGCGCAACAGCGGTGCCGTGGCGGTGGTCGAAGGCGTGGGCGACCACGGCTGCGAGTACATGACCGGCGGAACCGTGGTCGTGCTCGGACGGACCGGCCGGAACTTCGCGGCCGGCATGAGCGGCGGCATCGCCTACGTGCTCGACGAGCACCAGCTCTTCGACACCCTCTGCAACCTGGACATGGTCGACCTGGAGTCCCTCTGGCAAGACGAGGATCGAAGCGCTGCTGCACGACCTGATCGCCCGACACCTGAAGTGGACACGGAGCCGAGCAGGCCCAGCGCATCCTCGACAACTGGCACGAGATGGCGGGCAAGTTCGTGAAGGTGATGCCGATCGACTACCGCAAGGCTCTCGAGCGGCTGCGCGAACGCGAGGAGACACGGCGACGCCGATTCACGCCGGCCACCGAGGAGGTGTTCATGGGTAAGCCGGACGGGTTCCTCGAGCACCGGCGCGAGGACGTCGCCTATCGCCCGGTCGGCCGAGCGGATCAAGGACTGCTCCGAGGTCGACGTTCCCTGACCCGGAAGAGGCTCTGGTGCGGCAGGCCGCCCGCTGCATGGACTGCGGCATCCCGTTCTGCCACGGCCGGCTGCCCGGTGAACAACCGGATCCCCGAGTTCAACGATCTGGTCTACCGGGGCAAGTGGCGCGAGGCCAGCGAGAACCTGCATTCGACCAACAACTTCCCGGAGATCACCGGGTCGCGTCTGCCCGGCGCCGTGCGAGGCCGCCTGCACGCTGAGCATCAACGACGACCCGGTGCTGATCAAGCACATCGAGTACCAGATCGTCGAGCGGGCCTTCGCCGAAGGCTGGGTCGAGCCGCGGCCGGCGCCGTTCCGGACCGGCAGGAGGGTGGCGATCGTGGGGTCCGGCCCCGCCGGCCTGGCCGCGGCACAGCAGCTCGCCCGGGCGGGGCACGACGTCGTCGTCTTCGAGAAGGACGACCGCATCGGCGGCCTGCTGCGGTACGGCATCCCGGACTTCAAGCTGGAGAAGCGGATCATCGACCGCCGTCTCGAGCAGATGCAGGCCGAAGGCGTGAAGTTCGAGACCGGCGTGGTGGTGGGCGAGGATCTCTCGGCGCGCTACCTGCGCAGAAACTTCGACGCCATCCTGCTGGCGATGGGTGCGGGCGAGCCGCGTGGCCTGGGCGTCCCGGGCGCTGGCCTCGACAACGTCCACTTCGCCATGGACTTCCTCGCCCAGCAGAACCGTCGAGTCGCGGGCGATCCTCTCCCACCGCGAACCGAGCGGATTCTCGCCCAGGACAAGCACGTGGTGGTGATCGGCGGAGGCGACACCGGCAGCGACTGCGTGGGCACGGCGCTCCGCCAGGGGGCCAGGCAGGTCCACCAACTGGAGATCCTTCCCAAGCCGCCCGATGGAAAGAACCCGGAGACCCCCTGGCCGATGTGGCCGCAGATCCTGCGGACCTCCAGCTCGCACGAGGAGGGCTGCCAGCGACGCTGGAGCGTTCTCACCAAGAAGCTCTCGGGCAAGACCGTTCGGGCCAGCGAGCTGCACGGCGGCTGAGGTCGAGTGGGTCAGCGGGCAGGGCGGCTGGGAGATGAAGGAGGTCCCCGGCACCGAGTTCAGCATTCCGGTGGACCTGGTGCTGCTGGCGATGGGGTTCCTGCACGTGATCCACAGCGGACTGATCGAGAGCCTGGAGTTGGGGCTCGACCCGAGGGGGAACGTGGCCGTGGACGACTACGTCTCCAGCGAGGAGGGCATCTTCGCTGCTGGCGACACCACACTGGGTGCGTCGTTGGTGGTCAGCGCCATCGACGCTGGGCGCGAGGCCGCCCGGCGGATCGACGCCTACCTGATGGGACATTCGCTGTTGCCGAAGTTCTCGGACTGACCCGCTCCGGATGCCCCCGCCCCCCGGAGGGCCGGGGTCTTCCGCAGGCCAGCCGTTTTTCGAACAAGATCGGCTACAGCCTTGACTCGTTTCCGTCGGTACCGGTAGGATCCCATCTGCGACAGGGGTGAAGCCATTCCCGACTCGAGAGCGAAAACGGGCGACGAGGCGAACTTCGAGCGACTCGATCAGCTGGTGCGTGGCCTCGTCGAGAGGTATCGAACCCTTCAGCTCGAGAACGCTTCGCTTCGCGCGGAGCTGGACGGGCGCGATTCTCGCATCCGGTCTCTCGATGATCAGATCCTGGAGCTGAACCAAACTCGTCAGGACGCCGCCAAGCGTATCGACGATCTGATCGCGCAGATCGATCAGATCGATGCCCGGTTCGGCGCGTCCTCGTCCGACTGAGGCGACTCTGTGACCAAACGCACGGTCCCCGTCGAGATCCTGGGCCAGGAGTACCGGATCCGAAGTGATTCCGACGCCTCGACCATTCGCCGCGCTGCTGCGCTCGTGGACGAGACCATGGGAAAGGTTCGCGACCGCACCGGCACGGTAGACACCCTGGATCTCGCCGTGCTCACCGCCCTCAACATCGCGAACCACTTGATTTCACTGCGCGATGTGACGGACGGGGATTCCCAGGAGGGAGTGGCCCGCGCCGATCAACTCGGAGACCTGATCGCCCTGGTCGAAGCGGCCATTGCCGAGCCGGCGCCGACGACCCACTGAGCATCCGGGACCAGAAGCAGCGACTGCGGGAGCTGATGGCGGCTCGGCGCCGGCAGCTCGCACCCGATCAGGCCGCGGCCGCGGGCGGCGCAGTGGTAGAGCGGGTTTCGCAGGCTCCTGCGTTCCGCGAGCGAGCCCGACTGGCTCTCTACGCGGCCCTGCCGGATGAGCTTCCGACCCGGCCTCTCTACGAGGTCGCGCGGACCCTGGGGAAGGTCCTCCTCTGGCCTCGGATCGCTGCGGAGGGAGACCTGGAGTTCGCCCCCTGTCGGCGGTGGGAGGACCTGGTACCGGAGCGCTACGGCGTGCTGGCTCCTCCTCCCGGGCAGGAGAGCGTCGCGCTGGGCGAGAATGACCT
>CAWAPH010000031.1:0-120000 GCA_963783795.1 uncultured delta proteobacterium | reverse complement strand
AGCCCAGACCGCCAGCTAAGGTCCCCAAATCTACGCTAAGTGGGAAAGGAAGTGGGAGCGCTCAGACAACCAGGAGGTTGGCTTAGAAGCAGCCACCCTTTAAAAAGTGCGTAATAGCTTACTGGTCTAGTGAGCCCGCGCCGAAGATGTAACGGGGCTCAAGCGTAGTACCGAAGCTGCGGGTCCGTGATCTCTCCGGAGTTCACGGGCGGTAGAGGAGCGTTCCAGTTGCCTGCGAAGCTCGACGGAAACGACGGGTGGAGGTCCTGGAAGTGCTTATGCGGACACGAGTAGCGATAAAGCAGGTGAGAAACCTGCTCGCCGTAAGCCCAAGGGTTCCTGAGTAAAGCTAATCTGCTCAGGGTTAGTCGGCCCCTAAGCCGAGGGCGAAAGCCGTAGGTGATGGGAAACGGGTCAATATTCCCGTACCACCAGTTGTGCGTTTGACCGAAGGGGGGACGGAGAAGGGTAGCCGAGCCGGGTGTTGGATATCCCGGTTCAAGTCTGTAGGCGGGTGGCGTAGGCAAATCCGCGCCGCCATTCAACGCCGAGAGGCGATGTCGAGAGCCATTCGGCTCGCAAAGTCGGTGATCCCATGCTTCCAAGAAAAGCCTCGTAGGGAGCGCATCTGGTGACCGTACCGTAAACCAACACAGGTAGGTGGGCAGAGCATGCCAAGGCGCTTGAGAGAACTCTGGTTAAGGAACTCGGCAAATTGACACCGTAACTTCGGGAGAAGGTGTGCCCCGGTTGGTGAAGGGACTTGCTCCTCGAGCTGGCTGGGGTTGCAGAGAGCAGGGGGTAGCGACTGTTTACTAAAAACACAGGACTCTGCGAAGTCGATAAGACGACGTATAGGGTCTGACGCCTGCCCGGTGCCGGAAGGTTAAGGGAACCTGTTAGCCCTTCGGGGCGAAGCGGTGAACCGAAGCCCCGGTAAACGGCGGCCGTAACTATAACGGTCCTAAGGTAGCGAAATTCCTTGTCGGGTAAGTTCCGACCTGCACGAATGGCGTAACGACTTCCCCACTGTCTCAACCAGGGACTCAGCGAAATTGAAATGCCGGTGAAGATGCCGGCGACCCGCGGCAGGACGGAAAGACCCCGTGCACCTTTACTACAACTTCGCAGTGATCACCGGTTCAGCATGTGTAGGATAGGTGGGAGGCTTTGAAGCTGGGACGCTAGTCTCGGTGGAGCCAACCTTGAAATACCACCCTTGTTGTGTTGTTGGTCTAACCCAGGCCCGTCATCCGGGTCGGGGACATTGCGTGGTGGGTAGTTTGACTGGGGCGGTCGCCTCCTAAAGAGTAACGGAGGCGCGCGAAGGTTCCCTCAGGCTGATTGGAAACCAGCCGCAGAGTGCAAAGGCATAAGGGAGCTTGACTGCGAGACCTACAAGTCGAGCAGGTGGGAAACCAGGTCTTAGTGATCCGGTGGTTCCGTATGGAAGGGCCATCGCTCAACGGATAAAAGGTACGCCGGGGATAACAGGCTTATCTCCCCCAAGAGTTCACATCGACGGGGAGGTTTGGCACCTCGATGTCGGCTCGTCACATCCTGGGGCTGAAGCAGGTCCCAAGGGTTCGGCTGTTCGCCGATTAAAGTGGCACGCGAGCTGGGTTTAGAACGTCGTGAGACAGTTCGGTCCCTATCCGCCGTGGGCGCAGGAGATTTGAGAGGAGCTGTCCCTAGTACGAGAGGACCGGGATGGACGAACCTATGGTGTACCGGTTGTGGCGCCAGCCGCATCGCCGGGTAGCCACGTTCGGATGGGATAACCGCTGAAAGCATCTAAGTGGGAAGCCCACCTCAAGATGAGATCTCCCAGAGACTTCGGTCTCCTGAAGGGCCGTCCGAGACGAGGACGTTGATAGGCCGGAGGTGGAAGCACAGCAATGTGTGAAGCTGACCGGTACTAATCGCCCGTGAGGCTTGACCACGAGCTCGCCAGGCGCGATTCCCGCTCTGGGCCCAGAAAGCTATTGGGTTGTCGAAGACACCCTCGAGACAGATTGAAGAACGTTTTTCCTACCGTCCATAGAGCAGGGGCCACACCCGTTCCCATTCCGAACACGGAAGTTAAGCCCTGCCTCGGCGATGGTACTGCCGGGTTTCCCGGTGGGAGAGTAGCTCGACGGTAGGAATTTCTTCCGAGCGGGGACGTCGCGAGTTGAAGCGGCGTCCCCGTTCGCTTTTTCCCAGGTCTGCTGGGAGCGAGCATGCGGCTCCGTCTGCTGACGCTGAACGTCTGGGGGCTGGGAAGCCCGCTGTCGCGGCACGACCGCGAGCGCATGGCCTGGATCGCCGACGAGCTTCCGCGCCTGGCTCCGGACGTCGCGGTCTTCCAGGAGGTCTGGACTGGCGAGAGCCGTGAGGTGCTCTTGCGCGGCGTGCGGACGGCGGGTCTCCCGCACGTCTGGCACCGGCCGCAGACGCGCCAGGGGAGCGGCCTGCTGCTCGCCTCGCGACTTCCCCTCGCAGACATCCGCTTCACGCCCTTCACCCTGGGCGGCCTGCCGCAGCGCCTGCTGCACGGGGACTGGTGGGGCAGGAAGGGTGTCGTGACGGCGGAGATCGCGACGCCTGGGGGCCCGGTGACTCTCCTCGACACCCATCTCCAGGCGCAGTACACGCGGGAGCCCGTGGACGAGTACCGCGGCCACCGCGTCACCCAGTTGATCGACATCGCCACGGCTCTGCACGGCGACGACCGTCCCGTGGTGGCGGGCGGCGACTTCAACCTGCGCGAGGGCGACGGGCAGCACGAGATCCTCACCGGCCTCAGCGGGCTGCGCGACGCCGCCGTCGTCGCGGATCGGCGGCAGCCGACTGCGCTTCGCTCGAACGCCTACCGCCGCTCGAACCCCGACGCGCTCGAGGAGCGCATCGACTACGTGTTCGTGCGCGACGGTCGCGCGGCGCGCGTCCGCATCGCCGGGCTGGAGCGCGTCTGCGACCAGGACCTCGACTTCGGGGGAGAGCCCGCTGCTCCCTCGGATCACGCGGGCCTGCTCGCCGAACTCGAGTTCGAGCCCGGAGCTTCGAGCGTCCCCGGGCCCACCCCGGAGGCCGTCGAGGCGGCGCGGCGTGCGCTCACGGAAGGCAGGCAGATGGCGGCCGAGCGGGCCCGGTGCGAGCGCATCCGAGCCGCCTCGGCAGCGGCCGTCGGCGCCGGGGCTCTGCTGGGAACGGCCTTTTCCCGCCGCGCGCTCTTCCGCTTCGGATGGGTGGGCGCCGCGACGCTGGCGCTCTCGGGGGCGGTGGGATTCAGCTGGCTCGGCTTTGCCTTCGCTGACGACGAGCAGCAGCGCTACCGCCGCGCCCTCGAGAAGCTCGACCGGCTGCGCCTCTAGGGGTCGAGCAGCAGGTCGAGTTGCTTGTCCTGCTCGGCGTCCCGGCGGCGCTCGATCTCGAGGGCCAGCTCGGTCTCCATCGTCCGCTCTCGCAGCCGCGCGAGCTTCTCGCGGGCGGCCTCCACCTCGGCTGCGTCCCTGGGCTCGCGTCTCTCGAAGACGACGACGCGTTCGGCGAACTGCCGGGCGCCGCGCGGCCCCTCCGCGGCGACGGTGATGCGGTTCTCGCCGGGGACCAGACCGACCATGCCGTCGAAGGACCCGTCCGGGAAGAGGCGAGTCGCCCGGCCCGGCTCACCAGTGGTCGCGTTCGCCACTACGACCTCCGCGAGCTCGGCCAGGTTGAGCCGGGACAGGCGCAGCGCGATGTCGGCGGGCTTCTGGATGGCGACGAAGTGGCCGCCGCTCCGTGAGGAGATCCGCGCGTAGACGTCGGTTCCCGTCATGATCTCCGCCCCGATGGCGAAGGTGTGGATCCGGACCCCCAGCTGGGCCGCTTCGGCCGCGGCGTCGAGGATCTCCGCCGCGTTCTGCTCGACCGGTTCGCGTCCAACGGGAGTTCCGTCGGAGAGCAGGATCAGCGAGCGGTGCGGCTCCGCACCCGGCAGCGGCTCGCCGGCGAGAACGGCCCGGGTCGCCGCCCGCAGGGCGGCTGCGATGTTCGTCGTGCCCGATGGAATCGCGTCCGACGCCAGCTCGCCGAGTGCGGCACCGGTCTCTTCGCGCGGATTGCCCAGCGGCGCGATCACACCCGCCGAGCCCGCGAATGCCACGATTCCGACCCGGGTGCGCTTCGGGTCCAGGCGCTCGACCAGCTGGCGCGCTCCGGCGATCTCCGCAGCCAGGACCGAGTCGCCCGTGTCGCTGCACCTGCGCCGTGGGTTCGGCAGCCGCAGGGGATCCCGGCTCGAGCGCAGCGTGCGGCCGATCCTGCCGTTGCGGTTCACGTCGACGCCGGAGGGCAGGCTGGTGCTCTCCGACACGTCGATCGCGATGACCAGGTCGTGACGATCCTCGCTGCTGGTGCCGGCCCAGCCCTCGACCTCCAGCACCCCGACCGGCCCGGTCACGACCTCGCCGGCCTCCGGGGCCCGGATTTCGAGCCAGATCCTCTCGTCCGTCCCGTGAGCGGGCACAGCAGCTAGGCTCACCGCCACCAGGAGCGGGGCCAGGGCGCGCAACGGCATCACAGCGAGGATACCGCGGGGGCCCCCTCTATGGGGAGAAATCGGCTCTAACGCAGAGCGTCGAGCAGGCGCGGCGTGAAGCCCGAGCGCACCACCAGGACCGTCGGGCCCTTGGAGAAGAGCGGCATCCGGTGCCCCACCCACTCCCCAGGGGAGCTCTCGTTGAACCAGAAGGAGAGCTGGGGCATGAATGGAGCCGCCAGGCGTGAGAGGATCGGACCGAAGTCCAGGCTGTAACGGATCTCCACGATCCGGTCGCCGTGCTCTCCGTTGGCGGTGGCGACCTTGGCCTGTGCCTTCACGATTCGCGCGCCGGCGCGGCACAAGAGCACCTGGAAGTCCACGACGTCGACATCTCCGCGCGCGAGCGGCTGGAACAGGAGGTTGAGGGGAACGTTCACCACGCGGTCGTCGAGGGGGAGGTCGACCCACTCGGGCTCCTGGCCGCTTCCCTCCGGCTTTCCGCACTTCGCGACACCCGCGACGTGATCGATGGTGGTCACACCCAGCGGGTTCTTCTCCTGGTCGAGGGCCTGGGTGCGTTCCCTGACCAGGCGCATGGTGCCGTCGGAGCCGTTGGGAGCCAGCTCGGCGGATGCCTCGAACTGGGCGGATCCGTCGATGCCGCTCAGGACCTCCATCAAGATGTTTCCGTCGGTGAGGCGCTCGACCTTCATGTTCGCGGCACCCACTCGGTGGCCCTGCTCGTCGTAGGTGTCCGCGGTGATCTCTCCGAACAGCTCGGGCGGCGAAAGCGCCACGGACGACTCACCCCTCGCCGGCGGAGCCGATGCTGCGAGAAGGAGCAGGACTGCGGGGGTCAGTGTTGCGAGCCGAAGGACCGACACTGGGCGCGCATTGTAGCCTGGGACTTCGACTCCGAAAGCGGAAGAGTGAAGGTCACGTGAAATCGGGCTGCCGCCGAGCTTCGAAAGCGGTCAGCCGAGCTGCTCCCGGAGTGCCGTTGCCCTGTTCCCCGCGGGGCGCTTGACTTCGCGGCACCAAAGCGGCACCTATACGCGTTCTTGGAGGAAACCGTCCGATGGCGCTTCACATCCGCAAGGGCGACCTGGTCGAAGTCATCTCCGGCAGCGACAAGGGGAAGCAGGGTCGCGTGCTGTCCGTGAACCCCGGCAAGGGGCGGATTCGCGTGGAGAAGGTAAAGATCCAGAAGCGGCACCTGAAGGCCGGTCGCAAGGGAGCCCGCACCGGCGGCATCATCGAGCAGGAGGGCCTCATCGACGCGTCGAACGTGATGCTGGTCGATCCCAAGGACAATCGGCCTGGCCGCGTGCGCGTCGAGGAGCGCGACGGGCAACGGGTCCGGGTCTTCGTCAAGAGTGGTGACCCGGTTCCCGAAGTGGTGCACGGCTAGACGACGCTCGAGTCTCGAGGCGGACGGAAATGGCGAAAAAGGGCAAGCGCGAGAAGATCAGGTTGGAGTCGAGTGCCGGTACCGGTCACTTCTACACGACGACCAAGAACAAGACCAACACGCCGCACAAGCTCGAGTTCAAGAAGTACGACCCCGTGGCGCGCAAGCACGTCGTCTACAAGGAGACCAAGCTGAAGTAGCGCTGCGCCGGGACGCCGCGGCCCTCAGCTGGGGAAGACGATCACCTTGCACTGGGAGTTGGCCTTCGCCAGCAGCTCGAAGGCCTGTGGAACGTCGTCGAGGCCGATCCGGTTCGTGACGACGGGCCGCGGATCGATCCGTCCCTGCTCCATCATGTCCACCGTGTACTGGAAGTCGTCCTTCTCGTAGGCGAGGACGAAGCGCAGGCTGGCCTCCTTGAAGGTTGCGGACAGGGGATTGATCGTGTCCGAGGAGGGCCAGAGCCCGGCGACGACGACTCGCCCGCGAAAGCGGACCCGGTCGATCGCCTCCTGAATGACACCGGGTGCTCCAGCTGCCTCGAAAACCACATCGGGCCCCTCCGGAGCGACCTCGGCGAGCTTCGAGTCCAGCCCGGGGGCCTTGGGGTCGAGGACCGTCGAGGCTCCCATCTGCTCCGCGAGGGCGCGCCGCGCCGCTGCGATCTCGGACACGATCACCCGGTCCGCACCGAAGTGACGGGCCCAGAGCGCGGCGGCCAGGCCGATCGGGCCTGCGCCGATGACCAGGCAGCTCTCACCGCGCCGGATCCGCCCCACGTTCACCGCGTGCAGCCCGATGGCCAGGGTCTCGACCAGGGCGCCCAGCGTCGAGTCGATTCCGTCGGGGAGGCGGACGGTCTCGTGCGGCACCACCGTGACGTACTCCGCGAAGGCCCCGTGCGATTCGCCCAGGCCGATGGTCTTCTGCTCCAGGCAATAGGCGCCCAGGCCACTCCGGCACCGTTCGCAGGCGCCGCAGGAAATCGCGGGCAGCGCGCAGACGCGATCACCCGCCCTGTGTCCGTGCCTCGATTCCACGACCTCGCCGCAGAACTCGTGGCCCAGGATGGTTCCCGGTGGTATCAGCCCCATCTGGTGCATCTGCAGCTCGCTGTGGCAGATCCCACAAGCCGAGACGCGGAGGACGAGCTCACCGGGCTCCGGTGTCGGGTCAGGGACGGTCTCGACGGCGAGCTGCCCGTCTTCGTGTGCGACGACGGCCTTCATGGGAATCCCCCAGGCGCGAGCTGCAAGACTATCCCATTCTCACCTGGCTCGAAAAAGCGATCCGTGCTTCTCGCGCCGGGACCTCGGCCGACCTGCAGCGTCGAGCAGCTCACTGCAACTCCGCGTTTTCCAGCCTGCCGGAATGGCAGGCCCCCGGCCCTTCACATTCGGAATAGGCGAAGGCCCACTCGATCTCGTAGAGCCCGAAGCCGGTGGCTTCCGGAAGAGCCATTCGAATTCGTGCCCGCTCCCCCTCGAGTTTCGACTGCCGCTCTACCGCTTCTCCTGCTTCGTTTCGCACCAGGAGCCGGATTTCCTGTGTCACCCCGGACCTCGGAGTCAGCGAGCCGATCTCCAGCAGGAGAGAGCGCTCGGCGCCCCGCCCCCGCAGCAACAGGATGCCGTTCAGCGCCATCTTCCCTTCGTCCACGCCATACAAGACAGCCTCTTGAGCGTTCTCGAGGGCAAAGCGCTCCGGTACCCGGTCGGCGCGCTCGAGAAAGAAGCGCTGCTGCTGCTCCGGAGTGGATCTGCGCTGGCGCTCGGTGGCGAAGGCAGCGAGGATCTCCCGCTGCTGGTCATCGAATCGCATCGAACCCACCGCGCCCCGTTCGATGAGCTCTCCCAACAGACCGATCGCCAAGCGCTCATTGGCCCAACGGGTGGGATGACAATCCGGCGGCGCCACGCACCAGGCCGCTTCGTCATAGCGATAGTCTTCCGGGATCCACACCACCGGCAGATCGACCCGAAGCTGCGCCATCGGATGATCCAGGACCGCCCTGCGCCTCGCCTGCCACCACAGCAGGCTCACCGGAACGCCGTAGTCCCGTTCGAAGCTCTCGATACGTCGAAGATTGTCCCGCCAGCGTTGTCCAATGCTGTAGGTCGGACTGTCCTTCATGTGGTCCGAGCCTTTCGGGGGCTGGAAGGGCTGCTCGGAAGCCTTCTGCGGTGCGTTCCACCGCACCAACACCCCCGGTGGCGCCGCGCCCGCGCTGTCGATCAGATCGTTTCGCATCAGGCTCCAGATCACGTAGTCCGGATCGATCCTCGAAAGGTGGCGACGAAGAAAGCCGTCCTGGTCCAGCACGTTCCAACCCGGCAGCGCGATGCTCACCACCTCATAGCGGCCTCGACCGAAGTGGCCGTCCAGCATGGCCTGCATGAGGACTGAAACGCGGTCGCTGTCCGGCAGCTTCCAACCGAAGAGCACCGAATCCCCCACCAGCGCGATGCGCGTGGTGCCAGCCGCCTTCGGACCGATCTCCGGTCCCCGCAAGCCGATGCTGTTGATCGGGTAGTCCGCTCCTTGCCCTCCCTTCCAACTCGTCCGCTTCAGGGCCGGATTCAGGACGAAGCTGATGTCCTTGGAGATATGAGGGAACAGGGCATGGCCGGACTCCGCGCCCCGCATCAACTCCTCCTGAAGCGCCTGCTGCGTCAGAAGACTTCCCTTGATTTCTTCGATGCGGCCGTGCTCCACGAGCAGGTAGGCCACTGCTGCCAACGCTCCCGCGAGACAGATGCTGGATACCACCAGCAGGAAGTTGTTGATGCGTTTCAGGGCCTCATACGACAAGCGTTCCATGTTCCCCCTTCAGCGGGCGGCAACAGCCACGCGACGCCTGCTGCCAATCGCAGCGATCCGCCAGCCGCAGCAGTGAAGCAGAGCTTCCTCCGATCTGGCTGCGCCAGCGCCCGGTTGCCTCCTCGCCCGCAACTTTGCTCGCAAGTGACTGGAATTGCCAGTTCGCTGTCGGCAGGATCGGAACTATCCCATTTTGACCGGACGGCAGTACACTGCTGCTCCATAGACAGAAGGAGGGACGAGCTGTGGCCGCGACCGTGGCGATTCTGATGGGGAGTGCCAACGACTATCCTGTGATGAAGCCCGCCGAAGAGGTTCTCGACAGCCTCGGGATCGCTCACGACGTCCGCGTCATCTCCGCCCACCGAACGCCGGATCGCCTGATCCGTTATCTGGAGTCGGCCGAGGAGAACGGCGTCGAGGTCGTCATCTGCGGCGCCGGCTTTGCGGCGCATCTGGCTGGAGTGGCCGCAGCCCACACCCTGCTGCCGGTTCTCGGCGTTCCGATCGAGAGCTCTCCCCTGCAGGGCCTCGACGCCCTGCTGGCCACCGTCCAGATGCCCGGCGGGATTCCGGTCGGCACCCTCGGAATCGGCAAGGGGGGCGCCAAGAACGCGGGGCTCCTCGCCGCCGCGATCATCGCGCGAGGGGACCCGCAGGTGCGCCAGAGGCTCGCCGACTTCCGGCGCCAGCAGGCGGAGAAGGTCCCGGAGCGCCCGTAGTAGCGACTTGGTGAGAAATGCGGGCTAGCTCTCTCGGGACCGCTCCAGCGCCGCCTTGAGGTCTTCCCAGACCAGGCGCCGGTTCAGCTCCGTGTACTGGCGCAGTACGAAGGCGGGGTGGAAGGTCGGCATCACCGGGATTCCGCGGTACTCGTGCCAGGTTCCGCGCACCCTCGTGATCGCGATGTCGCGGCCGAGTAGCAGGCTCGAAGCGGGCTTGCCCAGCGTGACGATGACGCGGGGGCGGACTGCATCGATCTGACCGTCGAGGAAGGGGCGGCAGGCGGTCACCTCCCCGGCCTGGGGATTCCTGTTCCCCGGCGGCCGACACTTGACGATGTTGCAGATGTAGACCTCGCTGCGGGGGATCCCGAGCCCCTTTTCGATCATCCGGGTCAGGAGCTCGCCGGCGCGGCCCACGAACGGCACTCCTCGGAGGTCCTCCTGCTCGCCCGGCCCCTCTCCGATGAAGAGCAGGTCCGCGTCGGGGTTGCCGTCGCCGAAGACGATCTGGGTCCGGCCCTCGCTGAGGCCGCAGCGGATGCACTCGCCCAGCTCGGCGCGAACCGCCTCGAGTGTCGGCGCGTCCGGGACGGGGATCGCCTGCTTCGCCGTTGGCGGAGCCCGGTCGAGCCCCTCTTCGACCAGCTCGCCCAGCGCAGCCCGGGCCGCGGCCAGGACCTCCGCAGCTTCCTCTGCCAGGCTTCGCGTCACGTCGAGTCCCGCCTCTCGGCGCTTCCTTCCAGGGGCTTGCCCGTCCCCGCTTCGATGCTGCCGTGGCGCTGGCGCTCGATCTTGCCCTGCAGCTCGAACTCGAAGCCGGGATCGTTCGCCTCGTCGTGACAGGATCCGCAGATCTGGAGCACCACGCAAGAGTCGCACTTGTCCCCGAGCGCGATGATGCTTCCGGGCTCCGGGTCCTCGGTCTCGACGTGGTCGCCCCCGGGGCCGTGGCAGGACTCGCAGCCGACGACGGCCAGATCCGGGTGCTCGGCCGGCTTCCCGTCGGCGGGAAAGCCGCCCGGCTTGCCGAAGGCCGTGGTGTGGCAGCGCAGGCACTCGGGGTCCTGCGTCTCCGAGGGTGCCTCGAGCTTCGCGATCGCACTCGCATGGGGCTGCTGCGACCAGGTGGCGAACTCCTCCTCGTGGCAGGACTCGCAGGCCGCGGAGCCGACGTACTCGGCGGAGCTCGGCAGCAGGTCCTGACGAGGCTTGCGCCTCCGCTCGAGAATCCTCTCCCGCTCCTCCAGAGAGAGCTCCGTGAGGTCGAGATTGGCCTCGTGGGAGACGAGGGGCAGAAACCTCTCGAAGTCGAACCCGAGCGAGTGCTTCTGGTTGTGACAGCTCTCGCAGACCGCCCGGTAGTCGGGCTCCTGGGGCGGAGCGTCGGGGGGCCTCTCGTCCAGGTGGGTGCCGCCGCGGCCGTGGCATGTCTCGCACCCGACGTTCTCCAGATGGACGGCGGGGTCTGCGAGAGAGAAGCCACCGGGCTCCCCCCAGCCGATCACGTGACACCCCACGCAATCTCCGTCGCGGTCGGAGCCGTGGCGGACCAGGGTGTCGAAGGCGCGGGCGTGGTTGGTGAGCAGCCAGGTCTGGTTCTCGGCTTCGTGGCAGACAGTGCAGAATTCGTTGCCGCTGTAGCCGGTCGCGTGCAGCAGCACGGGTACCCGGTCGCCCGCCAGCCCGGCGAGGCGCATCCGCATCAGCGGCGGTTCCCGCTCGGCGCGCCATCCCTCGGTGCGCGAGACGATGGAGCCGTCGCTGTCGATCAAGAAGACGACCGGGACGCCCGCAAGCGCGCCGTAGGCGGAGCGGACGCCGCCGTCGGGGTCGAGCAGCACCGGGAAGAAGTCGAGCTGGTCCTGCTCGAGCTGCTCGCGGATGCCGATGCTGCGGTTCATCGCCAGGACCCCCACCAGGACCGGACGAGTCGCCTCGGGAATCTGGGACAGCGCCCTCCGGAAGAAGCGGAGCGCATCGTGGCAGTGCGGGCAGCTGGGCAGGAAGAACACCAGCACCACCGGCTTCCCGCGCAGTGAGGCGAGCTCGAACCGCTCGCCGCCGTCGAGCCGGTTGGCGCTGAAGAGGGGAGCCTCGGGGCGCTCTCCCAGCACCGAGACCGCCGCAGCGTTCGCGCCCGGCAGCCGCAGCCACTCGCGGATCCACGACTCGACCACGGCGGAGGGATCTTCGCCTTCGGTCGGGAAGCCCGCGCTGCCGCGGATCACGTACCCGCTCGCGTCGGCGACGATCAGGGCCACTTGCGAGCGCAGGCTCATCAGCCCCGCCAGCTCCGCCCTGGTGTCGTCGAGCACGGGGATCTCGACGCCGAGCTCCTCCACGAAGCTCTTGATGGCTTCGCGGCTGCCTCCCATGGCGACGCCGGCGATCCGGAAGTTGTGCCCGGCGCGATCCTCGGCCACGGCCGCTACCGCCCGGCCCACCGTGCCGGCCTCCGCTGCGGAGGGATCGAAGAAGAAGAGGAGCAGGCGCTTGCCGATCAGCTGCGAGATCGAAATCCGGTCGCCGTCGATCCCGTAGCCCTGGTAGGCCGGGAGGGGCCGCTCCGGGCGGCGCGTTGCCGGCTCGGAGCTGCCAGGTGCTTCCGCAGCGGTCGCCGCGCCTCCAGCGGGCTCTTCGGGCTGCTCTGAACACCCCGGGGCGAGACACAAGCAGACCAGCGCGACGACGATCGATAGAGAGGCACAGCGCACGCCGGCAGCGTAGGGACGCAGGTCCCAAATGACAATCCGGGGCTAGCGGTCGGACTGGCTCTTCAGTTCCTCGAGCTTGCGCTTGAAGGATTCGTTGTCCGGCTCGTAGGTGAGGGCCATCTGGAGATTCCTGATCGCCGAGTCGCGGTCGCCCCGCTCGATGTCGGAACGGGCGAGGGTGAAGAAGCGGCGGCCCTGGGGCGTGGTTCCCATGTGGTCTTCCATGGCCTTCTTCTGCGCCCGGGAATTCGCCTCGGCGAGCTGCATGCGCACCGCCCGGTCGTCCCCGGCGAGCTGGCCGTCGTAGGCCTGGCGCCTCCGGGCATCGCGCAGCACCGAATACGCCTCGGTCACGCGCTTGGCGACGTGTTCGAGGCAAGTGCGCACCTCGCCTTGCAGGGACCGGTTGGCGTCGGGGTGGTAGCGGCGGGAGACGGCGTGGTACCCGCTCTTGATTCCCGAGGCGGGCGAATCGCGTGGCACCTCGAGGATCTGGTAATAGTCGAGCTCGTCCACGAGCTTCGCCAACGCCTTGATCTCAGCAGGGGCGAGCGCGGGCAAGGTTCTAGGGCTCCGGTTCCTCTTCGGGTTCGTCGTCGTACTGGGAGAGGTCTGTCCCACCCGTATCGAAGAGGCTCTCTGCACCCGTCTGGACCACCAGCTCGTCGTCGGGAGATCCGTCCAGGTCGTCCACCTGGATTCCATCGACGTTCTTCGAGCCTTCGATCGCCTGGATCTCCTCGAGGCTCTCGGCTGCTGCGGCCGTGACCTCCACGGCCTCGACCTCCAGCTCGGCCTCCGGTGCGGCGGTCACGGCCAGCGGCTCCTGATCCGGTTGCGTCGCCGCGTTCGGATCCGGCTCCTCTTCCTCTGCGACACCGATTCCGGTGGCCAGGTCCTCGTCGTCGATCTCGAGGTCCGGCACCTCCTCGAGCAGGTCCGCTGCGTCCGGGAGCAGCTCCAGCTCGTCGGAGGGCTCCTCCTCGTCCGGAATGACCGGGCTGGCTGCCGCCACCGGAGCCAGAGGCTCCTCGTCGGCGTCGCCGCTCTGTACCCTGTTCGTCCTTCCCTCGTCGAGGATCTGGCTGATCTCCCGCTCGGAGAGGCCCGAAGAGAGCGTGATCTGCGTGGAGGCGCGTTGG
This sequence comes from uncultured delta proteobacterium, assembly GCA_963783795.1. GTDB lineage: Bacteria > Myxococcota_A > UBA9160 > UBA9160 > UBA6930 > CAVXZE01. The sequence goes on along the minus strand of CAWAPH010000031.1, from coordinate 106,681 downwards.
CCGGTCTCCTGGTCGCAGGCGGTGACGTTGACGATCCCGTCGCTGTTGATCTCGAAGGTGACGTCGATCCTGACTTCGCCGCGGCGCGCCTTCTTGAAGCCCGAGAACTCGAACTGGCCGAGCATCTCGTTCTCCTTGGCCTGTCGCGATTCTCCCTGGAAGACCCGGATCTTCACCGACTCCTGGAAGTCCTGATAGGTCGTAAAAGTGCGCGTCTGCTCGATGGGCACGGGGGTGTTGCGGTCGATCACGGTCTCGGCGAGTCCGCCGGCCACGCCGATGCGCAGCGAGAGCGGAGTCACGTCCAGCAGGTACGAATCCTGCTCCTCTGTGGAGCACAGCGAGGCCGCGTGGATCGCGGCGCCCATGGCGACCACCTCGTCCGGATCCACGTCGAGCTTCGGGTCCTGCTGGAAGTACTCGCGCACGGCCTCGCGGATCACGGGAAGGCGGGTCGAGCCTCCCACCAGGATCACGCCGTCCAGATCCCGGGCGATCATATTGGCCTGCTGCAGCGCCTCGTCGCAGACCTTGAAGGTTCGCTGGACGAGATCCGTGACGAGCGAGCAATACTCGGCCCTCGTGATGGATCGCTCGATGGAGCGGGGCTGGTCCGCCCCGGCCGTGGCGATGTCGGGAATGCGGATCTCGACCTGCTCCTCGACGGAGAGCCCCTTCTTGGCGGTCTCGGCGGCGACCTTGAGCTTCTCGAGTGCGTACAGGTCGTTGCGGAGATTGATTCCCTCCCGGGAGGTGAACTCGTCGGCCAGCAGATCGATCAAGCGGTCGTCGAAGTCGTCACCTCCGAGGTAGGTGTCGCCGCAGGTGGAGAGCACCTCGAAGACGTCCTTGCCGATCTCCAGGATCGAGATGTCGAAGGTCCCGCCGCCCAGGTCGTAGACGGCCACTCGCTGGTTGAGGCCGCGGCCGAAGCCGTAGGCGAGGGCGGCGGCGGTCGGCTCGTTCAGGAGTCGCAACACCTCGAGGCCGGCGATCCGCCCGCCATCCCGGGTGGCCTGGCGCTGGTTGTCGTTGAAGTAGGCCGGGACGGTGATCACGGCCTTCTGCACTTCCTGGCCCAGGTGCTCCTCGGCGATGGTCTTCATCTCCCGAAGCACCATGGCCGAGACCTCGGGGAGGGAGAACTGCTCGTCCCGGATCTGGATGCGCAGGCTGTGAGCCGGGCCCTCGACGATCCCGTAGGAGTAGACCGCCTGGGCCTTCTTGACCTCTTCGGAGAAGAAGTAGCGGCCAATCAGCCGCTTCGCGGAAGAGACGGTGTTGACGGGATCGTGAATGACGTTGGCCTTGGCGGCGTTTCCGACCGTGATTCCGCCGTCCTCGTCGAAGGCCACCACGCTGGCAGTGACGTGCTCGCCATAGGTGTTGGCCAGCACCTCGACCTTGCCACCCTGGGCGACCGACACGCAGGAGTTGCTGGTTCCCAGGTCGATTCCGACAGCGATCTCCGCCATGATAAAGTCCCTCTACAGCGCGATGCTGAGGCCGCAGCGAGCCTCCCCACGTATCGGCAAGAACGGTCGATTCCTAAGTGGTTTCCGGGCCTCGCAGCGCGCGCAAAGGGATCGATTTTCATGTCCGGGCACTCCAAGTGGTCGACCATCAAGCGAAAGAAAGGCGCGGCGGACGCCAAGCGCGGGAAGATCTTCACCAAGCTGATCCGCGAGATCGCGACCGCGGCCAGGATGGGTGGAGGTGACCCCGACGCGAACCCCCGCCTGCGGCTGGCGGTCGACAAGGCGCGGGCCGCCAACATGCCCAAGGACAACATCCAGCGGGGGATCCAGAAGGGTACCGGCGAGGGCGACGACGCCTCCTACGAGGAGGTCGTCTACGAGGGCTACGGTCCCGGGGGGACTGCCGTGCTGCTGGAGGCCCTGACGGACAACCGGAAGCGCACCGTGAGCGAGGTCCGCCACGTCTTCTCCAAGAACGGCGGCAACCTCGGCTCCACCGGCTGCGTGGCCTACCTCTTCGAGAAGAAGGGCAGCATCAGCATCGAGACGGCGGGAGCCGATCTGGATGCGCTCCTCGAAGCCGCCCTCGACGCCGGGGCCCTCGACGTGCTGGAGAGCGACGAGCTGCTGGAGGTGATCACCACTGCTTCCGATTTCGAGTCGGTGAAGGCCGCGCTGGCGGGCGCGGGCTTCGAGGTGTCGACCGCGGCCGTCCGGATGGAGCCGAGCAGTTCGGTGCGGCTCGAGGGCAGAGAGGCCGAGTCCATGCTGCGGCTGGCCGACGCCCTGGAAGACCTGGACGACATCCAGGCGGTCTACGCGAATTTCGACATTTCCGACGAGGAGATGGCGAATTTCGCCTGAGATTCGCCTAAGATGATGGATGCCGCCCCCCACAGCATGAATCCGTCCTCGGCGGGAGCGCAATGCGCATCCTGGGAATCGATCCCGGCTCCAGGGTCACCGGCTACGGCGTGGTGGAGCATGTGGGCGCAGAGCTCCACCACCTGGCCCACGGGACGTTGCGGCCTCCGAGGAACCAGGAGCTGGCGGTGCGGCTGGCGGCGATCCAATCGGGACTGGCCGAGGTGATCGAAGGCCACGCCCCGGATCTGGCCGTCGTGGAACAGGTCTTCGTGGCTTCGAGTCCCCGCTCGGCGCTGATTCTCGGGCAGGCCCGCGGGGTCGTCCTGGCGGCTGTCGCCGCAGCCGGCCTCCCGGTGGAGGAGGTCTCGGCGCGGGAGGTCAAGCTGGCCGTGGTGGGAAGCGGGGCAGCGGAGAAGGCGCAGGTCCAGGCCATGGTGAAGCAGATTCTCCGACTCGACCGCAGGCCACCCCAGGATGCGGCCGATGCCCTGGCGGCTGCGATCTGCAGCGCCCATCGCGGCCGCCTCGTCGGCCTCGCGCGCGGCGCCCCTCGGCGCAGCTCGCGCCCCAGGCGCTCCGCCGCTGGCTTCGTGGTGAGGCGCTCGTGATGATTGCCCACCTCGAGGGCGTGCTGCTCGAGAAGGCGCCGACCCGCGTCCTTCTCGGCGTGAACGGTGTCGGCTACGAGGCGCTGATTCCTCTCTCGACCTTCTCCCGTCTTCCCGACGAGGGCGAGACCGTCGCCCTGCGGATTCACACCCACGTTCGCGAGGACGCCTTCCAGCTCTACGGGTTCTACACCCGGGGCGAGCGCGCGGCCTTCGAGATGCTCCTCCACGCCAGCCGGATCGGACCCAAGCTCGCCCAGACGATCCTCTCCGGGATCGACGCCCGGGCGCTGGTGGCCGCGATCCGCGACGGCGACGCGCCGGCGCTGCGCGCCGTGCCGGGGGTCGGAGCCAAGACGGCGGAGCGGATCGTCGTGGAGCTCCGCGACCGGGCGCAGGACCTGGCCAGGACGAGCGGCGAGCTCCGCAGCGCGACCGCTCGCGGTTCCCAGCCTCCCGCGCGGAGCGAGTCGCACGAGCAACTCGTCTCGGCCCTCGTCAACCTGCAGATTCCCAAGGCGAAGGCGGAACGTGTCAGCGCCGACGTGACCGAGGAGCTCGGCGAAGCAGCGGCGATCGAGGAGCTGGTCCGGGCCGCGCTACGGAGGCTGGCCAGGTGAGCGAGTCGGCGCCCGAGCGGTCCGAGCTCTCCGCACAGCCGCTGCCCGGCGAGGGCGGCTTCGAGGACAAGCTGCGGCCGCAGTCCCTGGCGGAGATGGTGGGCCAGGATCGGCTCCGCGAGAACCTGGCGGTCTTCGTCGCCGCTGCCCGGGAGCGCGCCGAGGCCCTCGACCACCTGCTCTTCTACGGCCCGCCCGGCCTGGGGAAGACCTCTCTCGCGCGCATCGTCGCCCGGGAGATGGGAGCCCGGTTCTGCGCCACCAGCGGGCCGGTCCTCGACCGGGCCGGGGATCTGGCGGCGCTGTTGTCGAACCTGGAGCCGGACGACGTGCTCTTCATCGACGAGATCCACCGCCTGCCTCCCTCCGTCGAGGAGATCCTCTACCCGGCCATGGAGGACTTCCAGATCGACGTGCTGATCGGCCAGGGACCGAGCGCGCGCTCGATCCGGATCGACCTGCCGCGGTTCACCCTGGTGGGCGCCACCACCCGCGCCGGGCTCCTGACCTCCCCACTGCGCGATCGCTTTGGCTGGTCCGCTCGTCTCGACTACTACCCGGCCCAGGACCTGGTGGAGATCCTGCGACGCTCCGCGAGCCTGCTCCAGATCGGGCTCGACGACGACTCCGCTACCGAGATCGCCGGACGCTCGCGCGGCACGCCTCGCATCGCCAACCGCTTGCTGCGCCGCGTGCGCGACTTCAACTCCGTCAAGAACGGGCCCGATGCCCCGATCGGAGGCGAGATGGCGCGCTTCGCCCTGGAGCGCCTCGACGTCGACGAGATGGGCTTCGACAAGCTCGACCAGGCGATGCTGCGGACCCTGATCGAGAAGTTCGACGGCGGACCGGTGGGGATCGATACCCTTGCCGCGGCCATCGGCGAGGACAAGGGCACCCTGGAGGATCTCGTCGAACCCTTCCTGATCCAGGGGGGGTACCTCGACCGGACGCCGCGAGGCCGGGTGGCGACGCGCCACGCCTACGCGCACTTCGGCCTCGAGCCCCGCCGCGATGCGCCGGGGCGGGGGCGCCGGGCCGGGCAGAGGACGCTCTTCTAAAACAGCCCCGGCAAGGCTCAACGGTGATCCCCGGGATGCCGATAGGCCTGGGCGTTGGAGCTTCCCGCCCCCGCCTGAGAAACGGAGTGCTGGTCCGCCCATGATTCTGCGCCTCCTAGGATTCCTCGTGGCCCTGCTCTGCCTCGCCCTCGGAGCCTTCGGGCTCGGGGCGGGCCATCTCCCGGACAACGGACTGGTGGCCCTGGGGCGGACCGTGCTGGCGGCCCTCACCGGCCCCCTGGGTGGACTCTTGGGAAGCGACCTCGACGCCGGGTCCGTCGAGAAGATGCTGGCCGGTCTGCCTTCGATCGGCCTGCTCGCCGTCGGCGTGACGGTTCTGCTCTTCTCGCTGCGGCGGCGGAAGGAGCCGGCGGCCGAAGGGAAGGAAGCTGCCGAGACGGAGGAAGGCCCCGGTGAACCCGCTGCAGACAAGCGCCTGGCCAGGAAGGTCCAGAAGCAGGCCGCAGCGCTGGCGAAGAAGGGCAATCTCTCCGAGGCCGCCGAGCTCTGTCTGGGCGGTGGCCTCCTCGACCAGGCTGCGGAGTACTTCGAGCAGGCGGAGGATCTGGTGCGCGCGGCCGAGGTCCTCCACGACCAGAACCGATTCACGGAAGCTGCCGAGCTCTACATCCGCGCGGGCCAGCACGAGACCGCGGGCACCATCTTCGCGTCCAAGAACGAGTTCGCTCGAGCTGCGGAGGCCTACCAGAAGGCCGGCTGCATCAGCGTGGCGGCGGAGATGCACGAGAAGGCGGGCAGTCACATCCAGGCCGCCGAGTGCTACACCCAGTGCGAGTTCCATCGTCACGCGGCCCAGGCCTTCCTCAAGGCCGAGGCGTGGGGACAGGCCGCCAAGGCCCTGGAGGCCGTGATCCTCGAGGAGGGAGTGCGGGTCGGGACTGGCCAGGAGCCGGGCAAGGAGCGGGAGCTCCAGAAGCTAGTCCTGCAGGCGGGAAAGCTCCACCAGCACGCCGGCGACATGGAGGCGGCGGAGCGGGTCCTCGAGAAGGGTGGCTGCTACGCCGCCGCCGCCGAGGTGGCCCTGAGCCTCGAGCACTTCTCCAAGGCTTCCGATCTCTTCATGCGCGCCGGCGACTCCCTCAAGGCGGCAGAGGCGCTCAAACAGGTCGGTGAGGAGCAGGCCGCAGCACAGATCCTCGGTGACTACCACCGGGACCGCGGCGACGACGAGGAGGCCGCGCAGCTGCTCGTTCAGGCCGGCGACTTTCTCGCCGCCGGTGACCTGTACCGCAAGCTGGAGGATTTCAGCAGGGCCGGTGAGTGCTACGAGCAGCAGGGCGACGCGTCCCAGGCTGCGGAAATGTTCCACCTGGCAGAAGACTTCGCCCGAGCGGCGGCCCAGTACGAGCGCATCAATCAGTACGACCAGGCCGCCGAGTGCTTCGCGAGGCTGGGGGACACCCAGAGCCAGGCCGAGAACCTCGCCAGGGCGGGCCGACTGCTCGAGGCGGGGGAGAACCTGCGGCGCGAGGGAATGGACGACGACGCCATCAAGCTCCTCCAGCAGGTCAAGCCCGGCGGGGATTTCGCCAGGGCCTGCGCGCTGCTCGGCGACATCTTCTACTCCCGGGGCAAGCACACCCTCGCGATCAAGAAGCTCCGCCAGGCCGTCGGGGAGTCGGAGCTCGACGCCGACAACAGCGACGCCTTCTACCGCCTCGCCACCGCCTGCGAAGCCGCCAACGAATTCGAGGAGGCAGTGGATCTGTACGAGAAGATCCTGACCTTCGACTACCACTACGAGGACGTGGAGAAGCGGTTGGAGGTCGCCCGCGCCAAGGTCCGCGAGATGCCGTCCGCCGAAGTCTCGGCCCGCGCTCAGGAGACCGTCGGTGCCGCGACTGCCGTCTCCGGCCGCTACCAGATCGTGGGAGAGCTCGGACGCGGGGGAATGGGGATCGTCTACAAGGCCCAGGATACCGTCCTCGACCGGCCCGTGGCCTTCAAAGTGCTCCCGGACGCCCTCAAGGACAATCCCGAGGCCCTGAAGAATTTCCTCCGGGAGGCGAAGAGCGCCGCGAAGCTGAACCACCCGAACATCGTGACGGTCTACGACGCAGGTGAGCAGGACGGCCGCTACTACATCGCCATGGAGTACGTGGACGGCACGACCCTGAAGGAGATCGTCCGGCGGCGGGGCGTCATCTCACCCAACGGCGTGCTTCACGTGCTGATCCAGCTGTGTGAAGCCCTCGCCTTTGCCCACGATCAGAAGGTGGTCCACCGCGACATCAAGACCGCGAACACCATGTGGACCCGCGACAAGAAGGCCAAGATCATGGACTTCGGACTCGCCAAGGTCATCGAGGAGGTGCGCAACCACACCACCCTGGTTTCGGGCACTCCGTACTACATGAGCCCGGAGCAGACCCTGGGCAAGAACGTGGACCACCGCACCGACATCTACAGCCTGGGGGTGACCATCTTCGAGCTCGCCACCGGCTCGCTCCCCTTCCACGAGGGCAACGTCCCCTACCACCATGTCCACACGCCCCCGCCCGACCCGCGGGAGGTGAACCCCAAGCTGCCGTCGCTCCTTGCCGAGATCATCACCTCGTGCTTGAAGAAGAACCCGGACGAGCGCTATCAGAGCGCGGGCGACATCGTCACCGAGGTGAAGTCCAAGCTCGCCGGAAAACCAGGCCAGAGTCGCGCCTGATCTGCCTTCTCCCCACCGTGATCAGTTCGTCACAGGCGTAACGAAAGCGTCACTTTCATCGGATCTTCATAAACGCATTTCCCGCGGGGAGGGTTCGGTGCTGTGAGCTGTGCGGCGCTAAGCGATCGAATCGTCGACGTAATCTCCGCTTCATTCGCGTGACTCCAATCTGCCGCCATTTGGCACGGAGCTTGCTAAGAAATTCGGACAGCGCCGTGGGGTCGGCGGAAGCTGATTCTGCGCGCGGCTGTAGGCCCGCAGCTGAATAGCGCTAGGGGGGGGACGGGCGTTGAACCAGAGGACCATCGCGGAAAAGATCTCGTGTACCGGGATCGGACTTCACACCGGTGAGCCCGTCCAGCTCACCCTTCACCCGGCCCGGGCGGACCTGGGTGTCGTCTTCGTGCGCACCGATCTGGCGCATCCCGTGGAGATTCCCGCCCAGCCCCGCTCGCTGGCGTCCACGGCCCACGCGACCACGCTCGGCTGCGGCGACGCGACGGTGGGCACCGTGGAGCACCTGCTCGCCGCACTCTACAGCCTGGGTATCGACAACGTGCGGGTCGAGGTGGACGGGCCCGAGATCCCGGTGATGGACGGGAGCTCGGCATCCTTCGTCTTCCTGCTCCGGGCTGCCGGCATCTTCGACCAGGACTCCGAGCGCCGGCGGATGTGCATCCGCAAGCCCATCGAGGTCCGCGATGGCGAGCGGTCGATCCGTATCGACCCAGGTCGCTCGCTGCGGGTCAGCTACTCCGTCGACTACACCCATCCCGCGATCGGCCGCCAGGCGCTCGAGGGATTCACGTTGACCGGAGAGAGCTTCGAGCAGGAAATCTGTCGGGCGCGCACTTTCGGCTTCCTCCACGAGGTAGAGGCGCTGTGGCGGAACGGCCTTGCCCGGGGCGGCAACCTCGACAACACCGTGGTGATGGACGAGAACCGTGTGCTCAACTGCGACGGCCTCCGCTGGACGGACGAGTTCGTCCGGCACAAGATTCTCGACCTGATTGGCGACCTGGCTCTGATCGGCATGCCGATCGAGGGTCACATCGTCGTCGAGCGCGGAGGACACGCGCTCCACCAGCAGTTGGTCAGGGAGATCCTCGAGACCCCCGATGCCTGGAGGGTCGAGGGGTCCGTGGGCAGGGTCAACGGGGGCTTGGACCGCCTTTCGCTGCCGGTTCCCGCTGAAGCTCCCGCCTAGCCCGCATCGCTTCGAGGTCGCGAGCCAGCTCCGCGGTGGCCGCTGCGTCCACGAACTCGATCCCCATTCCGGGTGCCCGCGTGTTCGGCCCCCCGGAGGCTCCCTGCCGGTGCCAGGAGACCCGTCCGGAGATCTCGTGGACGCGGTCGGATTCCGGTAGCCGGAACCGGACCTTGATGGGCGCGCCGATCTCGATCAGCTCCTCGGTCTCGATGAACAGGCCACCGGGCCCGAGGGTCGATGCGTACTCGCAGCGGACCCCCGTGCTTCCCAGGAAGTCGACGAGAACGCGAGCCGTCCTGCGACGGAACCGCCGCTGCTGATTTCCTCCGGTGGGGGCAGGCGGGAACATCGAGGCTCCTCAGCTCCCAGACTCTCTAGGGCCCCGTAGCAGCTCGACCCAGGCGCCGATCACACTGCGGAGCAGGGCAGAAGCTTCGGGGCTGGCGGCCACCCGCTGGCTCACGTCCGCCTCGGGAGGGATGGCCTGCGGGTCGTCTCCGTCCGCAGGCTGGAGCCACGCCGTCAGGGCGACCCTGAAGTCGACCTGGCTGGACTCCATGGCCAGGGCGCTGGCCAGCCCGCGAAGCGCTGCGCGCCAGGCCTCGAAATCGATCGACGCGATGCTCGCCGCCTCGATCTCGCCGAGGGTCTTGCGTACTCGGCGCCTGGCACGCCGACCCAGACTGGAGGAGAGCGAGTTCACCAGACCGCCGTCAGCACTGACGCAGGGCACGTCCAGGGCCAGCTGTGCGACCAGAGAGACCGCCGAGCCAAGCTCGCTGGTGGGCAGCGGAACCAGCGCGGGTGCCGCGAGCTCTCCCTCGGCAGCGGTGACGGCTGCGCGGAAGCCGGCCATGGGATCCAATGCCTGGTTGCGAGCGCCCTCGGATCCGTTGCCCACGCCGAATGCCTCACCGAGTTCGCGTGCGGCCTCCCGAGCAATCCGGCGCGCCGCCTCCCAGGTCGGATCGCCCATCGAGGGCTCGTTGGCGAGAGAGACGGGCGGCCTCACCGGAGCCTCGATCCGCTCCTCCGGCGTGGCTGCACCGAGGGCTCGCAGCAGGGCGAGGCCCACGCCGATCGCCGCCTCCGAGCCGCGTCCGTGCGAGATGCGGAGCAGCGCACGGATGGACGTGAGCCGGAAGGGTTCGTCGTGCAGCAGGTCCCGGTGCTGCTGGATGGCTTCGTTCCAGCACTCCGGGCGATGAGCCAGCAGCTCGGCCAGGGCGACTCGCGCGTCGCGGAGCTCTGGATCGGCGGCGATGGCTCGACGGTAGACCTCGATCGCGCCCCCGACGTCTTCGAGTGGACCCGCGAGGAGCCGGCCGAGTTGGTGCAGGGCCGGCGCGACGCGCACGGAGCGGTCGTCGGGGTGGGAATCCACGAAGCTGGAGAGCACATCGGCCGCCTCACGCCACTCGCCGAGGCAGCGCAGCAGGCGCGCGCCGGACAGGGCGCCTTCGTCGCAGGTGCTGTCGATTCGTGTCGCCTCCCGGTAGCATTCTGCGGCCTCCCGGCGACTGCCGTGCTTCTCCAGGGCCCGGGCGCGGATCAGGGCGATGCCGGAGCGTTCCGGCACATCCCCGATCGCATCGAGCGCGCGCGTCGAGAGGTCGAGGGCCTCGGCACTGCGCCCTCGGAGCCAGAGCAGATCCGCCAGCAGCAGCCAGGCTCGGGCGGCCTCCGGGAAGACGGCGCTGGCCTCGCTAAGCAGGACCTCGGCCGGTTCCTCGCGCCCCTCGCACCCGAGCTCGAGCTCAGCGGCGTGGAGCAGGTGCTCCGCCCGCTTCGCGTCGTCGTGGGTCCGAGCCGCCCAGCCCTGCAGAGCGTTCACCGCTTCGGCGGTCCGGGAGAGCTTCTCGAGGAGCGCGACGAGGCCGGCGTTGGCCTGATCGAGGGTCGGCTCGAGCTCGACCGCATTGCCGTAGCGTTCCAGAGCGGCCTCCGGATCCTCCCGCTCGAGGGTCGCTGCGACCAGACACAGATGTCGGGCTCGATCCGGGTCGGGCGTGTCGAGGGCAAGGCGCGCCTCGAGCGCGGCTCGCGCGCCCGCGAGGTCGTCGAGCGCGAACAGCAGCTCGCCCCTTGCAGCCAACGCCTCCGCGTGGAGCGGCGAGAGCTCGACGGCTGCGCCGTACAGGTGCGCCGCCGCCTCCACGCACTCGAGGTCCCGAGCGGCTCGGCCTCCGGTCAACGCGGTCTCCAGGCGAGCCGCTTCGTCGAGCTCGGCGCCCCCAGCGGCCAGCTCGAGGGCGAGCTCTGCGGCCCGCTTCGCATGCGCTCGCCTTCCCAGAGAGAAGGCCACCCTGGCCAGCATCGACTGTGCGACCGCCAGGGTCGGGTCGGCGCTCACCGCACCCTCCAGCAGCTTCGCCGCCCACTCGGCGTCGTCTGCTTCGATCAGCACGGCCGCTCGGTGAAGCCGCCCGGCGGCCTCGGCTCCGCTCAGACTCTCGGCTGCCCTCTCCAGCGCCTCCGCCGCAGCGGGCGCTTCTCCGTTGGCCTCTCGGAGGCGCGCTGCCATGTCCCATGCCTCCGCGTACCCGGGCGCCGTCTCGAGCGCCCGCTGCGCGCGCGCCAGAGCCTCGTCGGAGCGACCGAGCTCTTCGAGCGTGCGCGCGACGCGCAGATGGTTGCTTCCGGAGGCGCCGGAGCGCGGGTCGTCGCACCAGCTCGCGAAGACCTCGGCAAAGAGTTCGGGGCGCTCCAGCTGTTCGCAGAGGTCCGCCCACTCGCGGCGCCGGTCCAGGGGAAGTTCGCCGATCTCGGCGGCCGCCTGGTAGTTGCGAGCGGCTCGCTCGGTTTCTCCGGTCTGAGCGTGGGCCAGCTCGCCGGCGCGGAGCCATACGGTCATGCGCCGTTCGGGATCGGAATCGCCGAGGAACTCGACCTCGCTCTCGTAGAGATCCAGTGCGCCGCGCCAGTCCTCCATCGTCTCGAAGAGGGCCTCGAGGGAGCGGAGCGCGACCAGATCGCTGGGATCCGCCTCCAGAGCCGCGGCGAAGGCCCGGCTCGCCCTCGTCGTCGAGTCGAGAAACTCCCACGCGACCTGTCCGAGCCGTCGGTAGAGGGCAGCCCGCTCGCGATTCGAGAGAGACGGGGCCTGTTCGAGCTCCAGCTCGAGCGCGCGCGCCATTTCTTCGTAGTCGCCCACCTGCTCGCTCACGCCGCGCAGGCCGCGGACCGCATCCAGGTCTTGCGGATCCCGAAGCAGCACCTCGCGGAAGGCCTCGGCGGCTCCGCACGGCCGGTGGAGCCGCTCGCGGCGCAGACGCGCCAGCTCCAGCCAGAGCGTCGCCTCGCCTCGTCGCGTCTCGTTCGAGCCTGGATCGCCCTCGGTTCCTTCCCCCGGAGCGGATGCGGCTCCGACGCGCGTCAGGTGCCGGCTCAGCCGCCGCTCCAGCTCGATGTCGTTCCGCTCGGCCCGGAGCAGGCGCAGGAGGGCCTGCTCGGCCTCGTCGAAGTAGCTCGCCCCATGGGCCTCCGCGGCGCTGACACCGCCGTCCACGAGCTCGCGAAGGTGATGGAGCGCAGCATCGGGACGCCCAAGCTCGGCGTCGTAGGCGCGGGCGAGCTCGAGCCGGAGCTGCTGTCTTCGCTCGGCGAAGACCTCTGCCTCGGGGTCGAGCGAACGGAGCTCTTCCTCCGCGGTGCGAGCCCAGAGATCCTTGCGTCCCCGCGACAGGAGCGCCGAGCTCAGGCAACGCAGCAGCTCGACCCGATCCAGACCGGAGGCCGGCGTTTCGCGAAGCGCCGCCCACAGGTGGCCCGCGGCGCGCTCGGGAAGGTTCAAGACGTTCGCGTAGAGTTCCGCGGCGCTGCGTCGCAGGTCGGAGCGCTCTTCGTCACTCGCGTCGGCGATCAGGAGCTCGAGGATCTCGGCGCGCTCTCGCGGACGCCCTGTCTTGCAGTAGAGCTGCTCGAGCCTTTGCAGCACGGTCCGGGATCCCGGGTCGGCGGCCCGGGCCGCTTCCAGGGCGCCGATGGCTCGCACTGGCGAATCCATCTGCTTCTCGAGGATCTCGGCCCGCTCGAGCTCGAGGGCGGAGAGGCGGCCGGGCTCGGGCGACAGAGCGATCTCGTCTTCTAGAGCCTGGAGCACCGCCTGCTGGCGCCCGGCCCTCCGATGGAGCTCCGCGATTCGGGACACCGCGGAGGAGTCGTCGCTGCGGATGCTGCGGAGGCGTTCGAGCCAGGGCAGCGCGGCCTCGCCGCCGAGGTGAGCCGCGGCGATCTCCGTTGCTTCCTCGCAGGTTGCGGCCCGCCCGGTGCTGTCGCTGACAGGCCTGCAGCGCAGCTCGAGCTCGAGACACTCCAGCACCGCCGGCCAGTCGCCCAGAGTTTCGAGGAGACTTCGAAGCCCGGTTCTCGCCTCTTCCGAGGACGGATCCAGCGCGAGGGCTTCCCGGTAGCTCTGCACCGCGTCGTCGGAGCGCGCGGGCTCGCCGGCCACGAGCCGTGCGCGCCGCGTCAGGAGCCGGGCGCGCTCGACTGGACTTCGCGACCGCGAAAGCGCGATCTCCAGCAGCTCGAGCGAGTCGGCAGTCTGCTCCAGCCCCTCGGCGAGCTCCATCGCTCGCGCGAGCGCACGAGCCTGGCCGGGATCGACCTGCAGGATGCGGCGCAGGTGCCGCAAGGCCTCCCCGGGTTGGGAGAGCGGTCCCTCCAGGAGTGCAGCCAGCTCCAACCGCAGGGGGATCTCCTCGGAGCCGCCCGTTCGGGAGAGTTCGGCTTCGAGCATTCTCATCAGAGGCTCGGTCTCTCCCAGGCGGCGGTAGAGATCCCGCAGCGCGCACGCCGCATCCCGGCTGTCGGGCTGCTCCGCCAGCGCCTGTCGATAGGCGGCGGCGGCGGCCTGGTGTTCTCCGCGCCGGGTGAGCGCGTCTCCGGCGCGAAGCCGCCAGGTGCTTCGCTCCAACTCCGCCTCGCATGCGGCAGCGGCGCGGCCACACAGCTCGATCAGCTCGCCTTCCCGGTCCGCGCGCTGGTAGAGGTCCGCCAGCGGCTCGGCCACCACGCCGAGCGCATCGCTCCTTGCGGCTGCGGACGCCAGAACCTCGATGGCTCCCTCCACGTCGTCGAGCGGGCCTCCGCGCAGGGCGGCGATGCGCAGCCGCAAGGAGGTCTCCGCCCCGATGAGATCCGGCTCTGCGGACTCGTCTTTACCAACCCCTGCCTGCTCCGACTCGAGCGCCGCCAACCGCGCCTCGAGCACCCGGGCGAGATCGGCGTGGCGCTGCTCGGCGGCGAGCTGCTCGATCAGGAACTCGCCGGCCACCGGGTGGGCCGGGTCCACGTCGAGGACCTGCTCGTAGTGGAGTGCCGCCCGCGCCGGATCGCTGCAAGCTCCCACAAGGAGCTCGGCAGCGCGCGAGTGGAGTGCCAGCCTGCGCTCCGGATCCGGCCCGGTCTCGAGCTCGGATTCCAGCGCGCGAAGCAGATCGGTTGGGCGTTCCTCTTCCTGATAGAGGCGGGCCAGAGCCTGCCAGACATCGGCCCGCTCGGGGCGCAGGGCGGCGGCGGCCTCGAGGTGAAGGATCGCGTCGTCGGGATCGATCAGGCGATCGCGACACAGGGTCCCGAGCCGCATTCGGGTTTCGAAGTCGTCCGAGGGAGATCCCTCGCCGAGCTTCGCCACCAGTCGGTTGCGAGCAGTCTCCCACTCGCCGAGGCGCTCCAGCAGCGCGTCGAGGCGCCGCTCCGCCACTTCCGCCAGCGCGCTTTCGCCGTCGGCGAGAGCGGTGAGCAGTTGCCTGGCCTCGTCCTCCCGATGCAGGGTTTCTTCGAGCAGCGTGGCCCGCTCGAGCTCGAGAGCTGCTCGGGAGTGAGCGTCCTGCTCCCCGGCAGCGCGCACCTCGAGCAGCTCACAGAGGCCGGCCACGTCGTTCGCTTCGCGGAGTGCTCGCTCGAGCCCCTCTCGGGCCTGCCGGCACTCCGGCTCCCGCTCCCAGACCTCCCGGAAGAGCGTCGCCGCTTGTCCGGGGAGAGTCAGCCGTTCCAGCAGAAGCTCCCCGCGGCGCAGATCGAGGTCGCGCGCCTCCGAGGATCCGGTGTCGAGCTCCTGGCGCCGCTGCAGGAGCCGTTCGCTCAGAGCTTCGAACCGCTCCGTCTGCTCCAGGAGGCTCTCCAGGCGCTCCCCCACGTCGCCGGGAGCACCCTCGGTCTCCGCCAGCTCCGAGAGGACGGGGATCGCCGACTCCGCGTCGTCGAGCTGATCGGAGAGGATCACGGCCAGGTCGTACAGGCACTCGATGCGCTCCTCCGGAGGGGTCAGCTCGGCCAGGTGGCGGCGCGCCTCGACCACGTCCCGGAGGAGCCCGCTCTCCTCGAGCAGGGGCAGCAGCGCGCGAAGGCTCAGGACGTCGTCAGGTTTCGCCTCGAGGGCGTCCCGGTAGGCTTGGATCGCTCCCTCCGGGTCGCCATCCGCTGCCCGCAGCTCCGCGAGACGCCGCCGGTTGGCCGCCTGCTCCTCACCTTCGAGCAGCACGTCCAGGCGCTCCAGGGTCTTGCGCAGCTCGCTCGGGGTTTGCAGGGCTTCCTGGAGCCGGGCGCAGGTCTCGAGGGCGCTCCGGTCCTCGGGAATCGCGTCGGCCAGGCGCTCGATCCAGTGCAGTGCTTCGCCCTGCTGATCCCGACTCTCCAGAATTCGCACCAGCTCCCAGACCAGGAAGGCCAGACGGCTCCGGTCGGTGGTGACGCTCGCCTCTCGCTCGAACGCCGCGACGATGGCGTCTTCGTCCCCATTGGCCAGAGCGACCCGCTCGATTCCCTGCAGGGCCCGGCCAGCCTCGGGCTCGATGGCGACGGCCGCCTCGAAGGACCGGCGCGCCCCCTCGACGTCCTCGGACTGAGCGAGCAGAAGCTCGCCGAGCGAGCAGTGCAGCTCGACCGCGCCTGCGCCGGTCGCTTTCTCGAGGCCTTGCTCGAGGTGGCTGCGAAGCTTGTCCCAGCTCTCGGTCTTCCGATACAGACGCTCGAGCGCCTCGACCACCGCCGCCTGTTCCGGGCCTTCGGCGTTGGCGCGCTCGAAGGCGTCGATCGCGGAGGACGCGTCGGAGAGTTGCTCCTCGTGCAGCGCGCCGAGGCGGGCCAGGATCCGGGCACGGGCTCCCGCATCCCCCGTCGCCAGCGAGGCTTGCTGTTCGAGAATCTCCACCAGCTCCTCGTCGCGCCCGAGGTGGGAGAGGTCGGCTGCGAGCTCCTCCAGCAACTCCGGGTTGCCCGGATCGCACTCCAGCGCCCGGCGCAGCTCCGAGATGGCGTCGGGCCGGTTCCCGTCCTCCCGCAACAGCGCCGCGATCTCGCGCAGGATCTCGATCGGGACCGCGCCCTCGGTGAGGTCGGCCGCGCGGCGGAGATGCTCGGCAAGCCCCCCCGGTTGCCGGCAAAGCGTTCGACGTCCGCCAGCGCGAGGTGGTTGGCGGGGTCGTCCGGGAAGAGTTCGAGAGCGCGGGAGAACCACAAGCGCGCGCCCTGCGGATTGCGCAACCGGTCCAGCTGCAGGCATCCTCCCTCGTGGGCGATGGCGGCCCGCCGCATCGCACCCGAGGCCAGGTCGAAGCGCTTTTCGTGGAGCTCGGAGACCAGCTCCCATTGCTCGCTGGCGATGGCCCGCTCGAGCAGGGCTTCCAGCGCGGGCTCGCAGCGGGGGTCGTCCGCGAGGGCCTGGCGGTAGAGTTCTTCCGCGCCTTCGCGGTCCGTCAGGGGCCCATCCCGCAGGCGGGCCAGCTGTACCAGCGCGGGGGCCCGATCCGGCCCCCGCAGGTGCGCGATGGCGCTCTCCAGGGCTCGCGCCGCGGCGGGCGCGTCGCCGAGCTCCGTCTGCGCCTCGGCCAGACCCAGCAGGGCGTCGACGTGGTCCGGGTCGTTCTCGAGCGCGCGCTCGAAGAGCGCCACCCCCTGCGCCGCGTCGCCCAGCCGGCGGTGCCAGATCTCGCCCATCTCGGCGGAGAAAGCGGCTTGCTCGAAGGGGCGCATGGGAAGCTCAGCCTGTACCTCGGCCACCTGGAGGGCGAGCTCCCACCGCTCCTGCCCTGCGTAGATCTTTCGGAGCTGGACCAGCGCCGGCTGGCAGGTCGGGTCCAGGCGGGCGACCATCTCGTAGGCTTCCGCGGCCCGGTCGATCTGAAGGCAGCGCTCCTCGAGGACCTGGGCCAGCCGGAAGACGACCTTCGCGCGCTGCTTCGGGTGCTTCTCGGCGTCGAGGTCCGGTGATCCGAGTCTGCGTTCGTACAGGGTGACGAGATCGTTCCACTCACCACTCACGAAGTAGTGCTCTTCGAGGGACTCGAAGGCGGCGGCGATGGAAGGATCGGATTCGAAACGACTCCGCAGCCGCTGCAGGTCGGCGTCCACAGGCAACCCCCCTGGGGTCCATGGATGGAGCCCCGATCTCCCATCGGCGCTTCGATCCGGCAGCTTGAACGGATTCAGTTGCAGCGTCTTTCTGGTTTGATTAGATTTTTCAAGGGTTTACATGAGTAGCGTCCCGTCCGAGCCGCGTGCAAAGGCGCGCGCAGCAAGCAGCGATCTGCCGGCTGCCGAGCGCCGCCGTCGACGCCGCGATCTGGTCATCACCGCGGCTGTGATCGCGGCGATCGCCGCCGTCGTGGTCGTCGAGCGCCGGATCGCGAGCCTGCCCGAGGCCCTTCCCTTCGGCGACAGCTTGCTCTTCCTGTTCCTGAACGCCTTCAACGTGGTTCTGATCGTCCTGCTGATCTATCTGATCTCGCGGAACTTCGTGAAGCTGGTCTTCGAGCGGCGTTCGGGAGCCCTCGGTTCGCACCTCAATCTGAAGTTCGCCCTCGCCCTGTTCCTGGTTGCCGCGATCCCAATGGGGCTCCAGTACGTCGTCTCCTCCTCGTTCATCACCGCCTCCATCGACACCTGGTTCAGCCTGCAGATGGACCGGGCCATCGACGACAGCCGCGACGTGGCAGATGCCTACTACGACGCGTGGACGGGCAACGCGCTGCACTTCGGCAGCCAGATCTCGGAAGAGATCCGGGCGAAGCGGTTGCTTCGCGAAGGGAACAACGAAGAGCTGGCCCAGTTCCTTCAGGTCAAGCAGCGCGAGTACAACCTCGGCGTGATCCAGATCTTCCCTTTCGCCGAGGCCGAGCCCATCGCCACACTGGTGAACCCGGAGATCCCGACGGCGGCGTTCGTCAAGCGGGACAGCCGGATCGTCGCCTCCGCGCTCGAGGGAGAGCAGGCGTCCGTGGTCGAGGGCACCGGCACGGAGATCGGCGACGTGATCCGGGGCGCCGTGCCGATCTACTCGTCGGATCCCGCTCGTTCGGTGGAGGTGGTGGGCGCGGTGGTCGTGAACCACCTGGTGCCCCACCCGCTGGTCTACAAGGTCGGCGCGATCCGCGCGGCCCTCGAGGAGTACCGCGCGATCCAGCCCTTCGCGGGGCGGATTGCCGGCGTCTACCAGCTGGTCCTGCTGCTCTTCTCCCTGGTGATCGTGCTCTTCGCCCTGTGGTGGGGCCTGCGCATGGCGAAGGGCGTGACGGGCCCGATTCGCTCCCTGGTCGAGGGGACCGAGAAGGTCGCGCGGGGAGATCTGAACGTCGTCGTCCAGGCCAGCTCCAACGACGAGATCGGCTTCCTGGTCCGCTCCTTCAACCAGATGACCCGCGATCTGCGCGAAGCTCGCTCGGGTCTGGAGCGCTCCACCACCGAGCTCGACCAGCGGCGCCGGTACATGGAGATCGTGCTGCGCAACGTGGACGCCGGGGTGGTCTCGCTCGACGCCGAGGGCCGCATCGGCACCATCAATCCCGCGGCACAGCGGCTGCTCGGCATTGCTCCCGGCACGGACGTGATCGGCAGCAAGCTGGAAGAGGTGCTGACGCGGACCGAGTACCTGGACGTGATCCGCGAGCTCAGCAGCCAGACACGCCCGGGCATGCGCGAGAGCGTCCGCCAGCAGGTGCAGGTGCCGAGCGGCGACGAGATGCTCACCCTCCTCGTCACGCTGACACTGCTCCAGGACTACGACGGGAAGCCCATCGGGTCCGTCGTGGTGTTCGACGACTACACCCAGGAGGTGCGGGCCCAGCGCATGGCGGCCTGGCGGGAAGTCGCGCGGCGAATCGCGCACGAGATCAAGAACCCGCTCACGCCGATCCAGCTCTCCGCGCAGAGAATCCGCCGCCGTTTCCGCGATCGACTGAGCGGAAGCCCCGGGGACTCGCAGGTCTTCGACGAGTGCGTGGATACCATCACCAGCCAGGTCGAGGGCCTGAAGGTGCTGGTCAACGAGTTCTCCAACTTTGCCCGCTTGCCCGCGGCGCAGCCCCGGCCCGACGATCTCAACCAGTTGGTCCAGGAGGCGATCTCCAGCTACGCGGGGGCCGACGGGGTGCACTTCGAGCAGGATCTCGATCCGCAGCTTCCGAAGGTGGACCTCGACCGGGAACAGATCCGCCGTGTGCTCTTCAACATGATCGACAACGCCACCTCGGCTGTGCTCGAGCGGGCGGCGGAGGGAGGAGGGACCGGTTGCGTCGAGGTGCGCACCGTTCACGATGCCCCGCTGCAGACGGTGAGACTCGAAATCGCCGACGACGGAATCGGAATTCCACTGGAGGACCGCCGGCGGATCTTCGAGCCCTACTTCTCGACCAAGGACGACGGATCGGGTCTCGGCCTCGCGATCGTCTCCCGCATCATCGAGGACCATCGCGGCTATATTCGAGTCCACGGGAACGGACCTCGTGGAACCCGCTTCATCGTCGAGCTTCCCGTACGGAGCATCTGAGGCTTGAGCCGCATCCTGATCGTCGACGACGAAGAGAGCATCCGCCGCGCCCTGGCGGGACTCCTCTCCGACGAGGGCTTCGAGACGGGCACCGCCGCCGACGGTGAGATCGCCCTCTCGGAGCTTCGGGAGGGGGACGAGCCCATCGATCTGGTGCTGCTGGACATCGCCATGCCCGGTCGCGACGGCGTCGAGATCCTGGAGGAGATCCGCCGGGTCTGGCCGGGTCTGCCGGTGGTGATGATGAGCGGTCACGGCACGATCGAGACCGCCGTGCGGGCCACGCAGCTGGGAGCCTTCGACTTCATCGAGAAGCCGCTGTCGGTGGAGAAGCTGCTCCTGACCCTGCGCCATGCCCTGGATCGCTCGCGCCTCGAGCGCGAGAACCGGCAGCTCCGGGCCGAGAGCATTCGCGCCCACCAGATCCTGGGGGAGTCGGAGCCGATCAGGAAGTTGAAGCAGCAGATCGAGGTCGCCGCGCCGACCAACGGCTGGGTGCTGATCACCGGTGAGAACGGGACGGGCAAGGAGATGGTGGCCAAGCAGATCCACCTCCAGAGCAAGCGCGCAGAGAAGCCCTTCGTAGACGTGAACTGCGCCGCCATCCCCGAGGAGCTGATCGAATCGGAGCTGTTCGGCCACGAGAAGGGGGCGTTCACCGGGGCCATCGCCCAGAAGCGCGGCAAGTTCGAACTCGCCGACGAGGGGACGATCTTCCTCGACGAGATCGCGGACATGAGCCTGCGCACCCAGGCCAAGATCCTGCGCATCCTTCAGGAGCACAAGTTCGAGCGGGTGGGCGGCACCGACACCATCGACGTGGACGTGCGCGTGATCGCCGCGAGCAACAAGAGCCTGGAGACGGAGATCCAGGAAGGGAAGTTCCGGGAGGATCTCTACTACCGCCTCAACGTGATTCCCTTCCACGTTCCGGCGCTCCGGGAACGCCGCGAGGACTTGCCGATCCTCGCCAAGGCCTTCGTGGAGGAGTTCTGCGCGGAGTCCGGAACCCGGCGGAAGCAGATCGCTCCCCGTGCCATGAACCGGCTCCAGGCCTACAGCTGGCCCGGCAACGTCCGCGAGCTCCGCAACCTGATGGAGCGGCTGGTCCTGATGACCCCGGGCCCGAAGATCCGAGCCGAGGATCTGCCCCAGGAGCTTGAGGACCGCTCGCCGCGCGAGGAGATCGAGGGGGCCACCCTCGGAGAGGCGCGCCGGGACTTCGAGCGGGAGTTCCTGATCGCCCGCCTGCGGGAGAACGACTGGAACATCTCCCGCACCGCCGAGGGCATCGGGATCGCCCGGGAGAGTCTGTCTCGCAAGGTGCGCAGTCTCGAGATCAAGGTGCCGCAGCGTGACTGAGATCTCCGCCGCGGACCGGGCGGACATCGCCGGGATCGCCACACTCGCCGCTGCATCCCTCCCACAACCCTGGCCGCTGCGCCTGTTCGAACAGGAGTTCCAGCTGCCCGAAGCGCGGCTCTGGGTGGCCCGGGAGGGTGTTCGTAGGGTCGGCTATCTCGCCGCGCGCCGCATCGCCGACGAGGTGCACGTGCTCTCCGTCGCGGTCGATCCCGCGCAGCGCAGGCGCGGCGTGGCCAGGGCGCTGCTGGGCGCGCTGCTTCGCATCGAGACGGCGAGCGGCGCCCGCACTGCGCTCCTCGAGGTCCGGCCCTCGAACCTCGCCGGACGGGCTTTCTACGCGAATGCCGGATTCGTCGCGGTCGGCCAGCAGACCGCGCTATTACGCCGACGGTGAAGACGCACTCCTGATGACGAGGTCGATGTGAAACCGCTGCGCGTGGACTCGGAGATCATCTCCAACACCGCCGAGGGGGAGAGCAGCCGCCGCCTCGTGCTTCGCATCCGCGAGGGCTGGCCCGAGTCACAGCCCGGGCAGTTCCTGATGCTCTCGCCCGGCGCCCGGGGCGCGGTCGAGCGCTACGACCCCCTGCTGCCGCGTCCGATGGCGATCTTTCGCACGCGCCGGACGGGCGGGGCGGCGGAGGTCCAGGTCCTCTACAAGATCGTCGGCCGGGGAACGAGGCTTCTCGCCGATGCCCGCCCGGGTGAGGCGATCCGCCTGGTCGGCCCTCTCGGCCAGGGCTTCCCCGAGCCCGCTCCCGGCGATCGCATCATTCTGGTGGGTGGCGGGACCGGCATCGCGTCGCTCTTCGAGCTGGCGCTGCGCTCGTTGGAGCGGGCCCGGGTCTCGCTGCTCCTCGGCGCGCGCAGCGCGGCCGACCTGATGGGCCGGGCCGATTTCGAAAGCCTGGACGTGGAGCTCCGGGTGGCCACCGACGACGGCAGCGAGGGGACCCCGGGTCTGGTGACGGACCTCCTGGAGCCGGAGATCGCCCGCGAGCCGACGGCGCGGGTCTACGCGTGCGGTCCCACGCCGATGATGCAGCGGGCCGCGGAGATCGCCCGCGCCGCGGGCCTGCCTTGCCTCGTCTCTCTCGAGAACCGGATGGCCTGCGGCTTCGGCATCTGTCTCGGCTGCGCGGTGCCGCGCTCTGACGAGGGTTACCACCTGGTCTGCCGGGACGGTCCGGTCTTCGAAGCCGGTGAACTCTCCTGGGAGGGGCTGCCATGAGCACGCTGCCGGACCTCTCCACCAACCTCGGTGGGATCCAGCTCAGAAACCCGGTGCTGACCGCCTCGGGCACCTTCGGCTACGGGACGGAGCTGGCCCCCTTCATGGATCTGCGTCGGATCGGCGGCTTCGTCGCCAAGAGCCTCACCCTCGAGCCTCGTCACGGCAATCCGCCGCCCCGTATCGTCGAGACACCGGCCGGGATGCTCAACGCCATCAGTCTGGAGAACGTCGGCGTCGATGCCTTCATCCAGGAGAAGCTTCCGGAGATCCCGGAAGGCGTGCCCGTGATCGCCAGCGTCTTCGGCACCGAGATCGATCTCTACGCCGAGGTCTGCAAGCGCCTGGTCGGCGCGCCGAAGGTCGTCGGGGTCGAGGTCAACGCCTCCTGCCCCCACGTCCAGAGCGGCGGGATCGAGTTCGGCCAGAACCCCGCAGTTCTGGCCCGGCTGATCCGCGCGGTCCGGCGCGCGACCTCCCTTCCCCTGCTGGTGAAGCTCTCGCCCAACGTGACCCACATCGCCGAGATGGCCCGGGTCTGTGAGGGGGAAGGGGCCGATGGGATCGCGGCGATCAACACCCTTCAAGGGCTGGTGGTGGACGTGGAGACGCGAAGGCCCAGCCTCTCGAACGGCCTCGGCGGCCTCTCCGGCCCCGCGATCCGGCCCGTGGCGCTCCGGATGGTCTGGCAGTGCGCCCAGGCCGTCGAGATCCCGATTTGCGGGGTAGGGGGAATCTCGACCGGCGAGGATGCCATCCAGTTTCTGCTCTGCGGGGCGTCCGCGGTCCAGGTCGGCACCGCGAACTTCCTGAATCCGATGGCGGCGGCGGAGGTGGCCGAGGGGATCGAGGGGTATTGCACGCGTCACGGCGTGGAGCGGGTCTCCGATCTGGTCGGAGCGGTGGCGTTTCCCCGTCGCTAGCCAGCCTCTCGAAGCCCCCCGGGACAAGCGCGCGGCCGGGGTCGGTCGCTCTTGCAAACCCCCTTTGATTTGGATAGGTTACGCTAGATTTGTACGCGGGAAAAGGTGGGCGAATCGTCCACCTTTTTGTTTTAGGGTGAAATCGCCGGACGTGCGTTTGGAACGGATCGATTGTGTACCGGGACATCCCGGAAGAGATGCGGGCATTGGCAGAGCCCATCGTCGATGACCATGGCCTCGAGCTGGTCGACGCCTACCTCAAGCGGGGTCGGGCGCCGTGGGTCCTGCGCGTCATCGTCGACACGCCGGAGGGGGACGGCTGCGTCCCCGTCGAGGACTGCGCGCGCGTCTCTCGCGAGATCGGCAGCCATCTGGACGCGGGCGATCTGATTCCGGTCCGTTACACGCTAGAGGTCTCGTCGCCCGGGCTCGACCGGGTGCTGGCGCGAGAGAAGGATTTCGAAGCGGCCTGTGGCCGCGAGATCCAGATCGAGACTCGCGCGCCGCGAGATGGTCGGCGGCGCTTCAGGGGACGTCTGGTTGGCTTCGACGAAGCCGTAGCGCGTCTCCTGATCGATGGGGAAGAGGTCGAGATCGCCTTCGCCGAGGTGGCGAAGGCGAATGCGGTTTACGAGTTCACTCGCGAGGATTTCGCAACGCGGGTGAGCCGCTAGGCGGCGCTTGCGCAACGGCGAGGTGGAGTCCAGATGAACATCGCTCCGCTAAGGCGGGAGATCGATCAGATTGCCAAGGACAAGGGCATCGACCGGGACACCATCATCGGTGCTCTCGAAGAGGCGATGCGTCAGGCCGCGCGGAAGAAGTTCGGGCAGGAGACGCGAGATCGAGGCACGCTTCAACGCAGAGACCGGTGAGATCGAGCTCTTCGAGTTCCGGGAGGTCGTGGAGTACGCGATGGACGCGACGATCCAGATCACATTGGGCGAAGCCCGCGAGTACGACCCGGAAGCCCAGATCGGTGACGAGATCGGCGTCAAGCTCGACACCACCGGCTTCGGCCGGATTCTCGCCCAGACCGCCAAGCAGGTGATCATCCAGCGGGTTCGCGACGCCGAGCGGGACATCGTCTTCGACGAGTACAAGGACCGAAAGGGAGAGGTCCTGAACGGGATCGTCCGCCGCTTCGAGAAGGGCTCGATCATCGTCGACCTGGGGCGCGCCGAGGCCGATCCTGCCGCCCAAGGAGCAGGTGCCGCGCGAGAACTACCGGCCCGGAGACCGCATCCGCGCCTACGTCCTCGACGTCAACCACGCCTCGAAGGGCGCTCAGATCGTTCTCTCGCGTGCGTGCATCGAGATGCTGACGAAGCTCTTCGCCCAGGAGGTGCCGGAGATGTACGAGGGCATCGTGACCATCGAGTCCGCGGCGCGCGAGCCCGGCGGCCGCTCCAAGATCGCAGTGGCCTCGCGCGATGGCGACGTCGATCCGGTGGGAGCCTGCGTGGGCATGAAGGGAAGCCGCGTTCAGGCCGTCGTCCAGGAGCTGCGCGGCGAGCGCATCGACATCGTGCCGTGGAGCCCGGACACGGCGCGCTACGTGTGCAGCGCGCTCTCCCCTGCGCAGGTTTCGAAGGTGATCATCGACGAGGCAGAGAACTCGATGGATGTGATCGTCCCCGACGACCAGCTCTCTCTCGCGATCGGACGCAAGGGACAGAACGTTCGGCTCGCCGTCCAGCTCACCGGCTGGCGGATCGACATCAAGAGCGAATCGAAGATGCGCGAGGTTGCGCGCTGGTTCGCGGTGGCCGTCTCGGTCGTCGAGGGCTGCGGAGAGCCCGAGGCGGATCTGCTGCTGCAGCAGCGGCATCACCTCCCTGGAGGATCTGGCGGAATGCCAGTCGGAGCTGCTGGCCTCGCTGCCCGGCATCGACGAGTCCGGCGCCGAGGCGATCAAGCGGCGGGCCGCCGAGCTCGCGGTCGAGAAGGTGGAGGCGGAGGCGCGAGCCGAGGCCGAGGCCGCTGCGGCGGCTGCGGCGGAGGCGGCTGCAGCGGAGGCTGCCGCAGCGGAAGCAGCCGCGCTGGCGGAGGCGGCCGAAGGCGAGCCGGCGGACGCGGCTCTGGACGGGACCGCGGAGGCGGCCGAAGGCGAGCGCGGCAGAGCCGGCCGAGGCAGGCGGTGCGGATCAGTCCGCGCCGGAAGCGGATCGGAGCTGAGCGGCGCGAATGGCAAAGGTCAGGGCCTACAAGATCGCAGAAGAGCTCGGCATCGAGCGCACCGAGTTCGTCGAGAAGGCGCGTGCCATCGGCGTCGAGCTGAAGAGCGCGATGGCCTCCGTCGACGACGACGAGGCGGCGCTGCTGCGCGAGAAGCTGGGCGTGAAGCTTCGCCAGGGGCCTGTGACCGAGGCGCGTGTCGCCCGAAAGGGAGGCGGCGCCGTGATTCGCCGGCGCAAGCGGGTCGAGCTGGAGCCCGAGCCGGCTCCGGTCGAGCCCGAAGCTCCGGCCGAAGTGCAGCCCGAGTCGACGGAGCCGGTCGCGGTTCCCGAGGAGACTGCCCCGGTGGAGCCCGCCGTGGCGGAGCCCGGAGTGCCGGCGCCCGAGATTCCGGAGCTCGAAGTCCCCGTCCCCGAGGTTCCGCCGCCCGTCGTTCCCGAGGCGCCGGCTCCCGTCGGGGCGCGCGCCGAGACCACTCCGGTCGTGCGCCCCAAGCCTCCTGTGAGCGGAGAAGCGCCCCGCGCCCCCCAGGAGGCGCCGGACCGCAAGGGGCGGCAGCGCAAGCAGTTCCGCGAGGTCGTCAACCTCCAGGAGCAGGAGAAGATCGCCCGGCAGGTCACGAGCCGGACAACGGGTCGTCCCTCGGTCACGGTGACTCCGCGCGCCTTCACCTCACCTCGGCGCAAGCGGAGGGACGCGCTCGCCAAGAAGCCCGCGGCCGTCGCACCCAAGGCGCAAAAGCGCATCGTGCGCGTCGAAGGCGACATCAGCGTCGCAGAGCTCGCCAGGCAGCTCGGCGCCAAGGCAGCACGAGATCCAGGGCAAGCTGATGGCGCTCGGCACCATGGTGTCGATCCACCAGACCGTGCCCGTAGCGACGGCCGAAGCGGTTGCGAAGGAGCTCGGGTACGAGGTCCAGGACGTGGGCTTCCAGGAGGCAGAGTACCTGGCGGTCTCCGATCAGGGAGCGGACGCGAATGGTCTCGAGCCGCGTCCCGCGGTCGTCACCGTGATGGGTCACGTCGACCACGGCAAGACTTCGCTTCTCGACGCCCTGCGCCAGACCGACGTCGTGGCCGGCGAGGCGGGAGGCATCACGCAGCACATCGGCGCCTACCAGGTCACCGTCGGTGACCAGAGCCTCACCTTCATCGACACGCCGGGCCACGCCGCCTTCACCGCGATGCGGGCCCGCGGCGCCCAGGTCACCGACCTCGTCATCCTGGTGATCGCGGCGAGTGAGGGCATCATGCCGCAGACGGTCGAGGCGATCGATCACGCCAAGGCGGCGGAAGTCCCGATCGTGGTAGCGCTCAACAAGTGCGATCTGCCCGACGCCAACCCGCAGATGGCGCGGCAGCGGCTGATGGAGCACGGTCTGGTCACCGAGGATTTCGGCGGCGACGTGCTCGCCGTGGAGGTCTCGGCCACCCGGAAGACCGGCCTCGACAAGCTTCTCGAGGCGGTCGCCCTGCAGGCTGAGCTGATCGAGCCCAGGGCCGACGCGGATCGTCGCGCCGAGGGCGTGGTGCTCGAATCGGAGCTCGACCGGGGGCGAGGCCCGGTGGCGACGGTTCTGGTGAAGCAGGGAACCCTGCGGCGCGGTGACGCGCTCGTGGTCGGGACCATCCACGGACGCGTCCGCACCATGCTGAACGAGCACGGCGGAGTCGTTCGGGAAGCGGGGCCCTCGATGCCGGTCCAGGTCGTCGGGTTCTCCGGTCTACCCGAGGCGGGGGACCTGCTGAGCGTCGTCGAGAGCGAGCGCATCGCCAAGGACATCTCCAGCCACCGCGACAGCCAGGCCCGCGGCCGGACGGAGGCGCCCAAGCCGCGGCTCACGCTCGAAGATCTCTTCGCGGAGGCCGAGAACGGGGGCGTCAGGGAGCTCAACGTCATCGTCAAGTCCGATACCCAGGGCTCGGCCGAGGCGTTGCGCGATTCGCTCCTGCAGCTGCCCACGGACAAGGTGAAGCTGAACGTCATCCACGCCGCCGTCGGCGCGGTCACCGAGAGCGACGTACAGCTCGCAGCAGCCAGCTCCGCGATCGTGGTCGGCTTCCACGTCCGGCCCGATCCCACCGCCCGGGCGGCCGCCGAGAGCCAGGCTGTCGACGTTCGCCTCTACCAGGTGATCTACGAGGTGATCGACGAGGTCCGCGCCGCCATGGCTGGCCTGCTCCCTCCGACCGTGAAGGAGGTGGTCGTCGGGCAGGCCGAGGTGCGGAAGACCTTCACGATACCCAGACTCGGGACCATCGCGGGCTGCTACGTGACCGACGGCACGATGCGGCGCAATCTCGGCGCCCGGCTGGTTCGCGACGGCGTCCAGGTCTACCAGGGCAAGTTTGGCTCGCTGAAGCGCTTCAAGGATGACGTTCGAGAGGTCCAGTCGGGCTTCGAGTGCGGCATCGGAATCGACGGCTTCAACGACGTGAAGATCGGCGACGTGATCGAGGCTTTCGAACACGAGGAAAAGCCGGCCGAGCTCTGATGGTCATCGGGGCAGCCCGCGTCGAGTTGCACGTTCACGGCTCACAGTCGCTCAAACAGAAGAGAGGCGTGGTGCGCGCCATCAGCCAGCGATTGCGGAACCGGTTCAACGTCGCCGTTGCGGAGGTGGGAGGCCAGGGGACCTGGCAGCGCGCCACTCTCGGAATCTGCACCGTTTCCATGGATTCCCAGAGCGCTCGGCGGAGGCTCGAGAAGGCGATCGACTTCATCGAGGACCTGCACCTGGCCGAGGTGGTCGATCAAGAAGTGGAAGTCCTATGAGCCGCCGGACCGAACGGATCGGCGAGCAGATCCGTGCCGAGCTGGCGCGGCTGCTGCGCGAGGAGGCTACCGACCCGCGCATCGGCCTCGTGACACTGATCCATGTCGATGTCGCCCCCGATCTCTCCAATGCTCGCGTCTACTGGAGCGCCCTCCAGTCGAAGGATTCCGAGGACCGCTCGGCCAGCGAGGCGGGGCTCGCGAGCGCCGCCGGGTTTCTTCGCCACCGGCTCGCCCGGGTTCTCGATCTGAAGCGGATTCCCGAGCTGCGCTTCCGCTACGATTCCTCTCTGGCGCAGGGGGATGCGACCCTCTCTCTCCTGCGAGAGATCCGGGATGGCACGCAGAGGTAGGGGCAAGCGCAGCGATCGGCCCGGTCCCAGCGGCTTCCTCGTCGTCGACAAGCCCGTGGGTTGGACCTCGCACCAGGTGGTCCAAACTGCCCGCCGCTGGTTCGGGATCAAGAAGGTCGGGCATCTCGGCACGCTCGATCCCCTGGCGACAGGGCTGCTTCCCCTGGCCATCCGCGAGGCCACCAAGCTCGCACCCTTCGTCTCCCGGGGAGCCAGAATCTACGTGGGGAGCATTCGCCTCGGTGTCGCCACCAATACCTACGATGCCGAGGGCCGGGTGTTGCACCGGCACGATGGCCCCCTCCCCTCCGAGGACGTGGTCCGGGCGGCCCTGGCGGAGTTCCTCGGCGAGACCCTGCAGGTCCCGCCCATGTTCAGCTCTGTGAAGAAGGACGGAGTGCCCCTGTATCGCCTGGCGCGGAAGGGCGAGGAGGTGGAGCGCGCGCCGCGCCCGATCCGGATCAGCTCGCTGGAGGTGCATTACTACGAGCCGCCGGAGATCGGAATCGAGATCTCCTGCTCTCCGGGCACCTATGTGAGGACCCTGGCGTCGGATCTGGGGGAGCGCCTCGGCTGCGGAGCGCACCTCTCGGGGCTTCGGCGCACCGCCAGCGGCCCCTTCGCCCTGGAACAGGCTGCCTCGGTGGAGGACCTGGAAGCGGCGGCGGGGCAGGGCGGCTGCGAGAAGTGGCTGATCAACCCGGAGCGGGCGCTCGGCCTCCCGCTGGTGAAGCTCCAGGCGGCGCAGGCCCGGCGGGTCTCCCACGGCGGCGACATCCCCGTCGCCGAGGCAGCCGGTCCCTTCGAGTCGGGTTCGCCGCCCCGTCCTGGTGACAGGCTGGCCGCCATGGCTCCCTCCGGTATGCTGGTAGCGGTCATGGAGCTTCGCCCCGACCGCCGCCTCCACCCGCTCCGGGTGCTGGCGGCGCCGGAGCGGCTTTGATAAACCTTGCGGCCACTTACGGCGCCTGGTGGGCTCGTCCGAGGATCGGTGAGTCGATCCAGCCCGCCCAGTGCCGAGGTACACCATTTTGATTCCTGCTGAACGCAAGCGCGAAGTCATCGACCGCTTCCGGACCCACGAGACGGATACCGGCTCGCCGGAGGTTCAGGTCGCGATTCTGACCGTGCGGATCAACGAGCTCACCGAGCACTTCAAGACGCACAAGAAGGATCATCACTCGCGACGCGGCTTGCTCAAGCTGGTGAGCCAGCGGCGAAGGCTGCTGGACTATCTCCGGAGCCAGGACTCCGGGCGTTACCAGACCCTGATCAAGGAACTGGGTCTGCGCCGCTAGAAGGAAAGGGCGGCACACCCGCCTGAGAGACAGGCGGAACCCCAAAAGAGGTGGGCGCGCGGGTCGCGCCGACGCGGAATGTGGGAGTCCGTGATCCGAGAAGCCGGCTCTTGCCAGCCATCTTCGCGAATCCCAGATCCCGCATTCCGTCTCCCCTCGATCCCGTCACCCACCGCCTCATGACTCCGCAACCCGATCCACGCGATCGGGCGGGGAGGAGACCATTTTCAATGCCCTATTGGTTCGAACCCACCAGCGTGTCGACACAGCTCGGCGATCGCACGCTCTCGATCGAGACCGGACGCGTGGCCAAGCAGGCGGCCGGAGCTGCCCTCGTGAGCTATGGCGACACGGTCGTGCTCGTCGCCGCCACCTCGGGTACGCCGCGCGAGGGGATCGATTTCTTCCCCCTCACCGTGGATTTCGTGGAGAAGACCTCGGCCGCCGGCAAGATTCCCGGAGGCTTCTTCAAGCGCGAGGGGCGCCTCGCGGATCGCGAGATCATCGTCTGTCGCTTCATCGACCGCTCGATCCGCCCGCTGTTCGCCGACGGCTACAAAGACGAGACCCAGATCCTCGCGACGGTGCTCGCCGCTGACGGCGTCACCCATCCGGATATTCCCGCGTTGATCGGCGCCTCGGCGGCGCTCGGCATCTCCGACCTTCCGTTCCTGGGGCCGATCGCGGCGCTGCGGGTCGGGATGGTGGAGGGCGAGTTTGTCGTGAACCCGGTCAATTCCCAGCTGGCCGAATCCGGAATGGACCTGGTCGTGGCCGGGAGTCGGGATGCGCTGGTGATGGTCGAGGGGAGCGCCAAGGAGGCGACCGAGGCCAAAGTGCTCGCGGCACTCCAGTTCGCCCACGAAAAGATCCAGCCCCTGATCGATATCCAGGAGGAGCTGGTCGCGAAGGTCGGAAGGCCCAAGCGCGAGATCCCGGCTGCGGAGAGCCGTGCCGAGATCGACGCGCAGGTGCGACAGGAAGCCGAGGAGGATCTCGCGCGAGGCCGTGGCGATTCGAACCAAAGCCGAGCGCTACGACAGGATCGCCTCCGTCGAGAAGGCCGTGGTGGACCGGTTCAGGGACGAGTACCGGAAGCAGAAGGTGGCCCTCGACTCCCTGGAGGCGGTCGAGGAACGCCAGGCAGGGCTCCGCAAGCTCCTCGGCGACGTGAAGGGGAGTCTCCACGACCTGCGCTCCCGGCTGGTGCGCGAGCGGATTCTCGGCGACGGTACCCGGATCGACGGCCGCTCTACCGTGGACGTCCGGCAGATCGCCTGCGAGGTGCGCGCGGTGCCGCGGGCGCACGGCGCTGCGCTCTTCACGCGCGGCGAGACCCAGGCCCTGGTCTACACCACCCTCGGCAGCTCGGGGGACGCCCAGACCATCGACGCCCTCACCGGGCGCACCACCAAGAACTTCATGCTCCACTACAACTTCCCGCCCTTCTCGGTGGGCGAGGCGAAATTCCTGCGGGGTCCCTCGCGCCGGGAGGTCGGCCACGGAAACCTCGCCGAGCGCGCGATCCAGGCGGTGCTGCCGCCCCAGGAAGACTTCCCCTACACGGTTCGGGTGGTATCCGAGATCCTCGAGTCGAACGGCTCCTCGTCGATGGCGACGGTCTGCGGCGCCACGCTTTCCCTGATGGACGCGGGCGTCCCGCTGAAGGCGCCCGTGGCGGGAATCGCCATGGGGCTGATTCAGGACGGCGACCGTCACGCGATCCTCTCGGACATCCTCGGTGACGAGGACCACCTCGGCGACATGGACTTCAAGGTGGCCGGCACCCGCGAGGGCATCACCGCCCTCCAGATGGACATCAAGATCGAAAGCGTCGACTGGAACGTGATGGAGCAGGCTCTCGGCCAGGCCCGCGACGGACGCCTCCACATTCTCGATTGCATGGAGTCGGAGACCAAGGCGGAGCTCGACGGGTTCCAGGCGCGGGTCGACCTGTCGAAGTGGGCCCCGCGCCTCGAGGTGATCCACATCAAGCCGGATCGGATTCGCGACATCATCGGACCCGGCGGCAAGGTCATCCGCGCCATCCAGGAGACGACCGGCGCCAAGATCGACGTCGACGACAACGGCGAGGTGGGGATCTTCGCGCCCGATCTCGAATCCCTGGAGCGGGCCCGGGCGATGGTGGGCGAGCTCACCCAGGAGGCCGAGATCGACAGGGTCTACCTCGGAAAGGTCAAGCGGATCACCGACTTCGGCGCCTTCGTCGAGATCTTCCCGGGGACCGATGGGCTGATCCACATCAGCCACCTGGCCGAGGGGCGGGTGGACAAGGTGACCGACGTCCTGGCCGAGGGCGACGAGGTCCTGGCCAAGTGCATCGACATCGATCCGAGCGGAAGGATCCGCCTGTCGCGCAAGGAGGCGCTGGCCGACGCCATCGGCCAGGGCTGAGCCCGTGGCGGTTCGCGTCGCGATCGCCCGCCTTCCCGGTGCCTCGGATCTGCCCCTTCCGAGCTATGCGACCGAGGGGGCGGCGGGTTGCGACCTCCACGCCTCGGTGGAGGGCGAGCGCGTGCTGGCGCCCGGGGAGCGCGCGCTGGTCCCGACCGGGGTGCGGATCGCACTGCCAACGGGATACGAGGCCCAGGTGCGGCCGCGCAGCGGGCTGGCCCTCGCGCACGGCATCACGCTCCCCAATGCGCCCGGTACGGTAGACTCCGACTACCGCGGAGAGCTGAAGGTCATCGTCTGGAATTCGGGGTCCGAGCCCTATGTGATCCAGCGAGGGGATCGGATCGCGCAGCTCGTCGTCGCGCCGGTGACCCGGGTCGAGTGGGACGAGCAGCCGGATCTCGACGCGACACGCCGGGGCCCCGGCGGTTTCGGTCACACGGGGGACTGAAGGTTGACGGAGTCGACACCCGGCCGCGAGGAGCCGATCCACCCGAAGCCGCCGACGCCCATCGAGGAGTCGCGCTCCGGGTGGACCGCCAGCAATCTGCAGCTTCGCCTGTTGACGGCAGCCGTGCTGATTCCGCTCGTCCTGTACGTGATCTTCCAGGGGGGGCTCTGGGTACTCGCCACCGTGGTGGTGGTCACGGTGCTGGGGCTGAGCGAGTTCTACCAGCTGATCGAGGCCAAGGGCGCCCATCCGCTCCGCACCTTCGGAACCGTTGCCGGAGCTTCACTGCCCGTGGTGGCCTTCGTGGGAAGCGAGTACCACACCACGATCCTGATGAGCGCGGTGCTCCTCGGCCTGATGGTTGCCCAACTCGGCAAGGCCCGGATCTCCGAATCGCTCGCCAGCATCTCCGGCACCTTCTTCGGCATCTTCTACGTGGGCTGGCTGCTCTCCCATGCGATCGTGCTGCGCGATTTCTACGGGGCCGTGCAGGGGCAGTGGGGGGACGTCGCGCCGGTCGGGATTCTCCCCGAGGTCGGCATCTACTACCTGAT
Source organism: uncultured delta proteobacterium (assembly GCA_963783795.1). Classification (GTDB taxonomy): domain Bacteria; phylum Myxococcota_A; class UBA9160; order UBA9160; family UBA6930; genus CAVXZE01. The sequence goes on along the minus strand of CAWAPH010000031.1, from coordinate 73,846 downwards.
CTTCACTCTCGCCGTCGTGATCGCGGGCGACGCCGGCGCCTACTTCACCGGCCGCGCCTACGGACGGCACAAGCTGGCGCCCAAGATCAGTCCGGGGAAGACCGTCGAGGGAGCGCTCGGAGCCGTGGTCGCGGGCGTGGGTGTGGCTCTCGCCTGCAAGGCGGTCTTCGAGGTCCTGATCCCCGGTGTCACCGCCCCCATCGGCTGGATGTTGTGTGGAGTGCTCGGGGGGATCCTCGCGGTCGTCGGAATCGTCGGGGACCTGGTGGAGTCGCTCCTCAAGCGCGACGCCGACGTCAAGGACACCGGGATTTTGTTGCCGGGGACCGGTGGCATTCTCGACCGGGTCGATTCGAGCCTCCTGGCGATCCCCGTGATGTACTATCTGATGTTGGCCTACACCTTCTTCTTGGTCACTCAGGCTGGGCAGTTGTAGGAGAGTCCGAAGATGGGTCGAGAGCATTCGCGATCGTCATCCAGCGAGCCGAAGGCGCTGCGCGATCTGGCCCGCGAGTGCGAGGACGATCGGATCCGGGACGAGTGTGGAGTGTTCGGCATCCACGGGCACCCGGAGGCCGCTACCATCACCTACCTCGGGCTCTACGCACTGCAGCACCGGGGACAGGAGAGCGCCGGGATCTGCTCGACGCAGGGTGGCGAGCACTTCGCTCACCGCGCCATGGGTCTCGTCTCCGACGTGTTCGACGAGAAGAGCCTCGCCAGGCTTCCCGGCCGCCACGCCATCGGCCACGTCCGCTACTCGACCAGCGGCGCGAGTTCGCTCCGCAACGCACAGCCTTTCTGCGCGAACACGGACGCTGGTCCCGTTGCCCTCGCCCACAATGGAAACCTGGTGAACGCCGCCGCGGTTCAAAGGGAGCTCGAGGGCAGGGGCGCCATCTTCAGCACCACCTCCGACAGCGAGGTGATGGTGCACCTGCTGGCGCGCTCCCGGGAATCGACTCTGGAGGAGCGGCTGATCGATGCGCTCTCCCGATTGAAGGGTGCCTTCGCCGTGGTCATGCTCACCCACGACGCGATGGTCGCGGGACGCGACCCGGACGGGTTCCGGCCGCTGGTCCTGGGACGTTTGAACGGTGCCTGGGTGGCTGCGAGCGAGACCTGCGCTCTGGATCTGATCGGCGCCCAGACGGAGCGCTATCTGGATCCGGGTGAGGTGGTGGTGGTCCGGCGAGGAAGGCTGCGTTCGCTGCGGCCGTTTCCGAAGTCCGAGCGCGAATCGTTCTGCATCTTCGAGTACATCTACTTCGCCCGGCCGGATTCGAACCTGCGGGGCGGGAACGTCTACGCATTCCGCAAGGATCTCGGCCGCACGCTCGCCCGGGAGCATCCCGTCGAGGCCGACATGGTGGTGCCGCTGCTCGACTCCGGATGTCCGGCCGCGCTGGGCTTCGCGGAGGAATCGGGGATTCCCTACGAGACGGCCATCATCCGCAACCACTTCATCGGGCGCACCTTCATCGAGCCGGTGCAGCGGATTCGCGACTTCGGCGTGAAGATCAAGCACAACGCGGTGGCGCGGGATTCTCGGTGGCAAGCGGGTGGCACTGGTGGATGACTCGATCGTGCGTGGCACCACCCTGCTCAAGATCTCGAGCATGATCCGAGCCGCGGGCGCGCGGGAGGTCCACGTGCGCATCTCGGCTCCACCGACGATCGGGTCCTGCCACTACGGGATCGACATGCCCACCCGGAGCGAACTCATCGCCCATCGGCTCTCGGTCGAGGAGATCCGCGAGAGCATCGGGGCGGACTCCCTCGGCTACCTCTCCCTGGAAGGGCTCCGGCGCGTCTCCGAACAGCTCAAGCACGGACGCTGCGACGCCTGCTTCTCCGGTGAATACCCCGTGCCGATCGACCCTGAGCAGTCCCTGCCCCAGCTCTCCCTCTTCCGTCTCGCCAGCGAACCGAGCGCCGAGGAGCCCGAGGTGGACCCGCAGGTGCCGGACGAGTGAGCGGCGGCGGACCCTCCGATCCGGGCCGGCTCGACCTCGACGGCCTCGCGCAGCGCGTGGCGGCGGGAGAGATCGAGACCGTCATCACCGCCATCCCGGACCTCTACGGACGCCTGGTCGGCAAGCGCAACACCGGGCGCTTCTTCCTCGAAGAGGTGGCCGGGCATGGCATGCACGTCTGTGACTACCTCCTGGCCTGCGACATGGAGATGGACCCGACTCCGGGCTATGCCTTCACGAGCTGGGAGACCGGATACGGCGACCTCCACTGCGTCCCCGACCTCTCGACCCTTCGCAGGGCCTCCTGGCTCGATCGGACCGCGATCGTGCTGTGTGACGCTCGATGCGACGAGCCGCCCGGCCTCGTCTCCGTCGCACCGCGCTCGATCCTGATCCGCCAGCTCGAGCGGGCCGGCTCGCTGGGCCTGGTTCCGAAGATGGGCAGTGAGCTCGAGTTCTTCCTGTTCCGAGACGACTTCGACGGGGTCCGGGCCAAGGGCTATCGCGATCTCACCACCACCCAGTCCTACGTCGAGGACTACCACGTGCTCTCCGGCACGTTCGTCGAGTCGGTGATCGGGGAGATCCGCCGGCAGATGGATGCTTCGGCGATCCCGGTCGAGTTCAGCAAGGGCGAGTGGGGCCCGGGCCAGCACGAAATCAATCTCCGCTTCGCGCCCGCACTGGAGATGGCCGATCGCCACGTGATCTACAAGCTCGGAGCCAAGGAGATCGCCCATCGCGCGGGCTCCGCGCTGACGTTCATGGCCAAGTGGGACGAGCAGTTGGCGGGCAACAGCCTCCACGTGCACACCAGCCTGTGGTCCGAGAGCGACGAGCCGCTCTTTGCGGGGGAGGGGACACCGCTGGCCGGCAGCCCCATCCGCGCCTCCGAAACGTTCCGCTGGTACCTCGGGGGGCTTCTGGCCCACGCCCGGGAGCTCGCCTGGTTCTTTGCGCCGACGGTGAACTCGTACAAGCGCTACCGCCCCGGGACCTTCGCACCCACCGGAATCGCCTGGAGCTACGACAACCGCACGGCCGGCTTCCGGGTCGTCGGCGGCGGCTCCTCGCTTCGCGTCGAGTGCCGCATTCCGGGTGCCGACGCGAATCCCTATCTGGTCTTCGCAGCTCTCCTCGCGGCGGGTCTCGACGGCATCGAGCGCAAGCTCGACCCGGGTCCGATCTTCGAGGGCGATCTCTACAAGGCGGAAGGGCTGGCGCAGGTGCCGCACTCCCTTCCGGAGGCCATCGCGGAGCTCGAGCGCAGCGAGTTCGCGCGCCAGAGCTTCGGCGATGAGGCGGTCGACCACCTGCTTCACTTCGCCCGGACCGAGCAGGCCCGCTTCGACACGGCGGTGACGGACTTCGAGCGAGAGCGCTACTTCGAGCGGGTCTGATGAGACCCATCGTCGGTGTCACCACCTACCACCGCGAGACCGACGGGCGCCCGCGCTTCCATCTTCCCAGCGCCTACGTGGACGCGGTTCGCCTGGGGGGCGGCATTCCCGTGCTGCTACCGCCGGGCGAGGTGCGCCCAGCGGAGCTGCTCGAGAGCCTGGAGGCGCTGGTCTTCTCGGGGGGGGGAGACCTGCATCCGGCGCAATTCGGGGGAGAGGATCATCCCCGCTCGTATTTCATCAGCAAAGAGCGCGACGCCTTCGAACTCGAGCTGATGCGCGCCGCGCTGGAGAGGAAGATTCCTGTCCTCGCCATCTGCAGGGGAGCCCAGGTGCTGAACGTCGCCCTGGGTGGCAGCCTCCACTCCGATCTGGAGGACGTGGTGGGTGACGACATCCGTCATCGTGAGACCCAGATTCTCCACACTCATCACCCGGTCGAGCTCGATCCCGACTCCCGCCTGGCCGAGGTCCTGGGGGCGACGCAGCTCTCCGAGGTGGCCTCCTGGCACCACCAGGCGGTCGATCGGCTCGGAGCGGGACTGCGGGCGATTGCGTGGGCCCCGGACGGGACCGTGGAAGGGCTGGAGCTCCCCGAGGCCCCTCGGCTCCTGGCGGTCCAGTGGCACCCCGAGCTCCAGATCGAGCCGGGGTCCCTCCACCGCCGGCTCTTCGAGGCGATCGTTCGGATGGCCCTGGAGACACGCTGAGGCCCCGCGGGGCAACTCCCGGTGCTCTCCCGGCCCAGCTTCCGCGAATTGGTCAGGCAGGCCGGCTGTTGGGCCGATAGGCGGAGCAGGAGGTCACTCACGTCGCCCCGGAACGCAGCTCCGTTCCGGCTTGGCCAGGTTTGCGTGCATCATGATGCCTCGTCTACGCCTTTCATTCGCAGAAGCCGCCGCATTCCGGGAGGAGTACGCGCGGAACATCGTCAAGGGAGGCGCTTTCATCCACACCACGGAGGAGTTCGAGGCGCGCGACCTGGTCGCGATCGAGCTCGATCTCGGCTTCTGTGGCGAGTCGGTGGTGCTGGAGGCGGAGATCGTGCACTTCCTCTCGGCGGAGCAGGCAGGCTCGGAGGCCGCGGCAGGCGTTGCGGTTCAGTTCCTCGAGCCGGCGCCTGTGCTGCGCGACACCCTCCAGCGGTTCACGGTGGCGAGTGACCTCACGGAGTCGGACTTCCCCAAACCCGCAGCGAGAGAGCTGCCCGGCGGGAGCGACAACTCTCTGTTGGAGCGCGAGGCAGCTGTCGAGGAGAAGCCCCTCGAAGAGGAGCGGGATGCGTCCCTCTTCGACCCGTCCGAGGTGGACCTTGCCCAGAGTGCCGAGGCGAGTGACGAGGAGAGCGAGGATCTCCTGGCGGCGGCTGTGGAGCGGCGAAAGGCGCCGCGGATCCGGACCCGGGTTCCGGCTCGAGTCGATGCCACGAGCATGTCGCTGGAGGGTCGCACCCGCGACCTGAGCGAATCCGGCGTCCTCGTCTCGGCCGACGCGAGCGACCTGCCGGTTGGCAAGTCGGTGAAGCTCGAGCTCACCCATCCGGTCTCGGGCGACAGGCTCGAGGTCGAGGGGAACGTCTCACGCCACATCGAGGCGGAGGGCACCGTCGCTGCAGTCGGGATCGAGTTCCGAGAGGATCCCGTCGCTGGCGAGCTCAGTACATTCGTGGAGGAGGTGAACCGAGCCGCGCAGGAGTTGCAGCGCACCGGCATCTACGGGGAGATCGAGGAGCTCGGGATGGTCGCTCTCCTGCGGATGCTCGGTACCGCCGCGAAGCAGGGAACACTCACCATCGTCTCGGGTGTCGAAGAGGGATCGCTCGATTTCGAGAACGAAGTGCTGCGCCACGCAGAGCTCGGCGACCTGCGCGGAATCAAGGCCTTGTCGCGATTTCTCTCCTGGGACCAGGGCCGCTTCGAGTTCCACGCGCGGCTCGGGGCCGCGGACGGCGAGCCGGTGGACATTCCCCTGGAGGAGGCGATCGGGGAGGCCATTCGTCAGCACGGCAAGCTGATCCAGGCGGAGCTCACCGGCGTGCTGGAGCCCGCTGCCCGCTTTGCGATCGATGCTGAGACGCTTCTCGGCGAAGGGAGCCTCACCAGGACCCAGGAGGCCGTCCTCGATCTGGTGGCTGCCAACCTCAGCGTTCGCCGCATCCTCGACGTGATCCCGCAGTCCGACGCCGAAGTGATCGAAGCGCTGAAGAGTCTGCTGCAGGAAGGCGTGATTCGACCGGCCTGAGCCCGTCCCCGCTGTGGTGCTCAAAGTCTCCGGACGACGGTGTCGGCGAGGAAGTTCTCGTCGTCGCGGTCGGGATGGTTCAACGTGTAGTGGAGCCCGCGGCTCTCCTTGCGGCGAGAGGCGCACTCGATCACCAGTTCGGCGACGGTGGCGAGGTTGCGCAGCTCGATCAGGTCCGGGGTGACGCGGAAGTCCCAGTAGTACTCGTTGATCTCTTCCTTGAGCAGCAGGATGCGCCGCCGGGCGCGGGTGAGGCGCTTGTTGGTGCGCACGATTCCCACGTAGTTCCACATCAGGCGCCGGATCTCATCCCAGTTCTGGGTGATCACCACGGCCTCGGAGCTCTCCGTAGCGCTTCCCTCCCTCCAGGGCTCGACCGGTACGTCCCCGGGCGGGTGAAGCTCGGGGAGTCTGCGAATCGCCTCCTCCGATGCCGCCTGGGCGAAGATCACACCTTCGAGCAGCGAGTTCGACGCCAGGCGGTTCGCGCCGTGGAGGCCGGTGCAGGTCACCTCGCCGCCGGCGAAGAGGTTCTCGACCTCGGTTTCGCCGGAGAGGTTCGTCACCACACCTCCGCAGCAGTAGTGCGCCGCGGGAACCACCGGGATCGGCTGCTGCGTGATGTCGATTCCCCAGCTCAGGCAGGCCTCGTAGATGTTCGGGAAGCGCTCGCGCAAGTAGTCCGCCTCCCGGTGGGTGATGTCGAGGAAGGCCGAGTCGTCGCCGGTGCGCTTCAGCTCGTTGTCGATGGCGCGCGCCACGATGTCGCGCGGAGCGAGGTCCTTCATGGGGTGGTGGTGCTCCATGAAGGCGTCACCGGCCTGGTTGCGCAGGATGGCACCCTCGCCCCGGAGCGCTTCGCTGATCAGGTAGGACTTCGCCTGCGGGTGGTAGAGGCAGGTGGGATGGAACTGGAAGAACTCCATGTTCGCGAGCGCGGCGCCGGCCCGGTACGCCATCGCCATGCCGTCCCCCGACGCGATGTCGGGATTGCTCGTGTAGAGGTAGACCTTTCCCGCACCTCCCGTCGCGAGGAATGTGACGCGCGCCCGGAAGCGCCCCACCGCTCCCGTCTTCGCGTCGAGCACGTAGGCGCCGAGGGCGCGGTTCGGGCCCGGCAGCCCCGCGCCTCGCGTGGTCAACAGGTCGATGGCGCAATGGTCTTCCAGCAGGGTGATGTTCGGATGGGCCCGGGCCCGAGCCAGGAGCGCCCGCTCGATCTCCCGCCCGGTGGCGTCGCGGTGATGGAGGACCCGGCGCACGGTATGGCCACCTTCGCGCCCGAGCTCGAACTCGCCTTTTCCCCCGCTCGCATCGCCTGCCTCGCGATCGAACTCGACGCCCGCCTTGCCGAGGGCTTCGATCGCGGCGGCGCCGCGTTCCACCACGAAGCGGACCACGTCCTCGTGGCAGAGGCCCGCCCCGGCAGTCATGGTGTCCTGCGTGTGGGACTCGAAGGAGTCCTCATCGGATACGACAGCCGCGATGCCGCCCTGTGCGAAGTTCGTCGCCGATTGGACCGCCTCTTTCTTGGTCACGACCGTCACGCGGCCGTGCTCCGCGACGCGGAGGGCGTAGAACAGACCGGCAACGCCGCTGCCCAGCACCAGAAAGTCGGAATCGTTGCTGTGCGACATCGGTTCCCCCTGGGGTGTCCGGGAGTGAAGGGACCTCGAGGCGGCGGATCCACCTAAGGAGGTAGCCCGCGCAGTCCGATAACGGTGACTCGAGGTGGAATCAAGCCGAGTCTATCGGTTGGTGTGAATCGACGACAGCCCTTCCCCCGGGGGGATTGCTGAGGGACTGATGAAGATGAGAGGCCCGTTCGTAGCGTTGATGCTGGGGGTGATGGGTGTCCTGCTGGCTGGCACGGCGCCCGTGGCGGCGGAAAACGGTCTCTACCGTTATGTCGACGAGCGGGGGGTGGTCCACTTCACCAACGCCCCCAGTGATTCCCGCTACGCCAAGATCACCGCCCTTCGTTCTCTTGCCACCCGCACGACGCCGAAACGCATAACCCGGGTGCGCACCTACGACGCTCTCATCAAGAGCGCTTCCCGGCGCCACGGGGTTCCGCCGGCTCTGGTGAAGGCCGTGATCCACGCCGAGTCTGCCTTCAACCCGAAGGCCGTGTCGCCCAAGGGCGCCATGGGCTTGATGCAGCTCATGCCCAAGACCGCGGAACTGCTGGGCGTCGCGAAGCCCTTCCACGCCAACCAGAACGTCCACGGCGGCACTCGCTATCTGCGCTCACTTCACGACCGCTACGGCAGTTGGACACACACCCTGGCCGCCTACAACGCGGGCCCCACGGCCGTCGATCACTACCACGGTATTCCGCCCTACGACGAGACGCGCAGATATGTGAAGAAGGTGCTTTCGTACTATCGTCGATACCATGGCGACTTCCCTCAGTAGGTCCGAGGCCTCGCCCCAAGCACCGGTCCGTGAGAAATTCTGGAATCTTCCCAATACCATCACGGTGGTGCGGCTCGCCGTGGTTCCCGTCCTGCTCGTGTTCCCCCTCTTCGACGGCCCGGCGGGAAGCCGGGTCGTCGCCTGGCTCTTCATCATCTCCGCGCTCGGCGACATCCTCGACGGCTGGGCCGCCCGGCGCGGCCAGCAGGTCACCCGGATCGGCAAGCTCCTCGACCCTCTGGCCGACAAGCTCACCGTGGCCACCGCGCTGATCGTTCTGCTCAACATCGATCGGATTCCCGCGTGGGGTACTCCCCTGGTCGTGGTGATCATCGGGCGCGAGCTGGCTGTGACGGGTTTGCGCGGTATCGCGTCTGCCGGAGGTCAGGTGGTGGCCGCGACCTGGCCGGGGAAGGTCAAGGCTCTGAGCCAGAACGTGGCGATCGGGGCTCTGCTCTTCCCAGACCCGACGCTCGGCCTGCCGGCTCATCGCATCGGCCTGGTCCTCCTGGGCGTGGCGACCGCGCTCACCCTGTGGTCGGGATACGTCTACTTCGCGGACTACTTCAGAGCCGACGCCGCTGCTCGAGCGCCGGAGCCACACACCGAAGAGGGCAGCCAATGACTCGGCTCGAAGAACTGAGCGAACGGATCGACTCCCGCGAGGCGCGCATCGGTGTCGTGGGCCTGGGCTACGTGGGGTTGCCCCTGGCGCTGGAGTTCGCCAAGGCGGGCTTCCGGGTGACCGGCTTCGAGCTGGATGAGGAAAAGATCCGGGCCGTCAACGAGGGTGAATCCTACCTCGAGGACATCTCCGCGGAGGAAGTGCAGGCCGCCCGGGACGCCGGCCGTCTGGAGGCGACTCGCGACCACGGGATGCTGTCCAAGATCGATGTGATCAACGTCTGCGTTCCGACCCCTCTCACCAAGACCAAGGATCCCGATGTCTCCCACATCGCTGACGGCGGTGGAAGAGATTCGGAAGCGCCTCAGGAGCGGACATCTCGTCATCCTCGGCAGCACGACCTACCCGGGCACCACCCACGATCTCTTCATTCCGCTGCTCGAGGAATCGGGCCTCGAGGTCGGGGTGGATTTTGCAGTGGCGTTTGCGCCCGAGCGCATCGACCCGGGCAACACGGAGTTCCCGCTTCGCAGCGTGCCGAAGGTGGTGGGTGGCGAGACTCCCCTTTGCACGACGCTCTGCAGCAAGGTCTTCGCGACGATCTTCGACACCGTGGTGCCGGTTTCCTCCTCCCAGAGCGCCGAGATGGTGAAGCTGCTCGAGAACACCTTCCGAGCCATCAACATCGGCCTCGCCAACGAGATCGCCCTGATGTGCGATCGACTGGGCCTCGACGTCTGGGAGGTCATCGAGGCGGCGGCGAGCAAGCCATACGGCTTCATGAAGTTCCAGCCCGGACCGGGCCTCGGCGGTCACTGCATTCCCGTGGATCCGACCTACCTGGCCTGGAAGATGAAGTCGCTGAACTTCCCGGCTCGCTTCATCGACACCGCCACCGAGATCAACAGCCACATGCCCGAGCACGTCGCCAGGACGGCGGGGGACCTCCTCAACGAGGACCGCATCGCCGTGAACGGCGCCCGGATCCTGATCCTCGGCGTGGCCTACAAGCCAGACGTCTCCGACATCCGCGAGTCACCGGCGCTGGACATCATCGCGCTGCTGGAGGCCAAGGGCGCCGACGTTCGCTACCACGACCCCCACGTTCCCGAGCTCGAGCTCGGGAGCGGCATGACGAAGAGCGTGGACCTGACCGATCAGGCCATCGAGTCCTCCGACCTGGTCGTCATCGTCACGAACCACAGCGCGGTGGACTACGAGCGCCTGGTGGACAGGGCCCATCGCGTCTACGACACGCGGAACGCGACGCGCGACGTCACCCGGGGAGTCGAAAAGGTCCGGAAACTCTAGCGACGGCAGGGGGTTGCGCCCGAGTCCCCTAGACTCCCGCCGCCACCTCGCCTATTCTCTAGCTGCTTTCGAGCACGAGTAGCTCAGTTGGTAGAGCACCACGTTGCCAACGTGGATGTCGCCGGTTCGAGCCCGGTCTCGTGCTCCAGATTTCGTCGCCCCGGCCACGACTTACGTGGTCGGGGCGACGCACTTTCGGTTCACGTGGCACCGTGGAGGTCGCGCGGTCGAACGCGGTAGCCGATCGCAGCGCTGTCGCGGGGTTACGCCGACAGGCCGTCCTGATTCGATGACATCCTACCGCTGCGTGCCCGTGCGTGCCCACTGCGTGCCCAAACTCGCTCGCCGCCGAAGATCGCCGCGAGTCGCTTCCTCTCCTCTTCCTCCGGCCAGCTCGCCGGGTCGATGAACTGGCCTACTCATGACTCAACCACAGGTAGTCCGCATCATCCACAGTCGGTTTCTCAGAGCGGGGTTGTCCAGGAACCCGCGGAAGAATGATGCGATAGGCTGCCTGAGAGCGTTGCTTGATCTGCGCCGGGATGCCCGGTCTCCAGGCGTGTCCGCTTCCTGCCAGAACGATCACCGAGCGGGTCGGTTCCTTTCTCTGATAAGACAAGAGATACCATGCCATGGCCGTGTCCCACACCATCTGTGCTTCGCAGAAATGGACGAAACTCTTTTCTGAATCACCGTGACCATGAGCGCCCAGAACCCGTCGAATGAACGTCATATAGGCTTCGTCTACCGTACAGGCCACCTCGGGAAGCTGTCCCACCTGTTCATCCGTCAATGAGGCAAACCCGTTCCGGGCCACCTGTCTGGTGATTTCCGGAGGAACATTCAAACCAAGCATGGGTATCCCCTCTTTCCGCGCATACAGGAAGACATCCCGATAGAGGGCCCAGGGGATCGACCAGTTCTGAAGGTATATCTCTTCGAAGTCCTCTTCCCGATAGTCGCCATTCACCCACCGATCGAGATCCGCCTGGTTTCTGTGTTGAAACATTTCCAGACCAATAGCCAACGGTTTTCCCGCATGCTTCATGGCTTCGATGACCTGGAGCTGGGCAACGTGGTGTCTCGGATTGTCGTGATGCTCACCAACGAAGACAAAGGGGACGGAAATCAAGTCCGGTACGATTTCCTCGAGGGACACCTTCTTGCCATCGGCGATCCGAAGCAAGGGGCGCCCGTCATCTGCGCAACCTGGAGATGACAGCGACAAAGATAGGAGGACGAGGTAGAGCAAGGTCCTTTTCAAGAGAGCACCTCCTTCTAGTCGAAGAGGTAAATGAGGGACGACTCATTCACGGGCCAGGTTCCCTTTGCCTGATTGACGCCGTCGCTGAATACCAGGTAACTGTATCTACCGTAATGGGGTATCTTGCGGATGACCTTGGCTGCGGCCTTCTCCGAGAAGGGAAGGAATAGTGCCGCAACCGCTCCGTCTTTCCTGTTGGCCGTCCAGACCAGGAACAGGGCGTCGTTTCGATCGTCAAAGGACTCGCCCTCGAGACGGAAACGGTCTCTCGCGACGGAGACACCCTCTGGTAGTCCCAGGTCCTGGTGATTTCTCGGAAGCCCCAGATACAGGACATCTTCACCTTCGAGGGTTCTGGAATCGATCTGGTCCTCCTGAAAAACCTTTGCCTTTTCGTGGCCCAGGGCAGCAAGCAGGAGGGTCGAGACCTCATGGGTTCGAGGAGGAAGGTCTTTGGACGCGACCCCGACCAACGATGCAGAGCCTTTGATGCTGTTCGTGGTTGCCGGTATCTCGGATGCTTCCAGGTGTCGGAAGAGATCTGCTTCCGGATCCACCAGAAGGCGTTTGGGTCGTGTGTCTGAAAGCAGGGAGAACGGCAGGCTGTTTCCGGAAAGGCGAACCTGGGCCTCTACCCCCTCGTTCTCCGTTTCCAAACGCAGCGGTAGTTGAAGGTCGTAATAGGGCCGAGCCTGCGTGATGCGTCCATTGATCTGCCATCCGGATCTTGTCTTACTCGAGGTGATGTCCTCCAGTGCCAGCCGTGGCCCCCCTGTCCGATTGATCCACTGTCCGAAAAAGGGAGCCATATCTCTCTTGCTGCTCTCGGAAAACGCAGTGGCGAAATCAGACCAGGATGCCCGTTTGAAAAGCCTCTCTTCATAGACAGACCGGAGGCCTTTCCAGAAGGCCCCGTCGCCGATGAGGCGTCGTGCCATGTGAAAGACCATGGCCGCCTTGCCGTACCCGATCACTGCGGAGGATGGGCTGGCCCGGCGCGTGAAATTTGTCAACGCGAAATCATTGTCTGGCGACACGAGGGAGGCGTAGTCTCGAAGAATCTTGAGACGATAGGCCCGCCCTTCTTCAGACGAGGATCGTTCTTTGTAGAGATAATCTGCTACATACGACGTCAGACCCTCGGACCAGTTTCCCTCAGAGTGATCAGCGAGAACCCCGTTACCCCACCAGGAATGGGCCACCTCATGGCCCAGGCTCGTTTCCACGATGAAGGGAAGCCGAATGACCATTCGACCCAACAGGGTATAGGACGGGAAGCCGTAACCGGTCGGAAAGAAGTTCTCGACCACGGCGAACTTCTCGAAAGGATAGGGGCCAAACAGGTCCGTATAGAGGCGGATGAACTGCATCGTGGCGTCGAGGTACCTTTCAGAGAGATGATCCTCTTCTGGAAAGAAGTAGGTGTAGACCGGAATACCACCCACGCTCTCCTCTCTTACCACGTAGAGCCCTGCGGACAGGGCCAGCCCTTCAGGATCGTTCCGAATCTCCCATACGGACAGGGCGTGCTCCGGGAGCAGTTCTCGCTTCACCCGTTTCCCAGCTGTTACCGCCTCGTAGCCCGCCGGCCCCCTCACCGAGAGACGAAAGGTGGCCGTCGCGTTCAGATGTCGGGGATACCAGCCCGCACCGGAGAGTAGAAACGTCCCCTCAGGAGCAATCGTACCCGTCACCCCGTAGGTTGGATCTTCTGTGTGAATGGGATTCTCTGGCACAGGGTCGTCGCATACTACCGAATACGTGATGTCAATGATCCGTCTTCTTCGTGCGGCGTTTTCCCCGGGCACCAGGAGTCGGCCCGATTCGAAGACGACATCCCCTTCACGTCCGTCAACCGTGACTCTATGAACCTGCGCCTGGGGGGCAAGGTGCAGAGTTAGAGATGAGATGGACTCGCCTTCGACTGTGATCGTGTCGTGGCCCTGCAGCTCGTGTTTCTTCGGAAAGAGCTCCACCTTCAGGTCGTGGTGAACCACAGCCCCTGAAGCCTTGTTTTCGACCAAGAGGATCGAGAACAGGACCGACAGAACAACGCCGAGGCACTCCCTAGGAGCCTTGCTCATTACAGGGCCCTCTACCCTTTAATAGTCATTTCCTGGTGTAGTCAGGGCATTCGGGCTCGGAGCCCTCGGCCACGAGGCGGGAAGGACCCATGCGTCCTGCCCGCTTCGCGTCGAAGCGTAGCGAGCCTTCGTCATTCGACCACGGGGTGCCGCGTCAGCCACGATCGCCCCCCACGAGGTCTGCTACCCTTCTCAGCGCGAGCAGGCACACGAGGACATACAAGGGCGCCCACCAAGGCATGCCGAAGCTCAGCCGGCAGCGGCTCTCACCCAAAGCGATCACGCGATGACTGGTCGCCTGTACCGAGCCTATCTTCCAATCCCACGCGGAGTTGTCTTCGAAGCTCAGCACGGTGAACGGGAGCCAAACACCAATCGGCGTCAAGACCCGACCGCGGCTCCCGCCCCTGATGAAGCGCTCACGACATCGGACTGCCCTGACCGACGGACCCCATCGGGGCCATTGCTCGGTATCGGTGATGGTCTGCCACACCAGCCGCGGGGGAGCCTCGATCACTCGGGAGACGACCAGACGCTTGTTTTCGTAGATGACCATGTCGTTCGCTCGCTGCCGCGAGTGGATCCCCGTTCATGGTACTACAGGACCGCATGGCATGCGGCGACTGGAAAGGGAAGAACGTCGAAGAGAGGGCATCGACATGACCGTGCAGAAGAACGTGCTCGGCACCCCCCTGGAGATGTGCGGAGACGATCCGGTCACCGGGTTCTACCGCGAAGGAGACTGCAAGACCGGACCGGAAGACGGCGGGTTGCACGGCGTCTGTGCGATCGTCACCGAGGCATTCCTGGCGTTCACCAAGGAAAGAGGCAATGACCTTTCCTCGCCCCGACCGGAGGTCGGCTTTCCCGGACTCAGGCCGGGAGACCGCTGGTGTCTTTGTGCAGCTCGCTGGAAGGAAGCCCTGGACAACGGTGTCGCTCCTCCGGTGGTTCTCGCAGCAACCAACGCCTCGGTACTCGAGATCGTCACACTCGAAGATCTGCTCGCTCACGCTAAGGAGCAGGGTCACTCGTAGCAGAAGGACCGGGTGAGCAGCTTGCACACGGAAGTAGCCATCATCGGTGCCGGTCTCGCCGGGCTGACCTGTGCCCGGAGGCTGGCAAAGGCCGGCAGGGACATTCTGCTCGTCGAAGGGGACGCGCGTGTCGGCGGGCGCGTGCAGACCGACGAGTACGAGGGCTTCCTGCTCGACCGAGGATTCCAGGTTCTCCAGAAGGCCTACCCCACGGCTCGGCAGCTCCTCGATTATCGCGCGCTCGACCTCAAGTCGTATCCCGCTGGTGCCCGGATTCGCGCCGGCGGCCGTTTTCAGGTCTTCGCGCATCCCTTGCGCAGCCCGCAATACCTGATCGGAACGCTGTCGGCGAGGATCGGCACGATCGGTGATCGGCTGCGGTTGCTCAAGCTTGCGCGCGCCGTCTGCCGGAAGCCGCTGGAGCAGCTCTTCGAGGGCGAGGAGATGCTCGCCAAGGACTATCTGGAGCACTTCGGTTTCTCTCAGGACATGATAGAGCGGTTCTTCGTGCCATTCTTCGCCGGGATTTGCCTCGATCCCTCGATCCGGGTGACGCATCGGTTCCTGCTCTTCGTCCTGCGCATGTTCGCCCAGGATGACGTGGCAGTGCCTGCTCGAGGCATCGGACAGATACCGCTCCAGCTGGCCGAAGGGATACCGGCGGGCCGGATCCTGCTCGGCAGCCCGGTCGCCGCCATCGATGGTACGACGTTGATTCTGGAAGAGGGCGGCGTCGTTTCCTGTGAGGCGCTGGTCGTGGCAACGCCCGGACCCGAAACCGCCCGGTTGTTGGGGCAGGAGCCGATCATGGAATCCTGCCGGGAAATCTGCCTGTATTTCAGCGCAGCCGATTCACCAACGCGTGATCCGCTGCTGATTCTCAACGGCGAGAGAAGGGGTGTGGTCAACAACGTCAGCCTCCCGAGTCTGGTGTCGGCGGCGTACGCGCCACCGGGCGAGACATTGATCGCCGCGGTCATCCTTGGCGACCGAGGCCTCTCCGATCGTGACGCCGAGCGCACTGCCAGAGACGAGTTGGCCGATTGGTTTGGCCCTCAGGTGCAGAGTTGGCGATTGCTCCGAAGCTACGACATCCGTCATGCGCTGCCGCGTCCCGTACCGCCGACGCGGAGTCCGTTTTCCTCGCAGCCGGATCTCGGGAACGGCTGCTTCATCAGCGGCGAGTACAGGAGTCTCCCATCCATAGAGTGGGCCATGCGGTCCGGAGTCCGAACCGCCGAAGCGGTCGAACGCTTCCTCGGCAGCCATCGAGGATCAGCTTCACCCTGACGACGCGTGAAGCCGGATCGGCTCCGATCTGCAGACCTGTACGTCCCGAGAGCACCTGCTGGCGCCACTTGGCGCCTCGCGACCGATGCCCGAAACCGGATGAGGTCCAGCCCAGCATCTGAGACCGTCGTTCAACTGGCCAACAACAACTGGTACGCGAGCTGAACTCAGGACGAGGAAAAGCTGATCTACGCCTGCGCTGGAGACTGCTCCGAGGACCAGAGCATCGGGCAGATCTTCGAGCACGACCTCGCGACTCGGACGACCAAGAAGATCTCGGGAAACGATGGTATTCGGTACCGGTACCCGGCCATCAAGGGGGTCGTGAAGTAGGGTCCCCAGAGGGCGACTGGGCCATATCAGATGCTCGAGATCCACGCTTCGGTATGCTCTCCGCAGGCATTTCTCCGACTCGGGGGCACCCATGGGAAACGACCGAGACACGGGATTCATCAGCCGCCGCAGGTTCATTCAATACCTCGCAATGCTCGCCGTCGGCGGACGGGCCTTTCTGAGTTCCGGCGACGCTCGCGCCGCGATCTACGCGGCACGAGAAGCTGGAGGGAGCGAGCCTGACTGGCCGAAGATGAGCTACCGCAGGCTCGGCCGCACCAACTTCGACGCCAGCCGTCTCGTCTTCGGATGTGGCGCTGCGCTGATGTTTCGGCGGAAGGACGAGTTGCTGAACGGCGAGATCTTCTACACGCTCCAGGAAGCCCAGGTCATCACCGAACAATGGAGGCAGCATTACAATCGATTCCGACCGCACAGCGCCTTGGACTACAGACCTCCTGCGCCCGAGGCGATCGAAATCAGCCCGCCAGGTTTCATCCCGCTCCACCTGGCAGCTGCTCAAGAACTAACACAGGGAGCGGTACAATGACCGGGGGCGGGTCACCATGATGAACCACGGAGGCAACATGTCCAGGATGTGGAGAATTAAGGGGCTATTTCTGTTGGCAGCGGGGATCTCATTCCTGCTGTCGATCTACCTTTGGTTCAATGGCCAGAAGGACGAAGGTGTCTTCGTCGGCCTCTGGGTGCCCTCAATCCTGTCTTCTGGGGCCTTGCTGCTTGCCGCAAGCGAAGGAAGTCATGAGTGATACCGGCATTTTCCTTGCTGGAGTCGTTGTCTCGATCATCTGGTCCGCGGCGATTGGAGCGCTTCTGTGGGCAGCTTATCAGGACCGAAAGCCCTAGAAACCATGGCGCTCTCCGTCGGCCAGGGCTCCCTCTTCTCTAGGAGCCCTCGGCAAACCCGGCGTGGTTCACTGCACGGTGTCCTGGTTCAGCGCGAGTCTCATTCTCCGATCAGGTTCGGAGCATCATCGCTGGCTGAACGGGCGTAGGTGGGAAGAAGAAGAGCGTGACAGTTCCGCGGCGAGCCGATATTGAGGACCGATAGCCCCAATGGGTTTCAGTACTCGTAGACGATTCTCACGTCCTGTCGATTTCCCTCACTATCGAGGAGGTTTGAAATACCTCCGTATTCCACGAGCTTTCTCGACTTGCTGTCGTAGACCAGCTGTAGAGTGGGGGCGAAGTAACGAAAGAGCCAATGGTTGAGCTTGAGGACGGCCTCAACGCGGTCTCCCTCGGAGCGGCCCCGCTGGATTTCAAACGGAAAGGCTTTGAGCTCGGATGGGAGGATGAGATTGAGTTCGACGTTCTCCCGCTCGAGTACTGCTAGGCTGTTCACCAGATAGTAATGCCAGCCTTGGCAGGAGAAGACGTCTTCCGTGTTGGTGATCGCCGCTGTTTCCTCCTCGCCGTCTTTGGTCTTCTTGAAGATGATGTACTCGCCGTTTTCCTCGCGCAGCCCTTCACGGTAGCCGCGGCGAAGATCCTCAAACACGTAGGTGGGCATGGATAGATTCCGCGAGTAGTCAGATTCCATGGTCGCGATCAGCTGGCCAGCCGGGCTGAAGTATTCGGTCAGCGAGGTCATGACCTGGCCACCCTCGCGGGTTACCGAGTGCTTCTCTCTGTAGACCAGTTCTCCCTGCTCATTGCGGGCTTCTCCCCAATGAACCTCTTTCTCGGCGGCGAGTGATGCGCCGGAAGAGACCATCAGTAAGGAGGTCACGAGAACGGTGCCTAGAGACAAAGGTTTCATGGCATGGATCACCTTACGACCACGTGAAGAGCTTCCTCCGCGTATACTGGCAAGATAGCTTGTTTGTTCCAAAAGCTCGTCCCCTGCTCCGTTCGACGTCTTGGAGTGAACCCGAGGGCGTCTTACGCCACCTCCGCGCAGACGTTGCGGTGGTGAAGACCACCTACGCGGGGCATGCCGACGACGCTCCTCTCATGAGGAGCCAGCACTGGTCGGTAGGGGTTTGCGAACCGCGACCTGTGCCTACGCCTCCGCGATACCTCGAAGCATGCCAGAGAACACCACCCTGTGGATCGGATACAGCGCGTACCAGTAGGCCAGTCCACTCAGACCGCGGGGATCGAACACGGCGGTCTGACGAATCGTGGAGCCCGAGCCCTCAGGCAACACTTCGAACTCCAGCCACGCCCGTCCCGGGACCTTCATCTCCGCCGCGAGTCGAAGCAAGTGATCCGGCTCGTACGTCTCGACCCGCCAGAAGTCGACGGCATCGCCCACCGTCAGCGATGAGAAATGTGGTCGCCCCCGGCGCACCCCGACCCCGCCCAACAGGAGATCGACGAAGCCGCGAAGCTTCCAAAGCCAGTCGTAGGCGTACCACCCATTCTCGCCGCCGATCTCTCGAATCGCTCTGAACGCCTCAGCCGGTGGGACGTCGACGCTGCAGGATCGAGGGTCGAGCAGCCGGTTCCCGAAGCGAACGGTTCCCCGCCGGCCTTCCCCTTTGCTCGAGGAAAACGCGTCGTACCAGCGGGTCTCGGCGAACTCCTGCTCTTCGTTGTGCAGCGCGCTGGCGACGGCCGCGCGCATTCCGCGTGGCCGGATGGGAAAAGCGGCGAGCGCCGAGTCGTCCTGTATCACGGTGGGATTCTCGATGCTCCCGATGAGCTTCTTTCCGATCCGGGCGTAGAGCGGCGTGACCAGGCCGAGCCACAGGCTCGAGAGGTAGGGCGTCAAGGCGGGAACCGGAATCATCAAACGGCGGACGCCGCGCTGCCGGGCGTACTCGCGCATGAGATCGCCGTAGGAGACGCGGTCCGCGCCCCCGATCTCGAAGATGCGACTGCCATCGCCGGGCAGGTCCAGGGCCGCCACCAGGTAGTCGAGCAGATCGTCGATGGCGATGGGCTGTGCCAGCACTCCAACCCACCGAGGTGTGACCATCACCGGGAGCGTCTCGACGAGGGAACGGATCAGCTCGAACGAAAGGCTACCCGATCCAAGAACGATGGAAGCGCGAAACTCGATGGTCGGCACGCCCGACGACCGCAGGATCTCACCCACCTCGTTGCGGCTGCGAAGGTGGGGCGAGAGCGCCTCGTCGTCGCTCCCCAGACCACCCAGGTAGATGATGCGCCGAACCCCAGCGGCACCAGCCGCCGCGGCGAAATTCTGAGCGCCCTCGCGGTCTCGCTCCTCGAAGCTGGAGGCACCCATCGAGTGCACGAGGTAGTAGGCGGTCGACACGTCTTCCATGGACTCCGGTAGGGACTCGGGCTCGAGGACATCGCCCCGCCTCACCTCCGTGCGCTCATCGACCCTGGGGATGAGAACCTCGGGCCGACGAGCCAGACACCGCACGCGATAAGACTGGGATTCGAGACGGCGGCGCAGCCGGCCGCCGACGTATCCACTGGCGCCTGTCAGAAGTATTATCTGGTCGGTTGAGTTTCCCAGCATCAGAAAACAGGGTGCCACACCCGTCCAATGCGTCAACGCGGGCACCACCCGGAGGCGATTCGGGTCTTCGATCGCGATCGGCGCGCCTGGTAAGAGGGCGACCGAGCCCCCTCCCCTCCAATGATCAGCCGCCTTCGGGGATCTCGTCCACCCACTTTACGTAAGCATCGACGTCGAACTTGCGCTCCAGCCCTTGGGCGTTCATGTAGCGCACCTTTCCGAAGATGGGTCGTTCACCCCAGGCGCGGTCGTGGAGACCGAAGATCCAAGCGACGTTCGCATAGGATGCGGCGTCGCGCCCATCGAGGAAGTAGCGGTTGTTGAGATCGAGCGCCGTGCGGTATGCATACTCCGGCGTGTTGCACCACTCGAGGAGCTTCTTGCCCCAGTACATGCGCATGTAGTTGTGCATGTAGCCTGTCTTCTTCATCTCGTTCATCGCCGCGTTCCAGTAGCGATCGTGGGTCTCGGCGCGCTCGAGCTGCTTGGCGGTATAGCGATCCGGTCGATGGTCTTCTGTGTGTTCGGAGAGCGTCTTCCTCGCCCAGTGGGGGAGACAGCGGAACGAGTCGTAGTCCTCCTCGAACTCAACAAAGTTCATGGCCAGCTCGCGACGCACGACGAGCTCCTCCAGGAATGCCTCCCGGTCCCGCATTGCCGCGCCCTTGGTTGACTGGACCTTGTGAGCGACTTCGACGGGGGAGATCTGACCGAAGTGCAGGTAGGGAGACAACCGCGACGCGCTCGGATTCGCGGGGTCGTTCCGCGCGTCTGCGTAGCCCGGCAAGTCGTGGCGCAGGAAGTAGGACAGGCGGCGTCGCGCCTCAGAGGTGCCGCCCCGGAAGCGAGTTACGCGGGCGATTCCGCGATGGACTCGCAGCTCGCGGATCACGGCATCGACCTTCGCGGGATCGAAGTCCCCGGTCACGTGGAGGGGCAGCGAAGACTTCGCGAGCTCCGTTGCCCTCAGCGTCTTCAGGTACTCGTCGCGACGCTTCTCGATCTTCGGGCGGATCGTACGCGCGGCGTGCTCGGCCTTGTCGGACACCTCCTCCACGGGAACGACCACATCCCCCTCGACCTGCGCGACTCCACACCGGGCCTTACGCGCGACCTCGACGCGCCATTGGCGCTGGTGGCGCAGGTAGCCGCGGTCGCAGACGATGAGCGACGCGTCCTTGGCGAGCTCGAGCGCCACCTTGTCGGGGCGTCCTGGCCGCAGCACGAGCTTGATGCCCCGATCGGCCAGCGCCCTGGCTGTCTCCGCCAGACCCTCGAGCAGGAAGGCGAACGCTCGCTCATTCGCATCGGGGTAGCGCTCGTACAGGCCGAAGCCGACCACAACGGCCTGATCGCGCTCGTTCGCGAGCTTGATGGCATGCTCGAGCGCGGGGTTGTGCGCGGCCCGCTGCGACTGCTGCATCCAGTAGAGGACGTACGAGCCCGCATCGCTCGGAGACCCCTCGCGCAGGGTCCGGACGCGAGTCTCCTCTACGCCCACGGCCCCGTGTTCCTGGTGAGCGTGGTCTTGAGCCCGTCGGCCTGCTGGCGAACCTGGCGTCGCTCCGAGTGCGACTTCTTGTCCAGGTTGGCGAGCTGGAAGTTCATGCGTCGGTTGCTGCGCAAGCGATCTTGGTTCCGAGCCAGGAAATCCCAGTAGAGCGTCGTGAAGGGGCACGCATTGTCACCGGTCGCCCGCTTCGGGTCGAATCGGCAGTCCCGGCAGTAATCGCTCATGCGCTGGATGTAGGCGCCCGAGGCGCAATACGGCTTGGTCGCGAGCAGACCGCCGTCCGCGTACTGACTCATGCCGAGTACGTTCGGGAGCGAGACCCAGTCGATCGCGTCGATGTACATCGACAGGTGCCAGCGGTTCACGAGCTGCGGCCGCACACCTAGCAACAAGCAGAATAGTCCCAGCAACATGAGCCGCTGGATGTGGTGAGCGTATGCGTGCTCGATCAGCTGACTTACACACTGCTGGACGCAGTTCATCTCGGTCTCGGCAGTCCACATGAACGCCGGCATGGGAAGCTTGGCCTCGAGGCCATTATGCTTCTCGTAATCTGGCATTTCGCGCCAGTAGATGCCGCGAACGTATTCGCGCCACCCGAGCACCTGGCGCACGAAGCCCTCCACGGAGTTGATCGATGCCTTTCTTCGTTCGTAAGCCTCCACGGCTCTCTCGATGGCATCGCGCGGATCGAGCAGGTGCAGGTTGAGCGAGCTCGAGAGGCGCGAGTGGTACAGGTAAGGATTTCCCGTGACCATCGCGTCCTGGTAGCGGCCGAAGTTCGCGAGCCGGTGCTCGACGAAGTCACGCAGCGCCGCGCGAGCCTGCTTCGGCGTCACCGGTAGATCGAATTCCTGAGTCCGGCCCGGGCTCTCCGGAAACGTCCGGTCCACGAGCTTCACGACAGCGGCCGTAGTATCGTCCCAGCGAAACGAGCGCGGGGCCTTGATTTTGGGCGGTCCGTCCTTCCCGAAGATCTCACGATTCTCGGCGTCGTAATTCCACCTGCCGCCCTCGGGCCCGCCGCTGGAATCGAGCAGCACGGCGTGGCGGCGGCGCATTCCGCGGTAGAAGTTCTCCATGAGGAGGCTTCTCCGGCCCTCCGCGAACTCCTCGAACTGCTCTTCGGTGCACAGGAAATGGCGATCGGGGCGGATCTCGAGTGAGCAGTTGTCGCCCCGCAACGCCCCCCGGAGCTCGGCCTGAACGCGGTAGTCCCCCGACTGCGCGACCACGAGGGCCTCGGCGTGCGTCTTCTGCACCCAGCGTGGGACCTCCTCGCGAAAGCTCCCGCGGTTGTGCTTGGAGTCGAGGGCGGCGTAGTGGACCGTGAGGCCGCGCTCGCGCAGCTCGTCGCGAAAGTGGCGCATGGCCGAGAAGAAGAGCACCAGACGCTGCTTGTGCTGCGGGACGTAGGTGGCCTCGTGCTTCGCCTCGATCATCAGCACCGCGTCGCGATTGGCGTCGAGGTCGTCGAAGGCCGCCGAGTCGAAGTTGAGCTGGTCGCCCAGCACGAGCACCAGTCGCCGCACCTTCTTCACGCAACCTCCTCGCCACCGACGCCAATCAGCGCGAACCCTTGAGAGGAAGCTACACCATTCACCGTCCACGAGTGAAACGTGGACTCCGAGATCTCGGCCCGCGACCCTCCGGCCACCGGCTACGACCAGATCAAGGTCACAAAGCAAGGGAGGACGTGGCGAATCCGGGCCACCGGAGAGGCTTTTTTCGCTATCCTTCCTGCATGATGAGGATCGCCCTCGCAGTCTTGCTGCTGCTCACCGCGGCGGTCGCAGGCGCCGAAGATCTCGTCGTAGGTTCGAAGGCGCCGTCCTTCTCGCTCGCGGGCTCCGATGGAAGGACCCACACCCTTGCCGAGCATGCGGGCAAGCGAGGCGTCGTGCTGGCCTGGTTCCCCAAGGCCTTCACCCCCGGCTGAAGCGAGGAGCTGAAGGCGCTGCGGGACAGCGCCGAGGCGATCGCGGCCTTCGACGTGGCGGTCTACATGGTGAGCCTGGACGACACGGAGAAGAATCGCGCCTTTGCGGAAGGG
Organism: uncultured delta proteobacterium; assembly: GCA_963783795.1. GTDB lineage: Bacteria > Myxococcota_A > UBA9160 > UBA9160 > UBA6930 > CAVXZE01. Next base: position 50,838 of record CAWAPH010000031.1, on the reverse strand, counting down.
CTGAATGCCAAGCACGTGGTGCTTTCGGATCCGCTGAAGGAAGCGGCCGACTCCTACGGCGTCGTGGCACTGGCTGGGCTCTACGCGCGGCGCTGGACCTTCTACATCGACGAAGGCGGCCGGATTCGCCAGATCGACAAGAACGTGGACGTCGCGACCGCTGGGCAGGACATCGCCCGGAACCTCGAGACATTGGGGTTCCCCAAGGCGCAGTAGCAGCGGCCGGGGATTTCCTTCGGCCTGGCCTATTCCGGAATCGAGATGGATTCCGTCGACGCGGGGGGCGAGAGCAACGAGGGGTATTGCAGCCACACCCTGCGGGTTGGGTCTGGCCGGTTGCCAGCGCCCGAGCGTGCGCAGGGGAGCGCGCCAACTTCCCAGGTGGAAAGAAATGCCCCATGGCCTACTACCGAGCCCAGCTTGACGTCCGTCGCCCGATCGACGAGGTCTTCGCCTACCTGACGGACTTCTCCAACACCCAGGAGTGGGACCCGGGCGTCGTCTTCGCGAAGAAGCGCGGTGGTGGCCCCGTCACCATGGGCACCCAGTTCAAGGTCGTATCGAAGTTCCTCGGCCGGGAGCTGCCGCTCGACTACCAGATCGTACAGTACGACCCGCCGAGTCGCGTCTTACTGGAGGCCGAGAACGACAACCTGCGCTCCGTCGATACGATCACCTTCGAGAAGACCGCCCGCGGCACTCGCCTCACCTACGATGCGAACCTCACGCTCAAGGGCATCCGCTACGCGGGCGACTTCGCTCTCCACCTCGCCTTCCAGTGGATCGGCCGCCGCGCCCTCGAAGGCCTGCGAGCCGCGCTGAATACGCGCCGCGCGAGCTAGACGGGAGTTGCGGTGGAATCAAGCGCAAATGCCGTCGATGACCAGACCCGACCTGCGTGGTGTTGGTGAATTCGAGGGTAGGCCCAGAAGGCTTCGCATGACTGACTCGAACCCCCGGCTCAAGGACACCCGCTCCAACCGAGCGCATCGCCCCCTCGATGAGAACCCGCTCGCCAAGGGCCGCGAGGTCCTCCAGCAGAGACCCCGTTTTCACTTCGCCTATCTCCTCTTTGCGCTGCTCGGTGTCATCCTGATCCATGACGCCTGGGTCTCGATGCGGCAGGTGGAGCGCATCCCCTACAGCGAGTTCCAGAAGCTCGTAGACGAAGGGCGGGTTGTCGAGGTCGTGGTGCAGGGCGACGTGATCCGAGGCGAGTTCAAGGAAGCGCAGGAGGGCAAGACCCAGTTCATCACGAATCTCGTGGACGCGAATCTTGCGGAAACGCTGCAGGCGACGGACATCGTGTTCTCGAGCAAGCCGGAGAGCACCTTCCTGCCCACCTTGCTCTCGTGGCTGGTGCCGATCTCGATCTTTCTCCTGGTGTGGATGTTTCTGATGCGGCGGATGGCGGGTCGCCTCGGCGGGCCGGGCGGCGGACTGATGTCCGTCGGAAAGAGCAAAGCGAAGGTGTACGTCGAGACGGATACCGGGGTCTCCTTCGACGACGTGGCAGGGGTGGACGAGGCCAAGGAAGAGCTGGAGGAGGTGGTGAACTTCCTCAAGGATCCGGCTGCCTACGGGCGGCTCGGCGCGCGCATGCCGAAAGGTGTCCTGCTGGTGGGCCCACCCGGCACCGGCAAGACGCTCCTGGCGCGCGCCGTAGCGGGAGAGGCGGGCGTCCCCTTCTTCTCGATCAGCGGCTCGGAGTTCGTGGAGATGTTCGTGGGCGTGGGGGCGGCGCGGGTGCGCGATCTCTTCGAGCAGGCGCGCAGCCAGGCGCCAACCATCATATTTGTCGACGAGCTCGATGCGCTGGGCCGCGCCCGCAGCGGTGTCGCGCAGGGCTTCGGGGGGCACGACGAGAAGGAGCAGACGCTCAATCAACTGCTGGTCGAGCTGGACGGATTCGACTCCACGTCGGGCATCGTGCTGCTGGCCGCCACCAACCGGCCCGAGATCCTCGATCCCGCGCTGCTTCGGGCGGGCCGCTTCGACCGCCAGGTGCTGGTCGACCGCCCGGACCGGGTCGGCCGCGTGGAGATCCTCGCCGTGCACCTGAACAAGGTGAAGACGGCCCCGGACGTCGAGCCGGAGCAGGTCGCCGCGCTGACTCCCGGATTCACCGGTGCCGACCTCGCGAACCTGGTGAACGAGGCCGCCCTGGTGGCGACGCGGCGCAACAGCGAGTCGGTCGCGATGGCGGACTTCACGACCGCCATCGAGCGCATCGTGGCGGGACTGGAGAAGAAGAACCGACTGCTGAACCCGTGCGAGCGCGAGGTGGTGGCCCACCACGAGATGGGCCACGCTCTGGTGGCCGCTGCCCTGCCCACCACCGATAAGGTCCACAAGGTCTCCATCATTCCGCGCGGCATCGGGGCCCTCGGCTATACGCTGCAACGCCCCACCGAGGACCGCTATCTGATGACGCGTCGCGAGCTCGAAGAGAAGCTCGCCGTGCTGCTCGGAGGTCGCGTCGCGGAGCACGTCATGTACGGTGAGTTCTCGACCGGCGCCTCGGACGACCTGGCGCGCGCCACGGACATCGCCCGCAGCATGGTGACGCAGTATGCCATGGTGCCAGAACTCGGAAACGCCACCTATGCGGAGAACGGCAGCGGAATGCTGGGCGGTCCGGGCGGCGCCTTCCAGGCGAGGCGCTACTCGGAGGAGACCGCGCGGGAGATCGACTGCGCGGTGCGCGCGATCGTGGACGCCGCCTTCGACCGCGCCCGCGGGGTCCTCGAACACAACCGCCCAATCCTCGAGGAGAGTGCGCAAGCACTGCTCGAGCGGGAGACGCTCGCCGAGGCAGATCTGGTGCCGATCTTCGAGAAGGTGGAGCTTCCGGACGAGGCGCACGCCTGACGTAGACGTTCGTTGCCTTAGGCCAGACCTCGCCGCGAGGCATCCGTCGGCAATCTTGACGTACCGAGTCGGTTCAAGAGTCGAGCAGCTGGCTCAGCTCCTCGATTGAGCGCTCCTCCTGGAAATAGATCTGCTCGATCGCGTCGTAAAGCTCCGAGTCGATGCCTGGCAGATCGAGGAATCCCTTGTAGCCCTTCGCCGCTTGCTTCTCCGTTTCGAAAGCCTCACGGAGCATGACCTTGTAGTCGGTGGTGTGCACGATCTCCGTGGAGTCGCGGTCGGTGATCGCCACCCCTCCTAGCTTGACGATCTGCTCACGGACCGTGTTGCCATGGACGACCGACTCCGCCGCTTCGCCCTCGAAATACGGCTTGAGGTGTAGGCGGTAGATCCCCTTGACGTACGCAGCGTAGTGACTGTAGAGGGTTTCCGCGCGCATCTCCCACGCCAGCGCCGCGTTCAGTCTGCGGATCATCTCTTCCGCAGGGGTGTTCTCATCGGGCATATTGCCTCTCCTGTCGCGTTCGGTTTCGCCAAACGAAACCTAGCACACACCACCCGCATCGGAGGGCGCTTGCTCAAGAACCCGAGTCGTGATTGGAGGTGCGTCCCTTCTCGCTCAGAGATCACCATCAGGCCGATTTGCGAAGAGCCGGTCGCACTCCGTCTTGCGGACCCCTCCGATGAGTTGGCACCTCGCAAAAGGGGCGCAACGTGTGATCTCCGCCGCCCGAATCTCAATCTGGTTCCATCCCTCCCGTACCAGTTGCGGAATGCTCGACCCGAAGACGACCACGCCGATCCTGGCCCACAAGATGGCGGCCATGCACATCGGACAAGGCTCGGCGGTGGTGTAGAGGACGAGGTGGCCATCGCCGCGACTCCCGTGCGCTGCAGCCCAGGCGTCGATCGCCACCATCTCTCCATGTCGGGTCGGGCTGTCCTCGATCGAGTTCACCCCCTCGGCCAGGACTTCGCCGCTATCCGCCGCGACAACGAGGGCCCCGAACGGGGCGCGCGGTTTCCGAAGCCCCAAAGCGATCGCGCGGTCCATGTAGTTGCCGTGGTTGAGCTCCATTCAAGTCTCCTGAAAAGGCAGCGTGGAAGAGGGCAGGCATGAGCGATTCCAGATCTCCGCCGCTCATAGTGCTGGATCATCCGCCTACCTGAAAAGGACGCTGAAGCCGTTCGATCACCCCCGTTCCAAGGCAGCGACCCAAGCGCCTCTGATTAGAAGTCAACGCTGGCCGATGGGTGTGCGCGAGTCGCGACTCGTGCCGCCGCTGTCGCGATACCGTAAAGCCTCCATACCCAGACAGCGCACTTGCGAAACCCTGGCAAGAAATAATTTGACACAGCCCAGTTCTCACCCACACTCGTCCCATAACCCGAGGGGACGAATAGGTTGCCCGAGTGTGCCACTTGACCCCCTCCCCTAGAAAGGTAGAAACCATGAGCATCGCTCGATTCCTTTCAGGCCGCGGTCGGACCACCCTCGCCGTGGTCATTTTCGTTACATTGCTTCCTGTCTCGGCGCTCGCTGACAGCCACATGGGCAAGGACATCGTCGACACGGCCGTGGCGGCTGGAAGCTTCAGCACGCTGGTGACTGCTGTCCAGAAGGCAGGGCTCGTCGAGACGCTTAAGGGCAAGGGCCCCTTCACACTATTCGCCCCCAACGACGACGCGTTCGCGAAGATCCCCTCCGATCAGCTGAACGTCTTGTTGGCAGACAAGGAGAAGCTGACCGCGGTGCTCACGTACCACGTGGTTCCCGGAAAATTGATGGCAGCCGATGTCGCAGGGCTCAGTTCCGCCAAGACCGTCCAGGGCCAGGAGCTCACAATCGACACCAGCGACGGCGTGAAGGTGGACGGCGCGAAGGTAATCAAGACGGACATCTCCGCCTCCAATGGCGTCATCCACGTCATCGACACGGTGCTCATGCCCAAGTGAGTCCCGAATGATGTGTCTCCTGCGGCGAGTTGGATGACGCCCCGGCAGGCAACAACTTAGTGAAGGCGCTGCCCAATGGCAGCGCCCTCACTTTTCCAGGGCGGAGCCGTACCGGACCATTCAGATCGCGAAGCTGCCTGCGAGGGTGCGGAACTCCTCCTACCTGGGACTGCTCGGGCGCCACGCCAGGCCGATGGTTCGATGGGGGACGGGAGCTAGCCTGATCCGAGAATAATCTCACCGGGAGCAGTGTAGATCGGTTCGGCGGGATCGGCCGCGTCAGGCGGCGAGCCGCCGTATGGCGCGATCGCAGTGTTGGATGCGAGATTGCGCGCGCGGAGAGACGGCATAGCGGAGCTGCAATCGGCCGCCGGGCCGGGTGAGCCGCACGGGCTGGTGGAAGAGTTCGAAGCGTAGGGTGGCGAGGGACTGGAAGACGTAATCGAAGGTCCGCTTCCAGGTGCGCGGGCGGCGGGCTGCGCCCGTGGCGATCTGGAAGCTGCGGGTCAGATTGAGGGTGAGCACGCTGAGGAGCTGCCAGGCCGCGTTGGCATAGCGGTCATTGGTGGGGATCGAAGCGAAAGCCACCTGGGACTTGAGCTCGGCGAGCGTTTTCTCGTGGGCCCCTCGGCCAGCCATGAAGTGCCAGAGCGCCGGGATGCCCAGCGTCTTGTTGGTGGCCACGGCCGAGTACTCGAAGTGGCCATCGTCAGGGCTGAACAGATCGAGCTGGAAGTTCTTTCGGCTCTCGTGCGAGACGCGCTTGCGGTAGACCACCACGCGCTCCGTGCGCTTCCAGGGCTCGATGAAGAGATCCGTCTCGAATCCGTCGATGTAGCGATCGACCCGCGTCCAGCGCTTGCGGGCCGCGATCACCGGGAGCAGGCCCAACGACTTCCAGAGGGTACTTTGAGGGCGTAGTCGACCCTTTCTCCGTCGAGGAAGGCGAAGACGGCCGGGTGGAAGAAGGCCCCGTCCATGCGCAGCTCGATCGGCAGCCGGTGGCCAAAGCGGGCGCGGAGATCCTGAACAGAACCCGGAGGAATCCCACGGCGTTGTGGCTGTCGTGAACGTTCCCGGGCCGGTTCCAGATCCGCAAGATCTGGCCGAGCTGGGCCAGGTGCGCTGTCAGCGGGTGTAGGAAGGATCCTTGGGATGGCGGGGGTTGAAGCCCCGCTGCGCGCCGTCCACCTTGGCGCCGGTGCGCAGACCGTCCCATCGAGGTCGATCGTCAGCCGACGCAGACGGGAGCGCTCGACTTGGTCGTACACCAGGTCCCGGATCAAGTCGGAGAGCCCGAAGGGCCGAACCGCGAGGTCGCGACGACCCCGCTTTTCCACGCCGAGGGAGAGCTCGGGAAGGCAAGGCATCACGTCTCCATCCGTCACCATCTGGGTGAGGGTGCTCAGGCTGGTCGCGCGAAAGTCGCCCAGCTCGCTCGCGCCCTGGGCGGTGCAGACGGCGAGGGCCTGGTCGCGCAGGCTGTGGCCATCCTCGAGTAGCAGCACCTGTTTGCCATTCAGGTCCTCTTGCCGCAAGCTCCCCTTGCGCGCGAGGTGATGATCCTTCGGCAACACCGCGAGAAACTCATCGCGGAAAAGAGGCAGCGTCTGCGCCTTGCCGAGATCCGCCTCCAAAGCAAGGAGCAGCACGTCGAGACGCCCCGCCTCGAGCTCCGTCACGATCCGCGCCGTGTGATCCTCGCGCAGTAGCAGGTGAAGCTCCTTGTGCTTCCGGCGTAGCCTCGGTAGTACGCGGGGCAGCAGGTAGGGACCCACCGTCGAGATGATGCCCACCCGCAGCGTCCCGCTGAGGGGCTCCCGGGCGACCCGCGGCGCCTTCGATCGCCTGCTCCGGGCACCCGTACATCCGAAACCGGAGAGCGCCACGGAGCCGGCGGAGCAAATGGCGATTGGATAGGGCCGCGTCGCTGGTAAGCATGAGGGAGGCAGTGGGGCGGTTTCGGCGGCCTTGAAGTGCCTGATCAGGGCTCGCCAAAGCCGCTCGAAATTACTTCTCCGGGAACCCGACGCGGCGGAGCAGGTCCTGGAAGCGGGGCTCGGAGCGAAGAGGGTTCAAGTCAAGATGCGCCTTCGAGACGACTATCTGCGGGTGGCACTCGCGTCAGCAGCGATCCGCATCCATTCCCGTGGAGGTCGCGTTGGTGACAAGGGGGCGATCCTTCGTAGTGTTCATCACGATCACACGGCCCCGGGCTCGGGCGTTTCCGGTATACCCTCGATGAGTCTCTTCACCGCGAGGATGAAGACCCCGGTAAGAGCGAGATTCAACGCCAGAGACAGCATCGCGACAGTAACGATCGGACCACCGATTCCGTAGCTCAAGCTCAAGACCAGAACGCCAGCCCCGACCTCTCCACGTGGCCACATGCCGATGGCGACCGCCAGGCGGTGTCGCCAATGCGCCTCTTTCCGGTAGCAGAACGCAGGAAACATCTTTCCAAGGTTGCTGATCAGTGTAATCAGCAGCACGTGCAGGGCGATGATGCCCCAAGTCATGTTGGGTTGGCGTGCCGTGATGGTTGTCTCGTATCGTCCGACATCTTCACCGCCGTGCACAGTCGGGTCGTCGACGGCGCTTGCCGGAGCTGCAGCATGCAGGGAGGCCGCTGTCGGGGCGGGATGCTGGGCGTCAGCACCGTCTAGGATGGCCGGCATGCTCAGTCCGACGAAGACCATGAATGCAGCGGAGACCACGTTTGTGGCCTGTCGCTCGGAAGGGCGCTCGAGAAATTCGTGCAGAGCGAGCTCCACTGTCTCGGGACCTGCATCAGGCTCAGCGCTCTTCGGCTTTGCCAGGCAACCCAGAACAAAGGCCGGAAGCAGCACTTCGATATGGATGGGAACGGAGGGGTCGATCACTTTGCTGCCAGCGTAGAGCAACTCACTGACCGCAACAATGACGCCCGCGTATACCACAACCCACCCCCATGTCACGGGCATTCGAATCCGATGCAACCAGACGTAGGCGATCGTCAGGAGGGCTGCCATGAAAAGCACAACCAGCCCCAACTGCCAAGCCAGACCGACCATCAGCATCTTCAAAGGGATCATCAACAGCACGGTGTCGAGGTCGTCGAAGATTGCGAGAATCCGAGCCTTCTTGAACAGCCAGGTTGCACCCAGACCAGCAGCGGCGAGCATACTGAAGAGCACACCGGCCGACGTGGGTGCGGCAAATCGACCCGCCAGCAACGTCTCTTTCCACGCGCCGAAGTCTCCCCAGACATCCGAAGGCAACATGACGAAGACGAAGTAGCCGGTGACGAAGATCCAGGGGAAGGAAGCCGCGGTGAAGGCAACCACGTAGTCCCAGCCGTAGGATTCGAGCCGCGACTTGTCAATGTGGAACTCGAATCCGACGTGGATCATGATGAACGCAAGGCCAATCATCGTGAGCACGCGAATCGCCGTAGCGATGGCGTCGTGCGCATCCCCTGCTATCAACGGCAGTGCTTGCGACAGGGCAAGCCCGATGAACAGGAGAGCTGAGTAGAGGACTACTTTGCGCATCGTTGTGGGCCTCCCGCATCTACATTCCCCAGCAGCACCCCAACGTTGGCGCTGTGCCGACGAACGAAGCGTAACACCCCCCTCGACGGGTATCGCGTTCTTCCTGCAAAAGTCATCAATTGCATACCACGGCGAATGGGACACTGCGCCAGTAAACGAGACGTCTGCTGGGGCGCTGCTGGCCGGCAGCGCCCTTCGTCTTCCGTACCTCGCCCCGGGGCGCTACGTCGCGTACTTGGAAAGGTAGTCCACGACGCCCTGGGAGGTGGGCTTCATGCCCTCCTCACCCTGTTTCCAGTTGGCGGGGCAAACGTCCCCGTGCTCCTCGTGAAAACGGAGGGCGTCCAGCATACGTAGCGCCTCGTCCACGTTGCGGCCGAGTGGCAGATCGTTTACCAGCGCGTGTCGGACGACGCCCTCGCGGTCGATCAGGAACAGGCCTCGGAGTGCTATCTCCTCATCGAGCAGAACGCCGTAGTCACGGGCGATGTTCTTCTTCAGGTCGGAGACCAGCGGGTAGCGGATCTTCCCGATGCCTCCGTTCTCGGCCGCCGTCCGCCGCCAGGCCAGGTGTGTGTAGTGGGAGTCGACGGAGACTCCCACGACCTCGCAGCCACGCTCGTGGAATTCGTCCAGGCGTTCGTCGAAGGCCAGGATTTCGGACGGGCAGACGAAGGTGAAGTCGAGGGGATAGAAGAAGAGAACGACGTGCTTTCCCCTGAGGGAGGACAAGGAGAACTGCTCGTCGAAGCTGTCGTCCCCCATCACCGCCGTGGCGACGAAGTCCGGTGCCTGCCCTGCCACAAGGAATGACATCGTCTCTCCTTTCGCCGCTGGAGCAGGGCCGGACACCGGGCCACGATGGGCCGGTGTCCGGCCGCGAGTCCGTGCGAGCTAGTCGGTCTGCGGGTTCTCGGACTCGTCCACGCAGATGGCCTTGAGATCGGCTTCAGAGGGATTCTTGAGCCTCTTCAGCGCATCGACCGGGCACAGATAGGTGCCCCCCGACTCGGCCTTGATCCACTTCACGCTGAGCTCCTTCTTGAACTCGTTATCCAAATCGGCCATTTCACGTCTCCTTTTTTCGTTCGTACCACTTGAGTGGGTCTCGTCTATGTTAGCGCTGGCGCCACGAGAGCGTTCGGGCCTCCCAGCCCGGCTCTACCGCTCATCCCGGTGCTTCTCGCCGTCCTCGGCCGCGGCGGCGATGTCGGCTCGCACCATGTCCATGTCGATCATCGCAGCCTGTCGGACGATATCCGCGAGCTGCGCCTCTTCAAAATTGCCCGCCTGCCGGAATAGGAGAATTCCCTCACGGTAGACCATGAGGCTCGGGGTATGCTCGATCCCCAGCGACTTGCTCGCGTCCTCGTCCGCGGTGATGTCGAGCCGCAAGAAGGAGTGCTCGGGATGCTTCTCGGCCACTCTCTCGAAGACGGGATCGAACACCTTGCACGCGCCGCAGGTGGGTGCCCAGCATTCCACCAGCACCAGGCCATCGGCGTCGACTCTCGCGTTCAGATCTCCCGGGTCGACCGTCGCGACGCTCATGGGATTCTCCTCTCTCGCCTCCGGAACAACAATTATGCCACGTCTCAGAGGCTTTCGAGCACTTCTTCCGCCGGGGTCAGAGCACGTCAAAGCGGTCGAGTGTCATCACCTTGATCCACGCATCAACGAAGTCACGCACGAACTTCTCTCTTGCGTCGCTAGCTGCATAGACCTCTGTGACAGCGCGCAGCTCGGAGTTCGAACCGAAAACCAGGTCGACGGGCGTGGCCGTCCATTTGAGCTCACCCGTCCCGCGATCACGACCCTCGTAAACGCCTTCGGATGTGGATGACTTCGCCCACTTCGTGGACATGTCGAGCAGGTTCACGAAGAAATCGTTGCTCAACGTGCCAGGCCGGTCGGTGAACACACCATGTCCAGATTGCCCGGCATTTGCATTCAGCGCCCGCATGCCGCCGACCAGAACGGTCATTTCAGGAACGGTCAGGGTCAGCAGGTTCGCCCGATCGACCAGCATTTCCGCCGGCGATCTACGGTTACCTTTACCGAAGTAGTTGCGAAACCCGTCTGCGGTCGGTTCGAGCACGGCAAAAGAATTCACATCGGTCTGCTCTTGCGATGCATCCGTGCGTCCCGGCGTGAAGGGAACCTCCACGTCGTGCCCGGCCTTCTTCGCGGCCTGCTCAATGGCTGCGGATCCGCCCAGAACGATCAGATCGGCGAGCGATACCCTCTTTCCGCCCGATTGCGCGCGATTGAAGTCTTCTTGGATGCCCTCCAGGCGCTTCAGCACCTTCGCCAGTTCAGCCGGATTGTTGACCTCCCAATTCTTCTGCGGCGCGAGGCGAATGCGCGCCCCGTTCGCCCCGCCGCGCATGTCGGTGCCGCGGAAGGTGGAGGCCGATGCCCAGGCGGTTCTGACAAGTTCGGGTACGGTCAACCCCGACGCAAGAACCTCGGACTTCAGCTTCGCGATGTCCTCTGCGTCAATCAAGTCGTGATCGACTGCGGGGACGGGGTCTTGCCAAAGCAGTTCTTCGGCAGGAACCTCAGCGCCAACATAGCGTGCACGCGGGCCCATATCGCGATGCGTCAGCTTGAACCACGCCTTGGCGAAGGCGAGTTCGAACTCTTCCGGGTTTTCGAGGAAGCGCTGCGAGATCTCCCGATAGCTCGGGTCGAACTTCAGCGACAGGTCGGTCGTCAGCATGACAGGCGCGTGCCGCCTGGACGGATCGTGGGCATCCGGCACGAGATTCGACGCGGCCTCGTTGTCGGGAATCCACTGGATCGCACCTGCGGGGCTCCTGGTTTGTACCCAATCGAAGGCGAACAGGTTCTGGAGATAGTTCATGCTCCAGGTGATCGGGGTCACCGTCCATGCACCTTCCAGACCGCTGGTGATCGTATCGCCCGCATTGCCGCTGCCGCACTTGTTTTCCCAGCCGAGACCCTGCTGCTCGATGCCCGCGGCTGCGGGCTCTGGCCCGAGACAGTCATCTGGTTTGTGAGCACCATGGTTCTTGCCGAACGTGTGCCCGCCGGCAATGAGCGCAACGGTCTCTTCGTCGTTCATCGCCATGCGAGCGAACGTCTCGCGAATGTCTTTGGCTGCTGCGAGCGGGTCCGGATTGCCGTTCGGCCCTTCCGGATTCACATAGATCAGGCCCATCTGCACCGCAGCGAGGGGGTTCTCCAGCTCGCGGTCGCCGCGATAGCGCTCGTCGCCAAGCATTTCCGTTTCGGGTCCCCAGTAGACGAGGTCGGGTTCCCAGTCGTCTTCACGTCCGCCGGCGAAACCGAAGGTCTTGAAGCCCATGGACTCCAGGGCGACGTTGCCCGTCAGGACCATCAGATCGGCCCAGGACAGTTTCCGACCGTATTTCTGCTTGATCGGCCAGAGCAACCGCCGCGCCTTGTCGAGATTGGCGTTGTCAGGCCAGCTGTTGAGAGGATCGAAGCGCTGTTGACCGCCACCGGCACCGCCGCGGCCGTCAGCGACACGGTACGTGCCCGCGCTATGCCATGCCATTCGAATGAAGAACGGCCCGTAGTGACCATAGTCTGCTGGCCACCAGTCCTGAGACGTCGTCATCAGCGTCTCGATGTCCTTCTTCACGGCATCGAGGTCGAGGCCGGCAAACGCCTCGGCATAGTTGAAGTCGTCGCCGATCGGGTTGGACTCGGCAGAGTGCTGGCGCAGTGGGCTGAGGTCCAGCTGCTCGGGCCACCAGAACTGGTTGGATTTCGCCATACCCTGAGCTAGGGCACTGGACGTTACGAGCGATGCCATGGCTACCGCCAAAGCGGCAAGTAAAGGTGCCGTGTGTCTACGCATTGAAGTTATCCTCTTCACGCAGAAGGCTTAGCGTTTCGGCGACAGATGAAATCGCACACACGTGGAAGTAGAAGTACATTTACTGGCGGGCAGCGCAGAGTTCGTTCTCCGCGGCCTGGTTCAGGAATTTCACGATTGCCGCGTGCGCGATGCATCCTCCAGGTGGGCAACGTCGTGCGGCGACTAGATTTTACACCCCGGTCGCTGCGGTGCCAAGGCGGTCCAGGTGGGGGCGCGTTACCGGCGAGTCGCCAGCCACCGCTCTGTCTGCAGGTAACCGGAGGGCGGTCTCGGGAACGGGTCGAAGGCCCGCCCCTTCAGATCTCCAGCCCGGATCTCCTCCGACCGCTTCTCGGGCTACTCTTCCGGCATGCAACCGACCGACGCGACCGGCCAGCTGCGGTCTCTGGTACCGAGCCCCCGCATCGCCGTCATCAGTGCGTCGGGTGATATCGGTCGGGCCTTCGTCGAGTCGCTGGCGAGCGACTGCCCCGCCGCAACCATCCACGGGCTGTCGCGTTCACCGCAACAGAGCGGGGGAGATGTCCAGCACCACTTCATCGACATTACAGAGGAGGAGTCGATTCGTGCTGCGGCGGAGACTACCTCACGCGATGGCCCACTCGACCTGGTGATCGTCGCCAGCGGTATCCTGCACCGGGGCACCGAGCTGCAACCCGAGAAAAGCATGAGCGCGCTCGATGCAAAGGCACTTTGCGAGGTGTTCCGCATCAATGCCGTCGGCCCCGCGCTGGTCGCCAAGCACTTCCTGCCGCTGCTCCGCATGGGGCACAAGACGGTTTTCGCCGCACTATCGGCACGGGTCGGGAGCATCTCTGACAACCACCTCGGAGGATGGGCTTCATACCGAGCTTCGAAGGCGGCGCTCAACATGCTGCTGAAGACGCTGGCGATCGAGCACGCCCGCCGCTGGCCGGACTCGGTCGTTGTGGCTTTGCACCCAGGTACCGTGGATACCGCACTCTCGAAACCCTTCTCCAGCCGGGTGCCCACGGAGCGGCTGTTCGAACCCTCTCAATCGGCACGGCATCTTCTTGGAGTAATTGACGACCTGACGCCGTCGGCGACGGGTGGCTTCTTTGCGTGGGATGGCACGCCGATCGAGTATTGAGAATGCAGCCCCGCTAGCGAGGATGACAACATGAGATCCTGTCGCATACTGGTTGGTATCGGCATACTTCTATTCGCGACGATCACCATGGCCTACGAAGAACCGTCCTACGAAGTGCTCGAAAAAGCAGACGAATACGAGGTGCGGCGGTACGCGCCCTACCTCGTCGCTGAGGTCGACGTCGAAGGCGAGTTCGGCGAGGCGGGAAACAAGGCCTTCCGATTGCTGGCCGCGTACATCTTCGGTGAGAACCAGACCGAGGAGAAGATGAGCATGACCGCGCCCGTCGAATCGCGGCCCAAGGAAGAAGGTGTCCGCATGTCGATGACAGCGCCTGTCACCTCAACGGCATCGGCGAGTGACGAATACACCTATGCGTTCGTCATGGAGCGGAAATACACCTTGGACACTCTACCCCAGCCCCGTGACCCACGGATTCGGCTCGAGGAACAAGCCGCCCGGGTGATGGCAGTGCGTCGATATTCGGGGCGCTGGACAGAAGGAAACTACCGCAAGAACGAAGCCGAGCTGATGGAAGCTCTATCCGCTGATGGAAGGCGCCCGATCGGCGCACCAATACTGGCTCGCTACAACAGCCCGTTCACGCCGTGGTTCATGCGCCGGAACGAAGTCATGGTCGAAATCGAGGGGACGGAAGCCGTCGAACCTGGTTCAGCCGAATAAGCACTTCTCCGCTATGGGGATATCTCTGCTGACCGTCGTCACCAGATGAAGGGGACGAGAATCCTTCTTTCCGGCGGGTAGTCGGCAAACTTCTCGCGATACCACGCGTGAGTCGCGATCGCCCGCGGAACGAGATTGGCCATGCTGATGGTCAGGATGAAAATTCCTGCGAGACTCCACGTGAAGAGTGCGAAGCCCGCCCAGAAGACGAGCTCGGAGAAGTAGCTTGGGTTGCTGACGTACTCGAAGAGCCCGCCCCGCGGTATGCGGTACTTTTTGACCCCCTGCGCGATCTCCTTTTTCGTCCGCAGCTGCCGGAGCGTGTGATCGGAGTGCAGGTTGAAGAGCAGGCCTCCGTAGTAGAGGAGCACGCCCACGATGAAGCGGGGGTCCGCGAACCAATCCCAGCCGACATGGTGGGCGTAGGTGGAGGCCCAGCTGCCGTTGAGATAGCCGTGGAGACTCGTCACCACCCATCCGATCGCCACGACGAAAAGGCTGAAGCTGCTCCTCTGGCCGAGCGGAACTCGCATCAACGCGGGCATGAGGAAGCCACGGTTGGCGTAGTGGACGACCCAGACGAAGAGCACGAAGAGCGGGAACGGGGTTATAGCGTTGGGACCCTGCGAGTAGAAGTAGAGGAACACGACCATCGCGGGCAGCTCCATCAGGAACCAGCCGAGACGCGGATCGAGGCTGATGCCGTACTTGTCGTTCGCAAAGCGCCCGTACGGAGTCTGGATGAAGAGGGCCGCGACGGCGGTGACGGCCACGATCGCGAACCCGATTGCGAGAGCGGTGTCGTAGGTGGGGTCGCCGGTGTACCAGGTCATGGGGGGCCTATCTCCTGGCGGCCAGCCGGATGGCCGCCTCCTGCGCTAAGACTAAGGAATGCGCAAGGCCACGGCCCAGGTCGCCTTCTCCATACCGTTGATTCTGCTGGTCGCGGCTGCCATCGGCTGGGCTGGGAGCCGAGGCGGCAATGAATGGGTAGTAGGCCACTATTTGTTTTCGAGGAGAGACGGATGAAGCAGGGACTTATCCGGGCCGCCTTTTTCGGGCTGATCCTTGTGGCCGCCTTTTTCGCCAATAAATACGGTTTGCTTCAGTCAACTCTTGACTGGATTGAAACCAGCGGGACGGAAGGACCATTTCTTTTTCTGGTTATCTACGCCCTGTCCTGTGTTTTGTTTGTTCCGTCGTTTGTCTTTACTTTTTCGAGCGGAATTCTTTTTGGAGTGGTTGGGGGCGTTCTGCTAAGCGCCGTGGGCAATGGGATTGGGTCGCTCGGAGCGTTTCTCATCGGGCGGCATCTGGCTCGTGATTTTGTCGAAAGGAGATTTTCCGGCGTCAGGGAATTTCAGCGGCTTTCTTTGGCGCTCAAGAAGAGGGGATGGAAAGTCATTCTTTTGGCCAGGATCTCGCCGGTTTTTCCGTTCTCAATCGGAAATTATGCTTTTGGAACCACAAAGATTCCGGCTGGACACTATTTTCTGGCCTCCGTCGTCGGAACGATTCCGTCGGCACTTGTTTATTCCTATCTCGGTTTCTTGAGCGGCGACCTGGCGCTCTTAACCCAGAACGGTCGGCAGAGAACACCGGCGGAGTGGATCCTGCTGGCTGCAGGACTGGGAGCGACCGTTCTGCTTGCCTGGTATCTCCGGCGGATTGCCGAAAAAGACCTGAGCGGACCTGAATCGGATTCTTGATGCGAGTCCTATTCCGCTAACGGGGATCGAGGATGACCAAAAACCTCTTCATCCCCGCGGGATTTGACGGAACGAGGCTTGTCGGACGTCGCTGGAGGCCTTGTTCTTCCTAGGCCCCATTACACCATGGGGCTGGACCTGCCTCCTGCCGGCCAGCCGGATGACCGCCTCCTGCGCTAAGACTAAGGAATGCGCAAGGCCACGGCCCAGGTCGCCTTCTCGATACCGGTGATCCTGCTGGTTGCGGTTGCCATCGGCTGGGCTGGAAGCCAGGGAGGACAGCGGGTCGGAGGGGTCCCGGTCTTCGCATTCTGCGGCATCCTCTGCTTCGCCCTCAACTGGCTGGTCTTCATCCACGCCTACGCCGCGCAGACGGAGCGCTACTTCGACCTCACGGGCAGTCTCACCTACCTGACGGTGGTTGCCTGCGGCGTCGCCCTGGGAAACCGCGATCCGCGAGCACTTCTGCTGGCGCTGTTGGTTGGTGCCTGGGCGCTGCGGCTCGGCACCTTCCTCTTCTCGCGCATCCGCCGCGATGGCGTCGACCACCGTTTCGACGCCCTCAAGCCAGACTTCGCGCGTTTCCTGCTGACCTGGACGCTCCAGGGCCTGTGGGTCTTCCTCACCGTTTCCTGCGCGCTCGCCGCCATCACGGCGGCCGCTGCCCGGCCCCTCGGCGCGCTGGCTGTGCTGGGAACGGCCGTCTGGATCGCGGGGTTCGCGATCGAGACGACCGCCGATCGTCAGAAGGCGGTCTTCCGGGCCGATCCGGCCAACCGCGACCGCTTCATCAGCACCGGCCTCTGGGCCTGGTCGCGTCACCCCAACTACTGTGGTGAGATCCTGCTCTGGATCGGCGTTGCGCTGATCGCTCTCCCGGCGCTCTCGGGCTGGTCGCTGGTGACGCTGATCTCGCCGGTCTTCGTGTACCTGCTGTTGACGCGCATCAGCGGGATCCCGCTGCTCGAATCGCGGTCGCAGGCGAAGTGGGGCGACTCCCCCGAGTACCAGGCCTACAAGGCGCGCACGCCCGTGCTGTGGCTCCGACCTCCGGCGGGCTCTTGAACGGCACGCCCACGCGCCATCCGCCTCTTCGGCTCGTCACCTATGCGCTGCCCTCCCTGGTTTCATCGGTGGCTGCTCTGCCCCTGGTGCTGTTCGTGCCCGCGTTCTACGCCGACGACCTCGGCGTGCCGCTGGCCGCCGTCGGGGTGGCGCTCGCCGCCTCCCGCCTCCTCGACGTCGTCACCGACCCGCTGATTGGAATCGCGAGCGACCGCCTCGCGTGGGGCTGGGGGCGGCGCAAGCCCTGGATGGTCCTCGGTACACCGCTCTTCGCCGTGGCGCTCTGGCAGCTCTTCGTGCCGGGTGGGAAAGCCAGCACCGGCAGCCTTCTCGGCTGGTCGGCGCTTCTCTACCTCGGCTTCACGATGATCGACCTGCCCCACAAGGCCTGGGGCGCGGAGCTCTCCGCCGACTACGACGAGCGCTCGCGCATCACGAGCTGGCGCGAGGGCCTCTCGGCCGGCGGCCAGGTGGCTCTGCTCGCCGCCCTCGTCGTCTGGGGGGCGCGCGGAGTGAGCGACGCGGCCGACCAGCTGCGTGGCATTGCCTTCGTGGTCGTGATCGCACTACCGCTGCTGGTCGCCTCGGCCGTGCTGACGGTTCCGGAGGGTCGCCGCGAGGGCTTCCGCCACCAGCGCCTCGGCTTGATCGCGGGCCTTCGCCTGGTGGCCGCCAATCCCGCCTTCCGCCGCATGATCGGCTGCGTCGTCTTCTTCGTGTCGGGGATTGCGGTCCAGGGCACCCTGCATCGCCTCGTGCTCGCCGACGTGATGGGCGACGAGTCTCGTTTCCCGCTGATGCTGCTGGTCGAGAACCTCGCCACCCTGGCCGCGGTTCCCCTATGGCTCCGCATCTCACACGGAACCGCGAAGCACCGCGCGCTCGCGGGGGCCGCGCTCTGGCTCGCCCTCTGGAGCCTGCCACTCGTTCTTCTCCGCGAGGGCGACACCACGACGCTGGTCGCCATCATCGCGATCCGAGGCTCGAGCTTCGCCTCGATCCTCTTCCTGGCCAACTCCATCGCCGCGGACGTGATCGACCTGGACACGCTCGCCTCCGGCGAGCAGCGCTCGGGGCTCTACTTCGCGGTCTGGGGCATGACCACGAAGCTCTCTCTGGCCCTCGGCGTGCTGCTCGGGACCGCCCTGCCGGCCGCCTTCGGCTACGATCCGGCCGCGGAAGTCACGGCCCCGGCCGTTCAGGCCCGCCTGATGGCGATCTACGGCGGAGTGCCCGCGCTGCTGATGGGGGTCGGAGCCCTCTTCCTTCGCGGCTTCCCGGTCACCCGCGAGCGCCACGCCGCCGTCCGCGCCGAGATCGCCAGACGCGCTGCCCCCCAGCAATGATCGCCGAGTGAACGGCGTGAGTCGGGACCGGGCCGGGAAAACAGAGGTAGACTGTCAGTTGGCGCCCATGGAGCTCAGGCATGACCCGCCAGTTGACCAGCCGCGACCGCGCCGAGGGCGCCCTCTGGGGACTGCTGATCGGCGATGCCCTCGCGATGCCGGTGCACTGGTACTACGACCGCGACGCCCTGCGCCGCGACTACGGCGAGGTGCGCGACCTCCTGGCGCCGCGCAACCCCCATCCCGGGAGCATCCTGCACCGTTCGCACTACGCGCCGGCCAATCCCGACGCCGACATCCTGCACGACCAGGCCCGCTACTGGGGCCAGCCGGGTATCCACTATCACCAGCATCTCGAGGCCGGGGAGAACACCCTCAACCTCCAGCTCCTGCAGGTGCTGCTGGCTGACCTGGCCGAGCAAGGCCAGTACGATGCCGAGCGCTATCTCGAGCGCATGATCGCGTTCGTGCGGGACCCCGAGAGCCACCGCGACACCTACGTCGAGGAGTGGCTGCGCGCCTTCTTCGAGCGCCGCGCGCGGGGCGTGCCGCTTCGCGAGTGCGGCGTCACCGAGAAGCACATCGGCGGGCTCGCCGGGCCAGTGGCCGTGCTGCTGTTCCACCACGACGATCCAGTCCTTGCGCGCGCCGCGGCGCACGAGCACCGCGAGCTGACCCACAAGGGTCCGGCCATGGCCGCTGCGCTCGACGCCGTCGCCGACGTGCTGCTGCCGGTGCTGGCCGGCGCGCCGCTGCGCGAGATCCTCGACGCCGCGGGCGCGCGGTCGGACAATCGGCTGCTGCAGCACGACTTCGAGGGCTGGGAACCGCTCGAAGACCTCGAGGTCATCGGCCGCATCCTCTCGCCGGCCTGCTACGTGGAGGATTCGGTGCCGGCCACGCTCTACCTGGCGCGCAAGTACGCCAACCGTCCCGAGGACGGGCTCGTAGCCAACACCATGGCGGGTGGCGACAACTGCTACCGCGGCGCGGTGCTCGGGGCGCTGCTGGGCGCGGCATCGGGTGTCGCGGGCTGGCCTGAGAGATGGTGCCGGGGCCTGCGCTGCCAGCCCGCGTTGCCGGAGCTTCGGGAGCGTACCGGAGATTGATGTCCACTCGAAACGATCGAGTGCAACGAGTCCGCGGAGATCATCCGCTCTTCAATCTGCCGGAACGGAACGAGCGGCGCGGTCGCCCATGATGTATGTGGATGTCATGGTCCGACCTTGTCGCCTTCAAAGACTTCCGTGACTTCGGATTGAACCTCCGGCCATCTGCTAGAACCGCTGTACGGGGAGCGTTTAGTGCACGAGTCGATCCGGCGAGACGAGCCAGGGCTACACCGCTGGGGGCGCCGCGCGGTCACGATTCCGCTGTACTTCCTCCTGTTCTTCCTGTCCCTGGCGACTCTCCCCGTCATACTCATAGTCGCCGCGGCCATCGACGCATTCCGCGGCTCCCGGTGGGCCCTCTCCCGGTGCGCGCTGTTCTTCGTCTTCTACCTTGGCTGCGAGGCGCTGGGGATCGCCGTTGCTGCGGGCCTCTGGGTGGGGCGACTCGCGATCTCTCGAACCCACTATCTCGCCTTGAACTTCCGCCTGCAGTGCTGGTGGGCACGGACCCTGTTCGGGGGCGGGCAGCGCCTCTTCGGACTACGTCTCGATGTGAAGGGACTCGACCAGCTGGAAAGAGGGCCGATCCTGCTCTTCATGCGTCACGCGAGCGTGGGTGACACAGTGCTGCCCGCGGTTCTGGTCTCGTCGCAACAGGGTATCCGGCTGCGCTACGTGATGAAGCGCGAGCTCCTCTGGGATCCCTGCCTCGACATCGTCGGAAACCGGCTGCCCAATTACTTCGTTCGTCGCAGCTCGGGAGACGCGGCCCGCGAAGTCGCGGCGGTGCGGCGGCTCGCCGAAGACCTGGCTCCGGACGAAGGGATATTCATCGACCCGGAGGGCACGCGGTTCTCACCGGAGCGCCAGCGTCGAGCCCTCGACCGCATCCGCCGCCAGGGCGACGTCGACCTCGTGGCCCGCGCGGAGCGGCTGCGCCATGTGCTTCCGCCCCGGCTCGGTGGAACTCTGGCACTCTTGGGCGCAGACACCGGAGCAGACGTCGTCTTCTGCGTCCATTTTGGCTTCGACGGGATCCGCAGCTTCCAGGACTTCCTCTGGGGAGCATTGATCGACCGGACCATCGAGGTGGAGTTCTGGCGCGTCCCGGCGGCCAGCGTCCCTGCGGACCGGAATGCCCAAGCCAGCTGGCTCTACGATCACTGGAGCCGCGTGGACGAGTGGGTGGGAAGTCGTTCGGAGGCAGCTGCACCAGCGCAAGATGCGGCCGCGCCTGGCTGACCGTTCTCCAGCTTCGAGAGTCCGTTGCCCCTTGACTGGACGACCTCCTCGACCTCTTCTTGGACGCTGCGAACCACGGCACGAAGCTCCGAGCACTCGACCGGGAAAGGTCCCGACGATTCGGCCGAGAGCCGTGCTTGCCCGGTTCGAACACGGCTATCATCCAGATTCCATGTCGACACGGAATTCCTTGCCCCGAAACACAGGCCCGCAGCAGTCGCCCGATCCCTCCGGGGCGATCCGTTATTCCGGACCCTGGTCACCAGATCAAGTGAGCGGCTACCTCGATGCGACGGTGATTCCGATCCGCTTGAGCTGCGTGGACCGCTCTGGCTGGCCGCGGGTCTTCTCGCTCTGGTACCTCCGCCGAGGTGCCGAGATCTGCTGCTCGACGCAGGCGAGGTCAGTGATAGCCACCGCTCTGACGACGAATCCCCGCTGCGCTTTCGAGGTCGCGGCCGATCATCCCCCCTATCGCGGGGTGCGCGGCCGGGGTCTCGCTCGCGTGGAGCCCCAGCCTCCAGAGGACATCCTGCGCCTCTTGATTCAGCGCTACCTCGGCGACGAGGAATCCTCACTCGCGCGCTGGCTGCTCGGCCGTCGCTCCTCCGAGGTGACGATTCGGATAGTGCCCTCCCACCTGCATAGCTGGGATTACACGAACCGGATGACCGGCCGCTGACCGGCGATCCGCTCGAGGGCGTCTCGACCCGACGTGACCCAGAAGCCCGACCTGGCGGCGACGGCGTGCCCCTCCGGCTGGTCTCCGAGAACCCAGATCGTATCCCTGAGAGCTGACGAGGATGACCCCTGTCCCACATCGCGAGTCCCTGAGTCTCTACGCGACCCCCGGTCGGGTATACTGCTTTCCAGCTGCAGCATCACGCACGAGAGATAGAGAGCGCCGCGCATCGGGGGAGCATCCATGAAGGGCGGAACGGTCCAAGGCCGACTGACGGATGTACCGGAGCTGCGCCGGGTCTTGCACGAGCTTCTGGAGACCCAGAACTTCGGCATCCTCTGTACGCAGGGCCAGGGTCACCCCTATGGTACCGTTGTCTGCTTCGCCACGTCCGACGACATGGCCCGCGTCTGGTTCTCAACGACGCGCAGCACACGCAAGTTCACGCACATAGAGGGTGATGATCGCGTTGCCTTCGTAGTCCACAACGCCTCGAATCGCCCGTCGGATGTCTTCGAAGCCGTGGCTGCCACTGGGACGGGACACGCCCGGGAGCTGACCGGTGCCGAACGGGAGGCTGCCTCCGAGCGCCATCTGGCCAAGCACCCTCACCTGAAGGAGTTCGCCACCTCTCCGAACTGCGCGCTCGTGGAAGTCAGAATCGAGACCTTTCACGTCGTCACCCGTTTCCAGGAAGTCGTGGAGATCCATGTCGGCTGATGTCGCTCACGATCCCCCTCGAGCAGATCCGACCTGAGCACGCGACGATCGTTGGCGGCAAGGCTGCCGTGCTGGCCCGGATGGGACAGACAGGGATTTCCGTGCCGGGTGGCCTCTCCATTTCCATCGAGGCCTACCGTCGCTACCTCGCCGAGACCGGCCTGGCCCTGCGCATTGCCCGCGAGCTGAACCGGAAGCCGTTCAAGGACATGCGTTGGGAGGAGCTATGGGATGCGGCCCTCCGAATCCGCAACATGTTTCTGACGTCAGAACTGCCCGACGATCTCTACGCCGATCTGCTTTCGGCCGTCGATCAACGCTTCGCCGATCGGCCCGTCGCCGTGCGCTCGTCGGCCCCGGGTGAGGATACCGAGCGGACATCCTTCGCCGGGCTGCACGAGTCCTTCGTCAACGTGCGCGGGGCGCGAGCGATCCTGGATCACGTGAGACTCGTCTGGGCGTCTCTTTGGTCGGATCGAGCCCTGCTCTACCGACAGGAGCTGGACCTCGACGTGGCGTCGAGCAGCATGGCGGTCCTGGTTCAGGAGCTCGCCCCGAGCGAGCGGTCGGGAGTGGCGTTTTCGGAGAGCCCGCTCAACCCGGTCGAGTCCGTGGTCGAAGCCGTGTACGGACTCAACCAGGGGTTGGTGGACGGCACCATTCAGCCGGATCGTTGGACTCTGGAACGGAAGACGGGCCGCGTGCTCTCCCACCAACCGGCCGAACGAGAGTATGCGTTGGTTCCGTCTTCGGAAGGAATCGAGCGGCGGGCTCTATCCCCCGAGCAACGAGCGCGGGCGCCACTGCTAGAGAGCGACCTGGAGCAAGTTCATCGATTGGCCCGATCGCTGGAGGAGAGCTTCGGGGGACCGCAGGACGTCGAGTGGACCTTCTGCAAGGGAGTCCTGTACGCCCTGCAATCCCGGCCGATCACCACGAGGGGAGAGGCCGACGACGAGCGCCAGTGGTACCTCACCTTGACGCGGAGCCTCGAGAACTTGCGCGAGCTTCGCCGGCGGGTCGAAGACGACCTCATCCCCGAGATGCAGCGGGTCGCCGTAGAGCTTGGCCGTCTGGATCTGACGGAGCTCTCCGAATCCGAACTCGCCGGTGAAATCGCCCGGCGGGAGGCGATCCACCAGCACTGGGTCGATGTCTACTGGACCGACTTCATTCCGCTCGCGCACGGCGTGCGGCTGTTCGGTCAGGTCTACAACGACACGGTGAAGCCAGAGGACCCCTTCGAGTTCATGGGTCTCCTTGCTAGCGACGCCCATGCAGAGTCTCCAGCGCAACGCCATGCTGGAACAGCTGGCCGCCATGATCCGAGACGACGCCAACCTGTCAGCGCGCCTGAGGCGGGGCGAGCGACAGGAGGCGGACGGCGAGTTTTTCGAGGCACTCGACACGTTTCTCATGGAGTTCGGCAATCTGGCATGGCACCACGGCCAACCCTCGGGTGAGCGCGAGCGCCTCCTTCCACTGCTGCTGGAATTGGCGGAGCGGGACTCGAGCAAGATCCAGGGACGGTCGGAGGAGGTCCAGGATCTGCAAAGGCGCTTCCTGACCTCCTTCTCCGAGGATCGACGGGAGTTTGCCGAGGAGTTGCTGGACCTGGCCCGCGCGAGCTACCAGCTGCGCGATGACGACAACATCCACCTCGCGCGCGTCGAGGCGCAGTTTCTGGCGGCTCAGACCGAAGCACGGCGCCGCCTCGGGAGCGGGCAGGACATCGATTCAGAGCTGGCCATGGCGTTGGAACGCGTCGCGCCTTCGGAGAAGCTGGATCACGGCGCGGATGTTCCCAGCGACCCGTCCGATGAAAGCGACGGCTGGACCGTCCGTCCCCGCCAGCTTCTCGGTCAGCCCGCGGGACCCGGCGTCGTGACCGGTCCGGCGCGGGTGGTGGTCGAGCCTGCGGACCTCTTCGAGTTCAAGCGAGGTGAGATCCTCGTCTGCGACGCCGTCGACCCCAACATGACGCTCGTGGTCCCGCTATCGGCAGGCATCGTCGAACGCCGCGGCGGAATGCTGATCCATGGCGCGATCATCGCTCGAGAGTACGGGCTCCCGTGCGTCACGGGCGTTCCCGAGGCCACCACGCGAATTCGAACGGGCGACTCGCTCACTCTGGATGGCCACCTCGGCATGGTCGTCCACAGACCGCTGCGATAGCCGAAGGCTCGCCCGGATTGTTCATCGAGCTGTTGGCGAGAACCGCGTTAGTGCAGCAGATTCCCGACTCTTATCGCGCGGCTCCTTCTCGCGGGGAGAGCCGGTAATGCGAGACCCACCACTCGTTGCCACCCCGATAGGCGAATAGCTCCGCGCAGGCGAGGAAGAAGAGTCGCCAGCGCTGGAGCCAGAGCCGACCTTGTCCTCTCCCGTACACCTCCTCGAGCAGTGGCAGCACTTCAGTGCGGCGGCGGTCCAGGTTCCGAAGCCACGCCTCACACGTGCGTTGGTAGTGGAGGCCGCCCACACGCCATTTCCGTTCCACGACGAGGTCGCGCTGGAAACAAAGGAGAAGATCATCGGAGGGCATCATGCCTCCGGTGAAGAAATGACGGCCCATCCAGTCGTCTTTTCCCTCCGCACTGTAGGTGTAGGCGTGCTCCCGGTGGCAGAAGAAGTGAAGAAACACCTTCCCGTCGGACGAGAGCCAGTCTGCCATCCGGGCGAGAAGCGCCTCCCAGTTGCGGAGGTGCTCGAACATCTCCACCGAGACGATGCGGTCGAACGAGCCCTTTGGCTCGAACGAGTTCACGTCCGCAGTCTCGACCTCGAGGTTGCCGAGCTCTCGGCGCGCTGCGCGCGCTTCGATGAATTCGCGCTGAAGCTTCGAGTTGGACACCGCGAGCACGCGGCAGCCCGGGTAGTTCTCGGCAATCCAGAGGCTCACGGCGCCCCACCCGCAGCCCAGATCGAGCACTCTCATTCCGTCCCGGATCTGAGCGCGGTCGCAGGTCAGCGACAGCATGCACTCCTCGGCCTTATCGAGGTCCGCCACGCCCTCGGGCCAGAGCGCACAGCTGTACTTGAGCCACCTCCCGAGAACGGCCTCGAAGAACTCGGGGGCGACCTCGTAGTGCTGCTCGTTCGGAAGCTCCGGCGTCAACGCCACGGGGCCCTGCCGAAGCTCGTCGACGAAGGCCGAGACCGCTCGCTGTGCGGCTTCCGGATCGGGCTGCTCCAGCCCCCGCAAGCGATCTCTCAGCATCCATCGGATCCCCCGGCGGATCATCCAGTCGGGCAGGTAGCCGGCCTCGGCCAGACCCATACCGATCATTGCGATTCCTCCTGGCCGTCCGCGTGCGGGCTACGTCGTCGGGTCGCTCGAGGCCGGCGGCCGAGCGTACGGGAGGCGGACCGACGGACCGACCTCGTGGTAGCCCTCCAGTCCCGTCAAGGCGAGTGAGCCCGCTGCGGCCAGATCCACGTAGCCATCCTCGCCCAGGATCTGCTCGGGCAGGCGGATCTCGAGCACGCGGCCGACCAGAAGGATGGTCCCGTTCGCGCGGATCTCGTGCTCTTCCTCGTATGCCAGGCCAATCTTCACCCGGCTCTCGGCTACGTAGGGCGCCTGCAGCGCCGCTGTGGTCTCCGGCCGTCAGGCCGCAGGCCTCGAACTCCGAAACCCCGGCTGGGAAATTGGCGGAGGTCTGGTGCGCCTGCTCGCGGATTCCGGCGTGGACGTGGTTGATCGTGTAGACACCGGTGGCTTTGATGTTGTTGTAGGTGTCGCGGCGCACCGTGAGCGGGCGGAAGATCATGCCGAGATATGGGGGATTGGCGCCGATGTGAACCACGGAGTTGAATAGAGCGAGATTGGCGTGACCGCCTTGGTCCACGGTGCC
Organism: uncultured delta proteobacterium; assembly: GCA_963783795.1. Taxonomy (GTDB): domain Bacteria; phylum Myxococcota_A; class UBA9160; order UBA9160; family UBA6930; genus CAVXZE01. Next base: position 25,079 of record CAWAPH010000031.1, on the reverse strand, counting down.
CACCAGGTTCGCGCTCTTCACTCCAGAGATGCTGTTGATGAGACGCATACGAACGAGGCGCTCCATCCCGAGCACCTCGTCGATGGAGATGTTCCGTTCAAGAGAGGGGTCGATGCGCATGGCGGTCTTCGCTCCAGCTGTCCGGTGAAAGACGCTTCGGAGAAACTCTGCGTCACGAAATCGTGGAACCGAGAACCCTTGTAGCTGATTGTACCCCAGGAAATGGGCTCCCCACATCTGGATATATTCTCTCCTCGCGGAAGAGCCAAGACGGCGACTTCTGCTCATCCTAGTGCCGCGATCGCACGACCCTTGTCACTCTCGTCAGGGCTGACTTGCGTTTGAAGAAAACCGGAGGCAAAGTGCGAAAATGATCACCAAGAGTGAGGTCACTGAAGATGTCTGTATGTAAGAAGATCGCTTCCGATGAGTCAATCCGGTGGTTGAGCCGGCTGGTCGCGTTGGTGTCGCTGGCGAGCCTGAGCGCCTGTGCCACCAATGATATGCCGCCGCTGGAAGCCTTGGATCGCAAGGTCGACCTGGAGCGGTTCATGGGCGACTGGTATGTGATCGGATTCATTCCGGTCAGCATCCCGTTTTTCAGTGAGGAAGGCGCCCACAACGGCGTGGAATCCTACCGGCTCACCGAAGAGGGCGTCATCGAGACCACCTACACCTTCCGTAAGGGCGCTTTTGACGGGCCGACAAAGCGCATGACCCCGAAGGGATGGGTGCATGACGAAGACACCAACGCCGAATGGCGCATGCAGTTTCTCTGGCCCTTCAAGGCTGCCTACCTAATCGTATACCTGGATGAGAATTACCAGAAGACCATCGTTGGCGTGCCCGACCGGAAATACGTCTGGATCATGTCGCGAGACCCCAACCTGAGCGATGCCAACTATCAGCAAATGCTGGATCACGCGGCAGGTCTCGGCTACGACGTCGGGAGGGTGCAGCGCGTGCCTCAGCAGTGGCCGGCCGAATAAGCGGTGCTTCACCGAGCGGACACGCGCGGCCTCGATCGGTGGCACTGGTGGGCGGCATCACCTCAGAGGTTCGATGTGATTGATCGGCCGGGCGCGAGTCTCGGCCTGGTCTCCTGCCTTCCAGCCAATGCCGCCAAATCGACACCGACACCTCCAATGGCGGGATTCGCAATCGCCACGCCCGGCCCGTTACAGATCCTCTGAGTCAGCTTCTCCGGCGGGCGCAGGAGGGATCGCCTCTGGCAGGGTCAGTTTTTGTGATGCCGTGGGCAAGTCCGGATACTTTATCCAGACCGCTTCGATCGTGAGGAGGCTCGACCATGAAGTTCACCGTCAGTGCGAGAGGGGAATCCCTGGACAGCGAGGTGGATCCTCGGTTTGGCCGGGCTGCCGGCTTCGTTCTGTTCGACACGGAGAGCGGGAGTACAGACTACCTGGACAACTCCGCGCAGCAGGATTCCGCCAAAGGGACGGGGGTCAAGGCAGCGCAGCTGATCGCAAAGGCAGGGGCCGAAGTACTGATCACCGGCCAGCTAGGCCCGAATGCCGCTCAGGTCCTCAGGAAGTCTGGGATCAAGATCTACGCCTGCGCCAGTGGGACCGTCCGAGAAGCCATCCAGGCCTTGCAGGAGAACGCTCTGGCGGAGCTGGGCGCCGACGACATCCAGCCGGGTCCCGGCAAGATGGGCGGGCGCGGCATGGGCGGAGGAGGTCGAGGCCGCGGCCCTTCAAACGGGGGACGGGGCCAGGGCGGCGGCGGAGGTAGACGCCATTGAGCCAGACGACGACGCGTACCGAGAGCGACAGCATGGGGACTGTGCGGGTTCCCGAAAGCGCCTACTGGGGTGCCCAGACGCAGCGGGCCTACGAGCACTTCGCGATCGGCGACGAGCGGTTCCCGCCCGCGTTCATTCACGCCTATGCCCTGGTGAAGCAGGCCGCAGCGGAAGCCAACGGCGCGCTGGGAGAGCTCTCCGCCGAGCGCGCCGCGTGGATCGCGAGCGCCGCGCAGGAGGTGATCGAGGGGGCCTTCGACGCGCATTTTCCTCTGCGCGTCTGGCAGACCGGATCCGGCACGCAGACGAACATGAACCTGAACGAGGTGATCGCGAATCGGGCCAACGAGCTCGCTGGAGGAGCCCGAGGTAATGTCCGTTCTCCAAACCCGTCCGCGGGTCCCTTCGACGTCTCGGAGTGAACGCGAGGGCGCCTTACGCCGTCTCCGTCCAGACGTACCGGTGGTGGACGCCGCCTACGCGGGGTAGGCCGGCGATGCCGGCGGCAGGGGAGGGCGGGCTCTTCGTGGGACGACCCTCAGGTGCAGTGCAACCGAGAAGGCCCGATCAAAGGAGGTGAGCTTGGGTCTGGTTTGCGCTTGGGTGTAGGCGGCGAGCTGCTGGCGAAGAGCCAGCTCGACGCTCGCCTGCTCCCGGCGACTTCGGAAGAGCGTCAGGACACAGCGGAGACGTGATGTCGCGAACCCGAGCGGAACCTGCACGGCGCGCGGGATTCTGCACGACGCCCCGCCTCCGCACGAGTCTGATTCTCGGCTCGGGTCTGGATCATCATCACCGGCTGGACGGACCGGGACCGGGACGCAAAAAAGCTCAGTAATCACGTAGCGGTTCGATTTTGAGAACCCACAGGGGTGTTGCTCGCGGTGCTCGTCCTGCTGGCCGCCCTGCTCGGCCTAGCCCTGAATCGGCGCCCGCTCGCCCCCACTACGTTATAAGTGCCCGATAATAAACACGTTTACGGAATAAAAAGGCCCCAGAATGAAATTAGTCTATATATTATCTATATATTATCTTGACTTTTCTAGGAAATGGTTAATTCTCTCCGTATGTACCACAGAGCTCGCGCATACACTCTCGGCGCCGTTGCATTTGTCGGGCTGATGGTGGCGGTCGGAAGACCTCTCTTGAAGCTGCATGACGAAGCGTCGTGGCGCGGTTCATTCACTTCCGTCTTCGCCATTGGGCTCCTGCAAGACGCCGGCCACACGCATATGCCCGTCGTGTCGGTGCCCTGACCGAAACCCGACGGGCAGTCCGACGCCCCGGTCGCTTTCCCCCTTTTCCGTCCCGCGGCCGGGGCGTTCGCGTGCGCTTTGAGGTCGCGAAAGCGGTCCGGGAAGAAATTGTCCGGGCGGCACGTTCGCATACAGCGAGATAATCGGCGCCCGACGTCTTCCCTACCTTCCATGTCTTGGCAGACCGTCCGTGTAGGCGCAAAGTGCAAATGTCGGGTTTCTCCCCACTCGCGAACCACCCCGACTTACCCGAAGACACACCCTTGCGTGACTCCGGCCGACAAGGCCGCCGCGTGGACGGGGTATCGTACTCCGCGAATGTTCTGTTTGTGCGATCACCAAGGGGACGGATGCGATTTGTAGCTGAGCGAGAAGTGAGATCTGGAGGGTTCGGGCAGGCCGATTTGGTCTGGGACTTGTGATCGCCAGCGGAGTGCAAGCTTCGGCGCTCCGCAGGTTCTTGAGGCGCTCTCGAATTTGATGTGACGCGGTAACTCGCGAGAGGCAGGAGCTACGCTGCCAATCGATAGTCGTGTTGACTCCCTCCGAGGACGGGGAGGGCGATCAGCCTTCCGTTCTTCAATGGCGGCTTCTGCAGCTCAGGGTACGGCTCGGGTATGGCGTCTGTTGCCTGCGAGGGGCGCGCGCCGTTGTAGAAGGCGACGAATTCACGCGCGACCCGTCCAATATGATCTTCGCACAAGAAGATGAAGTGATTCAGGGCGTCCTCACGAAGTGTCCTGTGGAAACGCTCAACGTGGGCGTTCGCGTTTGGTGCGTGATAGGGAGTTGGCAATCCCTTGATCTCCAACACCTGATCGAGCCAAAGATCGAGGTGGCAGCGATAGTGTTTGCCTTCCGAGCCCTTCTTTGGATGGACGAACTGCCCGAGGATTCCGTCTTTGTCGTGCAGGAGAAAGCGAGGTGAACAGTCGAAGGCGGAAAGGTCAAGGATCTGTCTCTTGCCCACGACAGTGATGGATGCGTGGTGACATTGATATGAACGATCCGCCGTGTGTTGAGCTCCATGACCATGAATACGTAGATCACGGAGAAGAGCGCGATGTACTGCGTCATGAAGTCGCAGGCGAAGATCTCGTGGCCGTGATTCTTGAGAAATGTCTTCCAGGTCTGCCGATCGCCTGGGGATCGTCGCTTCACCATGTACTTTCGGATCGTACTGGTGGAGTGCTTGATGCCGAACTTGAGATCGAGCTCTTCAAAGATCTTGTCTTCTCCCCAGCTCGGATTCTTGGCACTCATGCGGCGGATGAAGTCGATGTGCTCGCGTGGAATTGTGGGGCGGCCGATCTCCCTGGTTCTCGACTTCCGGCGCCAATAGAGTCTGAAGCCCTGGCTGTGCCATCGAATCACGGTCTCGGGCTTGACGATGAGCTCGGGTGCGACTCTCTCTTGGCATAGACCTCTCGATCCACGCCGCGTTCCGCCCCCCGAGTCAAGCCCGCCCGGTCGAATTGCCGCGCCCGGGATCCCGCTTATACTACATCGCGCTTTGGAACGGTCGCGTGGTACTTTGCCAAGAACAAACGGGGCTGCCCGGTCGTGCATCGCCCGGCCCCAGGGAGGCGAGTCATGAGACACATTGCTTTCGTATCTCTGCTCCTGATCACAAGCTTCGCGGCCTTCGGCTTCGAGGTCGACGAGTCGAAGATCCAGACACCGCAGGATGCGCTCGAGGCCCTGAAGGCCGGCAACCAGCGCTTCGTGAGTGGAGCGACGCTGGATCAAGACTTCAAGAAGCAGATCGAGAAGACCAAGAGCGGACAGGCGCCGTACGCGGTGATCCTGTCCTGCCTCGACTCACGGGTCCCGCCGGAGATCGTGTTCGACCAGGGAATCGGCGACCTCTTCGTCGGACGCGTCGCGGGAAACATCGAGGACACCCACATGTTGGGGAGCATGGAGTTCGCCACGGAAGTGGTGGGAAGCCGGTTGCTCGTGGTCCTCGGGCACACCTCGTGTGGCGCCGTGATTGGCGCCTGCGAAAACGTGAAGCTCGACAAATTGACTGACCTGCTCTCCGACATCCGGCCCGCGGTGGCCACGGTCGAGGCCGCCCATCCCGGCGAGGACGTCTGTCACGGCCCCCTCGTGGACTTGGCGGCGGAGGAGAACGTTCGAAGGACGATTCGCGACATTCGCGCAAAGAGCCAGATCATCGAAGACCGCGAGAAGCAGGGGAAGCTGATGGTGGTCGGGGCGATGTACGACGTCGCCACCGGCGAGGTACGGTTCCTGCAGTGAGGGGCCCATCCGTTTCCAGACACCATTCCCGGGCTCCGACTCCCCGCCACCGGAGTTCCCAGCCGCGGATTGGGAGACTGGAGCGATCGACGAGTTCGCGCGGAAGGCGAGTGGTCAAGCGGGGATGGCTCGTCTGCGCGGTCACCCTGCTCGGCGTGGCCGCTCCGGCTGCGGCCCAGGTCGACGAGAGTCAGCTCGGCGCGTGGTACATGTACTACTTCAGTACGCGGCTGGAAGGCAGCGGCTGGGGTTTCCAGGGGGACGGACAGTTCCGCAACTGGGACTTCGGCGGCGACCTGGAGCAGCTTCTGCTGCGCGCTGGCGTCACCTACACCCCGCACTTTGCGGACCTGACGCTCACGCTCGGCTATGCCCACATCACGTCGGGGCCGTTTGGCGACGACGACGACACAACGCGGGAGCACCGGATCTACCAGGAAGCGCTCCTGCCCCACAAGATCGGTGAGCGATTCTACCTGCGACATCGGTTCCGTTTCGAGCAGAGGTGGGTCGAGGGGCAGAACTTCCGCACGCGCTTTCGATACAACCTGTTCGTCGATGTGCCACTCAATCGCGTCGATCTGGGCAAGGGTGCGATCTACCTGGCGCTGCACAACGAGATCTTCCTCAACGGGCAGCGCGACCTCGGCGGCGGCCGGGAGGTGGACGTGTTCGATCGGGACCGCCTGTATGGGGCGATCGGCTACAGCCTGACCGATCGCATGAAGATCCAGGGCGGCTACATGTACCAGTTCACGGAGCAGTTCGGGAAGGGCCAGCTCCAGCTGAGCTTCCACCACAGCTTCTGATGATCTACGTGTAAATGCAGGGAATTCGCGCGGATTCGGGGCTGCCGGCCTGGCCATCGGGCCTGATTCTCGTGCTTGTGCGAGGACTTGCGCACTGCGTTCCCTACCGCCAGGAACAGGGAATTGCGTGCCGCGGAGCAGGGATTCGCGTGGCCACGATGCGCCTCGGAAGCCGCCGGACGGCTGAGGCACCGCGACGTACTCGAAGAAATCGTCCGCAGACACCCGATCCTTGCGATAGTCGTCCTGGCTCTGGGAGTTCCTCGCGGGTAGAGTGCTCGCATCTGGGCCTTTGTCCACGCCACCAATGAACCGACACAGAAAAGGAGGATCTACACATGGCCGAAACCGATACCCTCATCGGGCACCACGACAAGATGTGTGCAATGACCTGTTGCCCTTGTCACCTTGAAATCGAGAGGCTCAAGCCACTCGTCAGAGACGCGCAATTCATCTGCAAAGGGTGCGGTCGAGTGGCAGCGGCAGAAAAGCACCTGTGTGAGCCCGTGCCGCTGTCCCGATGAAGGTCGGCGGTGGAAACGATGATGGTCAATGCTAACGGCGGCGCGCTCCCACGAACGATTTGACGCATAGGAGAACGAAGCCGCCCGTGAGCAGCATCATAATCACCAGCGAAATACCGACCGCGGAGAGGCTCAAACCGGCCGTCGCGGTTCGCCCGATTGCGGCCAGGAGCCCCAAGGCCCCCAGCGCCGCTGCCACGTGCATTGCGTGCATTCGTGCGGACTCCTTGAAAGCAAGTATTCCCATCGACAGAATCGGCAGACCGACAAAGGCTGGGATCAGGGCCGTCACGCTTTTTGAATTCGTCCCGATGTAAAAGCCAATCCCTTGAATGACAAGAAGTGTGCCAATCGCGATAGCGGTCTTGGGCATGTTCATTTGCGATTGTCTCCCACGATGTCTCCAGGTTCCGGCGAAGGAGGACTCGGCGATTCTACTGTGCCGTCAACAACTCGTCCCGGTGATGCTGACTTTGCCGCGCAATACCAATATACCGGAATCGTGTAGGCGATTACCAATGCCATCGCCATCACGGCAATGATCAGCTTGATCCGCAGGGTCTTCTGGGATGAAGCTGCGTTGAACGCGTTCAGGCTGTTGCCGAACAGAGGATGTTCTCGAACGTCTGCCTTACGGTGGTTTTGGCCGAGGAGAAGATCTGGATCGCAATCGAGGGGCTGCGGCGCGACAGCGAATCGGGCGAGCGGTGCCTTCGACACGGCCGGTTGCTCGATCGCACCGCGCTCGACCTCGGGTATGGTCTGGTGGTCGCGTAGCGCGGGGGTCAGACCCCGGGCGCCGGAATGGAGCAGCGCCACGGAGATCCTTCCCAACCTCTTGAGCACCTTTCGCGTCGTGTGTTTCCCAGTGCTCCTCGCGCTGGCGTGGAACGGTGAAAAGGCCTTGTTTCTGGTACTCTTCGGCATCGGACTGCTCTCCGATCTATTGGATGGAGTGTTGGCTCGGTGGCTCGGTCTGGAGTCGGATTTCGGGGCCCGACTCGATCAGTGGGGGGACTTTGCGCTCTGGATCTCCTTCGCGGTCGGCGCCATATGGCTCTGGCCCGAAATCGTTCGCCGCGAGGCTCCCTACGCGGTGCTCGGAATCACCTGCCTCCTGCTGCCGACGGCGGTCGCCTACGCGAAGTACCGGTCGGTTCCCGGATATCACACCCGGCTGGCCAAGCTCACGTCGGTACTGATGGGAATCGCCGTACCATTGCTGCTGATCTTCGACTTCGCCTGGCCGTTTCGCGTCGCCGCCTTTTCGCTGGTGCTGTCCGCGATCGACGAGATCGCCATCACCTGCCTCCTCCCGGAGTGTCGGCATGACGTACCTTCAGTTCTCGATGCCTTGCGCCGTCGCTCCCGCATCGCCTCCCAAGGCTCGCGGCGGGGCGACCACGTCTTGCCGCCACGCTAGATGCGGATCCCAGCTTGCGGTGGGCCGCCTACATGCTGACTGGAGTCCTGCCGGCCTCGCCGTCCTCTTCCCTGCCGGGATGCTCCTCGCGCGCAGGTACGAGGTGGTGGTGGTTGAGCCACTCCGGGAGGCGCTCCTGACATCTTTCGTTGCGAAGAAGAGTTGGTGGACGGCCGTCCCGCGGGCGGGCCCCCATTCGCTGATACCGAAGATTCGTCTCTACATTTCCTATTTGTGGGAATGTGGCGACGCGGCTAGAGTTTCGAATTGAGTACGCCCGACTTTGGTGAGAGCCGCTCCGGACGCGGGCCGTCCATCGCTCCGCTTGGGCGCTCGAAGCAGGTGTATCCAACAGCAGGAAGGGACGGTCTATGGACGCCGGTCGGTTCTTCTCCCAGCCTCTTGGAAGCGGAGTCAGTTCCGGGCGCTCCGGTGGTCTGGCCAGCGAGTGGCTCGCCAGCAGGGCTGGGCGCGTATTCGGGAAGCGGGCGCTCCGCACGACTGTCGTTGGCGCACTGTTCGTCTCGTGCGTTGCCATCCCGGGCTTCGCGTCTGGAGAGCCCGAGGCCCCCGAGGATGTGGAGCTCCGCGCCCGCATCGAGGCGAAGCTAGCGGAGCTTCCCGACCGGGAGGGAGCTGAGATCCGGGTGATGGTTCGCAACGGGCAGGTCCTCCTCCAAGGACGGGTCCGACTGCTGGAACAGTCGCTACGCGCCGAGCAGGCCGCGTGGAAGACGTCTGGTGTACTCGACTTGGAGAACGAGCTCCGAGTTGTCTCTCCAGGAGTCGGCGGCGACGCTGCGATCGAGCAAAGGGTCCGCATGATCATCAAGGGAGACGAGCGCTTCATCGATACCAACCTCCAGCTCGAGGTGACAGCGGGCCAAGTGCGGTTGCGTGGGCTCTTCCAGAACCCGGCCGACGTGCTGGCGCTCAAGCACCGAATCGCCTCCGTCCCAGGAGTCCTGGGCGTCGAGATCGACGCCGTCCTCGTGGCCGGCCGGGGAATGCCAGATCGCACGAGAGTTTCGTAGTTCCCGAGCAGCACCCGTGCGGCCCGCCATCTGCTCACTCGCAATACTCGTTCAGGGCCCACTAAGAGAGCTGGCCGTCGAAGATGGTAGGATCGTCATTGATGGTGTGATCCTGTCCCCTCGTAGTGGACCGGATCACTCCACCGGCGGGGGATCCCCTATCCCGTATGGTCAAGAAGCACAATTCAGAGGAACTTCAATAGACTCAGATAGTTGAGCTCGCTGTTCCGCCGAAATCACATCCATGATCGGCTACGCCGCTTCCCGGTAGTAGTACTTCAGCATCCCGCCGAGGCGCTGCTTGCACTCGATGGCGTCGTCCTTGGATAGCGCCGGTCGCTCCGTCGAAGGGAATAGCAGGACGTTATCCTTGCCCTGGTGATTCCTCTCCTCGTGATAGTGCGCGACGAACTCGTTCAAGGCTCGCCGGAGCCCTTCTTCCCCGAATGGGACGATCCGAGACAGACATCCCTCTCTCACGCTCCTCACGTATCTCTCGGCGTAGGCGTTCAAGTTCGGCGACATGGGCGGGAGCGGGATGGGCTTGATGCCGGCCAAGCGGATGAACTGCCGAAAAGATGAGCAGAACTTCGAGTCGCGATCGAATATCAGGTACCGCTGGCCACACAGGAATCCCCATTCCTCCATCGTCACATTCCTTGCGACCTGCTTCATCCAGCTCTCGTCCGGGTGTTGTGTGACACCGGCGATGTGGACTTCCCGACTTCCGATCTTGATGAAGAAGAGCACGTAGTAGGTCATCAATCCCATCGGCGTGAGCACCTCGGTGGTGAAGAAGTCGCAGGCGGCGATCACGTCTTGGTGCCTCTCGATGAACTCCGACCAGGGGATGTCTGGCTTTCGCCGCGGTGCCGGCGGAACGCCATTGCGCTTCAAGATGTTGCCCACCGTCTCGTCGCTGATGTCGTAGCCGAGGTTCGACAGCGCCCCCGCAACCCGGTCATAGCCCCAGGTTGGATTCTCCTCGACCATGCGGAGCACGAGCTTCTCCACCTCTTCGTCCACACGAGGGCGCCCACTCTTTCCGCGCTCGGCCGAGCCGTCGAACTTCTTGGCCACGAGCTTGCGGTACCAGGCGAGGACCGTCTCCGGCTTCACGATCGCGGCGACGTCCTTCAGGGCCTTCAGACCGAGCCGCTTGCCGAGCTTCGCCAGACGGATGCGTTCCGAACCTGACAGCTGGGGCCGGCGACTCAACTTCGAGAGGAGGATCTCATTCTCGGCGGCCAGGTACTCGTTGCGCAGCAGCAGCTCTTCATCAACGTGACCAGCGACCAGTGCGAAGGCTTCGACGGCTTCCATCGGGCGCAGATACTCCTATCGATAGGGGTGACATCATGGGCTGGGGCTCCGCCCAATCCCTTCGGGGACGCGGCAGCCACGTGCAGATGAGAATACAGCCCGAAATGGAGCGCAACTCCGCGAGCGGACGGGTAATTTCAGCTTCGGAGTTACTTGACCTTACGAGGTCCTCGTCTCTCCTCGAAGGAACCCGGTTTTACGGAGAGCCGGTGATCCGTCTCCGACGCGCCGCGTCTCAGGGTGGCGCGCCAGCTTCCGGCACGTCCGTTCCCAGGTCGGCACCGAAATCGCCCGCGATCATCGATGCCCCGACGGCGTGGATTCGGCTCTTGGCAAGAGGAATTCCTGGGCGAGAAACAGGATCCTCCGCCTCGTCCGCGGGTGTGAGTCGGGCAGCTTCATGACCTTGCCTTCGATTTCGCCCTCGACCTCCGACACGGATCGGGACACGCGGGCGTCTGGGCTGTCGAGCAGGGCGCGGACGTAGTGCGTCAGCTCGCGCTCGTCCAGCTCTCCATCCGGGACCAGGTTGTCAAAAGCCGTCCAGGGGATCTGCTTCCCCTCGCGCAGGCGGTCGAGCTCGTCGATCAGGTTCTGCATCACCTCTCGCAAGGTCTCAACGACCTTCTCTTCACGGTTTTCCAGATAGGGTGGGTTTGCCTGCACCTCGGCCAGGATTTCTTCCACCGTGTCTTCCACCTCGGCGATATTGACCGACCTCTCTGGCAGCTTGTCGGACACTCGTTCCATGATGGCGTCCACATCCCATGTCGGATGATCCTTTGCCCTGGTCAGGACCCGATACAGGACCTCCTCGAGCAACTCTTGACGAAGGTCCATCTTGAGGAGCGCATTGATCATCGGGAGGTGACCAACGCGCTGGGCAGCTCGGTAGTCGGACAAGAACTCGTGAATGTACTTGTGCCGGTCACTGATCGCGGTGATTGCCTTGCCCACGAGCCACGAAACGCCGCTCGCCAAGCCATAGGCCAGGAAGACACCCCTGACGGACTCGTCGAACGTCATCGGTTTGACCGCTGCCAGGGCAAAGACCGCGATGCAGAAGACCAATAGCCCGTCGATCCGGTTGATCAGGTAGGTCGCTCCGTAGAAGTGCGCTAGCTCGTGGGCCAGAATCGCTTCGATCTCACGTCGGTTCAGGAGGCCGAGCAAGGGTCGTGTCAGATAGACGGCATTGAGTGACCTGAAGAGGTTTCCCAGCAAGAGCGCGTTGATCGCGAAGGCGTTGACGCTCCGCTCCTCGCGCGGCAGCACGTAGAGGGCAGGGTCCTCGCGACCCTGAAACGAATCCCTCAGTCTGCAAAACACCGCCGCCAGCTCGCGGGGATCGTGGCCGCCGCACTCGTCCGCCGTCGCGCGCGAAATCGGGATCTTCTTTCTTTTCATCAAACGGAAGATCGGCCACAGGTTGGCATAGCTCAACATCCCGACGATGAGGAGCACGATGAACCAGTGCCGAAGCAGCCACTGAACGTCCAGATACAGGACGACCAAGGCGACAGCGCCCAGGGAGCTCAACGCGGTGAAGACAACCAGTGAGATCTGTGTTGTGCGGTGCCTGCGCAGCAGTTGCTGAGGACGAGGGAGCCTGTCGGGTCGGCTGAACGACATGGTCCATCCGACAATATGCCACAAACGACCGGTGGGCGGCCTGAAAGACGATGACGTTGCCCCGTTTCGCCTCGGTCCCTGACGGAAGGCTCTTAGCGCCGTCTTTGGTGAAAAGACCCTGAGGCCAGGTGCTCTGCCACCGCCTGAATCGCCGGACAATCGGGCAGCTCAAAGAACGAGCGCGCCTCGGCGTCGAACTCGGTGACCTTGGGATCCTCGGGGACCGTTGTCGGTCATCAAGACCCGTTGGGGGCCTTTCATTCGCGCGTTTTGGCTGGAGGCAGAGATCATTTCGCCGCCTCCGCCCAGACATACCGATGATGGAGGCCGCCTACGCGGGGCAAGCCGAGCTGCCGCACAGCTGCGACTCAAGGCACTCTGAAGTGGGGGCGTTGCAGCTGCGACGCCGTGACGTTCTGAGAATTCGGCTGGCCGGCCCAGGATTGGGCCTCGGGCTGCTCAGTCCCCCAGAGCCCTCAAGGGGCTCTCTCCGCCCGCCGTGTCCGCCATCAAGAACAACGCGCAGCCAGGCCAACCGCGTGCCCAAACTGGCCGGGAGATGCGGCTTGGTGCGGCTCCTTGCGGCTTCCTAACTGGAATCCTCAGGCTTTTCGGGGTCGTCACCAACGTTGCCAACGTGGATGTCGCCGGTTCGAGCCCGGTCTCGTGCTCCAGGTTTTCGAAGCCTCGTCGGTGACTTAGCCCGACGGGGCTTTTGCTTCTCGGGGACCGAATCGGGCTTGCGTGCCCGTGCGTGCCCACTGCGTGCCCAAACTCGCTCCTCGTCGAAGCCGAAGATCGCCGCGAGTCGCCTCCTCTCCTCCTCCTCCGGCCAGCTCGCCGGGTCGATGAACGAGTCGTACACGTCGTTCACCATCCGGGTGGTGGTGTGCCCGACATGCGCTGCCACCTGCTTGGGGTTCAGCCCACAGATGAGCGCGCTCGTGATCCAGGTCCGCCGAAGAGCCTTCTGCGCGTTGCCCACGCGAAGCTTGACGCCACTCTTCTCGAGCAGCCGGTGCCAGCCGCGGTTGAACCAGTTCGAATAGCTGAGGTGGCCTCCCTGGTGTTCGCCAGCAGATGGAGATACCGGCAAGCGACATCTCCTTAGGTCAAACCGTGAAGGCGGCTTCCAGCCGCTCGCTGCCTGGCGCGCCGATCACGCATTTATGGACGCCAGGCTCCAGCCGCCAGAGGCCGGCGTCGTCGTCCCAGTATTTCAGATCCTGTTCGGGGATGGAGAAGCGCACAGTCCGGCGCGCTCCGGCGCCGATAGAGACGCGCTCAAATCCGCGAAGCAGCGGGGCGGGGCGCTCCACCGCCGCGTTCGGATGATCGATATAGAGCTGGACGATCTCATCGCCGTCCCGGTCGCCCGTATTGATGACGGTGACCTCGGCTTCAGCGCCGGTGTCCGTGCGCCGCACTTTCAAAGCGCGATGGGCGAACTGCGTGTAGGAGAGACCATGCCCGAATGCGAATTGAGGCTTGGTCTGGCTGGCGGCCATTAGTGTGTAACCGTGTAAGGGGCCGTACTCGATCTCATCGGCGTTCTTGTCGAAGAATGGATAGGCGCTCTCATCCAAAGCCACGGTGAAGGGGAGCTTGCCGGAGGGGCTGACGTCGCCGAAGAGCAGCCGGGCCAGCGCGCGCCCGCCCTCCATGCCGGAGTAGAAGGTCTGAAGAATGGCGGCCGCCTCGCCCGCCCATTCACAGATAATGGCGGAGCCGGACACAATCACGACGATCGTGTTCGGGGTCGCCGCCGTCACCGCCTTGATCAAGGCCACCTGGTCGTCCGGCAGTCGAAGTTTCTCGCGGTCGCCGCCGCGGTCGCCGCCACCGAAATGCGCGCCGGCGTCTTCGTTCGCGCCTGCCTCTTGCGCATCCTCGAAGGCCTCGCCAAAGCCTTCCGAAAGCGCCGGGTAGCCGGTGTCGCCTGGGATATATTCGCCTTCATCGTCCGCGGTCGTCCCGACCACCAGGACCGCCGCATCGAGGCGGGCGGCGGCGCTCGCAGCGGCCTCCGGGTCTGTCTCGTCGCCGGCGAGGCTGATCGCTGCGCCCAGATAGTCCGACAGGCCCTGCAAGGCGGTTGTCAGATAGGGCGGACGCACCCGCGAGGATCCAAAGTCGCCGGTGTTTTCTGCTGTTGCCAGCTTCCCGAACAAGCCGATCTTCGCAGACTTCTCCAAGGGGAGGATGCCGTTATTGGTGAGTAGTACGGCCGATTTTTCTGCTGCTTCTAGCGCGAGTGCCGTATGGCCGGGCTGGGCAACCATGTCTTTGGAATAGGTCTCATAAGGATCGTCGGCGCAGGCGAAGCGGTAGAGCACCGTCAGGATCCGTCGGCAGGCGGTATCGACGACCGATGGCTCAATCTGTCCGTTCTTGACCGCGTCAGCGAGTTTTGCGCCAAATTGAATCGGCTCGGGGTTTTCCACATCGAGGCCAGCCGCCGCGCCATAGGGTTGATAGACGCCCATGATCCAGTCTGAGTGGACGAAGCCGTCAAACCCCCATTCATGACGCAGAATGTCGGTCAGGAGATCGCGGTGCTGGCCGCAATACTCGCCATTCATCCTGTTATAGGCGCTCATCACCGACGCGCAGCCCGCATCGAGGATGCGCTTGAAGTGCGCTAGATAGACTTCGCGCAACGTCCGCCCGTCGACGCGGACATCGATTTTGAACCGGGCGTTCTCGATGCTGTTCAGGGCGAAGTGTTTGACCGTGGCGACGACATTATGGGTCTGGATGCCCTGAGAGAGCGCCGCGCCCATTTCGCCTACGTGGTAGGGGTCTTCACCATAAGTCTCCTGCGCGCGGCCCCAGCCGGGATGACGGAGCAGGTTCACACAGACCGCGCCAGACAGATTGCACCCTTGCGCGCGCGCCTCGATCCCCATGACTTCGCCAATCCGGCGTTCAAGGTCCCGGTCCCAGGATGCGCCGCGCGCCATGGTGACCGGAAAACAGGTCGACTCGCCGCGGGCGACGCCGCGCGGGCCGTCAGTGAAGTAGAGCGCAGGCACGCCAAGGCGCTCGCAGCCGGCGCCGGCGCGATAGGGCCGCGCGCCCCAACGCATCCCGTCCTCCTTCATCGCCTCCAAGAAGCCCTTGCCGGACATCATGGCGACTTTCTCTTCAAGCGTCGCTTCGCCGAGAATGGCTTCCACCGTTTCGGCGATCTCTGTCTCTGACATGCCCTTGCGCGGCGTGTAATCGCTCATGGTCCTTCCTTTCATTGGGGTAATCGCCGAAATCACACAGGCTCGGCGTGCGCTTCGACCAGCCGCGCGCGATCCGCGCCTGGACGTCGTCCCAGTGCGGGATTCCGCTCACCGCGTCCATCTCCTCGACGCAGCACGCGCCGACGCCGGTCGCGGCGTCGAGCGTCTCGGACGGCGGCAATCCGCGCAGCAGCGCCGCGAGGAAGCCGGCGATGGTCGTGTCGCCCGCGCCGGTCGTGCCGACCGCGTCGACGCTGAAGCAGGGAGTGTAGACTTCCGCCCCGCGCCAGGCCCGGCCAGACGATGGGAACCCGCGCCCGGTACGGGCGAGGCGCGCCTCATCGTCGGTGCCGGACACGTAGAGGCCCTGCTCTCCGAGCTTCAGGAGCACGACCGCACAGCCCATGCCGATCAGCTCCGACGTGACGGAGCGCAACAGCTCGGGGCTCGCCTCGCCCGCGTCGTCCCTGCCGAGCATGAAGAGGATCTCGTCCAGACTGGGAACGAACAGGTCGACGTGGGGCAAGCAGCGCTGCAACAGCGCGCGCCAGTCCACCTTGCCCGCGTTCGACGTCGGGTCCACCCCGGCCATATCGAGGGACACCGTGACCCCGGCGTCCTTCGCGGCGCGCAGCACGCGCTCGAGCTCCCGGCCCTCCGATTCGTACATACCCCGCATCAGCGGCGGGTACCCGAAGTGGAACTGCCGGGCGCCGATGACCAGCGACCAGTCGACGTCGTCCTTCGTGAACGCGTCGTTGGCTCCGGGACAGTGGAGGAACGAGCGGTCGGCGCCGACCGGATTGTAGACGATCGTGTAGGAGGAGGTGTCGCCGGCGGCGACGTTGATGCCCGCGGCGAGCGCGGGGTCCTCGGCGGCGAGCACGTCGCGGATGATCCCGCCGAACGGGTCGTCGCCGACGCGCGCGACGAGACCCACGTCCACGCCGAGGCGGTGCAGCGCGACCCCCGTGTTGGCGACCGCGCCGCCGGTTGCGATCGTCGGCTTGCCCACGACGACCAGCACGCCCGGCTTCAGCAGTCCCGTGTCTCCGTCGATCGCGGGTATCACGTCGAGGCACACGTGTCCGGCCACTATCGTCTGCGGCATCGTTTGTCCCTTCCTCGCGCTCGCGCGCGCCGGCCGGCCAGGCGCACCGTGCGCCCTGCTCCGGCCGGCACCGCGGGAGTCCTGACCTCACCGGCCGGACGCCGGGGCGGTCTACGCACCGCTCAGCGCGGCTCCGCGGCCGCCTCGACCGCGGCTCCGCCCATGAGGTGCTCGACGACGAGTAGGTCGAGCTGCTCGTAGTCGCGCTCGTCCACCAGCGCGTCGACCGCCGCATCGTCTAGCCCCCTGACGAGTTCGACCAGACGGAGAAAGAGCTTCCTGCTGTTGGCGAGGTGCTTCGTCGCGACGTCCTGCTTCTGCGTGCGCATCGCCTTGACGTCGATCCCGACGAACTCGCCCCTGCTCCCGTAGTCGTGCCGGTCCAGTACGCGCACCTGGTTGAACGCCCGCCGCAGGTCGACGCTGCCGAACGTCTTGTCCTGGTCGAACTTGAGGCCGTTCTGATCGTTGAGGTGCACGGTGAAGAGCTTGTCGTACGCCAGGGCGAAGCCCATCTCGTCTGACGGGTCCAGCCCTGCGAGAATGGCGTGCGCGCTCTCGATGTTGACGCCCACGCGCCCCGGGTCGCTGCAGAGGTAGCCGAGCGCCATCGCGTGGCCGGTCGTGGGGATGTAGGCGTGGTCCATCGGCTCGTTCGGCTTGGGCTCGATGGCGATCTTGATCCCGGGGTCGTAGGCGAGCATGTCGTCGATCGCTTCGACGAGCAGGCGTACAGCGCGCGCGCTGTCCTTCGCCTCCCGGATGTACGTGCCCTCGCGCGCAAGCCACAGCACGATCAACTTGGTACCCAGCGCGTTGGCGATGTCGACCGACCTGCGGCTGCGCTCGCGTGCGTAGGCGCGCGCGTCCGGGTCGTTGGACGTGTATCCGCCGTCGATCGTGCGCGGGTCCTCCCAGAGCCGGGGCGCCACGAACTCCGCGGCCAGCCCCTCGCCGTCCAGCATGCGCTTCACCTCGCCGGCCGCGGCGGCGATCTCTGCCGCGCTCATGTCGTTCATATCCGGCACCGCGTCGTCGTCGTGGAACTGCACGCCTTCGAAGCCGAGCGCCCGGTACTCGCGCAGCTTCGCGGCGAACGCGATCGACTCGCGCACTGTCGGGCCGAACGGGTCGGCGCCCTCGTGGATGTTCCAGGGACCGAACGAGAACCTGTACGTGCCTGCCATGACATCCCCCATTTTTCTCGCTCCAGCGATGTAGCAGCAGAGGATGGCGGGACCGGAGAAGCGACACAAAGAGGCGCGGCTCAAGTGCTTGTATTATTGTCTCATAGAAAGATAAGAATCTGGTAGAATATGATACGGAAATGGCAATCAGATTCGAGCAGATCGAGCTGCATTCCGGCGAATCGTTCCGCCTCCTGCGGTGGAGCGACAACGTGCGGGATGTGGAGACGCTCGCGCCGGACGGGCGCGCGCTTCCGTTCGAGGGCGTCGGCGAGGAGTGGCACTACCACGTCGAGATGGAACTGACACTCGTGACGGCCGGGTCGGGCACGCGCTTCGTGGGCGACAGCATCACCACGTTCGACGCGCCCGACCTCGTGTTGATCGGGTCGGACGTGCCGCACTACTGGCACGGCCTGCACGACTCGTCGGGATACGCCGTCCAGTTCAGCTTCGAGACCAGCCACCCGTTCTGGCGCTTCGCGGAGACGGCGCAGCTCGAGAGGCTCTGGCGGGACGCGGCGCGGGGAGTGCAGTTCTCCGGCGGCACCGCGGTGCGGACGGCGGCCCACATCAACGCCATGGCCGGGAGTCGTGCGGTGAAGAGGCTGGGACAGTTCCTGCTCGCGCTGGAGGCCCTCGCCAGCGCCCCCCTGCGCGAGCGTGCGCTGCTCTCCCGCAAGACCTTCGTCCCGTCGCGCCGGCAGGCGACCTATCACGGGATACGCGACGCCATCCGGCTCGCGTTGGACAACTACGGCGAGGAGCTGAGGCTTGACGACGTGCTGGACCACGCGGGCATGAGCAAGGCCACCTTCAGCCGGCAGTTCAGGAAGCACACGGGCAAGACCTTCACGCGTTTCATCAACGAAGTCCGCATCGACGCGGCGTGCCGCCAGCTGGTCGAGACCGACCGGTCGGTGAGCGAGATCGCGTACGCTTGCGGCTACAACAACATCTCGCATTTCAACCACCAGTTCCGCGCGCTGCGAGGGCGCACGCCCCGGGCGTTCAGGCGGAGGATGAGAACATGAAGCGGGCGTGGCGGGCCAGCGCCCTGGCGCTGGCGGCACCGATCCCGCGGCTGGCTCCAGTGACGAGCGCTGCTCGATCCTCGAGCAGCATCGTCTCCTCCCCTGATGGGTCAGGGCCGCGGCCATCTCACGCCGGCGGTTCCGCTGCCTCGGTGGCAGCCGAGCCCAGGCTGTTGGTGCGTGCCCAGCGGGCAACGGTGTAGCCGCTGTCCTTGATGATGCGCTCCTGTGTGTCGTGGTCCACGTACACCAGGCCGAAACGCGGATCGTAGCCCCGGTCCCACTCGAAATTGTCGATCAGTGTCCAGCAGAAGTAGCCGCGAAGCCTGACGCCCTCTTGCATCGCCCGGTGCGCCGCCTCCAGGTGCGACCGCAGATACTCGGTGCGTTCGGGATCGTGCACGGCTCCATCCTCCAAGACGTCGGGGACCGAGACGCCGTTCTCGGTGATGAAGATCTCGGGAGCGTCGTACTCGCGGTGGATCCGGATCAGCGACTCGTACATGTGTTCGGGGTACATCTCCATGCCGAGAACGCTCCTGGGGCCGGGCATCTCCACGAATCGCGCCTGGGTAAGCGGAACATCGGAATCGTAGGCGACCACCAGGCGCGTGTAGCTGTTGTGGCCGAAGAAGTCCAGAGGCTCGGCGATCCCGGCAAGATCGTCTGGATCGATCTCCGGGGCCACCGGGCCGAGCGCCTCCACGACGTCCTGCGGATACCGCCCACGCAGGTGTGGATCCCAGTACCATCGGTTTGCCAGGCCATCCACCAGCCGCGCGGCGGCGTGATCCTCTTCACTGTCGGATGCTGGATGGACCGGGACCGACACCTGGCTGGTACCGACGCGGGCTCCCGGCACACTGGCGCGAAGTGCCCGGACCGCCTCGCCGTGGGCCACGTTCATCTGATGGGAGGCCCGAAACGCCAGCATCGGATCGCGTTTCCCCGGCGCCTGGATCCCGTCGAGGTATCCGTCCTGGACTACCGAGAGCGGCTCGTTCAGCGTGATCCAATCCTTGACCCGGTCTCCCAGCCGGGCGCCCATCAGACCCGCGTACTCACCGAAGGCGAGAGCGGTTTCGCGGGAGTCCCAACCCCCCTCATCTTCCAGCGCCTGCGGGAGGTCCCAATGAAAGAGCGTGACGAACGGCCGGATGGCGTTCTGCAGGAGAGCGTCGACCAGTCGATCGTAGAAATCCAGGCCCGCCGGGTTAGGCCTCCCACGACCCTGGGGAAGCACCCGCGGCCAGCTGATGGAGAACCGATACGCGTTCAACGAGAGCCGGCACATCAACTCCACGTCCTCGCGGTATCGGTGGTAGTGGTCGCAGGCCACATCGCCGGTGTCGCCCCCCTGGATCTTCCCCGGCGTGTGGCTGAATGTGTCCCACACGGACGGCCCCTTGCCATCCGCGTTCCACGCCCCCTCGATCTGGTAGGCCGCCGTCGCCGTGCCCCACAGGAAGCCCTCAGGAAACGTCCGCTCGCTCATTCCATGCTCCTCTCCAACCCGTGCTCACCGGTCCAGCAGATCCGACGCCGCCACCGGTTCCACCACACTGCCATGGCTCACTCCCCGGTCGCCGCCGTCCCCCGCTACTCCTCTCCGTAGAAGCTTTCGTACTGACTGCGCAGAGTCTTCTTGTCGATTTTCCCCACGCTGGTCTTGGGGATCTCGTCGACGAAGACGATCTCCTCGGGAAGCTGCCAGAGCTGCGCGAGCGCTTCGTACATCCGCTCGTACCGTCCGAGGCGCTCGCGGTACACATCGGTCTTCGCCGCGTCTGGTTCGAACGTCCTGCCGAGCGTCACCATCTCTGCGGCGAGCTCACTCGCGGGCGTGCCGCTTCGTGCCGCACGGGCGAGGATCGCGGCGCCCAGACACCCCGCTTCATCCGCCTCGCACACCGTCACCGAGCGGCCGGTGACGTCGGCCTTCAACTGGTTGAGCACCGGGCTGCGCGCGCCTCTCCCGGAGGCGACGAAGCGGTCCACAGGGACGCCGGAGCGTTCGAGGATGGCAAGGTTGAGCTTCATCTCGAGCGCCACGCCTTCCATAAGTCCTTTCAGTACCTCGTGGCGCGTGGTGGTCAGGCGCAGGCCGATCAGTGCACCGGGCGTGCGGGTGTCGAAATGCGGCGTGCCGCTCGGCGTGAGGTAGGGCAACGACAGCAGCGACGTCGGCTCGTCGGGCATGCCTTCGAGCAGAGCCGCGAACCCGTTGCAGTGCGCGTCCGGCCCGCCGCCGAACTCGTCGCGGAACCAGGAGAGCGCGTTGCCGCCCGTCAGGCTGAACGCGACAGTCGCGTAAGTATCGGGTAGCGTGCTGTCGTAGGTGCAGAGGTTGCTGTCGCGCAACTCGTCGATGAGGCGCGGCGACTCGAGCAGCGCGCAGATGCATTCGACCGTGCCGGTGGCGTACATCGCGGTGCGGGGTGCTGTGATGCCGACACCCGTCGCGGCGACCGTCTGGTCGTGCCCGCCCGCCGCGACGACGACATCGTCGCGGAGCCCGAGATCGCGTGCGACTTCAGCGGGAACCGTGCCGACGACGGAGCCCGAGCGAAGCGGACGGGCCAGGCGCGACGCGTCCAGACCGACCGCCTCGAGGATAGGCGCGCTCCACTCGTGTTTCACCACGTCGAACAGCATCGTGCGCCCTGCCAGCGGCCATCCCATCGCCGGGCGGAGCCCCAAGCGCAAATGGAGCAGGTCCTCGAAACAGTGGAATGAAGCTGCGTCCCGCCACACGTCCTGCCGTTCGTCCCGCAACCAGAGCAGCTTGTAGATGGTGAACATCGGATGGCCCGTGTGTCCAGTGATGTGGTAAAGGCGGTCGGCCCCGAACGAGTCTGCGAAGGGCGCGATGAGCGCGTCGGCGCGCGCATCGGACGACACCATGGCGTTGCCGAGGGCGCGCCCCTGTGCGTCGACGGGTACGAACGCTTCACCCTGGCTCGAGACGCACATCGCAGCGACTGGATCGTCGCTCGTCGCAGCCGCCACCTCACGCATGACGTCGCACGCGTGGCCGCACACGACGTCCGCATCCAGTTCGGACCACCCGGGGGCCGGGTGCGACAGCGCGTATGCCCGGTAGGCGGTCGCGAGCGGTCGACCCGACTCGTCGAACGCGACTGCCTTGCAGCCGGACGTCCCGATGTCGAGGCCGAGGAAGCTCATGCTACGCCACCGCCTGCGTGGTCTGCGGCTGCAGTACGTCGTAGGCCAGATAGCGTTCGAACGCTTCGCGAAGGACCGGCCCGACCGAACCCCGTGAGACGCTCACGTGGTGGCGGAACCCGTCCAGGCCGATGCGACGCAGCGTCTGCTGCAGGCCGTCGATCTGCGCCGTACCGGCGCACCCGAAGAAGTCGTCGGGGATGGGGTCTGCGGTAAACGCACCCTCGCCGAGGTAGCACCGGATGCGGCCGGCGTCGGTACGGGCGCTCGCGAACGTGAACGCGCCGGGTGCGATCCGGCCGGTGTTGCATCCCCACGAGCAACCCTCGCCCACGGCGTTGGCGAGGATGGCATGGTCGCGGATGGTCCCGCGCGCGGTCATCATTGACGTCGGCACGGGCCCGCAATGGAAGAGGATGCACTTCGACTCGTCGGCGCCGTAGTTGTTGTTCCAGTCCAGACACGCCGCCGGTCCGTCCGTGGCGAGGCGCAGCGCGCGCATCGTGAGGGCGTTGCCGAGGTCCAGTTCGCACGCGGTCGGTATGCCGCGGTCGTTCAACTCGCTCAGCAGGACGCACGGCGAGATCTTCAGCTGCTGCTGCATCTCGATCCAGCACCGGATCGACAGCGCGTCCATCCGGTACTCGTCGATGAGCTCGTCGATCACGACGCCCAGCTTCGTGAGCGTGGAGAGCGCCTCGTCGGGGACGCCGTCCCACGACGCGTACGACGCGAGGCGTTGGCGCTTGGCGGCGTACGCATCTCCCGCCGTGTCGAGTGCGTTCATGCGGGCAAAGACCTCGGAGAGGTCGATCGTCTCGGTGTCGATGCCGTGCGACTGCAGGGCGAGTTCGTCGATGCGGACCGTCTTGAACGCTGTGGTCCGCGCGCCGACGGCGCCGAGCGTCATCTCGCGCATGCCGCCGACCACGCGGCAGAGGCGGTCGAAGTGGTCGATGTTTCGCGCGAACGCCTCGGTGCCGGGCGCGACGACGTGCGGCTCGAGTGCGGTGAAGCGCATGCCGTGCTGGCAGAAGACGTCCATGATGGAGAACTTGCCGCAGAACGCGTCGCGCCGCTTCTCGGGCGCCATCGCTGTGAGTTCGTCGGGGTACGCGTGCACCAGGATGGGTACGTTCGCGTCCTTGAGCGCGGCGACCGCCCCGTTCTCGTCGCCGAAGTTGGGCAGGCAGAGGATCACGCCGTCGACCGCCCGCTCGTGCTCGCGCAGGAAGCGCGCGAAGGTCCGGCCGTGCTCGGGCGTCTCGACCGCGCCGTGCGGTGTGGCGTCTTCGTCGAGCATGAGGACTTCGTGGCCGAGCGACTCGAGGGTGGCGCGCATCTCGGCGCGGGCCTGGGACTGCAGCGACGCGGGGAAGAAGCCGCGGTTGCCGAAGCACACGGCGAACGTCGTCTTCCTGGTACCGGTCATGACATCCTCCGTTCAGAGCGGCGTGGAGTCGCGGGGCGCTGCCCGCGAGCTTCAGGTCTTCGGTGATCACACGAGACGCTGCTTGGTACACGGCCTCTCGCGCGGCGTTCTCCCCCGAGGGGAGCGCGCGTTCGTACGGCTGGCGTGTCGCCGTGGCTATATTGATCTTCGCGATGCCGTTCGCGATGCCGTCGCGGACGATCTCGCTCGGGATGCCGGTGCCGCCATGCAGGACGAGCGGGACGGACGTCGCTTCCGCGATCGCGCGCAGGCGCGGGATGTCGAGGCGCGCCCCCGGCTTGCGCTCGTCCTTGCGCGCGCGGGAGATGGCGCCGTGGATGCTGCCGATCGAGACCGACAGCCAGTCGACGCCGGTGCGCTCGACGAACGCGCGCGCCTCGCCCGGGTCGGTGAAGCCGCGCTTGGACGCGAACAGCTCTTCGTAGGGTGGCAGTTCACCCGCTTCGTGGCCTGCCACCGCGCCGAGTTCGGCCTCCACCGGGACGTCCCTGCTGTGAGCCATCTCGACGATGCCTCGCGTCGCCGCGATGTTGGCCTCGAAGCCCAGCCGCGAGGCGTCGACCATGACCGACTCGTAGCCGAGCGCCAGCGCCTCCTCGATGCCGCCGCGGTAGTCGACGTCCGCCCCGTCCTCGTCGATCACCGGCATGTGGTCCAGGTGGAGGCGCGTGTGGCGGTCGTCTGCGTGTTCACGGTAGGCGTCACGCACCGCTTGCAGGCTGCGGGCCTCGAACTTGTGGAACTCAAGATGCGCGACGACGACGAGGCCCACGCAGTCGCACTCGCGCAGCGCCCGCACCGTGGGCTCCACCATCGGCAGGTACGGTATGTTGAACGCGGGCACGGCGGTGCCCGTGCTCAGCGCGGCGGTGACGAACTGGCCGGTGTCGGGTCTGCTCATGCGGGGTCTCCCCCAGCGGTCTCGGTGCATGAGTCGTACGCGCAGGGGCGCATTCCCGGAATGGACAGGCGGGTCAGAAGAATGGATAATCTGGCAGTAAGCAAGATAATACAAGACGGAGGAGGACGACCCCTGAACGGCTTCGCCATCGAGACCGACGAACTCGACCGCGTCGTGAGCCTGGCCAGCAAGGTGCTCGACATCCGGATCACCTTCTTCGACGCGGACCTGCGTGAGTTGCGGCACTTCCACATCAAGCCGATGTCGGGCTTCTGCTCGGCGCTGCGGCGGTCGAAGGAGATGAACGCGCGGTGCGAGATGTGCGACCGCGAGCACATTCACGCGGCGCGGGAGACGGGGAGGACGGCGGTCTACCGCTGCCACGCCGGGCTGTACGAAGCGGTGGTGCCCCTGCACGACACGCACCGTCAGTTCCTGGGGGCGATCGTGTTCGGTCAGTTGCGTCCTGTCAGAGGGCGGCCGCCGAAGGGGTTGTCGGCGGGCCTGCGCCGGCGATGGGAACGCCTGGGTGAATGCGACGAGGCACGCATGCACGACATAGCGGATATGCTGAAGTACACCGCGGAATACATCATCCACAACGAACTTGTCCGGCGCCGCAACCCGAACTGGGTCGATGCAATTGACAGGTACATCGAAGAGCACCTGCGTGAGAGGATCACGCTCGCCGATCTGGCGCGCGTCGTCCACCGCTCGCGGTCGTTCGTGTCACACGCCTTCAGTAAGGAGTTCGGTTCGTCGCCGATGAAGTACGTCGCCGACCGCAAGCTGGACGCGGCGCGCGAGATGCTGAAGGGCGGTGCCACCGTCGTCGAGACGGCAATGGCGCTCTCCTACTACGACGAGTTCCATTTCTCGAAAGCGTTCCGCAAGCGGTTTGGCGCGCCACCGAGCGCGTTCAAGGAATCTGCAGACTGACAGT
>CAWAPH010000030.1:0-12905 GCA_963783795.1 uncultured delta proteobacterium | reverse complement strand
GCCATCGGAGCCAAGCTCGCCAACCCGGAGCGAGAGGTGTTCTGCGTCACCGGCGACGGCGCCGCGGGCTTCAACTTCATGGAGATGGAGACGGCCTTTCGCGAGGGGGTGAACATCACGGTCGTCGTCCACGCGGAGGGGTCGTGGTGCATGGAAGAGATCGCCCACATCGTGGAGCAGGCCGACCCCGAGACCTACCAGAGCGTCTACATGGCGCCGACGCGCTGGGACCAGATCGGGGCTGCGGTCGGCTGCCACGGGGAGTTCGTGGACCGGCCCGATCAAGCCGGCGCCGGCGCTCGAGCGAGCCCGCGCCCGCCAGCGTCCGTCGGTGGTCTGCGTGAAGACGAACCGGGAAGCCAACCTGATTCCGCCGTTTGCCGACTCCTTTGCCGAGGTGTACACCGGGGTCCAGGAGTAGCCCGCGAACACGGAGAGCTGGAGGAAGAGCATGAAGCTTCTGGAAGGGAAAGGTCGCCATCGTCACCGGCCGCGGGGCGCCCGAAGGGCATGGGGCGGGCCACCGCGCTCAAGCTGGCGGAGCAGGGGCGAACGTCGTCGTCACGGACCTGGCCCGGAAGCGGGACGACCTGAGGATCGAAGGGCTGCTCGGCATCGGCGAAGATTCGCGGCCCTCGAGAAGGTGGTGTCCGAGATCGAGGCCATCGGCGCGAGGGGCCTGGCGATGGCGGTAGACGTCACCGATGTCGGCCAGATCCAGGCTTGCGTCGAGAAGACCTGCGAGGCCTTCGGCGGTGTCGACATCCTGTTCAACAACGCTGGCACCGCGATCGGCGTCGGGCTGTTCCTGGAATCCTGGGCCAGACCGGATCTGAGCTGGCAGGTCAACGTGAGGGGCATGGTCGAGTTCTGCCGGGCCGAAGTGATCCCGAAGATGATCGAGCGCGGCGGTGGATCGATCATCAACAACGCGTCCATGGCGGGCCTCGGCGGCGAGGGCGGCTACGGCGCCTACGTCGTCACCAAGTTCGCGGTGGTCGGCCTGACCAAGCTGCTCGCAGCCGAGTTCGGACCCCAGAACATCCGCTGAACGCGACCTGCCCCGGCGCCATCCTCACCGACATGGGGCAGGAGGAGATCACCTTTATCGCCGTGGACCACGGCATCAGCCGGGAGGAGGCAGCCACCGTCTTCGACAAGATGGCCGCCCTCGGCCGCGCCGCCCAGCCCGAGGTGGCCGACGTGGTGGCCTACCTGGCGGGACCGCGCTCCGCGTATCTGACGGGGGTCGCGCTGCCCGTAGCGGGAGGCATGCGGCCGGGGGTCTAGCGAGTTCCCGATCGGGTCGCTCCGAGAGCACTGAAGTTCCTCGCCTGCGGAGCACGGGGGACTACGATCATTGGATGAGGAACTGTGAAATGAAGCAGTCCCGGGAGCCCGACTTTGCGACGCCCTTTGTGGAAATGCCGTGGGTGAGGTTCCTGGGTATCGAGATGACGCGCTCAGACCCGGGAGAGGTCACACTCCGGGTCGATCCGAGACCGGAGCACCTCAATCACAACGGAACGGTCAATGCCCCGGTGATGTTCGGTCTCGCCGAGGCCGCTGGTGCGGCAGCGGTCGTGATGGGGTTCCTCGACCTCCTGGGGATGACCTACAGCGTCGTCCGGCACGTCGAAATGGACTTCCTGGCGGCGGCCCGAGGCCCGATCACCGCTACCGGCTCCGTTCCACCGGGCGAGGTGGAGCGGGTGCGCGCCGAAGTCGAGGCCGGAGGACCTGTCGACATCCAGATTCCCGTCACCGTCAGCGACTCGAACGGGCGCGCCGTCGCCCGGATCGAGATGGTGATGGCAATTCGTGCGCCTCGCACGCGAAGCTGATCCCACCGGGCGAGCACCCATCGCGAAATACATTCGTGATGTCAGATACTTGGAGCACGGATCGGGTTCTCTGGACTTTGAGTCTAGAGATGCCCGCCACCCGCCACGGCCGCCCCTGGTGCGGCTCCTCCTTCGAAGTCTGCTGACCTTCCGCGCCGACTCGCTCCTCGACCGGCTGATCGAGCGCACCGAGTCGGGGAAGCGCGGCTGACCGCCTCTCGGGAGCTACTGGCCCTTCTGCTTGGTCTTGTTGAACAGCGGCAGCATCACCATCATCGTCGGCGGATTGCTGAATCTCTCGACGATGTAGGCCGTGCAGACCAGCTTCGAGGACGTCGCTACGATGCGCGCGGAGCCGAAGGTGGTATCGACGCCAATGACATCGTCCTCGTCGAAGAAGAGGGTATCCCTGGTCGCAACGACCCAGGTTTCTCCGGGACCCGTCGACACGACTCCCACACCCGCGGCCAGATCATTCGCGATCGCGCTCGAGTGGAAGACCTCGACACCCCAGGTGATGTTCTTCCCGCCAAGCTTCTCCGTCGAAGTACAGGCGAAGACCGCCGCGGCGGTCGTGTTCGTCGCAAAGGCCCCTGTGCTCCACACGGTCTTCGCCTTCGTGGTCCCATTGAGAAGCGGGACCTCGTCGACGAGTCCCGCACCCATCCATCGCGGGCTCGCCACGGCGAAGCAGAACACGAGCACTGCAGTCAGCATCTTCACGTACTTCATGATCCGATCTCCTTCATGTCTGGTGGATGAACGCTTCAGAAGTCAACCCTGCGATGCGGGGTACCTACTCCCACGTGACCTTGATCGGCTTTCGATCCACGGTCTGGAGGAACTTGAGTTTCGGGTATCCCAAGATCAGCGTGGTGTACACCCGGTTGGCCGGCGGCAGGTTCAGCTCCTCGAGGATCTCCGGCTTCGCGCTGCTCGCATTGGTGAAGAGACCGATGTAGCAGCTCTCCAGCCCCATCGTCATCGCGGTCATGCTCATGGTCTGGGCGGCGATCACGCAGTCGTCCTTGGGGGTGGTGGCTGCGTCCGACGAGTGGAAGACGATCACCACCGGAGCGCCGTAGAAGATGACGTCCAGAGCGACTTCGCGCGCGATCTTCATGGCCTTGTAGCGCGAGAGATTGGCGTGGAGATCACGCAGCGGCTGCGGCACCTCGTTCCCCTCGGCCTCGAGCCGTGCGACCCTTGCGTCGGTCTGATCGATCAGATCGATGAAGTGGTCCAGGGTGAGACGCGAGAGCCGCGCGATCTTCTCGGAGTCCTGGATGATCTTGAGCTCGACGGCCTGCCGGTTGCTGCCGGTGGGTGCGTAGCGGCAGACATCCGCGAGCTTCTCGAGGTCCGCGCGCTCGACCTCCTTTTCCTTGAAATGCCTGTGGCTCCGCCGCTTTCGAACGAAGTGAATGAACTGATCCGTGTCGAAGTTGAGACTTCGATCGACGGGCAGGAAGTTGTTCGCGTTCATCTTGTGATGAACGATGGCTCCGGTAGGACAGAGCGCGACGCAGTGACCACAGAGGTTGCAGTTCTCCTCGGTGGCGTTGACCGTCACCTCTCCGTCCTGCTCGGAGAAGCAGCGCATGCATCGGAGCGCGCAGATTCCGCAGTCGTTGCACTCATCTCGGTCGATCGTCACCCAGGTCATGATTTCCGCCTCTACTCGTTTTCGGCTCGCCAGGCGCATCCTTCCCGAGAGGCTCGCGACCCTTCTCCCAGGCGGCCTGGCAGGTCGCAACGCCATCGGCCGGCAGCGAACCGCCGAAGATGCGCTGGATCGGCGCGACTACGACGCTGTTCAGGAACCGCACGAAGGTGAGCAGCACGTCCTCCGGGGCCACGCCGATTCGGGGATCCTGGAAGCTCCCCGTCACTGCCACCGGTGTCTGGAGCGAAAACAGCGCCGGCTTCTTCGACTCGGGGCCGAAGACGGCCTCCAGTTGCCGTTCCTTGAAGTCGACGCTGGCGGCGCCGCGCACGACCATTCCCGTCGTGTCCAACAGTAGCGCCCGCTCCGTCATGATCCCGTCGAGGAGATCGAAGCGCGCGACTACGCAGTTGACCACGGATCTCGGCCCGGAGTCGAGGCGCGGCAGCAGAGCCCTGAGAAGGCCCGTGGCCCAGAGGTCGATCACGTCGGCCTCGATGTTCTCCGGGAACGCCATGAAGTCCAGCCGGCCGCTGGCATGGGGAAGCAGATCTTCGCCGCTGGGCGCCCTCCCCTCGATGTCGAGATCCAGCGTCAACGAGCCCCCCATCTCGGTCTCGGGATCGATCCGTCGCGCCAGGATTCCGTAGTCGAGTCGCTCCGTGAGAGCGCGAATGCGGGCCGAGACGTCGGAGCCGGAGTACGCGTATTCCGCCCGGAGCAGGAACTCGCCACCGGGAAGGTCGATGTCGAGCGGGTCGACGCGAAGCCTGCCGTCTTCGAGGGTGACGAGGAGCTCGCCGTTCCCGAGCTCGTCTTTGCCCGACAGCACGTGCTCGACATCCACGGCGAGTCGGCCGTCGAAGCTCAGCAGGCCCTCCGGGCTGAGCGGCTCGACCGGCTCCTCAGGCGCCTCTGGCGCCTGTGTTTCGGGCACCTCCTCTGGCGCCGGGGCTTCGCTTCTGGCCGCGAAGTCGTCGAGCTGGATCTGGTCGCTCGCGAGATCGACGTCGATGCGGGGCCGGACTCCGCCGGTTCGAAGGCTCGCCTGCCCGCGGAGCTGGCTGTGCGCAACGCGGACGTCCAGGTCCGAGAGCAGGTAGGCCTCGGGAGTCACCTGCACACGGGCGTCGAGGCGGTAGGGGCCGATGGGCGGCAACTCGTAGTGCAGCAGGGAGGCCAGCCGGTCGAGCCGATCGCCGGAGACGCGGAGGTTCGCGTCGAGGTCCTGCTCCCGGATGGGAAGCTCGACGGAACTCTCGAACTCGAGCGTGGCGCCCGCCGCCTCGGCGCGCAGCTCGAGGGGCAAGCGGTCGGGCGGGTCGTGGAAGAACGAGATCCTCGGCGTACGGATCTCCAGACCCAGGGGCTTCCCCTCCACGGAGCCGGCGGCGACGAGCTGGATGGCCTGGTCGCCCCCGGCGCGCAGCTCCGCGCGATCGAGAAGCAGGGGAAGCTCGGCGCCCGAGGCGGCATCGGTGAGCGTCCAGCGGGCGTCCTGGATGCGAGCCACCAGCTCGGAGGCGTCCAGCAGGCCGATGAGTGTACTGCCGCGACCCTTGGCGCGGATCTCGACCAGGCTCGCGCTCGCCTGCAAGCCTTCCGCGATCCCGAGGCGCTCGAGCATCCCACCGACGTCGAGATCGCGCGCCCCGAACTCGAAGCTGGCTTGGTGAGGCGCCTTGCGCAGGTCCATGGAGACCGCGCCTTCGAAGGCTGCACCGGCCGCCTGAAAGGCAAAAGGCGAACGGTTCAGGTAGCCGTCGCGAATCGATCCCCGAAAGCGGAAGTCGGTGAGCTCGGTGCGGGCGAGTTTGAGTCGGTCGAAGCCGAGGGAGAGATCCGCATCCGCGAAGCGGATCCCGCCGGGCAGGATGGGGACGTCGAGGGCGATCTCCGCCTCGGCTTCCGGATCGGGCGGCGGCGGCGGAGCGGCGTCCGGCTGCTCTGGAGGCTCCTTCAACAGCTTCGACAGGTCGATCGAGCCGACGTGCAGGTCCGCCCACGCCAGGCGCTCCCCTTTCTGCTGTCTGACGCCGAGGTCGCCGGTCAGGCTCGTCTCGCCGAATCGCACCTCCTCGAGGGTGGCTCGCACGAGCTCGGGCGTTCGCTCGACACGGGCTCGGAGCGCGTAGGAGGCATCCACAACCGGAAGCGCTCCCAGCCAGGGCTCGAGCCGGGAGAGCCTCTCGCCCTCGACGCGAAGCTGCGCATCGGCCTCGACCGTTCGCCGGCCCAGACTGCCTCGGGCCTCACCCCGGAGCTCGATGTCGGCGCCGGCACCGGAGGCCTCTAGACGCAGAGGCCACCCCTCGCCGCTCAGCAGCGCCTCCAGGCTTCCCGTGGTGAGGTCCAGACGGAGCGCCTCGCCCAGCAGCTCGGCGCGCGCCTCCACGCTGAGAGGCCCGCGTTCCTCGAGCGTCAGCTCGAGACGTTCGACGCCGACGGGCACTGGCGATCCGAAGCCGTAGCTGAGCTCGGCTCCGCCTGCGACCAGTGCGACTCGAAGGGAAACCAGGAACTCGCGCAGCGAATCCCCGGTCCCCTCCACGTCGAGCGCAGCTCCTGAAAACCGCCCTGCCAGTTTGCATCGGGTGCCAGGTAGGCGCCGATTTCGTCGACGCGGAAGGGGCCCGAAGCGCCCAGGGCGAAGGCGGCGTGAGGCTTCCCTTTCCCGGCGGTCGAGGCCAAGCGTGCCCTCCAGCGGAACCCCGGCAGCCGTGAGGGAGATCGGGAAGTCGAGCGCGCCCCCGGCGACCTCGAGTGCGATCGCCACGTCCTCCAGGGGCGGCCCGACAACGCTGAGCCGCTCGATGGAGAGCTTCAAGTCGGTGTCGAAGGTCTCGAGCGTGTCGAGAAGAACGCTCGCGGGTCCGGGGCCTGCCTCGGAATCGCTCCGGGCCAGGATCGCCTTCTCTTCTGGCGCCTCGGGAAGAGGCGCATCGGCGGAGGCCACTTCCTCCGCCGGAATCTCCGGTTCGTCCTCGACGGCTTCGAGGAAGGGGGAGAGGTCGATCTCTCCCAGCCGCAGCTCGCCGCGGATGCTCGGCCGGCCGTCGGTGTTCTCGAACGCGAGCCACCCCGTCAGCTCAGCCCCCAGTCCCCCGCGACCCTCGATCTCGTTCAGCTCGAGCAAGCCGGGACGGGCCGCGAGGCGCATGCGGAGCCGGGCTTCGCTCTCCGCGAAGCGCAGGCCGAGGGACAGCGGCCACGCCTCGGGGTCGGCCATCAGTCGCGCGATCGAGCCGGCCTCCACCTCCAGGGCAAGCGGAAGACCCTGGTACTCACCTTGCGCACGGATCTCGGTGGATTCGTCCCAGCGCAGGGTGGCGTCGAGCGCGTCGATACTGGCCTCGACCGTCTCTCCGTCCGGGCTCTCGTAGGCGACGTCGACGTCTTCGACCGTGAGCGAGTCGACGTCGAGGCTCCAGCCCCCCGAGCGGATCCTCGGAGGATTCCAACTCCGGCTCCTCGGGCCGGCTCTCGGGCTCGGCCTCGGGAATCGCAGCGGGATCCAGTCGCACCACGGCACCTCGCGCCGAGATCACCCTCACGTGGAGGCGCTTGCGAAGCAGTGCGAGCAGGTCGAGCTTCAGCTGGAGCCGCTCGAGTGTCAGGATGTCGGGGCGCGAGGGCTCCGGGTGGGCCACGCGGAGGTCCCCCACTCGGAGGCCGGGGCGGATGCCCAGCACAAGGCCGAGGGAGCCCAGCTCGACCTCCCTTCCCAGCGCATCGCTGGCTCGCTCCTCGATCAGGGGTCGCGCGAGACCCAGCGGCACGGGGATGCCCACAGCCAGGAGCGCCAGAGGGATGATATGGAGCGCTGCGATGACCAGGGCCGCCCGGCGCAGCCGCCTCCCCGGCTTCGCTGGCTTCCTTTGCTCTTGCACCGGTCCAGTATAGAAGAGGTCGCTCGACCCGCCTCAGGTGTGCTCGCCGATCAGGAGGCTGTTCGCCGGTGCTCGGGAGAGCCCTCCGGCGGCCAGTCGAGGGTGTCCTGGAGCTGCTCGCGCTCTTCGCCTGCGAACTCGGGGAACGGAAGCCTGCCGCTGTCCCGCCACGCCCCGACTTCGGCCTCCGCCTCCCTCCCTCGCTCGGCGTCCACGCCTGCCTCCTGCGCGAGGTATGCCGTCTGGGAGGGGAAGGCGAAGCCGCTCCCGGCCTCGGCGATGATGTCCTCCATCCGCAGGAGAATATCCTCCTGGATGGCCAGGAAATCGCTCTGCTCCTGGCAGCGCAGGTAGGCGAAGACCTCCACGTCCTTGGAATAGGCGCCGTAGCCGACGAATCGGACGCGAGCCGGATCGGGGTCGACCTTCGGGTGTCCCAAGAGCAGCTCGCGCAGCTTGGCGAGGACGTATCGCATCTGCTCCGGCGTCATCTCGTAGCGAAGCTGCAGAACGGTCTTCAAGAGCCTCCGGTCGCGCACGGCGAAGTTGTCCAGCTGCATGGTCGAGAACTCGGCATTCGGCACCGAGACGAGGGTCCGCTCCAGGGTACGGATGCGCGTGGAGCGCAGGCCGATCTCCTCGACCGTGCCGATCTGGTCGCCGTACCGGCAGAAGTCACCCACCTGCACCGGCCGGTCGGCGAACAGGCTGATGCCGCCGATCAGGTTCTCGAGCGTCTTCTGGGCGGCCAATGCGACGGCGATCCCGCCGATGCCCAGACCGGCCAGGGCGGCGGAGACGTTCACGCCCAGCATCCCGAGAGCGGTGAGAAAGCTGATCAGGAGGACCACGATCTTGGTGAAGCGGGCCGCGGGCAAGAGGATGGGAAGCAGGCCCTGGTTGCCACGGTCCTCCGCGCGAGCGCGCAGGGCGAGGGCGCCCATGTCGATCAGCCTGAAGGCGACCCAGGTGGTGGCCACTGCCAACACGAGGATTTCCAGGTTCCTGAGTGCGCCGGCCAGGGGAACGGCGAGTCCCAGGAAACGGCGCCCTACGGTGAAGAGGATCACCGTCCACGTCAGCCGCACGGGCCCCCGCAGCAGCTGGACGATGCGCGGATCGAAGCGCTCGCGCTCTCTCGTCAAGACCACGCCGAGCAGCCGAGTGGTGCGTCCCGCAACCAGGAGCGAGAAGAGCCACGCGACCACGGCGAGAAGCGACAGGGCCAGCCACTTCCAGAGCGCCACCTCCGCCAGCCGTTGCTCGTGGAAGAATGGCGGGAGCCACTCCTCGAGCCAGACCGGCTCGAACTGCGCGTAGAGTTCGGGAATCTGGGCGACCGTCGACGATGCGACCTTCCAGATCCGCACACTGTCGCCTTCGCGGGGCACGCGTTGGAGCAGGAGCGTGACGGCTCCTTGTTTCGTCTTGATGTCTCCGAACCGATCCTGCCAGGCGGGAAGCTCGTCGTTCGGCGTGCCCTGGTCGCTGTCCGAGAGGTTCTCGAGCTGGATCCAGCTGGTCTGGTCGAGGACGACCTTGAGATGCCGGGCCAGTTCCGGGCCGAGCGCCCGGTCTTCGGCCGGGAGGGACCGCAGGTCGAGGAACTCGGCGGCATGCTCGTAGTCCCCCTTGCGAGCAGCGGTGAGGTACCCGTACATCGCGCCCCGGGGCGTTCCGCGGTTGAGTGGATCCGTCGGTCCCATGGGCTTCGAGAAATCCGCCACCGGCGGCGGTCCGACGGACGCAGGCGGCTGAGGCGCCGTCTCCTCAGGAGTCTGGGCCCGAGCGGCGTCTCCGGGGACCGCCATGAGCGACAGCGCCAGGATCGAGGTCACGGCGGCCGACCGGACAAGACTTCCAGGCTCGCAGGGAAACCGCAGATCTCATGGGACTTCCTCCTTTCGCGGTCGCCCACCCGAATCGAGGCGATCGCCTGGGCCGTGCGACCTGGCGAGCGGCCGGAGCAGCCCGCCGGCACGGGCGATCTCTAGGTTACAGCGTGTGGCGTGGAAGCGTTTTCAGGAGACCCCGCTAGGTGGCGCGGTACCTCTCCACGATCGAGTCGATCTCGCTCTGAAGGGACTCGGGGAAGGGCTCCGGATGGTGCGCCGCCAGGATCCTCTGCAGGTCTTCCCTGATGACGGACATCATCTCCCGCTTGTTCGGGGAGGTCCCCCCCTCGGCCTTGCCGGCCGGAAGCTTGAAGTAGTTCGGGTTCCAGAGCTCGGTCCTGCAGTGCCTCGCCGTGTGCTCCTCGCCCAGGTAGTCCGCACCGGGCCCGAGGTCGCGCGTGACGTCGAGGGCCAACGTCTCGTCGTCGACGCGGATGCCCTTCCAGATGCGGCGGAGCCAGCCCGCCAGCTCGTTGCAGTAGAGCAGCGCTTCCAGCGAGAAGGTCAGCGTCGAATCGACGGTGCCGAGGCACCAGGAGTAGCCGGGCTGGCTGTAGGCGGTCTGCAGCATCGTCGCCGTCGCTGTGGCGGCATTGTATCTGTCGAACTCCCGCCTTCCGGCCGAAGCGCCGGCAATGCCGCCGCAGGGCGGCATCCCCAGCGACCGCAAGATCTGGCTCTTGGCCATCTCGGCCAGAATCATCTCCGGAAGCCCGCCCATCTCGGCCGTCGCGGGGTTGATGAAGACGGGAACCGAGGCGCAGGCAAAGTAGCTGCCCTTCTCGAGGAGCTGCGCGAGCACCAGGCCGGCGAAGTCCGTTGCGAGGCAGTGCACCAGGTTCCCCGCGATGGTGATCGGAGCGGCGGCTCCGCCCACGCTCGTGGTGCACGAGAAGAGCGGAATCCCCTTCTCCGCGCCGAGGAAGATCTGCTCGGTGTTCTGCGCGATGTAGTGAAGCGGCAGCGGCGTGATCATGAAGTAGAAGTAGGGGCGCTCCCGAAGCCTGTCCGGCCCGCCCCGGATCGCGGCCGCGACCTCGATGGCCGCCTCCATGGCGAGGACGTCGTTGCAGAGATAGGTGATGGGCTTGGTGGTATTCGAAGCGAGTGTCACGAACTCCGCGATCTCGCCCTGGACGCTCGCCTCGTCCGCGATCTTGCAGGGAAGACACACGCCATCGACTTCATCGAGGGCGTCCGCCACGCGGGTGATCGTCGCGAGGTCTTCGCGGGTCGCGGGCCTGGGAGTGTCGCTCTCCAGGTCCACCACGTTGAGGCAGGTGACCCCCGCCATCAGGACGGTGTGGCGCTCGTCGAACTCGATGTACTCCGTCTCCGAACGATTCCAGAGCTTGAAGGTCCGGCCGGCCGAATCGATGGATTGCTGCACGAGATCCCGGGGGAACCGGACGATCCCTTCCGAGGAAACGCTGCACCCCGCCTCGGAGAAGACATCCATTGCTCGGCTCTTCGGATCGAACTTCACCCCGATCTCGCCCAGGAGCTCGGAAGGTGGCATCGAGGATCCTCTGGATCTCCGCTGCGTCGAGGACGTCGTGCGGAGCGGCGTCGCCGTGGTAGGCCCTGGGTTCTGCCATCGGAGATCCTCCCTCCTCGGGTCTCGGGTTTCCTCGTCCCGGCAGGAAGGATCGGTTCACGGGAGGCGGCGGTCAAGCGATGGCCGCCTCGTTACCTCACGTGCCGTCCTGATGCTCTTGCGAGAATGGCCTAATCTTCAAGTCGAAACCGCGAGCAAGGAGTCCCCCATGCCCAACTTCGCCGAGATCCCCTGGATCGCCGAACACATCAAGCTCTACCAGACCGACCCCGAGAAGGCGCGCATGTGGGATTCGTCGCTGCTCGGCGGGCCCGGCCCGCTGCCCACCCTCCTGCTCACGACCACGGGAAGGAAGTCCGGCGAGCCGCGTCCGGCCCCCCTGCTCTACGGAGAGGTCGGGGACAGCTACGTCATCGTCGCCTCGAAGGCCGGCCTGCCCACCCACCCCGCCTGGTACCTGAACCTCGAGGCGAATCCCGACTGCGAGCTCATGGTGGGCCCCAAGCCGGTCACCGCCCGCGCGCGGGTCGCCGAGGGCGAGGAGCGCGAGCGCCTCTGGAAGCAGATGGCCGAGATCTATCCGCCCTACCTCGAGTACCAGGAGCGCGCTGGAGACCGCACGATTCCGGTGGTGGTGCTCGACCCGGTCGGGTGACGCAGCGTACGAGAACCCCGGCTACGGCTGCGGTGCGAGCGACCGGAGCGCTTCGCCGTCCAGCACCTTGATCAGCTCGACGACCAGGCGCAGCGAAGCCAGGTAGTCGTCCAGGTGGATCAGCGTCACGTGCGTGTGCGCGTAGCGTGAGGGCACGCCGATCACCACGGTGGGTACACCCTCCTGGTGCATGTGAATGGCCCGGGCATCCGTGCCTCCACTGCGCCGCACGGCGAGCTGGATCGGGATCTCGTTCTCTCCGGCGACCCGCTGCACCAGCTTCGTCAGTGCGCGGTTGGAGATGGCGGTGGGGTCGTAGAGCCGGACCTGCGGCCCCTTTCCCAGCACTCCCTGCCGTGGCGAGTTCGCAATCCCCGGAGTGTCGTCGGCGGGGGGACCTTCCAGGACGATCCCGACGTCGGGCTTCGACGCGGCGGCCGCCGTGACGGCGCCGCGAATTCCCACCTCCTCCTGCACCGCCCCCACGCCGATCACGGTGTTGGGGTGGTCCACGTCCCGGAGTGCCAGCAGTGCCTCCAGCATGATCCCGACACCGGCGCGGTCGTCGAAGGCCTTCGAGCTCAGGATCCGGGGATTGGCGAGGGGCATGAACTCGGAGCGGGGCACGACGAAATCACCGACCCGGATCCCGAAGCCCTCGGCCTCCTCGCGGCTCGCCGCCCCCACGTCGATGAAGATCTCCTCGTGCTTCATCACCCGGTCGCCGTCCCCGGCCGACAGGAAATGCGGCGGCGTGGACCCGAACACCCCGGGCACCGTCCCTCTTCGGCCATCACCTCGACGCGCTGAGCCAGCAGCACGTGCGCCCACCAGCCCCCGAGAGGCACGAAGGAGAGCGTCCCGTCGCTCGGATGGTCTCGACCATGAAGCCGACCTCGTCCAGGTGGGCGTCCAGCACCACGCGCGGCTTCGCAGCGCTGCCGGTCTTCTCGACGATCAGGCTCCCCAGGCGGTCGTGAGAGGTCGTGAGTCCCGCGACTTCCCGAAGGGCATCGAGGGCGACTCGACGCACACCGGCCTCGAATCCCGGGGGGCCGGGGACGAGTGTCAACTCTCGGAGCAAGGCGACGATTTCGGATTCCGGACGCTGGGCCATGAGTACCTCGGTGGTGTGATGTGAACGTTGTGGAGGAATCGGAGCGCGGCGTTTTCGTCCGAATCATAGCCGCAACCCATGAGACTCGGAGTGAGACCAGGGCCGAATCGTCTCGGGCGCACACATCCTGGAGGGAGAAGGAGCATGAAGCGCGGCCTGCTGGGACTCGTGGGCGCTCTTGTCCGTACTGCTGCTGATCGGGTTTCTCTCCCGCACCACGATTGCGCTGCGCGTGATGGAACGGGTCGCGACCAGGACCCTGGCCAGCGACTGGGTGGGC
>CAWAPH010000029.1:0-7002 GCA_963783795.1 uncultured delta proteobacterium | reverse complement strand
TCTGACCTCCCGAGCGGGAAGGCGAACGTCTCCGTTCACGGTTCTTGGCGTTCGCCGTCTTCGGAAGGCTCGCTCTCCTCGGGGTCGGGCTCCTTGCACTCGCCGGGGTGGCGGCCGAACACCTCGGGATCCGCGCAGGCGGCGCAGGCGTTGGAGTAGGTCTTGCGCTCTCCGCGAAAGAGATGCCCGCAGACCGGGATGTACTCCATCGTGCACGCTTGCGACCGCGGCTCTGCGCACTCCGTGACGGGCGGCTCGGGCGGAGCATCGTCGGTCTTTCGCCGCGGCACCGCGCATGCCAGACAGACGATGCCGATCAGAACGAGAATCAGGGACGCGACGGCGGTGCGAGTCATGGCTGTAGCTCCTGAGCAAGAGATGCAGAGCCGGTGGCCTTCCGCTGCTCCCGGGTTCGGGCCGGAGGCGACCGATCTCAAAACAGGTCCGTCGGTGGAGGTGCGCCCTCGAGGGCGGCTTCTCGGTGGCGCCGCGCGTCGTCTGCCTCGGCGAAGTTGGGGTCGAGCGCGAGACAGCGATCGAAGGCTTCGGCTGCCGACCGGTTCTGCCGGTCGAGGCGCAGGGCCAACCCGAGGTGGTAGTAGTGCGCCGCGCTCGGTGTGCCCTGTTCTTCCGCCAGATCGATCGCCTTCCGGAAGTGCGACGCGGCGATTTCCGGAAGGTTCCGGCGCAGGAAGACGTAGCCCAGCGTGTCGAGCACGGCGGGATCTTGCGGAAGCGCCTGATACGCCTGCTGCGCGAGTTCGAGCGCCCGGTCGAGATCCGTCCCTTCCCGGGCCAGCAGGAACGCCAGGTCGTTTCGCGCCGAGGGCAGGTTCTCTCCGGACGCCACCACGCTTTCGTAGAGCGCCAGCGCTTTGGCCTCGTCTCCCGTCTCCGCGTAGAGACGCGCCAGGAGCATTCGGCTGGGCGTCGCCAGTGTTCCCTCGGCGTTGGCTCGCTCGAGTGTCGCCACGGCGCCCGCGACTTCTCCCCGGGCGCCGTAGATCCCCGCCAGCAACGCCGCGGCCGAGGGAAGCGCTGGCGCCATCTCGAAGGCGCGCAGCGCGTCGCGCTCCGCTTCCTCCATCCGGCCGAGGCCCGCGAGGACGCGAGCGCGGCTGAGCAGCACCAGCGGCTGATCCGCCCCCGAAGCGATGGCCTGGTCGAGGCGCTCGAGAGCCAGCGTCGGCTCGCCGCGGGAGACATCGAGCTGCGTGAGGCGCTGGAGCAGTGCAGGCGAGGAAGGAGCCATCCGGTGTGCCTGCTCGAGAAATTGGCGGGTCTCCTCGGGGTGGCGTGCCTGCTCGTGTGCGGCGAACTCCAGCACTGCCGGGATGAAGAGGTTCGGCGGCTTCAAGAGCTCCCGGAGCAGGTGGCGTCCCGCGTCGTGACGGCCGGTCTCGTAGTAGCATCGGGCCAGCATCAGGCGTTCGCGGCGGTTCAGTTGCCCCGCCCTCCGCGCCAGCCCCACCAGGGTTCGCTCCGCTTCGTTCCAGCTCGCTTCCGCGATCAGGATCCGTGCCCGAAGCGCTTGCACGCGCGGCGAGAAGGCGGGCGTGAGCTCGACGGCATGATCGATCGCGGATCTCGCCGACTCGAGGTTTCCCAGCTGGAACTCGGCCAGCGCGAGCAGCTCCTCGGCCCTGAAGCTCTCCCGAGCGACGACCGCCTCTCGCAGGACATCCGCCGCCGCCTCCGCGCGGCCCTCGGCGATGTCTCGCCGCGCCGCGGCCAGCAGGGAGGAAGGATGGTCCGGGTGCTCCGCCCGAAGCCGGTCCACGGTCTTGCTCGCGTCCTGGGAGCGGCCGAGCTGGTACTGGAGCTCGAGCAGGGCGCTCAGGATGACCGGCGGATCGGCGCCGTCGCCGATCGAGCGTTCCAGCTGCGTGACGGCCTCCTGCGCATCGCCGTTTCGAACCAGAAACTCCGCATACG
Organism: uncultured delta proteobacterium; assembly: GCA_963783795.1. Lineage (GTDB taxonomy): Bacteria > Myxococcota_A > UBA9160 > UBA9160 > UBA6930 > CAVXZE01. The sequence goes on along the minus strand of CAWAPH010000029.1, from coordinate 5,067 downwards.
CGACGTGCGCCCGCGCGTCGCGGGGGCGCTGCGCGAGCAGCCGCACGAAGACTTCCTTCCCGGACTCGTCGCGGTCCACCGAGAGGGCCGCCAGCTCCACCCAGGCCTCGATCCGTGAGTCGTCGGCAGTCACGATCTCTTCGAGTGCCCAGCGTCGAAGCTCCCTGTCTTGCGCCGAACGCGCGTACGCGATCACGGCTTGCGCGGCAGCGATGGTCGCTGCGGGATTCGGATTGGCCTTCGCCGCCCGAACGGCGGAGCGGAAGGCTCCTTCCGCCTCCTCCTCTCGCCCCGGCCAGAGCGCCAGAACTCTCGCCCGGGTGACGAGCGGCCGCCATCGATCCTTCTCCTGGTGGAGTTCCGCCGAGCGCTCGAAGGCCGCCAGAGCGCTCTCCAGCCGCCGCGGTTCGAGGGAATCTCCCTTCTGCCGCTGCTCTTCGAGCTGGGCCAGGTGCACGAAGCCGAGCGTGTAGTGCACCTCGGGATCTTCGGGGAGAAGCTCGACGGCTCGCTGGCTCGCCTGGAGCGCGCGCTCCAGGTCGTTGCGGGTCAGCTCGATCTTGGCCTCGAGCATGTAGGCGTGCGGGTTGGAGGGATTCATCTCCAAAGCTTCCTGCACCAGCTCCGCAGCTCTCGGCGCCTCGAAGGGGAGCGTCAGCGTCGCTTCGCCGAGGATCGCGTCCACCCGATCCGGATCCAGGCGCCGCGCCTCCTGGTAGTAGAAGATCGCTCCTCCGATCTCGCCCTCGAGCGCCAGCGCGCGGGCGATGCGGAAGCTCAGCTCGGCGTCCTGTGGATCCAATGCCAGCGCGCTGCGAAGCTCCACGAGGGCTTCCCTGTAGCGACCCTCCTCGAGATGCTCCTCCGCCCGCGTCTGGTGCTCCTCCACGCGTTCCTGCTCCGAGGAGCATCCGGCTACGACGAGCGCCGCAGCCAACAGAGCCCACGGGATCCCGAGCAGCGAGCGGAGCTTCCTCGTCATTCCGTGGGACCCTCCTGTGGCTCGATCGACACTCTACCCGCGGGAAGGTGTGGGGCCAAGCCACGAGCCGCGGAGCGGGGCCGCGCCGGCGCTGCTGGCTTCCTCGTCCGACTGAACAGTGTTCGACGGAGAGAGCTCTTCCTTCGATCCGACTCATTGGGAACACACTTACCGGTAATGTGAAAACCTGTTCCGTCGATCGGGTACGCGACACGACGCCCGGTCGGCGCAACCCCTTGAAAACAAACGAAACGGGTTTCGCCAGCCGCTTGGCACGCAAGTTGCGTGTTTTCTGCAATGGGAAGGGGACTGCCTTTGGCGGTTCCCTTTTTTTCCTTGGGAAGGTCGCTGCGAAGGGCAGCTCCCTTCCCGTTTTTTTTTGCGGTCGCTTTCTCGGGAAGGTGAGCCGCGACGCGAGGCCCGCGTCGAGAGGTGTGGGAGCACCGCGTCTGCTCGGCCCTCGGGCGTGAAACCTCCGGGCAAGGAAGGGGACTGTCATGCAGACAAGAGACACCATTCGATCGGGAAGGAGCGCACTCCGGCTGACTGGCCTGCTGGTCGTGTCGTTGGTGGCTGCACTCGCCACACCGGCCCAGGCGGATCTGCGGCAGCTCAGCTACACGGGCACGCTCACCATTCAGGTAGGGAACCTGCCCAGCGTCGCGGGAACCGGCGGGGGTGTTCTGCCAGCGATCACGTACGGCGGCCACTTGTCGACCCTGGCCATTCCCGGGGGCGCCCTCGGGCCGATTACCGTGAGCATGCCGGTGACCGCCAACGCCACCATCAACTCGGTGTTGTTCACGGGCCTCGCGAACCTGGCGGCCACGATTTCCGGGATCTCCGGCGGGCCGCCGCTGGGCTCGGGAGCCATGGGAGTGAGTGGTGTGGCGAAGATCTGCCTCGTCTTCGCCCCGTGTCAGTACGCCTTCACGGGGGTCCCGCTGACCCCCACCCCGGGCGGAGCGGGCTTCGGCCTGGGTGGGACGATCACCGCGCCCGGAGCCGTCTCGGTCACGATGCAGAATTCCCCATGGACGATCGGTTACCAGCCCATCTGGACGCAGCACCAGCCCGCGAACATCCACGACGTACTGGTCACTGCCCACTGGCTTCGCGCACGGCCCGAACTCGCAAACCAGCAGCACCGCCAGATCCTCGGGCGTGATCCAGCTGGTGACGACCTCGAAGGTCTTCACCAGCCTCACGGCCGCGTTCCCGGAGCTCGCGGTGACGGGCGTCCTCAACCTCCACCTCGTCCCCGAGCCCGGGACACTGCTGCTGCTCGGCTCGGGCGTCGCGGGTCTGGCAGCCCTGGGACGGCGACGCCGGAGCGGATAGAGCACGCGCCGAGGAGTGCATGGGCTGCGCATTTCCTGACGACGCTCGAGCGAAGAGCCAGAGAGAGAGAAGGGGACCATCGTGAAGAGAAGCAACGCCGCTCGATTCGGCGGAATCGGTTTCTGGATACTCGAACTGCTCGCCGTGTGCCTGCTCGCCGGGCTCGCCGCACCGGCGAACGCCGACCTGCGGGTGCTCGACTACGAGACGAACGTGAGCCTGCAGATCTGGACGCTCCCCAGCGGTACGGCGCCGGGCGGGGCCACGGCGCCGCCATTACGTACGGCAGCTCATCTCTCGACGCTCGCCATTCCCGGGAGGCGCCTTCGGACCGATTACTGCCGCGTCTCCCGTCGACGAACAATCGCACCATCAACTCGGTGATCTTCACGGGTATCGGGAACCTGCCGGCCACGGTCGCGGGCATCTCCGGCGGCCCCCCCTGGGCTCGGGAGCCATGGGCATGCAGGGCGTCGGCGAAGATCTGCCTGGTGTTCGCCGCCTGCACCTACTCGGATATCACGGTTCCGCTCACCCCGAGCGGCGGCAACGGCTTCGGCATTGGCGGCACGCAGTCCGTCCCGAGCGGCGACCCAGCTCACCATGCAGCACGCGCCGTGGACGGTCGGCCAGCCGACGATGACGATCCACACCGCGAGCAGCACGTGTCCACGCCGGCCCTGCCGGGCGGCTTCGCACACGGGCCCGCCTCGCTGACCTCCAGCACGGCCAGATTCTCGGGCGTGATCCAGCTGGTGACGGCCTCGAAGGTCTACACCAGCCTGACGGCTGCGTTCCCCGAAGCTCCGATGATCGGGATCCTCGAGCTGCACGTGGTCCCAGAGCCGGGAACGCTGCTGCTGCTCGGCTCGGGTGTGGCGGGGCTGGCGGTCCTCGGCCGGCGGCGACACAGCAGATAGCGTCGACCTCGCTCCCTACGCCGCGAGTCCCTTCGCGAGATGAGACGATCGCGAGGCCGAGGCCAATGAACAGCCGGTTGAGGCTCCGAAGAACCGGCGGGGTCCCCCGGACTCCTCGCCGTCTGCCGCTTCGTCGGGCTGGCCGCGCCGGCGAAGGCCGACCTCGGGTGCCCGACTTCGAGACGACCGTGAGCGTGCAGATATGGACGCTCCCCAGCGGCACGGGGCCGGGCGGGGGAGCGGGGCCGCCATCACATCGGCTGTCACTCTCGAGGTGCCATTCCGGGTGGAGCCTCGGCCACCACGACCAGTTTCCGGTCACGAACAACCACACCATCAATTCGGTGGTCTTCACTGGAGTCGGGAACCTGCCGGCCACGGTCGACGGGGATGCTCCGGGGGGCCGCCCCTGGGCTCGGGAGCCATGGGAATGCCGATCGTCGACCACCTCGTGTTGCCGCCCGCTGTCGTAACGTGCTCCCGACGCGCCGGACTCGTGTAACACCGCGTAGTCGGAGATCGCACCCGTGTAGGACTTGTCCTCGTTCCGATCGGGTCGGGAAAGGGTGTATGTGACTTCCGCATCGGAATCGAACCGGAACCAGCCCGAGATCTCCTGCCCGGACTCGAAGGCCTCGTGGAGTGGATCGTCCAGCCCTCCGAGATCGGGAAGGGTGGGCACGTGTGTGATCTCAGCGCGGAAGATGACGAGAATCGAGGAGGCGGAGGCGATTCCGGGAAGCAGGAGAGAGAGAGCCGTGACGAGGCCGACGGCCGCTGCGAGCGCAACACGCGAAGCGCGCACTGGCGAATCCCCCCAGGTAGTGACAATGCCGCAGATATCGGTAGAACGCCCCTACTCGCGAAGTAGCTTCCTCGTCTCGAGGACCTCCGGATGATCCGGGCCGAAGGATGCCCGGAACCAGCGAGTGGCTTGTTCGAGTAGCTTCTGCGCCTCCTGCTCGCGGCCGACCGAGAGGTACAGCTTCGCCAGGTCGCGAGAGAACTTCGCCTGGTTCGGGCTTCCGTAGCCCTGGGTCCTGACCGAAAGTGCGAGTGCGCGCTTGTGCAGGTTCTCGGCCTCGGCGACGCGACCCTGCTTCCCGAGCGTGAGGGCGAGGTTGTTGAGCGCGACGCTCGCCCTGCCGTGTGCGCGGGTGCGACCGTACTTCTGCAGGGCTTGCGCGTAGAACGCGACCGACTCCTCGTAGCGGCCAGCCAACCGATGACAGCTTCCGAGATTGTTCTCGGCGGTCGCCAGGCTTGGATGGTTCGGGCCGAAGGCAGCCAGACGGATTGCGTAGGCCTTCTCCAGTGGCGGGCAGCCCTTCCCGGCGTCCTCCTGTTCGAGATATACGAGGCCCAACGTCTCCAATGCCCTGGCGAGGTTGGGACCTCCGCGCGCCCGCTCGCTCTCGATCAGCTCGAGCATGAGCTCCTCGGCTTCCCGGAAGCGATACTGGTGTCGGTAGCTGATTGCCAGGCCGATCTGGGTCAGGGCCCGCGGGTCCTCCGCGGAGGGTCCGGATCCGACCAGGCGCAGTGCGCGCTTGAACTCCTCCTCGGCGCGAGTGAACTGAAGGGTGTGTATCGCGCGGAGTCCCGAGCGGTAGTGATCCTCCCAATGAGAGGGCGGGTCGGGCGCGCGCGACCTGGCGCAGGCGACTCCGAGGGCCATCGCGATCGCCAGGGAGGTCGCTCGAATGGCATTGGATCGTGTAACCACGTTCGACACTCACCGCCTGACGAGCACTCGAGGAGTGGTCGGCCCCTTCATTCTCGCAGGCGAGCGACCGGCAGGTCAATAGGTCCGCAACAGGCCAT
>CAWAPH010000028.1:0-5045 GCA_963783795.1 uncultured delta proteobacterium | reverse complement strand
CCTCAGGCCGCTCTCCGCGAACACGCGATCAGGGCCGCGTCGTCCCCCGCTTCGTCGAGCGGGATCTCCGAGTTTTCCTCACCTGGGGAGTCGCTCAAGCGGTCTTCTCTACAGGACGATGCGACCCCAACGAGCGTTTGGGGGGAGTGGCATGACTCCGTGTGAGAAGCATTCCGAAATCCCGGCGACCTGGCAGTGCGGCGACTGTCACAGCTGCTTCTGCGATGAGTGCGTGGAGGTGAAGCAGTTCGGCAGGACTCACGTCCAGGCCTGCACGGGCTGTGGCTACATCTGCGAGCCCATTTCGCGCGACCTGGCGGATGAAGGACAGGCCGAGACCACCCTGCTCACCGCCTTCTCCTATCCCCTCCAGGGCATGGGTTGGGCCACCCTCGTCGGCGGGACAGTCGGCCTCACCGTCCTCGGCTTCCTCCTGGGACCCATCGGCACGGGTCTGGGGTGGGCGCTTCTCGCCGCCTACAGCGTCCAGATCGTCCGGGAGAGCGCGGATGGGAAAGACGAGCTGCCGGATTGGGAGGACATCACACACCTGGGTGACCTCGCACCGCCCACCGTCATGGCGCTCGGCACCGTGGCGGCATCGTTCCTGCCGGCCTTTCTCGTGTACGGTGCAACCGAGAGCGGGCTCGCGTTCTGGGCGGCGCTGATCGCTGGCGTTGCCTATGCCCCGATGGCCTGGCTCGCTGTCGCCATGCACGGCAACGTGTTTCTGGCCAATCCCATCACCGTCATCACATCGATCTCACGAGTCGGAGGCGCGTACGCGATCGCCTGCGGAATCCTGCTGCTGGTCGCCTTCGTCTTCCTCATGAGCGTGGGCATCGTCGGCGCGATCTCCACCGGCATCGCCGCGGCTGCGGTCGCGAACGCGATCATGCTGTACTTCTTCTTCGTCGAAAACCGCGTTCTCGGCCTCCTCTACCTCTGTCACGAGCGCGCGCTAGGCTGGTTCAGCGCCGGGAAGCGCTAGTCGGGTACTCGGGGGACCCGAGAGCGCGGCTGCGGGACGTGCAGTCGGCGACTGGGGGGAGCGTGGCGCACCAGCGCATCGTCCTTGCCGGGGTCGGAGCTGCCCAGGGCCTGGTCTTCTGGATTCTCGTCGAGAACTGGCCCGAGGGACACGCGGCCAGGGCGCTCTCCGCCGGCATCCTCACCTTCCTGTCCGTGGCCACGGCGATCACACACTTCGCGTGGACGGGCCGGAGCCATGGTCGGTTGCTCGCGCTGGCTTGCGGCACGGCTGGGGTCTATGCGGCGGTGGCGTTCTGGGTGGGCTGGCAGCTGCCCTCCGTGGGGGACGCCTTGCACGGGGACGAACAGCGCGCCCTCACCTGGATCGTGGCCTGCCTGTCGACTCTCTACGTCCTCGGCCCCTTTCTCCAGATCTTCCAGGAGAGCGGGCGGTGGCGCTTCCCTTACGAGAGCCTGTTCCTCCACAGCTGGAACAATTTCTTCGTGGCGCTGGTCGGGCTCCTCTTCCTGGGCTCCCTCTGGGCCGTACTGCTGCTCTGGGGAGCGCTCTTCGATCTCGTGAAGATCGAACTCTTCTCGGATCTCTTCTCCGAATCGCTCTTCATCTACGTGGTTACCGGAGGAGCAGCCGGCTTCGGGATCGCCGTGGGCCGCGACAGCCAGCGCGCAATCGGGACCCTGCGAAGCATCACCCTCGCGATCTTCCGTACCCTGCTTCCGCTGACCTCCTTCGTCGCGCTGCTCTTCATCGCCACGCTCCCCTTCACCGGTCTGGATCCGCTCTGGGAGACGGGTCACGCCTCGCCAATCCTGCTTTCGTGGATCGCCCTCACCGTTCTCTTCCTGAACGCCGTCTATCAGGACGGCTCCGGGGGGCCGCCGTATCCCCGGGCGCTGGTGCGGCTGGTCGAAGCGTTCATCGTATCCATGGTCCTCTACGTGGCGATCTCCCTCTACGGGATGAGTCTTCGCATCGGCCAATACGGCCTCACGCCCTCCCGCTTCTACGCTCTGCTATGCGGCGTGGTCTTCGGGCTCTACGCGGTCGGCTACGCGGCCGCCGTCCTGCAGCGCGGCCCCGAATGGCTCGCCGGAATCCGCCGCATCATCCTCCTCGATGCAACGCACTGGAGTGAGCTCTTCGTGTTCGCAGGAGACGGAATGGGAGCGTGGGAATTCCTCGGCCAGTACCAGTTCGCGGAGAAAGGAGAGAAGCCGGATCCGGTCGCCATCCACGATGCCATTCGCGAGTCCCGGATCGAGGTCCGGCGTTCACCCTACTCGGACCTGGTCATCGACGGGCGACGCTTCCGTCTGGGGCCGCGGTGAGCCGGCCCCATTCGCAACCCAGATAGTCCTTGTACTGAGACAATCGGGCCCCGTAGAATCTGGCAGTCCAGGAGTCCCGGACATGAACAGCCTGCGCCGTCGCGAAGCCCGTGGCGCTTGGCCAGCTTTCGCCGCTGCGGGCAGGGGCCGCGAGCCCTGCCCGACCGGAGGGCATCTCCCTGGTGGACTTCGCTCGGACTAGTTCGTAGCCGCCCCGCGCCGACCTCTTCCCTGCGAGCCACCGTCCGGGAGGGTGCGCGTCGGCGGGTCGTAGGGGCCCGCTTCGGGGAAGTTGAGGTTGCCGGTGCAGAGAGGGCCCATACCGCAGGCGTCGCCGGTCAACGGGTCGAACGGCTGGTCCATTTCCCCGGGATGCTCGAGCCGCCGCACCGGCACCCCCGCCGCCGGCGGCAGGTCACCGCCATCGGGGATGTCCGCGCCGGTGATCACATGGGTCATCGCCTTCTCTCGGTCGAGGCGCGCGAGCTCGATCGAGGTGGCGTGGAAGTAGCGATCGTGCATGCAATCCGTCCGCTTGCCGATATCCCGTTTCTTGAGGGCCTGAACCTCGTCGACGCTCCCATCGGCGTGGACGGTGACCTGCTCGCCAGTGTTGAGCGTGATGATCTGGCCCAGCGCCGGGTCGCTGGGTTGGGTCCGAATCTGGACCTTTCCTTCTTCCAGGGCGAAGGTGGAATCACCCGTCACGCGATCCACCGTCACCGAGAGGATGGTGCCCAGGATCGCTGCGATGGCCGTCGGTGTGTGGATCTCGAGCGGTTCGTCGGCGCGACGGGGGCCCACCAGCGCTCTGGCGGATCCCTCCGTGACATCCACGATGGTGGCGTTGCGTTCCTCGTCGTGACGCAGGCGAAGGTCGGACTTTCCGCAGAACTGGATCAACGCTCGCTTGTCGACGAGCACCGAGCAGGCCGCCTCGGGGCCGGTCACGATGTGGTCGCCCTCGGATACCGGGCTGGCAATCTCTGCGGGCTTCGCACCGACGGTCGCGTCACCCTCCACCGACGTGACGGTTCCCGAGATCTCGGCAGCGGCGGGGCCGCCGATGGCGAGAGCGCCGGTCGCGATGAGTGCCGTCATGGCGAGGGAGATCCGTCTTCCCGTCTCACATCGAATCGGCTGCTTCATTTTCTCTCTCCCGCTCACCCCACCGATCAGAACCACCAGGACCCCCCAGCATCGATTCCGTCGTTTGGCCTCGATACTGACTATTTCGAACGATCCCGCCGTAACTTGAGGGCACCGCACCAAGGCGCAGGCGAAAATGGTGATCCCGCTCACGGCTTCGCCCGGTTTGCCTCGCGGTCGATTCGACCTCGGTGTCCTCGTTCTGGAATCCCTCTAGACTACTGCGATGCAGCACAAGCCCGATTTCGAGAACCTTCGCCGAACCCTCCTCCGACAGGGACCGCCCGGTCCGGTGCCCTTCTTCGAGCTGGTGGCCGACCCGGGCATGGTGGAAGCCGTCCTGGGCGAGTCGTTCCCCGTGAACCTGCACCGCCTGATCGAGGAGCCCACCATCGCCCTCCCCGAGGACCAGCTTCCCGGCCTGCTCAAGTCGATGGAGATGTACGTCCGATTCTGTCTCGAAGTTGGGTACGACTATGTCTTCATGGCGAACGGCTTCAGCCTCCCGACCAGCCTGGCCGCCGCCACCGATACCGCCGAAGTAGCAGAACTTTCCCGGTGGCCAGCGCTACTGGCAGGAACAGGGCGGCGGCCCCATCCAGAGCTGGGCTGATTTCGAGGCCTACCCGTGGCCCAAGGCCGAGGAACTCCGCCATCCGGCCCTCGAATACGTGAGCCAGATCGTGCCCGAGGGAATGAAGGTCGCCGCTTTCAATCACGGCGGCGTCTTCGAGAAGTCGACCTGGCTGATGGGCATGGAGTCCTTCTCCTTCGCACTGCACGACCAGCCCGATCTCGTGGAGGCGATCTGCCAGCGGGTCGGCGAGCTCCTCACCGCGACCACGACCCAGGTGACCGGCATCGACAACGTCGAGCTGGTGCTTCTCGGTGACGACCTCGGCTTCTCCAGCAGTACGCTGGTCTCCCCGGATGTGATTCGCCGCCACATCCTTCCCCACTACAAGAGGATCGTGGACATCACGCACGAGGCGGACAAGGTGCTGGTCCTCCACTCCTGCGGAAACATGTACAAGCTGATGGACGAGCTCATCGACGACGTCGGAATCGATGCCAAGCACTCCTACGAAGACAAGATCCTCCCTGTGGAGGAGGCCTACCGGCGCTGGGGCGACCGGGCCGCGATCCTCGGCGGCGTGGACATGGACCTGCTCGGCCGGGGCACGGAAGCGGCGGTGCGCGCCCGCACGCGTGAAATCCTGGAGGTGTGCGGCGCGAAGGGCACGGGCTACTGCCTGGGCACCGGCAACACCGCGGCCAACTACATCCCGAAGGAGAACTACCTGGCGATGCTGGACGAGGGGCATCGCTGGAACCGGGAGCAGTTCGGAAAGGGCTAGGAGCTTCTACTAGCGCTCGGGATCATGCGAGGCGGCGGGGAGCATACGCGGACGGCGCTGAAGCTTGGGCTCGCCTGGGCTCCCCTCGGTCGCATTCGCCACGAGTCGCGCTGGGGGGACGACGCTCCCGCGATCTGACTCCGCCCGTCCCGGCGCGAACGGCCGGGATGCCAAATGGCGGGCCATCTTCTCTTCGCCCTAGTGTTTCCTATCCCC
>CAWAPH010000027.1:0-5546 GCA_963783795.1 uncultured delta proteobacterium | reverse complement strand
AGCAAGCGCTGAGTCTGGAATGAAGCCCCTCGCATGTCTCACGTTCTTCCTCTCGGGCGCTGCCGCCCTCGTGTTCGAGATGCTGTGGTTCCATCAGGCCAGTCTTGCCTTCGGCAATTCGATCCACGCGTCGAGCCTCGTGCTGGCCGGCTTCATGGGTGGCCTCGCCATCGGCAATGGCCTGGTCAGCTGGCTGGGCCATCGCATTCGCCGAAAGGTGCGCCTGTACGCACTGCTCGAGGGAGCCATCGCGCTGAGCGGCGTCGCCCTCGTGCACCTGCTCCCGGAGCTCGTGCCGTTCCTGACTCCGGTGCTTCGTCCCTTCGTGGACCAGCCCCTGATCCTGAACGTCCTGCGTCTGGGGGCGGCCTTCGCCCTGCTGCTCCTGCCCTCCATCGCCATGGGGATGACGCTGCCGCTGCTGGTGGCGGCGCTCTACCGGCACGACCCCCGGTTCGGCCGTGCGCTCGGGCTCCTCTACGGGTGGAACACGCTCGGAGCGGTGGCGGGCGTCCTGGTGGGTGAGATCCTTTTGGTCCGCTGGCTGGGGATTCGGGGGGCCGCCCTGGCCGCCGCCGGCTGCAATGCCGCCGTGCTGCTTCTCGCATTGAGCCTCGCACGCTCGATGGACGCGGGAGCTCCCGAAGCTGCGCTGCCCGACCGCCCCCCACTGTCGGGGCGCGACCGCCTGCTGCTTGCCTCGGCGTTTGCCTTCGGTGCGATCCTGCTCGCGCTCGAGGTCGTCTGGTTCCGTCTTCTTCTGCTCAAGATCCACGGTACCTCGCTCGCGTTCGCGGTGATGCTCGCTGCGGTGCTGATCGGAATCGCCCTCGGTGGTCTGGTCGGCGCGAGCCTGCTGTCCCGCGCGCCCCAGGCGGCGCGTGCGCTCCCAGCGGTCGCGGCCCTCGCCGGCTTCGCCTGCGCAGGCACCTACGCGCTCCACGCGGTCCTCCTCGACTCCCAGCCCGGGGCGGTCTTCACCCGCAAGGGGGTGGCACTGCTCGCCCTCCCGCTCAGCCTTCCGGTCTGCCTCCTCTCCGGGGTGCTCTTCACGCTGCTCGGCGAGGCGCTGCACGCACGGGGCGGCAGCGAGACCCGGTCGGCCGGCCTCCTCACGCTGGCCAACACGGCCGGCGCGATGATCGGTCCGCTGATCGGCGGCTTTCTCCTCCTGCCCGCGGTCGGTGTGGAGCGGGCCATCGCGTGGCTCGCGGCCGCCTACGGTGTGGTGGCGCTAGCCCTCGTGCTGGGGGGGATGCGGCCGCGCGGCCGTGCCGCGGGGCTGGCCACGTCCGCGGCGGGTGTCCTCTTCGTGGCAGCGCTGGTCGGTTTTCCCCGCGGCTACATGGAAGAGCACTACCTGGCGGACACTATCCAGCGTTTCTCCCACTACCAGGATTCCCAGGTGGCGGCCGTGCAGGAGGGCCTCACGGAAACCAGCATCGTGATCCGGAACGACCTCTTCGGCGGGACGCTCGACTACCGCCTGGTGACCAATGCGCACAGCATGTCGGGGACCGACACGGGCTCGCGTCGGTACATGAAGCTCTTCGTCTACTGGCCGGTCGCGGTCCACCCCGACCCGCGAAGTGCGCTCCTGATCAGCTACGGGCTGGGGAATACCGCCAAGGCACTCACCGACACCCGTTCCCTCGAGCGGATCGACGTCGTGGACATCTCGCGCGACATCCTCCGTCTGAGCGACGTCATCTACCCGGACCCACGCGACCATCCGCTCCGCGACCCCCGTGTGCGCGTTCACGTGGAGGACGGGCGCTTCTTTCTCCAGACCCGATCGGATCGCTACGACGTGATCACGGGCGAGCCCCCGCCTCCGAAGGCCGCCGGAGTGGTCAACCTCTACACCCGGGAGTACTTCGCTCTCCTGCGTGAGCGTCTCGCCGCGGGGGGCATCGTGACCTACTGGCTGCCGGTGCACATGCTGGTCGAGAGCGAAGCCAAGGCGATCCTGCGCGCCTTCTGCGACGTCTTCGACGACTGCTCCCTCTGGGCGGGCTTCTCACTCGACTGGCTCATGGTCGGCACCCGCGACGCCGAGGGTCCCGTCTCGGAAGCGGACTTCGCGCGTCAGTGGAGCGATCCCGTCGTCGGTGAGGAGCTGCGAACCCTGGGTCTGGAGGTACCGGCGCAGCTCGGGGCGCTCTTCCTGATGGGAGCGCCGGAGCTGAAGAACGCGATCCGGGGCTCACCGCCTCTCGACGACGACCACCCCCGGCGGGTGCGCAACCAGGCGGGCGGGGGGCTGCACAAGGCCCGGGCGTGGTTCGAGCTATGGCTTCGGCTCGATGCAGTGCAGAAGCGTTTCGCGCGAAGCGAGCTGATCGCGCGTCTCTGGCCGCCGGAACTCCGGGCGGAGACCGCCGCGTGGCTCCGAGCTCATCGCGATGCGCGCCGCACCTTCCTGGGCCTGGGAGCCGGGTCGGGAGGGCTCTTCGGGCGGCTCCACGAGGTCCTCACGAAGAGCTCTCTGGAGACGCTTCCGCTCTGGCAGCTGGGGACCAGTGTCGAGCGCCAGCTCCTCGCGGGCGCAGCGCGCGACGCCCCGGCAATCGATCGCGAGCTCGCCCTCGGCGCGATCGCCCGGCGCGACTGGGACGCGGCTGCGGAGCGCCTCGCCGCCGACGGCGGCGAGAGACCCCCCGCGAGGCCAGGCTCGAGGTCTACAGCCTGTGCATGGGCGGCAGGGTCGATCGGGCTCGCCTACTGGCCGCGAGCGCGGGGGTCGGCGGCTCCGACGATCCCGAGGACCGGCGCTTCCTGAGCTTCATCCGCCGCGTCGATGGCCGCTGCGTCCCGTAGGCGGGTCCGAACGGGCTCGAGGCTTCGCGCCCGAACGCGTACTCGCGACGGCCCGCCTCGACGCGAACGGCCCTCGTCTCAGCCCTGCAACTCTCCCGCCAGGCCCTCGGCCTGCTCGAGCAGCTCCTCGATCAGTGCCAATCCCCCGTCCCAGAAGCTCGGGTCGGTGATGTCCAGACCCACCTTCGCGAGCAGCGCGGGCGGCGCGTCCGATCCCCCCGCCCGCAGCAGATCCAGGTAGCGCGGGACGAAATCCGCACCCTCCTCGTCGAAGCGCCGAAGCAGCGCGAGCACCAGGAGCTCTCCGAAGGCGTAGGCGTAGCAGTAGAAGGGCGAGTGGACGAAGTGCGGGATGTAGAGCCACCACCAGGCGTAGTCGTCGGTCAGGTGCACGGCGTCGCCGAGCATCGGGCGATTGGCTTCCATCCAGAGCTCGTTGATGCGCGGGATGGGAAGCTCGCCCTCGCCGCGGCGGGCGGTGTGGAGCTGCTCCTCGAAGCGCGTCATCGCCACCTGCCGGAAGACGGTGGCGAACGTGTCCTCGAGCTTGCCACAGAGCAGCGCCAAGCGGACCTGCGGGCTGCGCTCTTCTTCCATCAGCCGTCGGAAGACCAGCATCTCCGCGAAGACGCTGGCAGTCTCGGCGGTGGTGAGCGGCGTGTCCTGCTCGAAGAGGCCGCGCTCGCGCGCCAGGTACTGGTGGACGCCGTGGCCGAGCTCGTGAGCCACCGTCATCACGTCGCGCAGGTTGCCGGTGTAGTTGAGCAGTACGTAGGGATGGGCGGCCGGCACCGTCGACGCCGAGAAGGCGCCGCTTCGCTTGCCCGGCCGCAGTTCGGCGTCGATCCAACTCTCCGCGAAGAACTTCCCCGCGATCTCCGCCATGGCCGGTGCGAAGTCTCCGAAGGCGCTGAGTACGATTCGCCTGGCTTCGTCGTAGCCGCGCGTTCCGGCCGCCTCTCCTACCGGGGCGTACCTGTCGTAGTCCTCCAGCCGGTCGATCCCCAGCAGGCGAGCCTTGAGCCGGTAGTAGCGGTGGACCAGCGGATGACCGCGCTCGCAGGCGTCGAGAAGAGCCTGTACCGACGCGCCGTCGATCTCGTTGGCCAGATTGCGCGAGTCGATCGGCTCGGCGTAGCGGCGCAGCCGGTCGCGGACGGCCTTGTCCTGCACCAGCGTGTTGAAGATGAAGGCGAGCGTGCGGGAGTGCTCGCGCAGTCCGGCGCTGAGGCCGCGCGCTGCACTGCGCCGCTTTTCCCGGTCGGTGTCGTAGAGGAGGGAGAGCACCTCTTCCTCGCCGAGCTCGCGGCTCTCGCCGTCGAGCTCGACCTGGAAGTGCGCGGCGCCCAGGATCTCGTCGAAGAGCCGGCAGAAGGCGCGCTCGCCGGTGTTGGCCGTCTCCTCGAGCAGCCGCTCTTCCAGCTCCGACAGCAGGTGCGGGCGGTAGCGCCGCATCGACTCCAGCAGGTGGCGGCGCCCGGCCAGGACCGGCTCCGAGAGCAGTGCGTGGACCCGCTCCTCGTCCACGGCTACCCACTCGAGCTCGAGGAAGACCAGCGTGTTGCGGATCTCGCTGATGCGTTCCTGGATCCTCTGCAGCAACGCGCCGTGGGCCGGGTTCGCGGTGTCCGCCGCGAAGAGCAGGCCGGCGTAGGTGCCGGCCCGTGTCGGGCCCTCCTCCAGCGACTCGAGGGCGTCGATGGCCTCGGCCAACTCCGCCGCTTCGAGGCTGGCGATCGCGCCCCGGTAGCGGGCGGCGAAGGCCCGCGCGTCGCCGAGTGCGCGTTCCAGGTCGCCGTCGATGGCGGCGTCGTCGGCCCCGGCGTAGAGATCCGAGAGATCCCAGCGGATACCCGCGCCGGACCGGCGTCGTGAGTGTTCTCGGAAGCCAAGTGCTTGGAGTACCTCGCAAGGTGACCGTTTGCAGGGGACTGGAGGATCCAGCCCCAGGGGCGTGTAGCGCACAACCCTCGCGGGGTGTAGCGCCGGAGCGCCCAATCGGAGCCGGTGTAACGTGGACATCCTCAACGTGGCCGGGTGACACGCAGACAGCCCGGCGCCCCCGAATCCCAGGAGAAATCCACCATGACGATCCGAATCGCTGCGATGATGCTTGCCGCGCTCTTCGCGAACCTGGCAGCTGCAGGAACAGGGTGGGCGCAGAGCGTTTCGGACCCGGTGCCGCTGCTGAACGGGACGGAGAAGGCCAAAGTGCTCTACTCGATCCCCTATGTGTATTCGGACTCCAACATCGCCATGTGCGCGGCCTGCACCAGCACGGAGAAGAGCAACGCCGGCACCAGCGACTGGGTCGCCGTGGAGGTGTTCGAAGAGGGAACCGTGCAGAACGACCTGACGGCGGGTGAGGGCGTTACGGCACTCAATAGCGGGGGCTACACCCAGGCGATATACACCAGAGACCCGTTGTCCGTCGGGCCTGCCACCCTGATGGGCACCGAAGCCGAAGCCGTGATCCGCGGAGCTGGCCGCATCGTCGGGACGACGAACAAGCTGATCTGCACGGCCTTCCTGGTTTGGTGGGCGGGTAACCCTCCGACCTTCATGACGATCCTGCCGCTGTACAAGGGCACGAAGCAAAAGGGCGGGATGTAACCCGCTGCGGGAAGGTGCTCGGCGCCGGACCGCCTCGAACACGTTAGACTGCTGCGTCATGGCAGATTCCGTCAGGCAAAGAGCGATCGAGGTCGGGAGCCGCTCCGGCGTTT
>CAWAPH010000026.1:0-228285 GCA_963783795.1 uncultured delta proteobacterium | reverse complement strand
GGCGGGATAGCCGAGGTGCCGCCCGGCTCCGGTCGATCCGATCCCAAGCACCCCAGAGCGTTCCTTCACGGGCTCTCGAGATCAGCCACGGCCGCTGCCCTGGCCCCCGAGTCATGTCGATCCTCCCGCTCGACCACCCCGACCCCCTCGCAGCAACCCGGGGTGCGACCCGTCAGAGTGATGTGCGACCGGACGGATATTGAGGACGCACAGGTGAACTGCATCGCTCCGGGCGCGGTCGGGACGCGCTTCTACGACTCGATATTCTCACTTCTACCCGACGACGAGTCGCAGCGGGCCAAGGAGGGCGCGCGCCAGCGCATCCCGATGAAGCGCGTCGGGGAGCCCAGCGAGATTGCCGACGCCATCCTGTTCCTGGCTTCCGATGCCTCGAGCTACATGACGGGCCAGTCCTTCGCCGTCGACGGCGGGGCCCTGCTCGTCTAGGGCAGTGTGACGGCACAAGGCGAATCTGTAACGCCACCCGTTCCTCCTTCAGCACCTCAAGGGTGCCAGGTCTTATGGGTGGCTCAACTTCTCAGGGGAGCGGTGTAGTGCTGCGGCGTGCCCTGGGGGAGGGAACCGCCTCCGTATCACCGACTGGTTGCTGAGCAAGCCGGACAGGCACCATAACTATAATGAAAACAACTTTTCAGCATTCAAATAGCAGATCTTTGCTTTATCAACGCCAGACAACGAAGCGTCTTCTATGAATCTTGTGGCTTCAACCGGAGATTCCAGTGGATAGTCCACACCAAACAATATTCGGTCAGCACCTAATGCCATGCATGAACAGATTAACGGCGGTTCCCAGAACATTCCGCTGGTGGAAACAAAGAAATTGTTGCAGAGGTATTCTCCTGGCTTCTTTCTTGTATTCATAAAGAGCCATTTACTATCCATTCTCTTCATGAAGAACGGCAAGGCCTCACCTAAATGACCAAGAATTATTTTCAGACCCGGGAATTCATCAAATGCACCGCTGCACATCAGCCGTAATGCATGAAGACTTGCTTCCGCACTGAATCCGAGTATCGGGCTGCATAGTAAGGGATAATCCAAGTATGGTTTCAGCATATCCTGCGAAGGGATTCGAGGATGAAGATATATCGGTATATTCAATTCTTCCGTCTTCTTTAGTATTCCCCAATACTTTTTTAGGTCGAGATATTCTCCTTTTGTGTGTGAGTTTATAACGACACCCTTCAGTCCCAATTCCTTTACTGCCCTCTCTATTTCATGTATTGCATTATCAGGGTCATGAGGGGCAATTGTTGCCAAACCGATGAACCTATCCGGATGTTTGGCTATTTTCCCAGAAAGCTCATTGTTAATTCTTCTTGCCATGGCAGTAGCGGTATGCGGGTCTAACATCTGGACACCGGGTGAGATGATGGAGAGGACCTGGATATCGATATGTGCCTCATCCATATCCTTTAGTCTTCTCTCTTCGAGATCAAGAAGCATATCCGCCAATTCATCCGCTATTACCTGTGGCACTGCTGTCAAATACGGACTTTCCAATGAAAAATGAGGCTCTTCTTCAATGACTTCCGGGACCGGATAGGTTCCTTCAATGATGGATCTGACACAATCAAGATGCTCGTGCGTTGTAAAGTGCTCTTCAACCGAGATTGTTTTGACATGGGTCATTTGACTCGAATCCTACTTCAGATTGATCATGTCCGGATACGCGTAGTCCGCGAGAACTCGGTACAGGCTGAAATCATTGGGCTTTTCTCCCACTGCTAGAGTGCCCCAATGACGTCCACATTCGCCCTCGCAGCCGCCGTATTCGGATCATTCTTCAGGGGCAAGCGTGCGCTCGTCCTCGAGAATCTGGCCCTGCGACAGCAACTCGCTGTCTACAAGCGAGTGCAAAAGCGCCCGCGGATCCGATCAACCGATCGAGCCTTCTGGGTGTGGCTCTCCAAGCTCTGGGACGGTTGGAAGACGCCCCTCATCCTCGTCAGACCCGAGACCGTGATTCGATGGCACCGCCAGGGCTTCAAACTCTACTGGCGCCGGAAGTCGAGAACCAGGAAGATCGGCCGCCCCACAATTCCACGCGAGCACATCGACTTCATCCGCCGCATGAGCGCCGACAATCCGAGCTGGGGCGAAGACAAGATCTTTGAAGAGCTCGATCTCAAGTTCGGCATCAAGCACTCCACCAGTACGATTCGAAAGTACATGGTGAAACGACGATCCCCAGGCGATCGGCAGACCTGGAAGACATTTCTCAAGAATCACGGCCACGAGATCTTCGCATGCGACTTCATGACGCAGCACACCGCGCTCTTCGCCGTGATCTACGTATTCGTGGTCATGGAGCTCAACACACGGCGGATCGTTCATATCAATGTCACCACGCACCCATCACTGCCGTGGGTCAAGAGACAGATCCTTGACCTTTCCGCCTTCGACCGTTCACCTCGCTTTCTCCTGCACGACAACGACGGCATCTTTGGGCAGTTCGGACATCCAAAGAAGGGCTCGGAAGGCAAACACTATCGCTGCCACCTCGATCTTTGGCTCGATCAGGTGCTGGAGATCAAGGGATTGCCAACTCCCTATCACGCACCAAACGCGAATGCCCACGTTGAGCGTTTCCACAGGACACTTCGTGAGGACGCCCTGAATCACTTCATCTTCTTGTGCGAAGATCATATTCGGCGGGTCGCGCGTGAATTCGTCGCCTTCTACAACGGCGCGCGCCCCTCGCAGGCAACACATGCCATACCCGAGCCGTACCCTGAGCTGCAGAAGCCGCCACAGAAGAGCGGTAAGCTGATCGCCCTCCCCGTCCTCGGAGGCATTCAACACGACTATCGATTGGCAGCGTAGCCCCTGCCCCTCGCGAGTTACCGCGTCACATCAAATTCGAGAGCGCCTCAAGAACCTGCGGGGCACCGAAGCTTGCCCTCCCCTGGCAATCACAAGTCCCAGACCAAATCGGCCTGCCCGAACCCTCCAGATCTCACTCCTCGCTCAGCTACAAATCGAATCCGTCCCCTCTGTGATCGCACGGACAGAATATTCGCGGAGTACGGCACCCAACCGAGCCCTTGCTGGGCTCTCCAGGCTCTTGCCCAAGGCGCTGGCGCTCAAGATCTCGGCGCAGGTGAGCAAGCGCACCGGGAAGCAGAGGATAGCCTACGAGCATCAGAACGGACTGATAGTCTTTGATCGTGGGTGGCTGGGGCGCGAGAGGCTGCAGACCGGCTGGATCCGCTGCCACCGGTGCTGGCCGAGATGGCTAGCGCGGGCTCTTCCGACCCAAGCGGGAGACGGAGACCAGCTTGGGGTGAACTTTCGGTCTCCATTCGCCGGCGCGCGCTCGCTCGGGCGGGTGGCCAGCGCTCGGCCCGCGTGCGGCTCGATTGAGCCCATGGCACGATGGAAGGACTCTTCGCGCCCCGGAGAATGGCCTCGCCCCCATCCCCTTATCGAACCGCCGCAATCGCCCGCAGAGAAAACGCGCGGCTTCGGCGCGGCGGGGCCAGCCGCATGGTGGTCTCCGCTTGGGATGCGCGAAGGCGCTCGGCCAAGACCCCGCGGAATCGCGGGGATTTCTCAGGCTGTGCCCGAGTGCGCGCGGGAAGTCTCTGCAACAGCAGACTAGTTGGCGGAGAGAGTGGGATTCGAACCCACGGTACCTTTCGGTACACACGCTTTCCAAGCGTGCGCCTTCAGCCGCTCGGCCATCTCTCCGCGCAGCGGAAACTAACGGGGAACTCCTGGTTCGCTAACTGCCGGCGAAAACGGACCCCCGCGAAATCCTGGCGGAGAGGGAGGGATTCGAACCCTCGGTAGAGTTGCCCCTACGCAGGTTTAGCAAACCTGTGCCTTCAGCCACTCGGCCACCTCTCCGCGAAGGAGTTGGGGGAATCTAGCAAGCCCCGCGAGTTCTCCGCGAGCGGGGCGCGCAGCGAGGCGCAGCCGAGCGGAGTTCGCGAAGGTCGGGATCCTGGCGGAGAGGGAGGGATTCGAACCCTCGAGGCGCGTAAACGCCTGGCGGTTTTCAAGACCGCTGCCTTCAACCGCTCGGCCACCTCTCCTAAGCCATTGAATTTCATGGGAATTCTAAGCCTTTGCGGGGCGGGGTCAAGCTGGGGCGCCGCTTGACTGGGTTCGGGCCAACTGCTTCCCTTCCCCCCGATGCTGGACCCCAGAACCCTTTCGGAGCGGCGCGACGAGATCCTGGAGAGCTGCCGGCGGCGGCATGTGGAGGCCGATGTGGACGCCGCCATCGCCCTCTACAAGGAGGTGGCGGCCCGCCAGACGGAATTGAACGAGACCAACCGGCGCCGCAACGAGCACCAGGCCTCGGGCAAGCGCAAGATGGAGCCGGCCGAGCGGGAGGCCCACACCGCCGAGGGTCGGGCGCTGAAGGAGAGCGTCAGCCGCGTGGAGGCCACGCTGGCCGAGGCGCGCAGGGCCTTCGAGGCGGTCCTGGCCGAGCTCCCCAACTTCGTCCATCCCGAGGTGCCCGAAGGAGGAGAGGACGACTTTCGGGAGATCCGCCGCGTCGGCGAGCCGACGACGTTCGACTTCGAGCCCCTCGATCACCTGGAGATCGGCAGGCAGCTCGACTTGATCGACTTCGAGGCAGGCGCCAAGGTCGCGGGGCAGAAGTGGTACTTCCTGAAGAACGAAGCGGTGCTCCTGGAGCTCGCGCTCCAGCGCTACGCACTCGACCACCTGCTGGCGGAGGGCTTCACGCCGTTCCTCACGCCGGACGTGGCGCGGCCGGAGATCCTCGACGGGATCGGCTACAACCCGCGCGGCGAGGAGACCCAGGTCTACTCGCTCACCAACGCGAACCTCTGCCTGGTGGGAACGGCCGAGATCACACTCGGTGGGCTCTACGCGGACCAGATCCTCGACGAGGAGGAGCTTCCGCTCAAGCTCGCCGGGCTCTCCCACTGCTTCCGCACCGAGGCGGGGGCGGCGGGACGCGAGAGCAAGGGGCTCTACCGGGTGCACCAGTTCAGCAAGGTGGAGATGTTCGCCATCACCCGCCCCGAGGACTCGGAGGACATGCACGATTACCTGCTCGCGCAGGAGGAGAAGATCATGCAGGGGCTCGAGGTGCCCTACCGGGTGGTGGACATCGCCGCGGGCGACCTCGGCGCTCCCGCCTATCGCAAGTACGACATCGAGGCCTGGATGCCGGGGCGCGGCGAGGGGGGAAGCTACGGCGAGGTCACCAGCGCCTCGAACTGCACCGACTACCAGGCGCGGCGCCTTCGGACCCGCTTCCGCCGCAAGGGATCGAAGAAGAACGAGCTCGTCCACATGCTGAACGGGACCGCCGTCGCCTTGTCGCGCATGCCGATTGCGCTGCTCGAGAACCACCAGCGCGCCGACGGAAGTGTCGCCATCCCCGAGGCCCTCCTGCCCTACATGGGCCGCGACTCCATTGGCCCGCGCTGAGGGAGCGAACGACCGGCTCGTCCTCGGCACCGCGGGCCACATCGACCACGGCAAGACCGCACTGATCCGCGCGCTGACCGGCGTCGACACCGATCGGCTCCCGGAGGAGAAGGCGCGCGGAATCACCATCGAGCTGGGCTTCGCTCCTCTGGACCTGACGGACGATCTTCGGGTCGGCGTGGTGGATGTCCCCGGCCACGAAGGCCTGGTGCGGACCATGGTCGCCGGCGCCACCGGAATCGACCTGGTGCTGCTGGTGGTGGCGGCCGACGAGGGGGTCATGCCGCAGACGCGGGAGCACCTGGCGATCTGCGATCTTCTCGGTCTCACCCACGGCGTGGTGGCACTCACCAAGACCGACCTCGCCGACGAGGAGATGGTGGAGCTGGCCGAGGAAGAGGTGCGAGAGCTGATCGCGCCGAGCTCCCTTGCGAAAGCCCCGATCCTCCCAGTCTCCGCACAGACGGGCGACGGCATCGGGGCGCTTCGCGAGGCGCTGGCCGAGACGGCGAGGGCGAGCGCGGCGCGAACGCCGCGTTTCGGCCCGCCGCGGCTCTCGGTGGACCGGCTCTTCGCGGCGAAGGGGTTCGGGAGCGTCGTCACCGGAACGCTGATCGGGAGTGCGCTCTCGGTGGGCGACGCGGTGGAGATCTACCCGATCGGCCGGACCGCCCGCGTGCGCGGCCTGCAGAGCTTCGGGATCTCGTCGGAGCGGGTGAAGCCGGGAGCGCGCTGCGCGGTGAACCTCCAGGGTGTAGAGCTGGCAGACCTCTCCCGGGGGCTGGTCGTGTCGCTGCCCGGAGCGCTGCAACCCACCCGGGCCCTGGATGCCGAGATTTCGCTGCTGCCGGAAGCCCCGGCCATCACCGGGCCGACCTCGGTCGAGTTCCTGACGGGCACCTCGGAGCGGCGCGCCCGCCTGGCGCCGATCGGAAGCGACCGGATCGATCCGGGCAAGCAGAGCTTCGTTCGCATCCACCTGGAAGAGGAGCCGGTGGCGCTCCTGCCCGGAGACCGCTTCATCCTGCGCGGCTTCGCCCGGCTGGCCGGGGGCGGCGCGAGTGTGGGCGGCGGCGCTGTCCTCGACATGGCGCCGCCGCACCGGCGTCTCAACAATCCGATACTGGTCCGGGAGCTGGCCGCGCTGGCCGCGGGCGATACCGGCACAGCCGTCGAGATTCGCGTGGTGCGGACCGGCTTCGCCGGGCTCTCCTTCGGATCGCTGCTGCGCGAGACCGGAATCGGGGAGAAGGAGCTTCGCGATCTCCTCGCCGAGCGTGCCGCAGCGGGGACGCTTTGCGAGGTGAGTTCTGGTGTCTGGCTGGGCGGTGCAGCGATCCTCGAGCTCGAAGAGCGGCTCCTGGCCGCGCTCGCGGCCTTCCACGAGCGCGAGCGGATCCTGCCGGGGATGCCCAGGGGAGCGCTGGGCGGCGCGCTTCCCGAGAACACTGCCCCGGGCACCTTCGAGCTGCTGCTGGAACGGCTGGTGGCGGCGAACCGGATCACCGTGGAGCAGAGGCTGGTCCGTCTGCCCGACCACGTTCCCACGCTCAGTCAGCGCGAGCAGGATGTCGCGGCTCGAATCCGGGCCGATGCCGCCAGCACGGGCCTGGAGCCCCCGACCTCTCGCGAGTGGGCCGAGAAGCTCGGCGTGGATCTCGAGGCGCTGCGGGCTGTGATCGCCCATCTGGAGCGGGAGGGCTCGCTGGTGCGCGCACCCGGCGACCTCTGGTTCGACCGCGCCGCCGTGGACGAGCTTCGGGAGCGCGTCGTCGCCCACCTGCGCGAGCACCAGACACTCGACACCCAGACCTACAAGAGCTTGATCGGCACCACGCGCAAGTACGCCGTCCCGCTGATGGAGCTCTTCGACGCCGAGCACCTGACGATGCGCGCGGGGGAGGCGCGGGTCCTGCGCCGAAAGCGCTAGCCAGACCTGGAGACAACTACACAGGTCTACGCCTTCCCGTCGTACCTCGTTTCTTTTTCCTACTGACTTCCGGATGTCACCTGGGGAGCTTCCAGTCGAGAACCTCGATTCACAAGTCGAAAGCCCAGGCGCGAGTTCTTGGCTGCGCAGGGTCGGGACCGGGCGAGGTTTTTCGCTTTGGCCGGGAGCAGCTGGAGGAAGAACTCGCGGTCAGGCGGTATACTCTCCGGCCATGAGGTACAAGATCGCGCTTCACGAGTCCGAGGAGGGGTTCAGCGTCTCCGTTCCGGGTCTGCCCGGCTGCTGGTCCCAAGGCGAGACCGAGGAGGAGGCGCTGCGGAACATCCGGGATGCGATCCAGGAGTATCTGGCCGCCGTGAACGATCTCCTCCAAGACGCCACGGTTCGCGAAATCGACGTCGCGGTCTGAGCTTTGCCGAAGCTTCCGGGCGTTCCGCACCAGAAGGCCATCCGCGCTCTGGAGAAGGCGGGCTTTCGGGTTCTTCGCCAGGGCAAGCATGTGGTGATGACCGATGGCATCCGGATCCTCACGATCCCACGAGCCAACCCGGTCAACGCCTACACGATGGGCGGGATCGTGCGCGACGCGGGCCTCACCCTCGAGGAGTTCCGCGAGTTCCTGTAACCATGGGGCGGCGGCAGAGCCACTCCACTTTGGGACTGACTACTAGGGACAGCTGCCGTTGCCGGCGCTTCCGTCGTCCAACTCGTCGCAGTCGAGGCTCAAGTCGTCGAAGGCGTTGACGCTCGAGCACGCCTGGCAGAGCGCTGCCGCGGCCACACAGTCCGAGACGTTGCCCAGAACGGCATCTGAGCACGTACCCGGGAAGATCGCGTCGGGGGAGCCCAGCCCACCACAAGCCTTGCCGACTTTCTCCACGAGCTTGTCCGTTTCCCCTGAAATCTTGTCGCTCGACTGTATCGCCGTCGCCAGCGCTAGACCGAGCGCTGCAGCGGTGTCGACGTTGGCATCCTTGAGTGCCTGCTTCTTGATCTTGTTCATCTCCTTGAACGCGGTGCTCTCGAGCTTGCTGGCCGCCTTCAACAGCTTGGCCTGGCAACCGGCCGTGTCTTTGTCTCCAGCCTTGGTCGCCAGGTCGGTGTCCTCGACCGGAGGCCCGCCGAAGATCGCGTGGGTCAGCGCGAGAGCTCCACTCACCGCTTGCTGGTTGACCGTGGTCGCGTCCGTGTAGCCGAAGGGCGGAGGGACGGCGAGCGGGTCGCACTTCTTGTCTTCGCCCGCGATCGTCTTGTCCCGAGCCTTGTGCACCTTGCCCTTGCCGTCGGCGGTGGTGCAGATCTCGAAGCTCGTGGTGAGCTTGGCCTTCTGGTAGTCCTTCAGGCACTTCTCGCTCTCCTTGAGCTGTGCCTTGTTGACCTTCTCGCCGTTCTTGTTCATCTCGTTGACGCACGCCTGCTGGCCCTTTTCCAGTTGAGCAACCGGCGTGGGCGTCGGTGTCGGCCCTGTGGTGGGTGTGGGCGTCGGTGTCGGCGTGGGCGTGGGTGGCGCGGGCGGCGTCATCCACACGCCCGCCAGGAATACGAAGGCCGCACCCTCGTTCGTCTCGCCGGCGTTGTAGGCACTCCCGCCCACGATCACGTCGTCGTAGCCGTCTCCGTTCACATCCCCGGCACCGGCTACGCTCCGGCCCATGTATGCGTATGCCTGGTCCGACTCGAGCTGGCCAAGCGCAGTGTCGGGATTCCCGTCGGCAATTCCGGAGCCACTCCCGAGGAACACGAAGGCTGCGCCCTCGTCCATCTGTCCAGCGTCGTATTCGTAGGCACCCACGATCACGTCGTCGTAGCCGTCCCCGTTCACGTCACCGGCGCCGGCGACGCTCTCGCCCAGGTATCCGTCCTCCTGGTCCGACTCGAGCTGGGCATGGGCGCTGCCGGGGTGGCCGTCGGCGATTCCCGAGCCACTCCCCAGAAACACGAATGCGGCGCCCTCGTGCGATTCGGGCGCGGAGTACCAGGGGGCGCCGACGATCACGTCGTCGTAGCCGTCTCCGTCCACGTCGCCGGCGCCCGCCACGCTCTTGCCCAAGAAGGCGTACTGCTGGTTCGACTCAAGCTGGGCATCCGCAATGCCGGGGTTTCCGTAACCGACCCCCAAGGAACTCCCCTCGAACACGAAGGCCGCGCCCTCGTCCGTCGAGCCGGCGTCGTAGCGCCAGGCGCCGACGATCACGTCGTCGTAGCCATCGCCATCCACATCGCCGGCTCCCGCCACGCTGTAGCCAAGCTGCGCGTCTAGTTGGTCGCCCTCGAGCTGGGCATGCGCTGTTCCAGGATCCCCGTCGGCGATACCCGAGGCGCTCCCGTGGAACACGAACGCCAGGCCCTCGTCCACCTGACCCGCGAAGTAGTGAGAGGCACCGACGATCACGTCGTCGTAGCCATCGCCATTCACGTCGCCGGCGCCCGCGACGCTCCGGCCCATGTAGGCGTCCGCCTGGTCCGACTCGAGCTGAGCGTGGGCGGTGGCAGGGTCGCCGTCGGCGATCCCCGAGGCGCTCCCCAGGAACACGAAGGCCGCACCCTCGTCGTCCTCGCCCGCGTCGTAGAGATAGGCGCCGACGATCACGTCGTCCTAGCCATCGTCGTTGACGTCACCGGCCCCCGCAACGCTCCACCCCAGGTAGGCGCTCGCCTGGTCCGACTCGAGCTGAGCGTGAGCGGTCACGGGGTCCCCGTCCGGGATCCCCGAGGCACTCCCCAGGAACACGAAGGCCGCGCCCTCGTCGTCCTCGCCCGCGTCGTAGAAATAGGCGCCGACGATCACGTCGTCCCAGCCATCGCCATTCACGTCACCGGCTCCCGCAACGCTCTGGCCCAGATGCGCGTTGGTTTCGTCCGATTCGAGCTGGGCGTGGGCGCTGGCGGGATCCCCGTCCGGGACTCCCGAAGCGCTTCCCAGCAACACGAAGGCTGCACCCTCGGCCGCATGGCCGGCGTCGTAGAGATAGGCGCCGACGATCACATCGTCGTAGCCGTCCCCGTTCACGTCGCCGGCTCCCGCGACGCTGTGTCCCAGGTAGGCGGTGGCCTGGTCCCCCTGGAACGGCGCACCCGTCGTGCTCGGATTCCCGTCCGGGATGCCTCCGCCGCCCCCCAGGAACAAGAAGGCTGCACCCTCGTTCGTCTGGCCGGCGTCGTAGCGTTCGGCACCGACGATCACGTCGTCGTAGCCATCGCCATTCACGTCGCCAGCGCCCGCGACGCTCCGCCCGAGCTGTGCGTCCGCCTGGTCCGACTCGAGCTGGGTGTGAGCGGTGCCGGGATCCCCATCGGCGATCCCCGAGCTGCTCCCCCGGAACACGAAGGCCGCGCCCTCGTCGGTCTCGACCGCGTCGTAGAGGTGCGCGCCCACGATCACGTCGTCGTAGCCGTCCCCGTTCACGTCGCCGGCGCCAGCCACGCTCCAACCCAGCTCCGCGTCCGCCTGGTCCGACTCGAGCTGGGCGTGAGCGCTGCCGGGGTCCCCATCGGCGATCCCCGAGCTGCTCCCCAGGAACACGAAGGCCGCACCCTCGTCGATCTCGACCGCGTCGTAGAGGTACGCCCCCACGACCACGTCGTCGTAGCCATCCCCGTTCACGTCACCGGCGCCCGCCACGCTCTGACCCAGCCGCGCTTCCGTCTGATCCGACTCGAGCTGGGCGTCGGCGGTAGCGGGATCGCCGTCGGCGATCCCCGAGGCGCTGCCCAGGAAGACGAAGGCCGCGCCCTCGGCCGTATGGGGAACGCTGAAGAGCGGTGCGCCCACGATCACGTCGTCGTAGCCGTCGTCGTTCACGTCACCCGCGCCCGCCACGCTGTGGCCGAGGTTCGCCCCCCCTGGTCCGCCTCGAACTGGGCGTGAGCGGTCATGGGATCCCCGTCGGCAATCCCCGAGGCGCTCCCCAGGAACACGAACGCCGCGCCCTCGCTCGTCTCGCCCGCGTCGTAGAAGAAGGCACCGACGATCACGTCGTCCCAGCCGTCCCCGTTCACGTCACCGGCGCCCGCCACGCTCTGACCCAGCCGCGCGTTCGCCTGGTCCGACTCGAGCTGCGCGTGGGCGCTGCCGGGATCTCCATCGGCGACGCCCGAGGCGCTCCCCAGGAAGACGAACGCCGCGCCCTCGTTCGTCTCGCCCGCGTCGTAGAGATTGGCACCGACGATCACGTCGTCCCAGCCGTCCCCGTTCACGTCGCCGGCGCCGGCTACGCTGTATCCCAGCTCCGCGCCCGCCTGGTTCGACTCGAGCTGCGCGTCGGCGGCCGCAGTGAGCAGTGGATCGATCACCAGCGGGTAGAGGGCGCCCTCGTCCTCCACCGCCAGCCGCAGCCGCGACGGCTCCGGCACCTCGACTCGGGCCACCAGCGTGCGACCCGTCGCATCTACCGCGGACAACTGTCCGTACGCCAGGCGCCGCCCGGTTCCCGCTTCGAACCTCGCGCTCGCGCCGTTCTGCGACGCCCGCGCACCCTCCACCGCCAGCTCGAGGATCAGCGGCCCCTCCCCTTCGAAGCGCTCCGAGACCGTGAAGCCCTGCTCGAGACCTCCGGGCGAGTTCGCGTACCACTCGATCAGGCCCGGACGCCGGATCTCGACCCGCGCGCCCTCGCTTCCGACCTCGCCCGGACCCACCGGCTCCATTCGTTCGGCACGGCCGACGGCCGCGAGCGAGAGCGAGAGCAACTCGGGGCTCCCCGCCGCCGTGCGGTCGTGCACCCGGATCCCCGTGGTCTCGAAGTAGGTGCGCAGACCGTGGGCGCGGTTGGGCGCCTGGAGCCCCGCGCGGTGGCGACTCGCCTCGTACTCCTTCCCCGCCAGCTCCTGCTGCATCCGCGACAGCCAGTCGGCTCCCACCCCCTGCGGTCCGGTAGTTGGTGACGGCTGTCGCTCACCGGGATCGGGACCGATCCACGCAGCAGCGACCCAGAGGGCGGCTGCCAGGGAAGCGGCGACGAGAATCCGCCCGAGTGGCGGCACGGCGGTGGAAATGAAGACCGTCGCAGAACGAAGCACGGCGAGCAGGCGCATCAGGAGTCCCCCCATTGGCTCCAGGCCTGACTATACCGCCGCCGAGTGTACTTGGTGGAGGTAGTCCAGCAGGTGGGGGACTGGAGGGCGCCGGAACGGGGGGGGGCGCCGCCGAAAGCGCGGCCTCGGCTAGCGCGTGACGAGGAGTGCGACGGACTCGCGGCTCCAGTCGATGGCGCGGAGCCAGGAGAGGAAGTCGGTGGGCTCGTTGTTGGGGAAGAACCCCAGCACCAGCACTGCCACGCCACAGATGGCCAGCACCGCCCACTCGCCCGAGGAGAGCTCCATGCGCGGCTTCTCCTCGCCGGGCTCGCTCATGTACATGGCGACGGGGATGCGCAGGTAGTAGAAGACGGACACCAGGCTCGCCATCACCGCGATGATGACGATGGGTACCTGGCCGGCTTCCACGGCTGCGGCGAACAGCGTGAACTTCCCCATGAACCCGGCGGTCCCCGGAATCCCGGCCAGAGCGAGCATGAAGAGCGTCATCAATGCCGCCAGGCCCGGGCGAGACTCCGCCAGCCCCGCGAAGTCGCTGATCCGGTCCGAGTCCTGGCCGCGGTTGGCCAGGACCACGATCACCCCGAACGCTCCCAGGTTCATGAAGACGTAGACGACCAGGTAGAACATGAGCGCCGCGTAGGCCTGCTCGGTCGCGGCGACGAAGCCGATCAGCAGGTAGCCCGCGTGGGCGATGCTCGAGTAGGCGAGCATCCTCTTCACGTTGTCCTGGATCACCGCCATCACGTTGCCGAGCACCATGGTCAGCACCGCGAGGACCCAGAGCAGCTCGGAGAGAGTCTCGGCGGCGGAGTCGAAGGCGCCGATCACGATCCGGACCATGGCGGCGAAGGCGGCCACCTTGACGGTGACGGACATGAACGCGGTCACCGAGGTGGGAGCGCCTTCGTAGACGTCCGGCGTCCACTGGTGGAAGGGCACCGACGAGATCTTGAAGGTGAAGCCGACGATCACCAGGCCGAGGCCGATCATCGCCAGCGGGCTCTCCACGTCGAATGCGCCCCGGATCCCCTCGAAGCCGGTGTGGCCGGTGGCGCCGAACAGCAGCGCCATTCCGTAGAGCAGGAGTGCGCTCGCGAACGAGCCCACCAGGAAGTACTTGAGTGCCGACTCGTTGCTGCGCAGCTTGCGGCGATCGAAGCCGGCGAGCACGTAGATGGGGATGCTCATCACCTCGATGCCGAGGAAGACGCTCACCAGATCGACGGCGGAGACCAGCAGCACCATCCCGGCCGTCGCCAGCAGGATGAGCGCGTAGTACTCGCCGTGGTTGATGCGAAGCTCGGCCAGGTACGCGACGGAGAGCAGGCAGGAGAGCAGGGCCGCTCCGCAGATCAGCGCGATGGAGAAGTTCGCGAACCGATCGAGCTGTATCAGCGGGTTCTCGGGGTTGAAGACGACCGAGGTCCCCATGATGAAGTTCTGACAGGAGAGAACGATCGCTGCCAGGAGGAAGGCAGCCGAGACGATGGCGAGCACCGACCCGAGCCACGCGCGGGTAACGGTCCGGCCCAGGAAGGTCTGGCGTCCGGCCAGGAGGATCTCCCCCAGCAGCACCACCAGCGCGCCCACCGAGACCAGCAGCAGGGGCATCGCTGCGGCGATGTTCACGTCCGGGACCGGGATCATCGCCGCTCCCCCTCTGCGATGGCGGCCGCCAGGTAGGAAGCGGCCTCCCCCGCGGACGCGTCCGTCGGAGCCAGCTCCACGCTCTTGCTCTCCATCACGCGCAGCAGCTCGAGCACCGGCGGGTGGAGCCGACGCAGGAATGTCTCCGGATAGACCCCGATCCAGATGATGGGAATCAGCAGGATCACCAGGATCGCCTTCTCGCGCAGACCGAGGTCGATCAGCCCCCGGTTCTCCGGATTCTCGACCGGGCCGAACATCACGCGCCGGAACATCCAGAGCAGGTAGCAGGCGGCCAGGATCACCCCCAGCGTGGCCGCCACGGCGAACAGCGGTGCCGCCTTGAACGCGCCGAGCAGGATCAGGAACTCACCCACGAATCCGTTCAGCGCGGGGAGCCCCACGCTCGACATCAACACGATCCCGAAGAGTGCCGCGTAGACTGGCATGGGCTTGGCGATCCCGCCGAAGTCGGCGATCAGCCGGGTGTGGCGGCGCTCGTAGAGCATGCCCACCAGGAGGAAGAGGCCCCCTGTCGAGAGCCCGTGGTTGACCATCTGGATGATGCTTCCCTCCAGGCCCTCCACGTTCAGGGCAAACATCCCCAGCATCACGAAGCCCAGGTGCGCCACCGAGGAGTAGGCGACCAGCTTCTTGACGTCTTCCTGGATCATGGCCACCAGGGCGCCGTAGAGGATGCCGATCACCGCCAGCGTGAAGATGACGGGCGCGAACTGGACGGAGGCAACCGGGAAGAGCGGCAGCGCGAAGCGAACGAAGCCGTAGGTCCCCATCTTCAGGAGGACCCCGGCCAGGATCACCGAGCCGCCCGTCGGTGCCTCGACGTGGGCGTCGGGGAGCCAGGTGTGGAAGGGCACCATGGGGACCTTGATGCCGAAGGCCAGGGCGAAGGCCGCGAAGAGCCAGGGCTGGGTCTTCCACCAGACCGTATCGCCGCCAGCGGCGATCACCGTGTCGAGGAGCGCCGGGGCCCCACTGCCGGGCGCAGCCACCAGGTCCAGGTTCAGGAGGCCGAACTGCTCGAAGTTCAGGTAGTAGACCACGAGCAGCGCCACCAGCATCAGCAGCGATCCGAACATGGTGAAGAGGAAGAACTTGATGGCGGCGTAGATGCGCCGCGGCCCGCCCCAGACGCCGATGATGAAGTACATCGGGATCAGCATCAGCTCCCAGAACAGGTAGAACTGGAAGAGGTTCAGGGCGGCAAAGGTTCCGATCATGCCCGTCTCGAGGAAGAGCATGAAGAAGATGTAGCCCTTGGGGGACTTCTTGATGTCGTTCCACGACCCGAGCAGGACCAGCGGCATCAGGAAGGTGGTCAGGATGACGAGCAGCAGGCTGATGCCGTCGATCCCGGCGAAGTAGTTGATGCCGAACTGCGGGAGCCAGGGTGCGTACTCGACGAACTGGAAGGCCGTCTGGGCGGGATCGAAGCCAGCCCAGAGGAGCAGCGAGAGCAGGAAGGTGAAGAGCGCGCTGCCGAGACCGATTCCGCGCCACACCTGGGCCGGCAGGCCGGTGGAGCCGAGCTGACCCGCGAAACCGTCCACCGCGAGCAGGACCACGCCGGTCAGCAGCGGGAAGAAGGTCACCCAGGAGAGCAGATTGGGAATCTCAACCATGGGCCGTCACCACGTCAGGTATCCGATGATCGCGAGGGTGCCCACGACCATGAGGAAGAGGTATCCCTGGGCCAGGCCCGACTGGAGATACTTGAAGACATTGCTCGCGAGGGTCCGCACCGCCCGCGCGGAGCCGTTGGCTCCCACTTCGTCGATCAGCGTCGCATCGATGCCTCGGTAGAACACCCGGTCGGAGATCACGACCATCGGGCGGACGATCAGCGCGTCGTAGATCTCGTCCACGTAGTACTTGTTCTCGACGAGCCGGGAGAGCCCGCCCAGCGCCGACCGGATCCGCCCGGGGATCTCGGGGCTGCGGATGTAGAACAGGTAGGCGAGCAGGATCCCGATCAGGATGATTCCGGTCGTCAGGCCCGCCAGCCAGTACTCGGTGCTGTGCTTCACGTGGTGCGCCTCCTGGTGCACCACGGGCATCAGGAAGTTCCCCAGGCTGTTGGCGTCCGGGACCGGAACGAAGGCCTCCGACGGCCCGAGATAGCCGCCGAAGATCGCCAGGAAGGCCAGCACGTAGAGCGGCACCAGCACCACGTTCTTCGGCTCGTGGATGTGCGAGCGAACCTCGTCGGATGCGCGGCACTCGCCGAAGAAGGTGCGGAAGTGGACCCGGAACATGTAGAAGGCCGTGATCCCCGCCGTCAGTACGCCGATGCCCCAGAGCGCCATGTAGCCGGGGACGTGGTGGGCCAGGTAGGCCGAGAGCAGGATCTCGTCCTTGGAGAAGAAGCCGGAGGCGATGTAGGGCAGGCCGGCGATCGCGATGACGCCGATCCCGAAGACGGCGTGGGTCTTGCGGGATGTAGCTTGCGCAGGCCCCCCATCTTGTCGGTGTCCTGCTCGTGGTGCATGGCCAGGATCACCGCGCCGGACCCCAGGAAGAGCAGCGCCTTGAAGAAGGCGTGGGTCACCAGGTGGAAGATGGCCGCCGTGTAGGCGCCGACGCCGGCGGCCAGGAACATGTAGCCGAGCTGGCTCACCGTGGAGTAGGCGAGCACCTTCTTGATGTCGGTCTGGGCGATGGCGATGCTGCCGGCGAAGAGCGCGGTGATGGCGCCGGTCCAGGCGATCAGCGCCGAGGCCCCCGGCGCCTCCGCGTAGAGGAAGCTCATCCGGCAGACCATGTAGACACCCGCGGTCACCATGGTGGCCGCGTGGATCAGCGCCGAGACCGGCGTCGGACCGGCCATCGCGTCGGGGAGCCAGACGTAGAGGGGGATCTGCGCCGACTTCCCCATGGCGCCGATGAAGAGGCAGATCCCGATCAGCGTGGTGAGCCGCCACTCCGGCGCGCCGGGGAGGAACCCGAGCCAGGCCGGGAGCGTGACGGTGCGCTCGACGATCGCCCCCAGGTGGGCCTCGAGGTCGCGGAAGGAGAGCACGGCGTGGCCGGCGTCGGCCAGGGACCAGAAGAGCAGGAAGATCCCCACCAGGAAGCCGAAGTCGCCGATCCGGTTGACGATGAAGGCCTTGCTGCCGCAGTAGGCGTTGTAGCGGTCGGCGTACCAGAAGCCGATCAAGAGGTAGGAGCAGAGGCCGACGCCCTCCCAGCCCAGGAACATGAGGAGCAGGTTGTCCCCGAGGACGAGCATCAGCATCGCGAACATGAACAGGTTCAGGTAACAGAAGAAGCGCTGGAACCCCTTGTCTTCGCGGTGGTCCTCGTCCATGTAGCCGATCGAGTAGATGTGGATCAGCGAGCCGACGCCGGTCACCATCAGACTCATCGTCGCCGAGAGCGGGTCGAGCAGGAAGGCGACCTCGGCGCTGAAGCTCCCCGAGCCGATCCAGGTGTAGACATTGTCGACGAGGACGCGCTGCCCCTCGACCCCGATCAGCTCGACCAGTGCGACGAAGGAGAGCAGGAAGGACAGGATCACCGCGCCACAGGAGAGCAGGATCACGACTCCGCGGGGCAGGGATCGCCGCACCACGGCGAGAAGCACGCCATGCGTGACCGCCGCGAGCAGCGGCAGCAGCGGGATCCAGCGCAGAAGCTGGCTCTCGGTCAGCTCGCCTACCACCTGAGCCACCTGAGGAGCCATATGAGCGGACTCACCGCCTACCATTTGAGCAGACTCACGTCTTCGACGTTCACGGACTCACGGTTCCGGAACAGCGAGATCACGATGCCGAGGCCGACCGCCACCTCCGCGGCGGCGACGACGATCACCATCAGGACGAAGATCTGGCCGTCGAGATTCCCCCACAGCCGCGAGAACGCCACCAGCGCGACGTTCACCGCGTTGAGCATCAGCTCGATCGACATCAGCACCACGATCAGGTTCCGGCGCGTGATCGCGCCGACGGTCCCGATCGTGAACAGGATGGCCGAGAGGGCGATGGCGTGTTCGATGGGCACCATCAGTCGATCTTCCGTTTTGCGAGGATCACGGCTCCCACCATCGCGGCGAGCAGCACGAGTGAGGTGGCCTCGAAGGCGAGCACGTAGTCGGTGAACAGCACCGTGCCGAGCTGCCGGTAGCTGCCGAAGTCCTCGGGAACCACCGCGGGCGCTCCGAACGCACCCTGGATGAACATCAGGAACTGCACCAGGACGATCACGCCGATCGCCGCGGCCGCGATCTTGGTGGCGAGCTGCCGCTGAGGCGTGAACTCCTCCTGGCGCAGGTTGAGCAGCATCACCACGAACAGGAACAGGACCACGATCGCGCCGGCGTAGACCAGGATCTGGAGCACGCCGACCAGGAAGGCCCCGAGCAGCACGTAGACGCCCCCGAGTGAGACCATGGTCAGGACCAGGCTGAGAGCCGCCGCCACCGTGTTGCGCGTGTTCAGCACCATCCCCAGGGCGCCGGCAATGGCGATCACCGCGAAGATGTAGAAGAACAGCTGGCTCATTGGAGACCCCGGACGAAGAGGACCGCCGCGCCGGTCACGAGGATGTTCGCGATCGAGAGCGGCAGGATCATCTTCCAGCAGAGATCCATGATCTGGTCGTAGCGGAAGCGGGGCAGGGTCCAGCGCAGGGCTATCTGCAGCCAGATCATGAAGATGACCTTGAACAGGAAGCTCCCCACGTGGAGGGCCATGCAGAGGGCCGTGGCGAAGCCCTCCCCGAAGGCGGGGGAGATGAAGCCGATGATCGTCTCCTGGGAGAGGAACGGGATCGCCCAGCCGCCCAGGAAGAGCGTCGTCACGATCATGCCGATCACCGGGATCTCGAGGAACTCCGAGGTGTAGAAGAGACCGAAACGCATCCCGGAGTACTCGAGGTGGTAGCCGGAGACGATCTCGGACTCCCCTTCCGGCGCGTCGAAGGGCGGCCGCTTGTTCTCGGCCATGATGCAGGTCAGGAAGAGGATGAAGCCCAGCGGCTGGAGGAAGATCCCCCACATCGGCAGCCGGATCCAGTCGAGCCAGGCGGGAAGGGTCTCGACCAGGCCCAGGAGCTCGACGAAGCCCAGCAGGCGGAAGGTCTGATCCTGGAAGACCGCCATCTCGGGAAGGCGGAGCGTCCCGAAGACCATGAAGATGCCGACGACGGCGAGCCCCATCGTGACCTCGTAGGAGATCATCTGCGACGAGGCGCGCATCGCGCCGATCAGCGACCAGTTGTTGTTGCTGGCCCAGCCGGCGATCACCGCGCCGTAGGTGGCGAGAGAGCCGACCGCGAAGATGTAGAGCATCCCCCAGTCGATGTCGGCCACCACCAGGTTGAGCTCCAGGTCGCCGAAGCGGTAGATGCCCCCGTAGGGGATCACGGCCATCGCCATGATGGCGGGGACCATGGCGATCACCGGCGCCAGCAGGTGAAGCACCCGGTTGGCGCCGAGCGGAACGAAGTCCTCCTTGGTGAAGAGCTTGAGGACGTCTGCGATCGGGTGAAAGAGCCCGAGGATCCGCAGGCCGAGGATGTCGGCGCGGTTCGCGCCGATGCGGTCCTGCATCACCGCGCTCTGCTTCCGCTCGACCCAGGTAATGATGGGCAGGAACGCCCCCATGATGACGAGGATGATGAAGAGCAGCTTGATGATGACGATCACCAGCTCCATCAGCTTCCCGCCTCTTCCGATGCGCCTTTGATTGCGGCGCCCTCACCGCTCAGGGAGTCCAGGTCGATTCCCGCGAAGGCGGGCAGCGTGGCCGCGATCTCTCGCGAGACGGCGCGCGGGTCGTAGGGACCCTCGAAACCGGAAAGCCCCAGCGCAGCGCCCAGGCGGCTCAGCACCTCGCCCTCGGCGTAGCTCTCGAAGCGGGGCTCGACGGCCTGCTCGATGCGCTGCACCCGGCCGGCGTGGTTGGTGAGGGTCCCGTTCTTCTCGGCCGCGTGCCGGGTCGGAAAGACCACGTGAGCCACCCGCTCCAGATCCGAGTGGTGGCTGTCGAGGAGGATCACCGTGTCGAGCTTGCCGAGCGCGGCGGGGTCAGCGAGGAAGGCCGCGTCGAGCAGGTCGTGTCCGAGCACGATCACCGCGTCGGCGCCACCGCCGCGAACGCGCTCCAGAACGCGGCTGGGCTCGGCGAAGCCGAGCGCCCGGGCGCCGGTGGCGTTGGCGGCCTTCTCGGCCTTGATCAGGATGTCGTCGGCCTCGCCCGTCACGACGGGAACCGCCGCGGCTTCGGTGCCGAGCCCGGAGAGGAGCTTCTTGAAGACGAAGAGATCCTCGTTGGTGGCGTGCGCGGAGGCGAGCCCGACGATCACGCCCGCGCCCTTGGCGTCCGCCACACGGCGCAGCCGCTCGGCCGCGGCGCGGATGCCCTGCTCGAGGGTCGCGGACTCGAGGGTGCCGCCCTGGCTGCGGAGCGACACCTCGGTGAGCCGCTCGCTGGCCAGGATCTCCTTGTAGGACATGCGGCCGGCGTCGCACATCCAGGTCTGGTTGACCGCGTCGTTGCGCCGGGGCACGTAGCGGTAGACCTTGTTGTTGGCCACGCCCATGTAGATGTTGCAGCCGTTGGCGCAGCCGGTGCAGACGCCGGGTACCTCGTCGAGGAACCAGGTCCGGATCTTGAAGCGGAAGTCCTTGGTGGTGAGCGCGCCCACCGGACAGATGTCCGCGACGTTCATCGAGTACGGGTTGTCGAGCTCGATGCCCGGGAAGGTGTCGAGCACCGTGAGGTCGCCCCGGCCGAAGGTTCCGATCTCTCCGGTGCCCGGGACCTCCTTGCAGAAGCGCACGCAGCGCCGGCAGAGGATGCAGCGCTCCTGATCGAACTTGATGGTGGGTCCGAAATCGACCCGCTTCTTGGCCGCTTGCCGCGGCTCCTTGGTGCGGGAATGCGGCACCCCGTACTCGTAGGCGTAGTCCTGGAGCTTGCACTCGCCGGCCTGGTCGCAGATCGGGCAGTCGAGGGGATGGTTCACCAGCAGGAGCTCCATCACCCCCTCGCGGGCGCGCTTGACGCGCTCGTTCTTGGTGTGGATCACCATCCCGTCCGTGACCGGTGTGTTGCAGGCGATCTGGAGCTTCGGAATCCCCTCCACCTCGACCTGGCAGAGCCGGCAGGAGCCGTCGACGCTGAGCTTGGGATGCCAGCAGTAGTGGGGAATGTCGACGCCGTTCATCAGCACGCCGAGGTCGTCCAGGGCCTCGAGGAGGGTGCGGCCCTCCGCGACCTCGTAATCGATTCCGTCGACGGTGATCTTCAGCATCTACAACTCGAAGCTCTCGGGGAAGGGGCACTTCCCGAGTTTCACGTGCTCTTCGAACTCGGAGCGGAAGTGGCGCAGGAGGCCCTGCATCGGCCAGGCGGCGGCATCCGCGAAGGCACAGATCGTCGCGCCCTCCACCTTGTTGGCGACGTCCTCGAGGATGTCGATGTCCTCTTCCGAGCCGTCCCCGCGCTCGATCCGGTCGATGATCTTGTTCATCCAGCCGGTCCCCTCGCGGCACTGCGTGCACTGGCCGCAGGACTCGTCCCGGAAGAAGTAGCTGATCACGCTGGCCACGCGGACCATGCAGGTGGTCTCGTCCATCACCACCACGCCGCCGGTCCCGAGGAAGGTCTGCCGCTCGCGCAGGAACTCGTTGGCCATCGGCACGTCGAGCATTCCCGCCGGCAGGACGGGCATGGAGACCCCTCCCGGAACCACCGCCTTCAGCTTGCGTCCGTCGGGGACGCCGCGGGCGTGCTCGAAGACGATCTCTTCGAGCGTGGTGCCGAGCGGCAGCTCGAACAGCCCGGGCCGCACCACGTGTCCGGAGACGCCGAAGATGGTGGTCCCGGGGCTCTTCTCGGTGCCGAACTCGCGGAACCAGTCGGAGCCGTTCTTGATGATGTGCGGGACGTGGCTGAAGGTCTCGACGTTGTTCACCGTGCTCGGCATGCCGAAGGCACCGTACTGGGCCGGGAAGGGCGGCTTCTTGCGAGGCTGGCCCTTCTTGCCCTCGAGGGACTCGAGGAGCCCGGTCTCCTCGCCGCAGATGTAGGCGCCGGCGCCCCGCTGGATGACCACGTCGTGGCGGAAGCCGGTGCCCATCACGTCGTCGCCCAGGTACCCCTTCTGGTAGGCGTCGTCGACGGCGGCCTGCATGCACTGCGCCGGGTAGGCGTACTCGCCGCGGATGTAGAAGAAGGTCTTCTCGGAACCGGTCGCCCAGGCGGCGATCAGCAGGCCCTCGATCAGCTGCTGGGCGCCGCGCTCGATCAGGATCCGGTCCTTGAAGGAGCCGGGCTCGGACTCGTCGGCGTTGCAGACCAGGAACTTGGGCAGGTCGGTCTGCTTGGGCATGAACGACCATTTGAGGCCCGCGTTGAATCCCGCTCCGCCGCGTCCCTGCAGGCCGGAGGTCTTCACCAGCTCGATCACGTCCTCCGGAGACATCTCGGTGAGCGCCTTGCGCGCGGCCTGGTAGCCGCCGCGCGCGACGTATCCGTCGACGCTGGCGAAGGCATCGTCTTCGAAGTGCTCGGAGAGGTAGTTGGTGACGTAGGGGACCTTGAGCATTCGCCGCCTATTCGAGCTCGTCGAGGATCTTCTTGGCCTTCTCCAGGTCCAGATCCTCGTGGTAGGTCTCGTCCACGCGCATCATCGGTGCGTAGGCACAGGCACCGAGACACTCCTCGTGTCCGATCGTGATTCGCCCGTCCGAAGTGGTTCCGCCCGAGTGCGCGCCCAGGTGCTCCTCGAGCTCCTTCAAGAGCACGCGGCCGCCCCGGAGGCTGCAGGAGAGGTTCGTACACACGTAGACGTGGTGACGGCCCTGGGGCTTGTCGTAGTACATGTTGTAGAAGGTGACGACGCCCATCACGTCGGCGGGCTGGATCTCGAACATCTCGGCCAGCTCCACGGCGATGTCCCCGGAGATGTAACCGGTCTCGCTCTGCACCAGGTGCAGGGCGTTGAGCAGTGCGCCGCGCTTGATGGGGAACCGCTTCATGTCCTCTTCGATCTTGGCCCGGACTTCGCTCGAGATCCGCAGCGGCCGATCGGGGGGCTTGTTCACCATTCGAGGGCGCCTTTCTTCCACTCGTACATCAGACCGATCACCAGAGGCACCGTGAACACGACGATGGCGGTGTAACCGAACCAGCCGAGCTCTCGGGCGAGGGCGCCGTAGGGATAGAAGAAGACCGCCTCCAGGTCGAAGATCACGAAGAGCATCGCAACGATGTAGAACTTCACCGAGAAGCGCTGGGACGGCGAGACGATCTGGCTCTCTCCGCACTCGAACGGCTCCTGCTTCTCGGCGAAGATCCGCTTCGGGCCGAGCAGCTTGAAGGCGCCCAGCATGACCGCAGCGACGACCAGGCCGAGGGCGAAGATCAACAGGACCCCGGTGAACTCGGCCAGCATCGAGCCCCCTCTCCCTCTGGGCCAGCGGCGCGGCCCCGCGACGGGAACTGCGCGCGACAACTGCACTAACCACGCGCTGAAGCACCGAAAATGAGCGCGAACGGTATAGCTGTGGCCCCCCGAGGCGTCAAGAAACCAGAGCCGGAAGCGGGCAAACCGAGGTGAGACGACGCCGGGGCGAAGTGCGCTACATCTCGCTGTGGAGGCCGTCCAAGCAGAGACGGACTCGCGGTCCGCAAGTCCCACGACGGCGACGCCGGGCGTGGGGATTTCTTCCGAAGCGGGGTGGCCGCCATCGCGAGAGCCGACATTCGCCTTCAATTACCGCTACTTCTGCTCCCGGTCCTGGCTCTCGCCGCGGCCGCCTGCGGACCGCGCTACATGCGGACCACGATCCGCGATGGCGGCGGCTACAACGTCGAGCTGCGGGCCAGGATCGAGGACGGGCAGCCGGTGGACCGCGGCTTCGATCATCCGGCGACGATCTCGGCGGTCCGCTTGACCAACATCCTCTCCCGGCTCGACGTCCGCCCGCAAGGTGAGGACGAAGAGGGCCGAAAGCCGGCCATCCACGTGCAGTTCCTCTACGACCTCGGAGATCTGGTCTCCCAGGCGCTGGCGAAGGCGGACTCCAGCCAGGAAGTGGTCGTCCAGGCGATCCGCAAGGACCGCCGTCTGGGCATCTTCACCCAGAAGTTCCTGACCAGCTTCATCAGCTACGTCTCGGGGGATCTTCTGTTCATCCACCTCGTACGGGTGGAGGACGAGGTGGAATCGGACCCGGACGGGGACTATCCCGAGCCCTGGGCGGACCGCAAGGTGATGGATTTCAAGGCGCTGCCCGGCGAGGGAATCGTCCGCGTCGGGCCACAGGCGGTGGCCGTGGCGTGGCGGGAACAGCGCTTCCGCTCTGCCGGTCGAGTGCGCATGGGCCCGGGGGGAAAGCTGATTCGGCGCGAGATCCTCCTGGAGAGCCCCGAGGGGGACATCGAGCCCACGGCTCCCGATGCCGACGACCCGTGAAGCTCAAGACCCCATCCGGCGTCTTCGAATAGAGAGGTGACACTGGAGGAGCCGGCGACCCAGCTCTGGTAGGATTCGCCGGTGGAACCAGTGAGGTTTCGGATGCGCGCCCACGTTCTGATCCTGGCTCTGCTGGGACTCCTCCCGGCCCTTGCCGCCCAGGCGGATCCCCCCACCCCGAGCCTGGGCGCCGTGGGCGCGTCTACGGCGCCCGCACCGGATCCAGGACCGATCCGGCTGCTGATCGAGCAGCCAGCCGGTGGCAGTCTGGTCCAGTCGACGATGCACATGGCGGAGATCCGCGGCACCGCGGAATCGACCGGCGACAAGCCCAGCCAGTTCGACGTGATGATCGCGATCGACGTCTCCCAGTCGACCAAGGCCGCCAGCGGCGCCGACGTGGACGGAGACGGGGAGTTCGGTGAGAACCCCCACGAGGCGCTCTACCTGCCCGGGGAGTACGCCGATGACGTCTGGTCGACGGACCCCGACGACACCATCCTCGCCGCCGAGGTGAAGGCCGCTCGCGCGCTGCTCGAGAGCGTGAATCCGAGGCGGGTGCGGGTCGGTCTGGTCGCCTTCTCGGGTCAGGTGAACCTCGACACCGGCCGACAGCTCCGCCGCAACCAGCGCGACGCGACCCTGGAGGTACCGCTGACCCGGGACTTCGACCGCGTGCGGCGGGCACTCGACGACGTCGCCGCCCGGCCGCCCCGCGGCGCCACCAACTTCGCCGCCGGAATCCGCCTGGCCACTCAGGAGCTCGCCGGGCTCTCCGGCGCCGCCAGCTCGCCGCGGCCGGACGCGAAGAAGGTGATCCTCTTCCTCACCGACGGCTTTCCGACCTTCCCGTCGGGCCAGGCGACCGTCTCGGACCCGGGGGATCTCGAAGCAGCCGTGAACGCGGCCCGGGTGGCGCACGCTGCCGGGATCCGCATCAACACCTACGCGCTCGGCACGCAGGCGCTGACCCGTCCGATCGCCGCCACCGAGATCGCGCGGGTCACGGTCGGGACCTTCACGCCGGTGCTCGAGCCCGGCGCGATCGTCGCGGCTCTCCAAGCGGTCAGCT
This sequence comes from uncultured delta proteobacterium, assembly GCA_963783795.1. Classification (GTDB taxonomy): domain Bacteria; phylum Myxococcota_A; class UBA9160; order UBA9160; family UBA6930; genus CAVXZE01. Next base: position 202,693 of record CAWAPH010000026.1, on the reverse strand, counting down.
TCGCCAACATCGAGGACGTGGGCGTCCTCAACCTGACCACCCGCGAGTACGCACCCGACGTGCGCCTCAATCCCGATGGCAGCTTCGTGGCGTTCGTTCCGGTTCGCGAGGGCAGGAACCGGGTGCTGGTCAACGCGCTCGCTTCCGACGGGGGCGAGACGAACCTGGAGCTGGAGTTCGAGTTCAGGGTCAAGGAGTCCGAGGGCCGGATGAAGGAGCGCGAGCTGGCCAGGCTGCGCAGGCTCAACGACGAGCTGCTGCGGCACGTGGAGGCCGAGCGGATCCGCCGCGAGAAGCGCCGCCAGCGCATGGAGCGGGAGATCGACATCCGCGCCGTCCGCCCGGACGACGACTGACCGCCGCCGAGAGCCTCCCCGGTCCGCTTGCGGCCGCTCGCTTGACTCGCCCCTGGGGGGACGTATCCTCCAAAGACGCGACCAGGGTTGATTTCTGGCGCTTGCAGAACCCTCGGACCTCCGGCCCCACACGATCGGGATCCGCACCCGATTCTGCTAAGCGCCCCAACGGGAAAAGCGAGAACGAAGATGGCGGAACACCCTTCCAGGGTGGGCAAGTCCACGCGTGCCGTGCACGGCGGCGAGCGCGCGCACCGCGAGAGCACGGCGCTCACCCAGGCGATTCATCAGACGTCCACCTTCTGGTTCGAGAATACGGAGGAGCTGCGCGCGTACGCCGAAGGCCGCCTGGTCCGGGACGAGTACGGGCGCTACAGCAACCCCACCTGGAGTGCCGTGCAGCGCAAGATCTGCGAGCTCGAGGGTGCGGAGCAGGCGGTGCTCTTCGCGTCGGGGATGTGCGCGGCCACCACCTCGTTCCTGGCGATGATTCCGCAGGGCGGGCACATCATCGTCACCAGCGACTGCTACCGGCGGACCCGCCAGTTCATCCAGCAGTACCTCTCCAAGCTCGACGTGGAGGCGACGGTGATCGACCCCGCCGACACCATCCAGCTGAAGGAGGCGATCCGCGAGGAGACCTGCCTCTTCTTCACCGAGTCGCCCACCAACCCCTACCTGCGCGTGATCGATCTTCCCGAGGCCGCTCGCGTCGCCCACGAGCGCGGGGTGAAGGTGATCATCGACTCGACGCTGGCGAGCCCGATGAACTACCGCCCCCTGGCGGACGGAGCGGATCTGGTGATCCACAGCGCCACCAAGTACCTCGGCGGTCACAACGACCTGCTCGCCGGGGTGGTCGCCGGTTCCGCGGAGATGGTGAAGCCGATCCGCGAGGCGGTGGGCGTGCTCGGCGGGATCATCGACGCTCACGCGTCCTACCTGCTGCTGCGCGGGATCAAGACGCTCGGACTCCGCATGCAGCGGCACAACGAGAACGGGCTCCGGCTGGCGCGCTGGCTCGAGTCGCACCCGAAGATCCGCCGGGTCTGGTACCCCGGCCTCGAGAGCCACCCGGACTACGCGGTGGCCACCCGGCTGATGCCCGGCTTCGCCGGCGTGGTGACGTTCGCGGTGGACAGCGACCTCGAAGGGACCATCCGCTTCATCGACCGCTGCCGCATCCCCTATCTGGCGCCGAGCCTCGGGGGGGTCGAATCGCTGATCGAGATGCCGGCGCTGATGTCCTACTGGGACCACCCGAAGGAGGAACGCGAGCGCTTCGGGATCACCGACGACCTGGTCCGCCTCGCCTGCGGCATCGAGGACGCCGACGACCTGATCGCCGACCTCGAAGAGGCCCTCGAAGCCGTCTGAGCAGCGGGGACGTTGGTGAACGTTCACCAACGTCCCTGCCTACAGAAGATCGCCGGCGGCGGGGCGGGCGCGCTCCATCATCAGCAGCTGCTTCTTCATCGCCAGTCCGGCGGCGTAGCCGCCGAGCTTGCCACCCACCGCGACGACCCGGTGGCAGGGGATCACCAGCGGGAGCGGATTCGAAGCGTTGGCGTTTCCCACCGCCCGGAACGCTTTCGGATTGCCCACGGCCTCGGCAACCTCGGCGTAGGTCCTGGTCTCGCCGTAGGCGATTCGCCCGAGCTCGCGGTAGACGGCCAGCTCGAACTCGGTCCCGCGAAGGTCGAGCGGGAGATCGAACTCGACCCGCTTCCCCTCCAGGTACTCGAGAACCTGCCCGATGGCAGCCCGGTTGGGGGCGTGGGCCTCTTCGCGGGTGGCCTTCGGAGCGTAGCGGCGAAGCCAGCCAGCGAGACCGCGCCCGCTGGCGCGGGGAAGCTGGAGGTAGGCGAGGCCGCGTGCCGTCGAGGCGGCAACCATCTCTCCGAAGGGAGTATCGAAGCTGGCACTATGGACGAACTCCATCGACGAGCCAAAATAGCAGCACTGGGCGGCCGGAGCAGCGGACGGGATCCGATCGCGGCCGGCGCGGGAGGATGGATTTGGCCCATCTCGTCGTCACGGGCGGAGCGGGATACATCGGGAGCCACACGCTGCGCGCCCTGCAGGCCGCAGGGCATACGGCGGTGGTGGTGGACGATCTGCGTTCCGGCCGCGAGGCCTTCGTGGAAAGAGCGCCGCTGATCCGCTCTGACGTCGGCGATCGGGACGCGCTCGCGAAGCTCTTCGCCGACTACGGCCCGTTCGATGGCGTGCTTCACTTCGCGGCGCTGCTCTCCGTACCGGAGTCCGTCGCGAAGCCCTTGGTGTACTACGCGAACAACGTGGTGGCGTCGTCGGTCCTGATCGATCAAGCGGTGGCCCACGGGGTACGCGCCTTCGTGCTGTCGTCCAGCGCCGCGGTCTACGGCCACCCCGAGGTGCAGCCGATCTCCGAGGCGGCAGAGATCGCGCCGATCAACCCCTACGGCGCCAGCAAGGCGATGATCGAGCGAATGCTCGCCGACGTCGAGACGGCGCACGGTCTGCGCTGGACCGCCCTGCGCTACTTCAACGCGTGCGGCGCCGATCCGGAGGGCGGAATCGGCGAGTGCCACGAGCCGGAGACCCACCTCATCCCGGTGGCCCTGGAGGCCGCAGCGGGCCTGCGCGACCAGCTCAGCCTGTTCGGAACCGACTATCCGACCAGGGACGGCACCTGCGTCCGCGACTACATCCACGTCACCGACCTGGCGGCGGCGCACGTGCTCGCCCTGGAGGCGCTCCTCGAACGCGGACCCGGCGGCGCCTACAACCTCGGCACGGGGACCGGGCGCACCAATCGCGAGGTGCTCGACTGCATTGGAGCCGTCGTCGGGATGCCGGTTCCGGTTCAGGAGGCGCAGCGCCGCCCCGGAGACCCGGCCGAGCTGGTCGCCGACGCGTCCCGGTTCCGGCGCGATTTCGGCTGGCAGACGCGCTACTCCGACCTCGAGACCATCGTCCGCACGGCCTGGGCCTGGCTTTCCAGCTGGAGGGGCATCTAGGCCTTCTCTCGGCCGGTGCGCGGTCTCAGTCGATGTTCAGGCGCTTCATCATCTTCTGAAGCGACTGACGGGGGATGCCGAGGCGCTCGGCGGCGCGCGTCTTGCTGCCGGCCTCGCGCACGGCCTCGAGGATCATCGTGCGCTTGAGGGAATCGACGGCCTTGTTGAGATCGAGCCCCTGGGGGACCTCGATCGCGGATGAGGTCGCCTCGTCCACGACACCGCGCAGGTGCTCCGAGAGCATATCCGGGTGCACCGTGTCCTCGTCGCCGGCCAGGGCGACTGCCCGCAGGATCTCGTTCTCGAGCTCCCGCACGTTTCCGCTCCATTCGTGCAAGGCGAAGACGTCCATCACCGCGTTCGTGAAGCCCCGGATGGTGCGGCCCATCTTCTTGTTGGCCACGTCGAGGAAGTGATGGGCCAGGGCCGGTATGTCGTCGCGCCGTTCGCGTAGCGGCGGGATCGCGATCTCCACCACCCGGAGCCGGTAGTAGAGATCCTCGCGGAAGCGCCCGTCCTCCACCGCCTTGCGTAGATCGCGGTTGCTGGCAGCGATCACGCGAACGTCCACCCTCCGGGTCTCGGAAGAGCCGAGGGGCCGGATCTCACCGTCCTGGAGCACGCGCAGCAGGCGAACCTGCATCCCCGGCTCGGTCTCGCCGATCTCGTCGAGAAAGATCGCGCCCGCGTCGGCGATCTCGAAGAGGCCCTTCTTGTCGGCGTGAGCCCCCGTGAAGGCCCCGCGCTTGTGACCGAAGAGCTCGCTCTCGAGCAACGTATCGGGCAGGGCGCCGCAGTTCTGGGCGACGAAGCGCCTGTCCTTGCGCGGCCCGGCGTAGTGAATCGCGTGGGCAACGAGGTCCTTTCCGGTGCCGGTCTCGCCGAGGAGGAGCACCGTCGCGTCGGTCTGGGCGACCTTCTCCATCACGTCGAAGACCCGTTGCATCGGCTGACTGGCTCCGACGATCTGGTCGAAGGAGTACTGACGCTCGACCTCCTGGCGCAGGTAGAGGTTCTCGGCCCGAAGCCGCTCGTTGGCCTCGGACAGAGCCGCCGCCAGCTCCACGTTCCGGGTGGCGAGCCCGTAGGCCTCCAGCGCCCGCTTGACGTCGACCCGCAGCTCGTCCGGCTCCCACGGCTTCTGGATGTACCGGTAGATGCGCCCGTCGTTGATGGCGCGGACGATCGAGTGGATGTCCGCGTAGCCGGTGAGCATCATTCGCACCGTCTGCGGCTTGCACTCGATCACCTTCTCCAGGAACTCGACTCCACTCATCGAGGGCATGACCTGGTCGACGATCACCAGCGCGATCTCCTCGCGCTCCAGGATCTCCATGCCATCGTGCCCGTTGGTCGCCGTGAAGACCTGGTAGTCCTCGCTCAGCGTGAGCTCCAGGGACTCCAGGATCGCCTCCTCGTCGTCCACGATGAGGAGGCCGTAGGGGTGCGAGCCGGTTTGACGCCGAGCCCCCTCGATGACGCTGGAGCTGCCTTCCAACGGGTCGGTCATGTTCCCACTCGAGGAACCCCTGCCCCCGGGATCAGCCCTGCTGCCGACACGGGTGCAACATACCCGACCCTTTCCCGGCTCAGCAAAGGCGGAAGAGGTGGGTGGCGGGAAGGAATGGCGGGCAGCAGGAGGAGCGGCGCAGGTGCCCCTCCCCCCACTGCCCAGGCCAGACGCCTAGCGGCGGCGGCGAGCAGTCTTCTTGCGCGCCGTCTTCTTGCGTGCGGGCCTCCGCGCCGTCTTCTTGCGGGCGGTCTTCTTCCGTGCGGTCTTCTTCCGTGCCGTCTTCTTGCGGGCGACCTTCTTGCGCGCGGTCTTCTTCCGTGCGGTCTTCTTCCGCGCCGTCTTCTTGCGTGCGGTCTTCTTGCGCGCCGTCTTCTTGCGGGCGGTCTTCTTCCGTGCGGTCTTGCGACGGGCGGCCGTCTTCCGCGCGGTCTTGCGGCGAGCGGTCTTCTTGCCTGCGGTTCGGCCGCGCCGGGCCATCTTGGTCCGTGCGACGTCTCCGTCCTTGTCGATGAAGTAGAGGAAGCCATCCTCCCGCTCCACACCCGCCTTGGTGACCTGCTGGGGCTTGGCTCGCGACGGCTTTCCGCCGCCCCGCGCCATCTTCGCCCGGCTCACGTTCCCCTTCTTGTCGAGGTAATAGAGCCAGCCCTTCTCACGGCGGATTCCGGTCCTCGCTACCTTTGTGGCCATGGGCCACCTCCTTTGTTTTCGAACGGTGTGCTACCCGCCCGCGCGGGGACCGCGGGACTTCAGAGGAGGGGCACCGACGAGCCCGGGGGCGGTGGTCGGCGGTACACCATGGGATGATGGGTCCACCCACCGTCGGTGTCAATGCCTTTCCGGGCATTTACCGACGGAGGCAGGGCGGTGCCTTGCGTCGAGAGCAGCCGCGGCGACGCCCCGAGGAGTCCCTCGACCCGGGGCAAGCGTCAGGAAGAGGCCTTTCGACTCTCCTCGAGAAGACCCTCGACACGGTCGAAGAACGTCTCCTCGTAGCGGACGCCGTCGAGGGTATTCATCTCCTGCATGCCGGTCGGGCTGGTGACGTTCACCTCGGTGAGCAGGTGCCCGATCACGTCGATTCCGACGAAGAAGAGGCCGTCCTGCCGGAGCCGGGGCGCGATCCGCTCGATGATCCGACGGTCGTGCTCGTCGACGACGGCCTTGGCGGGCCGCCCCCCGACGTGGAGATTGGAGCGGGTCTCGTCCTCGGCGGGAACCCGGAGCACCGCGCCGAGCGGCTCGCCCTCGACGAGGAGGATCCTCTTGTCGCCCTCCCGGACGGCTGGGAGGTAGCGCTGGGCCATGGTCCATCGAGTCCCGAAACCGGTCGACTGCTCCAGAATCGAGAAGAGATTCCGGTCGTCCTGGCGAACGTGGAAGATCCCCTCCCCGCCCTTGCCGTCGAGGGGCTTCACGATCATCTCGCCCCCCATCCTCGTCATGAAGTCGATCAGCCTGGACATCTCCCGGGCGACGCAGGTCGGCGGCATCAGGTCGGGAAAATGCAGGGCGTAGAGCTTCTCGTTGGCGGCCAGGATGCCCTCCGGCCGGTTCAGCACCCGGGCGCGGCGGCAGAGCGAGAGGATCTGGGTCACGGTGACGTAGTCCGCGTCCACCGGGGGATCCTCGCGCTGGAAGACCAGGTCGAACTCCTCGTCCACCAGCACCTGGCGGGGCGGCTCCAGGTCCACGTGCCGGCCCGCCTCCCGACGGAGCGTCGCCCGCTGCACCTTCGCCGTCACCCTGTCGTCGTCGATGCCGACGTCCCCGGGGTCGACGTAGTAAACGCGATGACCGCGGCGCTGGGCCTCGAGCATCAGGACGAAGGTCGTGTCCGCCTCGATGTCCAGCTTCTCTATGGGATCCATCACGAAGGCCATGGAAGATTCAGCCATTCAGGTGATCTCCTCGGTTGCCGATTCGTTAGCGCAGTGGGCCGGCCCTCGGCTACGGTGCGCCAGGGAGCGGAAATCTGATGGCTCTTGGTCGATCCCGAGCGATGCGGCTGCTCCTCGGCGGGGTCGTGCTGGCAGGCCTGGGCGCTGGGGCAGCCGCCGCCTTCTTCTACATGGCTTTTCTGCGCGACCTCCCCGATTTCAGGACGCTGGAGGACTACCGGCCGGCTCTCAGCAGCACGGTTCTGGACCGAAACGGCGTTCCAATCGGGGAGTTCTACGAGTTCCGCCGCCGGTTGATCTCGCCGTCAGAGGTGCCGGAGCTGGTCATCCAGGCCTTTCTGGCCGCCGAGGACGACACCTTCTACGAGCACTCGGGCATCGACTACCTCTCGATCTTGCGCGCCGCCTGGGCCAACCTGCGCGCCGGTGGCGAGACCCGCCAGGGGGCCAGCACGATCACCCAGCAGATGGTCAAGCAGCTGCTGCTCTCGCCCGAGCGAACCTACCAGCGCAAGATCCGCGAACTCATCCTGGCCCGTCGAATCGAGGTGCGCTTCTCCAAGCAAGAGATCCTCTTCCTGTACCTGAACCAGATCTACTTCGGTAGCGGCGCCTACGGGATCAGCGAAGCGGCCTACACGTACTTCGGAAAGAGGGTCGCCGAGCTCGACGCCTCCGAGGCCGCGCTGCTGGCCGGGCTGCCCAAGGCGCCCAGCCGCTACTCCCCCTTCCTGAGCCCCGAGCGCAGCGAGGAGAGGCGACGCTACGTGCTGAACCGCATGCAGCAGGAGGGCTTCATCGACGAGGCGACCCATGCCGCGTCGATCTCGGAGCCCTTTGCGCTGACGCCCCCTCCGGAGCGGGAGGCCTACCAGAATGCGGCCTACTTCACCGAGGAGGTTCGCAAGACCCTGTTCGACCGGCTCGGAAGCGATCTGGTGCTCCGCGGCGGGCTCCGCATCGAGACGAGCTTGGACCTTCCCACCCAGGAAGCCGCCGTGGAGGCGATCCGGGCGGGCCTCGAGAACCTCGACCACCGCCAGGGCTACCGCGGCCCGGTGCGGAGCGTCGAAGCGGGAGAGATCGAGGGCGAACGGTTACGACTGCAGGAAGAGAACCAGCTCGAGCCCGGCGAGGAGGGGCTTCCCGCCGAGCTTCCGCTGGACCGGCCACTGCTCGGCGTGGTGCTCTCGGTGGATGGCAAGAGGGACGAGGCGCGCGTCGCGTTCGCTCCGGGAGTCGAGGCGAGCGTCGCCCTCGACGACGTCAAGTGGGCCCGCCCCGCGGACCCCACGACCTACCCGCGGGACGTGAAATCGATCGAGAAGGTCTTCGCCGCGGGTGACGTGGCGCGGTTCGTCCTGAAGCCCGATGCCACAGAGGCAGCAGAGGACGAAGCGGGACGTGAGCTTCGGGCCGCGCTCTACCAGGAGCCGGAGGTTCAGGGAGCGCTTCTCTCGTTCGACCTGCACGACGGCGACGTCCTGGCCCTCGTGGGCGGCCGCGACTTCGACGAAAGCGAGTTCAACCGCGTGACCCAGGCCCGGCGCCAGCCGGGCTCGGCCTTCAAGCCGATCGTGTACGCGGCGGCTCTCGGCAGGGGCCTCAACGCCGCCTCGATCATCTACGACCGACCCGTCGTCTACGACGACCCCGAGTCGGGCTTCACCTGGCGTCCGGAGAACTACGGTCGCCGTTTCCTGGGCCGCCTCACCATGGGCGAGGCGCTGGCCCGCTCCGTCAACAACGCCACCATCCACCTGCTGAAGGACGTGGGAATCGACTACGTGATGGACTTCGCCCGGGTCCTGGGCATCGAGGCGCCTCTGGAGCGGAACCTCGGCCTCGCACTCGGCTCGAATTCCGTGAGCCTGCTCGAGCTGACCCGCGCCTACGCCGTGTTCCCATCCGGGGGACGGGAGGTGAAACCGCGCTTCATCCACCGCGTGCTCGACCGCGAGGGCAACGTGCTCCTCGAAGACCTCCTGCTGGGAGGACTCACGGCTGCCGAGCTCGCCGCCGGACAGCTGGGAGGCGAGGCCGAAGCCGATGGATCCGGGCAAGAGGGAATCCGCCCCGAAGCCCAGCGCGAGAAGTCCGGACGCAGCGAGAGCGACCCGGGTGCCCTGCCGCCGGGGCAGCTGATCGCCGAGACCCACGCGTATCTGGCCACGGATCTCCTGCGCGGCGTGGTCAACCACCCTCGCGGGACCGGCCGCAAGGCGCGCTCGCTGCGGAAGCCGGTCGGCGGCAAGACCGGGACGACCAACGACCAGGGAGATGCGTGGTTCGTCGGCTTCTCCCCCGACGTCGCCACCGGAGTCTGGGTCGGATACGACGAGAAGCGGGTGCTCGGCCGTGGCGAGACCGGGGGCCGCGCCGCGCTCCCGATCTGGATCGACTTCATGGAGGTCGCACTCAGCGGCCGCCCGGCGCGGGACTTCGCCGTGCCCGATGGGATCGTCTTTGCGCGAGTCGACACCAAGACCGGGCTCCTGGCCTCGTCCGAAACCGAGACCAGCCTCTTCCAGGCCTTTCTCGAAGGAAGCGAGCCGCGCGAGCAGGCGGCCGCCAAGGCCTCCGCGGCCGACGATAGCCGCCGCCTCCGCCTCGACTTCTAGCAAGGAGAAACGGAGACGTTCCTGCTCGGTTACCGGCCGAACAACCGCGCGAGTTCCTCGGGCGAGCTGACGATGTGATCGGCGCCCGCGCTGCGAAGCTCGGAGATGCTCCCGATCCCCCAAGTGACGCCCACCGTGACGAGCCCCATCGCGCGGCCGGCCGAAACGTCGTAGTGACGGTCGCCCACCATCGCCGCGGGGCCGGGCGCGCTCGTGGAAGGCGCCTCGATTCCGAGGGCCGCCATGGCCCGCTCCAGCGTCCTGGGCTTCTCCTCCAGACGTTCGGGATCCAGCGGCGGTCCGACGATCTCGAGGAAGCAGTCGGCGATTCCGAGCTTCTCGAGAATCGGCCGTGCGAAGGCGGCCGGCTTGGCGGTGACGACGGCGAGGGCGTAGCGCTCGCCGAGCCTTCGCACCGCCCCCTCGATCTCCGGCATCAGGACCGTCTCGTCGAGGCAGGTCTCGCGATAGCGCTCCCGGTAGCTCTCGACACAGGCCGGGGCCAGCCCCGGGTCCGCGCCCTCCGACTCGAGGATCTCGCCGAAGGCCTGCAGGAGAGGCATGCCGATGAAGGGCTGGAGGCTCTCCTCGGACCGCGCCGCCAGCCCCCGGCACTGCAGGGCGAAGTTGATCGACCGGGGGATGGCAATGCTGGAATCCACCAGAACCCCGTCCAGATCGAAGAAGAGCGCACGGATCTCGTCCAGGCCGGACATGGATTCTTCGCTTTGCGCATTGACACGGCTACCACTCGCAGGGTAGCAACGGTTACGTGTCGGAACGGGGCTTCACTACCACCACGGGACCGCCCGATCCGCAAAGGCATCCCAAGACGGGTAGCCTCCGATCGGACCAGGATTTCCAGAGCCTCCTCGCCGGCGCGGTGCAACGACTCGCGGCAGCGACGGGTGCCGGCCGCGCTGCCGCCTGGAGCCGAGGAGAGGACGGCAGACCCGTGGTTCGCGCGGCTCAGATGGTCGGCTCGGTTCTGGCGGTTCCCGAAGAGTGGGAGTACGCGGCCGTCGCCTCCCTTTCCGAGGCGAGCGACCTCACCAAGATCGGATTGACCCGGATCGTCGAACGGCACGGGTTCGGCGCGGCGGTTCCGGTTGCAGGAGGGGAGGCGGACGCGGCGGCGATCCTCCTCGTGGGCGAAGCGGAGGGCCGCCCCGAATGGGTGAGACCGCGGATCCTCGCCGAGCTGGGGGCAGCAGCCCAGCGGCTGCGGGGTCCGGCGGCCGCGGCCCTGGCGGCGGGGGGTCTCGCCCAGCTGGATGCAGAGGTCCGCCGCCTGGACCGCCTGGCCGCCATCGGGGTTCTGGTCATGGAGATCGTCCACGAGATCCGCAACCCGCTGGTCTCGGTGAAGACCTTTCTCCAGCTCCTCCCGACACGGGAGGCGGACCCGGAGTTCCGTGAGAGCTTCCTCGAGGTGGCCTCGGAGGAGGTGCGTCGCATCGAGCGGCTTCTGGATGCGGTGCTCGAGCACGGGCGGCCGCCGGCGCCGGCTCGCGCCGACGCCACCAGCTCGGCCCAGGATGCCTTCGAATCGGTGGCGCAGCTGGTCGGCTACCGGGCGACGGACCGCGGCGTGCGCCTCGAGATCGACGCCGGACAGGACCTTCCCGAAATCCGCATCGTCGGCGACGCGCTGCGACAGGTGGTGCTGAACCTCTGCCTCAACGCCATCGACGCGACACCCCCCGGTGGATGCGTCCGCCTGCGGGCGCAATGTAGCCGGGACCAGGTCGTGCTCAGCGTCGAGGACGAGGGCCCGGGAATCCCGCCCGAGCTCGCCTCGAGAATCTTCGAGCCCTTCACCTCGACCAAGGAGGACCGGCCCGGCGGACTGGGCCTCGCCATCACCCGGCGAATCGTCGAGGAGGCCGACGGAACGATCGAGGTCAGCGGGCGCCCGCAGGGGGGCTCGGCCTTCACCCTCCGCCTGCCGCGTTAGCCCGCAGTCGCCGCTTCGAGCCAGCTGGCGGAGAGACGGCTGATGTCCGCCAGACCCGCTCCGAAGAAGTGGTCGGCCAGGGGAATCAGCTCGAGCCGGACACCGCCCGCGGCCCCGACGAGGTCGCGCAGGGCAGCCGGGTCGGCCAGCGAATCGAGCTCTCCCACCAGCACCAGCACGGGCCGCTCGAGCCGCTCGAGCGCGCCCGGCGAAAGCATGGCGGGCGGCGGGGCGACCAGGATCAGCCGGTCGATCCGCTGCTCGCCCTGCGCCACGCGAACGGCGGCCGCCGCGCCGAACGAGTAGCCGCAGGCAATGATCGGACCGCCGACCGTCTGCCCCATGTGGTCGACGGCCGCGCGGTAGTCCAGGTCGGCGTCCGCGGGGTCGGCGCTCGGCGCCCCGGCACTCGCACCGACCCCGCGCCAGTTGAAGCGCAGCGAGGCGATCCCGGTCCGGGTGCAGGCGTAGGCGATTTCGCTCAGCACCGGCGACTCGAAGCTGCCGCCGAAGAGCGGGTGTGGAGGTGAAACCACGGCGCCGCATCCCTCGCCGGCTGCGCCTGCGATGAAGATTCCCTCGAGGTCGCTGCCCGGTCCGAGCCCGGACGCTTCGGGCAGGGCGATCGTCACCATGCGTTCCTCCCCGCGCGCCATCTTCGAGCCCTCCTCCCCTGTCGAGAGGTGCATTCTACGGGTTCGCTCATCTACAGTCGCGCCCGGAGGTGAGCCGTGCCGCGTGAGAGCAAGGCCGACCGGAAGAAGCGGGCAGGACAGATCGCGCGGGCGCTGGAGCGCGCCTACCCCGATGCCTGCTGCGCTCTCCGCTTCGACTCCCCCTTCCAGCTTCTGGTCGCCACCATCCTCTCGGCGCAGTGCACCGACGAGATGGTGAACCGGGTGACCGCGCAGCTCTTCGCCGAGTACGCCACGCCGGAGGCCCTGGCCGACGCCGAGCCCGCCGAGGTCGAGAGGCTGGTGCACAGAGCCGGCTTCTTCCGCCAGAAGGCCCGCTCGATCCAGTCGGCCTCCCGCGACATCCTGGAGAAGTTCGGCGGGGAGATTCCGCGCACCCTGGAGGAGCTGGTGACCCTGCGGGGTGTCGCGCGGAAGACCGCCAACGTGGTGCTGGGAACCGCCTTCGGCGTTCCCGGCCTCGCCGTCGACACCCACATGAAGCGGGTCAACACGCGCCTCCGGCTGACTGCGGCGGAAGACCCCGTCAAGATCGAGCGCGATCTGATGGAGCTGATCCGGCGCGACGATTGGACCGCCTACACCCACCGCGTGATCGAGCACGGCCGCGAGTGCTGTGATGCGCGGCGGCCGCGCTGCGAGGCCTGCCCGCTGCGAAAGCACTGCCCGCACCCCGGCTCGGCGCGAAGGAGAGCAGCGTGAAGCGTCGGCTCGCCCATCAGGGGCGTTTCTTCAACCTGTACGTGGAGGAGGCGGAGCTTCCCAACGGGCGCCGGGTGGATCTCGACGTGGTGCGCCACCCGGGTGCGTCGGCCATCGTGCCCTTCGAGACCAATGACACGGTCCTGCTGATCCGCCAGTTCCGGCACGCGGCGGGTGGCACCATCTGGGAGATTCCGGCCGGCAAGCTCGACGGCGACACTCCCGAGGCCTGCGCGGCCAAGGAACTCGAAGAGGAGGCGGGGCGGCGGCCCGGCCGGCTGGAGCGGCTCGGCTCGATCTGGACCACCCCGGGATTCACCGACGAGGTGATCCACCTGTTCGCCGCCTTCGACCTGGAGCCGGTTCCCACGCGTCTCGAATCCCACGAGGTGATCGAGGTGGTCCCCACGCCGCTCGGCCGGGCTCTCGAAATGGTCTGGAGTGGCGAGATCACCGACGCCAAGAGCGCCGTCGCCCTGCTCCACGCGGCGCGGCGGATCGGTCTGCTCCGTTGAGGTTGGCCGTCGCCCTCGGCTGGCACGCGCTGGCCTTCGAGGAGCTGCTCGATCTGGTGAGCCACGCCGAGGCGGCGGGATTCGAGGCGGCCTTCGTCGATGGGGACGTCTCGCAGATCGCGGGCCGCGGGGAAGGAGACGTGCTCGACGGCTGGACGGTCACCGCGACGCTGCTGGCCCGCACCGAGCGGATCCAGATCGGCTCGATCCGCCTGGTCCACCACTGGAACGCGGCGCGCCTCGCGCAGGCCATCGCCACCCTGGAGCGCATCGCCCCGGGCAGGCTCCGCTTCCTGATCTCGATCGGCGGGCAGCGCGCGGACCGGCGCTTCGGCCTTCCGCTCCCCTCCGCGCGGGAGCGGATCGCGTGGCTGGATGAGACACTCCAAGCGGCCAGAGCACTCTGGCGGGGCGAGGAGGTGACTGCGCAGGGGCGCTTCGTCCAGCTCTCCGGCGCCCGGGTGCGGCCCTGTCCGCCGGCTGGCCGGCCAGCGATCGAAATCGCAGCCGCGGGTCCGCAGATGCTCGAGGTGGTTGCCACTCACGCCGACGTCTGGGACATCAACCTCCCGCCGATCCCCTCCCGTGTCGAAGAGGCCGAGCAGACCCTGGCCGCCGCCTGCCGAAGGCGGGGTCGAGCGATGCAGGAGATCCGCCGCTCGATGTGGATCTTCACCCGGCCGCACGCGGAGCGGGGCGATGCGCGGCTTCGGGACGAGTTTCGCCGGCTCAATCCGTGGTTTCGAAAGATCCCGGACGCGCAACTCGGCGAAGCCATGGCCGCCGGTCCCCCGGATGTGTGTCGGGAGCGAATCGTCGAGATCTCGGAACGCTTCCAGCTCGACCTGCCGGTAGCGGATCTGTCCGGACTGTCACATGACGCAGCGCGTTGTGCGATCGACAGACTCGCCTAGGGAGAAGGCCTCGTTGACTCGGCTACTGGGTGAAACTACGCTTTAGGAAAGAGCGGGATCTCGCGCCCGTCCCGCCCGCCCACATCGCTGGAGGCGAGGCCGGACCACCTGATCATGCACTCGGGTAGCCGGCCGAGCGCCCGCGGCGATCGAGCACGGACCAGCTGAATACAGCTGGCCGAAGAGTGCTCCAAGTGGGAGGAGGCGAACTTGCACGGACGCGGGTACCAGACGGTCAGGATCGGACCGCCCGTCACTCCCAATGTCATCAAGCAACTGCTGATCGCAAACCTCGCGGTCTTCGTGGCCCAGGCGTTGGTTCCGGCGATCTGGCAGCTGGGAGCCGTGACTCCGTACCTGTTCTGGCGGGAGGGCTATCTCTGGCAGCCGTTCAGCTACATGTGGCTGCACGCCGGCTTGATGCACATCGGCTTCAACATGCTGGCGCTTTGGATGTTCGGCTCCCCCCTCGCCCTGCTCTGGGGAGAGAGGAAGTTCCTTCGCTTCTACCTGCTCTGCGGTCTCGGCGCCGGGCTGATCATCGTGAGCTGGCCGGCGATTCCCGTGCTGCTCCAGATGGGCATTCCCAGCAGCTACCTGCTCCCGACGCTGGGGGCGTCGGGCGCGGTCTTCGGCGTGCTGCTCGGCTACTCCCTCACCTGGCCCGACCGCACCATCATGCTGCTGTTCCCGCCCATCCCCATCAAGGCGATCTACTTCATCCCCGTGATCTTCTTCTTCAGCCTGCTGGGGCCCTCGAACGTGAGCCACGTGGGTCACCTCGGCGGCGTCCTGGTCGGCTGGATCCTGCTGCGCCGGATGGGAACCACGGGGGGGCTCACCTTCAAGTCGCTGCAGTACCGCTGGCGGCGCTACAAGATGCGCAGGAACCTGCGCGCGGTGCGGATGGATGAGCTCCGCTCGCGTCGGCGCGACGACGACGACCATCGGACGTTTCACTAGAGGCAGGCGACTGGAGAAGAGCCGATGCCGAGAGCCCACCACGTAGTCACGAGCGAGACGGCGGCCCCGTGAAGGACCAACCGAAAAACGGGGAATGCCGGACCGGGCGCGTGGGCATCGGGAAGTTCATCGAGACCCTGCTCGCGGGGATCCCCTGGAGCGAGCGCGCTGAGCAGACCGAGACGATCCATTTCCCCCGTCCTCCCGGGGGGAACCTGCGCGTCGACAACGCCAACGGGCGCACGCGCGTCATCGGCGAAGACCGCGACGACGTCGAGATCAGGCTCAGCAAGGCGGCGCGGGCCGAGTCCGAGGAGCAGGCGCGCCGCCTGGTCGAGGCGATCCGCGTCGTGCCCAACGAAGACGCCGCCGGAGACCTGAATCTCGACGTCGAGATCCCCGGCCGCGGGAACCGGCGCGGCCGCGTCGACCTGGAGCTGCACGTTCCACGCGAGCTGGCGGTCCAGGTGACCGCCGCCAACGGGAAGGTCTGCATGCAGGGTCTACGCGGCCCGGTTCGCGCCCGCTCCAGCAACGGCGCGGTGTGCATCGAGGACGTGGTCGGCGACGTGGAGATCCACACCTCCAACGCGAAGGTCTCGTGTCGCTGTACCTGCGGGCATCTGGCGGCCCGCTCCAGCAACGGAAAGATCGAGCTCGAGGACCATCGCGGCTCCGTGGATGCGGCCACCTCCAACGGCACCATCCACTGCGAACTCGAGGAAGTTGGCAAGTCCGGAGTCGTCCTCTCCACCAGCAACGGACGCATCGTCCTCGATCTCCCCGAAGAAGTCGACGGCGACGTCGACATCCGCGTGGACAACGGAACGATCCGGAACTCGCGGGAGTTCGATCCCCCGTCGCGAGAGCGCAGCGGACGGCTGAAGGGGACCCTGGGGCGCGGCGGCACCCCGATCCGGATTCGCGCATCCAACGGCACCATCTCGATTCGATGAAGCCACCGGCCCTCTGGCTGGTCGCCGGCCTCGACGAGCGCATGCCCCTCGAAGAGCTCGAGCGGGCGATCCGCGTGACCTACCGGGTCTTGCGCCGCCTCATCCGCTAAGCGCGACGATCTCGGAGGAGATCTCCCCGCCTCCGATCAGCAGCCGGCCGACGGACCGTGGCCGGCCCAGGCCCGGTGGACCCGAGTAGCCGGGATTGAAGTAGAGCCTGCCGCTCCGCCGGGTGTTGTCCGCCACGTGCGTGTGCCCGTAGACCAACACGTGGGGATCCCACTCGTCGATCTCCCGTTCGACCTTGGGGTGGACCCTGCCCCAGTTGTCGTACCAGTGACACAGCAGCAGGCGGGCCCCCGCAAACTCGACGCGCTGCTCCCAGGGATAGCGGCGGGCGAGGTCGGGATCTCCGTTGCCGACGACGGCCACCACGGGTGCCAGTGCGCGGAGCCGGTCCAGGATCGATTCGCCACCGATGTCGCCGGCGTGCAGGATCAGGTCCGCACCCGAGAGGGCGTCCACGGTCTCGTCGCAGAGATGTCCGTGGCTGTCCGCCACCACACTCACCTGAACCTGCGCGCCGCTCACCGCTTGCCGCCGACCCTGCGGTGGAGCTCCTGGCCCTGGTGGAGGAAGACGACTTCCGAGGGCTTGATCTCCGCCACCACGAGCGTTCCCACCGCATCGCCCTCGTGAAGCTGGATCTGCCCCTCGCGCCCTTCCACCTCCACCTGGGCCACCCGGCGTTCGGGCGTCGGGTGCCAGATGGTCCTCTTCACCGTGATCGCCGGCGGGCGGACCTTCGCCACGGGAGCGGGCGGAGCGGTCTTTGCGACGGCGGGCTCGGGAGGCGAAGGCGGCGGAGCCTTCGCGACCGTCGGCTCGAGAGGCGTGGGCGGCGTTCGGGTTTCCGGCTTGGGGACCGGCGGAGAGGGCTCCGCCTCGGGCGCGGGCACCTCGACGATCCGCGCCCAGGGCTCGGGCTCCCCGACCTGGGGAGGAGGTGCGGGGGTCGCCGGAGCCCGCGCGGGAGGCAGCGTCGCTTCGACGGCGGGAGCGGGAGGCGCGGCGGCCTGGGGAGGCGGTGTCTCCCCAACCCGTGCACGGGGCGCTGGCCTTTCGATGGAGGCGGGAGGCGGCTGCGGTGCGACCGAACGAGCCCGGGGCGAGACCGGGGGCGGCTCGGCCGGCCGGGCCCCTTCGCGCGCTGCCGTCTGCGGTCTCCGAGCAGTGCGGCGCTCCAGCCTCGGGGCAGGTGCGGCGGGACGCTCCAGCGCCGCGACCGCAGGCTCCGCCTCGGCCAACGGCGGGGCGATCTCGTCCGCGGGGATCAGCCACCAGACGAAGAATCCCAGCAGGAGCAGGACGAGGAGTGCAGCGAGACCGATCTGCCAGGGAGGCCGGCGATCGCGCGAAGGGGGCGCCCCCTGGGCGACCACACCCTCGCGAAGCCCGGTCGCCGGACTGTCGTCACCCTTCTCCCCCTCGACGCGCTGGAGCGCTTTCAGAATCGTGCTCACTCGGTCTCCTCGTCGAGCCTGCCGAGCCGCGGCACCTGGTAGAACCCGAGCCGCTCGTAGAGCCTCGCCTTTGTCACCTCGCCGACCGTTCCGTCCACGTCGACATGCAGGCTCGCCTGCAGCGCACGGACTCCCTCTACGGTGGCGGAGTCGAATTCCCCGGTCGGGGTGCCGCTGTAGAAGCCCAGCCGGGCGAGCGCCTGCTGGAGCCAGCTCACCGGCGCCCCACTGAGCGGTGGACGCATGATCTCGGGCAGCTCCGCGAAGTCCCGCCAGGCCACCCAGGCATTGCCGCTCCAGTGCTGTTCCAGCTGCCCGACCGGTACGCGGAGCGGTCCGCGCGGATCGACGCCGGCGAGCAGGGCCTCACCATCCGCGAGCCCGGCCAGCAACACGAAGCGGGGCATTCCATCGAGCGCGGAGAGCTCGAGGATCGCCGGGTAGTTGAAGTGCTGGAGCGCCTGGACGTTCGCTCCCTCGAGTGGCAGGACCGCCAGCCCTCTCTCCACCAGGGTTGCGAGAGCCTGAGAGAACGGCATCAGCCCCGTCGCCATGGGGGCCTCGCCCCAGATCTCGAGCAGTGCGCTCAGCGACCTGGCGGTGGAGACGGCAGGAGAGCTTCGCGCGAGCTCGGTGGCCAGGTCCGTCCCCGCCAACGGGGTTGCCCGCACCGCTGCGGGAGTCTGAATCGCCGCGCTGCGGACCGGCGCCTCCGACTGCTGAGGGGAGCCTTCTCTCAACCCCGTGGCAGCCCTCCCGCGATCGCTGAGCTCTGCGCTCTCCGGGCCCGTCCAGCGGCCGGGCGCCACGGAGCCAGCGAGCCCGGCTTCGGCGCCCCACGGCGGGTCGGCGCTCCGGATGGGTGGCGCCGACACCTCCGGCGTCTGCGCTGCGAAGTCGATGCCGGCCTCGCCGCTCCATGTCTGCCAGGCGAGGCCGGCGAACAGGCCGATCCCGATCAGTGCGGCTGCGGGCACGACTCGGCGAAGCGGAGCCGGGAGGATCCGGCCGAGGAGAGAGGGCCGCGCGGGGCCGGGCAGGGAGCGAGCGCCACCCCGAAGCTCCTTGTCCGTCTGCGTCACCAGCCCCAGGCCGATGGACCTCGCACTCGCGGCGTAGCCGGCCAGGAGGGCACGGTCGCAGAGGAGATTGATGATCCGGGGCACTCCCTGGGAGCGCCGGTGGATCTCACGCAGGGCGAGCTCCGTGAAGAGATCCCGCGGTGCGCCCGCAGCAATCCGGAGCCGGTGCCGCACGTACTCGCGGGTCTCGTTGGTGGAGAGCGGGGCGAGGCGCCAGCGCACGCTGATCCGCTGGCAGAGCTGCCGCAGGCTCGGCTGCTCGAGAGCCGCATCGAGCTCCGGCTGACCGATCAGGATGATCTGGATCAGCTTCGCGGTGTTGGTCTCGAGATTGGAGAGAAGCCGCACCTGCTCGAGCGCATCCAGCTCGAGGTTCTGCGCCTCGTCGATGATCAGGAGCACCCGGTGCTCCTCCTCCCGCTTGGCCAGCAGGAAGCGATTCAGCTGGTCTGTGAGCTCGCGGCGGGTGCGATCCCCGGTCTCGAGACCCAGCTCGGCGCTGATCGCCTGGAGGAGCTCCAGCGCAGAGAGCTGAGGGTTGAAGATGAACGCCACCTCGGTCCCGGGCTCGATCCGCTGGAGCAGCGTGCGGCAGAGGGTGGTCTTCCCGGTCCCCACCTCACCCGTGATCGCGATGAACCCCTCGCCCTGCTCGATCCCGTAGAGGAGGTGGGCGAGGGCCTCGCGATGGGAATCGGCCAGGAACAAATAGCGGGGATCAGGGCTGAGCGAGAACGGCTTTTCGCGCAACCCGTAGAACTGGGTATACATCTGTGGGCACGTCCTGGCGTGTGGCCAAGCTCCTGAAACGGAAAGAGTATCAATTGACCGAGCTGACGAACACAGTGATCGGCGTAGATGCGGGCGCGACCCTGGTGAAGATCGCAATCCGGGCCCCGGAAGGGGCGCTGAGCTACCGGCTGACGCCGGCGACGGCGCTCTCGGAAGTGGTGAAAACGATCCAAGCCGCCAGACCCGAAAGGGTCGGCCTCACCGGCGGCGGCGCGACGAACCTCGAGCAGCAGCTCGACTGTCGGACGCTCCGCGTCAACGAGTTCGCCGCATGGGGCAGCGGCGCGGCGAAGCTGCTGCAAGTCGTGGCGCTGGGCCCCAAGCGGCGATACCTGCTGGTCTCGCTGGGCACCGGAACCTCGGTGATGCTGGTGGACGGAATGGCGGTGAACCGGATCGGTGGGACCGCCCTCGGCGGCGGGACGGTGGTGGGGCTCGGCGCGGTCCTGCTCGATCGCTCCGAGTTCTCCGAAATCGCCGCGCTGGCCGAGCGCGGCGATCGCCGGAAGGTGGACCTGCTGGTGTCGGACATCTACCGGGCCGGAGAGATCCCCTTGCTCGGTGAGCTGACCGCTGCGAGCTTCGGGAAGCTCGCTCGCTCGGACGGCGGCCAGGCCAGGCCGAAGCCCGAGGACCTGGCCCACGCGGTGATGGGGCTGGTGGGCGAGAACGTGGCGTTGATCTGTGCGGGGCTGGGAGCCGCGCACCAGACGGACCGGGTGGTGTTCGGCGGCTCGACGCTGCGGCGCAACCGGACTCTCCATGAGGTGCTGCAGCTGATCACGGCTGCGCTCGGCCACGAGACCATCTTTCTCCCCGACGGCGAGTTCGCCGGCGCGCTCGGCGCACTCCAGCTGGCCTGCGACCAGGGCCAGTAGCGGGGACGCGAGAAACGGGGACGTTCCTGCTCGAGGGTCAGTCCTTCGGGACCGGCTCCGTCGCCTGATCCCCCGGCCTCGAGAGATCGCGCAGGACTCGCTGCGTTCGCGCGATGGCGGCGCGCTGGACACGCAGCTCCTCGGTCTGGGCGGCAACCTGACGGCCGAGACGATCCTTCTCGTCGAGTAGCTCCTCCAAGCGCTGCTCCAGGTGGCCGAGCCGCCGCTCCAGCTCCTCGGTCGCACCGGGCTGCGCGATCGGCTCGACGGCCTCGGCGACCACGATCTCCCCCCGAGCCTCGTCCGGCTCCAGAATCGGCTCCTCGACCTCTTCCACGCTGGGCTCTTCGGCCGGTTCTTCATCCGCCTCCCCGGCCGGCCGGTCCTCGTCCTCCTCCGGCTGATCGAAGAGCGAGGGCCCCTCACCCTCCACTTCGGCTTCGGGCTCGGCCGAAATCTCCGCTCCCGCCTCGACCGCCTCAGGCTCTTCCGCGACCTCCGGCTCCGCCGCCACCGCAGGCTGCTCGTCTGCGGAGAAGGGCTCCCCGGCGGCGAAGGGCGTGATCGGCTCCTCCTCTGCGGAGCCCCTTCGGCGCAGGAGGGCGAAAGCGATCACGAAGATCACGCCGAGCCCGATCCCGGCGAGGACGAGCGGCCGGTCGAATGGCGCGGGAAGCTGAGCCAGAAAGCCTCCCTTGGCGGCGGGAGGCGCAGGCTCGACCCCGCGGCGAGGCAGATTCGCAGGGGGGCGCGCGGGCTTTCGGCGCGTGAGCGAGCGCCCGCCCGGCGGCTCTCCGGTGGACAGCGCGGCACTCGGATCCGGCTCCGGGACCGCGGGAGCGGCGCTCGCCTTCCGCCTCGGCTGCTTCTTCTCCTGCCCGGCCACGGGCTTCGCCGGCTCGGCCGGTGCCGGCTCCGAGGGCGCCTCGGCGAGCGGCTTCGCTTCGGCTGCTGGCGTCGCCTGCTTCGGCTGCGGGATCGTCTCGGCCGGCTCGGGGGGCGCCTCCGCCACGGGCTTGGGCTCCGGAACCGGCGCTGCCGGCTCTGCTGCCGTCGGCGCTGCCTCGGTGGTCGTCTCGACCAGATCCATCACGATCCGGTCCGGCTCGCTGAGAACCATCAGCATCACGTCCACTGGAACGCGCAGGGCGATTCGGACCTCACTGCCCCCGCTCGGAGTCGGCTTCACGAGCACCGATTCCAGGTGCGGACTCTTGCTGGAAGAGACTGCCCTGGGTTGACTCGAGGCCGCCAGATCGAGCACCACCTCGCCGCCCACCGAAGACTCGATGTGGTAGGGAGCTTCGGCGTCGGTCTCGATAACGACGCGCGTGTACTTCTCGTGCACGCCGATCCGCACGTCGATCAGCTCTGCCGCCTTCGCGGAGAGCGACGCGAGAAACAGAATCGCGGCCCCGAGAACGTAGAAGACTCTCCACGAACGCTGCGCGGTGGTCCGGTTCACGAGCGCACCCTCCTCCCCCTGGCCTGCCCGCCAGTGGTCGCTCCCGCGAACAGTCCGCAGAGCGTCTCGATGGCCTGCAGGATGCGCGGACCGTACCACGACACGAGCGTACCGTCGATCAAATGAATGCGGCCCGTGTGGGCCGCCGGGATGTCGAGAGCGCCGATCTCCTGAGCGTCCCTCTGGCCGAACGCGTACGGCTCGTCGGGCAGCAGCACGAGCTCCGGTCCTGCGGCCTCGATCTCCGCCAGCTCGACGCGCGGATAGCGCCGGCTCGCGGCGGCGAAGACGTTCTCGCCACCGCAGAGTGTGATCAGGTCGTGGGAGTAGCTGTCGCCGCCGACGACCATCCAGGGATCCCGCCAGATCGGGCAGACGACCCGGATCCGCCCTTCGATCCGCTTCTGCTCGGCCCGGGTGAGTGCGGCCATGGCCGGATCCACCACGGCGCTGCGCCTCGCCGGGGGCGCGCCCAGCCCGGCCAGCGCAGCGAGCAGCTCGACCCCATCGCGAACCGTCCGCGGGTAGGTCGTCCAGACCCGGATCCCCGCGGCCTCCAGACGCTCCACGTCGCGGCGCCGGTTCTCTTCGCGGTTGGCGATCACGAGCTCCGGACGAAGCGCGAGGATGGAGGGGATGTCGGGGTCCTTGGTGCCCCCGACCTTCGGCAGCAACGCCACGCCCTCGGCGGGATGCACGCACCACTCTGTCACTCCGACGACCCGGTCTCCCAGTCCCAGCGCGAAGAGCGCCTCGGTCAGGCTCGGCACCAGCGAGACGATCCGCTGCGGCGTCACCCGAACTCCACCTCCAGTACGCCTTCGCGCAGCCGGGCGACGCGGATCGGGCGGCCCCGGACGGAAGCTGGAAGGGCGATCCAGCGAGAGGCGCCTCGCACCTTCACGATCAGATCCGAGCCCCGGGTCACGACGTCGATCTCTTCCTTGGAGACACTCGGGAGATCGACCTCGAGGCGGGTGCGGCCGGCATGCTTGCGCAGGCGGATCGGTCGGCCGTGCGAGAACAGGGCCGCGGGGTCGCGATCCCCGTAGACGTCGCGGGCCAGCCGGGTGAGATCCTCGATGCCGCAGAGCTCGCGGGGATAGAGGGGCGCCCGCAGCTGCGGCACCGGGAACGAAGCCTCGATCGAATCCAGCTCGCCGCGCTCCCGCTCGGCCCAGTGGGCCAGATAGCCACCCGCGGCCTCCGCCGGCAGCACCCGGTTGACGATGACGGCGTCGGTCGCGACACCGTAGAGACTCAGGTACGCGAAGGAGCGCCGCGTCTCCTCGATCACGACCCGGGCCGGGTTGACGACCAGCCGCGCCGCGGTCCGCTCACCATCCAGGAGGATCTGACGCACGTCCTCGACGTCGCAGTAGAGCCGCTCGATGGCCTCGAAGAACTCGTCCCTCGGCACCACGCCCGCCACGCGAACCCGCTCCATCAGGGGCCGCAGCAGCCGGGCGCTCCGGCGCTCCAGGTCGAAGAAGTTCTCCATGAAGATGCGCAGCGCATCCGGGAAGCGAAGCATCCGCAGGGTCGCTCCGGTGGGTGCACAGTCGACCACACAGACGTCGAAGTCGCCGATCTCCTCCACCTCCCGGATCGCCCGGAGGGCCACCAGCTCCTCCAGCCCCGGAAAGACCAGGAGCTCCTCGGCGAGGACCTCGTCGGTGTCGTCCCGCAACAGCTCCCGGAGCCAGCGCTGGATCTCCGACCAGGAGCGGTCGAGCTCGTCGAGAACGGCCACCTCGCGGGCCACCACCCCCTCGGCGAGCGCGGTGGGGCGCGCCCCGACCCGCCTGCCCAGGGCGTCGCCCAGGCTGTGCGCGGGATCCGCCGAGAGCAGGAAGACCCGGTGGCCGTGGGCGGCGGCGCCCAGGGCCGTCGCAATGGCGTGGCTGGTCTTGCCGACACCCCCCTTTCCGGTGAGGAGGATGACCCGCACTTAGTCGGCTCCCGGAGCTGCGGTGAAGTGCACCACCAGCGAATCTTCCCGCACCCTCGCCTCGGCGAGCTCGAGACGCGCGATGCGCCGGGGGAGCGGAAGCGAGCGCCTCCGCGATGCGGTCTCGATCACCAGCTCGTCGTCGACCCTGGAGACGTCCAGCTCCCGCGAACTCGCGTGGGGCAGTGGCAGCTCGATGCGGTAACCGTCCCCTTCGGCCCGGAAGCGGATTCGCGGCGCGGTGCAGAGCAACGCATCGGGCTCGACATCCCGGAAGAGCCGATCGGCGTGCCTTGCGAGGCGATCCAGGCCGGTGACCTCGTCGTCCTGAAGAGGAGCCGTCAGCACCGGGAGCGGCGCGAACAACTCCTCCACCTCGGCGAGGCGCTCCTCCTGGAGCCGAACCCAATCGCGGAAGAAGTCCTCCTCGGCAGCGGCCTCGGGGAGCAGCCGGTTCATCACGACGGCATCACAGGGAAGCTCGAAGAGGGCGAGGTCCGTGTGGGCGCGGAGCGCCTCGTCGATCACCATTCGCTCGGGGGTGAGCACCAGGCGAACACTGGTGTCGCGGTCGCTGACGAAGTCCCGGAGTCCGTGAAGCTTTCGGAACAGCAGATGCTCGGCGTCCCGGAACACCGCGGAGTCCGGCAGGGGCATCGGAACCAGGTTCCGGGCCAGGGGTGTCACCACGCTGGCGAGGACCCGCTGCACCCGAAGCAGCACGCGAAACGCTCCTCGAGCCACCTCGGGAAGCGTCAGCAGCCGCAGCGCCGAATCGGTCGGCGCGCAGTCCACGACGACGAATTCGTAGCCACCCTCGCGGGCATAGGACTCCACGGCGATCAGGGTGGTGAGCTCCTCGGCCCCCGGGAGCAATGCCAGCTCCTCGGCGACCACCTCCTCGATTCCCTGATAGCGGAAGAGCGATACCAGGTAGTCGCGCACCGCACCCCAGTGTCGATGGGTCTCGGTGGGCGTATCCACCTCGAGGGCGTCCAGGTTCGGCGCCAGGCGGCTCGGCTGGGGACCGAGGGGCCGCTCGAGGACGTCTCCCAGACTGTGGGCCGAGTCCGCCGAGGCCACCAGCGTGGCACGCCCGCTCCGGGCCGCATGGACGGCCGTCGCCGCGGCGGTGGTGGTCTTGCCAACACCACCCTTGCCCGTGTAGAGGACGACCCGCACCCGGGAGACCTTATCACGCGGCGAAGCTCTCCGGAGCGAGCCGGGTCGAGATCGGCGACGCCCAGGTGGTGGGGCGCTCGGTCCAGCGATGATCGCAGCGCGGACACTCGGCCAGCAGCACCACCCCGCGATCCAACACCTCGTCCGTCCGGATCTCGGTGAAGCCGCACACCAGGCATCGCATCACGGTCCGTAGGGCAGGATTCATGTGGTTCATCCGGTCCTCCTGGTGCGGCGGGCGGGGGGAGACCCACCGCAACCCGGAGTGAAGCGGAGGGCTGTGACGAATCCGGTCACGGGGAGCGCCATTTCGCTTCGTTACACTGCGGCCATGAGCAGCGGGCTGATCCTGACCAGCGGCACGGTTCGAGGCGACGTGGATCTTGCGGTGCGTGCGGAGGCGGCGGGCTTCGGCTCTGTCTTCACGATCGAGTTCTTCAACCGGCACGGCTACGTGCCCCTGGGCGCCATCGCCCAGGCGACCGAACGGATCCGCCTGGGAACTGGAATCGCCAATGCCTTCACCCGCAGCCCCCTCCTCCACGCCAGCGCGGCGATGGATCTCGACGAGCTCTCCGGGGGACGCATGATCCTCGGGCTCGGAAGCGGCACCCGGCGCATGAACCAGGACTGGTTCGGCGTTCCCTTCTCCGCACCAGCCCCCCGGATGAGGGAGCTGGTCACGCTGCTGCGGCAGGCGATCGCCGTTCAGGAAGGGATCGGCTTCCGCTTCGAGGGCCGCTACTGGAACCTGAACGTGCCGATCTACTCGCGACCCGGCGCTGCTCGCGCCGAGATTCCGATCTGGGTCGCCGCGGTGAACCGGGGGATGATCGCGGCCGCGGGGACGGTCGCCGACGCCCTGGTCGGCCACCCGATCGCGACCCGGCGCTGGCACCGCGAGGTCACCCTTCCCGGATTGCGGGGCGCCGAGGAGAAGGCAGGCCGGGAGAGCGGTGCCTGCAAGCTCGCGCCCTACG
Source organism: uncultured delta proteobacterium (assembly GCA_963783795.1). Classification (GTDB taxonomy): domain Bacteria; phylum Myxococcota_A; class UBA9160; order UBA9160; family UBA6930; genus CAVXZE01. The sequence goes on along the minus strand of CAWAPH010000026.1, from coordinate 176,745 downwards.
TCGTCACCTCCATCTCCGACGACCGCGTTCAGGCCGTCCGGGATGCGAAGAGCCAGATCGGCTTCTACCTCACGACGGAGCTCTACCACTCGGTGCTGGACCTCCACGGAATGCGAGAGGTCGGACAGGCCTGCCGAAAGGCGCTGCGGAGCTTCGACCTGGCCGCCATGGCCAGCGCCGTGCCGGATACGCTCGTCGAAGAGATCGGCATCGCCTGCACACCCGACGAGGCCCGCGACCGCCTCGCACAGTGGAAGGACCTCACCGACGAGCCGCTCTTTTACGCTCCCACCGTCGGCGTCGAGCCCGAACAAGTGCGCGCCAACCTCGACGCGATCCTGGATCTGTTCGGCAGCGGAGCAGGTTGAGTCCAAGGGCGATCCACGGCCGGCGGGGACAGCGGCGAAGTAGAGCACAGCACGCGTGGAATGTGCGGGCCCTGGAACCGGTTCCCCCGTGCCGCCCCGCAGCGCAGGGCGCGGGCGAGCCATGAGCCGCTGTCCCCGCCGGCCGTGGATCGCCGCTTACTTGGCGAGCTCGCGCTTCAGGATCTTGCCGGTCGGGCCCTTGGGGAGCTCGTCGACGAACTCCACGATGCGCGGGTACTTGTAGGCCGCCAGCCGCTCCTTGCAGAACGCGATCAGCTCCTCCGCCGTGACCGACTGGTCCTTGGCCAGGGCGACCACGGCCTTGACCTCCTCGCCGTGGCTGCCGTGGGAAACGCCGATCACCGCCGCCTCGACCACGGCCGGGTGCGTGTAGAGCGCTTCCTCCACCTCGCGCGGGTACACGTTGAAGCCGCCGCGCAGGATCATGTCCTTGACCCGATCCACGATCGTGTAGCAGCCGTCCTCGTCGCGGATCCCCAGGTCGCCGGTGTGGAACCAGCCGCCGCGCATGGCCTCCTCGGTGGCCTCGGGACGCTCCCAGTAGCCCTTCATGACGTTGTGACCGCGGATGCAGATCTCGCCGCGCTCCCCGTCCGGAAGCGGCCGATCGTCGAGGTCGAGGATCGCCATCTCCACCCCCCAGACCGGATAACCGATCGATCCGACCTTGCGCGGCCGGTCGGAGACGTTGAAGCTCGAGACCGGCGAGGTTTCCGAGAGGCCGTAGCCTTCCAGAACCTGGACCGGGAACTTCTGCTCGAAGGCGGTGATCACCTCGACGGGCATCGGCGCACCGCCGGAGAGACAGTGCTTGAGCTTGGAGAGATCGTAGCTGCGGTCTCCCTCGTAGTGGAGCAGCCCGAAGTACATGGTCGGGACGCCGGCGAACAGCGTCACCCCGTCCCGCTCCATGATCTCGAAGGCATCCTGCGGCGTGAAACGAGGGAGCATCGTGAGAGTGGCGGCGTTGGCGATGCAGGCGTTCTGGACGCAGGTCTGTCCGAAGGAGTGGAAGAGCGGGAGCACGGCCAGGGCCACGTCGTCCCGGTCGAGCGGGATCAGGCGCGGCACCACCAGCGCCGAGTTCATCAGCAGGTTCGAGTGGGTGAGCTCCGCGCCCTTGGGCCGGCCGGTGGTCCCCGAGGTGTAGATGATCACCGCGGTGTCTTCCGCGCCCGTCGGATGGAGTGCGAGAATCGGCGGCGCGGAGGCGAGATCGGGGAGATGCCCCTTGGCCTCTCCCTCGGTCCAGACCACGGGGACCCCGGCGCCGAGCGCCCCCTTGCTGGCGGACTCCTGGAAGAAGGTGTGCGCGATCAGGAGACCCGCCCCGGAATCCTCGATGTGGTAGCTGACCTCGGGCGGGGCCAGCAGGACGTTGAGCGGCACGACCACGCAGCCGGCGTAGAGGATGCCGAAGTAGGCGATGCTGAACTCGGGAACGTTGGGAACCATGAGCGCCACCCGGTCACCGGGCTCGAGGCCGCGCTCCAGGATGCTGGTAGCGACTCCGCGCGCCATCCGATCCAGCTCTGCGTAGGTGATCACGCGTTCGTTCAGCCGGACGGCCGGGTGCTCGGGCCGACTCGCTGCAGCCGCCTGGAGGATCGATCCGAGGTTCAGTCTCATGCTCCTGTCTCCTGTTTCAGCTAGACGGGCAGGTCGGCCCGGCTGAAGATCGCCTCCAGCTCGATGCCGCGCTCCGCGAAGGCCTCCCGCGCTCCCTCGCCCCGGTCCACCAGGCAAAGCACCCGCGCCACCTTGCCGCCTTCGGCCTTCACCGCGTCGACGGCCTCGAGAGTCGAGCCGCCGGTGGTGGTGGTGTCCTCGACCAGGGCGACGCTCTGACCGGCCTCGAAGGCACCCTCGATGCGCCGGCCGAGGCCGTGCTTCTTCGCCTGCTTGCGAACGAAGAAGCCGAGAAGCTCGGTCTCCGGGTCCCGCTCGGCTGCGGCGAGCAGGATCGCGGAGACGAAGGGGACCGCGCCCACGGCCATCCCGCCCACCGCGTCCACGGGCGGCCCCCCGAGCAGCTTGTCGAGCGCCAGGAGTCCGGCGAGGCGCGCGCCGCGCGGCCGCATCAGGGTCTGGCGCAGGTCGAGGTAGAAGTCGCTCTGCTTGCCGCTCGCGAGCGTCACTCGGCGCTTCTCGAAGGAAACCTCCAGGATCAGCCTCAGCAGCTCGTCCCTTTGACTCAAGTCTTTCCCCCTTCGGGCCCTCGCAAGCCGTCGCCCGCCCGGGCTCACTGCTTGCGGGTTCCCAACATGAACTCGGCGATGATCTTGTTGTGGAGCTCGCTGGTCCCCTCGCCGAACTCCAGCGCCTTGGCCTCCAGCAGCAGGCGCCCCACCTCGTACTCCTCCGAGAGACCGTAGCCGCCGTGGATCTGGATGGCGTCGAGGGCGTTCTGCACGGCGGCCTGGCTGGCCATGAGCTTCGCCATCGACGCCTCCATCGAGGCGCGCGGCACGCCGCCATCCTTCATCCGCCCCAGCTGGTAGACGACCCCGCGCGCGGCCTGGGTGCGGCACGTCATGTCGGCGATCTTCTTCTGGATCATCTGGAACTCGGCGATCTTCTGTCCGAAGGCCTCCCGCTCCAGAGCGTAGGGAACGGCCAGGTCGATGCAGCGTTGCGCCTGGCCAACGCAGCGCGCCGCCACCGAGAAGCGCCCGGTGTCGAGGGCGGACCCGAGCACCGGAAAGCCCTTGCCCGGCTCGCCGAGCAGGCCGTCGTCGGGAACGAAGGCGTTCTCGAAGTGGACCTCCGCCAGGTTGTCGCGCTTCAGCGTGCGCATCGGGAAATCCCCGATGCGGATCCCCTCGCTCCTCGGCTCCACCAGGAAGGCGGTGACACCCCTGTGCTTCTTCTCCCGGTCCACGGTCGCCATCACCAGGAAGAGCCCCGCATGGGCCGCGTGGGAGATGAAGACCTTGGTCCCGCTGAGACGCCAGCCGCCATCCACCTTCACCGCCAGGGTGCGCAGGCTGCCGAGATCGGTGCCGCTGTCGGGCTCGGTCAGGCAGGCGGAGGTGAGGCAGCTCCCGTCGGCCATGGCCGGAAGCCAGCGCTGCTTCTGCTCCTCGGAGCCGAAGCGCAGGATCGACCCGGCCAGCAGCGAGTTGGTCACGGAGACGACCGAGGCGATCACCCAGTCCACCCGCGCCAGCTCCTCGCAGATGACCCCGTAGGTCATCACGTCGATGAAGGAGCCCCCGTACTGCTCTGGGATCAGCGGTGCGATGTACCCCAGAGGGACGAGCTTCTGGATCAGGTCGGTCGGGTAGCGCGCCTCCCGCTCGTACTGCTCGACGAAGGGCTGGATCTCCTTCTCGGCGAAGTCGCGAACCGCGGCGCGGACCTGGCGCTGCTCCGGCGTCAGGTCGAAGTCCATCATGCGGTCGAGGGGGGTCTCCATCTGGCCTCCTGAGCACGATCCCGCCCAAGGGTAGACGCAACCACCGCGCTCGCCTACTTTCCGCCGGCCCGAACCGCGCTAGGAGGAGTCCATGAGGAAGTCGACCAAGCTCCCCCACAGGAATCGCTCCAAGAGCGCCCGCTTGCGGGCCAAGCTGAAGGCGAAGCTCCGGCGGAGGCGGCTGCTGCGAAGCGGCGGCGCGCGGAAGACCTACCGCTAGGAGACGGCCTCGCCCAGCTCGCCGATGGCGCGGTCGAGGGCCTCGTCCACGGCCTGCTCCCAGACGCTGGCAGCGTCCGTATCGGCCCCGGGTGGAAACAGGATGGCTCGGGAGGAGTTGACCACCCCGCCCTCCAGGCGGCCCGTGGGGCCCGCGACGAAGCCCGCCACCGCGTCGCCCGCGCCGCCGCCCTGGGCGCCGTAGCCCGGCACCAGGAAGAGCGCCCGGGGCAGCAGCTCCCGGACCCGCCGGTGCACCTGCGGATAGGTCGCACCGACCACTACGCCGAGCGAAGACCAGCCCGTCTCGGGGCCGGCCATGCGATCCGCGATCCCGGCCAGGGACTCGGCAACCTGCTCGTAGAGCGGCCTTCCAGCGACGCTGCGATCCTGGAGGTCTCCGGAGCCCGGGTTGCTGGTCTTGACCAGGACGAAGACGCCCGCACCGGTGGCGCCCGCCGCCTCTGCGAAGGGCTCCAGGGTGTCGAGGCCCAGATAGGGGTTCGCCGTGATGGCATCCACGGGGAGCACCGCCTCGCTGCCGAGATAGGCCTCGGCGTAGCCCCGGGCCGTCGATCCGATGTCACCCCGCTTGGCGTCCAGGAGCACCAGGAGACCCCGCTCCCGCGCCGCCGCGACGACGCCATCCAGCGCCTGCATCCCCCTCCAGCCCAGGCGCTCGAAGAAGGCGATCTGGGGCTTCACGATTGCGACCCGTCCCGCCAGCCTGTCCAGGATCGCCAGGCAGAAGCTCTCGACGGCTGCCGCCGTCTCGGGAGCGCCGGGAGCCAGCGCCCCGCGCCGAAAGAGCGGCGGGAAGCGATCGAGGTGTGGATCCAGGCCGACGCAAAGGGGATGGCCGAGCCGGCGCGTGGCCGCGGTGAGGCGATCTGCGAACGCTGTCCGGATGACCTCGCTCCCCCGAGGATTCGGACCGGAGTATATCGAAGTCGCTAGGCTTCTCGGAGATGGGCAGGCCCTTTCGCTACACGCTCCAGCAGACCAGCGGCGCGGCCCGCGCCGGCGTCTTCACGACGCCCCACGGTGAGATCCACACCCCCGCCTTCATGGTGGTCGGGACCCAGGCGGCGGTGCGCGCCCTGACACCCGAGCAGCTCCGCGCCGCGGGCGCCGAGGTGCTCCTCGCCAACACCTACCACCTGGCCTTGCGGCCCGGCGAGAAGCTGGTGGCAAAGCTCGGCGGCCTGCACCGCTTCATGTGCTGGGAAGGCCCGATCGTGACCGACAGCGGCGGCTTCCAGGTCTTCTCGCTGCCGAGCAAGGAGATCAGCGATCGGGGCGTTCGCTTCAAGAACGAGGTGGACGGGTCGGCCATCGAGCTCACGCCGGAGCGCTCCATCGAGATCCAGAACGAGCTGGGGGCCGACATCATCATGGCCTTCGACGAGTGCACGCCCTACCCGGCCGACGAGAAGCTGGCCGGGACCGGCGTGCGGCGGACCCTCTCCTGGGCGGAGCGCTGCGCGAAGGCGCACCGGCGCAGCCGTCAGCAGGCGCTGTTCGGAATCGTGCAGGGCAGCGTCTACGAGCACTTGCGCGTCGCCTGCGCCAGCTCCCTGGTGGCGCTCGACCTGCCCGGCTACGCCATCGGCGGCGTCTCCGTCGGTGAGGGCCACGAGCTGCTCTGCAAGATCACCGCGCTGACCGCGCCCCTGCTCCCCGACTCCAAGCCCCGCTACCTGATGGGCGTGGGACTTCCCGAGGACCTGCTCGCCACCATCGGCGAGGGAATCGACCTCTTCGACTGCGTGATCCCCACCCGCTACGCGCGCTCGGCCAGCGTCTTCACCTCGCGCGGCCGGATCCGCCTCAGCAACCGCCGCTACCGGCGCGACGCCTACCCGATCGACACCTCCTGCGACTGCGCCGCCTGCGCCGGCGGATTCTCGCGCGCCTACCTGCACCATCTGTTCGCCTCGAACGAGGTGCTCTCCGCGATCCTCGCCTCGATCCACAACACCCACTTCTACCAGCGCCTGGTGCAGCGCGCGCGCGAGGCCATCCTCGACAGGGTGTACGACGACTTCCGCCGGGACTTCCTGGAGAGCTACCAGGGCTGAACTCGAACACCCCTGGTACTCTGATGCAGAGACGCTGCGAGGAGTGCGATGAGCCGTAGAGACAGCGGGCCGCTGTTGACCCCGGAGCAGGTGCTGGAGAGGTACACCTCGGGTCCGAAGAGCGGCGTCTTCACCGACGGCTCCTGCGAGGGAAACCCCGGGCCTGGCGGCTGGGGATTCGTCTGGGTCGAGAACGACCGGATCGTGCAGCAGGGATGCGGCAGCGACGCCGACACCACCAACAACCGGATGGAGCTGACCGCCCTGATCGAGGCACTCCGCGCACTCCCTACCGACGCGGAGATCACCGTCTACTCCGACAGCCAGCTCTGCGTGAAGACGGTGAACGAGTGGGCGGCGGGCTGGGAGCAGCGCGGCTGGAGGCGCAAGAGCGGACCGATCGCCAACCTGGAGCTGGTGCAGGAGTTCTACGCGCTGGCCCAGGCCCGTCCCGACGTTCGCATCGAGTGGATCAAGGCTCACGACGGTTCGCGCTGGAACGAGTACGCAGACGCTCTGGCGTCCCGCCCTCTGTCGGAGTAGCGGGGCGCGGCTCCGGCGCGAGGCCCGCGCAGGCGGCCGGAAGCCTGCGCAGCGCGGCCTCGAGACCGGTCCGCTCCGCCTCGCTCAGGTCATCGCGCAGGATCACCTCGCAGATCCGCCCGGAGGCGACGCGCTGCACGTCGACGGCGACGGCACAGAGGAAGAGCGCGGCCAGGCCCGCTGCGGCCCAGCGCACCCAGCGCGAGGAGGGGAGCAGCGGAATCGGCCCCGCTCCGCGGGAGAGCAGCGCCATCGCACCGATTCCACCGGCCAGGCCGCCGAGGTGTGCCATCCATCCGACCCCTTCTGGAATCCAGAGCATCATGACCGGATCGGCCGCCAGAGCGATGGGGAGAACCCAGCGCATCGCGCGCAGCGGGCGCGGAGCCTCTCGCCACTCGCGCAGAGAAAGAACCCCCATCGCGCCAACCATCCCGAACACCGCGCCTGAAGACCCCACCATCACGCCTTCAGCCGACGGCAGGGCGACGGCGGCGAGCGAGCCCGAGAGCATCGAGAGAGCCACGACCAGCAGGTACCTCGCGTGCCCGATCAGCCCCTCCAGCACCGCGCCGAAGCCCATCAGTACGGACAGATTGAACACGAAGTGGACGTCGCGCGAGTGCAGCAGAGGGGCGGTGAAGAGGCGAAAGATCTCGCCCTCCCGGAGCCAGGGGACGTAGAGACCGCCGACCAGGAACAAGACGTAGCCGTTGGCGTCGGCCCCGACGGCGTCCGCCCACCACTGGGCCGCAAATGCGAGCGAGACCACGGCGACGACGGCCAGGCTGACGATGGGGTGGCAGGGCGCCGCTCTGCTGGGATCCCCGTCGAGGCCGCGGTGTCCCGGCTCCCGCCGCGAGTGCGGATTGCCTCCCGCTCATGGGGAGGTCCCCGGCCCGCGCGCGGACCAGGTGCGGATCAGCAGGGGGGCGAGCAGGATCTGCAGCGCGATCAGGATCCAGTGCAGCCACCCGAGCCCGGGGACCGAAGCCAGCCGAACCGGCGAGCAGCTCTGACCCCCTCCGGAGCCACCTCCCCCGTGCTGCGGCCCGGCCGGGCCGGAGCCGGCGAAGATGGCTCCGCTCCCCCCCACCCCCTCGAGCTGGTGGGCCACCCAGATGGCGAAGGCGAGGCCGGCCACCCCGAAGGAGGCCGCCGCCAGGGCCCCAGATACCGCCGACGCGACGATGAACAGCGAGGCCGTCGCCAGAACCATGGCGGAGTTGACCAGGATCGCCTCCACGACGCCCTCCGCATCCCGCCCCGACGGATCCGAGAACCAGACCGGATTCCCAAGTGCGTAGGCGTACTGGTTGATGTTCTGAAGGACCGGATCGGGGGAGAGGAAGCGACCCACGGCCGGATCGTAGATCCGCGCACCCAGCAGCATCAGCTCGCCGATCTGGCTGCGGCCTACGAAGCGCACCGGGTCCTGGTCGGAGCCGAACACGCGCCGCAGTCCGTAGGCGTCGTAGTGGTAGTGGCTCTGGATCTCGCCCTGCTGGTCCGAGACGAACTTGACGTTGCCGCGGAAGTCCAGGTGGCGGTAGCGGTGCTGACCCGCGACGAGATCCACGCGAACCTCGCCGAGGTCGATCGCGACGGGCAGGCCCGCCGGATCCGCCTGGACTCGCCCGCCGAAGAGCCAGCGGCTCTCCGAGCCCAGCACGTCGGAGCGGACCTTTCGACCCAGCGCGTCCCACTCGAGGGCCACGTCCTGGCCGAAGGAGGCGAGGCGGCCCGAGGCCGTCCAGCTGAGAGGAACACCGCGGCGCGACGTCGCGAATCCCGCCTCGTCGTAGGCGTAGTCGATGGTCCCCGCGGCGTAGGTGGTCGCCGAGAGCAGGCGGTTGGCCTCCGCGTTGTACTCGAAGCTCTCGCCGTAGGCGGACGAGCCGAGGGCGTTGCCGAGCGCGTCGTACTCGTAACCGGTGGCGTCCGATCCGGCGAGCCAGAGGTAGACGCGAGCACCGGCCGCGGGCTCCCCATCCCATCCCTCGATCGGGGGCGCCAGCGCGTACTGCTCGGTGGTCGTCCTCGAGACGCCTCCGGAGGTCACCGTGACGGCGGTGATCCGATGCCCCGGCATGTGTGGACCGGGGCCCTCCCTGGTGATCGCGGTGTCCTCCACGAGCCCGGCGGGGCCTTCGGTCCGCGACTCCTCCAGGAGGCCATTCGAAGCCTGGTAGCCGTAGCCCCGGACCAGACCGTTCCCGTACTGCGTCTCGACCAGCTTCCCACCCTGGTACACGTGCTGGAGCAGGGGCTGGCCGGAGTCCGAGACGCACAGCTCGCGGTCGGCCAGGTCGTAGCTGCGGTCGATCCAGCGCAGGAGCGTGTCGGTCGCATACACCTCCTCGGTCTTCCGGGAGCGGAGGTCGTGATGCTGTACGAGGACCTCCCCGTCGGGGTACTCGACCATCTCCACCCGTCCTGCGCCGTCGTACGAGTAGAGCTCGGCTCCGCCGCGAACCGAGTCATGGAGGCTTCGAAGCTGGCCGTGGGTGTAGTCGAAGCTGGCGGAGGACTCGATCACGCCGTCCCGGAGGTTGCGGAGCGAGGCGATCCTACCGGCGGCGTCGTAGACGGTCTCCCGGCGCATGCCGTTGGCGAGCTCGGTCGCGGTGAGGCGGCCGGCGGCATCGTACTCGAAGCGCGTCACCACCCAGGCGCCGCCGACCCGCTCGCGCACCTGGACCAGCCTTCCGAGGGCATCGTAGTCGAACTCGTGGTCCCCTCCGCCGGGGCGGGCGATCCGCGTGCGTCGGCCATCGCTGCGATGCTCGATCTCGACGTACTGGTCGGGCTGCCAGGGGACGCCGCCGTAGCCCGCGTCCGCGACCGTGATGCGGCGGAGGTTGCGGTCCTCGTCGTACTCCCGGAAGACCACTCCGCCGAGCTCGGGGATCGTGCCGTGGATCCCGCGCTGCAGGTTTCCCACCGGGTCGTACTCGTTCGAGACCTCGACCCCGTTGCTGGCGATCCGCGTGGGGTGACCGTGAGCGCCGTAGCCCCCGTACTCGATCACGCCGTCGATGCTGGTGCGGGAGGCGACGCTCTGGTCGGGCGCGTAGCCGTAGCCGGCGACGAGCTCTCCCTCCCCGTTCTCGACGCTCACGCAGCCGTCCGGCGGAGTCGTAGCCGCGGCGCTCGCGGAGGCCGAGGCTGTCGACGATCTCGAGCGGCGCTCGCTCCAGCGGGGCGTCGCGATGGACCGCATCGGGGGCGTAGCTCCAGTGCACGACGTTGCCGGAGGGCTGCACCTCGCTCGCGACGTCGTCGTCCAGGTAGGTCCAGCGGGTGACGACGCCGCTGGGGCGGGTCTCCACGGCAACCCGGAGACCGTCCCAGGCGAGGCGCAGCGTCTCGCCCGTGTCCTCCGACTCGCGCTCGTGCAGGCGGTGCTGCGCGTCGTAGCGGAACCAGGTCGGGTGGCCGAGCGGATCGACGTAGCGGGTCGAGTAGAGCCCGGCAGCGTCCTTCACGTAGTAGTCGAATCGGTGGACCGGATGCTCCTCCCCGATCGCGCGCACCTCCCGCACGCGACGACCCGCGTAGCCGTACTCGACGCGTTCACCCTCGGAGTTCACGATGGCGCTGAGATTGTCTCCGTCGTACTCGTAGCGGGTCCCGGCCCAGCCGCGGGCGGTGTCGAGTGCGTCGCGAACGCGGAGCAGGCGGCCCTCCGAGTGCTGGATCTCCACCCGGCGGCCGGCCCGATCCTCGATCGACGCGACCTGCCCGTCCGCTCCGTAGGCGATCGAAAAGACCGTCTCGCAGTCGCTCGGCGCCATGCACTGATCGATGGCAACGGTGCGCGAGGCCTCACCCACCGTCTCGGACGCGTAGGCGAGCCGCGGGTAGTCCGCGCTCGTGTAGTGAACGGCGCGCAGCCTGGAGTCGGCCCCGAAGTCGTGGGCGAGACCACCCTTGGTCTTCACGGTGTCCGCGTCGACGACCACCCACACGGTCCCCGGGATCGCGTCACCGGACGCGAGGGCCGAAGTGTCGTGGGAGGCGCCGGTCGGATCCACGAAGCCGGCGCCGTCGTAGCGGATGTCGAAGCTCCAGAGCCAGCCCCCGGACGCGGAGTTGTAGCTGGCGCCGATCTCGCGGATTCCGAGATGCGTGTCGATGCTGAGGTCGGTGCGCTGGATCAGGAGATTCCCTCCCAGCGGATTGACGGTCGCTCCGGGAACGGCCACCGCAGCGCGCTCCTGGTACTGCGGCAGGCCGGCCGCTGGAGCCAGCTTCTTGCCGCCGGGCGGACAGCCCAGCAGCGAGGTGAGTGCGATCGCCAGCGCGGCCACCGCGCGGTCCATCGTTCTCCTGTCGGCCTTGTTTCTCATCGGCCCTCTCCTGGTTCGGGTGTGAATTGGATCGGGGTGAGAAACGGGGAAACCTCGAGTGTCGAGCGGGGCGAAGGTCCGGGGCTCGGGAGACGTCAAACATCCAGCGCGCCTCCCGCGCAGTCCCGGACCGAGCACAGATTGAGCCCCGCGTGGAATCCGATGCAGGCCAGGACGCTCCGCGATGCGCGGCGAAGCAGCGCCAGCACGAGCCCCACCAGAAAGCTGCCCAGCACCTGCCACGCTGTCAGATGGGTGAGCGCGAAGAGCGCACTGGTAAGGAGCGTTGCACCGGACCCACCCAGCCGGGTGGCGGCGATCGCGTCGAGAAGCCGCTCGCGATACAGCAGCTCCTCGAAGACCGGAGCCACGGCGACGACCGAGATCAGCAGCAGAGGACCGGCGGCGCCCGCAGAGGACAGCTCGCCCGGATCGAGGCCGAGCGCGAGACCCACCAGGCCGATCACGCCGCCAAGCGGTGCGTGGCTGGCGAAGCCGAGCGCGAGCGCCAATCCGAAGAGCAGCGCGTGGCGGCCGCGAGGCCGCGCGACGGGAGGACGCCGCGTCGCGACGAGGAGGGCCGCGGACACGAAGAACACCAGGAACGTCGCGGGCTCTGCACCGATCCGCGAAGACAGGGGTGGCCCGCTCAGCAGGACCGTCCAGACGGCGAGCATGACCTGGAGTGCGCCTGTGAGGGAAGCCCGCCTCATGCTGCTCCTGCAAGCTTGCGGGGACGCCGCGCCGCAGCCAGCGCCATCGCGACTCCGATCGCGACCCAGCCGAGCCCCAACGCAGCTCGGCGCGACCAGGGGCTCGCCGAGGGGTGGCACTGCCCGAACCGGCTCGGTCAGCAGCCGGACCCCTCCGAAACCGACGAGTGTCGCCGGCCCGACCCACGCCGACGGAAGCCGCCGAGTGCCCGCGTCGAGAGCCAGGAGGCCCACGATCTCGTAGAGCCGGGTCGGATGGGTTCCGTGGATTCCCGTGACGCCGTGGCAGCAACCCGCGGCGAGGCAGCCGAGACGCGCCACCGCAAAGGCCCGGGGCAAGCTTCCCAGCGCTGCCGCGAGATAGCGCTCGCGGGCGGCGCGGCTCCACGGCGCCACGGCGAGGAGACCCAGGGGAGCGAAGAGAACGCTCTGCCCCGTCGCGAGATCGAGCAGTGCGCGAGGATCGGCCGGCACGCGGTCGAGATGGAGCAGCACCCAGCCGATCTGGGACGCTCCCGCCGCCAGGGCCAGGCCAGCGACGAAGCGAAGCCCGCTCTCCGCCTCACCGCCGCGCCTCAGGTAGCCGTGAGTCGCCATCCAGAACGCACCTCCGAGGGCGATCCAGCGCGCTTCCCCGGCGAAGGGCGGGTGCAGCCGGGCGGCGATCGTCGCCCCCAGAACCCCGGTCCAGAGCACGGCGCCCATGCTTCCTTCCACCGCGGGACCAGTGGATCCGAACGGCACCCAGTCTACGGCGGGCCGCGCGCCGGCGATGACGGTTTTGGCGGCCGAAAACGGACGCCGCCGGACACGGTCGCAGCGGAGGACGTTCCCGTACTTCGATTAGACTGCGTCCATGCAGGAGATCGGACGAGTCGAGCTGGAAGACATCCATGTCGAGTGGGAGCGAACCGGGCCGGGCGAGCGCCCCTTCGTCCTGGTCCACGGATTCACGGGGTCCCGCGACGACTGGGCCGACGTGCTCCCCGCCCTGGCGGAGCTCGGACCCACGGTCACCCTCGATCAGCGGGGCCACGGGGGCTCGACCAACCCGGGGATCCCGGAGGCCTACTCACTGGAGCAGCTGGTCCTGGACCTGACCCGCTTCCTCGACGCGATGGGGATCGCGCGCTGCGACCTGCTCGGCCACTCGATGGGCGGCATGGTCTGCCTGCGCCTGACGCTCGCGCACCCGGAGCGCGTCGCCTCGCTGGTGCTGATGGACACGGCGCCGGGACCGATCGGCGGCTCATCCCGGCCGCTCATCGAGCTCGGAGGCAAGATCGCGCGCGAGCAGGGGATGGCGGCGCTCTTCACCGCGATGCGGGCGCAGATGACCCAGGACCCGGAGCGGCCCGCCGCCTCCCGGCGCGCCGAGGAGAGAATGGGGCCGGAGCGCTACTGGGAGCGCATCCGCGCCAAGATCGAGGAGATGGATCCGGAGGCGTTCGCCACGCTGGGGCAGCAGCTCCTCGATCACGAGAGCGCGGAAGACCGGCTCGGCGAGATCCGCTGTCCGACCACGGTGTTGGTCGGATCCGAGGACACCGACTTCCTCGCGCCTTCGCGACGGTTCGAGGCGGGGATCCCGGGGGCCACGCGCGTCGAGATCCCCGGCGCTGCTCACAGCCCGCAGATCGAGAACACGGAGCTCTGGCTGGCGGCGATCCGGGACCACCTCGCCCGGGCCCGCGGCGCCCGCTGAGAGCAGCGCGGCCGAGCAGCGAGGAGGCAGATCGGGTGGGAGAGCTGGTGGATCTCGAGTTCGGCCGGGTCACCGTGCTGCTCGGCGAGAAGCAGGGAAAGTACCCGCAAGGGAACAGCGTGCTGGTGCGGGGAGACGAGGAGTCCCTGGTGATCGATCCATCTCTCGGCCTGATGCCGCGACGGGGCCGACTTCCCTCCGTCGACCGCGTCGTGAACAGCCACTGCCACGAGGACCACGTCGCGGGGAATCACCTCTTTTCAGAGGTCCCCTGGCACCTTCACGAGCTCGACGCACCCGGCATGAAGTCCATCGACGACTTCATGGCGATCTACGGCTTCGACGACGAAGCGGTCGACCGCGCCTTTCGTCCGCTGGTGCTGAATCAGTTCCACTTCGTTCCACGCGACGACGTGGTCACCTTTCGCGATGGAGACGTCTTCGAGCTGGGCGGATGCCGGGCGCGGGTGATCCATACCCCCGGACACACCCGGGGCCACTGCGCCTTCTACCTGGAGCCGGACGACGTCCTCTACCTCGGGGACATCGACCTCTCGAGCTTCGGCCCCTACTACGGGGACGCCTGGTCGGACCTGGAAGCCTTCGAAGACACACTGGCCAGGGTTCGCGAGATCGAGGCGCGCCACTACGTGACCTTCCACCACGTCGGTGTGCTGGATGGACGCCAGGCCTTCGTCGAACGCCTCGACCGCTTCGGCGGCGTGATCCGGAAGCGCGAGGAGCGGCTGCTCGACTTCCTGCGCGAGCCCCACACGCTGGAGGAGGTCGCCGAGCATCGCTTCGTCTACCGCCCCGGAGACCCGGTCCCCTTCCTCGACTGCGTGGAGCGCCGCAGCATGGCGCAGCACATCGAACGGCTGATCCGAGGGGAAGGGTGCGCGAGACGGAGCCGGGGCTGTTCGTCACGGCTGCCGGGAGCTGAACGAGGCCGCCGAGGGCGCGCCTTTCAGCTCTGCGTCTCCTCGCCCCGGTCGAGGACCAGGGAAGCGGAATTGATGCAATAGCGCTGCCCGCTGGGCTCGGGTCCGTCCGGGAACACGTGACCGAGGTGACCGTCGCAGGCGGCGCAGACGACCTCGGTCCGCGCCATCCCGTGGCTGCTGTCGCGGATCTCGGAGACGCTTTCCGGATCGATCGGCGCCCAGAAGCTCGGCCAGCCGGTCCCCGAGTTGAACTTCGTCTCCGAGTCGAAGAGCGGCTCTCCGCAGCAACGGCAGCGGTAGATCCCCGCATCCTTGCAGTCGTGATACTCACCGCTCCAGGGCGGCTCGGTTCCCTGCCGGCGGCAGACCGCGTAGCGCTCGGGGCCGAGCTGCTCGAGCCATTCCGGTTCGCTCTTCTCGATTCTTCTGGCCACCTTGCCCTCTCCGCTCAGTCGACGCAGGTACGGAGCATCGAGGCAGCAGCCGTCAGCAGGGCCATCACCACCCAGATCGCCGTCCGGGGCCCCCTCGAGAGCACCTCGCCCTCCTCCGGGGGGTGTTCCAACGGCACCTGATCCAGCGGAGGGTCGTCCGGATCGAAGCCCTCGGCCGCCGAGATCACCCGGCGCCCCTTCGCAAGGCGCGCTCCGCAGTGCACGCAGCGACGGGTCTCGGGGGCGAAGGTGGTCTGGCACTGCTCGCAGCGCACCTCGTAGACGATGTCCTTGCTCACCTAGGGAAGGATACGCACTCACCGCCCGGAGACAATCGGGGGCAGCGGGCGGGACTTGCGTGCCCTCATGCCGACCGCGGCCAGGGCCGATAAGCAGAGCGAGATGCTGGTCAAAGCGATTGCCGCAATCCTCCTCCTGATCGGGCTGTACCAGTGCTGGGACAGCCGCGAAGTATCCCAGCCTCCGGGGATCCTGGCCCCGGCTCAGCCCATCCAGCAGAACATCACCCACGCCGAGCCCTTCGACTTCAGGGGCTACCGGGTCACGCCTCTGGCCACCTTCGAGATCGAGGCGCGAGTTCTGAGCCGCGAGCGCTACCGCAGCGGACGCGAGGCCGACCTCTCGCCGATCGACCTCGCCCTCGGCTGGGGTCCGATGTCCGCACAGGAGGTGATCGAGCATCTCGACATCTCCCAGAGCAACCGGTACTTCCGGTGGCGAGCCGACCGGCTGCCCCTCCCGCCTCCCGTGATCGCCAACCACAGCGCCAACATGCACATCATTCCCGCGGGCGATCCGATCGAGAAAGAGCTGATGAGGATCCGCAAGGGCCACATCGTCCGTCTGGGCGGCTATCTGGTCCAGGTGAACGCCCCGGACGGCTGGAGCTGGCGGAGCTCCCTGACCCGCTCGGACACCGGCGGTGGCGCCTGCGAGGTCATCCTCGTCGACCGGATCGCCGTCCTCTGACCAACCCAACGGGGACGTTGTTGAACGTTCAACACGTCCCCGCTCTCCGCTACCATCCGGCGAAGAGGAGATCCCATGGCCGGCGAGAAAGAGCCCCGCAGCGCGGGCGATCCGTTCCAGTTGAAGCTCGTCGAGCGCCTTCTGGAGGCGCGCACCATTCTGATCGTCGGAGAGATCACCTCCAAGCTCGCCCAGCAGGTCACGGCCCAGCTCCTCGCCATGG
Organism: uncultured delta proteobacterium; assembly: GCA_963783795.1. Taxonomy (GTDB): domain Bacteria; phylum Myxococcota_A; class UBA9160; order UBA9160; family UBA6930; genus CAVXZE01. The sequence continues at coordinate 160,734 of CAWAPH010000026.1, read as the reverse complement.
CCTCGGATTCCGACGACGACATCACCGTCTTCATCCACTCCGAGGGCGGGCACGTGGAGTCGGGCGACACCCTTCACGACATGATCCGCTTCGTGAAGCCGAGGGTGAAGATGGTGGGCACCGGCTGGGTGGCGAGCGCCGCCGCCCACATCTTCGTCGCCGTTCCCCAGGAGGATCGCTTCTGCCTGCCGAACACCCGCTTCCTGATCCACCAGCCCGAAGGGGGAATGGGAGGACAGGCGGCGGACATCCGCATCGAGGCGGAGGAGATGCTGAAGACTCGCCAGCGCCTCAACCAGGTTCTCGCCGACGCGACCGGTCAGCCGATCGAGAAGGTGCAGGCGGACACCGAGCGGAACCACTGGATGTCTCCGGAGGAAGCCCGCGAGTACGGAATCGTGGGCAGCATCGTCTCCAGCGCCGAGGAGCTCTGAACGTCCCCGCTACCGGGCGGCGAGCCTCTCTCCGAGCTTCGCGAGCTGCCAGGTGCCCGAGCCGAGGCGGATGCCGATCTGCCGGGCCCACAGGTAGTAGCGGTGGAGGGGATACTCGACGTCCATCCCGATGCCGCCGTGTAGATGCTGCGCCGCATAGGTCACCCTGGCGCCGCCCTCGGAGGCGAAGTACTTGGCGATCGCCAGGATCTCTGCGGCCGGCTCTCCCTCCGCCAGCACGTGGAGTGCCCTCTGCATTGTGAGGCGCATCGCCTCGACGTCGATGAACGCGTCGGCGGCCCGCGCGTGAACCGCCTGGAAGCTCCCGACCGGCCGATCGAACTGCTTTCGCTCGGAGGTGTAGTCCGCCGTGATGCGAAGAGCGCGCTCGGCCACGCCGAGCTGCATGGCGCACAGCGCGAGAAGCGCGCGGTCCTCGGTCCAGCCGAGGATCTCCTCACCGCCATCGGAAGCGCCCAGCAGGTCGTTCTCCGGGACGCGCACGCTGGCGAGGTGCATCACGCACTGGAGCTCCCGGTTGGTGGTCTCCTGGGTCTCGAGAGAAACGCCATCCGTGCGCGGGTCCACCAGGAAGACAGCCAGCTCACCGCTCTCGCGCCGGGCCGGGACCAGCACGCGGTGGGCAATGCCGGCGACGGGCACGAAGGGGCGGATCCCCTCCAGCCGCCACCCGGTCCCGTCGTGCCTCGCCGAGGTCGCCGAGTCCCCCGTCTCCACCAGCGAGGCGGTGAGGATGATCTCGCCATTCGCCACGCCGGGAAGCAAGCGCTGCTTCTGCTCTTCCGAGCCGAACTCGGCGACGGGGAGGGCGCCGAGAACCAGGGTGGCGTAGACCGGCAGCGGGGCCACCGCGCGCCCTACCTCCTCGAGCAGGATGCAGAGCGCCGCCAGATCCATCTCGCTCCCGCCGTACTCCTCGGGAAGGGAGACCCCCAGCAGGTTCGCCGCGGCGAAAGCGCTCCAGGCCTTGCGATCGATGCGCTCTTCGCTGGCCTCGACCTCCTTGAGCCGGTCCTGGGTCAGGTGATCGTCGAGGATCCTGCGGGAGAGCTCGCGCAGCGCCTGCTCGTCTTCGGTGTAGGAAAAGTCCACGCTCAGTCCTTGTAGTTCGGCATGCCGAGGCCCGCCATCGCGATGATGTCGCGCTGAATCTCGTTGGTGCCACCGCCGAAGGTGAGGATCAGGGAGGTCCGGTACATCCGCTCCAGGAGACCGCCCACCACCGCCCGCGGCGACCCCTCCACGATACAGCCGGACTCGCCGACCACCTCCATCAGCAGCTTGTAGCCCTCGACGTTGAACTCGCTTCCGTAGACCTTCACCGCGGAGGCTTCCGCCGGGTGCAGGTTCCCCTGGGTGAGGGCCCAGGCCTGCTTCCAGTTCATCAGCTTGAGCACCTCGAGGTGCGCCTGGAATCTGGCGAGGTTGAGCTGTACCCACGGCTGGTCGATCACGCGCCGTTCGTCGACGAGCCTGGTCTCTCGCGCCCAGTCGCAGACCTCCTCGAAGATGCGTTGGATCGGACCCGCGTTGAAGAGCGAGACGCGCTCGTGGTTGAGCTGGCTCACGATCAGCGACCAGCCCCGGTTCTCCGCACCGATCCGGTTCGAGACCGGCACCCGGACGTCTTCGTAGTAGGTGGACGTGGTGCGCACTCCGGCCACGGTCTCGATGGGCGTCCACTTGAAGCCCGGGGCATCGGTCGGGACCACCAGGATCGAGATGCCCCGGTGCTTGGGAGCTTCGGGATCGGTCCGGACCGCCACCCAGACGTAGTCGGCGAAATCGGCCAGGCTGGTGAACACCTTGCTTCCGTTGATCACGTACTCGTCGCCGTCGCGCACCGCCGTCGTCTTGAGTGAGGCCAGATCGGTGCCGGCGTCCGGCTCGGAGTAGCCGATGGCGAACTGCAGCTCGCCGCGCAGGATCGGCGGCAGGAAGCGCTGCTTCTGCTCATCGCTGCCAAACTGCATGATGGTGGGGCCGACGGTGTTGATGCTCAGGAAGGGGAGCGGAAAGCCCGCGCGCTGGATCTCCTCGGCGAAGATGTACTGCTCGATGGGCGTGCGGTTCTTGCCGCCGTACTCCTCGGGCCAGCCGATGCCGAGCCAGCCGTCCTGGCCGAGCTGTCTGAGAACCCGCGTGTACTCCGGACCTCCGCCCTCCGAGCCGCGCAGCTCTTCTCGCACCTCGTCGCTGATCAGCTCAGCGAAGTAGTCGCGCAACTGCTCGCGAAGCGCCTTCTGCTCGCTGTCGAGGTCTACGTACATGTGGATCTCCGGTCGGGCGCGCGAGAGCCCGGGCTCTCAGCCGAGCGCCTCTGTGGCGACGCGCTTGGCCCAGGGATAGTCGGGCTTGCCACTGGGCTGCCGCTGGATTCGCTCCACCAGGTGGAGAGCCCGCGGCACCTTGTAGCGCGCCACCTGTGTGCGGCAGTGCTCGTTCAGGTCCTCGAGCCGCGGCGTCCTGCCGGGACGGGGCTGAACCACCGCCGCGACCTTCTCGCCCCAGCGCTCGTCGGGAATGCCGACGACCAGAGCGTCGAAGACATCCTGGTGGGACTTGAGAGCGGCCTCCACCTCTTCCGGGTAGATCTTCTCACCACCCGAGTTGATGCACACATCGCCGCGGCCGAGGAGAACGATCGAGCCGTCAGCCTCCACCTTGGCCAGATCCCCGGGCATCGAGTAGCGCTTCCCCTCCACCTCGATGAAGGTCGCAGCGGTCTTCTTGGGATCCTTGTAGTAGCCGAGCGGCACGTTGCCGCCGCGGGCCACCTTTCCGATCACGTCGGATCCGGGCTCCACCGGCCGCAGCTGCTCGTCGAGAACGATGGTGTCGCGACCGGGGTTGATGCGCACACCCGCCCCCTCGCGCTTGGTCTTGTCGGCGGCGTCGTACATCGCGGTGCCGTTGAACCCGGTCTCGGAGGAGCCCAGGGAATCGGTGATGATCAGGTTGGGGAGCTTCTGCTTGAGCTGGTCTTTCACCGAGGGTGAGAAGATCGCCGCGGTGCTGGCGAGGGCTACCACCGACGAAGTGTCGTAGTCATCGAAGGAGCTGGTGAGCTGATCGGCCAGCGGACGCGCCATCGCGTCACCGGTGATGTACAGCACGTTCGCGCGCTCGCTTCCGACGATCCTCCAGACCTGGTCCGCATCGAAATGGGGATTCGCATACAGAACGGTCTTCTGGCCGACGAAGAGCCCGATCAAGATTGCCCACTGCGCAGCACCGTGCATCAACGGTGGCATTGCCATCATTGTCAGGGACGGGTTGGCGGTCTTGGCGGTCATGTCCTCGGGACGCTTGGCGGGCTCCCCGGTCACGTGATCGATGCCACCTCCCAGAGCGAAGATCACGTCCTGCTGCCGCCAGATGACACCCTTGGGCATCCCGGTGGTCCCGCCGGTGTAGAGGACGTAGAGATCATCGGGCGAGCGCGGCTCGAAGCCCCGATCGGGTCGGGCAGCGGCCAGAGCCTGCTCGTAGGGGACGGAACCGAGCCCGGCGAGGTCCTCGCCACTCTGATCGTCGATGGCGACGAAGTGCCTGAGCTTGGGGAGCCGGTCCCGCACCGCGGCGATGCGCGGGGTGAACTGGCGCTGGTGTACCAGGGCGACCAGGTCGGCGTTGTCGAAGAGATACTGGAGCTCCTGCTCGACGTAGCGGTAGTTGACGTTGATGGGAACCGCACGGAGCTTGTAACAGGCGAGCATGGCCTCGACGTACTCGGCGCAGTTGTAGGCGTAGACCCCGACGTGGTCCCCCGCCCTGACGCCGCTCTCGGCCAGATGGTGGGCGGCGCGGTTGGCGCGCTGGTCGAGCGAGGCGAAGCTGTGGCGCACCTCCCCCGCCACCAGCGCTTCCCGCTCCGGGACCGCATCGGCTGCGGCTTCGAACAGGTCGGCGACGTTGAACTCCATTGGAGAGGCCTCCGTTTGCGACAGAGATTGAAACATGTTCTAATTCTGTGTCGACCCCTAGCGGAGAGGCCCGAGATGGATTTTAGAGACTCCCCCAAGGAAGCGGAATTCCGCGCCGAGGCCCGCGCCTTTCTCGAGGCCCACGCCACGGAGCAGTCGATCGACTTCTTCGACGAGGATGCCGACGAGGAGGAGCTGCTCGAGAAGTCGCTCGAGTGGCAGGGAACGCTGTTCGAGCACGGCTGGGCGGCAGTGACCTGGCCCCGGGAGTACGGGGGACGGGGGCTGGGGCCCATCGAGCAGATCATCTGGAACCAGGAGCTGGCTCGCGCGGGCTTCGGCGAGACGATGTTCGTGGTGGGGGTCGGAATGGCCGGGCCCACCATCATCGCCCACGGGACCGAGGAGCAGAAGGAACGCTTCCTCGCCCCCATGCTGCGCGGCGAGGAGATCTGGTGCCAGCTCTTCAGCGAGCCCGGAGCCGGCTCGGATCTGGCCGGGCTGGCCTGTCGTGCGGAGCGGGAAGGCGACGAGTGGGTGGTCAGCGGCCAGAAGACCTGGTGCTCGGGGGCACACTACGCGCAGTTCGGAATCCTGCTGGCCCGCACCGACCCGAAGGCTCCGAAGAACAAGGGCATCACCTACTTCCTGCTGGACATGAAGTCGCCGGGGATCGAGGTGTGTCCGCTGCGCCAGATGACGGGCGGCTCCCACTTCAGCGAGGTCTTCCTGAACGAGGTGCGGGTTCCCGACGCGAGCCGCCTCGGCGCCGAGGGAGAGGGATGGGCCGCCGCCAGGACCACGCTGATGAACGAGCGGATGGCCATCGGCGGGATGGAGCGCATGTTCTCCTTCGACGAGCTCCGCGCAGCTGATCCGGGCGAGAACCGATGGCGTGGACGACGTGATGCGGGACGAGGCGGCGCGGGTCTACACATGGGTGCGAACCCTCGACCTGCTGAACAAGCGCATCATCACCAAGCTCGGCAAGGGAATGATCCCGACCGCGGAGGCGTCGGTGATGAAGCTCGCCCTGGCGCGCCTGATCAGCCGCGGCTCGGATCTGGCGCTGCGCGCCCTGGGAGCCGGCGCCCTGCTGCGGTCGGGTAGCTGGCAGAACCAGTTCCTGTACGCGCCGGCCTTCCACATCGGTGGCGGCACCGACGAGATCCAGAAGAACATCGCGGCCGAGCGGGTGCTCGCCCTTCCCCGGGAGCCTTCCACCGATCGCGAGGTTCCGTTCGAGCAGCTCCCGCGAAGCTGAAGGAAACCGTAGCGGAAACGCTACGGCTCCTCGGGTAAACCCCTAGGGATCCCCTGCCGATAGGACCGGCATGGACTCCGCGGAGAAAGCGCGTGCCACCGTCGCAGTCCACGCGCCGGCCCGGGCCTTCGCACCCGGCACTCAGGCTGCTCTGGCTCGGCTCGGCTATCGCCTGGTCCAGGCCGAGGGCGACGACCACTGCCGGCCCGCCATTCGGATCGTCGACGATCGCCAGCTCGAGAACGTCCCGCTCGAGTGCAACGGACAGGCGGTGCCGCTGATCCTGTTGACCGGCCACCGCGGACCGCCCGCCAGCGATTCCCGGGCGCTCGGCACGGTGCGCCGCCGCGCTGGCGTGGAGGAGCTCTACGCGCTCCTGCAGCGGGCTCTCGAGCCTCTGCCCCGCTCCGTGCCGCGGGTCCCCACCGCGCTTTCCGCCCGCTGCACTCGCGACAATCGCGGCTGGGCCGCCGCCATCCGTTCCATCTCCGAGAAGGGCTGTCTGCTCCAGAGCACCGAGCAGCTGGAGCCCGACCAGCGCGTGGACCTCTGCTTCGCACTTCCCACGCAGGGGCTGATACAGATCCCCGCGCAGCCCCTGTACGTGAACGGAAAGCAGGCCGGCCTGGTCTTCCGCGACACCTCGAAGCGATCCCGCTCGGCGATCGCCAGCTACGTGTCCGCCCAGCTCACCGCGGATTGATCCCGGCGCCAGAAAGCGGGTGCGCCTCACCTGAGTCAGGGCTCTATACTGATGCGGGGCTGGAGGGCTCTCCAGACTGGAGCACGGCGTGAACATCTTCTTGCTGATCGCAGCGGCGGTTCTGTTGGTGATCGGAATCATGCATACCGTGTTGGCCGAGTGGAAGGGTGACAGGAGGCTGGTCTGGCGGATCCAGCAGTTGACGCTCTTCGAATCGGACGATGCCAAGGACCTTCTTGCCAAGAGAATCGTGCGCCTGGCCTGGCACGCCACCTCACTCGTCTGGTGCGGCTGCGCGGTGGTGCTGGCCTACGTCGCCTTCGTCGAAGCGACAGGACCGATCATCGCAGTCGTGCGAATCCTGTCCGCCGTCTTCCTGCTCCACTCGGTACTGTCCCTGGCCATCGCGCGGGGAAGACACGCCTCCTGGCTCGGCTTTCTGATCGTCGGGGTGTTCTCGTTCCTGGGGACGATCCGCTTCTAGCCGGCGCCTCTCACTGCTCCGCGAATGAGGCAGCGACCCGGCTCATGAGGTCGTCCCACTGGTGCCAGGTGAGGTCACCGTAGCCCGAGCCGTTCTTGGCGATGATGAGGTTCGAGCGCGGCGAGACGTAGATGAGCTGACCGAGATTGCCCTCCGCGGCGAAGTCGCAGTCGCCTTCCTCGCGACAGATCGTCCACCACATGTACCCGTAGCCGAGCTTCGCGGAGGGGAGATCGAACTCGTCCGGGTAGTAGCGCCCGCGGTCCGGGGCGCGGTACGTCCGCGTCGAATCGGCGACCCATGCAGCGGGAACGACCTGGCCCCCTTCCCAGGCTCCTTGGTTCAGGTAGAGCCTTCCGAAGCGGGCGAAATCGATGGCGCGGGCGTTGATCCCGCTCTCCAGCTTGGGGAATCCCGTCTCGGCGCTGTCCAGACTCCAGGAGCCGGCGTACTCCATCCCGAGTGGCTTCCAGATCTTCTCCTGGAGATACTCCGCCACGGGGACGCCGGTGGCGCGCTCCAGGATCAGTCCGAGCAGGAGCGGGTGATAGTTGTTGTACAGGAACGCACTCCCGGGCTCCCCCACCAGCTCCGTCTGCTCGAGGGCGAGTGCCCGCAAGTCCGGGTAGTAGTAGGTCTTCGCGTCGTCGCCCGTGAGAAACGGGAACTCTTCGTAGCGGATGCCGGACGACATCCGCAGCAGGTCCTCGATGCTGATCTCCGAGAAGCGTGGCTCGCGCTCCGCGAGCTCGGGCAGGTACTTCGTGATCGGATCGCGCACGCTGGCGATCTTCCCCTCGCCGATCGCGATCCCGACCAGCGCCGAGACGAAGGACTTGGCCACGGAAAAGGAGGTCACGATCGAGTCGCGGGCCGCACCATCGAAGTACTTTTCGTAGAGGATCTCGTCGTCCTGGATGACCAGGAACGCCTGGGTGTTCTGAGCGGCGAGGAACTCGTCGAGCCGGTCCACCTCGGGTTGGGCCTCGAAGAGCGCAGCGACCCTCACTTCGTCGAGGTTGCGGCGAAAGGAGAAGTCGGAGGGACCGGTCTCCAGCTCCTGCGAGGGGAAGCGCCTGTAGTCGCCCACGTCGGCCGTGCCCCACAAGGCCAGCCGGTAGACGTAAGCCGGCGGGTAGACCAGGCAGCTCACCAGCAGTGCGAAGCCGATCAGCGCGACCGGAATGCTGGCGATCGAGAGGAATCTGGAACGGGAAGAGGGGTTCGTTTTCGTCATTCCGAACCCTCCCGAGCTACGGCTGCACTTCGCCCGGCGCGCCGTGATCCCTGCCCTGCCAGTGCCTCCCCACAGCCGCGGCGAACTCGTCCTCCGTGAGGCTGCCATCGCCGTCGCTGTCGAGCTCCGCGAAGGGAGGCGCGGTCGCCATGCCGCGCAGCCTCCGTCCCTCCTTTGCTCGCGCACTCACGCGCGCGGCCCGCGCCTCGGCGAACTCCGGCTCGTCGATGCGGCCATCACCGTTCAGATCGAACTCGGAGAAGGCTGGCGGGCCTACTCCGCCACCCATCCCTCTTGCGCCCCGTGTTCCCCGCCCCTGGCCCGGGCCGGCGCCGCCAGCGCCGTGCGCGGCCTGGAGTTCCTCACGGCCGATCGCGCCATCTCCGTTTCCGTCGAGGCTGCTGAAAGGCCGACTCTGGCGCGAGGGGGGAAGCCCCGCCTTCTCCCGCGCGTCGGCCCGGCGAGCGCGCACCTGTTCGAACTCCTCCTCGCTGATCGCCCCACTCCCATCCAGGTCGAACACCTCGAACGGGATCGGACCCTGCAGCCCCACGTCGGGAAGGTCGCCACCCGCCATCGCGATCCTCCCTCCCGAAACAACCACGATCAGTGTCGCGACGCCAAGGACCCAGTCACTCCCTCGCATCATCATCGACCTCCCTTCCCAACAATGATAACTCCAATTCCCGTACGCGATCCGCGGCGGGTGGGGGCCGCGGCGAAGTCAAGCGCAGCCCGCGTGGAAAGCACGAGTCCTCCGCCCGGTCCCCCCGTGCCGCCCCGCAGCGCAGGGGCGGGCGAGCCATGAGCCGCGGCCCCCACCCGCCGCGGATCGCCCGCCGACCAGCCTCCGCGCTCGTGCCGCGCTACAGGCCCTGCTGTGCCGCCAGGCGCGCCCGGTGCTCGGTAGCGTCGCCGAACAGGATCTCCGACCCCTTGGCTCGCTTCAGGTAGAGGTGGGCATCGTGCTCCCAGGTGAAGCCGATCCCGCCGTGGATCTGGATGCACTCGGTCGCGGCGAGCAGGTAGGTGTCGGCGCAGACGGACTTGGCGAGCGACGCCGCCTCGGCGAGCTCCTCATCGAGCTCGTCTGCCACCCACCAGGAGTAGTAGCCGGCCGACTTGGCCAGCTCGACCTCCAGCAGCACCTCGGCGGCCTTGTGCTTGATGGCCTGGAAGGAGCCGATCGGGCGCGCGAACTGCATCCGCACCTTCGCATACTCGACCGCCAAGTCGAGGCACTTCTGGGCACCACCCAGCATCTCCGCAGCCAGCATGACGACCGCCTGGTCGAGCGCCTTCGCGAGGGGTGGCCACCCGGCTCCCGCCTCCCCCAGGATCTCGGCGCGCGCACCCGAGAACTCGATGCGCGCCTGCTTGCGGATCGCGTCCATCGTTTCGAGCGGCGTCGCAGCGACGCCGGGGTCGTCGGCGCGCACGGTCAGCAGCGTGATGCCGTCGGTGCCAGCACTACCCGCGAGCCTCGCCGCGACCACCAGGCAGTCGGCGACATATCCGTCGACGACGAAGCTCTTGTGACCGTCGAGGCGGTAGCCGTCACGCTCGGGAACCGCCTCGAGCGCGATCCCTTCGGCATCGAACCGGCCCGAGTCCTCGCTGAGTGCGAGCGTCGCCAGCGTCTGGCCGGAGGCGATGCCCGGGAGCAGCGCCTGCTTCTGCTCCTCGCTTCCCGCGTTCAGGATGGTGTTCGCCCCCAGGCACACCGTCGCGAAGAAGGGGGACGGAAACAGCACCCGTCCCATCTCCTCCAGCACGATGCCGAGCTCCAGGAAGCCGAAGCCCTGTCCGCCGTACTCCTCGGGAATCTGGATTCCCGGGAGACCCAGCTCCTCGGCCATCTGCTTCCAGACCCCCGGGTCGTAGCCCTCGCCGGTCTCCATCAGCCGGCGCACCTCCGCGGAGGGCGCCTTCTCCTCGAAGAAGCGCCGAAGCGTGTCGCGGAACTCCTCCTGCTCGTCGCTGAAAGCGAAATCCATTGGGTTCTGTCTCCGTTGGCCGGCTCAGTGCTGCAGCTCCCTGTGGGTCAGATCGCCTTCTCGCGTCCTTCCCAGTAGGGATCGCGGAGCTTCCTCTTGTAGAGCTTCCCGTTCGGGTCCCGCGGCATCTCCTCGATGTAGTCGACGGAGCGGGGCGTCTTGTACTTCGCGAGCTTGTCGGTGCAGAAGGCGAGGATGTCCTCCGTGAGGGCGTCGTCGGTCGCCAGGTCGTCGACGGGCTGGACCACGGCCTTTACCTCCTCACCCCAGTCCTGGTGGGGGATTCCGAAGACGGCCACGTCGGCGATCTTCGGATGGGTGAGGAGCACGTTCTCGATCTCCGCCGGGTAGATGTTGACACCCCCGGAGATGATCATGTCGGACTTGCGGTCGCAGAGGAAGAGGTAGCCATCCTCGTTCAGGTAGCCGATGTCACCGACGGTGAAGTATTCACCGCGCCGGCTCTTCCTCGTCTTCTCCTTGTCCTTGTGGTACTCGAAGTCCCCCTGACTCTGCTTCATGTAGACGGTGCCGTGCTCGCCGGTCGGCAGCTCATTGCCATCGTCGTCGTAGATCTTGATGTCCGAGGTCGGCCAGGGACGCCCCACGGTGCCCGGATAGCGGCGCCACTCCTCCGGAGTCACCAGGGTGCCCCCGCCCTCGGTGGCGGCGTAGTACTCGTAGATGGAGTCGCCCCACCAGTCGAGCATCGCCAGCTTCATCTCGATCGGGCAGGGAGCGGCGGCGTGCACCATGTTGCTCGTGGAGGAGCAGTCGTACTTCCCGCGCACCTCCTCGGGAAGATGCAGCATGCGATGGAACTGGGTGGGCACCATGTGGCTGGTGGTGACCCGGTACTTCTCGATCAGCGCCAGGAAATCCTCCGGCGCCCACTTGTCCATCACTACGATCGGGTGGCCCATGTGCATGGAACACGCCGCGAATACCAGCACCGCGGTGTGGTAGAGGGGTGAGCCGACCAGGTGAACGTTTCCGTCCTCGGCCTGGATGCCGAACATGGCCAGGAAGCCGGTGTAGAGCGCGGCCACCGTGTCGGGATCGAGCGGGGGAAGCGGACGCCGCACGCCCTTGGGCTTGCCGGTGGTGCCGGAGGTGTAGTTCATCACCGCTCCGGCGGCGCGGTCCTCGGGCAGCGTCTCCGGCTGGCCCGCCTGGAGATCCGCGAAGGGGCGAAAACCCTCGATCTCGCCGACGGCGAAGCGGGCGGCCTTCGGGAAGTCGAGCTCGTCCATCGCCGCGGTGCAGGCCTCGGCGAAGCGCTCGCCGCCCACGAACGCCTTGGAGCCGGAGTCCTGGACGATGTAGGCGATCTCCGGCGCGGTCAGGTGGTGGTTGATCGGACTCAGGTACCAGCCCGCCTGGCAGGCCGCGAGGTAGAGCTCGATCATGGCGCGGCCGTTGGGGATGACGGTGGCGACACAGTCGCCGTGCTCGAGACCGAGGGCCCGCAGGCCGTGCACCAGCTGGTTGCAGGAGGCGAGGAGCTCGCCCCGCGAGACCTCCGTCCCGTCCGGGCAGGCCAGGCCGAGCTTGGACGGATCATTCTGGGCGAAGTTCCAGAAGCCGAGCTGTGACATGAAATCTCTTCCTCTCTCCGTTCAGGGCTTTTCGCTGCCGACGATCCACATGGCGAAGTACTGGGAGCCGCCGCCGTAGGCGTGCCCCAGTGCTTTGCGCACTCCGTCCACCTGGTGTTCGCCCGCCTGGCCCCGCACCTGCATGGCGGACTCGGCGTAGCGAAGCATTCCCGAGGCGCCGATCGGGTTGGAGGAAAGCACGCCTCCGGAGCAGTTGATCGGCATGTCCCCGTCCATGGCCGTGGCGCCCTCGTAGCTCATCCGCCAGCCGCTCCCCTCCTCGGCAAAGCCCAGGTTCTCCATCCACATCGGCTCGAACCAGCTGAACGGCACGTAGATCTCGGCCATGTCCAGCTCCTTGCGCGGGTCGGTGATCCCCGCCTTCTTGTAGAGGCTCGCCGCGCAGTCCCGTCCCGCCTGGGGATTGACCTGGTCGCGGCCCGAGAACATGGTGGGCTCGCTTTTCATCTCGCTGGCGTGGATCCAGGCGGGAGGCCTGGGCGACTTCTTCGCCGCCGCCTCGCTGGCGAGCACCATGGCGGCCGCTCCGTCGGAGGTGGGACAGGTCTCGAGATAGCGGATCGGATCCCAGAGCATCGGCGAGTTCGCAATGGTGTCGAAGTCGATGTCGGGGAGCTGGATGTGCGTGTAGGGGTTCTTGAGCGCGTTCAGCCGGTCCTTGAGCGCCACCCGGATGCCGGTGTCCTCGGGCGCTCCCGAGCGCCGGATGTAGGCGCGGATCAGCGGGGCGAAGTAGCCCCCGGCTCCCGCCACCACCGTCACGCTGAAGGGGCGGACGATGGTGAGCGTCCACATCACGTCGCCCTCGGAGTGCTTCTCGTAGGCCAGCGTCAGCACCCGCTGGTGGACACCGGAGTGGATCAGGCTGGCCGCCACCAGGGCAGTGGACCCGCCCACGCTCCCGGCGGTGTGGACCCGGAGGATCGGCTTCCCCACCGCGCCGAGTGCGTCGGCCAGGGAGAGCTCCGGCATCACCACGCCCTCGAACATGTCCGGCGCCTTGCCGATCACGACGGCGTCGATGTCCTTCCAGGTGCAGCCCGCGTCCTCCAGGGCGCGGTGCGCCGCCTCCCGCACCAGCCCGGCCACGGAGACGTCGATGCGCCTGGCGTCCTGCTTGGTCTGACCGATTCCGATGACCCCGCAAAGCTCCGCCATCACCTTCCCTCCAGGACGCAGACCAGGTTCTGCTGCAGACAGGGGCCCGAGGTGGCGTGGGCGACCGCGCGGCTCGCGGAGCCGTTCACGATCCGCTCCGCCGCCTCGCCGATCCGGATCAAGCCCGCCGCCATCACCGCGTTCGCGCAGAGCGCGCCGCCCGATGGGTTCACCTTCACTCCTTCGTCCAGCCCCATCGCCTCGCGCAGAATCAGCTCCTGGTGGCTGAATGGGGCGTAGAGCTCCGCCACGTCGACGGACCCGGCCCCCACGCCGGCCTTCTCCGCGGCCAGCGCCGCGGAAGGCGACCGGGTGAGATCGCGAACGCCGAGGTCGTGCGCCTCGATCCGGTGATCGATCCCGGCGATCCAGGCCGGGCGATCGCAAACGCTGCGGGCCAGGTCGCCTGCCGCCAGCACCACGGCCGCCGCTCCGTCGGAGATGGGCGCACAGTCGTGCTTGCGAAGCGGCGATGCGATGGTCGGCTCCGCCAGCAGCTCCTCCACGTCGAAGTCCCCGGCGAGCTGGGCGTTCGGGTTCCCCTTGGCGTCGCAGCGGCTGCGTGCGACCACCTCGGCCAGATCGCGTTCGCTCACCTGCCCCTTCTCCAGCAGCAACCTGGCCTGGAGTGCGGCCAGGCTCATCGCGTCCGGCCAGAGCGGCGCCATGTAGTAGGGATCGAGCTGCAGGCAGAGCACCTCGGAGATGTTGCACATCGACGACTTGCCGAAGCAGTAGACGAGCGCCGCGTCCTGCTCGCCGACCAGGAGCTTCACCCAGGCCTCGTAGAGGGCCCAGGCGCCGTCCATCTCGACGTGGGACTCGGAGACCGGGGGCCAGCACCCCGCTGCGTCGAGACTCATCACGAATGAGAAGGGAACACCGGCCACGACGTCGCTGCTGCCCGAGCAGATGAAGCCGATCTCCTTCTTCTCGATCCCGGAGCGCTCGACGGCCTCCCGAACCACGGGCATCAGGATCTCGACCTCGTTGCGCTCGAGCTCCTGCCGCTTGTTCGGGGCTTGTGCGAAGGAAACCACGGCGACGTCGCGCATCAGAGGTGCTCCTTGTAGGAATCGAAGTCGGCGTCGGGCTCGTCGATCGGCTTGAAGTACTTGATGCTCCGAAGGGTGGGGCCGATCTCCTCGTCCGGCACCCAGACGGCCTGAACGCGCATGCCCATGCGGACCTCCTCCACGGGGCAATCGGAGACCACGTGGAACATCGCGATGTCGGCGCCATCCAGGAGCACGCTGGCGGCGACGAAGGGCGGCTGCACGCTCAGGTTCTCGGCGGGAATCCGCACGATGCAGAAGGTGGTGATGGTTCCCTTGTCTGAGACCTCCACCTCGTCGGTGGTGGGGATGCCTAGGGTGGGAGAGGCTCCCGCGGATGGTACGTAGACCTTCCCGGTGACCGGGCAGCGCTGCCCGATCAGCTTCTTCCGGGCGATGCCGCGCAGGAAGCGCGTGGTGGCCTCTCCGGCCGCGTAGGTGTAGTCGAGGCGAATCGGGGTGCTGATGCTCTTCACCGGCTTGCTCATCGTCACTCCTCCGGCTCGAAGCAGGCGATGTCCAGGATCTCGCCCACGGTCTCGTCCCTCCAGCGGACCTTGACCCGCATTCCCGTCCGCATCTTCGACTCCTCTCCGGAGTCGACGGCGTGGAGCATGGCGGTGTCGGCGCCGTCGAGCTGGATCAGGGCCCAGGCGAAGGGACGGCCCACGGGGTGCTTCGGGCTGGGGCTGCTCACCCAGGACCAGGTCGTGACCACCCCGGACTGGCCGACCTCGACGAACTCGTCGAGATCCTCGCTGGTCACGGGGTCGTACTCCTTGGGAGGAACCATCACCCGGCCGTCGCGGGTGCGGACTCCCTCGATCCGGCGGTCGCGCAAGCCCGGTGAGGAAGCGGCCCATCACCGGTCCCAGGGAGCGCCGGAAGGTGTGCTCCACGACGTAGGGGGCGGAGAAGATCTCGCCGCCGTTTTCACTGCTGCTCATTCGCTTCTCCTCACCGCTGCTGGCTTCGACCCGTCGCCCAGGAGGAATGCCGCGGTCGTGCGCAGCTGGTCCGTCACCGTCTTGGCCGGATGAAGACCACCAGCCCATCCCACCAGTGCCGAGAACCAGACGTGCTCGAGAATCCAGACGATGGACTGCTCCTGCTCACTCCCCGCCGGCTCGGTGACGGCTCTCCCGATATCGGGCTTCTCGTCGCGAATCGCGGCGACGATCATCCGCGCCATTCGCAGGTGAAAGCCGGCCACCTTGACGGCGGTCTTGTGGTCTCCGGAGGCGATGGCGCGCAGCACCGCGCGCGCGAAGTTCGGCCGCCTCGTGAAACCGCGGGTCGCCCGCGCGAAGAACTCCGTGGTCCGCTCCTGGGCGGTGCCGCCGCTCGGGGGACGAGCCGCGATCACGCTCTCCAGCCGCTCCGCCTCCTCGTTGACGGCGAAGAGCAGGACGTCTTCCTTGCTGCGGAAGTACTTGTAGAGGGTGCCGAGGGCCACGTCCGAGGCCTCCGCCACGTCGCGCAGGCGCACGCCGTCGAAGCCACCCTCCTCGGCCAGGGCGACCGCCGCGTCGACGATTCGGCGCACCCGCTTGAGCTGGCTGGCCGCCAGCCGCGCCATCCCCTCGCTGTCGGGGGGCGCAGGTCCCGAGCCGGCTGCCGGGGGGCGCGTGTGGCTGGCCATCCCGTTATTGAAACATGTTTCAATTCCATTGTCTATGCAGCGCCCGGCCCGGGCATGGGTGAAGCGGTCACCTGCCTCCGGTCTCCGAACCCGGAGCCGGGGGATAAGATGCAAGTGATCTCAAAGACTTATGAGCCCGGGTTCGCGCATGGACGAGCTATCCTGCTGTCGCTGCCGATGACCCCAAGGAGGTGACTGATGCGCAGTCCGAGATCATTCCATTCGCTCTTCGTCCTGCTGACGGCATTGGCGGTGGCAAGCCCCGCTCTTGCGGGCGACAAGAAATTCAACGTGTGTCTGGATGGTTCCGAAATCAGGACCCTCCTCGAATACGGGGGAATGGAAATCAAGGCCAAATGTTTCTTTACGGCCATTCCATCGTTCGAATACGAGCCGGAGATCTACTTCAAGTCGAACCTCTCACAGACGCAGACGACGATGGGCCGTCAACTGGCACCGTTCGAAACACTCGTATTCAACTATCAGGGAACTCACTGCGGAAGCGATTCGGGGAGAGAGGCAATGATTTCCGACAGCGGCCACTATCTGTCCGTGGACGGCGAGGGGCTCATCATGTGCATCAATGTGGGAAGCTGTGCCTGCACTCTCTCGGGAATCATCCAGAAGGAGAGAATCAAGCTGAAGTAGTTGCATCGGTTCCGGGGTATTTCCTTGGATCCTTGGACCGAGTCCCTCGCCAGGCCCTAGTCCGTCTTCTTCCCGGTCATGCTGTCGATCTCGACTTTGATCACCTTCGTGACCTCGAGCAGCTTTTCCGGGTACTCCTCCGGCGAAACGCCGTAGTGCTCGACGAAGATGTCCAGGGCCGCCGCCTTCTCCTCCGGTTCCTCGATGAAGCTAGCCGTGCCGAAGCCGATCACGCTTCGGTACTTGACGGCGAACTCCCAGGCGTGATCACCGCGCTGATCGAGCGCGTCGCCCAGATCCAACTCGAAGCAGACCTTCGGGTTCCGTTCGAGGATGTCGAGCTTCTTTCCCTCCAGGGCGGTGTGGAAGTAGAGCGCGTTGTCTCTGTAGGCGAAGCTCAGCGGAACGACGTAAGGCTGATCTCCGTCGCACATCCCCAGCCTGCACACCCTCGCCTCTTCGATGATCGCTTCGATCTCCGTCCGCTCAGCGATCTCCAGGTCCTTCCTGCGCATGCTTCGGCCCTCCTCAACGGGAAACGGTCAGCGTGGTTCGAGGATTCGAGATCTCATAGAGGCATGTCTCCTGCGGCGCTGCTCACGCTTCCCGTCTTGGTGTAGGCCTCGATGGTGCGCTGGGCGATCCGCCACTGGTGGATCTCGTCGGCGCCGTCGGCAAAGCGCGCCCAACGGGCCTGAGTCGCCATTCCGGAAAGCGGTGAATCCGTGCTGTAGCCCAGCGCCCCGTGGACCTGGATCGCGCGGTCGATGATCCGTCCGAGGGAGTTGGCGACGAAGTGCTTGGCCATGGAGACCTCGCTTTTGAAGTCGAGACCATTGTCGATCTTGTAGGCCGCGTGGAGCACCATCAGCTTGCACTGGTAGAGCTCCATGGTCGAGTCCGCGATCATCCACTGGATCCCCTGCTTCTCCGCCAGAAGCGATCCGTGCGAGAAGCGGTTGAGCGAGCGGTCGACCATCATGTTCAGCGCGGTCTCGGCCTGGCCGATCCAGCGCATGCAGTGGGCGAGGCGCGCCGGCCCGAGGCGGTACTGGCCCAGCCGGTGGCCCTGCCCCTGATCGCCCAGCATGTTCTCCTTGGGCACCCTCAAGTTGGTGATCCTGATTTCGGCGTGGTTGTGGCCACCGCTCATGGTCTCGATGTCGCGCAGGATGTCCCAGCCTTCGGACGGAATGTCGACCAGGAAGGCGGTGTTGCACGCCTGCGGAATCTCCGGATCTTCTTCCGTTCGCGCGATCAGGATGGCGAACCCGGCGCCGCCGGCGCCGGAAATGAACCACTTGTGACCGTTGATCAGCCAGTGATCGTCCTTCTCGACGGCTTTGGTCTGGATCAGCGTCGGATCGGATCCCGCGACGTCCGGCTCGGTCATGGCGAAACACGAGCGCACCGCGCCCTTGCAGAGCGGCCTCAGGTACTTCTCCTTCTGCTCCGGTGTCGCCCAGTGCAGCAGGGTGTGCATGTTGCCTTCGTCGGGTGCGTGGGCATTGAGGGCGAAGGGGCCGAAGCGGGTCTTTCCGGCCTCGGCGGAGACGGCGGCCATGGCCACGTGTCCCAGCCCCATGCCCCCGTACTCCTCCGGCATGTGGGGAAGCCAGAGGCCCCACTCCTGGGCGGCCTTGCGCAT
Source organism: uncultured delta proteobacterium (assembly GCA_963783795.1). GTDB lineage: Bacteria > Myxococcota_A > UBA9160 > UBA9160 > UBA6930 > CAVXZE01. The sequence continues at coordinate 142,898 of CAWAPH010000026.1, read as the reverse complement.
GTGGATGACCTGCTTGACCAGGACCTCTCGCGAGTCCGGGTACCGGTCGATTTCCCTCTCGGCGGGGCGGACGATGTCGTCCATGAATTTCCGGGTGTGGTCGATCGCCAGCTGGACATCTTCAGAGAAGGTGAAGTCGATGGCCATGGGTTCTCCTCGTGGGTGGACACGCGGGTCGGGCGGTCTCGCTCGGAAGCCGGAGACGCTCGGATTTGAATTAATGCACGTGCATGATAACATCCCCGGGAATTCCCGCAATTCCCGGCCTGCAAGGCCCCTTGGATGGAGGGACGAGTGCCGCGTGACTCGGAAGAGACTCGCGCACGCCTGATCCGCGCCGGCGAACGGCTGTTCGCAGAGCACGGCATCGAGGTGGTGTCCCTGCGGGAGATCACCCGGGCCGCCGGACAGCGCAACGCCACGGCACTCCAGTACCACTTCGGGGACCGGCGCGGGCTGGTTCGCGCGATTCTCGCCAAACACAACCGAACCGTGGAAGCCGAGCGCCACGGGATGCTGGACGAGCTCGAAGCACGTTCCGGAGTCAGAGTGCGTGAGTGGGTGCAGGCGCTGGTCCTGCCCGCAGCGGCCAAGCTCGCGGATCGCGACGGGGGGCGCGACTACCTGCGCATCATGGCGGAGTTGATGAATCGCCCGGATCCGAGATTCGACCGGCAGTCGCTGGAGGATACTCGGAGCAGCGTCAATCGATGGCGCAAGCTGATGGCGCCCCTGATGCCGGAGTTGTCGGTGAATCGCCTGCACCGCCGCTTCACCGCGCTGCGGATCATGCACTTCGAGCTGGCGCGGCGCGCGGAGTCGTCGCGCCGGCGGGACGATCGGCTCTTCACCAGCCACCTGGTCGATCTGATCGCCACGATTCTGGCGAGTCCGGTCTCCGAGGAGACGAGCGGGTTCTTGCGCGAGCGAAGCCAGACGAACTGAGCCTGGGAACAGATGCCATGCGCTAGAGAATAGGAGCAAAGGGGGTGTGTGGATGACCGAGCGGCGTTACGACCCGGAGTTGCTGGAGGCGATTTCGCTCCTCCCGACGGTGGTGGACTTCTCCGACCTGGAGAAGGTGAAGCTGGCGCGGAAGTTGATCGCAGCGACCTACGTCTCCACGGACAATCCCGCCATCTCGAAGGACGACCGCAGCCTGCCGGGGCCCGAAGGCGCACCCGAGGTGGGGGTGCGCATCTACCGCCCAGTCGAGGTAGCAGAGGAACTCTTGCCGGCCGTGCTCGAAATTCACGGTGGTGGCTTCATGCTGGGCTCTCTGGCGATGATGGAGGACTGGTGTCAGGCCGTGTCCCTGTCCCTGCCGGCCGTGGTGGTGAGCGTGGACTACCGCCTCGCGCCGGAGCACCCCTTCCCCGCCGCCCTCGAGGACTGCTACGCGGTCCTGTGCTGGCTGGCCGCCGAAGCCGATGCCCTCGGTGTGGACCCCGCCCGCATCGCCGTAGCGGGGCAGAGCGCGGGAGGAAACCTGGCGGCCGCCACCTGCCTCTTGCAGCGGGACCGGAGCGGGCCGGCGATCTGCTATCAGCTGCTCGAGATTCCGGAGCTGGACGATCGGCTCGAGACCCCTTCCATGCGCGAGTTCGTGGATACACCCGTCTGGAACCGACCCAACGCCATCTGGAGCTGGCGCCACTACCTGGGGCCGGACCACCAGGGCGAGGTCTCCTCCTTCGCTGCACCAGCACGAGCCACGGATCTGTCGGGGCTGCCACCGGCCTGCGTCACGGTGGCGGAGTTCGATCCGCTGCGGGATGAGGGCATCCTGTACGCCCACGCGCTCATGCACGCGGGCGTGCCCACGGAGCTCTACGCCCAGCCCGGCACCTTCCACGGCTTCATGCGCGTGCGGGAAGCGAGCGTCACGCATCGTTACCTGCGAGTGACGTTCGAAGCCCTGGCCAACGGCGTGGCTGTGAAGCCCTGAGCCCTTCGCGTCGAGCGCCCTCCGGGGCGTCAGCGATTCCGAAGGAAACCCAACAACTCACTTCACTGTCGCTGGGGTGAGGGGGACCCTCTCGTCATTCAGCAACGAACCCTGCCTGTGCCCCTCCGTCGGGTCGAGCCTCTCCGAGCTACTGCTTCCCCGCTTTATTGGGCCGGAACTGCGAAGAAGTCGCTAGATCCGTCGCCGAGGCTTGCGCCGGCTCGGAACAGCTTCCGACTCCCCGCGATGATGAACCGGCACCAGCGATTCTCGAAGCCGCCGGTCTCAGATAGCGCGGTCGTTCCTCCGGCTTCGAGCGTCGAGGTGGCCGAATCTACGACACTGCCGGTGGAACCGAGGATCTCTACCGTGACCTGTCGCTCTTTGGTGCTGATGTTCACGATCTTGCAGTAGAACACCTCGCCGTCGTCCACGAAGACTGGCTGCGTTGCCAGGACGGCCGCCTGGGCTGCAACCGAGGTTGTGATGGCGACGACGACGCTGAAGGCGAGAATCCTGATTGTCATGGTCACGCTCCTTCTCTCGAGATGCGCTGAACCCAGGACAAGTGAGCTGCGCGCAAGCATCATAGATCAGGTGAGACGACCAGTCTCCCCACCGGAGTGGACTCGACCCGGAATGGTGGACACCTCGGAGGCTAGAGCGCGCCGGGACACTTCTTTCCGAGCTACTGCTTGGCCTTGAACTGGACGCCGTCGTCCTTCGTGACGTTGGTCAGCCCGATCGAGATGCACTCCGGGGCATCGCTGCCGAACAGCTGCAGCGTGGCGCTCGTCGAGCCATTGAGGTCCGCCGCGACGCCGGTGGGAAGCGTTGCGGTGTACTTGGATGCGTTGTTCTTCGCCTGGACGCTGGCCTTCGACTTTCCGGCATCACCTGCGTTCAGCTGCATCTTCGACATTCCGTCGGAGGCCAGCTCCTTGTCGTTGTACTTGTAGCCCTTGTGCCCGGGATCTCCCGGGTCCTTGCCGAGATTGCTCCAGCAGCTCTTGGTGCCGCAGGTATCTCCGGCGCGGGCAACGACGTACTCGCCGGCGAGGCTCCCGCTGTCGTCGTAGATGCACACGAAGTACATGGTCCCGTTCTCGGCGAGCGGGTTGCCGAAGTCGGTGCCCGCGATAGCCGGGCCCTTTTGCCACTTCGCCGACATCTTCTCCTTGCCGCTCTTCCGCTCGTCCACCTTGAGCTGGCCCTTCTGGAACGAGCTCTGGCAGCTGAGATCGGGGAGCGCGGGGCAGGGCTCCCACGGCTCGCCGGCCAGGATTCGAGCGGTGCCCTGGGTCGATCCGGACAGCCCGTCGAGCACTCCGCCCGGAGCCCCCACGAAGTCGATCTGGTAGGTGATGTCGAAGAAGCTGTCGACGTTGAAGTCGCTCCCAGGCGAGCCGAGACGGTTCAGCGTGGTCTGCCCGGGGCTCGGCAGGCCGAAGCTGTTCCCCGCCGTGATCTGGAGATTGGCGAAGTCGGGATCTCCGACGATCGTCCCCTGAAGCTGGTTCATGAGTGTGTTGAAGATCTGCTCCTCGTCGCCGGCCGTGCGCGGTGCGCTGTGGCTCTCGCTGGCGGTGAGGGGCATGGAGATGACTCGGCTGAACCCGGCGAGATCGCCGGTTCCGGTCATGGAGAGCTCCAGGTTGGAGTCGAACTGCTGGGCCATGCCCCCGAGCGTCCCCCCAGGAGTCTCGGAGATGCTCGAGAAGCCGTCGAGCACCACGTCGATCTCGATCGTGGTGCCCGGGGGCAGGCCGTCGATGATGTGGAACACATCCCCGTCGTTTGCGTATCCGTCGCTGCAGCCTGGCCCGGAAGGAGGCAGCGTGACGGTGCCGCTGCCATTGTCCGGTGCGGTGCAGGGATTCGCCAGGGCAGTCCCACCCGCCACGGCCGTGAGGGCGCCGACCAGGAACACGACGACGAGGCCGCGAGCTGATCTTGCCAACGTCATCTTCTCGAGCATGGAACCCTCCTGCCTTTGGCCACCGACTGACGCGTGGTATCGGCACGAAGGAGGACGATGTTGAGAATCAGCTGGCTGCAAGGCGCAGGATGCTCTGCGCCCAGGGAAGCGCTTCCGGATAGGAGTCGAAACCCTTGCGGCTGAAGATGAGTCGTTTCGGGGTGAGCATCTGAGCGAACCGGGCGACCTGCCAGCTGGACATCGGTAGCCGACGCCAGTCGATTCTACCGGGTCCTCCCCTCCCGGAAGCGGATCGGTTGGCAACGCGCGCGGCTGGCTGAGGGGCCCACAGCTAGCGCCGCGCTTGCGGCGGCGAAATCCGCTTTGCCATCACCGTTCGTGCGGCGAGGGCGAGGATGCTTCGCGGGAGCAGGCGGGTGCCGGCGTTGCCGCGAAGCCAGTTGTAGACCCCGGGGATCAGCGAGGGCTTCGTGCCCAGGGCGCGGAGTGACTTCGCCACCACCACGTCGGGCGACTCTCCCGAGTGCGCCGTTTCTCCCGAGACCGTCTGGAACTCGGTCTCCACGGTGCCGGGCACCACGGCCAGGCAGTCCACACCGCTGCCGTGGAGCTCTCCCCAGAGCGACTCGCCGAAGATGTTGGTGAAGGACTTGGTGGCGCTGTAGAGCGAGTGGAGCGGCAGGGGCTGCGAGCCCGCGATCGAGCCGACCATGATCACCGCCCCGCGGCCCCGCTCGCACATCCCGGGAAGCAGGCTGCTGGTGAGCAGGACGGGCGTCATGGAGTTGAGCTCGACCATCTCGCGCATCCGTTCGCGGTCCTGACTTTCGAAGCGGCCGGCGCTGCCGAAGCCCGCGTTGTTGACCAGGATGCCGATCTCGAGGTCGCTCACCGCCTCGACGAGGCAATCGGCCCCTTCGCGCGCGGCGAGATCCACCGCCACCACCCGCGTCTCCACCTGGTGGCTCTTCTCCAGCTCGTCCGACAGCGAGCGAAGCCGGTCCTCGCGGCGCGCCGCCAGCACGCAGGAGACCCCGTCCCGGGCGAGGGCGCGCGCGAAGGCGGCCCCGATTCCGGAGGATGCTCCGGTCACCAGCGCCCACTCGCCGTAGCGCTGGCGAAGGGACTCCGGCGGGGCCTGGAAGAGGTCGCGCGCCCGCCAGAGCGCCACGGTGGGAATCGCGAACACGGCGCCGGCCGCGATGCCCGTGATCCAGCCGAGCGCATCGCCGCGCTGGAGGATGGGCCAGAGCGCCATTCCGAAGGCCACCTGCGCCGTGTAGACCGACGCCCAGGGCCACATCCAGGATCGCATGCCCCAGAAGCCGATCATCCCGGCCGCGTACACCGCCCAGTGTGGAAAGGCGAGGAGCTTCGCGGCCCAGCCGGTGAACAAGAAGCCGAACCACACCTCTTGATCCACCTCGACCGGCTTCACGAAGATGTCCCAGGGGAGGTAGACGAGCGCCATGTACGCGCAGAAGAGGAGCAGCGCGTTCATCCAGATCGGCCGCCTTCTCATCTGTCCGCGAAGCCAATCCGCCCATCTCACAGCCCTCTCTCGCGCCCCAAACCCGCCCCTTCCATTCTATCTCTCCCTCCATTTTGCGGCCCGGCGGCCGAAAAGACCAGGATCGGGGTCTGGAGGCGAGGGGAGAGGACATGGGTTCGCAGCTCGTTCGACTCGCCAGCATCTGCTGCCTGGCGGTGGCGCTCTGCTGCGGGGGCGACCCCCTCTCACCCGAGGAGCAGATCCGGACCGTGATCGAGGACCTGGAGCGCGCCGCCGAGGAGGGAGACGTCTCCGCGTTCAAGGCGGTCGTCTCCGAGCGCTACCACGACGAGCGCGGCTTCGACAAGAGGGACCTCGCCGCCTACGTCACCTTCCACGTCATGCGCCACACCCACAGGCGCTTCTTCGCGCGGGTCCGCTCCGTCGAGATTCGCGATGGTGGCCGCGCCGAGGTCGTGGTCGTCGCGGCGATCAGCGGCCGCGACGTGAGCGGCATCGAGGAGCTGGCCAGCCTTCACGGCGACGTCTACAAGGTCGACATCGACCTCGACGACGAAGGCGACGGAGACTGGCGCGTGGTCTGGGCGCAGTGGCGAAGAACCGCCGGGACGGACCTGCTCTAGTCAGGACGAGTCGCGCTTCGCCGGGGTGAAGGGTCTGACCACTCCCATCTCCCGCAGCTGGGCGATGGAGAGCACCTTTCCGGTGTAGTCGATGGATTGCTTGGCGAACCAAAGCAGCGCGTCGGACATGATCACGGCATCCTCGAACTGGACCGGCGCGTCCTCCGGAAGCGTCGCCGCGAACCCCTCGGTCCACACCGCGACCTCCAGCTGGATGCAGTTGACCGCCACCTTGCCCGAGAGATCGAAGGCGAGCGCGCGCGTCATCGCCTCCAAGGCGGCCTTCGTCGTCATGTAGCTGGCGCGCCCGAACTCGGGCATCTGGGAGACGCCGGAGGAGATGTTGATCACCCGGCCCTCTCCCGCCTCGACCATGCGCGGAGCGAAGTAGTAGACCATGTAGAAGGGGCCGTTCACGTTGACGTCGACACCGGTGCGCCAGCGCTTGGTGGAGTCCTCGAGTGCGGGCTTGGGCGGCGCCAGCGCCGCGTTGTTGACGAGCAGGTCGCAGCGGCCCCACTCGGAGTAGACCCGCGCGGCGAGCCTGGCCACTCCCTCCTCGTCGCGGACGTCCAGGGCCACGGGCATCGCCCGGCGCCCCTCGTCGCTCACCAGGCGCGCGGTCTCCTCGTTGGTTCCGGGGAGCTTCCCGGGGCGATCCTGGGAGGAGCGGGCGGTGCAGACGATGTCGTAGCCGGCTCGGGCGAGGTCGACGCAGAGGCGCTTGCCGATGCCGCGGCTGGCGCCGGTGACGACGGCGACGGGTTGGGTCATGGGGTCCTCCTGCTCCGACGGTAGACGCCACCCGCTGCAGGCGAGGTCTCCGTCCTCTGGATCCGTGATTCTCCGGGGAAATCAGTTCTCGGCGCCGCCTCCTGGGCCCGCCAGCGATTCGTGTCAGTCCGCCGAGGCGAGGCTCCGGAATGCCTCGATCACCTCGCGGGGTGCCTGGACCAGCTCGATCAGGACGCCCTCGCCGCCAATGGGTGACTCCTGGCTCCCCTTCGGATGGATGAAGCAGACGTCGTGGCCCGCGGCACCCTTGCGGATGCCGCCGGGGGTAAAGCGCATCCCCTGCTTCTCGAGCCATGTCACCGCGGCCGCGAGGTCGTCCACCCAGAGGCCGACGTGGTTGAGCGCGGGGTCGTGGACCTTGGGCCTCTTCTCGGGATCGACGGGCTGCATCAGATCCACCTCCACCTTGAGAGGCCCGGCGCCCGCCACCGCGATGTCTTCGTCCACGTTCTCGGACTCGCTGCGAAAGTTGCCCGCGAGCTCCAGGCCGAGGGTGTCCACCCAGAGCTTGCGCAGCGCCCGCTTGTCCAGTCCGCCGACTGCGATCTGCTGCAGACCGAGAATCGAGAAGGGTCGATCGGACATGGGGGGCCTCCGGAACGAATGGTCGAGTGGGTGGGGTGCGACGATAGACCGGGTAACCTCGAGGCTCCATGCCTGCTTCCGCCCCCAAGGTAGTGGTCCACTTCCAGTCGCTCGGCTGCCCCAAGAATCTCCTCGACACGGAGGTGATGCTCGGCAGCCTCGCCGTCCACGGATACGCCATTGCCGAGCGCCTGGAGGACGCCGACGTGGCGGTGGTGAACACCTGCTCGTTCATCGAGAGCGCCCGGGAGGAGTCGATCCAGGCGGTGCTGGAGGTGGCCGACCGGAAGGGGCCGGAAGGGCTCCGCGCGCTGATCGTGACCGGTTGCCTGCCGCAGCGTTACGGCGCGGAGCTGGCCCGGGAGCTCCCCGAGGTGGACGCCTTCGTCGGCACCAGTTCCTTCCAGGAGATCGCCCGCATCCTCGACGAGACGCTGGCCGGCCGCTCGCGGGGGGTCTACGTGGAGGCCGGCCGGACCCACCTCTACGACGAGAGCTCTCCGCGGGTGCTGGTGGGGCAGGGGCACACGGCCTACCTCAAGATCGCCGAGGGCTGCAATCGAAGCTGCTCCTTCTGCGCCATCCCCGCGATTCGAGGCAGATTCCAGAGCCGCACGCTGCCCTCCGTGATCGCCGAGGCCGAGCAGCTGGCCGCCATCGGGGTTCGGGAGATCAACCTGGTGGCGCAGGACTCGACGTTCTGGGGCAGGGATCTGAAGGGCGAGGAGACGGGCGGCACACGGGCCCGGCTCGACACGCTGCTGCGGGCGCTGGACGAGGTGGAGGGCCTCGACTGGATCCGGCTCCTCTATCTGTACCCGACCGAGGTGACCGACGAGCTGATCGAGGTTCTGGCGGGCTCCCGGCGGGTGCTTCCCTACGTGGACGTCCCGCTCCAGCACGCCAGCGACCGGCTGCTGGCGCGGATGAAGCGCGGCTCCAGCGAGGCCGTGCAGCGGCGCCTGATCGAGCGGCTGCGCGAGGGCATTCCCGGCCTCACCCTGCGCACCACGTTCCTGGTGGGATTCCCGGGCGAGGGCGAGGACGACTTCGAGCGGCTCTGCGACTTCGTCCGGGAGATCCGCTTCGACCGGCTGGGCGCCTTCCGCTACTCCGACGAGGAGGGCACCGCCGCCTACGGGCTGCCCGACAAGGTGCCCCGGGCCGTGGCGAGGGAGCGCTACCAACAGCTGATGCAGATCCAGCGGGAGATCATGCTGGAGAAGCTCGAGTCCCAGGTGGGCGAGGAGTCGCAGGTGCTGGTGGACGAGGTGGTCGGGCCGGGCCTGGCGCAGGCGCGCCTCGCCAGCCAGGCCCCGGAGATCGACGGCGTGGTCTTCCTGAAGGGAGACGTCCGGCCCGGCGACCTGGTGACCGCACGCATCACCGGCGTCCGCGACGTCGACCTCGAAGCGGAGCTCGTCTAGCAACGCAAGGTCGGGGACGTTCCTTGCATTCTTGCGTTCCGGGAAGCGGGGACGTTCCCGCTGCAAGGAATGCAAGGAACGTCCCCGCTTCTCGCATCATTCGCCGCGGTATTCCCGCGCCAGGAGATAGGTCTCGCTGCTGCCCTTGCGGCTGGCACCGGGGCGGACCCTGTGCGCCTTCGCGAAGCTGCTGCGGACGCGCTTCTCGAAGGCCTGCGCTTCCGGGCATTCGAGAAGCTTTACCAGGGCCAGACCCCCCGGCCGGAGAAGCTCCGCCAACGCCGCCTCCACGGCCTGTAGCAGCGCTTCCTCCTGCGCCCTGTCGCTGGCGCGGACCCCCGTCAGCTTGGGGGCTGCGTCGCACAGCAGGACGTCGGCGCGCCTCCCCAGGTAGTCGAGAAGCGGCGGGAAGCTGGACGGATCCGCGAGGTCTCCCTCCGTGGCCAGGACGTTGTCGAGCTTCAGGGGCGGATCGATGGGAACCAGATCCACCCCGGCGACCCGCCCCTTGGGCCCCACGATCTCCGCCGCCACCTGCAGCCAGCCGCCGGGCCAGCAACCCAGGTCGACGACGCGCTGACCCCTCCGGAAGATCCGCTGGGTCCTGTGGATCTCCACCAGCTTGAAGGCCGCCCGAGACGCGTAGCCTTCGCGCTTGGCGCGCCGGTAGAACGAGTCCTTGCGCTGATAGGCCAGGGGCTGGGAGCCTAGCCGCGAGCGGCTACGGCGGCGCGCACCCGGACCAGACCGTTGTTGTGGCCGGGGATGGCGCCGCGGATCATCAGCAGGTTTCGCTCCGCATCCACCCTCACCACCTCGAGGTTGCGGACGGTCACGCGCTCGCTGCCCATGCGCCCGAACATGCCCATACCCTTGATGACCTTCGACGGGTAGGCGCTCGCACCGATCGAGCCGGGATGGCGGAAGGACTCGTGGGTCCCGTGCGTCCTCCGCTTGACGGCGAAGTTGTGCCGCTTCACCACGCCAGCGGTTCCCCGCCCCTTGGAGGTACCCACCACGTCCACCTTCTGGCCGGCCTCGAAGATCTCCGCCGTGACGTCCCCCCCAACCTCGTACTGCTCCAGGGTTTCGTCGTCCACGCGGCTCTCGCCGAGATAGCGCTTGGGAGCGACGTTCCGCTTCTCGAAGTGACCGAGCCGGGGCTTCGATAGGGTCTTGCGGCGCCGCTCACCGAAGCCGAGCTGAAGGGCGGCGTAGCCGTCCTTCTCCTGCGTCTTCTTCTGGACGACGGTGTTGGGGCCAGCCTCGAGCACCGTCACGGGAATGCACTCGCCGGCATCGCTGAAGAGGCGCGTCATGCCGATCTTGCGGCAAAGCAATTCGATGGCCACGGTCAAATCTCCGGTTTCGTCGCGGGACGGAGATCGCACCAAGCCGGCGGCCGACCGCCGGGCTCCGGGCGAAGGGGAGCGGCTCCCCACCTGTAAGGGGGCGGAAGGATAGAAGGAACTCGGGGGAGTGTCGAGCGGGCCAGATTGCCCCTGCAGGCGCCGGGCTGCCTGGCCGAGAAAGGGAGTAGACTCTGGCCCGGAATCGCCCGGCCCCCCGTCCAGCGCGGGGGGCGGGGCTTTCGTGCGTTCCGGAAACGATGACCATGGCGAAGACGGGGAAAGAGAAGCAGATTCGCAGTCTCGCGCAGCTGGCGGAGCGGGCCGTCGCCGAGAGCGGCCCGGTCCGGCTGATCGGGCTCCGCGGCGCTGCCCGGGCGGTGGCCGGCGCCCGGCTGGTGCAGGCGGCCGGGGGCCGTCCCGCCCTCTTCCTCACCGCCACGGCCAAGCAGACCGACGCCCTCGTCGAGGATCTCCGCGCGGCCCTGGGGCAGCGGCCCCCGGAGGAGGGAGGGTGCGTACGCCCCTTCCCCCATCCCGACACGGCGCCCTACGACCGCTTTTCACCCCAGCCCTTCGTGCTCGCGCAGCGCATGGACGTGCTCTATCGGTGGGCCGCAGAGGAGGCCGGGACGGTGGTGGTGGCTCCGTGGGCGGCCCTGGCGCTCCGGGTCCCCTCTCGGGAGAGCGTGCTGGCCCGCACCGTCCGGCTTCGGGTAGGACAGGAGCTGGATCGGGAGCAGTTGGTCGCGGCGCTGATCCGGGCCGGCTACGCGCGGCAACCCCTGGTCGAGGAGCGCGGTGAGCTGGCGGTGCGCGGAGGCATTGTCGATCTCTTCCCTCCGCAGCGATCGCACCCGGTCCGCGTCGAGCTGATGGGTGACGAGGTGGAGTCCATCCGCGACTTCGATCCGGCCAGCCAGCGCTCCCAGGGCGAGCTCGCCAGCACCGTGGCGCCACCGCCCCGTGAGCTCCTCTGCGACCGCGAGCTGGTGGTGGAGCGCTCCGACCAGATCCGCGCCCTCGCCGAGGCACACGAGGTCCCGGCCCGCGCCGTAGACGGGCTGATCGACTCCCTCCTGCGCGGCCACCTTCCTCCCGGCGTCGAAGCGCTGGCACCCCTGCTCCAGCCCGCCCTGGAGACCGTCTTCGACTTCCTCCCTGCGGATGCGCTGATCGTCGTCGACGACCCGGCGCAGGGTCGGGACCGTCTGAAGCGCTTTCTGGCAGAGGGCGCTGAGAACTACAGCGCGGCCCGCTCCGCGGAGCGCGTCGTCTCGCCCCTGGAGGAGCTGTTGCTCTCCGCCGAGGCGCTCCAGCAGGCCATCCAGGAGCGGCACCCCGTGAGCCTGGAGCAGATCCTGGTCGCGGGGGGGTCGGGGCGGGGCGAGGTCTTCCGCGTAGAGACCCACGGACACGAGGGGCTGACGAACAGGGTTCGCAACGCGCGAACCAGCGGCGACGGTCTGGTGCCGCTGATGGACCAGCTCTGGGAGTGGAGCCAGGAGGGCTGGCGGGTGATGCTCTCCGCCCCAGCTCTCTCCGGCGTGGAGCGGCTGCGAACCCTGCTGCGGGAGTACGGTCTCCAGACCCGGCTGGCGCGGGAGCCCAGGCCGTGCTGGGAGTGGTCCAAGCCCGGCGAGGTCGAAGTCCGGGTCGCGACGCTTTCGGAGGGCTTCACGCTTCCCCTCGAGGGCCTCGCCGTGATCGCCGAGGAGGAGATCTTCGGCCCCCGGGAGAAGCGCCGCCGCAGCGAGGAGTGGCGCAAGGGTCTGGCGATCGAAGCCCTGGCCCAGCTCGCTCCAGGCGACCACCTCGTCCACGCGTACCACGGCATCGGGGTCTACCGCGGCCTGGTGATGCTGAAGCTCGGCAGGGTGACCGACGAGTTTCTGCGGCTCGAGTACGAAGCAGGCGACCGCCTCTTCCTTCCCGTCCACCGCCTCAATTTGATCCAGCGCTACGTGGGTTCCGATGGCGCGACGCCGCGCGTCGACCGCCTCGGCGGCACGACCTGGGAGAAGGCAAAGGGAAAGGTCAAGAACGCCACGCAGGACATGGCACGCGAGCTTCTCGCCGTTCACGCCGCTCGCGAGGTCGCCCCGGGCTTCGCCTTCCCTCCGCGCGACCGGAACCTGGAGGAGTTCGAGGCCGCCTTCCCCTTCGACGAGACGCCCGATCAAGCCAACGCGATCGACGAAGTGCTCGCGGATCTGGGTCGCGCGGTTCCCATGGACCGGCTGGTCTGCGGAGACGTGGGCTATGGGAAGACGGAGGTGGCTGCCCGGGCGGCCTTCCAGGTGGCGATGACGGGCAAGCAGGTCGCCGTGCTGGCGCCCACCACGATTCTGTGTCAGCAGCACATCGACACCTTCCGGCAGCGCTTCGAGGGGTACCCGGTCGAGATCGAGGCGCTCTCGCGCTTCTGCTCCCCCAAGCAGGCGAACCGGATTCTGGAGGGGACGGCCAGCGGTCAGGTGGACATCGTGATCGGAACCCACCGCCTGCTGCAGAAGGGAGTGAGCTACCGGGATCTGGGTCTCCTGGTCGTGGACGAGGAGCACCGCTTCGGGGTCGCCCACAAGGAGAGGATCAAGCAGCTCAAGAAGACCGTGGACGTGATCACGCTGACGGCGACGCCCATCCCCCGAACCCTGCAGATGGCCTTCACCGGACTGCGCGATCTCTCGGTGATCAACACGCCACCCGCCGACCGGCTCTCGATCCGCACCCAGGTGTGCCGCTTCGACGAATCCCTGATCCGCGAGGCGATCCTGCGCGAGGTGCGCCGGGGCGGCCAGGTCTTCTTCGTCCACAACCGCGTTCGCAGCATCGGCTCGATCGCCGCGCTGCTCGCGCGGATCGTGCCGGAGGTGAAGGTCCTGGTGGCACACGGACAGATGCGGGAGCGCGACCTCGAGGACCGGATGCTCTCGTTCATGCGCGGCGAAGCCGACGTGCTGCTCTGCACCACCATCGTCGAGAGCGGTCTCGACATCCCCCGGGCCAACTCGATGCTGATCAACCGCGCCGACGCCCTGGGCCTGGCGCAGCTCTACCAGCTGCGCGGCCGTGTCGGCCGCAGCCGGCGGCGCGCCTACGCCTATCTGATGGTTCCCGGGGAGGGAGCGCTCACCAGGGACGCCACCCGACGGCTCCAGGCGATCCAGGACCTCGCAGCGCTCGGGAGTGGCTTCCGCCTGGCAAACATGGACCTGGAGATCCGCGGCGCGGGCAACCTGCTCGGTCAGAAACAGTCGGGCCATCTGGGCGCGGTCGGCTACGAGACCTACATGGAGCTCCTGGAGGAAGCCATCGAGGAGATCCGCGGCGGCGTTCGCGAGATCCCCATCGATCCGGAGATCCGCCTTCACGTACCCGCCCGACTGCCGGACGACTACGTGGCCGACGTGAGCCAGCGGCTGGTGCTCTACAAGCGCCTGGCCAGCGCGGCGGACGACGAGGCGCTCGGCCGTGTCCGAGACGAGGTCCTGGACCGCTACGGGCCGCTTCCCCCGGAGACCGAGAACCTGCTGGACGTGATCCGGGTCAAGATCGCCGCACGCCGCCTGGGCGTGGTCGCGGTGGACCTGACGGAGCACGAACTCATCCTGACCGCGGCCGAGACCAGCCGCGTGGATCCCAAGTACCTGCTGGATCTGATCACCCGGAGCGGATCGGCCGCCCGGGTCACGCCCGACCGCAAGATCCACGCCCCCCTCGAGGACCACTCGCCCAGGGCGCTGTTCGCCGCAATCCACGATCTCTTCGCCCGACTCTCGGACAAGGGCTAGGTTCCGAGCGACCCCTGAGGAAGACAGCATGCCCCCCGCTTCTGGAATGTCCTCGGCGACGGATCGCTCCTCGGTCCTGGACCGGCTCGAGAGGGAGCGCTTCGACTGCGCGGTGATCGGCGGCGGGATCACCGGGGTCGGCGTCGCCCGCGAGGCCACCCTGCGCGGCCTCACGGTGGCGCTGCTCGAGGCGGAGGACTTCTCGTCGGGGACCTCGAGCCGATCCTCCAAGCTGATCCACGGCGGCCTCCGCTATCTGGCAATGGGCGACATCGCCCTGGTGCGCGAGACCGCCCTGGAGCGCAAGGAGATCCACCGCCTCGCCCCCCACCTGGCGGAGCGGCGCTGGATGGTGGTACCGACCCGCACGCTCGCGGGGCTGATGAAGATGCGGGCGGGGATCACCACCTACGAGAAGCTCGGCGCGGTAGAGGGCGCGGACCTGCACCGCAACTGGTCGCGGAGCGATCTCGAGACCGAGGAGCCGCTACTCGATCGCAAGCGATTTGCCCACGCCTGCGTCTACAGGGAGTACCTCACCGAGGATTCGCGGCTGGTGCTCGCCAACCTGCGCTGCGCCCTGGCGGGCGGCGCGGCGGCCCTGAACCACGCCAGGGTCGAGGCGATCACGAGCGACACAGGAAGCGCTGACGGCGTCGAGGCCGTGTGCACGCTCTCCGGACGGCGGGTGCGGGTCCGCGCCCGCTGCGTCATCAACGCCGCGGGGCCCTGGGTGGACCTGGTGCACCGCTTCGAGGAGCCGCAGGCCCCGCCGCGCCTCCACCTCTCCAAGGGGGTCCACCTGGTTCTTCCGGCGGAGCGGCTGCCGGTTCGAAACATGGTCATCCTGAGCGCCGCGGGCCGGCGTTCGATCTTCGTGATCGGCCGCGGTGACGTGGTCTTCGTCGGCACCACCGACACCAGCTACGAGCGCGGCAGCGAGACCTGGCCGGTGATCACGCGGGAGGACGTCGAGTACCTGCTCGCGCCCATCGCCCGCGACTTCGAGGTGGAGCCGATCCGTCCCGAGGAGGTCGTCGCGGCCTGGTCCGGACTGCGGCCCCTGATCGCCGAGCCGGGCAAGAAGGCCCACGAGATCTCCCGGCGCGACGAGATCTGGGTCGGGGAGAAGCGCGTGGTGAGCGTCGCCGGCGGGAAGCTCACCGGCTATCGGCCGATGACCCGTACCACCGTCGAGAAGGCGGGCGAGGTCTGTGGGCTTCGGCTGGCGGAGCCTCCTGCCGAGGAGGAGCCCCTCCCGGGCGGTGACTTCGACGGCGATCTCGAGAGGCTCTCCTCACGCCTGCAGCGCGCGACCGGGCTCGAGCCGGACGCGGCGGTGCGAATGACGGGTCTCTACGGCACCGAAGCCGGCGAGGTCGTGGCGCTCGGGCAGGATCCCGTGGTGCCGGGTACGAACGTGTTCACCGGTGAGGTCGACTGGGCCATGGAGGTCGAGGGCGCTGCCCGGCTCGAGGACGTAATCTACCGGCGGACCCGCGCCGCCCTCTACCAGGCGTCCTTTCGCGAGGCACTGGTCGAGCCGATCGCAGACCGGATGGCAGAACGCCTCGGCTGGGATGGCGCACGACGGGAGCAGGAGGTCGCCACTGTGAGAGAGCTGATGGCCCGCGAACTCGACTTTCTGGGAGAGGGCTCGTGAGCGGCATCGTCGACCAGCTGCGAAGCGCGCTCGGCGAGAGCGTCGTCACCGATCCCAAGACGCTCGCTGCCCACTGCCGCGACACCTGGGTGCTGAACGAGCTTCGCGATCTGGAGGGAGACGGCTTCCCCGTTCCCCTGGCCGTCGTCGAGGCCCGCTCTACCGAGGAGGTCTCCTGCGCCATGCGCCTCTGCCGCGAGGCCGGCGTGGTCGTGGTCCCCTACGGTGGCGGATCCGGGGTCTGCGGCGGAATCCAGGTTCCCGAGAACGCCGTCGTGATCTCGACGGCGAAGCTCTGTGGCCTGGTGGCGCTCGATTCGAAGGGCCTGCTGGCGACCTTCCGGGCCGGAACCAACGGAATGGAGGCCGAGAAGCGGGTCCGCGAGGACGGGCTCACCATCGGTCACTGGCCCCAATCCATCGAGGTCTCCACCGTCGGTGGCTGGGTCGCCACCCGCGCCGCGGGACAGTTCTCCAGCGGCTACGGGAACATCGAGGACCTGGTGGTCGACCTGGAGGCCGTCCTCCCCGACGGCGCCGTCCTCCGAACCCGCCGCACTCCCCGAGCGTCGAGCGGCCCCGATCTGCGTCAGCTCTTCCTGGGAAGCGAAGGCACGCTCGGCATCGTCACCGAGGTCACCTTCTCGCTGCGCCCGCTCCCCGAGGTGAGCCGCGGGCAGGCCTGGCACTTCGAGAGTCTCGCGGCCGGGGTCGAGCCGATCCGCCGCCTGATGCGCGCGGGCTACCGGCCCCCCGTGATCCGCCTCTACGACGCCAGCGAATCCGGCCGCCACTTTCCCGAGACCTGTCCCGAAGGGCGAGCAATGCTGATCCTGCTCCACGAGGGTCCCGCCATGCTGGTCGCGGCCGAGGCGGAGGGTGTGGCGGAAATCTGCCTGGAGACGGGGGGCATCGCGACCGACCCCTCGGCCGTGGACCACTGGCTCGGGAAGCGCAACGACGTGCCCGGCTTCCGGGAGTTCCTCGAGAAGGGGATCATTCTCGACACCATCGAGGTGGCATCGACCTGGGATCTCGTGGTGCCCCTCTACGAGCGCGTCACGGAGTCGCTGTCGCAGGTGGAGGGGATGCTGTTGGCCACCGGCCACTCGAGCCACAGCTACCGCTCCGGCACCAACCTCTACTTCACCTTCGTCGCCCGCCCGGCCGAGCGCAGCCGGATGGCCGACATCTACAAGGAGTCCTGGAAGCGGACCATGGACGCAGTGCTGGAGCTGGGCGCCGGAATCTCCCACCACCACGGGATCGGGCGGGTGCGGCGCGACGCGCTGCGGGGAGAGCTGGGAGAGAGCGGGATCTCCGTGCTCCGCTCCGTGAAACGCGCCCTGGACCCGAACGGTCTGCTCAATCCCGGCGTGCTTCTCCGCGAGGAGGACCTCTCTTGAGCGACAAGTCGCCGAAGCGAGCCCTCGGCTTCACCTACATCTACCCCGACCTCGACGCCGACGAGCAGCGCAAGAAGGATCTGCTGCTGCGCGAGAGCGTGCGTCCGCTGCTTCCCTCCCAGACCACCAGCGTCGCCGACCTGGTGCACGCGATGGCCGGCATGAGCATCCAGGCCCGCAACCTCGGCCAGTGCTACCAGGTGATGCAGCAGATGTACGCCGACGAGGACCGACCGACGGTGCTGCTCGGGCTGGCGGGTCCACTGGTGGCCGGCGGGCTTCGCCAGGTGATTCGGGAATTCATCGCAGGTGGGCTGGTGGACGTGGTGGTGTCGACCGGGGCCATCCTCTACCAGGATCTCTACCAGGCGCGCGGGTACCAGCACTTCCGCGGCACGCCCGACGCCGACGACGGCGAGCTGCGGAAGCTCCTGATCGACCGCATCTACGACACCTACGTCGACGAGAAGGGCTTCGGCGAGACCGACACCTGGGTGGGCCTGGTCGCGGACGAGATGCAGCCGGGGACGCTTTCCAGCCGGCAGTTCATGGACGTCCTGGCCGACGAGATCGACGACCCGAGCTCGATCGTGAAGACCTGCCGGGATGCGGGAATCCCGATGTTCGTTCCCGCGCTCAACGACAGCTCGATCGGCATCGGCCTCACCGAGCACCGCCACCGCTGCATCGAGACCGGCAGGGCGGGGATCGTGATCGACTCGATCCAGGACAACTACGAGCTCACCCAGATCGTCGCACAGTCCAAGGCGACCTCGGCCATCTACGTGGCCGGGGGCGTGCCGAAGAACTACATCAACGACTCCATCGTGATGAGCTACATCTTCGACCGTCGGGATCAGGGGCACCGCTACGCGATCCAGATGACGACGGCGGTGACGCAGGACGGCGGGCTCTCGAGCTCGACCCTCGACGAGGCCAAGAGCTGGGGCAAGGTGAAGGTGGACGCCTCACGCGCGATGGCCTGGGTGGAGCCCACCGTAGCGCTTCCGCTGCTGGTGACCGCCGCCCTCCAGGACGGCCTCGGCAGCGGGCGCCGACGGCTCGCGCTCAGCTGGAACGGCGAGATCCTCGAGAAGCTCGCGCACCTCGAGCGGAGCTGATCCCGCCTCGCGTCCCGCGCTGGCTGGAAGCTCCGAGAGCGCTCAGTCGCCCGCGGCGATGAACTCCTCGGTCAGGCGGTGCGCCTCGTCGTCGGTCCACTGGCGCGGCGGGTGCTTCATGAAGAACGCCGAGGGCCCGAGCAGCGGACCGGCGTCCCCGCGCTCCAGGCCGAGCTTGCAGCAGCGGATGGCGTCGATCGAGACGCCGGCCGAGTTCGGGGAATCCTCCACGGAGAGGCGCAGCTCCAGGTTCATGGCCACGTCCCCGAAGAGCTTCCCCTCCATGCGGAGGAAGCAGACCTTGTTGTCGTTCTGCCAGGGGACGTAGTCGCTGGGCCCGACGTGGATGTTCGCGTCGGGGATGCGCTTCGCCGCCACCGACTGCACCGCCTCGGTCTTCGACTCCTTCTTCGAGAGCAGACGGCTGCGGTTCAGCATGTTGAGGAAGTCGGTGTTGCCGCCGGTATTGAGCTGGTAGGTCCGCTCCAGCTGGACCCCGCGCCGCCGGAACAGGTCCGTGAGAGTCCGGTGAGTGATGGTCGCACCGAGCTGCGCCTTGATGTCGTCGCCGACCAGCGGCAGGCCCTTCTCCGCGAAGCGCTTCGCCCAGTCGGAATCGCTGGCGATGAAGACCGGGATGCAGTTGACCAGTGCCACGCCGGCCTCGAGGGCGCACTCCACGTAGAAGCGCGTCGCCCTCTCGGACCCGACCGGCAGGTAGTTGATCAGGATTTCGGTGCCGCTTTCCCGCAGCACCCGGACCACCTCGTGGTGGTCCGCCTCGATGGCATCGGCGATCAGGAAGGCGCGCCGGTCGTCGTAGCCCCGCATGTGCTCCGAGAAGCCGTCGAGGAGCGCCCCCATCCGGACCGGCACCCCGGCCTTCGGCACGTCCTCGCAGAAGACCTTCGTGCAGTTCGGCTTGGCGAAGATGGCCTCGGAGACGTCGCGCCCGACCTTGCGCTGGTCCACGTCGAAGGCCGCGACCACCTCGACGTCCGAGGGCAGGTAGCCCCCGAGCTCCCAGTGCATCAGGCCGATGGCGTCCCCCTCCCGCCGCGCATCGTAATAGTGGATTCCTTGCACCAGAGAGCTGGCACAGTTGCCCACGCCGACGATCGCCACCCTGATCTTCTTCATCCGTCGATTCCCTCGGATTGCCTGTGGAGGTCTGGTGACAGTTTCTGTTTTCGCCCTGGTATTTCAAGGCTTTGCAGGGGGAGAAATTGTAACAGTTTCGCCATGGAGATGGAGTTCGCCCGGCAAGACCCTCGTCTCCGCACGGGAATTCACGACGTCTGCTCTCCGCTGCCTGTAGCATTCTCACCTCACCCGGCGACGTCGTCGAACATGCCAGAACGCCCAGCTGGCGCGGCCGCACGCCGACTGGAACATTCGCGATCATGCCGAGCTGGTGGGTCTACATCCTCCGCTGCAGCGATCGCAGCCTCTACACGGGAATCACCACCGATCTGGAAACGCGGCTGGCCGCCCACCGGGATGGGAGCGCATCGAAGTACACCCGAGCCAGACGTCCCGTTCGGCTCGTCTACCAGGAGCCCCACCCGAATCGCTCCAGCGCAGCGAAGCGCGAAGCGGCGATCAAGAAGCTCGCGCGCTCGGCGAAGCTGGCGCTGATTCGCGCACAGTGATCAGAGCGGCTCCCCGCCCAGCCTTCCCACGGTCTCGGCAAAGATCTCGGCCGGCTGCATCGCCTCCTCGAGCGGGACTCCGCTCTCGCGAAGCCGGCGGACGGGATGATGGGAGGGAAGTGACTTCGTCACGATCTCGTCTGCCCGCTGCTCGAAACGATCGGCCGCCGCGCGGTCGCCCAGGGCCCGCTTCGCATCGGAGAGTCGCAGGAGCACCACGGCGATGGTCGGATCCACCGGCCCGGCCAGGCGCTCCCACTTTTCGCGGGACCGCTCGAGGAGCGGAGTCGCCTCCAGCGTCTTCCCGAGCCTGGGATAGGCGAGGTAGACGTCGGCCAGGTAGTAGAGGCTGATGGGGAGACCCCAGGGACGCGCGCGGTCCCGCTCGGCCTCCGAGACCGCCTCGCGCAACCGGTGCGCGGCGGCCTCTCCGTCGGAGTGTTGCGCCAGGGTGCGGCCGCGCTGAACGTCGTAGCGCCAGGTGGGGCGAGTCGGGCACCCCGACACCACGAGCACCAGCAGCAGCAGGGCGGCGCGAAAGAGCCGTGACGACCGGACGGCGACCATGCCCCCCCTCCTCCGCCATCTCACGGGGATCCATTCCCCACCTTGCGATTCCGGGGGGAGCGAGGCGGAGTCACCACCCCCGCTGGCGCTTCTCGATGTAGCGCTGGTGATACTCCTCCGCCCGATAGAACTGCGAGGCGGGAGTGATCTCGGTGACGATATCTCCTCGATGGCGGCCACTGCGTTGGAGCTTCTCCTTGGAAGCCTGGGCGACCGCCTTCTGCTCGGGGCTGTAGAAGAACACCGCGGACCGGTACTGGGTTCCGATGTCCGGACCCTGACGGTTCAGCGTGGTCGGATCGTGACAGGCCCAGAAGACCTCGAGGAGTTGCTCGTAGCTGATCTTCGCGGGGTCGAACTCCACGTGTACCACCTCGGCGTGGCCGGTCCTCCCCGTGCACACCTCCTCGTAGGTCGGCTTCTCGAGGATGCCTCCCATGTAGCCCACACAGGCCGAGGTAACGCCCCTGGTTCTCCGAAAGGTCTCCTCGGGTGCCCAGAAGCAGCCCACTCCGAACGTCGCCTTCTCCACCGGTCTCACTCTCCAGGAGAATTGTAGCCCGGGTTCGCCGCAGCGGAGAACGGAATGCGGGCTACGGTTGCTCCCCGCCATGGAGCTCCACCGCTCATCGGGACGACGCTGGCTCGGGTTCGCGCTGGCCAGCGTCACCATGCTTCTCTGGGGCGTCCTGCCGCTGGCGCTCAAGATCCTGCTTCGCGGGATGGACTCGCCAACCATCGTCTGGTACCGCTTCTTCCTCTCCACGTTCCTGCTCGGAGCGCTGCTGGCCTGGCGCGGCGGCCTGCCAGCGGTGACGCGCTTCAGCCGCGCGCAGTGGACCCTGTTGGCGATCGCCACCGTCGGGCTGGCGCTCAACTACCTGGCCTACATGGTGGGTCTGGATCTCACCGGCCCCGCCAACGCCCAGGTGCTCATCCAGCTGGCGCCCCTGATGCTGGCTCTGGGAGGGCTACTGGTCTTCGGGGAACACTTCAGCCAGCTCCAGTGGACGGGCTTCTGCATTCTGGTCCTGGGCCTGGCGACCTTCTTCGGCAGCCAGCTGCTGGCGCTGGCATCTTCCCTGGATCGCTATCTACTCGGAAGTGTGACGCTGGTCGCCGCCGCGCTCACCTGGGCGCTCTACGGAATGGCCCAGAAGCAGCTCCTGCACTGGTTCCCGTCGCAGACGGTGATGCTCTGCATCTACGCGGGGTGCAGCGTCTGCCTGCTGCCAGCGGCGACGCCAGCCGCGATCCTGGGCCTCGACGGGCTGGAGCTCGGAATGCTCCTCTTCTGCGCGCTCAACACCCTCGTCGCCTACGGAGCCTTCTCTGCCGCCCTGGCGCATTGGGAGGCGTCACGGGTGAGCTCGGTGCTGGCACTCACGCCGCTCACCACCCTCGCGTTCGCCTGGCTGACGGCGGCGCTCTGGCCGGCCCTGGTGACAGCGGAGACGATCTCGCCGACAAGCCTGCTCGGCGCGGTGGCCGTGGTGGCCGGATCGCTGCTGACGTCGCTGGGAGGAGAACGAGAAACCTAGTCTTCCTCTTCTGTCGGATCAGCCTCGCCGGGCGGCGGCTCCCCCCTGACCGCCCGCTCGAGCTCGCCGGTCAGCCAGTCCATCTCGGCGCGCAGCTTGGGATGCATCAGCGCCTCCTCCTCGCGCACCAGGTCGCCGTAGGCCCGCACGGTGACGGTGTGATCGTCCTCCACCTTCACCACCAGCCACGACGCGCTCTTCGGATACGGTCGCGACCCCACCACCGCCCCGGCGGTGGAGAGAGCCGTCAGCCGCAGCGATCCGCCCTGGTAGTCGACCGCATCGACGCTGTAGCCGATCTCCCGGGCCCGGCCGACACAGCGGGCGACGACCACCTCGCGGTCGGCCCCGGCTGGCGAGAACTCCGCGGGAGCCGCCGTGACCCAGGCACCACCGCCGCACGCCAGAAGCACCAGAGCGGCGATCCCCATCCAGCAGCGGGTAGCGCGAGGGGCCGGGAACGTTCTCCTCTCCATCCCTGCTAGCTCTCCAGCGCCAGCGTCGCGGCGAGCAGCGAGAGCGGCGGCAGGCTGACGCGGGCCTTGCCGCCGCAAACCTCGACCGCCTCGAAGCGCTGCGAGCGGATCACGTCGGGGGCGTCGAAGCTGTTCGCCGCCTTCGCATCCGGTCCCGTCAGCAGCTCGGCACTCTCCAAGGCGGCCACCGGCCGATCCGCCAGTTCGATGCTGAGGTCCATCTCTTCGTCCTGGCTTCGGTTGGCCGCGAACACACTGAGCCGCTCTCCGTCGAGAATCGCGCTGCAGTCCAGGTAGTGCACCTGACCGTTCACCGCGCCCTGATAGCCGGGGCCCTGGACTGCGGGCCGGAGCGAGATGCCCTGGCGCCGCTTCGAGAACATCTCGAAGACGTGGTGGATCGACTGGATCAGGATCTCGTCTCCCCGCGTGATGATCGGCGCGATCACGTTCACGATCTGGGCGATGTTCGCGATCTTGACGCAGTCGGCGTGGCGGATGAAGCTATTGAGGAAGCCGGCGGCGACCAGCGCGTCCTCGAGATTGTAGATCTCCTCGATCAGATGGCGGGGGAACTCGCCGTCCGGATCCATCCCCTTCCGGTTGAACGTCTTGTACCAGACGTTCCACTCGTCGAAGCAGAGGCGAACGCGCTTCTGCGAGCGGTGCTTTCCCTGCACGAAGCGGCAGACCGCATCCATCTCCTCGATCTGCCGGTCGACGGCGTTGCTCACGGCGAGGAAGTCGGCGGTGTCGCCCGCGCGGTTGTCCACGTAGCGGTGGAGACTCACGTAGTCGGGCAGGTCCCCGAGGTACTCCAGCACCACGCGGTCCCAATCCAGGTAGGTGGAGAGATGCGTCCCGCACGAGCCACAGGCGACCAGCTCGATGGAAGGGTCGATGCCCTTCATCAGCTTTCCCGCCTGCTCGGCGCGCATCGCGTACTGCTCGGCGGGGACGTGGCCGAGCTGCCAGGGGCCGTCCATCTCGTTGCCCAGGCACCAGAGCGGGACAGCGTGGGGCTCGGGGCTCCCGTTGGCCGCGCGCAGGTCGGCGTAGTTCGTGCCGCCTTCGCCGTTGCAGTACTCCACCCAGTTCTGCGCCTCCTCGGGGCTCCCCGTCCCGAGATTGACGGCGAACATTGGCGTCCAGTCCAGCTTGCGGCAGAGCGAGATGAACTCGTCGGTGCCGACCTGGTTCGGCTCGATGGTGCGCCAGGCGAGCTCGCGCACGGTGGGCCGCTTCTCGCGCGGGCCCACCCCGTCCTCCCAGTGATAGCCGGAGACGAAGTTCCCTCCCGGGTAGCGCATCACCGTCATCGACAGCGGCTCGAGTGCGGCGAGCACGTCCTTTCGAAAGCCCTCGGCGTCAGCGTGTGCGCTCTTCGGGTCGTAGACGCCCTCGTAGACGGCGCGGCCCATGTGCTCGAGAAAACCGCCGAAGACGCGAGCGTCGACTTCGTCGATCTGGAATCCAGTGTGGAGAGTCAGCGTCGTGGCTTGCATGTTGCGGTCGAGGTTAACACGGCCGCGACCGCCCCGGCGAGGTCAGCGGGCGATGCGTAGAAGGTGCGGACCGAAGACCATGAGGCCGATCACGACAGACCCGGCGGCGCCGAGCAGCACCGCCGCGGCGGCGACGTCCTTGGCCTTCTGCACCAGCGGGTGGAACTCGGGCGAGGCCACGTCGCAGAGAAACTCGAACGCACTGTTGAGGGCCTCCGCGGCCCAGACCAGGACAATTGCGAATACGACCGCGCACCACTCGAGCCGCGAGATCCCCAGCAGCAGACCGAGGCCAACGGCACAGACGGTCGCGGCCAGGTGGATCCACGCGTTCGGCTGCGAGGCGAGCAGGGTTCCGACGCCGCGAAACGCGCAGCGGAAGCTCTCCAGCCTGGAGGCGAGGCTGAAGCCACTCTCTTCAGCCATCGGAAGCTCCCGGCCAGAGCGACGAATCGATCTCAGGGCGAGACGCCGAACAGCCAGCCATGTGTTCCCAGGAACACCGCGTACAGGACCAGCGCCAGCGCGATCCTCCACCAGCCGATCTCCCCCAGCTCGAGCGTGTTTCGCCCCTGGACGATTGCGGCAAACGGAAAGCGCGATGTCGATTCGGCGAAACGCGTCCACTCGTCGCCCAGAGCCCGAGCTCTTTTTCGGTCGATCGAGTACGGCCCCTCGATCGCGAGCAGGAGCAGCGCGCCGAAGAAGACCAGCGCGGCAGCGTCCCCAGCGACGAGGAGATGAGCCAGCGCCCAGAAGGCGACACCGAAGAGGAACGGATGGCGCGTGATGCGGAGGATACCCTTGGCGGGGTTCTCCCCCTGGAGTGCCGTTTCGCCCCCGACCGACGTGGGGCTCGGAGTGGCGACACCGATCACTGCGAAGAGGAATGCGAGCAGGGTGAGCAGGTGCGTGATCGGGAGAAGCCAGCCGGCGGGCTCCCAGGGATCGGCGGACGACGCGCCGGAATAGGCCCGGCAGAGCCAGACCAGTCCCAGCAGTGAGACGAGCGAGAAGAGGCCCTGGTAGGCCTTCTCCCCGGTCTTCGCCACGATGGCGCCGCGAAGCGAAGTGCCCGACACGAAGACGTGAATGCCGACGAAGAAGGCTGCCGCGATCACCAACGAGACCATGTTCGACCTCCCTGCGTCTTCCGCAGCCGGCGTTCGCCCGCGAAATCCGCATTCGACTGGCGGGCAGCTCTGCCCGCCCGCATCACTTCCTTCGAGTCTATCATGGCCCGCCTGCGAGAAGAGCCGGCATCTGCTCGCCGCTGAGTCAGCGGCGCGCCAGGATGGCGAGCAGGCGGTCGTCGGTGTCGTCCGGATCCCCGCTCAGGCTCGGACGGAGCTCGACTTCCGAGAACCCGCTCTCGCCCAGTAGCGATCGGTACCCCGAATCGGAGTAGGCCTGGATGGTGGCCCCGTGCCGGCTCGCGACACCGGTCTGTGCGTCGATCACGAAGTACCGCTCGGTGGCAGTCGACGTGTCCCCGTCCCAGGCGCTCTCGCGCAGCACCAGGTGGGGCCGGTCCGAGAAGAGGCCCGAGTCCGCGCTGTACCAGGAGGGGGCTTGCTCGCCGATCTCGCGCACTGCCGCGAGTGTGTGCGGCTCGAGCAGGAGAGTGCCCCGCTCCGAGAGCGCCGCACGGGCTCGTTCCAGGATGCGCCGCGCATCGCTGCGGGAGAAGACGTTGAACTCCCCGAAGATCAGCAGCGCCAGGTCGAAGTCCTTCCCGTAGCTCGCCGTCCGGATGTCCTGCTCGAGATAGCTGCAGCGAAGCTGGTCGCGCTGGGCTCGCTCCTTCGCGTACGCGACGGAAGCCGGCGAGTAGTCGATCCCGAAGCACTCGTGGCCGAGGCGGGAGAGCCGCTCCGAGTAGAAGCCGGGGCCACAGGCGAGATCGAGAACGCGGGATGGCCGGTGTGAGAGAATCTCCCCGTCGATCCAGCTCACCTGGCGATCGATTCGTTCGAAGCGGCGGCTGGCCAGGTCGTGCTCCTGGCTCAGGTGTTCCTCGAGCATCCGCTGGCTGAAGCCGGGCTCGTGCCAGGGGATCTTCTCTCCCTCGCCCCACGGCTCGAGGGGTTCGCGGCGGAGGACCAGGTCCAGCAGGTTCATCGGCGCGACCTCCGACCCCGGGCCAGCTCCCGGGGAGCGCGCCGCCGGTGCTCCTCCAGGTAGGCGCGTCGATGGAAGGGTCCCACCAGAATCACTCCCGCCACGAACCCACCGATGTGAGCCCAGAAGGCGACCCCCGGCGACGCTCCTGCGAGCGTTGGAAGCCCGCCCAGGACCTGGAGCAGAAACCAGTAGCCCAGCATCGCGATGGCGCTGATCGAGAAGGTCGTGAAGAAGAACCCGAAGAAGACGGCCGTGTGGATCCGGGCGCGGGGATAGAGCCTCGCGTAGCCGCCCATCACGCCACCGATCGCACCGGACGCGCCAACCATCGGAACCACGCTGTCCGGGTCGGTAACCACCTGGGCCGCCGCGGCTGCCAGGCCGCAGAGGAGATAGAAGACGACGTAGCGAGGAGCTCCCATCGAGTCCTCGACGTTGTCTCCGAACACCCACAGGAACCACAGGTTGCCAATGATGTGGAACCAGCCCCCGTGCATGAACATGGAGGTGATCGGCGTCAGGAGGGATCCACTGCCGTCGAGGACGCAGACCGCCTCCGGGCCGAGGGGAACCTCGAGCCCCGTGGGAGCGGTCCCGAGGAGCTCACCGGGAATCAGGCCGTAGAGGCAAAGCGACTCGACCAGAGAAGCGTGAGTGCCGAGGCCCTGGACGAGGAGCCAGGCAGCGACATTCAGTCCGACCAGCGCGATGGTGGCGATGGGGGTCCGGACGATGGGGTTCTCGTCTCGGATCGGAAACATCAGGCCCCCATCCGGGAGAGCATCGGTCCCACCGGACCTGGAATACGTCTAGTCAGAGGATCCCGAGATGCACTGGAAGGCGTACTTGGCGACGCACTTCTCGAGCTCAGCGTCCGTCGCGCCGACGACGCGCTCACAATAGTTCTCGGAGGCCCGCTCGCAGTCATCGTAGTTGCTGGTTCCCACCTGGGTGTCGCTGACCACCGGCGCGATCCGGCACCCGAGCGCGAGGCCACCGGCAACGACTGCGGTCACACAGAGAAGCCGAAGCGGTCGAGAAGCCGTCCATCTTGTAGCGAATCTCCCACGAATCGAGCCAGCGAATCCTGACATGGCGAACACTCCTCCAGCCGGCTGCAGCCCGAGAGCACCCCGAGCCAGCCGCGGCAGAGTATCGCAAGGAGCATGCCACCGCCGAAGGCTCCCTGGGTGCCCGAGACGCGGGCTTCGGTGCAGGATTCCGGCGTCAGTGTCGGGCCGCTACTGCAGCCGGGCGCTCTTCCGCTTCAGTCTCCGGCCGAGCAGCCAGGCGTAGACGAGGGCGTTGACGACCAGGACCAGGACACCGAGGGCGACCTGCAGATCGCGGGTGAGGGCCTCGGGGTAGATCAGCGGGAGCAGGTAGTGCTCGATGAACCCCCCGCTGTAGCCGGTCTCTCCAGCTCGCTGGCGGGCCCAGACCTCGAGGGGCGTGAGCGGGCAAACCCACCCCTGGAACTCGATCAGCGCGCCCCAGGCGACCGCTGGGATGTGCAGCCAGGCGACGGCCTGGCGCCAGAGCACCAGCAGGCCGCCCGCCACCACGAAGAGGATGAAGCCCAGATGGATCGCGAGGACGGCGTCGGCCAGGATCCGATGGGCCATCTAGGACGAGCGCCGTCCGAGCAACAGCGCGAACTTCCCGTGCGACCAGACGGCCGCCGCGGGGTCGAAGCCCGCCCGCTGCATGAACCCGAGCAGCGTCTCCACCTTCTCGGGGAGGTCGTTCTCGCGGTGGTCCTGGAGAACGTGCGGGATCCGCTCCTCCTCCAGCCCGGCCTGCCGCATGAACGCCACCCAGTCGTCGAGGAAGAGCTGCTCCAATGCCGGTGTCGGCGCCGTCGTGATGTCCGCCCAGAGGAAGCGCCCGCCCTCCGCCAGCCTCGCGGCGACCTCGGAGATCAGCCGCTCCTTGTCCCTCACGTGATGGAGGGCGAAGCAGGAGACCACCAGATCGAAGCAGCCCCCGGGAAGCGCATCGTTCAGGTCGGTCTCGTGGAGCCGCACCCGGTCCCGAAAGGGCTCGAGCCGGCGGCCCGCGATGCGGCGCATCTGCTCCGAGAACTCGACGCCCTCGAACAGGGCCTCCGGGTGGCGCGCCAGGAAGCGCTCCGCCCACTCTCCGGTGCCCGAGCCGAGTTCCAGGACACGAGTGGGTGCGCGGCCCGGGAGGGCCGCGTAGCGATCGACGAGTGCCTGGACTTCGCGGTATCCGGGGATGACGCGGAGCTTGAGCGCGTCGTACTCCCCGGCGATCCGGTCGAAACCCTCGCGAACGGAAGAGCTCGCCATATTCGGACCCCGGCCAGCCGGCTGCCCGCCGGCCGCCCACGGAAATCGTAACACGAGCCCGGAACGGCTGGGCTCGGGCTGGCGCCAATGGCAGAATCATCGTGAGAGAGACGAGGACCCGGGGTGAGATGGTGAAACGGATATCGGACGTGGATTGGCGGACCTGGAAGGCCGTCGACCCCGCCACACTCGTCTTCGTGGTCCGCGAGGGGCAGATCCTGCTGATTCGCAAGAAGCGGGGCCTCGGAGCCGGAAAGGTCAACGGGCCAGGGGGACGGCTCGAGCGCGGGGAGTCACCGCTCGAATGCGCGATCCGCGAGGTGCAGGAGGAGCTCCGGACGACGCCGACGGGGCTCGAGATGTGCGGCGAGAACCTCTTCCAGTTCGTGGATGGCTACTCCACGCACGTCTACGTGTTCCGCGCCGACGGGTGCGACGCCGAGCCGCGCGAGACCGAGGAAGCCACTCCATTCTGGGCACCCGTCGAGCGGATCCCGTACGACCAGATGTGGGAGGACGACGACCTCTGGCTGCCGCTCCTGCTCGCCGGCAGGCGGTTCTCCGGACGCTTCATCTTCGATGGCGACAAGATGCTCGACTACCAGGTCGACGAGGCATAGCAGCGGGGACGTTCTGCTTGTAGGCGACCACCTCGTCCATCCGGACGCGCTCCGGACCGCTCGCTGCTTCCTTCAGGGCAGGCGCAGTCGGAATGGCGCCGTAGAAGCGCAACATCCACGGAGTGCTGCCGTGACTCACGATTCCATCCCGAGGCGGTCTCCCGCGCCTACCAGGGCACGACGCCGTCTTCGTCGAAGAAGCCGCCGCTGGGGCCGTCGGCGGGCAGCGTCGCGAGCCGGACGGCGATCGTGGCCCCCTGCTCCACGGTCCGGGTGCCCGATTGGTTGTTGAGGTCGGTGGCCACGTAGCCCGGGTCCGCGGCGTTCACCTTGATCGGCGTCTTCCGAAGCTCGTGGGCGAACTGGATCGTGAGCGCATTCAAGGCCGACTTGGACGAATTGTAGGCGAGCAGCTTCGCGCCCGCGTACTGGTAGCCGGAATCGCTGTTCTGCGTCAGCGAGCCGAGCCCGCTGGAGATGTTCACGATACGGCCGCTCTTCGACTTCCGGACGAGGGGCAGCATCGCCCGGGTGACGGCGAACACGCCGAAGAAGTTCGTCTCGTAGGTGCGGCGGAGCACGTCCATCTCGAGCTGGCTGGGCGGCGCGTTGTCGATGCCGATTCCGGCGTTGTTGACCAGGCTGTCGAGCCTTCCGAAGTCCCGCTCGATCCGCCCGGCCGCCTCGTCGATGCTGGACTGCTCCGTCACGTCGAGCGGCATGAATCGGGCGTCGAGCCCGTCGGCAGCCAGGGCGCTCGCAGCTTGCTCGCCTCGCGCGGGGTCGCGCGACCCGACCAGTGCCGTGGCTCCTCTGGCGGCGAGCTGCCGCGCGATCTCCAGGCCGATGCCCTTGTTGGCACCGGTCACCAGGGCAACCCTTCCCTTCGCGGAGCCGTCAGTCATCCCGATTCCCCCTGGCCGCACCGTAGCGATCTGGAGATCGAGCGGCGCCTCAGACGAACCGTGCCAGCGCGAACAAGCCCAGCATCGAGAAGGCGAGCGCCAGCTTGGCCGCCGCCCCGAAGATCAGCCCGATCGTGGCGCCGACTCCAGCGCGGCTGGCCTCGCCGAGCCCGCGCTCCGTGGTGAGCTCGCCGATCACGGCTCCGATGAAGGGACCGAGAATGATCCCCGGGAGTCCGAAGAACAGGCCGACCAGTGCGCCGAGGGCGGCCCCGACGACGGCCCGCTTCGAGGCGCCGAACTTCTTTGCACCCATGGCGGTCGCGGCGAAGTCCACCGCGTAGGTGAGAAGTGCCATCGCGCCGAGCACCGTGAGCGTGCCGGCGCCGACGTAGGCGAAGTCCTCGGCCCAGGCCGCGACGAAGAGCCCGCCGAAGAGCAGGGGAGATCCCGGCAGCCCGGGGAGAACCAGACCCGCCACGCCCGCCACCACCATGACGGCGGCCAGCGGCCAGAGGAGAAGGGTCCAATCCATCTCAGACGCCGTACCACGCCTGGGCGAGCTGGCCGACCTCGAACTCCGTGACCTCGCTTCGGCGCGTCAGCCACTCCGAGACCTCGCGACGGTCCCCCTCGCTCGCGGAGGCCTTCCACTGGGTCACGAAGCCCTGAAACCGGTTCTCGCTGAACCCGCCGCCACACTCGAGCGAGTTGGGCGTGAGCACCTCGTAGAGGAAGTCCTCGAGCATCACCTTGATGGAACGCTCCGTGGCATCGGGGGAAACGCAAAAAGAGATGGAAAACCCGAGCTGGCGGAAGCCGAGAGCCCCGGCTTCATCGCGGCTTCTCCAGGTTCGGCGCATGCCACCCCCCGGCCTTCTTCTCTCTCGATCGGGCGGCGGGCAGCTGGGCGCTCACCGGCCGCCGATTTC
Source organism: uncultured delta proteobacterium (assembly GCA_963783795.1). Classification (GTDB taxonomy): domain Bacteria; phylum Myxococcota_A; class UBA9160; order UBA9160; family UBA6930; genus CAVXZE01. The sequence goes on along the minus strand of CAWAPH010000026.1, from coordinate 112,101 downwards.
AAGGTACCACGGGCGCCCCGCCCCGGGAACTGTGAACCGGCCCGCGGGATCGATCGATCCCAGCCGCCGGGCCGCTGCAGTGGCTTCTAGCCCGAATTTCTCTCGAGATCGGCCACGACGTCCGCCCAGTGGTCCGGGTCGGGGGCACGGTTGTGCGTGAGGCTGACGGCGTCCGCAATGCTCCGGAGCCGCGTTCGAAGCCGATCCGCAATCTCGTGCCGCGGCCCCACGACGGCGATCTCTTCCAGGATCTCGTCGCTGATGCAGCCCGCCATCTCATCCCAACGCCCTTGCTTCGAGAGCTGATTCAGCTCGCTGTGTAGAGGTCCCCACCCGTGCACGTCGAGTGTCGGGCGGTAGGCAGGCGTCGATGCGTAGAACGCGAGCTGCTTCCGCGCAGCCGCCTTGACGCGTTCGAACTCGATCTCCTCATCGGCGGTGACCACGAGCGTGGAGCACACGATCTCCAGCTGGTCGCGGCGTCTTCCCGACCTCGTGAGCCCCCGCTCCAGGGCGGGCAAGGTGTTCTCGAGCAGGGACCTCCGGGTGGTGAAGGGATGCGCAATGAAGCCGTCAGCGACCTCCGCAGCCACCTCCGTCATGCGCGGACCGAATCCCCCGATGAAGACGCGCGGGAGGACCGAAGGGATTCGGGCCGGGATCGAAGGCCGGGATCATCAGCGTGTGGCTGTAGATCTCCCCGCGAAAGTCGAGCTCTGCCTTGCCCTCCCACGCGTCGAAGATCGCCCGTACCGCCTGGACCGTCTCTCTCATTCTCGCGGCGGGTCTCGACCAGGGCATCCCGAATCTCTTCTCCACATGAGGGCGAACCTGTGACCCCAGACCGAGAATGAAACGCCCCTCGGAAATCACCTGCATCCCGTAGGCCAGGTTCGCGAGATTCATCGGATTCCGAGCGAAGGCGATGGCCACCGCCGTCCCCAGGAGGAGTCGCTGCGTATGCTCCGCAGCGAGAACGAGCGGGAGGAACGGATCGTGCTTCGCCTCGAAGCTGAATGCTCCGTCGTACCCGATCTCCTCCAGCCTGCGAAACTCGGTGCGCGCCTCGCGCGGATCCTCGAGCGGTGCAGTGGTGTAGACCTTCATGTGGATTCGGTTTCGCTCCGCCTGGGGGCTCGTCAGTCAGAGGGACCGCGGCCAACCCCGGGGAGCCAACGGCCGACCCGGCCCAGATACTCCTCGTAGGACTGGCCGAAGGTCTGCTTCAGGTGCGGCTCCTCGTAGTACACGATGAAGAGCTGGAAGCAGGTGGCGACGCACGCGGCGTAGCCCAGAAGCAGGAGCCACCCGGAGAGCGCCACCCAGCCGAGCAGGACGGTCAGGACTCCCACGTACATCGGGTTTCGCGAATACCGGTAGAGCCCGTGGACCACCAGGCTCTTGGGCGCGTCGATGGGAGCGGGAGTCCCGCGGCCGAAGGTGGCGAAGTCCCACAGACACCAGAAGTAGATCGCCCCTCCCACGGCGAAGAGCAGAAGGGCGAGCGCCGCTCCGAGACCCCAGGCGAAAGCCTCACCCCGCGTGAGGAGCCAGGGCACGAAGCCCGCGACCGTCCCCGGAACGAAGACGGTGAAGAGCAGGTTCTTGAGAGCGAGGATCATCGGCCACCTCCTGAGGAGTGCAGGAACTCCTTAGCCGGCGCCTTCGGCGAGCGTGGAAAGTGGCTCGCGTGCCGCCAGCCACTCGGACGGGAGGGCTTCTTGACCGACCGCGAGCGCGACCACGCCTCCCGCGATTGCGCAGGTGGTGTCGCAGTCGCCGAGGCCGGAGGCCGTCGTCCAGAGCGCTTCCTCGAACTGTGCCAGGTGGCGCGCGGCGCACCAGAGCGCGAAGGGAACGGTGTCCTGGGAGATCACCTCGGAGCCGTTTCCGAGCGCGCTCACCGCCGCGCGAACCGAGCTGCCGGGGGGAACCCGGAGCGCCTCGATGAGACGCGTGCGCGTCTCTCCTGGAGGCGTGAGAGCGGCTGCCGCATCCAGGATGTCCTTCGGAACCGCGTAGCCCGCAGAGGCTCGAGCCGCCGCCACGGCCACCGCGGCCGCGCCCGCCTGGCCCTCCGGATGCGCGTGCGTCACCTCGGCAGACCGCTGCGCCTCCTTGCAGGCCCGTTCCGGATCGTCCCAGAAGTAGCCCCCGATAGGGGCGGCCCGCATCGCACCCCCATTGCCCATGGATCCGGCTCCCTCGAAGGCGGCACTGGAGACCTGACGCCACTCGGACCCCAGCACGATCTCGGTCAGGATCCGATGGGCCATCGGACCGTAGCCGCGGCTCGGATCGTCCTGGTACTTCCGGGAGAAGCGCCGGGCCAGGTCGTCCTGATCGATCCGGCCGTGGAGCTCGAGCGTCTCCACGATCGAGAGCGCCATCACCGTGTCGTCCGTGTAGCGCCAGGGTGGCTTCGGCAACAGGCGCCGCTCCACCATCATTCCGGCCAGCTCGGGCGGAACGAAGAAGCGCTGTCCGAATGAATCGCCCAGGGAGAGGCCGTCGAGACTCAGCTTCGCCCGGCGAATCCGGTCCGCGTGATCGGAGGGAAGGCTCACGGGTCGCTCCTCTCGTCTGCTGGCCGCTGACCAGTCAGGGCCGCCAGGGGAAAAGCTACCACGGGCGCCGAGGTCGGGGAAACTTCCCCGTGCGTCGAGGCCATCGTAGAGCTCCGGTCAGCCGCCTTCCAGGAGCAGCTCGAACTCGATTTCATCCTCGATCGGCGTGCCGTCCGCGGCGAACTCGGGGATTTCCGGCTTGAGACGCCGGGACTCGCGCACCGCGCCGCGGTGAACCGCCACCTGGCGCCAGCCCATGGCGTGGTAGAACTCGATCGCACCCGCGTTGTCGTTCGTGGTGACCAGCCAGCATCTCTCGCAGCCCTGGGAGCGCGCGAGCGACTCGGCCGCTCGCAGCAGGAACCGTCCGACTCCCTCGCGGCGGCGGACCGCAGCCAGGACCACGACCTCGAACTGCACTTCCACCACCCGGTAGTGCAGGAGCCCGATCGGAACGCCGCCGCTCTCGGCGATCAATCCCGGGAGGCTGCGCGTATCGTGAAGGACCCCGCGCGAAACCACCCGGTGAGAGGCGTTGTGGTCGGAGACGATGCGCTCGGCCCAGGATCGATCGCCTTCGTGCAGCGCTCTCGTCTCCACGGCTACACGTCCTCGTCGGCCGTCAGCGAGAGCTCCCAGGCCTGGTCGCACCGCGACGAAAGATGGTCTCGGAACGCCGGCGAGAAGCCGAAGCTGCGATAGAGGGCGATCGCCTCTCGCAGCACCGAGGCCGTCTCCAGCACCAGGCTTCGATATCCGAGGCGCCCCGCATCGGCGATCAGCCGTTCCAGAAGGAGTCTCCCCAGGCCCTTTCCCCGCGCCGCGGGGAGCAGGTACATCTTGCGCACCTCCGCCTCCGCCGAACTCAGTGGAAACAGGCCTGCACAGCCGATGATCGATCCTTCGTCCGACAGGACGACGTGGAAGGCCCCACCCCGCTTCCGGTAGTTCCCCTCCAAATCGGCGAGGTCGGCATCAGTGCCGTCCGGATCGTGAGATAGACCGTACTCGGCCAGCACCGAGTACACGATCTCTCGAATCTCGGTCTCGTCCGCATTCGTCGCGTCGCGGACCGTCAGCACCTGGGTCGACTTCTCCTCCGACCGCTTTCCGCTGATCGAATCGGCCTCTCTCTGATTGGGACCGCGCTCACTCCGCGTCCGAGAGCTTCCCAGTCGCCAGGTAGTCGAGTTCGGAATCGCTCAGGTCGGAATCGGCCAGAACCCACTTCGCCCGGTGAACCAGCGAGGCGGGGACCAGCACGCAGTGCCGCGTCTCGATCCCAGCGACGAGTTTCGAGGACTCGACTCGCGCCGGAACCCCTTCCGAGTCGAGGACCCCCGCCAGGGCCTGGGCGGACCCGCGATCGGAGAACGTCTGAAACGGCTTCCATTCTTCCCGACTCATCTGTTCGCGACCGCTGCCTGACGAGTGCCGGTCTGCGTGCGGCCGACGGCACTCACCGGCTTGCTGGGGATGCCGGGATTCACCCCCGTACTATATCACAGGCCACCTGCCCGTTTTCTTTCGTCGAGCCCGCTTCCGCGAGGAAAGGCGCTCGAAAGCAGGGGTCAGGGCGTCGACTCGCAGTGGCGCTTGATGGCCTCGAGTGAGGTGCGCACCGTCGACTTCGCCAGGGGCGCTCCCGCCACGCGCTCGAGCAGCGAGCCGACGACCGGCGCCCTGCTGGAGAGCGTCAGCTTCGCGGTGAGCCGGGTCACCCGCGGATCGCTGGAGTCGAGCAGGTAGATCTCGTCGAAGGCAAACGGGCCGAGGTCGATGGACGATCGGAGAGTCGCGTTCTCGACGACCTCCGACGGTCGGTCGTCGAGGATGAGCGGAACCGGGCCCAGCCGGTAGCGCCAGCGCACGTGCTGGCCCGGCTGCGGGTAGTCCGGTGGCGCATCGATCGGCTCGACGATGCCCGTGTCCCACTGCACGACCTCGTCGGGGAGCGTGAGCGCGCGCCAGACCCGCTCGACGCTGGCCGCGATCTCGACCGTCTCTTCGAACTCGATCAACGGATGCCTCCCTGCGCTGGCCTCTCAGCTCTCTGCGCCGATCTTGAACACGCGGCGGGCATTCTCGTGCAGGAAGAGCTCGACAGCCTCCTCGCCGAGGCCGAGGGACTCGAGGCCTTCCAGGCAGGCGGCCGCGGTGAGCATCGGGTAGTTCGTCCCGAACATGACCTTCCTCGCGCCCCGCCCCCGCATGAAGCTCACGAAGTCCGGGGGAAAACGCGTCGTCTTGTAGGCCGAGGTATCGATGTACAGGTTGGGGAACTTCGTGGCCAGCGAGATCATCTCCTGGGTCCAGGGTGCACCGATGTGGCCGCCCACGATTCGCAGCTCCGGGAACTCGAGCGCGACGTGTTCGAGATACGGAATCGGACGGCCCGGCTCGGAGGTCATGAGCGGCCCCGTGTGGCCCACCTGCAGACAAAAGGGAATGTCGAGCTCGATGCACTCCGCGTAGAGCGGGTAGTACCGGCGATCGTCCGGGGGCAGGCCCCAGAGCCAGGGCACGATCCGAAGCCCGCGGAACCCGAGCTGACGCACGCACCTTCGAAGCTCGCGGACGGCGTGCATCGGCTGGTAGAGATCGACGGACGCGATCCCGATCAGCCGCCCGGGGTGCTCGGCCACGAAGGACGCCACCTCGTCGTTGTCGATGAGTGCGCCCCGCGGGCCCCACCAGGCGGCAACCAGGCCCACACCCACCCCAGCCTGGTCCATCGTGCCCACGGTCTGCGAAACGGGGACCTCGGGGATCTCATCCTGGCGGGCCCACCGCCGCAGGGAGTCGAAGAACGGCTGCTCGAGAAACCGCCGCGTCGGATGCTGCATCCAGACGTCGACGATTCGCCCGCTCATGCGATCTCCTCTCAGTCCTTGTGGCTCCTGATCCGGTCCGGTCGCAGCTCCAGCACCCGCAGCGCGGCTGCGGCCTTCCGCCAGAGCTCGAGCGTCTCCTGACGACCCGGGTCCGAGAGATCCCAGTACCGGGACGCGAGCTCCTCGGCGAGCTCGAGGCCCCCTTCGTCCTGGATCGACACCTCGCCATCGAAGGCGACCCACGACTCCTTCTCCTTCAAATCGTTGACCACCAGCAGTGAAGCTCTCGGGTCTCGCTGCAGGCGCTTCATCTTGGGGGACACGACGCTCGTGAAGATGCGAATCGTCTCACCGTTCCAGTCGAACCAGACCGGCACGCCAATCGGCCAGCCGTCGCTGCGGAGCGTGTTCAGGATTCCGTACCTGGGCTCCGAGAGGAACTGCTGCCGCTCCTCGTCGCTCATCTTCGCCATCTGGATACCTCCCTCTCTGCTCGAAGCAGTGCCTGGACCGTGCTACCGAACCGCCCCCTTTTCCACCAGGGAAGAACGAAGCGTCTCGACCCGGCGCCGGTTGACACCGAGGTCGGAATGGCCGACGCGCGAGGCGGACCGTACCGCGATGATGCCCTCCTCGTCGCGCAGGTGAAGCTCGAGATCGTCCACGAATCCGAAGACGGCGCTTCGACACTCCGCGTGCAGATACCCGCCTTCATCGGTCACGATCCGGGTTCGGGGAAGCTCGGAGACCGCTTCACGCGCCCGCTGCCACACCTCCGCAGCCGGGTCCGCCAGCTGGAAGGGGGCGATCGCGTGCTCTTCGTCGCTGGCGTCACTGGAGACGCAATTGGGAGCGGACGAGCAGGGGGCGAGCTGCGCATCCGAAACGCCGAGGTTCGACGGACGTTTTCCGGCGCAGGAAAGCAGGGGCACGATGAAGAGGATACCTACGACGGTCACGGTGCGCGATCTGGAGCTCACTTCACTCTCCTCTCAAGCCGCGGCTCGATCGCGAGCGCGGAGCCAGGCCAGCCGCTCCTCGAGACGGCTCGTCTGCGTCGAGATCGACAGCGCCCCGAGTGCGAGCCAGGCCGCCACCTGAACGGCCCGCGCCTCCACGAGCGGGTCCAGCACGCCGGCATCAACGGCGGAACCGTAGCCCGCGAGGGCCGCCTCCGCCGGCTCGCTCCCCTCGCCCAGGACACGCGAACGGGTCACCAGGCAGGCGAGGTCCCACTCTCGCGGACCTCTGAAGGTGTCTTCCCAGTCCGTCCAGAGTGGACCGTTCGCGGTGTTCAGCAGATTGCCCAGCTTAACGTCTCCGTGCGCAATGCATGCTCCGAGGAGGATTTGAGAACGACGCTGGAAACGGGTTCGACTCCTGCAGGGCTCTCGGGCCCGGAGCGATGCTAACACCGATGCGACGTCCCGGGTGGGTCTGCCTGCCCTCCAGTGGAGCTATCCTCGGCAAACCGACGGACCACGAGCATGGAGCGGTCCTGGAATCGAAGCTCCGGAGGAGGTGAAATGATCCGCGGCAGCTGTCTCTGTGGGGGTGTGGAGTTCGAGATCGACGGGCGGCTGACGCCCATCCAGTGCTGCCACGCAACGCGCTGCCGGAAGTCCACCGGTGCAGCGTTCGCGCCCGAGGTGGCAGCCAGGAAGCGCGGCTTCCGTTGGGTGCGAGGCGAGGAGCTTCTCACGTTCTACGAAGCGCCCCTCCTGCGGGAGCCGCCGCCCTACCGCAAGGCGTTCTGCAGGGTGTGTGGCTCACCGCTACCGCTGGTCCAGGAGGACAGCGACTTCGTGACGTTCCTGGCAGGAGTCCTCGACGGCAGTCCCGAGACGAAGCCCTTCCGGCATATCCTGTTGAGCCAGAAGGCGCCCTGGTACTCGCCGCACGATGAACTCCCCAAGTTCGAGGAAAGACCACCGGCGAGCCAGAGACTTCCGCGAAAGGAAGGATCCTAGCCCTCCAGCCGAAGCAGGTAGTCGTTCCGCGTCGAGGAGGGGCGCCGGAGCTCCTGGTGGCGCCGACACTCGACGCCCACCCCGAGCCTCCGACACATCGCGCTGAAATCCCCCTCCGAAAAATGGAGATTGGTGGCCGGGTAGAGAACGACCCCCTCCCTGCGAATGAAGGGCCGAACGTAGACGTGATACATGAGCCGCGCGAAGACCCGCGGGCCGTATTCGCGGAGCTTCCGCGACATGTGCACCGCGATCCCCCGACTGAGCTCATCGCGAAAGGGCATCTCGCCTACGAAGACGGTGCCGCCGGGCCTGCAGACGCGGACGAGCTCGGCGAGGGACTTCTCGACGACCTCGGCCGACGGCAGGCACTGCAGCACCGAGTTGATCACGACCACGTCGAATCGATGATCGGAGTAGGGCAGGGCGTCCGCCGAGCCGACGCTGAACTTCACATTGGGCTCTTCCCGAAAGAGCGCGCTCAGTCTCGCCACGGCATTCAGGCTGGGATCCACTCCGTCACACCAACGAACGCGACCCGCGATGATGCGAAAGAGAGCGCCGTCTCCGGGTCCGACGTCGAGCACCCGGCTCCCCGGCTCCAATGGAAGCTGCTGCGCCAGGTTCCCGATCTTCCGAAGCGTCGTCTCGGCGTCGCGATTCGCCATCAACGCCGGGTCGTCGAAATGGGTCGCCCAGAGGTCGTAGGCTTCCCGGTGGTCTCTCGCCCGCAGCCTCACCTACTCCGCCTCCTCCTCTCGTTCCCGGTCTACTCGGGATCCGGCTTTCCGGCGGCGCCGAACTCCATCACCACCTGGTAGTCGAGGGGAGCGAGGGCGCTCTCGAAGAAGCGCTTCGCCCTTGCGTAGTCCGATACGCGAATTCCGAGGTGATCGAGCATCGGATGACTCCTTCGCTTGCTGTCGTTGGGTGCGCCTGGCGGATCGGGTGCCCGGCCATCAGCCGAAGCGTACCACGCGCCGACCCAGTGGGTCGCGGCAGCTCGCCGGACCGCTCCTGTGCTAATCCGTGGGCCATGGGTTTCAGACGCGTGGTCATCACCCGCCGGGGCGGTCCCGAGGTTCTGCGCATCGTCGAGGAGGACCTGCGAGAGCCCGAGCCGGAGAGGTCCGCATCCGGACGCTCGCAGCGGGGGTCTCCTTCGCGGACATCTTCATGCGGGAGGGCTTCCATCCGGAGTCCATCTTCAGGCGGCCTCCCTTCACACCGGGCTGGGACATCGTCGGCCGCGTCGATGCGATCGGAGCGGGTGTCTCGACGGTGAACCCGGGCGAGATCGTGGCGGCTCTGCCCATCGTCGGGGGCTACTCGGAGGTCCTCTACCTCCCCGAAGAGGAGCTGGTTCCGGTTCCCCATGGGGTCGACGCCGGGGAAGCGGTGAGCCTCATCCTCAACTACGTGACCGCCTACCAGATGTTGCACCGCTCCGCCCAGGTGCAACGTCGACAGACCGTGCTGGTCCACAGCGCAGCGGGGGGAGTGGGAACCGCGCTGCTCGAGCTCGGCCGGCTGATCGATCTGAAGGCGTACGGAACCGCGTCACCCGGCAAGCACGCGGCGGTCCGCGACCTCGGCGCGGTGCCGATCGACTACAAGAGCCAGGACTTCGTCCAGGTCTGCAGGGAGTTCGAACCGAATGGGCTCGACTTCGTCTTCGACGGGATTGGCGGCGCGCACCTGTTCCGATCCGCACGGACCCTGCGCCGGGGCGGCCAGCTGATCGCCTATGGCCTCGGCTCCACGGCGTCGAACGGGAAACAGTCCGCGCGCGCCATCGTCGCCAGCTCCCTCGCCTGGCTCTGGGCATTCGGCTTCAATCTGGTCCCGGGGTACAAGCGGGTGAAGCTCTACAGCATCCAGATGTTGAAGCGCCGGCAGCCGGACTGGTTCCGGCAAGACCTCGAGCAGCTTCTCTCCCTGCTTTCGAACGGCCAGATCCGACCGGTGGTGACCGGGCGGTTCCCACTCGACCAGGCCGCACAGGCTCAGGAGACTCTCGCAGCGGGATCGACGGTCGGGAAGCTCGTGATCACCTTCGAGTGAGGCCGGGCTACGGTTCTCGCGCGCTGACCAGCACCAGGCGGTGGCTGCCCAGGTGCAGGCTGCTGCCGTCCAGGCCGCCATACCAGGCCTCCGGCTCCAGACCCGCCTTCTGCATCAGCTCCAGGAGTGCGTGAAGCGATCGCATCCGGAGGGCGGTCGTGTACTCGGCGCGCGTCCCGTCCGGCCGGACCACGGTGACCCGCTCGTCGATCACGTCGCGGGCCAGATCCCAGTCGCGCTCGTGCAGCACGATGCTGCCGTTGGAGGTCTTCTCGGCAGTGATGGGCTGGAAGCGGGCGGGGAGACCGTCGCGGTGAAGCGTCTCCAGCAGGAATCGCCCGCCGGGACGAAGGGCGGCGCGAATGCCGCGGAGGGTCCTCTCGTCGTCCTCGGGGTCCTCGAAGTACCCGAAGGCCGTGAAGACGTTCACCGCCGCGTCGAACTCGCCGTCGAAGAGCAGCTCGCGCATGTCTCCCCGGATCCACCGCACCGAGGCGCCCTGTGCCTCGGCGTCCGCTCGCGCCCGCTCCAGGAACACCTCGCTCAGATCGTATCCGGTGACCTCGAACCCCCGCTTCGCGAGCTGGATGGCGTGACGGCCGTGGCCACAGGCCAGGTCGAGGATGCGCGCGCCGGCTTCCAGACCGAGCAGGGAGACGATTCCATCCACCTCGGCAATCGTCCGCTCCTCCGGAAGCATCTCCCGGTAGATCTCGAAGTAGTCCTCTCCGAAGAAGGATTCGAACCAGGCCGTCCCTCTCGCGTCGCTCTTCGATGCCATGAGAAACCTCCGCCGGATGGCCGAACGCTCAATCCTCGGGCGTCTCGATCGACAGCGCTCCCGCGTACACACCGGGAGTCGACCCCTCGATCAGCACCGCACCCACCGTCTTCGAGTAGAACTCCGCTGGACCCACGCCGCCGATGATCGAGTAGGCGTAGCCCTGCCCCCTCTGCGCGTGGAGCACGGCCAGGAGAAGAGCGCGGCCCAGCCCGCGCCCCCGCTCCTGCTCGAGCACGCCCGTCGGGCCGAAGAAGTTCCTGCAGGTGGCGTCGTAGCAGGCGAAGCCGAGAAGCTCTCGACCGCGGACGGCGAGAAAGCACGACACCGGCGAACGGCAGAAGGCCGCTTCCGCCTCGGCGACCCACACCGGGAAGTGGGATTGCATCCACTCGACCACCTGCGGCTTCTCGATCGTCAGCGCAGGGCGAATCGTCACCCCCTGTCCGGACGCGGCCTCGAGTGCGGCCTCCAAGCTGGGGAGATCGTAGAGCCTGACCAGCATGTCCTGCATCGCCTCTTCTCCTCGTTCCAGCCGCCCGTCAGGCCGAGCCGTGACGGGCGCCGGCCAGAGCCGCGTGGATCCGCCGCGCGGCTTCCATCGGAGGGAGTGCGCCGGTATCGACCTCGAGGTCCGCGCGCAGGGGCGGGAACTCGAAGACCCCGGCGTCCCTGAGCTCCCGGTATCTCTCCAGCGAGCGCAGCTTGCCGAAGGCGGCGCGCGAAGGCTCCGAGAGGCGCCTCTCGAACTCGGACTCGGCGCAGCGAAGGGCTACGAAGAGAACCCGGCCACCCTCGGCTCGGACGGCGGACTCCGCGGCCTCCGGGAACCCCGGGCGAACCGAGCGCTCCGGTGCGAAGGTGAAGATCAGCGAGACGTCGTTCTGTGCAGCCTGGCGGAACACGGAGAGCCAGAGCTCTTCGCGCAGGTCGACGAAGGGCGGGCTCCCGAACTCGAAGACCGACTCGAGGAGATCGACGGCGAGGTGGTTGTGGAAGAGGCGGAACCCGGTGAGCTTCTCCAGCTCTCGGGCGACCGTCAGCTTGCCCGAGGCGGGTGGTCCGTGCAGGAACAGCAGCCACACGGGTCTCGTCTTCCTCCTCGGCGTCGGAGCCCGCCTACCCGGGCGTGCGCTCGAAGACCGCCGCTCCCTCGGGCACGTGGTGGAAGCTCTGCTTGTCGATGGTGAAGATCACCATCTGGGGCGCGCCGTAGACGCTCGGGTCGTCCAGCGTACCCACCTTGAGCAGGACCGCACCGGGCAGGGCCGGTGCCCTGCTCAGGAGATGCGTGCCGCACTCCGGACAGAACTCGCGCGTCACCGGTGCCTCGAGGTCGCTGCGGCGGAACTCCTTCGGAGCGCCCTTGGTATACGTGAAGCCGCCCTCCGGCATCCCCATGGTCGCGTTCGGGTGTCCGCCCGAGATGTACTGGCACTCCCGGCAATGGCACTGTCCTTTGAAAACCGGGTCACCCTCGGCCTTGTATCGAACCGCACCGCAATAGCATCCACCTTCGACGGCCATCGGTTCCCTCCATTCCGCGAGCCACCGGGGCCCCGCGCGGGTTCAACGGCGCTGCTGCGTCCCCCGCTCTGCCGAGGGCCCGTCCGCCTGGCGCCCGGCCGCCCTTCCGCGGCCCGGATCGAGCTTACCATGGGATTGAGCGTGGGGAAGCCCGGCCGGAGTCGATGCCGCTGCGTTCGACTGTCCGGCTGCGACCACGCCCGTTCTCGGCGCTTGGGGATGCATCCGGCACGGCAGGTCCTATCTTCCTGTGCATGGGCAAGAAGGATCCGAAGCGCAAGGCCGACAAGCTCCAGCTGGGCAAGCTCCGCGCCCACGTCCTGGTCTGCACAGGGGGCAACTGTGCCTCCAAGTCGGAACAGCGGCGCTCACTCCGGGAGCTCAGGAAGAGCATCAAGCAGCGCGGCCTCAGCAACCGCAAGGGCGGGGTGATGTGCAGCGGGGTGGGCTGCCTCCAGGTCTGCGGCGGTGGACCCGTCGCAGTCGTCTGGCCCGACGGCACCTGGTACCGGGAGGCCACGCCGGAGAACCTGGAGCGCATCCTCGACGAGCACATCCTCGCTGGCAAGGTGGTCGAGAAGCTCCGCTTCGCCGGGCCGAAGAAGGCGCGCGGCGCCTGAGCTTCCGCACCACGCGCGGCGTTCGGCGCCTTCGATCTCAATCGTCTTCGCCGATCGCCTCGCTCAACACTGCAGCGCTGGGACGAGCCCGTCGCTCGCGGTCGAAGAGCCCGAACGAGACGTCGTAGCCGTGCAGCCACTCGTAGTTGTCGACGCCGGTCCAGTGGAAGAAGCCGCGCAGATCGACGCCATCGGAGAGCGATTCTGCGACGATGTCGAGTCCCTCCCGGAGATAGGCGCAACGCTCGCGTGTCATCGGCCGTGCCCAGGCCGTACTCGCTGATCAGAAGCGGCGTGCCTGGAAGCTCGCTGTGAAGGCGATCGAGCACCAGGCGAAGACCCGGTGACCAGATGCCGTAGCCGAGCGGCGAAACCGGGGCGCCCTCGGGGTATGGAACGGTCGCTCGCGTCGGCGCGAACTCCCATGGCCGAGTAGTAGGAGAAGCCGAGCAGGTCGAACGCATCCGCCAGCTCGCTGCACTCGACCGGCCAACGGCTCGGCACCCGCAGGACGCCATCCCGCATGATGCCGAGCCAGCTTCCCCAGATCACCGCGTCGAAGAGCTCGGCGATCTGCCGGGCTTCCCCGTCCATCGGATGCAGCGTCGAGAGGTTCTGGATCGACGCCACGGGCGCGCCCGTCTGACGCAACCTCGCAGCAGCCTCGAACGCGGCGAGCTGGATGTTCTCGAGGACCTGGGCGAACTCCTCGAAGTCGTTGCGGCCCGGAGGGTTGCCGTACCCGAGCCAGCCCCCAGCGGCGTAGGCCACCGGCTCGTTCACGGGCTTCCAGCCGGCCACGAGATCCCCGAAGGTCTCGGCGACGAACTCGACGTGACGCCGCCAGTAGCTCTCCCGATTCGAAGCCTCGATGAATCCACCGCGATCGACGAACCAGCGCGGCAGGGTGAAGTGGTGCAGACATACCCAGGGCTCCACACCCGACTGGCGCGCAGCGGTCAGCACCTCTCGGTAGTGGTCGATCGCTGCCGGATCCCGCTGCCCCTCTTCGGGCTCGATGCGGGCCCATTCGATGGAGAGGCGATGGTGTGTCAGACGCTCCGCGGCGTAGAGCGCGAAGTCCTCGCGATGGCGGCGAGCGAAGCCGTTGCCATCGCCCGATCGCGGGGCGCGTCCAGCCCGTTCCCAGTCGATCCAGTCGGAGGCTGGAGCAGCGCCCTCGCACTGGGTGGACGAAGCTCCAGTTCCCCAGATGAATCCCTTCGGCCAGTCAGCCATGCGCTTTCCTTCTCGAAGCTCGCCCGAGGGAGGTGCCTACAGGAACCGCGAGAACATCTGGACATCGTCGCGGCGCTGCCAGCCAGTCGGGCTCCAGAAGAGCTCCCCGAAGCGATTCGCCCGGAAGACGAAGATGTGACACTTCTCGATGCCGGCCCCGCGAAGGCCGGAGAGGCACTGCTTCGCCAGCGCCTGCCCGATTCCCGAGCGGCGCTCCGAAGTCGCGACTGCCAGGTGATGGATGTAGCCGCGGCGCCCGTCGTGCCCGCAGAGCGCTGCACCCACCATGCGACCGCTCTGGAGGGCCACCCAGCTCAGGCCGGGATTTCGCGCCAGAAAGCCCGCGAGACCCTCCGGCGAGTCGGAGCTTCCGAGCTCGATGCCTTCGGACTCCGACCAGAGCTCCAGCGCCGCTGCGATGTGTTCGACCTGGAAGGTGCAGAGCTCGAAGCTCATCCGGTGACTCCGTACCACCCCCCAGCGGGTTCTCGACTCGATCCCGCTAGGACTCCTCGAACGGGCTCAGCCGTACCGCCTTGGTGGCTTCGTCGTCCGGGCCCACGAAGCGAACCCAGCGGTCTGCGATGCCGTACTTCTCTCGCAGAAGCTCGTGGACCCGCGGCTGGGGACAGGGAACCGGCTCCGCTCGGTAGCGGCGTGTCTCGCCGGCGCGCTCGATCTCCACGACGGGGCGAGCCTCCAGATTGTGCATCCAGCGGGAGTCCGCGCCGTGGAGCCACGAGACAGCGCCATCGTCCACGATCCAGAGGCGGGTCTCGAGCCAGCCATCCTCGGGTTCCTGGGTCCGAAGCACGATCACCTCCCGCCCAACCTCGATCAGGGCCCAGTGGGCGAGCAGATAGGCTGCGACGAGACCGATCACCGCGACGAGAACGATGCCGAATCGCTTCATGGAGCGACTCTACTTTGGAACACTCTCCCCGTCCAACGCGATCCGTTCGAGGAGTCCGACGGCCTCCGCGAGCGACGTCAGCTTTCCCAGGTAGTTGCCATCCTCTTCTCGACACGCGATCTCGCACGACCAGCCGCTTGCGGAGGCGTGGGCGTCGAGTGTCTCGGGATCGACGTAGAGAACCGGGAACATCGGTCCGGCCTGGTTCTGGTATTCGAACTGCATCCGCAGCTCCCCAAAGTAGCGCCCCGAGTTCTCGAGGCGTTCCTGGTAGCGGAGGTCCGTCGCACTCGCCGCGCAACGCACGTCGAGAGAGCTCAGCAATACCTGGCCCTGCGGCATGAGGTGCTGGCGGAGGCCCTCGAGAAACCGATCCAGGCCGGCCAGGGTCTCGACCATGTACAGGCCACGTCCCAGAATCAGGATGGTGTCGAACCGTCTCGAGGGCGTGAAGCCCCGGAAATCCGCGCAGTGGACGTCTTCGACGCCCCGTCTGCGCATGATCTCGCAGGCCTCTGGGAGGACGTCGATCGCGCAGACCTCCAGCCCTTCGCTCTGCAGGACGAGGCTGTGCAGGCCCGTTCCGGCGCCGACGTCCAGGACGCGCCCACGGCACATCTCGAGCGCCTTCTGGTCGATCGCGTAGGCCGTGCTCGCCCGGAAGAACGCTTCGACGGGGATCTCCCGGACTTCGCCGTCATCGCGGCGGAAGCTCAGTACTTCATCGCCTCTTCCGTTGAAGTAGTCCCACAGGGCGAGACCACACGGCCTGTTCGCACTGAGTGCTTCGGTCGTTTCTCTCACGGGCACCGCCACGCCCTCGCCGGGTTCCAGGCTACCACCCGCCGCACCGACAGGCAGCGCCAATCGTCGGGAGAACCCGGTTCCGCAGGCACCTGTATCCCCTCCGGGGCTCCTCGGTTGACTGGTTCTGCCCGACCGGGCGAGAATCCTCCGAAAGGCGCCACACCCGAGGGAGGCAAGCATGCGAACCGATGCTTCGAACCGCGAGACCGAGAGGCTGCTTCGCGACTTCGACGAGACTGTGCGTCTAGCCCGGCGCTTCCTCGCCGAACGCTACGGCGAAGAGGGGGCCGATGCACTCCAGCGGGCTGCCAGGCGGCACTACCAGGAGATCATCCCGCGCGTTCCTCGAATCGCGGGCCCGCGGGGCAGGACGCTCAACGTCTTCCTCCGCATCACGGCCCAGGAGGTGGCAGCCTACAAGGCAGTGAAGGAGCGGGGTGGAACGGCCGCGGAAGCCTGGGAGATCTGTCACGAGGCGCTCCGCCTGCGGATGAATCGGTTCCCAAACTGGAAGCGCTGGGCGCTGGGACGGTTCATGCACTCCGGCATCACCCGGCGGATCGTCGCGCGGCGCGAACGGAAGAACGAGCAGCACCGATTGGGCGATTTCGAGGTCCGCTACCTGACGGGCGACGGAAGCGACTTCGACTTCGGAGTCGACTACCTCCGCTGCGGAAACCTCGAGCTGGTGAAGGCGCTGGGTGCGGAGGAGTTTGCGCCCTACGCGTGCATGTCGGACGTCGTCCTGAGCAACGATCTCGGCTGGGGTCTGATCAGGACCCAGACCCTGGCAGACGGCTGCGGCTATTGCGACTTCCGCTTCAAGAAGGACGGAGCGACCCGGATCACCTCGAAGACTTCCGAGGTGCAGGAGACCGTCGAACGAATCCAGCGGCGATCCGATTCTGCGTGAGTTCGAGGAAACCGCGCGCTGGTCTGATGAGGAATGCGGCTAGCCCGAGGACCGCCCCTTCAGCCTGCGGTGACCCCACAAGAGCAGCAAGGCCCCTCCGATCGCCAGAGCCAGGCTGCCCAGGTTGAAGCCTGTGACGGTCCCCAGCCCCACGAAAGATCCGATGAATCCGCCGACGAACGCGCCGGCCACACCCAGCAGGATGGTCAGGAAGAACCCGCCGGGATCGTCACCGGGCATGATCCACTTCGCGAGCACCCCGACGACGAGGCCCATGAGAATCCAGGACAATAGACCCATCTTCTTCTCCCTCGCTCGAGTTGACGACTGGCCGCTCCGGTGCGGTCAGCTTCGAGCTTACCACGGGGAGCCGATGTCGGGGAACCCCGAGAGCGTTGCGCCTCAGCCACCCTGCTTTCGATCGAAGCCCAGCTGGCGACCTGCGAGAGCCACGATCGCAGCGGCGATCAGCGCCAGCGGAAGTGCCTTCGTCGCCTGGTGATAGGGCGAGAGCGCCTGCGTCATCTCCGCCGCACCCGAGAGACCTGCGGCGTCGTTGGTCAAGCCGTGCACGATGACCGCCGGAACCAGGCTGCCGCGACACCGGTTCACGAAGTAGGCCGCGATGATCGAAGTGACCACGGTTCCGCCGATGAAGCTCGGGAGGAAGAGCAGCAGGTACTGAACCATTCCCAGGCGTTCGATCACGCCGGCGACCACGTCCCTGGGAACGTGCCAGAGGCCCCACGCCACACCGACCGCGACCGCCGCGGCGAGCGGACTCGAGAGGCCCCCTTGCAGCTCCTGTTGGGCGAAGCCTCGCCAGCCCAGCTCCTCCAGGAGGGCGCCCTGATCCAGGAAGGCCGTCATCAGGAGCACGCCCACGAGGCCAGGGCCCCAGCTTGCAGCGGGCCAGGAGTACTCGGGCCCGGGAAGCAGCGCCCGGAGCAGTGACACGCCGATCAGTCCCGCGACCACCACGGCGGCGGCAAGACCGTACCAGGCGAGCGCCTGTCGCCACGGCAGGCCGAGCCTCAGGCACGCGAGCAGCTCCCTCAACCTCGCCGGTCCCGCCCAGGCGCACACCAGGAGCGCTGCGATGCTGGGGACCGCAGAACCGAGGACGAGCAGCCAGAGCGACGGCTCCGCAAGCGCGAGGCGCGCGACCACGATCAGGTTCGACGTCCACGCGAGGCCGGTGCTTTCGGACGCTCGCGCTGCGGCCGCGTCGAAATCCAATGGGCCGTCCAGGAATGCGGCCTGGAGAATCGGCACCACGGCCAGCAGGAGGAACGTGAGTGCGTAGAACGATGCCGCGCGCTTCCATGTGGATGACATCGTGCAGCGTCTCCCAACGGCGCTAGCGGTCCCTCATGCGGCGCCGCTTCCGCGATCGACAGCGCCGAAGGTCTCCCCTCCCGACTCGAGGTAGGCCAGCTCTTCGGGCGTGGAGGGGCGCCCGAGAACCCCGTTCCGATGGGGAAACCGCCCGAACTGCCGGATGACTTCGCGATGGCGGGCCGCGTACGTCGAGAACTGGTCGAACATCGGCCTCATCTCTGCCGGAGCGCGAGAGGTCAACTGCTCGAACAGCTCGACCGAACGCTCTTGAAGGAGCAGATCCTCGGCGTGCTCCAGCGGCAGGTAGAGGAACGAAGCCTCGAGAGGGTGGAGCTTCTGGTCGAAGCCCGCCTCGATTGCAGAGAGAGCGACCTCGCGCGCCCTCGGATCGAACTCGAACGAGCGAGGGCTCCCGCGGTACAGGTTTCTCGGGAACTGATCGAGGACGAGCACCAATGCCAGGGCTGGACGAGGCTCCGCGTTCCATGCGTCGAATTCACCGCGGAGCGCCCGGTCCGGAAGCGATCCGAAGCGAGTCTCGACCGAACGATCGAGGGCATCGTTCTGCACGAACCACGACTCGGCGCGCGCACGAAGACCTTCCGGGGAGCGCAGCGAGTCTCCGAACCAGAAGTGGAGGATTTCGTCAGAGAGGGTCATCACTTCCTCGTGGATGGAGCCCCTGAAACCAAGCGTTCAGCTGCGAGCACCGCTCGTCCGGAGCGTACCCCAGCCGGCTGCCCAACGGCGGAATGCGACGGTGCAGAGACTCGAGCCTCGACCATCCCGAGCGGCTGGCCGTCGGACCGGCAGTGCGCGAGCGTTCCGGGATGGTGGTGCGCCTGGCACAGGATCAGGATCTGGAGAAGGTCGCCGCGGTCTGGCATGAGACCCGGAAGAAGACGCACACCGCGCTGGGTCTTCGATCGGAACGAGGTGTGACGCTGGACGACAGCCGACGGATCTTCCGGGAGAGCGAGCCCGACGTCGAGTACTGGTGGCGTCCCTCCTGAATTGCCCGCCGCTTGCCGGACGCGGTGGGAACGGGCAGGCTAGGGAACGACCGGAGAGGAGTCCGGATTGCGCAAGCAGTACCACTTCTGGCCCTCGCCTTCGGGTCTGATGGCGTGGGATGTCCACAGATTGATCGAGCTTTCCCTGGGTCTGCCTCGCATCACCGTGCCGGTGAGCTCGATTCGAGAGATCGACGAGGTCTACTGGTTCGACGACGCCATGCAGCGCCCCACCTGCCGGAACGTCCTCCAACACATGACGCTGATCGAGGAGGTGGATCTTTCGCATCCCATCATCCTCGGCGCCGACGGACGGGTGATGGACGGAATGCATCGCGTGGCGAAGGCACTTCTCGAGGGCATCGAGGAGATCGAGGCCGTGCAGTTCGAGAGCGATCCCGAGCCCGACTACGTGGGCTGCAGACCGGAGGATCTACCGTACTGAGCCCAGGCGCAGGCTGCGAAGAACACGACGTGAGCGACGTTCGGAGCCGCCGGCGCCAGAAAGGCGCGAAGCAGGGGCGTCGTCATCCCGACCCCGACGAGTGCAACCGTGACCAGGGCCGGGTTGGCCAGCCCGAGGAGACGGGGAGCCGGGCCTCCCCCACGCCCGACGCGCCAGCCGAAGATGAGGGAGGCCGAGACGACCAGGGCAGCAGCCATTGCCCAGAGAGCCGGCAGCGTCGGGCCCCAGCTCGCAACCGCTTCGATCGGGTCCAGCGCCGGAGCGCCCGCTTCCAGATCGGACTGGATCTGCAGCGCCGTGAGGGCGTGGATCCCAGCCCCGATCGCGGCGCCGAGACTCCCCAGCAGGAACACCGCACGAGCGCTGCGCCGTGAGACCGGTCCGAGCATCCGGGAGGCAGCGTGATAGCCGAGCGCATAGACCGGGATGCCCAGCACGCCCAGCGCAGCTCCCACCCAGAGAGCCTCCGCTGACACCTCGGGCAGCAGGAGCTCGGGGCGGCGGCTGTTGGCGACGTAGAGCATCAGCAGATCGCCAAGCGTTGCAGCCATTGCCGCGAGAGCGGCGATCAGTGCGCTCCACATGGTGGCTTCACTCGCAGGGCGTCTTTCATCCAGGCGCCTCGTCCCCTTCCGGTGTCAGGGTATCACGCGCGACGCAGGAATGGCCTGTCAGAGAAGAGCGGCGAACTGCCGCGCTTCCGCCGACCACTCGGGCGCCTGCTCGAGCGCTGCCGGGACAGCCTCGGGAGCGGGCACGACCTGCCACATCTGAAGGTGCCGTTCATCCATGAAGCGCTCGGCCACCGAGCGCTCGAGCAGCTGCACCAGCGGCGCGAAGTAGTTCCGCGTGTCCACCAGCACGATGGGGTGGGTGTAGAGGCCCAGGCGCTTGAGCGTGATGGCCTCGAAGAGCTCCTCGAAGGTGCCCGAGCCCCCTGGCAGTGCAACGACTCCCTGACTCGCGGACAGCATCATGTGCTTTCGGGTGCGAAGGTCCTCGACCACGCGAAGCTCCGGCAGCTCCGAGTGGCCCCACTCGAGCTCTTGCATGAATCGGGGAATGATGCCGATGACGTGGCCGTTCTTCGAGAGCGCGCCGTCGGCGAGCGCTCCCATCGAGCCGGCGCCTCCGCCGCCGTAGACGACCCCGCACTGGTTCTCGGCAAGCACACACCCGAGTCGAAACGCAGCGTCGTGGTACTCCGGGTCGCATTGCCGGCTCGATGCGCAATAGACACAGATCGTCTTCTGAGGCACTCGTATCGTCTCGTTCATTGAGTCCCCTGCCGGAGCTCCCTCGTGAAGACGACGTGTGCCGCTCCAGGCCGATCGTACCCTTCGATGGGCTCGCTGACCGGGAACCCCAGCCTGCGGTGAAAGGCGATTCCAGACACAAAGGACCCCATCGCTAGCGGCGATCGAGCTCGTCGAGGGGCTTGACCAGAAAGCGCGTGGGATCCGAATCACCCATGACCAGGTCTGAGAACCCGAAGCTCCGGTACAGCCCCAGTGCTCGCCCGTTGTCTTCCTGCACCTCGAGTGTGAGCCGGCAACAGCCACGTCGCCGGGCGCGGTCTTGGGCAGCGGCGAGCAGATTGCGGCCAACACCCTTCCCGCGCCACTCCGGAAGCACCGCCAGATCGTGGATGTTGAGGAGCGGTTGCGCGCGGAACGTGGAGAAGCCCAGGAAGCACACCGCGATACCAACCGGCCGTCCACCCGCGATTGCGAGGAGTGCCACGGTGGTGGGGTGATCCCGAAGGGCTGGGACCAGGCGCTCGCGCACCTCCGCGGTGAGAGGCACCGCGCCGCCTATTGGGTCTCTGGCGTAGGAGTCGAGGATCTCGATCAGTCCGGCGCAGTGCGCCGGGTTGCCGAAGTCGGCGTCCAGGATCTCGATCTGCATCGAATCAGTCTGCGTTCTCGTCACCCAACACCATCGGACCACTGGGCTGCAATGGCGTCGAGTCTACCATGAGGCATCCGCCCGGGGGAGCCCAGATCAGGAGCGCGGATCCCTGGAGAGATGCCGTTCAGGCGCCGAGCGCCGCGTCTTCCCGGTCGTCCTCGGAGCGCCAGAGCCGCCAGGAAACGATCGCAAGCCAGAGAAGGGGCAGGCCGAGGAAGAGGCGCTGAAAGAGCCCGGTTCCACTTCGCTCCGACAGCGACCAGCCGGTGGCGAGGAGAGCGCAGAAGCTCAGGACCGAGGTGGCCACCGAGTAGGAGAACAGCGAGCGCCAGCTCTCGAACCGACGCAGTCGAAAGGCGAGCAGCAGGGGAGCCAACACGAGCGCCGGGTCGGCGAGCATCGACGCGGCTTCGTGAAGGCGCTGACTTCGACTGGGGGTGTCCGGTGTGCAGCTCACGTCGCAGGGGAACAGCCCGGCCGCGAACATCCCCACGGCGAGGGCCGAAACGCATAGCGACCCCAGAACGCCGGTCCAGGTTCCCCGAAAGCGGTCGAGCAAGGCGAGAGAAGACAGGAAGATGAGAACCGCAGAGGGAAGGAACCCCGCGAGATTCATCCACGCTCCCGTGCGGCTCCCGGTCTCGCCGAGCTCGCTCATCAGCTGCGAGAAGTGGCTGTAGTCCGGGCGAAGCTCCCCGGAAACGACCACGATCAGCCCGAAGAGCACGGGGCCGGCAATGCCACCGAGGGCAAAGGCACGGGGGATCGCCATCCTGGCCTCCGAAACCGCCCGAGGGCAGGCTCTAGAGCTTCAGTCGGCATCGAGCTTACCATCGCCGAGGCACCCGGAGGAACCCCTTGGGTGCAGCGCTGCCGGAGGTCTGTAACATCGGGGCCGGGAGGAAAGAAAACATGGAATTGCTTTCCCTGGCGGCCGAGCCGTTTGCGGTGCCGACCGACCGTGACATGCTGCCCTCCGAACGGCGGGAGTTCGTGCGAACGCACCGCACCTGTGTCTACGGATACGCCCGGAAGGCGGACGGGCCATCGATGTCGATCGTCTACTACATACCGACCGACACCGACGAGATGCTCATCTCGACGATGGGGCCACGGGGAAAGGCCAAGGCCATTCGACGAGATCCGAAGGTCAGCCTGTGCATCCTCGATGAACGCTGGCCGTTCGCCTTCTTGCAGGTCTATTGCGATGCCGTGTTGGACGACGATCCAAGGCTCGTCGTGGACGTGATGATGGCCGTGGGCGGCCGCATGTCGGGAAAGCCACTGAGCGAAGAAGCCCGTCCCACCGTGGAGGCGATGGCGGAGAAGGAGGACCGGGTCGTCGTACGCTGCCGGCCCTACGCGACCTTCGCCACTCCGCCGCGTCATCTCCACCGCAACGACCAGGAAGAGAAGATCACCCACTGGCTCTCGGCGAGCGTTCCCTGGGAAGCGGAGGACGGGGCGCCGGCTTGAACAGGCTGGCCGGCTGGCGTTGGCGCTTCGTGGCCGCGCCCTCGGCGATGGATTTCGATCTCAGGGACCCGCGTGCGGAAGCCGCGGCTTCCAGCCGGCCGGGCGCTCTTCGCTCAGGAAAGACTCGATCTCCGCCACCAGCCGATCCGGTGCGTCGATGTGGACATCGTGGCTCGCGTCCTCGACCAGGACGAAGCGTGCGTCCTGCAGCCGCGGCGTGAGGCCCCGTGCAGCATCGACGGGGATCGATTCGTCCCTCCCACCGTGGACCTGGAGCACGGGCACAGCGATGTCCTCGTAGGTACCGAAGAGCAGCCGAACACCGTCGATGGTGTACTGACGGCGGATATAGACGAGGAGCGCTGCTCGGGTGCCGCGGATGCGATACGCGGCCTCCAGCCGCTTCCGGTGGGCTTCGGAGAAGACGGTACTGAACAGCTCGGTGCGGCCCATCGCGAGCTCGCCGAGCCCGGGGACGAAGGGGACGATCTGCATCGGGTCCATGGCCATTCCATGGCCGATGAAGACGGCCCGCTCGATGCGGTCCGGGTTGTCCGCGGCCAGGAACGCGGCGACGACGCCTCCCGCCGAGTGGCCGATCACGGTCGCCCGCTCGATCCCCAGGGCGTCGAGTACGGCAATGGCCTGACGCGCCCAGAGGGCGGTGCCGTACGAAAGACCGTGGCTGCGATCGCTGAGACCGTGTCCGAAGTAGTCCAGAGCGACGATCCGATGCCTCCGGCTCAGCCGGTCTGCCACGCCCTCCTGCCAGTCCGCAACGCTGCGGCCCGTCCCGTGCAGGAGGAGAAGCACATCCCCGGTCCCCTGGTCGAGGACGTGAACGCGCCCCAAGGAGGTTTCGAGAAACGAAGTCTCCGGATCCGAAGCTGACTCGGCGCGCGCCACCACCTCGTACCTGCGCGCGAGAAGCGTCCCTGCGACGAAGAGGATGGCGAGGACGGCCAGGACGCCAGCCAGCGTGTAGGTGACCCACCGCATGCTGGGCTCCGCTCCTAGAGTAGCAGCAAACCGCGCTGGCCCGGCCGCGAGCCTTCGGAGGGGCTGCGGGGGCGGCGGCGCAGGGCGTGGAGGACTGACGGTACGTCGTGCCGACACTCCGGGAGGAGGCAGGTGATGGCGATCTCGTCGACCGCGGACAGCACCAGGGAGAAGGCCGCGACGCGAAACGGCCAGGCGAAGTCGAAGATCAGCAGCAGCGGTACGGTGATCCCCATCAGCACCGACGTGAGCTTGGCCAGCCAGGTGTGATATCCAGGGACCGACCGGTACTTCGCATAGGCGACCGCCGTCGGCAGCAGGAGGCAGGTGATTCCGAGTACCGCGTAGGGTGCCTCGCGGCGAACGATTTCGGGCCATAGCCAAATGGCGCCAACTACGAAGGATATCCAGAGGGCGAAGTCCGCCCACTGATCGAGCCGCGCCCCGAATTCCGATTCCAGGCCGAGTCGCCGGGCCAACACTCCATCCAACAGATCCGAAACCAGTCCAATGCCAAAGAGCACCAGAAACGGCGCCGTTTCACCGTTCCACGCCAACGCGAGGAGCACCGGGGAACACACGATGCGAAAGCTGCTCAAGAGGTTGGGAACGATCGCCGTGGCCCTACTCCATCCCGGCATCCGGGGCCTGACTCCCCACGCTACGCGACCACCAAGATCTGGGCGGCGATTCGCGGATCCTGGCGCCGGCGGTTTCGATAGCCGCGGCCTGTCGCGTCGTACAAGTCCTTCGCCTTGCCGGCAGCTTCATCCGGCGTCATCGTGCTCGAGCCGCTTTCCCAGGCCCGCGACGTCCTCGACCCGATAGCCGATCCGCTCGTAGAAGGCGATCGCCGAGGCGTTGGTCCCACGAACCTGGACGTTGATCTTGGGGCAACCCAGCTCTTCCAGCAGCTTCTCTGCCTCTCCCATGATCGCCCGGCCCAACCCCTTCCCCTGGTGCTCGGGCGCAACCGCGAGGTAGTTGACCCATCCGCGGTGCCCCTCGTAGCCGGCCATTGCCGTGGCAACGATCTCCTCCTTCAGGCAGCCGACGAGGAACAACTCGGGCTGGACGTCGCGCTTCCTGCGGATGTCCTTCCTCGGATCGTTCCAGGGGCGCAAGAGATCACACCTCTCCCAGAGGACGATCACCGCGGGCTCGTCGGAGGGTTGAAAGGATCGGATGTCCACCGGAGTCTCGGAATCAGCCGGTTAGCTGGCCGCAACGCCACGACCTGCGTCGAGTCTACCATGGGCAACCTGCTCCGGGGAGCTGCCGCGACCGGTGCAGCCCGCTCGCGCGACCTCGTTCAGCTGTCAGCTTCGCCGGCCGCCGCGACCGATGAAAGGATCGCCGCTGCTTCCGAGGGCCTTCGCAGCTCCCAGAGGCGGATCTGCGGGAAACGATCCGACTCCCGCAGTGCCGCGTAGTCCCGCTGATGGCGCCGAAAGGACGTGATCACCCAGAGCAGGATGGAATCCTTCGAAAGGAACGCCTTGCGAAGCGACTCCGTGTTGCCGGAATAGAGCTTCTCCCGCGTGATCGCCCGGCGAATCGTCCGCGACACCGCTCTGGGGAACACCAGCCAGAACGGGTAGTTCAGCCAGACCATCGCCGTCGCACGGGACCAGACGAGATCGCGGACGCTCGCGTAGTTCCCATCGACGATCCACCGATCGGCAGAGAGGGCCTGCTCCACGAGGTTTCGGAAGTCCGCCGCCGGCCGCGGCTCCCAGTTCGGTCGCCAGTGGACCGCGTCGAGCTCTACGTGGGGAGCACCAAGTAGGCCGGCCAGGCTTGCAGCGAATGTCGTCTTGCCACTGCAGCTGCTGCCAACTACCGCCACGCGCGCGAGCTCCAGCTTCGAAGGCGGTTTCATGCCCGGTGCGGCTGTCTATCCGGGCGCATCGAAGATGACCTTCTCGGTGAAGACCACGACGCTCTCATCTCTCTGGTTCTTGAGGACGTGTCGCAGATCGACCAGCGTCTTCCCTCCGCTCGTCTTTCGATCGACGCCGGCTTCCAGGTCCACCCTCAGTGTATCGCCGGGAAAGGCCGGGGTTTCGACTTTGGCTTCGACGCCGACCATTCCGTGAAACGGCCCCAGCTTCTCGTTTTCGGTGATTGCGTCCACGATCTCCATGATGGAAGTGGACACCAATCCCATCCCCAGGGATATCAGCAAAGGAGCCGGCGCGAATCTCCTGTTGTGGATTCCCGGCATCGTCTCGTTCACCCACTCCATGTCGATGAAGGGTGGCTCGTGAAGTCCCACCAGGTTCACGAAGTTCACGATGTCGGTCTCTGTGAGGGTTCTTCGATGAGAGGAGAGGCAGTACACCCACTCACCGTTCTCCCCCTTCTCTATCCGGAGCTGACCCGCCATGATGCTCTGATACCTCGCTGTACGACTACTCGTGCTGCGGTATGTCGTCCGCGATCCGAATCCAGGGAGCCTTCGATCGCACGAAGATGTGGGCCGCTACCGATACTCCGGGATCCGTATCCAGCGTACCGAGGCGCAGCCGGAGCAGATCCGGCTTGTCCGCGTACCGCTTGACCAGGGGCGAGCCGCAGCGCGTACAGAAGCGGCGAAAGGTCCCCGGAGAAGACTCGAACTCACCCACGAGCATCTCACCCGACAGAAAGCGAAATGCCTCCGCCGCGACGGAGGCATTGGTGGTGAAGGAAGCGCCGGAGGCCTTTCGACACTGGGCGCAGTGGCAGTGAACGGCCGGGCTCAGCTCCCCGGAGATCTCGTATCGGATCTCGCCGCAGAGGCAACTTCCTCGAATCATGAAGACCTCGATGTCACGCTACCCGACGGCTGGGCGCCGGCTGCGAACCCCAGCGATCCTTGTATATCACTCCCCAGCGAGTCAACCCTGAAGTTCGTCACCGGGGGGGTGTCTTCTAGCCTCAAAGGCTCTTCTCGTACTGGCTCCGCCGTCCTTCGCTAGCGAACGGCTTCGTGCCGAAGGCGACCCCCGCCGCAGATCGACTGTACGAACCCGTTCGCTTGTCGGCTTCAGCAGCATCTCAGGCCGCGGCCTCGGAAGAATCCCCGTTGGAAATCGACTGTTCCCAGTATCGAGCCGCGAGCCTGATCTGTTGGACGAGTGCAGCGATCGCAACCAGGACCGCGCCCAGTGCCAGCCAGCCCTGACTACCGGAGACGTGGACGACCAGCCCGAGAAGGGCGATCCCCGCCACTGCAGCGATCGACGGCACGAAATCCCGCAGCGTAGCTGGTGGCACCGACTCGAAGAACTCCCGGTTGGCCGGGTCTTGACGAGCGCGCCGGAAGATGGTTTGGCTTGCCCAGGTCGATACGGCGAAGATGAGCGCAAGAGTGTAGAGCCAGGGACCTAATAAGCCCGGACCCATCAGATCGATGAGGCTGAATTCCAGAATTCCGATCGCGAATGGCACCACCGAATCCTGTATCGAAGGAAGCCAACGGAACCGCATCACCGCGCTGACGAAGAGGAGCCAGACGACCAGGAATCCCAGAAGCATGGCCGCCACCTGGGACCATCCGAGCAAGGCATCCCAGCCCCATGTCCAGAGGTAGGAGCTCTCGCGGATTCGAGTCCACAGCAACTCGAGCGCCAGGGCCTGAACCATGCTCAGGACCGTCAGCAAGACCGACGGGAGCAGCTCCGTCGCGCGAGTCCGCACCGTCTCCATCTCGAAATCCTCCTCGAAGGTTCGAGTGGAGACTAGCTTCTTTGCAGCAGCGTCAGCGGGCAGCCAGCACTCTCGACACCGACTTTCGATGCGAAGCCCTCATAGTGCCGCGATCAGATCGGCGAAGAATCGATCCTGCCTCCAGAGGACGTCACCCACCTCCGGGTCGAGGCCCGTTCGAACCACGACCAGCTCGTGCGATGAAACGACCGTCACGTACTGGCCGCGGTGGCCAATCCCGCTGTAGGCCCGGTATGGCATGACGAAGGGGATCGGGTCGTAGAGCCAGATCTGCGCGCCGTAGCCGATCACGCCCGGAAGGCCGTAGGCGAGGAGACCCCGGACCCCACGCCTGCGGGCCGGGGCAGGCTGGGTCGAGAAGTCGACCCAGCCTTCGGGCAGAATGCGCTCGCCTTCCCAGACGCCGTCGTGCAGGTAGAGAAGAGCACCCCGCTGGACCCGCTCAGCCCTTCCTGGCGGTCGCGGGCTCTGGGATCTCCAGCCGCTCCACCGATGCCAGTCTGATGAGCCAGGTGGCCTGCGTGGTCTCGTTGACCCACGCCGCGTCGACGTGGAATCCCGCAGCCCGAAGCAGGGCGTCGAGGTCTGGCATCCGACCAGTACTGGAACCAGCGAGGCTTTCCGTAGCGTTCGGACTCCCATTCGGCGCCGGTGCCCCGCTTGACGGACACGTGCAGAATCCCGGGAGGTCGGAGAACCCGCCGGATCTCGTCCAGCGCTGAACGCGCCTCCGATTCGGAGAGGTGGAGGAGCGAGGCGTTGGCCCAGATCCCGCAGATCGAGCGAGAGGGGAACGGAAGGCGGCGGATGTCGGACTGCACCCGGGGGCCTGGAAACTCGCGAGCTCCAGCGCGCAGCATTCCGAGCGAGAGATCGACGCAGATCGCCTCGAGGCCTCGCGCCCGCAGCTCCGCAGAGTCGAATCCGGGACCGGCTCCGAGGTCGAGCACGAGCGTTCCGGCGGGAAGCGACGAGGCAAAGCGATCCAGCCACATCCGCATCTCCGATCGATCGCGACTGTTCTCCAGAAACTCGGCCCCGATCGCATCGTAGGTGTCGCGCGTCTTTCGGACCGGATCGTTCACATGTCGGCGCGCCACCTGTCGGCTCCCGCGCTATCCGCGCTCGATTCTGGCGAGGCCCGCTGCTGCCCCGATCAAGAGCCCCCCGCCGAGCCGCTCGAGCCAGCTGCGGAAACGCGGAGCCGCCGCCTGCCCGGCACGGCCGGAGAGCACGGAAAACGCGGAAAGCACCGAGAATTCGATCACGAAGGAGCTGCCCGCCAGTAGAGCGACCTGTGGCGCGAGCGGGTGGTTCGCGTCGATGAACTGCGGAAGGATCGCGGTGAAATAGACCAGGAGGTTCGGATTGGCGCCTTGGGTGACGAAGCCCCTCCAGAACGGGCGAGCTGCCCTGCGCCCCTCGACATGACGAGGTGAAGCGGACGGCCTGAAAGAGCGAAGGATCATGGTCATGCCCAGCCAGACCAGATAAGCCGCCCCGCCCCACTTGATGATGGAGAAGGCCTTTGCGGAGAGCGAGTGCAGGGCGACCAGCCCGGTTGCGGACAGGGCAAAGTAGATCGCGTTGGCCGCGATGACTCCCGTCGCAGCACAAACGCCCGCTCCCGAACCGCGCGTCAGGGACTGTGAGACCACGACCAGTGAGGATGGCCCCGGGTTGAGACAGAGGACCAGCTCCATCAAGCAGAAGAGAGCCCACGTCTCGATCGTCATCGGGTTTCCGTTCGGCCGCCCGTCAGCGGGTCGCGCTCGGGCCGAGCGACATCTTGTGGGTAGCCTTGTGCTCGGACACCCGAGCGAAGCCGAGCTGCTCGTAGAAGGGGGCAGCTTGTTCAGTAGTGAGCCGAAGGGTCGCAAACGCCGGACGCGCCCTGCGGACGAGCTCCCGGACCAGAGCGCTGCCAACTCCACGCTTTCGCGCAGCGGGCTCCACGTAGACGTGCCGAATCCGCCCGACCGACGGGTGCGCCTGGTACGGATCGAGGTTGAGACCACCGAACCCGACGAGGGTGCCTTCGATGTAGGCGAAGAGAGAGACCTCACCCCTTCGATCGAAGCGGTTCTGCCCGGCCTGCCACTCGGTGACGAAGCGCCCTACGAAGCTGAGTCCCTCGCCGAGACTGATTTCGACCAGTCTGTCGATCTGGGCGGGAAGCTCCCGCTCCTCGCGAATCTCGATCTGCATCGTACCTGATCGCCGCCTACTGGCTTTCCTCGTCCAGGCTCTTCAACGCCCACAGCTTCCTGCTGTCCTCCTTCCTGAAGGACGGGGACGCAGCGCTCAGGTACCTGAGGCGAGTCCCTCCCGTGTTCTCGAGGCCGTGCCTCGCCGAGGACGGGAAGAAGATGCACTCTCCCGCCTCGACCTGCCGCTGCTCATTCCCGACCGTCATCAGGCCGGAGCCTTCCATGATGTAGTACATCTGCTCACTGTCATGAGCATGAACGTGCTGTATTCCACCGGGCTCCATGTCGACGATGGTGATCGACAGGTCCTTCGAGTTGCACGTGTCCTCGGAAACCAGCAGATAGGATGTGATGTCGTTCCTCTGGTATCTCGGTGCGGAGCGGATGTTCAGGACGTTCACTCTCGATCCTCCGCGGCCGATGGCGTATTGGCTGTCGAAGGGAAGACGGTTCTCCAATCCCGCTTCATGTCCACCACCGTCCAGCTGCGCGCCTTCGCTTCATCGAGACCTGCGTCGAGACGACCAATGCTGGACTCCCTGTCGTACGCCCATTCACGCTTCGCGTCTGTGTGATGGACATAGACGCAAAGGCTCTGGCCGCTGCCCGCTGCCGTCCACTGGAGCATCTGCAGGTCGCCATCGGAGTTCCCGAAGGCCGCGATGGGACGCCGGCCAATGTGTTGATTGATTCCGACGGGCTTCCCGGCCTTGTCGTCGATGAAATCGATCTCCGGCAGGCGAACGAGCACCGGCTTGCCGTCGCGCAGCTCGTATCGAGTCTTGACGCTGCTTCCGATCACCTGTTCGGGCGGGATGCCGTACACCCTCTCCGTCCAGGGCCGCATGAACTCGATCCCGCCGCCCGAGACGATGAACGTCTTGAACCCGTTGCCTTGCAGATAGGCAATGAGCTCCAGCATCGGTTGGTAGATCATTTCGGTGTGGTGCCTGCCCGTCTTCGGATGCCTCGCTGTCGCGAGCCAGTCCTGAACCGTGGTCTTGAACTCTTCCGTGGTCATGCCAGCGTGCGAAGCCATCAGGAGTTCGAGGAGTGCGTGCTCACCACCGGAGAAGACGGTCTTCAGATCTCCTTCGAGCACGGCCTTGAAGGGCTGCTCCTGCTCCCACTCGGGGTGGAGTGGCGCGAGAGCCGTGACCCGATCCAGAGCGAAGGCCAGCTGGACGTACATCGGCTGCTCTGCCCAGAGTGTGCCATCGTTGTCGAAGACTGCGATTCGTTCCGCCGGCGCGACATAGTCCGCGCCCCCTTGCTTCGTCACCCTCGCAACGAAGTCGGTGATCGCGGCCTTCGCCGCTCCATCGTTCCACGAAGGCAATTCCGGCGTCTGACCGGCCGCCTGGCTGCCGCTTGCGAGCGCGACCGCCAGCGTGAGCGTCGCCACGATGAGTCGCCTCGTGGCACGGGCCTTCTCGATTGTCTCTACTTCCATCGGTCACTCTCCTCGCACTTCTCGGTCCATTTGGTTGGCGACGCGCCACGAGACATGCCTACACCCATCGAGGGACGATGGCACGACCACCGGAAAGCTCCGAGACCAGCCAGTCCTGAAAGCCGTGGGCCAGGAGCCACTCGATCCGGTCGCCTCGCCAGACGATCTTCTCGGCTTCGTAAGGCGACTGGCCCGAGCCGAACTTCTCGATCGCGCTTCGCTTCACGTACTCGAGATCTTCCTTCACAGCCGCCTCCCTCCTCATCAGCCGATTCCAGCGTAGAATTCCCGGATGGGCAGCCTCTTCGAGGACAACACCGAGTAGCTTCAGTGACGACACGTGAGGGAAGAGCGCGAAATCTGCGATCGACGGCCGATCGCAGACGAAGCCGGACGCATCGATCGAGTCCTCGAGATCGTCGAGCATCTTGCGCAGGCTCTCGGCGGCCCGCCTCCACCAGTCCCGTCGGGGGCTGATCCGACCGATGGTGTGTAGGCCAGACCCAGATGGAGATGTCGTGGATGATCGCGTCGAAGATGCTGTCTGCAAGCCGCTGCCAGCGGCGAGCCTTCGCACGGAGCTCGGGGCTGGCGGGAAGAACTGCGGGACTCGGGAAGCGATCCTCGAGGTAGGAGACGATGTCGGCCGAGTCGGCCACCGTGACGGCACCATCCGTGAGAACTGGCACCTCGGCGCGTGGATTGACGTCGACCAGGCGATCGTGCTCTTCCAGTGCCAACGCGTCGATCGATCGATATTGCAGGCTCTTGAACCGGAGCACCATCCGGACTTTTCGGGCGAACGGGCTGAACGGGTTGTCGTAAAGGGTGAGCACACGGCACTCCTATGGGCGCGGGCCGACGTTTGGCTGCGGAGTGCAGCTGGCCTTCAGGCTACCACGGGTGGTCCAGCGCCGGGGAACCCAAGATCCCACGAAGCATTCACGAGATCACGTCGAGCTCACCATGGTCGGCCTCACGGACGGAGGACCGACGCGCTCGACCAGGATGATCCGACGGAGGCAGACAGACCAACAGAAACTCACCATCGGCGAGCCGCCCGGGGTAAATGCTGCCCTCACCTCGTCGGCACTCGATGCCTTTCCCGGCACGTTCCATGAGCGATGTGCTTCGGTTTCACCAACGACCTCGAAACCTGGACGCCGGTCGAGGCGTCGGCTGACTCGCACGCGACACTCCCGTCGTCCAACCGCCGGCGCTCGGCTGCAGCCAACGCTTCCCGTCTGGCGATCCTCAGGAAGCGGGCTCGCAGACGAAAA
Organism: uncultured delta proteobacterium; assembly: GCA_963783795.1. Taxonomy (GTDB): domain Bacteria; phylum Myxococcota_A; class UBA9160; order UBA9160; family UBA6930; genus CAVXZE01. The sequence goes on along the minus strand of CAWAPH010000026.1, from coordinate 80,003 downwards.
TGGGGATGTCGCGGGTCGTGCGCTTCCGGTAGTCGGCGTAGGGGGCGTAGTGCCGGTCGCAGATCGGCCAGAGCTCGGGCTTCTCCTCCGGCTCGGCGAGCCGGGCGCGGAGCTTCATCCTGCGGCGGCGGTGGCTGACCACGATCTCGGGGTGCTTCACGAGGTTGTGGTACCAGACGGGGTTCCTCGGGGCGCCGCCCATCGACGCGACCAGGAGCACACCGTCCTCGTAAGGAACGTACATCAGGGGAATCGTCAATGTGCGTTCGGTCTTCGCGCCCTTCATCGTGACGAAGCAGACGTCGTCTCCTCCGAAAGTGTTGAACAGGCGGCCTCCGGAAAGGCGATTCAGAGACACATGCAGGCGCGTCACGGCCTTCGCCAGCCAGCGCGGCGGGGGCTTGCCCCCATCCGCTGAAGTAGCAGTGGACTCGCTCGTCATTTCAACCCTCCTGGTCCGTTGGTTGCGCAATCCAGCCCGTGCGGGATCGGGGCACGTACTCCAAGCTCCTGGGCCCGTCCCGGACCAGGTGCCGATTTCCGCGCCAGTCCGTCTAGCGGGGATCCAGCCGTACGAAGTACCTCGGCGGGAAGCCGGTCAGGATCCGGAAGCCCACACCGAGGCCGTTCTCGGCATCGACGCGATCGTGCTCCGCGCCCGTGATGGAGACCGCGCGATACTCACTCTTCTCGCCATCCAGCGTGACCTCCACGTCCGGGTTCTTCAACACGCGCTTGTACCAGGCCCGGGGCCAGTGGTTGGCCGCAACGTAGAGCTGGCCATCGCTCTCGAGCCGGGTCACCACCCGGTCGTGCGGGGTTCCGTCCGCCTCGAAAGTGGTGATGACGAGAACCGGCCCGGCCTGCGGCTGGAAATATCCGATCAATGACTCGAACGCGACGACGATTCCCACGTAGACCAGGACCACGAGGACGGCGATCTTCAAGGCCTTCATCGTTTGCCTCCTTCGACGCGTCCCCATCGCACGCCCAGCGACGATGGGGAAGCCGCTCACCTGCCAGGTACCACCCGCTGCCTGACGGCTGGCCGAAACGGTGCGGCCGATAAGAACACTACCATGGATAGCCCGCCCTGGGGAAGCGAGAACACGACCAGGGGCCGCCCGGACCGCGCTCTCCAACCTCCAGCTTCAGCAATGTCGCCGGCGCTGAGTACGACATGCTAACCAACGAAGTTCCAGGCCTTCTCCGGGAGGCTACTCGCCATCCGTCGAGGATGGGCGCCGGCGAGGCTCGATTGGGCTGCCCTGGTCGGCCGTCGACGCACCCACTCGTGAGCCAGCGCGCGCATCTGAAACTCGGCCCTGCGCGCCGGAGTCCATGGGGTGCGAGGACGGAATTGGAAAAGCACGCCTGGTGGATGTCACTCGCCAACTCCCCGGGGAATCCAGCTCAGCTTGGCAGTGATCTGGAATCAGCGTGGGCCTCTTTCGCGAGCACCAGGTCGCGCATCCCAACGGCTGGAGCAAATGATGGAGTAGACCACCGCATCGTGGAATCGACCGTGAAGAAGAAGACGAGAGCGGGCGATGCCCTCGCGGTGGGCACCAGCCTTCTCGGCAACCCGCTGACTCCGGCGGTTCTCGACTGCGGCGAGGATTTCGAGCCGCTCGAGGTCGGTGTTGGAGAACGCCCATTCGGACAGGGCACGCACCGCGCCCGGCGCTACGCCACAGCCGGACGCGGACGTGCGAACCCAGTAGCCCAGATTCGCTACGCGGTGGATGGGAATCAGCTGATTGAGCCCGCAGCCCCCGAGGAAGCGTGAGTTCTCGGAGACGATGACGAACTGGAACTCGGTCCTCCGTCGATACGCCTCGACCTGGCTTGCGACCCACTCTCGAGCCTCTTCGACCCGGTAGGCCGAATGACACCACGGAAGCCACGGGAAGACCTCGACCGTCGACTCCCGCGCGGCCTCGAACAGATGGGGAACGTCGCCAAGCTCATAGGGTCGGATGGAGACATTCATGGATCCAGTCAGCCCGGTCGTCCAACGATTGGCCGCCAAGGAACGGTCGACGCGAAGGCTACCACGGCCGAGCCACCCTCTGGAACCCCGATCCCCGGCGCCGGTCGACTGGACCGAGCCGTTCGGTCGCCAGCTTCAGCAGCTTGTCGGGCGGCGTGGGTTACTGTCTCCATCGCAGGTGGACGGGAGCCGAAGATGATCGAGATCTTCGTGGACGGCGATGGCTGTCCCGTGAAGGACGAGATCTACGTGGTAGCGACGCGTTACGGGGTGCCAGTGGCGCTCGTGGCCAATTCTCGCCTTGCCGTGCCTGAGGGATTCGGGGTCGAGCTGGTCCTGGTGGAACAGGGCCCGGATGCCGCAGATGATTGGATCGTGGAGAACGTTCGGCCAGGGGATGTCGTCGTCACATCCGATATCCCGCTCGCGGCGCGCTGTCTGGATCTGGGCGCTCGCGTACTCGGTACGAAGGGGAGGGTCTTCTCCGAAGACTCGATCGGCAATCTACTGGCCACCCGGGACCTGAAGGCACACCTACGAGAGTCCGGCGTGATGTCCGGCGGGCCAGCCCCCATGTCGGCGAAGGAACGCTCCCGCTTTCTCTCGAAGCTCGACGAGCTGGTCCAGCGCAGCCTTCGCGATCGTCAGCCTGAATAGCTTTCCTCACGCCTTCCAGTGGTTGGTCGCCCGCACCCGCTGTCTTCAGTTGAGCGTTTTGCTCCCAAAGCCTTCGATGTGTTGTGGAGCATTGCCAGCGATCTCATCCCACGGAGCCTTCGAGCCCACGAAGATGTGCCCCGCAACTCTTACCCCGGGGTCAGAGTCCAGGAGCCCGGCGGGCACCCAATACGCTCCCCCTGAAGGGTGCAGCATCGGCGTGGGTGAGCCACACGTCGAGCAGCGCCAGACCCCCCATCCGGATGGAAGGCGAAACTTCTCGATCTGCTCCTCCCCTGAGATCCACTTCAGGTGGTCTCGGCCCGTCATCAGCTGAGTGTTTGACGCCACGCCAGAGACCTTCCTGCACTTCGAGCAATGACACATTCCAAGGTCGGTGGTATTTCCACTGATCTCGAACTGGATGGCACCACAGAGGCAACTGCCTCGAATCATCCCCTTACCTCCACGTCGAATTGTTCCGCGCCGCCCAACGTCTGGCCACCAGGGTGCGGCCTGCTAGTCGACGCCATCCAGAAACTCTCGCGAAAGCTCACCTTCTGCAACTGGCCGAGCGGGCCCCGTCATGGAGACAGAGCCGTCGGCGGCGATCTCGATCTCCAGGGTACCGCCGGGCATCTCCACAGCTACGCAGGGATTACAGAGTCCGAGGCGATGGCAGACCGCAGCGGCGGCGCAGCTGCTGGTGCCGGAAGCAAGTGTGTATCCAGCGCCGCGCTCCCAGATCTCGATCGAGATGGCATCGCGACTGAGGACCTCGACGAACTGCACATTCGTCCGTTTCGGGAATGAAGGATGGGTCTCGACTCGAGGACCCAGCTCCTGCGCGAGGCGCGGCGAAGCGCTGGGTGTGATGATGACACAGTGAGGATTCCCGATCGTCGCGGCGGAAATCTCGAGTCTTTCTCCGCCGAGATCGAGCGGCTCTCGAAGAACCTCGCGGTTGGGACCGACGACAGGGATATCTCGGCTCCAGAAGCTCACCACGCCCATTGCCACGCTGACGGTCTGCCCTGCAGGGGCAACCTGACAACTGACGAGACCCCCCGCGGTTCGAACCTCGAAAGGCGCCTTGCCGACGCGGCCTCGGTCCCACAGATACCGCGCATAGATCCGCAGCCCGTTGCCGCTCTTTTCCGCCTCGGAACCATCGGGATTGAAGATGCGAAGGGAGAAGCGGGAGCCGAACGCCTTGCTCACCAGCAGCCCGTCCGCGCCGACACCGAAGTGTCGATCACAGAGCCGCTCAATGAAGCTGGGGGAGAGGTATTCCCCGACGTCCGCAGACTCGGCCACCAGGTAGTCGTTGCCAAGTGCCTCGTACTTGCTGAATCGCACGGTCTACTCTCGCACCGTCCAACGTTTCGCCGCCACGGCGGGGCCGCCATGAAGCCTACCATGGACGATCCACAACCGGGGACTCGTCGCTCCTGCTACACTGGGCAGAATGCAGATCGACCACGTCGTACTGTGGGTGGACGACCCAAAGCGTGCCCTCGAGTTCTACGTCGAGGTCATCGGCCTCGAGGCTGTGCGGGCGCGCGATTTCGAGGACGGCAAGGCGCCCTTCCCCAGCGTTCGAGTGAACGATACGACCATCATCGACCTCATGAACAGGGCGCTGGTGCCGTTCGTCCGCGAATTCACGGCCGGCGGCATGAGCGGAGGGGCGCCAGTCAACCACGTCTGCCTCTCGATGGGCGCGTCGGCGTACGATTCGCTCACCGCTCGGTTGGCCGAGCGGGGGATCCGGCTGAAGCCAGGGGGGAAGTCCTCATTCGGCGCCCAGGGCGTGACCGCCCACTCAGCGTACTTCCTCGACCCGGATGGAAATGTCCTCGAGATTCGCCACTACGGAACGGAGATCTGATGTGCGGGCGGGATGGTTGAGTTGACTCGGCACGGGAGTGTCCCACCATCCCATCGCGCCAAGCCCGGTACGAGGGGACTGTTCGGGAGCGTGTTTCATGGAGAGGCACTGCCGGTCACCTCGAAAGGTTCGAAGAAAGCCTTCGCGCGACTGATCTGTCCCGAGAGGTCCTGCTCGACCTTTGGCAGCGGACCCGCGCTAGCCACGCGGATCTCTTTTCGACCTGGCACCGGGCGACGAGCGAGCGTTTTGGCGCCGACTTCGCCGAGCGGCTCGCCGACGAAGGCTGGCCACAGCGCCAGCGCGGCGCCTCAATGGAGCGGCTCTTCTCCGATGATCTCCGCTTCACCATTCTGGCTGCCGGTCTCGACTCGAGTCTGATGACCGTGGCGAGCTGGGACGAAGACCTGATCCCCGAGCCACTCCGCTGCCGCTGGCTCTGGTACCGGGGGCTACAGCTGGCCACGAGTCTCGGGCGCGCGGATAGGCTCGCTGATCCCGATCTCCCAGGGCGCTTCCGGCCTGCGTTCGAAACCTGGAAGAAGCGCGCTCAAGATCGCGCATTCAGGTCCCTCCTCGCGATGTCGCGTTACTTTGACGGGAGAGACGAACGGAGTCGCGAAGCAGATCCTCTCGATCAGGTCGATGTGAGAGAGTTGTCGGTCCCCGCACTGGCGCAGCTATGGAACCTGGCCGCCGTCGCCTACATGATGGTCACCGACCGTTGGTACACGGCTGTGGAGGCGCACCATGGTGGCGACACCGCGCGCGAAGTGGAACTGGCGGTCTGGGTCGATGGCGGCGCAGCGGACCGCGACCTCGAGATCGGCCTCGCAGCGGCTCGGAGCACCGGCGACGACGTTGAAGCTCTCCTGCGCGGCTTCCAGGTCGCGCCGGGCGAGGTGGGCATCTTGAACGTGGGCTTCGAGCTACGAGACCCGGACCATGGAATCCTCACGCACAAGACGTGCCCGGCGGTTCGCAGAATGGAGCACCTCGATGAGAAGCGACTCGCACACTGCTGCCACATCTGCGTCGTTGCGATGCCGATGTCGGGACACCTGGTAAGCAAGGACATCGAGTGCCGGCCACTCGTACTCCCGCCGCGGCAAGGACCTCGAGACATCGCCTGTCAGTGGGAGTACCGACGTATCACACAGGGAAACGGAGACACCTGAACGCCGCTGCGGATCGATGGTGATCCGCATGGCGGAACGACACGATCTTGGCGGGCAGCATCGGGTCCCCAGGAGTCAGTCGCGGACTTCGGAGCGGCCGTGACAGGATGGTGAGCGTGGCGAAGGTCCGGTTCGACGAACAGGTCGCCTCACGTTACGACGAGACCTCGGTCCACATGTATCGGCCGGAGGTGATCGATCCAGCGGTGGACTTCCTCGCGGAGCTGGCCGGCGACGGCGCCGCCCTCGAGTTCGGGGTCGGCACCGGCAGGGTCGCGCTCCCACTCAGCGGGCGAGGCGTGCCCGTGCATGGCATCGACATCTCCGAGCCGATGCTCGAAGAGCTCCGCAGGAAGGCGGGTTCGGAGCGGATCGGTGTCACGGTCGGCGACTTCGCGAGGACACGGCTCGACCGCACCTTCCGGCTCGCCTACCTCGTGTTCAACACGATCACGAACCTGACCACACAGGACGAGCAGGTGGCGTGTTTCCGCAATGCGGCCGCTCACCTCGAACGCGGCGGGTGCTTCGTCATCGAGGTCTTCGTCCCCGAGCTGCGGCGGGTGCCACCGGGCGAGCGGGTGCGGGCGTTCGACGTACGTCGGACCCACCTCGCCTTCGACGAGTACACGGACTTCGCGGGTCAGATCCTGTACTCGCACCACTACTGGATCGAAGACGGTGACCTGCGAACCTTCTCGGCACCCTATCGTTACGTCTGGCCCGCCGAGCTCGACCTGATGGCGCGCCTCGCCGGCATGACCCTGCGCGAGCGCTTTTCCGGCTGGACCCGCGAGCCGTTCACCGACGAGAGCAGGTCCCACGTCTCGGTCTGGGAGACAACCGAGTAGAAGCAGGCAAACGGCACTGGGTCGAGGTGGGTCAGCCCGGCCCCTCTTGCCGCCAGCTCGAGCGGCTCGTTGGGCGCCTCGCGTCCTCTCTCAGACAAGGGGCTTGCGCAGAACCAGGTACGCGTGGCCTCGCGGATAGTCGGGCAGCTCCGAGACGACCTCGAAGCCAAGCTTCCGGTAGAAGTCCGGCGCCTGGAAGCTATGTGTCGTGAGAACGAGCTGGGAACAGCCTCGGCGAGTCGCTTCTGCTTCGGCCGCGGCAAGCAGACGGCGACCGAGTCCTGCCCGGCGCCGGGCTTCGACGACCCACACCTGGCGCAGCTCGCAGGTGCCACCCCATGTGTGACCCACTGCAGCGGCAAGGATATTTCCCGAATCGTCGCGCAGGAAGATACCTAGAGTGCGACCATCGTGGATTCCCGTCGCAGTCCGATTGAAGTCGTAGAGCTGGTCTTCGAGAAACTGAACGTCGTCCAGGGAAGGTTCCTCGAAGAGGAGGTTGTCTTCTTGCATGCGCTCTTGCTCCGATCTACTTCGAGCTGTCCGGACCGTAGCCAGGCACCCACTCCTCGAACTGCGGCAAGTCGTCGCTGATCTCCCACCACGGAGCCTTCGATCCCACGAACATGTGGAACGCAGGCTTCACGCCTGGATCATCGTCGAGCAGCCCTGCAGGAACAACGTAGAACTCACCGTCGACAGACTCTGAGGGCGCGCGAGAGCCACACAATCGGCAGAACGCGCGCCGGGTTTCCGGGGATGACTCGTAGACCTGAATGAGCTCACCGCCCGCGGTGAGTTCGAGGTTGGCCGAGGAAACGACCGCCACCGATTCGAAGGGGGCACCGTTCGCTTTGCGACACATCGAGCAGTGGCAGAGTGCGATCAGCGGGACTTCTGTCGCCTCGAACTGGATGCCTCCGCAGAGACAGCTTCCACGGATCATTGGAGGATCCTCCCAGAGGCTTCGCCCACCAATACATCAGTTGTCCCGCTCTGCACGCAGTCCCGCACTGCACGCGTGAGGGGCGAGTCATCGACCGTGCCCTGGGACCCGTCAGGTTTCCATTGGCGAATCAGGGAGACGATGCCAGCTGAGTCACCAGCTGTCGCAGACCGGATCGCGACATCCATGTGAGATTGCCCGTACGCCCAACGTCTGGCCGCCATGAACACTACCACGGGTGACCCGCTCGATGGAACCCCGACCAGCACGGCCGACTGGTTGGCCTGATCCTCTGCGGCTTGTTGGACACCCGCCCGCAGGGGATACTGCTCGTTTGGAAGAGGCGGAGCTGCGACGAATAGGGAGAGGTCCGTGCGAAAACAGACTGTGGGCAGACACGTGCCGATGCTGCTCTTTCTAGCCGGGGCGGCCCTGCTAGTCGGCTGCCAGGGCGCTTCGGTGCGCGGTGGAGGATGGCTGCCGAACAAGGCCGAGGCACGGTGGGATGCCGTGGCACTCCATCTCCGCGGACTAGACGTTGCGATGATCGAAATCGGCTACCGGTACGGAGAGCTGTACTGGGGTGGCTTGGACCAGAACTGGGAGTATGCCGACTACCAGGCGCAGAAGATCCAACTTGCTCTCGAGAACGCACTCCAACGGCGCCCGAAGCGCCGAGCTTCAACAGAAGCGACGTTCGTTCCGGCGCTGAGCCAGATGGCTCGAGTCGTCCAGGAGCATGACGCAGCCCGATTCAGTGAGGCGTTCCAACAGCTGACCGGGGCGTGCAATGCCTGCCATGCCGCCGAGAAGTTTCCCACTTTCTATGTCGAGGCGCCCGAGGGGCGCTATTCAACGATCCGAGGCGAACCCAACTAGCGGGCGCCAACAGGCTGCCAAGCTGCGGCCGGAATGAAGCTTACCATGGGCGAGCCGCCCCGGGGAACCCCGACCACCACCGCGGATCGATTGCGCCGTCGCTGTTGGCCGTCAGTTTCGCCTGCTTTACAGGCGGCCGCCCAGCTTGAAGGACCCGCGGAAACCCGAGATCCTAGGAAACATGGTTCGGATCGAGGGACAGCGAATCCTCCTGCGAGAATGGCGGCCTGGCGAGGTGGGTGCGATGCACCGCTGGCTTGGCGATCCAGAGGTCACGAGGTTCCTGAGCTGGGGTGCATGGACACGCGAGGACTCAGCCAGGCACCCCGCGGAGTGTATTGCTGTGCAGAAGTCAGTGGAACGAGACAAGTACTTCCTCGCGATCGCACTTCGGGCGTCAGGTCGCGTGATTGGTGACGCTGGCTTTCAGTGGACTCGACGGGGAGGGTGGGTTTGGGTACTTCCTGGAGCGTGCTTACTGGCGAAGAGGGTACGGCACGGAGGCTGCGCGCCTTGTGCTTGCGTTGGCATTCGGGCAACTCGACGCCGCTGTGATGAGGCTTCCTGCGACGCCCAGAACGTCGCTTCGGAACGAGTGATGCAGAAGTGGAAGCGCGGGAGCCCGACCGGGAGCCTCCGGGGCGACGTGATTACAGGATCGTGTTCAACGAGTGGCCTGGCGGTCCTCAGAATTCTGAAGCAGCTGTGTAGCGGATGGCCGCCAACGTGCGGCCAACCTGAACACGACCAGGGGTAATCTCGCCTGGGGAACCCGGACCAGCACTGCGGGCCGTCTGCGCCTACGCTCTCTAGTCACGGATTTGCCCGCGGGATGTAGGCGACCTCCAGCTTGACGCCATCCGGGTCGGCAAGAAACACCGCGAAGTAACCCTCATCGTAGCCCGGCTGACCGCTGTAGTCGGTAGGGGGATCGAGTACTGTGGCCCCGATTTCGAGCATCGCCTGGTGGACGCGCCGAACGACTTCGCGGTTCCCGGCGTGAAAAGCGAGATGGTGTGGGCCTGGCTCGTAGCGATCGTACTTTCGGTCTCTGCTCTCAGGTCGCGCTGGCCGGATCTCGACATCGAAGCGCGCGCCGTCGGAGTACTCGAGGCCCCAGGTCGCTCTGCTGGGGTTGGGACCTTGCCACTCGGGCATCGAAACCTCCCACCGCCGATAGCCGAGCGCCTCGAAGAAGGCCGCATAGAACGGGATCGATTTCTCCGGATAGCCAACGGAAATGTCAATGTGTGTGAGAGGTCCCGTGATCGGCATGCTCCTCCCCTCGCTGCCCAACCTCTGGCCGCCAAGCTGCGGCCAGCATCGAGGTTACCATGGCCGGCCCAGCCTGGGGAACGCTGACCGACACCGCGGATTGATCACGCCAACGCTTTCGGCCGTCAGCTTCAGCTTGTCAGGCCGCGCATCTTGCTGTGACTGCTCTTCCGATCGCAAGCGAAAACAGTCCGAACAACGACATGGCGCCAGTTGCGGGCTCCGGGATCAGTGAGATAGAGAGGGAAAGACCCCCTAGGTTGTTTGAGAGCTGGTCGGAAGATCCGAAGGTGAATGCGGAAGTGTACGCACGGCCTGAGAGTTTTGCGCTTGCACTCTAAGCGGCGGACCTCGGACGGAAGCAAACGACTACGACTCGCCCACGATAGGAGGTCTGAGGCGCCTCATCGAGGATGAGCTCCATTGCGCGCTCCTCGGATACCCCGCCCGTGCCGGCACCAATGGTCGGCAAGGCGACAGAGCGGAAAGCCTCTTGAGCAGCGAGTTCGAGAGCATTGTGAACAGAGAGCCGGATTGAACGCTCGGAGGCACGCCACAGCAGATTGATGCCCGCAACGTGAATGATGGCCTGATACGGGAGGCGTCCCGCACCCGTGAGACAGGCCGCGCCAAGCGGAAGGGGGCCGATCTTCGCGAGTTCGCGGAACGGACCCGTACCCGCGCGCCGCTTGATGGCACCCGAAACCCCTTGAGGAATCAGCAGCCACCAGGGAATGAAGTTGCGATTCCAGGCATTGATGATCGCATCAACTCGCTGGTCGAGGAGGTCACCGTGCACGACTTCGATATCCACGGAATCCGGTGCCATTCGCCGCCCAAAGGGTGGCCGCTAAGCTGCGACCGGCATTGAGCTTACCATGGGCAACCCACCCCGGGGATCTCCGAACACCACCGCGCGACGATTGGACTGCGCTGTTCGTCCATCAGCTTCATTGGCTCGCTAGGTAGTGTGCGCCTACTCCCGAAGGTAACGATAGACTGTTCCGCCAGTGCCGCGCGAGAAACCGTCGGGGAAGAAGCTGAGGCCCAGGAGCTTGTCCACGATGATCGCCAGGCCGACGTCTTGCGGAACCGGTCTTCCGTCAAGAGTAAGGTGTTCGGGGACCCATAGCTCGGCGGAAGATGCCTCGGGGGCCCAGGACTCAACTTGGCGGATGAGGTCCTCGACAGTGCCGGCGGCGGGACGGTTGGCAGACGCGCATGTCGCGGATCGGGCAAGTTCTCGCTCGGCACGGCGCTCGCCCTTCCAAAAGAAGCGCCTGAGAAACGGCGGCAGGTAGCGAGCCCACTCGGGTGATGTTGTCAGCTGGCCATGCTTCTTGCGCGACATGGTTCACGCCGCCTGACGGATGGCCGCTAAGCTGCGGCCGGCATGGAGCTTACCATGGGCGACCCGCCCCGGGGAACCCTGACTGGCACGGCGGATCGATTGCGCCAACGCTTTCGTCAGCTTCAGCGGCGTGTTGGGCGGCTTCACGCGAGCCGGGCACCTAGGAACGTGGAGCCTCTTGGCTCGTGTGAGAGCGCAACTCGCGGACGTGAAACACGCCGAAGAGGAACGTTCGAAGCAGATGCCCGACCAACGACCCAGGGGCGCGGCGAAGCCTCGGGAGGAAAACAGCGCATTCGACCACGTGGGTTGTAACCAATATCCAGAAGCCAAGGCGGCCCACGAAGGACACCGTGGAACCCGTGCCAATGAAGAAGCAACTGAAGAAGAGGAGCCAAACGACAATCACTACACCCTTTGCTGTGGACATCGAGGGGCTCCAATCATCGAATCCGGTGGCAACCTGGTCCCGGATGCCGCCACCGGGTAGGCCCCGGGCTGTTGCCAGCCCCGGGCCCCCCTAAGAACCGTACGTGAGAGTTTCCCCTCATACGGCTCAAGCCTAATCAAAGGCCAGTTGCCCAACTGACCCAGCTGTAGAGTGTACGGAGCGTGTCGCCACCTGTCGCATCCTCGATTCTAGAACGCAGGTTGGACGACGGACCTGTGCCTGGCCAGTGCGCCCCTCCGCTGCTTTCGCTCGCGGAAGTAGCTCGCGTGGTCGGGGTCGAAGACCGTCGCCTCCCCGCGTACCTTGATGTGTCTATGAATGCGTAGGCTACTCGCCTGGAAGAGATCGACGTCTGTGTCGATCCCGTCTGCATTGCGAGTCTTGGCGGTGAAGACCCACCGCCGACCTCGATGGCTTCGGAAGTACTTCTTCCGCAGCCATCGCCAGCCCTTGTGCGGGTGCCGTCTACGGATCCAGCGCAAGAGGCTCTTGAAGATGGCGGCGTCGACGAACTTGAAGATGCCGCTCGATACCAGATGGCGGAAAGCATGCGCCCAGCCCCGCACCTTGCGGTTCAGTGTGCGGATGAACTCCGCCGTCGTCATCGAACGTGCCCTTCGAATGAACTCCCGTATACTCCGGAGGAAACCGACGACGTTGCGCTTCGACGGCTTGATCAAGAGCTTGCCATTGTACTTCCGTACGTTGGCACCGAGAAAGTTGAACCCAGTATCGATGTGCGTGATCTTCGTCTTCTCCGGAGAGAGACGCAGACCCCGTTCTGCAAGGAAAGCCGAGACTGCCGGGAGAATGTTCTCTTCCAGCAGCTCACGCGAGTTGCCAGTAATGACAAAGTCATCAGCAAAGCGAACCGTGTTCACTTTGGAGCGGCGTGGAGCCGCTCCCCTCGCCACCTCCTCGAGCCCATCCAACGCGAGGTTGGCGAGCACGGGGGAGATGATCCCGCCTTGCGGGGTTCCCTGCTCGGTTGCAAAGAACCGAGCTTCTTCGAAGTAGCCAGACGTCAACCACGAGCGAAGAATGGAGCGATCGATCAACACATGCTCCAGCAACCACTCGTGACTGATTCGATCGAAACAGGATTCAATATCGCCCTCGAGCACCCACTCTGCCGAATATGATTTCGCCAAAGTGATGAAGCACTGCTCGAGCGCATCCGCTGTTGAGCGACCCAAACGGAAACCGTATGAATTGGGATCGGCCCGGGTCTCTGCCACGGGATTCAAAGCCAGAAGGTATAGGGCCTGCATGGCCCGATCTTTCATCGTCGGAATCCCGAGAGGACGTTGTCCTCCTCGGCTCTTCGGAATATGGATCCTGCGCAGGGGTTGGGCACGGTAGCCCCGCCGCTGCAACGACCGAGTCGCCAGCATCTTCTGGCGTGGCGTTCGCCACACCACACCGTCCACGCCGGGGGTATTCTTCCCCCGATTACTCGTCACTCTGCGCACCGCCAACGCCTTTGCGGCGAAGGAGTGCGTGAGAATCCACTGCAGCGCTTGCGCCCTGCCGTTGTGATTCTCTTTCACAGCCTCTGCAATACGCACCTGGAGCCGCTGAACCTGGCGATGAAGGGCAGCCCAATCAAGGGACTCCCATTCCTTTGCCAAAGCCGGGGGCGCACCGATCAACGGCTTCGCCGCTGTCGCCATTTGCCTTCCCCCTCTTCGTTGGTTCTCCAAACTCTCTTGCAGAGATAGACCTGTCGGACGTGGGCTCACTTTCGTGCCGGGTGACGTCCAAACCCGTATCCGCCTCATTACGAGACGGCATTCGCTTCTTCCGACCTCTCAAGCCCGCACCCCCATCGGCTCGCCTCGCGGCTCGCTTTCCCTCACGAGGGAGGGATACGGGGTTTCCACGTTCCGTTTCTGAAGTACGCGGGGTTAGGTGCCTGCTGTCGACCGGGGAGTCTGTGGGTCACGAGGCGGCAACGTTAAGACCAACCTCCTACTCCCATCGAGCCTGTCAGTCACTTTGGCTCGTCGGCCTGACGATCTTTATCACAGATTCACGTATGTTCACCATACCCGCTGCCTGGCCATTACCCGCCTTGTGACTGGCAGGAGGAAGGGTCTCTCGCGATTCCCTTCCCGCACACCGAGATGTGCTTCTGTACGTTGTCAGGACCGCTCTTCATTCAGGTCCCTAGGCTCACCCAGTGACATGGGCGGTTCAATCTCAAGATGAGTCGAACAACTTCATGAAACGACCTCGTGTCGCAATAACGTCTGGCCGCTAAGCTGCGGCCGGCATGAAGCTTACCATGGGCGACCCACCCCGGGGAACCCTGACCAGCACCGCGGATCGATTGCGCCGACGCTGTTCGGCCGTCAGCTTCAGCGGCTTGTTAGGCGGCGATTCGCGTCATTGCAGCCACAAGTCGCCCAGTTAGACGTCCATTCGCTAGGTATCGACAATGCGTCGAGCATCAGCGCAGCAACTTCGTCAGCCGGATGCCGCCGCAGATGGGGTCGTGGAACGAGCAGATGGCGTGCGAGCCGTCGTAGATTCTCTAAGCTGCGAGACCATTGCTCTGCCGCGGGCAGGATCTGAGCCGACTTGCGCGAGGCGGTGCGCCATGCTGCCGAATCGAACGGAGTCATCATCCCGAGCCGCATCGCGAGCACCTCGAGAGCCTGCGCATGAGTGGCTTCCGATAGACGTGATCACTTGCTGCACGTGCGTCGCCAGAAGGGATCCCGCTTCAGGCGCACGAAGACCGCTGAAGGTAGGACAGGAGATGGGAGATCGCTGCCAGGCTGCACGAGGCCGTAGAATCTACGGTCGCCTGACCCTGGAGTCTCGCAGAACTCCCGACCGTAAGTCGACGAATCCCCGCCCGCGAAGCGCGCGCGAGGAGAAGCAGCAGGAATCGAGAGTATGAGCCAATGCCTAGAATCTCATCGGCCGCCTAACAAGTATTCGAAGAATCCTTGGTATGCCTATTCTGCATGGAGTGGTGGGGAAGGGCAATGAAACAGTTTGTGAACGCGAGGATACGGCTGCCCGGTCGGTGTTCCGTAGTGTGATAGGGAACAGGGGGTTAGCGTGATAGGGGGCAGGGAGCTGGGGTCTCGCTCGGGCGGGTTCACGGCCGCCGGTGGTGCGTGCCGGGTGTCGAGCGGCGCGGGAGCTACCGGGCCTCCGCCGATCGCGCGCGGGCGAGTGTAGGTGGGGGTTTACCGCGCGGGCCGGCGAGCGTAAGCTGGCCTGGTCCCGGTTGCGATTCTCACCCCGGATCGATCGCGGCAACCCAGGGCGTTGCCGCGCGGGAGTCGCGGGGTGGATCGCGGTTCAGGGAGCGATCGTGGTGAGCGGCGCCCGGCGGCGGCGGGCCGGGCGAAGCTGCTCGACGAGGTTCGCCGCGTCATACGTCTGCGCCACTACAGCATCCGGACCGAACAGGCCTACGTCCAGTGGGTCCGGCGCTTCGTGCGCTTCCACGGGATGCGGCACCCCCGGGAGATGGGAGCGCGAGAGGCCGAAGCCTTTCTGACCCACCTGGCGGTGGACCGTTGCGTGGCGGCATCGACGCAGAATCAGGCCCTGAACGCGCTGCTCTTTCTGTACCGCGAGGTCCTCGACCAGAAGATCCCCCAGCTCGACGACTTCGCGCGGGCCCGGCGCCCGGCGCGGTTGCCCGTGGTGCTCACGCGAGCCGAGGTGCGGGCAGTCCTCGCGCAGCTCTCCGGAATCCACTGGATCATGGCGAGTCTCCTCTACGGCTCCGGGCTCCGGTTGCTCGAGTGCTTGCGGCTCCGCGTCAAGGACGTGGATCTCCCCCGCAATGCGGTGATCGTGCGAGACGGAAAGGGCAGAAGGGACCGCATCACGGTGCTCCCGGAGAGCCTGAACTCCCCGCTGCGAGCACACCTCCCGCGCGTGCGCGCCGTGCACGAGAGCGACCTCGCGGATGGCTTCGGCGCGGTCTACCTGCCCCGGGCGCTGGGCGCGAAGTACCCGAGGGCAGCGAGGGAATGGGCCTGGCAGTGGGTCTTCCCCTCCCGCAGGCGCTCGGTGGACCCGCGCAGCGGACGCGTGCGCAGACACCACCTCTCGGAGAAGGTGCTGCAGCGCGCGGTCCGCGATGCGGTGCAGAAGGCGAAGCTCGCCAAGCCCGCGAGCTGCCACACGCTTCGTCACAGCTTCGCGACACATCTGCTCGAGAGCGGCTACGACATCCGCACGGTCCAGGAGCTCCTCGGCCACCGCAATCTGCAGACGACGATGATCTACACCCACGTCCTCAATCGGGGTGGGCGCGGTGTCCGGAGTCCGCTGGACGAGGCGATGGCGGCCCAGGCCACTTCGGCAGACCTGGGCTCGCCGCTCGAGGCCGACCGCACGTTGGACCCGGAGGAGCCCCTGCCCTGAGGAGGCTCAGAGAAGCACGTCGCTGTAGACGTCCTCGTTCCAGCCGACGACCACAGTCTTGCCGGTGCGCAGGCAGGGAGCCCGGAGGTTGCCGGTGGTCCCGACCATCACATCGAGCAGTGCGGCGGGCGCCTTTCCCGCCGTCTTCCACTCGTCCCGCTTCTTGCCCTTGGCGACGATCACCTTGGAGGCCGCCTTGGCCAGGGCCGAAGCGTCACTGCGGCCGAGCTTGCGGCTGGCAGAAACCGTCTCTCGCGGCTCGATTCCGTTGGCGTCCAGGAACTTGGACGCTCTTCCGCACGACGTTCAGCCCTTGCGGTGGTAGTACCAGTCGACTCGCTTCGCCATTTCCGATCCTCCCGGGCGGGATCCTAGCCTGCATTTCCCATCGGCTCACTCGAGCGGCGGCCGCTGGCAGCGCTTCCTGGCGGGCTACTCCCTCCGGCGGCCTCCGCGATATGCTCTGGGTGTGTCCTCGGATCCCCTGCTGCTCCTGGTCGGGCTGATCCTGCTCCTCGGCGGTGGCGACGCCCTGGTACGCGGGGCCGCCGCCCTGGCCAGCCGGCTCGGGATCTCCCCGCTCGTGGTGGGTCTCACCGTAGTGGCGTTCGGCACCAGCTCTCCGGAGATGGCAGTGAACGTCACAGCCGCCCTGCGGGGCAGTGGCGCGCTCTCGTTCGGGAACATCATCGGCTCCAACCTGGCGAACATCGGCCTGATCGTCGGAGTGACCGCGCTGCTGCGGCCCCTCAACGTCCAGGCCAGTGTCGTGCGCCGAGAGCTTCCGATGATGCTGCTCGCCACCGCCGTCGCATTCGTCTTTGCCCTCGACTCGGCTCTCTCGGAGGGCGCGGCCGCCAGCTACGGGCGCGGCGACGGGATCGTGCTGCTCCTGCTGCTGACCGTCTTCATCCACTACACGACCATGGAGATCCTCCGTCAACGCGAGAGCGGGAGCCGTGAGGTGGGATTGGCTCCCGCCGGCTGGAGCGTTCGCACGAGCCTGGCGGTGGGAGCCGCCGGGTTGTTGGCCCTGGTGGTCGGCGCGCAGCTCACCGTGGAGGGGGCGGTGGGGATCGCCCGCGCCGCGGGCATCTCCGAGGCCGTGATCGGGCTCACCCTGGTCGCCATCGGCACCAGCCTGCCGGAGCTCGCTGCCTCCCTCGTCGCCGCCTGGCGCGGTCAGGCGGGTATCGCCATCGGCAACGTGATCGGCTCCAACCTGTTCAATCTGCTCCTGGTGCTGGGGGTCACCGCGACCATCTGGCCGATACCGGTTCCGGAGGGCGGAATCATCGACCTCGCCGCTCTCTCGATTCTCTCGGTGCTGTTCATGGTGGTCTGCGCGAGCCCCGGGCGTCGCATCATCCGCGCCGAGGGCGCTCTGCTGCTGGCGATCTACCTGGCGTACCTGAGCGGCCGCGCGCTCCTCTGACCGCGCTCCGCTCCTCGGCGATCCGTTTCTTCGTGGCGGCCCAGGAGCAGATCGGGCAGCTGGCCAGGTCGTGGCCGCGGGCCGGACAGTGCTCGCGGCCGAAGTAGATGATCTGCAGGTGAAGCCGGTTCCACGCCTCGATGGGAAAGAGCTTCTTCAGGTCTTCCTCGGTGCGCTCCACGCTCCGGCCGCTCGAGAGGCCCCAGCGCGCGGCCAGCCGGTGGATGTGGGTGTCGACGGGAAAGGCGGGGTGCCCGAAGGCCTGGGACATCACCACGCTGGCCGTCTTGTGACCCACGCCGGGAAGCGCCTCCAGCGCTTGCAGGGACTCGGGGACGCGTCCGCCGTGCTCCGCCACCAGGATCCTGGAGAGCGCCGAGATGTTCTTCGCCTTCGAGGGTGCGAGCCCGCAGCTGCGGATCAGCTGACGGATGCGAGCCACCGGGAGCTTCGCCATCGCAGAGACCGTCCTCGCCTCCGCGAAGAGCGCCGGTGTGACGCGGTTGACGCGCTCATCGGTGCACTGCGCCGAGAGGATCACCGCGATCAGCAGCGTGAAGGGGTCCTGGTGCCGGAGCGGAATCGGGGGCAGGGGGTAGAGGCGTTCGAGGAGCTTGTGGATCCGCTCGGCCTTCTCGGCGCGCTTCATGGCGCGCCCGGGTCCGGCAGCTTCTCCCGCATCGTCACGAACTCCTCCGCCGCGGTCGGGTGGATGCCGATCGTCGCGTCGAACTGGGCCTTGGTCGCGCCGCACTGGAGGGCGATCGCCAGCCCCTGTGTGATCTCGCCGGCGTCGGGCCCGACCATGTGGCAGCCCACGACGAGGTCGCTGGCCCGCTCCACGATCAGCTTCATCATGGTGGTCTCGTCGCGCCCGGTGAGTGTGTGTTTCATCGGCCTGAAGCTGCTGCGGTAGACGTCGATCTCGCCGCAGCGCTCCCGCGCCTCGGCCTCGGTGAGGCCGACGGTGCCGACCGGGGGCTGGCTGAAGACGGCGGTCGCCACGTTGCTGTGGTCCGGCCGGGTCGGCGTACCGGCGAAGACGGTCTGCGCGAAAGCCATGCCCTCGGCAATCGCCACCGGCGTCAGCATCAGCCGGTCGGTGCAGTCCCCGATCGCGTAGATGTGGGGAACGCTCGAGCGCGAGTACTCGTCCACGATCACCTCGCCATTGCTCCCCAGCTCGACGCCCGCTTCCTCGAGTCCGAGGTCGGCCGTCTTCGGCACCCGCCCGGTCGCGTAGAGGACGCGGTCGGCCTCGATCGAGCTTCCGCCGCCCAGCGTCACGCGAAGTCCGCCGCCCGTGCGCTCGATCGCGGTGGGGTCGCTCTCGAAGCGCAGATCGATGCCCTTCTTGCGCATCTGGTCGGCCAGCACGTGGCGGATGTCGTCGTCGAAGCCGCGCATGAAGAGCGGTCCGCGGTAGAGCTGCGTCACGGCTGCGCCCATACCGTGGAAGATCCCGGCGAACTCGACCGCGATGTAGCCTCCCCCCACCACGACCACCCGCTCCGGGAGCTGCTTCCAGATGGAAGGCGTGGTCGGAGGTGATGGCGTGCTCGATGCCGGGGATGGCCGGCATCGAGGGCTTCGAGCCGGTGGCCACCAGGATCGTCGCTGCGCGTGTGTCTCCGCTCTCCCACGGCCACGGTGTGCGCGTCCAGCAGGGTGGCGCGGCCTTCGATGCGCTCGACCCCGGCCTGGTCCAGAAGCCGCGCGTAGACCCCGTTCAGCCGCTGGATCTCGGCGTTCTTGTTCTCGATCAGGGTCTTCCAGTCGAAGCGGCGCTCTTCGCCGATGCTCCAGCCGTAGGCCGCGGCATCTTCGAAATCCTCGCTGTAGTGCGAGGCGTAGACGAAGAGCTTCTTGGGTACGCAGCCGGCGTTGACGCAGGTTCCGCCCAGGTAGGTGTCTTCGGCGACGGCGACCCGAGCGCCCAGCGACGCGGCGACGCGGCTGGCTCTTACGCCGCCAGAGCCCGCGCCGATGGTGAACAAGTCGTAGTCGTACTGACTCATGGGGGGACTCCTCGAAGCGACGCGAGGCCTCGAACGAGAAGTCTAGCCGCCGATCCCCGTCTCGCTGGAGGCGAATTCGCGTTGCAGTCCCTGGTAGTCCCGCAGCACGCGTCGGACGAAGGCCGGGCTTCTGTCGTCGCCCCGGGCGAGGCGCCGGGCCAGGCGGTTGGGACCCATGTTGTAGGCGGCCAGCGCGAGATCCTCGCTGCCGAACCGGTCCAGCACTTCTCGGAGATAGTTGGAGCCGATGCGAACGTTCGCCACCGGGTCGAAGAGCGTCCGGTCGCCCTCCCAGGGAACGCCGATCCTGGCGGCGACATCCCGGCCGACGAAGGGCCGGACCTGCATCAGTCCGAGCGAGCCGCGCGGGCCCCTTCGCCATCGGGTCGAAGCGGCTCTCCTGCTCGATCAACGCAACCAGCAGGAGCACCGAAATCCCCACCTCGCGCTCCGCATCCACCAGGGCCTGGGCGAGACGCTCGCGATCCGGCTCCTGCATGCGAGCGGCCCGCAGCGTCAGCACGGAGCGCACCAGTACCAGGCTCGGGTCTTCGGGCGCTGCTTCGGGTGGGGCCGAGGGCGCTTCCAGCTCGAGTGGGGGCGCCAGCGCGACCGCGGGCACCGGGGCCTGCGCCTCGGGCACCAGGTGGGTAGGCGCCGGCGTGCGGCACGCCAACGGGACGAGGGCGACAGTCATCAGCAACAGAAGCCAGGCGGGTCGCTTGTGCCAGGACACGTCGGGCGTCCATCCTACCTGCTTTTCCCACCGGCTCCCACCCGAAAAGGCTGCGGCCCCGGCGCCGCAGCGGGGGCGGGAAGCGGACGGCGCCCCTATCATTTCCGGTTTCGAGCTGAAGGAGGCGAGGCATGGGACCGCTTGCAGGAGTCAGGATTCTCGAGATCGCCGGAATCGGACCGGGTCCCTTCGCCGCCATGGTGCTCGCGGACATGGGCGCCGACGTGCTCCGGATCGATCGCGCCGAGAGGGTCAACCCGAATTTCGGTGAGGAGCCGCCGCCGGACATCCTCAACCGCGGCCGCCGCAATGTCGGATTCGATCTCAAGAACCCCGAGGGCGTCGCGGCGCTGCTCGATCTGGTGGAGCAGGCGGACGCAATCCTGGAGGGCTTCCGGCCCGGGGTGATGGAGCGCCTCGGCCTCGGGCCCGACGTCTGCCTGGAGCGCAACCCGCGGCTCGTCTACGGCCGCATGACCGGCTGGGGACAGAGCGGGCCCCTGGCACACGCGGCGGGCCACGACATCAACTACATCGCCCTGGCCGGCACCCTGCACGGAATCGGCCGGGCTGGCGAGAAGCCACTTCCGCCGCTCAACCTGGTGGGCGACTTCGGCGGTGGGGGCATGCTGCTGGCCTTCGGCATCCTGGCTGCGCTCTTCGAGCGCAGCCATTCCGGAAAGGGCCAGGTCGTGGACGCCGCCATGGTGGACGGCGCTGCGCTGCTGATGACGATGATGCACGGCTTCCGCCACATCGGCATCTGGAGGGACGAGCGCGGGACCAACCTGCTCGATACGGGCTCCCACTTCTACGACACCTACGAGACCGCGGACGGTGAGTACATCTCGGTCGGGTCGATCGAGCCGCAGTTCTATCAGGAGCTGCTTCGCCTCACCGGTCTCGAGGGCGAAGACCTCCCGCGCCAGACCGACCGGAGTGGCTGGGGAACTCTCGCCGGGCGCCTGACCGAGATCTTCAAATCGAAGACCCGCGACGAGTGGTGCCAGATCATGGAGGGCACCGACGTCTGCTTCGCCCCGGTTCTCAGTATGGGCGAGGCCTACGAGCACCCCCACAACGTCGCCCGCGGCACCTTCGTCGAGGTGGCCGGCAAGCTGCAACCGGGCCCGGCGCCGCGCTTCAGCCGCACTCCCGCCGAGATCTCGCGCCCGCCCTCGCACCCCGGCCAGCACACGGACGAGGCCCTGGCGGATTGGGGGCTCTCCGCCGCCAAGATCGCCGAGCTCCGCGAGAAGAAGGCGATCGCCTAGCGCCAGCGGGGACGTTGCTCAGACGGCCCCGCCGTCCCCAGGCTCCGCCTCGTCGAGGTGAGCGGCGCAGTTGAGGAGCCGGACCGTCCACGGGTCGGTGCCGTCGAGAATCGTGACGGAGGTGTTGCGCCAGGCCATGCCGCTGCGTTGCTGCTCCTCGCCCTCCAGCAGATGCGCACGCCGCGTCACCACCGAGCGGCAGACCAGGCCGTGGGTGATCACGGCGAGGTCCTCCCGGCACTCCTCGGCGGCGCGCTGGATCAGCGCCCACGCCTCGTCCATCCGCTCCTCGAAGCGCTCCCAGCTCTCCCCGCCGGGCGGGTCGTAGTCGGGAGCAAAGAGATCGAAGTCGAGCTCGGCGTAGGGTGTCCCGCGCACGTCGCCGAAGTTGCGCTCCTGGAGCAGGGGGTCGAAGCGAAGCGGTGCTCCGGTGGCCTGCTGGACCGCCTCGGCGGTCATGGCGGCGCGCGCGAGGTCGCTGGAGATGATCTGGCCGATGCGCTCACCGGCCAGTCGCCGCGCTACCCGCCGAGCCTGATCGACGCCGTTCGGGGAGAGGGGAATGTCGGGCTTCTGGACGATGCGCGCCGCGTTGCCGGGCGTCTCGCCGTGTCGCACCAGGTAGATCGCCATCTCGGCGACGACGGTAGCGCGGCCGTGGCGGATGCCTACTTGTCGGGCGGGGCTCCGTCGCAGGCCTCGGCAGAAAGCTCGATGGCCGGATCGTCGAGAATGCCCGCGAGTGCCATCTCGTCGCTCACGTGGTGCACGGGTTCCGCAATATGCAGCTTGCGGCGGCCGTTGAAGCAGACCGGGCAGAGGCCCGACTCGTACTTGACGAACATGCGCTCGCCGCAGTTGGCGCAGTAGTGCACGGCCCCTCGGCGGAGAAGCGTCTGAATCAGGAAACCGCTGTGAATGGTCGAGCGGCGGGCCGGAAGTACCATGCGTTTCCTCCACATACCCCTTGAGTGGCCAGCGGGAGGTCCGGGGTGACGTTCCAGCGGCTCGCCAAGCGGCAACCAGTTGCCGCAACGCCTGGACGTTCCTTGCGTTTCTCGGCTCCCGCCTACTTGGCCAGCGCTGCTTCGATGCCACCGCTGCGCGGGAACAACTCCAGCCGGCGGGGGTTCTCGTGGTCGGCGCGGAACTGCACGCGGACGCCTCCGGCCGCCCGCTCCTCGACGCGGGTCAGCGGACACCCCATCACCATCCACCAGGGCTCTTCTTCGCTCGCGGGAAGGAAGGCCTCGGGCCGGGTGCCGGCGGTCGCGCCGATCTCCACTTCCAGATCCCGCCCTTCCCCTCCGGAGCTGAGGGTGACGACCCCGACGTCGAAGCAGAGACGGAGCGCCGACGACGCACTGGCACCCGCCGGCCCGGGAAGGGGAGCCCGCTCGACCTGCAGGAGCCGCCCCCGGGCCTCGATCACCCGCTCCAGCGTTCGCGTCAGAGTTTCGCCCTGGGCCTCCATGCTCGGGCAACTTTCGCACAGCTTTACCGTCGCCACCGGGGTCCCTACGCTTCTCCCGCCGTGAACGGATTCCTCCGTCCAGAGCTCGAAGCGGCCCTCGCGGAAGGCCCGGAGCCGGTGGCCGCAGCGCGCCGGGCCGCCGGGCTGCTCGACGCGCTGGCTGCCACCGACCCGGCGAGGCTGGAAGCCGTCCGCGAGAGCCGCGCCGCCGAGCTCGACCGGGCGCTCGTCGCGGTCAGCGGTGTGGCGCCCTTTCTCTCCAGGTTCTTCCAGCGTTACCCCGCCGCGCTTCTCGATCTGGCGGAGGACGACCTCCGCATCCCGCGCTCCCTCGCCGACTATCAGGCACGCCTCGAGGCGGTCCTCGCCACGGCCGGCGCAGACGAGGAGTTGGACGCGCTGCGGCGCGTCAAATACGAAGAGCTCGCCCGGATCACCATTCGCGACTGCGACGAGGATCTCGTTCCGGAGGAGCGAGTGGGCGAGATGCTGGCCGAGCTCTCGGACCTCGCCGAGGCCCTGCTCTCTGCCGCTCTCCAACGAGCGGCCGAGCGCCTGACGGCCGAGCTCGGCCCAGCTTGCTGGAAGGGCGAAGACGGAAGCGAACCCGCGCTGCGCATGACCGTCCTCGGACTCGGCAAGCTGGGCGGCGGGGAGCTCAACTATTCCTCCGACGTCGACCTGGTCTACGTCTACGAGAGCCCGCCGGACGCGGCCGGCGGCGTGCGTGACGGCCCCGGCGATCTCTCGCCCGAGGAGTACTTCTCCCGCCTCGCCCGCAACTTCGGGAAGCTGGTGGGCGAGGCCAGCACCGAGGGCTTCCTCTACCGCGTCGACCTCGACCTTCGACCCGAGGGGAACCAGGGTCCCCTGGTCACTTCCAGCAACGCTCTCGCCTCCTACTACGACGGCTGGGCCGCCACCTGGGAGAAGGCCGCCTTCATGAAGGCGCGACCCGTTGCCGGAGACCGCGAGTTCGGCTGGGGCGTGGCCAGGTCCATCGACCCGATGATCTACCGGGCATCGATGGACTTCGGGGGCGTCGACGCCATCAAGGAGATGAAAGACAAGATCGAGCGCC
This sequence comes from uncultured delta proteobacterium, assembly GCA_963783795.1. Lineage (GTDB taxonomy): Bacteria > Myxococcota_A > UBA9160 > UBA9160 > UBA6930 > CAVXZE01. Next base: position 56,115 of record CAWAPH010000026.1, on the reverse strand, counting down.
AGAAGGGGCTCGCGAAGGGAGCCTTCGACGTCAAGCTGGGACGCGGGGGCATCCGCGACGTCGAGTTCGTGGCCCAGGCCCTTCAGCTGATCCACGGTGGACGGGTGCCCCAGATCCGGGGCCGCTCGGCCCCGGGAGCGCTTCACGCGCTGGCCGAGGCTGGGATCCTCGAGCGGCGGATCTCGGAAGAGCTGCTGCGGGCATACCGGTTTCTGCGGCGGGTCGAGAATCGCCTCCAGATGGAGGGAGAGCGTCAGACACAGCTGGTTCCGGCCAGCGCCCAGGGACGGGAGCGACTGGCCCGAGCCCTCGGGTACCGGGGCGAAGACGCCACCGCCGGATTCGAGGCCCGGCTCGAGGCCGAGCGCCAATGCGTGCGGCAGGTGTTCGACGATCTGTTCTCCGAGGACGACTCCGAGCGCGTCCTCGATCTGTTCGCCCGGAACGCGTCACGACTCCTCGCCGTCTCCTCCACGCGCAACATGATCGAGGACCTCGCCCGCCGCTTCGCCCGGGAGATCTCCTCCGCCGCCGACCCGGAGCGGGCCATGAACAACCTGGACCGCTTCATCCAGGGTGTCGGCGGGCGGCCCTTCTACTGGGGACTGCTGTTCGACCGCCCCGAGCTGATCGGCCGCCTCGCGACGCTCTTCGGCGCCTCCCGCTACCTCTCGACGATCTTCGCCACCCACCCGCAGCTGATCGAGCCGGTCTTCAGTGACCCCAGCCAGCTCTGGCTCTCCAAGACGGAGCTCCGCGAGGCACACGCCGCCATCCTCGAGGAGCTCGGATCGCCGGAGGGCAGCGAGGACACCGAGCTCTCGCTGGCGGCCCTGCGGCTCTTCCAGCGCCGCGAGCTGGTCAACGTGGGACTTCTCGACCTGGCCGAGAAGATCAGCGCCTCGGAGGCCGAGACCGCCCTCACCGAAGTGGCCGAGGTGTGCCTGGAGCGGGCGCTGGCCCTGGCCACCCGGCAGCTCTCCCGGGCCAGCGAGCGCGCCGCGCGGGACGTCGAGCGGGGACACTTCCTGGTGGTGGGAATGGGCAAGCTGGGAAGCCGCGAGCTGACCTACGGCAGCGATCTCGACGTGATCTTCCTCTTCGACGTCGAGGGAGGTGAAGAGCACGCGGTCCTCGAGACCCAGGAGGCCTTCGTGCGACTCTCCCAGAAGCTCGGCTGGGCGCTCCAGACGCCCACCGCGGAGGGGGTCTGCTACGAGGTCGACGCCCGCCTGCGTCCCTCGGGGAGCCAGGGGCTGCTCGTCACCTCGCTGGGATCGTTCCGGAGGTATCACGCCGAGCACGCCCAGATCTGGGAGCGCCAGGCGCTGCTGCGCTCGCGCCCGATCGTCGGCAGCGAGCGGCTCGCCGAGAGCTTCGTCGCACTCCGAGGAGAGATCCTCCGGCGCCCCGCCTCGGAGGATCCGACCGCCGAGCTCCACAGGATTCGCCAGCGGATGGAGCAGGAGCTGGCCGACGAGGTCGGCGGCCGCCGGGACCTCAAGACCGGGCGGGGCGGGCTTCTCGACGTGGAGACGGTGGTCCAGCTGCGGCAGCTCCAGCACGGGGCGGAGCATCCGGGACTCATGGAGCCGGTACCCATCGCCACGCTGCTCGAGCGGATCGGCAGCCTGGGCCTGCTCCCCGGCGATCAGGTCGTCGTGCTCCAGGGAGGCTGGGGCTTCCTGAAGCGGCTCTCGAGCCGGCTCCGGGTCGTCGAGAACCGCTCCATCTCCGACCTCAGCGAGGAGCGCACCGATCTCGAATCAGTCGGGCGCACCCTGGGCTACGCTCCATCCTCGCGAACCGGCAGCGTCCGGCCGCAGCTCCTGGACGACTACCGCCGACACACCGAGGAAATCCGCCGGGTCTACCAGGATGTACTCGGAAGCGCGGACAGCGGCGGCTAGATTTCGCTAAATACTCCACCCCATTGGCCCCGGGGCGACCCCCCTGCCAGAAATCCAATCGAGGTGAAAATGGACGAGCGAGTCTTCAACTTCTCCCCGGGCCCGGCGGTCCTTCCCGAGCCGGTGCTGGAGGAGGCACAGCGGGACCTCTGGAGCATCGACGGCACGGGGATCGGCATCCTCGAGCAGAGCCACCGGGGCGCGGCCTTCAAGCGCGTCATCTCCGAGGCGGAGGAGGATTGCCGCGCGCTGGCCGGCATTCCCGCCGACTACGCCGTGCTGTTCCTGCAGGGCGGCGCCTCGACGCAGTTCTACATGCTGCCGGCGAACTACCTCCCCGCGGACGGCACGGCCGACTACCTGGTCACCGGCAGCTGGTCGAAGAAGGCGGTGAAGGAGGCCAAGCACTACGGCAACGTCCACATCGCCTGCAGCTCCGAGGACGCCAACTTCTCCTACATCCCCGAGAAGAAGCAGGTCAAGAACTCCGAGGCGCCGGCCTACGCGCACTTCACGTCGAACAACACCATCTTCGGCACCGGGTTCCGCAGCGAGCCGTCGGTCCCGGGCGATGGCTTCCTCGCCTGCGATGCCTCCAGCGACATCTTCTCGAAGCCGATCAAGGTGGAGCGCTACGGCCTGATCTACGCCGGGGCCCAGAAGAACCTCGGCCCCTCCGGCGTGACGCTGGTGATCCTGCGCCGCGACCTGCTGGAGCGCCGGGTGCGCGAGCTCCCCTCCATGCTCGACTACGCGACCCACGCCGAGGGCGGCTCCCTGTACAACACGCCCCCGGCCTTCTGCATCTACGTGGTGGGGAAAGTGCTCCGCTGGACGCTCGAGCAGGGCGGGCTCGCCGAGATGGAGAAGCGAAACGCCGAGAAGGCAGCCCTGATCTACGACGTGCTCGACGAGACGGAGTTCTACACCGCCACCGCGGCGAAGGACAGCCGATCGATGATGAACATCACGTTCGTCACGCCGAGCGATGAGCTCAACGCGAAGTTCCTCGCCGAGTCCAAGGAAGCGGGTCTCGACGGCCTCAAGGGCCATCGGTCCGTCGGTGGAATGCGCGCCAGCATCTACAACGCCTTCCCCCGCGCGGGCTGCGAGGCGTTGGCGCAGTTCATGAAAGACTTCGCCGCCAAGAACGGGTGAGCACCCTCGAAGCGAGGGTGCCGCTCGGCGCGGCGATTCGCGATCCCGGCGCGATCCTGGATCGCTTCCTCGGCTGGGTCGCCGAGACGGGCCTCGAGCCCTATCCGGCCCAGGAGGAGGCGCTCCTCGAGCTGATGGCCGACCGCCACGTGGTGCTGAGCACGCCCACCGGGTCCGGCAAGTCGCTGGTCGCGCTCGGTCTCCACTTCAAGGCGCGCTGCGAGGGGAGACGGTCCTTCTACACGGCTCCGGTCAAGGCCCTGGTGAGCGAGAAGTTCTTCGCGCTCTGCGAGCTCTTCGGGCCGGAGAACGTGGGGATGCTGACCGGCGACGTCAGCCTCAACTGGGCGGCGCCGATCATCTGCTGCACCGCCGAGGTGCTCTCCAACATGGCCCTGCGTCAAGGCGACGCCACCGACGTCCCCTACGCGGTGATGGACGAGTTCCACTACTACAGCGAACGCGAGCGGGGGGCCGCCTGGCAGATTCCGCTCCTGACCCTGACCCACACCACCTTCCTGCTGATGTCCGCCACCCTCGGCAACACGGCCAGCATCGAGGAGAAGCTTCACGAGCGGACGGGCCGCGAGGTCGCTCACGTCCACTCCGACGACCGACCGGTGCCTCTGGACTTCGAGTATCAGGAGCGGCCCATCCACGAAACCGTGGAGAAGCTGCTCGAGGCCGACAAGGCGCCGCTCTACATCGTGAGCTTCACCCAGCGCGAGTGTGCTGAGCTCGGCCAGGCACTCACCAGCGCGAAGATCACGAGCAAAGAGGAGAAGCGCAACGTAGTCGAGGCGGTCGGCGATTTCCGTTTCGACACTCCGTACGGCAAGGAGATCCGCCGGATGATCGGGCACGGGATCGGCATCCATCACGCCGGGCTCCTGCCGAAGTACCGGCTGCTGGCCGAGCAGCTCTCGCAGCGCGGCCTTCTCAAGGTGATCTGCGGAACCGACACCCTTGGCGTGGGCGTCAACATTCCGATACGCACCGTGGTCTTCACCAAGCTCTGCAAGTTCGACGGCGAGAAGGTGCGGATCCTGAGCGCTCGCGACTTCAAGCAGATCGCCGGGCGCGCCGGGCGCAAGGGTTTCGACGATCGCGGCAGCGTGGTGTGTCAGGCGCCGGAGCACGTGATCGAGAACAAGCGCGCCGATGAGAAGAGCGCCCGCCCGGGCGGACGCAAGAAGCCGGTCAAGAAGAAGGCTCCGACCCGCGGCTTCGTCAGCTGGAGCCAACAGACCTTCGACCAGCTGGTGGTGCGGCCCCCGGAGACCCTGAGCTCCCGATTCGCCGTGAGCCACGGGATGGTCGTGGCCGTCCTCCAGGGCAGCGGCTACCGCTGGCTGGGGGAGATCATCGATCGCTGCCACGAGGAGCCGAAGGGAAAGCGCCGCCTGCGCCGCCAGGCGGCGGAGCGCTTCCGCTCGCTGCGGCAGGCCGGGATCATCGAGCTGACGCGCGCGGGCGGACGCCACACGGTCCGCGTCAGCGAAGACCTGCAGCGCGATTTCTCACTCCACGAGACCCTGTCTCTCTACCTGGTCGAGGCGCTGGAGGTGCTGGACAGCGAGGACCCCTCCTATCCCCTCGACCTGCTGAGCCTGGTCGAAGCGGTTCTCGAGGATCCGTGGGCGATCCTGCGCCAGCAGGTCGCGAAGCTGAAGACGGAGCTGGTGACGCGCCTGAAGGCCGAGCGGGTTCCCTACGAGGAGCGGATGGAGCAGCTCGACGAGGTCGAGCACCCGAAGCCCAACGCCGAGTTCATCTACCAGAGCTTCGAGATCTTCGCCGAGCGGCACCCCTGGACCTCCCAGGAGAACATCCGGCCCAAGTCCGTCGTCCGGGAGATGGTGGAGACCTACGCCAGCTTCGACGACTACGTGAAGCTCTACGGCCTCCAGCGGAGCGAGGGCCTGCTGCTCCGCTACCTCGGGCAGGTCTATCGCACCCTCTCCCGCTCCGTTCCCGACCCGGCCAAGAGTGACGAGATCCACGACATCCTCGCCTACCTCCGCTCCATGATCGGGCGCGTCGACTCGAGCCTCTTCGAGGAATGGGAGCGGCAGCTGCGTCCCCAGCTCGAGCCCACCGAAGTGGCGGAGGCGCCGGCGCTGCCGAAGCTCGACCTCGCCCTCACCCCGAAGGCGTTCCGCGCCCGGGTGCGATCCGAGATGCGGGAGCTGGTGCGCGCGCTGTCCGAAGGGGACTACGAGGAGGCGGCCCGCTGGGTCCGGCAGGATCCGGATGATCCCTGGGACGCGGACCGCTTCGCAGAGGCCCTGGCGCCCTTCCACGAGGAGTACGAGCGGGTCCTCTTCGATCCCGGCGCGCGTCAAGCGCACCGCACTGCCATCCGGCAGACCGCGCCGCGCATCTGGGAGGTCCAGCAGGTGCTTGCCGACCCGGAAGGCGACGACATCTGGTCGGTGCAGGGCGAAGTCGACCTCAGCGGAGAGACCTCTCCCGATCACCCGCTGGTTCGAGTCAGGGCCATCGCCACCTGAACAGCCCGCGCGGCTGGGCAGCCTTTCCCCCTCAAGTGAGCGCGGTGGTCGAACCGATGGTTCTGCGGGAGGTCCGTGCAGTGGCAAAGCACCGGCACGTACTCGCGCTCGGCTTCGGCGACGAGTTCGATTCGCTGGCGGACCGCTTTCTGTCCCTGGGTCTTCGCGCGGTGCGCGCAACCCTGGCTGAGGACGGGGTACGGGCACTCGAGCGGAGCGGGGAACCGATCCGCGCGGTGCTGCTCGCGGTTCCGCACGCGCTGGGCGACCTCGGCTTCGCCCTCGACCGCCTCCGCGAGCACGCCCCCACCCCCGTTCTGCGCTTCGCGGCGGCCGGGCCGGAGCCCGGCCCGCGAGAGCTCTTGGAGCTGCGCGAGGCCGGCGTCGAGTTTGCGCTATGGAAGCCCTTCGACAACGCTGCACTTCGCTTCGTGCTGAACGAGGCGCTCCGCGATCCGCACAGAGCCGAGTCGCGCAGTGTGCTCCGGTCGCCGACCGCCATGACGGCGCGGGTCTTCTCGGCCGCCGGCCAGAAGTCGGCCCGGGTCTACAACCTCTCCGAGGGGGGAGCGTTCCTGGAGACGCTTCGCCCGACCCCCGTCCGGGGTCACGTGAGAGTCGAGCTTCCACTCCCCTCCGGCACGCTGGCTCTCGAGGCGCAGGTGGCGACGACGAACGTGCCCGGGAACATCCAGAAACCGAACCTGCCGATGGGGATGGGCGTCGAGTTCCGGGACGTTTCGGAGGAGACTCGCCAGGCACTTGCCGAACACGTCGACGCCCTGGCCAACCGCTTCCGCATCCGCGAGCCCGGCTAGCGCCGTCTCAGCGGCCAGTCAGCGCGGTCTCCACTGGTAGCGCTCCAGCTCCACGCGTCCGTTTGTGTCGAAGACGACTCCCTCGGCTTCGAGAACCGCGCGCTGCAGACCCTCGGCGCCCGGAGTCGAGCGCGGGCTCAGCTCGCCCTTCGCGTTGATGACTCGTTGCCAGGGCACGTCACTCCCCCGCGGCAGTGCGTGGAGGGCGTAGCCCACGCGCCTGGGCTGGCGCGGAATCCCGGCCAGGGTCGCGACCTGCCCGTACGTGGCGACCTTTCCCCTGGGAATCCGCCGCACCACGCTGTAGATGCCCCGGTTGCCCGGCGCCGGATCGCTCACGAGCGGACGGCGGCCTCGACCCGCGCCATCAGGTCGACCAGCGGCTGGCGCGACTCGACGACCGCCACCACCGCTCCCGCCGTGCCGGGGATGAAGTTGAGGAACGAGTAGACGGCGAGGTCCGCGCGGCTCAAGCGGTCCGAGTAGAAGAAGGGCCGGCGGCCGAGGAAGTTGACCAGATCGTCGAGGCGCTGGCCGAACTCCTTTCCGAGCCCCTCCTCGAGATTCAGGGCCGGCACCTTCTTCTTGCGCGAGAGGCGCGAACGCGCGCCTCCGCGCGGCGGCGGCGCGCCCGAGGGCTGCTCGGCCGCCTCGTCTCCGCGAACCAGCTCGCGCAGGTAGCTCATCCAGTAGAAGTAGAAGGTCTGCTCGGCCCAGGACTCGAGCCTCCGTTGGGAGGACGCGGTCTTCGGGTCGCTGGACAAGAGGGGCGGATCGGGGAAGCGCTCATCCAGGAAGTCGAGAATCGCAGAGGAGTCGTGGACGCGGGTGCCGTCCACGTCGATCACCGGTAGGAGCCCCGTCTCCGGGCTCCAACGCCGATAGTCCTCGGGGCCCTGGGGCACCTTCACGTCGAAGTCGAGCTTCTTGAGAACCAGAGCGAGCTCGACCTTGATGACGAAGGGTGCCTCACGCGGGCCGTAGAGCTTGATCTGCGCCATCTCCCTCCACCCCGGGGGAGAGATTAGCGAGCGTCCCCCGGTCGCGACACTCCGAGGGGCGCCGTCGCTACGCGCCGCCGCAGAAAAAGGAAGCTAGCATCCGCAGATCCATGAAGACCTACCTGGCTCTTTTTCTGATCCTGATCGTCGCGGGAGCGGCTGGCTCCGAGCAAGTGGTGGACGGTATCGCCGCCCAGGTCGGTAGCGAGATCGTGCTGATCTCGGACATCTACCAGATCGCCGATCCGGCCGAGCGGCGGATCCGCGAGCAAGGAGCCACGGACAAGGAGGTCGCGATCCTTCGCGCCGAGGTCCTGGAACGAATGATCGAGCGCGCGCTGATCCGGCAGGTGGTGCGGCGCGCGGAGCTCGACGCCAGCGAAGCCGAGGTCGACGAGGCGATCGAGAGCATCGCCACGGAGAACGACCTGACTGTCGAGCAGCTCAAGGCGAGCGTCCAGGCCCAGGGTCTCTCCTTCGCGAGCTATCGAGAGCGGATTCGTGGCGAGATCGAGCACTCCAAGGTGATCAACGGGCTGGTCGGCGGGCGAGTCCGGGTCGAGGAGAAGGACATCCGCGCGCTCTACAACGAGGAGTACGGCGATCAGCCAGCGGGGGGGATGGAGGTGCACCTGCGCCACATCCTGGTCCCCTTCACCAGCGAGGATCCCGCCGAGCGCCGCCGCGCCTGTGACCAGACCCAGAGCGCGCTGGCCCGGATCCGCGGGAGTGAGCGTTTCGAGGCCGTCGCTGCCGAGGTCTCTTCGGTCAAGCCGGAGCAAGGTGGCGACATCGGATGGTTCCACTTCAGTGCCCTGGCGCCCTGGATGACCAGTGCCATCGATCCGCTCCCAGCCGGCGGGACCAGCGGGGTGATCGAAATGCCCTTCGGCTGCAACCTGCTCCACGTCGTCGAGAAGCGCCTCTACGAGGAGATCACCTACGAGAGCGCGCGGGGTCGGCTCGGCGAGTATCTCTATCAGAAGCGCCTCGCGGAGGAGTACGCGGCCTTCATCGAGGAGCTGCGCAAGCAGACCTACATCGAGCGCAAGGGCATCTTCGCCGATGCGGCGCGGCTCGGTGACGGGGAGACGGGCGGCGCGGGAAGCATCGATCTGGGCCTGGGAAACGACACGTTTTGACGTCTCCCGCTCTGCCGGGCCACAGCCACATCGTGATCCAGGGAGCGCGCGAGCACAATCTCCGCAGCATCGACGTCCGGATTCCCCGCAATCGCCTGGTCGTGATCACGGGGCTCTCCGGCTCGGGGAAGTCCTCCCTCGCCTTCGACACCATCTACGCCGAGGGCCAGCGGCGCTACGTCGAGTCCCTCTCGGCCTACGCCCGGCAGTTCCTGGAGCAGATGAGCAAGCCCGAGGTCGAGTCGATCGAGGGGCTCTCTCCGGCGATCGCCATCGAGCAGCGCAGCGTCAGCAAGAACCCTAGGTCCACCGTCGGCACCACCACCGAGATCTACGATCACCTGCGCCTGCTCTACGCGCGCGTCGGTGAGCCCTTCTGCTACCGCTGCGGAAAGGCCATCTCGAGCCAGACCGTCCAGGAGATGACCGACCGGGTGCTGGCGCTGGGTGAAGGGGCGAGGGTCCAGATCCTCGGGCCCGTGGTGCGGGGGCGCAAGGGCGAGTACCAGAAGGAGCTCGACGACTTCCGCCGCCAGGGCTTCGTTCGCGCGCGCATCGACGGGGAGATCCGCGACCTCGGCGAGGAGATTTCGCTGGCGAAGAAGCGCAAGCACGACATCGACCTGGTGGTGGATCGCCTGGTCGTGAAGGAGACGGTGCGAAGCCGAATCGCCGAGTCGATCGAGACGGCGCTCAAGATGGCCGACGGTCTGGTGCTGATCGACGCGGGAGCGGAGCAGGGCGAGTGGTTGCTCTCGGAGAGCAGCGCCTGCGTCGACTGCGGCGTTTCCTTTCCGGAGATCGCACCGCGGCTTTTCTCCTTCAACAGCCCGCACGGCGCCTGTCAGCGCTGCGACGGTCTCGGTACCCAGGAGCGCTTCGACCCGGACCGGATCGTTCCGGACGACACCCGCTCACTGTCCGGGGGCGCGATCGATCCGTGGGGCACGCGGAGAATCCCGCGCTACTACGCCCAGCTGCTGGCATCGCTCGCCGCGCATCTCGGCATCGACACGGAAACGCCGTGGCGCGACCTGCCGCGCAAGGCGCGAGACGCCATCCTCCTCGGTACCGGCAAGACACTGGTCCCGTTCAGCTTCGAGCGAAGCGACGGCACCGAGCAGGTCAAGCGGCCCTGGGACGGGGTGATCGGCGAGCTGTCCAGGCGTCTGGACGAGAGCAGCGGCGAGACCGTTCGCGACGAGCTGCGCCGCTACATGAGCCCGGGCCCCTGTCCGGAGTGCAGCGGTTCGCGGCTTCGACTCGAGGCGCGCAGCATCCGCGTGGGCGGGTTCGGCATCCACGAGCTGGTCCGCTTCTCCATCGCCCAGGCCACCGAGTTCCTGGAAGGACTGACGCTCGCTCCGGTGCAGCGAACGATCGCGGAGCGGATCCTGAAGGAGATCCGCGAGCGGTTGCACTTCCTCGCCGACGTCGGCCTCGACTACCTGACACTGGATCGCGCCAGCGCGACCCTCTCGGGCGGCGAGGGTCAGCGCATCCGCCTCGCCACCCAGGTCGGCTCCAGCCTGATGGGGGTGCTCTACATCCTCGACGAGCCTTCCATCGGTCTGCACTCGCGCGACAACCACCGCCTTCTCTCGAGCGTGAAGCGGCTCCGAGACCTCGGCAACACCGTGATCGTGGTCGAGCACGACGAGGCGACGATTCGCAGCGCCGACTTCGTCCTGGACATGGGTCCCGGCGCCGGCATCCACGGCGGCGAAATCGTCGCCGAGGGAACCACGCAGGAGATCATCGCCAACCCCGCGTCGCTGACCGGCGCCTACCTGGGAAGGCGCCTCTCCATCCCGGTGCCGAAGCGCCGGCGGCCGGCGACGAAGCGGACCCTGCGCATGTCCGGCTGCCGCGAGCACAACCTGAAGGACCTGGAGCTGCGGATTCCCCTCGGGCTCTTCACGGTGGTGACGGGGGTCTCGGGTTCCGGCAAGTCCACGCTGATCAACGACACACTCCACTGCGCCCTCGCGCAGCGGCTTCACGGCGCGACGGCCCGGGCCGGCCGCTTCGACCGGCTCCGCGGCATCGAGCAGATCGACAAGGTGATCGACGTCAACCAGGCTCCCATCGGGCGTACGCCGCGCAGCAATCCCGTCACCTACACCAACGCCTTCGACGGAATCCGCCAGCTCTTCAGCCAGGTGCCCGACGCGCGGGTGCGCGGCTACAGCCCCGGCCGTTTCTCCTTCAACGTGAAGGGCGGGCGCTGCGAGTCCTGCCAGGGCGACGGAGTGCTGCGCATCGAGATGCACTTCCTCCCGGATCTCTTCGTCACCTGTGAGGTGTGCGGCGGGCGCCGCTACAACCGCGAGACCCTGGAGATCCGCTACAAGGGCCGCAACATCGCCGACGTCCTCGACATGACTGTCGAGGAGGCAATGGGGTTCATGGAGAACGTCGCCAACGTGCGTCGGCCGCTCCAGACCCTGTACGAGGTAGGCCTCGGCTACATCCACCTGGGTCAGCCGGCCACGACCCTCTCGGGCGGCGAAGCCCAGCGCATCAAGCTCGCCCGGGAGCTCTCGCGCCGGGGCACCGGGCGAACCCTCTACCTGCTCGACGAGCCCACGACGGGTCTTCACTTCGCCGACGTGGAGAAGCTCCTCGACGTGCTGAACCGACTGGTCGACCGGGGCAACACGGTGGTCGTGATCGAGCACCACCTGGACGTGATCAAGACCGCGGACCACGTCATCGACCTGGGCCCCGAAGGAGGAGAGAAGGGCGGCGAGATCGTCGCCGCGGGGACGCCCGAGGAGGTGGCGGCCAACCCGGCCAGCCACACCGGCCGCGCCCTCGCAGCCGTGATCAGCGCCTGAGCGGGAGCGGGACGTTCGAGCTGTCAGCAGAGCCCGAGGCGCGTGCGGACCTCCGAGAGCACCCGCTCCTGGACCTCTGTGACCTCACCCTCCGCCGCGATGTGGGCGATGTAGTCGCGTTCGAGGCCCCGAAAGATCGCCGCCACGCGCTCCAGGAAGCCGCTCTCCTCGAAGACCGGCTCCGGGTGCCCGCCGCGCTCCGCCACGCGGCGAAGGCCGCTCGCCGGATCGAGCTCGAGCAGCAGAACGAGGTCCGGGAGCGGGAACTCGGCTTCGCTCGAGGCCAGGAGCTGCCCGGCGTCGAGGCCTCTCGCCCCCTGATAGGCGACCGTGGACAGGAAGTAGCGGTCGCTCAGCACGACCCGGCCCGCCGCCAGGGCAGGCCCCACGATTTCCCGGACGTGTGCGCGACGCTGTAGGAGAAACCACTCGAGCTCCTGCTCGGCCGGCACCCCCTCGGCCGAGCGCGCCATCTTGCGGATCTTCCGGCCCCACTCGCAGTCGTAGGGCTCCCGGGTCTCCACCACTTCGCGGCCGGCCGAGCGCAGAGTTTCGCCGAGCAGCCTCAGCTGGGTCGATTTCCCGCCGCCATCCACGCCCTCGAAGACGATCAGAGAACCGCGCTTCACGGGCACTCCGTTTCCAGCCGGTCACGAAGCGAACCGGACGGATGAGGCGTGGGCGCGTAACCCGCCGGATTTCCTGGATACGGCGCGCAGGGGATCACGCACACAGGGTGGCACGCCAGTTGCTGCTGGGAAAGGGTGGTGCCACGAGGCGCCGTCCACCGACGCCCCTCTAACGGGACCGGGGGCTTGGTGGGCCGGAGGCCCCGGGCGGGAGCTCGGCTGCGATGCGGGACGAACAAACGGGGTGAGGCCCGCTTCGCTGCTCCCGCCCGGTGTCTCTCAGCGCCGGACAGCGCCGGAGCTGCCGGAGTCCACTCTCAGGTTTCACCCCGAGGCGGCGGTCGAGAAGCGGCCGCCCCGGGGCAGTTCCGATCCGGGCAGGGCTCGAAGTCCGCTCAGGCGGGAACCCGGAAGACGAGCAGCAGCCCCACGACGAGTGCGTAGATCGCGATCGACTCGATCAGCACCATCCCGAGGATGAAGTTCGTGAACATCGCGCCGGCGGCACCGGGGTTCCGCGCGATGCCCGCAGTGGTGTTGCCGGCGGTCAGACCCTGACCGATACCGCACCCCAGGGCACCAAATCCGATGGCGATTCCCGCCCCCAAGGCGTAGCCCCAGGAGTTCGTGTCCGCGACCGCCCCCGCTACTTCCTCCGCACCCGCCAGCGTCGGCAGGAGCAAGACGGCGAGGGCCCAGAGTGCGACCGTTCCGAGTATCCGCATGAAGTGAGTCTCCTTGGTTGAGTGGCCGGGACCGGAAGCCCGCTAGTGGGCCTCTTCGAGCGCCAAGCCGATGTAGATCATCGAGAGCAGTGTGAACACATAGGCCTGAAGCACTGCGACCAGTACTCCCAGGCCCATGAAGATCGCCGGAACGACTACCGGTACCAGCATCAGCCAGACACCGACGACGGTGTGGTCTGCGAACATGTTCGCCAATAGCCGGATGGCGAGCGTGAAGATCCGCGCCAGGTGGCCGATCAGCTCGATGGGTGCGTAGATGGGTGCCAGCACCCGCATGTGGACCTTCTTTCCGCCGATCTCCACATCGAACAGGCTCGGCCCCAGGTAGTGGTTGATGTAGGACCAGCCGTGCTCCTTGATGCCCACATACTGGAAGGCGACGAAGGAGATCAGCGCCCAGCCCCAGGTGGTGTTCGCATCGCTGGTGGCTCCACCGATCCCGGGAATCAGCCCGATCAGGTTCGAGAGCAGGATGAATAGAAAGATGGTGCCCATCAAGGGGAAGTACTTGCGCCAGTTCTCCCCCATGCTCTGCTCCGCCAGCCCGGAGAGGAACTCGACCACCAGCTCGCACAGATTGCGCAGGCTCATGCCCTCGTCGGGGATGATCCCGCCACCCGCGGCGGCCAGGCGGGAGCGGACCAGCAGGCCGGTGACCACCAGGAGCAGCCCGACGAAGAGCGCGGACCAGATCACCCACGAGACGTGGGTCGCGTGCTCGAGGCTCAAGAAGATATTCACTGATCCTCCTCGGCATCCCGCTCTCGCTCACGGGCGAGCCACGGGTTCCACTCGTCCCAGCTTGGATCGTCGGGCGGGGGCGCGGGAGCGGCGGGAGCCGGCTCGGGACGCGCCATCCAGGCGGCGATGACCACCGAGGGGACGATGAGAGAGAGCCCGATCAGGAGACCCACCGGGTGGGCTCCGATGTAGAGTGCGAATCCGACGGCCGCCCCCAGCAATCCGAAGCGGAGGCCAAACGCGGTCACCGCCGCTCCGCTGCCGGAGAGGCCGGCCCCGAAGATCGCCTGGCTGGAGCGCCGCAGCGAGCGAAAGTTGGCCGCCTCCAGGATCGCCCCCGCGGCCAGACTCGCCGCAAAGAGCGGCGAGAGCAGCACCCAGGAGAGGGCGACCGCTCCGGCGGAGAGGCCCAGGTTCAGCCCCTGGACCCGCTCGATGTCAAATTTCTCGCTCACTGCTCGCTCGGCGGCTCGTTGCCGTCCTCTGACGCTTCGTCGACCAGCACCCGAAGGCGGTTGATCCGTATGACGAAAGACGTGAAACCCGCCGCCAGACCCAGGAGCAGGAAGACGGGCCCCGTCCCGAACTGACGGTCACCCAGGTAGCCGAGCGCCATCCCGACCGGGATCGAGAGAACCGCCTCGAGAGCCCCCTGATAGGCCTTCGCCCCTCGCCTGGTGAGGGAGCCGGGCTTTTCCTGGGGTTCCTTCTCCTGCTGGCGAATTTTCAAGGCCTGCTCACGGTGCTGCGCGTTTCGCTCACCGATCGAAAGGCGGGCGCATACTAGCCGAGGGTCTTGATCTGCTCAACGCACGCGGGCGGCCCGTTTCATGGCAACGGCAGCCGCGTCCAGGGTCTGGCCGATCTCCCGCCGGCGGTGGGCCAGCGATACGAAGCCTGCCTCGAAGGGCGATGGGGCCAGGTAGATGCCCTCCTCCAGCATGGCGGCGAAGAAGCGCCGGTAGCGTTCCCCGTGGGACTTCTTGGCGTCCTCGAAGTTGCGGATAGGGCCGGGATGAAAGAAAAAACCAAACATCCCGCCCACGCAGGTCGTCGCCAGCTCCAGCTCGTTCTGCCCGGCGATCTCCATCAGACCCGCTGTGAGCTGCTGGCCTCGCTCCTCCAGCGTCTCGTAGACACCGGGCGCGGAGAGCCGCTTCAGCGTTTCGAGGCCCGCGGCCATGGCCAGGGGATTCCCCGACAAGGTGCCCGCCTGGTAGACCGGTCCCTCGGGCGCCATCTGCTTCATGAGCTCGCGCGGGCCGCCGTAGGCCGCGGCCGGGAGCCCTCCCCCCACCACCTTGCCGAGACAAGTCAGATCGGGCCGGACCCGGAAGCGGCGCTGGGCGCCGCCCCAGGCGACCCGAAACCCCGTCATCACCTCGTCGAAGATCAGCAGCGCGCCGGCGCGGTCGCAGATCTCCCGCAGGCCGGCCAGGAATCCGGGCAGCGGCGGTACGCAGCCCATGTTCCCGGCCACCGGCTCGACCAGAACGCAGGCGATCTCCTTGCCGTGGCGCTGGAACGCCGCCGTCACCGCTGCCAGGTCGTTGTATGGCGACTGGATCGTCAAGCGGGCGAACTCCTCGGGCACACCCGGCGACCCGGGAATTCCGAGTGTCGCGACGCCGCTGCCGGCTCCCACCAGAAGCGCGTCGGCGTGGCCGTGGTAGCAGCCCTCGAACTTGAGGATTCGCTTGCGGCCCGTGGCGGCCCGCGCCAGCCGGATCGCGCTCATGGTGGCCTCGGTTCCGGAGTTCACGAAGCGCAGCCGCTGGACGCTGGGGAGCGCTTTGCAGATCAGCTCGGCGATCTCCACCTCGGCCTCGGTCGGTGCGCCGAAGCTGGTTCCGCGGGAGGCGGCGGCGCGGACGGCCTTTACCACAGCCGGGTGAGCGTGACCGAGAATCAGCGGGCCCCAGGAGCCGACGTAGTCGACGTACGAGTTGCCATCCACGTCGGTGACTCTCGGACCCTTGCCGGAGACGATGAAGCGCGGCACGCCTCCCACCGAGCCAAAGGCTCGAACCGGGCTGTTGACACCGCCGGGAATCACGCGTTTGGCGCGGGCGAACAGTTTTCGAGACCGATTCACCTTCACTGGACATCCCCTTGATCCGCAACCCACCGGATCGCCGAGCTCTGGCACCGGGAGTCGAGCGACCCGTCCTGGCGGTCGAGCGCAGCTACGCGTCGCCGGAGCCGGCGTCGTACTCCGCCATTCGCGCCATCGCCACCAGCACCTCGCCGGCTGCGCGGTCCATGATCTTGACACCCTGGGTCGCGCGACCCATCACCGAGATCCCCTTGACCTTGCAGCGCAGCACCTTGCCGCCGTTGCTGATCAGCATCACCTCGTCGTCACTCATCACCTGGGCAACGCCCACCACCTCGCCGTTGCGCGCCGTGGTCCGGATCGTGATGACCCCCTGCCCGCCGCGATTCTGCACGCCGATAGGCTTCGAGGGGCGTGCGCTTGCCGTAGCCGTTCGCGGTGACGGTGAGGATCGTCGCGCCTGGCGACAGGATCTCCATCCCCACCACCTCGTCGGACACGCCCAGCCTGATGCCGCGAACGCCGGCGGCCGTCCGCCCCATCGGTCGCACCTGCCTCTCGGGGAAGCGGATCGACTTGCCGCGCTTGGTGGCGAGGATCACCTCCTGGCTGCCGTTGGTGCGGCGGGCGCTGATCAGCTCGTCGCCGCTATCGAGATTGATGGCGATGATGCCACCCCGGCGCGGATTCGAGAAGGCGCTGACGGCGGTCTTCTTGATCACGCCCTCACGCGTGGCGAGCACCACGAAATCCCCGGCCGCCTCTTCGAAGCTGCGCACCGGAAGCATCGCCTGCACCCGTTCACCGTCTCCCAGCGTCAGGAGGTTCACCAACGCCTTGCCCCGGGCCGCCCGCCCGAGCTGCGGCAGCTCGTAGACCTTCAGCCAGTGCACGCGCCCGCGGTTCGTGAAGAAGAGAAGCGTCGAATGCGTGGACGCCACGAAGAGCTGCTCGACGAAGTCCTGGTCCTTGCGTCTGCCATTCCCTTGACGCCCTTGCCGCCCCGCCGCTGGGCCCGGTACTGGGTGATCGGGTTCCGCTTGATGTAGCCGAGGTGGGAGACGGTCACGACCATGTCCTCTTCGACGATCAGGTCCTCGGTGCTGAGACCCTCGACCGCACCGGTGATCTCGGTGCGCCGCTCGTCGCCGAACTTCTCGCGGATCGCCTCCAGCTCCTCGAGGATCACCTCGAGGATCCGCTCGTCGCTGGCCAGGAGTGCCTTCAGCTCTGCGATCCGGGCGCGCAGCTCCTCGAGCTCGTCCAGCACCCTCTGGCGCTCCAGGGCGGTGAGCGCGCGCAGCCGCATGTCGAGGATCGCCTGGGCCTGGCGCTCGCTCAGCTCGAAGCGCTCCATCAAGGCCGCCCGTGCGGCCGGCGTGTCCGCGGCGCCGCGGATGATCGCGATCACCTCGTCGAGGTGATCGAGGGCGATGACGAAGCCCTCGAGGATGTGCGCTCGCGCCTCGGCCTGCGCGAGGTCGTAGATGGCGCGCCGCACCACCACCTCGCGGCGGAACTCGATGAAGTGCCGGAGCGCCTCCCGGAGCGAGAGGACCTGGGGCCGCCCCGTTCGACCAGCGCCAGCATGTTCACGCCGAAGGTCGTCTGAAGCGGCGTCAGCTTGTAGAGCTGGTTGAGAATCACCTCCCCCGGCGCATCCCGCTGCAGCTCGATCACGACCCGCATCCCCGACCGGTCCGACTCGTCCCGGAGATCGGTGACGCCGTCGACCTTCCCCTCCCGCACCAGGTCGGCGATCCGCTCGACCAGCGTCGCCTTGTTGACCATGTAGGGGATCTCGGTGACGACGATCCGCTCGCCCCGCCTGGCCCTCCTCGAAGCCCGCCCGGGCGCGCACCGTGATCTGTCCGCGCCCGGTCGGTAGGCGCTGCGGATGCCCTCGCTGCCACAGATCAGCCCGCCGGTCGGGAAGTCGGGCCCCGGCATCTTCTCGAGAAGATCGTCGACGCTGCAGTCCGGGTCGCGGGCGACCACGCCGAGCGCGTCGATCAGCTCGCCCAGGTTGTGGGGCGGAATGTTGGTCGCCATGCCGACCGCGATGCCCTGGGAGCCGTTGGCCAGCAGATTCGGGAATTTCGCGGGTAGCACCACCGGCTCTTCGATGTTGCCGTCGAAGTTGGGCCGAAAGTCGACGGTCTCCCGGTCGATGTCCCGGAGCATCTCCTGGGTCAGCGGGTGGAGCCGCGCCTCCGTGTAGCGGTAGGCGGCAGGCGGGTCGCCGTCGATGGAGCCGAAGTTGCCCTGGCCAGTCGACGAGCGGGTAGCGAAGCGAGAAGTCCTGGGCCATCCGCACCATCGCGTCGTAGATCGCCGCGTCGCCGTGGGGGTGGTAGTGCTTGATCACCTCGCCCACGACGCCCGCCGACTTCGAGTAGGGCCGGTTGGGGAGCAGCCCCTCCTGGTTCATCGCGTAGAGGATGCGCCGATGGACGGGCTTGAGGCCGTCGCGCACGTCGGGCAGCGCGCGGCTGATGATCACCGACATCGAGTAGTCGAGGAACGAGCTCCGGACCTCGTCCTCGATGGCTACCGGCAGCGCGTCATTGCCCGAAGGTGAATCGCCGCCGCCGCCGTCGACGACTCCGCCACCCGGCGGAGACTCGCCCTCCTCGGGAGCTTCGATCTGCGCGGATTCTTCAGCCAAGGTGGGGCACCGCTAGATGTCGAGGTTCTGGACGTTGAGGGCGTTCTTCTCGATGAACTCGCGCCGCGGCTCCACATCATCGCCCATCAGCGTGCGTGAAGACGACATCCGCCTCGACCGCATCCTCGATCCGCACTTGAAGGAGCGTGCGCGTATCCGGGTCCATGGTGGTCTCGGCGAGCTGGTCCGGATTCATCTCGCCGAGGCCCTTGTAGCGCTGGATCGAGAGTCCCTTCTTCCCGAGCGCCAGCACCGCCTCGAGCAGATCGGTCGCGCTCGAGAGCTCCTCCCCCGGGTCGCCCTCAGCGACCACGAAGCGGTAGGGGGCGGCGCCGACTTCGCGGATTCGCGCCGCGACCGCGGTGAGCCGCTGGAAGTCACGCGACCGGCAGAACTCGGCATCGAAGATGGTGCGCGTCACAGCGCCCGCCAGCCGGGTGACGCCCATCAGCCGATGGCCCCCGTACTCGGGGTCGGGCTCCGTGTTCCAGAGGACGGGGAGGGCCGCGGGTGCATCGGCGCGAAGGCGCGCCTCGATGGCCGACGCTACCCGCTCCCGAAGACCCACCTCGTCGGCGAGATCCTCCTCGCGTGGTCCCCCCGCCCAGATCGCGGCATCCACCACCCGCTTGTCCAACCGACGAAGGGCGAGGCGAGCGATCAGCCGATTGTACTCGCTGGTGTCCTCGAGCATCTTCCGGGCTTCCGGACCGGAGACCGGTCCGTCGGACCCGCTGGGCAGGATCTGGAGGTTCTCCAGGGCGAGGTCGAGGAGGAAGCTCTGCAGCGCCGCCTCGTCCTTCACGTAGCGCTCCGTTCGTCCTCGCTTGACCTTGAACAGCGGCGGCTGGGCGATGTAGATGTAGCCGCGCTCGATCAGGTCCTGCATCTGCCGGTAGAAGAAGGTGAGGAGCAGCGTCCGGATGTGGCTTCCGTCCACGTCGGCATCGGTCATGATCACGACCTTGTGGTAGCGGGCCTCGGCGGCGTCGAAGTCCGGCCCGATGCCACAGCCGAGCGCCGCGATCAGGGATTGGATCTCCGCGTTGGAGAGCATCCGGTCGAGCCGCGCGCGTTCCACGTTCAGGATCTTGCCGCGCATGGGCAGGATCGCCTGGGTCTCGCGCGATCGGCCCTGCTTCGCCGTGCCGCCAGCCGAGTTTCCCTCGACGATGAAGATCTCGCTCTTGGCGGGATCGCGCTCCTGGCAGTCGGCCAGCTTCCCCGGCAGGCTGAAGTCCGAGAGCGCCCCCTTGCGCCGGGCCAGGTCACGGGCCTTTCGCGCCGCCGCGCGAGCCCGCGCCGCGTCGACCACCTTGTGCGACGATCGCCTTGGCGGTGGCCGGGTTCTCCTCGAGGTGATCCATCAGCTGCTCGTACAGCAGACCCTCGACCAACCCGCGCACCTCGCTGGTGCCGAGCTTGGTCTTCGTCTGACCCTCGAACTCGGGCTGCGGCAGGTTCACCGAGATCACCGCGGTGAGTCCTTCGCGCACGTCATCGCCGCTGATCGACTCCTGGGCGTTCTTCCCGTTGCGCTGCTGCATGGCGATGTGCCGATTCAGGGCCCGCGTCAGCGCGGTGCGGAACCCGACCAGGTGGCTCCCACCCTCGACCGTGTTGATGTTGTTGGCGAAGGAAAAGACGCTCTCGTTGTAGGAATCGCTGTACTGGAGCGCGATCTCGATGGAGACCGCCGTGACCTTGCCGTGGTTGGTGAAGCTGCGCGTGCCGGCGATGAAGATCGGGGGCTCGTGGAGCGGCGCCTTGGTCCCGCTCAGATGCTCGACGAAGGAGACGATGCCCCCCTCGTAGCGGAATTCGTGCTCTTTGTTCGAGCGCTGGTCCTGGATCCGGATCAGGATGCCGGCGTTCAGGAAGGAGAGCTCTCGAAGCCGCTGCGAGAGGGTGTCGAAGGAGAAGTCGATGCTCGAGAAGATCTCCAGGTCGGGGATGAAGCTCACCTTGGTGCCGGTGCGATCGGTGGTGCCGATCTCCTCGAAGGGCGTCTCGGGGTCACCCCGGCGGTAGCGCTGGCGCCACACCTTGCCGTCGCGCTTGACCTCCAGCTCGAGCCACTCGGAGAGCGCATTCACGACCGAGACACCCACCCCGTGGAGGCCGCCGGAGACCTGGTAGCTGTCCTCGTTGAACTTGCCCCCAGCGTGGAGGGTGGTCAGGACCACCTCCGCGGCGGGCCGATTCTCGGTGGGGTGGTTGTCGGTCGGGATGCCGCGCCCATCGTCGGTCACGGTGATACTGTTGTCATCGTGGATGATGACGCTGATCTCCTGGCAAAAACCCGCCAGGGCCTCGTCGATCGAGTTGTCGACGACTTCGTATACGAGATGGTGGAGACCCTCCAGACCCGTCGTCCCGATGTACATCGCCGGGCGCTTCCGGACCGGGTCGAGACCCTCCAGGACCTCGATGGAACTCGCATCGTAACTCACTAGAGATCCAACTCCGCGGGGGCCAGGGGCCCAGCAGTTCCCTCCGTGAGACCGGGGGGGACGCGGTGTCTACACGCGATGACAGGAAGTTACCGGAACTCTAACCCCGCGTAAAGCTTGAAAAACAATCGTTGTGAGGCCTGGCTGGCGCGCTGATTGCCCTCGAGCCAGCCATTAGAGCCTCATCGGCATGACGACAGCCAGACTCTCCTCGTCGTCGGTCGGCCGCACGATGACGGGCGAACTCGCGTCGTGGAGACACAGCTCGATCTCCTTGGCACCGAACGCCGCCAGGGACTCCTGCAGGTATCTGGCGTTGAACCCTATCGTCATCGGCTCGCCCGCGTAGTCTACGTCCAGCTCCTCCCGCGCCTGCCCGAGATCGGGATTGCTGGAAGAGAGCGCCAGCGAACCACTGGTGAGCTCGAGCTTGACTGCGTGACTCCGTTCGATGGAAAGCAGCGCCACCCGGCGGACGGCCCTGATCAGTGGCTCACTGGGTAGCGTGAGCCTGTGCTCACCGGTCGTCGGGATGACCTGCTGGTAGTTCGGAAACTTTCCCTCGATCAGACGCATCACCAGCGTCACCGAATTCTTTCGGGCCAGTCCACTGCTCCCCTCGAATCCGATCTCTACCTGGTCGGCGTCGTCTTCGTCGACGAGCCGCTTCAGCTCGGCCAGTCCCTTGCGCGGAATGATCACCTCACTGGCCAGCCCTTCGACCTCACTGCCAATCACTCGATCGACCAGGGCGAGGCGATGGCCGTCGGTGGCAACCATCCGGATCTTTTCACTCTCCTGCATGACCTCGAAGTAGACGCCGTTGAGGTTGTAGCGGGTCTCGTCCACGGAGGCGGCATACATGGTGCGCTCGATCATCGTGCTGAGAATCGATGCCTGAAGCGAAGCCAGCTTTTCGGTGGATGAGCCGGGAAGGGTTGGGTACTCCTCGGCCGCGGTGCCAGCAAGGGAGAAATGAATCCGGTCACACTGGATCTCGAGGAAGGCATCGACTTGCGCCTCGAGCTGAACGGGTTCGTTGGGCAGCTCACGAACGATGTCGAACAGCTTGCGAGCGGAGACGGTGATCCCACCGATCTCGTCGACCTTGGCGGTGTGTACGTCGCGAATGCCAATCTCGAGGTCGGTGGCGACCAGCTCGATCTGACCGTTCTCCCCCTCGCCACTCGCGTTTAGAAGGACGTTGGCGAGGATGGGCATCGAGTTCCGCTTTTCGACGACGGCTTGGAGGCGGGAGAGTCCACGCTGGAGGTCCGACTTGTCGATGGTGAGCTTCATGTCCTCACATCCTTCTCTTTATGAGTAGGAATTAGTAGTAGTAGTAGTAGTCGCCGACAATCGATAGAACACTGTGAAGTGACCGAAAGCATGGGAGTTTTCGTTTGTCCGGAGCGCGGTTCGGGCGGTGGGATGGGGGTGGCTCCCCGCTCCGTGGGGAATCTTACCACGCTGGTCTTGGTCGTGTGGCGAGCAGTTTCGGACAAAGCCTCGAGGCGTTGCTGCCCGTGTCGAGCCAGCCAGAGGCTGGCGAAGGTGTCCGTACGTACCGGGTTCTCCCAGTGGGTTGACAGGGTTCGCGGGGGGTGGTTACGCTCGCCCTTTCGCCGAACTGGCGCTCTGAGGAATGCCAGGCAGGGGGTGCTCGCGTCGTGAAACGAACCTATCAGCCGAGCCGCATTCGACGAAAGCGGGGTCATGGCTTCCGCGCACGCATGCGGACAGCGGGTGGCCGGGCGATCATCAAGCGGCGCAGGGCAAAAGGGCGCAAGCGCCTGGCTGTCTCCGTTCCCTCCAAGTAGCGGTGGATGGGGGTGCGGCCCGGCTGCAGCGTACCCAGCGGCTGAGGATGTCCAAGGACTTCCGCCGGGTCGCGCAGCGGGGCGTACGGAGGGCGTCTACTCACTTCATCATGATCGTGGCGGAAGAGCAGCGCGCTGTGGATGGGTCCGGCGCGGTTCTGGGCGTTACAGTGAGCAAGAAGGTGGGTATGGCCGTGGAGAGAAACCTGGTCAAGCGCCGCATCCGGGAGTGGTTTCGCCAGCATCGGGTCGATCTCCCAGAGCGCGCAGAGGTGGTGGTCATCGCCCGGCGGGGGGCAGCAGCGCTTGGCAGGCGGGAGACCGAGTTGGAGCTCGGGAGCCTGCTCCGGTGATCAGCAAGGTGCTCTCGTTTCTGTTGCTGTCGTTGATACAGGCGTATCGCGTGCTTCTGTCACCCTTGCTTGGACCCTGCTGTCGCCACGTGCCCTCTTGCTCCGAGTACGCGATCGGCGCGATACGGATCCACGGGCCGCTACGAGGTAGCTGGCTGATGCTGCGGAGGCTCTGCCGCTGCCATCCATTCCACCCGAGCTGCATCGACCCGGTCCCGCAAGGCGAACGACGTGGATCGTAACTTCGCGCTGGCGCTCGGGCTTTCCTTCCTCGTCCTGATGTTGTGGACGATGGTCATGGAGCAGAACAAACCGCCCGAGAGGCCGCTGATTCCCCTCGGGGAAGAGATCACACCAGAGACTGCGCAGCCTGGAGAGCCGTTCGCTCGAACCCCGCCCCCGATTGAAGAGGCGCCGGAGCAAGCGTCGCTCTTCCAGGAGGAAGCGCCGGTTCCCGAGCCAGAGGAGCAGATCGTCGACCTGCAGATGCCGCTCTTCGACGCGAGGTTCTCCACGCACGGGGCTGCCCTGCTCTCCTGGACCCTCAAGGATTTCGATGTTGGAGAGGAACTCGGTCGGGCGCCGGTCGAGTTGGTCACCTTCGATCCCGAGAGGAAGCCGAGCCTCGCGACACCGTTCGAGGAGCTCGGCTTCGGAGACCTGAGCCAGGGCGCGTACCGCTTCGAGCAGCCGGACTCGAAGACGCTCAGCTTCACGCGTGAGCAAGACGGCATCCGGATCCGGAAGACGTATTTCTTCGAGGAGGATCAGTACCTCTTCCGCCTCAGGCTGGTCCTCGAGAACGAGTCGGAGCGCCAGGTGCGAGCGACGTTTCGCACCCGTTGGCCGGCGGCGCTGCGCGAGGAGAACGGCTTCAGGGACTACAGCCTGGTCGCGCTCACCGACGGCAGCTTGGAGCAGGCCCCGGTCGGGGCCGGGCCGAGCATGCTCGGGCTCTTCGGCGGTGGGAAGCTCGAAGAGTCGCGGGAGTTCCCCGCCGACGTCGACTGGGCGGGAGCGCAGAGCCGCTTCTTCCTGGCGGCGCTGATCGCCGACGTCCCGCGCGAGGCCGGAGCTCTGTTCACGCCGCTCGAGCCCGGCGTCGAAGCCATGACCGAGATGGCTTTCCTGCCGGTGAACATCCCGCCCGGCCAGCGCGCGGAGCGCGAGCTGCAGGTGTATCTCGGCCCCAAGGTGCAGTCGCGCCTCGAAGCAGTGGGAGCCCATCTCGACGAGGCCATCCTGAAAGGGTGGTTTCCCTCGCTCACCCGATTCTTCATCTGGCTGCTGATCGCCACCTACTCGGTGATCCCGAACTACGGGGTGGCGATCATCATCGTGACCGTCATGGTGCGGCTCTTGATGGCGCCGGTGATGGCCCGACAGATGAAGTCGATGAAGAAAATGGGCGCGCTGCAGCCCAAGCTGAAGGAAGTGCAGGAGAAGTACGGGGACGATCGCCAGAAGCAGTCCGAGGCGATGATGGCCGTCTATAAGGAAGCGGGGATGAGCCCCTTCTCGGCGATGGCGGGTTGCTTCCCAATGCTGCTCCAGCTTCCCGTGTTCATCGGCCTCTACTACGCTCTGCAGGGCGCCATACAGCTGCGGCAGGCGCCTTTCGCCCTGTGGATCACCGATCTATCGGCGCCCGAGTCACTGTTCACCATCCCAGGGCTGGAGCTTCCAGTTCGGCTGCTACCCCTCTTGATGGGTGGTAGCATGATCCTCCAGCAGAAGATGACACCCACCACCATGGACCCCGCACAGGCGCGGATGATGTTGACCGTCATGCCCATCATGTTCACGCTGCTCTTCTACCAGTTTGCCTCCGGGCTCGTGCTCTACTGGCTCGTCAGCAACGTGCTGGGAATCCTGCAGCAGCAGTTGATCAACCGACGAACCACAGTCGCATAGCGAGAGAGACACCATGTACGACATGAAATCGGAACCCAAGGAATTCGTGGCCGAGACACTCGACGAGGCCCGGACAAAGGCACTGAGCTTCTTCGGACTCGAGGAAAGCGAGATCACCTTTAGTGAACTCGCTGTGACCGAAGTATCCGGGGCAGGCGCGCGCGCCGTCGTCGTGGCTCAGCCGACGGAGATGGTCGGCAAGACCGCCCGGCCGTCCGGCGATGGAAATCGCGGCGCGGAGCGTGAGCGGCCCCCCAGAGACCGCGAGCGGCCCGGTCGGGATCGAGAGCGGCCTGGTCGGGACCGAGAGAGGCCTAGTCGGGATCGAGAGCGGCCTGGTCGGGACCGAGAACGGGGCGGCCGAGGCCGTGGCGATCGCGGTGATCGGGAGTCCCGTGGCGGCCGCGGCGAGCGCAACCGCGAGCCGCGTTCAGCCGCTCCCGAGCGTAGCCGGGAGCCGCGCCCTGCTCCCGACGAGCCCTCCGTCGGAACCGCGAGCGGTGAGGTGGGTCCCGTCGGAGATTTCATTCTCGGGCTGGTCGAACGCATGGACCTCGGCCCGTTCGAGGTCAACGAGAGCGAAGAGGGGCGTTTCGTCGTCTACCAACTCGCGGGCACAGCTGCACAGGAGTTGACTGAGGCCGAGGGCCGCGCGACCGAGGCCATCCAACTGCTGGCGAACCAGGCAGCGGGACGCCTCAGCGACGAGCCGAAGCGGATCGTCGTCGACGCCGAAGGCGACCGGGAGAGACGCGAGGAGTTCCTGGGCCGCATGGCCGAGCGGGCGGCGCGCCGCGCCACGGACACGGGACATGCGGTGGCGCTCGACCCGATGAACGGCAGAGACCGACGGGGCATCCACATGGCGCTGCGCGAAACGGAAGGCATCGCCACGATGAGCGTCGGCGAAGGCGGATACCGCCAGGTCGTGGTGGTGCCGGAAGGTGCGGACGAATACGAAGAAGCCCTGAACAATGCGCCCGAATCCTCTGCGAGCTCGCCTGACGAGGACTAGGTCCCTTGTTCCACGTGGAACGTCATCCGGCGCGACCGTTGCCACCCCCGGCGGGCGGCTCCTGATCCGTCGCGCACCTCTCCGGATCCTGACCGATGGAGCCTGAGATCGGCCGGATCGTCCGGCAGGGGCTCGAAGAGCTGATGCCGGGTCTGGCCTCCGACCGGCTCGAGACGCTCGCACGGGACCTGGGCCGGCTGGCGGAGCTCCTCTCACATTGGTCCGCAAAGATGAGTCTAACCGGTCACGGTGATGCCGAGACCGTCGTCAGGCGGCTGATCCTGGACGCCCTGGCGCTGGATCGAGAGCTTCCGGAGGTGTCCTCGATGGCGGATCTCGGCGCGGGGGCCGGCTTTCCGGGCCTTCCGATCGCACTGCTACACCCTGAGCGCAGAGTCACCCTCGTCGAATCGCGCGAACGGCCGCATCACTTCCAGCGGGCCGCCGTCCGAGAGCTCGGGATCGGGAACGCGGCCCTGAGGCTCGGCAGAGCCGAGGAGATCACCGCGGAGCCCCACGCATTGGTGGTCGCCCAGGCGCTGGCGAGGCCGGACCAGGCCCTGGCGTGGATGCTGCCGTGGGCTGAGAGCGGGGGCATTCTCGCCATTCCGCTCTCCGTGGCTCAGTCGCCGCCCGACGCGATCGAAGGCGTTGGCGATGCCTCGGTCTCGCACTACGTCGTCCCGCTCGGTGGTCCTCGCCGAGCTGTCTGGCGGGCTCGTAAGAAGGGCTGAGCTAGCGCGAGGCCGGCCCCGGCCTCTGGGAAAGACGGATGGAAGATGAAGAAACGGTAGTTTCACGTGGAACGCACGCGTGCGATCACGAAACTGTTGATCCAGGGGGGAAGATTGTGGTACTTGTGAAGTAGAGAGGTGATCGCCCCGGGGGGAATTCTCATCGAATCCGCTACCTCGACATTCGAGGCGAGGCCTGGCCGGATCCTGGCGGTCGTCAACCAGAAGGGGGGCGTCGGCAAGACCACGACCGCCGTCAACCTGACTGCGTCCCTGGCGGCGGCCGAGCGGGCCACGCTGCTGGTGGACATCGATCCGCAGGCCAACGCCAGCAGCGCCTACGGCGTCGTCGCGCCGGATCTACAGCTTTATGACGCACTCGTGGACGACCGCGTCATTCTGGAGATCGCCCTGGCCACGGAGCTCTCGTACCTCCACCTGGTTCCCTCGGGTCCCGACCTGGTCGGGGCCGAGATCGAGCTCGTCACCATGGAAGGGCGTGAGAGCAGGATGCGGCGCGCGCTCGAGCCGGTCGCAAAGGCGTACGACTACATCGTGATCGACTGCCCTCCCTCGCTCGGGCTGCTGACGCTGAACGCGCTCACCGCGGCGGACGCGGTCATCATCCCGCTGCAGTGCGAGTACTACGCGCTCGAAGGGCTCGCGCGGCTGCTGGACACCATCGACCGCGTCCGGCAGGCGCTCAACCCGGGTCTCGAGGTCGAGGGCATCGTGCTCACCATGATGGATCGGCGAGCGAATCTCTGCCGGCAGGTGGAGCGCGAGGTCCGCGAGCACTTCGGCGACCGGGTCTTCGAGGTGGCGATTCCCCGCAACGTTCGCCTCAGCGAGGCGCCCAGTCACGGCAAGCCGATCCTGCTCTACGACATCCACTCCAAGGGAGCCAAGAGCTACCTGCGCCTCGCGGAGGAGCTGCTCGAACGCGGCGATGACGCGCAGCCGCCGCGCAAGCCACCTCTTCTGCCGATTCGCAGGGCGGGCGAGGACGACGAGGGAGGGCAAGTGAATGGCCACGCGACGTAACGCACTCGGTCGAGGGCTCGGGGCCCTTATTCCCACTCCGCCGCCGGCGGAGCCCGTGCCTCGCGTGGATCCCGAAGCGGCAGCGCAGCCCTCCGGACCGTATACACAGATCGAGGTAACGCGGATCCGGCCCAACCCGCAGCAGCCGCGCCGCGCCTTCGACGCGGACGAGCTGACCGGGCTGGCCGACTCGATCCTGCGTCATGGTCTGCTCCAGCCCGTCGTAGTGCGGGAGTCGGCTGACGACTACGAGCTGGTGGTGGGAGAGCGCCGCTGGCGCGCGGCGGGGCTAGCCGGCCTCGAGACCATCCCGGCGATGGTGAAGGACGTCGCTCCCCGCCAGCTGCTCGAGATGGCTTTGGTCGAGAACGTGCAGCGCCAGGACCTGAATCCCATCGAGCTGGCCCTCGCCTTCCGCGCCCTCGTCGAGGGCGGCGCCACCCAGGAGCAGGTGGGCGAACGCGTCGGCCTCGACCGCTCGACGATCGCCAATCACCTTCGCCTGCTGGAGCTGCCACGCGAATTGCAGCAGGACGTGGAGAGCGGCGCGCTGAGCGGCGGGCACGCCAAGGCGCTGCTCCAGATCGACAACCCGGAGCGCCGCCGCCACCTGCGCGACCGGATCGTGGCCAACCAGCTCTCGGTCCGGGCCGCCGAGGAGCTGGCCCGCTCGCTCACGGGGACCCGGACCCCGACGCGCCGCCGGCCCCGCTCCGCCGGGGACGCTCAGGATCCGGAGCTGCAGCAGGTGGTTGACGCGCTTCGAGACCAGCTCCAGACCAGGGTGCGGATCACCGGCGCGGCAGGTCGCGGCAAGCTCGAGATCGAATTCTACGGCCCCGAGGATCTCCATCGCATCACCCGGGCAATTCTCGAAGGCGCGCGGTGACCGAGAGTCAGATCCCGACCGTTCTCGCCTCAGGGACCGAGTTCGAAGGTCTTCTGTCCTTTCGCGGCGCAGCGCGGGTGGACGGAAAGCTCACCGGGAACGTCGTGGCCGAGGGCTGCCTGGTGATCGGTGAAGGTGCCAGCGTCCGCGCCCGGATCGAGGTGGACGAGCTGATCGTCGGAGGCCACCTCGAGGGGGAGGTTCACGCGCGCCGGCGCGTGGAGCTTCGGGAGACGGCTCATGTGGTGGGAACACTCCGCTCCCCGGTTCTCGCGGTGGCCGAAGGCGGGATCCTCGAGGGGCGCTGCGCAGCGGTAGCCGAAGCCGAATCATCTTGATCTTCGTGCGTTTTTTGTAACTATTGGCGCCGCTCCGACGTCGGCGGATCGATCCGGTTCGTCGGCCGGCTTGCGGCTTCCCTCGAGGCTCACCCCCGCTCCGTGCGGCTCGGGCAAGCAGGGACTGGAGTTCACGCAGAGTTCAGGCAGAGTATGAACCGGAAGAGCCTTTCCTCGATCGCAATCACAATCCCCGTACTGGCCGTCGCGCTTCTCGTTGCGGTTCCCGCGCAGGCCGCCGGGGCGAGCCTCGAGATTTTTCCCGATCAGCGGATCTTCTACCTGATCGCTCTCTTCATTCTGCTCATCTTCCCAGTCAACAAGCTGCTCTTCCACCCGATCTTCCAGGTCCTCGACGAGCGCGACGCGCGCATCGAAGGGGCGCGCAAGCGGGCCGACGAGGTCAGCGCCGATGCGGAAGCGACCCTCGACCGCTACCGAAGCGCGATTCGGAGTGCCCGCGAAGAGGCGGAGAGCGGCCGCAAGCAAGTGCTGGAGGAGGCGCGCCGCGAGCAGGCACAGCTGACCGGAAGCGTGCGAAGCGAGGCGGAGGTGGAGATCAACCGCGCACGCGAGGAAGTGGCCGGAGCGCTGGACGATGCCCGCTCCCAACTGCGCGAGCAGGCGGAAGCGCTGGCGAGGGAAGCCGCCACCCGCGTGCTGGGGAGAAGCCTCTGATGACCCGCTACGCGCTCCTCCCGGCGCTCTCGCTTCTTCTGGCGGCATCGCCCGCCGCGGCCTCGGAAGAGGGCGGGGGTCTGATGGCGTTCGTCTGGGAGGCGGGAAATCTCCTGCTGCTGCTGGGCGTGCTCTTCTACCTGGGTCGAAAGCCGGTGCTCAACTACTTGAGTGAGCGGCGCCAACGCATCCAGGACAATCTGGCCAACTCCGAGCGGCTGCTGAAGGAGGCGGAGGCACGGCTCGCCGAGTGGAAGGATCGGGCTGCGCGGCTGGACGACGAGGTCGAGGAGCTGCGCCGCATGGCGAGCGAGCGCGCGGAGCAGGAGAAGGCACAGATTCTCGAGGACGCCCGGGTGACGGCCGAGCGGATCAAGCGCGACGCGGTGAGTGGCGTGGACCGCGAGGTCGAGCGGGCGAAGCAGGCGCTGCGCGACGAGGCGGCCGACCTCTCCGTCGAGCTGGCCGGCAAGCTGCTCCAGGATCAGGTGACCGACGGGGATCGCGACCGCCTGGTAGACGAGTTCGTGGCGGAGATCGAAGCGGGCGGCGGGACCCCGCCCGGGAGCCAGGGAGGGCTGCACTGATGGCGCGCGGTGCGGTGGCGCGACGTTACGCAAAGGCTCTCTTCGAGCTCTCGAAGGAGGCGGGTCAGGTCGCGGAAGTCGTGGGCGAGCTCACCGCCATGGGAGATCTCCTGGAGGGGAACCCGGAGCTCCACGACGTACTCTTCCGCCCGCTCCACCCGGTGGCCCAGCGTCGGGCAGTGCTGGATGGCGTGACCCAGAGACTCGGCGCGAGCACCGTGGTGCAGAGCTTCTTCTCACTGTTGATCGACCAGCGTCGGCTGGTCGATTTCCCGGCCATCCGCGAGGAGGTCGAACGGCTGGCCAGAGAGGACGCCGGGCTCCGGAGTGCCGACGTCGTCTCGGCTGGCCCGCTGCGAGATGATCAGCTGGAACGGCTCCGCCTGGCGCTTTCCAACCGCACTGGTGGCGAGGTGGAAGTCTCGGTCCGGGTGGACCCGAGTCTGCTCGGCGGCGTCATTGCCAAGGTTGGCGACCTGGTCTTCGACGGAAGTCTGCGAACGCAGCTGCGCCAGCTGCGCGCGAATCTGACGAGGTAGAAACCCGCGCGCGGCGAGCCGCAGGCCAGCTGATCTCCACCACGGGCCGCGCCCAGCCAAGCGCACGCGAACGAAGGATCGGAGAGAATGAACATCAAGCCCGGTGAGATCACCGACATCCTGAAGCGCGAGATCAAGGAGTACGGCCGCGAGATCGACGTTGCCGAGACCGGCACCGTGCTCTCGTTCGGCGACGGCATCGCGCGCGTCTACGGTCTCGAGAACGCGATGGCCGGAGAGTTGGTCGAGTTCCCCGGCAACGTGCAGGGAATGGTGCTGAACCTCGAGGAGGACAACGTCGGCATCGCGGTGATGGGCGAGGCCTTCCACGTCCGCGAGGGCGACCTGGTGCGGCGGACCAACCGCATCATCGAGGTTCCCGTCGGCGAGGCGATGCTGGGCCGCGTGGTGGACGCGCTCGGCAACCCGATCGACGGCCAGGGCCCCATCGAGACCACCGAGACGCGCCGCGTCGAGCTCAAGGCCCCCGGCATCGTGAAGCGCAAGTCCGTCTTCGAGTCCCTGCAGACCGGCATCAAGGCCATCGACGCCATGACGCCGATCGGACGCGGCCAGCGGGAGCTGATCATCGGCGACCGTCAGACCGGGAAGACCGCGATCGCAGTCGACACCATCATCAACCAGAAGGAAACCGACGTCTTCTGCGTCTACGTGGCCACCGGCCAGAAGCAGTCCACCGTGGCCCAGGTGGTGGAGAAGCTCCGGCAGTACGGCGCCATGGAATACACGATCGTGGTGGCCGCCACCGCCAGCGAGCCGGCGCCGCTCCAGTTCATCTCGCCCTACACCGGCTGCACCATGGGCGAGTGGTTCCGCGACAGCGGCAAGCACGCCGTGATCATCTACGACGATCTCTCCAAGCAGGCGGTGGCCTACCGCCAGCTCTCGCTGCTGCTGCGCCGACCGCCCGGGCGCGAGGCCTTTCCCGGCGACGTCTTCTACCTGCACTCGCGACTGCTGGAGCGCGCCGCCAAGCTCAGCGACGACGGAGGGAGGCGGCAGCCTGACCGCGCTTCCCATCATCGAGACCCAGGCGGGCGACGTCTCGGCCTACATCCCCACCAACGTCATCTCGATCACCGACGGCCAGATCTTCCTGGAGACGGATCTCTTCAACTCCGGCGTTCGGCCGGCCGTGAACGTGGGCATCTCGGTTTCGCGGGTGGGCGGCAACGCCCAGACCAAGGCCACCCGGAAGGTGGCCGGAACGCTCAAGCTCAACCTGGCCCAGTACCGGGAGATGGCGGCCTTCTCCCAGTTCGGAAGCGACCTCGACAAGGCGACCCAGGAGCAGCTGGCGAACGGCGAGCGGCAGACCGAGATGCTGAAGCAGGGCCAGTACAGGCCGATGTCGATGCAGGAGCAGGTGGTGTCGATCTTCTCGGCGACGCCGCCCGAGGGGCGCGACTCCTGGGTGCGGGGCTACGAGGTTTCGGACATCGGCCGCTACGAGGAGGAGATGCTCGGCTTCATCCGCACCCGCCACGCCGAGATCCTGGAGGAGATTCGCGAGACCGCTCAGCTCTCCGACGAGCTGGCCGCCAAGCTGACCGCCGCTCTCGACGAGTTCGCCGACATCTTCGAGCCCAGCAGGGCGGCGGCAGCGGCGGCGGCGGAGAACGAAGCGGCTTGACGGCGAGGAACCCGACGTGGCGACTCTGAGAGACATCCGGCGGCGCATCACCAGCGTCGAGAAGACGCAGCAGATCACCAGCGCCATGCGCATGGTGGCGGCCGCCAAGCTGCGGCGGGCCCAGGACGCGATCATCGCGGCTCGCCCCTATTCCCAGCGGATGTACGCCACGCTCGAGGAGATCGGGCGCCGCGCTCTCGAGGCGGAGCACCCGTTGCTCGAACAGCGCGAGCAGCGCCGGGCGCTGGAGGTGGTGATCGTCACCTCCGACCGGGGCCTGTGCGGAGCCTTCAACGCGAATGCCATGAAGCGGGCCGAGGCAATCCTGGCGGAACGGGAGCCGGCGTTCGAGTCGGTCTCGATCGCGCTGGTGGGCCGCAAGGCGGTGGACTACTTCCGCAGGCGGCGCGCCAGCCAGATCAGCCAGACCTGGACCGACATCGGGACGGTGGAGTACCGCCACGCCGCGGAGATCGCCGAGCACGTCTCGAAGCGCTTCACCTCCGGCGAGGTCGACGAAGTGGTGTTGGTCTTCAACGAGTTCGTCTCGGCGCTCAGCCAGGTGCCGCGGGACGTCACCGCTCTTCCCCTGGTGCCGGAGCAGGCAGAGGGGCAGGCGGAGGAGGCGATCCCCTTCCAGATCGAGCCCGACGCCGAGACCGTCTACTCGGTGCTCATCCCCAACGCCCTGGAGTTCAGCATCTACCGCGTGCTGCTGGAGAGCCAGGCTGGCGAACACGCCGCCCGGATGACGGCGATGGAGTCCGCCACGCGAAACACCGAGGAGCTCATCAGCAGCCTCACCCTCCAATTCAACCGCGCGCGCCAGGCCGCCATCACCAAGGAGCTGGTCGAGATCGTGACCGGCGCCCAGGCGCTCGAATGATCATTCCATCGGAGAAGACAGCATGGCAGCGGAAGGCAAGATCACGCAGGTAACGGGTCCGGTCGTGGACGTGGAGTTCCCGCCCGGCAACCTGCCCGAGATCTACACGGCGCTTCGCACCACCAACGCCGCCATCGACGAGCGCGAGGACAATCTCGTGATCGAGGTGGCGCTGCACCTGGGCGAGAACACGGTGCGCTGCATCGCCATGGACACCAGCGATGGCCTCACCCGCCATCAGAGAGTCGTCAACACCGGCGACGTGATCCGGGTGCCGGTCGGTCCCAAGACGCTGGGACGCATCATGAACGTGATCGGGGAGCCCGTCGACGAGCGCGGCCCGATCGAAAGCGAACTCACCTATCCCATCCATCGCCCGGCTCCCGAGTTCGTCGACCAGTCCACCACCATCGAGATGCTCGAGACCGGCATCAAGGTGGTGGATTTGATCGCTCCCTACCCGAAGGGCGGCAAGGTGGGCCTGTTCGGCGGCGCCGGCGTCGGCAAGACGGTGGTGCTGATGGAGCTGATCAACAACATCGCCAAGGAGCACGCCGGCTACTCGGTCTTCGGCGGCGTCGGCGAGCGCACCCGCGAAGGCAACGACCTCTGGAACGAGATGATGGATACGAAGCTGGCCGACGGGACCAGCGTTCTCGACAAGGCGGCCCTGGTCTACGGGCAGATGAACGAGCCGCCCGGCGCGCGCGCGCGGGTCGGTCTCTCGGCGCTCACCTGCGCCGAGTACTTCCGCGACGAAGAGGGCAAGGACGTGCTCCTCTTCATCGACAACATCTTCCGCTTCACCCAGGCGGGCTCCGAGGTGTCGGCGCTGCTGGGCCGCATCCCCTCCGCGGTGGGCTACCAGCCGACCCTGGGCACCGACATGGGCGAGCTGCAAGAGCGCATCACCTCCACCAACAAGGGCTCCATCACCTCGGTGCAGGCGATCTACGTCCCCGCCGACGACCTGACCGACCCGGCGCCGGCGACGGCCTTCAGCCACCTGGACGCGACCACGGTGCTCTCGCGGCGGATCTCCGAGCTGGGCATCTACCCGGCGGTGGATCCGCTCGACTCCACCAGCCGCATCCTCGACCCCCAGGTGGTGGGCGACGAGCACTACCAGGTGGCGCGGGGCGTCCAGCAGGTGCTCCAGAAGTACAAGGACCTTCAGGACATCATCGCCATCCTCGGGATGGACGAGCTGTCCGAGGAGGACAGGGTCACCGTCGCGCGGGCCCGCAAGCTCGAGCGCTTCCTGTCCCAGCCCTTCCACGTGGCCGAGGACTTCACCGGGACGGCGGGCCGCTACGTGCGGCTCGACGACAACATCCGCGGCTTCAAGGAGGTGCTGGAGGGCAAGCACGACGACCTGCCCGAGCAGGCCTTCTACATGGTCGGGGACATCGAAAGCGTGATCGAGAAAGCCAAGGGGATGGCCTAGCCGTGGCCTTCGAGCTGGTCGTCGTCACCCCGGAAGGCCAGGCCTTCCGCGACACGGTCGAGAGCGTGGTGCTCCCCGGCACGGAGGGGTACTTCGGTGTGCTGGACGGGCACGAGCCCTTCCTCACCGGCCTCCAGATCGGCGTGATGGAGGTGGAGCACGGCGAAACCACCCTTCACGCCGCGCTCTCCACGGGCTACGCCAACGTGCAGGCTGACGCGGTGACGGTGATGGTGGGAAGCTGCGAGTTCGCCCACGACATCGACGTGGAGCGGGCCGCGACCGCCCGCGAGCGAGCCCAGAGCCAGCTCGAGGAGATGCGCCAGACCGAGCACGGCGAGGACGTCTACGACAAGTACCAGGAGGCCTTCTCGCGGGCGATTACCCGGATCGCGGTGTCGGAGAAGTTCAAGACCTGAGGGCGTGAGCGGGGACGTTCGGCTAGTTCCGGACCGGTGAGACCTTCAGCTTGGCCTTGCCCTTCTCCACCACGACGCGGAACTTCACCTCCCGGCAGCCGAGCTTGGCGCTGGCCTGGGCCGCCTGCTTCTCCATCAGGGCGTCCAGCTT
This sequence comes from uncultured delta proteobacterium, assembly GCA_963783795.1. Classification (GTDB taxonomy): domain Bacteria; phylum Myxococcota_A; class UBA9160; order UBA9160; family UBA6930; genus CAVXZE01. Next base: position 20,972 of record CAWAPH010000026.1, on the reverse strand, counting down.
CTTGCGGGTGATGCCCGAGGTGCTCTGGCCGCAGGCGGCGCGGGCCGAGACGTAGCTGTCGAAGAGGTCTTCCGGCTTTTCATCGTCAGGGCGAGAAGAGCGCGGGGAACGGGACCGATGTCCCTGCTCCTCCTCGCGGAGCTTCGCCTTGAACAGATGGCGCTCGTAGCGACCCTCCTCGATCTCCCGGAGGATCCGGTCCCAGTGGCGCCGGAAGGAGAAGAACCGGGCTCGCAAGTTGTTGAACTTGAAGCGGTAGCCGGTATTTCGGATCGGGACGTTGGCGTAGTAGGACACCATCTTCTGGACGTCGCCGCGAAGCAGGTGGGGCTCGCGCTGCCGGCTGCCCATGAAGTACTGCTCGTACTCGTTCTTGAGCTGCTTCAGCTTGACGTCGAGAAGCTGGAGGTCCTCGACGACATCTACGCCGAACTGGGCCATTCCCCATCAATCGGTGCTCGGGGGGGTGCGCTTGAGGCGCCAGCTACGCTGCGGCGATCCCGTCCGCCCGACTCCGACCAGGCGGAGGCTGCGTCATTGCCGCGTCATACACTGCCTGGGTCGCGCCGATCATGACGCGCGCGTCATATGCGGCTCGCACGCTCCAGCAGCGCGTCGACGTCGATGCTCCGCGCAGCGGGGAGCTCGCCAGCGCCGAGCGGTGGGATCTCGCCCACCAGCCTGGCGCCGAGCGCGCCGCGGAGCGCGGCGAGGTTGGCGCTGTCGGCATCCGAGATGAGTCCAGCGGAGTGGGAGATCACCACCCCGGCGAGGGGCAGACTTCGCGCCTCGGCGGCCTCGAGCGTGAGGAGGGTGTGGTTGATGGTGCCGAGAGCGGCACGGGCCGCGATCAGCAGCGGCAGCTCGAACTCCCGGCAGAGGTCCGCCATGCTGAGGCCCGGCGCCGCGGGGACCAGGAGCCCGCCAGCGCCCTCGACGATCAGCCAGTCGTGGCGCTCTCGAAGGCGGGAAAAAGCGCTCCGGATCGGCTCCATCTCCACGCTGCGCCCCTCGCTGGCGGCGGCCACGGTCGGCGCTGCCGGGAGCGCGAAGGTCTGGGGGCAGATCTCCTCCAGCGGCTCGGTCGCCGCGGCTGCGTTGCGCAGGGCCTGCGCGTCGAGAGGTCCGTCCTCGCCGACACCAGTCTCGACCGGCTTCATGACGCCCGCGTCGAAGCCTCGCTGCCTGAGTGCTCGAGCCAGGGCGCAGGCCACCAGCGTCTTCCCGACGCCGGTGTCGGTGCCGCTCACGAAGAAGCCGTGGCGCGTCATGATGACCCCTCGAGCGCTGCGCCCACCGCGTCAACCAGCGCGTCGATCTCCTCCTCTCGGTGGGTCGCCATCGGCGTGATGCGAAGCCGGGCACTGCCCTCGGGAACCGAGGGATGGCGAATCCCCTGAGCGAAGAAGCCGCGTTCCAGCAGGTGCTCGCAGGTCGCCATGGTGCGCTGGTTCCCACCCAGGACCACGGGGACGATATGCGTGGTGCTGGGATGCGTCGAGATTCCCCGCTCGCCGAGACGGCTGCGAAGACGCGCGCCGTTGAGGCGCAGTCGCTCTCGGCGCCACGGCTCGCGGGCCAGCACCCGCAGCGCGGCGCGTGCCGCCTCGACCTGCGGGGGGGGCAGCGCACAGGAAAAGATGAAGCTCCGGGCGACGTTCACCAGCAGGTCTCGCAGGGAGGCGCTTCCGGCGACAAAGGCTCCGAACGATCCGAGGGCCTTGCCGAGGGTGCCGACCACGACGTCGATGCCCCGACCCACACCGAGCGCCTCGGCGGTTCCGCCTCCCCTGGCGCCGAGGGTGCCGGTGCCGTGCGCGTCGTCCAGCAGCAAGATGGCGCCGAAGCGCTCGGCCAGTGCGACCATCTCTCGCAGCGGAGCGAGGTCGCCGTCCATACTATATACGCCGTCCACCGCCAGCAGCGTCCGCCTCCGCTTCTCCGCCAGCCCCCGCAGCGTCATCTCCAGTGCGTCCAGGTCGCCGTGGGGGAAGACGCGGACCTCGGCGCGGGCCAGCCGGCAGCCGTCGATGATCGAAGCGTGGTTGAGCGCGTCGGAGACGATCACATCACCGGGCCCGGCGAGCGCCGGGATCACGCCGGCGTTGGCCATGTAGCCGGTGTTGAAGACCAGCGCGGCCTCGGTGCCCAACAGCTCGGCCAGCTCCTCCTCCAGGTGCTCGTGGATCGGCAGGTTTCCGGCGATCAGCCGGGAGCCCCCCGAGGCGCAGCCATGGTCCCGCGCCGCGCGCGCAGCCGCCTCGACCACTTCCGGGTGGTGAGCGAGATCCAGGTAGTTGCTGCCGGCGAAGTGCAGAACCGGCCGTCCGTCCACCACCGCGCGCGGGCCCTGGGCGCCCTCCAGAAGCCTCATCCGCCGGTAGGTGCCCCGCGAGCGGATCGCTTCCAGAGAGGCCTCCGCCAGCGGGTCCAGAAGAGAGCCGAGTCCGGTGCGGCAACCCGCTCCTTCCCCGGCCGGAGGGCTCGAGGCGTGGGATGACGCGCTCACGAGGACTCCGAGATCCCCGGCTCGAGGATTCCGGGCTCGCCAGCTCGAGGGTGGGACTCGGCGGCGGAGGCTTGGCGCCTGGCGCGCGCCGCGTGGTAGGTCGGGTTTCCCAGCACCTCGAACCCCGCGTCCTCGATCATCCGGTAGGTCTCCTGCTCGTCCGCACCGCCCGTGGTCAGGTAACCCTCGATGAAGAGCGAGTTCGCCGGCCAGAGCGCCAGTGCGCCGAGCGAGCGGATGTGACCTTCGCGGCCGGCCGAGATGCGCACCTCCGCCGCCGGGTTCACCAGGCGCATCAGCGCCAGCACCCGCAGACACCGCGTCGGGGTGAGGGAGCCGTCCCCCTGCAGCGGGTTGCCCTCGATGGGAATCAGGAAGTTCACCGGAATCGACCGCACCTCCAGCTCCCGGAGCTGGAAGGCGAGCTCGACGATGTCCTCGCTCTCCTCGCCCATCCCCACGATCAGCCCGCTGCACGGCTCGACACCGCACTTCTTGGCCGTGGCGAGGGTCTGCAGGCGGTCGGCATAGCCGTGGGTCGAGCAGATCTCGGGGTAGCGGGACTCGCTGGTATTGAGGTTGTGGTTCAGCCGGTCGAGGCCTGCCTCCGCGAGCAGTCGCGCGCGCTCCTCGTCCACGAAGCCCAGCGAGAGACAGAGCTCGATCGGGTATCGCTGCTTCATCTCGCGGATCAGGGAGGCGAGCTTCCGGGTCTGGGCGAGGCTCGGACCGCGGCCCGAGAGCGCCATGCAGTACCGCGAAGCCCCGGCCTTCGCCGCGGCCTCGGCCTCGGCGAAGATCTCCTCGTCGCTCTTCATCGGGTACTTCTGGATCGGCGCAGTGGAGCTCTTGGACTGGGCGCAGTAGCCGCAGTCCTCGCCGCATTGACCGCTCTGGACGTTGTTGAGGATGTGCACCATCACCGTGCGGCCGAAGAACTGCTCGCGGGGGAGGTAGGCTGCCTGCAGCAGGGGCAGCAGCTCGACGTCGGGACCGTCCAGAATCCAAAGCGATTCCGCGTGGCTGGGTGGCTGCTGGCGAAGCGCACGGCGGGCCAGCTCGGCGTAGATTTCGAACAACGGGCACTCCTTCCGCGGGGAGGAGAGGAGCCTAGGAGCCCGGCGCCGGTGCTGTCAACCTGCTTGCGAAAGGAGGTTTACAGCAGCTCTCAGCGTCTGGGACCGCCACCGGACGCAGTGCTGCCGGCCACCGGGGCCCGGAGCGCGGGTACACTGCAGGGGTTGCAGGAGGGCCCCATGCCGAGACGCGCCATCACCTTGCTGCTCGTATTCTCGCTGACCGCCGGCTGCGCGGTCGCCGAAGAAGCCACCGCACCGGGAGACGTCGAAGGCCCCTTGGTCTGGGGCGCCGTCCCCAACGTGACGCGGCTGGGCAACCTCTGGTTCTCCGGGCAGCCCGACGTCGCGGCGCTCGCGGTGGCCAAGGAGAAGGGCATCGATCTGGTCGTCAACCTGCGGGAGCCCGCTGAGGTGCGCTGGGACGAGGCCGGCGCCGTGGAAGATCTCGGTATGAGCTACGTCTCGGCTCCCGTTTCGAGAATGCGCCCGTACTCCGCCGAGGCGTTCGACCGGATCTCGAAGGTCGTCGACTCGAACCCGGACAAGCAGGTCCTGATCCACTGCGGCAACTCGAACCGCGTCGGGAGCTGGCTCACCACCCGGCTGGTGCAGCGCGATGGAATGAGCGTCGACGAGGCGCTCGCCGTGGGGAGAGCGGCCGGGCTCAACCAGGAGCCCTTCGTGCAGAGGACCCGCGACTACCTGGCGGAATCGAAGCAGCCCTAGCTCGAGGTTCCCCCCCAGCCGCAGACCCGCTTGACGGCGTCGGCCGCGCTCACCATCGCCGCTTCCATGAAGCAGCCGCCGAAGATGTCGCTGACGAAGGAGACTCCCTTCAGGTCCTTTGCCTTCTGCTTGAAGTCCAGGACCCTTCGGTACGATCCGGTGGGGTAGTGCCCCATCCCGGCCTCCTTGTGCCAGAACACCCGGGCTTCCTCCACCTGGCCCGCGATGCCCGGAATCACCGACTCGAGATCCTCCAGCGCCTTCTTGGTGATCTCCTCGTCGGGCCTGCCGACCAGGTCGAGCGTGTTCGGGTAGCACGACCACGCGCTCACCACCCCCTTGCCGCTGGGAACCATCTCGGGGCACTTGACCGATCCATCGACGGCAAAGCTGAAGGTCCGCTTGACGGTGGGCTGGTTGAAGTACGCCCAGACGTCCTTCTTCACGGGACGGTCGAGGAAGAAGACCGGCATCGGGAGCGGCGCCTGGACCACGGACTCGAAGAACTCGCGCTGCTCTGCGAGCTCGTCGGGCAGCATGCGCCCCACCGAGGGCGCCGCGGCCGCGACGATCACGTGCCCGGCCTTGCGGACCGAGCCGTCTTCCTCCATCTGCACGCCGACGACCCGGCCCTTCTCCATCACGAGCTGGCGCACCGGGGAGTCGCAGCGCACCGGCAGGCTGCTGGCCATGGCATCCGTCAGTGACGCATTGCCGCCGGTCAGGACGGAGTAGCGGGTGAACATGTCGATGCGGAGCAGCTGGATGAAGTGGTACAGGCTCATCCACTCCGGCTCGGTCATGTTGCTCGCCAGGGCGATTCCGGTGAAGAGGTCCCTGAGCTTCTGCTCCGAAGGCTTCTTGAAGAAGCTCGCGATCTCCACATCGTCACGCTCCGGGAGGTCCTCCTCGATCCGGTACATCGGTGACCTGTGTGCGAAGACGATGTGCTTGAGGGCGAACCAGTAGAGTCTGGCGTTGTTGGCCAGGCCGAGGCCGCTCATGTAGAGGGACTTGGGCGTGAAGTCCAGCTGGGTGCCGTCGGCGAACCGGAACAGCACCTTTCCCTGGATGTCCTTCAGCGTCCGCCGCAGGCCGAACGCGTCGATCAGATCGAACGCGTGGACGTAGTTGGAGTGGAAGAACTGGGCGCCGACGTCGACCTTGTCTCCATTGCGCTCCATCGTCGCCATGCGCCCGCCTGGCCGGTCCAGGGCCTCCAGGATTTCGACCTCGTAGCCTCTCTGGCTGAGCCAGTATCCCGCCGAGAGGCCGCCAATTCCGGCGCCGACGATGATCACCTTTCGGTTTTCCATTTCTCGCCCTCCTTCGTGGTTTTCTCCCGCAGCTTCTCCTCCGCGTAGAGCTCGAGGAAGCGCGTCGCGATGCGGGCCATTCTCTTTGGGGAGACGTTCTCGCCATCCATGTCGAGGATGTAGAAGGTGCCCTCGACGAGCGCGAGCAGGATGTTCGCGATCTCCCTCAGCTCCGCTTTCGAGAGTGCGCCGAAGCCGTCCGCCTGGCGGAACTCCTCGAGCAGACGCAGGCGCTGGTCTCGAATCTGATTCCGGAAGGTGCGTCGCAACCTCGCGCTGCGATGGGCCAGTGACCAGAAGTCGTAGTAGAGGCTGCCGTCCTCGAGCTTCTGGGCCCTGGGGCTGAAGAGGAACTCGATGATCCTCCTGAATCGCCTCTGCGAATCCCCTTCGTCTCGGAACTCGAGCATCGAGGTTCTCGATGATGCCGCCGATGATCCGCTTCTCGAGCTCGCTGACCATCTCGTCCCGGTTCTTGAAGAAATGGTGCAGGTTGCTGACCGGCAGGCCGGCCTCTCCGGCCACCTCCCGGAGCGATGCCTTCTCCAGACCGCTGCGGACGGCGCAGGCGCGGAAGGCATCCAGGATCTGCGCCCGTCTCTCGCCCGCGATGCTCTTTCTGCCCCGCCTGGCCAAACGCCCTCCAGGGGTTTTAATAGATGGATCAAACCATCTATTAAATAGTGCCAGGCGAGCGAAGGGCTGTCAAGTGGGGTCGCCAGCAGCGCGCCGGCCGCTCAGCGAATCAGGACCGCGAAGCGGTAGGTGAGCCGGACTCTGGCCGACTCACAGCCGCTCGCGTCAGGAACGCCTGGCTCATCTCGCCCCAGTCCGTGTCGGCGTCCTGGATCTCTCGCGTGACGAGGAGAAGGAAGTCCGACCCGGGCTCGTCGACGAACTCGAGTGTCTCCGAGACGATCTTTGCGAGAGGTACGAGCCTGAGTCGGACCTCGAGAGGCGGTGACTCCCCTCCCCCGGAATTCTCGGCAGCCTCCTCCTCGGCTTCCCCGACCTTCCCGTGTGTCCAGCGTCCCTCGCCGACGTAGACGTCGAGGGCCCTGCACAGCGCCGACGCGACTTCGCCCGCGGCCGGTGCCCTTGGAGATAGGGCCGGTTCGGCCTCGGTGTATACTCGTCAACGGTCGAACGGGGGTGAGCCAGCGGAGCGAGTCCGAAGAGGAGACACCGTGGCAGGCAAGAAGAAGAAGAAGCGCGAAAGAAAATCCCCGGAGACGCAGCAAGACACTGCAGGCCAGAAGATGCCCCGCAAGGAGTTCGAGAGCGAGCTGCGCAAGCTCCAGGTGGAGCTCTGTCACCTGCAGGAATGGGTCAAGCGCGAGGGACTGCGGGTGGTCGTCGTCTTCGAGGGGCGAGACGCAGCCGGCAAGGGCGGCGTGATCAAGCGCATCACCGCGCGCGTCAGCCCCCGGGTCTTCCGGGTGGTGGCGCTCCCTGCGCCGAGCGATCGCGAGAAGAGCCAGCTGTACATCCAGCGCTACCTGCGGCACTTCCCCGCGGCCGGCGAGGTGATCCTGTTCGACCGCAGCTGGTACAACCGGGCGGGTGTCGAACGGGTGATGGGCTTCTGCACCGATCCGGAGTACGAGCGCTTTCTGGAGTCGTGCCCTGAGTTCGAGAAGGACCTGGTCGAGAGCGGGATCGTCCTGGTCAAGTACTTCTTCGACGTCAGCCGGGAGGAGCAGGAGAAGCGGTTCAAGGTGCGGATGACCGACCCCCTGCGCCACTGGAAGCTCTCTCCCATGGACGTCGAGTCCTGGCAGCGCTGGTGGCAGTACACCGGGGCGTACCACCGCATGCTGGAGGCGACGGACACGCCCTGGGCGCCGTGGGTCCGCGTCCCGGCGGACGACAAGCGGCGAGCCCGATTGAACTGCATCTCCCACCTGCTCTCCGCGGTGCCCTACGAGAAGCAGCGCTTCGTTCCTCCCAAGTTCGGAAAGCGTCCGCGACGACCCAAGGGCGCCCCGACGGAGCTCAATTTCCGACAGGAGGTTCCCCGGATCTACTGAAGGAGGCCGCTGCCAAGCCGCAGCGCAGATCCGCCCGGCCCGCGTGCAGGCCTCACCGGGCGGTGACGAAGAGCTCGATCGCTACACCCGGTGGTCCCTTTCGGGGCTCTGCGATTCGGACCTGCTCGGCGTCGAGGCCGTAGTCATCCACCAGGACGGACTGCACCGTGGACGCCCGGGCGCTGGCCAGGCTCTCTCGAGCCTCGCGGGAGACGTCGATCTTCTCCAGCCACTCCTGGATCAACACCGCGTCCCCGGGCTCGAGCTCGTCCGGCTGGAGCTGCACCCGCCGCTCCAGTCCGTGCCGCAGCCGTCGGCGCTCACCGAAGCTCCTCTCGTCGTAGGGAGCGAACTCCCCGGCGTCGATTCGCTCCAGCAGGGCCTGCGCACGCAGGAAGGGCTCGTCCTCCTTGCCGTACCGGCCCGCCAGCACCAGCCCGATGTCGGGGCGGGCCGAGAAGCCCTCGGCCACCAGGCGCGCATGGTCGATCTGATCGGGTGTGAGCTGCGCCGAGCCCGGCCCGAGCTCGACGGGATCGAGTCCCAGCCCTCCGTTGCCTCCCGCGCGGCCGGCGGTCCCCACACGAAGAGCCAGCCCGAGCCCCTTGAGTGGCGCCGCGATCACGGCGGCGAGCGACTGGCGGAACGCACCGACCAGCAGTGACGCGGAGATCCACTCCGCTTCCGCCCTCGTCCAGGTTCAGGTGGAGGGGAAGGACGATGTGGCCCCTCGGGCCCGTCAGGAGCGAGACGGCGGTGGGGGCCGACATCCCGAAGGTTTTCTCGAAGGCCCCCTCTTTCACGTCCCGCAGGGCGGGCTTGGCGAAAGTCAGGTCGGCTTTCACCTCGTGCTTCGGCCCCGCGCTCTGGATCCTTCCGTCGAGAGAGAGGCTCCCTCGTGTGAACTCGAACCCGGCGGCCCGCGCCAGGTAGGGGCTGTAGCTCCCGAGCTGGAGCTTCTGGAGAGCGACGGTCGTGGCTCCGGCGCCCTCCTGCCAGTCCCCCGCGACCTGGAGGGAGACACCCTCGATGCTGCGGAGATCGGCCTCGAGCTGGCCACTGCGGGCGGGGAACTCGAGGTCTGATCCCGCGAGCCGGATCTTGCTCAGCGAGGTGGTCGCCGTCGGCTCGACCGACTCGTCGATCAGCTGGAGGGTGCCTCCATTGACTTCCAGCCTGCCCACGGCGATTCGCGGCGCTTCCGACGCGGGACTGGACTCCTCCGTCGCCAGCGGCAGCTCCTCTTCCTCTCCTGCCGCAGAAGCCCGGCGCACCAGCTTGACCGCGGGCTTCTCGATCCGAACCGAGGCGAGGGCGACCTTCGGCGGCTCGTCGCTCTGGAGCGGTATCTCGATCTCGTCTGCCACCAGCTCGAAGGCCCCGCAATCGAGCTTCAGTATCTCCTCGTCGTGTCGCAGCCCGACCTGCCTGGCGGCAACCCGTCCGCGCAGCGACGCCCGGCCGGGCTCGGCGCCGCCGATGTTCTCCAGCTCGACCGTCAGGTCACCGGCCACCGAGCCCGCGTGGAGAGCCAGCGGAATCTCGGGATCCGCAGCGGCGATCAGCCCGACCAGGGGGAAGTCCTCCCAGCGGACCGTGCCGGCGAAACCGATCGGGGCGAGCCCGAGATCCCCGGCTACTTCGAGCCAGCCGTCCTCGCGGGTCAGCCGGAGCTCGACGGGAAAGCGCTCGTTCCGCTCCAGTGTTGCGTCGCGCACCGAGAGGCTCATCGCGACTTCGAACTCACCCTCGTCGAGAAGGAGGCCGAGCTGCGCGTCCTCGATGGTGAAGGAGGCCAGGCGGAATCCCAAGCGGGTGGCACCTGCTTCCGGAGGCTCTGACGGTGGAGGTGTCCCTGGCGCCGCAGTCTCCGGTTCCGCTTCGGCGGCAAACTGGAGGTCGCGGCGTACGCGAAGGCGCGGGCTTCGAAGCCCGACTGGCCCGACCGAGACCCTCCCGCCGTTGAGCACGATTTCTCCCACCGTCAGCTCGGCCAGGTCGAGCTCGACGGGCGGCCGGGAGGCGTCGGCGGCGTCGATCAGAAGGAAGGCGTGATCCTCCAGCGTCAGCTGCTCGATTCGCAGGGGCCAGCCGCCTCCCCGCGCACCCTCGTCCGCCGCCGGCACCTCCCCCGTCTCCTCCGACTCCGCAGAATTCGGAGCCGCGGAAGGCGGCTCGGAATCCCCGGGTCGCGCCACCACCAGCGGCTCCAGACGGTCGTCGGCCTGGAGCACCAGACGCTCGCGGGCTCCCCTGACCGTCACCCGCTGGATCCGCAGCTCTCCGGAGAGGAGTCCCAGCCAGCCCACGTCGACCCGGCAGTGGGGCCAGCGGATCAGCGCGGTCTCCGGGTCGATCGCTGCGGGGGGCGCCTCGGGATCGAGCGGCGGCCCCACCAGGAGCCCCTCCAGCGCAATGCCGCCGGCCAGGAGGGAGAGATCGACGTTCTCCACCTCGACGGCCCGCCCCAGCGCGGAGCTCGCCTGTCCCTCGATGACGTGTGTCACGATGGTGGGGAGGGCCGCGCGCAGCGCGAACAGCGCCAGCGCGAGCCCGAGAGCGATCTTCCAGCGCCGGGCCATGAGGGGGGTTCGACTTGTCGGAGAGTCGGCTACGGAAGCTGCGCGACCCAGTCGCCCTGTTCGAGCCAGCGCGCGCGCAGTCCGCCCAGGAGACCGCCGGCCTCGAGGGCGCCGAGCGTGTTTTCCAGGAAGTTCATCAGCAGGCCGTCACCCGGCGGAACCGCGATGCCGATCGCCTCGATGGTGAGCGGCTGCGCGAGGGTGGCCAGCTTCGCCTCGGGATTGCGGAATGCCGTCAGGGCGACGATCTCGCGGTCTGCGACCAGTGCCTGAACCTTGTCCTCCAGGACCAGCTTCACGGCCTCGTCGTAGTTCTTGGTCGTCACCAGGCTGGCCTTCGGAATCAGTACCTCGACGAATTGCTGGCTGGTCGAGCCCTCCAGTGCCGCGAGCTTGATGTCGGCCTGGTCCAGGTCCGCAGTCTCGTCCGCCTGGGCGAGAGCGGAGGACTTGGTCAGGATCGACTTGCCCGAGAGGTAGTAAGGGCCCACGAAGGCGACCTTCAGGTTCCGCTCGGCGGTGATCGTCATGCCGGACATGACGAGGTCCACCTCGCCCTTCTGCAGGGCGCCGAGCAGCTCACCGAAGGGCTTCTGGACGATCTCCAGCTTGGCGCCCATCAGCGATGCGAGCGCCTCGGCCAGGTCCACCTCCAGGCCCATCATGGTCCCGTCCTTCGCCTTGAAGTTGAGCGGCGGCTGGTTTCCGGACATCCCCACCCGCAGCGTGTCGCTGGAGACGATGCGCGAGAGCACCGGCGAGTCGGAGGACGCCTCGGCCGAGGCGGCGGTCGGCGAGCCGAGCCCGGAGAGGGCGAGGACTGCGGCGATCAGAACGACGAGGGATCGTTTCATCGAAAAGGTTCCTTTCATCGGAAGCTGTGCGGGGGCCAGGTTGGTAGTCGACGAAGGGGGTCGTCGTCCAGCCTGCTGGGCGAGGCCCTCCTCCTCGAGGCATCCGCCAAGAAGGCTAGCCCAGCGCCAGAGTAGCGGGGCGGAGATTTCCCTCCCCGCCAGCCATGGGCCAATGGATCGAGTACATCTTCGGGTGCGGAATCACACGGGAGGCCGCCGATGTACGGAATCCACGACTGTCGTCGGACACTGACTCGAGCCGTGTCGATCTCGTGTCTAGCCGTGGCCATCGCCCTCTCTTCGGGGGCCATCGCCTTCGCCCAGGAGCCACCGGAAGGCGAGCTGCGGCCGCTTCGCGTCCTGTGGTGGGAGGCCAAGCCGCTCTGCTTCGAGATCGGGAACGTGCTCACGGGATTCGGCTGTGAAATCGTCGAGGCCGTGCTGACGGAAGCCGAGCTGCCCTACGAGCTGATCGAGGTCGAGGGGCCCGCCGCGGTGCTCGAGAAGCTGAAGAGCGGCGAGGGTGACGTGACCGGGTTGCCGGTACCGCAGCTCAGCGAGCTGGAGGACGAGTACGACTACACCCACGGCATCTACGAGACCGGAGCGCAGATCGTCGCGTCCACCGAGCTCAGCGCGCCACGGTCGCTGCGGACGCTCCTGCGGGCGACCTACCTCCTGGAGCTCCTCGGCGTCGCGTTTCTGGTGCTGATCGTGGTCGCTCACGCCATCTGGCTGATCGAGCGCAAGCGGCCCGATTCCAGCTTCCGTCACGGGTACCGTCCCGGCATCTACGATGCGTTCTGGTGGGCGTGTGTCACCGCCACGACCGTGGGATATGGCGACGCCGTCCCGAGAGGCGCCCTGGGGCGGGCCCTGGCACTCCTCTGGATGTTCGGGGCGCTGTTCCTGGTCACCCTGTTCATCGGCAGCATCACGGCCGTGGTGACCGTGGGACACCTGGACCGAGGGATTCGGACCGTCGAGGATTTGCGCGGCCACGAAGTGGGAGCCCTCGCCGCGAACCCCATCCTGGAGCGCATCCGCCGTCGAGGCGTCGATCCCATCCTGTACGAGACGCCCGGCGAGCTCTTCGACGCCATGACGGCCGGGAAGCTCGACGCGATCGTCCACGAGTGGGCAATGGGGTCGTACTACGTCCGGCACGAGGGGAAGGGCCGCGCTGTTCTCGCCGGGCCGCGCTTCACCAGAACCAAGGCTGCACTGCTGCTTCCCGAGGAGAGCCCGTACCGGGAGGTGCTCGATCGCGCCATCCTGCGGATCGTCGAGAACGGCCTGTACGAGCAGATCCACGGCCGCTGGTTCCACGAGATCAGCGGAGCGTCGCAGAACTGACGCCGTGTCCGGCCCACGAGAGACACTTCTTCGCTGTTAGGCTAGGCTCGTAGCTTCAGCGGGGCCGAAACACCGCAGAGACAGGCGAGACGGACCAGACGGTTGGCTCTCGGCAAATCGGGAAGATCGAGTTGAACGCGCCCTCAGCGGAACCCACCGCCTGCATCGAATGCGACCTGCTGGTCCAGGTCGGGGAGTTGCGCGAAGGGCAGCGGGCCAACTGCCCTCGCTGCGGGAACCATCTCACCGCCCCCGCCGCCGACGGCCTGACGAGAACGCTCGCGTTCGCGCTGGCGGCGTGTGTCCTGTTGGTGCTCGCCAACTCGTTCCCCTTCCTGGCGCTCAAGGCCAAGGGCTTGGAGCAGGTGATGACCCTGCCGCGGACCGCGGTGCAGCTCTACGGCGACGGATACGCGACGCTCGCGGTGCTGGTGCTCGGCCCCATCGTCGGCATCCCCGCCCTGATGCTCGGGACGTTGATGGCGCTGATCGTGCCGATTCGCCACCGCGTCCCGGCGCCCTGGCTGGTTCCGGCCGGGCGGCTTCTGTTCCTGCTGAGCCCCTGGAGCATGGTCGAAGTCTTCGTGATCGGCGTTCTGGTCAGTCTGGTGAAGATCGGAGCGATGGCGACGGTCGTGCTGGGCATCTCCTTCTGGGCGTACGTGGGGTTCGCCATCTGCTTCACCGCCAGCCTCTCCAGCCTCGACCGGCTCCAGATGTGGCGCGAGATCGAGGTGTGCGCGTCGTGAACGGATTTCCCGCCGACACGGCGGCCGCGCAGGGGCTCGCGTGCTGTCACGTGTGCTTCAAGGTCGCCCCGGAGGCGCTCGGCCGCTGCCCGCGCTGCCGGGCGCGGCTGCACCTGCGCGAGCCGAACAGTCTCCAGCGCACTCTGGCCCTCGTGGCGACGGCCTCGCTGCTCTACATTCCCGCCAACGTGCTCCCCATCATGACGACCGAGCAGCTCGGCCGCGCCATGGACAGCACGATCATCGGCGGAGTCGTCGTGCTGATCCACCACGGCGACTACCCGATCGCCGCAGTCATCTTCATCGCCAGCGTCCTGGTGCCGCTCAGCAAGCTCTTCGCGCTCTCCTGGCTCTGCTGGAGCGTCTCGCGCGGCCAGCCGAGCTCCCATCACGAGCGGAGCCGGCTCTACCGGGCCGCCGAGCTGGTCGGCAAGTGGTCCATGACGGACGTCTTCGTCGTGTCGATCCTGGTCGCGCTGATCAATCTGGGCGGACTTCTCGTGATCACTCCCGGTGCGGCGGCGCTGGCCTTCGGCGGGGTCGTGATCGTCACCATGCTCGCCGCCCACGCCTTCGACCCACGGCTCATCTGGGACCAGCTCGGGGAAATCGATGAATGAGGCCAAGGCCACCGTCAGTGAGCGCCGGCGCATCTCCGCCATCTGGCTGGTCCCGATCGTCGCCCTGGTGCTCGGCATCTGGATGGTGATCCACACCCTCCAGAGCCAGGGGCCGGAGATCACGATCGTCCTCTCCTCCGGCGCGAGCATCGAGGCTGGCAAGACCAAGATCAAGTTCCGCGACGTCGAGGTGGGCCTGGTCGACGGCGTCGGCCTGGCCGACGACCTGGAGAGCGTGGTCGTGACCGCGCGGCTCGACAAGGCCGCGGCATCGCTGCTGCGCGAGGACACCCAGTTCTGGGTGGTGCGCCCTCGCGTCGGGCCGGGGGGTGTATCCGGTCTGGGCACCCTGCTCTCCGGGGGCTACATCCAGCTCGCGCCTGGGACCGGCAAGCAGGGTCGCCACGACTTCGTGGGCCTGGAGGAGCCACCGGTCACGCCGACGGGCACCCCGGGCCTGCACTTCCGGATGGTGGCCGAACAGTCGGGCTCGGTGAACAGCGGGGCTCCGATCCTGTACAAGAAGTTCCGCGTCGGCCGGGTCGAGAGCGCCGAGTTCGACGTCGAGAGCCAGAAGATGTACTACCGCGCCTTCATCGAGGAGCCCTACGACGACCTGGTCACCTCGGCCACCCGCTTCTGGAACGCCAGCGGGATCTCCCTCAGCGCTACGGCCGATGGGATCCACGTGCAGACTGCCTCGGTCGAAGCGATTCTCGTCGGTGGCGTGGTCTTCGGCCTGCCGGAGGGGGTGGAGCCCGGAGGGCCCGTCGAAGCCGGCGAGACCTTCAAGCTCTACGACAACTACGCGAGCGTGAACGAGCAGCCCTACCGCCACGCCATCGAGTACGTGGTCCGCTTCCCGCAATCGGTGAGGGGCCTCCGGCCCGGCGCGCCGGTGGAGTACCGGGGCATCCGGCTAGGACGGGTAGAGCGGGTGCTGCTCAAGGAGATGGCGGCCAAGGGTTTCAGCGGAAAGGGAGAACCGATCCCGGTGCTGATCCGATTGGAGCCGGGCCGACTCGAGCTGCCGGACTCGGAGGAGGGCGCGGCGACACTGGCACGCGCAATCGAAGCCGGGGTCGGAAACGGACTCCGCGCGACCCTCTCGACGGGCAACCTGCTGACGGGCAGCCTGTACGTCTACATCGACAGGTATCCCGACGAGCCCCCCGCCGAGATGGGCAGCTTCGCGGGCCACCCGACGATCCCCACCGTCGCCAGCGGCTTCGAGGGTATCCAGGTGCGGATCACCACGCTGCTCGACAAGCTGAACGCCCTGCCGCTCGACGAGCTGCTGGATGGGGTGGACCGGCTGCTCGCGGACGTGGATGCCATCGTCGCGAGCGAGGGCCTGCAGTCGCTTCCTGCGTCCCTGGAAGAAACCCTCGCTCAGCTGCGAGGTACGCTGGACTCGGTCTCCGCCGACTCCGAGATGCAGGAGCGGTTGCTGCGCACCATCACCGAGTTCGACCGCACGCTCCAGAGCCTGCGGGTTCTCCTGGAGACGCTCGAGGAGAAGCCGAACGCCCTCATCTTCAGCAGCGAGCCGGGGGAAGATCCCCAGCCGCCGGCAGGACCACAATGAGAACCTTTGCCGCCTTCTTCGCCCTCCTGCTGATCGCCTGCGCCGGCTCGTCACCTCCGCGCACGCAGTACCTGTTGCGCGCCGAGCCGGCCGAGCAGTCGGGGCGTGTGGAGACGCCGGTCCGGGTCGGCCTGGGGCGCGTCACCGTGGCGCCGTACCTGGACCAGTCCGGAATCGTGGTGGAGACGGAGGCGGGCCAGGTGCAAGCGGCCCGTGAGCATCAGTGGGCGGAGCCCCTGGGCGCCGGCCTGCGTTCGTATCTGCGGGCCGAGATGTCGGCAGCCCTGGGCTACGACGTGAGCGCGCGCCCCGCCGACCTGGACGACTGGGACTACACGGTGGACGTCTACGTCGACCGGTTGCACGGCACCATGGCCGGCACGGCCGTGCTCGATGCCAGCTATCGGATCACCCCGCGACCCGGCGCCGGGGACGCCGCCGCGTATCGCTTCTCCCGGTCGGCGTCCCTGCCCCGGGAGGGTTACCCCGGCCTGGTCGATGCCGAGGCCGACCTGGCGCGCCAGCTGGCCCAGGCGATTGCGGCCTCCCTTCGCGAGATCGGCGCGGAGCGCCCGAGTCCCTAGTCCGAGCGATCTCTACTACCCGTGAGTGGCGCAGCCGAGTAGACTGGTGCTCTCGATGCTTCGCTCCCGAGAGACGGCAGACCCGGCGCGCCGCCGCCCTCTGCCTGACCGCCCTTCTCGCGATCGGAGGCTGCGCCGTCGGGCCCGACTACCAGGAGCCCGAGTTCGACATGCCCGACGCCTGGCACCAGGATCTGGTGCGGGGCCTCTCGGCCGGCGACGCGAGCCTCGAGAGCTGGTGGACCGTGCTCGAGGATCCGGCTGCTCGTCGCGCTGATCGAGCGCGCCGGCCAGGGCAACCTGGACCTCCGCCAGGCCGTCGAACGGATCGCTGAGGCGCAGGCGCGGCGCGGAATCGCGGTGGGCGAGTGGTTCCCGCGCGTGGACAGCGACTCCCTCCTACAACCGCTCGCAGCTCTCGGAGGAGCTGGACCTGGGCCTTCCCATCGGTGGGACGCCCCAACGACCTCCACAGCACCGGCCTCGCCACCAACTGGGAGGTGGATCTGTTCGGGCGCATCCGCCGCTCGGTCGAGTCCGCCGACGCGGAGCTGGCCGCGTCGCTCGAGGACTACCGGGACGTGCTGGTGGCCCTCTACGCGGAGGTGGCGACCAACTACGTCGACGTCCGCACCTTCCAGCAGCGGATCCTCGCCGCCCAGCGAAACGTCGAGATACAGAACCAGAGCTTGGAGCTGGTCCGAGTCCGCAACAGCGTGGGCCTGGTGGGAGATCTCGATCTCCGACAGGCGGAGCTCAACGTCTCGCGCACCGCGTCGTTCATTCCCGTCCTTGCGCGAGGCTCTGATCGCCGCGGTGAACCGGATCGCGGTGCTGCTGGGCGAGTATCCGAGCCAGCTTCACGCGGAGCTGCGCGAGCCGGCCCCGATCCCACTTCCCGAGGCCGAGGTGGCGGTGGGGCTGCCCGCCAACCTGCTGCGCCAGAGACCCGATCTGCGCTCCGCCGAGCGCCAGCTGGCGGCGCAGAGCGCGCGCATCGGCGTGGCCACGGCCGACCTCTACCCGCGGCTGGCGCTGCTCGGCAGCTTCGCCTTCGATTCAGCCAGTCCACCGCCAGCTGGTTCACCAACGGAGCCCAGGCCTGGAGCTTCGGGCCGCAGCTGCGCTGGAACCTCTTCGACGGGGGCCGCATCCGCAGCAACGTCCGCGCCCAGGAGGCGCTCACGCGCCAGGCACTGGTGCGCTACGAGCAGACCGTGCTGCTGGCGGTGGAGGAGGTCGAGAACTCGCTGGCGGGCTATGCGCAGGAGCGCGCGCGCGCCGAGGAGCTGCGTCGAGCCGTCGTCGCGGCGGAGCAGACCGTGGAGCTCGTCAGCATCCTCTATCAGGACCGGCCTGGTCGACTTCCTGAACGTCCTGGACTCGGAGCGGTCCCTCTTCGAGCAGCAGGACCAGCTGCTGGATAGCGAGGGCCGCGTCGCCAAGAACCTGGTCCGCGTCTACCGCGCCCTCGGCGGTGGCTGGACGCCGTAGCCGGTGAGAGGACCCATGACTCGCATCGTCCTTGCCCTCAGCATCCTGCTTCTCTCGTCACCGGCGCTCTCGGTCGAGCCCTCGAGCCGCCCGGAGGACCTGGAGCGCATCGCACGCCCGCCCAGCGTCGCGCGCAGCGCGTACGACCTGGTCGTGCTCCGGCCGCTCGGCTTCCTCCAGGTCGTCGTGGGCGGCGCGTTGGCGCTGCCCGCCTACCCTGTGGCGCTGCTGTTCGACGGAGAGGAAGACGTCTGGCGGGCCTGCGTCGCCGAGCCCGTCGAGCGTACCTTCCAGAGGCCTCTGGGGAGCCTCTGACGGTGCACCGCACCCCAGCGGGCAGGTGGGGGGCGAGATGAAGTTTCTGGCTGAGTTGCGTCGTCGCCGTCCGATCCGGCGGCTCCTCACCAGCGACGCGGGGCTGACGGCCTTCCTGATCAGCCTCTTCCTGCTCATCTTCGTGTTCTACCCGCTCTCCGAGCCCGGAACGGTCAGCCAGTATCTGCTCGATGCCTTCGCGGTGCTGGTGATGATCTCGGGCGTCTACGCCGTCTCCGACCGGAGCCGCCTGGTGTTCTGGGGCGTGGTCGCGCTGGCCGTGCTGAGCTTCAGCGGGCAAATCCTGCCCTACGCCCGTCTGGATCACTCCAGCCTGCTGCTGAACAACGCCTCGACGATGCTCTTCCTGATCGCGGTCACCGCCGCACTCCTGTACAGGGTGCTCCGCAAGGGCCCCATCACGCCTCACCGCATCCAGGGCGCCGTCGCGGTCTACCTGATGATGGGAATGATCTGGGCCATGGCCTACTCGCTGGTCTACATCAGCGATCCCACGTCCTTCGAATTGGGCCGCTTCATCGAGGGCGAGGAAGGTCTGGCTGGCGTCAGCACCACGGGGATGAGCCGGCTGATCTACTTCAGCTTCGTGACCCTGACCACGCTGGGGTACGGCGACATCGCACCGAAGAGCGAACTCGCACACAATCTGGCGATCCTGCAGGCGCTGACGGGACAGATCTACCTGGTGGTGATCATGGCCCGCCTGGTCTCGCTAGCCGTCACCAGCTCCGACCGGGAGTGAGCGCTGGCCGCGGTCGATCGAGCCCCGCGCGGCGCCCCAAGTTCGGGTATGCTCGCCGCAGGAGGACCTCGCCATGACCGCCCCTTCCCTCTCCGACACCATCAAGGCCAACGCCACCGGGATGACACTGCTCGGAATCGCCATGTTGATCCTGGGGATGCTGGCTCTGTCCGCGCCGCTCTGGACCGGGGTGGCGGTGGCGCTGATGGTGGGCTGCCTGGTGCTCGCCGCCGGCGTCGCCCAGTCCGCCTTCTCCTTCCAGGCCGGCTCCTTCAGCCAGAAGCTGCTGGGGCTCCTGCTCGGCCTGCTCACGGCGATCTGCGGCGTCGTCATGATCGCCCACCCGCTGCTCCAGCTGAGCTTCCTCACCCTGGCGCTGGCCGTCTACTTCGTGATGGCGGGCGTCTTCGAGGCGATCTCCGCCCTGCGCGTGCGGCCGCTGCGCGGCTGGGGCTGGGTCCTGGTGGGCGGCGCTGCTCTCGGTGCTGCTGGGCTGTCTGATCTGGGTTCAGTGGCCTCTCTCGGGCTCCTGGGCCATCGGCGTGCTGGTCGGCATCAAGGTGATCTTCCTCGGCGCTGACGATGATCACACTGGGAAGTGCCGCGCGGGCGCTGGCCGCGGAGGCCGGTCGCGCCGCCTGATCGCTGCCGAGCGGCAGCCGCCCACGCTCCGGGCGGGGATCAGCGGGCCAGGCTCTCGCTGCGCAGGCGCTTGGCCACCGCCTTGGTGGCCGAGTCGATGATCTCCTGGACGTTGCTCGGGTTGAAGGTCTCGGACTGACCGGACCAGACCAGCTCGCCCGTCCCGACGTCGTAGAGGTTGGTCTCCAGCCGCGCGATCGTGAAGGTCTTGTAGTAGCCCGGCTCGTGGACGACATCCCAGCTGGATCCGTAGTAGCCGTAGTAGCCGCCGCGGTAGTGACTGGGGACGGTGTAGGTCTGCGGCGGGACGTACTCCTGCTTCTCTTCGACGCCGAGGGCTCGGGTGATCACGACGGCGTCGAAGCTCCCGCCCTGAATCGCTCCCCGGATCTCCGCCTCGGTGAGCCGCTGGCTCTTCGGGAGTGCCCCGTAGCTGTGCAAGGCGACGGTCTCCTTGCCGGAGAGCGCCGCCGCGAACTGATCCTCGAAGAGCCGCCGATTTGCCTCGTTCTCGCCGACGCCGATCACGAAGATCTTCTGGTAGGGAACGCCCTCGTGGGCCGGGTTCCGCCATGCGTTCGGGATCTCCGTCTTCGCCGCGCAGGCGGCGAGCAGCGCGGCGCCGAGGAGAAGAGCGCTCAGACTGAAGATCGGGATGGTTCGAGCCGTCATCGATGGGTCCTCACTCTCGTTTGGGGGTTTGGTTGCTCAGCGCGCGGAGAGGCTGGTCCCGGTGCTGCGCAGATCGGCGCAGGCCCGCACCACCCGTTCCTTCATGCCGGCCGTCGCCTTCTTCAGATAGGAGCGGGGGTCGTACGCCTTCTTCTCCCCCACCTCGCCGTCGATCTTCAGCACGCCGTCATAGCTCCGCAGCACGTGATCCACGATCGGCCGCGTGAACGCGTACTGGGTGTCGGTGTCGATGTTCATCTTGACCACGCCGTACTCGAGCGACTCGTGGATCTCCTCCAGGGTCGAGCCCGAGCCCCCGTGGAAGACCAGGTCGAGGGGGTTCTCGGCGCTGCCGTGCTTCGACTGCACCGCCTGCTGGCCGTCGCGCAGGATCTTCGGCTGGAGCACCACGTTGCCCGGCTTGTAGACCCCGTGCACGTTGCCGAAGGTCGCGGCGAGGAGGAAGCGCCCGATCGGCTGAAGCGTCTCGTGTGCGGAGACCATCTCCTCCGGCGTCGTGTAGAGCTTCTCGGCTCCCACCCCGGAGGTGTCGTGGCCGTCCTCCTCACCGCCCACCACGCCCGTCTCGATCTCGAGGATGATGTCGATGGGGGCGAGGCGCTCCAGGTACCGCTTCGAGATCGCCAGGTTCTCGGCGAGGGAAAGCTCGGAGCCGTCGAACATGTGGCTGTTGAAGAGCGGTGGCTCGCCGCGCGCCACCCGCGCCTCGCTGGCTTCGATCAGCGGATCGACGAAGGGCTCCAGGTTCTTCGGGTGGCAGTGGTCGGTGTGAAGCGCGATCAGGACGTCGTGGCGCTCCGCCAGGCGGTGGGCCGCTTCGGCGAGCACCTGGGCGCCGAGCGCCATGTCGGCCACGGCCGGCCCGGTGGCGTGTGCGCCACCGCCGCTGGAGACCTGCACGATCCCGTCGCTCCGCGCCTCGGCGAAGCCCTCCAGGGTCGCGTTCAACCCCTCGAGTCCGGCGATGTTGATGGCCGGATAGGCAAAGCGGCCCCGCTTCGCGTTGTCCAGCATGGCGCAGTACTGGTCGAACGTCGCAATCGGCATGGCCGGCTCTCCTTCTCGCGCGGGC
>CAWAPH010000025.1:0-12967 GCA_963783795.1 uncultured delta proteobacterium | reverse complement strand
AGCACCGGCTGGCTGGTCGACTTTCTCCAGGACCTTCCAGTGACCAGCGTGGCCACCACCCACAACCTGGGCCTCGCCGGAGAGCTGGGGGACCGCGTCCTGGTGCTCTCCGAGAAGCACGAGCTGATCTTCGACGGGCCGGTGGACGAGCTTCTCGGCGACGAGGGGAAGCTCTTGCGCGGCCAACCTTGGTGCACGCCACCCGCGGCGGGGGCTCGCCGGGGTCGGCGACTCCACTCACACGACTGGGGTTGAATCATGGCGCATGAGGAGCGCGTCACCCGCTTCGAGCGTCTCGCTGCCCGAATTCGCTGCTGGCGGAGCTGGATCGGCGGGCTGGTATCGGGAGTGGCTACGCCTCCCGCTCCCGAGCTCGTTCGCGATCTGATCCGGGAGCAGATCGTGGAGGACGAGTGGGAGAACCGGAACGGGGAAGACGTCGTCGGCGTGCTGACGATCGGCTATGACCACCACCAGCGGGGCCTGCTCCAGAAGATCGTCGACCTGCACCACAGTCAGTACGTCAACATCCTCTGCACCACCCACGTGCACCTCGATCGCCACAACTGCCTCGAGACGGTCCATCATCAAGGGCCGCCCTCAGGAGATCGAGCGGATCGCAGGCAGGAGCGCCGGCCTCAAGGGCGTGCGGTTCGCGAAGCTGACGAAGGCGTCGACCGTGGAGAGGCTCGTCGCCTTGCTGGGTCGCAGCCGCTCTAACGCTTGCGGGCGATGAAGAGGCCCTGGGCGATCTTGCCCGCGTGGGCGAGCTCCTGCATGAAGCCCATCTCGCCGCCAGCGCCCCCAGCAGCTCCGTGTCGAAGCCGATGATCTTCAGGGCGTCGTAGGTGAGCTGCATGTTGAGCATGTTCAGGTAGAGGTCGACGTAGGGCGCGAACCGCCCGGTGTCCTCGGCGACTTCGACCTCGCACCCGTTGCTCTCCAGCAGGCTCCGATAGCCGGCGATGTCCTGGACGTTCGGGAACTTCATGAGACCAGGAACGCCGTCGCCTCCTCGTCGCTGAGCCCGGCGGGGCCCTCGACCCAGTCGGTGAAGGCGATCGTGCCGCCGGGCTTCACCAGGCGCGCCGCCTCGGCGATCAGCTTCGCCTTGTCCACGACGTAGCACCAGGCGTCCTCGCCCCAGACGAAGTCGGCCTCGGCCGTCGGGCAGGCCGCTGGCGCAGACGTCGGCCAGGGTGAACTCGATGCGGTCGGCCAGCCCCTCTTCCGCGCAGCGCGCCTGCCCGCGCTCGACCACGGTCTCGTCGCGTCGACGCCGGTCATCGAGGCGACGTCGCGGAAGCGGACCAGGAAGCGCATGCCCGCGCCGTTGCAGCAGCAGAGATCGACGCCGCGTTGTCCGGCCCGATGCCGGCCCGCTCGGCCAGGTCCATCGACGACTCGAAGCCGCCGATGTGGATCTGCTCGCCCATCACCAGCTCCCAGAGGTCGCCCTCGGGGCCCGTTGTAGACCGCCTGCACGTCGGCGAGCTTGATGCTCTCGGTCGACTTCATCGATTCTGCCCTCCCGCTGGCATTGTATGGGTGTCGGATTCCCCACGGACCGGCCTGGGGCCCGGGACCGTCGACTCCCCTGCTTTCTATGGGAGGGCTCCTGGGGGGGGGTATGACCCGGGTCATACGCTCGACTTCATCGGGCCGTCAGGCTTGCTTTTCGCCCTGCCCCGGTAGCGAACCGCGGCCCGGGAGAGCCCGTTGAGGCAAGGACACGATCTGCGCTGGGAGGCGGCCATTCTGTGCTCCGCGGTCCTGTGGGGCACTTTGTGGATTCCCTTGCGGGCGCTGCGCGCGACGGGCTTGAGTGACGCCTCGGCCACGACGGTCGGCTTCCTGCTGCCGCTGGTGCTCCTGACCCCGTTCGCCCTCCGCAGATGAAGGCGCATCCTCGCGGGAGGCTGGCCTCTCGCGCTGGCGAGCTTCTGCCTTGCCGTCTCGATCGCGCTCTACGCGGAAGGCGTGGTGCGAGGTCAGGTGGCACGGGTGCTCCTGCTCTTCTACCTGACGCCCGTTTGGAGCACGCTCCTCGGGAGGTTCCTGCTGGGCGAGCCGATCACCGGACGGAGGGTCGGCACGATCATCCTGGGATTTGCCGGGTTGCTGGTGATCTTCGGTGCCGAGGCTGGAGTACCGGCACCCCGGGGAGCGGGGACTGGATGGGACTGACGGCCGGGGTGGTGTGGGCCGTTGCGATGGTGGGTCTCAATCGCACCGTCGAGCGCCCGCTATTCGACCGGCTCTTTGCGAGTTCCTCTTCCTGGGTCCGGCCTTCTTCCTGGTCGCCTGGCTGTGGGCGGTACGCCGCATCTCGGCCCGGGAATCGAGGCTCTCGAAAGCTCCGCGTCTTGGCTGCTGGCGTTCTCCTTTCTCTGGCTGCTCCCGGTGATCTGCCTGACGATCGCCGGCGCCAGCCGGCTGGATCCGGGAAGGGTGGCGATTCTCCTGATGTTCGAGATCATCGTGGGCCTGACGACGGCCACCGCGCTCACCGACGAGCCCTTCGGCGCGCGCGAGGCCATCGGGGCGGGCTTGATTCTGGCAGCGAGCGGAACGGAGCTGACCCGCAAGCGCGGGTCGTGACGCGAAGCCGGGGAGTCTCCATGTCGATTCGTGAATCGATGCGGCCGGGTCTCGCTGTGGCGCTGGCAGCCCTGCTTGTGGCGTGCGCCACCGCCGCGCAGGTCTCCGACGCCGACATGGCCCGCGCCGCTGCAGCGCTCCAGCCGCTGAAGAAGGAGCTGCGCAGTGCCTTGACCGGAGCCCTCAGGGAAGGCGGGCCGGAGCGAGCCATCGAGGTGTGTCAGCTCCGGGCGCCGGAGATTGCACGGCTCACCAGTACCGGCGGAGCCGTCCTCGGCCGGACCAGTCACCGGCTGCGGAATCCGGAGAACGCTCCGGAGCCCTGGATGTCCGAATTCCTCGCGGTGTATCTCGCCAACCCGGAGGACGACGAGCCGCGGGCGGTTCGACTTTCGTCGCGCGAGATCGGATACGTGGAGCCCATTCGCATGAAGGGCATCTGCATGAAGTGCCACGGCGATCGGATCGAGCCGGGAGTGCAGGCCCGTTTGCAGGCGCTCTATCCCGAGGACGAGGCGACCGGCTTCGAGAATGGCGAGTTCCGCGGAATGTTCTGGGTCAAGCTCCAGGCGGACGCGCGCTGAACTCGCTGCGGGCCGGCTCTCGAGCAGACTCCATCGCAGAGAGGAGATGACATAGGGTGCGGCACGGCGGCCGGGCGTTGGCGGGGGTGGTCTGTCTGATCGTGGTGGGTGTGGCAGGTGCGGAAGAGGCGCCACCGCCCCCCGAGCCCCCGCCCGGCAGGCTCCCGGCCCTCGAGGAGAAGAGCCGGCCGGTGGAGGGTTTCCACCAGACTCGTCTGTTGCCCTCCGAGCAGCACTACGTACCCCTGGACCCGGCCGAGATGTTGAAATATGCACCCGGCGCAGCCGTGAACCGGAACGGCCCGCTGACGGGGATCTCCCAGTACCGCGGCATGTTCGGGGGGCGAGTCAACACCCAGGTGGACGGCCTCAACGTGAGCCCGGCCTGTCCGAACTGGATGGACCCGCCGCTCAGCTTCATCCCGACCAGCGACCTCCACGAGCTGACCGTGGTCCGCGGCATCTCTCCGGTCAGTGCCGGAAGCGAGAGCATCGGCGGCACGATTCGCGCGGAGCCGCGCCAGGGCGATTTCGGCGAGACCGAGAGCTTCGAGCCGCACGGCATCATCGGTTTCGGCGGCCAGACGGTCGACATCGGCTACAACGGAAACGCGCTGCTGTGGGTCAGCAACGACCGCCACCGTATCCAGGTCTCCGGTACCTACCTGGGCGGCAACCACTTCGAGACCGGGAACGGCAAAAATGTCGTTCCGACCGAGTACCAGCGCTGGAACGCCGGGGCCGGCTACGGCTTCGAGCACGGCGTCCAGCGGGGTGATCTGTCCTATTCCTTCGACAGGACGGGGAGCACCGGCACCCCGGCGCTGCCAATGGACATCCGCTCGGTCGATGCACACACGTTCCGTGCGGACTACGCCAACAGCTTCGGCCCGGTGAACGTCGAGACCAGGTTCCACTACATCGACGGCGAGCACGAGATGGACAACTTCTCGCTGCGAAGCCCGCCGCGGAACATCCGCGGCGTGCAGATGCGGCGCCTGTCCAGGTCGTCCGCCCGGGACTACGCCTACGACCTGCGCGGGTCGCTGGCGCTGGGCGGCGGCGAGCTGTTCCTGGGTACGGACGGCTGGCTGCCGAAGTACGACGCGAAGATCGTGAACCCGGAAGATCCGCTCTTCAGGATCGTCAACTTCAACGGCGTGACGCGCAACCGTCTGGGATTCTTCGGCGAGTGGGAGGGCGAGTTGGCGGATCGCTGGAGTCTGGTCGCCGGCGCGCGCTATGCGTGGGTCGGCTCCGATGCCGACGGGGTGAGCGCCACCGGTCTCGGAATGAATCAGGGGAACGCCGACCTGCTCGCCGCCGCGTTCAATGCCTCGGATCGCAGCCAGGGGGACAACCTCTTCGACGTGGCGGCGATCCTGAGCTTCAGGTTGATGGACGCGATTGCGCTGGAGTTCGGCACCGCGCGCAAGCAGCGCGTCCCGAGCTATCAGGAGCGCTACCTCTGGCTCCCGCTGGAGTCCACAGCGGGCCTGGCAGACGGCCGCAACTACGTCGGTGACGTCGAGCTGAAGCCGGAGACCGCCTGGAACTTCGACATCGGCTTGAACGCCGCGACGCGAAGCTTCTACTTCACGCCGCGGGTCTTCTACAAGCGGGTCGACGACTACATCCAAGGTACACCGCTGACTTTCGGCCCCGCGGTCGCATTCCGCCGCACGGCCGCGAACATGGTGAGCGGCCTCGGCTTCTGCCAGGCCGACCCGACCCACCCCAGCTGCGTGCCGCTGCAGTTCAGCAACGTCGACGCCGAGCTCTGGGGCGTGGACGCGGGCTTCGGCGTCGCGATCACCGACAGCTGGCGAATCGACGGCAGCTTGAGCTACGTGCGCGGCAGGCGCCGGGACATCGACGACGACCTGTACCGGATCGCCCCTCCCAACGGCGTCCTCGATCTCAGCTATCTTGGCAGCCACTGGTCGGTGACGGCCGAGGGCGAGTTCTTCGCCAGACAGGGCGACGTGTCGCAGACCAACGCCGAGCAGAAGACCGACGGATACGCGCTACTCAACTTGTACGGGCAGTACACCTTCAAGAGCTCGCTCCGGATTCGCGCCGGCATCCGCAACGTCCTGGACGGCTTCTACCAGAGCCACGTGGCCGGCCTGAACCGGGTCGTGGCCGATCGGAGCGGCAATCCGGTCGATCTCGAACTCGGCGAGCGCCTGCCGGGCCCCGGCCGCAACTTCTTCGTCCAGGCGGAGTACTGGTTCTGAGCGGCCTCATGGCTCACGCCGCCCCCCGGGAAACTCAGTCGAAGAGGATTGGCTCTTGTGAGCGATTTCCGTGCCACCAAACCCCCCAGTCTTCCACTTCCGCTGATGGGGCTGTCGCTGCTGGGTCTCCTGGCCGCAGGCCGTCGCCGCAAGCGCAGCTAGCGGTCAAAGGGCAGCCCTACGAAGGCGCCTCGGCCCCGGATGGGGTCGGGGCGCTTTTTTCTGGCGTTGAGCACTCTTCCCGGGTCGCACCTTCTTCATCCGAGAGGAGCCAGGGCTCCGACCGGCTCGAGGGACGCCGAAACGCCGCGTGGGCCGGCGCCCCGCGAAGCGCCTAGGACATTCCGCCAATGGACCCGGCGCGCTACCGCCCGTAGTCAGGGCGGGTGACGAATCTCCTAGGTCGCAATCCCGATGGACCGCCCTCCGGACCGAGCGTAGACCCGCTCCAGGCCGACCCGAGTGAGCACGCCGCGAGGTGCGCGGCGGGCCCCTGGGGAGCGGCTCCAACGAGGAGCGGGAACATGACCAAGAAGATTCGAATAGAAACGGCGACGACCGCGGTGCTCGGACTGCTTGTTTCCCTGGGGGTCCTGATCGATGTCGAGACCGCCGAGGCGCGCATGGGCGGGCGCAGGGGGTTCTGCACCGCAACGGCGAATCTCCAGTACAAGGCTTGCCGAAACGAGGTGCGGGACGACTACTTCACGGCAAAGGCCATCTGCGTGAACGTGGACGACGACGAAGGCGGGGAAGAGTGCTTCGACGAAGCCCTGCAGGAGCGGCGCGAAGCTGACGGGTTCTGTGGGGAGCAGCGCACGGCCCGGCGCGATCTCTGTGAGCTGCTCGGGGAGGACCGCTACGAGCCGGACTTCGACCCGGCAAACTTCGACGACGACTTCGGCAATCTCACCCATCCGAACCCCTGGTTCCCCCTGGCCGTCGGCAACCGCAAGGTCTTCGAGAGCGAGGACGAGACCACCACCATCGAGGTGATGGACAAGACCAAGCTGATCGAGGGCGTCACCTGCATCGTGGTGAACGACGTGGTCTCGGCCGACGGCGTGCCCGTGGAGGATACGGACGACTGGCTCGCCCAGCGCAAGGACGGGACCGTCGACTACTGCGGCGAGAGCGTTCAGGACTTCGAGATCTTCGCGGGCGACGACCCGATGGAGCCTGAGCTGATCTCGCGCGAGGGGTCGTTCAAGGTGGGGCGGGACGGAGACCAGTCCGGGACGCTCTTCCCGGGTGCTCCCGAGGTCGGGCAGGCGTTCCGCCAGGAGTGGTCGGCGGGCAACGCCGAGGACGCGGCCATGGTGATCTCGACGACCTACGGCTACGGAACCGATCCCGAGCTCGACGCGTTCGTGCCCCAGGAGCTGGCCGAACTCCTCTGCCCCGACCACGACTGCGTGGTGCTGGCCGAGTTCACGCCGATCGACCCCGGGGCGTTCGAGCGCAAGTACTTCGCACCGGGGATCGGCGGGTTCCTGGAAGTGAAGCCGGACGATGGGGAGATCTCCCAGCTGGTGGAGTGCAACTTCGACGTGCGGTGTTCGGACCTGCCGATGCCCTGATCGTCAGCCGGCGCGGCCCGCCCGGCGATCTCCCGATCGCCGGGCGGGCGCTTCGGCGCCCCGATACACTGGAGGTCGCCCGATGAGCGAATGGATCGACAGCCGTACCCGGAACTGGGCCATCGTCGCCGTGATTGCAGGCGTTGCGCTCATGCTCGGTTTGGAGCTCTACGAGGAGCCCGACCTCGGGGTCGGAGAGCTGCTGCTCGAGCTGATCGGCATCTTCCCGGTGGTGCTGACTGCCGTAGGCGTCGTGCTCCTGGTTCAAGTCACCCGGCGTCAGGGCGAGGAGCACGTGAAGGTGATCCGCGATCTCGAGATGGCCCGAGCTCAGGGTCGCCGCTGGCGAAGCGAGGCGCGCACCTATCTGAACGGCCTGGGTGAGGCCATCGAGACGCAGTTCTCCCAGTGGAACCTGACCGAAGCCGAGCGCGAGGTGGCGCTGCTCCTGCTCAAGGGGCTCAGCCTGAAGGAGGTGGCGACGGTGCGCGCCGTCAGCGAGCGGACGGTGCGGGAGCAGTCGCGCTCGATCTACTCCAAGTCGGGGCTGACCGGGCGTGCCGCTCTTTCGGCGTTCTTCCTCGAGGATTTGTTGGCTCCCATCGAAGGCGTCGAATAGGCCGGACAATGCCGCGGTGGAGATCATCGCTGGTCGCGTGCGTCACTGCGGCCCTGTTCCTCCTCGGTGTCTCAGCCGGAGCCGGGGACCAGGGAACCTCCTCCGCCGACCCCGGGCTTGACCCCTGCGCGGAGGGCGATGAGGACGAAGAGGGCCTCCGCGAGCGCCTCACCGAGCGCGAGGACAGGCGCCGCCCCGCCAGACCGTGGTGCACCGCGGTCTTCGGACACCCCCTGACCCTCAGCGGCGAGTGGGCCGCGGCGCTGGCCGGCGCCAGGCCCCGCCTCCTGGGAGAGCGCGTCGAGCAGCCCGATCGACTGCTCTTCGAAACCGAGCTCGAGGTCGAGGCGTTCTACACGCTGGGGCCCGCCTTCTCCGTCTTCGCTCAGGTCCGCCTGGGGTTGGTGGAGGACCTGCTCGACGACACCCCCGACGAGGTGTCGGACCTCTTCGTGGAGCGGGGCGAGATGTGGCTCTACACCGAGAACATCGCCGGCACCCACCTGAATTTCGACATTGGACGGTTGAACTTCGAGGACGACCGCCGCTGGTGGTGGGACGACGACATCGACGCCGTGCGGCTCGCCTACGAAACCGAGACCGTGGAGATCGTCGTGGCGCTGGCCCGTCAGCTCGGTACGTACCGCTCCGACCGCAACTTCACCGAGCCGGAAGACGACCGGGTGCTGCGGGTGCTCGGGGAGGCTTCTTGGGACTGGCACGAGAACCACGGGGTCGAGCTCTTCGCCCTCTACTCCGACGACCACTCGCCGAGCCCGCAGCCGGGGGAGCTGGTGCGCCCCGACCGCGAGGACGCGTCGGACGCACAGCTCACCTGGATCGGAGGGCGCGCCATGGGTGTCTTCGATCTCGAAGACCGGGGGCTGCTCGGCTACTGGCTCGACGCCGCCTGGGTCTGGGGCGACGAATGGTCCCTCGAGTTCGAGGAGTTCGCTCCGGGCCGCAGCGTCGTCTCCTCGCTCACCCGCAGAGACATACGGGGCTGGGGGTTCGACACCGGAGTCAACTGGCTGCTGCCCCTCGCTTGGGAGCCCCGTGTGTTCGCGGGCTTCGCCTTCGGCTCCGGCGATGGCAGTCCGGAGAGCGGTGCCGACCGCTCGTTTCGCCAGAGCGGCATCCAGGCCAACGAAGCGGGTTTCGGGGGCGTCGAACGCTTTCCCTCCTACGGCATCCAGCTCGACCCCGAGCTCTCGAACCTCGGGATCCTGACGCTGGGCACGGGAATCTCGCTCTTCCGCTCGAGCTCACTGGATTTCGTGTACCACCACTACTGGCTCGCCGAGCCCGCATTCTTCCTGCGCGATGCGTCCCTGGAGGCGGCGCTCGACGGGCGGCACCGGAATCTCGGTCAGGCCATCGACCTGGTGCTCGCCGTCGAGGAGTGGGAGCGGTACGAGTTCCACGTGGCCCTGTCGGCCTTTCGCGCCGGCCCCGCTCTCGGACGGGACGACGGCAGCTGGAGCTTCGGCGGCTTCGTGGACTTCGCAGTCAACTTCTGAGTCACCCCGGCTGCCCACGGTTTCGCCTCTGGGAACGAGCGGGATGCTCTCCCCGGTCGGGCGGCGTATGTTCTCCGAGGAAGCGGGGGTCTTCGTGTCGAATCCGATGCTCGAGCTGCTGGAAGCGCTGGAAGGCGCGCGACGGGCCAGAGACCCCGGCGCCGACTGGCTGAACCTGATCACCGTCGATGCGGAGGGTTTCCCCGTCGCCCGCATCATGACGATTCGCGACGTCAGCGCGGAGGGCATCGTGGTGACGGCCAACCGCGATTCGCCCAAGATGCGGGAGCTGGCGGAGGGTGGGCGCTACGAAGCCCACCTGTTCTGGCCGAACGTGCTGGGCCAGGTCCGGATCCGCGGCAGCTACCGCATCGAGGACTCCCCGGAGCTCGCGCGGGGATGGCAAAGGCGGGCCTACGGGGGAAAGATCGTGGACCTCTACCACGTCCACTGCAGGCCGCAGAGCAGCGTCGTCGCCTCCCGGCAAGTGCTGCTGCAGGAGCTGGCTGACCTGAGGCGCCGGTTTCCTTCGGACCGGGAGATCGAGAAGCCGGTCGAGGTCGTCAACCTGGTGCTGCTGCCGGATTTCCTGGAGCTCTGGATCGGCGACGCCACCGATCGCATGCACGACCGGCGCCGGTACACGCGAAGGGGCGACGACTGGTTGGAAGAGGTCCTCGTGCCCTGACCAGGTGATCGCCGGACAGCCGCACTCAGCTCGAGGGGCGGATCCGGTAGCGGATAGGGACGCGCTTGGGGCCTCCGACGAAGCTCGCGTGCAGCAGCTCCACGGGGCCGGCGAGCTCGATCGACTCGACGCGCTCCACCAGCTGGCGGAAGAAGATCCGCGTGTCCATCCGGGCCAGGTGGGAGCCCAGGCAGAAGTGCTCGCCCACGCCGAAGGCCAGGTGCGGGTTCGGAGAGCGGTCGAGCCGGAAGGCGAATGGGTCTTCGAAGACGTCCTCGTCGCGGTTGGCGGACGGGTAGAAGAGAGCCACCGAGTCGCCCTCGCGGATCCTCTCGCCGCGCAGCTCGTAGTCCTCGGTGGCGGTGCGCACGAAGTGAATCACCGGCGAGGTCCAGCGGATGATCTCGTCCGCCGCCGTGTCGATCAGCGATGGATCCTTGCGCAGCTTCTCGAGCTCCCCGGGGTGGTCGAGCAGGGCGAGCAGCCCGCTCGAGATCGCGTTGCGCGTGGTGTCGTGGCCGGCCACCATGACCAGGAAGAGCAGGGAGAAGAGCTCGAAGCGGGGGACCGGGTCGCCCCGCAGCGTCGCCTGGGCCAGCACCGTGGCGAGGTCCTCTCTGGGCTCCTGGCGGCGCGACTCCAGCAGCTCGTCGAAGAAGGCGAAGGCCTCCTGGATGAATGCCAGGCGATCCTCGCGGGTGTCGCCCTCGCGCTCGAACTCGGCGTCCTCGGTGCCGAAGTTCTCGTTGGTGATGCGGAGGACGAAGTCCTCCTTCTCGCGCGGAATCCCCAGGATCTCGGTGATCATCCGCAGCGGCTGGCGGGCCGCGATGGTGCTCACGAACTCACACTCGCCCTCGCCGACCAGCTCGTCGAAGATCTCGCGGGTGATCTCCTCGAGGTGCGCCTCCAGGCGATTCACCGAGCGCGGTGTGAACCACTTGGAGACGAGCCCGCGGAAGTCCCGGTGCTCGGGCGGGTCCTGGTTGACGAGCATGCGCAGGGGCGGGTCGTTGGTCAGACTCTCGGAGGTCCTCCCGTCGTTCATCTCCGGGAAGAGGACGAAGCGCCCGGCGCTCCGGAACTTGCCCGGCTGCTTCGAGACCTCGACGATGTCCGCGTGTCTCGTGACCGCCCAGAAGGGCTTGTAGCTCGGCGGCTCCATCCAGCAGACCGGCGCCTCGCGCCGCAGCCGGCTCCAGGCCTCGTGCGGATAGCCCTGGGTCCCGTACTGTGCGGCCGAGATCAAGTCCAGTTGTCCAAGGGGAAGGGTATCGGTCTGGCTCATGAGCTGGCTCCTGGCGTCTTCCTCGATCGAAAAAGGCTGTTGGCAAAGATACCGCGCCTGGAGTGAGTGCCCTCCTGATGGAGTTCCCGGGGGGCGCTGTGGTGGTGCGAGATGGGGTACGAGCTTCGGCCGCCAGCTTCAGCGGCTCCCATGATCCGCGCCATGGTTGGATGAAGCGGCCGGGCACGCCCCCTCTTGGATCGAGTACTTGCCGGGATCCGCGGGCAGAACGCAGAGCCGTCGCTCTTCCTGGGTATACGTGTTTGCGGCTCGCAGTTCGAACCGGTTCTGGTCGGACGGGGTGGGCGAGAGGGAGATGGAGTGAACGACGGCGAAGTCCCCGAGCTCTCGAAGATCGACCGTTCGCAGAACGTCAGTCCGCTCGTAGCGACCGTCAGTGCCCGCGATGGCTTCTAGCCACTGAAGGTACGCGCGATCGAAGCAGTGCTCGGGCGAACATGTCTTGGCGACCACGAGCCGAAAGTTGCCATGGCGGCCATCGTGCTCCCAAAGCCCGAAAGTCTCGACCAGCGAAACAGAGGGATGGACACTGGGCAACTCGGTCGCGGGTGGGGCAGCCGCAGCGTGCTGTGCGAAAAGGACAGCGAGGATCACCTGGGACATGAGAAGCTTGCGTTTCATGCTGTTACCCAACGTATGGCCGCCACCTTCAGCGGCTTGTCAGGCTGCGCACCTCGTTCGCGAGTACGCCGATCCGCTCTGGATGGCGCTCGATGAACCAGGGTGCGAGCAGCGGCAGGTACTCGAGCTGGATCTGTCTCGGAAGATCGAAGAAGCTGGATACCGCCTCGCCACGGCAACGCTCTGCACCGCAGTTGCAGCGCCAACGGGAGCCGCCGTGAGTATTGATCAAGTAGTCGTGAGTGATCTCGGTGCCTGCTTCGATCGGGCAGCGGCTGACGAGCTGGATCGAGCTGGCGTGGAAGCGCTTGAACGCGTTTGGGCCGCAACTGTGATTGAAGTGACGATCCGGGAATCCCACCAAGAACACTCTGTCACCCGGGTAGGTGCAGTGCTCGACTCTCTCGCCCCGGCTGCGGTCGATGGGGGTCTCCGACGTAACCTCACGGACGAGATTGTACTCCCGAATGAGTTCGCCTTCCCGGATGGAAGAAACTGCGAACACCCCGAACCCCTCGATCGGGGAATCTCGTACTTCGACTTCGACCATGGGCCTGCTCGCATAGCCTGACGCTCGGCTGTCAGCCTCAGCGGCTCGTTGGGCGGCCGGCTATTGATGATCACGGAGGTTCTTGTACCAGAGAAGCTGAACCTCCTCGGGCTGCTCTGGATAGGCAAACCGGTGGATGGCTCCCAGGGTACAACCCTGGCTCGCGTAGAACCTGCACGCTGGGACATTGAGGTTCTGCGTTTCCACTTTGAGCGTGCAACAACTCCGTTCTTTGGCCCATTGCCCCGCTTCGGCGAACAGCGCGGCACCAAGGCCCCGCCGACGAGCATGGGGCGACACGCGAAGGTCCCAGAGGACCGCGAGATCGCCGCGATCCTCCAGCATGAGAAGGCCGGGAGTCTTGAAAGCGATCACCGCACCCCCGGCGCACTCGCCGTTCAGTCTCGCCGAGAGGAGGCCCCAGTTCGAGAGGTCGAACCGCCGCGCCAGTCTGTGGGGTGATTCCCCGGAATCGCGTCGTAGTCTCTTACGACGGTAGGCGCTACAGGGCGTTCGAGGAGCTCGAACCCGCCGACCCCGCCGTTCCGGAGCGACAGATCGAGGATACGGCTGACCTCGAACGCGATCGAGATACGGGCATACTCTTCGAGGAAGCTCAGCGGTTCCTCGCGGATCTCCATCTCTCTCCGGCCGC
>CAWAPH010000024.1:0-10750 GCA_963783795.1 uncultured delta proteobacterium | reverse complement strand
CACGGCTCGATCCTTCCTCTGGGCTCGGCAAGACGCGTGCAGTCGAAACGGGTAGCACAGCCCATCAGCGCCGCTCGGCGCAGGCCACGAGAGAGATCCCGGTCCAGCGAACCAGGAAATCGAGCGAGCGAGCCACGGGGACCAGCCGGTCGTACCAGCGCAGTGAGGTCTCCGACAGCCTCGGGCGGCGCAGGACCTTGCCTGTGACCATCCAGCCAGGTATCGACCACGGGTTGAATCGGCGCAAGGCGACGAGATGGAACCCGGCGGCTTCGAGCGATCTTCGTAGATCGTTGGCCGTGTAGCGGCGCAGGTGCCCATAGGAGTCGTCCAGGCTTCCGCGCAGCCAGGGGTGGTTCGGAACCTGGAGCACGAGGCGCCCTCCGCTCGGCAACAGATCCGAAAAGGCGCGTAGGACTCCGTCGCCGTCGGGGAGATGCTCGAGCACGTTGAGGCAGACGACGGTGTCGACCTGGATTCCGGCCAGTTCGTAGGGCGGCTCGTTCAGGTCCAGGAGTCGGAAGTCGACCGTCGGGACGTCCCCGAAGCGCTCGCGCAGGAGCTGAAGGTAGATGTCCTTGTGGTCGCTCAGGACGAGCTTCTGGCAGCGAGGAAGCAGGTGCCGCGAGATGACGCCGATGCCGCTTCCCACCTCGAGCACCGATCGGCCCAGCCAGGGCGCAATCATGTCGGCTACCCAGCGATAGTGACGGTCGACCGAACCCTCCAGGGTGTGCAACTCGTCGATCAGGACGCGATCCTGGGGAGCGACGTCGGCGCTGCTGGCGAGCTGGTGCAGGGGAGTCGCTCGCTGCGCGAAGTGGGGTCTCCTACGTCGCGCGAAGCAGATCATCTTGGTCCGAGGGTTCACCTGGAAGCTGATCGCGCCGAGGCCGAGGCGCATCACCGCGCTGTGAAGCCACCCGAAGAGGGAAGGCTGGTACAGCCGCAGGCGGCGCAGCAGGAGGTCCAGGTCGAAGGTGTGGCCGATCGATCCGATGGAGAGCGGATCGAAGCCGTGTTCGCGGAGCACTTCGCGGAGAGTCTGGCGACCGAAGAAGACGAGATGCTCACGGGTGCGGCGGAAGTCCTCCAAACGACTTCCGATCAGGCGGGAGGTCAGACTCTCGGCATCCGGCGTCGATATCACCAGGACGCCGCCCGGGCGCAGCGCTCTGTGCAGCTTGTCCAGGCTTCCGAAGGGATCCCTGAGGTGCTCGATCACATCGAACATGGTGATGGCGTCGAAGCTCTCCGGCTCGAGCTCGACGCTCTCGATCGCGCCGTGCAGGATCGGGAAGGCGAACTTCTGCCGCAGACGCTCCACGGCGTGACCGTTGAACTCGAGACCGGCTGGATCGAATCCCTCTTCAAACGCCTCATCGAGGAAGTACCCGAGCCCGCAACCCACATCCAGAAGGCGCGGCCGCCCCGAGTTCGGGAGCAGAAGGGAACGCAGTTCGCGCGCGATTCGGGCCTGGTGTCGCTGTCTGTTTGCGCGTTCGGCGATGTAGTCGACGTAGCCGTAGATCGCCGTCGGGTCGCCGTCGACGAGCGCCGTGTTCTGAAAGTAGTCGGAGCCGTAGACGGCCTCGGTCTCCGCGGGGTCGGGCCAGGGATGAAGGTGGAGAAGCCTGCACTCACTGCAGCGTACGATCAGCGTGGTGCCGAGGTCGTAGCGGACGGTTGCCTGGCTAGTCCTGCAGCGTGGGCACGTCGCCAGCACATCACCAGTCTACCAGCATACCGTCCAGGGAACAGACGCCTGCGGGCTCCAGAAGACACGCGCCTCATCAAGCGGCTCGTGCGGTGCTGGATGTCCCCCGAGGGACACGGTTGGACCGGGCGCTCACCCGGGAGGGGGGCTACATCTTCGCAGGTCAGCTATGGGCAGGCCGACGCGGGTTCCGACGCCGGCAGCGGGGCCTGCCGGAGATCGCGGGCGGGATGAGGCGTGCCGCCAGGATTTGCCCGCGGATTCCGGGCGCGACCGGACGCGGCGCAGGGGAGCGAGATTGACTCCGCGCGCAGAGAGGTGGTGCGTCGGCGCGTTGGCCGTGTTCGCAGCGCTGCGTCTCCTCGCCCTCGCCTGGACGTTTCCCGTCTTCAACAACATCGACGAGATCCTCCACTACGATGTGATCTTCAAGTACGGGCAGGGACGGCTTCCGGAGCCGGACGACTTCCCGATGGATCCCCTGATCGTACGAACGTTTCTCCTCTGGGGTTCTCCGGAGTACGGCAGCCAGGACGCCGTTCCCCTCGAGCCAGCTGGTGTCCGCCCGGGAGCGGTGCGGACTCCGGAGTTCCAAGCCGCTCTAGCCAGGTTTCGGAACTACTCCCACCAGCAAAACGTCCAGCCGCCGGTCTACTACACGCTAGCGGCGATCTGGTGGCGTCTCGGGCGGGCGTGCGGGCTCCAGGATCCGCTTCTCGCATACTGGACCCGCGCGCTGGGCGCCGTGTTCGCATTCATGCTGGTCCTCGTCTCGTACCGGATTCTGCAACGGACCCACGCGGATGATTCACTGGTGCGCGTTGGCGTCCCGCTCCTGCTTGCGGTTTACCCCCAAGACGCATGGTTTTCCCTCACCAACGACACCCTCTCGCCCCTCTTGTTCACCGTCTCGTTCGGGTTCCTCTGTTCGCTGCGAACGACGGGAGAGATTGCGCCGCGGCGCCTCCTGCTCGGAGGCCTGGCCATGGCTCTCACGTTTCTGGTCAAGTACACGAACCT
Organism: uncultured delta proteobacterium; assembly: GCA_963783795.1. Classification (GTDB taxonomy): domain Bacteria; phylum Myxococcota_A; class UBA9160; order UBA9160; family UBA6930; genus CAVXZE01. Next base: position 8,013 of record CAWAPH010000024.1, on the reverse strand, counting down.
CGGCATCGTCGTCGTCGCCTTGGCTGCCTGGCTGCTCCGCTGGCGGGAGACGAGCCACGGCCGTTCGCTCTCGGCCGGCCACGGCGAATGGCTTCGAGCCGCGGTCTTCTGGGGGGCCGCGGCGGTTCCGGTCGCAGCCTGGTTCGGGCGCAACCTCGTGGTGATGGGAGATCCGACTGGGATGAGCGTCATGACCGAGTGGGCCGGAACCTCCTTCAAGCCCCCGGGACAGCTCTTCGATCACCCGATCTTCGGGCTGGATGGCGCGGCCCATTTCTTCAGTCTGCTGGCAGCGAGCTTCTGGCGCGGAGAGTATTTCTGGCATGGCGCGCGCCTGTCTCACGCCGGCGTCGATCTCCTGTACCAGATCGGCACCTTGGTGGCAGTGGGAGCTGCTGCCTTGCGCCTCGCCATGGCGTCCGGATCGAACCGTGCCCGGCGGGCCGAGACGCTCGCCTTGCTCGCCGTGGCCGCGGCCATTCTGACCCTGGTTGGCCTGTCGATCACCCAGGAGTTTCCCGAAGGGGGCGTGGTGTCCAACCGCGAGCCGTACATCTTCTTCGGTCGCTACGTCACCGGCGTGACGGTGCCGTTCCTGATTCTCTTCGCCAGGGGGGTCGGCGTCCTGGGCGGCTCGTTCCCGGAGCGGTTCCGCTCTCCGGCGTCGTGGGGTCTCCTCTTCGCGGTCGCAGCCACAGCGCTGGTCTCCGAGGCAATGCTCACGGCGCCCGTTCTAGCGAGCCCGTTCAACGCATTCGGACTGCTTCGCTGACGGGTTCGCCTCTCAGCGGACGTCACCGAGGGCGCGCACCTCTCGAGTTCCTCGTCGTCGGCCTCCTGCCGGGGGCCGAGGCGAGCCCCTCCTGCCCGCCGCGCCGGCCTCCAGCCGGAGCCGGCCAGCTCGCTGGCCGGCTCCAGGCATCAGGCGAGCAGTTCACCCTCTCGTCCGGATGGTGCTCAAGTCGTCGGCTAGCGGGTCTGCTCGAGCCGAGCCTCGATGTTCTTCCAGATCACCCTCCCGAATCCCCAAATGATCCCTTCACCCGAAGCAGCATCCGAACATCGCGCCCTCGACGGGAAAGATCGAAACAGTTCCTTCTCGTCGAGCAGCGCTGAAGAACACGCTGGCTCGGATCGTACCGCTCCACTGGTGAGCGCCGGCGAGATCTCCAGCCCCTGCAGCACCAATTCGCCGGGCACGATTCCGACAGTCCCAGGATCTCGGCATCACGTCCACGATCTCCGCGGGGCCCCAGATCACCGAGCCGGTCGGAATCTTCCCGCTCCAGCGGAAGATGAGCGGCACCCCCAGGTTCTGCCTCGTAGAGGAACGGGACCGTGTCCCATGGAGCCGTGGTCGAGCGGCCCCTCTCCATCACAGAATCAGGACGCCAGGGTGTCTCCGGCGGGCTGATCTCGTCCAGCGCATCGAGCAGGCGTCCCAGCTCCCGGTCGTGGAGGCGGTCTAGCGTCATAGAGCGCGACGGCTCGGCGAAGGTCCCGCCGAACCATGGCAGGACGACGTACCGTTTCTCCAGCGTCTCGGCAGGATCGTCGGGCTGGTGCGGGTCCTGTCGTCGATTAAAAGGGCGGGGCCGCCTCGGTGACCCTTCGCGCGCGGCCGCGAGTCGCCCGGTCGTCATCTCGTGCGCCGGGCGTTCAAACTCCTCAGGCTTCAATACCCTCCCGGACTGGTTCCCGGGTAGAGCTATCGGCCCCGCGGAAGTCATCGTCGTAGAGTTCGAAGCCCTGGCCGTACCCGAACCTATGGTCCAGGACGAAGAACTGACGAAGGCCGCGGTCGTGTACCGGCTCCGGCGAGCGCCTCGGCCAGCACCGGGTACTCGCTCGCCGAACGTCGCCGTTCTTGAGTACCTGGTGGCGAGCGGATACCGGGAGGTGAAGAGTCTCGCGTGGGCGGGCAGGTGCTGGGCATGGGCACGTCGGCCGTCTCGAGCCGGGCGCCTTCCCGGCGAGCTGCTCCAGGCGCGGCGTGGTGTCGAGGGCGTATCCGTAGGCGGAGCAGTCGTCGCTCGCAGCGTATCGACGGTGATGAGCACGATGCTCGGCGAGGGAGGAGCCGAGCACGCGCCGAGCGCGAGCATGGAAATCCACCCCGCGAGTAGCGGGCCAAGGAATCGGAGGAGGCAGCTCTGCCTGGCCATGACTCCCGATCGCGGCTCCCCCGGGCTGTGCTGCGGGGAGCCCTCCGATGCCGTTACAATCGACCGCGTGGATGGTAACAGAGCGGGTTGGCGCGATCCCTTCTGGATCGTTCTGATCCTTCTGACACCGCTCCTGCTGTTTCCGAATCTCGGCAATCAGCTTCTATGGCAGGATGAGGCCGAGACAGCGCTGCTGGCCCGCAGCGTCGCCCTGCACGGCTTTCCCCTGGCCCACGACGGGCGCAGGACCATCACCGATCAGCCCGGCTCCCCGGACGTCAACGACGCCGGCGTCTGGATCTGGACACCCTGGCTCCAGCTCTACCCTGCGGCCGCCTCCTTTGCCCTGCTCGGCGAATCCGCCCGGGCGGCCCGGCTGCCATTCGTCCTGGCGGGCTGGGCCAGTGTGCTCCTCGCCTACGGGCTGTTCCGCTCCATGGTCCAGCTGCGCACGGCCCGCGTCGCGGCCCTTCTGCTGCTCTTCTCGGTTCCCTTTCTCCTGCAGCTACGGCAGTGTCGGTACTACGCATTCGTCGCGCTCTTCACCCTTCTTCACGTCTGGGGCTATCTGCGCCTGGCGCGGGCACAGAAGAACGGGAGCCTCGCCTTCGTCTTCGGCGCGCTCGGACTCTACCACACGCTTCTCCCGCAGCTGGTCGGATCCACACTCGCGCTCGCCCTCGACGCTCTCGCCGTGCGCAGGAATCGCGGCCTGCTGGTGCGCGTGGTCGGCTGGTCGCTGCTGGTCGCCGCGCTCTGCCTTCCATTCTTCCTCTTCACCCGTGGCTGGTCGCGGAACTACCTCGGCCTCGGGTTCGGCTTCGAGTCGCCGGTGCGATTCGTAGCGACGCTCCGTGCGTTTCTTCTCGAAGTGCACCTCTACGCCTGGCCCTACGTCTTCGCGATTCTCGCGGCCTGCCTGAAGGGTCGGCGACGCAGGTGGGCTTTCGCCGGTCTGGCGCTCTGCTCGCTCTGGCTCCTCTCCATGGTCTGGGCGCCGAGTGTCGTCTCCTTCCTGACGCTGGCGACCCTGACGGTGGCCGGGATCGGCCTCGGCATCCGCGGTGTGGTGCGCGCGGAACGCGAAGCTGCCCGCCTGGGCGATGGCGTGTCGGCGATCGCGCTCCTCCTCGCGGTCGGTCTCCTGGTCCACACGCTGGTCACACCGACTCCCTACTTCCGCTACCTGACGGGCCTGTTGCCGCTGTTCGCGCTCGCGACCGCGCTGACGGTGGATTCGGTCACCGGTGGGAGGAAGCTGGCCAGCGCCGTGCTGGTCGTGGCCCTGTGCACCTCCGACCTGCTGCCGCGTCTGCCCCTCTGGCTGGCAACCTCGGTCGCGAAGCAGCTCGGGGGGGTGCGCGTGAGCCCGCCCGGCGCGGACGGCTACCGGCCCGGCGAGCTCGCCTGGCACGAGGCGGACTCCCTGTCGGCTGCCATGTTGCAGCAAGCAGCGAATCCGCTGCTGGCCCGGCCGTGGATTGCCGACTACGCCGCCGAGCTGACGGGTGACTACGACGGTCCCGTCGAGGCGGTGATCCGGCATCTGGACCAGCAGGCCGCGCCGGGCGAGGCGATCCTGGTGCAGTACGAGCACTACCCCTTCATGTTCCATACGGAGCTGGACGTGGTGCGCTGGGACGAGGCGGCGTCGCTGCAGCGACTCCCCGAGTGGATCTTCATCCACGGCCTCCGGCGAGAACCCATGGATGCCAGGATTCGCCGATCCATGCATCGCTACCACCGGGTGCCCCTGACCGCGCGGGAGATGCGCTGGGAGAACATTCCCGAGCCCTACTGGCACCGGTTCCGGACCCGACGCGAGGGACCTGCGGTGAAGCTCTACCGGCTCCGGGAGGGTGGCGGCTCGCCCTCCGAGAGGTAGCCCATCGCGCGGAGCCGGGCGCGGGTTTCCTCGTCGAGCGTCGCCGCGGACGAAGGGAAGTCGCCGTGCGAGGCGACGAACTCCTCGACCAGTGGCTCGAGCCGCTCGCGGTCCCCATGTTCGGTTGCGGCGCGATAGCTGGCTGGCGCGCCGCTGGGATCGAGTCGAGCCGTCCTCGGCGGCAGCGGCCGAAGCCTCGCAGCCGAATTGAGGTCCGGCACCACACCGCTCAGGTCCATCAGGTCGCGCGCGTAGTAGAGATCGTCGACGACCACTGCCAGCCGCGCCTGTTGCTGGGCGAAGATCGCTCTGCTCGAGGTGTCGTCCGCTGGCTCGCCGACTGCGCCCGGGAGCGGTCGCCCTCGAAAAGTGGAGGGCAGGGGGCAGCCCGCCAGCCGCACCAGCGTCGGGGCGACGTCCAGCAGGCTCACGGGCTTGGACACGACCCCGGTCGGCACTCGGGGTGCGCGAATCAGCAGCGGAACCCGGACCTGGTCCAGACCGACCGAGTGACCGTGGGCGAAGAAGTAGCCGTCCTCCCCGAGTGCCTCGCCGTGGTCCGCCGTCACGACCACGGCTGGAGCGGGCTCGCGGGATGCCAGGCCCGCCAGGAGTCTTCCCACGTGGGCGTCGACGTAGCGGATCTCGTCGTCGTAGCGCCGAGCGTAGGAGACGGGGGTGCGCAGACCGGGAAGCTCCTGGTAGGCCGGAATCCCGCGCCAGCCGGAGTTCTGTTGGAGGACCCGGAGGCGTCTGCCTCCGGGGGGGTCGCGGATCTCCGGGGCGCCGGGCGGCTCGTAGGGCCCGTGTGGATCCTGGTAGTGGATCCAAACGAACCAGGGACTACGGGCGCCCGCCAGCCAGTCGAGCGCGGCATCGGTGGCGTCGGCCGCCACCCTCTCCGCGTAGTCGGGCCGGCTGCGTTCCCTGCGCGGCATCTCGTCGTCGTACACGTCGAAGCCTCGTTCTACTTCCCGTGCGCGTTGCAGCAGCGGGTTGGAGACGAACGCAGCCGTGCGGTAGCCACAGGCGGCGAGCACCTCGGCCAGCGTCTTCAGCTCCTTTCGCAAGGGTTCAGTCGACCACTGGGAGAATCCGTGCTCCGACGGATACGTCGAGGTGAGGATCGACGCGACCGAGGGCACCGTGAGCGGAGCGGCTGCGAAGGCCCAGGTGAACCGCGTCCCGGACTCCCCGACGCCGCACAGCGCCCGCCCGAGGTCGCCCCGCCCTCCGTAGCAGCCGAGTCGATCGGCGCGGAGCGTGTCGATGGTGATCAGGACGAGGTCGGGCCCATCGTGCACCGGACGGCTGCAGGCGGTGAGGAAGAGGACGGCGCCCGCCAGCAACCCGACGAGGAGGTGGCTCCACCACGGCGGGATGCGGCGACCTCGGCGCGAATTCTCGCGCAGCCGCTTTCGCGCATCTCGCGCCGACGGCGTCTCGCCGCCGTCGCATGACCTCTCGAACAACTCCATCGACCGCCCCTCCTACTATAGTGCCTGGGCCGAGGACTCCACCATCGGCGGGGGCCCGAGCCCCACAGGTTCCGTTCCCCTGCGGTATGCTCCGCCCCTGCCGTCTGACCGGGGGAGCAGAAGATGCCGCTGCGGTGGTTCTCGTCGGCGCTGCTCGGGATCGCCTTCGCATCGGGACCGCGGCCCTGGTGTACCAGGTCGTCTGGTTGCGCTGGTTCCAGCTCCTATTCGGCAGCACCGCCTACGCAGCCTCCGCCACCCTCTGTGCGTTCTTCACCGGCCTCGCCCTGGGCGCGGCCCTGGTGGGAAGGGTGGCGGGGCGCTGGTCGCGCCCGCTGGCGCTCTACGGCGTGATCGAGCTGGGCGCCGCGTTCTGCTCGCTCTTGGTTCCCCTGGCAGTCGGTCTCTACGAGCCCATCTACGCGGCTCTGTACCAGACGCTGGCGGAGCAGCGTCTCGCCTTCGTGGTCGTCAAGTACGCGCTCGCTCTGGCGGCCATGCTCCCGGCGGCCACCCTGCTGGGCGGAACACTCCCGCCGCTCGCGGCGGCCCTGGTTCGCGATGCGCGGGAGCTGGGGCGCGAGGGCGCGCTGCTCTACGCCATGAATCTGCTGGGGGCCGCCCTGGGGAGTGCGCTCGCCGCCTTCTGGCTGATCGAGGCGCTGGGCCTGCGGGCGTCCTACGGGGTCGGCGTGGTCCTCTCTCTGGTCACAGGCGGAGCGGCGCTGATTCTCGCGCGGCGCGGGCCCGTCGCGCCGAGCGTCGGCGCGCGCGAGCCGGAGAGCGCGGCGCCGCCGCGTTACCTGGTCCTCTCCTTTGCGTCGGGCTTCGGGATCCTGGCCCTCGAGGTGCTGTTGATCCACGCCCTGGCCCAGGTTCTCAACAGCTCCGTCTACTCCTTCGGCGCCGTGCTGGTCGTCGTGCTCCTGGCGCTTGCAGCCGGGGCTGGCCTGGTTTCTGCAACGGCCCGGTGGCTGCCTCCCCGAAACCTGTTGCTGGCGGCACTGCTCACCGAGGCGTTTCTGCTGACCCTGTTGCCCTGGCTGATGGTGACGATCACCCAAGGGCTGAGCCGACACGCATCCGGCACACTGCTGCACGGTCTGGTGCTGGCGGCGGCCTTCGGAGGGCCGGCACTGCTCGTGGGCGGGATCGTCCTGCCACTCACCTTTCGGCTGGCGAGCGGTGGGACGGTCGGACGGCGCGTGGGCGGGCTTCTCGCCGTCAACACCGCGGGCGGTATTCTCGGCTCCCTGCTCGCGAGCTTCCTGCTTCTCGAATGGCTGGGTCTCTGGCCCTCTCTCGCCGCGCTCGGGCTCGCCTACGGCGCGGCGGCGCTGCTCGTGGGCGGTGCGCCGCGCGCCCGCTGGCTGCGGGGCGCGCTGGTCGGAGGCCTGGCACTCGCCGCCGCAGCCGGCCCCGCAAATCCCTGGCGCCTGCCGGTGGTCGCTCCCGACGCAGGGGAGCGCGTGCTGGCAGTGGAGGAAGGCCCCCACGGCGTGGCGAGCGTTCTCGAGAGTCCCGACGGGCAGCGGCGGATCAAGCTCAACAACTACTACTCCCTCGGCGGCTCACGAGTGCGCGTCGGCCAGGAGCGGGCGGGGCACCTGCCCCTGCTGTTGCACCCGCAGCCGAAATGCGTGCTCTTCGTCGGCGCGGCCACGGGCGGAACGGCTGCGGCTGCGGTCGCCCATCCCGTCGAGGAGATCGTGCTGGTGGAGCTGGTCCCCGAGGTTCAGGACCTGGCGGCCGAATACTTCGGCTCTGCGACGCGGGGCGTCCACAGCGATCCGCGCACGCGGCTGGTGGTGGAGGACGGTCGCAACCACTTGCGCGCCGTGCCCGAGCGCTACGACGTGGTGGTGGCCGACCTCTTCGTTCCCTGGCGGCCGGGCGTGGGGTCGCTCTACACCCGCGAGCACTTTCAGGCGGTGCGCGATCACCTGACTCGCGACGGTGTCTTCTGCCAGTGGCTGCCGCTCTACCAGTTCGGACCGCAAGAGCTCGAGATCGTGATCGCCACCTTCCTGGACGTCTTCCCCGACGCGACGCTCTGGCGGGGCGACTTCTTCGCCAGGACTCCGGTGGCTGCACTGATCGGAAGGCTGGGTTCTCCGCTCTGGCGCACTGCGGTCGAGGATCGCGCCCGCGCGCTGGGCCGGCGGGGGGTGGAGGATCGCTGGGTGGTCGAACCGGCCGGGCTCTGGATGCTCTACATGGGCCCGCTCGCGACTGCGCGGGCGACTCGAGGACGTGCCGCTGAACACGGACGACCGGCCCCGATTCGAGTTTCGCGCTGGCCGCTCGTCGGCGCGGGACCGCCAGGAGTTCCTGACACGGGGCTGGCCGGAGCTGGCCGATCTCGTGATCGCCCCCCCGAATGCCCCGGATCCCAGCTTTCTCGGTGCTCCGCCGCAGGGGCCCCGCTGGGGAGCTTCTGGCCCGGGCCAGCCGCGAGGCGCTGGCCCAGGACCGCCCGGCGTTC
>CAWAPH010000023.1:0-4963 GCA_963783795.1 uncultured delta proteobacterium | reverse complement strand
GGTCGTTCCGAGCGGCGCGTTTCAAGTCGGGGAGCTTCGCCCGCCCGTCTCGACGATGCGGTTTCGCAGGACTCCGATTCCCTCGATCTCGAGCTCGACCACGTCGCCGTCGGCCAGGAAGCGCTTGTGCTCCAGCAGGGAACCGAGCGGCACGGTGCCCGAACCGAAGATCTCTCCGGGATGGATCGTCTCTCCCCGGCTGATGTACGAGACGACGTCCTCGACCTTGTGGTCCATCTGCCTGGTGCTGCCGCGCGAGATCTCCTCGCCGTTGAGTCTCGCGATCATGGTGAGGTCGTCGGGATCGAGCTCGTCCGACGTCACGATGCACGGGCCGAAGACGTTGCCCGTATCGAAGTCCTTGCCCTTCGGCGGGACCGAGTCCCAGCGGGCATCTCCTTGGCCTGGAGATCGCGAGCCGACACGTCGTTGAAGATCGTGTACCCGAACACGTGGTCCCGGGCCTTCTCCCGGGGGATGTCCTTGCCCTGCCTTCCCATCGACGATCCCGAGCTCGAGCTCGTAGTCGAGCAGATTGCAGCCGGCGCGGGCGTTCGATCTCCGCCTCAGGGCCCACGACGCACATTCGATTCGCCTTGTAGTAGAGCGGTACCTCGGAGAACCTGGGATTGAGTGGGGGGACGTTCTCCGGTTTGCCGCCCATGAGCTCCACGAGCGCCCGCTGTGCATTGCGCATGTGGTCGAGAAAGCACAGCGCGTCCCGGATCTGGACGGGGCGGGGCAGCGGCGCCAACAGACGAGCTGGAGTCGTGCGGAAGGCTGTCCGCCTGCTCGGCCCTGGCCACGATCTGGCGCACCCGCTCCAGGCTGGAATCGCCGCCCTCGATGACTTCCTGGACGGAGCCGAGAGCGACGTCAGCTGCGACGCCGTTCGCGAGCTAGCGGAAGGATGCGCGTGTCGCCTTCGGTCAAGACGCCCGCCAGCGCCTGACCATCGGGGCCTTCGTAATGTGACAAACTTCATCCTTCGTCTCCCGTATTGGCGCGAAGCCATGCAGCTCTCAGCAGCCTTCTTGTCGATCTTGCCGTACGGTGTCGTGGGGAGCTCCCCGATCCGGGTGAGGGCCTTTGGAACCTTGTACCTCGCCAGCCTGCTTCGACAGAACTGGAGCAGTTCGTCAGCTCTCAGGCCTTCGGTGGCGACCAGGAAGGCGTGCACGGCCTCGCCCCAGTCGGGAGTCGGGGACGCCCACGACGGCCGCTGCGTCGGACCATCGGATGTTGGTGGAGAACCTGCTCGACCTCGGACGAGTAGACGTTCATCCCGCCCGTGATGATCATGTCCTTCTTCCTGTCCACCAGGAAGAGGTGTCCCGTCCCGGTCTGGTAGCCGACGTCTCCCGTGCGCAGCCAATCGGAGACGAAGGCCTGCGCCGTCAGCTCCGGTGCCGCGTGGTACTCGCGCAAGGTGTACGGCGCGCGGAGCAGCACCTCGCCGATCTCACCCGTCGAGCACCGCTCTCTCCCTCGTCATCCCCGACGCGGACTTCGACCCCCGGACAGGGCTGGCCGCGAGGCCAGGAGGCTCGGGATCGAGGTGGTCCTCCTTGGAGAGCGTAGTCGCGAAGTTCGGACACTCGGACTGACCGAAGAGCTGCAGGAAGATCGGGACCGAACCGCTCCTAGCGCTTCTTCGATTCGCGTCTTTCGCGATCGGTGCAGCACCGTACACGATCGTCTCCAGGCTGCGCGTGTCACGCTCCTGATCGCGGAGTGCGTCGAGGAGCCGGTAGATCATGGTCGGAACCATGAAGGTCCAGGAGATCGCGTGCTCCTCGACGTGGCGCAGGAAGCCAGCCGGGTCGAAGCGCGGCACGATGTGGACGGTGGCGCCCTGGAGCAATCCGGCCTGCAGGAAGAAGCCGGCCGAGTGGGGCAGGGGGGTGGAAAGGAGCATCTTCTCGCCGTCCCGGATCTGACCGGAGAGAACGTGGGCGAGGAGATTCGTTCCGAGGGCTCCGGCGTCGTGGACGATCCCCTTCGGGCGCCCGGTAGTCCCTCCCGTGTACATGATGAGCGCGGGCTCTCCGGGGCGCGCGGGGTCGTCTCGAGGACGGCGGCGAACGGCCGAGGTCTTCGAACGAGATCGCGCCTTCCGCGGTCCAGCGGCGTCGTCCGCACGCGACGACCGTCTGGACCCTGCTGAGGCTCGCCAGCAGTGGACGGAGCGAGGCGTGCGCGATGACGATCGAGGCGCCCGAGTGTGCGATGGCATGTTCGACGTCCGACTTCGAGAGGAGCTCGTTGAGGGGCACCTTGACCAGACCCGACCGGACGCTGGCGAGATCGGCGACGGCGTACTCGCTGCTGTTTCGGAGCAGCAGCGCAACCCGATCTCCGCGCCGGGCTCCCAGCTCGGCGAGCCCAGCGGCGACGCGGCTCGATGCTTCCTCCAGATCCGCATAGGAGAGGGAGCCCCGCCGGCGTTTCCAGGGCGACCCGGGAGGCATGGCGGCGAAGCGCTCCCTGGAGGAGCACACCAAGTGAAGGCGAGGTCGCGCGCTGTTCGGCTAGCGGGGTTGCCACGGCTCTATGCGGCGGGCTGTCCGTCGATCAGGACGGCGAACATGCGCACGGGCTCGTCTCCCTCGACTCTCCAGCCGTGCAGGACACCCTGCTGGACCACGACGTCGCCCGCCTCGAGCGTGACCTCGTCGTCGTCGTCCATCAGCATGGTGAGACGACCCGACAGGATCACGAGGTAGTCCAGCGAATCGGTCTTGTGGAAGGAGGGATGGCGCTTGACGCTCTCCAGCGTTGGCTCGAAGTCGCTCTGCATGTTCGAGAAGGCGACCCGGGCGAGGGCGAGGAGGTTCTCCGCGGGTGTGTCCGCGGGGATCACCACGCCCGGCTTCATCTCGAGCACCCGGCAGATCGTCCCGTTGGGCAGCGGGTCGTGCTTCATCGGGAAGATCGCCCGATCTCCCTTGAACTCGTAGGCGGCGGGGGACTCGGCGTTGGCCCAGATCTCGGTGACGGCGGTGGTGGGACCTTCCATGACGTGAGGGCTGGGTTCGTCGATCAGCACCCGCGATCGGCCCTCAGCGTCCAGACCGGTGACGACGCGGCGGACGGGCTTGGTCATACGGAGCCTCCCTGAGGAAGTTGAAGAGTACCAAAAACAGTACTATAGTACGATTTATGGTATCGCTCAACCCAAATCCGAGGAGTCGTCGCGGCGATCGACGAGAGCAGCTCCTGGACGGTCTCGAGGCGATCTTCCTCGAGGAGGGGTTCCGGAATGTGACCGTCGAGGAGCTGGCGAGCCGGCTGCGGTGTTCCCGGCAGACGCTCTACCGGGTCGCGCCGAGCAAGCCGGAGATCTTCCTGAGCGTCCTCGACCGCTTTCTCTCCAGGATCCGGGCCGACGGCCAGGAAGCCGCGCACTCACGCTCCGATCCGATGCAGCGCATCGAGGCCCTGCTCGAGCCGGGCATCACGGCCACGGTTCCGGCGAGCCGCCGATTCAGCGAAGACGTGGACGGCTACGAGCCCGCCCGACTGCTGCTGGCGGAACACCAGCGCGAGCGCATGCGGCTCCTCGGCGAGATCGTCGAGGACGGGATCAGTCGCGGCGTCTTCTCCGGCTTCCACGCGCACCTCGTGGCCGAGGTGATGGTCGCAGCGGTGGGCCGGGTGAGTCGCCCCGATTTTCTCGCGGAGGCCCGGCTCTCGATGAGCGAGGCCTTCGGCGAGTGCAGCCGCCTGATCCGGCTGGGACTGGCCCGGACCGGCGGCGAGCAGGACTCCTAGAGAGGGGGCTGCTGCGGCATACTGCACTGGCCTCTGCATCGAACGATCCAGTGAGCTCTCGATCGAATCATCGTTGGAGCGGACGTGAATTCCAGGGAAAGAATCGAGTCAGCCGTCAATCTCGAGATCCCGGACCGGGTGCCCCTCGCTCCGCTGCTCGATCATTTTGCCGCGACCTACACCGGGATCAGCATGGCCGAGCTGATGTCGGACAGGTCCAGGCGGATCCGCGCCGTGATCGAGACGATGAAGGGACTCGGGCCCTGGGACATGTCCTTTGCGGCCGAAACCGCCAACGAGCCACTGCTCAAGTGGGGCATGGCGGCCCCTCTGAAGACCCCGGGAAAGGAGCTCCCGCCCGACGAGATCCACCAGTTCGATGAGACCGAAACACTCACGGTGGACGACTACGACCGGCTTGCCGAAATGGGCTTCTCCGAGTTCAAGTCGATGGTGAGGCGACGGCTGTACCCGGAGATCACGCCCGAATCGGGAGCGGTGCTGCTGCAACAGGCCCTGCTCGATGCGCGGTCGGACCGGGAGGAGATCGAGGCGGCCGGTTGTGAGATGGCGGTGGGCGGATTCCTGCAGCTTCCCCTGGAGTGGTTGTCGTTGGGGAGAAGCATGCAGGAGTTCATCTTCGACCTTCACGACCGTCCCGAGAAGGTCAAGGCCGCCACCCGGCTGATGCGGGAAGATGGTGCCACGATGGGCATCGGCATGGCGGAGTTCGTCGGCGTCCCTCGCGTCTTCATCGGCATGTCGCGGTCATCGCCTTCCTTCTTGTCGCCGGCCCTCGTCGAGGAGTTCGTCTGGCCGGATTTCGAGTACATCACCCGCGCTGCCATCGACGCCGGCCTGACGGTGCTGCTTCACTGCGACACCGACTGGACCCGGGCCTACGATTTCTTCAAGCGCCTGCCGCCCAGGAGCTGCATCCTGGAGCTGGATGGGGATTCGGACATCTTCGCGGCCAAGGAAGCCCTCGGCGACCACCTCTGCATCATGGGCGACGTTCCGGCCTACCTGCTGGCCTTCCGCGGCAAGGACGAAGTCCTGGCCTACTGCAAGAGACTGATCACCGAGGTGGGGCGGGGTGGTGGCTTCATCCTCTCTTCCGGCTGCTCGATTCCCGCGAACGCACGAGTGGAGAACGTTGCCGCCTTGAGAGAGGCCGTGGATGAATGGG
>CAWAPH010000022.1:0-41829 GCA_963783795.1 uncultured delta proteobacterium | reverse complement strand
AACCTGTTTCTGAACGCGATCCAGGCCATGCCGAAGGGCGGCAGACTGGACATACGCGCCCTGACAGACGAAGATGGCTTCCTGCGGGTGGACGTGAGCGACACCGGTGTCGGGATTCCTGCCGAGCAGGTGGAGAAGATCTTCGAACCCTTCTTCACCACCAAGGATCCCGGAAAGGGTACCGGCCTCGGATTGTCGGTGGCTTTTGCCACCATCGAGGCGCATCAGGAAGAATCACGGTCGAGAGCGAAGTCGACAAGGGTACGACATTTTCCGTCTTCCTGCGTTCGAGCAGCGACAACTCCAAGCAACCGATGCAGGGCAGGTGATGGATTTTTCGATATACCTACCGGTAGCCGGAAACGCGGTCAACATCTTCCTCTTGCTCGGCCTGGGGGGCCTCGTGGGCTTGCTGTCCGGCCTGTTCGGCGTCGGCGGCGGCTTCCTGCTGACGCCGCTGCTGATCATGATCGGCATCCCGCCAACCGTCGCCGCGGCCTCCGACTCCAACCAGATCGTGGCGGCCTCCTCCTCCGGGACCTTCGCCATTCCCAGCGCCGGCAACGTCGACTTCAAGATGGGCATCCTCCTGCTCCTCGGTGGGATGATCGGGGGTACCGGCGGGGTGCATTCATCAAGCTGCTGCGGGCCACTGGGCGAGGCCGACTTCGTCATCCGGTGACCTACGTGGTCATGCTGGGCTGCATCGGCGCCTACATGTTCTTCGAGAGCCTGCGCGGACCTCCGAGCCGGGGGCAACCGCGGGCGCACAGCCGGCGGTCGAGCTCCGGCCCTTCCGCTTACGCCCGCTTGGTCGAAGCCTTCCCTACAAGATGGACTTCGCGCGGTCGGCGTCCCGGATCTCCCTGCTCATGCCCCTGGTGCTGGGCGTGCTGGTCGGGGTCTTGCGGCCATCATGGGGGTGGGCGGCGGCTTCATCATGGTGCCGGTGATGGTCTACCTGCTGCGCATGCCCATGCACGTGGTGGTGGGGACCAGCCTCTTTCAGATCCTCTTCACCTGCATCAACGTCACCGTGCTGCAGGCCTACCATGAATCACACCGTCGACTTCGTGCTCGCCCTGACTCTGCTGTTCGGCTCGGTCATCGGCGCGCAGCTCGGCGCCCGCGCCAGCAAGCGGCTCAAGGCCGACCAGCTCAAGATCATGATGGCCATCATCCTTCTGGCGGTCACGATCGCGATGCTTCTCGGGCTGGTGCTTCCTCCCGAGATCCTGGTCGGATACAAGGGAGGGCATTAGAGCTTCATGACTTCGCGCTCGACGTCCAGCTTGCTCGTCTCGGCCGTGCCCCTCGGCGGCGCTGGCCCGCTCCAGGCGCCGCCACCCTCCGCCCCGAGTCCATCGTCTCGATGAAGATCGATCCCACCGAGATCCCTGTGGACATGTTCTACAGTGGCGCCGACTGTTTACGTGGAGGGGACGATTCCCGTCGGGTACGATGCCGCTATTCTCTGTAGCGGAGAGGAGGATTCAGTCAAACTCAAGAAGAAGGGAAAGTCCTCGGGTTTCTGTGGATGCGAGCGTCGGTGACGTCTTCTTCGAAAACGTGCCTTCCATCTACCTGCTCAGCACCTCCAGCCCGCTACCCGACCTTGCCCCTCCCCCGGCACTCGAGAAGCTCGGGGTGGGCTACCCGGCGCTCGAGTCGAGGGTGGTTGAATCATCCGATCAGGCAGAGCTGGAGAGAGATTTCGGGGAGTTCTTGAAGCTGAAAGAAAGCGAGAATCTCTACTCGTATCACGAGGGAGGAGTAAAGCTCGAACCAGGGCCGAGTGGAACGATGCGCGTATCTGCCGAGTGCTTGCTGCCCACCAAGACGCCGTGGGGAGAGTACGAAGTCCGTCTGTTCGGATTCAAGGGAGGAATCGGGGAGCTGCTGCGCGCCGAGCGACTGCAAGTTGCCCCTGTGGGTATGACTGCTCGCGTCTCCACCCTGGCTCAGAATCATGGGCTCCTGTACGGCATTCTGGCGGTAATCATCGCTCTTGGTGTCGGCCTGCTGACAGGGCTCGCCTTCGCCCGGATGTCGAAAAAGGGCGACTGATACGGGAGAAGCGTGACCTTCTGGAAAGACACCTTCCGTCGGAGGGGGAAGGCCGACGCCGTCGGGGCACTCCGGGAGAGGCTGGAGCGGTTCCGAGAACTCGTCGACAAGAACAACCACGTTTTGGAGCTGATTGCGGACGCGGGCGAAAAGCTCGGGGGCGAGTACATCTTCGACATCCAGTACTTGAGAACATTCGCCCGCGAGCTCGAGACCGCAGTCCACGGGGTGATCTCCAGCCTGAACGCCATTACCGGCAATCGCTACCCGAAGCTACTGGACACCTTCGAGACCATCAGCGCCGACATCCAGGCGGCTTTGGAATCGAGGGAGGTCGCCCCCAAAACGAGCCTGGTAGTTCCCTTGAAGCAAGTCGATGAAGAGCTTTCTCAGGCAGTCGGTGAGAAGATGGCTCGCCTCGCGGAAATCAGCAACAAGGGATTGTGCCGAGTGCCGGACGGCTTCGTCGTCTCGGCATATGCCTGCCAGCGGTTCCTCGAAGCGGCCGCCATCGAACCGAGTGTCAGGGAGTGGTTCGGCAGTGGGGAAACCATCGACGAAGCTCTCCTGGGCAGGAGATCGGCACAGCTCCAAGATCGGATTCGCAGCACCGACCTTCCCAAGGACATCGTTCGGGCGATACGACGGGCAGTGGCGGGCTTGAAGAAGAGTAGCTCGTGCTCGAGCCTTGCGATCCGCAGCAGCGCACTAGGTGAGGACGGAAACCGAGCTTCGCCTGGCAACACCAGACCTTCCTGGGGGTTGCTCCCGACCAGGTTCCCACCGCCTACAAAGAAGTGGTCGCGAGCCTCTATGCAGCCGGTGTGATGAAGTATCGGCGGAGCGGTGGCCTGCATCCCGCCCGCGGATTGATGGCCGTTGGGTGCCACTGCATGGTCGACGTCCGGGCCGCCGGTGTCCTGTACACGCTCGACCCCTCGGAGCCGCAGAAGGACGTTCTGGTGGTGAGCGCCGCCTTTGGCCTTGGAAAGACCGTGGTGGACGGAGGGGGCGCGGTAGACCGGTTTGAAATCTCGAGACACCCACCTCATCGGGCGGTCTCGCGATCGGTCGTCCGCAAGGAGGAGATGTACGTCGTAGCACCGGAGCTTGGGATCCAGAAGGTGGCTGTCGCCGAGAGTGAGCATGGCGCGCCCACCGTGACCGAACCAGAGCTCAAAGAGCTGGCCGCCACGGCTCTGCGCATCGAGAATTACATGAAATGCGTCCAGGATATTGAATGGGCAGTGGACTCGGAGGGTCGTCTCTTCATCCTGCAGACCAGGCCACTTCGCATCGACACTCCAAGGACTCCCGCGAACCTGGGTGCCACGGAATTGATGAGCAAGTACCCGGTGCTCATGAGGAACCAGGGAGAGGTTGCCTGCCGGGGCATAGGCTCCGGGCGCGTTCATATCGTCACCGACGACGACGGCTTTGACACGCTGCCGGACGATGTGGTACTGGTTGCGCGATTCTCCACGCCTCGCCTGGCGGCTGCGATGGTGAGGGCCAGCGCGGTGATCACGGACGTCGGCACGGCGACGGGACACCTGGCCGCCATTGCACGGGAGCTCAGAGTGCCGACCGTCCTGGACACCGGGATCGCAACGCAAGTACTCTGCGATGCCGGGGAAGTCACGGTAGATGCCGAGGAAAACGTCGTGTACGGAGGGAGGGTCGACGAACTCATTCACTACCAGCTCCTCAGAAGTTCCGCGTATGCGGAATCAGCCGAATTCAGATTGCTGAGGAGGATGCTCAAGAGCATCGCCCCATTGAACCTCAACGACCCGCAGTCTCGGAACTTTGTTCCCGAAAGATGCGCGACCTATCACGATCATCCGGTTCGCACACGAGAAGGCCGTGGAGCAACTCACGGAAGGCTATTGGGTGCGACCGTCGCGCGGCAGTCCGTACGTACGCCGGCTGGATCTGGAAATCCCACTCGACCTGATCGTCATCGACCTCGGAGATGGTCTTCGGGCCCAGGAAGCATCGCGTACGGTGAATCGAGGACATCACATCGGCTCCACTGCTTGCGCTGCTCGACGGGCTGACAACGGAAGGGGTTTGGGCGACCGGGCCGGCCGAGATGGATCTGGACGGGTTCATGTCCAGCGCCACCTGCTCGCTCTCGTTCACCACCCCGCTGGCGGCCAAGCCGGAGCAGAACCTTGCCATCGTCTCCGGAGACTATCTGAATCTCAGTCTGAAACTGGGGTACCACTTCAACATCGTAGACTGCTACCTGACACAGACACGCAACGACAACTTCATCTACTTTCGCTTCGCCGGCGGCGTCACTGGTATGGACCGGAGGTCGCAGACGTGCAGCCGTCCTGAAGAGCATCCTGGAGAAACACGACTTTGTCGTGGAGGGCAAAGCGGACCTCGTCATCGCCAGGATCAAGAAGGTATCCTTCGAGACCATGACAGACCGGCTCGAGATGATCGGAAGGCTGATTGGCTTCACCAGAACTCGACATCTTTCTCCGGGACGATAGCTTGGTGGAAAAGTGTATTGAATGTTTTCTGAGAGGCGAGTACAACGTTTTCAGTCGCTGAGGCTTCACTGCCTCATGAGGTAGGATTCTCATGAAGAACCGTACAGAGGTACTAGTCCTGGACGACGCAAGAGATCGTCTGCGAAAGGCTCAAGGCCCACCTCGAGAACAACGGCTTCGAGGTGGAGACATTCACTGAGAGTCAACGGGCCATGGATCGTCTCATGGAGAAGACCTTCGACGTGGTGGTCACGGACCTCAAGATGGAGGGCCCCAGCGGCCTCGATGTCCTCCGCTTCGTCCGGGACCAGATGCAGGAAACACAGGTGATCATGATCACCGGCTATGCCTCCATGGAGGCGGCTCGACAGCCGACTACACTGGAGTCTACGAGTTCAGTCCGAAGCCGTTTCAGTTGGATGAGATGGGGAAGTTGGTCAAGAAGGCCGCCAAGAAGGCCACGAGGCTCAGGGGTAGGGCCAAAGGATGAAGCGCCAGGTGAGAGTCATCCTCCTCGATGACGAGCCCATAGTGTGCGAAAGATTGAAGCCTGCGCTGGAGAAGATCGGTTTCTACGTGGGAAGCGTACACGGAGAGTCAGGACGTCATTGATCGGTTTTCGGAGGAGAAATTCGACGTTCTGGTCACCGATCTCAAGATGAGAAAGCCGGATGGTCTCGATGTGATGAACTTTGTGAAACGGCAATCACCGTCAACCAAGGTCATCATCATAACAGGCTTCGCCACCGAGGATACGGCAGAGGAGGCCTTGGAGGGTGGCGCGGTGGAGTTCATCGCCAAGCCCTTCAAGATCAGCCAACTGCGGGATCTGATCTTGAAGATCACCGGAGGTGGGGAAGAGTGATCCATCAAGCCGGTTTGCGGCGGGCGCTGTCTCGATCGACTTGATGTGACGTACCGCTAGACGGTGTAGTCCGGGGCGTCCAACTGCTCGCGATCTACCCGCAGAACCCCCTCGACGCCACCTGCCAGATCCACCGCCGTATCCACCATGGAGGCGAGCCGAAGCCTGCCCTTGAGGTAGATGACTCCGTCCTTGGCGTCCACCGCCACTTCGGCAGAAGCCGTCTCGGCATTCGCGGCCAGAAAAACCGCCCGTACCCTGCTCGCCAAAACGAGGTCGGCCATGGCCTTGCGGCTCGCTTCCGTGGCTTCAAGCTTTGGATTCCGGACGGCTGCGGTCGCCACCGCTGCGGCTCCGGCGACATCCAGGCTCCTGAGATTGACGGTGAGATCGTACAGGCTGGCGTCCAGCCAATCCACGCCGTACAAGAAGCGCGTCCACTGCTCCCGCTGACGGTCCGCCTTCTCGATGTAGTCGAGCGCTTCCGCATGTCCCATCTTCTTCTGCTCTGTCAACATCCGGACGCGGAAGGGCGTCGGAGCGATGATGCGTATGCACAGCACGTGGGAGATGCCGTGCAGCAGCAGGTGGCCGGCATTTCCGTGATACATGACCGTCTGCTTTGAGCGTGCGCGCAAAGGGCAGCCTGCACGAAGGCCAGATAGCGCCTCCGCTCGTGCTTGAAACGATCCCAGAAGCCGGGCGGGTTCAGCAGCGCCTCCTGCAGCCTTTCCTCGGGAGCGCCAAAAGCCGCAGCCTCACGTATGACGTCTTCTCGGCTGACGATCTCGTAGCCCAGTTCTTCGGCGAGACGCTCAGCCAGAAGGAGTCCGCCGCTTCCCGAACCACGCGATATGGTGACAATCGCCATAGCTTGCCTCGGTCCCTCAGCCGTCCGATCGAGAGCGGCAAGAGTTGGACTTGCCGCTGCGCCTTCCGGGAACCTGAGTCCCGATCGCAAGTATCGAGGATTTCCGGAATTCGGGCCAACCTGATGCAAGGTGGATCCGAGAACGGCTCCAATCATGAATTCGGGATCGCCGTGGCGCGGGTGGCGCCCCCAGGAGCGTCGCCTCTTCGAGTCTGCGGGCGGCCTCCGAAACGTGGCGGTGGCGTCGTCTGGGTGTCTGACGAATGCTATTATGACTCCCATGGATTCCCCACGGGGATATTGCAGGCCGGGTGGCGATACCGTGCGGCCTTCGCAAGATCGCGATTGCGACGCAGGTACGAATCTTCACCCGATCCCTGTGAAGCGATCACACCGGAGACAGCCCGCCAATGAGGAGCATCCCTCCTCGCGCCTCGGAGCGTCGCAAGCCACCTCGTCGAGGGGATCGGTCTCATGACCGCGACCCGTGCTTTGCTGTTCGCGAGGGTGAACAAAGAGTCCGGTCTCAATAGACTTGGCACAAGAGGTGGCCAAGAGACAGAACAACACGTCGGGGTTGAGCCCGAATAGGCCGCTTTCCCCGTCACCGACACACGGCTAAGCCAGCAGGACACGCGGAACAGGTAAGAGGGAAATGATGCAAGTCATCTGTATTTCGACGAGGTACGCAGAGCGGCGGCAAGGAGCTGGCGGAGCAGCTGGCGGCGAAGCTGGATTACGCCTGCCTCAGCCGGGAGGAGCTGAACGAAGCGGCGACCCAGCAGGGCATCCAGGTGGGCAAGCTGGAGATGGCCATGGTGAGACCTGGAATCTTCAGCGAGCGCCTCGCCCTCGAAAGAGATCACTACCTGGCCTTCACGACCGCCTACCTGTGCGACAAGGCCATGGAAGGCGGGCTGGTCTACCACGGCCGAACCGGCCACTTCCTGCTCCCCGGCGTCAGCCACGTGCTGAAGGCGCGCGTGCTCGCCGACCAGGAGTACCGCATCAAGGCGGTGATGCGGGATCTCGGCCTGGAACGGGGGAAGGCCCGCCGGTACATCGAAGATGTGGACGAGGATCGAAGGCGCTGGGTGCGCTCCATGTACGCGGTCTCGTGGGAAGACGCGGCCAACTACGATCGTCGTGCTGAACCTCGCGCAGGTCAGCATGGAGAACGCGGCGACCGTGCTGATGAACATGGCGCAGCTGCCCGATTTCCAGATGACCCCGGCGTCGAGAAGGTCGATGGAGGACCTTCGGCTGGCCGCCAAGGCCAGAACGCATGCTCGCACAGGACGAGCGCAGCCATGACGCCAGCGTCAAGGTGCGGGCCGACAACGGCGTGGTCAACGTGACCTACCTGCCCCAGGACGCCCGGCTGGCCCAGGTCATCCCCGAGGTCTGCAGGGATCTTCCGGGTGCGAGAGACGTCCGCGTCACCATGGCGATGACCAACCTCCTGTGGATCCAGGAGGAGTTCCAGCCGCACTCGGAGCTCTACGACGAGGTGGTCGAGCTCGCCACCAAGTGGAACGCCGCGGTGGAGCTGATCAGGCCCGCTCCGGAGGAGGAGGGCCCGGCGCCGCAGGAAGAAGGCGCTCGCGCAGACGGGAAGGGAGGCTGCGAAGCTCCGTCACCAGGGAATACGACGGCGGGATCGAGGAAGACGTTGCCGAGGACGAGGCTGCCAACGGGGGCCTCAAGCATACGCTCGACGAGCTTGCCAGGATCGGCAGGTCGGGTGGAGGACGGGTCGTCTACGGTGACCCGAACCAACTGGTCGACACGCTCGACCGAACCGTTCCCTACACCCTGGTGGTGCTCGGCGATCTGTTCCTGTCCAAGGGACACGCCGCCAGGCTCAGGGCGACCCGGGATCTCCGAAGCTTCCTGAGCGACCGCATCAAGGCTCCGGTGGTGACCGCCGACGAGCTGGGAGGACAGTATTTCTTCGGCAAGCGTGACATCGTCCGCACCGCCGCGTTCCTCGCTCCTGACGCTCGCCCTCTACTTCCTGGTGTTCACCTACCAGGAGCCGATACTGGGATTCCTGTCGCATTCGGGTTGGTACGCCGAGGCCATCAAGGACACCTTCCTCTCGAGATTCGATTGGATGTCCAAGCTCGTCGTGTCCCTCGCGGTGTTCCTGTTCGTACCCTTCGTGGCGTACTCGTACGGAACGGTGGCGAGAGCAGTCCTGAAGCTGATCAAGATGGAGTAGCGGATCGACGGTCAGACTGGAAAGGAAGCGCTGATCATGAGCGGTTTTCTGTTGGGGCATTTCATCGAGCTGGATCTCGCCAGTGCCTTGCAGGTGATCCTGCTGGGGTTCATCGGGGGGACCCTCAGCGGCTTCATCGGAAGCGGTGGGGCCTTCTTCATGACGCCGGGGATGATGAACCTGGGCGTGCCCGGAGTGGTGGCGGTGGGAAGCAACATCACCCACAAGTTCGGCAAGGCCATGATGGGAGCCAAGAGGCACGGCGAGTACGGCAACGTGGACAAGCGGCTGGCGGGGTTCCTGGTCGCTCACTTCTTTCGTCGGGATACGCCTGGCGGTGTGGATCAACAGCGCCCTGTTCGAAGGAGCCGGGGACGGCCACGGCGCCGGCGGCTCCGCGGCCTCGGACCTCTACATCAGCCTGGTGTTCATCTGCATCCTCTCTCTCGTGGCCCTTTCGATGCTGCGCGACGCTCTCTCGCCCAGCGACGAAGGGGCGGGCCCTTCCATGAAGATCGCGAACTTTCTCGCGAGACTGCACATCCCGCCCTACATCAACTTCCCCGTCGCCGACGTCAGGGTCTCACTGTGGCTCTTGCTGGGAGTCGGCCTGGCCACGGGGTACCTGGCCGGAACCATCGGCGTGGGCGGGTTCATCGGCGTGCCCGCCATGATCTACGTATTCGGGGTGCCCACCGCGGTGGCCGCCGGCTCGGAGCTCTACCTGGCCATGTTCATGGGCGGCTGGGGTGCGCTGAACTACGCCTATCAGGGTTTCGTGGACATCCGCCTGACCATGCTCCTCTACCTCGGGTCACTGATCGGGATCTTCGTCGGGGCCTACGGCGTCAAGGTGGTCAAGGAGCTGATGATCAGGATCGTCACCGGAACGATCATCCTTCTCTGCGTCTTCAGCCGCGGCATCGCGGTACCCATGTATCTCCGGCAGCTCGGGTGGATCACGATGAATCCGGACTGGGACGTGTACTTCAACCAGGCCAGCAAAGCCATGCTGTTCGTCGCCGGAATCTCGGGCATGGCCATCATCCTGTACAACGTGATCAAGGCGTACCGGCAGCGACGGCGGGTCGAGACGACCTTGACCGGACTGAGAGAAGTAGAGCAGGCGACCTAGACGGTTCGCGATCCGATCAGGGTATCGGTCGCATTGCACGGAGTCCCGAGAAAGAGACTGGGAGAAAGCGTATTCGCAAGGAGAGGAACACCTCATGGTCGAAGAAGAAGGCAAGAAGACAGAGCAAGAGAAGAGAAGAAGAGAACCACCATCGATGACTGGATGGTCAGGATTTCCTTTGCCGAGGCCGGCGAGGCGGATCTGGGCTTCAAGGCCACCGGCCTCGACATCGTCAGGAAGACCAAGCTCGCGCTGGAGAAGATCATGGTCGTGAGATCCGAGAAGGCGTCACGTGAGCCAGAAGCGAGAAAGGAGCAGAAAGTGAAAAGGGAGCCCGCTGCTGGAGAGAAGCTGCAGGTGATGATCCTGGATGACGAGCCCATCGTGGGAAAGCGGCTGAAGCCCGACCTTGACGAAGTCCGGCTTCGAGGTCGAGGTCTTCCTGGATCCCACCGAGGCGCTGGCCCGGCTCAGCGAGAAGGAGTTCGACATCGTCGTCACCGACCTCCGGATGGAGGGAGTAGACGGCATTCAGGTCCTCGAACACGTCATGGAGCACTGCGAGCACACCAGGGTCATCCTGATCACGGGATACGCCACCGTCGAGGTGGCCAGAGAGGCGCTGGTGAAGGGCGCCTTCGACTTCATCGCCAAGCCGTTCAAGCCCAAGGAGCTGACGGCGGTGGTCAACAAGGCGGCCTTGTCTCTCGGGCACATGCCGGTGGCAGACTAGTCCAAGTGCGAAGCGACGTCACCGATTCCATGCCCGCGCAAGTGCTGCGGGACGTCGCTGGGCATGCCATGACGGATGACGAGCCTTCTCCTGCTGCTCTCTCCACCGAGGATGCACGCTCCACACTGGACGCAATCGCAGAGGAAGCCCAGCGGGCGTTGACGGAGCGCCCCAGTATTTCGATTCGCACGCGACTGGGCGTGGGCTTTCTCTTGTGGCTCGTCTTGAGCCTGGGCATGATGGCCTTCTCGCTGCTCACCATCTCCCGGATCCAGAACAAGCTCTACTTTCCTGGAGGCAACCGGGAACTATACCTTCGAGATCCAGCAGGCGAGGCGTTTCGAGAAGAACTACTTCCTCTATCGGACCAACCTCGACGACGCTCTTGACGCACGTCCAGAACGCCCACGAGATCCTGGACCGAGATCGCGACCACATCGTGACCGTGGTGGGGACGCAAGGGTTCCAGACCATGAGTGAGCACGTGGGCCGCTACGAAGAGCTGCTGGGCAGCCTCGAAAAGGCGAAGCTGCCTTCGCAGTCTGCCGACATCGAGGCGGAGCTGCGGGTGCACGGCGCGCAGATGGTCACCGTTGCAGAGGAGCTTCGGGACAAGGAACGCGAGGCCGTCGGCTCCCTGCTCGTGATGTCTCGGAGCGTACCCATCGCGTTCTTGTTTCTCATCGTTCTCCTGGTCATCTATTTCTCGATCGTCATCGCCCGGCAGGTATTCGCACCCCTGAACCGGATGATGGAGGCGTCCCGCCGCATCGCCGACGGGGACTTGACGCCCATTCGGCCCGGGAAGAGGTATCGCGACGAGTTCTCGCGACTGGCCATGGCGATGAACCACATGATGATGCAGCTGGTCCGCCGCCACGAGATGCTGGTGCAGGCGCACAAGCTGAAGGCCGTGGGAACGCTCACCGCCGGCGTGGCCCACGAGCTGAACAACCCCATCAACAACATCATGCTGACTGCCGAGACGCTGCGCGAGGACTACGAAGACCTTCCGCATGAAGAGCAGCTGGACATGGTGAACGACCTGGTAGCGCAGTCTGAACGGGCACAGAAGATCGTCCGGAACCTGCTGGACTTCGCCCGGGAAAGCGAAATCGAATCGGAAGCGCACGAGGTTCAGGATCTGATCGAGGACACCCTGCGGCTGGCGACCAACCAGATCAAGCTGGCAAAGGTGAAGGTCAAGGGCGACCTGGCGCCCAACCTGCCTCCCGTCTACGGCGACCGCCGGCAGCTGGAACAGGTGTTTCTCAACATCGTGCTCAACGCGCTGGACGCGATGCCCAAGGGCGGAACGCTGAGCATTTCCTGCAGCACCACGAGGGATCGGGAGCTCGTGTCCGTGGAGTTCGCTGATACGGGCGTCGGGATACCCGAACACAGAATCTCCGACGTCTTCAATCCGTTCTTCACCACCAAGCCCGACGCCAAGGGAACCGGTCTCGGACTCTCCGTCTCATTGGGAATCATCAGACAGCACGGCGGAGACATCGAGGTGAAGAGTGAAGTCGGGAAAGGCACCACCTTCACGGTATTGCTCCCGGTCGCGAAGGTGCCCGCCGAAATCGCCGACGAGGAGTAGAGGCTGCCAAAACTCCTCTTGCCGGCCAGCCGCCATCTCCTCTCAACCCGGTGGAGTCTCTCCGGCGGGCAGTACCACCTCCGCCCGATGGCTCGCTGCCTGCAGCCGAGCCACACCGACCGTGACACGCGCGTCGAGGTAGCCCGACTCGAGTCGTAGCCGTCGCGAAGCCTCCCGATCTGCCGGTCGGAATCGGAGATCCTCAGATCACCTCTTCGCTGTCGAAGTCGCGTCCGCTGGCCCCGGCCTCTTCGTAGCGGGCGATCCACTCCCGGACCCGGTCCCTTCCGTAGGTCTCCTCCCAGGCCGCCAGGATCTCCGCCAGCGGCACGTCGGCGAAGGTCCCGTGCTCCTGCATGTACTCCATGAAGGGCTGGTTCTCGGAGTTGAAGGCGTGGAGCAGGGCGTCGGACTTCCCGTCGAACTCGAGGGGCGCGACGCCGAAGCGGTCGCAGAGCTCGATGTTGAAGGCCGGGGTCGCCTTCACCCAGCTGCCGTCCAGATGGAACTCGGTGTAGCCGTGATAGACGAACAGGTCGGAGCCCATGAACTCGATCAGCTGCCGGGTGGCCAGGTGATTCCGCACCGTGGCGAAGCCCAGCCGGGAGGGCACGCCGGCGCCCCGCCCCAGCGCGCAGAGCAGAGCGGCCTTGCAGACGCAGTAACCCCGGCGCCGTTCGAGGAGGAAGCTCGCCCGGTAGTGCTCCGGCAGGTAGAAGGGCGAATAGGGGTCGTACCAGATGCCGTCGCGCACCGCGTAGAACAGCGCCACGGCCCGGGAGACCGGGTCGTCGGCCACTCCGCGAAGGCACTTCTCCCTGTAGGCCGAGACGCTGGGATGGTCACTGTCGAGGATGGCAGTGGGAGCCAGGAACTCGGAACTCGGCTCGAGCATGAGACACCTTCAGCAGCTGGCGGGCTCAGTAACCCTGCGTGCTCCTCGCAGCGCGGAACTGCTCCCAGCCCGGGGGCTTGGTGTTGAGATCGCGGTCCACCTCCACGTGGATCACGGCCGGCTTGCCCGATGCCAGCGAACGGTCGAGGGCGGGCTCCAGATCCTCCATGCGCTTCACCCGCTCGCCGTGGCAGCCGAGGCCCTTCGCCACCTCGTCGTAGGAGACCTCCGCCAGCTCGATGCCGCGGCCCTTCCAGTCGTTGGCGCCGTAGCCCTGCGCCACGTAGGCGGTCTTCTCCATCCCCCAGGCCGCGTCCACCGCGACCAGCACCACGATCGGCAGGTTCTCGCGGGCCGCGGTCTCGAGCTCCATCACGTTGAAGCCGAAGGCCCCGTCGCCGGTGATCATGCACACCGGGCGGCCGGGCGCCGCGAGCTTGGCGCCCATCGCGAAGGGAAGCCCGGTTCCCAGATAGCCCATCTTCACCGAGTAGAGGAAGCTCGGCGAGGAGAGGATCGGGTGGAAGGCGACGCCGGCGAGCGTGGTGTTGCCGCCGTCGAGAACGGTGATCGACTCGGGCGGGAACTTCTGCCGCACCGCCATCACCATCTGCCCCGGGTTCACGCCGGTGGTGCACTCGGTTCCGAGGTAGGCGATGCCCGTCTGCATGGTCTCGTTGGACTTCTCGCGGTAGCGCGCCAGCTCCGGCGGCCCGCTCCGCGCGGGGGTCCGGCTGCGCACCGCCTCGAGCAGCGCGCCGAGCGCCCCCTTGGCGTCGGCCACGATCCCGAGATCCACCGGGCGGTTGAGCCCGATCGACATCGGGTCCGAGTCGATCTGGATGGTCTTCTGCCCGGCCGGGTCGCCCCACATCGGCGGTCCGCCCCAGCCGTCGTACTCGCCGAGCCGGCCGCCCACCACCAGCACCACCTCCGCGTCGGCAGCGGCCCAGCCCGGCGCCGCCCATGTCGAAGGGGTGGAAGGCGTGCGGGTGGTCCTCCGGAACCACGCCGCGTGCGCCGAGGCTCGAGCCCAGGCAGGCGCCGAGGTGCTCGCCAAGTGCGACCAGCTCCTTCGAACCATCGGCCCAGAGCACGCCCTTGCCGGCGTGCAGCCAGATCCGCTCCGCCCCCGCGAGCATATCGGCGGCACGGTCGATCAGCGCCGGATCGCCGGCGCCCATGTTCGTGACCCGGTAGCGCTCCGCCTCGTGGATCGGGGGCAGGCGGTCCGCGTCGATCTTCTCGAGCAGGAGGTCGTCCGCGATCGCCAGGTAGGACGGGCCGGGCCGCCCGGTCATCGCCGCCCGGAAGGCGGCGCGCATCATCTCGGGGAGCCTCTCCCACATGCGCACCGTCGCCGCGTACTTGGTGATGGGGCGCGCCATGCTCTCGGTGTCCGCCGACTGCCAGGCCCCGCCGCGGTTCGGATCGCTCTTGATGGGCGGCCGCAGTGTCCCGATCGCGACGATCGGATGCCCCTCTCCGTGTGCGCTCACCACGCCTGCCAGCATGTTCCCGGTGCCACAGGCCGGGTTCCCGATCACCACGCCGGGCTTGCGCGCGATGCGCGAGTAGCCCTCCGCAATGTGCACCGCGGCCTCCTCGTGGTGCGCATTCACGTAGCGAATCCCGTACTTCTCGGTGTGCACCACGATCGGGATGTGGGCTCCGTCGATGATTCCGGTGATGAGCTCGATGCCCTCGGCCTTCAGGCAGCGGACCAGCAACTCTCCAACGGTGATCTCGGGCATGGGGGGTCTCCTATGGCGTGTCGCGGGATGAACGAGGTGGGTCGGGTTTCGGGCCCCATGATGCGAAGATCGGCGGGGTCTCGCCACCCCTGCCGCCGGCTGGGGAAGGGGGGCCGAGGCCCCCCTTCCCCACGGGATTCCGTAGAGTGGGGCTGTCGAAACGCAGCCAGGGCGCGGGTTTGTTGCCGGATCCTCGTCAGCTCTGGAGGTCGACGTAGGTGCCCTGGATGCAGTGGACCCCGTCCGGCTCCTCGCCGTAGTAGCAGACGAAGAGGCGGCCTGGCGCGTACTCGATCGTAGTGGGATAGCCGAGGTCCCAGTTCGGGAGGTCGGCCCGGATCACGATCTCGCCGTCCACCTGCCAGCTTCGCCCGCCGTCCTCGGAGAGGCAGGCGCGAATGCCGAAGGGGTCCTGCCGCCGGCCGTAGCTGCACAGCAGACGCCCGTCGCGAAGCACCAGGAGATGCCCGGGAAGCCCCTGCAGGGGAGTCTTCTCCGGGGCGCTCCAGGTCCGTCCGCCGTCGAGGGAGCGGCAGCCGTGCAGATGGACGCGCGTGTCGCAGCGGAGCACGCAGTAGATCTCTCCCGACTCGACCTCGGCGATGTCGGGCTCGGCGAAGAGGCGATCGGGATCATCGACGATGGGAACCGGCGGCTCCCAGGTCCGGCCCTTGTCCCCCGAGAAGAGGACGTAGGTGTACCGGTTGGCGGGCGGGTGGTGCTCGGTGACGGCGTACGCCACGCGGCCGTCGGCGAGCTCGGCGACGGGTGTGCGCGCGTAGCCGTCCCGGTACGGCCCGGTGTCGAGCTTGACGGTGCGGTCGAAGGTGTGGCCGCGGTCGCCGCTCAGGTGGGCGTAGAGTCCGTGGTAGCCCCTGGCCCAGGTGAAGAGCGATCGCTCCCAGTCAGTCTTCGCCGAAGTCCTCCGTCCAGTACTTGCCGGGGAGGCAGAGCGAGATGGGCTCGCCGGCCGCACGGCGCCTCCTGGCCAGTCCCAGGGGATACCAGCCGAAGCGGAACTGGGTGAGGACGACCGTGCCGTTGCTGAGCTGCGCGATGCCCGGGCATTCGGTGCCGGACCAGTCGAAGTCCGGGGCGAAGCTCGGGTCGCTCCAGCTGGCCCCCTGGTCCGAGCTGCGCGACAGCACGCTGCGAAACAGCGGGTCGGTGGGCGGGTGCAAGCTGGGATCGCGCCGGCGCGAATGGTTGAAGGCCGCCAGCCACTCGCCGCTCTCGAGAATCGCGATGGATGGATGGGAGAGATAGGCGAGGTCGTCCTTGCAGACGATGACGGTGTTTCCGACCTCGTGGTCCGGCATGTCTCCAGGCTCCTTCCGGATCGGCATGGGGTCGAACTGCTCGAGGACGCAGCACTCCGCTTCCCGGACGCTCCAGGTTAGCTCGGCCCGGCCGCCTCTGCGTTGACAGGAAGAACGCAGGGAACCTACGCTCGTGAACCATTCGGGCCAAGGAGGCTGATGATGAAAAGAGTTCTGCTGGGCGTCAGGCGCCGCATGGTGCCGATTCCCTGGGGTCTCTTCCGGAGGCGCTTCCCCTCGGAGGCGCGCAAGACCAACCTGGCCCTCGGCGGCCTGGACGAGGAGCAGCGCAGGGTGCACCACTTCGTGGTCCGTGAGCTGCCGCGGCTCGGGCGGCCGATGTCGCCCGACTACGTCGCGGAGAAGCTGCAGATGGCGGAGGCGCGGGTGGTGGAGATCCTGGACGAGCTGGAGCGGCGGCTCATCTTCCTGTATCGCCCGGAGGGCCGCGACGTCGTCTGGGCCTACCCGGTCACCGCCGAGCCCACGCCCCACCACCTGGACTTCAGCAGCGGCGAGCGGTTCTGGGCTGCCTGAGGCACCGACGCAGTCGCGACGCCCTTCGTGCAAGGGCGACTCAGAAACGAACCGCTCTCCTTCGACATCCGCTCGGAATGCGCCTGCTGTGGCCGCCCGATCCGTTTCCGGATGGACCACGATCCTGACTTACGAGCTGGAAGACGCCGAGTGCGACCCGCTCTTCTTCGTCCCGATGGTGGATTTCACCAAGCTCAAGGCGAACAGCATCATCGACGACTTCTGACGCAAGTCGGTATTCTTCTGGTCAGAAGAACACGCGAGAAGACACAGAAGGACGGAGGGCGGCGTGACCGGCCTCTATCTCACCCTCGAGCAGAACGCCAGCTTCGCGCCGGTGGCGCAGGACGCGCCGTTCGAGTTCACCCGCTGCCCGGTAGCAGGCAAGAGCGGCGGGTGAGACGTCGCGCAGTCACGGGCCGCAGGGCGCCGCGATCAGTCCGCGTAGTACTTGTCGCGTGAGCCCTCGAGCGTCTCCCTCAGGATCGAGACGAATTCGTCGATCTGCTCCTCGGTGATGATGAAGGGCGGGGCGATCATCAGCTGGTCGCCTCGGCCGAGTTCGTCTTCGTAGTACCCGGGGTAGAAGAAGACGCCCTTCAGCAGGCATTGCACCAGAACGTCCATCTTGACGTTCTTCTCCTTCGCGAACGGCTCCCTGGTCTCCTTGTCCTTGACGAACTCGATCCCCCAGAGCATTCCCTTGCCGCGGATGTCGCCGATCATGGGGAGATCCATGAGACCGAGCAGGCTCTCGTGCAGGTATTTCCCGATCTGCTCGGCGCGCGCGATCATGTTCTCCTCTTCGACGATCCGCATCACCTCGCTGCCGATCGCACAGGCGACCGGATGGGCTGCGAACGTGTAGAGGTGCTGGAACTCCGCCTGCTTCTCCTCGAAGGTCGCGACGAGATCGTTGCTCACGGCCATCCCGGCGAGGGGGGCGTAGCCGCTGCTCACGCCCTTGGCGAAGGTGGCAATGTCGGGGACGACGCCGAAGTGCTCCAACCCCATGTTCCTTCCCGTCCTTCCGAAGCCGGTGACGATCTCGTCGGCGATGAAGACGACGTCGTACTTGTCGCAGGTCTCGCGGATGATCGGGAAGTACTCGGGAGGGGGCACCAGCCCGCCGCCGGCCGAGGCGACGATCGGCTCGGCGATGAAGGCGACCACGGTGTCGGGCCCCTCGGCGAGAATCCGCTCCTCGAGCTGCCGCGCGCAAGCGATGTCGCAGCCGGGGTATTCCTTCCCGAAGGGGCAGCGATAGCAGTAGCAGGCTTCGACTCGGGGGTTCTTCCACA
The DNA here is from genome assembly GCA_963783795.1 of uncultured delta proteobacterium. GTDB lineage: Bacteria > Myxococcota_A > UBA9160 > UBA9160 > UBA6930 > CAVXZE01. The sequence goes on along the minus strand of CAWAPH010000022.1, from coordinate 24,018 downwards.
TCATGGGGAGGAAGTCCCGCTGCCGCATCTTCACGTCGCTGATCGAGAGCGTGAGCATGGTCATGCCGTGGTAGCTGAGGTTGCGGGAGATGATCTTGTACCGGGACTCCCGACCGGCCAGCACCTGGTACTGGCGGGCGAGCTTGATCGCCGCCTCGTTCGCCTCCGACCCGCCGGAGCAGAAGTAGACGTTGCGAAGCTGCTCGGGGAGAAGCTTCTTGATGCGCTTGACCAGCTCGATCCTGGCCTCGGAAGCGAACACGGGGAGCACGTAGGAGACCTCCCGGAGCACCCGGGCGGCCGCGTCGGCCACCTCCGGCCGGCCGTGGCCGATGGTGACGGCCATCGGCCCGCCCGAAGCGTCGATGATCCTGTTCCCGGAGCCATCGTAGAGGTACACCCCTTCGGTCTTGGTGATCAGGATCGGGGGAAGCCCGGGAAGCGGGAGGAACATGCTGTCGGTGATTTCCTGCGGCTGCATGGTGCGCGTCTCCTCTGTTCGTGCGTCCTACTCGTCGCCGAAGCGGATTCCCTGTGCCAGGGGCAGCTCGCGGCTGTAGTTGATGGTGTTGGTGGCCCGGCGCATGTAGCTCTTCCAGGCGTCCGAGCCGGCCTCCCGCCCGCCGCCGGTCGCCTTCTCGCCGCCGAAGGCGCCACCGATCTCGGCGCCGCTCGGGCCGATGTTGACGTTGGCGATGCCGCAGTCGCTGCCCTCGGAGGAGAGAAACGTCTCCGCTTCCCGCAGATCCGTGGTCAGGATGCAGGAGGAGAGCCCCTGCTCCACGTCGTTGTGGATGGCGATCGCGTCCTCCAGACGGTCGTAGCGCATCGCGTAGAGAATCGGGGCGAAGGTCTCCTCTCGCACGATCGCGGTCTGTGACGGCATCTCGACGATGGCCGGCATCACGTAGTAGGCGTTCGGGTGCGCTTCTTGTAGGACGCGTTCACCGCCGAGAACCCGTCCCCCGTCTGCCCGCGCCCGATCGAGCGCCGCCTGCATCTGCTGGTACGCCGCCCGGTCGATCAGGGGGCCGACCAGCGTCTCGGGCTCCAGCGGATCGCCGACGCGAATCCCCGCGTGCGCCTGCCGCAGCCGAGCCATCAGCTCGTCGTGCACGTCCCGGTGGGCGATCAGGCGGCGCAGCGTGGTGCAGCGCTGTCCGGCGGTGCCCATGGCGCTGAAGAGGATGGCGCGCAGCGCCAGGTCGAGGTCGGCGCTCGCGGTCGCGATCATCGCGTTGTTGCCACCCAGCTCCAGCAGGCAGCGTCCGAAGCGTTCCGCCACGCGCGGGGCGACCTCGCGCCCCATCCGGCAGCTTCCCGTGGCGCTGATCAGCGGCACCCGGGGGTCGGTGACGAGGGCCTCTCCCACCTCGCGTCCACCCAGGAGCACCTGGGAGAGGTGCTCGGGAGCGTCGCCGAAACGTCGCGCCGCCTCTTCGAAGAGCTGCTGACAGGCCAGCGCGGTCACTGGCGTCTTCTCGGAAGGCTTCCACACCACCGGGTCGCCGCAGACGACGGCGATGGCGAAGTTCCAGGACCAGACGGCGACCGGGAAGTTGAACGCGCTGATCACGCCCACCGGGCCGAGCGGGTGCCAGGTCTCGAACATCCTGTGCCCCGGCCGCTCCGAGGCGATGGTCAGCCCGTAGAGCTGGCGCGAGAGACCCACCGCGAAGTCGCAGATGTCGATCATCTCCTGGACCTCGCCCAGCCCCTCCTCCCGGATCTTTCCGCACTCGACGCTGACCAGCTCGCCGAGCGGGTCCTTGTGCTCGCGCAGCACCTGGCCGAACTCGCGGATCAGGCCGCCGCGCCGGGACCTGGCACCGAGCGCCAGTCCAGGAAGGCCTCCCGGGCGCGGCCGATCGCCGCGCCCACCTCGCTCGCGTCCGCACTCTCGACGGACGCGATGCGGCTGCCGTCGATCGGACTCGTCACCCGCAGGTCGCCGCCCTCGAGGCTCGCCTCGCTGAGTCCCAGCTTCTGGCACGGCTCAGCGATGTCCATCGTCGGCCTCCCCGCCGTAGTACGCACCGAAGCGGTTCTCCAGGAAGTCCTCCAGCGAAACGTCTTCCTGCTTGACGAAGCCCTGCCTCGGCAGCCTTCCGGCGCACTGCAGGTCGACGACCGCACAGAGCGCGGCCGCAGTGGTGATCTGGATCGCCGCCAGATCGAGGGTTCCCACCCTGCCGTGATAGACCTTTCTGGTGTAGCTCTCCTGGACGAGCTTCTCCGCCTTGTGGCCGCTCACGGTGATGAAGACCAGCACCACGTCCTGCAGCGTCACGGGGACGGCGTGCTCGAGCACGTCCTGAAAGAGCTTCCTCCTCTTCCTGAGCTGAAGGTCGTTGCAGAGGAACCGGATCAGCTCGCAGTGGCCGGGGTAGCGGATCGTCTTGTAGTTCAGGTTCTCCACTCTGCCGATGAGCGTTTCGCACATGGTGCCGAGGCCGCCCGAGGTGTGGAACGCCTCGTAGCTCACGCCGTCCAGCGAGAACTGCTCGTAGCCTTCCAGCGGCAGCACCTCGCGCAGCTCCCCGTCGTGGATCACCTCGCAGGAGTTGCAGTACTCGTTGATCAGGCCCGCAGTGCTCCAGGTGAGGTTGTACATGAGCGCGTTCGAGGGAAACAGCGGAAGGGCGCCCACGCGCATGCGGACGCGGCGGAGCGAATCGAACTGCTTGACCAGCTCGTAGGCGGCGATGGATACGAAGCCCGGCGCCAGCCCGCACTGGGGCATGAAAGCGGTGTCGGCGCCAGCCGCGATCTTGCGCACCTGGCGGGCGGTCACCACGTCCTCGGTGAGATCGAAGTAGTGGACCGAGAGCTCGCGCGCGGCCTCCGCGATGGGCAGGCTCAGGTGGAAGGGGCAGGCACTGACCACGACGTCCATTCCGCGCATCAACGCCCTCGTTGCGCCCGGGTCGGTCACATCGACGCAGGTGGTGTGAACGCCTTCTGGCATCTCCGCGAGCCGGGACTCGGTGAGGTCCGCGACGCTGACCTCGTAGTCGCCCGAGCTGGAGAAGAGGTGCGCGATCGCGACGCCAATGTTGCCCGCGCCCAGCAGGAGCAGCTTCGTCATGCGCGCCAGTGTAGCAGCGGTGGGTCCGTTCCCGAGACCCGAAACGGCTCCTATAATGGACTTGTCTCCACCGGTTCAGCAGCCCTCTTCGTGGAGCTGCTTCAGCAGCGACGGGAACCCGGCTTGGGATACGACTTCATCGAGGGAAACGAGGCGATCGCGCGAGGCGCGGTGCGAGCGGGATGCGACTTCTTCGCCAGCTACCCGATCACTCCCGCCTCCACGATCTTGAACCACATGCTCGATCTCCTCCCCGAAACGGGAGGGATCGCGATCCAGGCCGAGGACGAGATCGCCTCGATGGGATTCTGCATCGGCGCCGCGATGGCCGGGAGCAGGGTGCTCACCTCGACGAGCGGGCCCGGAATGAGCCTCTACAGCGAGAACATCGGCCTCGCGATCATGGGCGAGACGCCGATGGTCATCGTCGACGTCCAGCGGCAGGGCCCCGCCACCGGCTCGGCCACCCAGGGCGCCGAGGGCGACATCCAGTTCGCGCGCTGGGGGACCTCCGGGGGGCTCCCGGTGATCGCGCTCTCCCCGGCCAGCGTCGGGGAGGCGTACCAGCTGACCTACCTGGCGTTCAACTTCGCCGAGAAGTATCGCGCCCCGGTGCTCCTGCTGACCAACAAGGAGGTCGGCATGACGAAGGAGTCGGTGGACCTGGAGGCGATCCCGCTTCCACCGCTCGCCCGGCGCAAGCGGGTGCCCTCGGGACGGAAGGACTATCTGCCTCACTTCTTCGAGACTCCCGGGGAAGTTCCGGCGATCTCGGACTTCGGCGGTGAGTACGTGGCGCGCTACACGACCTCCACGCACGACAAGCGCGGCTACCTGACGACGAAGCCCGAGGTCATCCAGGAGATGATCGACCACTACACGGCCAAGATCGAAGAGGCCGTCGACGAGATCTCCCTGGTGAGGGAAGACCTCGAGGAGGGCGCCGACACGCTCGTCGTCAGCTACGGCGTGATCTCGAGGTCGGCGGCGGTGGCCATCAGGGAGGCCCGGTCGCGCGGGCGGAAGGTCTCCTCCCTGGTGCTCCAGACCCTCTGGCCCGTACCGGAGAAGGCGATCACTTCGGCGCTGCGAGGCATCGAGAGGATCGTCGTCCCCGAGATGAACATGGGGCAGTACCGTCGCGAGATCGAACGGCTGGCGCCGCGCGAGGTCACGGTCGTCGGCGTCTGCAAGATGGACACGACCCTGGTCTCTCCGCAGGAGATCCTGGAGCGTGGGGGTCTTTCGTGAGCGGGAACCGCTACCAGACCTACATGACCGACGAGATCGGGCCCCTGCCCTACTGCCCGGGCTGCGGTCACGAGCCGCTGGTCAAGGCCCTCGACGCGGCGCTCGTCAAGCTGCAGCCCGAACCGAAGGACGTGGTCATCGTTACCGACATCGGCTGCATCGGGCTCTCCGACCGTCACTTCGCCACCAGCGCATTCCACGGTCTCCACGGCCGGTCCATCACCTACGCCTGCGGCCTCAAGCTGGCGAGGCCCGAGCTGACCGTGATCGCGCTCAAGGGCGATGGCGGCTGCGGGATCGGCGGCACTCACCTCCTGAACGTGGCCCGGCGCAACATCGGCATCACGCTGATCGTCGCCAACAACTTCAACTACGGCATGACCGGGGGCCAGCACTCGGTGACCACGCCAACCGATGGTCTCACCGCCACCACGCCCTGGGGGAACATCGAAGGGCCGATGGATCTGTGCGGCGTTGCGGTGGCCGCGGGGGCGGCGTGGGTCTACCGGGCCACCGCCTTCGACGCCGACCTGGCCGACGTCATCGCCGCCGCAATCGAGCAGCCCGGCTTCGCCATGGTCGATGTCTGGGAGCTCTGCACGGCCTACTACATGCCGCGCAATCGGTTCAAGAAGAGGGATCTCCTCGCCCTGAGTGACGAGCACGGCCTGGGACTCGGCCTCCAGGTGGACCGGCCGCGCCCCGAGTACAGCGTCCGGTACCGGGACGCGTGCCGGGCGGGCAGACAGCGCAGCCAGGCCAGGCCCGGCATCGAGCGCCGCCATTCCCATGCGGTCGAGAGGCAGACGGGAATCGTCATCGCGGGCAGCGCGGGCCAGAAGATCCGGTCCACGGCCACCCTCTTTGCGGAGGGGGCGATCTTCGCAGGCCTCAGCGCCACCCAGAAGGACGACTACCCGATCACGGTGAAGACCGGCCACTCGGTCTCGGAGATCATCGTCAGCCCCGAGCGCATCGACTACACCGGAATCGACTCCCCGGACTTCTTCGTCGTGCTCTCAGCGGAAGGCCTGGCGCGCGTTCGCGCCAGGATCGAGAAGCTCGCGCCGGGCTGCGTCGTCTACGCCGAGCAGACCCTGGAGCTGCCGAAGACCGGGGCGCAGGTCCGGCGTCTTCCCTTCGCCGAGCTGGGAAGACGGGTGGGCAGGCTCTGCGTGGCGACGGCGGCCCTGGCGGCGCTGCTCGAGCACAGCCGGATATTCCCGGTGGAAGCGTTCGCCACCGCAGTCGAGTCGTTCCAGAAGGCGGACGTCGCCAAGGCCAACCTGGGCGCGATCGGCGGAGGTGCGGAGCTGGCGAGGGGCGCGGCCTAGCCGCTTCCTCAGGCGGTGGGCTCGATGTCGAGCTTGATCCAGTCGTCGCCCGAGATGGCCTTGATCCCCGCCCGCTCGCGGCGGTTTCCCTCCCAGACTGCCACGCCGAAGCCGGTGCTCTGGCCGGGCTCGAGCTGAACCGGCTCCTCGGCGCTCTCCACCTTCATCGCCCTGACGATGACCACGTGCCAGCGCCCGTTCTTGTGGACACCGTTGCCCCGCACCAGCTCGTAGTCGATGGTGCGCGTGGTGCCGAGGCCCTCGGCCATCAGGTGGCGGCCGCGGCCGTTCTCGTCCGCGATCCAGTACCACGCATTCACCGCCAGTCCGACGGCGCCCATGATGGCCATGGGCGCGTACGGAACGGCGGGGAGGAGGATGCCGCAGCCGTCGACGAAGGAGGTGGTGTCGGAGATGGTGCTGTCCTCGGTCGGGTCGTCCCACTCCAGGCGGAAGGCGATCCGCTCTCCGTCGTGGACCGCGGCCACCTGCACCGTCTCCACGATGCCGATCTTCTTGTCCGCCCAGGCGGCCTTGATCGCCGCGGTGGGTTGCATGTCGAGCGGGGTGCCCTTCATCTTCACCGTCTCGGCCGTCTGGTCCCGCCAGAGCGCGGCGTCCGGCTGGAGGACGGCATCGACCTCGAAACGGGGGACGTAACGAACCTGCATCGTCGTTCCTCAGTCCTTCGGCAGCGAGTTGATGTAGGCGATCACGTCGAGGATGGCCTGGTCGTTCGGGAGCATGAGCTTCTGCATGGCGCCCATCTGGCGGCCGAAGATATCGTCCTGGTGCGTGCCCCGGACGCCCGCGTCGAAGTTGCCAACCTGGCGCTGGAGGTACCAGTCGGGAATACCGGCGACGCGGGGAGCGCTGAGCACCTCGATTCCCTTGCCGTCGTCGCCGTGACAGGCGGCACAGATCGCGTAGATGTCCTTGCCCTTGGCCGCGTTCCCGCCTTGGACGGTGTCCGGGAGGATGTCCGGCGCCAGGGTGTCGAAGTAGGCGATCGTGTCCACGATGTCCTGCTCGGTGACGAGAGTCAGCGCCATCGGCCGCATCACGGCGCCGAAGGTGTCTTCCGGCTTGGTGCCGCGGATACCGGCCTTGAAGTTCTCGAGCTGACGCTTCTCGTACGCAGCCATCTGGCCGGCGATTCGTGGGGCGCCGATCTCCTTGCTGCCGCCTCCGGTCTTGCCGTGACAGGCTTCGCACACGACGAACTTGGTCTTGCCATTCTGCAGATTCGGCTCGGCGAATGTCGTCGGAGTGGTGATCAACAGCCAGGACAGGCTCAGCGCGATCGAGGTCAGAAGTCGACTCATTGTCCGGTGCCCCCTTTCGTCACCGAGTGTCGCAAATGAGCTTTGCGGGCACAATCCGAGCCCTTCCAGCCTCGCCGGTTTCGGTTCCCAGCGGGGAACTACCGGAAAAGACGGGGTTTTCAGGGCCTCGACCGGTCCGACGAAGTCGCTGAGCTATTTGTTCGGTGGGAGTACCGGCATCCCCTGCTGAATCGCGCGCACCTGCCAGGTGCCCCCCACGATCGCAACCACCTCGCCGTTCGCGTCCACCAGCTCGAGATCCAGTGCGAAGTCGGCCTTGCCCTGGTCGAGCGCCTCGGCCTCGATGCGCGACGCCTCCTCGGGAGCGAGCTTCACCTGCATCGTCACGTCGGTGGTAGCCGGTCGCCGGAAGCGGATGCTCACCTCTTTGACGATGGGAATCAGCCTGGTCACGTCGAAGGAGACCAGGTGAATCGCTCCGCCGGCGATCTCGCCCAGTGTGAACAGGGATCCGGCGTACATGATGCCGACGTGGTTGACGTTGCCCTCGATCGGCATGAGCAGCTTGGCGTAGCGGTCCCGCAACGCCAAGACCCGGATCCCGGTCCGTTGGATCGCTTCGACCGCCCCCTCCAGCAGCCCGGCCACTTCCGCGTACTTCTCGTCGATCACGTCACTCGTACCGCTCCGGGTTCTCCCTCATTTCGGTGAGGAAGTCGTCCACGATCGCCTCCTGGTCGTAGGCCGGTTCCCAGCCCCACTCCGCGCGGGCGCGGCGATCGTCGATGGGGCGGATCACCTGGTCGATCACGGGCTGCAGAATCGCGTTGGGCTCGAAGCCGATCTGCGCCCCGGGAATCCTGCTCCGCACGATCTCCGCGAGCTGCCCGGCGGTCGGCGTGGGCTTGATGCCGTCGACCAGGTAGTTCACCGTCTCGATTCCCGGGGCCGGCGCTTCCCCCAGCTGGATCATCGCCCGCGCGGCGTCCTTGTAGTACATGACCGGCACCGTCGTCTCGGGCGTGACCGTGATGGTGAACGGGTTCCCCTTGGCGCACTCCTCGATCACCCAGCTGGTGAACTGCACCACGCTGGGCGTGCTCACCCCGGGACCGACGATGGACGGATAGCGAATGCCGCGGAAGTCGAGGCCGTACTTCCGCTTGTAGTAGGCGCCCATCTGCTCACCGAAGAGCTTGGCGATGCCGTAGATCGAGAAGGGCCGCTGCAGCGTGAAGTCGGTGATGACGTCTTCCCTGATGTCGGCCCCGTAGACGCCGATGCTGCTGGCGAAGAGGAACTGACCCACCTCGTGCTGGCGGGCCGCCTCCAGGAGTGCATAGGTTCCGAAGACGTTCGCCGCCGTGGCCGCCTGCGGATTCTCCTCACCCGGGCCGGTCAGGATGGCGCCCAGGTGGTAGATGACCCGCGGCCGCGTGGCCGCCACGGCTTCGCCGAGTCGGGCGGTATCCGCCAGGTCGACCTGGATGAAGCTCACCCGATCGGCGACGTCCTGCAGGCGCCGGAAGTTGCCGCTTCGGTGCATGACGTGGATTTCGTCCTGGCCCCGCTCGAGGAGCTGGCGGACGATCTCCGCGCCGATGAAACCCGTACCGCCCGTGATCAGAATGGACATGGCTCACCCGTCGCTCCGGTTCTCATGGTCTCCTCATGCTCCCTCTTCCCGGTCCCTCTGGCCCACCAGGATGTAGAGCTCCGGCTCGTCGACGAAGCTCGTGAGGCCAAACCCGAAGGCGCGCAGCAGCGCCTCGGAGCCCGCCCTTTCCGGAAAGTCGTCGAGGGGAAACGGGGAGTTCTTGCGGAGGACCCCGACGAAGGCTCTCCCGAGCGGGTGGCTGATCACCAGACGCCCTCCCGGCTTCGTCATCCTGCGGATGTTGGAGAGCGCGGTCGCCTTGTCCGCGATGTTGGGGTAGCAGGCGTTGACGAGAACGGCGTCGAGACTCCCGGTGGGCAGCTCGAGATTCCGCACGTCCCCCAGGAGCGTCTCGACATCGGGGTGGTTCTCGCGGAGCCGTTCCAGCATCGCGTCGGAGAGATCGCAGGCGAAGATCCGGGCGGGCCGGCACGCGCGGATCAGCGGCACCATGATTCCGGTGCCGGAGCCGACGTCGAGCACGCTCGCGCCTGCGGGAATTCCGGCGGACGCAACGATCCGCTCCAGACGTTCGGGTACTCCTTCCGGGAGAGGGGGCTCGAAGATCTGGTAGATCTTGTCGAACAGCTCGCGCTGCAGATCGTTGATCCTCCGGATCTCCTCGTCGCTCATCTTCCCGAAGGGATTCATCGGCGCTTCTCGCGGATCTCGCTGACTTGCGGCAGGATTCCCTCTCCCTCGACGGACCGCGGTGGAGGCGGGCTGCAACCGGCAGCCACGATACCATGGCGGGGCCCACGTCGGGGCCCGGAGCGGAGCCATGTCCCAGCTGAATGACCTGTTGGAGCAACCCCTAGTGGCGCAGATCGTCGGACTGGCCCTGCTGGCAGCGGGCGCCCTGGCGGTCTACTTCGTGGCGCGTCAGGTGATCGTGGTTGCGATCCGCCGCATCGCGGCGCGCAGTGCCGCCACCTGGGACGACGCGCTGGTCGAGAACGACGTGTTCCTGCGGCTGGCCCACCTGGCGCCGGCCCTGGTCGTCCTCTGGGCCGTTCCGCTGATTCCCGACCTGCACGAGACCCTGTTGGTGCTGATCCAGCGCGTGGCGATCGCGACCATGGTGGTGGCGGTGGCGCTCTCCGCCGGTGCCTTCCTGACGGCGGCGAACCAGATCTACTCGCGGGATCCCGAGAACTGGCGCAGACCCATCAAGGGCTATCTCCAGGTGCTCAAGATCTTCTTCTACGTGGTCGCGGGGCTCCTGGTGGTGGCCACACTGATGGACAAGAGCCCTTGGGTCTTCCTGAGCGGCCTCGGCGCCATGGCAGCGGTGCTGCTGCTGGTGTTTCGCGACACCATCCTGGGGCTGGTGGCCAGCCTCCAGCTCACCGGCAACGACATGGTCCACGTCGGCGACTGGATCGAGATGCCCCAGTACGGCGCCGACGGTGACGTGATCGACGTGGCCCTCCACACCGTCAAGGTCCAGAACTGGGACAAGACCATCACCACGATTCCCACCCACAAGCTGATCGAGACGTCCTTCAAGAACTGGCGGGGAATGTCGCAGTCCGGCGGAAGGCGGATCAAGCGCGCCATCTGCTTCGACATGAGCAGCATCCGCTTCCTCGACGACGGGGAGATCGAGCACTTCAGCCGTTTCGCCCTGCTCAAGGACTACATCGACGCCAAGCGCGAGGAGATCGCCAGCTACAACTCGGAGCCCGGCCGGGACCAGTCGATCAACGCCGACATCCGGCGGCTCACCAACATCGGAACGCTGCGGGCCTACATCCGGAGCTACCTGCGGAACCATCCCAGGATCCACCAGGGGATGACGCTCCTGGTGCGCCAGCTGCAGCCCGGCGGCGAGGGGTTGCCGATCGAGATCTACGCCTTCACCAACGACATCGCCTGGGCCAGCTACGAGGCGATCCAGGCGGACATCTTCGACCACATCCTGGCGATCGCGCCGGAGTTCGGACTGCGTCCCTTCCAGAAGCCCTCGGGCGACGACCTGGCGCGGTTGGGAAGGCAGGAGTGACGCGATGGACGGCACGGCGCTGGTGTTCTGCGACGGGTACTTCGACACGCCGGTGGGCAAGACGGCGCACGGACTGGTACGCGGCACCGAGCGCTACCGGGTGGTCGGCGTCGTCGACGGGGTCCACGCCGGACGCGATGCCGGCGAGGTGCTCGATGGGAGACCCGCGGGCATTCCCGTCTTCTCGGATCTCGGCGCCGCGCTCGCGGCCCTCCCGGAGAGGCCCGACTATCTGGTGCTGGGGATGGCCACCGACGGGGGAGTGCTGCCTCCCGAGGTCAGGCCGGTACTGGTCGAAGCGCTTCGCCTCGGCATCCACGTGGACAGCGGCCTCCACCAGCGGCTCGGCGAAGATCCGGACTTCCAGGCAGCCGCCGCGGCCGGCGGCGCCGCCATTCGCGACATTCGCCGCTGCAAGCCGATCGAAGAGCTGCACTTCTTCGAGGGGAAGATCGAGGAGGTCGAGAGCCTACGGATCGCCGTTCTGGGCACCGATTCCGCGGTCGGCAAGCGCACCACCGCGCGCCTGCTGATGCAGGAGCTCAGGGCCAGGGGTGTCTCCACCGAGATGATCGGCACCGGCCAGACCGCCTGGTTCCAGGGACTCGAGTACTGCATGTTCCTGGACGCGACGATCAACGACTTCGTGGCCGGTGAGATCGAGCACGCCGTGCACCGGGCCTGGCTGGAGCGGCGGCCCAGGGTGATCCTGCTGGAGGGCCAGGGCTGCCTCACCAACCCCGCCTTCCCCGGTGGGTTCGAGCTTCTCGCCGCCGGCCGGCCGCACGCCATCGTCCTCCAGCACGCTCCCAGGCGACGGTACTACGACGGCTTTCCCGGCTACGAGCTGGCGGGGATCGAGCGCGAGAAGGCGATCGCGGAGCTGCTTTCGCAGCGCCCCATCATCGCCATCACCATCAACCACGAGGAAATGACGCCCGGGGAGATCGAGGCCACGGTGGCCGACTACGAGAAGCGGTACGGAGTCCCCGTGGCCGACCCGCTGGTGCACGGGATGGACCGGATCGTCGCTGCGCTCGAGTCGGAGTTTCCGGGGAGGCTCTGGCAGGCCAGCTAGGACGCCGCTCTCAAAGCAGGCTGGGGTGCGAATCGAGCGGATAGCGAGTCCGCAGCATGATGGTGATTCCTCCTGGACTCACCGACGTGCCCGGGCACTCCCAGAGGCTCACCTCGTAGTCATAGCCAGGCGCCCACGCCCAGGTCATCGAGAGGCTCGTATCCTGGCTCAGATTGTGGTGAATGAATGTGAGCAGGCTTTGCCTCAAACCCCCAGGAATCGAATCCACGAACTCTTTCTCGAAGTCGTTCTTCGCGACGTCAAAGACGCGGGCGAGCTCGCCCAAGGTCACGTTGCCAGCACTGAGGGTGGCGATGAATTTCAGGTCTCCGGTGATCGTCCCGCTATTCACATTTGCGGTGATATCGCCGATTTCGGAGCTCGTGAGATTCCCGTCGAACCAGGATGGGTTGAGGTAGGGGATCTTGGTCGGGTCAAAGAAACCATTGAGCCGAACCACCATTGCCTGCGCAGTGGGCATGGTAGGTTGCCTCCTCTGTGGGGATGCCGTTTCGAGAAAGCGCTCTGCCCTCGAAGACGCCGCCGGGCTATCGGTGCTTCGCAACCGATAGGCGCTGCGGCCCTTGCCGAAGACACCGCTGCCCGGCCATTATGACACAGGACGGGTTCGCAGTTCGGGACGAAACGATGACCGAGGCCGCGTTTCCCTGAACAGTGTTCAGTGATGGAGACCACCCATTTGGGGGGTGTCGTCGCGGAAATCGACTGAGAGCGCTCTTCGTGGTTGGAGAGCCAGTTGCGGAGGGAGTCTTCGGCCGGTCCCCTAGTCGGGTGACCTGCTTGCTCCGAGGTTCGACGCCAGTGCTACCATGATCCTGCGGGGTGAAGCTCCTCCGGAGTAGACCGTGGCTGAAGGGTCCATCGAACGAAGGCTCTCCGCGATTCTGAGTGCCGACGTCGCTGGCTACAGCCGCCTGATGGCGGATGACGAGACCACCACCATCCGCGACCTGCACCAGTGCCGCGAACTCATCGCGTCGCAGGTTCAGCAGTGGCGGGGGCGGGTGGTCGACGAGGCCGGTGACAGCCTGCTGGCGGAGTTTCCGGCTGCGCTGGATGCGGTCAGCTGTGCGGTCGGGGTCCAAGGGGTCCTCGGTGCCAGGAACGCCGATCTGGCCCTGGAGAGGCAGATGGAGTTCCGTATCGGCATCCACCTCGGCGACGTCGTGGTGGAGGGGGATGCGATCTACGGGGACGGGATCAACATCGCTTCCCGGCTGGAGGGACTGGGTAGGGCGGGTGGAATCTGTGTGTCGGACATCATCTACCAGCAGGTCCGAAGCAAGCTCGATCTCAGCTGGGAGGATCTGGGCAATCAGCAGGTCAAGAACATCCCTCAGCCGGTTCGAGCCTACCGGGCGCGGTTGAGGGGAGAGGAGGATGCCGGACGAACCGAGGTGCGCGGTGACTTCGCGTCGACCATCCTGGGCTTCTCCCAGCGGCCCGCGGTCGCCGTGCTGCCCTTCGACAACCTGAGCAGTTCCCCCGATCAGGAGTACCTTGCCCACGGGATCGCAGAGGACCTGATCACGCGGCTTTCCGCCTGGGGCCACTTCCCGGTCATCGCCCGGAACTCGAGCTTCGCCCACAAGGGAAAGGTACGTGACGTCAAGCAGATCAGCCGTGAGCTGAGTGCTCGCTACCTCGTCGAAGGAAGTGTCCGCAAGGCTGGTGAGCGGGTCAGGATCACCGCCCAGTTGATCGACGCTGTCAGCGGTCATCACCTGTGGGCAGAGCTATTCGACCGAGAGCTGGCTGATATCTTCGAGCTGCAGGATGAGATCATCCAGGCGATTGTCGGATCGATCGATCCCAAGCTGATGCGGTTCGAGAGCGAGCGCGCCGTGCGTCAAGTTCCGGAGAGCCTCGACGTCTGGGACTGCATCATGCGAGGGCGCTGGCACGTGGACCGGTTCACCAAGGACGACAACGCAAAGGCGCAGTCGTACTATCAACAAGCTGTCGCTTTGGATCCACGCTGTGCAGCGGCTTTTTGTGGCCTCGCCTACGCACACTACAACGACATACTCCTGCAATGGACGGATTCCCCCGATCGTTCCATTGCCGAGATGCTCCGCGCCGCCCGAAGAAGTATCGCGCTCGACGACAACAGCCCGGAGTCTCACCTTGTTCTGGGAATCGCCTACAGCCTTACGGGGCAACAGGACGAGATGATCTCTGCTCTCGAGCTGGCCACGCAGCTGAATCCGAGCATGTCGACGGCGCACTCCTACCTCGGCACCTACCTGGCGCTGGCGGCCAGGTCAGACGATGCGGTCGACAGGCTCGAGAGAGCCAGACGCCTGAATCCAAGAGACCCGGCCATCTGGAGGATCTTCTTCGGGCTGGCGCTGGCGCACTTCGCCGCCGAACGATACCCGGAAGCCTTGGAGTGGACGCGCCGGTGCCTCCAGCGAAAGCCAGATTGGCATCTCGCCCTCGGCATGCTCGCTGCGACGCACGCTCAACTCGGCCGGCTCGACGAAGCGCGGGCAGCTGCCGAGGAGCTCTTGCGACTACAGCCCGGCTTCTCCCTGACCAGCGTCAGGTTGCTGCTGTCCACCGCGACCCCTGCACTGGTCGAGCGGCTGATCGAGGGAGGTCGCAAGGCGGGGTTGACGGAACAACCCTGATTGCCCCGGACTCACTCCCCGTTCTGACGCCCGCGGACCGGTTGAACCCGCTCACTGTCTGAAGATGCGTCTGTCCAGCAAGCCATAGGCCGAGAAGCTCACCCCCATGGTCAGGCGGATCGCCGCGGCGACGGTGATCGCGGTTCCGCTGAAGATCGCGAGCATGATCAGGATCTGGTACTTGATGGCGGTCATCGGGTTGGCGCCGCCGAGGATCACCCCGGTCATCATTCCCGGAAGCGACACGAGACCGATGGTTGCCATGGTCGCGATCGTCGGAGCCAGCGCCGCGTGGCAGGCATCGCGGAAGTGGGGACGGGTCGCCTCCGACAGGGAGGCTCCTTGTGCCAGCGCCAGCAAGAAGGGCTTCTCGCCCTTTCGAAGCGATTCGTAGAAGTCACGGATACCCATGATGTCGGCACGGAGACAGTTTCCGAGAATCATGCCGCTCAGTGGGATCGCGTACTGGGCATCCAGCAGCTGCGGCCGCTGCAGTATGGGGGCCAGCAGCAGCAGCAGCGGAGGAAGCGTTCCGAGCAGCAGGGCGCAGAACAAGGGCAGGCCAAATCGCGAGAGGCGCAGCCGGCAACTGCGTGCGATCGAGATGTCCGCCACGACGATCATCGCCAGCAGCCACGCCGCGTTCACCCATGGGCTGTTCAGCTGGAACACGACCTGCAGGTAGAACCCGACGAAGAGAAGCTGAAAGGTCATGCGAAGAACCGCAACCGTCGTGTCCTTCAGCAACGGGATGCGCAGCCAGAGAATGACGGCCAGAGGCAAGATCAAGAGCAGGTAGCCGAGGAGCATGCCCGGGAGGCCTATGTCCACGGTTGTCATCGAGCATCACCTTCGGGGAGCGACACCACGCGGCCCGGCAAGGGAAGAGACAGGGCATCGTGGGCGCAGGAAAGGACGGTGAGTTCCTCCTGCTCGCGAAAGTACTCGGCCACCGCAACTGCGTTGTCTCTGTCGAGCGCCGATGCTGCCTCGTCGAGCAGCACGATCTCGCGCTGGAGCAGAATCGCGCAGACGATGGCGACGCGCTGTTTCTCGCCTCCTGATAGATCGCTGATGTCCTTGTCCAGGAAGCGCATGGGCAGGCGGAAGCGGTCGAACATCTCCGAGAGCAACCCGTCGTCGAGGTGCAGCCCTGCGTTCGCCCGGTACTCGAAGGGTCGGCGCAGGATCGTGCGGACCGTTCCCTCGCCTGGGTCCGCTTCCTGCGGCACATAGGCCAGGCGGCTGCGAATACCCCAGACGGATTGGCTGGTGACCGGCTCGCCGGCCACACTCACCGTACCTCGCTCGGGTGTGAGGAAACCCAGGAGCGACCGCAAAATCGATGTCTTTCCGGATCCCGATGGCCCAGCCAGGGTGACCTTCTCACCCGTTGGCACACGGAGGGAAAAACCTTCGAGAACCGTGTGCCCGTGGAAGCGCAGCGTCACGTCCATCAGTCCGATGGCATCAGTGTTCGGAGTCCTCGAGGTCATGATGGCCGCACACAGATTTGCGCAACTCGGCCTCGAATGCGATTCCCGGGCATGGTGATTCCGGTGCATGGGCCGGATGTGCTGGGGCGGCGTGCTCGCGTCACTTTCCCGCGGCCCCGGCGCACTCACCCATGGGTGAGCTGTACGCAGCCACGGGATCGGGTGTGGCTGCGTTTGGGCGGTGTCGGTGCGGCAGATGTGGCGAACCTGGCGGATGCAGCTGGTGCTGAAATGGGCGGTCCTGGTGATCTGCGCGATGGCAGCCGGAGGCTGTCGTCCCGAGGGCAGATCCCGGGTCGTGGGATACTTCGCCTCCTGGTCCGTCTACGAGCGGAACTATCACATCGCGGACGTTCCGGCGGATCGCCTGACCCACCTCTCGTACGCCTTCGCGGCCATTTCCGCCTCCGGGGAGTGCGCGCTCGCCGATCCCTGGGCCGATGTCGAGAAGCCCTACCCGAACGATCCGCCCGACGCTGCCTTTCGCGGCAGCTTCGGTCAGCTCCAGATCCTCAAGAAGGCTCACCCGCGGCTGCGGACGTTGATCTCGGTGGGTGGCTGGACCGGCTCGGAGCGCTTTTCGGACGCAGCGGCGACGCCCGCGGCGCGCGAGCTGTTCGCAGGGTCCTGCGTGGGGTTCATGCGGAGCTACGGCTTCGACGGCATCGACCTCGACTGGGAGTTCCCGGTCGCCGGCGGCCTGCCGGGGAACGTCACGCGGCCCGAGGACCGCGGGAATTTGACCCTGCTGCTGGCCGAGCTGCGCGCCGAGCTGGACGCCGCCGGCGCTGCGGACGGCCGGCACTATCTCCTCACCGTCGCCGCCCCCGCGACAGCCGATCTCTACGCCAATTTCGAGCTCGAGCGGCTGCACGCCGAAGTCGACTGGGTCCACCTGATGGCCTACGACCTCGCCGGCGGGTGGAGCCCCCTCACGGGCTTCCACGCGCCGCTGTTCGACGACGGAGTGGGGCCCGCGGAGGCGAATGCCGACGCCGCGGTGCAGGGCTACCGCGAGGCCGGCGTACCCCGGCGCAAGATCGTGCTCGGACTTCCCTTCTACGGCCGCGCCTGGCAGGGCGTCCCGGAGGCGAACGACGGCCTCTACCAGCCCCACGCAGGCCTTCCCGCGGGCACCTGGGAGCCGGGCATCTTCGACTTCTGGGATCTCGCAGCTCGCTTCCTGGGCACGGTGCCGACCTACACTTCGCCCGCCGCGCGTGTCCCGTGGCTGTACGATCCGGAGACCGGCCTCATGGTCAGCTACGACGATCCGGACTCGATCGCGGCCAAGGCGAGCTACGTCGCGGAGCAGGGGCTCGGAGGCGTGATGTTCTGGGAGCTCTCCGCCGATGACGACGCGGCCAGCCTGGCCACGGCCGCACACGAGGTCCTGCGGGGCGGCTAGACGGCCGCGGCGACTCCGGAGGCAGTCACGTCCAGGCCCTCGGCAACAGTGGACGGCGGCGGGCGCGATCGGGGCCACTCACCGACCTGGTCTGCTTCCCCGCGGGATTTCGCAGTAGGAGCGCCATCCAGGAGAAGCTGGCTCGCCTACGGGCTGCTCGATGACGCGCTGGACACCCCGACGCCCGAGACATGATCGGCGGGTCCTGGGGTACCGTCGATCGCGACCCAGTCCGAGGAGTCCCCACATGAGATCCATCCCCGTCTGCCTCGCCCTCGCGGCACTGTGCGCGCTCGCGGCCTGCGAGCCCGGTCCGCCGGGACGACCCGCGTCCTGGGCCCCCGACGCCGACGAGCGCGGCCACACGTCCCCCACCTCGCAGACCGCCGAGGCGAACGCGGCCGTCCTCGGTCAGCTCCCCCTCGAAGACCAGCAGGACTTCGAGGATGCGCGGCGGGGGCTCATCGCCAGCGATCCCGACGTGCTCGTTCCGCGGGAGGGCGGGGGCACCACCTGGAACACCGGGGACTACGCGTTCGTCGACGGCGACCCGCCTCCCAGCGTCCACCCGAGTCTTTGGCGCCAGGCGAAGCTCAACGGCATCCACGGCCTCTTCGAGGTGACACCCGGCATCCACCAGGTGCGCGGCTACGACCTCTCCAACATGACGCTGATCGAGGGGAAGACCGGCTGGATCCTGGTCGATCCCCTGACCTCGGCCGAGACGGCGAGCGCAGCGCTCGAGCTGGCCCGTCGCCAGCTGGGCGAGCGGCCGATCTCCGCGATCATCATCACCCACAGCCACGTCGATCACTTCGGGGGCATCGGGGGCGTCCTCCCGGCGGACGACGCCGAGCGCAGCGCGCTGCGCATCATCGCGCCCGCCGGATTCGTTCACGAGGCCACCAGCGAGAACGTGCTGGCGGGGGTCGCGATGGCGCGGCGCGCCAGCTTCATGTACGGCATGCCGCTCTCGAGGAGCGTGCGGGGCCACGTCGACACCGGGCTCGGAAAGGAGCCGGCACGCGGGCGGATCGGGCTGGTCCAGCCCACCGAGCTGGTGGACCGCACTCCTCAGGAGATGGAGATCGACGGAGTGCGCTTCGTCTTCCAGTACGCGCCCGAGTCGGAGGCGCCCGCGGAGCTCACCTTCTACCTGCCGGAAGCCAAGGCATTGTGCGGCGCGGAGATCGTCTCCCACACCATGCACAACCTCTACACACTGCGCGGCGCCAAGGTCCGCGATGCCCTGCGCTGGAGCGGATACATCGATGAGGCAATCGATCTCTTCGCCGATGCCGAGGTCATCTTCGCGAGCCACCACTGGCCCATCTGGGGCAACGCCCGCGTGATCGAGTACCTCGAGAAGCAGCGCGACACCTACAAGTACATCCACGACCAGACGCTCCGTCTCGCCAACTCGGGCTACACGCCGCAGGAGATCGCGGAGACCCTCGAGCTGCCGGAGTCGCTCCGGCCCTCCTTCGCGAACCGGGGCTACTACGGGACCGTCCGTCACAACGCGAAGGCGGTCTACCAGGGCTACTTCGGCTGGTACGACGGGAACCCGGCCAACCTCGACCCCTTGCCCCCGGCCGAGGCGGCGGTGAAGTACGTGGAGTTCATGGGCGGAGCCGCAGAAGTGCGCCGCAAGGCACGGGAGGCCTTCGGCCGCGGCGAGTACCGCTGGGTGGCGATGCTGCTGAACCACCTCGTCTTCGCCGAGCCCGACGATGCCGAAGCGCGCGAGCTCCTCGCCCGCGCCTACGACCAGCTCGGCTACCAGGCCGAGTCGGGCCCCTGGCGCGACGTCTACCTCACCGGCGCTCACGAGCTCCGCAACGGCGTGAAGCCGGCCGGAATCGACCTCGCTGCTGCGGTAGATCTCTTGCGCCAGGTGCCGATGGCGCGTTTCTTCGACTCGATGGCGGCTCGTCTCGACGGACCCAAGGCGCAGGGAAAGGAAACGACGATCAACTTCGTCTTCAGCGATCTCGGTGAGTCTCACATCCTCACGGTCGAGAACGCCGTCCTCCACCACGAGCGCCGAGACCCCGATCCCGAGGCCGATGCGACGATCCGGCTTACGAGAGACTTCTTCCTGCGGCTGGCCATGCGGCAGGTCGGGCTCCGCGAGGCGATCTTCTCCGACGACCTGGAGGTGGAGGGGAGCCGCGTCGCGCTGCTCTCGTTCTTCTCGCTGCTCGATGCCCCGAACCAGAACTTCGCCATCGTGACGCCGTAGCCGCGGTGAGCGTCGGGAAGGTGATCGTCGCTGCGCTCGAGTCGGAGTTCCCGGGGAAGCTCTCGTGAGCGAGGTGCTCTCGGTGGGCGCGGTCCGGGCCTACCGGGTCGAGATCCCGCTCGAGACGGCGTACCAGATCGCCTACACCCAGATCGATTCCGTCGAAAACCTGGTGGTTCGGGTGGAGACCGGGTCGGGCCTCACGGGGTGGGGCTGTGCAGCGCCGGATCCCCATGTAACGGGGGAGACCATCGAGGGAAACCTCGAAGCGCTGCGGGAGCTGTTGACTCCCGCGCTCCTGCAGTCGGGGGAGTCGACCGCCCGGGAGCTGCTGCGCCGGGTCACGCAGGCGGCGCCGAGCCAGCCCGCGGCACGGGCGGCGCTGGATCTCGCCCTCCACGACCTCTGGGGAAAGCAGCGGGGGGTTCCGATCCAGGTGCTGCTCGGCGGCACGTCTCGCGACATCCCCACCTCGATCACCATCGGGATCATGAGCGTCGAAGAAAGCTGCGAGGCAGCGGCGGAGCACTGCGCACAGGGGTTCGGAATCCTGAAGATCAAGGGCGGGGGCGATCCGGAGGAAGACATCGAGAGGGTCCGCGCGATACGCCAGGCGCACGGTCCCGACCTGCTGATCCGCCTGGACGCCAATCAAGGGTATTCCGTCGCTCAGGCGAGAACGGTGATGGCGGCCCTGGCCGGGGAGATCGAGTTCATCGAGCAGCCCGTGGACGCCGGCGATCTCGACGGCCTGGCAGCCCTCGCGGCGGATGCGTCGCTGCCGGTGATGGCCGACGAGCCGGTGCTCGGACCCGAGCAGGCGGACGAGGTGATGCGCCGCGGCCTGCGCCTGGTGTGCGTCAAGCTGATGAAGAGCGGCGGCCTCGCCGAAGCAGGACGGGTCTGCGATCTCGCGATGCGACACGGCGCGCGAGTCATGATCGGCTGCATGGACGAGCTGCCGATCGGGATGGCCGCTGCGGCGCACCTGGCGCTCTCCCATCCGGCGGTGGCCTTCGCGGATCTGGACGGCCACATCGGCATGCTGCAACGGGTGGCGACGGGAGGCCTCGAAATCCGGAGCGGCAGGGTCTCCATCGCCGCGACGCCGGGCCTCGGCGTGCAGGTCGAGGAGCGCGAGCTCGACCGGTTCCGGGTCTTCTGAGAGCTGAGGTCGCGCAGGCGCGGCGCGGGCTCAGCGGGCCGACGAGGAGGGCAGGCCGGGCCTTCGCAGGAAGCAGAAGACGACGGCACCCGCGCTGAACGAGATGACGTGGAGAGTGAAGGCCAGCTCGTAGCTGCCCGTCACGTCGAAGATCCGACCGGCCAGCACCGGTCCGATGGCGGCGCCCAGTGTCGCCGAGATCGACACCACGCCGAGGACCATGCCGAAGGCGCGCAGTCCGAAGTACTCCCCGATCAGGAGCGGGACGAGCACCGCACCCCCGCCGATTGCCACCCCGAAGAGCAGGACGAAGCCGGGCAGCGCGCCGAAGGAGTGAACCCGGAAGAGACACAGCGTCGCCAGTACGTGGAGCAGCAGAGCCGCGGAGATGAGCCACCTCTTGGTGTAGCGATCGGCCAGCATTCCGAAGCTCATCCGTCCGATGACGCTCAAGCCGATCGCAAAGGCGAGATACCGCGCGGCCTGCTGGCTCTCGAACCCCTGATCGGTCAGGAAGGCGGGAAGGTGCGCGACCTGCGCCATCGAGCCGAACGTCCACAAGGCGTGACCGAGACACAGGATCCAGAAGGCACCGGTTCGGACCGATTCGCCCAGGCTCAGGCCAGTGGCTGCTTCCGGACTCGCCTGGGCAGCAGTTTCGGAGGTTTCTCCAGGGTTCATCGGCTCGCCGTCCGGGAGCAGACCGATGTCTTCCGGCCGGCTTCGCACGACGGCGAGAACCACGCTGAAGACGATCAGCAGGACCATGGATCCGAGCGAGGCGAACGCCACGCGCCAGCCGAACTCCTCGATCAGGAAGCTCGCGAGCGGCGGCATGGCGAGCCCCCCGAAGCCGATCCCGGCCAGTGTGAGGCCCATCGCCTGGCCTCTCTTCCGGGTGAACCAGTTCGAGATCAGCGCCTGGTTGGGGAGCCATGCGACGCAGGCGATCCCCAGCGCCGCGATCACGTTGAGGGCGTAGAGCTGCCAGAGCGACTGGACGCTACTGAGCAGGCAGAAGCCGGTTCCCATCACGAGTGCGCCCACGGCCATGACCTTCCGCGCGCCGTGGCGGTCGACCAGGAAGCCGACCAGCGGCGACGCACTCCCGGCGGTCAGGGCAGCCAACGCGCTCCCGCCGGCGATGGCTGCCCGGCTCCAGCCGAAGTGTTCCTGCAGGGGCACGAGAAAGACGGGCGGTCCGTAGAGGCCGATTCCGACGGTGACGAGCAGGATCGAGAAGGAGGCCGCAACGATCCACCAGCCGTAGTAGACGTCGCCCGTTGCCCGTCCCATCAGCGAAGAGTATCCCATCGCCAGTCAGGGAGAGCCGCACGTGCTGAAGCGGCTAGGCCTCGCCGACGGCGCGCGGCTTGGTCTCCGCGCGGAACAGCTCTCCCCTCTCGGACAGCTCCTGCAGGAAGCGCGCGATCTCCTCCGCGCCAGCCGCCACGTGGTCGAAGCACTTGGCGTTCTCCCCCGAGGCCATGAACTGCACGGCCTGCTGGAGATCCTTGAAGTCCACCCCGGACAGCTCCTGGCAGGAGGTCGATCCGAGGCGCTTCTCGAGCCGCGCGACCAGGTCCTGGCCGGGGACCACGATCGGGAAGATCCCGTCCATGCCTTCCTCGATGTCCTCCCGTCCGATCAAGAGGCCCAGCACCATCATGCCCCCGGTCACGATGCCGCAGGTCAGCGACGCCACCATGCCGCCGTGCATGCCACCGGCGGCGCGGAGCACCATTGGATCATCGATCCCGAACTCTTCCATGAAGGTGGCCACGATGCTCTGCGTGCAGCTCTCGTAGGTGCTCACGATCTGGTGCGCCCGGGCGCGGACCCTGCCAGGCCATTCGGGATCGGCGGGAACGGTGATCTCGGTAATCATCGGGAACTCCTATCCAGATCGCTTGATACAACGGTTTGACAAGTGTCGAATCATTAGGCCGAAAAACTCAGGCGTCCCGCATGAACCCCTCGAGCTCCTGCAGCAGCAGGTCGTTGACGCGGCAGTGCACCTGCTTGCCGCGCTTCTCGCAGATCACGAGCCCGGCGTTGCGCAGCTCCTTCAGGTGATGGGAGACCGTGGAGAGGGCCAGGTCGAAGTCCTTGGCGAGTTCGGACACGGTGCGGTCGGCGCCGTCCTCCGAGACCTCGCACCCCCCGGCACATCGCTCGCGCAACAGCTGGAAGATCGCCAGCCGGTTCTCGTCGCCCAGCGCCTTGAAGACCCGAGCCAGGCCCTTCGCTCTGTCTTGATGTTCCAACGTTTCGGCAATCATCAAAATGAAGTATGTCCTACGAATTCAGGGCCGTCAAGGGCAGGATACGGGGACCCGATCGGCCGCGCGATCGGGCCGAAGACCTGTCCAGCCGCTTGGAGGAGTCGTCCGGGTCCGTGAGATGAGCGCTGGCAAACCGAGACGCGATCGCCCGCCGGTCCGCCGGGTGGCAATGCCCGAGCGGGTGCTCGAAGTGAAGCTCCTGGACCGGGTGACTACTCCGACGCCTTCTGGACCGGCCTGGAGGAGGGCGATCTCGAGCAGCTGACGGCCTTCTCGCGTGCCGTCTTTGGCGTGCCCCCCGGACGCCCCCGCGCGCTCTTCCGGCTGCGCAATGTCATCGTATTGCCCTTCGGTCTTCGCACCTCCGTGGGTCCGGCGCCAGAGTGGAGCGGAGGTGCCCCGAAGCTGGGAGATCGTGTGGGGCTCTTCAGCGTCGCGGGTCTCGGGGCTGACGAGATCGTGCTCGGTGAAGACGATCGTCATCTCGACTTCCGGCGTCTCGGTGCTTCGGCATGAAGAGGGCGGACGCCAGGGCGTGGTCGTCACCACCGTGGTGCGGTTCCGCAACCTCCTGGGCAGGGCCTACTTCGTCTTCGTCAAGCCGTTTCACCGGCTGGTCGTGCCCGCCATGATACGCCGCGGTGTCGAAGCCGTGGACTCCCCATCAGGCTCTGAGTCGCCCGACGACGAAGGCGGCGCTCAGCCCACCACGCCCTGGCCGCGCAGGTCTTCGATCTCGGAGGCATCGAGGCCGGCTCGCGGAGCACCTCGTCGGTGTGCGCGCCGAGCGCCGGGCGGCTGCTGGATTCCGCGCTGGGCGTGCGGTCGAAGCGCAGCGGCGGTCGCGGCTCCCGCATCCGCCCGAGCTGCGGATGCACGGTGTCGAGGAAGGTTCCGTCGGCCAGGACCTGCGGGTCGCCCGGGACCTCCTCGGGGCTGCGGTAGACCGGACCGCAGGGAACGTCTTCGGCCTCGAGGGCGGCGAACACCGCCGTTTCGGCCCCGGCGATCCGCCGAACCCACGCCGAGCAGGTCCAGCAGCTCTTCCAGGTGCTGCATGCGCAGC
>CAWAPH010000021.1:0-16479 GCA_963783795.1 uncultured delta proteobacterium | reverse complement strand
TGATCCCAGTCTATGGCCGTAGTTGATGACGTGTCCCGGATAGTCCAGAGAAACACAGACAAATCATCGTAGGGGCCCAGGATGTCACAGATGTGGAGGATATTGAACGTGCACGTCCCTCTCGATCTCTTCCATCAGGGCGAGATCGAAGGGCTTGATGCATTGGTTGAAGAGATCGGGGCCCAGGGACCTGAAGCCTTCATAACCCTCTGTGGAAGTGTAGAAGCCGTCCACACCCAGCCGGACGCACTCCTTGACGAATACCATCAAGCTGTCCGTGATGATCTCCATCCCTTTCTTTACCTGGTCCGGATCTTCCTTGATATGGTCATTGATCAGCTCGAGGCTTCGAGTCGCGAATTGGGTCATCATGAAGGGTGAGTAGAGGGTCATGATCACCAACGCTTCGCTCTTCGCCGCTTTGACCAGGCCATCGACGACATCCAGCTGAGCTTCATAGAACTCCCTCTTGTAGAGGGGCATCGCTGCCCAGTCTCGAGGCCGTTTGATCTCGGGTATGGCGGGAAACGGATTCTCGTATTGGATCTTTACGAAGTCCATCCCCGTGTACCGGAAGTACTCCAGTGCTTGTCGATCGCCGGCTGTCCCTTGTGAAAACTCTCGTCGAAATGGACGAAGAAGCCCGCTGGTACGTATTCCTGTTCCTTGTCATTGTCGAGCAGATCCAGAACCAGGTCTCTTCGATTCATTTCAAGTCCTTCGCTCGATCTGCTCCACGCAGTAGGAAAGAACGTAGTCGAGCTGGGGCAGGCAGCTGTCTCGGTACACCTCGTCGCGGCGGAATCTCTCGTTGTCTTCGGGGAGGCTGTGATCGCAGCCGGTGAGCGTATGACAATCGGTGGCGCCGAACCTCTCCACGAACCCGTTGAAGAGCCCATTGACCGCGGCGATGGCCTGCTCCCTCTTCGGGTCGTCTACCGCCGGCTCCGCCGGCTGCCCCCTTCCATGGAGAAAGCCGAGAAAAGCGGTGCTGCCGAACAGCACGCCGCAGATGGTCTTGCTGCCCTCCGACCGGATTGCGCCCAGGTAGCCCGCCGCGGCCCACTGATACGGTGCGCCAGGAACGTCCATGCCTTCTCGCAGAACCTGCAAGGTGGCTTCTGCTCAGGTGTACTCCTGGAGCAGGTAGGCAACGCCCTTCTCCCAGAGCTCATTCTTCAGATCGCGGCTCATTTTTTCTCCTCTCGCTCGCTGGTGCAGAATTCAACTGTTCTCAGTACTGAACGGATCTGGTCACTCCGGCCTCCAGGCTACTCCCGGCGCCCGTCGAGGGCGGCCCGGACCTCCGCGTGGGTCTCGCGGTCCAGCGCGAGGCGGGAGAGCAAGAGCGCGCCGCACGAGAGCGAGACCAGCGGGAACAGCGCGAAGAGGCTGCGGATCGCGAGCTTGGCGGTCTCGGTCTGCTCCGCGTTGGGCTCGAAGCCGGAGAACTGGAGCACGAAGCCCGTCAGCATCAGCGTGATGCCGCTGGCCCCCTTGTAGGCGAAGCTGAAGGCCGCGAAGTAAGCGCCCTCCTTGCGCTGTCCCGTCATGTACTCGTCGTAGTCGATGATGTCGGATTGGATCGACGGGGCGATCACGGGACCGCAGCCACCCCCCACACCTCCCAGGGTGGCGAGCACGGCGATCGGAATCCAGTCGCCCTCTCCCCAGAAGAACATGCCGCCGAACGACAGGGCGGTGAGCGTCATCGAGAAGACCCAGAGCTGCTTCTTGTCGTAGCGCATCGCGAGCCGCGCCCAGAAGAGCGCGGTCGAGACGGCAGCAACCATGTAGCAGAGGACGAAGAAGGGGGTGAGATGCGGGGTCCCGATGATGTAGTGGGCGGCGTAGGGGGTCAGGATCGACATGTTGGCCGATCCCAGGTGTTCGATCAGTGAAGCGATCAGGAGGCGCCGGGCGTGCGGGTTCTTGAGGACGTCACGAAATGCGCGCAGGGGGTTTTCGGCTCCGCGCCCCAGGTGCTCCGGCCGCTCCCGCACGCGAGTCACACAGAAGATCATCACCACGACGGTCACCAGGCACGCGATTGTCGCGAGACGGCTTGCGGTCGCACGCGGTGCATCGGAGCTGATCAGCAGGCTCATGCCACCGACCGCCATGAACGCTCCGCTCGTAAAGGCGATGTGCCGCCACCCGAAGACGCGGTTCCGGTCGTCGTAGCTCATGCTGAGCTCCGCTCCGAGGGAAGCGTGCGGCACGGTGAAGATCGTCATCGCCGTGTAGAAGCCGATGACGCTCACCCCCATCCAGAGCACCAGCTCGCTCTGCGAGAGGCTCTGCGGCGGGTTCCACATCATCAGGAAGACCGCGACGGCGGGAATTAGCGAAGCGAGAATCCAGGGGCGGCGGCGCCCGATCCTCGTGTTGGTGCGGTCGGAGAAGTAGCCGGCCAGAGGATCCGAGATCCCGTCCCAGATCCGCGAGATCCCGAAGATCGCTCCCATCACGCCCGGTGCGATCAGGAGTACGTCGGTCGAGAACTTCATCAGGTACATGCTGACGAGGAAGAACATGAACCCGAGACAGGGGGCGGGTGACACGTATACCAGGATGGCCGAGAGGGGGATGCGTTGGTCGTAGTCGCTTGTCGCCCCGGAGACGGGCTCGCTACCGGCGGCCTGGGCCATCCCGCGAGCCTATCCGAGACGCGCGACGCATGCCCTCCCTCCCGGCCTGCCCCGGAGGGGGTGAAATCGACTCGCTGCGCAGATATCCTCGGCGGAGCCTCGCTACTTGCCCCGAAGAAGAAACGGAGCCGCCCGATGCACGTCGCCGTCCTCGGTTCGGGGCTGGCGGGCCTCACCGCCGCCGCGCTGCTGGCGAAGAGGGGCCACCGAGTCAGCCTGTACGAACAGCACCCGGAGATCGGAGGAGTCACGTCCGCCATCGAGAAGGACGGGTTCCGGTGGGACCTGGGGCAAATGCTGGTCCCGGACCTCGGCCCCGATGAGCCAGGGCGCAGGGTCCTCGAGGAGCTGGAGATCTCCGACGAGGTGAAAGCGGTTCGGGGCAGCCGCGCGTACGTGTTCCCCGACTTCGGCATCTTCCGGCCCGAAGCCTTCTCGGGCACCTACTGGCGACGCGAGTACCTGAAGCAAATCTTTACCGAGGACGCCGACGGTCTCGACCGCTACTACGAGGTCTACGATCAGGTCCACGACCTCCTCGGGCTCAGCAATCAGCCGGGGCTCGGCGCCCGGCTGCGACTCCTGCCGCGGATGCTGCGGATCCGGCGTATCAAGAACTGGTCGGCCGACCAGCTCCTCGACAGCTTCTTCAGCAGCCCGAAGCTCAAGGCGGTCTTCTCCCACATCCTGGCGGACTACAGCACCTACCCGGCGGACTTCCCGGGGCTGATCATTCCGATCATCAACCCCGAGGCCGCCTACGATGAGCGGGTCCCCCTGGAGTACGACGGCCACGCCCATCGCTCCTCGTGGACCTTCATCCGAAACGGGACGCGGGCACTGGTGGACGCCATCGCCGGCGCCGTGCTCCGCCACGGTGGCGAGGTCCACACGGGAACGGCGATCACCCGCATCCTGCTCCGCGCCGGACGCGTCTCAGCGATCGAGATCGACGGAGCTCGGCGTGAGCAGGTCGACGCAGTGGTGGCCAGCGGCGGCGCCAGGGAGCTCTTCAGCAAGCTGATCGGGCGCGAGCACCTCCCGGCGCGGTTTCTGGAAGAGCACGTCGACAACCTGCGGGTCACCAGCTCCGTCTTCATGGTCCACCTGGGCGTGAACTACGACCCGAGCGTTCATCAGAACGGTCAGGCGGTCTGCTACTACTACGGGACCTACGAGGTCGAGCCGAACATCGACGAGCTCGAGGCGGGCGTCTACCACGAGGGCCGCGACGGCTGGGTCGTCTACATCCCCAGCAAGCACTCTCCCGAGATGGCGCCCCCTGGACACCACGCGGTCACCCTCTACACCGTCGCACCCGACACCCTCGCAGAAGGGAGCTGGGCCGAGCGCGGAAAAGAGCTGGGAGATCGGCTGGTCTCGTACGCTGAGCGCCACCTCCCCGGACTGACCGAGCACGAGGTGACCCGGGTCCTCTACACACCGGACGACTTCAGGCACCGCTCGGGCCTTGCGACTCACGCCTTCGGCGGCTGCCCGCCCCGGCTGGATCGCACGCCTCCCTCCCATCGAACTCCCGTCCGCGGCCTCTGGTTCGTCGGGGGACAAAGCGAAGTGTACGGCGGCGTGGTGGGTGCGATGACGGGAGCCAAGGGGACCGTCGACAAGATGACACGCCGCCGGCCCTTCTAGAGCGAATCATGCGGGCGCCAGGGCCGGAGGCCGAGGAGCAGGGATGACCAGGGCTGTCGTGATCGGATCGGGAGCCGCGGGTCTCGCCGCAGCGGCCTTTCTCGCTCGAGACGGGTGTGAGGTCGAGGTC
Organism: uncultured delta proteobacterium; assembly: GCA_963783795.1. Lineage (GTDB taxonomy): Bacteria > Myxococcota_A > UBA9160 > UBA9160 > UBA6930 > CAVXZE01. The sequence continues at coordinate 12,045 of CAWAPH010000021.1, read as the reverse complement.
TTCGAACAGGCCCCTCACGTCGGTGGGGTGACTTCCACGATCCGCCGGGAGGGGTTCTCCTGGGACGTGGGACCGATGGCGCTGGAGGGCTTCGGCCCGGGCGAGCCGGCGGCGCTCCTGCTCGAGCAGCTCGGCTGCTACGACCAGATCCGTCTGATCCGGGGCGACCGGGGACTCTTCTTCCCGGACTTCGAGATCTCCCGGCCCGACTCCTACGAAGGCGCGCTCTGGCGGAGGGAGAAGCTCAAGCAGATCTTTCCCCACGAGGCGGATGCGCTCGACCGCTTCTACGAGTTCCTCCGCACCTCGGTGGACCTGATCACGCTCGAGCGGCACGCCTTCGCCGCCGATTTCCCGCGCTCGGTTCCGCTCAAGCTCGGAGCGTTGATCCTCTTCCGCCGTGTCAAGAAGTACGCCGAGTGGAACGCGATGCAGCTGATGGATCACTTCTTCAGCGAGCCCAAGCTCAAGTCGTTCTTCCTGATGATCCTGGCGGACATGGTGATTCTTCCCGAGGAGTACCCGGCGCTCGGAATTCCCTTCTCCAACCAGGAGGCCGCCTACGACAGGCGAATTCTCCCCAAGAGGGCGCTCGGGATCGGACCCAGGAGCATCACCTACCAGTTCATCGAGGGGGGATGTGGCAGGCTGGTGGACGCCCTGATCTCCGTGATTCACGCGAACCGCGGGAAGATCCACACCGACCGGGCCGTCACCTCCATCTTGCTCGAAAAGGATCGGGTGACCGGCATCGAGCTCGGCGACGGATCCAGGGTCCCCGCAGACCTGGTCCTGGCCAGCGGCGACGCCCGCCACTGCTTCTACCGGCTGATCGGCCGGGAGAAGCTCCCGAGCACACTCTCAGCGACCATCGACGATATCCCGTTGATGGAGTCGATCTTCATGGTCCACCTCGGCGTGGAGATGGATCCCACGCCGCACCAGGACGTTCCCCTGAACTACTACTACGGCCAGTACGACGTCGCCGACGGAGTCCACCGCACCCGGCGGGGGGTCTTCCACGAGGGCAAGGCCGGGTTCCTGATCTACATCCCCTCCCTGCATTCTCCCTCGATGGCGCCGGCGGGAAAGCATGCCATCACCGTCTACACCATCGCGCCCAATGCGATCGAGGGCGACTGGGCTCGCGACAAGGAGACGCTGACCGACAAGCTCCTGAACGAAGCGGAGCGGATCATCCCCGGGCTGCGCGCGAACGCCACCGTGAGCATGACGCTCACGCCCAGGGAGTTCCGGGAGATGACGCACATGCCGGATCACCACTCCTTCGGGGGCTACTGCCCGATGCTGAACCGGAGCGGCGCTCCGCACCGGACGCCCTTCCAGGGGCTCTGGTTCATCGGCAGCCAGTCCGAGTCGGGCCCCGGTGTCTGGACCCAGCTGATGAGCTCGCACAACGTGTGCAAGGCTCTCCGCAAGGAAGTCTGAGCTCCGCCGTGGCCAACCGCCGTTCCGTCAAGCTGCTGTACGGGAAGGAGGGAGCAGACCTCCAGGTACCGGGCGATGCCATCCTGCTGACCGGCAGCGACCCGCCCCCCGTCGCCGATCCGGGCCGGGCCGTGGCGGCGGCGCTCGCCGATCCCATCGGTTCGCCTCCGCTGCTCGAGCTGGTGCGCCGTCGGATTCCGCGGACGGTCGCGATCACGGTTTCCGACATCACCCGCCCGGTGCCCAACCGCCAGTTCCTCCCCACCGTGCTGGGCGTACTGGCGGAGGCGGGCATCGACGACCGGAACATCTCGATCATCGTCGGGACCGGAATGCACCGCCCGAGCACGGCCGACGAGCTCGATTTCATCCTGGGCCAGGAGATCCTCGAACGCATCGAGGTCATCGACCACACCGCAGACAGGCCCGAGACGCTCACCCGGGTCAGTGACGTTCCACCGGTCAGCGTCTGCAGCCGCTTCGCGGAAGCCGACTTCAAGATCGTCACGGGCTACATCGAGCCCCACTTCATGGCGGGCTTCTCCGGGGGCCGAAAGGGCGTCTTTCCCGCCCTGGTCGACCTGGCCAGCATCCAGCGGTTCCACGGCTTCGACACACTGGCCGATCCGCGAGCGGACAACGGCATCCTCGAGGGCAACCCCTGCCACGAGCTCAGCCTGGAGATCGCCCGGAGCGTCGGCGTGGACTTCCTGTTCAACGTCGCCATCACGAGAGAACGAAAGATCGCGGGAATCTACTGCGGCGATCTGGTCGAAGCGCATCTGGCCGGATGCAGGGAGGTCGCCGCCTGGACCACGGCAGAGGTTCCCGGCCCCCTCGACCTGGTGGTCACCTGCGGCGGCGGCTACCCCCTCGATCAGACCTTCTACCAGACGGTCAAGGGGATGTGCACCGCGCTGCCCGCCCTGGGCCCGGAAACGACGCTGCTGCAGGTCTCCGCCTGTGGCGAAGGCATCGGCAGTCCAGCCTACACCAAACTCATCCTCGCCTGGGGCTCGGACTGGCGCGGCTTCCTGGAGCACATCCGGGCGAATCGCCACCAGACCGCGCTCGACCAGTGGGAGTTGCAGGTGCAGTGCCGCGTGCTGGAGCGGATCGGCACCGAGCGGCTCTGGTTCGCCACCGACGGCATTCCGCAGGAGCTACAGGGAAAGCTCGGCCTGACCCCGATTTTCGGCGATGGCGACGCGGTCCAGCGCGCCCAACGCGCTCTCGACGGCTATCTCTCCGCGCTCCCGGGTGCGCGGGTAGCCGCGATCCCCGAAGGTCCCTACACGATGCTGCGAGCGCGCGGCGCGTAGCGGGCTCCTCTCGCCGACTCGGGATTCGCTATCCCGGCCTTTCCTCCAGCGCCGGGACTTCTCGCTCGAGAATCCGGTTCACGATGGACTTGGGGAGCACCAGCGCGAGGCGAATCAGCCAACGCATCAGCGGGGGAAACAGATAGTCGGCCCTGTCCTTGCGAAATGCGTACAGAATGTAGTCTGCAGCCTTCTCTTCGGAGATCTCCAGCGGAGTGGGCAGGCCGTCGTTTCGCGTGTTGTCGGTGGCGACGAATCCCGGGTATACGCTCAGGAACTTGATCCCATAGCCGGCGAACTCCACCCGGCAGGTGTCCATCAGCAGCCGAGCTGCCCCCTTCGCTGCGGAATAGGGACCCTGAAGAGGCACGCCGAGAAAACCGGCCAGTGAGTTGTTGTGAGCCACGAAACCATGCCGTTGGCTCTTCATCTGCTCGAGCACGGGAAACAGGTAGTTGACGGTCACGTCGTAGTTGGTGCGCATGTACGACTTCACCGCTGCCGCGTCCATGGTGCGCATGTCGATGGCCGGCGCGCCGCCGGCGTTGAGAAACGCGACGTCGATTCTCGCGAAACGCTCTACCGTGGACTTCACGACGGCCTCGGCGGCGGACTCATCCAGGGCATCTGCGGCCAGAGCCAGGCACTCTCCGCCCGCTTCAGTGATCTCCGCCGCCAGACTCTCGAGTCTGTCCCTGCGTCGCGCTGTCACGACGAGCTTGGCTCCGGCGTCCGCCAGCTTCAGCGCCACGGCTCGTCCGATGCCCGACGAGGCCCCAACGATCAGAAAGACCCGGTTTTCGAATACCATCCATCACCCCGATTTCGGTCCACAGCACTGCCGGAAGCCACTGTATGCTACCTGTCCATCCTGTCGACAGCGTGTCCCGGAAGCAGGGAGAACAGGCATGAGTGCGAAGCGAGTACGCGATTTCCCATTGGCCGGACACGGACGAATTGCTCGCCAAGGGCAGACGGCTGGTGGAGTCGCCCCCGCACCCGATTCGACGCGACAAGATGCAGGAGTACCTCGACTTCTTCGAAACCCGCTGCAAGAAGTCGAAGGCCGCGACCGCTGAGGCGGCGAAGTACATCCCGGGCGGGGTCCAGCACAACCTCGCCTTCAACTACCCCTTTCCCCTCAGCGTCGCGCGAGCGGAGGGTGCGCACCTGTGGGACGTCGACGGCAACCGCTACGTCGACTTCCTGCAGGCGGGCGGGCCCACCGTCCTCGGCAGCAACTACCCGCCGCTCCGCGAGAAGATCATCGAGGTGCTCCACGACTGCGGACCGGTGACGGGGCTCTTCCACGAATACGAGCTCGAGCTCGCCCGGTTGATCAATCGTCACATGCCTTCCGTCGAGCTGTTTCGGATGCTGGCAAGCGGCTCGGAAGCTGCCATGGCCGCGATCCGAGCCGCGCGCAACTTCACCGGGAAGAAGATGGTCATCAAGATAGGCGGCGCCTATCACGGCTGGAGCGACCAGCTCGTCTTCGGCACGCGAATCCCCGGTACCGGTACCTACGAAGCAGCGGGGATCCCGGAATCCTGCCTCCAGCACACCCAGGAGGTCTTCCCCAACGACATCGACGGCGAACGAGGGCTGCGCGCGCTGCTCGAGCAGAACCGCGGTGGCGGCGGGACGGCGGCCGTGATCCTGGAGCCGATCGGGCCGGAAAGCGGCACGCGGCCGGTCGCCCGGGACTTCAACGCCCGGGCCAGGGAGCTGTGCGACGAGTTCGAGACGCTGCTCATCTTCGACGAGGTGGTGACCGCGTTCCGCCTGGGCCTGGGCGGCGCCCAGGGATACTTCGACGTCAAGCCGGACCTCACCGTGTTCGGCAAGTGCGTGGCTGGCGGATTCCCGGCGGCCGGAGGTGTGGGCGGCCGCGCGGACGTCATGTCCACCTTCTCGGCGGGCATCGGCGGGGGTGGACAGAAGACCCTGGTGGGTGGGACCCTCTCCGCCAACCCGATCAGCTGCGCCGCCGGCTACCACGCCATCCTGGAGATGGAGCGCACCAACGCCCCTGTGCTGGCGGGGCGGGCGGGCGACAAGCTCTGCCAGGGGCTGCAAGCGATCATCGACGATCTCGGCCTGCCCTTCTTCGTCTACAACCACGGCTCCATCATCCATCTGGAGACGCACGGGGTTCTGCTGCTGGACATCACCGACCCGGACTTCTTCTCCAAGGTCGCGGAGCGCAAGGACATCGCCGAAGAGATGGGCGCTGCGTACACGGCAGAAGGGATGATCACGCTCGCGGGCAGCCGGCTCTACAGCAGCATGGCGGACACCGACGAGGTGGTGGAAGAGGCGCTGGCCGGCTTCGCCCGGGCGCTCCGCAGTGTGGAAGGTGTAGGCTGAGTGGGTCCTGGTGATCCGGCTGCCGGATTCCGGTGGCCCGAACCGCAGATGATGAGGTGATCCGAGATGGGCAAGTACGAAGAGTACAAACGCGAGGTCCTCGAAGTCAGCCAGAAGCTGAGTGAAGGGGGGTACTTCGGGACGAAGTCGGGAAGCGCGGGCAACGTCTCGGTCCTGATCGAGGACGAAGGGACCGTCGCCGTCACGGCCCACGGCCTCCCATACGCCGAGATGACGACCGACGACATCTGCATCATGGACCTCGAGCTGGCCCCCGTCGAAGGCACCCGCGACCCCTCGGTCGAGGCCCCTCTGCACGTCGCCGTCTACAAGAATCGGAAAGACGTCAACGCGGTCGTTCACTCCCACCAGATCTACGCGAGCATCTTCTCGATCCTGAACGAGCCGATCCCTCCCCTCTTCGACGAAGTCACTGCGGCCATCGGCGGCTTGGTCGAGGTCGTTCCCTACGGCGTATCCGGGAGTCCACAGCTTCTGGAGAACGTGGTCGGCAAGCTCACCAATCGCGCCCACTGCTACCTGCTCCAGAACCACGGCGCGCTCTGCGTGGGCAGGAATCTCGAGAAGACGGTGAACTACGTGGAGCTGCTCGAGAAGACGGCCTGCATCTACTACCGCGCCATCGCCACAGGCAAGGCCGTCACGACGCTCCCTGACCCGCTTCCCGAAGTGCTCTTCCGATTCGTCAAGGAGGCCCAGGACGCGGAGATCGCCAGGAAGAACGGAGAAGAGCCGTCCGAGTGACCCGAACCGCGCCGTCACGAGGAAGCCCATGGCGAGCGGCAAGTACGTACTCGCGATCGACCTGGGAACCTCCGGCTGCAAGGCCGCCCTGGTGTCCACGCACGGCCGGGTGGCGGCCTGGTGCTTCCACCCGGTAGACACCCGGATCCTCCCCGGAGGCGGGGCCGAACAGGATCCGGATGACTGGTGGAGAGCCCTGCTCGCAGCGTGCAAGGAGCTGATCGGCCGCGACGCCGCCGCGCGCGAGGACATCGTGGCCCTCTGCTGCAACACACAGGGTGAAGGCACGGTGGCCGTGGACGCGCAGGGGCGGCACCTGATGAACGCCATCCTCTGGATGGACGCGCGTGGCGCCGAGCACCTGCGGGAGATCACGCGCGGACTGATCGAGGTGAGCGGATACCACCCCTACAAGCTGTTCCGCTGGATCCGGCTCACGGGCGGCGCACCCTCCACCACCGGAAAGGATCCCGCGGCCCACATGCTGCTCGTCAAGCACGAGTTTCCGGAAATCTACGAACGCACCCACAAGTTCCTGAACGTGCTCGACTACTTGAACCTACGGCTCACCGGGAGGTGGGTGGCGACCTACGACTCGATTCTCACCTCCTGGGTCACGGACAACCGCGACATCGACGACGTGCTGTACAGCGACTCGCTGCTGCGGGGTTGTGGCATCGATCGCGACAAGTTCCCCGAGATCGTCAAGTGCACGGAGGTGATCGGGACCCTTCGCAAGGAAGTCGCTGGCGAGCTGGGGCTGGCCCACGAGGTGTCGGTGGTGGCGGGGGCCATCGACAACACGGCTGCCGCGATCGGCTCCGGTGCAGTGGAGGACCATCGAGCCCACCTGTACATCGGAACCTCGTCGTGGCTGGCGGCCCACGTTCCCTTCAAGAAGACCGACGTCAGGAGCGCCATCGCGTCCGTTCCCTGTGCCATCCCGGGCCGCTACCTGCTGCACGCCATGCAGACCACGGCCGGGGGCAACCTGACCTTCTTGCGCGACCGAATTCTCTTCGCCGACGACGAGCTGCGGCGCGAGGAGAGCCCTTCCGAGTTCTTCGAGATCGTGGGCCGCATGGCCGAGCGGGTTCCGCCCGGAAGCAATGGAGTGATCTACGCTCCCTGGGTCTTCGGCGAGCGGGCCCCGGTAGACGACCGGACGGTTCGGGCCATCGTCTACAACCTCTCGTTGGAGCACTCGCGAGCGGATCTGATGCGCGCCGCTCTGGAGGGCGTGGCGCTCAACACCCGCTGGCTGCTGCGCCCCTTCGAGAAGCTGATGCGCCAGCGCCTCGACGAGATCCACATGATCGGGGGCGGGGCCATGTCCGATCTGTGGTGTCAAATTTTCGCTGACGTGATGGACCGCCCGATCCGGCAGGTCAAGGACCCGATCCAGGCGAATGCCCGCGGCGCGGCCTTCATCGCCTCGGTGGGAATGGGATTCATCTCCTTCGCGGAGATCCCGGGCCTCATGGAGTACCAGACGACCTACGAGCCCAGGGCCGAGACGCGCCGCGTGTACGACGCCCTGTTCCGCGAATTCGTGAACATCTACATGCGCAACAGGGGAATCTTCCGCCGCTTGAACGCTGGCCGGAAAAGCGACGATCGAGCGTAGCCTCGGGGGGAAGCCCTCCCCCGCTGGTGGACCGACGCCTACGCCTGTTCCAGGGCGCCATCCTCGAGCAGGCGCACGGCCTCTCCTGCCGTGATCCCGGGCGGGGCCACCCAGGTCTCCACCCCGAGGGCCTGGAGCGCGTCGAACGCTTTCGGGCCGAAGCGGCCCGAGATCACCGCGGCCACACCGGCCGACTTCAGCATCTGGGCCGCTCCGGTTCCCGCGCCGTGTGAAGCGTTCACGGCCGAGTTGGCGATGGTCTCGACCACCTCGCCGGTGGCGCGGTCGACCACGAGGAAAGCTTCTGCGCGGCCAAAGCGGGCGTCCATCGGGTCGTTCAAGCCCTCGTCGTTGCGCACGATGCTGACGGCAATCTTTTGCATCACGGTCTCCTCTCGCTTCTAGTTGTGCTCGCGGCAACCGCCCGGATGGGTGCCGGCGCAGGACTCCACCCCGTGGTGCTCCCCGCGCAGGTAGGCCCCGAGCACCGTCGAGACGCTACCGGTGACGCCGGTGGCGACGTCGATGCCGAAGCCGTGGAACATCTCGATGGCGCGTGGTCCCATCCCGCCGGCGATGATCACGTTGGCGCCCAGATCGCGAACGAAGCCGGGCACCGCGCCCGGCTGGTGCGCTCCGACGTGCGGATTGGGAACCACCTGCGACACGGTCGCCATGCTTCCCTCGACTTCTGCCAACAGGAAGAAAGGGCAGCGTCCGAAGTGGCCGCTGACTTCTCCATCGAATCCGCAGGGATCCTCGGCCGCGACCACGATCAGCCGTTCCTCTGACATGCCCCGTCCTCCTCATGAGGTTCTTGATTCACGTCGCCCAGATCCGCTGCGCTTGCTCCGACCGGGAGCAGAGCGGTGTCGCTCCGTCTCGTTCCGGGCGAAGCTGTCGATCAGCCGATCGGCCTTCCCGGTCAACCCGGAGATCACCCGAATACCGAGGGCCTCGGCATCGGAAGCCAGGCTGTGCTCGAAGGCGCCGCAGAGGAGCACATGCACTCCAGCTCCAGAGAGATGCTCGAGCCGCCTGGAGCACACCTCGTCTCGGATGGTGAGTCGACAGATGCGATGAGCCCGGACCCCGTCGGGTTTGGCGATGACGAACTCGTCCGCCGAACAGAATCCGGAAGCTATGTCGTCTCCGTGAAGTGCTACTGCCAGCATCGCTCAGTGCTCCTGGAGGCTCAACTTGCAGGTCTCATGCCAGACAAGAAAGTTCATTGATGGCAATGGCTTGGAAACGCATGCCAGGATCTGACCCGACCCGATAGAACAAAACGTTTCAAGTGTGATGCACTGCGATCCGATGCGTTTCAGAACGTCTTGCTCGAGTACTTGTCATCGACCCCCTCCATCATCCTAATCCACCGTATTCATTGACTTTTCCAGATCCGGCACGAGATCTGCACAGAACTCTGGCGGTAGGACCGGGCGACCCGGGACGGGCCGCGTTCCGGGGGAAAACGCCAACGACGAGCAGGGAGAGAGAACCATGTTGACCGGTGTGATCCGGGCGTATCTCGCGAAGCGAATCCCCCCCAGTCCGACCTGGCCGTTTCAGCTGTCGGAGCTAGCCGCCGCCGCACTGATGGTGGAGTGTGCGCGGATCGACGGCGCCTTCACGGACGGAGAGCGCGCCGCGATCTGCCGCGCAGTCACGGAGGACTTCGGACTCGATGACGAAACGGCGGAGTGTCTGGTCGGCGTGGCCGAGATGCGCGAGGAAGCGGTCTGGCACGACTGGCTCTTCACCGAGACGGTCCGGAGGAGCTTCGACGGATACGATCGGCTCGCGGTGATCCAGAGACTCTGGGAGGTCGCCCTGGCGGACGGAACCGTCCACCCCTTCGAGGAATCCCTCATCAGCCGCATCGCGGGAGAGCTGGAGATACCCGAGAAGGCCGTCGACCATCGCCTCAGCATCGCTCTCCGGCGGCACCCGGGCCTCACCAGCCTGACGCTCGATGCAGCTGCGCGGCCCTCCCCGTAGACCGGAGAGCTGGCCGTGACGCAGAAGCCGAGATCGCCGTGCCTGCCGGATGAGACGATTGCCTTCGGACCGGTCCCCTCGCGAAGGCTCGGCCGCAGTCTCGGCATCAACAACATCCCGCCCAAGTCCTGCCCCTACTCGTGCGTCTACTGCCAGGTCGGCCGGACGCAGACGCGCGGGATCGACCTAGCGGAGTTCTACGCACCCGAGGCGGTTGTCTCCGCGGTCACAGCCAGGGTGCTCGAAATCCAGCGGCGCGGAGAGCCCCTGGACTTCCTGACCTTCGTCGCGGACGGCGAGCCCACCCTCGACCGCCACCTGGGTCGGGAGATCGAGCTCCTGCGGCCCCTCGGCGTGCCCATTGCCGTCATCTCCAACGCGTCACTTCTCTGGCAGGAGAAGGCGAGGGAGTCCCTGCGCCTTGCGGACTGGGTCTCGCTCAAGGTGGATGCGGTTCGCGAGGAGGACTGGCGCCGCGTCAATCGGCCGGATCCAGCGTTGCGCCTGGAAACGGTGCTCCAGGGGATGCTCGACTTCGCCGCGGGATTCGAAGGCACCCTCGTCAGCGAGACGATGCTGATCGCGGGCTTGAACGAAGCCGAGGAGTCGATTGCGGAGGTGGCATCCTTCCTCGAGAAGCTGAAGCCTTCGACGGTCTATCTCGGGATCCCGACCCGCCCGCCGGCCGAGCGCTGGGCGTGGGCCCCTGACGAGCCCTGCGTGATTCGAGCTCACCAGATCCTCTCGGAGCGGCTCTCGCGCGTGGAGCTTCTGACCGGCCACGAGGGAATGGGATTCGGCACCACGGGCGAGCTCGACTCGGATCTGCTCGGCATCACCTCCGTCCATCCGATGCGCGAGGACGCGGTCCGGGCGCTGCTCGCGCAGAGCGGCGGCGACTGGACCACCGTCGAGCGTCTCGTGAAGGAGGGTGCCCTCGCCGAGATCGAGTACCGGAAGGAGAAGTTCTACCTGCGTCGCTTCCCGCAGACCAATCGCGGAACTGGAAGCACCTCGGCTGACCAGAATCGGGTGTGAGGCGGGCCGACGGCTCGCCACCTCCGGGGGAAGGAGAGGGAGCCGGCTCCCGTACTCCGCGAGAACCCCATTCGCGACAGAGGGGCGAGAAGTCGTGCGACTCGGACCGCACCGACCGATCCCTGTCGATCCCCTTGAGCCCGGGAACGAGGTGAGAAATGCCCGCTGAACGGCTCGATCAGCTCGAAAATCAAGGCACGTAGAGTAGGCTGCGCCACCTACCCTTGTCCGATCCACGAAAAGGACCACGACCACGTTGGCGAACCCGCCCATGCCACCAGTCGATAGTCGTGCTCGAGTCCGCCGAGCACGGGTAGCGCGACCAGCCTCCCCTTCCTGGGCGGAGAGATTTGAAGCTCGGGATACGGATCCGGAATCGCCCCGATCGTTTGCGAGGGCCTCGCCCGGTTTTAGTACTCCACGAACTCGCGGCGGACGTGTCCTTCGCTGAGGAAGATGAAGTGGTCGAGCGCCGCCTCGCGGAGCGTCCTGTGGAATCTCTCCACGCGTGCATTCGCATTTGGAGTTCCGTAGGGGATCGGAATGCCTTTGGTGCTCATCACCTCGAGAAGCCATCGGTCGAAATGGCACCGAAAGCATCTGCCGGCTTGCCGCTCGCGGAACTGGTCGAAGATGCCATCGTTGTCATGGATCAGGTAGCGAGGGCCTTCGCCAAAGGCTGTGATGGTGCGAATCTGCTGCTTCACCCAGTTGAGGGTCGGGCTGGTTGTGACGTTGATCAGGACGATGCGACGCGTGGAGATTTCCATGACGACGAAGACGTACACGAGATCGAACCACGCAGTATGTTGGATCAGGAAATCGCAGGCAAAGATTTCCTCCTGGTGATTTCGAATGAAGGTTCGCCAGCTGAGACCCTTCCTAGGATCACGGCTGCGAACCATGTAGCGCCGAATGATGCTGGTGGAGTGCTCGACCTGAAGCTTGAGCCGCAGCTCGAGGGCGATCCTGTCCTCGCCCCAACCCGGGTTGTCCTCGCTCATCCGCTTGATGAACGCGATGTGCCTGCGCGGGATTCGAGGCCGGCCGACCTTGCCGCTTCGAGACTTGCGCCGCCAGAACAGCTGAAAGCCCTTCCGGTGCCAGCGAATCACCGTCTCCGGCTTTTGACGATCACGAGCGCCGACTGCCAGCCGCCCCAGAGCGTCGACAGCCCCACCCAGAAGACCCGATCCGAAGGCCGCAGCCGCGCGCGCTCAGAGGTGCGCCGATACGCTGCCAGTTGCTGGCGGAGAGCGAGGTTCTCGAGGAGAAGAGCCTTCCTCGTCATGAAGAGCGTCCGGATCGCGGCCCGGATGACGGTGAACAAGAGCGACATCTGCCGAAGCTAGCAGAGGCCGAAAAAGTCAATGATATCAACGGGGATCGAGTTTTCGCGGACTACGGTTCTCGCGGAGTACGGCCGGCAACGATCGAGGACGCGGATGTCAGAGAGAATCCGGGACATAAGAC
>CAWAPH010000020.1:0-765532 GCA_963783795.1 uncultured delta proteobacterium | reverse complement strand
CGACGACGGGGGTGTGGTCGGAGGGGCGTTCGAGCTTGCGAGGCTCCTTGTCGATGCGCGAGGCGGTGCAGGCCTTCGCCAGCGCGCTCGAGCCGAGGATCAGGTCGATGCGCAGGCCGTGATTGCGGCGGAAGCCGAGCCTTCGGTAGTCCCACCAGCTGAAGAGCCGCTCCTCCTGCTCGAAGAGGCGGAACAGGTCGCTGAGTCCCGCGTCGAGGAGTTTGCGCAGGGCGGCCCGCTCGGGATCGCTGCAGAGGATCCTGCCGCGCCACTCGTCGGGGTCGTGGACGTCCCGGTCCTCCGGGGCGATGTTGAAGTCTCCCAGCACGACGAGCTTCGGGTGGCGGGAGAGCTCGGCCTCCACGTAGCTCCGGAGCTTCTCCAGCCAGTCGAGCTTGTAGGCGTAGCTCTCCGAGCCGACCTCCTTGCCGTTCGGGACGTAGACGTTGAGCACGCGGACCCCGTCGATCGTCGAGGCGAGGATCCGGCGCTGGGGATCGTCGAGACCGGGGAGATCGGTCACCACCTCTTCGCTCGGCGCGAGGCTCAGGGTCGCCACACCGTTGTAGGTCTTCTGGCCCGCGAAGGCGGCGCGATACCCCGCCGCCTCGATCTCTTCGCCGGGGAAGTTCTCGTCGACGGTCTTGGTCTCCTGGAGGGCGAGGACGTCGGGCTTCTCCGCTGCCAGCCAGTCGAGGACGTGGCCGAGCCTGACCTTGAGCGAGTTGACGTTCCAGGTCGCGATCTTCGTCATGGGAAAACCTCAGCGCACCCCGCTGATCCGGTAGGCGAAGCGATGCACTCCAGAGCGAATGCGGTAGCGGGGTAGCGTGTCCGGCCCGCAAGAGCCGGTGCCGAGCCCGCGTTGCTCGGCATCGAGGTTCACGATCACCTCCGGGCGGGGCTCGAGCTCGTTGGTGTGATGGGCGCGGAAGAGGTCGCCGACGCTGTAGTGGCTGGCGGAGAACTGCAGCAGCTCGGCGGCGGTGATGCAGAGCCCGACGCCACTCCCGTCCACCAGACGCAGCCAGCGCACGTCGCAGCGGCCCCCGTGCTCCTGGGGGACGATGTAGGGGACGTACATCTCGTCCACCGTGGCGCTGTAGCGCCCGACGGCGGCGCCGGCCTTCCGATCCGGGTAGTTCTCGTGGGGGCCGCGCCCGAGCCAGCTGACCCGATCCAGGCCCGGCTGGAGAGTCGAGCGTCACCCCCACCCGCGGCAGGTCGGCGAGGTTCGGCGGAATCCCCACGCTGTTCTCGGCCTCGATCTCGCCCCGGGGCAGCACCCGGTAGGCGTGCCTGTGCTCGATGCCGATCTCGGTCTGCTGCCGGATCACGACGCTCGCCGATCCATCCCGGGACCGGGTGACGCGGGTGTCCAGCGTCTCGAGCTGCAGCTCGGGAAGGCCCGCCTCCAGCCACCGTCCCAGCGGCCGTCCGAGCTGGTGTCCCCAGGCCTTGATGCCGTCGTTGTCGGTGGGCGCGCGCCAGACGTTGAGACGGGGCCCGGAGACCAGAAGCTCCCGGTCGTCGAAGCGCAGGGAGGTGATCTCGCCCGCCTGCTTGTCCACCTCGAGGCGCAGCGCCTCGCCGGAGAGCACGGCCCGCGAGTCGTCCTCGGTGACGTCGACTTCGCCCTCGGGCCGCCGCGCGCGGCGCTTCGGCGCCCGCCAGGGCATCGCCAGCTGCTCCCAGGCCAGCTCCAGGCCCCGCGGCGACCAGCTGGTGTCGCGGGCGGTGTGGAAACGCACGCTGAGGAAGCACTCCTGGCCCGGCTGCAGGTCGGGCTTGCGCAGCGGCAGGGTCAGATCCTCGTATTCACCGGGTGGTGTCTTGAGCCGCGGAAGCCGCCCCTTCTGCACCACGGCGCCGTCCACCGAGAGCTCGAAGCTCCCGCGGAGCCAGCCGAGATCCGTGAAGTCCTGTCGGTTGGTGATGCGGATCCTGCCCGCGCGCAGGTTCCGCGCCTCGACCTTCACGGGCTGCGCGAGCTTCTTGAACTCGAACATGCCCGGATGTGGGGTGCGGTCCGGCCACACCAGGCCGTTGATGCAGAAGTCCCCGTCGTTGGGCTGGTCGCCGAAGTCGCCGCCGTAGGCCCAGTACTCGCGTCCCCGCTCGTCCACCTTGCGCAGCCCCTGGTCGACCCAGTCCCAGATGAAGCCGCCCTGCAGGCCGTGGTGCGATTCGATCGCCTCCCAGTAGTCCGAGAGGCTCCCGTTGCTGTTGCCCATCGCGTGGGAGTACTCGCACATGATCAGCGGCCGCTCTCCGTGGCCGGACTTCGCCCAGCGGACGATCTCCTCGATCTCCGGGTACATGGGGCAGATCACGTCGGTGGTCGGGTGGTCCCGGTACCAGTTGCCCTCCAGAGCGCCCTCGTAGTGCAGGGGGCGCGACGGGTCGTAGCCGCGGATCCAGCCGCCGAGGGCCTCGAGGTTGGCGCCGTAGCCGCTCTCGTTGCCGAGCGACCAGAGGATGATGCAGGAGTGGTTCTTGTCCCGCTGCACCATGCGCATCCCCCGGTCGAGGAAGGCGGCGGCGTAGCGGGGCTCGTGACAGAGGTTGGCCAGATGGGCGTGGCTCTCGATGTTGGCCTCGTCGACCACGTAGAGGCCGTACTCGTCGCAGAGCTCGTACCAGAGGGGATCGTTGGGGTAGTGGGAGGTGCGCACGGCGTTGAAGTTGAACTGCTTCATCAGGCGGATGTCGGCGAGCATCGACTCGCGGGTGACGGCCTTGCCCCTGGTGTCGTCGTGCTCGTGCCGGTTCACTCCCTTGATCAGCACCGGGCGCCCGTTGAGCAGCAGCTCGCGCCCGCGGATCTCGACCTTGCGGAAGCCGATCCGGGAGCTCACCACCTCGCGGCACTCGCCCTCGGCGTCGATCAGGGACACCACGACCCGGTAGAGGTAGGGGGTCTCCGACGACCACTGGCGGGGAGACCGGACCTGTTGGAGGAACTCGGCCCGCCGGCCCCGGAAGAGATAGGGGCCCCCGCCGGTGGGCACCTTCTGCTCCAGCGGCTTGCGGATCACGTCACGCCCCCGGGCGTCGATCAGGCGGACGCGGATCCGCCATCCCTCGCCGGCCGTGTCGGGGAAGCCGACCCTGGCGTCGACCTTCAGCCAGCCGCTCTGATACTCCTCGTCGAGACCCCCGACCGCAAAGACGTCGGCGATGTAGGTCGGCCCTGTCGAGTACAGGTAGACATCGCGGTAGATGCCAGCCATGAACCAGTGGTCCTGATCCTCGAGGAAGGTGCCGTCGGACCAGCGGATCACCATGGCCGCCAGGACGTTCTCCCCCGGCCGGGCGAAGTCCGTCACGTCGAACTCGGCGGCGAGCCGCGAGTCCTTGCTCATGCCCACCGGGTGCCCGTTCACGTAGACGTAGAGCACGCTCTCGGCGCCGCCGAAGTGGAGCACCACCCGGCGCCCCTCCCAGCTCTCCGGAATCCTGGAAGCGCCGGCGGTAGAGCCCGGTGGGGTTCTCCCTGGGAACCGTGGGGGGCGGCTCGGGGAACGGCATCTGCACGTTCGTGTAGTGCGGCCGGTCATGGCCCTCGAGCGTCCAGTTGCTGGGAACCGGAATCTCCGACCAGTCGGCGTCGTCGAAGTCGCGCGAGAAGAAGTCGTCGGGGCTCGCCTCCGGCCGCGAGCAGAGCGTGAACTTCCAGTTGCCGTTCAGCGACTGGAACCAGGGAGAGCGCTCGCGGTCGCCCGCCAGCGCCGCCTCGGGATCCGGAAACGGAAGCAGCGGACTGCGGGACGGGAGCCTTCCGATTCCCACGCACTCCGGGGACTCCCAGGTTCGCTTTTCCGCGCCGCCGAAGCCGTACATCGCTGCCCCTCCCTCTGCGATGGCGACCATAGCGGATGATTCGGGGAGAGCGGCGCGCGCCTCCCGGCCGACGCAGACCCGCTCGGACAGCGGCTCTCCTGCTTGCTACGTTCCGCCGCCAACTGAGGCGAGGAGCAGAGCATGACGGACATCCCCCTTCCGGCCGTGGCGTTGGCCGCGGTTCCCGGCCGGCGCAAGGCGACCCTCGAGCTCGCCCGCGAGATCGAGCGGCGCGGCTTCTCCGGCATCTACTGCGCCACCTACGGCGACGGCGTGGGGCTCTGCGAGGCGGTGGCCCTGGTGACCGAGCGGATCCCCTTCGGCACCGCCATCGCCAACGTCTACACGCGGCACGTCTCCGAGTACGCGATGACGGCCTCGCTGATCCACGAGATCTCCGACGGGCGCTTCCACTTCGGCGTGGGCGTGAGCCACGTACCCTTCCTGGCGCGGCTGGGTCTCCAGGGTGGCAAGCCGCTCGGTGACATGCGCCGCTTCGTCGAGGAGCTCCGCGCGGTGCCCCGCGCCGGCGAGCTGCCGCCGGTGGTCGTGGCCGCGCTGCGCAAGAAGATGGTGGCGCTCTCCGCCGAGATCGCAGAGGGCGTGGTCTTCGCCAACGCCTGCAGGTCCCACATGCCCGATTCCCTGACGGCGCTGCCGGAAGAGAAGCGGAAGAGCCCGGACTTCTTCATCGGGAACATGATTCCCACCTGCATCTCCGACGACCGCAAGGCCGCCGCAGCGGTCAACCGGAAGACGCTCTCCGGCTACATGATGCTCCCCAACTACCGGAACTACTACAAGGAAGCCGGCTACGTGGAGGAGATGGAGGCGGTCGAGAAGGCGCTCGAGAGCCGCGAGCGCGAGAAGATCCCCTCGCTGCTCCCCGACCGCTGGCTGGCGGACTGCACGCTGTTCGGCACCGCTGCCGAGGTCCGCGAGGGCGTCGAGGCCTGGTACGAGGCCGGCGTCCGCACGCCGATGCTGGTCCCCTCCTCGGCGGCGGGCAACCAGATGAAGGCCTTCGAGGAGCTCTTCGCGATCTTCTGACGCCGGGAGCTTGGGCGAGCCACGGCTCTCAGTGCTGCCCACCGTCGGGAGGCTCGCTCTCCTCTGGGTCGGGCTCCTTGCAGGCGCCGGAGTGGCGGCCGAAGACGTCGGGATCCGCGCAGGCGGCGCAGGCGTTGGAGTAGGTCTTGCGCTCTCCGCTGAAGAGATGCCCGCAGACCGGGATGTACTCCATCGTGCACGCCTGCGACCGCGGCTCTGCGCACTCCGTGACGGGCGGCTCGGGCGGAGCATCATCGGTCTTTCGCCGCGGCGCCGCGCATGCCAGACAGACGATGCCGATCAGAGCGAAGGTCAAAGTCAGGGGCTTCCAATTCATCTCGCGATCTCCCGCGTTTCGTTGGCCAGTGGATTTGAAGTCAAGCGGTCTATTCCTCGCACCGCAACACCGGCAATTGGGCTTCGAGCTTCGATACCACCTCCGCTACGAACACACCCGAGTCAGCGATGCGCCTGGTCTCTACTCGACCCGCACGCGCACCTCCGCCCCGTTGGCGCGGATCTCCGGGACGTACATGGCCTGGCCGATGAGCGGTAGCGCGTGGAAGGTCCCCGGCGTCTGGGCGCGGAGCTGGTACTCGATCTCCCAGCGTCCCTCGGGCAGCCTGTCGATGAACAGCGCGAGCTTGCGGTCGCGCAGCTCGGCGTAGACCGGGAGCTCGCCCTCTCCGTCGAGTTGCCTCGCGCGCAGTGACTCCCCGCTCTGCACGGCGACCGCCTCGAAGCCCGCCGGCTTGAGGTCTTCGAAGATCAGGTACTCGAAGTGGTTCTTCGCCTCGATGGTGAGGGTGGTCTCGATGCGCGCGCCGCTCGCCACCCGATCTCCGTCGCCGACGGCTTCGCGGTCGTAGGCCGGCCCGGCCAGCAGCGTCGGCTGTGGTGCGAGCCGCGAGTACTTGCGAGCGACGGCAATGCGGTCGCCCGCCTTCGCAATCGGCTCCTCCAGGCTGAAGAAGCGCGCCTCCGCGGCGAAGTAGAGGGCGCTCTCGCCCCGGGTCCTGCGTGATGCGGATCTCGTTGTCCCCGTCGCGGAGCCAGGACGGGTCGACCGCGATGCGGCTCGGAGCCCGAAGCACGTCAGCGGCCGTGAACGAACGCTCGCCCAGGAGCCGACCGTTCAGATGGATCGCGAAGTCCAGGTCCGCCTCCAGCTCGCCGCTCTGGCGGAGGTAGTCGTTCAAAGCCAGCAGCACGATGGCCGTATCGCGGGTGCTCTTCCACTGGGCACCGCGGCGGTTCTCGATCAGCCAGGCAGCCGCGGGCTCGACCAGGGGGTGCTCGGGGGCCACGGCGAGGAGCGCGCGCAGCGCGAAGGCGGTCGCCTCGACGCCCCCCTCCGACCAGCGCCCCCGGATTCCGGAGTCACCCCAATGCGCCCGGATCGCGGGGGTTCCCTCGGTCTTCACACCGTTCTCGAGGTTGCGGACCAGGATCTCCGCCTCCGCTGTTTGCCCGAACGAGTGGGCAGCGAGTGTGAGCAGCGCGCGGGAGTAGACGTTCAGCTCCTCCCGGCGCTCCATCAGGTTCTCGAAGGCCGCCTTCTCGAACTCGGAGGGCCGGTGCGCGGAACTCGCGGCGCGGTGGGCGGCGAGGGCGTGCAGCATCCACGCCTGTGTGTCGAGCTCGCCCTCCGTGAGGACGAGTGTGCGCTCGAGGTAGTGGAGCGCCCTTTCGAGCATTCCCCGGTCCACGGCGAGATCGGCGTCCCTGGCCAGGACCAGCCCCCAAACCACGTAGGCGGTCATGAAGGGATCGCTTGCTCCCGGCTTCCACCAGCCGAAGCCGCCGTCGCCGTGCTGAAAGTCGGCCAGGCGCGCCAGCCCGCGGCGGACCACCTCGTCGAGCGCGTCGAGGCCCGGGGTGTCTTGCGGGTGGGTTTCGCCGGCGTGCTCCGGCTCGATTCCGCCGAAGACCCGACCGACCACGTCTTGCTTCTGAAGACCCAGATCAGAGAGCGTCCTGGCCGTGATCACCGCCGGTAGGAACCGGCTCATGGTCTGCTCGGTGCAGCCGTACGGATACGCGATCAGGTAGGGGAGGGCGTCGAGCATCGCCACTGCCAGGCTCGGTGCCACCAGGATCTCGAGCTCGGTCGAGCGGCGGCGTTCCGGGAGCGTCACGCTTGCGCGCAGCTCGTCACCGCGCAGCTTGCCCGCTGCGGTCTCGAGCTTCTCGATGCCGTGCTCGTAGACGGGGAGGGTGCGGCGCGTGGCGTCGGAGAGGCTCTCACCGCGCACGCTGACTTCCAGCGTCGCCTCGCCAACCTCTCGAGCGCTCGCCGTCCACTCCACCCGGCCCTGACCGTGTGCGGGAATGGAGACGGTGCCCGAACCCCCCTCGGTGGCAAGGCCGGAGGCGGCCAGCGAAGGGGTCACCGCCAGCTTCTGGTCGCTGTCGTTGTGGATCGAGGCGGAGATGGTGGCCACGTCTCCCACCACCAGGAAGCGCGGGGTTTCGAGGCGAACCAGCAGCGGCTTGCGGGTCCGGACCTCGGCGCGGGCGATTCCCACCCGCGCGCCCCGGTCGGCGGCCCGCGCCGTGGCGCGCCATCCGGTGAGCGAGTCGGGGAAGGACGCCTCGATGCGCGCCTCGCCCTTCTGGTCCGTCACCAGATCCGGAATCCAGAGCGCCGTGGAGCGGAAGTCGTGGCGGACGCGCACCGCGTCCGGCTCCGCAGCTCCCCCGGCGGCCTGGTCCGCCTCGGGGGAGGGGGAGCGGACCGAGCGCAGCTGCGCCCGCAGCTCGGTCGGAGCGGCGCTCTGCTTCGAGAGGCGGCCGACGTCGACGTACCGGCGAACCCCCGACGACTGGGGGACCGGAGGCACGGGCTCGTCCTCGAGCCACCCCGCGAAAGCCATCCGATCCAGGCTGGTCCCGGTCTGAACGCGCTGCTGACGCCTGCGGCCGTGGAAGAAGGCGCGCGGATCCTCCGCCAGCTCACCCTGGATGGCGAAGACCGACTCGTCGGCGACGGCGAGTGCGACCTCTGCGGAGACGGGCCTTCCCTCGGCGTCGCGGCTGGTGACCGTGAAGAGCCCCTTCTCCCCCGGGAGGTACTCCTCCTGGTCCGCGGAGAGCTCGATCTCCAGGATCTGCCGGGTCGGCGGGACGGAGATCTCCTCCCGGTCCGCCTCCACGCTGAGCTCAGCGACGCTGGTCGCGGTGAGGAACACGTTGGGAACGAAGCCCTCCTCGATCTGGATCTCGATCAGGCGGTCGTGTCCGGTGAGGTGGACGACGCGCAGATCGTGGATGTCGTCTCCCTCGACAGCCACGACGACGTAGCGATCCGGTGATGTGGCGTGAAGCAGGACGGGAAGCGGTCGGCCTACCTTCACCGCGGCCGGGTCGACCAGGATCTCGACACCGGCTCCCCGGTACTGGAGGTCGTGCGTCTGCTCCGACGCGGCGAACACGAACGCCTCCGCGCGCACCGGTACCGAGCCTTCCGGCTCGCTTACCCAGGTGATCCGGTAGTAGCCCTCCCGCTTCACCTCGAAGCGGAGTTTCGCCGCGCCGTCCTCACCGGTCCGCAGCTCCCGCGAGAGCACCGGCTCCGGCTCGTAGCCCTGGAAGCGGAGGCGCCAGGGTGGCTGGTTCCTCCGCTGGGGAGGCGGAAAGCTGGCCAGCTCGGATCGGAGCTTTGCCAGCTCCTCGCCGCTGACCTCGCGGCCGGCGGGATCGAGCCAGATCTCGCGCCAGCGCTCGCGCGTGATCGTCACGCGTCCCTCGATCGCCACCGGCTGCTCGTTGGCGTCCTGGGCGCGGACGCCGATGCGCACCACGTCTCCGACGCGGTGGACGCGGCGCTCGGGGTGGAGGAAGACGAACCAGGGCCGCCGGGTGACCCGCAGCGAGCCCCGCCCGATCACCTCGCGCCGGGAGGCGTCCACGACGCGGGCCTCGATGCTGAACTCCGAATCGCTCTGCGCGAAGCGGGTGGTTTCGATCCGAAGCCGGGCGATGCCCTCGGCATCCGTCACCAGTTGGTGGCGAGCGACGGTCCGGCCGCCCCCGAAACCCGGCGCGGGTCGCCGGGTCGTCTCCATCCACGCGTGGGGCAGCGGTCGCGACCAGCCGGGGTGGTAGTCCCGCTGCCGGACGATGGCCTCGACCGCGGCGCCCGCAACCGGCGCGCCGAAGTAGTAGCTGGCGCGGATCTCCACCTGGGCGGGCTCACCACTGCGGTGCGAGTCGTGCTTGCCGCCGACTGCCTCGACCTCCACCCGGTACTCGGGCAGCTTGTACTCCTCGAGGCGGAAGAGCGTTGCCGTGCCGAGAATGCGGCTCTTCTCTCCTCCATGGAATGTCACGCGGTAGGGGCCGAGGACCATCTCGTCGTCGAGCGCCAGCTCCGCGAATCCACTCCCGAAGTCGTTCAGGAGCAGCTCCCCCTCACGGATGCGGGTGCCGCGAGGGTCCTCGATCCGATATCGGAGCCGCTCTCCGCCAGGTGTGGTGAAGCGGCCGTCCTCGGCGCGCCGCGCCAGGGCCTTCCACTGGACGGTCTCGCCCGGGCGGTAGGCCGGGCGATCGGTGAAGGCGTAGATCCGCCAGTCGCGCTTCCGCTTCTCGCGGGCCGGTGCGTGGATCTGCGCCACGGCCTGGCGGGCGCCGCTCCGCGCCACCACCAGCATCGCGGCGCTCTCAGCGGAATCCGGGCGCTTCGCCCGGGCGAGTCCATCGGCGCCGCTCCTGGCATCCACGCGACGAGCGACGCGCTTCTCACCCGAGCCGCGCCAGGTCCAGAAGACCACCGCTCCGCCGTCGAGCGGCTCGCCGGACTGCGCGTCGCAGAGGAACGCCGCGAGCTCTTCCCCGGAGGCCTTCACGATCAGGGCCGCGTCGGAGACCAGCAGCAGCGCGCGCGCTCTCGCGTCGCCCGACTTCGCCCGCACGAGGTAGGCGCCGGTTTCGAGGGGCTCTTCGAGACGGATCCGCTCCCTTCGCTGTGCGTGGTCGCCCTCCGCGTCGAGCGGCTGCGACCAGGAAAGAAGCGGCCGGCTCCGGCCGATCCGGATGGCTTCGATCCAGTCGCGCCAAGCCCCCTTCCGCTGCAGGTCCAGGGCGCGGTCCAGCTCGACCGGGAAGAGGGCGAGCTCGACCTCCGCCACGTTTCGGGCCACCAGGTCGAATCCGATCTCCGACCCGGGAAGGAACACGTTCGACACCAGGACCTGAAGAAACGGCGAGGTGATCTCCCGGATCGCCCGCTGGGCGCTCGGCCGGAAGCGCGTCTCTCCCTCGTCGAACTCCGAAACCAGCCGGCGGTAGAGCTCCAGGGCCCGGCGATAGTCGGGCCGGTAGCCCTCGCCGCCGTTCTCGTCGATCACCGGCCGCCCGGGACGCACGAGCCACTCGGCGTACTGATGGAGCGCGTCGTCGTACCAGGGGACGTTCCGGCCAGCGCGGAGAGCCGCCTCGTAGGCGGCGGGAATCCGATGCTGAAGGGCCCAGTCGCCCTGGCTCCGAAGCGCGGAGGCGAGGAGATATCGGAAACTCGCCCGCTCCCGGTCGCTTCGGGCCAGCGAGAGGGCGTTCTCGAGCACCTCGAGGGGCACCGAGCCGCCGTAGCGAAGGAAGGGTTCCGGGCTCGAGTCCTCCGGCACGACGAGCCGCTCCACCAGCCCCAGGTACCGTTTTCGCGCCCTCTCCAGATCCCGGGATTCCGACCACCCGCGGAGCGCCTCGGCGTAGTGAGGCCAGGCCAGGTGCCATTGCCGCTGCTCCCGAGGGATCCACCAGGAATCACCGAGCGATTCCTGGATCTCCATCCAGAGCGGTGGCGGGGCGGACTCGAGCAGCGCGGAGAGCTCCTTCCGCGCCTCGTCGGCCTCGGCCCCGGGATCGATCCGCCAGCGGGTGTCGGCGAGCCTGAAGGCCACCCAGCGCCGATCCGGGCCGGTTTCCGGCTGACTCTCCGCGTAGAGCGCGCGAGCTCTGGCGAAGGATTTCTCGGCGTAGAGCCGCTCGGCCTCCGCCTTCAGGGAGGCGAATTCCGGGGAGGATCCCCCGGCCGGACCGACCAGGAGGGGGAGCGCCAGAAGCGCGATCCATCGGAGCTTCGTGAGAGACAAGGCGACCTCCTCGCTTCCCGCTGTGGCGGGTCGGGTCCGATCCGCAGCCAGCGTTCTCGGGTCCCGCCAGAGGATCCTGCAGATTCGCCCAACACGCCGTAAACAATCGGTAAAACGACCGGTTCCGGCTCGTTCAGGAGCGCTCCAGGGCCCGGCGGACCGGGTCCGGGAGAGCCGCGCTATGGGCGAGCCGCACCGGAGTGATGGACACGAAACCCCGCTGGTCCGTTTCGAGGTCCGTCCCCTCGAGCGCGCCCATCCGGCTGAAGCCGCCCGAGAAGTCGTGGACGTAGAGGCCCTCGCTCTGGCGCCGGAACAGGCTGTCGTATCCCACCTTGGCCAGCGTGGTCACCACGCGCGGGGTCTTCAGGTCCGAGGCCTCGGGGATGTTCACGGTGAGAAGGTCGACTTCCTCCGAGAAGCCCACACTGCGCACATCGGCCACGATCTCCGCGGCGATGGCCGAGAGCCGTTTCCAGAGGGGGCCCGATTCGTCCGACCAGGCCTGCTTCGCCCAGGCGTTGTGGCCCTGGCTGACCCCGGCGGAAAACGCGATGGCAGGCAGACCTGCGATCCAGCCCTCGCTGGCGCCTCCGACGGTCCCGCTGGAGAGGAAGAAGGCGAGGCCGTGGTTGAAGCCGACATTGATCCCCGAGACGACCATGTCCGGTTTCTCGTCGAAGAGCGAGTGGACGCCCAGCTGGGTGCAGTCAGCCGGAAACCCGTCCACGGAGTGGATCTCCACACCGTCCCTTTCGACCCGCTCGACCCGGAGGTCCCGCCAGCGGCTGATCGCCTTGCCGATCCAGCTGCGCTCCCGGCTGGGGGCCACGGCGCGCACCGGCCAGCGCTCCGCGAGCGCCCGGACCAGCGCCGGGAGGGCGGGGGAGTCGACGCCGTCGTCATTGGTGACGAGGATGAAGCTCACTGCCCAGTCCAGCCGGGGTGAGGGGACGCCCACCCGCCGTCGAGCGGAATGGAGGAGGCGTCGCAGACCCAGGTCATCAGATTCTTCTTGAATTCCGGCGAAGGACTTCGTTCAAATGGGGATCGAGAACAGTGTAGGGTAGCGCCGTGGGGCGCGGAGGTCGCGTTGCTGGTACCGTCGAACCCTACAAGACGATCCTGAGGAGGGGTTCCATGGTCCGCAAACTCGCGCGAATCTTGCTCGCAATGCTCGTCGCAGTCGCCCTTGGTGGAATCACGGCCTGTGGCGATGCCGGCCCCGCCGAGAAGGCCGGGCAGGCGATGGACGAGATGGGCGAGGACGCCTCGGACATGGCCGAGCAAGAGGAAGAAAAGGCGCACTAGGCGCTCGCAGGCAGTAGCGAGCCGGTGAGCGATGCAGGCTACACTGGCTCCATGTCTTCCACCCTCGCAGAACGTCTGGGCTTCGGCGCCACCGATCGGGTTGCCATCGTGCACGCCGATGACGTCGGAATGTGTCACGCGGCGAACGTCGGCGCCTTTCAGGTGCTGCGCGAAGGCCCCGCCACCTGCGGCAGCATCATGGTGCCGTGTCCCTGGTTCCAGGAGGCCGTGGACCTCGCGAAGGAGAGCCCCGGGGTCGACCTGGGTGTGCACCTCACCCTGAACGCCGAGTGGCCGCACTACCGCTGGGGGCCCGTCGCGGGGCGCTCCGCGGTCCCGTCTCTGTTGGACGATCAGGGCTTCCTGCCCCGCACCTCCATCGAGGTCGCGCAGCGGGCCAAGCCCGAAGAGGTGGAGGTCGAGCTTCGCGCCCAGGTCGAGAAGGCCCTCGACGCGGGGATCGACGTGACCCACATCGACAGCCACATGGGTACGGTCTTCTTCTCTCCCTTCCTGGAGATCTACAGGAAGCTGGCGACGGAGTTCCAGGTACCCATCTTCGCCGCGCGCCCGGATCCGCAGGTGCTCACGGAACGCGGACTCCAGGGCGCGATGGAGATCCTGAACTGGCTGGTCGGGTCACTCGAGTCGGAAGGCTTCCCGATCCTCGACGGCTTCGACATCAACTCGCTCGACTTCGCCGAGGGAGAGGGCCTGGCGCACAACCGGAGCCGGATCGACGGATTGGCGGCGGGCGTCAGCTACCTGATCTGCCACCCCGCCCTCGCTGGCGAAGAGCTCTCCGTGATCACGCCGGACTCCGCCCACCAGCGCGACTTCGAGCGCGGCTTCTACGGAGGCGAAGAGGGGGTCCGGGTCTTCGAGGAAGCGGGCGTGAAGCGGATCGGCATGCGTCCCCTCCGCGACCTGCTGAGAGGTGCGGGCTAGATTCGACGCCCCTTGAACGGCGAGGGATGGGCGTCCAGTGAGGCGTCGGTCAGATCGTAGTCGGCCTCGGGGGGAATCCGCAGCACGGGGCCTGCCTCGGTCTGCTCGATCCGGGGCATCACCGTCACGACGGTCGACGCGCGCGCTGCCGCGAGGGCTTCCTCCACCCGTTGGCTTCTGCCCAGCTTCATCAGGTTGAGGCGGGTGGGAAAGACGATCGTGCAGCGGCCGGCGTCGGCATCGGCGAGGGCGGCGGAAGGCGTGGTCCACATCGAATCCACCGACTCCCGTCCGTCGTGGATGGCGACCTGGTCCGGCGGTGCGGCGACCAGGAAGAAGTGGGTGTCGAATCGCTTGGGCGCCATCTCGGGCGTGATCCAGTGGGCGAACGGGGTCAGCAGGTCGCAGGCGAGGCTCAGGTCCTCGGCGTCGACGATCTCGCGCAGGCTGGTCTGCCCGTGATTGAGCGCGTCGCGGTGGCGGCTCTCGATCTCCCGCAGCTGCTCGCCGCTGACGAGGTCCTCGGATGTCCCCGGCCGGGCCAGCAGGATCCCACTCTCCTCGAAGGTCTCGCGAATCGCAGCGACCGAGACGGCGAGCTCGTCGTCGGAGTCCGGGCCTCCGCTGCATCGCTCTCTCAAGCCGGGCTCCCGGTCGGTGGGGTCGACCTTGCCCCCGGGAAAGACCAGCGCGCCCATCGCGAAGTCGACCTGGTGATGGCGCTGCACCAGGAAGACTTCGAGCCCCTGACTTTGCTCCCGGAGCAGCAGGATGGTCGCGGAGGGAATGGCGGGTACCGATTCGGGCTTCGTGTCGGTCATCGTTTCGTCGCAGCCGGGTTCATGGTGGCCTTCTGGCAAGTGCCGGTCGAGAAATGCAGGCTAGCATCGACTGTGACAGCCTGGGAAGGAGGGCGCCTCTTGAGCCACGACACCGCGGACCGCCGAAGACCGTGAGAGCCCGCCCCGAATCGCCGCCGTCCTGCTGCGCTCGCTGCTTGCGCGCGGTAGCTCTGCTCGCCGCGGCCGTCACCGGCCCGGCCGCGCAGGCCGCGCCGCCGGGAGAGACCCGCGGCGTCGTCGAGTGGCCGTCCTGGGGAGGCGATCCCGGGGGATCCCGCTATACGCCGCTCGACGACATCAGAGCCGAGAACCTCTCGGAGCTGGAGATCGCCTGGACCTATCGGACGGGTGACGTCGCCGACGGCAAGGGGAAGTTCGAAGAGACCAGCGCGTTCGAGCTCACCCCGCTCATGGTGGACGGCAGCCTCTTCGCCTGCACGCCCTTCAACCGGGTCATCGCGCTCGATCCCGAGACGGGGGCGGAGCGCTGGAGCTTCGACCCGGGTATCGATGTCACCGCCAACTACGCGAATCAGCTCGATCTGCCGCGGCGTGGCGACCTGGCTGGATCCGGATCGCGGAGCTCGAGAGCCCTGCGGGCGCCGCATCTTCACCGCCACCAACGATGCGCGGCTCTTCGCCCTCGACGCCGGCAGCGGCGAGCGCTGCGCGGACTTCGGCGACGCCGGTGAGATCGATCTCAATCCCGGCGTCGGGGAGAAGCTCTGGAAGGGCGAGTACCAGGTTACTTCGTCCCCTGCGGTCGCGGGAAATTTCGTCGTGGTGGGGTCGGCGGTGGCCGACAACGCCCGGATCGACGCGCCGAGCGGGGTGGTGCGCGCCTTCGATGCGCGCAGCGGCGCGCTCCGCTGGGCCTGGGATCTCTCGCCGCCCGGCGGCGGCGAAGGCCCCGGTCGCTCCGAGGAGACCGGCTACATGCTCGGCACGCCGAACGTGTGGGCGCCGATCTCTGTCGACGAGGCGCGCGGCCTCGTCTTCGTGCCCACCGGAAACCCCGCGCCCGACTACTGGCGCGGCCGCCGCAACGACATCGATCACTACGGAAGCTCGGTGGTGGCGCTGCGCGCTTCGAGCGGCGAGGTGGTCTGGAGCTTCCAGACGGTCCACCACGACCTCTGGGACTACGACGTCTCCTCGCAGCCAACGCTGACCGATCTGAGACGGGACGGGAAGCTCGTTCCCGCCGTCATCCAGGCGACCAAGATGGGGCTTCTCTTCACCCTCCACCGCGAGACCGGTGCGCCGCTGTTCGAGGTGGAGGAGCGTCGCGTGCCGCAGGACGGCGCTCCCGGGGAGACGCTCTCACCCACCCAGCCCTTCCCCGTGAAGCCCCCGCCGCTGGTCCGCCATCGCCTGGCTCCGGAGGACGCCTGGGGGATCACGCCCTGGGATCGCGGCCGCTGCCGCAAGGAGTTCGAGGCACTTCGCTACGACGGCATCTACACCCCGCCGACGCTGCAGGGAAGCCTGATGTACCCGGGCAATGCGGGGGGTTCCAACTGGGGCAGTGTCGCGGTGGACCCCGAGCGGCAGATCCTGATCGCCAACGTCTCGGACCTGCCGTTCGCCGTGACGCTGCTCCCCGCGGAGGACTACGAGCGGGAGCGCCGCGAGAACCCCGGCGTCGAGATCGCGCCCCAGCGAGGAACGCCCTACGCACTGCGCCGTGAGCCGGTGCTGTCTCCGCTGGGCGTTCCCTGCAATGCCCCGCCGTGGGGCACGCTGGCCGCCGTGGATCTCGGCAGCGGAGAGATCCGCTGGCAGGTGCGGCTCGGCACGATCCGCGACATCGCGCCGATCCCGCTTCCCGTCAAGCTGGGTACGCCCAACATCGGCGGCCCGCTGGTGACGGCCAGCGGCCTGGTCTTCATTGGCGCCGCGATGGACGACTACCTGCGCGCCTTCGACATCGAGACCGGTGAGGAGCTCTGGAAGGCCCGCCTTCCAGCGGGGGGGCAGGCGACACCGATGAGCTACCGGGTCCGCCCCGGCGGCAAGCAGTACGTCGTGATCGCCGCCGGCGGTCACGGGCGGGGCGGCACCAAGCTCGGCGACCACATCGTTGCGTTCGCCTTGAAGGACTGAGAGAAGCAGGCCATGAGGATCGAACCGCTCTTCAGCGAGGAAGAAATCGAGGCGCGCATCCGCGAGATCGGGGCGCGGATCTACCGCGACTACGCCGACTCCCCGCTGGCGATCCTGTGCATCGCCGAGGGGGCGCTCCGCTTTGCGGATGCCCTGGTTGCCGAGGTCGAGCCCCGCGGTCTCCAGCCCGAGCGGCTCACGGTTCGCGCCCGGCGCACCGAGGGGACGGGCCTCCGCCCCGTCCAGGTGGATGCCTTCGATGCCGAGTCCCTCGAGGAGCGGGACGTGCTGGTGGTCGACGACATCGCGGACGAAGGCAGCACGCTGCGCGCCGTCCTCGAGCTGGTCTCCATGGCCGAGCCCCGCTCGGTCAAGACCGCGGTCCTGGTCGACAAGCGCGAGCACCGCAGCGAGCCGCTCTCCCTCGACTACGTGGGCTTCGAGGTCGAGCGCGGCTGGGTGGTCGGCTACGGGATGGACGTCGAGGGCGAGTACCGCGACCTTGACTGGATCGGCGTCCTCAGGAACGACCGCTTCTAACCCATCGCGCGCAGGCGTTCGAAGGTGTAGATCCCCCAGCGGTGGCCGTCGCTCCATTCGATCTGGATCGCGTAGCGTCCCACCCCCTCGACCTTCAAGGGATGAACGTCGAGAGGCACCGTTGCGGGGTCGAGGAGCTTCTCCCCCGTCCACTCGTTGATGCAGTGCGCGCAGGCGCAGGCGAGGCGGAGATGGCGGACGTCGTAGTGGCTCTCGTGGCCGTCCGCCCAGACGATGACGAGTTCGCGGGGTCCCTTCTGACGAATCTGTCTGGGTGTGATGGCGGCGGTCTTTGCGTCGTCGGCCATATGCGGGAGGTTAGCCCCGCCAGCGGACGCTGCCGGAGGGCTGCGCTAGCTTCCGCCTCCCATGACAGAACCCAGTCCCGACGCCATCGCCATCCTGGGCGGAACCGGAGATCAGGGTCTCGGTCTCGCCCTCCGCTTCGCCAAGGCCGGTCGCCCGGTGGTGATCGGATCCCGCGTGGAGGAGCGAGCCCTCACCGCCGCGGAGCAGGTCCGCGAGGCGGTCCCGGACGCCGACGTGAGCGGATTCGAGAACTCCGTCGCCACTCCGAAGGCGCGGATCGTGATCCTCTCGGTGCCCTACGAACACACGGCCAGCACGCTGAAGTCGATCCGCGAAGTCCTGGCACCGGGGCAGATCGTGGTCTCGATGGGCGTTCCCCTGGCCACTGCCGTCGGTGACGGCGCCACGCGCACCGTGGGAGTCTGGCAGGGGTCCTGTGCCGAGCTGGTGGCAGCGCGGGTCCCGAAGGGGGTCGATGTCGTCTCGGCGTTCCAGAACGTCTCCGCCCATCGCCTCCAGCACCTGCCGGATCCCGTCGAGTGCGACGTGCTGGTCTCCGGCGCCAAGCAGCCGCGGGAGACGGTGATGGAGCTCTGCGCTCTGGTTCCGGGGCTTCGGGCCGTGAACGGCGGACCTCTGGAGAACGCCCGAATCGTCGAGGAGATCACCGCCCTGCTGATCGGTCTGAACATCCGCTACAAGGTGAGCGAGGGCCTGGGCTTCCGGATCACCGGTCTGCCGGAGTAGGGCGCCCGGCGCGGCCGCGCAGGTCCGAGCGCTGGAGGGTGCGAGATGGACATCAGGACTTCAGCCGACAGCAACTTCGCCTGGCACATCGGGCGGAACTCCTACCCGGGTCGCGGCCTGGTTCTCGGGCGCTCCGCCGACGGAGCTTCCTGGATCCAGGTCTACTGGATCATGGGGCGCAGCCCCAACAGCCGGAACCGGGTCTTCGAGGCCGAGGGCGCCACGTTGCGCACGGCGCCCCACGACCCGGCGAAGCTCGAGGACCCGAGCCTCGTCATCTACGAGGCGATGCTCGAGCTGCCCGGCGTGCACATCGTGAGCAACGGCGACCAGACCCGGACCATCCACGACGAGATCGCTTCGGGCGGGAGCTTCGAGTCGGCTCTCGAGACCCGGGAGCGGGAGCCCGATGCCCCGAACTACACACCGCGCATCAGCGGTCTGATCGATCTGCGGGAAGAGCTGCCGGCGTTCGCGATCAGCATCCTGAAGGCGAACCCGGCGTATCCGGATCGCACCGATCGCACCAGCTTCCGCCCGGTCCCTCCGCCCCCCGGTCTTGGCCTCGGGATCACCACCTACAAGGAGGACGGCGCCCCGCTTCCTCCCTTCAGTGGCGAGCCGCTCTGGCTGCCCATCGCGGCCGATCCCGAGAAGGCGGCCGACGACTACTGGGAAGCCCTGGACGCCGACAACCGCGTGGCGCTCGCGGTCAAGCGGATTCCCACTCGGGGCGGCGCGTCGGAGATCGTCCTGCGCAATCGCTTCGCCCGCGGCTAGGTGTGGGTCTCACAGCTAGCCGCACACCTCTCCCGGGTCAGTCAGCCACCGCCTGCACCACGTAGCGTAGCGGTCCTCCCGGCAGGGTGGCGTCGAAGGGGAAGCAGGTGATCAGCGTGAGCGTCGGCTCCGCGGCCGGCTCGAGCGGCGAAGCGTCGCTCTCGTGGACCACCGCCGCGCCCCGAACCCGGTAGCGGTGCACCGAGCCGTCCGGCGTCTCCAGCCAGAGGTGGTTGCCGGTGGCGAGATTCTCGAGAAACGCGAAGTGGGTGTCGCGATGCCCCGCCACCACGCTGTTGCCCCGGGTGCCCGGCGGCGCGGTGCCGGCGACATGGGCGGGGCCGAAGGCCAGGTTGCGCCCGCTCGCCCCGGAGAGAACGAAGAGATCCGCTCCCGGCTCCGAGGTACGCAGTCGGGCCAGCGGCCAGGTGTCCGCCCAGGGCCACGGGGGCACGTGTGACTCACCCAGCCTGATGCGCTGCCAGGAGCGCTGCATCAGGAGCTGGGCGAGCTCGGCCTTGGCGGGAATCCAGAGGCCCTCTGCGAGGAGTGTCGCGCCCATCAGGAGCAGGCTGAAGACGGCGAGACGCCTCATCTGGCGCGCCTCGGCGCGAAGAGGCGCAGCAGCGCTGCGCTGGTCAGCGCGAGTGCGCCGAGCCACTGGAGCAGGGGCGCCGGCGTCGCCGTCCCCGGAAGCGTGCCGAAGATCTTCTCATGGCTCCATCCCGCGGGAAGATTGACGGGGAGCGGGCGCGTGTTCGGCGTCTCCCCCGCCGGCGCGGTGGGGGTCAGGTCCACCGCCACCAGGCTCGTGTACTTCGACACCAGGTGGTGACGGATGCCGAGCTCCGTCACCTCTCGCCGCACCGCATCGGCGTCGCCCTCCTCGGCCAGGCTGTCCATCAGCGCCGCGATCTTCTTCCTCGCCCAGAGCTTGTCGATCCCGGTGCCCTGCGCTCCGCCCACCAGTCCGAAGCGCAGCTCCCAGACGTCGCGGTCTCTGCGGCCGCGGAGCACGACGTCTCCGCCCGGTTCGGGAAGCCTGGCGACCACCATGACCGGCTCTCCCAGGTAGAGGTCGGGGATGCGCGAGGGCCAGGACTCGGTGCGGGGATCGCCCCAGGCGACTTCGATGTCGTGCAGTACCGGGCTCTCGAGCTTGCCGAAGAGCTCCCTCATCCTGGTGGAGATCTCCTGCGGACTTCCGACGTGGGTGAAGGTCCCGCGGCCGAACCGGGCGGCCCTGCGCATGAAGTGCGAGTTGGGCGCCGATCCGATTCCCACCGTGAAGAGCCGGCTCTCGCCCAGGTGCTGCTTCAGGTAGGAGAAGAGCTGGGTCTCGTTGCCGACGTTCCCATCCGTGATGAAGATGACCTGGCGAACTGCACCGCCGGCGGGGGAGCCCCCGAGAGCGGCGCGCAGCGCGGGAAGCATCTGGGTCCCGCCTTCTGCACCGAGTCGCTTCACGTATTGCCTGGCTTCCTCCACAGCGCCCTGGTGTGCGCGCACGCTCCTCGGGTGGAGCGCCTCGGCCGCGTGGTTGAACTGGATCACGTTGAACCAGTCGTCGGGCTGCAGCCGATCCAGCGCGAGCAAGAGCGCGTTTCGCGCCTGTTCGATGGATGTCCCGTGCATCGACCCCGAGGTGTCGATCACCAAGATCGTCTCTCGCGGCATCCGCGAGTGCAGAGCGTCCTCGCCCTGCGGTGGCATCATCATCAGCAGCGCGTAGTGTTCCCCGCCGAGCTGCTCGCTGAAGAGCGCTGCGCGCGGCCGCTCCGCGGCCTCCGGCTCCCACTCGAGCACGAAGTCGCGGTCGGCGGCGACGGTCGCGTCCCGGAATTCCACGACGTAGCCCGAGGCGCCCTGCTTTTCGACCCGGATCGGATGCGACGGGCTGGCAACCCGCGCCAGCGGAACGCCAGCGTCGAGGTCGACGCGCATGCTGACCGGGTTGATGGGCCCGGCATCGGGGTGGATGACCGGTGGCGTGATGCGCTCGGCGTCGGGGACCGGAAGGGTGGCCCGGCCCCAGCCGGTTCCGTCGAATCCCTCGATGCCCGGGGCGCCGGGTATGAAGCGCGGCCCCACCACCATCGGAAAGCGGAGCTCGAACCTCCCGCCCTGATAGCGCAGGTCCTCCTGGTACTCGATCTCGATCTCGATGTTCTCACCGGGGCCGATGTTCGCGACCGAGGTGGTGAAGATGTTGGGCCGCTCCTGCTCGACGAGAGAGGCCTTCTTCCCCTGTGCCCTGGCCTCGCTGTAGACCCGCTTGGCCTCCTCTCGCTCCTCGATTCGGCCTTCGACGATGCGCTCGCCCACGATCATGCGAAGGCCGTCCACGGCGGCGCCGTCCGGGAGCGGGAAGACGTAGACGCCCTCCAGCCACTCGTCGGTGGGGTTGTGGAAGCGTTGGGTGACGGTGGCCCGGGCGAGCAGGCCCGCCGCGCGGATGCGAACCTCCGTTTCGAGCACCGGGGCGGGGAGGAAGACCCCAGCGCGCTCCGTTCGCAGCAGCAGGCTTCCCTGCTCGGCGTCGGCGAGGCGCATCGGTGGACCGAGCTCGAAGCGGGTTTCGCCGGCCGCTCCGCGGACCATCAGGGCCAGGAGCAGGAAGTAGGTCGCCACCAGCGCCGCAACGCGAGTGCTCATGGGCTGCCTCCGTCGTTCGGACTTCGGAGAGGCTGCCGCAGCGCTCTGGCCTCGCGCGGGCGGAAATCGGGCGAGTCCGTGAAAGATTGTGGCGAGAGGATGGCAGCGCCCAATTCGACTCGGGACTGGGCCATAATCCGGGCCAGATGCCGAAGCCCGATCCGTCTTGCTGCGTCGCCATCGTCGATGACGAAGCCACCATCCGGGAAACCGTCGAGTACGCGCTCGGCCGGGAGGGCTACCGAACCAGCATCCACGCCGATGGCGTGGACGCCTGGGAGTCCTTTCAGGAGTCCCTCCCGGATCTGGCGATCCTCGACATCCTGATGCCCCGCATGGATGGACTCGAGCTGTGCCGCAAGCTGCGCGGAGTCTCGGAGACGCTGCCGATCATCTTCCTGACTTCGCGCGACGAGGAGTTCGACCGGGTGCTCGGTCTCGAGATCGGCGCCGACGACTACCTGTGCAAGCCGTTCTCGATGCGCGAGCTGATCGCCCGCGTGAAGGTGCTGTTCCGCCGACAAGCGCATCGGCAGAGCGTGACGGCGACGCAGGAGCTGCTCCGGCACGGCGACCTCAGCCTGGACCTGAACCGCTACCAGGCTTGCTGGGGTGACGCCGAGCTGGCGCTCACCGTGACGGAGTTCCGGATTCTCGCAGCGCTGCTCAGACATCCGGGCCACGTCAAGAGCCGGGCCCAGCTGCTCGAGGAAGGGTATCCGGACGACACCTACGTGAGCGAGCGGACCATCGACAGCCACATCAAGCGGCTCCGGCGGAAGTTCGAGGAGCTGGCGCCCGGGGCGGAGCTGATCGAGACCGTCTACGGGCTCGGCTACCGCTTCGGCGGGAAGTGACCGCGCGCGATGTCGGGGTTCGCTGCGGTCAGAAGGCTCGCATCGCGGATCTCGGTCCGCATGCTCGCGTTCAACCTGTTGCTGGTCTTCCTCCCCGCCGCTGGCTTCCTGTATCTCGATGTCTACGAGGCCCAGCTGCTGCGCGCCCAGGAGCGCTCGATGGTGCAGCAGGGCCGGATCCTGGCCGCGGCCCTCTCCGAACGCGAGGAGTTCGGGTCCCGGGACGCGGAGGACATCCTGGTCGAAATGGGCCAGCGGATCACCGCGCGGATCCGCGTGCTGGACGACGAGGGTCGCCTGCTGGCCGATTCGAGCCAGCTGGGTCCTCGCCGCGAGCCCGAGGACGACGAGGGCGTGGAAGCCCCAGATCCCCGTTCGCGTTGGCTCTACCAGCTGGGAGCGGGTCTGTTCCGCCTCTACGACCGCCTCTTCGGCAGACCCGAGTCGGAGATCGTGAGCCGGGAGTTCTACTCGCCGGACGCCCCCTTTCGCGGCATCGAGGTGAAGGCGGCGCTGGCGGGACGCTACGGCGCCGCCACCCGGATCAGTCCCGGTCAGCGCTCGGTGACGCTCTACACTGCGATCCCGGTCCGCCGCAGCGGCGAAGTGGTGGGCGCGGTCCTCGTCTCCCAGTCGACGCTGCGCCTGCTCCAGGATCTCTACGAGGTGAGGCTCGCGATCTTCGAGGTCTTCCTCGCCTCGTTGGCGGTGGCGGTCGTGCTGAGCCTGCTGGTCTCGACCACCATCGCGCGTCCGCTGCAACGGCTCCGGAGAGAGGCGAGCGCAGTGCTGGATCGCCGCGGGCGGCTCACGGGCCGCTTCCGGGGCTCCACCCGGCGCGACGAGATCGGCGACCTGGCGCGCGCCCTGGAGGAGCTCTCGAAGCGCCTGGAGCGGCGCATCGGCTTCATCGAGTCGTTCGCGGCCGACCTCACACACACTTTCAAGAACCCGCTCGCCTCGATTCGCGTCTCCACGCAGCTGCTCTCCGAGTCGCGGGACGCCGCCGACAGGGAGCGCTTCCTCGGGATGGTCGAGCGGGCGGTGGCGCGTCTGGAGCGCCTGCTCTCCACGGTTCGCGAGATCAGCCTGATCGACTCGCAGCTGGAGGAAGAGGGAAGGACGGAGATCCCACTCGGTGGGGCTCTCTCCGACCTGGTGGAGGGGTTTCGCCTTCGCGGCGCTGGCGTTCTTCGCTACGCGCTCGAGCTTCCCGACGAAGAAGTCCGCGTCGTCGCCTCTCCCGAACGACTGGCCCGGGTCTTCGAGAACGTCCTCGACAACGCCCGCAGCTTTTCACCCGAAGGCGGAACCGTCTGGGTCGGGCTCGAGCGAAACGCGGGCCAGGCCGTGGTGACGATCCGGGACGAGGGGCCGGGAATCCCCGAGCAACATCTGGATGGGATCTTCGCCCGCTTCTTCTCCTTCCGAAGCGAGGCCGAGGCCCGGGCCGGGCCGGAGCGCTCCGCCGCGGACGCGGAGCACGCCGGCCTCGGTCTCGCGATTGCCCGGGCGACCATCGACGGCTACGGGGGATCGATCTCGGCCCGGAACTCGGCCGATGGCGGGGCGGTTTTCGAGATCCGTCTCGACGCATTGCGCTAGCGCGCAGCGTCAAATCCTGGGAATCCAGCCAGTTAGAGATCTGGCCGGAATTCGGGCGCCGGGAGAGGTCTCCAGAGGCCTATCGCAGACCTTTCAAGAAATCGTTCAAACACGACAACTTGTGGTAGGCATACCAATCAAACGCCATATTTGGTGTTTTTGTGGTTGACTGACCGTCGGCCCGAGAGTATCACACTCAGACGGGGATGAAACTCCTTCCGGCGGCCTGGGGGGGTTCGTTAACAGGCGGTTGCCGGAGGGAAGCGAGCTTGCGGCGGGAAGGAGGACCTGCCCTGGCTCGGGGGCCCCGGGTTGTTCCCGGGGCCTCTCTCGTCTCTGCAATTCGCGTCGGTTCGCAAGACAGCTCCTGACTAAGACGGTTTTCAACAGACACACGTGAGGGGGAAGCACGTGGGCGCTACCGGTGACGGTACTCGAGACACGATCCAGGCCCGAGGGGTATCGGTCCATTCGACGCCGGCCACGAAGGGGCCGGTGGACGTGGCCGTCCGCTCCCGGAAGAAGGGGCCCAGGGGCGTAGCCGTCCCCCGGCATTTCTCGGAGGAGGGAATCGACCCCCTCGACACCGTGGAGTGGGAGCGCCGCACCGCGCTCATCAGCAACGAAAGCGGCGAGTCCATCTTCGAGCAGGCGGACTGCGAGATTCCGGCGGGCTGGTCTCAGCTGGCCACCAACGTGGTGGTGTCGAAATACTTCCGGGGGCACCTGGGCACGCCCGAGCGCGAGTCGAGTGTCAGGCAGCTGATCGGGCGCGTGGTCGGCCGGATTCACGAGTGGGGCGCCGGTTCCGGATACTTCCGCACAGCGGCCGATGGCGATGCGTTCCAGGCCGAGCTCACCCACCTGCTGGTCAACCAGAAGATGGCCTTCAACAGCCCCGTCTGGTTCAACATCGGCGTGAAGGACACGCCCCAGCAGGCCAGCGCCTGCTTCATCAACTCGGTCGACGACACCATGGAGTCGATCATGGACCTCGCCAAGACCGAGGCGATGCTGTTCAAGGGCGGCTCCGGCACCGGCTCCAACCTGTCGAAGATCCGCTCCTCCCGCGAGAGACTGGCGGGCGGCGGTACCGCCTCGGGGCCGGTCTCCTTCATGAAGGGCTTCGACTCCTTTGCCGGGGTGGTGAAGTCCGGTGGCAAGACCCGCCGCGCTGCGAAGATGGTGATCCTGAACGTGGATCACCCGGACATCCGGGACTTCATCCGCTGCAAGGCGGACGAGGAGCAGAAGGCCTGGGCGCTGATCGAGGCCGGCTACGACGGCGGCTTCAACGTGCCGGGCGGCGCCTACGATTCGGTGTTCTTCCAGAACGCGAACCACTCCGTGCGCGTGACGGACGCCTTCATGCAGGCGGCCCTGAACGGCATGCCCTGGAACACCCGCGCCGTCACCACCGGTGAGGTCATGGATGTCACTCCGGCGGGTGAGCTGCTGGACGAGATCGCCCTGAATGCGCACCTCTGCGGCGATCCGGGAGTGCAATACGACACCACCATCAACAAGTGGAATCCGGTCAAGAAGTCCGGGCGGATCAACGCGAGCAATCCCTGCTCGGAGTACATGTTCCTGGACGACACCGCCTGCAACCTGGCCAGCCTGAACCTGATGCAGTTCCTGGACGAGGACGGGTGCTTCGACGTCGTCTCCTTCAAGCAGGCGGTCTTCATCACGATCCTCGCCCAGGAGATCCTGGTCGATCACACCGACTACCCGACGCCGGCGATTGCGAAGAACAGCCACCTGTACCGCTCCCTGGGCCTCGGCTACGCGAACCTGGGTGCCCTGCTGATGGCGCAGGGTCTGCCCTACGACGGCACGGAGGGGCGAAACCTGTCTGCGGCGATCACCTCCCTGATGTGCGGCGAGGCCTACCGCAGCAGCGCCGAGATCGCCGGGGCGATGGGGCCCTTCCCGCGCTACCGCGTCAACCGGACTCCGTTCCTCGAGGTGATCGGCATGCACAAGGAGGCGGCGGAGTCGCTCTCGCCGTCCGGAGTGCAGACGGATCTCTGGGAAGCAGCGCGCCAGGTCTGGGTGGATGCGCTCCAGCTGGGGAAGAAGCACGGCTACAAGAACGCCCAGGTGACCGTTCTCGCTCCGACGGGAACCATCGCCTTCATGATGGACTGCGATACCACCGGCGTGGAGCCGGACATCGCGCTGGTCAAGTACAAGAAGCTGGTCGGGGGCGGGGTGCTCAAGATCGTGAACAACACGGTCCCGATGGCGCTTGGAAAGCTCGGCTACCGCGAAGACCAGATCCGTGAGATCGTCGCCCACGTCGACGAGAACGAGACGATCGAGGGTGCGCCCATCCTGAAGGACGAGCACCTGGCGGTCTTCGACTGCGCCTTCCGCCCCGTCCGTGGAAGCCGCTGCATCCAGTGGATGGGTCACATCCGCATGATGGGGGCAGTCCAGCCCTTCCTCTCGGGTGCGATCAGCAAGACGGTGAACCTTCCCAGCGAGGCCAGCGTCGAGAACGTGAAGGCCGCCTACGTGGAGGGCTGGAAGCTCGGGCTCAAGGCCCTGGCCGTCTACCGGGACGGGAGCAAGCGTACCCAGCCGCTCAACGCCGGGAAGGACGAGGTCGGTGACAATGTCGTCTCGCTGGACGACCGGCGCCCGATCCGGCGCAAGCTTCCCGACGAGCGCGACGCGGTCACCCACAAGTTCTCGATCGCGGGCCACGAGGGCTACCTCACGGTCGGCCTCTACGAGGAGGGGATTCCGGGAGAGATCTTCCTCCGGATGGCCAAGGAGGGCAGCACCATCTCGGGGCTGATGGACACCATCGCCACCATGACCTCCATCGCTCTCCAGTACGGGGTTCCGCTCAAGACTCTGGTGGACAAGTTCAGCCACACGCGCTTCGAGCCGGCCGGCTTCACCAACAGCAAAGAGATCCCGATGGCCAAGTCGGTCACCGACTACGTCTTCCGCTACCTCGGGAACCGCTTCCTCAGGGACGAGGTCGGGGTGGAGGACGAGCAGGAGACCGAAGCCGAGGCCACCGGCCTGGCCGTGGTGTCGGGCGGGTCCGGATCCCGCGGCGCCATCGGCGACGACATCTTCGTCAACCAGGCGGATGCGCCGACCTGCGCCGACTGCGGCCTGATCACGGTCCGCAACGGCTCCTGCTACAAGTGCCCGAACTGCGGCCTGTCGAACGGCTGCAGCTGATCCGGCGCCAGACGAAGCCCAGGCTAGACTCCACGGTGTGAAAAGCGGCCTGCCCTGCCACACGGCGGGGTGTGCAGGCCAGGAGGAGGCCATGAAGCGATTCGTCACCGGTTGTGCCCTGCTGACTCTCGTGCTCCAGCTCGCGTGCGTCAACATCAACGTGGGGGCCGGCGGCCGGCCCGAGATGGTCCAGCGGGTCGTCTACGGCACCAGTGGACCGAAGATCCTGATGATCGACATCGACGGATCCATCACCGAGCATGCCGAGCCGCGGGCCTTCGGCTTCGGCAAGCGCGAGAGCATGGTGTCCCGCGTGAGGGAGCAGCTCGACCGGGCGGAAGACGACGACATCCGGGCGATCATCCTGCGCATCAACAGTCCCGGAGGAACGGCAGCTGCGAGCGAAATCGTCTACAGCGAAATCCTCCGATTCAAAGAAGAGCAGGACATACCCGTCGTCGCCCAGCTGATGGGCGTAGCCGCCTCCGGCGGCTACTACATCGCCATGTCGGCGGACACGGTTCGCGCCCTGCCCACCACGATCACCGGATCGATCGGAGTGATCTTCTCGGGCGTCAGCTTCTCTGGCCTGATGGACAAGATCGGGATCGAGAACCAGACACTGACATCGGGCTCCTACAAAGATGCCGGCTCGCCACTGCGGAGCATGACCGAGGAAGAGAGAGCGCAGCTCGGCAGCGTTCTCGACGGCCTGTACGAGCGATTCCTCGCGGTCGTGGCTGCTGGGCGCCCGGGGCTATCCGCCGAAGAGATCCGCGAGTTCAGCGACGGGCGGATCTTCAGCGCGCCCCAGGCGGAGGCGAGGGGACTCGTCGACGCCATCGGAGACCTTCCCAGCGCGGTCGAGGTCGCCGAGGCGGAGGCGGGACTCGAGAGCTCGCGTGTGGTGGTCTACGGCAGGGTCCACGAGTGGCGTGAGAACCTCTACTCGATGACCGCTCCTCCGGCTTCCACCCTCTCTCCGTGGGCCTTCCTCGGCCCCGTCACCGAGCCGACCTTCCTCTACCTCTGGCAGCCGGGAGCCCTCCTGCGCTGACCGGCCGTTGCCGGCTAGTAGATCCAGCGGCCGTCCTGGAAGCGGAAGATCTCGGTCACGGGGATGGTCGAGACGACCCGGCAGCGGGTGGCGCTTGCGTCCACGCAGTTGAAGACCTGCTCGGAGTAGCGAAGGATGCCGACGAAAGGCGCCACCGGATATCCGGTCTGCTTGATCTCGATATCGAAGTCGCTTGTGTAGCCCTTGTAGGTGAACAGATTTCCCGAGGCCAGCGGATGGATCTGGGGTTTCGCCCGGTTGCCGGTCTCGACCCGCTCCATCTTCTTCATCCAGCTCGAGGCGAAGCTCTTGAAGGACCGCAGTGTGCGCTGCTGGCTGTCATCTTCGGGAATCGAGGCCGGCGGCGCGGCCAGGGCCAGGCCCGAGCAGAGCAGGAGACAGACGCTGGCGGTGAGGATTCGAAGCTTCATGGCATCACCTTGGAGGTTCCGACGCTTGCCGCTGCGGGAGGATCCCGCAGGAGCCGGTTGGAAATCAACCGTTCTGAAGGGGCTCCTCGGCCGGCTGGCCGGACGATTTGAATGCCATCTTCGTCCTCGCGGGTGTACCGGCTTGGTGACTGCTGTCACGAGAGCCGAAAGACCGTTGGGATTTGGCCCCATACGAGCTCCTCTTGCACATCGGCCGGGGGCCGCATCGGCTTCCCGAACCCCCCTGGTACAGTTATGGTAGGTGGCTTGTGAGTTCGAGCACCCCCTCCAGGCGATTCGTCGAAGTTCTGGCTCCCGCCGTCCGGCGAGCGGCCGTGATCGCCCGTGCTCTCGAAGGGCGGGTATCGAATCGGCCCAAGCAGCGCGAGCTCACCCCGGTGAAGGCCGCTCTCACCGAGGCTGACTCCGCTGCGCAGGAGGCGATCCTGATTCCGCTGCTGGAGCACTTCCCCGGCGTCGGGCTCCACGCCGAGGAAGACACGCCGAGCGTGGCGGAGTTTCCGGCGCAGGAGAAGCGCTTCGTCGTCGTGGATCCGATCGACAGCACCCTGCGCTCCTATCTGGAGTGCGCTGGTCCCTACAGCGTGATGGTGGGTTTCTGCAACGAAGGCCGTTTCGAGGCTGCGCTGGTCGCCCTGCCCAGAGAGGGCCTGCTCTTCGACGGGACCCACCGCGGCGGCGCCCGCATGACCCGACCGCGCGGAGAACCGCGGCCAGTGCGCGCCGAGGCGACGGGTCCTCGGGTGCTCGTCTCCCACGAAATCCCCCTGGCGGTTCAGGATCGACTCAGGGAGCGGGGCTTCGAGGTGGTGTTCGGAAGCGGCGGCGCGATCTCGGTCGCGCCACTCATCCCGGGCGTGCGCGCGGGGCTTCGCTTGCCGGCGCTGTCCGGCGGCATCAGCATCCGGGGCCGGATCGGTCTCTTGATCGCGTCCGAGGCCGGCGCGCTGATGGAGAACGAGCGGGGGGAGAGGTTCCCCGCCGAAATCGACGAGCCGGCCCGGGCCCTGCTGCTCGCCGCCAGCGAGCGGGACATGGACCACCTCCGCTACGCCCTGGCCGCCGCGTCTCTCTGAGCTTCGTTCGGCCAGCCTTCTCGATCTTCGTTCGCCTTCGGCTCACTGCGCGCGCTTTCAGCGCTTGCTGGCTCGCTGCGCGCGCCCCTCGCCGGAAACGAGGAGCGCTTGCGCCCTGAAACCCGATCGGGCCCGCCTTACATCTGCGTGTAGTCGGGACCTTCGCCGCCTTGCGGGGGCGTCCAGTTGATCACCTGATACGGGATCGGCGATATCGCAGGTCTTGCAGTGGACGCAGTTCTCGTGGTGGATGAAGAGCTTCTTCTTCCCCGGGTTCTCCTCGTCCGCGACCATCTCGTAGACCGCCGCCGGGCAGAAGGACTCGCAGGGATTTCCGTACTCCTCGGTGCAGACGTCCCGGCAGAGATCCGTGTCCGACACCTTCAGGTGCGGGGGCTGATCGGATTCGTGCCGCGCCCCGCTGAACTGGACCAGCGTCTCCTTGTCGAAGGTGAGCACGCGGTCGAACTCGAACTCCTCCTTCACGCGCTTGCTCTCCGGAAGCTCCGAGAGCTTCTTGGTGGCTTCGTGGCCCGCCTCGAACGGGAGCTTGTCGATGAGCCCGCGTCCATTGGTCAGATACATGCGGAAGGGCTCGTTCAGCATGAAGAACGGGAATCCCTTGCACCAGGATCCGTGGAAGTTGCGGTCCTTGTAGTGCTCCTCGTAGGCCCAGCTCTGCTGGTAGCGCTCGGCATAGCCGCCCAGCGTGGTCGACGTGCAGTCGTCCTTGGCGAGTGCGTCGACGATCGTCTCCGCCGCCAGCATCCCCGTCTTCATGGCCAGGTGGATCCCCGCGAGCTTGACGGCATTACACATCCCAGCGGCGTCGCCGATCAGCAGCGCGCCATCCACGTAGAGCTTGGGCTGGGCGTAGAGACCTCCGATCGGGATCGTCTTCGCGCCGTAGCGGACCAGCTCCGCGCCGTCGAGCAGGTCGCGCATGAAGGGGTGGTTCTTGAACTTCTGCGCAGCCAGGTGCGGATCGTGGAACGGGCTCTCCGCTTCGAGGGCCTTCA
Source organism: uncultured delta proteobacterium (assembly GCA_963783795.1). Classification (GTDB taxonomy): domain Bacteria; phylum Myxococcota_A; class UBA9160; order UBA9160; family UBA6930; genus CAVXZE01. The sequence continues at coordinate 735,033 of CAWAPH010000020.1, read as the reverse complement.
CCATCCCGTAGGAGATCAGGTCGTCCTTCATGTCGTAGAGCCACATCCCGCCGAAGGAGTGCTTGAGCTCCTCGATCACCATCCCGTGGATCACCCGTCCGGGCTGGTGCTTCTCGGGCTTGACCTTCCAGATCTCCTTGACGCCGGTCTCGAAGACCTGGGGCCGCTCCCCCTCGAGGTCGAACTTCTGGATCAGCTGCTTGGCGAGGCTTCCGCGCACGCCCTCGCCGATCACGGTCACCTTGGCGAGGATGTCCATCCCCGGCTGGAAATTGCTCTTGGGCTGGCCGTCCTTGTCGATGCCCATGTCGCCCGTGCGAACCCCGATCACCTGGTTCCCCTCGGTGAGGACCTCGGCGCCGGCGAAGCCCGGGTAGATCTCGATCCCCGCGGCCTCGCACCTTTCGGCCATCCACTTCACTACGTTGCTGAGTGAAACCACGTGGTAGCCGCGCTTTCGAAAGTTGGGGAGGTTCATCGGGCTCTTGATGGCCCGGTTCTTCGTGAAGATGTAGGTCATCGCGTCCGTGCAGATGTGCTCGGTCGGGAAGCCCTGCTCCGCGAAGTCCGGCACCAACTCGGCGATGCCCTTCGGGTTCATCACCGCACCGGACAGGATGTGCTCGCCGACCGCCTCGCCCTTCTCGATGATCAACACCGTCGGCGGCTCGATCGGTGAACCGCCCTCTGCCTCGGCGCGCTGGTTGTGGGCTTCCACCTGACTCATCAGGTGGAGAGCGGACGCCAGTGTCGCCGGACCCGCCCCGACGAAGAGGACATCGACTTCCAAGCTTTCGCGTTCGACCGGCTGATTCATCTCCGGGACCTCCACAGGCGGAAGAATTCGAGCCCCGAGGGTAGGGGACGAGTTCGGCCGGTCAACAGAACCCCCCGGGGTCCGGCGAGATCGCGAATGTGGGTCTTCGCAGGCGCTCTGCAGCGTTGACCGGCCCTGGGGCGTCCATTAGACTGCCGCCCCCAAAATCCGGATTAAGGGGAAGCCATGGCGACGATGATCACCGAAGAGTGCATCAACTGCGGAGTCTGCGAGCCGGAGTGCCCGAACGAAGCAATCACTGAGGGTGAAGAGACCTTCGTCATCGATCCGTCTCTCTGCACCGAGTGCGTGGGCTTCCACGACACTGAACAGTGCGCCGAGGTGTGTCCGGTGGATTGCTGCGTTCCCGATCCGAACAACGCCGAGAAGGAAGAGGCTCTCCTCGAACGCGCCAAGCAGATCCACCCCGACAAGGCAGCGGATCTGGTTCTCTCGCCGGAGACGTCGCGGTTCCAGAAGGCCTGAGCCGCCTTCCCTCGCCCAGCATCCGTACTTCTCCAGCAGCCCTCCCGCCCGGCCGAGGCTCGCGCCCTTCCGGGCCGCGAGCCGGGCGCCTGGCGATGGCCTTTCGGTGGGGCCCGAGACCCGCGGTAGCCAGAGTCTCCGACGAGGCATTCTGGGACCAGCCCAGGCGAGGTCGAGGCTGCGGGCCGCTGTGGTCTGCTCCAACACTGGTATGATGCGCTCATGCTCTCGGCCCAGTCGGATCTCGTATACATCGTGCGGGATTTCCTGATCGTCCATCGGATGTTCCGCGACGTGGCGGCGCGATACTGGTCGGGCAGTCTCCACTTCGAGGAGGTGCAGGCGCTCGTCGGCGACAGCGAGAAGAGCGTGCTCTTCCGCCTCAAGGAACGCTGCCACGCCCTTTTCCGGGAGGGTGCCGAAGGGGACGCGGTGAAGGTCCGGCCGGAGGCCATCTTCGACCTGGCGGTGGGCTCGCTCTTCCACGAGACCATGAAGTTCAGGGAGAGCCTCTACCAGCGCGACATCTACGGACCCAAGGTCCGCGCCCTGCGCATGGCGTCGGAGCGAGAGGTGAGCTCCCTCTTCCGCGAATTCGAGCGGATCTTCGAGGGTGTCCGGACGCGCCTGGACGAGTCGCTCCAGGAGGCCGAGATCCTTCTCCTGCAGACCGCCGGCGTGTTCCGGGTTCTTCTCGAGGCGCACGCGGCGAACGGCTTCGTGACCCGGTACCTGATCGAGAACGGCGACCTGGTCGACGAGGTGTTTCCCGACGGACTGGATGCGCTGTTCGAGCAGGTCCACGGCTCCCCCGGAATCGCCTTCGTCCGAGCCGCGCAGTCCTACCTCGAGAGCGGGTTCTTCGGTGAAGCGCGCAGCGCCCTCGTGGAGGCGATGGATCGCGACGGCTCGCGCGAGCAACTCTCGCGTCTGCTCGCCTATGCGGAGGGCATGCAGGCCTACCTGGAAGGCCGCTACGCGGAGGCGCTCGACAGCCTTTCGAAGTGGGTGGATGCGGAACCCCGAAGGGAGGAGGAGCGCTTCGCGGACCTCGCCTTCTCGGCGGTCTCCCGGGTGGGCCAGCTCGTGGACAAGGAGAGCGGAGAGGCTCTCCGGGTCGCAGCAGCGGCGCTCTCCAAACGGATCCGCCACCACTGCTCGCCGGCCCGCTCCGGGGCCGCGAGCTAGAGGCGCAGCCGGAAAGTCGCTACTGCGGGCTAGGCGTCGTCCCCGGCGCTTCGTGTTTCAGCACGCCTCGCAGCACCAGCTTGCGGACCTCTTCCCCCCGCCAGGCGACGGCTTCTTCGCTGAAGATGTCGTCGACCCCCAGCACCTGCGCGCCGAACTCGCAAGTGCCGTAGTGGTACACGCAGGCGCCGAGCAGGCTCTGGAGTAGGTGTCGGGAGGACAGCTTGACGAATTCGTTCGAGTCGACGCCCTCGCGAAAGAGGGCGAGCAGTCGATTCACGAACCGGCGGATCACCGGCCGCAGCTCGTCCCCATCGATCTTCACCCGATCGACGAAGATGCGGATCAGTATCTGCGAGTAGTTGCGCTGCTCGGAGAAGAGGTCGTTCAGCGCGTCGATGAGGCTTTCGAGCCGAGTCCCCGCTGATCCGGGTACATCGATCGCCGTGGAGACGGCCTGATCGAAGGCGTCCAGCATGCGCACCAGGACCGCCTCGTAGAGGGCCGCCTTGCTCGGGAAGTAGTAGTAGAGCGCGGTCTTCTGGACGCCGACCCGCTTGGCGATGTACTGGAGATGGGCGCCGGAAAAACCGCTTCGCGCGAAAGCTTCCTCTGCAACGTCGAGGACTCGATTGCGCGTGTCGGCGCCGCGGCGGCTGGGTCTCATGCCGTAGCCATTTCCAGGGCCTCTCGGGAGGCACCCGCGAAGGGCGGGCTGGGCGTCTCAGGCGCCCACCTGCTCGGGCCTGCTCCGAGTGTACACCCATCCGGCAATCCCCGTCACGACAAGTCCCAGACCGATCAGCTGCGGCTGGGTCATGCCCAGGATCAGCTTCGGGTTGACCCGCACGAGCTCGATGAAGAAACGACCGAAGCCGTTCCAGACGAGGTATTCCCCGAAGAGGAAATGGGTTCGCTTCCGCCTCCGCCAGAGGATTGCGGCTCCCAGCAGGAGCCAGGCGATCTCGTAGAGCTGGGTCGGGTGCACCGGGTCCAGAGTAGGAGGCGTACCCTTGGGGAAGGCGAGCCCCCAGGGCAGGTCCGTCACCCGCCCGTAGTCGTCGCCCACCAGAAAGCAACCGACCCGGCCCAGGGCCTGCCCCAGCAGAGCGGCCACCGCCACACAGCTCGAGACCACGCGGACCGGGAGCCCGTGGATCCGAGAGCCCGCGATCACTGCCAGCGTCCCCCCGATCAGTCCTCCGTACCAGGTGATTCCAGCTCGGGAGAACAGCAGATCGGTGAAGGGGACCCCCGTGCGCAGGCTCTGGTCGACGGCGAAGTAGAGCTTGGCGCCGAGGACGCCCCCGCCGATCGCGTAGAGCAGGAGCGTTGAGGAGAGCTCCGGATCGAGCCCGTACTCGCGGAGGCGCACCGATGTGTTCCACGCCGCGACCAGGAAGCCCGCGGCCAGCATCACGCCGAAAGTGCTGATCGGGAACCCGAAGGGCTCCCAGAGAATCGGATACATGGAGTCTCCGCGAAGGCCGCCAAGCTACGCAACGCATCCCCAGAGAGCAAGCGCAGCGAGGCGGAGCCGAGCGAAGTCCTACTGACGCGGGAGGGTCAGGTGGAACGCGGCTCCCTGATCGAGATCGCTCTCGACCCAGACGCGCCCGCCGTGTGTCTCGACGATCTTCCTGACGATCGCAAGCCCGATGCCGGTGCCCCGCCGGCCGTCCTTGCGAGGACCGATGCTCTGGAAGATCTCGAAGATGCGATCGTGGTGGGCGGGATCGATTCCCTTGCCGTTGTCGCTCACGGTGATCTGGTGGGCTTCCGGGAGCGTCTTCACCTCCACCCGGACCACCGGCCGCTGGACACTTCCCATGTGCTCGATGGCGTTGCCGACAAGGTTCGAGAAGAGCTGGTAGAGCCGGGTGCGATTGCACATCAGGTGGGGCGCATGGTCGGGAAGCTCGAGGGTGACTCCATCCTGTTCGAGTCGGGGCTTGAACTCGGCGAAGAGGAGGGCGAGCACGCCTCGGGGATCGATCAGGGACTTGTCCGCGTCCGTTCGCCCGATCCGCGAGAGCTCCAGCAGGTCGTGGATCAAGCTCTCCATGGTGCGGCCGGCCTGCTCGATCCGATCGAGGAAGTGCCGGCCCTTGTCGTCGAGCCGCGTGCCGAAGTCCTCGCGCAGCAACCGCGAGAAGCCCAGCAGGGAGACCAGCGGCGAGCGGAGGTCGTGGGACACGGCGTCGACGTAGTGCTCGAGCTGCGCGTTGGAGCGCGCCAGGTCTTCCTCGGTCTGGCGCCGCTCGGTGACGTCGCGAAGGTAGGCGACGGCGCCGATGTCGCTCCCGTCGCGCAAGCGCAGCAGGCTCGCCGAGACCGAGACACAAATGGTGGTGCCGTCCCGCCGGCGCAGCAGGAGGTCCTCACCCTGGACGGGGTGGGCCGGGCGCAAGGCATCGGCGATCCGGTCCAGGGCCTCGCAGCGCCGCACGAACCGATCTACCGGCTTGCCGAGGATCTCCGCCTGCGGGTGGTCCAGCAGCTGCTCCGCGGCTGGATTGACGTAGGTGATCTGGCGGTTGCGGCCGACCACCACGACACCATCGGGTGAGGTGTCGAGGATTGCCCTCAGGCAGTCCTGGGGGTAGGGGAACTGCCGCTCGGTGGTCCGGGAGCTGCTCTCGGGACGCGAGATGGTGATGGTCGCCCAGCCGCTCTCCGCGTCGCCGAGGCGGGCCGCTGACAGCTTGACGGGGATCGACGCACCTCCCGGGCCCCGAAGGGCGACGGATTCATTCGACAGGTGACCGACACGGGAGAGCGTTCTGGCGAGCCGGTCCCTCTCCGAGCGTTGGGTCAGCATCTCGATCCAGGGGCGACCCCGGAACCGCTGTGGATCTCCACAGATCGAGGCGAGTCCGTCGCTCATCCAGAACACTCGCCCCTCGCCATCGACGAGGGCCACGGAGTCGTTGAGACCTGCCAGACGTCGGATCAGCGGAAGAGCCGAGTGTCGGTCGAACGCGGGTGCGGTTCCGTGGGGGGCATCCATCAAGTCGCGCGTTTCCTCGGGTTCTGCAGGAGCTTCAGGGCCGCGGCGCCCGGACTCGTGTGCCGGAATGCCGAACGGCTTGTTTGGCACCCGGCTGCTCGAGTGTCTGTCGAGTGCCGCGCCCCATCCCAAACAGGCACTAGGATCCTATCAGATGGAGAAACTGGGGGTCAAACGAAACACACGCGACTCTCCCGTGAAGAGAGGTCACCGATCTGGGCCCATTGGCACTCACATGTGGGATCTCGGACCCACCCAAACGGGCCCCACGGGGTCCCCCTGGGGAAAGGGAGAGCGGTCATGACTTTGGCGTCCAACCGGTCGATCCGATACGCTTTCCGTATCCGCGCGAGCGCGACCGAGACCCCCCACCCAAGCGACCTCATCGAGCCGCTCGGTCGTGTCACCCGGCGAGAGCCGGGCGGAGAGGTTCGACGGGTGGTGCTCGCGGGAAGGAGACTGGTTTGACCGAGAGCGCGAACAGAGCACGCGTCTGGCTGCTGGCGTTGCTGGCGGCCGCGCTGGTGGTCGACGGCTCCGCCCCGGTCTCCGAGGCGCCGGCGGAGAGCCTCCAGGCGCCCTTCCAGCTGGATTCGCCCGCCGTGGCGATCCTCCTCTCCGACGTGAACCCCAGCCTCTCGGAGCCGGAGCTCGAGCGGATCGGGACCGCCGTGATCCGCTACAGCGAGAAGTACGACCTCGATCCCGAGCTCGTGACGGCGGTCCTGCTGGTCGAGAGCAGCGGACGCCCCTGGGCCCGCAGCCCGAAGGGAGCGCTGGGTCTGATGCAGGTGATGCCCAGCATGATGCGTCCCATGGACATCGCCGGGAACCACTCCACGATCGAGACCAACATCGAGGCGGGGTGTCTGATCCTGGCTGGAAACATCCGCCGGCTCGGCGAGGAGGACGGCATCTCGGCCTACTTCTGGGGCTCCGAGATTCGCGGTGTCGCCTACCTGAGCCGCGTCCAAAAGGCCCGCGCCAGGGTTCGCCAGGAGCTGCGCTCCTAGCAAGCGGGGCTCAGCAGAGCTGAGCCATGCGGGCAGCGAGGCGTAGCCGAGCGAAGTCCACATGGATGCTCTTCATCGCATCTTCCGATTGACGCTACCGGCAGTCGATCGTTAGCGTCACGCGCTGTGACCGAGGCACTGGTGCGTCGAACCGAGTCCCGCTTTCGGGGATTCGACCGTCTGGGGCTCTTCCGCCGCGCCTGGCTGTCGACGGCGCCGCGCCGGGTGCTCGTCGTGGTGCACGGCTACGCGGAGCACAGCGGGCGCTACGAGGGTTTCGGCTCCTGGTTTGCCGGGCGGGGGATCGCCGTTCACGCCTACGACCAGCGCGGCCACGGGCGCTCGGGGGGAAGGCGCTGCCACGTGCGGGATTTCAGGGAGTTCCTGGACGATCTCGAGCGGTTTCTCGAGATCGTGCGCGAGGAGCACCCGGAGCTGCCCATCACGCTCGTCGGCCACAGCATGGGGGGCCTCATCACGGCGGCCTGTCTGGTCGATCGCACGCCGCCGATCGACAGTGCCGTCACCTCGGGTGCCGGCCTCGCCATCAGACCGGGGATCTCGCGGCTTCGGGTGGCTTCCGCCCGGCTGCTGCGGCGCCTCTTCCCCGGCATCTACCTCGGGAGCAGCCTCGATCCGAACGGTCTCTCCAGGGATCCCGAGGTCGTCCGCGACTACCTGGAAGACCCGCTGGTGTTCCGCAGCATGACCGCGTCACTCGCGGCAGAGCTGCTCGATGCCGTTCCCCGAACTGCCGCCAGAGCGGCCGAGGTGTCGGTGCCGCTCCTGCTGCTGCACGGCGAGGACGATCCACTCTGCCCGGTGGACGGTAGCCGGGCCTTCTTCGAGGGAGTCGCCAGCCCCGGGAGCGATCTGCGCACCTACCCGGAGCTGCGCCACGAGATCTTCAACGAGCCCGAGCGAGAACGGGTGTACCAGGACATTCTCGACTGGCTCGAGCGGCTTCCGGAATCAGCCAACGAGGAGCAAGGGGGCCATGGCCAAGAACGGACTCACCCATCTGGATGAGCGCGGGCAGGCCCGCATGGTGGACGTGGGCGAGAAGCAGGTCACGGAGCGCGTCTGCGTGGCGCGCGGTGAGGTGCGAATGGCCGCGGAGACCCTGCAGCGGATCGCCGACGGCGCCATGGCCAAGGGCGATGTCTTCGCCACGGCGCGACTGGCCGGGATCCAGGCCTGCAAGCGGACCGATGAGTGGATCCCCCTGGCTCACCCCCTCCCCGTGGAGTGGGTGGACGTGGAGTTGCGCCCGGACCTTCCGGGTGGGCGGGTGGAGATCCAGGCGAGCGTCCGAGCCCACGCGCGCACCGGGGTCGAGATGGAGGCCCTGGTCGCGGTGGCGGCAGCCGGTCTCACCATCTACGACATGTGCAAGGCCGTCGACCGGGGCATGACGGTCGAGGGGATCCGGCTGCTGAGCAAGAGCGGTGGAAAGAGCGGCCCGTGGCGGCGCCCGGGAGAAGAGGCCAACGAGATCGAATAGCTGGGTCAGCGGCTCCGTCTCAGCGGGGATCCCCGGATCCCTGGAACCCGAGACTGCTCCGCGGGGTCAAACTCCTACGTGGCGCTGGTGGCTCAAGAAATCCTGGAGCGAGGTCCCGTCCTGAGGAGTCGAGGCGAGGCCGCCGTGGGCGCAGTCGACCCCGACGGCGAGCTGGTCGAGCGCTGGCGCGCTGGCGACGAGGTCGCCTTCGAGACCCTCGTCCGTCGCCACGAGCGGCGGGTGTTCGCACTCGCGCTGCGCATGTTGGGCAGCCGGGAAGAAGCCGAGGACGTCGCCCAGGAGGTCTTCCTCAACCTCCACCGCAACGGCCACCGCTTCCGCAGGCAGGCTCGCTTCTCCACCTTCGTCTATCGCGTCACGGTGAACGCCGCGCTGAACCGCCGACGCAGCCTCGGGCGCCGCAGGGCGCGGCTCGAGGGCCTGACACGGCGACACGCGTCGGGTGACGACCTTCCCTTTGCGCCTCGGGATCCCGAGGACACGCTCCTCGAGGGCGAGCTCCGCGCGCGGCTCCAGCAGGGGATCCTGGAGCTGAGTGAGACGCTCAGGGCTCCGTTGGTCCTGCACGATGTCGAGGGGCTTGCCTATGCCGAGATCGCGAGCGTTCTCGACGTGGCGGAGGGCACGGTCAAGTCTCGGATCCACAGGGCCCGACGGGCCCTGCGCCGACAGCTCGGAAGCCTGAACGGCCAAGGGGGGTCGTAGCGATGAACTGCGAAGAGTTGCGTGATCGGCTGAGCGCCCATCTCGAGGCGGATCTGGACGCCAGTGAGCGGGCCCGGGTCGAGGAGCACTTGAGCGAGTGTCCCGACTGCCGCCGCGAGTACCGCGAGCTCCGCCACACGGTGGACCTGTTACGCGGGCTGCCCCCGGTCGATCCGCCGACCGATCTGGCGGACCGCGTGATCGCGCGGCTTCGGGCGGGCGAAGGGCGCCCGGGGCTGCTGGCGCGATGCCAGGCGCGCGTCTCGGGCATCGCCGAAATGCCCTGGTCGACTCCCGCTGCCGCCTTCGCTCTCGGACTGGCGGCGCTGGCCATCGTCCGAGGATTCGACCTGTCCGTGGAGGTTCCGGGATGGACCGAGCCGGCGGCCGTCCCCCCGGCCGAGGTTGCGTCGGATCTCCCCCGCCAGCCGGCCGCACGGGCGACCCGCCTGGTCGGCGCCTCGGCGGAGCCCGGCCCGGCCGAGGTCGTTTCGCCGATGCTGGCCTGTTTGCGCGCGGGCGGACCGACGCGGCGCAGGGCGGGTCCCGATGATCCGTGCGCGCACTGGGACAGCTGGATGGTGGGCCTGGGCATGCGGGATGCGCCCGCCTTCGTCGTCGAGGTAGAGGCAGTTCCGGCTCCCGACCGCGAATGGATCCTGGGTCGCATCGGAGATCTCGCCACGCGGTCCGGATCGGCGCCGGCGCTGGCCGGGACGCTTCGCTCCGCCGGCGATCCGAGGGCGGCGGAGTTCGCGAACCGCATCGAGCGCACCGCCCACGCATCGACCCGCTGAGCGGCGCCGCGCAGGTCGGCTACTCTGGCTCCTGGCTTCAGCCCGATCGGAATGGAGAAGTTGCGCGCCCTGCGACGCCACTTGACCGTCATCGTTTCACTGCTGCTGCTCGCGGCCGCTGGCTGGCCCGCCGCCGAGGTGAGCGAGACGGTGGTTCTGACGCCGGATCGCAAGGCGAGCTGGCACCCTTCCAGGATGTTCGCCTTCCTGCGCCCTGGGCGGAACTACGGCGAGCGCAGCATCCGGGTCCAGACGACCCCCAGCGGCGCGACTCTCGACCTCTTCTACATCCGCGCCAACTTCCAGAAGCGCTACGAGCAGGCCGAGGCCCCGGCCAAGGTGGTTCTGCCGAACCGAGCTGCGGCGGGGCCGCGGGACGCCATCACGATTCGCGCCTTTGCCGAGGGCTACCGGCAGAAGGAAGTCAGCATCCGCGTTTCGTCGAGCCAGGACGAGGTCCTGATCGAGCTCGATCCACTTCCGAACACCTTGATGGCCGTGTCCCACACCTACTTCGCCGGGCGTGCGTCGCTGGCCTTCCTCACCCAGGAGCCACTCACGGTCCGCGTCCAGAACCAGGGCCGGAGCTTCAACGTCATCCTGGCCGAGACCGCCAAGAGTCCCGAGGTCTCCGACAGTCTCGACGGGATCCGCAGCCCGCTCGTCCAGGGGGTCGAGTCGCTCCAGCTGGGCGAGGATCTCCTGGTGCGGGTGAAGACTCCTTTCGAAGAGGATGAGCTACAGCTTCGCGCGCGACAGTCCCGCGAGGAGCTGCGCGATCTCTACGTCTACTCGGTCGACATGATTCCAGCCGATGGGGGCGTCGAGACGGTGACGCGCGCGCGGCGGGTCTTGGCGGAAATCACGGCCGCAGATGTCGCTGGCTGCGCGGCCGTCTTCGATGACAGCCTGCGCGCGGCTCTGGATCCGGCTTCCCTTTCTCGCGCACTCGCTCCCAAGGGCTCCTTCACCGACCCCTACCTGCGGGCGGCGATGAAGCGACTCGGTGAAGTGTCTCCAGGCGGGCGCATCTCGATGACCGATGGCTCGAAGTTCAATCCCATCAACCCGATCGAGCTCGCGGCAGCCATGAGTCAGCCCGCAGAGGCGCGCGGCTACCTGGCGCTGCTGCGCACCTTCGTAGACGAGTTCGAGGGCGGCGAGCACAGCGTCGAGGCGCTGCGCAGCCTGTTCGCGCCCGAGATCGGACCGACTCGATTCGGTCGGATCCTGGAAGAAGCAAAGACCGCGGAGCGTTCCTGCCGTGGCGCCTGAATAGCGATCCTCTCCCCAGCGGTCCCGGCGGAGGCAACCATGCCGAGCCGCCTTCCCAGCTCCTCGGTGGTCGATGGCCCGCGCGAGCGTCTCGACGCACTGGGCCCGGCGGCGCTGAGCGATGCGGAGCTTCTGGCGCTTCTGCTGCGCACCGGAGGGCCGGGGCGCAGCGCGCTCGACCTGGCCAGTGAGCTGCTCGGCCGGCACGACGGCGTCGCGGGACTCGCGCGCACCGGACCGGCGGAGCTCAGGCAGACGGCGGGCGTCGGCCCGGCCAAGAGTGCTTCGCTGCTGGCGGCCCTCGAGCTCGGCCGCCGGCTCGCCACGCGTCGGCTGCGGACTGGAGACGCCATCCGCGGGCCGGCCGACGTGCACAGGCATTTCCACGCCCGACTCCGCGACGCGCCGCACGAGCGCTTTCTGGTGCTGCTGTTGGATGGGCGCCACCGGGTGCTGCGAGAGGTCACTGCCTCCCAGGGAACCCTGACAGCGAGCCTGGTGCACCCACGCGAGGTGTTTCGCCCAGCCCTGCGCGAGGCCGCCGCGGCCGTGATCCTCGTCCACAACCACCCCAGCGGGGATCCCAGCCCGAGCCGGGAGGACCGGGAGGTGACCGAGCGCCTGGTCCAGGTCGGGGAGATCCTGGGGATCCCGGTCCTGGACCACGTGATCGTCGCCGAGCGCGGCTACGTCAGTCTTCGCGAAGATGGCGGGCTGGGTGGGAGCCGGCCGCCGGCAGCGGGCACCCCCCAGCAGGCTAATGCCCCTTTGACGCCCGGTCGATAAGGGGTCCGATGCAGGAGAGAGAGACCGAACTGGTCCAGACCACGGTGGAGCGGCGGCTCTCCCCGCGGGCGCCCGTGACGGTCCGCGTCGACTATTCCACGATCGACGCGATCTTCTCGGAGTTCACTCGGAACATCAACGAGGGTGGGCTGTTCATCGAGACCGAGAGGCCCTTGCCGCTGGATGAGCAGGTGCAGCTGCACTTCCGGCTGCCCGGGATCGACGACTCCTTCAAGGTGAGTGGCCGCGTCGCCTGGATCCAAGAAGCCGGAGTCGAGGGGCCTGCGGGAATGGGCGTCGAGTTCGAGAACCTCGATGAGGGTGCTCGCCTGCGGATCGACGAGATCGTCCAGGCGCTCCGCGTCGACCGCCACCGGGCCTGACCGACAGCGCGTCCAGTTTCTAGAAGGGGATGTCGTCTCCCGGCGGCGGGGGGCCATCATCGCCGGACTGCTGCGCACCCGGATCGGAGCCGCCGCCAGCTCCTCCGCCTCCCTGACCTCCGCCGCTGCCGCGGGGACCACCCAGGAACTGGACGCTCAGGGCCACGATTTCGGTGGTCTTCTGCTTCTGGCCCTCGCGGTTCTCCCACTCCCGGGTCTGGAGCCGCCCTTCGATGTAGACCGTGCGTCCCTTGGAGAGGTACTGGGCGCAGAGCTCCGCCGTTCGTCCCCACGCGACGATGCGATGCCACTCGGTCCGCTCCTCGCGTCCGCCCTCTTTCTTGTTCCAGGTCTCCGTGGTCGCGAGAGTGAAGTTCGCAACGGCCTGGCCGCTCTGGGTGTAGCGCAGCTCGGGATCGCGTCCGAGGTTTCCGATCAGAATGACTTTGTTGACGCCTGCGGCCATCGGGGGGCCCTCCGTCGACTTCCGGTCGAGATTGAAGGGGTGAGACCGCCATCATCCCGCCATCCTGGAGATCCGTCAACCCGGGATCCGGCCGCTTCGCTGGAATGAAGGCCCTTCGTTGACACCGGTTCACGAGAGTGATTGGGGATTGACGCGTCGGGACCGGCGCCGGTACCCTCGCATCGCAGCCCGTCCCGGGGGTGAGGGACGTCGCCACATGGGCAAGCGATCCGCCAAAGCGCGTCGCGTCGAGGCGAGGGCGTTCGCGCTCGCCGAAGTGGGGTTCGAGATCTGCGGTCTCGCCCTGATCGCGATCGGCTTGCTCGCGGTCCTGTCCCTGCTCACCTATTCGCCCCAGGATCCGGCGTTCCAGTTCGCACCCGTGGACAACAAGGCCGGTGTGGTGGGTGCGAGCATCGCCTTCGCGCTGCTCCGCGCCATGGGCCTCGCCGCGGTGGTGCCGGTGCTGGGCGCCCTCGTTCTCGGCGTCCACCTCTTGATGGGTCGCGGGATGCCGTCGCTGGCCTCGCGCTTCTGGATCGGCCTCGCCTGCCTTCTGGTGGCCCTGGCGACCCTGCCGCCGCTGCTCCACGCGCTCTCGCCGGAGCGCTTCGACGTCGGAGCGGGGGGACGCCTGGGCGGGCTGCTCGCCGACGCCCAGCGGAGCCTGCTGAGCGGCCCGGGAGCGCTGGTCCTGAACGTCCTGCTCCTGCTGTTCGGCGTTCTCGGAACGATGGGGATGGCGCCCGGCAGGGCGATGGCTGCGATCTCCCGCAGCGGAGCGGCCGCGGGGCGCGCGACGGCGCGCGGCGCCGAGGCGCTCGCCCGGGCTGTCTGGCGAGGCCTCTCGGGCCTGGTGCTGGCGACCGCGCGCACTGGCCAGTCCCTGAGAGTCTGGCGGGAGCAACGGGTGCGCCGCGCCCGGGTGGCCGCGATTCGCGACTGTTCCGGGGAAGAAGCCGGCGAGGCCGAGGAGGTCCCGCTCGATCCGGAGGACGCCGTCCCGGAACGCCTGCGTCGCAAGCGAAACAAGACGGCGCCGCACATCGTCGATCACCGCGAGAAGGCGGGGCCGGTGGAGCCCGAGCAGGAATCCTTCGCCTTCGACGAGAACATGGCCTCAGGGCCCTATCGTCGGCCCGACACGTCGATCTTCCAGGAGCCGCCGTCCGGGGCGCGTAGCTGGGACCGGGACAGCCTGATCATGAACTCCCGGATCCTCGAGAAGAAGCTCCTGGACTTCGGCGTGAAGGGACGCGTCGTGACCGTCCATCCCGGGCCGGTCATCACGATGTACGAGTTCGAACCGGCGCCCGGCGTCAAGGTGAACCGGATCACCAGTCTCTCGGACGATCTCGCGCTCGCGCTGCGTGCTCTCTCGATTCGGATCATCGCGCCGATCCCCGGCAAGCCGGTCGTCGGGATCGAAGTGCCCAACGCGGAACGCGACGTCGTCTACATCCGCGACCTGCTCGAATCGAAGTCGCTTCGCTCGAGCAAGAAGATGCTCACCCTCCCGCTCGGCAAGGACATCTTCGGCAATCCCGTGGAGGCGGACCTGGCCGCCATGCCCCACCTCCTGGTAGCGGGCGCGACGGGAACCGGAAAGAGCGTGTTCCTGAACTCGCTGCTCTGCTCGATCCTGGTTCGTTCGACACCGGACGAGGTCAAGTTGCTGCTGGTGGATCCGAAGCTGCTCGAGCTCTCGGTCTACGAAGGCATCCCGCACCTGATCGCCGACGTGGTCACCAACCCCAAACGGGCCGCGGCCGCGCTGAAGGGCATCGTCATCAAGATGGAGGAGCGCTACCAGATGATGGCAGCGCTCGGGGTTCGCGACATCGCCCAGTTCAACCGGCGCGTCGACGAGGAGATCGCGGCGGGCAGCCAGAGCTTCCGGATGAGGCCCCGGCCCGGCGAGGAACAGGGCCGCGAGATGGGCTACCGGCGGCTCCCCTACATCCTGGTCGTGATCGATGAGCTGGCGGATCTGATGGTGGTCTCCGCGCGAGACGTGGAGGAGTCTCTCCAGCGGCTGGCCCAGATGGCGCGCGCTGCGGGCATTCACCTCGTCCTGGCGACGCAGCGACCCAGCGTCGACGTGCTCACTGGGATCATCAAGGCGAACTTCCCGGCGCGCATCTCGTTCCAGGTATCGTCGCGGATCGACTCGCGAACCATTCTCGATCAGAGCGGGGCGGAGCACCTGCTGGGCCAGGGCGACATGCTATTCCTGCCACCCGGCACGTCGAAGCTCCAGCGCGTCCACGGTTCCTTCGTTTCCGAGCGCGAGGTGGCCGGCCTGGCCGAGTTCCTGCGCACACAGGGGACGCCGAGGTTCGACGAGGATCTGGTGCGCCTCGAGGAGGAGAGTGCGGCGACCGAGTCGCGCCCGGAGGACACCGACGAGCACTACGACCGGGCGTTGGCGATCGTGGCCGAGTCGCGCAACGCGTCCATCTCCTATCTTCAGCGGCGCTTGAAGGTCGGCTACAACCGGGCGGCGCGGATGATCGAGCAGATGGAAGAGGAAGGCGTGGTCGGTCCGCAGGAGGGCACCAGGCCCCGCGAAGTCTACGTCCAGGCCATCGAAGCCGAGGAGATTTGAGGCTTTGCGTCGGAGACGCCCCGCCATCTTCAGCCCCGGAATCGCCGCAGCGGTACTCCTGCTTCTGGGAGGGCCGGCCGCCGCTTCCGCCGGGGGCGAGTCCGAACAGACACCGGACTGCGCAGAGCAGGTCGCGCTTCGGGTTCAGCGACACTACGACGGCGTCCGCGATCTCAGCGCGGAGTTCTCGCAGACGACCCACAACGCCGTGCTGGGTTCCGTGCCCGGTGAGGAGACTCCCATCCGCGGCCGGGTGATCTTCGCCAAGCCGGGACGGATGCGGTGGGTCTACGAGAGCCCCGAGCCCAGCCTGGTGGTGAGCGACGGCGAGACGCTCTGGATCTACGATCCGACGCTGAAGGAGGTGCAGGTGCTCTCCGTCGACGCGGGCTTCCTCTCCGGAACCGCGATCCAGTTCCTGCTGGGCGAGGGTCAGATCCTCCAGTCGTTTGCGGTCGCTGCGGAGTCCTGCGAGGGGGAGGAGGTCTCCCTGGTTCTGCATCCCAGGACCCCGGCCAGCTACGAGCGGCTCGAGCTCCGCGTCGACAATGCGACGGGGGCCATCCTCGCGACCGCAGTGCTGGACCTGTTCGGCAACCGGACCGACGTCGTCTTCCAGAAGGTGGAGCGGAACAGCGCTCCGGAGGACAGTGTGTTCCGCTTCGAGCCGTCGGAAGACGACCGCGTTCTCACGCTCCCGGCCGCTCCCTGAGCGGTCTTCCCTTCTCTACTGCATCTACCAACCCCTCGTTGTCCCGCGGGGTCTCAGAGAGCTCACTTCCCGGAGGCGAAGTGAAGGTGTTTCCACCCTGTTCCGGGGTGCCGCAAAGTTCGGCGGGGAGCCGATTCCTGTCGCCGAAACGGTGGACCATCGACGGATGCGTCAAAATCGCAGCAACTCACCGGCAAAGTCGCATCGCGAAGCGGCACCCCGCACGCAGAAAATCGCGCTAACGCATTGATTCCGCGGGAGCGTACAGACGGTCCTCGCGGGGGCCGGAGCGCCAGCTTCGAGCTGGCCGATGAGGTGCGCGCGAACACAGAAGATCGTGCTGGAGCCTTGCGGAAACGTCGACTTGGACGGGGATCTGCGCGTCGGGGGCAGTTGACATGACAGGGTCGTCTGATAGACTCGAAGAGTCGAAAAAGATTGAAAAAACGGGGGGTTCGGCGTTCTCGACAGCACAGCTCAACTGGCCTGCCGGCTCCTTGTCGTCCCTTTCGGGCAACCGAAAACCGAGGGTAAGAAGGCACTCGTGGCACGGGTGGGAGGTCGCTTCGCGGCTCGGGTCGAATCCGGATCCTCTCTTCCCGGGAGCGCGAACCGCGGTGGTGTCTCGTGGCGGGCGGCGGACTCGGTGACTGCGCAGGGAGGCGTAAGCGCTGGTGCATTTCCTCGACCCCGTGATCGTGCGTTCGCGGCATAGCCCTTGCAAAGGTCCCGGTCGCTCCCACGCTGAAGGTGGGAGCTTGAACCGGGAGAGGGCCTCATGAGCGAGTTCGATTCGGAGTCCGGCAGGCGAGGTTTCGTCCGGGACGTGATGCGTCGCATTTCGTCCCCCGGACCGCAGGGAGGCGAGGAGCCCGATTCGGAGCGCGAGCGGGTTATGAGACGATCGATTCAAGAGGAAATCGACGATCTGCGGGAAGCGATGCGATTCTTTGGCGGGGATTCGGCGGAGTTCCGGCGTCGGCTCGATCGGGTGCTGGCGGAGTACGAGGCGCTGCGAAGGCGCTATCACCTCACGCGAGACCAGCTCAGCGATGCGGAGCGCCAGAACGAGAAGCTGGTGGGCATCCTCCAGGAGGCCAAGCAGCAGATCGAGCTGCTGAAGGACGAGGTCGACAAGCTCTGCGCGCCGCCCAACAGCTACGGCGTCTTCCAGCGGACCAACAAGGACGGAACCGCTGAGATCATCGTCGACAGCAAGCGCATGCGGGTCAACGTCCACCCGAACCTCGACACCTCGCACATCCAGGAAGGCCAGCTCGTGGTGCTGAACGAGGCCTTCAACGTGGTCGAGGCGTCGGGCTTCACCTCTCGCGGAGAGATCGCTTCGATCGTCGACATGCTGGGCGATGGACGCGCCGTCGTGCTCGGTCACACCGACGACGAGCGGGTGGTGACTCTCGCATCGCCGCTGCGCGAGGAGCGACTCAAGGTCGGTGACAACGTGCTCGTCGACCCCCGCACGCAGTACGCCTTCGAGAAGATGCCGAGGTCCTCCGTCGAGGAGGTGGCTCTGGAAGAGGTGCCGGATGTCACCTACGACCAGATCGGAGGACTCGACGAGCAGGTCGAGATCCTGCGGGACGCGATCGAGCTTCCCTACAACTACCCGACTATCTTCAAGGAGCACCAGCTTTCGCCGCCCAAGGGCATTCTGCTCTACGGCCCGCCCGGCTGCGGAAAGACCCTGATCGCGAAGGCCGTGGCCAACAGCCTGGCCAGGAGCATCGAGGAGCGCACCGGGCGCGAGACTCCGGCCTACTTCCTCAACGTGAAGGGCCCGGAGCTGCTCAACAAGTACGTCGGCGAGACGGAGCACAAGATCCGCGAGGTCTTCAAGCGCGCCAGAGAGAAGGCGAACGAGGACGTCCCGGTGGTCATCTTCTTCGACGAGATGGACTCGCTCTTCCGGATGCGGGGGTCGGGCATCTCCTCGGACATGGAAGCCACCGTGGTCGCCCAGTTCCTGTCGGAGATCGACGGCGTCGAGTCGCTCAAGAACGTGATCGTGATCGGCGCCAGCAACCGTCAGGACCTGATCGACCCGGCGGTGCTCCGCCCCGGGCGCCTCGACCTCAAGGTCAAGGTGCACCGGCCGGATCGCGACGCGGCTGCTGAGATCTTCACCAAGTACCTGACCGATGATCTCCCGTTCCACCTGGATGCCGAGGAGAGATACGGCAGCGATCCCGCGAAGATCGTGGGCGGAATGATCTCCGACACGATCGAGGAGATGTACTCGACGCGCGAGGAGAACAAGTTCCTCGAGGTCACCTACGCCAAGGGCGAGCGCGAGATCTTCTACTTCAAGGACTTCGCGAGCGGAGCCATGATCGAGAACATCGTCGCCCGCGCCAAGAAGAAGGCCGTGAAGCGTTTCATCGATCACGAGGAGCGCGGGATCAAGCTGCAGGATCTCCACGACGCGGTGGGTGACGAGTTCAAAGAGAACGAGGACCTTCCCAACACCACGAACGCGGACGACTGGGCGCGAATCTCTGGCCGCAAGGGCGAGCGCATCATCAATGTCCGGACTCTCATCACGGGGATCAGCCGCAAGGAGCGAACGATCGAGAACGTCGACTCCGGTCAATACCTCTGAGCTCTGACGTCTGACGGCGACTCGCGGAGGATGGATGGCGATTCCGAAGGTGATGGGAACGGAGATCGAGTACGGGATCACCGTCAAGAACGATCGTGATTTCGATCCCATTTCGAGCTGCGTTCTGCTCGTCAACGCCTACCGCGAGGATCACGCGGGCAGGATCCTCTGGGACTACGATCAGGAGAATCCGCTGGCGGACGCCAGGGGGTTCCAGGTCGACGGGGAGAAGTACACCCCCAACCAGCAGGAGAACATCGCCCGCAACAAGACGCTGGAGAACGGCGCCCGCTACTACGTCGACCACGCCCATCCCGAGTACTCCTGCCCCGAGGTGACCAACCCCCACGAGCTCGTGGTGCACGAGAAGGCCGGCGAGAGGATCCTCGAATTCTCGCGCCGTGAGGCCAACAGCCTGCTGCCCGCCGGCGCACAGATGCTGATCTACAAGAACAACAGCGACCGGAAGGGCAACAGCTACGGCTGCCACGAGAACTACCTGATGGACCGGCGCACCTCCTTCAAGCAGATCGCCGAACACCTGCTGCCCTTCTTCGCGTCGCGCCAGGTCTACAGCGGCGCGGGAAAGGTCGGAACCGAGAACCGCGCGCAGCCCTGCGAGTATCAGCTCTCCCAGCGGGCGGACTTCTTCGAGACCGAGATCGCGCTCGACACGATGGTCAAACGACCCATCATCAACACCCGCGACGAGCCCCACGCCGACCGGGAGAAGTACCGCCGCCTCCACGTGATCGTCGGCGACGCGAACATGAGCGAGTACGCGATCTACCTGCGCAACGGCGCGACGGCGGTGGTGCTCTCGATGATCGAGGACGGCACCATCAGCAAGGATCTGACCCTGCAGGATCCGGTCCGCGCCATCAAGGAGGTTTCCCACGATCCCACCTGCGAGGTGGAGGTCGAACTCCAGAACGGCAAGCGCATGACGGCCGTGCAGCTGCAGCGGCTGTTCCTGGAAATGGCAGAAGAATACGCAGAGACGCGTGAGACCGAGAGCTGGACCCGGGACGTGCTCGACAAGTGGGGCTACGTCCTCGATGCCCTCGAGCGCGACCCGAACGAGCTCTCCGGCAAGATCGACTGGATCGTCAAGAAGGTGATGATCGAGAACTTCATGGAGCGCAAGGGGGTCGACTGGGAATCGCCCCGGGTCCAGATGCTGGATCTCCAGTACCACGACCTACGCCCTGACAAGGGTTTGTACTATCTTCTGGAGAGGCAGGGGCAGGTCGATCGCATCGTGACCGATGAAGAGATCACGAGGGCGATCACGGAGCCCCCTGAGGATACGCGGGCCTATTTCCGCGGTCAGTGCCTGAAGCGGTATGGAGGAGAGGTGTTCGGAGTCAACTGGGACTCGATCTCGTTCGGGATCGGAGATGATCCGATCAAGCGGGTCCTGATGGCCGAACCCCTCAAGGGTTCGAAGGCGCATGTCGAGGAGTTG
Source organism: uncultured delta proteobacterium (assembly GCA_963783795.1). Classification (GTDB taxonomy): domain Bacteria; phylum Myxococcota_A; class UBA9160; order UBA9160; family UBA6930; genus CAVXZE01. The sequence goes on along the minus strand of CAWAPH010000020.1, from coordinate 715,174 downwards.
CTCGAGCAGTCGCAGTCGGCGGCCGACCTGGTCAAGAACCTTCGAGCCTAGCAAGCCGGACTTGGAGAAAAAGAGATGATGCGAAAGACGGCGACTCCCGCGAATCCTCTCGACGCCGAGCTCCTCTCCTTTGCCGTGGCGGCGGACTCGTCACAGAAGCAGAAGCCCAAGGGCGGCGGCGGCGGCGAGGCGGGCGAATCGGGGAAGGGTCCCCAGAAGCTCGCCAAGAAGGGCGAGAAGCTCAAGGAAGAGATGGACGCGCTGGTCGATGAGATCGACGAGGTTCTGGAAGAGAACGCGGAAGAGTTCGTCAAGAATTACGTTCAGCGCGGGGGCGAGTGAGAGCCGCCGGAGCCCGTCGACCATAGGCCAGCAGCAAGGGGGGAGGTCTGGTGCGGTTCCGGGATGGCTATTGCGGCTCCAGCTTCATGGAGTTGCTGGAGATCGAACACCCATATCTCAAGCCCAACTGGGACCGGCTCTTCGCCGCCCCGGGTGAGCTTCCTTCCCTCACCCACGGCACCACGGTGCTCGGTCTGCGTTTCGCAGATGGCGCCATGGTGGCGGGCGATCGCCTCGCCACCATGGACTACCGCGTCGCCATGCGCGACATCGAGAAGGTCTTCGCCACCGATGACTACTCATTGATGGCGGTCGCCGGCGCCGCCGGTCCCGCCATGGAGATGGCGCGGCTGCTCGGGATCCAGTTCGAGCACCACGAGAAGATCGAAGGTGAGCCGCTCGAACTCGAGGGCAAGGCCAACACCCTGGCCCACCTGATCAAGCAGAACCTGCCCGCCGCCATGCAGGGAATGGTGGTGGTTCCGATCTTCGCCGGTTACGACCGCCGGAGGCAGGTCGGACGGCTCTGGAGATACGAGGTGACCGGGGGGCGCTACGAGGAGAAGGAGTACGACAGCGTGGGCTCGGGCTCGCTGTTCGCCCGTGAGTCCCTCAAGAAGAGCTTCAAGCCGGGTGCGAGCGGCGACGAGGCCCTGGCCATGGTGCTCGAGGCCCTCGCCGATGCCGCCGACGAAGATCGGGGCACCGGTGGCGTGGACGCCTTGCGAGGGATCTATCCCCGGGTGAAGACCTGCACCTCCCGGGGAATCGAGGAGGTCTCCGACGAGCAGGTCGCACAGGTCCACCAGTCCATCATCGACGGCCGCCGGCGTCCCGGGGAGTAGTCATGGCATTTCCCTACTACGTCAATCCGGAGCAGATGACCCAGGACAAGGCCGAGTTCGCCCGCAAGGGCATCGCTCGCGGCAAGTCCATCGTCACCCTGGAGTACGATCTCGGAATCCTCCTGCTCGCCGAGAATCCCTTCAAGCTCTCCAAGATCGGCGAGATCTACGACCGCATCGCCTTCGCCGGCGTCGGCAAGTTCAGCGAGTTCGATCGCCTGCGGAAGATGGGGGTCCAGTGGGCCGATGTGGAGGGGTACCGTTTCAGCCGCGACGACGTCCGCTGCAAGGCCCTGGCCAACATCTACTCCCAGGCCATCGGGGAGGAGTTCAATCGCTCGCCCAAACCCTTCGAGGTGGAGATCGTGGTGGCGGAGGTGGGAGAACCCCAGTTCGCCGGGCACGAGGCGAATGCCCTCTACCAGGTTGGATTCGACGGTACCATCCAGGATCAGAGCGGGTTCTGCGTGATCGGTGGCAGCGATGACGACATGAAGAGCCACATGGCCTCCAACTACCGGCCCGGCTTGCCCCTGGGGGAGGCGCTCCGTCTGGGGCGAGACGCCCTCCAGAAGGCCGAGAATGGCAGCCCGGAGCTGGCGCCGGAGAGCCTCGAGGCCTGTCTGCTGGAAAGCGAGCGGAGAGGCCGAAAGTTCAGGCGGCTTTCGGCCGATGACGTCAGGGGTCTACTGGGAGCCTAGGTTCTCCTCCCGCAAGCGATCGAGAGTGCCTTGCAGAAGCGAATCTTCGGAGTCGAGACCGAGTACGGGATCATCTTCACGCCCGAAGGGCGGAAGACGCTTCCCGTCGAGAAGGCGATTCGCTTCCTCTTCGAGAAGCTGATCACCACCGAGCACTTCCTGAACGTCTTTCTCGAGAACGGGGCGCGCTTCTACCAGGACACCGGCTGCCACCCCGAGTACGCCACCCCGGAGTGCGCATCACCCCGGCAGCTGATCGTCTTCGACAAGGCGGGCGAGCGCATCCTGGAGGATCTCCAGGGCTACGCGGAGGAGAAGATCCGCGAGGAGAGGATCGCCGGGAAGCTCTCCATCTTCAAGAACAACACCGACTTCGTCGGCAACAGCTACGGGTGCCACGAGAACTACCTCGTGGATCGCGACGTCGACTTCTACTACCTGGCCGAGCAGCTGATTCCCTTCCTGGTGACCCGCCAGATCTACACCGGTGCGGGGAAGGTCTTCCAGACACAGGACGGGGTGCACTACTGCATCAGCCAGCGCGCCCAGCACATCTACCAGAAGATCTCGGGCACCACGACCAACGATCGCTCGATCATCAACACGCGGGACGAGCCGCACGCCGACCGGGAGAAGTACCGGCGGCTCCACGTCATCGTGGGCGACTCGAACATGTCGGAGTACACGAACTTCGTGAAGATCGGCGCGTGCACGGCCGTTCTCCAGATGATCGAGGACAACTACATCAACAAGGACTTCACGCTTCGCAACCCGGTCAAGGCGATCAAGGACATCTCCTACGACACGACCTGCAAGCGGAGGCTGCGCCTCGACAATGGTCGCGAGTACTCTCCCATCGAGATCCAGCGGGAGTACTGCGAGATGGCGCAGAAGTACGTCGAGCAGTACCCGGTGAGCGACGAGATCCGCGACGCCGTCGACATGTGGCAGTACGTGCTCGACTGCCTGGACACCGATCCGGACAAGCTCGCCGGGAAGGTCGACTGGCTGATCAAGAGGAACATGATCGAGTCCTTCATCGAGAAGAGGGGCTCCCGCTGGAGCGACCCGCGGGTCTTCATGCTCGACCTGCAGTATCACGACATCCGCGTGAACCGGGGTCTCTACTACCTCCTGGAGCGGAAGGGAGCGGTCGACCGGGTCCTGAACGACGACGAGATCATCAAGGCCAAGACCGAGCCCCCGACCGACACCCGTGCCCGGATGCGCGGCGAGTTCATCAAGCTGGCGCGGCAGAACGGCATCCAGTACGACCTCGACTGGTCGAACATCCGCCTCGGCAACCTCTTGAACGTACGCGTGATCTGCAACAACCCCTTCGAGACGGACACGGAGAAGGTGGCGGAGCTGGTGCGCACCATCCAGAAGACCAACCTGCGCAAGACCAGCCTTTCGAAGCTCGTGATACAATCCTAGCCATGTCCGATTCTCCTCCCCGACTGGTGGCCGTTCCCGGCGAGCCCGAGGTCTCTCCCGAGACCGGGGAGAGCGCCGCTCCGAAACGGAAGGGCCGAAACCTGCTGCCCTGGATCCTGGCCGGGGCCTTCTTGGTCTGCGCTCTGGGCTGGCTCTTCCAGGCGCGAGAGACCCGCGAGCTGGCCGCGTCGCTGGAGGTGACCCGGACCGCGCTGGGCCAGGCGCAGGCCGAATTGCGCGCCTACGACCAGCACCTCTCCCTGGTGGGAGACCAGGTCGGGCTGCTCCGTGAGCGGCTCGACGCCCTCCAGGCGCTGGTAGAAGAGGGCCCCGCTCGCAGCCAGGAGCCGTGACCCCGCGGGTCTCTTTCGCCACCCGCTGCGACGGCAACTCCGCGCGCTCCCGGCTCAACTTCTCCTCTCCCCCGCCGATACGTGAAGGGAAAGGCGCTTCTTGCGCCCGCGTTCTCGCTCAGAGGCGGCGCCATGATCTTCGATTCGATCGCAGGAGTCTTCTCCAACGACCTGGCCATCGATCTCGGGACGGCCAACACGCTGGTCTACGTGCGCGGGAAGGGGCTGATCTGCTCCGAGCCCAGCGTCGTGGCCGTCGTGAAGGAGTCGAACGGGCGCGACGAGAAGGTTCTCGCCGTCGGCCACGAGGCGAAGGAAATGCTCGGCCGGACCCCGGGCGGGATCCGGGCGATCCGCCCGATCAAGGACGGCGTGATCGCCGACTTCGAGATCACCGAAGCGATGCTCCGCTACTTCATCCAGCGCGCGCACAACCGCCGCAAGCTGGTCCGCCCGCGAATCGTGATCTGCGTGCCGCCCTGCATCACCAGCGTGGAAAAGCGCGCGGTGCGCGAGTCGGCGCTCTCGGCGGGGGCGCGCGAAGTCTTTCTGATCGAAGAGCCGATGGCGGCGGCCATCGGGGCGGGCCTCGACGTCACCGCGCCCACCGGCAACATGGTCGTGGACGTCGGAGGCGGCACCACCGACGTCGCGGTGATCTCGCTCTCGGGCATCGTCACCTCCCGTTCGATTCGTTGTGGCGGTGACGCCATGGACGAGGCGGTCATCAACTACGTGAAGCGCAAGTACAACATGCTGATCGGTGAGCGCTCCGCGGAGCAGGTCAAGATCAGCATCGCCGCGGCCTCGCCCACCAGCAAGACGGCCACCATGGAGATCAAGGGACGCGACCTGGTCGGTGGCATCCCGAAGGTCGTGGTGACGACGAGCGACGAAATCCGCGAGGCGCTGATCGAGCCGATCGGGCAGATCGTGGAGACGGTCCACCTCACCCTGGAGCGGACCCCGCCCGAGCTCGCCGCCGACATCGTCGACCGCGGGATCATGCTGGTGGGTGGCGGATCGCTGCTCAAGGACCTCGACCAGGTGCTGCGGCAGGAGACGAAGCTCCCCATCCTGCGCAGCGAAGATCCCTTCACCGCCGTGGTCCACGGCGCCGGCCGCGCGCTGGACAACCTCGACCTGCTGCGAGAGGTCGCCATCGCCTGAGCCGTCGCTCTCGGCGGCCGGGAATCAGCGCGGGCTCTGCGGGCTTCTGCTCCGCCTCTGGAAGCGGTCGACGGCGGCCGCGTGCTCGGCGTAGCTGCTCGAGAAGTGGTGCGTTCCGTCTCCCCGCGAGACGAAGTAGAGGTAGCTCGAGGCGGCGGGCGCCACCGCGGCGCGAAGCGCCTCGGCGCCGGGGTTCGCGATCGGCCCCGGCGGCAGACCCTGGATCTGGTAGGTGTTGTACGGGTTCCCGGCGTCCTCGAGATCGACGCGGCGCAGGTTTCCGTCGAACTGGGGGATGCCGTAGATCACGGTCGGGTCCGTCTCCAGCCGCATTCCCCGCCGCAACCGGTTGTGCAGGACGGCGGCAATCTCCGCGCGCTCTTCGGGTACCCCGGTCTCCTTCTCGATGATCGAGGCCAGAGTGACGGTCTCCAGCATGGAGAGCCCGAGCGCTTCGCTGCCGGGTTCGATCTCCGCCCAGATGGCGTGGAACTGGGCCACCATGGCGCGAGCGATCTCCGCCGCCGGGAGCCCGCGGGCCAGCTGGTAGGTCTCCGGGAACAGGTAGCCCTCCAGGGATTTACCTTGAACGCCGAGCTCGTCCACCAGCTCCTGACCCCGGACGGCGGCGAGAAACTCCCCCGAGTCCGCCAGGCCGCTCGCCTCGAGACGCAGAGCGATCTCGGCCGCCGTGAGGCCCTCCGGGATCGCGATCCGATGGGTCCGGACCCGACCCTCCGCGATGCGCTCGAGGATCTCGCCGCTGCCGAGGTGCGGCGAGAGGTCGTATTCGCCGGAGCGGAGCTCCGCGGCGAGCCCCCTGTAGCGCGCCAGGGCTTCGAAAGCCCAGGCCCGGCGGATCAGCTGGTCGCGTTCCAGGTCCCGCGCGACCGCGCCCAGGCTCGCCCCGGGCTCGACACGGAACGGGGTCGTGCGCTCGCTTGCGGCCACCGGGGAAAGCGAGTGCAGCGCGAAGACACCCGCCCCGATCGCCGCCGCGGCGAGCAGCAACGGCAGAGCGACCAGCACCCGGCGCGCCTTCATGCCGCGCCCTCGCGTTCCAGGTAGGTGCGCAGCAGGAGCGTGGCGGCGACGGAGTCGATCACCGCGCGCTTCTTCTTGCCCTTGCGACCCGTTTCCCGCAGCGTGCGTTCCGCCTCCTGAGTCGTCCAGCGCTCGTCCAGGGTCTCGACCGGAAGCCCGAGCTCCCTGGCCAGGTGCTCCGCGAACTTCTGCGCTGCCTCGGCCTGGCGGCCGGGGCGCCCGTCCATGTGGATCGGAAGCCCGACGACGATGCGCTCCACCTGACGCGCCTCGACGACCTGGCGAATCGCCGCCAGATCGCGCTCGAGTCCTCGGCTCTCCAGCGTTCCGACCGGAAGCGCCACGTTGCCCCCGGGATCCGAGACCGCCAGGCCGATTCGCTTGCTGCCGTGATCGATGCCGAGCGTGCAGGCCACTTCGGGGGGAATGCTAGCCCGCATCCCCCACCGGGTCGCCACGAACCGCTCGGGGACGCCGACTCGCTCAGCTGCCCGTGAGGGCGTTCGCGCGCCGGTCGAGCGCGGTCTGGGCCGCCCGGCGCAGCTGGCTGTCGCGGCTTCGGGCGGCCTGGGCCAGCGCGCCCACCGCGTCGTCCCCCGGGATCCGGCCGAGGGCGCTCGCAGCGGCGACCTTGAGCTCACGCAGTCGCCTGCGCTTGAGGACACCCCTGCGGAGCAGGAGCTCCGACAGCGCCTCGGTCGCCTCGGGTCGGGCCAGGCGACCCAGCGCGCGAATCAGCTCGCGGGCGAAAGCGAAGTCGTTCGAGCGGATCGCCTCGCGCATCTCGCGGAGCAGGGGATCGACGACGCGTGGACTCGCCGAGGCGGCGAGACAGTAGGCGGCGAGTGCGGGAACGCCGCTGGCCCTGCTCTTCAGCGCGGAGATCAGGACGTCGAGTGCCCCCTGGTCTCCGATTCGCACCAGCGCCTTGCCCGCTTCATCGCGGAGCGTCGCGTTCTCGCCGATCAGGATCTCCGCCAGCCGGGAAACCGTGCCGGGGTTCTGGCTCTCGCCCGCAATCCGGATCGCATTGCGCACGCGGTCGGGTTCGTCGGCCTCCATGGCCTCGAGCAGAGCGGGCAAGGTCTTCTCGCCCATCGCGACCAGGATTCCGTGCATCTGCCCGCGCCGATTCGGGTCGGGCTCCCGCTCCGCCACCGCGAGCAGTGTGGGGACCACCTCCTCTCCCAGCTGCAGCAGCACCTGGGTTGCGCGGACGCTCGCCTCTGCACCCGGAGCGCAGGCGCGGTCGATCAGATCCTGGAGGCGTTCCCGCGTGGCGAGACCGGAGAGGCATTCGACAGCCAGCTGCACCTGCCCCGCCGGCCGCTTGCCCTCTTCGGCGGCGTGGCGCGCCAGCTCCAGGATCACCCGGTAGCTGTCGTCGAGGCGGCCTTCCAGAGAGAATCGTTCGGCGATGGTGACCACGCGCCGGGAAATCTCGGCGTACTCCAGACGATTGTCACACTCGTCCATCTCGCGCAGCAGGTCGACCAGCTCTGCGCTTCGTTCGTCGGGAATCGCGCGCTCGAGGGGTGCTTCGTCGAGCTCATAGGTTCGCCGCTGCTCCGAGCCCGTTGCAATCTCGCGCGGCGGGCCGGAGCTCTCGGAATCCGCTGCCCCGTCGAGGGAAGGTCGGGAGAGCCCGGGCTCCCACGCCAGCGGCTGAACCTCGCCCGCCTCGACCAGGTCGAGGGCGGGCGCGCCGGCGTCGCTCACGACGGGCGCGGCCTCCACCGCTTTCGGCGCCTCCGCTTCGAGCCGCGGCGGTGCTCCATTGGCCACGATCCCCGCGGGCACCCGGGCGTAGAGCGCGCGCTCGAACCCACCGCTCGCCTCGATCATGGCTCGGTCGCTGGCGAGAAGCTCGACGAACGCGGCGAGTGCATCCGCGTCGATGTCCATCTCGAAGCGCACGCGGCGCAGGCCTCTGGCGGAGAACTCCGCGGCGAGGCCCCTGAGCTCGCTGCGCGCGATCGCGGAGCGAGACCGCGACGACCAGAAGCCGTTCGGGCCGATCTCCAGCTCGAGCGCACCGTGGCGCTTCAGATCGCCCTGCCAGGCTCGAAAGCCGCGCTGAAATAGTGCTGCCAGCTTCGCATCGCCCGCCTCGTAGAAGGCGCGGCCCTTCACCAACCGCGCCAGCTCCACGAGCAGCGTGGCGAGATCCGATGCGGAGCGTCCATCCTCCGCCGCTTCCGGTTCAAAGAGATCCGCCGAGTCCATGCACCGCCCCGGGGGCGTTCCCCCCGTCGTCTGATCGGCTGCACCTACCGCTCTCTTGAACGCAGCCAGTCGGGATTCGAGCTCGATTTCGCGGGATTTCACTCGCACGAGGATGCCAGCCGGAGTACTGTTTCTCCAGCCGTCCGGTTTCCCCCCCGCCGAGTCGGCTCCAGGCCTCCGCCGTCCCGAGCAGAATCGCCATCGCAGCGCTCCAACACCCTGAAAGCAGGCCGGAATCGATGCGTGCACAGCGACTGGCACGTTCCCTGGCCAGGTTCGTGGCCTGCGCCGGAGGAGCCGGCCTGCTGCCCCTGGCGCCGGGAACCTGGGGATCGGCTCTCGCAGTTGCGATTTTCGTGTTATTTTCGCCAGTGGGGCTCTGGGTGTTCGGCCTCACTCTGGTGGCGCTCTTCTTTCTGGGGGTCTGGGCCTCGGATACGGCAGAGCGGGTCTTCGAGCGCAAGGACGACCGGCGCATCGTGATCGACGAAGTGGAGGGACAGCTGGTGACATTGGCGCCGCTCCTGATTCTCGGAGCTTCGCGTTCTCTCTCCGCCCTTGTGACCGGATTCGTCCTGTTCCGCTGCTTGGATATCTGGAAGCCGGGGCCGATCCGATGGGCGGAGCGGCGCTTCAGCGGCGGATTGGGTGTGATGATGGACGACCTCGTCGCGGGCATTCTCGCAGCCGCGCTGCTAGGGACGGCGGTGGCGGTGCTCTGGTGAGGGCCGAGGTTCTCACCATCGGCGACGAGATCGTGCGCGGCGAGATCGTCGACTCGAACAAGGCCTATCTCTCCGATCGGCTCGGGAGCATCGACATCGAGACCCATTTCCACGTCTCGGTTCGCGACGATCCGGCGGACATGGAGGATGCCTTCCGCCGCGCCGCGGAGCGGAGCGATATCGCGCTCGTCTCCGGGGGGCTCGGGCCGACGCGCGACGACCTCACCGTCGAGGTGCTCGCCAGGACCTTCGGTCGCGAGCTGCGGGTGGACGAGGCCTCGCTCGAGGAGATCAAGGCCTTCTTCGCCCGCTTCGGCCGGGAGATGGCGCCGAACAACGCCAAGCAGGCCTGCTTTCCAGAGGGCGCCGAGGTGCTTCCCAACCCGGTCGGGACTGCGCCCGGCTGCCTGCTCGCAGAGTCCGGGACCCTGTTCTTCTGCATGCCCGGCGTGCCCCGCGAGCTCCATCGGATGATGGACGAGCAGGTCCTGCCGCGGATCGCCGAGCGCCTGGCCGGCGTGGAGGGCCGCCCGGTGGTCCGGGCCGCGCTACTGCGCACCTTCGGCATGGGCGAATCGAATCTCGACGCGGAGCTCGCCGACATCGCGCGCGAGGGCGACGTCAGCCTCGGCTTTCGCACGGCGTTTCCCGACAACTACCTCCGCCCGCTTGCGCGCGGCGCCACCGCCTCCGAAGCCGAGGCGAACCTGGCGCGCGTCTGCGAGGTGATTCGCGGGCGGCTCGGCCCCCTGATCTACGGCCGCGATGACGAGAGCATGGAGGAGGTGGTGGGAGGGCTGCTGCGCGAGCGGGGAAAGACCCTCGCCGTGGCCGAGTCCTGCACGGGGGGGCTCGTCGGCCAGCGCATCACCGAGGTGCCGGGCTCCTCCGACTACTTCCTTGGCGGCGTGGTCGCCTACGCGGACCGGGCGAAGACCGCGCTTCTGGGCGTGCCGGAGCAGATGCTCCGCGAGCACGGTGCGGTCTCCGAGCCCGTGGCGATTGCCATGGCCGAGGGAGTGCGCGAGCGGTTCGGCGCGGATCTGGCCGTCTCCACCACCGGCATCGCCGGGCCGGGGGGTGGCACCGAGGAGAAGCCGGTGGGCCTGGTCTGGGTGGGCTTCTCCGACGCCGAGGAGAGCAGCGCGCAGGAGTTCGAGTTTCCGCTGGACCGCTCTCGACACCGTCTAGTGACAGCTCAAGTCGCCCTCGACTGGGTGCGCCGGGCCCTGCTCGGCGAGGAGCGCGTGGCGCTCCGCTACCTCCGGAGGCCGCGATGAGAGCCGACGAGCGCGTGCGCAGCTTCTTCGCCGTCGCGTTGCCGGAGGAGGCACGCGAGACCGCCGCGCAGCTGGCGGGCCGCCTGCGCCAGAAGGAGCGGGGGGAGGGCGTCCGCTGGGTGCGCCCCGAGTCCTATCACCTGACCTTGCGCTTTCTCGGCAACGTCGATCGCGAGGCGATTCCCGGGCTCGCCGAGTGCGTGGCCGCACAGATCGCTCCGGCGGCCCCGTTCGCGATGCGCCTCGGCGCTGCGCTGGTGTTTCCCTCTCCGCGGCAGCCCCGGGTGGTGGCACTCGCGGTCGAACCGGAGAGCGCTCTCGCCTCCCTGGCGGAGGGGGTCGAGCGCGGCGTCCAGGCCGCGGGTTTCAAAGCGGAGCGCCGTCGCTTCCGGGCGCACCTCACCCTGGGGCGCGTTCGCAATCGCCGCTTTCCCCCGTTGGAGGGAGAGGATGCGGTCGATTGCCCGGCATTCCCCGTCGACGAGATCGTTCTCTACGAGAGCGATCTGCAGCGCACCGGCGCCGTCTACACCGCTCTGGAGCGCATCGAGCTGCGGGGACACGGCTCCGAAGCGGGCGCGAGCAGTGATGGCGGGCCTTCTCGACGGGTCCCGACACCGACGGACTCACCCTGAATCCAATCATTCCAAGGAGAACCCATGGCGACGAACCAACGAAGCGCGACCCGCGAGGACGGGAGGAAGAAGGCCATCGAGATGGCGGTCTCGACCATCGAGAAACAGTTCGGGAAGGGCGCCATCCTCACCATGAACGAGGAGGCCATCAACCGGGAAATCGGCGCCTTCTCGAGCGGCTCGGTGAGCCTGGACGTGGCTCTCGGCATCGGTGGCTACCCGCGCGGGCGCGTGGTCGAGATCTACGGGCCCGAGGCCAGCGGCAAGACCACCCTGACGCTGCACGCCGTGGCGGAGATCCAGAAGACCGGTGGTGTGGCGGCCTTCATCGACGCCGAGCACGCCCTGGACGTCGGCTACGCGCGCCGGCTCGGTGTGAAGGTGGAGGAGCTGCTCGTCTCCCAGCCCGACACCGGGGAGCAGGCGCTGGAGATCGCCGACGTGTTGCTCCGCTCCGGCGCCGTCGACGTGGTGGTGATCGACTCGGTGGCAGCGCTGGTGCCCCGGGCCGAGATCGAAGGTGAGATGGGCGACACCCACGTCGGTCTCCAGGCGCGGCTCATGAGCCAGGCGCTTCGCAAGCTCACGGGGACGGTGTCCAAGTCGAATGCCACGGTGATGTTCATCAACCAGATCCGCATGAAGATCGGTGTCATGTTCGGCAACCCGGAGACGACCAGCGGCGGCAACGCCCTCAAGTTCTACTCCTCCATGCGCCTCGACGTGCGCCGCATCGCCGCCATCAAGGACGGCGATGAGGTGGTGGGCAACCGCACCCGCGTGAAGGTGGTGAAGAACAAGGTGGCTCCCCCCTTCCGGCAGGCGGAGTTCGACATTCTCTACAACCAGGGGATCTCCATGGAGGGGGATCTCATCGATCTCGGTGTCAGCTGCGGCATCGTGGAGAAGAGCGGCTCCTGGTACTCGTACAATGGCGAGCGCATCGGCCAGGGCCGCGAGAACGCCCGGCGCTTCCTGATCGAGAACTCGGACGTCAGGGAGAGCATCGCCGACGCGGTGTACGCCGAGCAGGGGCTCAAGCGGCAGGTGCCGGTGCAGGCGGAGGAGGGCGAGGCGTCGCCCCCGGCCGAGGACTAGTTCGAAGACCTGTCGAAGCTCGCCCGCCGGCCCCGGTCGACCTGGATGCAGGCCTTGCCGCCCGTGACTTGGCGCCCCCGTGGGGACTCCAGGGTGGCCGGGGGTTTCTCAAGAAGAGGGTTCAAACGGTCGAAACGACTGCGGACGCCATCCCAGGACGCGACCAGGAGAGGACCCGGACGATGGAGTTGAACGAGATCCTGAAGATCGCCCTCAAGGGTGGGGCCTCGGACATTCACCTGAAGACTGGTCTCCCGACCATGTTTCGCGTGGATGGAGCCCTGGTCCCGCTCAAGAACGGCGAGCGCCTGCTCCCCGAGGAGATGCAGAAGATCGCGTTCGCGCTGATGAATCCGGTCCAGAAGGCCCGTTTCGAGGAGGCCCGCGAGTGCGACCTGGCCTACGGCATCCCCGGGCTCGGCCGCTTCCGCGTGAACATCTTTCAGCAGCGCGGCACCATCGGCATCGTCTTCCGCGTGATCCCCTTCGGCGTCAAGTCGATCGACCAGCTGCTGCTGCCCCGGGTGATCGAGCGGATCTCGATGGAGAACCGCGGGCTCGTCCTGGTCACCGGCACCACCGGCTCCGGTAAGTCGACCACCCTGGCGGCGATGATCGATCACATCAACTCGAACCGCACCTGTCACATCATGACCATCGAGGATCCGATCGAGTTCCTGATCCGCGACCGCCGCTCCCTGGTCAACCAGCGCGAGATCGGGGTGGACACCCAGAGCTTCGCCAACGCCCTGCGCGCCGCCCTGCGGCAGGACCCCGACGTGATCCTGGTCGGTGAGATGCGCGATTTCGAGACCATCGAGACCGCCATCACGGCGGCCGAGACCGGCCACCTGGTGATGAGCACACTCCACACCCTCGACGCGACCGAGACCATCAACCGGATCATCTCGGTGTTTCCTCCCTACCAGCAGAAGCAGGTCCGTCTGCAGCTGGCCTCGATCCTGAAGGCGGTGATTTCCCAGCGCCTGGTGCCGCGCGCCGACGGCAGGGGGCGGGTCCCCGCCCTCGAGGTGATGGTCTCCACGGCACGGATCCGCGAGTGCATCTCCGACAAGGAGCGCACCAAGGAGCTACCCGACGCCATCGCCAAGGGCTTTACCACCTACGGCATGCAGACCTTCGACCAGAGCTTGATGCACCTGGTCAAGCAGGAGCTGATCACCTACGAGGAGGCGCTCAAGCACGTCTCCAATCCGGACGACTTCGCGCTTCGCTTCCGCGGCATCGCCTCCACCTCCGACGGCACCTGGGACGACTTCGAGGGCCAGGACGAGGAGAAGGCCGAGGACGAGATCGACACGGATCCCGGCGACTCGGACGCGGACTTCATCGAGCGCTTCTAGCCCACACCCCCCACGAGCCTGCTGCTGCGTCTTCCCAGAGCCGGGGCGGGCGCGGATTCCCGCGAGGTAAAGCGCAGGCCGCGTGGAATGCTCGACCTGTCCCGGTTCCCCCGTGCCGCCCGGAGTGCGGGCGCGGCCGAGCCACGAGTGGGAATCCGCGCCGCCCGGCTCTGGGCTTCCCGATGACGCGACCCGGCGCCAAAAGCAGGCTAGAATCCTCCTGTATCTTCGGGCACTTACCTGTACATGGAGTCCTCTGGATGACGGCCGTTCCGCGCACGGCGAAGGAGATTCGCGAAGCCTTCTTGAGCTTCTTCGAGAGCAAGGCACACCGGCGCCTTCCCAGCGCCTCGGTGGTCCCCGAAGGCGACGCGACGCTGCTCTTCGTCAATGCGGGAATGGTCCCCTTCAAGCGGCTCTTCCTCGGGGAGGAGATCCGTGACTACAGCCGGGCCACCACCTCCCAGAAGTGCATCCGCGTCTCGGGGAAGCACAACGACCTCGAGGAGGTCGGGCGGAGCCGTCGGCACCACACCTTCTTCGAGATGCTCGGGAACTTCTCCTTCGGCGACTACTTCAAGGTCGATGCGATCCAGTACGCCTGGGAGCTGGTCACCGAGATCTTCGGCCTGGAGCGGCGAGCAGCTGGTGGTGAGCGTCTTCCGGGAGGACGACGAGGCCGCCGAGATCTGGGAGAAGGAGATCGGCGTTCCCCCGGACAAGATCTTCCGCCTCGACGAGGACGAGAACTTCTGGGCGATGGGCGACACGGGACCCTGTGGTCCCTGCACGGAGATCCACCTGGACCGCGGTCCGACCGGGCGCTGCCAGAGTGAAGTCTGCGATCCGTCCTGCGAGTGCGGACGCTGGCTGGAGTTCTGGAACCTGGTCTTCATGCAGTTCAGCCGCGATGGCTCCGGCGAGATGACGCCGCTTCCCAAGCCCTCCGTCGATACCGGGGCGGGCCTGGAGCGGGTCGTCTCGATCCTTCAAGGAGTGCCGAGCAACTACCAGACCGATCTCTTCGCCGGCATTCTCGGGCGCGCCCAGGAGCTCTCCGGAATCGCGCTCGGAGAGGATCCGGAGAAGGACGTCTCCCTCCGCGTGGTCGCGGACCACGCGAGGGCCGTGAGCTTCCTGATCGGCGATGGGGTGCTGCCGGCGAACGAGGGACGTGGCTACGTGCTGCGCCGGATCCTGCGCCGGGCGGCGCGTCACGGGGTGCTGCTCGGCGTCGACCGGCCCTTCCTCCACTCGGTGGCCGATGCGGTGATCGACGAGATGGGCGCGGCCTTCCCCGAGCTGGGGGAGCGCCGCGCCTACGTCACCGACCGGATCCGCCGCGAGGAGGAACGCTTCCTCGAGACGCTCTCGAAGGGACTGGCGCTGCTGGAAGACGAGATCCGCGAGATCAAGGAGAAGAAAGGCGCGGTGCTCCCCGGCAGCGTCGTCTTCAAGCTCTTCGACACCTACGGATTTCCGGTGGATCTCACCCAGGACATCCTGAAGAGCCACGATCTCGGCACCGACGACGAGGGCTTCGAGGCCGCCATGGCCGAGCAGCGCGCGCGCTCCCGCGAGGCGTGGAAGGGAAGCGGCGACGGCGCCATCGGCGAGGCGCACGGACGCGTCGCAGCGGAGGTGGTTCCGCGCTTCTGCGGCTACGACACCCTCGAGGCGACCTCGGAGATCCGCGCGCTGCTCGTGGCTGGCGCGAGCGTGGAGGTCGCGGAGGAGGGGAGCGAGGTCGAGGTGGTGGTCTCGGAGACCCCCTTCTACGCCGAGAGCGGCGGGCAGGTGGGCGACCGCGGCACGATTTCTACGGCGGGGGGACGGGTCGAGATCCTGGACACCCAGAAGCCGGTGGGAGACCTCATCGTGCACCTGGGCAAGGTGACCTTGGGCGCGGTTCGCGTCGGGGACGCGGCGGAGCTCTCGGTCGACGCCGAGGCCCGCGCGGCGACCGTACGCAATCACTCCGGCACCCACCTGCTGCACGCGGCGCTGCGCCGGGTGATCGGCGCCCAGGCCATGCAGAAGGGCTCCCTGGTCGCGCCGGACCGGCTGCGCTTCGACTTCACCCACGACACGCCGCTGTCCGACGAGGAGATCGAGCGCATCGAGACCCTGGCGAACGAGTGGATCGAAGACAACGCGACAGCCGAGGTCAGCGAGCTCTCCTACCAGGAGGCGCTCGCCGCCGGCGCCATCGCGATCTTCGAGGAGAAATACGGGGACCGGGTGCGGGTCGTGGGCTTCGGCGACTTCTCGACGGAGCTCTGCGGAGGCACCCACGCCCGCGCGACCGGCGAGATCGGGCTTCTCAAGGTTCTCTCCGAGACGGGCATCGCCGCCGGGGTGCGGCGGATCGAGGCGCTCACCGGCATGGCAGCGCTCCAGCACCTGCGCGAGCAGGAGCGCACCCTGCGTCGGATCGGAGAGGTCCTCAAGGTGCCCGCGGAGGAGGCGGTTCGCCGCGTCGAAAAGCTTCTCGAGGAGCGCAAGGCGGCGGATCGCGAGATCGCGGCGTTGCGCAAGGGCCAGCGCGGGGAGACGGCGACGGATCTGCTCTCCCGGGCGCGGGACGTGAACGGGACCAAGGTCCTGGCCACTCGGGCCGAAGGCGTCACGGGCAAGGACCTCCGCTCGATGGTCGACGACCTGCGCGACAAGCTCCGCAGCGGCGTGGTGCTGCTGGCGTCGGAGTCCGGCGGAAAGGTCTCCCTGGCTCTCGGAGTCACGCCCGATCTCAAGGACAGGCTCAAGGCCGGGGACCTGGTTCGGGAAGTGGCCGCCGTAGTAGGCGGGAAGGGCGGCGGGCGGCCCGACTTCGCGCAGGCCGGTGGCAACGATCCCGGGAAGATCGACGAGGCGTTCGAGAAGCTCTTCTCCCTGGTGGAAGCGGGCGCAGCGTGACGCTCCGCTTCGCCCCCGATCCCTTCGCGCCGGCGAGGCGCCGCACCCGCGAGGTTCGCGTCGGGAAGGTGGGGATCGGCGGCGCGAACCCGATTCGCATCCAGTCGATGACCAATACCGACCCCGGCGATGCGACGGCCACCGCTGCCCAGGTCGAGGCGCTGGCCAGGGCCGGCTGCGAGATCGTGCGCCTCACCACCCCCTCGGTGCGCGATGCGGAGAACCTCGCCGCGGTTCGCCGCGAGCTCGAGGAGCGCGGTGTCGAGGTTCCACTGGTAGCGGACGTCCACTTCACGCCCAACGCGGCGATGATCGCGGCCGAGCACGTCGAGAAGGTTCGCATCAACCCGGGAAACTACGCCGACAAGAAGCGCTTCGAAGTCCGCGAGTACAGCGAAGCGCAGTACCGGGAGGAGCTCGAGCGGGTGGCGGAGCGCTTCCGTCCCCTGGTCCTGCGCTGCAAGGAGCTCGGCAGGGCGCTGCGGATCGGGACCAACCACGGCTCCCTCTCCGACCGCGTCATGAATCGCTACGGCGATACCCCGCTCGGGATGGTCGAGAGTGCCCTCGAGTTCCTGACGGTCTGCGAGGACGAGGGCTTCTTCGACGTGGTGTTCAGCATGAAGGCGAGCAATCCGCAGGTGACCATCCACGCCTACCGGCTGCTCGCCGCGCGGCTCGAGGAGCGCACCCCCGGCGACGCCAGCTACCCGATGCACGTCGGTGTCACCGAGGCGGGCGACGGCGAGGAGGGCCGGGTCAAGAGCGCCATCGGGATCGGCTCGCTGCTCGAGGACGGGATCGGCGACACGATCCGCGTCTCCCTCACGGAAGATCCGCTGAAGGAGATCCCCGTCGCCCGCCGGCTGGCGCTTCGCTACGACGAGCGAGGCGAGCTCGCGCTGCCCGCCCTGGATCCGGGCGGGCCCTTCGCCGCCGATCCCTGCCGCTACCAGCGGCGGCCGACCGCGCCGGTCGGATCGGTGGGTGGCACCCACCCGGTGCGGGTGGAGGCGGACCTGGGTCCCGTGGCCGAAGACGTCGAGGCGGCAGTCCGGGAGGTCGAAGGCTCTCTCGCGAGGCTCGGCGACCTCGAGTGCGAAGGACTGCTGGTCGACGCCGCCGACGCCGCCGGGCTGGCCCGTGCGAGCGCCTTTGCCGAGCGTCTGGTCGGCGCGGACGTCCGCGTCCCGCTGGCGATCCGGGTTCCGGCACCGTTCGCCAGGGCCGCCGCAGAAGCCGCCGCACGCGTGGTGATCCGGGTCGAGGCGCCGCTTCCCGCGCAGCAGCTTCGAGAGAGCGGCCGGCTCGGTTGCCCGCTGGAGTGGAACTTCCAGCTGGAGGGAGAGTCCCTCCTGGAAGCTCTGGACCAGGCCATCGACAGCAGCTGCGGGGAGTGGCTCGTCTCGGTGGAGTCCTCGCTTCCGGTCCACGGTGCGCGACTGCTGGCCGCCCGGCTCGCGGCGCGGTCGGCCGGGCGCGTTCCGATCGTGCTCCGCCACCGCGCCGATCCTTCGCTGGATCCGGAGACCGCCCTGCTTCGCGCCGCCGCGGATCTGGGGGCACCGCTTTGCGACGGGATCGGCGACATGGTCTCGCTGGGTGGCTTCGGCGGCCTCGACCGCGGCGTCTCGCTCGCCTACCGCATCCTCCAGGGTGCCCGGCTCCGCACCTCGTGGACGGAGTTCATCTCCTGCCCCTCCTGCGGGCGGACGCTCTTCGATCTGGAGGAGACCACGGCCCGCGTCAAGGAGCGCACCGCCCACCTCCCGGGCGTGAAGATCGCGGTGATGGGCTGCATCGTGAACGGCCCCGGGGAGATGGCCGATGCGGACTTCGGCTACGTGGGCTCCGGTCCGGGGAAGGTGAACCTCTACGTGGGCCGCGAGTGCGTCGTCCGCGGCGTCCGCGACAGGGACGCCCCCGAGCGCCTGGTCGACCTGATCCGCGAGCACGGGAGATGGCTGGACCCGTAGCGTAGCCCTGGCTCCGGGCGGCCTCAGCTCTCCGGGTCGAGAGCCGGCACCGCTACCTCGGGCAGATCGGGGGTCACCTGCCGTACCAGGTGCTCCACGCTCTCGAAGGTGGCGAGAGTCCGGGAGCCGGCCAGCGCCGGGTGGTCCCGACCCACCACGGCGGTTGCGAGCAGCATCAGGATCACGATCAGCAGCGCTCCCTCGGCGGCTCCCAGCACGCCCCCCGCCAGGCGATCGGCGAAGCCGAGCCCCGCCCAGCGGATGCCCCGGCGCAGCAGGCGTCCTGCGATCGCCACGGCCACGATGACGGCGACGCCGATCACCACCCCGGCGGCGATCCGGGCCGCGAGGGGGGTGAGCTCCACTGGAAGCTCGCGAAGCATCCAGCCTGCAGCGGGCAGGCTCCCCAGCCGAACCGCGACGCACGCGGCGGCCAGCGCCGCCAGGGAGAACACCTCGCGAATCAAGCCGATCACGAGGCCGCGCATCACTGCGAGAGCCAGGATCGCCAGGGCGGCCACGTCGACGGCCGAGATTGCTTCCACCGGGTTTCCCCCGGCGGCATTCTAACCGACACTTCGCGCCATGCTGGACGCGGTCGTGATCGGGGGCGGGCACAACGGGCTCGCCGCCGCCGCCTACCTCGCAAGGGCAGGACTGCGAACCGTGCTCTTCGAGCGCCGCGAGCTGCTGGGCGGGGCGTGTACGACCGAAGAGCTCTGGCCCGGCTTCCGCGTCTCTCGCGCCGCCTACGTGGCGGGCCTGTTGCGGCCGGTGGTGCTGCGTGAGCTCGGGCTCGCGGGGCGCGGTCTGCGGCTGCTGCCGCGAAATCCCTCCTCGTTCACACCCATCCCCGGGCAGCGCGGTCTTCTGCTGGGAGCGGACCGCGAGAGCTGCCGCGCCGAGATCGGCCGCTTTTCTCTTCTCGACGCGGACCGCTTCGGCGACTACGAGGACATGCTCGACCGCGCCGCGAGGGTTTTCGAGCCCCTGCTCGACCTGCCCGCGCCCGATCCAGCCCACCTCCGTCTCCGCGAGATGCCGACACTCTTGCGCCTGCTTCGGGGGGCGATCTCGCTGCGCCGCGACCTGCCGCGGGTCCTCTCCCTCCTGCTCGGGCCGGCGCGCCCGACTCTGGAGAGCTGGTTCGAGAGCGAGCCGCTCCGCTCCACCCTCGCCACCGATGCCATCATCGGCGCGTGGGCATCTCCGTCCACGCCGGGAACCGGCTACGTGCTCTTCCACCACGTGATGGGGGAGACGGGCGGCCACCGCGGGGTCTGGGCCTACGTCGAGGGCGGCATGGGCAGGCTCTCCGAGGCCCTCGCCGACGCGGCGCGCGAGGCGGGAGCCGAGATCCGAGCCGGGGCGCCCGTCGCTTCGGTGAGCGTCGATGCCGGGCGCGCGCGCGGCGTCAAGCTGGAGGACGGCACGTCCGTCGAGTCGCGGGTGGTCCTCTCCAGCGCCGATCCCCATCGCACCTTCGTCGATTGGATCGCTCCCGAGCAGCTTCCGCCGGAGTTCTTGCGTGGGATCGAAGGCCTCGACTTCCGCAGCCCGGTCGCGAAGATCAACCTGGCTCTCGACCGCCTGCCGGGCTTCGCCGGCCGCTCCGGAGCCGGAGCGGGGCCGGAGCACGTCGGCACCATTCACATCGGCGCTTCGAGTCTCGACGACCTGGACCGCTCCTTCGAGGCCGCCTGCCGCGGTGAGATCCCCGAGCGGCCGATGGTCGAGCTCACCCTCCCGTCGTCGCTCGACCCTTCACTCGCGCCGCGAGGGCAGGCACGTCGGCTCGCTATTCGTCCAACACGTCCCCTACCAGCTGGCGACCTCGAGCTGGGAAGCGGAGCGGGATCGCCTCGCCGATCGGGTCTTCGCCCTGATCGACGAGGTGGCGCCGGGCTTTTCCGAAAGCGTGCTCCACAGAGAGGTGTTGGCTCCGCCGGACCTGGAGCGGATCTTCGCGCTGCGCGGCGGCAACATCTTTCACGGCGCCATGACCCTGGACCGGCTCGGATTCATGCGCCCGCTGCCGGGCAGCGGGCGCTACCGGACTCCGGTTCGGGGTCTCTACCTCTGCGGCGCGGGGACCCACCCGGGTGGCGGCGTGATGGGCGCCTGCGGCCGCAATGCAGCCCTCGAGGTGATCCGGGAGCTGGCCAGGCCCGGCGAGCGCAAGTAACGCCCCCGCTCGAGGTTCAGAGCTCCGGGGTGTCCTCCGCGTCGTTTACCATTCGGAGGTACATCTGCGCGTCGTCCTGCGCAGGATCTCGCTCGAGAACCGACTCCCACTCCGCCACCGCCTGCGGAATCCGGCCGAGGGTGTAGTAGGTCAGGCCGAGCTGGACGGCGGACTCGAGGTAGTCCGCGTTGGCTCGCAACACCCGCTTGAACTCACCGATGGCGCGATTCGGCAGGCCCGCTTCCCGCAGAGCGATTCCGAGCTTGTGGCGGATGTCGTGAAAGCCCGGGCAGCGATCCAAGGCCTTGCGATAGGCCTCGATGGCCTCGCGGAGGTCTCCCGCCTCCCGGTAGGCGTCGCCCAGCACCGCGTGCAGATTCGCCAGCTTGCCGCGGGTGGTGGCGTCCAGCTCGCCCGCGGCTGCCGCGACGGATGGGCTCAGCTGCTCTGCGAGTTCGCGGCTGCGCTCGAAGAGGCCGCGCCGTTCGTACACGCTGACCAGAGCGGCCACCGCCTCGGCGTAGCTCGGATTGATTTCGAGGGCGCGCTCCAGGCTGGTGCTGGCAGCTTCCAGGTTGCCCCCGCGCTCGTGGACGAGTCCCACCATGTAGTGGACGTCCGCAAACCGGGGGCAGCTCTCGAGCAGGAGGCTCAGGGTCTCCAGGGCACCCCGATCGTCGCCCGCCTCGAAACGCTGACGGCCGAGGAGATAGGATTCCCGTTCTTCTCGGGTCATCCGACCGCGTTGCTGCATGGCTCACCCCTCGGTACGCGTCCGATTGCCGGCGGGACGAGTCTTCCCACTGTCAGGTCAGGCTCGAGGGGGGTCAGTTCGTCGCAGGGACGTAGTCCTGGGCGGCTGCGGCCACCTCGCTGCCCTGGTAGTTCTCCAGGATCACCTGGAAGATGCGGGAGGCCTCGTCGTCCAGGTTCATCTCCCGGTAGCAGAGCCCTAGCTTGAAGAGGGCCTCCGCGTCCAGTCCCAGTCCCGGGTACTCGTTCAACACCGAGCGGTAGCGGTCCGCCGCGCTTCGGTACTCCGACCGCTTCATGTAGAAGTTGCCGATGTTCATGACGCTGTCGCCGAGCCGGGTGCGCAGCACACGCCAGAGCTCGTCGGCTTCCTCGCTCTCGGGCGCCTGCGGGAACTCGTTGCGAAGACGCTCGAGCTGGCCGAGGGCCTGCTTCGTGGCCGTCTGATCGCGGTTGGCCGGCCGGGACTGGTGGTAGTAGGAGAGGGCCGCGCGATAGACCGTGTAGGGAACCTTCTCGTGGTCCGGATGCAGCTCCGAGAAGTCGCGATAGTAGGAGAGCGCCTCCTCCCAATGCTCCTGGTCGAAATAGGAGTCCGCGATGCGCAGCTCCGCCAGCGTGGCGTAATCGCTGTACGGGTAGTTGTCGATGATGTCCTGGAAGCTCTCGATGGCCCCCTGGTGGTCGGTCGTGTCGATGAACCAGAAGCGGAAGCCGCCGGACTCGAGCTTTGCGAGACCCTCGGCGTAGAGATCCTCGGCCGAGGGAACCTCGGCGTACTCCTCGTCATCTGGCCCGCTGCTGGCACACGCCACAGCCAGTGTCAGCAAGAGGACGAACCCGGTTCGCGCGAACGTACGCACGGCTACCCCCCCGGTGATTCGAGACAGGTCCGAAGCGCCGGCCTTCGACTCCGGGCAGGCTACCCGAATCTCGAAGCAGGTGTCAATTTGCTACGGTCGCTGCTCGCGAGAATCGAGGGGGTCGGAATGGTCTACGATGGCATCAGCAACCTGAAGTTCGACCGCAGGCTGCTGCGGCGACGGGGTTGGATCGACGCGGAGGAGCTGGAGAAGGAGCTCGCCGACCTGCCCGACGTCTCCGACAAGGCCCGGCCTGCGGCTGAAGAGGAGATCCCGAAGGAGCCCGAGACGCCACCGGAGCGACTGGGTAACCTCTCGGATTGACTCGGTTTCTTCGATAGGAGAGGGCGGTGATCAAGGCTGCACTGGGAGGGAGCGCAGACGCCGCGATCCAGCGGGTGTTTCCGTTTTTGTTCCGCCGGCCCTTGAATCCCAATCTGTTCTCGGTGATCGGAGTGCTGATCTCACTCGGCGGTGCCGTGAGCTTCGCCTGGGGTGCCCTCCCCCTCGGCGGAATCCTGCTCTTCGTGGGAGGCTGCTGCGACCTGCTGGACGGCGCGGTGGCGCGCCACAACGGCACCACCAGCTCCTTCGGCGCGTTTCTGGACTCGACCCTGGACCGGATCGTCGACATGGCGATCCTGCTGGGGATCCTGATGCACTACGCCTTGGCCGGAGACCTCTCAATCGCCCTGCTGGCGGGGCTCACCTCGATCGCCACGGTGATGGTCTCCTACACGAAGGCGCGCGCCGAGTCGATCGTCTCCCCGTTCAGCGGGGGAATCATGGAGCGGGGCGAACGGGTGGGGTTCCTGGTCCTCGGCGCTCTCACCGGCTACCTGCCGCTATGTTTGGCGATCGTAGCCGTCGGCTCTGCGATCACGACCGTCCAGCGCGTGGCGATGGCCTACCGCGAGATGGAGCGGGTCGACGGAGCGGGCCATAGGGAGAACAGCTAGATGGGAAGCGAGGGAGAGACGAAGGGGCCGGGCTTCACGATCGTGGACAAGCGCGGCCAGGATGAGGAGCCCGCCGCCGAGGAGCAGCAGGCTCCGGAGCGGCCCTCGCCGCGATCCCTCCCCGCGGTCGATTTCAGCACCTTCGTCATCTCGCTGGGGACTTCGGCCCTGTATCACATGGGGATGGTTGCCGATCCGGCGACGGGCCAGCCTGCCGAGCCGGACCTCCCCCTCGCGCGGCAGACCATCGACACGGTGGAGATGCTGCAGAACAAGACCCAGGGGAACCTGAACGACGAGGAGTCCGCCCTGATCAAGAACCTCCTCACCGAGCTCCGCATGCGCTACCTGGAGGCCACGAAATAGCCGGGCTTCGCCTCTCGGCACCGGCCAAGGTGAACCTCGGCCTGCGCATCCTGGGGCGCCGCGAGGACGGCTATCACCTGCTCGAGAGCCTGTTCGTGCCGCTCGATCTCGCGGATCGGGTGGAGATCGAGTTCTGCGGCACCGGGTCGGTGACTCTCCAGGTCGAGGGCGACGTCCCCGGAGCACCGGAGGACGGGTCGAACCTGGCCGTCCGGGCGGCGCTCGCCTTCCTGGCCGCCGGAGGCATCGAGGCCGGTCTCCGGCTGGCGCTGGAGAAGCGGATTCCGGTGGCTGCCGGCCTCGGGGGGGGCTCCAGCGATGCCGCCGCGGTCCTCAGGGGACTGTCGAAGCTCCTTCCCGACGCCGTCCCCCCGAAGCAGCTCCCGGAGCTGGCCCTCGGCCTCGGCGCCGATGTCCCCTACTTCCTGGACCCGCAGCCGGCTCTGGTGACGGGAATCGGCGAGCGGATCGAGCCGGTTCCGGGGGTTCCTGTCTTCTCACTGCTGCTCGTGCACCCCGGGATTCCCCTGGCGACTGGCGACGTCTACGCGGCCTACAGGGCGTCCGGGGCCTCGTTGACGCCCGTTCGAGCAGGTTCTACGATGCGAAGGGCTACAGCGCTTCGGGAAGGCGGCGACCAGGCGCTGGAGCAGCTTCTGGAGAACGACCTCGAGCCGGCGGCCATCCAGCTTTGCCCCCGCATCGATGAGTTCCGGAAGTTCCTCGGGGGAAGCGGCGCCCTCGCGGTCGGCATGTCGGGAAGTGGCCCGACGGTTTACGGAATCTTCCACGATACAATCGCGGCAAGCCAGGCTCGCGACCGATTGAAGCTCGCCCCGCCGG
Source organism: uncultured delta proteobacterium (assembly GCA_963783795.1). Lineage (GTDB taxonomy): Bacteria > Myxococcota_A > UBA9160 > UBA9160 > UBA6930 > CAVXZE01. The sequence goes on along the minus strand of CAWAPH010000020.1, from coordinate 691,093 downwards.
CGCGCACCTGGCTTGCGAGTACGAGAGGATCTCGCTGAAGAGCGAAGGCCGGCAGAGTTCGAGCCGGAAGGTGGCGAGTTCTGGGGCGTCGCCAAATGGTAAGGCAGCGGCCTTTGGAGCCGCCATTTGCAGGTTCGAGTCCTGCCGCCCCAGCCATTTCAGGGACCCGTTCGAAGTCAGGATCACGCTATGCGGCAAATGATGCTCTTCTCCGGAAACGCCAACATCGCCCTCGCCGAGTCCGTGGCCGCCAACCTCGGGGTGGCCCTCGGCCAGGCGGACGTTGGCACCTTCAGCGATGGAGAGTGCTCCGTCGAGATCCAGGAGAACGTGCGGGGCATGGACTGCTTCGTGCTGCAGTCGACCTGCGCACCCGCCAACACCCACCTGATGGAGCTGCTGATCATGGTGGATGCGCTGCGCCGCTCCTCGGCGAAACGCATCACCGCGGTGATTCCCTACTACGGTTACGGCCGTCAGGACCGCAAGGTGCAGGCCCGTGCCCCGATCACGGCGAAGCTGGTGGCGGACCTGGTCACGGCTGCGGGCACCGACCGGGTTCTCTGCCTGGAGCTTCACGCGGGACAGATCCAGGGCTTCTTCAACCTCCCCGTCGACAACCTCTACGCCACCCCGGTCCTGTTGGAGGCGATCCGTGACCAGATCGGCACCGACGTGGCGGTGATCTCACCCGACGCCGGGGGTGTGGAGCGCGCCAGGGCCTACGCCAAGCGCCTCGACGCGTCGCTGGCCATCATCGACAAGCGGCGCGAGCGGGTGAACGTCTCCGAGGTGATGAACATCATCGGCGACGTGGAGGACCGGGTCTGCGTGATGGTCGACGACATGGCGGACACCGCGGGTACGCTCACCGAGGCGGCGCGCGCTCTGATGGGGGCGGGTGCCCGCGCCGTCCACGCCGTAGTCACGCATCCGGTGCTCTCGGGGCCGGCCATCAAGCGCATCGACGAGTCGCCCATCGACAAGATGATCGTCACCGACTCGATCGCCCTGCTGGCCAACGGCCGCGACTGCGAAAAGGTCCAGGTGGTGTCCGTCTCCTGGCTGCTGGCCGAGGCGATCCGCCGTATCAACAACGAAGAGAGCATCAGCTCTCTGTTCATCTAGGAGAGAAGACCGTGGCAGTGCATGCCCTCGTTGCGGAGACGCGCGAAGCGACCGGCAAGGGAGTCGCGAGAAAGCTGCGAGCGGCTGGACGCATCCCCGCCGTGGTGTACGGCAGGGAAGCGGAGACGAAGGCGATCTCCATCGATCCGAGTGCCCTGCAGCGGCTGCTCCAGCGCGGCGGTGCGGGGATGAACACCCTGATCGAGCTCAGCGTGGACGACATCTCGCGGACCGTGCTGGTGAAGGAGCTGCAGCGCGACCCCGTGCGCGGGCGCCCCCTCCACGCCGACTTCTATCTGATCGAGCTCGACAAGACGGTCGAGGTCTCGGTGCCGATCCACCTCGTGGGCAAGCCGCCGGGTGTCGAGGAGGGTGGCATCCTCGATCATCCCCTCCGCGAGATCGAGCTCGAGTGCCTTCCGCAGGCGATTCCCGAGGGTATCGACGTGGACGTGAGCTTGCTCGATGTCGGTGACTCCATTCACGTTCGCGACCTGACGTTGCCCGAAGGCGTCTCGGTGCAAACCGACGAGAACCAGGCCGTCGCGTCGGTCGTCGCACCGGCGGTCGTGGAAGAGCCGGTGGTCGAGGAGCTCGAGGAGGGCGAGGAAGCCGTCGCCGAGGGCGAGGAGGCCGAGGAAGGGTCGGCGGACGCCGCCGAGGGCAAGACCGAAGAGGGCGGCGAGTAGCACCCCCGGTGAAGCTGGTCGTCGGCCTCGGGAACCCGGGGCGCCGCTATCGCGGGACACGGCACAACGTGGGCTTTCGGGTCGTGGACCGCTTTGCCTCGCGGGCGGGCATCCCGCTCGGCCAGGAAAGGTTCGACGGCCGCTTCGGACGGGGCCGCGTCGGGGACATCGACGTCGGGCTGCTCGAGCCGCAGACCTTCATGAACGACTCCGGAAGGGCGGTGGCAGCCGCGCTCCGGCTCCTGCCGGTGAGCGAGGTCTCCAGCGATCTGTTGGTCGTCTACGACGACGTCGACCTGCCGCTGGGGCGCCTGCGCCTGCGCGCCGGGGGAAGCGACGGGGGGCATCTCGGGCTTCGCGACGTGATCGCGCGCACCGGAACTCAGGGACTTCCGCGCTTGCGCTTCGGGATCGGTCGCCCACCCGGATTCCAGGACACGGTGGGACACGTGCTCCAGAAGTTCTCCGAGTCCGAGAGCGAGGCTCTCGCCCAGGCCACGGAACGCGCTTGCGGAGCGCTGGAGGTCTTCCTGGCCGAGGGCATCGTCGCGGCGATGGACCGCTTCAACGCGCCCGCCCCGTCCGAGGTTCCCGCGTCCGAAGAGGCGCGGAACGGCTGAGGGCGAGTCCTCTCCGAGTCCAATCGACTCATGATTGTCCGGCAATTGTCTGGGTAAATTTGAAGGATTTCTCGCCTTATTGTCCCATATCTTTCGAATTGACCCGGGATTGACCCAGGGATAACCTGGTGTGGCCATGGAGCTGCGGATCGACAGGAGCGACGGCGCCGGCACTCGGAGCGCCGTACCGGTCTACCGGCAGATCGCGTCCCAGATCCGCGAGCGGGTGGAGTCGGGAGCACTGGAGATGGGCGACCGGCTCCCCCCGATCCGCGACCTGGCTCGCGAGCTGGGCGTCAATCGAGACACCGTGGCCCTGGCCTACGAAGCGCTGGCCGCCGAGGGGGTCGTCGAGAGCCGGGTGGGACGCGGAACCTTCGTGCGAGGGCCGCGAGCCAGTGAGCTCGGCCCCTCCGCTCCGGCCGAGCTCCAGTTCTCGCCGGCTGCCGAGCGGCTGCTCGACTACGAGCACTCCCGCCCCCAGTACGGAGTGCCCCGTGACGTCATCCCCCTTCACTCGCTGGTGCCGGATCCCTCGCTGTTCCCGGTGGAGGCCTTCCGGCGCGCCGTCAACCGGGCCTTCACCGACATCGGCGCTTCGCTTCTCGCCTACGGTGGCCCCCAGGGCTTCGCCGGCCTGCGAGAGGTTCTCGCCGAGCACCTCCGCGGGCTCGGGGTGATCGTCGGCCCCGACTCGCTGGTGCTCTCCAGCGGGGCGAGCCAGGGAATCTCGCTGGCGATGCGGCTCTTCGCGGAGAGCGGAGACACGGTCGCCATCGAAGCGCCCACCTACCACAACGTCCTGGCCACGATGATCGGCCTCGGCCTCAAGGTGGCCCCGGTGCCCATGCACTGGGCGGGACCGGACCTCCAGGCGCTCGACCGGCAGCTCTCCCGGCCGGAGGTGAAGGCCTTCTACACCATCCCCACCTTCCACAATCCGATGGGAACCTCGACGTCGATGGCCCACCGCAGGGACCTGCTCGCGATCGCCTCGAGGCACGGCAAGCCCGTGATCGAGGACGCGTACGAAATGGACCTGCGCTTCGCCGGGCATCCGATCCCGTCGCTGGCCGCGCTCGACGAGGCCGGGCTGGTGGTGCAGCTCACCTCCTTCTCCAAGTCCCTGTTTCCCGGGGTGCGAGCCGGAGCTCTCGTGGCCCGAGGGCGTGCCGTGGATGCGCTCCTGGTGCTGAAGAACGCCACCGACCTCGGCGGGACCCTGCCGCTGCAGGCGGCCCTCGCGGACTTCGTGCGCAGCGGAGCCTACGACCGGCACCTGGTCGCACTGCGCAAGCGGCTCCGCAGCCGCCGGGACGCCATGATCGAGACGCTCGCCGCAGAGATGCCGGCGGGGGTGAGCTGGACGACGCCCGAGGGCGGATATCAGATCTGGCTGGAGCTTCCGGAGCCCCTCGACTCGCTGGATCTCCACGCCGACGCGATGCGCGCCGGTGTGCTGTTCGCACCGGGCTATCAGTTTCACCACGATGGACGGTCCTCGCGCGGGCTTCGCCTCACCATCGCCCTGGCCGACGAGACGGCCATTCGTCGAGGCGTGGCGACGCTGGCAGGACTGGTTCGAGAACGGTTGGCGGCGGGCACCGCGTCGGCGCGCGTCGCGACCGTTCACATGTGATCGGCAATCGCAGCCAAGGAGGTCAAACGATGACGGATCAGAACACTGGAAACGGAGGCCCGCGCACGGGCGCGGACTCCTTCGAGATCAAGGTCGGCCTGGCCGAGATGCTGAAGGGCGGGGTCATCATGGACGTGACCACTCCGGACCAGGCCAAGATCGCGGAAGAGGCGGGAGCCGTCGCCGTGATGGCCCTGGAGCGGGTACCGGCCGACATTCGCAAGGAAGGCGGCGTCGCGCGGATGTGTTCGATCGAGGTGATCGAGGGGATCCAGCGGAACGTGTCGATTCCCGTGATGGCGAAGGTGCGCATCGGTCACTTCGCCGAGGCGCGGGTGCTCGAGGCTCTGGGCGTGGACTTCATCGACGAGAGCGAGGTGCTGACGCCGGCGGACGAGGCCTACCACGTCGACAAGCACGAGTTCCGCTCTCCCTTCGTCTGCGGTTGCCGGGATCTGGGCGAGGCGCTGCGCCGCATCGCCGAAGGGGCGGCCATGATCCGCACCAAGGGGGAGGCCGGGAGCGGCAACATCGTCGAGGCGGTGCGTCATCTGCGCCAGGTCTGTGGCGGCATCCGCGCCCTCGGCGCACTGCCCGCCGAGGAGCTGGTCACCCGGGCCAAGGAGCTCCAGGCGCCGGTCGAGCTGGTGCGGCGGGTGGCCGCGGACGGGAAGCTCCCGGTGCCGAACTTCGCCGCCGGCGGCATCGCGACCCCGGCCGACGCCGTGCTCTGCATGTGCCTCGGCGCCGAGTCGGTCTTCGTGGGCTCGGGGATCTTCAAGAGCGCGGACCCGGCCGCCCGGGCGAAGGCGATCGTCCACGCCACCACCCACTGGCAGGAGCCCGAGGAGGTCCTCAACGCCTCTCGCGGTCTCGGCAACGCGATGGAGGGGATCGAGATGGAGACCCTCTCCGAGAGCGAGCGGCTGGCCAACCGCGGCTGGTGAGCGATGCGGGCCAGGGTCGGAATTCTGGCGATCCAGGGGGACGTCGAGGCGCACCGCCGCAGCGTCGAGCGGCTGGGGTGCGAAGCGATTCCGGTGCTTCGGGAGAAGCATCTCCCGAGCCTGGACGCGCTCATTCTCCCGGGTGGTGAGAGCACCACCATCGCCAAGGGTCTCGACCGGCTGGGGCTCTTCGAGCCGCTTCGGGAGGCCGGCTCGAACGGCCTCCCGATCCTCGGGACCTGCGCCGGGGCCATCCTGCTGGGCCGCCAGGTGGAGCGGCACCCGGTCCCCTCGCTGGGTCTCCTGGACGTGGTCTCGGTTCGAAACGCCTACGGCACCCAGGTGGATTCCTTCGCCGCGGAGGTCGATCCCGGGACCGCTCCGGGCCTCGAGGGCCTCCGCTGTGTCTTCATCCGGGCTCCCCAGCTCCGGGAGCTGGGAGAGGGTGTCGAGGTGCTGGCACGTGTCGACGGCGCGCCCGTCCTGGTTCGCCAGGGCGGGCTGCTCGCCGCCACCTTCCACCCCGAGCTCACCGACGACCTGCGCGTCCATGCCCTGCTTTTGGCCTGCAACCCAAGGCATGCCGCAGGCGTGCCGTGCGGGCAGGGCGGCTCTGCCGGCCGCTAACCCGCCAAGTCGTGACGTTGGCTCGGCCCGGGGGTTCTGCTAACCCTTCCCTTTCGACGAGGCCGGCTCGCGGCCACTGGATTCAACCTTCAGTCCCCGGACGGAGGGCTCCTCCCGCGGGAGACCTGCAGCAGATGGGGGCTCGGACGCGGCAGGTGTCCGTTCACGGAGGAAGCCTTGCGGGAATACGAGACCACTTTCATCGTTCAGCCCGAGATCTCCGACGAGGGGTGTCAGGACCTCCTCACGCGGGTCGACGGAATCCTGGAGCGCGAGGGCGCGACCCGGCTGCTCCACGACGACCAGGGCAAGCGCAAGCTGGCCTACGAGATCCGCAAGTTCCAGAAGGGCCGCTACGTCACGACCCAGTATCTGGACCACGGCAAGGCGGTGGCGCCCCTGGAGCGCGCCCTGCGCCTGGAGGAGTCGGTACTTCGCTTCTTGACGGTCCAGGTGTCCGAGAGCGTCGAGGACATCGAGCAGCGCAGGGCGCTGGCCGCCGAGGAGGAGCGAATCCGGGCCGAGCGCGCCAGGGAGCGAGCGGCGCGAGAGGCCGAGGAAGAGAAGGCCCGCCAGGAAGCCGCGAGGATGGCTGCCCCGCCCCCGGCGGAGGCGCGCGCCGATGACGAAGACGCCGAAGACGAGACCGACCCGGCCGAGGCGGCGAAGAACGCCGAAGACGAGACCGAACCGGCCGAGGCGGCGAAGAACGGCGAGGAGCCGGAATCCGAAGACTCCGACACGGAGAACGGAGGTGAGCGATGAGCGCGGGATTCGGCGGAGATCGGCCCCCGCGGCCGGAGCGCGGCGAGCGCGGCGATCGCGGCGAGCGTGGCGAGCGGCGCGAGCGCGGCCCGATGTCACCCAAGGGGCGCCTCCGCGCCAGGGCGCGCAAGAAGGCGCGCAAGGCTCTCAAGAAGAAGGGCGGGTTCCTTCGCAAGAAGGTCTGTCGCTTCTGCTCGGACAAGAAGCTCACCATCGACTACAAGGACCCCAGGGGGCTCCGCTACTTCATCACCGAGACGGGCAAGGTGATTCCCCAGCGCATCTCGGGAAACTGCGCGAAGCACCAGCGCCAGGTCACCACCGCCATCAAGCGGTCGCGGCAGCTGGCTCTGATGCCGTACGCGCCGCGGCACGTCAGCTGAGGGAGGAGCGATGGCTCAGGTCAAGCTGATTCTCCGGGAGGATGTTCCCAAGCTCGGCCACGCCGGCGAGGTGGTGAGCGTGAAGCCGGGCTACGCGCGCAACTTTCTGCTGCCCCAGGGCAAGGCCGCGCTCGCCAGCGAGGCGAAGGTGAAGGAGCTCGAGCACCACAAGCGTCTGATCACCGAGAAGGTGGCGCGCGAGCTCAAGGACCTCGGCGCGGCGCGCGACCGCCTCGAGCAGCTCCAGCTGGAAGTGGCAGCCCAGGCCGGCGAGGAGGGAAGGCTCTTCGGCTCCGTCACGGCCATGCAGATCGCGGAGCTGATCGGAGCGAAGGGCATCGAGATCGATCGAAGAAAGATCGACCTCGCCGAACCGATCAAGGAAGTCGGCGAGCACAGCGTTCCGATCAAGCTGCACCGCGAGGTCGTCGCCAATGTCAAGTTGAAGGTGACCGCCGCGGAGTGATACAAGGGAGTTCGCTTCACTCCGAGCGGTCTGGGGGGACGAGTGGCGGGCACGACCCTGCGATCTGGTGAATCCTCGGGGGCGGGTTCCAGGGGAGCGCGGGGTGACGCGGGCGAGAGCGGCGTGCGCGGCCGCGTTCCGCCCCAGGATCTCTCGGCGGAGAAGGCCGTCCTCTCCGCTCTGCTGGTCGACAACCGCTCCCTCGACGAGGTCTGCGCCGAGGTCAAGGCGGAAGACTTCTATCACCCCGCCCACCAGATCCTCTTCAAGGCGATGGGAGCGATTCACGACGACGAGAAGCCCGTCGACCTGATCACGCTCTCCGACCATCTGAACGCACAGAAGCGCCTCGACGCCATCGGAGGCACCGTCTACCTGGCCGAGATCGCCGATTTCGAGGCGACCGCCGCCAACGTGGCCCATCACGCGCGGATCGTCCGCGACAAGGCGGTGAAGCGGCACCTGATCCAGGTGGCCACCGAGATCGTCGAGGTCGGCTATGAGGAGTCCGAGGCGGCCGAGCGCCTGCTCGACATCGCCGAGTCGAAGATCTTCGACATCAGCAAGGAGAGGAGTCGTACCAGCTTCGCCAGGCTTCACGATGAGATGCCTGGCACCTTCGACTACGTCGAGGCGATCATGAACCGCGGCGGCGATCTCACCGGGCTCCCGACCGGCTTCCGGGACCTGGACGAGATCACCGGCGGGCTCCAGTCCGGAGAGCTGATCATCATCGCCTCGCGGCCCTCGATGGGAAAGACCGCCCTGGCGCTCAACATGGCTCGCAACGCGGCCCTCGACCACGGCAAGAGGGTGGCGGTCTTCTCCCTCGAGATGACCACCCGCTCGCTGATCCTGCGGCTGCTGGCCTCGGAGGCGGAGATCGACTTCTCCACGCTTCGCAAGGGCTTTCTTGCCAACTCGGCCTATCGCCGCCTGACCGAGGCGGGCGACAGGCTCTCCCGCGCGGAGATCTGGATCGACGACAGCGGGATGGCCACCATCCTGGAGATCAAGGCCAAGTGCCGGCGTCTGAAGGCCGAGCGGGATCTCGACCTGGTGGTGGTCGACTATCTGCAGCTCGCCAGCGCGGACGGTCCCAGGGACCGGAAGGATCTCGAGATCGCCGAGATCAGCCGAGGGCTGAAGGCATTGGCCAAGGAGCTTCACGTTCCGGTGCTGGCGCTCTCCCAGCTGAACCGCGGGCCCGAGCAGCGGAACCCGGATCAGCGCCGGCCGATCCTCGGTGACCTGCGCGAGTCGGGCGCCATCGAGCAGGACGCCGATCTGATCGCGTTCATCTACCGCGACATCGTCTACAACAAGGAGACCGAGGACCCGAAGCTGGCCGAGCTGGAGATCGCCAAGCAGCGGAACGGCCCCACCGGGACGGTGAAGCTTCACTTCGAGGGGCGCTTCGCACGGTTCGAGAACCGGAGCGACCGACCCGAAGTTCCCGAGCCGCCGCCCGGCGGCTTCGCCCCACCCGACGAAAGAGGCTTCGACGACGGCGGTTCCTTCGCCGACGAGCCTCCCTTCTAGGAGTCCGGGTGCAGGCCCTTCGCAAGGCTCGAGCCCTGTCTCCCGGCGCCACCATCGGCATCGCGGCCCCCGCCTTCGCGGTGGATGCGGAGGCCGTCGAGGCTGGCGAGGCGCAGCTCCGCGAAGCCGGCTTCGACACCGTGCGCCGGGACGATCTCACCGATTGCAGCGGGTACCTGGCCGGCGACGACCGGCGGCGGGCCTGCGAGCTGATGGATCTGATCGACGACGCCGGGGTCGATGCCATCATCTGCGCGCGCGGCGGCTACGGCTGCCACCGCATCGTCGCGGATCTGGACCCGCTTCGGGTCCGCGCCGCCGCCAAGCCCCTGCTCGGGTTCAGCGACATCACGACCCTGTTCCTCTGGCAGTGGAAGCGGGCCGGTCTGGTCGGGCTCCACTCCCCTATGCTGGAGAAGCGCGAGGGGATGCTTCCCGCAGAGTTGGACTCGCTCCTCCGCACTCTCGGCGGCGACGTCCCGCCGCTGCTGAAGGGAGAGCCCCAGGGGAGGGGACGCGGAGAGGGTCCCCTGATCGGTGGATCTCTTACGCTGCTGACGGCCAGCCTCGGGACGCCGTGGGAGGTGGACACGCGCGGTGCGATCCTGCTCTTCGAGGAGGTCGCCGAGAAGCCGTACGCGCTCGACCGGATGCTTCGCCAGCTCGGAGCGGCGGGCAAACTCGACGCTTTGGCGGGGGTAGGGGTGGGCCACCTGGTCGACTGTGTGGATCCGAAGCGGCCGACGCCCAGCGCCGAGGACGTGGTTCTGGAAGCACTGGCGCCGCTCGGAATTCCGACCGTTCTCGGCTTGCCATTCGGACACGGGCGGCCCAATCTCACCTGGCCGTTCGGGGTGCGCGGCGCGCTCGACGCTGAGCGCGGAGAGCTCGAGGTGCTGGAGCCGGGGGTGGAGCGGGGATGAGACACAGTGTGATCCGGCGCAAGCTCCGGCGCGTCGATCGTGCACTCGACAAGGCGATCGACGCCGCCGAGATACCCGGAGCGGTCGTCCTCGCCGAGATGCGCCGCGACGCTGAGCTGCTCGAGCACGCGTCGGTACGGGGCCTGGCGGTCGTCCGCCCGGAGCGGATCCCGATGTCCCGGGAGACGATCTTCGATCTCGCCTCCCTGACCAAGGTCCTGGCGACGACGACGGCGATCCTGGTGCTCTGCCAGGAAGGCGCGGTGGCCCCGGACGATCCGGTCACCAAGTTCCTCCCCCACTTCGGCGAGACGAACAAGGAAGGAATCACCCTGCGTCATCTGCTGACGCACTCCTCGGGGCTCAAGCCCTGGCGCGCCTTTCACGAGGCGCTCCTCGAGCGGGAGCGGAAGAAGGGCGAGCGCATCGTCGGGACGCCTGCGGCCAGGAAGTGGGTGATCGAGAGCATCTGCCGCTCCGGCCCGGTGCACGAGCCCGGCACGGCCGCGGTCTACGGCGACCTCGACTTCATCGTCCTGGGCGCGGTGGTCGAGGCGGTGGCCCGCCAGTCGCTGGACGCCTTCTGCCAGGATCGGATCTTCCGGCCGCTGGAGCTTGCCCACACGGGCTTTCTTCCGACGCTGGAGGGAGCAGGCCTTCCGCCGGAGTCGCTGCGGCGGGGGTTCGCGGCCACCGAGAACTGTCCCTGGCGGGGGCGCATCGTCTGGGGCGAGGTCCACGACCCCAACGCGTCGGCGATGGGTGGGGTCGCTGGGCACGCCGGGCTCTTCGCGCCCGCCGACGACGTGCTGCGCTTCGCGCGGGTCGTTCTCGACGCCTGGCACGGGCGGAGCGAGGCCTTGCCGCGGGATCTTCTGCGATCCTTCTTGACCCGGCAGCACCTGCCCGAGAAATCGGACTGGGCACTCGGCTGGGACACGCCGACGCCGCGGACCTCTTCGTCGGGCAGCCTCTTTTCCAGGAACTCGGTCGGCCACCTGGGATTCACGGGGACCTCTCTCTGGATCGATCTCGAGCGGGAGGCCATCGTCGTGATGCTCACCAATCGCGTTCACCTGGTCGCGAAGAAGAGCAACTTCACGCTGCGCCCCCTGATCCACGACCTGATCATGGACGCGTTCTCGGCGTAGCCGGCCGCGGTTGGAGTTCGCCGTGATGCACGTTCACTTCATTGCCATCGCCGGTACCGGCATGGGGTCCCTCGCCGGGCTCCTGAAGAGCCGTGGTCTCGAGGTCACCGGATCCGATCTCGACGTGTATCCGCCCATGAGTACGGCCCTCGAGACCTGGGGCATTCCGGTGGCGAAGGGGTTCCGGTCCGAGAACGTGCTCGTGCGGCGGCCCGATCTCGTGGTGATCGGAAACGCCGTGCGCGCCGACAACCCAGAGGCGCGGGCGGCGATCGACGCCGGGCTGCCCTATCTCTCCTTTCCCGACGCGCTCTACGAGCACGCGATCCAGGGGAAGCACCCGGTGGTGGTGACCGGGACGCACGGAAAGACCACCACCGTCAGCATCATCGCCACCCTCCTCTTCGAGACTGGCCGCGATCCCTCCATGCTGGTGGGAGGAATCACCGCCAACTTCGACGGAAGCTTCCGCGACGGAAGCGGACCCGACTTCGTGGTCGAGGGGGACGAGTACGACACGGCGTTCTTCGACAAGACCCCCAAGTTCCTCCACTACGGCGCCCGGACCCTCGTGATCACGTCCGTCGAGTTCGATCACGCGGACATCTACCGGGATCTCGACCACGTGAAGGGGGAGTTCCGCAAGCTGGTCAGCTCGATGCCGACCGACGGAGTCATCGTCGCCGCGGTCGAGGAGCCCAACGTCGCCGAGGTGGTGGCCGGGGCGCCGTGCCGCGTGATCGGGTACGCCGTCGACGGCGATGGTGTCGCGCAGGTCCGCGCCCGCGCGCTCCAGGCGAGCCAGGCCGGTACCCGCTTCGAGCTGGTTCGCGACGGGGCGCTGGCGGCGCGCCCGCAGGCGCCCCTGCACGGCCGGCACAACGTGGCGAACGCGCTGGCGGCGATCGCCGTGCTCGAGTCGCGGGGCGTCGCGCTGGGCGAGACCCTTGCAGCACTCGCCCGCTACGCGGGTGTGAAGCGCCGCCAGGAGGTGCGGGGCGAGGTCGCTGGCGTCACCGTGGTGGACGACTTCGCCCACCACCCGACGGCGGTTCGCGAGACCCTGGCGGCGATGCGCGCGCGCTACCCGGGGCGCCGGGTGATCGCGGTCTTCGAGCCGCGCTCCAACACCAGCCGCCGCAGCGTCTTCCAGGGGGACTACGCTCGGGCCTTCGAAGACGCGGATCGCGTCGTCGTCGCCGTGGTTCCGGATACGCCGATCTACAGCGCCACGGGCGAGGTCACGGAGCGCTTCTCCGCCGAGCAGCTCGCCGCCGATCTCGGCCGCGCCGGCGCAGAGGCCGTGGCCATCGACGGCGTCGATGCCATCGTCGACCACCTGGCCGGGCTACAGGCGCCGGGCGACGTGGTCGTCACGCTCAGCAACGGCGCCTTCGGCGCCATCTGGGAGAAGCTACTCGACCGACTCGGTGCGGTAGCGCTCGAAGCGGATCCCGTCTGACCAGTGGTCCTCGCCCAGGCCCGCCTTCCGCTTGAGCGCGGCCAGGAACGCCTTCGGCTCCGCGAGAGATTCCCAGACGCTGGGCAAGAAGGTCGCGCGGTGCGCGCCGTCGCGAAGGATCAGCCCGTCGATGCCGGGCCGCAGCTTCGACAGGAGATCGGCCTCGGAGCTGCACGGCAGGGGCTCGGGTGGGGTCAGGATCGAGAGGTGGATCTCGAGGCCCGCGCACTCCTCCTCTCCCAGCGGCCGGAAGCGCGAGTCGCGGAAGGCGGATGCGAAGGCGTTCCGGGCCACGTCCTCGACGAGGGGTCGCGTGGCCTCGAGGGATCCCACGCAGCCGCGCAGATTGCCGGCGCGCCGGAGGGTCACGAAGCAGGCGCCGGGCTCGCGAAGCCGCGCCGAAAAGCGATCCGGATCCACCGGCAGGGAAGATTCGTGTTCGAGACCGTGCCGGATCGATTCGCGGGCGACCTCCAGGAGCGCCCGGCGGTCTTCGGGGCTCTCGAGGGGCGGCGGCCGGGTCGGGCTCATGCCACACTCCCCGGGTGGACTCCGTGGTCCCGACCCGATTCTGGCACCGCCTGCCGGACGGCAGGGTCCAGTGCGACGTTTGTCCGCGCGCCTGCCAGCTGAACGAGGGCCAGCGCGGCCTCTGCTTCGTCCGCGCGCGCCGGCAGGGCGCCGTGGTTCTCACCAGCTACGGGCGATCGAGCGGCTACTGCGTCGATCCCATCGAGAAGAAGCCTCTCAATCATTTCCTTCCGGGAACCCCCGTGCTCTCCTTCGGCACGGCCGGGTGCAACTTGACCTGCAAGTTCTGCCAGAACTGGGACATCAGCAAGTCCCGGGAGATGGAGACGCTGGCCGACCAGGCCCCCCCCGAGCTGATCGCACGGGCCGCCCGGCAGCTCGGCTGTGACAGCGTCGCCTTCACCTACAACGATCCGGTCATCTTCCTCGAGTACGCCGTGGATACCGCGCGGGCCTGCCGCGAGGTCGGGGTCCGATCCGTGGCGGTGACCGCGGGCTACATCAGTGAGGGGGCCCGGGAGGCCTTCTTCTCGGAGATCGACGCGGCGAACGTGGACCTGAAGGGATTCTCGGAGGACTTCTACAGGAGCCTCTGCAGCGCCGAGCTCGCCCCGGTCCTGGAGACCCTCGTCTACCTGAAGCGCGAGACCGACGTGTGGCTGGAGATCACCACGCTCCTCATCCCGGGCGAGAACGATTCCGAGGCCGAGCTCGCCGACCTCTCCGCCTGGGTCGCGGCGAATCTCGGCGTCGAGGTCCCGCTCCACTTCACCGCCTTCCACCCGGACTTCCGGATGCGGGACCGGCCGCCCACGCCGGCCGACACGTTGCAGCGGGCGCGCGAGATCGCCCGGAGCCACGGCATCCACCACGTCTACACCGGAAACGTTCACGACGAAGCGGGCCAGAGCACCTACTGCCACGCCTGCGGTGAGCGGGTGATCGGCCGCGACTGGTACACGATCACCGCCTGGAAGCTGCGGGATGGAGGCCGCTGCTCCGCTTGCGGAGCCGTCTGCGCCGGCGTCTTCCGAGACGAGGCGGGCAGCTGGGGCGCGCGGCGCCGTCCCGTTCACCTCCGGGACTTCGATCGATAGCCCGGGCAGTTGACGAAGCCCGTAGCGAGGAGAACGCGATGAGGCAGTGGTCCGATCGGATCTGGATCGCGGAGGCCCCGCTGCGCTTCTACGGCGTTCAGTTCGGCACCCGGATGACGGTGGTGCAGCTGGCCGACGGAGGACTCTTCGTCCACTCGCCGCTGGAGCCGGTGCCAGAGCTGCGCGCCGAGATCGAGGCACTCGGGCCGGTCCGCTGTGTGGTCTCTCCCAACAAGCTCCATCACCTCTTCCTCGGCCCCTTCCGCCAGGCCTTCCCATCCGCCCAGGTCTTCGCTTCCCCGGGGCTGGAGAAGAAGCGGCGGGATCTGTACTTCGACGCTGCGCTGGGAGACGAAGCGGAGCCGCTCTGGGCTGCCGATCTGGACCAGACCGTGGTGCGCGGAAGCCGGGTCATGGAGGAGGTGGTGTTCTTCCACGCCGAGAGCCGGACCCTGATCGTCGCAGACCTCTGCGAGCACTTCGGTCCCTGGAGCCCGCGGCTCACCCGCCTGGTGGCGCGCGTCGGCAACATGTACGCCAAGCCCCGCATGCCCCCGGACTGGCAGCTTTCCTTTCGCAACCGCGAGGCGACCCGCGCGTCCTTCCAGCGCATCCTCGCCTGGGACTTCGACCGCGTCATCCTCGCTCACGGAGAGCTGATCGAGCGCGGCGCCCGCGACACCTTCCGCCGCGCCTACGCCTGGGCCCTCCGCTAGCGAGCGGGAACGTCCCCGCTGTCCGGCTTCAGACGGGCAGGCCGACGGCGCGCATCAGCTCGAGGGCGTTGCTCTTCTCGACGACGCCAGGACGGACCCGGTAGTCGAAGGCGATCTTGCCGTCCTCCAGGTGGTCTTCGAAGTGGACGTTGGCTGCGCGAGGAGCGAGTGCGTTGGCGATCCTCGCGAGTGCGAGGTCGTGGGTCGTCACCAGTCCCACGGCACCCCGCTCCACCAGGCCCCGTACCACGGCCTCGGCGCCGATGCCGCGATCGTGGGAGTTGGTGCCGTGAAAGATCTCGTCGAGCAGGAACAGCGTCGAGCCAGGGGCCTCGGCCAGCTCCATCACCTGACGCATCCGGGTGATCTCGGCGTAGAAGTGGGAGGTCCCCTCCTGCAGGGAATCCTGGATGCGGATCGATGCTCCGATCGCCGTCGGCGAGAGGCGGAGGCGTCCGGCACAGACCGGAGCTCCAGCGTGGGCCAGCACCGCGTTGGCGCCCAGGGTCCTGAGCAGCGTGCTCTTGCCCGACATGTTGGAGCCGCTCACCACCCATGCTCGGAGATCGCCGCCGAGCTGGATGTCGTTTCGCACGCAGGCGTCTGGTGGAATCAGCGGATGGCCGATGGCGCTCGCCTCGAAGAGCGGTCCCTCCTCGCTGATTTCGGGGAAGGGGTGTTCCGGGTGCTCGTAGGCGTAGCCGGCCAACGCGCAGAGGGCCTCGAACTCCCCCACGGCGTCGATCCACCGGCCGAGGCTCGGCCCGCAGACCGAACGCCAGCGTTCGATGGCCAGCGCGAGCTGGGTCGACCAGAGGAGCAGCAGGGCGAGCGGGAGGAAGAACTGGTTGCGCCGCGCGTCCAGCAGCTCGATGCGGCGGCGGAGGGCCGAGATGCGCCGCGAGGGGGGAACACCCCGGGTGTCGAGCGCGGCGCGAAGCTCGACGAGCAGCGGAGCCCTGAACTGCTCCTGCTCCAAACGAGCGAGCAGCTCCGCGAAGAGCTTCAGGTCGCGCCCCGGGGCGTCCGCCGTGTCGACGACGTGCCGCACCCGGCTTCGCAGGCCCAGCGCGTAGAACGCCTCGACGAGCCCGGCGGCGAGAGCCGGGATCAGGCCGGCAGGGCCCAGCAGTCCCCCGGCAATGGCCGCGAGAGTGCAAGACACCAGCACCGGCGCCACGATCCGGTGACCGGACCAGACCGGGAGCGGCTCTGCGCCGCCCCAGCTGCGCAGCTCCTCCGGGTGCAGGCCGACGCGGACCTCGCGGGCGAGGAGCGCCAGGTCCTCCCTGAGATCGATTCTCCCGCGGAGCTCTTCCACTGCGGCTTGCCGGGCCCGGATGCTCTCGGGGTCTGCCGACTGCTGCAGCCACGAGGCGAGGGTCTGCTCCCCGGCGCGGGTCCTCGCCGTGCAGAGCAGCTCGAAGAGCGAGCCGTGCCCGAAGAGGTCCAGGTCCTCGGCGTAGGGGTGCCGCGGGTCGCGGAACCCTTCACCCGGCTCGCCCTTGCCGGCCCAGCGGTGCTCGAGCCGCGCCAATCCCAGCTCGTAGTGGGCGACCGCTTCGCTCGCCCGCTCGCGGCGACGGATCACGCGCTCGTGGATCGGCAGGAGCGCGACGAAGAACGCGATCGGGAGGGCGAGCCAGGCGATGCCGAGAGTCTTGGCACCGAACACGAGCCAGGCCGCCACGGCGATGGCGGCGAAGACGGCCAGACGCAGGTTCGAGATCCTGCGGTCGAGCCGGCGCCAGTGCGATTCGGCCTTGCGCCGGCGTTCGAGCCGCCAGGAGTACTCGGCGTGCGGGCCGTTGCCGTCGGGCTGTTCTGAAGCTGCGCTCACGGGAAGACCAGCAGTTTGGCGCCCTGTCCCACGCTCTCGGCACGGCGGAGGGCAGCTGCCACGAACTCCCGGCCGCGTGCCACGGCCCCCGGCAGGTCGTCGCCCAGCGCGAGACGCGCGGCGATCGCCGAGGAAAGCGCGCAGCCGGTGCCGTGCACGCGACCGACATCGATGCGTTCGGCGCGGAGCCACTCGAAGCTGGTGCCGCCCGTGCCGCGCTGCGCTAGAAGATCGTCCGCTGAACCCTCCCGGTGCCCGCCCTTCACGAGAGCGGCTTTGGCGCCCAGTTCCTCGACCAGGCAGCGGGCCGCCTCCTCCACTCCGGCTTCCCGTGAAACGTCGACTCGGGTGAGTGCTTCGGCCTCCGGGAGATTGGGCGTCACCAGCGTTGCGCGCTGGATCAGGCTCCCGAGCGAACCCCAGGCCCTTCGCTCGAGAAGCGCCTGCCCGTCGCTGGCCGCCAGGACCGGATCGATCACCAGAGGCGGAATCGCCGCGCCCCTGGATTCGACCGCTTCCAGTCCGAGAACCACCGAACGGAGGACGTCGTCGCTTCCCAGCATGCCGATTTTGATGGCGTCCGGAACGAAGTCCGCCAGGAGCCGCCGAAGCTGGTTCAGCACCACGGATGGGAACACCGGAAGCACCTCGTGCACCTTCGCCGTGTCCTGAATCGTGAGAGCGGTGGGTACGCCCGCTCCGTGCACCCCGAGAGCCCGGAAGACCTGCAGGTCGAGCTGCAGGCCCGCACCCCCTGTCGGGTCCGATCCGGAGATGGCGAGAGCGGTGCGCATCAGCCGGGATGGTAAGATCCGCGCGGGCTTGGCGCACCCGCAGGGCCCGCTGGAGAAACCCCGAGTATGACGTTCGCGGCACGGAAGCTCACTCGAATCAGCTCGGCGCTTGCAGTTTTGCTGATCTCGGCGCCGATGCTGGCCCAGCAGGTGCCGGACACCTGGTACTGCGAGAGAATCATCAGCGGCGATGTCCCGGTGCACGTCGAGCACCTGTGGTCGAAGGGGCCCAAGCTCAGGGCGGAGATGGTGATCGGCGGACAGCCGATCCTGACGCTGGTCGATGGGGAGCGGTACATCACCATCGACCGCCTTCGGAAGATCGGCGTCTCGATCGAGCGCAGCCCCCTGGCCAGACGAGAGGACGCGACGCGCGGCCGCCCCTTCGGCAACGAGGGGAGCATCCTCCAGGACGCCGGTGGTGAGAAAGTCTCGGAAGACCGGGTCGCCGGCCGCCAATGCGACCTGTACCGGCTCACCAACGACCACGGACGACAGGAGGCGTGCATCTCCCGGAGCGAGAACAGGCTCCCCGTCCTGATCAAGGTCTGGTGGCGAGAGAGCGGCAAGGAGGTGGTGACGCGCTACCTGGACTGGACCCCCGGTCTGGAGCTGTCCGACGACTTCTTCGAGCCAGGACCCGGAGTGGCGATCGAGCGTCTTGACTACGACGACTACGTGCGCCGGGCCGGGACGGAGCAGATCGGCCCCGCCCCGCCCTTTTTCAGGGACCTGCTTCACGGCACCAAGTGAACGCCGGCTTGGCGCGCTCGGCTCAGATCTCGACGCTGACTTCGGCGCCGGCGCACTCGGCGGATCGATACGCGGACGCGATCACGGCCTGACACGCGAGCGCTTCCCGCTGGTTGGGAGCAGCGGCGCCGGGCTCTCGGACCGCCTGCACGAACGCGTCCAGCACGCCGGGGAACCAGTTGGCGTGGTAGGAATCGTCGGGGGCGTCGCGCTCCACCGGCCAGGGTCGTTCCGGCTCGCCGTTTGCCGAGACCATCACCGCGCCCCCCTCGACGCGGAGGCTTCCCGCTTCGCCGCGGATCGTGACGAGGGTGCGCCGCTGCGAGCCCGCCCAGGTGAGCCGCAGCCCCGCGCGGGCGCCGCCCTGGTACGACACGCGAACCCGCGCCGTGTCCTCGACGGAGAATTCCATCCAGCGACGGCGCTCGGTCTCGGCCTGCACGCTCTGCGGGTCGCATCCCCCCAGGAGAGCGCGCGCCAGGTAGAGCTGGTGCCAGCCGTGATCGACGAGAATGCCCCCGCCGGCGGCCTTCGGGTCGAGGCGCCAGGATCGGGCTCCGCCGCCGGCGGGCTCGGTGCGTTCGGTCAGGAACTCCACCTCGCGGGGTACCCCGATCGCACCCGCCTCGAGGGCCTGGCGGGCCGCGCGAAAGGGCGGTGCATGGTGCCAGTTGTGAACCACCCAGAGGGCGATCTCGGCACGGCTCGCCACCTGCTGGGCCCGAAGGGCAGCCTCCAGTGTCAGCGAGAGCGGCTTTTCCACCAGCACGTGTAGTCCCGCGGCGGCGGCCTGCTCGATGGCTTCCAGGTGCTCCGAGGGGGGCGTGGCGACGTCCAGGAAGTCCAGGCCTTCAGAGGTCAGGCATTCCGCCAGGCTGGTGTAGCGGTGGACCCGGTCGCCCAGAGCGCGGGCTGCGCTCTCGTGGGCCGCGGGCCTCGGATCGACCACGGCCCGGATCTCGAAACGCGGATCCCGCAGGTAGCCGGGCAGGTGCCCCAGCTCCGCTGCACCGCCGAAGCCAATCAGCGCTCCACGCAGGACCGAGCTCATCAGAGCGTCGGGGCGATATCAGCGAAGACCGACTCCAGAATGTCGAGGCCGGCATCGGCCTCCTGCTCGGTGATGATGAGCGGCGGATTGATGCGCACCCGGGGGCCGTATGCCATCAGGAGAAGCCCGCGCTCGACGCAGTCCAGGTAGATGCGTTGCATGGCTGCGGTCGCAAGCGGCTCCCTGGTATCGCGGTCGGCCACGATGTCCATCCCCAACAGAAGCCCGTGCCCGCGGACCTCACCGATGAAGGGGAATTGCTCTTGCATCCGCCGGAGCCGCTCGAGCATGTAGGCGCCCACTCGCTGCGCGTTGCCGACGAGGTCCTCTTCGAGAATCGTCTCCACCGTGGCGAGGGCCGCCGCAGCAGCCAGCGGGCTTCCGCCCACCGACGACGAGGACGACGACGGCTTCGACCAGGGCTCGGAGTGGGCGATGGCATCGGTCGCCACCACGCCGGTCACCGGATAGCCACCCCCGAACCCCTTCCCGACCGTGAAGATGTCGGGGACGGTATCGGTGTGCTCGAAGCCGAACATGCGGCCGGTGCGCCCGAAGCCGGTGATCATCTCGTCCACGATCAGCAGCGCATCGAGGTCGCGCGCCACGCCCTTGATGGCCGGGAGCCAGTCGGGAGGCGGTACGACGTTCCCCGACGTGCCCTGGATGGGCTCGACCAGGATCGCGGCCACTGAGCCCAGGCTTGCCGCCTCGATCTGCTGGCGAGCCATGTCCACGCAGGCCAGGCCACAGCTCGGATGCTGCAGCTTGAAGGGGCAGCGGTAGCAGTCGGCGTAGGGCACGAGGTGGGTGCCCGGTGCCAGCGGTCCCCAGCCGCGCTTGAAGGGATCACCGATCAGCGGGAGCACGCCGCCGGTCTTGCCGTGGAAGCCCCCCCAGAACCCCACGATCTCGAACTTCCCGGTGTGGGCCTTGGCCAGCCGCAGCGCCGCTTCCACCGCCTCGGAGCCACCCGAGTAGAGCTGGACCCGGCGCAGGGGCTCCGGCAGGATCGATGCCAGCAGCTTGAGCAGGGCGAGGCGCGTCTCGTTGGCAAACGAGCCCACCACCAGCTTCGATGCCTGGCCGGCGATCGCCGAGGCCCAGCGCGGGTGGCTGTGGCCCAGACTGGCCACGCCGACGCCCGCCATGAAGTCGAGGTACTCCTGGCCGTCGGCGTCCTCGAGCACGCAGCCCTGGCCGCTGGCCATGGCGATGCCTGCCAGCGTGGCCAGCCGCTGGATGCCCGGGGCCAGCCACTCCGCTTCTTCACGGCAGATCTTCTGAGAATGGGGCCCCGGCCCGCGCTCCGTCACGCGCCGGGTTATAGCACGAGGCAGGCCCAACGCCAGGATCCATATGGACTATATGGACTTAGGGGGATCGTGGAGACGAAGCAACAGGTGGTCCGCGATCGCCTCGGCGGCCTCTGCCCGGCAGCGCGAGAAGGACGGCCAGTCGTTCACGTCCACCAGCGCCGGCCCGCCCGCTTCGCCAACCACCAGGTCGCCGCCATAGATGGCCAGGCCGAGGGCCGCCGCGGCGCGTTCCGCCAGCTCGCGCCAGGCCGGGGACGGGGGTCCGAAGTCGGATCCGTCTCCGGCGAAGCCGCGGAAGAAGGAGGTCCCGCGGACCCCGTAGAACTTGACCGTCCGCCCCGGCACGTGGGCTTCCAGAACGGCACGGTCCACGCCACGCCTCGCCAGCCGGTCCAGGGCGCCCTGCACGGCCTCCGCGCCGTACAGGCGCGCCACGTCCTCGGGCTGGGTCGCGTGGACGTCGCCGCGCTTCACCCAGACGCCCCCTTCGCGGAGCTCCTCGGCCCAGGCCAGCGCCTCGGAAGCGGGCTCCGCGCACGCCACCTCGCGCGCCTCGGGCCGAGGCAGGCCCGCGCGGGTCAGCAGCGGCAACATCCGCGTGCGGTGGCAGGCCCGGATCGCCGGGGCCTCGTGCACCACCGTCACTCCCGAATCCGAGAGCCATTCCATCGTCTCGAGGGACTCGGGTCCCTGGCACATGGTGAACACCAGATCCCCGGCGGCAAACGCATCCCGCGGCGCGTCGGGGGGGAGGATCCGAACCCGGGCGCCCCTCGCCTCGCAGGCTTGCGCGGTCTCCTCCAGGATCGAGCGATCCGCCGCGAGGAACCGGCCGGGCGAGTAGACGGCCTCCCGGTAGACGCCGATCAGGGTCGGGGGGCCGGACCGGCTCACGCGCACCCCGTCAGGTGCTCTGCCTCGGCCACGTCGTCGGGTCGATCCACGTCCACCACCGTACCCAGGGGGTGAGCGTGGAGCCTCAGGCCCGACCCGACCAGGCGTGCGAGCAGCTCACGCAGAGCCCCAAGCTCGTCCGCCAGTGCCTCCCCCAGGGCAAACGCCGGTTCGGGCAGCAGGTAGAGCCCGGCGGTCGACCAGGGGCTGCCCTCCGCTCCTGGGCCGATAGCGAGGATGCCCCCATCGGAGTCGAGGGCGACGCGCAGAGGACGATCTTCGTCCCGGCGGTTGGTGACACCGATCAGGCCGTCGGCGCGGTCTTCGGCAGGGGTGTCCACCAGGGCCCGCACCGCGTCGCCGAAGCGAGCGGCCGCGCCCGGCTCGAACACGCCGTCGACCATGGCCACCAGGGCGTGGCTCTCTCCCCGCAGGTGAGGCGCCAGCACGGTGAAGGTCTCCAGGCTCGAGGCCGTGGTGCGCCGGACCAGCTCGACCCGGATCGGGGGAGCGTTCCTCCTCAGCGCCGAGGCCACGGCATCTGCGTCGCGGTCGTTTACTGCGACGACTCCCTCCCGCGCACCGGCCTCGGCCACGGCAGAGAGGGCATGGGATAGCAGCGTCCTGCCCCCAACCTGCAGAAGCGCCTTGGGGGTCGTGATGCCGCCAGCCCGCAGCCGCTCACCGGTTCCGGCCGCCAGGATCCCCGCCTTCACGGGCTCGGTTCCGGATCGAGGTCGCTCACGCTGCGGATCACCGCGTGAACGCCCGTCAGGCGTTGGTCGTCTTCCGCCAGGGACCGGATGGCGGCGACCCAGACTGCCCACAGGCCTCCCGCCAGGGCGGCTTCGACGTCGCGGTCGGTGCGGTCGCCCACCATCGCCACGCGCTCGCGGGGCAGGCCGAGACGGGCCAGCGCCGGCTCGAAGATGCGCGGGTCCGGCTTCCAGAAGCCGGCTTCACTGGAGTCCACGATGGCGCGGAAGAAGGGCTCCAGCCCGGCTTCGGCCAGAAGGCGCCTGGCGTTCCCACAGCCGTTCGAAGCCACCGCGAGAGGCATCCGGTCCGCCAGCCGCTCGAGCAGGGCGCGCCGGCCGGCCAGCGCGCCGGACGTATCGCCGACGAACCGGTCGCGCAGGCGGGCCACGAGCCGGGCATTCGCAGCGCCCAGGGTTTCGAGTTGGGCGGACACGTGGAGGTGGACCATCTCCTCGAGCCCTAGCTCGGCGGCGCGCGGATGCTCCAGGACCGCGCGTTCACCGGCCTCGAGTGCGGACTTCAGCACGCCCGGCTCCAGCCCCGGCAGGTTCGCTTCGGCGAGCAGAGCGCGGAACCTGTCCGCCCACGGCACGCCGTCCGCGTCCAGTGTTCCGCCCAGGTCGAAGATCAGGCCCTCCACCGGGCCGACCTGGGACCCTGCGCAGGAGACCAGGAACAGGCGGCCGTCGCTCCAGCGAACTCCGGCCCGCCCCGTCTTCACGGCCCGCGTCCGACGTCCAGGGCCGAGGCGATTACTTCGGGGGCGCCCGTTCCGACCAGCGGATCGCTCACTGCCTTCGGCTCTCGCGGCCAACCCTTGAGCCGCAGCGCCACCATCAGGAGCGCGAAGAGGTTGCTGCCGATGGCGGCAGCCCACACGAACCAGTGCAGTGTGCCCAGCGCGGCGAGCACCAGAATCAGGTAGGCGAAGTCCCGACTCACCACGCTTTCGTAGGTGTTGTAGACCGCCTCGTGGCGACCGGTCCGCTCGAGCCAGCCCGAGTACCAGAACCCGGCCGCGGTGGCGAGGCAGAGCCCGATCAGTGTGGCGACGACGGCGGCGGCCATCAGGGACGTCGGCTGCGCCCGGAAGCTCGCGTAGCCGATCGCCAGGAAGACCGCTCCGTTGACGATGTTGTCCCCGATCAGGTCGAACCTCCGGCCCAGGTCGCTGGTGCGCAGCGAAAGCCGCGCCACTTCGCCATCACAGCCGTCCAGAATCGTCGCGAAGATGAAGATCAGTGCGCCGATCACCTGCAAGGGCTGGTCGGCGGAGGCCAGGAGTGCGGCTCCGATCAGGCCCACCAGTGTCGCGACCGCGGTGATCAGGTTGGGATGTGCCCCCCAACGCACCAGCACCACGGAGAGCCGCCTCGAGAGGTGGCGGTCGAAGTAGCGCGCGAAGAAGCCGTCCGTGGGCTGGATCAGCGACGCCAGCATCTCGTTCTCGACGCTGCGCGCCTCCCCGGTGCTGCGCAGTCGGCGGCAGCGCGCCTCGCCGGTGTCCACCAGGCGAAGCCGCCCCTGGACCTGGAATTGCTCGGCCAGTCCGGCGAAATCGTCGGCGCTCGCCGGCGGGAGAGTGTCCTCCGGTACTCGCAGGGCGGCTGGACATCTCGTCTCTCCGGCCGGGGCCAGGGCCAGCTCGCCGTCAGCCTCCGGACTGGCCAGGGCCCGAATCGCTCCGGGCTCCAGCAGCGCGTCGGCGGCGACGAAGAGCTTTCCGCTGTTCCCGGGGGTCGGCCTGGCGTTCAGACCCTCTCGCGCCAGGGCCCGCCGCGTCCGCTCGCCGATCGAGATTCCGGCGAGCTCCCAGCCGGGCTCGCCCTCGGCGGGCACGAATTCAACCCTCACGGCTTCGCCCTCGTCACCCGCGTCTCCCCCCTCGGCTGCGACAGCGTCGCAGCATAGGCGCCCAACCCGATGCCGGTCCACACCATTTGCTCGAGGCGCGAAGCCAGCCCGAAGAGCTGGCCGGGCCAAGAGTGTGATCCCCGGGGAATGGATAGCAGCCGCCAGCCGGGATTTCCCACTTCCCGACCCTGCCGCCATCCGGGGGCAGGCGGTTTTTCATCTTTAAATCAAAAAGTTACGGGGAGCAGTCCGCCTCCGAGCCGGCGCGAGCGTGGGGACGCAGAGGGGGGCGTGATAGCATGGCGCGCGCTGCGGCTCGCGATTCCACGCCGCCTGCCCTTGGGGGATCTCCGACATGTCTCACACCGCAAGCTGCGCCTGGCTCCGGCCAGCCGCTGCATCCTCACTCGTGGTCCTTGCCCTGGTGGCTGCTCCGGCTGCCATGCGCGCAGGGGGGGAGCCGCTGAGTCTCGCCGCGGCCGTCTCACGAGCGCTCGAGGGGGGATTCACGTCGCGAATCGCACGCCTCACGACCGACCACGCCCGCGACTCCCACCGGGAGATGCGCGGCAGCTACCTGCCGCAGCTCTTCTTCACCAGCGCTGCGGGCTGGTCGAACCGGCGCGACGAGAAGCTGGTGGCCCTCGACCAGAAATTGAGGCCCAGGGCGTTCGACATCTCCTCGATCGGATCGAGCGAGGGGGCGTTCAATCTCTACCTCGAGCAGCTGCTCTTCGATCTCGAGAAGTGGAGGTTGATCGAGCGCGAGGAGATCGCTGCGGAGGCCGCCCGCGTCGGGGAGCTCCAGGAGCGCGAGGGGGTCGCCTACGACGTGGCGCGGAAATTCACCCAGGTCGCAAGACTCCAGCGCCTGGAGGAGCTCGCCCGGCGGCAGGTGGCCGATGCGCGCTGGCTGGACGAGCAGGCGCGGAAGCTCTATGAAGTCGGCCAGTTGCTGCAGTCCGAGCTCGGACTGGTGGCGCTTCACCTGGACGAGTCCGAGATCGTGGCGCAGATGCGAGCAGCAGAGGCCAACGATGCGCGGGCAGCGCTGTGGCTGGCCGTTGCGGGCGAGGAGGAGGCCGAGATGCCGTTCTCGGTGGCGACGCAAAGCCTGCCCGAAATCGACGCGCTGCCGCAGCAGGAGGACGAGGCTCTCTCGAACTCTCCGGAGCTGCGCGTCCTCGAGCTGCGCCAAAGGATGGAGGAGGCGAGCGTCTCCGCGGCGAACGCCCGGAGGCTGCCGACGATCGGTGTCCGGGCCAGCTACGCGAACTTCGCCACGGACGACCGCGGGGACCTCTACACCGACGAGGTGAGGGTCGGACTGGCGGTGGAGATCCCCATCTTCGACGGCTTCCAGGCGAAGCACGGGATCGCCGCGGCCAAGAAACAGGTTCAGATCGCGCGGCTTCGGCACCGCTCGCTGCTCGAGCGCAAGCGCCTCCGCGTGCGTGAGCTGGCACGGCAGCTCGAGACGGCCGGGCTGCGGCTCAGGCTTGCGGAGCGCCGGGAAGCTGCCGCACGCGAAGAGCAGCGCCTGGCCGATCTGCGGTTGCAGGCGGGGCGTGAGAGGCTGAGGGAGGTCCTGAACGCCCGGGAGGAGGCCGCCCACTACGCCGGGGAGGCGGCCAAGGCGCGCTACGCCCGAGTCGATCTGTGGGCGGAGCTGCAGCGGGAGCGGGGGAGGCTGACCGAGGCGATCCTCGGAAGTGGCGCCGGATCCCCGGGTCTGCCGTGAGCAGGGAGCGCAGCTTCTCGTGCAGATGATTCAGATGGATCGCCGCCTGCTCGTCGGAATCGCCTTCGCGCTCGTCCTCGTCTGGTGGCTCACCTGCAGACCCTCCGTGGAAGTGGCCGCGACCCGCGTGCGGGAGGGCTCGCTCACGGCCCGCGTCATCACGAACGGCAAGGTGGAGCCGATCGAGGACTTCGAGGTGAGGGCCCGTCTGGACGGGCGCATCGTCGAGATTCCCAAACCGGGCACGCGGCTGGCCGAGGACGATGTCGTCCTGCGCATCGACGCCGGGCCGGTCGCGGCCAAGCTGGCGAAGGCGCGCTCGGAGCGCCTCGCCGCGCAGGAGTCGCTGCGCGAGGCGCGCGCCGCCCTGACCCGAACCCGGGTACGGGCGAACGCCGACGCCGAGCTCTTCGAGCAGGGCGCGATCACCCAGCAGCGCCACGACGAGAGCGCCGCGCTGCTCCGGGACGCCCGCGCGCGGGTGGCGTTCCTCCAGGAGGAGGTCCCGCTGCGCGTGGCCTCCCTCGAGCTGCGGATCGAAGAGCTCGAGGCCCAGCAGGCATCGGCCGAGGTACGCGCGCCCTTCGACGGCACGGTCTACCGCACCGCGCGGCGCAGCGGAGAGGCGGTCAAGGTCGGTGACCCGATCCTGTGGATCGCCGACCTCGAGCAGCTCCGCGTACGCACCAACATCGACCAGGTCGACCTGGGGCGGGTGAAGGCGGAGCAGCGCGTGCGCATCACCTCCAACGCGTTTCCCGACCGAAGCTGGTCGGGAGTGGTGAGCCAGCTGATTCCCCACGTGGTGATGCGGGAGAGCCGCTCGATCTCGGAGGGGTTGGCCCGGGTGGAGCCGCCCACCGAGGGGCTGATTCCCGGGATGAGCGTCGACGTCGAGATCGTGGTGGCGGAGTCCGCGAGCGCGCTTCAGGTTCCCGCCGAGGCGGTATTCGTGACGGACGGGACGCCCCACGTCTTCCGTATCCAGAACGGTCACGCCCGCCGGTCGCCGGTCACCCTCGGCCTCGAGACGGTCGGCGCGGTCGAGGTCGTGAAGGGGCTGGAGCCGGAGGACCGGGTCGTGCTGGGTCCGCTGAACGGCCTCCAGGACGGCGACCGGGTCGAGGCGCGGATGCGCGATGACGGCGACGGCTAGCGCAGGCAGCCGCGATCCCCGAGATCCGGCTTCGCAACGTCTCCAAGACCTACCGCCGGAGCGGGGTCCCCGTGCCCGCCCTGCACGGGATCGACGTCGAGATCGAGCCCGGTGAGTTCGCGGCGATCATGGGTCCCTCGGGCTCGGGGAAGTCGACACTTCTCCACATCCTGGGCCTCGTCGACACCGAGTACGAGGGGAGCTACGAGCTCGGCGGCCGCGTCGTCTCCGGGTTCTCCTCCGACGAGCTCTCCGGCTTGCGAAACCGCGAGATCGGCTTCGTCTTCCAGGCCTTCCACCTGCTTCCCCAGCTTTCGGTTCTGGAAAACACCGCCCTCCCCGCGCTCTACGCGCGCGACCGCCCGCCCCAGGAGTGCCGCGACTCAGGCGCGCGCGCGGGTCGAGGAGATGGGCCTCGGCGACCGCCTCCTCCACCGGCCCCACGAGCTCTCGATGGGCCAACGCCAGCGCGTAGCGATCGCTCGCGCGCTGATCAACCAGCCGCGGGTGCTGCTCGCCGACGAGCCCACGGGTGCCCTCGACAGCAAGACCGCCCACGAGATCCTCCAGATCCTGACCGAGCTGCACCGTCGGGGCTGCCACGATCGTCCTCGTCACCCACAGCCGCGAGGTGGCCTCGGTCGCCGAGCGGGTGATCCACGTCCGCGATGGCCAGATACACGACGGACTGGCTTAAGCTCCTGCTGCGCTTCGCGTGGGACAGCCTCGCGAGCCAGCGGGGGCGGTCCGCGCTCACCATGCTCGGGCATGGCCATCGGCACGGCGAGCGTGGTGGCGGTGGTCTCGATCGGTCTGGTGGGCCGCGAGTACGTGGTCAGCCTGATCGAGGGAGTGGGCTCGAATCTGGTCTTCGCCTACGGCACCGGAGACGGAATCAACCCCGAGGAAGTGAGCTTCGCCGACGTCGAAGTGTTCGCCGAGCGAATCCAGTGGCGTGGCGGCGATCGCACCGGTGTTGAACACCGCCGAGATCATCTCCATTCGCGGCCAGCCGCGGGTGCTCAACGTGCTCGGCGTGACTCCCTCCTACGCCCAGGTGCGCAACATCGTGGTCGAGTCCGGCTTCTTCATCACGGAGCGCGACGACACCAACGCCGACAAGGTGTGCCTGGTGTCGGTCGAGCTGGCGGACGATCTCTTTGGCGGTGTCCTGCCGCGGGATGCGGCCACTCCGCCTCTTCGACCTTCGCTTTCGCGTGATCGGGGTGTTCCGCGAGGGTGTCGAGAGCGCTGCCGCAGTGCAGCGCAGCGAGATCTCGCGGATCACGGCACTCATCCCGTTCTCGACCTTTCGCAACGTCTCCAGTGAGCGCGACATCGACGTGGTCTATCTGCGGGCGGAGAGCGCCGAACGGGTGCCCGAAGTGGTGGCGCAGGTGCGAGCGGTGCTCGCCTCGCGTCACCGCAGCCTCGAGAGCTTCGAGGTGGAATCGCTGAGTCGCTACCTGGAGCTGGCCCAGCGGGTCTCGGGCGCCCTCACGTTGGTGCTGATCGCGATTGCCGGTGTCTCGCTGCTGGTGGGTGGCATCGGCATCATGAACATCATGCTGGTCACGGTGAGCGAGCGCACCCGGGACATCGGCATCCGGATGGCACTGGGAGCGCGGCGCCGCGACATCCTGCTGCAGTTCCTGGCGGAGTCCGGGATCCTCAGCGTGACCGGGCGGCCTGGTCGGGGTGCTGATCGGGGTCCTCGGCCCCGCCTACGCGGCTCTCCTCTACGACATGCCGGTTCCGATCTCGGGCGTCAGCGTCGTGGTGGCCTTCTTCGTCTCGCTGGCGGTGGGGCTCTTCTTCGGGCTCTACCCGGCGCGCAAGGCGGCGGCCATGAACATCGTCGACTCCCTGGCCCACGAGTAGAGCGCCGGCGCCACCTCAGACCAGCAGCACGCCGCAGAGGGTCGCGACGAAGAGGCAGGCGGCGAAGGTCAGCTGGAAGCGGCGCGAGCGGACCAGCCCGACCAGCTGCGCACGCGGTTTCTGGTCCAGCGCGATCGGTACCAGCGCCGCGGCCAGGAGCAGCGCCAGGGCGCCGTTCATCTCGAGCCACTCCTCCCAGAAGGTGATGGCGTCACCCGGATCGCGATCCAGGACCAGGGCGACGGCGCCGAGCGCCGCAGCGACGCCGACCAGGTGATAGGAGACGTCGCCGGCCAGAAAGCGCCTCGCGGAGAGCAGACGCGGCCCGAACCGCAGGCCGACGAGAACCGCCGCGGCGGCGGCCAGTGCGAAGGGGGCGAGCTGCAGCCAGACGCTGTCGAGTGCCCACCAGCCGTCGTAGGCGATGTGCGCGAAGTCATGAATGGAGCCCGCCTTCATCCCCCCGAGTCGGGGGGGCTCGTCCCAGATGCCGTCGCTGATCTCGTCCAGGAAGAGGACCGCGGTCAGCAGGGGGATTGCCCCGTAGCGTCGCGTCACCCGGGGATCGGGCGAAGTCCAGCAGGCCCAGACGCCGAGCACGAAGGCAAACAGGGCCATGGTGGCCGACCAGTTCTCGATGATGCCGCCCTCGTGATAGAGGAAGGGCCGCAGGGAAGGCACCACGAGGTGGAGTCCTACCAGAACCGCGCCCGTCGGCACGACGAGCGCGAGGTAGGTTCGCCAGGGCGAGAAGGAGCTCACCCGAGGCTCGTGAAGCGCGCCAGTACCCTCGATCGCTCGCGACACGCGAGCATTGGTAACACCCGTGATCCTGACTCACAAACGCGAGCCGACGCTCCGACCCGAGATGGACCGCACGGATGCTTCAGGTGCGCCCGGTTGGGCGGACGGCGGGCGGATCCTCGCTGCGGCGCTGCCAGAGGACCCCCGCGTACGCGACGAAGCCGACGCCCGTCCAGAAGAGCTGCTCCAGCCGCAGGACCAGGGAGAAGGTGAGGCCCAGCGAAACGGGAATGCCCACCAGGGACATGGCGAGCATCAGTCCTCCCTCCTGGGTGCCCAGGCTCGCGGGCACGAAGAACGCCGCGAGCTCGATGGCGCGGGCCACCAGGAAGATCGACACGATGTCGAAGAACCCGAGCGGGACCTCCAGCCAGTAGAAGAAGAGCGCGAGCTGGACGGCGCCGATCGCCTTGCCCGCGAGGTGCAGAAGCGTCGAGACCGCGGCGTCGCCGCGCCCCTTTGAGTGGAAGTCGGCGATGCGCTCGTCGATGTCCTCGGCAAGCTGGGCCACGCGCGCGGCGCGCTCCTCCCCGAGGAGCCGCCGCAGGACCGAGCGGCGTCCCACCAGCCCCGCGAGCTGTCCGCGCCGCTGGAGCACCCAGAACGCGGCGGTGCCGGCCACGAAGAGCACACCCCCCGCGAGTGCGCCGAGCTTCCACTCCAGCGCCAGGGACGCCGACGCCACCAGCACGCACACCCCGGCCACGGCCAGGATCAGGTCGGCCAGGGTGACCGTGAGCTTGTTGACGGTCAGCGAGGCCACGACCTCGCGGCCGGGCGTTCCGCGCGGGACGAGGGTTCCCTTCACCACTTCGCCGCCGAAGGTCGCGGTGGGAGTGACGTAGTTGAAGGCCGATCCGGCCAGGTGCGGCCACCAGAGGCGAAGAAGCCCTGGCTTGTGCTCCCGCGCGAAGCAGCGCTGCCAGCCCCACGTGTGGAGCAGGTCGCCGAGCCCGTCGATCAGGACGATCACCACGATGCCCCACCCCAGCTTCGAGGCTTCCTCCCAGACCGCAGCGAGGCCGACCTGCGACACCAGCCACACGAACAGCGCCGCGCCGAGGAGGAGCAGCAGGCGGTGGAGCCATTTCAAGGGGGGTCTCTCCTTGCGGGGACTGAGGAGGATTCGTTAGGAACCCCCATCTGGCAACCCGCGATCCGGGTCAGAGACGGAATCCGGGTCTCCCCCCATCCGAGGTGTCCAGGCGGCATGCGGGCCAGCTCCATCGAGGCGAGGGTATGCGGCCTGATCGACGCCCGCGGCGAGGCGCCCTGGCGCGTGGTGGGCGGCATCACCCTCGTCACGCGCCTGGTGCGCGGCTTCGAGCTCGCGGGGCTGGAGCGGATCGTGGTCGTCTGCGACCGACCTGTCGAGCCGGAGGCATTGGAGGCGGTTCGGGACGAAACCCGGCTCGCGGTCCAGCTCCTCCGGCCAGGCGCCCCACTCGCCGAAGCCGCCGCGGAGCTCCCCGAGGAGAGCGAGCTTCTGGTCGCGGAGGGATCCCTCGTGGTGGATCTGCGCCTCCAGGCCGCTCTCGCCCGCTCCAGCGCACCCACCATGGTTCCCTGCCCAGAGCGCGCGGCGGTGCGGCTGGCGCGCCTCTCGGCGGAGCAGCTCGGCGCGTACGGTGAGGCCCCGGACCCGGCTCTCGGCTGGCGGACCCTGGAGCCGGAGTCGCTCGACACCTGGAGCGCCAAGCTGCGCGGGCATCAGGAGATCCTGCTGCTCGACGCCGCCTCGCCGGAGGTCGCCGCCCGGGCCGAGACGCAGCTCATCCAGCGCACCCAGAAGCTCGTGATGGACTGGCCGGCGCGCTGGATCGACCCGCACTTCGAGAGCGCCATCGTCCGCTGGCTGGCGCCGACCCGGGTCGGCCCCGACGCCGTCACCTGGTTCGGAGCCGCGATCGCGCTCGTGGGTGCCGCTCTCCTCTACAAGGGATGGCTGATTGCCTCGATCCCGTTCATGTTGCTCACCGGCTGGCTGGACGGCGTCGACGGGAAGCTGGTCCGCCTGCGGCTCAAGGGCGGCTGGGTGGGAGATGCGGAATCCCTCGTCGACTTTGTTCTCGAGAACAGCTGGTACGTCGCGCTGGCCGCCTGGTTCCACGGGGCGGGCATGGGCGACAGTGCCATATGGGTCTGGGCGGTGCTGGCCGTTGGCAACGCCATCGACGAGTGCAGCTACTTCCTGGCCGAGATCCTTCTCGGCGGGACGCTCGATCTCCTGTCTGCCGCGGATGGCGCCTTCCGCCTGGTGGCGGGCCGGCGCAACGTCTACGTCTGGTACCTGACCGTTGCCTTCCTGACGGGCTTCGCCTGGGAAGGCTTCGTCCTCTGTGCCGTCTGGGCCATCTTGACCGGGCTGACGCACGCCGTGCGCCTGGTGATGGAGCTGCGCGCCAGGCGAGCTCGCAGCGAAACGCTCCCGACACCGCAGCGAGGAAGGAACAGGGCTAGGACTCGGTCAGCTGGCAGCAGCGGTTGCAGATCGGGAGCAGGCCGCCCTGCTCGTGGAGCATCTTGCGGAAGGCCTGGAACTTCTCGCCGAACCAGATCTCGAGGAATTCCTGATCGTGAATGTTTCCCATCGAGAGGGGCTCGTCGGTGAAGAGATTGCAGGGATAGACGCTTCCATCCGCCTCGATGGTGGGCTCGAGGTATGGGATGGGGCAGTGGGAGCGTCCGAGATCCCAGCCGTATTCGGTGTACATCCGCGGAAGCTCATCGAGATTGATGCTCGGAAGGTAATCGACGAAGAAGTCGTAGCTGCTCGACTTGAGAGTTCGGATCGTCTCCGCCACCGCCCGGGCCTCGTCGCCGAAGTCGCCGTAGTCCTCGACGAAGCCCTTCCAGCTCTCCACGCCCTCGACGATCCCCAGGCAGCGATCGACGAGCTCGCTGGTACTCCAATCCCTTTTCCTCGGGCATCCAGATGGGGCTCGCCTTGACGGAGATCACGTCGACCAGTCCCTTGCCCTCCAGGTCCGCGCAGAGTCGGCGCAGGGCGCCATGCCGATTGTGGCGGGTCATGGTGAAGTTGATCTGGACCAGCGGCGTATGCCTTCCGACACGCTGCCGCTCCCGCATCACCGCGCGCCAGGCCGTCCATGGTCTTGTCGTATGCCCAGTCCGCCTGCCGCACGGAGTTGTGCGCCTCCCGATCCCCATCGACGGAGACGTGGATCGCGTCGATGCGCGACTCCACGATCTCCTTCGCGTAGCGATCGAGAAGAGTGCCGTTGGTCACGGGCTTCACGAACAGGCCGCGCGACTTGAGGAGGTGGAAGATCTCGATGATCTGCGGATGGAGGAACGTCTCGCCGCCCTCCATGTCCACGTAGCGCAGTCCGCGGGGGACGAGTTCGTCGACGACACCCTCGAGGACCTCCAGGGAGAGCCCCTGCTTCGAGGCGAGTCCGGTCGTAGTCGAAGTAGCTGCCCGTGTCGCCCCACTGGCCGCACATCCTGCAGCGCAGGTTGCAGCCGTAGACGATGCGCAGGTCGAGCTTGACCGGGAAGAAGCTGCCGGGCCTCGGGGAGCCCTTCGCCCTGCGAGCTGCTTCGCCATCTTCGCCCACGGCCCGCCCCGCAGGACGAAGTAGTAGAAGCGCGGGTTCTCGACGACGCCGCGGAACAGGCGCCAGTAGAGCGCAGCCCTTGTTTTCACGCGGCTCCTAGCTGGGACGCGGGCGTCCGAAGAAGCCGCCCGCCCAGATCAGGAAGGCCACGGCGTCCACCACCGGGAGCAGCAGGAGGTCCGACGAACGCGAGCGCCAGGATCCGGCGTCGGCGCCAGAGCCCGGCCGCCTTGAGCGCCCCACCACGCGACCGGGAGCAGCCAGCCGGCCGCTCCGGCTCCGGCGGAGGCGGCCAACGCCCCCAGCGCCAGGGCCGGGACGGAGCCGTGGGTGACGATCTGACCGAGGTAGCCGAGTGGACGTTCTCCGCGAACCACCCGGGCCCAGCGCAGCTGGCGGCTCGCTGCGTCGCGCCAGCCCGCGCCCTCCAGCAGGTGCTCGAGCACCAGCGGGATCAACTCCAGCCGGTAGCCGGCGCCCTCGATGTTGCGCGCCATCTCGTAGTCGTCACCGCACACCCCCAGCAGCGCCTCCAGGCCGCCGGCCCGCTCGAGCGCCTCGCGGCGAACCCCGATGCTGGCGCCGAGTGCGAAGTGCAATCCCTCGACCTCGAGAGCCATGGCGACGCTCGGCAGGAAGTGGGTGTTGGTGATCAACGCCTCGATGCGGCTCGCCAGGCCCACGCCGGGGACGCTTCGGTAGGGGAAGGTCACCAGCCCGACCTCCGCCTGCTTGAACGGTGCGACGGCGTGATCGACGTAGTCGTCGGGGAGACGCACGTCTGCGTCCGAGAAGAGCAGGATGTCTGCCTGCAGCCCCTCGGTCATCTGGATCAGGTTCGCCATCTTGCGGTTCAGACCGGCGGGGCCGGGGTCGATGCGCAGCTGAGTGGGCGGCCGCTCCGCCTTGGCCATGGCTTGCCGAACCACTCTCAGCGCCGGATCCTGCGGATCCGTCAGGCCCAGCACCACCCGGCTGTGGCTCAGCTTCGCAGCGTTCCAGAGACTTTCGAGGCAGCTCTCGAGCCACTCTCCCGCATCCCGGAGCGGGCGAAGCAAGACGACTTCACCACTCGGCGGTACCCCCTGGGCGCCACTCGCACTCGATTCCAGGCGCGTGCCGACGGACCGCAGCGCCAGCCAGCGGTAGACCCCGGCGGCAACCAGCCAGATCACCAGGGCGACGACTCCCAGGTTCAAGCTCAAGGTGCACCTCCGGGTTGGCTCTGTGCGAAGTCGCGGCTGCTGGCCAGCTGGTAGCCAGCCGCTTCCACGGCGGAGCGCAGCTCCGGCGCGCAGAGCGCCTCCAGCTGGCGACGGCCCTGGTCGGTGCCTTTGTCTGGGTGAGTGTAGATCTCCACTGTCGATGCCTGGATCCGATCCAGCAAGCGAAGCCACTCCTCGAGGCCGAGACGGCGCGTTGCCCGCAGACCATAGACGCGTTCGGGCGCGCGCGCGAAGCCGAACTCGGCCAGCGCCCGGCGGTGGTGGGCAGTCAGCAGGCCGTAGATCGAGGCCACGACCTCCCCGAGCAGCGGGTCGCCCCTGCGGCGGGCGCAGCGGTCCTCGTGGACCAGGCGTACCCAGGGGATCTCGTACTCCTCGATGCAGCGCGTGAGGATGTCGAACACCACCGGGTGCATGTGGAGGTGGTGATGGCCGTCGACATGGTCGAGCCGCAGACCGGTCTCCAGGTAGCGCTCCACCTGGGCGCGAATCTCCCGCTCGAGCTGGCCGCGGCGGCGGCCCCGCCAGATCCAGTGGGCGATCCCGGTTCGTCCCGGTGAAGCGGGGAAACGTCCATCTGCGCTGACCAGGTCGGGAATCGCCTCGGGCGGAGACGCGGATGCAGCGTCACAGAGCGCCAGGTGGAGCCCGGTGGCGAGACGGGGACGCTCTCGGGCCAGCGCCACCGCCTCGTTCACCACCTCGCCGGTGACGATCAGGCTGGCCCCGGTGAGGATGCCCTCGTCGTGGGCGTGCGCGATGGCGGCGTTGACCCCTGGGTGGGCGCCGAAATCATCGCCGGTCACGATCAGATATCGGGTCACGTCCCTTCGGCCTCGCGCTCCTGCCGGCGCCGCGCCATGAAGGAGAAGAACTCCCAGCCTTCGCGCAGGCGACGCTTCATCACCTCCCGGTCGCGCAGCATGTCCCGGACGATCCGAAAGATGGGACCGGGCCGGAAGTAGTAGGACCGGTAGAAGCGCTCCAGGGCCTCGTGGATCTCTGCAGCATCGAGGTCGTCGTAGGACAGCGCAGCTTCCTGAATGCCAGCTTCCTGGACCAGGCCCGCTCCAGAGGGACGCGCCAGCCAGCCGTTCGCCACGGCCTGGCGGTAGAGCTCCGTCCCCGGGTACGGCGCCGCCAGTGAGACCTGGAGGCTGTAGGGATCGATCTCCTTGGCGAACTGGAGCGTCTGCTCGATCGTCTGGCGGGTCTCGCCGGGAAGCCCCAGGACGAAGGTCCCGTGAAGCAGGATTCCGAGGTCGTGGCAGTTTCTGGCGAACTCCCGGATCCGTTCGATCTTGGTGCCCTTGCGGATGTTGTTCAAGATCTGCTGGTTGCCCGACTCGAACCCGACCAGCAGCAGGCGCAGGCCGTTCTCCTTCATCACCCGGAGGGTCTCGAAGGGCACGTTGGCCTTGGCGTTGCACGACCAGGTGAGGCCCAGCTTCCCCAGCCCACGCGCGATCTGCTCGGTGCGGGGCCGATCGTCGGTGAAGGTATCGTCGTCGAAGAAGAACTCCTTCACCTGCGGAAGCCTCTGCTTGGCGTGGGTCATCTCCTCGAGCACGTGCTCGACGCTGCGCGTGCGGTACGCGTGCCCGGAGATCGTCTGTGGCCAGAGGCAGAAGGTGCAACGGCTCCTGCACCCGCGTCCCGTGTACAGGGACACGTACGGATGCAGCAGGTAGCCGATCAAGTAGTTCTCGATCGTCAAGTCCCTCGCGTAGACGTCGGTGACGAAGGGAATCGCGTCGAGTTCCTGGATCGGAGGGCGGTCCGGATTGCGCCGCAGGCTCCCGTCGGACGTGCGCCACATGATCCCGTCCACGTCGGCGAGCGAACGCCCTTCGGCGATTTCCTTCGCCGCGTAGTCGAACTCCCCCGTCGTGACGAAATCGACCGCGGGCGCCGTCTGCAGGGTCTCCTCGGGCAACACCATGGTATGGGGGCCCACGAGCCCGATCCGGAGATCGGGTCTGGCCTCGCGCAGGCGAGTCGCCGTCTTGGCATCCTGGGGCAGTGACGGCGTCGAGGTGTGGATGACGACGAGGTCGAACTCCGCGACCCGCTCGACCACGTCCTCGAGACCGATGTCATGCGGCGGGGCGTCGATCAGCACGCTGTCCGGCACCAGGGCGGTGGCCTGGGCGAGCCAGGTGGGATACCAGAACGAGCGGACCTCGCGCCGGGCCTGGTAACGCGACCCCGCACCGCCGTCGAAGCCCTCGTAGGAGGGCGGATTCAGGAAGAGGGTTCTCATGGCCTCCACTGCGGCTGGCGAGGCGGAATCTACCGACATCGGGGAAGGTTGGCCCGCACCCGAGAGGATAGTGACCCCTGGACATTGAGCACTCCACGGGCGGGAAACCACCCCTGACCCCCAGTCAGCACCGGCAGCTTGTTGACGCAGGTCGAGGCGGGCAGAATCCAAACATGGAGCCCCGGCCTTCCGTTCGCAGAGCCTGGCTCCTGCTCGTGCTCCTCACCCTGATACTCCGATTTCCGGCGATCGTCCACCCGATGAGCCTGGACGACGAGGGTGGATACACAGTGGTGGCCCACGAGTTGCTGGAAGGGGAAACGCTCTACCAGAGCGCGCTGGACCGCAGGCCGCCTCTTCTCTTCTGGATCTACGCGAGCGTCTTCGGCCTGGTGGGAAAGTACAACTGGGTTCCGTTCCACCTCTTCGGAACCGCCTGGATCCTGCTGACCATGGCCGGGCTCTACGCCATCGCCGGCCGGCTCTTCTCCCGGGAGGTCGGCATCGCGGCGGCGCTCCTCTACTCGATCTGCACGGCGCGCCCCGACTGGGAGAACCTCGCCTGGAACGGCGAGGTGATGATGAATCTGCCGATCGTCTGGGGCCTTTTCCTCACGTTTCGGACCCACTCCTCGAGGCTCTCCTGGGAGCCAGCCGCCGCTGGCGCACTGCTGGCGTGTGCCTTCCTGATCAAGCAGCCCGCTGCGATCGCTGCGGTGCCGTTGGGTCTCTACCTCCTGCTGCCTTCACGCGACGCCGGCCGCGACCGGCGCCCTCACCGCGCGCTGGCCCAGGCCGCCCTGCTGACCGCCGGCTACTTCGCCACGATTGGCGCCGCGCTGATCATCCTGCATCGGCAGGGGATTCTGGCCGACGCCTGGTACTGGACCCTGGGCGATCACGACGTGCCGCACGGTCCGACGGACCCCGTATTCTGGCAGCGCGGAGTCAAGGAGACGCTGGCGACGGCTGCGGCCTGGCATCCCCTGCTGGCCTGCTGCGTCGTCTCCTTCCGTGACCGGATTCGCGGGGCGGGCTACTGGCGGGGCCGCGAGCCGGAGTTCACTGCCCTCGTCCTTCTCTTTGGGTTCTGCTTCGTGGGCGTCTGCGCGAGCGGGCGCTTCTACTCGCACTACTTCTTCCAGCTCCTGCCGGCCCTCGTGCTGCTCGGTGCCCCCCCGCTCGCCGCCATCTGGACGCGAAGCGTCGCGTACCGCTTCCCGCTGCTGCGCCGCGGCGTGCTCGGCTTCCTGCTCGCCGGCACCGCAGTGGCGTTCGTGATCGTGAACAGCGTCGAGCTTCGACCCTGGCGTACGCCGAGCCCGCTCAGCCAGTACGTCCGCGATCACTCCAACCCGGAGGACAAGGTGTTCTTCTGGGGGCAGCGCGACTGGTTCTACGCCGAGGCGCAGCGGCGGCCGGCCTCGCGCTTCATCCTCTGCTTTCCGCTCACCGGCTACATCTTCGGGAGCCCGCTGTCCGACGACCCCGACTACGACACCTCGGAGCGCATCCTGCCCGGCGCCTGGGAGACGCTGGAGCGGGAATTCACCGAGCACCCGCCGCTCTTCTTCGTGGACACCGACCCGAGCACGCCGGCGAAGAAGTACCCCCCGTCGAAGTTCCCGTATCTGCGCCGTCTTCTGGAGGAGAAATACCGGGAGGTGTTCGCGACCGAGGAAGGCGTCGTCTACCGTCGAATCGAGAGCGAAGCCTGAAGCTCAGGCCGCTCTCTGCGAACACGCGAGCGGACTGGCTTCGCTCGGACTAGAGAGTCTTGCATAATACAGTGACACTCTAGTCAAATGGAGAGACCGGCCTTGTGGAGGAATCCACGAAGTCGGTCGGGATGGCGGACGAGACGCCGACGACCGAGGCGCACCTGACGACGAACGGGCGCGAGGCCGTCGGGGCAGAGGTTCGCTGCCGCGGTGCCCTTGAGCCATGCCCACAAGCCTTCGACCAAGTTGAGCTCGGGGGCATAGGCGGGAAGGCGATGTACGCTAAGCCATGCGTGCTGGGCCTCGATGTAGGCGCGGGTCTCGAGGCTGCGGTGTGCGTGCAGACCGTCCCAGAGCAGGATGACCGATCCGCGGATGTGACGCCGCAGGTGCCGAAGGAAGCGCACGACCTGGGGAGAGCGAATCGCGCCCGGATGGGTCATCAAGAAGATGCGGGTGCGCCGGGGCGATCGCACGCTGTAGGCCAGGGCGCCGATGACCGAGAGGTTGCTCCAACTGCGAAACCGGTGGGTCAGGACCGGCGTTTGCCCGCGCGGCGCCCAGGTCCGGCGGACCGGCGGCCGCTCGGAGAAGCCGCTCTCGTCGACGAAGACGATCGTTGCTCCGCGGCGCGCGGCGTTCTTTTTTCCGCCGGCCAATTCGCCTTTACCCAGCGCTGGATCGCCTCCTCATCGCGCTCCCGGGCGCGGGTCGTCGGCTTCTGCAGCGACCAGCCCAGCTGGCGCATCACCCGCCACACGTGGCCGGGGTGGTAGCGAACCCCTGTCATCCGGAAAATCAGATCGGCGACCCGCGGGAGTGTCCAGAGTTCGGTGGTGTAGCCAAACGCGAGCGGTCCCTTGAGCAACGCCCGCTCGACCCGATCGAGCTGATCACCCGACAGCCGCGGTTTGCGCCCCGCGCGCCCCGCTGCGCGCAACCCCTCTCGACCTTCTTCTTCCCAAGCCAGAGCCCAACGCATCGCCGTCGTCCGGCTCACGCCCAACCGCCGCGCCACCGCCGCTTGCGTCTCACCTTGCTCGAACAGCCGGATCGCTCGCATCCGGCGTCGCTCAAGCGCCTCGAAGTCGCGTCGTGCCATCCCTCTCCCCCCAAGGAGAGAGAGTAGCACTGTCACTATATTATGCGAGACTCCCTAGTTGACCGTCCCGCGCCGACCTGGCCTCTGCGAGCCACCGTCCGGGAGGGTGCGCGTCGGCGGGTCGTAGGGGCCCGCCTCGGGGAAGTTGAGGTTGCCGGTGCAGAGGGGGCCCATACCGCAGGCGTCGCCGGTCAACGGGTCGAACGGCTGGTCCATTTCCCCGGGATGCTCGAGCCGCCGCACCGGCATCCCCGCCGCCGGCGGCAGGTCACCGCCATCGGGGATGTCCGCGCCGGTGATCACATGGGTCATCGCCTTCTCTCGGTCGAGGCGCGCGAGCTCGATCGAGGTGACGTGGAAGAAGTGATCGCGCATGCAATCCGTCCGCTTGGCGATATCCCGTCTCTTGAGGGCCTGAACCTCGTCGGCGCTCCCATCGGCGTGGACGGTGACCTGCTCGCCGGCGTTGAGCGCGATGATCCGGCCCAGCGTCGGGTCGCTGGGTAGGGTCTGAATCTGGACCCTTCCTTCTTCCAAGGCGAAGGTGGAATCACCCGTCACGCGATCCACCGTCACCGAGAGGATGGTGCCCAGGATCGCTGCGATGGCCGTCGGTGTGTGGATCTCGAGCGGCTCGTCTGCGCGACGGGGGCCCACCAGCGCTCTGGCGGATCCCTCCGTGACATCCACGATGGTGGCGTTGCGTTCCTCGTCGTGACGCAGACGAAGGTCGGACTTTCCGCAGAACTGGATCAACGCTCGCTTGTCGACGAGCACCGAGCAGGCCGCCTCGGGGCCGGTCACGATGTTGTCACCCTCGGAGACCGGGCTGGCAATCTGTGCGGACTTCGCGCCGACGGTCGCGTCACCCTTTACCGCCGTGACGGTTCCCGAGATCTCGGCACCGGCGGGACCGCTGATGGCGAGAGCGCCGGTCACAATGAGTGCCGCCATGGCGAGGGAGATCCGTCTTCCTGTCTCACATCGAATCGGCTGCTTCATTTTCGCTCTCCCCACCGATCAGAACCGACAGGACCCCCCAGCATCGATCCCGTCGTTTGACCTCGATATTGACTATTTCGAACGGTTGCGCCGTAACTTGAGGGCCTGGCACGACGGCGCAGGTGAAAATGGTGATCCCGCTCACGGCTTCGCCCAGGCCATCTCCACGGCCTCGGTCAGCGCCGCCCCTTCGTCGACGGCCCGGTTGACCAGTCCGATGCGCTCGGCCTCGGCACCGTCCAGGATCCTGCCGGTGAAGAGGAGATCCGCCGCGAGGGCCGGGCCCACGATTCGGGGGAGGGTCCAGGTGGCGCCCATGCCGAGTCCCAAGCGGCGAGATGTACCCTGCGCTGCGCGCCCCGCTTGTTTTCCCCGCAGTTTGGGGAGGAACTCACCCTCTAACTGATCTCGACGCAGGACTTTGCAGGTGGTGTGTTGTCGGACGTCGAGAAGACACCCACAAGTGTTCCCTTTCATAGGGTTGGAGCGCTTCGAGGAGCGCGCGCGTCGATCGGACGTTCCCCCGGGCTGGCTGCGCTGAGAGGCCGCGAGCGCCATTCATCAGGGCGAAGGCGAGAACAGGATCCGGTTTCCCTCTTTTCTACGCGGAATCCGTTCCTCCTTCAGAATCACGGCGACCATCACGTCCAATCGGGAGGGAATTCTGGGAAAGGCCAGCGCCGTCTTGAAGCGGACGTGGGGATTTCGACTCCTCTTGAAGTCCTCGATGATCTGATGGACGGTGGCCTCGCCCCGTCTTTGCAGAATCGCGAGTACTTCATCCCTGAGGGACCGATAGTAGGACTCGAAGAACGAATAGAAGCCGGCGCAGGCCTCGGAGCCCTCGAAGGTATCCGCGCACTGCAGAGGGTCTACCGGCGCTTCCCCGTTCTCCTCCAGCAGGCGGTTGAACCAGATCCGGCTGCGATGGGCATCGGTAGCCAGTTGCACGTACCCCTGCTCCGCGAAGCGTTGGAACTTCTTCATCATGGCGATGCAGTTGTTGAGGCTGCTGTTGAAGAAGGCCGGGTTGATCTCCAGCGTTGCATCACCGGTCAGGAAGGCTTTGTGTTCGGGATCGTAGAAGGATAGATGGCCGGGACTGTGCGTCTCGTCATGCACGGCAAAGAACCGGCCGACCTCCCAGCCCTGAAATTCCACGTCGCCGAACTTTCTCGTCACCCGGCTTGCGTTCGGCAGGATCTTCGCGGAACCGACCATGGTCTCCATTCCCCGGAACAGCTTCCTCAGATTGGCGGCCATCATTCTGTCGGCCATCTTCTGGGAGATCCCGTTGGCGACTCGAATCAGGCCATGGGGGAAGCCGAGCGGCATCATCTCACGATAGGTGTCGTAGTACTCGCGAAGCTCGCGGTACTCGTTCGTCCAGTGCGAGAACAAATCGATGGTCGACACCTCCGCCTCGGGGAGGAGGAACTGGGCTTCGCTGTATCCCGCCTCGCGGATGACGTCGTTATTCCCGACATGGTCGAAGTGCCCCTGGGTCAGCATCAGCACCAGGCGTTTCGCGCCGTCCCTTCGATAGCGTTCCAGGATGGTGAGCATCTTGTCCCGGTAGTGGGGATAGGTGCCGGTATCGATGAGCAGCACCAGATCCCCATCGCGCAGGATGAAGCAGTTGCAGGACGGGGGTTTGAAGAAGAAGTTGGTGGATAGATACCCCTCGATCATCCAGATGTCCGGGGCGATCTCCATCACGCGGGACTGTTTCAGCTCTCGGTCGGGGTAGTGACCCGGTCGCAGTCCTTGGTATGCCATGGTCTACCTCGTCGATCTTCGCGACGGTTGGCGCTCTCCGGGCGCTCGAGATCCGGGCATCTCCAGAGCCCGCAGTACGAAGTCGACCATCGTCTGGATTTCCCGGGCTGCTCTCCTTTTGACTGGCGGCAGGGACGCCGAGCGCGCGTAGGTGAAGGCCTGAAAGAGCTTCAGCAAGGCGTAGGACGTGACCCTCGGATCGACCTCGCGAAAGCGCCCCTGGTCGATGCCGTCCTGCAGGATTTCGGCGACCATCCGTATCGCTGCGGACTCGGCGCGCTCCACGTGGCTCGAGAGGCTGCTCGAGAGGTAGATGCCCTCCTCGTCCTTCAAGAGCCGCGTGATGAACCGCTCCTCCTGGAAGAACTCGACCGCGATTCTGATCAGCTTTTCGAGTTTCTTCGGCGGATCCGAGATGTCTCCCAGGCGCCGAAAGATCTCCGCGCGGGCCGAACGGGCCTCCTGGACCAGAACCCGCCCAAAGAGCTCCTCCTTGTCGCGGAAGTGACGGTAGACGGTCTTCTTGGAGATTCCGCCGTCGCGGCAGATCTCATCGATCGTGGTCTTGCGGAAGCCGAAGCGCTCGAAACGCTTCCTGGCTAGCTCCAGAATGGATTGCTCCGTGTCTGTCATCGCTCCCAACCTCGTCTCGCCCCGTTCCGTCCGATCTCTGTAGAGGAAAATAGGAAACCAATATAGTATTTTAGTTTCCGCGCGTCAAGTCCAGCGCCGGCTGCTGCAGCGAGCGTGATACGGTCAGCACGGCTCGGCGCTGTCGCTCTGCGTTCGCGGGAGATATGTCCTGCCGGGTGTCTGGAAGGGGTCGTCGAGGAGCCGCGGGAGTTCGGTTGTCACCGTGCGGAATCGCACGGCGAATCGGCGCCCTCGGCATGGCGAACCGCGATTCCCCTCAGCTGGGCGGTCTCCCGCGTGTCCGGGGGCTCCCAAAGGATCTCGACCGGTGCGCCGATCGTCGGCGAAATCGTCGGACAACGGAGCAGGGCCCTGGCG
The DNA here is from genome assembly GCA_963783795.1 of uncultured delta proteobacterium. Lineage (GTDB taxonomy): Bacteria > Myxococcota_A > UBA9160 > UBA9160 > UBA6930 > CAVXZE01. Next base: position 647,876 of record CAWAPH010000020.1, on the reverse strand, counting down.
AGCGAGAGGTTCACGATCCGCGCCGCTCGGGGTGGCGACCCTCCTCCCCGAGTCCCAGCCACGTTCTGGCCTTCCCCATGTCACCGAAGAGTCTCACTGTGGCCGGGACAGCCGTCCGGAGGACTTCGTACAGGCGTGAGACCACCGCCGCCGTGCATCCCTCGGGCAGCCTCGCTCATGCGCCGCAGTTCGTTCGAAGGACGGCGGGAAGCAGGGCCAGTGTGCCGAACCCCGCCCGCAGTGTAGGGGGAACTCACCCGCTAGCTGATCGCCCCGCGGTACCCTACGGATGGTGTGTTATCGGACGTCGAGAGAGCACCCGCTAGTGTTTCCTCAGCCCCCACCTGACCGAGAAACCCTCAGCGCGCGAGCAGCTCCCGCGCGGCCGCGAATACCTCGTCGACCTCGATCAGCTGCATGCACTGGTTGTCGTTGCAGGGCGACATGCGGTGGTTGAGCATGTTGACGCAGGGACTGCACGCCAGCCCCGCCTGCACGCTGCGCGCCTTGGCCGAGAGCGGCCCGTAGAGGACGGGCGTCTCCGGCCCGTAGAGGGCCACCAGCCGCACCGGGGTGAGCGCCGCGAAGTGGACCGGTCCGCTGTCGTTCGAGACCAGCAGGTCGGCGGCGCTGTAGAGCGCGAGGAGCTGGCGCAGCGGGGTGCGGCCCGCCACCGATACCGCGCGCTCCGAGTGGATGGCGGCCGCGATTCGCGCGGCCTCCTCGGCCTCGTCGGGGGCGCCGGTAACGGCGATGGTGGCGTCGGGCATCTCGGCCAGGAGGCGCTTGCCCAGCTCGACGAAGCGCTCCCCCGGCCAGCGGCGGAGCGGGAGCAGGTCGCTGCAGTTGGGGTTGAGCAGCAGCAGCGGTCCGTTGGTCGCGCCCTCGGGAAGCAGGCGTCCCACCTCGTCGCGGTCGGCGGCGGAGGGTACGAAGTGCGGCAGGTCGATCGCCTCGTCCAGGATGCGCTCCTTGAGCAGCGGGACATCCCCGGTGTCGCTCGCCGCTGCGCGCACCAGGGCGAGGAACTGGCGGCTCACGTGACGCTGGAAGCTGTAGTTGAGTTCGTGGCTGAAGAGGCGCCCGCGGTAGGGTCCCTGGTTGGTGAAGTTGAACAGCCCCACGCGCCGCTTTGCACCGGTCAGGTAGGTGATGGCCGCCGAGGCGCTGGTCAGCCCCTCCATGTCGATGGCCGTGTCGATGCCCTCGCGCCAGCAGCGGATCAGGGAGCGCAGCAGGCTGATCGCGAACGACACCAGGTTGCGATCGTCTACCGCGATCACGTTCTCGGGGCGGAAGTAGGGCAGCACGTCGAGAATCGCGCGGTTCGGTGCGAAGACCAGGATGAAGAGATTGTCGCGGCCGACCAGCTTCTCCGCCTCGGCGAAGGCGGGACAGGCCAGGACCGTCGAGCCCATCTCGATCAGCTTGACGAAGACGATGCGCCGGGGACCGTCGGCCGCGGGCCGCGCCCACAGACGACGCAGCCGATCGAATCCAGAGAGGACGGCGCAAAGCGGCTTCGCGAGCCACCGGTCCGTCGTCGCGATCCGGTCCGGTCTCATTCCGCTACTCCCTCCAGAATGGACGGAGCAACCCTAGCCTGCATTTCCCTGCGGGTCACGCAGCGACGCTGTGGAGCGTGCGGCGGCTCGCCGACAACTCGGCGAGAACGGTGTGGATCGCAGCGGCTCAGCCGGACGAGTCCGACCAGACGATGCTGGTACCCTCCAGGGCGGGCGCCTGGCTCGCGAGGACCGCGAGCTTGCGCGCCACCGCTCCGGCCAGCTCTCGGAAGGCTGCGGCGGTGGGGCTGTCCGGTGCGTGTGTGACGATGGGCTTGCCCGCGTCTCCGCCTTCCACCACCCGGGGGTCGATCGGGATCTCGCCGAGGAAGTCGACGCCGAGCTCGTCGGCGGTGCGCTTCCCGCCGCCCTGTCCGAAGATGTAGTACTTGCGATCCGGCAGGTCCGGCGGAACGAAGTAGGACATGTTCTCGACGATTCCGAGCACCGGCACGCTCACCTTCTCGAACATCCGGAGACCCTTGCGCGCGTCGATCAGCGAGAGATCGTTCGCCGTCGTGATCACCACGGCGCCCGAGAGCGGCGCCTGCTGGGTAAGCGTGAGAGCCGCGTCTCCGGTTCCGGGGGGCAGGTCGATCACCAGGTAGTCGAGCTCGCCCCAGTCGACGTTGCTCAGGAACTGCCCGATCATCCCGTGGACCATCGGACCTCGCCAGATCACCGGCGAGTCGTCGGTGAGGAGGAAGCCGATCGACATCAGCTTGAGGCCGTGGGCCTCGAGGGGAACGATCCACTCCTTCCCATCCCTCTTCTCACCGTGCGGGTGGTCATGGACGCCGAGCAACAGTGGCAGAGACGGTCCGTAGACGTCCGCGTCCATCAGGCCCACGATCGCGCCCGTTTCGCGCAGGGCCACCGCCAGGTTCACCGCGGCGGTGCTCTTGCCGACGCCGCCCTTCCCCGAGGCGACCGCCACCGTGTTCTTCACTCCGGGCAGCACGGCCTCGCTCTCGGACGCGGCCGGGCGTCCCCGGGTGACGGCGGTCATCTCGACCTCGACGTCTTCGATGCCGTCGAGGGCGAGCACCCTTCCCCTGGCCTCGCGCTCGAACTCCGCCTTGACCGGGCAGGCGGGCGTGGTGAGCTCGATGCTGAAGGAGACGTTGGATCCATCGATGACGACGTGCTTGACGAAACCGAGATCGACGATGCTCTTACCCAGATCGGGATCGATGATCGGCCGCAGGGCATCCATGACCTCGGCGACGGTGGGCTGGTTCATTGGGTTCTCCGCAACGGTTCGGGGCGCGTTTCCAGCCATGTCCCCATGGCGATCTCGGCCCGGTGAAGGTCTCGCAGGGTGATGCGGCTGAGGACGTCGCGAACGGCGTCGTCGACCAGGCGCCAGATGCTGCGAATCGAGCAGTCGGAGCCCCGCACGCACAGGCTGCGCTGACCGGGGTGGCCGTCGCAGAAGCGATCCGGGAAGAGCGAGCCCCCCAGGACCTCGATCGCATCCCAGACGCTGATGTCTTCCGGCTCTCGCGTGAGGTGGTAGCCGCCGGCGGCACCGCGCCGGCTGCTGACCAGCCCGCCACGCCGGAGCTCCCGGAGAAGCTTCGCCGTGTAGTCCGGCGAGAGCCCCTCGGCCTTCGCGATCTCCTGGATCGTGAGAGGCTTCGGGCCGGAGTGCCGGGACAGCTCGAGCAGGCAGCGAAGACCGTACTCTTCCTGTGCCATCAGCTGCATCGAGCCGAGAATAGGAATCTGGAGTTGAGTGTCAAGATTTAACAGATCGGGTGAGATTTGCCTCGCTCCGCCCAGTCCCCTCGGGGAACAAGAAAGGGGGGTGACGCCGCCAGCGGAGGGGGCACAATTCACTGGGATTTCACCCGCCGTGGCGAGAATTCGACCCCGGCGCTCTGGAGGGAAGGGACCTGCTACGGATCCTCTACATCGAGGACGACCTGACCGCTCGGGAGTACATCCACCAGGGGCTCTCCGAGCGCGGCTACAGCGTGGATGTGGCGGAGGATGCGAAGGGCGGCATCGAATGCGCGCTTCGCGGTCCCTACGACCTGCTGATCCTCGACGTCATGCTCCCGGACTCGGATGGCTTCGAGGTCCTGACGACGCTTCGCGGCAAGGGCGTGCACACGCCGGCGCTCTTCCTCTCCGCCCGCGGTGAGGTGGCGGATCGGATCCGGGGACTCAACCTGGGCGCCGACGACTACCTGGTGAAGCCCTTTGCCTTCGCCGAGCTCCTGGCGCGCATCCAGGCGGTGGCGCGGCGAAGCCTCTCGGAGCCGGACGACGGACGCCTCGGCATGGCCGACCTCGTCCTCGATCTGCGGCGCCACGCGGTGGAGCGCGCCGGGAGCCCCGTCGAGCTCACGCCGAAGGAGTTCTCGCTGCTCGAGTACCTGCTCCGGAACGCGGGCCACGCGGTCTCCCGGACCATGATCACCGAGAAGGTGTGGGGCCTGGGATTCGACACCTACTCCAACCTGATCGACGTGCACATCAACCATCTGCGCAAGAAGATCGACCAGGATTTCGAGCCGAAGCTGATCCACACCGTGAAGGGGGTGGGTTACATGCTGGAGGAACGGGACGAGGCCGACGGGTGCGAGTGAGGCGCTCCGTCTCGATCGGCACGCGCTGGACACTGCGCTTCACCGCGGCGCTGCTCGTCACCGTCTCCATCTTCGCGGCCTATACCTACTCCCGGGTGATCAGCCGCACCGAGCGCGACGCGAAGCTCCACCTGGAGCTCCAGGTGAAGGAGATCGCCGACGCGGTTCGCGACGCCTGGCCGACGGCGCCCTCGGTGGTCCAGATCGTCGAGCGGAACGTCGCCATCGCCGAGTCCGATCTCAAGCTCGGCATCCGGATCTTCGACGTGAATGGCGCCCCTCTGGTCGCGCGAGGGTCGCTGGCCGCCCACGCTCTCGACCTCTCGGACGCCATGCAGAGCAGCAGCCCCAACCGCATCTGGTACGAGGCGGACCTCGAGGGAAACTACCCCTATCTGGTGATGGAGATGCCGACAAAGAAGGCCTTCGTCCAGGGCGCCCTCTACACCCGCCGCTTCGTTCGCAATTCCCGCACGGTCCGGGACATCTACCTCTACTCGCTTCCGGTGCTCCTGCTGCTGACGGCGGCACTCGGTTCCTGGCTGGCGCGCGGGAGTCTGCGCCCCATCAAGCAGATCAACCTCACCGCCCGCCGCATCACGGGGACGCACCTGGAGGAGACGATTCCGACCACGGGAAACCGGGACGAGCTCGACGAGCTGGCGAACACGCTGAACGAGATGATCGCCAGCATTCGCACGAGCGTGAACCGGATGCAGCGCTTTTCGGCCAACGCGGCCCACGAGCTTCGCACGCCTCTCAACGCGATGCGAAGCCGGATCGACGTGACCCTGGAGAAGGAGCGCGAGCCCGAGGAGTACCGTCGAATACTGGGAGAGATCGCCACGGAGGTGGAATCGCTATCGAGTTCGGTGCACGCGATGATGCGGCTGGCCCAGTCCGAGGCCGGTCTCCAGCCCGGGCAGCGCGTCCCCGTGGCGATCTCCGCTCTCCTAGCGGAGGTGGTGGAATTCTTCCAACCACTGGCAGCCGAAGCGGGGGTGCAGCTCTCCACCGATCTCGACGACTCGGTCGACGTGCCGGGCGATGCCAGCTGGCTTCATCAGCTCTTCGCCAACCTGCTGCACAACGCCGTCAAGTACACGCCCGCCGGCGGGCGGATCGAGGTGACCGTCGCGCCGCGGGAGCAAGAGGTGGATGTGACCATCCGCGACACCGGCATCGGGATCGATCCAGAGCAGGCTTCGAACGTCTTCGAGCCCTTTCACCGGGTCGCCGGCAGGCCGGAGACACCGGGAGTCGGTCTCGGCCTCGCTCTCGCCCGGGAGATCGCCCGGGCGCACGGCGGAGAGATCGCCCTCGAGAGCGAGCCTGGCGAAGGCTCCAGCTTCACCGTCAGCCTCCCCGCGGTCTGCCCCGACGCCTGAGCAAGCGGATGGCTCGCTCCTGTCCATCTCGCTCCCTCCGCCCTGGTGTGGACGAGTGTGCGGCGGCCTTGTCCACTGCGCCAACACGCAACGGACGCCGGCTGGTACCCGTCATCAAGGCGATCGGGGAGAACCCCGCCCCGGCAGCCACCAGACGAACCGGCTTCCTCCGAGCAGCGGCGAGTCTTCCACCGTGAGATCGCCAGCGTGGACGCGAGCGATCTCGCGCGCGAGGGCGAGTCCGAGTCCAGCTCCCGGACTGTCTCGAGTGCCTTCGAGCCGCGCGAAGCGATCGAAGATCCGCTCGCGCAGCTCGCCGGGAACACCGGTCCCTGCGTCATCGACGGAGATCCGGAAGCCGGCCTCGGCTCGAACGCCTCGGATCTCCACCTGGCCACCCGGTGGCGTGTGGCGAAGCGCGTTGTCGAGCAGGTTCGCCAGAACGCGGTCGAGGAGCAGGGAATCCCCTTCGATGGACGCCGCGTCGCTCTCGACGCTGAGCTTCATGCCCCGCTCCTCGAAGAGCGGACCGTAGATTTCCGCGCTGCGCGCGATCAAGGCCCGCGCTTCCACCGGCGACCGCTTCAGCACGAAGCGCTCGTCGTCGAGCTCGGCGAGAAGCAGCAGCGCCTGAATCAGCCGGGAGAGTTCCTGTGACGTGGCGTGGACGGACTCGAGAGCCGGGCGCAGATCCTCGGCGGCCTCCCGGAGAAGCGCCACCTCCGCCACGCTGCCAATCCGGTGGAGGGGCGTACGCAGCTCGTGGGCCGCGTCGCTGCTGAAGGCTCGGAGGCGGGCGAACGAGTTGTCGATCGTAGACAAGACTTGGTTCAGCACCTCTGCGTGGCGGTCCACAGGGTCCGCCGTGCCCCGCGTCGGCAGCCGGTGCCCCAGGTGGCCCGCGTCGACGTTCCCGAGCAGCGCGGTCGCGTGCCGTAGCGGCGCGAAGGCGCGCCGAGTCGCGATCAGGGCGATCAAGACCGCGAACAACCCCGAACCCAGCGTGATCAGGCAGATGCCCCGCGCTATTTCGGCCGCCTCGGCGGCAAAGTGGTCCAACGGCAGGGCCAGCTCGAGCGTCGTCCCCGACGGGAGCCCGATCTGGCCGACCATGTGGTTCTCGGGCTTGAGCAGCCGGAAGGCGCCTAGCGTGCGTTCGTCGTCACCCTGAGCCACCGGCACGTGCCGGTCCGTCGCTGGCCATCGCCCCCACCCATCGAGGAGCTCACCGCGGCTGCCGCGCAGCCGCACGGCTGGCGCCTCGTCGCCGAGCGTCCTTCGCAGGTCGTCGGCGACGAACGCAGGGGACTCACCTCGCGCCACGCGAGGAAGAAAGTTCTGTAGAGCTTGCTGCACCCAGCGATCGGCTTCTTCCAGGCTCTCCACGGCCACGTATTCGTAGAGCACCAGGCCCTGCACTGCGACGGCCAGGAAGAGGAGACCGGAGACGGTGAGAACCGCTTGCGTGTCACGACGACCCAGATTTCGCCTGAAGAAGTCAGCCGGTTGCATAGCCGCGCCCTCGGACCGTGCGGATCAGCTCGGGGACACCCGCGTCCTCGAGCTTCCGCCGGAGACGGTTCACGTGAACGTCGACGACGTTCGTGCCGGGGTCGAACTCGTATCCCCAGACGTTCCGGAGGAGCTCCTGGCGCCCCACGGGCTCGCCGTTCGCCCGCAGGAGACTCGCCAACAGGCTGAACTCGATCGGCGTGAGGTCGAGAGGCCTTTCCTCCACCGACACTTGCCGTTGTATCAGGTCCATTCGTAGCTCACCGAAGCGCAGCTGGTTCGAATGAGGAGTGTGGCGACGTGTCAGGGCGCGCAGGCGCGCCGCCAGCTCGCCGAAGGCGAATGGTTTCACCAGGTAGTCGTCGGCACCCCGGTCGAGCCCCTGGACCCGGTCCTCCACCGAACCGCGAGCCGTCAGCATCAACACCTGGATCTGTGGCTTGTCAGCCTTCAGCCGAGCCAGCACGTCGTACCCCGAGCCACCCGGCACCATCACGTCGAGCACGGCGAGGTCGAACGATTCGCTATTCATCAGGAGCAGTGCCTCTCCGATGTCGCGGGACGCGCTGACTGTGTACCCCTCGTGAGTGAGCCCCTTCTCGAGCGCCAACGCCGTTTCGTAGTCGTCTTCGAGAAGCAGAACTCTCATGAGCATCCCTCACGCGCAGGTTAGCGTAGCGGATGGTGCAGACACCCAGCTCAGAGGCACTCCTTCTAACAGACTTCCAGGAAGGCGTTCTTTCCACTGCTGCTTCATGACGTCTTCTTCATCTCCGCTCATGACAATATCTTCATTCTCTTCCGAACCCGTCGACGCGTTCCGAGTGCTCGAATAGGTTCACGGGATCGATTGTCAGACGTGAACAAGAGCCGACGCGAAGCATATCCTACGGCCCACCGCACGAGCCCTCGACCCTACCAGGATGACGATGTCGTCACCTGAACCGTTTGCGGATTGATGGCGGGCGGGCGGTCTCCGACACTTCGCACATGCGTAGCGCCTTCCTCTTGCTGACCGCGGCGAGCGTTCTCGGGTGCGCGGGTGCAAGCCCGGCGCTCTGGCCGGACGCAATCCGGGCCGAGATCGCGAACGCGTGGGCAGTGGCGCCCCCGGCATTCTGGACGCCGCCGGAGCTCTTCATCCCACCCGGTGTGGATCTGGTAGACGGGATCAAGAGCGAGGAGGCCGTCGCGCTTGCGCTTTGGAACAACGCGGCCTTCGCGGAGGCCCTCGCAGGGCTCGGCCTCTCGAGGGCTGCCATCGTCCAGGCGGCAGAACTCGCGAACCCGACGGCCTCCGTGCTCTACCCGGTTGGCCCGAAGCAGCTCGAGTTCGCGGTGACGCTTCCCATCGACGTACTCTGGCTGCGTCCGGCGCGGATGGCGGTCGCGGAGGCAGAGGCTCTACGAGCCGCGGCGACGCTCGTGCAAAACGGGCTCGACCTCACGCGGGACGTGCGCGCGGCGGCCGTGGATCTCGAGCGGACGCAGAAACGGCTGCGGATCAGCGAGGAGGCACGAGCGCTGCGCGCCGAGATTGCCGCCATCGCCGAGCGCCGCCTCGGGCTCGGCGACGCCAGCGCGTTCGAGACCGGGGCCGCGAGGATTGCCGCCATCGAGACCGAGCAGGAGCTCACGCGCGCGAGGATCGCGGCACGCGAGGCGGAGGAGCGCTTCTTCTCCCTCCTCGGGTTCTGGCGCGGCGGCGACGCGCCGACCTACGTCGCCTCGCCGCGAAAGGGGGACTGCGGAGGCGAGCTCGACGCGCTGTGGCGGGAGGCGCTTCGCGCACGGCCGGACTTTCGTGCAGCGGCGTTCGCCGTCCAAGCCGCCAACGCGCGAGGGGATCTGGCAGTTGCAGAGATCTTCACTCTCTCCGCGATCTACGATGCGAACGGCCGGGGCACCGACGGCTTCGAGTCCGGGCCGGGTCTCACTGCCGCGCTCCCGATCCTGAACCAGAACCAGGCCGGCCGCGCCCGTGCCGACGCGAACGCAGAGGTCGCAACGGCGGCGCGGGTCGCGCTCCTCGAGCGGGCCCACCTTGAGCTTGCCATCGCCCTGGTCCGGGAGCGGGAGACCGCCGCAGCGCTTCGCGGCTCCCGCTTCGAGCTCACAGCGCGCCTCGAGACCCGGCTCGCCCAGGCGCAGACGGCCTACGTGCTCGGCGAAGTGCCCTACGTGAGTGTACTCGAGGCGAAGGGCGCTCTCCTCGTCGCGCGGCTGGGGGAGGCGGACCTCCGGGCAGAGCACGAGCGTGCCTGTGTCGAAATCGAGCGCAGTATCGGGACGCGCGTAAGATTTCTGGGCGACGTGGCCACCGCCACGAGTCATGGAGCGAGGCCGTGATGAAGAGGTCCTTCGCGCTGAGCTTGGCGCTCGTGCTGTTGGTCGCTTGTGGAGAGACCGCAGCGGGCGGCGCCGCGAAGCCTTCCATGCCCGCCACCGTGAGACCAGTCTCAGGGACCGGACTCGCAGAAGTGAAACTGACGCCCGAGGCCCGAAGCAGGCTCGGGCTGGAGACAGTTCCCCTCGAAGCCATCCGCGCAATCCGTCACAGACTCCTCGCTGGCGATGTGGTGGTCGCCCTGGGCGATGCGTCCGACGGCGCCACCCGCGCGACCTCGATCTACTCCCTCGTGCCGCCGCGGAACGCCAGCGAGCTCGAGCGTGTGAGCGAACTGCAGCTGGCGGCGGACGGCGTCGTCGAGGCAGCATGGATCACAAGGGAAGCCGCGCGCGAGACGTTCGAGCGCGCCGAGGGCGTTCTCGAAAGCGGCGGCGGGAGCCGTCGCTCCGTTGACGACGCCCGCGCCCAGCTCGCCCTCGCCGAGGCGGCACTCCGCATCGCGCGCCGGCGCCGGAGTCTGCTCGGGACCCCGGTCTTCGACGCCGTCGGAGCAGGGCGCGTGTGGGTGCGCGTGGAAGTGTACGGCGGCGAGACGCAGCGTCTCGACCTCGAGGCGCCGGCGGGCTTCCGCCCGCTCGGAGCTCCGAGCGGCGGGCCTGACGGGTGGCTGCGTCCCCTCCGCGTCCCTCTCTCCGCCGCGACGGCTTCGGCGACCATCGATCTCTTCTACGAGCCCACGGAGGCAGGGGCGGGGCTTCGCCCCGGCGAGCGGGTCGTGGTGCTCGTCCCGCTCCGCGAGCAGGCGGACGCGCTCCGCGCACCGCTGTCGGCCGTGGTCCGCGACGCCCAGGGTGGCGCCTGGGTCTACGAGGAGGCGGCCTCCAACGCCTTCGTGCGTCGACGGGTCGAGGTTCGGGATACGCAGGGGGGCTGGGCCACGCTCTCCGCCGGACCTGCGGCGGGCACGCAGATCGTTTCCGCCGGCGCATCGGAGCTCTTCGGCGTCGAGCTCGGCTTTGCGAAGTAGCGATGCGCTGGATCGTTCTCACGTCGTTGCGGCTGCGCTTTCTCGTCGTCGCGCTGGCGGCGCTCCTGATCACGCTCGGCATCACCAGCGCCCGAGAGCTCCCGCTCGACGCCTTCCCCGAGTTCGCTCCGCCCCTGGTGGAGATCCAGACCGAGGCCCCGGGCCTCTCCACCGAGGAGGTCGAGAGCCTCGTCAGCGCTCCTCTGGAGAGCGCACTGCTCGGTGTGCCGTGGCTGGCCACGTTGCGCTCGAAGTCCGTCCTCGGTCTCTCCTCCGTCGTCCTGATCTTCGAGGAGGGCACCAACGCCCTCGTAGCGCGGCAAGCGGTGCAGGAGCGTCTGCTGGCCGAGGCCGGGCGGCTTCCCAGCTTGGCGCGCGCTCCTGTCCTGTTGCCACCCCTCTCCAGCACGAGTCGCGCGCTGAAGATTGGCCTCACGTCGAAGCGGCTCTCGCAGATGGATCTCACGACGCTGGCGCTCTGGGTGATCCGGCCGCGTCTCATGGCCGTGCCGGGGGTCGCCAATGTGGCCATCTGGGGTCAGCGGGACCGTCAGCTGCAGGTGCGCGTGGACCCCGAGTTCCTCGCCGCTGCCGGCGCGACCCTGGACGCTGTGGTGCGTGCCGCGTCCGAGGCTACGGCCGTCGCCGCCGGCGGCTTCGTGGATACGCCCACCCAGCGCATGGCCGTCCGTCAGGCTTCGCTGGCCGACGATCCGCAGGCCCTCGCCGAAGCCCTGGTCGAGGCTCGTGACGGGGCACCGCTCCGCCTTGGCGACGTGGCCGAGGTGGGCATCGGATTTCCGCCCCCCATCGGCGACGCCATCGTGAACGACGTCCCGGGGCTGCTCCTCGTCGTCGAGAAGCATCCCTGGGGCAACACCCTCGCGGTGACCGAGCAGGTGGAGACGGCCCTCGAAGCACTGCGACCCGCCCTCGGCGACGTCGAGATCGACACGGGCATCTTCCGCCCGGCGAGCTTCATCGAGCAATCGATCGCGAACCTCCGCCACGCGCTGCTCCTCGGCTGCGCTCTCGTGGCCGCCGTCCTCTTCCTCTTCTTCGTGCGCTGGCGGCCCGCCGTGATCAGTCTCGTCACGATTCCGCTCTCCGTGGCCGTCGTCCTCCTCGTATTGCGCGCCTTCGGCGCCACCTTGAACACCATGACGCTGGCAGGCCTCGCCATCGCAGTGGGCGTGGTCGTGGACGACGCGGTGATCGACGTCGAGAACATCGCACGGCGCCTCCGCGGTGCCCGGCGCGAAGGCTTCGTGCGCTCCCCGCTGCGGGTGGTTCTCGACGCCTCCCTGGAGGTCCGGAGCGCCGTCGTCCTGGCGAGCCTGATCGTGAGCCTGGTCTTCGTGCCTGTCTTCTTCCTGCCGGGGCTCGCCGGCGCCTTCTTCCGCCCTCTCGCCGTGGCCTACGTCCTCGCCGTGATGGCGTCGCTGGCGGTGGCGCTCACGGTGACGCCGGTCCTGTCGCTCCTCTTGCTGGAGGGCGCTCCGGGCCGGGATGAGGAGCCGGCTTTCGTGAAGGCGCTGAAGCGGCGCTACCGCAGGATGCTGCCATTCTTCCTCGATCACCCGCGACGCACCATGGCCTTCCTAGGCCTTGCGATGGCCGCCGGCGCAGCCACGCTTCCCGTCCTCGGCGAGGAGTTCCTGCCGGCCTTTCGCGAACGACAGTTTCTCATGCACTGGGTGGAGAAGCCCGGAACCTCTCTCGAGGCCCTGCGCCGGGTCACGCTGCGCGTGAGTCGGGAGCTTCGCGCCATCCCCGGCGTGCGGGGCTTCGGCTCCCATCTGGGCCGCGCCGAAGAGGGCGACGAGGTGGTGGGCCCGAATTTCTCCGAGTTGTGGATCGCCCTCGACGACGACGCCGACTACGACGCCACCGTTGCCCGCGTGAACGAGGTCATCGCCGGCTATCCGGGCCTCCAGCGCGACGTCCTCACCTACCTGAAGGAGCGCATCAAGGAGGTCCTGACCGGCGCGGGAGCCACGCTTGTGGTGCGCATCTACGGCCCGGACCTCGATGGCCTGCGGCGCCAGGCCAGAGCGGTGGCGGAGGCGATGGAGGGCGTCGATGGCGTGAAGGACCTGAAGATCGAGGCCCAGGCCCTGGTGCCGCAGATCGTGGTACGCCCCGACGCCGAGAGGGCAGCCCTCTTCGGTCTCTCCGCCGCGAAGATCCAGGGCGACCTGGCAACGCTGCTCCAGGGACGACGCGTGGGTGAGGTGCGCCGCGATCAGAAGCGCTTCGACGTGGTCGTCTCCGGTGCGGACGCCCTGCGCGAGGACGTCGAGGGGCTGCGCCGCATTCCGATCTCCACGGCCGGCGGCGCTCCCGTTCCACTCGGCGACGTGGCTCTTGTGTCCATCGTGCCTGCGCCGAACGAGATCAAGCGCGAGGGAGGCTCCCGGAGAATCGACGTCACCTGCAACGTGGAAGGCCGCGACCTCGGCCGCGTCGCGCGGGAGATCGAGTCCCGCGTGCGCGCGCTTCCCTTCGAGCCCGAGTCCCACCCGGAGATCCTGGGCGAGTATGCAGCTCGCGCCCAGGCGCAGGGCCGCCTGGCGTGGCTCGCCGGGGGCGTCCTCGTCGCAATCTTCCTGCTGCTCCACGCCGACTTCGGCTCCCTGCGTCTCGCGAGCCTGATTTTCGGGACGCTGCCCTTCGCGCTCGTGGGAAGCCTCGGCGCGGCGCTCGTCGCCCACGGTGTGCTCTCCCTGGGCTCGCTGGTGGGCCTCGTCACCGTCCTCGGCATCGCTGCGCGCAACGGCATCCTCCTCATCAGCCACTACCGGCATCTGGAGCGCGAGGAGGGCGAGCCCTTCGGTCGCGAGCTCCTGCTCCGTGGCGCGGAGGAGCGGTTGGCGCCCATTCTGATGACGGCGCTCTGCGCGGGGCTTGCGCTCCTGCCCCTCGCCCTCTCCGGGAATCAGCCGGGGCAGGAGCTCGAGCACCCCATGGCCATCGTGATCCTGGGGGGGCTCGTGAGCTCCACGGCGCTGAACCTCCTCCTCCTGCCGTCGCTCTACGGCCGCTTCGGGCGGACCCGAGCAGATGCCCCACACGGCGGCGGCGGGTAGAAAGGTAGGGGTGAAGGATGGAAGAGGGTGGGTCGAAGGCGGGCGAGTCACGGGACCGCGAGATCCGGGTCGCGATTCGCCTCGAGGACCTGCTGCTGCGACACCCCGCCGGGTGGGTGGCGCTCTTTGCGTTCATCGTGTTCGTACCGTGGCTTGGCCTCCGCGACCTGTGGTACTCCGTCGAGCCGGACCTGGCCGGGGTCTGTCTTGCGATGATCCAAAGCGGGGATTGGGTGGTGCCTCGCTTCAATGGAGAGGTCTTTCTCGACTATCCGCCTTTCCTCTACTGGGTGGCGGCGGCTTCCAGCTGGTTGCTCGGAGGCCTCGGCGAACTCTCCATGCGGCTGCCTGGTGCACTGGCTGCGTTCGGGATGATCGGTGCGCTCGTGGCCACGGGTACCCGTTGGTTCGACGCGCGCACGGGTCTCTGGGCCGGGCTGGTAATGCTCGGATCAAGCCAATTCGTGCTGCAGTCCGTCAACTACGGTACTGACGTCTGGTTCACCACGTCTGTGGCCGTTGGCGTTGCTCGTCTACGGGTCGGCCGGCGAGCCCGCGCGTTGGACCCCACGGGTCGTGGCGTTCTTGCTCCTCGGGATCGCCTGGCTCGTCAAGGGCCCGCTCGGGCTTCTCCTGCCGGGCCTCGTGCTCGTGCTCTGGCACGCCGCTCGCCGCGAGTGGCGGTCGATCCTGGAGCTCGTCCCGCTCACCTGCGTGTCGCTCTCGATCGCTCTCCCCTGGTATTTCGCCGTGGCAGACGCGGTCGGCGCTGACTACGTCATCGACGAACTGCTGCGCCAAAACTTCCAGCGCTTCGGCAGCGGTGAGCAGAGCCACGGGCAGCCGCTCTTCTACTACGCGGGGCGCATCTGGATCGATCTGGCGCCATGGATCTGGCTGCTGCCGGTCGCCGTGGCGTGGGGTGTGCGGGCCCATGCATGGCGCGATCGGTACGTCCAGCTGGCGCTCTGGTGGTTCGCGACGTTCTTCGTGTTCCTGTCGCTCGCCGCGACAAAGCGCCAGGCGTACCTCGCGCCGGCCTTCCCGGCGCTCGCGCTGCTTCTGGGCGTCTGGCTGTCAGCGGTCTTGCGGGGCCGCGAGCGCGCCGACCCTCGGCCCGTCCGCTGGTTCGTGCGGGCCGCGGTCGTCGTACTCGGTGTTGTCGGGCTCGGGTTCGCTCTGGCCGCGGCCGGAATGCGGTTCGTCGTTCCCCGGATCGTCATGAAGGAGGGCTTCCCCGAAGTGCTGCTCGGCATGCGCGGCGTCCTCCTCGCCCTCGGAGCGGTCGCCCTGGTCTCGGCCATCTGGACGTGGCGCGCCTTCCGCCGTGGCGACCTTGGCTCTGCCCTCGCGACCCTCGGGGTCGGCCAGATCGCAGCGTTCGGAGTCGTCGTCGCCATGGGCTTTCCCGTCTGGAATCCCCTCAGCAGCTACGTCCCAGCCGCCTGGCTGCGTGGCCGAACCGGGGATCAGGGCCAGCTGGGCTACGTGGGCAGGGGAGCGAAGGTGGGTGCCTTCGCCTACTACGCAGAGGCGACGGTCGTGGAGCTGGAAGACACGGACGAGATCGCCGCCTTCTTCCAGGAGCATCCGAGTTCGCTCGTCGTCGTGGAAACGAAGGAGAGATCGAAGCTGAGGGATGCAGACGGCGCTCCCTGGCGGCCACGGGTCGTCAGGGAGTTCACCGCGGCGCGGCGCCACTACTTGGTGGCGGCGGCGCCCGACGCCTCTCGAGACGAGGGCCCCGAGTGAGCCTACGGTCTGCTCATCATCTGGGTGGCGCTCGTGAGCCCGGTATTGCCAACATGGTGGGCTTTGGCCTGCTGGCTACGTTCTGGCTGTGGATTCCGGTGGGGCGGGGCACGCTGAGGAGCGATCACTGAGACAAGCGCTGGCGATCATCGCGGGCTTCACCTTGCTGCGCGCAACCCTTGCGGTCCTCGTCCCGCTGCTCCAGTCGGAGAGCTACTACTGGCTCTGGTCGCGGGAGCTCGCCTGGGGGTACTTCGATCACCCCCCAGGCGTCGCGGTCACGATGCTCGCATCCAGCCTTCTGGGGGACTCGACGCTGGGGCTGCGGCTCGGCCACGTCCTGCTCGGCTCACTGGGCTCATGGGTCTGCTTTCTGCTCTACCGCCGCCTGGTCGCCCCGAAGGCGGCCCTCGCCAGCCTCCTCGCGCTCTCGTTCGCCCCATTCTGGCTTCCGTTCGGGGTCGTCGCGACGCCCGAGGGCCCACTCCTCTTCTTCTGGAGCCTGGCGCTGCTGCTCTTCCACCAGGCGGCGTCGCGCGAGTCCATCCCCTGGAGCCTGGCGGCGGGCGCGGCCGCGGGCTTCGCCATTCTGAGCAAGTACAACGGTGCGCTCCTCTTCGCATCCTTCTTCCTCTTCCTTTGGCTGGATCCGCGTCGCCCTCTGCGTCGGCCTCACCCCTACCTCGCTCTGGCCACGGCCCTCGTGGTGTGGGCACCCAATCTCATCTGGAGCGCCGCGCACGGAGGCACGGCGCTGGGCATGCCATTTCGAGACGGGCTGGTGCCCGGCGAGGCGCCCAAGCACCTGGCACTCCTGGTGCTACAGCCGTTCGCCCTGCTGACGCCGCTCCTCGCCTGGGCGTGGCTGCGACAGACCGCCGTCGGCCTCCGGGGCGGGCGTTTGCGCGACGAGCCCGCCTTTCGGCTCGCCGCGCTCGCTTCCTGGGTCCCCTTCGCAGCCTTCGGCGCCGTCGCGCTCGTGACGGAGATCCACCTGCAATGGGTGGTGCCCTGCTTCGTCACCGCGCTCCCCATCGCTCTCGAGAATCTCGGCCGGGTGGGGGCCGGCGTGAGCCCGCGCTTCCTGCGGGCTTCCTTGGCAACCGGCGGCGCGTTGCTCATGGCGCTGGCCATTGCGACGCCGCTGGCGCTAGCGACTGCGCGGCACGAGGGTCCCGACAAGCCCGAGGGGCTGGCCCGCCTCGCCGTGGAGACCCGCGGCTGGGACGAGCTCCGTGAGCGCATCGGTGTCGAGATCGAGCAGCGCGGCGCTGGACGCCCCGTGTTCCTCACAGCTCCCAACTATCACCTGGCGGGTCACCTGGAGTGGCTCGCCGGGGGTCGTTATCCGGCGCAGCCCCTCGATCGGCGGCGGAGCAAGCAGTTCCTGGTCTGGGAGCGGGACCGGGAGCTGGTCGGATGGGATGCCCTCTACGTCCACAAACGGCATCGGGAGAAAGAGGACGACCTGTTGCGGCGCTCCTGCCGGTCGGTAGAGGAACTCGAGCCCGTCACCATCGAAGTCGGGGCGGAGGTGCGCCGGTTCGTCCTCTACTGGTGTCACGAGTTCAAGGGACTCCAGTGATCGCGCCGCCGGGCCTGCCGCGATGCTCCATGGGTCCCCCCTGCTAGGGACCCAGTCCGAGGGTCTCGTCGCTGGCGAGCCAGTCTGCCAGAGCCCGAGCGACGCGGGCGTGTCCCTCGGCCGTCCAGTGCCCGTCCCGGGGGTAGTAGGCTTCCGGGCTGGAGGCTCCGGTGAACAGGTCGAGGGAGTCCATGCAAGCCGGATCACGACCGCAGTCCTCGTGAAGGGCGCGCTCCCCCTGTTTCGCGTGCTCCGGATACCAGGGCGACGCCACCATCAGGAAGCGCAGCGCGATGCCCCGCTCCTCCGCAGCGGTCCTGATGGCATCGATCAGGTAGCGGTGGTAGCGAAGCCGAAAGGCGTCGTCGCTCAGCAGCCCACGCTGGATCTCGCCCTCGCCGAGCGAGGCGATGGGGCCGGAGGGCGGCTCCCCCGCCGTCCGGCTTCGCTTCTCGGTCTCCGACTCGAGGCGCAGCGAGATCCAGGTCCTGGCGATGCGGAGCCGCAGCCGGTGGAAGAGCTCGGAGTGGTCGGCGAGCCATTCGCTTCCCGGAAAATCGAGAGCCGGAACGTCGAGGGGGCCGCCGTCCAGGTACCGCATCCGGCCTCGGTAGTCGATCATGCGCCGGGTCGATTCGATCCGGCGCGGCAGCCGATCCTCTCCGAGGGTGAGACGGTTCCAGCCCATGTCGGAGAGCTCGTTCTCGCTGATGGCAATGATCACGAGGTCGGGATCCAGGGCGAAGCCGCGCTTCCGGAGATACACGAAGTAGCTGTCCGTGCTCCAGCCCGGCACGCCCGCGTTCAGCACTTCGACGCGCAGCCCGCGCTCCTCGATCTCGGTCTGGAGCCGCGCTGGAAAGGTCTCCCAGTCCTCCACGCCGTATCCGAAGGCGAAGGAGTCGCCGACCACCAGGATCCGGTAGACGTCTGGAGCCTTCTCTTCGCTGGCAGCGGCACCCCGCATTCCCAGCGCGTTGGTGGTGACGCGCACCGAGTACTCGTCGGCCACCTGGAGCGTCTCCCAATCCGGCCGGATCGTGTGACTCAGAGCGCCGTCCGCGCGGTACGGATTGAAACGCACCTTGGTGCTGCCGTCCCCCTTCACCTCGATGTCCCGGCTCGAGGGAATCGCACGGAAGACGAACTCGGCCGCCAGGAGACAGATCAGGACCGTACAGAGTAGAATCGTGAGGTTGCCGAGAACACGCACCATCTCGCGGCGAGACCATAGCAGCAGCAGTACCATGAGAAAGCCCACTCCGCCGGAGTCGGGAGCGAGAAGCACATGGGCGGCAACAGGCCGGATCAGAAGAGTGAAATGAGCACCAGACCATCGACGGGGTCGTGTGCCCGCGCCTCACCTTCTCATTCATCGGTTGCGGTTACCGCCAAGTGCTCACGAGACGGAGGCAGGATTGAGCACGGAGCCGCTTGACGTCGAGGTGGCGGAGACGTCCGAGCCGACGCTCGAGGCCGGTTCCATGCTGGAGCTCGCCGTTCCGCCCGACGGCGAGCTCGTGAAGCATGAGACCAGAGTGGTGGCCTGGGTTCAGCCGCTGGGCGAGGCGGGCCGCGTCTTCATCAAGGTCTACTTGAAGAGGGGCCGCCGCGCCGGAATCCGCGTGAAACGCGAGCACGACGGCCTGGCCGATCTCCATCGGGCGCGGGTCCCGTGCACCGAGCCGGTGTTCTGGGGCCTGGCCGATTCACCGCGACTGGGGCGCGTCGAGATCATCGCGACTCGGATGATCGATGGTGCCATGTCAGTACGGGAGGTGCTGAAGGAGCCGCACGAGCGAGCAGAGGAGCTCGACTTCAGCCTCATGTTCGAGGCCGTGCACGGGATGCACGACGCAGGCGTTCATCATTTCTGCCTCAGCACGAAGAACATGCTCGTCGACCGCGCGGGGAAGTTCTATATCTGCGACCTCGCCAAGTCGGCGCGATATCCGGCCGGCATCTCGGGGACGCGAATGGCGCTCTTCGACTACGCCCACCTCTGCAGCCGCCTCTCCGAGCAGATCGGGATCGAACCCTGCCGGCAAGCACTCTCGAAGAGCTTCGGCCCGCAGCATGCGGACCGGGTGATTCGAAAGACGAAGAGATTCACATCGAGGAACGGGCTGCAGCACAAGCGGCTGCGCGGAGAGTTCATCCTCCGTCATGCCCTGTCCCGATGGAGCGCCCGCCCGAGGGCGACGAGAGAAGCCTGAACCCACCGTGCGGACCAGCTCCGGCAGCAGCTTCCGGGAGGGCGTTTCACGCATGCTTCATCCGGAGCAGCGACGGTGACGCGAATGGCTCCGCTGCTGCGCATTGTCTTTCTCCTCTGGGTGATCGCAGGAATCGCGGCGATCTGGATCCAGGATCACTCCGGGGCGCTCCCCCTCGGGCTCTTCAACGAGGGCCGCCGGGAGTACGAGTGGCTCTCCGCCGCCTGCCTGGTCCTGCTCGTGGCGATCGCCGCCTTGTTTCTCGTCGAGCTGCTTCGCCGCAAGCCCGCGCCGCTGGCCGGGGCGCTTCGCGGGCTGATTGCCTCCTTCCTGCTCCTCGAGCTGCTGCTGTTCGCGGTGGATGTGACCCTGGTCTCGCGGGGTGCTTCGTCTCGTCTGGGGGGGCCCTATCGGGAGCTCGAGTCAGGATCCGGCGAGTGGGTGTGGATGAAGAAGGCCCACGCCGGGTCGCCCCACGGCTTTCGAACCGGCTCTCCCTACGCGAGGCGCCCGGACGGTCTGCGCATTCTCTTTCTCGGGGACTCCTATACCGAGGGGAGTGGAAGCGCCTCCGCCTGCAACTACCCGGAGGTGGCGGCGCGAGCGCTATCGGAACGGATCGGAGCGCCCGTGGAGGCCATGAATGCCGGGATCGGTGGCTACGGCCCGGTGGACGCCCGGAATCTCCTCGAGCACCTGGTCGCGGAGGGATACGGTTTCGACGCCGTGGTCTACAGTCTCTTCCTGGAGAACGATTTCACCGACAACCTTCCCGCCACCGAGCGCCGCGTCGTCGCCGGGATCAACTTCCGCTTCCCCGCCTCGCGATTCCTGCGGATGTTCCACCCGTTGAACTCCCGCACCTTCCGCTACGTCCTCTTCGTGTCGCGCACCAGCCGCCTGGATCGCGGCAGCCGCGAGCAGCTGCAGCGCCGCGAGGGGAGCTGTCTGATCGAGGCAGAGAAGCTGACGGAGGTCGGTGATGCGCTTCGCGTCCTGGTGGAGCGGCGCCTCGAAACGAACTACTCGCCCCGGCGAGCGCGTACGGCGACGGGGGAGGTGTCGCGCGCTCTGGACGGCCTGGAGGAGGTGACGCGGCGCCTCGGAGTCCCGCTGCTGCTGGTCGTCTTTCCGGATCGGATCCTCGTCGACGCCGATCTCGGGCGGCTGCTGGGGCGCGACCTCGCCGCCGAGGGATACGATCTCGAGCGTCTGCGCCGCTGGATCGAAGACAACGTCCGGGGACCACCGGTTCTCGACACCACGGACGCGCTCCGAGGCGGGAGCGAGCACTTCCGCAGCGTCGACACCCATCTGAGTGATCTCGGGAACGTCGTAGCGGGGGAGTGGGTCGGGGAAGGGCTGAAGACGCTACTGTTTCTCTCCGGAGAGGGGGAGTAGAGCGAGGAGATGGAGCGCGGGCTCACTGACAGGCTCCCGTTCGCGACGCTCTGGCTGACGCTCGGCATCTTCGCTCTGGTGCTCCTCACCTACCTGGTCTGCCGGGCTCTGTTCGCGGGAGAAGGAGGCCTGTTCGGACCGGATCGCGATCCGGAGGGCTTCGCAGAGCTTCAGGTCCACCTGGTGATCGGGCTCTTGATCGGCTTCACGTATGTGAATCAGCTTCGGCTGCGAGCGGATCTGCGGGCTGATCTCGGCGCGCTTCGCCCCCTGCTCGCCGACGGCGTGGAAGTCTCCGCGGAGGAGATCTTCTCCGCCGTGGCTCGGTTGCCGAGGGCGATCGCCACCGTTGCGGGCGGGCTCTTCGGCGTCGCCATCATTCCCGCCTTTCGGGGTGATGCGGGCTTCCTGCCCGATCGGGTCGGCGGGGAGTTCGACGTGGTGTGGAGTCTGGTCGCAAACTCCGTGCTCTTCGGCCTGATGGGACGCCTCGCCTACACCAGCATCGCTCTCCAGGCGCGGCTCGACGAGCGGGTCACCCGGAAGATCCGAATCGATCTCCTCGATCTTCGCCCCCTCGCCCCCTTTGCACGCAGGGGCCTGCGGTCCGCGCTGTACTGGCTGCTGGGCAGCTCGATCGCGTCGCTGCTGTTTCTGCGCTTCGGTTTCCTCTGGATGCACGTCTTCATCCTGATCGGCACACTCAGCGTTGGCGCCTTCGTCATGTTCCGGTCGCTCAGGGGCGTGCACCAGCGCCTGGATTCGGAGAAGCGGCGTGAGCTTGCGCTGCTGCGCACGGCGATCCGGAGCGCGCGCCGAGAGGTCCTCGGCAAGGGGCCTGCCGCCGTCGATGCCGCGGTCCGCTTGCCCGGATTGCTCGCGCTGGAGGCCCGCACCGAGGCTTTGAACACCTGGCCTTTCGACATCTCGACATTTCTTCGCTTCTCGGCTCTCGGTCTGCTTGCGGTCGGCTCCTGGCTGGGCGGAGCCGTCATCGAGCGGCTGCTGGGTCTCGCCGTCGACTGAGCTCGGATCGGATCCAGCGGGGGCGGCGCGTGGGGTCAGAGCAGGATGCCAGCCACGCAGCCGGTCATCATCGTGGCCAGGGTTCCGGCCAGGATCGAGCGAAGCCCGAGTCGCGCCAGATCTCCGCGGCGGCTGGGTGCCATGCCGCCCACGCCGCCCAGCAGGATCGCCAGGGAGCCGAAGTTCGCGAAGCCGCAGAGCGCGTAGGAGGAGATCACGATCGAGCGCGGAGAGAGCGTCTGCGCCTCGATCAGCACTCCCAGATCCCGGAAGGCCAGGAACTCGTTGAGCACCGTCTTCACACCGAGGAGCGATCCGACCTGGACCGCCTCCGACCAGGGAATGCCCATCAGCAGCGCAAGGGGCGCGAAGAGGACGCCCAGGATCCACTGGAGGGTCAGGTCGGGGAAGCCGAGCAGCCCCCCGATCCAGCCGACCAGGCCGTTCAACATGGCGATCAGCGCCACGAAGGCGAGCAGCAACGCGCCCACGTAGGCGGCCAGGCGAAGCGCAGCGAGGGCACCCTCGGAGGCGGCGTCGATCAGGTTGACCGAGGTGCGCTCCACCGCCGCGTGTCCGCCGCTGGCGGTCAGCGGGGTCTCGGTTTCGGGAACCATGACCTTGGCGACGAGGATCCCCGCCGGCGCCGAGAGCAGGCTGGCCGTCACCAGGTGACCGGCGAAGTCACCTTCGCCCAGAATCTTCGCGTAAGCCACCAGCACGGATCCCGCGATGGTGGCCATTCCGGTGGCCATCACAGTGAACAGCTCCGAGCGGGTCATGTTTTCGATGTAGGGCCGCACCAGGAGCGGCGCCTCCGTCATGCCGACGAAGATGTTGGCCACCGCTGCCAGGCTCTCTGCGCCCGAGATTCCCATCGAGCGGGAGAGGACTCCCGCCAGCAGGTTGACCAGCCACTGGACGATGCCCAGGTGATAGAGGATGGCGAAGAGGCTGCCCATGAAGATGATGATCGGGAGCACGTCGAGGACGAAGGAGAAGCCGAGCTCGGCGAGCGGTCCGAAGACGAAGGCCACGCCCGCGTCGGTGAAACCGATGAACTGGGCGACGGCATGATTGACCGCTACGAAGAAGGCGCGCCCGAAGGCGGTCTTGAGCAGCAGCAGCGCCAGCGCCAGCTGGAGCCCGAGCCCCCAGCCGATCACCCGCCAGGGAATGATCCGCCGTCGGGTGGAGAAGACCCAGGCAATCGCGATCAAGCCGACCAGGCCCAGAGCCGAGCCCAGCCGCAGGTGCAGATCCGTCACGCTGCTGTGTCCTCGATGGCAGTGACCAGAGCGCGAGTGGCTGCGACGGGATCCGCCGCCCCCACCACCGCCGAGATCACGGCCGCGGCGGCGGCGCCGGCCCGGATCACCTTCGACACCCGCTCCTGGTCGATTCCGCCGATGGCGACGAGCGGCACGGATCCGGCGATCGAGGCGATCTCTTCCAGCGCCGCCAGGCCGCGGGCGTCGTACTCGCTCTGCTTCGACGTGGTGCCGAAGACCGGGCCGAAGGCCAGATAGTCGATCGGCTCCCGGCAGGCCCGCCGCGCCTGCTCGGCATCGTGGGTGGAACGTCCGATCAGAAGCGCGTCGCGAGCGTCCGGGGGGAGGCGGCCGGGTGGAAGATCGCCCTGTCCCAGGTGGACGCCGTCGGCCTCCGCCAGCAGGCCCAGATCGAAGCGATCGTTCACGATGAAGAGCGCCCCCGACTCGCGAGTGATCCCCCGTATCGCGCGGCACCAGGCCAGCGCCTCCCGGTCGACCGCGCGCTTCGCCCGCAGCTGCACCACGGCAGCGCCACCCGCACAGGCGGCGCGGGCCTGCGCCACCGGGTCGCCGCCCCAGCGCGGATCGTCGTCGGCCAGGACGTGAAGGCCGGCGATCCGCCCCTTCCCGCGCTCTCTCTCCTCCGGCGTCACGAGCGGCCCGGCACGGAGATGTCCAGATCCGCGATCTTCTTGCGCAGCGTGTTGCGGTTGATGCCCAGCAGAGCGGCCGCCTTGATCTGATTGCCGTCCGTGTAGGCGAGCACCGTCTCCAGCAGCGGGCGCTCCACCCGCGCCAGGATGCGGCGGTAGACCTCGTTCGGCTCCGGATCCGCGAGAGCGGCCTTCACCTCCGCCGTCAGCAGGTCTTCCAGGTCCGCGCCGCCCGCCGGCCCGGGTTCGCTCTCCGCGAGAAAGGCGAAGTCGTCGGGGGAGAGCACCTCGGCGTCGGCCAGCACCAGGGCGCGCTTGATGGCGTTCTCGAGTTCGCGGACGTTCCCGGGCCAGGAGTGGCGGGCGAGGTGCTCCAGCGCCGCCTCGGAGAAGTAGTGGGGCTCGCCGGTCAGGTCCTCGGCGTAGCGCTGGATGAAGTGCTCGGCGAGGACGGCGACGTCCTCGAGACGCTCGCGAAGAGGGGGAACGTGAATCGGGACGACCCGGAGGCGGTAGAGGAGGTCCTCCCGGAATCTTCCGCTGGCGACGTCCGCCTCCAGGTCCCGGTGGGTCGCTGCGACGATCCGAACGTCGACCCGCTCCGGCTGCCGTCCTCCGACCGAGGTCACCTCTCTACTCTGGAGCACGCGGAGCAGCTTTGCCTGGAGCTCCGGGGCCATGTCCCCGATCTCGTCCAGGAAGATGGTCCCGCCGCTGGCTTCACGGAAGCGTCCCGGGCGTGCCTCGACGGCCCCGGTGAAGGCACCGCGCTCGTGGCCGAACAGCTCGCTCTCGAGCAGCTCGCGAGGTATCGCAGCGGCGTTGACCGCGACGAGGGGACGGTCGCCGCGTGCGCTGGCGTTGTGGATCGCGTTGGCGATCAGCTCCTTCCCCGTGCCGCTCTCACCGGTGATCAGCACCGCCACGTCGCTCCGGGCCACGCGGCCGATGATCTTGAAGACCTCGATCAGCGCAGCGCTTCGACCCACCAGACGTTCACCGGGGGCCCCGCTCCCGTGCACCTTGCGCCGCAGCCTGCGGATCTCGCTTCGCATCGAGTGGGTGCGAAGTGCCTTCTCGACGAGGGCCAGCACCTCCGAGGTGCCGAAGGGCTTCACCAGGTAGTCGAGGGCGCCACGCTTCATGGCCTCCACGGCGTTCTCGAAGGTGTTCTGGGCGGTAATGATGACCACCGCGAGGTCGCCGCCGAGCGCCCCGACGCGATCCAGCAGCTCCAGACCACTGGGCCCCGGCATGCGGATGTCGAAGAAGGCGACCTGGAAGTCCTCCGCCGCCAGCGCCTCGAGAGCGGCGTCGCCGGACTCCACGTCGACCACCTGGTGGCCCGCCGACTCCAGGGTCTCCCGCAGCACGAAGCGAATGGAAGGCTCGTCGTCGGCGACGAGCACCCGCGCGACATCGCTCATCTCTCTCTCCGCAGCGGAAGGTTCACGCGAACGGCCGTTCCCTCTCCCTCGCCACTCTCGATCTGGAGAGTGCCCCCATGCTGAGAGACCCAGTACTCGGCGACGGAGAGCCCGAGTCCGGTTCCGTCGGATCGGCTGGTGAAGAAGGGAGTCGTCGCCTGACGGAGCACTTCCCCGCTCATCCCCGCTCCCGTATCGCGGATCCAGGTGGCGACCGTCGGGGCCCGCTGGCCCGGCTCGGCGAACAGGTGGTGGTCGATGGTCATGCGCGTGGTGATGGTGAGATCTCCGCCCCCGCTCTCCATCGCCTGCAGGCCATTGCGGATCAGGTTGAGGAAGACCTGGGTGAGACGGTCCGCATCGACCCACAGGTCGGGGATCGATGGGTCGTAGCGGCGCTCGACGCTGCAGCGCCGGCTGAGCGGGTCGTGGGCCAGGAGGTCGATCACCTGATCGATGATGCGGTGCAGGTTCGAGGCTTCCAGACGCAGACGGTCGCCGCGCGCGAACACGGTGAAGTCGTCGACCAGGTTCGCAATCCGGGTGGCTTCCCTGACGATGAGATCGGCGGTCTCGCGGGTCTTCTCGTCCTTCGCGCGCAGCGCAAGGAGCTCCCCAGCGCCCCGGATCCCTCCCAGCGGGTTCTTCACCTCGTGGGCCAGTCCGGCGGCGATGCGGCCGAAGACGGCGAGCCGCTCGCGCTCGGCTTCGAACTGCTCGAGGCGCCGCTGGGCGGACCGGTCCCGCAGCACCAACACGGCCCCGTCGAGCACTCCGCCCTCGTCGAACAGAGGAGACGCCGCCACGTCGACCCTCAGGTTCTCTTGGTAGCGGCTGGTGATCTCCTGGCTGTTCTCGATGCTGGGGGTGCCGCTCCGCAGCACCTTGCGGCCGAGGCGCGCCAGCGCGTGGTTCGCTCCCAGAAGGCGTTCCACCGGGATTCCCACCGCAGCCTGGTCGGAGTGATCCAGGATGCGGCAGGCGGCCGTGTTCAACTGCTCCACGGTTCCCTCGGTGTCGATCACCACCACCCCGGCGAGGATCGCATCGAGCACGTCGCGAAGGTCGCGGGCCATCTCAGCTGGCCTCTCAGAGACCGGTGAGTCGTTCGAAGCTCCCACCTGCCTGATTTTTAGGCACACTAGCGGCGCGGCGCGTCCCAGTCGAGGTGTCGCGGGTGGCTTTCACTGAGGTCGACGGGCGCTAAGGTGCTCCTCATGAAGGTCGGAATCAGCGTCGCCGAAGCCCAGCAGATCATCCTCGACGCCTGCCCCGTCCTCGAATCCGAGACGGTCGCCAGCGTCGCTGCCCAGGAGCGGGTTCTCGCAGCGCCGGTGGTCTCCAGCCGGACCCTTCCCCCGGCGGACTGCTCGGCCATGGACGGCTATGCGGTACGCGCCGAGGACCTCGCCGGCGCCTCCGCATCGGCTCCGGTGGTGCTCTCGGTGGTCTACGAGGTCGCGGCGGGGGGGCAGGGGAGCCGCCCTCTGGTGGCCGGGGAGGCGGCGCGAATCTTTACCGGCGCACCGATCCCCGCTGGGGCAGACAGCGTGGTCATCCAGGAGGACACCTCCGCGGAGGGCGACCGGGTGGAGATTCCGGTGATCCCAGAGCCTGGAGAGAACGTTCGCGAGGCTGGCGAGGACATCCAGCGCGGCGACGTGGTGCTGGAGCCCGGCGCACTGCTGGGGCCGGCCCAGCTCGGCATGCTCGCCTCCCTGGGCCGTTCCCTGGTCCAGGTGCACCAGCGTCCCCGGGTGGCGATTCTCTCGGGTGGCGACGAGCTGGTCGATCCGGACGGCGATGTCGCCGGCGGCCGGATCGTCTCCTCGAATACCTACTCGCTGGCGGCCCTCTGTCGCGCGGTCGGAGCCGAGCCGATCAACCTGGGGATCGCCCGCGACACGCCCGATGAGCTCGAGCGCCTGCTCCGGAGGGGACTGCGGGCGGATTTCCTGGTGAGCTCGGCGGGGGTGTCGGTCGGCGATCACGACTATGTGCGCCCGGTGCTCGAGAAGCTCGGCTGCCGGTTGCTCCTGTGGGGGATCCGGATGAAGCCCGGCTACCCGCTTACCTTTGGACGGTTCGAGAACGGGAAGGGCCCGTTGGTCTTCGGCCTGCCCGGCAACCCCGTCTCCGCGATGGTGACCTTCGAGCAGTTCATTCGTCCTGCGATTCGCAAGGCGACCGGTCACCGCGCCTGGTTCCGGCCCGTGGTGCGAGCCAGGCTCGCCGAGACACTCACCAAGAAGGCGGGACGGCTGCACTTCGTACGCGTGCAGCTGACCCGGAGGGAAGGGCGGATCGAGGCCACGAGTACGGGCAATCAGAGCTCCGGTGTGCTGCGCTCGATGACCCTCGCCGACGGACTGATGATCTTTCCCGCCGAAGCCACCGAGATGCCGGCCGATTCCGAAGTCAGCGTCCAGGTCATCGACGAGCAGTTCTTCGCATCGACCGAGTCGGGCGTGTGAGTCCGGAGGGGCGCGTCGCCAACGTCTCCGCAGCCCTCCTGCTGGGCGGCCCCTCGTCTCGAATGGGCCGCGACAAGGCGCGGCTCTGCGTGAACGGCGTTCCAGCCGCGACCCGTCTCGCCAGCATGCTGGGAGATCTGTTCGAGGAGGTGCTGTTGGTCGGTGGCGACCCACCGCGTGACGCGCCGGGAAGACGCGTCGCCGACCCCGAGGGCCCCCGCTGTGCGCTCCGGGGTCTGGTCGGTGCCCTCGAGACCGCGAGCTCGGAGCGGGTCGTGGTGGTGGCGACCGACCTGATGTCGCTCTCGCCGCCGATCCTCCTCGCGCTGCTGGCCTGGCCCGGGGCAGACGCGGTGGTTCCGCGCAGCGAGGCGAAGGTCCATCCCCTCTGTGCACTCTACCGCCGCGAGTCGGTGGGCCGCGTCGCGAGGCGGCGCCTGGAGATCGGCGAGCTCGCTCTCGTCGGGCTCCTCGAGGAGATCAGCGTGAGCTACCTGGAGGGTGCGGATCTCGACGCCGTCGATCCCGACGGACTGGCGCTCTTCAACGCGAACACGCCGGAGCAGTTCGAGTGGGTGTGCGAGCGTCTGCGGGAAGGAACCCACTGAACACTGATCAGTTACATAAGTACGTGGCGTCGGCCGGATGGTGGTATAATGAGGTCGTCTTTCGAGACGGCACCCATGGGATGACTGGAAACAGGCGGATCCCATACCCAGCTGCACGCACAACAGGCGGCTTGAGACGCGATCGGGCCGGCCGGGAACTCCTGGCCGGCCCGATCCACTTTCCGACTGGAGCTATGCGTAGCTGCACTCCAGCTGTTTCGCGATCATCTCCCGGGCGTGGGCGCCGAGCTGCTCCACGGATCCATTCTCGAAGTTCGCCGTCGGAATCTCTTCCAGGACGGTGATCCGGATCGGATGCCGGCCCCGAAGCACGAAGCCCCGCTTCGGAAGCGCATTGGCGGTTCCCTGGATCGCGATCGGCAGGACCGGGCGTCCGGTCTTGAGAGCGATCTCGAAGGCGCCCGGCTTGAACGCTCTCATCTCTCCCGTCGGCGAGCGCGTGCCTTCCGGGAACATCATGATCGAGTTGCCCTCGGCCAGCGTCTTCTCACAGTTCCTCAGCATCGCGGTCACGCTTTCCCGGTCCCCACGCTTCAGCTTGATGTAGCGGTTCAGCGACATGTTCCAGCCGACGAAAGGAACGCGGAAGTTCTCGATCTTCGAGACCCACTTGAAGTGGGAGAAGAGCCGGAAGATCACCAGGATGTCGAGGAGTGAGAGGTGGTTGGCGACCATCACGTAGGCCTCTTTCGGACGGATTCTCTCGCGGCCCTCGATCTTCACCGGCCAGGCGGGGTTGAGCCAGCTGTAGATCGAGGCCCAGAAGCAGGTGAACTTGTGGAGCAGCCACTTGCGCCGGTCGAAGGGCAGGGTGACCGCCCAGATCAACAGCGCGACCGGGTACAGCAGGATCGACGTCACGGTCAGGAAGATCCAGAAGACGAGAGACAAGAATCGTTGACGCATGCTCCAATTCTATACCGTCCGAAACGTTGAAAACCACGCCTGACCTCGGGGGACCGGCCGCACCTCTAGTGGCTGGTGCTGGAGCGAAGCTCGTCGAGCCTCCTCTGGATTCGCATCAGCTCGGCTTCGAGTGCTTCGATTTCGGGGCTGGAGGTCTCGACGTACGACTGACTCTCATGCTGCGCGATGGCGGGAGGGCGCCAGGTCTCCTGCGTGACGTGGAGCGCCCAGGTGGTGACGGCCGCCGAGAGGATCGCCAGCGAGGCGTAGATCCAGCGGCGCGAGGATCGGCTTTCCGGTCGGAGCTTGGTACCCAGCAACTGCATGGCTGGAGGGTGACCGAACCCTGCGGCCTCGGGCTATGAACCAGTTCACAGCTGGCGCGGATTTCTCGACAAACGGGGACGTTCTTTACGTATTTGCAGGAACGTCCCCGCTCGCCTGGCTCACCGGTAGCGGTAGCGGAAGACGGTCTGGTCGAGATCCTCGATGGCGACGTCCGGTTCGCCAGGGCGGGAGACGCTGGCGCGGAACTTGGTCGTCGTCTCCAGATAGTGGGGAATCAGTGTGGAAGGCTCGGTGACCAGGTAGGAGGACTCCTCGATCTCGACGTTCTCGAGCGCGCCGGTTCCCGCCGCGCGTGCCCCCTGACGCATCGCCCGCTCGTAGTCTTCCAGGGCCTCCGGAAGCGGACGAGTGCGAACCTCGATCTCGACGCAGTCCGCTCCGGCCGCCTCTTCGTTGCAGGGGATGCGCTGGCCGATGCCGAACTCCACTGTCGACTGGATCCGCAGCGCCGCGCGAGGCACCACCAGCCGCTCTTTTCGCTCGAGGGTCTCGCCCACCACCAGATGCT
This sequence comes from uncultured delta proteobacterium, assembly GCA_963783795.1. GTDB lineage: Bacteria > Myxococcota_A > UBA9160 > UBA9160 > UBA6930 > CAVXZE01. The sequence goes on along the minus strand of CAWAPH010000020.1, from coordinate 618,149 downwards.
TTCCCGACCAGGTTCCGACCAGCTCGTCCCAGTGCGTCCGCACCGCCGCGAGAAGGCTTTCCTCGGTGAGGCTGGCGGCGGCCAGCCTCCTGGCCTCCGGGCTTCCTGGCGCCGCCTGCGCCAGCTGCCTCTCCAGCTTCCGCTGCGCCTCCTCGACCATGGCCCCGCTGCCCTCCAGCCGCAACACGCGTCCCTCGTCGCTTACCACGTAGCTGGGGAAGAGGGCGGTCAACTGGATCGCCAGCTGCTCGGGGAGCTCGCTCAGCGGGTAGATCCGGCCGTCCGCGGGATCCTCGGCGCGGACGTCGCCGTAGCGGAGCAACCGCCCGTCCTCCGCCTCCTCCACGTCGATCCGGTAGCCCATGCGCACGGTCCTGGAGGTCGGGCCGAGGGGGCTGTTCGTCCGGGTGGAGCGCTCGGTCTGGACGAACGCCGTGAGACCGATCGGCCAGTCGAAGCGCAGCGCCACGGCATCCTGTTCGGCTTCTTCGGCGGGTCCGGTGCAGGCCGCGGTCGCGGCGAGTGCCAGCAGCCAGGGGACGGCGAGGACGCGAAACCGACGGCTCATGCGCCGCCACCCTTCTCCCAGCAGAAGACGCGCATCGGGGGAACGTTGAGAAGCTCGGTCTGGATTCTCGCGCGGCCGAAGACCTTCCTGCCCAGCGTGTCGACCCGGTCCCGGACCTGATAGGCGACGAACCGTCCACCGGGCGCGAGCGAGTCGTACACCGCCCGAAGGATCTCGATCCCGGCACGCTGCGGCATGGTCGAGAAGGGGATTCCCGAGAGCACCACCTCCGGCGCTCCGAGCGCGCGGTCTTCGAGGATCTGGTGGATGTTCGCCGCGTTGCCCTGGTGCACCAGGAGGCGTGAGTCGTGGACGGAGTTCCGGATCACTCGTGCGAAGCGCCCGTTGATCTCGATCACGAGCAGCTGCGCTTCCGGTCTCATGGCGCGCAACACGGCGCGGGTGGTTCCGCCCGTTCCCGGACCCAGCTCGACCACGGTGCGGGCATCCCGAAGTCCGGCGCATCGCACGATGCGCCGCTCCAGGAAGCGGGAGCTCGGGACGATCGAGCCCACCTCGCGGGGCCGCTTGAGGAAGTCCTGCAGGAAGAGAACGCGCGGGTCGGTGCCGGAGGAGCGTCTCGTGTGGGTTCTCATCCGAGCAGGTTAATCATCCCGATGGGTGTCCGCTCGCATTTCCCGCCGCGCCGCCGGATTCCGGCATCACGGCGGACGCCCGGGCCCAGGCCGTCGTAGGCATCTCCCCCCGAAAGGCGGTTCGCGTAACGGACGGTCGTCGTCGCGCGTACCCGATCTGATGCGCCTTCCGTCCCTGTTGACATGGGTCTGGATCGTCCTCGTCCCGCCGGTGTACGCGAGTGCGCCGATCCGCAACGGGTTCTCGCTGGACCCCGCCAGCATTCCCGTCGACGAGATCCTGGCGGGAGGTCCGCCCCGTGACGGGATCCCTTCGCTCGACCACCCGCCCGTGCTCCGCGCCGCAGAGGCTCCCTGGAAGGCCGACGACCTGGTGCTGGGGGTCGTGTGGAACGGGGAGGCGCGCGCCTACCCGCTCGCGATCCTCGAGTGGCACGAGCTGGTCAACGATACCCTGGGAGAACGCCCGATCCTGGTCTCCTACTGTCCGCTCTGCGGGACCGGCATCGTCTTCGATCGCCGGGTCGAGGGAGTGGTCCGCAGCTTCGGAGTGTCGGGGCTCCTGTACCGGTCGGATCTGCTGATGTACGACCGGGAGACCTCGAGCCTCTGGTCCCAGATCGCCGCCGAGTCGGTTACCGGCCCGAGCATCGGTCAGCGCCTCGCGCTGATCGGTTCGCGGATCGCGCGCCTCGCGGAGTGGAAGCGCTCTCATCCAGAGACGACAGTTCTCTCGCGAGAGACCGGTCAGCGGCGGGACTACGGCCGGTCGCCGTACGCCGGCTACGCCGATTCCGACCGGCTCGCCTTTCCGGCGCCCCTCGATCGCCGCTACCACCCCAAGATGCCCACCGTCGGTCTCCGCGTCCGGGGAGGAGGCGCGCGCGCCTACCCGGCCCTCGAAGTGACACGCGCCGGCGGCGAAGTCCAGGAGCTGTTCGACGGCAAGCCCGTCACGGTGGCTTTCGATCCCGAGGCAGCGGTGTTCCGCGTCGACGCACCCGAACCGATCGAGGTGGTGCAGGGCTACTGGTTTGCCTGGGCGGCCTTCCACCCCGAGACCAGCGTCTTCGTGTCGCCCGCTCCGTGAGGCCCAGCCGTCAGGAAATGGCGCCCTCGCGCACCAGCTCGACCAGGATGGGGACCAGGACGGGATCGAACTGGGCGCCGGCAGCTTCCTCGACTCGGCGCAGCGCTTCCTCGACCGACACCGCGCGCTTGTAGCTCGCATCGTGGGTCATGCTGTCGAAGGCTTCGGCCAGTCCGATGATCCGCGACTCCAGAGGGATCTCCTCCCCGGCGATCTTCTCCGGATAGCCGTTGCCGTCGAACCACTCGTGGTGGTGGAGCACGATCGGAGCGAGATCCTCCCAGAGCCGGATCGGCTTCAGGAGCTGGTGGCCGATCGCCGCGTGGCGGCGCTTGGTCGCCTTGTCATCGGACTGGCCGTCGATCTTGACCATGCCGATGTCGTGGAGGAGCGCGGCGAAGTGAAGCCTCTCGAGGTCGTGCCCCTCGAAGCCCATCTTGCGCCCGATCCGATTCGCGACCTGTGCCACACGGCGCGAGTGGCCCGGCTGCACGTCCGCGTGCTGATCGAGTGCGCCCATCAGGATCTCGGTCATGTGGGCGAAGAAGTTGCGCTGCGAGTCGCGCAGGTCGGCGTTGCGGTGAGCGACCCCGGCCAGAGCGGCGAGGGTGGAAAGACCGGCCAGGTGGCTCTCATCGAAGGCCTCCTCTCCCTCGCTCCTCGCCACGATCAGCGCGCCCAGCACCGACTCCTCGTCCAGCAGCGGCACGATCGCCAGCGCCTGGACGCCCACGCGGCCGGCGTCGGCTCCGGACCAGAGCAGCGGCCGCCCGCCCGCGAGGGCGGGCTCGATCACCGTCCCGAGCCCCGCCTCGATTTTCGGATAGAGGGCTCCCGCTCCCTCCCCGGCGCTCACCGACAGGGCAGGGGGTGCGTCCTTCTCCTCCCTGGCCAGGACGTAGGCCGCTTGAGCATCCGCCAGCCGGGTGGCGCAGGTGGCGATCGCGCGCAGCACCTCGTCCCCGTACGGTGCCTCGGCGACCCAGCGGGCGGCCTCGAGCATGGTGGCCAGTCGCCGGTTCTGCTGGTCGAGGTCGCGCAGCGACTCGTGTGTGACCCGCTGCAGGACCAGGAACGAGCCGAGCGAGAGGGCCCCGATCGACAGGACCACGCCGATCAGGCCGAAGGCAAACGGTCCGGCCGGCGTCTCGGGCAGGACGTAACGCTGGACCACGTAGGCCAGGGCGGCGAACGGGATTCCCGCACCCAGCGCGAAGACCAGCACTGCGGTGCGGTCGAGCGAGTGAGAGAAGATCGAAAGACGGCCGGCGGTCTTGCCCATCCGGAGCTCCCCCGGATCCCCAGAGAGGGATACACAGGTCGAATATCGGCCGTCCGGGGCAGCTGCTGAAGATCGCCAGGGGTGGCCTCCAGGCGCTAGACCAGATCCTTCGGCGTCGCGTAGGCCAGCAGGCGCCCGCGTCCCGGGCCCAGATCCCGCCACCTCTCGAGGTCGAACTCGCAGGCGGCCAGTGCGGCGGTCGGAAACCGCGACGCCAGGCGCCGGAGTGAAGTCGGCTCCCCGCTGCCCGCGAGGGTTCGCGCCAGATCGGCGATGTCGGGGTTGTGACCGAGCAGCAGCACCCGGGGCTGGCTGTCGTCGACCTCCTGGACCCTGCTCAGGAGCTGACCGCTGCTCGCCAGGTAGATTCGCTCTTCGATCACGAGCTCGGGATCGCCGGGCAGGTAGGGGAGCAGGGCCTCCAGCGTCTGCCGGGTGCGGCGGGCCGAAGAGCAGAGGACGGTGGTGGGGTGGTACTCCTGCTGGGCGAAGTAGACGCCCATCACCGCGGCAGCCCTCTCGCCCCGCGGCTCGAGCGGGCGGTCGTGGTCGTCCAGGCCCGGGTCGCCCCAGAATGATTTCGCATGGCGCAGCAGATAGAGCGTCTTCACGCCGCCTTCCTCCAGCTTGCCCCGGTGCAGCGGTCGCAGGGCCGGGTCCGGATCGGCCTTCCCTCCGCAGGCAGGCCGCGAATCCGACGTCGGCGTTCAGGCCAGGTGCTTGGCGAGGCGCTTGGCCAGGCTGATCAAGGTGAGCGTGGGCGGCATCCCCCACGGGTCGGCGATCACGGAGCAGTCGCAGACGTAGAGGCCTTCGTACTCGGTCTGCAGGTTCGCATCGACGTGCTCCCCGATCCGGATCGAGCCCCCGGGGTGCGCGGCCAGGACCCGGCTCTTGTAGATCTTCCTGGCGCCCGCTTCCCGCAGGATCTCGCGGGCGCGGCGGTAGCCGCTCGCCAGCTTCTCGCGCTCGGCTGGCCCGAAGATCCGGCGCATCTTCTGGGCGCTCACGTGGCCGGCGATCTCGTCCCGGATCTTGATCATGATGGTGAGTGCGCTTCCGTGGGCGAAGAGCCTGTCGAAGCGCAGCGCCCCCGCCGTGAGCATCCGGTAGGTCTGCTTGGGAAGGGGCAGATCCGTCATCATGTAGCCTTCGTCCTGGAGGTGGACACCGGCCGCCATCGGGAACTCGCCTTCGTCCCGGATCCCCTCCGCGGTTCCGAAGACCGCGATCAGCGGATCGCAGAAGAAGCCCTGGCCGATCGATCCGATTCCGCTCGCCTGCAGCAGCTGCGGCGAGCCGATGCCACCGGCGGCGACCACGACCCGCGAGGCCAGCGCCTCCCGCTCGGCTCCTTCGCTCGAGAACGCGACGCCGCGAGCGCGTCTGCCTTCCAGCAGCACCCGCCGCACCTCGGCTCGGGGAAGTACCTCCGCTCCGTTCCGGACCGCCTCGCGCAGGTAGTGGCGCGAGTTCCAGCGCGCGCGGTAGGGGTAGTGGCCGGGCCGGCAGCGGTCCTGGAAGATGGCCTTGTCGAGCTTCTCCCATTCGTAGCCGAGCTGGCGGGCGCTCTGCATGATCCGCTTTGCCACCGGTCCGAGCAGCTCGTCGGAGAGCGGCCCGACCGGGAGGTCCTTCCTGGCCTCCTCCAGCTCGGCGGCGAGCTCGATGCCGTGCGACCGGAAGTAGTCCAGGGGAGGACACCACATGGTGTTATAGAACTGCATCGTGGTGCCGCCGACCCCGATCCCGCGCGCAATCGGGACCCCGCGCCCGATGAACTGGAAGTCCACCTTTCCCCGCGGCTCGACCCTGGAGTCCGGGTCCGGCTCGCCCCCGCCCTTTTCCAGGACGAGGACCTGCTGGCCTCGAAGCGCCAGCTCGCGGGCGAGGGTTCCGCCGGCCGCTCCGGAACCGACGATGATGGTGTCGTAGCGGGTCTGCTCAGGGTGCGTCATGCCGCCAGTCTAGCCCCGGGGGCTCTGGCGGTCACTTCGCTGCGGCGGGCGGCTCCACCTCGATCAGGTTCTCGAGGTTGACGACGCCGGGAGTCGCACCGGGCGATCTCCTCTGCGCGCGCGCGGTCGTCTTCCTCCTCCACGCTGCCCTCGAGCTTTACTACGCCCCGCGTCACCCGGACCGCGATCGCCAGGCCCTCGAGTTGCTCGTCCTCGAGCAGACTCCGCTGCACGCTCCGGAACAGCGTGGTGTCGGTCGCCTTGAGACCGACCTTCGACTTGGCGTCGCGGAGCGCCTGCTCCCGGCTGCGCAGCTCGGCCTTGGCTGCTTCCAGCTGCTTCTGTGCTTCGTCCACCGCCGTCTGTCGCGCGTCGACCTCCTGCTGGGCTTCCTCCACCGCCTTCTGCTTCTCGACGACCGCGGCGGTCGCCTCCTTCAGCGCTTCCTCCTGGCTCTCTCCTCCACAGCCGGCGGCCAGGAAGAGCAGGCTGCTGAGTGCAAACAGAACCGCCAGCATGAGAGCGGGGGCGGGGGACTGGGGTCGCGACATTGGGGTTCTCCTCACCACGGGGTCGATCTTCGGCGTCGACTCCTCGAAAACAGTTCTTGTATCACGATGGGCCGATGGCGTCGATGGGGGGCGGGGTCGTCTCACCCCCCCCGCTGGATCTGTCGCGCGATGGTCTGCAGCTGCATGTTGCTGGTGCCCTCGTAGATCTTGCCGATCTTCGCGTCGCGATAGCGCTTCTCAGCCGGGTACTCCTTCGTGTAGCCGACGCCGCCGAGCAGCTCGACCGCCGCGGAGGTCACCCGTTCCGCGACGTCGGAGCTGAACAGCTTGGCCATTGCCGCCTGGGTGAGGAACGGCTGGCCCGCGTCCTTGAGGCGAGCGGCGTTGTAGACCACCAGTCGCGCGGCCTCGACGCCCGTCGCCATCTCTGCGAGCTGGAACTGCACCCCCTGGAAATCGCCGATCGGCTTGCCGAACTGCTTCCGCTCCGCGGTGTACGCGAGGGCGTCGTCGAGCGCGCCCTGGGCGGTGCCGACCATCTGGGCTCCGATCCCGATGCGGCCCTCGTTGAGCGTCTCGATCGCGATCTTGTAGCCCTTGCCCACCTCACCGACGACGTTCTCCTTGGGGACGCGGACTCCGTCGAGGATCAGCTCACAGGTGGAGCTGGCGCGGATGCCGAGCTTGTTCTCCTTCTTGCCGACCTCGAAGCCCTCGAAGTCCCGCTCGACGATGAAGCTCGTGATTCCCCGGTAGCCCGCCTCGGGGTTGGCATTGGCCATCACCAGGAAGATCCCGGCCTCCCCGGCGTTGGTGATCCAGAGCTTGCGCCCGGTGAGTACGAAGTGGTCGCCATCCTCGACGGCGCGCGTCTGCAACGCGAAGGCGTCGCTTCCGGCCGCCTCCTCCGAGAGCGCGTAGGCGGCCACCGTCCCGTCCGCCATCTTGCGGAGCACCCGCTCCTGCAGCTCCTTGGGGGCAAAGCGAAGCACGGCATTCGCAACCAGCGTGTTCTGCACGTCGACCAGCACGCCGACGGCGGCATCCACGCGAGAGAGCTCCTCCACCGCCAGCACGCTCAGGAAGAAGCTGCCGCCCGCTCCGCCCAGCTCCTCGGGCGTCTCGATCGCCATCACGCCGAGGTCGAACAGCATCGCCAGGATCTCGGGGTCGTAGTGCCCCTGCTCGTCCATCTTCGCCACGCGGGGGCCGAGCTCCTGGCGGGCGAAGTCGCGGATGGTCTGCTGGAAGATCTGCTCCTCTTCGGAGAGCATGGTCAGCGCGGGGGTGGGGCTCATGAAGGTCTCCTAGATTGATGAACGAACGTTCGTTTGCATGCCGGGGAGTGCGGGCTAGACCTCGACCACCTCGTTGCTGATCCGGCTGACCCGGTAGACGCCGCGCCGCGTCCGGATGTAGTAGAGGCTCGCGAGCTTCTCCCGGCGGATGCGACCATCAGGCTCGACCCAGACCACCTCGTCTCCGGTGGTGACCAGGTAGCGGGTCTCGAGGGTCTCCCTTTCCTCCGGCGTCAGCGAAGCGGTGAGGGAGTCGTTGGCCGGTTCTTCAGCCGGGTCGGTCGTCATGGGCTAATCATAGCTAGCTTGAATCAGCGGGGCTCTGGAGCCATGACGAGACGGAATCACATCGCCCTAGCCAGCGCGCTCCTGCTCTGGTTGCTGGCGGGCTGCGCGATCAACCCGGTGACCGGTCAGCGCGAGCTGGTGCTGATGACGCCCGAGCGGGAGGCGCAGCTCGGCAAGCAGACGGCGGCCCAGGTCGCCGAGGAGATGGGCCTGGTCGAATCTCCCGCGCTCACGGCCTACGTCGACCGGATCGGCCAGCGGCTGGCCCGCCACTCGCCGAGGCGCGACGTGGTCTACCGCTTCGCCGTCGTCAACATGAAGGAGCCCAACGCCTTCGCCCTCCCCGGCGGCTACATCTACGTCTCGCGGGGACTGCTCGCCATCGCGAACTCGGAGGCCGAGCTGGCCAACGTGATCGGACACGAGATCGGTCACGTGGCCGCTCGCCACTCGGCGCAGCGGGAGACCCGCGCTCTCGGCGTCGGCGTGCTCGCCGCCCTCGGGGCCGCCGCCGCCGCTGCGGTCGGCGGAGAGGGCGCCGCCCAGGGTGCGGCCCAGATCGGGCAGGTGGCGGGTGCCGGGCTGATCGCCTCCTACGGCCGGGACCAGGAACGCCAGGCCGACGAGGTCGGGCAGGCGCTGGCAGCACAGGCCGGCTGGGATCCGGCCGCCATGGCCAGCTTCCTGCACACCCTGGGGCGCGAGGCCGAGCTGCGCTCCGGCCAGGAGCAGCGCCCGAGCTTCCTCGACTCGCATCCCATGACCGGCGAGCGGGTGCGGAGCACGGCCGCCCGGGCGGAGTCGCTGTCCGTCACGCCGGCAGCCCCCATCGCCGGGACGGACTCCGCCTTCTGCGCGCGTCTGGAGAACCTGCTCGTCGGCCCCGATCCGGCGGAAGGGATCTTCCGCGAGGACCGCTTCCTGCACCCCGACCTCGGCTTCGCGATCGACTTCCCGCGCGGCTGGAAGACACAGAACGGAAAGACCGCCGTCGCCGCGCAGACTCCCCAGGGCGACGCGGGCCTGGTGCTACAGACCCAGCAGGGAAGCGGGGATCCCGTGGAGGCGGCGCAGCGGTTCGCACGGGAGAACCAGATGCAGCTGGAAGATGGCAGACGCGAACGGCTGGGTGGCTTCGACGCCTATCGCGCCCGGGCGAAGGCCATGGTCGGGCAGCAGCCCGCGGTGGCGGATCTCACCTGGATCGCACACCCGCGCGCGATGTTCCGCCTGCTGGGGATTGCGTCCGCCGACCGCTTCGACGACTACGCGCGGAGCTTTCGCGATGCAGCCCGGAGCTTCCGTTCCCTGGAGCGCCGCGAGCGCGACGGGATCACCGAGCTTCGCCTCCGCGTCGCGAGGCCGCGGGAGGGGGAGAGCCTGTCGGCTCTCTCGCGACGGACCGGGAATGCCTGGAGCCTGGAGGAGACGGCCGTCGCCAACGACCTCGCGCCGGGAGGACGCCTTCGCCAGGGATACCCTGTGAAGATCGCGGTCGAGGTTCCCTACCGCCGCTGAACCACGCTTTGGGAGGGTGAGCGATGAGGATTCGGAAGCTCGGACGCACGGGTCTCAAGGTCTCCAACCTGTGCCTGGGCGCGATGACGTTCGGCAACCCGCAGTGGGGCTGTGACGAGGCGACCTCCAGAGCGATCGTGGACCGCTTCGTGGAGGCCGGCGGCAACTTCATCGACACCGCTGACATCTACAGCAACGGCGTCTCCGAGGAGATCACCGGGCGGCTGATCCGGGACAAGCGGCAGAGCCTGGTGCTGGCGACGAAGGTCGCCGGCCCGATGGGGGGCGGGCCGAACGACCTCGGCCTCTCGCGCAAGCACATCCTCGACGCCGTGGACGCCAGCCTGCGGCGTCTCGGCACCGACTACATCGACCTCTACCAGGTGCACGCCTACGATCCCACCACTCCCCTCGACGAGACCCTGCGCGCCCTCGACGACTGCGTCCGCGCGGGAAAGGCCCGCTACACGGGGTGTTCGAACTACTCGGCCTGGCAGCTGATGAAGGCCAACGCGCTCGCCCGGGAGCTGGGAACGGCTCGCTTCGACTGCCTGCAGCCCCAGTACTCGCTGGTCTGCCGCTTCATCGAGCGCGAGCACCTGCCGCTGTGCATCGAGGAGGGGATCGGCGTGATTCCGTGGAGCCCGCTCGCCGGAGGCCTCTTGACCGGGAAGATGGGGAAGGGCCAGGCGCCTCCCGAGGGCTCCCGCGCCTCCGTCGACAACATGAATCCAGAGCGTTACAGCTCGGAGAAGAATCTGGAGATCGCCGACGCCGTGGCCGAGGTGGCCCGGGCGCTGGGAAGGACGCCGAGCCAGGTGGCACTCGCCTGGGTGCTGCTCCAGGAGGGGGTCACGTCCCCCATCTTCGGCGCGCGCAGCCTGGCCCAGTTGGAGGACAACCTGGGAGCCACGGATCTCGTCTTCGACGAGGAGTCCGTCAAGCGTCTCGAGGAAGTATCGCAGCTCGATCTCGTCTATCCCTACGACTTCCACGTCCGGGTGCGCGCCATGATGGGCGAGCAGGACCTGGAGGGCTGAAGGTGGCGAGGCGATGCCCATGCGTTGGCCGGGCAGAGACCCATGGAACGGCCGTGCGGCGGCGCAGACTCGCAGCGCGCTCGTGAGGTCGACGCCCCAGCTCGGCCTGTTGGAGCGCCTGGCCTTTCGGGCGGCGATCCTGCTGACCGCGAGCGTGGTGCTGGTGCTGATCTTCCAGGCGTGCGCGAGCCGGCCCCCCAGCGACGTCGACGACCTCTGCGCGATCTTCGCGCAGAGGGAATCGTGGCGAGCCGCCACCCGGCGCTCCTTCGAGCGCTGGGGCATTCCCGAATCCGTTCAGATGGCGTTCGTGCACCAGGAGAGCCGCTTTCGCGCCGGCGCCCGTCCCGACTGGCGGTGGGTGCTCTGGATCATTCCGGCGGGCCGGCTCTCTTCCGCCTACGGCTACGGCCAGGTCAAGGACGGCACCTGGGGCGACTACGTGCGCGCCACCGGAAACCGCGGCGCCAACCGCAACCACTTCGCCGACGTGGCCGACTTCATCGGCTGGTACGGCGACGTGATCCAGCGGAGAACCGGCGTGGCGAAGGACGATGCCTACCAACTCTACCTCGCCTACCACGAGGGCCCGGGCGGCTTTGCGCGAGGCAGCTACGAGGAAAAGCCCTGGCTCCTCGGCGTCGCCCGCAAGGTCGAAGCTCGCGCCCGGCTCTACCAGGCCCAGTACCTCGGCTGCCGGGAACGTCCCCGCTAACGAGAGAGGAGCGCTGCGATGCGTGCGCGGGTTCCCACTCCGCCCAGCTCGCGCAGATCCCCGGCCAGCGTGTAGAGCGTCGGCACCAGCAGCAGCGTGACCAGCGTGGAGAGGGCGAGGCCCCAGCCCAGTGCCAGTGACATCGGACTCACGACGGCGTCGTAGCCGCCGAGACCGTAGGCGGTCGGCATCACACCGCCCAGCGTGGTGAGGCTGGTGACCAGGATGGGTCGCAGCCGCGTTACCACCGCGTCGATGATGGCTTCTCGCCGGGCGCCGGGGTCGTCGTCCTCGAGCTTGCGGAGCTGTCGGTGGATCGAGTCCACCATCACGATCGAGGCGTTGACGACCACACCGGCCAGGCCGATGGCGCCCATCATGGCGAGAAGCGAGAGCGGCTTGCCGTGCAGGAAGAAGGTCAGCACCACGGCGGCCGCGGAGAAGGGAACCACCACCACCACGAAGGCCGCCTCCAGGAAGGAGCCCAGCATCAGGGTGATCACCACGGTGATTCCGATCACGGCGAGAATCGCAGCGACACCGAGGTCTGCGGTGACCTCGCGGGTGTCCTCGGCCTCGCCCCCGTTGTAGATGCGCAGCTCGGGAATGCCGGCAAAGAGGGGGGCGAGCTCGCTCTCGACGCGGGCCGCCATCGAGAGCGCGGTGTGGCCGCTTCCCGGCACGAAGCTCGCCGACACCGTGGCGGTGCGGTAGCCCTCGCGGTGGTAGATCGCGGAGACTCCCGGGAGGTCCACCGGCTTCACCACGTCGCGGAGCCGCACCAGCTCGCCGCTGCCCGCGCGGACCGGTGTCTCGAGGAGGGCGTCGAGGGAGCGGCGGGCCGAGGGGTCGAACATCACGCGGATGTCGGTGGTGTCGTCGAGGTCGCGGTGCTCCGAAGCGACCAGGCCGAAGAAGGCGGCCTTGAGCGTCAGGCCCACGTCCTCGGCGTCGAGCCCGCGCAGCGCCAGCTTCTGGTAGTCGAGATTCAGGTCCAGCTGCGGCGTGCCCGGCCTCTCGTCGATCTCCACATTGGTGACGCCCTCGATCGCCCGCAGCCACGCGGCCACCTCCAGGGCAGTGCCTCGGCGCACCCGGTTGTCGTTGGACTCGACGTGGACGGTGACGGGCAGCCCGTGGACCGGGCCGATCATGTCTGCCTCGTAGACGATCTCCACCGAGTCCGGGATCACGAGCGTCCGCTCCAGCTCCTGGATCCACTCGGCGCTGGTTCGCTCGCGCCCGACGTTGTGGAAGAGCGCACTGATCAGCGCTTCGTTCTCCGCGGCGCCGCGTTCCCGGTCGGAAGCGAAGCGGCCGGTTTCCTGGTGGCCCACGCGCGCCGTCACGGCCACCAGATCCTTCCCGATCAGACCGGGAAGCTGTCGCTCCAGTGACGCCACCACGGCCTCGGTCTGCTCCAGGGGTGTGCCGAGCGGTGTCGTCACCTTGAGGTGCAGCGCCTCGGAGTCGTCCTGGGGGAACATGACGAAGCCCGTCTGCGGGGCGAGGCCGAGCATGATCGCCAGGAAGACCGCCAGCGCGACGCAGATCACCAGGGCGCGGTGATGCAGGACGACACCGAGCAGGCGGCGGTAGCGGGCCTCGAGTCGGACCACGAAGGCCCGCTTCGGCGCGACCTTGCCGCCGGATCGCGCGCCGGAGAGGTGGGAGGGCAGGATGAAGAATGCGCCCAGGAGCGCGATCAACAGCGCCAGCACCACCACGGCGGGAACGTTCCAGGCCACCTTGCCGGGGAGCCCGCCGATCGCCCACATCGGCAGGAAGGCGAGCACGGTGGTCACCGCCGAGGCGGTCACGGGGCGGGCCACCTCGGAGGTGCCGGTGACTGCGGCCTCGATGCGGCCCTGGCCCTCTTGCCGCTTGACGGTGATTCGCTCGGCGACGACCACCGCGTTGTCCACCAGCATCCCCAGCACCACCACGAAGCCGGCGAGCGAAATGATGTTGACCGTGATGCCGACGTGGGGCATCAGCGCCAGGACGCCGAGGAAGACCAGCGGGATCTGCACCATCACCCAGACTCCGGCGGCGGGTGTCAGGAATCCGAACAGGACGATGGCGACCAGCACGATGCCGATCATCCCGTTGTTCGCCATCAACTCGAGGCGGTTTCGGGTCTCGAAGGATTCGTCGTCCACCAGGGCGTAGTGCACGCCCGGAGGAAACGGCGTGGTCTCGACGATGCGCCGGATCGCGTCGACGGCATCCAGAATGTCCGCGCTCTCGCGCTTGCGGATCACCACCGAGATGCCCGGCTCGGCGTTGGTGTGGGACAGGAGGCCGGTGTCCACCCGGCCCGACTCGATGCGCGCCACGTCGCGCACGCGCAGCGCCCCTCCGCCGGGCAGGAAGCGCAGCACGGTCTCCCCGACCTCCTCCGGCTGCTCGTAGCGGCTCCACAGCACCACCTGGCGGCGGTCGCGATCGGTCTCCAGCATCCCGCCGGTGCTGGAGACGTTGCGGCGCTCCACCGCGCGCACCACCTCGAGCAGCGTGACGCCGTGCTCCCGGGCGCGCTCGGGATCGACGAGCACCCGGACCTCGGGGTCCTGCAGACCCACCAGCGTGACCTCCGCAACCGTGTCGAGCGGCCGGATCCGCCGCTCCAGGAGCTTGGCCGCGCGGATCACCGCGTCGCTGGGTCCCGAAAGGGCGATTTCGAGCACTGGGAGCTTGCCGGGATTGAGGCGCGCGATCACCGGGTCCTCGTCCATCTCCGGTGGAAAGTCGTTGATGGCGTCGATGGCCTGGCGGACGTCCTGCTCGGCCTCCCGGATCTCGGCCTCGTCGTAGTCGTCGTAGAGTTCGATGACGGTGTTGGAGAGGTTGTCGCTGATCACGGTGTAGAACGACTCGACGCCGTCCACCTCTTCGATGGCGTCTTCGATGGGGATGGTGACCTTGGTCTCGACGTCGCGGGCGGCGGCCCCGGGCAGGATGGCGTTCACGACGATCATGGGCATGCTGACGTTGGGCATGCCCTCGCGCGCGGTGCGCGTCGCCGTGGCGTAGCCGACCACGACGATGGTCGCGACGATCACGTGGACCACCAGGTGCCGCTCGGCGAAGTAGCGGATCAGGCGATCCAACTCAGTCTTCCGAGGGGGAGCCGACGTACACGTTTCGCTCGATCAGGACGGGTGCGCCGTCGCGGAGCGCGAAGAGGCCGTCGATCACCACCTCCTCGCCGACCGACACACCCTCCAGCACCTCGACCTTCTCCGCATTGCTGCGGCCGATGCGCACCGGGCGGGCCACGGCGTGGGCCTCGCCGCCGGTCTGCTCGACGACGAAGACGGACGTGCCGCCCTCGCGGCGGGTCAGCGCAGCTCGCGGTACAACGGGATTTCGGCGCCCGGCCTGCGCGGGAAGACGCACCTGGGCCACCATGCCCTCGCGCAGGAGTCCGTCTGGGCTGTCGAGCCAGAGCTCGATGGTGTAGGTGCCGCTGGCCGGGTCGGCGATGCGGCCCACGCTGTGGATCTCCGCGTCGACGGCGGTTCCCCCCAGCTCGGCCAGGACCACGGGTGCGCGCGTCCCGGGCGTGAGGCCGGCGGCCTCGATGCTGGTGACACCGGCGTGGATCCGCGCGCGCGAGAGATCCACCAGCGTGGCCAGCGGCGTGCCGGGGCTCACCAGATCGCCCACGTCCACCCGGATCTCTTCGACGCTTCCCGCGAAGGGAGCCCGTACCGTGGCGTCCGCCAGGTTCCTCTGAGCGGTCCGCAGGGCAACGCGGGCCAGCTTCTCCGCACTCGCGGCCCGGTCCACGGCGAAGCGCTGGGTGTCGTGGCGGGCCTTGCTGATCGCGTCATCGTTCAGCAGCTGGTCGCCGCGCTCGAGCTCCCGGCGCGCCTCGGCGAGGTCGATCTCCCGGCTGCGGAGCGTTGCCCGCGCCTGCTCCACGGCGAGCTGCAGGCGGGTGGCGTCGAGCTCGAGCAACGCCTGTTCCTCGTCGACCACGTCTCCCGGCTCGACGCGCCGCTGGACCACGCGGCCGGTGGTCTCCGCGGCGATGGTGGCGCGGTGGAAGGCGTTCACCACTCCGGAGACGCTGCCGGAACGCTCGAGGGCCTCCTCCAGCACCGGAGCGACCCGCACCCGCACCGCGGTGCGGAGCGGCGCGCTCCCGGACACCTGCTGCTCCGCTCTCTCGGCGCTGGCCTCGGGGCCTTCGCATCCGGTCAGCCACGCGAGCAGTGCGACGCCCGCCAGCGCCCCGAGGACGGGGATTCCGCGCGGAGTTCGATGTCTCACGCTGGGACCGAGTCCCTTCCGGCCGCGCGCAGGGTCTCGAGGCCGAGCTGGATCTTGTCGAGCAGGTGGAGGAACTGCTGCCGCTCCCCTTCCGAGAGTCCGCTCGCAACCGCCGAGAGGCGCGGAGCGTAGGCGGGGATCAGCTTGGCGATGAAGGCGTGGCCGGCCTCGGTCAGCTTCAGCGCGACGCGGCGCCGGTCGGTGGAGTGGGCCCGTCGCTCGATCAGGTCCTTCTCCTCGAGTCCGTCGAGCAGCCCGGTGACCGTCGCGCGGGTCACCGCCGCACGCCGCGCCAGATCCGACGGCGTGAGCTCGGACTCCGAGGAGCGGTGCAGGATCATCAGCAGGGAGAATCGGCCCAAGGAGAGGTCGAATTGACTGCGGAGGTTGGCTTCGACCGCGCTGCCCAGAGCGTCCGCGACCTCGAAGGTCCGCATCGCGGTGAAGATCGCGGTGGGCTCGACGCCGATCAGGTCCTTGGTGAGCTCACGGATCTCATCGAAGCTGGGAAGGTCGCGAGGACAGAACACCAGCAGCTCCTCTGATGTGGGACCATATAATAAGGTACCTAATCAATTTTCGCCAGCACAGCTTGCCGAGACGGCATTCCTCTTGAGCCCGCGAATCGGCTTCGCGACCGGCGCGGCCCTCGATTTTTCTTGCGCGCAGCGGTCGGCCGGTGGAGATTCGGGTCAGTGAGTGGCGGAGACAGCATGATCGCATCCGGGACCGGGATCAGCATCGTTCTCGTCCTCGCCCTGGCCGGCCTCGCGCTGCTCGTCTGCGGAGGCGCCCGGGTCTGCCACTCCTCGCCGCCGGACTGGAAGACCTTGCGCGAGGAGATGGTGACGCAGCAGATCGAGGCGCGTGGCGTCGCAAACCCGCGTGTCCTCGAGGCGATGCGCAGCGTCCCGCGCCACCGGTTCGTTCCGGAGGGTGTTCGCGAGAGCGCCTACCGGGACCGCCCGCTCCCGATTGGCCAGCGCCAGACGATCTCGCAGCCCTACATCGTCGCGGTGATGACCGAGCTCCTCGATCCCCAGCCCGGCGACAAGGTGCTCGAGGTGGGAACGGGGTCGGGCTACCAGGCCGCCGTCCTCTCGGGGCTGGTCGCCAAGGTATACAGCATCGAGATCATCCCGAAGCTCGCGGAGGGGGCGCGAGCCGCGCTCGCCGCCGGCGGCTACCGGAACGTCGAAGTGATCACGGGTGACGGCTACGCAGGCCTGTCGAAACACGCTCCCTTCGACGGGATCGTGGTGACCGCCGCACCCGAAGAGGTGCCCGGACCACTGATCGAGCAGCTCGCGCTGGGCGGGCGGCTGGTGATTCCGGTGGGAGGCTGGAGCCAGGATCTCCGGGTTCTCGAGCGAACGGAGGAGGGAGTCCGTACCACGACGCTCTTCCCGGTCCGCTTCGTGCCGCTGACGAGGGCGAAGGATCACTGAGGCTCCAGCAGCTGGGGAAGCCTTGAACCCCCTCGGGGGTATCTTTCGCGCAAGCGATTTTTTGTGACCCGCGTTGCATTTTCCCCTCATGCCAAGACCCCGCCGGTCCGATAGGGCCTTTCATGGACCGGATCATTCTCAACGGCAGGCGCGTGCGCGCCCTCTCCTCGGCCTTATCGCTGTGGGTGGCGTGCGCGATTCTGGTGCTGGCGCCTGCGGCCAGCGCCTTCCCCATCATCGAGTGGAATATCGGGGGATCGGACGGTCAGACCGCCAGCATCATGACCTCCGTTGCGCTCGTGAGCGGAACGGACCTGGTTCCGGTGAACGTGACACCCTGGCCCGGTGGCTACTGCTGCTTCACCGCCGCCTCCGACTGGGGCACCAGCGATACGGATCCGGATCTCACCAAGTTCTACGAGTTCTCGGTGAGTGCCGCCTCGGGACACTCGATCGTCTACGAGGACATCTCGCTGTCGCTCTTCAGGGGAGTCCAGGGTGGCAATCACGGCGCCGAGCTCTGGGAGCTTCGGGCCAGCCACGACGGCTACACGGGTACCCTCGCGCTCTTCGATCTCTCGGGCTCGGCGGCAGACGAACAGATCCCGTTCAGCGCGGTCGACATCTCCGCAGTCGGAACGCAGGCGGGCACTGTCAGCTTCCGACTCTACGGCTACGACTACACCGCGCCCAGCGACTACTCCGGCCTCGGCAACCACCCCGGGCCGTCGCCGCTCTCGGGTTCCGGAAGCGATCTCGTCGTGGGCGGGCACGTCGTGCCGGAGCCCAGGAGCCTGGCCCAGCTGGGTCTCGGCCTCGCCATGCTCGCCTTCGCGGGCCGCAAGCGCGGGCGTGCCTGAGCGCTGAAGTCCCCCTTCCCAGGAAGGTCCGGATCGCCCGGCTTCGTCTTCAGCGGCGCGAGAGCCTCGTGCTCGGCTCAGCTACCCGGGAGCGGGGCCTCGATGCGCAGCGTGCGCAGGCGGTTGAGGGCGGCGCCGATCTCGAAGCGGCGGGGGCGGGCGAACTTGCCGGGGTGGCGCTCCCCGCGGCGGAAGGGATCGAGGACGTCGAGACCCTCCTCGTCGAGGATCTTCTCCACAGCGTCCATGACCTCGGCGAGGGTGGCCCCCTCGCCCATCAAGCGCTCCCGGGCCAGCTCGATCGCGTAGCCCACCGCTCGGGTCTGGCTGAGGTCGACGAGCTGCTCCAGACCCCTGAGATCGATGCGCTCGGTTCCGAAGAAGAGCAGGTCGATGGCCTTGGCGTCGATCTTCACCTCGCGCCGGCCGCGGGAGGGGTCGAGGCTCCCGGCGATCGGAACGCGGCCAGCCGTTGCCGCCAGGGGACGCCGAGTCTCGACCCGGCGCTGCGTCTGGTGAGAAGCGGCGATCGACTTCGCTTCCGCGCTCACGTCGGCGGGCAGGTACGCGCGCATTTCGATCACCGTGTCGGCGACGTCGAAGTAGTCGCCGCAGCCGCCCATCACCAGCACCGTGGAGACGCCCAGCCCGTCGTGGAGCTCGCGCACCCGGTCCACGAAGGGCGTGATCGGCTCGTGGTCTTCGTGCACCAGGGCCTGCATGCGCGCGTCGCGGACCATGAAGTTGGTGGCCGAGGTGTCCTCGTCCAGGAGCAGGGTGGTTGCACCGAGCTCGAGGGCCTCGACGATGTTGGCCGCCTGGCTGGTGCTTCCGCTGGCGTCGTCGCTGGCAAAGCAGCGTGTGCTGCGTCCTCCCGGGAGGTCGTCGATGAATCCGCTGATGTCGCAGGCCTCCACGCGGCGGCCGTCTTCGGCCCGGATCTTCACCGCGCCGTGGTCGGTGACGACGAACTCCCTGCCGTCGCCCGGGACGTGGGGATGCACAGCGCGCTCGAGTGCGCGCAGCAGCGTCGACTTTCCGTGGTATCCCCCGCCGACGATCAGCGTCACTCCGCGGGGAATGCCGAGCCCCGAGATCCGGCTGGGGTCGGGGTCGTCGGGGTCGATCGGGTTGGGTAGCTCGAGGCTCACGCGGAGGGCTTCGGGGGCGCGGAATCGCACGGCGCCCTCTCCCATCGGCCGGTCGCTGGCGCCGCTCTCCCTCGGCAGGATCGCGCCGTCGGCGACGAAGGCCACGAGACCGCGCGATGCGAGCTGCTCCCGAATCCGTTCCTGGTTCTCCACGCTCTCGACGAAACGCGTCGCCCGCTCCCGGGGAAGGCGTTCCCAGAGGAGCCCCTCCTCGACGATCCGGGGCAGCTCGTCGCAGAGCAACGCCTCGGCCTCGCGTCCCAGCACCCGCCGGCCCGCCGCCGGTAGTCCGACCTCGAGCCGCGCCTCGACCCACTTCGGGTCGATCGCCACCGCGGTTCGCTCCAGCACCTCCTGGGCGCCGGCGTCGACGAAGATCAGCCCGCTCTTCCCCGAGCCGCGCCGGCCCCGCGCCCGGCGGCGAATGCTGGCCTCGAGCTGTCGCGCCAGGAAGTCGCTGAGCGCGATCCGGCGGACCGTTCCCGCGAAGAGCTCTTCGGGAAGGGACGCCCACTCCTGGGAGAAGCGCGCCCGAACCAGCGACGGCGCCGCGAAGGGATCGCCCTGCACGTGGTCCACGTGGAGCTCGAGATCGCCGATCCGATAGCTCCCGCGGATCTCTTTGTAGGCCTTGTAGCCTCGCCCGTCGATGCGGCGCAGCCTGCGGCGAAGCTCTTCCTCGCTCGGCACGGCAGGAGAATAGATCAGCCGCTTTACTCCGCCGAGGTTCCGCGTCGCCCGGTGGCGTCGCCGATCAGCCAGCGCCGCAACGCCGGCGCGGCGCGGCTCTGGAATTCCAGGTTCAGGTCGAACCTCTCGAGCGCCTGTCGGACGGCTCGGGCTCCCGTCGGCACCGGGTTGGCGCGGAAGAAGGCGGCCACGTCCCTTCGCGCAGCGCGGGTTCCGAGCTGAGGGGTCGCCTCGATGGGGCGCGTGATCAGCATGGGTGGCATGCGCCGGCGGAGCGTCGCCCAGCGCTTCTTGATGAAGCTCCAGGTCTGCTCGCCCGCGGCCCGGTTGGCGAGCATCCGGCCCAGCAGCAGGGCGACGTCCTGGGTGCCGACGGCATCGGTGAGCGATAGGGCGAGGGAACGCTTCACCAGCTCCGCGTCCTCGAACTCGCCGATCGCCATCAGGAAGCGGCGGCGCTCCTGGGGCGTTTCTGCGTTCTGCGCCGCAGCGAGGAAGCGCTCGAAGAGGTCCTCTCCTCCCCGCCGTGCCGCCAGGTTCACCACCGGGTCGGCCAGGTTCGGGTCGAGGGAGCGGCGGTCGTCGAGGTAGGCTGCGCAGCGCTCCGCAGCCGCCCGAAGCACCGGCTCCGATTCCGCTACCTCCCCGACCAGGGAGAGCAGCGCGGCGCGCCGAAGACTCACGTCGTCAGCCTCGGCCGCGCGCCCGCCCGGACTCCAGCCGAGGGCGGCGAAGGGGTCTTCGAACCTCTCGGCGATGCGGCGCATCAGCGCCGCTTCCAGCTCGCCACCGGACGGAGCCGCGATCTGACGCCGGGTGAAGCCGAGCGGCGTGCGCAGGGTCAGCAGGACGTCCGCATCCGTCTCCTCGCCGAAGGCCATGGCGAGATCGAGAAAGTCGTCGATCCTCGCCCGGCCGGCGCGCACGATCGCCCACTGGTGACCCAAGAGCCCCATGCGCTCGACGGCGCGGAGGGCGTCCAGCTGCTGCGCCAGCGCGCGCAGCTCCTCCGGGTCGTGGAGCGGGCGGAAGAAGCCGCCCTCGTCGGCATTCCCGTAGACGAAGCTCACCGGGTCGCCGTCGAGCAGCAGCTCGTCGCGCAGACGCGCAATCAGGTAGCGCTCGCTGCTGGTGCGGCGTTCGGTCCGCAGGGCACGGCCGACCCAGGGAATCGGCCAGCGGGGTTTCTGTTTCCCGCGTGTCGCACTCCGCTTCGCCGCAACCTTTCTCGCTGGACTCGCCTCGAAGCGCTCCTGCCGGAATCGCAGCAGGGTCCTGCCTTCCCTCTCGCCACGCCGGATTCGCAGCAGCGGGAACCCCTGCTGCTCGATCCAGGCGCGGACGATGGGCTCCACCTCCTGATCCGAGACCTCCGAGAGCGCGCGCCAGAGGTCCGCGGCCACCGTGTTCGACTCCCGGTGTCGCCGCAGATAGGTCCGGACTCCGGCGCGGAAGATCTCGGCGCCGAGGTAGCGCTCGAGCATCCGCACCACCGAGGCGCCCTTTTCGTAGGTGATCAGGTCGAAGTTCTCGGTGGCCTCGTCCGGGCTCCGCACCTCGGTGTAGATGGGATGGGAGTGCTGGAGGGCGTCCATGCCGAGCGCAGCCGATCGGTGGTGCTGGAAGTCCTGCCACATCCGCCACTCCGGCTTCCAGCCGTCCACCACGTGAAAGGCCATCCAGGTCGCGAACGCCTCGTTCAGCCAGAGGTCGTTCCACCAGGCCATCGTGACCAGGTCGCCGTACCACATGTGAGCCAGCTCGTGGCAGATCACCTCCGCCACCCGCTTCTTCTCCTGGAGGGTGACCGTCTCGGGATCGACCAGCAGCAGGGTCTCTCGGAAGAAGACGGCGCCCGCGTTCTCCATTGCCCCGGCCTCGAAGTCGGGAACCGCCAGCAGGTCGAGCTTCTCGTAGGGGTAGGCGAGATCGAAGTAGCTCTCGAGGCGGGCCAGCGTCTCGCGCGCGGTCTCCAGGGCGAACGCGGTGAGCGCACCCTTGCCGGGCACGTGCCAGACCCGGATCTCCGTCTCTCCGCAGTGTGTGGGCTGGGAGGCTTCGAGCTCTCCGAGCGCGAGCGCGAGCAGGTAGGTAGAGAGTGGCGGGGTGGGTTTGAAGTGCACCCGCTTGCGCCCGCCACCCAGCGGCTCGACCTTCGCGACCGGACTGTTCGACAGCACCGTGTGGCCCGCCGCCGTCGTCACCGAGATCTGGAACCGCGCCTTCATGGCGGGCTCGTCGAAGCAGGGGAAGAAGCGGCGTGCGTCGGCGGCCTCGAGCTGGGTGAAGGCGTAGTGCCTCTGGCCGGAGCGGGCGGCGTAGAGGCCGCGCAGGTCGCTGCGCAGCTTGCCGGCAAAGGCCAGCCGCAACGTCGACTCGCCGGCGGGAATCGGCTGGTCGAATCGCACCTCGATGGTCTCGCGCTCGGGGCGCGGCTCGATCCGGCCACGCAGGGTTCCCCGCTCGGTCTCGAGGCGCGCACGGGAGACCCGCAGCTCGGCCGCGTGCAGCTCGATCGAGCGGCAGCGCTTCTCCAGCTGCAGGTCGAGCGCGACCTCGCCCTTGTAGGCCTTGCCCTTGGCGGGATCCAGCTCCAGGTGGAGCGCCACGTTCCGGGGACGGACCTCGCTGGCCAGCCGGTGGGCCCGTCTGGCACGAGGCTTCGCGGCGGGCTTTCGCTGGGATCCGGTGGAACGCTTCCGCCCGGGGCTCTGCGCGCGCCGCTTCGCGCTGGCCTTCTTCTTGCGATTCGTCTGCTTGCGTCTGGCCGCCACGGTCTTCTTCCGCTCCGGATCGCGAATCATAGCGCCCCGGCCCCCGCGTCTGGCGGGGCGCTCCGGCCCGCGCTCCGGCGGGTATACTCTCCAGCCATGGGTGGTATTCGCCAACCGGCGGTGGCGGGTCTCTTCTACCCCGCTTCCCCCCAGGAGCTGCGGGGAAGCGTCGAGGCCTACCTCGCTGCCGCCCGGACGCCCGGCAGCTCGCCGAAGGCGTTGATCGCCCCCCACGCGGGCTACGTCTACTCGGGCTCGGTGGCGGCGGCCGCCTACGCCAGTCTCGCCCTGGCGAAGGGAACGGTCCGGCGCGTGGTGCTGCTCGGTCCCGCCCACCGCATGGCCCTCGCCGGAATGGCGATTCCATCGGCGACGGCGTTCTCGACGCCCCTCGGCCTGGTCCCCGTCGATGCCGAAGCCTTCGAGATCGCCCGGGCAGTGCCGGATGTGCGCGTCTTCGACCCGCCATTCGAAGACGAGCACAGCCTGGAGGTGCAGCTCCCCTTCCTCCAGGTGGCTCTCGAAGATTTCCGCGTGCTTCCCGTCCTGGTCGGCCAGGCTGCCCCCGAGTCCGTCGCCGCGCTGATCGATGCGCTCTGGGGAGGCGACGAGACCCGCATCGTGGTGAGCTCGGACCTGAGTCACTACCACGACTACCAGACGGCCCGGGAGCTCGACCACCACACCGCCGAGCTGTTCGAGGCGCTGCGGCTGGAGGAGCTGACCTCGGAGCACGCCTGCGGCTGCCACCCCGTGCGCGGCTTGCTTCAGGTGGCCCGTGCCCGGAGCCTCCCCGTTCAGGCGATCGATCTGCGCAGCTCCGGCGACACGGCCGGTCCTCGCGATCGCGTGGTGGGCTACGGCTCATTCCTGGTCGGCTGACTCGCGAATGGATGTAAAGAAATCGGTCGAGAGGCAGTTCGCGGCCGTCGCAGCGAACTACGCCACCCACCCCGTGATGGCGAGTGGCCCCGAGCTCGAGCAGATGGTCGAGCTCGGCGCGCGAAGCGGCGCGGAGCGCGTGCTCGATCTCGGCTGTGGGGCCGGACACACCGCTCTCGCCTTCGCCCCGCGCGTCGCCGAGGTGGTCGCAGTCGATCTCGCTGAAACCATGCTCGCCGAGGGCCGGCGCCTGGCCCGCGAGCGCGGCATCGAGAACGTCGAGTTTCGCCTGGGGGACGTGGAGCAGCTCGACCTTCCCGATTCGAGCTTCGAGGTGGTGACCTCGCGATTCAGCGCACACCATCTTCCCGCTCCCGAGAAGGCCCTGGCGGAGGTCGTACGGTTGCTTCGCCCCGGCGGCACCTTCCTGTTGGTCGATTCGGTGGCTCCCGAATCCCATGGCTGCGACTCCTACCTGAACGCCATCGAGGTGCTCCGCGACTCCTCGCACGTTCGCGACCACCGCGTCTCGGAGTGGGAGGCGATGTTCGATGCGGTCGGCCTGACCGCAGTGCTCCACCGGCGCTGGGGGCTCGAGCTCGACTTCGATGCCTGGGTCGCGCGCATCGGCACGCCCGAACCGGAGATCGATTCCCTGCGCCGACTTTTCGATCGCGCGCCGATCGAGGTCCGGGAGGCGCTCGCCATCGGAAAGCCCGGGCCCTACGACTTCGCAATGCCCCTCGCCCTGATCCAGGGGACCTGAGCCCCGAGCCGGAACGTCCCCAGTGAAAGGACCGCAAGGAACGTCCCGGCTAGGTTAAGCTACGCGGATGGACGAGCCCCGGCGCGAGCACTGGTCGAGCCAGCTGGGCTTCACTCTCGCCGCCGTCGGCTCGGCGGTGGGCCTCGGCAACATGTGGCGGTTCTCGTACATGACCGCCGAGAACGGCGGCGCTGCCTTCGTCGTGTTGTACGTGGCGATGACGATGTTCGTCGGGCTCCCGGTGATGCTCGCGGAGCTCACCGTCGGGCGCAGCGCGCGCAGGAGCCCGATCCAGGCGCTGGTGTACTTTGGCGGCCCGGTCTGGAAGCCGCTGGGCGTGCTCTTCGTGACCGCGGGCGTCTTCATTCTCGCCTACTACAGCGTGATCGCCGGGTGGACGCTCCGCTACGCCGTCGAGGCCGCGGTGATCGGATTCGCCGAGGACTCGGGTGAACACTTCGAGTCCATCGCGACCGGCACCTCCGCGGTGCTCTGGCACTTCGCTTTTCTCGCCGCGACAGCGGCGGTGGTCTCCGGTGGAATCCGCGCCGGCATCGAACGCGTCTCGCTGATCCTGATGCCGCTGCTCGCGGTCCTGGTCGTCGGTCTGGCGATCTACGCCGCCACGCTCGACGGTGCCGGAGCCGGCTACGCCTACTACCTCCAGACCGACTTTCGCGAGATCCTCTCCTTCAGCGTCCTCAAGGACGCCGCCTCCCAGGCCTTCTTCAGCCTGAGCCTCGGCATGGGCGCGATCCTCACCTATGCGAGCTACCTCTCCCGGGAGCACCACCTGCCCGACGAGTCATTGATGATCGCCGTCTCGGACTTCGGCGTGGCGTTCGTCGCGGGGCTGGTGGTCTTTCCGCTGCTCTTCGCTCTCGGGCTTCAGGAGGACGTGGTCTCGAGCACGGTCGGGGCACTGTTCATCACCCTTCCCAAGGCGTTCGCGAACATGGGCGGGGCCGGCCAGGTGATCGGGCTGCTCTTCTTCGTCGCCCTCGTGGTGGGGGCGCTCACTTCGGCGATCTCGCTCCTGGAGGTCGTCGTCGCGTCGGCGATCGACGGCCTCGCCTGGGGCCGCCGCCGGGCGGCCTGGCTCTGCGGCGGAGCCATCGCCGTGCTGGGGATTCCCTCCGCTCTCCGGCTGGACGTGCTCGGGCTGATGGATCAGATCAGCGCCAACGTATTCCTCCTGCTGGGCGGGCTCTTTCTCTCGCTCATGGTCGGCTGGGGCCGGAGGGACCCCGTCCCCGAGGTGAGCGTCGGAGCCGAGGGCGTCCGCTGGTTCTTCCTGTGGCGAAGCCTGCTCCGCTTCGTCGTTCCTGCGGTGCTCGCGGTCGTGCTCGTCTTCTCGCTCCGCGACACCTGGCAGGCCATCGCGGACCTGATCGGCTCCCTGTAGCCGACAGCGCTGCTGCGCCTCGACTAGCCGATCAGACCGGAGTGGCGGGCGTGGACCAGCGCCTCGAGCGCGTCCACGCGGCGGATCGCCTTGCGCAGCTCTTGGGCAAAGGCGCCCCGCCCGGCGGCGAGGTCTTCTCCGCCGGGTTCGGTGAGGCCGCGGTTTCTCGCCAGCCTGACGGCGTTCGCGAACAGCACCTTCGAGACCGACTCGGGGCTCTTGATGTGGCGCTGAAGCGAATACTGCTTGCCGAGCGCCAGGCATTCGTTCAGGAAGGCCGTCTCGTCGAAGGGCTCTGACGGTTCCCGCCGTTCCAGGGCATCGCCCACGACCCGGTAGGCCTCCAGGAAGGGCCGGAGAACGCGATGGGCGTTGAAGGGCCGGATCCGCGGCAGCACGCCGATGATGGCATCCGCGCCGCGCTCGAGGCGTTCTTCCCAGTTGGGATCGTGGAGGCAGAGCTCCTGGCGGATCTCGGCCAGGAAGCTCTCCTTCTCCGCGAAGAAGAACTCGAACTTGAGGAGATCGCGCAGCCGCAGCGCCTCCTCCCAGAACTCGCTCGGGGCGGTCGTCCACGCCCTCCTCGGCGGCGCGCAGCAGGGCCAGCTCCGCGATGGCCCCGTTCACGAAGTAGTGGATCACCGTGTTGCGGTAGTAGGCGGCCGCCAGGTGCTGATCCGGTGAGATCGCGTACACCGCCTCGGGCCCTTCGTCGAAGCGGGTGAGGACGCCGTTGTCCACGAGTTGGTCGAGGGTGCGCCGCATGCCGTCGGGTGTGTCGAGGTCGAGCTCATGGGTGGTGGTGAGGCGGCGCTTGCCCACGTAGCTCACCAGGTTTCGGAGCGCGTCGATCGCCTCCTCGACGCTCAGCGCCCGGTCGCCCCGGCCGAGCAGGCCGAGGGCCACCAGCGAGATCGGAGTGATCGGCGTGGCCCGGTTGATGCGGACGCAGACCTCGAAGGCGAGCTTCTGCAGGTTGAGGCTCTCCTCGTTCGCGTCGGGCTCGGCCGTGGGCTCGGGCGGGCCGGCGGCCTTGCGAAGCGACACCGGCTCGCCGAAGCGGATGTGGATCTCTCCGTAGCTCCGGCGCAGCCGGCGCGCGATCCGCAGGAACCAGCTGAAGCTCTCGGCTTCCTTGGCGACGCCGCGCTGCTCCGCGGCGTAGTCGCCGACGTCGGAGATCTGATCGTAGGCGATGGAGACCGGGAGCAGGTAGACGTCCTCGCTCTTGCCGCGCCGGTAGGCGTCCACCACGTAGGCCAGCAGCCCGAACTGCGGCGGGAGGAGCTTGCCGGAGCGGGAGCGGCCCCCCTCGACGTAGAACTCGATCGAGAAGCGCTTCTCGACCAGGTAGTCGATGTAGTGGTGGAGGACGAACTTGTAGACCTCGTTGTCCTTGAAGCTCCGCCGGATGAAGAAGACGCCGCTGCGCCGCACCAGCGGACCCAGCGGGAAGAAGTTCATGTTGATTCCGCCAGCGGTGTGGGTGGGCGGAAAGCCGTTCTCGTGGAGCATGGACTGGAGCACCGCGTGGTCGAGATTGGACTTGTGGGTGGGGAGAAAGATCACCGGGTGCCGCTGAGCGAGAGCGGAGAGCCCCTCGAGCTCCTCGCTGTCGTACTGGAGCACGTCGCCGTAGCCTCGCGTGTACATGAGCTGCCAGAGCTGCACCACCAGGTCGATCACGAAGGGGCTCTGGCTGGCGGCGATCTCCCGGAGGTAGCGCGAGGCCTCCCTGGCGACGGAGGACTCCCTGCGCTCGAGGCGCCGCGCGAGCCGGGTCACGCCGCCCCGGAACGCCGGGCGGGAGAGGATGTCCTCATCGACGAAGCGGGCCACCTTGTAGCGGTTGCCGCGCAGCTTCCGCTCCGCCCGCTCCAGCGCCAGCACCGCCTGGCGCGCCACGAAGTCGGCGATCCCCACCGTGTCGCCGACGTCGGAGCCGACCGCACTCTGCCAGCGGTGCCTGAGCTCGGAGGCGGGGGCTGGCTCGCCCGCCACGATGCGGCAGCGGTCCGGGGCGGTTCGCAGCAGCCAGTGTGCCCGAAGAGGATCCGGGTCTCGCGGATCGCCGAGCTTGAGAAGGTCCGAGAGCCGGGCCGAACGACGGCCCTCTCGCTCCTCGGCCAGCCACACCACCCGCAGCGGCGCCAGGATCGGGTCTTCGCCCGCGGCGAGTGCGGCCTCGAGCTTCGGGTCGGGGCGCCTGCGCCGGCGACGCCGCGAGGAGGGAATCCGGAAGAACTCGACGTCGCTGTGGTCGGCGCCCTCCGGCAGGTTGCGCTCCACCCAGGACCGAAGCAGGCGCTCCTCGAGGCCGCTCGCCGCATCGAGCAGGAAGACGATCCTCTCCCCTCCCAGCGTCGGCCAGCAGGGCTCGTCGATCCGTGGTGTCTGGACTGCCGAAGCCATCCCCGGGAGATTGTATCTCAGCAAGCCTCTCCCGTGTCGGGTTTCGCCGCCGTCGAGTGCGGTGCAAGACGGGATGAATCGGTTTGACGCCCTGCGTCTTGGCCTGCGTCAGAAGCGCGGGTGCGTGGCGAGAGCCACGCCACTCACTGCGCATGAGCTGCGTTCTCCATGCGGAGGAAGTCCACCGCCAGGCTGGACAGGGCGCGGACGCCCACGACGAGGGTGCTCTCGTCCACCCGGAAGAGGGGGGAGTGATTCGGCGCGGCATCCTTCTCGGCGACGTCGGGCGAGCGCGCCCCCAGCCAGAAGTAGAGGCCAGGCACCTTCTGACTGAAGAAGGAGAAGTCCTCGGCGCCGGTGCGGGGGAGACCCGTGGTCAGCCGGTCCGTCCCGGCGACGCGCCGGAGTGTCGGCTCCATACGAGCGGTCAGCTGCGGGTCGTTGTACGTGATGGGGTAGCCGATCTGGATCCTTCACCTCGGCGGTGGCGCCGGCGCTCTCCGCGATCTTCGCCGCGGTGGTTTCGATACGACGGTGCAGGTCGGGCTGGATCGACTGGTCCAGTGTGCGAATCGTCCCGAGCAGCTCGACCTGGTCCGGGATGATGTTGTGTCGCACGCCCCCGTGGATGGCGCCGATCGAGACCACCGAAGGGAGCCGTGCGTCCATCTGTCGTCCCGGCAGGGCCTGGAGCGCCAGGACGATGCGTGAGGCCACGGCGATGGGATCGACACCCAGCCAGGGGTAGGCGGCGTGGGTCTGCTTGCCCCGCACGGTGATCTCGAGCTTGTCCGAGCTGGCCATGGCGCCGCCGGCGCGGTACGCGATCTCGCCGGCCCGGTACTGGGGGGCGACGTGAAGGGCGAAGATCGCGTCGGGTCTGGGATCTTCGAGTGCGCCCTCCTCGATCATCAGACGCGCGCCGCCTTTCTCTCCGGCAGGTGCGCCTTCCTCGGCGGGCTGGAACAGAAAGATCACGGTTCCGGGCAGCCGCTCTCGCAGGCCGGCCAGCACCTCCGCGACGCCGAGGAGAATCGCCGTATGGGCGTCGTGTCCGCAGGCGTGCATCACCCCCACCTCGCGGCCGAGATAGGTGGTGCGCACTTTCGATGCGAAGGGCAGGTCCACCTCCTCGGTGACCGGCAGTGCGTCGATGTCGGCGCGCAGCGCCACCACGGCCCCTGGCATTCCTCCCCGCAGCAGACCCACCACGCCCGTGTGGGCGACCTCCCTCCGGACCTCGAAGCCGAGCGCTTCGAGGTGATCCGCCACGAGCTTCCCGGTACGGAACTCGCGGTTCGAGAGCTCCGGATTCTGGTGGATGTCGCGGCGCCATGCGATGACTCGCGGCTCCAAGTCCGCGGCCAGGCGGTCGAGATCCGCCTCGAGCCCCTCTGCGTTGGCGGGGAGTGAGAGCGGAGGATGGGCGAGGATCGAGAGCAGCAGCGCCAGGACCAGATTTCTCACGTTCGACTCCCTGCGGCGGCCTTCGACCCGGGGGGTTATGTTGGCCCGGCCGCGATCGCGCTGCCCCCCGGAGGTTTCCCCCATGTTCGAACAACGGCGCT
This sequence comes from uncultured delta proteobacterium, assembly GCA_963783795.1. Taxonomy (GTDB): domain Bacteria; phylum Myxococcota_A; class UBA9160; order UBA9160; family UBA6930; genus CAVXZE01. The sequence goes on along the minus strand of CAWAPH010000020.1, from coordinate 589,047 downwards.
GGCCGCGCGAGGCCTGGCTCCCGATTGCGACCGGTCTCCTGTGGCTGTGGTGCGCGGCCAGCTTCGGCATCGTGGGCTTCCTGTTCTCTCTGATTCCGGGCTGCCTGCTGCTGGCTTCCGGCTTCTCCACGCTGATCTATCCCGGAGATCACCGCATCCCCCAGTACACGGCGCTGGGAGGGCTTCTCGGCGTCCCGATGGCAGTCCCAGCCATCTTCGTGGCCGGCCCGCTGATCGGGTTCGCCCTGATCCTCCTCTCGGCTGCATCCCTGGTGGCCGCCGGGTCCATCGCGATCCGCCAGGAGGAGCACCCGGAGCACGTGCCCACGCCGGCGATGGGGCTGGCGCTCTCGGCCCAGGTCGCGGTGGACGAGGCGCTGCTCGCCACCGTCACGCTCGCCCAGCCGATGCCCGCCGCCGAGGCGCACGGACGCATCCGCAGCGAGGTGAGCGAGGCTCGCGAGCTCTTCGGCGATCGCGGCTGGCTCGAGAAGCCCGCCGGCTATCACCGGAACCCGCCCCCGCTCAGCGACCCGCAGCTATGCGGCGCGCGCAGCCGGAACCTCGCGTACGAGCACCTGAGCTTCGACAGCGGCTACGAGCCGCATCCGGGCGAGCCCGGGAGAGACCGCTGGCTCTCGTACCGGCCGAACCGGACCGCCCACGCCTGGGTGCTGCGTCACGAGTCCGGATCCCACCCCTGGTTGGTCTGCATCCACGGCTACCAGATGGGGAAGCCGCTCGTCGACCTGCCCGCCTTTCGCGCCGCACGGCTCCACCACCGCCTGGGCATCAACCTGGTTCTGCCGGTCCTTCCCCTGCACGGTCCGCGAAAGATCGGCCGCGTGAGCGGCGACGGATTCCTGGCCGCCGACTTCATGGACACGATTCACGCCGAGGCCCAGGCCATGTGGGACATCCGCCGCATTCTCTCCTGGATCCGGGGGCAGGGGGGGAGCCGGATCGGGGTGCACGGCCTCTCCCTCGGTGGCTACAACACCGCGCTGCTGGCCTCTCTCGACGGCGATCTGGCCTGCGCGGTGCCCGGCATCCCCGCCACCGATTTCTCCCGGCTCGTGTGGCGTCACGGTCCCCGGCTGCAGATCCGCTACGCCGAGCACCAGGGGCTGCTTCAAGATCAGGTGACCGAGCTGACGCGGGTGGTCTCGCCGCTGGCGCTGGAGCCGCTGGTGCCGAAGGAGCGCCGCTACATCTTCGGCGGGGTCGCCGATCAGCTGGTTCCGGCGGACCAGGTGCGGGACCTCTGGCAGCACTGGGATCGCCCGCGCATCGAGTGGTATCAGGGCGGCCACGTGAGCTTCCGCCTTCACCGTCGGGTGGGCCAGTTGCTCGAGGACGCCCTGCGCGAGAGCGAGCTGGTCGGCGGGGACGTTGGTGAACGTTCACCCCTCCGCCCGGCAGCACTCGACCAGGGGTGAACGTTCACCAACGTCCCCGCTAGAAGGTCGTCGCGGTTGGAGATCACGAGCTCGCCAGCGGCCTCGTGGACGATGGGCGCCTCGAGCCCCATCTTCTCGTAGCGGCGCGTGCTGATCAGGACGTACGCCGGGTCGTCGGACGACAGGTAGTCGTCGAGCTGCTGGCCGCTCTTGAGCACCAGCAGCTTCCGGTCGGTGTAGAAGAGCACCGAGTCCCGGAGGCTGCTGTAGCAGGCGACCGGCTCGCCTTCCGGCAGTAGCGAGTCCAGCTTCATCGCCACTTCGTGCGACGAGCGGCGCTCGCTCATCAGCGGGACGATGAAGCTGGCGAACAGCGCGATGAACGCCGCGAACGAAACGACGATTCCGGCGAATCCCGCCCGGGTTCGACTGGCGAGCACCAGCGCGAAAGCCGCTGCGAGCCCGGCGATCAGCGCGATCAGTGGGGAGGCGGCTTCTCCCAGGGAGAGGTCGTAACGAGCTGCCATCTCCACGAGTGGGAGGCGATGCGTCTGCACGCCGACGACGACGGCCAGGGGCAGCAGCAGGAAGGGTGAAAAGGACCAGAGCACCGCCTTTCGGAGCGCCGGGGTCGGCGCCGTGGCGAGCTCCTGCCAGAGCCGGCCCACCAGGAGCGCCAGGGGCGGGAAGAGCGGCAGGACGTAGGTGGCGAGCTTGGACTCGGCCGCCGAGAAGAAGAGGAAGTAGAAGCCCACCCACAGCAGCGAGAAAAGCGTGCCGCCGTGGCCGTCCTCTGCTCTTCGTTGCCACGCCCGCACCAGCGCCACGGGCAGGAAGAAGCTCCAGGGGAAGAACCCGCCCAACAGGGTGGGCACGTAGTAGTGGAACGGCTCCGGGTGGTGGGAGGTCTCGGAGAGGAAGCTCCCGAAGTTGAGCTCGATGAAGAAGTAACGGAAGTAGTCCGGGTTGCGCAGGCTGACCATCACGTACCAGGGCGCGGCCACCGCGAGCCCGATCAGAATGCCCCAGCCGAGCGACATCCGTCCGATGAAGCGGAGCTCCCGCCGGATCAGGAGAAACAGGAACACGACGGCACCGGGCAGCAGCACCCCGATCGGTCCCTTGGCGAGCATGGCCCCGCCGAAGGCGGCGTACGAGAGCAGAAACCAGCGTTTCTCCGCCGCGTTCTTGGTGTAGCCGACGAACCAGAGGGCGAGCCCGAGCGTCACGAAGAAGGCCAGGCTCATGTCGTGCATGACCGTGCGGGAGAGCACGAAGAACTGGGCATTGGTGGCGAGCACCAGCGCGCCGAGGAGTCCGGCACCCGGGCCGTACAGCCGCCTGCCAAACAGGTAGGTGACGAGCACGCACCCGAGACCCAGGAGCGCGTTCGGAAAACGGGCGGCGAACTCGTTCATACCGAATGTCAGGAACGACAGCGCCACCAGCCAGTTGTGAAAGGCCGGCTTGTCGAAGAACGGCTCGCCGTTCAGCTGTCGGCGTGGTCCAGTCCCCCGAGACGACCATGTCCTTGGACGTCGCGGCGTGCATGCCCTCGTCCTGGTTCCAGAGCGGCCGGGTGCCGAGATAGGAGAAGAACAGGGCGAGGCAGAGGGCGACGACGCCGAGGATCCGACAGGCCTCGCAGCTGGGGCTTCGGGTCTCCATTCAGGGTCCTCGAAGAAGGAAGTAATGGCGGCCGGCCGCCTCGAACTCTCGCATCAACCAGGCTTCCCTGCCCTCCACTCCGGAGACGGGTGACAGTAGCAGCCGGCTCCGCGGACGGCCGGGGCGTGGCGGCAACCGGGGAGGTCAGTATCTTGCGATGTCGCCGACCGCGCCGACCCGTCGACGTGTTCCCCCGAGCATCGGCAGCCTCACCCGGAGGAAGGGATGCGGATTCCGGTCCTGATCGTCTCGTTGGTTCTCGCGCTTCCGAGCATGGCGGGAACCGCTGAGACCGAGGACCTCGCGGCGGCGGTTCTCTCCCGCTTCGAGCCGATGCTGGCGTCGATCGATGCGATCCTCGCCGATCCGCAGGCCAGCGCCGACGAGAAGAGGGCCCTGATCGAGCGCGAGCTCGACATCTGGATCGACTACTCGAGCATGGCAGCGGCTGCGCTCGGACCCCGCGCCCAGGAGTTCTCGGGAGCCGAGCTGGTGGCCTTCGCGAACGAGTTCGAGCGTTTCTTCCAGCACTTCTACATCTCCCGCATCTCGCTCCGGACCGACGCCGCACGGGAGGCCGTCGAGGCGAGCTACGATCCGCAGACCGGTGCCGTCACCGTCCGGGCGCCGGGTGCCGCCTCCATGGGAGGGCTCTTCTCCCAGCGGCGGGCGAACCCGTCGAGCGTCGACGCGCTCTTTCGGCTCCGAAAGCGCTACGGCGACTGGCGAATCGTGGGCCTCGCGATCGGCGGTGTGGACGTGACGAGGTTCTTCCGGCAGCAGTTCGAGTCGCTGCTCCGCAGCGACACCCCGGAGCAGCTGATCACCCGGCTGCGCGACCACAACGAGCAGCTGGAGGCGCAGAACCCGCTGCAGCCGTAGCAGCCCCGTTTGCCTTCAAGGGCAGGCCAGGTCTTGCCGATACCCCCGGGGAGAGCACATCGCCCGAGGGAGGGGTTCGCTGTGAAACCGATTCTGTTCCTGCTCGTCTTCGTGGGCGCGGTCTTCGGCCTGTACAAGTTCCTGGCGCCCGCCGGAACGGCCCCGGAGCTCGTGTTCGAGGACGTGGCGGGCCAGACCGTGAGCCTGGCGGAGCTGCGGGAGGGCAAGTCCCACCTGCTGGCGGTCTTCCTGCTTCCGAACTGCTCGATGAGCCAGTTTTCCGCCGACCTCGTCAGCAATCTGCACGAGGAGTACGAGGAGTCCGTCGCGTTCGTCGGGCTCGCCTACGGCAACGCGGCCTACGCCGACAAGCTCAAGCGGGACCAGGGGCTCGGCTTCACGGTCGTCGGCCTTCGCAGCGTGACCGACCCGTACGCCGGCCAGGAGTTCTTCGAGGCCATCAAGAAGGCCTACGGAGGCTACTCGGGCGTCTACGGCGGCACCATCGTCATGCTCAACCGCGAGAACCAGATGGTATTCGGGCTCTCCCAGGGAGACGTGAGAGAGCTGCCCGACCGACTCGCCAAGCTCTGACGGGTTCGCAGAGAGGCCGGGTGGGAGGCGCGCCGGCGCAACTACGCTGAATGGTGTAGAAGCCCGGGATGGATCCACTCCCGGTTGGCCGCCGCCAGCCGATCCCACAGCTCGGGGATCCGATCTCCGTCCATGTTCTCGAGCAGGGGGTCGCGCTCGAGGGCGCCGATCATGAGCTCGCGATCGCCGGAGATGCTCGCCTCGACGACGTCCTCGATGATCCCCGCGTGAAGCGCCATGTGCTCCTGAAGCGGATCGGGAAGGGGCGGCGCGGTGGCCGGATGAGGGCCGCTGCCGTCGTAGCTGCACATGCGCTCGACCACCGTCCCCTCCGGTACGCCCGGCAGGCTCGCGTCGTGGCAGGGGAAATTGGAGACGTCGTAGAAGGGTTGATCGAGCGCGATCGCCCGGATGACCCTGGAGCAGGCCTCCTGCGAGATCCCGAGATCGATTTCTCTCGTCCCGGCCAGACGCTGGTTGACGGTCTCTCGCGCCAGGCCGCGCCAGTCCACCAGCCGGCTCTGCGCGGTGGTGAGCATCACGCCGTAATCGGCGCCCAGGTTCGTGCTCCGGTTCACGAATTCGGCGAAGAACTCCGCGTTGTGCCGGTCACCGCTGTAGGGAAATACGCCGTGGCGGAGAAACAGGATCATCTTCACGTGCTGGTGCCGGAGCTCCGGTGTCTCGGAATCGTAGAGCCGCCGGCTCTCCTCCCGGATGCCTTTTTCCTCGATGAATCTCCGGAGCCGGGGAAGCGCGTCTTCGCCGTCGATCTCGAGCTTCTGCAGCCAGCCGCAGTGGTTGATTCCCAGGACGCCGACCTCCACGCGGTCACGCCAGCGGCCGTAGTCGAAGCCCAGCCAGTCGGAGAGGGTCCACAGTCCGCCGTAGATCTCGTGGCAGAGGCCGACCGCCTTGACGGACGTCTCTCGCGTGACCGCGCGCGTGAGTGCCGAGAGTGGATTGCTCAGGTTGAGCAGCCAGGCGCCCGGGGCGGCGTGCGTCTCCATGTCCCTGGCAATGCTCAGAAAGGCCGGGATGTTCCGCGCGCTCCGAATGGCGCCACCGATGCTGACGGTGTCACCCACCGGCTGATGGATGCCGTACTCGTAGGGGATTTCGAGATCCGCCTGCATCGCCTCGAGCGAGCCGACCGCGAGGCTGGTGACCACGAAATCGGCGTCCGCGATCGCCTCCCGCTGGTCGGTGGTGCTCCGGATCCGAACCCGTCCACCGGTCCGGGACGCCAGCATCTCCGCCAGGCGATGCGCCTTTTCGAGGTTGACCCCGTCGATGTCCTCGAGGACGAGCACGGGTCTGCGCTCGGCGAGGCCGGCGTCCTCGGAGAGCACCACTGCGATATCGCGCATCAGGGTGAAGCCCCACTGCGGACTGGCCGCGCCGATCAGTGCGATCTTGAGATCCAAGCGTCGCTCCCCCCGTTGTCAGGGAGCCCGAGGATAAGCGATCCGGGGAGCTCGCGGTGGCGGCTGGTGCGTCGGCGCGTCCGCTGGCGGTCATGTAACCTCGCGCGCGCAGGCGTGTCCGCAGGGCGGCGAGGACGCCAGCGGTGGATCCTGGACCTCGGGAGGAGCGCAGGGAATGATCATCGACGCGCACAGTCACATCTGGGAAGCGAAGCTGATGTCGCCCGAGATGGAGAAGATCATCGACCGGGTCGTCGACCGCTTCGGAGTGGAGGATCCCGCGCAGCTTCGCAACGGGACCATCGATCGACTGCTCGGTGAGATGGATCAGGCCGGAATCGACAAGACGGTGCTGCTGGCACTGGACGCGGGCATCGCCTTCCGGGCCGGGGCCACGATGCGCGAGTACAACGACTACGTCGCCGACCTCGCGAAGCGGCATCCGGACCGGATCATCGGGTTCTGCGGCATCGATCCCCGGCGGGGCAAGGAAGCTTTGGTCGAGCTGGACCGCTGCGCCGACATGGGGCTGCGCGGACTCAAGCTGTGGACGCTCACCGGGTTCTTCCCCGACGACGAGAGCCACTATCCGCTCTACGAGAGGGTGATCGAGCTCGGCTTCCCGATGCTCTTTCACACCGGGTCGGGTCCGCCTGGCACGTACCTGAAGTTCAACCGCCCCGTGTACGTGGACAAGGTGGCGGTGGATTTCCCCGAGGCCAGGATCATCATGGCCCACATGGGAAGCCCCTGGGTCGAGGAGGCGATCGCGGTCGTTACCAAGAACGAGAACGTGTACGTGGACATCTCGGCATGGGAGCCGACCTTCAAGCTCGCCCCCTTCGTGCTCTATCAGGCCCTGGTGCAGATCAAGGCCGCCACCGGCAGCCTGCGGCAGGTGCTCTTCGGAACCGACTGGCCGCTCTTCACGCCGGTCCTCTCCCTCGAGGACTGGGTGGCCGGGATCCGGGAGCTGGCCCTGCCGCCGCCGATGCAGATGATGGGCATGAAGGAGTTCAGCGAGAAGGACAAGCTGATGATCCTGGGAGAGAACGCGGCCGGCATTCTCGGCCTCTCATAGCTCCTCCGGGCAGCCGGCCGATTCCGGCCCGCCGACGAAAGGGCATTTCATGGGTGAACCGTTCGAGCGAACCATGACCATCATGGAAACCGCGATGAAGCCGATGGCCAAGCTCCTGAAGGCTACGCCGGTTCCTCCCTACGAGGACACCGCGGAGCTGGCGATCGCGATGATCGATCACGACCTGGCGCACTACTCGGACGTCGCGTCGGCCATGAAGGACGAGAGCCGCAAGGTGGCCATGTACGAGTTCGGGCTGGTGCCGCAGCTCTTCTACGCCTTCGACTGCGCGCCGCTCTGCCTGGAGATGTTTCCCAGCCTCCACAGCGGTGCCTCTCAGGACACCGTACACGAGTTTCTCGAGGCGGCGGAGGAAGCAGGGGTGTCCTCCGACACCTGCTCGACCGACCGCTTCATCGTCGGGGCTACGCTGAAGGGAGAGCTGCCGACCAACGCCTTCTTCGTCACATCCTCCTCACCGTGCGACGGGACCCGGATCGCCTACCCGATCCTGCAGAAGACGCTCGGCGTACCGATGCTCTTTCTCGACGCTCCGTTTCGCGACGATCGGAGGCGATCCGCTACTACGCCCGTCAGCTGAAGGACGAGCTCATCCCCTTCGTCGAGCAGCAGACGGGCAGGAAGTTCGACATCGACAGGTTCCGCGAGGTGGTCGAGGAGTCGAACCGGGCCTACGAGTTCCTGGTCGATACCCGCGATGCCTATCGGGTCAAGCCGGCGCCGCATCACGGCATGCTCCGGTCCGCGCCCTACATGATGTTCATGCACGGGGCCGGGCACCCCGGGACCACGGAGACACTGGGGCTCTTCTGCCGAGGATGCCACGGAGCGGGTCCGAGAGGGGCGCACGGAGGGGCCGTTCCCCGAGAAGCACCGCGTGTTGTGGCTCCACGTACCTCCCACCTACGACTACGAGCTCTTCTCCTGGATGGAGGAGCAGTGCGGCGCGACGCTGGTGGTCGACTCGCTCTCCGCTACCAGCACTCTGGACCCGATCGACACGAGTAGTCTCGAGACCATGCTCGAGGGTCTGGCCTGGCAGGGCCTCGAGATGACCATGTCGCTGATGCGGGTCGAGAGCGCCGAGCTCGTCGAACGCACGCTGGAGGCGTACGACCGGTACAGCTGCGACTGCATCATCGCCACCCAGCACGTCGGCTGCCAGAGCATCTGCGGTGCGCGCGGGCTGATCCGCGAGGCGTGCCGCGAGAGGGAGATCCCGCTCCTCTTCATCGAGTTCGACTACAACGACAGCCGGGTGCTGGGGCCCGCGCAGATGCGGGTCCAGGTGGAGGAGTTCTTCACGCACGGTGATGGAGTAGAGGCATCGCCGGTCGGAGGCTGCTGCAGTCTCCGAAGCGCCGAAAGGAGCGCGAGGCATGGAGAAGAGGCGAAACGTTCTCCGGGAGTTGATCGACGACGGCAAGCCGACGATCGGCACCCACGTGCACAGCATGTGGCCCGGCATCGCGGAGGTGATCGGCCACGCCGGGACCATGGACTACATCGAGTTCTCGGGCGAGTACGCGCCTTACGATCTCTTCTCCCTGGAGAACTTCGGGCGAGCCATCGATCTCTTTCCCCAGATGAGCTCGATGATCAAGATCGACCAGGAGCCCCGGACCTACATCTCGGTCCGGGCGATCGGCTCCGGCATCCAGAACCTGCTCTTCACCGACGTTCGCAACGTCGCCGACGCCGAGGAGTGCGTCCGCGCTGCGCGCGCCGAGACCCCCGAGGACGGAGGGATCGTGGGCGTCGGCATGAGAAGGGACGTGGGCTACGTCCTCGGAGCCGGGTCGTCCGGCTACGTGCAGCAGCTTCGAGACGGCGTGGTGGCGCTGATGATCGAGAAGGCCGGCGCGATCGAGAACCTGGAGGAGATCCTCTCCGTCCCGGGAGTGGACATGATCCAGTTCGGCCCGGCGGACTACGCGATGAGCATCGGCAAGCCGGGTCAGTTCGGCGATCCGGAGGTCACGGGCGCCCACCAGCGGGCCATCGCCGCCGCCATGGAGCGGGGCATCCGACCCCGGATCGAGCTGGCCAGCTTCGAGCAGGCCAAGCCCTGGATCGACATGGGCATCAAGGACTTCTGCGTCGGCTGGGACGTCCGCGTCATCTACCAGTTCTGCCGCCGGGAGGGCGAGGAGCTGGCCAAGCTCCTGGGCCGCTAGCCCACGAGCCGGAGTTCCGCATCGAAGTCCCGCTCCCGGCCTGCTGCTTTCAGCCGAGCACTTCGGGGTTCACGCAGGCGCGCGGGGGCTGGCGCTGAAGGATGGCCAGCAGGTTGTCGACCGAGAGCTCCAGCATCGCGCGGCGCGTCTCGCGGGTCGCCGTGCCCATGTGGGGAAAGCCGACGAAGTTCGGCAGCGTGACGAGCGGGTCGTCCGGATCGGGCGGCTCCTTCTCCAGCACGTCGAGGGCGGCGCCCGCGATCGCGTCGTTCTGCAGAGCCTCGAGCAGCGCGGCCCGATCGACGACGGGGCCGCGCGAGGTGTTGATCAGGTAGGCGGTCGGCTTCATCAGGCCGAGCTCGCGCGCGCCGATCAGGTGATACGAGGTCGGGTTCAGATCCACGTGGAGGGTCACGATGTCCGCCTCGCCGAGCAGGTCGTCGAGCGGCCGGTAGGGGATCTGCGGCGCATTCGCCGGCGGCTCCTCGAAGAGATCGTTGAAGATGGTGCGCACGCCGAAGGGCTGCGCGCGCCGCGTGACCTCCGTCCCGATCCGCCCGAAGCCGATCACCCCGAGCGTCTTGCCCTCGAGGTCGAAGCCGGCCGCCGGTGGCCGCTCCCGGCGCGCCCACCCGCCGCTCCGCACGTACGCCGCGTTCTGGAAGAGGCGGCGGGAGAGCCCGATGATCAGCCCGATCGTCATGTCGGCCACCGGGACGGTGACGACATCGGGCGTGTTGCAGATCGCGATCCCGCGCCGCGTCGCCTCCTCGATGTCGAAGCGGTCGTAGCCGACGCCGAAGCCGGAAACGACGCGCAGGCTGGGGTCCCGCATCGTAGACGCTCCCGTCGACGTGGATCTGGTTGCTGAGCAGGAGGCCCTCGGCATCGGCGAGCGCGGCGAGCAGCTCCTCGCGGGGCGCTCCGAAGGGAACGTGGAGCGCCTCGCAGACCGCGTCGACGCGCTCGGCCACGTCCTTGGCGAGGGGCAGGTGGATGCAGGCCTTGGGTCGGACGTCCGTCATGCGCTCCTTTCAGCCGAAGCGGCGATCGGGGCCGGCATGGTAGCAGCCGAACATCTCAGCGCGCGCGTGTTATGCTCGCCGGCCGAACGCGCGCCAGACAGGTGGAATCGTGACTGATGATCGGAGCCGTCACAGCGACTCGATGAGCGAGCCCGCAGTCTCACTGGACGACGTCTTTGCACCCCGCGGAGTCGCCGTGGTCGGCGCCTCCGGACCGGGGAAGCTGGGCTTCTCCACCATCGTCCTGCACGGTCTCAAGGAGGCCGGCTTCCCCGCCATCTATCCCGTCAACCCGAAGTACGACGAGGTGATGGGTCTGCGCTGCTATCCGGACCTGGTGAGCATCCCCGGGGTCGTGGATCACGTGGTGGTGAACATCCCGGCCGGGTCGGCCCTCGCGCTGCTGGACGACTGCGCCGCCAAGGGGGTGCGATCCGTCCACTTCTTCACGGCCGGCTTCGGCGAGAGCGGCTTCGCGGAGCGAGCGGAGCTGGAGCGGGAGATGCTGCGCAAGGCCCGCAGCGGCGGCTTCCGGATCATCGGACCCAACTGCGTCGGCCTCTACGTGCCGAAGAGCCGTCTCCTGAACGCGTTCGGCGTGCCCCTGGAACCCGGCCCGGTCGGCTTCCTCTCCCAGAGCGGGGGGCACGCGAACAACCTCCCAGTGGATGGAGGACCCAGAGGGCTTCGCTTCAGCAAGGTGGTGAGCTACGGCAACGCCCTGGACGTCGACGAGAACGAGCTCCTCACCTATCTGTGTCAGGACGCGGAAACCGAGTTGATCGCCGCCTATATCGAGGGGGTGAGGGACGGCCGGCGTTTCCTCGAGGTGTTGCGCGAGGCCGCAGCCCGCAAGCCCGTGGTCATCTACAAGGGCGGCAGGACCGAGGCGGGCCAGAGGGCCGCGCAGAGCCACACGGCGAGCCTGACCAGCTCCATCGCCGTCTTCGACGGAGCCTGCCGGCAGGCGAATGCGATTCTGGTCGACGACCTCGACGAGATGGTCGACGTGCTGGTCGCGTTGCGCTTTGCCACCCCGCTGCCGCGGGGCGGGGGAGTTCGCGGTGGCCGGCGCGGGCGGTGGTCCCAGCGTTCTGGCCAGCGACGAGATCGAGCGTTTCGGCCTGGAGCTGCCGCGCCTCTCCTCGGACGTTCAAGCGGAGATGATGGAGCACCTGCCGGTAGATGGAAGCATCCTCACCAATCCGGTGGACACTCCCAACCTCGCGACTCCGGAGGCCATTGCGACGGCCCTGCGGATCCTGAGCCGGGTCCCGGAGATCCACATGATCCTCTACCACCTGGGATTCCACCCGATCAGTCGCTGGGGCCTGGGGCGCTTCGGGTCGTCGGACTTCCTGGATCCCGTGATCGAATCGATTCACGAGGTCCAGACAGACTCCGGGAAGCCCGTCCTGATGGCGCTGCGGCCTCCGAACGACCTCGCGGGAATGCAGGAGTTCGTCACCGCCCGGGCGGCGCTGGTGGACGCGGGAGTGGCCGTCTTCCACTCGTTGGCGGAGGCGGCGAAGGCGATGTCCCGGGTGGTTCGCTGGGGCCGGAATCGCGAGCGTTCCTAGGGAGCGCCGCCTGGCACCGCGAGGGCGCCCGGCCGGTAGCGGTAGACCTTCCGGCTCATCCAGGGCTCGAAGCCGGGCAGGCTGGCGGTCAGCTCGAAGAGATCCTCCCGCTCGACCAGCGCCGTGAGCTCCGGCGTCGCCTTGGCCGCCTTCTGGAGACGGCCGTTGTTGACGTAGAGGGGTCGTCCCTCGCGTTCGGCGCGCTCGAGCCAGGCGAGAAGCTCCTCCGCCGTCTCGACGACGCGGACCCGCGGGTCGTAGTAGTCGGGCGGGTCGGAGAAGGAGAGCGTGAGTGCGTTGCCGCGGCCTGCGTCGGAGGGGTCGAGCGTGCCCCGGGTCAACAGGACCGACTCCCGGTACGGCTGGATCGAGCGCTCGCGAAGCGCCTTTCGAGGCGTGGCCGTCCACGCCACCAGGCCCCCGAGATAGGCGACGCAGACGAGGGCGGTGAGCGCTGCGGCGAACGCCGGGGGCCGCACGCGGCGCAGCGCGCAGGTGGCTCCCAGTCCGACCAGCGCCGCCAGCAGCGGGAGGACGTAGACCAGATACCAGGGATGGGTGTGCTGGCCGCGCAGGTAGGCGACGCCCCAGGTGATCGGGCCCGGAGCCAGCAGCAGGAGCGCGACCCAGCGGCGGTACCCCTCTCCGCGGAGCAGCCGGAGGACGCCCAGGAGCACCAGCGCGGCGGTGGCGGCGACGGCCGCCTGGAAGAGCCAGGGCATCTGCGCCGCGACGTCGGCCAGCTCCGGGTAGACGGGATCGACGTCCGTGGCGGCGATGCGTCCAGGGCATCCCGGCGACGAGGTGCGCGCCGACCGTCTTGACGAAGCGGCTGCCGAGGTCGCGCGCTCCCTTGCGCTCCAGCCACTCGACCAGCTGCGCGACGTTTCCCGCCATCAAGAGCGCCCAGAGCATCGCGCCGAAGAGGTTCACGGTGAACCAGCGCGCGCCCTGCTGCGCGCGCGCGTCGCCGCGGTGCCGGGTGAGGATGGCGCCCAGCACCAGCAGGTTGGTCAGCGCGAGCAGGTAGACCGCCGCGGGGAATGCCCAGAGCAGCAGGAACTGGAGCCCTCCGAAGATCGCCCAGCGGCGCCAGCTGCCGTGGTGGAGGGCATCGAGCAGCACCGCCCAGACCAGCGGAATCAGGGCGAAGACCAGCGAGTAGCCCCGCGCCTCGCTCGCGTAGCGCAGGTGCCAGGGGTGCAGTGCCAGGAAGAAGGCGCTGAACACACCCGCCCACGGGAACCCCATCCGCCAGAGGAAGTACGCGAGTGACGCCAGTGAGGCCATCCCGAACACGAATGCGGGGATGCGGACTGCGAAGTCGTTCACGCGCCGATCCTCGGGCGCGGCGGCCGCGACCCAGCCGCCGTGGAGGACGCGGGCGATCAGATTGTGGACGATGTGGTTGTTGGGCGAGCGGTAGGCGAAGAAGGTGTCGCGCAGCTGCGGTCTCCGGAAGTGGAGGTTCCAGTCCTCGTCCACCAGGTAGGCGCCCGCGACGGCGGTGCGCACGCTGGTCTCCTCGTCGTCCCAGAGGCTCTGGCCGAGGCGCGTGAAGGCCAGGCTGGCGCTCGTCGCGATCGCGAGCGCCAGCAGCAGCCATCCGGCCGGATGGAGTCGCGCCTCGGGCGGGGCGAACTCCGGGCAGCGCGGGGCCTCTCCCGGCGCGCGCCAGAGGCGGTGGAAGCGAAGCAGCAAGATCAGCAGCAGCGCGTTCACCGCCACGGCCCAGTAGCCGTAGGTCACCCAGTAGTCGATCGGCCGGAGTCCGCTTGCCTTCTCGGACGCGCTCCGCGATTCCGTCCTGCCAGGGGTTGTCGCCGAAGACGAGGTAGGCGAGCAGGACCAGCAGCAGGAACGACAGGACGCTACGCACGCGCCAGCCAGACGGGTCGGCCGCGCGCTCCGCGCGCCAGCGCTCCCGGAGGCGCCGGGTGGGCTCACTCATGCTGCGCCGCGCTGGACACGGTCAGGTCGGCGACTGCGAGAGATGCTCCGCGGACAGTCCCAGCTTCTTGACGTCCCAGGTGTACCCGTCCTCCTCCTTGAACCTCGCGCCCTCCCAGTCCGGCTCGGTGGTGGGCTTCAGGTTGTCGGCTCCCATGCCCCAGACGCGCTTGGCCTCGTTCAGGTAGTGGATGTAGTTGCCGAGCGGCACGTCGGGTGGCACCAGGTGGTCGCAGAAGGGAATGAACCCGCCTTCCTCCACCGTGGCTGCGAGTCTCTCGACCTCGTCGGTGATGCCCCGCTTGCTCCTGGCCAGGATGCGCTTGTCGAAGCCGCCCATGATCAGCAGATCCTTCCCATACTGCTTGCGGTACTCGACGGGATCCGCCCCCCAGGTGCCCACCTCGATGGGAAACATGCAGTTGACCCCGGCATCCAGCCAGAGCGGAAGGAGCTTGTCGATCTTTCCATCGCAGTCGACGTAGATCACGTCGATCCCGTACTTGTGAAGCGTGTCGACGATGCGCCGGTAGTGGGGGACCATCACCTGCTCGAAGGTCCGGGGCGAGATCAGCGGCCCGCCGTTGTAGCACATGTCCTCCCAGAGGTTGGCCGAGTCCGGCCGCACGCCGTGCTCACCGCACACCTTCTCGACGACCGCGATCGCGACGTCGGCCCAGGTCTCGACGATCTCCTCGAAGAGCCCCGGGTCGTCGTAGATGATCTCGGAGATCCGCTCCAGTCCGAACCAGTCGCGCTGCCGGCCGTAGAGAGAGCCCGCGAAGATGGAGATCGGGTAGTCCCGCTCCGGGTCGGTCCACGCCTCGAGCCACGGCTTCCAGCCACCTTCGGATCCGAACCGCCCCGGGTGATCGGGCTGCATGCGCGGCTTGTAGTGCTCCTCCCAGCTCTGCCGATCCTCGAGCAGGTGGCCGAGGTGCTTGGGGATGGCGCCCATGATCTTGCCGCGCTCCAGCAGCACACCGTCCCGGCTCCTGACGATCTCCGTCTCCCCCTTGTCTTCCAGGACCTCCTCCTCGAAGAACGGGAACAGATCCACGACACCCCCGCACAGGCGCGCTCCGTCCATGCCGAAGAAGTCGTCCGTCGAGGTCTCTTCGGGGACCGACCGGGGCAGGCCGTACTGCTTCCAGATCAGCAGGGTCTCCTCCCAGAAGCCGAAGTCCCGGATCGGACAGCGGTCGACCGGTCGGAAGTGCATGATGGCGTTGAAGCGCTCCCGGTCGTTCACGACGAGCGTCTCCTCTCGGGGCCGAGGATAGTCGGTTCCCGGAGGAGCGCTCACCCGGGCCGAGGACTCGGCCCGGGCGTGGAACGGCTCGCTTCGACGTCAGCTCTACGGAAGCACCTGCGTGCCGACGATCGGGGTGGCTCCCTCGCTCGCCTCGATCTGGAGCGTCGTCCGCTGGGATCGAAGTCGAGCAGCTGCTCATCCGGCGCCGGTATCCGGGTCCGTGTCGAAGACGCACCTGTCCCGTGACGGTTCCGGCCATGTCCATCGCGCTGATCGTGCGCGGTCGCGAGGACGTTGGCGCCGATGTCCGTGATCGTCAGTGCATAGTCATCCTCCAAGACACCCGAGAGCGCTCACCGCGACCCGGAGACGCTGCAGCTCCCGTCCAGCGCGCTCGTCACCGTCTCCGGCGCCCGCCAGCACTGTCCGGGGTCGTGCAGCATGGCGGTGACGGTCGCACTGTCCGGCGCCGCAGACGTTGAGCCCCGGGATCTGCGCCAGCATCGGGCCGGAGAACACGACCGCGCCGCCCTGCTTCACCTCGATCAGCTTTCGGCGCGGGTCGATGGAGAGCATTCCCTTCTTGTTGTGACCCTTGGACTTGCCGTTGCCCTTGCCGTTTCCGGGATGGGTTCGAAGGCTCAGCTTGGCGTTGCCACCCGGGTTGGGGACCAGCGTCTCGATCGCGACCGGGTCGCTGTCCACGTGGATGTCGTAGCTGCCGGGCGCCACCTTCTTGAGCTGCAGCGTCAGGCTCGCCTTCCCGTTGGGGTGCAGGTCATAGCGGGCGCTCGCGCTTCCCTCGGTCGCCGGATCGGCTCGGCTCCAGCTCCGTCTGCTCCTTCACCTTGGTGTGGGGCTCGTCGTTCGCGACGTCGCCGTAGAACCAGCTGGCCATCACGTCCTGGCCCAGCGCGACGTCGTAGATGGAGATCAGCTTCCCGCGCGGGTCACTGGGCGGGCTGCCGGCATCCCCCGTCTGGAGCAGGTCGATCTTCAGATTCGCCTCGCCGTTCGAGCCCGCCACGAACTCCTGGATCAGCTCGCCGTCCATCGGGTCCGTCGCCTCGAGATCGCGCGCTCGGAGCTGGTAGGTCCCGCCGGGTACGAGGTCCTTGACCTGGACCTGGAAGGTCGCCTGCTTCTCCGTGAAGGTGGAGTGCAGCTTGCCGTCGTGTCGTCCCTTCCCGTTTCCGTTGCCCGGACTGCTGTCGTCCACCATCGGAACCTGAATCTTCGACTCCTCCTTGGCCCCCGCGGCGAGCGGGAGACCGAGGACGAGCACCAGAGCCGCCAGTGCGGCGGTGAATCTGAGAAACGACATGGCATGACCTCCGGGCAAATATGTAGGGAAAACGATACGTTCTAGCTCATCGGCGTGCCAGATTGGCCGCTTGAGCGGTTCTTCCCCAAGTCATCCCCTGCGGGGGGCGCCCTTGCAGCTTCGGGGAGCGGCGAGCCTCCGGAAGCCGTGCCCCCAGTGAGGGGTCCCCGCTCCGGAAACCCGTGTCTCAGGTCCGGATCGGGAGGCGCCGGTGCCGCCTTCCGGTCGCGGCGAAGAGCTATTCTCGGCCTTCGGGCTCTTCGATGCATTCACCCGGCCAGGAGCAGCGCTCGAAGGGATCGGTGAAGGGGTAGCGCGATGGGTGGAGATCGGATTCGCTTCGGAGTGCTCGGCGCGGCCAAGATCACGCCCGATGCCCTGATCAAGCCGGCAGCCGATTCGCAGCGCGCCGAGGTCGTGGCGATCGCGGCGCGCGATCCGGAGCGGGCGCGGGCTTTCGCCGAGGAGCACGGCATCCCGCACGTGGACGCCAGCTACGAGGCGCTGGTCCGGAATCCGGACATCGAGGCGGTCTACAACCCGCTGCCCGCGAGCCTCCACGCCGAGTGGACCCACAGGGCTCTCGAGCAGGGCAAACACGTGCTCTGCGAGAAGCCCTTTGCCGCCAACGCGCTCGAGACCGAAGAGATGGTCACGGCAGCCGAGGAGAGCGGCCTGGTCCTGCTCGAGGCATTTCACTACCGCTACCACCCGCTCGCGCACCGGATCCGGGAGGTCGTGGCCAGCGGGATGCTCGGCGACATCCAGCAGGTCGAAGCGGCGTTCTGCGTTCCGATCTCGGACCCGGAGGACATCCGCTACGACCTCTCGCTGGGTGGCGGAGCCAGCATGGACCTGGGCTGCTATCCGATCCACTGGGCCCGGCTCGCGACCGGCACCGAGCCGAGCGTGATCCGCGCCGAAGCGCTGCAGGGCCCTCCCGGCATCGACCTGGCCATGACCGCGGAGATGCGCTTTCCGGGGGAGATCCAGTGTGAGGTGCGCTGCTCGATGGCCCCCGATACCGGGTTCCAGGCCTTCCTGCAGGTCACGGGAAGCCGGGGGGAGCTGCGCGCGGACAACCCGCTGGTGCCGCACCTGGGTCACCGGCTTCGGGTGAGCAGCGACGGCGGCGAAGAGATCGAGACGCTGGAAGGCCAGACGACCTACCACCATCAGCTCGACGCGTTCGCAGCGGCGGTGATCGATGGCGAGGCACAGCCGACGGGCGGGCAGGACGGCATCGCGAACATGCGTGTCATCGACGCCGTCTACCTCGCGGCGGGGATGCAGCCAAGGGGTGAGTGACTCGCGCCCCCGACGCTCGAATCTGTCATAATCGATTCGGACCGAGGCAAAGCGGTTGCTGCGCTCCCCATCGGGAAGCGCTCTTCGGGATTCCCGCGATGGACCACACGGCGCTGTTCATCGGAGCACACCCCGACGACATCGAGATCGGGGCGGGCGGCACAGCGGCGAAGCTCGTCGCATTCGGGTGGAGTGTCTACTTCTGCATCCTGACCGCGGAGCGCGACGAAGAGAAGGCCCGGGAGCGCGAGAGCGAGGCCCGCCGCGCGGCTGCAAACTCGGAGTCGCGGAGGGGCGGGTCTTCTCCGTCGGCCTGCCGGATGGCGGGCTCCAGACCCGAAGCGACCACATCGACGCGATCCGGAGCGCCATCACCTCACGGATCGAGGAAGAAATCGATCTGGTCTTCTCCCATTCGAAGGCCGACACCCACATCGATCATCAGAAGACACACCGGTTGACACCACTGGTGGTCAAGCACCGTCCGGTTCTCTGCTACCCGATCGTGAACCACATGCGGCCGTCGGACTTCAAGCCTCGGATCTACGTCGACGTTTCCGACCATCAGGCGCAGAAGCGCGAAGCGCTCGCGGAGTTCACCTCACAGGTCGAGAAGGAGAGGATCTTCTTCGACGAGGTCGAGAAGCTTTCCGCGGAATACGGTGGCGAATGCGATCGCAGCTTCGTCGAAGCCTTCGAGCTGGAGTACGTCCGGCCGACCAGCCGGGATCTGCTCGAGCTCGCGGGCTCGCTGAGCTGCAGGGAGCCCGCGCCCCCGGAGAGCGGAAGCTCCTCTCGCTGGATCGCCGGCTTCGCAGTGCTCGCGATGCTCGTCGCGGCCGGCTGGTGGCTGGTCGACCTCCGGGAGTTGCTTCACGTCCACCGCGGGGCGATCGTCCTCGAGGACTTCGAGTCGGGCTCCCACATCGCCGGGCGTGTCGACGGCTTCACGCCCGAGGAGTGCGCGGACCTCAAGGTCGTCGTCTACGTCCTCACGAACAGCTGGTACATCCATCCCTGGGATTCGGCCGAGGAGGGGAAGGGATACGCCGCCGTCGCCGAGGACGGGAGCTGGCGGATCTCGACCGAGTGGCGCGGTCACCAGGCGCGGCGCCTGGCCATCCTGCTGGTGAAGAGATCCAGCATGGTTCCTTCCAGGGTGAGACCTCTCGGGAACGCGGACCGGAGGCTCCTCACGAGGGTGGATCACCTGACCGCGCTCATCGTCCAGGCGCCGGACGGAATCTAGGAGCCGGCCGGGGCTGCTCGAACAGCTGACACGTAGTTGTGAAGAACGAACTGCTTGCGGAAGCCGAGCTGCGAGTAGAGAGGCTCACCCATGGCGGACGCCTGAAGGATCGCCAGTCCGAGACCCCTTGCCCGAGCTTCACCGATCAGGTGGTGCATCATCTGCCGGGCGACTCCCTTTCTCCGCTGCTCCGGCCGCGTCCCGGCCATGTGGAAGCCCGCGACGCCGTGATGGGTGCAGAGGAGCGCCGTGCCCGCCACTCCCTGCGGGAGGAATCCCAGGTAGAGCGTGATCTCCGGGAGGTCGAGCAGGTTCTCCACGACGCTGGAGCCGACCTGATAGCCAAAGGACTCGGACGCGACCCGGCTCCAGAGAGACGCTTGTTGCGCGTCCTCCACGGCGATGATTTCCAGAGGTCCCTGCTGCCGTGCGGCGGAGAACCGTTCGAGATCGACCACCATGCCCGTCTGCGCGAATAGCAGGGAGAGCCCCTTCTCCCTCAACCAGTCGCCGGCAAGAGCCACCTGCTCCTCGGTCAGTACGAGCAGGATGGGCTTGTCCGCGTCGTTCAGGTAGCTGGATGCCTTCTGCAAGGCAGCGAGAGTGCCCTCCGGGCCTTCATCCCCGGCCAGCCAGATCCTGTTCGGCCACGAGGAGCCGGAGTCGAAGACCTTCGTGAAGCCCCGATGGGTCTCCAGGGAGCCGTTGGCCCTGCCCACGGACTCCCAGAGGCTGAAGAGATTGGAGAGGTTGAGGCGGCTCAGCGCTTCGTCTTCGGAGTCTGGTCGTGCCTTCATTCGTTCCAGTCCAGTCGGCCGGCCGGGGGGAGGCCGTGAGGGTACGCTCACTGCGGCTCGGCGAGCAGTTCGACGGGCTCGCAGTCGAGACCCGAAGCGATTCGACAGAGCGTCGCGTAGGGAATTGCCTCGTTCTTCTCCTCGATTCCCTCGAGCAGGTTCGGAGAGATCGTCTCCCGCATGCCGGTCTCGCGGAGACTGGCCTCGGCGATGGCTTCCAGCAGGTCGCGCCGGGACCAGCCGCGGTCGCGCCGCAAGCGCCGGATCGCGAGCCCGTCGGGCCGGACCGGCCGCTCGCTCTCGAATTCTCCGCTCGTCATCCGCTCTTCCAGACCAGGCCTTCGGAGCTTCGAGTCTAGCCCGTCTCCTCTCGCTATCCTTCCGCAATGCCGGCTCCGAGCTTCGAGGTACGCGCGGTGCTCTTCGACCTCGACGGCGTCCTGGTCGACAGCTACCAGGTCTGGTTCCACCTGATGAACGGCGCGGCGAAGGACCTCGGCTACCCGTCCATCGCTCCCGAGGTCTTCGAGCCCTGCTGGGGCCAGGGCATCGAGGCGGACGTCGAGAAGTTCTTCGAGCGCCACTCCATCCCGGAGATCGAGCGCTACTACGGCGAACACTTCCGCGACCACCTCGAGCACCTCCGCGTGGTCCCGGAGGTTCCCCACGTCTTCGACACCTTGCGAGCGCGCTCGCTGCGCACCGCCGTGATCACCAACACGCCTGCGGCCGTGGCCTGGGACGTGGTGAAGCGAACCGGCGGGCGCCCCGATCTCCTGGTCGGCGGCACCGACGTCCCACTTCCCAAGCCGGCTCCGGACATGGTGCTGCGCGCCTGCGAGCGGCTCGAGATCTCGCCCGGCGAGAGCCTGGTGGTGGGAGACTCGCGCTACGACCGCGAGGCCGCTCGCGCGGCGGGGACCTTCTTTGCGGGTCTCGGGATCGACGGGGACGTCCGGCTCGATCGGCTGAGCGACGTGCTCGACGTCACCGTCGCACTGCCCGGTTGACGGCGGCGAGATGACGGTTGCCGCGCACCGAACCAACCTGGAGCTCAAGGCGCGCTGCGCCGACCTCGGCGCGGCCCGCGAGCGAGCGCGGGAGGTGGCGACCCGCTGCGTCGGCGTCGATCGTCAGACCGACACCTACTTCGTGACGAAGCGCGGGCGCCTCAAGCTGCGCGAGTCGTCGCTCTCGGGAGGCCAGCTGATTCCCTACCTCCGCCCCGACCAGCGGGGCCCGAAGAACGCCGACTACGACGTGATCCGGATCGAGGAGCCCGAGAGCGTGAAGGCGCTCCTGGCCGAGATCCTGGGCGTCCACCGGGTGGTGCGGAAGCTGCGCGAGATCTGGCTCTACGAGAACGTTCGCATCCATCTCGACCAGGTGGAGAGCCTCGGGAGCTTCGTCGAGCTGGAGGCGGTCTACGACGGAGCGCCCGACTCGCTCGCGGCGGAGCAGGACAAGGTCCGCCTCTTGATGGAGCGGCTGGGGATCTCCGAGGCCGACCTGATCGACGTCTCCTACGAGGACCTCCGGGGACGTTGTTGAATATTCAATTCCCGGGCCTGGCCCGGGAATTGAATATTCAACAACGTCCCCGCTATGACGAAGCGAAGAGTTCGCGGACCCGCCTTTCCAGCTCGTCTCTCACCTCCCGGAAAGCCTCGAGCACCGCCTCCTCGGGGCCCTTTGCGCGGGCGGGGTCCGGCAGCGCCCAGTGCTCCCGCCGGACGGCGCTCGGAAAGATGGGACAGCGCTCGGCGGCGTCGCCGCAGAGGGTGATCACGGTGTCGATCTCGTCGGCGGGGATCTCGGCGACGGTCTTCGAGGTCTGCTGGCGGATGTCGAGACCGGCTTCGTCCATCACCGCCACCGCCCGGGGGTTCAGCCCGTGGGCCTCCACCCCGGCGCTGAAGATCTCGATCCCTGGGGGCGCCGCGGCCCGGGCGAAGCCCTCCGCCATCTGGCTGCGGCAGGAGTTCCCGGTGCAGAGAAAGAGCACCTTCTTCATGGCTGGGCGGGCACCGGCTCGACGGCCTTCAGCGCGAACTCGACGATCCGCTTCTTCAGCTCCGGGTGCGGGGCGAACAGACGCGTTCCGTGTCCACCGGAGCGGTAGATCTCGAGGTCGTCGCTGCCCTGGTGGCGTCTGGCGATGAGCCGGGCGCTGTCGGCGGCGCGGCGATCGTCCTCCGCCGCGACGACCAGCATGGGGCCGGGAAAGCTCGCGGCAGCCGGGAGAACGTCGACAGCCGAAGTAGTTGGTGCCCGGAGAGAGCAGCACCAGGGCCCGCACGCCCTCCACGCGGTTCGCCGAGAGCAGCGAGACGGAGCAGCCGTAGGAAGCTCCGATCAGGACGATGCGGTCCGTCGCCATCCCCTGCCGGGCGAGGTAGTGCACCGCGGCCTCGACGTCGTGAACGCCATCGCGGACCAGCTCGCCGAACTGCGTCCGCGGGATCACTGCCACGTCTACCCGCTCGTCGCGTTGCCGCTTCGAATCGCCGTGGGCGCGCTGGTCGATCGCCAGCACCGTGAAGCCGGCCTCGACCAGCTCGGGGACCAGGGGCGCCCAGGCGCTGCGGTCCGAGCGGTACATGTGCAGCAGAATCGCGATCGGCGCACTGGTGTCGGCGGAGGAGGTGAGGTCCCCCTCGATCGCGAAGCCGTCGCCGGTCTCGAAGGAGACGGACATCGAGAGCTGCGTCCTCGCCTGCTCCGCGCTGCTGGCGAGGGGAATCGCGAGAAGAAGGCAGAGCCACAGGGCTCTCACGGACATCTCGATCTCCCTTCTCTTCGAAAACCCCGCCATACTAGGGCCCACAGTGACAGGAGGGAAAGGTGGCATCGATCTTCACCAAGATCATCGAGGGAGAGCTCCCGGGGCGCTTCGTCTGGCGCGATGAACGGGCCGTGGGATTCCTGACCATACAGCCGCTCAAGCCGGGGCACGTGCTGGTGGTGCCCATCGAGGAGGTGGATCACTGGCTGGACTTGGAGCCGGACCTGGCCCGGCACCTGATGGACGTTTCCCAGAAGCTGGGTCAAGCCATCGATCGGGCCTTCAGGCCCGCGAAGGTGGGGCTGATCATCGCCGGTCTCGAGGTGAGCCACGTGCACCTGCACGTGACGCCGATCCACGCGCTCCAGGATCTCAACTTCGCCAACGCGGACCCAAACCCCGATCCGGCGGAGATGGATGCAGCCGCCGAGAAGATCCGCGCGGTGCTGCGTGACCTCGGCTGTGCCGAGGTCGCCGATTCGTGATCGGCTGAGTTCTACTCCAGGTATCCCATCGAACGGAGCCGCTCGATCAGCTCCCGATCGTCTCCGGGAGCCGTCGGACCCTCGAAGGCGGGAAGGCGGGGGAGATCCGCTGCCCTCGCGCGGAGCACCGGATGGGCTGCCAGGTACTCCGGCCGGATCCAGTGCTCCGGGAGAGACCCCTCCAGCTCGTCGGGGATGGCGGCGCCGGCCAGGTAGGCGAGGAGCGGTGCGACATCGAGTACCGAGTCCTCAGTGGCCTGGAACCCGTGATCCGAGACGACCAGCAGCGAGTCTTCGGGGCCGAGGGCCCCGGCGATCTCCGCGATCGCCCGGTCGATCTCGATCATCGTCGACGGGATGAGCTCCGCGTAGCGCGGCTCCGGAGGGGGGACGTCCCCCTCGAACTGCTCTGGAAAGGAATCGTGCCAGAAGCGGTGGGAGAGGGCGTCGAACGAGTAGAAGGTTGACGCTCTCGTCGCGCCGCAGCCAGCCCGGGATCACGAAGCCGCCCGGAAGCGGGCGGGGCGGCCAGGTGATCAGGTAGTCGTAGGTTCCCACCCGCCTTCCCTGGGCCGCCAGCCGTTCGAAGACCGTCGGCACGCGGACCGAGATGGCCGTCTTGAGAAAGTCGGTAACGCCGTGAACGTCGGGACTCCGCCCGGTGGCGATGGAAGTCCACACGGTCGGCGAGTTGGTGGGCTCGACGGTCTCGACCTCCGCCGTGACCCCCCGACTCGCCAGCTCGGCGAGGCCCGGCAGCCGACCGGAAGCGAGGAGGGGATCGATCACGCTCCAGGACGCGCCGTCCACACCGACGAGGACCACTCGCGCGGATGCGGGCAGCGAGAGGAGCGAGACGGCGATGAGAAGTACGCACAGTCGGCGATTCATCGGGTACTCGGGTTCCGGGGTCCGCCGAAGGCGGACCCGGTATGATCACCGCATGGTAGGACAATCGATCCGCCGCCTCGCGCCGCTCTTGTGGCTGCTGCTGCTCACCGCGCCGTCGGCCTTGGCATCGGAGCCGGGCGCTGCGGGGGAGACGTCCCCGATCGTGATCCTTCTCTCCCTCGACGGCGTGCGCCACGACTACCTGGACCGCGGCGGGCTTCCCGCCATGGAGCGGATCGCGCGGGCCGGTGCGCGCGCGAAATCGCTGATCCCCAGCTTCCCCTCGAACACGTTTCCCAGCCACGTGGCGCTCGCCACCGGCGCACACGCGGATCGCCACGGGATCGTGGGCAACAGCTTCCACGACCCCGAGAGGGGAGACTTCCACTACAGCAATGATGCCAGCTTCATCGAGGCCGAGCCGATCTGGGTCACCGCCGAACGCCAGGGCGTGCGAAGTGCGACCTTCTTCTGGGTGGGCTCGGAGACCGACTGGAACGGAATCGGGGCCAGCTACCGCAAGGCCCCCTTCGACGCAGGGGTCGGAGAAGCAGAGAAGGTGGATCAGATCCTGGCGTGGCTGGACCTCCCCGCGCAGCGGAGGCCCCGGTTGGTCCTCTCCTGGTGGCACGGCGCCGACTCCGCCGGGCATCGCCACGGCCCCGACTCGAAGAGGACGATGGCCAAGCTCCGCGAGCAGGACGGGCATCTCGCCCGGCTTCTCGAGGGCCTGGGCGAGCGCCGGGCGTGGTCTCACACCACGCTTCTCGTGGTCAGCGATCACGGCATGGTCGGCGTGACCCGGGGCATCGACGCCTCGGCTCCTCTGAAGAAGGCCGGGATCCGCGCCCGCACCATTCCCGGGGGCGCCTTCGCCCTCGTCTACCTGGACGATGCGTCGCAGCGCGAAGCCGCCGTCGCCGCCCTGAACGCAGTGGAAGGCGTCCGCGCCTACCGGGCCGAAGCCGTTCCCGAGCGCTCTCCGTTTTCGCCACCCGAGTCGGACCGGTGACGTCGTCGCGCTCACCGATCCGCCCTGGACCTTCACCCGCACCTGGAGCCAGGGAGCGGGTCTGCTCCGGATCTCCCGCCTGTTTGGCAAGGAGTCGGGCGCCCACGGCTACGAGCCCGACGCACACTCCGAGATGCAGGGGATTTTTCTCGCCATGGGCCGGGGTGTAGAGACGGCCGGGCTCCTCCCCGCGCTTCGCGCCATCGACGTGGCTCCGACGGTGTGCCGCCTGCTCGGAATCGATCCCCCCGCCGACGCTGAAGGAATCCCGATCCCGGGAATCGGTGGCGGCAGTGACGTGAACTGATCCGCCTTCCCGGTCGCGAGCCGTCCGCCGGCCGGCCAAAGCGCTGTTGCACGCCCCGGCAAAGCGGGCGATCCTCGCTCGCCATGTTGCACTCACGACTCACCCTGTTCGCATGTGCCGCAGCGCTGATCCTGGCCTGCGGCGGTGACGAGAGGACCGTGGAGACCGAAGCCGGGGACCTCACCTTCGAGGCCGAGGGTGATCGCGTCGTCATCTCGGGCGAGCAGGAGGGGGTCGGCGAGATCTCGGGCCAGTTCGGCGAGGACGCGGAGGTGCCCGAGGCGTTTCCCAAGGACCTCCCCCTCTACCCCGACGCGAAGGTGATGGGCAGCATGCTCGCGGGCGGAGGGGGGATGATCACGCTGCAGAGCGGCGACGATCCCGACGAGGTGGTCGACTTCTACCGCGAGAAGCTCGTGGACGAGGGGTGGACCATCTCTGCGGAGATGGACCTCGGCGAACAGCGCGTCCTCGCGGTGGAGAAGGAAGGCCGGAACGGCGCGGTGCAGGTTTCTCGCGAGGGGAGCGACACCACCATCCTCGTCACGATCGGGATGGGGGACTGAGAGCTCGGACGCACGCCGGGCGGAGGAGAGAGATGGAGGCGATCGGCATGAACGGGTTGATGGTGGGCGCGATCCTGGTGGCGGGAGTGGCCCTGGGATTCCTCCTCGGCCGCCGCACGTCCGCGGCGCGCGCGCGCGCCAAGGAGCTCGAGGCCAACCTGGAGGAGCTGTGGCAGGAGCACGAAACCGCCCAGGCCGCGATCCAGACGGGCAAGGACGAGCTGGAGCGCGCCCGGACCGAGATTCAGACGGGGAAGGACGAGCTGGAAACCGCCCGGGCGGAGATCCAGACGGGCCAGGAAGAGCTCCAGCGCGCCCATGCGGAGATCCGGACGGGCCAGCACGAGCTCGAGCGCGCCCAGGCCGAGATCCAGACGGGGAAGGAAGAGCTGGAGCGCAGCCGGGAAGGCCACGAGTCGTACCGCGGGAAGGTGGCGGACCACTTCGTGGGCACCTCGGAGCGACTCCGCGAGCTCACCTTCCAGTACCGGGCGATCTACAACCATCTGGCCGAGGGCGCCGGGGACCTCTGTCCCGAGGGATTCGAGAAGCTCGAGGGCGGTCTGGGTCTCGACGCGCTTCCCGAGGAGTCGGAGACACCCGAGCCCGATTCCCACTGAGACGGCAGGCGATCCCGCTTCCGCGCCGTTTCCCGGTGGCGGGGGGAGCTGCGCTCAGTCTGTCCTGCGGCGCCCCTGATAGGCCAGCCCCGACAATCCGATGGCCAGGAGAACCGCAGTGGTGGGCTCGGGGGTGGAGACGATCGACACCAGGTAGTCCTCGACCTCTCCGTTGCACGCCCAGCCGTAGGGGCTCAGGCCGCCGCTCGTGTCGAACCGGAACCGCGCGTAGGTGTCACCCGGGATTGCGCCACCGGGCACCGCCAGGCTGAGGGCGTTTGCGCCGGCGGCGAGCGCCAGGTCGGAGAAGATCTGCTCGCCGGCGTCGTCCCAGTCGCCGTCCGCATTGAAATCGATCCAGGCATTCAAGAGACCGGCCGCCGAGGCGATCGCATCCAGGCTGGCTTGCTCTCCGACGTCCAGTACCGAGGTGAACGCGATGCCGTCTTCGTCGTCGGACCAGGCGAGGTCGTCTCCATCGGCGCCCGCCGAAGGCTGACCGTCGTGCTCGCGGTCGATGCTGGCGCCGAGAAAGATCTCCCAGTCGACCCTGTGCTTCGCTCCTCCATCGGCTCGGAGCGTGCCGTAGGAGGACGGTGCGTCTCCGAAATCATAGATGAGGCAGGCGCCCGAGGCGGCCGGGAAGCCGACACAGGCGAGCAACATCGCCAGCAAGCAGATACCGTTCCGGTGGTTTCGCGGTCCCCGTCCCATCTTCGTCTCCTTCGACAGCGTTCGCCGGGTGAAAGCCTCTCGTGTACGTGCTCCGGCCGCTGTGAAGGTGACGGAGGCTGTGCCGGTCTCCGCGCGTCGGTTCTGGCATGGGTCTTGCGAAGCCAGCCAACCGGAAACATTGGAGGAAGGAGTTTCTCATGAGGTGGAGAGCGATGTTCGGATTATTCCTGGCACTCTGCTGGGTCCTGACCCCACTCGCCGCGAGTGCGGCGGGAGACGTGGAGGCTCAGCTCCATGCGATGCAGGAGCGCATGGATCAGCTCGAGGCGCGTCTCGATTCGACGACGGACCAGCTGGCGGAGGCCAACCAGAAACTCGGCGAGCAGCACACGATGATCGAGAGGGCGGCCAAGACCGAGCCCAACTCGGGCGCGATCGCCTTCCTCGAGAGCCTGGAGATCGGTGGCTGGTTGGCCACCGACTACTGGTACAACTTCAACCATCCCTCGAACGAGCGCACGGTCGACGGGAATACCGGGACCGTGGGACAGTCCAATCCATTCAGCCCGGACTCCAACCAGTTCTCCTTCGGCCAGCTCTGGCTCACGGTCGAGCGGCCCATCGACGAGGAGAACCGCGCCGGCTTTGCGACCGAGATTGCCCTCGGCAAGGCTGCGGGTCTGCTTCCAAACGGCAACACCCCCGAGGGCGGACGGGCCGGCGGCAACAACCTCTACGTCGCCTCGGCCTACGCGCAGTACCTGACGCCATGGGGGATCACCTTGAAGGCCGGGAAGTTCGGGACGCTGCTCGGGGCCGAGGTGGCCCAGGCGCCGATGAACTTCAACATCTCTCGTGGCCTCGTGTACAACCTGCTGCAGCCCATCGATCACACGGGACTCCTGGCCTCGGGTGAGCTCCCGGCGGAGGGCTGGGACTGGGCCTTCGGCGTCGTGAACGACGTCTTCGAGACGCAGCCCGTCTACAACAACGGCAAGGCCATGCTGGGGCACGTCGGCTACTCGACGGAGACCTGGTCGGCGAACCTGAACGGGATCTGGGGGACGGACACGCCCGGCAGCAGCAGTAGCAAGCTCGGGATCATCGACGTGGTGCTGACCTGGGATCCCGCCGAGCGGATCTCATTGTGGCTGAACGCGGACTACGTCCTCGATGACAACAGCCGTGAGAGGAACAGCTCCGCGTACGGCCTGGCCGTCGCCGGTCGCTACGCCTGGAGTGACAAGCTGGGCACCGCGCTGCGACTGGAGTACGTCAAGGACGACCGAGCCGCCTTTGGCTTCCCAGACGACGCGCAGATCTGGTCGATCACTGCGACGACCGACTACGAGCTGACCGAGCACCTGATCGTCAAGGGCGAGATTCGCCACGACGGGGGCACGGTCCGGAGGAACTCGGACCACCTGTTCATCGACAGTGACGACGAGGTTCCGGGTATCTTCACCAATCCGAATCAGACGCTGTTCGGAGCCCAGGTCATCTACCTGTTCTGAGCTTCGATCGGGGACGTTCCTTGCGTTCTTGCATTTCTCCACTCCCCAACACGGCAGAACGCAGGGAACCTTCCCCGGCTCGAATGCTCGCGTAGCGGGCATCGGCTGCCCAAGATTCGAGCACTGGCCATGCCGAAATCGGCATGGGCCGGCTGGAACTCTGCCCGAATCGCAATTGCCTCGATGGCACGCAGCTTGCTTTTCGTGGCTCCAGACACCGCTTCGCGCGGGTTCCGCGCGTCTGGCTCGGAAGTCAGAAGAGAAGGGTAGAGCTCATGCGACATCGAACCACCTCAGTTTTCGGCGCCGGCCGCCTGCTGGCGGCCCTGCCCGCCGCCCTGCCGGTCCTTCTCCTGGCGCAGGTGGCCAGCGCGGAGGACGTGCTCAGCGCGGGGGACACGGCCTGGATGATGACCAGCACGGCCCTGGTTCTGTTGATGACGCTACCGGGGCTGGCGCTCTTCTACGGCGGGCTGGTTCGATCCAAGAACATCCTCAGCATCCTGATGCAGTGTCTGATTTCGGCCGGGCTGATGGGCGTGCTCTGGGTCCTTTTCGGGTACAGCCTGGCTTTCGCCGAGGGCAACGCCTTCATCGGTGGATTTGGCAAACTCGGGCTCTCCGGCATTGGCCCCGGCACGCTGTCGGGGACCATCCCCGAGTACGTCTTCGTCATGTTCCAGGGCATGTTCGCCATCATCACGCCCGCGCTGATGATCGGGGCCTTCGCCGAGCGCATGCGCTTCGGCCCCTATCTGGCCTTCATCGCAGTCTGGCTGGTTCTCGTCTACTGCCCCCTGGCGCACATGGTCTGGGGCGGCGGCTGGCTCGGGGCAATGGGCGCCCTGGACTTCGCGGGCGGCCTGGTGGTGCACATGTCGAGTGGCTTCTCGGCGCTGGTCGCAGCCATCTACCTGGGGCCGCGCCAGGGCTTCCGCAAGGTCCCGATGCCGCCCCACAGCCTGCCCCTCACGGTGATCGGCGCGGCACTTCTGTGGGTGGGGTGGTTCGGATTCAACGCGGGAAGCGCGCTCGCCGCGGACGGGACCGCAGGCCTCGCCTTCCTGAACACCAGCACCGCCACCTCCGCCGCGGTGATGGGCTGGGTGGTCATCGAGTGGGCCCATCGCGACAAGCCCACGGTTCTGGGTGCGGCCACGGCCGCCGTGGCCGGTCTGGTCGCGATCACGCCCGGCTGCGCCTTCGTGACCCCGCTCGGCTCCATCGCCGTGGGCCTCGGATCGGCGGTCTTCTGCTACATCGCCGTCACCCTGCTGAAGCCCGCCGCGGGCTACGACGACTCGCTGGACGTGTTCGGTGTCCACGGCATCGGCGGCACCTGGGGTGCGCTGGCCACGGGCATCTTCATCGCCGGCTTCGCCCTTCCCGAGGGCGTCTCCTGGGGTGGCCAGATCTGGATCCAGATCAAGAGCATCGGATTCACCGCCATCTTCGCTCCCCTGCTCACCCTGCTGATCCTGGTGGTTCTGCGCGCCGTCTTCGGCGACTTGCGAGCGACCGAGGAGGGCGAGGCCGGAGGGCTGGACCTGAGCGAGCACAGCGAGTCCGCCTACACCGAAATCACCTGAGCCGGCAGGATCGGGGGCTCAGGCGCTTGCCCGGGAGCGCTCCGGGATCTTCTCGGCGTCCCCGTTTAGATCCCGCTCAGCTCGCGTTGCAGGGGCTCGAGATACCGCTCGTAGCGGCGCGCGCGCCCCACTGCGGTCTTGTAGATCGGCTGGCGCACCTGGGCGTACGACGCCGTGCGCACCGGGCGGTGCGACTCGTGGAAGCGCAGCACGGCCGGATCCCAGTCGAGGCCGCAGAACTCGATCAGTTCGCGCGAGACGCGCTCGGGGTTCGCGACCAGGTCCTCGTAGCGGAGCTCGTGGATCGGCAACGGCAGCGCCGCCTTCCAGTGCCGCATCAGCTGCTCGTGGGTGCGGATGAAGACGCCGATCGAGCCGAGATTCGTCGCGTAGTCGTGGCTGGCGTGGAAGTTGCGGGTGAAGCAGGAGAAACCGGCATCGAGCGGATCGCGCACGCAGTGAACCACGCGCGCACCGGGGAAGAGCTGCGCCGCCAGACCGAGGTGCAGGAAGTTGTGTGGCATCTTGTCCGTCACGCGAAGCGCGTCCGGGCAGCTCTCGGCGGACAGCTCTCGAAGCCGGGTGAGGTAGCAGGCCGCCGCCGCGTCGAGGGCTTCCTGCGAGCGGCCCCACATCTCCGACGCGATCTCGTTCAGCTCGTCCAGCTCGCCCGCACCGTGGACATCCGGATGACTGGCGAGGATCTCCTCGGTCAAGCTGGTTCCGGAGCGAGGCACACCGACGATGAAGACCGGGAGCTCCGAGTCGTTCGAGGCTCGCGGAAGGCTCTGGAAGCTGCCCGGCGGATACGCGTCGAGGATTTCCACGACGCGTGCGGCGTGGGCTTCGGCATCGAACTCGAGCCCGCGCAGCTGGTTGGCGTCACTCCACGCCGCGAAGGCGCGCTCCGCGTCACCTAGCTCGTCGAGCGCGTCGCCGAGGGCGTGCTGAAGCATGATCTCGGCGTGGTGAGAGAGCCGCTGGCGCGGAACGCTCTCGAGCAGCTCCAAGGCTACGGCCGGGCGTCCCTTGCGCCGCAGCAGCCGCGCCGCGGCGAGACACAACCCGGCCGAGTGCTCCAGAGCCTCGGCGTTCTGCTCGATCAGCGCCAGCGCCCTGTCCACGTCGCCGCGCCGCTCGCAGATCGCGACCAGGCCCGAGAGTGCGTCGATCAGGCCGTGCGCGCCGGCCAGCATGTAGAGCCTCTCCGCCTCTTCGAGTCGACCCTGCTCCAGCAGGAAGTTTGCCGCTCGCAGCTGGGTGTGGGGTGACTCCGGCTCCAGCTCGAGGGCGCGGATGAACGACTGGTAGGGCTCCCTGACCAGGCCCTGCTCTTGAAGCGCCAGACCCAGACTCGCGTGCGCCTCGCCAGAGGTGGGGTCGAGGTCCACCGCCCTGCGCAGCGCCATCACCGCTTGCTCCGCCTGGCCCAGCTCGAGAAGCGCCCGTCCGTGCAGGAGATGGCTGGCTCCCAGATCCGTCTGGGCGCGGATGGCCTCTTCCGCCCGCGCTACGGCGCTCCGAGCATTGCCCGCCTGGAGCGCCTCGATGCCCTCGACCAGGATCTCCCGCACGGCCATTTCCATTCCTCTCGGCTCGAGACGCGGCTCGTGAGGCAGCCATCGACACCCCGCTCCGATTCCTTGAAGTCGCGGGCTTGCCCGCAACTGCTCGACGAAGGTAGGCTCCGCGGGACCATCGACGGTGCGCAGAAGAGATCCTTCTTCGAGGTGTCGGGATGCGCGACCTCGCGTTCACATGGTGGGTGGCGGCGCTCCTGCTCGCCCTGGCCTGTGTCACGCCGGTAACACCGAAAGAGCGTCAGGTGCAGGAGTGGGCGAGCGACTACCTGGCGAGACAGCCGGTGGGCGCCGCGCGGAGCCAGTGCAGGATCGGCGTGTACCTGACCAGCCCGGGTATCGTCAACGCGCTCAGTCCGAACGCTGCCGGCGCGGGCGTGGCGCGCGGAGATCGAATCGTCGAGGTCGACGCGGTCTCGGTTCGCAGCACCCCGGAGATCGGGCGCGTTCTCTCGTCGCACAGATCTTCCGGTCCGGTGAGAATCGCTCGTCGAGCGCGACGGCCAGCGCCGTGAGTTCACGCTCGATTGCCTGGATGGCGCGCAAGGGGATCGGATTCGACGCCAGGTGGCGGAGGCCGCACTGGAGAGGCGCTGGAACGACTGCATGAGCCTCACGCTGGCACTGGAGGCTCTGGAGGGCCGTACCGCGGAGATCGCGCACAAGCGTCTCGAGTGCTACGAGGCGGGGAGGCCCGCGGCCCACCAGCGGCCGTCGCTCGAGCACGCGCGCCTCGTCTTCGAGGCCAAGAGCCGCGCGATCAGCCAGATGGCCTACTCGCCCGAGGACATCGCCGAGGGACGGGGAGACATCCTGGCGACGGTGTCGTGGCTCGAGGGCTGGCGCTACACCCAGCTGGCCAGCGAACTCCGCAGCCAGCTCGCCTCGGCGACCTCTCATGCGAACATGATCGCATCGCGGGGATCTCCTTCGTCGCCGGCCTCGTCCCAGGAGCGTCCCCAAACCTCTGCGGCCGTATCCCACGGGACCTGCTTCGTCGTCCACCCGGAAGGCCTGTTGCTGACGGCGCACCACGTCGTGGCCGGGGCAGGGAGGATCTCGGTGCGCTTCTCCGACGGGCGAGAGCGTCACGCCCGAGTCGAGCAGGCGGCTGCGGCCAACGACCTGGCCTTGCTCAGAGTCGAG
The DNA here is from genome assembly GCA_963783795.1 of uncultured delta proteobacterium. Taxonomy (GTDB): domain Bacteria; phylum Myxococcota_A; class UBA9160; order UBA9160; family UBA6930; genus CAVXZE01. The sequence continues at coordinate 556,139 of CAWAPH010000020.1, read as the reverse complement.
GAGACGATGCCTTCCTATCTCTCGCTCGCCGCGCCGCGTTCCGCGAGCGCGGGCCAGCCCGTCTTCACCCTCGGGTTCCCGATCCGATCGCTGTTGGGCGAGGAGCCGAAGTTCACCGACGGAGCCATCAGCTCGCTCTCCGGGGTCCTCGGTGAGGCGTCGCTCTTGCAGACCACGGTTCCGCTGCAGCCCGGGAACTCGGGAGGACCGCTCGCCGACGACCAGGGCGATGTGGTTGGCATCGTGACTTCGACCGCCGCGATCGAACGCTTCCTCGCGGAAACCGGATCGCTGCCGCAGAGCATCAACTGGGCCGTCAAGGCGGACTACGCCCGACCGCTGTTCGATCCGCCTGCGCCGCTTCCACCCACTCCCAGCCGGGAAGCCGCTATCGAGCGGGTACGCCAGGCTCTCTGCTTCGTCGAAGCGACCGGGAGCTGAACGGGCCCGCGCCAGCGCTCGCCGCCCAGGTGTTCAGGCTGACGTCTTGGATGTCATGGCCTGGATCAGTGGAGGTGAGGTGGGGCACCACAAGCGCAAAGGTGAGGAAGCCTAATCACAAAACTTTTTGCATCAAGGGGAGTGAGTTGGCCTCTCGCGCTCGTGGTGCCCCCCAAACCTGGGCCTCATCGACAATTCTTCTGCATCTCAGGAGTTAGAACTGTGTTTCGCATCACAATTGGGACGATTTTTCCGATAAGTCCCTGAATCTCGAGCTTGGTGACACCCATCGGCAGGCAGGGGCGGGTGGCTGAAAGCTTTCACGCGGCCCCTGAATCTTGGATGCGGGGAAAGTGAGGGAAATTCGCGATGTCAGGCGACACAAAGGCTGCCGAGCGACCACTTACCCTATTAGGAGCACCGTGCCCCTCGGGGACAGGCCCAGGGCGGCAAGCTGCTCGCACCTCGACTGCGGATCGGAAGGTTTTGTGGAATGAGACGCTCTTACGCGTGTTTCCTGGTAGCCCTCGTCGCGGCTCTGCTGCTCGCCCCCGGATTGAGCTGGGGGGCAGGCATCGTGATCGATGAATTCGATGACGACAACTACAGCGATGATGGCCTGATCTTCGACACGCGAGCGCTCGCTGCGGACGCCAACACGATCGCCAGCATCGGCGGAGGAGCGCTCGGCGTTCTCGACTTCGAATCCGACACGGACGGCTTCGTGACGCTCACGTACGAGACCAACTCGTCCGGCATCAGCATGGCCGCTACCGGCGGCTTCGAGCTCGAAGGCGTGTTCCTCGGTACGGCGGGCCAGATGCTGACCTGGACCTGGACGGCCAGGGACGGCACCAGCGCGGTCCAGGCAACCGGAACGGGTAGCTGGACCGTGGGTGACGACCCGCTGTTCATGGATCCGGACGGTACCGGGAACTACGCCGACTGGAAGACGCTCGAGTTCCGATTCGACTGGACGTTGGGCCCTGGCGGCGCCCTCAGCATCTCCGCATCGAGACTCGTCGCCGTTCCCGAGCCGAGCTCGCTCGCCCTCTGCGGATTCGTCCTGCTGGGGATGGCGGGCGCCGGCTACCGGCACCGCCGCCAGTAGGGGACGCAAGGCCGATCGAAGCCCTCGGGCTTCGATGTCAGCGAACCCCGGCGGGGCTCCCAGCTCCGTTCAGGCTCCGGGTTGCAGCGTCGAGTGCGGGTGAGTCGTCAGCGCCTGCCTCGACCGGCCAGCGGTCAGGCCAACCGAGCCGTCGTCGGGGCTGCCCTCCCAGCTCCTTCTCGGCTGAAGCTGCGCCTGCTGCGCCAGCGCTGAAATCCCCCACGGGGGAGTACCCTTTTCACGCGGGGCAGGCACTACACAGAGTCCCGTTGCCGACAGGGGTGGGATGTTCTCGGTGGCCCCGGGGGGGAGTCCGATCGAGCTGGGGGGGGCAGGGGTGAGAAGTGGGAATCATGCGAAAAATGGGCCTTTTCCACATCGGGTGGATTCTCTTCCTGGCTGCGCCCGCGGCGCAAGCGGCCACGTTCGATTTCGTCCTGACGCGATCCCCGCAGAGCGTCGGCAGCTGGTACCGACCTTCGGACACGGCGAGCAAGGCGTACGCCCCGGGCACCGTTCTGACGCTGGAGCTCCCGTCATCCGATGGGACGCTCGCGGGCGTTCAGAGCGGCGTGGCGCGAATCACGGATTTCTCCCTGCCGGGGGTCATCAACAACTTCGGCATCTACTTCCGATTCACCAGCGTTCCCTCGCCGATCGTGGGAACCGATCACGGTGAGCGGCAATCAGGCGGAGATCGAGTTTCCGAGTCTCGCGGTCGGCTTCGAGCGGGGCACCAACCCGGGCAGCACGTCTCCCGGGACCCTGATCTTCACGCTGACCACGGCGGGTACCACCATCCCCGGTGGCTGCGCCGACCGTCCGCCGGAGGGGCAGTTCATCCCCGGCATTCCTCTGAGTCTCGCGAATGGCCAGCTCGGTCTGGTGGCCTCGGTGTGCCCCTACTCGACACTTTCCGCCGACTACGACGACGCCTTCCGTCTCGCCGTTCGAGGAGGGGTGCCCGTCCCGGAGTGTATCGATGAGCTGGACAACGATGGGGACGGCTTCACCGACTTCGCCGGTGGCGATCCCGGGTGCACCGATGCCCTGGACTGGACCGAGAAGGATCCGAGCCTTCCCTGTGATGACGGCCTCGACAACGATGGCGACGGCCTCTTCGACTACCCCGCAGACCCGGGCTGTGACGACCCCACCGATTCCTCGGAGCGCTCGCCGCTATTGGACTGTGACGACGGCCTCGACAACGATGGCGACGGGCTGGCGGACGCCGTGGAAGATCCGGGCTGTGAAGATGCCGGCGACCTCTCGGAGCACTCGCCGCTGCTCACCTGTGACGATGGCGCGGACAACGACGCCGATGGCCTCGCCGACTACCCGGCAGACCCGGGCTGCGACGGCGTGCTCGACGGATCCGAGAACAAGGCCTCCCTGGTCTGCGACGACGGCATCGACAACGATGGGGATGGGTATGTCGACTATCCGGCAGATGCGGGCTGTACCGTCCTGCTGGACAACTCGGAGAAATCGGTCTCCCTCGTCTGTGACGATGGCGTCGATAACGACGGCGACGGGTTGTCGGACGTTCCGGACGATCCCGGCTGCGACGACCCCGGCGATTCCTCGGAGCGCTCGCCGCTGCTGGCCTGTGACGACGGCGTCGACACCGACGGCGACGGGTTGTCGGACTTCCCGGACGATCCCGGCTGTGATTCCCCCGGCGATACCTCGGAGCACTCGCCGTCCCTGATCTGCGACGACGGTGCCGACAACGACGGCGACAGCCTGTCCGACTACCCGGGGGATCCCGGCTGTGACGGCGTCAGCGACACCTCGGAGCGCTCACCGTCCCTGGTCTGTGATGACGGCGTCGACAACGATGGCGACGGGTTGGCGGACATTCCGGACGATCCCGGTTGCGATGCGCCGGCTGATTCTTCGGAGCGCTCGCCGCTGCTGGCCTGCGACGACGGCGTCGACAACGATGGCGACGGACTGTCGGACGTCCCGGATGATCCCGGCTGCGACGACGCCGGCGATGCCTCGGAGCGCTCGCCGCTGCTGGTCTGTGATGACGGCCTGGACAACGATGGGGACGGTCTCTCCGACTACCCTGCCGATCCCGGCTGCGACGACGTCAGCGATGCCTCGGAGCGCTCGCCGGCCCTGGTCTGTGACGACGGCGCCGACAACGATGGCGACGGGTTGGCGGACGTTCCGGACGATCCCGGCTGCGACGACGCGAACGATGCCTCGGAGCGCTCGCCGGCTGCTGGTCTGCGACGACGGCGCCGACAATGATGGCGACGGCCTGTCGGACGTTCCGGACGATCCCGGTTGTGACGACGTGAGCGATGCCTCGGAGCGCTCGCCGCTGCTGGTCTGCGACGACGCTGCCGACAACGACGGCGACGGGCTGTCGGACGCTCCCGACGATCCCGGCTGTGACAACGCGTTCGATGCCTCGGAGCGTTCGCCGGCCGCTGGTCTGTGACGACGGCGTGGACAACGACACGGACGGGCTGATCGACTTCCCCGACGATCCGGAATGCGGGAGTCCCCTGGATCCCTCCGAGAGCGTGCCGTCGGTTCCGCTCACCCAGGATCAGCAGAGCTGCGTCAACGAGATGAACAAGAACGGCGCGAAGGTCAACAAGGTGCAGCTGAAGGAGGTCGAGAAATGCCTGAAGGACCTCCAGAACGGCAAGCTCGACACGAGCTTGGAGGTGTGCACCACCGCCGACCCGAACGGGAAGGTGCAGAAGGCCATCGACAAGACGGAGAGCGGGGAGGAGAAGAGGTGCGACCCGCTCGCCCCGGCTCGAGCTTCCCCCTTCGGCTACACCGCCGCGGTGACGGTAAACCAGGCCGCCGTGGCCGGGGGCCTCGGGCTCGTCCACGAGATCTTCGGAGATCCGGTCCAGGACGGCGACCTCGCCACGAAGACCGCGGACAAGGAGACGGCGAGCTGCCAGTACGAGATGCTGAAGCAAGCCGGCAAGCTCGAGGGCACCGTCATGAAGGAGGTCACCAAGGCCAAGAAGACGGCGCTCAAGGATCCCATGGTCACCAGCGGGGCGGCGCTTGAGGTGTCCCTGGCCGCGGTCTTCGACCCGGCGAACGACAAGCTCGGCAAGGCCGAGGGCAGGCTCGTGAAGGGCGTCGACAAGAAGTGCGGCTCGCTTTCGGTGAGCCCCGCGACGATCTTCCCGGGCGCCTGCGCGAATCCTGACCTCCAGGTTGTCGAGGGCTGCGCGATCGCGGCAGCCCGCTGTCAGGCCTGCTCGAAGCTCAACGCCTTCGATGGCCTGGGCCTGGGCTGCGACCAGCTCGACGACGCCAGCATCAACGGGAGCTGCCCGTAGCCGCAGCTCCGCCCGTCCGGCGGGTACTCTGAGGACCCCCGGCTCCGGCCGGGGTGTCCTCCCCACGCTGCCGACGCTCTCATCTATCGCCTCCCGCCTTCAGGATCCGCGGCAAACGAGCCAGATCCCTCCATCTAACTGGAACGCCACTCCCGCCCTGGAGCATCCCGGATCTCCCCACGGGGCGATCCGGGACGAGATATCGCCCTTCCTCCGCCCTGGACCTCGCCATCGCCCTTCCTTGCGAAAAATGTGGGTTTTTTGCTACCCCGCTGCGGATCGCGTGTAGGATCAACAGGGTAAGAGGGGCGGAAACTGGAAACCATGCAAAGATTGGCACTCTTCACCCTTGGTTGGGTCCTTTTCCTGACAGCGCCGGCAGCGTACGCGACCCCGTTCCCGCTCGTCCTGACGCGAACGCCGGAGTCCGTCGGCAGCTGGTACCGGCCTTCGGACACGGTCCTCAAGTTCTACAACCCCGGCACCACGCTCATCCTGGAGCTTCCGTCGACCGATGGGACGCTGGAGGGGGTCGAGTCCGGCGTGGCGCGCATCACGGACTTCTCGCTGCCCCCAGCCATCAACAACTTCGGGCTCTACTTCCGATTCACGAGCGTTCCCTCGGCGATCGAAGGAACCGTGACGGTCGACGGCAATCTGGCGGAGATCGAGTTTCCGGCTGTCTCGGTCGGCTTCGAGCGGGGCACCAACGCGGGCAACGCGTCGCCGGGGACCCTCGTCTTCACCCTCACGCACGGCGGACACCATCATCCCCGGCCTACTGTGCCGGACGCCCCCAACTTCCTCTTCCTACCCGACCCCTCCCCGCTCCCCTCCCCTGGCCAGTTCATCCCCGGCATCCCTCTCAGTCTCGTGAACGGCCAGCTCGGCCTGGTGGCCTCGGTGTGCCCCTACTCGACACTGCACGCCGACTACGACGACGCCTTCCGTCTCGCCGTCCGAGGAGGAGTGCCGGTCCCCGAGTGCGGCGACGAGCTGGACAACGATGGTGACGGTCTCACGGACTTCGTGGGGGGTGATCCCGGCTGCACGAGTGCCCAGGACTGGTTCGAGAAGGAACCGGGCCTGACGTGCGACGACGGCCTCGACAACGATGGTGACGGCCTCGCCGACTACCCCGCCGACCCGGGCTGCGACGATCCGCTCGACTCCTCCGAGCAATCGGACGTCCACTGCGACGACGGCCTCGACAACGATGGCGACGGGCTGATCGACCTCGCCGATCCCGGCTGTGACGATCCCGCCGACTCCTCCGAGCAATCGGACATCGCCTGCGACGACGGCCTCGACAACGATGGCGACGGGCTGATCGACCTCGCCGATCCCGGCTGTGACGATCCCGCCGACTTCTCCGAGCAATCGCGACATCGCCTGCGACGACGGCCTCGACAACGATGGCGACCAGCTGATCGACCTCGCCGATCCCGGCTGTGTCGGATCCCGCCGACTCCTCCGAGCAATCGGACGTCCACTGCGACGACGGCCTCGACAACGATGGCGACGGGCTGATCGACCTCGCCGATCCCGGCTGTGACGATCCCGCCGACTCCTCCGAGCAATCGGACATCGCCTGCGACGACGGCCTCGACAACGATGGCGATGGGCTGATCGACCTCGCCGATCCCGGCTGTGACGATCCCGCCGACTCCTCCGAGCAATCGGACTCGCCTGCGACGACGGCCTCGACAACGATGGCGACGGGCTGATCGACCTCGCCGATCCCGGCTGTGACGATCCCGCCGACTCCTCCGAGCAATCGGACATCGCCTGCGACGACGGCGTCGACAACGATGGCGACGGGCTGATCGACCTCGCCGATCCCGGCTGTGACGATCCCGCCGACTCCTCCGAGCAATCGGACATCGCCTGCGACGACGGCCTCGACAACGATGGCGACGGGCTGATCGACCTCGCCGATCCCGGCTGTGACGATCCCGCCGACCCCTCCGAGCAATCGGACATCGCCTGCGACGACGGCATCGACAACGATGGCGACGGGCTGATCGACCTCGCCGATCCCGGCTGTGACGATCCCGCCGACCCCTCCGAGCAATCGGACATCGCCTGCGACGACGGCGTCGACAACGATGGCGACGGGCTGATCGACCTCGCCGATCCCGGCTGTGACGATCCCGCCGACTCCTCCGAGCAATCGGACATCGCCTGCGACGACGGCGTCGACAACGATGGCGACGGGCTGATCGACCTCGCCGATCCCGGCTGTGACGATCCCGCCGACTCCTCCGAGCAATCGGACATCGCCTGCGACGACGGCGTCGACAACGATGGCGACGGGCTGATCGACCTCGCCGATCCCGGCTGTGACGATCCCGCCGACTCCTCCGAGCAATCGGACGTCGCACTGCGACGACGGCGTCGACAACGATGGCGACGGGCTGATCGACCTCGCCGATCCCGGCTGTGACGATCCCGCCGACTCCTCCGAGCAATCGGACGTCCCCTGCGACGACGGCCTCGACAACGATGGCGACGGGCTGATCGACCTCGCCGATCCCGGCTGTGACGATCCCGCCGACTCCTCCGAGCAATCGGACGTCGCACTGCGACGACGGTGTCGACAACGATGGCGACGGGCTGATCGACCTCGCCGATCCCGGCTGTGACGATCCCGCCGACTCCTCCGAGCAATCGGACGTCGCACTGCGACGACGGCGTCGACAACGATGGCGACGGGCTGATCGACCTCGCCGATCCCGGCTGTGTGGATCCCGCGGACCCCTCCGAGCGATCGGACATCGCCTGCGACGACGGCGTCGACAACGATGGCGACGGGCTGATCGACCTCGCCGATCCCGGCTGTGTCGATTCCGACGACTCCTCCGAGCAATCGGACATCGCCTGCGACGACGGCGTCGACAACGATGGCGACGGGCTGATCGACCTCGCCGATCCCGGCTGTGACGATCCCGCCGACTCCTCCGAGCAATCGGACGTCGCCTGCGACGACGGCGTCGACAACGATGGCGACGGGCTGATCGACCTCGCCGATCCCGGCTGTGACGATCCCGCCGACTCCTCCGAGCAATCGGACATCGCCTGCGACGACGGCGTCGACAACGATGGCGACGGGCTGATCGACCTCGCCGATCCCGGCTGTGACGATCCCGCCGACTCCTCCGAGCAATCGGACATCGCCTGCGACGACGGCGTCGACAACGATGGCGACGGGCTGATCGACCTCGCCGATCCCGGCTGTGTGCGATCCCGCCGACTCCTCCGAGCAATCGGACATCCCCTGCGACGACGGCGTCGACAACGATGGCGACGGGCTGATCGACCTCGCCGATCCCGGCTGTGACGATCCCGCGGACTCCTCCGAGCAATCGGACGTCCACTGCGACGACGGCGTCGACAACGATGGCGACGGGCTGATCGACCTCGCCGATCCCGGCTGTGTCGATCCCGCGGACTCCTCCGAGCAATCGGACATCGCCTGCGACGACGGCGTCGACAACGATGGCGACGGGCTGATCGACCTCGCCGATCCCGGCTGTGTCGATCCCGCCGACTCCTCCGAGCGATCGGACATCGCCTGCGACGACGGCGTCGACAACGATGGCGACGGGCTGATCGACCTCGCCGATCCCGGCTGTGTGATCCCGCCGACTCCTCCGAGCAATCGGACATCGCCTGCGACGACGGCGTCGACAACGATGGCGACAGGCTGATCGATTTTCCTGACGATCCGGAGTGCGGTGGTCCCCGGGATCCCTCCGAGAGCTTGCCACCGGACCCGCTGGTCAAGGAGCAGCAGGTCTGCGTCAACCAGATGAACAAGAGCGGCGCGAAGGTCAACGCAGTGCAGCTCAAGGAGACCGAGAAGTGCCTGAAGGACTTCCAGGGCGGCAAGCTCACCACGAGCTTCGAGGATTGCACCACCGCCGACGCCAAGGGCAAGGTGCAGAAGGCGGTGAACAAGACGGTGAGTGGAGAGGAGAAGACGTGCGATCCGCTCCTTCCGGATGATCTCCCGTCCTTCGGTTACACCACCGCGGTGAGCGTGAACCAAGCCGCCGTGGCCGGCGGCCTGGCGCTCGTCCACGAGATTTTCGGCGATCCGGTGCAGGATGCCGACCTGTTCATGAAGACCACCGGAAAGGAGACGGCTAGCTGTCAGTACGAGATGCTCAAGCGAGCCGACAAGCTGGAGAGCACGGTCGTCAAGGAGGTCAACAAGGCCAAGAAGACGGCGCTCAAGGACCCGACGGTCAGCGGCCGTCCGGCGTTAGAAGTGGCTCTGGCTGAGGTCTTCGACCCGGCGAATGTCAAGCTCGCCAAGGCTGAGGAGAAGCTCGAGAAGGGGGTGGAGAAGAAGTGTGGTTTGCTTCCCAGCCCCGAGACGATCTTCCCGGGAGCCTGTGCGGATCCTGATCTTCTAGAGGTCGAGGCCTGCGTGATCGCGGCGGCTCGCTGCCAGGCCTGCTCGAAGATCAACGCGTTCGACGGTTTGATTCTGGAATGCGACGAGCTGGACGACGGGAGCGCCAACGGGAGCTGTCCGTAGTCAGCCGGCCGAAGAACCCGGAATCACCGGCCTCCGCGAACCCGGCTACTCTCCGTATCGCGCGGGCCCCGGCCGCCCGGCCGGGGTCTCGCATCCGGCCCGAGCCCCGGGAGGCCCGCAAGAGCGGGGAGGTGAGAGATGGGTGCACCCGAGGTGACGGATCCCGGTGGGGCCGCGCTCGATCCCGAGGTCCTGGTCTGCTCCTATTACCGGGACGCCGAGCTCCGGGGATCGAATCTGATCTACCGGCTGCTGCGGATTCTGGACGACGACGAGTCCCAGGTGAACCTCTCCAGGCACCTGGCCGACGAGACGCGCCACGCCTGGATGTGGACGGAGCGCATCACGGAGCTCGGCTCCGTACCGGTCAAGGTGACGGACGGCTACCAGGTGCGGATCGGCAAGCGCGCCGGCGTTCCGCGCCATCCGGTCGATCTGCTCGCACTCACGGTGGTGGTGGAGCAGCGCGCGCTGCGCCGCTACCAGGAACACCTGAAGCGAGACGACGTTCCGCAGCGGACGCTCGAGGTGCTGCGCGCCGTCAGCAAGGATGAGGGCTGGCACATCGACTGGGTGCGGAGGAAGGCGCGCGAGCTGGCCGAGAAGGAGGGGGATCCCGATCGCTACGATCGCGCGATCGCACGCTACCGCGAGATCGACAAGGAGGTCTACGCAGAGCTGGAGGGCCTCGAGCGCTCGTGGCATGCTGTCTCGGCCACGTCCACTTGAAGCGATCACCGCACGTAGTGTAGAGTGCCCTGGGCACTGAAGGGAAGCTCATGGGTTCGCGTCCCGTCTCGTCGAATCCGCCTTGGCTCCTCGTCGTCCTGGTGGTGTGGCTGAGCCCTCCCTCCGCTGGCGCTGCCGGTGACGTCGTCGTCCGGGTAGAAGGAGGCGACAGCATCAAGATCGTCGGCGATCGCGAAGACAACGACATCCGGATTCTCGACACCGACGGACAGGTGGAGGTTCGGGGAGTCGGCACGACGAGTGTCGACCTGAGCATGACAGGGGTCGACGCAGCCAACCTCGACAAGCTGACCGTAAAGCTCGAGGGTGGCGACGACTCCGTACAGCTGAACGCTGGTGTCGCGATCCAGTCGAGGCTGCGAATCGCGACCGGTCCAGGGAACGATCGGGTCGAGCTCCTGGCGGGTGTCGTCAATGGCAGGTCCAACATTTCCTTGGGCAGCGGCGATGATGTGATCGAGTTGGGTGCCGTCGTCTTCAACGCCCGGACGACGCTCAGCTCCGGCGGTGGTGATGATGCGGCAGCGATCGGCATACCTGCTTCCAGCGATTGCCTCGCCCCGGAGTTCAGCGACCAGCTCAGAGTCAGCCTCGGCGGCGGAAACGACGCGCTGACCGTCGAGTGCTACTCGACCGCTACGCCGGGCTCCCTCGGCTTCTTCGGTGGGAGCGGGTCGGACTACGCCGAGCCAGCTCCCGAGGCTCTCGCGAGCGAAGGCGTCGTCGTCAGGTCCTTCGAACCATCGGGCCGGAAGCTCCCGTACCTGCCGGGTGGCCCGTGTCCGCCCATGATGCCGCACTGCCCGGAGGTGACGGTACGACCGAAGTGAAGCGGCGATCGCTCCCCTCAGGAGATGCCGATTCCGCGGGCTTCGCCCAGCGGACCCTACACGCCATCGTGAAAAAGCTGCTGGCGTAGACCAGCTGGACCGGGCTTCGCCCTGACAAGCGCGAACCCCGGCCAAACCACTCACGGGTTATCCCAGACCGACTTCTCCCCTTCTCAGACAACCTCACCCGCCGCCGGTACCAACCAGGCCGGAAGGGGGCGGGGGCGCACCCCACACACGGCATCGGTACCGCGAGGAGACCATCGCTCAGGAATTCCACGATGTTGGGGGGCTCCCCATGGGGATCAGCGGCACTGGGAGGTGTCGGCAGTGGCCGGCAGGCAGGCGTGCAGGAACCAACTTTGGGGTATCCAGGTCGTGCGAGCCATCGGCCGACTGACTCTCGGTCACGGAAGAACTTTTCCGTCCTGGCGGAACGTCTATTCCTGCACGGCCTTGTCGTCTGCCGATGCTGCCACGTAACTACCTGATTTCCCTGACATCCGACACTCGCAAGAGGCGGCACATTTCTTGCGTAGATTCCAGATCGGGAAGGTGGTTGCCTCGTGCGATCCCCTTTTCCTTTGCCCCGGGAAGGTCGTTGCTTCGCGCAGCGTGCCTTCCCTTTTTCTTTCTGGAGGGAGACGGCCTAGACCCGAAGCTCCCGGGAAGGACAGCGAGGACGTTGACCGCAGTCAGGCACCCGGTCGGACGGGGCGGCGCCACTTGCACCCCCCAGCCGCGGATAAATCACATACCTGATGCGAGGTTCCATTTGTTGTCCCTCCAACCTGAATCGAAACAGGAGCAACACCCATGAAACTTTCAGCACTCGCCACCCTCGCCGTGACCGTCCTCGTCATCGCCGCCGCTCCCGCACACGCCGCGCCGATCCTCTATACCTCGCGCGCAGCCTTCGACTTGGCGTTCCCGGGGCTCCCGGTCGAGGATTTCGAGGAGATGCGTACCTCTTTCAATTCGACGACGGCCATGACCGGTCCCCTGGACGCGACGACGAACAACGGGATCTTCCTGGCCGGCGAGATCCTGCCGAACCTGTCGCTGCGGTGGGCCAACGGCACCTCGATTACGGCGGTCAACAACTGGTTCGGGCAGCCTACGAAGACGATCTCCACCCCCGACCCGATGTTCGTGGAGTTCGCGACGCCGGTCCTTGCAGTGGGGCTCGACGCCTTTGTCAACTTTGCCAGTCCGCTCACTGTGACCGTCTCGATCTTCGGCCCGAGCGGCCTGCTCACGACCACGACGGTCGCGCCCGACTTTTTCACCTCGGCCTTCGTGGGCGTGGCGGACTCGGGCGGCATCACACGCATTCAGCTGTCCGGAGCCGGTGCATGGCAGACCTTCGCCGATAACATCGCCGTCGGTGGTATCATTCCCGAGCCCGCGACGGGCCTGCTCCTGGCAACCGGCCTTGCCGGCCTCGCAGCAGCAAGGCGACGACGCTCACTACACTAGACGCCACAACGACGCACACACCGTAACGCCCCGGCCCACTCGCGGTCGGGGCGTTCCCGCCTTTGTTCCCGCCCGGGTGTGTTGGACGGCCGGACAGGACACCAGTTCGGGTTCTCTCCCCCATGTCGGTCTATAGAACACTTCCCGATTGCCCGGAAACTTTCCTTGACTGGGTTCGGCCGGCCGTGCGTGAATACATGGATGAGCAACGCACACCACCGCATCTTCTCACCGAGCTTCGCGGTGGTTCTCTGCCTCCTCGTCACGGCCGGACCGGCCGGCGCCCAGGAGCAGAGCAAAGATCAGCAAGCCTGCATCACGAAGATGAACACGGCCTTTGCCAAGGTCGCCAAAGCCCAGAGCAAAGAGGCTCTTTCGTGCATCAAGAGCTTCCAGAAGGGACAGCTGGGCGGCCACACCATCGAGGCTTGCCTGGTGGCCGATGCCAAGGGGCAGGTGAGCAAAGCCAGCGCCCAGACGACTGCGACGCAGGCGAAGAGTTGTAGCGGCGAGACGCCGGACTTCGCCTTCACGAGTGCCGCAAACGTCAATCAGCAGGCCGTCGACGCCACCCTCGACTGGATACATGGGATGTTCAGCGACGATCTCGATGCCATCGTCAAGACCGAGGCCGACGACAAGGACGCAGCCAAGTGCCAGGCCGGGGTCGCCAAGATCGCGGCCAAGTGCTTCGACGCGTATCTCAAGGAGTTCACCAAGTGCAAGAAGGGTGTGCTCAAAGGAAAGAGTGCGGCAGCGGCCGATAGCATCGACGACATCCAGGCCTGTGACGGTGCCGACCCGCAGCTCAAGATCAGGAAGGTGTGCACGGACAAGATGGCCGGCACCGAGCTCAAGAAGTGCGCGGGCCAGACGATCTCCACGCTGTTCACCGGCTGCCCCGGCAGCCTGGCCGCCTGCACCAGCGGCGAGGTCGAAACACGCGCAAGCGAGGCCGTGACTCTTGCAGACAACCTCCTCGGCGTGCCGGAGGCGTGTGGCAACAGCATCCTCGAGCCGACCGAGGCATTGTGACGACGGCAATACCCTCAGCGGCGATGGCTGTTCGAGCGCCTGCGAAGCAGAGTACGAGTGCGGAAACGGTGTCATCGAGGGCACCGAGACCTGCGATGATGGCAATACCCTCAGCGGCGATGGCTGTTCGGAGACATGTGAGATCGAGCCCGCGCTTTGCGGCGACGGCGTCGTGGATGGCGACGAAGAGTGCGACGACGGCAATGCCGACCCCGACGATGGCTGCGACGAATGCTCGATCACGAGCCCCGAGGGCGTTGCGGAGCTCGAGGGCATGCTGTTCTGGCACAACCTCGTTCGCCGGGACGTCGACAGCCCGCCGCCGGCAGTACCGCTCGACCTGTTGACGTGGAACGCCGACCTGCAGACGGTCGCCCAGAACTACGCCGACCTGTGCATATGGGCGCACAACGTCAACCGTGAATCGGACTACGCTGCACTCGTCGGAGGGAGCCCCACGGTGGGCGAGAACCTCTTCATCAGCACCTATCCCAGCGTCTCCGCCGAGGATCCCGTCGATACCTGGGCAGCCGAGGAAGCCGACTACGACTACGCGACCAACATGTGCAGTGATGTGTGCGGTCACTACACGCAGATCGTGTGGGACACGACGAGGTCGGTCGGCTGCGGCTACAAGTTCTGCGCTACCGTCGCCGGGCGCCCGGATCTCGACAACTCACACCTGTTCGTCTGCGACTACAATCCGGCCGGCAACTGGATCGGCGAGTGGCCCTACGACGACTGAGACAAGCGCGGGCCGCGCGCCCACCGCAGCAGCCGTGCCCGACCTCGAGCCATTCGCAGTACGGCCGTCCCGTCCCGCGCCGTACCTGCCGACCTCCTCGCACGGGTAACCGACCTCCCCGGAGTCCCCTCAGTCTCGATTCGGGGGCGATGGTGGTGCGCGAGGAACCGAGCGTTTACGGGGAGTTGGTGGTGGCCCAGGACAGAATCGAACTGTCGACACCCGCATTTTCAGTGCGGTGCTCTACCAACTGAGCTACCGGGCCACGGGGCGGGAAATCTAGCCCCTCGGACGTCGCGCGGCTAGCAGGCCTCTACGAGTCGGGTGCTCCCTCGTCCCAGTCCGAGGAGGGCGAGGAAGGCGCCTCGGCCGCCGGCGGGGGGGCGGGATCCACGGCTGGCTCGGCGCCCTCGATCCGGACCCTGGAGATCACCACGTTCTCGAGGGGGCGATCGGGTGGGCCGTGGCGGCCGTAGACGTCCCGTTCCACCTCGGCGATCCGGTCGGCGACCTCCATTCCGGAGACCACGCGCCCGAAGAGCGAGTAGCCGCCGTCCAGGTCGGGCCTGTCCGCGACCGTGATGAAGAACTGCGAGCCTCCGCTCCTGGGCTTGCCCTTGTTCGCCATCGAGACCATGCCCCGGGTGTGGGAGATCGCGCTGAACTCGTCGTCGATCGTGTAGCCGGGACCGCCCTTGCCGTCGTCGCGCGGATCGCGGTTCTTGGTGTTGGGGTCGCCGCCCTGGATCATGAAGCCGGGAATCACCCGATGGAAGGTGGTCCCGTCGTAGAACTCGTTCCCCGCCAGCTTGACGAAGTTCTCCACCGTCTTGGGTGCGACCTCGGGAAACAGCTCGAGCCGGATCTCGCCGAAGCTCTCGACGGAGATCAGCGCCACGGGCCGGGGGCCCTGCGGCGCTGGCGGGGCGGCGCGTGCAGGCCTCGAGACCTCTCCCGGAGACTCGGTCGCCTCGTCGGAGCCGCAGCCCAGCGCGACGGCCCAGCTGGCCATCGCCACCAGTGTCGCAACGCGTAGGTGCAGGTATCGCGAACTCATCTCTTCCCCCCGCTGGCCCGGACGCTGCACGAGCACCCGCGTCGCGAACGACCCGGGCCGGAAAGACGTCGGAGCCGTGTGTTAGCGTCCGACCCATGAAAATTCGACCCGAAGCCCTCGCGACTGTAGTCCTTCTGCTGACCGGCTCGGTCGTCGCAGTCCTCTCGGACCCCGCGGGCGCGGCCGCGCCGGCACCGGCGGTCGGGAAGCTCGGGATGGTGGTGAGCCCGCAGGCGGACGCCAGCGCAGCCGGCCTGGCCATGCTCGAGGCCGGCGGCAACGCCGTCGACGCGGCCGTCGCCACCGCCTTCGCGCTGGGTGTGAGCGATCCCCACCACTCCGGAATCGGCGGTGGCGGCTTGATCCTGATCCGGAAGGCGGACGGCACGGCGGTGGCCATCGACGCCCGGGAGACGGCGCCGGCGGCGGCCAGTGCGGACATGTACCTGCAGCCGGGCCTCCCGGAGCAGCCTTCCCGCCTCGGGGCCCTCGCCGTCGCGACGCCGGGCCTGCTGAAGGGTCTGGCGTGGGCGCTGGAGGATTTCGGCACCAGATCCCTCGCCGAGGTGCTGGAGCCCGCGATTCGGATCGCAGAGGAAGGGTTCGAGATCGGGCCCCGCCACGCAGGCTCGGCGCAGCTCTGGCAGACGCTCGGCGGGCCGCAGCTTTTCCCGGGGACGGCAGCGATCCAGCTTCCCCCCGGAGGCGCCTCCATCGAGCCGGGCTGGCGCCTGGTCCAGAAGGATCTGGGACGGACGCTTCGCCTGATCGCCGCCGAGGGCCCCGATGTGTTCTACCAGGGGAGCCTCTCGCGGGCGATCGCGGATGCGGCGCAGGAGCGGGGAGGGATCCTCACGGCTGAGGACCTGCGGAGCTACCGGGCCAAGCGACGGGAGCCGATCCGCGGGAGCTACCGGGGCTACCAGATCCTCTCCTTCCCCCCGCCGTCCTCGGGGGGCATCGCGCTGGTCGAGATGGCGAACATCCTGGAGCCCTTCGATCTCACCGAGCGCGGGGCGGGCTCCTCGGCGAGCCTGCACCTGATCGCCGAGGCGATGAAGCTCGCCTTCGCCGACCGCGCCGCCTACCTCGGGGACACCGACTTCGTCGAGGTGCCGGCCGCGGAGCTGACCTCGAAACCGTACGCAGACCGTCTCCGGGCCCGGATCAATCCGGGCTGGTGGCGGCGCGCACCTTGGCGCTGGGGCAGGGGCGAGGTGGCGATCCGGGTCCAGGGCCCCGGCGATCCGGTGGCCGGCGGCGGAACCACGCACCTCTCCGTCACCGACGGAGAGGGGAACGCTGTGGCGATCACCCAGACCATCAATCTCTTGTTCGGCTCGGGGATCACGGTGCCCGGGACGGGGATCGTGCTCAACAACGAGATGGATGACTTCTCGATCCGGCCGGGCGAGCCCAACGCCTTCGGCCTGGTGGACACGCGCGGATCCAATGCCATCGCGCCGGGCAAACGCCCCCTCTCCAGCATGACGCCCACGATCGTCGTGAAGGACGGCAGCACCTTCATGGTGACCGGGAGCCCCGGCGGCCCGCGGATCATCACCACTACCTTGCTGACCATCCTCAACGTGGTGGATTTCGGGATGGACGTGAAGGAGGCGGTCTCGGCGCCGCGCTTCCATCACCAGTGGGTGCCCGACCGGCTGCTGGTCGAGCCGGCCGTCCCGTCGGATGTGATCGAGGCGCTGCGGAGGCGGGGCCACCGGGTGGAGGTCTCGAAGCGCAACTGGTCGAGCGCCCAGGCGATCGTGCTGGATCCGGAGAGCGGCTGGCACCTGGGCGGGAGCGATCCGCGCAGCGACGGACTGGCCCTGGGCTTCTCGCCCTCGGCGCCCTAGCTAGCCCGAGGCTTCACCGTTCGCCGGTCGGACGGCGGCGAAGGTGCAGGCCTCGAGGTCGATCACCCGCTGGGCGACGCGGAGCACATCCTCCCGGCTGATTCGCCGGATGCGGTCGGGGTAGTCGCGGTCCGCGTCGGGGCCGAGCCCGTAGCGCGCGTCGAGTGCCACGTGGAGCGCGCGAGCCGAGCTTCGCTGCTGGTCGATGGCGAAGTTTCCCACCAGGTAGCGCTGCGCGCGAAGAAGCTCGTCCTCGGAGGGCGGTGATTCGGTGATCCGCCTGAGCTCCTCGAGCATCGACCGCCTCGCCTCCTCGAACTTCTCTCCCGCGGTCGCGATGTGGGTGGCGAAGAAGCCCTCGGCGACTCCCTCCACGTTGAGGGCGCTCACCGAGTAGGCGAGGCCCTGCCGGTCGCGGAGCTCGCCGAAGAGGCGACCCCCCTGGCCGCCCAGGATGTGAGCCACCACCTCCAGGCTCTCGCGGTCCTCGTCGTGGACGGTGAGGCCGCGGAACCCGATCACCAGGTGCGCCTGGGCGCGGTCCTTGAACTCCTCGGCGACGCGGATCTCGCGGGGAGCCGGCTCCATCTCGGGCATGGTGCCGTCGAAGGGCTCGCCGTTCAGGGGGCCGAGCCGGCGGGCCAGATGGGCCGCCATGTCGTCCGGCTCCACGTCGCCGACCACGGCGATCGCCAGGTTGTCGGGACGCGCCAGACGCGCGTGGTGGGCGATCAGCTTCTCGCGGCTGATCCCGCCCACGGAATCGGGTGTGCCCGGGATGGGAAGGCCGTAGGGATGGCTGCGGAAGTGGGTCCTGCAGAAGAGGTCGAAGACGCGCACCGCGGGCCGGTCGTCGCGGCGCGCGATCGCCGCCAGCGTATCGCGGCGCTCTCGCTCGATCTCCTCGACCCCGAATGCCGGCGCGAGCACCACCTCGGCAAAGAGGTCGAGGGTCGGCAACAGCTTCTCACTGGTCGCGTCGAGGGTCAGACCGATGCTGTTTCGCCCCGAGAAGCCGTCGATGTCGGCGGCCAGCGATTCCACCTGCCGTGCGAAGTCGGCGGCGGAGTGAGCCCTGGTTCCGCGCAGCCACATGCCCGCCAGGAAGTTGCTGATCCCAGCGGTCTCCGGGGTTTCCGCCAGCAATCCCCCGAGCATCGCCACGCGAATCGCCACCACGGGCACCTCGCGCCGCGGAACCACGTGGATCTGGATCCCGTTCTCCAGCTCGTAGGAGAGGATCCCGGAGACGGGTTCACGGGTCCTGGGCCGGTGGAAAGTGCGAGAGGCTTCGCCGAGCCCGCGTGCCACGGCCTCCTCGATCGCCGCCGTGTCCAGGCCGCGCTCCGCGCCGTCGGGCAGGACCGCACCCACCGTGAGCCGCTCCGGCGTCAGCCACTCCTGCGCCACGCGTTGCAGCTCGACGGTGGTGGCGGTGCGGATCCTCTCGAGGTAGTCGGCCTCGTGGCGGTGATCGCCGGCGATCAGATGAAAGCTCCCGATCTTGCGCGCCATCCCGGAAACGCTCTCGCGCTCCCAGTGCTGGGCGGCCAGGAAGTTCGCCCGGGCCTTTTCGAGTTCGTCTTCGGCGACCGGTTCGGCGCGCAGCATCTCGGTCTCTCGCAGCACCGCTTCCACCGCAGCCAGGGTGTCGGCGGGATCGAGATCGGCCGCGGCGCCGAACAGCCCGGGATCCAGGGGCGTGTAGGAGGAGGCGTCGATCTGGTCGACGAGGCCGAACTCCTCCTTCACGCGCTGCACGAGCCGGCAGCTCTCGCCCTCGCCGAGGACGAAGGCGAGCAGATCGAACAGTGGCGCGTCGGGATGGCGGAAGTCGACGCTGCGCCAGGAGAGGTCGAGGCAGGCGCGCTCGAAGGGGCGGCGCAGGAGCGCGCTGCGCAGGGCGGTCTGGGCCGGCTCGGGGGGCCGCTTCCGCACGGCCTTGCCGGGCTTCGCGTCCGCGAAGAGCGTGCGAACCTCTTCGAGGATTCGCCTTGCCTCGAAGTCCCCCGCCACCACCACCACCAGCTTGTCGGGCGTGTACCAGTTGCGGTAGAAGCCGGAGAGCTTTTCGCGCGTGAAGGCCGCGACGCTCTCACTGGTGCCGAGGATCGGCGCGCGATAGGGGTGGACCTGGTAGGCCGTCGCGAAGAGCGCGTCGGAGAGCACGTGGTGAGGATTGTCCTGGGCGGAGCGGATCTCCTCCAGGACGACCTCGATCTCGTGGTCGATCTCATCGGGATCGAGGATCGGGTGCAGGACGCAGTCGGCCAGTACCTCGAGGCCCACGTCCACCTCGGCGCTGGGGAGGGTCGCGTGGTAGCAGGTCACGTCGAAGGTCGTGTAGGCGTTGATGCGTCCCCCCACGCCCTCGACCGCAGCCGTGATCTCGCCGACCCCTCTCTGCTCGGTGCCCTTGAACAGCATGTGCTCGTGGAAGTGCGCGAGCCCTTGCTCGCCCGGCGCTTCGTCGGCCGAGCCGACAGCAGCCCAGAGCTGGACCTCGGCCACGGGCGCCACGTGGACCTCCCGCAGCAGCACGGTCAGCCCATTCGCAAGTGTCTCGAGGTGAACCGGAGAAGAACTCAAGGCCCCGTAAGGGTACCCTCTCGGTATGCCCGAACCCAGCGACGGCCCTCGACTCTGCAGGTGGCACCGCGGGCGGGGCCGGATCTCTTCTCGTTGACGTCCAGGGCTCGCCATGTTACCCAGTTCTCACTGATTTCATTGAGGTTTTCGGGGTGAGGGTGACGGACACCGAAAGGTTCCCGCGGCGTTCCGGCGACGCTCCTGGAAGCGGTGGCTGCCTCACCTCGCGTCAGGGTCTCGTGCTCAGCGTCGTGGTTTCCGCGTACGTGGGCGAGGCGAGCCCGGTCGGCTCCGAGATGATCTCGGTCCTGCTGCCGGTGACACTCTCGTCCGCCAGCGTCCGCAACACGCTCGCCGAGCTGACCGAGCTCGGTCTGGTCGAGAAGCCTCACGCATCGGCCGGCCGGGTGCCGACCGAGCGCGGCCTGCGGGTCTACGTGGACCAGCTCCTGGCGCTGCAGAACCTCGGCGACTATGAGATCCGCACCCTGACCGGGAGCGTCGAGCACGCCGCGGTCGGGGGCGTGGCCCAGGTCGCCTCCCGCCTGCTCTCGGAGCAGACGCGGCAACTCGGTTTCGTGCTGCCCCCGCGGCTCGACCGCATGGTGCTCAAGCACGTGAGCTTCGTCCGCCTCTCCACGGACCGCGTGCTCGCGCTGCTCGTCTCTCCCGACGGGCGCGCCCACCGGAGGGTCATCGAGGAGCGCGGCGGCGCGGATCAATTCAAGCTCGACCGGATGGCGGCGGACCTGAACGAGCGCATCGCGGGAAAGAGCCTTGCCGAGGTGCGCCGCTTCCTGATCCGCGAAACCGAGGTGCTCCGCTCCCGCGCCGTGCGCCTGCTCGCCCGGGCGATCAACCTGGGAGCGGAGGCGGGTGCCGAAGAGGTTCGCGACGAGGTGGACCTGGTGATCGCCACCCACCTGGCGCTCCTCGATCAGCCCGAGTTTCACGACCCGGACCGGATTCGGAAGCTCTTCGGTGCCATCGAGCAGAAGCAGCGGCTGGTGGAGATCCTGGACAGGTTGGCGGAGAGCCATGGAGTGAAGGTGGCCTTCGGCAACGAGGTGGACGAGCCCGCCCTCCGCAATTGCGCGCTGGTGGCTGCGTCCTACGGAGACGAGTTCGCACCCGCGGGCGCATTGGGGGTGATAGGACCCAGCCGCATGAACTACAGCCGCGTGATTCCCCTGGTGGAATTCCTGTCCCAGCTGATGACGGAGAGGCTCCGCACGTGAGTTCCAGACCGGACGACGAAGAGAAGAAGGGTGGAGAACAGGAAGAAGGGCTGAAAGGCCCCGAGGACGAGCCCTCCGAAGGCAAGCTGAGCCCGAGTCCGGAGCTCGAGGAAGCACTGCGGGAAGCCGCCGAGTCGGTGGGCGCCCGCCAGGAGGAGCGCGAGGGCGGCGAATCCGACGACGTCGAGACCCTCCGGGGAGAGCTGGCCGAACTCCAGGACCGGATGGTTCGCCTCCAGGCGGACTTCGACAACTTCCGGCGCCGGGCTCTCAAGGAACGCGAGGAAGCCCACCAGTACGGCCACGAGAATCTCGTCAAGGATATGCTGGCGACGGTCGATAATCTGGATCGCGCCATCGACCATGCACGAAAGAGTGCTGGCGGGGACTTCGAGAGCATGTTGCAGGGTGTTGAGCTCGTGCAGCGGGAGCTTCTCGGGGTGCTCGGCAACCATGGACTCAGCGAGATCGAAGCGGAGAACGGGGCTTTCGACCCGAACGTGCACGAGGCGATGGCGCAGAAGGAGGACGACTCGGTGCCGGCGAACACCGTAATCGAGGTGTTTCAAAAGGGATATCGGCTCCGAGATCGACTGCTTCGGCCTGCCAGGGTCGTCGTTTCGAAGCCATCGGAGAGCGGCGAGGGGGACGAAGCGGAGGCTGCAGAAGAGTAGAGCCAGATCCGTTTCCCTGGCGGTGACCGGCGCGAGAGAGGCACCATTCGATGGGGAAGGTCGTCGGAATCGACCTCGGTACCACGAACTCGTGCGTCGCGGTGATGGAGGGCGGTGAGCCGCAGGTGATCCCCAACGCCGAGGGCGCCCGCACCACGCCGTCCATGGTGGCCTTCACCGAGAGCGGCGAGAAACTCGTCGGCCAGGTCGCGAAGCGCCAGGCCATCACCAATCCCGATCGAACCGTCTTCGCCCAGAAGCGCCTGATCGGCCGCAAGCAGGACACCGAGGAAGTGGTGCGCTTCGCGGACGTCGCGCCCTTCGCGATCGAGGCGGCCGAGAACGGCGACGCCTGGATCCGGATCGGGGATCGTCACTGCTCCCCCGAGGAGATCTCGGCGATCGTCCTCGCCAAGATGAAGGAGACCGCAGCGGAGTTCCTCGGCGAGCCGGTCAGCGACGCGGTGATCACGATCCCGGCCTACTTCAACGACGCCCAGCGCCAGGCCACCAAGGATGCCGGCAAGATCGCGGGCCTCAACGTGATGCGCATCATCAACGAGCCCACGGCTGCGGCCCTCGCCTTCGGCTTCGACGCGGAGGGGCAAAAGACCATCGCGGTCTTCGACCTCGGCGGTGGCACCTTCGATATCTCGATCCTCGAGATCGGTGACGGCGTCTTCGAGGTCAAGAGCACCAACGGCGACACATTCCTGGGTGGAGAAGACTTCGACCAACGCGTCGTGGGCTTCCTGATCGAGGAGTTCCAGAAGGAAACCGGCATCGACCTGCGCGAAGACAAGATGGCGCTCCAGCGTCTCCGGGAGGCCGCGGAGCGGGCCAAGCACGAGCTCTCCTCCACCACGCAGACCGACCTCAACCTGCCGTTCATCAGCGCCGACGACTCAGGCCCGAAGCACCTGAATCTCACGCTGTCACGCGAGAAGCTGGAGGCCCTGGTCGCGGACCTGATCGAGCGGGTGGTGGGGCCCTGCGAGACCGCCATTGCGGACGCGGAGCTCTCGCGGGAGCAGATCGACGAGGTGGTCCTGGTGGGCGGCATGACGCGGATGCCCCGGATCCAGGAGAAGGTGGCCGAGGTCTTCGGCAGGCCGCCCCACAAGGGCGTGAACGCCGACGAGGTCGTCGCGATCGGGGCGGCGATCCAGGGCGGAGTCCTCAAGGGGGAGGTCAGCGAGGTCCTGCTTCTCGACGTGACGCCGCTGTCTCTCGGCGTGGAGACCCAGGGCGGCGTGTTCACGCGGATCATCGAGAAGAACACCACCATCCCGACTCGCCGGGGTCAGGTCTTCTCGACCACGGAGGACAACCAGAACGTGGTCCGCATCCACGTGCTCCAGGGTGAGCGCGAGATGGCGGAGGACAACAAGAGCCTGGGCCGCTTCGAGCTGGTCGGGATCCCCCCTGCACCTCGTGGGGTGCCCCAGATCGAGGTGGGCTTCGAGATCGACACGGACGGCGTGGTGCACGTCTCGGCCAAGGACCTCGGCACCGGCAAGGGCCAGCAGATTCGCGTTTCCGCCTCCGGAGGCCTGAGCGACGACGAGATCCAGAACCTGATCGTCGAGGCGGAGCAACACGCCACGACGGACCAGGATCGCCGCGAGCTGGCGGACCTCCGCAACAAGGCCGACGGCCTGGCCTACTCCACCGAGCGGGCCCTCGAGGAGTACGCCGACCACGTCGGGGAGCCAGAGCGTCAGGCCCTCGAGGCGGCCATCGAGAAGGCCCGCTCGGCGATCGAGGCGGAGGACGTGGTCGCTCTTCGCAGCGCCGTTGACGAACTGTCGGGCCTCTCCTACCAAATGACCGAGACACTGTACTCGGCGCTGGGGACGGAGAGCGCCGAGTAGGCCCGACCGCCGCGTCGCCGGCGGCTGTGGGCTCCCCGCCCAAACCCCGGTGACCCGACTTCGGTGAATAAGCGCGACTACTACGAGGTCCTCGGCGTTTCCCGCAGCGCCGACGAGAACGAGCTGAAGGCAGCCTACCGCCGCCTCGCGCTCCAGTACCACCCGGACCGCAACCCCGACGACCCCGAGGCCGAGGAGAAGTTCAAGGAGGCCTCGGAGGCCTACGCGGTGCTCTCGGATCCCGAGAAGCGCAGCCGATACGACCACTTCGGCTTCGACGGCGTGGGGGCCGGGGGTCCCGGGGGCTTCCCGGGAGCCGACTTCGGCAACTTCGGCGACATCTTCAACGATCTCTTCGGAGACCTGTTCGGCGGGCGCATGGGAGGCCGCCGCCGCGGCCGCGGCCAGCGGGGAGCGGACCTCCGCTACAACTACGAGGTCGAACTCTCCGACGTGCTCGAGGGTTCAGAGGCATCCCTGCAGATCCCCAGGATGATGCGCTGCGAGTCCTGTGACGGGAGCGGCGCCCGGGAGGGGACCACTCCCCAGCGCTGCGAGCGCTGCGGCGGAAGCGGCCAGGCGATCTTCCAGCAGGGCCTGTTCCGGATCAGCCGGCCATGCGAGGCCTGCTCGGGAGAGGGCTGGGTGATCCGCGACCCCTGCCCGAGCTGCCGGGGCTCGGGCCGCATCGAGGGTCAGAAGACGATCAAGGTGGGGATTCCCCGCGGCGTCGACGACGGGATGCGGCTGCGGGTGCCGGGAGAGGGCGAAGCGGGGATTTCGGGCGGTCCGCCCGGGGATCTCTACGTGGTGATCTCGCTTCGCCCCCACCCGCTCTTCGTGCGCGACGGGCCCGATCTGCACTGCGAGGTGCCGATTCCCTTTGCCCAGGCGGCCCTCGGCGCCGATATCGAGGTGCCCACCCTGGAAGGGAAGGTGAAGCTCCGCATCCCGGAAGGAACCCAGTCGGGCAAGATCTTTCGCCTGCGCGGGATGGGACTGTACACCCTGCGCTCGAGCGGCCGCGGGGACCAACTCGTGAGCATCTTCGTCGAGGTCCCGACCAAGTTGACGGATCGGCAGCGGGAGCTCCTCGAGCAGTTCGCCCACGAAAGCGGCACCGAGGTCTCCCCTGTCACGCGTGGCTTCCTGGAGAAGCTCAAAGACCTCTTCGATTGATGCGGGCTCGAATCTGGCTCGGCGCGCTCTTCGCATCGCTCATCCTCCTCGGCTGTGCGGGAACCCGGGAGCCCGGCGTCACGACCGTCAGCGCCGAGGAGAAGCGGGAGTACTCCCAGGCCCTCGCCGCTCTCGGCACGGATCGCGCGGGCGGCATCGCAGCGCTCCAGTCCTTCGTCGACCGGTATCCGCGAAGTCGCCTGGCCGACGACGCCTCGCTGCGCCTGGCGGAGCTGGCCGTGGAGGACGGGCGGGAGACCGACGCGCTCCAACACCTCTCCTGGGTGCTCCGGCGCCATCCCAGGGGTGACCGGAGCGACGCCGCGCGACTCGAGTTCGCCAAGCTCAAGCGGGCTCGTGGCCACCCGCAGTCCGCCTATCGCACGGCCACCGAGATCCGATTCTCGATGCTGACGGCCGAGGAGCGCCGCGAAGCCCATCGGCTCCTGGCCGATCTGGCCGGGGAGAACGGGAAGACCGGTGCCCAGCTTCGGTGGCTCGGCAAGGTCCGGTCGGACCAGGACGACGAGCAGGCTGCGGCTCGGATCGAGGCCGAGATCGACCAGGTGCTCCAGGCGATGGGACCCGAGGAGCTGGAGTCGGCGGCAGAGCAGCTCGGCAGACGGGCCCTGGCGGGGCGCGTGCGGCTGCAGCAGGCCGAGGTCGCGCTGCGGGCCGGCGATCTGGCGGCGGCCGAGGTGGCCATCGCGCACGCGTCGAAGCTGCCGCTCAGCCAGGCCGACGCCTCGCGCCTGGTAGCCCTGGAGACTGCGCTCCGTGACGGCTTGCCACAGGCGGCCGGTCTCTTCGAGGAGCTACCCAGCATCGACGACGTCCGGAGCCAGGGCCGGCCGGACCCGAGCACCACCCCTGGCACTCTCGGAGTGGTGCTCCCGCTGAGCGGTTCTTTCGCCGCCTATGGCGAGCAGAGCCTGCTCGGCATCCTGCTCGCGGCGGGGAGCTTCGACGAAACGACCGCCGGGGCCAAATCCAAGCTGCGGATCCTGGTTCGCGATTCGAGCGGCACCGCCGCCGGCGCGCAGCGCGGGGTGCGCTCCCTGGCCGCCGAGCCGGGTCTGGTCGCGATCATCGGTCCCCTGCTGGCGGATGAGGCGGAGTCCGCTGCCGCTGCCGCCGAGGACGAGGGCGTACCTCTGATCGCTCTCACGCGGCGCGAGGAGGTCGCCCGCGGTCGCCCCCACGTGATCAGGCTGGGATCCAACCCGCGCCTCGAGGCGGAGCTCCTGGCGGACTACGCGCTGCGACGCCTCGGCAGCCAGCGCTTTGCGATCCTCTATCCCCGTGACAGCTACGGACTCGTCCTCCGAAGCGCGTTCTGGGACGCCGTGGAGGCCGGGGGAGGCTCCGTGGTCGGCGTCGCCGCCTACGATCCGGACGGCGACGGACTTCGCCCAGCCGATTCGCCACATCATCGGCTACGAGTTCCTCACGCATGCCGAGCGCGCGGCCCTGACCGAGCGCAAGAAGCTCCTGAAACGCGCCAGGCGGATGCCACCCGAGCGCGCCGCCGAGCTGCGCAAAGAGGCGGCGGAGATCACCGGACCCCGGGACGAGCCGCTACCGCCGTTCGTCGACTTCGACGCGCTGTTCATTCCCGACTCCCACGAGAACGCCGCCTTGATCGCTCCGCACCTCGCCTTTCACGACGTCCGCGGCGTGAGACTGCTCGGGCCTAGCGGCTGGAACCACCCCGACCTGCTGAGCATCGGTGGCGACCACGTCAACGGTGCGGTCTTCACCGGTGACTTCCATCCGCAGAGCTCCTATCCGTTCGTGGTCGATTTCGTCCGGCGCTTCGTGGACAGCTTTGGCGAGGAACCGAGCTTCCTGGCCGCGCAGGGATTCGACGCCGCCAGTCTCCTGCTGGTGCAGCTCGCCAGCGACCGCCAGACGCGAGAGCAGGTGATCCAGGGCCTGCTCGCCACGCGCGCCTATCCCGGCGTCTCGGGCGTCACCGACATCCGCCTGGACGGAAACGCGCTCAAGCGTCCCTACCTGCTGGGCGTGCACCGCGGCCAGATCGTCTCCATCGACGAGACGGGTGAGCCGCCCTACCTGCGCATTCCCGAGAAGCCATCCCCCGAGGATCTCGAGGGCGGCAAGCTGGAGCTTCACTAGCCGGCATTGCGCACCGCCTGCTCGTCTCGCAGGGAGGCGCGGTCGACGGAAGCTGCCTCGCCTCAAGTCGCTGCCCGGCCGCGACGAAACGCCGTGGGATGACTGCGGATGGCATGGAGTTCGAAATCCCGGAAGAGATGCCGGTCCTCCCGCTGCGGGAGCTGGTCGTCTTCCCCTACATGGTGTTCCCGCTCTTCGTGGCGCGGGAGCGGTCGATCGCAGCGGTCGAAGACGCGCTGGCCGGTGACAGGTTGGTGCTGCTGACCGCGCAGCGGAACCCCGAGGCCGAGGATCCGGAGCCCGACGGTCTGTACTGCGTCGGCACGGTGGCCATGGTGATGCGCATCCTGCGCCTGCCCGACGGCCGCGTGAAGGCCCTCGTCCAGGGCCTCTGCAAGGCCCGGATCGATGCCTTCGTCGAGAACGACCCGGCCACCTGGGCATCGGTCAGTCCCCTGCCCGCGGATCACGAGGCCGACTGGTGCGTCGAGGCCGAGGCGCTGATGCGCGCGGTTCGCACCCGGGTGGAGGAGCTGCTGCCTCTCAAGAACCTGCCGCCCGAGGTTCTCTCGATCACGGCCAACGTCCACGAGCCCGGACGGCTCGCGGACCTGGTCGCGTCGAACCTCCGGCTTCGCCTGGCAGAGGCCCAGGAGATCCTGGAGGTCGTCGATCCGATCGCGCGGCTGCGCCGTGTGGATGCCCTGCTGAAGCGCGAGCTCGAGGTCTCCACCATGCAGGCCGAGATCCAGTCGCTGGCCAAGGAGGAGATGAACCGGGGCCAGCGCGAGCACTTCCTCCGCGAGCAGATGCGGGCGATCCAGTCGGAGCTCGGCGAGATCGATCCGAGGCTCGAAGAGGTCGCGGAGTACCGCGCCAAGATCGAGGAGGCCGGTCTTTCCGCCGAGGCCTACGAGGAGTCGCTGCGCCAGCTGGGTCGGCTCGAGCGGATGCACCCCGACGGTCCCGAGGCGCAGGTGGTGCGCAGCTATCTCGAGTGGATGGTGGACCTCCCCTGGTCCAGGACCTCGCCGGACCAGCTCGATCTGGCCGACGCCCGCAGCATTCTCGACGGGGATCACGCGCACCTGACCGGAATCAAGGAGCGGATCCTGGAGTTCATCGGTGTGCGCAAGCTGCGCAGGGACTCGCGCGGCCCGATCCTCTGCTTCGTGGGGCCGCCTGGCGTCGGCAAGACCTCCCTGGGACGCTCGGTGGCGCGTGCCATGGGCCGGGAGTTCACGCGCATCTCCCTCGGCGGGATCCGCGACGAAGCCGAGATCCGCGGACACCGGCGCACCTACGTGGGTGCGCTTCCGGGCCGGATCATCCAGGGAATCAAGCAGGCGGGCACCCGAAACCCGGTCTTCATGCTCGACGAGCTCGACAAGCTCGGCTCCGACTTCCGGGGGGATCCCTCAGCGGCACTTCTCGAGGTGCTCGACCCGGAGCAGAACTCGAAGTTCAGCGATCACTACCTGAACGTCGCCTTCGACCTCTCCGACGTGTTCTTCATCGCCACCGCCAATCTGCTGGACCCCATCCCGAGCCCCCTGCGCGATCGGATGGAGATGATTCGCATCTCGGGCTACACGCCCGAGGAGAAGCTCGAGATCGCGCGCTCCTTCCTGATTCCCCGCCAGCTGGAGGAGAACGGACTCCCCGAGGACCGCATCCGCTGGTCCGACGCGGCCGTGCTCGAGATCGTGACCGACTACAGCTTCGAGGCCGGGGTGCGAAACCTGGAGCGCCAGATCGCCTCGGTCTGTCGAAAGGCGGCGCGGCGAGCCGCCGAGGGCGACGAGACCACCGTCCGCGTCGATCGGCGGACGCTCGCCAAGTACCTGGGGCCGCCGCACCGCGGCATCGAGAAGGCCTCCGCCGAGGGTGAAGTGGGTGTCGCGAACGGCCTGGCCTGGACCGAGGCCGGCGGCGATGTGCTGCGCCTGGAGGCGGCGATGACGAAGGGCCGCGGCCTGGTGTTGACCGGCCAGCTCGGCGACGTGATGAAGGAGTCGGGCCAGGCGGCACTCACCTTCGCGCGCTGGTGGCTCGCGGATCTCGGGACCGACGAGCGGCTGCTCTCGCGTCACCAGGTGCACGTCCACGTGCCGGCGGGAGCGATTCCCAAGGATGGCCCCTCGGCCGGAATCACCATCGCGGTGGCCCTCGCCTCCCTCGCGACGGGGATTCCCGTGCGGCCGGACGTCGCCATGACCGGCGAGGTGACCCTGCGCGGGCGGGTGCTTCCCGTCGGCGGGGTGCGGGAGAAGGTCCTGGCGGCTCTCCGCTCGGGGATTTCCACCGTGATCCTGCCAGAGCGGAACATGGTCGAGCTGAACGAGATCCCGGGAGAGATCGCGCGCAAGATCGAGTTCATCGGCGTCTCCCACATGGACCAGGTGCTGAAGGCCGCCCTGGAGCGGATGCCCACCCGAGGCAAGTCCAAGCTGCGCCGCGCGGCCGCCGCCTCCCCCCGCGCGGGCATCGCCGCCGCCAAGGCCGGCGACTGAGGAAAGCGCCGCGTTCGCGCGGCTCTTTGCGGGCCTCCGAGCACGCTACCCTGCCGCTCATGCAGCTTCGGGAGCTGGGCGAGTTCGAGCTGATCGACCGCATCCGGCGGCTCGCGGCCCGGGTGCAGGGCCGGGACGTGGTCGTCGGCATCGGAGACGATGCTGCGATTCTCAGGCCGCGGCGCGGCGAGGATCTGGTCGTCACCAGCGATGCCCTGGTGGAGGGAACCCACTTCCGCTGGGAGGCGGAGACGCCGCGGACGCTGGGAGGGCGCGCCCTGGCTGCCAACCTCTCCGACCTGGCGGCGATGGGGTCGCGTCCGATGGGCTTCATCTTCGCCCTGGCGGCGCCGCCCTCCCTCGAGGTGCGTCGCGTCACCGGGATCGTGCGCGGGATGCTGGACCTGGCGGAGCCCTTCGCCTGTCCGCTGGTGGGCGGCAACGTGACCCGGGCTCGGCAGACGTCGCTCGACATCACTGCCCTGGGAGGCGTTCGCCCGGGGCGCGTCCTGATGCGAAGTGGCGCCCGCCCTGGGGACCGCATCCTGGTGACCGGCCGGCTGGGGATCTCGGCACTGGAGCGAGCCCGGGGCCGGGTCCGCAGCGTTCCGACACCGCGCGTGGCCGAGGGCCGGGCTCTGGCCCGGCTCGCCGCCGTGACGGCGTGTATCGATATCTCGGATGGCCTCGTGGCCGATCTCGCCCATCTCCTCGAAGCCTCGGGCGTGGGTGGGGAGATCGAAGCGAGCCGGGTGCCGACGCCCCGGGGATTCGCGACGGCCTGCCGGCGTCTCGAGCGGGATCCGCTCCGGCTGGCCCTGGGGGGCGGCGAGGACTACGAGCTGCTCTTCACCATGCGTGGAAAATCTCCCAGCTCCACCGCGCTGGAGCGGCGCCTGGGAGCCCCGGTTACGGAGATCGGCCACATCACGGAGTGCGGGCTGGACGTCCGAGGCTACTCCGGAACGCCCCCCGGCTGGCGGCACTTCTAGCGTTTTCGGCCCTGCTAAGTCATCGCCGCTGTGGCGGCTTTCCCGTTCTCCGTCAAGAAGGGAAGGCAGCGAACCGATAGGCTTGGCGTGCGTCTGTCGCTCTCGCACAAGTTCATTCTTGGCTCACTGGCCGTCTCGACGGCAGCGGTGGGCCTGCCTCTCGTGATCCAGACCCTGGGCTACCTGGTTTCGCCCTGGCTGACGCTTCTCGTGGCCGTTGCCGCCGGCGGCTCCCTGGGCTTCGCGCTCTCCCGGCAGCTGGCGCGAAACCACCAGCCGATTCTCGAGGTGACGGACCGCATCAGCCGGGGGGACCTGCGAGCCGAGATGCGGATGCCGACTGGTGGCCGCTTCCCGGACGAGACCCACGAGCTCTCCCGCAGCATCGCCGAGATGCTGGAAAACCTGCGCGAGCTGCTCGGCCACGTTCAGGTCACCGCGGAGCGGGTCTCTTCCTGCAGCCAGAGCCTGGCGGACTCCGTCAAGGAAGTCAGCACGTCCACGGAGGAGATCTCCGCCACGGTCGCGGACGTCTCCAAGGGCGCGGCGCACCAGCAGAACCTGGTCCAGGACGTGAACCGTCTGATCACCGACATCGCCTCGGCGATCGAGGTGAACGCGTCGCGCGCCCGCGAGGCCTTCGGCTTCGCAGCCGAGGCGAACCAGAAGGCCAACTCGGGCGTGGACGTCTCCCGGCTCGCGATCGAGAAGATGCGGCTGGTCTTCGAGCGGGTGGAGCAGTCGGGTGGGATGGTCTTCCAGCTCGAGGCCAAGACCCGCCACGTCCACCAGATCACGGAGATCATCACCAGCGTGGCGTCGCGGACGAACCTCCTCTCGCTCAACGCGTCCATCGAGGCGGCGCGCGCCGGAGAGGCCGGGCGCGGCTTCGCCGTGGTGGCCGACGAGATCCGCAAGCTCGCCGAGAGTGCGGCTCACAGCGCCGAGGAGATCGCCAAGCTGATCCACGAGATCGAGGCCGACACCCAGCGCGTGGCCGACGAGATGCGCCAGTCGGGCCAGGTCATCACCGAGGGCCGGGAAGACGTGAACACCATCGCGCACTCCCTGGAGCAGATTCGCGGCGCCGTGGGCGAGGCGGCCACCCGGGCGGAGGAGATCTTCCAGGAGGCCGACAACCAGGCCCGCGATGCGGAGCGGATGGTGCAGTCGATGGCGCAGATCTCCGAAGCGACCCGGGCGAACGCGGTCGCCGTCGATGAGGTTGCGGAGACCTCCCAGCACCAGCGCAGCGCGATGACGGAGGTGGTCGAGTCGACCGCTGTGCTCGCGGCCCACTCGAGCGAGCTGCGGGCCGTGGCCCACCGGTTCGAGACCCCCGCTGGAGCGAAGGGCGAGGAGGGCGCGTGAAGGACGCCATCACAGACGCCACCTCGGAGCGGCTGTTGGTGTTCGAGGTCGGCGGGGCGCACTACGCGCTCCCGATCGCCGACGTCGCCGAGGTGACCGAGGTGGGACGCGTCGCCTCGGTGCCGAGCCTTTCCGCCGCGGTGGGGGGTGTCATGAACCACCACGGGGACGCGCTGCCGGTCGTGCACCGCGGAGCACTCTTCGAGATCGATTCGGAGGCGCTCCCAGAGGCCCAGAACCTTCTGGTTCTCGGCAGGAGCCCGGATGATGCCAGCCGCCTCGGCCTGCCCGTGGACTGCGTGGTCGGCCTGGTGGACGGCTCCGGTGGCACGGCCCAGGGGGCCGACCCCGTGGCAGCGCGCCTTCCGATCGGCGGAAGGCTGGTCAACGTTCTCGACCCGCAACGCCTGTTGCTGCGGGCCGTTCAGGTGATCGAAGAGTCGGTGATGGGAGCCGACGCAATGCAGGGAGGTGAAGCATGACGCGAGTTCTCGTCGCCGATGACGCTTCTTTCATGCGGCAGATGATCCGGGACATCATCGAGCCAGAGGGCTTCGAGGTGGTGGGTGAGGCTTCTGACGGAGTCGAGGTGGTGGAGAAGTTCAAGGAGCTTCACCCCGACATGGTGATGATGGACATCGTGATGCCCAAGCGGTCGGGCATCGACGCCGTCAAGGGGATCGTCGCCATGGACCCGACTGCCCGGGTCGTGATGTGCAGCGCACTGGGTCAGGAGACCCTGGTGATGGAGGCGATTCAGGCGGGAGCGAAGGACTTCATCGTGAAGCCCTTCAAGCCCGAGTCGGTGGTCACCACGCTCAGGAAGGCTCTCGAGAAGGAGAGCTGAGGGTGGACCTCGCCAAGTACCGGAACCTGTTCCTCGAGGAGGCGACGGAGCATCTCGCCGAGATGAGCCACGCGCTCCTGACCCTCGAGAAGAGCCCGGAAGACGGCGAGGCGATCGATCTGGTGTTTCGCATGGCGCACTCGATCAAGGGCATGGCGGGGTCGCTCGGGTACGACTCGATCACCGAGGTCGCCCACAAGCTCGAGGATCGGATGGATGCCTACCGGGCCGCCGGGCGGATCGACGTCGTCGAGGGAATCGGAATGCTCTTCCGGGGTCTCGACGGGCTCGAGCGCATGGTGGAAGTGGTGCGCAACACCGGTGAGCCACCGCCGCCGGACCCCGAGTTGGCCAATGCGCTCTCTCCAGAGGGCGCGCAGGCTGCCGTTCCAGATGCTTCGGAGGAGCCAGAAAAAAAATTCCCGAGGCGATCGCTGCGGCCGAAACGCGGCGGCTAGATACGCCGGTGCCGCCGCCCTCGGTGCGCGTGCGCACCGAGAGCCTGGACCGGTTCCTGAGCTCCGTCGGCGAGGTGATTCTGACATCTCGCCAGGTCCGCACCGTCGCCGAGAGCGAGGGCCTGGCCAGCTCGGCGGAGTTCGCCACGGGCTTCGACCGCATGGAGCGCGTCGTCGGGGATCTGCAGCGGCGCGCTCTCGGACTGCGCACCGCGCCGCTGCTCCGGGTGCTGGACCCGCTGCCACGCCTCGCCAGGGAGATCGCAATGGAGCTGGGCAAGGTCGTCGAGGTGGAGCTTCGCGGTGCGGAGCTCGAGCTCGACCGGTCGATCCTCGACCGGCTCAACGATCCCCTGGTCCACCTGGTGCGAAATGCGATCGACCACGGCCTGGAGGTTCCCTCCGTCCGGCAGGAGGCCGGCAAGGCTCCCGGCGGACGCCTGGAGATCGACGCCCGACGGGAGAAGGATTCGATTCGGATCTCGGTGAGCGACGACGGCCGGGGCATCGACCTCGACTCGGTCCGCGCTCGCGCGGTCTCTTCGGGCTGGCTGCACGCCGATCTCGCAGAGGACCTTCCTCCCCAGGAGATCGCGCTGCTGGTATTTCGCCCGGGTCTCTCCACGGCGCACGAAGTCTCGGACATCTCCGGCCGGGGGGTCGGAATGGACGCGGTCAAGGCCACCATCGAGTCGCTGGGCGGACACGTCGAGATCCACTCCCGGCCGGGCCTCGGCACCACCACCTCCCTCGTGGTCCCGGTCACGGCCGCGGTGCAGCGGGTGCTGTTGCTCGGGCTCGGTGGGGAGATCGCAGCGGTCCCGATCGCGAAGGTCGAGCGCGTGATCGAGGTCGAGGTGGACGCGATCGAAGAGGCGGGAAGGGAATCCTTCGTCCTGATCGACGACGAGCCCGTCCTGGTGCTGGATCTCGGAGTGCAGCTGGGGATGGAACGGGCCGAGCGTACGGACACCACGCCCCTGGTCCTCGCCGAGGTGCGAGGCGAGCGGGTCGCCCTCCGGGTCGACCGGCTGGCCGGGCAGCAGGAGATCTACGTCAAGTCGGTGCCGAGTCTGCTCACCTGTGCGCGCGCTCTCGCCGGTCTCACCGTGCTGGGAGACGGGACTCCCGTCTTCCTGCTGGACCTGAATCAGCTGATATGACGGAATCCGTTGCACAAGTCCGGGAAGTGGACGTGGACCGCGTGCGCGAGCTCACGAGCATCGGCGCCGGGCACGCTGCCACCGCCTTCGCCCAGCTGGTGGGGCGGCCCTGCCAGATGTGCGTTCCCACGGTGCGGCTGCTGCGCACCGAGCCCAATGCGGTTCCTTTCGCCGCCGGCGTGGAGGAGGACGAGCGGCAGGGCATGACCGGGATCTTCTTCGAGATCGAGGGCGGTCTCGGCGGCATCGTCGCGATCCTGTTCTCGCCGTCCTCGCGCGATCAGCTGGTGGGGCACCTGACCGGCCTTCCGAGCACGGAAGCCTCCCACGCCACCTCGCAATCCGCGCTGCGCGAGTTCGGGAACATCCTGGCCTCTCACGTGATCTCCCCGATGGCCGACGCTCTCGGGGTGGCGATCCTCCCCTCGCTTCCGATTCTCGCCATGCAGGGCGCTCTGGAGATCCTCGCTTCGCTGATCGGCGTTCGCCAGAAGGGTCGAACGACCTTGCGGATCGAGACCGAGATCTCCGATCGCCAAGGTGACTTCCAGAGCTTTCTCGTGCTGGTTCCGGACTCCACCACGATCTTTCGAAACGGGCGGCCCTCCGGAGATTCCTGACATCTGATAACGTCGCAGCCGTGGACAGGGACCGGCTGCGTGCGCTCCTCCTCGCCGTGCGGCAGGGCGAGGTCGACCCCGAGGACGCCCTCGAGGACCTCGCCCGTCTGCCTTTCGTCGACACTCCACACGCCCGCGTCGACGTCCACCGCGCGCTGCGCAAGGGCCTTCCCGAGGTGGTCTTCGGTCCGGGCAAGACGGCCGAGCAGATCGTCGGGATCGTCCGCGTCCTGCTCGGCGAGGGACAGACCGTCCTCGCTACCCGGCTGGAGAGCGACGTGGCAGAGGCGGTGCTCTCCGAGCTTCCGGACGGCAACTACGACCAGGCGGCGCGGCTGCTCTGGTACGGCCCGGCCGAAGTTCCCGTCGTCGGAAAGGGCACCATCGCGGTGGTGGCGGCGGGGACCTCGGACTTCCCGGTGTCGCTCGAGGCTGCCGGCGTCGCGCGCCGCTTCGGGAACCCGGTGGAGACGCTCTTCGACGTGGGCGTCGCCGGCCTCCACCGTCTGCTCGCCTCGAGCGAGGTGCTGCGCGGAGCCCGGGTGCTGATCGTGGTGGCGGGAATGGAGGGCGCGCTGCCCTCGGTCGTGGGAGGCCTGGTGGACAAGCCCGTGATCGCGGTTCCCACCAGCATCGGCTACGGCGCCTCGTTCCACGGCATCAGCGCGCTTCTCGGCATGCTGACCAGCTGCGCCTCCAACGTCGCCGTCGTCAACATCGACAACGGCTTCGGCGCCGCCTACGTCGCGACACTGATCAATCGGCTATGACCGTCCTCCTCCACCTCGATACCTTCTCGGGAATCGCGGGAAACATGTTCCTCGCCGCGATGCTCGATGCCGGCCTCTCGCGCCGCGCCCTCGATTCGGACCTCTCCGGCCTCGGCGTCGACTATCGCCTCCGCGTCCGCAAGGTGAGACGCGGCGCCCTCGCTGCGCGCCACGTGGAGGTCGGGATCCCGCGCCAGCCGGCCCGAAGTCGCTCGCGCGGTGATCGCAGGTACGCAGAGATCCGCAGGCTCCTGGAGCGGGCGAAGCTCGCGGCACCCGTGCGCGAACGCGCCCAGGCGATCTTCGAGGCGATGGCCCGCGCCGAGGCGAAGGTCCACCGGGTGAAGGTCGACGAGGTCCACTTCCACGAGCTCGGTGCGGTCGACGCGCTGGTGGACGTCACCGGGGCCGCCATCGCTCTGGAGCGGCTCGAGGTGAGCGGTGTGACCGCGACTCCCCCCGCCATTGGCCACGGGAACGTGGAGACACGGCACGGGAGGCTCCCGCTCCCCAGTCCGGCCACCCTGGAGCTCCTGAAGGGGATCCCCACGGTGCCGGCCCACGTGGCCTGGGAAACCGTGACACCGACCGGTGCCGCGATCCTGAAGACGGTCGTGGACGAGTTTCGCACCCTTCCCGCGATGACCGTGGAGGCGGTGGGGTACGGCGCGGGGGATGATCGCGAGGGCCCCATGCCCAACCTGCTGCGGGCGGTGCTGGGACGCAGCGGCGCCGCGGCCTGGGACCGCGTCCTCTCCCTCGAGGCGAACCTGGACGATCTGGTCCCGGAGCACTTCGACCACCTGATGGAGCGACTCTTCGAGGCGGGTGCCCTCGACGTCTCCATCCAGCACGTGCAGATGAAGAAGAACCGCCCGGGCTTCCTGCTGCGCGTGCTCGCGCGTCCCTCGGACCGGACCGCACTCTCGGGAGTGCTCTTCGCCGAGACGCCCACCCTCGGCGTTCGCGCGGTCGAATGCGATCGGCTGGTCCTGGACCGCGAGATGCGCAGGGTGGAGACCCCCTTCGGGCGGATCGCCGTGAAGATCGCGCGTGGCGAGGGGGGGAGGGTCGATGTCTCCGCCGAGTACGACGACTGCAAGCGGGCGGCGCGGCGCAGCGGAGCCCCTCTCCGCGACGTCGTCCGAGCCGCCGAAGAGGCGGCACGTTGCTGACCGGGTGTGGGGGAATCAACACGCGACTCGCAGCGCTCCTTCGTTGACAAGCACGACGGAGCGCTCCTAGGATGGATGGACACCCGGGGTCAGAGGAGATGTCATGGGGGAGCTACCGAACGCAGTGGTGAAGCGCCTTCTCTCCAAGCACGGAGATGGAATGCGCGTGTCCGGAAGCGCGATCGAGCAGGCGGTGGCGGCCGCCGAGGAGTTCATCGGCCGCCTGGCGCGGGAGGCGCACGCCTCGGCCATCGCGGACAAGCGCAAGACGATCATGGACAGCGACATTCAGAAGGCGCGCGAGAAGCTCACGTAGACCCGAGCGTGCACAGGTAGTCGATCAGCGTCGACTCGTTGTCGTCTGGAAACGAGTGGAAGCGGAGCCCCACTCCCGGGCTGCCAGATGCCGCGACCGGAAGGCGGTAGAGCGCCTCCACCTCCAGTCGCATGGTCTCGCCGATCTCGGGCAGCGTGAGTTCGCAACGCTCCAGGGTCTGCGCCGAGCTGTTCCGGTTGGTGCAGACGAACATCCCCATTCGTCCGAGCTCGGTGGTGAAGCCGGCGTCCGGGGACCCTCCCCAGTGGACCGCGAGGCGGCGTGAGAAGCGCTGGAAGCGCCGGCGCCTCGGCTCCTCCAGCATTCGGGCCAGCCCAGGTGCGATCCGCGAGATCTCGACGGGGTGCACCAGGTACCCGGCGGCGCCGACCTGTCTCGACGCTTCACGACAGGGCGGGCGCATCCGGTCGTCGACCAACACGATCGGCAACCGCTCGATTCCCTCCAGCGCCTGGATGGCGGGAATCAGCTCGATGCCCTCGCATCGGCCGAGGTTGGTGTCCGAGAACACCACCTCGAAGGACCGGGCGTCGAAGGCCGCCAGCGCCTCGGTGGCCGTGCGGGCGCGCGCGACCTCGTAGCCCCGCAAACGCAGCCCCTCGGCGAAGCTGCGGTCGCTCACCAGCCTGGGCCCCACGAGCAGGACGCGGTTTCGGCGGACCTCGATCTGGGGCTTCGGCCGGTTGCGCTCCTCGGCCACCGCCAGACGGCGCCGATCGGCGAGGCGTTCCTCGGCTCTGGCGAGCTGCTCCAAGCGGACGCTGATTGCGATCTCCAGCTCCACCGCGGAGGCGTGACCCGAATCGACCCTGAAGAGCCGGTCCTCGAGGCGGCGCAGCGGCTTCTCCGCCAGCGGACCGCGCGCCGGGAGCACCACCTGCCCCGGCCGGGCACAGCGGGCGCGGGCGCTCTCGTCGTCGATGCCGATCCCGAAGGCGAGAATCGCTCCGCCCTGCTCCGACTCCACATCCACGCCGAGGCGCAGGAGGGACTCGCGGGTCTTGAGCAGGGATTCGGTGCGCGCAGACCAGGCGGCGCGAATCTCCTGCTCGAGCTGGGCCGCGTCCGTGCATCCCGCGATGTTCACCAACGGCAGGTAGAAGAAGGGAAGGGGTTGCAGACACTTGATCTGATTGGGGCCGACGGTCGCGAAGCGAACCCATTCGAAGTAGCGCGGGCCCTCGAGGGTGGTGAAGGGAGCGCCCCCGAGCGGAAGGGTGGCGACGACCGAGCGTTGCCCCGGAAGGAACTCCGCCTCGATCCCCATCCTCTCGAGCCGGCGCAGCACGAGCTTCTGGCCACGCCGATCCTCGGCTTCTCCCATGGATTCCCCTGTCGCGGGCAGACCCAGCCAGCGTTCGTTTCGGCAATCCGCCGGCATCCCTTGAGGAGGGCCTGCAGCACGAAAAACGCCCCGGAGCGGTGGGCTCCGGGGCGTCTCTTTGCCAGTCGGCTCCAGGCCAGCCTTACATCATGCCGCCCATGCCGCCCATGCCGCCGCCGGGCATGCCACCGGGCATGGCACCCATCCCGCCGGCGTCCTTCTCCGGCTTCTCGGCCACCGTCGCCTCGGTGGTCAGCAGCAGAGCCGCCACGCTGGCCGCGTTCTGGAGGGCGTAGCGCACCACCTTGGTGGGATCGATCACCCCGGCCTTGACCAGGTCCTCGTACTCCTCGGTCGCCGCGTTGAAGCCGTGGGCGCCCTTGGCGGACTTGACCTTGTCGACCACGATCGAGCCCTCGACCCCCGCGTTCTCGGCGATCCGGCGCATCGGCTCCTCCACCGCGCGCCGCACGATCGAGACACCCGCGGCCTGCTCCGGGCTCAGGCTCTCCTCCAGGCCGTCGAGTGCAGCCTGGGCGCGAAGCAGCGCCACGCCGCCTCCCGCCACGATGCCCTCTTCCACTGCTGCGCGCGTCGCGTGCAGCGCGTCCTCGACCCGGGCCTTCTTCTCCTTCATCTCCGTCTCGGTGGCCGCGCCCACCTTCACCACCGCAACGCCGCCCACCAGCTTCGCCAGACGCTCCTGAAGCTTCTCGCGGTCGTAGTCCGAGGTGGTGTCCTCGATCTGGGCGCGAATCTCGCCCACGCGACCCTCGATGTCCTTCTTGGCGCCCGCGCCATCGATGATCGTGGTGTTGTCCTTGTCGATCACGATGCGCTTGGCCTTGCCCAGGTCCTTCAGCGTCACGTTCTCCAGCTTGAGACCCAGCTCCTCGGCGATCACCTGACCACCGGTCAGCACCGCCATGTCCTGCAGCATCGCCTTGCGGCGATCACCGAAGCCCGGCGCCTTCACGCACGCCGCACTCAGCGTGCCGCGGATCTTGTTCACCACCAGCGTGGCCAGTGCCTCGCCTTCGATGTCCTCCGCCACGATCAAGAGCGGCTTGCCCTGACGCGCCACCTGCTCCAGCAGCGGCAGCAGATCCTTCATGTTCGAAATCTTCTTCTCGTTGAGAAGAATCATCGCGTCCTCGAGCACCGTCTCCATGCGGTCCGGATCCGTCACGAAGTAGGGCGAGAGGTAGCCGCGGTCGAACTGCATGCCCTCGACCACCTCGAGGACCGAGTCCATCGACTTGGCCTCCTCGACGGTGATCACGCCCTCCTTGCCGACCTTCTCCATCGCCTCGGAGAGCATCTTGCCGATGGTCTCGTCGCTGTTCGCCGAGATCGATCCCGACCTGGGCGATCTCCTCGGAGTCCCGGGTGGGCTTCGACTGCTTCTTCAGGTCCGCGGTGACCGCCTCGACGGCCTTCTCGATGCCGCGCTTCAGCTCCATGGGGCTCATGCCGGCCACCACCAGCTTGCTGCCCTCGCGGAAGATCGCCTGGGCCAGCACCGTCGCCGTGGTGGTGCCGTCACCTGCCACGTCCGAGGTCTTGCTGGCGACCTCCTTCACCATCTGGGCGCCCATGTTCTCGAACTTGTCCTCGAGCTCGATCTCCTTGGCGACCGTGACGCCGTCCTTGGTGACCGTGGGCGAGCCGAAGCTCTTCTCGAGGATCACGTTGCGGCCCTTCGGCCCCAGCGTCACGCGCACCGCATCGGCGAGCGCGTTCACACCATTCAGGAGCTTGACGCGCGCCTCCTGATCGAACTTGATTTCCTTGGCCATCGACTACTCCAGGATCCCGAGGACGTCGTCCTCGCGAATGATCAGATGTTCTTCACCGTCCAGGTTGACTTCGGTGCCCGAGTACTTGCTGAACAGCACCCTGTCGCCCTTCTTGACGTCGAGCGGAAGGACCTTGCCGTCCTCGCTCACCTTCCCGCCTCCAACGGCGATCACCTTGCCCTCCTGGGGCTTCTCCTTCGCCGAGTCCGGGATGATGATCCCGCCCTTCGTCTTCTCTTCCTCGTCGAGACGCTTCACAAGAATCCTGTCTTGAAGCGGACGGATCTTCATGAATCCGACACCTCCAGATATGTTCGATGAGTCGTTGCGGATGGGCCGGCTCCGAGTGGGCGCGGCCGATTGGCACTCGGACGTTCCGAGTGCCAAAGCCTGAGCAATGTATCGCCACTTTCCTCCGGGTCAACCCATGGGTCGCCAGCAGGGCCATTGACTTTCGCCGTGGTTTCGCTGACACTCCCCGAAGGGCGAACAAACAGCGAAGGACGCCTTGGCACTCACACGACGCCAGCGCGAGGTCTACGACTTCATCCGCGACTACGTGGATACGAGGGGTTACTCACCCAGCCTGGAGGAGATCGGAGAGCACTTCGGCCTCTCCTCGGTGGCAACGGTCCACAAGCACGTTCAGCACCTCGTCGAGAAGGGCTGGCTGCGGAAGGCCTGGAACCGCTCCCGCTCGGTGGAGCCGGTGGAATCGGACCCCTCCGGCTACGTAGCGCTGCCGCTGCTGGGAACGGTGGCAGCCGGGGCGCCCATCGAGGCCATCGAGGTGGAAGAGCGCATCGCGGTACCCCGCGAGATGGTTCGCCGCCGAGAGCAGAGCTTCGCTCTTCGGGTGCGCGGCGACTCCATGATCGAGGAGCACATCTGCGACGGCGACACCATCGTCGTAGAGAGCCGGAGCGAGGCGCGCAACGGCGAGACGGTCGTCGCGCTGATCCGGGGCAGCGAGGCCACCCTCAAGAAGTTCTACAAACGCGGCAGCAAGGTGGTTCTCGAGCCCGCCAACCGGGCCCTCCGCCCCATGGAGATCCCCGCCGCGGATGTCCAGATCCGGGGCGTGGTCCGCGGACTGCTCCGCGGCTACTGAGCCTTTCGGCTGGGCCGGCTTCCGCTACCTTCGTTCCGCTTCAAAAACAGCGAGTTACCCACGTGCTCCGACTCACGCGCGCAATCGAGTTCTCCTCTTCGCTCCGCTACCGGCGCGCCGATCTCTCCGAAGAGGAGAATCGCCGGCTCTTCGGGCGCAGGGCTTCCCGCCACGGGCACAACTACCGGCTGGAGGTGACGGTCCGCGGCGAGCCCGACCCGGCCAGCGGAATGGTGCTGGATCTGAAGGAACTCAACGACGTGATCGAGAGTGAAGTCATGAGCCGCTTCGACCACAGGGACCTGAACGACGACACCCCGTACTTCGAGACGGCTCTTCCGAGTCCCGAGAACCTCGCCAGCGCGATCGCCGAGATCATGAGGGCGGCGCTCGCGCCCGGGCTCTTCGACCGGATCCGGCTGTATCAGGACCGCGACCTCTGGGTGGACGTGATCGAGCCGTGATCGCACTCAGCCGCAGCTACCGGTTCGCCGCAGCCCACGTGCTCTGTCAGCCCTCCCTGTCGGACGCCGACAACGAGCGCATCTACGGCAAGTGCGCGAACCCGCACGGGCACGGGCACAACTACGGGCTCGAGGTGAGCGTCACCGGCCCGGTGAATCCGGACACCGGGTGGATCATCGAGCCGGAGCGCCTCGACGAGGTCGTCCGCCGCCGCGTGCTCGAGCGCTTCGACCAGCAGATGCTGAACGAGGACTCCCTCTTCCAGGGTCTGGTTCCGACGGCCGAGAACATCGCGGTGGTGGTGCACGAGCAGCTCGAGAGCCCACTCCGGGATCAGGAGGGCGTGCGCCTGCTGCGGGTCCGGGTCGTCGAGACGTCGCGAAACCACTTCGACTGCGGAGAGATGGGATGAGTGATCCGATCGCGGGGATGGTGGAGCGGCTGCTGCAAGAGCTCGGGGAGGACCCCGGCCGCGACGGTCTCCAGCAGACCCCGGGGCGCGTGGCGCAGGCGCTCCGCTTCTTCACGCGGGGATACCAGCAGGACCCACGGGAGATCCTGGGAGAGGCGCTCTTCGACGTCTCCTACGATGAGATGGTGCTGGTGAAGGACATCGATTTCTACAGTCTCTGCGAGCACCACATGCTTCCGTTCTTTGGTCGGGCGCACGTGGCCTACATCCCGAACGGGAAGGTTCTCGGTCTTTCCAAGGTC
Source organism: uncultured delta proteobacterium (assembly GCA_963783795.1). Classification (GTDB taxonomy): domain Bacteria; phylum Myxococcota_A; class UBA9160; order UBA9160; family UBA6930; genus CAVXZE01. The sequence continues at coordinate 513,608 of CAWAPH010000020.1, read as the reverse complement.
GCTCGCCTGGTCGACGTCTTCGCCCGCCGCCTCCAGGTCCAGGAACGCCTGACGGTGGAGATCGCGGAGACCATCGACCGGGAGATGAACCCCCGCGGGGTAGCCGTGGTGATCGAGGCGATCCACCTCTGCATGATGATGCGCGGGGTGGAGCAGCAGAACGCCTTCGCCATCACCAGCTCGCTCCGAGGCGCCTTCCAGAGCGACTCGAAGACCCGCTCCGAGTTCATGGAGCTGATCCGGCACCGCAGGCAGAGCTTCGCCTGACCGATGTGACGCAGCGTTTCAAACCCGCGGGGCGAGGGGTTTGTCGCGCTGCGTCACGGATTTCCCCCGGGACCTGCATCCGGGCTTCTACTCAGCCGGTTTTTCACCCCTTTCTTTTCGCGAAAAACCGAAAAAAAGCCTTGGCAAAGCCACCGAGGCGGCATATGCTTCGCTCCGATTGAGGGTTACGGGTTTTCGGTAACTTCGCCTGTGGCCCCTTTCAGGTTGGAGCATTTCCAGGCTAGCGGTGCAGTCGAGAGTTTCTGGGGTGCTGCGCCGCGTCGCAAAGGAGGACCCAGCCGGGGCAAGGCGTCCTGCGGAGATGTCACATCACGCGGGAAGCTGGCCCACGGACGGCCCTGTTGAACGGCTGAGAGGTCGGACTCGCAGGTCGCGTTGGGTGACTTCGCTGCGGCGATGCTGAGCAAGGTAGCTGCTTCCACCGACGAGACGCCCCCTCGGTGTTGCCCGCGGAACGGGTCACCGTTGTAAGCCCGAACAAAATTGAGGCTCCAGCTTCCCGCCACCGTCGGCGGGGAGAAGGGTACAACTCAGCATCGAGTGGATACCCGGGGGGCGGACGGCGCGCGGTGCAGGTGCATTCGAGATGAGCTTCCGCACCGAGGCCGTCGCAAACGCGGCCCGTACAAGGCGGGACCGATAAAAGGGGGTCGGAAGACCCGCGGAACGGAGGAGAGAGGGTGAGCTACCGGAGAGAGCCCTCCAGTTCGAAGAAGAGCCGCGAAACCTGGCGGCGCATCGGTGGCCGAACCGAGCTGGGCACCGGGACCGATAGGCAGGTGGTGGCGAACGCGCGCGGAATCGGCAGCGTGAGGGTCGATCCGCGACGGTTGAACACCGCCGGCGAGAGCCAGCGATCGAGCGAGCGCGGGGCGCTGGTCTCCTATTTTCGCGACATCGCGGAGATCCCCACCCTCGCCAAGGAAGACGAGGTACTCCTCGCCAAGGAGATCGAGGCCGCCACCCTCGCGTTCCGCGAAGGCATGGTGAGCGTGCCCTGGACCGCCAAGGAGGCCGTGCGCATCTGGCAGGGCCTCAAGGCCGAGAACCGGGCCACGGGGAAGATGTGCGAGTCGTTCGGCAGCGGCTCGCCCGAGGGCGAGGACCTCGGTGCCCGCGTCGATTCGATCCTGGGCAAGATCGAAGCGCTCTGGCGCAAGCGCGAGGCGGCACTAGGTGCCGGCAAGCCCGAGGTCGTCGGAAAGGTGGAGCGCCGGATGGCCCGCCTGGTGAAGGACGCCGACCTCTCCATGCAGCTCTTCTCGCGCATGCGGCGCAGCGTGCTCGACTACCGGAAGCAGATCGGCCGAGGCGTGCGCCGCATCGCGTCCCTGGAGTCGCCGCGCCGCGCTCCCCGGACCCCCGAGGGCCGAAAGAAGCGCGTGGCCGAGCTGGCCAGGTGGCGCGAGTACCAGGTCGAGCTCGAGGCCGAGATCGGAATGGACTCGGAGGCCTTCCTGAATCTGGTGGGGGACATCGAGGATTGGTGGGAGCGGCTCACGGACGTGAAGAACCTGTTCGTCGAGCACAACCTCAAGCTCGTGGTGGCGATCGCCAAGGACTTCAGGAACATGGGCATTCCCTTCCAGGATCTGATCCAGGAGGGGAACATCGGACTGATTCGCGCGGTGGAGAAGTTCGAGTATCACCGCGGCCACAAGTTCTCGACCTACGCCGTTTGGTGGATCCGCCAGGCGCTGATCCGCGCGATCCAGAACCACAGCCGGACCATCCGGATCCCGAGCCACGTGCACGACACGCTGCTCAAGTACTACCGGGCCTACAACGCCCTCGAGAAGAAGCTCGGGCGAGATCCCACGACCCGCGAGATCGCCGAGACCATGGACATCGAGGTCGAGCGCGCGGAGCAGCTGCAGCGGATGGTGCGCGAGCCCGTCAGCCTCGAGAAGGAGGTTCCGGGGACCGACTCCAAGAAGGTGAAGGACATCGTCGCAGACCAGAACTCGATCTCGCCCGTGAGCGGACTCGACCACGCGCGTCTCGAGCGCGCCTCCGACGACTCCATCGCTCAGCTCTGCGAGCGCGAGCGCAACATCTTGCGCTGGCGCTTCGGTCTGAAGGGCGAGCGGGAGCACACCCTGGAGGAGATCGGCGGCAAGCTCGGTCTCTCGCGCGAGCGGGTGCGTCAGCTCGAGGCCCGCGCGCTGGCCAAGCTGCGCAACTCCGAGAGCCGGGACCGCCTCGAAGCCTTCATGTTCGAGTGGGAGCTGGGGGTCGCCTAGCCTCGCCTACCGCTCCAACGGCTTCAGGCTGTAGAAGAGCTTCCCGCTCTCGGCCAGGGCGTCGCGGCTGGCCGTGATCCAGGTCTGCTCGAGCTGGGCTCGCCTCTCGGTGAGGAGGCGCTCGCGCTCCCCCTCGAGCAGGTTTTCGATCTCCTCGGAATCGGGCTCGATGCGTTCCAGGAGCTGGATCAGCACGAAGCCGTAGTCCCGCAGTGGGAAGATCTCGGCACTGCTGGGCTGCTCCTCGCGAAGGGCGAAAGCTGCCGTCACCAGCTCCGGCAGGGCGCCCAGCCCCTGTACGTAGCCCTCGGGACTGTGGCGGATCGGGTCGGTCCGCTCGATGTTGAGTCCGACTTCCCGGGCCACGTCGAGCAGGGAGCGGCCCTCCCGGATCTCGGCCGCCAGCTCCTCGGCTCGCTCGCGGGCCAGCTCGAGGCCCTTCTCGCGCCTGGCCAGGTCCCGAGCGATCTCGTCCTGGACCTCCTCGAAAGGCACCACGAGGGCAGCCTTCTTCTCCTCCACGCGGATCAGGTGGAGTCCGTGGCTGGTCCGCACCACCTCGCTGGTGGCTCCGGGCTCCAGCGAGAAGGCCACGTCCTCGAAGGGCTTCACCATGCGCCCGCGCGGGAAGAAGCCGAGGTCGCCGCCCTCTTCACTGGAGGGCCCCTCGCTCGCCTCGCGGGCCACTTCCGCGAAATCGGCCCCCTCCTCGATGCGCTTCACGGCTGCGTCCATCCTCTCCCGGGCCTCCGCCTCCGTCTCCGCGTCGGCGTCCTCCGCCAGACGGATCAGGATGTGCCGGGCTCTCACCTGCTCCGGGCGGTCGTATTCCAGGACCCGCTCGTCGTAGGTCGCCCGCACGCGCTCGGGGTCGCTGGCCAGCAGGGCCTCGACCTCGGCCTCGGCGACCTCCGCCTCCTCGGCGGCCTCGTTCCCGTCGAGGAGGACCCAGGCGAGCTTCACCTCCAGCCGTTCATGCTGCAGCGCTTGCCTCGCCTCGGCCTCGGAGACGTCCACGCTGTCAATCAGCAGGCGGCCCAGCTTCTGGATCAGGAGCTCGTCGCGCAGCGCCTCCTGGAAGAGCCTGACACTCCCGTACTCGCGCTCGGCGTAGTCCGTGATCCCCCGCTGGTCCAGGCGGCCCGACTCGTCCACCGCGCCGGAGATCCGCTTCAGGTAGCTCCGGACCTCCTCGTCACTGACGCGAAAGCCCATTTCCTCGGCTTCGCGTGCCAACAGTGCCATCCGCATCAGCGAGCTGGCCGCCGATTCGTCGAGGACGTCGCCGGCCTGGCTCGCGTCGAACCCGTCGCCCAGTTGCCGGCGATACTCGGCTTCCAGTCGCTGGCGGACGCGGAACACGTCGCGCGCCGTGTAGCGGCGCCCGTCCACGTCCACCACCACGTCCGGGCCAGCCGCGCCCTGGAAGCCGCCGCCGATTCCCAGGTAGAGCACGAAGACGGCGCCGACTGCGATGATGACCACCCACATCAACCACCGCGAACTCTCGCGCATGGTCTTGAGCATGAGGCTGCCTCCAGTGAGGTAGAACTCCCCCTACACGCACCCAGTCCCGCTACCTTCGAGTCAGGATGATGGGGGTTGCGCGCAGGGTACGGTCGGCCCTTCGATCGGGCAAGCGAATCGGCGCTGAAGGTGGTTTCTCGCTTGATCGCTTCCCGGGGGGCTGATAGCATCCGCATTTGGGCTTGAATCAGTCCAAAGATTTTGCGAAATCGAGTACTTAGCGGCCCGTTTGCGCCGCTTTGAAACGTCGTCACACGATTCCAGAGGGGGCCCGAAACCGGGCGCGGTCGGGCCTACGCAAAGGAGTTCAAGTGCCTCTGAAGCGCATCCTCGGATGGTTTTCGAGCGACCTCGCCATCGACCTGGGGACCGCCAACACCTTGGTGTTCGCCAAAGGCAAGGGCATCGTCGTGTCGGAGCCGAGTGTCGTCGCCGTCGTCAAGGACGGACGCGGGCCCGACAAGGTGCGCGCGGTTGGCGAGGAAGCGAAGGAGATGCTGGGCCGGACGCCCGGCAACATCGTCGCGATTCGCCCGATGAAGGACGGGGTGATCGCGGACTTCGAAGTCACCGAGGCGATGCTCCGGCACTTCATCGAACGCGTCCACAACCGCTCGTCCAACCTGGTTCGCCCGCGCATCGTGATCGCAGTGCCGTCGGGCATCACGTCGGTGGAGCAGCGCGCGGTCAAGGAGTCGGCACTCTCAGCCGGCGCCCGCGAGGTCTACCTGATCGAGGAACCGATGGCGGCGGCCATCGGCGCTGGCCTCCCGGTGACGGAGCCCTCGGGAAACATGATCGTCGATATCGGCGGCGGTACCACGGAGGTCGCCGTGATCTCCCTGTCCGGCATCGTGTATGCCAACTCCGCGCGAGTCGGCGGCAACAAGATGGACGAGGCGATCATCAACTACGTCAAGCGCAAGTACAACCTGCTGATCGGTGAGCGAACCGCAGAGCTGATCAAGATCGCGATCGGAACCGCCTACCCCACCGAGGATCTCGAGCCCATGGAGGTCAAGGGCCGCGACCTGGTGGCGGGTGTCCCGAAGACGCTCGAGATCAAGTCCGACGAGGTGCGGGAGGCGCTGCAGGAGCCCGTCAACGCCGTCGTCGAGAGCGTCAAGCTGGCATTGGAGCGCACGCCGCCGGAGCTCGCCGCGGACATCGTCGACAAGGGCATCGTGATGGTGGGAGGCGGAGCCCTGCTCACCAACCTCGACATCCTGCTGCGCGAGACGACCGGCCTGCCCGTCATGCTGGCCGAAGATCCGCTGACCGCGGTGGCGCTCGGCACCGGGCGCTGCCTGGACGAGCTGCGCCTGCTCAGGGAAGTCACGATTCGAACCTAAACCCGCCCCGCCGCCGCGGAGGCCATGCGCGACTTTCTCAGTCGGATTCTTCTCCCTGTCCTGTTCGCCGCGCTGCTCTTGTTGACCACTACACTGATGGTGGTCGACCGGCGCACCGTTCCGGAGGGAGGCAGCGATCAGACCTGGCTCTCGAGTGTGTTGATCGAGGTGGCCGCCCCGATCCAGAAACTGATCAAGGCGCCGGTGGATCTCCTCGGCGAGACCTGGACCGACTACGTCGCCCTGGTCGATCTCCGCACTGACAACGAAGCGCTGCGCGCGCGAGTCGCGGCTCTCGAGGAAGAGAATCTGCAGTTCCGCGAGGCCCTGGTGGCGAGCGGCAACCTGGAGCGCATCGTGCAGATGCGGGAGAACTTCGAGGTGCCACTGCTGCCCAGCGAGGTGGTGGGACAGGACGTCTTCCCCTGGTTCCGGTCGGTGCTGCTGGATCGAGGCCGCAGCCACGACGTGCTGTCCGGAATGCCGGTGGTCTCCGATCACGGTGTGGTGGGGCTGGTGACCGCGACCTCTCCCCACGCGTCGAGGGCAATGCTGCTGCTCGACCGGCAGAGCGCGGTGGACGCGATCGTGCAGCGCAGCCGTGCGCGCGGGATCGTCCGGGGGAAGGGCGCCGGGGGCCTCGAGTTCGTGTTCATGGTTCGCGGGGACGACGTGCAGCCGGACGACGTGGTGATCACCTCGGGAATGGGTGGTGTCTATCCGAAGGGCCTGCGCATCGGGACCATCGAGGCCGTGCAGACCGAGGAGGCGCGTCTGCTGCACACGGCGTGGGTACATCCCTCGGTGGACTTCGGGCGTCTCGAGCAGGTCTTCATCATGCTGCAGCGAGCGCCGAGCATGGACCTCCTCTACGCGGGGAAGGGCGACGAGATCGGCGTGGAGGGCGGCTCGGAGGGGGCGGAGTCATCGCCATGAGGTCGATGCTCGCCATCTTCGTGCTCGGCGTTCTCGGGCTGATCGTGCAGAGCGCCCTGCTCAACATCCTGCCCGCCCGCTGGGTGCCTGACCTGGGGATGCTGGTCCCGGTGGTCGCGATCCTGCTCCTGGCTCCGGCCGAGGGCCTGCTGCTCGCAGCGGCCCTCGGCCTCGCTGCCGGTGTGTTCTCGAACGCGCTGCTCGGTCAGTACGCGCTGATCCGGATCGTCGAGTTCGTGCTGATCCGGCTCCTCAACGCCCAGCTCGATCTCAAGCGGGCTCTTCCGCTGGCCGTCTTCGTCTTTGCCCTCACCATCTTCGACGCGGTCGCGGTCCTCGGGATCACGCACCTCTTCTTCGGCGAGTCGTCCTTCGCCCTGCGTGAGACCGGCGACCTGCTGTTTCGAGCCGGAGTCAACGGCGTCGTCGCACCCATGCTGAGTGCGCCGCTGCGCGCCATCGTCGAGCTCTTCAGCGAGGGAGACGCCCGCCGCGGACGGGACGTCCGTCTGGAAACCAAGAGGCCGGTACTTTGATGTCGAGCCCGCTCGGCAAGTCCAACATCGCCATCGACGGGCGGCTGCGGCTGATCGGCGCTCTCATCGTCGCGGTCTTCGCGATCTTCGTCTTGCGCCTGTTCCAGCTCCAGATCGTCGAGGGAGAGGCGCTGCAGAAGCGTTCCGAGCAGAACTCGGTGCGCACCGTCCGCCTCGAGGCGCCGCGCGGCGACATCCTCGACCGCGAGGGTCGGCTTCTCGCCACCACGCGTCCGGCTTACGAGCTGCAGGTGATCCCGAACGGCCTGGTCGAGCCGGAGACCACCTTCGCCGCGCTCGCGCGGCTGATCGAGACGGACCCGGTGCTGCTCCAGGATCGGGTCGGCGTGCGCAAGGGCGCGGAGCGATTCCAGCCCGTCAGCCTGATGGACGACCTCGACTTCGATCGGCTGGCCAGGGTGGAGACCCACCGCTACGCCCTCCCCGGCGTCGTCACCGACGTGCAGCCCCGCCGGCACTACGTGGAGGGCGCGCTGGCGGCGCACCTGATGGGACTGATCGGGGAGATCGACGCCAAGCAGCTCGAGAAGAAGGCTCGCCAGGGATACCGCCCCGGTGACGTGATCGGACAGGCGGGGCTCGAGGCGCGTCTGGAGAGCCATCTGCGGGGGCGCGCCGGCGGGCGCAACGTGGTCGTCGACGTGGCGGGCCGCGAGGTGGAGGTGCTGGACGAAGTCTCCGCGGTCCCCGGCGGCAAGGCCGTGCTGGCCCTGGATCTCGACCTGCAGCGGGAGGCCGAGGCCGCGTTCCTGGACGTTCCCGATGGCGAGCCGCCCAAGATGGGCGCGGTCGTGGCCCTCGACGTGCAGACGGGCGATGTGCTGGTGATGCTCTCGCGGCCCGCCTACGACCCGAACGCCTTCGCCGGGGGCATCGATTCCGAGACCTGGAATGCGCTCACCGGCGACGAGTGGAAGCCTCTCCAGAACCGCGCGATCCAGAATCACTTTCCGCCCGGCTCCATCCACAAACCGATCCTGGCCGCGGCGCTGCTCGCCGACGGAATCGTCACCCCCCAAACCCGGGTCTTCTGCCCCGGCTACTTCCGGCACGGGAGACGTACCTACCGCTGCTGGAAGCGCGGAGGACACGGATGGGTGGACATCCACAACGCGATCAAGCAGTCCTGTGACGTCTTCTTCTACACCAACGGTGTGAAGCTGGGCATCGACCGGCTGGCGCACTACGCCAGGGCCTTTGGCCTCGGACACCGCACCGGCATCGGGCTCGCCAACGAGGCTCCGGGTCTGATCCCGAGCACGGAGTGGAAGAAGCGGCGCTTCGGCGTCGTCTGGTATCCGGGCGAGACGGTCTCCGCTTCCATCGGGCAGGGCTACAACCTCTACACGCCGCTGCAGCTGGCGGTGGCCTACGCCGCCCTGGCCAACGGCGGGAAGGTGCTCCGGCCCCGGCTCCTGCTTCGTCTGGAGGATCAGCGCGGGACCGTGGTCGAGGAGTTTCCTCCCGAGGTCCGGGGCGAGGTCCCGGTCCCGCCCGAGCAGCTCGAGGTGGTGCGCCGCGGACTCACCGCCGTCGTCGAGGAGCAGGGGGGCACCGGCCGCCGGGCGCGGGTGCCGGGCGTCCGGGTGGCGGGCAAGACGGGCACGGCCCAGGTGGTCCGCCTCGAGCACACCGAGGGGCTGGAGGACGAGGAGATCCCGATCCGCTACCGGGACCACGGATGGTTCGGAGCCTTCGCCCCGGCCGACGCGCCCGAGATCGCCGTTGCGGTGTTCGTGGAGCACGGCCTCCACGGCTCCAGCGCGGCGGCTCCGGTCGCCCAGCGGATCCTCGCCCGCTACTTCGAGAAGAAGGCGCCGGTCGCCGAGAGCGTCGCGGCGTCCGAGTATCGATCGGGGGGTGAGCTTGCTCTCGATTGACCGGCGCTCGTTCCAGAACTTCGACTGGCTGCTCTTCCTGCTGATGGTGCTGATGCTCGGCATCGGGTTCGTCAACCTGTTCTCGGCCACACTGGCCGGGACCGAGGGAGGTCTTCCCTCGGAGTTCCGCCGCCAGCTGATCGCTCTCGCTCTCGCCTTCGTCGCGATGACCGCCGCTTTTCTGATCGACTACAGGCGTGCGGAACGCCATGCGACCTGGATCTACCTGGCCACGCTGGCACTCTGCGCCTCGACCCTGGTCCTTGCGCCGGTGGTGAGGGGAAGCCGCTCGTGGCTGCTCTGGGGTCCGTTCAGCCTTCAGCCCGCGGAGCTCGCCAAGGTGGGCCTGGTGTTGGCGCTGGCCAAGTACTTCGAGAGCAACCCGGCCGGAGAGATCCGGCGGCTCCGCGACCTCCTCGTGCCGGGACTGATCGTCGCGGCCCCGGCGGGCATCATCGTCGCCCAGGGCGACCTGGGCGTGGCGGTGCTCACGGTGCTGATCGGCGCGACCTTCTTGCCTTTCGTGCGGATTCCGCTCCGGGCCTGGGCGGTGGTGGCGTTGGGTGCGGCCGCAGCGCTGGCGGGGCTCTGGCAGTTCGTCTTCAAGGAGTACCAGCGCGAACGGATTCTCCAGGTGCTGGACCCCTCCCGGGATCCACTGGCATCCGGCTATCAGGCCATCCAGTCCAAGATCGCCATCGGCTCCGGCGGGCTCTTCGGCAAGCCCTACATGGAAGGGACCCAGACACAGCTCCAGTTCCTTCCCACCCAGCACTCCGACTTCATCTTCTCGGTGCTCGGTGAGGAGTGGGGATTCGTCGGCTGCGTGGTGGTGCTGTCCCTCTACCTGGGCCTGCTGCTCTGGGGGCTGGTGATCGCGAGCAACTCGAAGGATGGCTTCGGCGCCATGCTCGCCGTGGGGGTGGTGGGGATGCTCTTCTGGCCCGTCGCCATCAACGTGGCGATGGTGCTCGGACTCGCCCCGGTGATCGGCGTGCCCCTGCCGCTTCTCTCCTACGGCGGCTCACAGCTCCTCGCCAACATGATCGCGCTCGGCCTGCTCCTGAACGTCTCGATGCGCCGGTACATGTTCTAGCTATGCTCTAAGTCGCAGCTGGAATCGATGGTCCCATGCCCTCCCCCGCAGCTTCCCGATCCGCCAGGCGCGTCGGCGCGTTCTTCGACGTGGACAAGACGCTGATCTCCGAGAATTCGGGATCGCTGTACATGAAGTATCGCTACCAGAAGGGCGAGATCAGCGAGTGGGAGCTCTTCAAGGGCCTTGGGGCCTACCTCCGCTACAAGGTGGGTCTCCTCGACATCGCCGCCTGGACGCGCGACACGATGCAGCAGTTCAAGGGTGAGAGCGAGCGCGCCCTGGCGCGCGAGGCGAGAGCCTGGATGGCGGAGAAGGTGGTTCCGACCATCTACCCGGAAGGCGCGCAGATCGTCGCTGAGCACCTGGCCAAGGGGCACGTGGTCGCGATCGTCTCGGGAGCGACGAAGTTCGTGGTCAAGCCCCTCGCGGAGCACCTCGGGATCAAGCACATGCTCTACACCCGGTTGGAGGTCGAGAAGGGGCGCTTCACCGGACGCGTGGTCGAGCCGATCTGCTTCGAGGACGGGAAGATCTACTGGCTCCAGCAGCTGGTCGACGAGCAGAACATCGACCTGGCGAAGAGCTACTTCTACACTGATTCGATCACCGACCTCGCGCTGCTCGATCTGGTCGGCCACCCGGTGGTCACCAACCCGGACCCGCGCCTCTACCGGGAAGCGGTCCGGCGCCGCTGGCCGGTCCGCTTCTTCGAGCCCCCGGAAAGGTAACGGGCAGGAACGTCCCCGCTGCTGGCTACAGCAGCTTCTGGACCATCTCTTCGAAGTGGCTCTTGGGGCGGGCGCCGGTGATCTGGCCGACGACGGCGCCGTCCTTGAAGGCGAGCACGGTGGGGATCGAACGGATGCCGTACCGGCCCGGGACGCCGGGGTTGTCGTCGATGTTCAGCTTGGCGACCTTCACCTTGTCACCATACTGGCTCGCGAGTTCCTTCACGATCGGCGCGATGGCGCGGCACGGCGCGCACCAATCCGCCCAGAAATCGATGATCGCGGGAGTCTCCGAGTTCAGCACCTCCGCGTCGAAGCTCTGATCGGTGACTTCCACCACTCCTGCGTCTGCCATTTCCGTCTCTCCCTGCACGCCCAAATCCTGACTAGGCGTGAATCTTATCCGGTGGGTCCCGGCTGTCTAACCAGGAGCCGTGGTTTGACGCTTCCAGAGCCTCTCGGTATCCTGCTTTGTACGCCGATGTTCTCGGTTTTGCTAGGTTTTCTTGCTCTCCCCCGGATTCCGAGAGGTGGCCATGAGCGAGCATCCCCGCGAGGGGGACCACGTCGCACACGTGCGAGCCATTCTCGAAGAGAGCGCTCGCGTGAAGCGGGAGCTGGCCCGGGAGGCCGCCCCAGGAATGGTCGAGGCGGCCGAGTGGATTGCCGAGGCCTACCGCTCCGGCGGCAAGACGCTGCTCTTCGGCAACGGCGGCTCTGCCGCCGATGCCCAGCACATCGCCACCGAGTTCAACGCGCGCCTCACCCGCGACCGCCCCGCGCTCCCGTCGATTGCCCTCACCGTCAATGCCTCGGACCTGACCGCGATCGGAAACGACTACGGCTTCGAGCGGGTCTTCGCGAGGCTGATCGAGGCTCACGGAAAGCGGGGGGACGTGGCGATCGCCATCTCCACCTCCGGGAACTCCCAGAACGTGCTGTGCGCGGTCGACGAGGCGCGATCGCGCGGGCTTCGCAGCATCGGCCTGCTCGGCCGCGGTGGGGGCAAGCTGCTCGACCGGGTGGATCTGGCCCTGGTGGTGCCATCCGACGACACCCAGCGCATCCAGGAGTCCCACATCGCGCTGGCCCACGCCATCGCCGAGGTAGCGGAAATGATCCTCTTCCCCGAGCTGTACAGCACGTGAGCCGCCGGCTGCCGCGCATCGACCGCTCCAAGATCCGGACGGTTCCCGCACGGAGCCGGGGCAGCAAGGTGCGCCGCGGCGAGGAGGCGGTTCCGCACCGGCCGGGGGGATCGCTGAACGGATTTCTCGCAGGTCTGCCGGCGATCCTGGCCGCCGCCGACCTGCGCGCGGCGATCGCCGCCACGGCCAGGGCCCGCCGCAATGGCAAGACGATCCTCTGGGGCTTCGGCGCCCATCTGATCAAGGTGGGGCTGGCGCCGATCGTCGTCGACCTGATGGAGCGCGGCTTTGCGAGCGGTCTCTTGATGAACGGCGCGGGCTGCGTCCACGATCTCGAGCTCGCGATGATGGGGCGCACCAGCGAGGATGTCGGGCCGGCCCTCGACGACGGCAGCTTCGGAATGGCGCGCGAGACCTCCGAGCGTCTCAACGGTGCGATCCGCGCCGGCGATGCGGACGGGCTGGGAATGGGCGCGGCAGTGGGCCGCGAGATCCTCGAAGGCCGCTTCCCCCACAAGGACCGCTCCGTTCTCGCCTCTGCGGCGCGTCTGGGGATCCCGGTGACGGTTCACGCCGCCATCGGCACCGACATCCATCACATGCATCCCAGCGCCGACGGTGCAGCCCTCGGCGCCACCAGCTACCGCGACTTCGAGACGCTGACCAGCCTGGTCGCGACACTCCAGGGTGGCGTGCTCTTCAACATCGGGTCTGCGGTGATCCTGCCGGAAGTCTTCTTGAAGGCGCTGTCACTGGCCCGCAACCTGGGATACCGGGCGGAGAAGTTCACCACGGTGAACCTCGACTTCGTCCGGCAGTACCGGCCGGCCATGAACGTGGTGGAGCGCCCCACACGGCTCGGCGGCCGGGGGATCTCCCTGGTGGGTCACCACGAGATCCTGGTTCCCCTGCTCGCCGCCGGATTGGTCGAGTCGCTGTCGAGGAAGGGGGGCAAGGCGAAGTGACGGGTCGAATCGTCCTGCGGGAAGGTGACATCACCGACCAGGAAGTGGACGCGATCGTCAACGCGGCCAACAGCGATCTGATTCTCGGCGCAGGCGTGGCCGGCGCGATCCGCCAGAAGGGAGGGCCGACGATCCAGGAGGAGTGCGACCGGATCGGCCCGATCGAGGTGGGCGGGGCGGCGGTCACGGGAGCCGGAAACCTGCCCGCGCGCTTCGTGATCCACGCCGCCGGGATGCCGCCCGGGGGGGCTGCCAGCGAGGAGAGCGTCCGCTCCTCCATGCGCCGCAGTCTGGAGCTGGCGCGAGAGAAGCAGTGTCGCAGTGTCGCGGTGCCCGCGATCGGTGCCGGCATCGCCGGCTTTCCCCTGCAGCGCTGCGCCGAGATCCTTCTCGAGGAGGCCCGAGCGCACCTCGAGGAAGGCGGCCCTGTCGAGGAGATCCGCTTCGTTCTCTTCGGCGAGCCCACCTATCGGGTCTTCGAGATGGCCGACGACGCGGCCAGGGTGGCCGCGCAGATGGAGCGCCTCGAGAAGCGCTGATCCGCGCCCGTTCCGGAGCGCATCCGAGAACGCGAACAGAGGGAGTGCGCGTGGTCTTCGAGTTCTACCAGCTGGCCGCGGCCGTCTACCTGGCTGCGGCGGTGGCCGCGGCGCTCGGGTTCACGCTTCCGTCGCAGCGCCTGAGCCGCGTGGCGGTGGCGGGCCTGGCCCTGGGTGTCGCCGTACACGGTCTGGCCTTCTGGCACCTGCACGAGGGCGACCTCACGCCACCGCTCACGGATCTCGCCTACGTGGTTCCCTTCGTGGTGTGGGTGACGACTCTCTTCTACCTGCTGGTGCTGGCCCGGGTGCGCCTGGTCGGGCTCGCGGTGGTCGTCGCGCCGCTGGCCTTCATCGGCAGCTTCGTCCAGTTCCTGGCTGCGCCCGCGGCGCAGTCGGGTGCCCAGCCCGCGAGCCCGATCTGGTCGCACGTCCACGTGCTCCTGGCCAGCGCCGGCCTCGCGCTGCTGGCGGTGGCCGGCGTGGCCGGGGCCCTCTATGTCATGCACCACCGGAGCATCAAGTCGAAGCGCCCCAGGGCGACCCGTCTGCCGCTGCCCTCTCTCGAGGCCCTCGACCGCGTGAACGCCCTCTCGCTGGTGGTCGGCTTCCTCTTGCTGAGCCTCGGTGTCGTGACCGGGGTGCTCTGGACTCACTCGGTCGAGGGGCGGCTCTGGCCGGGCACCATGCACGCCAACGCGACCTTTGCGGCCTGGCTGGTGCTGGCGGTGCTGGTGACCGCGCGCTTCGGCGCGGGCCAGAGGGCGCGCCAGTCGGCGCTCTGCTCGCTGGCGGGGTTCGTCCTGATGGTGCTGGCGGTGATCGGTGTGGGGCTCATGCCGTGAACATCCTGCTCCTCGGCATGAACCACCGCACCGCCTCTCTGGCACTCCGCGAGTGCTACGCGGTGGAGGACGTTCGGCCGCTGCTGACCAAGCTGGTCGCCGACGGGGACATCGAGGAGGCGGTGCTGCTCTCCACATGCAACCGCGTGGAGGTGGTGGCGACGACCCGGCGCCCGGATGCCGCCCGCATCCGCCTGCGGTCCTTCATTGCGCGGGACCTCGCCGAGGCAACCCAGTCGCCCAGCGGCGAGGCCGTCGAGGAGGCGCTCTACGAGTACCGCGACGCGAGCGCCGTCCGCCAGGTGCTCCGCGTCGCCTGCTCGGTGGACTCGCAGGTCGTGGGGGAGCCGCAGATCCTCGGCCAGGTGAAGGACGCCTACCGCGCGGCGGTCGAGTGCGGCGCCTGCGGGCCGATCCTCTCGCGGCTCTATCAACGGGCCTTCTCCACCGCCAAGCGGGTTCGAGGCGAGACGCGCATCGCCGACCGCCCTGTCTCCGTCGCTCACGTAGCGGTGGATCTCGCCGAGCAGATCTTCGAATCGCTGCGGGACAAATCGGCCCTGCTGATCGGGGCAGGGGAAATGATCGAGCTGTCCCTCGGCATCCTCCGCCGACACGGCCTGACGACGATTCGCATCGCCAACCGCACGCGGGCGCGGGCGGAGAAGCTCGCCAGCCAGTTCGATGCCAGTGCCCACGCGCTGAGCGAGGTTCCCGAACTCCTCCCCCGCTCCGACGTCGTACTCACCTGCATCGCGGAGACCACTCCGATCCTGACGGTCGAGAGCGTCTCCCAGGTGCTCCGCGCCCGCCGGGGCCGTCCCATCTTCGTGATCGACATCGGCGTTCCGCGCAACGTGGACCCCGGGGTGAACGATCTCGACAACGTGTATCTCTACGATCTCGACGACATGTCGGGGCTCGCCGACGCGAATGCCGAGGAGCGGCGCCGCGAGGTCGTCCTCGCCGAGGAGATCGTGGCCCAGGAGCAGCAGCGTTTCGAGGGATGGCTGGCTGCGCTCGGCGCGGTGCCGACCATCCGCCTGTTGCGGGAGCGCGCCGAGGCGATGCGGCTCGGCGAGCTGGAGCGAAGACTCGGGAGCCTGCACCTGGACGAGTCGCAGCAGGCCGGCGTGGATGCCCTCACCCGGTCGATCGTCAACAAGCTGCTCCACGTGCCGCTCTCGCGGCTTCGCAAGGAGGTGGATCCCGAGGAGGCACTGGTCTACCTGGAGGCGGCGCGCGCCCTGTTCGCCCTGGACGCCGACGCCAACGATGAGGGCGAGGTCGACGAGGGACTCGACCCGGAGGACGGGGAGTCGTGAGTCGTCGCGCCGTGCTCCGCATCGCGACCCGCGGAAGCCCGCTCGCGCTGGCCCAGACCGGCAGCGTCGCGCGGCAGATCGAGGAGAAACTCGGGCTCGAGACCGAGCTGGTCGAGGTGCGAACCACCGGCGACCGGATCCAGAACGTCTCCCTGGCGAAGATCGGCGGCAAGGGCCTCTTCATCAAGGAGATCGAGGAGGCGCTCCTCGACGAGAGCGCGGATCTCGCCGTCCACAGCGCCAAGGATCTCCCGGCGCAGATCGCGCCGGGGCTCTGCCTGGCGGCGTTTCCCGAGCGGGCCGACCCGAGGGACGCGCTGATCGGACGCGGCGCCGGCAGCAGCCTCGCGGATCTGCCGGAGGGGGCACGGGTCGGAACGGGGAGCGTGCGCCGGGGCAGCCAGCTCCTCGCCATGCGCCCGGACCTCGAGATCGTCCCCCTGCGCGGCAACGTGGAGACCCGGCTTCGCAAGCTCGGAGAACAGGACCTGCACGCGGTGATCCTGGCCTGCGCCGGTCTCGACCGTCTCGGAATGGGTGACCGCATCCACGAGCGAATCAGTCCGGAGCTGCTGCTGCCCTCGGTGGGGCAGGGAACCCTCGCCATCGAGGCGCGAGACGGTGACCCGATCGCAGACGAGCTTCGAGCCGTCGACCACGCGGGCACCCGCGCGGAGCTCTCGGCGGAGCGCGCCTTCCTCTCCCGGCTGGAGGGGGACTGCAGCGTTCCCCTCGCCGCGCTGGCGGAGCGCGGCTCCGGAGACCGGATCCTCCTGCGCGGGCTGGTCGCGAGCCCTGACGGCCGGCGCGTGGTTCGCGCCTCGGCCGAGGCGGCCCCCGAGGACGCGGCCTCGGCGGGCAGCCGCGCCGCCGAGCAGGTGCTCCGCGATGGCGCCGCGTCGATCCTCGAGGCGATTCGGGCCGAGGTGACCCCATGAGCGGAGAGCGTCCCGTCGGCAAGGTCATCCTGGTGGGCGCGGGGCCCGGTGCGCCGGACCTGATCACGGTGCGCGGTGAGCGGGCACTTCGCGCTGCCGAGGTCGTGGTCTACGACGCCCTCGCACCCGCGGAGCTCTTGGAGTACGCGCCGGCCGGCGCCGAGCGGATCAACGTGGGCCGGCGCGGCCACGCCGCCCCCACCCGCACCCAGGAGGAGATCACCGCGCTCATCATCGCCCTGGCGCGGGCCGGCAAGAGGGTGGTGCGCCTCAAGGGTGGCGACCCGTTCGTCTTCGGGCGGGGCAGCGAGGAGGGTACCGCCTGCTTCGAAGCGGGCATTCCCTTCGAGGTGGTGCCCGGCGTGACCTCGTCGATCGCGGCCCTCGCCTACGCGGGGATCCCGATCACGGACCGCAGGCACGCCGCCTCCTTCGCGGTCGTGACCGGGCACCGGGACCCCACCCGCGTCCGGGAGCAGATTCGTTGGGAGGGCCTGGCCGCGGCTGCGGACACCCTGGTCATCCTGATGGGGATGAGCAACCTCGAGGAGATCGTCGGGCACCTGATCTCGGGCGGCAGGGCGCCGGACACGCCTGCCGCCGTGGTGATGGAGGGGACCACGCCGCGGCAGCGCGTGGTGGAGGCGCCGCTCTCCGAGTTGGTGAAGCGCGCCAAGGAGGCGGGTCTCCGCGCGCCTTCCGCCGTGGTGGTCGGAGGCGTGGTGCAGCTTCGCAAGGCCCTCGCCTGGTTCGAGCGGCTTCCTCTGTTCGGCAAGCGGGTCCTGGTGACGCGGACCCTGGAGCAGTCGGCCTCGCTGCGGGATGCGCTCCAGGAGGCCGGGGCCGAGCCCGCCGTGATCCCGATGATCCGGATCGAGGCGATTCTCGAATCTCCCGAGATCGACGCCGCACTCGCCGATCTCGCCGAATACGACGTGCTGCTGCTGACCAGTGCCAACGCCGCCCGGCACCTGGCCGCTCGCGCCGAAGAGCGGGGCTGCGACCTGGCGGTGCTTCACGCCGAGGTCGTCTGCGTCGGTCCCGCCACCGCTGCCGCCGCCCTCGAGGCGGGTTTCCCGGTGCATCAGGTGCCGGTCAGCCGCTTCGATGCCGAGGCGATGCTCGACGGCATCCGCCGGGAGCTCTCGCCGGCGGGGAAGCGTTTCCTGCTGCCGCGCGCCGCCAAGAGTCGCGAGGTGCTTCCCAGCGGACTCCGGGAGATCGGGGCCAGGGTCGACGCCGTCTCCGTGTATCGCACCGTTCCCGCCGACGTCGACTGGGCGCGCCTCGGCGAGCGCCTGGCGCAGGGGGAGTTCGACGCGCTGACCTTTGCCAGTCCGTCGGCGGTGCGACACTTCTTCGGGGGAATCGACGCCGCCGCCCGGGAGGCCGCGGGGCGCTGCATCCTGGCAGTGATCGGCCCGGTCACGGGCGACGCCCTGCGCTCCGCAGGACTCGAGCCCGACGTGGTCGCCGACAGGGCCGAGGCGCGGGCGCTGGTCGAATCGCTGGCACGACACGCCGCCCGCCGCTTCGGATCGGGCGAGGAGCCGGGAGGAACCCAATGACCTTTCCCGAAACCAGGCTGCGGCGGCTGCGCCGCAACCAGACGCTGCGCTCGATGGTCCGGGAGACGCGGCTTTCCCGGGAGGACCTGATCCTTCCGCTCTTCGTGGTCGAGGGGAGCGGGGTCCGAGAGCCGGTGGCTTCGATGCCGGGCGTCTTCCGGCACTCCGTCGACCAGGTGGTGTCCGAGGCCAAGCTGGTCCGCGATCTCGGCATCCCCGCCGTGATCCTGTTCGGGATTCCGGCCGAGAAGGACGCTCGCGGCACGGGCGCCGACGCTCCGGATGGCATCGTGCAGCGGGCGGTCGAGGCGATCAAGGCCGGCGCCCCGGACCTGTGCGTCATCACCGATGTGTGTCTGTGCGAGTACACGGATCACGGACACTGCGGCATCGTCGAGGACGGTGAGGTCTCGAACGATCCCTCCGTCGAACGCCTCTCTTCGACCGCCCTCTCGCACGCCCGCGCCGGCGCCGACGTGGTGGCTCCGTCGGACATGATGGACGGGCGGGTCGGCGCGATCCGGGCCGTGCTCGACCAGGCCGGCTTCGAGCAGGTGGCGATCCTCGCCTACGCCGCGAAGTTCGCGAGCGCCTACTACGGACCCTTCCGCGACGCCGCCGAGAGCACGCCCGCTTTCGGCGACCGGCGCGCCTACCAGATGGATCCCTCCAACCGCCGCGAGGCGCTGCGGGAGATGCGCCTCGACCTCGCCGAGGGTGCCGACGCGCTGATGGTGAAGCCCGCGCTTCCCTACCTGGACATCCTCGCGGATGCCCGCCGCGAGTTCGACGTCCCGCTGGCCGCCTATCACGTGTCCGGGGAGTACGCGATGATCCACGCCGCCGCCGAGCGCGGCTGGATCGACGGCCCGCGCGCCATGGCCGAGGCGCTGGTCTCCATCAAGCGCGCCGGGGCCGACCTGATCCTCACCTACGCGGCCAGGGATTTCGCGCAGGGGTCGCTTTCCGGGGAGATCTCATGAGCATCCGCTACAAGGTCGTCGAGACCAGCAACGTCTGCGACGAGGAGCTCGAGAACATCCTGAACGAGTGGACCGGGCAGGGCTGGACCTACGACGGCATGCAGTTCGCCATGCGCGACTCCTCCAAGCGCCCCGCGATGGCGTTCCTGACCTTCACCCGGGAAGTCGCCGACGCCTGACGCAGCGGGGACGTTCTCTACGTTGGCGGTTACCAGAGTTCCGGAGGCTTCGACGGGCATGACCAGGCGCCGCCGAGGTCCTCCAGGTCCTCTTCATCCTCCTCTCCGTACTCGTCCAGGTAGGGTGGGTTGTAGGCGCACTGGATCCAGCGGGGTGCGGAGAACTCGAGGACGTAGCTGGTGCCGAAGCCCTGGTAGAGGAAGTCCTGGTTGGAGAGAAAGCTGAATCCGATTCGCGGGCGCGGGACCTCGGTCAGCTCACCGGCCGCGACCAGCTCTTCCAAGCTGTCGGGATAGACGGACGTCTCCTGGTAGTGGCGTTCCAGCGCGGCGATCAACTGTTGTGCCTGGACCTCGCGGGTGGTGGTGTAGTCGAGGCGGGTCAGGACCTGGCCCACCATCAGGGGGAGCCCGACGAGCAGCCCAGCCAGCGCCCAGATGCTCGCCCGAGCGGCGAGCCCGCCGACGCCGCGCCGGACGGCCGAGGCTGCGGCGACGGCGAAGCTGACCAGCGCGATCAGCGCCGTCGTGGCCAGCAGCGCCGCTCCAGCTCGGAAGGGAAGCAGGCTCTGCTCGGATCCGAGCCAGACGCCCAGCGTCGGAATCGCCGCCGCGAAGAAGGCCGCGACGCTGGAGAGGAGGATCCGATGCGATGTCGATCGCTCCCGGCCGAGGCTCGCGACCCACAGCCCGAGGGCGACACCGAACAGCAGCAGCGCGATCGCAGAGGCGAAGACCTCGAGCCCGAACACCTGCACCACGGGCCAGGGAGAGATCGCGAAGACCAGTGAATCGTCGGTCCCCGTCACGTTGCGCTCGAAGACCACGGCTGCCGCGAATACGGGCAGGTAGAGGAGGAGCCGCAGCGGCCAGCCGTGGCGCTTCCAGCTCTCGGCGAGGAGCGGTGCGGTCAGGGCGGCGCCCAGACAGAGGGAGAAGAGCAGGATGCTCCCGCTCCATCGCCAGTGGAAGAAGCTCCAGACTCCCGGAGCCTCCACGCCGTAGTAGACGCAGACGGCCACCGCGATCACCGAGGCCGCCCCGAGCATCCGCGCCAGCGCGGAACGGGTGGTGACGAAGGCCGCCACGGCGACGATCAGGGCGGGAACGGCCAGCAGCGCGACCGCCCATCCCGCGCTCTCCAAAACCGGGTTGAGACTGCCGGCCTGGAGCGCGTTCAGCAGGGACGCATTCGGGCTGTACCAGTGCGATTCCAGGCTGCGGGGGAGCGGGCCGATTCCCCGGTGGACGAGCGCCGCATAGACGAGCAGGGCGGCGGTGAGGAGCCAGCCGAGCCAGGGCAGCGCGCCCGCTCTGCTGGCGGGTGTCGCATTGGCGGTGGTCACCCGGATTCGCCTGTTCTCCGCACCGACCGCTTGCGCCCGCCCTTCTTCTCTTCGACCTCCGACGGAACCAGGCGGATTGTCGCGTTCAGCTCGATGCTGTTTCCCTCCAGAAGCTGCTTCGTCAGCTCCACCGGGTCCACGACGCTCAGTGTGCGAGCGAACTCCTTCGAGATCCGATCGAGGAACTCCGTCCGGGTTCGCTCGCTCTGGGTCAGGATGAAGTCCATCAGATCTCGCGGCACCGACTCGCCGAGAGCCTTGCGAACTGCCTCCTCGGTGAGGAAGAATCCGGTGAATCCGAGGGTCAGGCCGCGCCGGAGCAGGTCAGGGAGGAAGCCGGCGATGCCATCATCCTCTTCCCCGATGGGAGAGGGATCTCTCTTCCGCGGAGTTTTCTTCTTGTCCACAGACTCCCTTTGCGTGCATGGTTCGCAGTGATGAAGGACTTGCGCGTCCGCGACATCATGGGGAAGACCCTGGTCACGATCTCGGTCAGCGAAAGCATGTCGACGGTCGAGGATATCATGACGCTGGGTCACGTGCGCCACATGCCGGTGGTCCGGGGGGGGAAGCTGGTCGGGGTCGTCTCCGAGCGGGATCTGCTGCGCGCCTCCCTCTCGGTGCTCTCGGAGCATCGGGGCGACGAGCGGCGGGCCTTCCTCCATGTGGTGGAAATCGCACGCGTCATGTCCGCTCCGCCCATCGTGATCGGCCCGGACGCCAGCATCGACGAAGCGGCCCTGGTCATGGCGGAGAAGAAGATCGGCTGCCTTCCGGTGGTCGACGGCGACCACCTGCTGGGCATGGTCACCGAGACCGACGTCCTCCGCTGCGTGGCCGGGGTCGCCCCCGATGAGGCCCAGGCCTAGCCCCGGGCGAGATCGGCTGGCGCCCCCCGAAGGGCGCCCGATCGGGCCCCACAACTCCCATTTGACATTTCCCGCGGGGCTCTCGTACCCTTGGCCCACCCGGCGGCTTCATTCGGAACCCGTTCGAGGGCGGAGATGGGAATGATCGAATCGATCCTGTTGGCAACCGATGGCTCCGACGCGGCGAGTGCCGCGGAACGGTACGGCGCGGCAATCGCCGCGCGCCTGCGCGCACGCTTGCACGGCGTGACGGTCATCGAAGATCGCTCGGTCCAGGGTTTTCGTGCGGACACACTCGGTGTCACGCCGCCTTCCCTGGATGGAGTGGAGGCCTTCCTGAAGGCGCGAGCGGAAGGAGCCTGCCGACGGGTTGGCGAGCTCGCGCGGGGACAGGGCGTGGAGTCGGTACCGGAGTCTGTGCACGGCATCGCCGACGACAGGATCGTCGAGCGCGGGCAGGGCGCCGATCTCCTCGTGCTGGGCCGCGATGGTGAGCATGCCGCTTGTCGGACCGCGCTGATCGGTTCGACGGTGGACGGCGTGCTGCGCAAGACGACCAAGCCCGCCATCGTCGTACCGGTGGGTGCCGAATTCGGCGGGCCGATCGTGCTGGGCTTCGATGGCTCTCCCGGCTCGCGCATCGCTGCCAAGGTTGCCGTGGAGCTGGCGAGCCGAACCGAGCAGACGATCCACGTGTTCGTGGACTCGAAGGACAAGGGGCGCGCCGCTGCCCGATTCGAGGAGGTGCGGCGGCTCCTGGGCTCGCTCAGCGTTCCCATCCGCGAGACCTCCTCCACGCTGGGCCGGCCGGACGTGAAGCTGGTCGACACGGCTCGCGGCTCTCGCGCGGGGCTGATCGTGTTGGGGGCGTTCGGGCGCAACCGCATCAACGAGTACTTCCTCGGCAGCAACGCGGCGGCGGTCGTCCGGACCTCGCCGGTTGCCGTTCTGCTCGCGCGCTGAGTCCGTGACCCGACGCCCGATCCGTATCGCCGAGCTGGCGGAGCGGCTGGGTGGCCGGCCCGTCGAAGGAGATCCCGACTTCCGGCTCGAGGGGGTCGCGAGCCTCGAGGAGGGAAGCCCGGCCGACCTGGGCTTCCTCCGCTCCGCGAAGCTCGCGAGCGCGCTCGAGAAGTCGCGGATCGGTGCGCTGATCGCGCCTCCGGACGTGGCGGTGGGCGGGCGTCCGGTGATCCGCTCTCCGAACCCGAGCCTGGACTTCGCGAGAGCGGCGGCCCTGGTGGTCCCGGTGCGTTCTCCCGAGCCGGGCGTTCACCCCACTGCGTTCGTCGATTCCACCGCGAAGGTGGACGGCGCGGCCTCGATCGGCGCCCAGGTGTCGGTGGGTGCCAGAGTGGAGATCGGTCCGCGAACCGCGCTGCACGCGAACGTGACGATCTGCGAGGACGTGCGCGTCGGGTCCGACTGCTGCTTCCACCCCGGCGTCGTGGTGCGAGAGCGCTGCGTGATCGGCGATCGCGTGATCCTCCAGCCCGGCGTGTCGATCGGCGGTGACGGGTTCGGCTACGAGTTCAACGAGAGCGGCGAGCACGAGAAGGTCCCACAGCTCGGCAACGTCGTGCTCGAGGACGACGTCGAGATCGGCGCGAACTCGACCGTGGATCGAGCGCGGCTCGGTACGACCCGCATCGAGCGCGGCGTCAAGATCGACAACCTGGTCCAGATCGGACACAACTGCGTGGTCGGCGCCCACTCCGCCATCGTGGCGCAGTCGGGTCTCGGCGGGAGCACGACCCTCGGCAGCCGGGTCTTCATGCTGGCGCAGTCGGGGAGCGGCGGTCAGCTCACGATCGGCGACGGCAGCTTCGTCGCGGGTCGTGCAGGGGTCCACAAGGACCTCCCTCCCGGAAGCAGGGTGTGGGGGTTCCCGGCGGTGCCGGAGCGCCGCTGGCATCGCTCTACTGCGCTGGTGGCGCGTTTGCCGGAGCTGCTGCGCCGGCTCCGCGCTCTGGAACGCCACCTCGGGCTCGAGCCGGAGCCACGCCGGCCCCGCGACCCGTGAGCCGGCTGCGCCGCGAATCGCTGGCGGCACTGCGCGCGCGGGCCGGGGCGCTGGTTGGCGAGTCGGAGCTTTCCGAGCTGGCGGCGTCGTTGCGGGAAGATCCTCGGGCGGGAGCGCGGGCACTGGCGGAGCGTTGCGAGCGGAGGCTCGAAGCGCTTCGCCGGGAGCGTGTCCGGTTCGCCCTCTTGCTCGAGATCCGCTGCCGGCTCCGCGAACGCGGCGTGCGCCTGGTGGCGGGAGTGGACGAGGCCGGGGTGGGTCCGCTGGCGGGGCCGGTGGTTGCAGCAGCGGTGGTGCTTCCGGACCAGCCCGAGCTGCCGGGCCTCGACGACTCGAAGAAGCTCGCCCCCGCCACCCGTCTGCGCCTCGCCGGGGAGATCCGTCGCCAGGCGGTCGGCTGGACGGTGGCCGAGGTCTGGCCGGAGGAGATCGACCGGCTCAACATCTACCACGCCGGCCTGCTCTCCATGCGGCGAGCGGTAGAGGCGCTCTCGCCCGGCCCCGACCACGTGCTGGTGGACGCGCGCACGATTCCGGGAATCCGCACGCCCCAGACCTCCCTGGTGCACGGAGACTCCCGGGATGCCTCGATCGCGGCGGCTTCGATCCTCGCCAAGGTACACCGCGACGCGATCATGTTGCGCCTCGACGCGCGCTACCCGGCCTACGGCTTTGCCCGGAACAAGGGCTATCCGACTGCTCAACACGTGGCGGCGCTGGAGCGCGTCGGGGCCTCGGCGGTGCACCGCCGTTCCTTCGCTCCCGTGGCACGAGTCGCCGAGGCGTGAGAACCCGGGGCTAGGGTCCGCCGCCCGGCGCGCCCGACTCCTCTCGGCGAACCATGAGAAGGGAAGGGCCCACCCGGCGATACAGCCGATAGGAGCGCTGGAGGAAGCGATCCAGGAGATCCGAGCCGAACTCGCGGCTTCGGTTCGGCTCCTCCCGCCAGCTGGGCGCCAGGAACACCACCGGAGGTCGATTGGCCTCGAGATCCCGGATCATCTCCCGCTGCTTCGCCGCTCTGGTGGTCTCTCCCGGCGCGAAGCAGGTGTGCCGGGTCGCCGGCAGTCGCCCCGAGATCGCGTAGAGCAGGGGGTCGTTCATCAGGACCCGCCGGTGGTCGAGGCTGCCCACGTAGAGCCTGTCACCAGACTGTGTCAGCGAGCGCACCAGCTCCGATGCCTCGGAGTAGTAGTCCTCGAGCTTCTTGTCCACCAGCAGGCCGCGGAGCGGGGGGAGGGCCGAGTCCACGCGGTCGGGGGAACGGCGAAGCGCCCGAGCCTCCTGGAAGTGGTCGAACGAGAGCGCTCCGAGAGCCAGCACCAGGCAGACACCCAGCAACGTCCGGAGCCGGTTCGGAGCCAGGCGCAGGAGCCTCCCCAGCAAGCCGGCCCCGAGGCAGCCGGAGGCGATGAGGGCGGGGTAGAAGTGAGGCAGGTCGGGACGAAACAGCGCGTAGGGCAGCCACCCGATGAGCAGCAGCGTCAGTCCCAGTTGCAGCCCCGGTGAACGGCCCTCTCTCGATGGGAGGGCTCCGCTCCTCCAGAGCTGGATTCCGAGCACCGCCAGGGAGACGAGGAGGACGAGGAACGGGAGCCCCGCCCAGACCAGCGTTTCGAGGCTGTCCAGCAGCGATGTGCCGGGGGGGGTGGGAAGCGGAAAGGGCAGGCTCCGGTAGGGCCCGAGGCCTCGGTAGTTGAGGACCCACCCGAGATCGGCCCGCCCGGAGGCGATGAGCGCCACCAGGGTCAGGACCCCGGGCGCGAGCCCCGTCGCGAAGACAGCTACCCGGGAGATCCTCGCCCGCAAGGGCGAAGTGGCGTCGGACCGGGTTGCTCCGAACCAGATCACTGCGAGGGCTGCCACACAGCCGAGAGCGCCGAAGGAGAATCGGAACAGGAAGGTGAGACCCGCGGCCAGACCTGCGGCGAAGAGGAAGAGCCTCGCGTGGGAGTGGCGGTCACTCCCGAGATCGGCGAGCACCACGCCGGTGAGAGCGAGCGAGAAGGAGGGGCTGGTGAGTGGAGTCGCGAACCAGAGTACGATGGCTGCCGCGAGAACCGAGGCCGCTCCGCCACCCAGCCGCGCGGCTCCCAGGGTGGCGAAGAACGCCGCGACAGCGAATCCGGCGTAGCGCAGAAAGCGCAGGTGCAGGAGCTTGGGTCCGGTCGAGCCCGACAGCAGGTAGAGAACTCCCGACTCGGCCGGGCCGTAGACCGTGTCGAAGTCCTGCAGCCGGGTCTCTCCCGCGTACATCCGGAAGGCCGAGGTCAAGGCGATGCCCTCGTCGTAGGGACGAAGGCGGCTCACCGTCGCTTCCGCGAAGAGGGGACCGAGCACCATGAAGAGGGCGAGCGCTGCGATGGCCCAGTGCGCCCAGCCTTCCGGGAAGCGTTTCTTCATTCAGAAGTCTCGACCCGCGGGAATCCGGGTGCGACTCAGGCACCGGCTTCACAATTGCCCGACGGGGTTCGGCCTCGAGGAGCAGCTGCGAAGCCAGGGTACGGCATCGCAATCGGCTTCGCCGCCGCGCGCCCCTGGTGTAGACTTCCCGCGGCCCATGCATCCGCCGCATCCGCGATCCTCCCGGTTCTGAGATGGAAAGAACCCTACGCTGCCTCGCAATCGCTTCGTTCTTCCTGATCGTGGCCGCCGTCTGCCTCTTCAAGATCGAGGCGCTCGACTTCGGCTGGCACCTGAAGGCCGGTGAGTACATCTGGGCGACGAAGTCCATTCCGACTCACGACATCTTCACCTACATCGCCGATGGAAACAGATGGGTGGACTCGCACTGGCTCTTCCAGCTGACCTTGCACGGAGCCCACGGCGCGGGAGGAATTCCGGGCGTCGTCCTGCTGCGGATCAGCGTGGTCGTCGCGACATTCGCCCTGCTGCTCTCGACCGTGTACCGAAGGGAGTACCTGCCGGTCTCCATCCTCATCTGTCTGCTCGCTCTGTTCGTCTCCCACCAGCGGTTCCTGATCCGTCCCGAGTTGGTCTCGCTTCTGTTCCTCGCGGTGTTCTTCCGCTTCACCGAGAAGTTCTCGGAACACCCCCTCCTGTCGCTGACGGTGATCCCTCTCTGCCAGGTGATCTGGGCCAACATGCACGGGCTGCACGTCCTCGGGGTGGTCTTCATCGGCTCCTATCTCGCCGGTGAGTTTCTCCAGGCTCTCGGTCACAGGTTCTGGCCTCGCATCCCGGACGCCCCGACGACCCCGCGAGCGCTGCGGCAGAAGGGCGTGCTCTTCGTCCTGGTCCTTCTGGCGCTCCTGGTCAACGCCAACGGGATGGACGGCATCCTCTACCCGTACAAGATCTGGAGCGAGCTGCGGGGTGAGGTCTCGCACTTTCCCAGCCTGGAGGAGCTTCGCTCTCCCTTCTCCGTCAACAAGCCCCTTCTCCATCCCGTGGTCTTCTACAAGCTTTTCCTCGCCGTCTCGATCCTGGCCTTTGCGGGACAGAGGCGGCGCTTCCGGCTGGCCCACATCCTCCCGTACCTCGTCTTTCTCTACCTCTCGACCCTGGCGCTCCGGAACATGGCGCTCTTCGCCGTCGTGGCCACGCCCGTCACGATCCACAACCTGCATTCGATCCTGGATTCCCTGCGGGCGAGAAGGGCGGGTGGCCTTGCGACAGGGCGGCGTGTCGCGGTCGCGACCGCCCTCTCGACGCTGGCGCTGGCGGCGGGGGTCTGGGCTGCCAGCGCGAGCAGCCAGCTCTGGGCGCAGGTGCACTGGAGGAGGAGCTTCGGCCTCGGCGTCTCGGAGTACTTTCCCTCGGAGCTCGTCGGGTATCTCCGGACCATCGAGGGAAATCTCTTCAACAGTCCGGACCTCGGCGGCTACCTGACCTGGCAGATGTACCCGGACAAGAAGGTGGCGATGGACGGAAGGTGGGAGGTCTACGGAGCCTCTCTGCCCCGGGTGCTGCGCGTCTATCGGAGCCCGATCGCTTTCGCCAGGCTGGCGGAGAAGCACGACATCTCGGCCGTGGTTCTCGGCGAGACGCAGCCCGCCGTCACCATGGCGAAGTGGCTCCGCAAGAGCCCGGCGTGGGAACAGACGAAGAGCACCCGGCACAGCGTTCTCTTCGAGCGCCGCAACCGGTGACTGACGCGTCGCCCGGAATCGGGGCCGCGCCGGAGGACTTCGTCGTCGACGAGATTCCCCTGTATCCGCCGAGCGGAGAGGGGGAGCACACCTTCGTCCGGGTGGAGAAGCGCCTCCGGACCAGCGAGGGCGTGCGGCGGGACCTGGCGCGCTTCGCCGGCGTACGACCGCGAGACGTGGGCTACGCAGGCCGCAAGGACCGGGCCGCGATCGCGAGACAGTGGTTCTCGGTCCCAGGGCTCGACCCGCAGCGCGCGCTGGCCCTGGACGCGGGGGGCATCCGGGTGCTGGAGGCGATTCGCCACCCCCACAAGCTTCGCACCGGCCAGTTGCGGGGGAATCGCTTCGAGCTCATGCTGCGTCACCTGTCCGAGCCCGGCCGCATCGAGCCGGCGCTTGCCGAGATCGTGTCGCGGGGCATGCCGAATCGCTTCGGGCCACAGCGTTTCGGAAGCGATGCGGCGAACGCGTCGCGTGCGCGCGCCCTCCTCGAGGGCGCGCCCGCCGCCAGGAGCCGGCACCAGGCGCGGTTTCTGCTCTCGGCGCTGCAGGCCGAGGTCTTCAATGGCGTGCTCGCGGCGCGGCCCCTGCCGCTCGACCGTCTGGAGACGGGAGACGTCGCTTGGCTTCACGTGTCCGGCGCGTCGTTTCTGGTCGAAGACGCGTCGCGCGAGTCGCCCCGCGCCTCGGCGTTCGAGATCAGTGCCACGGGTCCCATCTTCGGGACTCGCACGCTCGAGCCTCGGGGCGCACCCCGGCAGCGCGAGCGCGCCGTCTACCAGGAGCTCGGTCTCCCCCCGCCGGAGGCACTGCGCCCTCCGCGCGGAGTTCGCCTCAGGGGAGCCCGGCGGCCTCTTCGAGTCCGGCCCGATGCGGCGAGCTGTGAACCCGCCGCGGCCGGGGCCGTTCGGCTGTGCTTCACGCTGCCGCCGGGAAGCTACGCCACCGTGCTCGTGGAGGAGCTGCTGGCCCGGCAGCTTGCATGACAGGTGGTCGTGTCTCGCGTACTCTCCATCTTGGTAGGGAGCCGGGAGTACGAAGCATGAAGATCGCCAACGACGTCACCGAGCTGATCGGTCGTACTCCCCTTGTCCGCCTCGGCAAGGTCACGCAAGGGCTCTCGGCGGATCTCGTGGTCAAGCTGGAGAGCCAGAACCCGGCTGCCAGCGTCAAGGACCGGATCGGCCTCTCGATGATCGAGGCGGCCGAGCGCGCCGGCAAGATCGAGCCCGGAAGAACCGTCATCGTCGAGCCGACGAGCGGGAACACGGGTATTGCCCTCGCCCTCGTCGCCGCGGTGAAGGGCTACCGCTGCGTACTGGTGATGCCGGACACCATGAGCCCGGAGCGCCGCGTCACGCTGCGCGCCTTCGGCGCCAGGCTGGTGCTGACCGAGGGCGCCAAGGGCATGCGCGCCGCCATCGACAAGGCCAACGAAATCTGCGGGGAGCTGCCGGACGCCTTCCTGCCCCAGCAGTTCATGAATCCGGCGAACCCCGAGGTCCACAGGAACACCACCGCTCTCGAGATCTGGGAGGACACGGACGGCCAGGTCGACGCGCTGGTCGCCGGGGTCGGCACCGGCGGCACGTTGACCGGCTGCGCCCAGGTGATCAAGTCCAAGAAGCCCTCCTTCCACGCGGTCGCGGTCGAGCCCGAAGCCAGCCCGGTGCTCTCGGGCGGAGCCCCCGGACCCCACAAGATCCAGGGAATCGGGGCGGGGTTCGTGCCGGACGTCCTCGAGATGGACCTGCTCGACGACATCATCCAGGTCAGCAACGACGAAGCCTTCGCGATGGCGCGCCGGCTCGCGAAGGAAGAGGGGATCCTCGTCGGCATCTCCTCGGGTGCAGCGGTGCAGGCGGCGGTCAAGTACGCGAAGAAGCCCGGCAACGAGAGCAAGCTCATCGTCGTGATCATCCCGAGCTTCGGCGAGCGCTATCTCGGTACCGATCTCTTTGCGCCCTACCGTTACGAGGGAAGTGACGAAATCTCTTTCTGAAGATGGCACTCCCGCAAGACGCGAACAGAAGAAGGCGGCCCAGCGCCGACGGATCCTGGACGCGGCGCGAGAGGTGTTCTTCCGTGACGGCTTCGGCGGCGCGAACCTCGACGAGGTCGCTGCCATCGCCGAGGTCGCCAAGGGAACCCTCTACCGCCACTTCGACAGCAAGGCCGATCTCTACGTGGCGGTTCTCTCGCACAACGGCCAGGTCTTCGAGGAGCGGATGCGAGAGGCCGCCGACCGGGCCTCCGTGGCGGCAGACCAGATTCGCCAGGTCGGCCGCTTCTACTACGAGCACTGGACCAGGAACCGCGAGTACTTCCAGATCTTCTGGGCGGTGGACAACCAGGAGCTGATCGGCGAGCTCCCGTCCGGGGTGGTCGACGAGGTGACCAAGCTCTGGGAGAACTGCCTGCGGATCCTCGCCGACGTCATCAGGGCGGGAGTGGACGCCGGGGAGTTCGCCCCCTGTGACCCCTGGGAGGTCGCCAACATCCTCTGGACCGTCGCCAATGGGTTGATCCAGACCGAGCTGGTGGCGCCCCGCCGCGAGCTTCGCCGGCGCGATCTCGATCGGGTCTTCGGCGACATGGTGGAGCTTTTTCTCCGAGGCATCGCGAAGGGCGCTTGACAGTCCCCCCAGCATCGTAGACTCTTCCCGATAGGAAAGTGACTCAGGGTCACTTTTTGCGACTTGCGAAGCTGGAGCAGCCCGGAGCCGGAGAGGCCTGGATTGCGTGGGGGTGAGAAAGCAATGGACGCGACCCTGCAGGATCGTCTGCGCCTGCTGGTCTCGACCCAGCTGGGTATCGAGCTCGACGAGGTGGTCCAGGACGCGCGGATTCTGGATGACCTGGGGGCCGATTCCCTGGATGTGGTCGAGCTGGTGATGGCCCTGGAGGAGAGTTTCGACATCGTCGTCCCCGACGAAGACGTCGAGGCGATGCACACCATCGGGGACGTCGAGTCCTACGTGGCCGGCCGCATCGCCGCTTAGTCTCCGCGCAGGCCAGGCAGCACGCGCGCGTAGCTGCCCAGGCCGGTGGCGATCGCCGCCAGGGCCAGTGCGACCAGCAGGCGCCCCCCTCGGAGCGCCTGTCGTCCCGTCTCCCGGGCTCGATCGAGCTCCTCGGGAGTGAGTTCCTCGGGTCCCGGTCCTAGATCGCGCGCTCCCGCCAGCAGGTCGGGCAGGGCGAAGATCATCCCGAAGAAGAGAAAGAAGAACGCCAGGTAGAGGAGCGACAGCGTGAAACGCGGCCGAAAGACCGGCCGCGAACTGCGGCGGGGAGGCAACTCGGGCATGGCCTTTCCAGGCTAGCACCCGAGCCCATCCCCGGAACCGTTCCCGCGACCCGGCGGGAAATGCGGGCTAGGTTCGCGGCGTGGCAGGCGCAAGCGGGGCTCCCAGAAGACTCGTCATCATCGACGCGGCGAACTGTCTGTACCGCGCGTTCTTCGGAATCCCTCCGCTGCGCGCGGCCGACGGTCTCCCCACCAACGCCGTCTTCGGCTTCGCAAAGCTGCTCGCCAAGGTGATTCGGGAGGAGAGTCCCGACGCCGTCGCGGTGGTCTTCGACCCTCCCGGCGGGAGCTTCCGCGACGAGATCTTCCCCGAGTACAAGGCGAACCGGGACGCGCAGCCGGAGGACCTCTCGACGCAGTTCCCGATCGCCAGGGAGCTGGTGGAAGCTCACCGGATCTCCCTGCTCGAGGTCGCCGGCTTCGAGGCCGACGACGTGATCGCCACGCTGGTGAGGCGTGCGCCGACCGATGCCGAGGTGACGATTGTCTCCACGGACAAGGATCTGATGCAGCTCGTCGGCGAGCGCGTCTCCCTCCTCGACACGATGAAGGGGACCCGGATCGGCCCCGCTGAGGTCGAGGAGCGCTTCGGCGTGGCGCCGGAGAAGCTTCTCGACACGCGCGCCCTCGCCGGCGACGCCAGTGACAACATCCCCGGCGTCCGGGGCATCGGTCTGAAGGGCGCCGCCCGGCTGATATCGGAGTGGGGAGATCTCGAGACGCTCCTCGCGAGCGCCGAGCAGGTCAAGACCAAGAGGGCCCGGGAGGCTCTGCTCGGCCAGGCCGATCAGGCGCGTCTCTCCAAGCGTCTGGCCACGCTTCGCGAGGACGTTCCGCTGGATCTCGAGCTCGAGTCCCTCGTGCTCACCGCGCCCGACGAGGAAGCGCTGCGCGCGCTCTACCGCCGGCTCGGCTTCACCCAGCTCCTCGAGAGCCTGGCGCCCGATGGCGGTGGACGCGAGCAGCCGAGGGCCGAAATCGCGGTCGAGGTGATGACTTCCCCGGCGGACCTGGAGAAGCTGGTGGGAGAACTCAGCGCGCTCGACGGGATCGCGGTGACGACGATCGGCGCCGAGCAGAAGGGCGGCCTCGGGAACGAGCCCGCCGGGCTCTGCTTCGCCCTGGCGGGTGATCGGGCGGCCTACCTCGCGATCGGTGCGCCGACGCTCCTCGAGCGCGACTCCATTCCCATAGGCGAGGCGATGCCGCTGCTCGGGCCTCTCTTCGAATCCCCGGCCTCCCCGCCCTGGCTGAGCCGCGACACCAAGCAGGTGCAGACCCTGCTCGGCGAGAGCGGCGTGCGAGCCCGGCTGCCCGGCTTCGACCTCGAGCTGGCCGCCCACCTCGTCGACCCGGCGGGGCCGCGCACCACCCAGCGCCTCGCCAGCCAGCATCTGGGCCGCGATCTCCAGAGCTGGGAGGAAGTCGCGGGACGCGGCGCCAAGGCCACTCCCGCGCAGGAGCTCGCCCCCGAAGTCGTGGCTGGATGGGGCGCCGAGGAGGTCTGTGCGATCCGCGACCTGGCGCCCCGCCTGCTCCAGCGCCTCGGCGAGGACGATCTGCAGCCGCTGTTCGAAGACGTGGAGCTTCCTTTGACCGCCGTGCTCTCGGGCATGGAACGCGCCGGTGTACGGGTCGACGAGGCCGTCCTGGCCGAGCTCTCCGACGAGTACGAGAGCCAGCTCGCCGGGATCGAGGGCCGCATCTTCGACCTCGCCGGCGAGACCTTCCAGGTGAGCTCGCCCAAGCAGCTCCAGCGCATCCTCTTCGAGAAGCTAAAGCTTCCGGTCATCAAGAAGACCAAGACCGGCTACTCCACCGACGAGGGCGTGCTCGAGCAGCTCGCGGGGCACCACGACCTCCCCTGCGAAGTGCTGGCCTACCGCAGGCTCGCCAAGCTCAAGAGCACCTACATCGACGCACTGCCGCCCCTGGTCAATCCGGCCACGGGCCGGATCCACCCCACCTTTCACCAGTCCGGCGCCGCGACGGGGCGCCTCTCTTCCTCGCACCCGAACGTGCAGAACATCCCGATCCGCACCGAGGAGGGCGTCCGCATCCGAGAGGCGTTCGTTGCCGCCGAGGGTCAGCGGCTGCTCTCGGCCGACTACTCCCAGGTGGAGCTCCGCGTCCTCGCCCACTTCTCCGCAGACGAGAGCCTGATCGAGGCGTTCCGCTCCGGCGAGGACATCCACCGGCGCACCGCGGCTGAGGTGGCCGGCATCTCTCCCGAACAGGTGACGGCGGAGCAGCGGGCACACGCCAAGGCGATCAACTTCGGGATCATCTACGGATCCAGCGCCTTCGGCATCGCCAACCAGCTCGGGATCGCCCAGGCCGACGCCCAGAGCACGATCGACGCCTACTTCGACCGCTACCGGGGAGTGCGCCGCTTCCTCGACGAAACGGTGGAGGTGGCGAAGCGCGAGGGCTTCGTCCGGACACTGCTCGGCCGCCGCCGCTACCTGCCCGATCTGGCCTCCCGCAACCGGGTGCTCCGACAGGCAGCGGAGCGGATGGCGGTCAACACGGTGATCCAGGGAACCGCCGCCGACCTGATCAAGAAGGCAATGGTCGATGTGGCCCAGGCTCTGGAGGACCTCGGCCTTGCGGCCAGGATGATCCTCCAGGTCCACGACGAGCTGGTGTTCGAGGTCTCCGACGCCGAGGCGGAGCCGCTCGAGTCCCTGGTCCGGGACAGGATGGAGTCGGTCTACGCTCTCGAGGTCCCGCTCGTCGTGGACGTCGGCATGGGCTCGAACTGGCGAGAGGCACATTGAGCGCGCGGGAGGGCCGAATAGAGGATGCCCGCAGCACGTCGAACCCCTCAGGAGCACGGGGTGCGCAGGGTGTGCAGCAGGGACAGGAGACGATCGCGAGTGCGGGGGGGGCGGTTGCGGCGCCGGATCCGGAGGCGACCTCCGACGAGGAGGCGATCCGAAGGGTTCTCGCCGGGGACCGCGAGGCCTTCGGGGTGCTCGTGGAGCGCTACCAGGGCCGCGCCTATCGCCTCGCGCTGCGGGTGCTGCGCAACGAGGAATCCGCACGGGATGCGGTCCAAGACGCCTTCTTGAAGGCGTACGGCGCGCTTCCGAAATTCCAGGGCCGGGCCAGCTTCTACACCTGGCTGTACCGGCTGGTGATGAATCAATGTCTCGACCTGAAACGGCGCGACAAGTCCGAACGCCACGTGGAGTGGGAGGACGGGGGTGTCGCCGAGACCGGCGCGGGCGCGCTGCTGCCTCCGGAGGTGGACGGCGTGCGCTTCGCACCGGCCGCTTCGCTGATGCGCAAGGAGCTTCGACAGCGGCTCGCCGAGGCCATCGAACGGCTGCCCGACGGTCCTCGCGAGACACTGATGCTGCGCGAGGTGGATGGGCTCAGCTACGCGGAGATCGCCGAGGCGCAGAGCATTCCGAAGGGAACCGTGATGAGCAGGCTCCATTACGCGCGCCGGCAGCTTCGGGTCCACCTGATCGAGATGGGAATCGCGACCGGCGCCGACGCGGACGCAGGGGAAGAGCCGACGTGAGCGATCGAGAGAGAATCAGCCAACGGCTCCAGGCCTACTACGACGGCGAACTCGGCGGGCTGGCCCGCTGGCGCATGGAGCGCAGGCTGGCGCGGGATCCGGTCACGAGGCGGGAGTTCATGGCCCTGGAGGAGACCGGTCGGCTCCTACGCGAGGCCGACGCCGAGGCCGCAGGGCCGGACCTCTGGGAGGCGATCCGGCTCCGGCTGCCGGCTCTGGATGCAGAGAGGCTGGAGGCGGAGGAGGAACCCCGGGAGCTGCGATCGCGCCTCTGGGCTCTGTCTCCCTGGGTCGGCGTAGGAGTGGCGGCCGCAGCCGTGGCATTGGCGATCGGAGTGGAATGGGGCGATGCTTCGGTTCCGGGGTCGGTTCGCTGGATCGACTCCCGGGGCAAGCCGCTGATGGTGCTTCAGGACGACAGCAGGGCGACGATCATCTGGGTCATCGAGGGAGAGTCCGGGGATCTCTCGAGGAGGTCGGGACGTGTGGTCATCTAGTCGACAGCGTCGCTGGCTGGCCGCGTCGCTGGCGGCCGCGCTGCTCCTGGCGGCGCCGGTGGCCGCCGAGGACCCCCGGCCGATCTCCTTCGAGATCACGGTGGTGCACGTGTCGAGCGGCAAGGGCGGAGTGCAGGCCAGCGACCGGGCCCGGCGGGTGGACCGCATCATCGGTGCGCAGATCAAGTACGACTCGCTCCGGGTGATCGATTTCAGGCGCCGGAAGGTCGAGCTGAATCAGATCGGCAGCGTGACCCTGCCCGGCGGCAATCGCTTCCGCTTCCGGCCGATGGACCTCAGCGACGAGGGAGTGCTGGTGGCGGTGGATGTCGAGCGGTCGACCCAGGGCGATTTCCGGATTCCCAAGCGGAAGCCGGTCGTCTTCGGCGGGCAGCGCTACCAGGACGGCCAGCTCGTGATCGTTCTGGAGCCCGATTTCTGAGCTGGCAGCCCGTCTCGCCCGCGGGGCAGAAAATCGCGTATTTCTTCCGATCCCGGTGCCACGTTTTGTCGGATCGGACCACTTAAGATGTGAAAGCCAAGTATCCCCTTCCCAGGGAGGCCCGGAACCGACTCGTCGGTTTCGGGCTTTTCCGTTCTGGGCCTTTCACAGCGATTCTCCCCTGGGGGAGTCACCGGTCAACGGATCCGGCAGGAATGGAGGGGCGTTTCCGGGGGTGTGTCCGGTCCGGGCGGAACCGGTAGGCTGAACGGGGATTGTTCCCCCGTCGTCAGGAGGCGGCATCCCTCCGGAGGAAGGACGAGCCAGATGAGTATGCAGCTTCCGAAGTGTGGAATCGCGCGCGAAGCGCTCTTCGAGGACATGCGCAAGAAGAAGGAGCAGGACGCCGACTGGCACGGCGGACGGACCTTCAGCCTGATCTATCCGGTGAACGACGAGGTGGACGGCATTCTCGCCGAGGCCAACCAGCTCTACATGTACGAGAACGCGCTCAACCCCTTCCGCTTCCCCAGTCTTCGCCAGATGGAGGTCGACGTCGTCTCGATGACGGCGGGGCTCCTGAATGCGCCCGAGGGCGCAGACGGCTGCATGACCTCCGGCGGGACCGAGAGCATCCTGATGGCGGTGATGGCGGCGCGGAATCGCGCGCGCGAGGAGAGAGGCGTCACCGAGCCCGAGCTACTGGCTCCGGAGACCGCGCACCCCGCCTTCGCAAAGGCCGCCAAGTATCTCGGGCTCAACCACCGCCGGATCCCCATCGGCGAAGATCTGCGCGCCGACGTGAAGGCGGCCGAGAGCATGATCGGCGACCAGACCGCGTTGGTCGTGGGATCTGCGCCGAACTACCCCTTCGGAACCGTCGATCCGATTCCCGAGCTGGCCGGCCTCGCCGCCGACCGCGGGATCTCCTTTCACACCGACTCGTGCCTGGGAAGCTTCCTCCTGCCCTTCCTCGAGCGGATCGGCCATCCGGTCCCGCCCTTCGACTTCCGCGTCCCCGGTGTGACCACCATGTCCGCGGACGTCCACAAATACGGCTACTGCACCAAGGGCGCCTCCGTCGTCGTCCACCGCGACGGGAATCATCTCAGGCAGTACCAGCTCTTCGTCTACACCGACTGGCCCGGAGGCCTGTACGCCTCCTTCTCCATGGCCGGGGCGCGTCCGGCCGCACCGATCGCCGCCGCCTGGGCGATCATGCGCTGCCTGGGCGAGGATGGATACATGCGGCTGGCGAAGGACCTCCTCGCCACGATCGAGAAGATCCGCTCCGGAATCGACGCGATCCCGGGGCTGCGCGTGGTCGGAGAGCCCGTGATGGGCGTCTTCTCGTTCACGTCGGACGAGCTCGACACCGGTGCCATCTGCGACGCGATGGACGATCGCGGCTGGCACATCGACCGGCAGACGCCGCCGGACGCCCTTCACCTGATGCTGAGCCCCAAGCACGGCAGCGTCGCGGACCGTTTCCTCGAGGACCTGCGCGAGGCCGTCGCGAAGCACGGTCCCTCGCGGGGGGTCGAGGCGCGCTACAGCTGAGCCGCTTCCCGTTTCGAATGGCGTAACCGCGCCGGGACCTCGTTCGTATTCGCAGGCGAAGACGGATCGATCCCCAGATTCGGGTCGCTCGCCCTCGCCTGGTTTCGACGCTGTTCCCGGTTACGCTTGGAATGCGTCACCGAACCCGGGCGAGGTCGGATGCAAGGCGAACGAGAGGACGCGGGAGACCGCCCGGAGCGATGGCGCACCTGGATGGCGGCCGCCCAGCAGGGAGATGCCGACGCCTACCAGCGGCTCCTCACCGAGTTGCTTCCCTTCGTCGGTCGCATCGTGAGAGGGCGCGTGCGCGACGACCCGGCCGCGGAGGACATCGTGCAGGAGGTGCTGCTCTCGATTCACACGGCGCGCCACACCTACAGGCCCGAGAGGCGGCTCGAACCCTGGGTGCGCACCATCGCCCGCAACGCCGTGATCGACTGGGCCCGCAGACAGACGCGCGCCCGGGGCCGGGAGTCCGGGGTGGACGCGGCCGAGCTGGCGGCCCCGGAAGACGAGAGCCCCTCGGCGTTCCTGTCACCCGGTCTGGAGCGCGCGCTCTCCGCGCTTCCCGACGCTCAGCGGCAGGCCGTCGTGATGCTCAAGCTGGAGGGCCTCACGGTGGCGGAGGCGGCAGAGAAGGCCGGAGTCACCCCGGGCGCCCTCAAGCTGCGCGCTCATCGGGGCTATCGCGCACTGCGCGACATGTTCGGGAGGGAGATGCTGTGAGTAGCGGCCCGGCTGAGGAACTGATCCGGGAGCTCGCCCGGGACCTCGATCCGGTTCGCCCGATTCCGCGGATCCGGACCGTGACGGCAGGGGTGGTCGCTCTCTGGTTCGCCGTGGCTGCCCTCGGCCTGGCCGCGCTGGGTCTGCGCCCGGATCTCAGCGAGGCGATCATCGAGACGCGCGGTGTCGCCGTCGTCTTCGCCGGGCTGGGACTGGTCGGCCTGGGCGGGGTGGTTGCCGCACTCGCCCTGGGCGTCCCCGGACGCGAATCCCTCGCGCGCGGCGCCGCTGCGCTGGCCATCCTGGGAATGGTCGTCGCGGCGGCGGTCGGAACCTTGCTGGTCGCGGCGAGTCCCGCGAGCGGGCTGCCCGTGCTCCTGCGTGGCGACCTCGCCTGCCTCTCGGTGGCGATCGCGGTCGGGCTTCTCCCCGCGCTGGGGGTGGTCTGGTTCGCCGGGCGCGCCTCGCCCTATCGCCCGATGATCATGGTGCTGGCCGCAGCGGCCGGAGTGGCGGCCCTCGGCGCCATCGCTGCCGAGCTGAGCTGCCCCCACTCGGACATGCGGCATCTGCTGGTGGCGCACGCGTTGGCGCCGGCCGCCGGCGTCCTGCTGCTGACGCTACCGCTGCTGGTGGCTCTGAAGCGCATGGGTCGTTCCTGAAGAGCGCGCCGCTCAATCCTTGGCTTCGCCCTCGTCGGCGTCGCCCGATGACTCCGAACCCAGGCCGTAGCCCTCCAGGTCATCTGCGGTGGCGACGTCCGACTCGGAGCGCTCCTTTTGCCCGCGCTCCTCACGCTTCATCGCTGCCTTCTCCGCCTTTTTGCGCTCGCGCTGGCGCTTGAGCACAGACATCTTGCTTTTCTTTGCCATGGCGTTTCCCGATAACACCCGAGCGCGTGGCCTGCATTCGGGAGCGCGGCCTCGCCTGGGCGAGGCCGGAGTCCAGATCGCGGAGCGATTCGTCTTCGGAATGCCGTACCGACCCGGACCGCAGAGCGGGTCCAGGTCGTCGTCGGCTCCTGCGAGATCGAACTCGCTAGTAGCGGTCGCGACCTCCACCACCGCGGCCGCCGCCACCACCGCGGCCGCCACCGCCACCGCCACCTCCGCGGCGATCGTGCGCCTCATCCACCCGGATGTTGCGGCCGCCCATGTCCTGACCGTCCAGTGCCTGCCTGGCGGCGTCAGCGCCGGCGTCTTCCATCTCGATGAACGCGAAACCACGGGGCCGACCAGTCTCGCGATCCGTGATCACGTTGACCGACTCGACCGTCCCGTGTTTCCCGAACGCTTCCTTCAGTTCTTCCTCGGTGGCGCTGAAAGGCAGGTTTCCGATGTACAGCTTCTTCGTCACTTCGGTTTTCTCCTCGCGACCGGAAGAGGTGCCTCCCTCGAGCGCGAGAATCGCCGCAATCCCGGTAGGACCGTCCAACCTTGGGATCCCATGCGAAACGGACAGTTGCCTCGCTCGGCTCGGCTCGAAGCTGAGGCTCGGTGCCAGCCGGGCTAGGTGAGAAAGGCAGACCCGATTGGAGACACGAAGAGACGGGAACGACCCGAGTTCTGTGCGCCGATCAAAAGATGCCCCTCGGGCGTAGAGCTTAACAAAGGAACCCAGCCGGATGTGCCAGATTCGGCAAGCTCGTAGCCCCCTGAATTGCCGATTCATCTGGCGGTCGCTCGATGTGCCCCGGGGGGATCGATGGGCTCTTCAGCCGGGTTAAGCTCCGGCCGTGTCTCACCGGGTGATCCTGACGCTTTTCTCCGTTGCCGCCCTTCTGGTCGCGGCTCTGGCGCTCGCGGTGTGGGGAGTCGCGCAGGGCGGCTTCGGCAGTCACCGCGGTCCGGGGGCCATCACGGACGTGGCGGTGCCCGGGAAAGTCGTGGCCGGCCACAGCGCTCGCCAGATGCAGGCGCAGCTAGGCCTGGCGGGCGACGCGGGCAGGCCGGTCAAGCAGATCCTCTTCGGCGACTTCCACGTCCACACCACCTTCTCGAGCGACGCTTTTCTGTTCAGCCTGCCGATTCTGCAGGGAGAGGGCGCGCACCCTCCGGCGGATGCCTGTGACTTCGCCCGCTACTGCTCCGGCCTCGACTTCTGGAGCATCAACGACCACGCGGAGCTTCTGACCCCCCGGCAGTGGGCGGAGACGCGAGAGTCGATCCGGCAGTGCAACCAGGCGGCGGGCGATCCGGCGACACCGGACCTGGTCTCGTTTCTCGGCTGGGAGTGGACCCAGATGGCGGCCAGCGACCCCGAGAAGCACTTCGGTCACAAGAACGTGATCCTGCGCGGCATCGAAGCTGCAGCCGTGCCCGATCGGCCGATCGGGGCCGGCCGCAGCGGTCTCGACCAGGTCGTTCGGGAGATGCCGCTCGCCTCCCGCCTGCTGATGCCGATCCCCGACTTCCCGAACGTCGGGCCGTACCTCGACTTCAACCGCTACCGGTCGGAGGTACTCGCAGTTCCCCAGTGTCCCAACGGGGTCGATGTCCGCGAGCTGCCGAACGACTGCCTCGAGGCGGCCGAGACGCCGGGCGTGCTCTTCGAGAAGCTTCGACAGTGGGGATTCGGGGCGCTGGTGATCCCGCACGGCACGAGCTGGGGCATTCACGCTCCGCCGAACTCTTCTCTGGCCACGCAGCTCGGGCAGCACGATCCGGAGCTGCAACGCCTGTTCGAGGTCTACTCGGGCCACGGGACCTCGGAGGTCTACCGCAGCTGGCGCCACGTCTCGACGGACGCCGAAGGAGCGGACGCCTGCCCGGAGCCCGGCAACGACTTCACGCCCTGCTGCTGGCGCGCCGGCGAGCTGATCCGGGAGCGCTGCGCCGGTGTCTCCGAGTCGGAGTGCGAAGCTCGGGTTCGCAGGGCGCGTGCCTTCTTCATCGAGGCCGGGCTCGACCCGCGCCGCTTCGGCGTGGTGCCCGGCGCCACGCCCGAGGACTGGGGAGAGTGCGGGCAGCTGAAGGGCGGGTTCCTGCCCGCCTACGTCTACCGGCCCCGAATGTCCGCCCAGTACGGCCTCGCCCTCGGTGACTTCGGGGACTCCGGAGCGCCGGCTCGCTTCCGCTACGGGATGATCGGATCCAGCGACAACCACAAGGCGCGGGCGGGTCCCGGCTACAAGGAGTTCGCGCGCAAGGCGATGGGCGATGCGTGGGGCGGCCGGCAGGATTTCCTCGACCGAATGGCCGCGCCAATCGAGCCGTCGCCGCTCCCCGTCGCGGTGGGAGAGATACCGGGGGGGCTGGGCCTTCAGCCGGAGCGGGGCGCCTCCTTCTACTCCACCGGCGGACTGGTCGCGGTCCACGCGCAGGGCCGCGGCCGCGAGGCCATTTGGGACGGTCTGGTCCGCCGCGAAGTCTACGGCACCTCGGGCGATCGGATCCTGCTCTGGTTCGATCTCCAGAGCGGAGAGGAGGGCGTGGTTCCGATGGGCGGGGAGGCGCGGCTCGCCGGCGTGCCCCGCTTCGAGGTCCGCGCCGTCGGCGCCCGCGAGCAGCTGCCGGGGTGCCCGCAGCACTCGCTGGAGAGCCTGACGCCCGAGCGGCTGCAGCGGCTCTGTCTCGGCGAGTGCTACCACCCGGGAGACCGGAGGCGGCTCATCACTCGCATCGAGGTGGTGAGGATCCGTCCCCAGGCCCGCCCCGGCGAGCCCGTCGCCGGGCTGATCGAGGATCCCTGGCAGACACTACCCTGTGATCCGGACCCGGCGGGATGCAGGGTGGCGTTCGAGGATCCGGAGTTCCCGGGCAGCGCACGCGAGACCGTCTACTACGTCCGCGCCATCCAGGAGCCGACGCCCGCGGTGAACGGGGACCCGCTGCGCTGCGAACGCGACGCCGAGGGAAACTGCCTGCGCCCGCGGCCCTGCTACGCCAGCGGGCCGCTCTTCGATCCCGACGACGACTGCCTCGCCCCCGTCGAGGAGCGCGCCTGGTCCTCGCCGATCTTCCTGGCTCCGAGGTGACGTCTGCTCCAGGCCGCCGGGCTCGAGCGCCAGCCACCAGCAGAGCAGGACCGTGGCGAGCGCCGCAGCGGCGAGGCTCCACTGCGCCAGGGCACCGGGCGGACGCGAGGCGAAGGCGGCGATGGCAACGCCGAGGACGGCCCCTGCCAGGAGCCCCGTCAGGTGCGCGCCGAAGTCCACCCGCTCACCGGCGGTTCCCAACATGGCCAGGAGTGCGAGGGCGGCGGCCACGGGCGCCCAGGAGCGGCGCCCGCGCGCCCCGCGCCGCCTGCGGCGGACCAGTCCCACTCCGCCGAGCAAGCCGACTGCGCCGAAGACCGCCGTCGAGGCCCCGACACCGACGTGAGGATCACCGCGGAGCCAGGCGTTGAGCAGGTTGCCGCCGGCACCGGCGGCCAGCACCAGCGCGCAGCCCAGACCCTGCCCCCAGCTGCGGCAGACCGCCGTCACGAAGAGCGCGCCCGCGATGGCGTTGGCGAGGGCGTGGGGAAAGTCGGCGTGCAGCGTGAGCGCGGTGACCGTGCGCCAGACCTCCCCGAGCAGGATGCGTCCCGAATCGCCGCTCCCCTGCCGGAACCAGACCGACTGCTCGCTCCAGGGTCCGGTCACCTGGAAGAACGCCAGGAGTGCCAGCGACACCACGACCCCCGCGAAGATCTCGCCCGAGACCACGGGATCGGCGGGCGGCAGCTCGGGGCGGCGATTTTCGCGGATGTAGACGGCGAGGATCCGCGCCGCCTGCTCCTCCTGGTCCGCGGGGACGCGGAGGGCGAAGCCGTCGCGATTCCGCCGCACCGTCGAAGAGAGGCCTTCGGCGGCCAGCACCAGGGCCCACTCGTTGGCGAGCCTGCGGGTGGGTGCGACCCGGGGCCAGCCTTCGTCGCCCTGGCTCGTCGAGTCCATGCTGATGCCTCCACCTGGAGCGCCGCCCAGGCGGCGAAGTCGGGATCAGCTCGCCGGATTCTCGATCAGTGTGCTGGTGATGTCGATCAGGTCGCCGTCGCGGAACAGCGTGACCCGGATCTCGTCGCCCGGAAGCAGCCGCAGCATGTGCCTCGAGAGCAGCACCAGGCTCTCGATCTCGCGGTCGCCGACGCGGACGATCAGGTCGCCCGGCTCGATCCCCGACGCCTCGGCGGGGCTGCCCTCCGCCACCTCTTCGACGAGGATCCCGCGAGGGTTCGGGTAGCCGCGCTGCTTCGCCTCGCCGGGCTCCAGCGGCCGGGCGCTGAGGCCGAACCAGCCGCGCTCGGTGCGGTTCGACGACCAGGAGCGGCATCACCTCCTTCACCGTGTTGATGGGGACGGCGAAGCCGATCGACTGCGCATCGGAGATCAGCGCGGTGTTGATGCCGACCACCTCCCCGTGAAGGTTCAGCAGCGGGCCGCCACTGCTGCCGGGGTTGATGGCGGAATCCGTCTGCAGGAAGTCGAGCACCTGGGTCTTCGGGCCCGGGACCAGCCGCTCCTTGGCGCTCACCAGCCCCGACGACACCGAGTGGTTGAGTCCGAGCGGGTTTCCGACCGCGATCACCATCTCGCCGACGGAGAGTGCGTCGGAGTCGCCCAACGGGAGCGGGTCGAGGGGAAAGTCGGTCTGGATCCGGAGCAGTGCGGTGTCCGTCAGCAGGTCCATACCGACGATGCGTGGCGGGAGCCTCCGCCCGGCGTCCGGAGAAGACGACCTGGATGTCCGTCGCATTGAAGACGACGTGGGCGTTGGTGAGGATGAAGCCGTGCTGATTGATCAGGAAGCCGGAGCCCAGGCTGAGGCCCTGGGTTCGGAATGGGACCGGGACCTTCCACGGAACGATGTCGAACACCGCTGACAGAATCGGGATCCGGATCGGCAGGAGCTCGTTGGGGGAGATCCCGAACAGCGCCTTGCGCTCCTGCAACATGCGCGTGTAGATGTTGACGACGCCGTCGCTGATGCGCTCGACCAGGTCCGCCACCGTGCGGTTGTCGAGCGGAACTACATCCTCTCTGGTCGCCGGGCTGGCCTCTACCCAGAAGTCCGCCAGCTCGAGGTCGCCGAACTCGATGTCCCGGAAGGTCTGATCGAAGACCGGCGCATCCTCTTCCACCAGCGGCTTCTCCGCGGGCTGTTGCGGCTGCGTCACCGAGCAGGCGGCGAGCGCGCTCAGCAGGCTGACGCAGATGAGTGTGATGGCGCCATGGCGGGCAGCACGCGGCATCATCGGATCAAGTCTCCGCACACAGTTTCTCGAGAAAGCTAGCAGCTGCCGGGTGGGGTGGCGGCCACCTGTGCGAGCAGCGACTCCTCGACGTTCCCGCCGCTCAGGATCACAGCGCAGCGGCCCCGTCCTTCGCGCAGCGCCAGCGCCAGCGACGCGGCGCCCGAGGGCTCGAGAACCAGGCGCAGCTCGCGCAGTGCGAAGCGCATGGCTTCGATCATCTCCGCGTCGGAGACCAGCTCCACCCTCGAGAGGAGCTGCCGGAGCACCTTCCAGGTCCAGGCGCCGGGCGTGCGCACCCGCAGGCCGTCGGCGATCGTGCGCGGCGGCGGCACCTTGCAGCGCTCGCCCGCCGCGAGGCTCAGCCTGGTGTCGCCCGCGTCCTCCGGCTCGACAGCGACGATCTCCGCGTCCGGCGCCAGCGCATTCACCACCACGGCGCAGCCGGACATCAGGCCGCCGCCGCTCACCGGCGCGTAGAAGCGGTCGATCGCCCCGGCGTCCTCGAGGAGCTCCAGCGCCGCCGTGCCCTGCCCGGCCGCGATGCGCGGATCGTCGAAGGGCGGCACGGGCACCAGGCCGCGCTCCTCCGCCAGCTCCTCCGCGCGCTTCGCGCGTTCGTCGCTGTCCGGTCCGACGATGATCACCTCCGCACCGTCGGCCTCCGTGCGCTCCCGCTTGCGCGGCGGAGCGTCGGAGGGCATCACGATCACCGCGTGGATGCCGAGCACCGAAGCCGCGCGCGCCACCGCCTGGGCGTGGTTCCCCGACGAGTGCGCCACCACCCCCGGACATCCCTCGGGAAGCTGGAGCATCATGTTGAACGCCCCTCGGAGCTTGAAGGCTCCGGTCGGC
This sequence comes from uncultured delta proteobacterium, assembly GCA_963783795.1. Classification (GTDB taxonomy): domain Bacteria; phylum Myxococcota_A; class UBA9160; order UBA9160; family UBA6930; genus CAVXZE01. Next base: position 469,065 of record CAWAPH010000020.1, on the reverse strand, counting down.
TGGAGGGACTCGGGCTTGAGCAGCAGCTCGACGTCCCGCCGCAGCGGGTAGCGGAGCAGCGGCGTCCGCACCACGTAGGGAGCGATCCGCTCCGCGGCCTCCCGGACCGCGTCGATGCGAAGCCCGTGGTCGTCCAGCTCGGCTGCCAAGGGAGACCTCCTCTCCAGAACTCGCCCGGTCCCGCGGTCGGGCGGGAGCGCGCGTCTCGTCACGGCGAGTCTAGGAGGCCGGCCGCTCGCCTCCAACGCACTCCGGATCAGTGTCGGGAGAGCGCTCGATCGCGAGGATGGAGTCGATGGCCTGCTCGAGGGGGTCGCCGGGGCAGAGGCTCTCCGCCAGCTCCCGTGCTCGATCGGCGAGAAACTCGTTCTCGAGGGTCGCCGAGATCAGCTCGGCCAGCCTGGCGGAGGAGAGCTTCAAGCGCGGCAGGGGAGGGGGCGCGACACCGAGCAGTTGCAGGCGATGTCCGAAGTAGTGCTGATCCAGCAGGTGGGGGATGACGATCTGCGGAACCCCGGCTCGGGCCGCCGTGGTGGTGGTTCCGGCGCCGCCGTGGTGGATCACCGCGGCGAACCTGGGGAACAGCTTCGCGTGGGGAAGGGGTCCGGCGCCGAAGACCGATTCGGGAAGCGGGCCGGCGCCGAGGCCGGCCCAGCCCCTGCCGAGGATCGCCCTGCACCCCGCCCGCTCGACGGCGTCCAGGAGCAGCCGCGTGGTGCCGACGGGGTCCGAGTCCATCATGCTGCCGAAGCCCAGGTACACGGGAGACGGACCGGCCTCGAGGAACGACTCCAGCTTGGCTGGAATCGGCGTCTCGTCCTTCGGGAGCAGGTATCCCGCCTGGTCCACGGGTACGGGTGCGTCGCCGGGCACCGGGGCCAGTGCAGCGTCGGCCAGCAGGAGCGGGCGCTCGGTGACGAGGTAGCGATAGGTGTCCGGGATCGGATCGAGACCGAGCGCCGCGCGGTGTCGGTTGAGATTCCCCCTCAGCATCCGGTCCTGGATGGCGAGGAATCCGGTCCACGCCATACGGTTCACCCAGCGAGGCAGTGACTGGTTCGGGAACACCGGGGGCGGATGGTCGGCCGAGCGAAACAGCGCCGGGCAGTAGGCGACGGCGCAATAGGGGATCCCCATCGCCTCGGCGACGGAAGCGCCGGCGAACTGGACGCCTGCACCGATGATCATCTCGGCGCCCATGGCCGCCCTGGGCAGCGCTTCGAACTGGTCTTCGAAGATCCGCTCGAAGAGCCGCTTGGCCAGTCGCGTCGTCACCACGGCCCCGCGGCGGAACGCGTCGGCGTTCGCCCCGAGGAAGCTGTGGATGTCCGTGCCGAGGGGCCGGAACTCGAATCCCCGCGCCTGCACGAAGTCGCGCAGATCCGGAGGGGCGCAGACCGCCACCTGGTGGCCGCGCTCCGTCAGGCCCGCCGCCAGGCCCAGCATGGGCTGAACGTCCCCCCGCGAGCCTTCCGCCGCCAGCGCGAATCGCATCCGAGTCCCCCGCTCGATCGCTTCTAGAAGCACATCGATCATTTCGAGCGTGTGCTTTAGGCCACATTCTCGCCAGCAAGATGCCCCGGGGGGATCAGGCGGGTTTCGTCCGCCTCCCAAGACCAGCCTGGGCCGAGTTCGCTGGATGGGTTGGCCGTCGCAGGGGAGACCTTCTTCAGACGTGAGGCGCTGGGAGCGACCCGGGAGCGAGAGGGTCTACTCCCGGCCTCCGGGATACCGAAGGTCGATGGTGAATCCTCGGCGGCCGCTGTTCTCGGTCAAGACGAGGTTGACGTCTTCTCTCGTGGCCACGAGCCCGTCGTGCGCATCCGACGAGACCACCCGCCAGCCCGCGCTGCGCAGGGCTCGCTCATAGAATGTCACCACCCGGGCGAAGGGATCCGCAACATCGAACGAGACCGTGACGCTGTCTCGGCTGTAGCGCGTGTCCACGGCCTCGGCCGCGGCATAGACGGGCACGAGCTCCCCAAATTCATGCGGCAGTTCATCGGCGCCTTTTGCCTGCCAGGGACCGATGGGTATGAACGCAAGAACGATGAGCACGATAGCCGTCAGTCTCATGGCGACCTCTGGAGTCTTGTCTCTATCGGAGCGGCCGATGCAATGCCATCCGGCTGCGAAAGGGTGCCCCACGAGGTCCGAAGCCTCAGGAGCCCGTATCTGCGGCTCGCCCGATCAGTCCGCATCGAGTGTGGAGTAGACGGCGTTGCCGATCAGCCTGAAGGTGTTTCTGGGGTGTCCGCGGAAGGTCGTGTCGAAACCGATCAATGCGGTGTCCCGCTCTGGGTCGAGCACGTCTTCGTAGAAGAGCATGACGGGCATGCCTGCGGCCGGACTCGTTTCCCATCCGGGTAGATACCCCGACACGAGTAGCGCGTCCGCGTCCAGTCTGGCTGCCACCTCGATGCCGTCGCCAACGAAGGGAAACCACACGGGATCGTAGATGAAGGCAAATTCATCGGCTGCGAAACCGGTGGTCAGCATGTGCCCTTCGACGAGGTCGATGTTTGCGATGCCGTTGCCGTCGGCGCTGTCCGTGGTCACATCCACGAGGGCCTGGGCCTCGGCAAAGGTGCTGCCGCCATTGCCGAGACCGATGAAGTCACCTCCGCCGTCGACGAAATCCGCGATGGCCGCTACGCCGTCGGCTCTCAGGGAGTATCTCCACGTGCGGTGGTTTCCGAAAACGAATACATCGTATTGGGAGAGATCGATGCCCGCGTTCAAGTCGCTGGCGGTGATCTCGTCGAACTCGAAGCCCATTTTCCGAAGAGCATGGGAGAGTCCCTCGTCTTCATAGGCGGCAATCAACTGTGGCTGCATCAATGTCAAGTCTTCGGGCATCTCTGCCAACGCATGGATGTGCATGCGGTGTTGGCGTTTCAATTCACTGGCCAGCTGGCGGTCGCGGCCGAACACCAAGGTACCGGCGCTGAAGCTTCTGCCCTGGTCTTCGAAGACTTCCCGGGCACGGTAGAAATCATGTCCATCCCGGATATGGGCATTGATCGCCTCGAAGGCCTGCAGCGTGTCGGGCACGACGGCATAGGCCTCTCCCGAGCCTGGCTCCATGGAGCCCTTGGGCTTCTTCACCCCCCGAACCGGCGAGGTGGGAACGGATAGCTCCTCGTTGACCACAGCCCGGGAAACACCCCACAGCAGCGGGTGACTCCAGGCGGCCGGAGGAGAGTAGAAGCTGATGCCCGCGACCCCCGAGACGTCCATTCCGTCCTGGAGAATGGCATTGGCCAGCGACCGCTTGGGCTGATCCATCCATACCACCCAGGTTCCGCGGGGGTAGGGCGTGCCATTGGCGACGAACGCCTTCCGGGCCTTCTCCACCTGCACGCCGTTGTCGAGCAGGAACTCCACGAAGCTGGCGGCTTCCAGCGGATTCTTCTGCAAGGGGGCATTCCCGGGGATGACGTACGCCGCCGGGAACTCCTCGATGGTCAGATCGTTGTACTGCTCCCACGGGGTCTCGGCCAGCAGGTCACCCGGAATCAAGACCTGGGGCAGGTCCAGGGCGCCCCGCCGGTAGACCTCGATCTGATCGCGAATCATCTCGTGCTTGTTGCCGACCACGAACTTCAGCATGCCCCAGACGGCTGCGGAGTGGGCATCCACGCCGCGGGCGTCCTGATGCGGTGTCTCCAGGGTGTGGCCGTAGGCTCCGTGCAGCATGGGATACTGGGCCGCATAGCTGGGAGTCCAGTCGTCCCAACCGTCCGCCCAGTCGAGATAGGGGATGATCGCGTCGGTTTCGTCGGTGGTGGCGATCAGCTCGTCTCGCATGGCGTAGGCCAGATCGAGGGCCCAAGAGAGATAGAGGTCGTATTCGTAGTTGGGGTTGTGGGGCGGCGTGCAAGGTTCGATCAACATTGGATTCACGAAGCCGTGCAGGTCGAGAACGACCATGGGATTCCAATCGGCGATCACCTCGACGGTGGCCCTCGATTCAGGCTGGGACTGGGTGAGCATGTCCCGGTTGATGTCGAAATCGTTGGCGTTTCGGCGGGTGCCCAGAACCCGGCCGTCGGGGTTCTGCACCACGTTGATCAGCAGAATCACGTTGTCCACGACGGCCTGTACTTCGGGTGTGTCCTCGTACGCCAGTTGCTCGATCAGACGCATGCAGGCGTCCGTGCCCGGATACTCATGACCATGGATGCTGCAGTTCAGGAAGACCGGGACCTTGAAGTCGCTGAACTGGTCCAGCTTTTCCTGGGCCTTCGCGGGATCGCGGAGCATGAGTTTGCGCAGCTTCTTGTACTGACGCAGGCGCGCGTCACCCCCGGAAGCGCCGATGGTCACCAGGAACAGGTTACGCCCGCCGGCTGACTGCCCGATGACTTCTACGCCGATGCCCCTGTCGCTGTTCAACTGGATCTCCCGCAGCCTGGGGGCGATCTCCGAATAGAGGATGGAGTCGTAGAAGGGCGACGGCACCTCGGGCTCGGGCGTCACCTCCCACCACTTGTCCTGACTGCCCTTCCCCCCGGATGATGGAGTTGGGGCGGCCGCGAAGGAAACGCCGATCACGATGGAAAAAAGAATCGACGCGCATCGGAACTGCTTGTCATGACGTCTTTCCTTTCGGTGGTTCACGTCTCCTCCCTCGCCGTTCTCGACAAGCCCTGGATGGTCACGAGTCCGATGATTTTGCATCACGAGCCCTCCCCGAGTCCAGCGATCAGGCCTCGGTCCGCTTCTGCCGTCGCATCCGGGCTCGGCGAGATCGGTCAAGCCGTCCCCTTGCGTCATCCAAACTACACGCTCGCTGCCCTCGTCTCGCGCTCGGAGATGGGAGGTTCCCGAGGCCCTCGTAGGCGTAAACCGGGCGAAAGACCGGATCCGACACACGCCTGCGGCACGTTTCGCGTCGAGGAGGACCCCCATGACTCATTCCCATTCGAATCCCCATCCCATCATCCCCGGCCCGGTTTCCGACTTCGTCGCCGAGGTTGCGCTCGCTCCGCGGCAGGCCTGGAAGGGGCTGAGCCTCTGGCCGCTGGTGCTGCCGGAGGGTGCGACCGATCGCGTTGGGCCGCCCTACGTGACCCTCGGCGAGGCGCTCGCCAGCGGCAGCGCCCGGATCGAGGAGGTGACCGAGGGCGGCTCGGTGCCGCTGGTCGGCGTCGCGAACCGTGGAGACAGCGCCGTTCTCTTTCTCTTCGGCGAGGAGATCACCGGCGCGCTCCAGAACCGCGTCGCCAACGCGAGCTTCCTGGTGCCCGCCCGGAGCGAGTTGGTGGTCGACGTCTCCTGTGTCGAGGCCGGCCGCTGGAGTCGGCGAAGCGCGCAGTTCGGGGCTTCCCGCGAGGTGATGTCCAGCGCCGTGCGACGGAAGATGGCTCGCCGGGTCGCGCAGGCGCGGGCCGCGTCCGGCGGCAGCGGCCGCTTCCGCGCCGATCAGCAGGAGGTCTGGGAGGAGATCGAGCAGCGGATCTCCGCCACCGGAGCGCCCTCGCCGACGCGTGCCTACTGCGACTACCGCGAGAGCCGCTCGCACGACCTCGACGAAGTCAGCCGCGCCTTCCGCCCGCTGGAGCGCCAGGTGGGCTTCGTGGCTGCCATCGGCGATCGGGTGACGGGAGCCGAGGCGATCGGCAGCCCGAGGGTCTTCGCGGAGAGCTTCCGCGCCCTGCTCCGGGCCTACGCCATCGACGCGGTGGACGCCTCACTGGTGAAGGAGTCCGAGGAGCCGCCCCTTGCCGAGGCCAGGCACTTCGACGCGCCCGAGCCCTTCCTCGACGCGCTGGCGAGGGCTCCCTTCCTGACCGGGACCTCCCTCGGTGCGGGCGAGGATCTGCGCATCGAGGGGCCCGCGGTCAGCGGTTGCGCCCTCGCTCACCACGGACTCGTCCACCTGACCGCGTTTCCGGCGCAGGACTGAAGCCCATTCTTCGTCACCCGGCAGATCGACTCCAGCGCTACACTGGAAAGAGGAGAAACACCATGAAACGAATCCTGCTCGTCACCGCCATGGCACTGGGTCTCGCGGCTCCAGCCGCGGCCCAGGAGGTCGACCTCGGGAACCTGAGCGCCAACCCGTACGCGCCGCGCTCCACCGCCAACTCCTTCGGCGCCGGGAGCCCCTTCCATCCCCACAGCGTCAAGAACCCCTACGGCGTCTATGGAAGCCCCTACAGCCCGAAGAGCGCCACCAACCCCTACGCCACCCGGGCACCGCGGCTCTACGACTCTCAGGGCAACTACCGCGGCCGGCTCAGCACCAACCGGTACGCCCCCGACTCCATCTCCAACCCCTACGGCCGCTACGGGAGCCGGTTCTCGCCTGAGAGCATCCACAACGCCTTCGGCGCCGGGAGCCCCTTCCGGCACGACAGCCCCACCAACCCGTTCGGAACGGGGTGGCGCATCGTCGGCGAGTAGCCAGACTCCCGATTCGATTCAGTAGCCGATCGCCATGCCGTCCTTGCGCATCTCCGATGCGCCGCGGTAGGCCCGGTTGACCGGGTCCCACAGGATCGCCTGGTAGCCGCCGTAGTCGCCCGCCTCGACCTTCACCGTGTGTCCGCGGCGCCGGAGCTCCTCGACGACCGCTTCGTCGACGCCGCTCTCCAGGCGAAGCACCCCTCCCTCGGGCACGACCGGCCGGGTCGGCGAGGTGCCGGCCGCGTGGTTGAAGCGCGCGGCGTCGCCGGCCTCCTGCACGTTCATGCCGAAGTCGATCAGGTTGACCAGGACCTGCACGTGACCCTGGGGCTGCTGCGCGCCGCCCATCACGCCGAAGCTCAGGTAGGGCACGCCGTCCTTCATCGACGAAGGCGGGAATGATGGTGTGGAAGGGCCGCTTGCCGGGCGCGTAGAGGTTGGGGTGCCCGTCCTCGAGGCTGAAGAGCTGGCCGCGGTTCTGGTGCATGAAGCCCAGACCGTCCGGAACCAGCCCGGCGCCCAGCCCGGCGAAGTTGCTCTGGATCAATGACACCATCATGCCGTCCTTGTCGGCGACGGTCATGTAGATGGTGTCGCCGGTCTCGAGCTTCGGGTCGCCGTGCCGGACCGCCTTCCGCTGCCTTCGACATGTCGATCAGCTTGCGCCGCTCGCCGGCGTAGGCCTTGGAGAGCAGACCCTCGACGGGAACCTCGTAGAAGTCCGGATCGGCGTAGAAGCGGGCGCGGTCCGCGTAGACGAGCTTCTTGGCCTCGACCATCAGGTGGAGCGCGTCGGCGCTGTTGTGGCCCATGGCCGCAATGTCGTAGGCCTCGATGATGTTCAGGATCTGCAGCACCGCGATGCCCTGCCCGTTGGGCGGCAGCTCGTAGACGTCGTAGCCGCGGTAGGAGGTGGAGAGCGGCTCCACCCATGTGCTCTGGTGAGCCGCCAGGTCCTCCTTGCGCAGGTAGCCGCCGATACGCCGCATGTAGGCGTCGATCACCCCGGCGATCTCGCCCCGGTAGAATGCGTCTCGGCCGCCCTTGGCGATCCGCTCGTAGGTGCGCGCCAGATCCGGGTTGCGGAAGATCTCGCCTTCGCCGGGCGGCTGGCCGCCGGGCATGTAGACCTTGAGCGCGTTGTCGAGCTCTTCGATGTGCGCGGCGTACTGCTCGAGCAGCATCAGGTTGAGGGCGAGTCCGGCGCCGATCACCTGGGTGATCGGGAACCCTTTCTTCGCGTAGCCGATCGCCGGCGCAAGCACCTCGGTCATCGGCAGCTTGCCGAACCTGCCGTGCAGCTCGAACCAGCCGTCCACCGCCCCCGGCACCGTGACCGGCAGCACGCCCACGTAGGGGATCTCCTTCTGACCGCCCAGGCGCTTGCGCAGCTCGGCGAGGGAGAGCGCCAACGGCGAGCGCCCACTGGCATTCAGGCCGTGCAGCTTCCCGGTCTTCGGGTCCCAGACGATGGCGAAGAGGTCGCCGCCCACGCCGCAACCGGTCGGCTCCATCAACCCGAGAGCTGCGTTCGCTGCAATCGCGGCGTCTACCGCCGTACCGCCCCGCTCGAGAATCTGGATCGCGATCTGCGAGGCGAGCGGATGGCTGGTCGCGGCCATCCCGCTCTGCGCGATCACGGGGCTGCGCGTCGCATACCACTGGCCGACCTCCCGGTCGCCGCCGCCCTTCCCGGCCGACGCAGAGGGGGTGATCAGAAGGGCCAAGAGCCAGAGCGCCGTCACTGTGTAGTGTCTGTTCATTCTCGAGCATCCTGAGGTTGATGGGTCGGAGGAGATTCTTGGCCGGGCGACTCGACCGCGCAAGGCTCTACCCCCCTCATTCGGGTAAGGTGGATCGCCCACAGAGAAAACCCGTTCCTCGCAGGAGGAAGAACCCTTCCTTCGTCCGTCCTGTATTGCACTTACAGTCACCTCCAAATGACCGGATATAAACAGTTCCGGTTCATCGAATTCGAAGGTGCGAAACTTGCATCGCCGAGGCGCCGGGAAGGGGACGCCTCGGTGCGCCAGCAGGCTGCAACGGGTGCCGGCGGGTTTTCGTCTGATCACCTCCGGATCACCGCCCATTCGATCGACCCAGACACATTCGTGAGGCGGAGGCCGGCTCGCTCCCGAGCGCAGCTTCCGGCCGCCTTGCGGATGTCCAGCTCCGAGCCCTGGCCAGGGGAGGTTCTCGGAGCGGGTCTGCGACTCGGCGGCCTGCGACGCCAGAGCTGTTCCCGCTTGGACGAATCATCAATTCCTTGGAGGAAGGGAACATGACGAAGGCAATGACACTTGGCATGGCGATCTTGGCAATCCTGATCTGGAGCGGCGCCGCAGGGGCCACACCCCTGAGCGATGGGGCCGACCGTCTGGTGGCCCTGCAAAACGATGACGGAGGCTGGGACTGGCCGTTGGACGACGGCAGTTCCACCAATGCAAGCCCCCTCAACACCGTGGGGCCGATCGCGATGGGACTCGCCCAAGGCTATGCGGAGACGGGGGATACAGCCCACCTGGCAGCGCTGACTGGAGCGACCGGGAGTGCGGGGGCGCTCCTGCTCAGCAAGACGAACAACTTCTCCCCCTCGGACGGATACCTGGCGGTCGAGCTGGACGCGATCGCCGGAGGAACAACCTACTCCGATCACGTCAAGACCAACTTCTACGACGAGCTGGCTGCCGGCACCTACGATAGGAACGGTGCGGGCACGCCCTACGACACGGCGGGATACGTCAACTTGATTCGGACCGGCAGGGCATCCAGGGTCATCGCCAACCTGGCTGCGTGGGACATCGGCATGGGCCTGTACTCCGCTGTGGCGATCGGTGCGAGCACGACGCGCCTGGATCGCTGGCGTTGAGGCGGAGATCGATGAGCTCGACGGGGGCGACTACTACGACGTGATCGGTCTGGCGGGTGCCATTCTCGGTCTGGCTTCGGCCGGCGCCGACTATGACCCGACCGCGGGCGAGCACGCCTCCGCCTCCAACCTGAGCGATCTCGCGGACATCCTTGGTCGGCTACCAGTTCTCGACCGGCGGCTTCACGTGGAATTCCGGGTATCTGGGCGAAGGCGAGGGCAACGAATCCGTTCAGGAAACCGCCTATGCGCTGCTGGCACTCTACGAGCAGGACAGCGCCGGCTACCGGGACGAGGCGATCGACGCGGCGCTCTACATGGAAGGGGTCCAGCTCGTCACTGGCGGCTGGGAGAGCTACGCGGGATCGGGCGAGAACAACGAGCTCACCGGCGAAGCGCATGTGGGGCATCGCCACGATCCCCGAGCCGACGACTGCGGTTCTGCTCGGCCTGGGTCTCGGCGCGCTGGGTCTGCTGAGGCGACGTCAGGTCTGAGCCGACGGCGTCTTCGGTCAATCACAGAAGGGAGGGGCTGTGAGGATCTCACAGCCCCTCTCCTTGAAGCGTCGAAACGCCGGTCACTCCTTCGGGGCGACGCGAACGGGGTTGCTGGCCAGCTCGAAGATCCGGACCGTCTCGATCTTCTCGCGGCCGCCGGAGAAGGTGGCGATCAGGCGGAAGTTCTCCGTGTCGTCTTCGACTGGCAGCCAGGGTCCGAAGCGCGTCTTCATGACGTAGTACGACGCCGGGTTCTGTTCGGCGAACTCCAGGATCTCGTCGGTGGAGGTGAGCTCGGGAATCTCCAGACCGCCGGGCTCCACGGCGGCTCGCACGTTGAGGCGGATGCCGGGGCGGTTCTCGGTTCCGGCGAAGATCGAGGGCATCGGTCTTCCGGCGCGGGCCGAATAGCTGCGCACGAAGTCCGCGTTGAACCAGTTGGCGACGATTCGCGCATCGTCCGGCAGGTTCTCGATCATCCAACGTAGCGCCCGCTCCTCGGACGGCTTGCTGGTCGGCGGCCAGTTGCCGTAGCCCTTCGCGTAGAGCACGTGACTGCAGAGCAGGGCAAACGTCAGCACCATCAAGGTCGATCGCAGGCGTCCCGGCCACCTGACCGTGGGGGAGCCCGTACCCCTGTCGCGTTTCTGCGAAGTGGTGGTACGCCGGTCGAGCCGCGCCAGCAGGCCGGTCAGGAGGTCGACGAGCATCCCGACTGCGATCGCCATGGCCAGCGACAAACCGTAGGCCGGCATGACGAGGTAGCGGTAGGTCCTCCCGGTGAAGGTCCGAAAGCGAATCCCCAGAATGTCGCGTCGGACGAGTGCTTCGGGAAAGACGTCTTCGATCACCAGGCGGTTGAAGTACTGCCGGTCGTCCTCCTCGAGCGAGCCCGAGTGCAGCGCGCGGGTCTTGCCGCGAAACGCGATGCCGCTCCACTCGTCCACCCCGATGTCGAGCGGCGGACCCTCGATAATGCGGTTCAGGTCGGTGAGCAGCGCGTCGAGGAGCCTCTCCGACCAGGGACCCGAGAACTGATGCTGCGAGAGGAGCTGCCGCGTGTTCCCCGAGAGGTGCCGACGCAGTGGCGCGATTCTCTCGGGACCGTCCACGCGAAGCTGTTCGATCAGGCGGTCGCCATCGCGGATGTCGCTCATCCCCAGGCCATCGTCTCGCATCAGCACCGGGAGCAGGGCGAACTCCATCAGCGGGAGCAGGGCGAACAGCAACAGGAAGATCCTGGCGTCGAGCCACTGGCCGCGGGGCTCGCCGCCCACCGCCAAGGGTGGGCGTGATGGCTTCTCGGGGGACTCGGCGCCTCGCGGCCGTGCGGCGGGAACCAGCAGCACGAACGAGAGCGCCAGGATGCCCCAGACGGCCGTGCGGTGCCCCATGTAGAGGTCGAGGATCTTGGTGTTGTGCCAGCCGAGACCGCCGGCGAGCAGGCGGTGGATGCCGGGAAGGTTCGACTGCTGCTTCGCCTTCTCGCGGGCCTTGTCTTCCTCCTTGCGGAAGACGCCCTTCATGATGCTCATGTTCTCGACGCTGTGGGCGCGCGCTCCCACGGTCATGGGGACACCCGCCCAGGTCGTCTGCCATATCCCGATGAAGGCGAAGAACACCGCGACGCCGAGGCCGAGCCCTCCGAAGGCCCGGGCGAGATTTCGGATCCAATCGGGCTCGGGTGAGCGGGGGGAATCCTTCGGCGAGCGGACCACCGCGGCACGCCAGAGGGGCGGCCCGCAACGCCGCAGGAGCTGATACGCGCAGTACGGCAGCAGGAAGACCATCGCCATGGAGACGGGAATCATGTTCGAGGCGGCAATCGCCAGCACGAAGACACCGTAGAGTGCTCCTGCGGCGACCGAGTCGAATCGGAACGACCAGATGACCATCAGCAGCGCCACGGGCAGGTAGACCAGTGACCAGGCTTCGCTGAATCCCATGTTCGTGCGGGTGATGTGGACCGCGAAGCCGGCCGCGAAGCCGGCGGCGAGCAGTCCCACGAAGCGCCTTGGACGTCCGGGAACGAAGTAGGCTGCGAAGAGGTAGAAGGCCAGCGCCGACAGGGCACCCATCAGGAGCGAGCCGTACTTCCAGACCCAGTGAGCGTCCACGCGGCCCACCGTGCTGAGGAGCGCAGCCAGCACGTAGCAGCCCTGCACCTCGTAGATGGGCACCTCTCCCGTGAGCCACGGCTCCCACCGGGCGATGTCTCCCGTCTCGACGATCCACTCGGTTCGCGGGTAGTGCCGGTACGGGTCCGAATCGAGCAGCCGGTCGGGGTACTTCACGCTCATCGAGAAGCGCGTCGCCCCGGCCAGCAGCAGGAGCAGGAGCAGACCGGCCACGACCCCCCAGTGCCCGCGCCGCCAGTGCCCCTTCCAGTCGATGCGGCTGCGAGCCAGCCACCCGTAGCCGACGGCGGAGGTCAGGGTGAAGACGACATAGAAGGAGGCGGCGCCGATCGGAACACCGAGCAGGGCATTGGCGGCGCTGAACAGAAGCGTGTAGTAGGCCATTCCGAACAGCGGCGCGAGGAGCCATCTGTCCAGGCGGGAGGTGATGTTGTCCCGCAGCGTTCTGCAGCCGACGACCATCGGGTAGGCCGAGACGCTGATCAGGAAGAGCGGCCAGAGCACTCGCCAGAAGTCGGCTGGCAGCGCCCGCCAGGTTCCCACCGCTTCGGCGAGGCTGGCGGCGAGCTGATTCCAGGCTTCCATCCAGACGCTCCCGGGATCCTCGGGCCGTCAGGTCCGAACCCACCTTCCTGGCCATCCCCAGGTGTGCGCTCGATGCTCGGCTACGAAGCGGAGGGGAGGTTGACTTATCCGACACCGGGCGTCCACCGAGCCCGATCCCCTGCGTCGCGGGATTCATCGGGCACTCACTCCCGGAGCCTGTTACAGGTTCACCCCGATGCGCTGCTCCACGCTGACAAGGCGGGGCTATGCTCTGGCTCGGCCCTGACCACCGACCCGGTGAGGGAGAGCTTCCGGTGCACGCCAGACCGACGACGGGGTGACCTCGAGTGTCTGCAATCCGAGTCCTGGGGCTGATCGTCGGTGCGCTGACCTTCCTCTACATCTTCGGACGCTTTCGCCGCGGCAACGCGCGCAGGATCGACTTCTTCTGGGTCGCCTCGTTCTCCGTCTCGCTGATGGCCGTGTCGCTGTTCCCGAACCTGGTGAACGTGCTGCGCGACATGCTGATGCTCGAGCAGGCCCAGTTCAGCCGCCTGATCGCGGTCCTGATCGTCTCGAACGTGCTTCTCTGGCTCCTGCTCTCCTACTCACGGATCACGGCGTCGGACCACAACGACCAGTTCGACGATCTGGTGCGTCGGCTGGGTGTGGCCGAGTTCAGGGACAGCTATCCGGAGGCCGGGCGCCTGCCTCCGGTCGTGGTCGTGATCCCCGCCTATCAGGAGGCCGACAACATCGGTGCGGTGCTCGGGGCGATGCCGGAGAGCGTGTGCGGGCACCGGCTGGCGGCCATCGTGGTCGACGACGGAAGCCAGGACGGCAGCTTCGAAGTGGCGCGGGAGGCCGGCGCCCTGGCCGTCCGGAGCCCGGTGCACCGGGGAGGGGGCGCCGCTCTGCGCCTGGGCTTCGACATCGCGCGTTCGCACGGAGCCGAGATCGTGGTGACCATGGACGCGGACGGACAGCACCTCCCGTCGGAGATCGAAAGGCTGGTGAAACCGATCGTCGCTGGGAGCGTGGATTTCGTGATCGGCTCGCGCCTCCTCGGGGTGCGAGAGAAGGACAGCCCGGTGCGGTACGCCGGAATCCACGTCTTCAATGCGGTGATCCGTCTGCTGACCGCCGTGAGGATCACCGACTGCTCGAACGGCTTCCGCGCCTTTCGGCTCTCGGAGCTGTCGCGTGTCCGGCTGCGCCAGGATCAGTTTCACACTTCCGAGCTGATCATCGACGCGGCGAAGAAGGGCATCCGCATCGGCGAGGCCCCCGTGACCGTCAAGCGGCGGCTCAGCGGGGAGAGCAAGAAGGGCAGGAACTGGAGCTACGCCCTGTCCTTCGCGCGGACCATCCTGAAGACGTGGTGGCGATGAACGGCCCGACGGCCGGCCGCCCTCGCGGCCACGGCCGGTGGCGCGTCTACGCCCAGCGGGCGATCGGTCCGGCCATCCTCGCCCTGGTCCTCTATCGCCTCGGAACGCGCGAGACGCTCGCGGCCATCGGCGAGGCCGATCCCGCGCCATTGATCGCGGCCTACCTTCTTTTCATCCCCTCCCTGGCGCTGCGCTCACTGCGCTGGCAGAGCTTGATTTCTCCGCAGGGGGTTCGCCTCGGCTTCGCCGAAGCCGTGAGCGTCTACGGCTTCTCCATCCTGGTCGGGACTGCCACGCCGGGGCGGGTGGGGGAATTCGTCAAGGCGCTGCACCTCCGGGAGAAGGGCATGTCCCTGGGCGAATCGCTCAGCAGCGTCGTGGTGGATCGTCTGTTCGATCTGGTGTTCCTGCTGGCCTTCGGTGCCATGGCGCTGTGGCTCGTGGTGTTTCCGGGGCGGATGAGCTCCTGGCACGCGGCGGCGATCGCGATCCTGGTGGCGCTGGGGCCCATCCTGCTCTGGTTGGCGACCCGAGGCCGGATCTACCGGACGACGTCGCGGTGGCTGGCTGCGGCGAGCAGCGAGCGCCTCGCCCGCGGCTACCGGGACTTCGCAGCGGGCTTGCGCGGGCTCTCCGCGCGAACGCTGGCGCGGGCGCTCCTGCTGACGGGCCTGGCCTGGGGGGCAAACTACTCGGCCGTCTACCTCCTCAGCCTGGCCATCGGCTTCGACATCCCTTTTCTGCCGCTGGTCTGTATCGCCGCCGCGTCCTCCCTGGTGACGATGCTCCCCATCTCCGTGCTGGGTCTGGGAACCCGCGACGTGGCATTGATGCTGATGCTCGATCCCCACGGAGTGCCGGCCACCGGCGCGGTGGCCTTCTCCGCGCTCATCTTGTCGATGTTGCTGTGCAACGCCGCGATCTCCGCCTTCTCGCTGCTGACTCCGGCGAGCCGGTTGCGGTGGCGGCAGGCGGAGAGATACAGATTGCCCCCGCGGGGAAAGGCGGGGCAAGGAGTGAGCCACGTCACGGTTTCCCTAATCTTTTCAGCAATCATCAACTCTACTTGCTACGTGGCCGGCTATGAGGTTACAGTCGGTGTGCGGGGGCCGTCACTCTACGCCAAAGGGCGTGTTTTCGGCGGTCCACCGGTCGTGTGCGCTGCGGAGAGGCCGTCGCGATCCACGGTTCGGAAGAGATCGGGAGCTTGAACATGCGAAACCTGCTGGGCGTTGCTCTGGCTGGTCTGTTGGTGTTAGGCGTAGCCGTGAATGCAGGTGCCGGGACTGTCTCGTACACCGGAACTCTCGAATTCGGGCTGTCGACCTTGCCCGGTGTCACTGCGCCGGGTACCGGTACCGCGGTCGTCAACGGTAGCGGGGCTGGCGCGAGCATCCTTACACTGGCCCTGACCGGCGGAGCCGGCTTTGGTCCGATCAGCGCTTCCATTCCGGTGACCACGAGCAACACGATCAACTCGGTCATCTTCACCAGCTTCGGGTTCGCCACCGGGACCCCCATCGTGGGCGGAAGCGGAGCCCCGATGGGCCTCATGGGCACGGCGAAGATCTGTCTGGTCTTCGCGCCGTGCGTGTACTCGGGCATCCCCGTGCCGCTTACACCAACTGGTTCCCCGCCGGCCGGGCTCGGTGTCGGAGGAACCCAGTCGTTCACGGGCGGCGTGTCGATCACGCAGCAGCACGCCCCGTGGACCCTCGGTACTCCGGTCATGACCATCCACGGGGCGGCCAGCGCCACGACGACGCCGAACCTTCCGGGCGGCTACCTGCCCATGGGCGTGGCTGGCACCGTGCAGCTCGTGACGGCTACCAAGACCTTCACGAGCCTCACGACCGCATTCCCGGAGCTCCCGATCACCGCGATCCTCAAGATCAACCTCGCACCGGAGCCGGGCAACCTGCTTCTGTTGCTCTCCGGCGGGGCGGGTGTTGCATTGATGGGCGGCCTGCGCAGCCGACGCAGCACACGGCGGAAGGCGCTTCTCGCGCTTCTGGTCCTTCTCGCCTTCGGCGCAGTGGCCGTGTGGGCATCGAGCGCCATGGCGGGTCCGACGCCGTCACCGACACCCACGCCCTCGGGAACCGCGACGCCGACGCCGACGCCGAGCGTGACTGCGACGCCGACGCCGACGCCGAGCGTGACTGCGACGCCGACTCCCACTCCGACTCCGACGCCGACCGTGACGCCGACGCCGACGCCGACCGTGACGCCGACGCCGACACCCACGCCGGATCCGTCGCTGGACAAGGACCAGCAGAATTGCGTCAACACGATGAACAAGAACGGCGCGAAGGTCAACAACCAGCAGCTTAAGGACAACCAGCAGTGCCTGCAGGACTTCCAGAAGGAGAAGCTCGGAATGATGAGCTTCGACGCCTGCACCGTCGCCGACCGCAAGGGGAAGGTGGCGAAGGCCGAGGTCAAGACGGAGGACGGTGAGGCGAAGAAGTGCGACCCGCTCGCTCCCGACACCCCGGACTTCGCCTACACCGACGCGACCACGGTGAACAACGCCGCCGTGGACGGCGCCCAGGCGCTGGTCGATACGCTCTTCGACGACCCGGCCACCGGTCTGGTTACGAAGAGCGTCAACAAGGACACGGCCAAGTGCCAGCTCACGATGCTCAAGGAGACCAACAAGCTTGAGTACACGACCCTCAAGCAGATCAACAAGGAGAAGAAGGCGGCCATCAAGGACGAGATGGTCGACAGCGCTGCAGCGCTCGAGTCGAGGCTGCAGGCGGCCTTCAGCTCGAACAAGGCGATCACCAACGGTCAGGAGAGCTTCGCGAAGAAGGTAGACAAGAGTTGCCAGAACCTCCTGAACCCCGCCGGGGCCTTCCCGGGCGATTGCGCGGATGCGAACCTGGCCAATGTGATCGAGTGCGCGATCGAGGCGTCGATCTGCGAGGCCTGCAAGAAGATCAACGCCTTCGATGACCTGGACCTGGACTGCGACCTGGCGGACGACCAGGCCAGCGACGGCAGCTGCCTGCCGGCTCCGTAGCGCAGGCGAAGACCCAACTAGAATGACGCCCCGGTCCTCTTGGCCGGGGCGTCATTCGCTTGCTCGCCGGGAACGCCTCCCGTGTCCGGCCGTGGCGTGAGCGGTCCTTCGACGGGTGGATGAGCCACGCGGAATGGCCAGGAGCCTCCGTCGCCGTCTCAGTCGCTGGCGCTCCCAGCCCCTCGCCGCGCTGCTGATCGCGCTCGCAGCGGCCGCCGCTCTCGCCTACCGGGACCTGCTCCTCTGGGACCCGAGCTCGCCGGGGCTCCCCGGTGCGACCTGGTTCTTCTTCGGCACCAGTGACACGGCGCCCCCGATCGTCTTCGCGATCACAGCGTTCCTCCTCTACCGGCGCCGCGGCAGGCTGGCGCAGGCTCTCGGAAACCCCGGCTCGCCCCTGGCTGCGTTGCCGCTCCTGGGCGCGGGGCTCGCGCTCTTCCTCTGGGGCCACCACGTCGACGCGCCCGACCTGCTTCTGCTCTCGTTCCTGGCCTTCTGTCTGGGGAGCGCCCTGCTGCTCTTCGGGGCCCGCTTTGCCGGGGCGCTCGTCCTCCCCATCCTGTTCCTCGCCTTCGCGATTCCCCTCCCGGGCGTTCTCAACAACCACGTGACGTTCGCGCTACAGCTGATGAACGCCGGTGTCTCTGCCTGGCTGCTGAACGGCGTCGGCTTTTCGGTGGTCCAGGAGGGGGACATGCTCTACTTCGCCGATGGCACCCTCCAGATCATCGAGACCTGCAGTGGCCTGCGGTCGATGGTGGTGCTGGCCATGGTGGCCGTCGGCCTCGTCGGGTACTCACCCGCGTCGCGACTGCACCTCGTCGTTCTCGTCGCCTCGGCCGTCGTGATCGCGTGGGGCGTGAACCTGGCGAGAATCGTGGTGCTGATGCTGTTTCCGGAGCTCGAGGAACCGGCCAGTCATGCGGTGCAGGGCGCGGCCCTCTTCCTGGTCGGCTCGATGGCCGTCTCCGGCGTCGATGCAGGCCTCCGGTCCTGGGGGCGCAGCCGCGCGCGCCCCGCGGCAGGGGTGGATTCGCAGTCCGCCGGGGCGGAGAGCGAGCACTCGGGCAGGCTGGGACGTGCTGCAGCGCTCGCCGTCCTGCTCGGAACGATGCTCGGAGCGTCGATCTGGCTGCCCCGCTGGAGCCCGCCGGAGGCCCAGGAGACTCCGCGGGTCTCCCTCCCCGAGAAGATCGGAGACTGGGAGGCGATCGAGACCCTGAAGCCAGACTCGCGATTCCTGGGCACCGTGCGCCTCCTCCGGAAGGACTACCGGCGCTATCAGCGGGGCGACGAGACCGTCGACGTCTTCGTCGCCTACGACGACCGCCTGCGGCGGGGCCGCAGCCTGCTCTCTCCCAAGCACGCGGTGCCGGGCTCGGGCTGGTACGTCCAAGACAGAACGCCCCTGGAGCTCGAGCCGGGCGGCCTTCGCGTCGAGGTGGTTTCGGCTCGTTCGGGTCCCCGGCGGATCTCGACCTTCCACGGGTACCTGGGGACCGATCCGCTGCTCCAGGAGGTCCTGCGCGCCTTCCTGGCCACCGATCAGTCGCCGCTGCGCCGACCGGGCGGGGCCTGGGTCGCGCGGCTCGGCACCGGCGTCGCGTCCGCGGGGGACGAGGAGAGAGCCCAAGCGCGGCTTCGCGAGCTCGCCGAGCTGCTCGATCTCGGGAGGCAGTATAGTAAGGGGGAAACCATCGACTTCGAGAGAGCACGATAATGCGCGTACTGATCACGGGAGTGGACGGCTATCTCGGCTGGACCCTGTCTCTCTACCTCGGGGAGCGCGGGCACCAGGTCGCAGGGATCGACGACTACTCGCGCCGCAGGTGGGTCGGCGAGCTGGGCTCGCACTCCGCCATTCCGATCGCGAAGATGGACCAGCGCCTCTACGCCTATCGGGCCGTGCTGGAGAAGAACCTCCGCTTCTTCCGGGGTGACCTGACCGACTACAACTTCGTCCAGAACGCGTACAAGACCTTCCAGCCCGAGGCGATCGTGTACCTGGGCGAGATGCCGTCAGCGCCCTACAGCATGCTGGACGTCCACAACGCCGTCTACACCCAGACCAACAACACCATCGGGACGCTGATCACGCTGCACGTGATGCGGGACGTCGTCCCCGATTGCCACCTGGTCAAGCTCGGTACGATGGGCGAGTACGGCACGCCGAACGTCGATATCCCGGAGGGGTTCTTCGAGATCGAGTACAAGGGACGCAAGGACCGGATGATGTTCCCCCGCAAGGCGGGGAGCTGGTACCACCAGTCCAAGGTGCACGATTCCCACAACGTGGAGATGGCCTGCCGGCTCTGGGGGCTGCGCTCCACTGACGTCATGCAGGGGGTCGTCTACGGCACCCAGATCGACACCATGCAGCGGGACGAACGTCTCAGCACGCGCTTCGACTTCGATCAGGCCTTCGGAACCGCCATCAACCGGTTCTGTGCGCAGGCCGTGATCGGCCTGCCGATCACGCCCTTCGGGAAGGGCAACCAGAAACGCGGTTTCCTGCCTCTGCGGGACTCGATGCAGTGCCTCACCCTGGCCGTCGAGAACCCGCCGCCCAGGGGCGAGTATCGCGTGTTCAACCAGTTCGAGGACGTCTACAGCATCTACCAGCTGGCGGAGACGGTCCAGAAGGTGGGTAACCGGCTCGGACTCGAGGTCGGAATCTCACAGATGGAGAATCCCCGCATCGAGGCCGAGGAGCACTACTACAATCCCGAGCACCAGAATCTCCTGGATCTGGGCTACGAGCCGACCAGCGACATGGACAAGGAGCTCGAGATCGTCTTCCAGGATCTGATCCGCCACCGCGAGCGAATCCAGGCCCGCGAAGACGCCCTCTACCCCGACATTCGCTGGGACGGGTCCCGCCGCCGGTCGGACTACCTGTAGGGCGGGGTTCCGGGGGTCCCCTCTCCACCTCAGTCGCTCGGCACCGAGCGCGCCTGATCGAGGAAGATGGGGGAGGACCAGGCGCGCTCCTCGACCGGCGCGAGGCAGTCGTCTTCGAAGGAGGTGCGGTAGTCGCCGTAGCAGGGGCTCGTGCGCACGGCGTTGCCCTCGGCATCGAACTCGGTGCGCAGGTTCGCCCCGTTGACGGCCGGCGTCTCCTCCTGGATGGCGCGCGCGTAGTAGAGCACGTCGCGATCGGATTCCGCGTAGTCGGAGTCCTCGAAGCGAATCACGCAGCCGTCGGGCCGCGGCTCGCACTCGAAGCGCTTCCAGGGATCCTCGATCAGGTCCTCCATCTTCTCCCCCGGGTGCGCCTGGGGTCGGATGCGGACCACTTCGATGGCGACGATGGGATGCCGGGTGTCGCTGGCGTGGTAGCACTCGCCCCGACAGAGCCGTTCCAGGCGCGCGGGCGAGAGGCCTTCCAGGCTCTCCTCCGGGCAGCCCGGCTTCTGCTCGAAGGCTCCCACCGCACGCACCTCGAAGCGAGGGCGTGCCCGAGAAGGTGAGTGACGAGCCCATCGGGAGCGCGCCGCCACCGGGAATGTCCACGAGATCGAACCAGAGGAGGATGCGCGGGCCGCTGGTGCCGTAGACCTCGCGCCGCCCCAGGGCCTCCCAGATCGCCTCGCGGTTTCGGCCGTCCGCGTGTACGGCGACCAGTCCGCCCGGATACAGGAAGCTCGCCACGCGCTCCGTGTCGGCGCCCAGCAGGCTGCGACCCGCGGGAACGGGCTGGGGAACCTGGGGATCGGCGTCTCCCGGTGCCATCCTGCGGCGGAAGAGGTCGTAGTAGAACTCGGAGCGCGTTCCCGTCGTCTCGGTCATCCTGCGCCTCTCGTACTGCTTGTAGCCGGTGCCGGGGCGGGCGGTGTGAACATCGCTCGAGGCGATGAAGCCGTAGCGGAAGCGCAGCGGGTCGCCGTCCGGCCCGGGTTCGTCGAAGTTGGAGAGCGCCATCGTGTACTGCACGGACTCCCGCGGGCGGTAGCCGAGGGAAGGCTTGAAGCAGTCGCGGCACTGCCCGCAGTCGAGCCAATCCTCGGCGCGCGTGTCGGGAAAGACCATGTGCGGCGAGACGTTCGCCAGCAGTGCCAGGCGCTTCGCCTCCTCGACGCGCTCCTCGCACTCCCGCTTCGGAAGATCGCCGCAGCGCTCGCGCATGATCTCGCCGGCCTGCCAGCAGCAGGGCAGGTAGTCCTCCGTGGGAGGAGGGCAGACCGGAGCGCCGTCGGGGCCGATGCCGAGCTCGCGCCAGCTCCGGTACTCCTCGGAGTTTCCGTGCCCGGACATGATCTCGATCAGCCGCTGCTGGTCCGGATCGTGCTGGCGGCTGGTGAGCTGATGGTCCATCGAGGCCCCCGCCGGCGTGTAGAGACCCCAGGTCGTGCCGTGGGGAATCACCTGGGCGTCGAGGCCCCACTGGGCGAGCTTCTCGAACAGCACCTCGGGCGTCGGGGCGTTCTCGTGGCAGTCGCTGGGAAGCCGGCGCGAGTCCACACCCCGCTCGCATCGCTCCAGGTCCGCGAGCTCGTCGAGCAGCCAGAGGAAGTCGGAGTACTCGCTCCAACCGAGCGGATCGACCCAGCGGGCGGCACTCGCCATGCGGAGCCCGCCGAAGAGCCCCGGCCCCTCGTCGGCGAGGGAGCTGATCGGCCGCGCCGGGAGCTCGTCGTCTTCGATGCCGGGGAAGATCACGTTCTTGTGTCCCCAGTGGCTCTCCGGCGTGGCGCCGACCTGGGTCCACTCGAAGCCCAGGAAGGCCACCATGTCCGGGTCCGCCGGGCCGCCGGCGAGCTCGCTGCACTGGCGGACGTTCTCCTTCTCGAGCTCCCAGTGCAGCGGCGTGAGCGCTTCGGCGTGGTCGGTCAGCGCGAAGAAGTCGAGGGCCGCGCAGTAGCGGGCGAAGTCGCAGGCGTCCGCAGGGGGGTGCGCCCCTTCGCCGGCGAGCAGCGGCAGCGAGAAGGCAAAGGCGTCGGTCGAGTAGGTGCTGTGGACGTGGAAGTCGCCGAACAGGATCCGCTTGGCCGGAAGTCCGCGCTCGGCGCCCACGCGCCTCGCGAGGTCCTCCACGGCGCCACTCTGCGCGCGCTCGGCGGCATCCAGCGCCGCCTGGGGCCGGCGCGCTCCCTCGATCTCCCCCGGTGGACGGTCGCTGCCCCCGCAGGCCGTGAGACACGCGAGAAGAGCGATCGAGGCGAGAAGGATCCGGTGCGGCATCGACGATTCCCCTCCAGCTGGAAGTGGATGGCCGGAGCCTACAGCCGCCGCCCCGGCATTGCACCTGGCGAGGCCCGCGCGGGCGCTTCAGTCGTCCCCGATGTAGGGGGCGACCAGGGCGCGGGTGTCGACCCGCGCGCCGATGCGCGCGCAGAGGAAGAAGGTGCCGGCGAGCTTGCGGTGCAGGAAGATCGTCTCCGGTGGCGGCGCGCGCATGAAGCCCTTGCGGACCACCAGGTCGAAGCCGGCGTCGCGGGCCCGCGCGGCCAGCCGCGAGCCTTCGAAGTCATACACCCCTGGGTGTCGAAGGGGCTCGCCCAGCAGGATGATGAGGTCGGCCAGCGCCTTGGCCCTGCCCTCCGACTCGTCCCCGCCCAGGTAGCCGATCGCGACGGCCGCCTGCCGGATCTCCTCGCGGTCGCAGCTGACCATGGCGCGGCAGATGCGCCGGTAGCGCTCCACGAACTCCGCGGGGAACTCCCTCGACGCGCCGAAGTCCAGCAGCACCAGGCGGTCCGAGTCGGGGTCGAAGAGGTAGTTGGCGAAGTTGGGATCGGTCTGCATGAAGCCGAACTCGAAGAGCTCGCGGAACATCAGGCGCTGCAGCTGCTCGCCCGCGTGGTCGCGCAGGCTCTGCGGGTAGTCGGGGCTGCGGAGGTCTTCGATGGGGCGCCCCGCGGCGCGCTCCATGGCCAGCACGCGCCTGGTGGTGAAGTCGTCGTGGACTCGCGGGACGCGGACCCCGGGCTCGTCGGCCACCAGGGTCCGGTAGCGCTTCAGATGCTCCGCCTCGCGCTGGTAGTCGGCCTCCTCCTTCAGCTGCCGCTTCGCCTCGGCCACGATCTCCGAGATGTCGACCTCCACCGGCAGGATGCGCGTCATCCGCAGCATGCTGGCCAGGTTGTTGACGTCGCTGTCGATGCTGCGCGCCACGCCCGGGTACTGGATCTTGAGCGCGAGGTCGCGGCCGTCGCTGGTCACCGCCGCGTGCACCTGTCCGATCGAGGCCGCCGCCAGGGGTTCGAACTCGAACTCGCGGAAGCGCGCCTCCCAGCCCTTGCCGTAGGCGCGTCCGAGGACGCGGCGGACCTGCGAGGCCGGCATGGTGTCCGCGGTGGCGCGCAGCACGGCCAGCGCTTCCGCGAACTCGGGGGGCAGGAGGTCGTCCCCCTCCAGCGAGAGCAGCTGGCCGAGCTTCATGGCGGCGCCCCGCATCTGCGAGAGGCGGCTGGCGAGCTTCTGTGGCGCGTGGCCCGGAGAGGAAGATGCTGGCCGGATCCATGGGCCCCGAGCCCACCAGGCGCTTCGCGCCGTCGGCCAGCCCGCCGGCCGCGAACTCGCCGGCCATCCAGCCGAGGCGCGCCAGGCGTTCCAGGCGGCCGCTGGGCACACGGGTCTGGCGGCGTTTCTTCCGGTTCTCGGTCACGTGAAGAGCGTATCGGAACCGCCCGGTGCCGGCGCGCGGCACGCCCTTCTCATCGCCGGGCAACCCTGGCAGAATGGCGGCTCTTTGGATCCCGAGGGGGCTCTCGAGCCGCCCGCCGGTCGGAGAAGGAGAAGCTCTGGTGTTTCCGGGAACTCACGCAGCCGCGAATCCCGACAAGCCGGCCCTGATCATGGCGCGGTCGGGAGAGATCGTCAGCTACGGCGAGCTGGAAGAGAGGTCTTGTCGGCTGGCTCAGCTCTTCTGGGCGTCCGGGCTTCGCCCGGGTGACCACGTGGCGATCTTCATGGAGAACCACCCGCGCTACCCGGAGGTCTACTGGGCCGCGTTCCGCTCGGGCCTCTACCTCACCACCGTGAGCCGCCACCTCTCGGCCGAGGAGGCCGCCTACATCATCGACGACTCCGGCGCCGAGGCGCTGGTGACGTCCCGCCGCATGGCGGAGGTGGCGGTCCAGCTTCCCGCCCGGACCCCGAAGTGCAGGCTGCTTCTCATGGCCGACGGAGCGGCCGAGGGCTACGAGCCCTACGAGGACGCCATCGCCTCGCAGCCGGCCGAGCCCCTGGCGGAGCAGCCGACCGGCGCCACGATGCTCTACAGCTCCGGCACCACCGGAAGGCCGAAGGGCATCAAGCGGCCGCTCTCCGGCCGAAGCGTCGAGGAGGGCGAGCCCGTCACCCGGTTCCTCGCGGCGCTCTTCGACTTCTCCCCGGAGACGATCTACCTCTCTCCGGCTCCGATCTACCACTCGGCCCCGCTCGGCTTCTCGATGGGGCAGCTCTCGATCGGGGGCACCCTGGTGATGATGGAGGAGTTCGACGTGCTGGAGGCGCTGCGCTGCATCGAGACCTACCGCTGCAATCACAGCCAGTGGGTCCCGACCATGTTCACGCGGATGCTCAAGCTCCCCGAAGAGGAGCGGGCGCGCTACGACGTCTCCAGCCTGAAGGGCGCGATCCACGCCGCCGCTCCCTGCCCGGTCCCGGTGAAGCAGCAGATGATCGAGTGGTGGGGCCCGATCCTCACCGAGTACTACGGCGGCACCGAGCTGAACGGCCTGACCTTCATCGACTCCCCGCAGTGGCTGGCGCACCGCGGCTCGGTGGGGCGCGCGGTGATCGGCAGCATCCGCATCTGTGACGAGATGGGCGAGGAAATGCCCACGGGCGAGCCCGGAATCATCTACTTCGAGCGCGACGCGATGCCCTTCGAGTACCACAACGAGCCGGAGAAGACGGCGCAGGCCCAGCACCCGAAGCATCCCAACTGGTCGACCATCGGCGACATGGGATACGTGGACGAGGAGGACTACCTCTACCTCACCGACCGCAAGGCCTTCATGATCATCTCCGGCGGGGTGAACATCTACCCCGCCGAGATCGAGGCCGTCCTGACCGTCCATCCCAAGGTGCTCGACGTCGCCGTCTTCGGCGTTCCCAACGAGGAATTCGGCGAGGAGGTGAAGGCGGTGGTGCAGCCGGTCGGGGGCGTCGCCGGCTCGCCGGAGCTGGAGCAGGAGCTGATCGCCTACACCCGCGAGCGCATCGCTCACTTCAAGTGCCCCCGCTCGATCGACTTCGCGGCGGAGCTGCCGCGCCTGCCCACCGGCAAGCTCTACAAGCGCAAGCTCAGGGACCGCTACTGGGAGGGGCACGAGACGCGGGTCGTGTAGCGCATGAGCGCGTGCCCACGCCCGGTCTGGAGCACCACCTCCGAGCTCTCCGCCACCGCCGCCTTCTCGAAGGCCTCCCGGCAGCTTCCCGCCACGCGGTCGCTCGCGTCGAAGATCGAGAGAAGGCGCCCGCGCAGACGAGCCGCGCGCTCTTCGAGGAAGCGGTCGAAGCTTTGCCCGAAAGCACTGCCCCGCCTGCCGCACCCGGCCATGATCACGAAGCTCAGCTTCTCTTCTGGCAGCTCGCTGGCCGCAATCAGCGCAATGTTTCCGCCCTTGGAGTGGCCGATCACGGTGAGGTGCGAAGCAGGAACGCCCGCCTCGAGGAGACGCCGGACCTGGGCCGCCACCTTGTGCGCGTAGGCCTCCGGGTCGATCTCCCCCTTCCGGGCTTCGCTGATCACGACGAAGCCGCGCTCCGCGAAGGCCTGCACGATCGCCTGGTACTCGTAGCGCCCGTGGCGCGGGTGTGAGCGCTCCAGGCCGCCCTGCTCGATCCAGGCGCCGTGCAGATAGAAGAGGTGCCTGCGATCGGTGTCCACCGCTTCCGGCACACCCGAGTGGACCTCGCCAGCCGGCTCTGCCCTTGCGCCGCTCGAGGCTGCGAGAGCGGAGACGAAGAGCATCAGCCCGAGGACCGCGGAGCAGAAAAGGCGCACGACTATCGCTCCGTCCGCGGAGCCGTCCCGGAAAGCCCCGCCAGAAGCTCGGGGCGGATCATCCACGCGAGCGTCCAGCCGCCGCCCGCTCCCCGCTCCAGGCAGGCCACGCTGCCGGGCCGGAAGGCGACGGCGTCCGCCTGCTCGGCTCCGGAGAGGAGCCGCGAGGCCAGCCTTCCCATGAATGGGAGGTGACCGACCAGCATCGCATCCTCCGACCAGCGCGCCGCCTCTTCGGCCACCGGCCCCACCTCGTCCTTCGGATCGATGCCGCTCCGGCTCATGGCGCCTTCTCCGTGCGCGAGCGCGGCCGCCAGGATCTCCGCCGTCTCTCTGGCTCGGGCCTTGCCGCTGTGCGCAACCCGTGTCACCCGGATCCCCGCTCGCTGCAGGAAACCCGCGACCCTGGCCACGTCCTCGCGTCCCTTCTCGCTGAGGGGACGCTCCGGATCCACCTCCTTGGCCAGTGCCTCTCCGTGTTGGACCAGATAGAGCCGCATGGGTGGCCCCCTCCCGATCGAGACCGGCGTTCGGCCAGCGCGGGGAAGATGGCACAACGCGAACCGGGCTCCTCTTGACAGCAGCGCCCGATGCTTATATTTCGATGATCATGGAAACGTCCAGCGGGTCCCCGCCCGGGCCCAGTCCGAGCCGACCGACATCCCCTATGCCCGCACCGCCATCGCGCTCGAGGCCGGGCACTTTGCCCGCATCGAGCGGGCCGTGGCGCTGCTCTTCCGCATCGCGCACTCGGAGCCCTACCGGGCCCTCGCCGACGCCGGCGTCGATCCCCTCCGCGCCCACGCGCCGGGGAACTTCGGCGTGATGATGGGATACGACTTCCACATGGCCGAGGACGGCCCCCGGCTGATCGAGATCAACACCAACGCCGGCGGCGCGCTCCTGAACGGGCTCCGCAACGCGACGCTCTGCGGTCTCAGCGAGCTGGACGGTGCCTGCTCGGGGCTCCTCTCCATGGAGGAGATGGGGGAGCGGATCGTCGAGACCTTCCGCGCCGAGTTCCAGGCGCTCCGCGGTGCCGACGCCCGCCTCGGCAGCGTCGCCATCGTCGACGAGAAGCCGGAGCAGCAGTTCCTCTACCCGGAGTTCGAGCTGTTCCGGGATCTGCTGGCCCGCTCCGGCATCCGCGCCGAGATCGGCGACACCGGCGAGCTGGCGCGCACGGCTTCGGGCGGCATCGAGCTGCGCGGAACGCCGATCGACCTGGTCTACCTGCGCGACACCGACTTCGCCCTCGAGACGCCGCGCACCGCGGCGCTTCGCGACGCGTATCTGGCGGGTGAGGTGGTGGTGACTCCCTCGCCGCGGGAGCACCACCTGCTCGCCGACAAGCGGCGCCTGGCGGTCTTCTCTTCGCGGGAATCCCTGGCCGCCCTCGGTGTGGAACCCGAGGACGCGGCCTTCCTGGCCGAGGTCGTTCCCGAGACCAGGCCTCTCGGTGAGATGAGCTTCGAAGACGCCTGGGCCACGCGGCGCGACTGGGTCTTCAAGCCCGCCTCCTCCTTCGGAAGCCGGGCCGTCTACCGCGGCGACAAGATCTCGAAGCGCAAGCTGCAGGAGATCCATCCCGAGGCGCACTATCTCGCCCAGCGCCGCATCCAGCCCGGTGCGGTCCAGGTCGATACCGGCGACGGCCTGCAGACGATGAAGTTCGACGTCCGCGCCTACGCTTACCAGGACCAGCCGCTCTTCCTCGGAGCTCGCGTCTACGAGGGCCAGGTGACGAACCTCCGCAGCCCCGGCGGCGGCTTCTCAGCGATCTGCGTGATGGCGGGAGACCGCGAAACGGACGGCGGCTGAGCTCCGAACGCGCTCAGCCGCGCCTCGAGTTGCCTACACCACTCCAAGTCGCGGAGACCCGCCTGCGCGGATGCCTCGCTGCTCGATGTGGGGAGCTGCGTGATCGCAGCCGCGCGCTGCCAGGCCTGCCTGAAGATCAACGCTTTCGACGGCTTGAGCCTGTACTGCGACCGGCTCGACGACGCGATCGTGAACGGGAGCTGTCCGTAGTCGCTCTCCGACGGGCGCGGCTCATGCGCGGGCGCAGCTCGGGGCGATATCCCACGCGCGCGCGGTAGAGTCTGCCCGTGGCACGCCGGAAGTCAGCCAAGGCAGCAAAGGGCAGGGCGCCGACGGAAGAGCGGCCCGGCCGCGGCTCCCCCGGCGAGTTCGCGCCGCTACTGCTCGCTCTGCTGTTGACCGCTCTCGCGGCCTCCGTGTTGATCTGGATGCTCGCGCGGTTCTGGCCCTTCACCGTCGACGACAGCTACATCACGCTCCGCTACGCCGCGAACCTCGCGGCTGGACACGGTCCGGTGTACAATTTCGAGCCGCCCCGGGCGGAGGGGTACACGAGCGCGCTCTGGATGGCTCTCCTCGCGCTTCCGCATCTGGCGGGGCTCGACGCCGTGCTGGTGGCGAAGCTGCTCGGCGCCGCACTGACCGTGGGCTACGTGGCGCTCGCCTTCTGGCTGGTAGCGGAGCTCTCCGCCTTCCTGGGGCGGCGAGCGCGATTCCTGCCGGCGGCGATGACGGCATTCTGGCTGGCCGCCCATCACCCGACGGCGGTCCACGCCGTCTCGGGAATGGAGACGGCGCTGGCCGCCTTCCTGCTGACGCTTCTCGTGCTCTGCGCTGCTCTCGCGCGAAGCGACCGGGCCCTGGCCCTGCTGCCGGCCATCGGCCTGCTTCTGGGCCTGACGCGTCCGGAGGCCAACCCGGTGGTCGCGCTGATCCTCGGCTACTGCTTCTTCGTCTCGGTGCCCGCCGAGGGAAGACGGCGCTTCGGTCTCTGGGTGCTCGCCCTGTACGTCCTGCCGGGCGCTCTCTACTTCGGTTGGCGGGTCTGGTACTTCGGCGAGCTCTTCCCGATTCCCTTCTACCTGAAGGTGGCCTCGCAGGAGCTGCTGGCGGGCAAGGACACGGCCCTCTCCTTTCTCGGCACGCTGCTGGTCTGCCTCGGGTTCCCACTCGCAGGAGCCGTGCTGCGGCTGAACCGCCAGGTGCTCCTCATCCTGGGCGTCGCGGCGGTCTGGGTGGGCCTGTGTCTCTTCCCCGCCCACATCATGGACTACGAGGCGCGCTTCTGTTTTCCGGCGGCTCCGCTGCTCTTCGCCCTCGCCGGCTACGGCCTCGCCGTCTGGCTCTCTCAGTTGGAGGCGCTGTTCGCGGGAGAGAGTCGGTCCGGCTCTGCCGTGCGCTTGGCTTGCGCGGTCGCGCTGGTGGTCCTCGCAAGCTGGCTCGCGCTCTCCCAGCGCCACGCCGAGATGGCTTTCGACCGGCGCTCCTACGGCATGGCCCTGGAGCACAGCCACGTTCGCCTGGGGAAGATCCTGGCGGACTTCCCCGTTGCTGAAGGAGAGCGGCGGCCCCTCCTCGCGATCGGGGACGCGGGTGCGGTGCCCTACTACTCGCGCTGGCGCGTCGTCGATACCTTTGGCCTGAACGACCCGGTGATCGGCATCGAGGGGAACCGCGATCCCCGCTACGTCCTCGATCAGGATCCGGACCTGGTGGTCCTGGTCTCCCGCGAGCAGGTCGACTACCGGACCCACGAGACGGTGCCCTGGGAGGGACGGCTCTACGAGGCGGTGCGCGAGGCGGGGATGGCGCGGATCGCCGTGATCAGCTTCAGCCCCCGCTCCCACCTCTGGGTGATGGGGGATTCCCGCAGCGAGATCGCCCGCTACCTGGCACGCCAGATGCGGAAGCTGATGGCGGAGCGGGAGCGCGCAGTGGGAAACGAGTAGCATCCCCCCGAGTTGGTCCCCCAAGGGACCATTCCGGCGGCCACCTCGAGTGCGGCCCCACTCGCCAACCAGAATTCTGGACCGCGCTACTTTGTTGGAGTCGGCTCTAATCAGTTGAGCTGAAGCCGCGAGATGGAGGCCCCCGGATGTCGCAGAGCGACGGGGAAGGGCGACGCGACCGGAAGAAGCGCGAGAATCGGGAGCGCATCTACGATGCGGCCCGGCGGCTCTTCCTCGCCCAGGGCTTCGACGCCACCACCGTGGAGCAGATCGCCGCGACGGCCGACATCTCCCCGGCCACCTTCTTCAACCACTTTCCCAGCAAGCGCGCCGTCCTGAACGAGATGACCCGGGAGGTCTTCGAGTTCCTCGGCTCCGCGATCGAGGAGCAGCTCAAGGCCTCCGGCGGCACCCGGGAGCGTCTCTCCAGGCTCGCCGCGGAGGCGGCGGACGGAATCGGGCAGTCCCGCAGGCTGGCGCGCGAGGTCCTGGTCGAGCTGGTCCGGAGCACCGCGCGCGCCGGAGAGGTGCCGCCCTACCTGGAGCGCGTCCACGAGCCCTTCGCGGCGGTCATCGCCGAGGGACAGCTGCGGGGCGAGGTGCGCACCGACCTCGATCCCCACTACCTGGCGGAGATGGCGGTGGGGATGTTCAACACCGCGATCACCCACTGGATCGCCGATCCCGACTACCCGGTCGAGGAGCGCCTGCGCCAGACCGCCGTCTTCATCGGGGAGGCGATCGCGCCTCACCACGACTTGCCGAAGCGCCGCACCGAGGGCTCCGACTCCCCGTCTTGCGCTTCGACCCGCGCAACCTTCACCTCGAAAAGGAGCACACCGATGGGTATCGACGCAAACGTCGACTTTCTCGAAGCGCAGAGCTGGGACGAGACCATGAGCGAGCGCATGCGTTGGCTGCGCGAGAACGATCCGGTCCACTGGTCGGACAAGTCCAGTCTCTGGGTGGTCTCGAAGTTCGAGGACGTGAGCTACGTCTCCAAGAACCACCAGATCTTCTGCTCCGGGCACGGTGTGCGTCCGGGAAGCGTGATCAAGCTTCCGCTGATCGACGAGGACGAGCCGCGGCACACGCAGATCCGGCGCATGATCAACCGGGGCTTCACGCCCCGCATGGTGCGGAAGCTGGAGACCGCCTTCCGCGAGATCGCCACCGACACGATCGACAAGGTGGCCGGACAGGGCGAGTGCGACTTCGTCGCCGACATCGCGGTGCCCATGCCGATCCTGCTGATCGCCGAGATGATCGGGATCCGCAAGGAGGACCGGGAGCGCTTCCACCGCTGGTCCGACGACCTGATCGCCGGCGATGGAAACCGCGACAAGCCGGAGATCATGCAGAGGGCGGGGCAGGCGCTTCGCGAGTACGGCGACTACCTGAAGGAGATCTTCGAGGAGCGGCGCAAGCAGCCGCAGGACGATCTGGTGAGCATCCTGGTGGGCGCGAAGGACGAGGGCCTGCTCGGTGAGAACCGCTACGAGGAGGAGGTCGCGGTCCGCCCCATCGACACCTCTGCCATCGAGAGGATCGAGGAGACCCGCGAGGTCGCCGAGAACGAGTTGGTGATGCTGATGGTGCTGCTGCTGGTCGCCGGGAACGAGACCACCCGCAACGGAATCACGGGCGGGATGAGCCTGCTGATCGAGAACCCCGAAGCGCGCCAGAAGCTGATCGACGATCCCTCGCTGATCCCGGTGGCGGTGGAGGAGATGGTTCGCATGGTCTCGCCGGTGCACAGCTTTGCTCGCACCGCGACCCAGGACACCGAGCTCAAGGGCAAGAAGATCCGCAAGGGCGACGCGGTGCTGATGCTCTACCCCTCCGCGAACCGGGATCCCGACGAGTTCGACGACCCCGACGTGTTCAAGATCGAGCGCGATCCGCGCCACGTTGGCTTCGGCGTCGGCAACCACTTCTGCCTCGGCGCCAACCTGGCGCGGATGGAGATGCGCGTCGCCTTCGAGGAACTGCTGCGGCGGCTCCCCGACATGGAGTACGCCGACGGGGGGCCGGAAATCCGGCCGTCCCCCCTGGTGCATACCCACGCGCACATGCGGGTCAAGTACACGCCGGAGGCCTGAGCGGCCCCGGCGCTCCTTGCCTCGCGCAGACGGGGTCCCTCCTCCCCCGCTCGGGGTCCGTCGGGGGGCCGGAACGTATGACGGCGCTCATACCACCCCCCTTCCGGGAAGCGCATAACTAGCTCCACCCGAAGCGGAAGGGTCCGGTCCGGAACGTCCCCGCGGAGACGAGGCGGGTGATTCCCTCGTCTCGCGGAGCCGCGGCCGGCTCTCTTCCCCACGGGGCAACCCGGTAGCATTGGATCACGGTCGGATCGCGATCAGGGAGGAGCGAGTCAGATGGCAACGATCACGGAGTCGAAGCGGCAGCTGTCGTGGGTGTTTGATCTGAACAAGTGCATTGGTTGTCAGACCTGCTCTGTGGCGTGCAAGGTGCTGTGGACGCACGAGGAGGAGGGTGCGGAGCACCAGTGGTGGATGACGGTGAACACGCAGCCGGGCCGGGGTACGCCGAAGGACTGGGAGAAGATGGGCGGCGGTTACAACGGCGACGGCAAGATGCAGCTCGGGAAGCTTCCGACGCCGGAGGAGTTTGGCGGTGGTTGGGACTACAACTACGACGAGGTGCTTCGAGGCGGCCGCGGTCGCGAGGTGTACCTGCAGAAGACGGCGGGCAGCAAGAGCTGGGGGATGAACTGGGACGAGGACGAGGGCGGGGGCGAGTACCCGAACGCGTACTTCTTCTATCTGCCGCGGATGTGCAATCACTGTGACCAGCCGGCCTGCGTGGAGGCGTGCCCGAGCGGCGCGATGTTCAAGCGCGAGGAGGACGGTCTGGTTCTTCGCGACGAGGACGTCTGTCAGGGCAGCCAGGACTGTGCTCGGGCGTGTCCGTACAAGAAGATCTACTTCAACGCGAACGCGAAGGTGAGCCAGCACTGCATCGGCTGCTTCCCGCGGTTGGAGCAGGGCGTGGCGCCGGCTTGCGTGCGTCAGTGTCCGGGTCGCGCGGCTTTCGTGGGCTTCAAGGACGATGCGGGCAGCGCGGTGTTCAAGCTGGTGGAGAAGTGGAAGGTGGCGCTTCCGCTGCATCCGGAGTGGAAGACGGGAGCGAACGTGTTCTACGTGCCGCCGCTGGCGCCGGCACCGCTTCGCGATGACGGCAGCTTCGACGAGGGTGGGGACCGGATTCCGCCCTCGTATCTGGAGGAGCTGTTCGGTCCGGCGGTTCACGGTGCGCTGGACGTGCTTCGCACGGAGCTGGACAAGAAGCGGCGGGGCCTGGACTCGGAGCTGATGGACCAGCTGATCCTCTACCGCTGGCAGGACTGCCTGGGACACCTGAGCCGCGACCCGGCCGACATCGTCTGGAAGTAGACCCGCGCCGGGGCCTCCGGGAAGGCTTGCAGGGCCGTCACCTTCTCGGGCCCGTCGCCGCCTGAGAAGGAGACCGCGCCATGCAGGGAATCACTTTCCACGGAGTCCACGACTTTCGCTACGGGCAGACGGGCGAGCCGGCCCTGGAGGCGGACTCCGACGTCATCCTCGGGGTGACCCGAACGGCCATCTGCGGCTCGGATCTGCACCTCTGGCACGGATCGCTGCCGGCCGCCGAGCCGGGCTTCGTCGTCGGACACGAGTGCGTGGGCGTCGTGGAGGAGGTCGGGAGCGGGGTGCAGACGCTCGCCAAGGGCGACCGCGCCTTCGTCTCCTGCACGCTCGGCTGCGGCACCTGCAGTTTCTGCCGGCGGGGGCTCTACAGCGGCTGCACGGTGACGACGGCCGGGGGAACGCGTAGCAACATCATGGGCTTCTCCCCCACCTTCCCCGGTGTCCAGGCGGAGAGGGTGCGGATACCCTTTGCCGACGCCAACGTGTTCAAGCTTCCGGACGGGGTGAGCGAAGAGCAGTCACTGTTCCTCACCGACATCCTTCCCACCGCGGAGATGGTCGTCCAGTTCGCAGAGGTGAAGCCCGGTGACCGCGTGGTGATCTTCGGTTGCGGACCGGTCGGAGCCCTCGCCCAGCGCGTCGCGCAGATCTACGGGGCCGCCCGGGTGATCGCAGTCGATCTGGAGGACACGCGGCTCGAACGCGCTCGCGAGCTGGGCTGCGACACGATCAACCCGGAGAAGGAGAACCTCGCGGAGCGCGTGCTCGAGCTCACTGGGGGCGAGGGCGCCGACGCGGTGATCGAAGCCGTCGGGCGGCCCGAGCTGATCGCCTCCGCGGCCCTGCTGCTGCGGCCGGGCGGGGTCACCGCCGTGGCCGGCGTGAACGTGGCGCCGGTGGAGCTCCCCTGGGCGCTCTACATGATGAGGAATCTCAGCCTGCGCGCCGGCCTGGTGAATCCGCAGAACCACGTTCGCCCGCTGTTCTCACTGATCGAGAGCGGGCGCCTCGATCCCACCGAGATCATCACCCACCGGATGCCGCTCTCCGAGGGACTCGCGGGCTACGAGATGTTCGCGGAGCGGCGCCCCGGCGTCCTCAAGGTCGTTCTGGAGACCTGACCCGGGTCGTGAATGCGGACTAACACTCGGTGACCGGCGGGCCGGGGAGCGCTGACGCGCCCGCGCTCATCGGTGAGCGCCGCTTCGTGCTGCTCTTCCTGCCCATCGCCCTCGGCTTCGGGGGCCGCATGGCGCTCAACGCCTTCAACGGTCCCTTGGCCCGGTTCTTCACGGACAACGGCTACCTGATCGGTCTGCTGCTGGCGGTGGGGCCGCTGATCTCAGCGCTCGTGAACTCGGGCATCGGCCGTCTCTCGGATCGCACCTGGACGCGATTCGGGCGGCGCATCCCCTACGTGCTCTTCGGAGTGCCGATCGCGACCCTGGCGCTGTTCGCCATTCCCTCGGCGCCGAGCTACGCGGTCCTGCTCGCGCTCTTCCTGGCGAACGCGCTCTTCATCTCCATCGGTGGCGTGCCACTGCTCTCGCTGATACCGGACAAGGTCTCCCCGGAGAGGCGCGGCCGCGCCATGGCGCTGTTCATGATCGCGGGAGGGATCGGCGCCATCGCGATCCAGATGTCCGGGAAGCTCTTCTGGGAGAGCCGATTCGAGCTGGTCTACTACCTGACCGCGTGGCTCGCGGTCGTCTGCATCCTTCCTCCCCTGTTCTTCATTCGCGAGACCCGGCCGCCGGCCGCGGATCTGGCGACGGCTCGCCGCCGCAGCGGCGGGTCGCCCCGCGCAGCGGCGGCCGCGTTGGCGCGCGGGGATCCCGTGGCCCTGTTTCTCGCCTCCGCTTCCCTCCGCTATCTCGGCGTCGGCGTCGCCATCAACTACTTCACACTCTTCGCGGTGACGGATCTAGGCGTCCCGGTGGGCGACGCCGCCCTGGCCATCGGCATCACCGGCGCCGTCCGCCTGGCAATCGCAATTCCCTGCGGGCGTGTCGCCGATCGCTGGAGCCGCAAGCACCTGCTGGTCGGGACCACCGCAGCGGCGGTCGTCGTGCACCTCGCCACGGCGCTCGCCGTCTGGAACCTGACCGGGCTCTACGCCGTGCTGCTCGCGGGCGCCGTGGTGGGGACGCTCGACATGATCGTGAGCGGGCCGCTCTTCATGGACCTGATGCCGGCGGACCGACGGGGCGAGCTGAGCGGGATCAACCTGGTCCTGCAGAACGTCTTCCGGGCGCTCGGCGCGCTGCTGGGCGGAGCCGTCTTCGCCTGGTCGGGCGGATATCGCCTGAGCTTCCTGGCGGTGGCGCTCTGCTTCGGGGTGTCCGCGGCGATCCTATCGCGCGTCAGGTCGCCGGGACCGCCTCAGCCGTCCTTGCCCGGCACCTCGTAGACGCACGCGTGACCGCCGGCGCGGATGTGGTCCACGCGCCGGAGCTCCGGCTCGCCGAGCACCCGCCGGAACAGCTCCAGCTCGTACTGGCAGATCTCGGGGTGCTGCCGGGCCAGGTCGGCGAGTGGGCAGTGGTGCTCGACCAGTCGCAGGCCGCCTCTGGCCTCCGAGGAGGGAGCCGACTCGGAATCGCAGAGATAGCCCTCCGACTCCCGGATCTCCGCCAGGATCTTGAGCTTCTTGGCCCAGGACTTGGCTCCCTTGAGCCGCTCCTGGTAG
Organism: uncultured delta proteobacterium; assembly: GCA_963783795.1. Lineage (GTDB taxonomy): Bacteria > Myxococcota_A > UBA9160 > UBA9160 > UBA6930 > CAVXZE01. The sequence continues at coordinate 433,332 of CAWAPH010000020.1, read as the reverse complement.
CGCTTCAGCAGATCGCGCAGCCGCGCCTGCAGGAGCTTCTCCACGGCTTCGGGGCCCCGGAGCCTCTCCAGTCGCGCCAGCAGGTCCAGCGCTACCTCGGCACTGTTCTGGGGGAAGGCCTGATCGGCGGCCTTGGTGAGGCGGTAGAGCTTGGCGGGACGGCCCACGGGCCGGCGCACCGAACGCTGTGTGACCTTTCCATCGCGCTCGAGCGACGCCAGGTGCTGGCGCACGGCGACGCCGGAGATGCCCAGGTGGTTCGCGAGCGTGGCGACATCCGCCTCGCCGGACCGCTTGAGCAGCTCCATCAGCGTGATGCGGGTGTTGGAGGCATCGCCAGAGGCCGTCGGCGGGCTGGGGGCGGAGGGAGCGGCGTCGTCTCCAGCCCCGGCGGTCGAGGAACGCTCCCGGCCGGAAGGCCGTCCACCTCTCGAGGTTCCTGTCATCGGCACTCCAGCCTCCAAACCGGGTTCCACCACGGGCTCCACCAGCGGGCTGCGGGCGCAGCCGAGAAGCGGCTTCAGGCGGGGCTCATCCCGCCTGCCCCCAATTGGAAAATTTGCATAACATCTACAATATAGTCAATAATCTTGTTCAGAAAGAATCTCTCCTGCGGGGACCGGCAGGCTGTTGGAGAGCGGTCGCTGGCCTCGCTGCGCCAGCTGGCGGGAAATGCAGGCTCGAGCCGGCTCGCTCGGAGCGCCCTCCCCGCTCATTGCCGAAGAGACCAGGCCACGGATTCCCGTGCCTGCGCGGCGCGTTACCAGCTGCCGACTCGTCTCCGGTGCACCGCGTAGCCGGCGAAGATCACCAGCGCGGCGGGTGCGAGGGCGGGCAGGAGGCCGGGAATCGCGTCGAGCGCGGAGCCCCAGGCGATCGCGGGAGCTGCCCTGGGTGCGACGTGGATCGAGTGCAGGACCAGCACGCCCAGTGAAGCCATGGTCAGGGACAGGAAGTGGTTCACCGCGAAGGGCCCCAGGATCTGGCGGCCGTGGTTGTCCTTCAGGAACTCGATGGCGAAGCGCCCGAGGCCGTAGAGCAACAGCGCCAGGGCGGAGGGCAGGCCGAGGGGCGCGCCCAGCAGGGCGGCTCCGTTGGCCACGACCAGGATCGTGAGATCCAGAACGAACTCGTAGAAGGGAGCCGGGTGCAGGCGGACGTTCTGGAGGCCCCGGACCCGCACCGCCTTGGCGAGCGGGTTGCGATAGGTGATCGCCAGGCGCTGGTTCGTCGGCCGGCCGTAGCAGCAGCCGTAGGATATGCAGCCGAGCCGCCCCAGGGCGTGACCGATCGGCATCGCGCGGGCAAAGGCATCCACCAGCACCAGCAAGGCGAGGCCGGACTGCCAGGAGAAGATCGCGAAGACGAGCGGAACCATCAGGAGTCCGCCCCAGGAGGCGAAGACCGGCCGGCGCAGTGCCTCCCTCGGCTGGCGGAGCAGCAGGCGCAGATCGAGCAGTTGCGCGACGACCCAGGATCCAATCACGATCAGCGCGCACGCGCCCAGCGCGAGCGCGACGAAAGCGCCGAAGGAGACACCCTGACCGATCAAGATCAAGCCCATGCCGGCAAGAGTCAGGAAAGCTCCGAGGGCGGCGAAGAGGCCGAAGGTGACAAAGACAAGGTTGCGGTGTCGAAACAGCACGACCTGATCGGCGAGCCAGTCCAGCGCAGCGCTCACCGAATCGGCGCAGCGGGACGGCCACGGGGCGAGGAGGGGCTGAAGCTGCCCGGTGCGAGGCGGAGGGAACGGGGTGAGTGCGACAGCCTCATCGCGGGCCAGGGGAGCAGGGGCGGCCAACTGAGTCTCCTGTAACGGAACGCGCAGTAGAGAGAGTGTACGAGATGTCGGCTCCCCTGTTATGACCTGGGTCATGCCGGCAACTCCGGTCGCCTCGGCGTACCGTCGGTACGCTTTCGGCGCCCCGGCTGCGCGACCCGGAGAGCCTGCGCGCTAGGCGTCTCGGAGCAGCTCCGGATTGCGTTCCTCGACCAGGCGTCGGATTCCGTCCCGCCAGTGGACCCGGGTTCGTCCCAGCAGCTCGTGCATGCGGGAGAGGTCCATCGCCAGGCTGCCGAGCGCGCGATCGCTGAGCTCGAAGCGGGCCTCGAGGCCGGTGAGCTCACCCAGGTACCCGCACCACTCCTCGATGCTGGCCGCGTCGCTTCCGCCCCAGTTCACGGTGGTGGCCGGCACGTCCGCGATGGCCAGCAGCCTCGGTACGTGGGCGATGTAGTCGTCCTCGTGGATCGGGTTGTACAGGTTGGGCTGCTCGGGATGCACCGCGATCGGTTGCCCCGCCTTCATCATCATCAAGTGAAACCAGGGCCAGCCGCCGCCCGCGCCGTACGGAACACTCAACCGCGCGATGCTGGTCGGAAGCTCCCACTGCCGGGCGGCGAAGCGCACCAGACTCTCGGCTGCGATCTTGGTGATGCTGTAGCTGGGAAACAGCACGCGGTGGTTGTCGCCGAGTGGGGCGCTCTCCTCGAGCAACCGGTGCCCCGCGTACTGGTAGACGGCTCCCGACGAACAGTGCAGGAAGCCCTCGGCGCTTCGGCAGTGCGAGATCAGGCGGCCCGCGCCCTCGGCGTTGGCGGCCAGGTCGTAGTCGAAGTCGCCGGTCTTCACCACGGCGAAGTTCAGCACGTAGTCGAAGTCCCGTGGAACCCGCTCGAGGGAGTCCCGCGCGAGATCGACCGGCAGCGGGCGCACGCCGATTGCCTCGATTCGCTCGCGGTCCTCGGCCCTCTCGAGGCGGGCGATTCCGTGGACCTGGTTCTTCGCGGCGAGACGCCGGGCGAGCGGAAAGGCGACCTGACTGGTCACACCAGTGATCAGAATCTTCTTTCCCTCGAGCAGGACCGGTGTCGCCGCCACGATTCGCCCTCCTCCTCTCGGGACGCTAGCGTAGCCATTCGCTTGCACGCAGCGGGGGAACGCCATGGAACGCTTCGCGAACAAGGTCGTGTTGGTCACCGGCGGCGCCTCGGGAATCGGGCGCGCCACCGCAGAGCGCTTCGCCGAGGAGGGTGCGCGGGTCGCGTGCACGGACATCAACGCGGAGGGGCTCGCCGAGACGGTGGAGCGAATCGAGCAGGCCGGAGGCAAGGCCCTTGCGATCGAGTCCGACGCCGCAGACGCGGGCGCGGCGCGCGCCGCCGTCGCGGCCTGTGTCGAGAAGCTGGGGAAGCCCAACGTGCTCTGCAACGTCGCTGGCGTCGGCGGCTTCGTACGCACGGAGGATCTCACCCTCGAGCGCTGGGAACTCACACTGGGCGTCAACCTGAGCGGCACCCTCTTCATGAGCCAGGCCTGCCTGCCCTACCTTCTCGAGTGTCAGGGGAACATCGTCAACGTGGCGTCGCTCGCCGGCCTGATCGGGCAGGCCTACTCCGCCGCCTACTGCGCCTCCAAGTGGGGCGTGGTCGGCCTGACCAAGGCGCTGGCCGTCGAGTACGTGAAGCAGGGGCTGCGGGTGAACTGTGTCTGCCCCGGCGGTGTCGCGACGCCGATCCTGGGCAACTTCCTCCCGCCGGAGAACGCCGACGAGGCGCTGGTGGGCCGACTCGCGCTGATGAGGGGCCTGATCGAGCCCGCCGAGATCGCCGAAACCATCGCCTATCTCGCCTCCGACGCCGCCCGCTCGGTGACCGGCGTTGCGCTTCCCATCGACAAGGGCGTCGCCGCCGCCTGATTGCTTCCCGAGGGATCGCCGGCCAATCGAGGGGAGGCGGCGCGGGCGGCAGTGATAGAATCGCGGCCATGAGCGATTCCCTAGCGAGTTCGTTTTCGCATCTCCTCGCACCCGGCCGCATCGGCTCGCTCGAACTGCGGAACCGGATCGTCATGTCGCCGATGGGATCGAACCTCGCCGAGAGCGACGGACATCTCGGCGAGCGGATCAAGCGCTACTACGAGGAGCGCGCGCGGGGCGGGGCGGGACTCATCATCCTCGGCGTGGGCGCGATCGCCTTTCCCGCAGGCGCGTGCAACCCCAACCAGGTCGCCATCTCCGACGACGTCTACCTGCCCGGACTGCGGGACCTCGCGGACCGCGTTCACCGGCATGGGGCCAGGCTGGCGATCCAGCTTCAGCACGCCGGCAAGGTCGCCACCCAGGACATCGGCGCGGGGCGGCCCCTCTGGGTGCCTTCGGTGCTTCCCTACAAGGCGGGGGACCTGTTCGAAGACCTGACACCGGAAGAGGTCGCGGGCGTCACCGCGTTCTTCTCGCGGCCCGGCGCGAATCTCGGCTTCCACGAGATGAGCACGGGGGACATCGCGGATCTGGTCGAGATGTTCGCCAACGCCGCCGATCGCGCCCGGCGCGCCGGCTTCGACGCAGTCGAGATCCACGGCGCGCACGGCTACATCATCTCCTCCTTCCTCTCTCCGGCGACCAACAAGCGAGAGGACGACTACGGCGGGCCGCTGGAGAATCGCGGCCGCCTGCTGGTGGAGGTGATCGAGGCCGTCAAGGATCGGGTGGGAGGGGACTTCCCGGTCTGGTGCCGGCTCGATGCCCGGGAGTTCCGCACCGAGGGCGGAATCACCACCCTGGACGGACGCCGCGCCGCGGAGCTGGCCGAGGCGGCCGGCGCCGACGCGATCCACGTGAGCGCCTACGCCGATCCCAACTCCGGGGTCGCCTTCACCGACGCTCCGCTGGTCCACGAGCCCTGCGGCTACGTGTCCATGGCCGCGGAGATCAAGAAGCGCGTCGAGATTCCCGTGATCGCCGTGGGGCGGATCGAACCCGAAGAGGCCGAGTCGATCCTCGCGGCGGGCAAGGCCGACTTCGTTGCCATGGGGCGAAAGCTGCTCGCCGACCCCGAGCTTCCCGCGAAGCTCGGCGAGGGGCGCCCCGGAGACATCCGGCCCTGCATCTACTGCTACACCTGTGTCGGGAAGATCTTCCTCAACCAGAGCAATTGCTGCGCGGTGAATCCCGCCACCGGACGCGAGGCCGAGTTCGAGATCGAGCCCGCGGAGGCCTCGCGGCGCGTGCTCGTGATCGGAGGCGGGCCGGCCGGGATGGAGGCCGCGCGCGTCGCCGCGCTGCGCGGGCACCGGGTCACGCTCTGCGAGAAGAGCGAACGGCTGGGCGGGACCCTCGTCTTCTCGTCCCTGGTCTACGAGCCGAACGGCAGGCTGGCCGAGTACCTGGAGCGGCAGGTCCGCGAGCTGCCCATCGATCTGCGGCTGGGCGAGGAGGTCACGCGCGAGCTCGTCCTGGCAGAGCAGCCCGATGTGATCCTGGTGGCAGTGGGTGCCGGGCACCGGGATGCGACAATCCCCGGGGAGGATCGGCCCCACGTCCTCGCGGGAGGCGACCTTCGCGCTCTCATGACCGGGAGCGACCCGCGCGTCAGCGAGGAGAAGCTCTCGCGGCTCCAGCGCGCCCTGGTCGGCGCGGGAGGTCTCTTGGGCGTCGCAGACCACATCTCGCTCACCCGGAAGCTCACGCGCGGCTGGATGCCGATCGGGAAACGGGTCGCCATCATCGGCGGCGGCCTGGTCGGCGTCGAGCTCGCCGAGTTCCTCTGCGAGCGCAAGCGCGAGGTCTGCGTGCTCGAGGAGGGCGATACGCTCGCGGTGGAGATGGCGCTGCCCCGCCGCTGGCGGGTGCTCCACGGGCTTCGCCAGCACGGCGTCACCCTGCTGACCGGCGTACGCGTCGAGGAGATCACGGAGCAGGGCGTGGCCTACTCCGACAAGGACGGGTCGCGTGCCAGCGCTGCCGCCGACACGGTCATCCTCGCCGGCGGTGCCGGAGAGAACCGAGGTCTGGCCGAAGCACTCGAAGGGATCGGCGCCGAGGTCCACCTGCTGGGTGACTGCAGCGGGGTCGGTTACATCGAGGGCGCGCTGCTGGACGCCGCGCGCATCGCCCGCAGGATCTGAGCGGGGTCGCTCGCTAGTGGCCCTTCATCAGCTCGTCGGTCGAGGTCATCTTTCGAAGCCGACCGGGATCGACCGGAACCGAGCGGACCTCGTAGGACTCGCGCCGCCAGCCGGCGCCGCCCCCGGGCACGTAGTAGAAGACGGAAGCCACCGGGTCGAAGACGTGCGCGCGCTCGCCGCCCGGCCACTCCGGATAGCCGGCTCGGTCGCTGCTGAAGCGGTGCACCATGATGCCGATGTCGAGGGGAAATCCGTTCTTGCGCTTGGTGATCATGTAGAGGGGCTGCAGCGTCTGGTAGTCGATCCACAGCACCACGGCGGCGACCCCGTCCACCGCGCGCCGCGCGATGCCCTCGATCACCACCGCGTAGCGCAGGTCCCAGCGATCGCTCGCGACCGAGAGGCCGGAGGGGCCGAAGCTGCGGTTCTCGAGGGTCGGGTAGCCGTCTTCGTCCGCGTTGAGCGGGGCCAGCACCTCGCGCTCGGCGACCAGCCGCCATTCGTAGGCGTTGGGCCGGATCGCGAGGCCGGTGAAGCCGCGTCGGATGTCCTCGGTCGCCTGGATCGAGAGACCGGCCGTCGGATGGATCGACTCGAAGTTCGTCAGGCTTTCCGAGCTGCCCATGGCGAACGGGAGCCCTCCACCGCCGGCGTCGCCGGAGACCGTGTAGCGGGGGGTGAAGATGCCGTCGATCCAGGTGGTCGCCGCACGCCGTGGCTTTCGCATGGTGGGGACGTAGACGAAGGTGTTGTCGGCTTCCCGGTACCTCCGGTCCGCCTCCTCCGGGCGCATCTGACGCCACGCCAGGTGGCGGGCGTTGAACGGATCCGAGAACTCTCCTCCAGCGACCCAGAGGTTGTCGCCGGCCTCGGAGGTCTGGTAACCGCTGGCCGCGAGGTCTGCCCGGTGGCCGGTGCGGATGTAGAAGAAGTCGCCGAGGTAGGTCTCCGGCGAGCCGATGCGGCTGGGCAGGTCGAAGATGCGGAACTTCCCGACCGGCCCTGCGCCCATGTACCGGTATTGAAGGTTCCAGGCCCACTTCGTCCCGGCGTCCGGGTCCTGCGGATCGATGCCGTCCTGCGGGAAGGGGACCCCGGCCAGGTAGTCCTTCAGTTCGCCGTTCTTTCCCAATCGCACCCGGTCGGCGAAGTTCTCGGTCGCGTCCCGGTAGAAGTCGGGGACCGGGTAGCGCCGATGGCAGCTGCCGATCTCCATCCGCATCCCCTCGTAGAAGAACACCTCGCGGTGGTTCCAGATCTCCGGGGGTAGCAGCGACTCGAGAGCCAGGAGATCCATCAGGGAGAGCAGGCCCCCCTCGCGGACCAGCGGCGGGCCGGCGTCGTCGCCCTGGCCCGGACGCGCGCCGGCCGTCCAGTCGGGGCAGCGGCCTTCCGGCGGAAGATCGGCGGCGGCGGTCACAGCCAACAGCAGCAGGACCGCGGCCATCCCGGCCGCTCGCTTCACGGCTGCGGGCACGACGTCAGGCATGGGTTCTCCGTCAGGGATCGAGGAGCTCCAGTGTACCTCAGCCACCAAACCAGCACGATCGAAGTCGGGCGGCAACGGTCGGCCGGGATCCGGGAAAAAGCCCGCGAACCCTGAGACGCACCTGCGCAAAACCGATAGTGTGTGCCCGCTCCGGCGCAGATGCAATCCGCTCGGAGGGGGGCAGATGGGTATCCTGACGGTGCGTTCGCTGGCGCTGGTCTCCGCAGTCGCTCTGGTCGCAGGGCTCGGCAGCCGCTCGGGGGCCATCGAGTTCTTCGATGGGAGGGTCCAGATCCACGGGTACTTCGAGGTTCAGCTCCGGACCATTGCGAAGAACTTCGACCCGGACGACAACTTCGATCTGACCCAGTGGTACAACATCCTCAACATCGAGACCGAGCTCGACTTCGCTCCAGAGGGGGTCGGGCCTTTCGAGCTCTTGCAGGGCTTCCTGCGCTTGGAGGTCCGCTACGACTGCGTCTGGACTCGTGGCTGCGGCATCTTCTCCAGCGCGGACGCCTTCGGCGATCGGGCCAGGAAGCTGCCCAAGAGGCTCAACGACGGTCGGCGCGCCGGCTTCCGGCCGAGCGGCGCGCTCTATACCGGCCACATCCGCCGCTTTGCGGACATCCCCCGGCGCTTCCTGTCCTTCGACTTCAAGGACCAGCCCGACGGCTCCTTCCGCCCGTCGGAGCTCTTCGACATCGGCGGGCTCGACACCCTGTTCGGATCCCGGGGGGTGGACGGCCTCTTCGGGACCGAGGACGACCCGGCTCCTTTCTACTTCTCCAGACAGCTCGAGAGCGACGACTGCCGCTTCGGCTTCCGCGGCCGCAAGGGAAGCATGGACGGGGTGGGAACCCAGATCATGGGTCCCTGGAATCCCGCCTGTCAGGTGCGGCCGATCGGCGCGATCCGGCGCAAGCCCAACCCGATCAGCAGCATCGATCTCAGTCCGATCACCGGCACGGTCGGCACCGGCGCGCTGCCGCTCCGCCCGCAGCCGCGCATCAAGTGGACTGCAGAGGCGAGGCAAGACCAGGCGCAGGGCGTCTACTTCCCCAACCAGGCGCTGGCCCAGCGGCTTCGCGACGACGAGTTCGACGACTTCGACCAGAACTTCTCGCAGACCGAGCTCGCCTTCAACCACGGTGCCAGCCAGCAGGACGAGGGAGAGATCAAGGAGGCCTACCTCGACATCGAGATGTTCGACAGCCAGCTCTGGCTGCGGCTGGGCAAGCAGGCGGTCGTCTGGGGGAAGACGGAGCTCTTCCGCAACCAGGACCAGTGGAATCCCCAGGATCTCGCGCTCGCCTCGCTCCCCAGCCTGGAGGAGTCGCGCATCGGGCTCTGGATGGCGCGGGGGATCTGGCACTTCTGGGAGGTGGGACCTCTCGAGGACCTGCGGGCCGAGCTGGTCCTGACCTTCGACGATTTCGAGCCCACCGACATCGGCCGCTGTGGAGAGCCCTACACGCCGAATCCCGCCTGCAACAAGACCCTCGGTCTCTTCATCCACGGCCTGACCGGCTTGGGACTCGCCGGCGAGACCCGGCCTCCGGACCCCTGGGACAGCTCGAAGGGGATCGAGGTCGGTGGTCGCCTCGAGTGGCGCTGGGACCGTTTCAGCTTCGCCCTGAGCGACTACTGGGGCTACACGGATCTGCCCTACCAGGAGACGCTGTTCCGCTACTCGAGGAACGTCGATCCGATCACGGGGCGTCCACGGCTGGCGATGGCGACCGAGAGCTGCAGGACCGGCCGGGAGCGGAGCTGTCTCCGTGACGAGGACGCGCTCACCCGCCACAGCGTCAACCAGCAGCTCTTCCACATGATCTGCGCCACCAGCATCGGCTTCAACGACCTCGATCCGGGCGCCTGCGGACAGACCGTGTTCAACAGCCGGGAGCTGAGCGATCCGACCGACCCACTCGCCCCGCGCGTGATGATCGCGCTCACCAACATGGTGTCCGGGCAGAACAACCCCCTCACCGGGGGTGCGGCGGTCGCCGAGAGCCTCGGGGATTTCAACCAGACCACGATCGATGCGCTGAACGACCTGGCGGCGCGACCGAACAGGGCGATCCAGCGCTTCCTCTCGAACAGCTTCGGCCCCAACACTCCGACGGTGCTCGTGCCGCTCTCGATGGATCCGAACGATGGACCGCCCGCCAGCATCCCGCCCGAACTCCTCTCCCCCCCGGTCGCCTTCTGGACCTTCACCGGTCTCCAGCCCTACCTGACGGACGAGCAGGAGGCGCTGCTCGGCTGCGGTCCCTTCTACGGGACCCAGTGCGACATCGCCGGAATCGACCTGATGAACGCCGAGGCAAACGCCATCTTGCAGTCGTTCCCCGGCTTTCCCGGCAGCTTCGGCAGCAATTGGGACACGCGCGACGTGGGCATCACGCAGCCCGGCACGCTGGGATTCAACGGCGGCCCCGTCTGCACGCGCTACGAAAACGGCAGGACCTACATCCTCCCCGGCTGTCGCGGACCGGGCGACCCCGGCTACGATTCCCGCGTCGACGGCACCCCCACGGGCCCGAGCTCGACCGGAACGCTCTACCCGGGCGGGCGGCGCCATCCCTTCACCGACCAGGTGTTCCAGAGCGAGATGGCGGTCGCCTCCTGGAACACGCTGATGGGCCTGGTGGTGTTCTCTTCACCCGCCACGCCGGGCCGTTTCCTGACCACGGATTTCGATCCCAACCGGCCCTTCCGGACCGATGGCTGCTCCTTCGCCACGCCGCAGTTTTGCAGGAATGTCCAGGGTTTCTTCCAGTTCTCGGGCATCCAGCGGAACGCGGTTCGGGCGGGGGGCAACATGCGTTTCGGCCGCCGCGACTGGACCTGGGCGGGGGGGAAGGAGCTGGCGCTCCAGTATCAGAAGCGAAACATCCTCGGCTTCGCGATGGACTTCGCCGAGGACTTCACCAAGTCGAACTGGGGTCTCGAGTTCAGCTGGGAAAACGACCTTCTGGTGGCGGACCACGACGAGGTCGATGGCCAGAGCGAGGTGGACCGATTCAACTGGACGATCTCGGTGGACCGCCCGACCTTCGTCAACTTCCTGAACCAGAACCGGACCTTCTTCATCAACACGCAGTGGTTCATCCAGTACGTGAGCGGTCACAAGGGCAGCCTGCCCAGCAACGGTCCCTGGAACGTGCTCGCGGTGCTGGCGATCAACACCGGCTACTTCGACGACAGGCTGCTTCCGGGCATGAGCGTCGTCTACGACTTCGGCTCGAACTCCGGCGCCTGGCTTCCGCAGGTGCAGTACCGGTTCTCGTCGGAGTTCTCGGTGACCTTCGGCCTGGCGCTGTTCGGCGGCCGGGAGCAGACCCGACCCATGCCCGTCGTTCCCTCGTCGCTCAGCAACCGGACCGGCCGCCACGCCTTCGAGGACTTCGCCGAGAACGGCTTGAGCGCCATCCGCGACCGGGACGAGATCTTCCTGCGGGTGCGCTACACATTCTGATGGACCGGAGGGAGCGGCATGGCCCGGCGCTCGATCGGCTTTCCCCTCACCGTCGGAATCGTCCTCACGCTGATCGCCTTCGGCCTGGCGGTGGGCTGGCAGATCCTCGTCGTCGCGGACCTCGCGCCGGTGACGCGCGGGCTCACCACGGTTCAGTGGCTCCTGATCGGCCTGGGCTCGTTGTTCTTCATCCTGATCATCGTCGGGCTGGTACTGCTCTGCGCCTGGCTGGTGCGGGAGATGCGGGTGAACCAGCGGCAGCAGGCCTTCCTCGACGCCGTCACCCACGAGATGAAGACGCCGCTGGCCTCGATGCGCCTGTTCCTCGAGACGCTGGGCCGGCACGACCTGGCGCCGGACCGGCGCAGGGCCTTCCTCGGGCGCATGGAGGAGGACGTCGAGCGGCTGGAGCACACCGTCACACAGGTCCTCGCGGCGGCCCGGTCCGAGGCGTTGGCCCGTCGGCCCCGGGGTGGTTCCGTCGACCTGGTCGCCGTGCTCAGCGAGAGCATCGAGGCGATCCGGGATCGCCACGGCCTCGCCGAGGATGCCATCCGGCTGGAGCACGAGTCGCCGGTCGCGGCGGCGGGAGATCCCGACGAGCTCGGGGTCGTCTTCCGGAACCTGCTGGAGAACGCGGTCAAGTACTCCGAGCCGCCCGTCGAGGTGCGGGTGCGGCTCGCCCGGAGCGGGGACGAACGGGTGCAGGTCGAGATCGCGGACCGGGGCATCGGGATCGAGCGCCGCGAGCTGCGCAAGATCTTCCAGCGCTTCTACCGGGTGGGCCGCGATGTCCAGCGCCACGCGGCTGGCCTCGGTCTCGGTCTATTCATCGTCGGCAACCTGGTGCGGCGTCAGGGCGGTCGCGTGGTCGCGCGCAGCGAGGGCTCGGGACGCGGCAGCCGCTTCGTGGTCACGCTGCGGACAGCCGAGGCAGCTCGGTCTCGCGGAGCACTCGAAGCCGCGCCCCAGGCGGGCCGAGCGGTCTGACACAGGGGAGCCGGATCCGACATGTCTCGCATCCTGGTGGTGGAGGACGAGGCCCACCTCGCGGAGGGACTGGCCTTCAACCTGGAGGCCGAGGGACACGAGGTGGAGATCGCGGGAGACGGCCGCCTGGCGGTCGCGAGGCTGGCGGACAGCGACTCGATCTTCGACCTGGTGATCCTCGACGTGATGCTCCCGGAGATGAGCGGGTTCGAGGTCGCCCGCCGCACCCGCGCCTCCGGGAACTACGTTCCCATCCTGATCCTGACGGCGAAGGACGATCCCTCGGACGTGGTGCGGGGCATCGAGGAGGGAGCGGACGACTACCTCACCAAGCCCTTCAAGCTCGACGAGCTGCTGGTACGCACCCGGGCCCTGCTGCGCCGCCGGCGCTGGGACGGAGCGGCGGGGGAGAACGATGGCCTGCGGGAGTTCCGCTTCGGCGACGTGACGATTCGCTTCGATCGCTTCGAAATCGAGACCCCAGGGGAGACCGTGCGACTCACCACGCGCGAGATCGGTCTGCTCCGTGCGCTGATCGAGCGGGAGGGAGAGGCCGTCACCCGCGGAGAGCTGCTGGAGACGGTCTGGGGGCTGCGCCCGGACACCCGGACCCGCGTGGTGGACAGCTTCATCGTGCGCCTGCGCCGCTACCTGGAGAAGGATCCCTCGCGTCCGCGTCACATCGTCTCGGTGCGGGGGCACGGCTACCGGTTTATCCGCTGAGGGGGGAGCCCTTGTGCGACGGGTGCCGAGTCTGCCACTCTCCCGGCATGTCGAACTCCCTGCGGCTGCAGGTGCGGCCCGAGCTTCAGGACCCCGCACTGATACTCGCCTTCGAGGGGTGGAACGACGCCGGCGAGGCTGCCACAAATGCGGTTCGCTACATCGGGGAATCACTTCAAATGGTTCCGCTGGCGGAGATCGATCCAGAGGAGTTCTACGACTTCACGGTGAACCGACCGACGGTGCGGCTCGATGAGGGCTCCGTGCGGCGCATCGAGTGGCCGTGCTTCGAGTTCCAGTTCGGGGCACTGGCGTCCGGTTGCGAGCTGGTGATTGGCGTCGGCGGTGAGCCCCATCTTCGCTGGCGAACCTTCTGCGACCAGGTGATGCGTCTGGTCGAGGACCTGGGCGTGCGGCGCGTGGCCCTGGTCGGCGCCTTCCTGGCCGACGTGCTCTACTCGCGCCCGGTTCGCGTCACGGGCTTCGCGAGCGAGCCGGAGCTGATGGAGCGCTTCTCCATCGAGCCCACGGGCTACGAGGGACCCACGGGGATCGTCGGCGTGCTGGCGAGCCGGATGCGAGACGCCGGGATCGAGACGGTGAGCCTCTGGGCCGGGCTTCCCCACTACATCGCTGCCACGCCCAACGCGCGGGGAGTGCTCGCCCTGGTCCACAAGGTGACCCAGGTCCTCGGCTTCCGGGTCGACGAGGGGCCGCTCGAGCGGTCCGCCGCGGAGTTCGAGGGGCGCATCTCCGAGTTGGTGGCCTCGGATCCAGCACTCGCCGAATACGTCAGGGACTTGAAGCGCCGGGAGTTCGCCCAGTAGGGCGGCGCCGCTACAGCTCGATCGACTCGTCGACGAGCATCACCGGAATGCCGTCGTCGATCGGGTAGAGCACCTGCTCGTCCTCGCGAATCAGGGCCTCGGTGAGCTCCTCGGAGACGATCTCGCCGCCGCGGTTGCGCAGCTCGCCGCTGCGGATCCTCTGGTTCAGCTCATCGAGACGCTCCGCCGTCGCCAGCGAGACCGGCTGCTTCGTCTCGGGGCAGACCAGGATCTCCAGGAGCTCGGCGCTGACCGGCATCTTCGTTCTCCTCCTAGCTCCGGTTGCCTCGGATCGTTCCTGAGCGCTCTCGTGCGGACGCCGACCCGGAATCGGCTCAGATTCGGATATTGCGCGTCAAGCCCGCGGATTCTATCAGCTTGTGGATCCGGCTGCAGCGCGGCCAGGGCGTCGAAACACGGCCGAGAGCCGATTCGAAACAATGTTTCGAGAAACCTGAACGGCGTTCGAAGGGTTGACGTCGGGTATCTGACGTTCTAATCACGAGCTTCAGCGCTCCAGGTGAGCGCTTTGGATGGAGGTTCACCCGGACTCGTCCCGGCGGATCCCACAGCCCTGAAATCGGAGCAGTGCACTTCCCAAGAGCGGCGTAGACGGGGCGCCTCCGAGCGCAGCCCATCACCTGCATCACCAGGGGGCTCCTCAACCGACCGATGGGATCGTTTCCCCCCAACCGACGCGCATTCCTGACCCTGTCGCTTGCTGTCCTCGCCGCGGTGGCGCTGTTGGTTCAGGGGTCACGCGACCCGGCGGGAGCGGCTGCTGGCGAGGGGCTGCGCGCGGGCAGCGTCTGCGAAGCGCAGGAGCTGAAGGCGCTCAAGGAACGATTCCCGGATCTCGAGATCGAGATCCCCGCGGAGTTCGACAAGCTCTTCCCCTCGCTCTCGGCCTGCCGGTCCCACGAGGCGGCCTGGGATCCAGGGCTCCCCGGGCCCATCCAGCCGATTCCCTTCAGCCACGCCCACCATTCCGGCCAGTTCCAGATGGACTGCCTCTACTGCCACTCCGGAAGCGACCGGGTGGCGATGGCGGGGATGCCGTCGGTCGAGCTCTGCATGGGCTGCCACCTGCACTTTCCCCCCGAGTACAACAGCCTCGAGGGGATCCGGATCCTGAACCAGCACTGGGAAGACCAGCTCCCGATTCCGTGGGTCCAGGTCCATCGCCTCCCGGAGCACGTCCAGTTCACGCACGCCCGCCACATGGCGGCTGTCGGCGTCACCTGCCAGAGCTGCCACGGACTGGTCGAGGCGATGGACAAGCTATTCCTGGTCGCCGACACCCAGTGGTGGCAGTACGGCCTGCCCACCCAGAAGCTGCAGATGGGCTGGTGCGTGATGTGCCATCGGACCAACAACGCATCGACGGACTGTCTGCTCTGCCATTACTAGGCGTCTGGAAGCCGGAGAACCGCTGAAGTTCGAATGCCTGAGATCGACCGTCGAGACTTTCTGAAGCTCGTTGGAACCGGGGCCGGGGCCGCGGCGGCGGCCGGTTGCTCCGACCACGTCGAGAAGCTGATCCCGTACGTGATCCAGCCCGAGTCGGTCACGCCGGGCGTTCCCATTTATTACGCCTCGACGTGCCGCGAGTGTCCCGCGGCCTGCGGCCTCCACGTGAAGACTCTCGAGGGACGCCCCGTCAAGCTGGAGGGAAACCCGGAGCACCCGATCAACCGCGGAGCGCTCTGCGCGCGAGGACAGGCGGCGATTGGCCGCACCTACCACCCGGATCGGTTCCGGGGCCCGATGCTCCGCGGCGGGTCGGGAGAGCTCGAGCCGATCGGCTGGGACGCCGCCATCGAGCTGCTGGCCCGAGAGATCGCCAAGGCGCCGGCCGCCGTCCACGTGCTGGGCGGCGACCCCGGCGAGACCGCGGGAAGGCTGGTCGACCGCTTCGTCCGCGCCGTCGGCGCTGCCGGTCGCACGGTCTACGAGCCGTTCGCGCCCGAGGCGCTGCGCGAGGCCACCCGAAACGTGTTCGGCGTGGCTTCCGAGCCGTGGTTCGACCTGACCGGCACGGATCTGGTCGTCGACTTCGGGAGCGAGGTCGTCGACACGGGTCTCTCGCCGGTGGAGCACCAGCGGCAGCTCGCCGCCGCGCGCGAGATCGCCAGCCACCCGGACGGCGGCGCGCGCCTGGTCTACGTGGGGCCACGGCTCTCCCAGACCGGGTCCAACTCCGACGAGTGGCTGCCCGCGAAGCCCGGAAGCGAAGGCATCCTGGCCCTGGCGATGGCGCGCGCCGCGATCGAGAGCGGCGCGGGAGCGGAGCAGCACAGAGCACTCCTCAGCGGAGTGCTGGCCGACGCCGACGCCGCCACGGCCGCCGAGAAGACCGGTCTTCCCGCCGAGACCATCGAGCGCCTGGGGCGGGCGCTGGCCAAGGCCAGCGCCCCCGTTGCGCTTCCTCCCGGCGTCGCGGTCTCCACCCGCCGGGCGATCGCTGCCAGCGCGGCCGTGCTGATCCTGAACGACGTGATCGGTGCGGTCGGTCGTTCGGTCAGGATTCCTCCTGCCGCCGGGAAGGGGCGCCGTGCCAGCTACCGCGACGTCCTCGCCCTGGTGGGCGCGATCGAGGACGGAAAGGTCGGCGTGCTCCTGGTGCACGACTCCAATCCCGTCTACTCGCTGCCCAGGGCGGCCGGTTTCGAGGCGGCTCTGGCCAAGGTGCCGTTCGTGGTCTCCTTTGCCTCGATCAGGGACGAGACCGCCGACAGAGCCCACCTGGTCCTGCCGGACCACACGCCGCTGGAGTCCTGGGGAGATCTGGCAGCGAGAGACGGCGTGCGCTGCCTGATCCAGCCGACCATCCGGCCGCTCTTCGACACCCGGGCGCTGGGGGATACACTGCTCGATGTTGGCCGGGCGATGGGCGAGGGGGTGGCCTCGAAGCTCCCGTCGGGCAGCTTCCGCGCGCGGATCGAGCAGGCCTGGTCCGACACGGATCTGATTGCAGCGCTGTCTCACGGCGGCGCGTACTCCGAGCCGGTGCTGGAGCCGGTGGCGATCGCCGCCGGGGCCGAACGCCTCGAGGTGGTGGAGCCGGTCTGGAGCGGCGAGGGCGAGTTGGTCCTGCTGCCCTTCCCGCACCCGTTCCTGTACGACGGCCGCGGCGCGAACCTCCCCTGGCTACAGGAGATCCCCGACCCGGTGCTGAGCATTGCCTGGGAGCCGTGGGCGGAGATCAGCCTCACCACCGCCGAGAGGCTGGGCATCGAGCTCGGCGACGTGGTGGCGCTGGAGACCTCGGCGGGCCGCATGGAGGTCCCGGTTCATCCCAGGGGAGGGATTCGCGACGACGTGGTCGCGGTTCCCATCGGACAGGGTCACAGCGTCGGACACTGGGCCTCCCGCGCCGAGAGCGGGCGGCCCGGCGAGCCCCGAGGCGCCAACGTGATCGAGGTCCTTCCGGCTGGAGTCGACGAGAGTGGCGGGCGCGCCTGGCTGACCGAGAAGGCGGGCATCGAGAAGACCGGCCGCCGCCAGCGTCTTCCGCTTCTCCAGTTCTCCGACAACAAGCGCGGCCGCCAGCTCGGCGAGGCAATCGCGCTGGCGGATCTCGCCGCACCGGCGCATGGCGGGCACGAGAGCGAGGGGGACCACGAGCACCACGCGAGCCACGAGATCCGGGAGGAGTTCGAGGCCTCCGCCGATGCCACCGTGGGCAGTCTCTACCGCTGGGGGATGACGGTCGACCTCGACCGCTGCACGGGCTGCGCCGCCTGCGTGGCCGCCTGCTACCTGGAGAACAACATTCCCGTGGTGGGCGAGCAGGAGATTCGCCGCGTGCGCCCGATGTCCTGGCTTCGCATCGAGCGCTACGTCGGCGACGGCGAGCCGGAGCTCGTGACCGGCCGGCAGCACCCGGCCCGGAACCGCGAAGAGCTCGGCGGCGTCGACGTCCGCCACTCGCCGATGATGTGCCAGCAGTGCGGAGCGGCTCCCTGTGAGTCGGTCTGTCCCGTCTACGCCACCTACCACAACGAGGAGGGGCTGAACGGGATGATCTACAACCGCTGCGTGGGCACCCGCTACTGCGCCGCAAACTGCCCCTACAAGGTTCGGCGCTACAACTTCTTCGACAACGCGCTCACCAAGCTCCCGGAGCCGATGCGCCTCGGCCTGAATCCCGACGTGACGGTGCGCTCCCAGGGGGTGATGGAGAAGTGCAGCTTCTGCATCCAGCGCATCCAGCTGGCCCGGCAGGTCGCCAAGAACGAGGGGCGCAGCATCCGCGACGGCGACGTGGTGACGGCGTGCCAGCAGGCCTGCCCGACGCAGGCCATCCAGTTCGGAAACCTCCGCGACGAGACCAGCGCGGTGGCAAAGACGACGAGCAGCGAGTCGAGACGCGTCTACCACGCGCTGCACATGCTGAACACCCGCCCCGCGGTGACCTACCTGGCCAAGGTCCTGCGCGAGCCGGTCGAGGGCTAGAGGACGATGACTCCGCCGCCTGCCATGTCCGTCGCCGAGAAGATCCGACCCTCGGTGGAGCGGGTCGGCGCCGGGGACTCCCAGGTCAACCGCGACATCCTGCGGGTGATGGAGGGCGTCTCCCTCGGCTACTTCGGGTTGCTCGGGATCCTCGTGCTGGTGGTGGCCTGGGCCGCCGGGCTCTGGGCCCTGCAGGTCTACCAGGGGCTCGGTCTCTCCGGCTACTCGATGCCCGTCTTCTGGGGCGTCTACATCGTCACCTTCGTTTTCTGGATCGGGATCGCCCACGCCGGCACGCTGATCTCGGCGATCCTCTACCTGTTCCGGGCCAAGTGGCGCAACGCCATCAACCGCGGCGCCGAAGCGATGACGGTGTTCGCGGTGCTGACCGCGGCGCAGTTCATTTTCATCCACGTCGGCCGTCTGTGGAAGCTCTATTTCATGCTCCCCTATCCCAATCAGCGCGGCCTCTGGGTCAACTTCAAGAGCCCGCTGGTGTGGGACGTCTTCGCGATCTCGACCTACGCCACCATTTCGGTGGTCTTCCTCTACGTGGGCCTGATCCCGGACCTCGCCATCGCCCGGGATCGCACCACGGGCTGGCGCAAGGTTCTCTACACGGTGCTGGCGATGGGCTGGCGGGGGACCACGGGGCAGTGGAAGGCCCACACCCGCTCGGTGCTCCACCTCTCGGGTCTGGCCACGCCGCTGGTGCTCTCCGTTCACAGCGTGGTGTCGTGGGACTTCGCCATGACCATCGTCCCCGGCTGGCACGCGACCATCTTCGCTCCCTACTTCGTAGCGGGCGCGATCTTCTCCGGGATGGCCATGGTGCTGACGGTGATGATTCCCGTCCGGCGCATCTACCACCTCGAGAGCTACATCACCAATTACCATTTCGACAACATGGGGAAGTTCCTGCTCTTCACCTCGATGATCGTCTCCTACGCCTACATCACCGAGTACTTCATCGCCTGGTACAGCGGAGTCGAGGCCGAACAGTCGGCCTTCTGGCTGCGGGCCTTCGGCCCCTACTGGATCTCCACCTGGGTGATGATCACCTGCAACGGCATCATCCCTCAGCTCCTCTGGTGGAAGAAGGTGCGGACGCACATCCCCACGCTCTTCGTCATCGCCACCTTCGTCAACATCGGCATGTGGTTCGAGCGCTACGTCATCATCATCAGCGGGCTGTCCCGCGAGTACGACCCGGCCGTCTGGGGTGTCTACACGCCCAACTGGGTGGAGCTGTCGATCCTGGCCGGCGGATTCGCCTTCTTCGCCATGCTCTTCATTCTCTTCCTCAAGGTCTTTCCGGTGATCGCGATCTCGGAGGTCAAGGAGCTGGCCATCCACGAGCGGGCCCACGCCGCCGAGGAGGGTCACTGATGCCCTCCCTGCTCGCGGTCTTCGACCAGCCGGGCCCGGTCGCAGAGGTGGTGCACCGGCTCAAGAACCGCGGCTTCGGCGATCTCGAAGTCTACTCACCGGCGGCGTTCCCGGAGATCCTCGAGGCCGTCGATCCGAGGCCGAGCCGGGTGCGGGTCTGGACGCTGATCGGGGGCCTGCTGGGAGCGGTGACCGGCTACGCGCTCACCATCTGGATGGCCAACGACTGGCAGCTGATGATCGGCGGCAAGCCCTTCAGCTCGATTCCCCCCTACACCGTGATCGCCTTCGAGCTGACGATCCTGTTCGGCGGCCTGATGACGCTGCTCGGCTTGCTGATCGTCGGGAAGCTCCCTTCCCGCGTTTCGGGAAGGAATGCCAGGGCCTACAGCGCGCGCTTCTCCGGGGAGGAGTTCGGGCTGGTGGTCGGCTGCGAGGAGCGCGACGTCCTCGAGCTCGATGCGTTGCTTCGCGACTACGACGCCAAGGAGGTCAGCCTTGTCGACGCGTAGCCGCCGCACACGGGTCCACACGGCCTTTGCCATCTGCCTGCTCCTGCTCACCGGCTCGTTTGGCTGCTGGGAGCAGTGGTCGGTGGAGTGGTTCCCCCAGATGAAGTGGCAGCGCGCGGTACAGCCTTTCGAGCGCGTCGCCTTCCTGGGCCGCGACGCCGCCTTCCTGCCGCCGGAGGGCTCGGTGCCGATCCACGGCACCGAGCCGCTGATCGGGCGCCTCGACATCGCCGCCACCGACGCGTTGGTGAACCCGCGCGATCCCGCCGACTTCCGGTCCCTGGTGAACGGGGAGGCGAACTTCCGCGTCTACTGTCTGCCCTGTCATGGACCCAGGGGTCTGGGCGACGGACCGGTGAGCATGACGGGCGAGATCATGGGTCCCTTCGCCGGCGTGTTTCCCCTGGTGGGCCTGATCACCATGCGAAGCGACGGTTACATCTACAACACGATTCGCCTCGGGGGCGGCGGCGCACCGGGGTTCCGGATGCCCAGCTACAACCGCATCCCGCCCACGGATCGCTGGGACATCGTGAACTACGTGCGGTACCTGGACGCCAAGGGGGGCAAGCCTTGAGCTCCGCGCCGGTAGAGCAGGCCGTCCAGCGGGGAATACCGAAAAGCGCGCTGGCCGTGAGCGGCGCGCTGGTGGCGATCGGAGTGGTGGCGTTCGTGGCGGGCCTGCTGACGGATGCGGCCACCGCCTGGCGCGCATTCCACGTCAACACCCTCTACTTCGGCGGGCTGGCCCAGGCCGGCGTCGTCCTCGCCTCCATCTTCGTGATCATCGGAGCGACCTGGCCGGGGCCGGTGCGACACATCACTGCGGCGCTCTCCGCCTGGGTGCCCGTGACGCTGGTCCTCGCCGCGGTGAGCTTCCTCGGGCGCCGTCACATCTACCCCTGGATCGACGAGCCGCTCTCCTGGAAGGCGACCTGGCTGAACACGGGCCGGCTGTTCGCGACCGACCTCGCCATCCTCGCCGTCCTGGCGCTGCTCAGCTACGCGTTCCTGAAGGCATCGGTTCGACCGACTCTGCACGGGGCGGCGGAGGGCGCCACAGGCTTCGCCAAGGGCATGATCGAGCGGTGGACGGCGGGCTGGCGCGGTGAGGAGGAGGAGCGGGCCGCCTCGGCAGCCAGGCTCCGCGTGCTGGCTCCCATCATCTGCATCAGCTTCGCCTTCGGCTACAGCATGATCGCCTTCGATCAGGTGATGTCGCTCTCGCCGGTCTGGTACTCGAACCTGTTCGGCGCCTTCTACGCCTGGGGCGCCTTCCTGACCTGCGTCTCGGTGACGGCGCTGCTCGCCGTGCTGCACCGCGGCTACCCGGGCCTCGAGGGCGAGATCACCAAGGATCGCCTCCACGACCTCGGCAAGATGGTCTTCGCCTTCTCGGTCTTCTGGATGTACCTCTTCTTCTCCCAGTACCTGGTCATCTGGTACGGGAATCTCCCCGAGGAGACCCAGTTCTTTCAGGTGCGTCTGGGCACGGAGTTCCTCCAGTCCACCTGGTACTGGGAGGGCTGGTGGGACCGGATCGGCGAGCCTCACGTGAAGGTCACCCTGCTGGCGTGGTTCTGCGTCTGGGTGATTCCCTTCTGGCTCCTGCTGGGCCAGAAGCCCAAGAGAACCTGGTGGTTCCTGGGCGGTGTGGCAGCGGTGTCGGCGCTCGGCTTCTGGCTGGAGCGGAACGTGCTGGTCTGGCCCTCCTGGGCTCCGGAAGACACCTTTGCCTTCTTCGGATGGATCCAGGTGGGGGTCGCCCTCGGCTTCCTGGGAGCGTTCTCGCTCACCTACCTCTTCTTCACGCGCGTCTTTCCCGCCCTGGCGGTTCCCCGCCGCCCCTGAGCGAGCCGGCTACGTCGCCGCAGGCTCAGACACTCTGTCCATGAGCGAGCCTCCTTCCTCCTACCGAGAGGGAGACCTTCCCGCTGCGTGGCCGCCGGCCGCCGGTCGTCCTGCACGCGACCGGCTTTCGCCATCCCGGCGGGTTCTTCGCGGCTCGCGAGTCCTTCACTCCGTACGCAAACGTCACCCAGTTGCTCGTCACCGTTCGCGGTCTGCGACTGGCGACCCGGAGCAGCGTCTTCCACCTGCGCCGGGATGCCTTCGAGAACGCTGACGCGCCCGAGGGACTGATTCGCGCGCTCTACGCACGCATCATGGCGCAGCCGGATGGCACCCTGCAGCTGCAGCAGATGCAGCGGCTCCAGCGCTGGATGCTGGGCGCGAATCCCCGCTGGCTGAGCTACGGCGTCTCGCTGGCTTGCGTCCTGGTGTTCGTGTTCCAGGAGCTCTACTTCCCCTGGGTCGAGCTGGCGGGTGTCTTCAGCAAGGAGCTGGTGGCGCTGGGTGAGTGGTGGCGCCTGGTGACGGCGAACTTCCTGCACGCCTTCCTGCTCCACCTCGTCCTCAACGCGATCTGCCTGCTCGGCCTCGGCCTGCTGGCGGAGCGCTCCCTGGGATCGGCACGGGCCGCCCTCGTGATGGCCGTCTCGGGGCTCGGGGCGATGGGCGGGAGCTATCTGGCGGGCTACCAGTGGGCGGTGGGCGCCTCGGGAATCGTGGCCGGGCTGGTGGGCGGCCTGATCTGGCTCGAGTTCCGCCGGCCCGAGCAGCTCCCGGTGATCTGGCGGATTCCGCGGCGCCTCTTCGTCGGGGCCCTGGCGGGCGAGGCGATCCTGCTCATGTTCGTTCCGGGTATCGCCCACGCAGCCCATCTCGGCGGGCTCCTCTCCGGCACGCTGGCGACCGCCGCGCTGGCTCCAGCCCGAGCTCGGGCCGGGGAAGACGCCGCGCTGGATGGTCCCCGCCTGCGGACTCGCCGCGCTCGGACTGGTGGTGGCGATCCTGGCGGCGGCCTGGCCGGCCCTCGCACCCGGCTCCGACGTCGCCGAGCGCCGGGCGGCCAACCTGCTCGCCATCGAAGGGGTGCCTCTGCACCTGAACAACGTGGCGTGGGTCATCGTGACCGGGCCGACTCCCGAGCCCGGGCTCCTCGACGTGGCGCTCCAGCTGGCCGAGCGCGCCGTCGCGGAGACGGGCCGGGAGGATCCCAACATCCTCGACACCCTCGCCGAGGCCTACTTCGTCGCGGGACAGCGAGAGGAGGCCGTCGCGATCATCGACGAGGCCATCTACCTGGCACCCGGCGTGGCGTATTTCCGGGAGCAGCGCCGCCGCTTCACTGGCGAGCGGGATCCGGACGACAGGCCCGACCCGCCCAGCGAGCCCTGGATGCCGAGGATGGAGCCCCTTCCGCCGCCGGTCCCCGAGGAGGATCCCGGGATCAGGGTGTGATCTCTTCTCCGTCGCCGGCGATCACCACCCGCCCAGCGAAATTCTCGCGCACGATGCCCTGGTACTGGAAGTCGTAGACGGGTGGCGGCCGCAGGCGCGTCAGTACCAGCGTGGAGACTCCGATCTCCCGGGCGAGTGAACCGATGGCTTCGAGCGTCGGGTGGAGCGCCGCCTCCCGCCGGAGAATCTCAGCCCGCTCGGCGGGGGCCTCCGCCAGAGCGGCGTCCAGAGAGGCGCCGTAGATGGCCTCGTGGACCAGCAGGTCGGCTCCGCGCGCGAGTGCGACCAGGGACTCCGAGCCGAAGCCCACCGAGGCCAGCGCGACGGATCGTCCGTCGGCATCGATCCGGTAGGCCAGCGCGGGGAAGGGCCCTCCGGAGAGCCCGGCCACCCGAATCGCGAATCCCCCGACCTCCAGCTCGGCGCCGTCCTCGAGATCCAGCACCCGGACCTTCGCCGTCTCCGCGGGCGGCTGCCAGGCGTCGGCCATCGCCTCGATGCCGGTGCGGTGGGCGCGCAGGAGCGCCTCGACGGCGTCCTGTGTCCCCCGGGGCCCCACCACCTTCAAGGCCTCGGCTCGCGGCGTGATCCATCCCGCCAGGATCAGCTCGTCGAGGCCGACGGTGTTCTCCGGAATCAGGCTGGTGAGGAGCACGGTGCTCGGCTGATGGACCGGGATCTCCACGGAACGCAGGGCCGCTGCGATCCCGCGCCCCGCGTCGACGAGCAGGATCTCGTCTCCCATCGCGACTGCCGTCGACGGTCCCAGCCGCCACTGATTCTCGAAGGTTCCGCCGGTCCCGACGGTGATGACGGTGAGCGTCTCGAAGCTGCGGGGTGGGAGCTCGGCGATCCCGGAGAGCACCCGCTCGAAGCGCTTCGAGACGATCGCGAAGGCCCAGGTGACCCCCACGATCACGGCCAGCACCAGGAGCAGGGCGGCGCGAGCGGTCATCGCGCCCAGTCTAGCCGAGTAGAGCGAGCGGGGACGTGCCCGCTGTAGCTACGTGGGTTCCCTTCCGATAAGTTACCGATATAGGGGAGTTAGCCCTCCACGAGTCGCGCTCGGCAAGGGTGCGGCGGCCCGGGGCGGTGGGAACGGCGCCCTCTTCGACTCTCGGGACTGGATGCGGGGACTGGGCCTCGCAGGAAGACTCCATCGCCGAAATGGGAGGTGAAAAATTGGACCAATGTCAGACTACGGCGGGTAAGGTGGCGGCGTCCTGAACGTCACATCTTCGCCGATCATTTCATTTCGGTAGACATCGGTGGAGTCGGGGACGCCAGTCCCAGGCCACCGCCCCCGGGAGCGCGGACGCCGTAGCCGCATCGGGTCCCTCGGACCTGCTCCCGGGGTCTTTCTTGCCTGAAAGTCACTCTGGGGGGCTTTCACTGCCGGTTTATTCCCCCAGATTGTGATCGCCGCCACAGTTCTACCCCTCCTGTCGTGCCACCCTAGTCGCGGTTTCCAGGGGTGAGGGACACGCCGCGCGCGACGTCCCCGGTCCCGCCGGTGGTCCAGGAAGGCCCGGACCACCACACCCGTCCGGGCGGTCGACGGTGTGGGTGTCGCGCGCGGCGAACTCTCCCTCGGGCTGCGGTCGCAATCGCTCCGCTACTTGATGGTCAGCGGCCGGGCGACGCAGGCGTCGGCGTCGCGGAGCGGCGGGACCGCGAAGAGGAAGGCGTAGTCCCCGTCTGCTGCGCAGGTCTCGGCGAGTGCGTCGAGGTGGAAGTTCTCGCCGAACAGCACACCGGTATGGTCGAGCGAGATCCGCCGCAGGGGCAGCTCGGTTCCGGGGATCTCCGGGGGGCGCACCTCGACGGAATCGGTGTCCGAGGCGACCAGGGCGATCTCCCGGTCGTAGAGCCAGCGGACACAGGCGAGGGAAAGCCCCGGTGCCGGGCCCCAGAGGTAGTCGTTCCATGAGCCGCTGGCGTAGCAGTGCGAGAGCCAGCCGGTGCGGATCAGCAGGATGTCCCCGGACTCGATCGCCACCCCCTGGCTCTCGGCGCAGGCGTCCAGCTGCTCCGGCGCGATCGCGGCCCCGTCCGGAAGCCGGGTGAGCTGCTCGCATCGGGCCAGGTCCAGCAGGACGCCGCGACCGGCGATTCCGTTTGGCGAGGACTGAGTCGCCGAGATCCGGGGTACCAGGTTCGGAGGGACCGGAGGCCCGTCGGGAAGGGTGCAGGGGATCGGCCAGCCGCGGCGGGGAAGAGTGCAGGCCACGCGCACCCGGTCGGGTGTGATGAAGTGGAGCGCATTCGGCGGCCCCTCTCCCCAGCGCCCCTGGTTCGAGTAGCGAAGCTCGAATTCCTTGGCTGTTCTCGCGTCGAGTCTCACGGGTTCCGCCATCAGCTCCGCGGCGCTTCGCGGGATTCGAGCTGTGCCTCGACCCGGCCCACGTCTTCGGGAGTATCGACGGGTGTGCTTCGCCAGCCATCGATCACCGCGATGCGGATGCGATGGCCGTGCTCCAGCGCCCGGAGCTGCTCCAGGGCCTCGGCGCGCTCGGCCTCCGTCGGTGTGAGGTCCACGTAGCGCATCAGGAACTCCCTCCGGTAGGCGTAGAGTCCCACGTGTTGCCAGTACCGGGGAGGATAGTCGCGATCGCGGAGGGCGGGGATCCGGCTCCTGGAGAAGTAGAGCGCGTAACCCTGTTGATCGAACACCACCTTGACGCGGTTCGGGTCGTCGAGATCGGCGGGCTCCGCCGCGTGGACCACCGTGGACATGGGAGCTTCCGGGGCCTCCTCGAGGGCGGCCACGGCGGCGTCGATCACGAAACCTTCGATCAGCGGTTCGTCTCCCTGGATGTTGACGACGATGTCGTCGGAGAGCTCCCGCGCGGCCTCGGCCAGTCGATCGGTGCCGGTGGGGTGACTGGGAGAGGTCATCACGGCCTCCGCACCGAACTCGGCGCAGGCGTCCACAATTCGCTGGTCGTCCGTCGCGACGTAGACGCTGCGAAGCCGAGACGCGCCGCAGGCACCCTCGTAGACCCGGCGGATCATCGGCATTCCGGCGATGCTGGCGAGGGGCTTTCCCGGGAAGCGGCTGGCGCGCCAGCGCGCCGGGATGATCCCCACGGCCGTCATGGCCGCCATGCTAGCCGATGGTTAGAGTCTGTGCTGTGACACCCGAGACCCCCCAGAGCCCCCAGTCCGCCCGCGCGGTGATCACCGTCGCCTCCAACAAGGGAGGTGTGGGCAAGACGACGGTGGCCACCAACCTCGCCATCTACCTGCGCGCCCTGTACGAGGACCTGCCGATGCTGGTGGTCGCGCTCGACGACCAGTCGGCCGTCGAGCGGATGTTCCGGCTCCAGCCGGACGCGCAGAGCGATGGGAATCTGAAGCACGGCTGGGCAGAGCGCTCCCTCGACCGGGTGATCCAGCTCGGCCAGTACGGCATCCACTTCGTGCCTCCTCCTCCGGATACGGGGCCCCTCAAGACCCGCGCGAAAGACCCGCTCACCCTTCGGCGCATCCTCAGGAAGACGGACTTCGACGGGCTGGTGATTCTCGACACCAAGAGCGACCTGGAGGAGCTCACCGCCAACGCGCTCCACGCCGCGGACCTGATCATCCTCCCCGTCGCCGACTGGGGCTCCCTGGAGGAGGCCGCGAAGCTCTTCGAGCTCTTGGAGCGCTTCCACCTGGCGCGCGTGAAACGGCGCATCCTTCTCACCCTGGTGGATCGCCGGACCCGGGTGGACGCTGCGGGAAGCAACGTCCACGACCGCCTGGTGGCGGCGATCGACGCAGCGGGCTGGCCTCGCTTCGAGAACTACCTCTCCCGGAGCCCCCGCGTCGAGGCGCTGCTCTCGGCCTCCGAGGCGCCCGGCTCGATCCTCCACCACGCGCGCGGGACCCAGGTGCACCAGCAGCTGCTCGGGCTCACCGAAGAGGTGGCGAAGGACCTCGACCTCGGGCCGACGCCGCGAATTCCAGGGCGATCGCGGCGCGCAGGCCAGGATTCCCAGCCCTCCGGCGGGATCGGGCTGAAGCGGGCGTTTCTCCGAGTCTTCGGTCAACCTTGAAAAGATCTCGTAGACTGCTCGGAGATTCTGGCGCAGCATCCGGCGGGCGGTGCAGGAGGGGAGAGAAGCATGGCGACGTTCGGAATCCTGGTGGGAGGTGGACCGGCCCCCGGAATCAACGGAGTGATCGGTGCGGCCACCATCCTGGCGCGGCGAAACGGGGCCAAGGTGTACGGCATCCGCGAGGGCTTCCGCTGGCTGATGGAGGGCGACACGGATCACGTCGACAACCTGGAGATCGAGAATGTCTCGCGGATCCGGCCCCTCGGCGGCTCGATTCTGCTGACGGCCCGGACCAACCCCACCAAGCGCGCCGAGGACCTCGATCGCGTGGTCGCCAGCCTCGACAAGCTCGGTGTCGACCACCTCGTCACCATCGGCGGTGACGACACGGCCTTCTCGGCCTGGCGCGTCGCCGAGAAGGCGGCCGGACGGATCCGCGTCGCCCACGTTCCCAAGACCATCGACAACGATCTTCCACTTCCCCCCGGCGTTCCCACCTTCGGCTTCGAGACCGCCCGGGAGAACGCCACCCGGCTGCTTGCCCACCTGATGGAGGACGCCAGGACCACGCGGCGCTGGTACTACGTCGTGGTGATGGGCCGCAACGCCGGACATCTCGCCCTGGGTGCGGCGATCGGTGCCGGAGTGACCCTGTTCCTGATTCCCGAGCACTTTCCCGAGGGTCAGATTCGTTTCCACACCGTGTCGAACCTCCTGGAGGGAGCGTTGATCAAGCGCCGGGTGATGGGACGGCCCTACGGTGTCGCGGTGATCGCCGAGGGAGTCGGTGAGCGCCTCGACCCGGACGACCTCGAAATCCTGAAGGACGTGGAGCGCGACGAGCACGGACACATCCGTCTCTCCGAGGTTCCACTCGGAAAGATCCTGCGTTACAGCGTCCGCGACGCGCTGGCGGAGCGCGGCATCAAGGTCACCATCGTCGAGAAGGACGTGGGCTACGAGCTTCGCTGCGCGCCGCCGAACGCCTACGACCTGGACTACACCCTCGATCTCGGTGCCGGCGCGGTGCGCACACTTCTCTCCGGGAAATCGGGAGTCATGATCACCCGGCAGGGGAAGACGATCGTGCCGATCCCCCTGAGCGAGATGATCGATCCGGCCACTGGCCGCACCCGCCTGCGCCTGGTGGATACCACCACCGAGTCCCACGAGAACGCCCGGGCACTGCAGGTGCGTGTGGAGGAGGGCGACCTCACGGATCCGGAGATGCTCCAGGCCATCGCCGAGACTTCCAGGCTTTCACCGGAGGAAGCGAAGGAGCGCTACCGGCCGCTCCCCTGAAGTCAGGTCCATCCGCCGCTTCCTTCTGCTGTCGCCGGGCATCGGCGATCGCCCTGGAGAGCTTCACCCGCATCGCCTGAAGCTGCTTCTCCCTCTCGTCGAGCGCCTTCTTCTCGTCCTCGTTCAGGGTTTCGCGCTTCGCCAGCATGGCGCCGATCTCGCGGTCGGCGTGCTTGAGCATTCTCTCGGCGTCGGGAAGCCGGTCCGCGGCCACCAGCGCCATGCCCCTGCTGAGCTTTTCCTCCGTGGTGGGAGTGAACTCGGGGTAGCGGCTGACGGCGTAGCGGACCAGGGTCCGTTCCGTGGCCAGGTACTCGCTGTCGCTGGGCAAGTAGTAGTTCCGGGCCTCGCACGCCTCGCCGAACTCGAAGTGGTCGTAGAAGGTGAGTTTCCCCGCGGCGAAGACGTACCAGGATGTGCGCTCCGACCCGAAGAAGTGAAGCCCCTGCCGGCCCTTGCAGCGGCGGTGGGCGATCACGCCGATGGTCTGCTCCTCGGGTCCGGCGAGGGCGGACTCGACGGAGAGCGTCTCCCAGGGCTCGACGTCGACCCGCAGCACGCGTAGCTCGGGGACGGAGACCTCGGCCGGCGCGCCGGGCCCCGCGTGGATCGACGCCAGGGTCTCGCCCAGGGAGTCGCCGAGCACGGGCCGCGCTGGCGTCCAGTCCGGATGCTCGAGCCGGTAGCGCTCGGCGTAGTCGGCGGCGCAGCCGAGGCTGGCCGTCCACAGAAGAAGGAGGAGACGACGGATGGCTCTTTCCATGCTCGGGATGGGTAGCACCTGAGCTGTATCGCGCATATTCTGCCTGCCAGTTGTCCGAACACCGTTCTCGAGGTGGCTGAATGAGCTACGAAACCGTTCTCTTCGAAGTCCGGGATCAGGTGGGGCGTCTGACCCTGAATCGCCCCGAGTCGGGCAACGGCATGAACGCGGCGATGATGCGCGAGCTCTGTGATGTCGCGATCCGTTGCGACGAGGATCCCGAGGTCCGTGCGGTGATCGTCAAGGGCGCCGGCAAGATGTTCTGTGCCGGAGGCGATCTTCGCAGCTTCGCGGAGGAAGGCGACGCGCTTCCCGCCTACTTGAAGGAGATCACCAACAACCTTCACGGGGCGGTGTCGCGCTTCTCCAGGATGGATGCGCCGGTCGTGTCCGCCGTGAAGGGGGTCGCCGCGGGTGCGGGATTCAGCCTGGCGTGCGCGGCTGACATGGTGATCGCCGCGGAGTCGGCGCGATTCACCGTGGCCTACACGGGAGTGGGACTCACGCCCGACGGGAGCTGCTCCTTCTTTCTTCCCAGGCTGATCGGGCTTCGCCGCACCCAGGAGCTGATGATGACGAGACGGATCCTCAGTGCCTCCGAGGCGCTCGACTGGAACCTGGTGACGCGCGTGGTTCCCGACGACGAGCTCGAGGCCGAGTCGGAGAAGCTCGTCGCCCAGCTCGCGGCCGGTCCCACCCGGGCCTTCGGCGGCGTCAAGCGGCTGCTGCTCGGCTCTGCCGGGGATCACCTCGAGAGCCAGATGGAGAAGGAGGCGCGCTGCATCGCCGACGCGGCCCGCAGCGCCGACGGCAAGGAGGGCATCGCGGCCTTCCTCGAGAAGCGGAAGCCCAACTTCACCGGCGAGTAAGAGCAAGACCGGGAACGTCCCCGATCTTGCAGAACTCTGCGGTTTCAGGCGGCGCCGCGGGTCTGGAGTTCGACGAAGCGGCGGTAGGCGCCGCCCCGCTTCGCCATCAGCTCCGAGTGCGAGCCTCGCTCCACGATGCGGCCCTCTTCCACGAAGAGGATCTGATCGGCGCTTCGCACCGTGGAGAGGCGGTGCGCGATCACCATCACCAGGCGCGTGCGGCTCGCCTCTCGCAGCGCCGAGACCAGCCGCTGCTCCGTCTCCGGGTCCAGCGCCGAGGTGGGCTCATCGAGGATCACGATCCGCGATCGGCGCACCAGGGCGCGCGCGATGGAGAGCCGCTGCTTCTGGCCGACCGAAAGCTTGCCCCCGGAGCGTCCCAGCCGGGTCTGATAGCCCTGCGGCAGCTCGCGGATGAACTCGTCGGCCCCGGCGATCGCGGCGGCCCGCCGAACCTCCGTCTCGCTGGCCTCGGGATCGCCGAGCCGGATGTTCTCCTCGATGGTCGCATCGAAGAGGACCGTCTCCTGAAAGACGAACGAGACCTGGGAGCGGATCGAGGCGAGGCTGGCCTTCTCGATGTCTTCGCCGTCGAAGCGCACCCTCCCCTCGGTCGGGTGGATGAAGCGGGGAATCAGGTAGGCCAACGTGGTCTTTCCGGCGCCCGCCGGCCCTACCAGCGCGGTGATCTGGCCCACCCGAGCCTCCAGGCTCACGTCGCGCAGGGCGATGGTCCCATCCGGATAGGAGAAGCTTGCGTTCTCGATCCGCACCGCGTCTTCGAGCGGAGCCGCAGAGCATGCGCCGACGGGATCGCGCTCTCCGGGAAGATCCATCAGGAAGAAGACCCGCTGCAGGCCCACCGCCGCCTCCTGGACGCGGATCCACAGCGCACCGATCTCGACGCAGGCGAAGGTCAGGATCAGGAAGTAGGTGAAGAGCAGACCGAAGTCGCCGGGGGAGATGCTTCCCTCGATCACCAGGTCCGCGACGTAGTAGAAGACGCGGCTTCCGATGATGACGCCGGGGATGGTCGCGCAGAGGAAGATGATCATTCCGAGCGCCATCTGGGAGCGGTGCCGGCTGAAGGAGGTCCAGCTGTCCGATTCGAAGCGGCTCTGCTCGCGTCCTTCCCCGCCCAGGCTCTGGACCGCCAGGATGTTGCTCAGCCCTTCTTCCAGTGTCGAGGTGGTGGTGGCGCCGGCCCTGCGGCTGCGCCCGGCGCGTCGGCGAAGGGCCCCGGAGAAAGGGACGGTGGCCGCGAAGGCGATTCCCAGGATCGCGACGGCCGTCCAGACGATGATCGGGTGCCCGCCGAAGACGCTGTTCAGGACCACGACGATCAGGGCGGCGAAGGCGGCCGAGGCTGCGGGCGTGAGCACGATGCGGTAGACGCCGCTGGTGATGGAGGGCGTGTCGTACATGACCCGGAAGATGGCGTCGCCGATCCGTTCGTCGTCGAAGGCGGTCATCGGAAGGGACTGGATCCGATCGAAGAGGCTCGAGCGGTAGTGATGGTTCAGGGCCTGGGTGAGGCGGATCGTGAAGCGGAAGTCGAACAGCCCCAAGAGGCCGCTGGCCATGCTGAATCCGGCGTTCGCCTCGTTCTCGGTGCGCGTGGCCTGGTCGTGGCCGCTCGCCAGGTAGGCTTCCGCCTGGTCCCGCTCCGCACCCCCGGTCCCGACGGCACCCACCAGGAAGACCAGCAGCATCATGGCGCCGAGGGTCCAGAGGAGGATCGCCGCGGGAGTCTGGCCGGCCAACGCTTCGGTGAAGGGCGCCACCAGCGGGGGGTAGGGAAGCGGCTGCTCGCCGATCGGCACGCCCAGGATCGAGTGGTCGATGATGATCTTGACTGGCCACGGCAGCACCAGCAGCGGGAGCAGGCTCACGAGGAGGATGCCGAGCTTGAGCGCGAAGCGGCGCTTGAAGGGCGCGACGTACCGGAAAGCGCGCGCCAGCAGGCGGACCGTTTCGAGGCTCCCGAGCTCTTCGGCCTCCTGGAGTCGCCCGCTCACGGCGCGACTCCGGACGCGGCCGACCGGATCGGGATCTCCTCGGTCTCGACCAGGTTCCGGTAGACCCCATTCTGGTGCGTCATCAGCTCCCGGTGGGATCCCTGTTCGGCGATGCTTCCATCTTTGAGCACCAGGATCTGGCCCGCGCGGCGGATCGTCGAGAGCCGGTGCGTGATCAGGAAGATCAGGCGCTCCTCCCCCCACTTCGCCAGGTTGTCCATCACGCGCAGCTCGGTTTCCGCGTCGAGTGACGCGGTCGGCTCGTCCAGGATCAGGATGGGCGGATCCTTGAGAATGGCCCGGGCGATGGAGAGGCGCTGGCGCTGTCCGGTGGAGAGCTTGGTGCCCCGTTCCCCGAGCAGCGTGTCGTAACCCTCGGGAAGCCGGGCGATGAACTCGTCGGCGCCGGCGACGCGCGCGGCCTCCCGGACCTGCGCGTCGCCCGCATCGGCGACTGCGTAGCGGATGTTCTCACGCACGGTGGTCCCGAAGAGCAGATTCTCCTGAAGAGCCACCGCCACGCTCTCTCGCAGACTCGCGACCTGGAGCTTTCGGATGTCGAGCCGGTCGATCTCGATCACACCCTCCTGGGGGTCGAACAGCCGCAGGAGCAGCGCCATCAGCGTGGTCTTGCCGGAGCCGGTCGGGCCCACGATCGCGGAGATGGTTCCGACCCGCGCTTCGAAGCTGACCGATTCCAGGGCGGGGCGGTCCGGCTGGTACCGGAAGCAGACCTCCCGGTACTGGACCCCCTCGCGGACTGTCTCGAGGGGGACCGCATCCGGCGCGTCCTGGATCTCGGGCTCCAGGTCCAGCAACTCGAAGACGCGGTCGAGTCCGATGGCGATGTCCTGCGTTCGCCCCCAGGTGCGGAACAGCTGCCGGAGCTGACTGGTGGCGTCGCCGAATCGCACCTTGAAGTAGTTGAAGAGTCCCAGGGTCCAGATGCTGAAGCCGAGTGTGGCCACGAAGACGCCGTCCCGGTTCACGGCCTTGAGCGCGGCCACTCCGGTGGATGCGACGATGGCGGAGGCCGCCAGCCAGAACAGCAGGACCACGAACACGGCGAGCAGTCCCCGCGCAGCGAAGGCGGCGTCGAAGGCCGCCCGGCTGTCCGCCTCGAAGCGCGCCTGCTCGATGGACTCGGCACCGTAGGCCTTGATCACCTTGATGCCCTGCAGCGTCTCCTGGATGCGGGAGGTCAGCGCGCTGTTCGCCTCCCGGGCGGCCCGGAAGCGGACGCGGAGCCGCTGAGAAAACCAGTAGCCGGCGAGCAGGAGCGGCGGCCACAGCGCCGCGAGAATCAAGGCCAGCCAGGGATCGAAGAACGCGACCACGACGACGCCGAAGAGGAAGCGACCCAGCATGCCGATCGGCGCGATGATCAGCACGTCGACCAGCTGCGTCACCATCGCGCTGTCCTGGTACATGCGATAGATCGCGTCTCCGATCTTGCTCTCGGCGTGGAAGCGCAGCGAGAGTCGCTGGAGCCGCTCCATCATTCGCAGCCGCAAGACCTGGTTCACCCTCTGCAGGATCCAGATCCGGTAGTAGTAGAGGCCGAAAGCGCAGGGTGCGGCTCCGACGCCGAAGCCGACTCCCAACACGATGCTGCGGAGCAGCACTTCGCGGCGGGCGTCGGGGCCGAGCGGGCCGCCCTCCACGAAGACGGCCGGATCGAGCCAGAGGAGAGTGGCCTGCGGCTGGGTGAGAGCGGCCCCCTGGAGGACACGGGTCCAGAAGGTGTCCATCAGCAGGATTCCCACCGGAACGAAGATCAGCGCCAGGGCGGAGAAGCCGAGGAAGAGCAGTGCCAGGTGCCAGCCCACCGGCCGGAGCAGATGGAGACAGCGCGCGAGCAGGCCGATGATCAGGCGAAAGTGAAGCCGGTCGTCGCGGCTGCCGGTCCCCAGGCGGCTGAGGGAGAGATCGCTTGCGGCCCCGCTCACGTCCCGTCCACCCGAACCCCCCACCAGATCTGCTGTCAGAGTTGAGCCTACGCCGCCCCGGTGTGCAGGGCCACGTTCGCCATCTGCCACTTCGGTGTTTCCCTGGGGGAGGAGCCACTGGGGGGTCGGCCGGGGATCCCTTAACCTCGTCCGGGAACGGGGGCGGGTGGGTCGAGGCAGTGCAGATCATCATCGTCGGTGGGGGGCTGGTCGGCACCACGCTGGCCGAGAAGCTCTCGGGCGATGGGCACGACGTCTCCCTGGTGGAGAGTGACCCGAAGGGAGCCGCCGAGCTCTCCGCGACCCTCGACGTGCGCATCGTCGAGGGAAACGGCGCCACCGCGCCCACGCTCCGCCGGGCGGGCATCGGGGACGCCAGCCTGGTGGTGGCCACCACCGACTCGGATGAGGTGAACTTCATCACCGGGCGGATCGCCGCCTCGATGTTCAAGGTGCCCCGCGTCGTGGTGAGGCTTCGCGACCCCGACCATGAAGAGGCCTTTCACGAGCTCAGCCGGGTGGACGCGGTCGAGATCTTCTGTGTGAATCCGGAAGCGGCGGCCGTCGACAAGGTCGCCTCGCTGCTCGAGGTTCCCAGCGCCCTCGACGTGGTCTCCTTCATGGACGGAGAGTTGCTGGTCGCGGGCTTCCGCATCACCGAGGACTCCGAGTTCGCCGAACGTCCTGTCTCGGACATGGATCTCTTTTTCGCCGAGACCCCCTCGCTGGTCGCGGCGATCCACCGCGGAACGCACACCGTGGTTCCCCACGGTGGCGAGGAGATCCGGGCCGGGGACATCGTCTACTTCGCGATCGCACGAACCGACCTCGAGGGCGTGCTCGAGCTGATGGGTACTCCGCCGAAGCCCCAGCGTCGCGTGATGATCGCCGGAGCCACCCGGATCGGCCTGGACCTGGCGCGCCGCCTGGAAGGGAGCGGGAGTCGGGTCACCATCATCGATGCCGACGCGGATCGCGCCCGCCGTGCGGCGGACTCGCTGGACAGCGCCCTGGTCATCTCCGGTCTGGTGACCAGTGAGAAGCTGCTCCACGAAGCCGAGATCGAACGCGTGGACACCTTCGTCGCCGTCACCGCGGACCACGAGACGAATCTGGTGGCCTGCCTGCTCACCAAGCGGCTGGGGGCCGGCCGCACCTTCGCTCTGGTGGACAACCCGGCCCTCGCCAACCTGATCGGGGAAACGGCAATCGACGCGATCATCAGCCCGCGTCTGCTCGCCATCGGCCTGATCCTCCAGCACATCCCCGGAGCACGGGTCCACTCGATGGCCGCCCTGCTGGGAGACCGGGTCGAGGTGATGGAGGCGGAGGCCGTGAAGGGGAGCCGTCTGGTTTCCGGCCCGCTCTCCGACGTGTCGCTTCCCCGCGGCGTGCTGGTCGGCGCGCTGCGGCGAAACGGTGCCCTCCTGGTGCCGGGAGGCACCGATCGGGTCGAGCCCGGCGACCGGGTGCTACTCATCGCCGCCACCAAGAGTGCCGCCAAGCTCACCGAGTTCCTGACCAACTGACAAGCGACGCAGGGAACGTCCCCGATTTGAGGTCAGAGGCGCAGTCGCTGTCTGCGGCGGCTGCTCGAGATCCGGCTGAGCAGCGCTCCGAGGACCATTCCCGTCGAGAGGACCAGGGCACCGGTGATCCACTCGGCCCAGCGCTCACCGGCGCGAAGTCGGTAGTTCTCCTTGGTGAGCCGCTCGATCTCCGCCTTCTGGTCGGAGTCCCTCTTCGAGACCTCGTCACTGTTCCGGCGCAGAGTGGAGGCCTCCGTCTCCGTCGTCTCGAGAGCACTGCGAAGCTTCGCCACCTCGGCCTCGAGCGATTCGAGGCGTACCGTGGGCGGGGGCTGCGGATTCAGGTAGCCACCGGGGATCCAACCCACCTCGCCTGCCGGCGATCGCACCTTCGTCCACTTCTCGCCGCGCTCCAGCACCTCCAGCGGATCCCCGGTCTTCACCACCCCCAGGATCCGGAACTGGTTCCCCGCACCGCTGCGCAGGTTGAGGCGCAACTCGCCGCTCACCCACGCCGGC
Organism: uncultured delta proteobacterium; assembly: GCA_963783795.1. Classification (GTDB taxonomy): domain Bacteria; phylum Myxococcota_A; class UBA9160; order UBA9160; family UBA6930; genus CAVXZE01. The sequence continues at coordinate 397,254 of CAWAPH010000020.1, read as the reverse complement.
TCCGACGCCGCCGGAAGCGCCAGCAGCAGCACCAGCAAGGCGAACACGGCGCTGCCTCCGCCGAGTCGCGTCGGACTGATCCTCTGCATTCCCGGTACCCCCTCCTGCACCCGGCGCGACCGGGAGCCGCCAGAATTGTATCCGTCTCTACCCCGGATGGGAGACCCCGCCTCCGGCTGCGCAGCCGAGCCCAACCGAGCACTGGTGGGGGGACGCGCGGTAAACCGAAGAAGAACCGCACGAGAGCTGGCTCCCCGGGTAGGACTCGAACCTACGACCCAGCGGTTAACAGCCGCTTGCTCTGCCAGCTGAGCTACCGGGGAACGAAGGGGCGAATTCTAGCCTGCTTTTCTCGCCGGGTCGCTACTCCGGTACGCTGGCTTCGACGACCGCGGAAGGCGGTGCCTCGGAGCCGTCTTCGCGGACCAGGATCACCTGATACCGGTAGCTGCGGCCCGGTTGCACATCGCTGTCGACGAACCCCTCCGAAGGGACCCGGGCGATCTCGTCGCTGCCGAAGATCCTCTCGCGCAGGATGCGCGCGGTCGCGAAGCCCTGCTGGACCTCGGCGTCCCAGGTCAGATAGATGCCGCCCTCCTGCGGGCGGGCTCGGAGGCCGTAGCCGACGCTCTCCACCTCGACGGGATCGGATGGATCGCTCTCGAGGCCGTCTCCGTCGAAGGCCACCACCGAGTAGGAGAGGCGCTCGCCTGCTCCGACCTCGCGATCCTCGGCAGCGGTCGCGGCTGGTTCGAGGGTCGTGACGATCTCCTCGGAGCTCGTCCCCTCCCGCCGTCGCAGCAGCCGGTAGCCGGCGATGTCTTCCTCCGCGTTCGGCTCCCAGGCCAGCTGGTTGATTCCCAGCCGCTGGCTCTGCAAGCGCAGCTCGATGGGCGGCAGGGGCTCTGGCTTGGTCACCGCGCGGACTTCGGAGGCCCTCTCGCCCACGCCGCCGGCCGCGTTCACGGAGGCGACCCGGTAGTAGAAGACCCGGAGCGCGCCGAGTCCCCGGTCCACGTAGCTGGTGGCGAACCGACTCTCGAGCCGGGCGATCTCGAGATACTCCCCCTGTTTCGATGGACTGCGCGAGATGACGTAGCCGACCACGGTGGGGTCCGGCACCGGATCCCAGCTCAGAGCCACCTTCCGCGGTTGATAGCTGTACGCGCGGAGGCCTTTGGGTGCAGCCGGCCGATGGGCCGTGGTCGCCCGGATGGGGGCCGATGCCGGCGCGATCCGGCCCTCGGAATCGAAGATCCGAACCCGGTAGTAGAAGGAGGCGCCATCTCCGAGATCGGCCCGATCCTCCGCCGGGGCCTGCCTCGGGGCGGCGTCATCTCCGCGGTCGATGTAGGTGGTTTCGAAGCGGCCGGGCAGCACCGCGATCCGATCGAAGGGACCGCCCCGCCGGCTCGCCCGCTCGATCACGTACCCGGCTACGTCGCCCGTGAGCCTGGGAGCCCACCGGATGGGGATGGCTCGCAGCTCGCCCGAAGCCGCCTCCAACCCCTCCGGAGCCGGAAGCTCCAGCGCAGGGGACTCCACCAGGACCGGAGCGGTGGGTTCGTGAGTGCCCCCGAACAGCTCGCGGGCGCGCTCCACGTCCAGGAGCGTCGAACAGCCCAGGCCCAGCATCAGCGCCGGAAGCAGCAGCGCGATTCTCATCGGGTCACGGCGCTTTCACTCCGGCGACGGGCTGAGCGCGGAGTCGCTCGAGGTTCTCCAGGAGCCTCTCCGCGCGGGCGACGTACTCCGCCGCCTGGGTGTTCTCAGGATCGATCAACAGTGCATCTCTCCACTTCTCCAGGGCCGCATCGAGATCTTCCTGCTGGTAGTAGTCCCGACCCTCGAGGATCAGCTCCTCGACGGAGAACCTGGAGCGAAGCTCGGCGAGATGCTCGCTGGCGCCCGCGTGTTCCGGGTTCACTTCCAGCGCTTCGATGTCGGCCGCGATGGCCCTGAAGGGGTCTCCGGCCTGATCTGCGAGGAGTGCGATCTGGAACAGGCCGTCGGCCTGGATCTCCTCGGCCGTGGGCTGCCTCGCGGGCACGACGACCACCGTCTGGCCCTTCTCGATTCTCTGGCTTGGCCTCGGCATGTTGGCCAGGCGGCCCAGAGCCGTCTTGTTCTCCGGATCCAGCCGCAGTACGGCAAAGAATGCCCTTCGCGCCCTGACCGGGTCTCCATACTCGACGGCCTGGCGCCCCTCGTCCAGAAGGGGTTCCACCGCTGCCTGCAGCGCGTTCTCGAACTGGCGCTCGTCGGTGGCGAGACGGGCATCGAACGGGTCGAGCGTGCGCAGCGCGGCCAGGTGTCTCCGGGACGCAGCCAGGTCGCCGGTCTCGAAGGCCTCGGCATAGGTCTCCCGGGTCTTCTCGCGGAGCACGACGAGCTTCCGAGCCAGCAGCTGCACGCGGTCCAGCGTGGCGCGATCATCCGGCTGGAGCTTGAGAGCCAGCCGGTAGTTCAACACCGACTCCGCGATCCTTCCCTTGCTCTCGTAGTAGCCGCCCCTCTTCCTGAACAGCACCACCAGATTCGCCAGCTCCCTTTCGACCTCGGCGATGCGCTCCTGGACCGCATCGTGGGAGAAGCTGTCGTCGCCGACGTTCCTCCAGATCTCGAGCGCGGCCAGGCGGTCGCCCTCGCGGTAGCGGCGCTCTCCCAGCTCCAGTGGGTGGGTGCAAGCCGCGAGCGCGATGAGGAGGAGGATGGAGGAGGCGCGGGTCACGTCGGCTCCGCGTCGTCGCCGGCTCCCACGCCCTGCGCGGGCAGCAGCGGTTCATCGACGGAGTACACGTGGACGGGCTCCACGCGACCGGAGAGCTGCCGCTCGCCCTCGAAACGCAGCTTGACCGCTCCGCGGACCCGCCGCTGAACGGCTTCGGAGACCAGTATCTCCCCGGGTCGCGCGAGCTTCTCCAGGCGGTGGGCCACGTTCACGGCGTCGCCCACCGCGGTGAAATCCGTGCGGCGGTCCGAGCCGATGGTGCCGACCACCACGACTCCGGTATGGATCCCGATCCCGACATCGACCTGCTGACCTTCGGCCCCGAGCTTCTGGTTTCGCTCGGCGACCGCCCGCTCGATGTCGATGGCGGCGCTCACCGCCTGCACGGCGTGGTCGGCGTTCGGCACGGGCGCACCGAAATACGCCATCACCGAGTCGCCGATGAACTTGTCGATGGTACCCCCTTGGGCCAGGAGGCAATCCGAGGCGAGCTGAAAGACCTCGTTCAGAAGCGCGACCACGTCGTGCGCCTTCAGCCCTTCTGAAATGCGCGTGAAGCTGCGAATGTCGGCGAAGACGATCGTGACCTCGCGCTCAGCCCCCGCCAACTCGCTGCCCTCCGGGCTCTCCAGCAGGGTGTTGAGGACGTAGTCGCTGGCGTAGCGCCCGAACGCCCGCTGGATCCGCTCCTTCTGCAGGAGCGACTCGCCCATCTTGTTGAATGCCCGCGTGAGTTCGCCCACCTCGTCTTGGGAGGTGGGCGGGACCCGGACGCTCAGGTCACCGTCGGCGAGCCGGTCGACGCCAGACCGGAGTCGCCGGATCGGTCCCACCAGAAGCGCGACGAAGCCGAGTCCTCCGAGGATGCCCAGGACCACCACCGCCGAGGCGAGGAAGCTGAGCTGCCGCTGGGCCTCCGCCACCACCGGCTCGACGAGGATGTCGAGATCGAGCTCGATCTGGGCCTCGCCCAGCCGCACGCCGCTGTACAGGACCGGCGCCGCCACCACCAGACGACTGCCACGCCGCACGATCACGCTCTGGCCCGACTCCTCTCCGCTCCAGAGGGAGAAGCGTCCCGCCATGCCCTTCTCGGCCGCGTCGAGCGAGGCGACGATCGTCTCGGTGATGGCCCCGGACTCGGATGCCTCGAATCGGACCAGGCGCGCCCCGACCAGGCCCTCCTGCTCGCCGGCCTGCTGGATGTTCGCCTCGATCAGGGGCCCGGTGCCGAGGCTGTTGTCCTCCAGCCAGAGGATCCTGGCGTCTCCGGCCAGGTTCGCCGCGAGGGCGGAGCCGTGCTGCCGCGCTCCTTCTTCCAGCGCAGCGCGCTCGTGCCGAGTCGCCATCCAGGTGAGACCGACGGACGCCGCGACCAGCAGCGCGACCACCAGGGCGCTGAACTTCAGTTGAAGTGATCGCACCGATCGGACTCGCCGGGGGGAGGAAAAGCCGAAGGAACTCGGCGGGATACTCGAGCCCAGGCTAGTCCAGGGGCGGAGCGGGACGCAACATGCACCTCGGTCCCCGACAGTCCTCGCGGCCCTTCGAGATCTCTCGAGTCCCGGCCGACCCCGCTCATTGGAGGTCCAGTCGGATCTCCAGGATTTCGAACTCTCGGATGCCTTTCGGTGCCTGGACCTGAACTTCGGAGCCCGATTCCTTTCCCATCAAGGCGCGGGCCAGCGGGGAAGTCACCGAGATCAGGCCGCTCCTGAGATCCGCCTCGTCCTCACCCACGATCGTGTAGGTGACCTCCTCGCCGGATTCCGTGCTCTCCAGCACCACGGTCGCTCCGAAGCTCACCCGTTCGCTGCTCTGGCCGGTCCCGTCGATGACCTGGGCGCGGGCGAGCTTGTCCTCGAGGGACCTGATTCGCCCTTCGAGCAGCCCCTGGCGCTCCTTGGCTGCGTGGTACTCCGCGTTCTCTGCGATGTCGCCGTGGGCGCGGGCTTCCTCGATCTCCTTGACGATCTGCGGCCTTTCGACGCCCTTCAGGCGCTTGAATTCCTCCTGGAGCATGGCGTGGCCCCGGGGAGTCATCGGGACCCTTTGCGAGACGGACATGAAGCCACCCTTCATCGCGCTTCGTGGTTCGGCCCGGGTCGAGCTTGCGGGCCTCCGATCCCCAAACGCAACGACGCCCTCACTGGGAGAGCGCCGAGAGCGACTGAAGGCTAACCGTCCGTGTGAGGAATCGCCATGAATCCGGACGATCAGGTCGCCCCGCGGGGAGGCGGTGCCCGAGTGCGGCTGGTCCCGCTGGCCGTCGCCTTCTACGCGGCGATGGCGTTGGCAGGGCTCGCCTGGCGACACTGGAGCGACGGCCAGGGTCCCTGGCTCGCCGGACCCGGCAGCCCGGTCCCTGGCGGAACGCTGCTGCTCTGGCACGCCTTTCTGGGACTGCTGACCGGAGCCGGACTGGTCCTCGTCTCGCGGCTCTGGACCCGCTACACCCGCGCGGGCAGCAGCGTGGCCCGGCACCTCGCGGAGATCCTGGGACCGCTCTCGGGCGCCGAGGTGGTGGTGCTGGCCGTGGCCAGCGGACTGGGCGAAGAGGTCTTCTTCCGCGGTGCGCTCCAGCCCCGGGTGGGCCTGGTGATCGCCAGCCTCATCTTCGGCCTGGCACACCTCGTCCCCAGAAAGGACCTGGCGCCCTGGGCCGGCTTCGCCACCCTGGCTGGAGTGTCGCTCGGTGCGCTCTTCGCCCACACCGGGAACCTGCTGGCGCCGGTCGTCGCGCACGCCTTCATCAACGGCGTCAACCTGCGTTGGCTGGCACGCCGGCCCGGGGAGGTGGCTCGACCGGTCGGACCCACTTGAGGAGATCGCGCCTGTGAAGTGGGCGCACCCCAGGACAGGCTCGTCACCGATCAGTGTCAGAGGTGCGCTGGCCTTCCCGGTGCGGGTCGCGAGTCAGGAAAAGCCGACGTCGCCGTCTGCGTCGAGCAGCCGCTCCTCGAGCACGCGCAGGAGATAGCCGAGCAGCAGGAGGTTGGGCAGGCGCTTGGCCGTCTGGCCCTCGATCTTCTCCGATTTCCCGAAGGACTGGGCGTAGGAGTCGAAGAACTCCAGCGTTTCCAGCGGAACGTTTTTCGCCAGAACCTCGTTGATCTGTTCCGCGGGAAGCTCACCGAACAAGTCGGCGAACTCCCATGCCAGTTCCGAGTGTGTCATTCGGGAGCTCCGATTGCTGCGCCTCGTCGCGAGTACAGGGCCGATCCTGACATCGAGGGTACTCGTTGTCAACGAAACACGCCGTTTCTCGTCGTCGGAAACGCAAGGAAAACGCATCGATGCGCACTGCATTACGCAACTTCGACGCCGGTTGCGAGTCGCTGGAGTCGGGGTCGTCGGTTTCGCTCGCTTTCCGACGGTGGATCCGCCGGCCGCGTTTCGCCGAGCGTTCAGGAGCGGTTTGCGTTTTGGATTCGCGGACTCGACCAGGCAACTTGCCGATGCGTTTCCGCTCGTTCAGGAGTCGGGCGATTCTGCACTTCCCTGCCCGGCTCCTCTTCCATGCGACCCTCGACGCTGTGCTCGAAGACCGCCTCCCGGACGAAGAGAGGCGCCTCGTAGCGAAGCCCGATGGCGATGGCGTCGCTGGGCCGGGCGTCGATCTCGACGGTCCGCCCCCCGGCGTCGACTACGATCAGCGCGTAGTAGATTTCCTCGGTGAGGCGGGTGACCACGACGCGCTCGACCCTGCCCTCGAGCTGGTCGATCAGACGCTTGGCCAGATCGTGGCTGTTGGGCCGCGGGTGCGACTGGTTCTCCAGCACCGAGGCGATCGAGCGCGCCTCGCTGAAGCCGATCCAGATCGGCAAACGCCTCGCTCCGTCGAGCTCTCCCAGGATCAGCACCGGTGAGTTCGAGTGTGGATCGAGCGTCACGGACTCGACCCGAACCGCCACTTCGGCCTCGGTTTCGGGAGGCGGGGAGCAACTCGAGACGAGGAAGGCGAGCGAGAACAGAAGGGTGCATCGATTCATGGGGGGACCTCGACTCCCTCGAAGCATACACCTTCGCGGCGCGCGCCGGTCGAGCCCCGACTCCCCCGCGCGCCGGTCACAGTAGATGGCGAGGGATTGGATCGGGATGCTGGCGACGACCGCCGTGACGGTTCCCGGCGCATGCCGCTCTCTTGGCGAACCCGTGGGACCTTGCTACACCGGGTGTACTCTGGGTGAGGCGCCGGCGCGAGGTAGCGTTCCCTGGGGGGTGAGAGCTCCGAACGGCTTACCGCTGGCTCCAGATCCTCCGGACAGGTGCGGTTCGACACCGCGAGGGGTAATCCACAGATGGCTGACAGAAAGGTGATCGTGCTCGGCTGCGGCGGCTTCGTGGGAAGCCACCTCGTCGAGAGGCTGCTCTCCGACGGGCGTTTCGAGGTAATTGGCTACGACGTGAGCGACTCGAAGTGCCGGCACCTGCTGGACCATCCCGACTTCGACTTCACCAAGGGCTACGTGGACGCCTCCAACACCGAGGAGGTACTGGGGCCGGTGCTGGAGGGCGCCGAGACGATCTTCTCGCTGGCGGCGGTGTGCAATCCGGCCGAGTACGTGAAGAACCCGGTCTTCACGATCAAGTCGAACTTCATCCACGCCTACAAGCTGGTGGAGCTTTGCACCGAGCGGCGCAGCTGGCTGATCCACACCTCGACCTGCGAGGTGTACGGTCGGACCATCGCCGGCTACCTGCCGGACAACGACTATTCGAACCTGGACCTGTTCGAGCAGCGCGAGGAGCAGACGCCGCTGGTGATGGGTCCGACGGTCAATCAGCGCTGGACCTACGCGGCGTCGAAGGCGCTGTTCGAGCGCTACATCTACGCGAACCACACGGAGCACGGTCTTCCGTTCACGATCATCCGCCCCTACAACTGGTTCGGTCCGCGGATGGACTACATCCCCGGGCGGGACGGGGACGGTGTGCCGCGGGTGCTGGCTTGCTTCATGCAGGCGCTCTTGGACGGCAAGCCGATGATGCTGGTGGACGGGGGCGAGGCGTACCGGACCATCACCTACATCCAGGACGCGGTGGACGCGCTGATGGCGATGCTGGAGGCGCCAGGCAAGGCGAAGAACGCCTTCTTCAACATCGGCAACCGGGCCAACGAGGTGACGATGAAGGAGCTGGCCCACCAGATGCGCGACGTGTACGCGGAGATCACCGGCGACCCGAGCTACCAGAACCACCCGATCGAGGTGATCTCGGGGGAGAAGTTCTACGGGCCGGGCTACGAGGACTGCGACCGCCGGGTGCCGGACGTCAGCCGCGCCGAGCGGCTGCTGGACTGGAAGGCCAAGATCCCCCTCCGCGAAACCCTCCTCCACACCATGACCCACTTCCACGACCTCTACGGGAAGAAGCGGTAGGAGCCCGGCGAGAGAGGCTGGCTACGGGCCCAGACGCGGGCGATAGGCGCCCATCCGGTAGCGAAGCATCACGCGCAGGCAGCGCAGGCCGTACCAGATCGGGTTCAGGTGGGAGTCCTCGTCCGCGTAGCGCGTGGGGATGCCCAGCTCGCCCACCGCCAGCCCCTGTGCGCGGGCCGACGCGATCACCTCCAGGTCGAAATCGAAGTAGGTCGAGAGCTGGTCGAAAGGGATGCTGCTGGCGGCCCTGCGGCTGTAGAGCAGGAAGCCGGAGTGGTAGTCGGTCATCTCGAGGCCGAAGGTGCGGTTCTCCAGCCAGGTGAGGATCTTCCCGGCCAGCCACTTGTACTTCGGCATGCCGCCCTCGAGGGCGGTGTCGTCCTTGTGACGGCTGCCCTGGAGCACGTCCACCCCGCGCTCGGCCATGTGCGCCATGAACGGCAGCACGCTCTCGGGCGGGTACTGGCCGTCGGCGTGGAGGCAGACGATGTACTCCGCATCGGTCTCCTCCACGCAGCGGCGCAGGCCGTTGCGGACGGCGGCGCCGTAGCCGCGGTTGGGATGGCGTGAGACCAGACGGATCTTGGGGCGCTCCTGGGCCAGCTTCTCGACGACGGCGTCGGTGTCGTCCTGGCTCCCGTCGTTGATCACGAAGACGCTCTGGGTCGCCTCCCAGAGCTCCTCGGAGAAGCGCTCGAAGACTCCCGGGAGGGTCCGGGCGGCGTTGTAGGAGGGGATGAAGATGGCCACGCGGCTCACGAGAACCTCCCAGGCGGAGCGCGGGCCCCGAAGGACCCGCGCCATGGTCGCCAGACCCCTCTCTGCAGGGGGATCTGGGTCTGTCTGGATGGTCGGGGCGACTGGATTCGAACCAGCGACCTCTTCGTCCCGAACGAAGCGCGCTACCAGGCTGCGCCACGCCCCGACGCGGCAACGCCGCCAAGGAATATGCCGACTTCCGGTCCCACACTCAAGCTTAACGCTTACAATGGGGCGAGGTCGTTTGGGGGGTCGAGCTGGATTCAGCCGGAGCCGTAGATCCGTTCCAGTTCGCCCTCTTGGCAGGAGCGGTCTTCGCGGCTGCCTTCGCGGCCGTGGCCTGGCGGCCCGCCTGGGTCGTCCGCTTCCCCCGTGTGGTCCTGCTGGCCATCGCCGGAGCGAGTCTCCTGGCCCTCCACCCGCTGGTCGAGTGGAATCCCCCCGGGCTTCGCCTCCGCATCGATCCGTCGACCGAGCCTCTGCTGCCAGCGGGAGATCCGGCGCAGGAGGTCTACCGCCAGGCGGTTCGGAACTTCGGAGACGACGAGGTCTTCGTGATCGCGATGGAGTCGGAGGACGTGTTCCGGGCCGAGACGCTGGCGGCGCTTCGGCGCGTGACTGACGGGATCGCGCAGTTCCCCGAGGTCCGGAAGGTCCAGAGCCTGACCGACGTCGTCGCCTTTCGCTACGACGCCGGCAACGACTGGATCGAGGTGGCGGACTTCCTCGACGAGATCCCCACCGATCCCGGCGAGCTCGAGGCCCACCGGCAGCGCGCCCTGGCCGATCCCCTCTACCAGAAGGTGCTGATCTCGGACGATGGCCGGACGGCCGCGATCAACGTCACGTTCCGGAAGATGACGGACCAGCAGTTCATCGACTCGCGGATGGACGAGAGGATCCGGGAGGTCCTCGACGCCGAGACGGGGGACGGGGTCCGTTTTCACGTGGCCGGCCGCTCCCACACCAAGGTCAGCGTCTATCGGCTCATGCTGCGGGACATGCGGAGGTTGATCCCGCTGGCCTTCGCCGTGGTGGCGGCCGGCCTCTGGCTGGTCTTCGGATCCTGGCGAGCCGTGGTCCTGCCCGATGGCGGTGATCCTGCTCTCCGCCCTCTGGACCTTCGGAGCGATGGCGCATCTGGAGCGTCCGCTGACGGTGCTGACCATCCTGCTGGCTCCCATGCTGGCCGCGATCGGGAGCGCCTACGGAGTCCACATGGTGTCGCGCTACCAGGAGGAGGCGGGCGAGCGCTTCCGACGGGACGGATGCCGCGATGCAGTGTCTGCGAGCACATGCGCCTGCCCGTCCTGGTGGCCGGGCTCACCACCATGATCGGCTTCGGTGCCCTGTCTGATCACGGACGTTCCGGCGGTATTCGAGGTGGGAGGCTTCTCCGTGCTGGGCGTTGCGTCCATCACGCTGCTCACCGCTCACGCTGCTCCCGGCGGCGCTGGCGAGGTTCCCGCTCCGACCCGGCCACGAGATCCCGCCGCGAGCGCTGAGCTCGCGCATCGACGCTGGCCTGGATCGCAGCCTCGCCGCGGTTTGCCGCCTGGCGACGCGCCGGGCGACGCCGTTGCTCGTCGCCTGGGCCGCCGTCGTGGTGGGATGCGGGGCAGCGATTCCCCGCATCGTGATCGACACCGACTACCTGTCCTTCTTCCCCGAGAGCTCGGAGATCCGCCGGGAGTTCGAGGCGGTGAACCGGCTGCTCGCCGGCGCGGTTCCGATCTACATCTCGCTTCGCGGCGACCAGCCGGGCGCCTTCCGGGACCCCGAGGTGCTTCGCGCCATGGAGCGCGTCCAGGGGGAGGTCGATTCGATTCCGGAGGTGAGCCGCACGCTCTCGCTCGTCGACACGGTTCGGGTGATGAACCGCGTCGTCTCGCGGGACGATCCGGAGGCCGAGCGAATCCCGGAGGCGCGCGGCGAGGTGGCGGAGCTGATCTTCATGGCGCCCAAGGGAGATCTCGACCGCTACACCAACGTCAATCACAGCCGCGCCAACGTCCTGGTCCGGACCGGTGCAGTGGGCTCGGCCGCGGTGCGATCGGTCGCGGCGAAGCTCGAGAGCGCGATCGGGAAGGGTGCCCTGCCGGAGGGGATCGAGGCGAACGTCACCGGCAACGCGATCCTGCTCTCTCGGAGCGCCGACGGCATCGCCCGCGCCCAGCCCCGGACCGTGTGTCTGGCTGCGCTCGCGATCTTCGCTCTGGTGACGCTGGCGTTCCGATCTCTTCGGCTGGGCTGTGTCGCGATGGTGCCGAACCTGGTTCCCGTCGCGATCTTCTTCGGCGCCCTCGGTCTCGGCGCCGCACCGCTCTCCCTTCCGACCAGCCTGATCGGCAGCGTGGCCCTGGGCATCGCCGTCGACGACACGGTCCATTTCCTGGTGCGCTACGGCCGCGAGCGCCGCCGCGGACTGACACCCGAAGAGGCGGCATTGCGCAGCTGCCGCCGGACCGGTCGGGCCATCGCCATCACCTCGCTGATGCTGATGGCGGGCTTCCTGGTGGTCGGGCTCTCCAGCTTCGCCACACTGCGGCAGTTCGGCATCCTCTCCGCTGCGACGATGGGGGTCTGCCTGTTGACCGACCTCGTCCTGCTCCCCGCCCTCCTGGTGCGCACCCGCTCCTGAGCCAGGAGTCAGTGCGATTCGGATTCGAGGCGGCGCAGGTCGAAGGTCGTCCGGTCGATCCCCGGATTGGGCTCGAGCTGCAGGACGGTGAGCGTGGTGAAGCTGTCGAGCTGCAGGTTGCGCATCGTCAACGTGCCGGGCCAGTGGACGCCGTCCATCTCCACCACCTCGGCGGACGGAGCCGTGAGCTCCTTGACCAGCAGGCCGCGGTCGTCCCAGTACCGGGTGAGGAGCGGAACGCAGGTGTCCTTCTCGACGTGGATCACGAAACGGGAGTACTCCGACTTCACGTGGTCCTTGGGGATGATCTCCACCACGTAGCCGGGCTCGCCCTGCACCATTGATCCGGGAGGCGCTGGTAGTCGCCGTCCTCGATCTCCCGGGGCACGATGTCCTCGAAGGTGAAATCGGTTCCGAAGACGGCCTCGCGGCGAAGATTCACCCGGCGGGTGCGCCGCGAAGTGGCCAGGTAGACGAACTGATCGTTCGCCCGCGCGTGGTTGTTGACGACCAGGTAGCCGGAGAAGCGCAAGTCGAAGGGTTCCAGGTACTTGACCAGCGTCTTGGAGAGCACTCCGTTGCTCGGGCTCTCCGTCCGGGTCCCGGAAGCTGCTCCAGGTCATCCGGAGCTGCGATTCCTGGGTGCTGCCGCCGCGATCTCCGGAGAGCAGCTTCGAGTGCTGAACGTACGCGTCGAACCGATTGTCCAGCACGCACTGGTAGATGTCGCGCCCGCTGCGCTCCGAGTCGGGCGGGAGGGCGTCCTCCAATGGCTCGGGGCGCGTCGGCAGCCGCCTGAGCGGCCTCGCTGGCGGCGGCTGTGGTACCCCACCAGCTGCACGGCGCCAGCGTCAGGATCAAGACGGGAATCGCGAGGAACGGGATCGGATGGCGGGCGCGCATCTCTCCTTCGACTCTCTGGGCCCGCCGGAACGGCAATCCGGAGTGGGCCGATTGTGCGGGATTCTAGCCGGCGGCCTCCTTTCGGAGCTGCTAGATGGTAGCCGCGTAGTCCGGCTTGCGGAAGATGGCGGAGCCGGCGACGAAGGCATTGCCCCCCGCACGAGCGACGCGCCCGATGGTTCCGGGACCGACCCCTCCGTCCACCTCGAGGTCGATCCGGAGCTCGCGCTCGTCGATCCAGCGGCGGATCTGGGAGACCTTGGGCAGGACGCTCTCGATGAACTTCTGACCCCCGAAGCCCGGATTGACCGTCATCACGACCACCTGATCGAGGTCTTCGAGGACCGGCTCGATGGCCGTCGCCGGTGTCGCCGGATTGAGTGCTACGCCCGCGCGCGCCCCCGCTCCCCGGATGTGCGCCAGGGTCCCGTGCAGGTGGGGGCAGGCCTCGACGTGGACGGCGATGCGATCCGCTCCGGCGCTGGCGTAGCTGTCGATGAAGGTGTCGGGCGACTCGATCATCAGGTGGACGTCGAGCGGAAGGCCGGTCGCGGCGCGAGCGGCCTCGACCACCAGCGGGCCGATGGTGAGATTGGGTACGAAGTGACCATCCATCACGTCCACGTGGATCCAGTCGGCGCCGGCCTGCTCGACGGCGCGGATCTCCTCGGCGAGCCGGCCGAAGTCGGCGGAGAGAATGGAGGGTGCAATCAGATGTCGGGGCTCGGTCACGGGTGTCGCTCCAGCCTCGCGGCGAAGAAGCCGTCGGTGTCGTGCAGGTGGGGGAAGCAGCGCAGGTAGCCTTCCGGGCTGACCAGCGGGCGCGTCGCTGCGGGGGCGGCCTCGGCCGGCAGCGAGGCGGAAGTCCCGCGACTCGGAGAGGAAAGACTCGATCACCAGCTCGTTCTCCTCGGGAAGCAGCGTGCAGGTACTGTAGACCAGTACGCCTCCCGGCCGGAGGGCGGCGGCCGCGTTTCGCAGGATGGCCGCCTGGGTCTCCGCCAGGCGCTGTGGGTCGCCGGGGCGCACCCTCCAGCGCGCGTCGGGATTCCTGCGCAGGGTTCCCAGGCCGGAGCAGGGCACATCGACCAGGACCCGGTCGAAGGCGCTCGGCTCCGCCAGGCCGCGAAGCGGCCGCAGCGCGTCGTGTTCGCAGGTCGTGACGTTGCTGAGTCCCAGCCTTCGGGCGTCCCGGCCCACCAGGCCCAGCCGCCGACCGTTGCGATCCACTGCGACGACCTCGCCGGCGTCGCCGATCTCCTCGGCGATGGCGGTCGTCTTGGTTCCGGGCGCAGCGCAGACGTCCAGAATGCGTTCGCCCGGCTTCGGATCCAGGTAGGAGACCACCAGCTGTGCTGCCTCATCCTGGATGGTGAAGCGTCCCTCCAGGAAGGCCGGGTCGTGAGCCGGATGGCCGCCGTGTCCGAGCACGACTCCACGGGGTGCGAACCGGCAAGGGCGGACGTCGGGAAGACGCGGAGCGAGCTCTTCGATCAGCTCCTTTCGAGAGCAGCGACGCGGGTTCGCACGAGCGCTGAGCGGGGGCACCGCGTTCGAGGCCCTCGCCAGCATCGCCGCCTCCTCGGCGCCGAAGATCTCGAGCCAGCGCTCGGCGATCCAGGTGGGGAGCGAGAGGACTCCCGTCAGGTGAGCCAGCGGATCGGAGGCGAGGTCCGGGAGGGGGATCTTGTCGTGGACCCGCGCCAGACGTCGCAGCACGCCGTTCACCAGACCCGTCGCGCGCTCCGCGCCGACCGCCCGTGCGCAGCGCACCGTCTGGTCCACCGCGGCTGAATCGGGGACGCTCCCGGTGAAGACGATCTGGTAGGCGCCGAGCCGGAGCAATGTGGCCACCAGCGGCTCGAGCGTGTGGAAGTCGCGGTCGAGAACCCGGGACAGCAGGAAGTCGAGTCGGCCGCGCCAGCGCAGCGTTCCGTAGACGAGCTCCATGGCGAGCGCGCGCTCGCGGGGAGCGAGGCGGCTCCTCCGCAGCGCGGCGTGGAGCGCGAGGTCGGCGTAGGCGCCGGCGCGTTCCACCCGTTCGAGCACCCGGACCGCGAGAAGCCGCGTCTGTGTCGGCGTTCCGTTCCGGCGCGGGCCGGCTTCGCTCCGAGGGCTTCCGCGGTGGCGCCTCTGTCGTTTTGCCTCGAGCATGGTCTGCCCGAGTTTAGACTTCATCGGACAGGCGCGCACCGTCGGAGATCGGCCGGCCACGCTGGAAATCGCGCACGTCGAGCGCGCGTCCTCCGGGCCGCTGCAGCACCCGCGGCGCCAGCCATCCGTCGCCGGTCGCGATGCGAAGCGATCCGTCCTCGCTGATCCGAGCGGTCCCCGGCGCGTCTTCGCTGGATCCGGGAGCCGCCTCCGCCGCCAGGATGCGCAGGGGTTGATCGCCCTCCATCGCGAAGGCGCCGGGTTTCGGTGCCATCGCGCGCACGCGAAGCGCCAGGGCGCTGGCCGTCTCGGAGAAGTCGAGGCGGGCGTCGTCGCGCTCGATCTTCGGGGCCAGTGTGGCCAGGGAGTGATCCTGCGGCGTCCAGACCACACGATCGGCAGCGATCTCCTCCACCGTGTCGGCGATCGCGTCGGCGGTGAGGAGCGCGAGCCGCTGCGTGAGCGATCCGGTGTTCTCGTCGGCCCCGATCGCGATGGAGCGCATCGCCGCCACCGGTCCGGCATCCATCTCCCGCTCCAGGCGCATCACCGAGACGCCGGTCTCGGCTTCCCCGGCCAGGATGGCGTGGGCGATGGGTGCCGCCCCGCGGAAGCGCGGCAGCAGGCTCGCGTGGCCGTTGATCAGGTATCCCAGGCTCGGAAGCTCGCGGATGCGCTTCGAAATGAACTGGCCGAACGCCACCACGACTCCGAGGTCCGGTTGGAAGTCGCGCAGCGCGTCGGCGAACTCCGGGGGATTGACGTTCTCCGGCCGGAGCAGCGGCGTCTCGGAGGCGAGGGTCAGCTCCGCCACCGGCGACGGGGAAAGCCTTCGCCCCCGGCCGCGCGGGCGATCGGGCTGGCTGACCACGGCGACCACGGCGTGCGGACCAGCCAGCAGACGCTCGAGCGTGGGGACCGCGAAATCGGGAGTGCCGAAGAAGGCGAGCTTGAGGGATCGCGCGCTCAGAGGTTCGATCCGAGCTTGGGGGGACGCTGCTCCTCTTCCTCTTCCCGCTCGAGCTTCAGCGCCTTCTTCCGCTTCTTCACGTACATGTTGCGCTTCAACCGGCTGATCCGGTCGATGAAGAGCACTCCGTCCAGGTGATCGATCTCGTGCTGGAAGCAGACGGCGCGCAGGTCCTCGGCCTCCTCGACCCACTCGTTTCCGTCCAGGTCGAGCCCGCGCACGCGGATCTTCTGGGACCGCTCTACGTCGGCCTGGAAGTCGGGCACCGAGAGACAGCCCTCGTTCCAGGTGATGGTTCCCTCGCGCTCGAGGATCTCCGGGTTGATGGCCACCAGCGGGTTGGGCTCGGTGTCCTCCTCGGTCCACTCCGTGTCGATGACGAGCATGCGGACCGGCTCTCCGACCTGGATCGCGGCCAGACCGATGCCGGGCTCGTCGTACATCACCTCGAGCATGTCGGAGGCGAGTTCGCGAATCGCGTCGTCGATCTTCTCGATCGGCTCGCACACGCGTTTGAGACGAGGATCGGGGAATTGCAGGACTTCGCGGAGCGCCATACCTGTATCCGAAGGTAGCAGCGGGCGTGTGAGCTTCAAAGCATGTCGACGGGGTTCACGTCGACGCGCACGCGAACCGCCGCCGGGAGCTTCTCGCTGGCCGTGCTCAGCCGGCGCGCCGTCCGCCACACCGCGCTGTGATCGCTGCCCTTCACCAGCAGATGAAACCGATGGCGGCCGCGGAGCCGCGCGATCGGAGCGGGTGCGGGCCCCAGCAGCTCGCAGCCATCCTGTGCTGGCGCGCAGCGCGCCAGCTGCGCGGCGGCGCCCCGAGCCGTCTCTTCGTCGGTAGCGGACACGACGACCTGGGCCAGCCGTCCGAAAGGCGGATAGCCGAGGGACGAACGATGCGCGATCTCCTCGGCGTAGAAGCGCTCGTAGTCGTGATCCAGGACCGGGCGAATCGCGTAGTGGTCGGGGCTGAAGCTCTGCACGATCACGCGGCCCGGGCTCCCGCCGCGGCCGGCGCGGCCGGCCACCTGGGTGAGCAGCTGGAAGGTCCGCTCGGCCGCGCGGAAGTCCGGGAAGTGCAGGCCGAGGTCGGCGTTGACGACGCCGACCAGCCGCACTCCTGGGAAGTCGTGCCCCTTGGCCACCATCTGGGTGCCGACCAGCACGTCCAACTCGCCCGTCTGCAGGTCGCGCAGGATCGCCTCCGTGGCGCCGCGGCTGGCGGCGATGTCGCGGTCCAGGCGGGCGATTCGCGCATCCGGAAAGTGGCTGCGCACCTCCTCCTCGAGCCTCTCGGTTCCGACTCCGAGCAGCGCGGTCTGGCTGGCGCCGCAGGCCGGGCAGATCTCCGGGGGCGGAGTCTGGAAGTCGCAGTAGTGGCAGCGCAGGCTGCCTTCCCGGGCGTGAAAGGTGAGCGAGATGTCGCAGTGCTTGCAGCGCTCGACGTGCTGGCAGTCGAAGCAGATGATCTGCGTCGAGAACCCGCGCCGGTTCAGGAACAGGATGGACTGTCCGCCTGCGGAGAGGGCTTCGCGTATCCCGCGCAGCAGTGGAGCGGAGAGGATCAGCTTGCGGCCCCGCGGCAGGAGCGCGCGCTCCCGGGCGAGGTCCACCAACTCGACGGAGGGCAGCGGGCGGCCGCCGATCCGGCTCGGCAGTGAGATCCGCCGCAGCCGACCCGTTTCGGCGGCGTGCCGCGTCTCGAGCGCCGGCGTGGCCGAGCCGAGCACGAGGGGACAGCTCGCCTGGCGCGCCCTGCGCAGCGCCAGGTCGTGCGCGTGATAGCGGAACCCCTCTTCGTTCTTGTACGCGGTGTCGTGCTCCTCGTCGATCACGATCACGCCGAGCTCCTCGATGGGGGCGAACAGCGCAGAGCGCGCGCCGACGGCGATCGGCGTCCGGCCGCGCCGCAGCCGGTCCCACTGCGCGAGTCGTTCGGAGGGCCGCAGTCCGCTGTGCAGCACGGCCAGGCGGTCGCCGAAGCGCGCGCGCAAACGGCCGAGGATCTGGTGGGTGAGCGGAATCTCGGGAACCAGCACCAGGGCCTGCCGGCCGATGCGAAGGGCGTCGGCCACCGCGCGCAGGTAGACCTCGGTCTTGCCGCTTCCCGTCACGCCGTGGAGCAGGAAGGTATCGGCGCGGCGTTCCTTCACCGCCGAACCGATCTCGCGGCAGGCGGCTCGCTGCGCCTCGGTCAAGACGAACGGGGTGTCTTCCTCGCCGCCGATCTCCGTCGAGATCGAGAGCGGCGCCGGCCGGGTCTCCACCTTGACCAGGCCCCGTTTCTCCAGACTCCGCAGCAGCTCCGCTGCTCTCTTGAAGCGGCCCGCCAGAACGGATGTCGCGAGGGGCCCGCCCGCGCCGAGCTCGCGCAGCAGCGCTGCCTGGCGGGGCGCGCGTTTGAGCTCGCCGTCGCAAGCGGCCACGACGCTCACACCGGGACTCACACTGGCCACCCGGATCCGGGCCGCGCGGACCCGCGGGCCGCCCTCCAGGACCACCGCCGCCACCAGACGATCCTTCTCCAGAAGCGGGAGCAGGGCGGCGGCGTCGCCGGACCGGCGGCAGAGCATCCCCCGGGAGAGGGGGCCATCCCCCAGCAGCCGGAGCACCGGGAGGGCGTCCCCGGTCGCGACGCCCAGACGCAGCGCCTCGCGCCCGCGTGGCGTGAGCTCGATCCCCTGGAGCGTCCGGGGGTTGGAGCCGGCGGGAATCGCTGCGGCGAGGGCGATGCCCGGGGGACAGAGCACAGCCTCGGCTTCTTCGCCTAGGATCTGGATCAGGGAGGGAGACAACACCGGCTCGGAATCGATGACGCGCTCGATGCTGCGCAGCCGTCCGCGAGAAGCGGCAGAGGGCTCGGCGGTCAGCTCGACCACCACGCCGGTCAGGCTTCGGGTCTCGAAGGGGACCCGGACCCGCTGGCCGACGCCGACCTTGGCCGCCTCGGCGGCAGGGATCGCGTAGTCGAAGAGCTGATCGACGGGGACCGGAAGCGCGACCCGAGCGATGCCCGCGGCGGGCGGGGAGAAGAGGTCGTCTACCATGAGTGCAGTGTACCGATCGAAGCTCGGATCTCGCGTGAGGGTGCGCAGCGGCGTCCGTGAGCTCTACGTCGACGGAACCTTTGCGTCTCGCTACGAGCCGGGCGAGGTCGCCACCGGGCCCGTCTGGGACGCCCTCGCGGCGGGAGTCGCCGCGCTCCCGCGAGAGCGCAGGCGCTCCGTGCTGCTGCTGGGCCTGGGTGGGGGGAGCGCGGCGCGGGTGGTGCGCGCTCTGGCTCCCCGCTCCCGAATCGTCGGCGTCGAGATCGATCCCATCGTGGTCCGGCTCGCCCGGCGCTGGTTCGATCTGGATGCCCTCGGCATCGAGGTGGTGCTCGAGGACGCCCGCGTCTATCTGGAGCGATCGCGGAGGCGCTTCGACGCAGTGCTGGAGGACGTCTTCGTCGGCACCGGCCGCGACGCGGTGAAGCCGGATTGGCTCCCCGAGCCGGGGCTCGCGCGTGCAGCGCGGCGGCTGGCACCGGGCGGGATCCTGGCGAGCAACGCCCTCGACGAGGCCCCCGCCGTCTCGGCGGCCGTCCGCAGCCTCTTTCCCAGCGCGGTCCGGATCGAGATCGACGACTACGACAACCAGATCTTCCTGGGCTGCTCCCGCTCGCTCACGGGCAGGGCGCTTCGCCACGCTGTGGCCGCGACCCCGGTGCTGGCGCCCGTCCTGCGCCACCTCTCCTTCCGCACCCTGCCCTAGGTGCGGGGACGTTGTTGAACATTCAATTCCCCACCAGGGTGGGGAATTGAATGTTCAACAACAACGTCCCCGTTACTCGGAGAGGAACTGCAGGACGGTGTGGTTGAAGCGCTCCGCGGACTCGGCCAGAACCAGGTGGGCGCCGTAGCCGAGGGTGACGAGCCGGGAGTTCGGGATCTCGTCCGCCAGCTCGCGATGGAGCTTGGGCGGCGTGAGCTGGTCCTGGCGTCCGCACAGGACCAGCGTGGGGTGCCAGATGTCGCGCAGGCGGTCGAAGGTGTCGTGGCCGAGGCAGGCGTCGCACTGGCGGATCAGGATCTCCGCGGTGATGGGGGGCGAGTCGCCCGGAAAGCTCGCAGCCATGGCCTCGATCAGGTCGCTCTGCTCGAGCGTCTCGTCCTGGAGGGTCCAGAGCAGCCGCTCGCCCAGGAAGACCTGGGGCCCCGCTCCGGCGCGGGCCATCGCCTGCCACGTCTCCAGGAGCAGGCGTCGCTTGGCATCGGGCCGCGCCCAGGTGCCGGTCAGGATCAGGCGCCCGAGCCGGTCCGGGTGGCGAAGCGCGAACTCCTGGGCCGTCATTCCGCCCATGAAGACGCCCAGCACGTCGGCGCGTTCCAGACCCAGGGCGTCGAGCAGGCCCGCCAGGTCGTCGGCGAGGTCCGCCGTGGTGAAGGATCCGCCGGGATCCTCGCTGCTCCCCACCCCGCGGTTCTCGAAGACCAGCGTCCGGTGGCATTCGGAGAAGACAGGGACCTGAAGCGCCTGCCATCCCTTGCAGGACCCGGCCATCCCCATGACCAGCACCAGGGGATTCCCCGGCCCGTCGCCATGGCTCTCGTAATAGACGTTGCGCCCCGCGACGCTGGCCAGCGGCATGCCAATCAGTCTAGCGCTGTCGGAGCGCTAGTGAGAGAGCCGCTTCAGCTCCGAGAGCACGCCCCGGGCGGTCGCCTTGAGCGTCTCGAAGACCCCCTTGCCGACGGTGGCGGAGGCCTCGAAGTCGGGCACGCCGAGGAGGTTGAGCTGCCGGCGCATCTCTTCGAGGGGGGCGGCGCTGGGGAGATCCCGCTTGTTGTACTGGATCACGAACGGGACCTTCTCGAGCTCGAAGCCCTGCTCGAGCAGGTTGATCTTGAGGTTGTCCATGCTCTCGAGGTTGGCTTCCATGCGCTCGATCTGGCTGTCCGCAACGAACACCACCCCGTCCACGCCCTTCAGGATCAGCTTGCGACTGGCGTCGTAGAAGACCTGTCCGGGAACCGTGTAGAGGTGGAAGCGCGTCTTGAAGCCGCGGATCTGACCCAGCGCCAGGGGGAGAAAATCGAAGAAGAGGGTCCGCTCGGTCTCGGTGGCCAGCGAGATCATCTTCCCCTTCAAATCGGGATTCGTCTTGCTGTAGATGAACTGCAGGTTCGTCGTCTTCCCACACAGTCCGGGGCCGTAGTAGACGATCTTGCAGTTGATTTCTCGAGACGAGTAGTTGATGAAGGACATTGCCCCGCCGCGTCAGTCCGAAAACAGATTGTCGATGTCGTCGTCAGTGATCTCGTCGAAGGGGCTGCCGGCGCCACCCACGGCGCGGTCCGCCTCGGACTTCTTCAGCATCTCTTCGAGGATCTTGGCCAGCTCGTTGCCCGCCTTCTTGACCCGCAGACGGACCAGACCCAGAGAGCTGCGGTCGTCGAAGACCACCACCAGGATCACCCGCCGCGCGACCAGTGTGACGTGGAGGTTGTCCCGGACACCCTGGTGGAAGTGAACCGGGAAATCCTCCTCACCGATGATCTTCGCCAGGCCGCCCGTGGCGGCGATGCTTCCCGCGGTGAGCGAGGCGAGGCTGGTGGTGTCGATCCCGCTGGTCTCGCCGGCTTCCGCGATCAGCTGACCGTTCTTCTCGACCACGAACAGGGCCTTGGCGTTGGCGTCCCGCACGAGTCGATTGATGACGTCGAGGATTCTCCTGTAATCCTCGTCGTACATCACCAGTTGGGTGTCCATCATCGGCGCGCGCCTCGTCGGCAAGAGCCCATGCAACTGCCCGGAATGCAACGCTTCGGCATTTGGCACTCTAACCCGCTCTGGCGCTGCTGGGCAAGCTCACACGGCGCAGGATGGTTCGGCCTTTCTGCGGGTTGCCTTTAGCTAATCCATCTCGGAGCGATTCTGGAGGGAGCGCCCCACGGTGACCTGATCCGCGTACTCCAGGTCGCCCCCCATCGGCATCCCGTAGGCGATCCGGCTGAGCCGGACGCCGCTGGGCCGCAGCTGCTCGGCGATGAAGTGCGCCGTCGCGTCCCCCTCGGCGTTCGGGTTGGTCGCCAGGATCACCTCCCGGACCTTCCCCGACCGGATCCGCTTCTCCAGGTCGGCGATGCGGAGATCGTCCGGGCCGACGCCGTCGATCGGAGAGAGGGTGCCGCCCAGGACGTGATAGCGGCCGGAGAAGACTCCGCTCCGCTCGACCGCCATGCGGTCCGCGGGCTCCTCCACCACGCAGAGCACCCCCGGGTCCCGCTTCTCGTCGCGGCAGATCGGGCAGGGGGACTCGTCCGTGAGATCGAAGCACTCCCCGCAGAGCACGATCTCGCGCTTCACCTGCTGGATGGCATCGGCCAGCTCGGAGGTGACGGCCTCCGGGGCGGAGAGCAGAAAGAAGGCGAGGCGCGTCGCGGACTTCTCGCCGATGCCCGGTAGCCGGCGCAGGGCCGCCACCAGCCGCTCGATGGGGGGCGAGGCGGCCATCGCTAGGTGGGCTCCTGGCCACCCAGACCCGCGAAGAGCGGCATGCCCGCGGCCCGCTGCATCTCATCCTGGACCATCCTCTGGGCGTCCGCGAGCGCCGCGTTGGCCGCGGCCGCCACCAGGTCCTGGAGCATGGCGCGGTCGCCGGCCTCGATCAGGCCGGGCTCGATGCGGACCTCGATGATGCGGAGCTGTCCGGAGGCCACCACCGTCACCATCCCTCCGCCAGCCGAGGCCTCGACGGTGCGACGAGCCAGATCCTGCTGGACCTTGGCCAGCCGGCTCTGCATCTCCTGCGCCTTGGCGAAGAGCTCGCTGAGATCGGGTTGGCTCATCGTTCGCCTCCTCCCAGGGGTCGAATCTCGAGGATCTCGCCGCCCAGGATCTCGAGCGCCTGGTTCACGCTGGGGTGGCTGAGCGCATCGTTGCGCTGACGGCGCGCCAGGTCCCTGTCCGCGCCATCGTCCGGCGCCCCCGGCGCTGCGTCCTCCCTGGCCGTCAGCGCGACCCGGGTGCGCCTTCCGAAGAAGCGTTCGCAGACTTCCTCCAGCTCCCCGAGCCGGGCCTCGATGCGGCGAGTCGCGACGCTGGTGGGAAGCTCGATCTCGACCCGGTCGTCCTCCATGGCGACCAGGCGCCCCCCTTCGAGCGCCGCGAACAGCCCGCGGTTCCGCTCCTGGGCGAGGGCGCGGAGCCGGTCGTAGACGACCGGAAGGGGTGTGCCCGGGTCTTCGGAGAAGAGCGCGCGCGGCTCGGCCTCTTCCGCCCGCCGGGGCGGGGGCGTCGGCTCGGCCTGTCTCCCGCTCGCCGCCGGACGCGGCTGGCCCGTGCCTCCGGACCCTCCTGCCGGACTGCCGCCGCCCTCACCGGAGAGGCGGCGCTCCAGCGCGTCGATCCTCGCCAGCAGCTGGGCGACGTCGTCGCCCGGGGGCATGCTGGCGAGCCGGACGATCGCCATCTCCAGCACCGCAAAAGGCTCCGGAGCCCAGGCCAGATCCTCCTGCTCCCGGAGCAGCGCCCGGAACATGCGGCGCAGACGGGCCTCCTCGCCGCGCTCGGCCAGTGCCCGCAGCGCCTCGAGGTCGGCTTCGGCAGCCTCCACCAGGCCCTCGGCATCCGGGGCGATCCTCAGGACCACCAGGTCGCGCAGGCTGCGGAGCAGGGCCGCTCCCAGCCGCCTGGCGTCGATTCCCGCGTCCGCGGCGCGGCGGCAGGCCGTCAGCGCCGCGGCCGGGTCGGAATCGACGCAGGCTTCGATGATTCCCGCCAGGATCCGCGTGTCGATCAGGTCCAGGACCTCGGCCACCTGCTCCTCGGCGACCCGCTGCCCGCCGAAGGCGATCAGCTGGTCGAGGAGCGTGAGCGAGTCGCGAAGCGAGCCCTCGCCCGCCCGGGCCACGGTCGCCAGGCTCTGCTCGGAGATCTCGACGCCCTCGGCCTGCGCGATCTCGCCGAGGGTCGCGGTCACGTCGGCCGTCGGGATGCGCCGCAGGTCGTGGCGTTGACAGCGCGAGATCACCGTGAAGGGGATCTTCTCCGGGTTCGTGGTGGCGAAGATGAAGAGGCTCCGCGGTGGTGGCTCCTCGAGGGTCTTGAGCAGCGCGTTGAAGGCCGGCGTCGAGAGCATGTGGACCTCGTCCACCACGTAGATCCGGTGCTTTCCAGGCGATGGCGCGTAGCGGATCGACTCGATGATCTCCCGCACGTCGTCCACGCCGGTGCGGCTGGCCGCGTCGATCTCCTGGACGTCCGTCGATCTGCCCTCGGCGATCTCGGTGCAGGCGGCGCAGCTGCCGCAGGGCTCGTCCGTGGGCCCCTTCTCGCAGTTCAGGCAGCAGGCCAGGATCCGGGCCAGCGTGGTCTTGCCGGTCCCCCTCGGACCGGTCAGGAGGATGGCGTGGGGAACCCGCTCGCTCCGGATCGCGTTGCGGAGGGGGGTGGTGACGTGGGATTGCCCCGCGACCGCATCGAAGCTCCGGGGGCGCCATTTCCGTGCGAGAACTCGATAGGTCACCTTGGGGGGAACCACCTCGTGGTGAGCATCCGGCCGCGCCGGGCCAAGATCGCAGGGCACCCCCGACCACAACCGGACCCCGCTACCGCTGCTTCCTTCCGGACCTGACGGAGTTCACGGGGTGCCGAGCTCGGCCGGGACCCTGCGATCATGGCTCGCCGCGACGCTGCCTCGAATCTACCCTGTCCGCCTGATCTTCGCTCCACCGCCACTCTGGCCGCTCCGAAGAGGTTGGCTAGCTTCAACGTCCCCGGAGAGGTGCCGGAGTCCGGTTGAACGGGCCTGACTCGAAATCAGGTGAATGGCTTGCCATTCCGTGGGTTCGAATCCCACCCTCTCCGCCAGCCCCCCGCTGCAGTCTTGCCGGTTCGCAGAGCGAAGCTGCCGGCTCAGGAGGTTCTCCGCGGCGAGCGAACCGGCTCGCCGCCACCCCTGACACGTCTGTATGACCACGGGCACACACCTGTCGAGGGTAGGGTTCGATGGACCTTATCCTGAAGCCGTTTCCAGGGTTTCGCAATCGGGGGAGCAAGGGAAATGAAGGCAAGGAGAACTTGCGGACGATGGTTGGGACTGTTTCTGGCAGCGCTCTTGTGGGTCCTGCCGAGTCTGGCTGCTGCTCAGGCACTCTGTGGCTCGCTGCAGACCGAGTTGATCGCGGGAAGGCGCATCGCCGCCGGCATCGTCGACATCAGTCACGACGACACCGCGCTCTACGTCACCCTCTCCACGGAAGGCTGGGCGATCCTGCGATCCCAGGTGCACGTCGCCGCGACCCCCGATGGCATCCCGCAGACGCGGTGGGGGCACATTCCGAGGGTCCGCCGCTTCGACTACGCCCACGTGCACGAATCGCCCGTGGTCACCGACACCTTCAGCATCGCGCTCGAAGAGCTCGGCCTCTCCGCGGGCGGTGGAGAGTGCATCGACCAGACCCTCGCGGTCGCTGTGCACGCCCTGCTGGCGCCGACCTCCAGGGGCCGGCGGTTTCCCCGCTCTGCGTGGGCGGCCGGCACCTCCTTCTCGCGCTGGGGGCGGCCGATGTACGTCGAGTACGATCTCCGCTGCTGTGCAGTGGGCGGTCCTATCATCGCGGTCGATCCCGAGTCCCACGACTTCGGCGCGCCCTTCATCGGGTGCGGGGCCGAGCAGGCCTACACCATCTCCAACCTGGGCAACGCCGAGCTGGTGGTCCATGACATCCAATTCGCCACGGGATCGGCGGACCTGAGCCTCGATCTGAACGAGGCTGCGAACGGGGCGCTCCCGTGGACGGTGTCTCCAGGGCTCGGGCTCGACGTCTTCGTGGACTACACGCCGCTCGACGAATTCGACGACACCGCCTTCCTGACGGTGCTCTCGAACGATCCTCTTCAGCCCGAGGTCGTGGTGACCGCCAACGGCGATGGCACCTTCTACGGCGAGCAGCTCGACGTCTACGAGCAGGCCGTCAAAGGGGCGGTCGACATCCTCTTCACGCTGGACCGATCCGGCTCGATGAGCGATGACAACGCGCTGGTGGTGGCCAATTTCGGCACCTTCATCAACACGCTCTCCAGCCTGAACGTCGACTACCACATCGCCGTCGCCGTCGAGGACGACGGCTGCATCCTCGGCTCGGACGCGTACATCGACAATACCTTCAGCCCCTCGGATGCCGAGAGCACCTTCGAGACGCATGGCCGACATCTACCTCACTCTCGGCACCTACGGCGCCAACACGGAGCGGGGCTTCAGCCTGGCAGAGGCAGCCCTCAAAGCGGAAAACATCGGTTCGGGAGGCTGCAACGAGGGCCTGTACCGCGAGGACGCCAGCGCTGGCGATCGTGCACGTCTCCGACGAGCCCGAGCAGAGCGTCAACCCCTACACCTACTACGTGAGTCTCTTCCAGGGGATGAAGGCCGACCCGGACGACGTCGTCATCCACGCGGTCGCCGGCGACTACCCGGGCGGGTGCGGGTCGGCGTCTGCCGGCACGGGCTACTACGAGGCCACCGTGGCCACCGGCGGCGTGTTCCTCTCGATCTGCGCCAGCCGACTGGGGGAGTCACCTGGATTCACTCGCCAACGCCAGCGTGAGGCCGCGTGACAGCTTCGAGCTCACCCAGCTACCGGCGCCGGAGACGATCGAGGTTCAGGTTGACGGCATCCGAACGACCACCGGCTGGCAGTACGAACGCGGGCACTCAACGCCATCGTGTTCGAGCGGGACCACCTTCCCGCCGCTGGATCGACGATCGAGGTCGCCTACGCGCTGATGCCAGACTGCGAGTCGTGAGAGACGAGGGCGCCAGGAGCAGGGCCACTCCCCGAGGCCGAAGACTTCTCCGGTCCCTGCTCCTGGCGGCCGCCGTCTGGCCGGGCTGGGTTCTCCTCGCCTGCCAGCCCTCTGCCTCGCCCTCGGTCCGCAACGTCCTGCTGGTCAGCATCGACACCTGCCGGGCCGACCACCTCGGCTGCTACGGCCATCCCGGCGGCACCACCCCGAACATCGACCGGATCGCCGGGGAAGGCGTCGTCTTCCGGAACGCCTACTCCCCCGTTCCGATGACGCTGCCGGCTCACAGCTCGATGCTGACCGGCACCATTCCGCCCCGTCACGGCGTCCGCGACAACTTCGACCACAAGCTGGGGCACTCGAGCGAAACGCTGGCCGAGATTCTCGGCCGGAGCGGCTTCACGACGGGCGCCATCGTCAGCGCCTTCGTCCTGGATTCCCAGTCCGGACTCGACCAGGGCTTCGAGCACTACGAAGACCGCTTCGAGAATCCGCACCAGAAGCTGACCGTCAGTGAGCGCCGGGGGGAGGAGACGAGCCGCCTCGCACTGGAGTGGCTGGAGCAGCACTCGGACGAGAGGTTCTTCCTGTTCCTGCACTACTACGACCCGCACACCGACTACGCGCCGCCGGAGCCCTTTGCGTCGCGGTTCCCCGGCGATCCCTACGCGGGCGAGATCGCCTACACCGACCACTGCATCGGGCGCGTGATCGAGCGTCTGAAGGAGCTGGGCCTGTACGACTCGACGCTGATCATCGTCACCAGCGATCACGGGGAGATGCTCGGCGAGCACGGCGAGCTCGACCACACCTACTTCATCTACCAGAGCGCGATCAGGGTCCCCCTGATCTTCAGGCTCCCCGGCCTCCGCGAGGGCGGCAAGTCGACGCGCCCGTGGGCATCGTGGACATCGTGCCGACGCTGTGCTCGATGCTCGGCATCCAGACTCCGGACGGGTGCAGGGGAGAGACCTCTCCGGAGCCTTCGAAGGCGCCGCGCCGCTCGGCGAGGAGAGGCCGCTCTACTGCGAGAGCCTGCTCGCGACGAAGTACGGCGCCAATCCCTTGCAGGGCGTGGTCACCGACCGGTGGAAGTACATCCGGACCACCCGGCCCGAGATGTACGACCTGATCGAGGACCCGGACGAGAGCGAAGATCTCGCGGAGCAGCGGCTCGACCAGGCCCGGACGCTTCGGGACCGCCTGGGTCGGGTGCTCGCCGAGTCGGCTCGAGGCGCGGCCTCCGAGAGCGGGGCGCTGATGGACGAGGCGGCGAGAGAAGCGCCTCGAATCACTCGGGTACCTGGGCGGCGCGAGCGTGAAATCCTCGGGTTCGATCCGGCCAGGGAGGACCCCAAGGACCTGATTCCTTCCACCGGCGGCTCACCAGGGCCCTGGGTCTGATCGAAGAGGAGAGATTCGCGGAGGCCAGGGCGGCGTGCGAGGAGCTGCTCGCGGAGCGTCCCCGTGATCCCCAGGCGCACCTCTACCTGGCGAAGGTTGCCTCGGCGCAGGGAGACTCCGCGGGCGCCGTCTCGCATCTGACCGACGCGGTGCGGCTCAGGCCCGATTCCCGGTCGCACACCGAGCTCGGCGCCGCGCTCATCCAGCTCGGCAAGACCGAGGAGGCGATCGGGCACTTCGAGGAGGCGATCCGCCTCGAGCCGGACTCCCAGCACGAGCCGTACTTCAACCTGGGAAACGCCCTGACGAAGCAGGGCAGGGTTCCCGAGGCCATCGAGAGCTACTCCGAAGCGCTGCGGATCCACCCCGGCTTCGCCGAGACGCACAGCAACCTGGGCTTGCTGCTCCTCCGGCAGGGCCGGGCGGAGGAGGCCATCCGTCACCTCTCCGAGGCGGTGCGCATCGACCCGGACTACGCGGAGGCGCACGCCAACCTGGGCCACGCACTGTCGCGGCAGGGCAGGGCGGCCGAGGCCATCCGTCACTTCTCCGAAGCCGTGCGGATTCGCCCCGACCTCGCGGGGGTCCACAACAGCCTGGGTGTCCTCCTCGCGAGGCAGGGCCGAACGGCCGAGGCCATCCGTCACTTCTCGGAGGCGGTGCGCCTCGATCCGGCGTTCGACGACGCGTACAACAACCTCGGCGTCGCCCTCTCCAGCCGGGGGAGAACGGCCGAGGCGATCCAGAGCTTCTCCGAGGCGGTGCGGATCGACCCCGACAACGCCAAGGCGCGCGAGAACCTCGAGAAGGTCCAGGCTGCCCACCGCGCGAAGTAGGTGCGATCGCGGCCGAACTCCGGGCGACCGGTGTCGTCACCAGGAAAGCGGCCACGACGGCTCCACCCGATCCGTTGGAGGAGGGATCCGGACGGGCTATTAGTCTCGGTGTCAATCTGGGAAGGCCGTCTGGGAGGATCATCATGAGAAGACTCATCGGTGTGTTCGCAGTGCTGGGATTCGTCGGGTTGCTGGCCGCGGGTGCTCCGGGGAAGGCGTCAGCCGACACCTGCATCCAGATCACCGGCGCGAGCTGCGACCTGAGCGGGGCTCTCGGCTTCTTCCGCTTCAAGGGCAAGCTGCCCAAGAAGGCGAAGAAGTTCGTCGCCCTGCACGGCCGCGCCTGCGGCGTGGGAGCGGCGTTCGGAACGGCGGTGGTAAACACCGAGGAAACGGGTGTCGCGGTCGCTGCGACGTTCTTCTGCGACGCGGAGCAGGGACAGTTCGATCTCTTCTTCTCGGTGGGAGCCACGCTAGGGGACACCGGCTTTGGCTATGCGAGGTATGGCGCCTACGGTCTCGGGACCAGCTGTGACGGGGAGATCGTCGACTGCGCCCTCGAGCCGTAGGGTCGGCTGGCTGGCCGGAGGGTGATGCAGGAGAGAGAACCGAGCGCGAACGAGTCCCGCACGAAGCCCGTGCCCGGCTGGTACGGGTGCGTCTTCGAAGAGGGGATGCAGGCGGAGGATCCCTACACGGGCTTTCGTCAGCTCCGTGAGACCCAGCCCGTCAACCTGACGCCCGACGGCACCTGGCGCCTCTCCCGCTACGCCGACATCCGGCGCCTGCTGCGCGAGGTGCCGACGGGGGTGCGCCGCACCAACGGGCTCCTGCCGGGACAGACGGAGGAGGTCCCCGGCGCCGGGCTCTTCATGCTCCTCCAGGATCCTCCGAACCACACGCGCCTGCGCAAGCTGGTCTCGAAGGCGTTCACGCCGCGCGCGATCGGGTCGTGGCGCCCTCGCATCCAGAGCATCACGGACGAGCTGCTCGACCGCGTCGCGGCGAAGGGCGCGATGGACCTCGTCGCCGACCTCGCCCTGCCCGTACCCGCCACGCTGATCTGTGAGCTGATGGGCGTCCCCGCCCGGGACCAGGCCCGCTTCACACAGTGGACCGCGGACGCCACCCACGGCCTCCTCACACTCCGGGGGCTGGGCGACGAGGCGCTTCAGGCGCGCGTGGATGCGGCCGGCACGTCGCTGGTTGCGTACTTCAGCGACCTGATCGAACGGAGACGAGGCGAGCCGGGCGACGACCTCCTCAGCGCACTCATCTCCGCCGAAGAGGAAGGCGAGAAGCTCGGCCACCTCGAGCTCATGTCACAGTCGATCGGTCTCTTGATCGCCGGCTTCGAAACGACGATCGGCCTGATCGGCAACGGCCTCACGACGCTGATCCGCCACCCCGAGGAGCTCGCGAAGCTGCGCGCCGATCCGGATCTCATCGCGAGCGCCGTCGAGGAGTGCCTGCGCTATTCCGGCCCCATCCTGGTCACGGTCCGGGTCCTCCACGAGGACTCGCAGTTCGGCGACTACGTGATCCCGATCGATACCGAGGTCGTCGCGATCCTCGCCGCGGGCAACCGCGACCCGGATCGCTTCGAGGACCCCGAGCGCTTCGACGTCACGCGCTACGCCGAAGGCAGGGACACGGCACCGCACCTCTCCTTCGGCGGCGGCGCGCACCTCTGCCTGGGCGCCCACCTGGCGCGGCTCGAGGCGCAGATCGCGATCGGGACGCTGGTCCGGCGCTTCGACGAGCTCGCGCTGCTGAACGAGACGGCAGAGTGGGGCCGGTCGCTGTTCCGGGTGCCGGCGCGCATTCCGGTGCGGTTCAGCGAGGCGCGCGGAGCATAGGCGGGCGCTCGGAAGAGGCCCGAAGCCAGGGGTTCCCCGCGACGGTCCGGCTCAGCCCAGTCCGCTCAGGCTTCTTCCTTGCCGATCAGCTCCTCGATCGAGTCGGCGGGCACCGCGGGGCTCACCAGGAAGCCCTGGATCTCGTTGCAGCCCCGGTCGCTCAGGAAGGCGCGCTGCTCCTCCGTCTCGACTCCCTCGGCCACGATCTGCAGGTTCAGCGCCTGGGCCATCGAGATGATCGCGGCGACGATGGCGGCATCGTCGGCATCGTTGGGGATGTCGCGAACGAAGGAGCGGTCGATCTTGACGGTGTCGACCGGAAACCGCTTCAGGTAGGAGAGCGAGGAGTAGCCGGTGCCGAAGTCATCGAGGGAGACGCTGATTCCGATGCCCTTGAGGGCGCGCAGCGCCTCGGTCGCCATCTCCTCGTTCTCGATGAGGGTGCTCTCGGTGATCTCCAGCTCCAGGAACCCGGGGCTGAGACCGGTTTCCGCCAGGATCCGCTGAACCGTCTCGAAGATCGACTGATTCTTGAACTGCAGCGGCGAGAGATTGACGGAGACGCGGAAGTTGCCCATGCCGGACTCGGCCCAGAGCCGGGCCTGGACGCAGGCGCGGCGCAGCACCAGGTCCCCGAGGGCGGCGATCAGTCCGCTCTCTTCGGCGATCGGCACGAACTCGCCCGGCGGGATCATGCCCAGCTCGGCGTGGTGCCAGCGGGCCAGCGCCTCGAAGCCGGTGGGCTGACCACTGCCCATGTCGACGCGCGGCTGGTAGTGCACCTGGATCTCACCGCGCTCGATCGCGCGGCGCAGGTCGCTCTCCAGGGCGAGGCGCGCGCGGCTGCTGGGCTGTAGCGACTCCTCGAAGAGCTGGTAGTTGTTCCGACCGCTCTCCTTGGCGTGGTACATGGCGGCGTCGGCCCGGCGCAACAGTCCGTCCACGCTCTCACCGTCGCGCGGCGCGATCGCGATTCCGATGCTGGCGCTGATCACCACCTCCTGGTCGTGCAGCACCATGGGCGGTGCCAGGACGTCGAGAACGCGCTGGGCCACGCTGCCCGCTGCGTCGGCATCCGCCACCTGGTCGAGCAGGATGATGAACTCGTCGCCGCCGAAGCGGGAGACGTTGGAATCCGTTTCCTCGCTCTGATTGCGCGAGATGCAGTCGGTCTCGCGGATGCACTTCGCGAGGCGGTCCGCCACCCGCTGGAGCAGCAGGTCGCCCATGCTGTGGCCCAGGGTGTCGTTGATCCGCTTGAAGTGGTCGAGATCGATGAAGAGCAGCGCCGCACAGCCCCGGCGCCGCCGTGCCCGCGCCAGCGACCGCTTCAGGTGTTCCTTGAACAGGCGCCGGTTGGCGAGGCGCGTCAAGCTGTCGTGATAGGCGAGAAAGCGGATCTCTGCCTCGGCTCGCTTGCGGCGCGTGATGTCCTGCGCCACACCCGCGATCCGCACCGCGCGGTCCCCATCGCCGCTGAGCGCCTCGGCCTGCAGGTGCACGTAGCGGACGCCGCCGTCGGGCAAGGTGATGCGGTGGTCGATGCGCAGCGGACGGCCTTCGAGCACGGTCTGATCGATGGCTCCCCGCAGCAGCTCGCGATCCTCGGGGTGGACGCGGCCCAGCATGGCCTCGAGTGTGAGCGGGTCGGACTGGCTCCTGAAGCCCAGGATCCGGCGCAGCTCGCGCGAGCCGGTCAGCTCGCCCGATGCGAGGTCGCACTCCCAGTTGCCGAGGGAGGCGACTCGCTGGGCCCAGGCGAGCCTCTCCTCGCTTCGCTGCAGCCGGTCGCGCAGCGCGCCAGCGCGCAGCATGTAGCGCAGCCGGTGGCTCACGATCACCCAGTTCACGGGCTTGGTGACGAAGTCGGTCGCTCCCGCCTCGTAGGCCCGGTGGATCGACTGCAGGTCGTCCCGCGAGGTCATCATCACGACCGGGACGTGCCGGTCGCGCTGCTGCGAGCAGATCCTCTCGCACGCCCCGAAGCCGTCGAGGCGCGGCATCTCGACGTCGAGCAGCACCAGGTCGGGGGCCTCCTCCTCGAAGGCGGAGACCGCTGCCGCTCCGTCCTCCGCCTCGATCACCTCGAAGCCGCACTCCTCGAGCGCGTCGCGACCCATCACGCGAATCATCGAGGCGTCGTCGGCGATCAGGATGCGCGGCGGGCGGCCCGACTCCGGGGTATCCATCGGCGGGGCTCTCCATGGCGGTCTGCTGCAGGTGAGGGCCGGACACCCCGGCACGGCTTCCTCATCGGCCCCGGTCGGAGTGGGCTTGAGGCGCCGTCAGGGGCAGCTCGCGTTGGCCGTCCCATCGTCGAAGTCGTCGCAGTCGATGGCCAGTGCGTCGAAGGCATCGAACGCCTGGCAGAAGTGGCACTCGGCGGAGTCCGTCGCGCAGGTCACCAGGGCATCCGCGTCCGCGGGAGCACAGCCGGGGAAGGTCGCCGCGAGGTCCACTCCCGCACAGCGCTTCGTCACGCCGCTCGAGAGCTGGCTCCGCTTCTTGGCGGCCTTGC
Source organism: uncultured delta proteobacterium (assembly GCA_963783795.1). Classification (GTDB taxonomy): domain Bacteria; phylum Myxococcota_A; class UBA9160; order UBA9160; family UBA6930; genus CAVXZE01. The sequence goes on along the minus strand of CAWAPH010000020.1, from coordinate 364,302 downwards.
CCTCGGGGTCTCCCTGGAGCTCGCCGAGGAGCGAGGCCTCGAGACCGGTCGACGAGAAGACCTGCGCCGTGCCTTTTCCGGCCAGTGCGTTCTTGGTGTGCTTCACCGCCATCTTGAAGAGCGTGTCGGCGATGGCCGTGGAGCGCTTGACCACCTCCTGCTGGCACCTCGCCCCGGCCTTGTCGGCCGCTTCGTCGATGATCGCCGCGTCGAGATCCGCACCGAAGAGGTCCCCGATCGATCCGAGCGCCTGGCTGCTGGCGGCCGCGTTGACCGTGGCCGCATCCGAGTACCCGAAGTCCGGAAGCTCCAGCGGGTCGCAATTCGCCGCCTCGTTGGAGACGGTCGCGGCGACCGCCTTGGCGACCTTTCCGCCCACGTCGTTGGTCAGGCAGGCTTGAGCGGTGGCCGGGACGCCGAGCTTGGAGACCGCTCCCTTGTTGGCATTCTTCACGCAGGCCCGGCTCGTTCTGTTCTGTGCCTTCACCACGCCCATGCCGCGCTTGTTGAGCGCGTTGACACAGCCCTGCTGCGCCTTGCTCGGCGGGCCTTCGAGCTGGCAGCTGTCGTTGCACCCGTCCCCGTTGGCCAGATTGCCGTCGTCGCACTCCTCGCCGAAGTCGACGATGCCGTTGCCGCAGACCTCGACGGTGCAGAGCGGCGAGCAGCCGTCGCCGGCGGTGGTGTTTCCGTCGTCGCACTCCTCGGCGCCGTCGAGTCCGCCGTTGCCGCACTCGAGGAGGCAGCTCGAGTCGCAGCCGTCATCGTCGAGCAGGTTTCCGTCGTCGCACTCCTCGCCGACGTCGAGCACCAGTTGCCGCAGATTTCCAGTGCGCAGCTGGCGGAGCAGCCGTCGCCGCCCACGACGTTTCCGTCGTCGCACTCCTCGGCGCCGTCGAGTCCGCCGTTGCCGCACTCGATGAGGCAGCTCGAGTCACAGCCATCATCGTCGACCGTGTTGCCGTCGTCGCACTCCTCGCCGACGTCGAGCACCAGGTTGCCGCACACCTCCAGGGTGCAGCTCGCGGAGCAGCCGTCACCTCCCACGACGTTGCCGTCGTCGCACTCCTCCGCGCCTTGCGCGTCTCCATCTCCACAGACGCTGTCGCAGGTCACGGTCGCGAGGTAGATGTCATCGCTCTCGCTGTTGCTCTTGACCCAGGCGACCGTGTTGCCGTCGAGGGAGGGGTCGAAGTCCTCCTTGCCGTCACTGGTGAGGCGGGTGGTCCCGCAACCGTCGTACATGAAGACCTCGCCGTCGCCGTCGTCGGAAATCCAGGCGATGGTGACCCCGTCGACGCCGATCGAGATTCGAGGCGAAGTGTCGTTCCGTTCGTCGTCGGTGAGCTGCGCGGTGCTGGCGCCGTCCCACCAGAAGATCTCCGAGTCGGCGCCGGACTCCCCGACCCAGGCCACATTGCCGTCCGCCACCTGGGGCAGAGCGTCGTCGTAGTCGTTGTCGGTGAGGCGAGTCAGCGCAGAGCCGTCGAAGAGCCAGACTTCGTCGTCGCTGCCGTCCGAGGCGACCCAGACCGCGTAGCGGCCGTCGATCTGGAGGGCGTCGACGGCACCGGGCACCACCTGCTCGGGCGGGTTCGTCCCATCGAAGTACGTGAGTCCGTCTCCGGTCCAGATCGCCCTGGGAGTACCCGCCACCTCGCCCACCCGGGGCTGCTCCTCCGACACGACGGAGTCCCCGCGCTGATCCGCGGGGCCGGGGTCGGTCCAGAGGAAGACGTCGTCCGCGAGGTTCTCTCCGAGATTCGTCCAGATGACACTGTGCCCTGCGATCCGGATGTCGGCCGCGCAGTCGAGCTCGGTGTCGAGGAGCGAGGCACTGCTGCTCCCGTCCTTGTACCAGAGCTCGCAGCCGGAGCCCTCGGAGTCGTGCTTCCAGATCACCCGGTCACCCGAGATCCAGGGCTCCATGTCCGGCTGGGGGGAGTTGGTGACCTTGGAGCTCCCGGAGCCGTCGAAGAGAACGATGTTGTTGCCCTTCTGGAACACGACGTTCGGCTCCGAGACCCGGGGATGCGCCTCCTCGAGCGGCGAGGTAGTGACCCTTCTGATCTCGACCGTGGCGGCGCCGGCCAGACCGGGCACCAGGAGGACCGTCCAAAGAGCAGACCGCAGCTGAAATCGACGCACGCTTTCCTCCCCGAACCCGTTCTCGGGTCGTGCAAATGTCCGTCGGGCTCATCGGCAAGACGGTCGGCGGGCTCGACACAAGTCCGTCCCCCTGGGGAGGCGGCCGGCTGGCCTCCTGGTGCATCGAGCTGCTGCCAGCGGAGCTGTGATCCTCGTGGCGCGAATCCCTGGCGCGATGTTGCGTCTGAACCGTGGAGATGCGGTGGGCGAGGCTCGCATGGGGAGTGGCGGCGCTAGGGGGCCTGGCCCTTGGCACGCTGGCGGGCATGGCGCTGCTGCGGCCTTCGCCGCCTCCGCTCATTCAGCGCTCACTGCTGGTGCAGCCATCGCGTATCTACGCATCCCCGACTCACCCGGCCGACCTCGAAGCCCTCGGACTGCCTGGCGAGGCCTCGGCGAGTCGGGTTCCTCTCCGACTGCTCGGGGCCGTGTATCCGCCGGCGGCGCGGGATCGCGAGCCGGTCGCGCTCCACCGCGTCCCCCGCGTCTGTGTGGACGCGGTGCTGGTGGTGGAGGACCGCCGCTTCTTCGAGCACTCCGGGCTCGACCCGCGCCGCGTCGCGGGAGCGGCGCTCGCCAACCTTCGCGCCGGCCGAATCGTGCAGGGTGGCAGCACCCTCACCCAGCAGCTGGTCAAGAACCTGTACCTCAGCCGCGAGCGGACCTTCGCGCGCAAGTGGAAGGAGGCGCTGCTGGCGCTGCGCCTGGAGCGCGCCACCGACAAGGCGGAGATCCTGCAGGCCTACCTGAACGAGGTCTACCTGGGACAGCGGGGCAGGGTGGCAGTGCACGGGCTCGCGGCGGGGGCGCGGCACTGGTTCGGGCGCGACCTCGAGCAGCTGGGCGTGGCCGAGTGCGCCTGGCTCGCGGGGCTGATCCGCGGGCCGAACTCGTACGCGCCCTGGCGCGCGCCGGCGCGCGCGCTGACGCGCCGCAACCGGGTTCTGGCGCTGCTCTTCGAAGACGGGCACATCGACGAGTCCGAGTACGTGGCAGCCGCGCAGATGGCGCTGCCCGCGGGGCCGCAGCGTCAGCCCGAGCGCGGCTGGTTCATCGATGCGGTGCGCCGCGAGCTTCGCGACCGCTACCCCGCGCGCGAGCTCTCCAGCGGCGGGCTGCGCGTGATCACCACCCTCGACGCCCGCCTGCAGATGTTCGCCGAGCGGTCGGTGCGGGATGGACTCGCAGCGCTCGAAGCCGAGCACGCGCGGCTCGCGGACCGCACATCGCCCCTCCAGGCGGCGCTCGTCGCCCTGGACCCGGAGCGCGGCGACGTGCTGGCGCTGGTGGGCGGACGCGACTACGCACGCTCCCAGTTCAACCGGGCGCTGCACGCGCGGAGGCAGCCGGGCAGCGTCTTCAAGCCCGTCGTTGCCCTGGCGGCACTGGAGCCCGGCGCAGACGGCGCGCCGGTCGCGACACTCGACACGCTGCTCCTCGACGCGCCGCTGCGGGTTCCGCGGCCCGACGGCAGCTGGTCGCCGACGAACTACGACCGGCGCTTTCGCGGTCACGTCACCCTGCAGGAGGCGCTGGAGCGCTCTCTCAACGTGCCAATGGTTCGCCTCGGTCGCCGCGTTGGCGCGGAGGAGATCGCATCCGTCGCCACGCGGCTCGGCATCGCGAGCCCGCTCGAGGTCGTGCCAGCACTCGCTCTCGGTGCCTCCGAGGTGACGCTGCTGGAGATGACGCGGGCCTACGCGGTGCTCGCAGCGGAGGGCGTGAGCGCCGAGCCGCGAATGATCCAGCTCGTGCTCGATCCGCAAGGCCGCAGGGTGCATCCGGAGCCGGTGGCGCGCTGGCGCGCCTTCGAGGCGTCGCCGGCGCGTCTCGTGACCCGCGCGCTGCGAGGGGCCGTCGAGCGCGGAACCGGGCGCCGTCTGCGGGTCCTCGGCATCCAGGCGCCGGTGGCGGGAAAGACCGGGTCGACGAGCGGCTTCCGCGACGCCTGGTTCATCGGCTACACGCCCGAGCTGGTGGTGGGCGTGTGGGTCGGCTTCGACGACGGTTTCGGGATCGGGCTGCCGGGCTCGCGCGCCGCGCTGCCGATCTTCGCCGCCTTTCTTCGCGAAGCGCTCCCCGAAAACGAGGCACCGTTCCACGCGGACACCGCGCCCGACGACCCGATCACGGAGATCGCAGGTTCGTCCCCCTGACCCGGCGCCCGATCTACCTACGGTCGGCCGCGGCGAGCGCCTGCCGCTGCTCCGCACGAAGGATGTCGATCGCCACGCGCAGCGGGTCGATCTCGCGCGTCGAGCGTCCGTCCCGCTGGAGCGCCGCCTGCACGCGTGCCAGCTCCTGCCGGGCGAGCGCCCGGCCTCGCGTTCGCCAGGGCTCCGCCGGCTCGGGGAACGGCCCTTGGAACTCCGGGCGGGGCGGGCGCCGGACCACGTCGCGCGGCTTCGGAGGAATCGGCTCTTCGCGTGGACGCGGCTCGGCTCGAGCCACCCGTTCGCCGCGCGCCGCCCGGTGGCTGGAGACGCGGGGTGGCGCCTCGGCGGCGGTCGCCCGCGAGTTGCTGGGCGGGGCAGGGGGCGGCGCGGCGCGCGTTGCGACGGTTGGGGATCCCGTTGGCCCGGACCGCCGCGGCAAGGGCTCGGTCGGCTCCTCCGCGCGCTCGGTCCGAGTGGCCAGACCGGACCGGTGCTTCGCCTCGGAAGCCGCGCGGCCACGCGTCGCCTGCAAGGTAGAAGGTGTCGACTTCACCTTCGCAGGTCGGGTCGGCGCTCTGAGGGCGGGAACACTTCGCTTCGCGGCCCGAGCGGGCTCGGCCCTGGGCGGGGACGGTCCTGGCGTTCCGGATTCGCTCGCAATGGGGCGTCGTTTCGAAGGCGGCGGAGCGGCCTGGCGTGGCGCGGAAGCTTCGGCGGGCTTCGCCGCAGCTGCCGGCCGAGGCGGCGGCTCGGGCGGGTCGGCGCGCGCGTGTGCGATGGGAGTCGCTGCGGCGGGCCGCGCGGCGCGCACGGTTTGGGTCCGGATCTTCGTGGTCGCCCTTTCCGCACTCGGATCGCGCGCCGGGGTTCGCTCCCCGAGTTCGTCGCCGATAGAGCGCTCGGGTGTGGCCTCCGCGCTCGAGGAAACGACCGGCACCGGCTCGCGCCGTGCCTCCACGACCGCTACCTGCGTGGGCTCGGCGGCGTGCGGCGCATCGGATCCGCTGAAGAGCGCCGCGAGCCGTGCCCACAGCGAAGCGCCAGGCCAGGCTGTCTCATCTCTGGCCTCCAGATCGACGTCCTCGCCGGGTTCCAGCTCCGGCGAGGGCTGGCTGAGCCAGGCCCAGAGCCGCGCCGCACGCGACGGGGTGGGCCGTTCGGCTTCCGTTTCCCCGCTGGCGTCGCTCTCCTGGTTGCGGACCCGTATCTCGGCGAGCCACGCCCAGAGCCGCGAGCCGAGCCCCGGCTTGAACGGCGCAGGTCGCGGCGTCTCGACGTCCGCCCGCGCCAGCTTCGGGCGGTGAGGTTCGGGGGACGATCGGGCGACGGCAGCCGCGTCGGGCCTCCCGGGTGCGGGAGGGGTCGCGACCTCGGGCGGGTGTCGCAGCAGGTCGCGCGCCTCGAGGGCCAGGCCCCCCATGACCCGTTCCTCCGCTGCGTGCGTCTGCTTCGACCACTCGTAGGCCCGTTCGAGCGCAGCGTCGTACTCCGCGCGTTTCGCGAAGGCTTCGCGAGCGCTGCTGCCCTGGAACGCCAGGACCGCGAGCGCGACGAGCAGAAACCGGCGCAAGATCTCGAGCGTCACGCGGCTGCCGCCTCCGATCGTCCTCCTCTCACCCTTCCCGTTTCGACGCCGCAGGCCGGCGGGTATTCGAACGCGTCTAGCTAGTACTCGGGCGACGGCCGAGTTCTCGCGATGGCCCCCGGAGCCGCGCGCGTCGCGGAAGCCCGCCCGCGGCCGGATCTCGACCTCGACGCGCCGGTTCTGCTGGCGGCCCGCGACGGTCGCGTTGCTGGCGATGGGCATGGCTTCGCCGAATCCGAGCGCCGTGACGCGGCTCGGGTGGACGCGCTCGGCGATCAGGTAGGTGCGCACCGCCCCCGCGCGGTTCTCCGACAGACGCAGATTGTAGTGCGCTGAGCCCGTCGCATCGGTGTGTCCGCGCACGAAGACGTCGCTGTCGGGGTAGCGGACCAGTGTGTCCGAGAGGCGGCCGAGGCGCGCGTAAGCGCCGGGTGTGAGCACGGTAGAGTCGACGTCGAAGAGCAGGTCGGACGGAAAGCTCAACACCAGCGTGTCGGGGCCCCGCGTCACAGCCGCGCCCGGGATCGCCGCGAGCTCTTCGGCCTGCCGGTCGAGGTAGGCGCCGATCAGGCCTCCGGCGATTCCGCCGAGCGCACCGCCGAACAGGGCGCCGCGCCAGCGGGCGTCGGCATCGGCGAGGGCGCCGGCGGTCGCTCCCACGACCGTCCCCGCTACCGCGCCCTGGGTAACGCGGCGGTCGAGGGCGGTGCCGGTGTGGGTTTGACAGGCGGGAAGTGCGAGCAGCGAGATTCCGGTCAGGATCCCAGCAAACCGGGGCAGCGATCCGAGCGGGCCAGACATGGCGGAGTTCCTCCGGTGCGTTCACCGGATTCGACGGATCGATGTCCGTAAGATTCGATTCCCGCCTACAATCCCCTCAATCCAACCGCAGCAAGGCCTCGAGGGTCGGCTCGATCCGCACCGCAGCCTCGACGAGCCCCCTCGCCGAAGCCATGTCCTTGAATCCCGATCCCGTGATGATGCAACAGACGGAGTCCCGACCGTCGATCCGATTCGCCGCCCGCAGCTTCCCCGCCGCCGCGATCGTCGCCGCGCTGGCGGGCTCGGCGAAGATGCCGGCCTTGCGGGCCAGCAGCGCCTCAGCGTCGAGCATCTCCTGGTCGCTGACGCTCACCGCCGTGCCGCCGCTCTCACGGATCGCGGGCAATGCCGTGTAGGCATCGAAGAGAATGTCGTCGGCGATCGCGCTGGCGATCGTGTCCCCGACCTCCACGGGATTCGCGACGACCTCGGCGGGGGAGAGGTCCTGCTCGACCGCATCCACCAGGGGCGTGCACGCCGACGACTGGACTCCCACGATCGCCGGTGTGCGCTCCAGCCTACCGAGCGAGACGAGCTCGCGGAGTCCTCGCCAAAGGGCTCCCACCAGGCCCCCGCCGCCGACGGGCGCGATCAGCCAGTCGGGCATGGCGACGCACTGCTCGGAGAGCTCATGGGCGATGGTCTTGGCGCCCTCCACGTGGTAGGGGTTGTAGAGCCCAGCCGTGGAGAGGAGCTGCCAACCCTTCTGGGGGCATGCCTCTGCGACCAGCTCGAAGATGCGGCTCGACGACAGCGTGTCGACCCTGACGAAGGAAGCTCCGTACATGCGCGCCTGCACCAGCTTCTCCTCGGGCGCATTGCGCGGCGCGAAGACGATGCACTCGAGCCCGGCGGCCGCCGCGTAGGATGCCGCGGAGGCTGCGACGTTGCCCGACGAGATCACGGCCAGCGTACGGGCTCCTGACTCTCTGGCCTTGCTGACGCCGAAAGAAACCTGGCGGTCCTTGAAGGAACCGGTGGGGTTCACGGTCTCGTTCTTGAGCCAGAGCTCGCCCACGCCGAGGTGGTCCGCCAGCTTCGGAGAAGCCAGCAGCGGGGTCTGCCCCTCGCCCTGGGAGACGACCCACTCCCGATCGCGGAGAGGCAGCAGATCGAAATAGCGCCACATCGAAGGATCGCCCGAGGGCTCGAAGGGCGCCGCCCGGGCCGTGTTCATCGCGACCACCGTGGGCGCGTTGCATCCCCTGCACCTGAACTCGCCGCCCTCCGGCGGGTATGCCTTCGAGCAGACCGGACATATCAAGCAGTGCTTGTCGGTCTCGTTCATACAGTGGGTGCTCGGCTCGCGGCCTGGCTCCGACCGCCCGAACGCTCGTGAGTCTGCCAGACCCGCCTGGGTCTCGCTTCTCCGGAGCGTCGCGGCTAGGGGGCCATGCTCCTCTCTGGGGCTCGCACCCCGCGGGCTCGACTTCGTCTCCCGCTTCCCCTGGCCGACTACTCAGCTGGAGCGGTTGCGATACAGGCCACGACACCGGCCAGGAGGAAGAGCCAGCCGAAGAAACGCACGAAGGGAGCTGGTGATGTCCGGTCCACCATGCCGTCGATTCCAGTGAGCGAGCCCAGCTCCTCGGGGTACCAGACCAGTACGGTCGCGAACAGCACACCCGGTCCCAGCGTCAAGACGGCCTCGATGTCCCCGCCCAGAAGCAGGGCGATCGCGCAGGTGAGGACCAGGAGCGCGGAGAGCGAGCGGTGACCATCCACACGCGTCGGATCGGAGAGCCAGCGGTCGCGCTTGAGATGGACGCTGCGGGGGGATTTCCCTCCCGTCCCGCGAATCGCCGGCCAACGGTACACTGTCCCTGGTCGGGTGAAACTCTGTACACTCCCGCACAAAGTTTGTAAGGTTCACCGCTCGGTGACCCGCCCCGCAGGGGCCGCCAGGAGGAGGTGCGATGTTGGGTCAGGTCGGAAGATTCCGGATCGTCTGTGTGCTGGTCGCATTGGCGCTCGCCGTGACGGCGTGCGCGAACGGACGGCCCAAGCCGGCGACGTGCGCGGCAGTGGGCGCCATGGCGGGAGCCGGCGCTGGCGCCGCGGCCGGCGTCCACGGCATGGACTACGACTGGACCGAGTGGCGGAACGGCGCCTGGGCCGCGGGCGGTGCCGCCGTCCTGGGAACTGCGGGCTACTTCATCTGCAGGGCGATGGCGAAGGCTGAGGTGCCGCCCCCTCCGCCCCCTCCGCCGCCTCCGGTCGCGCCTGCGCCTCCGCCTCCGCCGCTGGAGACTCCTGTCGCGGAGAAGATCATCCTGCGTGGGGTGAACTTCGACTTCGACAAGGACGGCATCCGCCCGGACGCCGCCGTCATCCTGGACGAGGCCGCCCGGATGCTGACCGAAGCCCACACGGGCGCTCGCGTCCGGGTCGAGGGCCACGCGGACTCGACCGGCCCCGAGGCGTACAACCAGGGTCTCTCCGAGCGCCGGGCCAACTCCGTCAGCGGCTACCTCGCCTCCCGCGGTGTCGACGCGTCGAGGCTCACACCACTCGGCTTTGGCGAGAGCAGCCCGATCGCGAGCAACGACACGCGAGAGGGGCGCGCGCTCAACCGGCGCGTCGAGCTGCAGGTCGAGGAGTAGGCCGGGCTCGATCACCGCGGCGGCTGCGCGAGAACGCGTCCCACTCGGAGTCGTACCCGCTCCGGCGCCCGAAGAGCGTCCGGACCGCCCGCCGGCAGGCTTGTCTTGGCTGGCCGATCGGCCGAAACGTGCCCGGGAAGGGTTCGATTCCGGTTCGGGGGCGTGACCATGAGCAGCCATGCGGAACGGGCGAGGCGCTATCACCGGGAAGTGAAGCGAATACTGATCCAGGAATGGGATCCGATCGGGGTAGCGGACGTTCCGGAAGCCCAGGATGAATACGATGCGTACGTGCCGGGTGTGCATCATCTCTTGATCCACCGCGCGTCGAGCCGGGACGTGTTCGACTACCTGTGGCAGATCGAAACGGACCACATGGGCTTGTGTGGAAACCGGCTGCACACGCAGAACATCGCCAACTCCCTCGTCGCGCTCATCGACGGAGTCGAAGGGTAGAGCCCGTGGACACCGGAATCCCCGATATGAAGGAGATCGAGTATCACCACGCTCCCTCACTCGCGTATCGGGAGGACCTCGCTTCTCCCATCACCGGCATTGCAGTGGGTTGGCTGGGAAACGAGGCGCCGAGTGCGGGGGAAGTTTCCATGGAGCTCCGCAACGCGTTACGCCATGCCTGCCGGACACGCGAAACGGACGCGGGAGAGCTCGGCTATCACCAGTGTCAGATCTGCGAGGCGCACGAAGACCGAGGTGAGTTCGTGATCGAAGTGGAAGGCCGGGTATACGTCCTGCCCCGGATGATTCTCCACTACATCGATGAGCACGGCTATTGCCCGCCGGACCGCTTCCTCCGGGACCTCGGAGCATGGTGGCAGAGCCTCCAGCCCTGAAGCCGACGCGGCGGGGGACCACCGGAGCCAGAACCGGCTGGCGCGGGTCCACGGGGTCCTCGCCGGGCCGCCTGCCTTCGAGCGGCCTGCGAGTCCGCCGCCCCGGAGGTCGAGGTCGGCTGCCTCGCGCGCCTGCCGAGAGTCGCCGGAGGGTCCGGGTGCGGTGACGGTCGATCCCCCGCGTGCTAGCGTTCTCGCCTCGTCGGGCAAGAGGAGAGCGAGTGGCGCGAGACGATCTGATCCAGGCGACCGGCAGCGTCGACAAGGTGCTCGGCGGCGGCCGGTACCAGATCACCCTCGAATCGGGGCAGACGGTGACGGCCCAGCTCTCGGGGCGGATGCGCCGTTTCCGGATCCGGGTGATCCCCGGGGACCGGGTCCAGGTCGGTCTCTCCCCCTACGACCCCACCCACGGCTTCATCACCTTCCGGCTTCGCGATAGCGATGGCTAGCCCACGCCACCGTGCGTGAAGCCGCCATCCGCCTCCGGCTCCGCGCGACCCACCAGCTGGACAAGCTCTGCCTGCGCGCCGTGGACTGGTACCACCCCGGTCTCGAGATCGACCCGACGGCCAGTCCCAACCTGTGGACGGCGCACTTCAACCTGGCGCCGGGAGCCCGGCTGCGAATTGGGCCCAGGGTCACCACCGAGCGAAGGTTCGGCGGCGTGCACTTCCTGCTGGAGGAAGGCGCCGAGATCGAGATCCAAGAGGATACCTGGCTGCGCACCGAGCTCGGGCCCGTCAGACTGATCGCGTTCGCCGGCGCCCGGATGCGGATCGGTCCCGACAGCCTGCTCAATGGCTGCCACCTGAGCGCCAAGTCCGAGGTCACGCTGGGGCGCCGGGCCTGGGTCGGTCCCGGCACCCGCGTCTTCGACTCCGACCAGCACGACCTCGACTCCGAGCATCCCGAAGTGCCGGATCCGGTTCGGATCGACGATCACGCCTGGGTCTCGTCGGATGTGACGGTCCTGCGAGGCGTCCGGATCGGCGCCCACAGCGTGATCGGCGCGCGGTCGCTGGTGACCCGCGACGTCCCCGAGCACACGCTCGCCTTCGGGATTCCCGCCAGTCCGCGTGGAAAGGTCGGCGATCGAACCCGTACTGGCTGAGCTCCGTCCCCCGAGATCGGTGAGGTGGCAGTGAAGATCGCACTCTTCGGACAGGCGGCTTTTGGCAAGGAGGTGCTCGAGCGGCTGCTGGAAGCCGGGCACGAGGTGGTCGGCGTGTACGCTCCGCCCGAGGGCGGCCGTCCCGACCCGCTGGCGGAGGAGGCGGCGGCCGCGTGGCCTTCCGCTGTTGCGTTACAAGCGGATGCGCCGAAAGGGCCAGGCGATCCCGGAGCGGGTGGAGGAGCACGCCCGCCTGGGCGCGGAGCTGAATGTCCTCGCCTACGTGACCATGATCCTGCCGCCGGAGGTAATCGACGCACCGACCCACGGCTCGCTCTGCTTCCATCCCTCCCTGCTTCCCCGCTTCCGCGGCGGCGCGGCGATTCCCTGGCAGATCATCCTCGGCGAGAAGGAAACGGGGGTGACCGTGTTTCGGCCCGACGAGGGGGTCGATACCGGGCCGATCGTGGTCCAGAAGGGCGGTGTCGAGATCGGCCCCACGGCCACGGCCGCTACTCTGTACTACCAGGATCTCTACCCGCTCGGAGTCGAGGCGCTCTGCGAGGCGGTCGCGTTGGTGGACAGGGGCGAAGCAGAGCCGCTTCCCCAGGACGAGTCGCTGGCCACCTTCCAGGGGCTGGTCGACGACGAGGTGGCGCGGATCAACTGGTCTCGCCCCTGCGAGGAGTTGGACCGGCTGATCCGGGGATGCGACCCCCAGCCCGGCGCCTTCACGGAGTTCCGGGGGGAGAAGCTCCGGCTCTTCGACGCGACCCGGCTCAAGGGCGGGGCGGATGCTCCCGCCGGAACCATCGTCGCGACGGGGGAGGGGTACCTGGTGGTCGCCGCCGAGGGCGGTCGCATCTCGCTGGGGCGGGTTCGGATGGGAGGCGGCAAGAAGGTCGCGGCCACCGAAGTCGGTCTGGCAGTCGGCGAATGCCTCGACTGAGATGGTGGCGGCCGACACGACGCCGATCCGCTGCCGTCTCCGCCGCGCGGAGGCGCTGCTCGACCGGGCGGATCAGCTGTCGCCCCCGCTTCTTCGGGACGACGCGGCGCTCCGGGAGGAGGCCCGGCGACTCCGCGCCGTCGTGGAAGAAGTGGCCGGGCGCCCCTACGGGAGGCTGCCCCACGTCGCCTATCGGTGGCGCTTCGAGGCGCGGCTGGTGGGCCCGTGGAGCCAGTACCTGACACTGGGGCTCGGCCTCAGCCGGTTCGTGCGGATGACGCCCTGGGAGACCTCGCGCCAGTCGATCCCGACCATCCTTGCCCACGAGCTGTCACACCGGTTCGGCTTCGACGAGTCCCTCACCGTGCTGCGCGGTCTCGAGGTGAGTGCGCGGCTGGCGGAGCAGGGCGATCCCATGCACGAGGTGTCGGTGAGACTCGAGCTCGCCCGCCTGCTGCTCGGTGCTGCAATGGGGGATGCGCTCCGGTCCCGCGCGAGTCAGGAGGTCGACGCCTTCTTCCAGGCTCGCGGCGATCAGCCGGCGCTGGCGAGGCCGCGGCAGCAGTGGCAGCGAGTGAAGGGCCGCCGGCTTCCGGACTGGGCGCTGATGGTCTACGCGGAGATTCCCTGCGCCTCGCTCGAGGGCGCCGCGGATCTGGGAAGGGCCGAGTCGAGCCGCATCGCCTTTCCGCACTTCCCCCTCGACTCCCTCCAGGCTGTGGCTTGCGCGGTCTACACGGCGATGGATGCCCTCACGCGCCGCCGCGAGCAAACGGTCCCCCTGGGGGAAACACTCGCCATCTGGCGCTCCGCGGACTGAGCGGCGAGCCACGAGCGGGGACGTTCTTTACGTATTTGCGTTTTGGCGTCGCCAAAACGCAAATACGTAAAGAACGTCCCCGCTTCCAAGGCTTGACCCTTTCCCAAACGGACTTATGTTTCCGCGCTACTTTTGAAAGGCCGAGCGCCCGATAGGGCAGATCGGGTGCCCCCGGCCCCTTGAAGACCCCCTCTCGTCATCGCTCGATTCGCCCACGCCACGGGTAACGAGTCGTTACCCGATGGTCGGTGGAGTGCACCCGATAGGGAACAGCAAACCCAAGCCGGTCGGACCCGCCAACGGCATGCGTCGACCTCAGTGACAACCATGATCAGTGATCTCGAGAAGATTCGGAATATCGGCATCAGCGCCCACATCGACTCGGGCAAGACCACCCTCACGGAGCGGATCCTCTTCTACACCAACCGGATCCACAGGATCCAGGAGGTGAAGGGGAAGGACGGCGCCGGCGCCACCATGGACCACATGGAGCTGGAGAAGGAGCGCGGCATCACCATCACCTCCGCCGCCACCCACGCCGAGTGGAACGGGTACCACATCAACCTGATCGACACGCCCGGGCACGTGGACTTCACGGTGGAGGTGGAGCGTTCGCTGCGCGTGCTCGACGGCGCGATTCTGGTGCTCTGCGGTGTCGCGGGCGTGCAGTCCCAGTCGATCACCGTCGACCGACAGATGAGGCGCTACCGGGTTCCGCGCCTGGCGCTGATCAACAAGCTCGACCGCTCCGGCGCGAATCCGCGCCGGGTGATCCAGGGGCTTCGCGAGAAGCTCGGGCACAACGCCGTGGCGATGCAGATCCCCATCGGTCTGGAGGCGGATCACGGCGGCGTCGTGGACCTCGTCACCATGAAGGCGGTGCACTTCGAGGGTGCCAACGGCGAGCACGTGGTGGAGGCGGAGATTCCCGCCGAGCTGCAGAACGAGGCCGAGGCGGCTCGAGAGGAGATGCTCGATGTGGTCTCGATGTTCTCGGACGAGCTCACCGAGGCGATCCTCGAAGAGCGCGTCACCGAGGAGTTGATCCACCAGGCCGTCCGCCAGGGCGTCCTCTCGCTGGAGCTCACCCCGGTCTTCATGGGCGCCGCCTACAAGAACAAGGGCGTGCAGAAGCTCCTCGACGCCGTCACGCGCTATCTCCCCAGCCCGGTCGACGTCGAGAACTCGGGAATCGATCTCTCCGCAGACGGCGCGCCGCTCACGCTGGCCGCCGACTGCCAGAAGCCCCTGGTGTGTCTGGCCTTCAAGCTCGAGGACGGGCGCTACGGCCAGCTCACCTACGTTCGCATCTACCAGGGCTCGCTCAGCCGGGGATCCAGCATCGTCAACAGCCGCACCAAGAGGCGTCACAAGGTGGGGCGCCTGGTGCGGATGCACGCGGACGAGATGGAGGAGATCGAGGCGGCCGGGGCCGGCGACATCGTGGCCCTGTTCGGGATCGACTGCGCCTCGGGCGACACCTTCACCGATGGCTCCGTGGACGTGGCCATGACCGCCATGCACGTGCCGGAGCCGGTGATCTCGCTCTCGGTCAAGCCCGTGGACAGCAAGGTCGAGGCCAACATGTCCAAGGCGCTCGGACGCTTCGTGCGCGAGGACCCGACCTTCCGGGCGGGGGTGGACGAGGAGAGCGGCGAGACGGTGATCTCGGGAATGGGAGAGCTTCACCTCGACGTCTACGTCGAGCGGATGCGGCGGGAGTACCACGTCGAGGTCGAGACGGGCGCACCCCAGGTGGCCTACCGCGAGGCGATCTCCCAGCGAGCCGACTTCGACTACATCCACAAGAAGCAGACCGGCGGCTCCGGTCAGTTCGGCCGCGTGGCCGGGTACATCGAGCCGATCATCGACGGGGACGACTTCGAGTTCGTGAACGAGGTGCGAGGCGGCGCGATCCCGACGGAGTACATCTCCTCGGTGGAGAAGGGCTTCCGCCAGATGCTGGCGAAGGGCCGGCTGATCGGATTCCCGGTGATCGGGCTCCGGATCTGCCTGAACGACGGGCAGGCTCACTCCGTGGACTCGTCCGACATGGCCTTCCAGGCCGCCGCCCGCGGGGCATTCCGGGCCGTCTACTCGAAGGCGACGCCCATCGTCCTGGAGCCGGTGATGAAGCTGGCCGTCGAGAGCCCCGGCGAGTTCCAGGGCAGCGTGCTCAAGACGATCATGCAGCGGCGTGGTACGGTGATCGGGACCACCGAGGAAGAGCTGTTCTGCCAGATCGATGCGGAGGTGCCGCTGGCGGAGCTCTTCGGCTACGCGACCGACCTCCGCTCGGTGACGCAGGGGAAGGCCGAGTTCACACTGGAGTTCGCCAGATACGCGCCGGTGCCGGGCGACGTCTCCAAGGGCTTGATCGAGCGATTCGGCGAGAGCCGCAAGGGCGACGACTGATGCCGTCGCCGGGGCGAGGAGAACCATGTATCGGAAATTTCTCTCCGCTCGAAGTCCGCTTCGGCTGCTGGAGCGAGGGCTTCGCGGCGGACTCGGGAAGGGCAACATCGGACTGGTGCTCGCCGGGCCGGGTGTCGGCAAGACCTCGTTCCTGGTCGGCGTGGCTCTCGACGACCTGCTGCGTGGAGGTGACGTGCTCCACGTGTCGCTCGACGATTCGGTCGCGCACATCCGGGCCTTCTACGACACCGTCTTCCACGAGCTCGCCTACTCGACCCATCTCGAGGACGAGGCGCGGGTCCACGCCGACATCGATCGCCACCGCAGCATCCGGTCCTATCCGGCAGGGGGCTTTGGGCCGGGGAAGCTTCGCGAAGCGGTGAAGTTCGAGGAGGAGGCGGGCTGCAAGCCGGAGCTCGTCGTCCTCGAGGGCTTCGATGTCGAGAACGCCCCGCGGCAGGAGATCCTCGACATGAAGGCCGTGGCCGCCGAGATCGACGCGGAGCTCTGGCTCTCGGTTGCCTGTCCGCACGAGAAGGTCCCGGCGATCCCCGCAGCGATCGCCAAGCTGGACGACGCCATCAGTGTGATCGTGGCCCTGGAACCGGAGCCGAACTCGGTGGCCCTGCGCGCGCTCAAGGAGCACGACAACCCGGACCCCGAGGCGCTCCGGGTTGGGCTGGATCCCAAGACCCTCCTGCTGGTTCGCGGCTAGTCCGAATCCCAATCAACTGACTGATTTTGTTGAGGTATTTTCTGGTTCATCCACCCTTTCTTGATTATGAGAGTAATTACTCCTAGAGTAGTTACATGGATTATCGAGTCGAGGAGATCGCCGCCCGTACCGGGCTGCGGGTGGACACGATCCGCTTCTACCAGTTCCGGGGTCTGCTCCCGCGGCCGCGCCGCGCGGGGCGGGTTGCCTTCTACGACGACACCCATCTGGAGCGGCTCCGCCGCATCCGCGAGCTCGTCGAACAGGGCTTCACCCTGGCCCAGGTCAAGCGCCTGCTCGAACGCCAAGCAGAAGCTCCCGATCGGCCGCTCCTCGAAGCCCTGGTCGACGAGCACGTCGGCGAGCGGACCTTCTCGCGGGCCGAGCTCGCCGCCGAGGCTGGGATTCCGGAGGGGCTGATCGGCGCCGCGGAGGCCTCCGGCCTGGTCCAGCCCCTGCAGATCGAGGGGCAGGAGCGCTTCAGCGCGGCCGACCGGGAGATGGCCCGCGCCGCGCTCCGCATTCTGGATGCGGGTTTTCCCTTGAACGAGCTGCTGTCCCTGGCGGTGCAGCACGCCAGCTCGGTGCAGGAGATCTCCGAACGGGCCATCGATCTCTTCGACGACCACCTGAGGAAGCCCGCGGCCGAGCGTGGCGACCCCGGCGAGGTGACTGAGGCCTTCCGCAGTCTGCTTCCCCAGCTCACCCGGCTGGTCGCGCTCCACTTCCAGCGCACCCTGGTGAGCCGCGCCCTGCAACGGCTCGCTGGCCGCGGCGACGAGGGCGACCTGGGCGCCGCCCTCGCCGCGACGGAGTCGTCGAGCCTGGAGATCGCGTGGCGCTGAATCTCCGAACCGGCGAAGCGGAGCCTCCTCCGCGGCTCGAGCTGCCGCGGGACGAGGAGAAGCGCACCCAGGTGCGGGAGATGTTCGACCGCATCGCGCCCCGCTACGACGCCATGAACCGCCTGATGACCGCGAGGCTCGACCAGCGCTGGCGCCGCCTGGCGCTGGACGCCGTAGCCGCCGGGCGCGGGGACCGGGTCCTCGACCTGGCCTGCGGCACGGGCGACCTGGCCGAGCTGGCGGCGGCGCGCGGTGCACGGACGATCGGTGTCGACTTCGCCCGTCAGATGCTGCTGGGTGCCCGGCGCCGCCGGATCCCGGCGCTCTGGGTGCAGGGCGATGCCGCCGCGCTGCCGTTTCCCGACGCTTCCGTCACGGTCGTGACCTGCGGCTTCGCCCTGCGGAACTTCGTCTCGCTCCCGGAGGTGCTCGCCGAGATGGCGCGGGTGCTCGAGCCCGCCGGCCGCATCGCGCTGATCGAGGTCGATCGGCCTTCGAACCCCGTGGTCCGCGGCGCGCACTCCCTCTACTTCGACCGCGTCGTGCCCCTGCTCGGCGCCTGGCTCTCCGACCGCGCCGCCTACTCATACCTGCCGCGTTCGACCGTCTACCTGCCCCCCGCTCCGGACCTGGCGGCCCTGATCGAGGCCGCCGGGTTCCACACGCTGCGGCGCCGCCCGATGCTGCTCGGGAGCGCCCAGATCCTGACCGCGATCCGAGCCGGACGGGAGTGGTCGTGAGCGAAATCCGGATACACCGAAGCGCGACGACTCCGCGGGACCTCCTGGAGGTCTACGCTGCCTCCGACGAGCGCGAGCGCTTCTACTGGGAGAGACCCGACCGCGAGGAGGCCATCCTCGGCCTCGGCTGCGTCACCCGCATCGAGAGCCGGGGCGAGTCGCGCTTCGACGCTGCGGCCCGAGGCGTCCGCGAGCTTCGGGACCTGCTTCGCGAAGAGGGTGACGCGCCGCCCTGGGCGGGACCGCTCCTGGTCGGGGGCTTCGGCTTCGACTCGGATCCGCCCCGCTCGGAGCGGTGGCGGGGTTTCCCCTCCGCCCAGCTGGTCCTGCCGGAGCGTCTCGCCGTCCGCCGCGGAGGGGAAATCTGGTGCTGCCGCGCCGGAATCGGACCGCTCCCCGATCCCGGCCCCGAGTTCGTCACGCCGCCCGCCTCGCCTCCTGGCGGGGCGGCGGCCGACGAGGCGACGCCGGCCTTCTTCGCCTCGGCCGACCGGAATCTCGGCGTCTACCGCGGGCTGGTGGAGAAGGCCCTCGGAGCCATCCGCGACGGCGATCTCGAGAAGGTGGTGGTGGCGCGCTCCTGCACGGTGGTCGGCTCCCGTCCCTTCGAGACGGCTCGCGTGCTGCGGGCCCTGCGCACGCTCCACCCCTCGTGCGTGATCTTCGCGCTGTCCCGCGGTCCCGTGACCTTCCTCGGAGCCACTCCGGAGCGGCTCGTGCGGCTGGAGGATGGGCGGGTCCAAGCCGACGCCGTGGCCGGGTCGGCCCCGCGCGGACGGAGCTTCGAGGAAGACGTCCGCCTGGCCCGCGGGCTGCTCGAGAGCAAGAAGGACCAGGAGGAGCACGCGGTGGTGGTGCGCTGCATCCTCGGAGCGCTGGCTCGGCGCTGTAGCGCGCTCTCGGCTCCGGAGTCGCCGGACCTGCTGCGGACCGACGGGATCCAGCACCTCCGGACGCCGATCGAGGCAACCCTGCGCGATCCGTCGAACACGACCGTGCTCGATCTGGTAGCCGACCTCCATCCGACGCCCGCCGTCGGTGGGGCGCCACGCAAGGAAGCTCTGGCCTGGCTGCGCTGCAACGAGGGGCTCGACCGAGGCTGGTACGCGGGCCCGGTCGGCTGGGTCGATCCGCGGGGAGAGGGCGAGTTCGCCGTGGCGCTGCGCTCGCTCCTGCTGCGCGGGTCCGAGGCGAGCCTGTTCGCGGGCGCCGGGATCGTGGCCGGCTCCGACCCGGATTCGGAGTTGGCCGAGACCCGCCTCAAGCTGCGCGCTGCCCTCACCGCGTTGCTGGAGATCTGAGCGTGGCGACCTCCGCCGAGCTCGCGCCGACGCCCGCCGCGAATCCGAACTACGCCTTTGCCTCGGCGCTGTTCGAGGAGCTCGTCCGCAGCGGCGTGAGGCACGTTTGTCTCTGCCCCGGGTCTCGTTCCGCGCCCCTGGCGGTGAGCGCGGCGCGCACCGCGGACCTGCGCGTCTGGGTTCACATCGACGAGAGGGCCGCCTCGTTCTTTGCCCTTGGACTCGCCAAGGCGGAGCGCGCTCCCGTCGCCCTGGTCTGCACCTCGGGAACCGCGGCAGCGAACTTCCTTCCCGCCGTGGCCGAGGCGCACCACGGACGGGTCCCTCTCCTGGTGTTGACCGCGGACCGCCCGCCGGAGCTTCGCGGCTGGGGGGCCCCACAGACCATCGATCAGGTGGGTCTTTTCGGGAGCCACGTTCGCTGGTTCAGCGAGGCGCCGCCCCCGCAGAGCGATCTCCCGGGGGTCCGCCACGCCCGCGCGCTGGCCTGCCGGGCGGTCGCTGCGGCCGCAGGGCCGCCGGCGGGACCGGTTCACCTGAACCTCCCGTTTCGCGAGCCCCTGGATCCCGGTCCTGAAGACGGCCGGCCGCATGCCGGCCGCGAGCCGGGTCCCTACACGCGAAGCTGGCGCCGCGCACTGCCGCCGTCGCCGGACCTGGTCTCCCATCTGGTCGAGTTGCTTCAGTCCGCACCGCGGGCAGTGATCGCCTGTGGGCCCGACGACGGAGATCCCGCCCTTCCCGATGCGGTGGCCCGCCTGGCGCGCGCCGCGGGTTGGCCGGTGCTGGCGGAGTCGACTTCCCAGCTCCGCTGCGGGCCACACACCGTCGGGGCGCCGATCCTGACGCACTTCGACGCGCTCCTGCGCGACCGCGAGTTTGCCCGCGCGCGCCGCCCGGATCTGGTGCTGCGGATCGGTGCGCCGCTCACCAGCAAGGCCTTCCACCAGTGGCTCGATCTGCACCCCCACTCGCGGCTGGTGATGCTCGACCCCGATCGCACCTGGTCGGACCCGGGCCACCTCGCCTCGGAAGTGGTCGAGGCGGATCCGGTGCTCCTCTGTGACGCCCTGGAACGGAGGCTCCGCTCCCCCAACGCGGCTCCTGGCTCCGCGGGTTGGCTGCGCGAGTGGAGCGCCGCCGAGAGCCGCGCTCGCCGGGCCGTCCAAGCCCGGCTGGGCGCCGGCGGTGAACTGCTCGCTCCCCAGGTCGTGGCCGCGCTCGCCGGGGCGCTGCCGGACGCTGCCATGCTGTTCGTCTCGAACAGCATGGCGGTCCGCGACCTGGACGGTTTCCTCCCCGTCTCGAGCAGGCGGCTCCGGGTGCTCGCCAACCGGGGCGCCAACGGCATCGACGGCATCGTCTCCAGCGCGCTCGGAGCCGCCGGGCCGGGAGAGCCCCTCGCCCTTCTCTGCGGGGATCTCGCCTTCCTGCACGACGCCGGTGGCCTGTTCGCCGCCCATCACCACGAGATCCGCGCCACGCTGGTGGTCGTGAACGACGACGGGGGCGGGATCTTCTCGCTGCTCCCGATCGCAGCACACGGTGAGAGCGTCGACTTCGAACGACTCTTCACCGTGTCGCACGGGCTCGATCTGGCGGCGGTCGCGGGCGCCTACGGTCTCTCACACCAGAGAGTGACGAGCGCCGCGGATCTCTCGCTGGCACTGGAGGACTCGCTGGCGAGCGCGGGTACGCAGGTGATCGAGGTCGCCGCCGATCGGCGCGCCAATCTCGCCCTGCACCGGGAGATCCAGCGGGAGGTCTCCCGCTCCCTTCGGATCGGGGGGGCCGCATGAGCGCGAGGGTCCAGCGCCGGATCGAGGTGCGCCCCGGGCGCTGCCTCCACGTCGAGCTGGCGGAGCCGCGGGCGCGCGGGGGCGGTGCAGTCCTGATCCTGCACGGCTTCACCGGCTCCGCGGAGACGATGCGCGGTGTCTGCGAGGGACTGGGCGGCGATCGACGCCGCATCCTCGTCGATCTCGTCGGTCACGGGCGCTCCGATGCGACCGAGGCGCCCGACGACTACCGGATGGAGCGCTGCCTCGAGGATCTCTGCTGCGTGCTGGACGCGCTGGAAGAGCGGCAGGTCCACCTGGTCGGCTACTCGATGGGAGCGCGGGTCGGTCTGGCGCTGGCCGCGCGCCACCCGGAGCGGGTTCGCTCCGCCGTCCTGGTGGGCGCCCGTGCGGGAGTCGAGGATCCCGAAGAGCGCCGGGCGCGGGTCCAGCAGGACGAGCGCCTGGCCGGGCGCATTCTCGACGAGGGCATCGAGTGGTTCGTGGATCACTGGATGTCGCTTCCGCTCTTCGCCAGCCAGCAGCGCCTGGGCCCCCGGTCGCTGGCCACGGCGCGCGCGGAGCGGCTTCGCAACCGGGCCCATGGACTCGCGCTCTCCTTGCGCGGCATGGGCGCCGGCGCCCAGCCGCCGCTCTTCGAGCAGCTGGATTCGGTTTCCGCGCCGGTCCTCCTCGTCGTTGGTGAGGAGGACTCGCGCTTTCTCGAGTTCGCTCGCGATCTCATGTCGCGCCTCCCGCGTGCGCACCTGCAGATCATCCCCGAGGCCGGGCACGCCGCTCACCTCGAGAACCCCCACGCCTTCGACGCCGTCGCCCGGGACTTCCTGCGCGAGGTCGAAGCCGCCACAGGAGAACCGATGAGCGCCATCGACTGGAAGACCGTTCGCGACTACCGGGACATCCGCTACGAGAAGTCGGACGGAATCGCCAAGATCACCATCAACCGGCCGGAGGTGCGCAACGCCTTCCGCCCCCAGACGCTCTTCGAGTTGATCGACGCCTTTGCCCGGGCGCGAGAGGACCACGAGATCGGCGTGGTGCTCTTCACCGGGGAAGGCCCCGACGCGTTCTGCTCCGGAGGCGACCAGAAGGTCCGCGGCGACGCGGGCTACGTGGGCGAGGACGGAGTGCCTCGCCTCAACGCCCTGGATCTGCAGCGGGTGATCCGGACGCTTCCCAAGCCCGTGATCGCGGTGGTCGCCGGCTACGCCATCGGAGGCGGACACGTGCTCCACCTGCTCTGCGATCTCACCATCGCCGCGGAGAACGCCCGCTTCGGTCAGACCGGACCCCGGGTGGGAAGCTTCGACGCGGGATTCGGGGCCTCCTACATGGCGCGCGTCGTCGGGCAGAAGAAGGCGCGGGAGATCTGGTACCTGTGCGATCAGTACGGTGCCGACGAGGCTCGGGAGATGGGACTGGTGAACGCCGTCGTCCCGCTCGAGGAGCTCGAGTCCACGGCGGTCCACTGGGCGCGGCGCATCCTGCGACACAGTCCCACGGCAATCCGCTGTCTGAAGGCGGCCTTCAACGCCGACTGCGACGGCCAGGCGGGGATCCAGGAGCTGGCGGGGCATACCACCCAGCTCTTCTACATGACCGAAGAAGCCCAGGAGGGACGGGACGCCTTCGTCGAGAAGCGCGAGCCCGACTTCACCCGGTTCCCGTGGCGGCCCTAGACGCTCCTGGCCCGGTGCCGGGTGGGGCGCGCGCGTGGCTTCTCGCCGCGCGGCCGGCGACGCTGACGGCGTCGCTGGCTCCCGTCGCCGTGGGAACGGGGGTGGCCGCCGCGGAGGGGATGGCGCGGGTGCTCCCCGCGCTGGCCGCGCTGGCAGCAGCGCTGCTGATCCAGATCGGCACGAACTACGCCAACGACGCCTTCGACTTCGAGCAGGGCGCCGACACCGAAGAGCGCACCGGTCCGCTCCGCGCCGCTCAGGCAGGCCTGCTCTCTCCGTCCGCCCTGCGCGCCGGCGCGCTCGCTACGTTCGCGGTTGCCGCGCTGATCGGCCTCTACCTGGTCGCGCGCGGCGGCTGGCCGATCGCCGTGATCGGCCTGCTCGGTCTGGTGGCCGGGTACGCGTACACCGGCGGGCCGGTTCCGCTCGGATACCGCGGCCTCGGCGACCCGCTCGTCTTCCTCTTCTTCGGGGTGTTCGCCGTCTGGGGGACCCACCGCGTCCAGGCGCTCGGCGCCTCGGATCTCGCCCTGGCCGCCTCGGTTCCGATCGGGCTCCTGGCGACGGCGCTGATCGCCGTCAACAACCTGCGGGACATCGACAGCGACCGCGCCGCGAGCAAGCGGACGCTGGCGGTCCGGCTCGGTCCGAGCGGGGCGCGGCTCTACTACGCGCTCCTCCTGGCCGGGAGCTACGCGGCGCTTCCATTCCTCTGGTGGCTGGGCGCGCCGGCGGCCGGCGCCTGGCTTCCCCTGCTGACCGCGCCGCTGGCCTGGCGCTTGTGGCGGAAGGTCCGGACGGAGGAGGGCGCCGCACTCAATGCCGTGCTGGCGGCAACCGCGCGCCTCGAGCTCGGCTTCGCTGCACTGATGGCCGTCGGCCTGGCCGCATGAGGATCGAAGCCGCGGAGCTACAGCCCTTCCGGCTGCGATTGCGCGCACCGCTGGCGACGGCGCTCGGGCCTCTCGAGTTTCGAGAGGGCGTGCTGCTCTCGCTTCGCAACACCGATGGCTGCCGTGGCTACGGCGAGGCGACGCCTCTCGAAGCGTTCGGAACCGAGCCGCTCGACGCCGCGCGAAGCTCTCTCGAGAGCTGCACCGGTCTTCTCGAGGGAGCGGCGTGGGACGAGCCGGAGGAGCTGCTCGAGTGGATCGAGAGGCGCTCTCCGCCGACCGCCACGGCCCGGGCGGCGATCGACAGCGCGCTCCACGATCTCGTCGCACGGGAGGCCGGACGCAGCCTGGCGAGCTGGCTCGCCGCCGGGGAAGGCCGCAGCCCGAGTCCGGCGGTGGAGGTGAACGCGCTGCTTTCCTCCCGCGAGCCGAGGACAGCCGCCGTCGAGGCCCGGCGCGCGGTCGAGCTCGGCTTCGGCACCCTCAAGCTCAAGGTCGGTGCCGGGCCCGCTACGGGCGACCTCGAGCGGGTCGAGGCGGTCCGGGATGCGGTCGGGCCCGCGCCCAGGATTCGCCTGGATGCGAACGGAGCCTGGTCTCCGGAGCAGGCCCGGCGGCGGCTCGACGCCCTCGCCGGCTTCGACCTCGAGTTCGTCGAGCAGCCGGTGGCGGCGAGCGACGTCGTCGGCCTGGCGAGGGTGCGTCGCGACGCTCCGGTTCGGATCGCGGCCGACGAGTCGGCGGTTCGCCTCGCGGATCTGCGGCGCGTACTCGACGCGGAAGCCGCGGACGTGGTGATGCTGAAGCCTTCGGCGATCGGGGGAATCGGCCGTGCCCGGGAGGCCGTGGATCTCGCCAGGGCGGCGAGTGTGGAGATCGTGCCGACCTCGTTTCTCGACGGTGCGGTCGGGGTGCTCTGCGCGCTCCACCTGACCGCCAGCCTTCCCGGTCGTCTCCCCGCCAGCGGCCTGGCCACCTCGGCTCTGCTCGAGAACGATCTCGCGGAGCCGCCGCAGCCCGAGGCCGGCCGGCTCCGGGTTCCGCCCGGGCCGGGGCTGGGCGCAAAGCCGTGGCTGTGTAGCGGGGGAGGGGCGGCGTGAAGATGCGCAACTGGCTCCTGGAACGCGCGCGCCTCTCCAGCAGCGACGAAGCGCTCCACTTTCGCGGGGAGCGGCTGTCCTTCGGGGCGCTGGCCGATCTGTCGCTGCAAACCGCGGCAGAGCTGCGGCGCTGCGGAGTTCGCCACGGCGACCTGGTGGCTGCGCTGCTCGGGAACGGGGTCGAGTTCGTGCAGCTGGTCCACGCGGTCGCGCTCTGCGGCGCCCGCTTGCTGCCACTGAATGCACGCCTCACCGCCGAGGAGCTCGCCCTGCAGCTCCGGCGCGCGCGGGCGACGCACCTGGTTCATGGAGGCGGCCAGCTCGGCGCGCGAACGCCGCAGATCGCAGCCGAGCTACCGGGCCTGCTGCTCGCGGCGTTCCGGGCTGGACGCCTCGAAGGACCTGAGAAAGGGGCGCCGTGCGGCGAGCTCAGCGAGCAGATCGACCTCGACGCGGTGGCCGCGGTGCTCTTCACCTCCGGGACCAGCGGAGTGCCCAAGGGTGTCTGCCTGACCCACGGAAACCTCCAGGCGAGCGCCCTCGCCGCGACGCTCCACCTCCAGCTGCGCCGCGAGGACCGCTGGCTCGCCTGCCTCCCCCTCTTCCACATCGGGGGGCTCTCCATCCTGATGCGCAACGTGCTGCTCGGGCACCCGGTGGAGGTTCACGACCGCTTCGATCCGGAGCAGCTGAGCGCGGCCATCGACGCCGGGATCAGTCACGTCTCGCTGGTTCCCACCATGCTCGGCCGGCTGCTCGAGCTTCGCGGAGAGCGGCCGGCTCCAGCGTCGCTGCGCGGGATCCTGCTCGGTGGAGCGGGCGCTCCGCCGCTTCTTCTGGAGCGCGCGGGCAAGCTCGGCTTCTGCGTCTTCCCCAGCTACGGCCTCACCGAGGCCTGCTCCCAGGTGGCGACCTGGGGGCCCGGCGAGAGCGGGCCTCCCTCCCGTGACAGCGGACAGGTAGGGCGCGTCCTCTTCGGAACCGAGCTCCGGATCGCCGCTGCCGACGGTCGGGTCCTCCCGCCCGGCCGGGAGGGGGAGATCCTGGTGCGCGGGCCGACGCTGATGGCCGGCTATCTCGACGACGCGGAAGCGACCTCCCGCGCGCTCCGCGACGGCTGGCTTCACACCGGCGACGTGGGGGTTCTCGACGCCGCGGGCAGGCTCCGCGTTCTCGACCGGAGGGCGGACCTGATCGTCTCGGGCGGCGAGAACGTCTCCCCGGCGGAGGTCGAGGCGCTGCTTCGCGAACACCCCGAGGTCAGCGAGGTGGGTGTCGCGGGACTTCCCGACCCCGATCTCGGTAGCAGGGTGGTCGCCTGGGTCGTTCCCAGAGATGGAGACCGACCTCGCGCCGGAGATCTGCAGCGCTTCTGCCGCCAGCGCCTGGCCGGCTTCAAGGTGCCGAAGGAGGTCCGCTTCGCGGCCGAGCTGCCGCGAAACAGCTCCGGAAAGCTGCTTCGACGCTCACTCCGCGAGTCGACCTAGCAGGAGAGTCCCCGCTACTGGAACTCGGAGAGCTTGTTCCGGTAGGCGGATCGCAGCGCGTTGGCCTCGGGGCGGGTGAAGCCGAGCTCCTCGGCGATGGCGACGATCTCGTTGCTCTCGGGCCCCGTGATGCTGCCGTCGGCTGCGGCCACCGCGTAGAGGCACTCGAGGAGCTTCCCGCGCTGCTCCCGGCTGGAGATGCTGCGGAACTGCCGCGTCACCACGTAGTTCTCCGTGCCGCCGAGCAGGCGCGCCTGGGACTTGGCGATCTCCACCACCAGGGATGCCTCTTCCGGCGCGAGGTCGGCGATCCGAACGACGATCCCTTCCATCGCAGCCGTCTCGTCGGCGTCGATTCGGAGGTCCGCGTGTGCGACGCGGGCCAGCACGTAGGCGAAAGCCGCCAGGTATCTGGCCATCTCCGGATCGAGGCGCTCGAGTCGGCCGGCGATCTTGCGCACCGTCTCTGTGTCGCTCTCGCTGTTCTTCTCTTCGCCGCCCAGACCCAGGAATCGAAGCAGGGACAATGCGCACCCTCCGCTCAGCCGAAGCGCCAGGTTAGCGCGATATCGCCATCCAGCGATCGAAGAGGCGCTTCACGAAAGGTGTGAGGCGGGTCCGGGTGTAGAGACCCGCCACCGCCTTGATCGCCTCGGCCTGGGTCGGGTAGGGGTGGATCACGTCGGTGAACGCTCCCAGGCCGACGCCCTTCACCATCGCCAGTGTGATCTCGCTGATCATCTCACCGGCGTGGCTAGCGACGATGGTCGCGCCCAGGATCCGGTCTCCGCCCTTCCCCACGTGGACCTTGACGAAACCCTCCTCTTCCCCGTCGAGGACGGCGCGGTTGGCCTTCGAGATCGGCACCTGGAAGGTGTCGACCTCGATCCCCCGCTCCGCTGCCTCGTGCGGATAGAGCCCGACGTGGGCGATCTCCGGATCCGTGTAGGTGCACCAGGGCATCACCAGCTTCGAGAGCTTCTTGCGGCCGAGGAAGAGCGCGTTCTGGACGACGATCTTGGCGGCTGCGTCGGCGGCGTGGGTGAACTTCCAGGCCATGCAGATGTCGCCGGCGGCAAAGATGCGCCGGTTGCTGGTGCGCAGGTTGTCGTCGACCGTCACACCGCTGCGCTCGTCGTACTCCACGCCCGCCGCCTCGAGGCCGAGGCCCTGGACGTTGGGGGCGCGCCCCGCGCCGACCAGGATCTCGTCGACTGCGAACTCCTTCTCGTCGCCGCCGCGGAGGACCGCGTGAATGACCTTCTCGCCGCCCCTCTTCTCCACCTGGCGGACCTGGGATTCAAGGAGAAGCTGGATGCCGTCGCGGGCGAAGGCGCTCGCCAGGATCTTGGCGGCATCGGGGTCCTCGCGTCCCAGGATCTGCCCTGCCTGCTCGAAGAGCACGACGTGGGAGCCGAGCCGCTGGAACGCCTGGGCCAGCTCGCAGCCGATCGGTCCCGCCCCGATCACGGCGAGCCGGGCGGGCCGCTCGGTCAAGGAGAAGACCGTCTCGTTGTCGAGGTAACCCGCCTCTGCCAGGCCTTCGATGGGCGGCGCCAGCGCCCGGGCGCCGGTGGCGATGACCGCCTTTCGGAAGCGGAGCTCGGTTCCGTCCACGTCGACCGAATCCCCGCTGCTGAATCTCGCGTCGCCCAGGTAGACGTCGATCCCGAACTCTTCGGTGTAGCGGGCAGCGGAGTCCTCTTCGCTGATGCGCGCGCGGACCCTCCGCAGCCGCTCCATCGCCGCGCCGAAGTCGGGGAGCTGGCCTTCGGGTATCCGGAGCCCGAGCGCAGCGGCCGCCCGGGCCTCGTGGACCCGGCGCGCCGCGCGGATCAGCGCCTTGGAAGGCACGCAGCCCACGTTCAGGCAGTCGCCGCCCATCAGGTGGCGCTCGACCAGCGCGACCCTGGCGCCGAGGCTCGAGGCGATCAGCGCGCTGATCAGGCCGGCGGTGCCGGCTCCGACCACGACCAGGTTGTAGCGGCCCTCGGGCACGGGATTCACCCAGTCGGGTGGGTGCACGTTCGCGACCAGCTTGCGGTTGTGTTCGTCGCGGGGCTCCGGCACGGTCGGCAGGTCCGGTCGCGCGCTGACGCCATTCACTGGAGCTGGAGCCGCGGCTTCCCTGGTCGCGTCCGCGAGCGCGCGCCGCGCGATCCGGGTGACTGCGGTGGTGACGACCACGGTGGCGACGAAGCCGATGCCGAGCACCGCGTAGTAGCCCGCGCCGCGCTCCACGCCGGCTCCCCCGGCCACGGCGGCGACGTCGCCCGCGAGCTTTCCCGAGTACACGTAGAGCAGAGTGCCCGGGATCATCCCCAGCGACGCGATCGCGTAGTCCGCCAGACTCACCCGGGTGAGGCCCAGGGCATAGTTCAGCAGGTTGAACGGGAAGATCGGCGAGAGCCGCAGCAGGAAGACGATCCTTCGCCCCTGGGTGCCGACCGCCCGATCGATCGCCGCGAAGCGTTCGTCGCCTTCGAGCCTTTGCTCCACGGCTCGGCGAGCCACGTATCGCGAGACCAGGAAGGCCCCCGTGGAGCCGAGCACCGCGGCCAGGAACACGTAGACGGTGCCCTCCAGGAGGCCGAAGATGGCGCCCGCGGCGAGCGTGAGGACCGACCCGGGAACGAAGCCCACCACCGCGAGGGCGTATCCGGCGATGAAGACGACCGGCCCGAAGGCGCCCAGACCGTCCACCCACTCGGCGAAGCGGGGGACGTAGGCTCCGACCTGGCGGCCCACGACTACGAGGCCGCCGAGAACGGCGACGCCCACGGCGATCTTTGCGAGTGAAATCCTGGACTCGCCCGCTTGCGCCGGTGCGGTCATGATCTCGGACCGGGTCTCGGCCATCGCGTCACCTCCTGCTCTCCTCCTGCGACGCTTCTAGTACGAGCTGCCCGCGGCTGTCGTTTCAAGCTTACCGCGGCGGCGAGATCCGCTGCGCCATCGGGCAGTTCCCGCGGGGCGCAGGCTCGGAGGCGAGGCTCGAATAGGGAAGCGGCGATTTTCGCTATCGTCGCCACCCACGCCCCCCAATCCGGTGTGACGCGGCGCTGGCGAAGAATCACGACGGGGGTGGTGGCCTGCGCGCACCGAAAAGGAGAGTTGATTTCAATGTCTGACATTCAGTTCGACGGCAGGGTTGCGATCATCACCGGCGCCGGTGGGGGGCTCGGCAAGACGTACGCC
The DNA here is from genome assembly GCA_963783795.1 of uncultured delta proteobacterium. Taxonomy (GTDB): domain Bacteria; phylum Myxococcota_A; class UBA9160; order UBA9160; family UBA6930; genus CAVXZE01. The sequence goes on along the minus strand of CAWAPH010000020.1, from coordinate 335,082 downwards.
CTCGATCTCGGCAAGCGCGGCGCGCAGGTGGTCGTGAACGACCTCGGTGGCGCCGCCGATGGGACCGGCTCCGGCACCAGCATGGCCGACGAGGTGGTCAAGGAGATCACCGAAGCGGGCGGCAGCGCCGTGGCGAACTACGACTCCGTCTCCACACCGGAGGGGGGCGAGGCGATCATCAAGACCGCGCTCGACAGCTTCGGCAAGGTCGACATCGTCATCAACAACGCCGGCATCCTGCGCGACAAGACCTTCGCCAAGCTCTCTCCGGAAGAGCTCGAGATCGTCCTGGACGTTCACCTGAAGGGCGCATTCTTCGTCTCCCAGCCCGCCTTCCGAGTGATGAAGGAGAACGGCTACGGCCGGTTCATCTTCACGGCGTCGGCAGCGGGCATCTTCGGCAACTTCGGACAGACCAACTACGGCGCCGCGAAGATGGGTCTGGTCGGCCTCTCGAACGTGCTGGCCCAGGAGGGTGCCAAGTACAACATCAAGTCGAACGTGGTCGCGCCGATCGCCCTGACCCGCCTGACGGAGCAGCTGCTCGGTGCCGCGGCCAAGGCCCTCGGGCCCGACTGCGTGACGCCCATCGTGACCTACCTCTGCTCCGAAGCCTGCGACATCACCCACGAGATCTACTCGGTGGGCGGCGGCCGCTTCGCGCGGGTCTTCGTCGGCCTCACGCCCGGCTGGACCAAGGGCCCTGCCGCCGTGGCCACCGCCGAGGAGATTCGCGATCACATGGAGCAGATCCGCAACCCCGAGGGCTACACGATTCCGGGCGGCATCGCGGACGAGATGAAGGTCATCATGGAAGCCCTCAAGGGCTAGGAGAAGCCACATGCCGATCGATCCCTCCAAGGCGCTGGGAGCCGAGCTTCCCGCGGCCGACGGCTCCTGGTCTCAGGACGACGTGATCCTCTACCACCTGGGCGTGGGTGCGGGCGTTCCGGCGACAGATCCCGCGGAGCTCGAGTACACCTACGAGAAGAACCTCAAGGTGCTGCCGAGCTTCGGTGTGGTTCCCGTCTTCGGATCCCTGGGCGGCCTGGCGGGCATTCCGGGCCTCGAGTTCAACTTCGCCATGCTGCTCCACGGAGAGCAGGACATCCAGATCCACAAGCCCCTGCCCGTGGCCGCGGATATCACCAGCAAGGGGAAGCTCGCCGAGCTCTACGACAAGGGGAAGGCGGCGCTGGCGATTCTCGAGGTGACCACCTCCGAGCGGGGCGGAGATCCGCTGTTCACCAACCGGTTCTCCCTGTTCCTGCGCGGTGAGGGAGGCTTCGGCGGGGAGTCTGGTCCCAAGGCCGGCAACCAGCCGCCGGAGCGCGAGCCGGACCAGGTCGTCGAGTCGACGACGCTTCCGCAGCAGGCGCTGCTCTACCGGCTCTGTGGTGACAAGAACCCCCTCCACGCGGATCCGGAGTTCGCCAAGATGGGCGGCTTCGACACGCCCATCCTGCACGGGCTCTGCTCCTACGGGGTGGTGTGCAAGGCGGTGGTCGACGCCGCTCTCGGGGGCGACACCAGCAAGGTGACCCGTTTCCAGGCCCGCTTCGCCGGAGTGGCGTTCCCGGGTGAGACGATCGTCACCTCCCTCTGGAAGGAGGGCGACAAGATCTTCGTCGCTGCCAAGGCCAAGGAGCGGGACACGCCGGTCATCACGAACTCGGCCATCAGCATCAAGGCCTGAGAGGGTCCCCATCGAACCGGTCCGGGCCCGTGCGGGCCCGGACCGGAGCTGGGCGCAGGAGTCAGGACTCTTCGAAGCGCGCTGCGAGCTCCGGCCAGTCGATGGCGCTCTGGGCGGCGAAGGCGCGAAGCAGGAGGTCCCTGTCTTCGGCGTCCTCTGCTTGGAGGAATCGCTCGATGGCCTCTTCGAGCTTCTGCGTCGGCGGAGGGCTGGGATCCTCGTCCTTCAGGATGCCCTCTTCGTGCTCGAGCCCCAGCGAGTCCAGCCACTCGGTGAGAAGCTCCTTGCGGCCCTCCAGGAAGTAGGTGGCCAGGACCTCTTCGGCGAGGTCGCTGGCGCGCACCCGCGCCAGGGTCCTTCGAATCATGTCAGCCCGCTTCTCGGCTGGCTGCCGCAGCAGGAATCTGGCCCGGGCGTTCATGGCGGTGCTGGCGGCGGCCACCGCCTGGGTGTAGATGGCGGGCGATTTCTCCGCCAGCACGGCCATCACCTGCACCGCGCGCTCCGGCGTCATCCCGGTGAAGACCTGGTAGGAGCGCATGGTTTCTCCTCCCGCGGATCCCGCGCTGCTGTTGTAGCACCCCATCTCCGGCCCTCCCAGCAGGCTCTTCGAAATGGCGATCTCTCCCAAGATTCGCGAGGTTTCGGAGATCCCCGCCGCCTGCAGGGGCGGCTCCGGAGGCGGCTCTCCCGAGACGCTTCAGGTCTTCCCTGGGCGCGTCGATACGGAACCCATGGCAGCGATGGCTCCGACACACAGCCTTCCCAAGCACGATCCCCGGCGGCTTCGCGGGATGATGGACCGCGCCTCGGATCTGGCTCGTTGCCACCAGGTGACCTCGGTCTTCGTGGGGATCGCCGGGCGCGAAGGTGACCTCCTCGCACCCGAGTTCATCGATTTCGTGGAGAGCGCCCTTCGCATGGAGGACGCCATCTTCCGCCTGATCCGCGAGCGCGCGGTCGTGCTCCTGGCCGATGCGGATCGCGAGCAGGCCGAGGGGATCTTCCGGCGGCTGTGCAGCGACTTCGGCGCCCGCTTTTCCCCCTCGACGGAATTCGAGGTGGATCTCCGCTACTTCCAGGTCGACGGCCGCGGTGGTCACGCCACGGCGAAGGAAGTCCTGCCCGCCATCTTCAGCACTTCGGAGGAGCGCGATCCGTCCTGACCCGGCGCCGGGTCGCTCAGGGCGTCGACGCGAGCGCCTCCTGCAGGCGCAGTGCGGCCGGACCGGGCCTGCCGTCGCCCACCGGCTCGCCGTCCAGCTCGACCACCGGGCGCGCACCGCGCACCGCGTTCACCGCGACGAGCTCCCGGGCCTCTTGGACGGCTTGCCGGCAGACCTCCGTCTCCGCGATCTCGGGCAGCCTCTCCAGCAGGACTTCTCGCGCCACCCCCGCGACTCCGCCCCGTTGCAGACCGGGCGTTGCCAGGCTCCCATCGCGGAGCGCCAACACGAAATTGCTGCGCGCGCCCTCGATCAGGAAGCGGTCGCTGTCGAAGAGCACCGCCTCGTCGACGCCCGCGCCCACCGCCAGGTCGCGAGCCATCGCGAACAGGAGATGGTTGGTGACCTTGGCCCCCGAGTAGGGAGCGGGGCCTTCGTGGGGAAAGGGCGCTGAGATCGCTCGCCACGCGGCCGGCTCCGGTCCCAGCGGACGGGCTACGCCCACCACGCGAAGGCAGCTCCCGCCATCGCGGCTCGCCTGAAGACGCACGGCTCCCTCGCCATCGCCGAAATGCGCCGTTCCGAGCGCCAGCATGCCTGCCAGCGAGGATGCCTCGTCCACCTCACCCAGGCCGAGAGTGCGAGCATCCCGCGCCAGGCGGCGAACCACGCGTTCGCCGAAGCGGATCCTCCCGCCTTCGAAGCGTCCCGTCGAGTAGCAGCCGCGCCCTCCGCTGAAGGCGCTGTCGTCCGCCCTCACCACCGCAGTGTTGGAGTCGAGGAGCTCTCCATCGACCCATATCAAACCGGAAGAAGACACGACTATCCCTTTCCCGACACCACCACGTCGAGGAGGAAGGGACCGCTGGCGGAGAGGGCTTCCCGGACCGCCGGCTGCAGCTCTTCCGGCCTGGTCACGAGCCTGCCCGGCACGCCCATTCCCTTCGCCATCTCGGCGAATCCGAGAACCGGCTCGGCGAGGTCCATGTGGGGGTAGGGCCGATCGGATGGAATGCCGAAGCGCTGCCGGTAGGTGTCCAGGTTGTGCTTGAGCACCCGGTACTCGCGGTTGGAGATGATCACGAACAGGATCTCGAGGTCGTGGTGGGCCGCAGTCCAGAGCGCCTGGATGCTGTACATGGCCGATCCGTCTCCGGATACGGCTACCACCGGCCGATCGGGATGGGCCACCTTCACGCCGAGGGCGCCGGCGATGCCCTGACCGATGCCACCACCGCGGCCCGCGTAGAAGTCGCCCGGGCGCTCGGGCTTGAAGCTCTGGGCGGAGTCGAGCAGCGCGGTGATGGATTCGTCCACGACCACGACGTCTTCGGGAAGCGCGACGCTGATCTCGTGCAGCGCACGCGCGGTGGACATCGGCGTCGTATCCCAGAGCGCCTGGAGGCGGTTGCCGAGAGCTTCCCGCCTGGCTGCGCTCTCCTCTCGCAGCCCTCGATTGCGCTCCTCGCTGCGAGCCAGGTAGTCGCCGCCCGCCGCTCGATCGAGCGCCGAGTTGAGGGCGCGGAGCGTTTCACCCAGCTGCCCCACCAGGCCGAGTCTCAGCGGGAAGTTGTGGGCGAGCCGGGACGCGGATTCCTCGATCTGGACGGTGACGGCGCCCTCGGGAATGGCGTCTACCGCGTCGAACCACACCTCCTCGAAGAAGGTGCCGCCGATCAGCATCACCAGGTCGTGCTCCGCCAGGACCTGGCGAATGGTGCCCGCCTCGAAACCGACCCAGGTGCGCAGGTTGGGGTGCTCGTTGGAGATGGAGATCTGGGACCGGATCCCTTCGAGGTACACCGGCGCGCCCGTCCGCTCGGCGAGCTCGGCCAGCGCCGGGTGGGCGCCGCTGGTCGCCACGTCGTCGCCGGTGACGATGGCCGGGCTTCCACTGCGGAGGATCAGCTCGACCAGCTGGTGGATGGCTTCCTCGGCCGCGGCGGGCTGCTGGTGCAGCTCCCCGGAGGTTTGCGCGGGGATCTCGGTCTCCTGCTCCATGACATCGACGGGCAACGCGACGAACACCGGGCCCGCCGGCGGTTGGTTCGCGATCTTGAAGGCCCGCCGCAGAAGCGGCGCCATCTCGTCCGCGCTCCGGGGCTCGGCGCTCCACTTGGTGACCGGGGCCGCCATGGCGACCAGGTCGTGGGAGAGAAGGGGGTCTCGCAGCCGCATCCGGGTGTCCTGCTGACCGGCGGTGACGATGACCGGAGCGCTCGCCTTGAGAGCGCCGTACAGCATGCCGATTCCGTTGCCGAGCCCGGGTGCCACGTGCAGATTCGCCACCGCGGTCTTCCCGCTCGCCTTGGCGTAAAAGCTCGCCGCGCAGACGGCCAGACCTTCGTGGAGGGCGACGTAGTATTCGATCTGGGGATAGTCGATCAGGCTGTCGAGCAGGCCGCTCTCGGTGGTGCCGGGGTTGCCGAAGATGCAGTCCACCCCGTGTGCCAGCAGGCTGTCCATGAAGACCTGACGTCCGCGCATCGATTTCCCTCTCTCCACCGACCAGCAAGGCGAGTCTAGCAGCCACCGGTTCAGGGACCCTGTTGCCGAACCCGAGAAGCACGCTAAGAAACGCTACCCGCTCCGCATCGCGAACCCTGGACGAGGAGGCAGGCGTGACGAGGAATCCCGGTGCCGTCAGGATGGAGTCCGTCACCAGACTCGTGCTACTCGCGCTGGCGTTCGCGGCGCTCGGTCTGATCCCGACCTGCGCGCCGTCCCGCGAGCCCGGAGCGCCTGCTGCGGGGACCGAAAAGGTCAGCCGTCCCGGCCTCTATCGCGGCTACTCGTCCCCGATCTACGAGGCTGTCGACTACAGCTCCTTCTACCTGCCGATGCGCGACGGCGTCCAGATCGCCACCGATCTCTACCTGCCCGAGGATCTGCCAGCAGGCGCGAAGCTCCCCACCATTCTGTACCAGACCCGCTACATCCGGGCGATGGAGTTCAGGTGGCCGTTCAGCTGGCTCCGAAACGGGGCCCGGAACTACGACACGATCGAGTACTTCGTCCAGCACGGATACGCGTGGGTCAGCATCGACGCGCGCGGCTCGGGCGCCTCCTTCGGGACCCGGCCCCATCCGTGGTCTCCCGACGAGGTCCGGGACGGCGCCGAGTTGGTCGACTGGATCATCCGCCAGCCCTGGTCGGACGGCCGTGTCGGCGCCTTCGGCACGTCCTACACGGGGACCACCAGCGAGTTCCTGCTGGTGAACGAGCACCCGGCCGTCAAGGCGGCCGCTCCGCGCTTCGCGCTCTTCGACGCCTATGCCGACATCGCGTTCCCCGGCGGAATTCACCAGAGCTGGTTCACGAAGAAGTGGGCCGCCGGGAACCTGGCGATCGACACCAACAGCATCACCGACAAGTTCGGCCCGAGGGTCAGGATGATGGTGCGGGGCATCAGGCCGGTCGACGCGGACGACGACCGATCGATGCTCGCAGCCGCGATCGAGGACCACGCAGCCAACTACAACGTCCACGAGGAGGCGCTCCAGATGGAGTTTCGCGACGACGTCGCTCCATCCGGCTACGGCACCACGGACACCTTCAGTCCGCATCGGTTCGTCGCCAACGTGGAAGAATCGGGCGCCGCGGTCTACTCGTACAGCGGGTGGTACGACGGCGCCTACCAGCACGCTGCCATCAAGAGACACATGACGCTGCACAACCCCAGCAAGCTGACGCTGGGGCCTTGGGAGCACGGCGGCCGCCAGCAGATCAGCCCCTGGAGGACCTCGGCGGCGCCCGAGTTCGACCACGACGCCGAGATGCTCCGCTTCTTCGACTACCACCTGAAGGGCATCGACAACGGCATCATGGAGGAGAAGCCGGTCCACTACTACACGATGGGCGAGGAGAAGTGGAAGGCGGCCGACGAGTGGCCGCCGGACCACGACGTCAGGACCTTCTACCTCGGAGCGGACCTTCGACTGACGGAGGTGAGACCGAGCGCAGAAACCGGCGACGACGAATACGTGGTGGACTACGAGGCGGGAACGGGCGACGCGGCCCGCTGGAACTCGCTCACCGGTCCGCGCGGCGGGATTCTCTTCGGCTATCCGGACAGAGAGGAGCGGGACGAGAGACTCCTGACCTACACCAGCGCTCCGCTGCGGGAGGACATGGAGGTGACCGGGCACCCGGTCGTGACGCTCTTCGTCTCATCCACGGCTGCTGACGGCCAGTTCTTCGCCTATCTCGAGGAGGTCGATCCTCTCGGCAACGTCATCTACGTGACGGAGGGCCAGCTCCGGGCCCTCCACCGCAAGCTCAGTGACGAAGAGCCGCCCTACCGGGTGGCGGTTCCGTATCGGAGCTTCGCGAAGCAGGATGCGATGCCGCTGATCTCCGGGGAGGTCGCCGAGCTCGTCTTCGACCTGCTCCCGACGTCCTACCTGTTCAAGAAGGGGAATTCGGTTCGCGTTGCGCTCGGCGGCGCGGACAGGGACCACTTCGAGCCGATGAAGCAGGATCCCGCGCCCGAGCTGACCTTCCACCGCAATCGCGCGCATGCCTCTGCGATCGAGCTGCCGGTGATTTCACGCTAGCCCGCGGTAGCGACCTGGTGAGAAGCGCGGGCTAGCCGCCGGCCCGCTTCACGGTGTAGCCGCGGTCTTCGAGCTCCGCGACCAGCGTGTCCCGGTGGTCGCCCTGGATCTCGATCACGCCGTCCTTGACTGCTCCGCCGCTCCCGCAGCGACGCTTGAGCTCGCTGCCCAGGTCTCGGAGCTCGCCATCCGGGAGGGGAACGCCCTCGATGGTGGTGACGGTCTTGCCGCGCCGTCCCTTCAGCTCGCGCCGCACGCGCACGATGCCGTCACCGCGCGGGCGCCGGGGCGGCACCGGGTCGTTCCTGGCACCGACCCGGCCGACTCCGGTCGAGTACACCAGGCTCGAGTCGTCGCGCCTGCGCTTCACGAGAGCCCTTCCCCCGAGGCCTGCTCCAGTTGCCATCAGCATACCTGGCCGATACCGTGGGGCGCCATGCGAATGCTTCTGTGGACCGTGGTTCTGCTGTTGCTGAGCGCGCCAGCGCTGGCCGAAAGCGCGGGTGACATCGACGACCCTGCGCTGCGGACGCGCACCACGGTGCTCGGCAACGGCCTCACCATCCTCACCCTCGAGGACTCGACCACGCCGGTCGTCTCCTTCCAGGTCTGGGTGCGGGTGGGATCCGGGGACGAGTCCCGCTTCACCGGTCTCGCCCACCTCTTCGAGCACATGATGTTCCGTGGGTCGAAGAATCTTCCCCCGAGGAGCACGGCCGGATCATCGCCGAGCGAGGCGGCCGGGTGAACGCCTACACCTCCCGGGACGTCACCGTCTACTTCGCCGACATGACTGCCGAGCACCTTCCGCTGCTGATCGAGCTCGAAGCGGAGCGCCTCCGGAACCTGGACATCAGCGAGGAGAGCCTGGCGAGCGAGCGGGAGGTCGTCCTCGAAGAGCGGAGAATGCGCACCGAGGACAGTCCCCAGGGACGCGCCTTCGAGGCGCTGCTGGCGTTGACCTTCCAGGCGCACCCCTACCGGGTGCCCACGATCGGCTGGCGAAGCGATGTGGAGGAGGTGGGCGTCGAGGAGTGCCTGGAGTTCTTCCGGACCTTCTACGCGCCGAACAATCTCATCATCTCGATCGCGGGCGACTTCGAAGCGGACCGGGCGATCGAGCTGATCGAACGGGAGATGGGATCCCTCGAGCCCGCCCGGGAGATCCCGCGCAATCCCACCGCGGAGCCCGAGCAGGATGGTGAGCGCAGGACCACGGTTCACTTCGACGTGCGCGGCCCGCTGTTGGCGATCGCGTGGCACGCACCAGCCACCGGTCATTCGGATGCCGAAGCCCTCGACGTGGCGAGCGAGATCCTCTCCAGCGGCCGGACCAGCCGGCTCTACCGCCGGCTCGTCTACGACGAGCCCAAGGCCCTCTACGCCTCCGGCGGCTACTGGGAGCTGCACCGCGCGGGGGTGTTCTACGCGATGGCGGGAGTGCGGCCCGGCGAGAGCATCGAGGAGGTGGAGGCGGCGTTTCTGGAGGAGATCGCCCGGCTCCGGGAGGACCCGATCGAGGCCCACGAGCTCGAGAAGGCGAAGCGTGGCCTCGAGGTCTCTCTGATCGGCAGCGTCGATACCAGCCACTCGTTGGCATCGCGCATCGCCAGCGACTACACGGTCTTCGGGCGGATTCGTCCCGTCGGCGAGCGCCTCGCGGCGATTCAGGCCGTCACCGCCGAGGACGTCCTGCGGGTGGCGCGCACCTACCTGGTGCCCGAGAAGCGCAGCGTGGTGTACGTGGTGCGGCCGCCCGAGACCGGGGAGGAAGCTCCGTGAGCCTCCGCGCCGTCGCGCTCGCGCTCCTCGCTTGTCTGCTCGGCTGCGCGTCCTTGTCCGAGCTGCCCGCCTGGAAGCTGCCGCCTCCTCCCGTCAGGGACGCGCCTGTGGTGGACGAGGCACGGCTCCACCGCGCCGAGCTTCCCAATGGAATGGGCGTCCTGGTGCTCGAGGACCGGCGGCTGCCCCGCGTCGAGATCGGCATCGCCGCGCGTCGGGGCGCCGGCCTCGTCGCGCCCGGGCAGGCGGGCCTGGTGCAGTTCACGGCAGAGCTGATGGAGCGGGGTGCAGGAGAGCAAAGCGCCCTCGAGCTGGCCGCGGTGGTGGACAATCTCGGCGCCTCGCTGAGCGTCGGGGCCGGCTGGGACTCCATGGTGGCCAGCGTCTCCGGGCTCTCCCGGGACCTGGATACCTTCTTCGACGTGCTGACGGATGTCGTTCGCAGGCCCCGCTTCGACGCCGACGAGGCGGAGCGGGTGCGCGACGAGCAGCTGGCCGGGCTCGAGAAGGCCAAGGACGATCCCCATCTCCTGGCGGCTCGGAGCTTTCAGGCGGCGCTCTACCCGGGCCACCGCTTCGGGCTTCCGATCGCGGGAACGCCCGAGGCGGTGGCGCAGCTCGGCCCGGCGGATGCGGTGGAGTTCCACGCGCGAGTCTTCACTGCGAGCAACGCGCTCTTCTTCGCCGCCGGCGACGTCGAGGCGGGCGACATCCTGCGCCGGATCGAGGCGAGCTTCGGAGACTGGCCGACGGGGAGCGTTCCCGAGCCCGGGCCCGCGCCGCCGGCGCCCACGCCGGCCGAGCGCCGCATCGTTCTGGTGGATCGCCCCGACCTCGGGCAGGCCCGGATCGTCGTGGGACACGAGGGGATCTCCCGCACCGATCCCGAGCGGCTGGCGGCCTCGCTGATGAGCACGGTTCTGGGCGGTGGCGGCTTCTCTTCTCGACTGATGACGAAGGTGCGCGCCGAGGCGGGGCTCACCTACGGCATCTCTTCCCACTTCGCCATGCGGCGTCACCCGGGGCCTTTCCTCGTGAGCACCTTTACCCGCGTGTCGGAGGTCCGGCGGGTGGTGGACATGGTGCTGGCCGAGCTCTCGCGGGTGCGTTCCGATCCCCCCTCCCCGGAGGAGGTCGCCAAGGCGCAGACCCAGACCACCGGGCAGTTCGCGCTCCAGCTCGAGACCTCGGCCGCCGTGGCGGGCTCACTGGTGGATCTCGACGTCTACGGCCTGCCCGAGAACTCGCTCGACACCTTCCGCGGGCGCGTCCGCGCACTCACGCCCGAAGATACGGCTCGGGCCGCCCGGAACCTGGTGCATCCGGATCGCGCCGCCATCCTGATCGTGGGACCGGCGGAGGCGATCGTCCCCCAGCTCGAGGACCTGGGAGCCGTCGAGGTCGTAGAGCCCTAATCTCCGGTCAGGCGAGACCAAGGCATGACGGTGCGAAATCTCGATGCCCTGTTCCGGCCCCGGTCGATCGCGGTGGTCGGGGCCTCGAACCGCGACGACACGGTGGGCGCGGTGGTGGTGCGCAATCTGCTCGGTGGTGGCTTCGAGGGACCGGTCATGCCGGTCAGCTCGGAGTCCCAGGCCGTGGCAGGCGTGCTGGCCTACCCCGAGATCGCGAACCTGCCTTCCGCACCCGACCTGGCGGTGATCTGCACCCCCGTCGAGACCGTGCCCCCGCTCCTCTCTGAGCTCGGCGAGCTCGGCACGCGCGCCGCCATCGTCCTCACCGCGGGTCCCCCGAACTTCGGAGACGAGGGAGACGGGGGCCTGCAGCAGGAGATGCTGGCCGCTTCGGAGGGGCCCTGCCTTCGCATTCTCGGCCCCAACTCCCTGGGCGTGTTGGTGCCGGAGATCGGCCTCAACGCAAGCTTCGCGCACGTGGGGGCGCTGCCCGGCCGGCTCGCCGTGGTGTCGCAGTCGCGCGCGCTCTGCACCGCGGTGCTCGACTGGGCCCGCTCGCGCGGAATCGGTTTCTCGCATTTCGTCTCGCTGGGGAACAGCGCCGACGTCGACGTGGGAGACGTCCTCGACTACCTCAGCGTGGAGACCTCGACCGCCGCCATCCTCCTCTACCTGGAGGCGGTGGACGAGCGCCGCAAGTTCATGTCTGCCGCCCGCCACGCCGCGCGCAGCAAGCCCGTGATCGTGATCAAGTCCGGCCGCGCGGATCCGGGCGGTTTCGAGGCGGCGTTGGACCCGGGTGCGCTCGCCAGCGAAGACGACGTCTACGACGCGGCCTTCCGCCGTGCGGGAATGTTGCGCGTCTACCAGGGCCAGGAGCTGTTCGACGCAGCCGAGACGCTGACGCGCTCTCGTCCCACCTCCGGAGATCGCCTGCTGATCGTGAGCAATGGACGCGGCCCGGGTGTGATGGCGGCGGATGCCCAGGCCGCGGGCGGGGGCCGTCTCGCGGAGCTCTCGGCGGAGACCCGCGAGCGGCTCGGCGCGGTGCTGCCCCCCAGCTGGTCGGGTTCCAACCCGATCGACATCACCTGCGACGCGCCGGGGAGCCGCTACGCGAGCGTCCTGGAGATCCTGCTGGCGGACTCGGATGCCGACGGGATCGTGGTGCTCCACTCGCCCACGGCGATCGCCTCGAGCGAAGAGGCGGCCCGCGCGGTGGCCGAGACCGTCGCCGAGGTCGCGCCCCACCGGATCGTTCTGACCAGCTGGCTGGGAGGGGAGGGCGCCGAGCCCGCTCGCCGCATCCTCCGCGACGCGGCCATCGCCACCTACGACGCGCCGGGCGACGCGGTCAGGGCCTTTCTCCACATGGTCTCGTATCGCCGCAATCAGCGACAGCTGATGGAGACGCCGGCCTCGCTGCCGCGGGAATTCGCCCCCGAGTCGGCTGCCGCCCGTGCGGTGATCGAGCGGGCGCTGGCGGCCGGCCGCGAGATGCTGAGCGAGCCGGAGTCGAAGGACGTTCTCTCCGCCTACGGGATCGCCAGCCTGGAGACGAGGATCGCGGGCGACGCCGAGGAGGCCGTCGCCATGGCCGCCGAACTCGGTTTTCCCGTCGCGCTCAAGATCCTCTCGCCGCAGGTGGCCCACAAGACGGATGTCGGCGGTGTGGCGCTCGATCTGGAGACGCCGGACGCCGTGCGCGAGTCGGCCGATGCGCTGCGCAGACGCCTTCGCGTGCTGCAGCCCGAGGCGACGCTCGAGGGCTTCGTGGTGCAGCCGATGGCGCAGCGTTCGGGCGCCACTCAGCTGATCGTCGGGGTCGCCACGGATCCTGTCTTCGGGCCGGTGCTGCTGATCGGACGCGGCGGCACCGCGGTCAAGGTGATCGGCGACTACGCGGTCGGACTCCCGCCGCTCAACATGAACCTCGCCCGCGAGCTGGTGGGCCGCACCCGCGTCTCCAGGCGACTGGAGGGCTACCGGGCCCGGGCTCCGGCGGATCGGGAGGCGATCTGCCTGACCCTGGTCCAGCTGTCGCAGCTCGTGATCGACCTGCCCGAGGTGATCGAGGTCGAGGTGAACCCGCTGCTCGCCTACCCGAACGGCGTGCTCGCGCTCGACGCCCGCATGCGGATCGCCCGCTCGACGGATCCCGAGCGCCTGGCCATCCGGCCCTACCCGAACGAGCTCGAGGAAGAGGTCGCGCTGCGAGACGGCGGGTCACTGGTGATGCGCCCGATCCGTCCCGAGGACGAGCCCGCCCACAACCGTTTCTTCCAACACCTGGCCCCCGAAGATCTCTATCTCCGCTTCTTCAGCGCGGTCCGAAAGGCGCCGCACTCCGTGCTCGCCCGCTTCACGCAGATCGACTACGACCGCGAGATGGCCTTCATCGGATATGAGCCGGAACGGCCGGGCGAGACCCTCGGCGTGGTCCGGGCGGTGGCGGACCCGGACAACAAGCAGGCGGAGTTCGCGATCATCGTCCGCTCCGACGTCAAGGGCCGGGGCCTCGGCCGCGTCCTGCTCGAGAAGATGATCCGCTACTGCCGCAGCCGCGGAACCGGCGAGCTGATGGGACAGGTGCTGCCCGAGAACACCGGAATGCTGTCACTGGCCCGCAAGCTGGGATTCGAGTCACACCTCGACCGCGAGGCCGGGAACCTCGAGATCCGGTTGCAGCTGACCGACGGTTGAGCCGGCCGGACCTGCTTGCACTCAGTTCCAGAAGCCGAGCACCCGGACCAGCACCAGCAGGGTGACGCCGAGAAAGGCGTACACCACTCCCAGATACGCGACGCACAGGTTGAGGCGCGACGGCCGGAACTCCGCGTCGATCAGCCTGGTCACGGCAAAGATGTTGAGCAGGTAGACGAGCGGGTAGGCGATCAGTCCCGCCGACACGGCCAGCAGCACCAGGAAGAGCGGCCTCTGCCAGATGGTCGCCAGCAGCAGTCCTCCCAGCAGGATCGCGATCGTGTAGCCGAGCCGGAGCGAGCGAAGCTCCCGGTCCTTCGGCCCCCCGGTTGCGGAGTTCACGAGGTCCGCGAACATCCTCGGGAGTCCGTCGGCATTCGCGTAGTAGCTGCCCCAGATTGCGACGAAGGCCACGCCGATGAAGAGTGGAAAGGTCCAGGCGCCCACGGTCTCGGTGTAGACCTGCGAGAGCTTCACGGCCAGATCGACTCCCTCCAGGTCCACCCCGCGTGGGTGCAGGACCATCGCCCCCAGCGAAACGAAGATCAGTGCGACCAGCAGCGAGGTGGCGAAGCCGACGCGGATGTCCAGCAGGCTCTTCCTGAGCCCCAGCGCGAGCCCTCCTTCCCGGATCCATTCTTCCCGCTTCTTCACCGCCCAGACCGAGTGCATGATCGACGTGGCCGGGTCGGAGGGCATTCTCATCAGCGCCACGAGGGTGACGAGGGAGCCGGCCGGGATCGCCGGTATGAGCGCGCTCGCAGCAACTTCTCGCGGATCGGGAAGGTCGAGGCAGAACGCCACCACGCTGGCCAGCACCAGCAGGCACGACATGACGATGCAGGCGGCTTCCAGCCCCCGGTAGCGGCCGGCGAAGACCAGCGCTGCGGTGACGACGGTGATCGCCACGCACCACTGGTCGAAGGACACCTGTGGCCAGGCGGCCAGCAGGATCGAGGCCGCGACGCTCAAAAGCGAGGCTACAGCGATGAAGGGAATCGTCGTCAGCAGGAGTCCGAAGAACAGCAGCATCGGAATCCGAAGCCTGGGAAGCTGCATGTAGGCATCGATCAGGGAGCCGCCGCTCGCCACCGCGTAGCGGGGGCCATACTCGAAGACCGGGTAGGTCAGGACGTGGGCGAGCAGGATCACCCACAACAGCGAGAAGCCGAACTTCGCGCCGGCGTAGGTGGCCAGAATCACGTGCGTCTGCCCGATCGCGACCATCGCCCAGATGAGGCCGGGTCCCAGCATTCCTGCGAAGCGCCGAAGCCGGATTGCGAACGACCGCGCCTCAGTCTCCGGTGCGGACACGTTCCAGGACCTCTCCGGCCCGCGTGGGGTTGAAGCATCCGCACTGGCACGGTCTCGCCAGCAGCCGCGCGGCCTCCTCGACGCTGAGGCGCGCGGTTCGCACGTGGCCGATCACCGACTCGATCAGGTTGAAGCCCACCAGGCCGTGCCCGCAGAGCGAGTTCAGCTCGACCACCTCGGGCCGCGGCAGCTGCTCCAGGCGCCCCCGGGTGCCGAGCGACTGCTCGACACTGTGCCGCGTGATGCCGGTCCGCTTGCAGCAGCTCTGCACTTCGTCGAGCGGACCGCTGATGTTGATCGGAAGGCCGAGATCCGCCTCGACCAGGTCTCTCACGGCTCCTGCCACCGCCTCGAGATTGTCGTAGACCGCGTGAAGGCAGTAGCCCTCCTCGAGCTCCTCCTCGATGCGAGTCAGGTCGATCGCCGTCACCGAACGCCCCTCGAGGCGGTTTGCGCTGACGGGCGCGTGCGCGAGCGCGATCTCCGTGAAGCGGCGCAGCTTCTCGGGCAGCTCCGGCGTGATGCTGCGCGAGGGCAGGCAGAACAGCACGAAGTCCCGGCGGAGGTCCTCCCCGCTCCCTCTCCTGTGCAGCGTATTGGTCATCTCCTGCTCCCGGCGTTCGCCATGACGGCTCGACCTGGACCCGACTTCGTATGCCCGCTCACGACATCACCACTCGACCCAGCCCCAGGTTGGTCTTGCCGTTCAAGGACAAGGCCAGCCCAGCCTCCCGACACACCGCCTCGTGCGGGATCGTACCGTCCGGCGCACAGCGGCTCGCGACGCCGACGCTGATCACGGTGTCGAGCTCGCCTTCGACCCGCTCGATGGCCCGGAGGTACTCGGGCAGCCGAGCGAGCGTCGTCTTGAACTCGATGATGGCGGAGAGCACCTTCTCCTCGAGAATCTCCGGCGCGAGCCGCCCGGTGGCGTCGTCCTCCATCAGCAGCGTCACCGGGTTCTGCGCCTCGAACTCCGTCCCCATCGCGGCCAGCGCCATGCTGACCTTCTGGATGTCACGGAACTTCACGCCGATACCCGGCCGCCCCAGGTCGATCACCACGCCCGCCTCGCCCTCTCCGATGCGCCCCGTGATGTCGTTGGTCTTGATCTCCTCGGTCCCCCGGCCGGCCAGGCCCGTGTCGTCGTGCAATACCAGGGGATCGCTGAAGGCGCGCCGCAGCGAGCGCGGCCATTCCAGCTCCGGCGGCTCGAGCGCGCCCGTGGGACAGCGATCGAGCGGCTGGTCGAAGCGCAGCCGCAGCAGCTGGATCGTCTGCCGCACGAAGCGAACCAGCGCGGGGGAAAGGCCCTCGGAAGGCAAGAAGCGGTAGCAGGTGCTGCACTCCACGCACCGGTCCTGGTTCACCTGGGCGATCCCGTTCTCCAGGTAGATGGCGCCCATCGGGCAGACCGGCACGCAGTTCCCGCAGGCTACGCACTTCCGGGGGTCGATCAGCATGAAGGCACAGTCTACCGGGTCGCCCGCGCTCGAGCTTCTCAGGGGGTGCGGCCCGATCCCGCTCCTCCTCGCTACTTTTCGCCGGAGATGATCAATTCCTCCAGCCCGCGCTTGGGCACGTGGTGGACGCCCTCTTCGTCGCGCCAGTAGCGGGTGTCCCCACCGGGCTCCAGATCTTCGATCACCACCTTCTCCGCCGGCTTGCCGAGGGCCAGCACCAGGCGGATCTTCAGGTGCTCGGGAAGTGCAAGCTCCTTGCGCAGCTTGTCCTTGTCGATCGCTCCGATCATGCAGCCGCCCAGGCCCTGTTCCACCGCCCCCAGCAGCATGGTCTGCAGGGCGATCCCGTCGTCGCACCACCAATCCTTGGTGAGGGTCTCGTCGATCGTGACGACGATGTAGGCGGTGGGCCGCTCCCCCGGGGCCGGTCCCTTCCAGTCCTGCAGGAAGGCGGCCCAGAAGAGGCAGGGAAAGATCCGATCGTTGGTCTCCGGGTCCGCCGAGAGGAAGTACTTGAGTGGCTGGCGATTGGTGGCCGAGGCGGTGCAGCGAGCGAGCTCCACCAGCTCCAGCAGGGTTTCCTGTGAGATGCGGTGTGATTCGTCGAACCGCCGGTAGCTCCGGTTTCGAGTCACGAGGTCACGCAGCTTGGGCACGGTTTCTTCCTCCTCTCGTCGAAGGAACGGCTCCTCGGCATCGTTCGTCGGAACACCGGTACTTGGGGCATACAGCATTCGAGGGCGGTTGGGTAGGAGGGGCGCTCCCGCTGCCCGCTGAGTGCGCCTTCGGAGCGCGGCTGCCCAACGCATCGCTGCCGCCGTTCGACTCCGCGATCCACGGGGCGCCTCGCTCGCCATAACTGCTCGTTATCGAACCAAAAAAGCGGTCCGATTCGCTCGGCTGCGGCACTGCCCGGAGGCGGTCGGTGCGACGTGAGCCTGCACTCGTGGGTGGGGTTATAATGGCGCCGGAGTGGTTTTCTCAAGCGGAGAGGCAGAACATTGAACTTCGATTTCTCGGAAGACCAGAAGCTTCTGCAGTCGACGGTGCGTGACTTCGTCAGGGACCAGGAGACGCTGCAGAAAAACCGGAACGTTCTCGAATCCGACGCCGAATACGATCCCGAGCTCTGGAAGAGCGCCGCGGAGCTGGGGTGGCTCGGCGCCGTGATCCCCGAAGAGTTCGGCGGTGCGGGCTTTGGCTATCTGGAGCTCGTGCTGATCGCCGAGGAGGTGGGCCGCGGGCTGCTGCCAATTCCGTTCAGCTCCTCGGTGTACCTGGCTACCGAGGCGATCCTTCGGAACGGAAGCGATGAGCAGAAGAAGAAGTACCTGACGGATCTGGCGTCGGGCGATCGAATCGGCACGCTGGCCATCGCGGAGGGGATGGGACATCCCGGACCGCAGCACATCCAGGCCCGCTTCGAGGGAGGCAAGCTGAACGGCGCGAAGATCGCGGTGCCCGATGGCAATGTCGCAAGTCTGGTCGTCGTCGTCGCGAAGAGCGCCAAGGGTGTCTGTCTGGCGCTGGTCGACTTGACGGCGTCGGGTGTTGCCAGGGAAGCCGTCGAATCGATCGACCCTACCCGAGCCAGTGCCAAGATCAGCTTCGCCGATACGCCGGCCGAGCTGCTGGGCGCCGACGGAAAGGGCTGGGAGCTCGTGCAGGACGTCCTGAACCGCGCCGCAATCCTGATGGCTTTCGAGCAGCTGGGCGGGGCGGACCAGGCCTTCGAGACCACCAAGGAGTACCTGCTCGGGCGCTACGCGTATGGCCGCCCGGTCGCCTCCTTCCAGGCGCTCAAGCACCGGATGGCCGACATGTACGTCGCCCTCCAGCTGGCCCGCTCCAACTGCTACTACGGGGGCTGGGCGCTGGAGAACGACGCGGACGAGCTGGGGCTCGCCGCGTGCAGCTCGCGCGTCAGCGCCACCGAGGCGTTCGATCTGTGCAGCGTCGAGATGATCCAGCTGCACGGCGGCGTCGGGTTCACCTGGGAGTACGACTGCCACATGTTCTACCGCCGGGCCAAGCACCTGGCCGTGGTTCTCGGCTCACCCGACCACTGGCGAGACAAGCTGATCCAACACCTCACCGCCAACCAGGCCAGCAAGGCCGCCTAGGGAGTCTGGACATGGACTTTGACGATACTCCGGAAGAGGCTGAGTTCCGAGCCGAAGCACGGGCGTTTCTGGATGCTCACTCAACTCCCCTCACCCCTGGCGAGGTTCCGCCCGACCTGGCGGAGCGGGGCGACCCCGACACCGTCAGGAAGTCGCAGGAGTGGCAGGCCTGCAAGAAGGACAACGGCTGGGCGGTCCTGACCTGGCCGAAGGAATACGGGGGACGGGGCCTGCGCTCCATCCACAACGTGATCTGGGGCCAGGAGGAGGCGAAATACCGCACCCCGGTGAACATCTTCGGGATCGGCCTGGGGATGCTCGCTCCGACCCTGATGACCTACGGCACGGACGAGCAGAAGAGCAAGCACCTCGAGCGGATGGCCCGTGGAGACGACATCTGGTGCCAGCTCTTCAGTGAGCCGGACGCCGGATCGGATCTGGCGAGCCTCCGAATGAAGGCGGTGCAGGAGGGCGATGAGTGGATCCTCAACGGCCAGAAGATCTGGACCACCGGCGCGCACTACAGCCGCTACGGCATGGTCGTCACCCGCTCGGATCCGAACGTCGCCAAGCACGCGGGGATGACCTACTTCATGGTGGACATGGAGGCTCCGGGCGTCGAGATCCGTCCGATCAAGCAGATCAGCGGTACCAGCGCCTTCAGCGAGGTCTTCTTCACCGACGTGCGCATCCCCGATAGCTACCGCGTCGGAGAGATCGGCAACGGCTGGCGGGTGGCGATCACGACCCTGATGAACGAGCGCTCAGTCACCGGCGGAGCGGGCCGCAGCCTCGGCGCCGAAGATCTGATCCGGCTGGCCCAGGCGGTCGAGACGGAGACGGGCAAGGCGATCGACGACGCCGGCGTCCGCCAGCGGATCGCGGACTTCTACATCCGCGCCAACGGGCTCAAGTTCACCACCTACCGCACACTGACCGCGCTCTCGCGCGGACAGGAGCCCGGTCCGGAGGGCTCGATCGGCAAGCTGGTGATTGCGCCGCTCAATCAGCAGGTCGCCAGCTTCGGCGTGGAGCTTCAGGGCCAGGCGGGCTCGTTGATGGACGAGAGCTACGCATGTCAGCTGGCCTACCTCGGAACGCCCGGCCTGCGCATCGCCGCGGGAACCGACGAGATCCTGCGCAACATCATCGCGGAGCGGGTGCTCGGACTGCCGGGGGAGCCGCGGGTCGACAAGGGCATCCCGTTCAAGGACGTCCCGACGGGTCCGCCGCGCTGATCGGGAGAAGATCGGGGGCGGAGGAGGCCGGCGTCCGGCCTCCTCCGCCCCTCCCCTGCCGAATGGCGCTACCCTCCTCTCGTTGAGAGGAGCGCGCCATGTCGATCATCACGATCTCCAGGGGCTCGTACAGCCGCGGCAGGGATGTCGCGGAGCAAGCTCGCCCAGGAGCTCGGGTACGAGTGCGTCTCGCGAGAGATCATTCTCGAGGCCTCCGAGCAGTTCAACATCCCCGAGATCCAGCTCGTCCACGCCATCGAGGATGCGCCTTCGATTCTCGACCGCTGGACCCGCGGCCAGGAGCGCTACGTGGCCTACGTGCGCGCTGCCCTCCTCAGGCGGGTGCAGAAGGACGGCGTCGTCTACCACGGCTTCGCTGGCCATCTCCTGCTGCGAGACGTCCCCTCCGTCCTCAAGGTGAGGATTCTCGCCAGCATGGAAGACCGGATCCAGGAAGTCGTTCGACGCGACGGCGTTTCGGAAGACGAGGCGCGGGACCGGGTCGCCAGGGCCGACGAGGAACGCCGGAAGTGGACCCACCGTCTCTACCGCGTCGACCCCACGGACGCGAGCCTCTACGACATCGTGCTGCAGGTCCGTCCCATGACGATCGACGACGCGGTGGGCACGATTGCGCTCGCCGCAGAGCTGCCGGCATTCCAGACCACGCCCGAGCTGAAGAAGACCCTCGAGGAGCTCGCCGCCAGGGCCGAAGCGGAGGCGAAGTCGTAGGCCCGGTCGGACGGCTCCCGCCATCCGCGGGAGCGGAGCACAGACAGGAGCGTTTCATGGCGATCATCACGATTTCGAGGGGTTCCTACAGCCGTGGCCGGGAGGTGGCGGAGAAGCTGGCGGGGAGGCTCGGCTATGAGTGCATCTCGCGGGAGGTCATTCTCGAGGCCTCCAAGCAGTTCAACATCCCCCAGATCACGCTGCTCCGGGCGGTGCGGAACGCGCCCTCCATCCTGGACCGCTACCGCTTCGGCAAGGAGCGCTACGTCGCGTACGTTCGCGCGGCGCTCCTGCAGCACGTGCAGCGGGACAACGTGGTCTACCACGGCTTCGCGGGCCACTTGTTCCTCCAGCCGATCCCCTTCGCGCTCAACGTGCAGGTCCTCGCGGACACGGAAGACCGGGTCCAGGAGGTGATGAAGACGGGAGAAGGTCTCGGTGGACGAGGCTCGGCGGGCGCTGCTGCGAATCGACGAGGAGCGCTCGAAGTGGAGCCAGCATCTCTACGGCATCGATACCCGGGATGCGAGCCTCTACGACATGGTCCTCAACCTCCGCTCGCTGTCCATCGACGATGCGGTGACCTGATCGCGCGGAACGCCGAGCTGCCCGCCTTCCAGAGCACGCCCGAGACGAAGCAGATCCTCGACAACTTCGTCCTGGCAGCCCAGGTCGAAGCGGCCCTGATCGCGGAGTTTCCGCAGGCGAAGGCGTCCGCCAGGGATGGCGACGTCTTCGTGGCCGTCCACGGCTCCATGAGCCAGCAACGGTCGCTGACCGACAAGGCCCGGGATCTCGCCTCGTTCGTGGAAGGGACGAGGCAGGTCAACGTCCACTTCGTGCCGCTGATGACCGCCGACTAGACCAGCCGGCGAAGAACATCCGACAAATTACGGTTTAACCCATTTGGGTGTGGAAAACTTCCACACCAACGGGGATTCTCCTGCGCTCCGTGAAGCCCGGGAGACTTGTCGCCGGAGATCTTGGCTCGGACACTGGCCTGATCGCACTAATGACGTAGCATCGGTCGGTCGATCATTGCTGTGAAACCGCGACGGGGCTTCTGATACACCATGGAGCGGCGGAAGAGTCAGCGGATCAAGTGCCGCTTTGCCTGCGAGCTCAGCGGCTCCCGGCTTCACGCTTCGGGCACCGTACTCGACATGTCGGAGGGCGGGCTCTCGGTCCTCGCCGCGCTGGAGGCCGAGCAGGGCGAGGATCTGACGGTCCGCTTCCAGGCGCCGGACGTCGGGGCGGTGGCGGTCGAGGCAATGCTCTGGCACTCGCGTCGCGTTCGCGATCGGGCGACCGGCGAGAACACCAGAGTGCTCGGGCTGATGGTCTCACGCGCCAGCGAGGCGTACACCCGGCTCGTTGCGCCTTCGGGGGCTTCGCCCCAGGAGTCCGCCGACGCGTCGGCCGTGAACGACGCCGACGAGTTCGGTGACGGCGAGTTGGACTCCTACCGGATTCGCGTGAAGGAGCGCGCGAGCCCGAGAACACGCGTCCTGACCCTCAGCGCGACGAGCGACGAAGAGGCTCGCACACTGGCGACCACCCACCTCGGGGACGAATGGGAGGTGCTCGAGGTCAGCCCCGCCTGACCTTGACGGCTCGGAGGGCCTCCTCGACACTGGAGCGCCTATGAGCATCCGAGCGAGCTTGGCGATGGCAGTGTTGCTGCTCCTGGCGTGCGGGGGGCGCGACCTCCCACCGGGTGAGATCGAAGGCGCGGCGCGCCCGGCCGCTTCGATCGCCGCAGCGGTGCAGGCCCAGGGTGCGGTGCAGAAGCGCCTCGCCCGCACCGGCGCCGGGGAGCGGCAGGCCCCGCCGAAGCAGATCCTCTTCGGAGACCTTCACGCCCACACGACCTACTCGCTCGACGCCTTTGCGTGGAACCTCCCGCTGGTGGGTGGCGAAGGCGCTCACCCGCCGGCCGACGCCTGCGACTTCGCGCGTCACTGCTCCGCCCTCGATTTCTTCGCTCTCACCGATCACGGAGAATCCCTGACCCCGGAGCACTGGACCGCCGAGAAGGAGAGCATCCGCCAGTGCAACGCGCGCGCGGGTGACCCCGCGGACCCGGATCTGGTGGCGTTCCTGGGCTTCGAGTGGACGCAGGTCGGGAATACGCCGGAGAACCACTACGGCCACCGCTGCGTGATCTTCCCGGGGACCGACGACGACGAGCTTCCAGCGCGCCCCATCAGCTACCTCCCGCCACCCCTGCAGGAGGAGTGGGTGGCCAGGGGCCAGGAGGCGGCGATGGGTCGCTGGGTCGACCCGCGGAACTGGCGCGTCTACGCGGACCTCAAGTGGCTGGCGGATCGGGTGGAGTCTCTTCCCATCTGCGAAGCGGATGTCGACACGCGGGAGCTTCCAGCCGACTGCTCCGAGCGGGCGCCCACGCCCGACGTGCTTCTCGAGAAGCTGCGGCAGTGGGACCTGGGGGAGCTGGTGATCCCGCACGGAACCACCTGGGGCGCGTACACGCCACTCGGCAGCAGCCTCGACAAGCAGCTCAGCCGGACCTACTACGATCGCGCGCGGCAGCCGGTGGTCGAGCTGATGTCGGGGCATGGCAACTCCGAGGAGTACCGCGCCTGGCGGTCGCTCGCGCGGGACGGCGCGGGCGAGCCGGTCTGCCCGGAGCCCACGCCCGACTACCTCCCGTGCTGCTGGCGGGCTGGAGAGATCATGCGCGAGCGCTGCGGCGACCTGCCGGCGGACGAGTGCGAGGCGCGCGCCCTGGAGGCGAAGCGGCTGGTCCTCGCGGCCAACATCTCGCCGGAGCTGGTCATCCCCGATGCCAGCCCCGAGGACTGGCTCGACTGCGGGCAGTGCCGCGACTGCTTCAAGCCCTCCTTCGGCTATCGCCCGGGAAGCAGCATCCAGTACGGGCTCGCACTCACCAACTTCGAGGAGCGCGACGACCAGGGACGGCCGCTTCGCTTCCGCTACGGCTTCCTGTCCTCGAGCGACAACCACAGCGCCCGCCCCGGGACCGGCTACAAGCAGGTGGACCGGTACGGCATGACGGACACCGTGGGCTCGGGCTCGAAGCTGGTCGGCGGCCTGGTCGAGGGAAAGCACAGTGCAGACGATCCGCAGCGGCCACAGCTGGTCCCGACCGACCTCCAGGCCGGGCCCGGCCCCGAGCGCATCGCGAGCTTCTGGTATCCCGGTGGCCTCGTCGCTCTGCACTCGGAGGGCCGCACGGGCGGCGCGATCTTCGACGCACTCCGGCGCCGCGAGGTGTACGCGACGAGCGGTCCGCGCATTCTGCTCTGGTTCGACCTCACGAACGGCCCCACCGCTCCGCGACCGATGGGAAGCGAGCTCAGCCTCTCCGAGAACCCGCGCTTCGAGGTGCGCGCCGTGGGAGCGTTCGAGCAGCAGCCGGGCTGTCCGGAGAGCGCAGAGCAGGGCCTTCCGCCGGAGCGCCTGGATCGAGTCTGCCGCGGCCACTGCTACCACCCCGGTGACGAGACACACGCGATCGCCGCCATCGAGGTGGTCCGCATCCGACCGCAGTCGCGTCCCGGCGAGCGTGTCGGCGACCTGATCGAGGACCCGTGGCGTCGTTTCGAGTGCGAGCCCGACCCGGCCGGCTGCGTGGTGCGCTTCGAGGACGAGGAGTTCGCTGGTGCCGGACGCGACGCGCTCTACTACGCGCGAGCTCTTCAGGAGCCGACGCCCGCCATCAACGGGTCTCCGATGAGCACCGGTTTCGACGAGCAGGGCCGGGCGGCCTCGGTGGAGCTCTGTTCGGGGAGCTACCGCACGCCGGCCGAGGACGACTGCCTGGCGCCGGTCCGCGAGCGCGCCTGGTCCTCTCCGATCTACGTGGACTTCGCCGCACTACCGCGGGGGGACGAAGAGATCGAAGAGCGGCTCGGCGCGGAATAGCCACTGCGTGATCCGGCGCGCCCTGCGGGCGCTCCGCTCCTCGTCCACGGGGAGCTCGGGAGCGGGCTGCTCCCAGTCGATCTCGGCGATCGGCGCCAGCAGTTCCCGCTCGGCGCAGCCCTCGAGGGAGAAGACGTAGACCTCGCGCGCGTGCGCTGCCGCGGCCCGGAGGTCCTCCTCGAGCCGCTCCCAGGAAAGGAAGCGCCTCTGTGCGTCCGGGTTCCTGGCGTTGACGCCTCCGCCCGTCACCCCCAGCGCGATGCAGGGCGCGTCCCGGAAGTAGACCCAGGCCCCGCCGCGCCCCAGATAGCTCGCGTAGAGCATGTAGACCTCGGCGTCCACGGCGATGTCCACGATTCCGAGGGCCCGCCGCAAGAGGGTGCTCCCGGCTGCGCGCTCGTCGAGGAGCTGGGGGAATTGGTAGACCTCGACGCTGCGGCCGCTCTTGCGGATCTCGCCGACCAGCTCCTGGTAGGCGTGCTCGGCGCCGCGCACCTGCTCGCGCGTCCGCCGGCGCCGCAGCATCGAGAAGAACGCCTTTCGCTTGTCGCGGATCGCTCCCTCCGACTCGGAGCGCGGGAACTCCACGTCCAGCCCGACCCGCGAGAGCGGCAGGCTCTCGCGCTCGGCCCAGGCGGCGGTCTCGCGCCAGCGTTCACAGGCGCGGTCGGCGTTGTCGGCGTTCAGCCAGTAGCCGTCCTCCACGTCGAGCAGCAGCCAGCCCGTGACCGGAACCCCACTCGACTCGAGGTGCCGCACCACGGCGGCCCGCCGGGGCGAGAGATCGAGAAGACCCATCGAAACGGCGCAGCCCTGCGCCGCGAGGAAGGGCACGACCTCCGGGCGGGCGAAGAGCTCTTCGAGGGGATCGATCTCGAGCTCGACGAAGAAGGTCAGCTTCGGCCTGGCCATGGGATGCTTCCCCTGTCGGCGCCCCCGCTCAGGTGAGGTCGTGCGTTCCGTACACGCCGTACTCGTGCGTCGCCTTCACCATGGCGATGTAGTTCTCGGGTTCCACCTCGGGATGGATCGTGTTGGAGGAGGAGATGATGTAGCCGCCGCCGGGACCGGCGGTCTTGATGGCCTGTCTGACTTCCGCCTCCACCTCGGCCGGGCTCTTCGAGACGAGTGTCTCCCGGCAGTCGATGTTCCCGAGCAGACAGATCCGGTCGCCGATCTCCTGCTTGACCGTGGCCAGATCCAGGGACTGGGGCTGGATCGGATGGATGCCATCGAACCCGACTTCGATCAGGTCCTCCATGATCTTCCAGTGGTTGCCGTCGGTGTGCTTGAAGACCTTGAGACCCTTGCTGTGGATGAACTCGATCAGCTCTGCGTAGTAGGGTTTGAGAAACTCGCGGAAGTGGTCGGGGGAGATGAGCATGCCGGTCTCGTGCGCGAGGTCGCCGTCCATCGAGATCAGGTCGGCTCCGAGCTCCATTCCCAGCGCGATCGCGTCGATCGTGTAGTCGGTGACGATCCGCGCGATCCGGTGGACCAGCTTCGGGTCCGTGCCGTAGCAGATCATCAGGTTCGGCATTCCCCCCACCATGTTCCAGCTCCTGCGGAAGGGGTCCTGCACGCTCAGGATGCAGGCCCGCTTCCCCTGGAAGCGCTGGGAGCAGTAGGAGAGGGCGGCGAGATCGGAGGCCTTGATCTTCGGCACCTGGAAGCTGTCGAGGTCGGAAGGCTCCCGGATCGGCCCGTCTATCACGACCGCCTCCCCGTGTGGGCTGAGCAGGAAGGTGACGCCCCAGTCGTCCACGAAGTGGTCCCGGTCGATGGCGCGGGTCTCGGGGAAGATTCTCATGGTGAGCCCGTCCACATCCAGCTCTTCCACCAGCAGGAGCACGGCGTCGAAGAGCTTGACCCGGCTCGCCAGGTCCATGCGCTGGATGTAGTCCGGCTCCGGCAGGTCCTCGGTGAAGTGGCGCGCGATCTTGATCACGGACTCTTCGTTGTAGGCCAGCTCGAAGTGGGGCACGCGGTCGGGGATCTCCCTCGAAAGCGCGGTGATGATTCTCTCCTTGCCGTTCATCTGCCATCCTCCAGCGTTTCTCGAACGATCCGCGATGATATCACCCGCCGCGAGGCCCGGGGCGGTAGCGCGCCAGGGCGCGCTCCAGCTCAGCGGCCACCTCGTCGCGGAGGGACTCCGGCTCCAGCACCTCGGCCCCCCCTCCGAAGGAGAGCACCCAGTTGCGAAGCTCGGTGGTGCCTCCCACCTCCATCCGGAGCTCCACCGAGCCGTCCCGGCGGCGTTCGAGCTTCTGGCTGGGGTGCCAGCTGTGCTCCTGCACGTGGATCGCCCAGCTCCGCTCGAAACGGATCCGGACCGGCACCGCCGGCTCCGCCACGACGCCGAAGGAAGCTGCCGTGTAGGCGTCGAAGTCGAAGCTGGACGGGATCTCGAAGGTCTTCTCGGTGGTCTTCACGTCCCGGATCCGGTCCACCGCGAAGGTGCGGATCTCGTCGGAGCGGTGGTCGTGGCCGATCACGTAGAGCCCGCCGCTGCGGTACCAGACGCGGTAGGGATCGAGCTTGCGCGCGCTCAGCTTTCCCGTCCGTCCGGTCAGGTAGCGTATGCTCACGGTCCGCCGCGCCAGGACCGCCTGGTTCAGGACCTGGATGGTGTCGCGGCAGCTCGCGTAGCGCTTGTGGGGGCCGGGGAGCACCCGGAACGACTCTCCGAGTCTCGCGAGATACTGGCTCAGCTCCGGTCCCAGGTTGGCGCGGATCTTCTGGAGCGCGGAGCGGATCGAGTCGTGGAATACCGTGCCTTCGAGGGTGCGGAGCAGATCCTCCCCGAACGCCAGGGCCAGTACCTCGTCCGCCGTGAAGGGGGTGTCGCCGATTTCGAAGCTCTCGAGGAAGCGGTAGAGCACGCGGCCGTCACGCTTCTCGCTCACCACCGGAAAACCGGCGAACATCAGCGCGTCGAGGTCGCGGTAGACGGTCCGCCGAACGCAGCCGAGATCCTCCGCCAGGTCGTCGAGCCCGACCCCGTAGCGGCTGCGTGCGAGGCGTTGGATCAGCTGCCACTGCCGCGCGAGCTGATCACCTCTCAACTCAGGATTGACCCTCTCGATGTACTCGCCCGTGCGGGTGTCGATGCGGATCCTCTCTCCCTCCTTGATGAAGAGCGGCGCCTGGACCACCGCACCGGTCTCGACGGTGACGGGCTTGCTCCCGCCGGAGGCGGTGTCTCCCTTCAAGCCGGGGTCGCACTGGGTGACGACGAGCTCGACGAAGTCCGGGACGTCGACGTTGATCGCCGAGCCCTTGTAGAAGAGCACGTCCGCCTCCATGTTCTCCAGCAGGTACTTCCTACCGTCTCCCACCTGTTCGCCGGGAATCGGGACCTGGTCGTAGCTCTTGGAGTCCATGAAGACCAGCGAGTCGCCGTCCGCGTACAGGTACTGCATCCTGCGCTCTTCGACGTCGGCCTCGTCGACCTTCTCCCCGGATCGGAAGGTGCGATCCAGCACGCGCCCGGTCTTCAGGTTCTTGATCTTGGTGCGGACGAAGGCCCCGCCCTTCCCCGGCTTCACGTGCTGGAAGTACGTGATGACGAAGGGCTCGCCGTCGAGCTCGATCTTGACGCCGTTGCGGAACTGCGACGTGTCCATCAGCGGCTCATGGCGCGATCAGCCCTTGGCTTCCTGGATCGCGGCGGTCAGCGCCGGAACGATCTCGAAGAGATCGCCGGCCACGCCGACGTGCGCGACCTCGAAGATCGGCGCGTCGGGATCCTTGTTGATGGCCACGATGAAGTTGGACCCCTTCATCCCGACCAGGTGCTGGATCGCGCCGGAGATCCCGGCGGCGATGTAGAGCTTGGGGGTGACGACCTGTCCGGATGACCCCACCTGGTAGGCGTGGTCGAGCCAGCCGGCGTCCACCACCGGACGCGAGGCGCCCATGGCCCCACCCAGGATCTCGGCGAGCGGCTTGATCACCTCGTCGAACTTCTCCGCCGCGCCGAGGCCGCGGCCGCCGGCGACGATGACGTCCGCCTTGGTGAGGTCGATGCCCTTGGCCCCCGCGGTCCGGGCCTCGATGAACTTGGCCCGCAGGTCGTCGTCGCCGATCGTCACGTCGAGCGCACTGGTGCTGCCGTCCGAGGATCCCTCGAAGGGGGTGGTGGCGCCAGGCTGCACCGTGGCCACGATCTGATCCGCCTTCGGGAGCAGACGGGCGTCGAGCTTGCCGTTGAAGACGCGCCGGATGAAGGCCAGCTTCCCGCCTTCCTCCTCGATGTTGAAGCAGTCGCTCACGAACGCCGCAGTCGAGCCCCGCGGCGATGCGCGGCGCGATGTCCCAGCCCGTCGGCGTGTTGGAGATCAGGATCAGCTCCGCCGAGGTGGCGTCCACGGCGGCGCGAATCGCCTTGCTGTAGGCGTCGACGTTGTAGTTCGCGAGCGCCTCGCAGTCGGCCATCAGGACCTCGCCGCCGCCCCGCTTGGCGAGGGCCTCGGCCTGCCCGGAGATGCCGCTTCCCAGCACCAGGCTCTTGATCTCGCGCCCACCCGCGATCTTCTGCGCGATGCTCACCAGCTCGTAGCTGGCATCGCGAATCGCGTCCTTCTGTATTTCCGCGACGATGAGAATGCTGCCCATCGAATCATTTCTCCCTTTTCGAACTTCGCTCGCCTTCGGCTCGCTGCGCGCGCCTCCGGCGCTTTCTCTTCTGGAGGAGTCTCCTAGAGAACTCCGAGCTCCCGGATCTTGCCGAGCAGCGCTTCAGCGACCTCTGCGGGCGAGCCCTCGATCATCTCGGCGCCTTCGCCCTTCGGCGGGACGTAGACCTTCTCGATGCTCATCTTGGCGCCGCCTGCGCCGACCTGGCCGGCGAGGCCCAGGTCCGCAGCGGTCTTCACGTCGAAGGGCTTCTTCTTGGCCGCCATGATGCCCTTGAGGGATGCGTACCGGACCTGGTTGATGCCGGTCTGCACCGCGAGCAGGCAGGGGATCGGGAGCTCGTAGACCTCGCAGGGCGCCGCCCTCGAGCTCGCGCTCCACCTCGTAGCCGCCGTTCTTCTTCACGGCCTTCACCACCGCGGTGGCGTGGGGGACGCCGCAGAGCTCGGCGAGCATGGGGCCGACGGCCGCGAAGTTGCCGTCGTCGCTCATCATGCCCATCAGGATCAGGTCCGGATTCTCCTCCTTGGCCACGGCGGCCAGCACCTTGGCCACCCCGAGCGCGTCGGAGCCGTCGACCTCCGGATCCTTCACGTGCACCGCGCGGTCCGCGCCCATGCCGAGGGCGGTGCGCAGCGCCTGGGTCACCCGGTCGGGACCGATCGAAACCACCACCACCTCTGCCTCCCCCGCGTCCTTGGTGCGGAGGGCCTCCTCGAGCGCGTAGGTGTCGTAGGTGTTGATTTCGAACTTGATGTTGTCTTCCGTGATCCACGTGCCATCCGCATTCACGTCGAGCCGTGCATCCTGGTGCGGCACCTGTTTCAGGCAGACCAATATCTTCATGGGGGGACGAGCCTCCGAGTTTTCGAGAAACGATGACCCTCGGGCAGAGCGCCCGAACGGTCGGGCCACGAGAGGGCCGGAAGCTAACTGACGCGGCAGTGGTTTTCAAGCGCGCCGGTTGCCAAGAGTGATTTGGATTCAGGGATTTAGCGCGGTCTATACGCCCATGAACGCGAGGAAATCCTCGAGCCGGGCGACGCGCAGGAAGGGGTTGGTGCGCTTCTGCTCGCCGATGCTGGAAGACGGCTCGGGCGCGTAGAGGTGACCCGGAAAGAGCAGCGTCTCGTCGGGGAGGCGCGCCAGCTTGGTGTGGAGGCTCTCGTACATCGCGGCCGGATCGCTCCCGGGGAGATCCACCCGGCCGCAACTCCCCAGGAACAGGGTGTCGCCCGAGACGAGGTGCCCGGGGCCCGTGCCGTCCTCGACCAGGAAGCACTGCGAGCCCGGCGTGTGGCCGGGCGTGTGCATGAAGCGGATCCGGACCTGCCCGAGGGTGATCTCGTCGCCGCTCTCCCTCCGCACCAGGTCCGAATCCGAAGCGCCGGTGATCTTCTTGAGGCCGTCGGCCTCGACCTCGTTCACGTGGATCGGAACCGGGTTGCGGGCGAGCAGCTGCGCCACCCCCTCGATGCTCATCCCGAAGACCTCACCCCCGATGTGGTCCTGGTGGTAGTGGGTGGCGAGTGCGCCCACGACCCGCATCTCCTCCTCCTCGGCCTTGTCCAGCATCGCGTCCACCTTCCAGGCGGGATCGACGATCAGCGCCTCGCGCGTCGAGCGGCTGCCGATCAGGTAGGCCAGGTTCGCCATCTGCCCGACGTGGAACTGGCGGAAGTAGAGGTCGCTCTCGCTGGTCTCGGTCATCTTCGTCTCTCAGTCACTCAGAACGCTGCGGATCCAGTTCGCCAGCGTGGTCATGATCTCGGCCTCGACCTCTTCGGGAGGCCGGCCGGACTTCTTCGGCACCCGGAGGCTGTGGTCTGCGCCTTCCACGGTGGAGAGCTGCACCGGGGCCCCCACCCGCGCCAACGTCTTGCGGAGCGTGGGGAGGTCGCAGAGCCGGTCCCGCGTGCCCTGGACGAAGAGCATCGGGCTGATCACTCGGAACAGGCGGTTGTCGTGGGGTTCGTCGGGCCTGTCCTGCTTGTGGAGCGGGTAGCCGAGAAAGAAGAGCCCCTCGACCCGCACGCGCGAGGTCGCAGCGTGGGCCGCCACCAGGGCGCCGAGATTCTTGCCGCCGGTAAAGATGTGGGCCGGAGCTGCCGTAGGGTCCCTCCCCAGGATCGACACGGCCGACTGGTAGGTCCGATGGAGGATCGGCATGGGGTCGGGCCGCTTCTTGCCCGCCTCGGAGTACGGAAAGCGGAAGCGAAGGGTCAGGTAGGTCCGCTCGGTCAGCCCGCGCTGGATGGTCTCGAGAAGCGGGTCCTCCTTGTGGGTGGCCTGGGCCAGAACGACACCGATTCGCGAGCCGGTGGGCCACCACTCCGGGATGCCGAGCACACCGGTGACCGCCTCCAGGCCGTGGATCGGCTCGGAGAGCGGGATCTTCACATCCTCGAAGCGAACGGAAGGCTCGACCACCGAAACCCCCTCCGGGGGGCTACTCTAACGGGTTCGGCGACCCCGGGGTAGAGTCGAGGCGGCTCCAGAGTTACCCTGGTCTCGCAACCCCTTGGGAAAGCGATGGAAAAGGTACTGATCACAGGAATTGCAGGTGGCCAGGGCCGGCTGCTGACGAGGCGCCTGCTCGAGAACTACCAGGTCTGCGGGGTCGATTGGGTCCCCTGGAAGGGGCACCCCCAAGGCGTCAACGTCCACCGGGTCGACCTGCGCAAGAAGAAGTTCGAGGACGTGGTTCGCACCGAGGCTCCGACTGCGGTGGTCCACATGGGCTTCATCCGCCACTTCAAGGGCGAGGAGCGCCGGCGCCACGACGTGAACGTGCGCGGCACCAAGCAGATGCTCGATCACTGCGTGGCCTACGGAGTTCAGAAGCTGGTGGTCGTCTCGAGCAGCTACGTCTACGGCGCCTTTCCCGAGAACCCGTTCTACATGAATGAGGACTACCCGCTCTCGGCCAGCCGCTCCTATCCGGAGATTCGCGATCTGGTGGAGGTGGACACCCTCGCCTCGGCCTTCATCTGGAAGTACCCGCACATCTGCACTTCGGTGCTGCGGCCGGTGAACGTTCTCGGCCAGTTCGTTCACTCGATGATCGGCCAGTACCTGCGACGGGACCGGCAGCCGACCATGATGGGATTCGATCCGATCATGCAGTTCATGCACGAGGAGGACCTCTGCGAGGCGATCGCCCTCTCCCTGGAGCACGGTCTTCGCGGTGTCTTCAACGTGACCGGGTCCGGCCAGGTGCCGCTTCACACCGCGATCGAGGAGACGGGCGGGCGGGCGCTGCCGCTTCCCGAGCCGCTGGTTCGACCGCTGTTCCACCGGATGTTCCGCCTGGGACTCTGGCCCTATCCGGTCGGCGCGTTCGACTACCTCAAGTACCCGGTGACGCTGTCGGGAAAGCGCTTCACGGAGGCGGCGGATTTTCGCCCGCTCTTTGGTCTCGAGGAGATCTTCCAGACGATTCGCCGCTGAGGCTGGATTCCCGGCATCGCATGGTTCAACATTCTCGCCGGGCCGTGGCGGGGTCTCGACCTGATCGGGGGGACAGTGGGGCAGCGCTGCCGGAAAGCGCCGGCGCTCCAGCGGAGAGGTAGCGGGGACGTTCCTTGCGTTCTTGCGTTTCTCGCAGTCTGCCTCTGCGTCGCACTGGCATCGGCCTGCAGCAAGGCGCCGCCGCCCGATCCCGGCCGCTCCGCGGGATTGCTCGAGAGACTCGAGGAGCTGGAGCTCGAGCCTCCCGGACGTCCAGAGCAGGTGATCCTGGTCTCTGTCTCGGGGTTGACGCCTGACCTCTACCTGCGGGCGCGGACACCGATGCCGATCCTGG
This sequence comes from uncultured delta proteobacterium, assembly GCA_963783795.1. GTDB lineage: Bacteria > Myxococcota_A > UBA9160 > UBA9160 > UBA6930 > CAVXZE01. The sequence goes on along the minus strand of CAWAPH010000020.1, from coordinate 302,539 downwards.
CCGATCTGGCGCGCGCGGGAGTCGCAGCGGAATTTGTCGAGAGCGTGATTCCCGCGGCGCCCTATCCGGTTCACACCAGCCTCGTGACCGGGACTCCCCCGAACGAACACGGCGTCCCCGCCGATCACATGTTGGGCGAGCGTGGAGTCCGGCGCGCGCGCTACTGGCACGCGAGCTACGTGCAAGGCGCCACACTCTGGCAGAGCGCCATCGACGCGGGGATCGTCGTGGCTTCCCTGGACTGGCCGGCCACCGTCGGCGCTGCCATCCCGCTGCTGCTTCCGAACGTCCACCCGACCCGGCGGGGAGAGCTCTGGAGCAATCTCGTCGCCGAGACGACGACTCCGTGGCTCCTGGAGATCGCCCGAGCCGACCCCGAACGGCTGGCGGCCAGCGAGCGGCCCGGTGCTCCGCGGGATTCCCTCCTGGTCGACGCCTTCTGCAGCGTGGCCGCTGCCGAGCCGTCACCGGGGCTGGTTCTTCTCCGCCTCAGCCAGACCGAGGGTGTCCTGCGCGCGCACGGCCCCCACTCCGAGCAGGCGCGGGACGCGTTCGCGCGGGTCGATGCGGATCTCGGACAGATCTTCGACTGTCTCGATCGCGCCGGGTCGCTGGAGAATGCTGCGATCGTCATCGTCGGGGATCGCGCCCTGCTTCCGGTGCACACGGCGATTCGCCCCAACGCCGTGTTGGAGAAGGCGGGCCTGATCCTCCTCGGAGGGCTCGGAGTGGTCGAGGGCTGGAACGCCGTGGTGCGCTCGAACGGGGGCTCCGCCTTCGTGTACGCCCGTGATGCGGCCTCCGCCGTGGATGCCCGCAACGCGCTCGAAGCCGAGGCCGGGCGCAGCGGCGCGTACCGGATCGTCTCCGCAGACGAGATGATCCGGCGCGGCGCCGACTCCGAGGCGTGGTTCGGTCTCGAGGCTCGCCCCGGCTTCGCGTTCGTAGACTCGCTTGGCGCGCCCCTGCTGGGACCCGCAGCGCGCCGCGCCGCGGGTGGCTACCTGGAGGCGCGCTCCGATCCGGGTGCGGGCTTCGTCGCCTACGGCCGGGGATTGCGCCGCAATCTCCGGATTCCGGAGATCGACCAGCTCGACGTCGCGCCGACCATCGCCAGGCTGCGCGGTCTCGAGCTGCCCGGCGCCCGGGGCCGGACCCTGGTCGGCGTGCTGCGGCTGCCCTCCGCTGCCGGACCCGCCGAAGCGGCCGGCGCCGTCGGCAGGGGAGCATCGCGATGACGCTCGGCCCGGGCTGGTGCCTGGTCCTCGGCGCGTCGAGCGGATTCGGCGCGGCCGCGTCGATCGAGTTCGCGCGGGCGGGTCTCGACGTGATCGGCATCCACCTCGACCGCCGCGCCACCCTTCCGAATGCCGAAGCGGTGATCGAGAACGTCGAGGGCTGCGGTCGGCGCGCCCGCTTCTTCAACGCGAACGCGGCGAATCCGGAGAAGAGAACGGAGATCGTCGAAGAGCTGCGGCGCTCGCTGGCCGAGGGCCCCAAGCTCCGCGTTCTGCTCCACTCGCTCGCGTTCGGCACCCCCAAACCGCTGGTGTCGCGGCAGGGGGCGGAAGCGGTGACGCCGGCACAGATGGCGATGACGCTCGACGTGATGGCGACCAGCCTGATCGACTGGACCCAGGCGCTATTGGCAGCGGACCTGCTGGAACGACGCGGCCGCGTGTTCGCGATGACCAGCGAAGGCGGAACCCGTCCGGTTCCCTCCTACGGACCGGTGGGAGTGGCCAAGGCCGCCATCGAAGCGGTGATCCGGCAGCTCGCGCTGGAGCTGGCGCCCCTCGAGATCACCGCCAACGCCATCTGTGCCGGTGTCGCCGAGACGCCCGCGGTGACCAAGATCCCGGGCGGCGAGGAGATCGTCGGAATCGCGAGGCGCCGGAACCCCCGCGGCCGACTCACCACCCCCGAGGACGTGGCCGGCTTCCTGGTCGCTCTCTCGGACGCGCGGTCCGACTGGGTCACGGGAAACGTGATCCAGGTGGACGGCGGCGAGGGCCTCTTCGCAGCGACACGGTAGAATCTTCCCAGGTGCCCCGGGAGCCAGCCCCATGTCCAGCTCGAGCGCATGCGAGAGACCCATCGAGATCGAGCTCAATCCCCGTGAGCAGCGCTTCTACGATCGCCTGCGCAGCCGGGTGGTGGCGCCGCATCCGGGCGATGCGAGCGGGCTGCGCGACATGCTCCTGCTGCTCCCCGATCTGGTGATCCTGCTCCTGCGCCTGCTGCGCGACGACCGCGTCTCGGTGGGAGACAAGGCCATCGCGCTGGCCGGCCTCGCCTACGTGCTCTCGCCCATCGACCTGCTGCCGGAATTCATCTTCGGCCCCTTCGGGCTGGTGGACGACCTGGTGGTGATCTCGGCGACGCTGCTCAGGCTGCTGAACCACGTGCATCCCGACGTGGTTCGCTCCCAGTGGTCGGGTCAGGGCGACGCCCTCGAGACCATCCAGCGCGTCACCGCCTGGTCTGAGCGCCAGTTCGGCGGTCGCCTCCGGAGCGTGGCTCGCCGCCTGCTCGGCACCGGCCGCTGAGCCGCCGCTTCACTCCTTCCCGCGGTCGCTCGCGCAGATCCTGGCCAGGCGCTCGCGCTCCTCGCGGGGGATGCGCTGGACGCGGCCCGTCAGGTCGACCAGGGCGTGCTCGGTGGCGCCGCTGGCGATCAGGCCCTCTGCAGTGGTGAGCCGGTAGGCCATGCGCAGGGAGGCGCCGCGGATCCACTCGAGCCAGGCGGTGATGTCGATCTCGTCATCGAATGCCGCGGAGCGGTAGTAGTCGACCTCGACGTGGGTGGTGGCGAAGTGCTGACGCTCTGCCACGTACTCGCGATAGGAGCGGTGGTGTTCGTCGAGCCAGCGAATCCGAGCCAGCTCCAGGTAGCGGACGAAGTTCGAGTGGTGGACCACGCCCATCGCGTCGGTTTCGTAGAACGGCACCCGGTGACGCACCGTCGAGCAGGCGACGCCCGCCGGAGGTCCACTGGGGCGGCGGGGCAAGCTAGAAGCTGTCCTTGAGGGAGCGGCGGCGCGCAAGCTCGTCGACGCTGCCGGCCCGCATGAACGGGTTGGTGGCGTGCTCTTCCGCGATCGTGGAGGGGACGGTCATCTCCTCGGGCGTCGCGTCGTGCCAGTTGGGCGCGGCGCGGGAGCGAACCTGCTTGACGCGCGCCAGCGCTCGCTTCACGGCCTCGTTTTCCGGCTCCACGTGGGCTGCGAACTCCAGGTTGGAGGTGGTGTACTCGTGTCCGCAGAACACCCTGGTCTCGTCGGGAAGTGTGCCGAGCTTCTCCACCAGGGCGGTGAACATCATCTCGGCGTTGCCCTCGAAGAGGCGGCCGCAGCCCGCCGCGAACAGCGTGTCTCCCGAGAACACGGCCTTCGCCTCGTCGAAGACGTAGGCGATGTGGCCCGAGGTGTGGGCGGGGACGTGCAGAATGCGGGCGCACTGCTCGCCGACCCGGACCTCGTCTCCCTCCTCCAGACCGTCGCTGAAGCCGGGGATGCGGCCCGCATCGGAGACGTGGCCGAAGACGGGCACGCCGTAACGCTCCGCCAGGGCGGGGTTCGCCATGCAGTGGTCGCCGTGGTGATGCGTGGTGAGGAGCTTGGTGACCCGAACACCCGCGGCTTCCACGCGCGCCACCACCGGATCGGCCTCGGGCGCGTCCACCACGGCGGCCTCACCGCTGGCCTCGCAGATCGCCAGGTAGGTGTAGTTGTCATTCAGTGTGGGGATGCGTTCGATTCGAAGAGCCATGGCAACGCAAGCTAGCAGATCGCTCAGACCAGCCGAAGCTAGTCCTTCGCGGGAACTGCCTCGCTCGGCGCTGCGTCGGAGAGCTCCCCGGTGGCTTCCGCTTGCTTTCGAAAGGCCGGGCAGACTTCCTTGAATTCGCACCAGTCGCAGAGCGGACCGCGCCTGGGTGCCCATTCTGTTTCGTCGCGGATCCGGTCGATCAGGCGAGTGGTGGCCGCGCGCAGCTCGGCCAGTTGCTCGGGTGTGCGCACCGAGGTGCGCTGCTGGCCCGAGAGGACGTAGTGCCACACCAGCCGGATCTCGCCTTCCTCGCCGAGCTGCTCGCGGACGCCGATCTCGTAGAGGGCGAGCTGCCTGTCGGCGTCGAGCCTGGCCTGGGAGGGAACCCGCGCTCCCGTCTTGAAGTCGTGGATCTCGAGCGCTCCGTCCGGGGCGCGCACCAGACGGTCGATGATCCCGCGGATCTTGTACTCCCCGCGGTCGTCCAGCCGGAACTGGATCCGCTTTTCGAGACCCAGCGTCTCGTCGCCGTCGAAGGGGTAGTGACTCCTGTAGTAGTTCTCCAGACAGCGCGCCCCGTTGTTGAAGTAGAAGTCCGGCTCCGTCCCGGAGCGCACGATCCGGATGCGGTCGGCGTCGAACCGCTCCTTCCAGTTCTCCTCGTAGCGGAACAGCACCCGATTGAGGGAGGGAACCTTTCCGTCGGCGACGAAGAGATAGAGCCGCTCGAGGACCTCGTGGACCCGCTTGCCCACGAAGGCCTCGATTCCCTCGACGTCGACCCGGATCTTCTCGATGTAGCGGAAGTGATACTGCTTCGGACAGGTCTCGAAGCAACCCAGACTGGAGTGGCTGAAGGTCTCCTGCACGGCGGCGAGTATACGCGCTGCATCCTTCGCATGCCCCGGTCCGAGGGATGAGCGGCGGGTGTGGGAGCGATACACTTGCTCCAATGAGAGAAGTCGCAGTTGCGCTGGCGCTGACTCTGCTCGCCGCCGCCTGGGCGCTGCCCGCCAAGGCCGACGAGGAGAAGAGCGGTTGGGGCTATCAGCTCTCCAGGGAGGTGATGAGTCCCTACTGTCCCGGGCGCGCACTCTCCGACTGCCCCAGTCCGCAGGCCGGTGAGCTTCGCGAGTGGATCCTCGAGCAGGAGGAGGCCGGCGTTTCGAAAAGCGAGGTCGAGCAGGAGCTCTTCCGGGTCTTCGGAGACCAGCTCCGTCAGGCGCCCAGGGCCGAGGGGATGGGTCTGGTCGCCTATCTGATTCCGGTCGCGGCTTTCGCCGCCGGTGGTGCCCTGCTGGTCTTCTTCCTGCGCCGTCAGAGAGCGGCGACGGATGCTCCGGAGCCCGCACCCGCCCCGCCGCCGGACCCGGCTCTCGAGAAGCTGGTCGAAGAAGAGCTGCGCCGCGGCTGACAGGCTGCGTCCGCTCATCCGGTCGAGGTGCCGACCTCGATCGTGGCCGCATCGCTGAAGGCGACGGCCACCCGGCGCGCCGTCGCCGCGTCCGGCTCGGCGATCCAGACGTCGCCGCGGTGCGTTCCGGGGAGCCGGAGCGAGAGGACGTGGCCGCTTCGTGGCTCCGGCCGGAGACTGGCCACCTCCCACGTGCCCATTCCGATGTGAAGTGAGGTGCCGATCACCTGGACGCGATCCGAGGGCGGCGTCAGACCGACGACTCGGCAGCCGCCGGGGTCCACGCGCCGCGACGGGATCCGGTCGGAGAGGAAACCCAGCGGCTGGTTCTCCCAGAAATCGAAGCCGTGGAACGGGCCGCGGATGCCCAGCGTCTGAAACGAGACCCCGAGATCCGCGGGCTCTGCCGCGGAGTTGGTCAGCAGAACGGCGAGCCTCTTCCCGACCAGCGGGGTCACCAGGACTCCGGACGCCGCCGGCGTGTGTGACTCGCGGGCGAGGGGAGGGAGGATTCGCCGCAGGAGCTCGAAGCGCTCGTCGCAGAGCTCGTCGAGGTCGTCGGCGAGCGTGAGCAGACCGCCGGCCAGTCCGGCGATCGATGCACGGGCGCGCGCCTCGGCCATGGAGCCGTCGGCCACCCGAAGCGGACCCGGCGCCAGCAGCCAGAGAAGCTGGTTGGTGAAGGCGAGCTCGAGATCGCGGGCTCCCGGAGGTCTGCTCCGGTCTGCGCTGCGCGCGTCGGCGAGACCCACCGAGGCGCCGAAGGGCGCTCCGCTCGCGACCAGGAGTGCGCCCGGCTCGAGTCGCTCTCGAGCCCGGGCGAGCCTGGAGCGAAAGCGGGCCACGTCCGCCCCGGCCTCGGCTTCCACCACCTGGATCTCGTCCCGCTGCAGGTCCTGGAGACGATCGAGCCGCCGCGGTGGCGACCAGCTGACGGCACCGCGCCGCGGAACGCGGGAGTCCATCTCCAGACCGGTCCGCCGGGTCCAGTCCAAGAGCAGCTCGCTGCCGCTGGATCCCACCGCCAGCCAGGCTCGATCCGACTCGATGACTGCGCCGGGAGCGAGCGCTCTCTCGCCGAACGCGTTCACCGCCGTGAGGCGTGTGACCTCGGAACCCCGCCTCTCGATCTCCCACCGGGTCCAGGCCAGTCGAGCCGTGGTGAATCCGAGCAGCCCGCAGGCTTCGTCACCCAGGTCCAGCAGGAGCAGTGACTCGAGGGGCTCGCCAGCGTCCGGGCTCTCCGTCAGCGGAAGCCGGGCGCTGGTGACGGGACCGGCCAGGGCGATGCGGGCCCCGTCGGACGCCTCGATCGCAAGCGGGTGGAGAGCCGCGAGGAGGACGGCCTCGCTCCCGCGGTTCTCCAGGGCGAGGCTCGCCGCCACTCCCGGCTCGTCTCGGGGGACCTCCACCACCCAGCGCATTCCGAGCCCGCCCCGCTCCCAGATCTGCATCTCGACGCGGGTCGCGGGGCCCGTCGGGCCCTTCACCTCACCGACGGCGTGGACGCGCTCCCCGCCGGTCGGAAGCGCCACGCCGGCGCCGCCGGCGAGACCCGGCCGCAAGCCCTCCAGGAGGAGAGCACCGCTTCGGTCCCGCAGGTCGATCCGCGGCGTTCGCAGGTCGATGCGGATCTGCAGTGCCTGGTTCTCGATCTCCAGCGCGGCAACCCCCTGCTCACGGTTATACTCGCGCCCGTGAAGATCTACACGCGGCGCGGCGACCGGGGTGAGACGGATCTTCTGGGCGGTCCCAGGGTTGCCAAGGATCACCTCCGGGTCGAGGCCTACGGAGCCGTCGATGAGCTCAACGCCGCGCTCGGAGCTGCCCTGGCCGTCAGCGAGCACCAGGACCTTTGCGATCTGGTCCACGGGGTCCAGGAGAAGCTCCTCGATCTGGGCGCATACCTGTCCTCGACGGACCCCTCCCGGAGCGGCGTGGTGCGCGAGCCCGCGGCCAGCGACGTGGAGGTGCTCGAGACGCAGATCGACGCCCTCGAGGCGGAGCTCGAGCCCCTCCGCCAGTTCGTGCTGCCGGGGGGCACGCCCGCGGCGGCGGCCTTTCAGGTGGCCCGCACCGTCTGCCGGCGCGCGGAGCGCCGGGCCGTGAGCCTGGACCGCGAGGCCCCCCTCGAAGCCTCAGCCCTGCGCTATCTGAACCGCCTGAGCGATCTGCTCTTCGTGCTGGCCCGCGTCGAGAACCGGCGTGCGGGGCTCGGCGACCAGTTGTGGGCCGGCCGGAAGCGTTGACCCGATGTAGCTCGCCGGCTGCTCGAGCTTGAAGCGGATCGCCGCCGCGATGGCAAATGCGGCGATCAGCTCGAGCACCAGAAGCCAGATGATCACGCGCCGCAGGGTCCTCATCGCCGCCCCCCCTTGGAAATCCCCGGGCCATCGTAGCCTCCCGCGATCCAGTCCGGCGTGGCATTCTCACGGTCCATGCTGCAAAGCCTCGACCACGCCATCATCCTGGTTCGCGATCTCGACGCCGCCTGCCTCAGCTACGCGGGGCTCCTGGGCCGGAATCCATCCTGGCGCGGCGAGCATCCCGAGAGGGGGAACGGCCAACGCGCTGTTCCGGCTCGACAACACCTACCTGGAGCTGCTCTGTCCCCGCCCGGGCAGCGCTCCGGCCAGGTTGCTCGAAGCGCGGCTCGAACAGAAGGGGGAGGGGCTGATCGGTCTCGCCTTCGGAACGGACGACGCCCGCCGCTGTCAGGCAACGTTGGAGGAGCGCGGGCTGCACCCCCGGCCTCCGCAGGTGGGCTCGGGCCGAAACCTCGACTCCGGCGCCGTGCGCGAGTGGGAGAACGTGGTACTGCCGGGGGCCGAGACCCGGGGGTTGCTCCTGTTCGCGATTCGGCATCTCAGCCCGGCCGAACTCCTCCCCGTCGCCGCGCTGACGGCGCCCGCGCCGAGCGCGGTCACGGGCGTGGACCACGTGGTGGTGCGCACGGCCGACGCAGAGGCAGCCAAGCATCTCTACGGCGATCAACTGGGGATCCGGCTCGCCCTGGACCGGACCTTCGAGCAGTGGGGGGGGCGCATGCTCTTCTTCCGCATCGGCGGGGTCACCGTCGAGGTCGTCGCGGCTCTCGGCGAAGAGACCACGCCCGGAGCCACGGACGACCTGTGGGGGATGGCCTATCGCGTCCCGAGCGCGGATGCCGCGCGAGAGCGCCTGGCGGGGGCGGGCTTCGACCCCAGCGAGGTGCGACCCGGCCGCAAGCCCGGCACGCGGGTCTTCAGCGTGCGCTCGGAGACCTGCGGCGTGGCGACCCTCTGTATCGAGCCGGACCCCAAAAAGAACGCGCCGGCGGTCGATGGGGACACCGCCAGCGCGTCGTAAGGGCCCCTTCCCAAGGAGGCTCGAACATCCACTTGAACCTGCAATCGCCGTGCCGCACCTGCCCCTGGGGGCGAATTCACTCAACCCCTTGATTCTATAGGGCCTTCGAGGAAACCGGCATCTCGCTCTCGCACGGGTTGGAAGGAAAGTTCATTCCCATCGCGGAACGGATTTTCCCATCCGAGCCAAATCGGGCTGGTTTCGGCCGAAATTCGGCGGTTCCTACCGAGTTGCTAGCTTCTAGACAGCAGAGCTGGCCGCTTCATCCCGGCCGCGCCCGAGAAACTCGAGGTTGTGCATGGCTGCTTCAGCGACACCGGGCGAGGTCTTCCCCGAGGATCTGGAGGGGGAGATCGTTCGCCTGAAGGAAGACCGGAACGCGATTCTGCTCGCCCATTTCTACCAGGAGTCCGAGATCCAGGACCTGGCGGACGTGGTGGGCGACTCGCTGGCTCTCGCCCAGGCGGCGACCCGTGTCGAGAAGGACGTGATCGTCTTCTGCGGCGTCAATTTCATGGCCGAGACTGCCAAGATCTTGAACCCGACCCGCAAGGTCGTCGTCCCGGATCTGGGGGCGGGCTGCACCCTGGCCGACGGCTGCCCACCCGACGAGTTCCAGGCCTTCATCGAGAAGCACCCCGGTGCGAAGGTGATCTCCTACATCAACTGCTCCGCAGAGGTGAAGGCGCTGAGTGACATCATCTGCACCTCTGCCAATGCCGTGAAGGTCCTTCAGCAGTTCGACGGAGAGCCGGTCATCTTTGCCCCCGACCGCCATCTGGCCCGCTTTGCCGGGCAGCAGGCGGGCCGCGACGATCTGATCATCTGGCCGGGCACCTGCGTCGTCCACGAGCAGTTCAGCGCCAAGCGCCTGACACAGCTCCGGGTCCGGCACCCCGACGCCGAGGTCCTGGCCCATCCGGAGTGCGACGCCGCCATTCTCGATCAGGCGGACCTGATCGCGTCCACCACCGGCATCATCGCGCGGGCGGTGGAGTCGCCGGCGGAGGTGCTGATCATCGCCACGGAGGACGGGGTCTTCCACCAGATCGAGCGGAAGCTCGAAGCGAAGGGCATGAAGAAGCAGCTGATCCAGGCGCCCGGGATCGACGAGAGCTGTGCCTGCAACCGCTGCCCGTACATGCGCCTCAACACCCTCGAGAAGCTCTACCTGTGCCTGCGGGACCTGCAGCCCGAGGTGACGGTTCCCGAGGAGATCCGGGTCCGCGCACGCAAGCCCATCGATCGGATGCTCGCGGTCTCCTGACTGGGTGAACTTCGCTCGGCTCTGGCGCGTCAGAGCCTCTCCAGGAGCTGCGCGGCGATGACCTCGGCGCCGTTCGCGGGCGGCGGCTGCGCGGGAAGCGGCTGGGCCAGCAGTGCCTCGAGGTGCTCTCGCCAGCGGCCAGCGAAGAAGTCGCCGCGCGGAATCGCGCGCGCACACCCGTCTCGCTGCAGGCCCTTCTCGAGGACCGGACCCTCCGTGTAGTCGGCGCGCGACAGGTAGAGAAACCGCGCGCGCTGCGCGATCACCTCGGCCGCGGTGCTGTAGCCGGGCTTCCCGATCACCGCGTCGCAGGCCGCGACGATCTCCTCGTGTGGCACCGGCGAGGGGGTGGGGAGCCTGCGCCAGTCGCCTCGAAAGCCCTGCGGCTCGTCATCGAAGGCGAGAAACACGAAGCCGTCCAGGTTCCCGGCCTCGAAATCGGTGAGCGGTCCGCTTCCGAAGCCGCCAAAGGAGATCAGGACCACTGGAGCATCCCCGGTTGCCTCGATTCCGAGCCGGCTTCGCACCTGCTCGCGCGGAAGTCGCGGCCGGTGGGTGAGGAGCGGAACGTCGACGACCGTCGGGAAGGCGCCGAGGTCGCCGTGCATCGGAAGCCGGTAGATACAGTCCGCCTGCCCGTAGGCCTCGGCGTAGCGCCGGACGACCGGCTGCAGACGGGGTTCCCGGTCGGCGTAGCCGGCGAGGATCCAGTCCCAGCTGAAGTTGGAGACACCCACGGCGGGAACTCCGACGGCCGCGGCTGCGGCGGTGGCGAGCGCGGGAATGTCGCAGACGACCAGCCTGGGGGCGATCTGCTCGAGAAGCTCTGCCTCCCGACGCAGGACCGTCTCCCAGCGGTCGGTGAAACGCTCGTGGGCCTCGATGGTCGCCTCGAGGTCGATGTCGAGGGCGTTTCGCTGGATGATCCCCGGATCGATCTCCGCTGCCGAGCAGGCGACCTGCGGGTCCCGCTCCCGGAAGATCCAATGGGGCGCCTCGCTGCGGACGTGGACGCGGACCGCGTCGGACGAGATCCGGCGCAGCGCTGCGATCAGCGCGGCGCTGCGGGTCGCGTGACCGAACCCGTGTCCGGAGACGTAGTAGACGAGATCCGCAGCCTCGCACTGGTTCCGGTACATCGCGGGTCCCCGGTGGCAAGACGGCGGATCGTAGGGGCCTTCCCGATTCCGTTCAAGGATCGCCCAGACCCGCTCCGAGCCTTTCGAACGCTGAAAAACTGCCGCGATTGGCCCATACTGTGGTGTGGAGTCGAACCAAGGGGGAAGTCATGAGTGAAGGTCCGGCCGAGACGCAGGAGCCCTCCAGCACCGGGCTCGATCCCAAGCTTGCGGGCCTGCTCTGCTACCTGCTCGGATTGATCACCGGGATCGTGTTCCTGATCATCGAGAAGGAGAACCGCTTCGTGCGGTTCCACGCCTTCCAGTCCCTCGCCGTTTTCGGCGCGCTCTTCGTCTTCTCGTTGGTCGCGGGCTTCATTCCGCTGATCGGAATGCTCGTGAGCGTCCTGCTGGCTCCCCTGGGCCTGGTCCTCTGGATCTTGCTGATGGTCAAGGCCTACCAGGGTGAGCGCTACAAGCTCCCCGTGGTAGGCGACTGGGCCGAGGAGCAGAGCGGGGGGCCCGCCTAGCGGTCCGAGAGGCGCGGTGTGGCCAGCTGAAGCTCGCCGCGGCTGCCGGGGATTCTTCTCGACGCGATGAGCGATCTCTCCGCCAACGCCAGGCGGGTGCTCGAGGCCCGCTACCTCGCTCGCAACCAGGCCGGCCGCGTGGTCGAGAGCTACGAGGACCTCTGCGGGCGCGTGGCCGGCGCCGTGGCCGCGGCGGAGAGCGAGTTTCGCGGTGAGGCCGGCCGGATCGAAGAGGCCTTCCAGCGGCTGCTCCTGTCGCGGGAGTTCCTTCCCAACAGCCCGACGCTGATGAACGCCGGCGCTGCCCGCGCTCAGCTCGCGGCCTGCTTCGTCCTGCCCATCGACGACTCCATGGACGGGATCTTCGAGGCCGTGAAGCGCATGGCCGTGATCCACCAGTTCGGCGGCGGCACCGGCTTCTGCTTCACGCAGATCCGGCCGCGGGGCGACGCGGTGGGCGGAATCCCCGGGATCGCCTCCGGCCCGGTGGCTTTCCTGGGTGTCTTCGACGCGGCGACCGCCGCCGTCAAGCAGGGCGGGCGCCGCCGCGGCGCCAACATGGGCGTGCTGCGCGTCGACCACCCCGACATCCTCGAGTTCGTCCGGGCGAAGACCGACCCCGAGCGGATCACCAACTTCAACCTCTCCGTGGGCGTCACCGACACCTTCATGCAGGCGGTGCGGTCCGGCGAGCGCTTCGATCTCCGGAACCCGCGCGACGGCCGGGTCGTTGGCAGCCTGGATGCCCGGGCGCTGCTCGGGGAGATGGCGGCGAATGCCTGGTCCGGCGGAGACCCCGGGGTGATCTTCCTCGACGCGCTGAACCGCGACAACCCGACTCCCCAGCTCGGGGAGCTCCAGGCGACCAACCCCTGCGGCGAGCTGCCCCTGCTGGCCAACGAGAGCTGCAACCTGGGATCGATCCGGCTCGATGCCTTCGTCCGCGACGATCGGATCGACTGGGAGCGGCTCGACGCGACCACCGACCTGGCGGTTCGCTTCCTCGACGACGTGATCGAGGTGAGCGAGTACCCATTCGCCGAGGTCGCCGAGGCGAGCCGCGGAAGCCGCAAGATCGGCCTCGGCGTGATGGGATTCGCCGATCTGCTGGTGGATCTCGGCATCCCCTACGACTCGGCCGAGGCCGCGCTGACCGCCGAGCGGGTGATGGAGCGGATCAGCTCCCGCGCCCGGCGCGCCTCGGCCGAGCTGGCCCGCGAGCGAGGCGTCTTCCCCCACTACGCCGGCTCCAGGGCCGAGGCCGCCGGGGAGCGGCTTCGCAACGCCACCGTCACCTCGATCGCGCCGACCGGCACCCTCTCGATCCTCGCGGGCTGCAGCGGAGGCATCGAGCCCTTCTTCGCCCTCGCTTTCGTGCGCCACGTGCTGGACGGCGAGCGCCTGCCGGAGACGAACCCGCGCTTCGAGGCGGCGCTTCGCCGAGCCGGCGTGTGGAGCGAAGTGCTGGTCGAACAGGTGCGGCGGACCGGATCTGTGCGGGGCAATCCGGCGGTTCCCGAGCCGGTGCGGCGGCTCTTTCCGACCGCAGCGGAGATCGCGCCCTCGGCCCATCTCGACATCCAGGCGGCGTTCCAGCGGCACGTGGACAACGCCGTCTCCAAGACCATCAATCTCCGGAGCTCGGCCACGGCGGAGGATGTAGAGGCCATCTACACCGACGCGTGGAGAAGGGGGCTGAAGGGCGTCACGGTGTTCCGGGAGGACAGCAAGGGCGCCGCGGTCCTGAGGCGCGGAACCGGGGGCCATCTCGAGGCCGCGGCGGATTTCACCGGCCCGTGCAAGACGGAGCGCTGCGACTGAGCAGGAACGTCCCCGCTCGCGCACCCGGCGGAGGCTCGGGGATCCCTTGACTCGCCACAGCCCGCGGTGTCACAATGGGCTTTCCGGGCCCCGGCAGGGGCCGGCACCCGCGACCCGGGGCGGGAGGGAGCACCATGGTCAGAGCCTTGGCGTTCGTTCTCAGCCTCGTTTCACTGCTCCTCTGCGCATCTGCCGCGCTGAGCCAGCCCACGGCCTGCACGCGCTACGAGAATGGCCGGGTCTACATCCTGCCCGGCTGCCGCGGGTCCGGGGCGGCCTCCATCCCTTCACCGGCGAGCCGTGGGGCGGCACTACCGGCGGGCCGTGGGGCGGCCAAACGCAGATCCTCTCCTGGAACCAGTTGTCCGCCTCGGCGACGATGATGATGATGAGCTGGCCGCTACCCGTGATCGTCGAAGGGCCCCTCGCGGTGAGACTGACGGCCAGCTTCCAGGAGCAGACCGCGAGAGGGCGCCAGGATCTCCGGGATCCGCATCACCACCAAGGACCTGATCGGGCAGTTCGAGCAGGACTTCGGCGTGAGCGGGAAGGAGAGATCGCTGGTTCGCCGCCGCAAGATCGAGGACCTGGCGGGTGAGGAGGCCGAGATCTACTTCGTCGTGGACGGCGTGGACCACCTCGTGGAGAGCTTCATCGAGCCGCTTCCGCTCTCCCTCCCGGAAGGCTATCCAAGGCAGTGCCTCCGCTCATAGGCTGAGACGCGGCGACGGCGCCGTCACCTCCTTCAAGTTCCAGAAGGTGTCCGACGCTCAGCCATCGGAGATCTGGCCGTGGACGGCTTCACCCTGGATCTCTTCTCGCTCGAGCGGGGGAAGGTTCGTCTGGAACGGCCCTCCCCGGGCCGGGTGGATTCCTCTGCGAGAAGCTCATCTCCAAGGTGACGGGCGGGATGCAGATGTCGGAGCTGCCCCTCGAATCGCCCTTGCTGGTCACGGGCACACTTGCAGATCGGTCCGGAGAAGGTCGTCTCGCCTTGAGGCTTCCGCCCCGGTCTCGCCGGATGCGGACCGGCTCGTCGATCGACGATGCGTAGATCGACCGCGATCGTCGCGGTGGGAGCGGTGCTGCTGATGGTCGCCGCCTGGCTGGCGATTCGTTCGGGGGAGGAGGTGGATGGGTCTCCGCTCGTAGCTCGGGCGCGGACGTCTCCGCCCACACCTGCGCCGGCTCCGGCCAGCCCTCCGTTTCGCCCATCGATGAAGACCGGGTGGAATCCGGTTCCGTCCCCGCGCTTTCGGCCCCCGAGGTGGCGTCGAAGGCAGAAGACGACGTGCCGATGCCGTCGGACCTGGCGGAGATCGTCTCCCGCTACCGCGGGGCGGAGACCCGCGAGGAGAGAGAGCGGGCACTCCTGGAGCTGGCGCTGACCGACGAGCCGGAGTCGCTGTCGTTTCTCCTCGACGAGTTGGATCGCGCCGACGAGTCGGAGCGCGAGATCGTCCTCTCTTCAGTCGTCCAGTTCGGTAGCCGCGACGCCGTTCCGCGTCTACGCGAGATGGCTCTGGCGGCGAGCTCTCCCGACGAAGCGCGAGGCCTCACGGAGGCCGCCGACTACCTCGAGCTGCCATCCCTGACCGAGATTCGCCGCGGGCCACGGGATCCGTGATGCAGCGGCCATGGGCCGCGCCGGGTTGGCGCGCCCCCGGGGCCGGTTAGACTCTCTGGGTGACTCCGGGCCGAAGGGCCGTTCCCAGCCATGACACCACACGAGGATCAGCGGCCGATGCCCCACATCTTCGTTCCCACAGAAATCCGAGAAGGCGAGACCCGGGTGGCCGCCGTGCCCGAGACCGTGCAGCGCCTGGTGAGAGACGGCTTCGAGGTCGGTGTCGAGAGGGGCGCTGGCCTCGCATCGATGATCTCCGACGAGGCTCTCGAGAAGGCCGGCGCCACGCTCAGCGATGACGCCTCGCCCCTCGCCTCGGCGGACGTCGTTCTCAAGCTGCATCCGCCGGCTCCGGAGGAGGTGGCCCGGCTCCGGGAAGGCAGCATCCTGATCTCGCACCTCTGGCCCTTCGGGAACAAGGCGCTCTGCGAGCAGCTGATGGAGCGCCGGATCACGGTCTTTGCGATGGATCAGATCCCCCGCACCACCCGTGCCCAGTACATGGATGCGCTCTCCTCACAGATGAACATCGCCGGCTACAAGGCGGTGATCATGGCGGCGGAGAGGTTGCCCAAGGTGGTGCCGCTGATGATGACGGCGGCGGGCACCATCAACCCGGCCAAGGTGGTGGTGATGGGCGCCGGTGTGGCGGGGCTCCAGGCGATCGGTACGGCGAAGCGCCTCGGCGCCGCGGTGGAGGCCACCGACGTGCGTCCGGAGGTGAAGGAGCAGGTGGAGTCGCTCGGCGGCAAGTTCATCGAGCCGCCGGGAACTGCGGTGGGCGAGGGTGGCTACGCGGGCGAGCAGTCCGAAGAGTTCCTCGCCAAGCAGCAGGAGACGGTGCGCAAGCATCTGACCGCCGCCGACGTCGTGATCGCCACGGCCAGGATCCCGGGAAAGAGGGCGCCCGTGCTGATTCCCGCGGAGGTGGTCCGGGGGATGCGGCGGGGCTCGGTGATCGTGGATCTGGCCGCGGAAGAAGGCGGCAACTGCGAGCTCTGCCAGCCCGGCGAGATCGTCGACGTGGACGGCGTCACCATCATCGGAACCATCAACATCCCGGGGACGGTCCCGACGGATGCCTCGGCGGTCTACGCCAAGAACGTCTACAACGTCGTGAAGCAGCTCTACCCGAAGGAGGCGGAGCTCTCGCTGGACTTCGCGGACGAGATCAACGACGGCGCGGTCATCCTGCACGACGGGAGCTGCCGCGCGGAAAAGGTCCGCGAGGCTCACGGTTTTCCAGCTCCCGCCCGGGAGTAGTCGGAGTCGTCATGCTTTCACCGCTTCTGGTCGCACTCTACGTGTTCCTGCTCGCGATCTTCGTCGGGCGCGAGCTGCTCACGAAGGTGCCGCACACCCTTCACACGCCGCTGATGTCCGGGGCCAACGCGATCTCCGGTATCACCATCGTGGGAGCGCTGACCTGCGCGAGCTTCGGGTCGAAGCTGGCTGCCTTCGTCGGCATGGCCGCCGTGACCGCTGCCATGATCAACGTGGTGGGCGGTTACCTGGTGACCGATCGCATGCTCAAGAAGTTCAGGCGGAAGGAATAGGGGGCGCGCCATGGAGACCGCAATCCACGTCATGTACATGGTGGCGTCGGTCCTCTTCATCGTCGGGATCAAACGCCTCTCCGCCGTCAGCACCGCCCGCAGCGCCAACGCCCTCTCGGCCCTCGCCATGCTGATTGCCATGCTGGCGGCGCTCCTGGACATCGCCCACCGCGGCGAGATCGGATGGCTCTGGGTGGGGACCGGCCTGGTGGCGGGCAGCGCCATCGGCGCCTACCTGGCGCTCACCGTCCGCATGGAGGGCATGCCCGAGCTGGTGGGCTTCTTCAACGGCATGGGGGGGCTGGCCTCGTCTCTGGTGGCCGTCTCCATGTCGGTCTTCGCCTGGCTGACCTGGGGCGAAGTGCTCTCGGCGCAGGCGGCGTCCGGCGTGACCACCGTCGGGGTCGCGAACCTGGAGCCGGCGGCCACCGGTACGGTGTCGGCCGCTGCGCCGAGGCTCACCCCCGACAACGCCGTCAGCATCATCCTCTCGATTCTGGTGGGAGGCGTCACGCTCACGGGCTCGCTGGTCGCTTGGGCCAAGCTGAAGGGCGTGATGCGGGGCGGCCAGATCTTCCTGCCCGGCCATCAGCTGATCAACCTGGCCCTGCTCGTGATCGTGCTCGCAGCCGGAGCGGCGGCGCTCTTCGTAGTCCCGATCGGCTCGATCACGCTGCTCTACCAGCTGCTGGCAGTGGCGGTGCTGGCCTCGTTCATCCTGGGCGTCACCTTCGCCATCCCCGTGGGCGGGGCCGACATGCCGGTGGTGATCTCGCTCCTCAACTCCTTCTCCGGAATCGCCGCCGCGATGACCGGCTTCGTTCTCTACAACAACGTGCTGATCATCAGCGGCTCGCTGGTCGGCGCCGCCGGAATGATCCTGACCATCATCATGTGCCGCGGCATGAACCGCTCGCTGGCCAACGTGCTCTTCGCCCGCTTCAGCCTGACGGGCAGCGGCGAAAAGGAGGAGTACGTCAACGTCAAGAGCGGCGAGCCGGTGGATGCGGCGATCGCGATGGCGAATGCGAACAACGTCGTGATCGTGCCCGGCTACGGTCTCGCGGCAGCGCAGGCCCAGCACGCGGTCCGGGAGCTGCAGGAGCTGCTGGAAGAGCGGGGCGTCAACGTCCGCTACGCGATCCACGAAGTCGCCGGGCGCATGCCCGGGCACATGAACGTGCTGCTGGCGGAGGCCAACGTCCCCTACGAGAAGCTCTTCAAGCGCGAGGACATCGAGGCCGACTTCAAGAACAGCGATGTCGCACTGGTGATCGGCGCCAACGACGTGGTCAATCCGGCCGCTCTGTCCGACGAGCACTGCCCGCTCTACGGCATGCCGATCCTTCCCGCCCACGAGTCACAGCAGGCCTTCGTCATCAAGCGCTCCCTGGCGGCGGGCTTCGCCGGGATGAAGAACACGCTCTTCGAGTCCGACAAGACGCTGATGGTCTTCGGCTCCGCCAAGGAGGTCGTCAACGGCATCGTCGAGGAGTTGAAGGAGCTGTAGCGAGCCGCTGAGGAGTACGGGCCGGCGAGTGCTCAGCCGCCCCGGCTGCGGGCGTTCTCCCGCTCGCAGAAGGCCTGGACCAGCTGGGGGGAGCCGGCCGCCATGAAGTCCTCGATCAGGGGGTCCGCCTGGTTGTAGACGCGGGTGGAGCCGTCGAACGCCGTGTAGACGCCCCCGGCCTCGCGCACCAGGATGTCGCCGGCGCACACGTCCCACTCGTTCTTGGGTGCCAGTGAGATGTTGAGGTCGCCCTCGGCGCAGGCGATGCAGGCGAGCTTCCAGGCGATGGAGCCCAGCGGGCGGATCTCCGCGAACCAGCCGTCGTGATGCTCGAACTTGTGCCGGGAGATCTCGGTGCGACTCGCGATCACGACCGAGCGCTCCAGCTCGGAGACCGGAGAGACCCGGACCTGTTTCCCGTCGCGGAAGGCTCCGCCGCCCTTCGTCGCCCAGACGGTCACGTCCGCCGCCGGGTTCTGGATCACGCCCAGGACCGGCTCGCCGTCCTCGACCAGCGCGATGGAGACGGCAAACTCCGGAATCTTCCTGGTGAACTCCTTGGTGCCGTCCATCGGGTCGACGATCCAGACGCGACGCTGCTCGGTGCGCGACGGGTCGCTCACCGACTCCTCGGAGAGGAGTCCGTCACCGGGGAAGGCCGCTCGCAGGCGCGCCGCGATCGCCTTGTCGGATTCGAGATCCGCCAGAGTGACCGGGTTGTCTTCGCTCTTCTCCCAGCTCTCGGTTCCCTCCCGGTAGTACCGGAGCAGGATCTCGCCGGCCTCGCGGGCGGCGTCGAGGGCGACTTGCAGCTCACGTTCGTATGACATGGGCACCGAGTCCAGTGAGTGTGGTGTCAGGGTCAGTGGAGGGCGTCAGGGGTTGGGCCGGGCCCGCAGCGGCGCGGGGCAGCGCTCAGCGCCGATCGGCAGGGCGCGCCACTACCAGGGCGAGGGTCTGCTTGCGCTTGGCGAAGCGCGTCACGCTCAGGTCGACTTCCATCGGCTCGGCGTTGCAGTCCACCATGAGGGAGGTGAAGCGCCGCGGCTCGGCGCCTTCGGCCACGGCGTCGAGATGGGTCCACCAGGTGTCGTGTGCGGAGTCGGCCAGGAACTTGGCGATATCCACATCCAGCAGTCCGTTTCGCGTCGTTCCCAACAGGGCCCCGGCCGCCGGATTCGCGTCGGAGATTCGGCCGGTGTCCACGTCGACGGCGAGGAACGCTTCGGCGATCCGATCGATGCCCGCGGAGACCGATCTCCGCTTCGAGGGGCGCGGGTTGCCACTGGCTTGCCGCGCCGGCTGCGTGGTCCGCAGGCCGATCCGGAAGCGGAGCAGGATCGGCACCAGTGCCTCGCGCACCGCCGCTGCGTCGGGCCCCGCCGTCGTCGCCGCGGCGTCGATCCAGCGCGAGAGCAGCATCGTGGCGCGCTGCTCGTCGACGCGGACTCCGTCGAGGGCCGGCACTGCCCCATCGCCGCGCCGCAACGCCGAAGCAGCGAAGGAGCGAAACCGCCGCAGCGCCTCGGCTTCCGGAGAGCCAGCCGCAGGCATGGCCTCCCCGAGGGACGACGCCATCAGGCGTTCAATCGGATGCCGCCGCGCGACCAGCCAAGATGCGAGTTGTTTACTCACCCCACAAACATCTTAGCGCGTTCTTTCATTGTTGCGCATCTCTTCTTGCACATCTCAATTCACTTTCCCGCCAGACCGATACGTTTTTCATGGAGAACGGACAGGAGACACGACGGCTGATCATCTCCTATGCGCGCTCGGAGGCGTACGTTCCGCTCGCGCGCGTGATCCTCGCGCGGATGGGGTACTCCATCGTCGCCGCCGAGGAGTGGGAGGATCTCCCGAGTGGCGACCGGGAGCGCGCTCCCGATCTGCGGATCGCGGAAGAACGACGACTGGGCGAAATCCCCGAGGACAAACCGCTTCCGGCGATTCCGATCATCCTGCTCACCGGGCGCCGCGGCGTGACCAGCGAAGACCCGCGCATCGTCGGTGCCGTGGCCCGGCCCGCCGGACTCCACGAGATCTACAGGCTGATCCAGCAGACCATTGAAGACAACCCGCGTTCTACGCCGCGGGTCGCGACCCACCTCCCCGCCCGTTGTCGGC
Organism: uncultured delta proteobacterium; assembly: GCA_963783795.1. Classification (GTDB taxonomy): domain Bacteria; phylum Myxococcota_A; class UBA9160; order UBA9160; family UBA6930; genus CAVXZE01. The sequence continues at coordinate 282,453 of CAWAPH010000020.1, read as the reverse complement.
GCGGCGCGCGGGAGTGGCACGCCGCCGTGCTCTCACTCTCGGAGAACGGCTGCCTGCTGCGCACGCCGGAGCCCGTGAACCTCGGCAGCCAGATCGAACTCTCGTTCGATCTGCCACGGGTTGGCACCATCGAGACCAGGGCGGAGTCCACCTATCAGCTCGTCCCAGATACGGGACTGGTCTTTCACCGGACTCCCGCCGCCTCTCGAGAGGCGATCCTCCACTACGTGGAGGAGTCCCTCGCCGTGATCTGATTACGCCTGCCTATTTCGCCCCTGCCACGCTCTTGAAGATGGGCATGTTGGCCTCGGTGGCGACGTAGATCACGTTGGGGTTCTGGTTCAGCGTCTGGATCCACAGGTACTGCAGGTAGCGGTCCGAGAGAGTCTCGCGGATGATCTGCTGGGCCTGGGCGGCACCCCGGGCCCGGGCCACCTCGATCTCGGCGTCCTTCTCGGCCTGCTTCAGCTCGAACTGCTTCTGCTGCACCCGCTGCTCGGCGGTCAGCTTGGCCTCGATGCTCTCCTTGAAGCGCTGGGGCAGCTTGACGTCGCGCAGCAGCACGTCCACCACCTGGATGCCTCGGGGCTCCAGATTCTCCTGCAGGAATTCGCGGATCTTGCGGGCGATCTCCTTGCGTCCCTGCTCCGCGTAGATGTTCTTCACCGGATAGCCCGCCACCACGTCGCGCACCGCATTCCGGAAGTACGGAATCAGCAGCCGCTCGACGTACATGCGCTGGGTTCCGATGGTCTTGCGGATCTGCGGCGCGTCTTTGGCCGTCACCTGGAAGAGCAGGGAGGTGTCGAGGCCGACGATCAGACCCTCGGAGGAGGGGACCTGCGCGGTCTCCTTCAGCTCCTGGAGCTTGATGTTCCAGGTCTCGATCTGCCTGGCCACCGGCACCACGAAGGCCACGCCCTGAGGGACCGGCGTGTCGCTGATGGCTCCGAAGCTCTTGGATACTCCGACCTCGCCGTCTTCGATCACGACGCACGCCGTCTGTAGCAGGGCGAGCGCAAGAATCAGCACGATCGCTTTGGATCGCTTCATGGGTTCTCTCCTCCAATGTGACTGTTCCGTGGAGAGAGCAATGCAAAAAAGCGGGCGCGTCAAGCGCGGGCCGGGAAGGCGCCCCTCGGCCCCGGAAGGCAGCCACCGATGACCCCGCGTCAACGTGGGTGCGAATCACCTCGCCAGGCGTGACGTCGATGCCCGAGCGCCCCGCGCTCGCGCTCCCCGGGGTCGCGGTCGCCCCCTGCGTTACCTTGCGGGCGGCCGCCAGTCACCCAGGCGGCGGAGGGAGAGAAGGTGCCGGAAACGCTTCGTGCGGAGACCGAAGCCGGCGTGCGGTCCATCGTGCTGAGCCGCGCGGCCGAGTACAACACCATCACCCCGCTGCTCCGCGACGAACTGGACGCGGCCATCGAGGAAGCGGACCGGGACCGCGACGTGCGGGTGATCCTGCTCAGGGCCGAAGGTCCCGCCTTCTGCGCCGGCTACGGCCTCGACTGGGCGACCGCGGCCCAGAGCCGCGCGCAGGGCAGGGTCGAGGAGGCGGAAGAGGAGCGGGTCTGGGACTCGGTCGCCGACCTCCAGATGATGGGCCGCTTCGTCGAGACCTACATGAAGCTCTGGTACGCGAAGAAGCCCACCATCGCCGCGGTCCAGGGCTGGTGCATCGGCGGAGGTACCGACCTGGTTCTGTGCGCCGACATCATCGTGGCCGGCGAGGGCGCGAGCTTCGGCTATCCCCCGGCCCGGGTCTGGGGGACGCCGACCACCGCGATGTGGGTCTACCGGATGGGTCTGGAGCGGGCCAAGCGCTACCTGCTCACTGGGGACGAGATCCCTGCCCTCGAGGCCGAGGAGATCGGCCTGATCCTGGAGGCGGTTCCGGATGACGAGCTCCAGGCGCACGCCATGGCACTGGCCAGGCGCATGGCGCGGGTTCCGCTCAACCAGCTGATCATGCTGAAGATGCTCTGCAATCAGACCGTCGAGCATATGGGCATGACCTCGACCCGCACCCTCGGGACGCTCTTCGACGGGATCGCGCGCCACACCCAGGAGGGTCTCGATTTCGTGAAGCGCGCCGGGGAAGTCGGCTTCCGTCAGGCCGTCCGCGAACGGGACGACCCCTTCCAGGACTACGGCAGCCGGCCGAAGAAGTAGCCCGCTGGCCTATTCCGGGGCGATCGGGTGGAACAGCTGCTTTCCCCCGAGGCGAAAGGCGGCGATGGCCGCGCGCCCCTCCTCGCAGACGAGCCACTCCACGAAGGCGCGAGCCTCCTCGCTCTTCACGTGGGGGTGCCGCGCCGGGTCGACTACGAGGGCGCCGTAGACGTTGCGCAGGCGGGGATCACCCTCGACGAGGACCTCGAGATCGCCGCGGTTCTTGAAGCTCAGCCAGGTGCCGCGGTCGGCCAGGAGGTAGGCTTCGAGCTCGGCCGCGGTGTTGAGGGCGGCGCCCATCCCGCTGCCGGTCTCGCGGTACCAGCTGCCCGATTCGGCGCGAGCGTCCACGCCCGCGGCCTCCCAGAGCCGGAGCTCCGCCTTGTGGGTGCCGCTCTCGTCCCCGCGCGAGGCGAAGATGGCCCGGCTCTCTGCGATCCGGGCAAAGGCGCTGGCGGCGTCCGCGAAGCCGCGGATCCCGGCCGGGTCCCGCCCCGGTCCGATCACGACGAAGTCGTTGTACATCACCTCGCGCCGTTCGATCCCGAAACCCCTGGCGACGAACTCCAGCTCGGAGGTGCGGTCGTGGACCAGTACGGCGTCGACGTCCCCCCGCTCGCCCAGGCGAAGGGCGCGCCCGGTCCCCACCGCCACCACCCGGACCTCGACCCCCGTCTTGGCCTCGAAAGAGGGGAGCACGGAATCGAAGAACCCGGAGTCCCGCGTCGATGTGGTCGAGGCCAGGGTGATGAAGCGGTCGGCAGACGCGGCGGGTCCGCCAATGGCGATGGGCACGGCCACCAGCAGCCACGCCCAGGGGTTTCGCCGGGTCTTCACCATGGGAGCTCTCCTTGGAGAAAGGCCCGGGCCTCGGCGCTGACCGGGGACTCGAAGAACTCCGCCGCAGGCGTCTGCTCCAGCAGACGCCCGCGGTGGAGGAAGAGCACCTCGTCGGCCATGCGCCGCGCCTGGCCCATGTCGTGGGTGGTCATCAGGATCTTGGTGCCGTCCTCGCGGATCGCCCGGATCGCGGACTCCAGGGCGCGGCAGGCCCCGGGGTCGAGCGAGGCGGCCGGCTCGTCGAGGAGCAGGACCTGAGGCCGCAGCGCCCAGGCCCGCGCCAGCGCCAGGCGCTGCTGCTCCCCCACCGAGAGCTGCCGCGCGCCCCGCTGGGCCATCGCGTCGAGGCCCGTGGCCTCGAGGACGCGGGCGCTGCGCGCGGCGCGCTGCCGGCGCGGAAGACCGCGCAGGCGCATGGCGTAATCGACGTTCGCCGCCACGGAGCGGCGCAGCAAGAGCGGTCGCTGGAAGACCATCGCGAGCTGCCGGCTGGCAGTCGCGGCGCCCGGCCCGCGCCACGCGATGTTGCCGCCGCTCGGCTCGAGGAGCCCGTGGCAGAGCCGCAGGATCAGGGTCTTGCCGGCCCCGTTGGGTCCGAGCAGCACGCTGCAGGGGCCCGGCTCGAGCACGAAGCTGATCTCGTCGAGGAGCTGTTTCCCGCCGAGCTGGTAGCCGAGCCTGTTCACGGCCAGGGGCAGGATTCCCGCTGCGTGTTCAGACTCCGGCACTTTGCGCGATCTCCTGGGCGAGGTGGGCGGTGGCGTTCACCAGGATGGAGAGCCCGATCAGGATGATGCCGATGCCGAGGGCCAGGGGAAGGTCGCCCCGGTTGGTCTCGAGCGCGATGGAGGTCGTCATGACACGGGTCAGGTGGGCGATGTTGCCGCCGACGATGATTACTGCGCCGACCTCGCCGATCGCTCGGCCGAAGCCGGCCAGCACGGCCGTCAGCAGGCTGAAGCGGCCCTCCCAGAGCAGCGTGCAAATCGACTGCCACGATCCGGCGCCGAGGGAGCGGAGCTGCTCGGCGTACTCCTCGAAGAGATCCTCCATCACCTGCCGGGAAAGGGCAGTGATGAGCGGTGTGATCAGCACGGTCTGGGCGATGACCATGGCCGTCGGCGTGAACAGCAGCCCCAGGTCGCCGAGGGGGCCCGAGCGGGAGAGAAACAGGTAGACGAGCAGCCCGACCACCACCGCGGGGAGCGCTAGCAGGGAGTTCAGCAGGATGATCGCCAGCCTGCGGCCGGGAAAGCGGAGGATTCCGATGCTGGCGCCGATCGGCAGGGCGAGCAGCGTGGCGACGACGAGAGCGGAGAGACTCACCCGCATCGACAGGCCGACGATCTCGAAGAGCTGGGGATCCAGGCTCACGATCAAGCGGACCGCAGTCCGGAAGGCCTCCAGCAGCTCGCTCATGGCCAGATCTCCCGGGGAGGTTCCTTGCGTTCTTGCGATTTCGGCAACAGAAAGCGCAAGGAACGTCCCCGCTGCTCCGCCTGCTTAGGCGAACCTCCGGAGCTCGCGGCGGGCGATCACCATCTTGTGGACCTCGTCGGGTCCGTCGGCGAGACGCATCGAGCGGCCGTAGCGCCACATCGCGGCGACGGGAGTGTCGTCGGACACGCCCAGCGCACCCAGACTCTGAATCACCCGGTCCAACACGTTCATCATCATGTTGGGGACGACGACCTTGATCATCGAGATCTCCTGCTTCGCCGCCTTCTTGCCCAGTGTGTCCATCTTGTCGGCGGCGTAGAGGGTGAGCAGCCGCGCCTGGTCGATCTCCATCCGCGAGGTCGCCACCCATTCCTGGACGAACTGCTTCTCGGCCAGCGGTCCCCCGAAGGCGACCCGGTTGTTGACCCAGTTGCACATGATCTCGAAACCGCGCTCCGCAGCGCCGATGCAGCGCATGCAGTGGTGGACGCGCCCGGGGCCGAGGCGCGCCTGGGCGATCATGAAGCCGCTGTGCTCGGGGCCGAGCCGGTTCGTCACCGGGACGCGGCAGTTCTCGTAGCGGATCTCACAGTGTCCGCCGCCGCCGGCGTGCCCCATCACCGATACCGAGCGGAGCAGGTTGAAGCCCGGTGTGTCGGTGGGGACGACGATCTGGCTCTGGCGCTGGTAGGGCTCCGCGTCGGGGTTCGTCACCGCCATCACGATGGCGAAGCTGGCGCCCGCCGCTCCCGAGGTGAACCACTTGTGACCGTTGATCACGTAGTCGTCGCCGTCGCGATCCGCGCGGGTCTGGAGGCCGGTCGGGTCGGCGCCCGAGACCTCCGGCTCGGTCATCGAGAAGCAGGAGCGGATCTCCCCCTCGAGCAGGGGCTTCAGGAACCGCTCCTTGATCTCGGGGCTGCCAAACTCGGCGAGGATCTCCGCGTTTCCCGTGTCCGGCGCCTGGCAGTTGAAGACGCGGGGCGCGATCGGGCTCCGGCCCATGAGCTCGCAGAGCGGGGTGTACTCGAGGTTGGTGATCCCCGGGCCGTGCTCCGCATCGGGAAGGAAGAGGTTCCAGAGACCCAGCTCCTTGGCCTTGGCGCGCATCTCGAGCATGACGGGCGGCTCGAAGTGCGGGTCGCCGGACTCCTCGACCTGCTCCACGTAGGTTCGCTCGGCCGGGTAGACGTGCTCGCCCATGAAGCGCTGGAGCTGCTCCTCGATCAGCTTGGCTCGGTCGGACATTTCAAACAGCATCGGATCTCTCTCCTTCTCAGGGAAGCACGCTCACCTTGACGATCCCCGCCTTCTTGTCCGAAGCGAGGGCGAATGCGCGCTCGATGTGGTCGAGGGGGACTGAGGCGCTCGTGAACAGCGCCGCGAGCTCGCGCTCGCGCGACAGGAACTCGAGGGAGTCGCTGAAGTCCGCACTGCGCTCACCGTGCTCGTAGCAGTAGGACCAGACCAGCGAGACCTCCTTCATCAACAGGGGGAGCGTATCGAGCTGGACCGCGCCCAGGAAGAAGCCGAGCACCGCCACCGTGCCGCCCGGACGCACCGCGGCGGCGCCTTCTGCGAGCGTGTCGGCGCTGCCGCCGACGGTCTCCAGCACCATGTCGAAGGGGTGGCTGCGCCCCAGCCGGTCCAGATTCTCGCGGCCGGTCTCCTCCTCGGCGAGCACCCGGGTCGCGCCGAGCTTCCGCGCCAGCTCCGCCTGATGCGGGTAGCGGGCGCTGATCCAGACCTCGCCCGCACCCATGGCACGGGCGCCGAAGAGCCCCAGGAGCCCCACCGATCCGGCGCCCAGGATCAGGATCCGGTCTCCCTTCTCGAGTCTCCCGCGGCGCAGTCCGTGGACAGAGACCGCGAGAGGCTCCGCCAGCGCCGTGATCTCCGGGCCGAGGTCGGCGGGGGCCGGGAAGATGCGCCTCTTCGGAACCACCACGTACTCCGCGAGCCCACCGTCGGTCTGCACGCCCAGAAGCTGACTGGCTCGGCAGATCGGATCGCGCCCGCTCCGGCACGCGTCGCATTCGCCGCAGCTTCGAAAGGGCTCGACGGCGACGTGCTCGCCCTCGGAGATCCCGCTCACCTCCGGCCCCAGCGCGTCGATCACTCCCGCGATCTCGTGGCCCGGGATCAGCCCCGGGATCATCAGGCCTCCGTGGCAGAGGTGCAGGTCGCTGCCGCAGATGCCGCAGGCGGAGACGCGGACCCGCACCTCGCCGCGGCCCGGCTCCGGGATCGGGACCGATTCGACGGCCAGGTTCTTTCCGTCCTTCGAGACGGCGGCTCGCATGGTGGCAGGGGGCATGGGGAGCCAGAGGGTATCACGCGAGGGCCCCGTCGGCGGCCTCCGCGCCGAGCGAAAAAAATGCCCGCTAGAATGCCCGCTCCGAGGGAGGCCCGATGCTGAATCTTGCAGTGATTCACGAGGCGATCGCCGAGGCGATTCCGGAGCGCGAGTGCCTGGTCCATCGCGACCGCCGCCTGACCTGGGCGCAGGTGACCGACCGCAGCCGCCGGCTCGGCGACCTGCTCCGCGCCCACGGTCTCGGCTGCCATCGGAGCCGGGCGGAGCTTTCGAACTGGGAATCCGGTCAGGATCACGTTGGGCTCTACCTCTACAACGGCGTCGAGTTCCTGGAGGGAATGCTCGGGGCCTTCAAGGCGCGCGCCGCGCCGATCAACGTCAACTATCGCTACGTGGACGAGGAGTTGGTCTACCTGTTCGAGAACGCCGAGGCGAAGGCGGTGATCTTCCACGCCTGCTTCGCGCCCACCCTGGCCCGGATCCGCCAGCGGCTCCCCGGCGTCAGGCTCTGGCTCCAGGTGGAAGACGGCTCGGGTGAGTCGCTGCTTGACGGCGCCCTCGACTACGAGGAGGCGCTCGCCAGCGCCTCGCCGACGCCGCCCCGGGATCTCTCTCCGGACGACCTCTACATCCTCTACACGGGGGGCACCACGGGGATGCCCAAGGGCGTGCTCTGGCGCCAGGAGGACATCTTCTGCGCGGCCTTGGCACCAAGTCGGACCGAGAAGAGCGTCGAAGCGCTGGTGGAACGGGCGAAGGGGAAAGGAATCCGCGCGCTCCCGATGCCGCCCTTCATGCACGGGGCGGCCCACTGGGTGGCCTTCAACATGTGGCACGTGGGTGGCACGCTGATCGTGCAGTCGAATCCCCGGCGGCTCGATCCCGACGACATCTGGTCCACCGTGGAGCGGGAGCGGGTGAATGCGATCACCATCGTGGGCGACGCCTTCGGCCGTCCGCTTCTCGACGGACTCGCCAAGCGCGACTACGACCTCTCCTCGCTCAGGCTTCTCACCTCGAGCGGCGCGATCCTGAGCGCCGCGCTGAAGGACGAGTTCCTGCGGGCGATTCCCGGGTTGCGGATCCTGGACGCCCTGGGCTCCTCGGAGAGCGGGCAACAGGGGTCACAGATCTCCCGCTCCGGCGGGAAGGCCAGCTCGGGCGACTTCGAACTCGCCGCGGGCAACGTGCTCCTGAAAGAGGACTTCTCCGCACTGGTGCCCCACGGCTCGGACGAGCAGGGCTGGCTGGCCCGCCGCGGCTTCGTGCCCCTTGGCTACTACCGGGACGCCGAGAAGACGCGCCGGACCTTCCCGGTGGTGGACGGCGTCCGCTACTCGGTCCCCGGAGATCGAGCGATCGCCGAGGCCGATGGCCGGCTGCGCCTTCTCGGACGGGACTCCGTCACCATCAACAGCGGCGGCGAGAAGATCTTCGCCGAGGAGGTCGAGCAGGCGCTGAAGCACCACCCCTCGGTGTACGACACGGTGGTGGTGGGCACCCCGCACCCGCGCTGGGGCCAGCAGGTCACCGCCATCGTCAAGCTTCGCGAGGGTGCCCACGCCTCCGAAGACGAGCTTCGAAGCGCGGCCGAGCCGCACATCGCCCGCTACAAGCTGCCGCGCGTCGTGTTGTTCGTCGATCAGCTGCTTCGTTCGCCGAGCGGCAAGGCGGACTACCGCTGGGCGAAACAGAAAGCGGAGGAGAAGTTGGGCGGCTAGCGGGGAATTGCGGCGGCGAAGGCGCGAATTCGCCGGGCGTTCGCGCCGAGGTCTCCCCGCCCGTCGCGCGACCTCGAGCGGAGGTCGACCACGGCCCCCCCCGCCATGGGACGCACGCGCACCACGATGTCGTCGATGAAGCGGAAGATTCGGGAGATCTCCCGCGCCTCCAGACGCCCCGCCGCGGGATCGACCGCAAGGACCTCCCATCCCAGCGCCCCGGCCGCCTCCCGCGCCAGCTCCAGGGCCTGCGCCGGGGTGCTCGAGACGCGAATCGGCTGCAGGTCGGGATAGGCCGCGCGCTGCAGGGGTGCGAAGCTCTCCGCGGGGTAGCTCGTGTCCCGGTGGGTCGCAGAGAACTGCGGTGGGTCGTCCGGGTCGGTGGTGATGTCGTTGATGGCCGGAAGGCCGAGGCCGGGTCGGAGCGCCACGACCAGAAGGGCGGCCGCGACCAGGCCGCAGCCGACGCCGGTCCAGGCGAAGCCCCGGCCGCCGCGGCCGGAGCCGTCCCGGGTGCGGTAGAGCGCCGCCAGTCCCAGCACGAGCCCGGCCACAGCCTCCAGGACGCCGAGCCCGAACATCCAGCGGAAGCCGAACATCGGCGTCACCCAGCCGGCGTGGATCAGAGCCGGTCCGAGCAGGATGTCGAAGATGCCCAGGGCTCCGAGAACGCCCGCCGCCACCGCGAGCCGAGATCTGCGTGTCACCGCTCACATCCCCCTCTTCGAGACGACCCGCACCGTAACACGGCAGGGAGACCCCTGTGGTACCATGATGGGTTCGCAAGCTCGGAGGCGAAGCAGCGGATGCGGAGGCGAGATCGGCTCCACCCCCCGGGGGCCCTGCTGCTGCTCGCGCTTCCCGCCATGATCGCGGCGGGATGCGTTCCGGACCCGCCTCTGACGCCGACGCCGGCCCTGCTCCGCGCCGATCCGGACTTCGGCGGCGGCGAGGTCTCGCCCACCAGCTGGATCGTCCTCGAATTCGCGGACGTCGTGGTAGAGGCGGCTCGCAGCAGCTTCCAGCTCGCCTGCGAGGGGGCTCCCCACGGGGTCGCGATCCAGAGGCTCGGTCCGTCGCGCCTGCTGGTCAACCCGATCGGCGAGCTTCCCGGGGAGTCGAGCTGCGCCCTTTCCTGGAAGGGCCCCGACGGGACCGAGGCCCTGACCTTCGCGACGGCGGAGGTCGCGAAGACGCCGGCCGTCGTCCTCTACGACCGCGCTGGCCAGGGCCGGACCAGCCCCTTCCCCGACGACTTCTGGCTCGTGGAAGATTCCGAGAGCGCGACCGGAGGCCGGCTCGCGATCGATCTGCCGCGCTTCCCGCCCGCGGAGGCGGCCCTGTTCGAGTCGCTGCTCCACGACACCCGCGACCTCGACGGCTTCAGCCCGATCGCCCACCTGGTCCTGGAGCTCTCGGAGGCGCCGGACCCCTCGACACTGCCTCTCACCCCCGCGGAGTCCCTCGATCCCCTGGCCACGATCTCGCTCCTGCAGCTCACGCCGGGGCCGGGCTTCGCGTCGAGGGTCCCCTTCCGGCTGGAGGTGCGCAGCGACGCCACGGGAGCCGGGCTCTCTCACGCCCTGCTGTTGTTCCCCTCGCTGCCTCTCGATCCCGGCGGGCGCTACGGCCTGGTGGTGACGACGCGGGTCCGCGCCGCCTCCGGGAAGCCCTTCCGGCCGTCGCCCTTCTTCGAGGCGGCGATGGCGCCGCCGGGGCCCGCCGAATCTCCCGCCATCGCCCGCGTCCGCCCGCTCGCCCTCGAGGTGCTGACGACCGCGGGCCTGTTCGCGAAGCCGTCGCTGCGCCCTGACGACGTGGCGCTCGCGCTCCGCTTCAGCGTCCGCAGCACCGATGCGATTCCGGGGGATCTGCTGGCGGTGCGCGAGCAGATCCACGCCGCGCCGGCGCCCGCCTTCTCCATCACCAGCGTCGAGCCCGACGCGGTCGTGGGGAGCCCGGTGGTGGCGGTGGTGAAGGGAGTCTGGCAGGCGCCGGAGTTCCGCAGCGGTCCCAATTTCGCTCGCGATGCGCAGGGGCGACCGCTGCAGACCGGATCCAACGAGGTCGAGTTCGTGCTGGCTCTTCCCAACACCGAGCTGAACGGGCCCGCTCCGTTGGTCGTGTACCAGCACGGAAATCCCGGCAGCGCCCAGAAGGAGCTGGTGAGCTACGCGCGAAACCGGGGGCTGGCGGAGGCGGGCTTCGCGGTGATCGGCTTCACCGACAACCTGAACCGGGAGGTCAGCGCGGGGCTCGAGGACGACCAGGAGGCGATGACCGCGCAGGTCTTCGCCGTCTTCTCCGCGTTGCTGGGTCACCGGACGGTTCCCGACTACTGGCTCCAGACCAACGCCGAGCAGCTCGCCTTCCTGCGCATGCTCGACGAGCTGGCGACGCTGGACTGGCTTCCGCTCGGCTCCCCCGACGGGCTGCCCGACCTCGATCTCTCGCTTCCCATCGGCTACGTGGGGATCAGCCAGGGGGCCAACTACGGAGCGGCACTGCTGGCGTACGCGCCCGAGGTGCGGGCGGCATCCCTGGTGGCGGGGGGAGGGCGGCTCGCGGAGATGCTCCTTCACCAGCAGTCGGACCTGGCGCTGGACGTGCTCGGCGGGTTCTTCCCCGCACTCGACCCGGCGGACGGCTGGACGGCGCTGGCGCTCTTCCAGACGGTCTTCGACCGGCAGGATCCGCACAACCACGCCCGCTTCCTCTACCGCGAGCCGCTCGAGGTGGAGGGATCGACGCGCAAGGCGAGCGTCTTGCTGGTCGAAGGGCTCGACGACTCGCTGGTTCCCAACCACGCCACCGCGTCCCTCGCCTGGGCGATGGGCCCGATTCCCCAGATTGCGCCGGTGCGGCGCGAGGTTCCCTTCCTGGAGGCGGTCGAGGGTCCCGTCGCGGGGAACGTCGACGGCACCACCACCGCCGCCTATGCTCAGTACGTCCCCACGGGTGTCGGAGGGATCGAGCCGACCCCGGGTTGCACGGCGGCATTTCGACCGGGAGGGACCGACCAGTCCGAGGGACACTTCTGCGCCCAGAGCGCCTTCGAGTCGGTGCTGCAGCAGCGACTGTTTCTGGAATCTGCCGTCCTGGATGCCGTGCCACGCATCGTCGATCCCACCGAGGAGTGAACGTCCCTTGACTGACCTCGTACTCTCCGAACGCCGTGGGCCGGTCGCACTGCTCACGCTGAACCGTCCCGACGCGCTGAACGCGCTCAACCGGGGTCTGCTGGAGTGCCTCGCCGACCGCACCGCGGAGATCGCGGCGGATTCGAGCGTTCGCGCCGTGGTGTTGACCGGTGCGGGAAGGGCCTTTGCGGCGGGCGCCGACATCGCCGCGATGCGCGAGATGTCCGCCGTCGAGGGTGAGGCCTTCAGCCGGCTGGGGCATCGGGTCCTGGCTTCCCTCGAGGAGCTCCAGGCACCGACCATCGCGGCCGTGAACGGCTTCGCCCTGGGCGGCGGCTGCGAGCTCGCCTGCGCCTGCGACTGGATCTACGCCACCGCCCGTGCCCGCTTCGGGCAGCCCGAGGTGAACCTGGGTCTGATCCCCGGCTTCGGCGGCACCAGCCGGCTGCCGCGGCGCGTCGGTGTCGGCTGGGCGCGGGAGTTGGTGATGACCGGAGAGCCCATCACGGCCGAGGCCGCGGAGCGGATGGGTCTGGTGAATCGCGTCTTCGAGGATGCCGACGCGCTGCTCGACGCGGCGATCAAGACGGGGGAGACCCTCGCGGCGAAGGGACCGCTCGCCGTCGCCCGGGCCAAGCGGCTGCTCCACGAGACCCCGGACGCGGACCTGCGCGTCGCCCACGCCTGCGAGCAGTCGGCCTTCGGAGCGATCTTCGCCACCGAAGACAGCAAAGAGGGGATGTCCGCGTTCCTCGAGAAGCGCGATCCGGAGTTCCGGGGACGCTGATGGCCCGCTACCTGGTTACCGGTGTGGCCGGCTTCATCGGCTCGCGAACCGCCGAGATGCTGCTCGACGCGGGACACGAGCTGGTGGGTGTCGACGATCTCAACGACGCCTACGACGTGCGCGTGAAGGAGTACCGGCTCGAGCGGCTTCGAGGCCGCCCCGGCTTCCGCTTCGAGCGTCTCGACATCGCCGACCGCGCCGCGGTCGCCGAGGCCGAGCTCCAGCAGGAGAGCTTCGACGGCCTGATCAATCTCGCGGCCAGGGCCGGCGTCCGCGCCAGCGTCGAGAATCCCTGGCTCTACCTCGACACCAACGTGACCGGGGCGCTCAACCTGCTCGAGCTCTGCCGCAGCCGCGGCATCCCGAAGTTCGTGCTCGCCTCCAGCTCGAGCGTCTACGGCACGGAGAGCCCGATCCCCTACAGGGAGGACCACGACACCACCCGCCCCATCTCTCCCTACGCGGCCAGCAAGCTGGGCGCGGAGGTGCTCTGCCACACCTTCCACTCCCTCCACGGTCTGGACGTGACGGTGCTGCGCTACTTCACGGCCTACGGGCCCGCCGGGCGTCCCGACATGAGCGTGTTTCGCTTCACCCAGCGGATCCGCGAGGGAAGGCCGATCCGCGTCTACGGCGACGGCAGCATGTCCCGGGACTTCACCTACGTGGACGACATCGTGCGCGGAACCGTGGCGGCGCTCGCACCCCTCGGCTACGAGATCTTCAACCTGGGCGGGGACCGGCCCCACAAGGTGATGGAGCTGATCCAGTTGATCGAGCGCCGCCTCGGCCGCAGCGCCGAGATCGAGTTCGCGCCCGCCCATCCGGCCGACGTCCTCGCCACCTGGGCCGACATCCGAAAGGCCGAGAAGCTGCTCGGCTGGCGCCCCCAGGTCTCGCTCGAGGAGGGCATCTCTCGCGCGGTGGAGTGGTACGAAGCAGAGCGTCACTGGGCCAGCGAGATTCCCGTCTACTGATCGCGCGGCCGAAGGAGGCCACCCGGTAAATGACCGAGGTTCCCCAGGGCCTGATGGGGCGGCTGCTCGAGCCCCAGCCCGTGCCTCCCGGGATGAACAGCCGGGAGATCGTGCGGCGGGCGGTCGAGTTCGATGACCCACCGCGGCATCCCTACAGCTTCATGGTGCCCCTGAAGACGGACTTCTTCGAGACTGGTGTGCTCGAGTGGCTGCAGAGGGGGCAGCAGAAGCCGGAGTCCGCCCCCGAGATCGGCGACCGTCACTACGACGAGTGGGGCATCGGATGGGAGACCACGAAGCGCTGGTGGGACCACTCCTTCCACCACCCGCTCCAGGACCTCGGCGAGCTGGGCAGCTACCGCTGGCCGGACGTCGCCGCTCCGGAGCGGTTCGACTGGATGGCCCCGCACGTGCAGCAGGCCAGCGAGGCCGGGAAGTACGTCGTCGGCTTCAACCCGATCGGGATGTTCGAGCGGATGCGCCACCTGATCGGGTTCGAGGACCTGATGATCTCTCCGTACACGCAGCCGGAAGGTCTCGAGGCGCTGCTCGATCAGCTCACCGACCTCACCATCGCCGTCATGGACCAGTGGGTCCGGATCGGGCCGGTGGACGCCTTCATGTCGGCCGAGGATTGGGGGCTGCAGACGCAGCTGCAGATGAAGATCGACACCTTCCGGGAGTTCTACAAGCCCCGCTACACGCGTCTCGTCGAAGCCGCCCACGAGCGGGGGATGCACTACTTCTGGCACAACTGCGGCTTCATCGTGGACATGATCCCCGACATGATCGAGATCGGAGTCGACCTGGTGCAGCTCGACCAGCCGCGCCTGATGGGACACGAACGGCTGAGCGACGCCTTCGGGGGCAGGATCTGCTTCTGGAACACCGTCGACATCCAGTGGTCCACGAGTCCGAATGTCGACGCGGAAGAGATCCGAACCGAGGTGGCGGAGATGACCCGCGCGTTCGGGCGGTTCGGCGGCGGCTTCATCGCTCGCCACTACCCCCAGCCGTGGGACATCGGACTCTCCGAGGAGCTGCAGCGGGTCATCTACCAGGCCTTCCTCGAGAACGGCTGCGCGCTCTGAGCGCGAGGTACAGCGCCTCGTAGCGCGCAGCAGTCGCCTCCCAGGAGAAGCCAGCGGCCTTCTGTCGTGCGGCGTCGCCGAGCTGGCGACGCGATCCGGCGTCGTCCATCAGCTCCGCCAGCGCGTCTGCCAGCTCCCCGGCAGCGCCCGGCGCGACGCAGCGCAGCGCCCGCCCGTCGCCGGTGAGCTCGGCCATGCCGCCCACCGGGCTCGCGACGCAGGCCAGCCCCTCGGCGCAGAACTCGAGGAGCGTCCCGCCGAAGCTCTCGCTCCGCGAGGGCACCACGCCGATCGAGGCGCGCGAGAGCGCTGCGCGCTTGGCGTCGCCCGTCACGTGGCCGAGGAAGGCGACGCGTTCCCCGCACTCGGTCCCCGCGGCCTGCTCCCGCAGCGCGGTGGCCTCGCGCCCATCGCCTGCCACCTCGAGGCGCCAGTCCGGTCGCCCGCTGGCGACCTTCGCGAACGCCTCCACCAACACGTCGACGCCCTTGCTCTGCACGAGCCGTCCCATCGAGAGCACCACCGGAGCGCGCCTCTCGAACGGAGTCGGCTCCGGCAGCTCGATGCCCGCGTGCACCACGTGCACGCTCCCAGGATCGACGCCGGCGCGGCATGCGGCCTCCGCGCTCCAGGCCGAGGGCGTCAGGACCTCGTCGGCGGCGCGAAGGCCCCACCTCGCACGGCGCTTCGGATAGTGAACGCGCGTGGCGGTGTGGGGCGTCACCAGGATGGCCGGTCCGCCCAGCCGCGCGCGCAGCGCGCGCAGCGGCGCGATCAGCTCTCCGTGGGGGAGGCCGGAGTGGAAGTGGATCAGATCCGCCCGCAGCTCGCGCCCGAGGCCGAGAAGCCGGCCCAGGTTCGCCAGCTTCAAGCGGCGGGCTGGCCAGGGGTGGAGCGCCACGCCGGGGAGCGGCGCCGGCTCTCCCTCGGGAGCGGGCCCGGCGAGGTGCACGCTGTGCCCCCGCGCCGCGAGGGCCGGGAGCGCTCCGGCCAGCACGCGCCCCACACCGCCGCGCCAGCTCATCTTGGAGGCGACCCAGAGAATGCGAAGCGGGGGGCTGGCGTCGGGCTCCTCCACCGCCGGCCCGCTAGCTGGTCCCGAAGCTCGAGAAGCCGCGCTCGCCCCGCTCATTCCTCGACGACCACCGACGCCCGCTCTTCGAAGGGGTTGGATCTCTTCGCGAAGGAGAAAAGGTACGGGTAGCTCCCAGCCAGGTACCTCATGTAGCTCAGCCACTCAGGGACGATCAGCCGGTACACTCTCTGGATGTCGTTTGCCAGGTGCCGGTAGTCGCTTTCCGGCAGCTCTCCCAGGTCTCCTCTCCCGGCCAGCTCTTCGGTCAGGTGGAACACCGACCGGAGCAGGTTCGTGAACGACGTGTGTTCCAGCATGTGCGGGTTCTCCAGCAGCCGCAGCATGAAGTCGCTCTTGTCGGTGAGAAACCCGCGCAGCTCCTCGAAGTCCACCTTGGCCACGTCGACCGCGTAGTCGCAGTCCCCGAGCCGCGCCTTGACGCGCCGGTATTCCTTCTCGCTGCAGCTCAGCCCGGCGTCGACCTCGGTTCGGACCCGATCCACCTCCGGGTCCCAGGCGGCGCAGTACCTCGCCAGCTGTGTCCCGACGCCGCTGAAGAACGCCCCGATCAGCACGTTCAGCCTCTCCATCACGAGGCTCTTCTCTCGCCGGACCAGCAGCCGATTGATGATCAGGGTCACGAACAGGACCGAAATGGGAAGGAACGCCACACTGGTGGTCGTCCACAGGAGGATGTGATGTGCATCCTTGAAGAGCGTGTAGTGGAGCAGATAGAGCAGCACGGACAGGAGAACCAGAACCAGGCCGAACTGGATCTCCCAGACGAGATGTTTCATCCGCTGCTGGCCTCCTCGCAGTCGAATCTATCACGCCCCGGAAGGGCGTGCCGGGCGCATAGCGGCCCCTACCCCCGGCTGCTATACCCGGCCCCCTGTGGCGATCGCGACGAAAGGAGCCCACCGTGAAGTGCCTTCCCCGCGCTCTGCTCCTGGTTCTGCTGGTTCCCCTGCTCGGCGCCTGTCAACTGCTCTCGACGAGCGGGGGCGCGAGTGCGCCGGGAAATGCACGGCTCGACCGCATCCTCGAGAGCGGTGAGCTGCGCGTCGGCCTCTCCGGCAACCAGCCGCCGCTCAACATGAAGAACAAGAGCGGCGAGATCATCGGCCTCGAAGTGGACCTGCTGGACGCGCTGGCCATCTCGATGGGACTCGAAACGCGCCTGGTGGCGATGCCCTTCGGCGATCTCCTCCCCGCCCTCGAGAAGGGCGAAGTGGACCTGGTGATGTCGGGAATGACGATCACGCCCGAGCGCAACGCGCGGGTGGCCTTCGTCGGTCCCTACGTCATCTCCGGCAAGTCGCTCCTCACCAAGTCGAAGACGATCGCCAGTGTCGAGAGCGCGGCCGCGCTGGACGTGGCGAACCGCACCTACGCGGCGTTGCGCGGCTCCACCAGTGAGGACTTCGTCAAGACGAACCTGCCGAAGGCGAAGCTCGTGACGACGCAGGACTACGACAGCGCGGTGGATATGGTGATCGCCGACGAGGTGGACGCCCTGGTCGCCGACTATCCGATCTGCGCGCTATCGGTGCTGCGTCACCCGGAGGCCGGTCTTTCCATGCTGGCGACGCCATTCACGGTGGAGCCCCTCGGCATCGCGCTGCCGGCCGACGATCCACTCTTCGTGAACCTGTTGGAGAACTACCTGACCACGCTGGACGGCACCGGGCTCCTCACCCAGCTCAAGGCCAAGTGGTTCTCCGACGGAACCTGGGTATCCGAGCTTCCCTGAAGATCCGATGCGGCTTCGAAGCCCTCTCACCGCCCTCTCGATCCTGGTCTGTGTCGCGGCGCTTGCCTTCGCCGCCTGCTCGAGCTCCCCAAAACAGGGCGGGCAGAAGAAGAAGCGCACCGTCCTGCTGACCGAGTACGACGACGCGCGGGTCGGCGCCCAGGCCTCGCGCGACGTCGAGTCGGAGATCGGACTCCTCGGCGATCCCGAGCTGGACGAGTACGTCAGCGGGATCGGCCGGAAGCTCCTGCGCGGCGTGCCGCGCAGATCCTTCCAGTATCAGTTCAAGGTCGTCGACCAGCTCGAGCCCAATGCCTTCGCGCTCCCCGGCGGGTACATCTTCATCTCGCGCGGGCTCCTGGCTCTGGCGAATAGCGAGGACGAGCTCGCCAACGTGATCGGCCACGAGATCACCCACGCCGCGCTGCGCCACTCCGCGGCGCAACAGGACATCGAGCGGGGAGGCAACCCGCTCGCGATGCCGTGGACTCGCGCCGCAAGTCGTGCCGCCTACGGGCGCGACATGGAGCGCACCGCGGACCGCGAAGGTCAGAAGCTCGCGGCGGCGGCCGGCTACGACCCGATGGGCATGTCGACCTTCCTGGGCAACCTGGGACAGATGGAGAGGCTCCGGATCGGGCACACGCGGATGCCGAGCTTCTTCGACACGCACCCCGGTTCGCGGGGGCGCGCCGCGGCCAACGCCGCCCGCGCCCACGAGCTCCGCTGGAAACGCGACCCGGCGCTGGGCGACACGCACGCCTCCCACCTGAAGCGCATCGAGGGCCTGGCGCTGGGGGAGCGGCCCCAGACGGGTGTCTTCCAGGGTAACCACTTCCTCCACCCCGATCTCGACTTCCAGATCATCTTCCCCGCAGGCTGGCGCAGCTCGAACACCAACCGCGCGGTGGGCGCCGTGGCGCCGCAGGGCGACGCGGTGGTCTTCCTGATGGCGGACCAGCCGGAGGGCGATCCCAGGAAGATGGCGGAGGAGTTCGTGGAGAAGACGAAGCGGGAGTCCCCCGTCACGGTGAAGGAGTCACAGCCGGTCAAGATCGGCCGGATCGACTCGTGGCGGATGAAGCTCGAAGGGGGCCGCATGGTGGCCTACGTGACCTTCATCCCCTATCGAGGGTCGACCTGGCGCATCACCGGCTTCTCGCGCTCGTCGGCCGCAAAGCGGAACCTCGCGCACACGCTCAACACGACGCGAAGCTTCCGCCCGCTCAGCGAGGCGCAGAAGAAATCGATCGAGGCGACGCGGCTCGTCCTGGTCGAGGCGCGCGCGGGCGAGGACCTGGCGGCGCTCGGCGACCGCACGGGCAACACCTGGGATCCCTCGCAGACGGCCGTCTTGAACGGGCTCTTCGTCAACCACCGCTTCGAGACTGGCGAGCGGGTCAAGATCGCGCGGACCGAGCCCTACGTTCTGAAGCCCCCCAAGTAGGGGAGCCGCTCCGCGCTGCGCTCGATGCTGTCACCGGCCTCCAGCAGCACGGCGGTGGCGTTCCAGGTGCCTTCCAGGAGCTGCTGACGGGTGCCGTCCCGCACGCCGGCGGCCATGCTCCCCGCCCGCGAGGTCACACTGCGCGCCTCGAGGTCGATCACCACCTCCTGGGTCGGGTCGATCTCGACCGTGTCCATCAGCGTCGCCAGGTCCGCCGGCTCGAGGGTGACACAGGGCAGGCCGAGCGCGGTGCAGTTGCCCGCGAAGATCTCCGCGAAGGACTCGCCGATGAAGGCGTCGAAGCCGAAGCGCATCAGCGACTGCGGCGCGTGCTCCCGCGAGGAGCCGCAGCCGAAATTCTCTCCCACGATCAGGATGGAGGCGCCGGCGTAGCGGTCGTCATCGAGGGGATGGTTTCCCTTGGCCTGGGAGCGGTCGTCCTCGAAGGCGTGCTCGCCGAGACCGTCGAAGGTGACGCTCCGCAGGTAGCGCGCGGGGATGACGCGATCGGTGTCGATGTCGTTGCCGCGCAGCACGCAGCCCCGGCCCGCGACGCGTTCGATCTTTCTCTCTGCCATCAGAGGATCTCCCGGACGTCGACCACCTCGCCGTGGATCGCGGCCGCGGCCACCATCGCCGGCGACATCAAGAGCGTGCGGCCCTTGGGCGATCCCTGACGTCCCTTGAAGTTGCGGTTGCTCGACGAGGCGGAGACCTCGCGGCCGACCAGCTTGTCGGGATTCATGGCCAGGCACATCGAGCAGCCCGGCTCGCGCCAGTCGAAGCCGGCTTCGCGGAACACCTCGTCGAGGCCCTCCTGCTCGGCCTCGCGCGCCACCGCCTGCGAGCCGGGCACCACGAAGGTGCGAACGCCCTGCCTTCACCTTGCCGGTCTTCGCCACCCGCGCCGCCTCGCGCAGGTCCGAGATGCGCCCGTTGGTGCAGGAGCCGATGAAGGCGACGTCGATGGGCGTTCCGGCGATCGGCGCTCCCGGCTTGAACTCCATGAAGGCGAGCGCCTCCGCGACGGAGGCCCGCTCGTCTTCGGGCATCTGCTGGGGTGAGGGAAGCGTTTCCGTCACCCCGCAGCTCTGCCCGGGGTTGATTCCCCAGGTGACCGTGGGCTCGATCTCGCCGCCAGCCAGCTCTACGTGGTCGTCGAAGCTGGCGCCGGGGTCGCTGCTCATCCCGCGCCACCAATCGACCGCTCGGTCGAAGGCCTCGCCCCGGGGCGAGAACTCGCGGCCGCGCAGGTACTCGAAGGTGGCCGCGTCGGGGTTCACGTAGCCGACCCGGGCTCCGCCTTCGATGGACATGTTGCAGAGCGTGAGGCGCTCCTCGAGACCCATCCGCTCGATCACCGAGCCGCCGTACTCGTAGGCGTAGCCGACGCCGCCCTTCACGCCGAGACGTTGGATGATGGTGAGGATCACGTCCTTGGCGTAGACGCCCTGGCCGAGCTCGCCCGTCACCTCGACGCGCCGCACCTTGGGCCGGGCCAGCGCCAGGCACTGGGTAGCGAGCAGATCGCGCACCTGGCTGGTGCCGATCCCGAAGGCGATCGCGCCGAAGGCGCCGTGGGTCGAGGTGTGGGAGTCGCCGCAGGCGATCGTGGTGCCGGGCTGGGTGAGCCCCAGCTCCGGTCCGATCACGTGGACGATCCCCTGCAGGCCGCTGGCCGGATCGAAGAGCCGGATCTCGTGCTCTCGACAGCTCCGCTCCAGCGCGACGATCATCTCCTCGGCGAGGGAATCCGCGAGCGGCCGCAGCTGCGAGTCCGTCGGGATGATGTGGTCCACGGTCGCGAAGGTACGCCCGGGAAACCGCACCGGGAGCCCCATCTCGCGGAGCATCGAGAAGGCCTGGGGACTGGTGACCTCGTGGATCAGGTGCAGGCCGATGAAGAGCTGGGTCTGCCCGTCGGGCAGCTCGCGGACGGTGTGCAGGTCCCAGACCTTGTCGAAGAGGTTCTTGGGGGTCGGCATGGGAAGGGATTTAGCAGAGGCGACGGGACCCGCCCACGACGGTATCCTGCCGCAATGGATCTCCTCTACTCCGCCCACGTTCCCGCGGGCGAGGGCCCCTTTCCCACCGTCCTCGCCCTGCACGGCTGGGGCGCCAGCGCCCACGATCTGATCGGCCTCGCGCCGATCTTGAACCGGGGTGAGGCCCTGGTCCTGAGCCCTCAGGGCCCGGTCGGGCTCCGGATTCCCGACGGCCCGGTCGGCTACGGGTGGTACCCCCTGGGCGAGGGTGTCCAGGGCAGCCCCGAGGAGGTGACCCGGGCTTCCGAGCTGGTGCTCGAGTTCCTGGAGGAGGCCCAGCGGCGCTATCCGATCGATCCGCGCCGGGTCGTGCTGCTCGGCTTCAGCCAGGGCGGCGCCCTGGCCTTCGATCTCGCCCTGCGCGACGGCTCCCGCTTCGCGGGCCTGGCCGCGCTCTCATCCTGGGTTCCGGAGGGGCTGGCCGCGCAGCTCCAGCCGGGATCCTCCCACGAGGGCTTCCCCGTCCTGGTGGTGCACGGGACCGACGACCCGATGGTTCCCGTCGACCGCGCCCGCGAGTCGCGCCAGAAGCTCACCGCACTCGGCGTCGCGCTCACCTACCGCGAGTACGAAATGGGCCACGAAATCTGCGCCGAGGCGCTGCGCGACATCGTCGGCTGGCTCGACGAGAAGGTCCTCCACCCGATCCAGCTCGTCTGAGGCGATCTCGCCGGCCCTCTGATAGCCTTGATCGGCTCGGGGTGTAGCTCAGTGGCTAGAGCCTGATCTTTGGGGGGTCAGCGTCGTGGGTTCGAATCCCACCACCCCGACCAGCCTTCCCTGGTCCATTCCGGACACATAGGTAACGGTTATTGCCGGAGACTCGGGCGTCAACCGGGCCTCGCCCCCCCGCAACAAGAGGATTCCCCATGACTCAGATCACACGAGCGATCACGATGGCGGGAGCCCTGCTACTGCTGGCAAGTCCGGCCTGGTCAATCTGGTGCCGGTCGGACCAGGTGGCGGTGGGGCGGGTGTGCATGGACAAGTACGAGGCGAGCGTCTGGCGCCTCCCGGACTCCCGCAGGAAGAACAATGGCCTCGTGAAGAAGATCCGGCAGGGCACGGCGACGCTCAAGGATCTAACGAAGGGCGGCGCGACGCAGCTCGGCGTGGGGAGCGACGACTACGCGCCTTGCGCGGACAACGGGCAGGACTGTACCAACGACATCTACGCGCTGAGCCTGCCGGGAGTGATCCCATCATCGTGGATGACGTGGTTCCAGGCGCAGGCAGCGTGTGAGAACTCGCACAAGGGGTTGCCGTCGAATGCGCAGTGGCAGGCGGCGGTAATCGGCACGCCGGACCCGGGGCCGGACGACGGCGCGACGGACTGCAACACCGCGACGGCAGGCGCAGCGACCCTCACCGGATCGCGCAGCAGCTGCGTGTCGGCGCGCGGCGCGTTCGACATGGTCGGCAACTTGTACGAATGGGTGGCGGACTGGCTGCCGCGATCGGCGGGGTGTGGCACGTGGACCGCGGGTATGAGCCCGACGGGTGACGATCAGTGCCTGGCCGGTGCCGCTCCCACCGGAGAGCCCGGTGCGCTGCTGCGGGGCGGCGACTTCGGCAGCGGTCCGCTTGCCGGTCCGCTCGCGGTCGAGGGCAACCTTGCGCCGTCCGACGCGGACCTCTTCATTGGATTTCGCTGCGCGCGCTAGACCCACAAAGGAGACTCCGCTCGCCTTCGGCTCGCTGCGCGCGCGGATCGCCGAGGGGGCAGCGTAGCAGGTCTCGACTGACGAGGTCGGCTGGCGTCGCGAAGGATCTCGAAGCCCGGTCCAGTCCGACTCAGGGCACGATGCAGTCGACGAGCTTGGCCGCCTCCTTCTCCTTGGCCTTCAATTGAGTCTTCTTGGAGATCCCATCGGGATCGGGGGCCACATTGTCCTCGATTTCGCTCCAGCCGGCCACGGTCTTGAGACCCGTACTGCCGGGCTTGGTCTTGACCTCTACGAAGAGATGCCCGCGGAGTGTCTGACCCGCCTCCGGAAAGTGCACGAAGACGAGCGTCACGAGGCCTTCACTCTCACCGGGGTAGGTTTGGAGTGTCCCGAGCGGAATTTCCGTGCAGGGGCCGGGCCCCGGTCCACTCAATCCGTTGATCGCGTAGCTGAAGCCACCCCAGATCGGGTCGGGTCCAGGGGATCTCAGGACCACCGGAACGGTTGCCTTTCCTGCCTCCTTGACGAGGCCTTCCATGGGAACGTATGCCGCCGCCGAGAAGCTCAGCTTTACCTCATGGGTAGTGCCATCCAGGAGCTGGGCCTGGGCCGCAGACGCGCCGACTAGACACGACAGAGCCAATGCAGCCAGGCCAGACGCGAGCATCCTCATCCTACTCAACTGACATCTCCTTCTCGTGAGCGAATCCAAAGAGGAGTTCTTGCGCATCCTCTCACTGGCGAGAAGATCCAGTCAAGACTGACACATAGTCTCTTTCGCCCATGTGGCGGACGTAGCGACCCATGGTCTTCGTAGCCGTCTCGATGTTGGGATAGACGGCCACGCCTGCCTGAGCCAGCTCGTCGCGGGCCTCGAGGACGGCCACCAGAATCGACGTGTCGCGAGTCTCGGGGTCCCCCATCACGAGCATGGTGGCCTTGCCGCTGTCCTTGCCCAGCGTCTTGGCCCGATCCAGCGTCTCGCGGAACATCTTCTCGTCGCCGCGGCTGAGCGCCCACTCGATCCCGCTCACATTGGCGATGATCGCATCGAAGTCCGGGCTCGCGGCCATCATCTCGAGCAGCATGAAGGTGTCGGAATGACCGCCTCCCGTGATGGAGACGTCGATCGGATTGCTGATCCAGTCCCAGGCGTGGGGCAATTTCTCTCGAAGCGCCTCGCGCATGTCATCGGGGAGCGGCGGAAGCTCGAGCCCTGCCTCGGCGCAGAGGTCCGCGGCCTCGACCATCCCGCCGCCCGCACCTCCCAGCACACCGACGCGGTTTCCCCGAACCGGGCCCGCATTGCTGAACGCCAGGATCAGGTCGAGCATTTCATTGACGGTGCCGACTTCGAGAGCCCCCGCCTGTCGCACGGCGGCCTCCCAGACGATCATCCGGCTGGCCAGTGCGGCCGTGTGAGACGACGCGGCTGCGTGTCCCGCAGCAGAACGTCCGCCCTTGAGAATCACCACTGGCTTGCGAGCGGCTGCGCGCCGCAACGCCCCGAAGAAGCGCCTGCCGTTCTTCACTCCCTCGACGTAGGCGGCGATGATGTCGGTGTCCGGATCCTCGGCGAAATAGTCGAGGAAGTCCGCCTCGTTCAGGTCGAGGGCGTTCCCGTAGCTGACGACCTTGCTGAATCGCAGGCCCCGGGCACCGCCGCGCTTGATCAGCCGGAAGGCGTGACTGCCGCTCTGTGTCAGGAAGCCGACGTTTCCGGGCTCACCAGGCATGTCACCACCGAAGGTGATCTTCTGCGTCGGACAGTAGAGCCCCATGCAGTTGGGGCCGATCAGGCGAATGCCCGCTTCCCTGACGCGGCGCTCCAGCTCCCGCTCGAGCTCCGCCTCTTCCTCGCGGCCCGTCTCGCTGAAGCGCGCCGTGAACAGGTGCAGGAGCTTGGTTCCTTTTACCCTGGCACCCTCCACCACCGCGAGTACGGCGCTGGCGGGCACTGCCGAGATCACGAAGTCCACCGGTCCGGGAATGTCCTCGAGTCGGTGATACGCCTTGAGCCCGAGCATCTCGTCCAGCTTGGGATTGACGGGATAGATCGGCCCAGGGAAGCCGAAGTCGATGAGGTCCTTGACCCACCCATACCCCCGATTGCGCTCGTTCGCCGACGCACCCACGATGGCGATGCTCTCGGGCTGGAAGAGGGACTCGAGCTCCTGGTACGAACTGGTTCTTGCGGTATCCGGATCGCTGTTGGTTGCGGTCATGGTGCGGGTTCTGGCTTCCTATGGCGCAGCGTGGCGCGCTCTCCCGTATGTCGTTGACTCCGCTCCGAAAAAACGTCGACCCAGCTGGCGGAGCTGAAGGCGGGCCCGGACGGCATTATATGCGCTGCGACGCCGGCGGCGAATCGCGTCTCGAGCGGGCTCACGCCTCAGCTCGGCAGTCCAGCCCTCGACGCGGCGCCTGGGACTGTTCTGCTTCCCCGTGCGCTCTTCTACTTCACGAAGCTCGAGTATCGAGTCGGGAAGTGGCTTACTAGGGTACCGTGCAATCGACGAGCTTGGCCGGGTCCTTCTCTGTGGCCTTCAGTTGAGCTTTCTTGGAGATGCCGTCGGGATCGGGAGCTACGCCATCCGCGACTTCGGTCCAGCCGGCCACTGTCTTCAGGCCCGACTTGCCGGTCGTCGTCTTGACCTTTGCGAAGAGACGGCCAACCAGTGTCTGACCTGGCCCCGGAAACCCAGAAGCGCTGAGGTTGACAACGGCTGACTCTTCGCCCGTATAGGTAGAAATCGTTCCGATGGTGATCTCACCACAAGCGCCGGGACCCATGTCGAGTAGTACTGTGATGTTGTAGTCGAATCCACCTGTGGCCGCATTGGCTGCGAAGGCTCTCAGCACTACGGGAAGAGTCACCTTTCCCCCTTCTTTGACGAGACCTGCCATGGGAACGTACGCCATCGCCGAAGAACTCAGCTTCACCTCGTGCGTCGTGAGGTCCAGGAGCTGGGCCTGGGCCATGGTGGCGCCAACCAGACACAGCGAAGCCAAAGCGGCCACGCCAAACGCGAGCATCCTCATCCTTCTCACCTGCCTCTCCTTCTCGTGAGCAAGTCCAGATACGAGTTCTCGCCCATCCTCTCACTGGCGAGGAGATCCAGTCAAGATCCACGCAATGCCCACAGGTGGGATGTGCCGCTACCGACGTCTGGCTCACTGCACACTCGCCCTGCGGTCTCGCTCGCGGTCTCGCCCGAGCAGATCCAGGGGTTTCGCGCGGGGTCTCGACGCGAAACCTGGCCTTGTTCTGTGTCTTCGTGTGCTCTTCTACTTCGCGACGTTCGAGTGTCGAGTCCAGAAGTGGCTCACTAGGGTACCGTGCAATCGACGAGCTTGGCCGGTTCCTTTTCCTTCGCCTGGAATTTGATGCTCTTGGAGATGCCTTCGGGTTCAGGATCTGCGCCATCGAAGACTTCCATCCAACCGGCCACCGACTTCACGCTCGACTTGCCGGTCTTGGTCTGAACCTTTGCAAAGAGGCGGCCGATCATCGAGAGACCCGGCTCCGGAAACTCGGAGGCGTCGATCGCCACGACGGCCGCATCTTCGCCGGTATAGGTAGAGAGCTCCCGAAGGTGGCCTCACCACAGACGCCGGGACCCATGTCGATCAATACGTTGATGTCGTAGTCGAATCCGCCCGTGGCCGCATTGGCTCCGGTGGATCTCAATACCACGGGAAGAGTCGCCTTTCCCCCTTCTTTGACGAGACCTACCATGGGAACGTATGCAATCGCCGAGGAACCTATCTTCGCCTCGTGGACTGTCCCGTCCAGGAGCTGGGCATGCACCATGGGAGCGCCAAAGAGACACAGCGCTACCAAGGCGGTTACACCGTACAGAAACGTCTTTTCCGTCTTCATCCAAGATCTCCTTTCTCGAGTGGAATCAAACGCGGGCCTTCGCGATTCTCTCACCGCCGAGCAGCTCCAGTCAAGATTCCCGCAATTTCGGCAAGCGCGCTTCACCGTCCCGGCCTTGAACTCGTCCGTGAACTTTCTTCGAGGTCTCTTCCCCATCTTGGACTCCAACCCGGAGGGTACTCCCTCCAAGGGGGTGTCCACTACGAAGGGACGGGGTCAGCGTCGCGCCTCGGCCTGGAGTTCGGCCGGCGTCGCCATGGTCCCAAACGGCAGTTCCAGCTGCCGTGTGTTCGGCCCCCGGATCCGCGTTTGCCCCGATCGGCAGTGGCAGGAAACCAGCTTCAGCTACCGGCCCAGCACCGTCAAACTCGCTCCACCCTGAAATGCAGGATTGGCGGGCGGAAGCGCTGTATCCAGCACGTGGCTTCGGAGAGTCTCGTCGTCACCACTGCGCAGGTATGGCTTGCCCCGCCAGCGATCCCGGGTGCAGAGTTTCGCCCGGTGGTCGGTCGTCGGCAGCCGGGAGACGGTCTTCTGGTCCTGCTCAATGGTGGGCTCGGAGGCATCCTGCCTCGGCGATTCTGCAATGGCGGGCGAACTGACCAGGCCCAATGCGACGAAGGCGATGGCCGAGAAGAGGAAGAGACGAAGCACCATGGCGATTCCCCCATGAGGATGCTCGCCCCTGTCGGGACGAGGTCGATTCAAAGCTCCCGTTGGCCTTCCCAGTCGAAGGAATACGAGAGCCAGCCTCAGCGCCGCGAGCAGGGGAACGCTCCCCAGAGCTGGGAACGGCCAAGGAGAAGGGGCCAAGACGGGATGGGAGGTGAGATGAAAGGCGGGTTTTGGTGTGGCCAGCTCTCGAGGGGGGGCGAGCCAGTCCCTTCTCCAGTGTTCCCCCTACACCAAGCGGGGTTCGAAGTCAAGGAGTATCTGAACCGCCCCGGGTCTGTCAGAGACCTTGATGTGACCTGGCTTCGGCGCTGGCAGGCCACTGGACTCCCCTGCCACAGTCGTGAGAGGATGACGATCTGGCGCGGACGGGCTACCCGCCTGAGTTCTGGCGGCGTCCAGTGAAGTTGCTCGAAGGTGGCCGGAAGGTGACGGACGTCGCGGCAGGTCTCGGGATTGGCGAGCAGACGATCTATGCGTGGCGGCGGCAGACGTGGGTCCACTGGCCAGCGCGAAGACAAGACTCCATGGAGGTCGACACGATGCGAAGTCTCGCCGTTGCCGTGACACTCCTGGCCCTGCTGTCGGGCTGTGTGACCAGCTACTACGCGCAATACAAGAAGCAGCATCCCGAGTGGATTCCGGCCTTTCCCGACACGGAGGCCAATCTCGAGCAGACCGTGGCCTCGATCTACGCGCCGTCCGTCACCGGGAATCGCCTCACCGTGCGAAGGCTGGAGATCCTTCGCGTCGACACCGACCCGTGGCAGGAGATCGAATTCTCGGAGCTGCGAAGCGGTGCCTTCGAGAGCTCCGATTCCCAGAGCTTCGCCGTCGTCGCGGACTTCGTCTGCCAGGGACGGGTCGAGCTGCAGACCTATGTGGGAGAAAAGATCGCCTACTACCTCCTCCCCGACAACCGCCTGCAGGCCTACGACCACTACCAGTTCATCGAAGCGTGCACGGTCTATAACGAGTTCCGCCCGGCGACGGGTGATGCGATCTCGTTGGAGCGCTCGACCCTTTCGTGGATCGAGGGCCGTTACCCGAAGTCCATGGTCCACGTGACGGAGATCTTCCAGAAAGGCCTGGCGTACGCGGCGGTGGGCCGCGTGGACGATGCGAAGCGGATGCTGGCTCTCGGCCGTCACGGCTTCGATTCCTGGGGCAAGGATCGTCCCGAGTTCGAAACACCGGGGATACGAATTCAGCTCGATGATGAGCGGAGTGCGCGCACGGCGGAGCGTCAGCTCGTCGACGCGATCGATCGAGTCGAGCGCGAGTGACCCCAGCCAGCGGGGACGGATCGGGTCTCCCGGATCGGAGAGGCAACGAGCCGCGCTCTTCGCCGGCCCCGGTTGTCGATGTCCGGGGAGCCCTCTGGCGCCGAGGGCAGGGGTTTCCCGGTTCCCCTTCGGCCGCCAAGACTGTTATCGTCGCCGCCGAGCTGATTTTCCTGCGGAGGAGCGATGTCCACGAAGCTCACCCCTGCGCTGCGCGAGCAGATCGAGAACACCATCCGCGGCCTGACCGTCGACGCGGTGGAGCGGGCCGGGATCGGCCACCTGGGCGCGGCGATGGGGCTGGCGCGGCCGGCCTTCCTGCTCTGGGACGACCACCTGCGCTTCGATCCCGGGGATCCCGCCTGGCCGCTGCGCGACCGCTTCGTGCTCTCCGCCGGCCACGCCTCGATGCTGCTCTACTCGCTGCTCCATCTCTTCGGGTTCGGGGTCTCGAAGGGCGACATCGAGTCGTTTCGTCAGCTCGGCTCGATCACGCCCGGCCACCCGGAGTACGGGGAGACGCCCGGCGTCGAGGTGACCACGGGCCCGCTCGGGCAGGGCTTCGCCAACGCCGTCGGCATGGCGCTGGCCGGCCGGATGACGCGCGCGCGCTTCGCCCAGGGCGGCGAGGGGCCCGGTCACCACCTCGTCTACACGATCGCGGGTGACGGCGATCTGATGGAGGGCATCTGCTACGAGGCCGCCTCGCTGGCCGGGCATCTGGGCCTCGGCAATCTGATCGTCCTCTACGACGACAACCGGGTGACGATCGACGGGCCCACCTCCGTCACCTTCAGCGAAGACGTCGTGGCGCGCTTCGAAGCGCAGCGCTGGCACGTGCAGACGGTCGACGGAGAGGACGTGGACGGCCTGGGCCGCGCGATCGAGGTCGCGCGCGCCGAGGCCGAGCGTCCCTCGATCCTGATCACGCGGACCACGATCGGCTTCGGGAGCCCGGGCTGGGCGGGGCTCTCCAAGGTGCACGGGGGGCCCTTCGGTCCCGACGAGGTGCGCGCCACCAAGGAGAACCTCGGGATCCCCCTCGAGCCCGAGTTCCTGGTGCCGGCCGAGGTCGCCGACTACATGGCCGGGCGCAGCCGGGCAAAGCAGGCCGAGCGCACCGAGGTGGAGGAACGCCTGGCGGCCTGGCGCTCGGCAGATCCGGAGCGCGCCGAGAGCTGGGACGCCGCCCGCGGTCAGGAGACGCCGGCGGACCTGGGATCACTCCTGGCCGAGGGACTCGAGGGCAAGTCCGACGCCACGCGCAAGCACTCCGGCGCGGTGATCCAGCGCATCCAGGAGCTGGCACCGTTCCTGGTCGGCGGCTCGGCGGACCTGGCCGGCTCCAACAACTCGGTGATCAAGGCCAGCGGCTTCGTCGGGCCCGCCGCCGCCGAGGGCGCGGATCCCTTCGCGGGGAGCAACATCCACTTCGGCGTGCGCGAGCACTCGATGGCCGCCATCACCAACGGCATCGCCCTCGACGGCAGCTTCCGTCCCTTCTGCGCCACCTTCATGGTCTTCAGCGACTACATGCGGCCGTCGCTGCGGCTGGCCGCGATGATGAAGCTGCGCTCCGTCTTCGTCTTCACCCACGACTCCTTCTTCGTGGGCGAGGACGGCCCCACCCACCAGCCGATCGAGCAGCTCGACGCCCTCCGGGCGATCCCGGGGCTGACCGTGTTCCGGCCGGCGGACGGTGTCGAGACGGCGATGGCCTGGGCCTGGGCGCTCCAGCGCGCCCGGGGGCCCGTGGCGCTCTCGCTCACCCGCCAGGGCGTTCCGGCCCTGAAGCGCGAAGCGCCCTTCGACCTCGAAGATGTCTGGAAGGGGGCCTACACGGTCCGCGAGCCGGAGGGAAAGCCGGACGTGGTGCTGCTCGCGTCGGGGTCGGAGGCGGTGCTGGCCTGCGACGCGGCGACCGATCTGGCGGCGGAGAGTGTCTCCGCCCGTGTCGTCTCGCTCCCGAGCCTGGAGCTGCTGGCGGAGCAGCCCGAATCCTACCGGTGCGAGCTGCTGCCCGACGAGGTTCCGGTGGTGGCGGTGGAGGCCGCGCGCGGCGAGACCTTGCGCGGCCTGGTGGGCCGGCAGGGGCTCGTCTACGGGATCGATCGCTTCGGCACCTCCGCCCCCGGGAAGCGGCTGGCCGAGTACTTCGGCTATACACCGGATCGCCTGGCGGCGCGCGTTCTCGGGCTGCTGCGCGGGTGAGGAGGGAGCGGCCGTGATCGACGTCGCGCTGCTGAAGATCGTGGGCTTCACCAGCCTCGGGCTGCTGGTGATCGGGTGGCTCACCATTTCGTTCCTGGCGCCCGGGAAGGCCCGCTCGCGCATCGCCTGGGCCGCGGCCACCTGCATGTACCTGGCCCTGCTCTGCCTCTTCACCAACCTCTTCCAGGAGGCCTTCCACGGGGAGAGCATGCTGGGGATGATCGCCTTCGGCTTCCTCGGTGTGATCTTCCTCGGTGGCCTGGCGGTGAGCAGCGTCAAGACGCTGGGCGAGCTCCTCGGCCGGAGCTCGCAGAGCGGCCCCACCGTTTAACGGTAGTCGTGCGACTCGGGAAGCGGGCCGCCGGGCGCGAGGGGGCGAAGCTCGCGGACGCGGACGTGGATGACGCCCTCCGCGTTCTGAAGGGGGCCGGCGACCTCGATCAGTGACGAGGTGTGCAGCGCGATCCGGAACCTCTGGAAGACGTCCGGAGTGAGGACGGCGTTGGAGGTGCCGGTCTCGTCTTCCAGTGTGAGGAAGCAGAAGCCCTTGGCGGCGCGGGGGCGTTGGCGGACGATCGCGTGGCCCGCGGTGCGCACGAAGCGGCCGTCGGGCGTGTGGCAGAGCTGCTCGGCGGCCAGGATGCCGCGCCGGCGAAGCTCCGGGCGCAGGTGGGCCAGCAGGTGTGGACCGGTGGTGAGGCCGCTGGTCCGGTAGTCGGCCAGCGTGGTCTCGATGGGGGACAGCTCCTCGAGAGGGGAGGGCTCCGCGGGCGGTGAGATGCCTGCGAAGAGCGAGCTCCTGTCCCGCTCCACGGCGGCCACCTGCCAGAGGGCGGAGCGCCGCTGGCGGGCCGCCGGGTCGATCGAGCCGAGCGCGCCGACCTCGGCCAGGGCGTCGAGCTCGTCCCGGTGCAGGGCGACGCGCCTGGCCAGGTCGGCCACGCTCTCGAAGCGGGTGCGGCTCCGCTCCATCTCGATGGCGTGGCCCGTCTCCGAGCGCAGCCCCGTCACGTAACGCAGACCGATGCGCACCGCCGGCTCTGCGTCGCCCGGCTCCAGCGTGCACTTCCAGTGCGAGGCGGCCACGTCGATCGGCCGCACCTCGACGCCGTGGCGCTGGGCGTCCTTCACCAGTGTGGCGGGGTTGTAGAAGCCCATCGGGTAGGCGTTCAGCAGACCGGCGAGAAAGGCGGCGGGGTGGTGGGCCCGGAGGTAGGCCGAGGCGTAGGCGATCAGCGCGAAGGAGGCCGAGTGGGATTCCGGGAAGCCGTAGAGGGCGAAGGAGGTGATGCCCCGGACCACTTCTTCCTGCGCCTCTCCCACGATGCCGCGGGCGGTCATGCCCTCGCGCAGGCGCCCCTCGATGCGATTCATCTTCTCGACGGAACGCTTCAAGCCCATGGCCCGGCGAAGCTCCTCGGCCTCGCCGCCGCTGAAGCCCGCCGCCACCATGGCCAGGCGCAGCAGCTGCTCCTGGAAGATGGGCACGCCGAGCGTGC
Organism: uncultured delta proteobacterium; assembly: GCA_963783795.1. Classification (GTDB taxonomy): domain Bacteria; phylum Myxococcota_A; class UBA9160; order UBA9160; family UBA6930; genus CAVXZE01. Next base: position 250,430 of record CAWAPH010000020.1, on the reverse strand, counting down.
GCTTCAGGATCGGCTCCAGCGCCGGGTGGGGATAGGTGACGGGCTCGCGGCCCGCCCGGCGGTTCAGGTAGGGGTGCACCATCTGTCCGACGATCGGACCGGGGCGGATGATGGCGATCTCGACCACCAGATCGTAGAAGTGGCGCGGCTTCATGCGCGGCAGCGTCGCCATCTGGGCGCGGCTCTCGATCTGGAACACGCCGATGGTGTCGGCGCGCCGGATCATGGCGTAGGTCTTGGGATCGTCCGCAGGCAGGTGGGCGAGATCGATCTCCTTCCCCTGGTGCTCGCGAATCGCGGGGATCATCTCCTCCAGGGCGGCCAGCATGCCGAGGCCGAGGAGGTCGATCTTGATGATGCCGAGGTCGGCGCAGTCGTCCTTGTCCCACTGGATCACGCTTCGCCCGGCCATCGCCGCCGGCTCGATGGGAACCACCTCGTCGAGGCGTCCGGCGGAGATCACGATGCCCCCGGTGTGCTGTCCCAGGTGACGGGGCAGCCCCTTCATCTGATCGACGAGGTCGAGGAGCAGGGCGATGCGCGGGGATTCGGGATCGATCTTCACCCGGCGAAGCGTCGCGTGCAGCTCGTCCAGGTCCTCGCGGTAGTTGAAGCTCGAGAGCAGCTTCGCCAGCCGGTCCACCGCGTCCGGTGCCATGCCGAGCACCTTGCCGATCTCCCGGATGGCCGAGCGGGTGCGGTAGGTGATGACCGTGGCGGTCATGGCGGCGCCGTGGGGGCCGTACTTCTCGAAGACGTACTGGATCACCTTCTCCCGCTGGTCGCCGGAGGGCAGGTCGAGGTCGATGTCGGGCCACTCGCCGCGCTCCTCGGAGAGGAAGCGTTCGAAGAGAAGCTCCATGCCCACCGCGTCCACCGCCGTGATGGCCAGCGCGTAACACACGGCGCTGTTGGCGGCGGAGCCGCGCCCCTGGGCGAGGATTCCCTCCTCCCGGGCGAAGCGCGCGATGTCGTGGACGATCAGGAAGTAGCCGGGGAGGTCGAGCTTCTCGATCACGGCGAGCTCGTGCTCGAGCTGTGCCCGGACCCGCGGCGAGAGGGAAGGCCCGTAGCGCTTGCGGGCGCCCTCGAAGGTGAGTCGCCGCAGCCAGGAGGCCTGGCTCTCGCCGGAGGGGACCGGGAAGCAGGGGAAGCGGTAGCCCAGATTCTCGAGGCTGAAGCTGCAGCGCTCGGCGATGGCGCGGGTGGCGCGGATCCAGTCGGGCCGATCGGCGAAGCGCGCAGCCATCTGCTTCGGAGAGACCAGATAGTGCTCGCCGTTCGGCAGCAGGCGGCGTCCCGCGCGGTCGAGGGAGGTCTTCTCGCGGAGGCAGCAGAAGGCGTCGAGGAGCCGGCGGCCCTCGGGCCGGGCGTAGCGCACGTCGCCGCTGGCGACGACGGGCACCTTCGCCGCCTCGGCCAGCGCGACGGCGAAGCGATTTTCCGCCTCGCTGCGCCGGTCCCGGCGCCGGGACACGTCCACCCAGACCCGCCCGCTTCCGAAGACGCCGAGCGCCCGGTCGAGGCTGACCTTCGAGAGCGAGCCGTTCCCGCGAACCAGGGCCGTGAGCCCGGATGCGTGGCTCTCGATCTCATCCCATCCGACCCTGGCCTCGCCCTTGGGCGCATGGCCCTGGCCCACCGTGAGCAGCCGTGAGAGGTTCCGGTAGCCCTGCAGGGACTCGACCAGCAGGACCAGCTCTCCGGCTCCGGAGAGGGTGAGATTCGCGCCCACGATTGCTCGGAGCCCCGCCTCCCTCGCCTCCTTGTCGAAGCGGGGAGCGCTGTAGAGGCCGTCGCGGTCAGCGAGAGCCAGCGCTCCGTGGCCCAGCTCCGCGGCGCGATCGACGAGATCTTCCGGGTTCGAAGCCCCCTCCAGAAAGGAGAAGGCGCTTCGGCAGCGAAGCTCCACGTAATCAGACAAAACGGGGGTTTATTTTCGCTTTACCTTCGCCTTCCGTCAAGCGCCGTTTGCGGCATCATGGCCCGATGCCCGGAGACTCCGCTGGAAGCGTCCTGGTCGCCGACGACGAGCCAATGCTGCTCCGGCTGGTCGACAACGTGCTGCGTCGGGCCGGGTTCAGGGTCGTGACGGCCGCCACCGGCAGCGAGGCCCTCGAAGCCTTCCGCGCGGATCCCTCCGCCATCGACGCCGTGCTGATCGATGCCGGGATGCCACCCTCGGGGGCAGCCGAGATCCTGAGATCGATGCTCGCCCTGCGCGACGGCGTCGGCGTGATCGTCTCGAGCGGCAGCTCCCCGGATCAGGAGCTTCAGGATCTGCTTACCCGCTGCGGGGGCCGCTTCCTGCGCAAGCCCTTCGACCCCGAGGCGCTGATTTCCACCGCCGCGGCGGTGGGTCGATCGGGAACCGGTTAGGAGCCTGACCTTGGCTTCGGTGGTGGTGGTGGGCGCTGGGGTCGCGGGTCTCACCTGCGCCTGGCGGCTACAGCAGGCGGGCCACGACGTCGAGGTGCTGGAGTCCGAGGAGGTGCCGGGCGGGCGCATGCGCAGCGAGCGCCGCGGCGCCTACGTGATCGACCGCGGCGCCCAGTTCATCGCCAGCGGATACCGGAACCTCCACCAGATCGCTCGCTCCCTCGGCCTGGCTCCCCGGACCCGGAACATCGGCTGCACCCGCAACGCGATCCTCCGCGACGGGAAGCTCCGCGCCGGCGACTACGATTCGCTGGGGGAGTTCCTGCGCTCGGACCTGCTCTCGCGCCGGGCCAAGGCGCGGCTTCCGCGGCTGCTTCTCGAGATCGCTCGACACCGCAAGCGCCTCGATCCCCTGCGCCCCGAGAAGGCGGCCGGAATCGACCGCGAAGACATGGCCCGCTACCTGCGGCGTGTGGTCGGCGAGGAGGCCCTCGAGTACCTGCTCGCACCCGCCTTCTCCTCCACCTTCGACAGCGATCCCGAGGAGCTCTCGGGGACCTTCGCGCTGCTGGCGATCCGCTTTCTGGCGGGCGGCTTCCGTCTCCAGTGCTTCGAGGGAGGGACCGGGCTCCTGACCCGCACGCTCGCCGACCGGCTCCCGGTCCGCACCGGATGGAAGGCGCTCTCGGTCGAGACCGAAGCCGGGGGAGCACGGGTCCGCTACCGGGCCCCGAGCGGCGAGCGAAGCGTGATCGCCGACGCCGCAGTCGTCGCCGTTCCCGGCTCGCTGGTCGCGCCAACTCTGTCCCGGGATCGTCGACGCCGAGCGGCGGTTCTTCCAGCAGGTGCGGTACTCGCGCGGCATCATCACGCACCTGCTCCTCGACGCGCCGCCGGAGACGCTTCCCTACTACGGTGTCGCCTTTCCGCGCCCTTCGGGGCTCGACCTCTACGGGATGGCAGTGGACCATCACAAGCCGGGCGTCGCGCCCGAGGGAGCGGGCCTGGTGAACGCGGCCCTGACCAGCTCGGCCGCCGCGCGGCTGTTCGAGATGCCGGACGAAGCGGTGGTCGAGTGCGTCGTCGAGAACGTCGCCCGCACTCCCGTCGGCCGACTGGAGCCGCTGGATGCCGCGGTGCACCGGTGGGACCCGATGATGCCGCAGTTCCACGCGGGCTACCTGGGTCATCTCCGCAGCTTCCTGGAGCGGCGCGAGCGCACGCCGCGCCTCGCCTTTGCCGGCGACTACCTGGTGGGGCCCTACACCGAAGCGGCGCTCACCAGCGGCCTGCGCGCCGCCAACGAGATCGCCCTCTCGCTCGGCAAGCGCTGAGCTCCGTCGAAGCTTCGAGAGTCAGCCCTGCAGCTCGCCCGCCAGGCCCTCGGCCTGCTCGAGCAGCTCCTCGATCAGTGCCAGCCCCCCGTCCCAGAAGCTCGGGTCGGTGATGTCCAGACCCACCTTCGCGAGCAGCGCGGGCGGCGCGTCCGATCCCCCCGCCCGCAGCAGATCCAGGTAGCGCGGGACGAAATCCGCACCCTCCTCGTCGAAGCGCCGAAGCAGCGCGAGCACCAGGAGCTCTCCGAAGGCGTAGGCGTAGCAGTAGAAGGGCGAGTGGACGAAGTGCGGGATGTAGAGCCACCACCAGGCGTAGTCGTCGGTCAGGTGCACGGCGTCGCCGAGCATCGGGCGATTGGCTTCCATCCAGAGCTCGTTGATGCGCGGGATGGGAAGCTCGCCCTCGCCGCGGCGGGCGGTGTGGAGCTGCTCCTCGAAGCGCGTCATCGCCACCTGCCGGAAGACGGTGGCGAACGTGTCCTCGAGCTTGCCACAGAGCAGCGCCAGGCGGACCTGCGGGCTGCGCTCTTCTTCCATCAGCCGTCGGAAGACCAGCATCTCCGCGAAGACGCTGGCAGTCTCGGCGGTGGTGAGCGGCGTGTCCTGCTCGAAGAGACCGCGCTCACGCGCCAGGTACTGGTGGACGCCGTGGCCGAGCTCGTGAGCCACCGTCATCACGTCGCGCAGGTTGCCGGTGTAGTTGAGCAGTACGTAGGGATGGGCGGCCGGCACCGTCGACGCCGAGAAGGCGCCGCTTCGCTTGCCCGGCCGCAGTTCGGCGTCGATCCAGCTCTCCGCGAAGAACTTCCCCGCGATCTCCGCCATGGCCGGTGCGAAGTCTCCGAAGGCGCTGAGTACGATTCGCCTGGCTTCGTCGTAGCCGCGCGTTCCGGCCGCCTCTCCTACCGGGGCGTACCTGTCGTAGTCCTCCAGCCGGTCGATCCCCAGCAGGCGAGCCTTGAGCCGGTAGTAGCGGTGGACCAGCGGATGACCGCGCTCGCAGGCGTCGAGAAGAGCCTGCACCGACGCGCCGTCGATCTCGTTGGCCAGATTGCGCGAGTCGATCGGCTCGGCGTAGCGGCGCAGCCGGTCGCGGACGGCCTTGTCCTGCACCAGCGTGTTGAAGATGAAGGCGAGGGTTCGGGAGTGCTCGCGAAGGCCGGCGCTGAGGCCGCGGGCCGCGCTCCGCCGCTTCTCCCGGTCCGGGTCGTAGAGGAGGGAGAGCACCTCTTCTTCGCCGAGCTCGCGGCTCTCCCCATCGAGCTCGATCTGGAAGCGGGCTGCGCCGAAGATCTCGTCGAAGAGCCGGCAGAAGGCGCGTTCGCCGGTGTTGGCCGTCTCTTCGAGCAGACGCTCCTCCGGCTCCGAGAGCAGGTGCGGGCGGTAGCGCCGCATCGACTCCAACAGGTGGCGGCGGCCGGCGAGGACCGGATCCGAGAGGAGCGCGCGAACCCGCTCCTCGTCCACGGCTACCCACTCGAGCTCGAGGAAGACCAGCGTGTTGCGGATCTCGCTCACGTGCTCTTGGATCTTCTGCAGCAGAGCGCCGTGGGCCGGGTTCGCGGTGTCCGCCGCGAAGAGCAGGCCGGCGTAGGTGCCGGCCCGCGTCGGGCCCTCCTCCAGCGACTCGAGGGCGTCGATGGCCTCGGCCAACTCCGCCGCTTCGAGGCTGGCGATCGCGCCCCGGTAGCGGGCGGCGAAGGCCCGCGCGTCGCCGAGTGCGCGTTCCAGGTCGCCGTCGATGGCGGCGTCGTCGGCCCCGGCGTAGAGATCCGAGAGATCCCAGCGGATTCCGGCGGCCGGCCCGGCGTCGTACGCGTTAGACTCTTCCGTCGTGGTGGATTCAGTCACGGAGCGAACCATAACGATTGGAGGCGGGGCGGACGATCCGCTCCGGCTCGGTGCGCTGGAGTGGCCCGGCTCCGGGCCCCCGCTGCTCCTGGTGCACGCGACGAGCTTCTGTGCGGAGGTCTGGGGGCCGGCCTGGCAGGTCGCGCGGTCCGCGGGGCTCGAGTCCCAGCGCGCGCTGGCGATCGATCAGCGCGGCCACGGGCGGTCCGACGCTCCTTCGGAGCCCTCCGCGTACGCGTGGACGAAGCTGGCCGGGGACGTCGTCAGGGTGCTGGAGGAGGAGTTCGCCGGGGAGGAGCCGGCGCTGCTGATCGGGCACTCGAGCGGGGGCACCGCCGCGCTCACTGCGGCGGCGATGCGCCCGGAGATGGTGGCAGCGGTCGCGGTGGTGGAGCCGGTGCTATTCGAGCGGCCGCCGCTCGGGGCCGACACCGACTCCTTCGCCGGAAGCCGCGTCTTCGCCGAGCGCGCTCTCAAGCGGCGCGCCCAGTTCGAGGATCGCGACGCGGCTCGAGCGGCGCTCCAGAAGCGCTTCCCCTACTCCGGCTTCGCGGCCGCGGCCCTGGAGGCGTGTCTCGACGGCGGCTTCCGACGTGACCAAAGCCGGCGAGCTGGTGCTGCGCTGCGCGCCGCAGACCGAGGCCTGGGCCTACCAGGGGGCGGCGGTGCTCGACCTCTGGTGCCTCGCTTCCCGCATCGAGGCGCCGATCCGCGTGCTCGCCGCGGAGCACAGCGCCATGCCCCCTCCGCTCCTGGAGCGGCTCCGCGGCTGCCGCGGCGGGGTGCGCGTGGACCAGATCGCGGGCGCCACCCACTTCGCGCTGATGGAGCGCCCCGAGCAGGTGGGTTCGATTCTCGCGGAGTTCGTCCGCGAGCGGAGCTAGCGGGGACGTCCCTTCGCTCTCGCTCTGCGAGAAAGCAGAACGCAAGGAACGTCCCCGCTTGAGGCTTGGGGTTGGTACGCTGTGTGGGTGGGGCAGCGCCGCACCATCCTGCACGCCGACATGGATGCCTTCTACGCATCCATCGAGCAGCGCGACCGACCGGAGCTTCGCGGGCTTCCGGTGATCGTGGGGGGTACGGGTAGCCGGGGAGTCGTTTCGGCCGCCAGCTACGAGGCGCGGCGCTTCGGCGTGCACTCGGCGACGCCCACCGTGGAGGCCCGGCGCCTGTGTCCCGACGGCGTCTACCTGCGCGGCGACATGGCGAAGTACTCGCGGGAGTCGAAGCGCATCTTCGAGATCTTTCGCCGCTTCACGCCCCAGGTGGAGGGCATCTCCCTCGACGAGGCCTTCCTGGATCTGACCGGCAGCGAGCGGTTGCTGGGCCTCGCTGCGCAGGTGGGAGAGCGGCTTCGCAGCGAGGTGCGCGAGGAGACCGGGCTCGCCGTCTCGGTGGGGATCGCTCCGATCAAGATGGTGGCGAAGATCGCCAGCGACGCCGCAAAGCCCGATGGCCTGCTGGAGGTGGAGCCGTCGCGGCTTCGCGAGTTCCTCGACCCGCTTCCGGTGGGCCGGATCTGGGGCGTGGGGCCGGTGGCGCGCGCGCGGCTCGAGGGCGCCGGGCTTCGGACCATCGGCGACCTCGCCCGCGCCGATGCGAGGCAGCTGCACCGGCTGCTGGGAGACTGGGGAGACCACATCGCACGGCTCGCGCGCGGTGTCGATCTGCGCGAGGTGGCGCCCTACCGGGAGCCGGTCTCGATCAGCGAGGAGAACACCTTCGCGAGCGATGTCTCGCGCCGGGAGGTTCTGGAGGCGGCGATCCTCGCCCACGCCGAGGCGGTGGCGCGGCGGCTTCGGCGCAGCGGCTACTGCGCCCGCACCGTCGTGCTCAAGCTCAAGCTGGCTCGCCGCGTCGGCCCCGGTCCGCGCGGCTACCCGCTCCTCACCCGCCGCACCACATGGGTCGAGCCCAGCGACGACGGCGCGGTGATCGCGAGCGAGGCGAAGCGGCTTCTCGCCCGCGAGAAGCTCTCCGAGGCGGTGCGCCTGCTCGGTGTGGGGGTCACGAATCTCGACAGCGCCGCTGTCGCCCAGCTCGCACTGTTCGGCGCCGGCCAGGAGCGGGAGCGCCGCTCGCAGCTGAACCGCGCCCTCGACGAGATCGCCGACCGCTTTGGGCCGCGAGCGGTGACGAAGGGTGGAGGCGCCGAGGTGACGCGCGCGGGGCTCTCCTCCCAGATCAAGCGCGGCGACGAGGACTGAGCGGCCCTCAGAAGATCCGATTCAGGTCATAGGCGCTGAGGGCAGTCAGGACCAGCGCCGGCGCGTAGAAGACCCAGGTGAGATAGGTGGCGAACACCATCGTCTGGTTCTTCGGAAGCGAGCGGTAGAACCCCACGCAGACGTCGCTCAGGAAGAAGCACCCCACACCGACTGCGATGAGAAGCAGGTTGGCAGGGGGAAAGAAGCCCACCTTGAAGGCGACCAGCGCGGCCCAGAAGGAAGCGCCGATCACGATGGCGTAGCCGGTCAGGAGGGCGAAGTAGGGCCGGTTGTCCTTCAGCTTCGGGTAGAAGGCCAGGAACATGATCAGCAGGGAGCCGCCCAGGATCGCGGCCAGCAGCGCCCACATCGCTCCTTCCGCCGGCAGGCTGGAGATCCCGAAGGCGTTCCTTCGAATCAGCAGGAAATGCGCCAGCGCGAAAGAGAGCACTCCCCATCTCGAGTGCACGTTGAAGAAGAAGATGACGTCGCCGAGGACGATGAAGGCGTAGGCGATCGCGAGCCGGCGGAGATCGGATGGGTCGAACGCATTGTCCCCGGCGGTCCAGATCAGCACCGCGGAGAGGAAGGTGACCATGAACTTCGCGTAGCGCGAGTACTCCTCCGGATTCTCGAGGTTCGCCTTCTTCAGGAAGAAGAGTGTCCAGTCGTGCCCGGAGAACAGCCCGCAGAGGAGGAGGACGGCCCCCAGGATCAGGAAGACTTCCACTATTTCCAGCCCTCTTTCGTTCCAGTCCGCTCGCGATGGGTCAGCGCTCGGCCACCGCGGGCGCGACCAGAACCCTCATTCTGCCGCTCCGGCCGGGAAGGGTACCCGACGCGTCGCGCTTCGCCCCCGTCGATTGCGCTGAGGCTCGGGTCGCCTCGATCTCGGGAGGGTCGCGAGGTACCCTTGAACGTACGCTCCAGGGGAAGTTGACCGGCGAACGAGGAGGCGACCGTGGGAATCCAGTCCATCACCAAACGCATTCACGCCAATACCGGGTATGACGGTGCGAACGTCGTCTGCATCGAAACCGGAGAGGGCGTGGTTTTGGTGGACACGCCCATGCTCCCCAAGGACATCGCGCACTGGAAGGAGTTCGTGCTCGGTCTCGACTCCCAGGGAGTTCGGTGCATCACCCTCACCCACAACCACTTCGACCACATCATCGGCTGCAACCAGCTCGGCGGCGCCGTGGTCATGCAGGAGAAAGGGAGGGAGTCGCTGTTCGGTGAGGACGCCACTTTGCGGGAGTCGATGGCCGGGCTCTCACCGGACAGGACCCCGGAGGAAGTGGACTTCATCCTGAGCGAGCCGCTGATTCCCTCGCAGATCACGTTCGCGGCCCGTCTGATGCTCCACCTGGGCGAGACCACGCTCGAGCTCCGACACGTGGGCGGCCACTCGCCAGACAGCATCCTCGTCTACGCGGTGGAGGACAGGATCCTGATGACCGGCGACAACCTCACCGCGGCCACCCATCCCTACAAGGGCCACGCCTGCTTCAGCGACTGGATCAAGGCCCTCCAGTTCATGAGTACGCTCGACGTCGACACCATCGTCCCGGGCCACGGCGAGGTCTGCGGGAACGAAGAGATCGGGCGCTTCCTCGACTACATGAGGGGCCTCTGGACGCGCACCCGCGAGCTGACACTGGAGGGCCTCTCCCGCCACGAGATCGTGAGCAGGGTCCACGACGAGATGTTCGGCTACTTTGAGGTCGAGCCCGCCAGGCTGGAGGCGGCCGGGCCGATGTTCGATCTCGGGACGGAGAGGCTTCGCCGGGAGATCCTGGAGCGCCAGGGAGCGGGGGCCGTCTAGCGGAGATGCCGAGAAGACGATGACGGACCTCCGCTCGATCACCATCGGCGAGCTCTTCGACCGGCAGACCGCCGCCACCCCCGATCGGCTGTACTTCGCCCATCACACGCGAAACGAAGAGTACAGCTACGGCGAGTTCAAGCGGCTGGTGGATGCCGCGGCCAAGGGCCTCCTGGCCATCGGCATCGGCAAGGGCGACCACGTCGCCATCTGGGCCGGCAACGTCACGGAGTGGGTCGTGACCCAGTACGCCACCGCGAAGATCGGGGCGGTGCTGGTGACGGTGAATCCCTCCTACCAACTGGCCGAGCTCCAGTACCTGCTCGCCCAGAGCCGGACCAACGCCCTGGTCATGGCGCCGGAGTTTCGCGGCAGCGACTACGTGGCCATGCTGCGCGAGACCCTGCCGGGAATCGATGCCGCCTCGTCGGGCGCCGTAGGGGGCAGAGACTATCCCCACTTCCGGGAGGCGATCCTCACCGAGGGCGAGCGGGGGGCTGGCTTCCGCACCTGGGCCGATGTGCTCGAGCTGGGCGGTGAGGTGAGCGACGCGCGGCTGGCCGAGGTGCAGGCGTCCACCCGTCCGGACGACGTGATCAACATCCAGTACACGTCGGGCACCACCGGTTTTCCCAAGGGCGCCATGCTCACCCACGCCAACATCCTGGGTGACGCGGACCTGGTGGGCGGAGCCCAGAACCTCACGTCCGCCGACGTGATCTGCGCCCCGGTTCCCTTCTACCACTGCTTCGGCTGCGTGATGGCGGTGCTGACGTCCCTCACCCGGGGATGCACCCTGGTGACGCCGCACGACCACTTCGATCCCATCCACACCCTCGACGCCGCCGAGCGCTTCGGCGCCACCGCGCTCTACGGGGTGCCGACCATGTTCATCGCCCAGCTGAGTGACCCCCGGCTGGAGCAGGTGGATCTCTCGTCACTGCGAACCGGGATCATGGCGGGATCTCCCTGCCCGATCGAGGTGATGCGCGACGTCGTCTCCCGGCTGGGGGCGTCGGAGATGACCATCGCCTACGGCCAGACCGAGGCGTCACCGGTCATCACCCAGACCACGACGGACGACACGATCGAGCGCCGGGTGACGACGGTGGGAAAGGCCCTCCCGGGTCTCGAGGTGAGCATCGCCGATCCGGAGACCGGCGGCGCGTGCGCGCCCGGCGCGCAAGGAGAGCTCTGGGCGCGCGGCTTCACGATCATGGCCGGCTACTTCGACAAGCCCGAGGAGACCGCGGTGGCCATCGACGCCGACGGCTGGCTGCACACCGGCGACCTCGCCACGGTCGACGAGGAGGGCTACTTCAAGATCACCGGACGGCTCAAGGACATGGTGATCCGGGGCGGAGAGAACATCTACCCCCGGGAGGTGGAGGAGTTCCTCTTCAGCCACCCCGCCATCCTGGAGGTGCAGTGCTTCGGCGTGCCCGACCAGAGGTTCGGTGAGCAGCTCGCCGCCTGGGTGCGGCTCAAGGAGGGCTCCTCACTCGGCGAGGACGAGGTGAAGGAGTTCTGCCGGGGCAAGATCAGCCACTTCAAGATCCCGCGCTACATCCGGTTCGTGGACGAGTTCCCGATGACCGTCACCGGCAAGATCCAGAAGTACAAGATGCGCGAGACGATGTGCTCGGATCTCCAGCTGGACGAGGCCGAAACCGCCTGAGCAAGGCGGGCCGGCCGGTCCGCGGTCTCAGACCCGTTTCTGGTGGAGAGGTTCCTCGCCCCGGGGCCACGGCAGCTGCACGGGCCGCATCAGGCCCTCCCCGATGTCGAAGCAGAGCTCCGGGTAGTCGAGGCAGCGGCAGGCGTGCAGGAAGAAGGCGTTCAGCATCGCGGATGCCGTGGCGAGGTTGGTGAACAGGATTTGCGGCACCGAAACCATCGCCTCAGTGCAGGAGACATCCGTCGGCAGGGCGTCGCGCGGATCCGCGATCTCGGGATGGAAGGTGGCGATGGGTGGCATTTCGTCGCGCCCATCCCGCCGACGATGGATCTGGACGTTGCCGTAGGTGCCGCGCTGTGGGTGGCCGGAGCTGTCTGCTCCCACCCCGTCGTTTCCGCCGGAGATCAGGCAGACGTCGACGAGGCGCTCCGCGCAGTGGTCGCCGACCAGCTTGCGGGTGGCGTGGTTGTCGACGGCGAGCAGCACCACGTCGCCCTCGACGAGCAGGCGGTCCAGGTTCTCCGCCGTCACGTACTCCTCGATGGCGGAGAGGGTGAGTCGGGAGTCCTCCAAGAAATCGAGCAGGTCGTCGCGCACCACGGCGGCCTTGTTGCCGCAGCTCGAGAAGAGCATCCGCTCCGCGTTGCGCGGCTCGAACTCGTCCCCGTCGATCAGGGCCACACGCACCGGATGTCGGGAAGCCCCGAGATAGGCTACGAGGTAGCGGGCCACGATGCCCCCGACCCCTCCGAGGCCGATCAGCTTGATGCTGTGGAGGTCTTCCAGGCGGGGCTCGAGGGGTCGGGAGCGCGCCCCGGATGCGGCGGCGCTCACGAGGCGCGTCCCGACCAGTAGTAGGACGTGACCTCCTCGACCTTCAGCTGCTCGAACCATTGCGGGGGCACGTCGGTGCTGCGGCCACAGTAGTCCTCGATCACGTGGGAAGCCTCGAGCTTGAAGCGGGTCCCGTCCACGACGGCTTCCACGTGGATCTGCGGCGGCTCCTCCTGGATCCGGCCGACGACCACGTGCAGCCCCGCGGCGTGCTTCTCGTCCGCGACGTCCGTGTGCGACGCAAAGGCCGAGAAGTTCACGTGGCTGTGGATGTCGCCGAAGGAAACCCAGCCCGGGGGCAGGTTGGTCGGGGGCACGTAGTGGACGCCGATCGGGTACCGGTAGTCGTTGTATCCCCGGTGGACCGTCACGGTCTGCTCCGGCACCACCAGACGTACGCACCTCGCCGTGCGGTCCCAGACCAGCAGGATGGCAGCCTCGGCGCAATGCAGGTCGGCCACCTGCTCGAAGAACCCGACCGCCTGTTCGAAGAGCTCTCTCGGGATCATCGGGAAGTGGGGAATCAGCAGCACCGTCTGCTCCTCCAGCATACTGGGTCCCTGCCGGGCGGGTACGCAGCTTCGAAAGAACTCGTGGTTGCGGCACAGGTAGAGCCCGTTTCGTCCCAGGATGTAGAAGATCGGTTCGTCCTCCGGCCAGCGCAGGTCCTTCGAGGTCTTGACCAGCACCGGGGTGACCGGCTGCTCCCATCCGTTTTCCATTGCGCTCATGTCGTCCTCCTGGTTCGGGGCCTGGTGTTCAGAATCAATCTCGCGACGTCCTCCGCGCAGGTGACCCGCGCGCCGGAACGGCCCCGCCTCTCCGCGATCCGCTCCGCAATCTTCCCCAGCGAGAATCCGGTGGGCAGCCACGGCACCTCGAGTGCGAAGAGGGGATCCTCTGCCGTCGCGCGCTCCCAGGCCTCGACGCTGGCGATACGCGGGTCGATGCGCGCCGCCGCCGACTCCGCGAACCAGGAGTTCAGCTCGTGGTGCTCCGAGGAGCGGTTGAATCCGGTCTCCAGCAGGTGGTGCAGCAGCGCCCGGAGCCCCATCCGGAGCGACTGCTCGAGGGTTTGCGCCCTGGCGTACTCGTTCGGGCGGAGGTGCTGGGTGCAGATCCAGGAAAGCGGATGCCCGGGTCCGTCGGGGAAACGGCTGCAGTTGAGCAGCGCCGGGTAGCAGAGCTCGCTGTCGAGCCCCTTTGCGTCGAGGGGTTGGTTCGCGAAGAAGCACTCGTTGTAGCCACCGAGCTGGGGAAGGCCGCCCCGCGCGCGCTCGAACACGGCCAGCACGATCAGGTAGGGCAGGGCGAGCCGCACTTGCCGATAGCTGGTGCCGCGCCCGTACTCGGCCTTCGAATCGACTGCGATCCAGCGGAAGTTGTAGACGCGGGGCGGTGTCTGGTGGACCATGATGCAGCCGGTTCCCGTCGGCAGGATGCACTTGACGCCGTCCGGCAGGATGGCGCCCCGGCTGTCCGGAACGACGGCCTGGATCCGCTCCAGCAGGGTCTCGAGCTTCATGCTCGCCGCCGCGCCCTCCGGCAGGGCGGCGCGCACCTCGTCTCCCTCGATGGTGACGGTCGGCGGGAACATCGAGGCGGTCTCCCCCCTTCGCCGATCCCTCGGCATCACCGGCACGGCTTCCCCTTCTCGCCCGCCTGGCGGACGAACATCAGCGTCTGCCCGGCCCGGATCGTGGTGGCGTCGTCCACCGGGTTGCCGTCGAGCATCGCCATCGCTTGCGGGTGGATGTCGAGGCGGTCGCCGAAGCGGCCTCGCACCTGCGAGATCGTCATCCCGGCGACGGGAAGCTCCTCTGTGAAGGGACCGTGGGTGACGGTCGCCATGCGCGTCCCGGCGTCGGGATCGTCGAAGAACCCGCTGCCGGGCGAGGGGCCCGCGGGTCCGATGCGCTGTCGCTCGCGTTCCTGCATGTCTTCTCCTCCTTGTCGAAAATCAGTTGGAGCCCTCAGTGAGGGCGCTCGAGCTCGATCGGGAAGAACCGGTGCCTGCGGAATGCGGCGTACCGTCCCCACCCGCATCGCGTCCGGAAGTGTGAGGTACTGCGTGCAGTTGCCCGGGGTCAGCTGGTCGACGATGTGGCGTACCTGCGCGTCGACGGCGCACATCAGCTGCTCCGTCGAGAGTCCGATCTCCCCGGCGCCGCGCCACTCCCGGTCGCAGGCCCGGTGGCTCGCCTCGTCGATCGCGCGGTCGATCAGCCCGCCGGTGATGAAGTCGCGGCGGTGCTTGATCAGCGGGTTCGGCTGGCCCACGAAGGTGAGCTCCACCTGGCCCGGGTCGCTGCCGTTGGGCGCGAACAGCCAGGCCGTGAGCTCTTCCACGACCCGGCGCTGCTGTTCCTCCTCCGAGGTCCCGTTCGCCCGGAGAAGCGGCCGGTCCCGCAGGTGCTTCTGGAGCACCGCCCGGAAGGTGTAACGATCCATCTCTCCGAAGCTGCTGACCGTCCCGCCGGCGCGGCGCCGAAAGGCCGCGTCCACCAGACCGGGGGCGTTGGTGGTGCACAGGACCAGCACCAGACGATCGCGGAACAGGCCGCGCGCCGGGTCGAGGCTGGTGAGCAGCGTCGCCTGGATCCGGTCGTGGATGGCGTCGCTGCCTCGCTGGCGGGCCAGAGCGTCGATCTCTTCGCAGATCACCAGGACCGGCAGCTCCATCACGCGGCCGTCGGGCGTCTCGAAAGTCTCGCTCGCGACCTGCTCGACCTCCTCGAAGAAGCGGGCGATGTTGCGGTCCGACTCGCCCACCCACTTGCTGAGGACGTCGGACGACCGGAGCTCCAGCACGCGCTGCGGAAGGTCCTCGATCGAGACCCCCGCGACCTCCGCCATCACCTCGTAGATCCGGCGCCAGAGCGCGTGAATGCTGAACGTCTTCCCGGTCCCGGGCGGTCCCATCGCCAGGTGCATGCAGGCGCGCCGCAGCCGGTAGCGCCGCCCGATGGAGGGATCCAGCAGCTCGCGCCTCACGTGCTCCGCGATCTGCTCGATGAAGGCGGGGGGAGCGCCGAGATCCCGCCCGACGACCACGTCGGGTACCGGCAACTTGGAGAGGAAGCGCATGTGGGCCAGACCGTCCGCTTCGGGCAGGGCGTGGAAGGCCATCAAGCGGCGCTGGCACACCACCACGGTGCTGCCGGGGCGGGCCTCGCCCCGATCGAACTGCTCGCGCAGCTGCGCCGAGGGTCGACACACCATGCGGCTCAGCTCGCCGATGCTCACCTCCACGTCACCGCCCGGAAGCCAGCGCTCCAGGCGACCTTCCTCGCCCAGCGTCACCGGCTCGGGCTGGTGGAAGAGGACGGCGTGCCCCTGTGAGTCCGTCCACACGGTGTCGCCGCAGCGGAGCGCATCGGCCAGCTTGTTGTCCGGTACGAAGCAGGACGCCAGGACACCGTCCTGGAGGATGACCTGCGCGCGGAGTCCCAGTTGCTCGCCCTCGAAAAGCCGGTCGAAGGTCGCGCAGCGCAGCGGACCCTCCTTGAGGTTCTTCAGGATCTGGTTCACCTCCTTGGTCTTGGCGACGAACTGATCCTCGGCACTGGCCTGACAGGCGGCTTCGAGGACTCCGATCAGGATCTTCCTCCCGATCTCGTCCTCCCCGACGCAGAGCTGATGCAGCAGCTGCAGGCGCACCTCCATCGGCGTCGAGGGATCGGTCAGCAGGTGGGCAACGGTTCGCTTCTTCATTGCGGGCATCGGTCAGTCTCCTTCCGTCCCGTCGAGGGCTTCGTCCAGGTCGTCGATCACGCGGTAGCCGCGTTGCACCAGGCTGCCGCCGCGCTGTCCGTAGAACGCCTCCACCGGCTTCGATCGCGCGTCGAGCCCGAAGACCTGGGAGACGCACCAGGGTTCCCCGCTGAAGACGGCGCGCGCCCAGGTTCGATCCGCGGCACTCAGGTAGGCCGTGGACTGCGAACACTCCGAACGGTGGGGACACTCCTCGCAACGCGCGGAGCCGTCGAGAGGCAAGAAATTGTGGCCATGTGCATGACCCAGGATGCGGTGGTGCCGTGTGGCCGGGTCCGCCTGCCGGGCCCGAAGGATCGCCTGGATCCGTGCCCAGGTGGCGCTGGAGTACGTCAAGGTGTGGGTGGTGGCCTCCGAGTCGGCCGCCTCGAGCACGTCCAGGATCACCGCGAAGAGCTCGCCCGTCTCCGGACATGCGCAGAGCGGGCCCACCAGCAGGCCACCGGTCTCGACGGGCGGCGTGGCGTCGGCGCCCTTGCGCGAGATGCGCTCGGCGCGGTCCCGGGCGGCGCGCGTGAAGAAGACGGGATGGGGGGCGTGGGCGTCGTGCCGGCTCTCCCCGTCGGCTCGCTCGAGCAGGTGGCGGAGCGGGATGCGCAGGTGCCCGGGCGCCCCGCGGCCCTCGGGACCGCGAAGCGTCCGCGCCAGCTCGACCCGCTCCGAGCCCGACCCGCCGCCGAGAGCCGCCCCGTTTCCAGGGGCCGGTTCGTAGAAGAAGAGGTCCCCCTTCTCCAGCGTGCCGTCCTCGAGCAGCCGCTGCGAGCCGCGCTCGGCCACGTGCTGCAGGTACGTGCGGGGGAAGAAGCGGCGCGTTGCCACTCCGGCGGGGTTGCAGATCTCCAGCTCGAAGCCGGTGCAGTGGCGCTCCGCATCCTCGCTCTGGCCGTAGATGGCGCTCACCTGTGCCTCCACCTCGCCCATTCCCACCTCCGCGAATCCCCTCCGGAGGCAGGCATCCATCCAGGACTCTGCGAGTGCCTCGATGAAGTCGCGATCGCGCACCGGCTCGACTCCGACGACCGGCCCGCGCGGCCGCCGGCGCAGCCCCACCGAGAGCAAGGGCTCGCTCTCGGCGGGGGCGCCGGTGGAATGGGCCGAGGCGGCTGCGATTTCGAGCTCAGCCAATGCGGAGCTCGCGAGCGGCGAGATGCGTCTTCGGGGTGATGGTCAGACGAGCGCCGGGCGCGATCTGATCCCCGATGGGGCGTTCCTCGTCCAGATACGCGCTCGAGTCGTCGTCGCGCAGGGTCCAGGGAACGTCGTCCGGGAGCGCCATCCGGTTCGCGATCGAGTCCGTCACCGCCCTGGCGGACAGGTTGCGGCGGAACTCGACCGGGAGCTCCTGCGTGCCGGTCACGTTGGTGGCCTGGAACGCCAGCATCTCGGCGTTCGCCATGGTGGTGGCCATTGCGGTCATCGGGTCCTTCCTCCTTTGCTGAGGCGGGACGAGGCCCACCTCGGTTCTTCATCCAGCGCCTCACTCGAGCACGCGGGATCCGTCACCAGGGAGATCGCGGGGAGCGCCCACGCGGCAGAGCAGCCGAGCGCTTCGGCCGCCAGCTCGGCCAGGGGCCGGGCGCGATCGGGCGGGGCGCCGGTGAGGTCCACCTCGGCGCGCACGCCCCCGGCTGCCTCGTCGATGCCGGCGCGTACCATTCGCCAGCGCTTCTGGACGTCGCAACAGACCTCGGAGATCCATGCGGCGCGCGCAGGCGGCAGCCCGCCGGGAATCCGCACCAGCTCGGGGATCACCAGGGCGAACCGCACCGGCTCGACGACGAGGTCGATCTGGGCGACTTGCGCGCCCGCGCGAACGCTGCGCCTTGCGGGCTCCACCCATTCTTCTACATCTGCACGCAGCGGAGGCTCCCAGCCCGCGGGTGCCGAGCCGCCCAGCGTGGCCTCCGCCCAGCGAACCAGCGCGGCGCAGGGGTGGTCCGCGTCTTCGCCATCGCACGCCTCTGGCGAGGCGAGGGGCGGCAAGTCGAATTCGACCGCCAATCTCGGCGCGGTCCCCGGCCTCCGCTCGGGAAACCTGCGCCAGAGCCCGGGGGCTCCCAGCCTGCCGAGTGGCGAGTCCTCGCCGCCGGGCTCCCGCAACGCGAGCGACAGCCAGCTTCCGCAGCTTCGGAGCGCGCAGCCGTCTCGAACCCACTCGCCCCCGGCGTCCGAGGTGAAGCCGAGCCGCTCGGCGGCGGCCGGCCAGTCGACCGGGACGAACTGCACCGCGCCGCTCACGGCTGCTTCCTCCCGCTGCGAAGCGGAGCCAGGAAGGGCTTCGCGGTCAGGGGGATGCGGCCGGGGTTCGCCTGCCACCAGAGGGCGGCCTCCGAGTTCATCACCCCCCCCGGATCGAGCTCGTCGACCATCACCGACTGCATGGAGAGCGCCGCGTAGGTCGAAAGCACCGCCTCGCGGAGGGGAAAGCCCCGGGGGAGGTTGACTCCCAGGCAGAGCCTCTGTGGCCTGCCATCGGCTGCGACGTTCGCGTGGTGCACGTCGCGCGGTGCCAGGATCTGCACCATCGCGAAGCCGGGAAGCGGACCGCGGAGGATCTCCTCCGGGTAGCGGAGCGCGAGGTCGACCTGATCGCGCACCACCAGGTCCCGCGCACCGGGCGGCATGCACGGGACTGGCGCGCGAAGCCGAACCAGTGCCCACAGCACGGTGGTCGAGTCGATTTCCAACACCGTCATCCGGTCGGCGATCCGCTCCAGCGCGAGGAGGTCGCGCGCCTCGCACTCCTTCCTGGCGCGCCACGGCGCCGGTCCTAGACTGGCTTCCCGCAGGCGCTGGAGCTTCTCCTCCTGCTCCGGCCGAAGCGGAACCCGGTCCAGATCCGAGAGTCCGAAGGACGGTTTCACGGTCGCCTCAGTCATGACGGCGCTGCTCCTCTCCGGAAGCATCCGGAGCGCTCGAGTGGACGAAGAGCACGGCGCCGCGGTCCCCGCGCACCCGCACGCTGCTCGGCGCATCGGCGCCGAGCGAGTGCAGGGTGCAGTCGAGCTGCCCGGCCAGCGCGCTGAAGGGAATCTCCTGGGCGGTGTAGAGCGGATGGGGCCAGCGCTGGGCACGGCAGGAGGGACAGGTGCCGGCCGCGCTGCCCGTGGGGAGGAAGCGGCCCAGCGCGGGATGGGCGTCGCAGTCACATGCGGAGAGGCGCGAGTAGCTTTTCCCCTCGACGGTGATGGTGACCCGGCGGTGATCACAGCCGTCGTATCCGGCTTCGCGGAGCAGGTCGCGCGGCGCGCTCTCGCCGAGGTCCCGCTCGCGGGGCGCCAGCTCGAGCCTCTCGTGCTCCAGCGGACAGTCCGCGCGGCGCCGGAGCGGCGTCACCGTGGTACGGTGGGTGTAGCCGGCATACGAGACTTCCCGGCTCTCCTTCGGGTCGCCGATTCCCAGGACCCGCCTGGTCAGCTCCATACAGAGGAGGGCCGCGGCCATCCGGCAGAGGTGCGGGAGGCTCTCGGTGGGCACGCGAGAGTGCTCGGCCGGCGCGCTGGAGGACGGGTCGATGCCGGAGCACGAGAAGACAGTGCCCGCGTCGAGGTCGCTCCACTCGCGCTGGGTGAAGCCACACGCCAGGCACGGTCCCGCTCCGCTCTCGTCGACCGCGATGGAGCGCACCTGCGCGGTCAGGGTGCCGCCGTGGACGGAGCCTTGGATCACAGGGGTGCCGAGGTGGAGCGCCCGCTGGCTCACGCTGACCTCGACGCGCAGATTGTCAGAGGCCACGATCACGTAGGACGTGCCGGCGAGGAGGCCGACGGGCAGCTCCTCGAAGCAGCCGTCGAAGGCGAGGACCTGCGTGTCCGGGCACAGCTCCTTGGCACGCTCTCCCGCCACGATCGCCTTGGAGCGAGCGAGATCCCGGGGAAGGCAGCTGTGGGTCAGGATACTCACGTCCGTGAAGAGAGCTGGATCGACCACCACCAGCCGCTCGAGGCCGAGGCGGGCGAGCATGTCGACGACCGCCAGACCCACCGCGCCGCAGCCGACGACCACCAGCCGAAGCGCGCGCATCGCTGTTCCCGGGTCGCCCGCCACGTCGAGCAGCCTCGGCATGCGGCCATTGCGGTCGAGGCGCCTCATGGCAGCGGTGGCCCGGCCGGGTCTTGCCTGGATCTCGTGAATCTGGGGGGAGGGGGACATTCTAGAGCTCCGGGTAGTACAGGAAGCCCGACTCGAACTCGATTGGCTTCTCGCACTTCGGGCACGCGCCGAGAGCCGCGCACTCGAGGCGTTCACCGGCCGGCTTCGACTCGGGCTCGAGGTGCATGGCCTCGCCGCAATCGTGAACGATGATCTGCGTGGATTCGTCGAAGGGAACGCGGCAGACTCCGCAGCGCCGTCCCAAGAGCTCCGGTGGGGGCGGAATCACCGCGAACTCGCGGTAGCGGGTGAGGTGAAGAACCATTTGCCCGATCTGCAGCTGGTCGCCCGTGCCCAGGACGGCGACGCGCGGGGCGGGGCGGTCGTTCACGCGCGCCTCTACAGAAGGCGGTGTCAGCATCAGCAGCGAGGGCCTTCCGCCGACGGTGATCGGCTCGAATTGGAGTTCTCTCGCTCGCCGGCCACCCCTTCGCCGAGCGCTCGAGAGGCGCGGGTTCGATGCGAAGGTCTCCACGTCGAGGGTGGAGACGCCGTTTTCGATGGCCACCTCGGTCAGCGCGCGCGCCTCGTGGCGCCGCTCGTCACCGTCGGTGGTGGGGTGGATCAGCAACCGGAAGTCTGACATGCTTTCGGTCGATCGTCACTGGGGGGCTTCCTCGACCTCGTCGCGAGTCTGGGAACAGGTAAGCAGTTCTCACGCAGGTGCGGGAGAGACGAGAATGAAAGTGAGTTGCGAACTGCAGTGTGTGGGTGGAAAGGGAAGTGGCTCAGGGAGTGCAGGCGCGCTGGGGCGCGGCTTCAGGATCTCGATTCCGCAGAGGCCGATGCGGTAGCCGAGCATCCCGCTCGCTCTCGATCAGATCGGGAATCTCGGGCCTGCAGTCCCTCGGGAAGGCGACAGCGAGTCGATCGCCCTCTGATCCTGTCTCTTGATCTGCTCCTGGTCTCGCGCACGTACTGCGCCGACCGTCGTTTCACTGACTGGTTTGGGGTTGGAGGGGTTGCTCAGCAGCGCCCACCGAGCTCCTCTTGCTTGCGGTAAGCCGCGCTGCGTCTCCACCGCCCCCTCGTCCTGCTTCCACGCGCAGGCCAGCACGAGCAGGAGCAGCGTGTGCGGGGAGCCAGCAAGACCACGCATCGTGACTCCGCCCGTGGAACCGCAGCTCGAGCGTGCTCCGGCGTGTGCGGGGTTGGGGAGGTGGAGGACCGGGCGGAGCTCCGCGGGGCCACTCTCGCAGGAGGCCAGGATTCGACGATCGTTGCTCTTGGTGTCCGGCATGCAGCGCCCTCCTCGCGCTCGACCGGGGCCGCGAGGGTCCCGCGAGCGTTGCGTCATCGCTTCTTCCGTGGGACCAGGGGTGTGCAGGCGCGCGGCTCCCCGAGGCGCTGCACCGCGGAGCTCGTTTCGAGCCGGACACTCCCGGTGCGCAGCGCTCGGAGTCTCGCAGTGCCCGGACACCTCCTGCTGACGCGTCGAGCACGGTCGTGTCGATGCCGAGACACAGCTTGCTTGCGGAACATTCGACAAGCAGAGGTCAGCGAATCGTGGAGCAGCTTCTCGGTGCGGCCCGCAGCGAGGCAGCCGGGCAGGCGCGAATCGTCCCAGCTCTGGGACTGGATCTGCAGGATCAGTTGGCAAGAAGTGTACATGCTGCCATGACCGGTCGTTCTGTGTGCTGATTCGAATGCTGTGCCGAACACTATCATTATAAATTTCTGCAATGTAAGCAATGGGATATATGATTGTACGCGCCGTGTCGATATTGACACAGCTGTGGCGATTTTCCTGACACTCTCGAACCGGCAATCTTGTCAATGCACTAGAACACGTATATGACAGACACTGGAGGCCCCCATGAAGAAGTCATCCGCCGCCTCCTCCGACTCCCAATTCCCGAGAACTGGGACTTTCGGCTGGCTCGCATCCTCGAAGAAAGGAAAGACTCAGGAGGGCAGCTACCTGGCTCTTGCAGAAAGCCATCGACGAAGGCCAGCGCCTCGGATCCGAGAACGCGATCCGGACCGGAGGGCCCGAAGCGCGAAGTTCGACCGGCGCAAGCTCAAGAGCCTGATCGAGGGCGACGGCAATGTGGTGCTCTCCCTCTGGGAGCTGCGCGCTCTCGACGCCTACCTCGAGCAGTACGGGGAGGGCCTGGCCTACGTCCCCATCTTCGAGAAGCCCGACCTGATGCAGACCCTCGCCGATTCCGGGCGGGTGACCTTCCTTCTCGGCTCCAAGTCCGGACTCCGAGCGAGAGGGCGAGCCGCGGTACTTCTCGCACTGGGACGTGCTGGCGATGGCCGAGATCCAGCGCGGCATCAACGCCTCCGAGGTGGGCGTGCGCCTCGACATCCAGGACGTGATGATCGACGGGAGGCTGCCGGGGCTGGTCGAGTCGTCGGACGAGAGCGGATGGGAGGGTCTGATGGACGATCACGGTCCGTCCCTGGTCTGCCTGGGCTCGAGCCGCACCAGCCCCGCGACGGAGATCATGCTGTGCCGGATGTTCGAGCTGTCCCCACAACGTGAACGCGCCCGCCGGACGAGGAGCGGCTGCTCCCCTTCCACTTCGTCTGGGGCAGCGCCCTCCCCCATGTCTTTCCGAGCCACTTCCACCTCTCGCAGCAAGGAGCTCGGAGAGCGAGATCCCGCTGCGGCGGATCTGATCGACGTGGGAGACGCCTCGGCCCTCGTCACGGCCGAGGATGTCTTCGTCGACAGCGTCAACCAGACGCAGGAGGGCGACACCTACGGCGTCTGCGTCGCGCAACGCCGCAAGGGCGGGCAGGTCTGGCTGATCGTGGCCGGCGTCACCGGCGCGGCGACCTACGCGACGGCCAAGCTCGCCAGGAACCTCGCCACCCGCCTTCACGAGCAGAAGCGCGGCGAGGATTCCGACATCTACTGGGCGGTGGTCCGGGCCCGCGTCACGAAGGATCCGAATCTTCCGCTGGCCAGCGTCCGGAGCGTCGCGGAGGAGACGTTCGCCTCGGAGACGCACGTGTGGGAGACGCCGCCAAGCTGAGGCGCTCCAGCGAGCAGCGCGCGGGGTCTTCTCCTACAATGCGCCGCCATGCGAGCTGCCGCGACTCCCGAATGGCTGGAAGACGCCGTCTTCTATCAGATCTATCCACAGAGCTTCAACGACAGCAACGGCGACGGGATCGGCGACATCCCCGGCATCATCGAGAAGCTCGACTACCTGAGCGAGCTCGGCGTGAACGCCGTCTGGCTGAACCCCTGCTTCGCGTCGCCCTTCCAGGACGCGGGCTACGACGTGGCGGACTACTGCAAGGTGGCGCCCCGCTACGGGACCAACGCCGACCTGGTGCGCCTGTTCGAGAAGGCGCGCCGCCGCGGCATCCGGATCTGTCTGGATCTGGTGCCGGGGCACACCTCGGTCGAGCACGCCTGGTTCCAGGCCTCCTGCCAGAGCCGGCGCAATCGCTACTCCGACCGCTACATCTGGACCCAGTCCACCTGGGATCCGGGCGTCCCCCCGCTTCGCTTCATCAACGGCTACGGCGAGCGCGACGGCGCCTACGCGATCAACTTCTTCTACTGCCAGCCGGCGCTCAACTTCGGCTTCGCCCGGCCGGATCCGCGCTTCCCCTGGCAGCAGCCGACGGACGCGCCCGGTCCCCGCGCCACACGGGCGGAGCTCAGGAAGATCATGGATTTCTGGCTCCGAAAGGGGGCGTCCGGCTTCCGGGTCGACATGGCCTTCTCCCTGGTCAAGAACGACCCCGGGGGCGAGAAGACCATCGAGCTGTGGCGTGAGATCCGCGAGTGGCTCGACCGCCGGCACCCGGAGGCGGTGCTGATCTCGGAGTGGGGCCACCCGAGCCAGGCGATCTCGGCCGGCTTCCACGTCGACTTCATGATCCACATCGGCGTGCCGGGCTTTCCCTCCCTCTTCTTCAAGGGAAAGAACCGGAACTGCTTCTTCGACTCCAGGGGCGGGGGCACGGTCACCGATTTCCTCGACGAGTACACGAAACAGCGCCGGAAGATGCGAGGCGGCTTCATCTCGATTCCGAGCGCCAATCACGACATGCCCCGGCCCGGCTACGACCGCAGCAAGGCCGACCTGGAGGTGATCTTCGCCTTCCTGCTCACCTGGCCCGGCGTGCCCTTCCTCTACTACGGGGACGAGATCGGCATGCGGTTCATCCCCGACCTCCCCTCCAAGGAGGGCGGCTACGGGCGCACCGGCACGCGCACGCCCATGCAGTGGGACGGCAGTCGCAATGCCGGCTTCTCGACCGCGCCCGCCGGGAAGCTCTACCTGCCGATCGATCCGCAGGCGCGCCGCCCCACGGTGAAGGCCCAGGAGGGGCAGCCGAAGTCGCTGCTGAATCACGTCCAGCGGCTGATCGCCCTGCGCAAGAGCTCGCCCGCACTCGGGGCGAAGGGAAAGATGACGCCGCTCTACGCCCGGCCGGGGAAGTATCCCTTCGTCTATCTCCGCCAGTGGCGCCGGGAGAAGTTTCTGGTCGCCCTCAATCCGCCCAGGCAGCCGGTGACGGTCCGCATCGATGCTGCGGGGCTCGGCGAGGCGCGCAGCGAGATCGGGCGGGGTGTGAAGATCTCGAAGCGCGGCAGGCACCTGGAGATCTCGATGGCCGGGGTCTCCTACGGGATCTTCAGGCTGGACTGAGCCGAAGCCCGCCGCGGAAGCCGCCTTCGGTGTTGACTGTCAGCGGTCCCGAAGCGGGTTGGTCGGATCGCCCTCGGCCATCATCTGGCTCAAGCGCTCGCGTGCCGCCGGCTCGGGCAGGAAGCCTTCCAGGGCGGCCGAGATGACCTCCACGCCGTCCTGATTGGTCATGCGGGCGTGGGCGCGTGCCAGGCGATTGGCGTCCACGGTGTCGACCGTGAGCTCACAGGTGATGACATCCCCCGGATGGACGGGCTTCTTGAACGAGAAATCCATTCCCGTCGCCAGCCATCCCAGCTGTCCCCCGATCTCGCAGATCATGGCGCCCGCCAAGAGGCCGTGACAGATGGGCCCCGAGAAGCCCTTGATAGTGGCGAAGGCCTCGTCGTAGTGGACGGGATTGTAGTCCCGGGTGAGATCGCCGAAGGCGCTCATCTCCCCAGGGCTGAAGGCGCGGGAGAACGAGAAGCGATCTCCCGGCGAGACGCCTTCGGCGGCCCTCTTCCGCCACTGTGACATGAACCTATTTGTCGCCCGCGTAGATCATGGCGAGGATCTTGGCGGGCTGCTTCCCGTGGCACTTGACCAGGTGGGGGTGGGACGAGTCGTAGTAGACCGAGTCGCCGGCGCGCAGCACCTCGATCTCGCCTTCCACCTTGACCGAGATCTCTCCCTCGAGCACGAAGATGAACTCCTGTCCCTCGTGGTTCGAGAGCTCCTCGAACTTGGTCGGGGTCATGGTGACGAGGAAGGGCTCCATCAGGCGGTTGCCCTTCTCGGGAGCCAGGGATTCGTAGACGTAGCCGTACTGCTCGGCCGCCTTCTGGGTGCGCCGGGCCACCTTGGGACGCGACTCGGCGCGGACCACGCTGAGTGGCTTGTCGGCCGCCCCGGAGATGAAGTAGCCCATCTGCATCTCGAGGGCCCTGCCGATGCGGACCAGTGCGCCCAGCGGTGGCGTCGCCTTCCCCGATTCCACGCGATCGAGCATCTCGACGGAGATGCCGGTGCGGCTGCTCAGGTCCGCGAGGGTGAGCTCGCGCAGCTCGCGCGCCTCGCGGATCCGCTCTCCCAGGCTGGTCTTCTCCTTCGAAGCCGCTCCCCGCCTGGTCCTGCGGCCTGGGCGCGTCGATGGAGTCGGTGATGAGATCGGCGGCCGCCTCCCGGCGCTTCGCCGCCGTCTTCTTCCGGCCGTCTTCTTCCGGGCCGCCTTCTTCCGGGACCTCCTTCGGTCTTGCTCCTCTCCATCTCGACTCTTCCTCTTTTCGCCCTTCCCGAGCCCTCTCAGATGGCCCTTCCCGACCGCACCGATGTTCCGGGCGATCACGATTCTCTGGATCTCCGAGGTCCCCTCGCCGATCTCGAGCAGCCTCTGATCGCGGTAGAAGCGCTCGATCTTGTACTCCTTCATCAGCCCATATCCCCCGTGGATCTGCACGGCGTGGTCCACGCAGCGGTGCATCATCTCGGAGCAGTACAGCTTGGCCATGGCGGCCTCCTTGGAGAAGCCGCGGTCCTCGTCGCAGAGCCAGCACGCCTTGTAGAGCAGGTTCCGCGCCAGCTCGATCTCGGTGGCCATGTCCGCCAGCTTGAAGGCGATGGTCTGGAAGGAGGCGATCGGCCGGCCGAACTGGACGCGGTTGTTCGCGTAGTCCAGAGCCATCTCGAAGGCGCCCTGCGCTCCGCCGAGGCCCATCGCCGCGATCGAGAGCCGGCCGCGGTCGAGGGTGGAGAGCATCTGGTAGAACCCGTCGCCCCGCTTGCCGAGCAGGTTCTCCTTGGGCACGACACAGTTGTCGAAGAAGAGCTCGGCGGTGTTGGAGGCCCGCCACATCATCTTCTTCTTCATCTCGCGGGCGGTGAAGCCGGGCTGCATCGCGGGGCACGATCAGGCAGCTGAGCTCGGGCTTTCCCCGTCCCTCCTCGCCCGTGACGGCCTGCACGATGACGACGCCGGTCAGGGGATTGGCGGCGTTGGTGATGAAGATCTTCGAGCCGTTGATGACCCAGTGGTCGCCCTCGAGCTCGGCGCGCGTTCTCGAGGCGGCCGCGTCGGACCCGGCGTTCGGCTCCGTGAGTCCGAAGGCGGCGAGCATCTCTCCGCTGCAGAGCCTGGGCAGCCACTCCTCTCGCTGCTCGTCGGTCCCGTAGTAGTAGATGGGGCCGATTCCGAGCGAGTTCCCCGCGGCGATCGTGGCGGCCTGGGAGCCGTCCACGCGGGCCAGCTCCTCGACGGCGATGGCGTAGGAGATGTACCCCATGTCCGAGCCGCCGTACTGCATGGGGACGAAGCAGCCGAGAAGTCCCAGCTCCCCCATCTTCTGGGTCAGCTCGACGGAGAACTCCTCCTTCTCGTCGAGCTCCTCCGCCACCGGAGCGATCTCCCGCTCGGCGAAGTCGCGCACCGCCTGCCGGAGCAGCTCTTGTTCCCCGGTGAGATCGAAGTTCAGAGCCATGCTGCTACATCATCTGGCTGCGGTACGTCTCCCACTTGGCGTCGACCTCCTGCTGGAGCGCCTCGACGGCCTCCTCCGGCAGCGACTTGAAGCGGCCCTGTGGCGCCAGGTACTCGCTCACCGGCGGGAGCTTCTTCTTGGCGAGCAGCTTCGCGGAGGGCGAGCTCAGCTTCATCTCTCCGTCCTCGACCTCGTAGAGAACGTAGAGACCCGTTTCCACCGCCAGCCTGCCGAGCTTCACGGAGAGCCGCTCTTCGGTGCCCCAGCCAGTGGGGCAGGGCGTGTGGATGTGGATGTACTTGAGCCCCGTGAAAGTGAGCGCCTTCCTGATCTTGTCGTGGAAGTCCGTCGGGAAGGCGGCCGAGCAGCTGGCCACGTAGGCGGGAGAGTGTGCCGCGATGATGCTGGGCAGGTCCTTGCTCTTCTGCCGCTTCCCGTGGATGGCGGTGTTCGCGGTCACCGTTCCGATTGGGGTCGTACCGGAGCGCTGGACGCCGGTGTTCATGTAGGCTTCGTTGTCGTAGCAGATGTAGAGGAAGTCCTCTCCGCGCTCGATCGCCCCCGACAGCGCCTGGATGCCGATGTCCGCCGTTCCGCCGTCGCCGGCCCAGGCGACGACCCGTGTGTGCTCGTTCTTCTTGGCCTTGAGCGCCGCCCGCACGCCCGACGCGGCCGAGGCGGCCGAGGCGAAGGTGACGTTCAGGACCGAGAGCTGGGTGGAGGCGATCGGGTAGAGCCCCTGCATGACCGTCAGACAGCTCGGCGGCACGACCAGGATGGCGTCCCTGCCGATCGCCTTGAGCCCGATCCTGTACAGCATGGAGAGGCCGCATCCCGCGCAGGCCCGGTTGCCGGGAAAGACGAACTCCTCGTCCGTCAGGTTCAACGCAGTCGTCTTCTGCTCCGTCATCGCTCCTCGCTTACCGGTTCAGGCCGATCCAGCCGGGCTCCGGGGACTGCTCCGACCCGGCCTCGACGGATTCCCGAATCGCGCTGCAGAAATCGGAGGTCTTGTAGCTCCTGCCCCCGAGGCCCAGGATGTAGTTTCGAAGGAAGGGCCGGGACGAGCAGTCGTAGAGTGCCGCGCGGATGTCGCCGAAGACCGCGCCAGTGTTCCCGGGGCTGAGCGCCTTCTCGAACACGATCACGCCCCTGCGTCCGGAGAGCTCCGAAGCGATGACCTCGCTCGGGAAGGGGCGGTAGAGGGAGAGAGAAAAAAGACCCGCTCGGATACCATCCTCTCGGAGCTCGTCCACCGCGTCCTTGATCTGGTTGGACATCGACCCGAGCGCCACGGCCACATACTCCGCGTCGTCGCACAGGTACCGCTCCGCGATCGGGTTCCCGCCGCGGCCGAACATCGACTTGAACTCGGAGTCGATCCGCGTGTAGATCTCGATCGCCTCCCGGAGCTCCATGTGGAGGCAGCGTCGGATCTCCATGTACCCCGGGACGAGGTTGCCGTCGAGGTCCGGCCGTCTACCGGGAAGGGTCACCGTGTTCAGGCTGGTCGGGTTCTCGGGGCCGAGCTGGTGCCGGTACTCGTAGGGCGGCAGGAAGGCGTCGACCTGCTCCTGCTCCGGCACCTCGAAGGGCATGTAGGTGTGGGAGAGGTAGTAGCCGTCGTAGCAGACCATCACCGGGATGCAGACCTCCTCGGTGAGCCGGTAGGCCTTGATCACCGTGTCGATGATCTCCTGGTGGTCCTTGGCGTAGATCTGGATCCAGCCGGCGTCCCTCTGCGAGATGGAGTCCTGATGGTCGTTCCAGACCGACCAGGGCGCGCCGACGCCCCGGTTGACCACGCACATGACCATGGGGAGTCTCGCCCCGGCGGTCCAGTGCACCTGCTCGCTCATGTAGAGCAGGCCGTTCGCGGAGGTTGCGGTGAAGGCCCGGGCGCCGGTGCTGGTGGCGCCGATGCAGACCGCGAGCGCGCTGTGCTCGCTCTCCACCGCCACGTACTCGGCCTCGAGCTCGCCGGCGTCGACGAAGACCGAGAGCTTCTCGGTGAGCGGCGTCTGGGGGGTGATGGGATAGGCCGCGATCACCTGGGCCCTCGAGAGCTTCACACCGGTGGCGGCCGCTACGTTGCCGGATTCGAAAACGAACATCTCAGTCCGTCTCCTCGTCCGCGAAGCTGCTCTCCGGGACCATGCTGATGGCCTTGCTCGGGCATTCCTCGGCACAGATGCCGCAGCCCTTGCAGTACTCGAGATCGACCTCGGGCTGGATGGTCTTGGAGACGACGCTGTCCGGGCAGTAGAGCCAGCAGAAGTAGCAGGCCGCCTTGCCCTTCTTCGCCGGAGTGCACTTGGTGTAGTCGATGACCGGCCGCAGGACCCGCCACGAGCCGGTGTGTCCGGCGTCGCCGGGCCCGGCGTAGCTGTCGGAAGTCAACACGTCGAGCTTCTTGTCGGCCATGCCTGCTACTCCGCCTCCGTGTGCGCGTGGGTCAAGCGTGCAGCCTCTGCGTTCTCGGGACCCTTGCTTCCTTCGAATTCGACCTCGATGGCCTGGAGCAGCGCCGGGAGAGGTACGATCGGGAGCGCCTTCGCGAAGGCGCCGATGATCCCGGTGTTGACGATGCCCCGCTTCAGGCCGGCCTTCTCCGCCAGACCGGTCACGTCGGCGGTGGCCAGCTTGAAGCCCCCGAAGTCGAATTCTCCCCTGGCCTTCGGCGTGTTGATGATCAAGGTGCCGCCCGGCTTCATGCCCGCCGTCACGTCGACCTCGTCCAGGAGGGCGTCGTCCAGCACGACGACCACATCCGGGTGCTCGATGGCACCGAGATCGTGGATCTTCGCCTTCGAGATCTTGAGCGAGGCGTCGACCGGCGCACCCCGCCGCTCGGTGCCGAAGCTCGGCGCCATCACCACGCCGGGGTAGCCGGAATCGAATGCCGCCAGGGCGACGATCTTGGCAGCGGTGATCGCCCCCTGGCCGCCTCGGCCGTGCCATCGGATTTGAAGCGTTTCTTCTTTCATAATGGTGACCTACCAGGGCAGCCCGCTGCTTGGGGAACGGCTTCTAAAGGGCGCTCGAGACCCATTATATCGTACACGGGGGGTAAGGGAATCCGGCGCTGGGGGGACTGGAGGCGCCAGGAGCGGCGGCCCTCTACGCGCTACTCGGCCCCCGACTTCCGCCTCGCCTCGCGCCGTTTCCTCGCCTTTTCGAGCCAGTCCGGGGTGATCGCGTCGGGCGCCGAGTCGTGACCGGCGATGAAGGGCTTGATGT
The DNA here is from genome assembly GCA_963783795.1 of uncultured delta proteobacterium. Taxonomy (GTDB): domain Bacteria; phylum Myxococcota_A; class UBA9160; order UBA9160; family UBA6930; genus CAVXZE01. The sequence goes on along the minus strand of CAWAPH010000020.1, from coordinate 220,075 downwards.
CGAGCACCGGCGTGCCGTCGAAGGCGTCGATCTCCTCGACCTCCACGACGTGGCCTTCCACGGAGACGATCTTGCAGAGGCTGAGCGCGATCAGGTTCGGACGAAGCGGCGACCGGGTGGCGAAGACGCCGGTGAGCGGATTCTCGGAGTCGCCCATCGGGTGGACTTGAAGGACGCCTCGCTTCTCCGGCGTGTCGTTTCGGTCGAACCACCAGAAGACGTGGATGTGCGAGAAGCCCTCCAGACCGAGCAGCCCGGGCTGATACTTCTCGTCCAGGACGATCAGCGTGCGATCTTCCGACTTCTGGACCTGTCCGATCGGCTGCATGGTGAGGGGCTTCTCTTCGCCTGCGCTCGTGTCGCCGGCGAAGCTCGCCGATGGTCCGAGGCACGTCAATGCCGACAGGAGAGTGGCAAGGGCCATCAGCGCCTTCACGATCAGCTCCGGGTGGGATGTCCAAGGCTCTTGCGGCGCAGGCGCAGCCAGAGCAGCGCCGGCAGGAGCAGCGCCAGCTCGACGCCGAGGCCGCAGGGGTTGTAGGCGGCCTCGCCCTTCTTCCAGGGATTGTCGCCGCACTGGGGGTCCGCCTCCGCCGCCACGTAGCCGAGCGCCGAGAGACCGCCGTCGTAGTCGATCTTCGCGTCCCCGTCGTTGTCGACTCCGTCGTTGCAGGCCACGCAGAGCGTCACCAGGAAGATCTCGTTGTCGCTCCCGTCCGACGCCTGCCACACCACGTCGATCCCGTCGATCTTCGGAAGCTGGCCGCCCAGGCTCCCGGCGATCAGCGAGGTCTCGCCGCCCTGCCACACCTGGATGCCGTCCGCACTCTCCCACACCACCCGGTTGCCCGAGATGTCGGCGTTGCGGTCGTCGCTGGCGTTGTCCGGTCAGCGGCTGCGTCGTCGATCCGTTCCAGAGGTAGATCTCGTCGTCGCTGCCGTCCGAGGCGTGCCAGACCACCTTCTGCCCCGAGATCGCGGGCGCGTGCCCTCCCGCGCTCCCCGGGATCACCACGGTGGTGGATCCGGTCCACATGTGGATCCCCGCAGCCGTCTCCCAGACGATCTTCTCCCCCGAGATCGCCGGCTCCATGCCCCCGGCGCTCCCGAAGACCTGCGTGGTCCCGGATCCGTCCCAGTGGTAGACCCCCTCCGGCGGGTCGAACCTCGAGGGGCCCTGGCTCCAGACCACGCCCGAGCCGTCGGTGTGCGGGGACCAGCCGCCACGCCCGCCTCGCTGAGCGGCACCGGGGTCGAGCCCGTCCAGAGCATGATCCTCGAGTCGGCTCCTCCCCACTCCTCCCAGACCACATCGCTCCCGCGATGGCAGGGAGACTGGTCGAGCAGCGCGTTGTCGGTCAGGGGAGTCGACGGTCGACCCATCCCAGAGGAGAATCTCGAAGTCGCTCGCATCCCACTGCTGCCAGGCGATCTCTCGATCTCCGATCGACGCGCGGGAGCCGCATCCTCGGTCTCGTTGTCGGTGAACGGGATCGGCTTGCCCGCAGTTCTGCTCGAAGGGATCCAGGGGATCGTCGCAGCCCGGGTCCGAGGTATCGACCAGGCCGTCGCCGTCGTTGTCGGTGCCGTCGTCACAGACCAGACCCGGATCGGTCTCGGTGCCATCGGCGGGCTCGGCGCAGCCGGGATCGTCCAGGTCGACCAGGCCGTCCCCGTCGTTGTCGTCACCGTCGTCGCAGGCGATCAGCGGCGGACTTCTCCGAGGGGTCGGTGGGATGGTCGCAGCCCGGGTCCTCGGCGACGTCGACGAGGCCATCCCCGTCGTCGTCGAGGCCGTTGTCGCAGACCAGGGCGGGAGATTGCTCGGAGCGGTCCTCGGCGTCGTCGCAGCCGGGATCGTCGGGGAAGTCGGTGAAGCCCGTCGCCGTCGTTGTCCACGCCGTCACGACAGGCCGCCAGCGGGAAGTCCAGATTGAGGACGGCGGAGACCGGCAGCTCGGGGAAGGCGCCGGTCAGGCTGGTGTAGACCTTGGTCGCAGTCACCATCTGGAGCTCGCCCCCGCCCCGCGCGGTGCTGGAGGTCAGCGAGGCCGGGCCGTGGGCGAAGCCGCCGGGAAGCGACGGGGTCGTGATCGTGCTGTTCGGGGTGTGGATCGTCATCACCGGCTGGCCGATCGTCCAGGGGGCGTGCTGCATGGTGACGCGACACGCCGCCGGGGTGAGTCACGGTCCCTCCGATCCCGAAGCCGGCTCCGCCCGTGGTGGGCGTCAGCGGAATGGGGACGTGCGCGTACGGGCAGGGAGCGAAGAACAGGCAGATCTTCGCCAGTCCCGAGAGCCCCATGGTGCCGCCGCCTGGCGGCCCCCGGAGATGCCGGGACCGAAGCCGGCTGAGATTCGCGACGCCGGTGAAGCGGATCGAGGCTGAATGGCGCGTTCGGTCACCGGAAGGCTCGCGGTGATCGGTCCGAAGGCGCCGGCCGGGAGTGCGAGGGACGCGAGGTGGTCGGCACCGGTGACGCTCACGCTCGCGGTTCCCGAGCCCGGGCCGCTGACGCTCGGGAGATCGCCGACGCGGAGCTCCAGCGTCCCCGTGAAGGGCGAGCTCGCCGCCCGGGCATCTCCCGGCCATGCCGATGGCGAGCAGCGCGAGCCAGGGCGAGGAGCATCCCGCCGCCTCCTCCGCCCGCGCCTCCGGTAGAGCCAGAGGAGCGCCGGCAGGAGCAGGGCCAGCTCGGCGCCGAGGCCGCAGGTGGCTGGTCGGCTCCTCGCCCGATCCTTCCAGGGCTTGTCGCCGCACTGGGGGTCCGCCTCCGCCGCCACGTAGCCGAGCGCCGAGAGACCTCCGTCGTAGTCGATCTTCGCGTCCCCGTCGTTGTCGGCGCCGTCGTTGCACTGCCACGCAGAGCGTCACCAGGTAGATCTCGTTGTCGCTCCCGTCCGAGCGCCTGCCACACCACGTCGATCCCGTCGATCTTCGGGAACTGGCCGCCCAGGCTCCCGGCGATCAGCGAGGTCTCCCCGCCCTGCCACACCTGGATGCCGTCCTCGCTCTCCCACACCACCCGGTTGCCCGAGATGTCGGCGTTGCGGTCGTCGACGGCGTTGTCGGTCAGCTGCTGCGTCGTCGAGTCCGTCCCAGTAGATAGATCTCGTCGTCGCCGCCGTCCGAGGCGTGCCAGACCACCTGCTGCCCCGAGATCGCGGGCGCGTGCCCTCCCGCGCTCCCCGGAATCACCACGGTGGTGGATCCGGTCCACATGTGGATCCCCGCATCGTCTCCCAGACGATCCGCTCCCCCGAGATCGCCGGCTCCATGCCCCCGGCGCTCCCGAAGACCTGCGTGGTCGCGGATCCGTCCCAGTGGTAGACCGCCTCCGGCGGGCCGAACCGCGAGGGGCCCTGGCTCCAGACCACGCCCGAGCCGTCGGTGTCCGGGGCCCAGGCGTCCACGCCCGCCTCGCTCAGCGGCACCGCGGTCGAGCCCGTCCACCGCATGATCCTCGAATCCGCTCCTCCCCATTCCTCCCAGACCAGGATCGTCTCCCGCGATGGCGGGGAGACGTCCAGCAGCGCGTTGTCGGTCAGGGGAGTGACGGTCGATCCATCCCAGAGGAGGATCTCGGAGTCGCCTCCATCCCACTGATGCCAGGCGATCTTCGATCCGGTCCGACACGATCCCGAGCGCGGGTCGCGTCCTCGGTCTCGTTGACCGTGAACGGGATCGATCTTCCCGCAGTTCTGCTCGAAGGGATCCAGGGGATCGTCGCAGCCGGGGTCCGAGGTGTCGACCAGCCCGTCGCCGTCGTTGTCGACACCATCGTCGCAGACCAGGCCGGGATCGGTCTCGGCGCCGTCGGCGGGCTCCGCACAGCCGGGGTCGGCCAGGTCCACCAGGCCGTCGCCGTCGTTGTCGGCGCCGTCGTCGCAGTCGATCAGCGGCGGACTGCTCCGAGGGGTCGGTGGGATGGTCGCAGCCGGGGTCCTCGGCGACGTCGATCAGTGCCGTCGCCGTCGTCGTCGAGGCCGTTGTCGCAGACCAGGGCGGGCGACTGCTCGGACTGGTCTTCGGCGTCGTCGCAGCCGGGGTCGTCGGGCCAGTCGATGAACCCGTCGCCGTCGTTGTCCGCGCCGTCGTCGCAGACATCGGCGGTGACGGCCAGCTCGAGGATGGCGTAGACCGGGAGCTCGGGGAAGGCAGCCGGTCAGGCTGGTGTAGGCCTTGCTCGCGGTCACCGCCTGAAGCTGGCCTCCCCCCGCCGCGGTGCTGGAGGTGAGCGAGGCCGGGCCGTGGGCGAAGCCGCTCGGCAGCGTCGTGTAGCCGCGCGCTGCTCTCCGGGGTGTGGATGGTCATCGCCGGGTGGCCGAGCGTCCAGGGCGCGTGCTGCATGGTGACCGAGACGGCTCCGGGGACGATCTGCGGTCCCGCCGACGCCGAAGCCGACTCCGCCGGAGGTGGGCGTGAGCGGAATCGGGACGTACGCGTACCCGCAGGGCGCGAAGACCAGGCAGATCTTCGCGGTGCCGGAGAGGCCCATGCGCGCCGACGGAGCCCCCTCCGGAGATGGCGAGGGTTCCGGCCGCGTTCGCGACGCTGGTGAAGATGAGCGAGTTGATGGTGGCGCTGTTGGTCACCGGAACGCTTGCGGTGACGGGTCCGAAAAAGCCGGCCGGGAGCGCCAGGGAGGCGAGGTGGTTGGCGCCGGTGATGCTCGCGTTCGCGACTCCCGAGCCCGAGGCCCTGATCTCGGGAAGTCCGCCGCACGTGGAGCTCGAGCGCGCCGCTGAAGGGCAGCTCCGCGGCTCGGGCACCTCCGGGCACGCCGATGGCGAGCAGCGCGAGCAGGGCGGCGAGCATGCCGGCGCCCGCTCGCCGTCGCCTTCGGTGCAGCCACAGGAGCGCCGGCAGGAGCAGGGCCAGCTCCGCGCCGAGACCGCAGGGGTTGTAGGCGGCCTCGCCCTTCTTCCAGGGGTTGTCGCCGCACTGGGGATCCGCCTCCGCCGCCACGTAGCCGAGCGCCGAGAGACCTCCGTCGTAGTCGATCTTCGCGTCCCCGTCGTTGTCCACTCCGTCGTTGCACGCCACGCAGAGCGTCGCCAGCCGGATCTCGTTGTCGCTTCCGTCCGAGCGCCTGCCAGACCACGTCGATCCCGTCGATCTTCGGGAAGTGCCCGCCCAGACTTCCGGCGATCAGCGAGGTCTCGCCGCTCTGCCACACCTCGATGCCCGCGTCGCTCTCCCACACCACCCGGTTGCCCGAGATGTCGGCGTTGCGGTCGTCGGTGGCGTTGTCCGTCAGCGGCTGCGTGGTCGATCCGTTCCAGAGATGGATCTCGTCGTCGCCGCCGTCCGAGGCGTGCCAGACCACCTTCTGCCCCGAGATCGCGGGCGCGTGTCCTCCCGCGCTCCCCGGGATCACCACGGTGGTGGAGCCGGTCCACATGTGGATCCCCGCAGCGGTCTCCCAGACGATCCGCTCCCCCGAGATCGCCGGCTCCACGCCGTCCGTGCTCCCGAAGACCCGCGCAGTCGTGGAGCCGTTCCAGTGGTAGACCCCCTCCGGCGAGCCGAACCGCGAGGGCCCCTGGCTCCAGACCACGCCCGAGCCGTCGGTGTCCGGATCCCAGGCGCTCACGTCCGCAGCGCTCAGCGGCCACGGGGTCGAGCCCGTCCAGTGCATGACCCTGGAGTCGGCTCCTCCGAACTCCTCCCAGACCACGCTTCCTCCCGCGATCGCGGGGAACTGGTCCTGCAGCGCGTTGTCGGTCAGGGGGGTGACGGTCGACCCGTCCCAGAGCAGCACCTCGAAGTCGGCTCCATCCCACTGGTGCCAGGCGACCATCGACTCCGACACGCGCAGGCGGCTCCGTCCTCGGTCTCGTTGGCCGTGAACGGGACGATCTTCCCGCAGTTCTGCTCGAAGGGATCCAGGGGATCGTCGCAGCCCGCGTCGGCGCTATCGACCAGGCCGTCGCCGTCGTTGTCGCCGCCATCGTCGCAGACCAGGCCCGGATCGGTCTCGGTGCCGTCGCCGGGCTCGGCGCAGCCGGGGTCGGCCAGGTCCACCAGGCCGTCGCCGTCGTTGTCGACTACCGTCGTCGCATGCGATCAGCGGCGACTGCTCGGAGGGATCCAGCGGGATCGTCGCAGCCGGGGTCCTCGGCGACGTCGACGACGCCGTCGCCGTCATCGTCGAGTCCGTTGTCGCAGACCAGTGCCGCTGACTGCTCGGAGGCGTCCTCGGCTGTCGTCGCAGCCGGGGTCATCGGGGAAGTCGGTGCAGCCCGTCGCCGTCGTTGTCCATGTTGTCGCGGCAGGCCGGGGCCGTGACGGCCAGCTTGAGGACGCGCGTAGACGGGCAGCTCGGGGAAGGCGCCGGTCAGGCTGGTGTACGCCTTGGATGCGGTCACCATCTGGAGCGCGCCCCCGGCCGTGGCGGTGCTGGAGGTCAGCGAGGCCGGGCCGTGGGCGAAGCCGCCGGGCAGCACCGGGGTCGAGATGTTGCTGTTCGGGGTGTGGATCGTCATCACCGGCTGGCCGATCGTCCAGGGCGCGTTCTGCATGGTGATCGCCACGGCTCCCGGAACGATCGCGGTGCCTCCGATCCCGAAGCCCGCTCCACCGGTGGTGGGCGCCAGCGGGAACGGGACTGCCCGCGTACTGGCAGGGTGCGAAGATCAGGCAGATCTTCGCGGTGCCCGAGATCCCCATGGTGCCGCCGCCGGGCGGCCCCCCGGAGATTCCAGGGAAGGAGCCGGTCAGGTTCTCGATGCTGGTGAAGATGATCGAAGGCAATGAGGAATTGTTGGTGATCGGAATGGACGTGGTCAGCGGCCCGAAGGCGCCGGCCGGGAGCGCGAGGGATGCCAGGTGGTTGGTGCCGGTGACACTCACACTCGCGGCTGTGGAACCCGGAGCGCTGACCTTGGGGAGCGTGGCGAGGTGCAGCTCCAGCGTGCCGCTGAAGGCCAGCTCCGCAGCCCGGGCGGCTCCGGCGATGCCGATCGTGAGCAGCGCGGCGAGGAGGAGCGATCCCCCAAGGCGCTGGAGACTGACGGTCACAGGTCCGGACGCACGCATGGCGATACCTCCAAGCGAGTGCTCAAACGCGATCTCGGATCGCGCTCATGCCACCGATGATACGCTCCCCCGCGGGGAAGGGAAGGAGATTCCCAAGGTTAACGCTGTGTTTCGACCCTGGGTCTCGGCTTCGCGCCCAGAGCGACCAGCAGCGACGAGATCAGGAAGGTGGCGATGCAGAGGACGAACACCCCGTCGAAGCTGCCGGTCGCATCGGAGATCCGCCCCGCCAGCGGGGGGCCCACCACCGCGCCGGCGTTGTAGAAGATCACCAGCGCGCCGAGGATGCTCGAGTAGGCGCGGCTGCCGAAGCCGTCGGCGATCACCAATGGCCAGAGCGTCGACCTGCAGCCCGCGCAGAAGCCGGCGAGCAGTGCGAAGCAGAAGAGAGGCCCGGCCGATTCCAGTCCGAACAGGAACAGCACCGCCAGAGACGGAACGCCGTAGCCGAGGGTGATCATGATCCGCTTGCTGACCCGCTGGGCCGCCAGGCCCGCCGCGAGCATTCCCACCATCGCAGCCGCGCTCATCGAGCTGTAGGCGAAGGCGGCGAGATCGTCGGGGATTCCCCGCTGGATCGAGAAACGGACCAGATAGATGCTGAGCGACACCACCGGGATGGCGTTGGCGACGTCCGCGAAGCCGAGCAGCCAGAAGCGCGGGACTCCGAGCGCCTCGCGCGCGCCGAATCCGCTTTCCTCGTCCTTCTCCGCTCCACTACTCTCTCGGGTCTGGGGAGCCGCGCAGTCCGTGGCGTCGTCGCCGTCCGCCGCCAGCCCGACGTCCGAGGGACGACCCCGGAGCCAGAGCGCGGTCGCCGGCAGCAGGACCACCCAGATCAGCACGGCGAAGATCCGGTAGGACCAGCGCCATCCCACGCTCTGGATCAGGAAGCTGGAGAGGTTCGGCATCAGGAATCCGCCGAGGCCCATTCCGGCCATGGCGATGCTCATCGCCAGACCGCGGCGTCTCTCGAACCATCGTGAGATGGTGCTCGCCACCGGGACGTAGGTCCCCGCCGCAATGAAGATCGCGGCGAAGAAGATCACGATGTACAGGTGTGCGAGCGATCGAATCTCTGCGAACGCCAGCTGGATCAGTCCGCTGCCCGCAGCGCCGAACAGCATGATCCCCCTGGATCCGAACCTGTCGACGAGACGTCCGACCAGCGGGGAGCAGAGGGCGCCCACGCCCGCCCAGATGCCGACGGCGATGCCCACCTCCATGTCCGTCCACCCGAACTCCTCCTTGAGGGGAGGAACGAAGACGGGAAAGGTGAACCAGCCGATTCCGGCCAGGACCAGCATGCAGAGAAAGCAGGCCGCGACGACGAACCAGCCCTGAAAGACGGGCCTGCGCATGGGTCCTCCAGCTCGGGCGCGGCGTAGTCTAACCCATGGCGTCCGGGCTCCCCGGGACGAGGCTTGCGCGTTGGGGCGGTGCGCGTCCAGCCTGTCTAGGTTGGCTGGGACGCGGGCTCGACGCGGCAGGGGACATACTTGTGCAGCGGCGTCCCCGCCATCCTGTCTCTGTGGGTGTTCTTGACCAGACGGTTGGCGTTGGCGCCGTAGACCTCGCCGTCGTACACGAGGCCGAATCCGTGCGGCATGATCACCTGCCCGGGGCGGGTCGCTTCGCTCACCTCGAGCTCGATCTCCTCGACGCCCGCTTCGGTGATCACGCGGACCATCTGTTCGTCGGCAAGCTGGAGGGCTTCGGCATCGGCCGGGTGGATGAGGAGCGTGCAGGCGTGGCCCTTCTTGTTCCAGGCCGGATTGCGCAGCAACGTGTTGGCGTTCTTGTCGAAGTGTCGCCCGGCGTGAAGCACCAGCGGGTACGCGGGGTCGGGCTCGAGCGCCTTCGCCTCCGAAGCGGCGTCGATGCTCTGGACCCACTCGGCCATCCGGGGGATGAGCACGTTCACCTTGTCGTCCGGGGTCTGAAGCAGGTCCAGGTTCCGCTCGGTGTCGGAGCGGCCGATCCAGAGACCTTCCGGGTGCTCGAGGACCCCCTGGAAGATCTCCTCCCCGAGGCCCGGTCCCGCCTGAAAGCCGGCCCGCACCGCGTTCTGCTGCGCCTGCTCCGGCAGCACCTGGAGCATTCCCCAGAGCGCGGCGAGGTGGGTGGAGCCGAGCACCGGCCCGAGCGTCTTGCCGAGCACGAAGGGCATCTTCTCCAGGGCGCCGGGCGTCGACATCGCGTACTTCATCAACTCTGCGAAGAACTGCGAGCGCTCGCCCTTGGCCGCCACTTGAAGCGACTCGGGGATCTCCGGAATCACCCCCAGGCGGTCGGCGAGCCGGGTGAGGATCTCACCGTCCTCCAGCCTCTCTCCCTCCGGCTCGAGGATGGGACGGCGCATGTTGAAGTAGACCTCCGGGAAGTTGAACTGGAAGAAGGTGCTGTCCCACTTCTCGAAGGCGGAGGTCGCCGGCAGCACGTAGTGCGACAGGGCCGCGGTCTCCGTCATCGCGACCTCGGTGGTCACCAGTAGATCGAGGCTCCCGAAGGCCTCTTCGTAGGCGGTGGTATCCGGGTAGGAGCGCAGCGGATTCGCCTGCGACACGTAGAGGGCGCGGATCCGCTCGGGATGGTCGCTCAGGATCTCCTCGGGAAGCGCCGCGGGGGGGTAGACGCCGTTGGTGGGCGGAAAGTCGGTGGCCAGCGTGTGCCAGACCTCGGGATCGTCCCAGTCGGTGTGGCGGCCGAAGGCGGCGATCGCCCCCGGGATCACCTGTCCGCCGGGGACGCCGATGCGGCCACAGATGGCCCAGAGAATCACGTGGAGGTAGGAGGTGGCGGTGCTGTGGCGGTTCATGAAGACGCCCAGATCGGGACGCATGCAGGACGTCCGCGTCGCGAACTGGTGGCAGACCTCGCGCACCTGCTCGTAGTCGAGCTCGCAGACCTCCACCGCGGCCCTCGCATCGAACCCGCTGAACCAGGATTCGATCTGATCGAATCCGCTCACGTGCTGTTCGATGTAGTCCCGGTCGTGCCAGCCTTCCTGAAGGATGATGGCGATCATCGCGCGGGTGAGCAGCGCGTCGGTGCCCGGCCGAATCGCGAGATGGATGTCGGCGAGCTTCGCCGTCTCGGAGTTCCTGGGATCGATCACCACCAGCAGCTTGTCCGGGTTCCTGGAGAACTCCTTCAGCACCCTGGGCGCCTGCGGGATCTGGTGGCTCTGCATTCCGTTCCAGCCCACGGCGATCAGCATGTCCGCGTGGTGGATGTCGGCGTCCATCAGGGCGCACTGGCTGCCGGTGGCCTCACCCATTGCCCAGAAGTACCCGGAGAACTCCTGTCCTAGGGGGTTGTAGTAGTACTGGCTCCCCAGGGCCCGCATCAGGGAGACCATGAAGCCAGCCTCGAAGTGGCAGCCCACTCCGCCGCCGCCCATGAAGGCGAGCGAGCGCGGGCCGTAGCCGTCGAGGGTGGCCTGCATCTTCTCGGCGATCTCGGAGATCGCCTGATCCCAGGAGATCCTCTGGAACTCGCCGTCCACCCGCTTCAGGGGATGCAGCAGCCGGTCCGCGTTGTGCTGGTGGTGCATGACGCTGGTCCCCTTGCGGCAGAGGTATCCCTCGCTTCTGGGGTTCTTCTTGTCCGGTCGCACTCGCAGCATCCGGTTGTCTTCGACCTCGACCTCGAGTCCGCAGCCCTGCGCGCACATCGCGCACGCGGTCGTTCGCCACTCCTTCATCTCAGCTCTCCTCCTTCGGCCACGGCGTGGGTCACCACCACCAGTGCCGCGCCGGGTTCGCCCGTCATCCCTCTTCCCGCTCGAGGAGCGCGCGTTCCACGAAGTCGAGGCGGTCGTTTCCGAAGAACATCTCGTCTGCGACGAAGAAGGTGGGAGCGCCGAAGGCGCCGCGCGCCACCGCTTCCTCGGTGGTGGCGCGAAGCTCGGCCTTGACCGCCGCGTCCCCGGCGCCCTCCAGCAGGGCCCGCGCGTCGAGCCCCGCCTTCTCCACGCACGCGGGCCACCACCTCCGGCTCGCCCAGGTTCTGGCCCTCCGCCCAGAAGGCGGGGTACACGGCCCGGTGGAAGGGCTCGAACACGCCCGCGCGCTGAGCGGCCACCGCGGTTCGCATCAAGAGCAGCGTGTTGATGGGGAAGTGGGAATTGAAGCTGAAGGGAACGCCCACGTGGGCGATCCAGCGCTCGAGCTCGATGGCGCCGTAGGCGCGCTTGGGCTCGCAGGGATTGGCCACGGGGGAGCTGTTGCCCGTCGCCTTGAAGACGCCGCCGAGGAGCATCGGGCGGTATCTCAGCTCGGCACCGGTGCGCTCGGCGAGCGCCGGTAGCCGCGAGCTGGCCAGGTAGCTGTACGGACTTCCGTAGTCGTAGAAGAACTCGAATCGGCGCATCGCGCTTGCTCCTCCCAGGGTCGGTGCCAGTCGGGTCTGGCTGCCTGGCGGCACATTCTAGACAATGAGTTTTAAAATGCAACCGATAATTCTTGTTTTGAGATTGATTTGATTCTGCTAGGATTTTAGCATGCGCTGGCGTGACATCGGAGAGCAGACCTGCCCCATCGCGCGGGCTCTGTCGGTGGTCGGAGACCGCTGGACGATGCTCGTCCTGCGCGAGGCCTTCCTGGGTACGCGGCGCTTCGACGACTTCCAGCAGCGGACCGGCGCGGCCCGCAACGTGCTCTCCGATCGCCTGGAGAAGCTGGTCGAGCACGAGGTGCTCGAACGCCGTCCCTATCAGGAGAAGCCGACCCGCCACGAGTACCGCCTCACCGAGAAGGGGCTCGACCTCTACCCGGTGATGATGGCGTTGGTCCGTTGGGGCGACCGCTGGCTCGACGACGGGCGCGGACCACCGATCGAGCACCGCCACAAGCCATGCGGTCACGTCATGCAGATGGAGGCCGTCTGCTCGGAGTGCGGTGAGCGCCTCGACCCCCGGGCTGTCGAGGTGAGCCTCGGCCCCGCACTGCGCTCGGATCCGGCTGCCCTCCGCCGCTTCAAGACCTTGAGCGGTTGAACGTCTCCGCTCGTGCCTGAACGGCCGCCGTCAATCGTAGACGGCGTCGATCTGCCAGCAGCCGGTGATCAGGTCGAGGCGGAGGCGGACGACCAGACCGTCGCTGGTCTGGACGTCGAAGTGGTCGAAGGCGAAGCGCTCTTCCCGAGACCACCAGCCGCCGGTGGTGCGCCAGGGGCCGGCGCACTGGACCACCTCTCCGTTGGCCAGGGGGCTCTGAATCCACTCGGGATTTCCGAGGCTGGCGTGCACCTGGGCGGGAAGTGGAGGGCGCAGGGCGCGGACGGCGAGGGAGCCGCGGGCGGGCTCGGCGTCCGCCTCCCCGTCTCGTGTCAGGAATCCCGCTCCGGAGTGGGGAGCGAAGACCGTCATGGCGTAGGCGTCCGGCCGGTGGCTGTCGCTGACGACCGGGGCGCCGACCCGGCCAGGGCCGCAGAGGGCCTCGAGCGCGGCCAGGGTCCGGCTCAGCACAGCCGGGGTGGGGCCGGCAGGGCGGAAGAAGTCGAGCTGATCGCTGCGCGCGGGAGACCCCGCGGTGGCGAGAGAGGCTCTCTCGATGGGAGCCGGGGGAGGTCGCGACTCGAGGGAGAGCGCTGCGAGTCGCACCAGGACGAGGGGGTCGAGGGTGGGAGATGCGACGCCGATGCGCCGCGCGTCGCGCTGGCCACCCTCGAGATCCAGATCGAGGTCGAGATCTCCGCAGGCGAGTGCGCGGCACTCCAACCGGGCGACCAGACGGGAGATCATCCCTCGCAGCACGAACAAGAATGGCTCGAGGTGGCTCACAGAAGCCTCGAGATCCGCAGACTCCTCGAAGCGCGTTCGCGAGGGAGCGGGAATGGGAGGCGTGTTTTCTTCTCCCCGGGCCAGCGCGAGGAGCCTTCGCGCCCCGCCGCCGAGCCGGGTGACGAGGGCGCGCTCCGGGATCCGGGTGAGGTCCTGGACGCGGTGGATTCCGAAGCGGGTGAGGGACTGCGCCAGGTCGCCCTCCGGGTTCAGCAGGTCGATCGGCAGGGGGGCGAGAAAGGCCGCGTCATCGCCGGGAGGGATCACCTCCGCAGCGCCCGGGGTTGCGGCGCATCTTCGCGCGGCGATGTGGGCGACTCCCCGGGAGGAGGCGATGGCGACCACGGCGGGGAGGCCGAGCTTCTCGGCCCGGGCGGCGAGGGCGCCGGCGAATCCCGCCTCCGAGTGGAAGAGTGAGGTGACTCCCCGGGCGTCGACGTAGACCGCGGCCTCGGTGGCGTAGATGCCCGGGCAGAGAGGAGCGGCTTCGGCCCGGGGAGAGGTCGAGAGCGCGGCATCCAGCAGCGCGTCACGTGCGGCGCGCTGCAAGGCCGGGGAGGCGACGCGAACGCAGAGCTCCGCACAGGCGGCGCGTCCGTGCACCACCGTGGTGAAGGGGCGGACCCCGACCCGGGTGGCCTCGGGCGAGATGGCGAGGATCTCCGCCCGGGAGCCGGGGCCGGAGGCGATGGCGAGGGGCGCTCCCCGAAGCTCGGGGTGGGCGCGCAGCTCCGCGGCCAGGGGCAGGTCCGGAACCAGCAGGCAGGCAGTGCGCACTGCGACTGCTCACGCGGCACTCGCGCTTTGCCAGCGCACGGCGACGGTGCAGTCGTGTGGACCCATGCGGTTGCGCACCAGCTGGACCTTCCCGTCGAGGCCTTCGAGCAGGGCCGGGGTGCCCTGAAAGCGCGGCTCCGCGCCGCTCATCTCGATGGCGAGGTCGGCGAAGGTGCCGGCCAGGCGTCGATCTCCCAGCACCACCAGTGCCGTGTTCGTGCCCGCCGCGGTCCTGCGCAGCCGCGACCACGCCGACGCGGGAATCCGGGCTGGCAGCTGCTGGCCGGGGGCGAGGTCCAGCAGGACGAGCGCGAAACCCCGGGCCGCCAGCAGGTGCTCGGCGCTGCGGAGGGCATCGGAGACCTCGGAGGCCCTCACCCAGAGCACGCGAGAGAGATCGACGTCAGCTGCGGCGGCCGAGGGGGGATCGAAGGCGTCGGCGCCGTCTATCAGGGCGACCACCTCGCCGCTGGCGGTGGTTCTGGCCAGCAGGGCCAGGGCCAGGGAGGTGCGGCCACAGCAGGCCGGCCCCGCGATCTCGCTCAAGCGCCCGCGCGGGAAGCCCCCCCTGAGCAGGCGATCGATGCCGGGAAGCCCCGTCGGGCAGCGGCCCGGAGGAGGGGTGGGGCTGGCGCCGCGGTGGAGGCTCGGCCCGAGATCCCGGAGCAGCGCTTCGATGGCGAGGGCGGTGGGGGGCGCCGACATGAGGCTATTTTCGCCTCATTTTCGCCTTCAGTCAATCAAACAGAGGAGCGAAAGCCGGGCGTGGCGGGGACAGCGGCTCATGGCTCGCCCGCCCCTGTACTGCGGGGCGGCACGGGGGAACCGGGGAGGGCCGAGCGTCTCAGCGGGCTGCGCTTTACTTCGCCGCTGTCCCCGCCACGCCCGGCTTTCGCCGATGCACCCGAGTCGCGAGTCGGGGCGGGCCTCACCCGGCTGGCGGATTCTGACGCGGCGCTGGGAGTCGATCTCGAGGCAGCCCTCGGCGAAGAGCCGGATGGCTTCCGGGACCAGGCGGCGCTCCGCGGCCTGCACCCGCGTGGACAGCGTCTCGACGGTGTCGTCTTCCAGCACCGGGACGGCTTCCTGGAGGATGATCGGGCCGTGGTCGTACTCCTCATCGGCGAAGTGCACCGTGGCGCCTGTCACCTTCACCCCCTTTTCGAAGACGGCGTCGTAGACCTTGTGCCCGTAGAATCCCTTCCCCGAGAAGGCGGGAATCAGGGCCGGGTGGACGTTGATGGTGCGCCCTTCGAACTTGCCGCGCAGCTCGAAGACGGAGAGGAAGCCGAGCAGCGCGACGAACTCCACGCCGTGCTTCTCGAGCTCCGCGTGAACCAGGTCGTTGAACTCGCGCTGATCGCGGTGGCGCTTGCGGGGAACCGCGACGGCGGGAACACCGCGCCGCTCCGCGCGGCGGAGACCCCCGACGTTCTCCTTGGAGCTGATCACCACCGCGACCGTCGCGGGAACGTCTCCCGCGTCGATGCGCTCGAACAGGTTCTCGAGGCTGGTGCCCTCACCCGAGAGCAGGACAGCGACGCGGAGCGGGCTGGAAGTCTGGTTCGCACTCATCTCTTCGACAGGTCCCCATGCACCTTGCGCGTGGCCGGTGACTTGTTGAGTGTGAAGAAGTGGATTCCCGGAGCGCCGCGGTCGAGGAGCTCGCGACACTGTCGTGTGGCCCACTCGACGCCGATCTCCATGGAGCGGTCCGAGTCCTCGCCCGCTTCCAGCAGCCGCTCTTCGAGCTCCGCTGGCGTCTTCGAGCCCGGCGAGTGCCGCATGGCGCCCTGCAGGTTCTTGAGGCTCACCATGGGCATGATTCCCGGAACGATCGGAACCTCGATACCCGCCTCCCGCGCCCGTTCGACGAAGCGGAAGAACGGTTCGTTGTCCAGGAAGAGCTGGGTGATCAGGAACTCGGCGCCGGCCTCGACCTTCTTGCGCAGGTTCGCGAGATCCTCCTCCAGACTCGGCGCTTCGTGGTGTTTCTCCGGATGGCAGGCCGCCCCTACATTGAAGCTGAAGCGGCTCTTGATGAATGCCACGAGCTCGTTCGCGTGCTGGAATCCACCCGGGATCGGCTGCCAGTCGGGCTGATCCCCGGGCGGATCTCCACGCAGGGCGAGCACGTTCTCGATCTCCGCGCTCTCCATCTCCTCGAGGCTGGCGGCGAGGTCCTCGGCGGTCTGACCGGTGCAGGTCACGTGGGCCATCGCCGTGAGTCGGGTTTCCCGCTGGATCCGGCTTACCAGGTCCGCGGTCTTCCTGCGAGTCGATCCGCCGGCGCCGCACGTTACCGAGACGAAGCCCGGCTCGAGCGACATCAGGTCCGCGATGGTGCGGAACAAGGACCGGTAGCCCGCGTCCGTCTTCGGCGGGAAGAACTCGAACGAAAATACAGGCCGACCCCTGGCGTACAGCTCGAGAATCCGCATCGCTTCGATTCTACCCCCGGATCCCCATTGACGCCCGGGATGGCGCTCGCGAGACTGCGCGAAGCGGAGGTCTCTCGATGTCGATTCTGTGCACGGGATCAGTCGCGGTCGACTCGATCATGGTCTACCAGGGCCGTTTCGAGGATGTCATCCTCCCTGACAAGATCCACATGCTGAACGTGGCCTTCCACGTTCCGAAGCTCCGCAGGAGCTTCGGCGGAACCGCCGCAAACATCGCCTTCAACCTGCGCCTGCTGGGAGAGGACCCGATCATCCTCGCGACCGTGGGGAACGACTTCACCAACTACGCCGAGTGGCTGGACCGCCACGGCATCCGCCGCGACTGGATCCGTGTGCTCGAAGACGAGGTGACGGCGGGCGCCTACATCATCACGGATCTCGCCGACAACCAGATCATCGGCTTTCACCCCGGGGCCATGGACCGGGCCCACGAGGCGAAGCTCGCCGATGTGGGCCAGGCGTTCGAGATCGGCGTCGTTTCCCCGAACGGAAAGCGGGCCATGATCGAGAACGCGCGCGCACTGAAGCAGCGCGGCGTGACGACGGTGGTCGATCCGGGCCAGGGGTTGCCGTTGCTGGACCGCGAAGAGCTGACCGAGATGATCGACGGGGCCTCCGTCTACATCGTCAACGACTACGAGTGGTCGGCGACGCTCGAGAAGACCCGCCTCGCAGAGGCGGAGATCTCGCGGCGGGTCGACACCGTCGTGGTCACACGCGGAGAGCAGGGATCGATACTGATCCGAGGCGAGGAGCGTGAGGCGGTTCCAGCCGTCCCAGCCGAGCAGGTCGCCGATCCCACCGGCTGCGGCGACGCCTATCGCGCCGGCTTCCTGCTCGGACTGCGGCGGGAGCTTCCCCTCGAGACCTGCGTCCAGCTCGGGAGCCTGATGGGCTCGCTGATGGTCGAGAAGGAGGGCACCCAGAGCCTCACGCTGGACCTCGATGCGTTTCGAACGCGCTTCGAACGAGAGTTCGGCACCGGATTCTGATGCCCGCCAACAAGCCGGCGCGGGCGGGGCTGCGAGAGTTGGCGGGGTTCTCTTTTGCCGCGTCCCTTCCGCTTCCCTGGGTCATCGCCCACGCGTTCGGTGGCATGGGGCTGCAAGCCGAATGGATCGCCCTGCTCGCCGGCCTCGCGATTCTCGGTAGCGCCTTCCTTCTCTCCTGGGCGACGGAGCTGGCGGAACGGGACATCCCCCAGCAGCTGGCCCTCCTGGTGCTCGCCCTGGTGAGTGTGCTCCCGGAGTACGCCGTCGATCTCCACTTCGCGATCAAGGCCGCCGAAGATCCGCAGTACGCACACTACGCCGTCGCCAACATGACCGGCGCGAACCGGCTCCTGATCGGTGTCGGCTGGGCGGCGGTGGTGCTGGTCGCCTGCGGCCGCGCCCGCACCCGAACCCTCCACATCGAGCCGCACCATCGTATCGAGATCCGCTTCCTGCTCTTCGCGACGCTCTACTCCTTCCTGATTCCCCTCGACGGCTACATCAACCTCTTCGACGCCGCGATCCTCTTCGGACTGTTTCTCTGGTACGCCTTCTCCGCCGCCCACGGCAGCTACGAGGAGGTGGAGCTGGTCGGCCCCGCGGCGCTGTTCGACATCCAGTTCGCTGATCTCGGACGGCGTCTCTGGGCGCTGGGGCTGCTTCTCTTCGCCGGCTACGCGATCTTCATCTCTGCCGAGCCCTTTGCGGACAGCCTGGTCGCAGTCGGCCGCAGCCGGGCCATCGACGAGTTCGTCCTGGTGCAGTGGGTGGCACCGCTGGCCTCCGAGTCCCCCGAGTTCGTGATCGCGATCATCTTCGCCAGCCGCCTGCGTGGCGGCATGGGCCTCGGCGCACTGATCTCCTCGAAGGTCAACCAGTGGACCCTTCTGGTCGGTGCACTTCCGATCGCCTACTGCATCGCCTCGACGAGCTTTCGCGGGCTTCCCCTCGACGCGAGGCAGACTGAGGAGCTGTACCTGACCTCCGCACAATCCCTGTTTGCAACGCTCTTGATCTGCAACCTCGAGATCACCCGGACCGAGGCGGTGATACTGGCGGCCCTGTTCGGGGTGCAGCTCGTGTTTCCGAGCACCGACGTCCGCCTCGCATTCTGCGCCCTCTATCTGGCGATCTTCCTCGGCCTGCTGATCCACTCTCCGGTCCGGCGGCGCGCCCTGCTCGATCTGCTGCGGACCCCGGCGCGGTGAGCCACGAGGCGGACGTGGTGGTGGTGGGCGCAGGGGCTGTCGGGCTGGCGGCCGCGGCAGCCCTGGCCCGCTCGCACCGCGGTGTGGTGGTGCTCGAGCGGCACGGCCAGGTCGCCACCGAGATCTCCAGTCGCAACAGCGAGGTGATTCACGCGGGCATCTACTATCCGGAGGGATCGCGGAAGGCGCGGATGTGCGTGGAGGGCCGGGAGCGGCTCTATCGGCACTGCGAGGATCGCGGGGTTCCGCAGCGGAAGCTCGGAAAGATCATCGTCGCCACCTGCGAAGAGGAGGTCGGGGTTCTCGAGGATCTCCGGGCGCGCGGCTGCGCCAACGGCGTTGCGGATCTCGAGATGCTGAGCGGCGACGAGGTTCGCCGTCGGGAGCCTCCGCTGCGGGCCGTGGCCGGTCTGTTCTCGCCGAGCACCGGCATCGTCGACGCCCACTCGCTGTGTCTCTCCTACGCCGCCGAGGCGGAGTCCCACGGCGCGCAGATCGCCTTCCGAAACCGCGTGGTCGGGATCGACGCGGTCGGGAACGGCTTTCGCGTGACGGCGGTCGGGGACGATGGCGAAGCCTCGGCCGTGACCTGCGCTGCCGTCGTGAACGCCGCCGGTCTCTCTGGCGACGCGGTGGCGGAGCTGGTCGGGATCGACGTCGACGAGCGCGGCTATCGCCTGCATCTCTGCAAGGGTGACTACTTCAGCCTGGCGCCGGGCGCGCCGCTGCGCCTGACGCGTCTCGTCTACCCGGTTCAGACTCGTGCGGGGCTCGGCATTCACGCGACTCTCGACCTCGGGGGCCGGATCCGCTTCGGTCCGGATACGACCTACGTCGACTCGGTGGACTACGACGTCGATGCGGAGAAGGCCGGTAGCTTCGCCGAGGCGGTCGGGCGATACCTCCCGGCGATCCGCAGCGAGTGGCTGAGCCCCGACTACGCCGGCCTGCGTCCCAAGCTCGCCGGGCCCGACGAGAGCTTCCGGGATTTCGTGATCGCGGAGGAGTCGGAAGCGGGGCTGCCCGGCTTCGTGAACCTGATCGGGATCGAATCGCCCGGCCTCACCGCCGCCGGCGCGATCGCAGAGAGGGTGGTCGAGCTGCTCCGCGGTCTCTGATGCGCGGCGCGCTCTACTCCTCCATCCAGACCACCGCGGCGCATATGTTGTCTCCGGACGCGTTCTTCCGATGGGCCGCCAGGGCCGCCTCGACGACGCTCCTCGAGGCCTCGAGCGGACGCAGCCCCGGCGCCGCCTTGCGCGCGGCTTCGACGCTCTCGCGCACCGCGCCGGCCGGGTCCTCGACGCCGATCCGATGCTCCGACAGGCCGTCGCTGGCGAGGACCACCGCCACGGTGTCTTCCAGAGGCACCGAGCCAACCCGGCACTTCTCCTCCAGGCTCTCCGGCGTCTCCGGACCGTAGCCCAGGAAGAAGGTCTTCTTCACGGCGGCTTCCGCCTCCGCCAGCTCGGCCACGCCGCCGGAGTGCACCTGAAAGAGATGACTGTCGCCGATGCACGCGTACAGGAGCGCGTCGCTCTCGGGAAGCACGAGCGCGAGGGAGAGCGTGGTTTGCGACCCTCCGACTGCCGTGTCGAGCCGCTCCCGGAGGATCTCCCCGTTGGCGTCACAGAGCGCCGCGAGGGCGTGGCGGTGCCAGGTCTCCACCGTCACGCCGCCCGGCTCCACCCACTGGGGCCCGGGATGGGCGAGCAGGTGCTCGAGGGCGACCTCGGAGGCCTCGAAGCCGTTGTGTCCGTCCGCGACCGCGATCAGGGAGCCCGCGCCGCCAGTCGCGAAGAACACCACGTCCTCGTTGGGATCGGTGTGGCTGTATCTCTTCTCTGCACCCCCCATCGAGATGGCGATGGCGGCCGGGCCTTCCGCGACCGCATCGACGGCGCCGATCTCCAGGTTCTCGCGCCCGCGAAAGAACGCCGATCTCACCTGGCCTCCGCGCTGCGCCCAATGCCCGGCGCGCGTTCGAAAGCTCGGAGGAGGCGGTCGGGACCAGTGTCGGGCATCGGTGTTCCGTAGTATAACGGCTGTCGAAGGGAGGAGAGCATGGTTCCGGTAGACGCCGTGTTGCTAGGCGCCGGAAATCGCGGCCGCCTGGTCTTCGGGGGATACGCGCTCGCCAACCCGGATCGTCTCCGCATCGCCGCGCTGGCGGAGCCCGACGACGAGAAGCGGGAGCTGACGGCGGAGGAGCACGAGATCCCCCGGGAGAAGCGATTCCGCGACTGGGGGGAGCTGCTCGGCGACCAGCGCCTGGCGACGCTGGCGATCGTAGCCACCGGCGACACCGTGCACGTCGAGCCGACCCTGGCGGCGCTCGACCGCGGCTACCACGTCCTGTTGGAAAAGCCCATCGCACCGACCGCTGGAGAGTGCGTGACGGTCGTCGATGCCGCCGAGGCCGCGCAGCGGATGCTCCAGATCGGTCACGTGCTCCGCTACACGCCCTTCTACCGGCGGATCCACGAGATCGTCGAGAGCGGCGCTCTCGGCGAGCTGGTCTCGCTCGACCTCCGGGAACACGTCGCCTACTGGCACATGACCCACTCTTTCGTGCGCGGCAAGTTCCGCAATCGGGAGCTGGCCGCTCCCATCATCCTCGCCAAGTCCTGCCACGATCTCGACCTGATGGTCTGGTTCGCCGGAAGCCTCGCGACACGGGTCTCCTCGTTCGGGAGTGTCTCCCACTTCCGGTCCGCGGCGGCGCCGGAGGGCGCGCCGGAGCGCTGCACAGACGGCTGTCCGGCGCAGCGGGACTGTCCCCACGATGCCGAGCGCTTCTATCTCGGGGCCGACGCCGAAGTGGCCCGGATCTGGCCCTGGAGCGATGTCTCCCTCGATCCCAGCCGCGAGGCCAGGCGCCGTGCCCTCGAGACCGGGCGCTACGGGCGATGCGTCTACCGCTGCGACAACGACGTGGCCGACCACCAGGTGGTCGCGGTGGAGTTCGAGGGCGGCGCCACGGCTTCTCTGACCGTGCACGGTCTGGGCTCCGAAGAGGAGCGCACGATCCGGCTCAGCGGAACGCGGGGGGAGTTGTGGGGTGCCCTGCAATCCGGCGTGATCGAGGTGAGCCGCCACGGCGTCTTCGGAACCCGACGCCACGAGATGGGTGGGGACGTGCTGGGGCACTACGGGGGCGACGGCGGGCTCCTCGACCACCTCACCGACGTGGTCGCGCGGGGAGCGCCCGGGGAAATCCGCGCCTCGGGCCGCGTTTCGCTGGAGAGCCACCTGCTGGGGTTCGCTGCGGAGGAAGCGCGGCTCTCGGGCGGGGTGATCGAGATGCAGGGATTCCGGGAGAAAGCCCGGCGAGCCGCGGATGCGCGGCACTGAACGCGCGGCAGGCGCCGACGCGCCTACACCGGTGTGATACACTGCGGCAGTGACCGGACCGAGAAGCGGATCGCGGGCGGCTCACGGGGACTTCGGTGAGAACGGGTCTCCCGAGAGTCTGGTGCGCGCGCTCTGTCACGACGTCGGGAACCTCCTGGCTGCGGTGCGCCTCTCCGCCCATCTGCTCTCCAACGACATCGTGGAGACGGACCGCCTCTCCCTCTCCAGGGACATCGAGGATCTGTCGGCGCAGGCCGGTGCGCTTCTCGCTCAGGTCCGCCCGCTCCTGGCCGGAACCACCCTGACCAGGCTCCCGGTCTCTCCGGCCGAGGTGCTGATGGCGCTCTGCCGTGCGCTCGTAGAGGGCAGGACGGGGGATGCGACGCTCTCGATCGCGAGGGGCCGCAACCTTCCCGATGTCCGGGTCGATCCCGATGCCCTCTATCACATACTGCTGCTCCTGGTCCGCGGTTCGCTCGAGGCGGTGGCTCCCGACGGACGGGTTCGGGTCTCCGGGAGGCACCAGGGGCGCCGGGTGATCCTCTCGGTCACCGACGACGGACGCCCGCTGGACCTCGATCAGGTCCGACGCGGGCCGACGCCGAGGGGGCGGGAGTTGGCGATCCGCGTCGCGGACGCGGTCCTGCGGCTGATGGGTGGGCGCGCCGCCGCGGAGCCCCAGAAGCGCGGGAGCCGGATCGATCTGTTCCTTCCCGCGCTGGCCGTCAAGAAGTCCTGAACGCGAGCCCGCCCGTGTTCCGGAGCGGGACGATACCCCGCTAGCGGGGGAACTGCGTCGCGCGCTGGAACTCCTCGCGAAGCTCGTCGTAGCTGCGGGTCACGGGGAACTGCGGGAACTCCTCGATGACGTTGTCGGGCGGGCGGAACAGGATGCCCGCGTCCGCTTCCGACAGCATCGTGGTGTCGTTGTAGGAGTCCCCGGCCGCGATGACGCGGAAGTTCAGCTGGTGGAAAGCCTTGACGGCCTGTCTCTTCCCGTCCTTCTGGCGAAGCTCGTAGTTCGCCACTCGCCCATCCCCGTCGATCTCCAGTCGATGGCACAAGAGGGTGGGCCAGCCGAGCTGCCGCATCAGGGGAGCTGCGAACTGGTAGAACGTGTCCGAGAGGATCACCACCTGGGCTCGTTCCCGAAGCCAGTCCAGGAACTCGCGGGCTCCGGGAAGTGGCGCCATGCCGCCGATCACGTCCTGGATGTCCGGGAGGCCGAGGTTGTTCTCCTCCAGGATGGAGAGGCGCCGGGTCATCAGCGCGTCGTAGTCGGGAACATCCCGGGTGGTGAGGCGGAGCTCTTCGATTCCGGTGCGTTCGGCGAAGTTGATCCAGATCTCGGGGACGAGGACCCCTTCGAGGTCGAGACAGGCGATCTCCATGGTCTTCGGCTAGGGCTCGAGGACCGGGTGGAGCCGCTGGGCCGGCATCGTGTCGCGGAGCTTTTTGAGGGCCCGTGCCTCGAGCTGACGCACCCGCTCCCGGGACAGGCCCAGGGACTGGCCGATCTGCTCGAGGGTGTGCTCCTCCTCGCCGCTCAGCCCGTAGCGGAGGCGCAGGATGAGCTGCTCGCGGTCGGTGAGGTTCCCGATCAGGTGGCCGACACCGATGCGCATGCGGTCGTCGTCGATTCCGCCATCCGGCGCTTCCGAGCCCGGGTCGGGGACGAAGTCCTCCAGGCGCTTCTCCGTACCCGCCACCGAAGACTCGAGGGAGATGGCCTCTCGCGAGAAGCGGTCGAGCGCCTCCAGGGCGTCGGCGTCGGTGCCGAGCTCCGGTGCCAGCTCCTGGGAGGTCGGCTCGCGTCCGAGCTTGCCGGTCAGCTCCGCGCGGACCCGCTGGCTACGCTGCAGCCTGTCGTGGACATGCGAGGGCAGCCGGATCGTCCGCGAGTGGTTCTGGATCGCCCGAACCAGCGCCTGACGGATCCACCAGACGGCGTAGGTCGAGAACTTGAAGCCACGCCGGTGGTCGAACTTCTCCACCGCCCGGATCAGGCCGAGGTTCCCCTCCTGGATCAGATCCGGGAAGGAGAGGCCGAGGTTCCGGTAGTCCTTGGCGATCGCGACCACGAGCTTCAGGTTGTGCTCGATGAAGCGGTTCTTGATCGCGCTCATGTGCTCGTGCGCGTCTTCCACTGCCGCGTAGCAGCTCCAGCATGATCGCCTTTTCGAGGCCAGCCTCGGTCTCCAGCGCCGCCAGCCTTCGCGTGCCGCGCCGGCACCGCTTCATGTCGTGGGCGAGGCGGGAGACCCGCTCTCGCAGCTCGGCCAGCAGGACGAGCGAGAGCTGCGCGCTGATCAGGTCCTTGCTGATCGCGGTGTCGATTCGCCGCAGGCGAGGCTTCCGATCCCCCCTTCTCGAGCATGGCGGCGCGCTGCTTCAGGCGGCGCCGGAGCCTCTGCACGCAGCGCTCGACCCGGGCCGCGATCTCGCCGGTCTCCTCGTCTCCAGCCGACTCGGAGAGCTTCGCGCCCGTGTGCGAGAGGGCGCGCAGACGCATCCCAGCGCGCGACCACGTGACGCGCCGAGCAGGGGATGGCGTAGAGCGCCGTCCGCAGATCGAGCGTCGCGGCCTCGAGGTCCTTGGCGAGGACGACCTCCTCCTCGCGCTTCAGGGTCCGGGTTCCGCCGATCTCCTGGAAGTAGGACTCGAGGGGCCGACGTTCCTTGGCGGCGTCGATGTCCTCAGGGGGTACCACGGGTGCGCTGCCGCGCGCTCGCCGAGGGGACTCGTCTCGAGTCGCTGCTCGGTACCGTTCCTCGAACTTCACTACCTGACTCACCTCTTCGCTTTGCCGGGACCCGCCGGACGAAACTCCGCACCCCGAAATTGGATACCGTCCGCGGGGATCCGGTTTCAGACTTCGTTCCTGGGCGCGTTGACCAATCTCCGTCAGAGTCCCTCGCGGTTCTGGGGTCGTTCGAGCTTTCCTTCCGATTCCAGCAGTTCTGAACGATCCCCCGATGGAGCTACGGGAGAGACCCTCGTGCGCCTTCTGATAAGACGCCTGCCGGCCGCCGATTGTTCGGGGGGCTGCGGAGCGGCCTGGTATCTTCCAATGTTTGCCCAGGATTTACCAGCATTTTTTCAATTCGAAGCTCAATCGCGCCAGCAGGCTCTCCGGCCGGGTGGTCTCCCCCACGGGAATAGGCAAATCGTGTCTAAAACACCACGCATGATGTATCGACCAAACGCTGCGCTAGTCGGAGGGAGAACTTCGCGAAGAGGTGGTGGGTTCGGCGGCCGCGGTGGTGAGTCGAGCAAGAGGGAGAAGTGGCGTACCCGGATCCCCGCCGATCCGCGACAATCCGCGGCATGAGTTCCAACCGCTCCGCGCCCTTCTCAGAGCGCGAGTTCTATTTGCGCGAGTTTCGCGGCAGGACGTTGGCCGTGGCGATCCCGGCGGGGGAGGAAGATGAACTCCCGACGATCCGGCGGGTTCTCGACGCTCTGGAGACGAGCGGCTCCGGAGTGCTGCTGCTCCATCCCGAGGCAGCGGCTCTCCCGGAAGACGTCGCGGGAAGCCCGATCCCGGAGCGGCAGCCCCGGCTGGAAGGGGAGGTCTGGCGGCGGCTTCGCGAGAAGGCCCGGCAGGGGGTCGCGCTCGCCGATCGGGCCTCGTTCGTCGCCGGGTGTCGGGAACTCGCCGTCCGGCTCGGCATCTTCAAGCTGGTCTGGATCGACCGTCGCGGTGGGCTGCGCGGCGCGAACGGCAATCGCCACTCGTTCGTCCATCTGGCCGAGCTGCACTCGATGCTGGAAGGGGAGGGGCGCGGTCTGGCGAACGCGGACCGCCTGGAGCTCTGGCGCGAGGTGGCGGCCATGCTCGACGCGGGCCTGCCGGCCGTGAACGTGTGCAGCGCGGAGGGGCTCGCGGAAGAGCTCTTCACCTACGCGGGTTCGGGCACGCTCTTTACCCGCGACCGCTACATGACGGTTCGTCGGCTCGGGATCGACGACTACGACGCAGCCCACGACCTGGTCCAGCGGGGTGTGGAGGAGGGCTACCTGGTGGCGCGGCCGGCCGAGGAGGTCGATGCCGTTCTGGCGTCCGGGCTCGGGGCCTTCGTCGAGGGCCGCTACCTGGCGGGGATCGGCGCGCTTCTGCCCGGTGGCGAGGAGAGATCCGGAGAGATCGCCGCCCTCTACACGCTCACCCGTTTCCTCGGAGAGGGTGTGGGCGGCTCGCTGGTGAGCTTCGCCTGCTCCCGAGCCCGCGAGCTGGGTCTCTCCCGGGTCTTCGCCTGCACCACCTCCGAGCGCGTCGGGGCCTTCTTCGAGCGGAACGGCTTCCGCGCCGTCAGCCAGGCGGAGATCCCCGAGGCCAAGTGGCGCAGCTACGATCCGGGGCGCCGCTCCCGCGTGCGCTGCTACCTGCGCGAGCTCGGAGGAGCCCCGGAGTAGGCCGCCTTTCTCACCCGCTCGCCGCCGCTATGCTGCCGGCCATGAATGTGTTGGGCATCGCATGCCCCTTCTGGCACGACCCCTCCGCGGCACTGGTGATGGACGGTGAGGTGGTGGCGGCGGTGGAGCAGGAGCGCCTCTGCCGACGCAAGCACGCGCCTCGCGAGCTTCCCGTGGAGGCGGCGCGCTGGTGCCTCGACTTCGCCGGGCTACGCCCGGAAGAAATCGACGCGGTGGCATACCCCTGGTCCGCAGCCGCTCTGCGCCGAAACCTCTGGCCCCACGTGAGGCGCTATTTCCGGCGCAGACCGGGCAAGGCGCTCCGGGCGCCACTGCGTGCCGGTCACAACCGGCGCCGGCGGGTGGGCAAGCTGGCTCCCACGCTCGAGCGCCTGGGCCTCGATCCGGACCGGGTGCCCATCTCCTACGTGGAGCACCATCTGGCCCACGCGGCGAGTAGCGTGCACGCCTCGGGCTTCGAGGACTGCGCGATCGCGAGCATCGACGGGATCGGGGAGCTCACCACCTGTCTGTTCGGCACGGCGCGGGGCAACCGCGTCGAGACGGTGGGCGAGATCCAGCGCCCCGACTCCCTGGGTCTCTTCTACGCCGCGATCACCGACTACCTGGGCTTCGAGGTGAACGACGGCGAGTACAAGGTGATGGGCATGGCGGCCTACGGCGACCCGGGTCTCGTCGACATGTCGGACCTGCTCGTCTGCCGGGATGGAGATCTCTGGCTCGACATCGACTACCTGTGGACGCCCAAGGCGCGGCGCTGGCACCGCGACCGGGTCTTCGGGCGCAAGTTCGTGGAGCGGTTCGGTCCACCCCGCCAAGGCGATGCCATCGACGAGCCCTACGTGCACATCGCCGCCGCCGCCCAGAAGCAGCTGGAGGAGGCGTCGATCGCGCTGATCGAGCACCACCTCGGTCCCAGTCTCCAGAGCACCCGGCGCCTCTGCTTCACGGGAGGCGTGGCGCTGAACGTGGTGTTGAACCGCAAGCTGGTGCAGCACCCGTGGATCGACGAGCTCTACGTGCCGCCCTCGCCCGGTGACGCCGGCACGGCTCTCGGCGCTGCCACCTGGGCAGCGATGGAGCTCGGCGACGACGTGAAGCCGCTGCGCGACGCGTACCTCGGCCCCGCCTACGACGGTGACGCCATCGCCCGTGAGCTCGACGGCCTGCGCATCCCCTACCAGCGGCTCCCGGATCCGCCGGCCAAGGGGGCCTCACTCCTGGCCGCCGGGGAAGTCGTGGCCTGGTTTCAGGGCCGCATGGAGTGGGGGCCGAGAGCGCTCGGCAACCGCAGCATCCTGGGCCACCCGGGCGTCGACGGAACCGCCGACGAGATCAACGCCCGCATCAAGTACCGGGAGCGCTGGCGTCCCTTCTGCCCCTCCGTGCTGGAGGAGTACGCCGCCGACTTCCTCGGCTCGAAACACCCCTCGCCCTACATGACGCACTCGTTCGACCTGCCGCCGGAGTGGCGCGAGCGCACCCCGGAGATCACACACGTGGACGGGACCGCGCGCCCCCAGGTCGTCTCCCGCGCCACCAATCCCCGCTTTCACCGGTTGATCTCCGAGTTCCAGCGCCACACGGGACTGCCGGTCGTGATCAACACCTCGCTCAATCGCCGGGGCGAGCCCATGGTCTGCTCTCCGACCGACGCCCTGGCCATGTTCTACGCCTCGGGGCTCGAGCACGCGATCCTCGAGGACGTCTACGTCTGCAAGCGGGCGGGCCTGGCCGGAGGTGGACTGTAAGCCGGGTTCTGTCCCGGCGCGGGCGGGTGCCTGCGCCGGTGAGGATCATTCGTCTAGGCGACGCATTACTGCGCCGCTCGAGCGCTCTCACCCGGACATCGGGAACCGCACTCGCGCGCGGTCACTCGGGCGGGCCACCCGATGCGACGTCCCTATTCAAGCTTGCTCCGGGAGGGGCTTGCCCCGCCGCCGGTCACCCGGCTGTCGCGCGTGGGCTCTTACCCCACGATTTCACCCTTGCCTGTGCCTCTCCCGGCGTTCCTCTCAGAGACGCCGGGGTCACCGGCCATCGGCGGTGTGGTTTCTGTTGCGCTTTCCCTCGGGTTGCCCCGGGTCGCCGTTAACGACCTCCCTGCCCTGCGGAGCCCGGACTTTCCTCCCGCGGGCGGTGCTTGCCCGCCGGCGATCCTCCGTCCACCTCCGACCAGGGTGGAGCATATACCCGCGGGGGAAGGAACCGCAACTGGCCTGTATCGGCCCGATTCGAAAGGCCAGTTCGGTTTCCCGGAAGATGCCCGCTAGCGTTACCGCATGAAGGCGGTCGTCTGCGACGAACCCGGCGACGAGTCGGTCCTCCACGTCGGCGAGGTGGCATCGCCGGCGCTCGAGCCAGGCGACCTCCGCCTGCGCGTGGCGGCCGCCGGGGTAAACCGCGCCGACCTGCTGCAGCGGCAGGGGCTGTATCCCCCTCCGCCGGGAGCCTCCTCCATCATCGGGCTCGAGTGCGCCGGGGAGGTGATCGAGGTCGGCGACGAGGTCGAGGGCTGGGCGACCGGCGATCGCGCCATGGCACTCCTCTCCGGTGGCGGTTACGCAGAGGAGGTCGTGGTGCCGGCGGGATGCGCGTTGCGCATCCCGGAGAGGCTCGGCTGGGAGGAGGCCGCCGCCGTCCCGGAGGTCTTCCTGACCGTCTTCCTCAACGTCTTCCAGCTCGCCGGCTTCGCCGAAGACCAGACCGCGCTCGTTCACGGGGGCGGAAGCGGGATCGGCACCGCGGCGATCCAGCTGGTCAAGGCCGCTGGCGGCGTGATCGTCGTGACTGCCGGGAGCGATGAGAAATGCCAGCGCTGCCGGGAGCTCGGCGCCGACCTGGCACTGAACTACCGAAGCCAGGACTTCGTGGAACAGACCCGGAGCGCCAGCGGCGGCCACGGTGCGGATCTGGTGCTCGACTCGATCGGAGCGGCCTACCTGGAGCGGAACCTGGCGGCCTTGCGGACGGGCGGCCGCCTGATCCTGATCGGCTTGATGGGAGGAGCGCGGGCCGAGCTGAACCTGGCGGCCCTGCTCACCCGCCGGCTTCAGGTGATCGGCTCCACGCTGCGGGCGCGTCCCGTCGAGGAGAAGGCCGAGCTCACTGCCGCATTCTCCTCTCGCTTCGGCGCCGCCCTCGCCGATGGGCGGGTGCGACCGGTGGTGGATCGCGTCCTCCCCCTCGACCAGGCCGCCGAAGCCCACCGCGTCATGCAGGCCAGCCAGCACTTCGGAAAGATCGTCCTGCGGGTCTCTTGATCGCTGCGCCGTCGCCAAGCGGTTGGCGCTCGGCTAGGTTCCGCCGCTCGGTCAGTGGCGCGGGCCGGGTAGACGCTGAGCGATGAACGCGCGGAAGGAGTGACGATGGCCATCGAGCGAACCCTTTCGATCGTGAAGCCGGACGCCATGGGCAAGGGGGTCGCCTTCGAGATACTGCGGCGGTTCGAGCAGGCGGGGCTCCGGGTCGTCGCGATCAAGGCCCTGAGATTGACGGCGGAGGACGCCCGGGGTTTCTACGCCGTCCACCGGGAGCGGCCGTTTTTCCCCAACCTGGTCGAATTCATGACCTCGGGGCCGATCATCGTCAGCGTGCTCGAGGGCGAGGACGCGATCGCCAGGAACCGCGAGCTGATGGGCGCGACCGACTCGCAGAAGGCGGAGAAGGCAACCATCCGCGGCGACTTCGGCACCGACATCGAGAGGAACGCCGTTCACGGATCGGATGCGCCCGAGACCTCGAAGCTGGAGATCGCCTACTTCTTCAACGCCACCGAGATCATCGGACCGGTCGAGGCCCTGTGACAGGGAGTCCTAACGGGGACGTTCTTTACGTATTTGCGTTCTGGCGGAGCCAGAACGCAAATACGTAAAGAACGTCCCCGCTCGCCGCTGAGCTAGGTGTAGGCCCGGGCCAGCAGCAACAGCAGCCCCACGTAGCCCACGACGAGCCACAGGCTCTGGCTCTTGAGTGCGCGCGTCACAAGGACCTCCCCATCATCGATCCCGTCGTCCGACTTCGGTAGTGAACCTTTCGAACAGAATCCGCGTAACTTGAGGGCATAGCACAGCGATCAGCCGCGCAGGGGTGATTCTGCTCACCGATCCGCCCCGCGCAGGCCTCACCGACCCCGGAATCGCGGCGGACGCCTGGCCTGGGCTGCCGCCAACCCCTCGCCGAGGTCCGCGGTCTCGTAGCAGAGCGACTGCTGGTGGGCCTCGAAGTCCAGCTGTCCGTCGAGGTCGGAGTCGAGCGAACGCGCCAGGGCTCGCTTGGTCCCGCGCACGGCAACCGGGGCGCAGAGCGCCATGGCTCGGGCCATCTCCATCGCCTCGGGCAGCACGGCCTCCCCGTCCACGGCTCGATTCACCAGGCCGATCCGCTCCGCCTCCGCTCCGTCGAGGATCCTTCCCGTGAAGAGCAGGTCCGCGGCGTGGGCCGGCCCCACGATGCGGGGCAGGTTCCAGGTGGCACCCATGCCCGGGTGGATTCCCAGCCGGGTGAAGTTGAGGCCCAGCTTGGCGTCACGGGCGGCGATGCGGGTGTCGCAGGCCAGGGCGATGCACAGGCCTGCCCCGATGGCGGCTCCGTTCAGGGCGGCGATGGTCGGGCAGGGCAGGTCGCGCACGGACAGGTAGAGCCCGTAGAAGCGGCGCATGAACTCTCCGCTCTCTCGCCGGGTCTCGCCCCCCGGACTGGCGGATCCCCGCCTGGCCATGTTCTCGATCATTGCCAGGTCGCCGCCGGCCGAGAAGGCGCGGCCGGCGCCCGTGAGCACGACGGCCCGCGGGGCTTCGTTCCCTGCCAGGGCGTTCATCCGCTCCGCGATGGCGTGGCCCATCGCCTCGGTCATCGCGTTCCTGCGCTTCGGGTCGTTGAAGGTGACGACGGCGACGTCTGCGTCCTGCTCCAGAATGACGAGGGGCTCGGTCATGGCGTCGAAGCCTGACCGAGCCCCTCGCGGAGCGCAACCGATCGCGACGACCGGGTTCAGTCTGCCGAGCGGCGCAGGAAGGTGGGGAGGTCCCGGTCCTCCTCCGCCTTGGTGTCCTTCCTGCTCCGGCGCAGGAAGGTCGGGACGTCCAGCTCGTCCTCGAAGGGAGAGACGAACTCCTCGCTGCCCGCCAGCTCCTCCGCCGTGGGCAGTGAGGTCGTGAGCTCCGGCTGGGTCGGGGTCTCTTCCCGGGCGACGGGCGGCGGCGACACCTCCACCGGCGCGGGCGCGTCGCTCTCGGTCAGTCTCGGCCGCGGCCTCTCCTGCACCGGTGCCTCGTCGCGGACTTGCCGCCCGCGGCCGTCGTCGAGGCCGGTCGCGATCACCGTGACCCGAATCTCGCCCTGCGGCGCCTCGTCGTCGATCACCGCACCGAAGATGATGTTGGCATCCTCGTGGGCGGCTTCCTGGACCAGCGTGGAGGCCTCGTTCACCTCGTAGAGCGTCATGTCCGCTCCGCCGGTGATGTTGATCAGCACTCCCCGGGCGCCGTCGATCGAGACGTCCTCCAGAAGCGGACTCGAGATCGCCGCGTAGGCGGCATCCTTGGCCCGTTCGTCTCCGACCCCGACACCGGTCCCCATCAGGGCCATCCCCATCTCGTTCATGATGCTGCGCACGTCCTGGAAATCGAGGTTGACGATCCCGTGGACCGTGATCAGATCCGAGATTCCCCGCACGGCGTTGAGCAGCACCTCGTCGGCCAGCATGAAGGACTCCCGGATGGGGGTGTCCTTGCCGGCCAGGGCGAGCAGACGCTGGTTCGGGATCGTGATCAGGGTGTCCACCACCCGCTCCAGCTCGTCCAGCCCCTTGTCCGCGTACCTGCCGCGGGTGCGGCCCTCGAACGGGAAGGGCTTCGTCACCACAGCCACGGTGAGCGCGCCCACCTCCCGGGCGATCTCGGCGATGACCGGAGCTCCGCCGGTGCCGGTTCCGCCTCCCAGCCCCGCGGCCACGAAGACCATGTCCGAGCCGATCAGGAGGTCGCGGATCCTCTCCCGGTCTTCCAGCGCCGCCGCCCGGCCGCGGTCGGGATTCGCACCACAGCCGAGACCGCGGCAGGTCTCCGTGCCGAGCTGCAGCTTGACCGGTGCGAGCTTGTGCTCCAGCGCCTGGGCGTCGGTGTTCGCGGCGACGAACTCCACCCCGGCCATCTTGGACCGGATCATGCTGTCGAGGGCGTTGCCCCCGGCGCCCCCCACGCCGACCACCTTGATCCTGGCTCGCAGGGAACTCGACTCCTCGAACTCGAGGAGATCGTCCTCGTCTTCCGGGCCGACTTCGAGCAGATCGACGGAGTCCGTGGTTTCCGAGTCCAGCTCGGGGCTCTGCGGATCCCGCCATTCGCGCGGACTACGATTCTTCGGCGCCATCTCTCACCCCCCCGGGTCGATGCGCTGCTGTTTCAGCAATCTAACACCATTCGTGTGGCTTTGCGCCAGTTTGAAAGGAAAAGTTGCGAAATCCTGCGGGTCCATTTCCGCTATTCGAACTCCCCGTAGAACCAATCGCGCATCCGCTGCCTGACGCGGCGGAAGATGGAGTCGTCCCGGATCCGGAAGCGGCTGGTGGTGCGGCCGCGGCTCTGGGAGATTCCGTACAGCACCAGTCCCACGCCGGTCGCGTACATCGGGCTGCGAACCACGT
Source organism: uncultured delta proteobacterium (assembly GCA_963783795.1). Lineage (GTDB taxonomy): Bacteria > Myxococcota_A > UBA9160 > UBA9160 > UBA6930 > CAVXZE01. The sequence continues at coordinate 187,371 of CAWAPH010000020.1, read as the reverse complement.
CCTGCAGTCCGCCCACGCGGGTGGGGGTGCCGGACCGGACCGGCGATTCGAAGATCTCTTCTGCCAGGTCCGCGATTCCGGTGAGCGCCGAGCAGCCGCCCGTCAGCACCACGCCGGAGGGGATCCGGTCGTCGAGCCCCGCCTTCTGCAGCTCCTGCCGCGCCAGGGAGAGCACCTCGTCGATCCGCGGTTCGATGACCTCGCAGAGAATCTTGCGCGACACCTCGCGCGGCCGCCGCCCCCCCACGCTCGGGACCGTGATCACGTCGTCGCTTCCCAGGTAGCGGGACGAGGCGACACCGAAGCGCTTCTTGATGCGCTCGGCTTCTTCGAAGGGGGTGCGCAGTCCGACTGCGATGTCGTTGGTGATGTGGTAGCCGCCCAGGCCCAGCACGGAAGTGTGTTTGATCGAGCCGTCGGCGAAGACCGCCAGATCGGTGGTGCCGCCGCCGATGTCGATCAGGCAGACGCCGAGGTCCCGCTCGTCGCCCGCCAGCACCGCCTCGGCGGAGGCGAGCGGCTCGAGCACGATGTCGACGACGTTGAGCCCCGCCTTGTTCGCGCACTTCACGATGTTCTGGGCGCTGGTCACCGCGGCGGTCACGATGTGGATCTTTGCTTCCAGGCGCACGCCACTCATGCCGAGGGGCTCGCGGATGCCGTCCTGGTCGTCGATGATGAACTCCTGGGGGATCACGTGGATGACCTCGCGGTCCATCGGGATCGCGACGGCCTTGGCGGCGTCGATCACGCGCCGCACGTCGTTGCTGCCCACCTCCCGGTTCTTGACGGCGACGATGCCGTGGGAGTTGAAGCCGTCGATGTGTCCACCCGCGATGCCCGCGTACACCGAGGAGATTTCGCAGTCCGCCATCAGCTCCGCTTCTTCGACGGCCTGCTTGATGGAGTCGACGGTGGCGTCGATGTCGACGACGACGCCCTTGCGAAGCCCCTTGGATGGGTGCGTGCCGATCCCGACCACATCGGCCCCGTTCTCCGCGCGCTCCGCAACGATCGCGCAGATCTTGGTGGTGCCGATGTCGAGGCCGACGATCAAGTCGTCCTTGCGTGCCATTCCATTCACCCCCCTGTTGGGAACGGCCGGATCATCCGGCGCGTCCGTTGTTGGACGGGCTCGCGCCTCCGCGTTCGCCCGTCGCCTCGTCTCCCGAAGGAGGCGGGCCGTCCCGGAGAATCACCTGACTTCCGAAACGCAAATCGATGGTCGAGGCCGTCTCCGCCTCGGCGAGGTCGGCCTCGAGAACCCGCGAGAGCCGGTCGAGCTTGGCCTCCAGCTTCCCGCCGCCGAGGATCACGCTTCGCTCGGCGGGACCGAGCCCCAGCTCCGGGAGGGCGTGGGAATCTCCTTCGCCGAGCCGGACGCGGCGGACGTCGGGAAGTCCCCGCTCTTCCACGGCGAGGGCGATCTGGACGCCCTGGGCGAGGAGCGGATGTGGGCGCTGCGGCTGTGCGTCTCCGACACCGACGAGGGTCGGGTACATCTCACGATCCACGCCCCTGGCGCGGGCGAAGGGGGTTCCCTCCGCGTCCACCAGCCACGCCGCCGGCGGCGCTCCGATCTCCACGATCGCCGCCGCCTCGTGCTCGACGACAGCCACCAGGAGCTTTCGGGGGAACCAGGTCGTGACGCGCGCAGCCTTGATCCAGGAATGCGAGGCCAGTCGCTCGGAGACCGCGCCGCGATCGAGTGCCAGCACCGAGGTGCCGGCGGCGACCCCCGAAGCTCCGACCAGCTCCTCGACGGAGACCCGCCTGGCGCCGGCCACCGAGACCGTGTCCACTACGAAGAGTCCGGGAGCCAGCCGCGGGACCATCGGTTCGAAGAGAAGGGACCCGAGCAGGAGCCCAGCGACCCCCGCCCCGGCCAGGGCGGACCAGCGCGTCAGGCGCCGAGGCGCCGCGGCACGACCGGATCGATCGGTGCGCTTTCGTCTCACGTCGCTCTCCCCAGGATCTTCACCTCGGGCTCGAGGGCGATGCCGGTGCGGAAGCGCACCAGGGCCCTCGCCTTGGCGATCAGGGCAATCACGTCCGAGGCCGTGGCTCCCCCGGTGTTCACGATGAAGTTCGCGTGGGTGGTGGAGATCTCCGCCCCGCCGATCCTCTCTCCCTTGAGGCCCGCAGCCTCGATCAGCTGACCCGCGAAGCCCCCGGGCGGGTTCTTGAACACGGATCCGCAAGAGGGGAGGTCGAGCGGCTGGCGGGTCGCGCGCTCGGCGAGAAGCCTGTCCACCTCGCCCTTCACCTCGGCCGGAGTCGAGATGCGGACCTCGAAGAGCCCCGACAGGATCACCGACCCCGGCGCCAGACCGCGCAGGGCGCGGTAGCCGAAGCGCAGTTGCCGGCGCTCGAGGTGGCGGATCCGGACGCCGGTGGGGCTCATCACTTCCAGCTCGCGCACCACGTCCCGGATCTCCCGGGTGCGGATGCCGGCGTTCATCGCGATCCACCCGCCCACGCTTCCGGGAATCCCGGCGCCGAATTCGAGGCCCGCCAGACCGCGCGCCTGGCAGAAGCGGGTGATCTGTCGATGGGAGACTCCGGACTCGCTGCGCACGAGCCCTCCCGGGCGCACGCCGAGCTCGCGGAAGCCGGAGAGGCGGAGCGCGACCCCCGCCAGTCCCTCGTCGCGAACGATGCTGTTGAATCCCTTGCCGATCACCGCGCGGGAGAGGCGATGGGAGGCGCAGACGCGCAGCACGCGGGCCAGCGTGGGGCGGTCTTCCGGCGTGGCCAGCGCGTCCACCGGCCCCCCCACGCGCAGCGAGGTGAAGCGCGACATGGGCACGTCGAAGCGCACGCCATCGCCCGCCGCCTCCTCGAGTGCCTCTCGCGCCGCGCCTTCGATCAAGGTCTCGAACCCTCCAGCGCTGCGAGCAGCTGCGGTCCCAGTGCCGAGACGTTGCCCGCACCCAGGGTGATCACCATGTCGCCGTCGCGGAGCTCGGGGGCCAGCGTCTCCGCGACGCGGCCGAGATCGGGGATCAGCTCCACCCGCCGGTGTCCGTGGGCGCGGATCGCGTCGGCCAGGACGGCGCTCTCGACACCCGGAATCTTGGGCTCACCGGCCGCGTAGACCTCCGTCAGCACCAGCAGGTCGGCATCGTGGAAGGCGGAGGCGAAGTCGTCGAAGAGGTCGCGCGTCCGCGTGTAGCGGTGGGGCTGGAAGACGACCACGATCCTCCCCGAGTGGATGCTCCTGGCAGCCGAAAGGGTGGCGAGGATCTCGGTCGGGTGGTGGCCGTAGTCATCCACCACGCGGATGCCGCCCACCGCGCCCTTGGCCTCGAAGCGCCGCTCCACGCCGGCGAAGCTCTCCAGCGCTTCGGCCGTGGTGCGGAACGGCACCTCGACCTCCAGCGCGACGGCGACGCTGGCGAGGGCGTTCTCGACGTTGTGGCGTCCCGGGAGGGAGAGGTCGATCCGGCCGAGCCGCTCTGCCCCGCGCCGCACGTCGAAGCGCGTACCCCGCTGGTGGACCTCGAGATCCGTTGCCATCAGGTCGGCCTGGGCGGAGAGTCCGTAGCTGGTGGTCCGCCGGGTGAGCCTGGGGAGGATCGATTGGACGCCCGGGTGGTCCAGGCAGAGCACCGAGAGACCCCAGAAGGGGATGTGGTTGGCGAAGGTCGCGAAGGCCTGTTGGATCGCCGCGAAGCTTCCGTAGTGATCCAGGTGCTCGGATTCGATGTTGGTGATCACGGCGATCACTGGCGCGAGACGCAGGAAGGAGCCGTCGCTCTCGTCCGCTTCGGCCACCAACAGGTTTCCGGTGCCGAGCCTGGCGCCGGTTCGCTCTCTGCCGAGGCCCATCACCCTGCCGCCGACGATGGCCGTGGGGTCGAGGCCAGCGCTCTCGAGCACGTGTGCGATCAGCGAGGTCGTGGTCGTCTTGCCGTGCGTGCCCGCCACCGCGATGCCGTCCTTCCGCCGCATCACTTCCGCGAGCATCTCGGCGCGCGGGATCACCGGAATCCGCCGCTCCCGCGCCTCGCCGATCTCCGGGTTGCTGGCGGGAACCGCGGAGGAAACGACCACCACGTCAGCGCCCTGCGCGTTCCGGGAGTCGTGGCCCTCCGCCACCGGGATCCCCAGCGAACGCAGCCTCGCCACGGTGGGCCCCGCCTGGAGGTCGGATCCGGTCACCCGGTAGCCCTGGTCGTGCAGCAGCTCGGCGAGGCCGCACATGCCGATACCGCCGATCCCCACGAAGTGGACCCGATCGATGCCGCGAATCCTCGCCGTCATCGACCCGGCTCCGCGTCGCCCGTCTCTGCCAGCAGCGAGCGGCACTCCTCGACGATCCGATCCGGTGCATCGGGCCTCGCCAGCTTCGCGGCGTTCTCGCCCATGCGCCGCAGCTGCGGCGGATCGCTGAGCAGCGCTTCGAGCTCCTTCACCAGCGCGTCCACCGTGAGCGCGCGGGAGTCGAGCACCCGGGCAGCGCCGGCTCTCTCCAGCTCGCCGGCGTTCGCGAACTGCTCGCCTCCTCCCACGTGGGCCAGAGGGACGAGCAGCGAGGCTCGTCCGACCAGCGCGAGCTCTGCGACCGAGATCGCGCCGGCGCGGCAGAGCACCAGGTCCGCCCAGCGGTAGCGCGACGGCATGTCGCGCTCGAAGGCGATCACCTCCGCCTGGATGGCGGTGCCCGCGTAGGCTGCCGCCACCCGCTCGCGGTCCGCGTCGCCGGTCTGGTGCACCACCTGGATCCGGGCGGGGTCGAGCCTCGGCAGGGCTTCGAGCATCGCCTCGTTGATCTGGCGGGATCCCTGGCTTCCGCCGAAGACGAACAGGTGCGCCGGACCCGTTGCTTTGTCGCCTGCTCCGATCGCCGGCCCGGCCGGCTCGTTGCCCAGCTCGGCGCGGAGCGCTCCGGAGTTCGCCTCCCGGAACTGCGAGACCAGGTTCTTGCGCAGCGGGACGCCGGTGACGCGGATCCGCTCCTCCCCGGTCTTGGGCGCCAGGGCGCGACGCGTCCCGTCGAACCCGACGAAGATGCGGCGGGCGAAACGCGCCAGCATCCGGTTCGCGGTTCCGGGGGTGGCGTCGGTATTGACCAGCACCATGGGCGTTCGGGTGAGGAGGGCGGCCAGAGCGGGGGGGACCGAGGCGTAGCCTCCCACCGCGATGACCAGGTCCGCGTCGAACTCGCGAAGGCCGCGGCCGGCGCGGAACGTCGCCCCGAGCAGGGCGAGAACGGCGCGGATCTTCTCGAGGACGCCGCGCCCGATGATCGGACGCGAGTCCAGGGTGACCAGCTCGAATCCGCACTCCGGGACGAGCCGCGTCTCCAGGCCGCGGCGCGTTCCCATGAAGCGGACCCGTTCACCGGCGTCGCGTAGCACCTCCCCCAGCGCCAGGGCCGGCGTCACGTGCCCGCCGGTTCCGCCCCCCGCGATGATCCAGCGGTGGCTCATGCCTGCACCAGCCCACGTGGCTTGGCGCCCCGCTCCGTCTGCGCCTGGCTGCGAGCGATACTCGCGAGCGCGCCCAGCGCCAGACAGCAGACCAGCAGCGAGCTTCGCCCGTAGGAGACCAGCGGAAGCGTGAGACCCTTGGTGGGAGCCCACCCCATGACCACGGCGGCGTTGATCAACGCCGGCACCGTGAGCAGTCCGGTCATCCCGAAGGCGAACAGCATCGCGAAGCGCTGGCGACAGCGCAGGGCGATCCGCACTCCTGCGACCAGCAGCGCAGCGAAAGCGCCAAGGACCAGCAGGACGCCGACCAGTCCGATCTCCTCGGAGACCACCGCCAGGATGAAGTCGGTGTGCGCCTCCGGGAGGTAGAAGAGTTTCTGGCGCCCGTCGCCGAGACCGGCGCCGAAGACTCCGCCCCGCCCGAAGGCGACGAAGGACTGGACCAGCTGGTAGCCCTGCTCCTGGGAGGTCTCCCAGGGATCGAGGAAGCCCTTCCAGCGTCGGAACGCGTACGGGTTGTACAGGCTGTAGGCGGCGATACCGGCGATCGCCAGCAGCGCGGGGGTGACCAGGGCACGCACCGGGGCCCCGGCCGCGAACAGCAGCAGACCCGCCAGGCCCAGCAGCAGCACGGCGTTTCCGAGGTCCGGCTGGAGCAGGCAGAGCGCCGCCGGAACACCCGCCAGGGCGATCGCGATGCCGAAGCGGGGGATCGGGACGGCGGCGTGGCCTTCACGCCGCGAGAGCACGACGGCGACGAGCAGCACCGTCGCGAACTTGGCCAGCTCCGCCGGCTGGAAGACAGCCCCGGTGCCGGGGATTGGGAGCCATCGCTGAGCGCCGTTCACGCGGACGCCCGCAAACAGCGTGAAGACCAGCAACGCGACCACCAGGGCCCAGAGCGGAAGCGCGCTCGCGTGCCACAGGCGAAGCGGAAGCCGGGAGACGACGAGCACCAGCAATCCCCCCAACAGGACCGCGCTCAGGTGACGCAGGAAGTAGGGCGAGATCGGATCTGCCTCGGACACTGGAGCGGTGGTGCTGAACACCATGACCGTTCCCACGCCCGCGAGAATCACGAAGCAGCCGAAGAGGGCCCCGTAGCTCTCCAGGTGCGGTGCGGCGGGGCCTCGCTCTTCGCGCACTCCCGAAGCTCGCTCCGCCCGGCCCCAGTGCTGCTCGCCCTGGGTGCGTCGCGAGCGCGTCCTTCCCGCTCGCTTCGAGGTTCGGGGCTTCCCGCGCGCGCTCATGGGTTTCCCCTTTCCGGCAAGGCGTGCACGAGCTGCCTGAAGCGCTCACCGCGCTCTTCGAAGTCCGCGAACTGGTCGAAGCTCGCGCAGGCCGGAGCCAGCAACACCACGTCGCCGGGCCTGGCCAGCGAGTGGGCCCGGCGGACCGCCTCCTCCAGTGTGCCCGCCAGCTCGGTGGCGACCCGGTCGCCGAGCGCCGCGGCGATCTTGGCGGCGGCTTCTCCGATCAGGACGGCGGCCCGCACGTGGCTGCGCGCCGGCTCGGCGAGCACCCCGAAGTCGAGTCCCTTCTCCCTGCCGCCGGCGATCCAGACGACCGGCGAGGTCTGTCCGGCGAGCGCAGCCACGACGGCTCCCGGGTTGGTCGCCTTGGAGTCGTTGACCCAGACCACCTCACCGATCCTGCGGACCAGCTCGTCTCGATGGGGAAGTCCCGTGAAGACTGCCAGGGCCCGGGCGGCCTTGGACGCGTCAGCGCCCGCGGAAGCCGCGGCCAGGAGCGCAGCCAGGGCGTTCTCCCGGTGATAGCCGCGCAGAAGCCGGGCGCCCTCCAGCGGAAGGCGGATGTCGTCCGCCCCGACTCGCAGGACGGCGGCCTCCCCGTCCCACCAGGCACCGGCCTCGCTGGGTTCGAAGCGCCGGAAGGCGCGAACCTCGGCGCGGATTCCGGCTCGCAGCGCCATCACCTGCGGATCGTCTCCATTCAGCACGGCGACGTCCTCCGGCTCCTGGCGGGCGAAGATGCGCGCCTTCGCCCGGGCGTATTCCTCCAGACTGCCGTGACGGTCGAGATGGTCCGGGCTCAGGTTGAGCAGCACCGAGACCCGCGGCCGGAATGCCTCGGTCGTCTCCAGCTGGAAGGAGGAGACCTCGAGGACGGCGACGTCGATGGCTCGGCCCACCAGGCCGAGGGCGGGCTCGCCGAGGTTGCCGGCGGCCAGCGCGCGCAGCCCCGCCGCTCGCAGCATCGCCTGGAGAAGCGAGACGGTGGTCGACTTTCCGTTCGTGCCGGTCACTGCGACGACCGGAACCGCGAGGGCGCGGAAGGCGAGCTCCACGTCGCCCCAGGCCCGACGCGCACGGGCCCGGTAGCGCTCTCGCGGGACCCCCGGGCTCGGCACCACCAGGTCGAAGCCGGCCGCGTCCGGAAACGGCTCACCCACCTGCACGCTGACGCTGGCCGGAAGCGCTCCCAGTCCTTCGAGCTCGGCTTCGGGCCGCTCGTCTACCGCCACGACTTCGGCGCCCTCCGCTGCGCAGAACGCCGCCGCGCTCTTCCCCGAAATCCCCAAGCCGAGCACCAGCACCCGCTGTCCGGAGAGGTCGCTCATCAGCGCAGCTTCAACGAGGACAGGGAGACCAGGGCGAGGATGATCGCGATGATCCAGAAGCGGACCACGATCTTCTGCTCCGCCCAGCCGACTTGCTCGAAATGATGGTGAATGGGAGCCATCCGGAAGACCCGCTTCCCGGTGAGCTTGAAGGAGACCACCTGGACGATGACCGAGAGGGTCTCGGCCACGAAGATCCCTCCGACGACCGCGAGCAGGATCTCCTGGCGGATCACGATGGCGATGGCTCCCAACGCTCCGCCGAGCGCCAGGGAGCCGACGTCGCCCATGAAGAGCTGGGCCGGATAGGTGTTGAACCAGAGGAAGCCGAGGCCGCCTCCCACAAGCGCACCGCAGAAGATCGCCAGCTGACCGCTCCCCGCCACGTACTTGATGGCGAGGTAGTCGGCAATCACCGAGTGTCCGGCTGCGTAGGACAGGATCAGGAAGGTTCCCGCCGCGATCATCACCGGTCCGATCGCCAGGCCGTCGAGGCCGTCGGTCAGATTGACGGCATTGCTGGCCGCCACGATCACCAGCGCCGCCAGGGGAACGTAGATCCAGCCGAGGTGCGGTGTGAAGTTCTTGAAGAAGGGGACCGCCAGCTCCCGGTCGAAGTTGGGATCGGTGTAGATCAGCAGCGCGACGCCGAAGGCGAGCAGGAACTGCCAGAAGAGCTTGGACCGCGCGCGCAGGCCGGCGCTGTTCCGCTCCCTTACCTTGCGGTAGTCGTCGAGGAAGCCGAGCAGGCCGTAGCCGATGGTGAGCCCGAGCACGATCCACACCGCCCGGCTCTCCAGGTTCGCCCAGAGCAGGACCGAGACGCCGAGGGAGACCAGGATCAGGAGCCCGCCCATGGTGGGCGTTCCCTCCTTGGCCTGGTGGTTCGGCCCGATCTCGCGAATCGGCTGGCCGACATGCAGCCGGCCCAGCCAGCGGATCAGCGGCGGGCCCAGCAGGAAGGACAGGAACAGCGCGGTGAGCGTCGCCGCCGCGGTGCGGAAGGTGATGTAGCGGAACACGTTGAACGCGCCGACGCTTTCCGCCAGCGGATAGAGCAGGTGGTACAGCATCTACGGCGGATTCCCCCCGCGCGTCAGCGCTTCCACCACGCGCTCCATCTCCATGGCGCGCGATCCCTTGACCAGAACCCAGTCGTTCCCCTGCAGGATCTGCCGGAGCTGCCCGCTGGTTTCGTCGTGACTGGTGCCGACGTGCACGCGGTGTGGATCCATTCCAGCTCGGGTGGCCCCCTCGGCGATCTCCGGCGCGAACCTCCCCAGGGCGAACAGGAAGTCGACGCCAAGCTCGGCGACGAGAGCGCCTGCAGCGCGGTGGGCGGCGCCCGCGGAGACTCCCAGCTCCCCCATGTCACCGAGCACCGCCACCCCGCGGCTCTCCCCCTTGAGCTTGCAGAGGCTCCGGAGCGCGACCTCCATCGACTGGGGATTCGCGTTGTAGGTGTCGTTGATCACGATGATGTTTCGCGGCAGGGAGAGCCGCTCCATCCGTCCGCCCATCGGCTGGTAGTGCGCCAGCCCCTCGGACACGGATGCCAGCGGGGCGCCCGTCGCCAGGGCCGCGGCACTCGCCGCCAGCGCATTCGATACCGTCGGCTCTCCCAGACCGGCCACGTGAACCGGCACCCGGTCGGTCCCGGTGACCAGGTCGAAGGCGAAGCCCCGCTCGCCCAGCGAGGTGGTGCGCTCGGCGCGCACCTCGGCCTCGGGGTGCTGTCCGAAGCGCAGGACGCGCGCCCGGGTGCGCTCCGCCTGGGCCATCACGCGCTCGTCGTCCGCGTTCAGCACGGCGACCGCGTCCTCGTCGAGACCCGCGATCAGATCTCCCTTCTCGGCGGCGATCGCATCCCGAGAGCCCAGGAACTCGATGTGCGCCGTTCCCACGTTCGTCACTACGGCGACGCTGGGGCTGGCGATGGCCGCCAGCGGAGCGATCTCCCCGCGCCGATTCATGCCGATCTCGACGACCAGGGCGCGGTGGTCCGGCTCGCGCTCCAGCAGCGTGAGCGGGAGTCCGAACTGGTTGTTCAGGTTCCCGCGGTTCTTGAGGCAGGGGCCCGACTCGGAGAGGATCGCCGCGCACATCTCTTTCACGGTGGTCTTGCCGTTGCTGCCGGTGATCGCGACGACCGGTCCCTCGAAGCCGCGGCGATGCCCAGCGGCCAGCGCGCCCAGCGCTTCGGTGGTGTCGTCCACGGCGACCGCCGGCAGGCCGGGACGGGTGGCGGCCGGAAGCTCGCGGCCGCGCTCGACCAGGAGTCCGGCGGCGCCGGCGGCGAGCGCGGTGTCGAGAAAGGAGTGCCCGTCGTGGTTGGGGCCTCGGATCGCGACGAAGAGCTGGTCGGGGCCGACGGACCGGGAGTCGGTCGAGACACCGTCGAAGCGCGCGGCCTCCTCGCCCTGGAGCAGCTCACCCCCGGTCCACTCGACGATGTCGCGGGTCAGGAAGGGAACGCTCAACAGTCTCGTCTCCCCAGGGCACGCTTCGCCTCCACGCGGTCGTCGAAGGGCAGCCTCTCCCGACCGATGATCTGGTAGTCCTCGTGACCCTTGCCGGCGAGGAGCACGGTGTCGTCGGGACGCGCGATGCGGAGGGCGAGCGCGATCGCCTCCCTGCGGTCCACCACCAGCGCATAGGCGCGTTCGCGCTGGTCCAGCTCCGACTCGTCCACCCGGCGGAGCCCTTCGAGACCCTTCTCCACGTCGGAGAGAATCGCCAGGGGATCCTCGGTGCGCGGGTTGTCGCTGGTCGCGATCGCGCGATCGCTCCAGTCCGCCACCGCCTTCGCCATCAACGGCCGCTTGGAGCGGTCGCGGTCGCCGCCGCAGCCGAAGACGGTGATGAGCCGTCCGCGGGTGAGGGGGCGGATCGTTCGCAGCAGCTTCTCGACGGCGTCGGGTGTATGGGCGTAGTCCACCAGGATGGTGGGCGCGTTCTCCACCTCCGCGCCCACCCGCTCCGTCCGTCCCGGGACCTGCGTGCAACCCGCGACGCCGCGCGCGATCGTTTCGGGCTCGATGCCCAGCGAGACGGCGATGCCGACAGCCACCGCCATGTTCTCGACGTTGAAGTCGCCGACCAGGGGCAGCTCGACTTCGATCGGGCCGGAGGGCAGCGCAAGCGCCGCGCGGGTTCCGTCGAGCCTCACGTCGGCCCTCTCGACGCGAATCTCGGCGGGGGCGTCGGGCCGGCGCGAGACGCGGACCAGCCGGGCGCCGCCCTCTCGTGCCGCGGACAGAAACGCCTCGGCCCTCGGGTCGTCCAGGTTCACCACGGCGCTCGCATCGGAGGTCAGGAAGTCGCGGAACAGACGGGTCTTCGCCTCCAGGTAGGACTCCATCGTCTCGTGGAAGTCCAGGTGCTCCGGGGTCAGGTTCGTCACCGCGCCGACCTCGAAGCGGCAGCCGTCCACCCGGCCCAGCGAGAGGCCGTGGGAGGAGACCTCGAGCGCGGCGGCCGAGACGCCGGCGGTGCACATGGCGCGAAGCGTGCGCTGGAGATCGAGGCTCTCCGGGGTCGTGTTCACCGTCCGCTCCCGGTGGTCCGCGTAGCGGCTCTCGACGGTGCCGACGATTCCGGTGGCGATCCCGGCGGCCTGGAGGATCGACTCCACCAGGTAGGTGGTGCTGGTCTTGCCATTGGTGCCGGTGACACCGATCAGGCGGAGCTCGTCTGCCGGGCTTCCGTAGAAGCGCCGCGCGATCGGAGCCAGTGCACGCCGCGTATCCGAGACCGAGATGACCGGGGGCCCCGGGGTGGGGAGATGCCCGGGCGCCGCTTCCACCAGCAGCGCCGCGGCTCCCAGCTCCTGGGCCTGTGCCAGGTAGTCGTGTCCGTCGTGGTTCTCCCCGCGCAGAGCCACGAAGAGGTATCCCGGTGAGACGCCCCTGGAGTCGTAGGTGACGCCCCGGATGGTCGGGTCGTTGCCCTCCGAGCCGTCTGGTCGCGGAGCCAGGTGGGGCGGCAGGGCCTCCAGAAGCTCCGAGAGCCGCATCAGATCTCGTCAACCGGAGGAGCGAAGAAGACGCTCACCCTTCGGGCGGCGCCGGCCAGGACGGTCCCGGGTACGGGATCCTGCGACACGGCGCGTCCCCGTCCCAGCACCTCGACTTCGAGCCCCATGCCCGTGGTGGCGCGCCTCACCTCGTCGATGCTGAGACCGATGAAGTCCGGGACGAAGAGGCGGCCGTTCACGACCACGATCTGCACGGCGGACTGCGACTTCTCCCTGGTCCGGGCCGGGGCGGGCCTCGGCTTCGAAGCGGGCTTCGGCTCGGCGCGCCGCTTCGGTGTCTCGGGATCGGATTGGATCCTGGCGATCCGGGGCAGCGGCAGCTCGGGGCGCGTCAGGATTCCGTGTCGGACCAGGTGTCCCGCCGCGATCTGGGCGAAGAGCGGCGCCGCGGTCGCGCCGCCCGAGTGGAGCTGACCCGCGGGCTCGTCGAGCATGACGACGCTGACGATTCTCGGGTCGTCCGCTGGCGCCACGCCCGCGAACCAGGCGAGGTAGCGATCCGTGAAGTAGGTGCCCGTCTCGGTGTCGAGCTTCTGGGCGGTGCCCGTCTTCCCGGCGACTCGCACGCCCTCGAGGGCCGCCCGCCGGCCGGTGCCCTCGGCGCTCACCACCGTCTCCATCATTCGCAGCACCGCGTCGGCCACCTCGGTTCGCACGGCCCGGCGCGCCGCGGCCGGCTCTACCAGCCGCCACGACCCACCCGCTTCGCGCCGCGCCGCCACGAGCCTCGGCTGCCGCCAGAGGCCATCGTTGGCGAGCGCCGCGGTCGCCGCCGCGAGCTGCACGGCCGTGACCGCGATCCCCTGACCGAAGGAGATCGTGGCGTGATCGACCTGCCGCCACTTCCGCCAGCTTCGCATCACGCCGGCCGACTCCTCGGGGAAGCCGCTGCCGGTAGGCGCTCCGAACCCGAAGCTGCGGAGGGTCTCGAAGTGGGCCTCGGGTCCGACGGCAAACCCGACCTTCGCGACGCCGATGTTGCTGGAGACGCGCAGCACCCCGGCGAGGTCCAGGATGCCGAAGGGCTTCCGGTCCCGCAGCGTCTTGCCCTTGATCGGGAAGAAGCCCTTCTCGCAGTCGATCACGTCCTGCGGCGAGAAGACGCCGTGCTCGAGCGCTGCCGCGATCACGAAGGGCTTGAGGGAGGACCCGGGCTCCATCGCGTCGAGAAAGGCGTGTGAGCGGTTCTGGCGATAGGGCGTGGCGCGAAACGCGTTGGGATCGAAGCCGGGGCTTTCGGAGAGGGCGAGGATGTCTCCGCTGCGGGGGTCCATCGAGACGACAATGCCGCGGCGGGCGCCGGTCGCCGCGACGAACTCCGCGAGCGATGCGTCGATCTCCGCCTGCAGGGTGGCATCGAGGGTGAGCCTCACGTCACCGCCGGCCGCGCTTCGGGGGTCCAGGCCGAAGTCCACCAGCCGCTTCCCGAGCGCGTCGCGCTCGACGCTGTACCGCTGCGCCCTGCCGCGCAGCCAGCCATCCTCCTGCTGCTCGATTCCTCTCACCCCCTTGCCGTCGATGTCCGCGAAGCCGAGCACGCGGCCGGCCAGCTCCCGGTGGGGGTAGATGCGGCGCGGCTCGGGAACGATGCCCACTCCCGGAAGCTCCAGAGCGCGCACGGCTTCGGCCCGGTCGCGGGTTACCCAGCGGTCGACGAAGACGAAGGGAGCCCTCTTCACCAACCTGTCCTTCACCCCGTCGGCGTCTCTGCCGAGCGTGCGCGCGAGCAACCGGGCGGTTCGCTCCGCGTCGTCGACTCCGGACGGAATCGCGTACACGGAGGGGGACGACAGGGTGAGTGCCAGCTCTGCACCTGAGCGGTCCACCACCAGACCCCTGGCGGGGGGCAGCACGAGAGTCGTCAGGCCCTGGCGGTCGGCGAGGTCCGCACCGCGGTGGTCGATCATGGTGAGATGGGCGGCTCGCACCGCCAGGAGAGCGAAGCAGCAGAGCAGAACGGCGCGGGTGACGCTCAGGCGCAGGCCGGATCTGCCCAGGTCTGCCGATCTCATGGTGCGGTGTCACCCCCGCCCGTCGCGGGGACGGAAAGCTGGATGACCCGTTCCGGGCGGCCGAAGCCTCGCTCCGCCGCCAGCTTGTGCAGCCGTGTCGGATCCCGCATCTCGCGAAGCGTCACCGTCACGGCGCGCTGTCGCTCGAGCAACTCGGTCTCCTCGCTCACCGCGGCCGAGAGCTGGTAGCGGAGCCGCAGGATCGAGACGCGCAGGGACGCGATCATCAGCGCTGCGGCCACCAGGCCGACGGCGACGACCAGCCAGGGAGGCGAAGCCCTTCTCCCCCGGGAGCGGAGGCGAGCGTAGTCGCGCCCCACCGCGTCTTCGCTCCGTTCCGAGGAGCGCGGGACCGGCCTGGAGGAAGCCTCGCTCGAACGCTCCCCGGCGAACAGCGCCGCCCTCTGTCTGGCCCACGCCCTGCTCACGCGACCTCCTGGATCTTCTCGGCCGCCCGAAGCCGGGCGGATCGCGACCTGGGGTTCCGAGTGACCTCGGCGGCGTCCGGTCGCAGCGGCTTCCGGGTCAATCGCGAAAGCTGCGGCGCGCGCCCGCAGGTGCAGACCGGCGCCTTTGGCGAGCAGATGCAGCCCCGTTCCAGCCGGCGGAAGCGCTGCTTCACGATGCGGTCCTCGAGGGAGTGGTACGCGATCACCACCAGCCGTCCGCCGGGGCCGAGTACTTCCGTCGCCTGGTCGATGCCCGCGGTGAGGGCGTCCATCTCGTCGTTCACCGCGATGCGAAGCGCCTGGAACACCAGCGTCGCCGCATGGTGTCGACGGCCGCCGCCCACCCGCGCTTCGTGAATCACGCGAAGCAGATCGGCGGAGGTGCGGAGCGGACTCTGGCGTCGCTCTTCGACGATGGCGCGGGCCAGGCGCTTGGATCCGGGGAGCTCTCCGTAGCGTCCGAACCAGTCGGCGAGCGTCTGTTCGGAGGCCGTGGCCAGCAGGTCCGCCGCCGTCAGCCTCGACCGCCGATCCATGCGCATGTCGAGGGGAGTCACCTCGGCGGTGTCTTCCGAGAAGCGAAAGCCCCGCTCGGGGTCGTCGAGCTGGGGCGACGAGACACCGAGGTCGAACAGCACAGCGTCGGCCCGGCTGACTCCGAGCCCCGAGAGCGCCTGTCGCAGCTCCCGGAACGACGTTCGCACCAGCTCCACCCGATCTCCGAAGCGACGCATCCTTCGTCCCGTTCGCCGGAGCGCTTCGTCGTCCCTGTCGAGGCCAATCAGCCGCCCGTCGGGCGACGTTCTCTCGAGGATGGCCTCGGCGTGTCCCCCGAAGCCGACCGTCGCGTCGACCACCAGCGCACCCGGTTCGGCCCGGAGGAGTGTGAGGCACTCCTCCAGGAGGACCGGCTGGTGGAGGACTCGGCTGGTCACCCTTCGCGGCGCGGGTGTCTCCCGCTCTCACTGTCTTGAAATGCGATTGGCGTCGCGTTCCCGAGGAGTCGGGGTGCTCCGGAGCGCCTTGGCCGCACACGCGGGTCACGCCCCCCAACGATTTCCGCGCGCCGCAGGCCGGCGCTCCGGAGACACCCCATCTCCCTCTCACCCGGAGGACGATTCCCTCCGGACCCCCCGACGCAAATCCTCCTACAAACCGAGCTCCGCGACGAGCGAGGAGACCTCGTGAGACCGCTTCCGGGTCTGCTCGAGTTCCTCGTCGAAGCGCGCCTTGTCCCAGATCTCGATCCGCGAGCCGACGCCCGCGATAACGACCTCTCGCTCCAGTCCGGCGTGCTCCCGCAGGTGGGGAGGCACCAGCACCCTGCCCTGGGCGTCGAACGGACTCTCCACCGCTCCAGAGACGACCAGGCGCCGATACGATTGGATTTCCGGCTGGGCGTATGACATAGTTTCGAGACGTTGTTCGATTTCGAGCCACCGCTCGTGGGGGTAGAGTCCCAGGGCCGGGCTCTCCACCAGGTTGGTGAGGAAAGGAGGGCGGTCTTCTTCAGTTTGGAGTTCCATTCTCAATCCCGCGGGGATGCTGATCCGCCCCTTGGCGTCCATCGTATGAGAGAACCGGCCACGCGCCATTGATGGAATCCAGACGACTCAATCCTTTGATTTTGGGTGTCCATCCCACTCTGAAACCCACTTAACACCACTTCATCCCACCTCGCTCGTTATAGTCGCTCCGCCAGCAATTTGGAAGCACAAATATCCGAATTTATTGAATACTGGGAATCTTTTTCAGAACCCCAACATATGGGGTTCTTTCCCAGCGCGAGATACTAGATCCGGAGTCCGGGGAGCCGGTATCGGACCCGACTTCAGCTAGTAGCTGCCGAGCCCGGGATAGCGTTCGCTGTGAACGCTGTTCACCAGCTTCACGAGCTGTCCCAGGAAGCTCTCGTCGGGCATTTCCACCGGCGGCGGGAGGGCCGGAGCTTCCGGCGCGATCGCGGCGTCGAGCACCGCGCCGGTACCCTGGCGAAGCGCGGAGGGCGAGTATCCCCCCTCCAGAAAGAACGCGAGCCGACCGCCACAGACCTCGTCGGCCAGGCTCCGCACCAAGGCGGCCATCGCCGAGAAGCCCTCCTCGCCGACCCGCATTCCGCCCAGTGGATCGTCGCGATGCGCGTCGAAGCCGGCAGACACCAGCAAGACCTCGGGACGGAAGGCCAGGGCCACGGGGACCAGGATCCGCTGCAGGACTCCCAGGTACTCCGCGTCGCTGCAGCCGGCGGGAAGCGGTACGTTGACGGTCGCTCCTTCGCCGTGTCCGTTTCCGGCTTCGTCCAGGCCGCCGGTACCGGGGTAGAAGGGATACTGGTGCGTCGAGAAGTAGAGCAGGTTCGGATCTTCCTCGAAGCTCCGCTGGGTGCCGTTGCCGTGATGGACATCCCAGTCGAGGATCAGGATCCGCTCGACGCCGTCCTCGGCCCGGAGAGCCGCGGCGGCGACGGCGACGTTGTTGAACAGACAAAATCCCATCGCGCGGTGGGCCTCGGCGTGGTGTCCCGGTGGCCGAACCGCCGCCAGCCCGGAGCAGACTTCACCCCCGGCGACGGCCCGGGCCAGGTCGATGCTGCTCCCGGCCGCCAGCCGCGCCACCTCCAGGCTCCGGGGCGAGACGTAGGTATCCGGGTCGAGCTGTGCGGGAGAGCGCCTCACCGCAGCCGAGATCGACTCGAGGAGCCCGGGCTCGTGAATCCGCAGGATCTCCTCGTCGCTCGCCTCACGGGGCGTCAGCCTGGCGAGGGACTCGGCGCGACCGGCAATTGCCTCCTCGACCGCGACGAGTCGGTCGGGCCGCTCCGGGTGTCCCTCTGGAGCGCGGTGCTCGCGGTAACGCGGATCCTGGACGACGCCAACTCTGCGGGTGACTCCCATACTCACCGATGGTATCTGAGAGGGAGCGCCACGGCCCGGGCGGCGGACTCCAGGAAGGACGGCCGACGGATTTCATGAGAGCCGGGGGAGACGACTCGATCCCATGCGGAAGCCCAGCAAAGTCGCCATCACCGGTCTCGGCACCTTTCTCGGCAGGCGCCTCGCCGAGCGCCTGGCGGGCACCCAGCCCGAAGTCGATCTGGTCGGCCTCGACCTGCGCCGGCCCTACGGGCTGAGCGCGCGGGTCGGCTTTCATCCGCTGGATCTGACGATTCCGACGGCGGACGGACATCTCGCCGACATCTTCCGGAAGGAAGAGGTGGACACGGTCGTTCACACGGCCTTCCGCAAAGAGCCCAGCTCGAACCTGGAAGAAGACCACGAGCTCGAGACCATCGGCAGCCTGCACATCCTGAATGCCTGTGCGGCCGCAGAGGTCCGGCGGCTGGTCGTCGCCTCGACCACCATGGTGTACGGCCCGCGTCCCGATAATCCGAACTTCCTGACTGAGTCGCATCCGCTTCACGGTCACCCCGCTGCACACTGCGTGCAGGACCGGGTCGAGATGGAGACTCTGGTTGCCGCGTGGGCAGCGGCGCACCCGGCCACCCGCGTCACGGTGTTGCGTCCCTGCTGGATCATGGGTCCCAACTACGTCGACTCGGTGGTGCGTTACTTCTCGCTCCCGGTGGTTCCGATGCTGCTGGGCTACGACCCCCTGATGCAGTTCGTCCACGAGGAGGATTGCCTCCGCGCCTTCGAGACGGCCATCCTCCACAGCCACCCCGGTGTCTTCAACGTGGTGGGAAGGGGTGTTCTCCCGCTCTCGACGATTCTTCGGGCCGGCCGCAGACGGGTTCTCCGGATCCCGGCGGCGATCCTCTATCGCCTGCGCTACTACCCGTCTCAGACCCAGACGGGAGATCCGCCCGAGGGGTTCTACGACTATCTCCGCTATCTCTGGGTAGCCGATGGCGAGCGGGGATGGGCCGCCTTCGGGGAGCCCGAATACAGCACCCGGGAAGCCTGGATGTCGTTCGTCTCCTCCCGCCGCATGCTCCGCTACCGCTGAGGTCCGAGCCGGTGGAAGAAACTCCCGAAATCGACGCGCCCGAGGAGAACTCCTCGAAGCGAAAGCGCAAGGGCGAAGAGCCGGGCGAGGAAACCGGTGATCTCCTCTCCGGCGCGCTTCTCGATCTTCGTCGGCAGATCCGCGCGCGCTTCGACGCCGGGGTCGCACTCGGTGACGCGGGTGGACGCGACACCGCGAGCTGGGTGGCCCTGGTCGACGAGCTGCGGCGCCGCACCCCGACGCTGGGGATGAGCGAGCGCTCCGGTCACGTGGACGACTTCGGTCTCGACCAGCAGACCGTCCGCCACGCGCGTCCGGCCCTGGACTACCTGCGCCGCCACTACTGGCGGGTGGATGTCGCGGGCATCGAAGAGCTTCCCAGCGACGGCCCCGCGCTCCTGGTGGCGAACCGCTCCGGGATCCTCCCCTACGACGGGCTGATGATCTCCCACATCGTGGCGGAGTCGATCTCGGAGCAGCGCCGGCCGCGGTTCATGGTGGCGGATTGGCTGATCACGCTCCCCTTCGTGCAGCCCTATCTGGCGCGTCTCGGCGGCGTGCGGGCGTGCCGCGAGAACGCCGACCGGCTGCTGCGCACGGGCCGCTCGGTGGTGGCCTTCCCCGAGGGTTTGAAGGGAGCGGGCAAGGTCTTCCGGCAGCGCTACCGGCTGAAGCGTTTCGGCCGGGGAGGGGTGGTGCGCGCCGCACTCGAGGTGGGTGTACCCCTGGTGCCCGTCGCCGTGATCGGTGCCGAGGAGGCACACCCGGTGCTCTTCAAGATGGAGACCCTCGCGCGCAGCGTCGGCGTCTCCTTCATCCCGGTGACACCGACCTTTCCGCTGCTCGGTCCCCTGGGCCTGCTTCCGCTTCCGTCGAAGTGGTCGATCCGCTTCGGCACCCCGATCGAGACCGAACACCTGGGTGCGGAGGCGGCCGGGGATGCGCTTCTCGTCTCGCGAATGACCGAGGAGCTCCGCTCCGAGATCCAGGGCATGGTGGACGTCGATCTCCACGCCCGCCCCGGGGTCTGGGGGTAGGGGCGCGCCCGGAAGCGGCCGGCCGGGTTCAGTCCGGCGCGTCGGTCTTCGGAGATTTGCCCTGGGCCGGGGAGGGCTGGGTCTCCTCCAACGAGCCGATCGCCTCCACGACGCGCTCCAGCCGCTGGTTCAGCTCCTCGATGTCCGAACGCCGGGGAAGGTCGAGAGCCTTGAAGACCCGTTCGATGGTGCGCTGCACCATCCGGTCCAGGTCCGGCGGGGTGAAGGCGATCCAGTCGCGCATGCTGCCGTCTTCGTTCTCGTTGGTCCCGAGCAGCCGGCGCATGTTCTTCTGCAGGTCATCGATCCCCTCGGTGGCGTCGCCCATGCTTCGACGCAAGGCGCCGTAGAGGGCGTCACCGCCGCGCTGCAGCAGCTCCGAGAGAAGATTGCCCGGCACCGCGCGGTTGGCCCGCTCGGTGTCGACGAGGATCTGGGAGAGCGTCACCGAAGTGATGTCCTCGCCGGTCTCGTTGTCGATGACCTGGACTTCCGCGTCATCCTCGAGAAGCTCGGCGATTCCCTTCAGTGTGATGTAGCGGCTGGTCTGCGTGTTGTAGAGCTTGCGGTTCGCGTACCGCTTGATGAGAACGGCCATGGCCCGGGAGAAGCTAGCAGACGGTGCCGCGCCGCGTCATCCCTCGACGGGGACCCGCTGCATCCGGGCGCTGCGGCGCGCGCGGGCGGGCCGCGGCGGTCGCTTCTTCCCATCCGACTTCGGGGCCTCCTGCTCGGAGGAGCTGGCCGGCTCGCCGCGGCGCGCACTCATCTCCCAGAGGATCTCGCGCACGGCCAGGAAGGCGCGCAAAACCGAGCGGGCATTCGGGTCCTCGCGGCTGCGCAACTCCCAGCGGGCGATCTCCGCGTCGAGCGCGTCGAACACCGCGTCGAGGACCGAGGCGCCGAAGCGCGAGTCGTCGGGAGCGGCGAGCCCGCGCAGCTCGTCCAGGCCGCGGGAGAGGGGGCCGAGGATCGCGTCCCGCTCGGCAGCCCTTCCCGAGAGCGCCAGCGCCAGGGCGTCGAGCAACGCCTGAAGGGCGGCCACGGACTCCGCGGCCGCCGCCCGGCCGTGGGTCCTGGCTCGGGAGAGCGCCTCCTCGACGGTCTCGGGAGCCGCCGCGCCGCTCGCGGAACGGCCGGTCCTGGCCGCGCTATCCGCCAACGGATTCCTCCTCAGCGCCGGTCTCGAAGACGAAGCCCGCGATCCGCGCGAGTCCTTCCAGGTCGTGAACGTCCCGCGGGAACTCTGGAACCGGCCGCCAGAAATAGCCGCTCTTCCGGGCCCGCTGCCGCAGCTGCGACGTGGCCGCCCGATCCTGCTCTACCATCGAAGCGTAGCCGTCGAGCACGGCCAGCGCTGCCTGGGCGGCCCGGCGCGCACTTTCCCCCATTTCCTGTGCTTCTTCGAGCGCTTCGGCGAGGCCGGAGATGGCTGCCTCGCGTTGGCCACGCGCGGGAAGCTCCACCTCCCCCGCCGGCCACATCCGCAGGCGGTTCAGCACGATGCCCGCCACCACGGCGCCGGACTCTTCGAGCCGGTCGAGAAAGGCCGTGGCGTGCGCCACCGACTCGTCCGCGGGACCCGCGGCCAGGACGAAGGCGGTCTCGGGTCCGAAGAGTAGCGACTGGACCTGACCCGCTCTCTCCCGGAAGCCCTCCGACATGCCCTCGAAGGCGAGCAGGAACTCCGAGATGTCCTCGAGGAACGAGATCCCCGAGACCCGCTCGAGGGCCTTCAGCACCTGATGCGCACTTCGCTGGAACAGCCGGAAGCCGAAGCGGCCGGCGGCAAAGGCGGGGTGCAGCAGGAGCTGAACCAGCCGGCTGTCGAGGAACTCGAGCAGGCGCTGCGGCGCCTCCAGGAAGTCGAGCGCGTGCTGCGAGGGCGGCGTGTCCAGCACGATCAGGTCGAAGTCCTTCCGCTCGCTCAGCTCGAAGACCTTCTCCATCGCGGAGTACTCCGCGCTTCCCGCCAGTGCGTCCGAGGCGTGCTGGTAGATCGGGTTCTCGAGGATCCGCTCTCGTGCCACCGCGTCTTCGGCGAAGCGCTCCACCAGATCGTCGAAGGTGCGCTTCATGTCGAGCATCATCGCGGAGAGCCTGCCCTGGGCGGGCACGCCCAGCCCATCCAGCAGCTTGCGCGGGATCGCGCGCGGGGTGTTGCCGAGGGACCGAACGCCGAGCGCGTCGGCCAGCCGCTTGGCCGGATCGATGGTGAGCACCAGCACGCGACGGCCGCGGCGGGCGGCGCCCAGTGCCAGCGACGCCGAGATCGTGGTCTTGCCGACTCCCCCGGAGCCCACGCAGACCACGATCCGGCGCTCGGCGACGATCTGCTCGGGCGGGGTGCTCATGCTGCCTCGCCGGCCGCCGGGCCCGCCAACAGCTCGGCGAGCGCGGCGAGGTCGCCGGGTCCGTGGATGCCGCCGGGGAGGAAGGGGAGTGTCAGCGTGGGCAATCCGCTCGCCTGGCCGATCTCCTCGACGTAGCGGCGGTTGAGCTCGTAGCGGGAGCGCAGATGGGACGCACAGCTCGCGATCACCGAAGCCGGCGGAAGGCCGTCCAGCGCCCGATCCTCCCCGACCCTCGCCAGCTGCTCGTCGAGATCGGGGAATTCCTCGGGGAAGGGGCGCTCGAGCACTCCGTTGATCACCACGCGATCGATGGGAACTCCGATCCCGTCGCGAATTCGCTCCACCAGCTCCACCGTCTCTCGGGCCGGCAGCTCCTCGGCCAGGGCGACCGGCACCAGCAGCGTCGCGGCCGGGTCCCGGAGCATCTCCTCCACCCAGCCGGCGTGACGCCGTAGCGGGCCGGTGCGAAGGGCCGAGACCACCACCCGGGGAACGTCCAGGAATGTGAGTCCGTGGCCGGTGGCCGGGGCGTCCACCACGAGCAGGTCGTAGCGGGGCTCGCCCCGCTCGTTCTCCTGCTGCTCCAGGTGCCAGACCTTCCCCAGGGTGATCAGCTCGCGCCATCCCGGCGCGGCGTCCATGAGCTGCCGGAATCCCCGGTAGCGCATGATCCGGGAAACCACGGCTTGCATGCGGAGTTGCAGCCCGAGGTACTCGGCGAGCGCCTCGTAGGGCTCCACCCGCATCGCGCTGAGACCGGGTCGGATCTCCCGTCCCTGGTACCCGACGGGTCCGGGCTTCGGTTCCAGGAGCCGGGGCACGTGCTCCTCCCGGCCGGTCTCGACGACCAGGACCCGGCGACCTCGCTCCGCGCCCGCCAGCGCGAGGGCCGCGACCACGGTCGTCTTTCCGGTTCCGCCCTTGCCCGTCACGATGACCAGCCTGGGATCCAGCAGTGAGCGGCTCGAGTCAGCCAGAAGCGTTCCCCCGCGGGTCGCCCTGCTCAAGCGCGCTATCGGCTCGTCCGAAACGACTGTGGGCGACCGGGTTCGCTCGCAAGCTAGCGCACCCGGTTCGACTCGATCTCGGAGGGATCAGCCGCAGTGGTCGTCGTCTGCGAGAAGTGTGGCACCCGGTTCCACCTCGGTGACGCCAGGGTCCCCGAAAAGGGGGCCCGGGTGCGCTGCTCCCGCTGCAAGCACTCCTTCTTCATCGCCCCTCCCGGCGCGGGGAAGGACGACGTCGACGACGAGGTGGTGGCGGAGGTGACGGGTGCCGGCGCCGAGCCGCTGCCCGAGCTCGCCGGGGATCTCGCGGAGGGAAACCCCGAAGCAGTCGGACAAGCGCTGGAGTCCGCGGAAGCTCCGGCAAGGGGATCCGCGTCGGGTCCGGTGCAGGCACCGGCCCAGGAACGTCGCGCCGGCGAGCTGGAGGAAGACTGGGAGTTCAACGACGAGTCGCCTCCCGAGATCGGGATGGAGGCCCAGCCGGAGCTCGCGGAGCACGGTCAGTTCGAGGCGGCGCCGCTGGATCTGGGGGAGAGCGCATCCGAGCCGGAGCCGGAAATCGAACGGCCAGACCCGATCGGGGAGCCCGAGGCCGCGCCGCCTCTCGCTCCGAAGCCCGCGCTCGATCCCGTGGAGGCGATCCGCGCCCGGGACGCGGGGCTCGACTTCGCTTCACCGGACGACCTCGGCAGTCCTGAAGAGTGGGACTTCGTCGGGGCCGCCGAGATCGAACACCCGCCGGCGTCCGCCCCGGAGCCGGTCGCCCCCCCGGTGGAGGAGACCGCTCCGGCTGCGCCGGCCCCCTCGAGCGTCGAGTCGCCGGTGGTCGCACCGGCTGCTCCTGTGGAGTCCGAGCCCGTTCCCCTGGCTGCACGTTTCGGAAGTCTGGCATCGATCGCCGGCTGGCTTCTGGTGGGGCTCGCATTCGCGATGGGGATGTCGGGAGTGCTGACTCAGCCGGGCGTGGTAGATGCTGCGAGCCGTGAACCCTCCCAGGTCGACGTCTCGGGTGTCGCGTTGACTGCCAGCGGAGTGACGGGCCGCCTGGTGGAAAACGCACTGGCGGGAGACCTGCTCGTCGTCTCCGGAGAGCTGGAGAACCCGGCCGCGCATCCCATCACACCGGGCCGCGCCATCCAGGTCCAGCTGATCTCCGCCTCGGGGGAACCGGTCGCTGGCGCCACGGCGGCCGCGGGCCTCTCCCTGTCCAGCAGGAAGCTCCGCGAGCGGGATCCGGGTCTCCTGCGACGGGAGCTGGAGCTTTCGGCGAAGGCGCTGGCACACCGACCCATCGGGACCGGAGAGCGCCTCCGCTTCGACGCGGTCTTCGAATCCGTTCCGGAAGCGGCGGCGGGCTGGGTGCTCGAGGCCGCTACGTTCCAGCCTGACCCGGATCCTGGGGGTTCTCTCCCTTCTCCAGCTCTTCCTGCTTGGGAGTGACGTCGATCTCGTCTTTGCCAGAGAGCCCGGCTCGGAACCCCTTGATGGCCTTGCCGAGCCCCGAGCCGATCTCCGGAAGTCGCCTCGCTCCGAAGAGCAGCACGCAGATTCCCAGAATGATCAGAAGCTCGGTGGCGCCAAGTCCAAACATGGTTTGACTCCGTTCGATTCCGGCCAGAGGCCTCAAAGGGTGGCGCTCGGCGGGGGTTCGGTCAACCCAGTGCCGGATTCCAGCCCGCTGAAGTCGGGTACAATCCCGCCGTGTCCATCTTCAAGGCTTACGACATCCGGGGGGTGGTGCCCGATCAGCTCCGCTCCGAAGACGCCTACCGCATTGGCCGGGCCACCGCCCGTTTCCTCGGGGTCTCCGAGCTGGTGATCGGCCGCGATGCGCGCTCGAGCTCACCCGAGCTCTTCGAGTCCCTGCTGCGTGGCGTCAACCGCGAGGGCGTCGAGGTGCTGGACATCGGGACGGTGGCCACCCCGATGCTGTACTTCGCCGTGGATCGGCTCGGGGCCGGCGGCGGGATCATGCTCACCGCTTCCCACAATCCCGCCGAGTACAACGGCTTCAAGATCTGCCGGGAGAATGCGGTGCCGATCGGCGAGGCCAGCGGGCTGCGGGAGATCGAGAGCGAGTACGCGCGGCTCGAGGCCGAGTCCGGCGACTCCGCCCCGCGAAGGGTTCGCCAGGTGGACGTGGTGGCCGACTACGTCGAGCACGCCCTCTCGGTGGGCGAGCGACGCCCCTCTTTGCGCGTCGCCATCGACTGTGGAAACGGCATGGCGTCGGTGGGGCTCTCTCCCCTGCTCGAACGGCTCGACCTCGAGGTGGAGCCGCTCTACTTCGAGCCGGACTGCAGCTTTCCCAACCACCCGGCGGACCCGCTCAAGGTCGAGAATCTCGCCGACGTTCGCGAGGCGGTGCGCCGTACGGGCGCCGACTTCGGCGTCGGTTTCGACGGGGACGCCGACCGCGCCATCTTCGTCGACGAACACGGCGAGCCGGTGCCCTGTGATCTGATGACCGGTCTTCTGGCGCGATCGCAGCTGCGCCGACATCCGGGCGGGCGCGTTCTCTACGATCTTCGCTCCAGCTGGGCCACCCGCGAGGAGATCGAGGCTGCTGGAGGCGTCGCCGAGATGTGTCGGGTGGGGCACTCCTTCGTCAAGGCGAGCATGCGCGAGAGCGGCGCGATCTTCGCCGGCGAACTCTCGGGTCACTTCTACTTCCGTTTCTCACCGACGCTCGTCGCCGACGACGGGATCGCCGCCTTCGTCGCCCTGCTCGACGTGCTCGCCGTCGAGAAGCGTTCGCTCTCGGAGCTGATCGCACCGCTTCGGCGTTACGCGACGAGCGGGGAGGTGAGCCGCCGGGTTTCGGATCCGCGGGCGGTGATCGCGTCGGTGGAGGCGGAGCACCGGGGGGCTCCGGAGATCTCGAAGATGGACGGGCTGCTGGTGCGCTACGAAGACTGGTGGTTCAATCTCCGGCCCTCGAACACCGAGCCCCTGCTGCGCCTGAACGTCGAAGCGCGGACCGAGGAGGAGATGGTCCGGCAGCGCGACCAGCTCCTCGCCCGCATGGACGCCGCCACCTAGGCAACGGGGACGTTCTTTGCGTTTTTTCGTTTCGGTCTTGCGGAGACGCAGGACCGCTACATCCCAGAAGCCGAAACGAAAAAACGTAAAGAACGTCCCCGCTCGGAGGGTCAGCTCCCCGCTCGCTCGAGCTCCTTGTCGATCACCGAGACGAAGTCCTCGAGCGGCCGCGCACCCTTGAGGACGATGCCGTTCACGAAGAAGGCTGGCGTGCCGGCGACGCCGGCCGCCCGGCCGTCCGCGACGTCGGCATCCACGTCCGCCTGGTAGCGGCGCTCGTCCACGCAGATCTGGAAGGCTTCCATGTCCAGCCCCAGGTCGCTCGCGTACTGCTTCAGACTTTCGGGGTCGTACTCCGCTCCGGGCGTGAAGAGCCTGCGGTGGAACTCCCAGAACTTGCCCTGCTCGTTCGCGCAGGCGGCGGCCTCCGAGGCCCCCCGCGCCAGGGGATGGATCCGATCCAGCGGAAAGTGGCGATAGACGAAGCGGACTTCGTTCGGGTACCGCTCGAGGATCTTCCTCACCACCGACTCCGCGCGGGTGCAGTAGGGGCACTGGTAGTCGCTGAACTCGATGATGGTGACCGGCGCGTCATCCGGTCCGGTCGAGGGGCCCTTCGCCGCCACGTCGACTCGCGGCGCGTCGATGAAGATCTCGATCGAGGCATTCGCTCGAAGCTCGTCGATGTACTCCTGCGCCGCGGCCTTTCGGCGCTGCAGCTCGAGATGCTGTCGAATCCGGGCCGCCACGTCTTCGAAGCTGGCTTCGCCCATCCGTTCCTTGTTGTCCTCGAAGAACGCGAGCACTTCCTCGTCGGAGACGGCGCTCCGCTTGCTCGCCTCCTGGTCGGCCAGCTCTTCCGGCGTGATCCCGAGGGGCTCGGCCTCGCTTGCCACCAGCCGCTCGTTGATCAGGTCGTCCAGTCCATTGGACCGAAGCTCGTAGAGCTTCGACGGATCCCCGCTCTTGGTGGCCTTGTCGAACAGCTGCTCCTTGAGCCAGACGTCGAGCTCCCCCAACGTGATGGTCTCGCCGTTGAGGTTCGCGGCCGGCGTGGGGTCCGGGGCTTCGCCCGTATCGGGCGCCGTGGTCTGCTGCTGCGGACAGCCGAGGGCGAGGGCGAGCACGAGAATGCAGGTCGCAAGGCTCGGGCGAAGAAGCATGTAGGGACTCCTGATCCTGTGGGCGCGCCTGCGGGAGGCGCAAGCCGGTGGATGGGTGGCTCGATCGGTAGCATAGGGCAGAAGGGGGTGTCGCCTAGCGGTCTGCCCTCGACCTCCAGGTGGTTTCCCAGGAAGCGCCACATCGCCTTGAGCGCGGCGCCCGGGAGCTCCGAGTGCGTACAGTCGAACCAGAGCACTTCCTTGGGGCTTCTGGCGGCTTCGTGCAGGGCCTCTGCGTTCTCGCGGGGGATGGTCTCGTCGCGGCTGGCGTTCACGAACAGGACGGGTCGCGGTGCCAGCCGAGGGATGTGCGCAACGGGATCCGAGGCCACCGGGCCGATTCCGCCGCCCCCGATCGCGAGCGCGGCGGCCCTGACCCGCGCCTCCTCAGCGCAGAAGGGGACGCCGAGGACCGTGCCCAGGCTGAAGCCCGCGTAGCCGATGCGCGCGTCATCCACCTCCGGGAGCTCTGCCACTGCCTCGAGGGTTCTCCTGAGGTCGATCACCGCCTGCCGGACGAAGCCGATCCAAAGCTCGGCGTCGAATGGGCAGAGCCCCGACCTCGACTCGAGGATGGCCAGGACTCGCTCGCTGAGCTTGGCGCTTGCCCTCTCTCCGTGCAGCGGGAAGTCGATCGACGCCACTGCCGTCCCACCGCGCACCCAGGGCAGGCAGGCCACGTCCATGTAGTCCGCGTCCTTGGCGCCGCCGCCCCCGTGCTGAGCGAGAATCAGCGGGAAGGGGCCCGACCGCTCCGCTGGAAGGAGCAGCCTGCCGGGAACCCGGTCACCCCGGCTCGAGAGCTCGAAGTCCAGCTGGCGAACGCCGGAGGCCCCTCCGGGGGGCTCCGCTCCGCGCACGAGCAGGGAGATCGGCTCGTGCGGGTCGGACTGGAACATGGATACGGCACTCACGAACACCGAGTCTAACGAACCCGGGCGGCGAGGCTCCGGATGGGCGCCCGCGAGAGCTCAGCGTCCCCCGCTCAACGGGCCAGAAGTACCTTGCGCGCCCGATACAGGTGGGATTTCACGGCGTCTTCGGTCTTGGACATCTGCCGTGCGATCTCCTGGATCGAGCGGTTCTGGACGTGGTGCAGGCGGAACAGCAGCCACTGCTCTCCGCTCAGGTCCTTGGCAGCGGCGCGATGCATCCGGCGGAGGCGCTCGTTGAACTCGTAGACCTCGTGGGGATTGGGTTCCCGGTTGACCGCTGCGGTCGACATTCCGTCCGCCCGATCGGCCTCTTCATCGGTGAGCGTCACCGTCTCGCGGTGCCGCTTCTTGAAGCGGGCGGCGATGGTCCGGCGCGTCAGGCCGAAGACCCAGGCCGCGAAAGGCGCCTCCCGGCGGAAGCCCGCGAGAGACATGAACAAGTTGACGAAGACTTCCTGAGTCACTTCTTCGGCGTCGGCGCGGTTGCCCACCCGCCGGTCGACGAAGCGGTAGATCCTCGGGAAATAGCGCTCGTAGAGAGTGTCGAACGCGCTCTCATCACCCGCGAGGATGGCTGTGACCAGGTCCTCATCGGTGATGGGCACGCTCGGGTTCGAGCTGCGTGCTGCCATCCGTATCTTCCCTTCCCAGTTCTCCCGGCGCGGACACGGCAGCGACACTGCCCGAGCCCACGGTGCATCCCCTCAAAGCTTGAGTGGCCATGGGTGGGAAGTAGGTGTCAGATTTTGTCACTCGGTGACGAATTTTGTTTGGAAGACCTTGCCCCGCGGGAAAAAGGGGCGGTCAGCGGCCGAGGTCTTCGGCGCGGAGGCCGGTTCGGAACTGCGGGATGAAGGCATCCGCCCGTGCGGCTGACGCCGGAGGCGGCGCGTCCTCAGCCTCGAGCAGGATCTCCGCGCCCGCGCCGTTCCACGAAGGCTGACAGGTGCCGAGGTCGACCAGCGGCCCTTCGCTGCCCTTCGCGGCCGCGATGGTGCGCGGGTCGAAGCGGGAGGCCAGGAGCAGGAGCCGCACTCCCAGCTCCGGGCGGAGGCCCAGCTGCGGCGCGAGCTTCAGCCAGTCTGCCACCCGGGGCTCCATCCAGGAGCGCTGCGCCAGCGCGTCCGCCAGCAGGCGCAGGTCGGATCCAGGCTCTGCCAGGAAGACCAGCACGACCTGACCGCGCCGGTCCCTGGCCACGAAGTCGATCCGCGACTCCAGGCCGAGAATCTGCTCTGCGACGACCTCGAGGGGATCGGTGAGCTTCGGGAGAAGGTTTCGCAGCTGCCGCAGGATCGCCGCACGTTCCGGGCGCGCCTGGAGCGGTCTCTCAGCCATCGGCGCGCTTCCCGCCGGCGCATTCTTCATGCGCCTCGGTGACCGCCGGGACGGCCGCGTCGCTGAGAAGCAGCCGAGCGACATCGGCCAGGGCGCGCGCCGCTCTCGACTGTGGCCGAATGACGCCGATCGGCCGGCGGTTCACGATCGCCCGGTAGACGTCGAGGTCGTCGAGGAGCAGCCCGTAGCTCGCCAGCCCGGGACGCAGCTCCGGCTCGAGCGCGGAGGCGAGCGCGTCGAAGGCCTGGCGCGCTTCATCGATGCTGGACACCCCGTGAATCGTCACACCCACCCTCGCCCCCGGCACGCCCCGGAGCAGGCGGTGGGCGAGGGCCCGCGTTTGCTCCAGCTCGCGGGGCTCCGGAGCGCTGAAGAGGAGGGTCCAGCGGAGCAGCGGGTTTCCGTCGGTTCCCTTGGCGAGCCACCCTGGCGGCACCTGGACCAGAACGATGCCGCCGCCTCGGGACTCGGCTCCGCGCCCTTCGGCCACGTGCAGGGCGGTACCAGCCAGGGCGGAAAGGTCCCGGTCCTGGGTCGTCACGAACTCCGTGGCGAGGGGACCGTGACCCGGCTGCGGCCACAGGGGTTCGCTCGCTTCGTCGCGAGGTGCGATCAGCGTCGCCGCGGCTCCCAGGCGGGCCATCTCCACGGCGAGATTCCAGGCAAAGGCAGCGCGCACCACGTCGGCCTCACCAACGGGGATCGCCACGATCTCGAGTGGCGAGGCAGCTGGCTCGCGAACCGGTTCCGGCGGCGGTGCAGCCTCGGCCTCGGGGATGAAGTAGTGGAGCACGTCCCCGAGCTCCCGCGCCAATGTCCTTCCTCCCTCGATTCAGCTGCCCACCAATGTGGGGTCAGGGTCCTAACTCACCACCAGCACGGAGTTTCGGCCGCCCACCGGACCGGGCACCGCGAGCGGGTTCTCCGGATCCTCACGCCACTCGCCGTCGACCACGTATCGATACTCGTAGGTCCCCGGCGGCAGGGTCAGGATCTTGGTCCAGATTCGCTGGGCACCTTCGGTCTGGACGACCGACTCGACGCCCTTGTCCGGGACCCAGCCGTTGAAGTCTCCCGCCAGCCGGACGTCGGTCGCTTCCCGGTTGCGGAACTGGATGACGATCTCCCGACTCGTCCTGTCCTGCTCGTGCGCCGGCCTGACCGGCCGCTCCTTCAGCTCGGGAGGCGTGGCCTCGACTTCCATGGCGAGGCTGGCGTAGTCGATCGCGCCGTTGGCCGAGCGCGCGAAGGAGTGGATCGGCTGACCGCGCCGTGCGGCCTCGCGCAGCCGCACGTTCGAGCGGATCACGGTGTCGAAGCACAGGTCCTTGAAGAGCTCGCGGATCTCGGCCAGCGTTTCCCGGGCGAAGCGAGTGCGCCCGTCGTACAGGGTCGGCAGGATGCGGACGGTCGGGTCGTGGCCGATTCGCTCCGAGAGCAGCGCGATCGTCTCGAGCAGCTTGTGCACCCCCTGGATGGCGAAGTAGCTGGTCTCGAGCGGCACGATCACTTCCGACGCCGCCCGCATCGCGTTGAAGGTGAGGACCCCGATGTTCGGCGGGCAGTCGATCAGTGCGTAGTCGTAGCGGTCGGCGACGGTGTCGAGGGCGGCCTGCAGCCGTTCCGTGCGCGCGCTCGCTTGCTCGGCGGTGAGCTTCTGCTCCAACGCCGAGAGCACGATGCCCGACGGAGCGACGTGAAGCCGCTCGCTGTGGAACTGCACGACCTGGTCGAGCCGCGCAGCTCCCTCGGGCTCGGCCAACACCTCGTAGAGGTTCTCGTCGAGAGTCTCCGGGTCCACCCCCAGAGCGATGCTGGCGTGCGCCTGTGGGTCCATGTCCACCACCAGGACCCGTGCTCCCTCGGCTTCGAGACACCCACCCAGGTTGACCGTGGTGGTGGTCTTTCCGCAGCCGCCTTTCTGGTTGACGATGGCGATGGTGCGCATGGCGTCGTTCCCCCCTGTTGGACGCGCTTTTCCGCCCTCCCGACCCCTCCCTATCTCGATCCCGATCCCAACCTCGATTTCGCTTCTGCACTCTCCGATCCGGTCGAAGGAGTCGAGCGACGCTCCGCCAGCGGCCTGGGTTCCCGCTTCCAGGTCTCGAGCTCGCGCTGGAACTGGGCCACCTCGAAGATCCACTCCTGGCCGGTGGCCGCTTCGAAGGCTGACTCCTCGTGGAGGACCAGGACGATGTCGCCGGTTGCCACCAGCACCAGCTCGGCGAGGGGCCGGTTCACGGTGGGAAGGATCCGGCGCAGCGCACCGATGCCCTTGCGCAGGCGCTGGACCGACACGCCGGCGTCGAGCAGGCGCTTGGCGGCCTTGAGCGCGATCAGATCCCGGAACGTGTAGCGGTGGTGCCCACCCGGACTGCGCGCCGAGGGCCGGACCAGATCGGTCTGGGCCCAGTACTGGAGCTGACGGCGCGAGATTCCGAGAATCTGCGCGACCTCGCGGCTCCGGTACAGCTCCGCTTTCGAGGCACCAGCCAAGACCCCTCCCCCCATCGCTCGAGTGTCCCTGTGGGGAAAATAGGACTGAGCCGAGTCCGAAGTCAACCAAAAAACGCTCGAAAATGGCGCATTCCGGGGATTCGGCGCGCTCTCGCCGGCTCTCGTCTGGATTTCGTTCGTCTCGCTCGCCCGGGGGACGTGGGGTAGGCTGAGCCAATGGGCTCTGCCAGGTCGTCAGCCCGGAGTTCCCGCACGAGCCCGACCAAGGGCATCCTGGTCGAGGACGAGGCCGGCCGCCGGCCGTTCATGCGGGGAATCATGGTCCACTCGCTGATGTCCCGCGGTGTCAGCTTCGACGACGCCTACCGGGTCGCCAACGCGGTGCGCGACAAGATCCGCGGCCGGGGCGTGGTGCGCCCGAAAGACCTGGTGCGGGCCGCCCGCGAGTACCTCGGCGCGCCGGACGCTCCCGAGGACTACCCGCCCGTCCAGCTGCCCACGCCGATCCTGGTCACCGGCAAGAGCGGAGCGACCCCCTTTTCCAAGGGTCTCTTCTCCCAGTCGCTGCTGGCCGCCGCCATCGAGCCGAGCGATGCCTTCGACGTGGCGCGAGAGATCGAGGGGGAGCTGCTGGGCCGCAACGCCTCGGAGATCGCCAGCCACGAGCTTCGGCGCCTGGCCTCCGAGACCCTGAAGCGGCGGGTC
Source organism: uncultured delta proteobacterium (assembly GCA_963783795.1). Taxonomy (GTDB): domain Bacteria; phylum Myxococcota_A; class UBA9160; order UBA9160; family UBA6930; genus CAVXZE01. The sequence continues at coordinate 154,851 of CAWAPH010000020.1, read as the reverse complement.
GGAGAGCGCGCCGCCGAACGCTACCTGGCATGGCGCAAGTACCGCGACGCCGAGAAGCCGATGATCCTGCTCCTGGGTGGCGCCACCGGGGTCGGCAAGACGTCTCTCGGCCACGAGGTCGCCTACCGGCTTGGGATTCACAGGATCGTTTCCACCGATGCGATCCGGCAGGTGATGCGGATCATGCTGTCGCCGGATCTGGTGCCGGCGATCCACGCCTCCTCATACGAGGCACACCGGATCGTGGGTGAGTTCGCCGCCGGTGACGATCCGGTGGTGGACGCGTTTCGGGTGCAGGCGACCACCGTCTCCATCGGCGTGCGTGCCATGATGGATCGCGCCGTGGAAGAGAACACGAGCATGATCCTGGAGGGTGTCTCGGTCATACCGGGCCTGATCGATCTCGCGCACTACGCGGAGCGCGCGCACGTGATCTTCCTGCTGGTGGCCAGCCTCGATGAGGATGCCCTCCGGGCCCGTTTCACCGCGCGCGCCAAGAGCGCCGCCCGCCGCCCGCCTGAGCGCTACCTCGAGAACCTCGAAGCGATCCTGAAGATCCAGGACTATCTGCTGGAGCTGGCGGACGCGGAGGGGGTCCCCATCGTCGACACCGTCGTCGTCGACGCCTCGGTGACCTCGATCATCCGCCACGTGACCGAGACACTCCGGAAGCAGGACCAGGTCGTTGCCGCCGCGCAGCAATAGGCTCGGCTCTGCCCTGGCTGGCCTGCTGGTGCTTCCGCTCGTCGCCGCCTGCGGCACGCTGACCGTCCCCCAGGAGCGGAGCCTCGGAGAGGATTTCTCCCGCGAGATCCGCCGCGAGGTGACGCTGATGCGCGACAGCGTGGTCGTGGGCTACGTGGAGCGGATCGGCCAGGATCTGGTGCAGGCCGCGGGTCCACAGCCCTTTGCGTATCACTTCTACGTGGTCGAGGACGACGAGATCAACGCCTTCGCCGCCCCGGCCGGATACGTCTACGTCCACACGCAGACCATCCTGATGGCGCGAAACGTGTCCGAGCTGGCCGGGGTGATCGCCCACGAGGTGGGACACGTCGTGAAGCGGCACATCGCCGAGAACTACGGCCGGCAGCGCAACACGGGAATCGTCCGCCAGACCCTCGTGCTCGCGGCAGGCGCCTTTGGAGGTTCGCCGGCCGCCGGCGCAGCCAACCTCGGCGGCGCCCTGGCGGGCGCGGCCTACCTGAACAAGTTCGGCCGGGACGCGGAGCGCGAGGCCGATTCCTTTGCGGTCGAGGTGATGCCGAGGGCCGGCTACGATCCAGTCGGACTGGTGACATTCTTCAAGACACTGCGCAGCGAGACCGGATCGGGAGGCGGGAGCTTCCTCTCCAGCCATCCGGCCACCGACGAGCGGATCGAGGAGACGCGGCAGCTGATCGCGTCGCTCCCGCCGCAGGGTGGCCTGCGCATCGAGGACTCCGGCCGCCTCGAGATCATCCAGCGACGCATTCGCCTGCTCACCGGGGAGGCGACCCCGCCTCGCGAGTCCCGGTCCCGGCGACGGCGGACAGACTAGGAGCGGACATGACCCAGCCCCCGCTCCCGCGCACGCTCGGCGCGCTTCGCGAGCAGGGCCGCCCGGCCCGGACGCTTCGCGAGGAGATTCGCGCCAACCTGCTCGACAAGCTGCGCGCGGGAGACAAGCTGTTTTCGGGCATCATCGGCTACGACGACACGGTGATCCCCGCCGTCGAGAACGCCCTCTTGAGCGGCCACGACCTCATCTTTCTGGGAGAACGCGGTCAGGCGAAGTCGCGCATGATCCGCGCCCTGGTCGAGCTGCTGGACGAGTGGAGTCCCGAGGTCGCGGGGAGCGAGATCCACGACGATCCGCTGGCGCCGGTCTCCGCGTTCGCCCGGCAGCGGGTGGCCGAGCGGGGCGACGACACCGAGGTCGCCTGGGTACACCGTGAGGATCGCTACGTCGAGAAGCTCGCGACCCCGGACGTCTCGATCGCCGATCTGATCGGCGACGTGGATCCGGTGAAGGTGGCCGAGGGGAGGTCCCTCTCCGACGAGCTCACCATCCACTTCGGACTGCTGCCCCGCACCAATCGGGGCATCTTCTGCATCAACGAGCTTCCCGACCTGACGGAGAAGGTCCAGGTCGGGCTCTTCAACGTGATGCAGGAGCGGGACGTCCAGGTGAAGGGCTACCGGGTGCGCCTGCCTCTCGACGTGATGGTGGTGGCCAGCGCCAACCCCGAGGACTACACCAGCCGCGGCAGGATCATCACGCCGCTCAAGGATCGCTACGCCGCGCAGGTGCGCACACACTACCCTGTCACCCGTGAGCTGGAGCTCGAGGTGGTTCGCCAGGAGGCCCGGGTCCCGGCGGCGGAGGGGATCCGCGTCCACGTGCCGGAGTTCATGGCGGACCTCGTCGGCGAGATCACCCTGCAGGCGCGCAGCAGCCCGGACGTCAACCAGACCTCCGGGGTCTCGGTTCGCGTCTCCATCTCGAACTACGAGACCCTGATCGCCAACGCGATCCGCCGGGCGATTCGCTGCGGAGAGGAAGAGGCCGTTCCCCGCATCAGCGATCTGGACGCCCTGGTGACCTCCACCTCCGGAAAGCTCGAGTTCGAGTACGCCGGGGAGGATCGCAGCGAGGGCAGCGTCGTCCGCGATCTGATCAGGCGCGCGACGCGTCTCGTCTTCGACGGGGTGGTTCCGGTGGAGGGCGTGGCCTCGGTGGTCGAGTCCTTCAACCAGGGCTGGAACGTCGATGTCTCGGCGAGCATGCCCGCGAGCGACTACCTGGAGGGGCTCGACGAGATCGGAGGCCTCCGCGAGGCGGCGACGCGGCTGGTGGATGGGGACTCTCCGGAGCGCCTGGCCGCGGCGATCGAGTTCATTCTCGAAGGGCTCCACCTCTCGAACCAACTCAACAAGGCCAGTGTCGAATCCGGGGCGCGCTACGCACGCTGATGAAGGTCCATCGCTACAGCCGCTGGGACGGCCGCCAGGAGGAGTTCTCGCTCGACGCCCGCCGGGCGCTCGACGCCATGTCCGATCTGCTGATGGAGGGGCTCGACGTCGAGCAGGCGCTGGAGTGGATGCGCCGCTACGGCTTCCAGCTCGCCGGGATGAACATGCGGGTGATGGGCGTTCAGGAGCTGATCAACGAGCTCCGCGAGCGGGCCCGCTCCCTGTACGAGCAGTACAACCTGGACTCCTCCACCGACGAGCTCCGCGAGCGCCTGGGCGAGATCCTGGATCGCGAGGAAGGAGCCCTGCGCGAGAGCCAGGGCTTCGAGTCGTCGCGCATGAACGACTTCATGGAGCGCCGCCACGCCGAGGCGGGCTCCCTCGCCGCTGCCATCGAGCGCTTCCGGGACTACGAATTCGAGGACACCGACGCCGGCGAGGCCTTCCAGGAGCTGCTCGCGGAGCTCGACCGGCTTCGAGCGCTCGAGGAGTTCCAGCGGCAGCAGGGGCGGCGCTTCCGCGGGGCCGATTCGGCGGACTACGAGACCGCCCAGCAGATCCGCGAGGAGATCGAGTCGCTCGAGCAGCTGGCCCGCGATCTCGCCCAGGGGAACATGGAGTCCCTGACACCGGAGCAGCTGCAGGACCTGCTCTCCGAGGAGGCGATCCAGTCGGTGATCCTGCTGCGCGACCTGGAGAGCGAGATGCGCGAGGCGGGCTTTCTGCGAGACGGCGAGGCGGGACCCGAGCTCACGCCGCGCGCCATCCGCCGCATCGGCGCGCAGGCCCTGGCCTCGGTCTACGGCGCCCTGCGCAAGGGGCGCTCGGGCGGCCACGACACGGTCCATCGCGGGATCGCGGTCCCGCGCCCCGACGAGACCCGTCCCTTCGAGTTCGGCGACAGCCTCGACCTCCACATCGTGCGCACGCTCTTGAACGGGATCCGCAGGGCGGCCGCAGCGGGGGGCCGGTTGGGGACGCCGGTCCGTCTGAGCGTCGACGATCTCGAGGTCCACGAATCCGACTTCACCACCCAGGCCACCACCGTGCTGCTCCTGGACATGAGCTGGTCGATGTCGTGGGCGGGGCGCTTCCCCGCGGCCAAGCGGGTGGCGCTGGCCCTCGATCACCTGATCCGCTCCCGCTATCCCCGCGACAACTTCTTCGTGGTCGGCTTCTCGACCCGCGCCAGGGAGCTCGGAATCAAGCAGCTTCCCCTGGTGACCTGGGACCCCGGCGATCCCTTCACCAACCTCCAGGAGGGACTCCTGGTGGCAGAGGAGCTGATCCGCCGGCACCCGAGTCCGAGTCCCCAGGTCCTGGTCGTGACCGACGGGCAGCCGACGGCGTATTTCGAGGGGCGGGAGCTGCGGGTGGAGTGGCCGATGGGGTTCGGCGGCGTCTCTCCCCACGCGGTGGCCGAGACCCTGAAGACGGTTCGGCGCGTCACCCGGCGCGGGATCACCATCAACACCTTCATGCTCGACGATTCGCCGGAGCTGGTCGGTTTCGTGGAGCGCATGACCGAGATCAACAAGGGCCGCGCCTTCTTCACGTCGCCGGGGCGGCTGGGAGTCTTTCTGATGGTGGACTACCTCTCGCGGAGGCGCGCGTGGCACCGCTGATGGAGGGGATCGCCGGGATGGCCGGCCGGGTCGGGGCCAACGCCGTTCGGGTGGTGCAGCGCGGTGTCGGGCACTTCGCCCTGCCGCGGGGGCGGATCTGGGTCTCGATTCGCCTGGCTCCGCCCGTACAGGACCTGTTGCCGCCGGCGCTGCTGCGCGGTCGCGATCACACGCTCTCCTTTCTGGACGTTCTCCAGCTGCTGGAGTCCGCCGCCGACGATTCGAGCGTCGAGGGGGTGCTGATCCGCCTCGAAGGGGTGCGAGGCGGCTTCGCGCGGGTCCTGACCCTGCGCCGCGCCATCGAGCGGGTGCGCGCCGCGGGCAAGCCGGTCGTCATCTACGGCGAGACCCTGAGCAGCGAGGACATGCTGCTGGCGAGCGCCGCCAGCCGGCTCTGGCTTCCCGACAGCGGCTCCATCTTCCTGCTCGGGCTGCGCTTCGAGAGCTACTTCTTGAAGGACCTGCTCGGCCAGCTCGGCGTGGAGCCCGAGGTGGTGAGGGTCGGCGGCTTCAAGAGCGCCGCCGAGATCTTCACCCGGGAGGCGATGTCGCCCGAGCAACGGGAGCAGCTCGAGGAGCTGATCGACGACTTCTTCACGACACTCGTCGCTGGTGTCGCCGAGGGGCGGGGGCTCACGGCGGACCGGGTGCGCGAGCTGATCGACGCCGGCCCCTTCGGAGCGCGGGCGGCGGTCGAAGCGGGCCTCGCCGATGCCTGTCTCTACCCGGACCAGATCGAGGACGCGCTCCGGGAGCTCGGCTCCGGAGAGGATGAGGTGCAGCTGGTGGAGGCGCCGGCCTACTCGAGCTTCCGCGCCTCGGACCACGGGCTTCGCCCGCTCCTGAGTGATTTCCCGCGCATCGCCTACGTGGTGGCGGAGGGTGCCATCCACCGGGGTGGTGGCATGCGGGGGGTGGCCAGCGATGTCTACCGCACCCTGCTCGAGCGCATCCGCGACGACGAGAAGGTGCGCGGCGTCGTGCTCCGCATCGACAGCCCGGGCGGCGACGGGATCGCCTCGGACTTGATCTGGCGCGCCGTTCGACAGCTTCGCAGTGAGAAGCCGGTGGTCGTCTCGATGGGGGATGTCGTGGCGTCGGGCGGCTACTACGTCGCGGCCGCCGCCGACGCGATTCTCGCCGAACCGGGCACCGTGACCGGCTCGATCGGAGTCGTCGGCGGCAAGCTGAACCTGTCGGGTCTCTATCAGCGGCTGGGCGTTGGCAAGGATGCGGTCGAGCGCGGCGCCCGAGCCGGCCTGCTTTCGGAGGCGCGATCCTTTACCCCCGACGAGCGAGCGGCCGTGCGCGACGAGATGAAGTCCGTCTACGAGCTGTTCCTGGAGCGGGTGGCCGAGGGGCGCTCGATGAGCCGGGACGAAGTCAACCGGGTTGCCCAGGGCCGGATCTGGAGCGGCCGGAGGGCCGAATCGTTGGGGCTCGTGGATGGCCTGGGGGGCCCTCTCGAAGCCCTGCTCGAGGTCCGCCGCCGCGCTGGAATCGCTCCCCGAGAGCCGATCCTGCTGGAGCTGCACCCCCGCCTTCCCCGGATTCCGGGCATGTTCACTCTGGTTCGCAGCCTGGTGCCGCGGGCTAATCTCGTGGTGTGAGCCGGAAGCTCCGCTTCGACATGCCCGGGCCCGACCTGCGCGTGGACCCGGACGAGGTGCGCGAGAAGGGCTGGCCGGCGCTCTTCGCCGGGGATCTCAGCGGCCCCTTTCCGATGGTGGTGGAGATCGGCTTCGGGCGCGGCGAGTTCCTCTGGAAGCTCGCCCTGGAGCATCCGGCCGTGGCGCACGTGGGAGTCGACATCTCGTTCAAGCGGGTCCTCAAGATGGCCCGGCGTCTGGCCCGCACCGGGATCGGCAACGTCCGGCTGATCGAAGGGACCGGCGAGGAGATGGTGCGAGAGCTGCTGCCCGAGTCCTCGGTGGAGACGTTCTGGGTCAACTTCCCGGACCCCTGGCCCAAGCACCGGCACCACCGCCGCCGGCTGGTCCAGCCTCGCTTCCTGCGCGATCTCAGTCTCCGGCTCGAGCCCGGCGGCCGGGTCGAACTCGCCACGGATCACCCGGGCTACGCGGTGTGGATCGACGAGGTGCTGCGGGCCGAACCGCTGCTCGAGAACGCCCACGCCCCGGAGCCCTTCCTGCGCGAGGTGCCGGGGCGCCTGCAGACCGCCTACCAGCTCGAGTGGCTTCGGAAGGGGCGGCGGCCCTTCTTCTGGTCGTACCGACGCACGAGGGGCTCGTGATGGAGAACCTCAAGGACTATTCGCCCATCGCGCTTCGGGAGCGGCTGGCAGGGGAGGGGCTCCCCGGCTATCGCGCCGACCAGATCGCCGGATGGCTCTACGGGCGGGGTGTCGAGGATCCCCGCGCCATGACCGACCTCGACCTGGAGCTTCGCGAGCACCTGGCCACCCGCTGGCGTTCCCGCGCCCTCACGACTCTGGAGCTGACCCGCTCCAGCGACGGCACGGTCAAGGGAGCGCTCCGCGCCGACGACGGCGCGCTGGTGGAGGCGGTGCTGATTCCGGAAGAGGGACGGGTCACTCTCTGTGTCTCCACCCAGGTGGGTTGCCCCCTCGCTTGCTCCTTCTGTGCCACGGGCTCGCTGGGCTTCACGCGAAACCTGCGCACTGCCGAGATCGTGGATCAGCTCTGTCGGATGAGGGAGGCGCTCCCGGAAGGGCGACCGATCACCAATGTCGTCTTCATGGGCATGGGGGAGCCGCTCCTGAACCTCCCCAACGTCCTCGAGGCGATCCGGATCCTGCTCCATCCGAAGGCCTTCGCCTTGGCCCCCCGGCGGGTGACGGTATCGACGGTGGGGATCGTTCCCAAGATCCCGAGGCTGCTGGAGCAGGTCCCGGTGAACCTGGCGGTGTCGCTGCACGCGGCGACAGACGAGGTCCGAGACCGGCTAGTGCCGGTGAACCGGCGCTTCCCGCTGGCGGAGTTGATCAGCGCGCTGCGCAGGCTGCCCGCCATCAATCCGAGGCATCCGGTCTTCTTCGAGTACATTCTGATCGAGGGCGTGAACGACTCGCCGGCGGACGCACGCAGGCTGGTGAGCCTGCTTCGGGGCCTTCCATCCAAGGTCAACCTGATTCCCATGAACACCCACGCGGATTCTCCCTTCCGGCCACCCCGGCCAGAGGTCGCCAGCAGCTTCATGGGTGAGCTTGTGCGGGGCGGAATCACCACGACGCTGCGTCGAAGCCGGGGGGCCGACATCGATGCCGCCTGTGGGCAGCTGGCCCTTCGCCGGCGCCGGGCGGCGGATCAAGCGGAGGGCGGAGCGCGCCGATGACCTCCGGTGACGGCTCCCCCCCAAGATTTCCATGCTTTACGCGGTCGGCGACATTCACGGAGAGGTCGGGAAGCTGGATGAGCTTCTCGAGAAGCTTCCTCTCGAGGCAGGGGACCGTCTGGTCTTCCTGGGCGACTACGTCGATCGGGGCCTCGATTCCCGCGCGGTGGTCGATCGCCTGATCGCTCTTCGCAGCCGCTACGAGTGCGTGTTCCTGCTCGGGAACCACGAGTCGATGTTCCTGGACTTCCTCGGCTGGCACGGTCCCGCCTACTTCGGCGGCGAGGCCTTCCTGATGAACGGAGGGGACCGGACCCTGGCGAGCTACCGCTACTTCGAGGCTGCGGACAGCGAGAAGCAATTCGAGCTGCCGCTGGAGCACCGCCAGTTCTTCCAGGATCTCGTTCTCCATCACCTGGAAGGTGACTATCTCTTCGTCCACGCCGGGCTGGGCCGCCACCAGCTGCGCGAGACCGATCTCGCCTACGCGCTGCGGCGCACCCGGCTCGAGGATCTGCTCTGGACCCGGGTCGCCGGCGATCTGCCTCACCGCCTCGGGGTGACCATCGTCTACGGGCACACACCCCGATCCGACCTCGGCGTCCGGTGGAACGAGCCCTTCAGCATCGGCATCGACACCGGGGCGGTCTACGGCGGCCCCCTCACGGCCATTCGCCTCCCCGACGAGACCATCTTCCAGTCCTGCTGACCGAAGCGGGAAAGCGAGCGGGAACGTCCCCGCCATCTACCCCTGTCGCTTGGCGATCTTGGGAATGGTCAGCCGTTGCCCGGCGCGGAGGGATCCGAGGTCGAGATCCGGGTTGTACTCGCGCAGCAGCCAGACCGGGACCGGTTGGCTTCCCCGAGAGAGCTTCCAGAGGGAATCGCCGCGCTTGAGGACGTACACCTCGGTGCCCGCGACCTCGTAGGTGCCGTAGAAGGCCGACTGGAGCGCGCGGTGGTGGGCGACGCGCCGCTCCTGGAAGCGCTTCGCAGGAACCCGGGAGAAGTCGAGGCGGAGCCGGGTCCCGATGACGAGCGGGGCGCCGAACTCGAGATGGTTGCGCTGGCGCAGCGAGGAGGTGGGGACCTCCAGCCAGTCTGCGAAGTGGCCGAGCGTTTCGCCGGGCTGCACCTCCACCGTTCCACCGGGCGCCACGGCGTAGCGCTCCGAGCTGAGCGGCAGGGTCGCCGGCGCCGTTCTGCCGGTCGGCTTCTTCTGGCCCGCGGGCTGTGGTGCGGCGTTCGCGGGCGGAGTCGCCGTCTCCGCGGGCTTGGCGACCGCGGGCTCGGCCCGGGCCGCCGGGGCGTCGCCGCCGCCCGGGATGTGCAGGATCTGGCCGGGGTGGATCTGATTGCGATTTCGCAGGCCGTTCAGAGCGACGATGGCGTCCTCGCTCACGCCGAAGCGCTTCGAGATCCTCCCGAGCGTGTCCCCCCGGTGCACGGTATAGACGCCCGGCGAGGTGCCGCCGCCGGGTGAGGTCCGCGCGGTATTGGCGCCCCCCGGAATCTCGAGGACCTGTCCGACGGAGATCTGGTTCCGGTTGCGGAGGTGATTGACGGCGACCAGGTCCTCCGCGCCGACTCCGAAGCGGCTGGCGATCCCGGTGATGTTGTCACCGCGCCGGACCCGGTAGAGGCCGTCGGCTGGGATCGGATCGGGAACCCGGTGGGGATCCGGGGTGCGCGCCACTGCGTGCTCCGGGTGCCTCAGCGGAAGGTTGAGCACCTGGCCGACGCGCAGGTAGTGGCGGTTGTGCAGGTTGTTGAGCGCCATCAGCTCCGACTGCCGGACCCCGTAGCGCCGCGCGATGGTGGAGAGGGTGTCACCGCGCCTTACCCGGTAGCGGCGATCGAGCACCTGCTTCGAGAAGCGCTCACCGGCGGGGATCCGCGCCAGGACGACCCGCCCCCCGGCGCGCTGCGGGTTGCGCGGCAACCGCAAGCCGTAACCCTTGGGCGCGTACTTCTGGCCGCTCCAGACCGGGCTGAGCAGGGCGGGGTTCGCGGCGCGGAGAGCCTCGAGGCCGACCCCGAAGGTGCTCGCCAGCGTCTTGGCCCGGTAGAAGTGGTCGAGGACGACGATCTCCGGGTCCTCCGGAGGATCCTTCACGACCACTCCGAAGTACTTCTGGTAGCTCTGCTCCACCTCGAGCGCGGCGAGGAACTCCGTGTAGAAGTTCCGCGAGGCGAAGCCGAAGCTGCGGCTCTTGTAGCGGTCCAGAATGGTGGCGATGTCGCGGGTTCCGAGCTGGCGAACTGCGCGATTCACCCCCGCCCCGCCGTGGTTGTAGGCGGTGATGGCCAGCGGCCAGGTCTTGGTGGTGTCGTAGTTCGCCCTGAGCAGGCGGGCCGCCGCGATGGTCGCGAGGAAGGGATCGCGCCGCTCGTCGACGACGTGGTCGACGCGCAGGTAGCGGCGCCCGGTAGAGCGGGTGAACTGCCAGATTCCCGACGCACCGGCGTGAGAGTGGGCCTTCGGATTGAAGGACGACTCGACGTGGGGCAGGGCGACGAGGTCGCTGGGAAGTCCGCGCGCCGAGAGCACCTCGCGGATGTAGTTCTCCCAGCGGCCCATCCGCACCAGCCCGTCTCGAAACTTGTCCGCTTGCCCGAGCTGGAAGCGGACCTGTCCGCTGGCCGTTCGCAGCGTGCGGTTGGAGACACCGGGCGGGAACAGGCCCAGCACCCGCTGCTCCTCGGCGCTCAGGTTGCTGCGCTTTCCACCCGCCAGGGTGCGGAGGATCGACTTGTAGCGATCCTTCGCGCTCCGCGTGGTGCGATCGCGGGATCGTCCGGACACGCCGCGCGGGAAGCGGACCGTCTCGTACACGATCGCCACGTCCCGGGCGTCGTGGATCAGCCCGCCCTGGGTGTCCACCTCCGTGTAGATGCGCTTCCAGAAATCGACCCGCGGCACCAGCTCGGGCGGCTTCGGAAAGGCGGGATGTGCCGCCTGGGAAGGCGCGCCGGAGACGGCGAGGAGGAGTCCGATCAGCAGCGCGGCGAGGCGGGGCATCGTGGTCTTCTCAATCGGCACATCGACGCTCAACCTGACCGAAAGCGGACGCGGACCTGGATCGCTTTACGGAGAGAAAGGGGTTCGCAGCAATCGGGGGGAGTGTCCGGACAATTGTACGTGGATGCAGGGCCTCGGCCAGCCTTCCCGGGGGGGCTACTTTTTTCGCCCCTTGCGGCGGGACTTGCGCGCCTGCTTGCGCTTGCGCTTCTGCTGGCTCTTCTGCTTCGCCTGGGTGCCTCGGCGCATCTGGCGGTTGCCGGAGCCGGCTCCCAGGAGGGCGCTCGGATCGAGATCGCCGATCCCCGCCCCGCCGCTCCCCGCCAGCCGCCCCATCCCCGGGATCTTCGAGAGCAGTCCACCACCCTTTCCGAGCGATCCCATCAGCTCGCGCATCTGCGAGAAGCGGCCGACCAGGTCGGTCACCTCCTTGGATTGGCGTCCGCTCCCCCGGGCGATTCTCGCCGCGCGGCTCTTGTCGATGACCTCGGGCCGGGTGCGCTCTCCCGGGGTCATCGAGTGGATCATCGCCTCGACTTTGGTGAGCTCCCGCTCATCGACCTGGTCGGCCAGCGAGCCGAACATGGGAAGCTTGCCCAGCACGTCGCTCAGGGGACCCATCTTCTGGATGGTGCGCAGCTGGGTGAGCAGGTCGTCCATGCCGAACTGCCCTTTGAGCAACCGCTCCGCGTCCTCTTCGGCCTGCTTCTCGTCGACCACGGCCTCGAAGTCCTTGACCAGGCCGACGATGTCTCCCATTCCGAGGATCCGGGATGCCAGGCCCTCGGGCCGGAAGGGCTCCAGCCGGTCCAGCGTCTCGCCGGTGCCCAGAAACTTGATCGGCACGCCGGTCACGGCCTTCACCGCGAGGGCGGCTCCGCCACGAGCGTCGCCGTCCAACTTGGTGAGGACGAGACCGTCCAGCGGGAGGCGCTCGGCGAAGCCGCGGGCCACGTTCACCGCGTCGCGGCCCATCAGTGCGTCGCAGACCAGCAAGGTATTGGCCGGCGAGCTGCTCGCCTTGATCTCCTCCAGCTCCTGCATCAGCTCGTCGTCGATGGCAAGCCGCCCGGCCGTGTCGTAGACGATGGCGTTGAAGCCCTGGTAGCGGGCCCGCTTCGCGGCGGCGGCGCAGATCGCGGCAGGCCGTTCGCCCTCCTCCCCCGCGTGCACCGGCACCTTGATCCTCGCGCCGAGCTGCTGCAGCTGGAGGACCGCGGCGGGGCGATAGATGTCTGCGGCCACCAGCAGCGGGCGGCGGCCCTCGCCGGCGAGGTGGCGCGCCAGCTTGGCGGCGACAGTGGTCTTGCCGACCCCCTGGAGGCCCAGCAGCAACACCGAGACCACGCCTCCATTGCCGCGGGCGAGCTCCGTGTCCACCGGCCCCATCAACGAGGTGAGCTCTTCCTCGCAGATCTTGACGAAGTGCTGTCCGGGCGTGACGCGGTAGGAGCGCCCCTCGGCGTCCGTGACCCGGGTCTCCACCTTCTCACCGAGTCCGCGCTCCTTGACCCGCGCCAGGAAGTCCTTCACCACCTGGAAATCGACGTCGGCCTCGAGCAGCGACATGCGGACGTCGCGCAGGGCCTCGTCGACGTTCTGCTCGGTGAGCGCCCGGACTCCGGAGAGTCTCTCGTTCGCGCTCTTGAAGCCTTTGGTGAGGGTCTCGAGCATTCGTCCTCCGAGCGGCGGAAGATAAGGAAGGCAGCCCTCCCGGTCCAAGAGGCCCCGGCAGGGGCGGCTTTGGTTACGTAAAATCCCCCCGGGTGGGGAGGACGTTGGTGAACGTTCACCCTGTCAGTTGAAGCAACCGGAGGGGTGAACGTTCACCAACGTCCCCACAAGGAGACGATCATCGCGCCGATTCCTCTCGACAGGATCGAGACCGTCTTCCTCGACATCGGAAACACCCTCGTCTCCGTCGACTTCGAGTGGGTGAAGCGCGAGCTCGACGCCCTCGGCGAGTCCGTCGACGTGTGGCGCCTGGAGCGCGCGGAGGCTGCAGCTCGTCCCCGGATCTCGAGAAGGCTCCTCCGGGAGACCGAGGGCGACGGCCAGCGGCTCTTCGCCGCCTACATCGAGGAGGTGCTGGGACGGCTCGACGAACTCGGGTGCGAGCTCTCGACGGCGCCCGAGCTGCTGGCGGCCCGGCTGGCGCCGATTCTCCGCGTTCCCGGAGAGACCCAGCGCCTCTGGTCCCGCGTCCTGCCGGGCGTTCCCGACGCGCTGTCGCGACTCGCAGGCGCGGGGTTCCGGCTCTGCGCGGTCAGCAACTCGGACGGCAGCGCCGAGGCCTGTCTTCGGGATTGCGGCCTGCGCGGATTCTTCGGGCTGGTCGTGGACTCCGCTCTGATCGGATACGAGAAGCCGGACCCCCGGATCTTCCAGCACGCTCTCGAGGAGTCGGGCGCCGAGCCGCAGACGACGCTGCACGCGGGAGATCTCTACGACGCGGACGTTGTGGGCGCGCGCGGAGCGGGGATCCACGCCGCCCTGCTGGATCCGTTCGACGACTGGCGGCACGTCGATTGCCAGCGATTCACAGGTGTTCGCGAGCTCGAGGGCGCGCTTTCCGCGGCGCGCAGCTAGGCGATTCCGGGCAGGGCCTACCGCGCGTCGCCGAGCAGCGAGCCCGCGTTCTCGTCCTGCAGCCAGCCGGCGATGTCCTTGCCCATCGCGTTGGTCGCCTTCGCGAGCATGCCGCAGGTGCCCGAGAAGGGTCCGCTCGAAATGCGCTTGGCGCGGAAGGAGCGCAGCTGCTTCCCACCCCGCGAGAGCTTTCCCCGGGCCGCGACCCACTTGGGCCCGCTGAACATCCCTCCCCCCGGCGCGTGAACCTCGGTGATGACGAGGTCGAGGTAGAGGCCGGAGCCGGGCTTCTTCTGGACCAGCTTGACGCTGTCACCCGAGTGAGTGGCGACCGCCGCGGAAAGATCCGGCTGGATGCTGCATTGCTGCTTCACTCTTGCCGGAATCGTGCTGGTTGACGCCACGCCTGCGACCGCTCTCACCTGCACCGTCTCCGCTCCCGCCGGCGAACCCGCGCCGAGCAGAAGCAGGCTGCAGATACCACACAGCGCCGCGAACCGTACCCCTCGCGCCATTGCCTTTCCCTCCTCCGAATCTCCGGATCCCTTCGTTTAGCTGGCGAGCCCGGTCCTCGCCAATTTCGCCGAGCGCGCGAGCGTTGCGCTCACGGATGGAGACCCACCGGCTGCGGAGCCTGGCGAGTCCTTCGACCGCTTCGTGTCCAACTTCGTCTTCGATCTGCTCTCCGAGCCCGACATCGCCGCGGTTCTCGCTGAGGCGCACCGGATGCTACGCCCCGGAGGCCTCCTCTGTCTGGCGAGTCTCTCGCCGGGTCACGGCGGGGTCTCTCGTGCGGTGATTCGCGTCTGGTCGCTCCTTCACCGTCTCGAGCCGCGTCTCGTCGCCGGCTGCCGCCCGATCGAGCTGCTCCCCTTCCTCGAGGCAGGGCGCTGGCGGGTCCGGCAGCACCTGCTGCTGGCTCCTTACGGGCTCCCCTCGGAGGCAGTCGTCGCCGAGCGCCTGAGATCAGGGAAGGGGTGAACTCCTTCCCCAAGCGGACTGCGCGATTGCGGGACGAAGCGGGCGATCGCTTCCCCGAGAAGGTCACCGCATTTCGCCCGGTCACCCTGGCGACGACTCCGGGGCCAGCAGGCTCTCGATGCACTCCACCGCCTCGCGCTCGATGAGCTGCATGGTCTGGTCGTTGATCTGGAGGGCCTCGCGGGCTCGCTCCACGGTGATGTCGGAACTGCGGTCGGTCTGGTCGTGGATCTCCAGGTCGGCGAGATCGGCGGGCTTCTCGTTCTCGCCTTCTCCATTCCTTCGCGGAACCAACCCCAGCCCGAGGTCGTCGGCGAGCCGCTCTGCGAGGCAGACCGTGGCGGCCATCGGGTGCGCGTAGCCCTCGATCAGCACGCAGTGGTGGGCACCGACCACGAGCGGAATCTCGGGGGGGAGTTTCCACAGCTTCGTGATCAGCCCGGCGGCCTCTTCGTGCGTGCCGTCGATGGCCGGCCACAGCACCGACAGATCGGGCGCTGCCTTCCCGCGCGGAACGTCACCGAGCGCGATGAGGATGCACGCGGTACCCACGTCGTGCAGCAGCCCGCAGAGGAACGCGTACTCCGCTTCGATCGGCGTATACCGGGATACCAGACGCGAGAGGTGTCCCGTCGCGTTGCAGTGAAGGCGGACCCGCTCCATCGGTCCCGCATAGGCGGGTGCGCGGAAGACGCGCAGGTTCATGGCGACCTCGAGGACCAGGTCGCGCAGCGTCGTGAGGCCCAGGCGGACCAGGGCGTCGCGCAGGCTCTGCACCTGGGCCGCCCCGGCGTAGACGGGCGACTGGGCGATGCGCAGCACCCGGCCCGCGAGCATCGAGTCCCGCTCGAGCAGCGACACCACGTCGTCGAAGGCCACCTCGTTGTCCGACGACAGGCGCACCAGTTCGAGAGCCGTGGAGGGAAGCGTCGGCGGCCGGTAGTCGGGCGCGTTGAAGGCGGCGAGGATCCGCTCCTTGATCGCAGCCTCGTCGATCAGGACGTCATCGTCGAGATCGATGCTGTGCTCGCCCCGACCATAGCCCTCCTCGGTCTTCTTCTTCCCGAGACTCTTGCGAACCGGCCTTCGTTGCATGCTCTCCCCTACACCGCATTCCCGCTGCCCCTGATCGGTCGAAGTGCGCCCGCCGTGAAGCCCCAGCGCGGGTTCTTCGAATCCGGCGTGGCCCCGTCGATAGAAGGATCCAGGCGCGGCTCAGGGAATCACCCGAGAGGCGGGGGCCGGCGCCCCGCTTCTCGGCCTCAGCCTGCTGGGGCTCATGGCCGCGGGAGAACGACGGCAGCCGCTGTCCCTGGCCTCGCGCCTGCGAACTGGGCCGGGTGTACCCTGGGCGGTGTTGGAGGTCATCACATATCCGTGTAACCCATTTGGGTGGGGCACTTCGCCCCCAGAGAAACACTTTTCCGTGATTGCGGAACAGGACTTCCCATGGTCGGTGTACGAATCTTGTTCCCGGAGCAGAAACGCCTCGCGAGTTCAGGTGTTGGGTTGACAGACGTGTCGTCGAAAATGAGTATGGACCTTGCTCCGTTTCTCTGTTCGAATGTCGACTGGAAAGATGCCGCTGGGAGCGTAGGCCGCGAAGCAGCGCACTGCGACGAGCGACACTTCGGCTTGTGGCCGGGCATCGTGAACGGGTCTGTACAGCATCAGATGGTCATACGGGGCCCAAGGTGGAAGGCGCAACGTCAGCTCAGCAGAAGCGCGAGGAGATCCTGACCGCCGATCAGGTCGCGAGCCTCGTGCGCGCCGCCTCTTCCCGCTCTTCCACGGGCATCCGCAACCGCGCCCTCATCGCGCTGCTCTACCGCGGCGGTCTGCGGCTCTCCGACGCGCTTCGTCTGTTGCCGACCGACGCCCATCCCGCCGAGCAGCGCCTCCGCGTCGCGCGGGATGGCGGTGACCGCTTCGTGGCGCTGGACGAGGACGCCTTTCGGCTGATCGACTGCTGGCTCGAGCGCCGACGGGAGATCGGCCTCGCGGCCACGGATCCGCTCTTCTCGACCTTGCAGGGTGAGGCAGTCCTGCCCTCGTACGTCCGCAGCATGCTGTCCAGGCTGGCAGAAAAGGCCGGGATCCAGCAGCGGGTCTCCCCCGAGATCCTGCGCCGGACCCTGGCCGCGGAGCTCGTGCGCGAAGGCTTGCCAGTCAGCGTCATCCAGGCCCAGCTCGGGCACGTGAGTTCCGCCACCACGCAGCGGTATCTCGGCCGGCTCCTCTCCCCGGCGGAGCTCGAGGCCGCCGCAGCGGCCGTGCGCGGTCGCGACGGTTGGTGCTACTGATCCCCTGACACCCCCTGACCCGACACCCACCTCGAGAAGAGCGGAACACTCGTTCCACGAACGTGGAAGAGGTTTTCTTCTTCGTCCTCCCACAGCGGAATTCCGCGCGACCGATCCGGCTATACGGAAGTGTCACTTCATGCCAAAGCGACACTGAAGCTAGAGTGTCGCTTCTCAAAGGATCACTATCGTGTGTCATTTCGAGTGTCGCATCTGCCCATGACGCGACCGAGTCGAACACGGCACGTCGCGGAGCTCCCTCGAGGATCTCGAGCAGGGCATGGCACTTGCATGTTGTCTCGACGGGAATAGCTCCCCAGGATCCAGGGAAGGGACCCTATGCGACCGAACCGGTTGCCCTTGCGAGTGATCTGCCGCGAGAGGAAGTCGCGCGGAACGCTCCGGCGGGACGCACGCCGGATGGTGACCCCTCCTGAATCGACAGCACTGAACCTCGGAAGGGAGATGGAATGATGGCGGACACGAGCTTAGGGCGACGGCTCACGTGGTGGGTATCGCTTCTCGCAGTCTTCACGCTGGCGTCATCCGCAAGTGCGACGCCGATCGTGGTCGAGTTCGAGGGCACGGTGGCCGCGGGTACGCTCGGCTGGGGTACTGCGACCACGGGCGACCCCGTGACCGGGAGCTTCACCTTCGATGACGGGCTTTCCGATACCCTGAGCGCGACCGACGGCGCTGCCAGATGGGGCGTCGGGGCACTGACGGCCGGCCTGACCGCATCGCTGACGGCCGGAGGCAAGACGGAGACCGCCGACAGCTCGAACGATACGAACGGGGCCTTCGTTCAGATGTTCGATGACAGCGTGACGAACGACTCGCTCAATGTCTCGATCGAGGGCCTGTCGATTGCGCTGCTCAAACTCTCGCCGGCCAGCACGGCCATCGACGCGTTGACCGATTCCGTGCTCGACGACCCCACCTCCAGCGCGGTCAGCATCCTCGATGCCCTGGATCCCGCCGACTTCACCAACAGCGCTTCCTCGACCTGGATCGTGAGCGCGGGCAGCGAGCAGATCCTGTTCAGGCTGACCGACTTCACCGTGATTCCGGAGCCGTCCGTCGCCCTGCTGGTGGGCCTCGGCCTGCTCAGCTTCGGAGCCGCTCGTCGCCGCCCCGCAGAGTGATTCCTGGCCCGCGATCTACTGCTTCTGTGCCTGCGCCTTCCTGACGGCCCGGTTCAGCATCCAGTCCAGCACGAATGGGGTGTACCTCTTCATCAGATAGACGAGCCATCCCTCCGCGTTGGCCAGGATCATGTAGCGTTCCTTTCGAATCCCCGTGAGGAGCGCTCGCGCAACCACTTCCGGCTCGATCAGCTTCGCCGTTTGCCCGATCGCCCAGGTTTCCGGGGGCTTGGTCCGGTTCTCGAGCTCGTATCCCGGCGTGTCCGTGTCCGGAGGACACAGTACGGAGACCCTGATGTCGTATTGCCTGAGCTCCATCCTCAGCGTCTCGGAGAGACCCATCATGGCGAACTTCGAGGCGCCGTAGTCGGCATAGCCGAAGACCCCGATGAAGCCGGCCATGGACGAGACGTTGACGATGTGGCCGCCGCCTTTCTTCTTCATGTGCGGGAGCAGGGCCTGGATCGTGCTCCATGCGCCGTAGAAGTTCGTCCGCATGATGTCGTCGAGCTGCTCGTAGGAGATCTCCTCGAAGGGCCGCGGAACGGCCTTTCCCGCCGAATTGATCAACAGGTCGGGGATGCCGAACTGCTCGACCGCCTCGGCCATCACCCGGTTCACCTCATCGTGCTGCGACACGTCCAGCGGCATCCCGGAAAATCGCTGCCCCTCGGACTGGCGGTGCTCTTCGATTTCGCCGAGAGCGCGATCGATGCGATCCCGGCTCCGGGAGAGGATGAGGACGTTCGCACCCTCTGCTGCCAACAGCTCGGCCGTCGTCAGTCCGATTCCGCTCGAGCCGCCCGTGATGTATGCGTTTCGATCCTCGAAGGTCTTCATTCCGCCTGCGCCCCCGATCTAGAGAAAACGCAGAATCATCAACAGGCTGACGATGATCAAGACCACGATCAGCCCCAGGTTCCCGGCTCCCCCCTTCTCCCGGGCAAACATGCCGTTCTGCAAGAAATAGGCAGTGTCGATCACGACGAGAAAGAGCATCATGCCGCCGCATACGAGCGCCAACCGTTCACCTAGTGCATTCCCAAGAATCAACAGGATCGCCGAGACGACCATGAGGACGGCCAGTACCGAATCGGGGTATACGAAGCACCGTTCGTGCTCCACATAGCCCGTCGGCAGCCAGGGTTCTTCGTGTTCGGTTCTCAACCATGTCATCCAGAACCCGGCGATCCCCAGGGCCGCCAGGATCTGGATTGCCGCGACGATCTTCGGGTCGACGAAATCCAACACTTGCATCCCCCCGTTCTCGCTCGAGCACGCCGGAGTGATCGAGCCCGAGTGCAGGTAGCTCCTCGTCCAGTCTCGTGTATGTGAATAGGAACGACAAGCAGCTCTTCTCGATGCCGGCGTGGCAGGGCTGGCCGTGGTGTGGGCGCTCAGCCGAACAGATCGACCCGCCAGAGCAGCGTGCAGCTGCCCCCGGTGCACGTCACCTCTACCTTGTCGGCCCCCGCCTTGCAGACGCCCAACGTCTCGCCGGGCCCGATCGTCCGCGAGTTGACCACTCCGCCTGTCTTGATGGCGAGGTCGACGAGTCCCGACCTTCCGGTGTTCGCCACCGTCGCGCACAGGTCGGCGGTCGCACCGAACACGAGCCACACGTTCTGCCCGTCGTCCAGCGTCAGCCGCCCGGGTCCGGCCAGCGTATTGCCTCCGGGCAGCAGGTCGCCCTTCTTGGCAGCGCCCGCCGGGGCGCTGGCGGCCACTGCGATCAGCAGTGCCATCACAGCCGTCGATATGCGATGGAGCTTCATCTTGGGTCTCCTCGTTGGTTCGGGTTGCTCTATCAATGAGCTTCGAGAACGCGCCTGCGCGGAACGTGCTTACAACACGCCCTCGAGCAGACCCGCCTCGAAACGCCAGGACGTGTAGCCGCCCATGTCCAGATCGACCCATGACATGCGATCGCTGCAGCGATCCTCGACCGCGCTCGGATCGAGTCCCCGTTTGACGGCGGTGGCGACCGGCATGTCGAGGCCGCGGTGCCACTGAACGCCGATCCGCACGCCGGGTCCCAGCGCCGCTTCCACATCGGCGAGCGTCGTCCCGGGAGTATTCCACTCCGGATGTACATCGCGCGGTTGGCTGCGCGATGCCTCACTCTGCAGGCGATGGGCGCCAGCCACCGTGAGCTCGCCATCGCTCCACATGGCCGAGGCCGACCACTCCTCGTTCTTCCACTGCAATGCCACCAGGTTCTCGGCGACGCTTTGCTTGGAGGGTTCTCCGAGTCGGCTGATCAGGTCTTGCTCGCTGCTGTAGCGCGTGAGGGAGCAGATCGCATTCGCCAGATCGTCCGAAATCGGCACCAGCAGTTCGGCGGACGTGGTCGCTTTCTCCGAGCTCGAGTCTGACGAGGTGCAGGAGATGAGGGCGGTCACCAGGAGTAGTGACGCAAAGCACCCGCACAGGGTCGTGGCCTTCATTTCTCTTCCCCTATTCCCAGGACAGGAGACTGCTCCGCTGGACTTCCCCCGCTCTTGTGGACACCTCAGAGGCTAGCCTGGAGTTCACCCGCCCGGAATCACGGAATCTGCTTGCCTGCCCCCTGCACTTCCGGGTAGAGTGCCGTGCGAACTCGCTCCCCCGGTCTCCCCAGATAGCCCGCCGCCATGTCGACCGGCCCGCCGCCGCGAAGCCACTCAGCCAAGCTGCACTCCGAAGCAGGGCCCGACGCCCGCGTGAGCCTCGGCTTGGAGAGCGGACTGCGCAGGCTCGGTTACGACGCCTTTCGCGCCGGCCAGCGGGAGGCCATCGAGACGCTGCTGCGCGCCCGGCGGCTGCTGCTGGTGGCGCCGACGGGGGGCGGCAAGAGCCTGATCTATCAGCTTCCGGCCACTCTCCTGCCCGGAACCACGCTGGTGATCTCTCCGCTCGTCTCCCTGATGCACGACCAGGTGAGCGCGCTTCGGGGTCGCGGCATCGCGGCGACCTTTCTGGCTGCGACGCTCGATGCGGGGGAGATGCGGCGGCGCATGGCCGACCTGGGGCGCGGAGCCTTCGAACTCGTCTACGCGGCTCCCGAGCGGCTCGGCTCCACGGGCTTCCGCTCGCTGCTGCGCGACCTCGACTGTCCGCTGATCGCGGTGGACGAGGCGCACTGCATCAGCGAGTGGGGTCACGACTTTCGCCCCGACTACTTGCAGCTCGGAGAGCTGCTGGCCGAGTTTCCCGAGGCCCGCGTGCTGGCTTGCACCGCCACCGCCACGCCCGTGGTGCGCGACGAAATCCTCGGGCGGCTGGGCCTGGAAGCCGACACTCCCCAGATCGTGCGCGGCTTCGCGCGCCCCAATCTATCGCTTCGCGTCTTCGAGGTGAGCGGCAAGCGCGAGCGCGAGGCGCGTGTGGACTCAGCCCTGGCCGAGGCGCTGGGCGCACCCGGCGCGGGCCGGGGCTGCAGCATCGTCTACGCGCCCACGCGCAAGGGGGCGGAGGAGGAGGCCACGCGCCTCGCCGCCGGCGGCTGGCGTGCCACCGCCTACCACGCCGGGATGGACGGCGCCGACCGCGACGCCGTCCAGCGCGGTTTCTCGCGGGGCGAGACCGAGGTCGTGGTCGCCACCAATGCCTTCGGGATGGGGATCGACCGGCCGGACGTGCGCGCCGTGATCCACCTGGCGCCGCCGGGCTCGATCGAGGCCTACTACCAGGAGGTGGGCCGCGCCGGCCGCGACGGCGGTGACAGCCAGGGTCTGCTCCTGCTCTCGCCGGGCGACATGGCCCTGCGGCGCCGGCTGATCGAGAGGGGCGGCGATGGGCAGGCGCCGGATTCCGCGGTGGTGCAGCACAAGTGGGAGCTCTTCCTCGAGCTGATGCGGTACGCGGAGGGAGGGAGCTGTCGCCACGACGCGGTGCTGCGCTACTTCGGCGACGAGGAGGAGACGCTCGCCGGCTGCGGCCACTGCGACGTCTGCCTTCGCCTCGAAGCGGGAGATCAGGGGCCCGACCCCGAGGCCGCGCGCACGACCGTGCGCAAGGCGCTCTCGGCCGTCGCGCGCATCCACGGGCGCTTCGGCCTGGGAGCGGCAGCCAAGCTGCTGCGGGGGGCCGAGGATCCGCGGCTCGCTCGCGCCGGGTTGGATCGCACGCGCACCCACGGGACGCTCTCGGAGTACTCCGAAGACTGGCTGCTGCGCCTGTTGAGGCGCTGCGTCGCGGCCGGCTGGGCGGACTTCCAGGGCTGCGATCGCCCCGTCATCGTGCTGACCGAGGCCGGGCGCGCCGTGATGCGGGGGGAGCGCCCGGCGAAGCTGCTGCTCCCGCCGAACGCGGTGCCCCGCGAGCCGATCGTCCGCCCGCCCGCGCGAGCTCCGCGCCAGCGCGCGGAGGCGGGACCGGAGTTGCTCGACGGCGAGGGGCGCGCTCTGTTCGAAGCGCTTCGCCGCCACCGGCTGGCTCTCGCGCGCCGCGAGAGCGTGCCGCCCTACGTGATCGCCAGCGACCGCAGCCTGCGCGAGATCGCCGCGCTGCGCCCGCGCAACCTCCAGGAGCTGGAGCTCGCGCACGGGATCGGACCCGCCAAGCGCGACAAGTACGGCGCCGGTCTGCTCGCCGTGGTGTCGAATGAGGGCAAGGCGTAGGGCCGGGTGTCGTACCGGGGTCCCGGTGAGCGCTGGCTGCAAAGTCTCCCTCGATTTTCGTCTTGGTTTCGCCCGCGCCCGATGTCGTCGCGATGCCGGTTCCGCCTGCCCCAGCCGGCTCGGCAGCGGGGGCTCCCGCGCTGCAGCTCGCGGCAGAACCTGCACGACCCTCACCGCGACCCCGAAGCGCGCCACTGCAAATCGACGGAATCATCGTCATTTCCATCGTGGTGGCGATATGTGGTATATCGCGGCGCTAACGGGGGACGCGGAGCGGGCTGGAGAGGGAGCGAGATGGCCACCCGGGTGGAGGCTCAGGTCACCGGAACCGTCTGGAAGATCGAGACGCGCGAGGGGCAGGCGCTCGCCGAGGGCGACGTCATCATGATCCTGGAGTCGATGAAGATGGAGATCCCGGTGGAGGCCCCCTGTGCCGGGACGCTGACCGAGATCCGCGTCGAGGAGGGGGAGAGCATCGAAGAGGGTGCGGTTCTCGCCGTCATCGGTTGAGCGGGGGATGGCTCCGGCCGTGGTTCGTGAGCTCAAAGTCCGGCCTCTCAAGGCTCGTGATCGGGCCGCGGCCCTTCGCTATCTGGACCGCACCGCACGGCTCAACCTTCCGCTGATCGACCTGGTCCTGCGGCTCGGAACGCCGTCGCGGCGCGGCGAGGGCCGCGCCGAGCTGCTGGCCGCCTACCGCGGCCGGGAGCTGGTGGGGATGGCCGCGCTCCAGCCGAGCATGACGCTCGATGCGGCGGCCGACAGCGAGGTCCTCGAGGCGTTCTTCCCATACCTCGCTGGCGTGGGATCCGGCCTGGTCAAGAGCAGCGAGGAGGTGGTGGCCCCGCTGTGGGAGTGGCTCCGCTCCCGCGGGCGGCGGGCTCTGCTGGATCGGACCGAGACCGGCTACGCGCTCGAGTCCAGCTACGCCCGGCTGTTGGAGCCGGGGCGGGGAATCCGGGTCAGAGGGGCCGAGGGGCGGGATCTGGACCTCCTGGTCGATGCGGCGAGGGCGAGCCTGCGGGAGGAGAACCGCCCCGACCCGTTCCACGGAGATCCGGTGGGATTTCGCCGCTGGGTTCGCGGACGGATCCCCAGAGCCACGGTGGCCGAGGTCGAGAGGGGGGTGCGCTTCGTCGGCTACGCGGATGTCCAGTGCGAGCGGGGCTGGCTTCTGCAGGGCATCTACACCTGGCCCCGCCAGCGCCGGAAGGGGCTGGCCGCGGCGGGGGTCTCAGCGCTTTGCCGGGACGCGTTCGCCGCCGCTGCCGATCACGTCCAGCTCTCGGTGGTCGAGGGCAACACCCCGGCCGAGGGCCTCTACGAGCGGTTGGGCTTCCGGCCCTTCGCCCGGCTCCGGACCATCCTGTTCCGCTGATCGGGAGACCGACCTCAGGCTGCCAGGCTTGATCGGCGCGTCACGGGTCGGCTAGGCTGGCCTTTCTCCCACGAAATCGAGAGGAGGACGCAATGGGACTGCTGGAAGGCAAGGTGGTCGTGGTGACGGGTTCCGGAGGAGGAATCGGACGCGAGCACGCCCTCGCCATGTCGAAGGAGGGCGCGAAGCTCGTCGTGAACGATCTGGGCGGCACCCGCGACGGGAGCGGCGGGGGTAGCGCCATGGCCGATGCCGTCGTGGAGGAGATCAAGGCGGCGGGCGGTGAGGCGGTCGCGAACTACGACAGCGTCGCGTCGGTCGAGGGCGGCGAGAACATCGTGAAGACCGCCGTCGATGCTTTCGGCCAGCTCGACGTCTGCGTCAACAATGCGGGGATCCTGCGCGACAAGACGCTCTCCAAGCTGGACGAGGGGATGTGGGACAGCGTGATCGCGGTGCACCTGAAGGGTACTTACTGTGTTTCCCGCGCGGCCTTCAACCACATGAAGGAGCGGGGCGGCGGGGGCGTGATCATCAACACCTCCTCGACCTCGGGTCTCAACGGCAACTTCGGCCAGAGCAACTACGGCGCCGCCAAGGCGGGTGTCGCGGGAATGACCCGCTGCATGGCGCTGGAGGGGCAGAAGTACGGGGTTCGCTGCTTCATCCTCGCGCCGGTGGCGCTCAGCCGCATGACCGAGGATCTGCCCGGCTTCCAGGACGACAGCTTCAAGGCGAAGATGGATCCGGGTCTGGTCTCCCCCCTGGTGACGTTCCTGGCGAGTGATCTCGCCAAGGACATGACCAACAAGACCTTCTTCGTCGGCGGAGGCCGCATCGCCGAGATGAAGATGGTCACCGCCACGGGCGTGACCAAGACTGAGCAGGGCGGCCTCTGGACGCCTCAGGAGATTGCCGGGAAGATGGGCGAGATCCTGCTGCCGGAGTGACCGGCTGATCGATCGGAGACGGCGGGGTTTCCTCGCCGTCTCCGTTGCTCGCGCTTCCCCCCCGTGGTACTTGTGGGGTCGAGATGCCGGACGACGCGACGTCCTCCGACCCCGTCCGCCTCGCCAGCGCCGAGATCGCCGACCCCCGTTCGGCGATGACAGCGCGTTTCAACCTCTTCTTCCGCTGGTTCGCCAAGCGCTACTTCGGCCACTTCGATCTGGACGACCGGACCGTGCAACGGCTCCAGGAGCTGGAGTCCCGCGGCTCGGTCTTCTACGTGATGCGCTACGCCAGCCGGCTCGACTACTTCCTGTTCAACACGCTGTTCGCCCGCGAGGGCGTCCGGCTCTCGGCCTTCGCCAACGGCCTGAGCTTCTACTACTACCAGCCGCTGCTCGCCGCGATCCGCGTCTGGTTCCAGCGCTGGCGCATGTCCCACAAGGCGCGCCAGGACTTCGACCAGGAGCGCGCCAGAGCGAAGGTGCGGGAGATCGCGGCCGCCGGTGAGTCGGCCTTTCTCTTCCTGCGAACCGCGCGGCGCTCGAGGTGGCGCCGCGGCCGCAAGGCGACCGTCGAGCAGGGAAGGCGCGAGCTCGACCTCCTCGCTGAGATCGTCGACTCGGTCTGGGCCGAGAACCGGCCGGTCCACCTGGTGCCGCTGGCGCTGTTCTGGAGGAAGGGGCCACGCGCCGAGCGCCGGCGCTTCCTGAACCTGACCTACGGAGCGCTGACCCGCCCCAGCGACGTCGCCAAGGTTTCGTCCTTCCTGCTGAACTACGAGGGTCTCTCGATCAAGGTGGGGGATCCGATCGACCTGGATGCCTTCGTCGACCAGCGCCGCGAGGAGGGCCGGTTCGCCATCGTGCGCAAGGTGCGGCGCTCGATCATGCTCTTCCTCTACCGCGAGGAGCGGGTCGTCGAGGGGCCGACGCTGCGTTCCCGCGCACGGGTTCAGGAGACGGTGCTGGCCGATCCCCGGGTGCAGGCGGCCATCGACGAGCGCTCGCGGGAGCGCAGGTCGAGCCCCGGGGCGGCGCGCGCCGCGGCCGAGAAGATCTTTCGCGAGATCGCGGCCAACATGAACTCCACCTTCCTGGCGCTGCTGAACGTGCCGGTCAGCTTCATGTTCCGGAAGATGTTCGTCTCCATCGAGGCCACGGGGCTGGGGAAGCTGGCGGACTACGCCAAGCAGCATCCGGTGGTGCTGGTGCCGAGCCACCGCTCCTACTTCGACTTCTTGATCCTCTCCTGGCTCTTCTACGACAACCACATGGTTCCGCCCCACATCGCGGCGCGGGAGAACATGGCGTTCGGTCCCTTTGGCTTCATCTTCCGGCGGGCGGGGGCCTTCTTTCTGCGCCGCTCCTTCAAGGACCCGCTCTACAAGGAGGTCTTTCGACGCTACGTGGGATACCTGGTAGGGGAAGGGTTCACCCAGGAGTTCTTCATCGAGGGGGGGCGTTCCCGCACTGGCAAGAGTCTGGCCCCGCAGCTGGGGATGCTCGTCTGGAACATCGAGGCGTTCATCGCCAGCGGTCGCCGCGACCTCTTCTTCGCCCCAGTTGCCATCACCTACGAGAGGCTCGTCGAGGAGAGCTCGATGGTGGACGAGCTCGAGGGGGGAGCCAGGCAGAAGGAGAGCACGCTGGCGCTGGTGCGGGCCCGCAAGTATCTCGAGCGCCGCTTCGGAAGCGTCTTCGTGAACTTCGGAGAACCGATCTCACTGGCGCAGAGGCTCGAGGGGCGCCGTGAACTCTTCGCATCCGACGAGAGCCCGGACGTCGCCTCGGGCAGGCGCGCACTCACCGAGGCCCTCGGAAACGAGATCGTCGAGCGCATCAACTGGGCCATGGTGGCGAACTCGACCTCCGTGGCCGCGGCCGCGCTGCTCGGCGAGCCGCGCCGCGGCATGTTCCGGTGCGAGCTCACGCAGAGAATGGGGGAGGTCGTCGATCTGCTCCGCCTCCAGGACGTGCAGATGACGCCGGCCCTGGTCCGGGACGAGGGCGAGTTCAACGAGTCGATCGCCTTCCTGCTCCGGGCGGGCCTGATCAAGTCGGAGTTGGATCCGCGCGGCGAGATCCTCTTCTACGAGGAATCCCGCCGGCGTGCTCTCGACGTCTACCGCAACGTGCTCTTCCATTTCCTGGTGGCGCCGAGCTTGCTCGCCCACCGGCTCCAGCCGGGTGCGACCCTCGGCGAGCTCCGCGAAGACCTCGGCTTCTGGCTCGACCTCCTGTACCAGGAGTTCTTCGCCCCGAAGGGGACGGTGCTCGGACTCCAGCTCGACGCCTTCCTCGACTACTTCGAGCGGATCGGCGTACTGGAGAGCTCCGATCATCGGTTCCGTGTGACGGAGAAGGGACAGGGGTACCTCGGCTTCCTGGCGGAGCAGACCCGGAGCCTGATCGAGGCCTACTACACCGCCTGCTCCACGATCCTCGAGCTCCTGGAGCCGAGCACCGCCAAGCAGCTGGAGAAATCGGCTGAGGAGCAGTTCGCCAGGGCGCATCTGCTGGGCGAAGTCCAGCGGCCGGAGGGCTGGAATCCGGTGACCTTCCGCAATGCGCTCGACCTTCTGACCCGGAGGGGCATTCTGGAGACCGTGGCGGGCGAGAAGGATCGCGAGCGCAGCTACACGCGTGGGCCTGCCTTCGAGGATCTGGCGGGTCTCCGCGAGCGGCTGGCGGCGGTTCTGGCGGCTCGTTAGAGTCGGCCCTCCCATGGGTACCTCGGACACACCGGATTTCGCCAAGCGCGGCGGTCTGATCACCGCCATCACCCAGGACTACGACACGGGCGAAGTCCTGATGGTGGCCTACATGAGCCCGGAGTCCTTCCGCCGGACGCTCGAGACCGGCGAGGCCGTCTACTACAGCACCTCGCGCAAGGAGCTCTGGCACAAGGGGCAGTCCAGCGGAAACACGCAGCTGGTGAAGGAGCTGCTCATCGACTGCGACGCGGATGCGGTGCTTCTCAAGGTGGAGCAGCGCGGCGGTGCCGCCTGCCACACCGGAAGGCGGAGCTGCTTCTTCCGCCGGCGCAAAGGCGACGGATGGGAGGACGTGGGGGTCCAGGTCTTCGACCCGAAGCAGGTGTACGGCGAATGAGCGGACAGTCCAATACGCGCCTCCGTCTCGGGCTTCCCAAGGGAAGCCTCCAGGAAACGACCGCACTGCTCTTCGAGAAGGCGGGCTACAACATCCGTTTCTCTTCGCGGTCCTACTACCCGGAGATCGACGATCCGGAGGTCGACTGCGTTCTGATCCGGGCTCAGGAGATGGCCCGGTACGTGGAGCAGGGAGTGCTCGACGTCGGCATCACCGGCATCGACTGGGTGATGGAGACCCAGGCAGTGGTGAAGGAGCTGGCGGATCTGCGTGCGCCGTGGCCGAACTACCGGCCGGTGCGCTGGCTGCTGGCGGTCAAGGACGGCTCCGAGTTCCAGGAGGTCGGCGATCTACAGGGCAAGCGGATCGCCACCGAGGCGATCGGACTCACCCGGCAGTACCTGGAGGGGCACGGCGTCGAGGCCGAGATCGAGTTCTCGTTCGGCGCCACCGAGGTCAAGCCCCCGCTCCTGGCGGATGCCATCGTCGACGTCTCCGACACCGGTTCGAGCATCCGGGCCAACAATCTGCGCGTCCTGGAGACAGTGCTCGAGAGCACGCCCCGACTGATCGCGAATCGGGAGTCCTACGAGGACCCCTGGAAGCGCCGGAAGATGGAGCGGATGCTCCTGATGCTGATGGGTGCGATCCAGGCGGCCGGGCGCGTCGGGCTGATGATGAACGTTCGCAAGGAAAAGCTGGAACGCCTGCTCCGCGTGCTCCCGGCGCTGGGGACGCCGACCGTCTCCGCTCTCTCGGACGAGTCCTGGATGGCCCTCAACACGGTCGTGGAAGAATCCGTCGTGCGGGAGCTGGTCCCCGAGCTCGTCGAGCTCGGCGCCGAGGCGATCGTCGAGTATCCGCTCAACAAGATCGTGGGCTGAAGCCGGTGGCGGGCCGCGCGGGGCGTCTCGCCAGGGCGTTTCCCGGCTACCTGAGCACCGCCGCCTGGTCGGTCTCACGGAGAGTCGCCTCGTCGGGGTCGCCGCTCTCGATCGTGCAGGGTGTCGTCCTCTCCGAGGAAGGGGTCCTGCTGGCGGTTCGCGCGCAGCCGCGGGGCTGGGAGCTCCCCGGCGGCAATCCCGAACCGGGTGAGGACGACGAGTCCACCCTGGTTCGCGAGGTCCGGGAGGAGACCGGGATCGAGATCTTGCCCGGGCCACTCGTGGGCGAGTATCGCCGCAGCGGGTTCCTCCCCCACACGGCGAGGGTCTACCGGTGCCGGCCCGTCGGAGGGGCGATCACGCCCAGCTCGGAGACGCCCCGGGTCCGCTGGTGGGATCCGCGAGAGATTCCCGAGACACTGGTGCCGTGGTGCCGCCAGCCGCTTCGAGACGCGCTGGACCCGCTGGGAGTGCCGGTGCTGCGGCAGGAGCACCAGGGGATCTCGGAGGTCATGGCCAGCGTGAAGATCGACCTGCGCATGCGCTTGAGCGACGACCGCGCCGTGTAGACAGGAGCGTCCCAAAAGAGAACCCCCCGCCCGGAACGCCGAATCCGGGCGGGGGGCTGCTTCACACGCACTTGACTCGGCCCCGGACCGGGGGCCGGTGGAAAACGCTGACTAGCGGGCGGTGTCGCGCAGGCCGCTCTGCTCCAACTCCTTGCCGAGCTGCCTGACCTTGCGCTGGAACTCCTCGAAGGGGTCGTCGAAGGAGAGGATGATCTCCGTGGTTCGCGGGATCTCGTCTCCGTTGAGCAGGCCGCGATACCGGTTCAGGTTGGCGAGAATGGCCTCCGCCACCTTGAGCGCTCGCTTCTCGGTCTTGATCAGGGGGGACTGGAGGGTGTAGACGTTGTTGCGGCCCCAGAGACTCTCGTCTCGCACGATCGCGATTTCTCGGTAGACGCCGTTGATGGGGTCGAAGTTGTACTCGACGCGCACCTCTTTGAAGACGTCCGAGTTGCCGGTGTAGAAGCCACGCTCCTTCTCGACCTTCCCGAGCTGGCGGCAGCGGGGGCAGTAGAAGGTGTCACCGTGGTTGAGGAGGAACACGCCCTTGGCGTAGTCCTCGCAATCCGTGTTCTCACAGTAACCGACACCGCGTTTCATGCTTGCCATTCTCTTCGATCCACCTCCGGGCCCAGGGAGTCTTCGCGGTGCTGAAGTTCGATGACGAGGTCTCCCGGGCCCTACTGGAGACCTGAATAGGCAAGCCCCGTGCCATACCGGCGGCGGGGGGGCACCGCGGTGCGAAGGCGAGAACTTGTGACTGGTTGTTGCCGCTCCCTTGCGCCTTCCCGGAGCCAACGGTCATTGGCCCCTATGGGAATCGATTCTCTAGATTGAGTACTGAACTACTCTCCGACCGCCGTCCAGACTCCCGCTGTGAAAGTTTCGTCGCACCCGAGACACAACCCGCCCTCGGGGGTGGGTCGATTCGCCGGAATGCCTGAAAAAACGAACAATTGCTGCGAATTACACGCCTGAGTGCTTATACTTCCCCGAGCCATCGGTTGTCAACCAGGATTTGATTCTTTCTCCCGGTGGAGCGCCGCTCGAAGGGCGCGCCGCTCCCGGGAGACGATGGCGGCGTAGACGAGGACTCCGCCCGCCGCGATGACGTAGGCGGCGATCAGGTACGTCACGGCGAGTTCTCTCCAGCCAGCGTGTCGCGCTCCGACTCGCGTTCGGCCAGCTGCGCTCTCATCCTGGCGATGTCGAGCCGCCCCAGCAGCAGATGGGAAAAGGCCACGATGGCGGTCACGATCCCCACCGCGAAAGGCAGCCCCATTCCCGCGCCCAGGCTGCCGCTTGCCAGGTTCTCGGGGTGGATCGAGCGTCCTCCGGCCAGATCGATCGCGAAGTAGTTGAGCGGGATCACCGTGAGGCCGGCGATGCCGTAGACCGCTGCGAAGCGCGCCGTGCGCTCGCTTCCCTCCGTGAAGCTGCGAAGCAGCAGGTAGGCGAGGTAGACGAGGAAGAGCAGCAGCGTGACGGTGAGGCGCAGGTCCCAGGACCACCAACTGCCCCAGGTACCCCGCCCCCAGATCGGGCCGGTGATCAGCACCAGGGTGCAGAAGAAGACCCCGACCTCGGCTGCCGATGCGGCGAAGCGGTCGAAGCGTTCGTCGCCCCGCCAGAGGTAGAGCCCGCTCCCGACCGCAGTCAGCAGGAAGCCGAGATAGGCGGCCATCGCGCAGGGCGCGTGGATGAAGAGGATCTTCTGGATGATCCCCTGAACGCTGTCCACCGGGGCGCTCGCCACGATGAACGCGAAGCTGAGCGCGCAGGCTCCCAGCGCGATGGCGCTCACCCGGTAGAGGGTCGGAATCGGACCGTTGGGAGGGGAGGGGGGCACGGCTCAGTCGTCCAGTACGTACTCGAAGCTGATGAACGACACTATCAGAAACACCGCGTCGGTCACGAGAAGCAGGCGGATGGGCGGCCAGGGGAGCGCTCCTTCCAGCAGCAGCGCGTTGGTGGCGCGCACCGATCCGAGGATCACCGGGACCATCAGGGGCAGGAGCAGCAGCGGGAGCATCACCTCGCGGAAGGTCGTGCGCACGGCGATCGCGGCGAACAGCGTGCCGACCGAGCAGAGGCCGACGGCTCCGAGGAACGCGACCGCGGCAAAGGGCAGCGCGACGGGAGCGATCGCGACGTCGAAGGCCAGAGCGAAGACCAGGGCCGCGCCCGCCTGGACGATCAGCAGGAGAAGCAGGCTCGCCACCGCCTTGCCCAGGAAGATCCAGCCCCTGTCCGCCGGTGCCAGAGCCAGGCCCGAGAGCGCGTCGTTCTCGAGCTCCACGGCGAAGGCGCGATTGAGTCCCAGGACGGACGCGAACAGGTAGGCGACCCAGAGGAGGCCGGGTGCTCGCGCCTCGCTTCCGACCTCCGGCGCGGCGGCGAAGTAGAGCACGATCACCACGAGCAGGGCGAAGACACCCATGGCCAGCAGGCGGTCCCGGCTGCGCCACTCCGTCAGCAGGTCTTTCCAGAGCACGGCCAGAAAGACGTTCACCCCACCGCCTCCCGGTAGTGGCGCTCGAGAGCGGAGGCGTCGCGGCCCGCCTCGGCTGGCA
The DNA here is from genome assembly GCA_963783795.1 of uncultured delta proteobacterium. Taxonomy (GTDB): domain Bacteria; phylum Myxococcota_A; class UBA9160; order UBA9160; family UBA6930; genus CAVXZE01. Next base: position 122,850 of record CAWAPH010000020.1, on the reverse strand, counting down.
GCGGAACCTCCTGCCCGTGCACCAGCAGCAGGGTCCGATCGGTCAGCTCCGCGGCGCGCGCCAGGTCGTGGGTCACCAGCACCACGGTGCGGTGCGTGGTCCGCAGGGCGCCCAGCCGCTCGGCCAGGCGCGACGCGGCCCGCGGGTCGAGGCCGGAGAAGGGCTCGTCGAGCAGCACGATCTCGGGGTCGTGCACCAGACCGCGGGCGATGGAGAGCCGCTGGGACATCCCCCGCGAGAAGCCACCCGCCCTGCGCTCGGCTACACCCGTGAGCTCCTGCTCCTCCAGCAGTGCATCCGCCCGCTCGGCGGGATTCGGGACGCCGTGGAGACGCGCGGCCAGGATCAGGTTCTCGCGGGCGGTGAGAGCCGGGTAGAGGAAGCTGGCATGGGCGATCAGGCCGACCCGTCCCCGCTGCAAACGGCGGTCGCCCTGTTCTCGGCCCACCCGCAGCTCACCCCCGCTCGGGCGCGTCAGGCCGGAGAGCAGCCGAAGCAGTGTGGATTTGCCGGCGCCGTTGGGCCCGATCACTCCCAGCGTGGAGCCCGCGGAAACTTCGAGGTCGAGCGAGCGGATCGCGCGAACCGCGCCGAAGCGCTTCTCCAGCCCGCGAGCGGCGATCACCGCGTGGCTCACCCCTCGCCCTCGCCTTCCCGGCGGGTCGTCAGAACCGCCCCGCAGCGGGAGCAGAAGCGATCGGCGGCTCCGACCTCGGCTTCGCAGGAGGGACAGTGGGGTGATGCGCCGGCCGTCTCTCGCTCTGCCGCACTCTCCCGCTCCCGCCGCAGCAGGTCCACGGCGCGAGCGCGAAGCTCGTTGCGCATGCCGGTGTAGTCCGCTTCGGAAATCTTCCCCGTCTCGTGGTCGTGTTCGAGATCGCGAATCGCGTCGTAGATCGACTCGCGCTCGCGAACGCTCGGCAGCTCCTCGCTCCCGGCCTCTTCCGGGCCGAGGTCGCCCCGGACCAGCGGAGCGACGAGCAGCGCCACGGAGAGTACGCCGGCCAGCAGGACGAAGGCCACCACGCCGCCCGGAGGGCCTCCGCGGCCGGGAGGGCGGGTGGAGACGTGGAGCGCGACCTCCTCACCGGGCGCCACGCTGAAGCCCTCGAGGTGGATGTAGATCAGGTCGCCCGTGCGCACTGGCCTTCGGCGGTGCAGGCGAGCGGACTCGGTGATCAGGCGTCCCGTGTCCGCGAGGTAGACGCCGAGAAGCGGAACCCGCCTTCCGAAGCTGCGGACCAGGTCGACGGAGCTCTCCGCCACGGGAATCCGGTAGTCCACCCTGATGGGTGACTCCCCCGGCGGTACCACCCCCCCGACCTCGATGCCGCCATCGCGAGACGGCTCCAGGGTGAGACCGGCCGCGTCGCTGGAGAAGCGGAGGTTCTGCGCGGCTTCGGGCAGGTGGATTCGAAGCAGCGGCTCTCCCGGCGCCGCCATGACACCGGCCTCCCCCTCCACGCGGAGGACGTGGGTCTCGCGGACATCGAGGACGGCGTCGTCGAGGCTGAGCAGCAGACGGACCTCCGCCACCTCCAGGGCGTCCGGCTCGATCCGGGCCTCCGGGAGGTCCAGCCGGAAGGCCAGACGCCCGCCGGGAGCGACCGCGGGCCCCTCGAAGATCCGCAAGCTGCGGCCGTCCAGGCTCTTCGATTCCGTCTCGGTGAGGTTCTCTCCGGAAGGCGCCAGACCTCCAGCGGGAACCACCACTTCGACCCGCTCGGCGCCGATCGGGAAGACCGCATCGATCTCGACCGTTTCCCCGCTCGCGGGGACGGTGTACGAGAAGCTCAGGTCCTGCTCGCCGGGGTAGATCGGCCCCCAGAAGGCGACCTCCCCGTCGCGGTGCTCGACGCCCTCGGGCGTGAGGCCGTGAGGCATCGGGATCTCTTCCGCTCCCGCCGGGAGCTGCGCGCGGAATGGGGGAGGGCTGGCGCCCCGGCCTTCGGGAGCAACGTGGACTGTGCGCGGCGACCCGTTGCGGATCGTCAGGGACTCCAAGACCCGAAGCCGGCCGCCGAGCCAGTCGACGCGGAGCCGCGCCAGCGCCACGCTCAGCTGCTCCGCCGCCTCGGTCACGTCCGCGACGCGGACCTCGACCTCGTGCTCCAGCTCTCCGGGAGCGAATACCACGCGCGCTGCGGAGTAGGGAACGCCCTGGTACTTGACGCCGACGAGATACGGCGTGCTCGGGTCGTTGGAGATGCCCTCGAAGGCGAAGCGCCCGTTCTCGTCGCTCACGGCGGGCCGCAGCCCGAGCACAGCCGTGCGCGAGAGCGCGTAGAGCACCACCGGAACGCCGCCGAGAGAACGCTCCGCGTCCTCTCGGTGGACGATCGCGCCGCGAATCGCGCCCGGACCGGCGGGAACGTCGGGCGCCGCCGGCGCGGCCTGCTGGGCCCCGGCGGAGTGCGCCGCGAGGAGGAGAGCGGCCAGGCCGAGCAGCGCAGAGCGCCTCATCCCGAGCGTCTCTCCGGGAACGGCCACATACAGATCAGGGTTCCGAGCACGAAGGTGTAGCCTCCGATCCAGAGCCAGTTCACCAGCGGGCTGCGATAGATCTTGAGCGTGGCGGAGCCGTCGGATTCGATCGCGGTCAGCACCACGTAGAGATCCTCCCGCAGCGTCGAGTACACCGAAGGGATCGAGACCGGCTGCTGCTCCAGCCAGTACATGCGCTTCTCCGGCGTCATCGTCAGCAGCGGGCGGTCGTCCTGATACAGGGCGATCCGCGCCACCGCTCCCCCGTAGTGCTGCTTCGGGATCGGCGAAGCGGTCCGGTACTCCAAGCGGTAGCCGTCGATGTCGACGGAGCCGCCGGGACGCACGTTCTCCAGGCTCTCCTCGTTGAAGGCCGCGCCGGCGATCCCGACCAGGATGAAGACGACGCCCAGGTGCACCACGTAGCCCCCGTAGCGGCGCTGGTTCTTTCGCATCAGCGCGGTGAGGGCCTGCACCGGGTTCTCCCCGAGGCCCCGCATCCGCGCGCGAACCGCGCGGAAGTACTCCTGAGCGATGGTTCCCACCACGAAGCTGCCGAGGCTCCAGGTGGCCAGCGGGAAGAAGCCGACCTCGCCGCGGAGCCACGCCAGCAGCGCCACGGCGGTCAGGGCCGCCGCGAGGGTCGGCCACAGGAACTGCTTTCGCAGGTTGGCGCGCGAGGCCCTGCGCCACGCGATCAGCGGTCCCGCACCCGTCAGCAGCAGCAGCAGCAGGGCCAGGGGTGCGTTCAGCTTGTTGAACCAGAGCGGACCGATCAGCCGCTCCGTCCCGGAGAGCCACTCGGAGACCTTGGGGAACATGGTGCCCCAGAAGACCACCGCCAGAATCACCATGAAGATCCAGTTGTTGAGCAGGAAGCCCGACTCCCGGGAGAGGATGGACTCGAGCCGATTGGTGCTGCGAAGTGCGTTGCGTCGCCAGATCAGAACGCCGAAGAACACCGCGACGGTGAGCAGGACGTAGGCGAGAAAGAGCTGGCCGAAGACCCTGGTCAGGGCGAAGGCGTGGACCGACTGCACCAGGCCGCTGCGCGTCAGCATGGTGCCGAACAGGCAGAGCGCGTAGGTGAGGCCGATCAGGATCAGGTTCCAGATCTTCAGCATGTCCCGCTTTTCCTGGACCATCACCGAGTGGAGGTAGGCGGTAGCGGCCAGCCAGGGCATCAGCGAGGCGTTCTCCACCGGGTCCCAGGCCCAGTAGCCGCCCCATCCCAGCACCTCGTAGGCCCAGCGCCCGCCCATCAGGATCCCGGCCGAGAGGAAGAACCAGGAGAAGAGCGTCCAACGGCGGGTGGTCCGCATCCAGACCGTGCCGAGCTGACCGCTCAGCATTGCGGCCAGCCCGAAGGCGAAGGGCACCGCGAACCCGACCATCCCGACGTAGAGCAGCAGTGGATGGATCAGCATCGCGGGATGTTCGAGCAGCGGGTTGAGTCCGCTGCCGTCGGAGAGGACCTCGCCGGGGGGGAGCTTCTCGAAGGGGTTGCTGACGAAGTTCAGCAGGACCAGGAAGAAGAGGCAGTTGACCAGCAGCGTGGCGGAGATCCAGGGCATCAGTCCGGGGTGGCTGCGGCGGTTCACCAGGATCGCGCCGGTCGAGTAGACGGTCAGCAGCCAGAGCCAGAGCAGGAGCGAGCCCGCCTGTCCTCCCCAGAGCGCGGCGATCCGGTATTCGATGTCCATCGCCCGCGCCGCGTGTCCCGCCACGTAGCTGAGCTGGAAGTCGAGCGTGGCGAAGGCGTAGAAGAGCGCAGCGATCGCCACGCTGGCGAAGAGCGTGGTCAGCAGCACCGCGCGTTCCGCCACGCGGCGCCAATCCGCGCGCCGGTTCACGCCCGCGTAGACGCCGGCGAAGCTTCCCACTGCCGAGACGACCAGGGCGAGGCGGAGCGCTTGGTACCCTATCTCAGACATGCAGTGCCCCTCACCGCGGACCTCCGCGGGGGCTAGAGAGACGCCTGGCCGCTGTTCTTGGCCTCGAATTTGGAGGGGCACTTGGCCAGGATGTGGGTGGCTTCGAAGGTGCCGCCGCCGCCGCCTACCAGCCGTCCCTCCACCACCACTTCGGCACCATCCACGAACAGGTCCGGCGTCTCGAGGCTGGAGTAGACCACCCGCAGCACGTCCTGGCCGGGCGCACCACTACCTTCCAGGTTGCTGCGAACCCGGAAACGCACCACCTTGGCCTCGAGATCCCGCTCGATCGACCCTGCCACCACGAAGCCGTGCACCCGAGCGGCCACACTCGTCCCCCCGGACGCTCGAAGCTCTTCGAGAGTCTCGTAGTAGACGAAGCTGCCTTCCTCGACCTCGCGCCAGCCGAACCAGCCGAGAAGGATCACCACCAGGATCGCTCCGATGGCGATCTGCACTCCCTTGGGCATGAAACCTCTCGTCTCCACTCCAAGCTACCAGTTCCCCCCCGACCGTCAATCTGGCTGATCCGAGAAACCCACTAAAAACGGTAAGTTGCGTGATGGTCTTCCTTGACGTCCGGGGCATCCGGGGCTAACTGGGTCAGGCATGCCGCCGAAGCTCCCCGAACGGCTTCGCGAGATCGAGCCCTTCCTGGCGATGGAGGTGATGGAGCGCGCCTTCGCCATGGAGCGGGAGGGTCGGGAGGTGATCCACCTCGAGATCGGCGAGCCGGGCTTTCCGCCACCTCCCGCCGCGGTGGAGGCCTGCCTGGCGGCCCTTGCCCAGGGTGAGACCCGCTACACCGACAGCCGCGGGCTGGCGGACCTTCGCGAGGCGATCGCGATCGACAAGGGCCGGCGGAGCGGCGTCTCCATCGATTCCGAGCGGGTGATCGTCACCTCGGGCACCTCGCCTGCCATGCTGCTGGTCTTCTCGCTTCTGATCGAGCCCGGTGACGAGGTGGTGCTGCCGACGCCGCACTACCCCTGCTATCCGAACTTCATCCGCTACTGCGGCGGCACGCCCGTGCTGGTGGCGTGCGAAGCGGCCGACGGCTATCGGATCCGGCCCGACGTGGTTCGCCAGAGCCTGACGGAGCGGACGCGCGCGATCGTGGTGGCGTCTCCCTCGAACCCGACCGGTGCGGTCCAGGACGAGGCGACGCTGCGCGAGCTCGCCTCATTCGGCGTCCCAATGATCAGCGACGAGATCTACGACGGCCTGGTCTACGACGGTGCGAGGGTGACCTCCGCGCTGGAGGTGAGCGACGAGGCCTTCGTGCTCGACGGCTTCTCGAAGCGCTACGCGATGACCGGCTTCCGCCTGGGATATGCCATCGCTCCCCAGGAGCGGATGCGGACGCTCCAGATCCTGCAGCAGAACCTCTTCATCTCCGCCAACCACTTCGTCCAGCGGGCCGGGATCGCCGCCCTCGAGCAGGGGGAGGAGACGGTGCAGTCGATGCGCGCCGCCTACGACGGCCGGCGCCGGCTGCTGGTGGACGGACTCCGCGAGCTCGGCTTCGGGGTACCGGAGCTTCCCAGGGGAGCCTTCTACGTGCTCGCCGACGCCCGCGCCTTCGGAGGCGACTCGCTGCGGCTCGCCTTCGACCTGCTGGAACGTTCCGGAGTCGCTGCCGCGCCGGGTGTCGATTTCGGGAAGGCCGGTGAGGGCTTCCTGCGTTTCTGCTACGCGGCCGAGGAGGCGCAGATCGCAAAGGCGCTGGAGTGGCTGGCGCCCGCGCTGCGCGAGCTGACGTGAAGGTCCTCTCCGCCGAGATCGTGGCGACTGCAGCGGGGCCCGAGGGCTTTCCCGCCGAGGAGTTGCCCGAGGTGGCTTTCTTGGGGCGCTCGAACGTCGGCAAGTCCAGCCTGCTGAACCGCCTGGCGGCGCGCAAGCAGCTGGCTCGAACCAGCCGAACACCGGGCAAGACCCGGCTGCTCCACTTCTATCAGGTGAAGCGTCCGGAGCGCGAGCTGCTCCTGGTCGATCTTCCGGGCTACGGATACGCGAAGACGTCCAAGAGCGAGCGGGCGCTCTGGAGGGGGCTCATCGAGGGCTATCTCGAAGGGCGCCGGACCCTGCGGGCGGCGGTGCTGCTCCAGGATCTGCGCCGGGACCCGGGCGAAGACGAGATCCTGCTGATCGAATGGCTCGCCGAGCGCCAGATTCCGGCGCTGGTGGCGATCACCAAGATCGACAAGCTGAAGCCCAACCAGCGGACGGCGCGGCTTCGCGCCCTGGACGGGGTTCTCCCGGTCCAGGCGGACTGGGTGATCCCGACCTCGGCGCGCACGGGCGCCGGCATCGACGATCTCTGGCACCGCCTCGACACCCTCCTCTGAGCGGGGACGTTCCCGCTGTTGCCCGGTGGTAGGATGGGCGGTCCATGACCGCTCCCAGCGATCCGCCTGCGCCCCGGCGCTTCGGGGCGTTCTCCTACGCGCCCTACCGTCGCTTCTGGCTGGCGGCGCTCTGCCGCGTCTTCGGTCTGCAGTTCCGCTTCATCGCTCTCCCCTGGATGGTGGTGAGCGAGGAGGGGCTCGATCTCTCGCCGATCTGGCTGGGGCTCGTCGGGCTCTCGGCGGCGCTTCCGACCATCGCCTTCTCGGTGCCGGCCGGGATCCTCGCCGACCGCTACGAGCACCGCGGGATCCTGGCGTGGAGCCAGGGCGCCACCGCCGTGCTCAGCCTGCTGCTGGCACTCGGGATCCTTCAGGGCCTGGTGAACGTGTGGCTGCTGATCGCCTGGGCGGTCACGGCCGGGTGTCTCACCGCGGTATCGATGCCGGCGCAGTCGGCGATCCTTCCACGGCTGATCGAGCCGGCCTCGATGCCGAGCGCGGTGGCGCTGATCAGCACGATCTGGAACAGCATGCGCATCCTCGGCCCGGCGTCGGCCGGTGTGCTGATCGCCTGGATCGGGATCGGCCAGGCTTTCTTCGTGACCGCGGTGGGGTTCGCGCTCTCGGCGTTCCTGATCGCCACGCTTCGTCTCGCGCCGCTCGAGCGAGGCGGGGCGGAGACGTCCAGCGGCATGCTCGACGGAGTCCGCTACATCCTCCGCGACCGGATCTTCTTCGCGACCATCGGGCTCTCCTTTTTCACCTCGATCTTCGGCATGGCCTATCACGTCCTGCTTCCGGTTTTCGCCGAAGACATCCTCGAGGTCGGATCGACGGGCTTCGGCCTGCTGGAGGCCTCCGTGGGGGTCGGGGCCCTTCTCGGGACACTCACCATGATCAAGGTGGGTGGCCGCCCCAGTTCGGGAATCGTGATGCTGGCAGCGGCCGCGGTCTTCGGGCTCTTCATCGCCGGCTTCGCGGCGAGTCGCGAGTTCCCGCTTTCGGCCGCTCTACTGTTCTGCGCCGGCTTCTTCTCCTCGCTCTACCTCAACATCGGGATGACCACGCTGCAGGTACTGGTCCCCGACGCGCTGCGGGGCCGCGTGATGGGAGTCTGGTCGATGACCTGGTTCCTGACGGCCATCGGCGGGCTCCCGGCCAGCGCGCTCGCGGAGTGGATCGGGGCACCGTGGACGGTGACGCTCGGCGCCCTCTCGGTGAGCGTCTTCGCCGTGCTGGTCTTCCTGCTCTCGCCGGAGCTGCGGCGGCTCCCGGAGATGGGGCCGGCTCCGCGCAACGTCCGCGGCGGACAGGCGTAGTCCCCCGTCGAGGCCAGCTCTCCTTCTCATGTCGCGTGGGCTGCTACCCCGATTCGATCCTCCAGGGGTTCGAGCGATCTCGCGGGGCGCTCTCCGGGATCTCGATGTCTCCGGAGCCGTAGCGGATGAGCGGGGAGGAGCCGCGGCGAAGGCCGGGCTCGAAGACCAGGCCGGTGGGTGCTCGCCCCCGGATTCCCAGGAACCCTGGGGAGGCTCGTCTTCGTTGAAGAATTCGCTCAATCCTCGAGACCGCCCCCGGGATCGAGTTCGATGATGCGAAGGGTGCCGGCCTCGAAGGCGAGCCGGCCGAAGGCGGAGAGGCCGGCCTCGTCGAGGGCAGGGAAGCGGGCGCGCTCGAGGTCGCCGATGACGATGTAGCGGACGCCGTAGGCCAGGAGGCGCTCGCGGACGGCGGTGAGGCGGGGCAGCTCGTAGGCGACGCGCACCTGGGCGCGGCGGTCGTTGACGGCGCGGGTGCCGCCGCGCCAGAGCCACTCGTGGACGTACCAGCCCAGCACGGTCGGAATTCCGGTGGCCATGGAGAGGCGCGCGGCGTTGGTGTAGCTGTCCCCGTCGGCCTCGAGGAGGGCGGAACCGGGCGGCGCGTTCTCGAGCAGCCAGTCGACCGCTTGCCCCTCGCCGGGACGCTGCTCCTCGAGGAAGGCGAGGCCGTCGAGACCGTGCAGGCGCCACACGGAGGGGGGCCCGTGGTGCCCGCGCAGGCCGAGCGGCACGTACACGAAGAGGGGCGTGAGGAGACACGCGGCGGCGAGCGAGCGAGCGAGCCGCCGGCGTGGCGCCGCCGCCCATGCGACGGTCGCGGAGGCCACGAGCAACGAGAGCAACACGAACGCTTGGAAGGTGATCTTGAAGTAGGTGTTCCCGCGCGCGTAGGGCACGGGGTAGATGTCGCGCATGGCCACGACTTCGGGCACGAGCAGCAACCCGAGCGCGCACGCCGCCAGCACGAGCCACACCGAGTCCAGGAGCCCGAACTCGCGCGCGCGCAGCGCGGCGGCGAGCAGGCGCGCCCCGAAGGCGGCGACCACGAGGACGGGCACTCCCCAGAGCACGGCGAGCTGGTAGAAGGGGCTCCGCGCAGGCACGCGGAAGACCTCGCCGTAGTGCTGCTCGAAGTGGAGGGCGAAGGGGAGCGAGACCAGAGCGGCGACGGCGGCGATCCAGGCGACGAGAAGGCCCGTCGTCAGCACGGCGCGCGCCCAGGGCCGCGAGGTGTGGAGCGCGTGCACGCCCAGCACGGCCGCGCTCACCACGCCGTAGATGGGGACGTCCCACGTGTTCGTCATGCGAAGGACGCCGAGCAGAAAGCCCAGACCTGTGGCCACGAGCACGCGCTCGAAGAGGACTGGCGGCTCCCGGCCGCGCTCTCCGAACGCGTGCGCGAGCAGCAGGCCGAGCACGCTGAGCACCCAGGGGAGCGCGCTCACGTGGCCGTGCAGGTCGGCGACCAGGAACGCGTAGAAGGGGAACTCGTGGATCACCTTGTCAGGCGTGCTGGGATTGTGGCCGATGTAGCGCGTGGCGTCCGAGTACCAGTAGTGGCCGGCCCGGGCGTGCACGGCGCTGCGGAACTCCTTCTCGCGGAGGCCGAGCTTCTCGGCGGCCGGCAGCACGAAGCCGTAGATGGGACCGTGCAGGTTGGAGCCGAAGACGAGGAGCGCGGCGCCGAGCAGGCCGCCCGCGAGCACGCGGCGGCGGCCTGCGGCCGCGACGGCGCGCGTCAGGGCGGCCGCCAGCGTGAAACCGAGCGACGCCGTCAGCGCGGCCAGGGTCGCGATCATCAGGTTGTAGGCGACGGGGAGCGGCACGCCGCTCGCCTTCGACGCGAAGGCGAGCAGGAAGTGGCCGAAGTAGTAGTAGTTGATGGACTCGCCGGCGAACCACATGTCGACGGGGGGCATGAAGGCGCTGCGCGCGGCTGCCGCTGCGAAGCCGTAGTCCATGAACTTCTCGAGCCCGGCCACCTCGGGGCGGAGGGTGCGCAGGGCGGCGAAGAAGAGGAGCGTCGCCGCGAAGACGGCCTCCAGCGTCAGCACGCCGCGAGCGTGGCGGCGCAGAAAGCGCACGAAAGCTGCGGGGCCGCCCGCGAGCACGTGCAGCACGAGCGCGGGGAGCAGCAGCGCCGCCAGCGCCGAGGCGCGCGTGAACGCGCTGAGCTCGAGCGACGCGGCCAGCCAGCAGAGGTAGCCGCCCACGCCGAGGCCCAGCATGCGCGCGAACGCCCAGCCTCCGCCCGGGAGCCGCCCCAGGGCGCGTGCGGCCAGCGGCTGGTAGAGCGCGGCGAGCGCGAGCCAGGCGAGCCACCAGACGACGAGCCAGACGATGTCCACGTCAGCGCCCCTAGGCGAGGAACTCACCGGAGTTGGCACGCAGCGGGTCGAGGTAGGTCACCTCGGGCGTCCCGCGCACGAGCCGGCCCGCGAGCTCGACTCCCTGCATGAACGAGTGGTCCTGGTTCGAGACCTCGTACTTCCAGCCGCCGAAGCGCCCGCGCGAGAAGACGCGGCGCGCCTCGAGGGCGGGCTGGAGGGCGGCCAGCGCGGCGTCGCGGCCGAGGCTCGGAGTCGGGTAGCCGTGCTCGAGGCGGCGGTGCCACATGCTCAGTACCTCGGCCCCGTCCAGGACGAGGCCGTCCTCGCGCAGCGCCTCGAGCACGCGCCGGGGGAGCCCCTCCGCAGCCACGGGGCGGTGCGCCGTTTCGCACACCTCGGCCAGCAGCGACCACGCGCCCGGCTCCGGCACGTGGCTCTCGGCGTAGTTCGAGAAGACGGTCACGCGGTAGTGGGGGCTGTGCGCCTCGGGGAAGTACATCCACCCCTTGGTGGCCAGGCTCCCGGGGCGGCCGCCGCGCAGGCCCACACCGACACAGTGGACGGCGCTCTTCACGAGGCCGCCGGCCGCGCTCCGAAGCGCCGCCTCCCCGGGCTCGAGCATGCTGACGAGACGGTCGAGGGGGAGCGCCGAGATCAGCGTGTCGAAGGAGAGCGACTCGCCGCCCGCGAGGCGCACGCGGCGGGCTACGGTGTCGACGGCCACCGCGCGGGCACCGTAGCGGAGGGCGCCTTCGGGGAGGCCCCCGGCCACGCCGCTCCAGATGGCGCCGGTCCCCCCTTCGCACGGGAAGCGGAAGCGGTTGTTCGGCCCCCACGAAACGTCGTCACGCCCCGAGGCCAGGCCCGCCCGCACGCGCTCCACGTCGGGCTTCGCGAGGCGCTCGCCGATCCAGCCGAAGCCCATCTCCTCCAGCGGGTACCCCCAGGCCTTCGCATTGTACGGGAGCATGAATTTGCGGGCGAGCGTCTCGCCGAAGCTCTGGCGCAGCCAGTCGGCGAAGTGGCGCGGGGTCGCGGCGGCGCGGGCGCGGCTGGCGCCCTCCAGCTCGCGCAGGATGGCGGCGCCGTCCCCGGGTGCAAAGCGATGCACGTTGTGCTGGATCGGGTACGGGATGAAGCGGCCCTCCACCCAGATCCACGACTCGCGGTCGTGCCAGCCCCAGTCGCGCACGGCCGCGTCGAGCACGCGGTCGTAGTAGGCGTAGTGGCTGAACTGGACGTGGCCGCCGAGGTCCCAGGTGAAGCCGGCCTCGTCCACCACGCTCGCGGCCAGGCCGCCCGGCTGGGGGGCGGCCTCGAGGACGAGCCAGTCCGTGTGGCCGAGCTCGCAAAGCCCGTGCGCGGCGCCGAGGCCCGTCGGCCCGGCACCCAGCACGAGCACGCGACCGGGGTCGCCCGTCACGTGCTCCCCCGCGCGACGGCAAGGGTGTCGCGGAAGGCGCGCCACGCGCCGCGCCAGAGCGCCGTGCCCCGGAGCGAGGGAGCCCCCCTCTTGCGCGGGCGCGACCGCACGGGGAGCTCGCGCAGGCGCGCGCCGCCCCGGATGGCGAGGCCCGAGAGCAGGACGTTGGGCGCGAAGGCACCCACGGGCACGCGCTCGAGCGCGCTCTCGAGCCACTCACGCCGCATCAGCCGATAGGGGCAGTTCGGGTCGCGCAAACCGGGGCCGAAGAGGAGGCGCACGGTCCAGCGCGCCACGCTGCTCACCAGCCGGCGCACGGCGGCGCGCTGGTCGCAGGTACGCACGCCGAGGCCGAAGTCGAAGTGCTCGCGTACGCGCCACAGCTCGAGGAAGGGCTTGGGCGCGATCTCGCCGTCGCTGTCCACCTGGAAGACGAAGCAGCCGCGGGCCTCGCGGTAGCCGCGCAGGATCGTCGGCCCGTGCCCCTGGTTTGCGTGGCTCTCGACCACGAGCCGCGGGTCGACCGCCGCGCGTTCACGGAGGATGGCGAGCGAACCGTCGGGCGAGCCGTCGTCGTAGGCGCGCAGCTCGTAGTCGATGCCGGCGTCGCCGAGCGTCTTCGACCACGCGTCGAGCACCGCGGGGAGGGCCTCGGCCTCGCGGTAGACGGGCATCACCACGGTCAGCTCCGGCTCAGTCGCTTCCAGCGGTCGGTCTCCCCGGCGCGCGCGGCCGCCGCACCATCACGAGGGCGTCGTTTCCCGCGCTCGCCACCATGGCGTTGTGGGAGTCGAGGAGGGCGATGCCAGTGGGCCGATCCAGCGTGCCTCGCGGCTCCGCGACGCCGAGCGCGCGACCGCTGCGATCGTACAACAGCACACGGTCGCCCGCGGGATCGGTGAGCCAGAGCGTGCCGTCGGCGCCCACCTCGAGGTAGGCCTCGAAGTCGGCGGTGTCCCACTCCGGCACGGCGAATCCGCGCAAGAAGGCACCGCTTTCCGCGTACACGAGCACCTCGCCGCGTCCGGCGTCGGCGACGAAGAGCTCGCCCCCCCGTGCAGCGATGCCGACGGGCACGCGCCAGGCGGGGCCCCCTTCGAGGGCGCCGAGCGCCTCGCCTTCGGCAGAGAAGGCCGGCACGCGGGCGTTTCCGGTGTCGGTCACCCAGACACGGCCTCCGCTCCCGACCGCAACGCCACGCGGCCCGTACAGCCCCGAGCCGAAGCTCCCCAGCGCGTCGCCCTGCCGCGAGAAGACCTGGATGCGGTGGTTCCAGGTGTCGGCTACGTAGACGCGCCCGTCGGGTGCGACGGCGACGCCGCACGGGTCGCGCAGTTCCCCCGGCCCCCCGCCCCGGCGCCCGAAGGAGAGATCGGGCTTTCCGAAGCGCACGCGCTGGACGCGGTCGTGGCCGAAATCGGCGACGAAGAGCGTGCCGTCGCGCGCGCGGGCGAGGTCGCGTGGCTCGCGCCAGGCGCCGAGCGCGGGCTGCGGCGCTTCGGTCGTGGACGCCGCGACCGGATCGACCCAGGTCTTCTGCGCCAGCGGGGCACCCGGCGTCGCGTAGACGACGACGTCCCCCGCCTCGAAGACGGGCTCGAGGCGCTCCCAGCCGGCCAGCTTCGCCAGCCCCGCTTGCGGGTAGCGGGTGCGCTCGCCCGGCCCCACGAACACGAAGTCGGCGCGGAAGCGGTCGAGAAGGCGGCCGGCCTCGGCGAGGTCGGCCGTCTCGAAGAAGCGGTCGACTTCGGCGACGCGTCGCTGCACCGCCTCGCGGTTGCGCGCCTGCTGCACGAGGTGGTGCTCCCACCCGACCGGCGTGGGAAGCCCCGTGTGCATCGCCACGCGCGTCGACTCCGAGTAGGCGGGGCCCGCCGCCTCGAGGATCACGGGCACGCCCACCACCTCCCCGTTCAGCCAGCGGTAGGCCGCCAGCGCGTCCGGGTCGTGCTGGGCGAGGTAGCGCGTGCCGTCGAGGGTGACCGGGCTCGCCATCTTCGGGTCGCGCAGGAGGCCCCAGGCGGCGGCGGCGCTCGTCGAGACCGCGGCCGCGGAGAGCAGGACGAGGGCTCCCGCGTAGACGCGCCGCCATCCGGCCGGGAGCGCGCGCCAGGCGCTCGGGATGAGCGCGGCGGCAGCCACTGCCGCCAGCAGCCACGCGCCGACGTGGAGCTTGAACACGGTGTTCATGCGGTCGCTTGCCACGAACACCTCGGCGGCGAGCACGGCGCCGGCCGCGAGCGCGGCGAGGCCGGCCGCCGCAAGCAGCCCGGGTGCCGTCGCCCGCCACCAGGCGGCAAGGGCCAGGGCGGCGAAGCCGGCGGCCAACGCCGCGCCGGGGCCGCGGAGCGCGAGGGCGAGCACGGCCGCGCCGAGCACGCAGCCGGCCGCCGCCAACGCGACGCGCGGGCTGCGCCCGCCGCGGGCCGAAATGAGCAGGGCGGGCGCCAGCGCCACCGCGAACAGGCCGAAGATCGTGGCGAGCTCGCCCGGGGCGACGCGGGAGAACCGCTCCAGCCCGACGCGGGCGCCGGCCGACAGCGTGTAGTCGAGCCAGAAGGGTGCAGTCGAGACGAAGGCCATTGCGCCCACGGCCGCCAGGCGAAGGGCTGCCCCCGGCCAAGAACACGCCCGCGCGCGCGCGGCCGTGGCGAGGAAGGCGGCCTGCACGCCCGCCGCAAGGGGCAGGCTCCACGTGCTCGTCGCCGCCACGATGCCGAGCAGCCACCCGGTGAGGACCACGCGCACGACGGGCGACGTACGGCCCGAGAGCCACGCGCAGCCCAGGGCGATGAGGGCCAGCTCGATGGGCAGCGCCAGCACGTGGGCGTGCAGGTCGCCGAACAGGAAGCTCCAGAACGGGAACTCGTTGATCGTCCCCTCGATCACGCGCGAGACCGCCCAGAAGAAGTGGAAGTCGACGGGGCGCGCGGGGTCCTGGAGCCAGGCCAGCGGGGCGGCGAGGTTGCCGGCGAAGAGCACCAGGAAGACGGCCAGCACGCCGGCCGCTCGCGTGCGGCCGAGGGCGCGCCCGGCCGCGAAGGCGGCCGCCCCCGCCAGCCCGGCTGCAGTCGCGAGCGCGAGGTTGAAGGCGAGCGCGAGGGGCACCCCGCTCGTGCGAGCGAAGGCGACCACGAGCGCGTGGCCGAAGTGGAAGTAGTTGAGCGTCTCGCCCGCGAACCAGGGGTCGGCGGGGGGCAGCGCTCGGGCGCGAGCCAGTGCGCCCAGGATGGCGAAGTCCATCGGCTTCTCGCCCCAGTAGATGGTCGGATTCCCCGCGCGCAGGAGTGCGAAGACGACGAAGACGAGGAGGAAGGCGGCGGCCGGCGCGCCCACCGGGCCCGCATACGCGCGCAGCCAGGCGCTGAGGGCCCTTCGGTCGCGCCAGGCGAACGCGGCGCCTGCGCCGCCCAGACCGAGCGCGAGGAGGGGCGCGGCGCTCCCCGAGAACGGCGCCAGCCCCGTCCACGCGAGCCACCAGGCGCCGTGCCCGGGTACCAGCCAGGGGAGGAGCAGCGCGAGCAGGCCCGCCTGGCCGGGGTGCTCGGGCAGTAGCCGCCGCGCCAGCGGGAGCCCCGCACAGGCGAGGGCGGCGAAGGCGAGGAGCCAGCGCACGAGGGCCTCCGCCGATCCCATCGCGGCGCCCGTCCCGAGTGCGGGCGCCGATTGCGCAGGTCCGGCGAGGCCTGGCGTCGCGCGCGTTCGCTCGGGATGGAGTGACGTGGGGAGCGCGGCGCGGTAGGCGGCCGAGCCCTCGGCGGGTGTGCGGGGGCGCGCGGTGTCGAGCCGCACGGCCTCGAGCAGCGTGCGCACGCGCGCGCTGTCGTAGGCGTCCGTCTTCGCGAAGACGTGGACCGCGGGGTGGTCGTAGACGCGGAAGGCCTCCTCGCTCCATGTGTCCGGGAGCGCGAGCGGCCCGAGCCGCGGAAACGAGGTGAAGCTTCGCTCGAGGCGGAAGCCGAGTGCGCCACCGAAGAGCAGCTCGTAGTAGCGCCGAGCCAGCGGATACTGCCACGGCGCGCGCGGAATCGTGCCGGAGCCGCGGTCGCTCGAGAGCACGACGTAGTCGGCGCGGTCGAGGGCCGCGGCGAGCTCCAGCGCCTTTGCGGAGTCCTCGCGGTGGTAAAGGGTGAGCTCGACCGCCGCGAAGCGCTCGGGCTCGAGGCCCGGCACAGGGAGCGGAAGCCCGTCGTCCCATTGCTCCCGGGTCAGCGTCGCTCCGACGGGCAGGGCCTCGGCCATCCAGCGCGACGCGGCGACGCGCGGGTGCTCGGCGCGGTAGACGCCGTGGAAGGCGAGCGCCCAGAGCGCGGTGGCGGCGAGGGCGAGGGTGAACGCGGTCCGCTGCCAGCGCGCACCGGTGACGAGCAGGCCGGCCGCCACTGCGAGGACGGGCAGCGCGGGCAGGAAGTAGCGCTGGGACGCGACGAACTGGCTCGCGTGGTAGAGCACGAAGCAGAAGGCCCAGAGCGCGAGGAGCCTGCCTCCGAAATCCCGAGCGCACTCGCCTCCGCTGCCCAGCCGCCCGCGCAGCCAGGCAAAGCCGCCGACGACGGCCGCGAGCGCCCACCCCACCCCCAGGCTCGTGCCGGCGAGGTTGCCGAGCGCGAAGAGGGGCCGCGCCCGCCCGATCCACTGGTAGGCGGGCGGGAAGTCGACGCTCCCGTTCACCATGCCGCGCACCTTCGCGAGGTTGGCCAGGAACGCCGCGTCGGGGGCCACGCCCAGGAAGCCGGGGCCTGCGAAGGCGTAGGGGTGCGCAACGCGGAAGACGAGCAGCGCCGCGCCGAAGGCGAGCCCTGCCCCCGCCGCGGCACGCCGGCCGGAGGCGCCTCCCGTGAGAACGGCGATCGCGAGCGCGCACGGGTAGACCGGCGCGAGCAGTACCAGGTTGATGCGACACGCCGCTGCCGCGGCGAGCGCCACGCCGAAGGCGACGTGTGCACACAGGCGGGCGCCCGACGCCACGTGCACGGCCGCCAGCAGGGCCGCCGCACTGAAGCAGGCGGCGAACGCGTCGACGGTGAAGAAGTGGGCGTGCTGGATCGAGGCCACGCAGAGGGTCATCAGCGCAGCGGCCGCCAGCCCGACCCGCGGCCCGGCGAGGGCGCGGCCGAGGCCCCAGGTCAGCAGCACCGTCGCGAGATCGAAGAGGGCCGCCAGCACCCGTCCGACGAGGTGCACGTGCCCGTAGTCGGTCAGGTCGAGCACACCCGCGACGCCGCGCACCAGGAAGACAGGGAGCGTCCCGTAGACGAAGAAGGAGTAGCCCTGGTTCCGCGGATTGAGGGGCGAGCGGGCGGTGTCGAACCAGTCCGTCCAGCGCTCGGGCGCCTCGAGTGCGCCCGCCACCATGGTGAGGAAACGCTCGTCGGGGTGGAGGTGGTGGCCCTGGTCCCAGTCGACACCCGTCAGCCGCAGCGCAGCGGCGACGAGCAGCACACCCGCCAGCGCGAGGGCCTCGGCGCGGGGAGGGAGCCGGGCCGCCATGGGCGTTCGCTGGGTCGTCGCCTTGGGGCCTCGGACGAAGCGCGTCAGTTCGTCCGCATGGCCGCGCCCGCGAGGACCCACTGCGCGGAGGGCCCGCTGACGCCCACGGCCTTGTTGTCGAGCGGGTTGTTGAAGGTCGCGTCCGGCGGCGCCGCCTGCGCCTGCGGGGTGGGCGTCGGCCCCACGGTGGGCGTCAGCGTGGGCGTCAGCGTCGGCGTGGGCGTCAGCGTCGGCGGCACGCCGGTGCAGCTCGCATTCACTGCGCCGTCGTCGAGCAGGTCGCATTCGATGGCCAAGTTGTCCATGAAGCGGAGCTTCTGGCAGCCGCGGCAGCGCGCAGCCGCTTCGATGCAGGTCGCGAGGTCGGCGGTCGTGGCGGCGTTGCAGCCGGGCAGCGCGGCTTGGAGGTCGGCCCCGCTGAGCCCGCCGCAGCGCTCCTCGACCTTCGTGTCGATCTTCCCGCCCAGGCTCTGGAGCTTGGCGTCGCTGCCGAGCGACGAGGTGATCATGGCTGCCAAGGTGGGCCCGTCTGGCGCAGCCGGCACGTCCTGGGTGCCCGCCAGGTAGGTCTTCTTCGCCTTGTTCGCGGCCTTGAGGAGCGCCTCCTCCAGCTTGTGGCCGCGCTTGATGGCCTCCAGCTGGCACTTGCCGACCTGCTTCATGCTGCTTCCCAGGCTCGCGGGGGTGTCCGGGTCCGCGCCGTAGAGATCCTGGAGGAAGAACAGCGACTGCTCGCGGCTGGCGGCCACCACGATGAAGGCGCTAGTGAACGCGAAGGGCGGCGGTGCGACGCCGCCGCAGAGGCCGGGCTCCTGATCGAAGACCTTCTCGGCCGCCTTGGTCACCTTGCTGCCCGGGTCGGCGTTCCAGCAGCCCTCGGTGCTCGACTCCTTCCCCTTCTGGAAGCGCTTCCAGCAGCCTGCGCTCTGCTTGTTCTGCACCCGGTTGACGCGCGCGCCAGCCTTGTTGAGGCCGTTGACACACTTCTGCTGGCCGGAATCGAGGGCTTGGCCGAAGGAGGGGCCGACGGCCACGAGGGCGGCGAGCAGGCCGGCGAAGAGCAGTAGTCCCAAGCGGCGCGCGCGCACCCTACACATCAGCATGATGGGTTCCCATCCGCGACAGCCCCACTGGGCCGTCGTTGCTCGTCAAATCTACCGCACAGCGGTTGGCGGGCCCAACCCTGAGGGATCCGGCGGGGCCAAAGCCCCTACTTTCTGCGAGCCTTGAGCAGGACGTTCACGAAGGTGTCTCCAGGGCGGGCGCTCCCGCTCTCGTTTCGGCGGTCGACGGCACGGAGGAGGCCGCGGGCGAGGTTCATGGGGTGAAGGGCCGTGCCCGGGTTCTCGGCGCCCCGGAAGCGATCGGTCGTCGCCAGGAGGGAGTGCGGCAGGAGACCGCGCTCGAGGAGGGGCTTGCCGATCCCGTAGACCAGGAAGTGCGAGAACGGGAAGGCGTGGTGGGTGGCCTCCTCTACCTTCTCGACCTCGAAGCCGGCCTCGGCGACGTGGCGCGCCAGGTCCTCGGGCCAGTAGAGCCGCCGGTGCTGCGACCACATGCCGGCGAGCGGGCCCTCGCGCAGCGGGCGGCCGCCGAGCGCCGACCAGGTGGCGTGGATCGGATCCCAGAAGAACGGAAAGTGCGCGTGGGGCACCGAGATGGCGAGGAGGCCGCCCGGGCGCAGCACGCGATGTGCCTCGCGCAGCGCCGCCGACGGGTCGGGCACGTGCTCGAGCACCTCGCTCAGCAGCACCTTGTCGAAGCTCGCCCCCGCGAAGGGGAGGTCTTCGAGGCAGGCCCGCAGCAGCTGCGCGGGCACGCGCTCGCGGCGCGCCCAGGCCAGCCGCTCGGGGTCGGCATCGACGCCCGTGAGCTCGAGCTTGCGCAGGCGCGCCATCACCGCGAGCGGAAAGCCCATGCCGCAGCCGCCGTCGAGCACGCAGTCGCCGTCCTCGAGCTCGAGGTAGTCGAGCAGGGTCGGAAGCCGGCGCCGGTAGGCCATGTCGGCCTCGTTCCGGAGACTCCTCTCCAGGATCGCGCGATCGCGCTCCGAGAACGCGGCTAGCGGCGAGCTGCCGGCCACCCGGACTTCGATCGAAGGCGCTCCGAGCGGCGCCGGCGCGCCCGCGGAAGGCCCTGCGCGGACGTTCTCGAGCAGCGTCTCGTAGGCGTCGAGGGTGCGCTCGGGGTCGAACCGCCTCTCGATCTCGTCGCGTGGGCGCGAGTAGCGGTCTGGCTCATCGAGCACCGCGCGCAGACCCGCAGCGAGGCCGCCGGGCGAGCCCTCGGGCACGAGCCGCCCCATGCCGGTCGTGCGCACGGGCACGCGAGCTCCCGGGATGTCGCTCGCCACAACCGGCGTGCCGCACAGCATCGCCTCCACCTGCACCAGCGCCAAGCAATCGCTCCGGCTCGGCAGCGCGAGCACGTCGCACAGCGCGTAGAAGCGGGCAAGCCGCTCGCGGTCGCGCAGCAGGCCGAGGAGCGTCACGCGCTCCGACGCCTTCTCGAGCAGGGGCCGGCAGCGCTCGAAGAAGTCCTCGTAGACGACGTTCGTCTCGGCGGCGAGCACGAGGTGGGCGCGCGGGTTCGTCTCGAGCAGCTCGGGGAGCGCGTGCAGCAGGACGTCGCAGCCCTTCTCCTCGACGAAGCGGCCGGCGAAGCCGACGACCTGCTTGTCCGCGAGCCCCAGCTCGGTGCGCCAGGCGGCCGTCGCCGCGGGGTCGGGGCGGGGGATCTCCACCGGCGGCAGGATAGTGGCGAGCTTGCGCCGTACGGGCAGCAGGAAGGGCGAGTTCTCGGCGTAGTCGAGGCTGTAGCTCGTCACCCGCTGCGCCAGCCGACTCGCCGCCGTCATCGAGGCGTTGGTCACGCGCTCGACGACGCGGTTCATCACGCCGCCCGGCATGACGAGGTCGCCGTGGTGTACGACCACGAGCGGGCGACCGAGCGCGCGGCAGAAAAGGGCGATGGGGAGCGCCTCGAACATTGGCGTGTTCACGAGGACGACGTCGTGCCCCTTCACCAGCCGCCAGGCCGCGTTGCCGAAGGCCGGCGACAGCATCCCCCGGCTCACCCGCGCGATCGGGCGCGCGCGCTCGATGCAGACGCCGCCTCTCACCTCCGAGCGCGCGAGGGAGGGCTCGTGCTGGTGAGTCAGCACGGTCACCTCGTGCCCGCGCGCGGCGAGGCCCGTGGCCAGGAAGCGCGCGTTCGCCGTGAGGCCCGTCCAGTGCGGGTCGTAGTAGGTGAGACTGGAGAGGATGCGCATCGGGGCCGGCCATTGTTGCCAAGCCGAGGACTTGGCTTCAACCCCGGGCAATGGAGCCGGGCCGGCCGTCCCGATCCCGGGCCCCGCGGGGTCAATCCCGAGGCCCCGCGCGCCGATCACGCGGGGGTGATCCTCCGACCTCGCGCACTTCTCGCCGCGGCACTCGCCAGCGGGCTCGTCGCGTCGGCCGCCGACGCCGACGCGATCCGGAAGTGTCAGTCGCGATCCGGCGAGGTGCTGTTCACGAGCGATGCGTGCCCGGCCGGCTTCGCATTGCTCCAGGAGCACGAGATCGCGCCGCCGCCGGCCCCCGACGCGCCGGAAGCCGCGACGGATGCGATCGACCTCGACGTGCTCCCGCCCCAGCCGAAGGAGGCGCCGCCCCAGGAGACCCCCGGCGTGATTGCGCGCGCGATGCTCGCGGCGCGCTTCAGCCGCGCGCTCAGCGAGCTCTCGACGCTGAAGACCTACTCGATGATGTACCAGGCCGAGACCGGCGACTGGCCCGGCTCGCCCGAGGATCTCGGGCTCGACCGCGGCACCTTCCACACCGAGGACATCGAGCACATCGAATTCGAACGGACGGGCGCGATCGTCGCGACGCTGCGGCCCTCGTTCGGCAGGGATCGGCGCATCTGGCTGCGCCCTTCGTACTCGCTCGGCGGAGCGTCGATGCGCTGGAAATGCGAGACGAACCTGGTGCTCGGCCCGCTCCTCCCGGGGCTCGCCGTGTCCTGCTCGCAGCGCGGCTGAGCCTGCGCGCGGCTAGCGGCAGACGACCCGCTCTCCACTCTTCGCACTCCGACATGACGGGCGCTCCGGTGCGGCGAGGAAGCCCGTCTCGCCGCACTGCTGCGTGGCGGGTGCATCGGGGTCGAGGCTCAGCTGCGCGACGAGGGGAAGGACCGGGTCCGTCGGCGGCAGATCCAGCGAACGGCCCGCGACGTGGACCTTCACGAAGTCGCCCCGACGCCGGCGGACCTCGCGGAGCGAGACGCGGTCGATGCCCGAGAGCCCCGTGTCGTCGCGGTAGCGGAACCCCGTGCCCGCCTGTTCCCAGCCCGGCCCGCCGGGGATCTCCACGTTCAGGAGCAGCGCGCCCGATCCATCGGTCACCCGGAGCGAGAAGCCCCGGGTCATGGGATCGAGGGGAGGCGAGAGTGGCAGCGCCACGGCGAGCCGTCCCTTCAGCGTGAAGCGCTGCGCGCCGGGCGCCCGGTCGAGCTTGTCGAGCAGGAGCCTCGCCCGCTCGAGCGGGGCGCCGTCGGCACAGGCGGGTACCGCGGGGGCGGCGGTCGCGACCCCGCTGCCCGCGAAGGCGGAGGGCCCGGGCGGCTGGCCGAGCAGCGCCGCCGCGGCGGCCTCGTCTGCCGCGTCCACGTCCCCGTCGCCGTCGAGGTCCGCCGCCGCGCACGCGACGGCGAGAGCGATGGCGAGGGGATCGGGCTCCGCCGGTGGATCGCCGAGATCCTCGCCGTCGAAGAACGCGGGCTCGGAGATCGGCGGCTCGACCGAGAGGTCTGCGCCGGCGCACGCCCGCACCCGCGCCACGTCGGCCTCATCGGTGATGCCGTCCCCGTCGAGGTCCCCGTCGCAGGCGTCGCCGAAGCCGTCGCCGTCCGCGTCGCGCTGCTCGGCGTTCGCTAACTCCAGGCAGTTGTCGATCGCGTCGGGCTGGCCGTCGCCGTCGCGGTCCGCCGCGTCGCCGAGCGCGACGCCGATCCCGGGCGTGACCTCGACCTCGAGCATCTGTGCGCCGCTCGCCGGATTGGTCGTGGGGAGCAGCCGCAGCAGGCCGCCCCGTGCCAGCTCGCCGGTCCAGAGCTGCGAGGCGTCGTACTCGCCGATCCTCTCGACCAACCGCTCGGTGCCGCCCTCGCGAACCCAGAGCTCGAGCGCCACCAACCCGGGCATCGCCGCCGCCTCGCGCGCACCGGAAGCGAGCGACCCCAGCGGAGAGCCGGCGAGGCCCGCGATGGCCGCGACGCTCTCGGCGGCGGTCTGGCCCCGGAGCGGCCCGGCGAACAGGGTGCGGTTCACGACCCAGACCGGCTCCATGAAGAGATCGGTGGTCGGGTCCGGATTGATGACCTCGGTGATCTTGAGGAAGTGCTCCACGCAGTCGAGGCCGCAGAACGTCCAGAGGGGCGGACACGGCACGTCTCCAGCCGGGAACACGCAGAGCTCGCCGGGCACCTCGGGGCAGAGGTCGCCGACCTGGGTGCAGCCGGAGCCCGGGGCGTCGCACAGCCCGTCGTCGTCGTCGTCGGGGTCGCGGCAGTTGATGGTCCCGTCACCGTCGGTGTCGGCCGCGTCGGAGACGTAGGTCGTCTCGCTGCCGGAGCCACCACAGCCGACGTAGAAGAGGGTCTTTTCGTACAGCTGCGCCTGGTCCGGGTGGTCGTCCTCCGCGGGGTCGTTGTAGCAGCCGTCGCCGTCGCGGTCCGCGTCGCAGGCGTCGGGTATGCCGTCGCCGTCGAGGTCGCCGGAGTTCTGCCCGGCACCCGGGCAATCGCAGGCGTCCCCGAAGCCATCCTGGTCCGAGTCGGTCTGGCAGGTGTTGCGGATGGAGGCGCAGTTGTCGTCCAGGTCGCAGATGCCGTCGTGGTCCGAGTCGCCGCCGTGCGAAGCGCAGACGTCGGGTAGGTGGCCAGCGTCGCGCGGGTAGATCTGGCTGCGACACGCCGCCACGCGTGTGAGCTGGTCGGCGCTGAAGGCCTCGCGCCGGTCGCCGGCCAGGACGTAGGGCCCGCGACAGAACATGTTGTGGTACGACATCACATCGCGCACGGTCACTTCGGTCGGGGGCGTGGTGTCCGAGCCGCTGGTGAAGCCCCCCGAGCGGCTCTTGACCTGCACGGGACACCAGGAGCCATGCGGGCTTCCGTAGCTCAGGTCCGTAGCGACCGGAATCACCTCCCGCTCGTCCGCCGTCGACGCGAACCAGGTGTGGCCGTCGAGGAGATTCCCCTGCAGATCCTCATCGGCCCCGCCGCGACAGGTACAGGGGCCCTCGCCCGGATCGCAGTCCGCGTCGGAGCTGCAGCTCTTCTCGCCGGGGTCGTTGGAGCACGTGGCTCTGCACGCCTCCAGGCGGCAGCGGTCGGCCGGCGTGTCCGCCACCGCGGGGAGGCCGTCGGGCACGCAGCTGCCCCCCTGGTCGCAGTCGGCGGACGTATCGCAGGAGACGTGCTCGATGGTGCAGCCCTTCGGGATGCCGGCGTCCGCGTCCCCTGCCGGGTTCTGGCCGTCGGCCGGGTCAGCACACGTGCCGTGGGTGTGGGAGAGGCTCCAGTGATGGCCCATCTCGTGGGCCCAGAGCCCGCCCTGTCCGCGCACGCCGCGGTAGGGATGAGCGTCGCAGTAGAGGCCGTAGGCGTCCTCGAGTTTCTTCCAGGTGCGCGGAATGCCGGAGCAGCAGCGATTGGTCCCCCTCGTCAGCATCATGCTGATCGCGGTCGTGTCCGCCTTGGCGACGTGGTTCCGCCAGTGTGCGCGGGCGATCTCGCGGGCCTCGCCAGGGGCGCACCCGGGCACCTGGTAGTAGTGGGTGATGCCGTCGGGCAGGCCAGTCGGGTCGGTCGGGCTCGTGGAGTCGACGGGGAGCAGCGTCGGCCGGAAGGAGATCCCCGTCGGCTCCCAGATCAGGTTCATCTCCTGCACCGTCTTGCACACGAAGTCGTCGTAGTCGGCCAGGGAGGTGTGGCCGCAGAACGTGCCCGGTGCGCAGTAGCGGTGCAGGTGCAGGTCGACGGTCTCGGTGCCTGCCGGCGAGGCCATCAGCGCAGCAAGCAGCATCGCCATCGCGAGGAGGAGATTGCGGTGATGTTCGGTCATGTCTTCCGATCCTCCGACGCAGGCCCGCGGCTCTTACGCTCCTGGAAGCTCACGAGGGTGTTTCGTCAGACAGCATGACGCACGACCACAGCGAGCGCGGCCGCAAGGCTCCGCGCTCTCGGATTGATCGGGCCATCAGAAGAAGCGCGCCAACGAGTCACGTTGGAACGATGAGGCCCAGTGCCTGCTCGAGTCCCATGCTGCCACCGGGTAGGCCCCGGGCTGTTGCCAGCCCCGGGCCCCCCTAAGAACCGTACGTGAGAGTTTCCCCTCATACGGCTCAAGCCTAATCAAAGGCCAGTTGCCCAACTGACCCAGCTGTAGAGTGTACGGAGCGTGTCGCCACCTGTCGCATCCTCGATTCTAGAACGCAGGTTGGACGACGGACCTGTGCCTGGCCAGTGCGCCCCTCCGCTGCTTTCGCTCGCGGAAGTAGCTCGCGTGGTCGGGGTCGAAGACCGTCGCCTCCCCGCGTACCTTGATGTGTCTATGAATGCGTAGGCTACTCGCCTGGAAGAGATCGACGTCTGTGTCGATCCCGTCTGCATTGCGAGTCTTGGCGGTGAAGACCCACCGCCGACCTCGATGGCTTCGGAAGTACTTCTTCCGCAGCCATCGCCAGCCCTTGTGCGGGTGCCGTCTACGGATCCAGCGCAAGAGGCTCTTGAAGATGGCGGCGTCGACGAACTTGAAGATGCCGCTCGATACCAGATGGCGGAAAGCATGCGCCCAGCCCCGCACCTTGCGGTTCAGTGCGCGGATGAACTCCGCCGTCGTCATCGAACGTGCCCTTCGAATGAACTCCCGTATACTCCGGAGGAAACCGACGACGTTGCGCTTCGACGGCTTGATCAAGAGCTTGCCATTGTACTTCCGTACGTTGGCACCGAGAAAGTTGAACCCAGTATCGATGTGCGTGATCTTCGTCTTCTCCGGAGAGAGACGCAGACCCCGTTCTGCAAGGAAAGCCGAGACTGCCGGGAGAATGTTCTCTTCCAGCAGCTCACGCGAGTTGCCAGTAATGACAAAGTCATCAGCAAAGCGAACCGTGTTCACTTTGGAGCGGCGTGGAGCCGCTCCCCTCGCCACCTCCTCGAGCCCATCCAACGCGAGGTTGGCGAGCACGGGGGAGATGATCCCGCCTTGCGGGGTTCCCTGCTCGGTTGCAAAGAACCGAGCTTCTTCGAAGTAGCCAGACGTCAACCACGAGCGAAGAATGGAGCGATCGATCAACACATGCTCCAGCAACCACTCGTGACTGATTCGATCGAAACAGGATTCAATATCGCCCTCGAGCACCCACTCTGCCGAATATGATTTCGCCAAAGTGATGAAGCACTGCTCGAGCGCATCCGCTGTTGAGCGACCCAAACGGAAACCGTATGAATTGGGATCGGCCCGGGTCTCTGCCACGGGATTCAAAGCCAGAAGGTATAGGGCCTGCATGGCCCGATCTTTCATCGTCGGAATCCCGAGAGGACGTTGTCCTCCTCGGCTCTTCGGAATATGGATCCTGCGCAGGGGTTGGGCACGGTAGCCCCGCCGCTGCAACGACCGAGTCGCCAGCATCTTCTGGCGTGGCGTTCGCCACACCACACCGTCCACGCCGGGGGTATTCTTCCCCCGATTACTCGTCACTCTGCGCACCGCCAACGCCTTTGCGGCGAAGGAGTGCGTGAGAATCCACTGCAGCGCTTGCGCCCTGCCGTTGTGATTCTCTTTCACAGCCTCTGCAATACGCACCTGGAGCCGCTGAACCTGGCGATGAAGGGCAGCCCAATCAAGGGACTCCCATTCCTTTGCCAAAGCCGGGGGCGCACCGATCAACGGCTTCGCCGCTGTCGCCATTTGCCTTCCCCCTCTTCGTTGGTTCTCCAAACTCTCTTGCAGAGATAGACCTGTCGGACGTGGGCTCACTTTCGTGCCGGGTGACGTCCAAACCCGTATCCGCCTCATTACGAGACGGCATTCGCTTCTTCCGACCTCTCAAGCCCGCACCCCCATCGGCTCGCCTCGCGGCTCGCTTTCCCTCACGAGGGGGGGATACGGGGTTTCCACGTTCCGTTTCTGAAGTACGCGGGGTTAGGTGCCTGCTGTCGACCGGGGAGTCTGTGGGTCACGAGGCGGCAACGTTAAGACCAGCCTCCTACTCCCATCGAGCCTGTCAGTCACTTTGGCTCGTCGGCCTGACGATCTTTATCACAGATTCACGTATGTTCACCATACCCGCTGCCTGGCCATTACCCGCCTTGTGACTGGCAGGAGGAAGGGTCTCTCGCGATTCCCTTCCCGCACACCGAGATGTGCTTCTGTACGTTGTCAGGACCGCTCTTCATTCAGGTCCCTAGGCTCACCCAGTGACATGGGCGGTTCAATCTCAAGATGAGTCGAACAACTTCATGAAACGACCTCGTGTCGCAACAGCGTCTGGCTGCCAAGCTGCAACCAGCTCGACCCTACCATGGGCGACCAATCAAGGGGAAGCGTGAAGACCGCCCCGGGCTCACTTCCGCTGGTCGAAGCGCCTTCCGAGCACCGTGGCGGCGATGATGATCTTCTGCATCTGCAGGGTGCCCCCCGCCAGGGGCCAGCCGCGGCTGTCGCGCAGCATTCGCTCGACGGGGTACTCGGTGCTGTAGCCGTAGCCGCCCAGCACCTCCATCGCCATGTCGGTCACCGCCTTGGATGTCTCGTTGGCGAAGACCTTGGCCATCGAGGTCTCCTGGATCGAGGGGAAGCCGCTGCTCGCGTTCACCGCGGCGCGGTAGACCAGCAGCCGCGCCGCGTCGACCCGCGTCGCCATTTCGGCGATCAGCAGCTGGATTGCCTGACGGTCGGCGATCAGCTTGCCGAAGGTCTCGCGCTCGAGGGCGTGCTTCCTGGCCGCTTCGAGCGCTCCGGTGGCGATCCCCAGCGCCATGGTGGCGTTGCCGCAGCGCTCGATGTCGAAGCACTCCATCAGCGAGCGGAATCCGCCCGCCTCGACGATCAGGTTCTGCTTCGGGACCACGCAGTCCTCGAAGACCAGGTCGGAGCCGGGCATTCCGCGCAGCCCCATGTACTGCTCCTGCTTTCCGAACGAGAAGCCCGGCGTGCCCTTCTCCACCAGCATGGCGCCGATTCCCTTCGCTCCGGGCTTGTCGCCGAAGCGGCAGTAGACCATGTAGGCCTCGCTGTGACCGCCGCCGGTGCAGAACACCTTGCGCCCGTTGAGCCGCCAGCCTCCCGGGTCGGGCTCCGCCCGGGTCCGGAGGTCGGTCAGCGCGCTTCCCGCCTCGGCCTCCGTCATGCCCACACTGATCTGCATCTTGCCCTGGCAGACCAGCGGAAGGAGCCTCTTGCGCTGCTCCTCGCTGCCGAACCTCTCGACCACCCGCACCGGCCCCACGTTGCTCTCGAAGACGGCCGCGGCGCAGAGAGGCGAGATGCGCGCGAGCTGCTCGATGCAGAGGATGGCGGTGAAGAGGTCCTGGCCTCCGCCTCCGTAGGCTTCCGGCAGACACATGCCGATCAGCCCCATCTCGAGCATCTGGTCGAAGATCGCGTCCTCGGGAACCCTGGCCTCCCGGTCCCAGACGGCGGCCAACGGCTGGCACTCGCGGTCTGCGAACTCGCGGACGGTTTCCTGGAGCATGCGCTGCTCTTCGCTGAGCTGGAAGTCCATGCTTTCCTCCTGGCCGGGCCTACGCCGCCGTGGCACGGGTGTCGTGGTTCGGGGAGCGCAGGGCGAGGAGCGCACGGAGCACCACCTGCCTGGCATCCTCGCCGAGGGAGCCGAAGATCTCGTCGACGAGATAGCGGTACCAGTCGAGCTCGCGTTCGAAGGCCTCGCTTCCCTTGTGGCAGAGCGCGAGCAGCGTGACGCGGCGGTCCGAGGCGTGGGGCCGGCGTTTCACGTAGCCCTGCTCCTCGAGGCGGTCGACCAGCCCGGTCATCGTCGAAGGCGAGAGGCCGAGACGCTGTCCGATGGCCGCGATCGACTGCTCCCCCTCCAGGCCCAGACACTGAAGGATCAGGCGCTGGCGAAGGTTGAGCTCCATGGTGGCGCGCTCCGAGCTCGAGGCGCTCACCCTGTGGATCAGGCGCATCAGCGCCTCCGCCTCGCGGCTCCCCGACCTGGCCCTGTCTGCTTCGTCCACCTGTCTCGATGCCTCTTTGCGTCCGGCTGGCCCTGCCGGGCCCTCTCTGCCGAGTTGACGTCCTGCGGCTCACGTACTATTGTGGAATCGAATATTCCGAAAACGTACTATTTTTCACGGCTGGAATCAAGACCCCGGATGCGAAAATCGTCGAGCGCGAGGAGCATCGAGAGGTCTTGGGAGGAGTGACGGCCATGCAGGTGGTGGTGATCACGGGGCTCGCCCAGGGGATGGGGCTCGAGGCGGCGCGTCAGCTGGCGAGCGAGGGAACCGCCATTGCGGGATTCGACATCGACGAAGAGGGCGTTGCATCCCTGCGCCGGGAGCTCGAGGCAGGGGGAGGCAAGCACCTCCTCGAGGTGCAGGACGTCGGCGATCGCAAGGGGATTCTCGAATTCCGGGACCGCGTGCTGGAGACCTTCGGCCACGTCGACGTGGTGCTCTCGAACGTCGGCATCGGATTCTTCGGACCCTTCGAGGAGGTCGACCTCGAGAAGGCCAACCGCTGCTTCGAGATCAACGTCACCGGCACGGCAGCCGTCCTTCAGGCCTTTCTTCCCGGCATGCGCGAGCGCCGGAGCGGAAGGCTGATCGTGATGTCGTCCCTGGTCGGTCAGATTCCCTTTCCCTTCGAGTCGATCTACGCCGCCAGCAAGTTCGCGGTGGAAGGCCTCGTCCTCTCGCTTCGCTACGAGGTCGAGCCCTTCGGGATCGAGGTGGCGCTGATCCAGCCGGCCCAGGTCAAGACGAGCTTCGCCGCCAAGATCCACACGCTTCCGCCGGAGGGCTCGCCCTACCGGGAGCGGGCGGGGCGCTTCATCCGGAAGGACGAAAAGCTGATCCTGGGCGCGCCGGATGCCGCTACCGCGGCAGCGGAGATCGTCAAGGTGATTCGCGCTCCGAAGCTGAAGCTCCACAACCAGGTGGATCCCAAGAGCCGCTTCTTCATGCGGCTCAACAAGGTGCTGCCGCGAAGGCTGCGCGATGCCGTCCTGCTCCGGCAGATGGACATCGCGTGACGCTGGGCGCGGGAAGCCTGCGCTAGTCGAGACGAATACGGAGGGAGTGCGGATGGGCGAGTACTACCGGGACGTCGATCACATGTTCGAGATCTACGGTCACTTCCTCGAGCGGATCCTGACGCACGATCGGATCGGTCCCAAGATGAGCCGCGCCAACATCATCGTGAAATTCATCTACACCGATCCCGACTGCGAGATCACCATCGACCTGAAGAACACGCCGCAGAAGGAAGGGGCGCACGGAAGCTTCTATCTCGGTCCCTGCGACGTCAAGGAGGACGTCTGGTCCAGGCAGACGGCGGACCACTCGCACCGCTTCTGGCACGGTCTCGAGAACCCGGTCGCGTCGGTGGCGCGCGGCAAGGTGAAACAAGGCGGCAACGTGGTCGCAATGCTGAAGCTCCTGCCGGTGGCACGGAACGCGTTCGAGATGTTTCCGGTCGTCCTGCGTGAGCTGGGCTATGATCAACTCGTGCTCACCTAGGTGGCCGGTGAACGCTGACGCCCGCTGCTGCGAGCGGAGGAGAGGATGATGAGCGCATCCCCCGTGGAGTCCCTGACCGAGGTGGAGGCGGGTCGCAGCGACCGCGTCTCGAGGCTCCGCGAGAGAATCGTTCACGCCCCGCGAGAGGCTTGCATCGAACGGGCGCGTTATCTCACCGAGTCGATGTCCGCCCACTGGGAAGAGCATCCCCTCACGCGCATCAGCAAGGCACTCGCCCACGTCCTCGACAACGTGAGCGCGATCATCCGCGAGGACGAGCTGATCGTCGGCTGCCGGACCAGCAAGCTGAAGGGCGCGCCGCTGTTCCCGGAGAACAAGGCCCGCTGGATCGAAGGAGACGTCGACAGCTTCGAAGATCGCGTCATCCAGTGGGTAGGTGTCGATCCGGCCGAGGCGCGCGAGCTCAAGGAGGACATCCTGCCCTTCTGGTGCGGCCGCACCGTCGAGGAGAGATTCGAGGAGCTGCTGCCGGCCGACGTCTCCGAGGACATGGACAAGTACGTCTTCACCATGATTCTCGAGATCACCTACGGCATCGGCCACTTCACCATGAATCACCGGCGCGTCCTCGAGCGCGGCCTCTCCGGAATCATCGGCGATCTGCGCGGTGAGCTCGAAGCCATGAGCGCCGACGAGCGGGCCGGCGAGCGCGGCCTCCTCTACGACGCGATGATCCGCTCGCTCGGCGCCGCGATCCGCTTCGCCCAGCGCCACGCTGAGGTGGCCGAGTCGATGGCGGCGAGCGAGAGGGACCCGGCGAGGGCGGCGGAGCTCGCGGAGATCGCCCGGGTCTGCAGGCGGGTTCCGGAGCACCCGGCCGAGTCCTTCCACGAGGCCGTCCAGTGCGTCTACTTCATCCACCTGATCGCCCAGATCGAATCCGGCGGGAACTCCATCTCGCTCGGCCGCATCGACCAGACCTTGTCGCCCTGGTACGAGGCCGATCTGCGAGCCGGGAAGATCAGCCCCGACCGGGCGCGCGAGCTGCTCTCGCTGCTGTTCCTCAAGACCAACGAGATCTGGAACATCCTCGAAGAGGCGTTCATCCCGGGCGGCGAGGGCACCGAGGGCAAGACGACCCAGAACGTCACGGTGGGCGGCATGGGTACGGACGGAGCGGACGCGACCTGCGCGCTCAGCCAGATCGGGATGGACGCCTTCGGTGACGTGCGCACCGTCCAGCCCAACTTCGGAGTCCGGCTCAGCCCGGACGCCCCCGAGGACTTCTTCCTCCAAGCGATCCGCTACGCGCGGGAAGGGGTCCCGCTGCATCTGTTCAACGACGAGGTGATCGTCGAATCCCTCGTCGACGCCGGCCACACACTCGAAGACGCGCGCGACTACGGAGTCGTCGGCTGCCTCGAGGCGAACGCGCAGGGGAAGACCTTCGGCTCGACCTTCGCGGTGCAGATCAACGGCGCCAAGTGCGTCGAGCTCGCTCTCAGCAACGGGGTGGACAACGTCTTCGGCTATCGATCCGGCATCGAGAGCGGTGACCCCGCCGGCTTCACTTCGTTCGAGGACGTCTGGAACGCCTACAGCGCCCAGCTCTCGCACACATTGGAGCAGGTGGAGCGGGGCATGACGGCTCTCGACACGGCCATCGCGGAGATGCTGCCCTCGCCCTTTGCCTCGGCGATGGTGGACGGAACCATCGAAAAGGGGCTGGACCTCACCCGCGGAGGTGCCATCTACAACTCCACCGGCGTTCAGCTGATCGGCTTCGCGAACGTGGTGGACAGCCTGATGGCCGTCCGGAAGGCGGTCTTCGAGGACGAACGCCTCTCCCTCGAAGAGCTGGCGGAGTGCCTCGCCAACGACTGGGACGATGCGGAGGGAATCCGCTCCCACCTGCTGCGCGAAGTCCCCAAGTACGGGAACGACGAGCCGGAAGTGGACGCGGTCGCGGCGCGGGTGCTCGAGCACTTCTGCGACGAGGTCCTGCGCCATCGGAACGTCCGAGGAGGATCGTTCTGGCCGGGAGTCTTCTCGGTGGGCTTCCACGTCGCGATGGGCGCCTTCTCCGGCGCCAGCGCCGACGGACGCCGCGCGGGCGAGGTGCTCGGAAACGGCATCACTCCGGGCAGCGGCTGCGCAACCAGCGGGCCCACCGCACTGCTCAACTCGGTGGCCGGGCTGCCGCTGGGGCGCGCCCACAACGGCACCAACCTGAACCTGCGCTTCAACCCGCGCTGGCTGCGCCCCGAGGCGCTGGCCTCGCTGATGGAGACCTACTTCGAGCTGGGTGGGTCGCAGGTCCAGTTCAACATGATCGACACGGAGACGCTGCGCGACGCCCAGCGGAATCCGGAGGCCTATCGCGACCTGGTGGTCCGGGTGAGCGGATACTCGGCGCTCTTCACGGAGCTCTCCGAGCTCGCCCAGGAAGAGATCATCAGCCGCATGGAATACGAGGCCTGACCCGAAATGGGGACGTCGTCGAACGTTCTCTGCCCATCCGATCGCCAGAGCCGTGTCTTCCCCGGGCAGAGTGGACACGGGCTCGAGCGGCAGAACTGATTCTCAGCTGGGGCAGCTGAAGGGAAGCTCGAGCGTATTGACGGCTTCGTCCACTTCCGCCTCTCTTCTGGCATCGTCCCACCCCAGTTCTGAAGCTGCGACTTCTGCAACGGAATTCAATACAGCTGTCCCCGGATTTCCGAGGGTACCGATTCCCGTTCTCCTGAGAATGATATCGGTCAGGGAATGGGCCATTTCATTCCGGATGGCATAGACGACCTGGGCCAGAATCTCCCCATCGTCATTCAGCGGTTGGGAGAGGGCGCCGTCGTTTCTGGCAATCTTCAGGATCTCTTCGAATTCGACGCCGTATTTTCTGCCGAGCTGTTCGACCGTCCTGGCCTCGAAGTCCTCGTTCTCTCTCACGATTCGATCGATGAACAGCGCCACGTCGGCTATCTCGCAGCCGGCCAGGTATTTCTTGGCGGTCTCACATCTGCGGCTCTTCTTCCTTAGTTTGGAGGCTGCCAGATCGATCACACCTTCTGCCAGATTCCTGCTGGTGGTGAATTTGCCCCCCTCTACGGTGATCAGTCCCTCGAGGCCGTCTTTGGCGTTGTCGTGGATCTCGTATTTTCTGGACGTGTGATAGAGGTCTCCGTCCTGAT
The DNA here is from genome assembly GCA_963783795.1 of uncultured delta proteobacterium. Taxonomy (GTDB): domain Bacteria; phylum Myxococcota_A; class UBA9160; order UBA9160; family UBA6930; genus CAVXZE01. The sequence continues at coordinate 89,617 of CAWAPH010000020.1, read as the reverse complement.
CACCCACCAGGGGCCTGAGTCCTCCATAGGCGTACAGGACATCCTCCAAACGCAGCAGGTTCTCGACTCCCAGAGAGAGATTGACGCTATCGAGCAGTTCGAGCACTGACTCTCTGGTCACTTCATAGTCGTCCGGATCGCCCAGGTATTCCGAGTCGGTAATCCCAACCAGTGTGTGATTGCGCCAGGGCATGAGGGAAACGCGCCCGCCTTTCGGATTGAGTGCGGAAATCGCATACCGGTTGAGCAGCTTCCTGGTGATGAGATGGATTCCCTGTGAACGGCGGATCTTCGTCTGGCCGGACTCCCCTCTTGCGATACCCAAGACACGGTCTGTCCAGGGACCCGTACAATTGATGGTGAGGCTGCTCTCAATATCCAACGAGCGTCCTTTGATCAGGTCCCTTACGGTAACCCCGGTGATACGGCCTTCATCAGAACGCAGGAAGCTTTCCACCTCTGCATGGTTCGCTACGGCTGAGCCGTGTTCGACGGCAGATTTGATGAACGCCAGCGTGAGCCGCTCGGGAAAGATGCTGACGCAGTCATAGAAGGCGACAGCACCCTTCAGCTGTGCTCTTCCCGCAACAGGCGCCAGATCAATGGCTTCTTCAGCGGAAAGTGAACGGTGACAGGGGAGCTTCTTGCTCTTGTCCCAGGTCATGCCTTTGTCGAAGGAAAGCAGATCGTAGAGAACCATTCCGAGCTTGATGAGCCAGTTGGGATTGATCAGCAGGAAGGGGATGGGGTAGACGAGGTTGGGGGCGATGTTCCCGACAATCCTCCGTTCCTTGAGAGATTCTCTCACCAGGGAGAACTCGAGATTCTGCAGGTAGCGAAGACCGCCATGGATCATTTTCGAGGTGGCGGCTGAAGTCGCTGCCCCAAAATCCCGGCGTTCGATCAGCGCAACCGAGAATCCTCTGGAGGCGGCATCGTAGGCGACGGCGGCTCCTGTGATACCGCCACCGACAATGGCAAGGTCGAAGTGTTGATCGCAGTGTGACTCGATAAATCGTTTCAATCTGCTTCTGCCTTTCAACGACGCCCCGACTGCTGTGCTAACGGAACAGGTCCGTTGACGGGTCGCGAAGGGTGCCGCGCAAGGGAGCGTCGCCTTCCAGGGGGACGCCCTCGATCCAGACGGAGGGGATTCCCGAGCTCTTGCGCATGTGCAGGCCCGCGGCGGCGGCGAGCTGGTCGGCAGTGGCCGTCGTAGTGACCGCCAGCTCCCGGCCCATCAGGTCGGTCGTGCCTCGCAGGTCGTCGATCGGCGAGATGCCGGAGCAGCCGATGGCCACATCCACCAGCCCCTCTCGCCAGGGCCGTCCGAAGGTGTCGGTCACGATCACCGCCAAGGGACCGGCGCCCAGCCCGATCAGATTCTCGCGAAGCCGCGCCGCAGAGGCGTCGGGATCTTCGGGGAGAAGCACCGCGACCTCTTCGCCCGGCGCATTCGAGAGATCGACGCCGGCGTTGGCGCAGATGAAGCCGTGGTGTGTCTCGGCGATCAGGACGCCGTGGCCGCGACGGACGATGCGCCGGGTCTCGCGCAGCACCAGCTCCACGTGGCGGGGGTCCTTGCCGTCCTCCTCTGCGATGCTGCGGGCCCGGCGGGAAGGCTCGACCTCGGCGAGGGCGACGACGCGCCCCTCCGCCTTGGAGACGATCTTCTGGCAGACGGCGAGCACGCCCTCCCGGAGCGAGACACCGCAGGCTCGAGCGGCGCGATCGTGCAGGGCGGCGAGATCGTCGCCGGGCGCGACGACGGGAATCCCCTCGATCGCGACCAGGCGGATCTCCCGGCTCACGCGCCACCCCCGAAGCCGAGCTCTCGCAGCAGCGCGCGGGTCCGCTCGGCTCCGCGCTCGGCCCGGAGCAGCGCCTCCACGTCCTCGACGCGGTCCAGGTCGATGGCGAGCGACGGGAGCGGCAGCTCGCTGTACGGAACCCCGCGGCTTCGCGCGAGATCGCGGTGCGCTGCGGCGCTCTCCTTGCCGAAGCGGTTGGGAATCAGGTCGTGCGGCGCGCGCAGCAGCGCCGAGGTCCCCCCGTCGTGAGACGGGGCCAGGACCACACCTCGCTCGCCCAGCCCGCCGAGGGCGTCGAAGAGCGCCGAGAGATCGGCCGCCTCGGCTCCGGCGACGTCTCCCAGCACCACCAGCAGACGCCTGACTCCCCGTTCCGCCAGCTCTGCCGCGGCAGCGTCCAGAGACGGGTTGAGGCCGGGGTCGCTGCGCACCAGCGCCTCGGCTCCGGCCGCCTCGGCCGCGCCGCCCACTACACGATCGGGTGTCACCACCACGATCCGGTCGATCTGCGCCACCCGCGTCAGCGCCTCCAGGATGTCTCCCAGCATGGCCAGGGTGAGCCGCTCGATGGCGTCCCGGCGCAGCGAGCCCAGCAGCCGTGACTTCCCGGCACCGAGGCGCTTGACGGGAACCAGGGCCGCGATCATCCGGGCTCCCGGGCCAGGGCCAGCGCCGCCTCTGCCACCTGCGCGGCCAGCTCGTCGTTCCGCATCAGTGTGTCGAGCACGGCGGTTCTCATGCCCAACGCCTCGACGTCCGCCGCCTGCTCGGCGTCCCGCTCGTCGAGGACGTAGCCGTCGCAGAGATCGCGGTAGAGATGGGCGACACCACGCGCGGAGACCTCCACCCCGACCCCCCGCAGCAGCCGGTCGGCCGGCCCCTTGACCGGTGCACCGGCGACGATGGGCGAGACGGCGACGACCGGCGCTCGGGAGGCGGCGATCGCTGCCCGGATGCCGGGGACCGCGAGGATGGGTCCGACCGACACGACCGGATTGCTCGGACAGATCAGGATCGCCGAAGCCTCCTCCAGCGCCGGAAGCACACCGGGCCCCGGCGTGGCGGCGGCGGCCGCGGAGAGGTCCACGGCGGTCACCTCGTCCGGAGCGCCGTCCCGGACCAGGTACTCCTCGAAGTGGACACGCCTGCCTCCGGCGAGCTCCACGTAGGTCGGACAGGGGTCCTCCGACATCGGCAGGATCCGGCTCGCCACAGCGAGGCCGCGCCGGATCTCGTCGGTCACGGCGGCGAGTCCGACGCCCTCGCCGAGGCGGATGGTGCGGTGCAGACAGGTCGCCAGGTCCCGGTCTCCGAGCCGGAACCAGGTCTCGTGGCCGTATCCGGCCAGGGTGTCCACCACCGCGAAGCTGTCCCCTTTTAGGCCATAGCCCTTCTCGCGATCGACCCGACCCGCCAACGTGTAGGTGACGATGTCGAGGTCCGGCGACACGTGGACCCCGTAGAAGCTGCGGTCGTCGCCGCTGTTCACGATCGCCGTGACGTCGCCGGGGGGAACCCTCTGCACCAGGCCGCGCAGGAAGCGCGCGGCGCCCACACCCCCGGCGAGGGCGACGACAGCGCCGGAGCCGCGATTGCCTTCGCTCACGGCCGGCCCCGGCTCAGGGAATTTCGAGCTGTGCGCGCTCGTCTTCGAGGGCGCGGAGCTCGCCGAGGAGCCCGGGAAGGCGGCCGGCGGCCTCGCGGAACCCGGGATCGTCCGCCATCGCCAGTGCTCCCCCGCCTTCCTCCACCGGAATCGCGACCAACACCTTGAGCGCCTCCTCGCTCTCCGCGATGTCCGTCTGCAGCGACGCGATGCGCTCGTCGAGCTCCTCCAGGTACCGTCTCTGCTCCTCCCTTTCGATCTCGCTGATGACGGGGACGGTCTCCCCGGGCGTCGCCAGGACGACCGCGGCGCCGACGTGGTCCCGGTAGGGATCGCCGGCGTCCCAGAGGTCCCCCGGACCTCGGTAGGTGCGGTCCCGCACGGCCCACGCGTCCCCGCGGTGCACCTCCGCAGCGTCCCCGCGGCCCACGTTCGCAGCGTCTCCGCGGCCCACCTTCGCAGCGGGAGGGGTCCGGATCGGCGGAGCGCCGGCTTCGACGCGCTTCCGGGTCAACGCCGCGTCGGGCGGACCGAGCTTCTTCACCCGATCCCGCAGGTCGTCGGGGATCCGGTCGAAGTCCGTCGTGTAGTGGGCGACCCCGTGCTCGTCGACCCACTTGTAGATCTTCGGGGTCGGAGCCTCGTCGGCGCTCGCCTCGCCCTCGCCGGACGGCTCGGCGTCGGCGGCCCGGATAGCCGGAGCCGCGCCCAGGGACGCGGCGAGGCAGAGCAGAAGCGCCAACCCAGCAGCTCTCATCGCTGCGATTCTTCTGAAGGGGGGGCATTCCGTCAAGCCGAGGGAAAACGTCTCCGCGCGTTCCTCCCCGGCCCGCGTCCGGCCGTTCACGGGGAACGCCGTTCCGCGGCCGACTCTTCTCTCCATCTCCTCGGACTGGTTGCGTTTCTTCCGCCGGGCCAGGGAGCCGGGGGAACGGCACGGCTCTTGCTTTTCCCCGCCCCATGCGACGTCCCCGAGTCTCGGCCCTCTCGCTGTGTTCGCTCGCCATCGCGGCTCTCTGGCTCGGTCACGCGGCGCTCGCCGCCGAGACCGAGCCGGCCGGGGGCCCGCGCTGGAGCTGGGAGCGATCCGGCCTCTTTCCCGGTCTCGGGGAGGCGTCCGCTCTGGCGTTCGACTCCCGGACGCGCCGTCTGGCGGTGGGAGACGAGGGGGGAGTCTGGCTTTCCGAGGGGGATGCCGCAGCGACCAGGGTGCTGCGGCGGGGACCCGTCCGCGACCTCGCGTTCGTCGAGGACGGGGCATTCTACGCGGCGACCGATCGCGGTCTCTTCCACGTCGACGCGGCGGGGAACGCGTCGAGACGGTCGCTGGGCGCCGGTGCTGGCGCGGTGCTGCGCGTTCTTGCAGGCTCCGAGTTCGTCCTGGTCGGCAGCGAGGGCGGCGCGTTCTTCTCGAGAGATGGACGCCGCTGGATCGCGCTGGATGCCGGGCTCCCCGGAGGTGCCGTAGCCGCGCTCGCGGTGCGGCCGCAGCCCGATGGGTCGGATCTCTGGCTCACTGTCGCTGGCGCGGTGTATCGCGCCAGCCTCCACAGCCGTCCCGGCCGCCCCATCCTGGAGGGGGTGGCGCAGGTTCTGCTCCCGGGAGGCCGCGGCCGCCGGGACGCGGTGGATCTCTCGGCGTCGATCCCGGGCGCCGAGATCGCAGTGCTCACGCGCCGGGGCTTCCAGCTCTACAGAGAAGCAGCCTGGGAGAGATTCCGGCCGGTCTTCCCCCCGGGTGCCAACCCGGTTCGTTTCGGCTTCGCAGCCGGGCGCCTCTGGATTGCGACGGATCGCGGTCTCCTCGAGGCCGCTTCCGCTTCGGGCCCCTGGCAGCGGGCCTCGCCGCCGGTCGGCAATACGGCGATTGCGGTCCTCGACGGAGCCCCGCCGCTGGTCTTCGCCGCCGGTGCGCGGGGGCTCTTCACCGCCCAGTCGCGTTCGCGACGGGTGGCGACGGAGGCCGCGGTTCTGCCGCCGAAGACGCCCGAGATCTGGGAGCCCAGCGTGCGCGAGGTGCAGGTGGCGGCGATCCGCTACCTGGATCTCGAGCCGGGGAGGATTCGCGCGCTGAAGCGGGGTGTGCGCCGGCGTGGCTGGCTGCCGCGATTCGAGATTCGCGGCAGCTACGGCGGGTGGGACAGCTGGCACAGCGACTACGACGAGGCGTTCACCTACGGCGCCGCTCGTCTGTTCCTCGACCGGGAGGACGGGCGCAGCCGTGACTTCGGAGCGTCGACGGCCCTGATCTGGGACCTCGGAGACCTCGCCTACCATCCGGAATCCCTCGACGTCTCCAAGGAAGCTCGCGAGATCATCGAGCTGCGCGACGACGTCCTCGACGAGGTGACCCAGCTCTACTTCGAACGGCGCCGCGCGCTTCAGGAGCTCGCGAGTGACGCCTCGCTCCCCGCCGTCGAGGCCGCGCGGCTGCGCCTTCGGGCCGACGAGCTCGGCTCCGGCCTCGACGCCTGGACCGGGGGTTGGTGGAGCCAAGCCCTCTCGACCCCGGCACCTCACTCGCCCCGAGACACCCCTGAGGAGAACCAACCATGAGAACGCTGTGGGGAGCTTCCCTACTCGTCGGCCTGCTCGCCGTTGCGCCGGCCGGCGCCCTGCCGGTGCTGTCCGAGGCCTTCTACGACGCGACCGGCTCCGACAACGGCCTCGTCTTCGTCGAGATTCACGGTGAAGCGGGCACGAACCTCGACGGTCTCAGCGTCGAGGGGATCAACGGGTCGGACGGCGGTGTCACGGTCAGCCTCGCCCTTTCCGGCGCGATTCCGGCCGACGGCTTCTTCGTGCTCGCCGACGACGCGGGCGGGGGGATGAGCTCCGTGCCGGAGGCAGACCTGGTGCTCGACTTCGACTTCCAGAACGGGCCGGACTCGATCCTGCTCCGGGAGGGCGACAGCGTGCTCGACGCGCTGGGCTACGGCGTCTTCGAAGCCGGGCAGGTCTTCGCCGGCGAGGGGACACCCGCTCCGGACGCGCCGGCGGGCTCGAGCCTCGCACGCCACTTCGCGGACCTCGACAGCGACGACAACGCCGCGGACTTTGCGGTGCAGGGTGCTCCGACGCCTGGCATTGCTCCCCTGTCGGGAATTCCGGAACCCTCGAGCGCCCTGCTCGTCGCCGTGGGCCTTCTGGGACTCGCGCAGCGGGGGAGCAGAGGCGCGCTGCGCGTCTGAAGCACCGCAGCTGGCGAGCGACTGCGGCCCCGCTGCCGCCGACCCCGGCGCGCTCGTGCGCCGGGGTTCTTCAGTGCGGGTCCGAGGTGGATCCCCCCCAGGAGGGATTCTCCAGGACTGCTCGATTTCAGCGGGAGGGGATTCTCGCCGATAGCGATCCACGGGCTCGGTGCGGCGGGCGCGAGAAGCGCTCGGTGAGCTTGGACCTCGCTTGCGAAGGCAGCGGTGGTCGAGCACACTGCTCGTCCGCGCCGCGCCGAGGTTCGAGGGGATCGCGCCCCGTCATGCTGTCCGGTTTCAATACCAACATCCGACACCGAGGCGTGCTATTCCACGTCCAGAGTGAGGACAGCGGCCGCGATCGCCCCCACATCATCACGCACCTGTACTACGGCGGAACGATCCTCGCCTCCGAGAAGAGCAGCTACGCCGATCACCTCGACGACCCCGACCTCAGCCAACGCGTGCGCGACCTGATGGAGGCCCAGCACAAGTCGGTCCTGGAGGGTCTCCGCTCGCGCGCCTACGACGACCTGATCCGGGAGAGGCTGGGCGAATCGGTCTTCGACAAGGCGGAGGACAGCCGGGCGAGAACCGAGCCCACGGCCATGACACCCGACGAGGCACACGTCAGCAGCGGTGGCAGCGAGCCCGGCGGGACGCCGGCCCGCTCCTTCGGCGAGGGCATCGTCTCCGAGAAGCCGCTCGACGAGGTCATCCTCAACTATCTGGTCGAGAACGCGCGCAAGCGGAAGCGCCGGCGTTCGTGAGAAATGCGGGCTAGGGGCGTCGACCCGGCTCACTCTGGCGCCGGGGCCCTCGTGCGTCTGTTTCACGTCTCGAAGTCCTACCTGGCGGGATCCTGGGCGCTCCGCGACGTCAGCGTGGAGATCGCGAAGGGTGAGTTCGTCTTCCTGACCGGCCCCAGCGGAGCGGGCAAGACCACGCTGATGAGGCTCATCTTCGCTGCGGAGCGGCCGAGCGAGGGCCAGATCATCGTCCTGGGGCGAAACGTCGGCCGGCTCGGAGCGAGTGGAATTCCCGCCCTGCGTCGCCGCATCGGTGTCGTGTTTCAGGACTTCAAACTCCTGCCGCGGAGAACGGTCGAGGAGAACGTCGCGTTGGCCCTCGAGGTGGTGGGGACCCCGCGGCGGCAGATCCGGAGCAAGGTCTTCGGGATGCTCAAGCGGGTGGGGCTCCAACACCGCCGCTTCCACCATCCCCTCTCGCTCTCGGCCGGAGAGCAGCAGCGGCTGGCGATCGCGCGCGCCCTGGTGAACGAGCCGGAGATCCTGCTCGCCGACGAGCCCACGGGCAACCTCGACTCCGAGCTGACCATCGAGATCATGGAGCTGCTGGTGGGCGCGGCGACCCGCGGAACGGCGGTCTTCGTCGCCACCCACGACCCCGGCCTGATCGAACGCTTCGCCCGGCGGACGGTGCGGCTGGAGGGCGGACGAGTCGTCGAGGACGTGCCGGGGATGTGGAGATCGCCATGAGGTGGCTCGCCACCCGGCTTCGCTACTTCCTGCGCACGGCGCTCCACGGCCTGCGCGCGAGTCCGACGACTACCGCGGTTGCCGTGGTCACGATCGGAGTCACGCTGCTTCTGGTCGGCGCCTTCACACTGCTGATCTCGAACATGGAACGCCTGCTGGATCGCTTCGGGGAGGACATCCTGGTCTCGGCGTATCTCGACTCCGGGATTCCGGAGCAGGAGCGAAGATCTCTCGCGGAACGGGTGGAGCGCGCGCCCGGAGTGGAGTCGGTCCTGCTGGTCAGCGAGGAAGAGGCGATGCAGCGCTTCCGGGATGGAAGCGCGGGGCAGGCTTTTCTTCTCGAGGGTCTCGACGACAATCCGCTGCCCGCCTCGCTGGAGATCACGCTCGCTCCGGAATCGAGATCGAGCGAGGGAGTCGCCGTCCTGGTCGCCGCCCTGGACGGTCTCGACGGCATCGAGGAGCTCGGCTACGGGACCGAGTGGGTCGAGGGCTACGCCCGGGTCACCTCGCTGGTTCGCGCCGCCGGCATCGGGCTCGGGATCGTGCTCGCGCTGGCGACGCTGTTGATCGTCGCCAACACGATCCGGCTCGCCGTCTACGCCCGCCGGGACGAGATCGAGATCCTCCGCCTGGTCGGCGCTGGGCGCGCTTTCGTGTCGGTTCCGTTCCTCGTGGAGGGATTCATCCAGGGGAGCCTCGGCGGAGCCGTCGCGGTGGCGCTCCTCTACGCGTTCTTCAGGATCCTCCTGCCCGGCCTCGAGGGCGGACTCGAACTCCTGCTCGGCTCTGCCAGGCCGGTGTTCGTCGGCGCCGAGGGGATGTTGTCCCTGGTCGTGGCCGGCGCGGCGCTCGGGACGCTGGGATCGGGGCTGGCTCTCTTCGAGGGCTCGGAGCGGTGAGGACGCTCCTCGCGTTGCTGTCGCTCGGCCTGCTGGCAGTGGCAGCGCCCGGGCTTGCCGAATCCTCCGAGGAGCTCGAGTCGCTGCGCACGGCGATCGAGGAGCGCCGGCAGCGCGTCGCCGAGTACGAGCAGCGCGAGCGCGGCCTCTTCGATGCGATCCGGTCGGTGGACCAGGCGGTGAGCGCACTCCGGGCGGATCTGGAGCGGGCGCGGCACGAGGCGCAGACAGCGCGGGATCGGCTCCGGGAGCTCGACGCCACCAGCGTCGACCTGGAGGCTCGGCTGGTCCGGACGAAGCGGGCCCTCGCCAGCCGCGCCGTCGCCCTCTACAAGGCCGGAGAGCTCGGGCCGGTGCGCATGGTCTTCACACCCGGGTCCCTGCGGGACCGGCTCCAGCGCATCCAGACCCTCCGGCGTCTGGTCCGCCACGATCGGGAGCTTGTGACCCGATTCCGCGAGGAGGTGGCCGCCCTGGAAAGCGCTCGGAGCGAGTCGGTGACACAGGCGGCCCAGCGCGACGAGGCGGCCCGACGTTTTCGCACCCGCACCGCCGAGCTCCAGCGGGAGGTCGACGGCAAGCGGGATCTGCTGCTCGAGGTTCGGGGTGACCGCGCGCGCGAGCGGGCGGTGCTGAACGAGCTGGAGGCGGCGGCCCGCGCCCTGGAGGAGACCCTCGCCCACCTCCGGGAAAGCCCTTCGAGCGGGCGTGCAGAGGCCGCGGAGGTTCCCTTCTCCTCGCTCCGGGGCCGGCTCCAGGCCCCGGTGCCCGGTCCCCTGCTGCGCGGCTTCGGCCGCGTCGTGGACCAGGAGTTTCGAACTCAGACCTTCCGGAAGGGCGTCGACTTCGCCGTGGAGGTCGGCGACCCGGTCTACTCGGTCGCGGACGGCGAGGTGCGCTTCGCCGGTTGGTTCCGCGGCTACGGAAAGCTGTTGATCATCGACCACGGAGAGAGCTTCTTCACCGTCTTGGGCCACCTCGAGGCCATCGACGTGGACGTCGGCGACGAAGTCCGCGCTGGTGACGAGATCGGCGTGGCCGGCGCCACCGGGTCCCTGAGCGGACCCAGGCTCTACTTCGAGATCCGCCAGGGGAGTGGAGCCCTGGATCCCGCCGACTGGCTGCTCCCGGTTCCGGAGCGGTAGACTCGCGGATGCGTCAAGAAGACGCGCCGGATCGCCGAATTCCAGCCATGGGTTCCGCGTCGAACCCGGGGCTTCCCCGGCCAATCCCCAGGAGCGGGCCTCTCCCGCAGGAGAACCACTCGGCAGCATGCGTCGCCAGAACTCTCGTCTCCTCATAGGTTTCTTCGCGGGGTCTCTCTCCGCCGCGCTGCTGGTGCTCGCCTCACTGGGCACGGGCAGCCTCGCCTCCACCCGCTACGAAGACCTGAGCCTCTTCAGCGACGTGCTGCGCCTGGTTCGGGACAACTACGTCGAGCCGGTGGACGAACGCAAGCTGATCCAGGGCGCGGTCCGGGGGATGCTCCAGGAGCTCGATCCCCACTCCTCGTATCTCGACCCGGATGCCCACAAGGAGATGCAGATCGACACCCGGGGGGAGTTCCACGGCCTGGGGATCGAGATCAGCAAGGAGCGGACCGGCTTCATCATCGTGGTATCCCCGATCGAGGGGACACCCGCCTGGCGGGCCGGGATCCGCTCACGCGACCAGATCGTCGCCATCTGCCCGACCGAGCCGCCGGAGGAATGGACGGCTCCCTGCCACAGCACGAAGACGATGGACCTCCACGAGGCGGTGCGGCTGATGCGCGGCCCCAAGAACACGGAGATCACCATCCGCATCTACCGGGATGGGTTCGAGCGGCCGGAGCCCTTCACCATCAAGCGCGACGTGGTCAAGGTGGCATCGATCGAGGGACGGCTGCTGGAAGACGGCTACGCCTACGTGAGGGTCCGGTCCTTCCAGGAGCGCACGGCTCGCGATCTGGACCGGATCATCGAAGAGCTTCGCGAGGAGAACGGCGGAGAATTCGACGGCTTCGTACTCGATCTTCGCGACAACCCGGGCGGACTGCTCGACCAGGCCGTCAAGGTCGCCGACGCCTGGCTGGACGGGGGGCTGATCGTCTACACGAAGGGGCGGGTGGAGAGCCAGCAGCAGGAGTACAAGGCGCGCTCCGACGCCGAGGGCCAGTATCCGATGGTCGTCCTGGTGAACGCGGGCAGCGCCAGCGCGTCGGAGATCGTGGCGGGAGCGCTCCAGGACCACCACCGCGCCCTGCTTCTCGGTAGCGAGACCTTTGGCAAGGGATCGGTACAGACGGTCTACCCGCTCGAGGACCGCTCCGGACTGCGGCTCACGACGGCCCTGTACTACACGCCGTCGGGGCGCTCGATCCAGGAGGTCGGCATCGAGCCGGACATCCCGGTGCGGCCGCAGCCGCGGAAGACCAGTGAGGAAGAGGCCGAGGGGGCTCGCCGCTTCCGCGAGGAAGACCTCGAAGGTCACTTCACCCAGGAAGAGGCGGTACCGGATCCGAAACAGGACGCCGATCCCGAGGAGGGGGCCGCTGCCGCTCTGGACGAGGACGTTCAGCTGGCCCGCGCACTCGAGGTCTTGAAGAGCTGGACCTACTTCGACCGGCTGCGCCAGGCGCGCGCCGAGTCCGACCCGATCCGTTCGGCGGAGGCGACGGGCGACGCTATCACCCCTTAGTTAGCCTCCTCCCGTGGGTTCTTCCGCGCAGCCAGAGCTCGTGGGCCGGCGCGTCTTCAGCGTCGCTGAGCTCGTCTCGGATCTCAAGTCGCTGCTCGAAGACGAGTTCGGGCGCGTCTGGGTGGTGGGAGAGATCAGCAACCTCCACCGCGCCCGCTCCGGCCACAGCTACTTCACGCTGAAGGACGACGCGGCGCAGATCCGCGCCGCGCTGTTTCGAGGCGTTGCCCAGCGTCTGCCCTTCGATCCCGAAGACGGTCTCGAGGTCGTGGTCTGCGGAGAGCTGACGCTCTATCCCTCGCGGGGCGATCTCCAGATCATCGTGCGGAGCCTGGAGCCGCGCGGGCAGGGCGCGCTGCAGCTGGCGTTCGAGCAGCTTCGCGCCAGGCTCGAGGCCGAAGGCCTGTTCGCGCCGGAGCTGAAGCGGCCGCTGCCGGAGTTCCCGCGCCGGGTCGGCGTGGTGACCTCTCCCACCGGAGCCGCGATCCGCGACGTGATCCAGGTGACGGGACAGTGCTTTCCCGGGGTCCCGATCCTGCTGGCGCCGACCCGGGTGCAGGGAGCGGGTGCCGAGGAGGAGATCGCGTCCGCCCTGGAGCTGGTCTCCGGCCGCAGCGTGGACGTGATCCTGCTGGTGCGCGGAGGCGGCTCGCTGGAAGACCTCTTCGCCTTCAACACCGAGCGTCTGGCGCGGGCGATTCGCGCCTGTCCGGTGCCCGTGGTGAGCGGCGTCGGGCACGAAGTCGACGTGACCATCTCCGACCTGGTCGCGGACGCGCGCGCCCCCACGCCCTCCGCTGCAGCGGCGCTGGCCCTGCCGGATCGCGGGGCTTTGGAGGCCCGCTTGGATCGAGACCGCCGCAGACTGGTGTCCGCCGCCCTCGTCCTGGTCGGGAGGGCCGCCAGGCGGCTCGGCCGCTGCCGGGAGACGCTGCGAGCCCACGCTCCCTCCGCCCGGCTCCGGGCGGACCGGGTTCGCCTGGAGGCGGCCCGGCGCGCCTTGCGGCGAGGGATCGAAGCCGAACTGACTGCGGGCGGCGCGCGCTTCGCGGCCGCTTCCGCCCGTCTGGATGCCCTCTCGCCCCTGGCCGTGCTCTCGCGGGGCTACGCGATCGTCTACCGGGAGCCCGAGGGATTGATCGTGCGCCGGGCCGGCGACGTCCGCCCCGGAGACCCGCTTCGCCTGCGGGTGTCCGAGGGGGAGATCGAAGCCATCACGAGGGCCAGCCGCGAGCCGCGCCAATGATGGAAGTCCCCAGTTTTTCTTGATTTTTTTGCGATTTCCCGGTTTGACGGGGATTTCCGCCACCGGTACGATTCGCCCCGCCATGCCCAAGCCCCGCGCCTCCGCCGATCCCAGCCAGGAGCTATCCTTCGAGCAGGCGCTCGAGCGGCTGGAGCAGATCGCAGAGCGTCTGGAGGCGGGAGATCTCGAGCTCGAGGCCGCTCTCGCCGAGTTCGAGCAGGGAGTCGGGCTGGCCCGGCGCTGCGCCGAGCAGCTCCGCGGGGCGGAGCGGCGCATCGAGGTGCTCAGCCAGGACGGCGACGGCTGGAGCGAGCAAGCGTTCGAGACGCCCGAGGATGAGGAGTCGTAGGAGTGGACGTCGAGGCCTACCTGGCGGAGCGCTCCTCGCTGGTGAACGGGTACCTCGAAGAGGTGGTGCCTCCCGCCAGCGAGAGCCCCGCCGACCTGCACGCTGCAATGCGTCACCTGCTCTTCCCCGGCGGCAAGCGGCTGCGCCCCGCACTCGTGTTCGCCGGCTGCGAGGCGGCGGGGAGCCCGCTGGAGAAGGCGCTCCCGGCGGCGGCGGCGGTGGAGCTGGTGCACAACTACTCGCTCGTCCACGACGACCTGCCGTGCATGGACGACGATGACGAGCGGCGCGGCCGGCCCACGGTCCACGTCGCCTTCGGCGAGGCGCTGGCCGTGCTGGCGGGAGACGCGCTGCTGACGCTGGCCTTCGAGGTGCTGGCGTCCGGACCCGGCGATGTGGAGCCGGAGCGCCGGCTCGCGGCGCTGAACGACCTGGCGAGGGCGGCAGACTCGCGCGGTCTGGTCGGGGGGCAGGCCGACGACCTGACCTTTCCCGCCGACGAGACGAGCAGCGCGGCGATCGAGTCCGTCCACCGGCGAAAGACGGCGGCGCTGATCGCGGTTTCCGTGGTGAACGGCGCCCGGCTGGGCGGCGCTGACGCCGATCTGCTCGAGCGCCTGCGCTGCTTCGGCGAGGCGGTGGGTGTGGCGTTCCAGATCGCCGACGATCTGCTCGACTGGGAAAAGGAGGAACCCTGCTCGCTGGCGCGGGTTCTGGGACCTGTGGGCGCGCGCGCGCGAGCGGAAGAGCTGCTCGAGGGAGCGCTCGCCCGGATCGAGGATCTCGGGCAGCGCGGCGAGCCGCTCCGCGAGCTCGCGCGCTTCGCAGTCCGGAGAGATCGATGACCGAGTCGAAGCTGCTGCAGGGGATCGAGTCGCCAGAGGATCTGCGGCAGCTCCCGCGCGAGCGGATTCCGCAGCTGGCGGATGAGGTTCGCGCCGAGATCATCCAGCGGGTGTCGAAGACCGGCGGTCACCTGGCGTCGAGCCTCGGGGCCGTGGAGCTGATCACCGGCATCCACTACGTCTTCGATACGCCCCGCGACCGGCTGGTGCTCGACGTCGGTCACCAGGGCTACCCGCACAAGATGCTGACGGGCCGGCGCGCCGCCTTCGACCGGCTCGGGAAGCCGGGAGGGATCGGCAAGTTCCTGCGCCGTCAGGAATCCGAGTACGATTCCTTCGGCGCCGGACACGCCGGTACCTCGATCTCGGCGGCCCTGGGAATGGCGCAGGGTCTTCAGCACCAGGGCATCGATCACTGCGCCATCGCCTTGATCGGCGACGGAGGCATGACCGCCGGGATGGCCTTCGAAGCGCTCAACCACGCCGGCGCCCTCGAGCAGAAGAACCTGGTCGTGGTGCTGAACGACAACGAGATGTCGATCTCTCCCAACGTGGGCGCCATGTCCTCGTACCTGTCGCGGAAGCTCTCGGCGCCGATGACGCGGCGCATGAAGGGCTGGGCGAAGGAGTTCCTCTCCACCATGCCCGGCGACATGCTCCACTGGGCCCAGAAGGCCGAGGAGTCGCTCAAGGTCTTCTTCTCTCCGGGACTCCTCTTCGAGGCGCTGAACTTCAAGTACGTGGGTCCGATCCAGGGCCACCGCATGGACGTGGTGCTGGAGACCTTCGAGAACGTGAAGGCCATGCTCGCGGGCGGCGACGGGCCGATCCTGGTGCACGCGCTGACCGCCAAGGGCTACGGCTACGAGCCGGCCCAGAACGATCCCGACAAGTATCACGGTGTGGGCAGCTTCGACGTGGAGTCGGGGAAGTTCCACAAGTCGAAGCACGCTGCGCCCAAGTACCAGGACATCTTCGCGGAGACGCTGATCCGCCTTGCCAGGGAAGACCACCGCATCGTCGGCATCACCGCCGCCATGGCCGACGGCACCGGTCTCGACCGTTTCGCGCGGGAGTTTCCGGAGCGCTTCTACGACGTCGGCATCGCGGAGCAGCACGCGGTGACCTTCGCGGCCGGGCTCGCCAGCGAGGGGATGAAGCCGGTGGCCGCGATCTACTCGACCTTCCTGCAGCGGGCCTACGACCAGACCGTCCACGACGTCTGCCTCCAGAACCTGGACGTCACGCTGGCCATGGACCGCGCCGGAATCGTCGGCGCCGACGGCGCCACACACCAGGGGATGTACGACATCGCCTACCTGCGCCACCTGCCGAACATCATCTGCATGGCGCCGAAGGATGAGAACGAGCTCCAGCACATGCTCCGCACCGCCGTCGAGTACGACGGGCCCGCGGCGGTCCGCTACCCCCGCGGCGCGGGCTTCGGGGTGCCGCTGGACCCCGAGCTCAAGGCGCTTCCCGTCGGCGAGTCCGAACTTCTGCGCGACGGGGACGACGCGGTGATCGTCGCCTACGGCAACCTGGTGCATCCCGCCCTGGAGGCGGCCGCGGAGCTGGCCGCGGAAGGGATCTCGGCCGCGGTGCTGAACGCGCGCTTCGCCAAGCCCCTCGACGGGGACCGCATCCTCTCGCTGGCAAGGCGCTGCGGCGCGCTGGTGACCGTCGAGGAGCACAGCGGCATGGGCGGCTTCGGGAGCGCCGTCCTGGAAGCCCTCTCCGCCGCGGGTGTGGTGGTGGCCTCCCGCTGCCTCGGGGTTCCCGACGGCGTGGTCGAGCAAGGCGACAGCGGACAGATCCGCCACGACCTCGGCCTCGACGCCGAGGGGATCGCCCGGGTGGTGCGGGAGCTGGTGAAGGGATCCCCTGCGGAGGAGTGCTGAAGGGCGCGCGCCTCGACGAGCGAGTCGTCCGCGATGGCCTCGCGGCGACGCGGACCCGAGCCCAGGCGCTGGTCCGGAGCGGCCGGGTGCTGGTCGACGACGTTCCCGTGGAGAAGCCGGGTACGCGCGTTCGCGACGAGGCCGCAATCCGCGTCCGAGGCGAGCAGCGCGTCTTCGTCTCCCGAGGAGGCGAGAAGCTCTCCGGCGCTCTCGGAGACCTGGGAATCGATCCCGCGGGCTTCGCCTGTCTGGACCTGGGCGCCTCGACGGGCGGGTTCACCGACTGCCTGTTGCAGGCTGGCGCGGGGAGCGTGGTGGCCGTGGACGTGGGCTACGGGCAGCTCGATTTCGGGCTGCGAAACGACCCTCGCGTGCTGGTGCTGGAACGGACCAACGCCCGCCACCTGGAGGCGTCCTCGGTCCCCGGGCCCATCGACCTGGTGACCATCGACGTCTCCTTCATCTCGAGCACGCTGCTCCTGCCACGCCTTCCCGAGGTGGCGCCCGGGGCAGACGTGCTGGTGATGGTGAAGCCGCAGTTCGAGCTCGAGCGGAGCCAGGTGGGCAAGGGGGGTGTGGTCCGCGACGATGCGCTGCGCGCGGTCGCCGCCGATCGGGTGCGGGGCTGCGCCGAGTCCCTCGGCTACCGGCTCGAGGGCCAGGTGGACAGCCGGGTCCCGGGGCCGAAGGGCAACCGCGAGATCTTCCTCTGGCTCCGGCCGACGTCTCCGATCCGGCGCGAGTGATACGGGACCAGACTCGTCGGATATCGGCCCTGAGCTACACTTCACTGCGACCCAAGGGCGCCCTCTTGAAGCTCCCCATCTACCTCGACAATCACGCTACCACCCGCGTCGATCCACGGGTCGTCGAGGCCATGCTGCCACTGTTCGGCGAGGACTACGGCAACGCTGCCAGTCACAATCATGTCTTCGGGTGGCGGGCCGAGGCTGCGGTGGAGATCGCGCGGGAGGAGCTGGCGGCGGCGATCGGAGCGCCCGATCCCGCGGAGATCGTCTTCACCAGCGGCGCCACCGAGAGCGACAACCTGGCGATCAAGGGTGCCACGCCAAAGGGGGGTCATGTCGTCACCGCTGCGACGGAGCATCCGGCGGTGCTCGACAGCTGCCGGGACCTGGAGAAGCGGGGCGTCTCCGTCAGCGTGCTGCCCGTGGACTCGGAGGGGATCGTCGACCCCGGGGAGGTCGCCCAGGCCATCACCGAGCGCACGGCGCTGGTCTCGATCATGGCGGCGAACAGCGAGGTCGGCGTGCTCCAGCCTCTGGCGGCGATCGGCCAGGTCTGTCGGGAGCGGGGCGTGCCGTTCCACACCGACGCTGCCCAGGCGCTCGGGAAGATCCCCCTCGACGTCGAGTCGATGGGGATCGATCTGCTCTCGGCCTCCGCCCACAAGCTCTACGGACCCAAGGGAGTCGGCGCGCTCTTCGCGCGGCGCCGGCGCTCGGACGGGAGGCGCACGCGCCTCGTCCCACAGCTTCACGGAGGAGGGCACGAGCGCGGGCTTCGCTCGGGAACGCTGCCGGTCCCGCTGATCGTCGGCTTCGGGCGCGCCGTCGCGCTCTGCATCTCGGAGATGGATGCCGAGGCCGTGCGCCTGGCCGGCCTCCGCGACCGCATGCTGGCGCGGCTCACGGGCTCGCTCGCGGGGGTCTCCCTCAACGGGCATCCGGAGTGGCGGCTTCCCGGCAACCTGAACGTCGCTTTCGAGGGCGTCTCGGCCGACGCGCTGATCTCGGACCTCAAGGAGGTGGCCGCGTCCACCGGCTCCGCCTGCAGCTCGGCGCAGCCGGAGACCAGCCACGTCCTGCGGGCCCTGGGGTGCGACGAGAAGCGCGCCCGGTCCTCCATCCGCCTCGGGCTGGGGCGATTCACCACTGCGGAGGAGGTCGAGGTCGCCAGCGATGCGTTGATCGCCGCTGTGACCGCGCAGCGGTGAGGTGAACCCCCCCCGCGGCCCCGGGGCGGGGCCCGCTGCGCGACCCGCTGAAGAATGCGGGCTAAATTGCCGAACCTTCCCCGGAACGTGGAGCCCAAGCCGTTGGCAGAGCGGAAGAGCAGCAACATCACCTGGCACCTCGGGAAGGTCCGACGTCCCGACCGGGAGAGGCTCCTCCGGCAGCGGGGAGCGACGATCTGGCTGACCGGTCTCTCCGGGTCCGGGAAATCGACCCTCGCCGTGAGCACCGAGGCCGCGCTCCTGGGGCGCGGGCATCTCGCCTACGTCCTCGACGGTGACAACGTGCGGCACGGGCTCAACAGCAACCTGGGGTTCTCCCCGGACGACCGCACCGAAAACATCCGCCGAATCGGCGAGGTGGCGAAGCTCTTCACCGACAGTGGCGTGATCGTCTTCACCTCCTTCATCTCGCCCTACCGTGCGGATCGGGAGGCGGCGCGGGCCCTCTTCGCCGACGGCGACTTCATCGAGGTCCACCTCGACGTGTCCGTGGAGACCTGCGAGGAGCGCGACCCCAAGGGGCTCTACAAGAGGGCGCGAGCCGGCGAGATCCCCGAGTTCACGGGCGTCTCGGCGCCCTACGAGGTCCCCGATAAGCCGGAGCTCCGGCTCGACACCAGCACCGGGAGCGTCGAGGAAAACGTCGAGCGGATCGTCAATTACCTTGAAGGGAAGGGCTACCTCTCGCCGGCGACCTCACCCGGCGAGGCCGGTGAGCCGAAGACGGGGGCCGGAAAGGGCTGATGGAAAGCGGCGCCTGGGGCATGACAGAGAGCCGTTCGCGCGAGGCGAGTACGGGAAAGAGCCGGATCCGCACCGGATCGGGGTGGGCCCTGCTCCTCGCCCTCTTGTTGGCCGCCAGCGGGTGCGCGAGCTGGATGCCGGGCGGCTCCCCCGAGTCGGGCCCCTCGCTGCAAGACACCCCTCCGGAGCTCGACTTCCTGATCGGTCGCGACCACGAGGGGGAGGGGCGCCTGGCAGAGGCCCTGGAGGCCTACACCCGGGCGCTCTCGAAGGACCCCGAGTCGGTCTACCTTCTCAAACGGGCTGCCGAGCTCTCCGCGCGCCAGAACCGCCTCGCCGAGGCCGTGGTCTACGCCGAGCGCGCTCTCGAGCTCGAGCCCGACAACCAGGGCGTTCGCCTGTTTCTCGGCACCCTCTACCGGTTCCGCAAGGACGTGGCGAGCGCCGAGCGCGTGCTCCGCGACGAGAACGGCCGGCCGCTGGACGAGGACGCGGCAGTCCTCCTCTACGGGATCTACGCAGAGAACCGGCGGCTCACGGAGGCGCGGGCTCTCGCCGAGTGGATGGTCGACGACGATCCGGATGGGCTGCGCGGCTACTTTGCCCTCGCCGACGCTCAGGAGAAGCTCGGTGATCCGGCCGCCGCCGAGGCGACGCTCCGCGCCGGGCTGGAGCGGAGCCCCGGCGAGATGGCGCTCTACGCAGCGCTCGCGCGGGGCCGCCGGGTGCGCGGGGACCGGGTCGGCGAGATCGCCATCTACCGCGAGGTGCTGGAGATCCAACCGGAGCACCGCGCCACGCTTCAGGCCCTGGCCGACACCCAGCTCGCCCTCGAGCAGACCGACGACGCCGTGGAGACGCTGGAGGTACTCGAATCGCTCTATCCCGGGGACCTGCGCGCTCGGCTGCGGCTCGCGTTCGTCGAGTTCGAGAGGGGCAATTTTGCGGCGGCCGCTCAACGCTTCGAGTTCGCACTGCAGCAGAATCCCAACGAGTACGAGGTCGTCTACTTCCTCGGCGTGGTGCGCAGGCGGCTGGGTGAAGACGAGCAGGCGATCGCGGTCTTTGACCGCATCCCGGCCAGCGCCGACCGCTACGCCGAGGCCCGCACCCAGATCGCGGGGATCTACGAGCACCGCGGCGACTTCGACCGCGCCGTCGCGGAGGTGGAGCGGGCGATGGAGGTCCACGAGAGCCGACCCCTGGACCTCTACCTGGCGAGCCTCCGCGCCAAGGCCGGCGACCTGGAGGGCGCCCTGGAGTTCCTGCAGCGGCTCCTGGACGAATCGCCCGGCGACGCCGAGATCCTCTACAACATCGGCGTGATCCACGGAGAGGCGAAGCAGGTCGAGCAGGCGATCCACTACATGCACCTCGTCCTCGGCGTGAATCCGGACCACGCCGGCGCGCTCAACTACGTGGGCTACACCTGGGCCGAGCGGGGAACCAATCTGGATCAGGCGGAGGCGATGATCTCTCGGGCGCTCGAGCTCCGTCCCGACGACGGGTACATCACCGACAGCCTCGGCTGGGTCTACGTCATGCGCGCGCGCCCCCTGCTCGAGCAGGGGGAGATCGAGGCCGCGCGCGTCTATCTCGATCGGGCGATGGACGAGCTGCAGCGAGCCGCCGAGCTCACCGGCGGCGACCCCGTGATCTCGGAACATCTGGGCGACGTCTACCTGCTCCTGGGCGAGAAGAAGCGGGCGCTCTCGATGTACGAGGAGGCGCTCGAGCTCGCGCCCCGCTTCGACGAACAGCCGGAGCTTCGCGAGAAGTACGAGCGACTTCGCGAGGAGCTGGGGGCGCGGTGAAGAGTGCGGCGCTGGCGCTGGCCGCGGCGCTGCTGCTCCAGATGGGCTGTCGCACACTGCCCGCGCCCGTGGAGCGGCTCGCCGTCGACGATCCGCGCCCCCGGGCACTGCTGGAGGCGTGGACGGCTCGCGCTGACGAGATGCGCTCGCTCCGGGGATCGGCGCGCGTGTCACTCGAAGGCGCCCGTGGGGCGTCCTTCGCTCGGCAGCTCCTGGCGCTGGAGCGGCCCGCCCGCCTGCGCGTGGAGGTGCTCGGCCTGCTGAACCAGCGCGTCGCGGTCCTCGCCACCGACGGCGAACACTACGACCTCTTCCGCAGCGAGACGGGCGCCGTCGAGAGCGGTGAGATCCGCCCGACGCTGCTGTGGGAGGTGACGGGCGTGCCGCTCACTCCGGAGGAGGCGGTCCGGGTGCTGCTCGGCGCCCCGCGGATGGACCTTCCGGGAGGGGAGATCAGCGGCGCCGCCCTGAGCACCGAGGCTGCGGTGCGCTTCGAGATCCGGGGTGCGGAACCTTTCTGGCCCACCCTCGAGTTCGACGCCGAGGGGCTCCTGTCGCGCTACCAGGTCGTCGGCTCGGACGGAGCCTACCTCCAGGTGCGCTACCACGACTACCGGGAGCTGGCCGGCACCCGCTTCGCCCATCGCGTCGAGCTCGACTTCCCCGCGTCCGAGGTGCACGCGGAGGTCAAGTTCCGCGCCGTCGAGCTCAACCCCGTGCTGCCCGAAAGCATCTTCCAGCTCGAACTGCCGGAGCGTGTATTCTCCCCGCCGGAGGGGACACCCGAATGAGGAACCGGCTGCGCCTGGCCGCGCTCGCCACCTGCGCCGCGTTCCTCGCCGCCTGCACCAACGATCCCTATCCCGAAGAGGACGCGACTCGGAAGCTCCTCTACGTGGAGTTCGCCACGCCGCCGAAGACGTTGGATCCCGCCGTGGCCTACTCGGTGGTCGATCACTCGATCACCGGACCGGTCTACGAGACGCTGCTCGAGTACCACTTCCTGCTGCGGCCCTACACGCTGATACCGGGCATCGCCACGCGGATACCCGAGGCACGCCCGCTGCCCGACGGACGCGTCGCGTACCGCTTCGAGCTGCGCGACGACCTGCTGTTTCAGGACGACCCCTGCTTTGCCCTGGGCGGTGAGCAGCGCACGACCCGCCCGGTGCGGGCCGCCGACGTCGCATTCCAGCTGATGCGGATCGCCGATCCAGAGGTGACGAGTCCCGTCGTCACCACCTTCTGGAAGATCGTGGGGATGCGCGAGTTCGGGGAGCGTCTCGCCGCGCGGCGCGAGGCAGATCCGGAGCTTCGCGGCGCTGCGCGTCGACCGCCAGTACCAGCAGGCCGGGCCCGTTGACGGGCTGGAGGTGCTCTCCGACACCGAGTTCGAGATCGTCCTCGCCGAGCCCTATCCGCAGATCCTCTTCTGGTTCGCCATGGAGTTCACCACGCCGGTGCCCTGGGAGGCAGTCGCCCACTACGACGGCAAGGAGGAACGCGAAGCCTTTGCCGAGCACCCCGTGGGCGCCGGTCCCTATCGGCTGGTGCGCTACCAGAAGCGCAGCCGGATCGTGCTGGAGCAGAACCCCAACTGGTACGGGATCCGCCACCCCGAGGCGAGGGCGCCCGCGGCCACCTTCCCGAGCGAGGGAGAGCCCGGAGATCGTGAGCGCGGGCTTCTCGATCCGGCCTACGTGGGGAGGCCGCTGCCCTTCCTCGAGCGCGTCGAGTTCCGCTACGAGAGGGAGACGATCCCCACCTTCAACAAGTTCCTGCAGGGCTACTACGATGCCTCGGGGATCATTCAGGAGAGCTTCGACAAGATCATCCACGAGGGTGGCCTCTCGCCCGAGATGCAGGCGATCGGCATGCGTCTGGAGAAGGCCGTCTCGCCCTCGGTCTACTACCTGGGATTCAACATGGACGACCCGGTGGTGGGCCGAGGCGCGGGGGAACGGAGCCGCAAGCTGCGCCAGGCCATGAGCCTCGCCGTGGATGCGAGCGAGTACACCAGGATCTTCATGAACGGCCGCGGCATCCCGGCGCAGACGCCGATCCCCCCCAGCATCTTCGGTTACGAGGAGGGCTATCGGAACCCCTACCGGAGTGTGGATCTCGATCGCGCCCGGCGGCTCCTGGCCGAGGCGGGATACCCGGACGGGATCGACCCGGCGACGCAAAAGCCCCTGCATCTGAGCTTCGACACCGGGGATACCACCGCACGGGGGAGACTTCGCTACCTCTTCTTCGTGGAGTCGTGGAAGCGGCTCGGGCTGGACGTCGAGCTGGCCGCCACCAACTACAACCAGTTCCAGGAGAAGGTCCGCAGAGGCGCATACCAGATCTTCTTCTGGGGCTGGGTAGCCGACTACCCCGACCCCGAGAACTTCCTCTTCCTGCTGTGGGGGCCGATGGCGCGCAGCGCCAGCGGCGGCCCCAACACCGCCAACTTCTCCGACCCCCGCTTCGACGCGCTCTTCCTGGAGATGCGCAATCGCTCCAACGACCGGCGCCGAATCGAGCTGATCGGGGAAATGCGGGCGATCCTGGAGCGCGAACGCCCCTGGATCGAGCTCTTCCATCCCGAGTCCTACGGCCTCTACCAGCCCTGGGTGGTCAACGTGAAGCCGCTCGGGATGTCCTTCTCCACGATCAAGTACCGCGACGTGGATCCCCAGCGTCGCGCACAGCTTCGCCGCGAGTGGAACCAGCCGGTGCTGTGGCCCGCCTACGCTCTTGCGATCCTGGTGGTGGCCCTGGTCGTTCCCGGCGTCGTGACCTTCTTCCGGGAGCGCCAGTGATGTTGGGCTACGTCGTGCGCCGGATCGTCTACGGCTTCTTCGTGGTGCTCGGGGTGCTGCTCTTTCTGTTCGTGCTCTTCTTCGGCGCCGTCACCCCCGAGGACATGGGCCGCCGGGCGATCGGCGAGAAGGCGCCTCCCGAGGCGATCGCGCAGTGGATATCCAATCACGGCTACGACAGGCCTCGCCTGTGGAACGCCGAGGATCTCACCGACACGCTGCTCTTCGACCATTTCAGCAGCATGCTGAGCTTCGACTTCGGGCGCAGCGATGCCGACGACGTCAAGATCGCCAGGCGTCTGCGTGAGGGGATCGGGCCGAGCGTCTCCCTGACCGTCCCGCTCTTCTTCCTGGGACTCCTGCTGGGCATCGCGCTCTCGCTCTTCGTGGCCTATTTCCGCGATACCTACATCGACACGGCGGGCGTCGCCCTCTGCGTGCTGGGCATGAGCATCTCCATCGTGATCTACATCATCGGAGGGCAGTATCTGATCGGGAAGGTGCTCCGATGGTTTCCGATCTCGGGCTTCGACTCTTCGCCGGCGGTGATCCTGCGCTTTCTCGCCCTTCCCCTCACCGTGGCGTTGATGGCCGGGGTCGGGGAGTCGGTGCGCTTCTACCGCACCGTCTTCCTGGAGGAGACGAATCGCGACTACGTGCGCACTGCGCGGGCCAAGGGTTGTGGCGACGGCCGCGTGATGTCCCGCCACGTACTGCGGAACGCCCTGATTCCCATCATGACCCGGGTGGTGATGGCCATCCCCTTCTTGTTCACCGGCTCGATCCTGCTCGAGTCCTTCTTCGGGATCCCGGGTCTGGGCTCCATGACCGTGGACGCCATCAACGGAAACGACTTCGCAACGCTGCGGGTGATGGTCTTCATCGGATCGCTCGCCTTCATCGCGGGACAGATCCTCACCGACGTGAGCTACGCGCTGGTGGACCCTCGGGTGAGGCTCGGATAGGCAGGGGAGGGGAAGCGCTGGAGCCCCACATCGTCTCGAATCTCGTCGTCGCCCTCCTGCTGCTGGCTGGCGCCTGGGCAGTGCGGCTGGTGTGGGGCAACCGGCTCTGGCGCGAAGCCGGCCGTGAAGTGGCCAGGCGCCGCCCATTGGCGCTCGCGGTGGTGCTGCTCTTCGTGGTGACGGCGTTGCTGGACGCGGTTTCCTGGGTCGGCGGCACGGGTCCGTCGGGCGAGGGCGATGTCGTATCGCTGCACAAGCCGCGCTCGGTGATCGATCGCGCCTTCCCGAGCGATTTCCAGGAGCGCAGCTACTCGGCGCCGCTCGCCCACGCCGAGTTCTACGGGGGAGCGCCTCTCGCCCATCCCGGCAAGCACCTGCTCGGAACCGACATCATCGGACGGGATGTGCTCCACCTGACGCTGAAGGGCGCCCGCGTGGCGCTGCTGATCGGCGGCCTCACCACGCTGATCGTGATTCCACTGGCGCTGCTCTTCGGAGTGACCGCCGGCTACCGGGGCGGGCGGGTGGACGATGCGGTCTTCTTCCTGATCTCGACGCTGGCCGCGATGCCCGGTCTGCTCCTGCTGATCGCACTCATCACCGTGCTCGGCCGCGGACCCGTGCAGGTGTGTGTGGCGCTCGGCGTGACCGGCTGGGTGGGGCTTTGCCGGCTGGTGCGCGGCGAGACGCTGAAGCTCCGCGAGCTCGACTACGTGAAGGCGGCCCGCGCGCTGGGCGTCAGCGAAGTCCGGATCATCTTCCGCCACGTGCTGCCGAATCTGATGCACCTGGTGGTGATCACCTTCGTGCTGCTCTTCTCGGGCCTGGTGCTCTCCGAGGCGGTGCTCTCCTGGCTCGGGATCGGGATCGACGGGTCGTGGGGGCAGATGATCGACCAGGCGCGCGACGAGCTCTCTCGCGATCCCCCCCTCACCTGGAACCTGCTCGCGGCCTCCACGGCTCTGTTCCTGCTCATCCTCGCCGTGAACCGCGTTGGCGACGCGGTGCGCGACGTACTCGATCCCCACACCGTACGGGATACGTGGTGAGCGAACGGATCCTCGAAGTCCAGAACCTGAGGACCGAATTCCCCGGTCCGGGGGGACCGATCCCGGTGGTGGACGACGTGAGCCTCCACGTCGAGCGCGGCGAGGTGCTGGCGCTGGTGGGTGAGTCGGGCTGCGGGAAGTCGATGACCGCGTTCTCGCTGCTCCGGCTGGTTCCCAGGCCAGGCCGCATCGCGCAGCGGAAGCGTGCGGCTCGACGGGCGCGACGTCCTGGCTCTCTCGATCCCGGAGCTGCGCGCCATCCGGGGCCGCGACGCGGCGATGATCTTCCAGGAGCCGATGACCAGCCTCAACCCGGTGCAGACCGCCGGTGTGCAGGTGGTCGAGGCGATCCGCCTGCACGAAGCCGTCTCCAAGGCCGCAGCCCGCCGCCGCACCGTCGAGCTCTTCGAACGCGTGGGCATTCCGGATCCCGACGCGCGCTTCGACGCCTACCCGCACCAGCTCTCCGGGGGGATGAAGCAGCGGGTGATGATCGCCATGGCGCTCTCGAGCCAGCCGAAGCTGCTGATCGCCGACGAGCCCACCACGGCGTTGGACGTCACGATCCAGGCCCAGATCCTGGAGCTGCTGCGCGAGCTGCAGCGCGACAGCGGGATGGGGATCCTGCTCATCACCCACGACCTCGGAATCGTGAATGAGCTGGCCGACCGGGTGGCGGTGATGTACGCGGCCGGGTTGGTGGAGGAGGGCACCCGCGAGACGATTCTGGGGGGCTCGGCATCCCTACACGCGTGGGTTGCTCTCCTCGATGCCCGCGCTGGCGCGGCGCGGGGAACGCCTGACCGAGATTTCCGGTACGGTGCCCGCGCCGGAGGACTGGCCGCCCGGCTGCCGCTTCTCCTCGCGCTGCACGCGGGCCATCGAGATCTGCCCGACCGAGCCGCCCGACGAGCTCGGGCTGGCCGAAGACCACGCGGTGCGTTGCCACGTGGTCAGGCGCGAGGAGCAGTCGTGAGCGCCCCCGAGGCCCTGCTGCGCGTGCAGGAGCTGCGCACCTGGTTTCCGATCCGGCGCGGGATCCTCCAGCGCACGGTGGGCTGGGTGCGCGCGGTGGACGACGTCTCCTTCGAGGTGCCGGCCGGTCGCACGCTGGCACTGGTGGGCGAGTCGGGCTGTGGCAAGACCACCGCGGGACTTTCGATCCTGAGGTTGGTGGAGCCCAGCGCCGGACGCGTGCTGTTCGACGGGGAGGATCTCCTCGCTCTCTCCGACGAGGACATGCGCGCACGGCGCCATGCGCTCCAGATCGTGTTCCAGGATCCTCTCGGATCACTGAACCCCCGCATGCGCGTGCGCGACGCCATCGCCGAGGGGATGAGGTCGTTCTCGCTCGGGGCGAGCGAATCGGAGCGCACCGATCGGGTCGCCGCCCTGCTGGAGCGGGTGCAGCTCGACCCGCGCCAGATGTGGCGCTACCCGCACGAGTTCTCCGGCGGGCAGCGCCAGCGGATCTGCATCGCCCGCGCGCTCGCCGTCGAGCCGCGCCTGGTGATCTGCGACGAGGCCGTCTCCGCTCTGGACGTGTCGATCCAGGCGCAGATCCTGAACCTGCTCGGCGAGCTCCAGCAGGATCTCGGGCTCACCTATCTCTTCATCACCCACGACCTCAGCGTGGTGCGCTACCTCGCCGACGAGGTCGCGGTGATGTACCTGGGTCAGATCGTCGAGCACGGAGAGACGGAGCGGATCTTCCAGGACCCGCGCCACCCCTACACCCGCGGACTGCTGGCGGCGGTGCCCTCGGTGGACCCGCGGCGCCGCAGCGCCGCAGCCCGGGTGCTCGGCGACGTTCCCTCTCCCGCCAACCCGCCGTCCGGCTGCCGCTTCCACACCCGCTGCCCGGAGGCGTTCGACCGCTGCGACAAGGAGGCGCCGGAGCTCTACCCCGTCGAGGGCGGCCGGAGTCGCTGCTTCCTCAGCGAATGAAGGCGCCCCGGGGCCGGGTCGGCGGAGTCCCAGCGTTTTCCCCGCGGGGGCCAAGATGCGGCCTAAGCTCCGGTCCCCGACGCGCCGATGACCGTAGTCGCAGCGGCGTGGAGGCAAGCTTGTCCGAGAAGACGAAGCTCGGGGAGATCCTGGTGCAGGCGGGGCTCATCGACGAGTTCCAGCTGGGGGCGGCCGTCGGCGAGCAGTCTCGCTGGGGCAATCGTCTGGGAGAGACACTGGTCGAGCTGGGATACGTCACCGAGCCGGAGCTGGTGCGGACTCTCTCCCGCCACTACGGAATCCCGGGTGTCCATCTCGACGGAAAGCAGATCGAGCCGGATGTCCTGGCGCTGTTGCCGGTCGAGGTGGCGGAGGAGTACCGCTGTCTTCCACTCTTTCGCAAGCGCGTCAGTGGGGGAGAGATCCTCTACCTCGGGATGGCGCAGCCGGAAGATCTCCGCGTCGTCGACGACGTGAGCTTCCGGGCCGGGATCCCGGTGCGGCCGGTGCTGGTCGGTCCGATCCAGATCAGCAGCGCCATCGCCGCCTTCTACCGCGGCGAGAGTCCCCCGGCGGCGGAAGACGAGGACGGCGCCTCGGTTCTCGCGGAGACGCCGATCTCCGACGGTGACACCGCCCCGGTCTTCAACGATCTCCAGAAGGCCATCGCCGAGTCCCTCGACCAGGTCGAGCCCGAAGCTCAGAGCGAGGACGGCGATGTGACCGTGCCCCAGCTCGATGAGGAAACCGAGCCGCCTCCTCCCCCCGCTCCGGCCGAGAAGCCGAGAGACGTGCCCACGCGGGATATACTCCACGCCCTCACACAGCTGCTGATCGAGAAGGAGGTGATCGGCCGCCAGGAGTTGCTGGAGCACGTGGCCGCCAACCGGAAGCGCTCCGCGAGTTGACTTGACACTCCCTGCGTGGGCGTCACGCTGCGGCCCCTGCCTTCCTAGGAGAGACTGATGCGCCTCGACTATCGAATCGAGCTCGACAAGATCGACGTTCCCCGCTTCTCGGTCGAGGCCGTCGAGGGGATCGGAAAGCTCTTCACCCTCACGACGCTGGTGCTGAACGTTCTCGAGAACAAGCGGTGCGTGGAGCTCGTCTTCCACGGTCTCAACCCCGACGATCCCGATCGCAAGATCGAGGCCTTCAAGCGGATCCTCGAGAGTGCGACCACGACCCGCGCCATCGAGTACCGGCTGGGGCAGGGCGGCGCCGTGCCCGGCTCCTCCTCGTACTACCAGTGGATCACTCTGGAGCGGGCTTCCTGACAGGGCCCCTCACCGCACCGCCGCAATCCCGGGTCTCCCCGCCGCTCCAGCGATGGCCGCGCGCCAGACTCGCCGCCACCACGCGTTCGAGCGCGCGGCGGTTGCCGCCCGGAAAGGGGTGCTCGGCTGCGTAGCGCGCGAACGCGCGGCAGCGGGCGGGGTTAGGGAAGGAGTCGGGCAGCGAGGCGTTGAGCTGAGCCAGCGCCTCGAGCCTCCGCTTCGCGGAGATGCGGCGGGGAAACCGTACTCCCTCCAGATCGATCAGCCTCGGGAGCGGTCGCCCGTCTCTCTCTTCCATGAAGATGTGGGTGGCCTTGAGGTCGCTGTGATCTATCTCCCGGCGGTGCAGGGTCGCGACCAGCCGGCCGAGCGCGGTCAGCACGGCTGCGGGATCGCCACGGGCTCCGGCGTCGAGCGCGTCGGGATGGGGGCGCAGGTCTTCCAGCAGCACCGCCGATCCCGCGACCAGCCCCATCTGCCTCGATTCGACGAATGCCAGGGGGCAGGCCGCGCCCACGCCCCGCGCGATCAGCCCGTGACCCCCGAGCCATGCGCGCCGCGCCGCCGAGCCCCGTAGCCGGTCGGCCAGGCCGCGGGCGGATCCGCGGAAGGGCACCTCCTTGACGACCACTCGGCGTCCCGCGACCTCGACGGCGCTCAGGCGGGAGCGCTCGTCGCTCTTGAGGACGCGCGCGTCGCCGGCGGACAAGGCCTCGCGATGCGCGGCGAGGGCCCGGCGGACGTCGGCCTCCGGGACCTCGCGCAGCCGCATGCCGCCTCCCTCCGCCAGCTGGAGACGGGCGTAGAGTCGGCCGGGGCGCAGCGAGCGGCGGGTGCGGCTGCGGGCGTGACGGGTCGCGCGAGCACTCGCGGCTCTGCCCACCGCGCGGAGCGCGGCGCGGGCGGCAGCGTCGAAGGGCGGGGTGAGGCCCAGTGCCGCAGCCCGCAGCCGGATCCGCTCCGCCAGGCTGGCGGAGCGCCAGAGCGAGTAGTCGAGGTCGCCGAGATCGCGCTCGCGGGCCCGTCGAGAGCGGCTGCGGCGCGCGTGCTGCAGGTCGAGGAGAACCGGTCCCGCCTCGGTCCAGAACACGTTCTCCCCGTGGAGGTCCCCGTGCACGAAGCCGGCGGCGTGGGCGCGTGTCACCAGCGCGCCGAGCCGGCGAAGCGCATCCCACCTCGCAGCGGGAGGTTCCTCCAGCACCGCCGGAAAGGGGTCTCCTTCCAGGAACGAGATCGCCAGGAGGCGGTCGCCGCCCGGCAGCACGCCGAGCGCGATCGGCTCGGGCACCGGAATTCCGGCCGCCTGAAGTGCCGTGAGCACGCGCCACTCCCGGTCCGCTGGCGCCCGTCCGATCCGCGCCTTCCAGCGTTCGCGTACCGGGTGGAGGCCGCTGCTGACGCGAAAGTGCTTGATCAGGATCGCGCCGCCGTTCGCGTCGGAGAGCCGGACCAGTCGCCGGCGCGGGTTGTCGCGGAGCACCAGGGCCTCGCCGCGGCTCGCCGCGCGCCCCGCGCTGTGGCGCCCCGCGTCGCTGCCCCGGTACCAGCGGACGCGCTGCTCGCGCCGGAGCGCGTTCTGGTAGAGCTGCCGAAGCTCGCTCGCGTGCTCGGGCCAGCCGAGCGTCTCTGCGCGCTGACGCGCCGAGGCGCCGAGCGCCTCTCGGATCCGCGGCTCCGTCAAGATGTCGAGGGCCTGTGCGAAGCCCGCCAGGTCTTCGGGGTCCTCGACGACCAGGCCCGCGTCGCCGATCCAGCGAGCGGCGCCGTTGGCGCCGCTCGTCACCACCGCGATTCCCGCCGCGGCTGCCTCCAGGCAGACGTTGGCGAAGGAGTCGTAGCGAGTGGGGAGGATCAGTGCGTCGGCCGCGGCGTACAGGTTCTCGGGATCGCCGCGCTGGCCGAGGAAGCGCACCCGCTCGCCGACGCCGAGCTCGTCGGCCAGCTGTTGCCAGGGTGCCGGGGCGTCCCCGCCGGCCACCCACAGGACCGCGTCGCCGGAGCCACCCCGCGCGAGCGCGCGCAGGGCGGTGTCGACGCCCTTGCGCCGGAATCCGCTTCCGACCAGCAGCCAGACGGGGCCCGCGCCGTGGCCCACCTCCTGGCGGATCCGCTCTCTCGCCGTCTCCCGCCGCGCCGGATGGAAGCGCTCGAGGTCCACGCCGTTGGGGAGCACGGCCAGGCGATCGGGGGGAATCCCGTGGCGCGCGGCCAGCTCGTCCCGGACCATCTCCGAGTTGCACTGGACCACCTGGGTGGGGTCCGCGAAGACGCTGCGCTCGATGGCGAGCAGCGTCGCGTGCCTGGGTGAGAAACGCCTCGCTCGGAGGCCGAAGCCGCTGTAGGCGCGCAGCATGTAGTCGGCGTGGCTGCCCCCTCCGGCGCGGTAGACGTCCTGGTGCCGCGTTCTCGAGAACGAGTGCACGACGTCGAAGCTTCCGCGCGGTGCAGCACGGGCCGCGGCGTGGGAGAAACCGTTCACCCGCAGCGGCTGCCAGCCGCCGGGCGACCGGACCCGGTGGACCCGGATCTCCGGTCCGGCCGCAGCGCTGCGCTCCGGCAGCCGGGCGAGCCGCCGGGAGAAGACGTGGACCTCGTCCCCGGCGTTCGCCAGCGCCTGCGCGACCTGCCAGGCCGTCCGCTCCACGCCTCCACCGACGGGGTCGAAGCGCTCGACGATCAGGGCGACTCTCATGCGCGAGTGGGGCCCTCCGCACGCCGGAGCGAGGATTCCGAAGGGGCTAGACCCATCGCGCGAGGGTACTATATTGCTCCCTCCTCGAGCGATCGGAACCTGGAGCCGACCTTTGATCGAAGCGCGCGGGATCTCGAAGCGCTACGGCGACCTGCTGGCGGTGGACGACGTCTCCTTCTCCGCCGAGAGCGGCGAGGTGATCGGCTTTCTCGGACCCAACGGGGCGGGCAAGACCACCACCATGCGCATCCTGACCGGGTTTCTTCCGGCGACCGACGGGACGGCGCTGATCGCGGGCCACGACATCTTCGAGGATCCCCTCGCCGCGCGACGCGCGGTCGGCTACCTCCCCGAGATCCCGCCCCTCTACCCCGAGATGGACGTGGTCGGCTACCTCCGCTACGTCGCGAAGCTCAAGGACGTTCCGCGCTCGAAGCGGAAGGCGGCGGTCGAGCGCGCTCTCGAGCGCTGCGGTCTGCAGGCGGTACACCGCCGGGTGATCGGATCGCTCTCGCGGGGATACCGGCAGCGGGTCGGCCTGGCACAGGCGATCGTCCACAACCCGAGCGTGCTGATCCTCGACGAGCCGACGGTCGGCCTCGACCCGATCCAGGTCCGCGAGATCCGCGCGCTGGTCGCCGACCTCACCTCGGCGGAGCAGGAGGAAGGCGCGCACACGGTGGTGCTCTCGACGCACATCCTCGCCGAGGTGGAGGCGATCTGCCGCCGCGTGATCCTGATCAACGCCGGGCGCAAGGTGGTCGACTCGCCGCTGGACGAGCTGACCCAGGGCGGACAGCGGCTGGAGGACATCTTCGCGCGGGTGACCACGGCGGACGACGCGGCCGCACTGCAGGGGGAGGAGGAATGAGGCACGTCGGCGCCATCGCCGGTCGCGAGCTCAAGTCGCTCTTCGTCTCCCCGGTCGCCTACGTCGTGCTCACGCTGTTCGCGGTGCTGTCGGGCTTCTTCTTCCTGGCCAGCGTGCTGAGCTTCGACAGCACCGTCGCGCAGGCGCAGCAGTTCCAGGCCTTCGACTTCCTTCGCGACATGAACCTGAACGACCACCTGATCTCGCCGTTCCTTCAGGTGATGTGGATCGTCGTCCTGTTCCTCGTCCCGGGCATCACCATGGGACTGTTCGCCGCCGAGAAGACCAACGGCACCCAGGAGCTGCTGCTCACCAGCCCCATCACGATATGGGAGCTGGTGATCGGCAAGTATCTGGCGGCGGCCGCTTTCGTCAGCCTGCTGGTCGCCGTCCTGGGTCTGTTCACGGGGATCGTCTTCCTGTACGGCGAGCCCGAGGTCGCCAAGAGCCTGTCGGGCCTGCTCGGCCTGCTGCTGGTCGGTCTGACCTACGCCGCGGTGGGCGTCTTCGCCTCCTCGGTCACCCGCAACCAGCTGATCGCATTCTTCCTCGCGCTGGTGCTGCTCCTGATCCTCTGGCTCCTCTCGGTGGTCGCGGACCTGGGGGCGGCGGGGGGCGCGGTCGGCACCCACTCCACGGTCTCACAGGTGCTGCGATTCCTCTCCTCGGCGGACCGCTTCGAGCAGATGGTGCGGGGCCTGATCGACACCCGCGACCTCGCCTACTTCGCATTCATGATCGGGATCTTCCTCTTGCTCACCAAGGCGTCGGTCGAATCCGTGAGGTGGCGCTGAGATGCAGGGGCGCGCGAGCTTGATCGGCTGGCTGGGCGGCGTCGCGGTCCTGTTCGGACTGCTGAGCCTGCTGCTGCAGCTTCTCTCCGGCACGCCGATGCTGGGGGCGGACCTCTGGTGGATCCTCGGCAACTTCGTCGTCGGTCTGGTGCTGCTCGCGGTGGCCCTGCTCTCCAGTCTGGACGCCCTGCGCGAGCGGATGCGGTCCGGGGAGGCCCGGCGCGCGGGCAAGCACGGCACCAGCGCGCTGCTCGGCACCGCGCTGGGCATCGTGCTGCTGGTGATGCTGGCGTTCCTGTCCACCCGCTACCACGCCCGCTGGGACTGGACGGAGGCGGGCTCCCACTCGCTCTCCCCCCAGACACTCCAGCTGCTGGAGGGACTCGAGCGCGACGTCGAGGTGACGGCGCTCTACTCGGCGATCACGGCACCGCCCGCCCGGCAGCTGCTGGACCGCTTCAGCTACGTGAGCGACCGCTTCCAGGTCAGCTTCGCCGACCCGCAGGCCCAGCCCGGCCTGGTGCGCGGTCTCGGCGTCTCCCCGGAGCAGCTCGAAGGCGGGCTGATCCACATCGCCTACGGCGACGAGTCGGTCGAGGTGACGGAGCTCAGCGAGGAGAAGATCACCAACGCGATCGTGAGGCTGACCCGGCTCGAGCAGAAGACCGTCTACTTCCTGATCGGTCACAACGAAGGCATCGTCGAGGGAGAAGGGGCGGAAGAGGCCGGGGGCTTCGGATTCGCGAAGAACGCCCTCGAGAACGAGAACTACCAGGTTCGCACCCTGATGCTGGCGGCCAAGGGGGACGTTCCCGAAGACGCCGACGTGGTGGTGCTGGCGGGCGCCACCCGGCCCCTCCACGCTACGGAGCACAAGGCGCTGCAGCGCTACCTCGCCCGGGGAGGAGCGCTGCTGGTGCTGGTCGATCCCCGGGCCAACACCGACATCTACCAGGACCTCGCGGGCTGGGGCATCGAGGTGGGGGACGACGTCATCGTGGACCGGGTGCAGGGCCTGTTCGGCCGCCCCGTCTCTCCGCTCGCCGCTGCCTACGGCGACCACCCGATCACCAGGGACCTCCGCGACGCGACGCTCTTCCACGTCGCGCGAAGCGTTCGGCCCAAGGCGGGGGGCACGGGGGAGTACACGACCCTGGTCCTGACCAGCGAGGCCTCCTTTGGCGAGCGCGACCTGGATCGCTTCTTCACGGCCGGGGAGGCCGAACAGGGCGAGGACGATGCCGCCGGGCCCGTTCCCGTGGCGGTGGCCGGAATCCTGCGATTCGCGGCTGACGGCGAGGGAGGGGAGGGGATCTCTCCCGATCCGGAGGCGGGCGGGGTGGAAGGGGCCGGCGAGGGAACCGAGGCTCGGATCGTCGTGGTCGGTGACTCGGACTTCGCGGGCAACCAGCTGATCGGGGAGTTCCGCAACCGCGATCTCTTCGTGAATGCGGTGAACTGGCTGCTGGGGGACGTCGAGGCCATCTCGGTCCGACCCGGGCAGGTGCGCGCCAGCCGCTTGCAGCTCTCCAGCCAGCAGTTTCTCCAGATCCGCTACCTGTCGCTCTTCGTCCTTCCGCAAGCGATCGCCATCGCCGGTGTCTTCGCCTGGTGGTCACGGCGGCGAGCGCCCGGTCGCTGAGGCCAGGCCCCGATGAATCCGCGCAACACCGCGATCCTGGCGCTGGTCGTCGCCGCCCTGGGCGCCTTCCTGTACTTCTACGAGATCCGGGGCCAGGCGGAGCGCGCCGAAGCGGAGGAGGCGGCCAGGCGCCTGTTCCAGGGAGTCTCCGCCGAGGAGATCGGCGCCATCGCCCTGGCCGCCGGCGGAGCAGCGCCGGTGCGCCTGGAGCGCTCCCCGCAGGGCTGGCGCATCACGGAGCCGGTTCGCTTTCCCGCCGACGAGATCCGCGCCGACAGCCTGGCCTCCACCCTCGCCGCCCTGGCCAGCGAGGCGGTCTTCGAGGCCCCGGAGCCCCTCGAGGAGTACGGAATCGGCGCCGATCCGAGCCTCCGCTTCTGGGTCGCCGGGGCGGAGCATGTCCTCTACGTCGGCGACAAGACCCCCATCGGCGGCAACAGCTACGTCAAGACGGGGAAGGGCCCGCAGGTCTACGCGGTGAAGACGTACCACGCCACCGCGCTGGAGAAGTCGCTCGAGGAGCTTCGCGACGCCAAGGTGCTGAATTTCGACCGCGACGCGGTCGAGCGCATCGAAGCGAGCTGGCCCGGCGGCCGGGTGGTTCTCGGCAAGGGCGAGGAGGGCTGGCGACTGCTCGAGCCCCTGGAGGCGGCGGCCGACCAGGACGCGGTCGACAGTCTGCTCACCGATCTGAGCTTTCTCCGCGCCGACGGCTTCATCGACGAGGTGCCCCCGGACGCGGAGGTCGGTCTGGACGCTCCGGCATTCGAGGCCACGCTCGTGATGGGGGCCGGCGAAACGGACGAGACACCCGCTCGGGCACGGATCGCGATCGGGGCGACCGTGGACGGAGCGCAGCGGGCCGTGCGCGGGGCGGCGGAGAGCGCCCTGTATCGGATCGGCGAGCAGCGGCTGGAGGATTATCCGCGCACGGTGGCCGCCTACCGCTTCAAGAATCTCGCCGACTTCGAGGCTTCCGACGCCGTCCGTTTCGAGCTGGTCTTCGCTGCGGAGGGAGAATCGGGCCCGCACGTGGTGAGTGGCGAGCTCGTGGAGGAGGGCTGGGTGACCGCGCCGCAGGCGATGGCCGCCGGAAAGGCCTCCCAGATGATCGGCGAGCTTTCGAAGCTCAGCGCCGTCGACATCGCCGCCGACGCGATGGGAGAGGACGAGCTCCGCGCCATGGGGCTCTCGCCACCGGCCGTGATCCTTCGCGCCTTCGGTGAAAACTCGGGCGAGCAGGCGTCGCCCCTCGCCGAGGTCCACCTGGGAAGCGCCGAGCCGGATCGGGGAATTGCCGCCCAGCGACCCGCTGACGAGGTGGTCTACCGGCTCGACTACGACCTGGCCGGGACCATCCCGATCAGCCTCGAGGCGTTCACGAACCGCTTCCTCTCTTCGGAGGAGCCGCCGGAGCCCGAAGCGGAACCCCTCGATACCGATAGATGATGCGGTGGCCGCGGGGCTCGAAGCCGTAGAGCGTGGCGACGACCTCGAAGACATCGGGGTTCTCCATCAGCGCGAAGAGATCCGGATACCCCAGCTGCGCCTGCTCCGGCTTTCCGAGGTTGACGTAGAGGGCCTTGCCGGTCCGCTCGGCCTCCCGCATCAGCTGACGAATCTCCTCCATCGTGCTGATCTCGATCAGGAGGGGATCGTAGTAGGTAGGGCCGCGTTCGAAGGAGGCGGTGATGACCTCCTGGTTCTCGGGCGCGAAGAGATCGAGCGTGGGCCGGGTCATCAGGACGGATTCGCGCAGGGGCTGGATCGAACCCTTCAGGAGGGCCTGGCGCGGGTACTGCGTCCAGGCGGCGTAGCTGACGAGGGCCACGACCATCAGCGCCCCGCTGAGCGCCGTCGAAAGTCTGGCGGGACGGATCCGGGCGAAGCACCAGCCGAGGCCCAGGGAGGCGAGCGCGACCAGTCCGGGAACCGCGAACAGCCAGTACCACTCGTGCACCCTGTCGTCCCGGGCCATCGCGATCCAGTAGCTGATGGGCGCGGGAAGCAGCAGGACCAGACCGATCAGCGCGCGCACGCCGCCGGCCACGAGCAGGCGGAAGAAGCCCGCCGTGACCGCCAGGAGTGTCATCGCGAGCCCCGCCCGAAACGCGAGAGGGTGCGCGAGCGCCATGTCCATCAGCTCCGCGTAGTGCTCCCCCAGCTCTCCCACCTTCCATCCCAGACCCACCCAGAGCGAGGCGAGGACGTTGGCCAGGAAGCGGGGAGGGGTGTCCGAGTCATATTTGCCCAGGTACTCCACCAGCTGCATCATGTTGGGCAGCATCAGCTGCAGCCAGGCCATGGCGCCCGCCAGGCCGGCCAGCAGCCAGCGCGGCATCTGCTGCCAGAGTGCGGGCGTGCCCCAGTGGAGGTGCAGCAGGGCCAGCGCCGTGAACGCGTTCAGCACGACCAGGAAGTAGAGGGTGCCCGGATAGGTGTACAGGAGCAGGAACTGACAGGCGCCGAACGCGAGCCAGCGTCCCCAGGTTCCCCGGTGCAGGGCGCGCACCCAGAGGGTCAGGGTGAGCGGGATGAGCGCCAGCATCTGCGCGTATCCTCGCGCCTCGGTCGTGTAGCGGAGCATCCACGGGTGCAGCGCCAGCAGCCAGGCGGCGCAGACGCCCGGCAGCCAGTACCCGATGCGCCTCAGGAAGACGGCGACCAGTGCCAGCGACGCGAGCCCCGCCAGATGAGCGGGCAGGCGGAACACCAGCTCGTCGACGAAGCGCAGCTCGGGCTGCGCGACGGCGCGCCAGGCGGCCAGCGTGAGGCGCGCGACGATCGTGAAGGGGACGTGGTTGTTGGGCTGGTTGTAGAACCAGACAGTGTCGCGCCACCTCGCCTCGACGAAGTCGATCTCGCCCGACGCGTCGCGCTCGTAGAAGCCGTCGAGCGACCGCTCGACCGTGGTCACCTCGTCGTCCCAGAGGCTGAAGGAGAGCCGCGGGTGGCCGATGACCGCGCAGGTGACCACGGCCGCCGCGACCAGCAGCCAGAAGGCGCGGCGGGGCACGTCGCTGGGAGGCGCCAGATCGCCGACCTCGGGCGGATCGCCCCGGGTGAGCCAGCGGCGAGACGTGAGCAGCAGGATCGCGGCGAGGGTCGCATTGCCGGCGGCGACCCACCAGCCCCAGGTCCGCGCGTAGTCGATCGGACGCAGGTTGTCGCCGCTCGCGACGCGCTCGGCGATGCCTCCGGTCCAGGGGTTGGCGCCCAGGGCCAGGCGAATGGCGAGCACCACCAGAGTCAGTATCAGGAGGGCGCGGGCGCGAAACAGGGCCGGGTCTTCCCTGCGAAGCGCCCGGATTCTCGCGATCAGCCCGGTCTCCTCATGCCTCTCGTTCACCGGACGGCCCTCAACACCTCGAGCATGGCCGGATGGATCTGCCCGTTGCTCGCCACCACCTCGCTTCCCGACGCCGGGGGAGCCCCGCCCGAGGCGTCGCTGCAGCGCCCGCCGGCCTCCTCGACGATCAGGTAGCCCGCCGCCACGTCCCAGGGCGCGAGCTTGAACTCCCAGAACCCGTCCAGCCGACCCGCGGCCACGTAGCAGAGGTCGAGCGCGGCGCTCCCGTCGCGCCGCAGCGCGCGGGCCGCCTTCAGAAAGGCTGCGAAGTTGTCGAGGTTGTCCTGCTCGCTGGCGCGGCGGTCGTAGGCGAAGCCGGTCGCGAGCAGCGAGTGATCGAGCGCCGTCTCCGTGGAGACCCGGATCCGCCTGCCGTTCAGATAGGCGCCCCGCCCGGCGACGGCGTGGAAGAGCTCGTCCATCAGCGGGTCGTACACCACGCCCACCGTGCGCACCCCCTCGAGCTCGACTCCGATCGAGACGCAGAAGCGCGGATAGCCGTGGGCGTAGTTGGTGGTGCCGTCGAGCGGATCGATCACCCAGCGCCAGACCGCCCCGCTCCGCTCCCGGCTGCCGCCCTCTTCCGCGAGGATGGCGTCATCCGGCCGCTCGGCCTCGAGGCCCCGGACGATCAGCGCCTCGCAGGTCTCGTCCACATCGGTGACGAGGTCGACCGCCGCGCTCTTGGTACGGATCTCCAAGTCGGTCGCGTAGCGCTCCCGCTGGACCTGGCCGGCGGCGCGCGCGAGGCCGGAGGCGAGCTCCAACACCGACTTCTCCTGCTCCATGAATCTCTCCGCTCAGGACAGCCGAAACAGGCGCCTGGTGTTCTCCGTGGTCTGGCGGGCGACCTCTTCCGCGGAGCGCCCCTGAACCTCCGCCAACATCTCGCCGACGAGGCGTACGTGGGCCGGCTCGTTCCTCTTTCCGCGAAAGCCTTGCGGGGCGAGCAGCGGCGCATCGGTCTCCACCAGCAGCCGGTCGCTGGGAAGGGCTGCCGCAACCTCACGCAGCTCCCGGGCTCCCTTGAAGGTCAAGATCCCCGAAAAGGAGATGCAGAGGCCGCGGTCCAGTGCGTGGCTGGCGAAGGGCAGGTCGTGGCTGTAGCAGTGGAGCACGCCCTCCAGATCGCCGCCGCCCTCGCTCTCCCAGATCTCCATCAGCTCCCGATAGGCATCCTCTCCCCTGTCGCGCACGTGGATCACGACGGGAAGCTCGACCTCGCGCGCCAGCGCCAGCTGCTCGGCGAACACCTGGCGCTGAATCTCGCGATCCGAGTTCATGTAGTAGTAGTCGAGGCCGCACTCGCCCACCGCCACCACGCCCGGCCGGGCGAGCCACTCCCGGAGCCGTCGCCGCCCCTCGTCGTCGAGCTGGTCGGCGTCGTGGGGGTGGACGCCGACGGTCGCGAACAGGCGCGGCTCATCCGCGGCCAGATCCAAGGCCAGTTGGTTGTGCTCGAGGCCGTAGCCCGCGCCGATCCCGATCACGGTCTCGACGCCGGCCTCCCCGGCGCGATCGAGGACCTGGCCGCGATCCTCGCGGAAGTCGTCCGCCGTGATGTGGCAGTGGCTGTCGATCCACATCAGCCGGTCTCGATCTCGGGGGACTCCACGCGAGGGAAGAGAGACGCGCCCTTGGTGGTGGGCGTGCCGGGAGCCGGGGCACTCCAGCTGCGCGCGTCGTCGGGGAGACGCGCGGTCTCGAGGGCGTCGGGAAGGCCGAGTCGTTCGAGGATCTCCCGGGATGCGTCGGGCGTGAAGGGCGCCAGCAGCAGCGCGACGGAGCGCAACGCCTGACAGCAGGTGAAGAGTGTCGTCCGCACCTCTTCCTCGCGGCCGGGATCCTTGGCCGCCTTCCAGGGAGCGCGCGCATCCAGGTAGCGGTTGGTGGCGTCTACCACCGAGAAGATCGTCTCCAGCGCCCGGTGGAACTCGAGCCGCCGCACGAATCCGTCCACTGCGTCGGCGGCACCGGAGGCGGTGGCTTCGACCCCGGTCTCCAGCTCGCCGCTGGCCCCCGGCTCGGGCACCCGTCCCTCGCAGAACCTCGCGGTCATGTTGAGCGTGCGGCTGACCAGGTTCCCGAGATTGTTGGCGAGGTCCGCGTTGATCCGAGCGACCAGCGCCTCCTCGGTGAAGTTCGAGTCGAGGCCGAAGGTCATGTCGCGGAGCAGGAAGTAGCGGAACGCGTCGAAGCCGTAGCGTTCTCTCATCAGGAGTGGCGAGATCATGTTCCCGAGGCTCTTCGACACCTTGCGTTCGTCCACGTTCCAGTAGCCGTGGACGTGAAGCCGCTGGAAGAGTGGAAAGCCCGCGGCGCGCAGCATGGTGGGCCAGAAGACGCCGTGGGGCTTCAGGATGTCCTTGGCCACCACGTGCTCGACAGCGCCCCAACGATCCAGGAAGGCCGGGTCGTCGGGATAGCCGAGGCCCGAGATGTAGTTGATCAGCGCGTCGAACCAGACGTAGCAGACGTAGTCCCGGTCGAAGGGAAGCTCGATGCCCCATTCGAGCCGTGACTTCGGCCGCGAGATGCAGAGGTCCTCGAGCCCGCTCTCCCCGCGCAGCATGGCCAGCACCTCGTTCCGGTAGCGCTCGGGAGTGATCAGGTCCGGCTGCTGCTGGAGCTGCTCGATCCACCAGTCGAAGTGGCGGCTCATCTTGAAGAAGTAGTTCGACTCGGCCCGCCGCTCCGGCGGGCGCTCGTGATCGCGGCACAGGCCGTCCACCAGGTCGCGCTCGGTGAGGAACCGCTCGCAGCCGACGCAGTAGAGGCCCTCGTACTCGCGGAACTCGATCTCCCCGGCGTCGTACACGGCCTGGAGCACCGTCTGGACCACGCGAACGTGGTAGTCGTCGGTGGTGCGGATGAAGTGGTCGAAGCTCATTCCGAGCTCCTCCCAGGTGGAGCGGAAGGTGCCCGAGATCTGCTCGGTGAACTCCCGGGGGCTGACGCCGCGCTGCGCAGCGACCTCCGCCACCTTCTCCCCGTGCTCGTCGGTTCCGGTCAGGAAGAAGGTCTCCTCCCCCGCCATCCGGTGGTAACGCGCCAGCGTGTCGACGACGATGGTGGTGTAGGTGTGACCGATGTGGGGCTCGGCGTTCACGTAGTAGATCGGGGTGGTGACGCTGAAGAAGCGCTTCATTGGACCGTCATCTCTCGGAGAGCCAGGAGCGCCCGCTCGGCCACCATCTGGGGGTTGGCGTTGCGCTGGATCAGGGACTTGCGGCAGGCCTTCAGGGTGTCGAAGGCTTCGAGCTCGCGCCGCAGATCGCGACGGCCGGCCACGGCGGACTCGGCGACCCGCTCGCGCAGCCAGGCCGACGCCGTTCCCAGGAACTCGCTCACCGCGCTGGCTGCAATCGCCCGGGGACCGCGGTAGGACTCGGCCCACTCGAGCAGGCCCGCCAGGTCCTGGTCCGGGAGGCCCTCCAGGCGGGAGACCAGGGCCCGCTCCTCGTCCGATGCGTCCGGGCCGAGTGGTGAGCGCGCGGTATCGGTGGGAAATGCCACGCGTTGGCAGCGGGAGCGGACGGTGGCGAGCAGGCCGGCCGAGCTGGCCGTGACCAGCACCAGGCTGGTCCGCGGGGGCGGCTCCTCCAACAGTCGGAGCAGCGCGTTCTGGGCCTCCTGGTTCAGCCACTCGGCGTCCGCGATCACGGCAGCGCGGCGGCCCTCCTCGGCCCCGCGAAGCCGGAAGGCCGCCTGGAGGGCCCGGATCTGGCCGATCCGTACCCGGGTGTCGTCCTGGCCCCGCTCCACCCAGAGCAGGTCCGGGTGATCGCCCACGTGGCGGAGCAAGGGGCCCTTCTTGCCGGAGCCGTCGAGGAGAATCTCCTCCTCCCGGAGCGAGCGGCGGCAGGCCCCGCACTCTTCACAGGGGCCGGCCTCACCCCGCTCGCAGACCAGCGCGCGGACGAACCAGAGCGCCGTCTCGCGCGGCGCTTCACCGGCACCGGAGAGCAGATAGGCGGAGTGGATGCGCCCCGACTCCAGGCTGCGGAGCAGCGGGAGGCGGGGCCCCTCGGAGGACGGGCTCATGGGGCCGCGAGTCTAGCAAGCCACTTCTCGAGGGCGATCCCGGGCGCCCCGCAGCGGGCTCTCTAACTCCCCGGGTTGGCGCGGTTTCCTTCTTCTCCCTCGGGGGGAAGGGGGCCGCGGAAGACACTGCTCAAGTTTCTCCGGCCGGGGCCGAATCGCCGTCAGTGAGAGGTTGGGAGGGGAGTATCCATGGCATTTGGCCGAGATCGCACCGAGGACATGGCACCGAAGCCGAGCGCACCGCCGCCGGCAGCAGCGGCGGGCGGACTGACCGCATTCATCGATCAGGGGTCGTCCTTCGAAGGAAAGCTCTCCTTCAAGGACACGGTTCGGATCGACGGGCACTTCACCGGCGAGATCACCAGCGAGAACACGCTCATCATCGGCGAGTCGGGTGAGATCGAGGCGAGCATCCGCTCCAAGACGGTGATCATCAGCGGCGCGGTGTCCGGCGACGTGGTGGCGGGAACCAAAGTGGTGCTCCACAAGAGCGCTCGCATGCAGGGCAACATCGAGGCGCCCTCGCTGATGATCGAGGAAGGCGCAGCCTTCAACGGCCAGGTGTCGATGCCGCTCCCCGATTCACTGAAGAAGAGCGGCGCTTCGCTCAAGGCCGTGAAGGGCGGCGCCCCTTCCCCGCCGAGCGACGAATCGAAGAGCTAGTCAGCTCAGCCGGAGGCCCTGAACACCTCGTCGTGTTCGCGCACACGCTGCGTGATCTCGACGCCGGCGGACTGACCCGGCCTGGCGAGGTCCACCGGGGCGTGGTCGATCTCGATCCGGTTCACCCGCTGGTAGAAGTCCGTCGTGTGTCCGCGCACGTGGATGGTGTCGCCGACGCGCAGCTCGCCGGACTCGAGGGCGATCACTCCCGCGCCGGCCCTTCCGAAGTAGTGGGTGATGACGCCGATCCGGTCGGGGGCGGCCGCGGCGGTCCTGGCGTCTTCGGACGGCTGCGGCGCCTCGCTCTTCGCGGGCCTGGCGGGCGCGGGCTTCGCCGCCTTCCTGGGAGCGGCCTTCTTCGCCGCAGTCTTCTTCTTGGGGGCGGCCTTCTTGCGAGTGGCCTTCTTCGCTGTCGCCTTCTTCTTCGGGGCGGCCTTCTTCCGCGCGGTCTTCTTCCTGGTGGCGGCCTTCTTGCGAGCGGCCTTCTTCGCCGTCGCCTTCTTCTTGGGGGCGGTCTTCTTCCGCGCGGTCTTCTTCCTGGTGGCGGCCTTCTTGCGAGTGGCCTTCTTCGCCGTCGCCTTCTTCTTGGGGGCGGTCTTCTTCCGCGCGGTCTTCTTCCTGGTGGCGGCCTTCTTGCGAGTGGCCTTCTTCGCCTTTGCCCTCTTCTTCGGGGCGGCCTTCTTCCGTGTGGCCTTCTTCCTGGTGGCGGCCTTCTTGCGCGTCGTCTTCTTCCGCCCCACCTTCTTCGCGGTGGTCTTCTTGCGCGTTGCCTTCTTTCGACCTGCGGCCATGGCGTCTCCCTCCCCGTTTCCTGGCTTGAGTC
Source organism: uncultured delta proteobacterium (assembly GCA_963783795.1). Lineage (GTDB taxonomy): Bacteria > Myxococcota_A > UBA9160 > UBA9160 > UBA6930 > CAVXZE01. The sequence goes on along the minus strand of CAWAPH010000020.1, from coordinate 46,129 downwards.
TAGTCGCGCCAGGAAACTCAGGTCAACGCGCTTCGCCGCCCTGGGCGGCGACGACCACCACGGCCTCCGGGATCTGTTCGCGCAGCGCCGCTTCCACACCGAAGCGGACCGTCGCGCTCTGGGCAGGGCAGGTGGCGCAGGCGCCCTGGAGGACGATGCAGACGGTTCCGTCCTCCGCCACGTCGAGCAGCTCCAGGTTGCCACCGTCCGCGATCAGGGCGGGCCGCAGCTCATCCAGGGCGATTTCGACCCGGTCGCGAAGGGCATTGGTGCGGGCAACTGCCATCACCCCTCATTCGGCCGTCCGGCGGCCCCACTGAACGCTCTCGCCGCGGGGTGCGGGTCGAGTTAGCCTTTTGGTGATGCAGGTTACGGTCAAGCTCTTCGGGTCGATCCGGGAGGCCGCGGGCGCCAAGGAGCTCGTGGTGACGGTCCCCGAGGGTTCTATGGCCGCCGACCTGCGGCGGCTCCTGGCCCGGGACCACCCCAGCTTCGAGGAGATGGCGGATCGGCTACGGGTCTCGGTCAACTACGAGATCGTGGGCGAAGAGAGCCCGCTCTCAGAGGGGGACGAGGTGGCGTTTCTCCCGCCGGTCTCCGGCGGCTCGGGGAGCTGCACCCTCTCCGCGGAGCCCCTCGATGTGGGGTCGGTGGTGAACCGCGTGATCGGGCCCGACATCGGCGGCATCGTGAGCTTCGTGGGGACGGTGCGCGACAGCTCGCGCGGGCACTCGATCAGGCACCTCGAGTACGAGGCCTACCCCGAGATGGCGGAGCGCGAGATGGAGAAGATCGCCCAGGCGGCGGCCGAGCGCTGGCCCGGCACCCGGGTGGCCGTGGCGCACCGCCGGGGGCGCCTGGAGGTCGGCGAGATCGCCGTGGTCGTCGTCGCCGGGGCGCCCCATCGCGGTGATGCCTTTGCCGCCGCCCGCTTCACCATCGACACCCTGAAGGAGCAGGTCCCGATCTGGAAGAAGGAAGTGACGCTGGACGGCGAGTACTGGGTGGAGGACCACGCGTGAGCGGCGGAGAGGGAAAGCAGCAGCGGGCCGGTGCGGGTGGCGCGGCACCGGGGGGCGAGTCCACCAGCATCGAGGAGCACCGCGGGGAGGCCCCCGAGTCGATGGCGGCCGCGGTCGTGACGGTGAGTGACACCCGAACGCTCGAGGACGACGCGAGCGGAGCGCTGATCGCCGAGCTTCTCGAGGGGGCGGGACACTCGGTGGCGTCCCGGGTCGTCGTGAGGGACGAGCCGGTGGCGATCACATCGGCCATCGAGAGCGCTACCTCGCGCGAGGGCGTGAGCGCGATCATCGTGACGGGCGGTACCGGTGTGGCACCGCGGGATGTGACGCCGGACACCATCGAGCCGCTTCTCGAGAGGGTGATTCCGGGCTTCGGAGAGCTCTACCGGCTGCTCTCCTACCACGAGATCGGCTCCGCGGCGATGCTCTCCCGGAGCCTCGCGGGGATCCTGGAAGGAAGGGTGGTATTCGCGCTGCCCGGCTCCAGGGGGGCGGTCCGCCTGGCCATGGAGAAGCTGATCCTGCCGGAGCTGGGGCATCTGGTGGCCCAGGCGGTCAAGAAGCGCTGAGAGCGGGTCGATGGGTCTCTCGTGGCCCGGATCGTTCTCCTCTGCGTCGCCTTTCTGCTGGTTCCCCTGAGCGCCGGAACCGATCTCCACGTCTGGGTGGGCGAGGACGGCAGCACCCACGTCACCGACGACCCCGAGAAGATCCCCGCCGAACGGCGCGGGGCGGCGGCCCCGCGAGTCGAGGAGCTTCGCGCCCTCTGGGACGACGGCGTGAGCGGCCCCCCGCTGGTTACCCCTCGCGGCGCCTCCGGCAGCGAGGAGGACCGCATCCTGCGGCAGGTCCGGGACGCGGTAGACGATCTCCGCCGCGGCGAGACCGCGCGCGCCACCGCAGCACTGCGCAGCGTGCTGGAGCGGGCGCCGAACCACCCCGAAGCGCACTGGTACCTGGCCCTCCTGGAGGGGCGGCGCGGACACCTCGACGCGGCCGAGCAGCACCTGCTCGCCTTCCTCTCGGCGGCCGGCGACGAGTACGACAGCATGCGCGCCTCGGCGCAAAGGCGCCTCTCCCGCCTCGAGGACGAACGCCGGCTGATGGATTCGCCAGACGCCGGCACGCTTCGTCTGATCGACCAGGAAAACGAATTCTTCCGGGTCCACTACCACGAGGCGCTGCTCCGCAACGGCGCGCCCGACTTCGCGCGCACCGTGCTGCGCTACCTGGACGACGCCCGGTCGGCGCTCGGGCTCCGGCTCGGGCTCTACCCGGAGGAGCCCACGGGCGTGGTCATCTATGGCAAGGCCGCATATCTCCGCACCCACGGCCATCGCTTCTCCTTCCAGACGGTCGGCTTCTACGACGGGCGGATCCACGTGGTCTCCGCAGCCCACCCGGCTGGAGAGCTTCGCACCCTGCTCTTCCACGAGTACACCCACGCGCTCTTCCGCGAGCAGACCGCCGGGGATCGGCCCTTCTGGCTGAACGAGGGGCTGGCGGAGCTCGCCGAGCGGGCCTCCCAGGGCATCGTGTCGCTGACCCGGGGCGAGCGGGTGCGCCTGCGCCGCGCCATCGACACCGGGGACTGGATCTCCCTGCGCCGAATCGCGCCCAGCTTCAGCGGTCTCGGCGACGGGCAGGCGCGCCTCGCCTACCTGATCTCGACGGCGGCCGCGGCCTGGGTGGAGGCTCACACCGTCCGCGACGGGCGCGCACGCCTGCTCCGTCGGTTGGGTGAAGGCTGGTCCGACGACGAGGCACTCCGGGAGGCCGTGGGGATGGATACCGACGGCATCGACGCCGCGCTCCGCGCCGAGATCGTGTCCGAGTTCCCACCGAGCTTCTGAGCGGGGACGTTCCTGCCCAACTGCCCAGCGGCTAGACGCGGCCTCTCGATTCGCCGCGGACCAGGGCGGAGGCGATCAGGTGGGCGAGACGAAGGGGCTCCGGCATCTCGCCCTTGCGCCGGGTCGCTTCCACCAGCCGGGCCGCCTGTTCGTGGGAAGCGCCCGCACAGGCGAGGTAGAGGCCGTCGCTCACCGCCGTCGAGGCCGGGGTTCGATTCACCACCTCCAGCCGGTCGGCCAGCCCCGCGGACTCGAGCGCCCCGGCCAGCCGGTGGTTGCGGGGATCCTTTCGGTTCATCACCAGCACGGGCAGGCCGGTCTCCTCCGAGAGGCGCTGCACGTCCACCACGGCGAGCCCGGCGATGGTGATGCCTCCGAGGACGATCCCCTGGAGCCCGGGCCGGAAGCGAAGGCCAGTGGTCCACCTCGCCAGGAAGTCGGTGACCCCGTCGCCGTCGATGGGGAAGCGCGTCACCGCCACGCCCTCGACCAGGTCCGCGCCCTCCATCACCACGCCGACGATCGGCGTCGCCGCGTCGGCGTCCTTGTCGAAGGGACCGTCGTCGATTCCGAGCAGATGAGGCCGCACGGGAAGCGAGTCTAGCCACTCCCGCTCCCTGGCCCCGGCCTGGATGGCCCTCCCGGCCGGTCAGCCCGCCTGTCGCCGTGGCCGGACGGGAGGCTCTACGCCGACGCGGTCGCCGATCTTCCAGCCCAGTCTCTCCGCGGTGCCAGCCGGGACCTCGAGGACCAGATCGGCGGGCTCTTCGGGCCGAAGGATGGGCAGCTTTCCGGGGGGATCGTGGCGGGCGCGCGGAGTCACGTCGACGATCCGGTCGCCGCGGATCCAGACGATGTCGATGTCGAAGTGCATGTCGTACATCCAGAACCCGTGGCGCTCCGGCCGCGCATAGGGAAAGACCATGCCCCGGCCCTCGGCCAGCTGGGAGCGCCCCGAGAGCCCCCGGCTCATGCGCTCGGGGGTGTCCGCCACGTCGACCCGGATGCGGTGGATGCCAATCGTGACCTCCGCGGTGGGGTAGGCCGAGGGGGCGGGGTCCTGGGCTGCGCTGCAGGCGGCCGTCAGCAGCAGGGCCAGCAGCGGGCCCCAGGCGCCTCGAGCGCCGCGCCTCATCGGACGCCGAAGCCCCCGATGCTCTCGGGCTCCTCTTCGAACTCCTCGACCCGATCGACGCGGGCCCAGGGGGGGCCTTCGCGGCAGAAGCGGAGCATTTCCTCCACCTGCGCCGCGCTGCCTTCGAAGACCGCCTCCACGGTTCCGTCCGACCGGTTTCGCACCCAGCCGTTCACCCCGACCTCGCGGGCCCGCTCCACGGTGGAGCCCCGGAAGAAGACACCCTGCACCCGTCCGTGCACCACCACGCGACGTCGTGTCATCTCGCCTCCAGATCCACCAGCCGCTCAGTCGTCGGGCGACGCGTAGTACTCGAAGTCGACGACGGCGTCCTTCAGATAGTCGCGGAGCTTGTTCACCAGTCGCGCCTCCAGCTGGCGCACCCGTTCACGCGTGATTCCGAACTCGTTGCCGAGGTCCTGCAGGGTGTCGGGCTCGTCGGCGAGGATGCGTCGCTCGACGATCTGCCGGTCGCGATCGTCGAGTTCGTCGGCCCAGGCGTGGACGTGCTCCATGAAGACGCGGCGCAGCTGGTTGCTGGCGACGTTCTCCTCGGCGGAGTCCCCTCCGGCCGGAATGAAGTCGCCGTAGCTCGCGCTGTCTCGCTCACCCTGAACCGGCGCGTCCAGAGAGAGCTCGGGCTCGGAGAGGCGCTGCTCCATGTCCACCACGTCTGCCTCCGTGACGTCGAGCCGCTCGGCGAGAAGCTTCGGTCCGACCTCGAAGCCCTGGTTCTCGAGCTCCTGCTTCTCCTTGTTCAGTCGGAAGAAGAGCTTGCGCTGGGCCCGGCTGGTGCCGAGGCGGACCAGGCGGATGTTGTCGATCAGGTACTTGAGGATGTGGGCCCGGATCCAGTAGGCGGCGTAGGAGGAGAGCTTGGTGCCCCGGGTGGGGTCGAAGCGCTGGACGGCCTGCAGCAGCCCCAGGTTGCCCTCCTGGATCAAGTCGAGGACGTTGGTCCAGGCCCGCCGGTACTCCATGGCGATCTTCACCACCAGCCGGAGATTGGAGACGACCAACTGGCGGCCGGCCTCCCGGTCGCCCTCCTCGACCCAGCGGGTCGCCAGCAGGTGCTCTTCTTCCCGGGAGATCGGGGCGTAGTTGCGGAGCTGCGACATGTAGAGGGTGAGGGCGTCGACCGGCTCGACGCCGTGCTCGGGTCGGGGCGCGGGGAGCTGGCGCCCCCGCTCGGAGTCGGAGTTGCGGGAGCCGCGTGCGTTCACGATGCGGAGCGTAGCAAAGGCCCCGGACGCGGAACCGAAGCTCGCCCCGCGCCGTTCGCGCTCTACCGGCTGCTGGTCGCCGGCTCGGTCCGGAGCGAACGGATGTACGCGATCAAGTTGTCGATCTGCTGATCGGAGAGCTGAACCCAGGGGACCATGACCGGGTTGCCGCCGAAGAGCGCGCCGCCCTTCTGGATCACGATGAAGAGATCCTCGTCGGTGCCGGTGACGCCGTCCTTGTCGGCGTCGAACTTGAATTCGCCCGCCGTGAAGTCCCGGGGCCGGGGATCGACGGCTGCTGCGGCCGGCCCGTCCCCGGCGCCGGTCACGCCGTGGCATTCGCGGCAATGCCGGTCGTACGTCTTCTTGCCCTCTCCGGCGTTGCCGTCGGCCAAAGCCGCAGTAGCGACCAGCCACGCCAGGAGTGCGAGCCCGAGGGGCGGCGTCCGTTTCACTGGACTCAGTCGACCTTGACCCTGCCCCAGCGGCGCAGGATGTCGCTCAGGGTCCGCACCCCGAAGCCCGTGGCGCCGCTGGGCTGGAGGGGACCCGAGCGGTCGGTGTCGGAGGTGGAGGCGATGTCCAGGTGGGCCCAGGGCGTGTCGCCCACGAAATAGGAGAGGAAGGCCGCGGCCGTGATGGTTCCGGCCGCTCTTCCCCCCGTTTGCTTCACGTCCGCCACCTGGCTGCGCATGTGCTCGCGGTGGACTTCCCAGAGAGGAAGCGGCCAGAAGCGCTCTCCGGTTCTCTCGCCCGCCTTCACGATCAGGTCGCTCAGGCGCTCGTTGTTGCCGAGCACCGCGGCGGCCCAGGGCCCGAGGGCGACCGTGCAGGCGCCGGTCAGCGTCGCCACGTCGATCAGGGCCTCCGGCTCGAACTCCTCGCGGGCGAAGTGCAGACAGTCGGCGAGCACCAGCCGCCCTTCTGCGTCGGTGTTCTTGACCTCGATGGTCTTGCCCGAACCCGCCGTCACGATGTCGTCGGGACGGTAGGCGGTGCCACTGGGCATGTTCTCCACCGCTCCGACGATGCCGACCGCGTGGACCGGAGCCTTGAGCAGCGCGGCCGCCCGCAGTGCGCCGATCACCGTGGCGCCGCCGGACATGTCGTGCTTCATCCTGGTCATGTTGTTGGGGGACTTGAGCGAGAGACCGCCGGAGTCGAAGGTCACCCCCTTTCCCACCAGACAGACGGTGGCGGGGCGGCGCCTCGGGCGCTTGCCGCCCCTCGCCCGGACCGGCGCGTTGTGCTCGAGCACGATCAGCCGCGGTGTGTGGGCGCTGCCGTCGGCCACCGCCAGCATCGCCCCGAGCTTTCGCTTGCGGAGCTCGGCGGGGCCGAGCACGCGGACCCGGAGGTCGGTCCCCTTCGCCAGCTTCTGTGCCGCGCGGGCCAGCGCGGCGGGCGGGAGGGCGTTGGGGGGCTCGTTGGAGAGATCCCGGGCCAGGTTCTGGGACTCGGCGACGCACACTCCGACGGAGGCGGCTGCGCGGGCCGCCCGCAGGTCGGCTCCCTTCTCCAGCAGGATCGCCAGCGAGCCGACCTCGGCCGGCGCGTCGTCACCCCGCGACCGGTAGCGGTCGAACCGGTAGCCGGAGAGCACCGCCCCCTCGGCCATCGCCTGCGCCACCGCTGCGACGCGGACCCGGCGCAGGGCGGGGGCCAGGATGGCGAGCGCCGTCCCCTGACGCTTGGCGGTCGCCCGGACGGCGACCCCGGCCGCCTCCCGCAAGGCCTCGGTGTCGATCCGGCTCTCCTCGCCGAGGCCGACCAGCAGGATTCGCCTGGCGGCGATCCCGTCGCGCGGGTAGAGGAGCAGGCTCTCCCCCCGCTTGCCCCGGAAGTCGCCAGTGCCGAGCAACGCGAGGATGGCTCCCTCCAGGGCGCGATCCAGCCCCGCCATCCGCGACGGAAGGCGCCAGTGGGACGGGTCCAGCTGCGCCAGGGGCAGCGCCAGCACGTCGGCGCTGCGCTTGATCGGACTACGCGACTCCACGCTGACCTTCATCGCGACTCCTCGGGGTGGGCGAAAAGCTGGGGTTGGTTGAACTGCGCCATGCCCTCTCCTAGACTCGTGCAGAGCCAATTTTCGAGAGAGCCATGGTGCTCATTGTCGCCGGGACGGTCATGGGGGGACGTCTCGCGAGCCTGGACCCATTCGACCTGATCTGGCAGGCCTCGTGGGTCGTTCAGCTCGTCATTCTTCTCCTCGTCGCCGCCTCCATCATCTCCTGGGCTGCAATCGCCTTCAAATGGCGAGAGCTCACCAGTGCCGAGCAGCATAGCGAGGCATTCCTCGACGTGTATCACGACGGGTCGATGGAGGCCGCCTATGAGGCGGCGCGAGACCTCGACCGCGGTCCGCTTCCCGCCATCTTCCTGGCTGCCTACTCCGAGATGAACCGGATGCTCAAGTACAGCGGGCGCGGCGTGGGCGGCAGGCTCGACGAGGGGCACCGCCACACGCTCTCGCGCCAGATCGCCTGGGCCTCCTCCCAGGAATCGCTTCGGCTGGAGAGCCGGCTCTCCTTCCTGGCGACGGTGGGGAGCTCGGCGCCCTTCGTGGGGCTGTTCGGCACCGTGGTGGGCATCATCAACGCGTTCACCGGCATTGGAGCCGCGGGGAGCGCCAGCCTGGCGGTGGTGGCTCCCGGTATCGCCGAGGCCCTGATCGCCACCGCGGTCGGGCTCTTCGCCGCGATTCCCGCCACGGTCTTCTACAACGTCTTCGTCGCCAGGCTCCGCGAGCTGAACGAGGCCATCGACCTCTTCTCGGTCGAGCTCGAGGGCGATCTGCGGCGCCTCGGTACCTCCGCGAGGACTTCGGCCCGGGCGACGGGGGACTAGCGATGGCCGGGCTGCGCGCGGGCCGCCAACACCGCGCGATGTCGGAGATCAACGTGACGCCCTTCGTGGACGTGATGTTGGTCCTGCTGATCATCTTCATGGTGACGGCGCCCCTGCTCCAGCAGGGTCTCGACGTGGACCTTCCCGAGACGACGACACAGCCGCTGCGGATGCGCGACGAGCCGCTGATCCTCACCGTGAAGAAGGGGGGCAGCTATCACCTCGCCAATCAGGAGGTCCCTCTGGACGAGCTGGAGGCGAAGCTCGCCGCCATCTTCGAGGGACTGGATCGCAAGGAGGTCTTCCTGCGCGCCGACAAGGCGGCCCCGTACGGCGTGGTCGTGAAGGCGATGGCGGCGGCCCGGGCCGCCGGCGCCAAGACCCTCGGGATCGTCACCGAGCCCGAATAACGAATGGCCCCCTGGAGTCTGAGAAGCGAGAGTGACGGGTTTCGCGACCAGCATCGACGCTACGCGGCGGCGGGAGTTTCGCCGGCTGCTGACGTACTCGGGCATCGCCCACCTGGCGGTGCTGCTGGTCTTCAGCTTCTCGCCGCGCCCGCAGGGGACGGCTCTTCCCGCCGTGGTGCACGTGGACCTGGTGGCGGCGGGCCCGGCGCCGGGGAGAGCGGCGATCGCCAAGCCCATACCCAAGCCGAAGCCCAAGCCGAAGAAGACCGTGCTCCCCGCGGAGCCCACCCGCCCGCCCAAGCCCAAGGCGAAGCCGAAACCCAAGGCCAAGCCCAAGCCGGCCCCGAAGCCGGCGGCCGAGCCGCAGGTGGACTACGACGATCTGCTGGAGAAGCTTCGCAAGGAGGCGGGCGAGGCTGGGGAGCCCGCCCAGGTGGCCGGTACCCAGGGCGCGGTTCGGGGTGGGGGACGGGGGGTCCCCGTCACGCCCGAGGTGATGGCCTGGATGCGCAGGGCCAAGGTGCACGTGACCCGGGCCTGGGTGTTGGCGCCGGGCTTCCGCGCCCAGCCGCTCTCGACGGAGGTTCGGGTTCGACTGGGCCCCGGCGGGGAGGTGCTGGGGACGAGCGTGGTGCGCCGTTCCGGCAATCCCTGGTACGACGAGAGTGTGGAGCGCGCCATCCGGAAGGCGAGCCCATTGCCCCGACCCCCGGAGGCTGACGAGTGGCTCTTCGTGTTTCGACCGCAGGACGTGCTCTGATGACGCGGTGTCTGGCGCTTCTCCTGATCTGCTTCGCCGGAGCCTTGGCGCGAGCGGCCGATCCTCCGCCGATCGTGATCACGGATCCCAAGCTGAAGACCTTCCGCGCCGCCATCCAGCAGTTCTACTCGAAGGGTGAGTTCGGCGGCAACGAGCTGGCGGCGGAGGTCGGCGCGCGGCTCCAGACGGGGCTCCAGTACTCGGGCCTGTTCACCGTCATCGATCCCAAGGCGTTCCTCGGGCCGGTGTTCAGCGCGCCCCTCGACGGCGGCCAGCCGACGGTCTGCCCGAACTGGCGACAGATCGGCACCGACGCCCTGGTGCAGGGCGAAGTCCAGCCGAAGGGTGAGGAGGTGCGGATCGAGTTCCGGGTGCTCGACGTCTCGCGGGGCTGCGTGCGCATGCTGCGCAAGCGCTACACGGCCACCCGCCGCGACGCGGGGCGGATCGGAAGCGCCATCGCCGACGACGTCGTGGGCCTGTTCACCGGCCACCCGGGAGTGTCGGACACGGAGATCGCGTTCATCTCCAACCGCTCCGGCAGCAAGGAAGTGCACGTGATGAACGCGGACGGCAGCGGCCTTCGCTCCGCGACGAGCAACGGCTCGATCAACTCCTTCCCCTCCTGGTCCCCGGACGGACAGGAGATCGTCTACACCTCCTACCGCTACCGGAACCGGCCGCATCTGTTCATGCTGACGCGCGGCCGGAAGTCGCCCGGCCGGATTCTCCGCAACATGAACTCCGGAGCGCCCCTGTACCGCGGGGTCCACTCACCCGCTGGTGATCTCCTGGCGCTGGTGATGAGCCTCGACGGAGCCACCGAGATCCTGACCGTGCGGCGCGACGGCAAGGGTCTGCGCCGGCTCACTCGCAACCGCATCATCGACGTCTCGCCGAGTTGGTCGCCGGACGGCAAGCGCATCGCCTTCGTCTCCGACCGGGCCGGAGGTCCGCAGGTCTACCTGATGGACCGGGACGGAGGCAACGTGAAGCGGATCACCTTCAACGGCTCCTACAACGCGGCGCCGGACTGGTCGCCGGACGGCCGTTGGATCGCCTACGAGAGCAGGGTGGGTGGCCAGTTCGACATCTGGCTGATCGATCCCGAGACCAAGTCGAGCTATCCGCTGGTGACGCACCCGCGCAGCGACGAGCACCCGACCTGGGCTCCGGACAGCCGCAAGATCGCTTTTTCGTCCACGCGGCGCGGGCGCGCCGACATCTATCAGATCGACCTGAACGGCGAGAACCTGCAGCGCATCACCCAGGGTGGAGGTGACAACACCAGCCCGGACTGGGGGCCGCTCAGGAGATAGCGGGGGGAGAGACCATGTTGAGAACCAGAAGCGTGACCCTGGGAGCCGCGCTCTTGCTGCTTCCCTGGCTGGCGGGCTGCGTCACCGTCGCGGAGTTCCGAAAGCTCGAGTACGAGGTGAACAAGCTGAAGCGCTCGGGCGGCGGGGGAAACGGCGGGACCCAGGTCGCGGACCTCGCCGCCGAGATCGACTCGCTGCGCGATTCGATCGCGCGGCTCGAGGGTCGTCTCGAAGTGAGCGAACACCAGAGCCAGGCGGCCCTGAGCGAGGCCCAGGCCGCCCGCCTCGACGCAGCCAGTCCCGGAGCGCCCGCCGTCGGCGCGGAGCCTGCGCTGGACACCGGAATGCCTGCTGCCCCGGGGGAAGCCAATGCCGCCCCGCAGAGCACCTCGACGGAGCTGCGCGCCTACCGGGATGCCTACAACACCTGGCGGACCGACGACTACGGCACGTGTATTGACCGCTTCCGGGAGTTCCTGCAAACTTACCCGTCCTCGGAATACGCCGACGATGCCTCCTTCTGGATGGCGGACTGCTACTTCAAGCAGGGAGACTACAAGACCGCGATACTACGCTTCGACGACGTGGCTCATCGCTACCCCGGGAGTGAAAAGGCCCCCGATGCTCTCTACCGCCAGGGCGAAGCACTCCTCCGGATGGGACCGAGTTACGAAGCGGCGGCGCGGGAAGCGTTCAAGAGGGTGATCAACGAGTATCCGAACTCGCCAAGGGCGGAGCAGGCCGAAAAGCAGCTCGACATGATCGGGCCGGGCTGAGCGAACCCGGCCGCCCCAAGCTGGTCCGAGTTCAGATTCCAGACAGGGAAGACTCTTGAGAAAACGGGATCTGGAAAAGTTCCGAAAGCTTCTGAAAGCTCAGCGCGACCAGCTTCTGGGCAACGCCAAGAAGGCGATGACGGGCGACATCCATCTCGACCCGGACGACTTTCCGGACGAGATCGATACCGCCTCTTCCGAGGTCAATCTCGCGTTCATGGGCCGGCTTCGCGAACGCGAGCGGGGTCTGCTCGCGAAGATCGAGGACGCGCTCGCCAAGATCGACGAGGGAGTCTACGGCCGGTGCCAGAGCTGCGGCGAGGAAATCGGCCTGAAGCGGCTCGAGGCGCGCCCCGTCGCGGAGCTCTGCATCGACTGCAAGGGCGAACAGGAGAAGATCGAACGGAACCTGGGCTGAGAAGCCCCGAGGTGTCCGAGCTCGTCCTCGGTATCGAGAGCTCCTGTGACGAGATGGCGGCCGCCGTCGTCCGCCGGGGCGCCGAGGTCCTCGCCAGCGTCGTGCAGGGTCAGATCGAGGTTCACGTCCCCTACGGAGGCGTGGTTCCCGAGCTCGCCTCCCGCGACCACGTGCGCACGGTCTCCGGCGTGGTCTCCACTGCGCTTCGCCGAAGCAGTGTGTCCGACCGGGAGCTCAGCGGGGTCGCCGTGACCGTGGGGCCGGGTCTGCTCGGCTCGCTGCTGGTGGGGCTCTCCTTCGGCAAGGCGCTGGCCTATCGGCTCGGGATACCACTGGTGGGAGTGCATCACCTGGCGGGTCACCTCGCCGCCGCCGAGCTCTGTGCGGAAGAGCTTCGGCCCCCCTATATCGGGCTGGTGGTCTCGGGTGGCCACACCGCCCTCTACCGGATCGAGGCGGGAGCCGCACCGGCGTTGCTCGGCGAGAGCCGGGACGACGCCGTCGGCGAGGCCTTCGACAAGGTCGCGAAGCTGCTGGGGCTTCCCTATCCCGGCGGACCGGCGCTCTCGCAGGCGGCGGAGCAGGGGGATCCCAGGGCGGTGGACTTTCCCAGGCCGATGCGGGAGGAGCCGGGCTTCGACTTCTCGTACAGCGGGCTCAAGACTGCCGTCGCCCTCGAGGTGGAGAAGCGCCTCCCGCTGGACGCCGCCGCGATCGCCGACGTCGCCGCCTCCTTCGAGGCGGCCGCCACCGACGTCCTGGTAGCGCGGGCGAGACGCGCGCTCCGAGCCGAGGGAATCGGACGCCTGGCGGTGGTGGGCGGCGTGGCGGCCAACCGGACCCTGCGCCGCTCGATGGAGACGGCGGCCCGGAAGGACGGCTTCCAGGCCTTCTTCCCACCGCCTGAGTTCTGCACCGACAACGCGGTCATGATCGCGGCGGCGGGGGCGCACCTGCTCGGCCGGGGGCTGCGCGACGGCCTCGACCTGAGCTGCTTCTCGCGCGTGCCGCTGTCGGAGAGCCCCTGGCTGCGGGGTCGCTCGGATTGAAGGCCTCGGAGGTCCGCGCCTTCCTCGAAACCCACCGCCTGGCGGCGCGGCGCGACCTCGGCCAGAACTTCCTCTGCGACGAGCGCATCGCCGAGAAACTGACGCGGATCGCCGCCGTGGAGCCGGGAGACCGGGTCGTCGAGATCGGGACGGGGCTCGGCATCCTGACCCGGGCGCTGGCCGCGCGCGCTGCGCGGGTGGTCAGCGTCGAGGTGGACGCAGGGATCGTGCGCGCGCTGCGGAGCGAGGCGCTGCTGCCCGCCGAGGTGGAGCTGATCCACGGGGACGCGCTCGAGCTGGATCTCGGCGCGCTGGTGGGCGAAGGACCGGAGCCCGTGCGGGTCGTGGGCAACCTCCCCTACGCGGTCGCCTCTCCGATCCTGAGAAGGCTGCTCGATCTCGGAGCGAGGCTCGAGAGCTGGTCGGTGATGCTGCAGAAGGAGCCGGCGCGGCGGCTGCTGGCCGAGCCGGGCAGTCGGGCGTACGGGTCACTCACCGTTCTCCACCAACTCGTAGCCACGGTGAAGATTGGACTCGATCTTCACCGCCGATGCTTTTACCCTGTGCCTCGAGTGAGCTCGACCTTCTTGCACATCACGCCGCGACGTGAGGCGCCACTCGCGCCGGGCGAGCTTCGGATGGTCGAGGGCGTGGTGCGAGCGGCCTTCGCCCATCGAAGGAAGACGATCGTGAACTCCCTTCGAGCCGCCGCAGAGGGGAGCCCGTTTCCTTCCGAGAGGATCGAGGAGACCCTCACCCGCTTTGGCATCGACCGGCGCGCCCGCGCCGAGAGCCTCTCGCCAGAGCAGTGGCTCGGCGTTGCCCGGGACCTGGCGGGAGGGGGAGGATAGGCGGATGGTTGCCGAACCGCGCCGCGATCTCCCGGTTCCGGTCCGCGTCGAGATGCGGCGCCCCGACGGAACCACCAGCATCGAGTACGCGGTGAACATCTCGCCAGGTGGTCTTTGCCTGCACCTGAGCGGGGGCCTCTCCGAGGGAGACGAAGTCCACGTCGAGTTCACGCTGCCTCCTTCGGGACCGACCGTCCGCGCAGACGCCAGCGTGGTCTGGACCAGCGATGCGAGGGAGGGGGAGGGGACCCTCTCCGAGATCGGCTTGAAGTTCGAGAGCCCCGCGGCGTCGGTTCGAGAACAGCTCGCCCAGTACGCGAGCCAGCCCATCAACCGGCGCCGGTAGCCGGGCATGCAGGGCGAGGCGCTTCTCGATTTCCTGGTCGAGCTGGCCATGGAGGCGGGGATTCAGGTGCGGGTGATGCCGCGCTCGGCGGAGGAGTTCCAGCCGGCCCCCCACAGCGGCACCTGCCGGATCCGGGGCGCTCCCTGGCTCCTGCTGGCCTCGGGCGAGCCGTTGGAGGACCGGATCGAGGCCGCCGCCAGCGCCGTCCGCACCCTGGCCCCCGACGTGCTGGAGGGACGCTACCTGCCTCCGGCAGTCCGTGAACGGCTTGATCCCCTGGGGGGTAGGACTGGCGGAAGCTGCTGACCGCCTGCCGTTGACACGGCGCGTCTCGCGGATAGCTTTTTCCGGGACGAGAGGAATCGCAGGGTGCGATCCTCATCGAATCCAACCTCTCCCGGGCGCCAATCGCCCGGAAAACAAGGCGATCGCCAGAAGCTGCCCAAAGATCGCTCGTATCCGCTGCGGCGGAGCGAGACGGGGGTGGAAGAGGCGGATCGAGCGGTATTCCCGGCCTCGTCGGGGATTCTCTCGCGATCGGCCGCGCCTCCGGATGGATCCGGCAGGCGCGGTCGCCGTTTCCGGGAGACGGGGCGCACGGGAGCCGGAGGCTCCCGGATGTCGACGGTCACCGCTTCGTCCCGACGTGAGCACCGCGTCACGGCCCGCTCGCTGGCACGCTGCAAGCGCCGCGGCGAGCCCTTCTCGATGCTCACCGCCTACGATTTCGCCTTCTCCCGCATCTTCGACCAGGCGGGGATCGACGTGCTCCTGGTCGGCGATTCCCTGGGCAACGTGGTCCAGGGCCAGGAGACCACGCTCCCGGTGACACTCGACGAGGTCGTCTACCACTCGCGGATGGTGGCACGAGGCGCCTCCCGGGCCCTGGTGGTCGGCGACATGCCGTTCGGCTCCTATCAGGTCTCGCCGGAAGAGGCCGTGCGATCGGCGATCCGCCTGGTGAAGGAGGGCGGCGCCCACTCGGTGAAGCTCGAGGGCGGCCGGAGCATGAGCGCCACCATCGACCGCATCGTCGCCGCCGAGATTCCGGTGATGGGTCACGTCGGCCTGACGCCCCAGGCGATCCACCGGATGGGGGGCTACCGCGTCCAGGGCCGCGGCGAAGCGTCCCGCCAGCGGGTCATCGAGGACGCCCGCGCCGTGGAGGAGGCCGGGGCCTTCTCGGTGGTGCTCGAGGGCGTCCCGGCGGACCTGGCCAGGGAGATCACCGCCTCGCTCTCGATTCCGACCATCGGCATCGGCGCCGGCCCGGACTGCGACGGGCAGGTGCTGGTGATGCACGACCTGCTCGGTCTGAACGACTGGACGCCGAGCTTCGTCAAGCAGTACGCGAATCTCGGCTCCCTCGCCTCCCAGGCGGCGCGCCGCTTCGCCGAAGAGGTCGGAGACCGGAAGTTCCCCGACGAAGAGCACTCCTACCGGTAGCCGCCCCGGCCCATGCGGATCGTTCGCGAAGTTTCCGAGCTGCAGGCGCTCGCCGACGCGGAGCGCGCCGCCGGCCGACGCATCGCCCTGGTGCCGACGATGGGGGCGCTCCACGCCGGGCACCTGGCGCTGGTGGAGGAGGCGCGCCGCCTGGCCGACTTCGTCTGCGTCTCGATCTTCGTGAACCCCAGCCAGTTCGGACCCCAGGAGGACCTGGCGGCCTACCCCCGCAGCTTCGAGTCCGACGCCGAGGAGTGTCGGGCCCTCGGCGTCGACGCGATCTTCGCGCCAGACGCTGCGGCGCTCTACCCGCCCGGCTACCAGACCTGGGTGGGCGTCGAGGATCTGGCGAAGCCGCTCTGCGGCCGCTCGCGGCCGGTGCACTTCCGCGGCGTGGCGACGGTGGTGACCAAGCTCCTGACCGCCGCCAAGCCCCACGTCGCGGTCTTCGGCCAGAAGGATTTCCAGCAGCTGGCGCTGATCCGCAGACTGGTGCTCGACCTCGGCTTCGACGTCGAGATCGTCGGGGTCCCGACGCGTGCGCGAAGCCGACGGCCTGGCGCTGTCCAGCCGCAACGCCTACCTCGACGCCACGACCCGTCCCCAGGCGCTCTGCCTGGTGCGCGCGCTCACGGCCGCGGAGCGCGCCGTCGCCGCCGGTGAGCGGAGCCGCGAAGCGCTGCTCCAGCTGGTGCGTGGGGAGATCGAGAAGGCGCCGCTGGCTGACCTCGACTACGCGGAGCTGCGGGACCCCGCTTCGCTGGAGCTCGCGCCCGAGACCCTGACCGCCCCGACTCTCCTGGCCCTCGCCGTCCGGTTTCCCCGGGACGGCGGCCAGGGCGGACGCAACGTCCGGCTGATCGACAATCGCGTGCTGCTCGGGCAGCCGCAGCAGGAGGAATGAATGCTCCGCAACATGCTGAAATCGAAGATCCACCGCGCGACCGTCACCGAGGCGAACATCGACTACGAGGGGAGCATCACCATCGACTCCGACCTGATGGACCTGGCGAACATCATCCCCTACGAGCAGGTGGACGTCTGGGACTGCACCAATGGCAACCGCCTCACCACCTACGCCATCCGCGGCGAGTCCGGCTCCGGAGAGATCTGCATCAACGGCGCGGCGGCCCACCTGATCAAGCCGATGGACATCGTGATCATCGCGAGCTTCGTCCAGATGACCGAGGAGGAGGCGAGGGGCTGGGAGGGCACCCGGGTCTTCGTCGACGAGGCGAACCGGCCCCGGGACTGAGCGCTACCGCCTTCCTCTGCTGCTACCCTGGCCGGAATGGGGGGAAGGGAAGAGCGGAAGCCCATCGCCTCGAACCGGCGCGCGCGATACGAGTACGAGATCCTCGACTCCATCGAGGCGGGAATCGTGCTGAGCGGGCCCGAGGTGAAATCACTCCGGGCGGGCCGCGCCAACCTCTCGGACGCCTACGCCATCCTGCGCGGGAGCGAGGTCTTCCTCCGGAAACTCCACATCAGCCCCTACCAGCAGGCGGGCCGGGAGAACGCGGACCCGACCCGCGACCGGAAGCTGCTGCTGCACCGCCAGGAGATCAACCGACTGCGCTCCAAGGTGGCGGAGAAGGGCCTCACGCTGGTCCCACTCTCCCTCTACTGGAAGAACGGACGCGCCAAGGTGGACCTCGCCGTGGCCCGGGGAAAGCGGCGCTACGACAAGCGGGAGGCGATCCGCCGAAGGGAGCAGGACCGCGAGGTCCGGCGCGCGTCCCGCTACAAGGGGCGAGGCAGAGGTTGAGGTTGTTCGCCAGACGGATCGCCTGCGCCGCCCTGTGCATCGCATCGATCGCGTCGACCGGCTCCGCGGAGGAGACTCGGACGCCCGACTCCTACCGCCACAACCGCTTCGACTACTGGGAGCTTCGGGACCGCTTCCCCGATCTCCTCGAGCCCAACTACCTCCCCTTCATGGCGTACCGGGTCTCCGTACCGGAGCTCGGCGCCGCTGCGGCCATCGCCCAGCGCGTCCTGGGGTGGCTGGGCATCGAGGCCTTCCGGAGCGAGGAGCTGCTGGTCTTCTGCCGCTGGCCGGAGAGCGCATTCCCGCTGCGCGTGGCCATCGTCGCCCCGGAGCTCGACGAGGAGCTCAGCTTCAACTTCTGGGGGAAGTCTCCCGCCGACTACGTGGCCGCGGTGGAGCGGGCGCTCGCCATCTGGGAGCGCGACCTGGAGGGAACCGTCCGCTTCGAGCGGGCCGAGGCCGAGGCGGAGGCCACGGTGGTGCTGCGCATCCTCGGCGAAGAGGCGCCATCGCCCAATCCCTCGATCCGGGTGCTGGGGACGGCCTCCCTCGGCGACGCCTGCCACGTGCGCGGCGGAGAGCCGGGCAGCGGCCGGCTGGAGGTCAGCTACAACGCCAGGGAGCTCAAGATCTACGTGGTCGACGAGCACGGGCTCCTGCTGCCCGACCAGGTGGAGAAGGTCGCGCTGCACGAGATCGGCCACGCGATCGGCATGCGCGGCCACAGTCCCATCCCCGCCGACGTGATGTACGAGGTGGCCCGCGACCGGCTGGGTCCCGACGGTCTGATCGCAGAGGACGTCAACTCTTTCCTGTCTCTCTACGCGCTCCCCAACGGCACCGTCTACACCTCGCTGGCCAGCGGGGAGCGCCGGGACGCCGAGGAACCCACACCTCCCGAGGGACCGCCCCGGCTGGCGATCGCTCCCCACGTCGATGCCCGCGGCGGCTTCGAGATCCAGATGCCGATGGGGTGGCTGCGGATTCCGACACCCTTCGGCGCCGTGGCGGTGAACGGCGTTTCCTGGGACTACGACGCGTCCTTCCAGATCTTCGTCCGCCGCTACGAGAGCATCGAGTCGTATCTCGAGCTCCAGGCGCCGCGCCACTTCGGCGACTCCATCATCACCTCGGCCCGCGAGGTGTCGATTGCAGGCCACCGCGCCACGGTCTTTACGCTGGCTGCTTCGGGCTACGGCCTCGCGGAGGAGTTCACCTTCATCGAGAGCGGTGATGGCCGGGTGCTGGTGTCGATTGCGGAGTCTCCGGTGGAGCACCAGGACATCTACCGCCCCTGGTTCGATGCGATTCTGGCCTCCCTGGAGATCCGGGACAGCTCGACGATCGGAGCGGATCGCGACTACGGGGTCGATGCCACCACACCGGGCCCGCCCGCGCCCGGAAATCCTTGACGGGCGTGCGGCTTCTCGGGCAGTAAGGGAATACGGGGAGGGCTCCAGATGAAGACCCTGCTGATGATGGTCGTCGGACTCGTGCTGGCGTTCGCCCTCGGCATCCTGGTGGCGAGCAACTTCGGCGGAGAGAACGTGATGCTGCGGACGTCGGACGTCGACGGGAGCACTCACCAGACGCGCCTCTGGATCCAGGACCTGGGACAGACGGAGTGGCTTCGAGCCTCGAGCCCCGAGAGCCGCTGGTACCAGCGCCTGGTCGAGCGGCCCATGGTCGAGGTGGAGCGGAAGGGCCTCTGGAAGCGCTATCGGGCCGTTCCGACCCCGCACCGGACCGGCGAGGTCGCCAGCGCCATCGCCCGCAAGTACGGCTGGGCGGACTGGCTGACCGGCCTGCTGCGGGACCCGGAGGTCGCCGTCGCGATCCGTCTGGTTCCCGTCGACGAAGGCGTGAGAGGGCGGCGCTAGCGGCCCTCGGCGGATCGCGTTCACAGGGGGGTGAGGATGGACTACGAGATTCGCTCGATGTCTTTTGGCGAAATCCTCGACATGGGGTTTCGCATTCTCAGGAACCACTTCGTGCTGCTGGTGGGTCTGGAGGCGATCGTCTTCGTCCCACCCCGCGTCGTGACCGACCTCCTCACGCGGGGAGGCGACTTCACCGACCCGTTCATGGTGCTGTCGGGAATGCTTCCGGTCTTCCTGGCGCTGCTGATCCTGCAGCCGATCATCATGGCGGCGATCACCCACGCGGTGAGCGAGAGCTACCTGTCCCGGAGCGTGACGTTCGGCAGCGCGCTCCGCTTCGCACTCCGCATCGTGCTGCCGCTGCTGGGGACCTGGATCCTCGCCTCGCTGATCGTCATGGTCGGCTTCGCCCTGCTGATCATCCCCGGGCTGATCCTCCTGCTCGGGTTCGCGGTGCTGACGCCGCTGATGGTGACCGAGGGGGTCTTCGGCTTTGCGGCGATGGAGCGGAGCTGGGCCCTGATGAAGGGGAACATGCTGCGCGCGCTCGGCCTGATGATCGTCACCGGGATCCTCTCCGGGGCGCTCACCGCGGGTGTGGATCTGATCGCCGGGTTCATTCCCATCGTGGGGAGCGTCGTGGCCGGCGCCGTTCAGGGCGCCGCCAACGCCTTCTGGACTGCTGCCCTCGTGGTGCTCTACTTCGACATCCGCTGCCGCAAGGAGGCCTTCGACCTCGAGCACCTGGCCCAGCAGGTGGAGTCGGGACCGGGCGCGCTGCCCGGTGGCGTCGCCTAGCCCCCGATGCCCTCCCATTCCTCGCTTAGCGACGAGCAGATCCGCTCCCTCGCCGCGGAGATCCTGAGCCGGGACGACTATTACCGGCCCGGCGTGGCCGAGGAGGCCTGGCGCGCGGCGCTGGCGAGGGTGCTCGGCTTCTTCGACTACCTGGAGGCGCTGCGGGTCGCGAGCCCGGTCGTCTTCTGGCTGATCCTGATCGGGCTGCTGCTGACGGCCCTGGTCCTGCTGGTACACGTGGTCTGGACGGTGCGCCTGGCACTCCGCATGCCGAGCCCGCAAACGCGCGACTCTGGGCAACGCGCAGCGGAGCCGGCCTTCCTCGAGCAGGCGGAGGCGCTGGCGGGGGAAGAGCGCTTCCTGGAGGCGGCGCGGCGCATCGAGCTCGCAGCGCTCGAGCTCCTGCTCAGGAACCGGGTGATCGAGCTCTCCCGCTCCGACCCCGGCCGCGCGCTCCGCGAGCAGGTGCGCCGCTCGGAGCTTCCCGAGGCCGAGCGCAGCTCGCTGATCGCGCTGCAGCGGCGGCTCGAAGCCGGGATCTTCCGCGAGCGCGCTGCGGACCGCTCTCTCTACCGGGCCTGGCTGGACCTGCACCGACGGCTCGAGGCCGTGGTGGCGACGTCGTGAGCCGGGCGGCGCGTTCCGCGATCGCCGCGGCCGTCCTGCTGATGGTCGTGGGGATGCTGCTGCCGGATGGGAGCGAGCGCACCACGCCGACCACGTTCGGCACCTATCCGAACGGCTATCGGGCCGTCTTCGAGCTGCTGAACGAGGCCGGCTTCCCCGTCCGACGGAACTTCGACCCGCCGGATCGGATCACCCCGGAGAGCGCCGTCTGGTGGATCGAGCCCGCCGGACTCTGCGCCCTGGAGGACGCGCCCGCGATCTGGGATCTCGGCGGCATGCTGGAAGCGGGCGGGACCGCGCTGGTCTTCCCTCCGCCCGACTGTAAGCGCCTCGGCGCGCTGGAGATTCCCGAGTTCAGCGGGGGCTGCGGGTGTGGCGACGCGGCTGAGGCGGAAGACGCGAAGGAGGCCGACGAACTGGCCGACGAGGAGCCGGAGCAGGGTCCGGACCTCTTCGACCGCTGGATCGCCGGGGACTTCACCCTGATGGAGACGCCCACCGAGAGCCAGCGGCTGACGGAGGGCCCGGGGCCCGGTCTTCGCGAGCTCGATGCGCCGCGCCTGCGCCGTTTCGCCGAGGCTGGCGAGTTCGAGGTGCGCGCTCGCCTCGAGGGTGCGCCCTTCATCCTCGAGAAGCAGGTGGGAGCGGGGCGCCTGGTGCTGGTGGCCGACCCCAGCTTCCTCCGCAACGGCTTTTTGGACCGGGCCGACGCCGCGCCGTTGGTGGTGGACCTCGCGTCTCACTACGGTGTCGACGCTCTGGACGAGTTCGCGCACGGAATGCACCGCGACCGCCACCCCATCCGCTACCTGGCGGGCACTGGAGCACTCCCGGTCTTCGCCGGGCTGCTGCTGCTGGGGCTGCTCGCCATCTGGCGCGGATCGGTGCTTCCCACCCGCCGCGCCCTCGAAGCGGAGCTGCCCGCGCCGGCGCTGGACCACTTCGTCGCCTCCCTGGCGTCCCTCTACGCGCGAAGCCGGGACCAGGAGAGGGTGGCGGAGCGCTACCGGGAGCTCACGCTCTCGCGCCTGCGCCGCCACTTCAAACTTCCCTCGGAGACGCCGGCCGAGAGAATCGTGGAGAGACTGCGCCGCGACCGCCGCCTCTCGCCCGCGCTTCTCCGCAGCCTCGTCGAGCCAGAGGTACCGCGGAATGCAGCCGCGCTTCGCGCCCAGGCTCGCCGTCTCGACGCACTGGTGAAGGAGGCCACTCGTTGAACGCAGAGAAGACCGGCGTCACCGGTATTGCCGAGCGCTTCCACGCGCTCTCGGATGCCATCGCACAGGTGGTGGTGGGCCAGGAGGAGACTGCGCGTCTCTGCTTCCTGACGCTGCTCTGCTCCGGACACAGTCTGGTGGAGGGGGTGCCGGGGGTGGCGAAGACGCTCCTGGTCCGCACCCTCGCCGCGGTCCTCGACGTGCGCTTCGGCCGCGTCCAGTTCACGCCCGACCTGATGCCCAGCGACATCCTCGGCACCTCGATCCTGGACACCGGCAGTGGCGAGGTGCGGTTCCGGCCGGGTCCCATCTTCACCGATCTCCTGCTCGCCGACGAGATCAACCGCGCCTCCGCCAAGACCCAGGCCGCGCTGCTCGAGGCGATGCAGGAGCGCACCGTCACCATGGACGGGGTCCGCCACGACCTCGGCTCGCACTTCGCGGTCTTCGCAACACAGAATCCCGTCGAGCAGGAGGGAACCTACCCGCTGCCCGAGGCCGAGCTGGATCGCTTCCTGTTCAAGATCGTGATCGACTATCCGAGCGAGGAGGACGAGCGCGGCATCCTCGAGCTGCACCACGCTGCCGGAAGCGAGCCGGCATCCCCGGCGCCGGTCCTGCGCGCCGAGGACCTCGAGGCGATTCGGGACGTGGTGCGAGCGGTGATCGTGCGCGAGGAGATCACGGGCTACGTGGCGGCCCTGGTGCGCGCGACGCGCAGCGATCTCGACTACGCGCTCGGCGCCTCGCCACGGGCCGGGCTGATGCTGCTGCGCTCGGCGAAGGCCAATGCGGCGGTCGAGGGCCGCGACTACGTGCTTCCCGAGGACGTCCAGGCGATGTTCCTCCCCGCACTGCGGCACCGGATCCAGCTCGATCCCGCCGCGGAGGTGGAGGGCCTCACGCCGGACGAGGCCCTGGGCCGCACACTGCGCAGTGTGGCCGTTCCCAGGTGAGATCCGTCGCTCCGGACCGGCGCCTGCTCAGCGCCGTCGCGGTCTGGGTGGGGCTGGCAGTGGCTGCGGTCGCCGTGCCGGCGCTCTGGCCGGTCGCGGCCGGCGCAGCCCTGCTGCTGGTCGCGCTGGTGGTGCGGGATGCGATCCTGCTGCGCCGGACTCCCCGGATCGAGATCGAGCGGCGCCTTCCGGCGCGGGCCTTCGAGGGCCGAAGCGCGGATCTCGAGGTCTGGCTCCGCAATCCCGGGAGGCTGCCGGTCCTGGCCGAGGTCTTCGAGGAGATTCCCGCCGACCTCTCCGCCGCAGAGCCGCACTGGCCGCGCGCGCTGCTCCCGGCCGGTGAGACGACGGCCCTCCGCTACCCGGTCACCCCGCGGATGCGCGGCGACCGGCCGCTCGGCCGGGTGCTGCTGCTCGAGCGATCGCCCCTCGGCCTGCTGAGGCGAAGCGCGACCGGCCCCTCCGGCGACGTGCTCCGCGTCTATCCCGACGCGACCCGCTTCCTGCGGCCCGAGGCTCTGGATCCGAAGCGGGTGCTCGCGGCGATCGGAGTCAAGCCGGCCCGGCGGCGCGGAGAGGGAATGGAGTTCGAGTCGCTCCGCGACTACGTCGCGGGAGACGACCCCCGCCGCCTCGACTGGGCCGCCAGCGCCAGGCGGGGAAGGTCCGTGGTGAGGCTCTACCAGCACGAGCGCAACCACTCGGTGGTGATCGCGCTCGATGCGAGCCGGCTGATGGCCGGGCGGATCGAGGAGCGGACCAAGCTCGACTACGCCGTCGATGCCTCCCTGGCTCTCGGCTACGCGGCGATGGGCGCCGGGGACCGGGTGGGAATGGCGGTCTTCGACACAGAGGTGCGCGGGTTCATTCCGCCCCGCCGCGGGCGGGCCGACCTCGGCCAGTTCGTCGAGATGCTCCGCCCGGTGCAGCCCCGCATGGTCGAGGTGGACTTCCAGGCCCTCACCCGGACCCTCGCCACGCGGCAGCGCCAGAGGTCCCTCCTGGTGATCCTGACGGACTTCGTCGAGGCGGACGCGGCGGCGTTTGCGGCGCCGCTGGCCGTGCTGGCGAAGCGCCACCGGGTGCTGCTGGTCGCGATCCGCGACCGCGTCTTCCGTGAGCTCGACGCCGCTGGGGGCGGGGAGGGTGAAAGCGCCCTCGGCCTCTACCGCCGCATCGTCCTGGACGACCTGCTGCGCGAGCGGGAGGTGGCGCTGGGAAGGCTGCGCAGGCGGGGGCTCCAGACCCTCGACCTTCCGCCCGAGGCGATCACCGCGGCGGTGCTGAACCGCTACCTGGCGATCCGCTACGGGGCGGAGCGCTGAGCTCCATTCCTCACCGGATCGCATCGCGAGGGCGGCTCCCGAGCGGGCCCCGGGGAGCTCTCGGTGCGCGGATTCTCCACTCGGATCGAGGCGATCGAATGATCCGGCTCGTCCCGGCGAGATTGTCGTAGACTGGCGTAGACTGAGGGTGGGCCTGAGCTCGCAAACGGGTCCGCCCTCCTTCCCGGGTAGCGGAGCCAGCGATGGCAGCGAAGAAGAACACCAAGGGTCGCAAGAAGGCGGCTTCAGCCGGGAAGAGGCAATCGAAGTCCCGGGCGAAGCGCGAGACCCGCCAGTCGGCGAGCAAAGGCGCTCCGGCGGCCGACTCGCAGCGAGAGTCCGAGGGGACGGCGGCAGAGGTGGTCCGTGGCCCCGGTGGGGGAAACAACCGTCTCGCGGTGGTTGGCCTGGGTGCGTCCGCGGGCGGGCTGGATGCGTTCAAGCGGTTCTTCTCCGCCCTGCCGGACGACACCGACATGGCGTTCGTGCTCATCCAACATCTCGATCCGACGCACGAGAGCCTCACCGCCGAGCTGCTCGGCAAGCACACCGGGATGAGCGTCGTGCAGGCCAGGGACGAGATGCACGCCGAGCCCAATCACGTCTACGTCATCCCACCCAACAAGTACCTGACGATCAGCGGCGAGACGCTTCATTTGACCGAGGCCGTCCAACGTCGGGGCGTGCGGGTTCCGATCGACTTCTTCTTCCGCTCGCTGGCCGACGATCAACAGGAGCGGGCCATCGGCATCATCCTCTCGGGCACCGGCACGGACGGAACGCTCGGCGCGCGAGAGATCAAGGCGGCCGGCGGCATGGTCATGGCTCAGGCCCCGGAGTCCGCTCAGTACGACGGCATGCCCCGGAGCGTCATCGCCACCGGTGTGGTCGACTACCAGCTGCCGGTCGAGAAGATGCCCGACGTGCTGAGCCGTTACGTGCAACACTCGTACGTCAACGGCACCCTTGCTCCACCGCCCGACGCGGAGCAGACCCCCGACCAGCTGACCACGATCGCCGCGCTGCTGCGGGCACGCCTCCGGTATGACTTCAGCTGCTACAAGAAGGGGACGCTCACCCGCCGCATCCAGCGCCGCATGGGACTGGCGCACGTTCAGGACATGGGCGACTACGTCGAAATGCTGCGGCGGGACGAGGACGAAGTCACGGCGCTGTACAAGGACCTGCTGATCGGTGTGACCAACTTCTTCCGCGAACCCGAAGCCTGGGCGGCGCTGGAAGAACACGTCATCGGGCGGCTGGTGCAGGAGCACGACGCGAAGTCACCGATCCGCGTCTGGGTTCCCGGCTGCGCCACGGGCGAAGAGCCGTATTCGATCGCCATGCTGCTGGCGGAGAAAATGCAGGAGGCCGACAGGGGCTGCGACGTCAACATCTTCGCTTCGGACATCGACCAGGACTCCCTGGGCTTTGCCCGCGCCGGCGTCTATCCGGAAAACATCGCCGCCGACGTATCGTCGGAGCGGCTGCGGCGGTTCTTCGTCAAGGGGGAACATACCTACCGGGTCAACAAAGACATACGCGAAGCCGTCATCTTCGCCGAGCAGAACCTGATCAGCGACCCGCCCTTCTCGAAGCTGGACCTGATCAGCTGCCGCAACCTGCTGATCTACCTGGAGCCTGAAGCCCAACAGAGGATCCTGCGGCTGTTCCACTTCGCCCTGCGGGAAGGCGGCTGCCTGCTTCTGGGCAACGCCGAGACGATTGGCCAGCACCAGCGACCTGTTCCAGCCGGTGTCGCGCAAGTGGCGGATCTACCGGTCCCTTGCCCCCGTGCGGCACGACGAGATGAGGCTGCCCGAAAAGCCCACCGGGGCCTCTCGGGTGGTGCGGGAGGTGCCGATCGAGGCCGAAGAGCGCCGCACGCGTCGGCTCGCCGCGGTGGCCCAGCAGGCGCTGATGCAGCGCTACGCGCCTGCCTGTGTGCTGGTGAACCGCAAGGGGGAAGTCCTCTATCTGAACGGGCCGGTGGACGACTACCTGAAGCTTCCCACCGGTGAGCTGGCGCCCGACCTGGTCGCGATGGCGCGCCCGGGACTGCGCACCAAGCTGCGTTCCGTCGTCAATCAGGCGGGGCAGGAGGGCAGACCGGTGACGGTCACCGGGGCTCGCGTGAAACGCGGCCAGAAGTACTTTCCCGTGCAGATCACCGTCGAGCCGCTGCGTCCGCCGACCGGGACGGAGGACATGCTGCTCGTGGCCTTCGACGAAGCCGGCCCCGAGCAACGGCCCGCGCGAGTGGTCTACGTCGAACCGCCCGATCCGGAGCCGACCGACAGCCCCGCCACGGCCGAGGAATACGACGCCGTCATCCGCCATCTGGAAGGCGAGCTGGGCAGCACGCGCGAGGACCTGCAAACCACGATCGAGGAGCTCGAGACCAGCAACGAAGAGTTCATGGCGGCCAACGAGGAAGTCACCTCGATCAACGAAGAGCTGCAATCGACCAACGAGGAGCTGGAGACGTCCAAAGAGGAGCTCCAGTCCTTGAACGAAGAGCTGCAGACGCTCAACAGCCAGCTGGAAACGAAGCTCGGCGAGCTGGAGGTGACCAACAACGACCTGCGCAACCTGCTGACGAGCATCGATTCTCCCGTGCTGTTTCTCGACCGCCGGCTCTGCATCAAACGCTTCACACCGGCGGCTACCCAGCTGTTGCGAGTGATCGAAACGGACATCGGCCGTCCCTTCGGCGACCTGGCCAAGAACGTCGCCGACGGAGACCTTGCGCCCGACGCCAAGAAAGTGCTCGAGCAGCTCACGCCGATCGAGAAGGAGGTTCACGACGCCGAGGGTCGCCGTTACCTGCGGCGGGTCGTCCCCTACCGCACCGACGACGATCGCATCGACGGCGTGGTGATCACGTTTACCGACGTCACCGCGCGATATCGCGCGGACGAATTCATCCGCCTGACCATCGAGGCCGCGCCATTGGCGTGCGCGATTGTCGACAAAGCCGGGCGGATCGTGCTGGTCAATACCGCGACGGAGGACCTCTTCGGCTATGACCGCGACGAGCTCGTGGGCCAGTCCGTGGAGATGCTCGTGCCGAAGCGCCTGCAGGGGCAGCACAGGAGGGACCGCACGGCGTACGCAGCCGAGCCGGTGGTGCGGCCGATGGGAGAAGGCCGTGATCTGCAGGGCGTGCGCCGCGACGGCAGCGTGGTTCCGGTCGAGGTTGCCCTGAGTCCCGTCGAGACGCCGCAGGGACTGCACATCCTGGCGACGGTCGCTGACATCACCGAGCGTAGACTGGCACAAGAGCAGATCGAAGCCTCGTTGCACGAGAAGGACTCGCTGCTGCGGGAGATCCATCACCGTGTGAAGAACAACCTGCAGGTCGTGAGCAGTCTGCTCGACATGCACGCCCAGACGGTGAGCGATCCGAACGTGCTCGACGCCTTCAAAGACGTGAGCGAACGGGTGCGCTCGATCGCGTTGATCCACGAGCGGCTCTACCAGTCCGAGAACCTGGCCAGCGTGAATCTCGCCGCCTACGCGGGGAGCTTGTTGGAGACCCTCTGGCACGCTCACGGAAGCGAGAACGTGCGGCTCGACCTGGCCCTCCAGGAGCTGACGATGCCGGTCGGACCGGCAGTGCCTCTGGGATTGGTCTTGAACGAGCTGGCCAGCAACGCGCTCCAACACGCCTTCCGCGACCGCGAGATGGGCGAGGTGAGGGTCGGTCTGGAGCACGATCCCGCCACCGGTGACGTGTGTCTCTCAGTGCGCGACGACGGCGTCGGCCTTCCGCCGGAGCTGGACTGGCGCGAGCCACCGACACTGGGCTTGCGTCTGGTGCATATGCTGGCCCGCCAGCTACGCGGCACCGTGGAGCTCGGCGAAGGCGAAGGGGCGGGGACGGAGTTTCGCGTCAAGTTCGTTTTCGAGGAGAAGTAGGAAATGGTACGATGGCCTGACAAGGCCGTCGAAATGTCCGATTGCCTTCTGAACGCTCGTCGAGCCGTTACCGAAGGTTTGCGGCCATGAGCCAAGCCAGCGTTCTCATCGTCGAAGACGAGGCCATCGTCGCGGCGGATCTCGCGTCGAAGCTCGAAAGATTGGGCTACCGGGTAGCCGGCTCGACCGATACCGGCGAGGAGGCCGTCCGGTTGGTCGCCGAAGAGCGGCCTTCGCTGGTATTGATGGACATCCACCTGGCCGGCGAGATGGACGGCATCGAAGCCGCCGCGGAGATCCGCCGCGAGCGGAATCTTCCGGTGGTGTTCCTGACCGCGCACTCCGAACCGACCACGCTCGAGCGCCTCGGGGAGACCGGGGCTTTCGGCTACGTCCTGAAGCCGTTCCAGGAGGCCGCGCTGTCCACGCAGATCGCCATGGCGCTCTACCAGGACGCCGCCGAGCGTCGGATCCGCGAGAGCGAAGAGCGGTTGCGGCTGGCGGCGGAGGCCACGGGCTTTGGCACCTATGACATCGATCTGCTCCAGAGCCGGTCGATGTGGTCACCAGAGCTCTACGCGATTGCCGGCGTGCTCGAGACGACGACACCGGACCCGCAACTCATGAACGATCTCGTTCATCCGGATGATCAGGAGGCCCTTCGAGGATTGGTGCAACGCGCCCTGGGCCCCGCCGGGCCGGGCCGGTACGAGGCGGAGTATCGTATCGTGCGGCCGGACGGTGAGACTCGATGGGTGCGTGACACGGGACGCGCCGTCTCTGAAAGCGAAACCGATGCGCGGCGACCCGCCCGCGTCATCGGGACGGTGCAGGACATCACCGAGCGAAAGCGTTCCGAGCTGGAATTGCAGCGACTGAACGAGTCGCTGGAAGGACAGGTGGTCGAGCGCACACGCAGCCTGCGTCATGCTACGGGGGAGCTGTTGCTGGCGGAAGCGCGCGAACGGCGGGAACTGGCCATTGAAATGCACGACAGCCTCGGTCAGGAGCTGGCCCTGGCGCGGATGAAGCTGGCCGATCTGGCCAGGGCGCTGGACAGAGGCGACAGCGATCGGGCCATGAGGCATGGACAGAAGGCCGCCGACCTGATCGAGCAGGCAGACCGGTCCAGCCGGGTGCTGATCCACCAACTGAGCCCCCACGCGCTCGATGAGGCGGGTCTCGCGATGGCCGTCAGGACCCTCGCCGAGGAGTTCCACGGGACGTACGGCCTCCAGGTGGACTGCAGCGGCGTCGACGATCGGCTCGCCGTGCCCGATGAGCAGACGCGCGTGGTTCTCTACCGCGCCATCCGTGAGCTGTTGCTCAATGTCTTGAAGCATGCCGGCACCAATTCGGTGAGCGTCGCCATCACCTGTAACCGCGATCAGATCGGGTTGACCGTCTGTGACGCCGGCGCCGGCTTCGATCTGGCTGAAGCCAGCAAGGGCAGCGGCCTGTTCCACACCCGCGAGCGAATCGAGAACCTCGCCGGTGCGATGCAGGTCGAATCTGAGCCAGGCAAGGGAACCAAAGTGATCATCGAGGTTCCACGGTGAGCTCCGAGCGTTTCATCGGTCCCGGTTCCGGAGAGGAGGATCGCCACCGCCCGGTCGCGAACGTCCTGCGCCGGGGAACGCGGCACTCCGGCGTGAAGCCGGAGCACGAGAAGCCCGAAGAACGATGACGGTCCGCCTGCTCCTCGCCGACGATCATCGCATGATGCGTGAGGGCCTGCGCAAGCTGCTGGAGGCGCATGATGGATTCGAGGTGATCGGTGAGGCGGAGAACGGGCGCGAGGCCGTGGCGCAGGCGCGTGCGCTGCGGCCGGACGTCGTCGTCATGGACCTCGGGATGAAGGAGCTGAACGGCGTGGAGGCCACGCGCCAAATCCGCGCCGAGCTTCCCCGGGTCTCGGTCGTCGTTCTGTCGACCCACGCCCGGGAGGACTACGTCTTGAAGGCGCTCGAGGCCGGGGCATCGGCCTACGTGCTCAAGATCAGTGCGCACCAGGAGCTCATCGAAGCCATCCAGGCGGCCGTGCAGGGACGCTCCTTTCTGAGCCCTGAGATCACGCGCCTCGTCATGGACGCCGGAGTCCGGGGAACCCCCTTCGCGCAGGATCTAGGGCGAAGCGACCTCACCGCCCGCGAGCGCGAGGTTCTGCAGCTCGTCGCCGAGGGGCGCACCTCGGGCGAGATCGCCGCGCGCCTTTCCCTTGCGACGCGAACCGTCGAGCAGCATCGCCAGCGCATCATGGACAAGCTCGACCTGCACAGCGTGGCCGAGCTCACCAAGTATGCGCTCCGCCAGGGGCTCGTCTCGCTCGACGACTGAGCTTCACGGTGCTGCCACTCGATCGCCACGCGGATCGGTCCCGGCCAGGATGAATGGGGCGAAAGGGCCCCGTGGGTAGATCCCGGCCTCCGATTGCGTAGTTGTCCGGCTTGGCGCCGTTGGGCGCTGCGTGCGATGAAGATCCCACCGGCGCTCCACCGGAGGTGCCCCCCCATGGTCTTCGGGCTTGGCTCAGGGCACCTCGCCAACGCAGGAGGAATCCGATGAAGGCAGGAACCGAATCAGCTGAGCCCAGGCTCGACGAGGCGTTCGATGAGATCGCGGAGGGGCTGGTGCTGGTGCTCGCGAACTCCCTTCGCTGGCTGGCGACGCAGCCGCGCTCCACCGCGATGCTTCTGGTCGAGGGGTTCGTTTGCGACGGCGAGGTGACGCTCGTAGTGGACATGCCCCGCCAGTCCGCTCTCGATCGACCTAAGAGCCGTCGAACGAACGGCCAGCGGACGGGGGGACCCGGCCCAGAGGCCCGGGCGCTCCAAAGCAGCACCGAGCGCGGTCTCCGCGTCTTTACCCTACCCCTCGCATCGCCAGGCCAATAGAAGCCAGCCACTCGGCCAAGGGCATCGCCTTCCGCAACGATCCTCCCGCTCTCGAGATCGACGGGGCTAAAACGCCCCATAGGTAGATCCAGAGACCCAATTGCGTATTCTGCCCGGCTTGGTGCCGTGGGGGTTGCGAGCCAAGAATGTATTGCTGCGCTCCACCGGAGGTGCTCCCAATGGCTCTCACCGCTCGCCCGAACGGCAAATCCATCCTGGTCGTCGACGACCATCCCGGGGTTCGACTCACCGTGTCAATGGTTCTCTCCCGCGAAGGCTATTCGGTCACTGGGGCGGGTGACGTTCCGTCAGCAGCGGCTGCTCTCGAGGGCACCGACTTCGCGGCGATCGTGACGGACCTGCGGATGCCTGGCCCGCCGGGCCTTGCGCTCGTCGAGGAGGTGGAGCGTCGGGGTCTGCGGACGCCGGTGATTCTCATGAGCGGCTCGCTCGAGGATCTCGATCGCGAGGACGAGCGCGTCGACCGCTTGGCCGGGCTGCTGGGCAAGCCGTTCTCTTTGGAGACGCTCCGCTCCCTGGTCCGGGCGGTGACCTGGGCCCGCCATTGAGCTCTGCCCCCTCGCCCAGGCCGCAAGAGAGCCTCTCGAATCCCTGCCATCGCTACGGATTGCAGCTCGTCGAGGAGCCGCGTCCGCCGCTGCGGCGAGACGTACGCTTCCGGCGCGAGGCTTGCATTTCCCTCCCTCCTCTTTCCGTCTCCGACTGGACAATCTCGCTGGGCTTCAGTGCGCTCCTGCTCGCCTACGTCGTGGGCATGGGGCTCTGCGTGCGTTGGATCCTGCATTGGCTTCTGGGTTCCTGAGCGATCGCGGGTGAGCTTCGGAAAGCGTCCGGCAACCCGGGGGCTCGATCGCCGGCCTCCATCTCCGGCTCGCTGGAGGGCAGCGATCCGTTCTTTCGACGGAGGACGGGTAGCTCAACCGCTGCCTGTCGATTCGCTACGGGGCGGAGCGCTGAGCTCCAGCAGCCAGCCGGTGTCCACCTCGACCCGAGTCGCGACCCTGCGGACGTAGAGCATGGCGCCGAGCAGGAGCGCCAGCATCGCCGCAGCCACGCCGAGCCGGGTTCCGGTGGAAAGCGCCGACTCGCGGATGAAGCTCTCGATCAGGGCCGCCAGGGCGAGTAGTGGAATCGCGGCGCCCACCAGCAGCAGGGCCGGCGGGGTCGCGTCTCGCAGCGTTTCCCGGCGCCTGCGCCGGCCGGGCAGCGCCACCGCCCCGCCCAGCAGGAGCCCCCCGGCGGTGCACAGCGTGATCGCCGTGAACTCCGGGATCCCATGGGGCAAGATCCAGGCGAGAAACTCGACGGGCCAGGGGTCCTGGAAGAAGACCGAGCCCAGCGCCCCCACCAGGAGCCCGTTGTAGACCTGAAGGAGAATGGTGGGGACGCCAGCGAGCATTCCCGTGGCGAAGGAGAGAAATCCCACCCGGGTGTTGTGGGCGAAGAGGAAGGAGCCGAAGAGCGCATTGGTCAGGGCCGGGGTCTCGTCGCCGGCGAGGAACTCCGCCCTCGACTCGGGCGAGCCCAGCAGGCGGTCAAGCTGCTCCGTCGAGTATCCGAGAGAATTGGGAACCAGTGCGTAGACCGCGTCGGGGTCGCGGGCCTGGAGAGCGGCCCCCAGGAAGAGGCCGAGAAAAAGGAGTGCCCAGGCCAGGAGCTGGGGCCGCCAGGTGCGGGCGATGGCCAGCGGGAGCTGGCCGGCGAAGCCCACAGCCGGGTCCTTCTCGGAGGGCGAGCTGGGATACAGATGGGTGTAGGCGCGAACACAGAGAGCGTTGAGGTGCCGGACCGCCTCGGGGTCTTCGTCCCGGTCGCGGGTCCGCGCCAGCTCCGCCGCGTGGCGGCGGTAGAGGCGCCCCAACTCGCGAAGCTCGTCGAAGGGGAGCTGCGACACGCGGAGCCGCTCGCACTCGTCGAGGAGCACCTCGAAGCGGGCCAGATCGGCGCGGCGATCGCGCAGCGGACGCAGGGCCAATGACGACTCCCTCGGAAACGGTCAGTCCGGCTGGCATCGAGCATACCGCGGGAGAGGCCCGACAGGTGGTGCACTCTCCCGAGCAGGTGGTGCTCCACCTGCCGGTCGCGGGTCCCGCCAGCCGCATTCTCGCCTATGCGATCGACTACCTGGTGATCTTCCTGCTGCAGGTGGCGATCGCACTGCTGCTCGTCCTGATCCTCACCTCGATGACCGGCCTGGTCGAATCGCTGCGTGGCCCTGTGGAGGCGGCGATCCAGGACGTGGACACGACGGATCCCGACTCCATCGTCTTGAGCGCCTTCTTCTGGCTGGCGTTCCTGGCCTTCCTCCTGCTTCAGCTCGCCGCGGAGTGGAGCTACTTCGTGCTCTTCGACATGGTGAGCGGCGGCCGCTCGCTCGGGAAGCGGGTGGCGGGGCTCCGCGTGGTCCGCGACGGCGGGCTTCCGATCACCTTCGGCGCTTCGGCGATCCGCAATCTGCTCCGCATCGTGGACTACCTGCCCACCAGCTACCTGGTGGGACTCACCTCGATCGTCGTCTCACCGGAGGGCAAGCGCCTGGGCGACCTCGCGGCCGGCACCCTGGTCGTGCGCCTCGACCGGCCGGCGCCGGCACCTCCCCTCCTGGATGACGAGGAGGAGGTCGATGCTGACTTCCGCTTCGATCGCTCCCAGATCGCGCGCGTCGGCAGGAAGGAGCGCGCGCTCCTTCGCCAGACCCTGCGCCGGGTCGAGTCACTGGCGGACGAGCGCCGCGAGGCGGCGCTCGAGCGGGCCGTGGAGGTGCTGCGCACGCGAATCGAGCACGAGCCCGTCGAAGCGGAGCGCCACCTCGGCTTCCTGCGGGCGCTGCTCCGGGCGGTTTCCCAGAGGCGCTCCTGAGCCCGGAAGCGCAGCGACCGGCAAGTTGCCGCCCTGCGGGGCCATTGCACCGGGCTCCGCGCGTGCTTACCTTTCTGGATGTGGGGGCGATCGGCTTCGACGGGTGGTCGAAGGCGGACGCTGCGTGCCGAGGAGGCTACTTCCCTCGTTAATCCAGTGGCATTGTTGGTAGCTCTATAACTGCCGACGACAACTACGCAATCGCTGCCTAGCTGAAACTAGCGTAGCGACGCCCGTCCCCGACGCCTTCTAGGGGGTCGCGGGCGTCATCAGAAGGCTGGCTCCCGGAGCGCCGCCTGACCGTAGCCGGGAGCGAGAATCACGTGAGGCTGGGTCCGGTCCCTCCCGACTTCGCGACGGGCCGAACCGAGATCGAGCGAAGCCTACGCACGTAGACGCGGTCGTTGGACGCCATGCGGACGCGGGTTCGATTCCCGCCGCCTCCACCAAATTTCTCTTTGATTTCAGGTACTTGGAAGACCGCCCACCCCCTTGGCGACAAGCTGGCGACAAACTGTCGCCCTTCGGTGTCGGGCGCAGGGGTCGCAGCACCGCCACGAGCGCCTCGTCCGCGAGCCGCGCGTAGCGCTCCACGGAGCGCCGATCGCGGTGGCCGAGGAAGCGCTGCAGCAGGCGGTCCTCGACGCCCCGCCGCTTCGCGTTGGTGGCGAAGGTGTGCTTGGTGCCCTCGTAGAGCGAGATCGGCTCCGTGAGGCCCACGGCGCGGCACGCGGCCTCCCATCGCCGATGCAGCGACGTCGGCGTCCAGCGGCGCGACGGGTCCTCTCCCTGGGGATTCTCGAAGAGAAGACCGCCCCGGATTCGCCGCTCCGGCGGGACGTGCTTCTCGATCCACACCTGGAGCTCGGGGTCTACGGGCAGCCGCTTGCCCCGGTTGTTCTTGGGAGCGCGGATCGGGTCCGAAAGGCGGCGGCCCTTCAGGGCCCGCGTCACGTGGAGCCAGCCGTCCTGGTAGTCCGCGACCTGGAGCGCCACGGCCTCGCCCGGGCGAAGGCCCATGCGCGCCAGGACCAGGAAGATGCCGCGGTCGGCCTCCGGGATGGCGTCGAGGATCGCGTCCTGAGTTTCGAGGGTGAGCACGCGCGGGTCGTGCTCGGGGACCTTCGGCCAGGGGAACTCGGGCAGCTCGCGGAGCTGGCGCCGGCGTTTCAGCCAGCCGACGAAGGAGCGAAACGCAGCGATCACGTTGTGGCGCGTCTTCGGCGAGAGGCCCCGGTCGGCGAGCCAGTGCGACCAGTCCTCGAGTGTGCCGAACTCGATCTCGTGGATGCTGCGGTTCTGCCACCACGAGAAGTGGCCGCTCCGCCGCCCGTAGCGCTCGAGCTCGCGGAGGTAGGTGGGCGACCGGTCGCCCGCCGCCGCCTCGCGCCGCTTCACGTCGAGCCACTTCTCGATCCAGACCGGGACCAGGTTCGGCTTCGCCTGGGTGGGCAAGTAGCCGGCCAGCACCTCCTCCAGCGGTCGATCTTCGGCGACCTTGCCGCGGATCTGCTCCAGCAGCCGGTGCGCCGTCGCCTCGTCCGTAATACGGATGCCGCGGTTCGACCAGACCCGCCCGTAGGGACGGAAGTCGAGGAAGAACTCGCGGCCGCCGCGGCGGCTTCGGATCCGGCCAAGCTTGCCCACCAGCTCGAACCGAATAGCACGGTCTGCACCTTCGAGGGAAGCGAGAACTGTCGCCAGGGAGGACATCGTCTAGGAAGCCCCCTCCCGCCGGCGGTCCGCGGCCCCGCGAACACGCTGGAAGATGCGCGCGCTCACCGCCCACAGGGGGCACCCCCGGATCTTGCACCCTCGCGCCTCGGTCCGCTCCCATGCGCAGCAGTCCAGGCACTTGAGCTCGACCGCGGCCCGGTAGGAGCTGGCGGCCCGACCCGCGAGCTTCCGCCAGTGGCCCCTCCAGCGCCGGGGCACGTTCTCGGGAAGGCTCGACAGGGGCTGGAATCCGCTTCTGAGGCCCGACTCGGCGGGTTCTTCGCGGCGAGACGGAACGATCCGCCCGGAAGAGGCCTCAGCCCCGCACCCCCTGGACCGAGGATTCCCAGAGGCTCTTTCCTGACGGCCTGCTGCAGGAGTCTCGAGCGCGATGGATTCCTGGTTGGCCTGCCTTTCCCTGAGATTCATCCGTCCGTTCCGCGAAGGCGTGAAACGCCGGACATCCTGGGGTGAGCGAATCGTATCAGAACGGCGGTTGACACGGCCATCTTCCGGCGGCGCTCATGTACAACTTCGACGTTTCCGACACTTTTGACAGTCGGCTCGCGCCGGACCGCACTCGACACAGATATAAGTAGGATTCCGGTCGGGTTGGAGTCGAAAAGTCGTAACGCAAGATAAAGGAGTTGGAGTCTTCGCTGAGTTCCCCTTGTGGGCATTGGACTTATGGGGTGGAGACCTCCGCGGTCCCTGAAGGTCGACTCCAACTGGATTTACCCGCGATTCGGGGGGTGGAGACGCGTGCGAACCGTGCTCGGAATCTTCACGTTGAGTGCCTTCCCCCTCGGCGCTGCGACCACCTTCGGCCTGCGCGTGAACTGGGCGGAGTGGATGCCGCGCGGCATCGATCAACGCGTGGGGCCGGCACTCGAACGCTGCGCGTGGGTTCCGGTCTGCCTCGAACGCGATGCGGCGGATTTCTCCCGGGAGCGTGGCTACGTGATCGACGCCTCGTGTCCGAATGGTCCCACGCTGGTATTCAAGCACGTGGTCGGCATTCCGGGAGATCGCATCCAGGTCGCGAGGCACTGCCTCACCGTGAACGGAGCGGTCATCTTGGATAGCGAACGGAAAGTACTCGACTCGCTGGGACTCTCGCTCGAGCACACGGCGGAGAACGAGATCCTCGTCACCGAGGGCCACTTCTTCGTCACGGAAACGAACCGTCGCGAAGCTGGGACAGCCGCCATTTCAGCGCGGTCTCCGCGCATCAAATCGCACCCTGCGCGAGGCCCGCGCTGCAAACCCGCGAGCCGCCGGGCAACGCTCGGAGCCGCGAGGCCTGTCGGGGAACCTGCACCGCTGGCTGGTCTTCCCATCCATCCGCCCATCGCTGGCCGGCCAGCGGAGACGGCTTCGGGCCGAGATGACCTTATTGACCGTCACAGCCGTCACGGAATTCCGACCCGGTGATGCGCCCGGCGCCGCGATGATTCAGCTACTTTCTCTGGCGCCCAATCCTTTCAATCCATCTACGGAGGTTTTCATTGAGACGCTAGCGTCGGGTCACGTGAACATGGAAGTCTATGACCCGGGCGGAAGGCGATTGCGAACAGATTCTCTTGGGTACCTGGGTCCGGGGCGGTAGTGGGCGCGGTGGGATGGTCGCGATGAGAACGGGGACAATTTGGCATCGGGAGTGTATTTTCTGCGTCTGCGTAGTGTTGCGGGCGATTCTCGGGCGGCGAAAGCGGTTCTGATTCGGTGAGCCGTTCAGGCCGGTGCGCGATGATTGAGGCCCCGACAGTTCTGGTGCCCATTAGCTCCGGCGGCGATGCTGAACTCCCTCGGCCACGGATATCCGGGACGGGGCGTTTGGTACCGATTGTTGTTGGCCAACTACCTCGTGCACCAGACGGTCGCCCGGTGCGCCCGCAGGTGATGAGTACGTTAGACAATACTCTTGAAAAGGAGGAAGCTATGTATCTATTAGTCGATGTTCTAGAACAAACTGAGCTCCTCCCGGCTCTATTGGAGGAGTTCGTGAAGATTGGAGTGACTGGCACTACCGTCTTGGACAGTATAGGCATGGGGAGGATTCTGCTGGAAAGTGAAGAAGATGTGCCTGCGATTACTGTCATCAAGGAGGTCCTGGGAAAGGGGAAACCCAGCAACAAGACTATCTTCGCCGTCATTGACAACAAGCAGGCGCTTCAGAAAGCGATCGATGTCGTCAGATCAGTCTGTGGGGACCTCAGCGAGCCAGGCAAAGGCATTCTTTTCACATTCCCGCTGGACTTCGTTGAAGGACTAAAATAGTAGCTTTGACCATTGAGATTGCACGGGCATCTTGCCTCCGGCAGCGCTCTGTTGTTTATCCGGAGCGATCTTGCCTAACGAGTCGCTCCACCTGACCTCCCGCTCCGCCCATCAGCAAGCCGGGCTACGGCGAGTAGTTACCTTCGAAGGGCGCGCGCCCCTCGGCTCCGGCCGGGGGCTTGTCAACGTAAAACCATTGGGGAAGGCCCGCTTGTCCGACCTTTCCCCTCGAGGCGCCTCGCCCCGAAAAGGAAGACGAAGGTGTGGCTCTCGTCGCCGCTCGGGTCGGCCGTGCCCGACGCGTAGTCGAACTGCCCCACCAGTCGGGGCGACCAGGGCAGATCCAGCGTGTAGCCGAGCTCGGCGTGTCCGGCGAAGGCGCTGTGATCCCGGCCGTGCCAATCGCCGAGCTGGCCGATGCACCTCCAGCTCGTGGTCGAGCTGCATCGGCTGCGCCTCCCGGCACCCGGGAGTCCCATGGTGTGAAACTCGAGGTCGAGTCCGAGCGTGCGGAGCCCGAAGTAGTGGGCGTCCAGGTTCAGCCAGCTGATCCGTTTGTCCTCGAAGGCCTATCTCCCAGTGCCCGTCAAGCGGGCTCCGTGGCACCGCTCGGGTTTGGTCGCATCTCCGAGCGGAGTTCGACGCCCAGAACCTCGAGGATCTTGCTCGCGCGCTCGACGGTGATCGAGCGGTACTCGTTGCGTTCGTCTCGCGAGACCTGCGACTCGTGGACACCAAGCCGCTTCGCGAGCTCGCGTTGGCTGAGGCCGCAGTAGATACGCGCCGCCACCAGGAGCTGGCCCAGGCTTGCGAGGTTGGTGATCGGATCGAAACTTCCGCGCTGCATGCGCTCGTAGGCCTCCACCTCTTCCTCGAGCTGGAGCGTGAACGAGCGCAGCGGATCCATCGCGCGCTTGAGCTTGGCCCCGTCGAGGCCCGCCTCCTTCATGCGTGCCTCATGTTCGGTGAGGCGCTTCTTCTCGTCCAGCAGGCGCGTCCGCGCTTGCTGGTACTCCGCATCGGTTCGAATCATGCCGTCCTCCGGAGCTTTACGATTCCCTTTTCCTCTGCGCCGCTCGCGAGCGGACGCCGGGAGAGCCGAAACCATGACGGAAACTCCAAGGCGTGGCCCCGGTGATCGTGACCTGCGATCAGGCCTACTCGGCGCAGAACACCGAAGGGCGGCTCCCGTAGTGCGGGGCTTTCTCCCGGTTTCTCGCCAGATCCTTGCCCTATTTGACCGAATTCCAATTATCGGACGCAAAACCATCGGAAGGCCCACTTGTCCGACCTATCCCCCCCGGATGGCATGTAGGTATGCGAGGGAACTACCGAGTTTGACTCTCTGCTGAGAGTATCACGTGCTGTGATGCTGCAGGACCTGCAGCATTCCTGGCTTGATGACTGGCCACTGTCCGAGCAGCCCCTAATCGATGAACACGCCCAGCAGGCGTTCGACGAATGCTTGGCCCAGCCACGACCCTACGCCCACCAAGATGATGAGACTGAACTTGAGCAGCGCCGGGAGGTCGAACAACCACGTATTGACGGACTCGATGAGCCCCTTGTAGACGATCAGGTTCGAGAGATGCGCGTCCGGTGGCTGCCACTCGCCGCGCGACCCGACCCTGAGGCTGCTTTCCTTTCCGATCGCGACCCGAATGCGCTCCAGCTCTATCTGCTTCGCCTCGTGAATCCGACGGTGCACACCGACGACCGGCCCAAGGAGAGAAGCTACGGCCAGCCCCACGACCACGCACAACCCACCGATGGCAATGTCGCCGGACCAGGGGGCCAGCAGGGACAGGGAGGCAAGCACGATCCAACCCAACAAGAGGAGCGCGCCTCGAAGCCCGTTACGCGCGAACGGCATGAGAGGTGTGACATCGAGGAGGTCCACTCGGGCCCTCCTCTCTCCTGTTCGGGATAGGCGGACCGTGAGGGCGATGCTTACGTACACAGCGTGTGCGATGAGCGAGAAGAGGAACGCGCTCTTTAGAATCACCCAGGTCATCATGGGGTCGCCGAGTGCAGGGCGACCCGAGATCCAACTGCCGGGGCTGAAGGTAATGCCGATGCCGATTGCGGCCCCAATGAGGGTGACGACGACGAGCGGGCGTCGCTCGAAATAGGTGACCTCTCTGACTTCTGCCGTGAACTCGGTCTCGGAGCAACCGAGCGCTGGGCGCAGGGCTTGGAGGTCTCGCACGGTTCCCCGAAACCAGTACGCGGTAACCGTGAGCGCGTAGGCAATCATCAAGCCGTGAAGAAGCTCAAACCAGAGCGCGGTGTCGTCCCAGAACGGACGGCCTCCCACGAGATACCCGTAGATCAAGTAGACGGAGAGCCACAGGCCAGTGATCAGAAGCCCGGTCCATACAGGCGCAAGCGAAATCCGCTCGAAGAGGAGGATCGTCCACGGGAGGCCCGAATGCCGTTTCGCTTGAGGATCCACCATGCGCTCACATTATCCCATCAGGTAACTGCCAACCGGATCGGCGGTTGCAGTTTACCGCGTTTTTCCCGAACTCAACTGGGATCTGCTCTCGGGAACTGGCCATCGTGTTGGTTCTCCTCTGTCGATGGGCGGGAGACTCTGCCGACCGAATCGGGTGCGATCAAGACGGTGCACACCGAGAACGTACCCTCAAAAGGGTGGGTGGGTCTTCGACGCCGCCCACGGTCTGCGCGCCAAGCCCCGCCACGTAGGCCCTCCCGTCTATCTTCCCCGAGCCGGCCTCGATCACCGCCAAGGCCAGGGACTCCGGCGGGCGGTCGCTCGGATCCTCGCCGGTGTGTCTTCCGACGAGGATAAGCGGCCGGGTCGCTGCATCGTGGCGGAGCTCAGGACTTGGTGCTGATCTTGCTGGGATGGCTGCGCAGGAGCGTCGCTCCTGCCCTTCACCCTCGCAGGTGGCGGTCGAGCCCCGGCATATGTTGGGTGTGGAGCGCACGGAGGCCCCTCACCAGCGCAGCGAATCGAAGCCAGTGAGAAGGAGAGACGACGGATAATTCATCGTGTCCAGCTGCCGCCAACGTTGTTCACGTCAGTCGTACCGCGAACATCGGATCATCCGTATCGACTCGCCGACGAGCGACGCCTCTCTCTGGGTAGTAGTTCGTCGCATTTGGCTGCGGTGTATACTCATTCCATGTGTGACTTGGATGTCCGAGGGAGGGGACAATGAATACGCTCCAATATCACAAGAGAATCAAGTTGAAGTACTGGTTGTTGTCGTTCTTCTATGATCTTGTGGAGATATTCTTCTCTTTCAGCACGGAAACGAACCCGAGGCATGGCCTGGCGCGTCTCATACCCAATGACGACCTGCAAATCCTGGATGTCTGCTTCGGCACGGGCAACAGCACGCTGTTGGTTGCAAAAAACAATAATAGGAACATGATTACTGGGCTGGATCTCTCCGTAGATATGCTCAAGGTCGCCAATCGGAAGATCCGGAAACAAGGAATTTCCAACATCAAGACGGTTCGGATGGATGCGGCGAGCATGGATCTTGAGGACGAATCGTTCGATGTTGCAACGAGTTCCTTCGGACTCCATGAAATGGAATATCCCGTAATGGAATCCATAATAAAGGAGATGAATCGCGTCCTGAAAAGAGGCGGGAAGTTATATCTTGTTGATTACCAGATCCAGAATACTGCAACAAAAAGGTTCCTTTTTCGAGTGTATCTCTTGTTGACGTCTCCTCCGCACGTCAAAGACTTCTTGAAATATGATTGGGAAGCGATCATGAAGGAGTGCGGATTTCGCATTGATAAGATCGAACCGTACAAAATATCGCAAGTAATCTGCGCAACGCGCCTGTAGGATCGGGGATTGAAAACCGCCCTGGTCGCCAATAGAGGCACCCAGGCAGATCTCCCCAGGGATTTGTCACTGTTGCATCTCAGGGCATTCCGTACTCCGCCCTCTGCAACTGCGACGCAGCGAAATCGGAGTCTCCGACGCGTATGCCGCAGGCCGCCGCCCGGTTCGCCCTCGTTCGCTCCTGGCGCGCCCTCACCCGCGCGGCGGCAAGATCGATGGCCACAGCGTTTCCGTCGCCGAAGTAGGCATCGCCAGTTTCGCGGATTACCGCGCCCACCGGCGTCCGCCGCCGCTGCTACAGCGTTGCTGTCAATTCCTCCCCTTGGCCACCGGATTTCTCCTCACCTGGCGGCAGGAGTGTCTCTTGGATCAACAGCCCCCCAATGGTCCAAATCACTCTGACGGGTCACAGCTCATACGGGCGTGGTCTTCGAGGGCAGGAAGACGCGGGTAGAAGGGGAAGAACTACCAGGCGGCCGACTGCTACGCGCCCGGTTACTTCCCACTTGGACGGGAGGTAATCGGTGATTTCGCGGGTTTGAGATCGCCGATACCCGGAGCGAGAACGGCGAGAAAAAGAAAACAGGCGACAAGCCCGGCTGAAATCCAGAGCACCGACCGGGAACTCGACCACGCCGGAGCCCGTTCGTCTCCCCGGGGCCCGCGAATCCACAGGGGTATGCCGAGCAATACTAAAGCGAATAGTGGAAGCGATTCCATTAGGGAGGCGGACAGGGACGCGATGGGACAGAGCGCGCTCGCAATCAGGTTTACGACGACCCCGATGACTGCGGGAACGCCGACCAGTATGAAGAAATCATGCGCGCGATGAGCGCTGCCGCGCAGGAAGAGCTCCAGTTCAAGAAAAACCAAAAGCCCGCCGCCGACCAGAACGCAAAGGCCAATCAGAACCATGCCCCCCTTCCACAGAGAGGCCGGCTCCAGGCCCAGCGTTACATTGTGCCAGTCACTCCAGTCCATGGAAAATCCAGCGCCGACCGCGATGTAGAAACCGTCCCAGATGACGACCATTGCCACGAAAAGCCAGAGAAAATAGCGAAACGCCGGGTCGGCTGTTTTCGTGAAGCGAAGCCAGAGAAAACACAGCGCGGCCACAAACAAGTTCATCAGGCCGCCCGCCGCCAGAATCCACCTGAAAAGAAAGGCGTCATTACTTTCGCAGTTTAAGAATATGAGGGTAACACCGAGTGTCTTGTCTCCAAGCAACAGGCAGGCGCCGCCGTGACCGACCACCTCGTGAGAGATATGAATGAGAACCCAGTTGAGCGCGGCAATTGCGGCCAACATGGGAATGTGGGATGGCAGTATTCTTGCGGCGCCTATCATTGAGTGATTTAATCAATGGCAGGCACGCCAGGTCA
Organism: uncultured delta proteobacterium; assembly: GCA_963783795.1. GTDB lineage: Bacteria > Myxococcota_A > UBA9160 > UBA9160 > UBA6930 > CAVXZE01. Next base: position 3,192 of record CAWAPH010000020.1, on the reverse strand, counting down.
AGAAGAAAACGTCGTTCCACAATCCTTGGTCGTGTTCGGGTGCGACTCGAAGAAGCGCAAGGGCACCTGATAACTCGCTGAAGCTAACGAGCCACAGTAAGGAGGCGCTCGCCTTCTTGGACCGTCTTCTGCGCGTTGCTTCGTTTGACCTCTACTACGGTGCAGACAGGTTGAGGCTCCTCTACCTTGCTGGCTACCGCGACCGCGCACTCGATAAGTTCAACAGGCTGCGGCAACTAGACCCGAACTTCGTAGATCTTGAGGTCACGGACACCTACGACATGCGGGGTCGGGTCGAAGATGGGTACGGCACCCGTATCGCGTTCCTGGAACAGTGCGGAACGTCCTGCGACAGCATGCGAGGCTACGCAGCGCGGGTGGGCAGAAGGTGGTCGGGAGGGAGCAATGCGCGCCTGACCGTAGCCTTCGCTGTTTCCCGAGGAACCTCACCCGGTTTCCCACTGCCCCGCGGGAGTTTACAGTGTCTTCATTATCGGACGTAGGGGGCCCCGCCTGTTTCACTTGTCCTTGGCCGCTTCCTTCTCATGAGCCCGGAGCGACGGAATCAGCATTCCCACGTTTCGTTTGTATTCGCGATACGCATCGCCGAAGTGCTCGATCATCATCTCCTCTTCCGATTTGATGTACAACAGGTAGACGGGCAGTACATAGAACATCGTCAACAGACCGGCGATGAGATTCAGGGTCCCCAGCGAGAGCCCCGCCCATATCAGCACCGCGGCCAGATACATGGGATGGCGGACCCTGGCGTAAATGCCGCGGATGATCAGCTCGTGGCCCTTGGGAATCGCGTGGCCCACGAACATCGTGGACCAGGAAATGATGGTCCACACCGTGAAAACGACCCCCAGCAGCATGACGACGGCGCCCGCGATTGCGGCATTCATTTGCAGGGGCGTGACGCCGGAGAGTTGCGCAACGTTCGAGTGCACGTAAAACGACATGCCGAGCATCAGGACGGTTTCAGGAAAGGCAACCATTTCAACCCAGGTCAGCTTGTACTTTTCGAATTTCTCTTGCGTCGCGAGCGACAGGATCAGCTTGTACGTGACCTCGAAGCCCCGCCAATACGCCGGGACCAGCAAGAAGACCATCAGGGCCGAATACGCCGCATTGCCGTGCGAACCGACCCCCCAGAACACGATGATTCCGATCGTGACGACCGCGATCATCACGCTGCGAATCACATCCGCGATTCTCATGTCATTTTCCTCCTCTTTGCACTGTGCGCCCGAGAACTCGATTCTCGCGGTATCACAGTCACTTTTCCAAGTGCGTCCTCAGCCGCAGGGCGCCCCTGCCAGGAGCCCGTCGATCCGCCCCGCCGCCTCGCGCTGGAGCGACGGCGCGACGTGGCTGTAGGTGTCGAGCGTCACCGAGACCCGGGAGTGGCCGAGCCGCTCCTGCACGACCTTGGGGTGGACGCCGGCTGCGAACGGCAGCTACCCGAGATCCCCCCCTTGGCGCGAAACCGGCGTGGGTTCCAATTATCGGACACAAAACCATTGGGGGAAGGCCCGCTTGTCCGACCTATCCCCCAGTGCCCGTCAAGAGGGCTCCGTGGCACCGCTCGGGCTTGGTCGCATCTCCGAGCGGAGTTCGACGCCCAGAACCTCGAGGATCTTGCTCGCGCGCTCGACGGTGATCGAGCGGTACTCGTTGCGTTCGTCTCGCGAGACCTGCGACTCGTGGACACCAAGCCGCTTCGCGAACTCGCGTTGGCTGAGGCCGCAGTAGATACGTGCCGCCACCAGGAGCTGACCCAGGCTTGCGAGGTTGGTGATCGGATCGAAACTTCCGCGCTGCATGCGCTCGTAGGCCTCCACCTCCTCCTCGAGCTGGAGCGTGAATGAGCGCAGCGGATCCATCGCGCGCTTGAGCTTGGCTCCGTCGAGGCCCGCCTCCTTCATGCGTGCCTCGTGTTCGGTGAGGCGCTTCTTCTCGTCCAGCAGGCGCGTCCGCGCTTGCTGGTACTCCGCATCAGTTCGAATCATGCCGTCCTCCGGAGCTTTACGATTCCCTTTTCCTCCGCGCCGCTCGCGAGCGGACGCCGGGAGAGCCGAAACCACGAGGGAAACTCCAAGGCGTGCCCGCGGTGATCGTGACCTGCGATCAGGCCCGGGGTGTGGGGATAAAGCTCGACGCGATACTGGTGCCACATGGGGAGCTGCTGCTTCGGGTAGCCGCGGTAGGGGCGGCGTTCGGCGGGATCCCAGCTCCAGGTCCGATGAAGATCGAGTTGGTTGAGTTCGTCTTGGAGCTCCCCCGAGACCAGCCGTTCCGCGTCGCATTCGAAGTATCCATCGATGTCATTGGGATGATCCTTGTCTTCCGCGAAGGACCCATCGATGAACACCTCCTCGATGCCGACCTCCCAGAGCTGCCGGACCAGAATCTCGAGACGATCGACCAGCACCGTGCGCCAGCTCGCATCCCAGTGCGGGTATCCGTCGCCCGGCCCCTTCACCAAGATCGAGGTCCGCAGTTCCTCGAAGCTGGCCTCCCAATCGCCTGCCGGCAGCACGCCGTCCTCCGTGAAAGGCGGGATCTCCGCCACTCGCTTCATCCCCCTTCGGCTACAGACTGCCAGAACTTGACGTTTTACGCAAGCATGACAATGGAGTCTCTATCGTCAGCGCTTCGGGGGTTCGAAGGCATGCGGAGGAACCGCCTCTGCTCTGGACGCGATCGCGCCCGGGCGCCTATGCGCGCCCTGGCGACAACTTGGCGACAAGGAATCAGTCCCCAGACTCCTTGTCTTCCGGGGACTTACGCCGGTTGGGGCCGGGTTCGATTCCCGCCGCCTCCACCACTCAGCCACTGAATCCACTAGCTTTTCCCTCGCCCGGTTGTGGCCTGAGCGGCACCGAGCCCGGGAGATCCCCAACCACCACCACGATCAGCAGTGGCTCGCCATGCCCTTTCCCGGGTTTGGTGGAGGCAAGAGACTGGCTATGCGTGGCGACGGCCCGCGCGGGTCGAGGGCCTTCGTCGTTCAGGAGGTGGGACACGCGTCAGCCAGGAAGGGAGCGTTGCAGTCAGGGTCCCGGGGGCGCCGATGCCCGGTCAGACGGCGAGCCGCAGACCGCCGCTGCGCGCGAACTGCCGGAAGGCCGCTCATCGGGCGGGCAGGCGCTCGATGAGCACGCAGAAAGTCTGGCATGGAAGGAT
>CAWAPH010000019.1:0-101558 GCA_963783795.1 uncultured delta proteobacterium | reverse complement strand
GGCGGCGGCTCGCTGCTTCTCCTCGAGAAGCGCCCGGGCGAACTTCGGCTTCACGATCGAGTAGAAGGCCGGAACGATCGTGATCGCCCCGAGCATGTTGACGACCATCAGGATCACCAGCAGCTGCGCCATCTCGGCCTGGAAGCGCAGGTTCGAGAAGCTCCAGAGGACGATCCCGCCGACGATGGTGCTCGCGGTGAAGGTCACCGCCATCCCGGTGGTGCTGATGGTCCGGCGCACCGCCTCGTCCATGTCGCCTCCGGTCTCCGCCACCTCCTGGCGGATCCGGTCCACGATGTAGATGGCGTAGTCCACCCCGATTCCCACGCCCACCGACTGGACCGGCAGGGTGTTGATGTTGAGACCCACTCCCTTGAGCGCCATGTAGGCCAGCGAGATCATCGTCGCGGTGGCGAGCTGGATCACGATGATGGTGCCGCTCCAGAGCGAGCGGTAGGTGAGGGCCTGCAGGATGTAGATCACCAACAGGATCAGCGAGATGTTGGCCACGTGGCCCCGCTCCACCTCGTCGTTGATGGCGGCCAGGATGCCCATCACACCGCCCGCCATCACGAACTGCACGCCGCGGGTCCAGGAGTTGGTGGGCTGGTACTTGGGGACGCCGTCGACGGCCTTGAGGTCGTGCACGATCAGGTTCTTGGTGTGGGTCGCCACCGCCCGGATGCCGAGCTCGTCGCTCTCCCACCAGGCGCTCACGTCCCCGGGCTCCCACTCGGCGAGATCGTCCGGCCAGAAGAAGAACTCGCCCTCTTCGATCGAGTCGAGCTCCTCCTCGTAGTCGTACATGGCCGCCTCGTTGAACTCCTCCAGCCACTCCGGAAGCTCGTCCTGGTTTGCGGGCGGGACGACGATTTTCTGGTAGCTCCCGTCGTCGTCGCGGATGGAGATCCGCATGGTGTGATTCCGCGGCGGCAGTACGGGGCCGATCATGTAGTAGAACTTGTCGGCCAGGCTGTCGGAGGAGAAGAAGCCCTCGTCGGCCCCCGCCCGGTCCATGTCGAGGCGCAGGTTCACCTCGCCGATCGGGTTGCGCTTGATGAACTCGTTGGCCGCCTCGACGGCCAGCGTGATGGTCTCTCCCCGGTGGTCCGGGTAGAAGAACGAGATGTTGGCCTTGCGGTTGTCGTCGGTGGTGTAGGGTCGCAGGAAGCCCGGCGGCCCGTTCGTCTTGAGCTGGAACAGCGTCTCCCGCACCGTCCCCGGGTGCCGCGGCAGGAAGTACCACTTGGGGTCGCCGTAGTGGTTCTGGCGCCAGTAGGACTTGATGATCGGCGCGATGGAGACCGAGATGCCCATCGTGGTGTTCATCCCCATCCAGCGCTCGAATTCCTCCATCCGCTGGATCGGCTCCGGATCCGCGCAGGCGTTCTCCCGGTCGCCGTCGGCGTAGACCACCATCGAGTCCACGCCGCCGAACTTCTCGGCGATCGCCGCCGTGGCGATGTTGTACTCGTGGTCGGGCCAGAGCAGGAAGGAGCCCGGGTTCGCCTCGCCGATCGTCGAGCGGGTGAAGACGATGTAGGTGGAGCCGCTCAGGATCACGAGCGCGCTCGCGGCCACCACGTATTTGCCGACGGGGTGGGTCACGCTTCGGCCGATCCAGCCCATGGTGCGAACCATGAAGCCCGGCAGGTAGTGCTCCGAGCTGGAGGGCGGCGGCAGGTAGCAGATCATCACCGGGAGCAGGACCTCCACGGTGAAGATGATGCAGATGACCCAGAAGGCGCCGAAGGTGGCGAGGTCGCGCATCTGCGGGATCGAGGTGATCAGAATGACCAGCAGACCCATCACGTCGGTTACGATGCCGAGGGTGCCGGGCACGATCAGCTCCGCCATCGCCATGGTGGCGGCCTCGACCTTCGCCTCGTTTGGGTCGTCGAACTGCGCCGACAGCAGCTCGTAGTCCTCGAAGAAGCGCTCCGCCATCTGCACGGTGTGGGAGACGGCGCGGGCGGTGATGATCATCGGGATCACCAGCACCAGCGGGTCGAAGGTGATCTGCATCCAGCCCGTGAAGCCGAGGCCCCAGATCGCAGTGGTGATGGCGGCGGTGAACGGGATCAGCACGCCGTGGAGCCGGCGGAAGTAGGCGAGCAGGAGGCCGAAGGTCGCGAGCACCGTGAGCAGTACGAAAAGCCCGATCTCGAAGGCGTGCTTGATGATCCAGCCGGTGTGGATCGGCCCGCCGGAGATGTAGACCTTGTGCCTCGCGTCCTCCTCGACCGCCTTGATCCGCTGCACGTGCTCGAAGACCGTCTGGTAGACCTCGCGGCTGGCGAGCCGGTCCGCGTTGAAGTTGGCCATGATGAAGGCGCCCTTCTCGTCGCGGCTCACCAGGCGGCCGAAGATGTAGGGCGGGTTCTGGCGCACCAGGTCGCGGATCTTGTCGGCGTCCTCCTGTGTCTTCGGCGCCTTCTTGATCAGGATGTCCGAGACGATCGCGCCGTCCGGCTCGATGGTCACCACGCGGGTGCTGCGGTGGTAGAGGGACTGGACCCGGTCGTGGTTCACTGGATAGGGCGGAAACTCGCGGTCCAGCCGCTTGATCAGCTCCCGGGGTGAGATCTCCTCGTCGACCTCCTCGATTTCGTCCCGGCGCTCGTCGCGCAAGTCGGTCTGGCTGTCGAAGGCGGGGAGATCGGGGCCCCCCTCGACGCCGTCCAGCGACTGGGTGATGCGCTTGAGCTTGAGCAGCGTCTCCGGCGTGAAGATGTTCCCGTCTTCCACCACCAGTGCGATCGCCACGAGCGACGAGGAGCCAAAGGTCTTGGAGAACTTGTCCTGGGCGTGGATGAACGGGTGGTCGGGGTATAGAGCGCGCTCGCTGGCGTCGACGCGCACCACCGGTCCCGGAAGCGGGGCGCCGAAGCCCGTCGAGATCGCGTTCACCGTCGGGTACAAGAAGAAGAGCGTGGTGAGGATCAGCAGGGTCGCGACGATGGCGCGGTGTTTGACGACGAACCGCGCGAGCTTGAGGGTGCCGGTTTCGCGGACGTGGTGCTCGGGTACGTTGGCCATGGGCTTCCTGCGCTGGTGGTGTCCGTTTTGGGGGGTCCGGGCTCGTGGTCACAGGACGAGCCGGAGGCACCGCGGCCCCACCCGCAGGCACCCAGATGGCAGCCTATTTCTGATCCACCCGGAGGGCAAGCCCTCAAGTGACTTGATTCGCTCCGGCCTCACCTGGAGACGACACCCAAGGCGCCCTCGATTCACTCGGGCCTCACTTGGAGACGAGACCCGCTCGCCTTCCGTCTCAGCGGCACTTCAGCGGTGCCGGGTGCGGATGCCCACGCCGGATCCACCGGATGCCCCGGGGCGCGATCCTGGTCGGCCAGGCCCCAAGAGCTGGTCGAGCGGGCGGCCTAGCCGCTGCGGCAGCGGTCGAGGAACTCGCGGGGCATGATGACGCGGGCACCGCGCCGCCGGGAGCGGATCGCCAGGCGGCGGTCTCCGGTCACCACGCCGAGCTGCGTGGGGTCCGGAGCACTCCTCAGGCGGCGGAGCAGCCACTCGTCGGCCGAAGGGGCAAAGACCACCCGCAGCCGGGGAACCTGAGGGGTGGCGGGCGCTTCCCGCGGTCCGTCGAAGACGATCCAGACCTCGGCCTCCGGGTCGTCGAAGGAGCGGGCCAGCTCGAGGAGCCGGGCGCGGCCGGCCTCGCGCCACCACTGGCCGCGCTCCCTGCCTCGAAGGATTCCGGCGTGGAGCACGTTGAAGCCGTCCACGAGCCAGACCGCCGGGCGCTTTGCTTCCGTGTCTTCCACGAGTTCCACGAGCTGTTCCCCGCGCCCGAGAGTGTAGGAGCTGGACGCCTGAACATTGTAGAGGCTGAAGACGGCGGCCCACCCCAGCCCGAAGGCGACGAAGGCGGCGCTGATCCCGGCGCTCCGGAGCACGCCGCTGAGAAAGGGTGGCAGGGTCCTGCGGGCCATGGCAGCTCCTCCTCTCGGTTGCAGGCCCAATCTGGCGCGGGTCCGTGACAGTCCCGGTCACGGTCGGGGCTTGCAGGGCGAAAGGCGGTGCCGTAAGCCAGGGTGGATGTCGACCGTCACGCTGGGCCTGATCCAGATGCGCTGTTCCCCGGATCCCGAGGAGAACCTGGCGCGCGCCCTGGCGCGGCTGGGGGAGGCGGCCCGAGGAGGTGCTCGGATCGCCTGCCTTCCGGAGCTGTTTCGCTCCCGATACTTCTGCCAGACCGAGGACCCGGCGCACTTCGAGCTGGCGGAGCCGGTCCCGGGACCCTCGACCGAGGTGCTCGGCAAGGCCGCGGCGGAGCACGGGATCACCCTGGTGACACCGCTCTTCGAGAGGCGCGCGGAGGGCGTCTATCACAACACCGCGGTGGTCCTCGGCGAGCGCGGAACGGAGCTGGGCCGCTACCGCAAGATGCACATCCCCGACGACCCGCTCTACCAGGAGAAGTTCTACTTCACCCCCGGCGATCTGGGCTTCCACAGCGTGGCCACCGAGGCCGCCCGGCTCGGCGTCCTGATCTGCTGGGATCAGTGGTTCCCCGAGGCGGCGCGACTCACGGCGCTCGCCGGGGCTCAGATCCTGCTCTACCCCACCGCCATCGGCTGGCAGTTCGACGAGGGCCCGGAGGTGGATGCGGCGCAGCTCGACGCCTGGGAGACGATCCAGCGCGCCCACGCCATCGCCAACGGCGTCTTCGTGGCAGCGGTGAACCGGGTGGGCCAGGAGCCCCCGATGGGGACGGCCGGAGCGCCGCCGGGAGGTGCGGACGGAATCCGCTTCTGGGGCCGGTCCTTCGTCGCGGATCCCTTCGGACGCGTGCTGGCGCGGGCCTCGGACCGGGAGGAGGAGCTGCTGCTGGTGGAGTGCGACCTCTCCGCGATCGAGAGGGTGCGCCGGGACTGGCCATTCCTCAGAGATCGCCGCATCGACGCCTACGCGGACCTGCTGCGGCGCTTTCGGGACTGAGGACTGGGGCTTTGGACGCCACCCCCCGGGCCGAGGGCTTCCGCTGGCCGGCGGAATGGGAGCCCCACCGCGCCACCTGGATCGCCTGGCCGCACAACCCGGAGACCTGGCCGGGGCATCTCGAGGGCGCGCTGGCGAGCTTCGTCGAGATGGTGAGCGCCCTGCACGGCAGGGAGCGGGTCTGCATCACGGTCGAGGGCGCGGCCATGGAGGAGACGGCCAGGCGGCGCCTCTCGCAGGCCGGGATCGAGAGCGGCCTGGAGTTCCACCACTTTCCCACCAACGACGCCTGGATACGGGACCACGGCCCGGTGTTCGTGAAGAGGCCGGGCGAGGTGGCGCTGGTGGACTTCCGCTTCGATGCCTGGGGGCAGAAGTACCCTCCCTGGGACCTCGATGACCGGATCCCTCGAGCCATCGCCGGGGTCCGGGGGATGAGGCGCTTCGCGGTGGACCTGGTGCTGGAGGCCGGCTCCGTGGAGGGAAACGGCCGCGGCAGCCTGCTCACGACCGAGTCGTGTCTGTTGAACCCGAACCGCGGCCCCTCCCGGACCCGGGAGGCCCTCGAGCAGATCCTCCGCGATACGCTCGGCGCGAACCACGTGCTCTGGCTGGCCGCGGGGATCGCAGGGGACGACACCGACGGCCACGTCGACGATCTCTGCCGCTTCGTCGATCCCGCCACGCTGGTGGCGGTGGAGGAGCCGGATCCGCAGGATCCGAACCACGCTCCGCTGGCCGAGAACCTGCGCAGGCTGAGACGGATGTGCGACCAGGACGGCAAGCCGCTGGCGGTGGCGACGCTTCCCATGCCTCCGGCTCTGCGCATCGCGGGTCTGCGCTGCCCCGCCAGCTACGCGAACTTCTATCTCGCCAACGGAGTCGCCCTGGTCCCGGTGTTCGGGGTACCGAGTGACGACCGCGCCCTCGCCGTTCTTCGGGAGCTCCTCCCCGGCCGGGACGTGGTCCCGATCTTCGCCCGTGAGCTGGTTCTGGGTCTCGGCGCCGTCCACTGCCTCACCCAGCAGGAGCCAGCCCAGGACTAGCAGGGACGTTCTGCAAGAGTGGGGACGTTCTTGCAAAACGTCCCCGCTGGCTATCCTGGCTCGCGAAACGAAGACGAGATGGAGTCGCCCGATGAATTTTGGCTTCAGCGAAGAGCAGGAGCTGCTGCGCAGCGAGGTCCGGAAGTTCCTGGACGAGGCCTGTCCCCTGGAGGAGGTCCGGAAGATCTCGGAGTCGCCCGAGGGCTTCTCCCCCGAGCTGTGGAAGCAGATCGCCGAGCTCGGCTGGCTCGGGCTCACGGTCCCCGAGGAGCACGGGGGAGCGGAGCTCGGCTGGGTCGATCTGGTGGTGATCCTGGAGGAGGCCGGGCGCACGCTGCTTCCGCTGCCCCTGATCTCGACCACGCTGGCCGCCGCCGCCATCCGTGGCAGCGGGAGTCCGGAGCAGCAGGCGCGTTGGCTCCCCCGGATCGCCGACGGATCGTGCATCGGGACGCTGGCCCTGCTCGAAGCGGAAGACATCCAGGGCGCCGAGGGCATCCGTCTGCGTCCGGACCCGGGCAGCGGGCTCCTGAGCGGCGAGAAGCTCTTCGTCTGTGACGCCGGCGTCGCGGATCTCTTCGTGGTGGCGCTGCGCTCCGGCGAAGGCCCGGCGGACCTGAGCCTCGCAGTGCTCGAGCGCGGCGCCGAGGGACTCTCGAGCGAGGACCTGCCCGGCATCGATCTCACCAAACGGCTCGGACGCGTGCGCTTCGACGGCGTTCGCCTCTCCGACGACGTCGTCCTCGGCGCCGCGGGCGAGGCCGGCGCCGCGATCGACCGTCTTTGGGATCTGGGCGCCGCGGCGGTGGCGGCGGAGACGGTGGGCGCCGCCGAGGCGGCGCTCCAGCTCACCGTGGACTACGCCCAGGACCGCGTCCAGTTCGGGCAGCCGATCGGCGCCTTCCAGGGCGTCAAACATCCCCTGGCCGAGATGTACGTGGACATCCAGTCGTTCAAGTCCCTGGTCTACTACGCGGCGTGGTGTCTGGACGAGGACCACGAGGACGCGGCCCTCGCTACCTCCCGGGCCAAGGCCTACGCCTCGGATGCTTTTCCGCGGATCGGGGTGGACGCGATCCAGCTCCACGGCGGGATCGCCTACACCTGGGAGTACGACGCGCAGCTCTATCTGAAGCGGTCGAAGTGGGCGCGCCCGATCTTCGGCGACGCCGACTATCACTACGAACGTGTCGCGTCTTTGGGAGGTCTGTGATGGATTTCAACTTCACACCCGAAGAGGAGGCCTTCCGCGCCGAGGTCCGCGAGTTCCTGGACGAGAACCTCGCGCCGGAGGGGGAGCGCGATCTCGCCTTCATGGCTCTGTGGCAACGCAAGGTTCGCGAGAAGGGCTGGGTGGGCTTCTCCTGGCCGAAGGAGGTCGGCGGTGGCGGCGGAAGCATCGCCGAGCAGGTCATCCTCAAGGAGGAGATGGCGCAGCGGAAGGCGCCCCCGCTGGGCACCTGCTTCATGGGTCTCGCCTGGGTGGGCCCGTCGCTGATCGAGTACGGCACCGACGAGCAGAAGAAGCGATTCATCCCGGAGATCCTCGACGGGACCTGCCAGTGGTGCACCGGCTACTCCGAGCCCGATTCCGGCAGCGACCTCGCCTCGCTCAAGTGCAAGGCGGTCCGGGACGGCGACGAGTACGTCGTGAACGGGCAGAAGATCTGGACCTCGATCGCCATGTGGTCCAAGTGGATGATCCTGCTGGTCCGCACGGACTCCGGCGTCGAGAGCCGGCACAAGGGCATCACCTGTCTCCTGGTCGAGATGGATTCGCCCGGCATCACCGTGAACCCGATCAAGAACATGTCGGGCGGGACCATGTTCGCCGAGGTCTTCCTGGATGACGTCCGGGTTCCCGTGGAGAACCGCCTGGGCGAGGAGGGCGAAGGATGGCAGGTCACCATCACCGCCCTGGCCCACGAGCGCTCGGGCATCGCCGAGGTCACGAGTCTGCAGCGGAGTCTCGAGCAGCTCCGCGAGCTGGCCCGGAGCTGCACCCGGAACGGCCGGCCCGCCGCCGAGGACCCGCGAATCCGGCGGCGCCTGGCGGAGGCCGACGCGCGGATCGAGGCCATGCGTCTCAACGGCCTGCGATTCCTCACCAAGCAGCTGCGCGGCGAGAAGCTCGGCAGCGAGACCTCCATCAACAAGCTGCTCCGGGCCGACCTGGAGGTGGATCTCGGCGAGCTGGCCCTGGAGATCCAGGGAAGCCGCGGGCCCCCTCGCCCGCGGGACCGATCTGGTGCCCCGACGCCGGCAAGTGGCAGCACTTCGCCCTCTCCTGGCCCGAGGTGGTGATCGGCGGCGGCACCCCCAACATCCAGAAGAACATCATCGCCGAGCGGATTCTCCGCCTGCCCAAGGACCCGTGAGCGAAGGGCGCGGGTGATGGTCCGCTTCTGGCTCGTCATTGCCGTGATCGCCGTCTGCTACGGCGCCTGGCGTCATCTGCGCGGGCGGGTGCGGCGCGCGGCGATTCGCGCGGGCAGCCAGGAGCAGGCCCTGCTGCTGCGCCTGTGCCTGCCCGGGAGCCAGGCCGACGACGAGACGCCTACCATCGTGGCCCTCGAGGAGTCGATCGAGAGCGCCCTGCGGAAGCACGGGGCGGGAGAGTTCGAAGCTCACGACCTCCGCGACGGGGTGTGGACCCTGTATATCTACGGGCCCGACGCGAACCGGATCTACGAGAGCATCGCTGAGGTCGTGCGGGACGTCCCCCTCGATCCGAGCTCCCACGCCGTCATGCGCTTCGGCGGGCGCGGCGCCAGGGAGGAGCGCGTCCCGTTGGTATGACCAAGCGGGCAGGAACGTCCCCGCTGCTCAGACGAAGTTCTTGATCCACTCGTCGAGGGTGACGGTGAAGCCGGAGGCGTTGCGGTGGCCGCCTCCGCCGTACCGGGCTGCGAGCTTCGAGACGTCGAAGTCGTCCACCGAGTAGATCGAGACGTCGACCTGCACGCCGGTGAGCCGGTACACCACGCCGCACGGCGTGCCGTAGCGGGCACGGCAGGCCAGCTCGTGGCCGATGCGGCTGCGATGGCAGCGGGAGTCCACCGCCTCGACGCGGACCCGCCCCAGCGAGATGGGGTGGGTGTGGTGCAAGGCCTGCTCGACTTCGATCCGCTGGGCCCGGAGGATCGGCGCCCCTTCGGCGGCCAGGTGCTCCACCGGGGTGGCGGCGAGCTGCTCCCACATCTGGAAGCTCCGCGGGTGGGACCCGATCACGGCGTTGACCTCTTCGGATTTCGGGAGCTTCCACCTCCAGAGATCCTGGTCCTCGGTGTAGAGAAGCAGGGCGGGAATCTCCGCGTCCGGGTGGAAGTGCTGCCAGGCCAGTACCGCACCCGAGTGGCCGAGGTCGAACTGGACCGTGTGCCCGGCCCGCTGAAAGTCGTTGCAGAGGCCGGGATCCGATTCGAAGCGGTCCCGGGCCGAGACGTGGTGGTCGAGGATGGTGATCTGCGCCGCGGCGTCGAGGAGGTGGCGGAGTGGCTCGAGCGGCGGTGCGATGTCCACGAAGACGACCTGGCACCCCTCGAACTCGCGGACGGGCAGCGGATCCTCGTGGCCCCTGGGGATGTAGCGGACATCGTCTCCCCAGGCTCTCCACACGGCCCACGCCGCACCGAAGCCATCGGGACAACCCGCGTGATAGATGCATGCCTGAGCTGCGGTGTTCACGCTACCAGGGTAGCCGATTGCCGCCGCCTGCCCTTGCAGGCGGTCCCCCGTGCCAAGCGTGAGATACCCTCGGGCCGTGGCCGTCGAGCGCGAGATCCGCTTCCTGGTGACCGAGGGGACGCCGCCCGGCGGCGGTCGCGAGATGGTGCAGGGGTACATCCTGCGGGGGCGGATCAGCGTCCGGATCCGACTGACCGATGGCAGGGAGGGCTGGCTGACGCTGAAGGCGCCTCGCCGCGACGGGCGGTTCGAGTGGGAGCGCCGTCTTCCCGTCTGGCTCGCGCGCTGGCTCCTGACCCTGCCCCTGCCCCGGGTCGAGAAGCGCCGGGCGCTGGACGGGGACCTCGAGGTGGATCGGTACAGCTGGCCCCGGGGGCTGGTGGTCGTCGAGTGCGAGCTCGAGGAGGGGGCCGGCCCGGCCCTCCACGATCGCGCCGCCTGCAGCGCCTGGATGGAGGCGCGCCGTCCGGCGTGGGTGAAGGCCTGGCGCGACGTGACCTCGGATCCCTCGATGACGGCCGCCCGGCTGGCGCGGCGGAGACCACGCAGCTAGCTCATCGATGCCTCCTGCCGAGCCAGTCTGGCACCGAGGCTGGTTCATCGATGCTTTCTCCCGAGCCAATCGAGCATGACCTGGTTCAGCTCGTCCGGCTTCTCCTGCTGGGTCCAGTGGCCGCACTCGTCGATCATCGCGGTCTCGAGATCCGTCACCAGGGAAGCCATGCCCGCTGCCATCTCCGGCCGCAGCACCGGGTCCCACTCGGCGGTCACCATCAGGCTCGGCACTGCGATCGTCTCGGTGCCGATCTCCGGAACCGTCTCCCAGTTGCGATCGAAGTTGCGGTACCAGTTCACGCCCCCGGTGAAGCCGGTCTTCTCGAAGGTCTCGATGAAGACCTCGAGGTCTGCCTCGGGCATGACGAGATCTCCCACGGGGTCGATCTCCTGGATTCGCAGGAAGGGATTCATCTCGAAGCCGCCGCTCTCCGACTTGCCAGCGAACGCGGCGATGGCCTCGGCCGGGTCCACGCCGCCGCGCATCAGCTTCTCGAAGACGGCGCGCGTGTTTGCCGCGAGCATCGGATCCGCCACTCCCGGCTCCTGGAACCAGAGGATGTACATCTTCTCGTCCTGGCCTCCGACCAGCTTGCGCATCACCGTCGTGGGCGGCTCGGGGGTGCGCCGGGAGTAGGGCGTGTTCACTCCGATCACGCCCGCGGTCCGATCCGGATGCAGGATCGGCATCGCCCAGACCACGAACCCGCCCCAGTCGTGGCCGCAGAAGACCGCCTTCTCGATCTCGAGGGCGTCGAGCAGCCCGGCCATGTCGCCGCACAGGTGGTGGATGTCGTAGTCGGCGATCGCATCGGGCCGATCGCTCCCCCCGTAGCCCCTCTGGTCGGGCGCGATGGCGCGGAAGCCGGCGTCGGCGAGAGCCGTGAGCTGGTGACGCCAGGACCAGGCGAGCTCGGGGAAGCCGTGGCAGAGCACCACGGCCGGTCCGCTGCCGGCCTCGTGGACGGCGAGCGTGATCTCCGGAACCCGAACGCCGTCGCGCGTGGTTCGCGGGGCCAGGGTGACGGGTGTGGCCGGGGGGAAGGCGGTCATCGTCTCTCCGTTGCTCCGTGCGGTGCGGTCAGGTCTACAGGATACACGGGCCCGTGGGAGGCGGCTGGGTTAGCCTCCCGCGCTCCGAGGTCGCCCCCATGTACACGGCGTGTGCCGTCCGGGAAACGAGTCAGAGTCGGGAAGAGAACAGCCACTGGCGCGAGTGGATCGAGCGCCTCGGCCAGGCGCCTTTCTTCTGGTGGCTCGACAGCGCGCAGGCGGGCCCCCGCCTGGGCCGCTACTCCTACGCGGGTGCCGATCCCTACCTCGTCGTGCGCGGCTTCGGGGACCGCACCGAGCTCGAGGTGCGCCGCGCCGCGCGCCCGGACCTCCCGCCCGGGCAGTCGGTGCTCCACGGTTCGCCTCTCGACGCGCTTCGGGATCTCCTGCCGCCTCCGCCAGCGGCAGAGGACGACGCGGGTCCGTTCGTTCCCTTCGCTGGCGGTGCCGTCGGGTACTTCGGATACGAGCTGGCGGCGGACTTCCAGCCGGTCACCCTGCGCGCCCTCGACGATCTGGCGCTTCCCGAGCTCTGCTGGCTGTTCGTGGACCGCCTGCTCGTCTTCGATCACCTGGAAGGGCGGGTCCGTGCGATCGGGCTCGGCTTCGCGGACGACGCCGATCTGGCGCGGGAGAAGGCGGAGCGAGCCGCGGCGCATCCCGTACCCCCCGCGGCGCCCGGCTCCCCGGGTCGCCGAGGGGGCCCGCGCGCGGCTGCTTCGGGAACGAGTCCGTGCTTCGACGAGGCCAGCTACCAGAAAGCGATCGTTCGCGCCAAGCAGCGCATCGAGGCAGGCGACGTCTATCAGGTCTGCTTGACCCGCCGCTGCGAGGTCGCCTTCGACGGCGATCCCTGGCGGCTCTATCGAGTGCTGCGCGAGATCAACCCCGCGCCTTTCGCGGCCTACCTCGACCTCGGTGACCTGAGGGTGCTGAGCAGCTCCCCGGAGCGATTCCTCTCGCTGTCGAGCGATGGATGGGTCGAGAGCCGGCCCATCAAGGGCACACGACCCCGGAGCGGCGACGCGCGCTCCGACCGCGTCCAGGAGCGGGTGCTGCGGAGCTCCCAGAAGGACCGCGCCGAGAACCTGATGATCGTCGACCTGGTCCGCAACGACCTCGGACGGGTCTGCGAGACCGGGAGCGTGCAGGTCCCCGAGCTGATGCAGATCGAGTCCTACGCGACGGTCTTCCAGATGGTTTCGACGGTGAGGGGCCGGCTGCGAGGCGACTGCGACGTCTTCGATCTGCTGCGGGCCGCCTTTCCGCCCGGGTCGATGACCGGCGCGCCCAAGCTCGCCGCGATGCAGATCCTCGATCGCCTCGAGCCGGTGCGCCGCGGCATCTACTCGGGTGCTCTCGGCTTTCTCGACCTGCGCGGGGGCGCCGAGCTCAGCGTCGTGATTCGCACCCTCGTCTTGAAGGACGGCCGCGCCTACCTCCACAGCGGTGGCGGCATCGTGGCAGACTCGCACCCCGCCGAGGAGTGGCGGGAGACCGAGGACAAGGCGCGGGCACTCTTCACGGCGCTCGCCAGTGCCTCGGAGTGCACGTCTTGAAGCGAATTCAGCCCCTCGTCAGCACCTCGGAGTCGTTGTCGTGAACCGCATCCAGCTGCTCGCCGTCGATCTCGACGGCACTCTCGTCACCGGGGAGGACCAGATCAGCGCTGCCACCCGCGCGGCGCTGCACCGCCTGAGCGAGGCGGGCGTCGAGCTGGCGATCGCCACCGGCCGCCGCTACCGCAACACGCAGAGCGCGATCGGCTCGTTGGGGCTCGAGGTGCCGGCTGTCTGCCTGGGCGGCGCCCTGCTGAAGGGGAAGGACGGCGCCACGCTGCACGCCCAGACCCTCGAGGCCTCCGAGTTCCGCGCGGTGGTGTCGCTCTTCCGCGAGCGGGGCCACGCCGTGGTGGCCCAGCGGGACTCGCAGCAGGGTGGCCCCGATTTCGTGGTCGACGGCTCCCTCCCGTGGAACTCTCCCACCCGGGACTACTTCGAGAGGAACGAGGAGTTCGCGGAGCGCGCCGAGCACCTCACCGGGGAGGCGCGCGGGGACGTCCTCGTGATCGGCGTCTTCGGAGAGATGGCCGAGCTCCGGGAGCTGGAACGCGAGCTGCACCGGGCGCACCCGGGCGCCTTCAGCGCCTACGTGATGCCCGGTTTCTTCAACGAGGGGTACTACTGCGAGGTCGTTCCGTCACACGTCTCCAAGTGGGACGGCCTGGAGCGGCTGGCGGGCTTCCTGGGGGTCCCGAGCGCGAAGATCTGCGCCGTCGGGGACGAGCAGAACGATCTCTCGATGATCTCGGGAGCCGGGGTGGGCATCGCGATGGGCAATGCCTGCGAGGAGCTGAAGCGGGCCGCGGACTGGGTGACGGGCCGGCACGACGAGGACGGGCTGGTCGGGGTCGTCGAGCGGATCCTCGGCGAGGCTTGAGAGCGGCCCGCTGTCAGGCCGCACACACGAAGTCGCGACCTTCGCGGTAGCCCATCCGTGCGAGGTCCTCGCGGATCTCCTGGCGAGGGCCGGCTCCGGCGACCGAGACGACGATCGGGCGGAGGCGCGAGGTCTCCAGAAGCTCGGGGGCGATCACTGGCGCGCCGTGGATCCGGGTCCCCAGCCGGCCCGGGTGCAGCTCGACGATGTGGGAGGGCTGCCGGCCGTGCTCTAGCAGCGCCCGCCGCAGCGCCTTGCCAGTGGCTCCGTAGCCCCAGAGCACGTACTCCGCCGATCCGGCCAGCAGGCCCTCGGCCAGAAAGGCCGCCTTGCAGGCGGTGAAGCGATCGATCGCGTAGACCGGACTCGATCGCGACAGGCGGCCGGGCTCGTCTCGCCAGCAGAGCAGCCGCCGGGGCAGCACGGAGATCTCCCGCCCCGCGGCCAGCAGACGCAGGATCAGGTCGTAGTCCTCGGGCCAGCCCAGCTCCCGGTAGCGCATCTGCTTCAGGATCGGGCTGCGAATCAGCAGTGTCGGATGGGCCACTGGACACTCGACGAAGGCCTCGGCGCGCACGCGGTCGGGGGAGTCGATGCTGCAGAGCCAGCGCTCGTAGGCGCGCATTCCGTCCGCCAGGCCATCCCGGGGAAACATGCGGACGTGGCAGCCCACGGCGTCGAGACCGGGATCCGCGTCCAGGGCGCCAATCTGGCGCGCCAGTCGCTCGCGGTGCATCAGGTCGTCCGCGTCCATCCGGGCCACGAGCGGGGCGGAGCAGACCTCGAGTCCCTGGTTCAGCGCCCGCACCAGGCCGCCGTGGGGCAGGCGCAGGACCCGAAAGCGGGGATCGCGGTCCGCGAAGCGGAGCGCGGCGCCGGCCGTCTCATCGCTGGAGCCGTCATCGACCACCACACACTCCCAGCGGGCTTCGGTCTGCCGCTGGATGCTCCGCAGCGCGGCGGGGAGGGTCGCCTGCGCGTGGTAGGCAGGGAGCAGGATCGAGACGCGGGCCGTCAAGTCGGCCTCAATCCGGGCACGATCGGAGCACGGGCAGTCAACTCGGCCTTAATCCGGGCGCAATCGGAACACGGGCCGTCAAGGCCTGCCTAGCCTAGCCTACCCGCCGTGCGGCAGATCACTTCCCATGGCCGGGCCTCCGCCGATGGGACCCCCAGGTGGATTGGAGGCCGACGAGCATCCCGAGCAGTGCGGGGGCTGGGATGAGCCGTTCCGTCATCGGGACAGGGGTCATCCTGATCGCGCTGGGCGTGGCGATCTTCCTCGCCAAGACCCTGATCTACGAGATCCCGCTCGCCCCGACCGAGAGCATCGGCTCCTGGCAGGTGGAGCTTCGCATCAAGGTCCGGGGCGAAGGCCGGAAGGGCAGCGTCCGGGCCCTGCTCCCCGCATCCATCGACGGACAGTCGGTCTTCGACGAGCGCTCCTCCTCGGATCGGCTGGACTTCACGATCCGCAGCACGGACGGCGCCCGGATCGGCGTCTGGACCGGCTGGCTCGAGCGGGTCCACGAGATCGTCTACGACTTCCGGGTCCAGCTGCACGGCGTGAACGTCTCACTTCCCCCCGGCGAGGTTCCCGAGCCGCCCCAGTCGGTGCGCTTGAAGTACGGCCAGCCGACACCCGACTCGCCCAGCAGCGCGCCCGCGGTGATCGATCTCCGCGAGGGACTCGGCCTGCCCAAGCCAACCGACATCAGGGCGCGGGTGCGCACCCTCTACTCCTTCGTGAGCCACGAGATCGCGACGGTCCCGACCGCCGGCAAGGACGCGCTCCTCACACTGGCCCAGCGAGAGGGCAGCCCCGAGGGGAAGGAGCGCCTGCTGGTGACGCTGCTCCGCGCATCGGGGGTCCCGGCACGGAACATCCGCGGCCTCGAGCTGCGCGAGGGGACCGATCCCGTGGCGCGGATCTGGACCGAGGCCTGGGTCGGGGACGGCTGGCTCCCGATGTCGACCGTCGACGACTTCTTCGCGGCCCGCCCAGCGAATCTGCTGGTTCTCGGTGAAGCCGGGAGCCCTCTGGTGGAGGCGACCGGTGTCCGCGCCGTGGGACACCGCTACCGGTCCGCCGAGGAGTACCTGCGGCCCGAAGAGATCGCCGACATGCTCGCCCCCTCCAACCCGGTGCTCGCTCGGATCTCCCTCTACAGGCTGCCGGTGCCCTCCCAAGCAGCGCTGCGCGTGCTGCTGCTGCTGCCGATCGGGGCCCTGTTCGTCGCCCTGTTTCGCAATCTGGTGGGGATTCCAACCTACGGGACATTCATGCCGGTCCTGATCGCCCTGGCACTGCGCGGCTTCTCGCTGGGGATCGGTCTCGCGCTGGTCGCGCTCGTGCTCTTCCTGGGCGTCCTGGCGCGCCTCGCCCTGGAGCGGCTCCGGCTGCTGATGGTGCCCCGTCTCTCCATCCTGCTCTGCCTGGTGGTCCTGAGCGTGGTGGGCCTGGCCCTGTTTGGACTGGACAGCGGAAACCGCGAGTTCTTCGCTGGCCTGGTCCTCCCCATCGTGATCCTCACCATGCTGGTCGAGCGATTCTCGATCACCATGGCCGAGGAGGGGTTCCGCGAGGCGCTGATGCGCGCGGGCTTCTCGGTCCTGGTGGCGGTAGCCATCTACCCGGTCTTTCGCAGCGAGCGGGCCGAGTACCTGATGTTCACCTTCCCCGAGATCGTGCTGACGGTGATGGGAGTCCTGGTGCTGATCGGCGGCTACACCGGGTACCGTGTCTCCGATCTGATCCGCTTCCGCAGCTTTGCCCAGCCGACCTTGGGCGTCGGGGGCCACTGATGCTCGCCGCCCTTCGCCGCTGCGGGGTCCTGGGGATCAACCGCCGCAACGTGTCCTACTCCATGCGGTGTAACATGAGGCGGGACTACCCCCTGGTGGACGACAAGCTCGCCACCAAACGCCTGTGCGAGGAGGCCGGCATTCCCGTCCCCCGCCTGCTGGCCGTTGCCCGCCACCACTTCGAGATGCGGAATCTGCTGCCGGCCCTGGCCGACTGCGACTCGTTCGTGCTCAAGCCGGCCCGCGGAGCCATGGGCAACGGGATCCTGGTGATCGTCGGCCGCGAGGGGGACCGGTTCCTGGGCGCTGGAGGCCGCGAGTACTCCCCCGCCGAATTCCTGTATCACGCCTCGGGCGTGATCTCCGGCCTCTACTCCCTGGCCGGGCACGCCGACGCGGCGATGGTGGAGGAGCGCCTGCGAGTCGATCTCTCGCTGGTCGAACTGGCGCCCGCCGGCGTTCCCGACATCCGGGTGATCGTCTATCGGGGCATTCCGGTGATGGCGATGATGCGGCTGCCGACCCGGCGTTCCAGCGGGCGCTCCAATCTGCACCAGGGCGCCATTGGAGCGGGCATCGATCTTGTGACGGGATTCACGCACCACGCGGTGATGCACGGGACCCCGGTCCGCGTCAATCCGGACAGCGGGGAGCCGGTGATCGGAGCCAAGGTCCGCGGGCTGGAGCGGGTCCTGGAGATCGCCGTGGCCGCAGCGGACGAGACCGGGCTCGGCTATCTGGGCGCCGACGTGGTCATCGATGCGCGCGGCGGGCCGATGATCCTGGAGCTCAACGCCCGACCCGGCCTGGCGATCCAGCTGGCCAACGCAGCCGGCCTGCGGCCGCGCCTCGAGGCCGTCGACGCACTTCTGGGCCCGGTTCGAGAGCGGGAGCGAGGGAAGGGGCCAGGGGACGCTGAGCTCCGCTTCCCGGTGAAGGAGCGCGTCGCTCTGGGTCAGAGGATCGCGAGGTCGGTCGAACGACCGCCCGGGGGTTTGCGGATCCCGTGAGCCTCCGCAGGACCCCGCTCGGCCTGTTTGGCCTGTTTGGCCTGGCGGCTGCGCTGCTGGCGACCTCCAATGCAGCAGGGCAAGGGGAGGGGCAGGCGCCCGAGAGCCGCTACTCGGTGCGCTTCGACGCGCGGGTCGTGCCCACCGAGCGCCTGGCCAAGATCTCGATCCGCCTCGGACAGGGTGCGTCGAGTGTGCGCTGGCTGCGCTTCCGCATCGACCCGGTGCGGCATTTCGGCTTCCGCGGGGACGGACGGATCGAGCTGGACGGCGAATCGGTTCTCTGGGAGCCGCCGGGGGACGGCGGAGCGCTCCACTACTCGTTCTGGATCGACCACCTGCGCAACAGCTCGAGCTACGACGCGCGCTGTGCCGAGAACTGGGCGCTCTTCCGCGCGGACGACATGGTGCCGCCGGTCCGGGTGCGCACCGTGGTGGGAGCGAAGTCGACCTCGAGCCTTCGTCTGCGGGTGCCCGACGGCTGGTCGGCGGCCCTGCCCTATCAGCGCGCCCCCGACGGCAGCTTCGACCTCGACGATCCCCACCGCCGCTTCGATCGGCCCAAGGGGTGGATGGTGGTGGGAAAGATCGGCGTGCTGCGCGAGCGCATCGCCGGGAGCCACGTGGCCGTCGCCGGCCCGGCGGGCCAGCAGGTGCGCCGCCACGACATCCTCGCCCTGCTGCGCTGGACCCTCCCCACGTTGCGGAAGATCGCCGGTGAGCTCCCCGACCGGATCCTGGTGGTGAGCGCTGGCGACCCGATGTGGCGGGGCGGGCTCTCGGGATCGAACTCGGTCTTCGTCCACGCGGATCGGCCCTTGATCTCCACGGACCTCAGCAGCCCGGTCCTTCACGAGCTGGTGCACGCAGTGATGGGCGCGCGTTCCGGCTCCGACGGGGACTGGGTGGTGGAGGGCCTGGCGGAGCTCTACTCACTCGAGCTTCTGGTGCGCTCCAAGACCGTGAGCCGGCGCCGTCACGCCAAGGCCCTGCGCCGACTGGAGGAGCAGAGCCGCGGCGTGAAGAGACTCGCGGGCGAGCGCTCCAGCGGCCGCGAGACGGCGCGGGCCGTGGCGGTCCTGCACGAGATCGACCAGCAGATCGAGGCGGCCAGCGACGGGGAGTCGGGCCTGGACGATGTGCTGAAGCGTCTCTGCGCCGAGCGCGGCGTCATCAGCACCGAGCGCTTCCGCCTCCTCGCCGAGGAGGTCGCGGGGCAAGAGCTCTCCGCCTTCGCGCGCCGGGAGATTCCGCGGGCGGTGTCGGGGAGTCCATGATCGGGAGCGGTGCCGGTCAGCGCCAGGCGAAGACGGGTTGCTCGTAGTGCGCCACCCGGGTGGCGCGGCCCCAGATCGCCACCTCGCGGAGCTGGTAGAGGATCGCCGCCGTGGGAGCGTGGATGTTCGCATCCAGCAGGGGGAGCGAGATCACCGGGCGGTCGCTCTCCGGGATGCTTCGCAGCTGTGGGACCTCCGGGCGTTCGAGCTCTGCGATCGGCACGAAGTGGGCTTCGGCCACCTCCTCCGGATCGGGATCGAGCTGCGCCCCGGGACCGCCCCACACCACGACTGGCGTGATCACGAAGCCCGACCGGGTCGGGTAGTCGTCGAGGCAGCCGAGCACGGCGGATTCGGGAAGAGGGAGCCCGACCTCCTCGTCGAGCTCGCGCAGGGCCGCCTCCTCCGCCGACTCGCCCGGATCGACGCGTCCGCCGGGCAGCGCCCACTGACCCGCGTGGCGGCTGAGCTCGCGGTTGCGGCGGGTGAGCACGAAGCAGGGCCGGTCGAGATCGTCCGCCACGAGTGTCACCGCGACCGCCGCGTGAGCCCGGCCTTGGAGAGCCACGCGTTCGCGGTCGTGGCCCTCCAGGTGACGGCGCAGGCGCTCGCAGAGGGCGCTGTCGAGGCGAACCGGGGCGTCCATTCGGCCAGGATACCCCAAGCACCGGTTTTCCCCGGACCCCGCCGCTACGCGCTTTGCCCTTAACTGACACTTGCGGCGGGTCGAAGAAGCCTGCCGTGAGCTTTCGACGCCCTCTTCGAATCGGCTGGTTCTCGCGGCCACTTCCGCTGCTCTGCTTTCTCTGTGTGGTTCTCCAGCTGCCGTCCGAGATGTGGGCCCAACCTCCCACACCCTCTGCATCCGCAACACCCACCGAAGCCTCCGCACCTCCCGCAGCGCAGCGCCACGGACTCGCCGTCACGCCGCCGCGCGCGGAAGGCCTCTTCGCGCCCCTGGCCGACGGGGCCCGGGAGTGGCTCCAGGCGGTGCTGGAGGGCGCCGGATTGGAGGTTGTCGCGCGCAGCCGCGTCCGTTCCGCGTCGAAGCGAGTGCTGACCGGGGAGCGGAAGGCGCTGCGCGGAACCGACGCACCGGCACTGGCCGTCGAGTGCGGTGCGGCGTGGGTCCTGCTGAGCGAGCTCCACTATCGAGATCGGGACGGCCAGGCCGAGGTTCGTCTCCGCGTCCACGACGGGAGCGACGGATCGGTGGTGGCCGCGGCCCTGGCCAGAGGGACTGCCGCCGAGCTCGGGCTCCTGCTGAGGAGCGCGACCGCCCGCGTGCTGGACCCGATCGGCATTCCGGCCGATGGGGTCGCGGCCGAGCCCCCCCCGAGCCTGGCGGAGCTCGGAGCCTACGGCCGCGCGGTCGATGGGATCGAGGCCGCGCAGCTGGTGCGAGCCTGGCGCGAGCTGAAGGGAAGGCCGGGCCGGGCCGCCGATGTGCTGCGCAGCGAGATCGAGCGGGTCGCCGCCTCCTCCTCCGCCGGGGTTCCTCCCTCCGAGCGCTCGCGGCTTTCGAGCTTGCGGGGCGCGAAGGATCGCGACTGGCTCAAGGTGAGGGAGGCCCTGCTCGCGGGCCGCGACCCCGCCATGCTGTTGGCGGGGGCGGACTCCGCGCTGGCCCGAGCGCGGCCCGAGAGCGCCGTGGAGCTCTACGGCGAAGCCATTGGCCTGGATCCCCGAAATCGCGACGCCCAGCTGGGCCTCGCCGACGTCCTGGCCGCCAGCGGCCGTCAGGCGGAGGCGGTCCCCAACTACCGGGCGGCCATCGAGCTGGCGCCGGACGATCCTGGAGCCTACGAGAAGCTGGGCCGGAACCCCGAGCTGCCGCCCGGGGAGCGGGCTCGGCTGCTGACCCAGGCTGGCGATCTCCGCGCCGAGCGCCTCGAGTCGGATCTCGCCCAGAGCGACTACCGCGAGGCGGCCGAGCTCGACGCCAGTGTCGCCGCCTCGAGCTACACCAGGGCTGCCGAGGTGCACGGGCGCGTCGGAAACCACGGCGACGCGCTGCTCGCCTACGAGCAGGCCGTCTCGCTCGACTCCGGCAGCGCCGAGGCGCTCACCGGCCTGGGACGGACGCGCCGCCACCTGGGCGACTACGCCGGTGCCGAGCAGGCGCTGGTCGCCGCGCTCGCCCTGCGTCCCAACCACCGCTGGGCGCTCGAGAGTCTGGGCACCGCCCTGGTGGAGTCGGACCGCGCCGCGGAGGCCATTCCCCACCTGGAGAAGGCGATTGCCTTGGATCCCTCGGACGCGGCCTCCAGACACAGCCTGGCGCGGGCACAGCGCGCGGTGGGAAACCCGGAAGCCGCCCTTCTGACGTTGGACACGGATGCGGAAGCCGTCGCCCCGTCGGATCGGGTGCTGCTGCTCGAGGAGACTGCCGAGATTCACGCGTCGGCGGGTCGCCTGGACGAGGCCGAGCTGTCCCTGCGGACGGCGATCGCCCTGGAGCCCGAGGACCCTCCGCTTCGCACGGCCCTGGCCGAGCTCTACGAGGCCAGCGGGGATGCTGACGCCGCCGAGGAGCAGCGGGCGCTGGCAGCCAGTCTCGGCGGGGACGCCCTGTCCCAGGGCGAGGGCTCGCCGGATTCGATCGCCAGCTCCGAGAGCGAGGGCGCCGGAGACGACGGGAAGAGCATCGCGGTCGACTTCGACGGGCTGATCGCCAGCTTCCCGAATCGGGACCCGTACACCCGCAAGCTCATCGGTCAGGTGACTCTGCTCCGCCTGGTCGAGAATCTCGACTGGAGGCAGCGGGTCGAGGACTGGCTCCTGCCCCGCACTCCCGATCACCGGGCCATCGAGTCCCTGCTGGTGCAGGGCATCCTCGGCCGCTTCGAGCTCGCCGAGGCGCCCCCGGTTCCAGCGGAGCTGGAGAGCGCGATCGAAGCTCTCCGCGCCTTCTCCACCGACCCGCAGAAGATTGCGCTGGTGAACGACATGCTGGGCGTGGACGGGACCTTCCTCGCCCGCCTGAGCCGCAATCCGGACGGAAGCGCCGGCCTGATGAGCGTCGAGGTGCGCCTGCTCGGCGGCCGCAGCTCGGAGGATACCTTCGTCCTCGCCAATGCGGCGCTGCTGCCCCAGGCGGCCGGGCTGACCCGCTGGAACTGGAAGGCGCTGGCCCCCTACGGACTCCTGCTGGCGCTCCTGTCGATGCCGGTGATTCGCGGCTGGGGCACGCTGATCGTCAAGCTCGAGTACGAATCGATGCAGGGGACGAAGGGGTTCTTCAACGTCAAGCTCTCCACCAAGCCCGAAAAGGCCCGGCAGGAGGCGAAGCCCAAGGGCGGCCAGAGCAAGGAGCGGGTCTTCGAGCGCAAGGTTCGCTCCTGGTCCCGCTACGCGCGCCACATGGTCGGCCGGGAGAGCCGCTTCCGGATGCTGCCGATCCGCAGCTACTACGTCGGTGTCCACGGGCTTCTGCAGGACGTGGCGACCCAGGACGTGATCGGGAACTACGTCGAGGAGAAGAAGATCCAGATCAAGCGTGGCGAGCTCTCGGAGGTGACCTTCGACTTCCGGCGGAGCGAGGCGCCGCTCGAGGTGTTCCTGCAGCGGCCCGAGACCTACGCCCAAACTGAAGGTGAAGGTCAAGATCAAGGTCGAGGTGAAGGTCAAGGCAAAGTGGGTCCCGGCCAGGTGATCGTCTCACTGCGCGGGCGCCCCGACACACTCCGCTACGTGCGCGGGGACTCGGTCCTGTTCTACGTCGGAAAGGGGACCCACACGGTGATCGTGGCCGACGGCGATCGGGTCTTCGAGGCTGACGTCCACGTCGATGAGCTCCAGAAGCTGTCGATCAGCTTCGCGCTCTATGAAGACCACGGCCTGCTCTTCAGCGGCTGTCCGGAAGCGGTGGAGCACTACATGCACGGCGATCTGACCGCGGCCGGCGAAGCGCTGGCGCAGAGCGGGCAGGCCGAAGCCGCCAACCTGATCCTCGGCGAGTACCACAAGCAGCGCGGAGACAAGGGCAAGGCCGCGGCACACCTGCAGGCCGCCGGGCGGCTCGCCGAAGCGGCGGAGCTGGTGGACGACGAGCAGTACGCCGGCCACTCGGCCAACCTCTACTCCCAGGCCGGAGATCACCAGAAGGCGGGAGAGCGCTACGAGCAGGCCGGGGAATACCTGAAGGCGGCCGAGGCCTACGAGATCGCGTACGACTATCAGGGCGCGATCGACGCCTACCAGAAGGCCGGCTGCCCGGAGAAGGTGATCGAGCTCCTCGAGAGGACCGGCGAGTACTTCGAGGCGGGCCGGGTCTCCCTCGAGCTCGAAGACGAGGAGCGGGCGATCCGCAATCTCCAGTTGCTCGACGCGCGCGACCTGGAGTACGGCAACGCCTGTCGCATGCTGGCCGAGATCTTCGCCAGGCGCGAGGAGTTCGAACTCGCCGCCCAGAAGGCCGAGGAGGCGGTGACCGTGTTCGGGGAGGACTCCGCCCCGCTCGAGGTCCACGAGCAGCTGGGGAACCTGCTCGAGAGCGTCGGCCGGTTCGATGCGGCCATCGAGAGCTTCGAGCTGATTCGCAAGCGCGACTTCCAGTATCCGGAGGTCGCCGGGAGGATCGAATCCCTGCGGGCCCGGCTGAGCGAGCAGCAGGCGGCCACCGAGGCCGCTCGAGCCGCGAGCGGCGGAGCCACCAAGGTGGCCATGCGGACGCAGGAGGACCGGTACGAGATCCTCGAAGAGATCGGTCGCGGCGGGATGGGCGTCGTCTACAAGGCGCGGGACCGCCGGCTCGGCCGGGTGGTGGCGCTCAAGCGGCTGCCGGAAAACCTCAAGAACCACCCTACGGCCGTCAAGCTGTTTCTCCGCGAGGCCCGCGCGGCCGCCGCGCTCAACCACCAGAACATCGTCACCCTTTTCGACGCCGACCAGGAGAACGACAACTACTACATCACCATGGAGCTTCTCGAGGGGCTTCCCTTCGATGCGATCCTGAAGAAGCGCCGGCAGCTTTCGGCGCGGGACGTGGCGCGGCTCGGCATGCAGGTGGCCGCCGGCCTCCAGTACGCCCACGAACAGCGCATCGTCCACCGCGACATCAAGACCGCGAATCTCTACTTCACCCGGGACAAGACGGTGAAGATCATGGACTTCGGTCTGGCCAAGATGATCGAGGAGGTGCGGCGATCCACGACGGTAGTCGGCGGGACGCCCTACTACATGGCGCCGGAACAGGCCGCTGGCGAATCCGTCGACCACCGCGCCGATCTCTACGCCTTCGGCGTGACGCTCTTCGAGCTTCTGGCCGGACGGGTCCCCTTCGACCAGGGCGACGTCCTCTACCACCACCGCCACAGCGAGCCACCGGATCCGAGAGACCTCGCGAAGAACCTCCCCGATCCGATGGCCGAACTGGTCCTGCGGATGATGGCGAAGCTCCCCGAGGACCGCCCCCAGACCACCGCCGAGGTTCGGACGCTGCTCACCCAGCTCGGGCAGTCGCTAACCTAGGTGGTCTGCAGCCCAAGATTCACCACGACTGGGATCTCGGCATCCCCGAGGCCCGCGAGCTTCAGGAACGGCTGCGCGGCAGGGTCGTCGAGAGGGATGCGCGCCGGGCGCCGCGCCTGGTGGCCGGCGCCGACGTCTCATGGGACCGCAAGAGCCCACGTCACGAGGTCTACGCCGCGGTGGTGGTGCTCGAGTTCGAGAGCCTCCAGGTGGTGGAGGTGGCCGGGGTCCGGGCCCGTGCCCGCTTCCCCTACGTGCCGGGGTATCTGTCGTTCCGCGAGATCCCGCCGCTCCTGGCTGCCTTCGCGAAGCTCGAGGCGGTGCCGGACCTGATCGTTTGCGACGGGCAGGGGAGGGCCCATCCACGGCGCTTCGGCCTCGCCTGCCACCTGGGCGTGATCCTCGACCGGCCCACGCTCGGCTGCGCCAAGAGCCGGCTGATCGGCGAGTACCGGGAACCCGGGCCTCGCCGCGGCGCCCACACCCGGCTGCTCGAGGGCGGCGAGGTGATCGGCGAGGTGGTGCGCACCCGGTCGGGGGTGAAGCCGGTCTTCGTCTCGGTGGGCCACCGGATCTCCCTGGAGACTGCCCGCCGCACCGCCCTGCGGCTGGCGCCGCGCTACCGCCTCCCGGAGCCGATCCGCGCCGCCCACCAGGAGGTCAACCGCCTGCGTCGCCTGGGCGGATGCGCGGCCCCCCGAGCGGTGGTTTAATCAGCGCCGGACAGCGGGCCCGGGGGGGCCGCCGCCAGCAGAAGAGGAGTCGACGAGTGCCCCAGTTCCAGTCGAAGTCTCATCGAAGTCCAGGCCCCAGCACCAGTACCCATTCCTTTCGGATGGTTGGTTCTCGGAGGTGGCGAGGCTCCGCGCGGAGGCGGGAGAGATCCCGATGGCCGGCGTGCTCAAGAACATCAAGCTCAACGTGGTGGTGACCGAGCACCCCGAGGGCGAGAAGCAGATGCACCTGGCGGCCGGCGACCTCAAGCAGGGCCTGCTCGACGATGCTCGGACCAGGATCACCGTCTCCTTCCCGGTGGCCTCGGCGATGTTCCTCGACGACAGCCAGCAGGTAGCCATCCAGGCGTTCATGTCCGGACAGGTCAAGGTCGAGGGCGACATCGGGGTGATGATGCAGATGCAGGCGGCCGGGCAGCCCAGTCCGGAGGCCCGGGCTCTCCGCCAGCGGATCCGGGAGATGACCGAGGCTTGAGCCGGGTCGGAAGAGAGGTAGCTGCTGAAGATGAGTGGGTGGAAGCGCGTGGCGGCGGGGGTGCTCCTCGCCCTGATCGTGGCCGGTGGTGCGGTGATGCTCTGGGCGCTGATGCCCGAGCGAGCGGAGTTCGACCCGGCGCCCATTCGGGAGGCTGCGCAGCGCTACCAGGTGCGCATCCTGAGAGACGAGTTCGGCGTTCCCCACATCTACGGCGAGACCGATGCCGACGTCGCCTACGGTCTCGGCTTCGCGCACGCCGAGGACGACTTCGCGACCATCCAGGACGTGCTTCTGGCGAGCCGCGGGCGGCTGGCCAGCGCCAAGGGCCTGAAGTCGGCTCCGATCGACTACATGGTCGGGCTGATGCGCGTCTGGAAGCGCGTCGAGGCCGGCTACGAGACCGCTCTTTCGCCCGAGGCCCGTGCTGTCGCCGAGGCTTACGCCGACGGTTTGAATCACTACGCGTCCCTCCACCGAGAGCAGGTGCTTCCGGGTGTGGTCCCGTTCTCCGGGAAGGACGTGGTGGCGGGCTTCGTGCTGCGGACGCCGATGTTCTACGGCTTCCAGCGTCACGTGCTGGCGCTCTTCGAGGAGGGGCGTACGGTCGAGTCGGGGCCGCGGCAGGGGAAGATGGCCCGCGGTCTCGGACTCGATCTCGGTCTGATCGGCTCCAACGCCATCGCCGTGGGTCCGTCGCGTTCGGCCGACGGCGTCACCCGCCTGCTGGTCAACTCCCACCAGCCATTCACGGGTCCCGTCGCCTGGTACGAGGCGCGACTCAAGAGCGAGGAGGGCTGGGACATGGCCGGCGGCGTCTTCCCCGGCTCGCCCGTGATCCTCCACGGCCACAACCGGAACCTCGGCTGGGCCAGCACCGTGAACCGCCCCGACCTGGTCGACCTCTACCGGCTCGAGATCCACCCGGAGAACCGCAACCAGTACCGCTTCGACGGCGAGTGGCGGGATCTCGAGGTGGGCGAGGCCGAGATCAGCGTGCAGATTCTCGGCAGGCTGCGCTGGACGGTGAGGCGCGAGCTGCTCTGGTCCGTTCACGGCCCGGTGATCCGCCGGGACCACGGCACCTACGCGCTGCGCTATGCCGGCATGGACGAGGTCCGCCAGCTGGAGCAGTACTACCGCCTGGGCAAGGCGCGGAACTTCGACGAGTGGCGCGCTGCCATGGCCATGCAGGCATTGCCCAGCATCAACTACGTCTACGCCGACCGCGAGGGCAACATCGCCTATTTCTACAATGCAGAGCTCCCGGTTCGCGCGGAGGGGTACGACTGGCAGGGGGTCCTTCCGGGCGACCGCTCCGAGACGATCTGGAGCGAGAGCCTGCCCTTTGCGAAGCTTCCGCAGGTGGTGAACCCGCTCTCGGGCTTCGTGGTCAACTCGAACCACACGCCCTTCCGCGCCACCACCGGCCCCGACAACCCGGAGCCCGCGGACTTCTCTCCCACCCTCGGGATCGAGACGGACATGACCAACCGGGGGCTTCGCGCACTGGAGCTGTTCGGGGCCGACGCTTCGATCAGCCGCGAGGAGTTCCGCCGCTACAAGTACGACAAGCGCTACTCCGAGGAGAGCCACGCCGCCCGGATCGTGGCCGAGGTGCTGGCCGCCGAGCTCCCCGACGATTCCCTGCTGCAGGAGGCGCGTCGCGTGCTCGCCGCCTGGGACTTCCGCGCCGACATGGAGAACCGGAGTGCCGCGCTGGGGATCCTGACCGCCACGCCGGTGGTGCTGGCGGAGAGGCGCGGCGAGGAGCCCGTCGACAGCGTCGAGAGCTTCACCCGGGCGGCGCGCACCCTGAAGCGCCACCACGGACGGGTCGACCCGCCCTGGGGTCAGGTCAACCGGATGCGCCGGGGCGCCCTCGAGCTCCCCGTCGGCGGCGGCCCGGACACGTTGCGCGCCATCGAGTCCTTCGTGCTGGAGAGCGACGGCACCTACACCGCCAACTCCGGCGACTGCTACCTGATGTTCGTGGAGTGGGACAAGCGGGGAAGGCTTCGCTCCGAGAGCATCCACCAGTTCGGGAGCGCCACGCTCGACCGGAGCTCACCCCACTACGCGGATCAGATGCCGCTCTTCGCAGCGGAGCGGACCAAGAAGCTCCACCTCGACGAAGCGGAGCTGCGCCGCCATCTGACTCGGGACTACCGGCCCGGCGAGTAGCTCAGGGGCGCGCCGGGGCGACGTTGCGGAGCAGCGTCATCGGACCCGCGCGCTCGAGGAAGGCGAGCTGCTCCGGCGTTCGGACCAGGAGCGTTCCCGAGAAGCCCAGGGCATTCACCTCGATGCCGCGGAAGAAGCCCCGCGTGCGCGGCACCAGGAACATCCAGTCCCGGGTGGCGAGCAGGTTGTAGGGCCGTGGCGCCCCAGCGTCGATGCCGACCTGGCGCAGCATGGCCCGATACAGCGCCAGCGCCAGCGCCGCGGCGCCGGGCGAGTCCGGCGAGGAGCTCTCGTCGAGCTTCGCCACGGTGTGGAGGAAGGGCAGCGCTTCGACCGTTCCGAGCGGTCCGTCGTAGCGCGCGGTGGCGAGCAGGGGCTCGAGGGGGGTCCGTTCCGGGCCGACACCGACCGGAACCGAGACCAGCTGCAGGTGCTTGTGCGGCTGGCTGGCGCCGGCGTCGAACCCCGCGTTGTAGAAGCCCAGACCCTCGCGCTCGCTCATGCACAGCCAGAGGGCCTCGAAGTCCTCCAGAGTGAGCGGGCTCTCCTGCTCCTCGAAGCTCCGGGTGACGATCAGCAGGTGGTGCTCGAGGACGTTGTACTTGTTCAGCAGGCAGAGATGCGTCTCCGAAACATCGGCGACGAAGAGCTCCGGGTTGTAGGGGAGGAAGGGGTTCGCCCCGCTGCGCTGCTGCTCCGAGGCCTCCTCCCGCTTCCGGCCCAGGTGTTCGACGAAGCGCACCGTGAAGCGGACCCCGGTCTCGCGGTCCTCGACGAGCTCGAAGGAGGTGGGGATCGAGCGCAATGCGCCGGATCTCTCCGCTCCCGCACTTCGCTCGCGCACCAGTTCGAACAGGGTCTCCGGGCCTGGAAATCGCACGCCCCGATTATGACGCTAAAGTCGCTCCAATGGCTGACGAATCGACGCAACGGATTCTCGACGGGACCAGCTGGGAGGATTTCTGCGACACGCTCAAGGCGGCCGGCGCGGTGGTCCTCGACCCGTCGTCGCCCCGGAACGCCTTCGATCGCGCCGAGGGCTTCCGCTACCTGAGCCGACTCACCCGCGCCGCCCTCGAGACCTTCGTGGAGGACGCCGATCCCCGGGCGCCGGTGCTGCAGCGCACCGCCCACGAGACGGTGAAGATGGGAGCGGACAACCCGGACAACCACTACCAGAGTGCCCCGATCAGCGGGAAGTACGAGTACCGGATCAGCGGAACCCGCGGCAGCGTCCACTACCTCGGCTTCGGCACCCAGGCCGGGAACTACGGCGCGACGGGCACGCTCACGACCACCGGCTACCTGGATGACTCCGAGCTGCAGCTCGAGCCGGACGGCAGCTTCGAGATCCTGGTGAGCCGCAGCGAGAAGCCGGGGACGCGGAACTGGCTGCCGATGCTGGCCGAGAGCCGGACGTTGGTGGTCCGTCAGACATTCCTCGACAGGGAGAGCGAGGTGCTCGCCGATCTCAGGATCGAGCGGATCGACGGTCCCCACCAGCCACGGCCGGTGAGTCCGGCGCGGATCGATCGCGGTCTGTTCGCGTCCGGCCGCTTCGTGGCCGGCTGCGCGCGCCTCTTCAACTCGTGGGCCGCAGGCTTCGCGAGACAGCTGAACCAACTCCCCAGGTTCGAGGCGGAGGTCGCCACCGCCGCCGGCGGCGATCCGAACATCGTCTACTACCACGGGTACTGGAAGCTCGCCCCCGACGAGGCGCTGGTCATCGAAGTGACGCCTCCCGCGTGCGACTACTGGAACTTCCAGCTCAACAATCACTGGATGGAGTCACTCGACTATCGCTACTTCCAGATCTGGGTGAACAAGCGGAGCGCTCGGCTGCGCGAGGACGGCTCGGTGCGCGTCGTCGTCGCCCACCGGGATCCCGGCGTGGAGAACTGGATCGACACCTGCGGGCACGATCGCGGCACCATGTGCTGGCGCTGGATTCGCGCGGCGGAGCACCCGCAGCCCAGGACTCGTGTGGTCGGGCTGAGCGAGCTCTCCAGTGGGTGAGGACGCCCTCGACCTCTCCGAGGAGAGTCTGATCGCCGCGGCGCGGGAGCAGACGGGTCTCACCGAGTTCGGGGACGAGGGCTTTCGCGAGGGGCTTCGCGTGCTCCTCGAGACCTACGAGCGGGCGGGGCTCCGCCCGGGGGGCCGCAAGGTGACCCGGCGCCGGCTGATCCAGCTGCTCTGCAACCGCTTGCGCGTGGAGCGGGCATTCAGGAGTCACCCGGAGATCCGGGAGCGCGAGATCCGCAGCCCGGTCTACCTGACGGGACTTCCGCGTACCGGGACCTCCGCGCTGTTCAATCTGCTCGCGATCGATCCGGCCGCCCGCCCGCTGCTGCTGTGGGAGGCGATGAATCCCAGTCCTTATGAAGTTGAAGTGAAAGGTGGGGGTCGAGATGAAGATGGAGGTGAGAGCGGTGGGCCGGGTCGGGAGGATCCGCGGCTCACGGCCACGCGCGCCCACTTCGAGCGTGAGAGGCAGAAGAATCCGGACTTCGACAAGATCCACCTTCGCCGCGCCGACGGACCCGAGGAGTGCGTCCTGCTCACCGCCCACAGCTTCTGCGATGCACAGAACGGTGTCGAGCCGCTGCTGAGCCCGTTTCGCGAGTGGTTCCAGGCCCAGGATCTGCGTCCGGCCTACGCCTACTACCGCGACCTGCTCAAGCTCCTGGACTGGCAGAGGCCCGGCGAGCGCTGGCTGCTCAAGTCGCCGGCGCATCTGTGGGCGCTCGACATCCTGGTGGAGATGTTCCCGGACGTCTGCATCGTCCAGACCCACCGGAATCCCCTGGAGATCATCCCGTCGTACTGCAGCATGATGGCGGCGCTCATGAGCATCCGGGAGTCCGTCGATTCCCTGGAGCTCGGACCCACGGTGCTCGAGTACCTGGCGCGTTCGCTGGAGAGGGGTCTGGCCGCGCGCGACGGGATCGACCCCAGACGTTTCATGGACGTCGACTACCACCGCTTCGTCGAGCACCCGATGGAGACGGTCGAGCGAGTCCACGAGCATTTCGGACTCGGACTCGGCTCCGGGACCGCCGCCGCGATGCGCGCGCACATCCACGAGAACCCCCAACACCGGCACGGCTCCCACCGCTACTCGCTGGAGGAGTACGGGCTCAGCGCGGAGGCGGTCCGTGAGCGGCTGGCCGGCTACATCGAGCGCTTCGGCTTGTCCACATGAGCGAAGACCATGACCGCACCGCAGGCTGATGCTCCCTACCGGGATCCGCAGCGGCCCGTCGAAGAGCGGGTCGCCGACCTGCTCGGCCGGATGACGCTGGAGGAGAAGGTCGCCCAGCTCTACTGCGTCGGCCGGGTGGTCGAGCTGACGGACATCCTGCTGGACGAAGCGGGGAACCTGCTTCCGGACGAGATGGCCGAGCTGTTTCGCCACGGTGTCTGCCAGCTCGGCAGGCCCGCGCAGAGGCGCTCGCCGCGGGCCACGGCCGAGCTGACCAACGCGATCCAGGATTTCCTCGCCCGGCAGACCCGCCTGGGCATTCCGGCGCTGTTCAACGAGGAGGGCGTGCACGGGCTGATGGCCACCGGCTCGACCAGCTTTCCCCAGGCGATCGCCCTGGCCAGCAGCTGGGACGAGGAGCTGATCGAGGAGGTCTACGGCGTCGTCGCCAGGGAGGCCCGGGTGCGCGGCAGCAACTACGTCTACGCGCCGGTGCTGGACCTGGCGCGGGACCCGCGCTGGGGGCGCGTCGAGGAGACGTTCGGCGAAGATCCGTACCTGGTCTCGCGTCTGGGAGTGGCGGCGGTCCGCGGCCTTCAAGGGCCCGGTCCGTGATCGACGCAGACACAAGACTGGTTCGCCAAGTCGTCCAGTGATCGACGCGGAACACGTGGTCGCCTGCGCAAAGCACTACGCCGTCCACGGACAGCCGGAGGGCGGGCAGAACGCCGGCCCGGCCAGCATCTCCGAGCGAGTGATCCGGGAGGAGTTCCTGCCGCCCTTCCAGGCGGTCGTGACGGAGGCCGGCGTGCAGGCGGTGATGGCCTCCTACAACGAGGTGGACGGCATCCCGGTCCACGCCAACCCCTGGCTGCTCCAGACGCTGCTGCGCGAGGAGTGGGGCTTCGACGGCTTCGTGACCTCGGACGGTTTCGGCGTTCCGCAGCTGATCCTGTCGCATCGCACGGCCGCCGATGCCGGCGAGGCGGCGCGCAGCGCCATCGAGGCGGGCGTCGACTGCGAGGTGCCGGCGGGCATCTGTTATCCGAGTCTCCTGGATCAGGCCAGGGCCGGCGAGGTTTCCCTGCAAGCCATCGACCGGGCCGTCGGAAACCTGCTCCGCGCCAAGATCCGGCTCGGCCTGCTGGACGAGGTGCCTCGCGTGGATCCCGACCACGCGGAGCGGACCACCAACTGCGCCGAGCACCGGGAGCTGGCTCTGCGGGCGGCTCGGGAGGCAGTCGTCCTGCTGAAGAACCAGGGCGATCTGCTCCCGCTGGAGGCCGCAGGGATCCGTTCGATTGCGGTGATCGGTCCCAATGCCGCGGACCTGCATCTGGGAGGCTACGCGGAGGACCCGGAGCGCGGCACGAGCGTGCTGGAGGGGATCCGGCAGAGGCTCGGCGCCGGGGTTGCGGTGGGCTACGCCGAGGGCTGTCGCATCACCGAGGGGGTGCAGGGGCAGGCCGCCTGGCATCGGGACGAGGTGACGCTCAGCGATCCCGCCGACGACACCCCGCGGATCGCCGAAGCGGTCGAGCTGGCCCGTCGCTCCGACGTGGCTCTCCTGGTCCTGGGCGGCAACGAGGGCACTTGCCGCGAGGGCTGGTGGTTCGATCACCTCGGGGACCGCGCCGACCTCGACCTGCTGGGCCGTCAGCAGGAGCTGGTCCAGGCCGTGCTCGCCACCGGTACTCCCACCGTTGCCGTCCTGATCAACGGCCGGCCACTCACGATCCACCGCCTCGCAGAGACCGTTCCGGCGATCCTGGAGTGCTGGTACCTGGGCCAGGAGACGGGAGCCGCGCTGGCCGACGTGCTGTTCGGCGAGGTGAATCCCAGCGGCAAGCTGCCCGTCAGCTTCCCGCGCTGCGTCGGGCAGCTTCCGGTCTACTACTACCACAAGCCGTCGGCGAAGCGCGGCTACGCGTTCGCGCCGCACGAGCCGCTCTACCCGTTCGGCTTCGGCCTCAGCTACACGACCTTCTCCTACACTGATTTGTGTGTCTCGCCGGAGCGGATCGCGGTCGGCGAGACGGCTCGGGTCCGCGTCACGCTTGCCAACAGCGGCGAACGCGCCGGGAGCGAGGTCGTCCAGCTCTACGTCCGCGACCAGCTGGCCAGCGTGACCCGCCCCGTCAAGGCATTGAAGGGCTTCCGCCGGATGGCGCTTTCGCCGGGTGAGAGCCGCAGCGTCGAGTTCGAGCTCACCCCGGACGCGTTGGCCCTGCTCGACGCGGAGATGCAGTGGCGGGTCGAGCCGGGGCTCTTCGACGTGATGGTCGGGGGCAGCTCGGACCGGCTGGAGACGGTCACTCTGGAAGTGGTGGCATAGCCTCCAGCCCAAAGCGAGCCGTCGCTCCGCGGTCGGCCGGGCAGGGAGCCGCGACCGGCCTCAACAGGACTGTTTCCGAGCGGTTACGGGTGCCTGCGCCATGGCGAGCCCACCCCTCGAAAGCGAGTTGAAAAAACGAGCTTTAACTCACATAATCTCTTCAGCACACTGATTTTCAAGGAGAATCTTCGATGAGACTGCTTCCAGTCGCGGTCCTTGCATACCTTCTGATCGCACTGGCCTGGCCGACCTGGCGCACCTGGCGGCGGGCGCGGGTGTTCCCGGTGGTGTTCCACCGGGAGGCCGAGACGGCCCAGCGCGCGATCGGGCTGCTGCTGGGGCTGCTGCTGGCCGGGCTGGCCGTCTGGAGCGTGCTCTGTGCAGTGCTGGGCCCGGAGCCACTGGGAATCTGGCAGCTCGGTCCGGGATGGCAGGCGATCGGCTGGCTGCTCTTCTTCGCTGGCCTCGTGCTCACCCTGGTGGCGCAGGCTCAGATGGGGGCATCCTGGCGGGTGGGGATCGACGACCGGCGGACGGAGCTGGTGACCGGGGGGCTCTTCGGCGTCTCCAGGAATCCGATCTTCTTCGGGATGTTCCTGACCTTGGGCGGCGTCCTGCTGCTGACTCCCGCGCCGTGGACGCTGGCGGCCTTCGGCCTGGCCGTGCCTCTCGTTTCGCTTCAGGTCCGTCTCGAGGAGCGAAACCTGGTCTGGATACACGGAGAAGCGTATAGGGCCTACGCGGCGCAGGTGGGGCGCTTCGTTCCCCGGATCGGCAGACTCGAGGGGAGGGGCTGAGCCTCAGCGCGCCTGCTCGCGCAGCCCGTAGAGCACGAAGCAGGAGGCCACCAGAATGCAGAGGGCGCCCACGCCGAGCCCGGCGGTCACCAGCGACTCCTGCCAGGGCGCGGCGCTGTAGCCCTTGCCCGCGATCGCGAGCGTCCCGCTCGCGCCGAAGACGGCCGCCAGCAGGCAGAAGCCCCAGCTCGCGTAGGCGGAGACCAGGAGCAGCCAGGAGCCCGCCCTGGTCAGGCGATCGGAGAGCCGCAGCTCCCTCCAGACCACGCCGCCCACCAGGATCAGGAACATCCCGTTCAGCAGTCCCTCCATGTGCGCCGCGAGGGCCAGCCTCGGGCTGGTCAGGTTGGGGATCAGGACCCCCGTGAGCAGTCCCAGGAAGAAGAGGACCATTCCGTGTCGGATCAGGCGGCGATTGCTGTTCTCGTGGGACATCGCGGTTCCTCCATGTTCTCCATGGTTCGAGCCAAGCTTATCAGCCCATGGGCTCTCTCCGAGCTAGGATTCAGGACTTCGCGCCCCCAGCGTGGGGAGCGCAGAGCCGGAGGTGGAAGGTGGAGCGTGAGCTGCTGATCGGGCTCGACGTCGGCACCACCCGGGCCTGCGCACTGGTCCTGGACGGAGCCGGCAGCGTCCGGGGTCGCGCCGAACGCGCGCTCGGCTGCCGCTTTCCTTTCGCCGGCTGGGTGGAGCAGGATCCGGCGGCGCTCTGGGAGAGCTCGCGCGCGGTGCTGCGGGAAGCGCTCGCCGCGGCGGGCGCCGGCGCCCGTGACGTGGCGGGTCTCGGCGTCGCCACCCAACGCTCGACTGCGCTCGCCTGGGACGCGGAGAGCGGCGAGCCGCTGGCACCTGCGATCGGATGGCAGGACCAGCGCACCGCGGCGCGCGCGGCCGACCTCCAGTCCCGCGGCGTGCCGATACCGGTCCAGGCCTCGGCCACCAAGCTCGAGTGGCTGCTCCAGAACGACGCCGCTGTGGCTGAGGCGTCTCGCGCGGGGCGCCTTCGGTTCGGAACCCCGGACGTCTGGCTCACCGACCGCCTCACCGGCGGGTCGTGCTTCGTCACCGACCCGAGCTGTGCCAGCGCGACCGGGCTCTTCGACGCGCGGGGAGGAGTCTGGATGGAGCCGGTGGCGGCGCTCTTCGGCGTGCCGTGCGAGGCGCTCCCCGCGCTGGTCGCGACCGCGGAGGTCGTGGGCGAGACGCCGGTTGCGCTGCTCGGCGCTCCCGTGGCGGTGGCGGCGCGCGCCGGAGATCAGCAGTCGGCGAGCTTTGCCCAGGGCGTGCACCGCGCTGGCGAGGCAAAGCTCACGCTCGGAACGGCGGGCATGCTCGAGGTGCACACCGGCGAGATCCTCCAGGAGCCGGGCCCCGGGGCTCACGCGCTCGCCCTGTGGCGCCTCATCGGGGCTCCCACACAGTACTGCGTCGAATCGAGCGTCCACACCGCGGGCGCGGTGGTGGAGTGGCTGGTGGAGATCGGTCTGCTGCCCGACGCCGCCTCGCTCGACCGCGTCGCACGGGAGGTGGCGGACAGCGAAGGCGTGGTCTTCGTCCCCGCCCTGCAGGGCCTCGGAACGCCCTTCCTCGACGACGGGGCGCGCGGTCTCCTCGGGGGGCTCACGCGAGGCAGCAAGGCGGCCCACGTGGTGCGGGCGGCGCTGGAGGGAGTGGCGCAGCGCTGTGTCGATCTCTGCGAGGCCGCGGGTCTCGGAACGGCGGCGCTGCGGGTGGACGGCGGCCTCGCCCGGAGCGGGCTGCTGCTGCAGACGCTCGCCGACCTCGGCGGCCGCGCCATCCACCGAGCCAGGGAGTTCGACACCACGGGGATCGGCGCAGCGCAGCTCGCCGGGATCGCGGCGGGCGCGCTCACCAGCCTGGAGGACTGCCGGGCCAGGGCCGCGCCACCGCTGACGTTCGAGCCCGCCATCGACGACGCCAGACGCGCCGAGCGCCGCGGCCGCTGGGCCGAGGCGATCGGCCGGGTGCGCACGGCTCAGGGCTGATTCGCGGGATCGATCCGCAGGCCCGGGAGTTCTGGCGGGAGGAGATAGACAAGAGAAGTCTGTCGAAAAGCGCCTCTGCCACCGCCAGAGCAGAACCGACGTACCCTCCCTGGGTACGCTTTGAGAAATTGGCTTCATCGCGCCCATGGGAGGTTCGTGCCGTGACCTCGAATGCCCGGTTTCTGCGTCTTCTGTTCGGTTTCAGCCTGTACACCCTCCTCTTGACCCTGGCCTCCAGCCTGCTGATCGCCCCGGCCTCGCAGGCCGCACGGCGCCGGACGGGTCCGGGGCACGAGGCCATCGGGCACCTCACCTTCACGAGTCCCCAATCGAACCCCATCGCCTTGTCATCGGACGGGGACTTCCTTTTCGTAGCCAACACCACGAGCAACTCGGTCGACGTGATCGACGCGACGATCAACAGGCGCGTCAGGCAGATCAACGTGGGCCTGGAGCCGGTGAGCGTCGCGGTGCGCCCCGACGGGAAGGAGGTCTGGGTCGCCAACCACGTCTCGGACTCGGTCAGCGTGATCGACACCGACCCGGCGAGTGCCAGCTACTTGCGCGTGGTGGAGACGGTCCAGGCCCTCCGCGCAGACGGAGCCACGCTCTTCGACGAGCCCGTGGGGATCGCCTTCGCGAGCGACAGCAAGGCCTACGTTGCGCTCTCGTCGCGGAACCAGATCGCCGTCGTAGACGCCGCGAGCTACACGGTCACCGGCACCCTCAACATTCGCGCGCAGGAGCCGCGGGCGATCGCGGTCCGGAACGGACGCCTCTACGTGGCGGCCTTCGAGTCCGGCAACCAGAGCGAGCTCTCGGGGTGCGTGTTCTCGGGCCCGTCGCCCCAGTGCACGCTCTTCATCCAGGATCTGGCCACCTTCGCCACCGACCCCAACATGCCCGGCTTCGACAAGAACATCGTCATCGATCCCCTGGTACCCGACCGCGATCTGTTCGTGTTCGATACCACCACCGATACCGAGATCAAGGTCGTGGAAGGTGTCGGGACGCTGCTCTACGGGCTGGCCGTGGACGCGAACGACCGGGTCTACGTGACGCAGACCGACGCGCGCAACGCCGTGAACGGGATCACCTCGGGGCCGTGGCCGGGTGACGTGAACGAGGATGGAGACGTGAATCTCCGCGATCTCCAGAACCGCATGTTCGACAACCAGGTCGCGATCTACGACTGCGGCGTGGCCGGGCCGACCTGTGCGGAGATCTCGACGGTCGGCCTCGATTCTCCGATCCCGAGTTCGAATCCCGGCGACGACCCTCGCCACACCCTACGGGATCGCGCTCAGCGGCGAGTCGGCGCCCGACCATCGTCGCGACGGCGGCGGCGACCAGCCGGCTCTTCACCATGGACTCGGCGGGCAATCTCCTCGCCCAGCTGGACGTGGGGGCGATTCC
Source organism: uncultured delta proteobacterium (assembly GCA_963783795.1). GTDB lineage: Bacteria > Myxococcota_A > UBA9160 > UBA9160 > UBA6930 > CAVXZE01. Next base: position 64,100 of record CAWAPH010000019.1, on the reverse strand, counting down.
GCGCGGCGTGGCGCTGCGCTCGGATCCGGACACGGGGGCGCCGGAGACGGCCTTCGTGCTCAACACGCTCGGCAACAGCGTCATGGTCGTGGACGTCTCGAACCCGGCGAGCCTGGATCCCTCCAAGATCCTGAAGACCATCACTGTGGGCTCCGACCCCACGCCGGAGGCCGTGCGCCTGGGGCGGGTTGCCTTCAACGATGCCCTCGCCTCCACCTCGGGCACCTTCTCCTGCGCGAGCTGCCACCCGGACGGGCACACGGACCAGCTCTTGTGGCGAATCGGAGGCGAGTGCTTCCAGCCCGGCTGCCTCGCGGGCGAGGACGAGCCGCGCAGCACGATGCCGGTCAAGGGGCTGCGGGACTCGCTCCCGCTTCACTGGGACGGAATCCTGGGCGACCCCTTCGGAGGTGACAACGGCGCCACCGGGAACGTCCCCGGCCCCGGCCTCGATCCCAGCTGCGACGTGTCCGATCCACACGGCTGCTTCCGGCACCTGACGGACGCGAGCCTCGGCGCCGTGATGTGCGACCAGACGGGCAGCTGTCCGCCCGGCGGCACGATTCTTTCGGAGCAGGAGAAGGACGACATCGCGACCTTCCTGGAGAGCGTGTCGTATTCGCCCGCCCGCTCGCGCCGCATCGACGACAGCTTTTCGAGGATCGGGGAAGGTGTGATGATCACGGATCCCGACGGCAACAACCCGACGGAGGTCGGGGCCCTGGAGGGCTTCCAGGACTTCTTCATCGACCAGGGCGGCAACACCAACAACCCGGACACCTGCGCCGACTCGAACGCGGGTTGCCACGAGCTCCCGCTCGGTACTGCCACCAACTCGGAGACGCTCGAGGCCTTCGACGCGCCCACCATGCGCGGAATGACGGACCGCTTCCTCCAGTTCTCCCTGGGGCCGGCGCACACGCAGGAGCTGCTCGGCTTCCTGAACTTCGGCTTCGAGCCTTTCGGGGTCTCACCGATGGAGCCGCCGATCCAGTGGGACCCCGCCCAGGGCTTCCGCGAGATCACGACCTTCGCGGCCGCCTTTGCGATCTTCGAGCCGACCTACGGCGTGCGGCCTCTCGACATCTTCCAGATGTTCGAGGAGGCGAGCACGGGCACCTCGGGCGCCCTCGGCCGCCAGGTCACGCTCAACTCGCGGACCACGGGCCCCGCCATGCTGGCGCAGACCGAGGCGCTACTCGCTGAGCTCGAGGCCGCCGACCAGCGCGGCGTCGTCAACCTGCGCGGGAGTGGTCTGCGGAACGGCAAGAACGTCAAGCTCTCATATCTCCAGGACACCGACGAGTACAAGGTGGGTGCCGCGACGCTGACCCCCGCCGAGCTGATCGGCGAAGCGCAGCCGCCGACCCCGACACTGATCGCCACGCTGACGGCCCAGCTGCGAAGCGGCGTGTCGGAGGACTCGCCCCAGCCGCTGATCGCTCCGATCGGCGCCCAGTGTGACACGGGGCCGAGCGTTCCCGATCCGCTGCTCCCGCCGGGTGCCTCCTTCCAGTTCGATGGCGCGCACGTCGTCGACGGCGACGCGGTCTTCCTGAACGGGCAGGACACGGGACTCACGGTCTCGGTCACCGGCACGTCGTCGGCCTGCGGGGCTACCGAGGGTCAGATCACCACGCAGCGGCTCTCGGTGAGCGGCCTCGCGCGCACCGGAGGCACGGACCTGCTCCAGGTCCGGAGCGCGAACGGACTGCTGAGCAACGAGATGCCGCTCGAGCCGTAGCGCGCGCTCAGTCCACGCCACCGGGGTCTGCGCCGAGCTCCCGGACGCGTTCCCGTGCCCGCGTCCGGAGCTCCCGCACCGTCTCGAAGGTCCGGTCCCGTAGCTCGTCGCGATCGTCGTAACCGAGGTGCTCCGCTGCGATCGGTGGGCCCACCTCGACTACGACGGGGCCGCTGCGGAACCGAAGGCTGAGCGGCGGCCAGATCCGCCGACAGCCGGCGTGACCGATCGGAAGGATGGGCAGCTGGTAGGCGATGGCCGTCACGAAGGCGCCCTTCTTGAAGGGGTGGAGGGCTCCGTCGCGGGAGCGCGACCCCTCGGCGTAGAACAGCATCGAGGTGTCGAGCGGGCGCGCGCCCATCCTCTCGCGGATCCGGTCCACGTCGCCCTGGCCGCCGGTCCGCTCCACCCGGACCGAGCCGGTCTGGACCACTGCCCATCCGAAGATCGGTATGTCGGAGATCTCCTTCTTGACCACGAACCGCACCGGCGTCCCCTGGAGGGCCGCGAGCAGCGCCGGCGGGTCCAGGTTGCTCTCGTGGTTCGCCACCACCACGTAGCCCTGCCCCGGGCGGACGCGCTCGAGCCCGTGGACCTCGAGCCGGGCTCCCACCACCCGGAGCGCGAATTTCCCGAAGCCCCAGTACACGCTGTCGACCTTGGAGCGAGGCGCCCCGCGCAGGACCCGGAACAGAGCGCAGGCGCTCATGGCGATGGTCGTGACCGGGAGGATCAGCAGCGCCAGGACGGTGCGAAAGGCCGCGTCGAGCCGAGACGAGAGTCCCATCGTTCCCATGGTGTCGCTCTCGATCGTCCGTCTTGAAAGGGGTGGTTGAGAGGGACGGACTTCACCCCGGGACCGACATGATACCGCCTTCGGGTGGCCGTCAGGAGCGCAAACAGCAGGCCAAGTGCGGTCAGTAGATGACCTGCTCCTGCTCGAGCTTCTCGATCTCCCCCGCCGACATCCCGAGCAGACCCCCGAAGACCTGCTGGCTGTGCTCTCCCAGAGAAGGGGCGTGACGCCGGATGCTCGCCGGGGTTTCGGAGAGCCGGAAGGGAGGGGAAAGCACCCAATCCTTGCCCAGATGAGGGTGATCCACCTGCACGAAGACGCCCCGGTCCTTCAGGTGGGGATCTTCGAAGAGCGCCTTGTTGCTGAGCGAGGGCGCTGCGGCGACTCCCGCCCGCTGGAGCCGGTGCATCAGCTCGTGGCTGTCCTGGTCCGCCGTCCACTCGCCGACGATGGCGTCGATCTCCTCCCGGTGACTCCAGCGCTGCCCGGCTTCGGAGAAGCGCTCGTCTTCGGCGAGCTCCAGCTTTCCCATCGCGACGCAGAGGGCTCTCCATTCGTCGTTGCTGGCCACCGCGATGCTGATCCAGTCGTCGTCGCCGCGGCAGCGGTAGCAGTTGTGGGGGGCCATTCTCTCGTGGATGTCCTCGTTTCCCCTCCGCGTCTGCACCCGTTCGTTGATCAGGTAGTCCATCAGCGCGTGGCTGTTGAGCATCATGCTGGTTTCCTGGGAGGCCAGATCGATGTGCTGGCCCTCACCGGTCCTCTGGTGGCAGAGCAGGGCGGCCACGATCGCGAAGGCCGCCGTCGTCGCGCTCCTGAGATCGATGGCGCCGGAGAGGATGCTGGGTAACCAGTCGGGATAGCCGGTGACGTAGGAGAGACCTGCGGCGCTGGCGAAGTTCGGCGCGTAGCCCACATGTCCCCGGTCGGGGCCGGTCTGCCCGCAAGACGACGAGGAGAGGAAGATGATGTCGGGCTTGACCTCCCGGAGCGCCTCGTAGCCGAGACCCAGCCTCGAGATGACGCCCGGCCGCATGTTCTCGACCACCACGTCGCTCTTCGCGACCAGCTGCTTGGCGATCTCCACCGCCTTGGTCTGGGTCAGGTTCAGGCACACGCTCAGCTTGTTGAGGTTCAGGCTGTTGAAGACGTCCGACTTGTCCGGGTTCGAGAAGCTGGCGGCGACGGTGAGGGAGGTGACCCGGGCGTGGTCGATCCTCTGCCGGCTCTCCACCTTGACGATCTCCGCGCCCAGGAAGCCGAGCAAGCAGGTGGCGTAGGGCCCTGCCCAGGCGGAGGTGAACTCCGTGACTCTGACGCCCTCCAGCGGTCCCTCGCTCATATGACACCGCTCTTCTGCAGCGCCTCGAGCTCTTCGGCGCTGAAGCCGAGGCGATCGCAGTAGATCGCCTCGTTGTGCTCGCCCAGGAGCGGCGCCGGGCGCTCCAGAGCCCAGGGGGTCTTCGAGAACTTGTAGGGCGCCGACGGGATCCGGAGCCGGCCCAGCGCCGGGTGCTCCATCTCGACGAAGATCTCCCTCTCCTTCATCTGCTCCGAGTGGACGACGTCCTCGGAGGTGTTGATCGGAGTGATGGGGATGCTCAGCTCCTGTCCCCTGCGGCAGATCTCCTTCTTGTCGTACTGCTCCATCCAGCGTCCGATCCGATCGAGCATGGCCTGGGGGTCCTCGGCGCGGACCATGCGTCCATCCGAGAAACGCTTGTTCTCGAACCACTCGTGGTTGCCGATCAGCTTCATCAGCGATTCCCACTGGTGTTCGAGCGGCGTGACCATGATGATGTGGCCGTCCTTGCAGGAGAACATCATGGTGATCAGCCGCTCGGTCCAGGGGCCCGAACGGCTGGACAGGTTGCCGTGGTTGGGGAACGTGACGACCTCCACCCGCAGCATGGCGAGGGCGGCCTCCTGGAGCGAGATCTCGACGAGTTGTCCTCGCCCCGTGCGGGCTCTCGCGAAGAGGGCGGAGAGGACTGCCAGTGAAGCGGTCTGGCCCGGGTCGTACTCGGTGCACTTGCCTCCGATCATGGTCGGGGCGCGATCCAGGCTGGGAGCGGGGAGGGGAAGCACGTAGCCCTGTCCGCACGCGTGGGCGACGTTGAGCGGGTACGCCTTGTCGTCCTTCCGCGGACCGCTCCTCCCGAAGGGCGTGAGCGATGCCCAGATCAGCCCCGGGTTCCGCTTCCTCGAGTCCTCGAACCCGAGTCCCATCGCCTCCATTCGACCGGGGGCCTGGTCCTCGACCAGCACGTCCACGTTACTCGCCAGCCGCTCGAAGATCTCCCGGCCGCGCGGCGTCTCTGGATCCAGCGTGATTCCCAGCTTGTTGGTGTTGAGGAAGAGAAACAGGCCGCTCTTCTCGGGATCGGGGACGTCTCCGGGGAACGGCGCACAGCGCCTCGCGTCGTCTCCGGTTCCCGGAGGCTCCACGTGGATCACCTCGGCGCCGAGATCGGCCATCAGCTTGGCGCAGTAGGCCCCGCTGTGGGTGCTGCAGTACTCCAGCACCCGCACACCTTCCAAAGCCTTTTCCAGAACCAGACCTCCAGATATCCAGATTCAGGGCGCGCTGGCTTCAGGACTTGTCTAGAACACCACCTCCATGGCGCTGCGGCTTCCGCTCTCGATCGAGTCGGCCCGTGCGCTGACGCGGGGCAGGATCTGTGTCGTGAAGAACTCCGCCGAGCAGAGCTTCCCCCAGTAGAACTTGGCCTCGGCGTCGTCTTCGCACAGGCTCTTCCTGGACTCGTCCGAGCCCGGGTCGATGCCCTTCTCCTTGCAGATGGCGTCGAACTTCTCCTGAGCGATCACCGCCTGCTCCAGCAGCAGATGGGCCACCGCCACGTCTCCGAACATCTCCAGATAGCGGGAGGCGTGAAGCAGGGGGTAGACCATGTCGCCGCCGGCTCCCGTCTTTCCGAACTCGATGGTCACGTGCGCCAGCGTGTCCTTGGCCTTTTCCAGGCGGCCGACGTGCTCCCCCAGCGTCGGATGGGACTTGTGGGCTTCGATGAACTCGCCGAGCAGCCCGAGGAAGTTGATGAAGAGCTTTCCGCCCCCCATCGAGACCTTCCGTCCCAGCAGGTCCATCGCCTGGATGCCGTTGGTGCCTTCATAGATCGAGGTGATCTTGATGTCCCTCATGTACCGCTCGTTGGGATAGTCGCGGCAGTAGCCGAAGCCGCCCAGGCACTGGATGGCCCATTCGGTGACCCGGAAGCCCATGTCCGAAGGCCACGCCTTGCAGATCGGGGTGAGGAGCTCGAGGAAGCCGTGGGCCCTGGCCCGCTCGGCGTCGTCCTCCGAACACTCAGAGAGATCCGCGTACATGGCGGTCGAAACCAGGAGGGCTCTCATTCCCTCGGTGAAGGCCTTCATCATCAGCAGCATCCTGCGGATGTCGGGATGCTCGATGATCGCCACCCGAGGAGCGTCGGGGTTCCTCATCTCGCTGACGGGTACGCCCTGGATTCGCTCCCGCGTGTACTCGAGGGCGTGGAGGTAGGCGGTGCCGGCCGTGCCCAGCGCCTGCTGCCCCACCCCCATCCTGGCCTCGTTCATCATCTGGAACATGTAGGTGATGCCCCGGCACTCTTCTCCGATCAGGTAGCCGATGCACGCGCCGTCGTCCCCGAAGTTGAGCGTGCAGGTGGGGGAGGCGTGGATCCCCAACTTGTGCTCGACCCCCGCGGCGCGGACGTCGTTGAACTCGCCGAGGGAGCCGTCCGCATTGACGCGGACCTTGGGGACGAGGAAGAGGCTGATCCCCTTGATTCCCGCCGGCGCGCCCTCGGTTCGGGCCAGCACCATGTGGATGATGTTCTCGGTGTAGTTGTGATCTCCGCTGGTGATGAAGCTCTTGGTTCCGACGATCCTGTAGTGGTCGCCGTCCTTGCTGGCCTTGCAGGTGGTGTCGCCGACCGCGCTCCCGGCCTGCGGCTCGGTCAGGCACATGGTGCCCGCCCACTGGCCCGAGTACATCGTCTCCAGGTAGAGGTTCTTCATCTCGTCGGTGCCGAATTCATTGATGAGACCCGCCGCTCCGGTGGTGAGACCACCGGTGGCGCAGAGGGGGAAGCAGGCCCCCTGGAAGAACTCGCTCACCGTCGCCCAGATCGTCTGTGGGAGCCCCTGGCCGCCCCACTTGGGATCGGCGGCGGCGCCGATCCAGCCCGCCTCGGCGTACAGCTTGTACGCCTCGACGAATTCCTGGGGGACCTCGACCTTGCCGTTCTCGAACTTGACCCCCTTCTCGTCGCCGACGGCGTCCAGAGGACCCGCGACCTCCTGTGCCTGCTTCAGGGCTTCCTCGACGATCATCTCGAACATCTCTCGGTTGAACTCCTGGAACTTGGGGTACTTCAGGAGCTTCTCGACATCGAGGTGCTCGAAGAGACAGAACTGAACGTCTCGGAGGTCCACGAGGTAGTTGGACATGGGATTCTCCTTTCGGGGATCTTTCGGGGACGGGAAGCGACTCGGAGTCACTTCCCTGCGGGCTCTGCGGTCGTCCAGCATCGGCCCGACGAACTTAAATTATAGTGATTCTGCGCGCGCAGTCATTCTGTCGGGTCCTCGGGTGCCGTCGGGCGCTGTCGTGGGCCGAGGTTTCACACCATTCACACCGCTGTGTCGGAGGGGCTCGGCGGGTCGGCGAGACAGGTGGGTTCCTCGAGACCTTCCAGGTAGCGGATCAGGTCGGTATCGAGGTCCACCTCGGGATCCCGCGAATTCTCCGCCAGCGCCAGCAGATCGCGTGGTGTCACGGCCATGACCGGAACCTGCTGGTAGCCCAGGTAGCGCGCCACTGCGGTGCGGTGGTGACCGTCCATGCGGAAGTAGACGTTCTCGGCGCAGAAGATCCAGGCGAGCGTTTCGACCCGCTCCGGGTCCGAGCGGAGGCCCTCTTCGCGGATCGAGCGAAACAGGCGCAAGTAGCGCTTGGTCCGCCGAAACGCCACGACCACGGAACGACCCCTGCCGCGCTGGTTCCTGAAGTACCCGGTGCGCCAGAAGAGCGTGTAGGTGGCCAGCCGGCCGCGGTCGAAGAGCTTCAGGAGCGCCCGGTCTCGCCCCTCGTAGTTTGCTGTCTGGACCACGTACTCCACGTGCAGGCGCACGAAGCGGCCTACTCGCTCGCGCTTGAGCACGGGCAGGAGCTGCACGATCCGCTTCAGCATCGGCACGTCATCTTTGCCGAAGGGGCGTTTGCCTGCTCGCAGGACCGGCGGAACCGAGGCTCGAGGCTGGGTCACGGTCGCGGAGCGTAGCGCACGCCCCGCTGGGCTAATCTGGGCGTGTGCGACGATTCGGGAAGGCCGCATGTCCGTAGGCCTGAGTTCGCCCGGTTGCGGAGACCGCACCGCAGTCCGCCGGGGCTATTGGCTCCTGGGGGTTCTGTGTCTGGCCACGCTGGCCTACTGGTCGGTTCAGTACCACCCCTTCGTGCTTCCCAACAACGACTACCACTCCTTCGAGCGCGCTGCGCAGAGCTTCGGCAGCGGGGAGCTGCCGGCGAAGTTCAAGCGCGGGCCCGTCTTCCCCGCGCTCATGGCGCTGATGGCGCCCGCCGCATCCGTGGTGCCTGCGGCGGCCGAGCATCCCGAGCTGCACGCCGCGCTGGTGCTCAACATGGCGTTCTCGATCGGCGTGCTGCTGCTGCTGTTCCGGCTGGCGTCGCCGCTGCTCGGAGCTGGCGCGCTGCTGGTCCCGATTCTGTTCGCCAGCACCGAGCAGTTTCACGCCATGGCGCTACAGCCCTTGGTGGAGCCCAGCCTCGGCTTCTTCTGTGTGCTCACGGTGGTCCTGTTCCAGGCGCGCTCTCCCTGGCAGTACGCGGCTGCGGCAGCAGCAGCGCTCTCCCGGCTCGAGGCCGCTGCGCTGATTCCGCTGCTCTTCGTTCTCAACGCGATCGGCGAGCGCCGCTTCTGGAAGCACGCCGCTCTGGCTGCCCTCGCCTCGGTCCCGTTCCTGGCCTGGGCCGGGCTGGGGGCGATGCGCGGATCCGGCGCCGGCGCCAGCTCGTATCTGGAGCTGATGAGAGGGATGGGGTGGACCAGCGCCCCGGGGTTCCTGGTGAGCTGCTACCGGGAGCCCTTCGCGGGCTGGTTCCTCGCCGGCTTCGACCGGGTTCCCACTCTGCTCTCGACGATTCTGTTGGCGGGCGTCCCGACCGCGGTCGGCGTCTTCGTCGGGCTGCGGGACTTCCGCCGCGAGGCGTCGCTGATGCTCGGCTTCCTCGGGCTCTCCGCAGCGGTGATCGTGCTGTTCGGGATCGACAAGAGCCGCTACGTCTACCCCACCGAGTGGATCGTCCTGTTCTTCTTCGCGGCGGGTGCCGTCCGGCTTCTCGATGGGGGCGCCCGGCTGCTCGAGAAACGGCTGGCCAGGCGCGCGGAGTGGCCAGTTCTGTTGGTGGCCGCTCTGCCGCTGCTGGTCGTGCTGGTCTACTGGAGCCGGATCGTAGTGGAAAGCACCCGAATGACCCCCCTGGCGATCGATCTGCTCTACGCCGGGCTCGGCCTCGTGCTGGTCGTGTTGTCGAGGATTCGCCCACGTGAGGCGTCCAGCAGGCGTCTGCGCTGGGCGACCAGCTGCCTCCTCCTGGCGCTGATCGTGCCGCTGGTGGTGGGTGGGATCGCCGCCAAGGAGCGGGGGCTCTTCACGATCCGCTACGCGAACTACTCGTCTTTCCTGCTGGCTGGCTGGCTGGAGGAGAACCTGGGCGCCGGGGATCGGGTCGTGCTCCTCCACCCGACCCACGTCAGGTACCTCACGGACCTGGGCGCCGAGAGGCTCGAGAAGTTCTCGAAGCTGGGGGCCGACACGACGGCCGAGCTGGCGGCGGAGATGAAGGAGAAGGGGCTGACCCACGTCGCCTACACCTACCGGCGTCCGGCCAGGAACCCCGCGGCCGAGTTCTACGACCGGAAGAAGAAGACGGCCCTCGCCCTGGCGTTCCAGGCTGGCGGAGAGATCGCCGGCTTCGAGCGCGTGGCCACGCTGCCGCTACCGGAAATGCTGAATCGGTCCCCGGGTGCAGATCTACCGGGTGCTCCGATGATCCAGTTGGCGAGACCGGTCCGAGCGGTGCTCTTCGACCTGGACGGCACGCTCTACCACCAGGAGCCCCTGCGCATTCTCATGGCGCTCGAGCTCGCGGCGCTTCCCCTGCGCGGCTCCCCCGCCGGGGCCCGGCGCACCTGGAAGGCGCTCGGCGTCTTTCGCCGGGTGCGGGAAGAGCTCCGCGAGTTGGGTGCGGCCGAGGCGCCGCTGGAGCGCCTCCAATTCGAGGTGGCGGCGGCCCGCGCCCAGATGGAGGTCGGCGAGGTGGAAGCTGCCGTGTCGGAGTGGATCTTCCGGCGCCCCCTCCAGCACCTGCGGCGCTGCCGCCGCCGCGGGATCGAGCAGCTGCTCGGCCACCTCGCAGCGCGCGGGATTCCCGCGGGCGTCTTCTCGGACTACCCGGCGCGCGAGAAGCTCGAGGCCCTGCGGCTCCGCGAGGGGATCTCCTTGGAGGTCTGCGCCACGGATGCGGGGATCAACGCCTTCAAGCCGCATCCCAAGGGGTTCCTCTGGAGCTGCGAACGCTGGGGTCTCGCGCCTGCGGAGGTCCTCTACGTGGGAGACCGGGTGGAGGTGGATGCCGCGGGCGCCGCGAACGCGGGGATGCCTTGTGCAATACTTTCCCGAAGGCCGGGCAGGATGGCGAGGCGCGGGGGGCGCTTCTCCCGGTTCTCCTCTGTGACGGGACTGCGGAATGCAATCGACGCTGGCGGCTGAGCGAACCCAACGGATCCGGCCGTACGTCCAGCTCGCGCGGATCGACCACTGGTTCAAGAATGTCTTCATGCTCTTCGGGGCGGTGCTGGCGTTCTTCGTCGAGCCGTCCCTGATCGGCCTCGAAGTGATTGCGCCGCTGGCGATCGCCTTTCTCGCCACCTGCATCGTCGCCTCGAGCAACTACGTGCTCAACGAGGTGCTCGACGCGCCCTACGATCGCAAGCACCCCGTCAAGAAGGACCGGCCCGCGGCCTCGGAGTTGGTGCGCAGGAGGTTCGCCCTGGCCGAGTGGCTGGTGCTCGCGGGGGTCGGGATCGGGCTCGCCTGGGTCGTGCATCCCTACGTCGCCGCCTCCGCACTGGCTCTCTGGCTGATGGGGATCGCGTACAACGTCCCCCCGATTCGGACGAAGGAGCTCCCCTACCTCGACGTGCTCTCCGAGTCCGTCAACAACCCGATCCGCCTCCTGCTCGGCTGGTTCGCGCTGATCCAGACCCAGTTCCCTCCCATCTCGCTGATCGTCGCCTACTGGATGGCCGGAGCCTTCTTCATGGCCATCAAGCGGTTCGCCGAGTACCGCCAGATCGGCGACCGCAAGACCGCTCGGCGCTACCGGCGTTCCTTCGCCTACTACAACGAGGAGCGACTGCTGATCAGCCTGTTCTTCTACGTGGTGCTGGCCGCGCTCTTCACCGGCGTGTTCATCGTTCGCTACCGGCTCGAGTTGATCCTCGCCCTGCCGCTCGTGGCCGGCTTCTTCGCCTACTACATGCACCTCGGTCTCAAGCAGAACAGCCCCGTCCAGTACCCGGAGAAGCTCTATCGCGAGCGGGGCTTCCTGCTCTTCTCCGCTGCGAGCGGAGTCGTCTTCCTCCTGCTGATGTTCACCTCGATCCCCGTGCTTTATGAGCTATTCAATGTAGAGATCGCCAAGACTTCGCCGCTCTGGACGCTGGGGCCATAAGAAAAATTCCTCTTTTCTAAGTTCTCCGAAGAGCGGCGCGCCCGAGAGAACACGCAGGGGAGACGCAGCCGTGGCGCAGAGCGAGAAGAAGGCCATCGACCGCAAGGGGCGATCCAAGCTCGAGAAGGTGCCGCTCCGGTACCGGTCCGTCGAAGAGCGCAGCGGCGACTTCGAGGAGGCCTGCACCGGCTACACGGCCGAGGAGGCGATGGCGGAGGCGGCCCGCTGCATTCACTGCCCCGCGCCCGTCGCCTGCGTCGAGGCATGCCCCCTGCGAAACGACATCGAGAAGGCGCTCTGGTGCGTCGAGAAGGGGGACTTCGTCGGCGCGGCGGAGATCTACCGCGCCACCAACCCGATTCCGGAGATCTGCGGCCGCGTCTGCCCCGACGAGAGCTCCTGTGCCACCAAGTGCGTGCTGGCCAAGAAGGGCAAGGGGATCAACACCCAGGCGATCGAGGCGTTCGTCGCCGACTACCAGCGCGAGCATTCCGGCGTGCCGCTGCCCGAGAAGGCGCCCCCCACCGGCAAGAAGGTCGGAATCGTCGGCGCCGGGCCGGCGGGGCTCTTCGTCGCCGAGCACCTGGCGGTAGCGGGACACCGGGTCGTCGTCTACGACGCCTGGCCGTCCCCCGGTGGGCTGCTCGTCTACGGCATCCCCAACTTCAAGCTGGGCAAGGACCTCGTGCGCTGGAAGACGGACTGGCTGCGCGAGCTGGGTGTCGAGTTCGTGATGAGCACCCGTGTGGGGAAGGTCGTCGGCCTCGACGAGCTGCTCGAGCGGGAGGGCTACGACGCGATCTTCCTGGGGACCGGTGCCGGGGTGGAGGGGACGATGGACATCCCGGGCGAGGACCTGGGGTGCGTCCACGGCTCCATGCAGTACCTGGTGCAGCCCGGGAACGTCCCCGAGGAGCTGCTGCCCGAGGACAGGCGCGAGCCGATCCGGGTCGGCAAGCGCGTGGCGGTGATCGGCGGCGGCGACACCGCCACCGACTGCCTGCGCACCGCCATCCGTCAGGGCGCCGAGCAGGTCGCCTGCTACTACCGCCGCAGCGAGGCGGAAATGCCCGGAAACGCCGTCGAGCGCCACCACGCCGAGGAGGAAGGCGCCGCGATCCACTACTTGACGGCGCCGGTCGAGATGCTCGACAGGAATGGCGACGGCGACGTGGACGCCATGCGCATGATTCGCATGGAGCTGGGCGAGCCGGACTCATCGGGCCGCCGCCGGCCGGTTCCCGTCGAGGGATCGGAGTACGAGGTCGAGGTGGACGACGTGATCCTGGCGATCGGCTTCTGGCCGGACCCGCTGATGGGGGAGACGACGCCCGAGCTCGAGACGCGCAAGTGGGGCCTGGTCGTGGTGGACGAGGAGACGGGCCGGACCAGCCGCCCGGAGATCTTCGCCGGCGGAGACAACGTGACCGGCCCGGCGCTGGTCAACACCGCGCTGGGGGCCGGCAAACGCGCTGCGCAGGCGATCGACGAATACCTGTCGAATGCCTGAAGAGAGACTGACTGGCGAGTAGGAAGCCGCGCTGATTCGAGCACTTGAATCGGCGCACTGCGCCTTCTCGGAGCAGCGAACCGCGCCTTCTTGGAGCGGCGAACCGCGCCTTGGGGACGGGGACTGGCGGTCAGCCCAAACACCTTGTCCCGCCTCAGATTTGTGGTAACAACACCCGGTTCGAGTAGCGATCGGCGCCGCCCTTGGGAGAGTAGATTCGGGAGCCCCTCGTTCCGCCAGGTGCGCCCGTGGTATCGGCCTTCTCCCAGCGGCACGCCATCCATCTACCTACACACGAGATTCACCAGACTCGAGAGACCAGATTCCAGGAGATTCCATGTTCGAGATTACCGCCCGAGAGGATTTCTCCGACGTCACGTACCTGTTGGAGGTGAAGCATCCGATGCTGGCCAAGGCGGCACAGCCCGGCCAGTTCGTCGTCGTGATCTCCCACGAGCGCGGCGAGCGGATCCCCCTCACGATTGCCGACTTCGATCGCAAGAAGGGCACCATCACCCTGGTGATCCAGGCGGTCGGCAAGACCACCCTCGAGATGCAGCAGGACTGCAAGGTGGGGAGCAAGCTCTTCAGCGTGGTGGGTCCGATGGGCGTGCCCACCCACATTGGCGAGCACAAGAAGGTGGTCTGCGTGGGCGGTGGCCTGGGTGTGGCTCCCGTCTTTCCCCAGCTGCGCGCCTTCAAGGAATCCGGCGCCTACGTGATCGGCGTGGTGGGCTTCCGGAACAAGGAACTCCTGTTCTGGGAGGACAAGTTCGAGAAGTACTGCGACGAGTTCATCGTCTGCACCGACGACGGCTCCTACGGAATCCACGGGCTGGTCACGGCGGGCCTCGAGAAGGCGATCGCGGACCACTCCGACATCGAGCAGGTGCTCGCCATCGGGCCTCCGATCATGATGAAGGCCTGCGCGGAGACCACCCGGCCTCACGGCGTCAAGACGGTCGTGAGCCTCAACCCGATCATGGTCGACGGAACCGGAATGTGCGGCGGCTGCCGCGTCAGCGTGGAAGGCAAGATGAAGTTCGGCTGTGTCGACGGCCCGGACTTCGACGCCCACAAGGTCGACTTCGACGAGCTCCTGCTGCGCCTCTCGCGCTTCGTCCCCAAGGAGAAGGAAGCGGTGGAGCACTGGCAGAAGGAGTGCCGCATCCAGCAGGAGGCGGATCGGCTGGTCGATCAGCAGTCCGGCTCCTAGGTCTGAGCAGCAAGGCCATAAGACGGCAAGACGGCAGCAACGAGTAGAAGATCAACCAGAAGACAGAAGAAACGGGCATCCGATGGCGCAAGTACCCAAGACGATCCGAACCATTCCCCAGGACCGAACCGCGATGGCCGAGCAGGACCCCATGGCCCGCGTCCAGAACTTCACGGAAGTGGCGCTCGGCTACGAGGAGGAGGAGGCGTTCCTCGAGGCCGAGCGATGCCTGATGTGCGCGGATCCCATCTGCATCACCGGCTGTCCGGTGGAGATCGACATTCCGGGCTTCATCCAGAAGATCTGCGAGAGGGACATCCGCGGCGCCTACGACATCATGATGAAGGACAACCTTCTGCCGGCGATCTGCGGAAGGGTCTGTCCCCAGGAAATCCAGTGCGAGCAGGTCTGCACCGTCGCCGACACGCTGGAGCCGGTCGCGGTCGGAAGGCTGGAGAGATGGCTCGGCGACGAGGCCCTGAAGGAGGGTTGGTCGAACGTCCCCTACATGGAGTCCAACGGGTTCAAGGTCGGCATGATCGGCTCCGGCCCCGCCAGCATCACCTGCGCCGCCGACATGGCCAAGGCCGGCTGCGAGGTGATCGTCTACGAGGCGTTCCACGTTCCCGGTGGCGTTCTCCGCTACGGCATCCCCGAGTTCCGGCTCCCCAACCAGGTGATCGCTTCGGAGATCGAGAACCTGACCAACCTGGGCGTGAAGATCGAGTGCAACACGCTGGTGGGGCGGCTGTTCACCATCGAGCAGATGCTCGACGAGCTGGGTTTCGACGCCGTCTTCGTCGGGACCGGCGCCGGCTATCCCAGCTTCATGCGGATTCCCGGTGAGGCCCTGAACGGCGTGATGTCCGCCAACGAGCTGCTCACGCGGGTGAACCTGATGGGGGCGGGCGACTTCCCGGAGTACGACACGCCGCTGAACCTCGGGAAGAAGGTCGCCGTGATCGGCTCCGGCAACACCGCCATGGACGCGATGCGGGTCTCGCTCCGCCTGGGGGCGGAGAAGGTCTACTGCGTGTATCGCCGCACCCGGGCCGAGAGCCCCGCCCGGGCGGAAGAGGTCCACCACGCCGAGGAAGAGGGCGTCGAGTTCCACTGGCTGACGGCGCCCGTCGAGATCCTGGGTGACGAGGACGGAAACGTCCGCTCCATGCGCAACATCCGCATGGAGCTGGGCGAGCCCGACGACTCGGGCCGCCGGCGCCCCGTGCCGGTCGAGGGCAGCGAGTACGAGTTCGAGGCGGACATGGTCGTCTACGCGATCGGCACCAACGCCAACCCCATCATTGGACAGACCTCGAAGATCAAGCTCAACAAGTGGGGCTACATCGAGACGGACGACAACCTCGCCACGTCGATCGCGGGCGTCTACGCCGGCGGCGACATCGTCACCGGCGGCGCGACGGTGATCCTGGCGATGGGCGCCGGGCGCCAGGCCGCACGGAGCATGAAGGCATACCTCGGAATTGCGGACTCCGAGGACGTTTATCAGCCCGAGTCCGAGTCCATGAAGATGGACGGCAAGCTGTTCGGAATCGACGCGGGGCAGAAGAACTTCTCCCGCGTCCGCCTGGCGCACGTTTAGCAGGAAAGAACGAAGCAAGGACGAGAGAGCGGAATATGTCGGAAGCTACAACGAGTACGACTGCTGGTTCTGGGAAGAAGAAGGCCAAGAAGGCCTCCAAGACCAAGGGAAAGCCCAGCGCCAAGAAGGCGCAGGAGCTCGAGGGCCACATCGTCGAGATTGTGAGTGACTCGGGAGAGGGCGCGCAGAAGTGCGGCCAGTCCTTCGCCACCATCGGCGCCAAGATGGGCAACGGGATCTGGACGGTCGAGATCATCCCCGCCGAGATCCAGCCTCCCGCCCGGAGCATCGAGGGCGCCAGCGGCATCCGCATCCGGATGGGCTCCTACTACGTGACCAACGGAGGCGACGAGGCCGACCTGGTCGTCGCCTTCAACGAGCAGGTGCTGCTCGGGCGCGTCAGGTACAACGAGCTCAAGCAGGGCTGCACCATCCTGCTGGAGAACAAGTGGCGGTCCGACCCGAGCCCCGAGATCGCCAAGGCCTACACGGAGACCTACGACCAGCTGCTTCAGGACGGGTACAACGTCTACGAGATCCCGATGGAAGAGGAGTGCCTCAAGTACGTCGCCGATCCCACCCGCGGCAAGAACATGTTCGCGCTCGGAATCCTGGTGAACATCTACAGCCAGGACCTGCAGATCGCCCGGGACCAGATCTCCTTCATCTTCGCCAAGAAGAGCGCCAAGATCATCAACGCCAACATCCAGCTGCTGGACGCCGGCTACGAGTGGGCGGAGGAGAACCTCGACTTCAAGTACAAGGTGCCGTCGGCGGGAATCAAGGAGCCCCAGATCGTCGTCAACGGCAACACCGCGGTGGGCCTGGGCGTGATGGCATCGGGAATGGAGATCTGCGCCATGTACCCGATCACGCCGGCGACCTCGGCATCGCACTACTTGAGTGACGTCTTCGAGTCGGTGGGCGGCATGGTGCACCAGGCCGAGGACGAGATCGCCGCCTGCTGCTTCGCCATCGGCGCCTCCTATGCGGGGAAGTGCGCGGTGACGATCACGTCGGGTCCCGGGTACTCGCTCAAGCAGGAGGGAATCGGGCTGGCGGTGATGGCCGAGATCCCGCTGGTGGTCGTCAACGTACAGCGCGGCGGGCCCGCGACCGGACAGCCTACCAAGATGGAGCAGGGCGATCTGCTCGCCGCCGTCTTCGGCAGCCACGGCGACGCGCCCAAGGTGGTGCTGTCACCCTCCAACATGGAGGACTGCTTCTACTCGATCATCATGGCGCGGAAGATCGCCGAGATGTACAAGACGGTCGTCGTGGTGCTGACCGACGCCAACATCGCCACCGCGCAGCAGCCGTTCACGCGGCCCAAGTTCCAGCGATCGTGGCTCGCGCCCCCCGTGGACCAGAGCCCGGTTCCCGAGGGCGTCAAGCCCTACGACTGGGATTCCAAGACCGGTCTCGGGCCCCGCTTCATTCCGGGCCGGCCGAATGGGATGCACACGCTGACGGGTCTGGCTCACGATCGATCGAGCCGCGTGGCCTACGACCCGAAGATCAATCAGGAGGGGATCCAGGCCCGCAGCCTCAAGCTGGCTTCCTTCCAGAAGACGCTCAAGCCGCCCAAGGTCTACGGTGACGAGGAGGGCGACCTGCTCGTGGTCGGCTGGGGCAGCACCAAGGGAGCCATCGAGGAGGCGGTGCAGCGCCTCCGGGACGAGGGCAAGAAGGTCTCCTCGCTGCACCTGCGGTTCCTGCAGCCGATGGCGTCGGGCATCAAGGAGATCATGGAGCGGTTCAAGAAGGTGATGACCGTGGAGCTCAGCTGGTGCGACAGCTACGAGGACCAGGTCATCGACGTCGACAACCGGCGCTACTCCAATCTCGCCTGGCTGCTGCGGGGCAGGCACCTGATCGACGTGGACTGCTGGTGCGAAGTGAAGGGGCAGCCGATCAAGCCAGGGTCCATCGAAAGAGTTCTGAGAGAGAAGCTGCAGTCGTAAGCCGCAGGTCACAAGTGATGAGGAATAGACGATGCTAGGTTCGGTAAACGACCTCCTTCCCAAGTGCGATGACGAGCTGCTGACTCTGGACGACTACCAGAGCAGCGTCCCGCGCTGGTGCACCGGATGTGGAGATCTCGGCATCCTGACCGCGCTGCAGAGGCTCTGCCGCGACGAGGACCTGCCGCGGGAAAAGACCGTCTTCGTCTCCGGCATCGGCTGCTCGAGCCGGTTCCCGCACTACATGAACACCTACGGGTTCCACAGCCTCCACGGCCGGGCAATTCCGGTTGCAGAAGGCATCAAGATGCGGAGGCCGGACCTGAACGTCTTCGTGAACACGGGCGACGGAGATTGCTGCAGCATCGGGACCGCCCACTGGATCCACGCGATCCGTTACAACATGGACATGACGGTCATGATGCACGACAACCGCATCTATGGCCTGACCAAGATGCAGGCGTCTCCGACCACGCCAAAGGGCCTGAAGAGCAACACCAGCCCACGCGGCGCATACCTGGATCCGATGAATCCGCTGAGCACGACGCTGGGGGTTGCGAACGTGTCGTTCGTGGCCCAGGCGGTGGATTGGATCCCGGATCTCTTCTACGACATCATCTCCCAGGCCTTCCACCACAAGGGCCTCTCGTTCATCGCCATCCTGCAGCGGTGCCCGAACTACCTGCCGACGCTCTTCGATCCCTGGCTGGAAGACACCGAGAAGACCCAGATCCTGACGCACAAGGACGGGCTTCAGCTCAATCCGAGTCTCTCGAAAATCTACAAGAACCAGCTCGAGCACGATCCGTCGGACATCAACCGAGCCAGGGAGTTGGCCGCCTCGATCGACATCGTTCCGGTCGGAATCCTCTACAGGAACGACGAAGTACCGTGCTACGAGGACGTTCGGCGCCCCGACCGCATCTACACGCCAGAGCTGATCGAGAGCGCCTTCAACGCGGAGCTGGACAACTTCACGGTCCAGACGACGGGTTAGCGCATTTCCACGTATTTCGACTCACTTCGACTTCGGAAGCAGCCATGGAAAAGACACTATACGAGCTTCGGACCTTCCATCTGACCGGCGAGAGGATCGACGAGGACTTCAAGGACCTCGGCAAGCTCGACCTGGTTCCGGCACTGCTGAGCCAGTACCGGGATCTGACGCAGCTTCGCTACGACTATCCGCTCGTCCTGGTGGAGAACGGCGGTAGTCGGTTCGCGAGGTCGCTCCTGCACGTCGTCAACGGCGTCGCCCAGGAGATCGCGCCGGAGGGGATCGAGGGAGAGCGGGCCCGGAAGAACCTTCTCAACCTGGAGCTGGAGATCCGGTCGATCACCGCGGAGGACGGCGGAGGCGACCTTTCGAGGCTGTGGGAGACCGCCGCCGGCAGGCTTCTCTCCGATCCGGACCTGTCGGGAGAGGAAAAGAAGCTTCTGGAGGCGAACCTGACTCGTGCGCGCCGCGCCCTCAAGATCGACGGCGAAGTCATCGAGTGCAACGGGAAGGCCCCCGCGAGTCTCTTCGTCCACGCCTGGAAGGCGATCGAGGACGAGCGAGCTCGAGAAGTTCTGAAGACGGTCAAGCGGCTCGCGATCGGTCTCTCCGGAATCCTGCGGTCAGACGATCTGAAGTCGAGCGAAGGGATGAGCGCCGACTCCCTGCAGGACGCGGTCGGGACCTCCTTCGAGGATGCGATCGACTTCGAGGTGCTGTCGGAGTCCCTGATTGATTCGTCCAGGGAATCGAACCTCCCGAAGCAGCGCCGTCAGCGGATCGAGTTCGCCCTCTCGGTCCTGGAGTCGCAGCGGTTCTTCGCCCTGCGCGCGGACGGGGCCAAGGGCGCCGACCGCTCGGACACCCATCCTTTCGATTTCATCGTCGACAGCTGCACCGACGTGCTCAAGACCTACCGGGACCGGGGCCCGAACATGGTCGACTTCGTGAAGGCGGTGCAGATCGCCGAGCTGGAGCTGGCGAACGAGTACGAGGAGAAGAAGCACGATCCCTTCTTCGAGCGGTTCGACGAGGAGTCCCTGTCTGCGGAGGACGTCGCGTTCTTCCCGTCCTACCTCGTATGTCTGGACGGCAGCAA
This sequence comes from uncultured delta proteobacterium, assembly GCA_963783795.1. GTDB lineage: Bacteria > Myxococcota_A > UBA9160 > UBA9160 > UBA6930 > CAVXZE01. The sequence continues at coordinate 44,407 of CAWAPH010000019.1, read as the reverse complement.
GTACGACGACGCAAACAAGGCGGCGGTGGTCGAGATCCTGTCTTCGGATCTGCCGATCAAGGTGCTGTTCCAGCCGGAAGACGTGTCCGGCGGCTCGTCGGTGAAGAGCGATCGAAGTCATCGGGACCATCAGGGCCTGAATGGCTGGGAGTCCCGGCTGGCGAATCTCGCCATGGGCATGGGCGGCGCCTACGTGCTGCAGACGAGCAGCTCGAGCGCGTACCTGATGAGCGGCGCGATCTCGGACGGGATCCAGTACCCGGGCCCGGCGCTCTTCAACGTCTTCTCGGGTGCGCCCTCCAACTTCCCGCGACTGGCACCTTACCTTGTGTCGGCTTCCGCGGCGCAGGCGCGCGCCTTCCCCTCCTTCGTCTACGATCCCGGCGCTGGGGAGAACTGGGCCGCGCGCTTCCAGGTAAACGGAAACCCGCAGCTGGAGTCGCCCTGGCCGGTGGACGCATTCAGCTACGAGGACCCGGAGCTCCAGACAGTCTCCGAGAAGCTCGCCTTCACCTTCGCCGACTTCGCCGCCACCGACAAGCGCCTCTCCGGGAACTTCATCAGCGTTCCCCAGGCGAAGTGGCGCGCGGCCATGGTCCCGGCCAGCGAGTACATCGAGCTGGGGGAGGAAGAAGCCAGCGAGAAGATCCCCTACATCCTGATGGTGGACGACAAGGGGATGCTCCACAGGGTGGTGATGACGCACGACATCATCGCGGTCGCTCGCAGCTACGCCGAGGCGTGGCGCAACCTGCAGGAGCTCGCCGGGATCCAGAACTCCCACGCTCTCGCCCTGCTCGAAAAGGAGAGAGCGGCCTGGGAGGAGGAGAAGGAGCGCGAGCTCGAAGAGCTCCGCGCCGAGCTCGGGCAGGCCACCGAGCAGATCGCCGCCGCCGAGGCGCCCGCTCTCGAGGAAGGTGCGGAAGCGGCCGAAGAGGTGATCGAGGTCAAGGGGCCGATCGAGGAGGCCTGCATCGAGACGCCCCGCTGCAACGCCTGCGACGAGTGCACCAAGAAGAACCCGAAGATGTTCGAGTACAACGAGAACAAGCAGGCGTTCATCAAGGACATCGATGCGGGCACCTACCGGGACCTGGTCGAATCGGCCGAGCTCTGCAAGGTGGCGATCATCCATCCGGGCAAGCCGCGGAATCTCGACGAGCCGAACCTCGAGGAGCTGGTCAAGCGGGCGGAGCCGTTCAACGTCGCTCCGTAGGGAGCTGATCCGGCGGCAGCAGCCCTAGGGAGTGCTTCGGGAGCGCGGGAACAGCGCGCCCAGCATCGCACGGAGCTGCGCCCTCCAGGCCGGGCGCTTCTTGTACACGTACTCGCCGATACGGCGCATGCGTTCGAGCTCTTCGCCTTCCATCGGACCCTGATCCAGACACTCGAGGTCCTGCTGGAGCTCCGTCATGTTGCCGGGGCCGCAACAGGCGACGTGGACACTGGGGTGCGAGAGCACGAACCGGTAGCAGTCAGCGGGCGATGGTGCGGTGTCTCCCGGTGGCATCGAACGGGGGTCGAACAAGCTTCCCCAGCGGTTGCTGGCGAAGGCGACGATTCCGGGGCCGCCTTCCCCGGGCATCCGCTCGAAGACCTCCTGCTCGGCGCCGCGGTGGGCTGCGTTGTAGCGGAGGTGGAAGACGTCGATGTTGTTCTTCTTCTCCTTTTCGAGCTCCGGGAACAGGGTGCGGTGGTGGCTCGATACGCCGAGGAAGCGGACCAGCCCCTCTTCCTGGAATCTGGACACATGCTCCATCAGCCTGGGACCGGGCTTCTCGTTGCAGCCGGCCAGGAGCAGGACGTCGATGTAGTCGAGCCCCAGCTGGTCCAGGCTCCTCTTCACCAGCTTCGACAGGGCGGTGCGTCTGTGTGAGATCGCGTGCACGACGATGACGAGGTCTTTTCTCGTCGCGCTGTCGCGGGCGACCAGTCTTGATTCCTCGCGCCATCTTCTTCGTGCGGAGGGCTCCCCACCAGAAGTAGTTGACGCCCCTCTCGACGGCCGCTTCCACCATGGCCTCGTCCGTGCCGTAGCTTGCAGCGACGCCGAGGCGGGCCACCGAAAGCCCGGTTCGTCCCAGCGTGGCTCGTTCGAGTCTCATCAGATCGTCCTCTTGACTTTCGAGTCAGCGGGGTGTAGGGAAAAGCACAGACAGAGATAGGAGGAGACGATGATGCGGCAGGTAAACCGGGTCTACAAGGCATCTCTGGTCCTGACCCTGGTGCCGGTTGCGTTTCTCGCCGTCGCGCTCTTCGCGATGCAGGCGAGTGCGAAAAGCTACCCCAGCTACGAGTGCGCAAGCGCGAAAATCAAGGCCGCGGGACAGCGCTGCAGAGAGGTGCTCGGGGCCCGGAGCATCGAGACGAAGACACAGCGGGACCTTCAGTCGCGGATCGACAAGGCCGACGCGGAGTTCGATGCGAAGTGGGCCAGTGCCGAGGACGACGCCGCAGCGGAAAACGTCGATTGCGTCGACATGACCCTCTCCAGCGCGGACATGAAGACGCTGATGGATGATGCGATCGACGAGATCGTGGCGGATGCGACGGCGGGTCTGGATCTCGGAGTTGCGAGGGAGGCGAATTGTGGCGCGAGGATCCTGAACAGGGCCGGGGTCATGTGCCGGGCCCTGCTGCGAGCGGAGAGCCGGTACATCGAAGATCTTTCCCGGGACCCGGATGGCGAGAAGTGCGACGCCGTGAAAGAGAAGATGGGCGGTTTCTTCGGCCGACGCTGGGACGGGATCACTCGCGGGCAGTGTCCGACGGCGGCCACCAAGGAGGAGATCCGGGACGACGTGGCCGCGCTGAGCGACGACGTGGTCACCAACATCACCGTGTCGCCCAACGTCCCCGACGACTCCTTCATGGCGATCACCCACCCCGCCGGAGGCGATCCGGGGAACGAAGTCAGCTACGAGGACGACACGCTGGATCCCCCAGTGCCAGGACTCCTCGGCCGTCACTCCTTCTTCGCCAAGCGGGGCAGCGTGAACAAGCTGCTGATGTACTACGAGGGCGGTGGCGCCTGCTGGGACCGACTCACCTGCGGCCTCGACTCTGCACCCAGGACGCGGACCTCGGCGACCACGCCGGGCTCGCCGAGTGAGCGACGGATTCGGCTCCGGGTTCGCCGATCTGTCCGACCTCGGAACCCCTTCAAGGACTGGCACATCGTCTACGTGCCCTACTGCAGCTGCGACATCCACCTGGGGTGACACCGCGGTCGACTACGCGGCGAAGATCGTCTTCCCGGCACCATCGAGCTTCCCGGCGAAGCACGTCGAGCATCGGGGACTACGACAACGCCAAGCTGGCCGAGAAATAGGCGCGGGAGCACTTCCTGAACCCGAGTGACATCTTCGCCACCGGCTCGAGCGCGGGCTCCTACGGCGCGATCGTACACGCCACGCCACCTGAGCGAGGCCTACCTGGCCTCGAGCATCAGCGTGATGGGCGACGGGGGCAACGGCGTGGCCACGCAGGAGTGGATGGAGGAACAACTTCAACAACTGGGGCGCCTGGAAGAATCTGCCGGACGTCCCCGGGATCGACGACGTGCCCTCCGCGCAGATGTCGATCCCGCTGACTCCTCGAGGCCGCCGCCGATACTACCCCGAGACGAACTGGGCCACTACACGCCGCCTTCGACGGTGGCACGGCGGGCAGACCGGCTTCTACCACATGATGTTGATCCCGTTCTACATATTCGTCTGGGAGAATTGGTGGAAGTCCTCCTGCCAGTTCAACGATGTGATGCGCCAGCAGACAACCGATACCGAGGCTGCGGTCAGCCTGAGAACGACAACTACCGCTACTACATCGCCTCGGGTCGACGCACACATGCTTCGGCAACCCCCGGGTCTACGACGACACCACGGGGGGCGTGCCGCCGCTGGTCGACTGGGTGAACGACATGATCGACGACGACCCGAGCTGGACCAGTGTCGAGGCCAGCCCCTTCAACGTGCTGTTCCCGGGGGCGTGCAGCGGGGCGAGCGACAATCCGGGCGAGCGCTGCCACCTTGACGAGCAATGCCCGAACGGCGAGTGCCAGGGCCACGACCCGTGGCCGGATCCCCTGATCATCCCTTCGAGATGTCGGATCGGTCCGACGCTGTGTGATCGTGAACTGCACGCCGTAGTCTCGTAGCTTCCAGGGCGGGCAAGGGCTAAATATCAGGCTCGCGACGAGCAAGCCTGAGCCACGCCCTAGCCATGCCCGAGCCCACAGCGGAGCAGAAACGGAAGATCAAGAAGCTCGGCGGAGCGAGAAGACGCCGGCATAAGCAGCAGTACGAGTGCCACTGCTGCCGGAAGCAGAGCTCGTTCTGCTGGAGCTGTGAGTGCGGGCTCCAGATCTGCCAGGCGTGCATGCAGGAGAACCTCTGGGGGCTCACCTGCAACTACGTCAACTGGGAATGCCCCGACTGCGGGCGCTGGCACGGCTTCGGGAACCAGTGAACCTTCTCGAGGACCCGGACCCTCCTGCGCGGGGATTCGGTTTGCGACCACACGCTCACCTGGAAAGACTGATGGATTTGACGGAGTGATGATGAGAGAACGAGTCGAAGACTGGGCTTCGATATCGATGGACCGGCGCGACTTCCTGCGGACGACCGCGGCCGTTTCGGGGGGGCTTCTGGCTAGCGGAGCGGTGATTTCGTCTTCTCCCGAGGAAGCGTACGCCGCCGACTGGGCCCCGGTCTCCTTCGAGAAGCTGGTGCTCCACAACTGCCAGCTGTTCGACGGAGTTGGGAGCGGGCTGCAGAAGGACCGGATGGTCGTCGTCGAAGGGGGCCGGATCCGGGCTGTCGAGACGGCGGGCGACCTCGGCGCGTTCACTTCTCACCGAGCCGTGGACCTCGGCGGCAGGACGCTCCTGCCCGGATTGATCGACAACCACGTCCACATCACCGTCCCGTTCATCGATCACGTGACCTTCACCGCGGTCACCCAGATGAACCGGCAGATCGCCCTCAACTTTCGGAACTGTGTGATGGGCGGGGTCACCACCGTTCGCGACATGGGCGGCTTTCCCGGCAAGGTCGAAAAGTTCCGGGCGATGGCGGACGCGAACGAGATCCCCGGCCCGCGGGTGATCAGCTCGCTCTCGCCGATCGCCGCGCGGGAGGGCGACGAGCTCGGCGCGCCAGGTGCAGCACCCTACTTCACGAACCCGGTCGTCAAGTGGGTCCTGGGCGGCAACTACGCCGAGCGGCCCACCAACGTCGAGGAGATCGAGGAGTGCTGCGACCGGATGATCGCGCTGGGCGCCCAGTGGCTGAAGACCCTCCACCAGGACCACACCCTCAGCTACTTCCCCATGGCAGCTGCCGAACCACAGCGACGCGGGCTACCGCGCGATTCTCGAGAAGGGCAGGGAGGCGGGGATCAAGTGCGCCCTGCACGAGCCCCTGGTGAGCGGATTCAAGGCGGGAGTCGACCTCGGCTTCCACACGCTGGAACACATGCCCGTCGATGCGGTGATCCCCGATGCGTACATCGAGAAGTTCATGAAGCAGGGGATGGCGATCATGCCGACCATGATCGTTCTCGGAGACCCGCTGATCACGGACGAGCTGCTCGAGCTTCTGGAGACGCGTGGAGACGAGTTTCTGGTGCCCGAGTCTCGAAAACAGATCACGGCGCAGGTGAAGGAGCTGAAGGCGCTCGAGAGCAGGGAGCTCAGCGAGAGCGAGCAGCGCGCCCTCCGGTTCGAGCCGAAATACTGTAGGGATACCTTCGCCAACGCCGTGGAGAACCTGAAGAAGCTCCACCGGATGGGCGCCGACGTCGGCATCGGCACCGACATCGGCAACCCCTCCACCCAGTTCTTCGGCCGCTACATCGACGAGTTCCGGCACTTCGCCGCGGCCGGCATCCCGAACGCCGACATCCTCCGCCGCGCCACCTCGCTGAACGCCCGGATCATCGACATGCAGGACGAGATCGGCTCGATCGAGAAGGGCAAGCAGGCCGATCTGATCGCGGTTCGAGGCGACCCCCTGGCGGACCTGGATGCCATGGACCGGGTCGACGTGGTCGTGAAGGGCGGCGCCTTCGTCAAGAGCGAGGGCCTCGAGCTGGGCTGAGCCGGTCGTTCGCGCCGTAGCGGAGCAGCGGAGGTGCCCCGCGGCGCAGGCCCAGCTCGAAGCTGAGGCGCCGCGGGGCATTCCCGCGCAGCCGCAGTCGCGCCGGGCCCGCGTGGACTCCGCGCAGGTGGTGCCAGGCGCAGAGCGTGGTGCGGTTGCTCTCGTCGTCCGAGCCGCCTGCGGAGCGGAAGCGGATGTGGTGATCGTGCAGCTCGCGGTGCGAGGAGCAGCCGGGGACCGTGCAGCGCCAGCCGTCGCGGTCGAAGACGCGATGCGCTGCGCGCGTGCGCTTGTCCCCAAGGTCAGTGGTCCAGGACTCGAAGGCGTGCTCCAGCATCGCGTCCAGGGCCTCGCCGTCGGTGGGTAGACGGCCGGTGCGGCGCTCGATGTGGCGGCGAACCGTGCAGAGGACCGCGCGAAAGAGCCGAGCGGCATCGCGGGGGCCGTCCAGAAGATGCGGCAGGTCTCTTCGGCGGGCGTGGGTTTCGCACCCGTTTGCAGGTCTCGTTTCTGCTGCTGATCGTGACAGGGGGTCGCACCCTCGCATGGCTCCTGCGTCGTGCACCCGTTTGCCGCTCGCACCAGGGTGCCGTCTCGAGAGGACACGGGCGCCGAAGGCTTCGCAGCTGGCGAAAGTGGCGCGAGCTCGACCTCCTGATCGAGTGGCAGCGCGGAGAGCACCTCGGCGGCGATCGCCTCCATGCATCCCCAGACAGGGAGCGCCTCGCCAGCGACGCGCCGCGCGAGCTGCCGCGCGCGCCACCACTTCGCTCGAACGGCGGGCGTGCAGCGGAGCTGGACCGTCTCGCGCTGTTCCTCGAGCGCGCCGTCTTCGTCGGTCGGGGCCGACGCGAGGGCGCCGACGTCCACCGCGCGGACCTCACGGGAGAGCGCGCGGGCGGTCTTCTGGCGTGCGAACGCCACCCAGAGCGCCTCGTCTTCAGCGCTTGCCACGCGGCGAAGGAGCCGTGCTTTCGTCCAGGTGAGCTCTCCCCCCACGAGCGCCACCTCGACGTGCGGAAGCCCGGCCAGCGCGGCGTCCACGCGGGCGAGATCCTGCAACGAACGCGCCGAGTGCCCGGTGCGCTCGACGGCGTAGTCCCGCGGCGTGCGAAGCCGAGCCGCTCCCAGGCGCGCTTTCTCACCAGCTCGCCTGCCACGGCAGCCAGCGCGCGACGGAGCGGACCGCGCGCTGTGCCCAGCGCTCGGAGCTCGGAGTCCGGGCCAGAGCGCGCCGGGGGAGCTCGATCCTGTAGCTCAGCTGCGGAAGAGACCGCCGCGACTACCGCCACCAACTTGCCTTCGACCTCGTCCGGGACCGCGGGGTGAGGACCGAATCGCAAGAAGCAGCATAGGCGAAAACAAGGCGAAAATCAACTCACTATTCGAGAAAGAGTGACTCAGATCGTGAGCTTGAAGTTGTCGAGGAGATCGAATGAATCGTCGAGGGAGAGAACACCCGAGAGCATCGCGCGCATGTTCTCGGGTATCTCCTCTTCGTGCTTGGCGAAGTCTTCCGCGAATCTCCTTGCGAGCTGAACCGCCCGCCTCTCGTACTCTCCCCGGTCTCTGGCCGCGTTTCGAGGATCGAGAAGCTCCGCAGGAATTCCCGGGCACTCTTGCGGAACTTCGAACGAGAAGACGGGGTCGATCTGATAGGGCACGTCGTCCAGCTCGCCGGAGACGGCTGCTCCGATCAGTCTGCGGCTCTGCGCGATCTGTATCCGATCGCCGACGCCCCTCGGCTCACCGATCCATCCGGTATTCAGAAGCCAGCACCTGACGCCGTGCTTCTTGATTCGCTCCATCAGCAGATTCCCGCAGACATGGGCCGGCAGGGTCAATGACGAGCCGCCGAAGCAGGTATCGAATTCGATGTCGAGCTCCCCGGGGCCGGACTCGGGCTCGAGGAATCTCGACGTATAGCCGGACAGAAAGGCATAGACCGCCCTTTCCGGCGAGAGGCGGGCGATCGGGGGTAGAACGCCCATGGCATCACAGGTCAACAAGAAGATGTTGCGGGGGTGCCCGACGACCCCCTCCGGAGCGACATTCCGGATCTGGGACAGCGGGTAGGCCGCCCTGGTGTTTTCCGTCAGAGCGGCATCGTCGAGGTCGATCTGCCGGGTTTCGGGATCGATGCTGACGTTTTCCAGTATCGTGCCGGCCGTCCGCGTGCAGCGATGGATTTCCGGCTCCGCTTCGGCGGAGATCTTCAGCACCCTGGCATAGGCGCCGTGCTCGAGATTGAAGATCCCCCTGTCGCTCCAGCCGAGCTGATGATCCGCCACCAGCTTCCGGTCCGGATCCACCGAAAGCGCCGTCTTCCCCGTGAATCCCCGGCCCACGAAGAGGGCCACATCGCCGTCGGCGCCGACGTTGGCGGAAGAGCGCATGACGAAGACCGAGTCGTGCGGAAAGCGATGCGTGAAGATCGTGAACATGGCCTGCCTGATCTCGCCCGCATGACTGGTCCCGCAGATGAACGCGGCTTTCTGTCCGAAGCTGAAGACGACGAAGGCCGGCGAATTCGTAGCGTCCGTCTCCGGGTTCGCCTGAAACCCGGGAATGTGCACGACCGTGAAATCGGGGTCGAACGCTTCGAAGTCCTCGACATTCTGGATGGGTGCGAACATGTGACGCACGAAGAGACTGTGCCAGGCCGTTTCCGTGACGAATCGAATGGAGATTCGATGACCCGGATCTCCCCCGGTATCACAGTACTGAACGTAGACATCCTTGTTCTGCATGTAGGCGAGGAGACGATCCAGCAGCCTTCGAAACCGCTCCTCGGAGAGGCCCTGCGCCTGATCAATCCGGATCATCGTGTTCGCGCTGGCGGGCTCTTCGACGATGTACTTGTCCGTCAGGGGCATCTCCGCGGAGTCCCCCGTGCGAACGACGATCGGTCCCGCGCTGGAGATCTGTCCTTCCCGATTCCTGATGATGTGTTCGTAAAGCACGGGCGTGGGGAGGTTCCTGTGCACGACCCTGATGTTCTTTTGGCCGATGGTGACGAAATCGAGAATTCCGTTCTTTCGATCGATCAGCATGGGGTTTCCTATGTGATGCCATCCGAGGTGAGTGCGTAGATGACCAGCTTCTGCATCATCGTCTCCTGCTCGTCGGCAGGAGCATCCAGCTGCATTCTCGCCAGATAGGGTTGCGCCGCTTCCGGCACCGAGTCCACGGCCATGGCCGCCTCCAGGGGCGACGGTTCGCCAGGCGAGCCTCCCGTCATCCGCTCCTTCAACCCTCTGAGCGCCTTTCCGAGGACGAGCTCTTCTGGCGTGAAGTCCGTTCCGAAGGGAAACGGCGTGAAGAGGCCCCTTTCCTTGAACGGAGCCAGGATCTCCTCGAGCCGCTCCGGAAGGTTCCTTCTGAAGCGCTCGGGGATCTCGTAGTCGTCCGGGATCTTCTTCGCGCTCTTCGCCTTGCGCAGCAGGTCGTCCTGGAACCTGGAATCCGAGATGTTCAAGAGCGCTTGAATGACGTCCTTGTCACACCTCCCGCGCAGATCGGCAATGCCGTACTCGGTGATCACCATGTCCCGCAGATGCCTCGGGATGGTGATGTGCCCGTAGCTCCAGACGATGTTCGAGCTGACCTCCTTGCCTTTCTCCCTGGTGCTCTTGGCCATCAGGATCGAGCGCGCTCCCTCGAGGGCGTGGGCTTGTGAGACGAAGTTGTACTGCCCCCCCACGCCACTGACCATCTGCCCGTCCTCCAGGCCGTCCGAGCACACCGCGCCGGTCAAGGTGACGATGAGGCACGCGTTGAAGAAGCGGCCGTATCTTCTCTGCAGCTTCTTCAACTCTTCGTTTCCGTACTGATTGCCGTACAGCTGATTCACGTTGAGAACGCTGGTCATGTGGATCTGTCTGCGTTCTTCCTCGGTCATCGAGCTCAGCGCATCGTAGAAGCTGTTGGGTCCGAGAAAGAACCCGGCGTGGATCAGGATGCCCTTCTTCAGCTTCCTGCCGAGGCAGTGTTTCGTCACCTGGTCGAGGTTCTCCTGCTTCCTCAGGTCGGCCGGGATCTGCATCTCCCCGTTCTCGATCTGGCCCTTCTCGAGACGGAGCCCTTCCTTCAGGATCCCGAACTCCTGAAGGAAACGGAAATCGCCTTGGGTCAGTCTGGGGCTCACGACCTTCTCTTCGAGCAACACGGTCAGGGTGTCGGGGGTGATGTCCTCCTCGATCCTTCCTTCGTTCACGAGCCTCTGGATGTGCGTGTCGTTATAGGTCTTGCGCTTCACGACACCGCAGTCCACCAGATGCAGGTACCCGTCGACGAGCATCTCGGTCGATCCCGCCAGGCCCTCTTCGAGCGCTTCCGTGCCGCCTACGTCGCGAATGGAGTCAGCGAAATGCTGCGATATCCCGGCGCTCTCGAGGATCGCCGTGTACTCATCGTTGTGCAGCTGGCGCAGCTGCAAGCCGTAGCAGAGTGCGTCCCCGAGGGAGCCGATCCCGATCTGGAGCGTTCCCCCGTCCTTGATGAGGGCGCTCGCGTAGAGCCCGATCATGTAGTCCCTGGAGGTCACCGCGAGCTTCGGTGCGCTGAACAGGCGGAAGTAGTGATCGGGATTGTCCAGGACATCGGAGAACAGCCCCGGCTCCACGACCGCATCCCCGTACATGAAGGGCAGGTTCTGATTGACCTGGGCAATGACGGCGATCTTCTTGCCCTCGCTCTCCTGCTTTCTCATTCCGGCCACCACGTCGAGGGTGACTTCCGGGTTGCAGCTCGTGCTGTAACAGGTCTTGCCCTCGACGGTTCCCTTGGCAACGATCTGCGCGACGACGTTGACGTCGTTGATCAAGATATCCCGGTAGGCGTGGGTATAGTTGGAGCTGATGTAGTTCTGCTGTGCGTGCGCGATGTTGAGATACGAGCCGGCCTTTGCGAAGAACTCCTTGACGGTGACGTTGGGCGGGAGGGTTTCGCCCCTCAGATCCTTGACGTAGTCCAGGTCGACGTACCCGCCGAAGACCCTCTCCAGGAACGGCTCCAGGAACCTCCGCTCCAACTCGCTCGTCCAGGTAGGCTTCTCCAGGGACAAGGCGGTGAGGATCGTGAGATCGATCTCCGGGTCTTCCTTGGCGCGCCTGTAGAGCTCGTTCGCCACGTGGTTGGCCTTCCCCAGGCCGAGGGGCATCCCAAAGACGATCGTCTTGCCGACCTTCTTGATCACCTCATCGACGCATTTCTCCACATCGGTGAAGAAAGCGGGCCGTTTCGCGCTCATGACTCAGCCTCCGAAGCCACTTCCCGGGCTGCCAGGGAAGAGATTCCCGACCATTCCGCCCCGTCTCTGTAGAAGACGATAATGCTTCTTCTCGGAAGTGGCGAAAACGCGGCTCCTCGCGCGCCCGGCGCCGCGGGACGAGCCGCTGGCTCGCGTCGTAGCGGAGCAGGGGAGGTGTGCCGCGGCGCAGGCCCAGCTCGAAGGTCAGGCGCTGTGGCGCCCTTCCGCGCAGACGCAGCCGCGCCGGGCCCGAGTGGACACCGCGAAGATGGTGCCAGGCGCAGAGCGTGGTGCGGTTGCTCTCGTCGTCCGAGCCGCCGGCGGAGCGGAAGCGGATGTGGTGATCGTGCAGCTCGCGGTACGAGGAGCAGCCGGGGACGGTGCAGCGCCAGCCGTCGCGGTCGAAGACGCGATGCGCTCTGCGCGTGCGCTTGTCACCGAGGTCAGTGGTCCAGGATTCGAAGGCGTGCTCCAGCATCGCCTCCAGGGCCTCGCCGTCGGTGGGAAGGTGGCCGGTGCGGCGCTCGATGTGGCGGCGAACGGTGCAGAGCACCGCGCGGAAGAGGCGGGCGGCGTCGCGGGGCCCGTTCCAGAAGATGCGGCAGGTCTCTTCGGCGGGCGTGGGTTTCGCACCCGTTTGCACGTCTCGATCTGGCTGCTGATCGTGACCGGCAGTTGCTCCCTCGGCGGCCTGTCTTGCTTCGGGGAGCCCCGCCGTTTCCTCGAAGCGCGCTGGATCCGTCTCGTGCAGCACGAGCGCCTGCTCGACGTCTTCCTGGAGGCGGCGCACCGTCACGCCGCAGGCATGGTCGACCCAGGCACGCTGGTGTGCGGAAGCGATCGCCAGCACCGGGACCAGGGCGTGCGCCTGGACCCAGGAGAGCTGCCCATCCCTGTAGGAATCGCGCAGCAGTCGCACTTTCCGCCCCGCGCGCTCCAATCTCAGGAGCGCTCGCGCCTTGCGCGGTGAGATGCCGAGCCGCTCGCGGGCGTAGTCGTCCAGGCTGGCGAAGCCGGCCGTGCGGTGGAGCCGACCCTCGACGATGCGCAGCAGCAGCGGCCCCATTTGCGCCTCCAGGCGCTGCTCGAGTGCCACCGCGCGGCGCAGGCGCTCGTCGAGCTCGAAGGCGTCGGCGTCCTCGAGACCGGCGACCAGCGATGCGAGGAAGGGGGGAAGCTCCGCCTCCGGCGGGGGCGGAGCATCCCGAGAGTGCGCGCCGCAGGAAGAAGCCGATTCCCGCGCCTGACCCTGGTGCGGATCTCGCTCGGAGTGCTCACCCGGCCCCTGCTCTGCGCACCCGTTTGCCGCTTCCACAGGGGCGCCGTCTGGCGTGGGCTCGTGGGGCGCCGCGGGCTCGGGCAATCCATGAGTGGGACCGGCCAGTGCGGATTGCGGTGCGGGATCCGCAGGCGCAAGGGGCGTGGACTCGACCTCCTGATCGAGCGGCAGCGCGGAGAGCACCTCGGCGGCGATCGCCTCCATGCATCCCCAGACAGGGAGCGCCTCGCCAGCGACGCGCCGGGCGAGCTGCCGCGCGCGCCACCACCTGGCGCGAACGGCCGGCGTACAGCGGAGCTGCACCGTCTCGCGCTCCTCTTCGAGTACGCCGTCTTCGTCGGTGGCGGCCGATTCGAGGGAGCCGACATCCACCGCGCGAACCTCGCGGGAGAGGGCGCGGGCCGTCTTCTCGCGTGCGAAGGCGACCCAGAGCGCTTCGTCTTCAGCACTCGCCACGCGGCAGAGGAGCCGCGCCTTCGTCCAGGTGAGCTGGCCCTCCACCAGCGCCGCCTCGACCCGCGGAAGCCCGGCCAGCGCGGCGTCCACCCGGGCGAGGTCCTGCAGCGAACGCGCCGAGTGCCCGGCGCGCTCGACGGCGTAGTCGCGCAGACGCGCGAAGCCGAGCCGCTCCCAGGCGCGCTTTCTCACCAGCTCGCCTGCCACGGCGGCCAGCGCACGGCGCAGCGGGCCGCGCGCAGCGACCAGCGCGCGGAGCTCGGAATCCGGGACGGCGCGGGCCGGGGTAGCTCGATCCTGCCGTTCGGCCGCGGGAGAAACCGCGGCGAGTACGATCGCCAACTCGATCAGGACCTCGTTCGGGACCGCGGGGTGAGGACCGAATCGCAAGAACCAGCATAGGCGAAAATAAAACGAAAGTCAACCCATTTTCCGAGAAAAAGCGGGCTAGTAGACGATCTCCATCCGCAAGCCGCAGCGGTCGATCGGGGGGCGTTCGGGAAGCGAGCGGCTCGTGCCTCGCAGGATGCGTTCGGCCGACCAGAGCGTCGCGAACGCGTCGAGGATGTCGTCGTGTGCCACATCCCTGACCAGAAACCGGGCGCGCACCGCCTCGTACGCCGCGGGCCCGAAGTACCGATCCACCAGCCGGCGGCGCTGCTCGCGCCCGGGAGGCGATCTCTTCCCGGATGGGAGCGGTGCACCGTTCCAGGCCTGGAAGGCGACCTCCGGGTGCACCTCGCGGACGCGCTGCCGCAGACCGGTGCGGGCTCGAAGCTCCTTGTCGACGGCTCGGATCCTGTCCACGATCCCCCAGGCCTGCTTCGACATCCGCTTGCCTTCGACGCGGCTGCGGATGGCGCAGGCCTCCTCCCAGCTGCGGGCGGCGAGCACCGGCCGGATCGGCGCCGGAAACACACTGCTCGCGCGCGGCCGCCCGAGAAGCCGGCGCGCCTCGAGGTCGCAGGCGCGGGGCCCGGAGCCGGTCAGGCCGATCGGGATGTCGATCGCGATGGCATCGGGAGAGGGTCGCTGCGAGAGGAGCGCTCGCGCGGACTCGAAGCACGCACTCGCGATCTCCTGCGAGCCGAGCTCACGAGTCACGCAGATCCAGCCAGCCCTGCATCCATCCACCCCGGCGGCGAGCATGGCGAGAAGCCTCGCGCGCCCGGCGCCACGGGACAACCCGGTCCGTCAGCCGGCGCCAGCGCGTGGCGCACCGAACGCCGAGTCCACACTGTCAGATGCCCGGCTAGCGATCCAGCCGCGCCGGCACTCGGAGGTCCGCGGAACGATCGCTCGCGATCTTGTAGCGGGCCAGGATCTCGCTGTTCGCAGCGGTGACCGCTGCCCGATCGAGGACGATCAAGTCGCCGGCCTCGGTCACGATCTCCACGAACTCGCCGCGCGCGTCGTCGAGGAGCTCCGAGAGATGGCGCAGGTCGCGGACCGTGACGCCGCCCACCGACAGCACGACCTGGTCTTCCATGTCCTGGTAGCCGCGGGTGAACTCGGTGGTGAGGACGCGCGTGAGGACGACGATCTCGCGACGGCCGGGGATGCCCCGATCCGGGACGAGCAGGCTGTACCCGCCGGCCACGGGGTTGTCGTCGTACAGCATGAGCTGGGGTGGCGGAATTTCCGACGCGTAGAGATAGCGCGAGGTGAGTGGCTGGAAGAGCAGGCCCGCGTAGATGCGGTAGGGGAGGTCGCGATCGTAGGCGCCCATGGGCACCAGCGGATTCGGCGAGCCCATCCGGATCTTGCGCTTCTGCTCCACGCCTTCGCGGAGGAAGCCGACCTCGACCTCCTCACCCACCTGGGCCCGGTGTTCCACGGCCGTTGCGCTCACGCGGATGCCGTCGCCGAGGGCCACGCTGCCCCCGGAGTCGATCGCGACACCGTCGATGGTCAGCAGCACGTCCCCGGGCTGCAGCACGCCGTCCGCGCAACCGCTGGTCGAGACCGCCGTGACGAGAACGCCTCCCTCGACCCCGTCCAATCCCAGCCGGGCCCGGTGGGCGGGGTTCTCCAGGTTCTGGAACCAGAACCCGAGCTCGGGAAAGCCGTCGAAGCGCCCGTCCTCGACGTCGTCCAGGAAGTGCCGGATGATCGGCGCCGGAGCGAGGTACCCGACGTTCTCGGCTTCCGCGAGACTCTGCATGGCGATGCCCACCACCTTGCCGTCGGAGATCGCCGGCCCCCCGCTGTTGCCGAAGTTGACGGCGGCGTCCACCTGGACGAGCAGATGGGACCTCAGCGAGTGCGCGTAGTAGTCGACGTCGATGCGGGACACGATGCCCGAGGTGATCGAGAGCCCGGATCCACCCATCGGGAACCCGTGGATCTCGACCGCCTGCTGAAGGGCGGGCAGCTCGCCGATCTCGAGCGCCTCGCTGCCCTCGAAGAAGGCGGGGTCCGGGACGGTCAGGAGCGCCAGATCGCAGGGATGGCAGACATGGGCGACCTCGGCCGTGTAGCGATGGCCCTCGCCGGCCCGGCGCACCTCCACCATCACCTGGTCGGCGACCACGTGCGCGGCCGTGAGCACGCGTCGGCCCGAGATGATGACGCCGGAGCCCGTGGAATAGTCGGGGCCGGTGCGTCGCCAGGGCGCGAGCTGATCCGGCGGGTTGGAGGTGTTGAAGACCTCGACCAGGCTCCGGTGGAGCGATTCGCCCGCCCGCGCGTGCGCGGGGTCGACCCGCCCCGGCGCCAGCGCCAGGACGCCGATGCCGACCAGAAGACTCAGCCACCCGCTCCAGACCGCGCGCCGTGCTGCCATGGATGGACTCCCAGAAATCTCGAGGTTGGCAATCCATCGTCTAACCGGCCGGATTTCTTTAGGAAACCGCTACCGTGGGCTCAGGATACCCGAGGCGGGCCCGGCCCGCACGAAGAGCCATGCCTTCTTCGCAGATGGCCCGGTTGGCGGCTGCTACCTATGGACGCGAGCTGAAGCGGAGCCCCATCATGTCGAGCCTGGAGAGAGCCATCGAGATCGCAGTGGAGGCGCACCGTGACGCCGTGGACAAGGCGGGTGATCGGTACATCCTTCACCCGCTCACCGTCATGCTCCGCTTTCGCGACCCCGACGCGAGGATCGTCGCCGTCCTCCACGACAGCGTGGAGGACTCGGATATGACTCTGGACAAGCTGAAGGATGAGGGTTTCTCGGACGCAGTCGTCGCAGCTGTCGATGCGCTAACGCGCCGTGAAGGTGAATCGTACGAGGAGTTCATCACGCGCTTGCGCCCGAATCCCCTCGCACGCCGGGTGAAGCTCGCCGACCTCGAACACAACATGGATCTGCGGAGGATCGGGTCACTGACGTCCGAGGATCTGGAGCGGATTGCGAAGTACCATCGGTGGTGGCGGGAACTCCGAAACGAGGATTCCGTCTAGGAGACAACGCCATCGGTCCGCCGAGGGCGCCTTCTTATGAGGCCACTCCTGGCTTCGCCCCGCTCCGCGCCAGCTCCTGAATGAGGACCATCTGGTAGGCAAACCCGCCGAGGAAGTAGACCAGCCACTCGGTGTAGTCGCCGCTGGCGTCTGCCGAGCGCAAGGCGCGGTAGTAGTCGTCGCGGTTCCTATTGTAGTAGCTCGATAGCTCGAACAGGTATTTGAAGTCGTACCCGCGCTGATACAGCAGCAGCGTGGTGAACATGCGCGCTGTCCGCCCGTTTCCGTCGACGAAGGGATGAATCCAGACCAGCCGATGCTGGGCGATGCCGGCCTGGACGACCGGATGAAGCCACGGATCGTCATCGCCATCGCCCTTTGTCTTCCCCGCCTGGATCCACGCCAGAAGCTCCTCCGTCTCTGCTTCGATCTCGAGCCACGACGGCGGCTGATGACGGGTCACCACCGCACCGCCCACGACATCGCCCACCTTCACCTCTTCGCGGCGGAACTCGCCCGCAGAGCGGCCGCCGCCGCGAACGCCGTCCACCAGAAGGCGATGCAGATTCAGGAGGTCACCCCTGGTGAGCGCCGCATCGCGCTCACCCCGCAGGCTGTCGATCGCATCGAAGGCGCGCAGGTAGTTGCAGAACTCGCGCTCGGAGTTGCGCAGCTCGCGCGCCGGAACTTCCTGAGCGAGCGCGAAGGCTTCTTCGAGTGTCAGCGAGTTGCCTTCGATCTGAAGACTGGCCAGGGCCTCCTGAGCATGGGTGCGGCTGCGGACCTCGGCGACCCAATCGGGGCGCAGCTCTACCGCCTTCAGGAACCCTGTCGTCTGCTCGATCGCCTTCAGTTGGCGGAGCATCCGGGGCGTGATCTGCAGCTTGGGTTCGAATGCCACGGTGGGTGTATCGGCGGAGCGGGTCCGCTGCCGTACACCAAGCGCGAAGCCAGCCCGGGGAGCCCGAATCGCCTCTGGAATCGCCCGACGATCCCTCCACGCGGCTCGTCGTCCAGACGCTCCAGCGCGTCGCGGACGAACGAGCGGAGCTCCTCGGCCGTCATGGCATCGAGGGCGCTGTCGAGGTCGGGTTCGGCGGATTGACCAGGGCTCTGTCGAGATCGAGAACGCCGCCCGTATCTCATCTCTCCCCTCGATTCTCTCCGGTGAGTCGCGCGAGCTGGACTTCGTCTCGATCGATCACATAGCCCTCCTCGTCGACGAGCCAGAAGCGCCACCCCGGCTCATCCTTCTCGACGTAGGCTCGCTGCGCCCGGGACCACGGGTCTGCCCAGCCCGGTGCGCTGCCAACGACGACCTCGAGCGGTACCTGCAGCTCGAGGGCGCGCTTCTCGAGATCGTAGAGCGTCACTTCGTCGCGATGGACCCACGGTGCGGGGATCTTCTCGTCGAGGAACCCCCAGCGGAGTCGAACGGCTCCGTGGAGGCGCCCATACTGGTACAGCGCATAGAGAGACTTGGCGTCCGCCTCCAGCCGCCGGCGGAGCCTGGTGGACTGCGTCTCGCGCAGGTACTTGCGCAGCACCTCCTCGTCGCCAAACGGGCGGCTGATGCCGCACGAGCCCTGGACGAGCAGGCTCGTCGTGATCCGGAGCTTGCGGCCTCGTCGGTTGAGCTGCCTGGTCTTCTGCGGAGGTCCGAGCTCCGCCAGGTGACGCTCGCCGGGCTCGAAATGGAGGGCCCGCAGGAGCTTTCGCACCTCGACCGCTGCGATGATGTCGTAGTCGGCGAGCTTCTCCTTGGCCTCGGCGATCTCTTCGCCCATGAGGGTGGAGATCTCGCGCTGTCCCACATCCACGAGCACGACCGCCTCGGGCTGCCTCGCGGGAAACGCGTGAATCAGGATCCGCCGCATCTGAGCCAGGCGCTCGGCATGGGCCCGGCGCTTCCGCTCGAAGTGCCTGCGGTTCGCCTCCAGGACCGCCGGGTCGGGCCGCCTCTCGGCCCAGCGACGGGCCGTGGCGATCCGCTCTCGAACCGCTTGCCGCGCCGATCGAACGGCATCGTGCTCGCGGTCGAGCTCCCAGAGCCCATCGTTCCGAACCCGAACCGGTGCGCCCCGGCGCCAGTAGCGGGCCGAGTCGGCCGAGAGCCGGCTTCCCTGGCCGCGCGCTCGGATGAAGGCAACGACATCATCCGGGTGCATCGCGGTCCCGTGGGCGTCGAGCACGCAGATCGCGACCCGCTGGGCCGACCAGTCGTTCGGAATCCCGTCGCGCCACAACTCGTCGAGGGCTTGGGGCGTCAGCGCCTCTTCGGGCGATGGCAGCGGACCTGGGTCCGGCCGAACGACCTGGAGCCGAGGCGCCCTCGGCGGCCGGAGACCGAGCCGGAATGCCCAGAGATCGGCCTCGTGGTCGTGGGGATCGAGAGCGTAGAGGTCGCCGTCGCGATAGAGGGGAGGCCTTGCCGGCCTGCACCGCTTGAGCGAGGTGAGAGCTCGGTCCGCGGGCGCGACTCCGGCCTCTTCGAGCCGCTTCGCTGCCTCTTGGAGCGTGATGGGCTCTCCTCGTTCGAGCAGGGCGACGATCAGGAGCGAATAGTAGTTCGCGTCCGGGCTCTGCCTGGCCACCTCCACGCGCGGCACCTGGATTCCGAGCGCTTCACAGTAGGCGTTGGTGGTGCTCATGACTGTTTCCAATGCTCGGTTTCACGGCGAGGGCCTGGGCGCCGCGCGCATCCACGCCAGCGCTCCTCCTCACCCTCCGCCAGTCGAAAGCCTAGCGGTGTTTCTTCGCTCGGCCGCGCCTCGCTGATCATGCAAGTCGGCCGGCGGCGCAAGGAGTCACGCGGGATTGCGTCTGGCGGGCTGCAAAGGCCCACAGGGGCCGGCAAGACGCTGCGTGGGCGACGGCTCGGCGGCCCCTATGCGGTCCCTGTCGGTGTCAGGC
Source organism: uncultured delta proteobacterium (assembly GCA_963783795.1). GTDB lineage: Bacteria > Myxococcota_A > UBA9160 > UBA9160 > UBA6930 > CAVXZE01. Next base: position 25,005 of record CAWAPH010000019.1, on the reverse strand, counting down.
GAGCCAGTTCTCTTGACGGAGTCGAAGGCGCTCGAACGCTCGATCCGCGGTGACGAGCGTGAGACCGTAGGCGACGGCGTGCACCGCGATCGCGAGATCGAAGTCGCTCATCCGGTTGCCGGCCCGCTCGAGCCGGGCCTTTCGCTCGCCAAAGCGCCGACTCACTTCGTCATCCCAGGGCAGGCGGATCAGCTCTGATCCGATCGCGGCCCACTGAGCCTCGAGTGCCCTGCGACGCTTGGACGCCGGGAGGTAGCGCAGGCCGAACTCGATCTCGGCCACGGTCACCTGGGAGATCGCAACGTCTTCGCGCGGGGTCTTCGCCAGGCGCGCCGCCACTTTCTCTTGGCCGCGCATCAAGGCCGAGACGGTGTTGGTGTCGAGCAGGTATCTCAAAGGCCAGGGGCTTCGCTTCGGGATCGGCGCTGCCGGATGGCCTCCATCATCTCATCGACAGCCTCTTCCAGGTCGGGACGTGGTGTCCCGATCGCCTTCAGGAAGCGCGACGACCAGGCGGACCGATCCTCCAGCGCTTGCTCGACCGCCTCGATGATCAACTGGCTTCGCGTGATGCCGAGCGCAGCGGCTCTTTCATCCAGCGCCTCGATGAGATCCTCCGGGAGGCGGATGCTGGTGGTGTTCTTTGCCATGACCAGGATTGTACTACGTTCGTATTGCGTTGGCGACCCGGGGTACCGAGGGCGGACGGGGCCTGCTTCAATCGAGCTGCGGCACGAGTGCCGCGGAAATTTCAGAGAGAGGGAAACTCGGCCGTCAGAACAGGGCCCCGCTGAGCCCTTGCAGGTAGCGTGCGAGCAGGGCGGGGGCCAGGCGCTGCATGCGGCGGCGGGCGCGGAGCTCGCGGTCGCTGCAGCGCTCGGGAGCGCGGGGGCGATCGCGCTCGCGCGAGCGCCGCGCCGCGCGCAGCGCGGCGAGGAAGGCACGGGCCGCGTCTCCTTCGTGCGGGTCGCCGTCGACCGTCCCTTCGGCTTGCCCTCCCTCGCCCGGGTTCCGCGGAGCCAGAACGCGGTCGATCTCGCCCAGAACCGCGACCCAGCGCGTCGATGGGCCGGGAAGGTCTTGCAGAGCACGCGCTGCGTCGAAGAGATCCTCGACCGGCGCGGGGAGAGACTGGAGCGAAGGCGCCGCGTCGAGGGCCGGCACGCCGCAACGCTCGAGCGCGGGGGGCGCTGCGGCGAGCTCGATCGGGCTCTCGAGGCAGGCGGCGTGGATCCATTCTCCCGCGTTCGAAGCCTCGCCGAGCTCGAAGGCGAGCCGCGCGGCCTCGATCCACGCGGGTCCCGGCGGCTGGCTCTCGACGATCCGTGTGGCCGCGCGCCGCGCGCCGTCCAGATCGCCGGCCGCGAACGCGAAGTGCGCTCCCAGCCATCCGCGGAAGCGGCTCCCCGGCTCTTCATCGAGCGCGCTTGCCACGTGCTGCGCGTAGAGGGCGAACCACTCGCGATCCGTGAGGAACCCGCGAGGCTCGACCTTCGCGAGTGCCGAGGCGAATGCATCGTGCACGGTCCCGACGGGATCCTCTCTCGCCGCTCCCAGCGTCGAGATGATCCGCTCGAGTCGAGCCGCATCCACGGCCTCCTCCGTCGCGCCGGCCAGCCGCTCGAGCTGCGCGTGTGCCTCGTCGAGGTCTCCCTGCGAGAGCGCCTCGCGGGCGGCCGTGCGGGGAAGGTGGGAACCCTCGAACAGGGCGAGCTGCGCCATCGGATGGTACTCCCGGGAAACGAGACGACCGCGGTGCCGCATTCTGCCCGATCTGAGCGACGCCTGTCGAGCCGGGTCGTGTCGAGTGACGCTGGCCGCAGGCAGCCTGGCGTGGCAGCATCTCGCGCTGTCCCGCGTCCCGCGCCAGCGCGGCCCGTCGCGGCGGCGAAAGGAAGAGGAGAGGGGTCCCAATGAAGCGCAAGCCCCGCCGCGAAGCCACGCCCGTCGCTCACATGATCCTCTCCAAGCGCATGGCGGATCACAAGCCGCACGACATGGTGTGCGAGCTGGTGGACAACTCCCTCGACGCGGATGCCGAGCGGGTGTGGATCGAGCTCGGGCGACGCTCGATCACGGTGAGCGACGACGGCAGCGGGATGGAGGACATCAACGACGCGATCCGCTTCGGCAAGGGCACGCTGGCGCCCCGGCGCGGGGGCGTGCTCGGCCGCTACGGGGTTGGGATGACGGATGCGCTCTGCAAGCTCGGCCCCCGTGCCGAGGTGACCACGCTGCGCCGCGGCGAGCTGCGTCGGCTGCGGGTGGACTGGGAGGAGTGCCTGCGCAACGGTCACTTTCCCTACCTGGACGAGGGAAGGCCGCGCCGGGCCCCCGAGATCGCGCTCTTCGACGGGCTCGGCACCGGCTCCGGCACCCGGGTCCGCATCCACGGCCAGGCGCCGGGAATCCAGCTGGACAAGCTTCGCCGGCTCCTCACGGAGCGCTACACCCCGGGGATCTGGGACGGCCGCGAGATCTTCGTGCGCCGCGAGGGCCAGGCGTGGCTCGTCGTCGAGGACATGGACCCCGGCCCGCTCAGCGACGTGATCGAGTACGACGGCGAGATCGAGGAGATGCCGTATCACGTCTACGGCGGCCTCATGACCCGCCGCAACGTCGTCTACAACCGCGCGTTCATCGGCTACGCGTACCGCTTCGTCGAGGAGACGACCGAGCTCGTGAAGGGGCTCTCCACCGCGCATCTCCAGGTCTTCCTGGGAGAGGAGTGGAAGGACTGCCTCGGGACGCACAAGAATCGTCTCGAGCTGAAGCGCGAGGAGCTCTTCGAGGACATCCGCTCGCGGGCCAAGGACTGGCTCACCGCGGCCGCCCGCAAGGCGGAGGTCCTTCAGCTCACCAGCCTCGCGCTCGAGCTCGAGGAGTACCTGACGAGGATGGCGGAAGCGAGGGGCAACGAGCCCGTGGCGCCCGCCGGGCGGAGAACAGGCACCCGCAAGGACACACCCGGCGCCCGCGGGTGTCCCCGGAGCCGCCTGGCGGAGGGGTCTCCCGGGAGCAAAGAGACCGCGAAGCCCCGGCGCGGCATCCAGATCGCCTGGGATCCCGCGCTCCGTCAGATGGGCGAGCTCACGGTGAGCGACGACGGGGAGGTCCTCGTGACGCTCAATCCCGACGACGCGCGAATCCGCGTGCTGCGGGAACGACGCGACTGCCCCGGCCTAGTCCACATCATCAGCGCCTACGTGGCCCAGTACGCGGCTCTTGGCGAGGAGACCGCCCGGCGCGTGCTGCGCCCCGGGATCGTGCGCGCCGCCGACCCGGGCCTCCGCGCGCACGAGCTCTACGCCTACTACTACGACCGTGTCGACCAGCCGGCCGTCGCGCACGAGAGCGAGTAGCCGCGCCGCCCTTCCTCGGTCTCCCGCCTGCGCTCGAGGTTTACCGCGAGCGGGGCCACCGGCGGCTCGCCACGAAGACCTACGCCACGAAGTGCTCGACTTGCAGCTGGGGATGCGAAATGGCGGTGGAGATGATCATCGACCAATGGAACCCATGGGCACCCACTGGAAGCGCCACCGCGCAGCTCTTGGAATGGGAAGCGCTTCAGTCGATGCGGTCGATCTCGCGCCAGGGCAGGATTCGAACCTCGCTTCGCCGGATCTCGGTCTCTCCTCCGTAGACGACGGTGCGTTCGCATAGCCCAGTTCCGCGACTGCGAAGCAAAGCGTCGAGCTTCGCGAGTCCTTCCCAGAAAGTGGGCGTAGCGGTCCGGGCCGACTTGATCTCCAGCCCGGCCCATTCGTGCCCACGCTGAATCAGGAGATCGACTTCGAGCCCCTTGGCATCGCGGTAGAAGAGCAGGTCGGCCGGCTTGGCGCGGTGCAGGTGTGACTTCAGCACCTCCGACACCACCCAGGTCTCGAACACTTCGCCGCGGAGCGGGTGCGTTTCCAGCTGAACCGGTTCGCGGATGCCGAGCAGAAAGCAGAGCAGTCCGGAATCGAGGAAGAAGAGCTTCGGCCGCTTGACCAGTCGCTTGCCCAGGTTGCCGAAGAAGGGCCGCAGGAGGAAGACGATGAATCCCGCCTCGAGAACCGAGAGCCAGGCTCGAGCCGTGTGATAGGAGATTCCGGCATCCGATCCCAAACCCGAGAGATTCACGAGCTGGCCGGTCCGACCCGAGCAGAGGCGCAGGAAGGTCTGGAAGCTGGCGAGGTCGCCCACCCGGAGCACCTGCCGAACGTCGCGTTCCACGTAGCTCGCCACGTAGCCGTCCAGGAAGTCGCCGGGCGGAATCCCCTCCTGGTGGATGCGTGGGTAGGCTCCCGCGAAGACCGTGCTCCAGAGATCGGCAGGGGGGTCCGGGAAGCGCCGCAGCTCCCTGAGGTCCGGGGGCAGCAGCTGGACCAGCGCAGAGCGCCCGGCCAGGCTCTGGCTGATCGATTCCAGGAGAGCGAGGTTCTGAGAGCCGGTGAGGACCCACTCGCCGTTTCGGCGGCTCTCGTCCGAGACGACCTGTAAGTAAGACAAGAGGTCCGGGGCGCGCTGCACTTCGTCGAGCACCGCACCGGTGGGGAACTGGGCGAGGAAGCCTCGCGGGTCCGACACGGCGAACTCCCGCGTGTCCAGTGCCTCGAGAGACACGTAGGGTTTCTCGGGGAAGGCCATCCGGCAGAGAGTCGTCTTCCCCGACTGACGCGGGCCGGTGATGGTGACGATGGGGAAGCGCCGGGCGAGTTCGAGAACCCGACGCTCAAGGGTTCTCTGGATCATGAGCGAAGGGTAGCCGGATTAGTTTAAAATAGAAATAGAATATCTATTATGATCTTTCCCCGCGGGGGAGGAGGAATCTGCTTTCGCGATGGCTCCCCCGGCGGGCAAGATCGGCAACGCGGTGGCCGGGGCTTCACGGTGCACGGATCTCCGGGCTCCCTTCCGGCGGTCCCATCCTTGGTCTGGTACGCGGAAACGACGCCATCAGCAGCGGCGGCGCCTGGCGGCTGGAGCGTCCTCTAGAGCGCCGGAGGTTGCCGATTTCGCGCTCCCTTGTGCCGGGTTGAACCGCCAAGTCCCCACGCTCATGAAGCCGTTTCACCGTTCTCCCCCGGATCGCTGGCGACGACTGAGACTCTCGGGAGGGGCAATGCAGGTTGGATTGACGTACTTACGTATCCAATATATCGTACGTACATGGCAAAGAGGCTCACGCGAACCGGGAACAGTCTCGCGCTGGTGATCGATCGGCCGCTCCTCGAGGCTCTGGAGATCGATGCGGAGACGGAGCTCGAGCTCTCCACCGACGGCGACGTCCTCGTGGTGACTCCGCTGCGCGATCCGAAGCGAAGGCGTCGAGTCGCGGATCTCGTCGCCGAAGCCCACGAGCGCTACGGCGGCGTGTTTCGTCGACTCGCGGAGTGATCGATCCGCTCTTCCTGACACTCGACGAGGTACTGGGCATCCACGCCGACCAGATCCGTCGCTACGGAGGGCGCCCCGGCCTCCGAGATCTCGGCCTGCTGCAATCGGCCCTGGCCATGCCCGAGACGACCTTCGGTGGTGAGTTCCTTCACGGGACGGTCTTCGAGATGGCGGCTGCCTACCTGTTCCATCTCGCGCGCAAACATCCGTTCGTAGACGGCAACAAGCGGACGGCGCTGATGTCCGCGCTGGTGTTCCTTGGGCTGAACGGCCAACGGCTGGACGCCGAATCGGGGGCTCTCTACGAGCTGGTCGATGGCGTGGCTGCAGGCAGCGTTGACAAGGCGGAGGTGTCGGTCTTTCTCCGGCGCAACTGCGTGAGCCGATAGGGCCACGACGGTGGTGCGCAGATGGAAGAACGTCTGCGAGGCCGCGTTGGTTCGATGAGCGATGGCACGCCGGGAAGAACCCCGGGCTTGACGTTCAAGTGGGCCCAGGCGGTTGCTCGCGACTCCGAACCATTCGCGGTAAGTGAAATTTCCGAATAGCCCGGGCTTACCGTGGCCTACCAGGCGATCCGGGTCACTTTCCCCACGTCAGCATGGGTAGTGTTTACATCCGCGGCCTTTGAGCAGCTCTTGCCCGCCTCGATGCCTGTACAATGCCCGCCGTGCGGAACGTCTTTGATCAGTACAAAGTCCCCGAGAACCGCCTCACCCATGCCCTTGTAGCCTGCCTCTCCGAGGATCGCGTTCTTCTTCGCAGCTTCCTGAAACAAGTTGCGAAGACGAGTCCGCCCCCTCTCCGCACCCTTCGCATCCAGGAACAGTCCCTTCCAGGGCTTCTCGAGCCTTCAGAAGAGGAAGCGGAGAGGCGAGGGCTTCCGGATGCGTGCATCCACGATGGCGAGAGCTGGGCCCTACTGATCGAGAGCAAGATCGAGTCCGCAGCCACGCCCGGGCAGCTAGAGCGCCACGCAGCAACGGCGGCACGCCGCGGGTACCCCGATGCCCAGGTGCTTGTCCTCTGCGGCAAGGAGGTCAGCTCGAGGGTGTCAAACAGGTACCCCGTCGTCCGTTGGGCGGCGATATACCGCTGGGCAAGCAGGTTCGCCGCGAGCTCCCCATGGGCTCGCCGGCTCATGGAATACATGGAAATTGCGGAGACCCGAATGATCGCGGAGGGTTACTTGAAGGAGGCAACGCTCACGGACTTCAGTGGCATCCCCTTTGGCAGAGAGAATCCTTACAGCTACGCGGAAGCCAAGCGGGTACTGGGGCTCGCCATGGGTAAGCTGCGCGAAGAGAAGAAGCTTCGGCGAGAGCTCGGCGCCGATCTCCACGCCCCCGGAAGGCCAGCAATCACCGGGAAGGACACCGACCGGGTATGGGATTTCCTACCGCTTCGGGAAGCGGGTAGCGAAGAGCAGTTCACTCGCTTTCCACACCTGACGCTCGAAATCCACGGCGATCGCAGCGGGGCTATGGTGACAATCCCAAACGGGGTTCAACCTGTGATTAGAAATCGGCTCACAAAGATCGGCGAAGAGGAATTCACTTCTCTTCTCACCCTAGTACGTGATCGGATTCTCTCGGCCCTTCGGAGAGAGCCAGCCGCTTCGCCATGGATGAAGATCGTGCAACGCCACTATCCTACCCAGCGCTCTGCTCCAATCGTCGATGCTGAGCTTGAGTTCGATCTTCGTACCGCCGTCAGAGGGAAATGTGATTCCAACGCGCTCAAAGTGAAGCAGCAATCAGAGTGGCTCTCGGCCACGTACGCCGCGATGTGCAACCGACGTTCGAACTTGCAGGTTCAAGTCGGGGCGATCTTCCCGAACGCTGCCTGCAGTGAGATCCAGACTGAGCGCGCCATTGACTTGATCGCCGACACCTGGATTGGGTGCAAGCCGCTGCTGGATGTCTTGCGCGGCAAGAAGGCTCGGGTCAGGCGCTGAGCGGCGAGGACTCGGTAGTTACTCACACACACTTCAGCCCAACTGGGCGCCGGCTTCGCCCCCGCGTGGAGTTCTGCGAGCAAGATGCGCGGTTCCGCCGGCTCCTGCGCCATTCCATCCTCTTCGAGCACGAGGAGAGCGGATAGCTCATCGGGTGAAAAGCGTGAGCCAAGCCCAGCCGCGGCCGAGGTGAAGGTTGCAGAATGCGCTCATTCGGGGCATCCCTTCTCAGAGGGCCGTAGTGCTCGTGCTACGGTTGCCCCTATGACCAGCTCCGATGAGCTCGCCGCGGAATGGAACAGCCTACTGGCTGGCTGGGCACACACCTGGAGCCTGCCTGGCCTTGAGCGGCGCATCACTATTCGGGTTAGTTCTCGCCTTCGCACCTCTCTTGGCCGCTGCGTGCCCGCGCGGGGCGAAGTTCGGATCGCCTCATTCCTCCTCGACGCGCCCCGCTCCCTTCTTGATGAGGTGCTGTGCCACGAAACCGCGCACGCCGCCGTATATTTGCGACATGGCGGGAATAAGCGACCCCACGGCCCCGAATGGCGCGCCCTCATGCGCGCGGCGGGTTTCGAGCCTCGGGTGCAGCTCCCACGTGACACTCTAGCGACGCTCCCGAAGCGCGCTCAGCGCGCGCGGCGGCTTTGGGAGCATCGCTGCCCGGTCTGCCATGCGGTGCAGTTCGCGGGCCGGCCAGTCAGGCAGTGGCGCTGTGCGCCATGCCGAGCGGCCGGCCTGGACGGCGAGCTAGTGATCAGCCGAACCACCGGAGCAGCGCAGCGATGAGCGATGCCCCGTGCCCGTTCTGTGCGCCGGAAGCGGAGCGGATCTTTCACGCCGGACCGAACACGTTCGCCCTTTGGGACGCCTACCCGGTGAGCCCGGGGCACGCGCTGCTCGTACCCAAGAGGCATGTGGTGAGCTGGTTCGAGGCGACTCCCAAAGAACAGATGGAGCTCCTTGCAGGGGTCGACATCGCGCAGCAGGTAATCAAGCGTGAGCATCATCCGGATGGCTTCAACGTGGGGATCAACATCGGGGAGGCGGCCGGCCAGACGATCGATCACCTCCACGTGCATGTGATCCCACGCTACTCGGGCGACGTGCCCGACCCACGTGGCGGAGTGCGTTACGTCCTTCCGAGCAGGGCGAATTACCTCGCTGACCAGCTCGACCCGGGGGCGCTGCTGGCGGATCGCGAGGAGAGGCCAACTCCTCTTCACCGGATCGAGCAGGAAGCCCCGCACGCGCGCTCGCTGATCGTAGGAGGTGAGGACCCTCTCCTTCCCCACGTCCAAGCTCACCTCGACCGTGCTCATACGGCCGACCTGGCCGTGGCATTCGTGCTGGAAAGTGGGATGCGGCTCCTGGAGGCGCATCTTCTCGATCTGCTCGAGCGTGGTGGGCACCTGCGCTTGCTCACCGGGGATTACCTCGGAGTCACGGACCCTGCTGCGCTCCTCCGCCTGCTAGACCTTCAGGAGCAGCACCCGACCACGACCGAATTGCGGGTGTTCGAAGCGGCTGACGGAACCTTCCATCCCAAGTCCTATGTCTTCCACGACGCAGCGGGGGGTGGTGTGGCGCTTGTGGGGAGCTCGAACCTGACGCGGCCAGCCCTCACCAGTGGAATCGAGTGGAACTTCCGCACCGTGACCTCGGGGGACCGTTCCGGATTCGCAGATGTTGTGGCGAGCTTCGAAATCCTGTTTCGCCACCCGCAGACACGGCCTCTGGATGGCGCGTGGGTCGACCGCTACCGGAGCCCGCCGATCGACGCTTCGAGCCGTACCGGAACGCGAGATAGCCCCCGCCCAGGAAGAGCCTGAGGTGCCGCCGGATCCGCACGAGGTGCAGAAGCGTGCCCTCGCCGCGCTCGAGGCAACCCGCGCGGAGGGCAACAAGGCCGGCCTGGTGGTGCTGGCCACCGGCCTGGGCAAGACCTGGCTCTCGGCCTTCGACTGCGCGAAGCCCGAGTTCCAGCGGGTGCTCTTCGTTGCACACCGGGAGGAGATCCTCAAACAGGCCATTCTCACCTTCCGGCGGATCCGGCCACTGGCCCACCTGGGCCTCTACACCGGGCAGGAGAAGACACCTGATGCCGATGTGGTCTTCGCCTCGATCCAGACCTTGGGCCGTCAGGCGCACCTGCAACGCTTTGCGCCCGACGAGTTCGACTACGTCGTAGTCGACGAGTTCCATCACGCCGCAGCGCGGACGTATCGGCGGCTGATCGACCACTTCGAGCCGAAGTTCCTGCTTGGCCTCACCGCGACCCCTGAGAGGACAGACGGGGGCGACCTGCTCGCCCTGTGCCAGGAGAACCTGGTCTTCCGCTGCGACCTCGCCGATGGAATCACTGAGAAATTGCTTTCACCCTTCCACTACTTCGGCGTCCCCGACGAAGTGGACTACTGCGAACATTCCGTGGCGGAGCCACCGTTTCGACGAGGAGGCGCTGACCACCGCGGTGGCGACCCAGTCGCGGGCGCAGAACGCCCTCGAGCAGTACCGGAGCCCGCGCAGGCACGCGCACGCTCGCCTTCTGCTGCTCCAAGCGGCATGCGGACTTCATGCGCGAGTTCTTCGGCGATGCGGGGCTCCGAGTGGCAGCGGTTCACTCCGGAGAGTCGAGCGCCCCGCGCGCTCGGTCGCTCGAACGCCTCGAGGCCGGGGAACTCGACGTTGTGTTCGCTGTGGACATGTTCAATGAAGGCGTGGATCTGCCGCACGTGGATACGGTGATGATGCTGCGGCCCACCGAGTCGCGGATTCTCTGGCTCCAGCAGTTCGGGCGCGGGCTTCGCACAGCCGAGGGGAAGAGCCACCTGACGGTCATCGACTACATCGGCAACCACCGCATCTTCCTTCTCAAGCCGCAGACGCTCTTCGCGCTTCCGGCGGGCGACGCTCACATCGAGCAAGTCTTGAACCTTGTGCAGGCCGGCGAGGCGCAGCTCCCGCCGGGATGCGAGGTGACCTACGACCTCGAGGCCGTCGACATCCTGCGCGGGCTTCTTCGGGTGCCCAAGGACGAGGATGCGGTGCGCTTCGCTTACGAGGATTTTCGGGAGCGTAACGGCGTGCGGCCGACGGCGACCGAGCTGCACCACGAGGGATACTTGCCTCGCTCGGTGCGCCGCGCCTACGGCTCGTGGTTCGGCTTCGTGAACGCAATGGGTGACCTTAGCGAAGCTGAGCAGGCCGTTCTCAAAGGGGGCCGCGTGGCGGACTTCCTGTCGGTGCTCGAGACCACGCCCATGACCCGCAGCTACAAGATGCTCGTGTTGCTCACGATGCTTTCCGAAGGGGGCCTTGGAAGCTCGATTACAGTCGAGGACTTGAGAGCAGGAGTTCGGCGGCTAGCGCGACGCTCGGCGGCGCTGAGGGAGGACATCGGAGCTGTCTTCGACGACGACGTGAGCTCTCACGCGGCTTCTCGAGCAGAATCCAATCGAGGCGTGGACAGGAGGGAAGGGCACGGGTGGGGTGTCCTACTTCGAGTATCAGGAGGGCATCTTCCGCGTCAGCTTCGACGTAGATCCCAGTTCCCAGGAGACGGTTAGCGAACTCGCACGGGAACTCGTCGACTGGCGGCTCGCGGAATACCTCGACCGAAGGCCGGCACTCGAGGCGCCTTCAGCGGACCGCTTCGTGTGCCGCGTGAGCCACACCGGCGGACGCCCCATCCTGTTCCTACCACCGCGCGACAAGAATCCCCTAATCCCCGATGACTGGACAACGGTGACGGTCGATGACAATCCCTACGAGGCGAACTTCGTCAAGGTAGCGGTCAATGTGATGCGCCGTCCGGGGACGGACCAGAATGTGCTGCCGGATCTGCTGCGCAGCTGGTTTGGCGAGGACGCGGGCCTGCCGGGGACAAGCCATCAGGTGGTCTTCGTCACCACTGAGACGGGGCTTCTCATGACCCCGCTTGAGCGAGATCCTTCGGTGGGCACGCTCGAGGTGGGTCGGAGCTACATGCGCCCGGAGATCCCCCCGATCTTTGGCCTTGAGTTTGTTTCCACGGTCTGGCAGCAGGGTTTCGTCTGTGAGGGTGGGCAGATCTTTCTCCTCGTGACACTCGACAAGTCGGGTATGCCTGCGGATCACCGCTATAGCGACCGCTTCCTCAGCCGCGAACTCTTCGAGTGGAAGAGCCAGAATCGCCACTCCCAGGAGGGCGGGCCTGGCCAGATGATGCGTCATCACAAAGAACGAGGCATTCCGATCCATCTCCTCGTTCGGAAGAGGGGCAAGATCAGAAGCAAGGCTGCCCCCTTCATCTACTGCGGGGAAGTCGACTTCGTGGAGTGGGAGGGCGAGAAGCCGATCACCGTACGCTGGCGTTTGCGGGAGCCTCTTTCCTCGCGTCTAGCTCAGCTTTTCGAGGTCGAATAGGGGCCGTGATCACCAGGCCCACTCCATCACCTGATCCTTGCCGAGCTTCTTGCGGAGCTCGATGATCCTCTCCGGTGTGACGTTCTCGTTCTCGGGGAGGGACACTTCGCTTTCTGGGTGCCCATCTCGAGGACGCTCTCGAGAGTTCCGAGGGCTGGGCGGCCGGAGGTGGCAACCGACCCGGCGGGCGATCGACTCGCCGAGGATGCGGCCACTTCGAGTGCCCGGAAGCGCCACCAGTCTTGCAGCCCGCCACTCGGAAACCGTACCTCGGCGATGCTTCGGAGCAGACCATCTCCTTTGCCTACGTCTCCGCGGGAGTCTACAGTTCTCTCTCTATTGGATGCTGGCAAGACCCGTCAATCGCACTTGTCCCACCACGGAGAGCTCCGATGAAGCAAGCGAGAGAGAGCCGGATTGGACCCCGCACGGGGCGGTCCGTTTGTGGAGTCATTCTGGTTTCGGCTCTTCTGTGGCCGGCGTGCACCCAGCAGGAGCAGCCCCGGCCCGCCGTGGATGCGCGTGACGTCATTGCGACCGTGCGCGAGGATGTCGCGGACCGGCCGAACATCATCATCATCATGGCCGACGATCTGGGCTACGGGGATCTGGGCTCGTATGGGAGCCGTGCGATCCGCACCCCGCATATCGACAGCCTGGCGGGTGAAGGGATTCGGTTCACCGATTTCCATGCCAGCGACTCGGTCTGCACGCCGTCACGAGCGGGTCTGCTGACGGGACGGTACGCGAAGCGCATGGGGTTGGATTTCCCGCTGCAGTCTGAGGACACCCCGTTCTGGATCGGCGTCGTGAACCAGATCGGCTTTCTGAGCGGAAAGGTCGGCTTGATGGACATGGCGAGCGAGGGTGGAGCGAGCGGCCTCTACGCGTACGAGATCACCCTGGCGGAGGCATTGAAGGTAGGGGGATACGCGACCGGCATGGTGGGCAAGTGGCATCTCGGCGATTTCGCCACGAATCCCGAGTACAACCCGCTGCGGCACGGTTTCGACTTCTTCTTCGGCGTACCGCACAGCAACGACATGCATCCGTTTCCGCTCTACCAGGGTGAGGAGCAGGTGCTGGCGAACGTGGATGACCAGACCATCTTGACCAGACGTTACACCGAGGAAGCGATCCGTTTCATCGAGTCGTCGAAGGGGGGTCCGTTTCTCCTCTACTTCGCGCACACCTTCCCGCACCGGCCGCTCTACGCATCGGAGACGTTCCGCGACCGTTCCGAGGCGGGGATCTTCGGCGATACCGTCGAGGAGATCGACTGGAGTGTGGGCGAGCTTCTGGCCGTCCTCGATCAGCACGGCTTGCGGGACAACACGCTGATCGTGTTCACCAGCGACAATGGCCCCTGGTACCAGGGGAGCCCGGGTGGGCTCCGCGGCCGCAAGGGGCAGAGCTTCGAGGGCGGGCACCGCGTGCCCTTCCTCGCCCGCTGGCCGCGGCAAATCGCCGCCGGGGTCGTTTCGCGCGAACCGGCGATGAACATCGACCTGTTTTCCACCTGCCTCGCGCTGGCGGGGCTCTCGCTACCGGCCGACCGGATCATCGACGGCAAGAGCATGGTGTCCCTGCTCACAAGTCCGGCGAGCCCGTCGCCCCATGAGCGGATGTTCTTCTACCACCAGGGGGCGCTGGAAGGGGTTCGGGAGGGCAAGTGGAAGTACTTCCGTTCGATCAACCATTACGTCTGGCCCATGCCGGTCAACAAGGAGAGGGGCGGCTTGAGCGAGCACACCACGGGGCCCCTGCCCTTGCTGTTCAACCTGGAGATCGACCCTGACGAGTCGTACAACCTGGCGGAAAAGCATCCGGAGGTGGCGAGGAAGCTGGCCGACGAGATGACGCAGTGGCAGGAGGGGATGAGGTCCAACCGCGCGGGAGAGAAGCGCTAGGGCGCCTCGAAGGAACCGCGCGGTCCGCCCTCGTGTTTCAGCCCGGCCTGATGCAGCTCAGAGCCGCGTATCCCGCCTCAAGAACCCCACTCCATCACCTGATCCTTACCGAGCTTCTTGCGGAGCTCGATGATCTTCTCCGGTGTGACGCTCTCGTTCTCGGGGAGGGGCACCTCCGGAAACGAGAAGATCAGATGGTCGTTCCTGGCTGCCGCCGTCGATCGTGCACCCCGGGCCGCCGGACGTGCAGGAGCCTTGGTCGATCGACCTGGCCTCCGACACCACCTCGAGGCGCCTGGTGTACTTTCCCTGGAGGAACTGCCTTGCGATCATTTCCAGCGTGAAGTCCGAGAAGATGAACCTCCTCACTCCGTCCACCCAGTACTCCCACTCTCCACTCGATCTGTTCCACTTGTCCGCGGAGGGCAGTTCGACGCGACGGTCGGAGCCCGACCGACGTCCGCCGAGGAGTGGGTGACGATTCGCCAGAGGGCCGATCGAGAGAGCGGCCCCAGTCTCCTCAGGTGCCGACGGAGTCCTTCCACTCCACGCAGTGCCTCTGCAGCGAGCCCATGAGCGTGCGGCAGAAGGCGTCCTCGCGACCGAGCGAAGCGCACTGCTGCAGGCGCCACAACACCGTTTGCTGAAGGTCCTCCAGCGGTGGTACCCCCGAGCAGACATCGGTGCGCTTCGCCGATGCTTCGAGGCAAGCGCGCAGGAAGGCCGCGTTCTGCACGTGACACCCGAATCCGTCGCAGGTAGTGTCCCGCCTCAGGCTCTCGCCGAGGCACTCGCGATCCTCGCGACCCTCCCCATAGGCTCGCGCCTCTGCGCGCAGCCGATCGCGGGCCTCGACGTCGATCGCCGCCGCCATTTTCGGCGCAAACAACTCGGCAAAGCGCCCCGACGCGGCGGAGAGCCCGGCGAGGAGGCCGTCGAAGCTGTGCCGATTGAACCATTGGTAGGACGCGGAGTTCGAGAACACCAGATACTGGGTGACCTCCTCATCCGTGAAGTTACGCAGGGTGAAGAGCAGCGTCACGAGGACCTGGTTCTGCATGAGCGGCCCGATCTGCTGGCGTATCGCGTCGAGCTCCTTCTCGGCCACGCCGCCGCCGGCGGGGTCTTCGGGAGCCATCGCTCTCGCGATGCTCTCGGTCAGGCTGCGACTCATCTGGACGACCATCTCGGTGAGCTGCCCGGTCGAGCCGGTCACGGTGTCGAGCTGCGCCATCATGGCGATGCGCTGCTGCGGAGGCGGAGCGGCCTCCAGACCCTCCGCGTAGGCGCGGAGCTCGGCCTGACCAGCCACGGTATTCACCGCCTCTGACGCCGCCCGCAGGCGCTTTCCCAGGGGCGTCGCGTACCAGGCCAGGATCGACGCGGCATGTGCTGTGTCGTAATGGGCGACGATCTCCGACTCGGTGCGCTCGAGGATCGGCTCGGCATCGAAGCTCGACACGAATGCCTCCTGGAAGGCGTTGCCGAGCTCGTCCTTCCCGCCGATCGCCGCTCCCTGCTGCCTCGCCATCGAGGGAAGGGAACGCAAGGCCTCGGCCATCCCGGTGACCTCCAGCAGCTCTTCCACTTGGCTGCCGACGTCCGGCGCTGCTTGGAGCTCCGCCGGAACTCCGAGCCCGATCAGCAGGAGGACGCGAAGACCGATGGAGTTCATGCTCTTCCCTCCTGGAGGATTCGACGCGATGGTACGCGTGCGTCGGTTTCGGTGCCAGAAAGGACTCGCGCATTTCCCTCACCCCCACCACTCCACCACCTGATCCCTGCCGAGCTTCTTGCGAAGCTGGATGATCCTGTCCGGTGTGACGCTCTCGTTCTCGGGAAGGGGCACATCCCCCTTCTGCTTGCCCATCCCGAGGACGCTCTTGAGGGTTCCGAGAACCACGCTGCCCGGGAGGATCTCGTTTTCCGGGGCGTAGGTCTCGAACCAGGGGAGGCCGGCGCGGGTGTACTCCGCGGCGGTGGGCGGTGTAGTGGGCGGCGCCTCGCCGGTGAGGGCGCTCCAGACCAGGGAGTTGGCGATGTGGACGAAGCAGCGGCTGCACTGGTCCTGGCGCCAGTTCTCGAACGCGTGACGGTCGTGGTGGATCTCCTGGCGCATCCGGCCGCCGGGCGCGAGGCCCATGTCGGGCGCGTAGCAGGCCGAGGAGTCCTCGTACGCAACGCCTGCCAGCGGTTCCGCGAACCGTCGCGGCCTGTAGCACTCTTTCTTGATCGGGAAGGCGATGATCTGGACCCCGCCGTATTCCGCGGTCTGGGTGATCTGCTCCTCGGCGCTGTAGCCGCTGCCGAGCGGCATGGCGACGAACTGGCGGATCACGCCCTTCTCCACGCAGAAGCCGTCGAGCCAGGGCTGGCCCGGGATCACCAGGTAGTCCTGCGGCCTTTGCTGCAGGGAGTTGCTCCAGGGCCCGCCGGTCACGGCGTTCACCTTGCCGGCGGCGACCTTGATGGCGAACGGATAGCCGGTGGGGGAGGTGAAGTTCAGCCACATGGCCTCGGACTGGTACATGGGCAGCATCACGCCCCCGTGCTGCAGCCAGCGCCCGGGCAGGCGCTCGGCGAAGTCGTCCGCGTGGCGCAGCGGAAAGGATCCGAGGCCCGGCGGGAGCGGGTAGTCGCTTCCGTCGTCGGGAATCCGCAGCGTGCGCTGGAAGTCGATCCGAAGGATCGCGTCCCGGTGCACCTCCGGAAACGAGAAGATCAGATGGTCGTTCCTGAGCTCGATCATGGTTTCCTCCTGCTCCGGTCCTACCAGTCGCCGTCGCGCACCTCGCGGACCAGCCGCAGGACGGCGTGGTCGGGGAGGTCCCGCAGCTGCCGGATCAGCTCTGCGAAGAGCTGCGGGCGTTGGCGGATGACGCTCTGGAGATCGCTCGAGACCTTGCCGGCCAGCGCCAGCAGCACGTCCGGATCCTCGCCCAGCGCCTCCGCCAGGCGCGAGATGGTGGCCTCCGAGGGCGGGGCCACCTCTTCGCGCTCCACCTTGCTCAGGTAGGAGGGCTCCACCCCGACCCGGGCTGCCACGCCCCTGACGGAGAAGTGGCGATCCGAGGCGCGCAGCGCCTCGCGGCAAGCTCTCAAGTATTGACCGAAGCCATTCTTCATGGTGACTGTGTACTACATAGTACACATTTAAAGCCAGCGCAAGGGCCAGACGAGCCCGGGGCGGGCTGCCGTTCTTCGGGAGGCACAGGCAGGTCAACACCCTCACCGCCCGCGCCGATTCCGATACCGGCGAAACCGCACCGAACGAGCTCACTTTTCCCCGGCCAGAAAGCGCGCCAACCTCACCATCGCCAGAGTATCCAGCTTGCAGTAGTCGAGAAGAGCCTGGCGGAGTTGCGTGCGGCGATCGGGGGACAGACCCCCCCTGATCAACTGCTGAAACGCGTTATCCGCTGCGCCGCCCTCTTGGATCTCTCCGACTGATTGGTAGTCGAGTTCCGGCGCGACGGTTGGGAGGACCTTCTTGAGAGACCAGGATCCACACATGTCCGGGTGGTAGTAGTTGGCCCTGGTCACTGGGTGGAGATCGAACAGCCGATCGACAATTGCCTGCAGCGGTCCATGGAGATCGGGGAAGCGCTCTGCCATACGATGGATGATCCCCTTCTCATAGTTGGTGTAGGCCATGATCGGGCCGGCATCACCAAGCACAGCCACCAGCTGTTCCATGCACTCACGCATCGGGGGCTCGCTGCCGTCGGCCAGGTACTCACGGTGTTCCAGGCTGCCATCATCCTGCTCGACATGCACCGACCACTGGAATGGATAGGCTTTGTGAGGGCCGGTGTCTTTCCAGACCGGAACAGCAAAGCTGGTGGTTTCGAAGTCCAGGTAGTAACGGGGATACGGCAACCCTTGGAGCGCTGCTCGAGCACCCGGCGCGAGCTCGGGCTCGCCGGCAGCGGTCACCCGCCGCACCCGCTCCTGCTTCGAGTTGGTCAGGCGTCCCTCTGGGATATCGCAGATATCTTCGATGCCCTCGGCCTTCAGCTCGGCAATCACCTTCTTGTTTCCGCTCAGCTTCTCGACCGGATAACGGGTGGCTTGCGGGCTGCAATAGTCGATGAACGGGCATTCGAAGGGCTTCTTGCATTGGGGTCCAACCTCGATAGCTGGCTCCATCTCCGCCAGGATCTCCCGCAATTCACTGGCGAGCTGCGGTACGATGGACTGCAGCTTCTGTGCGCTCGAGGTCACGTTCTCGAAACGAAACAGGCCCTGATAGTTCCCGTCGCCCTGATAGATGAACTCATTGTCGATGTGCGCAAGCCACACTGACTCCGGTGACGAGCCGGTCTGATCCAGCACCCAGTACTGAATCGCGCAGTCCAGCCTGTGATGGTCCTTGACCGAGGTTGACGCTTTCACCTCGATGAGCCGGATCTCACCGGCATCGTTGCGCTCGAGTACGTCGCCGCGAATCAAGATGCCTTCGTGTCTGAAGGTCGCCTCGAATACCGTGACCGGGTCAGCGGACTGAAGAATCGCCTGAGTTTCTTCGAGGGCCTTGCTCAGCTCGGAGTCATGCTCGATCAATATGCCATCGGGCCACAAGGTTCGCGCCGCCGCACCCGCCTCGTGCCCGGCATCGAACAAGGCCTGGGTCTGCGCTGAGATCTTGGCGCGCTCGGGCTCATAGGTCTCCAGCCAGAGCCGCTTGGGACACTGCCAGCCGGACATCAACCTGGATTTGGATAGATAGTGCGGTGAGCTCATTGACGCGGATTGCCCGAAGCAGGTTGCCTCGCAGGGTCGCATGCAGCCAGGTTGGCAGATGAGCTGAATAGAAGCGCAGGAGCCTTGGGTCGGCTCGACATTGCGGCTGGTCTAAGCATTGGCGTCGCTGAATTTCTCCTGCCAGGGGTTGCCATCCTTGACCAAATTTTCCGCTGACTCTCCTGCTCCCTTGGCCATTGGATCCCTCCTCGCCTCGTGGCAGAAGTGTCTCCTATTTCAACAGCATAAATGGTCCGGATTGCTCTGACGGGTCACACGCGGGACGGCGATCAGGAGCGCGAGCGGGTGCTCCGCTGCCGCGAAGCCGCCAGGCGCTCAAGGATCCGTGGCCGGCTCGCGATCCACCCCGTCACCCGTTCGCTGAGCGAGTCGCTCGGCGGCGGCGGAGCGAACCGACTCCTCCGGGTCGTGCTCCGAGATTCTGGCCAGCAGGATGTCGTCTCGCAACTGGGAGACCGCGGCCCTGCGTACGCGGGCGTCCACGTCCCACTGGGCCCGGTTTGCGAGCAGTCCCGGATCGGCGAGCCCCTCCACGGCCGTGAGGCGGACGCTCCAGTTCTCGTCGTTCTTGGCGCGGTTGGCCAGCACGGTCTGATCCTCGAGCCTCCGCAGGGCGGCCTTGCGCACCTGCCAGGCCTTGTCCCACTTGGCCCGGTTGGCGAGGAGCGCCGCGTCGTCGACGCGCTGGATGGCCGCTTCGCGCACCTGCCAGGCGTCGTCGTTGCGGGCGTGCTCGCGCAGCTCCTCGCCATCTCGGAGTCTCTCGACGGCGGCCTGACGAACCCGCCAGTCCGGATCGAGGCGCGCGATGGCGCAAAGCCGCTCCTGGTCCCGGACCTTGACGACGGCCTCCCGGCGCACGCGCGGATCCTCATCGGAGAGCGCGATCGCGGCCATGCGCGTACGATCCTTCAGCCGGCGCACCGCCAGGGCGCGTACGTCCCCGTAGCCGCCGTGCTCGGCCACGTCGGCGAGGAGGCCACGGCTCCGGATGCGCTGGAGCGCCAGCCGCCGCACACCGGAATCCTCGTCGCTCTTGGCGATCTCGGCCAGCAGGTTGCGATCGCCAATGTGCCGAACGGCTTCGGAGCGAACATCGGCATCGATGCCATCGGTGGCCACCCGGGCCAGCAAGCTTGGCTCCGAGACCCGCTGGATCGCCGCCAGCCGCAGCTCCGGCTCCGGGTCCCGCGCCGCCACCTCGGCCAGCAAGCGCTCGTCGACGACCCCGCGCAAGGCCGCCGCCCGCACCTCCGCATCTTCCTCGCTCCTCACGATGCGGCCGAGCGCCTCCTGATCGGTCATGCGTGCGACCGCCCGCGCGCGCAGGTCGCTCGACCCCTCGTGGCGCACGACCTCGGCCAACGAGGCCTGGTCGTGCAACCGCTTGACCGCGACGCGACGCACGAGGGGATCGCTCGCGCTCTCGGCGATCTCGGTCAGGATCGGCTGGTCCGTGAGCCGCTTCACTGCCACCTTTGCGACCACGGCGTCGCTAGCAGACAGGGCAACCTCCCTGAGGAGGGCCGGCTCCCGGACGCGCTCGAGGGCGTGACGCGCCACGGAGCGATCGGCGGCGCCCCGAGCCACGGCAGCGAGGTCCTGTTCCGCGTCGAGCTTTCGCGCCGCCATCTGGGCCACCCGCACGTCGTCGGAGGACAGGGCCAGCGAGACCAGCAGCTCGGGCGACCGCAGCCTCTTGACGGCACGCTGGCGCACCTCCTCGTCCTGGGCGGACCGGGCGAGTTCGGCCAGGGCCGTCGGGTCGGACAGGCGATCGACAGCCGCCTTGCGCACGCGGCCCAGGGGAGCCTGGCTGGCCGCTCGCAGCAGGGCGTTCTCGTCCAGCGCGGCAAGGGACCCCAGCGCGTCCTGGTCGCTGTCGCCCGCAAGCGCGGCCTGTCGCGCCTCGGCGCCAGGCGGCGGGGCCGGCGCATCCGGGGTTTCGGCGGGAGGCAGCGGCTCACCCCTCGCGGCCGAGGGTCTGCGCCGCGGCGTCAACCAGTCGAGGAGTCCCATGGGCCCGTCGAGCGTAGCGACGCCGCGACCCCCGGGCACTGGGTCGGGCTACAGGAAGCCGAGCGCCCGTGGATCGCCAGCTCTGTCTCGAGCTCTCGGACCCTCCGCTTCGCGGCCGCGAGCTCTGCCTGCTCAGACGTCGATAGACCGGTCTCGAGCCCAGCGTCGATTCGCGCCTGCCGTCGCCACGTATAGACCGTTTGCTCGCGAATCCCGGGATCAGCAGCCACTTCCGCGACCTTCCGACCGCCTTGGAGCAACTCTACTACGCGCCGCCGGGACTCCGGCGGGTAGCCCCTCCGTGCCCCATCGTCCTCCTCTCACGACTATGGCAGCGGAGTCCAGTCTTGTGCCTCCACGAAACCCGGGACACGGCATGTTGGGGAGCAATCACGTAAGTACTCGAGAAAAACTGGAGCCGACGAGCGGACTCGGACCGCCGCCCTGCTGACTACGAATTGGTCTCAGCGGGGCTTCACGGACGTCCACTGGCGTCCGCAAACCTATGCCGGGGAAGGGGTTGCCAGCCCGATCCGCTCAGCGGTGTTTGCCGACGTGCCAGCCGGAGGCGCCGAGATGCCGCTCTGCGTGCGCCCGCGGGACGTCCTCGAGCTCGGTCGACATGGTGTCGTTCCAGCGGTTGAGGAAGCCAAACAGCGCGCAGACGGCGACCAGCTCGACGATCTGGGGCTCGTCGAAGTGCCTTCGGAGCGCCTCGAAATGCTCCGCTTCGACCAGGTTCGGCACCAAGGCGGAGTCCCGCGCGAGTCGTAACGCAGCGCGCTCGGAATCCGAGAAGACGGCGTGGGTCTCGAACTCGAACGCGTGTTCGATCTTCTCGGCGGTGACTCCAGCATGCGACGCGTGCGTCGAGGTATGCGCCTGACAGTAGCGGCATCCCGCCGCGTGGCTCGCAACGTACGCCACGAGTTGCCTCAGTCCGGGGTCGACCGTGCCGGGTCCGTTCACTGTGCCCGCGAGCACCATGAACTTCTCGAGAATCTCCGGGCGGTGCGCCATCGTGAACAGGCTGTTGGGGACGAAGCCTCCCATCATCTGCTCGGCGATCTGAAAAAAGGACTCGTACTCCTCGAGGGCTTCCCGGGCGATCGGCTTTACGTGGGGCATCGTGCCTCCCAATTCGTCCATTCGTGGACTCGGCGAAGGATTCTCGAAGCCACGCTGCTCACGGACTCCCTTCCTCTTCGCTCTCGGCGCCCGAAAGTCTGGGCAGACCTGGAAGGTAGCCTCGTGCTGGTGGCCGCCGCTCTTGCCCCACGCGCTCGTGGCAGAGACCCCGGTGTGGGCTTTCCTCGAGAACGCTGTTCACAGGGGGGATCCCCGACCTCGGCTGACGGCTCACAGGGTCGAGCGGATCCCGACCACCCGATCAAACCATGTAGACTCCCGAGCCACCGGGGTCCATACTGCCGGGAACGGATAGGGCCGTGTGTTTGAAGCGCCTCATTCACGAGATCCACCGGCGCTCGCTCTGGCAGGTGCTGGGGATCTACCTCGTCGGTGCCTGGGTCACCTTCCAGGGCATCGAAGCCCTGACCAGAGCCAGCTGAGGTGCCCTTCTTGTTCCTCTCACGGGAGAACCTTCTTCCTCTCACGGGAGAACCGAGATGTTTGGCGTCATTCGAACTCGCGACATCATCGCTCACCCGCTCGTAACCGTGCACTGCTTCGGATGGCCGCTCTTCTTCAGGGCGCTGGTTGCCGGCCAGCGCAAGACCTTCCTCTCGCTCCTGGCGGAAAGCGCTGCACCGCGGGCTCCAACGGTCGAGGTTCCCGAGCTCCTCGGGCGCTGTCTGGACCTGGAATCTCGTGCGCGGCGGATCTACGAATTGCTGGCGGCTCGGTTCAGCCATCGTGCGCCGGTGAGGCGATTCTTCGAGACCCTTGCCCAGCAGGAACAAGAGCACTTCGAGTTGCTCGCGCTGTGCGGGCAGCTGGCCAGCCGGGAGGGTTGGTTGGAGGAGCACTTCGCCCCTTGGCGAGATGCGGTGCCTCAGCTCGAGCGGCAGATGGATGATCTAGAAGAATCGCTGGATGATCTCGATCAGATCGTCGACGCACTGCGTCTGGTGATCCGGGTCGAGGGGTCGGAGATCAATCGGGTCTTCCGCGGGGTCGTCTCCGCAACCGATTCGCAATTCGTCAGAACTCTCCAGGCATTTCGGACCGCTGAGGCGAAGCACATCGGCTACGCCTGTGAGCAGATCCCCATGTTGGAGCCCGCCCTGGCAGGCGAGTGCAGAGAGCTGAGAGTCGTCCATTCGAGCGATGCCGGTGCGAAGGCGAGCTCGAACAAGTAGGCCGTTGCCCCGCCGGAACTCGTTTCCTTCCAGAACCGTCGAGTGCCGGGCTGCTTCCAGTCGGGCCTGCATCGTTGCTGTCGGATCTGGCGTCGATTCCGCTCCCTTGCGCATTGGGTGCCTTCCCGTCTTGGTGCGAGAGCTTCTCGTGGATCAGCAGCCCGGATGGCCAGGATCGCTCTGACGGGTCCCAGACAGCCAAGGCCCCGCGGGGGACGTGCAGCTGATCCGACGGGCACGGGCTTCAGCCGAACCCGCGCGCCGACCGATGAGCCCAATCGTGTCAGTGAACCTCCTCCACGTGGACGACGACCTCGAGTTGCCCGCCGGCTTCGCGGCCCGGCTGACCGCCAACGGCTACCGCCTGGTCCAGACCGAGGATCCGGACGAGGTGCGGCGGAGCGTCGTCGGCGGCGAGCCCGACCTCATCCTCGTCGATCCGCTGCTCTCGACCTGCGATGGCATGGCGCTCCTCGAGGAACTCGCGTCGTCGCCG
Source organism: uncultured delta proteobacterium (assembly GCA_963783795.1). Taxonomy (GTDB): domain Bacteria; phylum Myxococcota_A; class UBA9160; order UBA9160; family UBA6930; genus CAVXZE01. The sequence continues at coordinate 1,749 of CAWAPH010000019.1, read as the reverse complement.
GCGCTGAAGGTGGTGGTCTACACGCGCGGCGACAGGACGGCGGAGCTGTGGGGGCGCACGCTCGAGCTGGGGGTCGCGGACTTCGTCACCAAGCCTGCGACGGCGGCCCAGCTCATGGAGAGCGTCGAGGCCGCACTGCGCGACGAGCCGGAGGCCGGGACCGACGCCGAGGCGCCCATTCCGCAGGCGGCCGCCGCGTTGCCGACCCCAGAGGATCTCTCCGACTCGCAGCGCCGGCTGCCCGATGCCGGCTCGCTCGCGGAGCACAGCTTCGCTGCCCTGCTTCGCGACCTGCGCGTCCGGGCGTGGAGCGGGGTCGCGATCGTGAGCCGGGGCGAAGAACGGGTCGGCATCCAGCTGCGCAACGGCAATCCTTCGGCGGCGAGTGCGAGCGGCGGACGCGAGCCACTCGAGGCCTTCCTGCTCCGCACCGGACGCATCTCCAGCGCGCAGCACGAGAAGCTACAGGAGCAGTTGTCGCTCGGCATGGGGAGTACCCGCGACATCCTCCTCGGGATGGACGTCCTCTCTGAGGAGGCTCTGGAGGATGCGGTGCACACCCGGGGACAGGAGCCCCTGCTGCGCATCTTCGGCTGGTCCAGTGGCGCTTATCACCTGCTTCCCGGCAAGCGCCTGAAGTCCGGCGCGCTCGAGGTGGCGCGCAGCGCCGCCAGCCTCCTCTTCGAGGGGGCGCTGCGCGAGTCGCCGATCGAGGAAGTGCACCGCGAGCTCGACCGTTGCGCAGCGCTCTACGTCTCCGAGAGCGGCGAGGCGGAGCGGCTGGGCGCCGAGATCGGGATTGCACCGGAGACGGCCGCCTCGGTGCAGGAGCTGCAGGGCGATCGCGCCCTGGCCGAGGTAGCATCGTCCGGGGAGCTCGACGAGCGACTGCTCTACGCGCTGCTCCTCGTCGGCCTGCTCGAGCTCGACGAGGAGCCGGTGCTTCTCTTGCTCGACGCCGTGGATGAGCCGCCCGCCCCCAGGGCCGAGACGACCCCGGCGCAAGCATCGGTGGCCGAGGCGCCCGAAGCTGGTCCTTCGAATGAAGAGCGCTGCGCCCAGCTCGACGAACGACTCCAGAAACTGAAGCAGATCGGCGCCTACGCCGTGCTGGAGACCGCAGGGGAGACCGACGAGGAGATCCGTGCCTGCTACGAGGCGCGCCTCGCAGAGCTCGAGCGAGAGAGCCGAAACGCGGACGATCCGAGGCTGGCGCGCCGATTCCAGCAGATCCAAGCTCGCATCGAGGACGCCTACGAGCAGATCCGGGACGACGAGGCTCGCCGCCGCTACGTGGCCGTGCGCAAGCAGGAGGAAGAGACGCACGCTGTCCAGGAGGCGGCCGAGCGCGCCCTCCAGGCCGAGCGCTGGTTTCGCAAAGGCTCGGCATTCCTCAATGGGAAGCGCCACTCCGAGGCCGTCGAGGCCTTCGGCATGGCTACTCACCTCGACCCCGACGAGGGCGAGTACATCGCCCATCTCGGGTGGGCGCTCTACCTCACCAACCCGAAGGACAAGACGGTGCTGCGGGAAGCCAACGAGCACCTCGCACGGGGCATCAAGCAGACCCCGGATCGCCCGCTGCCCTACGTGTACCTCGGCCGCATGTTCAACGCCGTCGGGGCCGATAACCGGGCGCTCAAGATGTTCCAGAAGGCACTCCAGCTCGATCCCGACTGCCACCCGGCGCTCCAGGAGTTGCGGCTGCTCAACATGCGCAAGAGAAAAGGCAAGGGGCTGCTCGGCAGG
>CAWAPH010000018.1:0-190169 GCA_963783795.1 uncultured delta proteobacterium | reverse complement strand
GTGCTCCGCCGAGCGCCACGCCAGCGCCATCAAGGTGAGTGTGGGGTTCTTCTCCGGACTGCTCACGAATACGCTCGCGTCGGCCACGTGTACGCGGGGAATCTCGTGCAGCGCGCCAGTGGCGTCGCACATGCTCGTCTTCGGATCCGATCCCATCCGGCAGGTTCCTGCGTAGTGGATGCTGGAGGTCTGTGAGTAGCGATTGATCTCCTCGATCGGGCGGAACTCCTGGAGAAGCTCATCCGCCACGCGCATCATCTTTCGCTGCCGCGACTGATCCTCCTCGGTGAAGCCAACCCTGAATTCCGGGACGGGAACGCCGGTCTCGGTCAACTCCCCCGTCAGGCGAATGCCGTTCTCCGCCCGTGGCTCCATCACGGCCATGCCGTTGAGTCCAATGACGGTGTGCCCCTTTCTCCTGGATCCATGCACCTGGAAGCTGTACATCCCGGCCAGCTCCGGCGCCTTCCGCAGGGCAGCGGCCGTGTAGGCGTGAAGGTAGGAACCGAAAGCTTCGGGCCGCCGAATTCCATCGTGACCCACGGTCGCTCACATCCACAGTTGCCGGAACGCGCATCCAGAGGCCGCCTGGGTGTGATCAGTAAAGTAACGCCCCAATGTCCCGGATGTATTTCCAAGGCCCGCTGGATAGCGCTCGGTCGTGGAGTGCAACAACAATTTCGTCGACTCCAGACAGCCTGCAGCCAGTACCACCGAGCGCACGCGAAGCGATTCCTGCTGAGCCCGTCGCTCTGTTGATGAACGTCACGGCTTCTGGATGGTTGGAGACCGAGTCGATCTCGAGACGCAGCGCTTGAGCGCCCAGCAACAGCGAAAAAGAAGGGTTCGGAAGAAGGACATTGTGAAAAGCTGCTCTTCGGTCGAAAGTAGTCGATCTTGCGTTCGAGGGCGCGATCACGCGTCAATGCGATCGCACCGTTCCGCGAACGCTCCATCGCTTCCGGATAGACCGCGTATCGACCCTGCGTAAGCAAGAGCCCCCGCTTCGCCAATTTACGGGCGAGATCCTCTTCGAACACCCGCGTCCGAAAGGCCCCCACGAACTCTCCATCCGGGAGGTCCTCTTCCCCCGAGGCCTCCCCCACCACACCCAGAATCCGCTCGATGCGGGTGTAGTAGGGAGCGATCTCTTCGTAGCGAACCGGCCAGCGAAAACCCTCCTGCTTGTGGCCGTCGAAATCCGCTGCGACTGAAACGCGGGCAATGTGCCTTCCATTGATTCAGCTTGCCTCCCACCTGGCGAAGTCGGTACCAGGGGAACGGCCATTCTCCGGATGAGCGATACTCCTCGCTCATCAGACCATCGCTCGCTGGTGTCCCAGGAGCCGGCCTCCATCATCACGACCGGCACACCCTGCTCCAGAAGCGCGAGGGATGCTGCGATCCCTGCCGCCCCGCTGCCGATCACGACAACCGGCGCTCCCTCTCGACTGCGGAGCCAGTTGCGCCCCCGCCAGATGGCCGCGGCCCCCACGCTTCCGGCGACGCCGAGCTTCGCGGTGAGCGCGAGGAGTTCTCTGCGGCTCAAGCCATTGCCCGGCATGCCCGAATGCTACGCGGCGGCTGTGGCTGGGGCAAAAACGGGCGGGTGTTCGAGAGGCCCGACAGAGCGCGAGAAGATCCTCGAAGCCAGGCGGTGCGAGGGGCGCCCGGAGATCGCCGTCGATCCGCATCAGAAAGAACCCACGCAGAGAGTCGGCGTCGAGCAAGGCCGATCCGCCGAGGCTCCGCTAGGCTTCCCGCGAAGGCGGTCCAATGAGCGATTCGAAATGCGGCCTGGGGCGGCGCGAGCTTCTGCAACGCGGAACGGCCGCGACGCTCGGCGTCGCGTTTCTGGGTCTCGAGCGCGCCCGCGCGAGCCTGGCGGCGGAGACCTCGCGTGTCCGGCGCTATCGGAAGCTCGGCAAGACCGGTCTCGAGGTGTCGGACATCTCCTTCGGCTCGGACACGATGGCGAATCCGAAGCTCGTCCAGTATGCGCTCGACCGGGGCATCACCTACTTCGACACGGCCGAATCGTATCCCATGCAGCGGCCCGGGCCTGGCCGAGGTGGCGATCGGCCGGGGAATCGCCGGGCGGCGCGACGAGGTGGTGATCGGCACCAAGACCGTCAGCCGCGGCGAACGACGCGCAGTGAGCAGCTGATGGAGCGCCTCGAGGCGAGCTTGCGGCGCCTCCAGACCGACCGGATCGACATCTACTTCAACCACGCCGTCAACGACCTGGCTCGTCTTCGGAACCCGGAGTGGGACGAGTTCGTCGCAGCGGCCAAGCGGCAGGGGAAGATCCGCTTCGCCGGGATGTCGGGGCACGGAGGCCGCCTGATCGAGTGCCTCGACCATGCGCTCGACGAGAACAAGGTCGACGTGATCCTCGCGGCCCACAACTTCGGCAGCGACCCTGCATTCTACGAGCGGTTCACAAAGAGCTTCGACATCGTCGCCAACCAGCAGGGACTCCCGCGCGTGCTTGCCAAGGCGCGCGAGAAGGGCGTCGGCGTGCTGGTCATGAAGACCTTGATGGGTGCCCGCCTGAACGACATGCGCCCCTACGAGTGGGGAGGCGCTACGCTTCCCCAGGCCGCATTCCGGTGGGTCTTCTCCCAGCCCGACGTCGACGCGCTCGTGGTCTCGATGAGAAACCGGCGCCAGATCGACGAGTACCTGGCCGCCTCTGGCCAGACGAAGCTGCGGCCGTCCGATGCGCGCCTGCTGCGTGGCTACTCTGGCCGCAAACGCGTCGAGCCACTGCCGGCTCGGGCTGTGGCGCGTGCGAGGGCGCCTGCCCCGAAGGCGTCCCGATCGCGGACGTGCTCCGCGCGCGCATGTACGCGCACGGACTACGGCGAGGCGGAGCAGGGACGGGCGACCTACGCTCGAGCTCGGGGCGGGGGCGTCGGCCTGCGCAGGCTGCACGCATCGCGCCTGCCTGGGCGCCTGTCCGTACGGATTGGAGATCCCAGAGCTCGCGAGTCGTGCCCACGACGTCCTGGGCCAGGCCTGAAGAGCTGCGCGCGTGAGCGCCCGCACCTACCTGGGTCTCTTCGCCGTCACGCTCGCGACACTCACCCACGAGATCCTCCTGACCCGGATCTTCAGCGTCAGCATGTGGTACGGGGACTTTCCCGTCTGCCGTGGACATTCAAGCATCTCGCGGTTCTCCCTAGCGGCTATCCGGCGACTTTCCCTCGTAGAGGAGACCAGGATTGCATCGACCCAGCCCGAGAGCAGCACCACCGCGCGATCCTGAGCCCCTTTGTGAATGAACAACTTCGTTCTTCGGCGTAGACCAACACGTAGTCGATGTCGAGATGGCGGAGGAGCTGTCGCGTATTGGCTTCTGACCAACCGCAGCCAATGTCGTGGCCTGTGACTCCTCGCCACGCGGCGAGCTCCGCGCCGTCGAGGCAAGCGCGAGTGGTGGCTCGGAGTGGGCGTCAAGCCGTCCAGCATGCGGAGTTCGGCGGGCGTCGCCCGCGCAGGGAGGTAGACCCATCCCGGCACTACTCGCCCTCCTTCCCACTGGGTCCATAGGTGAGACCAAGACGACGATCACCAAGGCTCGTCCTGAGAGGCCCCGTGACCAGAGAGTGCCGAAGGCCAGAACCAGACCGAGCAACATGGGGAGTCCCTGTCGGTGCCCGAATCGCCAGGGGGTGGCGCTGACCTCGTCGATGAGTGCAGTGGCAACAGGCACAACAGCACCGCGACGATCGTCGCGGGCACCAGCGCCCCCCGCGCGTCGAGCCCCTGGCGCAGAGCCAGGCGACGACGCAGGCTGCGCGAGAAGGCGACCCCCGCGGCGACCGGGACCAGATAGACGACGGCTCCGAAGGATGCGACATAGCTCAGAGGCGCCGTCGGATCAAACGCGTAGAGGAGGCCACTCCACCAATCGGCGAGCCGTTCGATACTCGAGGGCGTACGTCACGAGGCCCGGGCAGGGAGGCAGCTCTGGCGTCTCGCGGTAGGCTAGGAAGTCTACGAGCATGCGCAGCGGAAAATGCGTCAGGAACGACGCAAGATAGAGAATCCAAGGGAGGATTACCGCGACGCTCGCTGTAAACGCCGCGACCGCGAGCCGGATGCGGGTGCGTTCGCGGCCGACGAAGACGAGAGTGGAGACAACCGCGACCGGGACCCCGATCATCTGGAAGTCGCGTAGGAGATAAAGCTAGCACCGCGACGGCACCGGCCGTGGCGGCCCATCCGACGGACTGACGCAACCGCCTCGGAGAGAGCCAGGAGTGCGCCGAATAGAAGCCCGAAGGGAGCCCCTCGGTCCGGGGACCGATGTGAAGGCGAAGAATACTCGAGTTGGTTCCCAGGACAAAGACCGAGACGTGTCCGAGATCGACGATGGGTACTTCAGAAAAAGTAGTAACCACGCGGAACCGCCCAGGGCGGCTCCAATTCGGTTTGCGAGCAGGTATAGCAGTACCAGATCGACGAAGAAGAGCACTTCGGGGACGAGACGTGCGGCCCGGTATAGCTCCATCCAGCGCCCGCTCAGGCCCAGAACCAGAGGCCACAGGGGGTAGACCGTCGTGGGCGCGGGGAGCTGCGTCAGACCCTTGTTGCATAGAGAAACGCTCGTTCGAAAACCGTCATCAGCCGAGACGTTCCGAGCAATCTGGTAGTAGAAGGTTCCGTCACTGCGCGCCTTGCCGATCGGCGCCGGGTTGAAAGCCAGCTTCTGCATCGAGAGGGGGAGAAGGATCGCCACGAGCAGCGACGCGCGCGGGAGGGCCCGCCGGATCGATTTCTGGGCTTGCGCCACGCTCTGACCAGGTCATTCACGGGGCCTGAAGGGCCCAAGCCCCGGACGTGTTAGAGCCGGTAATCGATACCTTTTCTACCACTCCGAGGACCTTCGTCGATCCGCAGTCTAGTCCACCTTCCACATTTCTCCGACCACGTGCGGATGGCGAGGTGGTCACCCAGCCACCAAATGGGGGCCCGTCCCTCGCCTTGCTCCCAGGCGTGCCGGGGGGGGTGTGCGGAGTCCGCCGCGAGCGTCGTTGGTTCTGCCCGCGTCGGGGCTACGCACTGGGTCACGGACGGGAGCGCAGCGGGGGACGGGCCAGGAAATCGGGCACCGCCCCGGCGATGCCTCTATGAACGAAGGGTCGCCGGACGCCGTGGACAGGGCAAATCGATTATTCCTATCGACCCATCGACGCTGTCGATCGGTTCCGCCGGCTGCGCCTCTAGGAGATCTCGACGACCTCGACGTCCCTGGGGTCGATTGCCTCGAGTGCCCGGGGGAGCCTCTTCAGGATCGTCTCCTCCAGGGCGTCGATGACGCGCTCCTTGAGCACGCTTCGCGCGTAGACCAGGGAGACCTCCCTGGTGGGCACCGGAGGGTGAAACTCCCGGACCAGCTTTCGCCTCTGGGCGGAGAGCTGGCTCACCGCGAGGTGGGGAAGGACCGTATAGCCGGAGCTGGTGAGCACCATGTTCTTCAGCGTCTCCAGGTTTCCGCTCTCGAATCGGATGCTGCCTCCGACCTCCTTCTCTTCCTTGCTCTCGGAGCAGATGTTGAGGACCTGATCCCGAAAGCAGTTGCCCTTGTTCAGAAGCCAGATCTCCTTCAGGTCGAGGTCGTCCTCCCGGATCTTCTTCCTCTTGGCCAGGGGGTGCTCGGGTGCGACGAACAGGTAGAAGGGCTCGTAGAACAGCACTCGCTCGATCAGAGCGTCGTCATTCAGGGGCGTGACCAGCAGACCCGCATCCATCTCGTCTTCCGCCAGCATCCCGACGATCTCCTCGGTCTTGGATTCCTCGATGATGAGGTTGAGTTTCGGGTGCTTGTCGACGAAGTCCTGCAGGAACAGGGGAAGGATGTAGGTCGACAGCGTCGGGATCACGGCGAGCCGGAACTCCCCGGCGAGCTCGTCCTTCGACTGCTGGACCAGATCGAGCAGCCTCTTTTCTTCGCGAATGATGACCCTCGCCTGATCGATGATCCGCTCTCCCTCGGAAGTCGCGAGGATGGGGCTCTTGGAGCGGTCGAAGATCACGACGCCGAGCTCGTCTTCGAGCTTCTGCAGCTGCATGCTCAGCGTCGGCTGGGTCACGAAGCAGGATCTGGCGGCCTTTCCGAAGTGCCGGAACTTGTTGACGGCCAGGATGTACTCGAGCTGGGTCAGCGTCATGGGACCCTCCAGGAGAGATCGCACTCATAGATATACACGATGGTGAACGATACCGCAATCGATACCAACTATCGGCCCGAGAGCCTGGTTCGCGCGGTCTTCCGTCGGGCGCGGTCGGCTATAGTGTCTCTCACTGTGGAAGCGAGCAAAGCGGACCTGGCCAGCGACCGGACCATCGCCTACTTCTCGATGGAGATCGCACTCGCGCCGGGGATTCCGACCTACAGCGGTGGCCTGGGCGTGCTGGCCGGCGACACCATCCGGTCGGCGGCCGACCTCGGCGTGCCCATGGTCGCGGTGAGCCTGCTCCACCGCAAGGGCTACTTCTACCAGCGCCTCGACGCGCAGGGGCGTCAGAGCGAGGAGCCCGTGGTGTGGTCGGTCGACGACTCCGTCCAGGAGCTTCCGGTGCGGGCCTCGGTGGCTGTCGAGGGGCGCACCGTCCAGTTGCGCGCCTGGGTGTACGACGTCGAGGGTTTCTCCGGGCACACCGTGCCCGTCTATCTCCTCGACGCCGACCTTCCCGAGAATGCGCCCGAGGACCGGGCGCTGACCGACCATCTCTACGGCGGCGACGACCGCTATCGGCTCTGCCAGGAGGTGCTGCTCGGGATCGGCGGCGTGCGCGTGCTGCGAGCGCTCGGCCACGACGCCCTGAAGCGCTTCCACATGAACGAAGGGCACTCGAGCCTGCTCGCCCTGGAGCTGCTCGAGGAGCATCTCCGACGTCCAGGGACGCACCGCCGCTGGCAGCGAAGACCTGGAGGCGATCCGGAAGCACTGCGTCTTCACCACCCACACCCCGGTTCCCGCCGGTCACGACAAGTTTCCCATGGACCTCGCGGCGCGTGTCCTCGGAGAGCGGCGCGCCTCGCTCGCGCGCGAAGCCTTCCGCTGCGATCAGGAGCTGAACCTCACCCATCTCGCTCTCACCGTGAGCCACTACGTCAACGGCGTGGCCAAGAAGCACGGGGAGATATCGCGCAACATGTTCCCCGAGCAGCGGATCGACGCGATCACCAACGGGGTGCACGCCGCCACCTGGATGTCGCCGCCCTTCCAGCGGCTCTTCGACCGCCACGTTCCCGACTGGAGAGAAGACAACTTCGGCCTGCGCGCGGCTCTCGAGATCCCCCGCGATCAGATCTGGGAGGCACACCTCGAATCCAAGCGGGAGCTGATCCGGCTACGTGAACCGCAACGCCAACGTCGGGATGGATCTCGACCACCTGACCATCGGGTTCGCCCGGCGCGCGACCGCCTACAAGCGGCCCGACCTTCTCTTCTCGGACCTGGATCGGCTCAGCGCAGATCGCCTCTCGAGGGGGTCCGCTGCAGATCCTGTACAGCGGCAAGGCCCACCCCCACGACCAGAACGGCAAGGAGATCATCCAGCGCATCTTCGCCGCGCGAGATGCCCTGCGCGGTCAAGTCAACGTGGTCTACCTGCAGAACTACGACCTGGAGCTGGGCAAGCTGCTGACCGCGGGGGTCGACGTGTGGCTGAACACGCCCCAGCCCCCGATGGAGGCCTCGGGAACCAGCGGGATGAAGGCGGCGCTCAACGGCGTGCCGTCGCTGAGCGTGCTCGACGGCTGGTGGATCGAGGGCTGCATCGAGGGTGTGACCGGCTGGGCGATCGGCGCGGCGGACGCGGAGAGCGAGGTGACGGACGCCGAATCGCTCTACGACAAGCTCGAGGAAACGGTGGCTCCGATCTTCTACGGAGATGTCGCGTTTCGTCGAGGTGATGTGCAACGCCATCGCGCTGAATGGTGCGTTCTTCAACACGCAGCGCATGATCCAGCAATACGTGGTGAAGGCATATTTCTAGCCCGACTGCGTCGGATCGGTGACGAGAACCGCCGCGACCCGGTGTCCCTCGACGGTCGCCCCGTCGAGAGATGTCACACGGACCTCGAGGTCCGGCCTTCCGGAAGTCCGGCGGAGCGAGACGGAGCCTCCGCGGTCGCCCTCGCCACGGATCGCCTGGTGGATCAGTACGCGGAGTGTTCGCGTCTCCGCGGGGGTTGCGCCGGCGATCCCGTCTGTGTCGATGAAGAGGCCGTCGCGCCGGGAGCCCCTCGTCGCCGATCCGGTTGCAGGCCAGGATCCTGCCCTGCGCGTCGACCAGGAACAGACCCGCCGCGAGCTGGTCGAGTGAGGCGACCCGATCTCGCGCTCGGCTTCGAGGGAGCGGAATGTCGGTCGAACTCGATGGCCGGCGCGGCATCAGCACGCGGCACAGCGCGTACTCCCTGGCCCCGCATTCCCGCACCCCTTTCGGCCGATGGACGCTGAGGTAGGATCGTCGGATCGTCTCACCGTGCACTCGATCACTCCGCACAGCTGGGGCCGACCAGGAGCCCCTGAGGCTTCATCCACTCCTCGTAGTACTCGCTGCGTAGGGCGACTTCGTCGGGGACCAGGTGGGCGCCGAATGCCAGAGCACCGACGGGCAGCACTCGCGAGCGGCTCCTCCCAGGGCGAGAGCACGCAGTAACGAGTTCGGAAGCTCTCGCAGTAGGCCGGGTCGAAACCGACCCGCCGTGCCGAGCCCCTTCTCGCCGGGCCCGGGGTGCTCGAGGGCCTGACACCGACCGCTGCACCCCCGAGAGCCGGCCGGAGAGCGCGGAGCAGAAACCCGTCTCATCTGCTCGAGGTCCGAAGAGGCTCGGATCATCCGACTCTAGCAGCGGCGAGCCGTGATCTGATGCGATGATCGAGTCTCAGCCGTTCTCCGCGTCCGAGCTCGGTGACGTCGAGAATGCCCCCTGGGGAGGCGGAGTCTCATTCCTCGGTCGGTCCACCGCGAATTCCTCTGGTCTCATCGCCTCGGCTCCAGGCTCCCCCGTTCCCTCGAGACGGGAAATCCGGCTCCTCTGGGTGCGGGGCTCTGCTCTACAATGGGGGGGTGCGCACGAGGCTGCCCCACTCCCATCCAGCTACCCCTTCCGACGTGCCCGGACAACCCCCCATTTGGGGGGGGTGGGCCGGTCTGGCGGTGGTCTCGTCGCTTCGGGTGGCCGTCTGCGCGCTGCTGCTGACGGTTTCCGGGTGCGCGGACTCCGAGCTCGCCCATCAGCTTCGGCTGGAGGGCGAAGCGCTGGGGACGGTGTGGTCGGTGGAGCTGGTCCTCTCGGAAGAGCCGGCCCCGGGAGAAGCCGACGCGATCCGCGAACGTGTCGTCGCGACGCTGGACCGCGTCGACCGCGGGATGTCGACCTGGCGTGAGGACGCGGAGCTGGCCCGCTTCAACCGGCATTCCGACTCGGAGAGCTTTCGTTTCTCGCCGGAGACGCGCCGCGTGATCGAAGCGGCGCTCGACCTGGCTCGCGAGACCGGGGGGGCCTTCGACCCGACGGTGGCACCGCTGGTGGCGCTCTGGGGATTCGGAGCCCAGGCCGCCGACACTCCGCCCGGCGTGGCGGAGCTGGAGGAGACCCGGGCCCGCGTCGGCTGGCGGCACCTGGAGTGGAAGGAGCGGGGCCTGCTGGTGCGGCGCGTGCCGGGCGTGCAGCTCGACCTTTCCGCGATCGCGAAAGGCTATGCGGTAGACGCGGTCGTCGCGGAGCTGGCGCGGCAGCGGCCGATCGGGGCACTGGTCGAGGTGGGTGGCGAGGTGCGCGCGCTCGGCGCCAAGCCGGATGGAGCGCCCTGGCGGGTGGGGATCGACGACCCCGACGCTCCCGGCTCGCGGCTCTCGGAGGTCGTGCTGCTGACCGGCGGGGCGCTGGCGACCAGCGGCGACTACCGCCGCGTGCGTGTGGTCCAGGGGAGGCGACTCACACACGTGGTGGATCCGCGCAGCGGGCTGCCGGTGGAGCAGAAGGTCGCGTCCGCCAGTGTCATCGCCCCCACCTGCATGGAGGCGGATGCGGTCGCGACGGCGCTGATGGTGCTCGCGCCGGAGGAAGGCCTGACCTGGGTGGAGGAACGGGCCTGGCTCGAGGCTCTGCTCATGGTTCGAGGCGCCGAGGGAAGGCTCGAGAAGCACTTCTCGTCGGGCTGGGAACGCTGAGCGAGGGACAGTCCGCCCCGTGGGTTCCACAGCTTTCGCAGTGCGGATCGTGCGCGTCGCAGTCCGGGTCGCCTTCGGGGTTGGCCCAGCGCTGCACCAGGTACCAGAGCATGCAGGCGGCAGCGAGGCCGAGCACGGCGATCACGTGAACCAAGCTTCTTCTTCCTCGTTCCTCTCGGCCGGAGTCGGGCCGCTTCTCATGCGGTCTTGCTGAACAGGCCGGCGAAGCCCATGAAGGCCATGCTGAGGATGCCGGCGATCAGGAAGCTCATCGCGGCTCCCCGGAGGACATCCGGGAATCGTCGCCAGCTCGTTCTCTTCCCGCAGGCCGGCCATCAGCACCAGGGCCAGGGTGAATCCGGCGCCGGCGCCGAGGGCGAAGATGATGCCCTCGATGAAGCCGTAGGCCTTGTTGGTCTGGAAGAGCGCCAGCCCGAGGATGGCGCAGTTGGTGGTGATCAGCGGCAGGAAGATGCCGAGCGCCTTGAAGAGCGCGGGGCTCAGCTTCTTGATGGTCATCTCGACGAACTGCACGGTGCTGGCGATCACCACGATGAAGGAGATCAGGCGCAGGTAGGGGGCGTGGGGCAGCACGTAGGTGTTGAGGAACCAGGCGCAGATCGAGGTCACCGTCATCACGAAGATGGTGGCCATTCCCATCCGCAGCGCGGTGTCGATCCGCCCGCTCACGCCCAGGAAGGGGCACAGGCCCAGGAAGTAGGAGAGGGTGAAGTTGTTCACCACGCAGGCGGTGGTGAAGATCCAGAGGAGCTGTCCCCAGTCGAGCTCGAACATCAGGCGGCCCTCCGCGCGGCCGGTGTGCCGTCGACCACCTGGCTCGCCCGCAGGCGCCGCTCCTTCACCCAGGCGAAGAGCCCGAGCAGCAGGCCGAGGGTGAGAAAGCCCCCCGGCGGCAGGATCATGATCACCCACGGCTCGAAGTTGGGTCCGAACAGCGAGACGCCGAACAGCGATCCGCTGCCGAGGATCTCGCGGATGCAGCCGAGCATGAAGAGGGCCAGGGCGAAGCCCCCCGCCATTCCCGCCGCGTCGGCAACGGCCACCCGCGTCGAGTTGCGCGAGGCGAAGGCCTCCTGGCGGCCGAGGATCAGACAGTTCACCACGATCAGGGCGATGAAGGCGCCGAGCTCCTTGTGCACCACGGGCGCCACGGCCTGGAGGGTGAAGTCGGCCACCGTGACGAAGGTGGCGATCACGATGATGAAGGTGGTGATGCGCACCTGCTTGGGAATCAGATTGCGGAGCGAGGAGACCAGCAGGCTCGAGCCCACCAGCACGAAGGTCGTGGCCGCGCCCATGGCGAGCGCGTTGATGGCGGAGTTGGTCACGGCCAGCGCCGGACACAGGCCGAGCAGCTGGATGAAGACCGGGTTCTCCCGCCACAGGCCCTTGACCAGCTCCTCGTAGCTGTCCTTCTGGGACGGCATCAGTCGATTCCTCCGCTCCCGGCTCCGCCCGATGCTGCGGCGTCGCCCGAGGACCCGTTGCCGGCTGCAGCGGCACTCTCCGCCTCGTCGAGGCGCTCGAGCCAGCGCGAATTCGACGCGTTGATGATGTTGCACACGGCCACGGAGGAGATGGTGGCCCCGCTGATGGCGTCGACCTCGTTCTCCCCGCTGCGCCCACCCTTGACCGCGGCGATCGCGGGCTCCACCGCCAGGTCCCGGAAGTTGCCGACGAAGTTCATGTCCTTGATGATCTTGTCACCGAGGCCAGGCGTCTCGCGGCTCTCCAGGACCTCCATGCCCACCACGCGCTTTCTCTCGACGTTGTAGCCGTAGAGGAGCTTGATGGTGTCCTGGTACCCGGGCCCCTCGGCGGGCACCGCGAAGCCCACCAGCGCGCCCGCCTCGTCGTAGGCGGCGTAGACCGCCTCCTCCTTGGGGAGGCTGTTGGTCGGGCTCTCGAAGCGCGACAGCTTTCCCTCGCGGAGCACGAAGGCGGCTCGGGTCTTGGCCCCCTCCAGGACCCGGAAGATGGCGGCCTCCAGGGCCTCGGCGCGATTGCGCTCGATCATCGGCTGGGTGACCAGGAAGATGCCCACGATGGCGAGCCCCGAGCACAGGCCGGCGATGCCCAGTGTGACCATCATTCGCAGGGGTCCGGCTTGAGGGGCGGCCAAGGTCAGACTCCGAAGGGACGTCGTTGGGTGTAGCGGTTGATGTGGGGCGTGGCCGCGTTCATCAGCAGGATCGCGTACATCACCCCTTCCGGGAGACCGCCGAAGAGGCGGATCAGCACCACCAGCACGCCCACCCCGATGCCGAACAGCCAGGCGCCGCGGGGCGTGGTCGGCGTCGTCACCGGGTCGGTGACCATGAAGACGGCGCCGAAGAGCAGGCCGCCCGCGAAGAGCATGAACGTCGGCGGCGGGTTGGACTCCGGGCTCAGGTAGTGGAGGATGCCGGACAGGACCGCCACCGAGAGCAGCGTGCTCACCGGCAGCCTCCAGTCGAAGATGCGGCGCGCGCCCAGCCAGATCCCGCAGAGCAGCAGGAGCAGCGCGCTGGTCTCGCCCAGGGAGCCGGAGATGTTGCCGACGAAGCAGCGATCCGAGCTCGGTGATCTGGTTCTCGAACTTGGCCAGGCCGAGCGGTGTGGCCGTCGAGACGGCGTCGGCCTGCGCGCTCAGCAGCGGGGCTGCGAAGAGGCTCCCCGACAGCGACCAGACGTCTCCGCGCTCTACCGGCGCCGACCAGGTGGTGATCGCGGTGGGAAAGGCGGCCTGCAGAAAGGCGCGCCCCAGCAGGGCGGGGTTGAAGAGGTTCTGGCCCAGTCCGCCCCAGATCAGCTTGCCCAGGCCGATGCCGGCCACGCCGCCCAGAAAGGCCATCCAGAGCGGGAAGGCCGGTGGCAGCGTCAGACCGAGCAGCACTCCGGTGGTGAGCGCGCTGTAGTCCCGCAGCGGGCTCGGGCTCTGCGGAGCGGGTGAAGAGCCACTCGGTGCCAGCGGCTCCCGCCGTCGAGGCGGCGACGATCAGCAGCGCGCCGATCCCGAAGTTCCAGCAGGCCGCCAGCAGCACCAGGAGCGCCGCGCTCAGCACCTCGAACATGATGCGCGGGGTGGTGGCTCCCTCGCGCACGAAGGGCGCGGTGGTGAGGACGAGGTCGGGCGATCCCGTGCTCACGCAGACCCCCTCCAGCGCGATCCAAGGCGCGCGGACTCCGGGGAGTGCGCGCTTCATGACGATTCCTTTCGGTTGCGCAGCATGCCCTTGCCCATTCGCATCCACTGGACCAGGGGAATCCGCGAAGGGCACACGAAGGAGCAGGAGGCGCACTCGAAGCAGTTCATCAGCTGATGCGCCTCCAGCTCGTCGACCCACTCGGCCCGCGCCAGCTGTGCCATGCGGGTGGGGTTGAGCCGCATCGGGCAGGCCTCCAGACAGCGTCCGCAGCGGATGCAGGCGTACTCGCGCTGCGGCACGGCGGACTTGCGGTCGAGACAGAGGATTCCCGAAGCGCCCTTGAGGGTGGGCACCTCGAGGGCCTTCTGCGCCATCCCCATCATCGGACCGCCGAGGATGACCTGGTGTGCGTCGGGCAGGAGTCCTCCGCAGTGCTCCAGCACCGCGGAGACGGGAGTGCCGAGCGGCACCATCAGATTGCGGGGCTTGCGCGACGGCCGGGCCGGTCACGGTGACGATCCGCTCGATCAGCGGAACGCCGCGGTCGAGCAGGTCGGCGAGCGCCGCGGTCGTGGCCACGCTGTTGACCAGGATCGCGATGTCGAGAGGAAGCCCGCCCGCCGGCACCTCCTTGTGGAAGATGGCATCGATCAGCAGCTTCTCGGCGCCCTGCGGATACTTGACCTTCAGGGACACCACCTCGATCGATGGCGGCGCGATGGCCTGCAAGGCGGCGATGGCATCGGGCTTGTTGGCCTCGACGCCGATGTAGCCCCGCTCGGCGCCGATCTGGGTCATGATGATCTCGGCGCCCCGCACCACCGCCTCGGGCCTCTCCACCATCAGCCGGTGGTCGCAGGTGAGATAGGGCTCGCACTCACAGCCGTTGATCACAGCGGCCTGCATCTGCTTGCCCTCGGGCACCTGGAACTTGACGTGGCTGGGGAAGGCCGCTCCGCCCAGTCCCACCAGCCCCCCGTTCTGCACCAGCGAGACCATCTCCTGCGGCGTCAGGCTCGCCGGATCGATCGGCTGGGTCTCGGGGATCCGCTGGCTGTCGAGGGGGTCGGTGGCGATCGCGATGGCCGGCATCATCTTGCCGTTGGGGTGGAGGCGAAGCTCGATCGCCGTCACGGTTCCCGTCACGGGGGCGTGCAGCGCCGTGGAGACGAAGCCCGCCGGCGCGGCGATCATCTGGCCGCGCTGGACCCGCTCTCCGGCCTCGACGATGGCTCTCGACGGGGCGCCGATGTGCTGCGAGAGGGGCAGCACGTACTCACCGACGAAGGGCATCCGCTCGATCGGGAGAGACTCGGTGCTCTCCTTGTGCTCGTGCGGGTGGACTCCGCCTCGGAAGCTCCGTTGGCCGGGATCGCGGGCGGGAGCTGCGCTCATCCGCCGTTGCTCTTCGCCGGGCGGTTCGCGTCGAAGCCGGAGAGGGTCAGCAGCCGATCGGTGAGCCGATCCAGCGCCTGCTGGTCGGCGCCCGCCTGGACCTCGGCGAGGCGGGCCGCGTGCTCGGACTCGAGGGCGGCGATCTCGGCCTCCCGTTCGCTCTGCAGCTCGGCGGCGAGCGCCTCCCGGATCTTCTCTGTGAAGGGACTCGATCCTCCGGTGAGCTCGCGCAGGGTGTTCCAGACCGCCAGACGCTCGCCGGCCGCCTGTCGCCATCGGTCCGCTCACCGCCAGCCGGCGCTCGCCGACCTCGACGAAGGGCACCCGGCTGTCGCGTTCGCTCTCGGCGAGGGCCAGCCAGTCGTCCAGCGGCAGGTCGCCGTCGCCTTCCAGAGCTTCGAAGTGTTGGGCGAACCTCGCCTCGCCCGCGGCCCACTCGGCGAAGCTGGCGCCTCCCCACTGCTCCCCGGGCTCCGGGTTGCCCTCCAGGCTGGCGCGCAGCCCGAACAGTCCCTCGGCGCCGGGGTCGTAGCGCAGCAGCACGTGCGCGCGGCCTTCCACCGCCAGACGTGCGCGCTCCAGCGTGGCATCGACCGCGAAGCCGTGGCGCTCTGGGCTGGGGGCGTGAAGGTGGATCAGGGCCGGCCCGGGCCAGGCCAGCGCATCCGCCATTCCGCGGCTCAGGTGGTCGGGGTAGGCCGGAGAGCCGGCGAGGACGAAGGCGCTGCGATGGGCCATCGCCACCAGCCCGGGCTCGGGCCCCGCTGCGAGGCGTCCCCTGCCGTCCAGGAGGATCACCTTCACCGGAAGATCCGACTCGAGCAGCTTGGCGAGCGCCTCGAAGCCCTGCTCCAGCAGCGCGCTGTCGTCACCCAGCAACAGAAGCGGCGGGCAGGACGCCCGCTCCTCGGCCTCGAGGTCCTCCCAGCGGATTGCCTCGATCGCCTCCAGACGAGCGGTGCGATCGGGCGGGGGGTCGGCCTCCAGAGCGGCCTGGCGGAGTCGTGCGCACCAGCGCCAGATGCTCGGCCACCAGACCTCGGGCGATGCCGCGGGCGAGATCCACTCCCTGGGCAGTGGGCGCCACGGTGAGCGGCGCGTAGTAGGGATGGCGAGGGAATCGCGCCGCCCACTCGGCCACCCTTCCTCGCGCGATCACCACGCCGAAGCGGGCCCGGCCGAGGCCGTCCGGCCCTTCGGAGATGCGTCGGCGGTAGTCGTCCAGCGCGCCGGCGACGCGCGTCATGCGAAGCACGGCCCTGCGATCGAAGCTGGCCCTGCTCCCCAGGGCCTCCAGCCGCTCGCCGAGCTCGGCGATGTTCGCGCGGCCGCCCCGAGCGGGGCGAAGGGCCTCGCCCAGGGTTTCCAGGTCGGCCTCGGAGAGCGCGTCCACCAGGCACTTCCGGGCGCTGTCTTCCAGGGTCGCCCGCTGCTCCTCGACGCGGGTGAGCAGGCCTGCCATCCGCCGCTGGGCGTACTGCTCCACCAGGGCCGTCACCAGCCGGCTGGCCAGCCGCTCGCCGGAGCCGGGCTCGCCACCCGCTCCTCCGACCTGCGCCTGACCGCAGTGCCGCGAGAGCAGGGCCGCGGCCAGTGGCCCGACCTCCGGGTGTTCCGCAGCTCGCGCCAGTGTCTCTCCCGCGGTGTCGGGCAGCGCCTCCCAGGCGCGCCAGCGGCTCTTCAGCTCTTCGACCCGTTCCTCCGTGCGGTCCACCGGCTCGAGCGCGTCCTCGGGACAGGCGGCGATGCAGAGCCCGCAGCCAAGGCACGCCCGGGGGTCCACAGCCAGGACCAGGAGGTCCCCGGATCCCTTCTGCTCCCGCTCCGGGTCCCGGAAGAGCGGCCCGGTGACGACCGGCTGGAGGAGATCGACCACGCCCGACGTCGCGCCGAAGGCGGCGTCGTAGTCGGGGCGCTCCTCTTCGGAGAGGTTCAGACGCCCCGCGACCCAGCCCCATGCCTCCTGACAGGTCGCCGCGTCGAGGGCGGCGGACTCGCTCTTGGGAAGCTCTCCGGCCAGGCGCGTGGCGAGGTGCTTGTGCGCGCGGCGCAGCGCGTCGGCGGCCTGTCCCTCGGTGCCGGCGATCTCGCTGGCCGCGGTGAAGAGCGGCTCGGGACCCAGCGCCGTGACGCCGATGGCGGAGTCCGGACAGGCGGACCAGCAGCGGCCGCAGCCCGTGCACGCGTTCGGGTCGAGGGCCGGGAGCAGGGCGGCAGCCGCTTCCGGCTCCAGTGCGGAAGCACCGGCGGGGACGACACCGCTGGCTGTCAGAGGATCGGGCAGAGCCTTCGCTGCGCCACCCTGACGCGGCTGAACGACCTCGCCCCAGAAGCGCGGCAGGCTGTCGTGAGCGGGCCGCGCCTCCGGGATCCGGCTCACCAGCCTGGGCAGCTCTCGATCCGCGGGCTCGGCGACCGCGAGCTCCCTCCATGCGACCTCGCGCAGGCTACCGGACTCGAGAAGGGCATCCCGCTCGCCGCGCAGGCAGGCGCGCAGGGCGTCGAGGCCGGCTTCGAAGTCGGGGTCCACCGCGAGAAGACGAAGCGCGCCCTCGCGGATCGCCTGGCGCCAGCTGGGCGGCAGTGCTCCCCAGATCTGCTCGGCGGGCTCTCGCGTCGCCAGCAGGATGTCGCTTTGCGGTGCGATGTCTGCCAGCGGCTCACCCAGGCTGCGCAGATCGCCCGTCGCTACCAGCAGCAGGGAGACGGGTGCTCGCGGTCCCGGATCGGGGAAGTCGGCCGGGGCGACGCGCACCCGGGCCTCCCAGGCGTCGGGCTCCCTCCGGACCACCGTGCCCCGCACCACGGGCCCCACCTCGGCTGCCACCGCCTCGGCGAGCAGGCTGAGGGCGTCGGCCGGAAGGCTCGGCCTCGCGGCCGACCAGCGCGACCGAACGGCCGCCGTCGGGATCCGGCCCGGGCGGCTCGCCTTGGGAGAGCGCCGTCTGCTGCAGCTCGGGGTAGGCGTTGGCGACGGACTGGAGCAGCGCCTCTCGCCTCGGGAACCCAGCGTTCGGTTCGCTCGCGACCGAGTCCAGTGCGATCCGCTGCGGGCGATCGGGCTGGCGCATCAGCTGGAGCAGGCCCACCAGTGCACCCGGCTTCACGCCGGTGCCGGAGACAGGTCGCGGACACCCAGCCTTCGGATCCACCAGCCGCCTCCGCCAGCTCCCGGAAGAGCGGCGGCCCGGCCGCGGGCGAGTCGCCCAGCATCTCCAGCACTGCGACGCTCCGGCGCCCCTCGAGTGCTTCGCGCCACCTCGCGTGCGGGGAAGGGCCGGAGCCAGGTGATGCCGAGCACGCCGACCTTGAGGTTGCGACTCTGGCGCAGGTGGTCGGCGGCGGCCCGGGCCGACTGCACCAGCGCGCCCTGTGCCACCACGCAAGACTTCGGCGTCCTCGAGCTGATGCCGCTGCACGAACGAGAGCGGCCGTCCGGTCAGCCGGGCCAGCTCTTCCATCCCCTGCGCAGCGAGCTCCGCCACGGCATCCCGGAAGAAGACCCGGTTCCCGAAGCGGGCCCGCGCCGCATCCTCGGCGCCGCGGACTCCCCCCGTTCGCTACCGGCCGATCGGGATCGAACCACGGCATCGCGCGCGGCCGCTCCAGGCCGAACAGCAGTCGCTGGGCCTCGCCAGCGCTGGCGATGGGCTGCTCGGGTCCGCCCAGATAGTCGCGGATCAGCTCCTCGTCGGGGAGGCGGAGGCTCTCCACGGCCTCCAGATCCGTGCAGACCAGGCCGGGGAGGAGTGCCCGCTCCGCCAGCCAGCGCGCCACCAGAGAGAGGTCCAGGGCCTCCTGGCCCGAGCTGGCGAGCATCTGGAACGCGCCGCTTCCCGCCACGGCGTGGTATGCGCCGTGGCCGGATTCGCCGCAGCTCGCGTGCAGGACCAGCGGCGTGAGCCGTTCGGCGCATCCGCGCAGCGCTTCGAAGCTCGAGATCAGCTCCTCGCCACTCGAGAAGGCGGTGGCCCGGAGCCCCGCCAGGGCCATTCCGGTCGCCACCGAGGTGCGCTCCGCAGCGCCGGCGGCGGTCTCCTCCTGCACCGTGCGCCCGAAGGCGTTGCGTGCCGGCGGCCCGGGCAGCTCCGTCCTGGTCGCGAGCGCGGCAGAGACCGGCTCTCCGCCAGGGCGAACCACGCCCTCGCAGATCTGGGTTTCCAGCGCGGCCAGCGCCCGCTCGACGGCCAGTACCGCAGCCGTTCCGGGATGGGTCTCGGACTCATCCCTGGTGCGTCGCCAAAAGCGCTGCAGCCAGGCGACTCCGCTCCGCTCAGCCATAGGTCCTCCTGGGCAGCGCGTCCTCTATCTCCGGATCGTCGAACTGCTTTCCTTCCAGCCAGACGATGGCGCCGGTCGGGCAGCGCCAGGTGGCCTCCGGCGTCGGCTTCTCCTCGCGGTCGTAGTGGACCTCGGGCAGGCCGTTCACCATCTCCACGCTGTCTCCCGGGGCGTCCAGCGCGCAGCGTCCGCAGGCGTCGCAGGCGACGCGGCAGCGGTCCACCGCTTCCTCGCCGCTGAGCGGCGAGCTGCACTGCACCAGGAGCTTGTGCGACTCGGGCAGGATTACGAACAGGTCCAGCGGACAGACGTCGACGCAGTCGCCGCAGGCCGTACAGAGCTCCGGCTCGACGACCGGGAGCCTCTCCTCGTTCATCGTGATGGCGTCGAAGGTGCAGGCCTTCGCGCAGTCGTCGAGCCCCACGCAGCCCCAGATGCAGCCGAGCCCGCCGCCGTCCACCACCGCCGCGGCCCGGCACGAGCTCATCCCCTGGTACTCGGCCAGATCGCGCACGTTGCCCAGACCGCCGGCGCACTTGAGGCGGGCGATCCGCTTCTCCTCGGCACCCACGCCGACGCCGAGGAAGGAAGCGATCTCCTCGAGGCTTTCGGCGTCGGCCACCGTGCACTTTCCGGGAGAGACCTGCTCCGAGCACCAGCTTCTCCGCGAAGGCCGCGCAGCCCGGCTCCCCGCAGGCCCCGCAGTTGTTGCCCGGCAGCAGCTCCTCGACGACCTCGAGCCGCGGGTCCTCCTCGACGCGCAGGAACCGATAGGCGACCGCCAGCACGGTGGCGAAGAACAGCCCCATCCCCGTCATGACGGTGACTGCGGTGGCGAGTTCTTGCGCGACTCCGCCGCCCATCTTGGATCAGTCTCCTGGCTAGTTGAACTTGGCGGCCCGGTCGACCAGCTCCGGTGTGGCGGTGGAGTCGTCACTGCGCGGCTTGCCGGGGTGAATGCATCGGGCCGGGCAGAGCTCGGCTGCCTTCACGAGTTCGGCGAAGGTGCCCGCACTGGCGTCCGCGATGAAGGCCTGCTTGTTGGCGTTGTACTGGAAGATCCGGGGGTTGATGTTGGTGCACTCGTTGCAGGTCGTGCAGAGCGGAGCGTCGATGTAGGGCTCGTCGAAGGCGAGGGCTTCCTCCTCGGGAAGCTCTTCCACCGCCGCTTCTTCGGCGGCCGGCTCCAGCGCCGCTGCAGGGGCGGCGGGGGCTGCTGCCGCAGGGGCGGGTGTGGCAACCGAAAGCGCCGCCGGGTTCACCAGCACCGCTGCCAGCTGCTCCATCGCCTCGCGGGCTCCCTCGCCTCGCGCCCCCGCCAGCTCGTCGGCATGCGCCTGCTCGAGCTCGGCGCGCTCCTGGGCGGCTTCGGTCAGCACCTGCTCGCGAGCTTCGGCAGCTGCTCGCTGCGCGTGGGAGTTGTCGTAGCCGCCGAGCTCCTGGAGGACGCGCCAACCGCGCAGGCGGTCGCGGCACGCCAGAGAGAGATCGCGGGTCACCACCGCGCGCTGGAGGGTCTCGGTCTCGTCGACCACCCACAGGTAGGGAACCCCGGGCTGGCGGCCGTCCAGATCGAGGGCCTCGACGTAATCGGCCAGGGGCCGCTGGCCTTCGTCGTCCCAGGCCGACCGCGGAATGACGCGCAGGTGACGCAGGTACGCCGGCTCGAGCGCCACGGCATCGGCGAAGGTGAACGCGGCCTCCAGGGTCTTCTGTTCTCCCTGTTCGAGGTAGCTGACGCCCTGGGTCGGCCAGGGGCACTCGGGCTGGGGGTTTCCGTCGAGCTCGAAGCGGTCGGCCCAGGTCGTTCCCGCATCGGGGTCGTAGAGGAAGTCAGGGCACGCCCGTCCGCGGAGCGCGGCCTCGGCCAGCAGCACGTGCCAGGAAGCCAGCTCCCGCGCCGGGAGGGCCATCAGCGCCACGCCCGGCCGCGGGGCGCGGACCATGCGCACCAGCCCTTCGGTCAGCCGGTCGGGGCGGGCCAGGCTGGAGCCGACGGCGAAGGCCTCGCGGTGGGCCATCACCAGGTAGCCCAGGTCGAGGTGGAAGGCGGAGAGGTCTTCCGCCTCGTCGGGTGCGCCCACCTCGTCGAGGACGATCACGTGAACCGGGCGGCTCGAGCGCAGCAGTCGTGAGAGCGAGCCCTGCCCCTGCTGTCGCAGGCTGCGTCCGGTGGTCACCACCGCCACCAGGGGCAACAGTGCCAGCTCATCGGCGCTGAAGCCCTCCCAGTCCATGTCGGCCAGCACTTCGTCGTGTAGCTCGGGGCGGTAGTTTCCGTCCGCCTCCAGGCTCGCCACCCGGGCAGCCCGGAACACCGTCGCCAGGCGTCGCGAAGTGCCGTCGAAATACCCGACCGCGGCGGACAGCGGATCGGGGTGCTCTTCCCGCTCCTCGCCCGGAAGCTGGAGATCCACCTCCGGTGTGTGGAGGAACACGACGCTGGGGAGTCGGCCCTGCTGCCCGAGGTGGCCTTCGATGGTGGCCAACGCCTCCTCGACGCGCTTGCGCCGGTCTTCGTCCAGCTGCGCCGGGCCGGGCCGCGAGGGAAGCGTCCGGGAGAGAGCGGAGAGATCGATCAACTCCGCCCCGGCGCCCCCGAGCTGGGTGGTCAGAGCTTCGGGCGTCCGGCCGTCGGCGGAGCTCATCCGGTCGAGCTGCAGCAGGTCGCGGAGCCGCTCCCGGTGCCGCTCGAGCTGCGCCGCGAAGCGCCGCCGCAGCGGCGAGCGAACCGCCTCCAGCACGTTCAGGTAGAGGCGGAGTGGCGTGTCCGCTCCCAGCCCCAGCACCCGGCCCTGCCCCGGCAGGCGGCGCCGCAGCTCCTCCAGGTTCGCGCGCAAGGCATCGAGCTCGTCGCCCGCCAACGCCAGCTTCGACGCGAGCGCGTCACCGGCTGCCAGGAGGAGACAGTCCAGGTCGGTGCCGGGGCCGCGCTCTTCCAGCACACGCGCCGCCATGACTGCCAACGCGGAGAGGTTTCCGGCGAGAGCGCCCGGGTTCCAGCCGGCGGCCTCCATGGCGTCCACCTCTTCGTCCAGCAGCTCCCGGAGACCGCGGGCCGCAATCGGCCGCTCGGCGTCGTCGGAGGGGACGAGGACGAAGGGGTCGGGCGATGTCTCGCGCAAGGTCGCGGCCAGGCTGTCGAGCACCGCCGGTCGCACGGGAAGCCGCGGCGCCGGGTCGAAGGTCCTGGCGCCGAGACGGTGGAAGCGCCGGATCCAGTGCGCCTGGCGCTGCTGCTCCTCCGGGTCGTCCACCGGATCGGGCATGCGGGGGAACTCGGGCGCCGAGCGGAAGCTCAGCTCCTCGGCTGCCAGCGGGGTGTCGAGCGCCGCCGGGTCGAGGGTCTGTACCGCGGTTGCTCCTTCGCGAAGCCAGCGGCTGGCCGGGTCGTCGCCGGGGGAGATCTCTTGCGCCATGCCGGCCGGATCCGCGGGCTGCCGCAGCGCAGTGAGAGCTGCGCCGGCCAGAGCCAGTGACGCGGCGCGGTCTGCCTCGTCGGAAGGCAGCCTCGCCCGCGGCGATCGGGGGGGCGACCCAGTGGATGCGAAGCTCCTTCTCGCGGAAGGCCTGCCAGGTCTCGGGCCGGAGCAAACGCATCAGATCCTGGGCGGACTGCGCCTCCGCCAGCAGCACCACCGCGCTCCCCGGGCGAACCAGGGCGAGGGCGCCCTCCGGCTCGAGGATGGCCGGATACGAAACCAACAGGAGATCCGCCTCTGCCCCGGGGACCTCCGAGCTGTCCCAGTCCAGCACGGTCGCTCCCGGCTGCCTGCCGGTGTTCCGCCCCACCCGGAGCGGGACCAGACGTCCCAGCCCGGCGAGAGCCCGGCGTGCCGTCTCCTCACCCCACGGGCCCTCCGGAGCCACCACCAGGCGTCGAGACGGCGCCTCTTCGGCTGCGGCCGCCAGCTTCTGCTCCTCGAAGCTGCCCGCGGGCAGGAGCTGGCGGACGGTCTCGATCATCTGCGCCGGGTCGGTTGCGGTCAGCGGCTGCACGTCCGTCTTCTCGCCGACGGCGCCGCGCACACCGGCGAGCAGTGCGCTCGGCTGACCGGGAGCGCTCACCACGAGCACCAGGCGGCTGCCGCGCAGGGCTTCGCGGATCTCGGGCTTGGGGAAGGGCCGCACCAGAACCACCGAGAGAGCGCTCGCCGCGACTCCCGCCGCCGAGAGAGCCCTGGCAGCTTCGCGCGTCGCCGCCGTGTCTGCGCCCGAGGCCACCAGCACCACCTCGGCGGCCTCGTCTCCCTGGATCTCCACCAGATTCCCCGGCCTCGCGATGCGATCGCCCACAGCGCGCAGCACCTCCCGCGCCAGGTCGACGATCCGTTCCGGACTCGCGTCGGGCTCGGGCGTGCCGGCCTCCGCGGCGAGCAGGGCCGCGATCAGGCCGGGCTCGGGAAGGCTCACCAGGTTCAGGTCCTGTGCCAGGGAGGGGGATAGGGAGCAGATGCCGGCGCGTCCCAGTCTGCGGCTCAGCAGATGCGCCGCCAGGCAGTGGTCGGTCGCCTGCTGAACCGACCCGGCGGCGAGCTCGAAGGCCCCGCCCCGCTCGAAGCCGGGCGCCGCGTGCACGTGGTGCACGCACGACGCCTCGGAAACCGCGACTCCGTCCGCCGCTCCACCGCTCGGTCCATCGAGCAGGCTCGCGGCCCGAACGCCGGCCATGGCCAGGCCCTCGGCGACCGCGGGATCCCGGGCCACCGCGTCACAGGCGATGATCCGCTCGACCCGAGCGACCGCTTCAGAGCCAGTAAGTACCGCTTGCGACTGCTCCGCGAGCCTCGCCTCCACGACGCGTTACCTCCGCTCGATTCAGATCTGGTAGCGGCCGAGTTCGGCCTTCAGCGCGGCGATCTTCTCGTCCCGCGACGTCGCGATGCCTTGGGCCGTGTACTCGTCGTAGCGATCCGCCGAATTGTTCCGGTAGAAGAGGCCGATCGAGACGCCGTTGGGATCGCCGGCCAGCTCTCGGGCCTCGTCCATGTTCGACGGGTCGTGCTCCTGCTGGTTCTTGAAGATCTTCGCGATGCCCTCGTCCAGCTGGATCCCGTCCGGGTGCGTCATCAGCAGCAGCTGAGAGGGATCGCTCTGGAGCGGATCGTGGACGCCCACCTTGTAGTGGGGGCAGCGCTGGACGATCTGGACGAACGAGAGCCCCTTGTGCCGATGGGCGGCCAGCAGCGTCGCGTACAGGTGGGGCGGGTTCCAGTCCACGGTCCGCGCCACGAAGGAGGCGTTGGTGATCCCCAGCGTGGTCTGCACCGGGTTGAGCGGATTCATCGCAGCACCGCGGGGGTGGGTGTTGGACTTGGCGCCCTTCGGCGAGGTGGGGGAGGTCTGGTTCTTGGTGAGGCCGTAGCAGTTGTTGTCGAACAGCATCACCACCATGTTCATGTTGTAATGGATGGCGTGGATCCAGTGGGCCGTGCCGATCGAGCAGCAGTCTCCGTCGCCGGTGGCGACGAAGATGTTCAGGTCGGGCCGGCGGGAGCGGACCCCGCAGGCGACGGGCAGCGCCCGGCCATGAAGCCCGTGGAAGCCGTAGGTCTTCATGTAGTGGGGGAAGCGGCTGGAGCAGCCGATGCCCGAGACGAAGACGGTCTTGTCGGGGTCGAGCTGCTCTTCCTTGCAGACCCGCTGCACGGCGGTGAGGACGGCGTGGTCCCCGCAGCCCGTGCACCAGCGGGCGACCTTTCCCTCGTAGTCGTCGAGGCTGTAGTAGCGGGGGGCCGGTTCTTCGATCCAGTCGGTCTTGAGTCCGTACATCACTTGATTCCTTCAAGGCGGCCGCGGACGGCCTCTTCGATCATCCAAGGGGGAAGCGGCTGACCCGGTACTCGGGACCAGCAGTCCACGTCCACCAGGGTGTGGGCGCGGAGCAGCCACGCCAGCTGGGCGTAGCGCCGGTGCTCATCCTCGACGGCCGGGTCGCCGAGGTCATCGCTGTAGTTGATCTCGACCGTCATCACGCGCTTGAAGCGAGAGAAGATCTCCTTGAGACCCGGCTCCATGGGCGACAGGAAGCGCAGACACAGGGAGCCGACCTTGCGCCCGTCCTTGCGGATGCGATCGACAGCCTCGTCGATGGCGCTCCGGGTCGAGCCCCAGCCCACCACCAGCATGTCGCCCTCCGGGTCGCCGTGGACCTCCGGCCGCTTCAGGGTCTTCGCCAGAGCGGCCATCTTGTGGCTTCGCATCGTCATCGAGTGCTGGTTGATGGCCGACGCGTAGGCGATGTGGCTGTTCTCGTCGTGAGTCAGACCCGTCAGCACGAAGGCGCCGCCCGCCTGGCCGGGAACCGGCCGCCGCGAGAGGCCCGTCACCTTATCCCACGCGTAGGGCGCGACCCCCTCCTGCCAGGGCGACTGATCCACCGGCGGCGAGAGCCAGTCTTCGTTGGGCTCGGGCATCGGGAAGGATGTCTGGCCCGTGGCCAGGTTCGCGTCGGTGAGGACGATGACCGGGGTGCAGAACGCCTCGGCCAGCTTCCGCGCCGTGATGATGAAGTGAAAGCACTCATCGATGCTCGAGGCGGCCATCACCACCTTGGGAGAGTCCCCCGGCATCCCGAATAGCGAGGACAGCAGGTCGCCCTGCTCCACCTTGGTCGGCAGCCCGGTCGAGGGGCCGCCCCGCTGCACGTTCACCACCACCAGCGGGATCTCGGCCATCACCGCCAGCGCGAGCATCTCGGTCTTGAGCGCCATTCCGGGACCCGAGGTGATGGTGATGGAGGTCTTCCCCGCGTAGGAGGCTCCGATGGCGAAGCCCGCCGCCGCGATCTCGTCCTCGGCCTGGTGGATGGTGCCGCCGGCCTCGTGGAAGACGGAGGAGAGGTAGTGGGTGGCCGAGGTGGCCGGCGTGATCGGGTACATGCTGCACACCTCGATGCCGGCGGCCATGGCTCCCATGGCGACGGCGGCGTTGCCGCTCATCACCACCATCTGCTGCTTCTGCTCTGCGCTGGGAATCTCGAAGCGCTCGTCGAGGTGCTCGATCGCCCAGGCGTGGCCGGCGTCGAGCAGCTTGTGATTCATGTCGACCACGGCCTGGCCCTTGCGCTTGCGCTCGAAGATCTTCTGGACCTCGTCCTTGGCGATGTCCAGATTGCGGTTGTAGAGAGCGCAGAGCAGACCCACCACCCACATGTTCTTGCCGCGCATGGGGGTGTCGGTGATCTTGCTGGTCTCGCTGTGGATGGGGATCCCGCGCACGTCGTAGCCGCGCCCGCGGAAGTCGTCCAGCGCCTTCTCGTAGGCCTCCTGGATCCCCGGGTCCTCGTCGCTGGCCCAGCGGTCGTCGATCAGCAGCACGGTGCCGGTGCGCAGGGCGTTCTGGTCGATGCGGCTGTAGAGCACCTGCTCGTTGAAGGAGACCACCAGGTCGGCCTGGTCCCCCATGTTGGTCATCGGCTCGGTGCCAAAACGGATGCGGATTCCGCTGGCGCCCTCCTGTGAGCGCGCCGGCGGTTCGATCTCCGCCGGAATGATCTCGACGGTCCAGAGCCCGTTGCCCATCTTGGCGGAGACGGTGCCGAAGAGCTGGCCGGCGGTCTGCGCACCCTCGCCCGAGTCACTGACGATCTCGACGATCTGCTCGGAGATGGTCCGGACGCGGACCTCGTTTCCGTTCACGGGCGGGCTCGCGCCGCCGCCGGGGGCATTGGCATCACTGCTATGGGTCGTCGATTCAGCAGACATGATCGAATCACTACGCTCCTTGGATCACGAGAAATCTGGGTTTGCTCAGTCAGGACCGGGCGTGGCGCTCGCGCGCGCTCACCCCGAGCCGCCCTCTTCGAGATAGTAGGTGTCGGCAACCAGACGGGTCTCGGTTCGCTCGTGGTTGCGAACCATGTCCATGAACGCGGACATCTCGTCCCGAATCCCGGCAAGGAGCCGCTGCTGCTCCTCGGCCCGCGCCACCCGGTCGATCTCCTGCACCTGCTGCCGGAGCGCCTTCACCGCCTTCAACACTTCTCGGTGCTCACCTCGCAGGGACTCGAGTTCGGAGTCCAGGGCAGGGCGGATCGCGCGCAAGCCGTCGTACAGGCCATCCGGGCCCTCTTCGTCCGCAAAGTGCTTCGCGAGCATCCCGGGCAGGGGGTCCAGCAACTCGCGGAGCCGGCCCGGCTCCTGCGCGGCGGCCAGTTCCTCGAGAGTGACGTTGACGATCTGGCGGTGGTCGCGTTCGATGCGCTCCAGAGTCGATTCGCTGGAGTCGGTGGACTGGTCCTGGGAAACCGCGCCCTCAGGCCCCATTTCGCTCAGTCCTCCAGTCTTGTTGCCCATCAAGCCGTGCCCAGAGTCTTCGAGCCAGCCCAGTCGAAGGAATCACCGCGCCTGGTTGCAGTCGCCGTACTCGCCTGGATCCCCGCACCGGGGCGATCGGACCACTGCCGACTCGTGGTCGCGCCGATCGCGCTTCACTTTTGAATGACTCCGAGTCGCCGGAGGCTCGCATGGCTGCGCTGGTCACCACAACTGCCCTGTCCGCCTGGCGCGCTCGGCGAATCCCCTCGTCGGATCGGAGCCTCTTGCGACGCCACGGCCGAGCAGAACAGGCCGTCCAGGGCTCGCTCGGCTGGCACCAGCCACCTTGACAGCTCAGCCGCTTCCGGTCCGACTCAGAGGGAAGTGTATCGCAGATATCGAGCGAAATTTCACCCCCTGCAGGCCCTCCTCACCTCACTTTCATCTGTTCCGCTGTGCTCTTGACCGCTCGGGAACGGCCCGACCAAGGGTTTCCCCGGAGTTCAAGCCTCGACTCGAGATCGCGTCGAGGCGGTGCCGGCTGTCCGCGACGACGCCCAGTCAGTCACCTGGCGAGTTGGACCTTTCCAAAGCCGGACTTAAGCTCTTGGAAGGGGCCCCCGGCCGACGCATTGGCGTCGAACAGAGACCCGCGGGAGAAAGGCCCCCCGGAGTCGCGGTGATTCTTCGACTGAGTGTGCTTCTGATCGCGGTGCTGCTGACGGGGTCGGCCGGGTCGGCGCGCTGCCAGGTCGTCTGCGCTCAGATCGCGGACTCCCATTCCCCCGCCCACGCCCGCCCGGCCGAGGTGGCCGACCCGGGTCACGCTGGTTGCCACGCCGGTGCCACCACCCCATCCGAGCCACTCGCTGAGACCTCCGACGATTCGTGTGAGAGGGGCTGCTGCACCGTCCTGACGCACGGGACAGTGGCTCATTCCCCGAACCCCGGCCCGGCGTCCGCTGCTTCGTTTCCGCTGGCCGGGCTGGATCTCGACGAGGTCCGCACCCGATCGGGCCCCCTCCGCAGGCCCCCACCGGCGGAGTGTCTCGAGTCTCCCTTCCAATTCCGGAACCCACCGCTCCTGATCTGATTCCCGACCCGTTCGAACCGCATTCGTGCGAGGCTTTCCGTGTGCCGGGCGGACACCGTTCAGCAGGCACCGCTGGGAAACCGGCGGCCCCGGGTCGGTCCCGCGCGAACGCACGCGGCGCCAAGCAGGCATCGGAAGAGGCTTGACCTCGGTCGGGAGCAAACCGTGACGAAGAGAACCACTCCGGCGTGGTGGAGAGCGCCTAGGATCCTGAGCCTCTCCGCCCTTCGATTTCTTCTATTCCCCCCATTCTTGGCATCACTCGCGATTTCCGCCCTGGCGGTCGACGACCCCGCCGCGCTGGCAGAGGAGGCGCTGGTGGCCAATCCGAGTCTCGAGGCGCTGCGCGCCCGCATCTCCGAGCTCGACGCGCTGGCCGGCGCCGCCGGGACTTGGTCAGATCCGGTGGTCGGGATCGAGTACTCGAATGTGCTGGTGGACTCCTTCTCGCTCAGCGATCACCCCATGAGTGCACTGCAGTTCCAGGCGCAGCAGACCCTTCCACCCTGGGGCTGGAGCGGGCTACGCGAGAAGGTGGCAGCGTCGCGCACGCAGGCCAGCGAGCACGCCCTGGAGGAGGCGAAGTCCCAGCTTCGCCGCGAGGTCTTCGAGCTGTTCTGGGAGCTCACCCTCTCGCGGATGCTGGAAGCGGTGACGCGCGAACACATCGCTCGGACCGAGGAGCTGCTGGAGGCGGTCCGGGCCCGCTACGAGACGGGCGCGGCGGGCCAGTACCAGCTCCTGCGGCTCGGGGTGCTGAGAGACCAGCTGCGCGATGATCTCGGCAACTTCACGCGGGCGGATCGGGTGCTCAGCGCCGCGCTCTCCCGGGCACTCTCCCGGGACGGGGAGCGGTCGTTCGCCACCCCGCCCCGCCTGGATCCGAAGCCCGTCAGCGGAAACGTCTCCGAGTGGCTCGCCCTGGCTCGCGAGGAGAGACCCGAGCTCAGGCGTATCGAGGAGTCGATCCGCACGGCGAAGACCGCGGCGGAGCTGGCGAGAATCGATGGCCGCCCTGATGTCACCCTCTGGATGAAGTACCGGGCCCGAACCATCGACACCGCTCTCGACGACGGCACCGACCAGGTCTCGCTGGGGCTCTCGATTCCGATTCCATGGGGGAGCGCGAAGCGCAGCCGCGCGGAGCAGGCCGCCCAGCGCCAGGTGGCGCGGGCAGAGCGAGCTCGACTGGCGGCGGAGCTGGACCGGATCGAGGCCGATCTGACTGCCATTCAGGCGCGCTGGACGCGCGCCTTCGAGCAGGCCGTCGAATACCGCGACAACCTGACGCCCGACGCTCGGGCCACACTGGAGACCTCCTTCACCGACTACAGCGTCGATCGGGCCGACTTCGCGACGCTCTTCGAGGCCGAGGTCGCCCTCCTCGACCTGGAGCGAACCCTGCTCAGGTCGACAGCGGAGACCCACATCCAGGCAGCGGCGGCCGGCGCCACCATCGGTATCGCGCCCCGTGCAGGACAACCGTGATGCGATTCATCCTCGTCTTCTTGGCAGCTTTCACCCTTCTCGTCGCCTGCGGGCGAGACAGCTCACCCCCGCCCGCGGAGACGGCGTCCGTCGCCGCGAAGGCCGCTTCCGGGGAGCGGAAGATCGAGTACTGGGTGGCGCCCATGGACCCGACCTACATCTCGGACAGGCCAGGGAAGTCTCCGATGGGGATGGATCTGGTGCCCGTCTACCAAGACGAAGCGCCGGGGCTGTCGGCAGCGAGCGGCATCTCCATCGACCCGATGGTGGTTCAGAACATGGGCGTACGGATCGAGACGGCTCGGCGCCAGACCGTCTTCCGCCACGTGAGGAGCATCGGCGAGGTCGAGGTGGGTGAGGACGAGATCTCGGTGGTCAACTTGCGATTCTCCGGCTGGGTGGAGCGGATTTACGTCGACAAGACCGGCGACCCAGTGGAGAAGGGCCAACCGCTCTTCGAGATCTACTCACCGGAGCTCGTCGCCGCCCAGCAGGAGTACCTGCTGGCGCTGCGAAGCCAGGGAGCCGGGAGCGCGCTCGCCCGATCGGCTCGACGAAAGTTCGAGCTGTGGGATGTTGCAGAGACGGACATCCAGGCGATTGGGAGAGCCGGAGAGGCGCGCCGGACGTTCGCGATCCGGTCGCCCCGCACGGGCTTCGTCCTGGACAAGAACATCGTGGAAGGGGCGCGCACCAAGGCCGGTGACGACCTCTACCGCATCGGGGATCTCAGCCGAATCTGGGTCACCGCCGAGGTCTACGAGTTCGACGCGCCCTGGGTAGAGGTCGGTCAGCCCGCCCAGATGGAGCTCTCTTACGAGGAGGGCAAGGTCCTCGAGGGGAAGGTCGCCTACATCTACCCGACGCTGAACCAGGTGAGCCGCACGCTCACCGTCCGCCTCGAGTTCGAGAATCCGGACATGCGCCTCAAGCCGGGCATGTTCGCGACGGTGTACATCCAGTTCCGCCGCCTGGACGACGTGCTGGCCGTTCCCACCGAGGCGATCCTCGACTCGGGGAGGCGCAAGATCGTCTTCGTCTCGGTCGGCGAAGGCCGCTTCGAGCCGCGGGAGATCGTCACCGGACTCACCGGGGACCACCACGTGACGGAGGTGCTCTCGGGGCTAGAGGAGGGAGACCAGGTGGTGGTGAGCGGCCAGTTCCTGATCGACTCGGAGAGCCAGCTCCAGGAGGCGATCCGCAAGATGCTCGGCCGGCGCTCCGGTGAGGGCGAGGCCTCCGCCGAGCAGCAGCCGGAGACGGTCTTCTCCTGCCCCATGCATCCGGAGGTCATCGCCGACGAGCCTGGTCGCTGCCGGTGTGCGGGATGGACCTGGAGGAGCGCGACGCGAGCGCCGCCGAGCTGGCAGATCTGCACAGCCAGCATGAGCACGGCCAGAGCGCGAGCGGGGCACGAGCCGGAGGCCGAAGACCAACACGGTGAGCACACGCTTGGGAAGGCGGGAAGACGCCGTGATCGCACGAATCATCGAGGCCTGCGTCGACAATCGCTTCTTCGTCATCCTGATCGGTCTCCTGATCGGAGCCATCGGCTGGTGGTCGCTGGCGAACATGCCGGTGGACGCGATTCCGGATCTCTCCGATGTCCAGGTGATCGTCTTCACCGAGTACCCGGGTCAAGCACCTCAGGTGGTGGAGGACCAGGTCACCTATCCGCTCTCCACGGCGATGCTCTCGGTGCCCTACGCGCAGGTGGTGCGCGGCTACTCGTTCTTCGGCTTCTCGATGGTCTACATCATCTTCGAGGACGGCACCGACCTCTACTGGGCGCGCTCGCGAACCCTCGAGTACCTGAACTACGTACAGGGGCGCCTGCCCGCCGGTCTGACGCCCCAGCTGGGCCCGGATGCCACGGGAGTGGGCTGGATCTACCAGTACACGCTCACCGACTGCGAGCCCGCGCTCCCGCGTGCTCCGCCGCGCTCTCGACGCCGACGGCTCCGGCGAGGTCGAGGAGGACGAGCTTCCGGAGCCCGAGGAGCGCCAGCCTGCTCGGCGCCCGGGAGGGCTGCGCCTGGACGCTCCTCGGCCTGTGTCTGCGAAGGATCAGATGGGAGGGGAGGAGGTGCTCGGTCTACTCGGAGGCGCAGCTCGCCGAGCTCTTCACCGTCGAGAAGAGTCCGACCTCCGAGAGTCCCGAGGCGTTTCGGGAGAGACTCGCTCCGCTACACTCGTCGAGGCGTTCGACCGCGACGGCGACCGGCGCATCTCGCAGCGCGAGCTCGAGCGCGCCGCCAACTTCACGCGGCCTGGATCTCGCCCAGCTGCGGACGATCCAGGACTGGTACCTCCGCTACGACCTGATGAGCCTGAAGGGTGTCTCCGAGGTGGCCTCGGTGGGGGGCTTCGTCCGCCAGTACCAGGTGGAGGTCGATCCCGAGAAGCTGCGCGCCTTCGGCGTCACGCTCTCGCAGGTCCAGAGCGCGATCCGCGGCGCCAATCTCGAGACCAGCGGGCGGCTGATCGAGATGGCCGAGACCGAGTTCATGGTGCGGAGCGAGGGCTACATCGAGTCGCTGGACGATCTCGAGACGATCCCGGTCTCCGTCGATCCGAAGCGACACACGCCGGTCCTGCTGCGCCAGGTGGCCCGCATCCAGCTGGGGCCCGAGGCGAGACGCGGTCTGGTCGACATGAACGGCGAGGGCGAGGTGGTCACGGGCATCGTGCTGCTGCGCTTCGGCGAGAACGCCAGGAGCGTGATCGAGCGGGTGGAGGAGCGCCTCGCCGAGCTCAAGCAGGGCTTGCCGGAGGGCGTCGAGGTCCACGTCTCCTACGACCGTTCGCAGCTCATCGAGCGGGCGATCGCGACGCTGCGCAAGAAGCTCACCCAGGAGATGCTGGTGGTCGCCGCGGTCTGCTTTCTCTTCCTGCTCCACCTTCGCTCCGCCTTCGTCGCCATCTTCACCCTCCCCGTCGGCGTGCTGATCGCCTTCATCGGCATGCGATGGATGGGTCTCAACGCCAACATCATGAGCCTAGGGGGGATCGCCATCGCCGTCGGCGTGATGGTCGACGCCTCGGTGGTGATGGTGGAGAACCTGCACAAGCACCGGGAGCGCGATCCGGAGAGGAGCCAGCGCGACCTGGTGGTGGAGTCTGCCCGCGAGGTCGGTCCGGCGCTCTTCTTCTCGCTGGTGATCATCACCGTGTCCTTCCTCCCGGTGTTCACGCTGGAGCAGCAGGAGGGGCGGCTCTTCTCGCCCCTCGCCTACACCAAGACCTTCGCCATGGCGGCCTCCGCACTGCTGGCGATCACGGTGATTCCGGTGCTGATGTTCTACCTGGTCAGGGGGAGAATCCGAAAGGAGTCGGACAACCCCGTCTCCCGGTTCTTCATCGAGGGCTATCGGCCCGTCATCCGTTGGGTGCTCCGCTTTCCTCGACTCACGCTGGCGTGTGCACTCGTCCTGGTGCTTCTCACGGCCTGGCCGTTCAGCAGGCTGGGGAGCGAGTTCATGCCGCCGCTCAACGAGGGCGACCTTCTCTACATGCCGACCACGCCACCGGGCATCTCTATCACCAAGGCCCGCGAGCTGCTCCAGCAGACCGACCGGATCATCGCGAAGCACCCGCAGGTGCGGCACGTGCTGGGCAAGATCGGGCGGGCGGAGACGGCGACCGACCCGGCCCCTCTCAGCATGATCGAGACCACGATCATCCTCGCTCCCCTGGAAGAGTGGCCCGACGGCAAGCAGATCGAGGACATCATCCGCGAGCTCGACGCCATGGTCCAGCTTCCCGGCGTGACCAACGCCTGGACGATGCCCATCAAGACCCGGATCGACATGCTCGCCACCGGCATCAAGACGCCGGTGGGCGTGAAGCTCCTGGGTGACGACCTGGAGATACTCTCGAAGGTCGGCGTGGAGATCGAGGGCGTGCTGAGCACCGTTCCTGGGACGGCTTCGGTGTACTCCGAACGGGTGGTCGGCGGCAACTACGTGAACATCCGGGTGCGGCGGGAGGACGCGGCCCGCTACGGGCTCAACGTGGTCGACATCCAGGCGGTGGTGCAGTCCGCGATCGGTGGAATGAACGTCACCGAGACCGTCGAGGGGTTGGAGCGCTATCCGATCAATGTGCGCTTCCCCCGCGAGCTGCGAAACAATCTCACCACGCTTGGCGCTGTCGCGGTGCCGACTCCCATGGGTCACACCGTGCCGCTCGCACAGGTTGCGGACATCGACGTTTCCAAGGGTCCGCCGGCCATCAAGAGCGAGAACGCTCGCCGAACCGCGTGGATCTACGTGGATCTCACCACCAGCGACATCGGCGGCTACGTGCGGCGCGCGCGACGCGCGGTGGAGCAGGAGGTCAGGCTTCCTGCGGGCGTCTCCGTCGTCTGGTCAGGCCAGTACGAGTACATGGAGCGGGCGAACCGGAGGCTCGCGGTGGTGGTCCCGCTCACGCTGGCGGTGATCATGCTGCTTCTCTATGCACACTTCCGTCGCGCCGGAGAGACGCTGATCGTCATGGTCGGAACCATCCTCTTCGCACCGATCGGGGGGATCTGGCTGCTCTACCTCTCCGACTTCAACCTGTCGGTCGCGGTGGGAGTGGGTTTCATCGCGCTGCTGGGACTCGCCGCAGAGACGGGGGTGGTGATGCTGGTCTACCTGAACGGGGCTCACGAGCGCCTTCGCAGCAACGGCCGTATGAGCGGCGTCCCTGATCTCAAGGAAGCGATCATGGCCGGATCCGCCGAGCGCGTTCGGCCCATCCTGATGACGACCGGCACCACGATGATTGGCCTCCTTCCGATCATGTTCGGCACCGAGACCGGGACCCGGGTGATGAAGCGGATCGCCGCGCCCATGGTGGGAGGGCTGGTCTCTTCGACGCTGCTCACCCTTATCGTGCTGCCTGCGATCTACCTGCTCTGGAAGAGGTTCGAGCTGCGCCGGGAGTTCCCGCCCGTCGACGCGACCCGGTGAGAAAAGCAGGCTAGGATTCTGCCTCGAGCGCACGCTTCCGGAGCGACTCGGAGCGCAGCTGCGCGGGGGGAGGATCGCCTTCGTGAGAGGTGGCGTGGTGCAGGCCTTCTGGGTGGGCACGCTGCTCGCCGCGGCCCTGGCACTCGCGGGGACGGGCGCCCTCGCCGAGGAGCTCAGCGCCCGGGAGATCATGCAGCGGGTCGAGGACCGCGACGAGGGAGACCCCTCGATCGTCGACGTCGAGATGACCTTGATCGACAAGTCCGGCAAGCAGCGGCTGCGTGAAATTCGCGCGTTCGGACTCGACCGCGGCAAGGACGAGCTCCAGCTGCTCTTCTTCCTGTCTCCGGCCGACCTCGAGGACACGGCGTTCCTGACCTACGACTACGACGAGTCGGGGAAGGACGAGGACCAGTGGCTCTACCTCCCGGCCCTCAAGAAGAGCAAGCGGATCGCGTCCAGCGACAGGAGCGGGAGCTTCATGGGGTCCGACTTCTCCTACGCGGACCTGACCTCGCGGGACCTGGATCAGTACGACTACACGCTGATGAAGGAGACCGAGGTCGAAGGGTACAAGGTCTGGCAGATCGAGTCGATTCCCCGGACCAAGAAGGAGATCAAGGAGACCGGCTACACCCGGTCCATCCTGTTCGTGCGTCAGGACAACTTCGTGGTGGTCCGCTCGGTGGGCTGGCTGAAGCGCGGCGGACGGCTCAAGTACATGGACGTCAAGAGCCTCGAGCAGATCGACGGCTTCTGGATCGGCACCGAGATCCACATGACCACCAAGAAGGGCAAGAAGACCCTCCACAAGACCGTGCTTCGCAACAGCAACATCCGCTTTCGCCAGGAGCTCGACGAGGACTTCTTCAGCGTCCGGCAGATGGAGAAGGGCATCTAGGTGGCAGGGGTGCTCGCCGGGTGCGAACGCCGTGGAGACGCGTCGGCGTCGCCACCGGGCGGCCGCCCGTGGAGAGCCCTCTGGCTTCTGACCGCACTCCTGCTCGGAGTGCTGGTGCTCCCGGCCGCCGCCGAGGATGCCGAGCTCGACGACGTCCTCGCGGGCTTCGACGACGAGGAGGATCCGGACCTCGAGGCTCCCGAGTCCGAGGACGACCCGGTCTCGAGATTCTGGAGCATCTCCGGTGAGCTCTCCCTGGGGAGCTCCTACAACCTTCTCTCGCACAAGCCGCCGCCGGGGACGGCCCAGTACGGGGGCCTCTCCCGCCTGCGCGCCGAGCTCTATCTCCAGCTCGACCTGGAGCTTCCGCGGTCGTGGCGGGCGCGTATCTCGGGGCGTGGGTTCTACGACTTCGCCTACCTGGCCCGCGGGAGGGGCAACTACACGGACGAGGTGCTCGACCTCTACGAGTGGCTGGCCGAGTTCAGCGACGTCTACGTCCAGGGCTCCCTGCTTTCCGACCTCGACCTCAAGCTGGGTCGCCAGGTCGTCAACTGGGGCACGGGGGAGACCTTCCGCGTCGTCGACGTGCTCAATCCGCTCGACAACCGCGAGCCGGGACTGGTGGACATCGAGGACCTGCGTCTGCCGGTGGTGATGACGAAGCTCGACTACTACTTCGGCGACTGGGACCTGAGCCTGATCGCCGTCCACGAGAGGCGCTTCAGCGACGACCCGGTCTTCGGCAGCGACTTCTTTCCTCCCGGGCTGGGTCTCGGACTGCCCGACGAATGAGCCGGCGCAGACCCTCGGCAACACGGAGTGGGCGCTCGCCCTTCGCGGTGTCTTCGAGGGCTGGGATCTGGGCTTCTTCGCCGTGCGCCACTTCGAAGACCTGCCCCGCGTGCCAGTACCCGGGCTTCGTCCCGGTGAGGGGCGCCCTGGTTTCCCTTCCCACCGAGCACAGCTACCTCACGCAGCTCGGCTCGACTCTGAACGTCGCACTCGGAAACTGGCTGCTTCGCGGCGAGGTCGCCTGGGTCGATGGCCTGGAGTACTTCCACGACCAGGGCGGGAAGACGGCGCGCGTCGACGTGCTGGCGGGAATCGACTACTCGGGCTTCACCGACACCTTCATCGCCGTGGACCTCGTCAACCGCTGGATCGACGGTTGGAGGAGCTCGTTTCTGGAAGCTCCCGACTTCGTCCGCCGCAACTCGCTGGAGGTCGCCTTCCGCATCCAGCGGGACTTCCTCCAGGACACGCTTCACCTGACCCTGCTCGGCGTCGGCTTCGGCAGGAACTTCGAGGACGGAAGCGTGGTGCGGCTCGGTGTGGACTACGATCTGCGCGATGCGCTCAGCGTCGGCGGCGGCATCCTCCTGTATCAGGCCGGGGACCTGCCTCCGCTCAGCGCCTGGGGCCGCAACGACCGCGTCTACCTCCACGCGAAGTACAGCTTCTGATCGGTGTAGTGGCCGTGCGATCAGGCGGGCTGCGCGGTGGCCGCGTCGACCCGCTCCATCCAGGTCGTCAGCGGCGGCCGGCTAGCGACGATGCGGCCGCCTTCCTCGGCTCCGCGAATGCAGCGGATCTGTGAGAAGACGCTCAGGTCGGCCAGGGAGAGCGCGTCACCCACCAGCCACTCCCGATCGCCGAGCAGGTTCGCCAGCGCATCCACGTGGCGCTCCACGTCCGCCAGGACCTGCTGCACCGACTTGCGTCCCACGCCCTGCTGCCGGGTGAGCCGCCGCAGCATGCGCGGAATCAGGTACGGTGCGATCGCCTTCAGGAAGCCGGGATCCGCGTGCACCAGCTCGGGAATCCACCTTCTGGCGTTGTGCGGCAACGTGAAGCGAAGCCGCATCTCGTAGAAGTAGAGGCTCTCGTCCGCCCAGTCGTCGAAGACGTGGCAGAGCGCGCGCTGCGCCGGGTCGCTGGGCAGGATGGGCGGCTCCGGGAATCTCTCCTCCAGGTAGTAGGCGATGTCGGTGGAGTCGGCGACGAAGGCCCCGTCGTGCTCGAGGCAGGGGAGCTTGCCGATCGGGTTGATCTTCCGGATCGCCTGCGCGCGGACCAGCGGCACCTCCTGGATCCGGTATTCGAGCCGCTTCCAGTGGAGGATGCGGCGGACCTTGTCACAGAAGGGAGAGACCTGGAACTGGTGCAGTGTGATCATGGATCAGAGTCTAGCCCTCGCCGCTCTGGCACTGACGCACGGATTCGACGAGACTCCAAACATCGTTCTGTGAATTGAGAGTCCGACCAGCCGCTTTTCGCAGCTAGAATGCTCTGCAATGGGTTCTGTTGCGGGACCCGCAAGATTTCTTTGGGAGGGAGAGAGCATCATGAGAGGTATTCGGAAGTCACTGCTGGTGTTTGCTCTGGTTCTCTTCGGCTCGATGGCGATGGGATGTGCCTCGGTGTATTCCCCCGCCGCCGGAGCGATCTGGATGGACGTGAAGGGACCGGTGGACGCCGGTGACCGGGTTGGTGCCAAGGAAGGCCGGGCCTGCGCGCAGTCGATCCTGGGCGTGTACGCGACGGGCGACGCCAGCATCAAGGCGGCAGCCGCAGCCGGCGGGATCAAGAAGATCGACAGCGTGGACCACCACTCGACCTGGAAGCTCGTGATGGGCGAGTACTGCACCATCGTTCGCGGATCCTGATCCACGGCGAGATCGACGCCCCCGCCGGATTCCGGCGGGGGCGCTCTTGCCTCTCCGACGGGTGGCGCGCTGCGCACGCCGTCAGAGCCGGCTGTGCGCGCGGTTCCGCGCGCAGGTATCATGGGGCCTCCGTTGCCGAAGGAGGAGTTCCCATGGACACCGCTTCCCGATCCACGCTGGAGCAGCTCGATCGCGACCACCTGATCCATCCCATCACCGAGCTCAGCGTCCACGAGCAGAAAGGGCCGCGCGTCATCGTGGGCGGAAAGGGTATCCGCCTCGAGACGGCCGACGGAAAGACCGTCATCGACGGGTTCTCCGGGCTCTTCAACATCAACGTCGGGCACGGGCGAACCGAGATCGCCGACGCGGTCGCCGAGCAGATGCGGCGGATGCCCTACTACCCGTCCTTCTGGGACTTCTCCAACGAGCCCGCCATCCGCCTCGGGGAGCGTCTCGCGGGCCTGTTCCCCGCGGACCGCGAGCTCGATCACTTCCTCTTCACCACCGGCGGCTCCGATGCCAACGAGACCAACTTCCGCATCGCCCGGCTGTATCACGCGGTTCGCGGCGACCACGAGCGCAAGAAGGTGTTGTCGCGTCGCTGGTCCTATCACGGCATCACCCGAGCCGCCGGGAGTGCCACCACCCTGCCGGCCTATCACGCTTTCTACGAGCCCGAGCCGAACTTTCTGCCGACCTCGATGCCCTACTGCTTCCGCTGCGAGTTCAAGCAGGAGCTCCCGGACTGCGAGTTCCTGTGCTCGGACGACGTCGAGCAGGTGATCAAGCGGGAAGGGGCCGAGACCGTCTCCGCGGTAATCGCCGAGCCCGTGCAGGGAACCGGTGGAATCCTGGTGCCTCCCCCGGAGTACTTCGGCCAGCTGCGGGAGATCTGCGACCGCCACGGGGTGCTGCTGATCCTGGACGAGGTGATCACCGGCTTCGGACGCACTGGACGCTGGTTCGGGATGGAGCAATGGGATATTCGCCCCGACCTGGTCTCCTTCGCCAAGGGGATCACCAGCGGCTACCTCCCGCTGGGGGGTGTCGCGCTTCGGCGCGGGGTCTACGAGACGATCCGGGACCAGTCGCCCAAGGGCCTCCCGTTCATGGGCGGGCTCACCTACAACAACCACCCGAGCTCCTGTGCGGCCGCCCTGGCGAACATCGACATCATCGAGCGCGAGGGGCTGGTGGACAACAGCCGGGAGGTCGGGGCCTACCTGCTGGAGAGCCTGCGCCAGGCGCTGGCCGACCATCCGTCTCGTCGCGGAGATCCGCGGCATCGGCATGCTCGCCTCCGTGGAGTGCACCGCCCCCGGAACGAAAGATCCGGTCGGCGGAAGCCCGATGGTCTTCACGGCCGCCGTCTCGACCCGCTGCTGGGAGAAGGGCCTGATCGCCCGCGCCATGTGGGAGAACGTCGCGCTGGCTCCGCCGCTCTGCACCACCCGCTCGGATGTCGACGAGATCGTCGGCATCGTGTCGGAGTCGATGCGAGAGGTCGCGGAGAAGTTCCCGACCGACTGAGTCGAAGGGTGACGCGAGCGGGGACGTTGGTGAACGTTCACCAACGTCCCCGCTCGCGCGCGCGATCTACGCCTCGCCCTTACCCTGCCGCTGGATCGATTCCCGGGCCGCGGCGCCGAAGACCCCCCGCGACATGGTGGAAGGCTCGGCGAAGACCCGCCGGCCGTACACCTCTGCGCGCAGCTTGTGGACCTCCTTGCTTCCCGGGCTCCGCGTCGGCGGCCCAGTCGACCAGGTGGCAGGCCATGGCCAGATCGCCGGCCTCGGCGCACTCCTGCGCCCGGGCCAGGAGCCGGCTCACGCCTCCCGCCAGGCTCGCGATCTCCCGGGCCTGCTGCGGACGCGGGGAGGGCTTGAGCTCGCTGGGGACTCCGCTGTACCAGCCCCCCAGGCAGCGGTAGACGTTGCGCACGATGAACTCCGGCTCGTCGTAGACCGGCTTCAGATAGGGCTTCGCGGCCAGCTCGGCGGGGGGCCGGACCTGCTCCAGGATCTCGTAGATCGTCGCCCCTTGGTTCATGGCTGCGAGCGTCTGGCTGTAGAGCGAGTCCAGGTAGTCCGCGGTGTCCAGCAGGGCCTCGCGCACCCTCGCCGCGCCGATCACCGGCAGGCCGTGTCCCGGCAGCAGGAACTCGGGCTCGAGGGCGGCCATGCGGCGCAGGGCGGCAGCCCACTCGATGGCGTAGCGCTGCACCTTCTGCGGATTCCCCGCGTTCGGCGCCGCCCAGATGAAGAGGTCACCGGTGCAGAGGACCCGGGTGGCCGGGATGAAGACCCAGGTGTGGTCGTCGGTCTCGCCCCGGGCGTGCACCAGCTGGAGCTCGTGCTCGCCGACGCGGAGGTCGAGCTGCTCGCTGTAGGCAAGAGTGGGGGGGATAGGCTCCGTCGGCCACTCGATGTTCCCGCCGAACTGCCGGCTGTTGATGATGCTGTTGTACCCCTTGCTCTCCACGTAGCGCTGCATGCGCGGGGCGACGGCGCGGTGGCCGATCACTCGGGGACGCTCCCACCCCTTCGAGTCGGCCTCGCGGAGAAATGGGGGTAGCCCGTAGGCGTGATCCACATGGCCGTGGGTGTAGACAGCCGTGTGGACCGGCTCCGGCGCATAGCTGCGCACCCCCGCAAAGCTCCGCTCATGCTGCGCGGGAAGGAAGGAGCCGGTGTCGATCAGCACCAGGCCCCGCTCCGTTCGCAGCACGGTCAGGTTGACGAAGCTCTTGTAGAAGGCCACCCCGGTGGTGATCTCCTCGATGGTGTCGAGCATCGCGAAGGGGTGGTGCTCGGGAGCGTCGGTGGAGTCCTCTCCCCTCCAGAGGCGATCCGCGAGCTCGATCAGCGATGCCATGGCTCCTCCAGATGCCGGCAGCCTCAGTCCCCGGCGAACCCCGCCAGTGCCTCGAGATCATCGATCCGGTGGATGGTGACGATGCCGGTCTTCATGCTCACCATCCCCTCCTCCGACCAGGCCTTGATCTGCTTGTTGACGCTCTCGCGGGTGGTCGCGACCAGATCGCCGATCTCGCTCTGGGAGAGCTTGAGATCGATCCGCGTGCCCTCGGGCGTCTCGATCCCGTAGGCCCGGCTCAAGCTGAGGAGCTTCTTGGCGAGGCGCGCGGGGAGATTCAGGAAGGTGGTGTCCTCGACCAGCTCGCTGAGCCGGAGCTGGCGCTCGGCGAGCACCTCCAGGAGCTTGATGGCGGCATCGGGGTGCGATTTCAGGAACGGCAGGAACTCGCGGCGGTCCAGCACGATCAGCTCGGAGTCGTCGATGGCGGTGATCGTCGCCGTCCGCCGCCCGCCGGAGAGCAGGGCGAGCTCACCGCAGACCTCCCCCGGGGCCATGATGTTGAAGACCATGTCGTCGCCCTCCGCCGACGTC
This sequence comes from uncultured delta proteobacterium, assembly GCA_963783795.1. Taxonomy (GTDB): domain Bacteria; phylum Myxococcota_A; class UBA9160; order UBA9160; family UBA6930; genus CAVXZE01. Next base: position 148,365 of record CAWAPH010000018.1, on the reverse strand, counting down.
GTCATCGCCTTCAGGCGTCCCTTCGAGATCAGGTAGACCTGGGTCCCCGGCTCGCCCTTGTGGCACAGCTCCTCGCGGGCCCGGAGCTTCTGGACCCGGGACACCTGGACCAGTGCGTCGAGCTCGCGCTCGCTGAGCTTCGAGAAGAGGCCCGCCTTCGCCAGAAGCTCGCGCCGCTGCCTCGCGCTTTCCTGAGATAATGCCATGAAGGACCCCCCCCTCGCTCCGGCTCCCCGGGGCCAACCGGCTGGATCGTGCCATCTTACCCCTTGGCGGCATTCATGGGCGAGGCCGCGGCCGCAGGAGATCTTCTCTATCCTCGTCCCAAGCGAGCAGAGCCACGCCGCCGGCTCACCGGTCTGCGACCGGGTTCGGTTTCCCAGCCATCCACCGTTTCAGGAGCCCCCGATGGACAAACACCGCGAGCTTCTCTCCCAGAACGACCCGGAGCTGTTCGAGGCCCTCGTCGGCGAGGAGCGCCGGCAGACACGGGGCATCGAGCTGATCCCGTCCGAGAACTACACCTATCCGGAGGTGCTCTCCACCCTCGGCTCGGTGTTTACCAACAAGTACTCGGAGGGCTACCCGGGCCGGCGCTACTACGGCGGCCAGGAGTTCACCGACGTCATCGAGAGGCTCGCCCGCAAGCGGGCGAAGGAGCTGTTCCGCTGCGAGCACGCCAACGTCCAGCCACTCTCGGGCTCGCCCATGAACCAGGCGGTCTACCTGGCCTTCATGAAGCCCGGAGACACGATCCTGGGCATGGACCTCTCCCACGGCGGTCACCTGACCCACGGCGCCCCGGTCTCCCACATGGGCAAGATCTTCAACTTCGTTCGCTACAAGACCCACCCCGAGCAGGAGGGGCGGATCGACTTCGACGAGCTTCGCCGGGTGGCCCTGGAGACGCGGCCGAAGATCGTCCTATGTGGCTACACCTCCTATCCGCGCGACTACGACTACGCCGACTTCAAGCGGATCGCCGACGAGGTCGACGCGATCACCATGGCCGACGTCGCCCACATCGGCGGCCTGATCGCCGCGGGGGTGATGCGCAATCCCTTCGACTTCGATTTCGACATCGTCACCACCACGACCCACAAGAGCTTGCGGGGTCCGCGCGGCGGGATGGTGCTGTGCAAGAAGAAGTTTGCCAAGGAGATCGACAAGTCGGTCTTCCCCGGGCTTCAGGGTGGCCCCCACATGAACGCCGTCGCGGGGATCGCGTTCACACTGGGCAAGGCGCTCCAACCCGAGTTCCGCGAGTACGGCGCCCAGGTGCTGCGCAACGCCAAGGTCCTCGCCGCGACCCTGATGGAGAGCGGCGCGTCCCTGGTGACCGGCGGAACCGACAACCACATGATGGTGCTCGACAGCGTGGCGAGCTACGGGATCGACGGAAGGGTCGCCGAAGAGACGCTGGACGGGATCGCGATCACCACCAACAAGCAGATCACTCCCGACGACCCCAATCCGCCCTTGCGGCCCAGCGGGATTCGCATTGGCACGCCTGCGGCCACGTCGAGGGGAATGAAGGAAGAGGAGATGGTGAAGCTCGGCGGCTGGATCGCCCGGGCGCTGGCGGAGAGGGAAGACGAAAGCACTCTGCAGGCGTTGCGCGCGGAGGTGGAGGCGTTCTGCCGCGGCTTCCCCGTGCCCGGAATTTCCTCTTAGACCGCTTTCTTGCCTGGCCCGCGCTCCGGGGCGACGCCGGGCAGCGATCCACGTCCGGCGGGCCCAGCGACTCGTGGCTCGCCCGCGACCTGCGCTCCGGGGCGGCACGGGGGAACCGGGAAGAGGATCCGCACACTCCACGCGGGCTGTGCTTTACCTCGCCGCTGGCCCCGCCGGACGCGGATCGCTCCTGGCTACCGTCGCCGCCCGCGCCCCGCTCTACGGATCCGTTCAAGTCAGCGAGGCAGGGGTGTCAGGTCGCCGGTGACGCGCCAGCGGTTCTCGGCGGCCAGGTCCCAGAGGTCCTCGATGCGCGCCTCGCTCACGGGATGGGTGGCGAGGTAGGAGGCGAACTCGTCGGCGATGTCGGCCGTCGCGTCGGGAAGGCGCCTGAAGAAGCCATCCGAACCGGCAATGTGTCCGTACTCCGCCACCACCAGGGCGAGACCGAAGGCGTCGGCCTCGCGTTCCTGATCCCGGGCGAATCCGCGCTCGGTGAGGGCCGCCACCATCTGTGGCACCGATTCGCCTGCGCCCCCGCCGACCAGGGCGGACAGGGTCAGGCTCACGACCAGTCCCCGGCCCAGGCCGCGCAGGTGGTCGCGGTTGCGGAAGTGGCCGATCTCGTGGCCGAGGACGAAGGCGAGCTCGTTTTCGGACTCGACCGCGTCGAGCAGCCCGCGGGTCAAGTAGATGGTCCCGCCCGGAACGGCGAAGGCGTTCCGGCTTTCCTCCTCCACCATCGCCAGCCGCAGCTCGTAGGGGTTTTCCTCCCAATGGGAGGCCAGACGCCCGAGGAGGGCGTCCGCAGCCTCGAAGCGGGAATCCCTCGGCTGGCTGCCCTCGGCGGCGGTCCACAGGCCCCCGAACACGCGGCTCTCGAAGCTGGGCGGGATCCAGCGGATCGCCACCTCGATCAGCACGAACGCCGCCACCACCAACACCACGACGCCGACGGCGATCCCCGCGACCAGGCTTCCCAGCTCGGAGAGCGGGTGCGTCTCGCTGACGTTGATGCCTTCGCGCGGTGTGCGGGGCCGGTACTCCACGGCCGGGAGTCTACTTCGCGAGCTTGACGGCGGTTCCGAAGGCGAGAATCTCGACGCCGGCGGTGCCCTCGCCCTTGCGGTTCGAGCTCGCCAGTCTCGAGGTCTCGATCCGCACGTTGATCACGGCGTTGTAGCCGGCCTCGAAGGCCGCCTCCTTCATCCGCAGCATCGCTTCGCGGCGGCCGCGGTCGAGGAGACTCTCGTAGGCCGACACGCGTCCGCCGAACAGCATCCGCAGCCCGGCGAGGAAGCGCTTGAAGTAGTCGATGGAGACGACGACGCTTCCCGTCACCAGCTCCGCGTCGGAGACACGCCAGCCCTTGGGCACGGTGCGGAAGTTCACGGTGGGGAAGCGGCGCGAGCGCGACTCGCGAATGCGGATCTCCCGGAAGTGGAGCTTCTCGATGCTGCTCCCGATCAGGTATGTGCAGAGCAGCAGCAACAGGGGGAAGCCAAATTGGAGGGCCATTGCGATCGCCGGGTCCAAGGCTAGTCCACCTTGACGGCGGTGCCGTAGGCGAAGAGCTCGGCGGCGCCCTGAGCGACGGAGCTGGTGGAGAAGCGAACGTTGACGACCGCGTTCGCCCCGATCGAGCGGGCCTGCTCGCTCATCCGCTCGAGGGCCTCCTGCCGCGCCTCTTGCAGCAGCTCCGTGTAGCCCTTGAGCTCACCGCCGACGAGGTTCTTGAGGCTGGCCATGAAGTCGCGCCCGAGGTGCTTGGCGCGCACCGTGCTCCCGGTCACCACCCCGTAGAACTCGCGGATGCTGCGCCCCGGGATCTCCTCCGTGTTGCTGAGAATCATCGGGTCTCCTCCCTCGATGCACTGTCGGTGTGAGATCGACCGCTCGGAAGCCCGGCTTGAGGACGCCCCCGCCCACTCGCCACACCTGCGGCAGGCCGCAGGCTAGGTGCGGGTGATGGAGGCGCCCAGGTCGCGCAGCCGCGCGTCGATGCGTTCGTAGCCGCGGTCCACCTGATGGGCATTCATGATCACCGAGCGCCCCTCCGCGCAGAGCGCGGCCGCCAGGAGCGCCATCCCGGCGCGAATGTCCGGCGAGGTGAGGGTCTCTCCCTGCAGCCGGGTCGGCCCCGTGACGACCGCCCTGTGGGGATCGCAGAGGATCGCCCGGGCCCCCATGGCGATCAGCCGGTCCACGAAGAAGAGCCGGTTCTCGAACATCTTCTCGTGGATCAACACCGTCCCCCGCGCCTGGGTCGCCAGGACCAGCGCGATCGAGGAGAGATCCGTCGGGAAGCCCGGCCAGGGCGCGTCGTCGACCTTGGGGATCGCGCCGTCCAGATCGTCCTGGATCACCAGCTCCTGCTTGCCGGGAATCCAGAGATCGGCTCGCTCGATCCGCGCCTCGACGCCCAGGCGAGAGAACACCATCAGGATCATGCGCAGATCGTCCGGGTTCACCCCGGTGATCCGCAGCTCACCTCCACTCATCGCCGCGATCGCGAGCAGCGAGCCGATCTCGATGTGATCCGGGCCGATGCAGTGCTCGGCGGGATGCAGCTCCGGAACGCCCTCGATGTCGAGCATGTTGGTGCCGATTCCCGAGATCCCCGCTCCCATCGAGTTCAGGTACCGGCACAGGCCCTGGACGTGGGGCTCCGAGGCGGCGTTGGCGATGCGGGTGAACCCCTCGGCCACCGACGCCGCCATCACCGCGTTCTCCGTGGCGATCACGCTCGCCTCGTCGAAGAAGATGTCGGTCCCCCGGAAGCGGCCTTGCAGCGTGATGTGGTAGTGGCGTTCGCGGGTCTCGATCTCCGCGCCCAGCAGGCGGAGGGCGTGGAGCTGGGTGTCGATGCGGCGGCGGCCGATGCGATCGCCACCCGGGCGGGGCAGGACAGCGCGGCCGTGGCGATGAAGCAGTCCGGGTGCGACCAGAAGGGAGCCGCGGATGGTGCTGCACAGCTCGCTGTTCGGTGAACGCGGCGCCAGCTCGGAGCTGTCGATCCGCAGCGCTGCCCCGCTCTCGAGGGGAGATGCGTGGACGCCCAGATCGGCCAGGATCTCGAGCAGCGTGAACACGTCGCGGATGCAGGGGACGTTGGAGAGGACGCTCTGTCCCGGGCTCAGCAGCGCGGCGCTGAGGACCGGCAGGGCTTCGTTCTTGTTCCCGGCGGGCGCGACCGTCCCGCTGATCGGGCGCCTCCCATCGACGACGAAGCAGTCCCCTGCGCGCTGACCGTGGCTCACCGAACGCCCCCCCCAGGCACGCCCCCGAGGTTAGCGGGCCTCACCCGGACCCAGCCAGCAGCTGCTCCATTCGCGAGGCGTTGAATCCCCGGATGATCTCGCCGTCGATCTCGACGACGGGGATCGAGGTCCGTCCGGTCTTCTCGATCAGCTCTTCTCGATGCCAGTCGTTGGCCTCGATGTCCTTGTTGACGTAGCGCACGCCGCGCTCGTCGAGAAAGGCCAGGGTCTTCCGGCACCACCCGCACCACGTGGTGGTGTAGACCACCACCTCTGGACCCGTCCGGTAGGCGGGCTTTCTGGCCGATGCACGGCGACTGGTCGTTTTCCGCGAGCCGTTCCCGCCCGGCGCGGGCATGGCCCTCTCCACCTCGATGCGTCCCGCCCGGCTCTGCCACTTGGCGGGCACGTCGCCCAGGCTTTGCACGAAGTGGACCGTCCCCGAGTCGTCCACGTACTGGTAGTAGATGTCCTTGTTGCTCGGCTTCTCGTCCGGGTCGCCCCTGCCGAACCAGCGTCCCAGGCCGCCGGGTTTCCCGTCTGCGTCCGGCTCGCCTTCCGATTCTTCGCCCGAGGGAGACATCATCCTGGAGGTGAGCCCCTCGAGCGTCGAGGCGATGTCGGATCCGTCCGAGTTGCTCGGCTCGCCGCCCGACAGGATGAAGAGCGCGCCCGCGCCGATCAGTCCGACGAGCACAATGGCCAGGACGGCTCGCACCCAGAGTTCTCCTCGAATCGGTGGGAAACCCACACGGTTGGTCTCTGATCGGCGATACGCGCTGCAGCTTTAACCGGTTACAGGAGGTCTTCCCCGTGGGGATACGCCGAGTCGGACCGACAACTCGAGGATACCGAGGCCTTGCGAGAGAGCCCGGCTTCGGGTTATGAGACTTCTCACTTTCGAAACTGTGAGACGATTCGGAAGAAGGCAGCAGGGGGGAGGGGGTCTTGGGCGGGCGGCTCTGCGTACTGATCGTCGAGGATCTGCCGGAACAGGCCGAGATCGTTGCCCACGAGCTCGCGCGCGCTGGATTCGCCCTGGCCTGGTCGATCGCATCGGACCTGCCCGGCTGCCGTTCGGCGCTCGAGAGGGGAGTCGATCTGGTCGTCGCCGACTGCGACACGGCCGCGGTCGATTTCGCGGCCCTGATGGCGTTGGTGGGCGAGCAGGGCGACCCGCCGCCGGTCGTGGGACTCTCCACCGACCACGACGAGGGAATCGCGAGCGAGTGCCTGCGCGGGGGCGCCAGCGCCTTCCTCCACAAGCTCCGCCTCGACCAGATCGGGGATCTGGTTCGAGGGCTGATGGAGGACCGGCCCCGCACCGCGACCGTCTGCAGCGATCCCGTGGATTTCCGCAGCTTCGCCGAGAACGCGTCCGATCTCGTCGCCGAGCTCTCCTCAGACGGTCGCGTCTTCTACCTGAGCCCCAGCGCCGAAGCGGAGCTGGGATACGTCGCCGAAGAGCTGTCCGGCCGGGGGGTCTTCGAGTTCCTGCACCCCGACGATCTCGCCGGGGCACTCGAGCTGCTCCGCAAGGCGGGCGTAGTGGGATCTGCGAGCCGCGGCGTCCACCGGGTGCGTCGCCGCGACGGCTCCTGGGTCTGGCTCGAATCCACCGCGAATCCGTGCCTCACCACCGAGGGCGAGCGGCGGGTCGTCGTCATCGCGAGGGAGATCGTCGGCAGCCGTTCGGATCACCCGCCCGAGCCGGATCACCAGGTGGGCTTTTCGGTCACGAACCCGCACTGGTGGGAGGCCGCCGTCGACCCGCGGGAGGAAGCCGCGGAGACGGGCCTGGAGGACGCGGATTCCTGCCTGCCGACGATCCTGGTCATCGCAGGCGAGGACCTCTTGCGCTCCGTGATCTGCCAGGCGCTCGAAGAGGATGGCTTCGCAGTGATCCGGGCGGCCGGGACCGAGGAGGCGCTCGAGAGGGCAGCGAATCACTCGGGCCCCATCCAGCTGGTTGTGTGCGATCTGGAAACGCCCGGGATCGATGGCCGGGCGCTGGCGGAGGGCCTTGGGTCCTCTCGGCCTCGCACCCGTCTGGTGGCGATGTCCGACTCGGCGGGCAACTCCGCCGAGCTGGCTCTGAAGCAGGGCTCGCCGGCGGTGGGTATTCTCCGCAAGCCCTTCACCCTGGCGGCCTTGCGAGCCAAGCTCCACCAGGTCCTCGAAGAAGAGCCCGATCCCTTCGAATCCGGCTAAGTTGAGTCCCCATGCCCCGACCGAACAGCGTCGCACGCCACGTCGCGGCCATTGGCAGCTCCGTGTTTTCTCCCCTGGCCCATCGCCTGGCCGAGCTCGAAGGGCCCGTCTTTCCCCTCCACGTGGGAGATACCTGGATGGAGCCCTTCGACGGCGGCCGGATGGAGGACCTGGCCATCTCCGAACATCCGGGCATGCACCGCTACTGCGAGACGCGCGGGATCGCTCCACTGCTGGACGCGATCGTCGAGAAGGTGAGGTCGAGCAACCGTCTCCCCTGCGAGCGGGACTCGGTTCTGGTCGCAGCAGGCGCGACGGGCGCACTGGCCAGTGCCATCGGCCAGCTGGCCGACCCCGGTGAGGAAATCCTGATCCTGGCGCCCTTCTGGCCCCTGATTCGCGGCATCGTCCAGGCCCATCGGGCGACGCCCGTGGAGGTTCCCTTCTACGACCGGGTCGATTCTCCATCGGCTGCGGTGGAGGCCGTCGAGGAGCGCCTCGGGGAGAGGAGCATCGCTCTGTATCTCTCCACCCCCTCCAACCCGACCGGTCGTCTGATTCCCCGGGCATGGCTCGAGGCCCTCGCCGAGCTGGCGAGGCGCCGGGACCTGTGGCTGATCTCCGACGAGGTCTACGAGGATTTCGTCTACCGGGGCGAGCACTGCTCGATCGGTCAGTTCGCGCCGGAGCGCACCCTGAGCGTCTTCTCATTCTCCAAGGCCTACGGCATGGCAGGCAACCGCGTCGGGTACCTGGTGGGCCCTGCGGCAGCTGTGGGCGAGGCGCTCAAGGTGTCGACTCACACCAGCTACCACGCGCCCACGGCCGGACAGCTCGCCGCCCTGCGGGCTCTCCAGAGCGGGGGAGCCTGGCTGGCCCGAGCCCGCGAGGCCTACCGGGCGGTCGGTGAAGGGGTGGCGGCGACCCTGGGAGTGCCGCCGCCCGAGGGCTCCTGCTTCTTCTTCCTCGACGTTCGGGCCCAGCTCCGCGAGCGTAAGCTGCTGGGATTCCTCGAAGATTGCCTCGAGGACGGAGTTCTGCTCTCGCCCGGCTCATCCTCCGGCACGGACTATCCGGGATGGGTCCGGCTCTGCTTCACGGCAGCGCCGCCGGAGCGGACACTCGAGGCCGCCCGTCTGCTCGCGAAAAGACTCGGACGGGGTTGACGCACCGACCCTGGTGCACAGCTTACGCCTACACCCAAAAATGAAGCGCTGCCTCGCCGCTGGCGGGGAGCGAGTGGAGGAAGGCGAAGCCATGAAGTTTCGTCCGCTTCGGGACCGGGTCCTGGCCAGGCGTCTCGACGAAGAGGAAGTCACGCGAGGCGGGATCATCATCCCGGACACCGCGAAGGAAAAGCCCCAGGAGGCCCAGGTGGTGGCCGTCGGCACCGGCAAGGTGGCCGAAGACGGAACCGTCACGCCCCTGGATGTGAAGGTCGGTGACCGGATCCTGCTGGGCAAGTACTCGGGCAGCGACGTCACCCTGGATGGTGAAGAACATCTGATCATTCGCGAGGACGACGTCCTCGGGATCCTGGAGTAGTCGATGGCCAAGGAAATCAAGTTCGATCAGGAGGCGCGCATCAAGCTCCTGAATGGTGTGAACGCGCTCGCCAATGCGGTGCGCGTGACGCTGGGGCCGAAGGGCCGCAACGTGATCCTCGAGAAGAGCTGGGGCTCGCCCACGGTGACCAAGGACGGCGTCACGGTCGCCAAGGAGATCGAGCTCGAGGACAGGTTCGAGAACATGGGCGCCCAGATGGTGAAGGAGGTCGCCAGCAAGACCTCGGACGTGGCAGGTGACGGCACCACCACGGCGACGGTGCTGGCCCAGGCGATCTTCCGCGAGGGCAGCAAGCTGGTGGTGGCCGGCATGAGCCCCATGGAGCTGAAGCGCGGCATCGAGAAGGCCGTCGAGGCGGTCACCGCGGACCTGAAGAAGCAGTCGAAGCCCACCCGGGACTCCGAGGAGATCGCCCAGGTGGGATCGATCTCGGCGAACAGCGACGAGACCATCGGCAAGATGCTGTCCGAGGCGATGGAGAAGGTCGGCAAGGAGGGCGTGATCACCGTCGAGGAGGCCAAGTCGATGGACTCGGTCCTCGAGGTGGTCGAGGGCATGCAGTTCGACCGCGGCTACCTCTCGCCCTACTTCGTGACGGATCCGGACCGCATGGAGACGGTGCTCGAGGACGCGATGATTCTTCTCAACGAGAAGAAGATTTCGAACATGAAGGATCTGCTGCCGCTGCTGGAGCAGGTGGCTCGTCAGGGCAAGCCGCTCTTGATCGTGGCGGAGGACATCGAAGGCGAGGCACTGGCCACGCTGGTGGTGAACAAGATCCGCGGCACGCTGAGTGCGGCGTGTGTGAAGGCGCCGGGCTTCGGTGATCGCCGCAAGGCGATGCTGCAGGACATGGCGGTGCTGACGGGTGGTCAGGTGATCGCCGAGGAACTGGGTCTCAAGCTGGAGAACGTGACGCTGAAGGACCTGGGCAAGGCCAAGCGCATCGTGATCGACAAGGACAACACCACGATCATCGATGGCGCGGGCGCCAAGAAGGACATCGAGGGTCGCGTGGGCGAGATTCGCGCCCAGATCGAGGACACCACCTCGGACTACGACCGCGAGAAGCTTCAGGAGCGTCTGGCGAAGCTGGTGGGCGGCGTTGCGGTGGTGAAGGTGGGCGCGGCCACCGAGACGGAGATGAAGGAGAAGAAGGCCCGGGTCGAGGACGCGCTGCACGCGACGCGCGCAGCAGTGGAAGAGGGCATCGTGGCGGGAGGCGGCGTGGCGCTGCTTCGCGCCCAGGCTGCACTCGACGGCCTGGAGGAGAGCCTGAGCCCGGAGCAGGCCGCGGGTGTCTCGATCGTGCGGCGCGCGGTGGAGGAGCCGATGCGTCGGATCGCCGAGAACGCGGGGGTCGAGGGCTCGATCGTGGTCGACAAGGTCAAGTCCGCCAAGGGCGCCCACGGCTTCAACGCGGCGACCGAGGAGTACGAGGACCTGGTCAAGGCCGGGGTGATCGATCCCACCAAGGTGGTGCGCTACGCCCTCCAGAACGCGGCCAGCGTGGCGGCTCTGCTGCTGACCACCGAGGCGACGGTGGCCGAGAAGCCGGAGAAGAACGCCGGCGGCGGCATGCCCGGTGGCATGCCCGGCGGCGGCATGCCCGACATGGGCGGCATGGGAATGTAGGCAACCGCCTGAATCAGCTGCGGCCCCGGCGAGGCGATGCCTCACCGGGGCCGTTCTCTTTCCGGCGCGGCCTCGATAGCGAGCCGGCGAGGCCCCCCGGCTACTCGCGGCGCGCGGAGTTGATCAGGATCGGCTTCGTGGGGACGTCGCTCTGTCCCCCCTTCCGGCCGGTGGGGGTCGCAGCGATCTTGTCCACCACGTCCATTCCATCCACGACCTTGCCGAACACCGCGTAGCCGAAGTCCCGTGAGCCGTGGTTGAGGAAGTCGTTGTCCTTCAGGTTGATGAAGAACTGCGCGGTCGCGCTGTTGACGTCGCTGGTGCGCGCCATCGCCAGGGTGCCGCGATCGTTGGTGAGGCCGTTGTCCGCCTCGTTCTTGATCGGCGCCTGCGTCTTCTTCTGAGACATCTTCTCGTCGAAGCCGCCGCCCTGGATCATGAAGTCCGGGATCACCCGGTGAAAGATGGTTCCGTCGTAGAACTTGGCGTCCACGTAGCCGAGAAAGTTCTCCACCGTGATCGGTGCCTTCTCGGCATCCAGTTCGATCTTGATGTCTCCTTCCGTCGTGGAGAGAATCACCACGGGCTTTCCACCTCCTTTCTTCGGAGCGTCGTCCACTGCCTGGATCGGACCGCCGAGGGCCAGTCCGATGGCCAGTGTGCAGAGTGTGCACGCAACCGCCCACCGTCCAATCAGGGCCGTCCACCTCATCTCCGGTCTTCCCCTCCTCTGGGTCTTTCCCCACCCCACTCGACCTCTGGTATCCTAGCTGGGGTAGGACACTGACGCGATCGATCTGCAGACGCGCCGTCCGAGTGTTCCCACGCCCGCTTCATCTCGTCATCACGTCAATCGTCGACGGAGGGCCGTTCCCATGAGCAAACGCGTCAAAGAGATTCTCTCCTGGTATCGGGGTGAGACTCCCGGAACCCTCACCAACATCGCCCGTCTGCTCAATCACGGGCGGCTCGGAGGGACGGGCAAGCTGGTGATCCTGCCCGTGGATCAGGGGTTCGAGCACGGGCCGGCCCGGAGCTTCGCGAAGAATCCGCTCGGCTACGACCCCCGCTACCACTTCGAGCTGGCCATCGAGGCCGGCTGCAACGCCTACGCCGCTCCCCTCGGATTCCTCGAGGCGGGCGCTGCTGAGTTCGCCGGCGACGTGCCGCTGATCCTGAAGCTGAACAACTCGGATTCGCTCTACAGCGGCTCCGATCCCTGCTCGGCCGTGACCGGAAGCGTCGAGGACGCACTGCGCCTCGGCTGCGCAGCCATCGGCTTCACCATCTACCCGGGCTCGTCGGCCCGCAACGACATGTACCAGCAGATCCGCGAGCTCGCCCTCGACGCCAAGTCCGCGGGGCTGGCGGTGGTGGTCTGGTCCTACCCGCGCGGCAGCGGCATCTCCAAGGACGGGGAGACGGCAGTCGACGTCAGCGCCTACGCCGCGCAGATTGCGGCCCAGCTCGGCGCCCACCTGATCAAGGTGAAGCCCCCGACGGAGCACATCGAGCAGGAAGCGGCTCGCAAGGTCTACGCGTCGGAAGGGATCCCGGTGGCAACGCTCGCGGATCGCGTCCGGCACGTGGTGCAGAGCGCCTTCAACGGCCGGCGCATCGTGATCTTCTCCGGCGGAGCCGCCAAGGGCCAGGACGGCGTCATCGAAGAGATCCGCGGGATCGCAGAGGGCGGCGGCTTCGGGTCGATCATCGGCCGCAACTCGTTCCAGCGACCCAAGAGCGATGCCATCGAGCTGCTCCACGAGGTGATGGACATCTACGCCAACGCGTAGCCCGAGCCAGGATCGGGGACGTTCTTTACGTATTTGCGTGGTGGAGATCCACAACGCAAATACGTAAAGAACGTCCCCGGCTCCTCCGCTCACTCGTCGATGTCGACGGTGAGCAGGAGGACCCGCTCTCTCCTGGCGACCTCGGACGCGGTGATCACGCGTGATCCCTCGCGGTGACCGTCGGTGCTGCGCGTAATTCCCCCGAGCGCCACGGTCTCGCCGGGCTTCACGATCACAGTCGTGGCTGCGCCGGTGAACTCGACGCGGCCGAGGTCGTCGACGTCGTCGTCGGTCGGCTGGATTTCCACCTGCACGCGGTCATCGGACAGGATTCGCGGGCGGGCGGTGAAGCCCCGCTCCGCGCCGACGAAGGCCAGCTGGGAGGTGAAGATCCCCCGCGAGCGAACCGGTACCTGGCGTCCGCTCCCGATGTGCCCGACCTCTCCATCGAGAACCCGGAGGGTTCCGGCGAGCGAGTCCTCCTGGTTGCTCTGGATGACCCGGCCGCTCGCGCGGACTCCGGTGCGATCCGTCGGGAAGATCACGTTTCCCACCCGGAGGCTCTCACCGCCGGCGCTCCAATCGACGCGGATCTGCTCGGCCGCCAGCTCGTCGGCGCGCTTCGACTCGTACCGGATCAATACGGTTCGCCGTTTCTGGTCCTGCTGGCGGAGCAGGGCGAGGGCCCGCTCGACGGCTGCGGACGGGCCCATCAGGACCACCGAGTTGGTGCCGGCGTCCAGGGCTGCCGAGCCCTCTCCGGCCATGGCCGCCTCGGCCAGCGGCAGGAGCTCCGCGGCGGTCCGGTTCGCGGCCTTGTAGACCTCGATGGCCCTTCCCTCGGCCGACACCGCGGCCAGGGAGAGCAGCAGGAGCGACACGGCCAGCGCCGTGGCGCGGGCCAACCCGTGCATTTCCTTCCCCATTCGGGCAAATCCCCCGGCTCAACAGTAGCATGGCAGGTCGGGAGGCACGGAGTTGGCGGAGAAGCTGGCGGTCCACGGGGGGACTCCGGTGCGGGCGCGGCCCTGGCCGCGCTGGCCCGAGTTCGGCGAGGCGGAGCGAGAGGCTCTCTGGCGCGTGCTCGAGTCGCACAACTGGGGAGGCCATCCCTCTCCGAACGTCGAGGCGAGGGCGCTCTCCCAGGAGTTCGCCGCCTACGTGGGCTCGAGCCACGCGGTGCCGACGCTGAACGGCACCCTCTCGCTGACCCTCGCGCTCCAGGCGGCCCGCCTCTCTCCCGGCGCCGAGGTCATCACCAGCGCCTACACCTTCGTCGCGACCGCCAGCGCCATCGTCGCGGCGGGGGGCGTTCCCGTGTTCGTGGACGTGCTGCCGGAGACCTACTGCCTGGATCCGGATCAGGTCGAAGCGGTGGTCGGCGAACGCACCGAGGCGATCATGCCGGTCCACCTGGCCTGCTCGATGGCGGACATGGACCGCCTCGAGGAGCTGGCCCGGCGGCGGGGGCTACTCCTGGTGGAGGACTGCGCCCACGCTCACGGTGCTCGCTGGCGAGACCGGGGCGCCGGCTCGATCGGCGACTTCGGCTCCTTCTCGACGCAGAGCACGAAGCTGCTGACCGCGGGGGAGGGCGGACTCATCACCACCAGCGATGGGACCTATGAGCAGCGTCTACAGTCCCTGGTGAACTGTGGCCGCAAGGAGCCCGGCTACGACGACTTCCCCGAGCGCATGCTCGGCAGCAACGGGCGGATGACGGAGTGGCAGGCCGCCGTGCTGCGCGAGCAGCTTCGGCGTCTGCCGGAGCAGCACCGGCGGCGCGCCGAGCGGATCGAGCGCTTCGAGAAGGAGATCGCGACCGTCCCCGGACTGCTTCCGCTGGCCAGGGACGAGCGGGTCACGAATCGCACCGCCTACCAGTTCATCCTGCGCTACGACGAGGAGCAGTTTGCAGGGGTTTCGAGGGACGACGCGCTTCGCGCCCTGGGCGCGGAGGGCGTTCCCTGCTACGGGCGCTTCTACGTGCCGATCCCAGAGGATCCGCTCTTTGCGATGGACCCGAAGACGAATCCGGTGGCGCGTGGGGGCGTCGACTACTCGGGCTGCGCCTTCCCAGTCACGAGCCGTGCCGCCTACCAGGAGTCGATATGGCTTCCCCACTTCCTCTTTCTCGGCGGGGAGGAGGACGTGGACGACCTGGTGGCGGCATTCGCCAAGGTTCAGGCAGGCGCCGGCGAGCTGCGCCGGAGCCTGGACGCCCAGGAGTCGTCCCGATGAAGCCGTTTCGCGTCGGTCTGATCGGCTCCGGTTGGATCTCCCGCACCTACATGCAGGCGTTCTCTCACGTTCCCGAGGCTGAGGTCGTCGCGGTCTGGTCGCGGCAGCGCGAGAGCGCGGAGCGGTTCGCGAGGGAGTTCGAGATCGAACTCGCCACCGACCGCGTGGAGGAGCTGTTGCCGCAGGTGGACGTGGTGTGCGTGAACTCCCCGAACGCCTGCCACGCGCCACACGCCATCGCCGCCGCTTCCGCCGGCAAGCACGTGATCGTCGAGAAGCCGCTGGCGGTCTCCCTGGAGGAGGGCCGGGCGATCGTCGACGCCTGCGCGGCTGCTGGCGTCGGGCTGGCCTACGCCGAGGAGCTTCCCTTCGTGCCGAAGTTCGAGCGCGCCCGCGAGATCCTCGAATCCGGCGCTCTCGGCGAGATCCTCTACCTGACCCAGCGCGAGGCCCACGGCGGACCCTACTCCCCGTGGTTCTTCAGCCGCGAAGAGGCGGGCGGCGGCGTTCTGATGGACATGGCGTGCCACGCCGTCGAGCTGGTGCGCTGGGTGCTGGGGAAGCCGGCGGTCGCGAGGGTGACCGCACACCTGGCCAACGCGCTGCATCGCGACAAGACGGAGCTCGAGGACCACTCGGTGATCCATCTCGAGTTTGCGGACGGCATCACCGCCAACTGCGAAGCCTCCTGGGTGCTTCAGGGCGGGATGCAGTCGCGCCTCGAGATCTGGGGCGCCGAGGGCTACCTGGACGTGGATCTCCTGCACGGGAGCGGCCTCGAGCTCTACACGCACCGAGGGAGCCCCCAGCACCAGGCTCCACCCGGGTGGACCATGACGCTTACCGACTGGGTGGTCGAGAACGGCTACCCCCAGGAGCTCTCCCACTTCCTGGAGTGCTTCCGAGAGGGCACCACCCCCCGCGAATCGGGTGCCGACGGACTCGCAGTGCTCGAGATCCTCGTCGCCGCGTACGAGTCGGCCGCCACGGGCCGCACCGTTGCGCTGCCCTATCGCCCGGAGGGCCTCGAGAGAGCCGTCGATCCCTGGCTGCGCACGCAGCGGTAGACGAACGGAAAGAACGTCCACGATCTACGAGGGGCTGCCGCCGTTATACTCTTCCCAGGGGAGGTCACTGTTTGTCGGAGCTGATCGCCGGCACCAGCGCGGTGGTGCTCGAGACGCCGATCGGTGTGGAGATGATGGGGTACGGAGCGCGCACCGGCACCGCCGCGTCGCTCCACGATCCCCTGCACGCGCGGGCGCTGTATCTCGCCTCCGACTCGGATCTCCTGCTGATCGAGTGCGAGCTCTGCCTGATGGCGCCCTCCCAGGCCGAGGCCATCCGCGAGCGCGTCGCGGCGAAGACCGGCGTCGCACGGGAGCGGATCCTGGTGGGTTGCGTTCACACCCACTCGGGGCCGGACACCGGCCTTGGCGCCCTGCTCCGAGGCACGGAGCTGCCCGATCACGTGGCGCCACTGCTTACGGCTGCAGTCGAGGCGGGGGTTCGAGCGTGCGAAGACGCGGCAGCTGCGCGTCTGGGCGTCGGGCGGGCGGAGGCCCGGATCGGGCGAAATCGCCGCCGCGCCGACGGTCCCCTGGACACCGACGTCCTGGTGGTCCGCGTCGACCGCGCCGATGGCTCGCCGCTCTCCGTGCTCTACGTCCACGGTTGCCATCCCACGGCCCTGGGTCACGACAACCTGGCCTACTCGGCGGACTGGCCGTGGGCCGCGGGGCAGGCGATCCAGGAAGCACTCCCGGGGTGCAATCCCATCTTCGTCCTGGGTGCCCACGCCGACGTGGATCCGCGGACCCGGGGTCTCCTGGACCTGGCGATCCCGGGCCAGAGCGTGGGCGTGGGTTTCGACGAGATGGAGGTCCTCGGTCGCGAGATCGGCCAGGCGGTAGTCGGGGTGGCTTCGGCGCTGGAGACGCGGCACGAGGCGGAAGTGGCCGCCGGCTCCACCCGAATCCGGATTCCGGTCCACGGGGAAGACCCGGAGCGGCGCCGGCGCGAAGCGCTGGCGGCTCTGGAGCTGCCGCCCGACTCGAAGGCGGGCACCGGCGAGCTGTTTCGGCTGGAAGCGGAGCGGACCGCCGGTCTTCCCGAGAAGGAGCGCCGCGAGCGGGTCGCGAAGCTGCGGCTCTATCTGCGCGATCGAACCGCCAGCCGCTTCGCCTTCGGGGACGAGCCGGAGGTCGAGGTCCAGGTCCTCCGCATCGGCGACGCGCACCTGGCCGGCTTTCCGCTGGAGCCGACGGTGGACGTGGGTCTCGACTGGAAGCGGCGTCTCGGGAAGCGTCACGCCGCGGTGTTGGGAATCGCGAACGGCTGGATTCGCTACCTCCCGCACGTTCGCAACTTCGAGGAGCCCTTGGCGCATCAGAAATACGAGATCCTCCAGTCGACCCTGGTGCCCGATGCCTCGGACCGCTTGCTGGCGGAGGCCGAGCGGCTGGACCGGCTGCTCACGAGCGAGCGCTCGCCGTGAATCGGGAGCGAATCGCGGATCTGCTGTGTCGTCCCTCGGCTGGCGGCAGCGTGACCGCGAACGGCTGGCTGCGATCGGTCCGCCGCTCCAAGGGGGTTTCCTTCCTGGACGTGACGGATGGCTCCTGCCTCTCGGGCATCCAGGCCGTGGTGGATGCGGAGCTCTCGGAGCGCGAGCCCGCCCTGGGCTCCCTCGGGACCGGCTGTGCCGTGCGGGTGACGGGCGAGCTGGTGGAGTCGCCGGGAAAGGGCCAGCGCTTCGAGATTCGCGCCGAAGAGGTCGAGCTGATCGGCGATGCGGATTCGGACTACCCCCTCCAGAAGAAGCGGCACAGCTTCGAGTTCCTTCGCACCATCGGCCATTTGCGGCCCCGGACCAACACCATCGCCGCGGTGATGCGGGTGCGGAACGCAGCGTCTCGGGCCATACACGACTTCTTCCAGGAGCGCGGCTTCCTGCTGCTGCACTCCCCGGTGATCACGCTGGCGGATGCCGAAGGCGCGGGAGAGATGTTCCGGGTCACCTCCCTGGATCCGCTCGACCCGCCCAGGAAGGACGGTGGCGTGGACTGGAGCCAGGACTTCTTCGGCCGCGAGGCCCACCTCACGGTCTCGGGCCAGCTCGAGGCGGAGATCGCCGCCCTGGCGCTCACCGACGTCTACACCTTCGGGCCCACATTCCGCGCCGAGGACTCCAACACCAGCCGGCACCTGGCGGAGTTCTGGATGGTCGAGCCGGAGATGGCCTTCTGCGATCTGGACGGTCAGGTGGAGCTGGTCGAGGCCTTCCTCAAGGAGGTGTTCCAGCGCGTTCTGGACCGCTGCCCCGAAGACCTCCGCTTCTTCAACGACCGGATCGACGCGACGGTGCTCGAGACACTCGAACACGTCATCAGCTCCCCCTTCGAGCGGATCTCCTACACCGAGGCCATCAGGGTCCTCGAGGAGAGCGGTCGCAGCTTCGAGTTCCCGGTGGAGTGGGGAGCGGATCTCCAGAGCGAGCACGAGCGCTTCATCACCGAGGAGCACGTGAAGAAGCCGGTGGTCGTGACCGACTACCCCAGGGAGATCAAGGCCTTTTACATGTATCAGAACGACGATGGCCGAACCGCCCGGGCGATGGACGTGCTGGTGCCACGGATCGGTGAGATCGTGGGCGGCTCGCAGCGCGAGCACCGTCACGACGTGCTCAGCAGCCGCATGGAGGAGCTGGGTCTGGACCGGGATGCCTACTGGTGGTACCTGGAGCTGCGCCGCTACGGCTCGGTGCCCCACTCCGGATTCGGCCTGGGCTTCGAGCGGCTGGTTCAGTTCATCACCGGAATGGCGAACATCCGCGACGTGATTCCCTTCCCGCGGGTGCCGGGCTTCGCCGAGTTCTGAAACCCGCTACGGGTCCCCGAGTCGGTTAGCAGCGCTCCAGTCGAACCGGGATGCCGCTCAGGACGGCGGTTCCGGAGAGGGGATCGATCTCGGCGGGATCAGTGAGATCGTTCATGCTGGCGCCCGCGTGTTTCGCCGCGATCCCGAGCTGGACCCCCGGGAGGCCGTGGCCGTAGCCGTGCGGCAGGGAGACCACTCCCGGCATCACCTCCTCGGTGACCTCCGCCGGAACCTCCACCGCGCCGACGCGGCTGGTCACGCGGACCGGATCGCCGGATCCGATGCCCTGCGCTTCAGCGTCGGCCGGGTGGACGAGCAAGGTGCAGCGGAGTCGCCCCTTGACCAGGCTCGGGAGGTTGTGGGACCAGCTGTTGACGCTGCGCATCTCCCGTCTCCCGATCAGGAGCAGGGGAGCCGGCTCCTCGTCGAGTCTCGCGCGCAGGCGCGCCAGGTCTGCGACGCTCTCCTCCGGCGCGACATCGATCCCCGGCGCAGCTCCGTCCGAGCGGCGCGGGAGGCGACCCGGCAGGCATGGCGTGAGCGGCCCCAGGTCGATGCCGTGAGGCGAGGCGCGTAGGCGCTTCACGGAAATCCCCTTCTTCCACGGGTGGAGTCCGCTTCCGTGGGGGCCGGTGCGGAGAGCCAGGTCGAGCACGAGTCGCGAGGCGCGTTCCCCACCCAGGGCGGTGAGGGCGCGAATCCCCAGGGCCTTCGCCCTTCCCGACGCTCCGCGGGCGCGGAACAGACGGCTCGCCAGGGAGAGGAGAATCTCGGCATCGTTCCTGGCATCCTTGGGCGGATCGAACACCGCTGGAGACCAGCGCGTGGTGTTCCTGACCGAGAGGAGCTGGAACGCCAGGTCGAAGTGGTCTCGCTCCAGCGGACCCACCGGCGGGAGGATCAGGTTGGCGTGCCGCGTGGTCTCGTTCAGGTAGAAGTCGATCGAGACCATGAAGTCGAGCTTGCCGAGCGATTCGCTCAGCCGATGGCCCGCCGGTGAAGAGAGCACCGGGTTGCCCGCCAGGGTGACGAGTGCGCGGACCTGCCCTTCGCCGGGCGTCTCGATCTCCTCGGCGAGCGTAGCCGTGGGGAGCTCTCCCATGAACTCGGGTGTTCCGCGGGTGCGCGAGTGCCAGCGACCTCGCTCGGTGGCCGGCTGGAGCTTCAGCACATCCGCTGGCGGGTTCGCGAACATCGCACCGCCGGGCCGGTCGAGGTTGCCGCTCGCGATGTTGAGCGCCTCGATCAGCCAGCTGGTGACGGTTCCGAAGGCGACCGTGCTGGTCCCCATGCGGCCGTAGCAGACGGCGCTCGGGGCCTCCGCAAAGGCGCGCGCCAGGCCCCGAATGGTCTCCGCCTCGATGCCCACCCGCTGTGCCACGGTCTCGGGCGAGAAGTCGGCCACCGCCTTCTCGAGGACCTCGAGTCCTCGCACGTGAGGTGCGAGCTCGCCGACTCGGGCTCGGCCTTCCGCGAAGAGGCATTGAAGCAGCGCCGCGAGCAGCAGGGGGTCGGTGCCGGGACGGATGAAGTGATGCTCGTCGGCGAGCTCTGCTGTCTCGCTGCGCCGCGGATCGATCACGACGACCCTTCCGCCGCGCTCCCGGATCCTGCGAAGGCGGGCGCGCATGCCCGGAGCCGTCATCACGCTGCCGTTCGAGACCACCGGGTTGGCGCCGATCATCAGCAGGTGATCGGTCCGATCGAGGTCCGGCACCGGCATCAGGAAGCCGCTTCCGTACATCCAGTGGCAGGCGAGCTGCTTCGGAAACTGGTCGAGGGAGTTGGAGCTGAAGCGCTTTCGAGTTCCCAGCGCCGCGACCAGCGCGTCGCCGAAGAGGATCGCGCCCAGGTTGTGGACGACGGGCTCTCCCAGGTAGATGGCGGCCGCATCGGTTCCGTGCCGGCCTTGCACCGCGAGGATTCCCTCGGCAGCGAGGTCGAGGGCCTCCCTCCAGTCCAGGCGCTCCCAGCCGTTCCCGGTCCGCCGGATCGGATGGCGCAGGCGGTCGGGATCCTCGTGCAGGTCCGTGAGCGCTGCGGCCTTCGCGCAGATCTCACCCCGGCTGAGCGGGTCGAGCTCATCGCCGCGGATCGCGGCGATCCGCCCGTCGTCCACCTCGACCTCGATTCCGCAGCAAGCCTCGCACAGTGTGCAGGTGCGATGAACGATTCGTTCCACGCCAGACTTCTCCTTGCCTCAGACCGTAGGGTCAAACCCGCAATCAGCTCCAATAGATTTCGAAATATGTTGGGGAAAAGCCCCTTTTGTGATGGGTATCACGTGAACTTAACGGCATTCTGCAAAGAATGAGCGCGCTCGCTGATCGAGAGAGACTTCTGCGTTCCGATTGCAGATGCGGTGGCTCGGGTTGGGAAAGCCGCCGTCCAACGGTAGAGAAAGGCCCTCGAGAATGCCCAGCTTCGCTCGCCTGGCGGTGGCAGCCAGCGCCGCGCTCCTGCTGGCGAGCTCCTCTGCGCTCGCCCTGATCGACGTCGAGGGGAGAGCCGCCGACTTCGTCTGGACGCCGTCCCTGGGGCCGGTGGCTTTCTACACCGTCTACGTGGACAGGAACGAAACAGGCTACTCGGGCTCGATCGTGGCCTACGTCTCGGAGCCGAAGACGACCGTCCGCGGCCAGCTCGGCGAGACGATCCGTGTCTGCGTGATTGCGTGGGGCTGGGATGGAAAAGCACTCTTCGCCAGCTCTCCCTCTCCGTCTTCGGAACCGGTGCGGTTCGTGGCTTCCGGCGGCGGATTGCCCCCTCCGACACCGGAGCCGACTCCCCCTCCCCCCGGCCCGACTCCCCCTCCGGCACCGGAGCCGACTCCCCCTCCCCCCGGCCCGACTCCCCCTCCGAGACCGGAGCCGACGCCTCCGCCCGGGCCGGGCCCCGGAGGCACCGGGACGCTGCCCTACGACCTGAACGGTGACCGACGCACCGACCTGCTGTGGCAGAACATGCGTACCGACTACACCGCGGCGTGGCTCATGGATGGGCCGTCACCGTTCTTCACCACCGAGTTCGGAAGGCTGGACGGGCGATGGCGCTTCATTGGATCGGGGGATTTCGATGGTGACCGGATAGCGGACCTCTTGCTCCAGTGGAGCAGGGAGGGGTCGCTGGAAATCTGGTTCATGGGCGGCGGCTGGTTCCGCGGAAGCGCCTCGCTGAGGCCTCCCGACCGCTGCAGCACCGTCGATGCGATCGGCGATTTCGACGGCGACGGCGACGACGACCTGCTGTGGCGATGCCGGAAGCGGAGCTTGGTCTGGTTCATGCGCGGTTCGTCCGTGGACCGCGAGGGCGAGGGGCCCGTGCCGGTAGGGGAGGCCGCCTGCGCCATGGATCTGGACGGCGACGGAACCGACGAGGTGATCTGGCAGGACCCCTCGGAGACCGTCGCCTGGTGGATGGTGGGATCGCCCCTCCGGCGTTCCGAGACGGTCGGTCCGCGGATGAGCACCGAGAACCCGGCGGTCGGCTGCGGCGACGCGGACGGCGACGGCTTCGGCGACGTCATATGGTCCGACCCGGCGCACGGTGAGGCAGTCCTCTGGAAGATGGCCGGCGACCTGGGCCTGGTCCGGACCTTCGAGCTGCCGCGGCTGGAAGCCGACTGGAGCATGGACACCTCGGGTGACTTCGATGGTGACGGCCTCGCCAACGAGATCGTGGTCCGCGACACGGACAGCGGCGGCATCGAGATCTGGACGCTGCAGTGGAACAGCGAGCGGACCGGCTTCAGCGTGGTGTCCACGGCCGACCCCGGCATGGGAAGCGGCGACTGGGAAGTGGTCTCTCCCTGAACGCCTCAGCGCATTCCTGCGGCGCCCCGGAAAGGCCGCCTCAGCCGCATGAGAGGGACTGCCCGCCCCCGCGCCACCAGGAGATCTTCGCTCGCGTTCCGAACCGAAGCACGTGGATCAGATTCGGATAGTCTCCGTCGACGACGAAGAACTCTCCTTCGCCGAAGGCCAGGCCCTTGGCCTTGCCGATCCCGAATGGCGCGATGTCGTAGCTCTCGATCACCGCCTTCGAGTCCCAGTAGACCTGGACCAGCTGCTTGCGACCGGTCAGGAGCCAGAGTGAGGCGCCGTCGAAGGCCATCCCGACGATGTGGTTCCCCGAGGCGATGCTCACCACGGGAAGCGGGTCCCCCGCGGCGTCGACGTCTGCCAGCTGGTTCCGCTCGACGTCGTACTCGACGACGTCGCCCCCGATGGCGAGGTAGAGCCTTCCCCCGATCGCCACGGCGGGGCCGATTCTCAGTCCAGCCGGGATCTTCCGCCAATCGAGCAGCCCGAAATCTGCGTGCGCGTGCTTCTTGCGCAGCCGGAACAGCGCCGCCTTGTCCTCGGGCGGACGCTGGCTCCAGTCGCTGACGGTGTTGAACACGAACAGGGTCTCGGTGCCGGGATCGTAGGCGAGGACCTCGAGCTCCCCGGTATAGGAGCAACGCGTCTCGGGGTTCCGATCCCCATCCTCACAGCGCTTCACCTCCGGGAACTCGTCGACGATCTCTTCCTCGGTGAGGCGCGAGCGGTAGTGCCCGGATCTCCGGTCGAACTCGAACACGGCTCTGGAGTGATCGTCCCCGATCCAGAGGTTGTCATCGCCGGGGACGTGGACGATGGACTCGGCGTCCCTCACGCTGATCGTGGAATGCCGGAACGGCTTGGTGTGGATGCTGCGGTCTCGGCACAGGGCGATGACCGGTTCGGCCTCAGGCTCGGGAGCGAGCGGGCCGTACGCGCAGGACGCCGTGCCGAGGGCCGCAAGCGTCACCACCACCCTCGAGAGCTTGGCTTGCATGGGACCTTCCCGCCGGACGATGGTCAATGGAGCGCTGATGCTAGCGGGCATTCTTCGGCCGGTCGCGAAGGGTGGACTCACCCCGCGGGGAGACGGCTGCTCGCGTGAGCTCCGGTCCGGCGTTTGCTGGTTCCGCCAACGGTGCGATGATACGGTCTTGACCGTGCAGGCCAGATCCGTTGCGCTGGGTTGCGCCCTCTTCCTCGCGCTCGGTGCCATCGCGATGGCCGCGCCATCGGTCTTCGCACAGCACGAGACGGCGCGATCCCGAAACGACTCCGCGACCGCTCGATCGACCGGAGCCCAGGCTCCGCCGCCGAGCATCGTCGCCATCACGGTGGACACCCTCCGCTGGGACGGCCTCGGCTGCAACGGCTCCGAGCCAGCTCGCACCCCTCGGATCGATTCACTCGCGAACGCGGGCACCAACTTCCTCCAGGCGACGACTCCCTTCCCGCGCACGACTCCCGCGCTCGCCTCGCTGTTCACGGGGCTCTTGCCGCACCGCCACGGCTCCAGGGAGGTGATGGATCCCCTTCTCCGGGGTGCCACGCTCGCCGAGCTGTTGTCCCGCAGGGGCTACAGGACCATCGGAGTCTCCGCCAACCATGCGGCGGGCCCCCGGGTGAACCTGCACCGCGGCTTCGCGGAGTTCTTCCTGGTGAATCCCCCGAGTGCCGAAGTCGTCACCGCCCGGGCGCTCTCCCTCTCGAAGCGTGTCGAAGCGGAGGAGCCCTTCTTCTTGTGGGCACACTACTTCGATCCCCACTTTCCGTATCTGCCGCCGGCCACCTTTGCACAGCCCGAGGCTCCGAGGTGCCGCAGCCTCATGGAGCGGCTCAAGCGCAAGGAGCTCGAGAAGGGCGCGGTACAGGAGAATCACGACGGAAGGTCGGAACAGGCTCTCGAGCACTGTGAGCAGCTGTACGGTTCCGAGATCGCCTACACCGACCTTCAAATCGGCGTGCTGCTCGATGGTCTCGATGAGTCCGGTCGCCTCGAGAATGCGATCGTGGTCTTCACCTCCGACCACGGCGAGAACCTGGGCGAGGCGGGCCTCTTCTTCGAACACGGGCCCAACGTGCACGACGCCTCGCTGCGGGTGCCGTTGATCATCGCCGGGCCTGGCCTGGCGATGAACCGGACCGATCACGACGTCGCTCGCCTCGAGGATCTGATGCCCACCCTGCTCGGGCTTGCCGGTGTGGCCCAGGAGGATCGACCCGCGACGGATGGTCTCGATCTGGGGCCGCGACTGGAGGTCGACGCCTCGGCTCCCGTTCTCGAAGCCTCGATCGCGCAGGTGGCATTCGCCGAAAGCGGCAGCTCGCTGGTGATGCCTTCGGTTCGTCCCCTCGTCACCGGTCGCGCTCTCGAGCGCCACTGCATCAACGGAGAGCGCTTTTCGCTTTGCGAAGAGCCCGGGGGGAAGCCCATGTTGTTCGACCACGTGGTCGATCCCGGTCTCACCCGGGATGTGCGCGAGGCCCACCCCGAGGAGTTCGAGAAGTTGCGCGAGGCGCAGAAGCGCTGGCCTCCCGAACACGGCCGAGAGCGTGCGGTACGTACCCCCGGTTTCAAGCTGGTGGAGTATCCCCAGCTCGAAGGGGGCTACCGTCGGGCCCTCTATGATCTCAGAAGTGACCCGCTGGAGCTTCGCGACGTGAGCGAGGCACACCCCGAAGTAGCCGAGACACTTGGACGCTACCTCGACCGCTACACGGCGGAGCTACCCGCTCCCACGACCCGACCGCCACGGAGCTTCGAGCAGGATGAAATCCTGCGCTCGCTTGGCTACGTGGAGTAGTGTAGATCCCAAGAGGAATCCGAACGATCGGGCTCGCTACCGGGTCATGCTCCGAATCGCCCGCGCGATTCCGTGGCCCGCGCAGCGGTGGCCGAGTCTGTTGGGATGGAGCCGATCCAGTGCCACGGGTCCGTCGGCGCCACAGATCCGGAGATCGGGCGTGAGGTCGTGGAAGCGAAAGCCATGCGAGTTCGAGAGCGCGCCCACCTCCCGGCGCAGATCCGCACCCTTGCCGTCTCCCTCCAGCCGGGGAAACCAGACGACGAGGACGTCGAACCCGTGCTGGAGAGCCAACCCCTCCAGGACGTCGAAGTACTTGCCGAGCGCTTCTCGGGAGATGCGGTCCTCGTCGCGCGGCGCGTCCGCGAAGAATGCCTGAATGCGCGGATAGGAAGCCGAGACGAGACGAAACAGGGCGGACTCGACCAGGATCGGAGACATGCTCCAAAAGGCGCTCTGCTGAGCATCTTCACGATGCAGCTCCCGGAGGATCTGGCGGGAGGCCGGTGCAGTGTCGTTGGCGCAGAAGGCGAGCACCACCAGATCCGGATCGAAGGGGACGCCCTTCTCGCGCAGGGTCTCCACTTCCTGCTCTGTGTTGTAGCCGCTCACCCCGAAGTTGAGGACCTCTGCGTTCACGCCCTTGGTGCGGAGCTTCGTTTCGAGGACCGAGGTGAATACGTCCTCGTTCGCCTCGATCCCGAATCCCTGGGTGATGCTGTCTCCCAACACCAGGATGCGGTATGTCCCCGGCGGCTTCTCGATGGAGTGCTCGCGGTCCCGGAACCCCAGGCTGTTGCCCTTGCCCCGGAAATCGATCATCGGCCCCGCAGTGTCGGACTCGAAGTGAGGGACCAGTTCGAAGCGGATCAGGGGATTGGGGGAGAGCTGGAAGCGGCCTCGCTGCACGGTGTAGATCTCTGGCGCAACGCCCAGACCGCGTACGATCAGCTCCGCGGCCAGCAGAGATCCGACCAGCGAGACGAGAAGGAGAAGAAGCCTCCCAGCGATGTGCTGCCCCGATCGCCTCAGAATGCCCGCCTCCGAGAGTCGCCTCGACTCCATCCGAGGCCCTGCGGCCGAGCCCCATGCTGCGAGGCCGCGACAGACAGCAGGCTAACGAAGGCTCCTGGGCGCCGCCGCCGCTCTAGCTCGGTCCTGTCTCGTGAGCCATGCGGGCTACTCGAGCGGTATCTGCGACGCTGGGTAGCGTTCGATCCTGAAGGCCGCCGGCTGGCTCTTCTCGTTGCGGTGCGGGGTCCAGTAGTCCCAGACGACCTCGGCCTCCGCGGTCACCTCGATGGCGCGGCCGCGGTTCGACTCGCCGATCAGCGTGTTGCCGTTCGGGAGGCGCTGCACCGTGCCCCGGGTCTTCGAGTAGAACTCCAGCCCTCCAGCGCTGGGCCATTCCCAGACGATCTCGAGGGCGATGGGATCGAGCTCGACGACGCGCGAGGTCCCCTCACCGGTCCGGTTGTCGAAGACCAGGATGTTTCCGTTGCCGAGCAGCTTCGCATCGTGGGGGCGCAGGAGCTCACCCTGACCCCACGCCCACAGCAACGCGCCCTTCTCGAAGTCGAAGATGGCGATGGTGTCCTGTTCGCGGAGCGTGATCAGCAGGTTGGAGAGGGCGTAGAGGGAGTGGCGACGCGCCAGCGCTGGCCGACTCATCCAGTGGATGAAGTTCGCGTGTAGGAAGTCCGGGTTCGGCCCATCCGGTCCGGACTCGATGGGGAGAAAGCTGAAGAGGTCCGGGCGCGAGGAGAGCCCGTCGTGGAGGGAACGCTCCTCGAGAAGCTCGCCGTCAGGCGAGAGAATCGCGACTCCGTTGTCCGCGAGGAGCGTTTGCGTGGTGAGCTCGGGCAGCCAGCGCTGTTGGCGCGTCAGAATTGCGAGGCTTCCGTCGGGTCGCTCCACGACGTGGTGGTGAACTGGTAGCTCGCGGCTCCAGCGGAGAGATCCGTCCCAGCGGAGCCGCTGCAGCGCACGGCGGGGGCCCTCGCGCCCTCCTCGCGCGACCAGCACCAGCAGGTCCCGGTTCCGTGTCAAGGTCGCGCGCTCCCAGCGGGTGGCCTCGTCTCCCGTCCAGATCTGCAACACGTCGCCCGCCATGTCGACGAGCTCGGCGCGCCGCAGGGTCGGGAGCGTCACCAGGTTGTAGCCGGGGTGGGCGCTGCTCGGGATCCCAGGCCACCACGCCGGTGTGGGCTTCCTCCGCTGGCTCCTCGGCCCAGTCCACGTATCCGAGGGCCTCCAGGCGCTGGATCTCGGCCTCGGAGAGCGCCGGCGGCACACTCTCCTCCCCGCGCCCGCAGGCGAGACCGCCCGCCAGCGCGATGGCAACCACGGAGATCTGCAGCCTTCGCATCGGTTCCGTCCGCTCCGGGCGGATCAGCCGACCCGCCCGGGCGAGCGCCGAGCCTCCTCCTCGCGGTACAGGTCGGCCCAGCGCTGCGACTCTTCGTCTGCCAGCTTCCTGGTGGTGGGAGCCGGAACGGTCAGATCGGGCGGCGTGTCGACGCCGATCCAAGCGAGCGCCCGGCGAATGCTGCCGTCGAGGTCCTCCACCGTGTCCTCGTACACCAGCCGCAGGGGCTCGATCCCGCGTTCGGCGAAGTGCCTCTCCCAGCCGCTTTCCTGCCGGTGGATCCGTTCGAGGCGCGCCTGCAACAGGTCGAAGTCGAAGCGCGTCTTGCTCGCATCGCCCGCTTGCTGCCAGCTCCAGCTCTGGCGCGCCTTCAGCCAGGAGATCGCCTGGGCCAGTTGGTCGCGCCGCGTCAGGTAGAGGTAGGGAGGTGCCTCCAGGAAGTCCTCCGGGGCGAAGCCGTTCTCCAGAAACACGCGTTCCACTTGACGGTGATGCGCCTTGATCCAAAGACGCCGTTCGGAGTGGTTCGCCTCCGTTGCACCAGCTGGAGGTAGTGCCGGATCTCCCGCTCTCCCCAGGTCTCGATCCCCAACCACGCCCAGCCCTTGGTATTGCGGCGGCGCCAGCGTCGGAGACGCTCGGTGGGAGCCGGGGAGTCCAGCCGCTCGAGCAGACTCCTCATGTGTCCCGGGTTGAAGTACTCCAGCGGCGCGCCCGCCAGTCCCGTGCCTCGCAACAAGCCGCAGAGCAAGTTGCTGCCGGTTCGCGGGGTCGAGGCGATGATGTAGGTGCGGGGCTTCCCCAGGTATTCCGGCAGGTCGTGTTCGGCTCCGGGAGTGATGGCCACGATGCGATCTTAACGGCTCCCTCCGGAGCGCGCGAAGCACACGGCCGCGGAGCTTGAGGCTCGCCGTCGGGCGCGACCTAGCGGTCCGAGCGGAGCTTCGCCTCGCAGCCAGCGCAGTCGCTTCACGGCGTGTTCTGCCGCAGTCGACGCCGAGTCGGTGCGCTGGAATCCGAGAGGCGCCGCCGCCCTTCCAGGCGGGCCCAGCGCGCCTGGATGAGCCACTCGGTCCCCGGACGGTTGCGAAGACGCGGCGCCCGAGCGTCCAAGGTCTCGAAGCGCGCCAGGTTGTGCTGCCACTCGTCGTAGCAGGGGTGATCTGGCATCCAGGGCCTCGGGTTGCCGGCGAAGTGGCGGCCGACGACCGGTAGCTTTTGGGAGGGGAGCCCGAATCGCTTCTCCGCGTGGCCTCGGATCGCCGCGTAGATGTCGGGGAGCGCCTGCCACTCCCGGAAGTAGAGGTTCAAGGCCGGTTGATCGCTGTAGCGGTGTCTCTGGATGGGCGCGTAGCGCAGATGGAGCTCGCGGATGCGTTGGAGGGATTCCTCACGGATGCACTCGGTGCGGAAGGACATGAAGCCGGTGTTGAAGACGGGCTGCTCGAGATCGATCCGCTGCGCCAGCTCCGCGTGGAGAGCGTCGTTCTGCTCCGACGGCGCCCCGAACTCCTTCCTCAGGGGTTTGCGCTCGCTGACCGCGCCGAAGCCCGGCCTGCGGGCCAGCCCCTCCAGGGAGCCCCAGAACATGGTGTCGCCATCGGCGAAGATCACGTGCTCCCAGGCCCGGAATCGCGGCGTGAAGAGCTCGAACTTGCTGAGCACCGTCGGTGGGTGGAACCCCTTTTGCTTCTCCTCCAGCCAGCCCTTGCAGGGCTGTACCAGGATTCCCCGCTCCCGGAACGGCTCGAGCTGCTCGTCGGGCACCTCGTGCGCCAGCAGCAGGTAGTCGCCGCTCCAGCGGGAGCGGAAGTGGACGCAAGCGAAGACCTGCTTGGCCTGATCGAGGAACCGCTCGTCGGCCAGTGTGACGAGGACGCTCTTTGCCATGGACTCCTCGGACGACGAAGTCGATCCAGCGCCCGACCGACGATCACGTAGGGTATCGGACTCGCCGATCGACCGCTCCCGCCGGGGAGCTTCTGTTCAAGTGGCCTCGGCGTCGGCTACCCTGGGGCCTGACATGCAATCCGCTCGCCTGCAGCCGGCCGAAGTTCGTGCACGCTCGGAGCTTCGCTAGTCGTGCAGCGTCTCGATCCGACCGGCCGTTCGGATGCGGAGCGCGACCTTCCCCCTTGCGAAGGTCCGCGGCGTTTCTACGTCCTGGCGACCCTGCAGCGAACGGGCAGCACGCTGCTCACCGACACGCTGTGGGATACGGGCGTCGCCGGTGCGCCCATGGAGTATTTCAATCCCGGCGTGCTCGTGGAGCTGTATCGACGTCTCCACGACGCGGGCCGTTGGGAACGCCTGCAGCGCTGGCGGCGGCGCCACGAGCGCGCGCCGGGCTACATCGGCGAGCCCGGCTGGGGTGAGCGCGAGGTTCGCCGCTACGTCCACCTGGTCGAGCGTTCGCGGACGGGAAGAAACGGATTCTTTGGCGTGAAGATCCACTTCTCGCAGGCGCAGAGGGCCTTCTTTCGCAAGGGTCTCGACCTCGCGGCCTTCTTTCCGGGAGCCCGCTACGTCTACATCACGCGGGACGATCAGATCCGGCAGGCGGTTTCCTGGGTCCGCGCGCGTCAGACGGGTGTCTGGGACCAGCGCTCGCCCCGGGTCGAGCGTGAACCGCCGAGCTACGACTTCGACGCCATCCGCAAGCGGCTCGAAGTGATTCGGAGCAGCGAGGCCGGATGGGAGGACTGGTTCGCGAAGAGCGGGATCGAGCCTCTCCGGATCTGCCACGAGCGACTGATGGCCGAGTACGAGCCCACCGTGCGCCAGGTGCTGCAGGCACATCGGCGTCGAGCAGGCGGACAGCGTCGCGGTGCAGCAGCCGGTCTGGAGACCGCTCTCGGGACCGGAGCGCGATGTCTGGGCGGAGCGGTTTCGCGAGGAGGTCGAGCGAGCCTGAGGCTCATCGGATCGATTCGAGGAAGCGCCGCGTCACTCGCTCCGCCCGCCAGGCCAGCCGCCCGGCCAGGGCCGTCGGAGCCCGGCCCAGCAGCACGAGGCCCCTTCGGCGCGGATCCCGACCGAGGCGGCTGGCCAGGGCAGGCAGCTCGGAGCGGGGCACTGGAAGCGCGCCGCGCTGTACGCAGGACTCGAGCCAGCATGCCACCGCGGCCAACGCGGGCGCGTTCTCCTCGGGCGGGAGCGGCGCGTCGGGAGCACCCAGCCACAGGCGGAGGTCCGCCTCTCCAGGCGGATCCGCAATTTCCAGCGCCGCCTTCACCTCTGCTGCCAGGCGCTCCCGGTAGGCGCCCGGCTCGTCCTCTCTCGCGGCGGGAACGTGAAGCTGAAGCAGGAGCAGGGGCGGCTCGCCGGAGAGATGGTCGCGGGCGGTGCTTCCCAGGCCGCGCACCCGCTCGATGAGCGCCTCGCGAAGCGCGGGGAGCGGCGGATGCTCCGAGGTCTCGATCCAGGACCAGCGGTCGCGCCCCTGCATGCGCACGAGAAGGGGTCCCAGGTAGGGCCAGTGCGAAGGGCGATCGAGCAGTTCGATGAGTGCGGCCAGCAGGTGGATGGGCCCGAGCGATGTCTCGTGAGTGATGAGACTCCCCTCGCGGAAGTGACGGGTACCGAGCTCTGCGTCCAACGCCGCGACGCGCGTTCCGCGCAGGCCCAGCCGGAACCAGTAGAACGAGTCCGACGTGTCCGAGTGGGGGATCGAGAAGTCCTCGTTCCAGGGCCCCGCCTCGAGCAGGACCCAGCGCTGAATGAGGACCGTGCTGGTTTGAAACGGGTAGCGGCGCACCCAGGTCGCCAGGAGGTCCCGGCTCGGGCAAAAGGCATCGCCGAGCTTCGTTCCCCGCGGTGCGCTCGCTGTGGGTCCGCCGCTGCCGCGGGGTCGGTACCGGCTGACGCAGACCTCCGCCTCGGGCACCGCGCGGAACGCGGCGAGCTTGCGTTCCACGGCATCCGTGTCCAGGGCGTCGTCGGCGTCCAGGAAGTGAACGAAGACCCCGCGCGCTTCTGCCACGCCCGTGTTGCGGGCGCCGGCGGCACCCCGGTTCTCCTGGCGTACCACGCGGACCCGACCGCTGCGAATCGCCTCGGCCAGGGCGCCGGCCGGATCATCCTCCGATCCGTCGTCGACGACCACGACCTCGACGGCCGGCCACGTCTGGGCCAGAGCGCTCGCCACGGCCTCGCCCACCAGGTGCGCCGCGTTGAAGACCGGGATCACCACGGTCACCAGGGGAAAGCACTCCGCGTCCTCTGGATCGAGCAGGTGGCGCAGCCATGTGGCGTGGAACTTCGCCCGCTCGCGGGCGACCTCCCCCGACCCCCCGAGCGCCGTCCCGAGGCCGGCGAGGTGGACCTGTGCCGCGTTCCCGGAAGAAGGTGCAGCCAGCAGGCCAGGCGGGTCCGGGCAGGTCGCGCGGCCAGCAAGGGCCTGGGTCACGGCCTGCGACGCCTTCGCATCCAGCGCTGCGGAGTCCGGCGTCCGAGCGGTGGTCTCGAGCCAGGAACGAGAATCCATTCCGCCGGGATTCTACAGGAGGCCGCACGCAGTTCTGGCCACGGTCCGGGGGGGTTGCCCCCGCGGGGGAGATCGGGCTGGCGCCTGGGCTCCCGCGCGGCTCCTTGCCCGCTACCGTAGGTCCACCGATGTATCGAGAAAAGAAGACGCAGCTCACCGCGAGTCGGAAGTGGACCGCCGGCGCCCGCCTGCTCCCGCAGTTCATCATCATCAGTGTCGAGCGAGGCGGCACCACCTCCCTCTATCGCTACCTGACCGGACATCCCTGCGTCGCCGAGGCCTTCCGCAAGGAGATCGACTACTTCGACTTCAACTGGTCCCGGGGGCTCGACTGGTACCGCGCCCACTTTCCGACCCGGTGGCAGGCGGCCTGGGCCCGAGTGCGCCGCGGGCACCCGCTCGTCACCGGCGAAGCCACCCCCTACTACTTCTACCACCCGATGGTTCCGGAGCGAATCGCCCGGACCCTCCCCGAAGTGAAGCTGATTGCCCTCTTCCGCAACCCGGTGGAGCGCGCCTACTCCCACTACAACATGAACTGTCGGCAGAAGAAGGAGAGCCTCTCCTTCGAGGAGGCGATCGAGGGCGAGGAGAAGCGGCTGCAGGACGAGTACGTGCGGCTCGAGCGAGGCGAGATCGAGTTCAGCGAGGACCACTACAAGTTCGGCTACCGGTTCCGCGGCATCTACGTGGACAGGCTCGAGCTCTGGCACCGCCACTTCCCGCGCGAGCGCTTGCTGATCCTGCGCAGCGAGGACCTCTACGAGAACCCGCCCGCGGTGCTGGACCAGGTGATCGATTTCCTGGGACTTCCAGCCTGGAAGCTCAGCGAGTTCAAGGCGTACAACCAGAAGCCCTACCAGCCGATTCACCCGGAAACCCGGCGCAGGCTGGCGGAGTACTTCGCCCCCCACAATCAACGCCTCTACGAGTACCTGGGGCGGGACTTCGGCTGGAGCTGAGCGCTCGCTGCTCGACGGCCCGAGACCGCACCGAAGACGGGGGTGGCTTGCCACCAGAGACCGGGGGGCCTATGGGTAACCCGCATGAAGGAGGTGCTCTTCTACAGGAACTTCAAGAAGTACCAGGGGGGCCACCTCAAGGTCTGGGACTACTTCCTCCACGTCCTGAGCTCGCCTGATCACACCGCCAAGGTGCGGTTCTCCGCGAACTCGGTCTGGGACGAGCGCAACCCCTGGCGCGACATGCGCAGCTACACGATCGACGCCGACACACCCGCCAACCCCGACGTCCTCTTCCTCGACGGGCGGGACTGGGAGAGCCTCTCGCAGGAGGAGCGGGACTCGCCGCGCATGCCGATCATCAACTTCATCCAGCACGTGCGTCACGGGTTCGCGGACAACCCGCGCTACGCCTTCCTCCAGCACCGCGCGATCCGGATCTGCAACAGCGACGAAACCGCCGAGTCGATCCGCTCCACCGGCATCGTGAACGGACCGATCTTCACCATTCCGTACGGCCTGGAAGTGGAGTGCTTTCCGGATCCGATTCCCTTCGACGAGAAGGACCTCGACTTCCTGATCGTGGCCATCAAGCAGCCGAAGCTGGGCCGTCGACTCGGGCGGCTGCTCTGGCGGCCGGGGAGGCACAACCATCTACTGGCCGACCCGGTCCTGCGGTCGGACTTCCTGGCACTCCTGAACCGGGCGCGGGTCTCCGTCTTTCTTCCGCACCAGACGGAGGGGTTCTACATTCCCGCTCTCGAGGGGATGGCGCTCGACACCATCGTGGTGTGCCCGGATTGCGTGGGCAATCGCTCCTTCTGTCTGCCCGGCCGCAACTGCTTCCGTCCCGAGCTCGCCACTGGAGCTCTTCGAAGGGCTGCCGAGGCGGCGCGCCGTCTCACGCCCACGGAGGCCTCGACCTGCCTGGCCAACGCCCGCGAGACGTTCGCCCGCCACGACCTGATGAGGGAGCGGAAGGACTTCCTCGAGATCCTGAATCGAGTCGACCAGCTCTGGTAGCCGACACCGGATCCGCTACAGATTCGCGGGGTTGCCCTCCTGAATCCGGATCAGGGCGCGGACCTGGCCTTCGCGAACTCGAAGATAGTGGTCATCCTCGCGGACGATCGCGTCGCACTTGGTCACTTTCGACACGTCCCAGCCTTCCCAGCGGAAGCAGACACGACCTTCCGCGTCCACGAACCAGGTGCCCTTGGTCACTGAGGTGCCTTTGGCACCCTGGCGCCGGATCGAGCCGTCTCCGGTGTAGAAGGCCTTCCAGCGGTAGCCGGTGTCCACCTCGTCCTTCCTTCCCTCGCCCAGCTCGGTGTTGCCCTCGAAGAGATTCTTTACCTCCTCGCCGGTGAGGGGCTGATCCTGGGATGCCGCCGGGCTCGGCGCGACGAGGCAGAGCATCATGCCCAACACGCCCACTGCGAATGTCTTGACCATCGGTTGTTCCTCCTTGCCGAGAGAGCGGCCGATCCTTGCCCTCGCTGCTTCGTTCCCACCGGGTACCTCAGTGTCGATCACCCGGTGTGCGAGCGGTCGGTGGCCGCGCAAAAGCTCCTGTCGTGACTCGGACGCAAGCATAGCCCGGTGTATTCGAGGTTCGAGGCCCGGGATTACGGGGCCTTAATCCCCTTCCGCTGCGCACCTCTGCTCACGGTCACCGCGCTATGCTGTGCGCCGATGGACGAGCGACCTGCGGGCTCACCCGGCTCGGGCTATCCGCTGATCGTCATCGGGATGCACCGCTCGGGCACGAGCCTTCTCACAGAGCTCCTGAACCGGGCAGGCGTCCCCATGGGGATGGACAGGAACGTCCACGACGAATCCGCCTTCTTTCTCGAGCTCAACAAGTTCCTGTTTCGAGCCGCACACGCCGACTGGGACTACCCGGAGCCCTTGCTCCTGCTGCTCGAGGTACCAGAGCTTCGCCGCGCGCTGGTGGAGCACCTCCGCTCCCGGTGCGCCTCGAGGGCGACCCGTCCCCACCTCGGGTGGCGGCGCTTTCTCCGCAGCTCGCGCCTGAAGGCCCAGACCGGACCTTGGGGCTGGAAGGACCCCCGCAACACCTTCACCCTGCCTCTGTGGATGGAGGTGTTCCCGGACGCGCGCGTGCTGAACGTCTACCGCAACGGCGTCGACGTCGCCGAGAGCCTCGTCGTCCGCGAGCGCGGGCGTGTGGCGCGGATCCACAACGCCGTCCGCTCCTGCCGCTGCCTGAGCCACGAGCGGGCCTTCGAGCTGTGGACGGAGTACGTGGCCGCTGGCCTTCGGGTCAGCGACGCGCTCGGGCCCGATCGCGTCCTCGGGGTTCGCTACGAGAGCTTCCTCGAGGAGCCCGAGTCCGGGCTACGCGAGGTCATCGGGTTCCTGGGGCTCGAGCTTCCCGACGCCGAGCTGCGTGGGCTGGTGAGCGGCGTCGAGCCAAAGCGGGCTCTCGCATTCCGCGACGATCCGGAACTGGTCCGCCTCTACCGCGAACGGGCCCATCACCCGCTGATGCAGCGGCTCGAATACGGCGACCTGTCGTGCCTGCCGGCGAGCTGACGGTCGACGTCATCCTTCCGACTCACGCGGGGGAGCGCTGGGTGACCGAGGCGATCGACAGTGTCGTTCGCCAGACCCACCCCCTCTGGCACCTGACGGTGGTCGACGACTGCTCGCCGGACGCCACTGCGGAGCGCGTCGAATCGCTGCGCGTTCGGGACCCCGATCGGATCTCCCTGCTTCGTCTGGATCGGCCCCACCGTGCGGCGGGGGCACGTATGGTGGGGATCGCCCACACGAGCGGGGATCTGATTGCCTTTCTCGATCAGGACGACCGCTGGCTGCCAGACAAGCTGGCCCGCCAGGTGGCGTGCTTCGAGGGCGACGCCGCAGTGGCCGCAGTGCACACCGACGTCGAGATCATCGACGCGGACGGGGCGCCGCTCGCCGGCGCCGCCGAGGGCGAGAACGCGCGCCGCGCTCGCATCGCCTGGGGAACGGGCTCCGAGCTCTCGGCAGTGCTGTTCCAGAAGAACTCCATCCGCCTCGCGTCGAGCGCGGTACGCCGCAGCGCGTTCGAGGCGATCGGCGGCTTCGACAGCTCGCTCTTCGGTGGTGAGGACTGGGAGTTCTGGGTCAGACTGGCCAGCCGCTTCCCCATCGCACACCTGCCGGCCGTGCTGACCCAACGGCGGGTCCATTCGGGCAACGTCAGCAGAGTGCACTCTCTCGAGCGCAGCGCTGGCAAGCTGCAGGCGCTGGAGAAGATGAGGCGGGACCACCGCCACATCACTCCGCTCGCCGCTGCCAAACGCGCTCAGCTTCTCCGCGAGGCGGCATCCGCCGCGGCCCGGCAGCGGCGCCCCGGTCGGGCGTCTCTCTACGCGCTCTCGCTGCTGGCCCACCGCCTTCGGGGCCTCTTCGCAGTGTCTTCCCGCGCCGGG
Organism: uncultured delta proteobacterium; assembly: GCA_963783795.1. GTDB lineage: Bacteria > Myxococcota_A > UBA9160 > UBA9160 > UBA6930 > CAVXZE01. Next base: position 112,222 of record CAWAPH010000018.1, on the reverse strand, counting down.
CGCGACCCGGGCCGCGTGCTCCGCAGCGAGGCGGAGCGGGAGAGAAGGTGATGAGCGCCTCCCAGAAGCGCCCTCTCCGCGTCTGCGAGCGGCTCTTCGAGTGCCTGAACCAGGACGGCATCCGCTACTGCCACTGGAAGAGCAACGAGCACCTGCTCCAGGCGCTGGCAGGCGAGACGGACCTCGACCTGCTGATCGGGCCGGAGGAGCGGGACCGCTTCGACCAGGTGCTCGCCAGCCTCGACTTCAAACGGATCTGCTCGCCCCCCGAGAAGCAGTACCCGGGGATGGAGGACTACCTCGGCTTCGACGCGGAGTCCGGCGGTCTGGCTCACCTGCACGTCCACTTCGCCCTGGTCCTCGGGCAGCAGCACGTCAAGAACCACCGGCTCCCGCTCGAATCCGCACTGCTCGACGAAACGCGGACACTGCACGGGGTCCGGGTCCCGAGCGCGGAGCTGGAGATGCTCCTGCTGGTGATCCGCGCGAATGTGAAGCTCTCTCTCTTCCGCCTGCTCCGCCGCTGGCGCCGTCCCGGCATCTACCTCTTGCCCAGCGCGGTGGTTCGCGAGTTCCAGTTCCTGGCAGGCGACTGGGATGAGAAGCGGTTCGGGTCGGTCGTCGAGAGCTCCGGCCTTTCGCTCTCCGAGCCACAGCTCCGCGGCTTCGTCGCCGCTGTCCTCGACCGCAGCATCACCCCTCGCGATGTCTACCGCACCCGCGCGGCGGTCTTCCGGTCGCTGCGGAGCTTCCGGCGCTCCCACCCGGCGGTCGCCGCGCTGCACGGGCTCCGCGGCCGGTTCTTCCGCTCGCGGCTCGGAAGACGCCTGCTCCCGAGGAAGAAGACGTTGCCGGGTCGCGGGCCCGTCGTCGCACTGGTGGGCGCCGACGGCGCGGGGAAGACCGCGCTCTCGAGCGATCTCCGCGCCTGGCTGTCGTGGAAGCTGCTCGCCCCCCCCGCCTACTTCGGCATACCCAAACAGGCGCGGCTCTATCGCGCGTTGCGCCAGGGTGCCAGGCGTCTTCGCTCCCGCGCACCCCGGCTCGCTGGACGGCTCCGTAGGGCGCAGTGGCGCTTCGTCGCCCGGCACCGCCTCGCCGAGTACCGCCGGACCCAGCGCCTCGCCGATCGCGGCGCGGTGGTGATTGCAGACCGCTATCCGCTCGACGCCTTTCGTTCGATGGAGGAGCCGATGGACGGCCCCCGGATCCGCCGCGAGCTCGGCGACGCCCAGGCTCGATTCGCCGGACGGGAAGAAGCGCTATACGACCGGATCGGGCTTCCCTCGCGAGTCTTCGTGCTGCGCGCGGGCCTGGCGTGCCTCGCCGGCAGGAAGCCCGGCCTCGACCCCGTGGTGCACGGAAACAAGGTCAGCGCCGTGAACGCGATCGGGCCGAGTGAGCTCTTCTCCCTCGTGGATGCCGAGCGGCGCTACGAGAAGGTCCTCCTGGACCTCAAGCGCCGCATCTGGTCACTCCTCTAACCGGTTCGGCAGCAGGGCGTCGACGAGGGCCTCGCACTGCGGAGAGGTGAGGAGGTCCGCCGCGCTCGAGAACTCGTTGTCGATCTCGAGCGTCGGCAGCCCCCGCCGCCGCGCTTCCTCTGCGATCTCGGCGCTGACCGTCGCGCAGGCTTCGACGAACGCGCGAAGCTCTGCATCACCACTTCCCTCGAGCCGCTCGGGGATCCCGCGCGAGCGGGTGCGCTGCGAGCAGCGCTCCAGGCTTGCCCGGACGTGGGCGACCACATCCGGAAAGGCCCACGAGCGCAGGAAGCTTCGCAGCCGGCCCACGTCCAGGCGGGGCTCCGAGCTCACGAACAGGTGGATGCTGCGGTGGGTGATGCCCTCGTCGAACAGCACCAGATCCAGCTGGGAGGATCGGGCGCGCGCCATCACGAACTGGCGGATGCTTCGCTTCATCCAGCGCTGGATCCGCGCGTGCTGATCGGGATCCTCCACACGAATCCGCTCCAACTCGGCTCGGAAGATCTTCCAGCCTCGGGGATGCCGGGCGGCGAAGCGCGGGAGCAGCAGCGGGTGCTCGACCTGATGATGGAAGCGCAGCCGCCTGTGGTCGAAGGCGGTGAAGGGGAGCAGGTTTCGAACGAACCACGCCATCGGACCTGCCTGCAGATAGACGGGGCGGATCTCCCGACCCTCCACCACGGCGACTCCCCGTTCCTGCGCCAACGCCAGGACGTGGGAAGCGATGGTGCTCTTCCCGCTCCCGGGAGCTCCGGTGAACTCGACGATCACTCCGCGCTGGATCGGCGTCGGGTGGCGCTGCTCCACTACGGGGTCAAGCTCCCTGCTGGCGGTTTCGCTCTCGAAGCTGGATCGCCCTCCGGAGCGCCTTCGCGAGGGCCCTCTTCACGGGAGTCTTGATCCGCTCGGGAACGTGGTTCTTGAGCGCGTAGACCCTCTCCAGTGCGCTCTCTTTGCTCGGCGCCTCCGAGAACTCCTCGTCGCCGTGACTCCGGACCGCGCGCGCTGCAAGCTCCGCCAGCGAGAACTCCGCCTCGCCGATGCGAAGCGTCTTCTCCATCAGCTCCACGTAGTCTTCCGGGATCGGGACCCGTCGCACCCCGTTCGGGTTGCTGGCCGACTCGGCCGCCAGCCTCCGGTAGATCGACAGGTGCTTCGCCACCTGGCTGTCGAAGTTCAGCTCCGACTCGACGAAGCTGCGCGCGGCGCGTCCCATCGAGAGCCGCCTCTCCCGGTCGCTGGCGAGGGCGAGCAGCGCCGCCGAGATGGCGGACTCGTCCCGCTCCGGTACCAGGATTCCCGTCTCCCCGTCCCGTACGGCCTCGACGATCCCGCCGTGCCGGGTGGCCACCACCGGGAGCCCCGTCGCCTGGGCCTCCACGATCACGTTGGGAATGCCCTCCGTGTCCCCGCTCTCCGGCGTCACCGAAGACTGCAGGAGCAGATCCGCCTGGGCCATCTGCTCGCGAACCCCGGCGTGGTCGGTGGTGCCCAGAAACTCGATCTGGCGCATGAGGCCCAGCTGCCGGCGCAGGCGCCGGAGCGCCTTGTACGTCTCACCCTCGCCCAGGATGGCCAGGCGGACGTCGTGACCTTGCCGAACCAGCGAGGCCACCGATGCGAAGGCGTGCCGGTGTCCCTTCTTCTCGACCATGCGGCCGACCATCAGTGCCGTGACAGGCCGGTCCGGGGGACGCCCGGAGCGATCCACGAAGGCGAACCTCCGGACGTCGACACCCCGGTGGATGACCCGGACGCGCCCGGGATCGACACCGGCGTCCAGCAACCTCTGCTCGAGATCCTTCGAGACGCAGATCACCTGATCCGTCGCATCGAGCAGCATCCGGTAGAGGCGGTCGAAGTGGGGCAGATGCATCTGCAGCCCCGCGTCGCGCCCACCGAAGGTGACGACCATCGGGATGCCGAGGCACTGCTTCAGCAGCAGCATCGCGGTTCCCGACCAGCCGAAATGGGCGTGAATCAGGTCGGGCTGGTAACGCTCCCGGAGGTAGTCCGCCGCCTGCGGCGTGAGGCGCGGCTCGGTCAGGTAGCGCGCCCGGAGCCGCACCACCTCCTCCACGGGAAACCGGTCGAGGTTCTCGGTCCGGTAGCAGAGGACGACGTTGCGGACGTCTTCTCCGACGCCCGCCAGGAGCCGGTGGATGAAGGGCTGGCTCCAGGACAGGTAGGCGCTGAACTTGCACTGGAGGACCGTGAGCCGCCCATGCACCGTCACGGCTTCCTCCCCGACCGCGATTCGAGGCCACGTCCCACGGAGGCGCAGAGTGCGTCCATCCGCGCCCGCCAGTCGTGCCCGCGCGCGCAGGCGAGACGCTCCGCCCGCCGCTCCGCAGGGTCCGCCAGGGCCGTGGAGACGGCCTTCGCGAAGGCCCGGGGATCTCGCGCCGTGCGGATCAGCCCCTTCTCGGCGAGTGAGCGGAAGTTGGGCAGGTCCGTCGCCACCACCCCCAGCCCGGCAGCCAGGTACTCCCAGAGCTTGAGCGGGAGGCTCGCGCGGGTGTGGTTGTTGTCGAGGAATGGAATCAACGCCACCTGGCAGTGTCGGAGATAGGCGGGAAGATCCTGCTGTGGCCGCGGACCGAGCGCCGTTACATTGGGGAGCGCCAGAAGCTCTCCGCACGCGCGCGAGCCACGGCCCACGTCTCCCATCCCCGTCGCGCCGATCAGCAGGAGCTGGAGCTCTGGAAAGGAGCGAGCCACGGCCAGCAGCAGGTCGAAGTCGATCCGGTAGGCGGCGAGGTTCCCGACGAAGACGGCGCGCTGCGGCGGGAGCTCCCGCAGCTCGCACGGCTCGGGGAGATCCTCCGTCACCGCGCGCCCGAAGAGCTCGACGTCCGCCACGTTGGCGGCCAGCTCGACATCCGGCCGCTCCTCGCGAAGCCGCTCGGCGAGCACCGGGCTCGTTGCGAAGACGACGTCCGCCCGCTCCAGCATGCGGGTCTCCAGCTCTTTCACCCAGGTCTCGTCGACTCCGGGGTTTCCCGCATAATCGTCCACGCAGTGGTAGACGACCAGTCGCGGGTCGAGGGCGTTCGCCATCCGCAGGTAGGTGGGGAGGAAGGCCCAGAGGACGGGACGCTCCAGGCCGAGGCGCCGCGCGGCGCGAGCGGCTGCGCGGCCGAGCGCGCCCATCGAGAGCTCGCGCAAGCGCGCTGGCCCGACACCCGAAGGCGCGACCGGCGAGAGCACCTGGAGGTTGGGCGCGACCTGGCGCACGCCGCCGATCCAGCCCCTCACGCGCTGCAGCACGCGGGAGAGGTCGTGGGAGCTGCCCAGAGGGGCGGGCGGGCGGAGTCCGGTCGACTCGACGTACAGCACGCGGTGACCCCGCTGCGCGAGCCGAAGCGCGACCTGGTGGCTGTTGACCGGAGCGGGGGTCTCCCAGCTCGCGCTCGCCCCCAGCACCACCGGTACCTCGGGACCGAACGTCACGCTCCGCTCGGTCTCTGGCCGCGCAGCGGATCGGTGCGCGGGAGGATGTCGTTCCAACGGGAGTTCATGCAGTCCGGGGGCGCAGCGCCTCCCCGAGCGGTACGGTGCCCGGTTCTCGCAGGCGCTGCAAGGCCGCGCTCCTCGGCCGCCCTGTCCATTCATCCTCGCTTCATCCCCCGCCGCCCCGTGCCCCGTATCCGGAGACGCGATCACGCTAGGCGGCCTGCGGTCCCGCTCTTCCTCCCTCGGCGTGCGCCCGGGTCCCGGGGACCTGATGGGCTAGCCTGGTTCCGTGAGGGTGGCTCTGGTCCACGACTGGCTCACGGGCTTGCGGGGCGGCGAGCGGGTCCTCCACGAGCACGCCGCACTGTTCCCCGATGCCGACCTCTACACCCTGTTTCACGTTCCGGGGACGACCACCGACCGGATCGAGAGCCTGCGCATCCAAGCGAGCCCGCTCTCCCGCCTGCCCGGGGTGCGGCGCCACTACCGCAAGCTTCTCCCGCTCTATCCCTGGGCGATCGAGCGCTTCCGGCTGGAGGGATACGACCTCGTGCTCTCCTCCAGCCACGCCGTCGCCAAGGGCATCCGTGCCCCGCGCGGGGCGACACATGTCTGCTGCTGTTTCACGCCGATGCGGTACATCTGGGATCAGGCCGACGCCTATCTGGGTCGGGGCCTGCGTCGTGCCATCGGCACCCCACTGGCTCGCCGCCTCCGCAGCTGGGACGTGCGCAGCAGTGGCCCCGACCGGGTGGCGCGCTTCGTCGCCATTTCCGAGACCGTTGCGCAACGCATCCGCGCCCACTACGGCCGCTCCTCGGAGGTGATCTACCCACCCGTCGACGTCGATCGCTTTCGCGTTCATCCGGAGCAGGTCGAGGACTGGTACCTGCTGGTCGGGGGCTTCGTCCCCTACAAGCGCGAGGAGGTCGCTCTCGAGGCCTTCCGCGGGCTCGACGCGAGGCTGCTGATCGCCGGCGACGGGCCGAGCCGGACGGCGCTCCAGGCTCGTGCCCCGGCGAACGTCCGCTTCCTGGGGCGGGTTTCCGACGCAGAACTCGAGGACCTCTACACCCGCTGCCGCGCGCTCCTCTATCCCCAGGAAGAGGATTTCGGAATCGTCCCCGTCGAGGCGCAGGCTGCGGGGCGGCCCGTGATCGCGTTCGGGAGGGGGGGCGCCACCGAGACGGTCCAGGCGCTCGGCCAGTCGGAAGACCGGCCTCCCACCGGAGTCTGGTTCTCGCCCCAGACCCCGGCGGCCCTCGCCGAGGCGGTGCGCCGCTTCGAGGCCGCGGAGTCCGAGTTCGAGCCGGCGGCGATTCGCGCGCAGGCCGAACGCTTCGCCGTGCCCCGCTACCACCGCGAGATGTGGGCGGCCATCGCCGAGGCCATGAGCCGAGGACCGACTGTCTAGCTTGCTTCGAGCGATGAGTAGCGCGCGGTCCACCTGCCCTGTTGGGGAATCTCGAAGTGCTCGAGCGGTCGCGTCTTTCGCGCGACCAGCCAGATCAGCGAGTCGGCTGCACCGCCCGGGTCCTCCAGCAGGGTGCCGTCCTTGGCGCAATACCGGAGGTAGAGCACCTCGAACCCGTTGATTTCCACCGCCGCGAGCAAGGTCTCGGGATTGAAGGTGTGAAGCCCGTGACCCAGAAATCCGTGAACGGGCGTCTGGAGGAAGTAGACCCCTCCCGTCCGCACCATGCGCAGGCAGTTCTCCAAGCACTGCCGGGTGTCGAACAGGTGCTCGATGCAGCCGATGTCCATCAGGGTTCCGTAGCGCTCGTGTTCGGACTCGGGGACCGGCTGGTTCATGTCGTATTGGAGTGCGGCGCGGGGGTCGAAGAAGTCGAGGGAGACGACCTCGCGAAACCCCCTGTTGCGCAGATAGACCTCGAGGTTTTCGACGTTCAGGTCCTCAGCGAACCGAGGCATGGGCGGCGCCGGTTCGATGACGACGATCCGATCCGCCGGGAGGCCGAAGCCGCGACGGATGCGACGCACTCCAGCGCGCCAGACCCGCTCGGGAAACGAGCGCGGCTTTCGAGGTCCGCGGACCTTGTCCTTCCTGATCTTGAGCTTGGTGTCCTGAAAGCCGAAGCAGAGGATCGGCTCCGAGAAGAAGCCCGGAAGGCTGAATATCTCGTCGAAGAAGGCGCCGTGTTTGTGCAGGAGGATGGCCACCGGGAGGCGACGCTACCCGCTGCCATCGGGGGGGTCAAGCAGCAGAGGCCGCGGGCAGCACGTAGCGCCGGGTGAGCTCCCGCACCCGCTCGCAGAACCGTGCGAGGGAGAGAGCCTTGCGTGGCGTGGCCTCACCGCGCAGCCGGCGCGCGAGCTTCTCTCGCCAGCTCTCGGCGACCAACCTCTCGGTGTGCACACGTTCGTAGCGGTCGATCTCCGCCAGGGGATCCGATCCGCTTCCATCCCAGCCCTTGAACAGGGCCTTTGCGTGGTAGACGGCAGTCTGCTCGTAGCTGAGGACACCGGCAGCGTAGAGGATGTCCAGGCCGTGAAGCGCGTAGGGGAGCGGCCGGTAGGGGATGCCCTCCTCGCGGAGAATCGCAGCGGCTACTGCCAGGCTGTACTGATCGCCCCGTCCGAGGTGGAGGTAGGCGTCGGTCCGCCCCGCGTAGCGGTCGGCGAAGAGGCGCTGGATCCGCTCCCAGTGCTCGCGCAATCGGCTCGTGGCGGGCACCACGACGACGCCACTGTTGAAGTAGGGGGGCATGGGCAGCGCGAAGGGCTCTCGCATGGCGCTTTGCGGTAGCGCGTGGGCGAGCTGACCGATCAGGGGCAGTACGCGCTCGGAGGGCATCTTCACACCCACCAGGTCGAAGATCTCCTGGAAGACCTCCAGGGGAACCCGGTTTCCCGGACAGGTCAGGGCCGAGAAGCAGTGGCCCAGCTCGCGAGCTGGGCTGAGATCGCCGAGCACAAGCGTATCCGCGTCGAGCAGGAGGATCCGTCCCGTGCGGCTTTCCACCTCGAGGCCGCGGAGCTTGTTGAGGAAGCGTTCCGATCCGGCCTCGATCGGGTCGTGGTGGCTGATCTGCGCTCGGCAGCGCTCGGCGAGTTCCCGGACGGCCTGGGGAAGCTCTCCGATCGTCGCCACGTGAAGCGGCCAGTCCCGCGACCTTCCCCGATGCTCGAGCCACGACCCCAGGAACAGGAGCATGCGAATCTCGAAGAGCCGGCGCGCGGAGCCGCCGAAATCGGGAACGACGACCACGTCGAGGGCATCACCGCTCATCGGAATGTCTCGCAGAGGGGTTCGTCAGTAGGCGTTGCGGCTCAACCAGCCGCGCCAGAGCTGGAGCAGCAGGATCCGCACGTCGAGCCCGAGCGTCCAGTTCTGGATGTAGTAGATGTCGTGCTCGACGCGCTCGTTGAGTGAAGTGTTGCCGCGCCACCCGTGCACCTGGGCCCAGCCGGTCATTCCGGCCTTCACCTTGTGCCGGAGCATGTAGCCCGGGATCTCGCTGCGGAACTCCTCGATGAAGACCGGCCGTTCCGGCCTCGGTCCCACCAGACTCATGTCTCCGCGAAGCACGTTCCAGAGCTGCGGGAGCTCGTCCAGGCTCGCCTTGCGGAGCAGCGACCCCAGGGGTGTGGCGCGCGCGTCGTCCGCAGTGTTCCAGACCGGACCCGTTTCCGATTCGGCGTTGGTCGGCATGCTGCGGAACTTCAGCATCCGGAACACGCGCCCGTCGAGCCCCATCCGCTCCTGAGCGAAGAGGATCGGCCGTCCCGAGGTCATCCAAAGGGCGAGGGCGATCAGGCCCATCATCGGTGCGGCCACCAGCAGCACCGTCGAGGTCGCCACGACGTCGAAGATGCGCTTCTGGATGCCCGCCCAGCCCACCATCGGGCTCTCGCGGAGATTGATCACGGGGAGCCCGTCGAGATCCTCGACGGAGCTGCGCAGGGTCATGACGTGGAGCAGGTCCGGAATCAGGCGCACCGTGACGATCTCGTCGTCCAGGTCCGCCAGGATCTTCTCCAGGTAGCCCGAGTCCTCCTTCGGAAGCGCGATCACCACCTGGTCCACCCGCTGCTTTCGGAGCTGCTGCTTCACCGACGAGTAGTCGCCGACCACACGGACGCCGTGGATGGTGCGAGTGGCGGCGGCCGGATCGTTCGAGAGCACTCCGAGCACCCGGAGGCCGGCCTCCGGGTGTCCGTGGATCGAGTCGATCGTCTCCGCGGCCAGGTCGCCGCCACCCACCACGACCAGGAAGCGCAGGTTGTACCCCTTGCGGCGCAGGTGCCCGAGGAAGCCGCGGCCGGCGATGCGGAAGCCGCTGATGGAGCCCGCCGCCATCACGGCGAAGATCCCGATCACGGCGCGGGAGAGATACGTGCGCAGCGCCGCATCCGCCGCGAACAAGACGACGACGGTGACCGCGACGCCAGCGATGACTCCGCCGACCTCGCGGATCAGGGAGCCGGTGCGCTGCGGAAGGTAGAGGCCCCGTGAGCGGAGCGCGAAGAAGGTGAGCGGCAGAATCCCTGCCAGGGCGTAGGCGTAGCTCTCGATCCCGGGGACCCCTTGGGGTGCGGGCCAGCCCGTCTGGAAGCGGATCCAGTAGGCCAGGGTCCAGCAGACAGCCACCAGCAACAGATCCGAGACCATCAGGGTGGTGCGGAAGATCTCGCTGTAGCGGTAGAGCATGGGTCGCCTTCAGTCTACGGATCTACGCGGGCCCGGCCCCGGACTGCAGCCGGGGCGACCGACCCCACGGCCTGTCCGGGGCTGTCGCGGGGAGCGCAGGGAAAGCTTCAGCCACCACGCTAGATGGCTGCTTCGGAGCTGTAAAGGGCCGCCGTTGCGGTGCTTTCACCCTATCTACATGTCCTCTTCATCGTCGTCGCGCTCGTCGTCCGGGCCACCCGGCCCCTGCTCGCTGGGGACCCGTTTCCGGCGGTACTGGGCAATGGCCTCCCACCAGGGCGCGTTGCCCACCCCGACCACCTCCCCATGCTCGGACACGACGAAGCCCCCGGCCCACCCACACTCGCTCGTTCCGTCGTTGGAGACGACGAGAACGATCTGATCCTCCAGCAAGGCCAGCAGGCGCATGGCGAAAGCCTTCTCCACCCTGCCGACCAGACTCCAGTCGACGAATGACAGCGCCGACGGAGACTCCGCGAGCGAGAGGATTCGCAGGGCGGCGCGAAGCTTCTGGCTCATCGCGTCCCAGGTCTCCTCGGAGAGGAAGGTGGAGCTGCCGTCCGGAAGGTTCGCGAGCTCCTGGGTGAGCCCCAGATCGTCGAGTCGTGCTTCGAGACGCGCCACCTCGTCGGCGCTCTGGGCTTCGCTTCCCAGCACCATCGCAGAAAGCGGGAGCAGGGGGGACATGTCCGCACCCGAGCAGAAGCTCGCCGCCCGCAAGAGCCTTTTCTGCTCGGGGCAGGCGGCGAGCAAGGGCGAGAGAATCTGGGCAAACTCCATGCGGCTCAGCGGCACCTCGGTCAGATAGACGATTCGATCTCCCCGCGTGACCTCCAGCCGCCCCGCGTCCCCCGGGATCCGCCCCCGGCTCTGGATGACCAGCGGCCCGTCCAACCCCGGCTCGCGTGAGTCGCCGGTCTTCTCCACCAGCGCGTCCTGCACCGCGTAGTAGCCGACCAGCGGCGGCTGGAACCGGTTGAGCGTCATCAGGTTGGTCGTCATGCCCTGGACCTGGTTGGCGAGCTGCCAGAGCGCCAGGACGTACACGAGCAGCTCTCCCCAGGAGTAGGTCCCGCGAACGGAAAAGGAGCCCAGCACCCCAAGGACCAGAACGAGCAGAAAACCGCGAAACAGCGACGTAATCAGCACCGAGCGCCTTTGCGTCAGGCGGATGTCGTCGTAGACGTCCAGGTACGTTCGCACTGCCTCGGAATCCCGGAACTGCCGCTTCTTGGTCGCTGCGTAGAAATCCGGGTGGACGTTGGTCTGGTCGCTCGCGCGAAGCTGGCGCCGAGCGTATCGAGTGGCCTCTCTCCTCGCCGTTCCGTAGAACGCCTTGGCTGCCTTCTGCGTCTGGGTGCTCAGGCGATACAGGAATGGAAGCACCAGAACGAATACGGGAAGCGTAAAGAGGCTGATCTCGACGCTGATCTTGATCAACACGGCGACGAAGCCAATCACGTAGCAGCCCGCCTGCAGAGTGCCGACCATCTGCTCGATGACCACTCCCAGGATCCGGGGGCACCTGCTGACGGAATTCCCCACCTCCAGGCGGTTGTCCTCGAACTTCGTTCGGAGGTAGGGAGATCGCGAGAAGGCCTCGAAGATCGTCTCCGTGGATCGGATGTGAAACGCCCGCCCGATGGCTCGCGAGGTGATCGCCACGTAGTACATGGAGAGCGCATTCACCAGCTGGAGGAACAGCACGAAGCCGGCGAGCAGGGCGAGCGTTCGCATGTCGTTCTGGATGGGGAAGCCGAAGAAGGGGGCCGAGGTGGGCACCTCCGACTCGATTCCCTTCACGAAGAAGTTGAGCGCTGCGAGGGTTCCCGCCATGGCCGACGCGCCAATGAAGCTCATGGCGGTGACGGCGGCGACGCGGAGCCTGCTCCCGGCGGTGCCGTCCCGGGCCACCCTTGCGAACAGGCCCGCCACGCGCTCCACCCGGGCAATGAAATGACCTAGGGGGGAGCGTTCGCGGGTGGTGCTCATCGAACTCCGTCGGCTGAGAGAGGGCCCGATTATAGCTGTTTGCGGAGGGGGCCCGGCGGCTGGTGAGCAGCCTCGTCCTGGCCGGGTCGCGGCCCGCGGCAGCCCCTCGCTACGATCTCGGTCAGGACCGAGAGATCGGCTCTGGAGACGACTGGAAGGAATCCCAGCAGCGATGCCGGCCAACCTCTCACCCGAGTACAAGAAGGCCGAGGCCGAGTTCAAGCGGGCTCGCGAGCCGGCTGAACGGCTGCGTTGGCTCCGCGAGATGCTGAAGAGCATTCCCAAGCACAAGGGAACGGAGCATCTCCAGGCCGACATCAAGACCCGCATCAAGCAGCTGACAGAGGAGCTCACGGGTCCCAAGAAGGGCGGAGCGCGTGCCGGTCCGAGCCACTCGGTCCGTCCGGAGGGCGCGGCGCAGGTGGCGCTGATCGGTCCTCCCAACGCCGGCAAGTCGAGCTTGCACGTGCGCCTCACCGGCTCCCAGGCGGAAGTGGCGCCCTACCCCTATACCACCAAGGCACCTCTTCCCGGCATGCTCCCCTATCGGGACGTCCAGTTTCAGCTCGTCGACCTGCCCCCGGTGTCGGCGGATTTCATGGAGCCCTGGTACGTCAACGCGCTCCGGCCCGCCGACGCGGCGATGCTGGTCTTGGACCTGAACGATCCCGAGTGCCTGGACCACGTGATGGCGATCTGCGACCGGCTCGACCAGAGAAAGGTGACGCTGGACGAGCGTTGGCCGGAGGCCCTGCCCGGCGTCGAGCTCCGCGAGCCCGTTGGTGGACAGGCCGCCGACCGTTCGGAGGAGGACGACGACGTGCCCGACCCCTTCCGAATCCATCTCCCCACTCTGCTGGTCGCGAACAAGAACGACCTCGGGACCGATCCCGACGAGGTGCGGGTCTTGGAGGAGCTGCTGGGGATCTCCTTCCCCTCCATCTCCGTCTCCGCCACGACCGGCGCCCGGCTGGATGAGATCGGCCCCCAGCTCTTCGACAGACTCGGGATCGTCCGGGTCTACACCAAGGTTCCGGGGCGGCCGGCGGACACGGACCGCCCCTACACCGTGCGCCGCGGGGACACGGTGGCGGAGGTGGCGCGTCTGGTGCACAAGGAGGTCGCGCAGTCGCTCAAGTTCGCACGGGTCTGGGGCAGCGGTCAGTTCGATGGGCAGCAGGTGGGGGCGGACCACCCGGTCGCGGATGCGGACGTCGTCGAGATCCACAGCTGAGCCCCGCCGGCGGGCCGGCGGAATCCCGCGGCGTCAGATGACCTTGCCCTCGCGCAGCTCGGCGATCCGGTCCCAGTCGTAGCCGAGAACGTCGAGCAGCACCTCCTCGGTGTGCTGCCCGAGCTCCGGCGCGGCCAGGCGGACACTGCCGGGCGTCTGGCTCAGCCGCACCGGGATGCCGAGCACCCGGGTCTGGCCGTGTACGGGATGGTCGAAGTCCGTCACGTAGTCGTTCGCTACCACCTGCGGGTCTTCCGGCAGATCGTCCACGGCATTCACGATGGTGTAGATGAAGTCTCCCTCCGACTGACCGAGCTGGGAGATCCACTCGTCACGGGGCCGCGTCGCGAAGACCTCGTCCAGGATGGCGATGGCGGCCTCCGCGTTGTGGGCACGCCCCGGGCCGTCCTTGAAACGATCGTCCACCGCCAGCTCCGGGAGGCCGATGGCGCGCGTGAAATCGGGCCAGTAGCGGTCCGACTGCAGCATGGCGAGGGCAATCCACCTGCCGTCCCTGCATTGGTAGTGGTTCCAGAGGGGGTTTCCGACGCGGGAACGGTTGGCGCGAGGGAAGCAGAAGCCGGCCATCAGCTTGGACGAGACAGAGAGTCCCTGAAGCCAGGTCATGCTACCGAGGTGTGAGGCATCCACCTCCTGACCCACTCCGTGCCGCTCACGGGCGAGCAGGGCGGCCAGTACACCGTAGGCGAGCATCCCGCCGCCCATCTGGTCCGCGATTCCTCCCGAAACGGCGAGCGGCGGCATTTCCGGCTCACCCGCGGCGAACATGATGCCCGAGCGCGCCAGGCCCAGGTGGTCGAATGAGGGCTCGGCGCTCTCCGGTCCCTCGGGACCGTAGCCAGAGGCGTTGGCGTAGACCAGGCGCGGGTTGTGCTCGCGGAGCGTTGCGTAGTCGAGCTTCAGCCGCTTCGCCACGCCCTTGCGGAAGTTCTGGACGAACACGTCCGACTTCGCGGCCAGATCGTAGACGACCTGCTTGCCCTCTTCGGTCTTGAGGTCGAGCGTGATGCCCTTTTTGTTGCGGTTGTTCGCCTCGAAGTAGAAGTCCGGGTGCTCCTGCATGGACTTGCCGAAGATCCCCGTCAGGTGGCGCCCCGGATCGCCGGTGCCTCGCTGCTCGACCTTGATCACCTCCGCCCCGAGGTCGCCGAGCATCGCCGAGGCGATCGGACCCTGCTGCCAGATGGTCCAGTCGATCACCCGGATCCCTTCGAGGGGCATCGGCATCTTTGAGTCCTCCCGTGGAGCGGCGCTCTTCGCGAACTACTATAGAGTACCGCGATGACTCACCCGGCCGGGAGCCAGCTGACCGTCTATCAGGCGAAGTTCCAGACCTACCTGCTCTGGTCGCAACCATTCCTGTATCGCTTGTTCGAGTCTCTTCAGGCCGACGCGAAGCAGATCGTGCTCACGCAGAGGGTGGAGAACCTCGACCTGTTTCCGCTGCCCGTCATCAAGCGGCTCAACTCCAGGACCTTCTACAGTCCCTACCACGCCCACGTCGCGGCCTGCAGATTGCAGCAGCGGTACCGGGGCGACCTGATCCACGCCCACTTCGGATTCACCGCCTACAAGCTGATGCTGCTCAAGCAGTTCATGCGGATCCCGATGGTCGCGACCTTCGGCGGCACGGATCTCGCCTCGCACGCGGCTCGTCCGAAGACGGCTGCGCTCTACCGGGTCCTATTCGACGTCGTCGAGCAGCTGGTGGCGGTGAGCGAAGACCTGCGGCAATCCGCGCTCGAGCTGGGGTGTCCGCCGGAGAAGATCCGGACCCTACACCGGGGCGTGGATACCGACGCATTCCAGTTCGTGGATCGCGCCGCTGTGGAGAAGGCCGAGCTCGGGATCCTGATGGTGTCCCGTCTGAGCCGGAAGAAGGGCCATCTGGAAGCCGTGGCTGCTCTGGCCGGACTGCCCGCGAACCTCGAGGGCTGGCGCCTCTCCATCGTCGGCTCGGGGCCGGAAGAGGCGGTCATCCGGGAGTCGGTGCGAGAGAATGGGCTGAGCAAGCGAGTCCACTTCCGGGGCAACCTGCCCATCGAAGACGTCCGGCGCCTGATGGCCGAATCGGACATTCTCCTCCACCCCTCGATCACTCCCTCGGATGGCGACCGGGAGGGGATTCCCAACGCACTGATGGAGGGGCAGGCCACCGGGCTGCCCGTCGTGAGCACCCGGCACGGCGGCATTCCAGAGCTGATCGTCGACGGAGAGACGGGCCTGCTGGTCGCGGAGCGGGATACCGCCGCGCTCACCGATGCGCTTCGGCGGCTCTTGGCCTCGAGGGATCTGCGGCTCGGTCTGGGCGCTGCGGGCCGCAAGCGGATCGCCGCGCTGTTTTCCCTGGAGCGGCAGGCGGCGCAGTACCTCGAGATGTATCACGACCTCGCCGGCCGATTTCCCAGAGACGGCAGTGCGCTGCGAAGGGTCGGGACGGCAGCCCCGATCCCGGCGATGCTGCGCGACGCGGAGAGCGAGGCCATCGCGGATGGGACGTACTCGCTCTCGGAGGTGCTGGAGCACCGCTTCGTCGACCGCAGCCTGGAATCGGAGGCGCCCGATCCCTGGTGGTATCGCGGATACTGGAGACTCAAGGGGGTTCTTCCCGCCGAGATGCGGTCCAGGGTCAAGACTGCATTGCAGCGGGGGGTCGATGCGCTGCCTCTCGCCGCGCGAGATCGGGACGATGCCACCTGGGAGGCGATCCAGAAATCGGAGATTCCCGATCCCCTGGAGCCGCCCAGGAGCCGGCGCGATCTGCTGAACCCGAAGTGAATGGCACGGCCGACGCGAGTCCGCATCAGGCTCTGAAGTCGGCGATCGTCTGGCCGTAGATCTCCTCGAGCTTCTTCGCCTGCTTTCGCAGGTCGAACTTCTCCTCGACCCGCTTCCGGCCCGCTTCGCCCATCCTCCTGCGTAGATCCGCGCTGCCGAGCAGCGCGCGCAGCCGATCCGCCAGCGCTTCGACGTCGCGCTCCGCGACCAGGAAGCCCGTCTTCCCCTCTTCGATGATTTCCGGAATTCCGCTGTGGAGCGTGCCAACCAGCGGTCTGGCCGTCGCAGAGGCTTCGAGAACCACGGTGGGCAATCCTTCCGCATCGCCGTCGGAGGCCGTGACGCTGGGCTGACAGACGATGCAGGCTTCCCGCATCAATCCGGCCACCGTCCGGTGCGGAAGCGACCCGTGGAAGGTGATCCTGGAGGCGAGCCCGCACTCGGCGGCCAGCCGCTCCAACGACGGCCGCAGCGGGCCGTCTCCCGCGATTTCCAGCCGCGCCTCCGGCGCCTCGCGGGCGACCAGCGCGAAGGCCCGGATCAGGTACTCCATCCCCTTCTTCTCGACCAGGCGTCCGACCGACAGGATGCTGGGACGGTCGCACTCACGCGCCGGCGGCGTGAAGGCGGTCAGGTCGACTCCGTTGTAGTGGACGATGGTCCGATCGGCGGGGAATCCGTTCCGGAGCAGCCGGCTGCGAATGAACTCGGAGACCGCGATGAAGAGCGTTCCGCGGCGCCGCAGACGCTCTGCGAACAGGGCGTAGCGGATCCACGCCGGCTTCCCCGACAAGAGGAGCCTCGGACGGGTCGTCGTCGCGTCGAAACCCCAGAAGGTCGTGATCAGCGGCAACCGGTGCCGAAGCGCAAAGGGAAGCGCGTAGAGCCCCTCTACACCGAAGTGGGCGTGAAGCAGATCGACCTTCTCTTCGACGATCGCCCGATCCAGGATCGACGAGCGCCCGGTGGTGATGTAGAGGACCTCCCGGACCCGTCCGGCGCGGCTGGATTCCGGGTTGATGACGTGTCCCCTGGGAAGCTCGAATCGGTCGCGGTTCTGGAACCGGATCCCCAGGACGACGACATCGACGCCGCGTAGATGCCTGATCTGTTCCGCCACGAAGGTTTCCGAGAGCGGAAGCAGGGTGTGTCGAAAAATCGCAGTCTTGAGTCTTCGCGTCATTTCGCGGCTGGCGGTGTTCGCCCTCGAGCGCCAGATGGTACCCGCTTCGCATCGGTCCGTCAGAGTGGATCCAACCGATCCGGCGGGGAGTGAACTCAGCCTTCCTTCAGAAGTTTGTCGCGAAGCTTGCGGTCTAGCGGGTTCTCGCCCAGCCAGATGCCGAAGTAGGCGCGGGCGAAATCCTCGCCCGGGATCAAGGCCAGGCGCACCCCGTTCTTGGCGAGCTCCGTGCCCTCACCGGGGCTATAGGTGATCGCGTAGCGGTCTCCCGGCTTCACGTCCTGATACTTCTCGTGCAGCGCCTCGATTCTCGGACGCAGCCGCTCGAGACTCTGCGCATCCAGACTGCGCTCCAGCGCAGACTCGGCCACCGGACCGAACTTCTCGCCGGGGATGGACCAGAAGTACTCGAGCTCGAGTCGCTTCGGCACGTCCTCGAGGACGTCAGCCGGTGCAGTCCCGTCTTCGAGATACAGAGCCGCCACGTAACCCTTGAATAGCAGCCTGTAGCGGAGCAGGCCGACCGAGTGAAGCGAGAGCACTCGTTCCCCCGCAGCGACCCGCTCGTCGAACTCGACCTTCTCGATTGTCGCTGCCCCGGAGGAGGCTGTCGCCAGAAGGACCGTCAGCGCCAGAATGGCGGCGCGTCCAGTGGTGCCAGGATCTCTTCTCATCTCGCTTCCTCGGGCGCCTGCGGTCCGGGATCTCGTGTGCTTCAGCTGGCGCAAGCCTCTTCGCACATTCTCCAGAGCTCTGAACGTTCTTCATCGGACTCCCGGGTGAAGGGCAGGAGGTGGGTCCGGCGAATCTCGCGGTCGAAGAAGAAGCACCGGGTCCACTGCCTGGCCCGCGGGGAGGCCGCAAGCCACACCACCGTGTCCGCTCCCTCGGCGGGTGTCCGTAGGAAGGGACGCGTGAGCCGGTGGAAGGTCGGGAGGGACGTCTCGACAGAGGGCGTGTCAGCCCAGCCGGGATGCATCGAGTTGACCACCACCGAGGTTCCTCGGAACTCCTCGGCCCAGAGCTCTGCCAGGACGACCTGGGCGCGCTTGGTTTCGGCGTAGGCTGTCACGCCGTCGTATTCGCGCGCGTCCCAGTTCGGGTCGTCGAGGCTCAGCCGCCGCGTGTACATTCCGCCGGAAGATACCCAGATCACCCTGGCGTGCTGCGACTTTTCGAGGGCGCTTCGCAGCAGGTGCGTCAGCAGGAAGGGACCGACTGCGTGGGTGGCGAACGTCAGCTCCAGACCATCCTCCGTCTCGATCCGCTCGTCGGGGAGCACGCCGGCGTTGTGGATCAGCGCGTCCACGGGCTTCTCCGCCAGCGCCTCGGCAGCGGCCCGCACCGAGGAAAGCCGCGAGACGTCGAGCTCCTGCAGCGAGATCCGGGTGTTCCCGGTCTGCTCGCGGATCCGCTCCGCCGCCTCTTCTCCCCGCTCGCGGCTTCTGCAGAGCAGTACGACCTCTGCGCCGAGATCCGCCAGCGCGAGCGCTGACTCGAAGCCGATCCCGGAGTTGGCCCCCGTCACCAGGCACCGTTGGCCTGAGAGGTCCACGTCCAGATCGTCAGGATTGAATGTGAGCGAGTGGATCCGGAAGCCGGTGCGGTCGAAGGAGAGCGCGATCGTCGGATCCACCACGCGGCCGAGCGCCTTGCCGACGCTGGCCAGGAGGCGGCTCCGCTCCGAATGCTCGGAGATGGCGGGCGCGTCCTTCGAGAGAGCATCCAGGATCTCCTGCACCGGTGCGTGGTCGCCAGCCTCACGGCTCGCGTAGCGGTACGCGAGCTCGCCACCGGGCCTGATGACGAACACGCCGCCCAGCTGCCAGACGTCGCCCTGCACC
This sequence comes from uncultured delta proteobacterium, assembly GCA_963783795.1. Taxonomy (GTDB): domain Bacteria; phylum Myxococcota_A; class UBA9160; order UBA9160; family UBA6930; genus CAVXZE01. Next base: position 93,555 of record CAWAPH010000018.1, on the reverse strand, counting down.
GTCCCTTGTCGGGATCCGCGGCGCAGGGCGCGAACCGCGTTGAGCGGCATGCGGGGAGAGAGGGCCTCGACCCGCCCGCGCCGCAGCCCTGCCGCGCGGTAGGCGCGCAGCTCCGGATCGACGAGCAGCGGCGAATCGAGCTCGAAGTCCTCGCGGAATGCGGCGGCAAAGTTCATCGCTCCGTTACCGACCACCACGAGTTCGGCCCCGAGCTCCCGGATCTCATCGACGTGCTCGCGCAACTGCGCGACCTGCTCGCGGCAGAACAGTCACCCGAAGTGACGGATGAAGACGAGAACGACCGTCCGGTCCTGCCACAGCGACCCGATCCGTACCGCCTCGCCCTGCCAGTCCGTCAATTCGATTCCTGCGAGCTTCGTCGAAACTCTCACCGCATCATCCTCTTCTTTCCAGACGTTTCCGGGGGATCGAGTCAGACTGCTAGGCCGGGAAGAAGGCCGGCCATATCAGCGCGTCGAGCACCGCCGTCTGGAAGCTGAACGCGAGACTTCCAAGGACTGCCAGCCAAAACGAGACCCCGCGAACCCGGGGCTGCATCCGGAGCAGCGCCGCGATCATCAGGAGCGAGCCTACGCCAACCGCCGCCAACGTCAGCCTGATGGAGAACCACAGGGCCGGATTCGGACCCTGGATCATCGCGAACGTCAGGGGCATCCAGAGCGCCGAGGGCACCAGGATGAGTGCGTAGATCCACTTGAAGATGCCGTAGCCGAAGACGCCAGCCACCCGCACCTGGGCCGGGCGCCTCCTGAACACGAAACGGGTGAATGCGAAGAAACCGGTTGCCGCGAACAGCATGCTGACCACGTATGTCGGCTTCATCCAGGCGGGTACGCCCCCCCAGAATTCGTCGCCGAGGTCGGGGTGCGCGATCAGAAACCACGCATAGCTCGCCAGCACCGCGATTCCCCCGATGGAGACCACCCAGAGCAGAACTTTCTTCTGCGGGGTTCATCCTCCTACCCTCCGTGACTTCCGTGCGGCCTTCGAAGACGGTTCCAACCTCTCTCGCGAGTGACTTCGCCATGGGCTGCTCCTCTCTCGGCACTCCCGAGTTCCGCTCGAGAATTTCCGTCCTTGCTCGATCAGAAGAATAGCCACGGGAGAATATTTGTCAATAAAAAATCTATACAGATAATGTACAAAATCCCCGAGGGGATCGACTCCCAGGGCTGATTGCGGGCGGGCCGGAGTGCTCAGCTCGCCGGACGCATCCGCTCCTGGAAGTCCCAGCTCAAGAACGTCATGGGCTCGATGGCGATGGCGGCCTCGCTGTCAGCTCTCGAGAGCAGCCAGCGGGCAAGAGACGAGGTGGTGTCTCCCAGGTAGCGCTCGACCAGGAGGCGAAGGATCTCTCCTCCGCGCTCCTCGTGCAGCCGTGCGAGCCCGCGACCCCTCACGCCGCGGTATGGCATGGTCTCCGGCGCAACCTCGAAAGCGCAGCGCGGATCGGCGCAAAGGAGACCTGACACGCTGGCCGTCCGTTGGGTGGCGCACCACAGGCTATCCCTCCATGGGGAGGAACCACAGCGAGGCGAGCACCGGGTGACCGCGAGATCCGTTGCACGCCAGACGGAGTGGTACTCTCGTCTCCATGAGAAAGCGTTCGACCTCGTCAGTCGACCAGGGCCCTCTGAGCCGCATGAAGACCTCCTGGAAGAATGGGAAGCAGTGATGGGCTGGCGCTTCGAGTCTACAGCGCAGCACTGGGGGTTCGCGCGCCCACGCTCCAGATGCCTGGTATTGCGGAAATGGCTTCTGGAGACGCATCGGGAGAAGGAGAAACCGTGAAGGGTGGAACTGTCGAAGGCCGACTCACGGATGTGCCGGAGCTGCGCCGGGTCCTCCAGGACATCATGGCGACCCAGAACTTCGGCGTCCTCTGCACGCAGGGCGGTGGGCACCCTTACGGCACCGTGGTCTGCTTCGCCAACTCGGAAGACCTGAGCCGGATCTGGTTCTCGACGACGCGCAGCACCCGGAAGTTCACGCACATTCTGGAAGATGCCCGCGTCGCATTCGTGGTGGACAGCACCTCCAATCGACCTTCGGACCTGTTCGAGGCCGTGGCTGCCACGGGAACCGGACGCGCCCGGCAGCTGAGTGGGAAGGAGAGGGCTCTGGCGCTCGCACCCTATCTGGCCAAGCACCCGCATCTGAAGGAGTTCGCCGAATCGCCGAACTGCGCACTGGTTCAGGTAGACGTGGACGTCTTCCACGTGGTGACCCGGTTCCAGGAAGTCGTGGAGATCCACGTCGGCTGATGACTGTCGCGATCCCCCTCGAGCAGATCCGACCGGAAGACGCGGGGGTCGTCGGCGGCAAGGCCGCGGCGCTGGCCCGGATGCTCGAAATCGGGATCGCCGTGCCGAGCGGCATCTGTGTCCCCACCGAGGTCTACCTCCGGTACCTCGACGAGGCGCGACTGGGCCTCCGGATCGCGCGGGAACTCCGCCGCAAGCCGTTCGCGGACATGCGTTGGGAGGAGCTGTGGGATGCGGCCCTCCGAATACGCAACATGTTCTTGAAGGCAGAACTCCCCGGGAGCCTCGAGGGTGAGCTGGTCCGGGTGCTCGAACCACGTTTCGCCGGTCGGCCCGTCGCCGTCCGGTCGTCCGCCCCCGGTGAAGATGCCGAGCGGACCTCGTTTGCCGGGCTGCACGAGTCCTTCGTCAACGTCCGCGGGACGAGAGCGATCCTCGAACACGTGCGGCTCGTCTGGGCTTCGCTCTGGTCGGACCGGGCGCTTCTCTACAGACAGGAGCTGAAGCTGGACGTGGCGTCGAGCAGCATGGCGGTCCTGGTCCAGGAACTCGTCCCGGGCGAGCGTTCCGGAGTGGCGTTTTCGGAGAGCCCGCTCAGTCCGGCCGAGGCCGTGATCGAAGCCGTCTACGGACTGAACCAGGGTCTCGTGGATGGCACCGTCGAGCCGGACCGTTGGACCCTGGACCGGGAGACTGGCCGCGTGCTCAGGCACCAGCCGGCCGAGCGATCGTACGCTCTGAGACCGTCTTCGGAGGGGGTCGAGAGGCGGGCGCTCTCGGCAGCGCAGATGGCTCGAGCGCCCCTCGAAGCGGGCGAAGTGGTGCAGGTTCATCGCCTCGCCCGGTCGCTGGAGAAGAGCTTCGGCCGGCCGCAGGACGTCGAGTGGACGTTCTACGAGGACAGCCTCTGCACGCTTCAGGCCCGGCCCATCACGACGACGGGGAGCGACGACGACGGGAGACAGTGGTACCTCACGTTGACGAGGAGCCTCGAGAACCTGAGCGAGCTCCGCGGGCGAGTCGAAGGTGAGCTCATCCCCGAGATGCAGCGGGTCGCCTCCGAGCTGGCCCGCTCGGATCTGACGCGGCTCGGGGATGTCGAGCTGGCGGGCGAGATCGCCCGACGCGAGGCGATCCATCAGCAATGGATCGACGTGTACTGGGATGAATTCATCCCGCTCGCGCACGGCGTCAGGCTGTTCGGACAGCTCTACAACGACGCTGTCAGGCCAGAGGACCCCTACGAGTTCATGACTCTCCTGACTGCGACGCCCATGCAGAGTCTGCGACGCAATGCGATGCTCGAGCAGCTGGCCGAGATGATTCGCCGGGATCCCGACCGGGCCGGCCGCCTGAAGCGGGGCGAGCCGCCGGACGGGGATGTCGAGTTCGCCGAAGCACTCGACGCTTTTCTGACGGAGTTTGGCAATCTCGCATTGCGAAGCGGGGAGCCCGCGGGTGAAGTGGAGCTGCTCGTTCCCCTGCTCCTGGAGCTGTCGGAGTGTGTGCCGCGTGAGGATCGCGACCGTCCGGGGGAGTTCGAGGGGCTGCGGAGCAGTTCATCGATTCCTTCTCCGAAGAGCGGCGCGGTTCGCCACGGAGCTTCTGGACCTGGCCCGCGCGAGCCACCAGCTGCGCGACGATGACAACATCCACCTCGCGCGCATCGAGGCGCCGCTTCTCTCGGCCCGGGCGGAGGCGCGGCACCGCCTCGAGAGCGGGCGCAGCACCGCGCCATCTCTGGTCGAGGCACTGCAACGGGATGGGTCCGATCCGAGGCTCGACCAAGGTCGGTACGTTCCGAGCCATGCGGCCGATGATGAGACCAATTGGACAGTCCGTGCGCGTCAGCTTCTAGGTCAGCCGGCGGGACCGGGGGTGGCGAGTGGTGCGGCGCGGGTGGTTCTCGAACCTTCCGACCTGTTCGAGTTCAAGCGCGGTGAGATCCTCGTCTGCGACGCGGTCCAGCCCCACATGACCCTGGTGGTGCCCCTGGCGGCAGGGATCGTGGAACGCCGCGGCGGTATGCTGATTCACGGCGCGATCATTGCTCGCGAATACGGACTCCCGTGCGTGACGGGTGTCGCTGACGCACCGTCGAGCATTCGAACTGGCGATCGACTCACCGTGGATGGTCACCTCGGCCTGGTCGTCTGCCGACCACCTCTCAAAAATGGGCGTAGCCGAGACGATTGACGAGAATCAACGCGAGGTGACGGCTGCCCGAAACTCCCGCGGGTGACTCACTGCCCCGCCGGCAGTCGCCGTGTGAGCAGGTAGTGTGACACCCACCACTCGTTGCCCCCCCGGAAACCGAAAAGTTCGGAACAGGCGAGGAAGAAGAGCCGCCAGCGTCGCAGCCAGATCTGCCCCTGCCCCTCGCCATATACCTTCTCGAGCAGAGGCAGCAGCGTCTTGCGGCGACGGTCGAGGTTGCTGAGCCAGGCTTCGCAGGTGCGTTGATAGTGGGTGCCGCCCACTCGCCACTTCTGGTCCAGGACGAGGTCGCGCTGGAAATGGAGCAGGAGGTCATCGGAAGGCATGATGCCACCCGTGAAGAAATGACGTCCCATCCAGTTTCCCTCGCCTTCAGACTCGTAGGGGTAGGCGTGGTCGCGGTGGCAGAAGACGTGGATGAAGGCCTTGCCGTCCGGACGCAGCCACGCCGCCATCCGGCCGAGAATGGCCTCCCAGTTTCGCAGGTGCTCGAACATCTCGACCGAGACGATCCGGTCGAAGGACCGTCCCGGGTCGAATCGGTTCACGTCCTCCGTCACCACCTCGAGGTTGCGGAGCTCTCGCCGCTCCGCGCGCGTCATGATGAACTCGCGTTGGAGCTTGGAGTTCGACACCGCGAGCACCCGACAGTTTGGATGGGTCCGGGCGATCCAGAGGCTGAGTGAGCCCCAGCCGCAGCCGAGATCCAGAACCTGCATCCCATCTCGGATCTCGGCGCGGTCGCATGTCAGCGCCAGCATGCATTCCTCGGCCGAGTCGAGGTCTGCGACGCCCTGCGGCCAGTACGCGCAGCTGTACTTGAGACGACGGCCCAGGACCGCCTCGAAAAACTCGGGGGAGACCTCGTAGTGCTGTTCGTTCGCCCGCTCCGGCGTGACCGCCACCGGGCTCTGCCTAAGCTCGGTGAGGAAAGCCGAGAGCGACTGCTGGGCGGCCTCCGGCCCAGATCGCTCGAGACCGTTCAGACGCTCGCGCAGCATGCGGCGGATGCCGAAGCGAATCACCCGGTCGGGCAGGTAGCCGCCCTCGGCCAGACCAATGCCGCCCATTCCCGCCTTCCGCCTTTGCCTTGCCAAGCCAGATGTTGGACGGATTGAACGCATCTGTCAATATTTTTTATAAATATAAATTTGACAAATCTGCTCTCCGCGTGAAATTCAATTCAGGGCCCAACTTATGCAGCCGGCAGGAGCAGCGTTCGTGGAAGACGAGAAAACGATTCTTGAGCAGGCATCATCTCAGCGAAAGCCCGACCTACAGGAGGAGAGCGCCGTCCAGCAGGGGCGAGAGGCCATCCAGAAGCGCCCGCAGTTCCATCTGGCCTACCTCCTCTTCGCGCTCTTCGGCGTAATCCTGCTCCACGATGCCTGGGTGTCGATGAGAGAGGTGGAGCGGGTCCCCTACAGCGAGTTCCAGAAGCTCGTCGCCGAGGACCGGGTCGCGGAGGTCGTTGTCCAGGGCGATGTGATCCGCGGGGAGTTCAAGGACGCCACGCAGGAGAAGACATACTTCGTCACCAACCGGGTCGATCCCGATCTCGCGGAGACGCTAGAAGTCAACGACGTCGTGTTCTCGAGTAGGCCCGAGAGCACCTTCCTGCCCACGCTGCTTTCCTGGCTGATTCCAATCTCTCTCTTCCTCCTGCTCTGGATGTTCCTGATGAGGCGCATGGCAGGACGACTCGGCGGGCCCGGGGGTGGCTTGATGTCGATTGGGAAGAGCAAGGCGAAAGTCTATGTCGAGAACGACACCGGCATAACCTTCGATGACGTCGCCGGCGTCGACGAGGCGAAGGCCGAGCTCCAGGAGGTGGTTGACTTCCTCAGGAACCCCTCGGACTACGGGCGCCTCGGTGCGCGGATGCCAAAGGGAGTCCTCCTAGTGGGCCCGCCGGGGACTGGGAAGACCCTCCTGGCAAAGGCCGTGGCGGGCGAGGCCTCGGTCCCGTTCTTCTCGATCAGCGGCTCGGAGTTCGTGGAGATGTTCGTCGGTGTGGGAGCTGCAAGGGTCCGCGACCTGTTCGAGCAGGCCAGAAGCAAGGCGCCCACCATCATCTTCATCGACGAGCTCGATGCCATGGGCCGCGCGCGAAGCAACTCCCCGCAGGGCTTCGGAGGGAACGACGAGAAGGAGCAGACGCTCAACCAGCTGCTGGTCGAGCTGGACGGCTTTGATCCCACCTCCGGCATCGTACTGCTGGCGGCGACGAACAGGCCCGAGATCCTAGACCCGGCGTTGCTCCGAGCCGGGCGCTTCGACCGGCAGGTACTGGTCGACCGTCCCGACCGCGTCGGTCGCGTCGATATCCTTTCCGTGCACCTGCGCGGCGTGAAGACTTCGCTGGACGTCTGCCCGGAGCAGGTCGCCGGACTCACGCCCGGCTTCACCGGCGCCGACCTCGCCAACCTCGTCAACGAGGCCGCGCTGGTCGCGACCCGGCGGCGGAGCGAGTCGGTCGCCATGGAGGACTTCACGGCAGCCATCGAGCGCATCGTCGCCGGACTCGAGAAGAAGAATCGGCTTCTCAACCCCTGCGAGCGCGAGATGGTCGCCCATCACGAGATGGGCCACGCGCTGGTGGCCGCTGCGCTCCCGACGACAGACCCGGTCCACAAGGTCTCGATCATCCCTCGCGGCATCGGGGCCCTCGGCTACACGATGCAACGACCCACCGAGGACCGTTACCTGATGACTCGACGCGAGCTCGAAGACAAGCTCGCCGTCCTGCTCGGCGGCCGCGTCGCGGAGTACCTCATGTACGGCGACTTCTCGACCGGTGCCTCCGATGACCTGGCGCGCGCCACGGATATCGCGCGCAGCATGGTGACGCAGTACGCCATGGTGCCAGAGCTGGGCAACGCCACATACGCGGAAAACGGAGGAGGCATGCTCGGCGGCCCCGGAAGCGTCTTCCAGGCACGGCGCTACTCCGAGGAAACCGCGCGGGAGATCGACTGTGCGGTGCGGTCGATCGTGGATGCCGCCTTCGACCGCGCCCGCGCGGTCCTGGAACGCAACCGCCTGGTTCTCGTGGAGAGCGCCGGGACGCTGCTCGCGGAGGAGACGCTGTCGGAAGAGCGGCTTCAGCCGATCTTCGAGAAAGTAGACCTCCCCGACGACGAGCTCGACCTCGCCTGTTGAGCATCTTCCTCGGCGCAATCGGAATCGAGAGAGGGATTCGGACCGAAGCTCTGAAGCTTCAGCGGCGGACTTCCTTCAGCCGGATCTTCTGCTCGAGCTCGTCGATTCCTTCGATCCGCTCCACGCCTGCCGGCAATGTCAGACCCTCACTACCCGCCCCTCCGAGCCAGAGCGCGACGTCTGCAGGTAGCGCCCGACGCAGCGCCTGCAGCGCCTTCTCGCGCTGCTTCGCTGGAGCGCATCCACTCGTGCTGACGGCGACAGTGTCTGCGCCCGTTGCCTCGGACGCTGCTACCACCTCGCTCGCGGGCAGGTCCGGACCGAGATAGATCGCGTTGGCACCCAGATCGACGGCGATCACCGCGCAGGCGAGAGCGCCGAGCTCGTGGCGCTCGCCGGCGACCGTCGTGAAGAGAATGGGACTGGAGGCCCCCGATCGCGGCTTCCGGCGCAGCGCCAGGCCCAGGAGATTGCGAATCGCTGCGCTGGCGAGATGCTCGGCAGCGACGCAAAGGCTGCCGTCCTCCCAGCGGTCGCCGACCTGGCGCAGCAGGGGGTCGGCCACCGAATCGACGAATCCCCGGGAGCCGAGGGCGGCGAGCTGGAGACCCAGCAAGCGCTCCGTCTCGTCCGCGTCGAACTGCTCGATCGCCTCCAGGATCCGGCGCAGGGGAGGGCGCGGCTCCTCATCGGCACCGGCGCTGCGGCGGCGAAGCTCCGCCTCCGAGAGCCGCGCGATGTCACCGATCGGATGTCCGGCTCCGGTGGCTGCGGCGAGCAGCTGCAAGCGCGCCACGTCGGACTCGCGGTAGCGGCGCGTGCCTCCCGGGGTACGAAGAGGAGACACCGCTCCGTAGCGCCGCTCCCAGGCGCGGAGCACGTGCGGCGAGAGCCCGGTCAGGCGCGAGACGGCCCCCAGGGAGTAGTTCGTGCCCGCCTCTGCGGTGCCTTTGGCTCCAGTCTTGGCCACGGCGAGATCCTGCATCAGCGGAAGCAGTTTGTCAATAAAATATATCGACAATCATTGACTGCTTGAACTTGATCGGTGATCCTCGAACCGATGCGTGTGATCCACTGGTTCCGCAGCGATCTACGGCTTCGTGACAACACCGCGCTGGCGGCGGCGGCCTCTCGCGCGGACGAGATGGCGCTGGTCTTCGTTCTCGACGATCGCCTGCTGTCGGGGTCGCGTGTGGGCCCGCCCCGGATTCGCTTCCTTCGGGACGCGCTCGAGCACCTCGCGGGCGACCTGGCGAAGCGCGACCAGCGGCTGATTCTGCGTCGCGGTGACCCCGTGGAGGAGATCCCGCGCCTGATCGCGGAGAGCGGCGCCGAGCTGCTGAGCTTCAACCGCGACCCGGGCCCCTACGCGAAGCTTCGCGATTCGCGCATTCGCGCAGCGGCCGAGAAGGCAGGAGCGCGCGTCCTCGAGTGCAAGGACCGGGTCGTCTACGAGAGCGCGGAGGTGCGCACCAGGACGGGCCAGCCCTTCCGGGTCTACACTCCCTTCCGCCGCGCCTGGATGGCTCGTCTTCGCGAGGAGGGCACTTCAGCGACGGGCCCGATCCGACTCCCCGGTCCGATTCGCCGGCTCGCCGCCGGCCGGATCCCGAAGCTCGCCGAGCTGGGTGCCGCCGACGATCGCACCGAGATCCCGAGGGCTGCCGAGGCTGCTGCGCGCGGGCGGCTGCAGCGCTTCCTCGACGGCCGGATCGGGAGCTACGTCAAACAGCGAGACCTCCCCGCCGTGAACGGCACCTCTCGTCTCTCTCCCTACCTCCGGTTCGGTCTGATCTCGCCCCGCACCTGCGTGGAGGCCGTGCTCGAGGTGGCCGCGGAGGACCCGCGGCAGGCCGACGGCGCCTGGAAGTGGCTCGACGAGCTGATCTGGCGCGAGTTCTACTCCGCCATCCTGGAGGAGCACCCCCACGTCCTGGAGCGCCCCTTCCGCCCGGAGTACCAGGCGATCCGCTGGGACGATGACCGAGGATCTGTTTCGCGCCTGGTGCGAGGGACGAACCGGTTACCCTTTCGTAGACGCAGCCATGCGGCAGCTGGCGAGCGAGGGGTGGATGCACAACCGCGCCCGGATGGTGGTGGCGAGCTTCCTCACCAAGGATCTCCTCCTCGACTGGCGCTGGGGGGAGCGATTCTTCATGCAGCGGCTGGTGGACGGGGATCCCGCCTCCAACAATGGCGGCTGGCAGTGGTCGGCCTCCACGGGCACGGATGCACAGCCGTATTTCCGGATCTTCAACCCGGTTGCCCAGGGCGAGCGGTTCGATCCCGGCGGCCGCTACGTGCGGCACTTCGTCCCCGAGCTGCGGGAGGTTCCCGATCGGCACGTTCACCAGCCCTGGAACGCGGCCAGTCCCCCGACCGGCTATCCCGCCCCGATCGTGGACCACGCCCATCAAAGGCAGCTGGCGCTGGCACGCTATCAGGCCGCGCGCGGCAAGGAGGCCCCCCGATGACACCGGCCATACGGACTGCTCCCTCGAAGCCGGCCTCGCACAGAGAGCTGTGGAGGGACGACGCCCCGCTCCGGATCGGCATCTCCACCTGCCTGCTCGGCGAGGAGGTGCGCTGGGACGGCGGACACAAGCGGGATCGCTTTCTCACCGACGTCCTCGCCGGTTACGTCGAGTGGGTGCCGGTGTGTCCCGAGGTCGAGATGGGCATGGGGACCCCTCGCGAGCCGGTGCGCCTCGTCCGCAGGGGTGACGAGATCCTCATGCTCGGGACGAAGAGCGAGCGGGACTGGACGGCTCCGATGCGGGCGTTCTCGGAGAAACGCACGAGGCAGCTGCACCAGCTCGAACTCTGTGGCTACGTACTCAAGAAGGACTCGCCGAGCTGTGGCATGGAGCGCGTCAAGGTGCGGAGCGATAAGGGGATGCCGAAGAAGGAAGGGCGGGGGATCTACGCGGAGGCGCTGCTCCGGCACCACCCGCTGCTCCCCGTCGAGGAGGAAGGGCGCCTGCACGACGCCGTGCTGCGCGAGAACTTCGTCGAGCGCATCTTCGCCTACCGGCGACTGCGCTCCTTCTTCGAGAGTCGCTGGAGCGTCGGTGGGCTGGTCGCATTCCACACGGCACACAAGCTCCAGCTGATGGCCCACTCGCCGCAGGCCTACCGAGCCCTCGGACGCCTGGTGGCATCCGCCAAGGGGGCTCCCCGCGGCGAGCTCCGAGCGCAGTACCAGAGCGAGTTCATGGACGCTTTCTCGCAGCGCGCCACGCGGCGCCGACACGTGAACGTGCTGCAGCACTGCATCGGCCACTTCCGCAAGCGGCTCGAGGACGAGGCGCGAGCCGAGCTGGCGGCCCTGATCGAAGACTATCGCGCCGAGCTGATTCCGCTGGTCGTTCCCATCACCATGATCGCCCACTACGTCCGACGCCTGCGGATCGAGTACCTCGCGGGACAGGTCTACCTCGAGCCCCATCCCAAGGAGCTCATGCTGCGCAACCATGTCTGAGCGGCGGGCTTCGAGATGGGCCGTCAGCGCCGGAGCCACGGCCGTCTGCACGCTTCTCGCCTTCGCCGCCCTCGCGCAGCCCGCGCTCGGGGACCCGATCGCACGCGGCGACGCCGCCTTCCTTCGCCGCGCCGAGGGTGGGCGGGATGGCCGCGCGGCGCCGGAGCCGATCGGCTGAGGCGATCCGCGCCTACCAGGAGGCGCTCGAAGCCGATCCGCGCGATCCTCGGAGGCCCGCTGGAAGCTGCTCCGCGCCCTCCACTTCGAGGGAGATTTCGCGATCGAGGGCCGCGAGGCCAAGCGTCGCATCTTCGATCGCGGTCGAATCCTCTCGGACGAGGGGGTGGCGGATCTCGCCGAGCGCGTCGGCGGCGGCGACCCGCTGCACGACCTCTCCAGCGAGGCACTCCAGGAGCGGCTCGCGCAGGCCGCGGCCTCTCCGCACGACGTCGCCGCCTTCTACTTCTGGTCCACGATCCACTGGGCGGCCTGGAGCCAGGTGTCGGGTCTCCTGAGTGCGGTGCGCCAGGGTGTCGCGGGCCGACTCCACGACTACACGCTCCTGGTGCTCGCTCTCGAGCCGGAGATCGAGGAGGGTGGGGCGCACCGGATGATGGCCGCGCTCCACGCGCGCCTGCCCCGCGTTCCCTTCCTCTCCGGATGGGTGGACCGCTCCCAGGCGCTCCCGCATGTGGAGCGCGCGCTGGCGATCGCACCGGAGCACCCCGGCAATCACCTGCTGCTCGCGCTCACCCTTCTGGATCTTCATCCCGAGCGCCGCGCCGAGGCCCTCGCCGAGCTGGAGACGGTGTCGACTGTCGAGCCCCGACCCGAGAGCCGAGGTCGAAGACCTCGCCGTTCCGACGGCGAGGCGCGCGAGCGCCTCGAGCTGGAGCGCAGGCGGGATGAGGAGAGCGAATGAGCGACGCAGACCACATCCTTCTGACCGGCGCCAGCGGCTACGTCGGAGGACGGCTGCTTCCCCGGCTGGAGGCGACGGGCCGTCGGGTCCGCTGTCTGGCCCGACGACCGGAGTACCTGAAGTCGCGCGTCGGCGAGTCGACCGAGGTCGTCGCTGGGGACCTCCTCGCTGCGGAGACTCTCCCGGCCGCTCTCGAGGGGGTCGAGACGGCCTACTACATGGTCCACTCGATGGGCGCCAGCAGCGACTTCGAGGAGACCGACCGTCAGGCCGCCAGCAACTTCGCCACGGCCGCGCGGCAGGCGGGAGTCCGCCGCGTCATCTATCTGGGCGGCCTCGCCGAGGAAGAGCGCCGGTCTCTCGCCTCACCTCCGCAGCCGTCACGAGGTCGGGCAGATCCTCCGCGACTCGGGTCTCGGCGTGATCGAGTTCCGGGCATCGATCGTGATCGGGTCGGGGAGTCTCTCCTTCGAGATGATCCGGTCGCTGGTCGAGATCCTGCCGGTGATGGTGACCCCGCGCTGGGTGGGCGCCGAGGCGCAGCCGATCTCGATCCAGGATCTGCTCGCCTATCTGGAGTGCGCGCTCGACGCCGACCCGAGCGGGAGTCCCATCTACGAGATCGGCGGCGCAGATCGCATGTCCTACGGCGGGCTGATGCGGGAGTACGCGCGCCAGCGGGGCCTGCGCCGCTACATGGTGCCGGTGCCCGTTCTGACGCCGAACCTGAGCAGCCTCTGGCTCGGACTGGTGACGCCGCTCTACGCGCGGATCGGCCGCAAGCTGATCGAGAGCATCACCCACGCCACGGTGGCCCATGACGAACGCGCGCGCCGCGTCTTCGGGATCGAGCCCCAGGGCGTTGCGGAGGCGATGCAGAGCGCGCTGCGCAACGAGGACCGCGAGTTCGCCGAGACGCGCTGGTCCGACGCGCTCTCGTCGGCGGGCGCCGCGCCCCCTTCCTACGGCGGCGTTCGCGTCCAGGGCCGGCTGGTGGATTCGCGGGCCAGCCACGTCGCCGCGCCGCCGGAGCGGGCCTTCGCGCCGATTCAACGGATCGGCGGAGCCACGGGCTGGTACGCCTACGACGCGCTGTGGCGGATTCGCGGCTTCCTCGACCTGCTGGTCGGGGGCGTGGGGGTGCGGCGTGGGCGCCACGATCCCGAGCACCTCCGAGTCGGCGAGACGGTGGACTGGTGGCGGGTCGAGTCGGTCGAGCCGGGGCACTTCGTGCGATTCTTCGCCGAGATGAAGGTCCCCGGGCGCGCGTGGCTCGAGTTCGAGGTCAAGCCGGAAGACGCGGGCTCCTCGATCCGCCAGACCGCGATCTTCGACCCCTCCGGCCTCGCGGGCCTGCTCTACTGGTACTCCTGCTACCCCCTGCACGCCCTGGTGTTTCGGGGCATGATCGAGGGCATCTCGGCGGCGGCCGAGCGCGAAGGCCGCGCCCTCAGCGAGTGACGACGCGGTCGAGGTAGGCGCGTTCGCTCTCGCTGAGCTCGACTCGGGGGATCCTCAGCGCCGACTCCTCCGCGCGGAGCGGAACGTTCAGCGTCGAGAGGGCGGTCTCCAGACGGCCGCAGTTGACGGCGGAGAACAGTGCGAGGCCGTTGCAGAGCGCCACGCAGCGATCGATCACGCCGCTGCGGATTCGGACCGGCACGCTCGGAGGTCCCTCCACGAGGCGCAGCAGGTAGCTCTCCGCGTCCCGCGAGACCCGCGCCTTGCCCTGCAACCGCACCACCTGGCGCGGCACGATGACGCGGTCCTGGAACTGGGTCGCCATCGACCCGCTCTCGATCTTGGCGACGAGGTCGCCGGCGCCCTCGATCTCGGCCTCCGCCCACGCGTCTGCGTTTCCGCCTCGGCTCGGAACCAGTATGAGCCGGTTGTGGTGCAGTGTCAGCTCGTGGCTCGGTGAGCTCAGCCGGATCGCCAGCGGGCCCTCCTGGATCGGTGGAAACTCTGCGTTCAGATCGGTGTGCGTCTGGTTCAGGTAGGTCAGCTCGACGCCGGGGTCATCGGGCGGGGCCGAGAGGGCGGCTGCCAGCACACCGAGAAGTGCGACGAATCCCACGCGGCTCCAGGTCATGGAATAACGGTACCGCGCCGGCAGGAAGACGGCGATTTGTTAGTTTCCGGGCCCTGCCCTGCCTCGGTCCCGCTCGGGACCGGGTGGAAGCAATTCACCGTTGACGCAGCCATCGACGGGAGCTCGGGTCGCGACGCTCCCTTCGCGAACTGCACACCGCCAGGTAGAGAAGAATGAGCCGCAGCCCAGCCACCAGCAGACCCGCCAGCCACTACGAACTGGAAGCCCTCTTCCGGCCGGAGAGCATCGCCATCGTCGGAGCCTCGGCGAACCCGCAGAGCCAGGGGTACGAGTTCGTCCAGGGGCTGGTCGAGATCGGATTTCCGGGCGAGATCTATCCGGTCAATCCCAAGCTCGACGAGCTGTTCGGAAAGAAGGCCTACCCAGAGCTCGAGGCGATCCCCGGTCGGGTGGACTTCGTCATCTCCGCCATCCCCGCCGTCGCCACGCTGGAGCTGGTCGACGCAGCCAAGGCCAAGGGCGCCAAGCTGATCCACCTTTTCAGCGCCCGCTTCAGCGAAACCGGGCGCGACGAAGCGGTGAAGCTCGAGCGGGAGCTGCGGAGCCGGGTCGAGAGGGCGGGCATCCGCGTGATCGGTCCCAACTGCATGGGGGTCTACTACCCGAAGGCGAAGCTCACCTTCGACCCCGGCCTTCCGGACGAGCCGGGCGACGTCGGCTTCCTGACCCAGAGCGGGAGCCACGCCTTCCGCGTGATCAACCGCGGGAAGGAACGAGGGCTGCGTTTCAGCAAGGTGATCAGCTACGGGAACGCCCTCGACCTCGACGAGGCGGATTTCCTGGACCACTTCGCGGACGACCCGGATACCGAGGTCATCGCCGCCTACGTGGAGGGGATCCACGACGGCCGGCGCTTCTTCGATTCGCTGCGGCGCGCCGCTGCGAGAAAGCCGGTCGCGATTCTCAAGGGTGGCCGGTCCGCCGGGGGCACATCGCCGCTTCCTCTCACACCGCGGCGCTGGCCGGACAGATGAATGTGTGGCACAGCGCCGTTCGCCAGGCGGGAGCTGTCGAGGTCCGCACCATCAACGAGCTGGTCGATATGCTGGTGACGTTCAAGTACGCCGGGCCAGCAGCGGGAAACCGGGTGGCCGTGCTGGGTGGCGCGGGCGGAGAAACGGTCGAGTCCGCCGACCTCTGCCAGGAAGCGGGCCTGGAGCTGCCGTTGCCGCCCGACGAGATGCGGCAGGAGCTCCGCGAGAAGATGCCCCACGCCTGGGACTGGGTTGGCAACCCCGTCGACGCCTCCATTCTGGCGTGGGGAAGGCGCTCCGAGTCCTTTGCCGTGATGGAGATGATGGCCGCCAGCCCAGCCTACGACGCCATCATCGCCAACGTGAGAGGGCTCGAGCACGCGCTCGGCCGCGAGGACGGTGAGGAGCTCTTCCGCGAGACGATGGATCGCGCCAGACGGCTGGCCAAGGAGAGCGGCAAGGCCGCGCTCTACGTGCTGGGGGAGCCGGAATCCAGCGAGGAGTGGCGCTGGAAGGGAGCCAATCGCGTCCGCGAAGAGCTGGCAGCGGCGGGTGTCGCCCTCTATCCCGACATGGACAGGGCCACCCAGGCCTTGGGGCGCTATCTGCGCTACCTCGCCCGGCGGCGCGGCGAGGAGTAGCCACCAGGAGCTGCGTCCCAGGGCGAGGTAGCAGGCGGGGTCGGAGCCGAAACCGCGGCTGAGACCCGACTCAGCGTGGTACAATCGGGCGTGTTGGTGGGGGGCGTCAGCGGGCAGGCTGAGCGACGGCGCTCAACCCGCGGGGAGGACGCCCATGGCGGACGAGACGTACCCGACGGCCAACGGCGAGGACGGCGCACAGCGCCGGGGCGGCTTTCTCGGCTGGCTTGGGCTCGTCGTCTTCCTGGCGGGTGCGCACCCGTCGGCGGCGCTGATCACCATCGGCGCGCTGGAGACGCCGAAAGCCGCGGAGGCCGTCGACGTGGTGGGCGACACCGCGTTCGTCGCGTCCAACCTCGCGGGGCTGCGCATCGTGGACGTCTCGAACCCGGCGGCGCCGGTCGAGATCGGTGCCCTCGAGACCGCGAGCCGCGCGCTGGATGTTCACGCCGCGGGCGGACTGGCCTACGTGGCGTGGGGCCAATCCGGCCTCCGCATCATCGACGTCTCGGACCCGTCGGCTCCGGTGGAGATCTTTGGCCAGGCGCTCTTCGGATCGGCAACCGGCATCACCGTCGTCGGCGACCGGGCCTACGTCGCGTGGGGCCCCTCCGGGCTTCACATCCTGGACGTCTCGAATCCCGCGCAGCCGGTCTTTCTCGGGCAACTCGATCCTCCGGGGAAAGCCAGGGACGCCGCTGTGGTGGGTGAGTTCGTCTACCTGGCGGATGGGGACTACGGGCTTCGCATCGTGGACGTCTCGAACCCCGCGCTTCCGGTGGAAGTCGCCACTCTCGCCACTCCGGGCAGTGCGAATGGCGTCGCCGTCGTGGACGAGATTGCGTTCGTGGCCGACCGATCCTCCGGCCTGCGGATCATCGACGTCTCCGATCCGGCGGCACCGACGGAGCTGAGCAGCCACGCCACAGCCGGCGAGGCGTGGGAGGTGGAGGTCGTCGGCTCGCTTGCCTACGTCGCCGACGAGTTCTACGGCCTGCGGGTGATCGATGTCTCGGACCCCGCGGCGCCGGTGGCGCTGGGAGCGCTGGACACCCCCGGAGAAGCACTGGATGTTCTGAACCGGGGTGGGCTCATCTATCTGGCCGACGGCAGCGGTGGTTTGCGGCTGGTCGACGGGACCAACCCGGCCAAGCCGGAGGAGCTCGGTGAACACCTCGCCCTCGGGGACCCGAAGGAGGTGAAGGTCATCGGCTCGCTGGCCTACCTGGCCAGCGGGAACGACCTGGGCTGGAAGGGCGGCCTGGAGATCATCGACGTCTCGGACCCGAGCGCTCCGTTCGAGGTCGGCAGCTTCGAGGTCGAGGATGCTCTGTACGGCGACGCGAACGCCGTCGAGGTCGTCGGCGACCTCGCCTACCTGGCCGGGAATTTCTGGATGCCCGATTGGTACTCCTCGCTTCGCATCGTGGACGTCTCGAATCCCGCGCTGCCGGCACAGCTCGGCGTCTACGAGCTCCCGACGGACTCGGGATACGGGTTGGGCGACGTCGCCGTTGCGGGTACGCTCGCCTACCTGGCCGATGGATCCGCCGGGCTTCGCATCGTGAGCGTTGCAGACCCGGCAGCGCCGGCCGGCTGGGGTGGCTTCAACAAGCCCGGCGGATACGTCACACACGTCGAGGTGGAGGACGATCTTGCCTATCTGGCCGATCGGCCCTTCGGGCTTCGCATCGTCGACGTATCGGACTTGCTGAACCTGCTGCAGATCGGCGCCCTCGCTACGCCTGGAGGCCCCTTTCACGTCGCGGTCGTGGACGGACTCGCCTACCTGGCCGATGGATATTCGTTTCCATTCCACCATCTGCGCATCGCCGACGTCTCGAACCCGCAGGCGCCCGTGGAGATCGGTGCTCTGGATACTCTGAAGACCAAGAGTGTCGTCACCATCGCGGGCGGGGTCGCCTACCTCTCGGGCGGCTTCGACGGCGTGCGGGCTGTCGACGTCTCGAACCCACTGGCGCCGGTGGAGATCGGTGCCTTTGCCTACGACTACTACTCCGCGGGCAGGGCCGAGGTGGTGGACGGGCTCACATACGTCGCGCGGTCCCACGGGCTGCAAATCATCGACTTCGGCCCCGAGTACCAGCAGCGCTGCCAGAACGGGCTCGACGACGACGGAGACGGGCTCGTCGACTTCCCCGACGATCCGGGCTGCGCGGATCTGCTCGACCTCTCCGAGACGAATCCCGCCGTCGACTGCGATGACGGCTTCGACAACGACGGCGACGGCCGGGTCGACTTCGATCCGGTGACCCACGCCGATCCCGGCGACGAGACCACCCCGCCCGCGGGAGAGGGCGACCCGGGTTGCCGTAGTACGATCGCTACGCGCGAGAGCCCCCTCTGCCAGAACGGTCTCGACGACGACGGCGACGGCAAGATCGACTACGACGCGGGCCTCTCCGCCAACGGCTCTGCGGATCCCGCCGGGCCGGACCCTCAGTGCTCCACATCCTGGAAGAACAGCGAGACTCCCTCCCCGGGACCCTCGCTAGGGTGCGGTCTCGGCGCCGAGTTGCTGCTTCTCCTGGCGCCGCTGATGTGGCTGCGGCGCAGGGGTGCGGTCTCGGTGCTGCGTTGGGCCTTTCGGCTGCGCCACTAGAAACTCGCCTCGAGAGCGGCATCGAACATGGCGAGGATGTTCTGCGGCGGCGTGCCGGCCTGGATCACGTGCGAAGGCCCAGGATGTAGCCGCCCGATCCGCCCAGCAGGCGGTCGAACTCGCCATAGGCCGGCTGATTGATTCCGGAAGCGATCATGGAGATCGGAATCCTGTCGATCCCACGGTGTTCGAGAGCCAGACGGACCCGCTCGCGGTGGCTCAGCGCTCGTCCCGGCACGCTTCGATCTCCCCAGGTGGCTTTCGAAAGCCGAAACCAAAGCAGGCGAGACCTCGAGCCGCAAGACGGTCCGGACCGCAGGGAATCCGGCTGGCCCGCGTGGACGCTGCGGAATCGCCCTCGGACTGAACGGCCGGTATGCGAATCGTCCCAGAGCTGGGACGGCTCGCGGCTCCCCCTGGGCGTGGCCCGCGCCCGAGCCCCCTCCGAAATCGCTTGACTTTCCAAAACCAGGCGGTGTAGGCTGACCGATGCGCGGGCCTGTCGCTCCGCCTGCGAGGCCGATCGCGAGAGCCGACTCCGAGAGAAGTCGGAGCCCCCGCTCGGATGAAGCGAGCTCAGGGGGCTAGCGGCGCGAGACGGCTGGCAATAAGGACAAGCGAGCGACGGCGCCCGGCGTGATCAGATCCGCCGGGCGCCTCATTTCTGGCGTTGTCGCTGTTCCCGTGGATGGACGGGGCACCTGATCGGCTGTCCCGGCCCACCGCTGCCGTTTCGTTCAAGACGAATCGACATCCTCCCATAGTCTGTGCTTCTCGCCCGCTCGATGGCTGAAGCGATCGAGGCGCGCCCGGCGATCGGGCCAGGGGGATCCTCGCAATGCCCAGGGACACGATGAGCTCGGAGCAGAGGCTCCAGACCGTCATCGAGCTTGGCGTGCCGGATCGCGTGCCCGTCGCACCCATGATCTACTACTTCGCTGCGCGCTACGCGAAGCTCAGCATGTACGATCTCTGGTCCGATCCGGCGAAGTACGCATTCGCCATCGAGAAGTGCTTTTGCGAGCTCGGCCCCTGGGACGTCTACTTCCCCATCAACCCGCTCAACCCATCCGCCTACGTCTTCGCGCTTCCGATGAAGGTCAAGTACCCCGGGGTCGACCTCGCTCCTGACCAGATTCCCCAATTCATCGAGGAAGAGCTGATCGCGGCGGACGAGTACGAGAGTCTGACTGGCACCCCGACTGCGATCCTCAGGTACATGAACTTCATGTTGACGATCGCCTGTCGGATCCAGAACAGGCCGGAGGCGAATCCGCTGCTCAAGATGCGGATCGCGACGCAGCTGCTCCGGCATCTCTGGTCCTGGCGCAAGGAGCTGGCCAGATGGGAGAGCCGCGGAGTAGCCGTTCTCCACGGGCTCCTGGTGGAGGCTCCTTTCGATACGCTCTCGATGGTTCGGGGGTTGATCGACTTCTCCTATGACCTGATGGAGATACCCGAGCGGATCCGAGCGGCGTCGCTCGCCCTCTCTGACGGGTATGTCCGGCTCAGCGACTACTCCGTCCGGCTAACGGGCGTGCCGCGGGTGTCGTGTCTCTGTCATCGGAGCTCCAAGGAGTTCATGTCTCCTCGCCACTTCCGGGAGTTCGCGTTCCCCTCCCTCGAGAAGGTCGTGACCCAGCTGGTCTCGCGGGGAATCACTCCGGTGCTCCACTGCGACGGGAACTGGGATCGGAACCTGGATGTATTCCACGAGCTGCCGAAGGGAAAGATCATCCTGCAGCTCGACGGTGCGACCGATATCTTCCGTGCAAAGCAGGTGATCGGCGATCACTGCTGCCTGTTCGGAGATGTTTCCTCGACCATGCTCGCCTTCGGAACTCCGGATGATGTGAGCGGTTACTGCAAGAAGCTGATCGACGTCGTGGGAAGGGATGGGGGCTTCATACTCGCCGCCGGTTGCGAGATACCGCCAAACGCTCGCCCGGAGAACGTGAAGGCGATGATCGATGCGGCGGCGCGGTTCGGCTACTACGGCTGAGAGCCGAGAATCGGCCGGCTCTTTCGCCGCATCTGCTCGAGCATCCCGAGCCCCGCGCGGACACAGGCTCCCAGTGGCGTATAATGCGCGCCGGTGCCAGCCCGACGGGAGGATGCAGTGAAGGTAGTTCATGCGATTGCAGAGATCCTGAAGCGCGAAGGTGTCGAGTTCATCGTCGCGTACCCCGTGAGCGCGATCATCGAGGCCGCCGCCGAGGCCGACATCCGGACCATCATCGTTCGCCAGGAACGGACCGGTCTCCACATGGCAGACGCTTTCAGCCGCGTGAACTCGGGCGAGCGGATCGGCGTGTTCACGATGCAGCACGGCCCCGGTGCGGAGAACGCGTTCGGCGGCGTGGCCCAGGCCTATGGGGACTCGGTTCCGATCCTGGTGCTCCCGGCGGGCTATCCGCGGCGGATCACCAACCTGGCTCCGAACTTCAACGCCGCCCTCAACTATCGCCACATCACCAAGTGGTCCGAGCAGGTGACGGTGGCCCGGTCGGTTCCGGAGACGATGCGGCGGGCCTTCTCGCAGGTGCGGGGCGGCAGGCCCGGTCCAGTGCTGATCGAGTTTCCGCTCGATCTGTTCGGAGAGGAGCTGCAGGAGCCGCTCGATTACGAGCCGACCTTCAGTACCCGCTGCGGACCGGATCCGGAGGCGGTCGCTTCCGTCGCCGAGGTGCTCTGCGAGGCCGAACGCCCGGTCATCTACGCCGGCCAGGGCGTGCACTACGCCCGCGCCTGGCGGGAGCTGCGCGAGCTGGCGGAGCTCCTCCACATCCCCGTCACCACCAGCCTGCAGGGAAAGAGCGCGTTCCCGGAGGACCACCCGCTCTACCTGGGCTCCGGTGGACGGTCGCGGTCCAAGGCGGTCCACCAGTTCCTGCACGACGCGGACGTCATCTTCGGGATCGGCTGCAGCTTCGCCCTCACCGCTTTCGGGCTGCAGATGCCGCGGGGCAAGGTGATCGTCCAGGCGACCCTGGACGCGGGAGACATCAACAAGGACATCCGGGTTCAGCACGCACTGGTGGGGGACGCCCAGCTGACGCTTCGCGCGCTCCTCGCCGAGCTCGGGGGAGGCAAGAGCCCCCGCGCCGAAGAGCGCGGCCGCTCCCTCCCCGGAGAGATCCAGGCGGTCCGGGAAGCGTGGCTGGCGGATTGGATGCCGAAGCTCACCTCCGACGAGGTTCCGCTCTCACCCTACCGCGTGATCTGGGAACTCCTGCACGCCGTCGACGTCGACGACACGATCATCACCCACGATGCGGGGAGCCCGCGCGATGAGCTCTCGCCCTTCTGGCAGAGCCGGACCCCGCTCAGCTACATCGGCTGGGGCAAGACGACGCTGCTCGGCTCCGGGCTGGGGTACGCGATGGGGGCGAAGCTCGCGCGGCCCGAGAAGCTCTGCATCAACGTCTGGGGCGACGCCGCGATCGGCTTCACGGGCATGGACTTCGAGACGGCGGTCCGCGAGAAGATCCCGATCCTCTCCATCCTGCTCAACAACTTCTGCATGGCGATCGAGCTTCCCATCATGCAGGTCGCGACGGAGAAGTTTCGCAGCACCGATATCTCGGGGCACTACGCCGACATGGCCAGGGCCTTCGGCGGCTACGGGGAGCGGGTGACGGAGCCGTCCGAGATCGCCGGCGCCATCCGGAGAGGGATCGAGAAGACGCGGGAGGGAACCCCCGCCCTGCTCGAGTTCATCACCGCCAAGGAGAACCAGTACTCCGTCTTCTGATCCAGGCGAGGCTGACTGAGCATGGAAGATCGGTTCAGGGTTCCCGAAGAGATCGCGGTCCGAGTCACCGCCGAGGACATGCACGCCACCCTGGAGGCGAACACCCCCGAGGAGCTCGGCGTGGCGCACCGGCTGGGCTGAAGCGACGGAGTCGTCATCGTGAACAGGATCCTCAAAGGCGTTCTGACTGGACTGGGACTCGCCCTTCTCCTGCTCCTGGCGGGCGTCGCCTACTTCCTGCTGGTCGAGGTGGCGCCCATCGGAGCCGGCTACAAGGCCAAGATGCTCTGCTCCTACCTCTTCGTGTCGAACCGGGAGCTCGAGTCCGTGCTCTCGAACGACCTGGAGCCCTTCAATCCCCTGCTGGGGTTCGTCGATGCCGACGTCGACCGCGACAGCAAGACGGTCACGGCCACGGCGTTCGGGCTGGTCGAGAGACGGGCGGTCTTCCACGACTGCCTGGGATGCACGGTGGTTCCGCCCTCGTGGAAGCCGACGGAGCTCTGGTTTCCGCCGGCCTGCGTCGAGCCCGAGCCAGCCGATCCAGGCTCCGTGGCGTGGCCGAGTGGCGATCTCGGCGCGGCCGGGAGCTTTCCGTCGGAAGTCGATGGCGCGAAGCTCGAGGTGGCGTTGGACCGGCATTTCTCGGAGCCGGCCCCGAAGAGCCTCCGGCGCATCAGGGCCGTGGTCGTGGTCTACAAGGGAAAGATCGTCGCGGAGCGCTACGCCGACGGGTTCGGCGTGGACACGCCGATGCACGGCTGGTCGATGACGAAGAGCATCACCAGCGCACTGGTGGGGATCCTGGTGGGGCGGGGCGAATTCCAGGTCGACGATCCCGCACCCATATCCGAGTGGAGAAACTCCGACGGACCGCACGGCGGAATCACCGCTGGACATCTGCTCCGTATGAGCGCCGGCTTCGATTTCCACCACGACGTGAGTCCGGTCGGGCAGCGCCAGAAGGCACTGTTCGGAGGCATCGACTCCACCCGGGCTTCGGTCGAGTGCCCTCTGGATGTGGAGCCGGGCAGCCGCTGGGAGTACGCGAACGCCAACCCGCATGCCCTCTGGAGGATCATTCGCGACGCGGTCGGCGAGAGCGACGAGGACTACCTGACGTTTCCGCGTCGAGCCCTCTTCAACCGAATCGGCATGCGCAGCGCCATCATCGAGCCGGATCCCTACGGCAACCTGATCGGCACCTCGTTCGGCTGGGCGACCGCCAGGGACTGGGCCAGGTTCGGGCTCCTCTATCTGAACGACGGAGTCTGGGAAGGCCAGCGCATTCTCCCCGAAGGCTGGGTGGACTACACGGTGACACCCGCGCCAGCCGCCAGTCACGAGCACTACGGTGCGCTCTTCTGGCTGAATGCCGGGGCGGGGGAGTTCGAGAAGACCGCCGAGGAGAGAGCCCTGTACCCCGACAAGCCGCCCTTCTCGGGGATCCCGTCGGACGCCTACTTCGCCATGGGGCACGACGGGCAGCTGGTCACCATCATTCCGTCGCGCGAGCTGGTGATCGTACGGTTGGGCTTGAGCCGCTCCGGCGCGGCGCGGGACTACGGGAGCTTCCTCGCGGACATCCTATCGGCCATCGGCGGCTGACGGCCGCTATCGGCTGCTAGCCCTCCGTGTCTCCCGTGTAGGCAATCCGGCCACCGAGGATTGTATAGACGACTTCGGTGCCGGGGATCTCGGATTCCGGAATGGTCATGATGTCCCGTGAGAGGACGACGATGTCCGCCAGCTTGCCGGGGGTCAGCGACCCCTTGATGTCCTCCTCGAACGCCGCGTAGGCGTTGTGGATCGTGTACGACCGGAGCGCCTCCTCGCGCGTCATGCTCTGGTCGGGGAAGAACGCATTTCCATTCTTCATCAGCCTCGTGACGGAAGCGTGGAAGCCGGGGATCGGATCGATCGGCTCGACGGGGACGTCGGTTCCGTTGGTGACGACGGCGCCGGTCTCGATCAGCTTCCGCCATACGTAGGCGCCTTCCTTGGCGCGGCGGGTGCCCAGCCGCTTGTACACCCAGGGCCCGTCCGACGTACAGTGGATCGCCTGCATGGCCGGGATCACTCCGAGCTCCGCGAAGCGCCCGATGTCGTCCGGATGCAGGTGCTGGGCGTGCTCGATCCGCCAGCGAAGATCCGTCTTGCCGGGGTGCGCCTCGAAGGTGCGCTGGTAGAGGTCCAGCACCTCCCGGTTGGCGCGGTCGCCGATCGCGTGCGTGTTGAGCTGGTAGCCGTGCTCGATCGCCAGCGCAGCCGTCCCCTCGATCTCCTCGACCGTCTCCAGGTTGAGGCCGGTGCTCTCCAGGTCCTCGTACGGCTCCAGGAGCCAGGCGCCGTGGGGTCCCAGGGCGCCATCGATCTGCCGCTTGATGGAGCGCACGGTCAGGAACTGATTGCCGAGGCCGATCACCCTGTACTCCGGCAGCTTGGACGCCATCTCTTCGTTGCTGGCGTGGCGCACCATCACGTAGAGCCGGATTGGAAGCCGACCGTCAATCGCCAGCTGTCTGAAGAGATCGATGACCTCGAAAGAAGCACCGGCGTCGTGAAAGCTGGTCACGCCGTGCGCCAGCGCCGCATTGCCGGCCAGCTCCACGGCACGCAGCGCCTCGGCCAGGATCACCTCACGGGGTCTGCTCGCCCGCGCCTTCTCGATGGCCGCGCGGACTGGCCGCTGCGCCGTCTCCCGGAGGGCGCCGGTCGGATTCCCTTCCTCGTCGCGAATGATCTCCCCCCCCGGTGGATCGGCCGTCTCGGGAGTGATCCCGGCCAGCTCCAAGGCCAATGCGTTCGCGAAGGATGCGTGACCGCTGGCGTGGCTGAGAAAGACCGGGTTCTCCGGAGAGACGAGTGAGAGGCTCTCGTGGACGGGAAGCCCCTCTACCGCGGGTTGCGGTGGGCTGTCCCACTTCTCCTGGTGCCAGCCTCTGCCGAGAATCCAGTCGCCGGGCTCGGCGGCTCGCGCTGCATTTCCGACCATGGCGACGATCTCGTCCCAGCTGGCGGCCCGGGTCAGGTCGAGTGCCATCATCGCGTGGCCGAGGTAGGCGAAGTGACCGTGGCCTTCGATGAATCCCGGAACGGCCAGCCGGCCATCCAGATCGATCAGCTTCGTCGCTTCGCCGATGTGCCCGGCGATGTCCTCGCTGCTCCCCACGGCGACGATCCGGTCGCCTGTGATGGCGATCGCCTCGGCCTCGGGCATCGCGTCGTCCGCAGTGGCGACTCTTCCATTCTGGAGGACCATGTCTGCCGGTGCAGTTCCGCACCCTGCGAGCAGACCCACGGCGCACAGGGCTCGAAGCGCTCTCGGGACTCGCTTCCGGTTCATGGCTCTCATCCCTCCAGGATTGCTGTCCTTCCCCGGTCAGCCATTCGACGACCAGATCGAGGCGGGGTCAAGCGGTGACGAAATCGGGGCGGTGCCGCTTGGGGCGTATCGTCGTCGCCAGAAGCGTAGCCAGGAGCAACCCCACCAGGCAGGCGATCAACACCAGCTCGTAGCTCCCGGTGCTGTCGTAGATCAAGCCCGAGATGGGAATGCCGATCACGATGCCGATCGCGAAGCCCCCCATCAGCAAACCCATGATCTTGCTGAACTCCAGCTCGCCGAAGCAGCGCCCGACCAGGACGGGCATGATCACCGCGTTGGCGCCGATTCCGACCCCGAAGGGTGCCGCGTAGAGCCAGAGCAGCTCGACCTCGCGCAACCCGAGGCGCACGAACAGCAGCTCCAGGACGGCCGGCCCCAGGGCCAGCATCAGGAGCGAAATCACCAGGAGCAGCGTCGGGTTCCAGCGATCCCCCAACCAGCCGAAGAGGAGCCGGCCGATGATGCTGAAGCCGACGGCGAATCCGTAGTAGAAGGCCGCCTGCTGAGGCGTGAACTCCAGCTGCTTGATGGCGAAGGGGACGAAGTGGAAGTTGAGTGCGGAGACCCCGGTGAGCTGGAGCAGGAAGATCGTCACCAGCAGCCAGAAGGTGGCGGTGCCGAGAGCGGCTCTCGCTGTGAGCCCGCTGATCGGCGCGGATCCGCTCTCCGTCTTGTCGCTCCGGTCCGCGCCGTCGGGCAGCAGGCCGAGGTCCTGGGGACGGGTTCGTACGAAGATGGCGATCAACGGGATCACTACCGTCAGGAAGACCAGAAATGTGCAGAACCAGGTCATGCGCCATCCCAGCAGCCGGATCAGGAATTCGTTGACCGGGGGCAGCACCAGCCCGCCCGCGCCGATTCCGACCATCGTCAGCCCCATGGCGCGGCCGCGGAGCCGATCGAACCAGTTGATGACCAACGTCTGCGCCGGGAGGATCGTCGCGCCGGCGATGGCAAAGCCGGAGACCATCAGGAGCGCGTAGAGCATCCAGAGGTTCACGAGAAGGGCGTAGCCGAGCGTGGTGAGCGCCAGCAGCGTGGCGGAGACCAGCATGGTACTGCGCGCCCCGAAGCGCGCGAAGAGCGCTCCCACCAGCGGGTTCGAGAGGCCCATCACGATCGCCAGCAGCGCGGCGCCGCTCGAGATCTGGGTGATGCTCCAGCCGAACTCCGCCTGGAACGACACGATGAAGACCGGAAACACGTACATCAGCCCCGCGGCGCCGAAGAACAGCACCACGGAGAGTGCCCCTACCATCTTCCACCCGTGAAACACTCGGCACTCCCGCTGCGAGGTCCGGGTAGCATACTCGGAGCCCCATGTCCGAGGCTACGTCCTACGTCGCCCCAGCTCGACCGGCGCCTTGGCCCGCTTCCGGAACCTCTGCTCCCACCAGTTCTGGTACAGGTCCACGCTGAACATGAGCAGGAGGATGAAGATCACGATCCACTGGGGAATGTAGGGGAACCCGCTGGTATTCACGGAGACGTGCGCGATGTGCCCGCCCTCCAGGAAGAGGACGAAGCCGATCAGAAGCAGCACGAAGAGTCCCAGGATCTCGAAGTCCGGGTTCTCCCTCACGAACCGGGCCAATGGCTTGGCGAAGGCGAGCATCAGGGCGACCGAGATGATCACCGAGCCGATCATGACGGCGTAGATGTCCGTCATTCCCACCACGGTGAGGATCGAGTCGATGCTGAAGAGGACGTTCATGCCCACGATGACCGCCACCACCTCGGCGAACTTCTCCGTGGCGTGAACTTCCTGGCCGACGCCCTTGGCCTTGACCCGAAGCTCCTTCACACCTTTCCAGATCAGGATCAAACCACCGCCGGCCAGAACGGCAGCCTTCACCGTGAAGGCTGCTTTGATCTGCAGGCCGAGAACGGTGGTGTCCACCGTGAGGAAGACGCTGGTGGCGAAGCCGAGGAGCCAGCTCACCAGCGCCAGCAGGATGATCCGGAACGCCATGGCCAGGAGAAGCCCCAGCTGCACGGCCAGCGCCTGTTTTCGCGGCGGAAGCTTGTTGGCCAGGATCGTGATGATGATCAGGTTGTCCGCCCCCAGGGCGATCTGGATCAGTGTGACTGAGAAGAGGGCGGCCCAGAATGCCGGGTCGATCAGAAGCTGGAGCATGGCGCAGTCCTCGGGTGGTGCTTGCCTGGTCGGACCCGAGCCTCTCTCAGAGGCGCGAGCGCCGCAAGCGGGAGAATGACCGGATCCTGGCGACACGCCAGTACCCCGCCGGGATCATCGTGTGCTCGGCGCGGAGTCTGCGGATAGAATCATCCGATGATCCAGAACGCTTCCGCCCGACTGGCACTCGATCTCTCCGGCCGCTGGCGCATGATCGTCGACCCCTACGAGGCCGGCTACCGCGGCTTCCACGGCGATCCCTGGCCCTTCGGCTTCTTCCGCGCTGCCGAGGTGCGCCCGGGCCTCTGCGAGTACGACTTCGACCGTTCGGAGATCCTCGAGGTGCCGGGCGACTGGAACTCCCAGGACCCGAAGCTCCTCTACTACGAGGGGACGCTCTGGTACCAGAGGCGATTTCGGCTCGAGGAGCGCCTGGGCGTGCGTCGGTTCGTGCACTTCGGGGCCGCCAACTACCACGCCATGGCCTGGCTCGACGGCGAGCTGCTAGGCGAGCACGAGGGCGGCTTCACGCCCTTCGAGTTCGAGCTGCCGGAGGCGGGCGCCGCCGGCGAGCACGTGCTCACCGTCAAGGTCGACAATACCCGCCGCCGCGAGGCCGTCCCCACTCTCAACACCGACTGGTGGAACTACGGGGGACTCACCCGCGAGGTGACGGTCCTCGAGGTGCCAGAGACCTTTCTGCGGGAGTACACGGTGGACCTCGACGGCCCCGATCGTGTACGGGCCCGGGTGGCTCTGGACGGCTCACGGCTCCGTCAGACCGTGCGGCTGCGGATTCCCGAGATCGGCCTGGAGGTCTCGGGCGAGAGCGGCGACGACGGCGGAGTCGAGCTGGTCGCGGAAGCCGAGCTCGAGCGATGGTCACCCGCGCGGCCGCGCCGTTACCAGGTGGAGATCCGCTGTGAGACCGACGCGATCGCCGAGCCGGTCGGGTTCCGCACGGTGCGCACCGAAGGCACACGGATTCTCCTCAACGACGAGCCCGTCTTCCTGCGCGGAGTGAGCCTGCACGAAGAGGTGCCCTTCGGCCCGGGTCGCGCCTGGAGCGAGGAACACGCCCGGACGCTTCTAGGCTGGGCTCTCGAACTCGGCTGCAACTTCGTCCGTCTCGCACACTATCCGCACAACGAGGCCATGGTGCGCGTGGCGGAAGAGCTCGGCCTGCTGGTCTGGGCCGAAGTTCCGGTCTACTGGAACATCGCCTGGGACCACGCGCCGACGCTGGACTGCGCCAAGGCGCAGCTCGGGGAGCTGATCGCGCGCGACCGCAATCGCTGTGCGGTGATGCTCTGGTCGCTCTCCAACGAGGCTCCGGCCAGCGAGCCGCGGCAGGCCTTCCTGGCCGAGCTGGCCCGCCATGCGCGGGCCCTCGACCCGACGCGGCTCCTCACCTCGGCGCTCTTCGCGAGGTACGACGACGATACCAGGACCATGGTCATCGACGACCCGGTGGGCGAGCACCTCGACGTGATGGGCTGCAACCAGTACCTGGGCTGGTACTACCGCGAGCCCGAGGAGATGGACCGCATCGGCTGGTCGTCGCCTTACGACAAGCCGCTCATCATGAGCGAGTTCGGGGCCGGTGCCGTGGCCGGGCGCCAGGGAGACGAAGGCACGCCCTTCACCGAGGCGCACCAGGCGCACGTCTACCGCAAGCAGATCGGCATGCTGCGCCGCATCCCCTTCCTGGCGGGGCTCTCCCCCTGGATCCTGAAGGACTTCCGCACCCCGCGGCGCGTGCTGGCCGGCGTCCAGGACGGCTGGAACCGCAAGGGGCTGGTCTCGGACCGCGGGCTTCGCAAGCGCGCCTTCAGCGTGCTGCGCGAGTGGTACCGGGAGCTCGCCGGCGGGGACGCGAACCAGCAGATCCCCTGACCTGACGCACCCTACACTGAGGACCGGAAGCCCTGACGTCCTCGCCGCTGACCGTAGAGGGCCAGGCCGGAGAGACCGAGACCCATCAGTAGCATCGTCCCCGGCTCTGGGATCGCAGTGACGCCGTAGTAGATCTCGTCGATCTTGATGCTCCCGCCGTTCTGATTGGTGTGCAGCTGAACTTGGGAGAAGGCATCGTCGCTGATCACACCGAAGAAGTATGAACCGTTCGGCCCGGTCAGGTCGACTTCGATGTACTCGTCACCGAATTCCATCACGATCCACGGCGAACCAGGCGTGTAGTCGTAGAAATACAGGCCGAACGCGTTGATGGGAGAGTCGTCGTCGTCGAAGTTGTCGAAGGTGATGATCGGATGTTGATCGATCGGATCGAAAGCGCTGGGCCAGAGAACGTTGTACCACGGCGAGAATTGCAGGAACTGGTCGCCATCGACTTCATCCGTCTCGGGGGCGCCGTCGGGCACGAAGAATTTCTCTAGAGCGGCACCACCAAGACTGTTTCCCGTAATCGTGAAGTGCCCATCCAGATCGTAGTCCGGGCCGTCATTCGGATCGGTCGGGTCGTCGTCCAGATCCAGCGCAGCAATCGGGCTGGGGAGCCTCGTCTTGTAGATCCAGCTGTCGATCGGAATCGTTTCGAAGCTCTCCATCGTCAAGGCGCCAGCGTCGAGCTTGAATGCATCTTCAGCGTAGTAGACAAGGGTCGCTCCGCGAGCCACAACGGAACCCGCCACCATCATCACCAGCGTTCCCAACAAGCACATCAAGAACCTGCAACTACTCATGGTCTTCTCCTCTTCGAAATCCGCGTGAGCCGGCACTCCAACTGCTTCTTCCACTCGGGCCTGCTGGGTTTCCAGGAACGCGCGAGCCAAAGCAAAAAAAGGGAAGAGAACCGCCGAAGCGGTGCCCTTCCCAGGCCCGATGTGACAGCAATTTCCGTGCCGAGCATCGGAGCGGGCGAAGGCCTTGTTTGTCAATGGGTTGCGGCGTTGCCCCGACGCCCGCGCTCACAAAGGAGGGCAACGGCTTTCGAAAATTGAGAAAAGATTTTCCTAGATCGCGGCTCTCTCGTCTCTCACGCAGGCGAAGCCTACGCTACCTGCTATCGCGAACCTCGGGGCTGCAGGTCGAGCTGCTGCATCAGGAAGGCCAGCCATTCGGTGTGCTCGGTGATCTGGATCTCCTTGTCGGTGGCCCAGCCGTGGCCGACGTTCTCCCAGATGTGGAGCAGAATGGGTGTATCGGCGCAGTTGGCGGCCTGGAGGCGGGAGGCAAACTTGCGCGCGTGCCACGCAGGGCAGCGCGGGTCGGTATCGCCGGCATCGATGAAGACGGCCGGGTACGCAGTGCCCTCGCTCACGAGGTGGTAGGGCGAGAACTCTGCCATGCGACGCACGTCTTCGGGGTCCTCCGGGTCGCCGAACTCGAGCTTGCTGGTGACGTACCCGTACGGCTCGCGCATCCCGCCGATGACATCCAGGAAGGGCACCCGCGGAACCACCGCCTTCCACAGATCGGGGCGCTGGGTGATGGCGACGCCTGACAGGAGGCCACCGTTCGAGGCACCGGTGACCGCCAGCCGCTCCCGCATGGTCACACCGCGAGCGATCAGGTCCTCGGCGACGGCGTAGAGGTCCGCGTAGCAGTTCTGCTTGTTCTGGAGGCGGCCTCCTTCCCACCACCCGAGACCGAACTCGGCGCCGCCGCGCAGGTGCGCGTGGACGAAGAGGCCGCCGGCCTCGACGATCGCGGCCATCCCGTTCGAGGGGAACTGCGGCACCCACGGCGCGTTGAAGCCCCCGTAGGCATAGATCAACGCCGCGCCGGACTTGACCTCCGGCAGCCGCACGACGTGGTAGGGAATCCGGGTTCCATCGGCCGAGCTGGCCCAGAGGTCGTCGACGACGGCGGACTCGAGGCGGATGGTCGGGGCCGCGAGCGTCTCCAGCGAATCCGCTCCCGGGCGGTGACGGTACACCCCCCAGGAAGCGGTGAGCGACGAGAACGCGAAGACGAACTCCTCCGGATGACCCTTCGCGGCCAGGTTCATCAGCGGAAAGGGCAGCTCTGCGATCGCCCCCCGCTCGGGAAGCGGCACCTCGCCGAGCTCGCGACCGGCCGAGTCGACGACGCGCAGGCGCGCATAGGTGTCCACGAACTCGCTGAGATAGAGATGGTCCGCCACGGGCGTGAGGGTGCGGATGACCGCGTCGGACTCGGGAACGATCTCCTCCCAGCTGGCGGGGTCGTTCGGCGTCCGGGAGTCGATCGGAATCGCGACCACCCGGCCGCGCGGGGCGCCCACGTCGGTCACGGCGACGTAGCGGTCGCCGATCAGGTGGCCGGCCACAGTGCCCGCGACCCCGGTCACGAAGGGGCGCCAGGCGTCCTCGCGCAGATCGCGGACCGCGACGGGCAAGGGCGTCATCACGCCGGACTGGGCCACCGCGTGGCGGCCGTCCATCGAGACCGAGATCATCGTGTAGTCCGGGCGCTGGAAGGGGATCTCTGCCACCGCCTGCGTCCCGGCCGCCATCTCGTGAAGGTGGATGGCCAGCACTGCATCGGAGACGTTGACGGCCAGGAAGTAGAAGCCGCTCGAATCCGGCAGCCACGTGGCGCCACCCGTCCAGTTGTCCATCAGCATCTGCTCGGGCGCGCCGGGTAGGAGCTCGCCGCTGGCGACGTCGATCAGCCGGATCGTGTTGCGCTCGCTTCCGTCGCTGCAGACGCCGAGCGCCAGCACGCGCCCGTCCGGGGAGGGTGCGAGCCAGGAGAGAAAGGGCGGCGTCTCGGGGTTCTCCGCGGTCGGATCGAAGAGCAGCCGCCCCGGACCGAAGGGCGTGTCGGCGACGAGGGCGCACGCCTGGCTGGCGCCCTTCGGCAGCTCGCTCCGGAACCACCGCCCGGCCGAGAAGCGCGGCACGCTCCCGAAGCGGTCCGGGAGGTAGCGCACGACGCGCGCGCGCAGCGCCTCGAAGTGGGGCCAGCGTCGCACGTAGTCGGCTGCGAGCTTCGCCTGCGCGCGCTGCCAGGCCTTGACGTCGTCATCCTCCGCCTCGAGCCAACGGTAGGGGTCGGGAAAGTCGATGCCCGCCCGGCTGTCCAGCGTGTCGTCGGTCCGCGTCGCGGGGTAGTCGAGAGGCTTCGTCGCCACGGCGTCTTTCTCCACGAGAATCGATGGTCAGAGCGGTAGCAAGCGGCCGTCTCGCCAGCAGAGCATGGATCAGGGGGCGACCAGGATCTTGATGTCGCGGTCCTTGTCGTCCGCCAGGACGTCGAAGCCCTCGCTCGCGATGTCGTCGAGGGACACGATCCGGGTCACGATCGATTCCGGCTCCACGCGGCCTGCCTCGATCCACCGGAGGGCCAGCTGCGGATTGATCGAGTTGGTGCCGATCATCGTGATCTCCCGGCTCACGAACCCGAGCATGTGTATGGGAACGCGCTCGGTGAAGATCCCCTGGACCACCACGGTTCCGCCGTGGCGCGTCGAAGCGAGGCAGTCCTTGAGCGCTGCCTCGATGCCGACCGCCTCGACCGAGACGTCCAGACCCTGTCCGTCGGTGAGCTCCCTCATCTTGGCTGGAATCTTGAGCTCGAGGGGATCGAAGACGTCGGTCGCTCCCAGCTCCCGGGCTCGGTCGCGCCTGGTCTTGGAGATCTCGGTCAGGTAGGTGGTCTCCACACCCACCGCCTGGAGGGCGAGCAGCACCAGCAGCCCGACCGGGCCTCCGCCCGCGATCAGGACGCGATCGCTGGCCTTGACCCTTCCCTTGTCGATGGCGTAGGCGGCACCGGAGAGCGGCTCGATCAACGCCGCCCGCTCCCAGCTGATGCCTTCGGGAAGCTTCAGGAGCCGATTTTTCGGCGCCACCATGGCTTCGGCGTAACCGTCGCGATTGAAGGCGACCACGCGCTCCCCGACCGCGAAGTCATCGATGCCGCTTCCGAGCTCCACGATCTCGCCGCAGACCTCGTGCCCGAAGGGGCTCCTCGGAAACGGGCCGTGGAGGTACTCGTGCACGTCCGAGCCGCAGATCCCGCAGTACACCACGCGCACCTTGACCTCACCCGGCCCCGGCTCCGGATCCGGAACCTGCTCGACTCGGATGTCGCGAATCCCGTGATAGACGGCCTTCTTCATCTTCTCGTCTCCCCAGTCGTGCTGCCGGACGCCGCGGCCAGGACTTCCGCGGTTCGATCGAAGATCAACAGGTGCCCTTCGCCAGGGCAGTCGTGGACGATGGCCTGCGGCACCGGGTCCGCGAGGATGCGAACGTGGTGCGGCGGGACGTTCCTGTCGAGGTCGCCTTGCCAGAAGTGCACCGGGATGCGGATCTCCTCCAGGCGGAAGCCCCAGTCGCTGCCGAAGATCTCGAAAT
The DNA here is from genome assembly GCA_963783795.1 of uncultured delta proteobacterium. GTDB lineage: Bacteria > Myxococcota_A > UBA9160 > UBA9160 > UBA6930 > CAVXZE01. The sequence continues at coordinate 59,553 of CAWAPH010000018.1, read as the reverse complement.
CCTGTGCGGCCGCCCGGCCTCCGGTGCGCGGCATCCGGCGGAGCTCATCGGTGAGGGAGTCCCAGACGGCCGGGCGCCGCACCACCTCCCGGTCCGGCTCCGGCAGCATCTTGTCGATGGCGACCTCGAAGGCGCGGTCCGGCAGCCGTCGCATCGCGGCAGTCTGGAGTCGCATCAACAGCACCATCAGCGCCGGAGCGCGCTGGCTGAGCTTCGTGATCAGGCGGTTGCCGGGATTCATGCCCTCGGCCGCGCCTGCCTGGCGAAGGGGACCGACGCCGCTCACGCAGGCCGCGCCGAGCAGGCGCTCACCGAAGGCGTGCGCGCAGACCAGAGCGTGGGGGCCGCCACCGGAGACCCCGAAGATCCCGAAGCGCTCGATCCGCAGGTGGTCGGCGATCGCCTTCACGTCCGCGGGCCAGTCGACCAGCCGGCGCCGCGGCTGGAAGCTGCTGAAACCATAGCCCGGCCGGTCGGGAGCGATCACGCGGATGCCGCCCGGAACCGGCATGCCCTCGACGGGAGCGAGCTGGCGCCGCGAGCCCGGTGTCCCGTGAAATCCGAAGACCGGGATCCCGTCGGGGTCGCCGTACTCGGCGAAGGAGAGATCGCGCCCATCGGCGAGCCGCAGCACGGTGGCGGTGATTTCCCTTGCCATCTGCCGATCCTACCCCATCCAGGGCGGTTGCGGCTTCAGTAGCCAGGACACCTCGCGGGTCTTACATTGCTTCGAGCCCACCACATCGAGGGACGATCGTGTTGAAGATCTACTATGTGCCGGGAACGCGCTCGATCCGTGTCGTCTGGCTGTGTGAAGAGCTCGCGCTGTCCTTCGAGCGCATTTCCATCGACTTCTCTCCGGAGTATCGCGCCAGCGCGGAGTGGCGCCGTCTGAACCCGGTCGGGAAGGTGCCGGCGATGACCGATGGCGAGCTGATTCTCTTCGAGTCGGGGGCCATGGTCGAGTACATCCTCGATCGCTACGGCGAAGGCCGACTGCGGCCGCCGCCGGGAACGGTTGCACACGCGCAGTACCTGCAGTGGTCCTGGTTCGCGGAGGCGACCTTCGCGCGCCCGCTGGGTGAGATCGTCAACCACCGGCGCGTGTTCGGCGACGAGAGCAACGCGCCGGTGCTGGACGAAATGCGCGAGCGCGCCCGCATCTGCCTCGGGGCGCTGGAGAACGCACTGGACGGGAAGGACCATCTCGTGGCTGGCGAGTTCACCGCCGCCGACATCATGATGGGCTACTCCGTCTTCCTCGCCCAGTGGGTGGGCGCGATGGGGGAGGGGGAGTTTCCGAACGTGAGCGCCTACTTCGCTCGCTTGAAGGCGCGGCCCGCCTTCGCGAGCGCCATGGCATGACCTGGGTTCCCTCTCTGCGCCTTGCGGGCTGGGGTCTCCTGATTCTGGTGGCGCTGCCAGTCGCCGCGACGCTGGCACTCGTCGTCGTACTCTGGCTGGGGAGCCGTCCCCCGTCCGACGATGGCATCGTCCGGCTCTACCCCGCGCGGCGCATCATCACGATGGACCCGGAGCGGCCCTTCGCCGAGGCGGTGGCCGTGGGAGCGGGTCGGATTCTCGCCGTGGGCGCGCGGGACGAAGTCGAGGACGCGCTTCGAGATCAGACCTTTACCCTCGACGACCGCTTCGCGGACAAGATCGTGCTCCCCGGTTTCATCGAGCCGCATCTCCACCCGTCCCTCGGCGCCATCGTCCTTCCCCTCCACATCGTCTCCGCCATGGAGTGGCTGACGCCGCGCGGGCGAACGCGCGCCGTGCGAGGGCAGGAGGCGTTCGTCGCGCGGCTTCAGGAACTCGAAGCGGACGAAGCGCCCGGCGAGTGGCTGTTCGCCTGGGGATATCACCGCCCCTATCACGGCGAGCTGTCGCGCGAGGCTCTGGACCGTGTCTCCCGGACTCGGCCGATCATGGTCTGGCAGCGCTCGTGTCACGAGATGTACCTGAACACGGCAGCCTTGGAGACCCTCGGCCTCACGGAGACCGACTTCGCGGAGCACCCGCAGGCCGACTGGGAGACCGGACACATCTGGGAGACGGCCGTCTTCGCCCTCGGCCAGGACCTGCTGCGCATCCTCGCCTCCCCGGCGCGCTATCGGGCCGGGCTCGCCATGCTGAGCGAGATCGTCCACCGCGGCGGGCTCACGACGGTGGCCGAGCAGGGCTTTCCGCAGCTCCAGCCCTTCTACGAGCTTCTGCTGCTGCACCTGGAGATGCGGGGAGACGATACGCCGTACCGTTTCGCCCTGGTTCCCAACGCGATGTTCCTGCTCCGCGAGCGCGGCGATGCCACCGAGGCCGAGCGGGCGGCAGCGGGCCTGCTCCGCTGGTCCACCGATCGCGTGCCCATCCTGAAGCACGTCAAGTACTACGCCGATGGCGCCATCTTCAGCCAGCTGATGCAGATGACCGAGCCCTATCTCGACGGCCACCACGGCGAGTGGATGATGACGCCCGAGCAGCAGGCTGCCGTCCTGGAGGCGTTCTGGCCCCGCGGCTGGAGCGTCCACATCCACGTGAACGGCGACGCCGGCCTCGACCTGGTCCTCGATCAGATCGAAGCCGTGAAGCGGAGGTACCCGGGTACCGCGGATCAGCGGGTCGTCCTCGAGCACTACGGCTTCGCCCGCGAGGACCAGCATTCGCGCGTCCGCCAGCTCGGTGTCGCGGTCTCGAACAACGCCTACTACACCCACGAGCTGTCGCCGATCTACGCCGAGCACGGACTCGGAGCCGAGCGGGCGGCGAACATCTCACCGCTCGGCGACCTCGCCCGCGCCGGCGCTCGCATCTCCTTTCACTCCGACTTCCCGATGGCTCCGGTCGAGCCCCTGCTGCTCGCCTCGGTGGCGGTGAACCGCATCGGGAGCGACGGCCGCGTCCAGGGGAGGGATCAGCGCCTTTCCCTCGATCTCGCCCTGCGGGCCATCACGATCGAAGGCGCGTACAGCCTCGGACTCGAGGACGAGATCGGGAGCATCGAGGTCGGCAAGCGCGCGGACTTCGCGATCCTCGAGCACGATCCCTACGCAGTGGCGCCAATCGATCTGGCCGAAATTCCGGTCTGGGGGACGGTGCTCGCAGGCCGCGTGCATCCCGTCGAGCTGAACCACTGGGAATCTCAGAAGTTCGCCAGCTCTTCCTGTCGGCGAGCGGCACGGGACAGCCCTGGCCGAGGCCGTTCTCGTCAGTGGAACGATCCGTTCCCTGCTCGTGGAACGATTCTTCCCAGGAACTCGCGCTTCGCCGACAAGATCTCGTTGCAAACCCCCGATTTCATTGAGCCTCGTACACGGCGAGAGGCGGCACTGGTCTTGCAAGAACGGTGTGCCGGGAAGGGGTCTGCCTCGCGCGGGCGTCCTTCCCTTTGTTTTTCGAGGGGCCCAGGGGGGAGGAATCTGCCGCGGAGGAGACGGAGCGCGGCGGCAGTGAGCCGCTGACTCCGTGGCAGTGCAAGAGACACACGACCGGAAGGAGACTGCACCATGGGATTCGGGAAGATGCTGGCGATTGTGGTTTGTGCGGGGGTGTTGTTCGGCGCGGTCGCGGGGCAGTCGCTGACGCTCGACTTCGAAGCAGGGTTGACGGGCGGGTGGACCAAGTTGACGGATTTCGATCCCGGCTATGGCGGCTTCACCTGGGATGAAAACCTCTGGCTCTTCCACGAGTCGCAGATGCTTTCCAGCTACGGAGCCCCTCACTATCCCTCGTCCGACGAGGCCCTCGTCGTCCTGGCCTCTCCCCCCACGGTGACGGTCGAAACGAACTCGCCGATCGAGCTCAACGGCGCCTACTTCGCCGCCATGTATGGGTACAGTTACCCTTCGAGCCTCTCGGCGAAGACCATCACGATCCATGGATACCTCGGTGGATCCCACGTCGGCTCCGCCAGCACCCCGATCAGCCACTACAGCTTCACCTACCTTCCGGTGAACTTCGCATCGCCGATCGACAGCTTCACCATCACGGGTAGTGGTGGCCTGTACAACTACCAGTACTGGATCATGGACGATCTGGAATACGTTCCCGAGCCCACCACCGCTCTCCTGCTCGCCACCGGGCTGCTCGGTCTCACGGTCGCGGGCAGGCGGAGGGACCAGGCCCGTTAGTCGTTCTCCAGGCGGGCGGCCAAGCCGGCACGGGTGGCGTGGCATATAGTGTCAAAGCCCAAGCCATGGAACTGCGTCCACCCATCCAAGTGGCGGCCCTTTGCCTCGGGTTGCTGGCTCTCCTGCTGCTCTACATTGCGGGCGGGCCGATCTTGACCGATGACCTCTGGTGGCACGTCAAGATGGGAGAGGTCTACACCACAGAGGGTCCCTGGCCCGCTGGCGATCCCCTGCTCCACACCGCCCACGCCGACGCCCCCGTGCAGCACGAATGGCTGTTTGGCGTGCCGCTGCACGCCATCGATCGGGTATTCGGACTCCACGGCCTGCGGGTCGCGCACGTCCTCGCGGTGATCGGAATCCTGGTCCTCGTATTCTCGGTCTTCCGACGCGAGAGCCGCTCCGACCTCGCAGCCTGCGCCGCAGCCTGCATCTTCCTCGTCCTCTCGACCCCCCGCCTCGCACAGCTGCGCCCGGATCTGGTCACCATCCCGATGACGATTCTGCTCTATCGGCTCCTGATCGAGCCCGAACGGCCCCCATCCTGGGCGCGGGTCGCCAGCGCGACGGCCATCCTGCTGGTCTGGGCGAACATGCACTCCGTCTTCGCGGTCGTCTTCCCTCTTCTCGCGGCCGCTCTGGTGGGTCTCGCTGCCCGCCATCTGCTTCGGCGCTGGCCTGGGTTTCCGGGCGAGGAGCGGCCGGAAAGCGGCCAGAACGAGATCTCCCGGATCAAGCGAGTGGGGGCGGCGTCGCTCCTCGGGCTCGCGGCGACCACGGTCAACCCTCGAGGCATTGAGCAGCACCTCAGCTTCTTTGCCTTCTCGGAAAGCCATGGAATCCGGCTGATCGAGGACGAGTTCACTCCCTTCGATCCCTTCAGGTTCGACTACACCCTGGGGATCAGCAGGCTCTCGTGGTTGGTGACCGACGTGCTCCTGGTGGCTTTCCTGGGGGTTGCGGCTTTCGGCGCGTTCCGGCTCCTTCGGAGGCCTTCTTCCGCAGCATTGGAGCGCGTCGACCCGGTGCTCGGCGCCCTCGCGTGCGCGTCGTTTCTCGCCATGTTCGGAGCGATCCGGTTTCTCTGGATGTGCGTCTTTCCCCTCCTCTTCCTCCTTCGCGCGGGGCGCCTGAGCGGATCGCTGCGTTCCGGCCGCGCCGCCTGGGCTCTGGCCTGCGCGTGTCTCGCGCTGGTCGCCCTGTACCCCTACTTCAGCAGCTTTCCCCGCTTCGCGTCGACGGTTCAGTCGGAAGGCCGTGACTATCTCGTGCATCCGTACGTTCGAGAGAAGTATCACGTCGCGGGAGTCCGCTTCCTCCGAGATACAGCTGTGGAAGGGAATCTATTCAACGCGTATCACATGGGCGGATTCCTCGGCTATTGGCTGGCTCCCGCGCTGCGCACCTCGATCGACGGCCGGTCGGGGAGCTACACCGAGCAAGTCCTCCAGGAATACATGTTGATCGACAGCCGCCGTCGGACGCGCAGCGGCGAGACTTTTCTCCAGGCTCTCGACCGCATGCAGGTCGATCTCTTCTTCGGCATCGGGGTCGGCAACATCGACTCCGGCCGAGGGGCCCCTCACACCATGAACCACCTCGCGGGGCAACCGGGGTGGCTCCCCGTTTCGCGTTCTGTGCACCACGCCATCCATCTCCGGGCAAATGACCGCAATCACGAGAACCTGCGGCGGATTGCCGAGTACTACGCAGAGCAGGGGGTACCTTTCAGCTCCGCTTCGGGATTGGACGTGGCCCTGCTGATCCGCTCCCGTCCGGATTGGGCGATGGAACACGAGATCGTCCCGCGGCACTATCGCGAACTACAGGATGCGCTGGATAGTGGGGATCCGGAAGCGGAATTCCGCGCACGCGACGAGCTGGGTCTGATCTACGCGCTTCTGGGGATGTACCGCGAGCAGATCGAGAACGATGAGCGGGCGGCTGCACTCAGACCGGAAGCGAAGGGGCCGCGGCGGCGGTTGGCCTACGCGCTGCTCCGCCTGGACCGCCCTCAGGAGGCGCAGAAGGCTGCCCGGCAATTGCGGAGCATCGATCCCGACGACCCGCTCTCGCTGCGCGTTCGCGACGCCGTCGAGCAGTACCTGCAGAGAAGGCGCTACGAGCGGGTTCACGGGCGCGAGGCCCCGGATGGAACCCCAGCGGCCGTTCTCGCCGATCGGTTTCCGCTGGTGTCGACGCAGGAGCGACAGCGGCTTGGACGCGACTTCCACTTTACCACGATGGGGAGGCCGAACAGGTGAATCGAGACAGGGTGGGAGTCTATGCATTCCTGGTGATCGGGATGGTCTCGTGCTCGATGCTCATGTACGAGATTCTGCTCACGCGCATCAGCGCGCTGCGGTTGTTCTTCCACTTCGGTTTTCTGGTGATCAGCAATTGCCTCCTGGGCATCGGAGCTGCCGGGACCATGATCACGCTCTTTCAGAACAGGTGGAGCGACCGGCCCCAAACCTACATCTGGCGCGCGTGTATCTTCTACTTGATCAGCCTGGGATTCGCCTACTGGCTGCTGCTCAGCTTCGACATGCCCGCCTCTCTCCGTCTCTACAGGTTCGAACACTTCCTCCGCTTCTCGGTGTTCAATCTGGCTGCGGCGCTGCCCTTCTTCGCCGCGGGCGCCGCCGTCGGGATGGTGCTGACCTTCTACGCACAGCAGGTCAACCGGCTCTACGCGGTGGACCTTCTCAGCGCCGGCCTGGGTTGTCTCGTCTTCCCCCTGGCTCTCTCCAGCTTCGGCGCTGGCGGAACGGTGCTGATCATCGCACTTCTGGCGCTGGCTGCGGTGATGGCGTCGACGCCGGCGCGCTCCCGGCGCGCCGTGCTCGTGCTGGGCGCGTTCCTCGGCGCCCTTGCTCTCTGGTGGATTCCGCGGTTCGACGCGCGCTTTCCGGTTCCGACCAAGGCGTTCGCGGGCCTCGCCCCGGGGACGACACTCGCCCTCAGTGGAACCGTCGAGTACTCGAAGTGGAGCGCCGGCAGCCGCATCGATCTGCACTCCGTGCCGGAGAACCGCCGCTTCATGTTCGGTCGTGGGACCAAGGGGCTCGGGATTCCGCTGGGTGACGAGAAATACATCAACCAGGATGGCTCAGCGGGAACGGCGATCATCAACTTCTCCGACGACCCCGGTGGCTTGCAGGCGTTGAAGCTCTCTGTCTACTCGGCCGCGCTGGCCCTCAAGGAGCGGCCACGGGTGTTCGTCATCGGTGTGGGGGGCGGAAACGACGTCTGGGCGGCGAAGGCCGCGGGTGCCCGCTACGTCAAGGGCATCGAGCTGAACCAGCCCATCATCGACATCCATCGGGAGATCTTGCCCCACTTCTCGCGCGATCTGCTCGGTGACCCGACCATCCAGATCGAGCACGGGGAGGGACGAAGCAAGCTCCGGGTCGAACGCGAGAAGTACGACGTGATCCAGATGACGGGGATCGACACCTGGACCGCTCTGGCGTCCGGGGCCTACATCCTCGCCGAGAACTATCTGTATACGCGCGAGGCGATCGAGGACATGTACGATCACCTTGCGGACGGTGGAATCATCCAGATCGCCCGCTTCTCGGCTGACATGGAGGCGCTGCGCCTGCTCTCCAACGCCCAGGCGGCCCTCGACCTGGCTGGCGGGGGCGACCTGCGGGACTCCGTCATCTGCTTCAAGACGGAGATACTCTTCTCGATGCTCCTCAAGAAGGGCGCCTTCACGTCGGCAGAGATCGACAAGGCGATGCGCTTCGCGGACGAGGCGGGAATCAGCGTCGTCTACGTACCGCGGCGACAGGCCGATGGACGGCGCCGTCGGGTGCAGCGGGATCTCGCAGCGCAATTCATCGAGAGCGAAGACAAGGATGGCTTCATTCGAGATTTCCCCCGCAACATCAGTCCCACCACCGACGATCGCCCGTATTTCTTCAATTACACCAAGTGGGGAAACCTCACGGAGGCGAGCAAGCACTTCGTCGAGCCGACTGCGGTGTCGCAGGGAAATCCCATCTTCCTCCTCGGTCAACTGGCGCTGAGCGCCCTCCTGGCCGTGACGCTGATCGTGCTTCCGCTGGTGGTGTCGAGGAGGGCGCACCTGGACCGGCGCCATGCTGGGCGCTTCCTGGTCTACTTTCTCGGTCTCGGTGCCGGCTTCATCGCCATCGAGGTAGCGCTGATCCAGAAGCTCACGCTCTTCCTGGGACATCCCCTCTACTCGATCACGGTCACGCTCTTCTGCATTCTGGTCTTCACGGGCCTGGGCAGCTTGCTCTCGCGGCGCTGGTTCGAGGAGGACCGCAGGCTCGAGTGGCTGGTGCCCGCCGGCCTGGTGGTGTCGCTCGGACTGTTCATTCTGGTCTTTCCGAAGATCGTGACGGCCTGCATCGGGCTTCCTTTGCTGTTGCGCGCGCTGATCACGGCGCTCAGCCTGGCTCCGACGGCCTTTCTCCTGGGCGTCCCCTTCGCCTACGGGATCCGGCTGCTCGTCAGGATGAATCCCTCGCTGATCCCGTGGGGCTGGGCTGTGAACGGCGGTTTCAGCGTCGTGGGATCCGTGCTGACGGTGGTGGTATCCATGAACCTGGGCTTTACCGCAGTGCTCATCGGTGCGTTGGGAGTCTACGCGGTGGCCTTCGCAGCCCTGCCGCGTGGAGAAGGCGCCGGCGGGCCGGTCCCCTCGGCGGGTTGAGCTGCGGGTGGCGGCGGGATCCTGACGGACGGGCTCCGACCCTTCCGGGAACCGCCCGGGAAGACCTCTTACCCGCATGCGGTTACATTTGACGACCATGCTGGCTCGGTCGCGACTCCGTTTGGTGATGGCGATCCTCTTCGTGGCAGCGGTCGTGTACGCCCTGGCCACCTGGGAGAATCGGCCGCCTGGCAGAAGACGCGATCCTCCGAGAAGGCGACTCGGGGCTCTCCCAGATCGCGCGGCTCTTCCGCGAGCGGCAGTCCGGGGTCGTCGTCGAAGGCGCCGGCATGGTGGAGAAGCTGCTCCCCGACGACCTTGCCGGCTCGAGACACCAGCGGTTCATCCTGCGGCTCGGGCCGCAGCAGACCATCCTGGTGAGCCACAACATCGATCTGGCGCCGCGCATCGACCCTCTCCGGGTCGGCGACGAGGTGCGCTTCCGAGGCCAGTACGAATGGAACCAGCGTGGCGGTCTGGTTCACTGGACCCACCACGACCCTGCAGGTCGGCGGATCGGCGGGTGGCTCCGTCACCGAGACCGGCTGTACCAATGAGCCAGCGGTTCGCTGCGGGGCTATTGGCGGCCGCAGTGGCGAGTTGATGAGGAATGCGGGCTAGACTCCCCGCAGGATGGGTTCGCCTCACTCCCAACGGCAGCGACGCGATGGGCGTCGACTCGGAGCGGAGATCGAGCTGATCCGGGAGATCCTGGGTCAGGTCCTGGACGAACAGGAGGGCAGATCTCGCTTTCGGCGCGCCGAGACCCTGCGCCGAGCCACCGAGGACCTCCGGCGTCGCTACGATTCCGAGAAGGAACAGGCGCTGCAACGGGAGTTGCGGGCGCTTCCGGCCGAGGATCTGGATTTCCTCGCGCGGAGCTTCCTGCTGTTCATGCACCTGGTGAACGTGTGTGAAGTGCGCGAGGAGGTTCGCGCACATCCCGAGCAGCCGGGCTTCTACGCGCGACGATCGTTCCAGCAGCTGCGGGAGGAGGGCATTGCGGGCGTCGTGCTGCGGCGGGCCCTCCGCGAGCTTTCCGCGACCGTCGTGCTCACCGCACACCCTACGGATGCCACCCGTTGGACGGTGCATTCCGCGCTGCATCGGATCGAGGGTTGGATCGAACGCACGCAGAGCCGCCACCTCTCCGATCTGGAGCGACAACGAGCGAGGGAGCAGCTCCTGCGGGAGACGACAGCACTCTGGCAGACCGCGTTCATTCCGCACCGGAAACCCACCCCGATCGATGAAGTGCGTCACGCAGTGCACCGGCTGGAGGGCTCCATCTTCACTGCCGTACCCCAGGTCGCCCAGGTCTGGGACCGAGCGTGGCGGGAGGTCTTCGAGGAGGAACCCCCTCGCGTGGGGCCGATCCTGAGGTTGGGATCGTGGATTGGCGGCGATCGCGACGGCAACCCATTCGTCACGGCCACGGTGACCACCGAGGCGCTCAGGCTCTACCGGCAGGCAGTGCTGACCGCCTACTCGCGGCGCCTTCCGGAGCTGGTGGAGGTGCTCACGTCGTCCCACTCTCAGGTGCCCGTCTCGGCCGCCCTTCAGCAACACGTCCAGGACGCGTTGGAGCGTTCCCAGTCGCTGCGGAACCGCGTGGAAGGCCGCAACCCGGACGAGGTCTACCGCACGATGGTCAACCTCGTGACGCTTCGCCTCGCGGGAAATCTGCGTGAGAACGACGCACTCGGTCCACCAGGAGAGTTCGGTGGCTACGCGGGTTCGGAGGAGTTTCGACGAGACCTCGACCTCATGGATCGGAGTCTGCGCGAAAACCTTGGCGAACGGCTTGCCGGAGGGGAGCTGTCGTCCTTGCGGGTCGCGGCAGAGGCCTTCGGGTTCGAATTCGTCTCACTCGACGTGCGTCAGCACGAGGCCCGGCACCGCCACGCCGTCTCGGAGCTCTTCTGTCCGGTGGAAGGCCCCTTCGAGAGCCTGCCGCTGGAACGGAGGCAGGAGTTCCTCGAACACCTGGCACTGATGGAAGCCGACGAGCTCCCCCCGGATGAGCTTCTCTCGGCGGATGCGCGGGAGGTGATCGAGACCCTGCGCGGGATTGGGGAGGCGTTCGATCGAGGACACGACGCGATCTGCGACCTCGTCGTTTCCAATGCAGAGGACTCGTCTGCAGTGCTCGAGTTGCTCGTGCTCGCTCGACACGCGGGGCTGATTCGTCGTCTGCCAGAAGGGCGATTCGAGAGCCGAGTGAACCTGGTTCCGCTCTTCGAGTCGGTCGATGCCCTCGAACGCTCTGCCGACTCCATGGAGCGGCTCTACGAGTCGCCCGCCTACCGAGAGCAGCTGGAAGCTCGGGGCAGCCGTCAACAGATCATGCTCGGCTACTCGGACTCCGCAAAGGACGGTGGCTACCTGGCTGCCGCCTTCGCCCTGCAGCTTGCCCAGTGGAAGCTCGCCAGGCAGGCGAGGGAGCACGGAGTGCAGCTCGAGTTCTTCCACGGTCGAGGTGGGGCGATCGGCCGCGGCGGCGGTCCAACCCACCGCGCGATCCTGTCGCAGCCTCCGGGGACGGTGAGCGGCCGCATCAAGGTCACCGAGCAGGGAGAGGTGATCGCGACGAAGTACGGCTCCGTGGCCCAGGCGTGCCATCATCTGGAGCGCTTCCTGGTGGCGACCTTCGAGGCGAGCCTTGCGATGGAACGCGAAACCGGACACCGCCCTCCCAAGCGGATCTGGATTCGCGCGATGGAGGAGCTGGCAGAGGAGTCCCGCGCTGCCTACCGGAGCCTCGTCTACGAGACGCCGGGATTCGTCGACTTCTTCCAGCTGGCGACTCCGATCGACGCGATCTCGCGTCTGCGCATCGGCTCCCGCCCGGCGCGCCGCGTGAGCAGCGGTCGCATCGAAGATCTCCGGGCGATCCCGTGGACGTTCGCCTGGAACCAGAGCCGCCTGCTGCTCTCCGGCTGGTATGGCGCAGGAACGGCGTTCGCGGCATACACCTCGAAGCCGGGAAATCGCCGAAGCCCGTCCCTGAAGCAGATCTACCAGGGCTGGCCGTTCTTCCGGAACGTGATCGACAACCTCGAGCAGGTTCTCGCCAAGGTGGACCTGCACATCGCTGAACGCTACGCGGCGATGGCAGGGGAGGCCTCGGATGCGAAAGCGCTCATGAACCGCATTCGACGGGAGTACAGGCTCGCGGTTCGAGGGGTTCGGGCGGCCAAGGAGACACCCAGACTCCTGGCGAGAGACCCCGGACTCCGTCGATCCCTGTCTCTCCGCATGCCCTATCTCGATGCGCTCTCCTACCTACAGCTCGAGCTCCTGCGCCGCTCCCGTGAGGGAATGCCGGACGACCGCCTCGCTGACGCCCTTCAGCTGACCATCGGCGGAGTGGCGGCGGGCCTCCGCAACACCGGCTGAGGGCGGAGTCGTTGCTCTCGTTCTTCCCCGTTCCGCGTCGAGTGGCCGGGAGCCGCTTCTTCGAAGCGAGCCCGGCGCGAAGATGGTGGGTTCCTTATCATGCCTCGAGGAGGGCCCATGCGTCTGCTGGAGTACGAGTCGAAGCAGATTCTGAAGGAACGCGGGATCTCGGTGCCTACCGCGCAGCTGATCTCTTCGAGCGAGGACCTCCAGATTGACGCCCCGTCCGTGCTGAAGGTCCAGATCCCCCTGGGAGGCCGGGGGAAGGCCGGGGGCATCGTCGAGGTCTCGTCCCAGAGGGAGGCTCAGGAGAGAGCCGCGGCACTGCTCTCGGCCAGGATCAGGAGCTACCTGCCGAAGAAGATCCTCGTGGAGGAGAAGGCCGATGTGGCCCAGGAGCTCTTCATGGCCGTCACCTACGACTCCCTCGGCAAGACTCCGGTAGCGGTATTCTCCCGGGAAGGCGGCGTCGACATCGAGGATCTCGCTGCGCGTCAGCCGGAGAAGGTGCGGAGAGAGCCGTTCTCCGTTCGCGGGCGGCTTCCCCAACACCGCGCCCGGGAGATCATCGCGGAGACGGGCGTTTCGGGCAGAGCGCTTCTGGCCCTGGGCTCGGTCCTCTCGACGCTCGCCGACATCTTTCTGGACTACGACGCGACCATTGCAGAGATCAATCCACTGGCGCTGACACGTGACGGAAGGTACGTCGCCCTCGATTGCCACCTGGAGATCGATGACGACGGCCTCTTCCGGCAGGCGGGCCTGGCGGAGAAGGAAGAAGAGGCGGGCCGGGTCGAGGGAGGCCGCGGCAGCACCGAATTCGAGAGACAGGCTGCTCGAATCGACCAGCTCGATCACCGCGGCGTGGCTGGCCGCGTGATCGAGTTCGACGGGACGCTGGGCTTGATCATCGGCGGTGGCGGTGCCTCGCTCACCGCCTTCGACGCCGTGCAACAGCACGGAGGGAGGCCAGCCAACTACTGCGAGATCGGTGGCAACCCCTCCGTGCAGAAGGTGCAGGAGCTGACCCGGCACATCCTCTCCAAGCCCGGTGTGGAGAAGATCGCGGTGATCATGAACGTGGTCAGCAACACCAGGGTGGATCTGGTCGCTCGCGGCGTCATCAAGGGGATGCTGGAGTCGGGCAAGAAGCCATCCGAGACCCTGGCCGTGTTTCGCATTCCCGGAGCGTGGGAGCAGGAGGGCTTCAAGATCCTCTCCAAGTACGGGGTGCCGTATTGCGACCGTACCGTCTCCATCGACGAGGCCGCCGGAATGGCGGTGGAGAGGACCAGAGCCTGATCGGGGGCGGGGGAAGAACGGGCGATGTCCATACTCGCTGACCGGAGTACCAAGGTCATCATTCAAGGGATCACCGGGCGGGAGGCTGCTTCCTTCACCCGGGACATGCTCGACTACGGGACAAAGGTCGTCGCCGGAGTCACTCCTGGCAAGGGAGGACAGCAGATCCACGGCGTGCCCGTTCACGACACGGTTCGTCAGGCGGTGCGCGAGGGTCCCGTCGAGGCGTCGGTCATCTCCGTGCCGCCGCGGATGGTTCTGGGAGCGGCGCTGGAGGCTCTCGACAACGGAATCGAACTGCTGGTGGTCGTGACCGAGCGCATCCCCCGGAAGGACGTGGTAGAGATCCTCGAGACCGCGAGAGCGTCGGGTGCGAGGGTCATCGGGCCCAACACCCTCGGGATCATCTCGCCCGATTCGGTCAAGCTGGGCATGGCCGGCGGTCCACTCGAGGACGTGAACAAGGCGTACACGCCCGGTCCCGTGGGCATTGCCTCTCGCAGCGGAGGGATGACCACCGAGATCGCCAACCTGCTGACCACCCACGGCATCGGCCAGAGCACCTGTGTCAGCATCGGTGGGGACCCGATCGTGGGTTCGAACTTTCTCGACCTGATTCCGCTCTTCGATCGGGATCCCGAGACGAAGGCCGTCGTCCTGTTCTGTGAACCGGGTGGCGTCGTCGAAGAGAAGCTGGCCGAGCTGGCGGCTTCCGGCGAGATCGGGATCCCCATCGTGGCCTTCGTCGCCGGGAGGTTCGTCGACGCCATGCCCGGCGTGCGCTTCGGCCACGCTGCGACCATCGTCGAGGGTGAGAAGGGAAGCGCCGCGGGCAAGATCGAGGCATTCAAGAAGTCGGGGATCCACGTGGCGGAGGCGTTCTCCGAGATCGTGCCGATCCTGGAAGGGCTGCTGTGAGCGGAGAGGCATGAGATGAAGGAACTCGGGCCGATACGAACCGCTCTCTTCGTTCCCGGGAACCGCCCCGATCGCGTGGCGAAGGCCGTGAGCTCCGCGGCCGATGCGGTGATCATCGATCTCGAGGATGCCGTACCTCCTTCCCAGAAGGAGGAATCACGCTCGAAGGTTCGCGAGAAGCTCGTCGAGTTTCGCCACAGGGAGATCCTGGTCCGCGTGAACGCCATCGGGTCGGATTTGCTCTCCGGTGACCTCGCCGAGGTCGTCGTCGAAGGCCTCGGTGGCATCGTCGTCCCCAAGGTGGAAGCGGCTGCGGACGTCCGAGAATTCGCCACGCAGCTGCGCCAGGCGGAGAGGAGGAACGGGCTCGAGATCGGGACGGTCTCCGCGATTCCCCTGATCGAGTCGGCCAGAGCCGTCGAGAACGTCTTCGAGATCATGTCGGAGCGGACGGGTTCCAGGAAGCTCGTCACGGCGGCCTTCGGGGCGGCGGACTACACGCTGGACATGGGCATCGAGATGACGATGGGGGGAACGGAGCTGCACTACCCCCGCTCGCGCATCGCAGTGGCCTGTCGCGCAGCGGGCGTCGATCCTCCCCTGGATACCCCGTTCATGATCGACGTGAAGGATGTGGAGGGCCTGACCGCGGACGCCCGGCGCGCCAGGCAGCTCGGCTTCCAGGGGAAGCTCTGCATCCACCCGCTGCAGATCGAGCCCTGCCATGCCGTCTTCTCACCCACGGAGGAGGAGATCGAGCACGCGCAGAGGGTGATCCAGGCCTACGAAGCTGCCGAAGCCCGGGGGATCGGGGCCATCCAGCTGGACGGCAAATTCATCGATCCTCCCATCGTGGAGAGGTCGAGGCGGATCGTGAAGCTCGCCGCCGCCATCGGGTCCAGATAGTCCGGACGCCGCCGACCCATTGCGTGACTGCGGAGTTCATCGATGAGTGAGTTCATCCAGGTGGCCATCAGCGAAGACAGGTGCACGGGGATCTCGGCCTGCGGCAAGTGCGTGCAGGTCTGCCCGGTCAACATCTTCGCCGCGAAGGAAGATCGCCCGTCCATCGTCGAGGAGAACCAGGACGAGTGCACGCTCTGCGATCTCTGTCTGCAGGAGTGTACGCCCGACGCGGTGGTCCTTCGGAAGCTCTACGAGTGACCCGGGTCTGACTCTAGTCGAAGAACCCGGACTGGAGGTTGCCGAATCCGTAGAAGCGTGAGTTGATGGTGCCGTCCTCGGCAAAGAAGTCCAGGTGAGAGAACCTCACGCAGTCGCCGTCAGTTTCGTTTCCGCCGATTCTCCAGAGGTGACGCCCGTCGATCGAGGTCGCCACCACCAGCACGGAGTGGTCCTGATCGTCCATCGACATGTAGTCGCCCGGCTCGGGTGTCAGCTCATCGGCGCTGTGGGCGTAGACCCAGCTGCCGTTGCCCTGGAACATCCGCCTGAGCTGCTTGGCGTAGGTCACGGCCCATAGGCAGGCTCGGCGTCCGCAGAGGTAGTTGTCCATTCCGGCGGCCTGGTAGACCTCGCGGACGAACTCCGAGCAGTACTCCGTGGAGATGGTGTCGACGGAGTCCCGGGCGTCATCCCCGCACAACCCGACGTGGCTGAACGCCTCCAGCAGCACGTCCCTTCGGTAGTCCGCCAGATAGGGGTCGTCCTCGATGGCGTCCTGGATCGAGGCGGCATCGAAGGCTTCGGCAGCGTCCTCGCCCCAGCGGACGATGCGGCCATCGATCATGACCACGGATTCGGGAAAGACGCCCGAGCGCGCCGCCGGGCGACGAGTAGATGGTTCCGTGGTGGAGGAGCCGAACGTTTCCATTGGGCGTCGGAAGGTAACCGGTCGTCGGCAGACCCAGCTCCGCCTCGGCATCAACCGGGTCGTCGATCGCGCCGCCGCCCGTGGACTCGCTGGCCGCATCCACGTAGAGGTCGAGCAGGTCGCCCTGAATGATGGAGAGCGATCCGTGGGTCTCGCCGTAGATCAGGGCCTGGTCGAAGGCCTGGAAGACCATGTCCCCGTCGTGGGAGGCCGGGCTCTCCTCGTTGCGGGGGAAGCCGAGGTCCGTCACGCCTCCCATCGTCTGGAAGTAGTCGTGGAAGCGATCCATGACCACGCGCGGGGACTCGTAGTCGGGGTGCCAGTAGACCCATCCGTTGGCAAACTTGAAGCGGTGCTCGAGGGCAGCGACGTTCCCACCAACTGCATCGACGTCTGCGATGGGAAGGCGTCTGTTCTCGTGAGCCTTCTGCGGCTCGGAGCTTCGGGGCCAGCCCAGCTCGCCGGAGGTTTCTCCCAGCAGGAAGTAGAGGTCTCGGATCGGTCCGACGAGGCGCTTGGTGTGATTGTTCGGGTAGGTCACATAGATCGTTCCCTGCTGGAACTCCCGCTTGCACCCGTCATCGACCTCCACGTAGTCGCTGGTGGGGGTGCCGAGGAAGTCCGAGTAGGGGTCGCGGTCGGCAGCAGTGTCGATCTTGTTCTGCCGTCCCGCTGTGCAGCCCTTGGGCTTGATGCAGTTCTCGGGGGCGAACCAGCCGCAGGGGCCCGGCTCGATCTCGGTCATTTGCTCGACGTACAGGGGTCTTCCGGAACGATCGAACCTTCCCGGTCTGGACTCGGCCATGGCCAATGCCTCGACCGACAGTGCCATGGAACCTGCGACGGCCACGATTGCGCTGATGGTTCTGGCTCTCATCGTACTCGCTCGCCTCCCGGGTCTTTCGGATGATGGCGGCGAGCGTAATCGGGGGAGAGGAGATCGGCTGTGAACCGTTTCACAGGCGAGCGGATTCTCTCGAAAAGCGCCGTGGGGACGGCAGTTGGGAGCCGTGACCGGTCAGAGGGATCTGGCGGGAACGGGCTGGCGAGCCAGGAGACGCCTCCGCAGCGGGGCGCGGAGGCATGCGATCACTTGACCACGCCCTCCTGCCTGAGCGCGTCGACCTCCGAATCCTCGTAGCCGATCTCGCGAAGGATCTCGCCGGTGTGCTCCCCCAGGGTCGGAGCCGCGCTTCGAGTACCGGAGCGGCAGGCGCTGAAGTGCACCGGATAGCCCGGGATGAGCACCCGCCCCTGCGTCGGATGGTCGAAGGGCACCACGTAGTCGTTGGCCAGGGCCTGCGTATCGCTCGTGACCTCGCTGATGTGCTGTACGGAGCAGAACATGAGCCCGCGCTGGCGGAAGATCTCCATCCATTCGTCGCGCGCCCTGGTGGCGAAGACCGCGTCGAAGATCTCGATCAGCTCGGCGAAGTTGATGGGTCTGCCGGCATCATCGGTGAAGCGGGGATCGTCCAGCAGGTCCGTCTTCCCCGTGACTTCGCAGAAGCTCGGCCAGTATCTCTCCTCGGGGTGGTGCGTTCCCAGGATCCACCCCCCGTCTCCGCAGCAGAACACGTTGCGCAGAGGCGAGTGATTCAAGCGGGTGGTGGTCACGCTGGGATCGGCGGAGAGGACGCTGGTCAGCATCAGATTGGCGTACTGGATCCACAGGGCCGTGCTGTACAGGGAAACGTGGACCTCCTGACCGATTCCCTTGCGCTCGCGGACGAGCAGGGCGGTCAGGATGGCGTGGCTGAGAGCGATGGCCGTCGCCTGATCGAGCAGCCCCATGTGGAGCATCTTCGGCTCCGGGCTGCCGGTCACGAACATCATTCCCGATCGGGCCTGTCCCAGGGGATCGAAGGCCCCGAGATCGCTCATCGGGCCCTCGAGCCCGTATCCCGACACGCTGGCGTGAATGATCTTCGGGTTCAGGCGGGCCAGGGTCGGATAGTCCAGGCCGAGCTTGACCTTGGTGCTCTTTCGCAGGTTGGTGACGAAGACGTCCGCCTCCTTCGCCAGTCTTTCGAAGATCGCGCGGCCCTTCTCCTTCTTCATGTCGAGGCAGATGCCGCGCTTGTTCCGGTTGGAGCCGTCGAACATCGCGCTGTCGCCGCTCGGAAGGGAGAAGTCGATGCCGCCCACGTTCGTCCAGTGCCGCTCCGGGTCTCCCGCCGGGGTCTCTATCTTGATGACGTCCGCCCCGAGGTCACCAAGAATGGCACTACCCCCGGGCCCTGCGTGGAAGACGGCACACTCCAGGACCCGGATTCCATCCAGCGGTCCCTCTTGTTCCTGCCTGGCGTCGATGGCTCTCGTCATGAGAAAACAGACTCTCGCACACTGGTTAGTTGCCTACCAGTGATCCGCTGCGCAGATCTCCGAGGCTGGCGGATTCTCCGAAGAAACTGGCTTCCGCCTGGGCTGAAAGCGGTCCCGACACCGACGTGACCGGATAGAACCATTTGGGACATTTCATCCTGGTGTGAAGCGCTTCACTGCGGCGCATCCGCCATTTGTCGATCCTCCTGCTCGAAGCACCGTTGAACCCAATCGAGCAAGGAGGAGTGAGAATGCAAGCCAGTAAATCGAGACTGCTCGCAACCATCGCCATCGTCGCCCTGACGGCCACGGCGTGCTCGCTGGAGGTCCAGATGCAGCACGAGCCGGCGGTAGCGACCTCGAGTGACACCATCACATTCACTGCAGAGGCCGAGACCTCGGGAACGGTCTCGAATTTCGAAATCAAGATGTACGTGGCCGGCAGCCTCGTGCAGACTTGCCATACCACCCCGTGCGTCTATACGGGCGGGCCCTACGCGGCCCATGAGAATGACTGGCTCGGCTACCACGTCGAGGCGAGCGCAGACATCAGCTCCGGAGGTTCGTCGGGTCACTTCACGGATTCGGATCTCGGGTTCACGGGAATCACCGAGAGCGACCACTCGTGGAAGGCCTCGGAAGGGGGCTGGTTCATCCCGGTTCGATGGGGCGCCCATACCAGCGTCAACACCAATGTCCTCCTGCATCGATCCCTGGACTACGACACGACCTACGCCGACGGCCTGGAGGCCTTCCTCGGGGATGTCGGAGACAAGCTGAACGACGTGTTGATGGCCAAGGAGGAGATCTGGGGGAACATGGAGGACATCAACATCTACGCCTACCGCAAGGCAGGCGACGCCACCACAGGTTGCGGGGGAACGCCCCACGCCGACAGCGCGGGCGATGCGCCGTGGACCAACGACCACGGGATTCTGCACGTGGCGAACTTCGGCGACTGCACCTCCGGCGGCACGCGCTTCACCGCCGAAGGGTCGACCAACACCCAGGCGTTTCTCCACGAGTTCAGCCACTCGATCTTCCGCCTGGCGGACGAGT
Organism: uncultured delta proteobacterium; assembly: GCA_963783795.1. GTDB lineage: Bacteria > Myxococcota_A > UBA9160 > UBA9160 > UBA6930 > CAVXZE01. The sequence goes on along the minus strand of CAWAPH010000018.1, from coordinate 39,896 downwards.
ACAGCGGCTCCTCCACCACCTACTTCAGTACCGCGGACGAGCCCAATATCTTCGATACCGAGGCTCTGTGCCGGAGCGAGCAGTCGCTGAAGGGACGCGATCCCGATGACTGCTGGGAGTTCACGCCCTATCAGACCGGTTGGTGGGGCACGCACAGCGGCACCACGGTGATGACCAACGGCATGGTGACCCACCCCTGGTCCACCGAGTCGGTCGAGCGCCTGGAGTGGTGGTTCGACAACAACTGATCTGACGACGAATCGGAGCGAGGGGTGCGTGTCACCCGCGCACCCCTCGATTGGAACTCCCAGAGAGAAAGAGAGGAAACGAGTCATGAACGCATCCATCTCGCGTACCATCATCATCGCGCTCTGCGCGATCTGCCTGGCGGCTGCCGCCAGCGCCGAGCAGAAGGACACGAACTCCAACGACGATCTGAAGTACTGGTCGATGACCGTGCCGGTGGTCTACGGCGACGGCGTCTGGAAGCAGGTCGAGAAGCCCTTCGTGGTCGCCTGTGACGGACCTTCGGAGGAGGCGTTCGCCGACTCCTTCACCTCGATCATTCGGGTCATGACCCGCGAGGGCGAGGTGCTGCGGGAGCGCCGAATCGTCAATCCCCGCATCAACCTGCCCGAGGAGGGGCGCAAGGAGAAGCCCCTGGCGGACTACCTGGAGGTGAACCTCACGGTCGGTCTCGCACGCGGTGCCGAGGTTGTGGCGTTCTACGAGGACGAGGAGAAGCAGGAACCCAGCCTGGTGATCGACGTGATCGAGGAGATCGCCGAGGCCGTCAAGGTGGCGGAGAAGATCCGACCGGCCTGCCAGTTCAACAATCCCCCGATGGTGCCCGTGGGCGACAGCGGCAAGTTCGTTCTCGTCTACGCGGTCGACCACGCCGCCAAGGACGCCGGCATGAGCAGGTCCGAGTTCGTGGCGAAGATGGCGGAGCAGGGCGACGGCTTCACCAAGAACGCGAGGAAAGAAGGGGCCCTCTCCCCTGGCGCCATCAGTCTGCTCAAGTCCGCGACCGTCGAGCGCTGACGCGCAGCGAGGCGCGGTGGCCGGCACATGCCGGTCGCCGCGCGGGCCCTGGCCCTGGCTCCCGTCCGGCCTTAACCTGGGCTGAGGACGGGAGCCTGCTCATGCGGATCGACGCCCACCTCCACCTGGACATGTACGGAGACGACGCGGCGACCGCCCTCGCGGAGATCGAGGAGCACCGCATCTTCTCGCTCTCGGTCGCCCTCGATCCGGACGCCTACGAGACGACCAGAAATCTCGCCGGCGACTGTCCCTTCGTGCTGCCCGCCTTCGGCATCCACCCCTGGCTCGCTCCCGATCACGTGGACCGGCTGGATCGGTTGGCGGCGCTCGTCGCCGAGACGCCGATGATCGGAGAGATCGGCCTCGACCATCACTGGGTGAAGGAGCCGGCGGCGTATCCCGCGCAGATGCGCGTGCTCGAGTTCTTCCTCGACGCCGCGCGGGACCAGGACAAGGTCGTCAACCTTCATACCAAGGGCGCCGAGCGCGAGATCGCCGAGGCTCTCCGGCGCTTCGAGACGCGACGCGCGATCGTCCACTGGTACTCGGGCCCGATGGATGCGTTTCGCGACCTCGCCGAGCTGGGGTCCTGGTTCACGATTGGTGTCGAGGTCCTTCGCTCGGATGCCATCCGTGAAGTGGCGCGAGCGATTCCGCCGGATCGCTTGTTGACCGAGACGGACAACCCCGGTGCCTCCAGTTGGCACGCCAGTGCACCGGGGCGCCCGCGGTTGCTCCTCCACGTGCTGGACGAGCTCGGCCGCGTCCTCGGACGTTCCGCGGCCGACGTCGAGGCACGGGTTCACGAGAACTTCCTCTCGCTGGCGGACGGAGACGATCGCCTGCTCGAGCCGTTCCGGCGCGCGATCGGGTCGCAGGTGGGGAGCGACTCACGATAGAATCATCCAATGCAGGAGGACACCCATGCGCTTCAGCTTCTGGTCCGGCGAGCAGTCCTGGAACACACTCCTCGAGATCGCCAGGCACGCGGAGGCCACGGGGTGGGACCGCATCTACTTCGCGGACCACTTCATGCCCAACGGACCGGACACGAGCGCGCCCTGGAACGAGGCGTGGACGACCATCGCTGCGCTCGCAGCTTCGGTTCCCCGGGTCGGGATCGGTCCGCTGGTCACCGGAAACACCTATCGGCATCCCGCGGTGCTGGCCAAGATGGCCGCCACCGTCGACCACATCAGTGGGGGGCGCCTTATCCTCGGCCTCGGCGCGGGCTGGCAGGAGAACGAGCACCGCGCCTACGGGATCCCCTTCGACACGGTGGGCGGGCGCCTGCGTCGCCTGGAAGAGGCCTGCCAGGTCATCCGAAGCCTCTTCGAGAACGAGAAGACCCGCTTCGAGGGCGAGTTCTACCAGCTCGACCAGGCACCGCTCGAGCCGAAGCCGGTCCAGGCTCGGGTTCCGCTCCTGATCGGGGGTGGCGGTGAGAAGGTCACGATGCGCATCGCGGCGCGCTACGCGGACGAGTGGAACGTCTGGGGCGACGTCGAGACCCTGCGCCACAAGATCAAGATCCTCGATGCGCACTGCGAGGACGCCGGGCGCGATCCGCGCGAGGTCCAGCGTGCCGCGGTCGCCATGCTGTTTCTCTCCGACGACCGCGAGTTCATCGAGAAGATCCGCAGCGGCCCCGCCGGCAGTCCCATCATCGCCGGGAATGTCCAGGAGGTCACGCAGACCGTAGAGGCATACGTAGACGCGGGTGTCGACGAGCTGGTGGTTCCCGATTTCAATCTCGGGCCGATGGAAGCCAAGCTCCCAATCCTCGATCGCTTCATCACCGAAATCGCGCCGGCTTTCCGCACGTCTCACTGACATTCGCTGAGCAAGAATCCATCTGCGTGGAGGAGCGCGAACGTGGCAGCATCGGACTACCAGACGATCGTCATCGAGAAGACGGACCAGGTCGACTGGGTGACCCTGAACCGCCCCGAGTCCCTCAATGCCATCAACACGCCGATGGTGACGGAGCTTCGGGACTACTTCGGGAACCTCTACGAAGACAGCGCGACGCGGATCGTGGTCCTCCGAGGCGCCGGTCGCGCCTTCTGCGCCGGCCTCGACATCAAGGAGGCCGCGGGCGAGAACCGTATTCATCCGTTTGGCGCTGGCATGGGATTTCAGGGCTATCTCGCCGAAGTGTACATTCGCATGCGGCGCTGCCCGCAGCCGATCATCTGCCTGGTTCAGGGTGCCGCTTGTGGCGGAGGGTTTGCCTTCGTGCTCGCCTCGGACATCCGCATCGCCGGCGAGAGCGCGCGGATGAATGCGGCCTTCATTCGAATCGGGCTCACGGCCTGCGACATGGGAGTGAGCTACTTCCTGCCGCGTCTGGTCGGAACCTCGGTCGCCTCCGAGTTGATGCTGACCGGGCGTTTCATTGGCGCGCAGCGCGCGCTGGCCACGGGGCTCGTGTCCGAAGTGGTGCCGGATGCCGATCTCGCCAGGGCCGCCGAGCCGTATGTCGGCGAGATGCTGACGACCTCACCGATGGGTTTGCGGTTGACCAAGGAAGGCCTGAATCTGGCGGTGGATGCGCCGGGTCTGGAGGCCGCGATGGCCATCGAGAACCGCAATCAGATCCTCTGCTCCAGGACCAGCGATGCCCGAGAGGGGATGCGGGCGTTTCTGGAGAAGCGGGCGCCGGTCTATACCGGTAGTTGACCCGCTAGCTTCCGCCGAAGCTGGCCCGCACCTTCGCGAATGCCACGTCGGTGACCTCCAGGGCCTGTCGGATGTCGTCCTCGCTGTGCGCCGCGCAGAGGAACCAGTTGTGGGAGGGGTGCAGGTATACGCCGCGCTTGGCCGCCTCTCCCGTGAATAGCTTGGCGCGGCGAATCTTGAAGCGCGCCGGCTCGTCGCCTTCGAAGATCAGGTAGGGCAGCTGTACCGGTCCGGTGTAGCGGATCCCGACACCGTGCGAGCGCGCCTGCTCGTCGAGCCCATCCCGAAGCAGCGCGCCGACCCGCTCCATGTGCGCCAGGGCATCGCTCGTCTGCAGGGTCGTGAGCGTGGCGATGGAGGCCGCCATCGCCACTCCCGCGAACCAGAACGAGCCGGTGGCGAAGATGCTGGCGGCTGCATCCCGCAGCTCGTCCTTGCCCGCCGCCGCGGCCAGGGCATAGCCGTTCGCGATGGCCTTGCTGTAGGCGGAGATGTCCGGCTCGATGCCGAGCGTCGCCCAGCTGCCGCCGAGGTGGAGACGGAAGCCGGCGCGGACGTCGTCGAGGATCAGCAGGGCGCCCGTGGCGTCGCAGAGCTCGCGGACCCCCTTGGCAAAGCCGGAATCCGGCAGCTCCTGATCGCAGCCCACGTCGTGCTTGAAGGCCGAGACCACGATCGCGGCGAGATCGTCGTCGGCCTGCTCGGCCGCTGCTCGGACGCTCTCGAGATCGTTGTAGACGTAGCTGAACTGATGGGCCGTATCCTCTGCGGTCATGCCGGGGCGGCCTTCGCCTTGCCACACCGGGGCCCAGCCGTGGTAGGCGCCGCCGGCCCGCAGCACCGCGCGCCTTCCCGTGTGGGCCCGCGCCACGGCCAGCGCGTAGAGGGTCGCATCCGTTCCGTTCTTGGCGAACAGGGCCCAGTCCCCGTGCGGGGTCAGATCGGTCAGGAGCTCCGCGAGCTCGACGATGCGATCCGTCGGGGCGCTGAAACAATCGCCCCGGGCGCGCTGCTCGGCGGCGGCCTGCTCGACCGCCGGGTGACGGTGACCCAGCACGATGGGCCCGTACGCACACATGAAGTCGATGTACTCGTTGCCGTCGGCATCCCAGACGTGGCTGCCCTCGCCGCGAACGAAGAACTGCGGAAAGCCCTCTGGCAGTCGCGCTGCCGACTGGTGACCGTACATGCCGCCGGGGATCACCCTGCGGGCCCGTTCTCTGAGCGCCTGGTCCTTCAGATAGCTGTTCAACCGTTCTTCTCTCTATGCCGCGGGAACGAAGCCCTCGTCTCTCGCCAGATCCATGGCGATGGCGTCCGTCGGACACGCCACCTGGCACAGGCCGCAGCCCATGCAGTTCTCCTCGCTCACCACCGCGACCGCCTCGTCGTTCATCGCCAGCGCGTCGAAGTAGCAGCGTTCGATGCAGACCTCGCAGCCGTTGCAGTCGTCATCCGCGACTGTCGCGCGATAGCGGCTCGGCGCCGCGAACTTGCGGGAGCCCTGCTTGAGCGACGTCCAGTTGATGCAGCAGTCCCCGCAACAGTTGCAGATCACCATTCCGAGACCTCGTTTGTTCTCGGAAACGGCAACCAGTCCGTCCTCGGCACACTGCTTCAGCATCTCCAGCGTCTCGGGCTTGGTGAGCTCGCGCCCCGTCCCCCGCTCGATTGCGTACTCGGCCGCGCGGTCGACCTGGATGCAGACATCGATGGGCAGCCCACAGGCGCCATCGATCGCGCGGCAGGAGCACTTGGTGGTCGCCAGAGTCTTCGCGCCGTCCACGAGCTCCTTGAGGTCTTCGAAAGCCATGACCTGCGAAGTCTGCTCGACGCTCTCGTTCACGGGAATCACGCGGAGCACGGGCCTCGGGATGGCGCTCTCCAGCTGGTTGACCCACTCGATCCACTCCGTCTTGGTGTGCTCCTTCCACAGGTCCAGCACCTTCTGGGGAGCATCGATGGTCACGCCGGTCGCATCGTGTAGCTGCATCAGGTTCCGGAAGCGGTAGTACCGAATCGCTTCCTTCTTCTTCGACTTGAAGAGCAGTCCCTTGGTGAAGAGCGGATCGATCATGCTCTCGACGGCGCTCGGGGCGAGCCCGGTCTTCTCCGCCAGCTCCTCTACCGTGGCCGGTGGCGACGCTGCCACCAGGAGCTTCTGCTCCTTCTCGTCGGTCAGCTCCTCGAGGATCTGCGGGACGATCTTCGATGTCGGCTGCACGGTGGCACCGAGCTGCTCACACAGGGTCTGCTCTGCCATGGGACTCCCTCCTTTTCCTGTTCCCGGGCCGCGATCGGGCACGAGGCGCCGCGTCGCGGATCTGCTATGGCCATCCTGCGTGTCTGGCCGCCGATAGTCAAACTCGAACCGCCGACTTGCCGATCGCGAGTCGCTCGCGGCGCGTCTTCACTGGCGCCCATCGGCGTCCAGGAACGTAGGCGGGACAAGGGGTTGGACGGCCAGATCTGGATGGCTCAGCGAGGCGAGGGATCAGGAGCTCTTCCGAGCCGTGACCTTGATCTCGGCGCGGGCGCCGGGAATGATCAGCTCGGTAATGCCGATCCAGGTAGAGGCAGGGTAGGGCTCCTTGATGAACTCGTCCTTGACCTTGGCCATCGCCGCCGCGTTCTTCTGGAGATCCACCATATAGATGGTGGTGTCGATGATGTCCTCGTAGCCGACTCCGGCCTCTGCGAGCGTCTCGCCGAGGGATTGCCACGCATTGCGAAACTCCTCTTCGGCTGATTCGCCTCGCCCGACGACGCCGGAACAGAGGATGAGGTCGTTGTGGCGAACCGCGGAAGCGAAGTGCCAGCTTTCGTAGACCTTGCGGGTAGATTCGGGAACGATGACATCGATTGCCATGACGCGGCTTCCTCCGAGGGTTTCTTGCAGACTATTTCGGGCCAGGAGCTTCGGCAAGTGGTGGCGCCCGGGCCGCTGGCGGCGCCGACGCGTTCAGTCGTCCGGGAAGGCCTTGCGCACCGCCCTGGCGACGGAGTCCTTCGCGCCGGTCGTGAGCAGACTCCCGTGAGCGGAGAGCAGGCGGTCGAAAACCAGAGTGAGCAGGTTCTCGAAGGCGGGTTTCAGGGAACCGCCCTCCGGCGTCATGACCTTGAGCCAGATGGGACCGACGACGGTGGTCTTCGGGAAGCCGATGAGCGGCATCACGAGGCGAGCGAGCAGTGTGTTGTGGCGGTAGTCGCCGTAGTGCTGGATCGCGTCACAGGTCAGGAGGATCCCGGCATCGCGTCGGATCAGCAGGGCCGATTCGGGCTGCTTTGCGCCCTCGAAGACAAAGAGCTCGGCATCGGGGAATGGCAGCGGCCGGTCCGCCGCCAGCTTCTGCTCGATCTTCGGCTCCGGGTAGGTCTCCGACTCGCCCTGGGCCCAGAACTCGGCGCGGAAGCGCTCGACGTAGTAGGGGTCGTCCAGGCCGTGCATGGGGCCGAGCCGGAGAACCCGTTTGATGTCGCCCAGGGCGAGGAGCTGTCGCTCGCCCTCTTCGTCGAGACGGATCGGATTCACCAGGCTGAGCTCTCCCTGGTGCCGGATGATGGCCATGTTCCGAGTGATGCGCATGAGCGCGTTCATTCGAATGCTGCCGCGGACCATGAAGAGGTCCGCAGCGATCTCCTCGATGGGATCGTGGGGGTAGGCAGGCGGGTAGGGCATTGGTGGGATCCTCGGACTCGTCAGGCTCGCGGCCTCCGTCGTCATTGGAGTGTAGTGCTCCCCTGGAGTCGAGCCACCGCGCTTGACCAGGCCACGCCTACGTCCACCGATCGAGGTGCCTTCTCAGTCGCAGCGCTACACTGACCGGCGCCTCTCGTCAGTGGATGGGTCAGCACGAATGAATTCGAGGACGCTGCGCTGGATCGCCCTGCTCTGGTTGGGACTCGCCTGTGCGACCCCCCAGCCCACCGCAGAGCGACCTGCCTCCACCGCCTTGACCGACACGGGCGGCAGCTCTCTCGGACCCTGCTGGATTCCACGTTGGCCCATCACCCCGGCCAGTCGGGCTTCTTCCTGCTCAATACCGGCGAGGAGGCCTTCGAGGCGCGCATCGCCCTGGCGGATCTCGCCGAGCGCAGCCTCGATATGCAGTACTACATCTGGGAGGGGGACTCCAGCAGTCAGATTCTCGGTCTGCGGATTCTGGGAGCCGCGGATCGCGGCGTGCGTGTCCGCATCCTGCTCGACGACTTCTACCTCGGCGGCTCTCGGGACTTCACCATTGCCGCTTTCGACCGTCATCCCAACATCGAGGTGCGGCTCTTCAACCCCATCAGTATCCGCCAGCGCCCGCTGCTGCGGGGGCTCGAGCTGGCGACGCGGGTCGCGCGCCTCAAGCATCGCATGCACAACAAACTCTTCGTCGCCGACAACCAGGTGGGGATCATGGGGGGGCGAAACATCGGCGACATCTACTTCGGGGTGGATCCAGAGCGGAACTATCGCGACCTGGACGTCATCACAGCCGGCCCCATCGTTCCCGCGATCTCGGAGAGCTTCGACATTTACTGGAACAGCCAGTGGGTGGTTCCGATCCGTGAGGTGCGAGGGCGCCTTCCATCTCCCGAAGAGGCCGAGACCATCATGCAGGAAGCCCGCTCCCTGGCGGAGAAGGAGCGAGACTTCCCCTATCGGCTCCCCCCTGAGCGAACCGCCGTCATCGACAGCATGGCGTCCCTCGTGCGGCAATTCGTGTGGGGGACAGCGGATCTCGTCTACGACACCCCTGACAAGGTGCAGGGAGACATCTCCGAGAACGTCAGCCTCGGTCTGCTCGCGATCCTCGAGGAGAGCCGCCGGGAGGTCCTGATCGTTTCTCCGTACCTGATGCCGGTCTCGAAGGAGCTCGAGGGCCTTGCGCTCCTGAAAGAGAATGGCGCCTCGATTCGAGTCCTGATGAACTCGCTGGCTTCCACGGACGTCGCGCTCGCTCACGCGGGATACGCACCCCATCGCCGCAAGATGCTCGAGATGGGGGCTCGTCTCCACGAGCTGCGGCCCGACGCCGCCTCGCGAAGTCTCTACCTCGCGAACCCCGACGGATCCAGTGATCTCAGCCTGCACGCCAAGACGGCCGTCTTCGACCGCCGGGTCGTCTATATCGGCTCCTACAACCTGGACCGCCTCGGTGCCCAGGTGATTACCGAGATCGGGTTGATCATCCACAGCCCCGAGCTCGCCGAGCAGGTCCTGGAATTGATCGAAGTCGATCTGCAACCCGAGAACAGCTGGCGGGTGGTGCTCGAAGAGAAGGACTCGTGCCGAAAGCCCAGGCTCGTGTGGGTCGGTGGAGGGGAGGACGGAGAGGTCCGTTACGAGCGCGACCCCGAGGTCGGAACGGGGAGGCGGATCCAGAATTTCTTCTTCTCCCTGCTTCCGATCCGATAGCCGGGCTGGGAGTTTTCAAAGCGTTCATCGCCTTGGTCTCCGTCGGCTCAGGCTCGCGGGCGCCGAGCTCCCCAGCGGCAACTTCGCTCCTAAGTGGGCGCCGAAACTACCAGGGATAGCTTCCCGATCAGCCGTCCGGAGTGGCCGAAGTGTCCAGGGGCGTTCGGGGTGGGGGGGATCGGCGATCTTCCCTCGGACAGCCCCGCCGGTGTAGACTGGGTCGATTTCGCGCTTTCGATCTAAAGGAGATCCCCATGCCTCGTTCATCGCTTCGTACCGCGGCCTGTCTGCTGGCCGTCCTCTTGCTTGCCCTCTCCACTTCCGCGTTCGCCGGAAACGGTCCCATCAGCGAGCCCGACGCGCTTGGCCCCTGGGCGGTGGGGCGGACGACCTTCCAGATAGTGGACCCGGACCGCGATGGCCGCGCCCTCGCGGTCGACGCCTGGTACCCGGTGGACGCGGGCGATGCCAGCGGGCCGCCCTCCGTCTACGAGCTGATCTTCGCGGGAATCGAGTCCGAAGTGGCATTCGACGAGCCGCCCGTCTCGGCGGAGGGGCCGTTCCCGATGGTTGTCTTCTCGCACGGCAACAACGGCGTCCGCTTCCAGTCCTACTTCCTGACCGAGCAGCTGGCGAGCCATGGGATGGTCGTCGTGGCACCCGATCATTCCGGAAACACGGCGTTCGACCTCCTCTTCCCGGGCACGCCATTCGAGGCCAGGGACCGTCCTCTCGACGTCTCGCTGGTGATCACGCGCATGCTGGAGCGGAGCATCGACTTCGCGGACCCCTTCTTCGGGCGGGTGGACCCGCTGCGGATCGGCGTCGCCGGCCACTCCTTTGGCGGCTTCACCACGCTGGCCATGGCCACGGGCTTCCAGGACGTTCCGCCGGACCCGCGCGTCAGCGCCCTCATGCCCATCTCCCCTTCCTCCAGCAGCTTCTCGGATGAAGACCTGGCAGAGATCACGGCTCCAATGCTCGTCCTGGGTGGCACATCGGACATCACGACCCCGATCGACCCTCAGAGCGTTCGCCCGTTCGCGCTGGCCTCCTCGCGTCCGCGCTATCGCGTCGATGTGGAAAAGGCGGGACATGGCTCGTTCACGAACATCTGCGACTTCTACGCCGTGCTGCTCCCCTTCCTTCCACCCGAGCTGCTCGAGTTTCTGCTCGGCAACTTCGAAGAAGGCTGCGCGCCGGAGCTCATTCCCATCGACGAGGCCCATCGGGTCAGCAACTTCTACGCCGTGTCGTTCTTCAGCCGCGATCTGGTCGGAGACCCGCGCTACAAGCGCTACCTCACGCCCGGCCGCGTCCACAAGGAAGACCTCCCGGTGCAGTTCTTCATCGTGAATGGAGGGGGAAACGCCGGGGGTCGATAGCCGGTCCGACTCACTCGTTGATTCCGGCATGACTTGGAGCGTTCTCTCGCTCCAACCCGACGTGCGAACTCGACCACCGACCTGCCGATTCGAATCGGCTTAGCGGAGTTCCGCTGATGTCGATCGGCGTGGTCAGGTTGGCTCGCCGCGATGGAGCCGAGGGACCGAGGGCAGGCTCGGCGCTTGCGCGTGAGGAGTGAGCATGGTCCACGGCCCCAGCGGTGACGCCGTCGCCACCTGGCTGGGGCCGAGGAGCGGCCCTCCCGCTCCCATCCGTTGGACGAACCGGCTCGGGCGCCCTCTCTCGAGATTCGTGAATCTCGACGAGTCCTACCTCGTGGACCGGGCGCTGCGCCCATACCCGGACTTCCCCGCAGAGCGCCTCGAGTTCCGGGATGGAGTGCGCGCGCTCACCAGCTCCTTCGAACGCGAGGCCCGCCTCAACTTTCTCGGTCGGGTCGTCGCCCAGCAGCTCGTGATCCGGTTGATTCGGAGCCAGGTCCGGATCCTGAAGGAGCTGGATCGACACCCGGGGATGGCTGATCAGGAGATCCGCCGTCCGGTCTTCGTGGTCGGGCTGCCGCGTACCGGCACCACCATCCTTCTCGCCCTGCTTTCGCAAGATCCCGCCCACCGGCCCCTGCTGCTGTGGGAGGGCCTCGACCCGGTGCCGCCGAAGCGCGGTCCGGATCGAAGGCTCCGGCGAGCGCGCAGCACGATTCGCGGGTTCGACTATCTCTCGCCCAACTATCAGTCCATCCACCCCATGGCCGCAGATCTCCCGGAGGAGTGCGTTCTGCTCTTCATGCCCCTGTTTTCGACTCCCCAGCTCGACTTTCAATACAGGGCGCCCGGCTATCTGAAGTGGTTGCGCGACAGGGATCTTGGAGACGCGTACCGACGTTATCGAGATCAGCTCCGCCTGCTGCAGCGGCAGGATCGGCCCACGTCGTCTTCGCCGTACTCGAGGCGCTGGCTCCTCAAGGACCCCTCGCACCTTCTCGGGCTCGAACACATCCTCGAGATCTTCCCCGATGCCTGCGTGGTTCAGACCCATCGCGACCCGCTCAAGTCCTTGCCCTCGAATTGCAGCCTCTACGCGCACTCGCGAATCATGTTCAGCGACGAAGTGGACGCCCGGGAGCTCGGCGCCTACGTGGCCGGTGGCATCTGGCCCGATGCGCTCGATGTCGCCCTCGAAGCGAGGAAGCGGCTTCCAGAGCAGAACTTCTTCGACCTCCGATACGCGGACTTCATGAGGGACCCCATCGGCTCGATGGAGGAGATCTATCGCTACTTCGGGCTCGAGCTCAGCGCGTCGACCCGAGAGGCAATGCGCGCCTATCTGGTCCGGCGTCCCCGCGCGGGCGATCGCGTTCACCGCTATTCGCTCGAGCAGTTCGGTCTTCGTGAGGCGGACCAGCGCGAGCGCTATCAGGCCTACTGCGCGCGCTTCGACATCCCCTCGGAGAGCTGAGCGGTTTCTGGGAGTTCGGGTAGGCTGGACTGTGTGCCGCCCCGCCTGGCCGCATGCATTGGATGCGGCTGGAATCCGGAATTCGGGGAGCCAGCAGCGGGAATCACATGGCAGTTGGCCGGGACCAGGTGCCCGAGACCCGCGCTTCGGTATGCTCTCTGCAGACATTTCTCCGACTCGGGGGCACCCATGGGAAGCGACCGAGACACGGGTTCCATCAGCCGCCGCAGGTTCATTCAATACCTCGCGATGCTCGCCGTCGGCGGACGGACCTTGCTGAGCTCCGGCGACGCTCGCGCCGCGATCTACGCGGCTCGGGAGGCAGGAGGGAGTGAGCCCGACTGGCCGAAGATGAGCTACCGCAAGCTCGGCCGCACCAACTTCGAGGCCAGCCGTCTCGTCTTTGGATGCGGCGCCGCGCTGATGTTCCGGCGCAAGGACGCGCTGTTGGGTGCGGCGTACGACGCCGGGATCAATGTCTTCGACGTAGGCTACCGGGGCTACTACCGCGATGCGGAGGAGAATCTCGCGCCCTTCCTCCGAAAGGTTCGCGACCGCGTCTTCCTGATCTCGAAGGCCCGCCCTGATCTCGATGCAGAGCCCGATGAGCGCATCTCGGTCCAGCAGGCGAGGCAAGCGGCTGAGTCGTGGGGCAAGAGACTCGACGCGAGCCTCTCGGAGCTTCAGGTCGATCACCTGGACGCCTACTATCTGATGGCATCGGACAACCCCTCTCTGATCGAAAGCGATGAGGTCTACCGGGTATTCCAGCAGGCGCAGCAGGCCGGCAAGGTTGCGCACCTGGGTCTCAGCACCCACCGGAATGCAGAGAAGGTGCTTCTCAGCGCCGCGGAGACGGGTTGGTACGACCTGGCGATGATCGCGATCACGCCGGGGGGCTGGTACGACTGGGAAAGCAGGAGTGTTCTCGAGGGCTCGAAGCCGATGACGGGCCTCCAGCCGGTACTCGAAAAGGCGCGCGAATCCGGCATGGGGCTCATCGGCATGAAGGCCGCTCGCCACCTTTCGGGGCTCCCGCTCGTCGGCTGGTTCAAGAAGACCGACGCCTTCGACGAGTACTACGACGAGAAGCTTCTGGCTACCTCACTGTCTCCCTTCCAGCGCAGCTACGCCTACGTCCTGGCGCACGGGCTCGACGTGGTGAACGCCGACATGCAGTCGTTGGCTCACCTGAAGGAGAACGTCATCGCGGCGACGACTTCGCTCAACGACTTCGCCTGACGAGAGCGACGGCCCGGAGAGGGACCGGCAGCCATCAGCGCAACCGGGCTGGCCGCCGGTCACGCCACCGTGTGGGCCCCGTTGACGCAGAGATTCTGTCCGGAGATGTACGACGCCTCGTCGCTCGCCAGGAATGCCACGGTGTCGCCGACCTCACGCGGCAGTCCCCAGCGCCGCGACGGCAGCCCCGCCAGATAGGCGTCCTTCTCCTCCTGCGGGTCCTTCTCGTGTCGCTCCACCGGGATCCAGCCGGGCGACACCATGTTCACCGTGATGTTCCAGGGAGCGAGCTCGGTCGCGAGGCTCCGCGTGAATCCGTTCTGTCCGCCCTTGGCCGCGACGTAGGCGGTGAAGTTCGGTTGCCCGAGCTGGAAGGTCTCGGATCCGATGTTGATGATGCGGCCCCAGCGCCGCTCCTTCATCCGTGGAAGCACGGCGCGGGTGACCAGGAACGGGCTCTTGACGAAGTAGTCGAGCATCGATTGGTAGAACTCCCAATCGTAGAGCTCGATGGGCCGGTGGGGCTGGTCGGGCGTTGCGTTCGGGATGGCGATGTCGACGGGTCCGAGCCGGGCCTCGATCTGCCCGACCATGGCCTTCACGTCGCGCTCTTCGATCGCGCTGCCCCGCAGGAGGATGCCCTCGTAGCCCTCCGCACGGAAGGCGTCGTAGGTCTGCTCGGCTCGCGCCTTCCCGTTGTAGTAGTTGAGCGCCACCTTCGCTCCCGCGGCGCCGAGCGACATCGCCATCGCCTTCCCGAGGCCCGTAGAGCTGCCAGTGACGAACGCGACGCGGCCGTCGAGTCGGAACCGATCTCCAGCGCTCTTGGGCTCAGACATGCAAGCGACTCCGCACTGCCACGCTCACGCGACCTGGATGGTCTCCTCGCCGTCGATGTCGAACTTCTGCTTGTCGACCGGACTGGCGTTTCGGATCTCAGCCTCTTTGCGGCCCAGGTCAGCGAGAGCGACCCTCGCCGCGACGCCGACGTTGTGGACGATGTCCTCGACGTCCTGCTGCGTGTGTCGGGGATCCATTGGTACCATCACGGTGCGTCCCAGGATCTCCAGTGACCGCTCACACATGTCCTTCGAGTAGTCGCGGCGGCAGGGAGCGTTCTCGGGCAGGTTGTACGGATTGAGGGCGGGGTGAGGGGCCCCCTCGCGCATCAAGACCTGGTCCCACTCGGTATAGTTGTGACGACCGGTCTCCCCGACGATCACGCAGGGGAACACGTCCACGAATCGCCGAGCCGTCTCACTAGAAGGCAGGCTGAAGATCACGTGGGCGGCGCAGTCGTGCGCCGGGCTGTGCAGGGGCGCCGCCCGGAGCCCCAGACCCTCGAGCTCGCGCGTGCCCGAGAGAATCCGGTCGCGCGCCGCCCGCATCGCCGCGACGATCCCGTCGATGCGGTCGAGTTGGACGTTCAACATCGCGGCCATGATCTCGCTCGGCCGCGCCCCGATGCCGGCGAAGGGCTTGAGCGCCTCGCTCCGGCCCTTCCAGTAGAAGTGACAGGGGTCGATCGCACAGCGGGCTCGTTCCGCCACGACCGGATCTCGGGTGACGACGGCGCCTCCTTCGCCAGCGGTCATGTTCTTGTAGTAGTTGAAGCTGAAGGCGCCCGCGTGGCCGATCGCGCCGAATCGACGGCCCTCGTAGCCGCCACCGACACCCTGACAGGCGTCCTCGATCACCAGCAGCTCGTGGCGGCTCGCGACCTCCATGACGGCCTCCATGTTCGCGGCCGTGCCCCACATGTGCACGGGAATCACCGCTCGCGTGTGGGGCCCCACGGCGTCGTCGATCGCCGCCGGATCGATCGTGATGCTCTCGTCGATGTCGACGATCACGGGAATGGCGCCGGCCGCGATCACCGCCGTGGCGGTCGCCATGTAGGTGTGAGCGGGTACCAGGACCTCGGCGCCCGGACCGATTCCGAGACCGATCAGCGCGGCCGTGAGCCCGTAGGTGCCGCTCGCGGTCAGCGCGCAGTGCTCGACCCCCAGATACTCGGCGTAGCGCCGCTCGAACCGGTCGCACTGCTGGCCGACGTTGTAGCGGAACAGCTGGGCGGATCGGATCACCTCCGCGACCGCTTCGATCTCCTCCTCGCCGACGATGTACATGCCCTTCCTCCCAGCCGTATCCTACGCGAATCGCGCCCGGCGGTACAGACCCGTCGATCTGCGCAACCTGGACACCTGAAGCAGCTGTGAACGGTCACGAACCTGATATATTCAACGGCCGCCAGGCGGTTCGGGTGGAAAGCAGACGCCGGAAGGGGGGAGCATGAAGACCAACGGCGTGGCGTTCGACAACGAGAAGTACCTCGAAGAGCAGACCGAAGCGATCCTGGAGCGCATCGGGCGCTTCGACAACAAGCTCTACCTGGAGTTCGGCGGCAAGCTGCTCTTCGATCACCACGCCTCCCGCGTTCTGCCCGGCTTCGACCCCAACGTCAAGATGCGCCTGCTGAACAAGCTGGCCGACAAGGCCGAGATCATCATCTGCATCTACGCGGGCGACATCGAAAGCAAGAAGATGCGGGCGGACTTCGGCATCTCCTACGACGCCGACACGTTCAAGCTGATCGACGATCTGCGCGAGTGGGGCCTCGTGGTCCGCGCGGTGGTCATCACGCGCTTCACGGGCCAACCGGCGGCGGACGACGTTCCGGACGAAGCTGGAGCGACGCGGCGTGCGGGTCTACACGCACCGGCCCATCGAGGGGTACGCCACGGACGTCGATCGGACCGTCAGTGACGAGGGGTACGGATCGAACCCCTACATCGAAACGGAACGCCCTCTGGTCGTGGTCAACGCTCCGGGCCCGAACAGCGGCAAGATGGCCACTTGCCTGTCCCAGGTCTATCACGAACATCGCAGAGGGGTGGACGCCGGCTACGCGAAGTTCGAGACCTTCCCGATCTGGAACCTGCCCTTGAAGCACCCGGTGAACGCGGCCTACGAGGCGGCAACCGCCGACCTGCGCGACGTGAATCTGATCGACCCTTTCCACCTGGAGGCGCACGGGGAGACCGCGGTCAACTACAACCGGGATGTCGAGGCGTTTCCGCTGTTGAAGCGCATCCTGGAGAGGATCACCGGGGCCAGCTCCATGTACCAGTCACCCACCGACATGGGGGTGAACCGCGCAGGCTTCGCCATCGTGGACGACGCGGTGGCCCGCGAGGCGGCCAAGCAGGAGATCATCCGGCGCTACTTCCGCTATTCCTGCGAATACGCCTCCGGGCAGGCGGACAGCGAGACGGTGCGACGGGTCGAGGCGCTGATGGAGGAGTACCGACGTGCGGCCCGAGAGCCGCCCCACGGTGGTTCCCGGCCAGGGAAGCCGCCGTCGAGGCGGAACAGAGCGCGGGCAAGGGCCACGAAGGCGCCTTCGTCGGCGCGTCCCTGCAGCTTGCCGACGGCTCCATCGCCATCGGTCGCAACTCACCTCTGATGCACGCCGCTTCGAGCCTGGTGATCAACAGCATCAAGCAACTCGCGGGGATCCCCAGGCAACTCGAACTGCTGGGCGACAACATCATCGGCTCCGTTGCGAACCTGAAGAAGGAGATCCTCGACCGCCAGTCCATCAGCCTCGACGTGGGCGAGGTGCTGGTGGCGCTGAGTATCGGCGGGACGACCAATCCCACGGCCCGGCTGGCCCTGGAACAGCTGCCCAGGCTCCGCGGTTGCGAGGCTCACATGACCCATATCCCGACGCCCGGAGATGAACGGGGGCTGCGTCAGCCTCGGGGTCAACCTGACCAGCGACCCCGTGTTCGCGTCGGACCGGCTGTTCGTGGCCTGAACCCCGTCGCGTTCCTTCGGCGCCGTGACTACGGGCAGCTCGAGAAGGGGTCGCCGCCGCTCAGTCGGCTGCAGGGTAGATCCAGGCCGTCGAACGCCTCGATCTTCGAGCAGGCCTGGCATCGCGCCGCTGCAATGACGCAGTCCTCGACATCAGCCAAGCTCGGATCACCATCACCACAGTCACCGCGGAAGATCGCATTGGGCGGACCTAGCCCGCCGCACTTCTTGTCAACCCCCCTCTTGAGCTTCTCCTCGGCCTTCTCGAGCCTCTCTTGGACCTTCGTGATCGGTTCTCTCGTCAGGGCGATGATCAGGGTCGCCTCGAGCGCCGAAGCCCTGTCGACCCTCCCATCCCTGAGAGCGCTCTTCTTGGCCTTGAGGATTTCCTTCACGATGCGCTGCTCGAGCTTGCTCGCCTGCTTGAGCATCTCGCTCTGGCACGCCGCCGCGCTCTTGTCATCGGCCTGCCTGAAGAGGTCCGCGTCCTGGGCCGGATCGCCGAAGATCTCGTCGGCCAGCGCCGACGCGCCTGCCACGGCGGCCTGGTTCACGGTCGCCGCCTCCGCGTAGCCAAAGAGCGGCGGATCGAGCGGATCGCACTTCTTCGCTTCCCTCTTCACCGTGCTCTCGCAGGCCTTCTGCACCTCGCCCTTCCGGTCGGCGGCAGTGCAGACCTCGAAGGTCGTAGAGAGTGTTCCCTTCTGGTAGTCCTTCAGGCAGCCCTCGATCTCTTTGAGCTGTGCCTTGTTGACACTTGCGCCGTTCCGATTCATCGCGTTGATGCAGCTCTGCTGGGCATTGGAGGGCTCGGGGATCATCGCGACCCGAAACCCGAAGCGTTCCCTATCGAGGGTCGGGTCGGTGAAGCCTCGGGATGACGATTCGAGGGAGAACGCGTCGTCGAGAACGCTGAAGCTTCCGCCCCGCAGCCCGCGGTACGTGTTGGAGTTGGAGACGATGATGGCCTCGTTCCATTCGTAGACGTTCCCGCCCTGGTCGAATGTCCCGTAGGGGCTCGCCGAGCCCGTGTAGCTCCCCACGTCGGTGAGGTCGCCCACGGCGTTGCCGCAATTCGCCGTGTTCGGCGTCGCAGCAGGCGTTGCGCAGGTCGTCACGGCGTCCGTGCCCACCGGATAGCCGAAGTAGCCGGTGGAGATGGCATCGTAGTACGCCGCCTTGTACCACTCGTCCTCACTGGTCAGAAAGATGCGGGCACCGGCGTTGCGCGTGACGGTCGCCCAGTTGGTCGGCAGGGATGTCCCGCCCAGGAGCGTATACGCCCCCGCCTCGGTGCTTGCCGCGCCCTGGCCGTTGTTTAGCCAGTTGGCGAAGCGCAGACTGTCGAAGAAGCTCACGTAGTTGACGGGCTTGCTCGACATCCCGCTCTTCGCCACGTACTTCGAGCCATCGGGGTTGTACTCAACGAAGTCGATCCCCCCGAAATCACCCCAGGTCATGCTCCAGTCGTAGAGCCCGAGCGTATTGGCGGCCCCCCACGGGTCCATCCCATCGGCCCCGGTCGGGTCCACCGCATTCAGGAACTCGGCGTACTGAGCGTTGGTGACCTCGTACTCGCTGATCAGGAAGGTATCGGCGACGGAGCCATAGCCGGTCCAGTCGGCCGCGTTTCGCGGATCACCCACGGTGACCCAGTCAAAATCCACGGGGTAAGCGGGTAGCGGGAGGAGAAGCACCGCGAGTAGGAAGAACTGCCGCACGGAATCCTCTTCGAAGGTAGGCGAAAAGGAGGGCAGAGCGCGAGGGTAGGCCGCAATCGCCGTGCCCGACCAAAATCCCGCCCAGGCGCACGATCACCGAAAAACCCCCTTGACTGACCCGGGCCAGCCGTGCGTGAATACATGGGTGAGCAACGCAAACCCCCGCGCCTTCTCATCGAGCTTCGTAGCGATTCTCTGCCTCCTCGTCACGGCCGGGGCGGCCGGCGCCCAGGAGCAGAGCAAAGATCAGCAAGCCTGCATCACGGAAATGAACAAGGCCTTTGCCAAGGTCGCCAAAGCCCAGAGCAAAGAGGCCATTTCGTGCATCAAGAGCTTCCAGAAGGGAAAGCTGGGCAGCCAAACCATCGAGGCGTGCCTCGTGGCCGATGTCGAGGGGAAGGTGAGCAATGTCAGCGCCCAGACCACCGCGACGCAGACGAAGAGTTGTAGCGGCGAGCGGCCGGACTTCGCCTTCACGAGCGCCGCCAACGTCAATCAGCAGGCCGTCGACGCTACCGTCGACTGGATGCACGGGATGTTCGGCGACGATCTCGATGCCGTCGTCGAGACCGAGGCCGACAACAAGGACGCAGCCAAATGCCAGGCCGGGGTCGCCAAGATCGCGGCCAAGTGCTTCGACACGCATCTCAAGGAGTTCAACAAGTGCAAGAAGGGCGTGCTCAAGGGCAAGAGTGCGGCGGCGGCTGACAGCATCGACGACATCCAGGCCTGTGATGGCGCCGACCCAAAGCTCAAGCTCAGCAAGGCATGCACGGACAAGATGGCCAGCACCGAGCTCAAGAAGTGCGCGGGTCAGACGATCTCCACGCTGTTCAGCGGCTGCCCCGGCAGCCTGGCCGCCTGCACCAGCGGCGAGGTCGAAACGCGGGCAAGCGAGGCCGTGACGCTCGCAGACAACCTTCTCGGCGTGCCGGAGGCCTGTGGCAACAGCATCCTCGAGGCGGCCGAGGAGTGTGACGACGGCAATACCCTCAGCGGCGATGGCTGTTCGAGCGCCTGCGAAGCAGAGTACGAATGCGGAAATGGTGTCATCGAGGGAACCGAGGCCTGCGATGATGGCAATACGGTCGGCGGCGATGGCTGTTCGGAGACATGCGAGATCGAGCCCGCGTTCTGCGGCGACGGCGTCGTGGATGGCGGTGAAGAGTGCGACGACGGCAATGCCGATCCTGACGATGGCTGCCACGACTGCTCGATCACGAACCCCGAGGGCGTCGCGGAACTCGACGGGATGCTGTTCTTGCACAACCTCGTTCGCCGGAACGTCGACAGCCCGCCGCCGGCAGTACCGCTCGAGCTGTTGACGTGGAACGTCAACCTGCAGACGGTTGCCCAGAACTACGCCGACCAGTGCGTATGGGCCCACAACGACAACCGTGACTTAGACTACGCTGCGCTCGTCGGAGGGAGCCCCACGGTGGGCGAGAACCTCTTCGTCAGCTCCTTTCCCAGTGTCTCCGCCGAGGACCCCGTCGATCTGTGGGCAGCCGAGGAAGCGGACTATGACTACCCAACCAACACGTGCAGTGATGTGTGCGGTCACTACACGCAGATCGTCTGGGACACGACGACGTCGGTCGGATGCGGCTACAAGTTCTGCGCCACCGTCGATGGGCTCCCAGATTACGACAACTCGCACCTCTTCGTTTGCAACTACAATCCGACCGGCAACTGGGTCGGCGAGTGGCCCTACGACGACTGAGATGAGCGCGGGCTGCGGATCCTCGGCGAGATCCATCCACCGGACGCCCCCCGCGCCAGTGTGCCATCGGGAAAAGGGTTTGAAGCGTGGCCCGCTCGGAATTGTGAAAATCTGAGGGTTGCCCGTGGGGGACCTGGTCAAGCGCCGGAGCGCACCATCAACACCGAGGCCGAAGAGCCATTCGTCACCTTGTCGGGGAGGGAGCCGAAGAGCCACTGGCGCAGGCGCCATTCGTTCGACGCTCCGATGACGACGAGATCGTAGTCTGCAGAGGCCTTGACGATGGCTTCGCTGACGTCGCTGTCGATCACGGCGGAGATCTCAGCAGTAACGCCGGCGTCTCTGAGGGCATCTCGCGAGTACTCCTCGGCCAGGCCCTGGAAGAACTGCAGGCTCTCGTGGTCGAATTCCGATCTGGCGGCGGAATACCCGTGGCCAACCTGAACCGTCATCGCGGTGACGGTGGCCCCGCAGTCCGTGGCCAGGTCCTGGGCCACCCGCAAGCCCAGCTTCGCATGCGGGCCGCCGGCGGTGGGAACCAGAATGCGGTTGATCTCGTTCAGCCCGTTGTCCTTGAGAACCAGTACGTTTCGGTTCGCACCCTTCACCACACCCGCAACATTGGCGCCGCGCGTACGAGAGCCCCGAACATGTTCGTTCCATCCCATCAGGAGCAGGTCGGGCTCTTCGATGTCGGCAACGCTGAGTATTGCCGATGGCACGTCGTGGGCGACCAGCGCATTGGCTCGGGTGCGTATCCCCTGCTCGGCCGCGTGTCTGGATGCAACGTCCAGGATCGTCTCCCGCTCTCTCCGCGTCTGCTCGAACTCCATGCGGCCCGCCTCCAGCGGTGTCTGCGTCGGAACGCTGACGACGTGAACCAGGTGCAGGCTCGCCCTGCGGACCCTGGCCAGCGCCGTCCCCACCGCGAGCAGTGATCCCCTGGTCTCGGGATTCGCCAATGGCAGGAGAATGACGGGAAACGCTTCGCGTCGGGCGGCCTCTGTAATCTTCAGCCCTGGCCACGAGCGGCTCGATGACCTTGTGCTGCCACAACACGTTGGATGCGCCCACCAGCTGCGTCTGTCCACGCAAGAAGAGGACGTACCAGATGAGGGTTCCGGCGACTATCCCGAGCCCGATGAGTATCGTCGGTCGACTCGTGATGCCCATGACGAAGAGGCAACCGAGCAACCCGAGAATGGGCACCGTGGGATATGCCGGGGTCTTGAAGCTGGGCTTGTACCAGTCCAGCTCTGCATGCCGCATGACCATGCAGGCCAGACAGATGAAGGCATAGAGCAGGAGGCTCAGAAAGGCCCCGACCTCTGCGATGAGCTCCAGGTGTGATCCGAGAATCACCAGCAGGATCATGGTGACTCCGCCGGTCACCAGGATGGATCGATAGGGTGTCCTGAACCTGCCGTGGATCTCGTTGAACCACTCGGGCATGAGGCGGTCGCGACCCATGGCAAAGCTGATCCTGGAGGCGGCCATGATGCTGGCATTTGCCGAGGAAACGGTGGCGAGAATGCCGCCCAGCAATATCAGAGCGTAGCCCGCCTGGCCCATCAGCGTGCGCGCGATTTCCATGAGTACGGTCTCGCTGGCCATACTCGGGTCGTCGTAGCGGCGCAGTCCGACGACGCAGAACTCGACCACGCAGTACACCACGGTCACCACGACGACCGAGCCGATCACCGCCAGCGGAAGGTTGCGGTCCGGGTTCTTTATCTCCTCGGAGACGGCGGCAATCTCGGCAAAACCCATGAACGTCACGAACAGCACGGGCGTCACCAGGAGGAAGCCGGACATCCCGATCTCCGGCGGTACCAGCGGACGCAGGTTGTCCATGTCGACGGAGAACACCGCCCGCAAGACAAAGGCGACCAGGACGATGAGAAGCCCCGCCACGATGGCGTTCTGGAGCCCCCCCGCCTCCTTGGCACCGATGAAGTTGAGCCCTATGAGCAGAGCCGTCATGAGCAGCGCCAGCAACACGTGCGACATGTGCAGGAGATCCGCCACGTAGTACCCGAAGCCGACCATGTAGAAGGCCGAGGCAAAGATGAGGCTCAGCCACAGGCACCCACCCATGACCGTGCCCATCATCGGACCGAAGGTCCTCACCGTGAACAGGTAGCCGCCGCCGGCCAGGGGCATGCCGGTGGAGAGCTCGGACATGCACAGCGCGATCAGGACAGCCACGAGTCCGCACAGGGCGAATGCGAGTACCACGACGGGGCCGGCCTTGGCTGCGGCAATGCCCGGCAGCACGAAGATGCCCGCGCAGATCATCGTGCCGATGCCAATCGACATGGCCGCGCCGAGGCCCAGCTCTCGCGCGAGCTTGGTGCTCGTATCGGAGTTCAGCTCATGCCCGTTCGAACTCCCAGCCACCTACTCCCGCTCCTTGTTCCAGGAAATGCAGGCCCCGACTCTAGACGATTGGGGAGGATAGGAGATCTCAGCGCAGGTGAGCGAGCGCAAGCGAAAGCACGGACGCGGGCGAAATCGGGCGAGGCGCCCAGCAGCGTCAGCAGGAGTTCTCGGGAAGGACGCCTTTCATTCGCCGAATTCAGGGACGCTCCGCGTCCGGGGAGCGAACCCCCGACCCCCAGGTTCGAAGGCGGCGCCTCGAGGCCGGAGAGCGCTCTAGGGCGCCGAGAGTTGTCGATTTCGTGCTCCCTTGTGCCCTGTTGAACCGCCGAGGTCCCCACGATTTCCCACGCCGATGAGGCCGCTCCCCGGAATGTGGACGCTGGACTACCTTGGCCATATGGGATCGACGGCGGCCTTGATCGGGATCCGAAGAGCGGCAATGACCCGCTGGATGCTCGTGGTCGCGCTCGGCTTCGGCGCCGCACACGGGGACGCTGCGCGTGCGGGAAGGTGGAGCTTCCGGCACCGGGGCGCGACCGCTGGCGCCCAATCGCGTTTCCGAAGGTGTCGCGGGAGACCGTCTACACGCCGGTCGAGCTCGACGGGCGCGAGGCGATCCGCGCCGAGAGCCGCTGCTCCGCCTCGGCGCTCCTCTTCAAGCTCGAGGCGCTCGATCTGAGCGCACGCCGTGGCTTCGCTGGGAGTGGCGCGTCGAGCGCGACGTCGCCGTCGCCGACCACCGCATCAAGGAGGGGGACGACTTCGCGGCGCGCGTCACGTCCTGTTCGAGTTCCAGCCGGAGAGCACAGCATCTGGAGCGCTTGCGACGGCGCGTCACCGCCGTGGTGTTTGGAAGGCAGCTTCCGGGCAACGCGATCAGCTACGTCTGGTCGAGCCGCGAGCCGACGGCCGCGGCGTGGGACAATCCGTTTACCGCCCACTCCAGGATGGTCTCGCTCGGCGCAGGGCCCCTCGGCCTGTGGCGATCTGAGGAGGTCGACGTGCTCGCCGACTACCGCGCGCACTTCGGCGCCCCGGTGCCCCGGTGGTGGCGGTGGCCGTGATGAGCGACAGCGACAACTCTTGTCAGGCGGCCGAGGCGCACCTCGCGCGCTTCCGCTTCGGCGAAGGTGGGGAGGGCGATACCGAACTGCGAGAGATGCCATGAGGGTCGAGGCTCGCAGCCTGTTATTGATCGCGTGGCTGCTGTGGCTGCCCGCGCTCGGGTCGGCAGAGCTGCACCATGCACTGGTGGTCAGTGTGGATCCCGACCAGCACAGCATCGAGGTGCAGGACACGATCGAGATCGTCGGTGACGAATCGGCAGGCGTGGAATTCGCGCTGCATCCGGACCTGACACCCGGGCTGGTCGGTAGAGGAGCGCGTCTGGTCGAACTTGGGCGCGCAAGCTTGTCCGACACCGGCGTGACGCCGCGGCGTTTCAGGGTGGAACTAGCGACGGGGCAGCAGCAGTTCACGTTGCGCTACCGCGGGCGAATCATGCACGCGCTACACCAGCAGGGAGAGGACTACGCGCGCGCTTTCCGCGAAACGCCGGGCATGATCGCGCCCGAAGGTGTGTTCCTCTCGGCCGACAGCTTCTGGTATCCGCAGGTTGCCGATCAAATGCTGACCTTCGACCTGGAGCTTCGCCTACCGCAAGGATGGAGTGGTATGAGCCAGGGACAGCGAACCGCTGGCGAGGCCGACGACGGGGGCAGGCGCGAGGGGTGGCGCTGCGACGCGCCGCAGGAGGAGATCTACTTGATCGCCGGCCGCTTCACCGAATACCGCCGAGCCGGCGCTGTGGTCGAGGCCTTGGTACTGCTGCGCGAGCCTGACCCCGCGCTGGCAAAACGGTACCTGGACGCCACGCGATCCTACGTGGACTCTACAGCAGGCTGATCGGGCCTTATCCCTACAGCAAGTTCGCCCTGGTGGAGAATTTCTGGGAGACCGGTTACGGCATGCCGTCGTTTACGCTGCTGGGGCCGAAGGTGATCCGTTTCCCCTTCATCCTGCATTCGTCCTACCCGCACGAGATTCTCCACAACTGGTGGGGAAACGGGGTGTATGTCGACTACGCATCGGGAAACTGGGCCGAAGGGCTGACCAGCTACCTGGCTGATCACCTGATCAAGGAGCAGCGCGGCGAGGCGGTCGAATACCGGCGCACCGCGCTGCAGAAATACACCGATTATGTGCGCAACGAAAAGGACTTTCCGCTCAAAGCGTTCCGCATCCGTCGCAGCGCTAGTAGCGAAGCAGTGGGATATGGCAAGACGCTGATGCTGTTTCACATGCTGCGACGCCAGCTGGGCGACCAGCGCTTTGTCGACGCACTTCGTAGCTTCTACCGGCAGTACCGATTCCGAGTCGCGGATTTCGACGCCGTGGAAGCGACGTTCAGCGACGTGGCGCAGTAGCCGCTGGACGGCTTCTTCACCCAATGGGTCGAGCGCCAGGGGGCGCCTGCGCTGCGCGTCTCCGAGGCGGATGTCAAAGCAAGGGGTGAGCGCCACGTCTTGACGTCGCTGATCGAGCAGATTCAACCGGGCCCGGCTTATTCGCTACAGGTACCAGTGGCGGTGCAGCTGGAAGGACAGGGCAATGCCTGGCAGACCGGTGTGCGGCTGGAACAGAAACAAACCCGCATCGAACTCGAACTGCCGGCGCGGCCGTTGAGGTTGAAGGTGGATCCCGAGTTCGATGTGTTCCGGCGCCTGCATCGCACGGAAATCCCTCCTTCGGTGAGCCAGGCCATGGGCGCGGAGCGGGTGCTGATCGTGCTGCCGTCGCAGGCAAAACACGATCTCCGAGATGCCTACCGGCGGCTGGCCGAGTCCTGGCAAGCGGGTGACCGAGAGCAGGTCGGCATCGTTCTCGACGCGGAACTCGAAGTATTGCCTGAGGATGGGCAGTGTGGGCGTTCGGCTGGCGGAACCGCTTCCGCTACCAACTCAATGAAGCTCTGAGGGTTACGCGTTGCCGACCGAAGCGACAGCGTGCGCATCGGAGGCACGACCCTGGAGCGCGATACCAAGCCGTGGTGGTCATGGCGCGCCAGACGTCCAACCCCGAGCAGGCGCTGGGCTGGCTGGCGGCCGACGAGCCTGGGCATTGCGGGGGCTGGGGCGCAAGCTGCCCCACTATGGCCGCTACAGCTACCTCGCCTTCCGTGGCGAAGCCCCGGACAATGTGCTCAAGGGACAATGGCCTGTGGTCGCCTCGCCCATGTCGGTGCAACTCGCGGCAGACGCCGCTCCCGACGAACAGCACCGCTGCGGCTGGCGCCGCGGCAGCCGCTGGCGACGCGTTGAACCGGGAGGATTCCCACACCAGGCCGCCTTGAGTCACTGGCCGAGTTCGCAGATGCGGCTGCGCTAGATTCCGCGCCGTCATTGTGCTCCTATTCAAAGGTGCCGGCCCGCGATTCGAAAGGAGCCTCCCATGCCTCGCTCTCCCATTTTGTGCCCAGCTCTCTTCCTGAGTCTGGCAGCATGGCCTCCCCTGGGATGCGCGCGCCCGGGCGAGGAGGAGAGGGCGCACGCGGCTGAGGGTGACCGCCCCGATGCCCACACACGCGCAGAAGCGGGCGATTCTGCCGCAATTACCGGTGGCGCCGCGGTACCGCTCGCCCACCCCCCGATGGGCCCTTTCGGCTACTCGATGATCACCTCCGAGGACGGCGCGCCGCTCGATACTGGGGACTTCGCGCCCTACGAGGATTGCGAGGAGTGTCATGAGCGGCAGTGGGAGGAGCTGGAGGGCTCGATGCACGTGATCTCGCACACCGATCCCATCTACCGAAGCACCGCGGAGCTCGCGCGAGAGGAAGCGGGAGAGGAGATCTACGCCTACTGCTCGGGCTGTCACGCCCCCGAGGGCGTGATCACGGGTTTGATCCCGGGGACCCCCGAGGCCGATCCGCCAGAGGTCGGCACGGCGGGAATCCGCTGCGACGTCTGCCACCAGATCACGCGTCTCACCGGATCCGCGGGGCCCTGGGGCGAGCCCGGGAATGCTTCCATCCAGCTCGCCCGGACGAGGACAGGAAATTCGGCCCGCCGGACGAGACGACGAGGCTTCCGCCCACGACGGCGAGACGCGCGACTTCCTGACTCGGTCCGAATTCTGCGCCTCCTGCCACACGATCGTCCACCCCCTCAACGGGCTCCGCCTCGAGCACACCTACGACGAGTGGAAAACAGCATCTACGCGGAGAAGGGACATCCAGTGCCAGGATTGTCACATGCGCACGTCGAGGACGCCATCGAGGTCGCCGAGACTCTCACTCCCTTGGTGGTGATCGGCCAGTCGGAGCCGACGGGAGACGAACGCGAAATCCATCCCCACTACCTGGTGGGCGCCAATGCCAACGCGGAAGCGCTCGGCGGCAGTCCCGGGTATGTCGCCATGGCCGAAGCCCGGCTCAAGAGCGCCGCCCGCCTTGACATCGAGGCCCCGCCCTCGGTCGGTTACAGGCAGTCCGCTCGAGTTCGAGGTGGTAGTGCACAATGTGGCCGCCGGCCACAGCCTTCCCACCAGTCTGACCGAGCTTCGCGAGATGTGGGTGGAGCTCGAAGTGCGCGGGGAAGATGGACAGCTTCTCTTCCACTCCGGTCATCTGCAGCCCGATGGCGAGATACCCGACGGTGCGATGCGCTTCGGGGCCATCGCCGGCGATGCGCAGGGGAGCGTCACATACAAGCCCTGGGAGATCAGTCAGTTCCTGTGGAAGCGGTTGGTTCCCGCAAGGGGCTTGGAGAGTGACAGGTTCAGTGTGGATCTACCGGGCCAGCTTCGGAGGCGCCGTGCGCATCGAGGCGAGGCTCCTCTACCGCTCGGCTTCTCCGAAGGCGCTGAGGTCGCTGATGGAAAAACGAAGCCTTCGAGCCGAAGCAGGTAGAGATGGCAGGTGCCGAGGCCGAACTCGTGGTGCGACCCTAGCCTGAGGGACTCCTCAACTCGAAGAGCGAACGGCAGAACTCGCTAAGTACGCGAAACAACTGGCACGCCGGGTGCGCTCCACACCCCCGACCCCCAGCTTCGAAGCCAGTGACGCCGAATCGAAAAAGGCGAAGAATCAAGAGAACTTAGGGGCTTACGGGCTGCTTAAAAGGCGGCAAATCGGGGCATTTCGTGCCCGAGTCCCCCCACCTCCAGACTGAGTGTCATGCCAGCGATGGGGATCGCAGCACCGGACCGGGTGTTCGTGGTCTGGCTCATCCTGGGAAGGGGAGATTGCCTGGCAGCAGCGGGGCCTTGGAGGTGGGTATCCCTCGCCAAGTCGGGATCGGTTGCTCGGTCGGGCTGCGCCTCAGGAAACCCCCGGTACGAGGTGAGTCACAGCGGGCATTGGTTGCGAGGAATGCGACGATCAAGCGCGTTTCCGTGAGTACGTAGCAATACACGCCAATCCAATGCCTAGTAAGGCAAGCGTCGTAGGTTCCGGGATGCCCACAAAGCGCACCGTTGTCGCGGCGTCGAAGGGGCCGCCAACGGTTCCGGCAGCATCCGTGAATAGATTCCCTTTAGAGTTGTCGTTGCCATCGTCGAACCAAGCTGGAATAGCCGCTGGGTCAAACGTGCCGGTGGCCAACTCCACGCCACCTGTGAACGATCCCAAGTCAGGATTGGCGCCGAAAAGCATGATGTCTGGGATCGTCGACGTAAGTTGATGGGAAAGTGCCGCCGATGACTCCCACATCGAGAGTTGGGTCCGTAAGATCGTCGGCCTGCACAATTTCAAAACGCAAACCAAACGTTGCGGATTGCTCAATCTCAAAGCCGGCTGGCGTCAAGAATCCCGTGGCGGGATTGAAGTTGAGAGTAGGATCCTGCAAATCAAGAACGATGCCGGCGATGCCACGCTGATCGGCTTTTGCGACCACCGTCCAGGTGCCGCCGGAGTTGAAGTCAGATGGATTACTAAATTCAAGATTGAGACTCAGTGAGATTTCGGTAGCAGAAGCTCCGCTAGCCAGAGCGACGGCGCAGACCAATGCGCCGAAAAACGGAATGGATCGGGTCATTAGTATTCTCCTGGAAGAAGTTCACCGACCTCGCGGCGGAAGCAGACCTTGAAATCGCGCCATATCGGGGCCGGGGCTCCGACGGAGGCCCGGCCCCCTCGGGGATTTGTCATAAGGCCCAGACGCGGACGCAGAACAGGGGCCTGAAGGTCTTATCCTTCGACGGCGTACCGGACCTTTCTAATAAGGTGGGCAGCCCGCACAGGATGTGTCAGGTGTTGGGTAGAAAAACCTCGGAATCTCGGCAGGTCAGAGCTACGTGACGTTGTTGGTGGTGGAGGCTTTGGGGCGGAAGTAGGACGGGCTCTCGGCCTGTACGCCCTTGACCCCACCCGGCCTGTGGTGTTCTGATTGGGGCTCACCCGAGCCACAAGGGAGAGCCCCATGCCCCATCTGTCGCGACTGCTCGCAGCCGTCTGCGCCATCACCGTCATCCTCGTCTCGCTTCCCACCGATGCGGGAATCGGGGACAAGGATCTGCCGCTCCTGAATGGAAAGAAGACGAAGTTGCTCTACAGCGTTGTGGGGGTGACGGATGCAGCTGATTCGCCACGGTCCTTCCATTGCACATCTACCGAGCGATCGGGTGGCAAGGCGATTCAGCTGGGATCGAGGTCTTGGGCCAGGGAGGCATTCCGGGTAACGATGTCTTCAGCGGATGAAGGAGCGGTATCCGTGTTGCCGGGGTACAACGGGACCTTTAGCACCCAGGACACCCTCGTGTTCTCCGACGATAGACAACATCATCAATACGGGTGACGTTCGACCAAGGCTCTGCACGTATCTTCGCCTCCTCGAAGAACGTGCTTTGCTCGGCGATGCTCTTGGATCCAGTCAACTCCCCGCCGACCTCGATGGTCATGCTCCCGGTCTTCAAGGCGGCCAAGCAGGGAGGGATGTAGCGGAGGCTCGCGTCCCTGGGGATGACTGGCCCCGGGGCCAGGCCGCCCGTTAGGCTCGGAATTCCTCAACGTGACCCTTATCTTGAAAGGAGATCGTCATGCAGAAACGAGTCCTCGCATTCTCAGCCGCCGTTCTGATGATTCTGGGGGCAGGTGCAGCGTATGCAGGAGACACTGTGCTCTTCACGCCGATGCTCTCTCCGCCCGTCTGGGGAAAGCTCGTCTGTAACGCTCACTAATGTTGGGAAGAAGACGCTTCCCGAAGCTCCATGAGTCGACTCCACGCTGGTGGTGGGGGCAACCTAATCTGCAATGATCTCTTCCTTACTGGAGTTCGGCAAGCGGCCATACCTGTTCTTTTTACACGACCGTCGCCTCCCTCTTGCGTGTTCAGGATCACGGGCGGCAACCACCGAGTCCGTCCGCGCCGTCCTCAACGTCGGGGACTCCAGCGGGGCGACGATTCTGTCGGTGCCAGCGACCAGGTAAATCTAACTGGAAAGGGAGGAGAATCATATGCGTGCTTTGCTGGTAGTTCTTGCGGCAGTTGTCGGTTCTCAGAACCCATCCGAAGCCTCTAATTCGCGCGTTTCGGCCGGAGGCAGAGATCACTACGCGGCCTCCCTCCAGACGTAGCGATGATGTAGACCACCAACGCGCGGCAAGCCCACAATCGTCGCGTCCGAACAGGGTCGAGCTTCAATAGGCCGACCCTCCGGCGCGTCTCGCAGCCGAGTGTGGACTCGCTCCGCGTTGTAGTAGCTGACATACTCACGAAGCAGCCTACGCAAGTGCTCCTCATTGAAGACGATCACGTGATCGAGGAGCTCCCGCCGGGATGATCCCACCCACCGTTCGGCCGTTCCATTTTGCCATGGGCTTCGATACGCCGTCCGCTTGGATTTGATGCCGAACGACTCGATCACGTCCTTGACCTCGTCTGAGAAGATCGAGTCGTTGTCGTAGATCAGGTAACGGGAAGCTGAATTGTCAGGGAACGATTCGCGGAGTTGATGAGTCACCCACTGGGCCGTCGGATTCGTCGTGACGTTGAAATGGATGATCCGTCGTCGTCCGTGATCGATCACGAACCAGACGTACAACAGCTGAAACCTCACCGTGGGGACGATGCAGAAGTCCATCGCCGCGATGCCATCCTTGTGATTCTGGAGAAACGTCATCCAGCGCTGTCTCTGTCCCTGATCAGGCGGCCGCCTTGGCAGATACCGCGAGACGGTGGCGAGACTTACGGACAATCCGAGCTTCTCGAGTTCGGCGTGAATCTTCCGTGCTCCCCAAGCGTTCTCCAGGGCGAAACGACGAATGAGGGCTCGCACTTCCTTCGAGACCCGCGGTCTCCCAGGACCGCGCTTCGAGATCCATCGCCAATAGAGTCGGAATCCCTTGTGATGCCAACGGACCACCGTGTCTGGCTTGACGATGACCAGGACCTCTTTCCATCGAGGCCAGAGTCGGAGCAGCACCACCCAGAAGGCGCGATCGAGCGGCGTGAGCTTGGGCTTCCGTCGCGTCTGGGCGTACGTTGCGAGTTGCTGCCGCAGGGCCAGCTCGACGATCGCTTGCTGATTGCGGCTTCGGAAGAAGGCGAGAATAGAGCGAAGGAGCACCGTCATGAGATCGAGCAAAGCCTGCACCGTGAGCGAGATGCTGCGCCATTTCCGCTCTCAGGCACAGGCTGATTCTTCCCTCGATCTTGCCGTACCCTGAGTGGCTGGGCGGGCGAGAGCGAGGAGGAGAAAAGCCCAGCATTTTCGGGGCGTACCGATTGTGAGGACGCACAGGCGTAGGGTGGCATCAAGACCTGTCTCTTAGCAGAGGGGATCTCCGGTCCGAAATATTGTGACGACTTACAGGAGATGAGAACTGGCTGGTGCTGCGCTGGACGAAGCAGACGGAGGGCAAACGTGAGACGCCCGTGCGGCACCACACCGGGCGCCGTCGCTGTCTTTTCTGGCTTTGAGTCGCGTCGCGTGCTCCGGCCTACCCTTCGCCTACGCCCTTCTCTGAGGCCGCAGCAAGTTTTTGCAGGGCCGAGTCTTACGGTCGACTTTACCGGCGGCAGCGACCTGCCCGCGTATAGGAAATCTACGCCCCATTTGAGGCGGGTCAAGGCATTTCTCGGTCCCGATGGGGAGGGGCAGATTAAGACGCCCGACGCGGACTGACCGCGCCGGGCGCCGTCGCTGTCTCTTCTAGTTTCGAGCCGCTCGCGGGGCGGACGGTCGGGCATGGACACCGGCCTCCACCAAAACAGGTATCCGCGAT
This sequence comes from uncultured delta proteobacterium, assembly GCA_963783795.1. GTDB lineage: Bacteria > Myxococcota_A > UBA9160 > UBA9160 > UBA6930 > CAVXZE01. The sequence continues at coordinate 7,788 of CAWAPH010000018.1, read as the reverse complement.
CGACTCCGCAGGCGCAGCGACTCGCCTGCGTGGGTATCACCCTATATCTTCCGGGTTCAGGGGGTCAAGCGATTTCGCGGCGCGGGCAGGACTGGCTGAACATCGTTCAGGAGGTAGAATGTGAAGGCAGAATTGGCATTTAAAAAAGGTAGACCGAATTCAACTTAGAGAGTATGATGTCGGCAAAGAAGCGAAAAGGGAGAGGCGGCGCGCGGATGGGGGCGGGACGCAAACCGAAGCCGGTATCGGAGAAGCAATCCCAGGTGATCAGCGTGAAGCTCACCGCGACGAGCGGAGGGATCCGAAGACGCAGCAGGTGATTCGACGCTGAGCGCCTACGTTCGCCGGTTGATCCTTCGCCATTTGGCCCGCCGCCGGAGGTGATACCTCCCCAACGCGGAGGAAGATATGAACACGAATCAGAAAATCATCTTGATCATTGGTGGGGCAATCATCGTCCTAATGCTCTTGTTTCCGCATTGGTCGCACGAGGCGGGTGGAACGGTCATAGCAGATGGATACGGATTCCTTCTTGACCCTCCCAGCTATCGTCCTGGCATGTACGCATCTTATGATTCCTCTTTGGACGTGTCTCGGCTCCTGCTCCAATGGTGTGCCGTTGGCGTCGCGACAGTTGTCGGCTTCCTCGTGGCTAAGACGAAAGAGCGGGAATGAACAGGCCCATTTCACCCACCGCGCCTGAAGCCCTACCCGAAGTGGCTGGGACGTTCGCATTCCAGAGGATTCCGCCAGAAGTAGCCGGGAGGCGCATATGGAACCTGAAGAGCACCACGAAGAGAGTGAGGGACTCGTCGCTCACGCCATCCGGTGCGGCGAGGAGATGCTCGCTGCCATCGAGGCCGAACTGAAGGCGGCCTCTACCTCATCGGATGACTGGAAAGGCCGGCCCTTCCACCCGATGTATCGAAGTCTCAGAGAGAAGCACGCCGAGGAGTTCCGGGGTGACCTGGCGCAACTTCGGAAGGTGGAGGCTGCGAGAGTGGCCGGGTTGACGGATGTGCTGGGGCTTGAGAGACCGGGGGACGTTCGCGGCAGTCAAGGAGGATCGGGATGAAACGCAAGCCCAGCGGCCAGAAGTACAAGAACCTCTTCGCTCGCGCCGGCGTGATCTACTACCAGCGCCGCGTCGGCGGGAAGCGAATCCGCTTCTCCTGCAAGACAGACGATTGGGGGAGGCGGCGCGACCGCGCGGCTCTACGAAGAGCGGAAGGGGATCGGGCGGCTGCCGTTTGCGACCGTGGAGGCGCCGACCTTCCGCGAGTTCGCCAAGCGCTACCTCGAAGAGGACACGGGGCACCTGGCAGAGACGACGCTCTCCGATCGGCGGACGTACCTCCGCAAAGAGGGGCACCTCCTCTCCACGTTCGGCGACCTCCGACTCGATGAGATCGGTGTGCCGCAGCTCCGGCTCTGGTGGAATGAGCACGTCGTGGGTGCCGGGCGCTCGACGAAGACCGGGCGGGGCTATCTGGACTGATCGCCTCGATTCTGAGCTACGCGTGAGTGCTCGAGATCCTTGAGCGCAACCCGGTGCCCGCCTTCCGCGAGACGTTACGGCGGCGCTCCGGAACCAAGCAGGCCCGCGAAGAGGCGTCTTCGGAGCGGCGGGTACGGCCGATCGAGCGGTCCGAGGAGATCGCGTCCCTGCTGAACGAGGCTCACGATGAGGGGCTCGTGGCACATGTGCTGGTTCTGCTCTGTCTCGACGCCGGAGCTGCGTCTCGGGGAGGCTCTCGGGCTTACCTGGGGCGCGATCGAATGGGGCGACGACCGGGACCAGACGCGTGCTCTTCGGATTGAGAAGAACCGCCCGCGTGGAGGTAAGCTGACGAGCCCCAAGAGCGGACGCACGCGGCGTGTGGCCCTCTCGCGACGGTTGCGCTGGGCGCTTCTCGAGCTGTACCAGACGCACGAGAAGCAGCCGGGAGCAGAAGCATTCGTACTCGACGGGGTCGATCCGTCGAACTTCCGAAAGCGCGAGTGGCGGCGAATCCTGAAGCGGGCAGCGATCGGGCACCGGGCGATGAAGGATCTGCGCGACACCTTCGCGTCACAGCTTCTCACCGCCGGCGTACAGCTCGGGTACGTCTCCGCCCAGCTCGGCCACTCGGACGTGGCGGTGACCGCTCGTCACTACGCTCGCTGGATCGAGGACGACCACTACCGGGAGCCGATGCGGATCGAATCAGGTGAGGTTCCGGCCGACCTGCTTGCGCGCTTGGCGCTCAAAGCGACCCCATAGTGACCCCACCCACCACGAACGCACCGACGACGAAACAGGGCAAGAACTGCAACTGAACGAAATGGCTGGGGAATTGAAGAGGTGGACTGGCACGCCGGGAGGGATTCGAACCCCCGACCCCCAGGTTCGAAGCCTGGTGCTCTATCCAGCTGAGCTACCGGCGCGTCCGGGTGAAACGATAACAGACCGGCCGTGCGCTGCCCGCCGGTGGTCGATCCCAGCCGCGGCAGTGGCGGAGGGAGCGCCCGGATCAGTCCCCCCGCTCCTCGGTCTCCAGGCGTCGTCCGATGCCTCGGAGGATTCCCTCGCGGTCGAAGAGCAGGCTGAGGTCGTCGCGGCGGGACTCGCCGTCGGCGAAGTGGAAGGCCTGCACGTAGATCGGGAGGATGGTGAGCGAGCGGCTCCGCTCCTTGGTGCGCCGCCAGGTGTAGAGCTCTCCGTCGAACTGCTGGCGGACCAGGCGCGGGGGCCCCAGGGCCGCGAGGACGTCGGGCTTGGTGCTGCGGCCGATCTCGAGCCCGTGTGTCTCCGGGACGGGAACTCCGATCGAGGTATAGCTGAGGCTGCATCCGCAGAGCAGCCCCACGGCGATGGCCGTTGCGATGAGTCTCACCTGAGAAGCTCCTGGACACCCTGGCCGACGAAGGCCGCTCCGCTCTGGCCGGTGTCCCCAATCCCGAGGTTGATGCTCGCGCCCTGCATCAACCCGTCGGGATCGAAGAAGACCATCAGGGTGTCGTCGCGTCCGGAGGTCTCGCTGTCGAAGAAGAGGGGAACGGACGGCAACGAGATGGGCACCGAGACCATGCCGGGGTTGAGATTGATGATGCGGGTATCCCGTGCCAGCCGGCGGTAGACGAAGATCTCGCCCGCGTCCTGGCCGATCACGTGGATGGGTGGGCCCAGCGTCGCGAGCACGTCGGCCTTGGTGGCCGGTCGGTCGCCCCCCAGCTCCGCGAATGCCTCGAGGGAGGCTCCGGTGTAGGCGTCGTGGGTGCGGAAGGAATCGATCGAGAAGATCGCGTCGGCGCATCCGGCCAGGAGTGCAGCGACCAGGAGAAGCGCGATCCGGCTCATGCTCAATCGTCTCCTTTCGGTCGCGGGTCGTCCCAGCGGTAGGCGTGGTACTCGACCCTGCCGTTCTCGTCGAAGAAGATCGTGAGCGTCTCGGATATCGCTTCGGTACGGAGGACTGCGACGAAGACCGGGACGAAGAAGAGCTTCGTCTTGTTCTCGATATAGCGATAGGTATAGACGTCGTTCAGCACTACCGCGCCGGAGCCGATCAGCTCGTCCTCGTCCCCGAATATCACGTCCAGGAACGAGGGGTTGAAGAAGGCCGACGGCGGCCCGAACCAGCTCATGACTTCCTCGCGGGTGGTCACCCCGTTCTCGATCCGGGGGATGTTCTCGACGCGGATCTTGGTGCCGAAGTGCCCCGAGAAGGAAACGCACCCCGACAAAGCCAGGGCCGGGAGCAGCGCGCCGAGGCCCCGGAGCTTCTCGATGACGGCCCTCATGAGTCCCTCGAGACGGTTCGGAAGCTGACCTCTCGGACGCGATCCTCCTCGTCGAAGAAGATCACCAGCAGGTCGGTCTCGATCTGTCCCCGGACGTGATTGTAGAAGATCAGCATGCTGGCCCAGGCGGAGAGCGTGTCGAGCTGGTAGGTGAAGGCGTCCTGCGCACGGTTTCCCAGCGCGACCGCTCCCGAGACGCGCGAGACATCGTCGCCCAGCGATCCCAGCACCTCGGAGCGCAGGAACTCTTCCGGAGGACCGAGCAGGTCGAGCACCTGTCCCTTGGTGGTTTCCCCCGGAACGATCTGGGAGACCGCCGCCGGTTCGAGGTAGGAGCCGAAGGAGCCCGCCGCCGAGACGTAGAGGCACCCCGAGAGCAGGAGCGCGGGCAGGAGGCTCGCGATTCGCGCGCACTCAGCGATCGTCATCGGCAGTCTCGTCGATGTGGGACACAGTCTGGACCACGTCGTTGTCGTCGAACTCGAGCCGCCAGCGATCTTCGCGCGAGTTTCGCCAGGAGACGCGGAAGAGGCCAGGTCCGACGGGGGGCAGGCCGAACGTCCGAACGGTATAGCGCTCGGAGGCGTAGGTGTAGACGTCGCGAATGAAGACCTCTCTCGCTTCGAGGATCCGGCGGCGCTGGGGGCTGGTGGATCGTGCCTGGTCGAAGGGAGACGGCTGCCGGAACTCCTCGGGCGGACCGAGCCGCTGGAGCACCTCGCTCCGCGTCGTGATGCCCTCCTGGATCGACTCCAGGGCTTGGGGCGTCGGCAACCGTTGGTAGTCGATCTGGAGCGTCGTGCACCCAGAGACCGCGGCCACCGCGACCCACAGGCCGAAGCTCGCGCACCTCATTCGCAGCGAGGTTAGCCGATCGCTACGCGACGGCCGGCGAGGGTCGGGATGCATGGTTGCACGCAGTGCTTCTGTCAGGGATCGCGCGCAAGCCACCCGGCCGCAGTCGGATCGACTTCGGGAGCTTTCAAGCGGTGCGTGCGGCAGCTTCCGCCGGGCGTCGAACGGCGCGCAGGTGCGGGAAGTACTCGTGGCGCAGGTCCCAGGGAACGCCGAGGGCTCCGAGGATCTTGCGCTTTGTCGCCTGGCGACACTCCTGGCCTTTTTCGATCGCGTGAATCGTTCGGGGGGAGACCCTGGCGCGTCCGGCTAGTTCGCTCTGGGTCCAGCCTCGAGCCTGGCGGGCGGCTCGGATGCGGTTCATGGCAGCCTCTTGGCTTGATGTCTGTGCCAGTGATATTAGCGCCTGAGAGGCCCGCTGGAATGGACCCCTTCTCCCCACACCCATCGGGCGGGACTGATTTCCCGCGGGGGAACGGGGGGTTACGACGCACACGTGGGCGAAACAACACGTTCGATCGGGGGCCTCGAGGACTCGTCTCCGCCTTCCGTCAGGAGTCGGTGAGGGGTCGCCCCGGACTAGCGCCAGCCGGTGGGCAGGAAGCTCGAGTCGGGGATGACCGTCGCCACGGAGACGGGTGCGCTCTGCTCCACGACCATCGGCCCCCAGCCCGACACGGACATCACCATCACCAGCATCGCGGCTGCGGCGAAGGCGCCGAGCGCCGGGACCCCGATCCTCTCCTGCCAGGCGGGCCTCGGATCGGCGCTCCAGCGGGCGAGGGATGCCAGGCGCTCGTGGGCCTCGGTCGAGGGCTCGATGGGGACCAGGGCTGCGGGAAGTCGGGCCAGCAGGGCCTCGCTGGCCTCGAACTCCGCGAGCGCGCACTGGCAACGGCCGCAGCCGTCGACGTGCTCGCGGACTGCCGCCTCGGCCGCAGCCGGAATCGTGTGATCCAGGATCGCGGGAAGTAGCTGCCGGGCTTTCCAGTGATGCATGGCGAGTTCCTTCACATCTCTCGCAGGACGGGTCGGAGCAGCTCGCGAAGCTCTTCGCGGCCCCGACGCAGCCAGGTTCCCACCGTCGCCAGGGGGATGCCCTCGCGCTCGGCGATCTCGGTATTCGACAGCCCGTGAGTGATGCGCAGCACCAGCACCCGACGGTGTTGGGGCTTCACCTGAAGCAGCGCCTTCGCCACGGACGCGAGCACCTCCGCCTCGAACACCTGCGATTCGGGGTCGCCCGCTCTGGGCGCTTCCGTCGCAAGGGCCTGGGCCGTGACCTCCCGCTTCAATCCGTCGATTCGCTTCCGCGAGCGAAGCAGGTTCACGGATGTATTGACCGCCGCCCGGTAGAGGTAGCTCCAGAGGCTCGCCGAGCCGCGATAGGCGGCGCGGGGCAGGGCCAGAAAAACGCCCTGGACTACGTCCTCCGCATCGGCCCGGCTGCCGACGATGCGGTAGGCCACCGCTTCGAGCCGCGACCGGTATTTTCCGTGTGCCTCTTCGAACGCTCCGGGATCACCCCTGAGCCAGCGCTGTGCCAGCTCGGCATCAGCCATTCGCGGACGCACGGTATCGCTGGTCGAACCGCTCACACCCGACGCTCCTCGCGTCCTTCCCCACTCTTTAGACAGCGTAACCGGGCCGGAAGATTCAGAATAGGAAAAAGATCACCCGCGGGGCCCCCGGGAACCCCTCGATCGCCAGCCGGTGCGCCCCGCGTGGATCCCCCGGGGCCAGCGCCTTCCTCGCCAGGTCTGCGACGGCTCGGGAAGCCACCTCGCAGCGGCAATGGGAGGGAATGGGAGAGACAGGGAAGGCTGGGGTGGGCGAGGGGAATCGAACCCCCGACCTCCGGAACCACAATCCGGCGCTCTAACCGTCTGAGCTACGCCCACCGCAGACGGGAAAGCGAACCTAGGGCCGCCATCGGGCAGTGTCAACGTGGCCTGAAGGCATCCTGCTACCCTCTCTCCCCGACGCGCCCCGGTAGCTCAGGGGATAGAGCGGCTGCCTTCTAAGCAGCGGGTCGGGGGTTCGAATCCTCCCCGGGGCGCCAGCCAACCCGCCGAGTTTCCTTCGGGTATTCGGAGCGGCGCGGCCAGGCGTGACGCGTCCATTCTTCGCAGGGGCCGTCATAGGGCCGTCCGGGGCCCGCCAGTGAGCGCGTCCGCGTAGCCCGTAGTCTCCGTTGGGAGGAAGTGGCCGTAGGTGTCGAGCAGCACCTTGGCGCTCGCCCATCCGCCCTGTGCCTGCACCCACTTCAAGTTCGTCCCTCGCGCCAAGTGGAGGCTGGCGAAGGTATGGCGCAGACCATGAGGCGTGAACCTTCGACCCCTGCCCAGTGCCTTGCGTACCACCCGGCGGAAGACCGCTCGCGGAAGTTGTGCGGGTCGAGCAGATCACCGGCTTCGTTCGGGAAGACCAGCGCATCGTTGCCGAATAGGTCGGGACGGTGCTCGGCTAGTGCTTCGCGGAGCCGCGTGGACAGCTCCACGGTCCGTTCCCGGCCCGTCTTCGTCGGACTCAGGTACCGACCCCCCGAAAAGCTTCGGCAGATCCGAGCCGTGCCAGCTTCGAGGTTCACATCCTCCCACCGCAGGGCGGTGGCTTCCCCAAGCCGCGCTCCCGTGTCAGCTAGAAACAGGAAGAGCGGGTAGTAGGCTGAGAACTCGACCTGGGCCGTACCCAAGAACGCCTCCAACTCCTCCGAGGTGAGTACGTTGTCCCGGGCACCTGGGGGGTGGCTGACCGCCGGCGCCGACCTCGGCTCCGCTTCCAGACTTCCACAGCGTTGCGCTCTACTACCTCGTGCGCCTCGGCGTAGGCGAGGATGCGGCGCAACGTTGCCAGCACCATCTCAATCGACCGTTCACTGGGGGGCCGCCCAGTCTCCAGGCAACGGTCGTAGAGTTTCTGTACGTCAGTCACTCGGATCTCGCGCAGATCCTTCGACCCGAAGAAGGGCAGGAGGTAGAGCCGGAGATGGCGCTCGTGGAGATGTGCAGTGGCAGGGGCCAGGGCACCAGCCACTCCACGAGTGACGGGGAGTTCGACCTCACTTCCCAGCCAACTCTTAGCGTAGTGATCGAAAGGCAGAGCCTCGCGACGGGTGTCGTCAGGCTGGAAGGGGTTGTCCCTTCCGCT
>CAWAPH010000017.1:0-264864 GCA_963783795.1 uncultured delta proteobacterium | reverse complement strand
AGGATCTTGGAAGGTGGCGTCCCGTCCGGACTACTGCGCCCTCCCGAGCCAGTACGCGCAGGATCTCATCTTGATCTGCGCCGTCTCGCGGTCGGGGCTCTGCTCCTTGAACCTGGCCTTGGAGTTGCGCGAATTGATCAGATCGACCCCGTCGGCTCTCCGGACGATCGCGACGAACCGGGCTTCCGCGCTCTGCCCGCAAGCGGTCTGCGCTGCGAGCAGGCTGAGCGCCTTGTCTCGCGCACACTCCCTTTCGGGATTCGCTGCTTGGATCGGGCGGTCGGCCGTCCCCAGGACGCCCAGGGTGTTCAGCTTGTCGTCGAACGCGAGGGCAGTGACGACACACAACATATCGTCCGCGTGAGCCGATGTCGCCACAGTCATGGCCATGGCAGCGCCGGCCAGCAAGCACTTCCATCGAGACATGGATGCGGATCTGATCGTGTCGGACATGCTCCAATCTCCCTCTCGTAGCTGCAGTGGGTGTTCCCGCTACCTTCCTGACTGCCCGCTAGACTAGTCTCCCAGTGTGTAGCTGCGCAATGAAGAGAGGTTCCACTGCCCCGGCCGCCCCGGGGGCACGCGTCGCTTCCCTGGGTGCCCTTCTGGTCTTGACGGCGCTCTCAGCGTTCGGGTGCGGAGGGGCGAGCGACGACGCTGAGCGAGCGGAGCGGCCCAATGTCCTCCTGATCTCGATCGACACCCTGCGAGCGGACCGCCTCGGAAGCTACGGATACCGTCTGCCGACGAGTCCCCACATCGACGAGCTCGCCGAGCAGGGCGTCCGCTTTCGCGATGCGACGGTCCCCTGGCCCCGGACATGGCCGGCGATGGCCTCGATGCTGACGGGTACCTACCCAGCCACCAACGGGGTGGCATTTCGCCCCCGGCGCCCCCTTCCGGGCAACAACGAGACCCTGGCAGAGGCCCTGGCCGGGGCCGGCTATGCGACCGCTGCGGTCGTCGCGAACGTCAACCTCGGGCGTGGCTTCGGCTTCAACCAGGGCTTCGAGCACTTCGTCGAGTCCTGGGCGGAAAAGGCTCGTGGTCAGACGGGCTCGGCCGAGATCGAGCCCGTCGCCGGTCGCGTAAAGGCCTTCACCAATGCAACGATCGTGACGGATGAAGCCCTCTCGCTGATCGAGACCCTCTCCGCACGCCAGCCCTTCTTTCTCTGGCTTCACTACATGGACCCGCACGGGCCCTATCTTCCGCCGGCCGAGTACGCAGGGCTCTGGGCGGGCGAGTACGCGCGCAACGAAGTGCCGTTGGGCAGGATCCCCCAGTACCAGCGACAGATCCGGGATGGCGTGACGATCACCGACCTGGGTCACTACGAGGCGCAGTACGACCGGGAGATTCGCTACACCGACGACGAGATCAGGCGAATCCTGGACGACCTCCAGGTGCGCGGCCTCAGCGACGAGACCCTGATCGTCCTGACCGCCGATCACGGCGAGAGCCTGGGCGAGCACCGCGACTACCTGAGCCACGGTACGTCTCCCTACCAGCCCGGAGCGCGCGTTCCGTGGATCATGGTGCTGCCCGGTCGGCTCCCCGACGGACGTGTCATCGACAGCGCTGTCGGTCTCATCGATCTCAAGCCCACGGTGCTCGAGTTGGTGGGCCTGTCACCGAGCCCCGCGACCCAGGGAAGGAGTCTCGTCTCGACGATCGACGCTGACGTGCCGCCGCCGGAGTTCATCTTCGTGGAGTCGGGCTGGGCGTCCCCGAGTCAGCTCGCCGTCCGACGCGGAAGGTGGAAGCTCGTCTGGCTTCGCGCAGCCCGGGATCGCAGGAAGTTCACGCGCGAAGCCGTCGAGCTCTACGACCTCGACACGGACCCGGGAGAGACCCTCAACGTTGCCCGCGAGCATGCGGAGGTTGCCGACGAGCTTCTCGTCACCCTCGAGCATTGGCGCGCCACGACACCGCGCTACACCGGGCCGGCGGGACCCAGCGGGCCCGTCGACGAGCAGACCCGGGAGATGCTTCGCGCGCTTGGATACCCGGACGAGCACTGAGTCCGCCAGTGGCTCATCGTCACGGTCCTCGCCCACGTCATGTCGACCTCCACGACCGACACGGTGCCTGGAACCGGAAATTTCCAACTGGGAGAAACCGGACATTTGCACTTTGCGCCTGCACTCGGCATGTTCGACGACGTAGACGTTCTGTCAACCAACCACCCGGTGAGCGGATCAACCCCCGTTTCGGGCCCTGCTCGAGGTGGTCACGGGTCCGGACTTTCGCGATTCTCGTGGCGTGACGACCTTGCACGCGATGCTGAAGAAAGGGAGCGACCTGTGGCACTTGCGCACGGAGGCGGACCGCGGGTCGCGGGGAGGCATGTCCGACGCAGGGGGCCGCACGGCGGTCGACATCCTGCCCTGCGAGCGCGACCTCGCCTGGCAGCGGCTGGCCGACCGGTTGGAGGGCAGCGGGTGAGGGGGCGCGCATCCCGCCTGGATCACCGGCCGAGGAGCGGTGGGTGAGCGAGACCTGGGGGCGCCCGGCCGAGGCGCCGCGGCTGGCCCGCCTCCTCTCCCGCCCGGGTCCGAACTGGGCCGCCGGCGGCGCCCTGTCGGTGTTGCTCTTCGCGCTGCAGGCCGCAGCCTTCGCCGCGAGCGAACCCGCCGAGCGTCCCGACTTCAACTGGTTCCGCGCGCTCAGCCTGCCCCTGCTCTCGGGCTACCTCCTGGGTGCCATCGCCGAGGGTGTTCGCGCCGCGACCGTGGCGCTCGAGAACTTGGGCGACGTCCTCGACCTCGGTGCCGAGGAGACGCGCGCCGTGGAGCGCCGGCTGTGCGCGCCGCGGCGCGGCGCCCTTTGGGGGGTCCTGGCGTTCGGGCTGGGGCTACCCCTGGCGCTCGGCGCGCTGCTTCGAGCCGGACCCATGACCGACGCGCTGGCCGGCATGCCCTCGGCGCTCTACCTCTGGCTCGCCGCCACCTGCTTCTGGACGCTGGCGGGCGTCACCGTCGCCTACACGGCCGAGAACGCGCGCATCTTCCAGTGGCTGGCACGCGAGCACCTGCGCGTGGACCTCTTCCATCCCGAGCCTCTGCGTCCGTTCGGCCGGCTGGGCCTGCGCCTCGCGCTGCTCGTACTCGGCGTCCTCGCCATCGTGGTGCTGCTGCTGGCCACGCCCGGGGCCGGCCAGGCGTGGCTGGTGCAGGTGCGGCTCGCGAGCGGGGTACCGGCCATCGTGCCACTGTTGGGGGGGAGCGCGCTCTTCGCCTCGGCCGCCTTCCTGCTGCCGATGGTCGGGGTGCGGCGGCGCATCCAGCAGGCCAAGGCCGAGGCGCTGGCGCGCATCCGCGAGGCGCTCGGCTCCCACGAGGAGGCGGTGCGCGCGCGGGGGGAGGAGGCTGCGCGGCGTGCACAGCTCCTGCAGCTTCGCGCCGAGATCGCGGCAGCCCCCGAGTGGCCGGTGGACGGCTCGATGCGCCTGCGCTTCGGGCTCTACCTCACCCTGCCGGCGCTGTCCTGGGCCGCGCAGGCGCTGGCCGAGCAGGCCCTGGAGCGCCTGGTGGGCTGAGCCGCTCTCGGCACCACGCTCACACGACGCACTGCCTGCCGCCCACCTGGGCATCCTCCCCATGGCTTGGTGGAATCGAGTTCCGGCGCCTAACTTCATCCCGATCGCGTACCGCTCTCACGACACCCAGACCTAAGACGTCGAGCCGTCGCCCCGCGGCCTACGCACCCTTCGTGGAGAGTCGTTGCGGAGCGACGGCTTCGGGAACCCGATGCAGCCGAAATCTCACTCGCAGGGATCGAGGCGCAGGGTGATCGTCTGGGGTCCGGGGCCGTCGCCGAACATGCCGAGAACGCCGCCGAGTCGCTGCACGGCGTACTTCTCCTGGCGCAGATCGAAGGTCCGCTGATTCGCGGCGGTATCCTCGACGATCCGAGGGATCACGCATCGCGTCTCCCCGGCCCGCAGTAGCTCGAGCTTCTTTCCGTCGATGGCGTTCTCGTCCGCCTTGGAGCGCGGCATCGAGACCCATTCGACTCCCCCGTGATCGACGATCCACAGACGCAGGTCCGCATGTTCGGTGTAGAGGACGACGACCTCTTCGAGCTCCGCGAGCGCGCCGTAGAGCGCGAAGAAGAGCACGAACGGCGACGCAGCGTACGCCACGACCCGCGCGATCACGGGCGTGCCGCGGACGAGCAGCAGCGCGGAGACCGCGAAGCACACGAGGCCGCCCACGAGGCCTCGCCCAGGGATTCCGTAGGGACCCGCATGCTGGAGGGGGACGAGGAAGGCGGCGAGGCCCGCTAGCAGCGTCAACACGCCCACGAAAGTTGCCGCGGTGCCTCGCGGCTTCGTGCTGTTCATGAGGAGACTCCTATCACGGCGCCCCTGGTTCAAGTATGAACCATCAGCCGATGTCCTGGGTTCACGCCCCCTCGGCTTTTGCTCGCAGGTGGACCGGACAAATGCCGAGCTCTCTGACGGTGCAGCGCGCACAGACTCTCTTGAGTCCGATGGGCGCCCACACCCCGAACCAGACGATCAGGAACACGGCGAGTGAGGCCAGCAGCATCGGACTTCTCGACACGACGTATGCTGCGATCATCACTGCGATCGGCGCTCCCCATCCTATGACCATCCACACCCTGTACCAAGTGCGAAGCGTTCTGAGAAAGCTCTCCTTGTACTGAGAGAGATACTCCTCCCGCGAGAGCTCCGGAAAATGATAGGCGCAGGCGGGACAAACCATGCGCGAGAAGATCCCCCAGAAGAAGACCATGTTCGCGACCAGGTATACCGCGGAAGCGGTCAAGCCCACGAACGGTCTCTCGCTTATCCAGTAGATTCCGAACGCGCCAGTCACCCACACCGCGATGTTCGCAGCGACGAAGGCTCGATCCCTGTAGGCCGGACACGAACGTTTCTTGCTGTGCTGATTCTGATCGGACACCTGCTGAACTCCCCTTCACCTTTGATTCGAATGGATAGGTATGGATCTTCCCACGCCAAGCGAGTGGGAAACCGTCTTCATGTCGCCAGAAGGAAGCCAGCCGCCCGGGTCCGCATCCCCCTGATCTGCACCGCCAGGTACCCCAGCGTCGCGATCACCGCGACATCACCCACGATCTCACCGATTGCGCCGAGTGGAGCTACCTGGGTTCCGTGGACAGGTGACCGCTTTCGAGCCCAGCCAGCTGGCGACGCGGGAAAGAAGGTCCATGCCCCGAGCCCCCGCCCCGGGAGTATTCTAACGGGAGCCACTACGAAGCGGACAGGAGAATCGCGGAGGCTCGGGGAGCGTTGGGTTCGGGGCTGGCGAACGCCATCGAGCCGGATCCAACCGTCACATTTGTATGTGCCCCCCATTTGGATGAGGCGATCTATCCCCAGTGAAAAGGTGTTCCACTCTTAGGGAAAACCCTTGTCTCATCGGCAAACAGACGATTGTCGCGCCAAGTCTAACTACCTGGATTAGCGAGAGTTTTGTCATGCGACGATTCGGTGTGGAATTTGCATGCGCACCCGTCTGGGAAGGGATCTGTCGTGCGCGCAGGCGCCGCCGTCTTCGAACCTTTCCTCATTGAGCCGGTTGGAACTGAGAAGGGGCTTCTTCGTGCACATGATCCATCGTATGACCCACGGCGCTGTGAGAGTCGGAGGGTTGGTCTTGGCCTTGGCGCTGAGTACGCCGTTCGGGGTAGGGGCTACTCCGCTCTACGACTACTTCGGTCCCCTCGACGAAGCGACGTTCGGAGGCACCGGGATTCCCAACGATGAGGTGGCCGTCGCGTCGCAGTTCGAGGATGGCAATGTCGAGATCACTGTCGCGATGAGCGCCACCCAGCGATACTCGAATCCCCCGCTGACGAACGATGGAGCCGGAACCTACTTCGCTGGCCCGGGCAGCAACTTCGGAGGCTCGGGGGAAAGCTCGCTAGAGGGGGCTCTCTGGAACTTCAATTTCTTCATCAGGGTCGAGGGCACAGGCGTTGCTACCCCACAACTCAGCGACTACCAGTTCGATCTGTATTACGACTTCGACACGGGCCTCGATACCGGGAAGGCCTCCCTGGGAGTCATCGACCTGACTGCTGGGGTACTGGCTTCGCCAGATCCGAACGCGACGCTTGCGGAAGGTTCCGAGAATCTACTCTTTGGATATCTGACCACTGGCTTTCCCGGGCTCGTGACGCCGCCACCGTCGAGTAGCTTCGACGCCGACGCTCTCGGTGAGTACAACTTCGGCATCGAGGTCAGCCGGGACGGGTGGAGTGTCGAAGCAGTCAGGATGGACGTGCAGGTGGTGCCCGAGCCCGCAACCGCCTTTCTCCTCGCATCCGGCTTGGCGGGGCTCGCATTGGCAGGCGGACGACGTTCACACCACTAGAAGCTCGCACCAGGGAAATACCCAAAGCGCTCCGGCCCGGTCGTGGTCGGGGCGCTTTGGGTTTGGTGGCGAGAATCCGAAGCAGATCTAGCGCTCGCCAGCCGATTCACCGCATGGCCCAAGAGCCCTGTCCCGCGCCTGGAAGCAGCCCTCCGGAGCGCCGGGATCACATGTGTCGTAGCGAGCTCCAGGAAACGCGAGAACTCGCTGGAGGAACATCCTCCAGCGGATAAAAATAAATTAAATCAAATACTTACGTAGCTTGGCGACGAGTTCGATTCCCGCCGCCTCCAGCATAGAACCCTCGAGATCATTCTACCCTCAGGGACGGGTCGGCTCCTCATTCCAGGTACTCGATGGTGCTCGATGCCGCCTCGCGGACGACGGGGTCCGGGTGCTGGAGCAGGGGCGCGACGGAGGGAATCGCGTCCGCGTCGGCCACGAATTCGAGGGCATCGAGCGCTGCCAGGACCACGCTCGGGTCGGGGTCCTGGAGGGCGGCGAGCAGCGTCGGGACGCCCGACTCGTCGCCGAATGCCAGCTGCTCGGCAGCGGCGGCCCGGACCCTTGGATGCGGATCGCTCTGCACCAGCTCCGCCAGGCTTTCCCTGTCCGCTTCCAGATCCAGCTCCGCCACCGCGGCGGCGCGAACGTCCGGGTGGCTGTCGACGAGATCGCGCTCGACGTTTTCGCGCAGCTCGCGCTCACGCGCGGCCCGCTCCTCGGGGGTCACGGCAGCCTCCCGGGCTGCTCGCTCCCGCAGCGCCTTCGCGATTCGTCTCCTGCGCGGCTTCCGGGCGCGCTCCCGCGGCGCTGCCTCCTCCCCAGGCCGCGCCTGCCCCACGGCCACCTGGGCCAACACGCTGGCGCCGCGCTGCTCGTCGAAGCGGAAGCTCAGCTGGTAGCCGACGTCGTCGAGCACCGATTCGAGCACGTCGTCGATCTCGACGTCGCGCAGCTGCAGCGTGAGCCGACGCCGCTTCACCTGATGCACCACGAGCTCGAAGCCCGCCGCCTCGGCCAGCCTCCGGAGCAGCGGGATACGCCCCGCCTGGTTCGCGAGCACCGAGTAGCGTCCCCCTGCGACTTCGATCCGGATCGACCCGGGCGGTGGCAGGTTGGGCTCGGCGGAAGCCGTGGCGTCAGGTGCGGAGGGCGAGACCGCGGGTGCCTCTTGTGCCTCCCGGTTCGAGAGCTGCAGCACGGCCACGGCGAGAGCCACGACGCATGCTGCGATGCCCAACAGCCACCGACTCAAGGCTGGGCTCTCCTGCGAGGATGAACGGTCCGGCAGGGGATCCGGGGGGACCCCTGCCGGCACCTGACGGTGGTAGGTGGCGGGACGGCGCTACTCGGCGACGTCGTCGGAGTTCGAGTCGCTGTCCGTCCTGCCCGTGAGCTTGATCTGGTCCGCGCCCGTCACACCGAGGATCGAGTCCAGGGCGGCTTGCGCGGCCGGGTCGAGGCCCAACGCCGTGATCGCATCCCTGGAGCAGGTGACCTTCCAGCGCGCGGACTCGGCGTCGTCGTTCTTGTCGGCATCCTTGGCGCTGAAGGTGCCCTTGCACTTCTCCGGGTTCCCGACGGCGAGCACTTCTCCGAACCCCCCACCCACGTAATACGTGGTGGGGCTGAACCCGCCGGGATAGTTGGCGAGCAGAACGGCCACGTGGGACTTCATGCCGAGCTTGAGCCTGCCGTTGCCGCGCTTCACCAGATCCGGGTCGCGCATGATGAGCAGGAGCACGTCCGCGCCGCCACCGGTCGTGGGTGCCGTCGCGAAGGCCTGCGCCTTCATGTTGTCCTCGCCGGTGCGATAGCTGACGTAGGTGTACACCGACGTGGTGGTGGTAAACAGGCGCTCTTCGCCATCGATGTCGGCTTGGGCTCCGTTTCCAGCCGGATCGCCACCGGTGTCGGTGAAGAGGTCGTGGATGTCGAGATTCTCTGGCCGATCCAGCAGGATCTCCCCTGCGCCCACGGGCAGGGCCAGAGCAGCGAATGCAACCAACAACGGGAACCGGTACCAGAGCGAAACGCGCCCGTGTTTCATGCTCTCCCCCTTGCCGACTGCGCGGGTCGGCCTCCCTTTGGGGCAAGGTGTAGTCGAGCGGCCCGGGCGCTGCAAGGTTTCGGTTGTGTTCCCGAGAAGGGGTCTGATTGGATGGAACTGGTTTCAGGCGGCCCTATGGGCGATCCGGCGGCTGGAGTGCGTCTTCTGAGCTCCAGCGCGCTGCCTGCTCGGCGTGGTGAGCAGCTCTGGCGTCGCCCCGGCGCTGATAGATCCGCGCGAGATGGAGATGGGCCTTGGCGTGCTCGGGTCGCAGCGCCACCACCTGCAGTAGCCGCTGCTCTGCATCCTTCTCCCGACCCTCGGCAGTCGCAAGCAGGGCGAGGTTGAAGGCCGCCTCGCTCGATCCCGCGTCCAGCGTCAGGGCCCGCTCCAGGTCCGCGCGGGCGGCCGGGTGGTCATTCTGCCGGAGTGCCAGCGCCCCCCGGTTCACGAGCAGCGCCGGGTCGGCCGGATCGACCTCGACCAGCGCATCGTACAGGGCTCTCGCCTCGCGCAGGCGCCCGAGCTCGCCGTACAGCTCCGCCAGCGCCCAGCGAAGTGCCCCGTCGGCGGGCCGCTGCGCGTGCGCCGACTCGAGGAGCGAGGCGGCCTTGGCCCGGTTGCCGTGGTCCCGTGCAATCCGGGCCAGCAGGATGCGGTGCTCGGGCAGGGGCGCCTCGAGCGCCTCGAGCGTTCGAACCGCTTCGCGATCGCGCCTCTCCGCACGGAGCAGCTCGGCCAGGACCAGGCGGGTCTCGGGCCGCGCCTGGCCGGGCGTCTTCCGCAGCGCCGCCTGCAGGCGTTCGATCTCAGCCGGCGCTCCCAGGTGCGCGGCTCGGGCGCGGCTCGCGAGTGCAAGGGCGGAGTCGCTGTCCGGATTCGCGGCGCGCACCGCCTCGGCGATGCGCTCCGCCTCCTCGAAGCGTCCGAGCGCGACCAGCGCCTGTCCGCGCAGCAGGGGCCAGAGCTCCGATGACGCGCCACCGCGAGCCTCGACCGCATCGAGCTCTGCCAGCGCCTCGGCGGGGCGGTCGGCGACGAGCAGCGCGGCCGCGAGCGCCAGGATCGCGTCATGGCTCTCCGTCAGCGCGGCGAGCCGCCGGTGCGCCTCGACTCCGTCCGCGAAGCGCTCCGCCGCCATGTAGAGCGCAGCCAGGCGCTGCAGCGCCAGGACGCGGACCACCGGACTCGAGGCGAGGATCTCGAGGGCGCGGATGGAATCGGCGACCCGCCCCTCGAGCGCCAGCCTCTGGGCGCGGTGCAGCAGGCCGAGGGTGCCGACCACCTGCCGCGGATCAGGTCGTGCATCGGGCTCGAAGACGCCCCGGGCGTCCACGTATCCGAGCGCGAAGAGCTGCTCGCGGAGAGGCTCGGGAATCGCAGCCGAAGGTGTGGCGTCGAGATCGTCGGACGCGCTGCGCTGCGAGTCGAACAGGCGCCGCATTCGGGAGGCGATCTCCCGGCTCTGTTCCGCGCGGTTCGCGGTCTCCGCCGGGTCGGCGACCACGTCGTACAGCTCGACGGGTTCGGGCGAGGCCGTGTACTTCCAGCGCGAGGTGCGCACGCCCGCCACCGGCGACCAGCCGAGCCCATAGCTCGGGTGGAGCGTCTCGAAGAAGTCCACGACCTCGCCTTCCCCGGTCGCCTCGAGTCGCTGCTGGAGCGGAATCCCGCGTCCCCGCGCCGGCCCGGAGTGCGTGGGGGCGCCCGCCGCAGCCAGCAGCGTCGGCGCCACGTCGAGCGTCCGCACGAAGGCCCGGGACCGGGCTCCCGCTGCGAAGCCGGTTCCCACGGCGAGGAGCGGAACGTGCAGCGTGGAGTCGTAGGCGAGCATTCCGTGCGAGGCCTCCTGGTGGTCTCCCAGACCTTCGCCGTGGTCTCCCACCACCAGCACCAGGGTCTCGCGGCCGCCGGCGCGCGCCTCGACCGCCTCGAGCAGCCGGCCGACCTGGGCGTCGACGTAGGCGAGCTCGCCGGCGTAGGCATCTCCCAGAGCGTCGAAGGGTGGAGGCGGATCCCTGGGCCAGTGGACGTCGTAGTAGTGGACCCAGGCGAAGCGCGGCCCGCGCGTGCGCTCGAGCCACGCGATCGCGCGATCGGTCACCTCGGCGCCGCGGCGGCTCGGCACCGCAGTGTCGAGCGGATCGAGCTTCGGCGGGAGCTCGTCGTCGTAGGTGTCGAACCCCTGGGCCAGCCCGAACGATTCGTCGAGCACCAGGGCGGCGACGAAGGCGCCGGTGGCGTAGCCGCGCGCGCGAAGCCGTTCGGCCACCGTCTCGATCGAGTCCGGGAGGGGGAATCGGCCGTTGTCGCGAAGGCCGTGTTCGACGGGATCGAGCCCGGTCAGCATCGTGGCGTGCGAGGGAAGCGTGAGGGGCACGCTCGCGTAGGCGCGCTCGAAGACGACACCGCGTTCGGCGAGCGCGTCGAGCGCGGGGGTGCGCGCTCTCTCGTCTCCCATGAATCCGAGGCGGTCCGCACGCGTCGTATCGAGGGTGACGAGCAAGATGTCGGGGCCGGTCGGGGGTCCGCAGCCGGCTGCGCAGACCAGCGCGCCCAGGGCTGCAAGGCCGAGAACGCCCTGACGGAGCGCGCGAAGCCGAGGGCCCCTTCTCACGAGGCGTCCGCCCCGACCGAAGCATCGCCGAGCTCGGCCTCCAGCTCGCGTCGCAGGGAGCGCGCCTCCTCGGCCCAGGGCGCCGCCGGCCGGCGGGCGAGGGCTGCGCGCACCAGGTCGAGGGCGCGCTCGGGGTCCCGTCCGGTGTGGTGCAGGACGCTTGCCAGGCGGACGCGGTCCTGGTGCCGCGAGGAGTCGAGCGCGAGTGCGGCCTCGAGCGGGGCGATCGCGTCGTCGGCGAGGTCCAGGCGGTGGAGGCCCCAGCCGAGGTTCGCCTGGATCTCCGCCTCCTCGGGCGCGGCTGCGGCCGCACCGCGCAAGAGCGCCAGCGCTTCGTCACGGGCATCCGCTCCCCACACGGCCAGGTAGAAGCCGAGCGCGCTGCGCAGGAACGGGTCGTCCGGCCCCGCGGACAGCAGGCTCCGCAGCTCCGTCTCCCCGTCGTCGAGGGGTGCCGAATCCAGCACGAGCCGCATGCGCGCGCGCAGTCGCGCCGGCTCGGCGTTTGCGAAGCGGGCGTCGACGACGCGTCGCGCCTCCGCGTGCCGGCCGAGGCGCGCGAGTGCCCGCGCCCGCAGAAGAGCCGCCGTGACCGACCCGCGGTCCGACGACGTCGAGCACCGCGAGCACCTCCTCGGGGCGACCTGCGCGAAGCAGGGTGCGCGCCAGTCCGAGCCGCGCGCCCCCGCCGCCGGTGAGCTCGATGTAACGGCCGTAGGCGCGGACTGCGTCGTCGAAGCGGCCCGCCTCGGCGTACACCGGCGCGAGGGTCCGCAGGACCAGCGGCTGAACCGAGGGTGCTTCCACCAGCGTTTCGAGCAGCTCGATCGCCAGATCGAAGCCGCCGCGGCGCGCGTGGCTGCGCGCCTGCTCGATCCAGCCGTGCATGGCCACGAAGCGGCGCGGATCGGGCTCTTCGCCGGTATCGCCCCGCCGCCCGCCTGGACGTAGCCGAGCGCCGCCAGCTGCTCCAGGTCCTCGGGCGCGAGCGTCACCCGCCGGGACTCTCGGTCGGGGTGCGATCGCGCCTCGCGCAGCGCGCGCAGCCGTGCGTCCATGCGCGTGACGACCTCGTCTCGCTCTTCTGCCAGGTTCCGCCTCTCGTCGGGATCCTCCTGGACGTCGTAGAGCTCGACGGGCTCGGGCGAGGCCGTGTACTTCCAGCGGGGTGTGCGAGCGCCTTCGATCGGCGCCCAGCCGAGGTCGGCGTGGGATCCCCGGCTCTCGAAGTAACCGAGCGGCGCGTCTTCGCGCCCGCTACCCGATGTCGCCGCCGCCACCAGATCCCGCCCCGGGAGGTGCTCCGGGACGGGGAGGCCGAGAGCGGGCAGGATCGTGGGCAGGAGGTCCACGTGCCGGGCGAAGATGTCGGTGCGCTCGCCTGCGGGAATGCTCCGTCCCACCAGAATGAGCGGAACGCGCAGCGTCGAGTCGTAGGCGAGGATGCCGTGTGTCGCCTCGGCGTGCTGGCCGAGGCTCTCGCCGTGGTCGGCGGTGAATACGATCACGGTCTCGCGTCCGCCCTTGGCATCCCCGACCCCCTCGAGAAGCCGCCCGAGCTGTGCGTCCGCGTAGGCGATCTCCCCGCGATAGGCGTCCGGCAGTGCGTCGAAGGGGGGCTCGACGTCGCGCGGCGTGTGCGGGTCGTAGTAGTGGGCCCAGAGAAAGAACGGGGCTTCGCCCTCGCGACTTTCGAGCCAGGCGAGTGCCTCGTCGGTGACCTCGGCGCCGCTGCGCTGTGGAACCCCCGCGGCCAGGGGGTCGATCTCCCTGCGCGTCTCCGCGCCGTAGACGTGGAAGCCCTGGTCCAGATCGAAGCGCGGGTCGAGCACGAACGCCGAGACGAAGGCCGCGGTGTCGTAGCCGGCGTCGTCCAGCAGTTCGGCGAGCGTCTCGACCTCCGGGGGCACCCGCGTGCTCCCGTTGTCGTGCACGCCGTGCTCGAGGGGCTCGAGCCCGGTCAGGATCGTCGTGTGCGAGGGGAGCGTCAGCGGGACGCTCGCGTAGGCGCGTTCGAACAAGCAGACCCCGGGCGGCCAGCGCGTCCACGACCGGTGTCTGCGCCTCGGGATCCTGTGTGCAGCCGAAGCGGTCGTAGCGCGTGGTATCGAAGGTGACGAGAAGAAGGTTCGGGAGCGTCGGGGGAGAGCACGAGGTCGCCCCGAGTCCGGCTGCAAATGCGAGCGCCCAGGCTCGCGGCCATCTTCTCCCGTTCCCGCGCACGGGCGGAGTCTCTTCGAAGGCTGCGGGCGCGTCAAGCAGCAGACCTCGCGTGGCTCTGGTTTCCCGGGTCGCGGTGTTGCCCCTCTCAGCGCTGATCCAGCGCCCCGCAATCATCGCAGACGACATTCTCGAGCTCCGGGAGGCTCGCTGACTCGAAGAGGTCCAACTCGCGAATCGCGTCCTGTACCTCGAGCCAGCGCGCCCCGAAGACGAGAATCCGCTTGCATAGGCTGCACATGGGAAGAGTGGCGTTCGTCCGTGGAAACGCTCGATCGAGAATGGAGAAGAAGGGCCGCTCCTGCTCGCGGATCAGGATGCCTTCGCAGTGGATCGAATCCTGGCTCGCGGACTCGAGGATGAGGTGCATGAATCGGAAACGGTCGGGCGAATCACATCGGAAGGGGATCTCGATGGACTTGTGAAACGTACGAACCCGGCTGAACAGCTCCTCGTACAGGCGCCGGGTCTCCAGTCCAGCGATGAACCTCCAGAGCGTCTGGCCCAACACGTGATCCCGGGTCAGCTCGGGTGCGCGATTGTTTCGGGCGAATTCGAGCCAGGAATCGCTCACCGAGGCGACGGTATCTTCCGCGTCGATCGAGTAGACGAAGGTGGGCTCGTGCACGAGGCACCTCCTCCCGCCGCCGGTCCCGCGGCCGCTGGGCGGGGGTCACTGTCGAGTTTACCATGAGCCCGCCGCTTCGCGGTCGGGGGCAGGAGTCGGCTATTCTGTTGTCCAGGGAGGGCACAAAGTGGCCGCCGAGAAGCAGTGGCGGCGCTGCAGCGCCTGCAAGACAGCCATCGCGCTCGGCGCACGCTATTGGACCTGCAACGTGTCCACATGCAACCGGAAGCGGACCGGGCTCGTCTTCTGCTCCGTCAGTTGTTGGGAAGTCCATCTCCCTGGCGCAAAGCACCGAGAAGCCTGGGCAGTGGAGCGGACGGCCCCGCTCAGCCTGGACGAGCCGACGAGCCCCACGAACCCCGATCAGCGAGAGCGAGGCAGGAGGCGGATCGTGCGAAACGAGGCCTCGGAGAAGGCAGCTCCAGACAGATCTGCCGAAGTCCTGATCGTGGCGAGCCGCCTCAAGGACTACATTCGAGCAAAATCGGGATTCAATACGTCGGATGGGGTTCTGTCACCTCTGTCGGACATCGTTCGCCGTGTGTGCGACGAGGCGATCAAGAACGCCTCACGCGAGGGGCGGATGACGGTTCTCGATCGAGATGTCCCGCAGGGCTGATCGCGCCCAGGTCACTTCCCGCTGGTGTGGTCGATCCGGTCGATGCGCTGGATGAAGGCGAGCGTCTTCTCGGCGGCCTCCTCCCACTCCACGTCCAGGACGATGCAGTGGGAGGAGCCGTCCAGCCATACGAGCTCCTTGTCTGTGGACTGTACGGCCGCGACGATCTCCTCGGCGCCGCTGTGCTTCAAGGTGGTATCCAGCCGCCCCTGGAAGACGATGACCGGCTGCTCGATGAGCGGCAGAAGCCGTCGAACCTGCCGCTGCAGCGGCAGCACCTGCGCGACGGCCGGGACCGGATCCACGTTGTAGCCATTCCAACGCTGGTTCACGGCCGAGTCGGGATCGTTCTCCGCCCGCTTCTTGGGAAGCCTCTTGACGAGGAACTTGAACAGCGGTGAGAGGTGGACGAGCCGGCTGGCAAGGCGTACGGCTGGCGCGTACAGGATGAGTCCTGCGATCTCGGGATGGGTGCTTCCCAGGTAGAGGCTGAGCAGCGCTCCCAGCGATTCGCCGCCCACGAAGACGCGCTCGCAGCGCGCGGCCAGCTCGGTGTAGGCTCGCTCCGCGTGATCCACCCAGTCGCACCAGCTGCAGGCGTTGATTTCCTCGACCGTGGTTCCGTGGCCTGGCAGCAGCGGCCCGGAAACGGTGTAGCCCCGTTCGTGGAGGAACTGCCCGATCAACTTGACCTCGACGGGCGTGGCCGTGAAGCCGTGGAGGAGGAGCACCCCGGAGGAGCCACCCTCGAAGAAGAAGGGCGACGAGTCGAGGTGTGGATTCTGGATTTCTCGTGCGGTCATGCCTTCACTCGAGTTCCGGGTCTGTTCCGGTGCTATCCTGCAGCTGTGATGCTCGCGCTCTCCATCGTTCTGGTCTTCGGTGCGGTCGGGCTCTTCGTCGGGAACGTCGTCCTCTCGAACCAGGGCCAGCTCGGCTTCGGCTTCGAGCAGATGATCCACGCCCGCATTCCCTGGCTGCTACTCGGCTCGCTGGGGATCGGCTCGGCGTTGGGCGTCTGGAGCCTGGTGCAAGAGCGGCGATGGTACAAGTGGGTGATCGTGCCTGTCGAGCTTCTCTTCGCGGGACTCCTGACCCTCTACTTTACGCAGGCCAGCTTCCTGCCGCCGCACGAGCTCGCGCTCTCGGTCGGCGATCCCTTCCCAGCCTACTCGTTGGTCGATCAGGACGGCAAGGTGCACGCCGTCGAGGCGTTGGCAGACCGCCCGCCCGCGCTCTACATCTTCTATCGCGGAGACTGGTGACCGTTCTGCCGCATCGAGCTGGTCCAGCTCGACCGCTACTACCAGGACATCTCCGCCGAGGGGGTGGGTCTCTACGCGGTCAGCGTCGATCCGCCCGAGGTCTCGAAACGGCTCCAAGAGCGGCTGGAGAGCCACTTCACCTTCCTGTCCGACAGCGAGGGAGCCTTGCTCGACGCGCTCCACATCCGCCACCGCAATGGCCAGCCGGGCCGCGACCTCGCGTTTCCCGCAGCGATACTCGTCGACTCGGGGGGAATGGTGCGCTGGACCTACGAGTCGGAGACCTACCGCCAGCGCGCACGCCCCGACGACATCTTCCGCGCGATCGAGCAGCTGGATTAGCGGACGGCCTGCCCCCCCGAGATGGGTTGGGCTGCGCTGCTCGGCCGTCGGCTCCGGCAGCGCCTGCTGGCGGCTCGTCCCCTCAGAAGAACGCTCGAAGCAGCAGCAGCAACCCCAGGACGGCGAGCGGAACGCCGATGGGAGCCGCGACGACCGTGAGCGAGACGACGAGGCCGACCACCATCAGAACGATCCCGAGGACCGCCAGGACGAGGCGGCCCGTGGCTTCTAGGATGAGGCTGAGCAGGCGCCAGAGCGCGTAGAGGGGCCAGAGGAGCCAGGGAACTCGTCTCTCGTCGGTATCGTCCATCGGGTGCTTCCTCCCCTCGCTTTCTCTGGAAGCAAGTGACGTGCCATCGATCTGGCCGCGAGGGGCCTCTGGGAAGCTCTCGGGTGCAGCAAGGTGGTTTCGGCTGCAGCGGGTTCGCTGCAGATCGGCCAGGGCGGAGCCCCTCTACCACTCCATCACCTGGGCACGAGGGGGGACACCGCGCGATCACTCGAGCTCGAGCCGGTACGCGGAGTACTTCGCGTAGCCCCGCACCATCACGTAGACCTCGCCGGTGCCGCTTTCCACCTCGCAGCTCTCCTTCGAGCCGCTGGAGTAGGGGCGGCAGGTGAAGGTGCTGGTCGTGGGGGGCGATCCGAATCGGACGTACAGGTCCGCGTCGCCGGTTCCGTCCATGCGGATGCGGTAGTTGCCGCGAGGGAGCTTGAAGCGGTGTTCGTCGTCGCGGGACAGGTAGCCGCGCGGGAGCTTCTCGGCGTTGTTCGCCTTCGCGTTCAGCGTGAGCGCCGGGTCCCCGAGCAGGTTGATCTGCTCCATCGCGCTGTGTGCGGCGGAGCCCCAGCTCACGTCGGCACCCGCGGCAGACGCCGCGTAGTAGGCCGCCAGGCGACCCTCGGTCAGCATGTCGCCGATCCGCCCGGACCTCGAGAACTCACCGATGAAGCCGTCGATGAGCTTGTACGCGTAGCCGTAGCCGCCGGTGCGGGTCGAGCCGATGAAGGCGATGGCGCCGTGCTTCGGGTCGAGTACCAGCGCCTCGCCCAGCGAAGGCGTCCCCGACGCGTCGTCGAACCAGGCCGTGGCGCAGCCACCGCTCAGGACCACGGGCAGCTCGGTGTTGGTCAGCTGGCCGATGTTCGTCGTGCTGAGGGAGTTGCTCATCGAGTTCGTCCAGCCATGGCCGTAGTAGATCGCGAGCGCCTTTCCGGCGTTGATCCGGGCGATCTCGTTGCTGGCGGGCTTGTCGATCGAGTACTCGACCGAGAAGCCGGCGCCCTTCAGCAGCGCCCCGTCTCCGGACGCATAGCTGGTCTCCGGCGAGTTTCCGAAAAGAAGAGCGTTGCTGCTCTTGGGGGCGTACTGGACGATCTTCTTGACGAGGGCCTTGAGCTCGGCGCTGGTCTGAACCGGGAGCCGGCCCACCGCGATGTGGGGCAGGTAGCTCTGCGAATCCATGGTGGCGTAGTAGAGGTCCGAGGCGACCGGGTTCAGGGTGCTCCCGAGTCCGGGGTCCGTGCGGTAGTGCGTGGGAACCTGGTCGACGTCTCCCACCAGCAGCACGTAGCGGAGGTGTCCGCCGAAGAGTTCGTTGGAGCTCGTGGTCGTGTCGTATTCCTGCTTGATGAAGGCCGCGATCTGGGCAGCGCTGGGCTTGCTGCCGATCTGCGAGAGCTTCACGACCTTCACCGTGAGACCGTCACCCTCGCGAGCCTCGATCAGCGGCTGCAGGTCGGAAACGAAGGCGTCGGGCGCGATGATCAGGTACTCGTCGCACCCCGTGCCGAGGAGTGCTGCCAGAACCACGATGATGCAGAGAGCTCTCGGTCTCACTTTCCCCTCCACGCAGGCTGCCTACACCTGGGGAGTGTCGGTGAGACCAGAGCCGGGCGCTGTGAAGTACTTCACAGGCAGCGGGATTCGCCGAGGCTGCGGCTCGGGAGCCCCTGGCCTAGCGTGCCTTCCCGCTGAGCTTGCGGCCGTCGGCGCGGATCACGTCGTCGCCGCCCAGGGGCTTGACGAGAAAGCCGTCGAAGTCGCCGGGCAGGAGCCCCCGGTCCTGGGCCTCATCGGCGATGTCTCCGGCGTCGACCGCGCCGGCCATCATTCCCCAGTCCCCGGAGCCGTCCACGGCTTCGACGGCGAAGTGGAAGCGCTGCGTCTTCGAGTCGGTCCACACCACGACGTTGTCGTCGAAGTCGCTGCCCGAGATGTCGAAGACGAAGCCGCCCGGAGCGGCGAGAAATCCGGCGCTGGCGTTGCCCACCGGCCCGCGGCAGACGAAGTCGTCGCTCGGCTGCTGCTCGCAGTTCTCGGGAAGCTGGAGGAAGTCGCTTCCGGCGCTGTCGGCGACGGTCAGCTTCTCTCCGAAGAAGGCGGACTTCTTCCCGAGCTTCTCGATCTTCGGTGCCTTGTCCTTGCCCTGGGCGCTTGCCGCCGCCGCGAAGACGACCGCCAATGCCGCCCCGAGCAGAACCGCCTTCTTCCACCCCATGGTTCCCTGCCTTCCCATCCCAGCGATCCGAGACTTCCGATCCGATCGATTCTGCCAGGAGTGACAGCGCGCTTCAAGACGAGCTGCTCCGGCGTGGCTGATCCCGGCAAGGCTCCGGCCCGGTCGGAGTGAAGTCAGAGCCAGGATGCGAGCGGGCCGCGGACCGGCTTCCCTGGCTCGATCTGCATGATGCTGCGCGCGTAGTACTTGCCGATGAACGGTCCCGCATCGCGCAGCGGAACGACGTTCATGGCCAGGAAGGGAAGCCCCACGAAGAGCACCTGGAAGCCGGCCAGGCACGTCACGACGTGCGCGAGCGTCCCGGTCTCGAGGGCCGTTGCGAGCATGTGGGTGGCGAGGAGGCCTACGCAGACCGCCGTGATCGCGAACAGGTCCCAGTCGTAGGGGCCCCAGAAGGGCCGGAGCATGAAGGCGTACAGGATGGTCGGAACGGCGGCCGCGGTGAGGAAGCGAGCCGTTGGCGTCCGAAAGGCCGGTCGCGCGAAGAGAACCCCAAGCAACAGGACCCACGGTGCGAAGGGCATCAGGAGATGGGAGGCGTTGGCGAGGTACTTGAGGTGGGCGACGCTCAGGAAGACGTAGTCGATTCCCATCTCCGCCGGCCGATCGCCGAGGCGCACCCACCACTGCTTGTTGAGGCCCTCGGCAGTCTCTCGGCCGGCCACGATCTCCATCGCGACCTGGTACCCCCGCTCCAGATCGCTGGCCTGTCCGAATACTGCGATGAAGGCGGCGAACGCACCCATCGGCAGCGCCGCGACGAGTGCGCCCCTCGAGACCTTCCCAAGCCAGCTCCGAAATGGGAGATCGGGCTGGGCGAGCCAGGGCAGCGCCGCGATGCTCGGCACCAGGAAGAGCGAGGACAGGTGGAGCCAGCCCGAGACGCCGAGTGCCAGGCACGGGGCCCACCAGCCTATCTGGCCTCTCAAGTATGCCAGGGAAGACCACATGTACACCATGACGGCGCAGAGCAGTACGGAGTAGGTCTCGACGTGGCCGGCGAAGATCCGCGCAACCCCGCTCGTGAGCAGGAGCAGCATCAGGATCGAGCCGCCGCCTGCCAAACGTCCCACCCGCAGCGTGACCAGCGCCATGAGTCCGCCCAGCAGGCAGTACACGAGCTGGAGCCGATCCAGAGGGCTCAGGGGCAGGAAGTCGGCGCGCACGACGGTGTGCATCAGGAAGGTTGCGCCGACGTCGGGAAACACGAACTGCCAGCCCCGCATCAAGGCGGCGTGGAAGAGCAGGGACGAATCGGCGATCAGAACCCGTTCCCGCAAGGCCCAGAGCAGCGCCACGGTTGCGACAAACACGACGACGTCTCGCGCGTACTCGGGCCAGGTGGACGTAGCCTTCGAGACGCGCTGGATGCCGTCGATCAGGATCTGGCGGATTCCGGGGTGGCAGATCGCCAACGCGGCCGACCCAAAGCCGATCGCCATCCAGCCGGGCAGGTACGCCCAGAAGTTGAATCCCCACGCGTGGGCCGAGAGGGGAAGCCAGCCGAGCTGCGCCGTGCAGAGGGCGAGCCACACGACAGCGGCCACCCGGGTGATCCAGGGCGAGGCATCGACGATGCGGGAGTTCGGCACAGCCACCTCGAACCGTACCATAGCCGCGCTCGCCTTCCGCCTCGCACGTCGACCGGATCGACTATTATGGCGGCGGCTCCGCTTCTGTGGCCCGGATGACCTCGACTCCGATGGAGGTCGCGGGCGGAGGACGAGCGTGAAGCAAGAGCTCACCTACTCCACCGAGCCCGAAGACGGCGAGGAGTTCACCCAGAAGCTCGATCGGGTGTACGGCCTCCTCGCGGGGGCCTACGACGTCGCGGTCAGGGTGTTCCCCGTCTGGAAGACCTGGCTGAAGCAGGCTCTGCCTCACATCCAGGGGCCGAAGGTTCTCGAGGTCTCGTTTGGCACGGGCTACCTGCTGAGCCAGTACGCCGGTCGGTTCGAAACCCACGGCATCGACTACAACGAGAAGATGGTGTCGGTGGCCAGCGAGAACCTGAAGAAGAAGGGCATCGAGGCCAGTCTTCAGCAGGGCAACGTCGAGTCCCTGCCGTACGCTGACGAGACCTTCGACTGCCTCGTCAACACGATGGCCTTCACTGCCTATCCCGATGGCGCCAAGGCCATGTCGGAGCTGCACCGGGTGCTCAAGAGGGGCGGGAGACTGGTGATGATCGACGTGGGCCACCCCTCGGACCGCAACTGGCAGGGAATGCAGATGATGCGCGTCTGGGTTGCCCTGGGTGACATCATCCGGGACACGGGCGCGCTGCTCGAGAGGTTCGGCTTCGAATACAGCGAACGGGAGATCGGCGGCTTCGGCACGGTCCACCTGTACCTGGCCGAGAAGAAGTAGCCCTACGAAGGGCGGATGCGGATCTGTCTCCGCCGGAGCCACATCCACACTGGAATGAGCAGCGCCAGCTCGGCACCGAGACCGCAGCTGGTGCACTCGCCCTGCTCGCAGTTGCGGTAGGGCCTGGCGACGCAGTGCTCGTCGGGCCCGGCGGGGTCGGCGACGCCGTTGCGGGAGAGGCCCGCGTCGTAGTCCATCGCTCCGTCGCCGTCGTTGTCGAGGCCGTCCTGGCACTTCGGGCTCTCGGTCATCCAGCTGGGGTCCCTGCAACCGGGATCGCCTTCACCGGCCGGCAGGGTGTACTCGTCACCGGGATCGGCGGCGGTCGCCGGATCGAAATCGATTCGCCCGTCGGCGTCGTTGTCAGCGCCGTCATCGCAGGGAAGTGAGTCCGAGGTCTCGAACGCATCGTCCGGGCCGTCACAGCCGGGGTCGTCCAGGTCCGTCAATCCGTCGCCGTCCTCGTCGACTCCGTTGTCGCAGGCCGGCTCGGCGACGATCGAGAGGATCTCTGCGCGGTGCTCCGAGAGCTGCGCCGACCAGCTCTCGTTGCCGAAGAGGGCGGTCTCCGCGGGCTGCCCGGGGTAGGCGGTGCGCAACACCTGGATGCCCGCGAGCTCCCAGACATCGCCGCTCTCCGAGAAGACGGCCCCGCCCGAGTCGCCGCCCGCGAACTGGCACTCGGACGTGGTTCCCCCGAACTCGCTGAAATCCGCAGTGAAGTGGATCGCCCCGCTCCCCGCCGGATACTCGACCGAGACGCTCTTCACCTGGTTGGTGCCCCAGCGCAGCGCCCTCCCGGGTCCCCACTGCCAGCCGTCGCGCCCCAACCATCGGGTCGCCTCGCCCCGGTTGCGGCCCTGACCGATCATCACGACCTCTCCCGCTGGGGGTCCCGTCGCGATGGGCAGGGGCGGAAGCCCGGGATCGCTCTCGATCCGGAAGAGCTGCAAGTCGGCGGGAGCCAGCGAGACCTCGGAGCCCGGGACCGCGCGATGGAGAACGCCCCCGATCTCGACGTCACCGGGTGCGAGATGGTCTGCCGTGAGCATCCAGCCGTCGCCCACGTAGACGGCGGTCGCCCAGCTGAGTGTGGCCACGTGGCCCCAGCCCGGGTCGTCCAGTGGCGCCGACGTGTTCCCGGTGCCGTCTCCTGTCGCGATGATGACCGCCTCCGCCGGTGCAGCCCACGCCAGCGCAAGCCACACCGTCAGGGCAAGCAGGCCCCGCATGCTCCCTTCCCTCACTGCGCTCCGGCTGAGCTTCATGCAAGACGCCGGCCAGCTCAGAAGCGCTCTGGTGCCGCTGGAAGGCGTGCCGCTGGCGCCAAGGAAAAGCCTTTCCGCTTGGGTGGAAAGACCTTTCCGCCCGCGGGACGATGACGCGCCCATCCCGTCCCTGGTTCGCGGGGTGCTACCGTGCGCGCCATGAAGGCGCTCGCGGGGCCGCTCTTCGCGCCGGACTCGAACGCTCCTCCCTCCGGTCGCTGAGCCTTGTCCGTTCGTACCTCGCTATGTGCTCGGGTGACCCTGCTGATGGTCCTGACTGGCTGTGCAGCGGGAACTGCTCCGTGCAGGGTGGACGAGGATCGTACCGCCAGCCTGCTGTCCGAAGATGCAGGGCCGACCTACTACGAAGAGCACGAGGTGGACGTTCCGGCGAGGCCCGTGGCTCCGATCCGACCCGAGTATCCGCCGAGACTGCGCGCGCTGGGGATGGAGGGGGAGGTCGAGGCGCGCGTGGTCGTGCTCTGCGATGGCTCGCTGGGCGGCGCGCGGCTGGTGGAGAGCAGCCACGACGACTTCACCATCGCGGTGCGCGACGCGCTTCGCGAGGCGCGTTTCCACCCGGCGCTTCTCCGCGGGGAGACCGTCTCCTCGTGGCTCACGCTGCGGCTGCACTTCCGACTCGCGGAGTGATTCCGGGCGAGAAGACAGCGCGCTAGCTTTCTCCAACCAGAACCAGGAGGTCGCCGGTGGCTCGCGTTCGACTGCGGATCTACCTCGGCGAAGAGGAGCACAAGCTCGGCCCGGGCAAGATCCAGCTGCTCGAGGCGATCCGGGAGCACGGGTCCATCTCGGCTGCGGCGCGCTCCATGGGCATGGCCTACCGGCACGCCTGGGAGCTGATCGACGACCTGAACCGCTGCTTTCGCGCTCCTGTGGTCGAGGCCTCCACCGGGGGTCGCACGGGCGGCGGGGCGGCGATCACGCCGCTCGGCGAGGAGCTGATCCGGCGCTTTCACGCCATGGAGAAGGCGACGAGCCGCGCCATCGGCCGCGACCTCGAGGCCCTCGATGCCCAGGTCGCGGGAAGGACCGGGCCCGTCCGCCGCAGCGAGGGCTGATCCCACACCCCCCACTGGCTGACCTTGGCGGAGCCCTCTCCGCATTGGTTATGTTCGGATGGGAATAACGATCCCCATGCGCAGCGGTCGGTGGAGCGGGAGGCTGGTAATGCGGAGGTGGTGTTGGCTCGCAGGGTGTTCGATCGGGCTGACCGTGGCGCCCACGGGGGCGGGAGCGGCGGATCCCGCATCCGGGGATCCCGGGAAGAGCTCGACCCCTCCCGTCTCCGCGGTGGCGGGCCCGGCCTACGAGGAGACGGTGACCTCCGATCGCGACCTGGTGGAGGATGTGGTCACGACCCGGCGGGTGGACCGGGAGGACATCACCCAGGAGAGCGCACGGACCCTGGACGAGGCGCTGGTGCGCGTGCCCGGCACGGTCGTTCGCACCGGCGCCGACGGCGTCCCGCGCATCGACCTGCGGGGCCTTCGCACCCGGCACGTGCTGCTGCTCCTCGACGGCATTCCCTTCAACAACACCTACGACGGACAGTTCGACCCCACCCAGATCCCGACGGAGATCATCGAGGACGTCAGCCTCTCCTACGGAAACAACTCGGTGCTCTACGGCGACGGTCCGATCGGCGGCGTGCTCCAGATCCGCACCCGCCGCGGCGAAGAGGGGCTTCACGGCAGCCTGAGCGGCGATGCGCGGCAGCACGACCAGTTCCTGGGCCAGGTGACGCTCTCCGGCGCCACCCGCGACGTCGACTTCTTCGCCGGCGGGAGCGCCTTCGACGGCGATGGATACCGGCTCTCGGGCGACTTCGACAACACGCCCCTGGAGAGGCGCTCGATGCGCGACAACTCCGACCGGTCGCGGCAGAACGCCTTCGCGCGTGCCGGGTGGATGCCCACGGAGCACTCGAGGCTGGGATTGCTGATGGACTATCGCCGCGGCGAGTTCGGCGTGCCCTGGGGTGTGTACGACAGCTCCGATCCCTTCTCCCGCCGGCCGCGGTTCGAGCGCGTCGACGACTACGAAGGCTACTCGTCGCAGCTCTCCTTCCACCTGGCGCCGACCGATGACCTGGAGCTGCGTTCCTGGGGCTTCCTCAATCGACTGCGCGAGAACCGCAACCGCTACGACGACGACGACTTCGATTCGATGCTGAGCAAGGGCAGCTTCGAGGAGAAGGGAGTCTCCCTCGTCACCGGGGGAGCGCTGCACGGGCGCTACGACCTGGGCCGCTTCGGCGCCCTGCGCGCCGCCTTCAATGGCCGCTACGAGAACTTCGACGCCAGCGGGTGGATTCGCGACCTCGCCACCACCCACACCACGTCCGGCACCGGTTCGGGTGGCGGCGGCGGCGGCGGCGGTGGTGGCGGCGGCGGTCGGCGGCGCCGCGAGGTGGCCGCGGCAGCTTCGATGGCAGCAGCGGCGACGCTGGCGGACTCAGCGGAATCAGCGCGAACGGAGCGACGGCTGCTGCGACGACGACCACCACCACGTACGCCTTCCGACCGATCGATGAAGATCACCACCTCGCGGCCTATTCGCTGGGTCTCGAGTACGAGCTCAAGCCCACGGAGACCACCGGTATCGTGCTCGGCTACGCCCAGAACTGGATGCATCGCGAGGACGGCAAGAGCGACACCGCGGGCTCGTTCCTGGTGGGCGGATTCGTCGACTTCGACACCGGGACGCGCCTGCGCGGCTCCGTGGCTCGGAAGGTCCGCTTCCCGTCGATCCGCCAGCTCTACGAGATCGACGCGGGCAACCCGGGGCTGGATCCCGAGGTCTCCTACAGCTTCGAGGTCGGTGTGGAGCAGGAGCTTCCCTGGCGGACGCGTCTGGCGCTCACCGGCTTCCAGATGGAGCTGCAGGGCTTCATCGAGCGGGTCGGCGATGGACCCTTCGAGAATCGCGATCGTCTGCAGATGCGCGGCTTCGAAGTGACTGCTGCCAGCCGGCCCTGGGAGCCGCTCTTCCTTCGCGCGGGCTACACCTTCCTCGACGCCCGCGATATCGACGACGACTCCCCGTTCGACGAGCTCCAGAGCCGGCCGCGGCACAAGGTCGACGCCGAGGTGCGCTACACGCTTCCCTGGCGCACCGTGGCGCGGCTGGCGGTGAGCTACGTGGACGACACGTTCGTGTACACGCGCAACGAGCCCTTTGTCCAGGGGCGGCTCGACTCCTACACGTTGCTGGACTTCAGGCTCACCCAGCCGTTCTGGGGGGATCGGCTCAGTGTCTTCGCCGGGGTGGACAACCTCCTCGACGAGGACTGGACGTTGAACTACGGGTTCCCACAGGCGGGAAGGACCTTCTTCGGTGGCGCCGAGCTGCGATTCTGAGCTGCGCGAAGCCCTTTGTCTGATTGGCTTCGGCTACACCTGGCCGGGCGCGAGCCGCCCTGGGCTCGCCGGCGTCGATCTCCGGGTTCGCCCCGGGGAGTGCGTCTGGCTCGGCGGCGCTTCGGGTGCGGGAAAGACGACGTTGCTGCGGGCGATCGCTGGCGTGCTCCCGGAGGCCGGATGCCGGAGCGGGCGCATCCATCGGGAGGGAGGACGGCCGGCGCTGCTCTTCCAGAACGTAGAGACCCAGCTGCTCTGCACCACCGTCGGCGACGAGGTGGCGTTCGGACTCGAGCTGCGCGGCGCCCCCGCGCACGACCGGGACCGGCGCGTCGCCACCGCGCTGGCCGCTCTCGGCCTCGCGGAGTTCCGGCGCCGCCCGGTGGGCGACCTGTCTGCGGGCGAGAAGCAGCGCGTGATCCTGGCGGCGCTGCTCGCGCTGGAGCCTTCGCTCCTGCTGCTGGACGAACCGTCGAGCCAGCTCGACGAGCCCGGTCGCCGGGACCTGGTCGCGTCGCTGCGCGCGCTCAAGCTCCGCGGTCACGCAATCCTTCTGGCCGACCACGTCTTCGCGCCCTACGCGGAGCTCGCCGACCGCCGGATCTCACTGAAGGAGGGCCGTCTGCTGCCCGCCGGCGGTCCGGCCGAGCCGATGGCGGCCGCGGGAGATCTTCCGAAGCTCCAGAGAGGTGACGCCGCTCTCGCGATCGACCGGCTCCGGGTGCGCGACGCCGGCGGACGGGAGCTCTTGCGGGGCGTTTCACTGCGCGTCTCCCCCGGCGAGCGCGTCCACGTCTACGGAGCGAACGGCTCCGGAAAGACCACACTGCTGCGCGCTGCCGCCGGGCTGGTCCAGCCCGCCGAGGGCCGAGTGCGCATGAACGGCCTTCGGCCGAATGCCAGCGCGCGCCTCGCCGGCCGCGTCGGTTTGCTCTTCCAAAACCCGGAGCGGAACCTCTTCGAACGGAGCGTGCAGGAGGAAGTGGCCTTCGCGCTCCGGCGGATGAGGTGGCCGCGCCGTCGGATCGAGGCTCGGGTCGAGGAGGTTCTCGACCACTGCGACCTTTCTCGTCTGCGCGAGCGCTCGCCGCTGCGCCTCTCCTTTGGCGAGCAGCATCGCGTCGCGCTGGCATCGGTGCTGGCGCCCGCTCCTCGGGTTCTCCTGCTGGACGAGCCGTTTGCCGGCCTCGACCTCGAGAGCCGCCATCGGCTGCTCGAGGTGTTGGCTCGCGAGCAGCGCCGGCGGCAGATCGCCATCGTCGTGGCGTCGCACGACGAGCTTCCGGCCGTCGGGTGGGCCCACCGCCGCGTGAAGCTCGCGAACGGAGAGCTGACCCATGGCTGACGCGGCCCTCCGACCCCTGCCCGGACACGCATTCCACTACCGCGACACCGGGTCGGCGCTGCACCGCCTGGGCGGAGGCTGGAAGCTTCTGGGCGTGGCGCTCGCGGGGGCGGCCGCGGTGGCAGCCCGCGAGCCCGCGGTGCTCGCGCTTCTGCTCGCGGCACTCGCGCTGGGCTACCGCCTCGCCGGGCTCAGCCTGGCGGAGTTCTGGCAGGACGCCCGCTGGCCCGTGCTGCAGGGCGGCATCCTGGTGGCCCTCTACGTGCTGCGCGTGGGACCGGGAGCCATCGGCGACGGGCTGCGCACCGCGCTGCAGCTCGCTCTCTTCTTCCTGCCCGGCGCGTTGCTGCTGCGGACGACGCCCTCCGCCCAGCTCCTGGATACGCTGCGCGGCCGGCTCCCCCAGCGTCTCGCCTTCGGCCTGTCGACGAGCCTGCGCCTGCTCCCCGCCTTCACTCGCGAGCTCCACGAGATCTGGATGGCGCAGCGCCTGCGAGGTGCGCATCTCACGCCCCGGGAGATCTGGCGGCCGCGGGCCTGGCGCGACTGGGCCGCCTGCGTCGGGCTCCCCCTCACCGTGCGCGCGATCCGGATGGCCGAGGAGACGGCCCTGGCTGCCGAGGTGCGGGGGCTTCCGCCCCGCGAGGAGGAGGCGACGTGAGAACGGTTGCGTGGCTGGTCGGGATCGACGACACGGACAACGCCGAGAGCATCGGCACCGGGCGACTGGCGCGGATGCTGGCCGAGGACCTCGAATCCCGGGAGCTGCTGACGGCCACCAGCGTGACGCGCCACCAGTTCCTCGTCCATCCAGACATCCCGTATACCTCGCACAACAGCTCCGCCTGCATCTCCGGCCTCTCCGAAGACGCGGACCGCGCAGCGCTGGCCGAGGTCGCTCTCGGCTTCCTGCGCGACCACTTCCACGAGGGGGCCAACCCGGGTCTCTGCGTCTGTGCGGCGGAGGCCGTGCCCGACGCGCTCGTGGTGCTCGGCAAGCGGGCGCAGCAGGAGGTGCTGCTTCTCGACGAGTTCGATCGGATCCTCGGCGGGACCGACGTCCCCCTCTGGTGGGCTGGCGAGACGGGGCAGGGGAGAATTGGCGCCGCGTCGGGTGTGGCCCTGCGCAGCACGGGCGAGGACGGCCGCTTCATCGCGCTGCGCGGCATCCGCGAGTTCGAGGGAAGGGCTCGGGTCGCTGAGATCCTGGCCCGCTCGGCAGTGGAATCCGTCGAGACCGAGGACGGCAGCGCGCTCGCTGCGACCGAGCTGGTCGAGACCGGCGGCTGGGTGCGTCCGGCGCTCCGCGGCGGACGTCCGGTCCTCCGGGTTCGCCGCGACGCTGGCCGCTGGCTGCCGGCCGACCGCCGCTCGAAGCAGCGCTGATGCGGGGGCCCGCCGCGGCACTTCGGCGGCTCGAGACGCGTGAGGCGCTCTTGCTCGCCTTCTTTGCCACCTTCGTGGTGCTGGCCAAGGCGGCGCTTCGCTGGCATCTGCACATCCCCGGCCACGTCATGTTCACGACGGTGCTGTTCCTGCTGCTCGCCCGCGCCTGCGTTCCGCGCGTGGGAGCTGCGACGGCGGTGGGACTCCTCGCCGGTCTGGTCTGTGCGGCCCTCGGGATGGGCAAGGGAGGCCCGCTCGTCGTCGTCAGGCTGGTGCTTCCCGGCCTGGCCGTCGACGCCGGGGCCGCGCTTCCGCGGCGGGTCATCCCGGAAACGGCGTGGGGGGTGATCCTCGGTGCCGCGGCAGGTGCGTCGGACTTCTTCCCCACGGCGGCGGTGGAGCTCTTGGCGGGGGTGCCGGCTGGGCTCGTCGTGCAGCACGCGGCGCTCTCCGCCGGCGCGAAGGCGGCATTCGGCGCGCTGGGCGGGTGGGCTGCCGTCGCCATCATCCGCCGGCTGCGAGATCACGGAATCATCGGGGAGGGAAGGGCGTCGGCCGGGTGAGCCGCAGCGCTTCCGCCGCTGCGCTCACTCCAGCTCGGAGATCCAGATCCGGCCGCAGGTGCGAAGCGCATCGCCCACGATTCCGGGGCGAAGCGAGGAGTTGGTGAACTCGTAGCGGATCGGGATCTCCTCGATCGCCATCCCGGCGCGGTAGACGTAGGCCAGCGACTCGAGATGGAAGTCGAAGGTCCGGCTCCGCATCTTCGCGCCCGCCAGCAGCTCGAACGCGGCGCGGGAGTACATCCGGTATCCCGAGGTCACGTCCCGGAGGCCCGCACCTCCCCAGGGCACGAAGCGGGGAACCAGGGCGAGGTTCATCAGGGTCCTGGCCGCCCAGCTGAGGCTCCGGCGGTAGCCGGGGACGTTGACCGTCTCCTCGCGGTAGCCGATCACCAGATCGGCTTCGGCGTGCTCCTGGAAGCGCGGAATCACGTCCGGATCGTGGCTCAGCCCGGCGTCCATCGTGATGCAGAAGGAGTACCCCTCGGCGACGGCAAAGCGGAACCCGTCCAGGATGCCGCCGGCGATGTGGGTGTTCTGCTCGTGCCGGATGCAGTGCGCCTTGCCCGTCGCCTCGACGAGGTCTCCGCCGTGCCGTCGGTGCTGGCGTCGTCGACCACGCAGACGTCCGCGTGGCGGCTCGCGCGCAACACGAGCTCCTCGATGGTCGCCGCCTCGTTGTAGGCGGGAATCACCGCGAGGAATCGGCTCTGCACGGGGTCCGGCTCTCTTCCGCTTCTAGTCCGGCGAGTGCGCGTCGCCGAAGCGCCCGGCGTTCTCGGCTTCCGCGATCCCGATGTCCGCTGCCGTGTTGATGTTGACGTAGCCGTCGCCGATGTCGAAGGCCTTGACCACGGAGCCCGTCGTCGATGGCGCACTGGATCAGGTCCGGCAGCTCCTTCTCGCCGCGGCTCTGGTTGATGGGCGTGAGGTCGATGTAGTCGAAGATGCCCCGCCCGGAAGATCACGTTCCCGGTTCCGCGAACCGCGTTGGGTGGCTTGCGCGGCTTCTCGATCAGGCGATAGACGCGGCGGTCGCGGTCGTCCTCGATCAGCGGCGTAGGTCTTCTGGATCTCCTCCCGCCTCGCTCTCCTCCACCACGCCGCAGATGCACGAAGAGCTCTTCGTCGTTGAACTTGCGGACCATCTCCTCGTGCTGCGGGTGCCAGAGGATCTCGTCGGCGAGAAAGAGCATGAAGTCGTTCTCGCCGATCTGGTCCCTGGCGCACTCGATGGCGTGGACCAGGCCCTCGCGGGTTCGTTCTGGATCACGTAGCGGATGCGGATGCCCCGACGTCTCGATCCCGAACTCGTTGATGATCGCCTCGGCGCGGTAGCCGACCACGACGACGATCTCGTCGACGCCGGCCCGGACGGCGTTCTCCAGGCTGTACTGGACCAGCGGCTTGCCGAACAGCCGCAGCATGCACTTGTTTCCCTCGTCGGGATACGTGCCCATTTCGGGACGGTCGCCGAGGCGCTGCCCGCGCCCCGCTGCCAGCACCAGCGCCTTCACTGGCCGCCTCCGACGAAGAGGTGCCGGTTCTCCTGGACCCAGTCGATCAGGAGAGGGACCCCCTCGCCGGGTCTCACCCGGGGCGTCCAGCCCATCTCGTTCCGGGCTCGCGTGATGTCGCAGACGAAGTACTTGAGATCTCCGAAGCGCGACTCCTCGAACCGCACGTCGCTCTTCTTGCCGGTGCACTCGTCGATCAACTCGATGCACTCGAGCAGGGAGATCGCGTTCTCCACGCCTCCTCCCACGTTGTAGATGCCCGGGCTGCCGCGTTCGAAGAAGGCCATGAAGGCACTCGCCACGTCGGTGGCGTAGAGGATGTCGCGCACCTGCTTGCCCGTGCCGAACAGCGTGAGCGGCCAGTCGAAGACGTTGCGGATGGAGAAGTTCGCCACCCAGCCGTGGTCCTCGCCGCCAAGCTGGCGGGGCCCGTAGATCCCGGTCAGCCGGAAGCTGGCGGCGCGCACGCCGAAGGTGGAGACGTAGACCTGCACGTAGTGCTCCGCCGAGGCCTTGGAGGCGTGCAGGGGGGTGAGGTAGCCCCGCATGGTGGGCGCATCCTCGCCGATCTCCGCGCGGCTCCAGCGTGTAGCGCGTCTCGGTCTCCGTCGAGCTGCTCGTTGACCCAGTTCCCGTAGACGTGGATGGTGGCGCAGCTCGCCACGGGGATCCCGTGCCGCCGCGCCGCCTCCAGGACGTTGGCGGTGCCCATCACGTTGGTGGAGAGATCGAGCAGGGGCTCCTCGATGCTGATGGTCACGGCCGGCTGGGCGGCGGTGTGCACGATGTAGTCGCAGCCCGCGGCGCGGTCGACCAGCTCGTCCAGGTTCCGCACGTCGGCGCGCACCATCTCGACCCCGAGGCTCCTCGAGCAGGTTCCAGTTGTGGTCGCGCGCGGCGTCGGTGTTGTACCCGGTGCGAAGCAGCTCGGACTTGGTCATGTTGTCGTAGGAGACGGCCTGCCAGCCGCGGCCGAGGAAGTACTCGCAGACGTGGGATCCGAGAAACCCACAACCGCCAGTCACGAGCACCTTCACGGGGCACCTCCGTCGCCTCGGCCGGCCAGACCATTTCATCTATCGGCGCGCACGGGGCGCGGGTTGACAGCGATCCACGCGAGCCGGCGGATGGTATCACGGATCCCGCCGGGGTGGACGAGTCCGGCTCCCGCGGGCGAGAATAGCGGCGATTCGCGCCGAACCGGCGGCATCCTCGAGCGAGGAAGGTCTTGAAGCAAACTCCTGCAAGCGGTGGGTCGGCCGGAAGCTGGCGCGCTCTGCTCTTCCTCCCGCTGGTGGCGGTGCTTCTCTTCTTCTCCTTTCCCGCCGCGCAGAGACAGTGGATCGGGTCCTGGTCCACCACCTCGGGCGCTCCGCGGAGCAGCGGTTCGCGGTGCGAACCACGGGCTTCGGCCCGCTGATCCGGGATGTCCAGCGGCGAGTTCCACCCGATGAGCCGATCCTGATCCAACGCTCCGAGCGGGGCCTCTGCGCTCTACTGGGATCTCGTCATCAACTACTGGCTCTACCCGCGAGAGATCTACTCGGCCACCCTGCTGCGGTACGCCGGAGACGACGTCGGCGGGTTCGTCCGGGCGCACGGCATCCGCTGGCGGTACAGGAGGGGGAAGCTCGAGAATCTGGGCGGACCCCAGCCCACCGGAGGAGCACGAGCAGCCGCTCTGCTCCATCCACACGGGTGGCGCCGTCCGGGTGGCCGTCGGCATCCTGCTGGCCCTCGCCCACTTCCTGGTGGTCGGTGCACTGATCGTCGGGCGCAGTGGACCGCCAACGGCTGGTTTCCTCCCGGATCGAGCGAGTCGCGCTCTGGTACCTGGTGGGGAGCGGGGCGGTGGGCGCCTGGGCTCTCCTCTGCTTCACGACGGGAATCGGGGTGCGGCTCTCGACGGTCTTCTTCTCCCTGCCCCTTGCGCTGGCTCTTTTCGCGCTTCGGCGGGTCGGAGGGCGCGGAGGGGACTCCGCGTCGATCTCCAGACCCCGGAAGCGGGTCCGGCAGCGGAGGGCGCCGCCGGCAGGGCCGGGCTTCGAGAGGCGCCCCTGTCTCGTCCTCCTGGCGCGTGGATCGGATCGCGGCGCTGGTCGCCGCGCTTCTGCTCTGCCTTCTGACCTTCCGCGCCCTCGCCATGCCCATGGGCGGCTACGACGCGCGTTTTCAGTGGGCCCACAAGGCGCACATCATGCTGCACGAGGACAGCATCTGGGAGCGCGGCTTTCAGGATCCGCAGTCCCTCCAGGGCCATCCCAGGTATCCCCTGCTCATCCCCGGCGTCGAGGCGGTGGTCTTCCTGTACGCCGGCGGATTCAACGACCAGTACGTGACGCTGCTCTTTCCGCTCTATCTCGGTGCTCTTCTGGTGGTGCTCTATTACGGCCTCGGGGCGCTCGGGAAGAGATCGAGGCAGGGGGCTCGCGGTGCTCGCGCTGCTGCTCGTCCCCGGCTACTGGGGCTACGGGATCGCGAGAGACGGAGCCGCGGCATTCTCCGCCTACCCCGACCTGCCGCTCTCGGTGTTTGCCACCGCCGCGATGGTCTACCTGCTTCGCGCTCGCGAGCACCGTTCCAGCTCACCTCTACCTGATCTCGGCGCTTCTCGATCCTCTTCTGCGGCCTGACCAAGTCGGAGGGGAAGATCCACTTCCTCGTCTTCGCCGGGCTGGCCCTGGCCCCCCTCGTGTTCGGCGAGGGGTCCCCGCGCTCAGCTGCGGAGCGCGCTGGCGGCGTTTGCCGGGGTCGGACTCCTGCTCGCCCTCTACGAGCTGACCGTCGTCCAGCCCACGCCGAGCCGGCATGATCCCCGACGACTACTCCCAGTTCCTCACCTGGGAGCAGGTCAGCGCCAACTCCGCGCGTCTCGGGAGCATCGTTCCGATGCTCGCGAAGGAGTACTTCCTGTCGGTGCGTTTCGGCTTTCCGGGGCTGCTGCTCGCTCGCCGCCGGTCTCTTCTTCTTCCGCGGCGGACTGCCGCGGCCAGGCGCTGTTGCCGCTCTGCTACGTGGTGCTGCTCGCGGTCGATCTACTGCGGACCCTACCTCGTCCTCCCCGAGGAGGAGTGGAGGAAGACCTACACGTGGTCGGCGGGCCGCCTGACGCTTCAGCTGGTTCCCATGGTCTTCCTCGCCGCCGCCCTCCTGGTTCTTCCCCGCGCTCGGGGCCGGCAGGAGATCGCAGCATCGCCCGATGTCATGCAGGCGAAGCCTCCCGAATCCGCTTAGAATCGAGGAGCGCTTCGCCGAGCAGGGGACGAAGAGGGAGAGCCGCCGCAGTCCATGGAGCCCCAGCGAAGACCCCGCCTCCTCTTCTTTCTACTCGTTCCGGTGTTGGCGCCGGTGATCTTCCTGCTTCTCCTGGAGGGACTGCTTCGCATCGCGGGGATCGGTGCGCCGGAACTCTCCACCGACCCGGCTCGGGGCTTCCTCCCCTTCGACTCCGTCTTCCGCGAGGTCGTCGCCGAAGACGGCAGCGTGGAGCTCGTGGTTCGCACCCCGCCCCACGAGCTCCCGTTCATGACGCTCCGCCAGTTCAATCCCCAGTCGCATCCGGCGCGGAAGCCGGACGGTGAATACCGGGTCCTGTTCGTCGGAGGCTCTCTTCCCTACGGCTGGCCCTACGACGATCGCACCTCCTTTCCCCGGTTGCTGGAGGTCGGGCTCGCGGCCGTCCAGCCGGAGGTCGGGTGGAGGGTGATCAACATGGGCGCTCCGGGCTGGGGCACGACACGCCTGCGGGGCCTCGCCGAGGACCTGACCCGGCTCGACCCGGATCTGGTGGTGGTCGTCTCGGGCAACAACG
This sequence comes from uncultured delta proteobacterium, assembly GCA_963783795.1. GTDB lineage: Bacteria > Myxococcota_A > UBA9160 > UBA9160 > UBA6930 > CAVXZE01. The sequence continues at coordinate 230,587 of CAWAPH010000017.1, read as the reverse complement.
AGGCGCTCGAGGCGGCCTTTGCGAAGGACGCTCTTCGAGGGCCGGAAGGCGCGGGTTCTGCTGCTGAGCTGGCTCTCCAGACACTCCCACCTGGTCACGCTGATGCTCGATGCCGCCGAGCAGCTGCGGGGCGCTCCGGGATCGCCCGCCCCGAGGCCCGAGGCCCGAGCCTGCGGAGGAACGCAGAGCCGCTCTGGTCGAGAGATTCGGCGAGAATCTCGCCGCGATCGCATCCGGGTTCCAGGGCCGCGGATCGCGGGTCTATCTCGCGACCGTTCCCGTCAACCTGCGCAGCTGTCCTCCACTGGGGAGGGACGGCCCCGGGGAGCCGCGTGGGTCCCGGGATCCGGCGCTCGCGTGCCCGCTATCGGGAGGCGCAGCAGTCTGCTCGAAGCAGGGCGCCCTGCCGAGGCGCTGGCGCTGGCAGAGGAGCTTGCCGCTGCGCTTCCCAGCAGCGCGCGGGTCCACTACCTGTTGGCGCAGGCGCTCGACGCGAACGGAATGAGCGAGCGGGCGGCAGGCGCCTACCGGCGCGCCCTGAACCTCGACCCCGCCATGTTCCGGGCGTTCGACGCGCTCAATGCCCGCGTCGAGCGCGCGGCAGCAGCGACCGGGGCTTCGGTTCTGGACCTGGTGAAGCCCATCGAGGCGGCGAGCGAACGCCGGGTGCCGGGCGACGATCTGTTCCTCGACAACTGCCATCCCAACCGGCGCGGCGCCTCCATCCTCGCACTGGCGACCGCCGAGGCGATGGCCGGGGACTCCCTCCTCGAGGCGGAGCCGGGCTGGCAAGCCGACTTCCTCCGCGCGATCGACGACTACCTGGGCGCAGCTCGAGATCTCCGACCAGAGCCGGGTGGAGGCGCTCAAGTTCCTCCTCTTCTACAACAGGGCGGTGAACCCCGACGACGAGCGCGCCGCCGCCCTGCAGCGGGAGATCCAGGCTCGCGATCCCGACGGACGCTTTGCCAGCGCGGCGTTCCGCAAGCGCTTCTTTCGAGCTCGGGCGCCCACGCCCCGGCAGGAGGCGGAGGGCCGGTGAAGGAACACGCACCGCTGGCGCTGGTGATGACGGCCTCGCTGGCGCTCTGGGCGTTCTTCCGGATCGAGACGGGGATCTGCCTGGAGGACGCACTCATCACCTACCGCTACGCCGAGAACCTGGCACTCGGTGAGGGCTTCGTCTTCAATCCCGGGGAGCGCGTTCTCGGAACCACGACACCGCTCTTCACGCTGATGCTGGCCGGCTGCGGGCCTTCTCTTCGGCGTCGAACAGATTCCGCTGGCCTCGAACCTGCTCTCGGCGATCTTCGGCCAGCTGGCCGGCCTGCTCAGCTTCGCCGCGCTCCGCAGGCTGGGCTTCTCAGCTGCCGTCTCCACCTCGGCCGCTGCGCTCTTCCTCTTCCAGCCCGACGTCGTCGTCGCCGCGACCGGCGGCATGGAGACCATGCTGGTCGTGGCGCTGATGGCCGGAAGCTTGTACGCGCTCGCGGCCGATCGCGGCGGCGCCGCGGCGGTCCTCTGCGCCCTGCTGGTGATCGCCCGCATCGATGGTCTCCTCTGGGCGGGGATCCTGATGCTGCTGGCCTGCTGGCAGCGGCCCGGCTCCACGCTCCGCTACGGCGCTGCTCTTCTGCGGGACCCTGGCCCCCTGGGCGCTCTTCGCGCAGCTCTACTTCGGGAGCGTCCTCCCGCACAGCATGCTCGCCAAGCTCGCGATCGGACACCCCGCCGAGCCCCTCGCTGAGCTCGACACCCTCGTCACCTACCTGCGCTGGTTCCTCGGCGCCACCGGGATCCAGACCCGACCCATCGCGCGGGGAGCGGACTCCATGATCGTCCTGGGTGTGATCTCGATTCTCGCTCTGGCCGGAATCGCCTCCACGCTCCGCAAGCCGGAGCGGCCGGCCCTGCTCGCCGTCGCCCTGTATCCTCCGCTTCTCTTCGCCGCGTACTGGCTCGGGCGCACACCGAGGATCTTTCCCTGGTACCTGGTTCCGCCGCTCTGGTGCGTCTCCATCCTGGTCGCGATCGGCGGCCGTCCGGGTGTGGGCCGCGCTCCGAGATCGGTTGGGTCTTCGCCGGGTCCGCCGCCTGGCGCTCGGCGTGGCGGTCGCATCGCTCCTCCTCGCGCTGCTGCTCCACCTGAGGACCGCCGGCTCGAGGGAGCTCGACCACCAGAGGCGCATGCAGTCGTACGAGGACGGGCTGCGGCGCCGGGTCGGGGAGTGGCTGGCGGCGAACACCGCAGAGGAGGCGACGGTGGCCACGGAGGCGATCGGCTACCAGGGCTACTACTCGAAGCGACACATCGTCGACCTCGCCGGGCTGACCAGCAGGGAGGTCCTCGCCGCCGCCCGGGAGAGCCGGGGCAACTCCGCTGCTACCTTCCAGCGCGTGCTCCAGCGCACCGGGCCAGACTACATCGTGCTGCGGTCCTTCGAGGTCGACCGGAACCAGGCCTTTCACGGAGGGCCGCTCTTCCAGACACGCGAGCAGCGCGCTCTCTTCGATCGGAGCTACGTGGAGCTGGAGAGGTTCAGCGCCCCGGGCTTCGGGGGACCGCTCAGCTTTCTCACGCTCTTCGCCAGGCGCGATTCGGCTGCCTCGGACTCGCCGCGAATTCCCGGCGTCGGCGAGTAGGAAAGCCGGGCGATTGCGCCAGCTAGCCGTCAAGATCGGTCTTCTCGCTGTGTCGCTGCTGGTGGCGCTCGGGCTGGCCGAGGGAATCCTGCGCGCTGGTGGGCTTCTCCTTCCAGATCGCACCCGAGGCGGTGGAGTTCGGCTGGCCGGATCCGGTGGTGTTGAAGGAGCACTACGCGGGGGACCCCGACCTCTTCTGGGTCCTCAAGGACTACGACCTCAGGCTTCGCCGCTTCGCTCCCGGGAGTCCCGACATCGTCTTCATGGGCGACTCGTGCACCGAGTTCAGCGACTATCCCCGTCTGCTCGTCGAGCGGCTCGAAGCCGACCATCCGGGGCGCGACATCTCGGGGCTCAAGCTGGCCGTCGGCGGCTGGTCCTCCTTCCAAGGCCTGGAGCAGATGAAGCGGGACGTCGTCTCCCTGGGGCCGGAAGTCGTCACCCTGTACTACGGGTGGAACGACCACTGGATCGGCTTCGGCGTCGAGGACAAGGACGTCCACCGCATCACCCGCTGGCCGCTGGCGCGGTTTCGGGAGCTACGGCTGGTGCAGCTCGCCTTCAAGGGCCGACTCGCCCTGCTGGCACGCCGCAGCGGCGATCCTCCGAAGCGGGTCACGCCGGATGACTTCCGCGAGAACCTGCGGCAGATCGTGGCCCTGGCGCGTCGGCACGGCATCGTGCCGGTGCTCTTGACGGCTCCCACGTCTCATCGGCCCGGCAGCGAGCCCGAGCTGGTGTGGGAGCGATGGCTCCGGGATCCGCGAGAGCTGGTTCCCCTGCACAGGGAGTACCTGGCCATCGTCCGCGAGGTGGCGGAATCGGAGCGCGCGCCTCTCTGCGACCTCGCCGAGGAGTTCGACGTCGTGCCCCCGGAGCGGAGGGGCGGCTACTTCTGGGACGACGGCATCCATCTCTCGTGGGAGGGAACCCGGAAGGTCGCCGAGCTTCTCTACGAGTGCTTCCGCGAGACCGAAGAGCTCCGCGGCATCTGGGATGAATCCGATTCCTAGTCGTCGACTTCAGTCGCTCTCGTCGCTGAGGTATCCGAGCGCCCGAAGCTCTTGCTGCAAGCTCTCGTCCAGCTCGGGAAGGAGGAGTTGCAGGACCGACGCGCCGTGCCAGCACCCGGTCGCGCTCGGCCTGCTGCTCCAGCAGCTTGCGGAACGAGGCGACCAGGTCCGGGTTCGAGGCCGCCATGTCGCGCGTTTCAGCCGGATCCTGCTTCAGATCGTAGAGGCGGCCGGATCCCGTCGTCCGGTCGAACAGGAAGCGCCAGCGATCGCTGCGCACCGAGTACAGCGCGTCCCGGTCCTCGCTCACTGCACGCGCGTGGCTGAACGCGTGGAGCTCGAGAGCTTCCCCCGCCAGCAGTGGCAGCAGACTCCGGCCCTGCAGCGGGAGGTCCGCGCTGGGGATTCCCATCAGGTCGAGGAGCGTCGGCATCACGTCCACCGAGCGCACCAGGTGAGGAATCCGCCGGGGCTCCTGCCCACCCGCCGGCACCCGGAGGATCAGGACGATGCGCAGGATCTCATCGAAGAGCACCTGGCCGTGCTGCAGCTCTCCGTGATCGCCGAGTCCTTCCCCGTGATCACTCGTGACCAGGACCAGTGTCCTCTGGAGGAGATCTTCCTCTTCGAGGAAGCGCCAGAGACGGCTCATCTGATCGTCGGTGTAGGAGATCTCGGCGTCGTATGTGTCACGCGCCCACTCCAGGAAGGACTTGCTCTGGTACGCCTGAACCAGGTCCAGTCCCCGGGCGAGATTCGCCCGCGCGAACTCCGCTTGGTCGGCGAGCCGAGGAAGACCGCCAACCCGACACTGAAGGGTATGCCTCTGGAAGAGCAGCGAGTCGACAGGGTCGACCTGACGCCCACGGTTCCAGCGCTCGATGGTCCGCAGCGCCCGTTTGTGCTCTTTGCGCTCGTCGAATTGCGGTCGGTAGCGGCGAACGAACTCCTCCGGCGCGCGATACGGGCATGTGGGGTTCGTAAGTCTGGAAGAAGAGGAAGAAGGGCTCCTCCCCGTGCTCCCGGAGCCAGCGGAGGCTGCGTGCGATGTTTCCCTCCAGGCGACTCGGGAAGAACAGATGGGAGTCTGGGACTCGTCGTCGCCCTCGTTTGCGCGGAAAGCTGTCGAAGCCCTGGTCGAGGCCGAAGTCGCCCTTCGCGTAGCCGCCCTCGGTGAAGGCGGCCGTTGCGTAGCCGTGTCGCCTCAGCACCTCCGCGAGTGTGACCACGTCGTCGCTCATCCGCCTGGGGTTGGGAAAGCCGCGGACTCCATGCACCTCCGGGTAGAGCGAGGTGACGAGGCTGACCAGCGAAGGGGCGGTCCAGGGCGCCGCGCTCTCCGCCCGCTCGAAGACGAAGCTCTCCCGCGCGAAAGCGTCGAGGTGGGGGGAGGTGTCACGTTCGTAGCCGTAGAGCCCCAGGTGATCCGCGCGCAGTGTGTCGAGCACGACCACCACCAGGTTGAGCGGTCTCTCCACCGCCGGCTCTTCGGTTCCACCTCCGCAGCCAGCCAGGGCGGTCAAGACGGCCGCGCCGAGGAGCGCGATGGGGCTCGTTCTCATCGCGTACTTCCTCACTGTCCGACGTGATTCCGAAGCGAGGTTGCGGCCGGCCGGCTCCGCTCGAGACGCTCGAGGCGTCGGCCGATCGCCTCGGCGATGCAGTCGGCCCAGACTGCGTTCAGCTTCTCGTTCGGATGCCCATCGGCGGGCACCTGGAACGCCGGCAGGAGCGGCTGGGCACAGTCGGCGAACGCCACGCCGTGCTTGCCGAGGAGCTCGGAATATCGCGCCCTGTTGTCGGCGCTGGCGTAGAGAAACACCACGACGAAGTCGGCTCCACTCGCCTCACTCGCTCGCTGCATCTCGAGGAGCAGCTGCTCCGTGACGGCTGCACGTTGCGCGGTCCGCTCTCGCGCCCTCAGACTCGCGTAGCCGCGCTGAAAGAACGCGATCGCGGCCGAGTGCTCCCGCAGCGGCCAGAGCGGGTAGGATGCGGCCCGATGGCGCACGATCGCCCCGTCATCCCCCAAGCTGGCGTACGGGACGGAGATCGTCGTATGCCGCCTGGCCGTCGTGGAGAGCATCTCGAGCCAATCGACCGTGGCGACGTTTCGGATCTCGTGGCCCTCGTAGAAGCCGTAGAGGGCCATCACCGGCGGCGGACGCTGCGAGAGGACCTCCTCGAGGATCAGAAGCGACTGGTAGGTGCCGTACGCGCCGTGTCCATGGTTTCTCACCCGCTTCGAGGGAAACCTCTCCTGCAGCTTCCATGCGAAGGTTTCGTGATCGTTGATGGCGAACCCCTCGGTGAACGATCCACCCACGATCGCGATGGTTCCGCCGTTGGCGCCCGGTCGCGTACCGGTGGAGCGACTCGAGTCCGCCAGGAAACGCATCCGCGCGCCCCTGCCGAGCAGTGAAAAAGCCGGAAAGCGGTACTCGCCTTCCTTGTGCCGCCAGCCCAGCACCGGGTCGGGCTGGAAGATCACGGGCTGCGCCGGGTCGATGAAGAACGGTCTCCAGGGCTCGCGGCCCGAGGCGCGGAGAAGGATCTCGGCGCCGGCCAGCGCCAGGACGAGGGAGAGGCCGGCCGTGATCGCAGTGAACAGCAGTTGCCTGGAATGCAGAAACGACATCTGGGCCTCGTGGCGAAGCCGCGGTCGACTCGCGGATCGGACGCCGCCCGGGAGGTTACAGCAAGCCGGGGGAATGAGATGAGCGGCGCCGGCCCGGGCTCGCTACGCCGCTTTGCCTGCCTTACCATCCCGCCTGCAAGCCGCATTCCCCGGCCAGCCACGAGCGTTGCCGATGCGACCGACCATGCGCCGCCACGCCGATTCGGAGCACCTCCTGCCCCGGCGCGATCACAGAGACCGCGCCGCCGACGACGGCTCGTGACGAGGACTCCAGCGATCGAGAGCCCCGCGAGGAGTCCCACCCGCAGCTCCAGGCGACTCCTCGCAGCCTGGGGGCTCGCGACGGTACTCGCCACCGCCGCGCTCTACGCTGGGCAGCTGGGGGGCGAGTGGATCTTCGACGACTATCACACGGTGGAGCGCAACGAGGAGATCCAGAAGCTCTGGCCGCCCGAGTGGGCCTGGTACGACCACGACATTCCGCTGGCGAGCCGTCCCGCGGTGGCCTTCACGGTGGCCCTCGACTTCGCCCTGCACGGACGCGATCCCGCCGGCTACCGGGCGTTCAACCTGGTGATCCACATCGCCAACGCGCTCCTGCTGCTCTGGTGCGTTTGGTGGCTCCTGTCTGCCTGGCCCGAGCTGCGGGCGAGCGAGACCGTAGCCGCCGGGCTCGCGGGAGCCGTCGCACTCGTCTGGAGCCTGCACCCGATCCAGAGCGAGCTCGTGAAGTACCTCTCGCAGCGGACGGAGCTGATGGTGAGCTTCTTCTACCTGCTGACCGTGGCGGCGTCGCTGGCGCGCTTCGGTGCGACCTCCCGGCGAGCCTCCAACGTCTGCACCGGAGCCGCCATCGCGGCCTGCGCGCTGGGCGCGATGAGCAAGGAGGTGATCGTCACGGCGCCCTTCGCGGTGCTGCTCTGCGATCGGGCCTTCGCGTCGGGCGGCTTCGGCCGGGCGCTGCGAAACCACCGGGGACTCTACGCGGGACTGGTGTGTTCGTGGGCGGTCCTGATTCCGCTGGTGGTGGCCGGCCCGCGGGCCGGGGCGGTGGCGATGCGCAGCGAGGTCTCTCCCCTCTCCTACCTGCGGACGCAATCGGGTGTGATCGCCGAGTACCTGCGCCTCGGCTTCTGGCCGGATTCCCTGCGTCTGAGCTACCCGCTATGGACCGCCCGCACCTGGTCGGACTTCCCTCCCGAGGGTGCCCTGGTGGTCGCGCTGTTCGCAGCGACTCTGTGGGCGTGCTGGCGCCGTCCCCGGCTGGGTTTCGCGGGGGCGTGGTTCTTCCTGACCCTCGCACCGAGCTCGAGCGTCGTCCCCGTGGTGACGGAGATCGCAGCACAGCGCCGCGTCTACCTGGCGCTGGCAGCCGTGGCCGGCCTGGTGGTGGTCGGCGGCTTCGTCGCGCTTCGCGCCTGGGCGGGCGGCGCGCCGAGGAGGGTTCGCGCAGCGCGGGTCGTCGGACTCGCGCTGCTCGCCGCGGCCTGCCTCGGGCTCGGCTGGAGGACCTGGGTCCGGCTCGACGACTACCGCAGTCGGGTCTCGATCTGGCAGGAGGACGTGCGAATCGATCCCGATCACCCGGCAGCGCTCTTCAACCTGGCCTCGGCGCTGCTCGACGCGGGACGCCGGGAGCCGGCCGCAGACTACTTCGATCGCGGGCTCCAGGCGCTCGAGAGGCTGGATCCCGAGACCCGCGCTGCGCTTCTCTACTCGAGCTCGCTGGACCTCGTGGCGGCCGCCTACCAGGCGATGGGGCGGGCCGCAGCCGGACTTCCCTCCTTCCAGCGCCTTGCGAGCATGCACCCCGACGTCGCGAACGTGCAGCTCGGCTACGCCCGACTCTGCCTGGCGGCGGGGCGACCCCGGGAGGCTCTGGATCCCCTGCAGCGCGCGGCCGCGCTCGATCCGGGATCCCCCGTGCCGTGGATCCGCCTGGCCGAGGCATTCGAGCGAAGCGGCGACACGCAGCGGGCGCTCGAGGCCCTCGACTCGGCGATCGAGCGCGCGCACGGCGCGGAGGGCGAGCGGCTCGCCGCCCGGCGCGCCCGCCTGGCCGCGCGCGCGGCCGAGGCCGCTCCCTGATGCGCCGACGTTCCGTTCTCCTCCTCGCCTGCGCCGCCCTGCTCCTGCTTCTCGGCAGCGGGTGCCGCGAGGCGGGGCCCCCGAACCTGGTGCTGATCTCGATCGACAGCCTGCGGGCCGACCGCCTCGGCTGCTACGGGGCGGAGCGCGATACGAGTCCCGCGATCGATCGGCTGGCCGAGGAGGGCGTGCGCTTCGAGGCGGCGGTGGCGCCCACCTCGTGGACCCTGCCGAGTCACGTGACACTGTTGACCGGACTCTCGATTCCCGCCCACCGCGTCGTCAACCCGCGGCAGCGCATCGACCGGGCGCGCACTCTGCTCGCCGAGCACCTGGCGGAGTTCGGCTACGAGACGGCGGGCTTCGTCTCCGCTCCCTTCCTCGCCCGCGCCTACGGCTTCGACCGCGGCTTCTCGGTCTACTCCAACTTTGCGAGCAGCGAGTCGGCCGCGTACCCGCCACCCGTCGAGTGGCACCGCGAGACCCACGCGGACGAGACCGCGCCCCAGGTGATCGGGGCCGCGCTCGAGTGGCTCCGGGAGCGCGATCCGGGCGTTGCTCCTTTCTTCCTCTTCGTGCACCTCTGGGACGTCCACTTCGACTACATCCCCCCGGCGCCGTTCGACACCATCTTCGACCCGGACTACCAGGGCGATCTCGACGTGAGGGACTACAGCTTCAACCGCGGGATCACCGCAGACCTCCCCGAGCGGGACCTCCAGCACTTGCGGGCGCTCTACGACGGAGAGATCCGCTGGCTCGACTCGCAGCTGGAGCCGTTGTTCGAAGCGCTCCGCGAGGGTCCCGGCTCCGGGCGAACCCTGGTCTCGCTGGTATCGGACCACGGAGACGAGTTCTTCGAGCACAGGCGCAAGGGACACAGGAACACGCTGTTCGAGGAGTCGGTGCGGGTGCCCTGGATCCTCTGGTATCCGGGGGAGATCCCGTCGGGCACCGCGCTCGGGGGCGTGGCCTCCCTCGAAGACGTCGCCCCGACCCTGCTCGGGCTGATCGGTGCGCCGCCGCTCCCCGAAGCGGCCGGCCGCGACCTCTCCAGGCACGTCCGGTCGGGTCGGTCCCCGCGCCGGCCGGTGCTCCTCAACCTGGAGCAGACCGCGGCGCTTCGAGGGCCCGGCTGGAAGGTGATCGCGCCCGGCGGAGGTGCGCCGGCCGCCTTCTACGATCTGGAGCGGGATCCCGGTGAGCTCGAGCCGCGGCCCGCGCGTCGCGCCGCCCCCGGCGCACTGCGCGCGCTCAGGCAGCGGATGGCGGCCGAGCTGCAACGGGCGAAGTCGTTGCCCTGGGAGGGAAGCGAGCCCGCCGAGCTGGAGCCGGAGCTGCAGGAGAAGCTCGAAGCGCTCGGCTACGTCGAGTGAAGGCCGGGTCAGGGCCAGGCGGGCATCCAGTCGGCCATCATGCCCGGCGTCTCGAACAGCGTGTGGCCTTCGCGGTCGATCACCGAGAGGCGTCTCTCGCCGCCGCCGGGGGGCTCTCCCGGTCCGGCCGCCCGCGCCCGCAAGATCACCAGCAGCTCTCCGTCCGGGGACCAGAGTGGCGCCATCTCGTCGGTCTCCGGCGAGCGCGTCAGGTTGCGGGGCGCTCCGCCCGCGAGATCGACCAGGAAGACGTCCCTGCTGCCGTCGCGATCCGACACGAAGGCCACCTCGCCGCGGGTCGGCGAGGGCCAGGCCGAGTGGTCGTTCGCCGTCGGAAGGCTCGCGAAGAGCCTCGTCCCGCCCGTCTCGAGGTCGAGCAGAAACAGGTTTGCCGGCCACCCCGCTTTCGAAACGGCGCGTGAAGAGGATCGAGCGACCGTCGTTCGTGAAGCGGGCCTTGGTGTCGATCGCCCCCGGTTCGCGGGTCAGCCTGCGCGGAGAACGCCCCGGCTCGACGAGCCAGAGCTCCGTGTCGGAGTTCCTTCCCATGCGTCTTTGCGCGACCAGGCGGCGGCCGTCGGGCGAGAAGGAGGGGCGCAGGAAGACGCCGGGGAATGCGGTGCTCGCGATCGTCTCTGATTGGTCCGTGGCGAGGTCGTGGATGGCGATGCCCGAAGGACGCCGCCGCTGCTTGAAGGCGAAGGCGAGCCTCGGCTCGACGGGCGACCAGGTGGGCCACCGCTCGTCGCGGTTGGGCGTCGGCGTGAGGACCCTCTCCTCTCCGGTTTCGGGGTCCCAGAGGATCAGGTCCGCCTCGGGCTTGGAGCCGTAGGGACGAGCCGGAAAGACCACGCGCCGGGCCACGCTGGACCAGTACGGCCAGCGCTCTTCGCGCGCCGGGAGTCCGCGAGACGAAGGCCACGGCCCCGTCCGCGATTCGCGCCCGGGCCAGGTCGGCCTGGCCGTCGACCTCGCGGATGAAGACGAGCCCTCCGGAAGGCGGCCCTGCGACTCCGCGCGGATGCTGGCTCCCACCCTCGCCGCAAGCCGCCAGCAGCGCGAAGCCGAGCACGGCGCAGGAGGACCGCGTCCGGGAACGGTGGCGCCAGGGCGTGAGCATGGGCGGAGTTTACCCGGGGGGCATTGCTACGCTACGAAGGGAGGGCGGCGTGGTGCTCCCCCCTGCGAGCAGGAGAACGTGGTCGAGGATCAGTCGGCGTTCGTCGCAACTCCGCGGGGAACCTCCCTGCGCGCGGGTCACCGTCGCCTGCCCAGCTGGCTTGCCCCGGCCCCGATTCTGCTGGCCCTGGCATGCGGAGGCGGCGGGCAGGACGGCTCTGCACTGCTCGCGGGCTACGACGTGCTCCTCATCGTCGTGGATGCGCTGCGCGCCGATCACCTCGGCGCCTACGCCTACACACGCGACACGTCGCCCTTCATCGACTCCCTGGCCCGGGAGGGCATCGTCTTCGAACGTGCGATTGCCAACTCCTCGTACACGCGCGAATCCGTGGCCGCGCTCCTCACCGGGCAGCTGCCTTCCCGAAGCGGGGCGTACGGCTGGCTCGCCCGTCCGGGTCGAGCCGCCCCCCACCTGGGCGAGATCTTTCGCCGGGCCGGGTACCACACGGGCCTTCTGAGCAACACGACGCAGCTGTACGATCCCGGCTTCAACCGCGGGTTCGACGAGACCCAGCACCTGCCGAAGAGCTGGGACATCAGCCGTGAGGGCGGCAGACTCACGAAGCGAGCTCTGGACTTCGTGGCACGGGCGGGGAGCCGCCCCGTCTTCCTATACCTCCACTACCTCGATCCGCACGCGCCCTACGATCCCGCTCCCGGCTTTCGCCAGCGCCTCCCCGCTCCTTCCCCGTGAGCGATCCACTCGCGCTCTACGACGACGTCGAGCCGAGAATCGGTGAGTTGGTGGCGGCCGGCTTCGGCCCCGGCGAGCCTCGCTTCGAGGATCTCGTCGCCCGCTACGACGCCGAGATTGCATCCACGGACGAGGCCGTGGAGCGCCTGCTCCGTGGCATCGAGGCACTGGGACGTCGCGATCGGACGCTCGTCGTGTTGACCGCCGATCACGGCCAGGAGTTTCTGGAGCACGGCTTCGTCGAGCATGCATGGACGCTCTACCAGGAGTCGATCCAGGTTCCCCTGGTCTTCTGGGCGGGCGGCTCGCTGGGGCCGGCCCGCGTGACGCACCGGGGCTCTCTGGTGGACGTGCTGCCCACCGTGCTGGGCCTGGTGGGGATCGAGGCCCAGGAAGGCGAGCTGGACGGCATCCCGATTCTGGAGGGGCACACGGGACGTCCGCCCGAGTCTCCGCCCTTCCGCCCGCACTTCGCCGAGATGGCGATCGAGGAATCGCAACGTGGTGCGTGCCGTGATCGAGGGTGATTGGAAGTACCAGGCCTTCTACCGCTGGATACCACGGGAGCTTCGTAGTCGAGGCCCCGGAAAGGTGGATCCCCCGGATCTCGACGCCGAGCCGGTCCGGGAGGAGCTGTACGACCTGGCTCGGGATCCATTGGAGCAGTCAGGACCGGAGCGCCGATGTCTCCCGAGCAGCTGGCATCGATGCGGACAGTCTTGAGGGAATACCTCGAGTCGGTGAAGCTGAGCTCCGCCGGGGAGCGGTCGGCCGGGCGGGAGTCGGCGCCAGAGTTCTCGCCCGAGACGCTGGAGCGATTGCGGGCGCTCGGCTACCGCCAGGCGGAGTGAATCCGCCGTGTTCGAGACCCGCCCGAACCAGGGAGTGAGGACGCAGCCCGTGCGGACCCGATTCGACCTGATCGCGTGGAGCGGAGCGGTGGTATTGATGCTGCTCGCCCTCGCCCTGGTCGTGCACAGCGTCTTCTTCTCGCCTGCGGGAATCCTCGTGATCCAGGACCGGCGCGCTCCCTGGATCATGGTCGACGGACCGGTCACGGCCCTGCTCCACCAGTGGGGGCGCGCGGACGTGCCCGTCACGCGATTCTTCGCGCGCTTCGAGGTCGCCGACCCGGAGCCGCGCAGCGCGCCTGGCCCTCCGCTCCTTCGGTGCTGCGCGCGTGTTCGTGAACGACGTGCGGGTTCCGGGGACGGACCAGGAGACGGCCGACTGGAAGCGCTTCCGGGAGTTCGAGGTGGCCCGGCTGCTGCGCCGCGGGCCGAACCTGATCCGCGTGGAGGTGGCGAACCGGCACGGTCCCGCACTCCTGTCGCTGCGGCTCGAAGGAGTTGGCCCGCCTCTCGCCACCGGCCCGCACTGGGTCGGCGCGCTCGAAGACGACGTCTTGCGCCGCACGCTTCTCGCCACCGATGCGCGCCGCTACCCGGACTCCTACGCCAGCGAGCACCCCTTCGAGTCCCTGCTGTCGAACCCGGTTGCACTGGTCCTCTTGCTGCTGGTTCCCGCGCTGGCCTTCTCGCATCCCCCGGCAGCAGCGAGACGCCCTCGCTCGCTGGCCCGCTCTGCCCCGCGCCGCGTTTCTGGCGGCGACCCTCGCCTGGGTCGTTCTCTTCGTCGCGAAGTTCCGCGGGATCGATCTCGTCGTCGGCTTCGACGCCAACGAGCACCTCGAGTACCTCCGTTCGATGCAGAGCGAGGGGCGCATCCCGCTCGCCACCGACCACTGGTCGGCCTACCAGCCGCCGCTCTTCTACCTGGCGAGCGGCGCATTGGACCAGCTGGCTGGGCTTCTCGGCCGGAGCAGGCCCGATGTCGTGGCGCTGAAGCTCGTTTCCTTCCTGGCCGGGCTCGGGAACGTATGGCTGGCCGGGCTGCTCGCTCGGCGCCTCCTGCCCGAGGATCGCGTCGCCCAGGTGCACGTACGCTCTTCGCCGCCGTGCTCCCGGTCAATCTGTACGTGGCTGCCTACTACTCCAACGAAGGCCTCCACGCCTTCCTCGCCGGCTCTGCGCTCCTGGTCGGAGTCGAGATCCTGCTCGCCAGGGAGGTGAGCCCGCTGCGAACGGCGCTCGCCTCGCTGCTGGCGGGCCTCGCTCTCCTCACCAAGTTCACGGCGCTGCTGGTGGCGGCCCCGCTGCTGCTCGCCCTCGGCATCAAGATCCTGATGGGATACCGGCGGCCCGGCGCGGCTCTGGCGCGCGGCGCCGCGCTGCTGCTCCCGGGGCTTCTGGTCTCGGGCTGGTTCTACGCGCGCAATCTCTCGGAGTTCGGGCGGCCCATGGTGGGGAACTGGGACCTCCCGGGCCCCGATCAAACCTGGTGGTCGCCACCCGGGTTCCACACGCCGCAGTACTATCTCCGCTTCGGGGAGGTCCTGGTGCGTCCCTTCTTCTCGGGCTTCGTGTCCTTCTGGGACTCCCTCTACTCGACCTTCTGGGGGGATGGGTTCGTGGCGGGGCGCCTCGGGGTTCGGGTGCGGCACCTGGCCTGGAACTACGAGTTCATGGCGGCGAGCTACGCACTGGCGCTCCCCGCCACCGGGTTGCTCGGAATCGGCTTCCTGCGCAGTGTCCTGGCCGCGCTGCGGGAGAGCGAGCCGGGCCGCCGCGCGGCATTCGGCCTGGTCGTGCTGATCTGCGCCGCGATGGGGTTCGCGCTCTTCTACGCGACGCTGGTGCTCCCCTATCACGGCCAGGCGCGCGCCTCGTACGTCCTGGCACTCACGCCTGCACTCGCGTTCTTCTTCGCCTGGGGTTTCGTCGGCGTCGACCGCTGGCTCGCGCGCCGCGAGTGGACCGCCGGCCGCGTGCTCCTGTTCGCCTGGTGGGGCGCGCTCCTGGGCTTTCTCTACCTCTCGTTCGCGGGTTGAGGAGAGGAGGGCATGCGGACCGTCGCTGCGATCTGGCTCGGCCTCGGCCTGCTGCTGTCGCTCCTCGCGATCGGGGACCTCGGCGTGCCGGGTCCCTACTACGACGAGGTGATCCAGGCGCTCCCGGCCGTGGAGTTCCTGGAGGGGCGGGCCCGAGCTCCGGCTCTCCCCGGCTCCGAAGTGCTGCGCTTCCAGGGTCGCCCGTTCCCCTGGATGACGCAGGCCTACATGGGAGCGCTCAAGAGCCAGCTGCTGATTCCGAGCTTCGCCGTCACGGGCAGCGATCTCTCCGCTCTTCGTCTCACCACCCTCGCCTGGAGCGCTCTCGGCCTGCTGTTCTGCGTCGCGTTCGCAGCTCGCGCCTTCGGCCCCGCGGTCGCAGTCGTCTCCGGGCTGCTGCTGGTCAGCGACGCGAGCTTCCTCTTCATGAGTCGTCACGATTGGGGCTCGTTCTCGCTCGGCTTCCTGCTGCGCTGCGCGAGCCTGTTCTTCGCCGTCGCCTGGTGGGAGAGCGGGAAGCTGCGCCACGCACTCCTCACCGGAGCGGCGCTCGGCCTCGGCGTCTACAACAAGATCGACTTCGCCCTGTTCCCTGCGGCGGCGGGCCTGGCGCTGCTCGCGGCCGATCGCGGCGCGGTCCTTCGCGTGGTTCGGGAGCGGCGAGCTCAGGCCATCGCCGCAGTCGCGGCTGCGGCTGCTCTTCGCCTTCCCGGTCGTGGTCTCACTTCCGGTGCTCGCGGGTACCGCCGAGCGCCTCGCCGAGGCCGTCGGCTTCGAGGAGAAGCTGCGCGTGCTCGGAAGCGTGCTCGACGGCTCCTACTTCCTGCGTCTGATCTCGGTGGAAGGTCGATTCGATGCGATGTTCTCCGTGGGCGGGATACCGCGGGGCGGTCTCGCCATCGCCACGGTCCTCTCGGGCGTCGGGCTGGCCGTGGGCGCCGCGCGTCGGCGAACCCCGCCGGGCACTGCTGCGCTTCTCCTCTGCGGGGCCTTGCTGACGGGCCTCCTGCTCCTGCTGCCCGGTGCGGTTCGAGCGCATCACCTGATGAACCTCTACCCGTTTCCACACTGGATCGCTGCGCTGGGACTCGTCGAGCTGTGGCGAGGCTGGCGCCCGTCCGAGACGGTCTCGACCGGCTGGCTGACGACTCGGCGCGCCGTGACCGCGGCGCTGCTGCTCGTGCTCCTGACGGCGAACCTTCGCGTGGTCTGGCGCACCCACGCGGAAGTCCAGCGCAGCGGCGGCCGCGGATACTGGAGCGATGCCATCGTCGAGTTCGTCGAGGAGGCCTCGAGCAGGCCGGGCACGCGGGTCGTCGCCCTCGACTGGGGGCTGCACAACCAGGTGGCCTTCCTCGGCGAGGAGCTGCGCTCCCTCGACGCGATCTGGCACGTGCGCGACGCGCTGGCCCGAGGTGAGACCTGGAGCTTCCTCGGCGATGCCGGGACCGTCTACCTGATCCATCCCGGGCCCCTCGACCTGGTCGGGCTGGGTGTCCACTTCCAGAGCGCGCTGGAGGCGCTTCCCGAAGACCAGGTGGACGTGCGGCCCCACCTCGACCGCGAGGGCGGCGTCGCGTTTCTGGCGGTGCGCCTGGGAGGTCCCCACCAGGTCCTCTGGAACGGGCGTCGCTTCTCGATCCGCGTGAAGCGAGCCGCGTCCCGCTGAGGGGGCCGCTCCGGGCTGGCCTCACTGTGCGTAGCCGAGGGCGTCGAGCCGCTCCCGAAGCTCGGCGGGCAGCTTCTGCTGCGGCTCGAGGTTCGGCGGGCCCTCCTCGGCGATGGGCGAGCGGAGCCCGCGAAGCGCGGCCCCGAGCTCTTCCAGTCTCGCCGGCTCGCTCTTCCCCCACGCTCTTCGACTCCGCTGGATCCTCCGCCAGATCGTAGAGCTCGAACGGGGGGACGATCGGGAAGACGTTGTGGATCAGCTTGTGGGACCCGTCGCGAACCATCTCGCGCACGCCTGCGGTCTGGAGCCGGGCAAACGCCGGGCGGTCCCCGGTCTCCTCCCCGCGCATCAGACCGGCGAGGCTGCGTCCGTCGAGATCCTCCGGGGCGGGCACCTCCAGCAGGTCGAGAATCGTCGGCATCACGTCGACGCTTCGCACCTGGTACGCGACCCGCCCGGCCGGCGCACCGGGCCGCGGGTCGCGCACGATCAGCGGAACCAGCAGCAGCTCGTCGTAGAGCGAGTGCCCGTGGTTGCCGGGGCGGGGCGGCGTCCTCTCGCCCAGCTCCTCTCCGTGGTCGCTGGTCAGCACGACCAGCGTTCGCTCTCCCAGTCCCATCGCTTCGAGCGCGTCGAGGAATCGCCCCACCTCCCGGTCCGCCACCGCAACGCCGCCGTCGTAGAGTGCACGGAGGTAGGCGAGCTCGGCTTCAGCGACCGGGAGAGCGCCCGTGGCGTAGCGGTCGGCGTCGTCGGTCTCGAAGGTCTCCGGAAGGCTTCCCCGCTCCAGCCCCGCTGCGTATTCGAGACGCCGGTAGGGAGTGTGGACTTCGTAGGTGTGGACCATCAGGAAGAACCGCGAGCCGCGCTGCTCCGCGAGCCACGCCTCGGCGGAGCGAAACGTCGCCTCGATGCCGCCTCCCTGCTCGTTGATGCGGAGCGCGCCGACCCGGAGCTCGACGGCGCCCTCCTGCTCGGAAAAGGTCTCGAAGCCCCGGTTCATCCCGAAGAAGGTCGAGACGTAGCCGCCCTCCGTGAAGGCCGCGGTACGGAAGCCCGCATCGCGAAGAGGTTCCACCAGCGAGGCCTCCAGGCGCCCGTCGAGGATCCGGGCCGTCGGATAGCGCCCCGAGAGGAGCCCGGCGAAGCCGGGGAGCGTCCAGGAGGCGGCGCTCACCACCCGCTCGAAGAGCACGCTGCGCTCTGCGAAGGCGTCGATCCTGGGCGAAGTCGCTCGCGGGTTGCCGTAGGCCGAGAGCCTGTCGGCCCGAAGCGTGTCGAGCACGATCACCACGGCGCCGTCGAGCTTCGTCTCCGTTCCCGCCCCGCAGCCGCCGAGCGCAATCGGAGCGGCGCAGAGCGCGACGAGCAGAGCGGTGCGAAGACGGTCCATCGGGCAAGGCTACCCGCGCCCGAGGTCGTGCGCCAAGCTCGCCGGCTCCGTGGGGGCTCCTCGGGAATCGCGGTGTCACTGGTTCGGGGCGGGTGCGGGCGCGCGGGGGCGGCGCTGCTTGCGGTGAGCGGCGTTCGGTGCGTTCCAGCCGAGGCGACAGCGTGCCATGCGGAGGTCCCGGATCTCCTCGATGGCGACGGGTCGCCACGAGATCGGCTCCCTTGCCACCGTCAATGCGGAGCCGAGGCACCAGAGCGCTGCTGCGCCGAAGAGCCAGGGGGCGAGCCGGGGCCGGGGGGCGATCCAGACGCCGGCCGCGATCACGACGGGGATGACCAGGAGGGAGAGGCCGCGGTTCAGGTTCACCGTCGTCCCGACGCCGAAGGGCGCGAGCCAGAGCTCCTGGAGGTAGAGGACGACGAGCACGCCGCACAGGACCGCGACCGCCCGATCGCGGCTCCAGACATCGCGAGCGCCCGCGAACGCCGCGACCAGGATCGGAGGGCTGGCGAGCGTCAAGAAGAGAGGCCAACGGTGGAGGGTGCTTCGAAGCCCCGCGATGTGCAGGTAGTCGCCCTCGCTCGAAGAGCAGGGCCTGTTGCAGAGAGCAACCCGCCGCCAGGTGGGTGCCGATCAGCGGAACCGCGCCCAGAGCTCCCAGCGCCAGCGCGAAGAGCCCGCGAACGTCCCGCCGCACCAGCGCGACGACGCCGCCGCAGAAGCCGAGAAGCAGCGCGCCGGGCGTGTGCACCCAGAACGTCGCGCCGACGACCAGGGCGAGCCAGACGTGGCGCCGCGCCATCAGCAGGCCGAGGCCGAGAAAGACGAGTGCGTACCCGGCCACCTCGTTCTTTGGCATGGACCAGGAGAGCGCGAAGCCGTAGGGCCAGAGGGCGAACAGCACCGAGGTGTGGTCGGGAAGGCCGGCCCGCCGCTGGAAGAAACGGAAACATGCGATCGAGAGCGCGGCTCGCACCCACTGCGAAGAGCTTCGGGTACACCGAGAGGCCGACGAGGGGCGCGATCAACGCGCCGATCACGTGGTAGGCCGGCGGGTAGACGTTCCGCAGCGCGGGCTCCAACCCCATCAGCTCCACCATCCGGAGATGGGGGAGCAGATCGGCGCCGCCGTGAAGGCCGGGAGAGGCAAACAACAGGATCGCGTGCAACGCGATCACGGCTGCGGCCGTGGCTGGAAAGAACCAGGGCGGCAAGGACGCCGCCGGGCTCGACGTCTCCTGCGAGGGCGTCGGGAAGGCTCGTCCCATTCCCGTGTCAGCCTCTCCTATGAAGCCGGTGCGGCGCTCTGGCTCGAGGCGGCCCGGGCCGCCTCGAGCTGCCGTTCGGCGTCCGCTGCATCCACGAACTCCGGATCGATGGAAAGCGCCCGTGCGAGGTGCCCGGCCGCCGCCTCTTCCTGTCCGAGGTCCCGCAGTGCCAGCCCCATGTGATAGTGAAGCTCCGCCGTGGCCCCTCCCGCTTCCTCGGCCATGCGGAGCGCTGCCCCGAACTGCTCGGCCGCGGGACCCGCCAGCCCCCGGCGCAGCATGACGTAGCCCAGCGTGTCGATTACCTGCGGGACCGTGCCGAGCTCCTGTTGCGCCTCCTGAGCGAGCTGGAGAGCTCGATCCAGATCTCGTCCCTCCCGGGCGAGCAAGAACGCGAGGTCGTTCTTGGCGCCGGCGAGATCGGGATCCTCGGCGAGAGCGGCTTCGTACAGCTCCGCTGCGCGAGTCGGGATTTCCGTTCCTCAGCTGGAGCCGGCCCAGCAGCACGCGATGATTGGGCCCGAGCAGCCCCGCGCTCTCGGAGGCCTCCAGCTGCTCGATGGCTACGTCGACACGGCCCTGCCGCTCGTAGATCGTGAGGATCAGGTCGAGGACCCCGGGCATGGAGGGGTTGCGCTCGAACGCCTGTCGGGCGTCTCGTTCCGCTTCCTCCAGCCGGCCCGCGTTGACGAGTGCCTGCGCCCGCAACGCGAGCAGGAGCGGAACCTCGGGCCTCGCCTCGAGAGCGCGATCCAGCCGGGTCAGCGCGCGCTCGCTCTCGCCGCGGCTCAGGTCGAAAGCCGTCACGGTTCTGAGCAGCGCCACGCTGTCCGGGTTCCTGGCCAGGGCGTCCTCCAGCAGCTTCGCTGCCCTCTCGGGATCGCGGGAGGACTCGTAGCGGACGAACGCCACGACCGCGGCCTCCGGGGGCGGATCGGCCGCGAGGAGCTCGTCGAGGAGTCTGCGGCCCGCCACCTCGCCGGTCGAGCTCGAACAGGGGGCGCACCGCGAGCAGCCTGTCTTCCATCTGGAGGCGCCCCCCGCTTCCACGGAGCCGCGTCAGGGTCTGCAAAACGCTCTGCCAGTCGCCGGCCTGGAACTGGATCCGTGCCTGCAGGCGGAGGGTCGCGGGATTCTGCGGCTCGAGCTCCAGCGAGCGGTTCGCTGCCCGCTGCGCTGCTGGCAGGTTCCCCGACGCGAGCTCCGCCATCGCCAGCAGGCGCTGGGACTCGCTGGTCTCCTCGACCTCGTTCACGCGGGCCAGCAGCTCGGCCGCTGCGGGAAAGCCGCGCGTCGCAAGCGCCATTCGCGCGCTCGCCAGCACCGCGCGGATGTCCTCGGGGTGCTCCGCGCCGAGGCGTTCGAGAAAGCGGCGCGCCGTCTCGAGGTCGGCGCTGTCGAGCGCAAGTCGGACCGCCTCGTCGAGCAGCAGTGCCGGCGCGACGCCCCGGTCGGCGCTGGCCTCCAGGTGCGCGTACGCATCCGAGCTGCGCCCGTGCGCTAGCGAGGAACCGCGCGTAGAAGAGATGCGTCTGCACGTCCTCGGGTCGCTCCTCGAGCAGGCGCTCGAGAACGGCGGGCCCGCTGCCCGGCTCCTGCTTCTCGGCGAGGTTCGCCAGATCCCTCCAGGCACGGAGGATCCGCCCTTCGGGATCCCCGAGCACCCAGCGCTCGCGGCCCGACAGCTCGTTGGAATCGATGACGGTGATCGCTTCCAGCGCCTGGCGCTCCAGCTCCAGCTCGCCCTGGCGCCGCGCGCGTTGCGCCATCTCCTCCGCGATCATCAGCTGATAGGGCTGGTCGTCGAGCTCGACGGCGCGCTCCAGCGCAGCCTGAAACGCGGCTCGGGCCTCCTCCTCTTTGCCCGGCTGGATGGCCAGGGTTCGCGCCTTCTGGATCCGCGCCTGGATGGATGCATCGCCCTGATCCGCCTTCTCGAAAGCTTCGAGGGCCGATTGGATCAGCTCCTCCGACGGCTCCTCGCCGAGGAGCTGCTGCTCGCGGATCTTCGCCTGGTAGACGGAACCGAGAGCCACGTAGTTGACAGGATCGTCGGGAGCCAGCTCGATGGCGGTGAGCGCCGAGCCGAGCGCCTCGTCCGTGTCGGAAACGACCAGCTTGAACTGCGCCCGGCTCCTGTGGACGCGCGGGTCGTCGGGGGCCAGCTCGATGGCGAGCCGGACGATCTCGGCGGCTCGCTTGAGATCGCCCCCGAGAACCAGCTGGAACTCGTCGAGCAGGGGATCCATCCACTTCGGATCGAGCCGCTGAGCCTCCCGGTAGAAGAAGACGGCGTTCTCGAACTGACCGGACTCGCGGGCGAGGTCCGCGATCTGCTCGTTGACCGCAGCGCTGTTCGGCTTGAGCTTGAGGGCCGATCGCAGCTCGACGGCCGCCTCCTTGAGCTGGTCCGACTCGCGGTGCGCCTCCGCCCGGGCCATGTGTTCCTCGAAGCGCTCCTCCTCGGAGGCGCAGGCGAGGACTGAGGCGGCGAGCAGGGCGATCAGAGCGCAGCGGAAGCGGCGTAGGCGCAGCACGGGATCCTCCAGAAAACGGAACGCATCAGGATAGGATACGCCAATGGCGGACGCCGCTCCGCTCCGCCAGCTCTCGGCTCGGGCGTCCGACCCGGTTACCTCTCGGTCAGAATGCCGGGCTACCGTCGCCGGGATGTCGACCAGCGTGGAGAGGGACCCTCGGCGAACCGAGCATTGGCTTCGAGCGGTGTGCCTTCCGTCCGCACTGGCCCTGGCCGCCGCCCTGCTGGCGGGCTGCACGCCGGCCTCGAGTGTGGATCGCATCGTTCTGGTCACGATCGACACGCTTCGCGCCGATCACGTCGGGAGCTATGGCGGGAAGTGGGTCCCCACCCCAACGCTCGACGCGCTGGCCGAGCGCGGTGTGCGCTTCGAGAACGCCATCTCGCCGGCACCCCTCACCCTTCCCTCGCACGCCTCGCTGATGACCGGACTCGATCCGCACCGGCACGGGGTGCGCAACAACTCGACCTTCCAGCTCGCTGGCGACTTCCCCACGCTGGCGGAGCGGCTGCGCGACCGGGGCTTCGCGACGGCCGCCTTCATCGGGGCGGTGGTGCTGGACCGGCAGTACGGACTCGCTCGCGGGTTCGATCACTACGACGATCGCATGGCACCGCGTCGCGCCGCCGGCGAGTTCGGATTCTCGGAGCGGACCGCCGACCGGGTCGTCGACTCGGCCATCGCCTGGCTCGAGACCGCGCCGGACCGCTTCTTCCTGTGGCTGCACCTCTACGACCCCCACGCGGGCTACAAGCCGCCTGCGACGCTATCTGGCCCGGTCGCCCTCCCACCCCTACGCGGGCGAGATCGCGTTTGCGGATGCGGAGCTGGGCCGGCTGGTGGACCTGGTGCGAGCCCGCTGGGACGAGAGGCGCACCCTCTTCGCGGTCACCAGCGACCACGGCGAGAGTCTCGGCGAGCACGGGGAGATGACCCACTCGCTCACGATCTACGACGCCACCCAGTGGGTTCCCCTCATCTTGAGCGGAGCGGACCTCTCGCAGGGGCGGGTCGATGCGTCGGTGGCTCGACTGGTCGACGTCGCTCCGACGTTGCTCGCCCTCGTCGGAGCGGAGCCGATTCCGCGACGCGGACGGACGCGACCTGCTGGCGAATCGACCGGGCAGCGACGCGCAGCAGCCTCTCGCCTACATGGAGACGCTCGCGCCGCAGCTCGATCTCGGTTGGAGCCCGCTTCTCGGAGTGCGTTCGGCCCGCTTCAAGTACATCCGTGCGCCGCGTCCCGAGCTCTACGACCTCCGGGAGGATCCGGGCGAGACGCGCAATCTCAGCCTGGTGCAGCCGGACGTCGTCGCAGAGCTGGAGCAGCGTTCTGGAGAGGCGGCTCGCGGATTCCCGGCCGGTCAGCCCACGCTCACGCCGGACGCGGCGATGCGAGAACGGCTCGCCCGGCTCGGATACCTGGCCGGGGACGCGGGCGTCGCGGAAGCTGAGCTCGGCCAGGTGGGGGGGATCGACCCCAAGGATGGGATGGGCCAGGTGATGAAGCTGCAGGCGGCCATCGGCCTGATGGCGGCGGGCCGCCCGGAGGAAGCGCTCGCCGAGCTCGAGCCGCTGGAAGGCGGGGGCTACGTGTTCGACCTGCATCGGTCCGAGGCGGCCCGGCGAGCCGGACGAGCCGAGGCGGCGGAGCGCTTCGCTCGGGACGCGCTGGCCCAGGCACCCTGCGGTGTCCGGGGTGCACCTGGCTCTCGCCGAGGCTCTCGAGGAGCAGGGGCGGTTCGAGGAAGCGGAGCGCGCGTTCGAGGAGGCCGCCCGGCTCGACTCCGCATCCGCCGAGCCGATCGTGGGTCTGGGGCGCATCGCCGAAGCGCGGGGCGAGCTCGAGCAGGCGGTCGCGCTCTACGAGCGCGCAGCCGAGTCCCGCGGTGCGAGCGCGGAGGCGTTCTGGCGTCACGCTGCCCTGCGTATCGAGGCCGGCGAGCCGGCCGAGGATCTCCTCTCGCGGATCACGCCGGAAGCCTGGAACCAGCCTCGAGCCGCGCTTCGCCTGGCTCGCGCAGAGGTCGAGGCGGGCCGGCCCGGCCGGGCGCTCGCCCGGCTCGAGCGCGCGCTCCAGGTCTCGCCGGAGTCGGCAGAGCTGCAGGCGGCCCGGGAGGAGATCCGGCGCACCTGGCGCTGAGTCCGCAGGACAGCCTCCCCGCTCATCGCGCTCAGTGGGCGTAGCCGATGGCCCGGAGTCGCTCCATTTCGCCGGGTGCGAGCTCGAGATGCTCTCCGGCCTCGATACCCCACGCGCGCCACTCATCCGACGAAGGTCGCGAGCTCGGAACATGGCGACCGATCC
Source organism: uncultured delta proteobacterium (assembly GCA_963783795.1). Taxonomy (GTDB): domain Bacteria; phylum Myxococcota_A; class UBA9160; order UBA9160; family UBA6930; genus CAVXZE01. The sequence goes on along the minus strand of CAWAPH010000017.1, from coordinate 206,885 downwards.
TCGTTCGCCAGGTTCCGCTGCTCACCCGGATCCGAGCGGAGGTCGTAGCACTCGTCGAGAGGGGGTGCTTCTCGGCCCGGATGGCGCCCGTCCACCTCGATCCACTTGAGCCCGTGGGATCGACCCATGTAGGCCATCCCGGTGGGCCCGTCGCGCCCCGCCAGCGGCTCCAACGCGAAGATGGTCCGTACAGACGACGGGGGCCTGCCCAGGAGATCGGGAACGAGGCTGCGCCCGTCGAGCCCCTCGGGCAGCGGCAGAGACGCGATCTCCAGAACCGTCGGCACCACATCCAGTAGCGATACGGGTTGGCTGCGTCTCCCGACGGCCGCGCCGAGGGAGGAAGGCGGCTTGATGATGAGTGGGACGTGGATCTGCTCCTCGTAGAGCGTGAATCCGTGCAGCCAGCCGCCGTGCTCCCGGAACTCCTCCCCGTGGTCCGAGGTAAGGATCACGAGGGCGCGATCGTAGGCCCCGGTGCTGCGCAGCCAATCGAAGAGCTGCCCCAACGCCTGATCCACGGTCCGTAGCTCGGCATCGTAGAGATCGGAGAGGTATTGCGACGTCTTCTGCGCTCAGAAACGAACTCGCCGGTCAGCAGCGCTCCCCGGACGAAACGGGTCTCGCCGCTGGCGGTTCCCGCGTAGGGCCGCACCAGCTGAGCTCGTGCCTCCTCGCTCGGCCGGTATGGATCGTGTGGATCGATGAAGTGGATCCAGTTGAACGTCGCCGGCCCCACGGCCGCCTGAGCCCTCACCATGGCGGTGACTTCTCTTCCCGTGACGTCGAATCCCCGGCCCAGGCAGAGCTTCTCATAGCGTTCGAAGCCCCGCTCGAAACCGCCTCCCTTGAGGAACGGGTTTGTGATCCAGGCCTGTGTCCGGTAGCCCGCGCGCGCGAGGTTCTCCGCGAGGGTCTCGACGGTGCCAAGCCCCTCGTCCGAGTGGACCGCGCCGTGCTTGCGTGCGTCGAGACCGGTGAGGAGCGACGCGACCGAAGGTCGCGTCCAGGACGCTGTAGCGAAAGCCTGCTCGAAGACCACCGCGTCCGCGGCGAACTGATCGATCTGAGGCGAGGTGGGGCGGGTGTATCCCGGAGAGCGAAAGGCGATCCCAGCGCAGCGTGTCGATCACGATCAGGACGACTGGCGGCGGTGGGTCCGGAGTTCGTGCATCCGCCGGCGATCGCCAGCAGCAGCAGCAGCCGCACAGAAGATGACCGAGCGCCACGAGGCCTCGCAACGCAGGGCTGTGCCAGCTTTTCCCGCCATTTCCCTCGAGCCCGTTCTGCGTCAAGGAGTCGAGCTTTCCGCCGAGCCAGCCGAGCCGGCGTTCCGCCTTCTTGCGCTCCTCCAGGCAGCGCTGGGCGTTCGGCATGTCGATCGCACAGCGGTCGAAGAGCCGCTCCAGATACCCGCGCTCGAAGGGCATGCCGGGGAAGTAGTACCGGGCGAAGAGCTGCGCGTGCCTGCCCGGCGACCTCCGGGGTGGCAGGCGGCAGGTCGCCGCCCTCGACTCCGAAGAATCCCGAGATGTTGGCGCAGGAACGGCCCGGAGAGCGGTGGTCCCTGGGTCCTGAAGTGCTTTCGGACCTCGCCGATCCGCCTGCGGAGCTCGGGTGAGCCCCGCTCGTCGTGGAGCCAGGATGCCAGGGCGACGGCGCACTCGTCGAGGCGACTCCGGCACAGCTGATCCGTCAGCAGCGCTCGCTCCTGGGGAGTGAGCGCGCCGCCGTTCTCCCGCACGTAGCGGCGCAGCAGCGAGTGCTGGTCGCTGGCCCGGGCGTCGCGCAGACGGGCGAAGCTCGGCAGCTCGGCCTGACCTCCGGCGAAGAAGGCCCGCGCGGCGCGATCGCTCAGGATCGGGTGGAGCAGCGTGTGCACCGGGCCGTCCTTCCTCGCGTGGTGCAGGACGCCTCGTGGGACGAGCTCGTGCACCAGCAGCGCCGGCAGCCCCTCGACTCCGGCGCGGGCCAGCCCCGCCCGGTAGGGAGGGGACGAGGCGCGCGCCACCAGGCGCGGGAAGGGGTCGGGGTTGCCCTCGGCGAAGCCGATCAGGAGCATGTCCGGTCCCAGCGTGTACCAGATGGCGACGTCGTCGAACACGGACGCGTAGGTGCGCAGGACGATGGAGATGGTCTCCCGGTCCGTCTCGTATCCGTGGAACCACTGGGCGTAGATTCCGCCGGGGTTGAGCCGGTCCCGGGCCGCGCGCAGGAACTCCTGGCTGTAGAGCATCTCGACGCCGGCCATCCAGGGGTTGGAGGGCTCGGAGGCGATCACGTCGAAGCGGCCCGTGGTCCGCAGCAGGACGCGGTAGGCGTCGCCGCGCACCGAGCTCGACCTTCGGGTTCACCGAGGCGCCGAGATTGCCCGGGTCGAACAGCGGTGCGGCGCGCAGCACTCCGCGCGAGATCTCGGCCACCACGACCTCCTCGACCTCGGGAAGCGCGGCGAGCTCGCCCACGGTGACACCGGTTCCGAACCCGACCACGAAGGCGCGGGCGGGGCGCTCCGCGAGCAGCGCCGGAACCAGCCCGGTGAGTGCCATGGTCGGGTAGTCGTCGACCAGATTGCCGTCGGACTTCCCGTTGTTGACGATGGTCAGGCCGGCGTTCGGGGTCCTTCTCGCGAGTCACCGCGATCGAGTTGGTGGCGTCGTCTTCGTAGAACAGCACCTCGAGGTGCTCCGCTCGATTGCGGAAGAACGCGGCCGGACCCGCGTGGGTGAGAGGGGTCGGCCCCCGCATGCGGAAGAGACCCAGGGCGAAGGGGTGGGGCGACCAGGCGGGAAGCAGCGCGAGGCCGACCGCGCTGGCGGCCGCCACGCTGCCCCACTTGAGGATCGAGCTCCTGCCCAGCACGCGCGCGCTCAGCATCACCGCCGCGAGCAGGACGCGCCGCGAGCGCGATCCGGAAGACCTCGTGGAGATCCAGCCAGAGCAGCAGCAGATAGCCCCCGAACAGCGCGCCCAGCAGCGAGCCGACGGTGTTCCAGCTGTAGAGACGCCCGGCCAGGTCGCCGAGCTCCCCGACCTCGTGGCGCAGGCGATGGAAGAGAAGTGGCAGCACCGCGCCGGAGAAGACGACGGGCAGGCCCAGGAACAGCAGCAGACCCAGGAAGACGGCGAACCAGTAGGCGCTGAACACCTCCGGCTCGCTGCGGAAGAAGGCTCGCAGCACGTGGGCCCAGTAGGGCGAGGCCTCGAGCGACCAGGTAGAGCGCGCCGAGGGAGAGCAGGAGAAGCCACTGATTGATGACGATGATCGGCCGCGGGATCCGGGCGGGGAGGGAGACGGCCAGGCTGCCCAGCGCGATGCAGAGCACGAAGACCGCCACCACCATGGCGAAGGTGAAGGGAGACGAGCCCAGCGAGAGTCCGCCGAGGCGGATCAGGACGGCCTGCACCGCCATCATGGCGAAGCCGACCAGGAGCGCCACGGCGGCGTAGGAGCCGAAGCCCGAGATGGTCGGGAGCGCTTCGGCGTCTCTCGCAGCCGTGCACCGCCTCGCGCGGGGCGCGCCGGGCGAGCAGGAGGAAGCCGAGCCCCGCCACCGCGTTCACCAGACCCATCCCGATCAGCACGCCCACCAGTCCGAGCCGGGGCACCAGCCAGAACGCCGCAGCCAGGGCGCCTGCGAAGGCGCCCGCCGTGTTGAGCCCGTAGACGAGGGCGTGGAAGCGGGTCGCGTCCTCGAGCGCCCGGGCCAGCGCCTGGGTCAGCATGGGAATCGTCGCGCCCATCAGGATCGCGGGCGGCCCGATCAGGAGCGCGGAGAGCAGCACGTCGAAGGCGAAGGCGATCCCCTGCTGCTCGACGCGGAACCCAGAGCGACAAGCCCCTGGCGGCGGCGAAGGCCAGGGGGAAGACGAACGCGTAGAGCCCGATTCCGAGCTCCACCAGTCCGTACACGCGGAGCAGGCGGCCGCGGACCCGCTCCGGGGAGCCCGACTCCGCCAGCTTCCGGCTGACGCGGCCGAAGAGCGAGTAGCCGACGCTGAGGCCCCCGAGGAAGAGCGCGAGCACCGCCGCGGTCGCCTCGCTGTGCGATCCGAGCAGGGTCGCCAGGTACTTCTGCCAGGTCACCTCGTAGACGAGGCCGCTGAACCCCGTCAGGGCGGTGAGCAGCAGTGCGACGGAGCGGATCATCGACATCCCCCGAGGAGCTTCAGCGAACCCGGCAGGGTAGCAGACCCCCTATCAGAAGCGGCTCAGGGGGTCTCCGCCTGGGCTCGCCGGTACGGCGGATGGGTCTGCACGGGTGAACAGCTCGAGACTCTGGCCCTGGCTGGCCGGGATCCGGGTCTCGAAGGAGTGGGGAACGGAACCGTGGGCCAGTGCCCCAGCTCCGGAATCCCGTTGTAGTGCGCATCCGCGACGGGAAGCACGTGACGTTCGAACTCGCCCTCGCGCAGGAAGCCGGCGAGGACGTCCATGTGTCGTGACCAGGCCTTTCGGGGGATCACCACGTCGGGCCTGCGGGTCCGGTCGCGGACGAGATTCGCACCGGAGAGGCCGACGATCACGTGGCTATCCAGGTAGGTCATCAACGGGTAGGACTCGTAGTTCGTCGCGATCACCAGCCGGCGTGTATCCGGGTAGCGCTCCGCGAGAAACGGGATCGCGAAGTCGAGCGGACCCCTCACCGGATCGCGCAGCTCGCGCACCCGCCCAGCCACCTCGGGGGCCTTGGGCAGGATGCCCGCAGCCAGCAGGCCCGCTGCGAGGAGCACCGGGGCGCCGCGCAATGCAGGCGACACGCCGCGCCCGGCACGCGAGCTCGCCCACTGGCCGAGCTGCACCACCTGGAGCAGGACCAGTGCGTTCAGCAGGGGAGAGAGCACGACGAAGTAGCGCCCGTAGAGGACCGGGTTCGCGGCGTTGAACAGCACGTTCAACGTCAGGAGAATCCCGAGGAAGCGGCGCGCGGGCGCCGCGGTGTCCGGCGCCCCGGGTGGTGCCGCTCCGCCGAGCCGCTCTCAGCGCCAGACCGATCGCCCCCAGGCCAATCGCCGGCACCAGAAGCTCGTAGCGCGCCATGTAGCGCAGGATCGCCAGCGCGTTTCGCGCGTAGTCCACGGGGCCGAGCTGGAAGCGGTCGGCGAAGGCGCGGGCGGTCTGGAACTGCTCGAAGAACAACACGAAGGGGGCGACGGCCAGTGCGGCGCCGAGCACCGGCGCGAGCTCCCGAACCAGCACGCTGTCCTGGTCTCGGGAGGCCGGGCCCGGCTCGCCGCGAGCCGGTCGAGGATCAGCGCCGCCGAGAAGACGAAGAATCCCGACGTAGAAGGTCTGGTAGAGCAGGAAGAGGAGGAGCCCCGCCCACAGCCCCCAGGCGCGCGAGCCGATGCGGAAGTAGGCGAAGCGCGAGGCGTGCAGGGCGAAGAGCGACGAGGCGAGCAGCGTGGCGAGGGCGTAGTAGCGAACCTCGCGCAGATGGAGCAGCAGCGCGACGCAGACGCTGGCGAGCAGCAGATGGGCGCTGGCGAGAGCGAGGCGCGCTCCCCTGCTGCGAACCGCGGGAAGCAGCCCGGCGAGGGCGACGAGCACGCCCGCGGCGCCGGCGAGCGCGAAGGGAAGACGCATCAGCGCCGTCTTCGCGCGAAGGTCCTCGGTGAGGTTCGCCAGGGCGACGCCGGGAGCGGCGAAGTAGAAGTGCCCCCATGTCGTCCCGATGTAGGCGTCGGTTCGCTCGTCGACGCCGAGAGCCACGTCGAACCCGAACTGATAGACGACATTGCGGGGGCCGTGGACCTTCGGGTAGCCGTACTCGAGCACCCGGCGCGCGAAGACGGCGGTCTCTCCCTCGTCCTGCCAGAGGAGCGGATACGACAGGCGGCCGAGCAGCGCCGCGGCGAAGAGCCCGAGCGAGACTGCGAGGACCGCCCACCCGACTGCGCGCCCCACACCGCTCACCGTTCGCAGGGCTCAGCGAACGACGTAGCCGAGGGCCTGGAGCTGTCCGCGCTCGAGGTCGGAGACCTCGACCTCGAGGGGGGCGCCCCAGGGGAGGGGAGGGCGGGCGAGATAGCGGTCGGCCTGCTTCTCGAGGCGGGCGCGGATCTCGGGCTGGTCGGCGGCGATGTCTGTTGGCCTCTGCGGGATCGGCGCGGTGGTCGAAGAGCTCCACCTGCGTCGTCCTCGCTCCGGGCTCTTGGTCACGATCAGGCGATAGGGGCCCTCCGTGACGGCGACGATGGTCTGGGACGGGCCCTCCGTGAAGCCCCAGCGCCGGTCGAGCTGGGCGAAGGCAGACCGCGGACTCGTCTCGGGCCGGCGGGGTGCCCGCCGGACCCTGCAGCGCGGCCTCGATCAGCGGCAGCCGCGAGCGCCCGTCCGTCTCGGGCAGCGCCGGCACGCCCAGCAGATCGAGCAGCGTCGGCCAGATGTCGACGTTCTGGACGGTCGTCTCCACCACGACGCCGGGCTCCAGGCGGAAGGGCAGGCTCACGATCCAGGGCACCTCGATCACCTCCCGGTAGAGGCTCTTGGCGTGGCCCTCGCGGCCGTGCTCGAGGAACTCCTCGCCGTGGTCGGAGGCGATCACCACCACGGTGCGGTCGCGCAGCCCCAGCTCGTCGAGCTCCACGGAGCAGCGCGCCGATGTTCTGGTCGGTCCAGTGGATGGCGTTGTCGTAGGCGTCGGAGTAGCTGGAGCCGAAGAGCGCGGAGAGTCTCGGTGTAGGTGTACTGGTGGACGTCCATGTAGTGGAGGTAGAGCAGGAAGCGCTCGTCGCCGTAGGTGCGCAGGAACTCGAACGCCGCCTGGGTGGCGTCCTCGTCGGTGCCCTTGAGCCGCTCGTGGGAGCGGGGGGTCCGCTTGCCCGGGCGAGACGCTGGGGACCGGCCGGATGTAGACTCTGGAATCCCTGGCCGAAGCCGAAGTTGGCTGCCACCCAGCCGTTGCGGAAGATCCCCGCGGTGCGAAAGCCCGCCTCCTGCAGCTGCTCGGCGGGGAGCGGGGCTTCCTCGGGCAGGCCGTGGCCCCAGCGCAGGATGCCGTTGCGCGCCGGGTAGGTGGCCGTCCAGAGCGAGGCCATCGAGCTCTTGGTCCAGCTCGACTGGCTGAGCACCCGGGAGAAGCGCACGCCGGTGCGGGCCAGCTCGTCCATCCAGGGGCTGGTCTCGCGCGCGTAGCCGTACGCGTGGAGGCGATCCGCCCGCAGCGTGTCGATCAGGATGAAGATCAGGTTGACGTCGTCGCGAGTGCGCGAGGGCGGCGAGCTCGGCCTCGCGTCCCTCGGGCCGGCCGGGCGAGCGGATCTCGAACTGGCGAGAGCACCGCCACCACGAGCAGGATCCCGGCGAGGACGTAGTAGGTTCGCGGCGAGTCGAGCAGGCGGCGCAGCATGGGCTTCTCCTCATCGGAGCCGCCGGGAGCCAGGTGGCTCGCGGCGGACTCGGCAGCCTAGCGCAGTAGGCGCCGAGCGGAAGCCCCGAGGTGACCACAAACGAAGGGCGGCCACCCCGAAGGGGTGGCCGCCCGAAGGCACCTCGTGGTGCTGCGGCGATCGCTAGCTCCTGCGCTTGCGACCGAGAACCGCGAGCCCCACCACGCCCGAGCCGAGGAGCAGCAGCGTGCCCGGCTCAGGAACGAAGTGCAGCTGAATGATCCCGATCAGCGGCAGCTCCGGGAACGCACCCGTGAGGCTCGTGTAGGTCTTGATGACCGTCACGAGCTGCACGACGCCCGAGGGCTGCCGGCGCTGTCCGCCGGCAGTGCGGAAGCCGCCCGGCAGGGTCGGCGTCGTCACGTTGCTGTTCGGCGTGTGGATGGTCATGGTCGGCGGGCCGAGCGTCCACGGGTTGTGCTGCATGGTGATCGCCACGGCGCCGGGGACGACCTGCGTCCCGCCGACACCGAAGCCCGCGCCGCCCGACGGTCGGGCGTGAGCGGCACGGGCACCGCTGCGTACGCGCAGGGCGCGAAGACCAAGCAGATCTTCGCCGTACCCGAGAGGCCCATGGGAGCTCCGGCGCCCCCGACGACGAGGGGTTCCGGCTCACCATCGCCATCGCCGGTTGAAGATCACCGAGTTGATGGTGGAGTTGTTGGTCACCGGCACCGACGCCGTCACCGGCCCGAGGGCTCCGGCACCGAGTTGCAGGGTCGCGAGCGGGCGCGCCCGCACTTCCGTTCACGATGGCCAGCGCCGCTACCAGGCGCCGACCGCGCCCGGCAGCGTCGCCAGCTGGAATACCAGTGCGCCGCCGTAGGGGAGCGTGGCTGCGTGAACGCTGCCCGCCAACAACAGAGTCGCCAGAGCGACTAAGACTTTCCGCATAGTACTGATCTCCTGCCTTCTGTTACTTGGTTGTGTTGTCTCCGAGAACGGCAACGGCGAGCTAATCCACGGCACCCTGCCGTCCTCTCGCAAACCGCCTCTGCGGAGAACCAATCTGCAACACCGGTGCCAACCCGGCCGCTCTCTGCTCTCTTCCAACTATTTGAAATTTCATGGAGTTTTCTTGTCGATGTCGGATGACCCGCGGGGGGTGGGGGTGCGAAGGGAAAAGTCTTTTCCCTTTTCGAGGAAAGTCCGTTCCACTCGGCTCCTCGCTCGCCACCTTTTTCACCTCGGAGGGCACCCACACGACATGCGGGTCCCTGCCCGCTCGCCTATAGTCGCGCGTCGCTCCAGCCTCAGGAGGCCCGCGTTTCCATGTCGCACCTGACACCCGCCCGGGGAGGCCGTGGCCGGCCCCGGTGTCTCGCCGCTGCCCGCAGAGCCCCGATGCGCTCGGCGCCTGGGGCGCTGCGCGCTCTTTGCCCTGCTCCTGCTGATCTGGCCGGCTGCGGGGCGAGCCCCGAGAAGCTGCTCGAGGAGGTGCGCGCCATGCAGGACGTCGGGGAGTTCGAGGAGTCCGTCGAGCCCCTGCGCGAGATCCTGGAGCAGAACCCGGGCCACCCCGAGGCCAACTACCGCCTCGGCGTCGCGCTGGTGCGCCAGCGGCAGAGCAACAGCGCGATCTGGCGCCTGGAGCGAGCGGCGGAGTCGCCCGAGTTCGCCGAGCCGGCCAATCTGGCCCTGGTCTCGCTCTACCTCTCCCTCAAGGACTACGACCGGGCCCTCGCAGCGGCGGACCGGGTGCTGGCGCTCGATGCCGGAGCACCGGGCAGCCCTCTCCTACCGCTACAAGGTCAACCTCGACGCCAAGCGCCGGGAAGACGCCCTGGCCGACCTGGACCGCCTGCTCGAGCTCAATCCCGACGATCCCGAGATGGTCTACGCCCGAGCCGTCACGCTCGGCGAGATGGGGCGCTTCGAGGAGTCCGAGGCGGCCCATCGGCGCTTCATGGAGGTCGCGGCCGCGTCCGCCCGAGCCCGGCCTCGCGGCGCGTGCCTGCGCCGCCTACGCGCTGGCCTTCAGGGACTACGCGGAAGACGCCGAGCGGAGCGAGACCGAGATGGAGCGCTGCCTGGAGGCCTATCCGGACGACCCCTTCGTGGCCCAGCAGATGCTCTCCGTCTACGACGAGGCCGACCGAGACAGAGGAGGCCCTGGCCCTGGTGCGCCGGCGCTTCGAGGCGAGCCCCGACGATCTCTCGCTCCGGGTGCCCCTCGCGAACCGCCTGCGCAGCATGGGCCGCCGCGAGGAGGCGGAGGCGCTGCTCGTCGAGGCCGTCGAGGAGTCCGGGGGCTGTCGCCGAGCGGCTGGCCCTGGCGGAGTTCTACAGAAGCGGCGGCGAGCCAGAGCGCGCCCTGGAGGTGGCCGAGCAGGTCTTCGACATGATGGGCGGGCCGCGGAACGACCAGGCCCGCTTCACCTACGCCGACATCCTCCTCGACGCCCAGGAGTTCGAGCGGGCAGAGGAGCTCGCCGCGAGAATCGAGGATCCCGTCTACCGGCAGCTGATCGAGGGGCGCATCGCTGCTGATGCGCGGGGACGCCGCCGGCGCTCTGCCGGTCCTCGACGCGGCCGTCCAGCAGTGGCCGGACAACGCCGGCGCGCGCTACCTGGCGGGACTTGCGGCCCTCCAGACCGGAGAGATCGAGCGCGCCATCTCCCAGCTCCGCGAAGCGGTGCGGGCCGGCCAGCGGCGCGACCGATGCGGCCCTGCTCCTGGCGTCGCATCTACTTCGAGCGGGCCGAGTACCGAGGAGGCCGCGCGCTTCGCCAGGTCCTACGTCCGCAACCGCGGGCGCGAACGGCCCGAGGGATACGTGATCTGGGCGCGGGCGCTGGCGAAGCAAGGGGAGATCGAGGCTGCGCAGGATGTGATCGCGCAGCTCGAGGAGGAGGCGGGCTTTCCGATGGAGGCCGCCGTCGAGCGCGCGGCCCTGGCGCGCGAGCTCGAGGGGCCGACGCGCGGCCCTGGCCGTCATCCAGGGCGCCGAGCTCGATCTCACCGACCCGGCCAACGAGCCCGCCCTGCGGTCCCTGGTCGAGGACCTCGCTCGCGCTCGGACGAGTGCGAGGAGGCGATTGGCTCGCGTCGAGGCCGCGATCGCGGCCAACCCGGACGTCGGCGAGCCTTCTCGCGCTGGAGGGGCGGCTTCACACGATCCGCGGCGATGCCGACGCCGCTCGCCAGGCCTTCGAGAAGGCGCGCGAGCTGGACGCGGGGCTGGAGCAGACGCTCGTCGGGCCTGGCATCCCTCGCGGCGAGCGTCGGCCAGAACGAGCGCGCCGTGGAGCTCTTCGACGAGGCGGCGGCCGCCGACCCCGAGGATCCGGCCCCCGCCTACGCAGCGGCGCAGCTGGTGCTCGGGGCAGGGCGAAAGGGCGAGGCGGAGCAGCGGCTGCGCGCGATCGTTTCCAGGTACCCGGGAGCCGCCGGCGCCCGCAACGATCTGGCCTGGCTGCTGGCCGAGTCGGGACGCGAGCTCGAGCTGGCGCTCGAGCTGGCCGAGGACGCAGCGCGAATGGATCCCCAGCCGACGCGTGCTCGACACACTGGGCTACGTGCACCTCCAGCGGGGAGAGGCCGAGCAGGCGGTAGCGGCCTTTCGGCGCGCCCTCGAGAGCGACCCCGATGCTCCTTCGATCCGCTACAGGCTGGGGCTGGCCCTGGTCCGAAGCGGTGACCCGGAGGGCGCGCGCGAAGCCTTCCGCCAGGCCCTGGCTGCGGGCCCCTTCCCCGAATCCGAAGCCGCCCAGCGCGAACTCGCGCGCCTGGAGCAGCCTTGAGTTAAGGGTTGTCCCTCGCGGGCGGTGCCGGCCCGGGCGTCCTCGGGCGGCCTCCGGTCCGTCGGCCGCTGCGGGCCAGCTCGGCGCGCACCCGGGCGAGATGGATCTGGATCAGGTCGCTCACGGTGCCCCCCACCTCGAGTGCGCGCTCGAGGGCGGCAACGGCCTCTTCGAGCTCCCCGACGGCTTCGTGCGCGACTGCCAGCATGTTGAGCTCGGCCTGATTGGGCTCCTCCATCTGCTCCACCCGCTCGATCCAGGTTCGGGCCATCTCCCGGTAGACGGCTTCCACGCCCGGATGAGAGCGCGCAGTCGAGAACAGCGGCTCGTAGACGAGGAGGTGGAGGTGGTCGTAGCCCGCCGCAGTCGCACCGCGCAGACCCACGGCGACTCCGTCCAGGTCCCCGGCCCTGGCCGCGGCTCGGGCCCGGGTCAGGTGGGCCTGGCGCCCGTCGGGGTGGTGCCTGGCCGCATCCGCGTTCAGCAAGCCCGCCGACCGCCACAGGGCGGCTCGCTGGGCGGTTCGGACGCCGAACGCCAGCAGGACCACGAGGGCGAGGGGAAGGGCGATACGAGCCGCAGCGGCGCGTCGCCGGGATCCTTCTCCACCGCTGGGGCGACCTTCATCTGAGCCGAAGGCGCGCTCCCAGGCGTCCAGCCCGGCCAGCAGGCCGCCGCCGATGAGCCCGGGGAGAATCATGTACAGGTAGCGGTCCGCGATCGCGAAATCGAAGGGAAAGACCTGGCAGATGGGAAGGAACGAAGTGGCGGCTCCCACCCAGTAGGCGGCCTCCTCCCGCCGCCGCAAGAGCGCCCAGACGCTGCGCCAGCCGAGCAGGACCAGGCTCACCACGCCCGCCAGCCACCAGGGATCCAACCACGAGCGGGCGCGGGGCAACTCCTGGAAGGTCGAGACGCCGTAGCTGGTGGCAGCCATGGCGAGATAGCGCATCGCCAGTGCCACGATGGTACGGCCCCAGACCACGGGGTCGGGATCCAGCGACCGGCTCTCCAGCCCGTAGTCCCGGAAGGCGCCCACCTCGACGGAAGCGAGCGCGGCGAAAGCGGCTGTCCAGACCGCGAGCCAGCGCCAGCGCAGGCTGCCGTCGCGCGCCCAGTCGAGCAGCGCCGCCACGGGGAGCGCGAAGGCCGCCAGGGGCTTCGCCAGGATCGCCAGGGCGAAGAGCAGGGCTCCCAGCGCGGGGCGGCGGGGGTGGGCGAGCAGCGCCCCGAGGGCGAGCGCCAGCCCGGCGGTCGTCTTGAGCTGTGTGATCCAGGCGACCGCCTCCACGTTGGCGGGATGCAGCAGGAAGAAGGCCCCCCCCAGCACGGCCGCCACGGGTGGGATGCGGGATCTCAGCAACAACAAGGCCAGCAGCCACGACACGATCGCGTGTAAGGCGACGTTGACGACGTGGTAGCCCCGGACCCGGCTCCCGAAGAAGTGCCACTCCACGGCGTGGAGCAGCATGTGGACCGGACTGTAGTTGGCCGCCAGCGGAACCACCGGGCCGCCGGGGTCGAGAATCGCGATCAGGTTCTCGCGGTTGAGCCCCTGGACGTGCTGGTTCATGGTCAGATAGGGGCCGTCGTCGGAGACGAACGGGCCGTCGAGCGCCTCCCGGTAGACGAACAGGGAGACGACCAGAAAGACCAGCAGCGTGACCAGGGCCGCTGCGGGACCGAAGGAAGGGCGGGACTCGGCGGAAGCCGGTTCGCGCCGGGCGGCCCGGCTAGGGCGACGCGACACGCTCTGTCACCTGCTTCACCACGTTCACCAGCCTAGCCTGGATGGGCACGTTGCGTCATGATCGTCGCCGGAGAGATGAGGCACCCGACCGCCGAGGACGCCCGCAGCCGGACCGGTCAAGACGCCACGCCCGCCGACCCGAGCGGGAGAGGCGGCGCTCCCGCTGGTTCTCGCGATCCTGTCCCTGGCCGTGTTGCTCCTGCTGCTGGTGCCGCTGGTCGGACGGCCCGTGGCCACCGACGACCTCTGGTTTCATCTCAAGATGGGAGAGGTCTACGGCACCGAGACGCTGTGGCCCGACGCCGACCCCATGCTTCACACGGCCGGAGACAGGCGCCCGGTCCAACACGAGTGGCTGTTCGGGGTGGCCGCCTTCGGGCTGGAGCGCGCGATCGGCCTGCAAGGCCTGCGGATCGTCCACCTGATCGCGGTTCTCGGCATCGTCCTGCTGGTCTTCGCGAGCTTCCGCCGCGAGAGCGGAGCGGCGCTCCCCGCGATCGTGGCGACCTGCATCTTTCTGGTGCTCTCCTGGCGGCGGCTCTATCAACTCCGGCCCGACCTCGTCTCGATCGCCGCGGCGATCGCGATCTACCAGCTCCTGCTGGCGCCCGGAGCGCGGCCAGCGTGGGGACGGGTGGGACTCGCCACGGGTCTGGTCTGGGTCTGGGCCAACCTCCACTCGCTATTTGCTGTCGGTCTCGCCCTCGGCATGGCCGGCTGGCTCGGGATCTGGCTGAAGCGAGGTCTCGAGACCCGCCTCCCGCCGGGGGAGAGTGCGGCTCCCACGCCGGCTGCCGGCCGCGTCGGCGCGGCGATCGGCCTCGGCTTGCTGGCTGCGTCGGTGAACCCGCGCGGGATCGCTCAGCACCTGACCTTCTTCTCCTCGACGAGGGATTCCGCGATCTGGCTGGTGAAGGACGAGTGGACGCCCTTCGATCCGTTCTCGATCCCCGGAGAGCAGGCGGCCGGAATCGACCCGCTGGCCTGGCTGGCGATGGACGCGCTGCTGCTGCTGCTCGTCATCGCGGCCGTGGCCGGTGGGATCGCCTTCCTGCGCCGGCCCACGGCCGACCGCCTGCGCGCCGCCGATCCCGTGCTCGGGGCGCTCGCATTCGCCTCGGCCGCCGCGATCCTCGTTTCGCTCCGCTTTCTCTGGATGGGCTTCTTCATTCTCCTCTTCCTGCTGCGGGCGCATCGCTGGGGACTCGCCTCGCATCCCGTCGCCGCACGCCGGGTCGCGTGGGCGATGGCGGGCGCGGTGCTGCTCCTCAGCCTCGGCTTCGCGCGGATGGACACCTGGGAGGCCATCGCCGGCGAGATCCAACGGGAGCCGGGCGGATACTTCGATACGCCCTATCTCGCCCGCCGCTACTGCGCTTCGGGAATCCGGGTGCTGGAGGAGGCCGGACTGGAGGGGAAGCTCTTCAACCCGTATCACGTGGGAGGCTACGCGGGCTATCGCCTGGCACCTCGCATCCGGACCTTCATCGACGGCCGAACCGAGCACTACCCCGCCCAGGTGATGCAGGACTACCTGGAGATCGTTCGCGCATCCACGCACTCCGATCCCAGCGAGGCCCTGCAGCTTCTCGACGAGCGCGATGTCGACATCTTTCTCGGCGTCGGTCTTCCCGAGGGATACTACTCCGACCTCTACACCGTGGAGCTGCTGGCGCGGCGACCGGGCTGGATCCTCGTCTACCGCAGCGTCGACCACGCGATCTACCTGCGGAGAGATCCGCGCAACTCGGAGAACCTCTGGCGCCTGCTCGAGTACTATCACGAGCGAGGGGTCCCCTTCGATTTCGAGAAGGGCTTCAGCCCGCGGGACGTGATCCGCGAGGCGCCCGACTGGGCCGTCGCCGAGGGAATGATCGAGCCGGATTTCGCGGAGCTGGCGGCGCAGCGGGAGAGCGCGGACCCCGAGGAGCGCTATCGGCGCTCTGGACGCGATCGGCCGCACCTACTGGCTCCTTGGCGACTACCGCGCGCAGATCGAGGCGGACCTGGCCGCCCTGGAGCTGCGCCCCGATGCGAGGGAGCCGCGCCGGCGGCTCGCCAACAGCTACGTCCGCAAGCGGCGCTTCCGGGACGCCGAGCCGTTGGCGCGCGAGCTCTACGAGTCCGACCCGAGCGACGAGCGCGCGAGGAAGCTCTACGAGTTCATCCTCGCCCGGCGCTACTCGCGGTGAGAGGGAGGCTCTCCAGCCTGCTCGGTCCGCTCTCGATCGTGGGTGCCTTCGCGCTGCTCGCCTGGTGGAGCTGGGCAAAGTGGACCGACGTGCAGATCGACTTCGGCCTCGAGCTCTATCTCCCCTGGCAGCTTTCGCAGGGCAAGGCGCTCTACCGGGACATCGCCTACCGGAACGGCCCGCTCTCTCCCTACCTGAACGCTCTCTGGTTCCGGCTCTTCGGCGTCTCGCTGCAGACGCTGGTCTGGTGCAATCTCGCCATCCTCGCCGGCATCTGCGCGCTGACCCACCACCTCCTGCGCCGCTCCTGCGACCGGTTCACGGCGGCGGTCGGCTGCCTGGTGCTGCTCGGCGTCTTCGGTTTCTCTCAGTACGTCGGGATCGCGAACTACAACTACGTGACGCCCTACCAGCACGCCGTGACCCACGGCCTGGCGCTCTCCCTCGCCATGATCGCGGCGATCTGCCCGATACCTGGAGACCGCGCGCACCGGCTGGCTCGCCCTCGGCGGGATCTGCCTCGGACTCGTCTTCGCGACCAAGGCGGAGCTGTTCGTGCCCGCGGCCACTGCGAGCGGCATCGGCTGGGTCCTCTTCATCACGTCCCGGCCGATCGCGGTCCGAGCCGCGCTCCGCCTCGCGGCGGTCTTCGTCCTCGCGTTCCTGCTGCCGTCGGCGGCGTTCTTCGTCTTCCTGGCGCTGCAGATGCCCGCCGCCACCGCCCTGCAGGGGGTGCTCGGGAACTGGTGGTACCTGGATGCGGGAATCGCCGACGATGCCTTCTACCGGTCGGTGCTGGGTCTCGACGACCTCCCGGGAAACCTCTGGCGTGCTCTCTGGGCGTTCGCTGGCGTGGCGGGATTCGCGGCCGCTGGGGCTCGCGGCCGAACGGTTGCTCCGCCGGGCACCCGGCCGTCCGGGGGCGTGGGGCGCGGCCGCCGGCCTGGCCGTCTTCCTGGTGATGACACTGCTCTCGGTTGCGATTCCCTGGCTGGAGGTCGCCCGCGCTCTGCCCCTCAGCAGTCTCTTCGCGTTCGCGGCCCTGCTGGGTCTCTGTCTACGCCACCGGAAGGAGAGAGAGACGCTGGCGCGATGGGCCCCGCTCGCGCTCTGGGCGGCCTTCTCGCTGGTCCTGCTCGGCAAGATGATCCTCCACGCGCGCTTCTACCACTACGGCTTCGTCCTGGCGATGCCGGCCACGCTGCTTCTGGTCGCCTGCCTCGTCCATCTGCTGCCGGCTGCGGGCGGGGCCCGGCTCGCCGGCTGCGGCATCTCCCGCATGATCGCCCTCGCCGCCATCGCCGCCGGAGTCCTGTCCCTCCTCCGCTGGTCCGACGCGATCTACGCGCGACAAGGACTTCGCAGTCGCCGAGGGAGGTGACACCATCGTCGCCCTGGGCCCGGCCCACGAGCCGCGGGGCCAGGTCGTGTCGAAGGCGCTGCAGAAGCTCGAGGAAGCCATGGCTCCGGAGGCGACGCTTCTCGCCCTCCCGGAGGGAGCGGGCCTCAACTACTGGCTTCGCAGGCGGAACTCCACACGCTACAACCTGTTTCTCCCCGTCGAGATCGATGCCTTCGGAGGAGACGAGGCGATGCTGCGAGACATCCGCGCCCATCCGCCGGACTTCATCGCCCTGGTCCACCGCGATCACACCGAGTTCGGGGTGGGACCCTTTGGTGTCGATCCCCGCAACGGACGCGGAATCATGGACTGGGTCGGGCAGAACTACCGCCGGCTCGACCGGATCGGCGCCGAGCCGTTCCGGGGCCGGGGCTTCGGCATCGCGATTCTCCGGCGAGCCGGGGCGCCCTGGAGACGCAGCCCCGATGAAACGAGGGTCGATCGACTACGACGGTGGGCATCGCGGCGCTTCCGATCGCGGCGGCCGCGACGCTGCTTCTCGCTCGCTGGCTTCCCATCCGGTTCGAGTACCACCCGAACGACCTCGGCATCGTGAGCTGGACCACCGAACGCCAGTACCCTCACCAGCAGGAGATGTTCTGGCTGATCTTCGCCGTCACCGTCGGCAGCCTCCTCGTCTGGCTGCTGGCGCGCGTGCTCCGGCGATCGAACCTGGCCGCCGGGTCCGTCGTCGCCATCGAAGCGCTCGGCGCCGCCTGCCTCTGGTGCTGCTGTGGTTCCCCGCGGTCCTTGCCGCGCCCGCGAGCATCCTGGCGGCGGCCGCGCGCCGTGTGGGTGGCGAAGCGAAGCGGCAACGCTGCCGGTGGGGCGGGCGCCGCGACTCGAGAGCCCGCCGCGTTCCCCGCGCGCACCGCCCTCTCCTCCGCTCTCTGGGGAGCGGGCCTCGCGCTCCTGGCGCTGGCGCTGACCCCGAAGATCCCGGTGACCCTCTGGAACATCGCCCACTCGATTCCCGACCAGCGAACGGGCGATCGACAGCTTCTCGTTCTACGGCGAGATGGGGCAGCACCTGGCGTGGGGGAATGCGCTGCTTCACGGGGGGTTGCACGGCAGGGACTTCTTCTGTCTCTACGGTCCCCTCTACGACCTCGGGGGCGTGGCGCTCTGGGCCGTGCTGGGCCGCTCGATCGACACCTGGGAGCTGTACGTCCTGCTCAATCGCGCCCTGGCGCTGCTGGGGCTCATGCTCCTGGGCTGCGCGCTCCTGCAGCGCCGGATCTGGATACTCGCGATCCCGTTCCTGGTTCCGTCGGTGATGGGGCGGCTCGGCGTGGCGCTCTTCGGACTCCTCTTTCTGTGTGCGTGGCTGCGCAGCGGAAGGCTTCGCTGGGCCCTGATCGCCGGTCTGACGGCAGGGGTCTCCATCCTGTACAGCCAGGAGTTCGGAGCCGTGCTCTTCGTCACTGCCGCGCTGGCCTTCGCCATCCGCTGCGATCTCCGCGCGGCGGGGGTCTTCGCAGCCGGCTTCGCTTCGCTGGTGACTCCCGTCCTGGTCTACTTCGCCGCGAACGATGCGCTCGGACCCATGCTGCACGATCTCGTCGCCTTCCCGGGCTATCTGCTCGCGGGGTACGGAAAGCGTCCCTTCCCGCCGATCCTCCCTCACCTCCCGCTGGCCTCGGCCTGGGGCAGCGCGGACGCGTCGGCGGCGCGGCTGGCCCATGGGATCGCCGCGGTCTACGTGGCGGGGGTGCTGCTGGCGCTCCCCGTCTCGCGCCTGGATCCGCGGCAACCGTTCGCCAGCCTCTCGGGCGTGCTCGCCGGACTGCGGCGCGACCCGTGGCGAACGTCGATTCTGCTCACCTCGCTCTTCGGCCTTCTCTGCTTCCGCGTGGCTCTGGGACGCAGCGATGCCGCGCACATCTTGAGCACGCTCCCGCCGGCCGCGCTCCTGGTCGTGGTGGCTTTCGACCGGCTGGTCGGCTCCCCCGGCACGGGGAACGGATCGCGCGGGTTGACACTGTGGCGCGTCGCCGCGCTCGGCGTCTTCCTGCTCCACGCGGGATTCGCCGGGTTCTCGAAGCCGATCCCGAAGCTGGAGAAATCCGTCGAGAACCTGGTCAAG
The DNA here is from genome assembly GCA_963783795.1 of uncultured delta proteobacterium. Lineage (GTDB taxonomy): Bacteria > Myxococcota_A > UBA9160 > UBA9160 > UBA6930 > CAVXZE01. Next base: position 188,319 of record CAWAPH010000017.1, on the reverse strand, counting down.
CTCGCGCGCGAGGGGAATCAGCCGGCGTGGAGCTGGAAGCTCGACCAGGTCACCCGCTGGATCCGGGAGCGGACGCAGCCCGGCGATCCGGTTCTCTTCCTGCCCAACAACGCCGCCTACTACTACCTGACCGATCGGCCGAGCCCGATCCGCTTCGTCATGGGACACCAGATCGTGACGCAGGCCCATCGGGAGGAGGCGCTGGCGGACCTGCGCGCCAATCCGCCCCGCTTCGTCGTCTGGGACCACGAAGCGCTGCGCATCGACGACCTGTCGGACGAGCTGGTCTTCGGCTCCGAGCTGCTCGGCTGGATCGAGGAGAACTACCAGAAGGAAGCCCGGCGGGGATCCGTCGAGATCATGGGTCCGCGCAGCCCGGACGGGCCCGGCGATCCATGAGCGGGGCGCAGCAGTTCGACTACGAGAAGGCCATCTGGGGCGCCGAGACGCTTCGCCCCGGGGAGTGGAGCATCGCCGGCTACCGGCTCGACGAGATGCTCCTGCACCTGCCGAGCCGCGGGCGGGTCCTGGAGGTCGGGTGCGGCGCCGGCCGCTTCCTGCGCGCCATCCGCCTGCAGCGGCCGGAGCTCGAGCTCGTCGGTGCGGACGTCAGCCAGAGCGCGCTCGCGATCCTCTCCGGGACGTCGCCCGAGATCGAGACCCGCTGCGTCGAAGGCGCCTCGCTCGCCCGCGGCCGACGGGCGAGTTCGACGCGGTCCTCGCGATGGACGTGCTGGAGCACCTGGCCGACCCCGGACAGATGCTCGCCGAGATCCACCGCGTGCTCGCGCCGGGAGGCGTCTTTCACCTGCACGTGCCCTGCGAGGGCGATCCCCGCAGCCTCTGGCGCTGGCTCCCCGGACAGGGCGGGGAGCGAGGCCTCAAGCGGCGCTTCGGAGGACACATCCAGTCGTTTCGCCGCGGCGAGATCCTCGAGTCCCTCCGGTCTCGCGGCTTCGAGACGGTTCGCGTGCGCAACAGCCTTCACCTCCTCGGCAACCTGGCCGACGTGGCGGTGTTCGTCGGACTCGCCTTCGCGCAACCGGCGCCGGCCCGCGGGCGAGCAGACCACCACCGGCGACGTCATCGCTCGCAAGAGCCCCGTTCTTCGGCTGGTGGACGCGCTCCTCTACTGGGAGGCGAGGCTGCTGGGGCGCGTGCCCTCCTGGTCCCTGCACGTGAGCGCCCGAAGGCGCTGAGCGCTCTCATGCTAGAATCGGCCGGGAGCGTCTTCCCAACGGGTGACCGGTGAGCCGCGGAGGGCATCGAGCGATGGACCACATCGTCATTTGCATCCCGGTCTTCAATGACTGGTCATCCGCGACCCTGCTCGTCGATCGTCTGGACGCCGCCCTGCGCGGAATGCCTCAGCGCTACTCGGTGCTCCTCATCGACGACGGGTCCACCGAGCCTGTCCCGGCCGAGCTCGGGCGCGCGCGCGAGGCGATCGACCGGGTGGAGGTCGTCCATCTGCGCTGCAATCTGGGCCATCAGCGCGCGATCGCGATGGGCCTGGCCTTCGTCTCCGCCGGCGAGCCGTGCCGGGCCGTCGTCGTGATGGATGCCGACGGGGAGGACGACCCGGCCCACGTGCCCGAGCTGGTGCGCAGATGCGAAGCGCAGCAGTACGGCCGCCTGATCTTCGCCCAGCGAGCCAAGCGGTCGGAGGGACTCGTCTTCCGCGCCAGCTACGCCGCGTTTCGGGCGCTGCATCGCCTCCTCACCGGGCGAGACGTGCAGGAGGGCAACTTCAGCATCGTGCCGTTCCAGATCGTGCGCCGTCTGGTGGCGGTGTCGGAGCTCTGGAATCACTACGCAGCCGCCGTGTTCAAGGCGAGGTTGCCCACGGATGGGGTGTCGCTGCCTCGCGCGACGCGTCTGGTGGGTGAGTCCAAGATGGACTTCGTCTCCCTGGTCACCCACGGGTTGAGCGCCATCTCGGTCTTCGGCGAGGTCGTGGGCACCCGGATTCTATGCACGGCGGGGGTGGTGATGATCGCGGGCCTGCTCGGGCTCGCGGCGGTGGTGGGCATCCGGCTCTGGACCGACCTTGCCATTCCGGGCTGGGCCACCAACGCGGCGGGTCTGTTGGGCCTGCTGCTGCTCAACATGTGTCTGTTCATGACCATGGCGACGCTCTTCGTGCTCCAGTCGCGGGACAAGTACAGCTTCCTGCCGGCGCGCGACTACGAGTACTACGTCCTCGAGAGGGTCGTTCTCTATGAGCGAGACGTTTGAGTACGTCGGCGACGAGCTGGACGTCTTCGCGCATGCCACCCGCTGGAAGGACTACTTCGGATCCCAGCTGCGGCCCGTGATCCAGGGTGACGTGCTCGAGGTGGGAGCCGGGATCGGGGGCACCGCCCAGGTGCTGGGCTCGTCTTCGGTGCGCAGCTGGACGGCGCTGGAGCCGGACCCCCGCATGGGAGAAGAGCTGGAGCGCAGGCTGCAGGCGTGCAGCGCGATGCACGGATTCTCCGCACGGCGCTCCCACGGCACCATCCAGTCGCTGGAGGCGAGCCCGAGCTTCGACGCCATTCTCTACATCGACGTGCTCGAGCACATCGAGGACGACCGGGGAGAGCTCGAGCAGGCCGCGCGCAGGCTGCGGCCCGGAGGCAAGCTCTGCGTTCTCTCCCCGGCGCTCTCCTGGCTCTTCTCGGAGTTCGACGCACGGATCGGCCACCATCGGCGCTACGACAGGGCGACCCTGGTCGCGCTGACGCCGTCCCGGACCCGGTTGCGGCGGGTGCGCTACCTCGACTCCGTCGGGCTCAGCGTTTCGCTGGCGAATCGCTTCCTGCTGCGCTCCCCGACGCCCACCCGTTCCCAGATCCTCGTCTGGGACCGGCTGCTGGTCCCGCTCTCCCGTCCGCTCGACTGGCTGCTCCGCTACCGCGTGGGCAAGTCGATCCTGGCCGTCTGGGAGCGCTCTGCCTCGTCCGCATGACTCGTGAAGCGCTCGGCTGCTGCGGCCCCAGTCAGAACTGGAAGTAGATGAAGGGCGCGAAGCGCGCCGGCGCAGCCAGGTGAGGATTGCGGCCGCGGCGCCGAGCCCGCAGGCGAAGGCCCAGTTCGGAATCCGCGAGGCGGCGCGGCGAAGCGTTCCCCGCTGGGTGATCAGGTGCCCGATCGCCAGCAGCGGCACCAGTGCGAGAAGCCGGAGATCGAGAGGCTGGCTGCCGTCGGCGCTCCCGAACAGGAAATCCCCGGCGATCGCGAAAGCGTCGCCGAGGCTCTCGGCGCGGAAGAAGATCCAGGCGAAGCAGACCCAGAAGCTGGTGAGAAGCCATCCGACCAGAGGCGGCAGCGAGAGGTCGGCCGGCGCGGTTCCGCTCCCACTCGCGCGTCGCCACGAGTCCCAGGCCGTGGAGCCCTCCCCACACCACGAAGGTCCAGTTCGCCCCGTGCCAGAGCCCGCCCAGCAGCATCGTGATCATCAGGTTGCGGTAGACGCTCAGCAGGTGCCCGCGTCCGCCTCCCAGAGGGATGTAGAGGTAGTCGCGCAGCCAGGTCGAGAGGCTGATGTGCCAGCGGCGCCAGAAGTCGCGGACGTCGCCGGCGAAGTACGGATGGGCGAAGTTCCGGGTGAGCCGATAGCCGAGAAGCCCGGCGCTCGCGATCGCCATGTCCGTGTAGCCCGAGAAGTCGCAGTAGATCTGGATCGCGAAGAGCGGCATCGCCACCCGGGAGCTGCCGGGCGCGAAGTCCTCTGGCGCGGCGAAGAAGGGGTCGATCCAGCCTCCGATCACGTCGGCGACGAAGACCTTCTTGAAGAGGCCGAGCAGAAAGAGCGCACAGGCCCCTCGCACGTCGACGTCGGCGAATCGCGGCCTCGCCGCCAGCTGGGGAAGAAAGTGGCGCGCGCGGACGATCGGTCCCGCCACCAGCTGGGGGAAGAAGGCGACGAAGAGGGCCACGTCGAGCAGGCTTCGCGTGGCGCGAAGCCGCCCGGCGTGCACGTCGAGCGTGTAGCTCATGCTCTGGAAGGTGAAGAAGCTGATGCCGACCGGGAGGATCACTTCGAGGGCCGGCCGGCGAACCGCGACCCCCAGGAGCTCGCCGAGCTCCACGGCGGAGTCGACGAAGAAGCCGAAGTACTTGAAGAAGCCCAGCAGGGTCAGGTTCACGGCCAGGGCCGCCACCAGCCACCTCTCCCGCGATCGTCCCTGTGCCCCCTCGATGCGGAGAGCGGCGATGTAGTCCGCGAGCGTCGAGACGGCGATCAGCGCCGTGAAGCGCCAATCCCAGGCGGCGTAGAAGGCGTAGCTCGCCAGCAGGAGCAGGACCTTCCGCCGGCGGTTGTCGCGGTCATCCACGCCAGGGCGAAGACCAGGGCGAAGAACGTCAGGTAGCGGAGCTCAACGAACAACACGGGGGCTCCTCCTGGCGCAGTCCCATCGCGCCGCGAGGGTGTCCGCGAGCGTCTCCGCCAGCCGCGCCGCGCCGCGGGCGTTCAGGTAGTCGAGGGAGCGGCGGTGCTCGGGCGTGAAGAGATCTGGATGGCGGACCGGGTCGTTGAGGAGCAGGGTCCCCGAGGCGCGGAGCGACTCGGGCGAGACCCAGGGCAGCCGCGCGTCGCCGCTGGGAAACACGAAGGGGATCACCTCGATTCCTGCCTTCCGCAGCTTCTCCACCACGCGCTGGTGGCTCCAGCCGCGCACGCGATCGCCCGGATGGCGCAGCGCCGGCACCCTTCCCGCGCGCCTCGCCGCCGCGAAGCGGCGTAGCGCGCCCGCGTACTCGTCGACGTCTGGCAAGTGCTCCGTCCGGCGCCGGAAGCCGTCGGTCGCCGCGATCGGACCGAGCATCAGCTCGCGCGCCGTCGGGGGCTCTTCCACGAGCCGGTGGCGAAGGCTCTGGTAGCCGAGGCGCGCGTGGCTGGCGCGCAGGGCGAAGGCCCGCAGGTGGAGGCGCGGCCATGCGGAGCCGATAGGCGGGGTCGTCCCAGGTGAGAAGCTCGGTGGCGAGGGCCGTGAGCGTTCCCGTGCCGTCGTGCCAGTAGACGAACTCGGCCGAGTCTCCCACCTCGCGGCGCCACAGGTTCCAGTAGATCTCCACGAAGACGGTTTCGAGGGCGGCGGGGCGCGCCTCCAGCAGCCGGTCGGCCAGCACCGACATCTGCGGGGGGTTCATGCCGGGAATCCCGAAGTTGTACGAATGGGTCGGACAGCCGTGCTCGCCCATCCGGCGATCGAAGGCGGCGGGGTCGATGCCCGAGTGGACGTGACTCGAGCCGAGGAACAGGACGTCGAAGCGGGCGTCCGGCTGCAGCACGCGCTCGAGCTTCCGGGTGGGATAGAAGGGCTCGAGGGGCGTGACGCGCCCGAGCAGCGCGGAGGTCAGCGCGAAGGCCGCGAGGGCGAGCAGGGCGAGCAGGCTGCGTTGCAGCATCGAGCCGCCACTCTAACCTGCGGAATGGCCCGGCGGGCTAGGGATTGTCGCGGCGCACGTAGACGGTGAAGGCGCCTTCCCGAGGCAGCTCGCGGTAGTCGCCGAGCGCTCCGGGGAGAAACCGCCGCACTCGCAGGTAGCGCTCGATCCCCAGACCGGGCGGGCATTGATCGCACTGTGCGCGCGCGTCGATGAAGATCAGCCGCGGTTTCCTCTGCTCGACATCCTCGCGAAGCTCCGCGAGGAAACGCCTTTCCTCCTTGCGCGCGTCGGCGTCGAGCTCGAAGCCGAGGGGGCTCTGACCGCTGGGGCGCGCCCCGTGGAAGAGGAAGGGGATGGTCGCGAGCGGAATGAAGCGCGTGCCGGATCGCCGGTCCATCTGCGTGAGCATCGGGTAGGTCGGCGGGATTCCCGCGTGGAGGAACATCACCGGGTCCCCCGGACGCGAGTGGCGGCGAATCACGGCTGCGAGAGGGCCGCTCACCCCCACGTCGTAGCCGTAGTCCGTCTGCCACACGCGCGGACCTGCGCCGCTCAGCACGGCCGCCAGGAGGCCCGCCACTCCCAGCTGCGGACGCGATCCGGACGGCGCGACGCGAGAGCCAGCCCGCCGCGTGGCGGGTCAATCGCCCGAGGTTGTGCGGCAGCGTGGCTGCGACGACACCGACCAGGAGAATCGCCTGAAAGCGGGTGATCACCGTGTGGTAGGCCCATCCCTTCTTCTGCAGAAAGAACAACAGCGCGCCCCCGACGCCCACCCAGGCGAAAAGACGGGCGAGGCCGGCGAGCCGGGTCTGTCCGTGCAGGGAGACGATCAGCAGAATCGCGCAGATCGGAGCCGGCAGGCTCAGCCACCACTCGGCTCTGTTGAAGAGCGCCGGCCAGGCGGCGTCGTAGGCGCCGTAGCCGCTGGCGATCAGCCCCAGGTATCGCCCGAAGAAGGTCTTCCAGACCTCGGCCGGAAACGCGAACAGGTGGACACCGAAGAGCGCGATCGCGGCAGCGAGCGCAATCGTCTCGGGCCTCCACGCTCTTCGCCAGTCGCGCTGGCGGATCAGCCAGAAGACCTCCGGAACCAGGAGCAGGGGGAGGAAGTAGGGGGGCTTCATGCAAACCGCCAGACCGGCGGTGACTCCCACGCTCGTCGCGAAGCCTCCACCGACCTCGCCTCCGGTGCTTCGCACCCAGCGCAGCACCAGGTAGGGCAGCGCCATCACGGCGAACAGGTGTTCCCGCTGGCCGAACACCGCGTTCCCCAGGTACATCGTCGCGACGCAGGCCCACGTGAAGCAGGCCACCTCCCACACGCCGGGTCGGGGCCGCGCACGCACCAGCAGCAGGCGGGCGGCGAGCGTGGCGGCCGCCGTCAGCAGCGCCACGAAGACCTTGTAGCTGGCGATGACGTTGAGGTCGAAGAGCCGGGCGACGCCGACCGGGATCAGGTTGAGATACCAGATCATCGGCGGGTTGATCTCGACGACGTCCAGGTAGGGGAATCCGCCGTCCAGCAGCATCTCCGCCACCTGCAGATACATCGCCGAGTCGCGGTTGAGGAAGAGCGGCTCGCTCAGAAGCAGGCTGGTCACGTGCAGCCAGAGCGCGCACGCCGCGATGTCGGCGAGCCGGGCGTACCAGGTCGGGCTGGCGTTTGCTCCCTGCGGCTCTTGCGCCATGATCAGCCGGCGCTCGACGGTGGCGACGCGATGGACGCCCATCGGATCATCCGCCGTTGGTACCCGAAATCGGGCTCCTGCTGCTAGGAGTCTGCACCGGGCGACCTCCAGCCTCGAACTCGGTGCTGTATACTCGGCGACACTGCGAGGCGGATGGGATCGCACTCGCGCACCCGCGCTCGGCGGATCCCCGGGGTGGCGCGATTCGCGGGAGATCCGAGGAGATCCGATCGTGTCGTCGTTGCGAAGCGGGTTCGCGAGGTGGCAGAGCGGCAGCTGGACGCAGCCGCACGGGATCTGCCCTGATGCTCGTGCTCGCCTCTCTGATCCTCTGCTCCTGCCGACCGACATCGCGCGACGCGAGTGGTTCTGATCACGATCGACACCCTTCGCGCCGATGCGCTCGGCGCCTCTGGCCGTGGCGATGCCCGAACGGCGGTGCTGGACCGGCTCGCCGAGCAGGGTGTACGCGCAGACGCGTACACACCGATTCCCCTCACCCTCCCGGCCCACGCCTCGATCATGACCGGTCTGCATCCCGCCTCACACGGGGTCCGGCGCAACGGTGCGATCTTGAGCCGCCGCATCCGCACGCTGGCCGGAACGCTGCGCGACCTTGGATACGCGACCGGTGCCGTCGTCTCCGGTCTCACCCTCGATCCCCGTTTCGGCCTGCACCGCGACTTCGACGTGGTGGATGCCGAGGGGATCAGGAAAGACGGCCGGCGCGCCGAAGGAGCGACGAGGGCCGCCCTGGAGGTCATCGATCAGTTGATCGACGAGCGGCCCCAGCAGCCGTCTTCTCTGGGTCCACTACTTCGATCCTCACTCCGCCTACGCGCCGCCGCCCCCCTTCGACGAGCTCTGGGATTCCTCGCCGAGCCCCTGGGACGGCTCGCACCAGACCCACAACCGGGTGATCTATGGTGGGCTTCCGGCTACGGAAGAGCTCCTCGCGCGCAACCGGAATCTCTACCAGGGCGAGGTGGCCTACGTGGATCGCGAGATCGGCGAGCTGCTCGACGGACTCGCCGACCGGGGTCTGGAGAACGCACTTCTCGTCGTCACCAGTGATCACGGCGAGTCGTTCCGGCCGGAGTATCCCTTCGACCACGCGGATCGCCTGTTCGGAGAGATCCTGCGCGTGCCCCTGATCCTGCGCGGGCCAGGTCTCCCCGCCGGCGTCAGCTTCCCGGGAAACGTGCGCCTGCAGGATCTCGCGCCGACGATCCTCGAGCTTCGAGGGCCACCAGGTCGCGCCAGGCATGGACGGCGTCTCCCGGGCCGCGGAGCTCTTGGGTGCTGCCGAGCCACCGCGCGCTCCCGGTCTTGAGCGAGAGCCCGCGAGCGAGGCCGCGTCCCGAGGTCAAGCGCGCAGGCCTCAACCGCGGAGCCCTGCGGGCCGTTCAGCAGGACGGGATGCAAGCTCGTCTGGAACCTGGACCGCGAGGAGAGCGCCCTCTACGACCTCGAACGAGAGCCCCGACGGGCTCGATCTGGCGCCCGGCTCCGGACGATGTGACGAAGCTTCGCTGCGGCGGCTCTTCGAAACCTGGATGCTGGCCCACCCGGATGCGCTCGGGCAGTCGCGTGGCAGCAAGCCGGTGGAGATCCCTTCCGATCTGCGCCGGGAGCTGGAGGCGCTGGGTTACGCCCTGGAGTGAGGAGGCTCGGACTCTCTCGCCACGGGATTCGACGGGCGATCCGGGCTAGAATCGCTCGGGAATGCAGGACCCGCGGCCCAGAAGACGTCGATACGAAATCGCCCTCTGGATCGACCGCCGCATCGGGCCGGTCCTCTGCGCGATCCTCCTGGGCGCCAAGCGGCTCTCCGGACGCCGAGCGGATCCGCCGCCGCCGGACCGGGTGCGGAAGATCCTGCTGCTCAAGATGTGGGGGATGGGCAGCATCGTGCTGGCCTCTCCGCTTCTCGAGAAGCTTCGCCTCCGCTACCCGGGCGCGCGCATCGACTTCGTCACGCTGGCTCGAGAACGCGCCGATCGTGAAGATGTACCCCGGGATCGAGCGCCTGATCACGATCGACCTGGGCCGCGGCACCCTCCGGTTCCTGCTCGACACGCTGCGGACCCTCTGGTCGATTCGCCGCGAAGGCTACGACCTGCTGCTGGATCTCGAGTTCTTCACCCGGTTCTCGGCGATCTTCTCCTTCCTGGCGGGTCCCCGCTGGTCCCACGGGTTCAGCGCCAAGGGCAACTGGCGGGGCAAGCTGCACGACGTCGAGGTGCCCTTCAACGCCTACAACCACGTGGCGTCGAACTTCCTGACGGTCCTGCGCGGGGACTACATGAACCCCGTCGAAACCGAGGAGCTGGCGCGCCCGGGCGTGCTTCCCAGGCTGTCTCCCCCGGTGGGCTCGTGGGAGAGCTGCCGGCGCCGGCTGTCCGAGGACCCGGCATGGCGCGAGGGGGAGCCCATCGTGGTGGTGAACCCCAACGCCGGCGACATGGCCCTCGAGCGTCGTTGGCCGACCAGCCACGTCACCGCCTTGCTGTCGGATCTCGCCGCCCGCAGCAACGCGAACCTGGTGCTGATCGGGTCGCCGACGGAGCGCGCGTACGTCGAGTCACTGGTGGCGGAGTCGGCTCTCGGCTCGCGGGTGATCAACCTGGCGGGTGAGACCGGCCTCGCCGAGCTCGTCGCCCTCTTCTCGCACGCCGCGGTCGTCGTGACCAACGACAGCGGTCCGATGCACATCGCCGCGGCGGTGGGTGCGTCGACGGTGGCGCTCTTCGGGCCGGAGACCCCCGCGCTCTACTCCCCTCTCCGGAGCGGTCCGGAGCAACGACACATCGTGCACCACCGGAAGCTCGCCTGCTCGCCCTGCATGTTCGTCCACGACAACAAGGTGCTGTCCTGCTGGTTCTCCCAGGCGAAGTGCATGGCCGGCATCGAGCCCGCGGACGTCGTCGCCTCCGTCGAGACGCTGCTCGCCGGTGACGCCGCCCGGACGCCGGACTTCGGGTCGTCGAGCTCCTGACATGAGCGGAGCACGGGGCTTCGTCCTGGCCCTCCTCGCGTCCGTCGTCCTCGCGGTTCTCTTCTTCTCGACGATTCTCTTCGAGGGATGGCTCGCCCGCGGCGACTGGGTCGATGAACTGCGACTACTACCATTGGATCCGCATCTCCTTCACCGAGTTCGACACGGTTCCCTTCTTCCACTACCGCGCGGGCCACTCGCAGAACCTCGTGGCCAATCCGGAGTCGCCTCTCCTCGGACCCCTGGTGTGGCTGCTGCTGTTGCTGCCGGCGGACGCCTACGTGCGGCTTCTGATCGTTCTCTACACCAGCGCGGGACTGCTGGGGACCTTCTACCTGGCGCGAGACCTCGGCGTAGCCGCCCCGATTGCCTGCCTTTGCGCCGTGCTCGTCTCGCTGAACGGGTTCGTGGTCCGCCCAGCTGGGCGTCGGCCATCACATGATCCTCGGCTTCGGTCTCCTGCCCGTGATGATGCTCCTCTACCGCCGCGCCGTCCGGGGATCGTGGCGCGCCCTCTGTGCCACGGCCCTGGTGAACGCGCTGCTGATCCTGGAAGGCTTCAACTCCCCCTGGGTCTGGCACAACCTCTTCGTGTCGCTCTACGCGCTCTTCTGGGGAATCTCGTTGCGCTCCCCGAGACCGCTCTGGATCTGGGGGGGGATCGTCGTCTGCCAGCGCGGGTCTGATGGGAGTCAAGCTGCTTCCGATGCTGGCGGAGTTCTGGGCCTACGATCCGAGCCAGGTGATCGGTGGCTTCCCTCCGCTCGCGGCTCTCTGGACGCTCGTCGCCCGGGGCCAGGCGATCGACACGCAGTACCCGGGTGTCCGCTTCCTGTACGGGAGCGGCTGGTGGGAGTACGACTTCTACATCGGCGTCGGTCGCTGCCGTGGTTCTCGCCGTGGGCCTGGTGGCCGCGCGCCGGGTCTGGCCGCTGGCGGCGGTGGGCGTCGTGTTCCTGCTCCTCTCGCTCGACTGGCCCGAGGGCTGGGGATTCCTGAATCTCTGGGAGTTCGTGCGGGAGTGGCCCATCCTGAGGAGCCATCGCGCTCCCTCGCGCTGGCTGGGACTCGCGCTCTTCGCCTTCACCCTCTGTGCCGGAGTCGGACTCCAGCGCCTGTGGGTGTCTGCGGCGCTCGACGCGGCACAGGCGGCTGGCGACGGCCGTGGCGATCGCCCTGGTGGCCATCGTCGTGGTGGACCTCCACCTGGAGAGCCGCCAGCTGGCAGCGAATCGCCCTGGCCGACGCGCCACTCTCGCGCGAGCACCGGCCGCCGCTCAGCTACGACACGCCCGTGGGCGGCACCGAGGTCGAGCTTCTCGAGTTCACTCCCAACCGCCTGGTGTACTCCATCGAGACTCCGCGCCCCCAGCTGGTCACACTCCCCTTCCAGTGGCAGCAGCGCGACGAGTGGACGCTCGGGGGGGCTTCGTGGCCAGGAAACACCGGGACCGCATGGCGGTCCCGGTGCCGGCGGGCCGGCACGAGATCGAGATGCGCTTTCGGCCCCGCCTGCTGGGCGCGGGAATCGCGGTCAGCGCGCGTGACGCTCTGCGCGGTCGTCGCTTCCTTCGCGTTGCCGCGCCGGTCCCGCGAGCGACTCCTCGACGTCCTGGGTGGCCCCGAGGTGCTCGCTCGCGACGCCAGCACCGACGGAGGAGTCGGATGAGGCTGGCCGCGCTGCTTCTCCTGCTGCTCCTGCTCGCCTGGTCTCTCCGCTTCATCCAGGACGATGCCTTCATCTCCTTTCGCTACGCGCACAATCTGGCGCTCGGGGAGGGTCTGGTCTGGAATCCCGGCGAGCGGGTCGAAGGCTACAGCAACTTCCTCTGGACGCTCGCGATCGCGGCGGGGCCTTCGAGCGGGTCTCGAGCCGGTGGCCCTCTCGTTCGGGCTCGGACTCGCCTGCTTCGCAGCGAGCCTGCTCTTCACCTACTCCCTCGGCCAGCGGTTGACCGGCGTCCGGGCCGACGCGCTGGCGGCGGTCCTCCTGCTCGGCGCCAACTACACCTTCAGCTGCTACGCCACCGGCGGTCTCGAAACCCAGCTTCAGACCTGCCTTCTCCTGGCCGCCACGCACGGCGTCTTCACGGGCCCTCTGGCGGGGCGGTGGGAGGGGCGCGGGCTCGTGCGGCCTTTCGCTTCTCTTCTCGCTGGCGCTGCTGACCCGGCTCGACTCGGCGCTCCCGGTGGCCGTCCTCGGAGGTGCGTCGCTCCTGGCACTCGCCCGCGATCGGGACCTGCCGTCTCTCGCGGGCGAAGGCCCTGGCCGCTCTCCTCCTGCCGGGAGCGCTTCCCCTCGGCGCATGGCTGGCCTGGAAGGTCGCCTACTACGGAGATCCCCTCCCGAACTCGTTCTACGTCAAGCTCGCCTCCTCGAACTCTCTCGCCGACGGCCTCGCCTACGTCGGCTTCTTCGGCGCCTCCTACCTGCTCCTCCCCGTGCTCCTGGTGCCCATCCTGCGGCTGGCGCCGCCTCGCGATCCGCCGCGAGCTCGCGAGGTGCGCACCCTCTGCGTGCTGGTCGCCCTCTGGCTCGTCTACGTGGTGCGGGCGGGCGGCGACTTCATGGAGTTCCGCTTCATGGTCCCCGTCCTCCCGTACGTCTACCTGCTCTGCGTGTGGAGCTTCCGTGCGGGGTTCGCCAGTCCCTGGCCGCGCGCGCTGGGGATCGGGCTTCTTCTCCTCGGTTCCCTCCACCACGCGATGACCTTCGGCAGCGCGCGGCACCTCAGGGGAGTCGAGAGCATCGCGCAGCTCGAGGGCCACCTCACCCACCCCAACGGGGGCTGGGACGGCGTCGGCCAGGCGCTCCATCGCCTCTTCGACGAGGACTCGGGTGTGGTGATCGCGACGACCGCGGCCGGCGCCATTCCCTACTACGCGCGCCTCGAGACGGTCGACATGGGAGGGATCAACGACGCCTGGGTCGCGCGTCACGGGATCGTCGCCGGCGACCGGCCAGGGCACCAGCGGATGGCGACGATGGAGTACCTGCTCTCGCGCGAGGTCAACCTGCTGATCGGCAACGCCAGGTTCGTCCGGAGCGCGTCTGCGATGCGGCGGCCCTTCTTCCGCCACGACGTGCGGGGAATGAGCTGGGTCGACTTCGGCGTCGAGCGATTGCCCGCAGACGCGACGATGCTGCAGATACCGGTCGAGGAAGGCTACTGGCTCCTCGCCGTGTATCTGACGCCGCACCCCGCCGTCGATGCCGCGATCGAGACCCACGGCATCGTCCAGTCACCGATCCTGCAGGCGCCGCCCCCGGGCGGACGCTGGCGGAGGACGAGGTAGGCGGCCGCCAGGTCGGACGTTGCAGGAAGGAAGCAGTACGAGAGAGCCTTCCGGGCTCTCGATCCGTACACTACGCGGGTGGCTGGGATGCGGGCTGCGCGCTCGAAAGCCAGAAGGCGAAGAGCGCCACCGCGTAGCATGCCGTTCCCACCCAGAAGGCGTTGCTGATGCCTCCGCTCAGCGCCACGATCACTGCGACTACTGAGGCACAGACCGAGGCGGCGCCGTTGATCCCCCAGAACCAGGGCGTGAGCCGCTCGAAGTGCAGGGACGCCAGGCCCATGCCGAGGGGGAATGCCGTTCCCATGAAGAGTCCGAGCGGAAACACCGCTGCGACCGCCACGCCGATGCGAGCTGGCGTCGATTCACCTCGAAACGCCTCGGTGGCGACGGGTGTCGCCAGGCCGAAGATCGCGAGTACCCCCAGCAGCACCACGAGGCGCCACGCTGCCCGCCGCGCCTGCGCCTCGCCCGCGATCGGGGGCGTCAGGAAGCTCCCAGCGCCGCCCGAAAGCAGCAATGAGAAAAGGAGCACCGAGAGGCCGTGGGTGGGATGCCCGAGAAAGACCGATCAGACGCTGGATCAGCGAGATCTCGACGAACATGAAACCGAGTCCGATGGTTCCGAAGTAAAGCAGCCACGGAACGGCGCGCGTCGGCACCGATTCCCCTCTCCAGAGCAGCGGAATCAACAGGAACGCGGCACTCAGCACCAGCACGATCGCGAGCAGCGAGCCCAGGACGCGGACGGCGCGAAGGTTGGAGTCGTTGCTGCTGACCGCCGCTTCCCTGACTCGCAGGGCATCACGGAGGCGCAGCATGTTGAAGAAGAAGGGACGATCGTCGGTGGGTGGAGAGATATCCAGCGGAAAGGCCCGAGCGTACGCCGCCAGGTCACGGCTCGCAACGATCTCCTCCAGGATGGGATCGCTGGCCGAGTCCGGGCTCACGAGCACGCTGAAGCGCATCGCCTCCACCTTCGCGCGCAGGCGCGAGAGGTCCTCATCGGACAGCGGTGAGCGGCTCGTCAGGATCGTGCAGATTCCAACCTTGCGATCGCTGCCGGGCGCGAGGTTGGTGACGTTTACTATGTGGCGCCGCGGATCGTCGACCCCGAGCTGCAGCAGGGCGCCGGTCGCGAGGGCCGTGAGCCGGTACGTTTCGCCGGGCTGGGTCGGGTTGTGCCATCGCGAGAAGGTGAGCAGGCCAGTCGGCGTGAGGTGCTCGAGGAAGGTCTCCCATGCCTCCACCGTGTAGAGGGCGTTCTCGCTGAGCACGAAAGCTCCGGCGGCGGTCGCCGCCCATGTATCGATCAGCGAGACTTGTATGATGTCGAAGGAGTCGCGCTGCCGCGCGACGAAGCTCCGGGCCTCATCGGTCACGAAGGCCACGCCCTGTTGTCGATCGAGGTGTCCGGTGAATTCGCCGAAGCGTCCATTCACCGCCTTCACCAGATCGCCGTTGATCTCGACACCCACCACCGACGCCTGGCGGAAGTAGAGCGCCGAGAGAACGTCGCGGCCCCCACCGACTCCGGCGACCAGCACGCGTGCGTTTCTCCGCAGGTGGTGTGCGAGGTTGGTGACGTCGAACTCGAGATGGCGGAGCTTCGAGAGGTCCCCGTCGAAGTTCGTCATCACGGTTCCGGCTGCGGCGTCGATATTGACAGCCAACTGGCGGAGCGGTTGGCCGACGGCCTTTTCACTGAGGCCCCAGCCGATGGGTGGACTGGCCAGGTTGGGATTGCCCCCTACCCGGAAGTAGGCAAACGAGTTCCACTTCTCGAAGAGCGGCTTCGGGGCGCGCTTGCCCTTGACCCAGAGCAGCCTGAGCAGTGGCTCCCCGTGGTTCGCACGCGCTGCGAGGAAGGCCGAGGAGGAACCGAGAAGGAGCGCGGCGACGAGCGAAGCCGCCACCATGTGGCCTGCGCGCGGACTCGTATCGAGCGCAAAGAGCAGCGCGCCGATACTCGCGAGCGCGGCCACGGCGATCACAGCCGACGGCCCGTCAGCTACGCGCATCAGCCAGGGCAAGGCTGCACACCCGAGCGCGGCGCCGGCCAGATCGGCTGCGTCGAGCCGGTTGACCCGTGCAGGAAAACGGGTGAGCGCAAGGCAGACCGCGATACCGGAGAAGACAAAGGGGACCGAGATCACGACGTAGGTGAGGCCCAGGTAGGCGATCGTGGCGAGGAACGGGTGGCTGCCGTGGTACTTTGGATCGGGGGCGATGGATCCGGTCCCGGTCAGGTACGGGATGAAGAGATGGAGTAGGAAGCAAACAGCGATCGAGGCCGCGAAGCCGAACGAGCTGACCGCGAGTTGACGTTTGACTAACTCGGGCGCGAAGGTACGGGGGTAGAGGTAGACGATGACAGCCCCGAGCGTGAGGCCGAACATGGCGATCGAGACGGCCATGAATGCGAAGTGGTACCAGAGAGTCACGCTGAAGATGCGCGTGAGCAGGATCTGAAGCATCAGGGTGGCAAGAGTGACAAACAGGAGGCCCGTGTAGGTTCGGGACGTTGCTCGGCTTGCGGGGGGCGTGTTTCTCACGGGGAAGAGGATAGTCAGTGCGGCCCTGTCCTGCCGGTTCGACGGCTCCGCTGCGCTGCGGAAAACGGGTCACCGATCCTGCAGACGCCATCCCCGGGCGGACGCTGGCGGAGGACGAGGTAGGTGGCCCGACGCTACGCGCTCGGTGGTTGCGGCGGATGAGTTTGCCTCCGCCACGACGTCCAGCCGCTCCACAGCACGTACCAGAGTAGAATCAGGAAGAGGGGCAGGGTGTTGAATCTCATGCGGTTGGACTCGAGTCCGTAGGTCGCGCACGGCACCAGTGCGTTCCAGAGGACGCAGAACCACGCCGCGGCCATGGCTCCTGCCTCGGGCATTCTCCTTCGCAGCCCCCGGATCAGGAGGAGGAGCGAAGCCACCATCGTGGCCGGAAAGATGAGCAACCCGAACAAGGTGTAGGGAACCGGCTTCCCGCGGATCATCGCCTGATCGTGAATCGCCTGCAGCGGGACGAGCGGCTCGATGAGGGGGCGCAGATCGGCGAAGACGAGCCGCTTCACTGCCGTAGCGTAGGACCGATAGCAGGAGTTCTCCGGTCCGCGAATTCCGCCTTCGTACGATTCGGTGTAGGTGGCGCGAGTGAACATCCAGTACTGGCCGATTCCCCTGGCCAGCCAGGCGCGAATGTGGTCGAGCCTCCAGGCGATCGCCCGGCGGCTGATGTCCTGACTGGTCCAGAGGAACACCAGGTGGTTCCAATTCGGGGAGCCGTCCGACTTGCGCGGATTCAGCAACAGCTTCCGCGCGGCCAGCGAGTATCCGCGTGTGGCCAGGCGCAGCTGTCTGGCCATCTGAGGCGTCACCCGATCCGTTGGTGAAGAAGAGGTCGAGATCCGGGTGATGACCCACGGGCAGCTGGATCCTGAGGTTGTAGCCACTCAAGCTCGCATAGACGAAGTGCCCGAACACCACCTGGTTCTTGAGTGGCCAGGACAGGAGGAGCAGCAACAGCACCAGAGCGGGTCCGATCTGGATGCGCAGCGTCTCCCTCCACCCGTGCAGTCGCCCGGCCGAGAGCACGAGTACCGAGAAGACGAGCACCGCCCAGGCGGGGTGGAACAGGCTCCGCGTCAGCGATGTCGCCGCTGCCGCGATCGCGAAGGCGTAGAGGTGCGCGGGCCTGCTCTCCTCGAGGAATCGCCAGGCCAGCCAGAGCAGCGCCAGCAGCAGGAGATGCAGCGGGAACGTGTACAAGAAGAAGTTCGCGAACAGGTGATAGCCGGGAGCCGCGAGCAGGACCGCAACTCCCGCCATCGCGGCGGTGCGCGAGGCGGTGAGCTTGAAGAGCAGCTGAAACATCAGCCAGGCGCCGACCAGACCGATCGCCACGAAGAGCAGCTTTGCCGTACTCTCGGGGGACACACCCAGGCTCGCGCTCGCGTTCATGACCAGCGCGAAGATGGCGGTGAAGCCTGGCGGTTGGTTGTGTAGATACCAGAGGCTCGCCGCCGGATGCTGCGCCACGATGCGAGAGTCGAGGAGCTGGACGTAGCCCCACGGGATCTCCATCCGAAACCCACCAGGTGGGCCGCCGCGAGCGCCGACAGGTAGAGCAGCGTGGTGAGCAGGATTCTTCTGGCCTTGTCGGAGCTCGTCGTCACTGGACTCCGCGCACCGGGGTCTTCGCCGGAGCGGGCCACCGGTGCTCGTGACCCGCGAGCTTCCATCATACCACCGCCACGCGGGTGACGACCGAGCTTCGGCAGCGCGGTAGTATCTCGGGCATGTCAGGGGAACCCGGCAGCGATCCCGAGGACCC
Organism: uncultured delta proteobacterium; assembly: GCA_963783795.1. GTDB lineage: Bacteria > Myxococcota_A > UBA9160 > UBA9160 > UBA6930 > CAVXZE01. The sequence continues at coordinate 170,622 of CAWAPH010000017.1, read as the reverse complement.
GAGAGTGCAGCCGAACGGATTCCAGGCTCTGGTGCGCTTCGCTCTCCACTGGCTCTGCTTTGCCGCCATCGCCCTCGTCGTCTTCGCGCCGGCGCTCCGCGGTCAGTTCGTCTCCGACGACCTCGGCTACATCGTCACCAACCCCTACGTGCACGAGCTCAGCCTGGAGAACCTGCTCGCGCTCCTCGATCCCCGGGGCGAGCCCGCGCTCTACACCGCCAACTGGGCGCCCCTTCACCTGCTCGGCCACGCCGTCGAGTGGTCGCTGTGGGGATCGGACACCGCCGGCTACCACCTCGTCAACGTACTCCTTCACGCGCTCACCGCAGCGCTGCTGGTGGCGCTCTTCGCGCAGCGGGGTCTTCCACGGGCGGCGAGCAGCCTGGCTGGCCTGGTCTTCCTCGTCCACCCCGCCAACGTGGAGGCGGTGGCGTGGATCTTCCAGCTGAAGACGATCGGCGCCCTGGCGCTGGCCGTCGGTGCGCTGCTCGCGCAGCCCCGCCGTCCCTGGCTGGGGACGCTGCTGTTCGCGCTCGCCCTCCTCACCAAGGCCTCGGCAGCTCTTTGCTCTTCCCGTGGCAGCCGTGTTCGCCTGGCTCGCCCGGGATCCGCAGGACGGCTGGCGCGTCCACTGGCGCTGGCTGGGGCTCTGGGCCCTGGTCTTCCTTCTCTACGCGTGGCCGCAGTTCTTCGCCTTCGAACGGATCGGACAGGTGAGCGGCCTGGACACGGATGGCTGGGAGCAGACGCGCACGATCGCCGCCATCGGGGCGCGCTACCTGGCGATGGCCGCCACATCCTACGGCACCGCCGCCTTCCACGAGCCCGCTCGCGCGCTCTCCTGGCTGGATCCGTGGTGGCTCGCCGGCCTGGCGGCCGGCGTGCTGCTGGCAGCGCGCACCGGCTTCACCCTGCTTCAGCGTCGCGAGGAGGCGGCCTGGTGGGTGTGGGCTGCGGCGGCCTACGCACCGATCTCCCAGCTGTTCCCGTTCCTGTACCCGATGGCGGACCGCTACCTGTACACGATCCTGCCGGGACTGTTGGGCGGCGTGATGCTCGTCGCGGGCGAGGTCTGGACCCGCCTGCGGCCGCGGCTCCGCGGCCAGGGTCCCGTCTCACTCGGCTGGGTCGCGACGGCCGCGGCCGTGGCCCTCGTCCTCGCGTTCGGTTTCCGCAGCCACGAGCGGGCCCGGGTGTGGCGTTCCACCGCGACCGTCGAGCTCGACACCATTCGCCACTACCCCGACGGGATCTCCGCGAACATGCAGCGCGCCGCGCAGGCGGCGCAGCAAGGCGACGCACGCGGCGCGGCAGACGCGGCGCGGCGCGCCTACGAGCTCGGCTTCCACCGCTTCATGCACTTCTACGAGGTCCCCAGCTTCGCGGCGGTGAGGGACGACCCGGCGTTTCAGCCGCTCCTGCTCGAGATGGCCGGCCGCTGGATCGAGGAGACCCGCCGGATGCCGAGCCCCACCCAGGCTGACCTGCGCGTGCGCGCGCACGCGCACATCGTGCGCGGAGAGTACGCCGAGGCGGAGGTCCTCCTGGAGCAGGCGCTTCGTCTCGGGGGAGGGTTCGAAGCGGCGGTGCGCGCCGAGCTCGCGCAGGTGCGCGCCGCGCTGCGTCGCAAGGCGCGGGGCTCCGGCACGCCGGACTCGGGAGAACCCTGAGCCGGAGACCTGGGACGAATCGCCGCTACTCGAGGTATCCCAGCGCCCGCAGCTGCTCGCGCTGCAGGGGAGGCAGGTCGCGGCTGCGAAGCGTCGGCTCGGCCTTCGGGTGCTCCTCCTCCCAGCGCTCGAGGTGGGCGGCGAGATCCCGCGCCACCTCGGGGAATCGGCGCGCCTGGTTCGTCCTCCGACCGTCCTCCTTCGCGCCGAAGCGCTGCAGCTCGCTGGGGCTGGTCCCGCGGTGCCGGTCCCGGCTCTCGATGTACACCCAATCTCCGCTGTAGAGGCCGATCTTGTCCGCCTTCTGGAACTGCGTCTCCACCACGAACCGCTCCGGCAGGGCGACGTCGTCCACCTCACCCCGGATCAGCGGTAGCAGGGAGACGCCGCGCACGCCCTCGGGCGCTGGCACGCCGGCGTAGTCGAGCAGTGTCGGCATCAGATCGAGCAGTCGAACCGGCCGTTCGATCACCTTCCCGCGCGGAAGCTCGTCCGACGTCGAGTAGAACAGCAGCGGGACCAACAGCTGTGACGAGTAGAGCAGCAGGCCGTGGCTGTGCGAGAGCGCCACGTTCGGGTGGTCGGAGAGACCCTCTCCGTGGTCGCTGGTGACGACGAAGAGCGTGTGGCCCCAGTTCGGCCGCTCCGCCAGCGACCGGATGAAGCGAGCCACCTCCTTGGAGACGGCGTAGACGGCCTGCAGGTACTCCCGGTGACGCGCCCCCGGGAACAGGCCGGCGTACTCGGAGCGCCGGCTGCGCGGGTCGTCGTACTGGTGCACCTCCATCAGGTTCACCTGCAGGATAGTAGGGCTGCCGCCCGTTGCTCGCGGTCCAGTCGAGAACGCTCCCGAGCAGCTCGCGCGCGGTCCGGATCGGACGCTCGGTGATCGGACGCCTTGCCGGGCTCCTCCTGCATCCAGTGGAACAGGGTGTCGCTGTCTTCGTAGTGATCGAAGCCCTGATCGAAGTTGAAGGACCCGTTGATGTTCGGATTGGCCGTGGCTCCGACGGTGGTGTAGCCGGACTCCCTCAGCAGCTCGGCGAGTGTCTGGAAGCGGTCGTCCAGGACGTGCGCCTTCTCCTTGTAGATCCCGATCTCGCGCGGATACCGCGAGGTCAGCAGCGAGGCGATGGAGGGGCGCGTCCAGCTCGACTGCGCCAGGACGCGGGCGAATCGCACGCCGCGATGGCTCACGGCGTCCAGCTCTGGCGAAGTGGAGTTCCGGATGGCCGTACGCACCCAGCTTGTCGGCGCGCAAGGTGTCGATGATGATCAGGACGATGTTCGGGGGCGAAGAGACGCTGGATGGCGCGGTCGAGGGAGCTGCGTCCGAGCCAGCGTCCGACGACCAGCGCCAGCGCGATCAGCGAGAGGAGGAGGACGAGAACGCGGCGCACGCCGCATGCCTCAGACGCGTGGCACTGGTCGGCCGGCGTCGCCAGGGCCAACGGATCAGCAGGACGAGCCAGAGGAGCCAGCGCGGCGCCGCTCACGCGCCAGGCCGACCCGCCGCTGCCACGGGGGCCGGAGCCGGAGGGTGAGGCGATGGGTCCGGGGGGCACCGGAAGGTCCAGCGAGCCCGCTTCGTTCTCGGAGAGCTCCGCCGGAATGCCGTCGATCTCGTAGACCCAGCCGGGAAACGCCCAGCGCGCCACGCGCAGGAGCGCCTCCTCCGGTCGCGTCGACATCCAGGATGATCCGGGTGCCGCTCTTCCTCGACCACCTCGACACTCGCGTCTCCCCGTATCCAGACCACGGGGCCCAGAGATCGGACGCTCGCTGCGCCAGGTCTCCGGGCTTCGCGGCACGGGGAAGGTACTCATCCAGCGCGGTGACCGACTGGCGTCCCTCCCGGATGGATTCCGGGGCCAGGATCGCCGGCAGGCGCGCCACGATGGCCGCAGGCAGTGGGCGTGTGGGCGTTGAGCATGGGCACGGCATTCCACACACAGATCCCCCAGATGGCCAGCTCGGCGAGCGCTCGCCGCCCGGCTCCCCGTCCGGCTCAGCAACCGGGCGAAGACACACGCCGAGATCAGCGCGCAGAGCAGGGCGAGCGGACCGAGCATGCGCCACGGGAACTGAAACAGCGGCAGGAGGGGGAACGTCTCCCAGATCGCCGTGCTGAGCGGCGTGATCAAGAAGAGAACCACGGCCGCGCCGATGAGCGCCGCGACCAGCGACGATCCGGCTCTCGCGCGTCCTTCCGGTGCGGGATCCAGCGATCGCAGACGGCGACGGCGACGCCCGCGGCCAGGATCAGCGGGGTCAACGCACCTGTCGCGTAGAAGCGGGAGTAGCCGAAGACCCCGGGAAAGCTGGGGAACTGATTGTGGAAGTCGAACTTCCCCCGCAGCAGATCCTCGGTGCGGATCAGCTCCGTGAGCGAGAGAGCGGGAAACCAGAAGAAGAACGCCCCCGCAAGACCCAGGCCACAGACCGCCCGCCAGGACCCGCCAGGTGTAGGGGGATCGCTCCGCAGGAAGCACACGACGGCTGCTCCCACGGCCAGTGCCGAGGCGACCAGGGCGCTCAGGTTGTGGGTGAGGATCGACGATCGCCAGCCCGGCCGAGAGCCATCCGAACGCGGCCCTCGGTCTCCGAGATGCGATCAGTGCGCCGTACAGGACCAGGGGCGTCAGGCAGAGCGCTGCGAACTCGGCGCTCGCGTTGCGAACCAGCTTGTCTCCCAGGAGATAGGGGTGCAACACGTAGACGGTCACGCCGACTCGAGCTGCGGCTGCGAGCGTCTCTTTCTCCGCTCTCGATGGCGCCGTGCTCCCCCGCGACGACCACCAGGGCGCTGTCGAGCATCACCCGCATGGCGGGGACCGCGAGAAGGGAGACCAGGATGGTGCAGAGGAGGACTCCGCGAAGGGGCGAGCCCAGCACCCAGCCGATCAGCGACGAGACCGCCGAGAAGAGCGGTGCGTAGAAGAGGAAGACGGGAGATCCGTAGCCCGCCGTAGAGGTTCTCCGCCCAGAAGGGCGGCAGCTGGCCAGCCGCCAGCGCCGCCTGATACTCCGCCACGCGCACCAGCTCGAAGAGCCAGTCGTGACCTTTCGGGAATCCTCCGCCGAGAAGCGGCCAGCACCCGATCGCGGCGGCCAACCAGGGCAGGGCCGGCAGCACGCCCCTCGCCCATCCTCCCAGCTGGCCGTCCTCGCGCGGCGCCAATCCGAAGTTCCCCCTTCAAAGACAGAGCCGCAGCCGCCGAGTGTAACGCAGCCTCGACGGCGCGCCGTCGGGGGGCGGCGCTGTGTTAGAATCCGGCGCGTGAGACTGCGCGCAGCTGTGAGGCGCCTCTTCGGTCTCTTCTGGCTGCCGATGGGGCTCGCGGGACTGGCGAGCTGCCACGCCACACCGTCGGACCGGCCCAACCTGGTTCTCGTCTCGGTCGACACCCTGCGAGCCGATCGGATCGGCGCGTATGGCTACGGACTGGCCGCGACTCCCACGACCGATCAGCTGGCAGCGGAAGGAGTCGTGTTCGCGGACGCCTCGACACCGCTTCCGCGCACGACCCAGGCGTTCGCATCGCTCTTCACCTCCCGCAGTCCGGATGTACTGGGAGTACTCGAGGTGGGCGAGCGGTTGCCGGATGCGGAGCTCACGCTGGCGGAGATCCTGCGTCACGCCGGCTACCGCACCCTCGGAGTCACCGGAAACGGAGTCGCCGACCGGGATCAAGGACTCGACCAGGGGTTCGACCGCTTCATCGGCGTTTCGGAATTGGAGGCTCGTTCGGAAGAGGCGCGCACCGGACGGCGCTCCCCCACCAAGGCGGAGCCGGTCACACGAGCGGCCCGCGAGCTGCTGGAAGATGTGGTGGCTGGTCCCTACTACCTCTGGGTCCACTACAAGGATCCGCACTGGCTCTACTCCCCACCCGAGCCCTACGTCTCTGCCGGGAACCGCCAGGGGCTCCGGTTCTACCGGCGCGCGGCTCGCTGGAGACCGGTCGGCGCCACGATCTTCTTCAACCTGAATGGTGAAGCGGCCCGGTGGTGGCCGAAGCTGAGTCCGCTCTATGACGACGAGATCCACTACGTCGACGCGATGATCGGGCAACTGCTGAGCGCGGTTCGCGGCCGGCCGGACGCGGACCGGACGCTGATCGTCTTCACCTCCGATCACGGGGAGAGCCTCGGCGAGCACGGCTACTACTACGAACACGGGGACTTCGTCTACCAGACGACGCTACGCGTTCCCCTGATCTTCGCGATGCCTGGACGGTTTCCAGGGGGGCGAGTGATCGATTCCCCGGTGTCGCTCCTCGACGTCCTGCCTACCGTTCTCTCGCTCCTGGAAGTCGCCCCACCGAAGGGGACGGAGATCGAGGGAACGGACCTGAGCGGGCTGCTGACCGCTGCCGGCGGCGGCCCGACCGAGGAGGAGAGGTTGCTCTTCTCGCAGAGCGGCTCTTCCATGAGTCCGCAGAATCCGATGCGTCTGCTGGGGGGGCGAAGATCGGGTGAACGGCCCTTTCGCTACCTGCGGCGCGATCCCTGGGTGTTGGTGTTCGCCGAATCGGGCTCCCAGCTCTACCGCGCCGACAGGGACCCCGCGTTGCGGACCGACGTTGCGGGCGACCACCCCGGTGTGGTCGCGAAGCTCGAGCGCGAGCTCGAGGAATTCCCGCTTCCGGCCGATCGCTGGTGGTCGGTGCGAGAGGGGAGCTGGAAGCTGATCCAGATCCCGGAGCCGGACGGCCCGCGTCACGAGCTCTACGACCTGGCCGACTGACCCTCTCGAGCGCCGGGAGCTGAGCCAGCAGCATCCCGATGTCGTGGCCCGTCTCTCGGCCGAGCTGGACCGCCACCTGGCCGGAAGACCTTCGGTCGCCGCCCGGGAGCCTCGAAGCGCGGAGGAGCAGCGCCGGATCGAAGAGCGCCTGCGCAGCCTCGGCTACATCGAGTAGCCCGGGTCCCATCTCCGAGCGGAAAGCGGGGACGTTCTCGTCTATCGAGGCAGGGCCTGCAGGCGCCGGCGTGCCTCCGCCCAGCCGGGTGCTGCTTCCAGGGCCCGCTGGTACCAGAGCCGGGCGTCCTCGTCCGCTCCTCTGGCCTCGGCCAGCTCGGCAGCCAGCCGCGGTGCGGCGGGCTGGAGCGGGTTCGCCGCCCAGGCGGCCTCCAGCTCGCGACGTGCCTCTGCGTCCGCGCCGCGAGCGTGAAGGAGCGAGGCCAGGGCGAAGCGCAGAATCGAGGACCGGGGAGCGCGGTCGCGGGCCTGGCGCACGACGCTCTGCAGTGCCGGGTCGGGCGAGGAGAGCTCCGCGGGCGTCAGGTGGCGCGGCCGGATCCCGTCCAGGAAGGGGGGCAGGGGCTCTGCGCGGGCGGCGTCACGGCGGGCGTAGAGCGCGGCTCCATCGTCGACGTAGAGCAGCCCCCAGGCGGGGTCGTCCTCCACCACGTCGAGGATGCCCGCGTTGAATTCCATGCGGTTCGGGAAGGGATGGGGGCGGTAGCGGACCAGGACGAGGTCGACGTCGTGCTCGCGCAGTGCCTGGCGGGTCAGCTCCGGACGGTTGCGCATCTCGAGGAGGAGAGAGAGCAGTTCCTCGCCGTAGACCTCGCTGCGCGAGTCGAGGAAGACCGTCACCGAGGGCCAGAGCTGGTGGATCGCGTAGCCAGCCCAGTCGTATTGCGTCAGAAGTCGCCCCGAGACGGCGTGGTGGCGCATGAACCCGATCGCGTCCGCCGAGATCGCCAGCCGGCCCCCCACGCGCTCGAGGTCGCGCAGCTGAAAGCCGGGCTCGAAGCGCCGGCCCCGCACGCCGGGGATTCCATGGGCCAGTGCGAGCACGGTGAGCCCTACACACGCCGCAGTGGCGATCCACGATGCCGATGCGGCTGTCGGAGCGCGGCCGGGCGGCCAGCGCGAGCGCGGCTGGCGGCGCAGGCTGCGCTGGTCGACACCACCGCGGTGAACGCGATGTCGGGACGACCCCGCAGGTTGACGTAGACGCATCCGCACAGGGCGGCGAGGCCCGCGGCTGCGAAGGCCGAGGCCACGGCGAGACGGATCGGGGGCACGGGGATCCCCTCTCGCGCGGCAGCTCTCGCCCGCGTCAGCGTCACCGCCAGCGCGGGGGCGGTGGCGAGAGCGAACAGCGCCAGCCAGCGCATGTGGCGCAGCGGCAGGATCCCGAAGACCAGAAGCAGAGCGATCTCGAGTCGCCCCAGACAGCCGCGGGCCGCGGCCAGGGCCAGTGCCGCTGCCCAGATGGCCAGGAAGACGAGGTAGACCGAGAACTCGAGGGACTCGCCCAGATTCCGCACCTGGAGCAGCGGCTGCCACTCACTGATCCGCTGGGTGACGGTGTTGACCCCCGCCGTGAACTCGAACGGGAAGAGGTAGATGTCGAGGAACTGGGGGTTCAGGGCTACGGCACCGGTCATCGCCGCGGCGAGCCCGATCAGGCGGAGGGGCCGGTTGTGCGACGGATGAGAGCGGGCCTCGAAGAGCGGCTCCGCGCCATCCGCTGCGAAGAGAAGTGCCACCGCGGCGACGGCGCCGCCAGCGGGAAGCGCAAAGGCCGGTGGCGAGAGCGTCGCCAGCAGGGCCGCGCCGACGAGCCCTCCCGCCACGCCCGCAGTCCGCACGCGGCGCGCTCTCGCATCCCGCGGGCCGAGCCATGCGTCCGCCCACTGCGCCGCTGCGAAGACCAGCACGGCCACCACTCCGAGGGGGAAGGAGGCATGCAGGTTTGCCCACAGCGCCGCGATCGGAACGGCCCAGAAGAGCATCCGGTCGGGGCGGCCCTCCTGTGTCCTTGCCTGATCTCTCAGCAGAAGCCAGATCAGGACGAGCAGGAGCGCGATCGCGAACAGCTCGGGCCGGTCCTGCGTCATGCGGTTGCGCGAGAGTGCGAAGGCCGGAACCGCCACTGCCAGGGCAATCGCCCGGTCCGCACCCCAGACCCGGAATGTGGCGATCAGTGCGAACAGGATCGCCAGCCCGGGAAGCAGCTTGGAGACTGCGATCACCCCGACCATGCCCGCCGCCCGCTCCCCCAGCGCGTAGAAGCTGGCGGCGAGCCACTCGTGGGCCACGTAGCGCTCGCCCGCTGCGGTGAAGGAGTATCGGTCCACACGGGGGACGCGACCCTCGTCGAGGATCAGGCCTCCGGTCGTCAGGTGGATGAAGAGGTCGTTGGTGCGCGGGCGGGTCAGCCCCGCGGTGGCGACGAAGGCCGCGAGAGCCAGCAGGGCGATCGCGAGGAGCTTGCGGGACGGGGCCATCGCGGCGTCGTCGATCCTCCGCAGCCGTGATCAGCCGCGGTTTCATCTTACAACAGCCCGCGGCCGGTTCGGACGCTCCAGAACGAGCTTCGGGTCCCGAAACGAGCGGTGCCTTGCCGGAGGAAGGGTTAGACGAGATGATATGTCCGTCATGTGCAAAGTGGTGAAGGCGGCGCTGGTCGTCCCTTGCTTCAACGAAGCGGCGCGCCTGCCGCGAGAAGCCTTCCTGGGCTTTGCGCGGGGACACCCAGAGGTCCGCTTCGTCATGGTGGACGACGGGAGCAGCGACGGCACGCGCGAGCTGCTCAGCGGTCTCCAAGGGGTTCTGCCCGGGCAATTCGAGCTGCTGGCGATGCCGGGCAACTGCGGCAAGGCGGAGGCTGTGCGAAGGGGCGTCCTCCGGGCCTTCGATCTGGCGCCCTACGTCGGCTACTGGGACGCGGACCTCTCCACTCCTCTGGAGGAGATCCCCTTCTTCTGTGAGGTCCTCGACCGCCACGCCGAGGTAGAGCTCGTCTTCGGCGCGCGCGTGCAGCTGCTGGGCCGAAGCATCCGGCGGCGCGCGATCCGCCACTACCTCGGCCGCGTCTTCGCCACGGTGGCTTCCTTGATGCTGGATCTCGCCGTCTACGACACGCAGTGCGGCGCCAAGCTGTTCCGGGCGAGCGAGCGGCTCCGCCGCGTCTTCGAGGATCCCTTTCACACCAGCTGGGTCTTCGACGTCGAGGTCCTCGCCCGCCTTCGATCCATGCAGCGGGAGGGTGACCCTCCTCTCGAGCGGATCATCTACGAGCTGCCGCTCCGCGTCTGGCACGACGTGCGCGGCTCGAAGATCCGCCCCCTCGACCTCTTCCTGGTGCCGCGCGACCTGCTGTGGATCTACCGCGCCCACCTGTGGCGAAGGGCGGCCGGGGCGAAGAAGGGATCTCGGCCCGACGCATGAGAGGGCGCGAGATCCTGCTCCAGCTCGCCCCGCTGCTCCTGCTGATCGCCGCCTGCCTCTGGCAGGTCGGCTTCGGCTACTTCGACCACGACCTCTCCGGCCACGCGCTCGGCGCGGACGACGCCTTCATCTCCTACCGCTACGCGAGCAACCTGGTGTCGGGGGACGGGCTGGTCTTCAACCCGGGCGAGCGCGTCGAGGGCTACTCCAACCTTCTCTACGTTCTCATCGTCTCCGCGGGACTCGTCTTCCTGGGAGACGACCACGCCTACGGCTTCTCCGTGGCCGTCAACCTCCTGCTGATCGCTCTCAGCTACCTGGCCTTCCTCTGGATGGCGCGGAAGACGCTGCGCGGGCACGCGCCCCTGGTGGCCGTCGCCCTGTTCTCGCTCACCCCCTCCTTGTGGATCTGGACCGGGTCGGGGATGGAGACCCCGCTCGTGCTGCTGCTCCTGTTGCTCACATGGGCCGCGTTGGAGGTGGCAGCTCGAAACGGGGGAGCGGCGTGCCGAGTGGGCCCTCGCTGCACTCGCGGCCGTCGCGGTCCTCTCGCGGGCCGACGGGTTCCTGATCCCCCTGCTCGCAGCGGGCTTCTGCCTGCTGCGCGGCCGGCGGCGGCTCGCACTCCAGCTCGCAGCGGCCGCCGGCGGCACACTGGCGCTGCTGGTCGCCTGGAGGCTCTGGTACTACGGCTACCCGCTCCCCAGCACCTACTACGTGAAGGTCTCCGGCGATCTCGTCGACCGGCTCTCGAGCGGGCTGGGCGCGCTCTGGCAGGTGAGCACGCGACAGGGGCTCGTCGTCCACCTGGGCGTCCTCGCCTGCTATCTGGCCTGGGCGCTGCGCCGGGAGGGCCGGCGCGTGCTCGGTTCCCTGCCCTTCGAGGCGTTCTTCGGACTCGCCTGGGTTGGCTACTTCGTCTACCTGGGCGGCGACGTACTCTTCGACCGCTTCCTGGTCCCGATCTTTCCCCTCGGCGTCCTGCTCGCGCTGCGCTGGTCCGAGCAGTGGGGCGGGAATCGCCCAGCGAAGCTGCGGCTCGTGCTGCTGACGCTGGTGCTCGGAGCCGCACAGCTGGCGCCGCTGCTCTCCGATCCACCGGTGGCGTTCCAGAAAGACAAGTACGACCGCTGGGTCACGTTGGGACGACACCTGCGCGAGCACCACCCGGATGCCGTTCTCGCGATCGACGCCGCCGGGAAGGTTCCCTTCTTCTCCGGGCTGCGCACCATCGACATGCTGGGGCTCAACGACGAACACGTCGCCCACCTCGACGCCAGGTCCGGGTTCAGGGTCGGACACAACAAGTACGACCCGGACTACGTGCTGGGGCGGAGCGCCCGACCTGATCGCGGCGTGGATCAAGCCCAACCTGGATCTGTGGTGGGGGATCGACCGGGTCCGCTACACGCGCGCCGGGTACCGGATCCGCTACCTCTGCAGCACGCACCGGCGGCCGCCGGAGCTGGCCATCATCGACGTCTCGGGAAGGAGGCTGTCGGCGATCCGAAGGCTGGTGCGTCGTGGCCACGCCTACGCCGTGCTGGAGCGAAAGCCGTGACGAGGAGTACGGACCCCGCCGAGCTGCTACAGTCCGCTCACTTTCGATGCGCCGCATACTCGCCTTCGCCGAACCCGTGCCGGCGCGACTCCGTCGCAGCAGCGAGCCGGTGAGTCATGCGCGCTAGGCCCGACCGCGGCAAGCCGCAGCGCCCGACGGTGGTATTGGCCACCTACAACGAGTGCGAGAACGTGCGGCGGCTGCTTCCCGAGCTGCTTCGCCTCGACGAGCACCTCTCCGTCGTCGTGGTCGACGACGCGTCACCCGACGGCACCGCCGGGGCGGTGGAAGAGGTGGCCGCTGCCTTCCCCGGGCGCGTCCAGCTGGTGCGCCGGCCGGCGAAAGCTCGGCTACGGCTCCGCCTTCGTCGAGGGCTTTCGGGCTGCACTGCGGGGAGACCCCGACGCCGTCGTCTCGATGGATGCCGACTTCTCCCACGACCCCCGCGCCGTTCCCGATCTGCTCGCCGGGCTGGCGACGCACGACGTGGTGATCGGCTCGCGATATCTCGAAGGAGTTCGGATCCTCAACTGGAGCCTGTGGCGTCTGGCCTTGAGCCGCGCGGCGAACCTCTACGTCAAGCTGCTGCTTCCCGGCTTCGATCACCGACCGCACCAGCGGCTACCGCGCCTACCGGAGTGAGGTGCTGCGCAGCATCGACTTCGAGGACACCGTGTCGAATGGATACGCCTTCCTCGTCGAGCTGCTGGAGATGGTGATGGCGGGTGGGTTCAGCATCGCCGAGGTCTCGATCGTCTACGAGGATCGGCAGCTCGGCAGGTCGAAGATGGACCACCGGGTGGTGATCGAGTCGGCGTGGCGGCCCTGGCTCCTGCTGCTCCGCCGGGTGGGTGCCCGTCTGCGCCGGCCGGTGAAGCGGAAATGAGCAGCGGCGAAGCGCGAGCGCAGGAGCCACGCGCCGCAGCAGCCGGGGACGGAAGGGCGGCGGATCGCCTTCCCGCGCATCCATCGTTCTGGCCGCCCTCCTGCTCACGCTGCTCAACGCGGCCCAGCCGCTCAGCGTCGACGACGCCGCCTACCACGCCGTACGCGGTCCACATCGCAGAGCACCCGCTGGACCCCTACGGCTTCGAGGTCTTCTGGGGAGAGCGTCCCCAGCCGGCCTTCGAGGTGCTCGCAGCGCCACTGCTGCCCTACTGGTGGGCGGGAGCGCTCAGGCTGTTCGGAGAACGCCCGGTGCTCTGGAAGCTCTCGCTGTTCCCGTTCGCGCTGCTGCTGGCCGCCTCCCTCCACTACCTGCTGGCCCGCTTCGCGCGGGGGCTGGAGCAGCCGCTGCTCTGGCTGATGATCTCTGTCGCCCGCGGTGCTCCCATCCTTCAACCTGATGCTCGACGTGCCCGCCCTCGCACTCAGCCTGGCGTCCCTGTCGCTCTTCGTGGGCAGCTGCCGGGACGGCCGCTGGGGGTGGGCTGTCGGCGCCGGACTGCTCGCCGGCCTCGCCGTGCAGACGAAGCAGACCTCGATCACCGTGGTCGCGGTTCTCCTGGCCTACGGCCTGCTCTTCGCGCGGCTTCGGCTGGCCCTGCTCGCCGCCGCAGTCGCGGCCGCCGTCTTCAGTCGGCTGGGAGCTCCTGATGGCGCTTCAGTACGGCGAGTCCCACTTCCTGCACGCCCGTGCGGTTCGCGCCGTGAATCGTGTCCCTGTGGGGGATCGGCCTGCTCGGCCTCGGGTTCATCTCGCTTCTCGGTGGGGTTGCGGCAGCCGCGCTGCCGCTGGGCTTGTTCGGCCTCTCCGGGCGACGCTGGCCGGTGGTGGGGTCGATCCTGCTGGGCTCGCTGGCGTTCGGGGTGATCCCGTTTCTTCCCGCCGAGCCGCTTCCAGAGCTTCACATGTCCCCGTGGCCCGGCCGTGCCCCTCCCGAACAGCTGGTGTTCACGGCTCTCGGTGCAGCCGTACTGCTGGTGGCGATTGCGGTGTCTCGGCAGCCTGCTCGCGACCCGCGCGCCCTGGGGAGATGGTGCTTCCGGGTCGCAGGCGGGATCGATCTCTTCCTGCTCGGCTGGCTGCTCATCGAGCTGCTCGGCTGCTACGCGCTCTGGACCTTTCTCGCCAGCCGGCACGTCTTCCGCCTCGCCACCGTAGTCCTTCTGGTCTGCGGCCGATCCGCTGCCACGCGGATCGATGAGAGGCGGCGATCGCAGGCTCTTCGGCGGGGTGGTGGCGTGGGGCATCGGCGTGGGACTCCTCTTCTTCGCCGCGGACCTCTCCGACGCACTGGCGCGACGCCAGGCGGTGTGGCGGGCTGCCGACCGGCTCGCCGCGCTGGGCGCCGACAGCGAACGGGAGAGCGTCTGGTACCTGGGCCACTGGGGCTTCCAGTTCTACGCCGAATCGCTGGGAATGAAGCCGGTCGTTCCCGGCAGCTCGCGCCTCGAGCCGGGCGACTGGCTGGTCGTTCCCGACGGCGTCTCGCGCCAGCCGGTCTGGATCCCGACGAGCCGGGTGACCGAAGAGGCGTTGCTGGAGTCGCGCAGCCCCTGGCCGTGGTCCAGCATTCCGAGCTTCTACGCGGGGCCGATTCCGCTGCGACGCCAGCCGGAGGCGCAGCTCGCCGTCCGCATCTACCGGGTGAAGCGGGGCTTTCAGGCGACCGGTCTCACGGCGGGGCGAACGCCACGCGAGCCATGAGCGTGAAAACTCGGGCCGGACCGTGCCGTGATCGCCTCGCGGACGGCGATCGAATCGGTCGACGCTGGTTCTTCGCCTGTGCGGGGTTCGCCCTGGCCATCCACGCCACCCTCCTCCTCGCGGCGGACGGGTTGCAGGGCGGTGCGGATCTGCTTCCCCACCTCCGACTGATCCAGCTGATGGGAGCGGAGCCCGCGATTCGCTCGGTCTACGCGCCGGCGTATCACGTGCTCGGTGCCCTGGTCTCTCCCCTGGTCGGCCTTGCGAGCTACCCGCGCTGCTTCGCGCTGCTGGCGGCCGCCGCCTGGATCGCCGCGGCTCGCTTCTTCCAGCGCTCGCTCGATCTCCCCACCGCCACCGCCTGTCTGCTCGTCCTGACTCCCTACTCGTTCTGCTTCAGCTGGTGCACTCCGAAGGTCGAGGCGCTCGGGATCGCCATTCTCCTGGCTGGACTCTCGCTGCTGGTTCGCGCCCGTCATCTCGGCCTCGCTGTGCTCCTCGGGGCGACCTTCTACGTGCACACCGCGTCGGCGCTGCTCCTGGGCTTCTCATGTGGCGTGCTCGCGCTGGCCAGGCGCGACTACCGCGCGCTCGTGCCGCTTGCCGCCGGGGCGCTGGCGGGTGGCACTCTGACGCTGATTCATGTCGGATCGGGCTGCTCGGTCGCGGAGGCGCTCCGGCTCACCTCCCGGGACTACCTGATCGCCAACCCGTGGAGCAGCTGGGCGGTCCGGGAGGTCGTCCTGGTCCTGGCCAGTCCGATCGCCCTCTGCCTCGCCCTTCTCGGTGCGCCCGAGCACTGGCGTCGCCAGCGCTCTCTCGCGGTGCTGAGCCTGGTCCTGACTGCCGTGTATCTGAACGAGATCTGGCTCGCCCCCTTCGGCAAGCGCATCTCCCTCGACCTGTTGCGCGGACTCTCGGTGCTGGCGATTCCCGTGGCGATCGCGGGCGGCCTGGCCCTCCGCGCGCGGCCACGGCTGGCTCCCTGGCTGCTCGGACTCTGCGCGGCCTGGGCGGTGGCAGCGTCGCTCTGGGTGGTTCCCCGCTCCTGCATGGTGCGCCCCATCGCGCTCGAAGAGCTTCGAGATCTGCAGGTCGCGCGCTGCGAGTTCACCTGGCGGGGCCCGGCGATCCAGCGACCGCGCCGCTAGCGTTTCCGCTCCTGCTTCCCCACCGGGGAAAGCAGCGTCGACAGGCGAATCGCCATCGGGTGCCCAGGCCTCTCGGCCAGCGCCTGGCGGGCGAGCTCTCGCGCAGCGGCGACCTGGCCTGCCTGGAGCTTCATGGCCGACTGGTGGGCCAGCTCGGTGGCGCGCTTCCAGCCCTGGTCCGGCGCGCGAAAGTCCGCCGGCGCCAGCGGCCGCGCTCGCTGGTAGGCGGAGACCAGCAGGCGGACGTTGTCCGCCCCGGCGCGGGCCAGCTCCTCTGAGCTGGCCTGGTACGGAGCGAACTCGAGGGGAGCCCGGTCCCAGGTGTTGATGGGGCCGGCCCCGACGCTCTCCAGGAGCTGCTCGCGGCCCGCGATCCAGCGCCGCAGCAGGTCGCTGGGTCCGGGGATCCAGAAGCGGCGGAGGTCGTCTTCGATGCGCAGCTCGTTGTAGGTGGCCCGGCTCATGCGCGGTCTTCCCGCCAGGGGATTTCGGCTTCCCACCAGGATCACCGACGTGGGTGGATCGTAGAAGACGTCCAGCTCCGGGAAGACTGCCGCGGCGGTGCGGAGGATGATGCGGAAGTCCGAGTGAAGGGCGTGGATGGGGATCCACTGGACGAAGAGGCCGTCCTCGTTCAGCCGGGAGAGAGCGAGACTGTAGAACTCGCGGCTCAGAAGCTTCCAGTTGGAGGCGAACTCGGCGTTCTGCTTGCCGTCCGAGACGATCAGGTCGTAGGTCCGGTCGCTGCGCAGCAGCAGGTGGAGCGCATCCTCGACGATCAGGTGCACCCGCGGGTCTTCGAGCACCCTGGACTCGTCGAAGAGCAGGCTGCCCCGCACCACGGCGTCGTTGATCTCGACGGAGTCGATGCGGTCCAGGCCGGGGTGGGTCGCCAGGGCGTCCACCGTGGCGGCCGAGCCGAGCCCGATCTGCAGTGCCGATCGGATCCGGTTGTCGAGCAGCATCGGAAGGTGCGCGATCAGCAGCTGCTTGCTGTAGACGGGGAAGTTCCAGCCGCTGCTCGCGCCGATGATGATCCCGTCGATCGTCATCCCCTTGAGGGCTGGCTGCTCCAGGTCCTGCAGCACCTGCACCGTGCCCAGATCGCCCTCCTCTTCGAAGCTGAAGGTCACGTTCTGCAGCTGTTCGGTGATCAAGCCCATGTAGCGGACGCGTTCGGGAAAGATCAGGAACAGGAGGAGGAGCGCCAGCGATGTCCGCGCGGTCAGCCGAAGCCGCTCCGCCGTGGGGAGCTGGATCCTGAACAGCAGGGTGACGCCCAGCGCCAGGTTGAGAAGGGTGAGCAGCCGGGTGCCGCCCACGGTCCCGAGCAGGGGTAGGATGGCCATGGCGGCCAGCACCGAGCCGAGGATGCTCCCGATGTTGGAGAGGAGGTAGGCCCCGCCCACCCGCCTCCCGAGGCGGCGCACGTCTCCGAGGAAGAGCCGGCTCGCCAGGGGGAAGGTGAGTCCCATCAGAAGTGTGGCGGGCAGCATCAGGAGAAGCGAGAGGCCGCCGTGCAGGAGCAGTCGGGTCCACCAGGGCAGCGCGCGAATGCTGAGCGAAGCGTCGCTCAGGAGGCTGGCGGCTGGTGGCCACGAGGCGAGGACCGAGATGATTCCAATCGCCAGGACGCCCAGCACGGCGATCCCGAGCTGGCAGCGCGCCAGGTCCAGCTCCGGTTGCCCGCGGGCGACCACGCGACGCAGCAGAAGAGCGCCGAAGCCGAGTCCCAGCAGGAAGACGACCAGGATGATGGTGAGAGCGAAGGTGCTGTTGCCCACCAGGTAGCGGAGCGCCCGAAACCACAGGATCTCGTAGCCGAGGGTCGCGAATCCCGAGAGCAGGATGACCGCGCCGCTGAGCCAGAAGGGGAGGGCGGTGGGAATCGCGGTCTCGCTGCCGGGCTCGGCCCCGGACCCGTCCTTCTCCCGGTCGCGGCGGGCGAGCAGGAAGGCGGCGATGCCCACCGCCAGGTTGATCCCGTTGCCGACCAGCACGCTGCCCCGCAGCCCCAGGGTCGGGAATCAGGAAGAGACCCGCCAGCAGGGCCCCCGCCGCCGCGCCCAACGTGTTGAGCCCGTAGATCATCCCCAGGTGGTGGTCCACCTCCCGCCGGTTGCGGATCACCGAGGTGCAGAGGGCGGGGAAGGTTGCGCCCATCAGGGCGGCCGGCAGCAGCAGCAGGAAGAAGACCGCAACCACCCGGAAGAGGTTCATCGGTGTCCCGGCCGGAATGCCCTGCGCCAGCACGGCGAAGGTTGCGGGAAGGTGCTCGAAGGCGATCGTGAGTCCAGCCGCCGTGACCGCGATGCCGATCTCGATGGCGCCGTAGATCACGAGCGGACGTCCCACCCGCCGCTGGACCAGGTGGTAGAGCCAGGCTCCGATTCCCATTCCACCGAGGAAGCCACCCACCACGGCGCTGGCAGCCAGCGTGGTTCGCCCGAAGGTCAGCGACAGCAGCTTGGCCCAGGTGACCTCGTAGGTGAGGGCGGCGGCGCCGGAGAGGAGTGCCAGGAGGTAGAGAGACCTCGCCAGGTCGCGAGGCGCGCGGCTATCGGTCATCGAGGATGCCGTTCCCGGGCATCGCGAGATCTTGCCAGCCTCGCATCCCCGGCGCTAGCGCGTTCTGGCACGGAGATCTCGCGCAAAGCGGAGGTCTTGCGCCACGACGGGGTCGCCGCACAGGGGCCGTACTCGACGCTCTCGAGGTGAAACCAGTTGTACTCGCTGCGCGCCGGGGGCGCGGAGAGCCGGGCCTCCGAAATCGCGATGGTCGCCACGACCACTCCCAGGATCCCGGCCCGAACAGGTGCGCGGGCCCGCTCGGAGATCCAGCCCGTGACGGTCCCCAGGCCGCCCACGTAGAGCAGCGCGAAGGGCACGATGCAACCCGAGATCAGCCGCCCCATCGTGAAGAAGGGATCGTCCCGCGGAGGGACCGAGCGCTCCCCGGTCTGGATCCAGATCGAAAAGAAGGCCAGCACTGCCACACCGCCGGCGACCGTGAGCCAGGCACGAGATCCCGACGCGCAGCTCCGCGCCGAGTTTCCGGTCACGGCCGCGGAGCCACCGGACCAGCGCCCGACCGACGGCGACCGTCGCTGCGGCGAGGAAGACGCCGCTGGTGACGAGGTAGACCGCGTCGGCCCAGGAGTGGGACATGAACTCGCCGTTCCACATGAAGCGGCCGCGCCAGAAGTCCCTGCACAGGCCGTCGAGGAAGTGCAGCAGGCCAGCGAGCGAGAAGATCGGGTGGTCGAGGAGGGCTCCGAGCGGCTTTGCCTCCCACCCCAGGGTCTGGAAGATCAGCGTCCTGGCGGTCGGGTCGCCGAAGAGGCCGGCGTTGCGCGCGCCCCATGCCATGCAGTGGAACGCCCGCTGCAAGCCAGAACAGGATGCTGCTCCGCAGCCAGCCGCGCGGACGAAGCCCGGGCTTCCACAGATTCATCCCGCCAAGGGCGACGGCCGGAATCAGGACGACGCAGTTGGTGTACTTGGTCAGGATGGCCAGAGCGGCCAGCAGACCGGCGAGCAGCGAGACGAAGGGTCGGGCAGGCCCCGCGTGCATCCGGAGGATCGCGAGCAGGGCGAGCGCCGTCAGCAGGGGAGAGAGCGCGTCGTTGCTGATCGAGTAGAGGGCGTCCTGTGGGAACACCGCGACCAGCAGCGGTACGCCGAGCCGCACGAGCGGATCTCGCCGGCCCGTCGCGCAGGCGAGGCGATGCGCCGCCCAGATCATCCCCACCATGAAGAGCGCGTTCAGCCAGCGGATGGAGAAGACGAGGTGTCCGCAGCGGAGCCCCAGGATCTCGCGCCAGCCGGTACCAGCCTCCCGCGACCGCATAGTAGAAAGGGGGCTGCGCCAGCTCGTGGTTCTTGATCGCGGTCAGGCGCCGCACCCCTTCGACCGAGGCGCGCCCTGGCAGCCTCCGGGGACACCGACCAGGGTGGAGGCGGGTAGCTGGCGCCGGGGATCCCCGAGGGCCGGAAGATGTACTCCGGCGATCCCAGCCAGATGATCAGGCTGCTCGATCGGGTGTCGTGAGGGAGGCGATCCGGATGGGGGAGCTCTCCGCCCGCGTACTTGTAGACGGCATCGAAATGACTGTACTCGTCGACGTTGTTGAAGAGAGGAAAGGCGGACGAGAGGAGCAGGACGCGTGCCGCGCCGATGAGGGCGATCAACAGCAGCAGTCGCCGCTCGCTCCGGAGGAGCCGCGCCGCCACTCGCGCCGGTCGCGAGGTCCCTTCGGACCGATCGGATTCTTCCCGCGACACGATGGCTCCCCAGCCAGCCTACTCGGCGTAGCCGAGCGAGCGAAGCTGCCGGGCGAGTTCTTCGTCCGGCTCGATCTGGTTCGGCGCGGCCTCCCGGCTGGAGCGCCGGGCGACGAGCTGGCGGTAGGCTGTCGAGGTCCGCCGCCTCCGGGGCGAGGTTCCGCCGTTGCAGGTGATCCGCGCGCATGTCGTACAGCTCTTCGCTCCAGAGCCCCCGGATGTACCAGTACGGTCCTTCGATGACGGCTACCGCGTGGGGTCGGCGTCCCGCTCCTTGCCCGGGCAGCCGCACCCCCGCGTCGCTCCAGATGTAGTGGTGCTCCATGGAGTACAGGGGCCTCGCCTCCGCTGGGAGCGGGTCCCCGCGGAGCGTTGCGGCGAAGGAACGACCGTCCAGATCGGCAACCGGAGGCGTTCCGGTCAGCTCGAGGATCGGTCGGCATCAGATCCACCAGCGAGACCGGGGCCGTCTCGTCGCGGGGCGTCTGTCCCGGGACGCGCACCAGCAGCGGGATGTGGAGTTGGTCCGCGTGGAGCCGACCCCCGTGGTGAATGCGTCCGTGTTCGACGTCGAAGCCCTCTCCGTGATCGGAGAGAACGAAGACGACGCTCCGCTTCCACAGCTCCGCGCCCGTTCGAGTGCGGCGACGAGTCGGCCGAGCCCGGCGTCGAAATGCTCCAGCTCCGCCCGGTAGAGTGCTTCGAGCCGGTCCCAGTCCTGCGGAGAGCAGTGCTCCGAGCCCCGGAGACAGCCCAGGTACGGCGGATCCTCGACCGGGGCGGGATCTTCGAGCGTCGCCAATGCCCACTCGCGCTGCTCGTAGTAGTCGTGGACGGTGTAGGTGTGCAGGAAGAGAAAGAGCGGTCCGGCATCCACGGGCCGCTGGGAGACGAACGCGATGGCGCGCTCGAACAGGTCCTCGCCCCGGACCGCGGCGGTTCCCCTTCGCGGGGCAGACGGATCTCGGCCGCCGCTGCGCCCTCCGCCAGCTGCTCGTCGTAGCGATCGAAGCCCCGCGAGAACCCGTAGCGCGCATTCAGGAATCCTCCGCCCGTGAAGGCGACCGTCTGGTAGCCGCGCGATCGCAGCGCTTCGGCGACGGTGCTCACCCCGATCCCGAGCGCTCGCGTCTCCCGGTTGGCACCGTGCCGATCCGGATACAGGCCCGTCAGGAGGGAGGCGTGGGCCGGAAGCGTCCACGAAGCGGTGCTGTAGGCATTCAGGAAGCGAATGCTCTCCTCGGCGAAGGCGTCGAGAGCCGGCAGGGGCCGGGCGCGCTCTCCGCGAACGCGCGCAGGGCATTGCGGTTCAGGGTGTCGATGGAGACGACGATGACGTGCGGAGGAGGCTCCGCCTCGGGTCGGCAGGAGGCGATGCCCATCAGCAGCGGGAGCCAGAGGACGGTCCACACCATCGACACCGGCACGGTTCGATCCTTCCTCCCAGCTCGGCAAGACGCGTGCAGTCGAAACGGGTAGCACAGCCCATCAGCGCCGCTCGGCGCAGGCCACGAGAGAGATCCCGGTCCAGCGAACCAGATCGCCAGCGCGCCACGCCACCCGGGAGGACTAGCACAGTGGTCTGCGACAGCCTCGCAGCGCCGCCCCTTGCCGGTGACGACTCGTGCCAGCTGACCGTTATCGGCGCAACGCGGCAAGATGGAACCCGGCGGCTTCGAGCGATCTTCGTAGATCGTTGGCCGTGTAGCGGCGCAGGTGCCCATAGGAGTCGTCCAGGCTTCCGCGCAGCCAGGGGTGGTTCGGAACCTGGAGCACGAGGCGCCCTCCGCTCGGCAACAGATCCGAAAAGGCGCGTAGGACTCCGTCGCCGTCGGGGAGATGCTCGAGCACGTTGAGGCAGACGACGGTGTCGACCTGGATTCCGGCCAGTTCGTAGGGCGGCTCGTTCAGGTCCAGGAGTCGGAAGTCGACCGTCGGGACGTCCCCGAAGCGCTCGCGCAGGAGCTGAAGGTAGATGTCCTTGTGGTCGCTCAGGACGAGCTTCTGGCAGCGAGGAAGCAGGTGCCGCGAGATGACGCCGATGCCGCTTCCCACCTCGAGCACCGATCGGCCCAGCCAGGGCGCAATCATGTCGGCTACCCAGCGATAGTGACGGTCGACCGAACCCTCCAGGGTGTGCAACTCGTCGATCAGGACGCGATCCTGGGGAGCGACGTCGGCGCTGCTGGCGAGCTGGTGCAGGGGAGTCGCTCGCTGCGCGAAGTGGGGTCTCCTACGTCGCGCGAAGCAGATCATCTTGGTCCGAGGGTTCACCTGGAAGCTGATCGCGCCGAGGCCGAGGCGCATCACCGCGCTGTGAAGCCACCCGAAGAGGGAAGGCTGGTACAGCCGCAGGCGGCGCAGCAGGAGGTCCAGGTCGAAGGTGTGGCCGATCGATCCGATGGAGAGCGGATCGAAGCCGTGTTCGCGGAGCACTTCGCGGAGAGTCTGGCGACCGAAGAAGACGAGATGCTCACGGGTGCGGCGGAAGTCCTCCAAACGACTTCCGATCAGGCGGGAGGTCAGACTCTCGGCATCCGGCGTCGATATCACCAGGACGCCGCCCGGGCGCAGCGCTCTGTGCAGCTTGTCCAGGCTTCCGAAGGGATCCCTGAGGTGCTCGATCACATCGAACATGGTGATGGCGTCGAAGCTCTCCGGCTCGAGCTCGACGCTCTCGATCGCGCCGTGCAGGATCGGGAAGGCGAACTTCTGCCGCAGACGCTCCACGGCGTGACCGTTGAACTCGAGACCGGCTGGATCGAATCCCTCTTCAAACGCCTCATCGAGGAAGTACCCGAGCCCGCAACCCACATCCAGAAGGCGCGGCCGCCCCGAGTTCGGGAGCAGAAGGGAACGCAGTTCGCGCGCGATTCGGGCCTGGTGTCGCTGTCTGTTTGCGCGTTCGGCGATGTAGTCGACGTAGCCGTAGATCGCCGTCGGGTCGCCGTCGACGAGCGCCGTGTTCTGAAAGTAGTCGGAGCCGTAGACGGCCTCGGTCTCCGCGGGGTCGGGCCAGGGATGAAGGTGGAGAAGCCTGCACTCACTGCAGCGTACGATCAGCGTGGTGCCGAGGTCGTAGCGGACGGTTGCCTGGCTAGTCCTGCAGCGTGGGCACGTCGCCAGCACATCACCAGTCTACCAGCATACCGTCCAGGGAACAGACGCCTGCGGGCTCCAGAAGACACGCGCCTCGTCAAGCGGCTCGTGCGGTGCTGGATGTCCCCCGAGGGACACGGTTGGACCGGGCGCTCACCCGGGAGGGGGGCTACATCTTCGCAGGTCAGCTATGGGCAGGCCGACGCGGGTTCCGACGCCGGCAGCGGGGCCTGCCGGAGATCGCGGGCGGCGATGAGGCGTGCCACCAGGATTTGCCCGCGGATTCCGGGCGCGACCGGACGCGGCGCAGGGGAGCGAGATTGACTCCGCGCGCAGAGAGGTGGTGCGTCGGCGCGTTGGCCGTGTTCGCAGCGCTGCGTCTCCTCGCCCTCGCCTGGACGTTTCCCGTCTTCAACAACATCGACGAGATCCTCCACTACGATGTGATCTTCAAGTACGGGCAGGGACGGCTTCCGGAGCCGGACGACTTCCCGATGGATCCCCTGATCGTACGAACGTTTCTCCTCTGGGGTTCTCCGGAGTACGGCAGCCAGGACGCCGTTCCCCTCGAGCCAGCTGGTGTCCGCCCGGGAGCGGTGCGGACTCCGGAGTTCCAAGCCGCTCTAGCCAGGTTTCGGAACTACTCCCACCAGCAAAACGTCCAGCCGCCGGTCTACTACACGCTAGCGGCGATCTGGTGGCGTCTCGGGCGGGCGTGCGGGCTCCAGGATCCGCTTCTCGCATACTGGACCCGCGCGCTGGGCGCCGTGTTCGCATTCATGCTGGTCCTCGTCTCGTACCGGATTCTGCAACGGACCCACGCGGATGATTCACTGGTGCGCGTTGGCGTCCCGCTCCTGCTTGCGGTTTACCCCCAAGACGCGTGGTTTTCCCTCACCAACGACACCCTCTCGCCCCTCTTGTTCACCGTCTCGTTCGGGTTCCTCTGTTCGCTGCGAACGACGGGAGAGATTGCGCCGCGGCGCCTCCTGCTCGGAGGCCTGGCCATGGCTCTCACGTTTCTCGTCAAGTACACGAACCTCGGCATCGTCGTCGTCGCCTTGGCTGCCTGGCTGCTCCGCTGGCGGGAGACGAGCCACGGCCGTTCGCTCTCGGCCGGCCACGGCGAATGGCTTCGAGCCGCGGTCTTCTGGGGGGCCGCGGCGGTTCCGGTCGCAGCCTGGTTCGGGCGCAACCTCGTGGTGATGGGAGATCCGACTGGGATGAGCGTCATGACCGAGTGGGCCGGAACCTCCTTCAAGCCCCCGGGACAGCTCTTCGATCACCCGATCTTCGGGCTGGATGGCGCGGCCCATTTCTTCAGTCTGCTGGCAGCGAGCTTCTGGCGCGGAGAGTATTTCTGGCATGGCGCGCGCCTGTCTCACGCCGGCGTCGATCTCCTGTACCAGATCGGCACCTTGGTGGCAGTGGGAGCTGCTGCCTTGCGCCTCGCCATGGCGTCCGGATCGAACCGTGCCCGGCGGGCCGAGACGCTCGCCTTGCTCGCCGTGGCCGCGGCCATTCTGACCCTGGTTGGCCTGTCGATCACCCAGGAGTTTCCCGAAGGGGGCGTGGTGTCCAACCGCGAGCCGTACATCTTCTTCGGTCGCTACGTCACCGGCGTGACGGTGCCGTTCCTGATTCTCTTCGCCAGGGGGGTCGGCGTCCTGGGCGGCTCGTTCCCGGAGCGGTTCCGCTCTCCGGCGTCGTGGGGTCTCCTCTTCGCGGTCGCAGCCACAGCGCTGGTCTCCGAGGCAATGCTCACGGCGCCCGTTCTAGCGAGCCCGTTCAACGCATTCGGACTGCTTCCTGACGGTTCAGCCTCTCAGCGGACGTAGCCGAGGGCGCGCAGCCTCTCGAGCTCCTCGTCGTCGGCCTCCTGCACCGGTCCGAGGGCGAGACCCTCCTGCCCGCTGCGCCAGGCCTCCAGCCGACCGGCCAGCTCGCTGGCCAGCTCCGGGCGTCGGGCCAGCAGGTTCACCCTCTCGTCCGGATCGGTGCTCAAGTCGTAGAGCTCGCGGGTCTGCTCGAGCGGAGCCTCGATGTACTTCCAGTCGCCCTCCCGAATCCCGAACTTGGATCCCTTCACCCGAAGCGGCCGTCCGAACATCACACCCTCGACGGGGAAGGTGGGAACCAGGTCCTTCTGGTAGAGGCGGCGCTGGAAGAACACGCTGCGCTCGGGATCGAGTGCCGCTCCCGTGGTGAGCGCACCCGAGATGTCCCGCCCCTGCAGCGCCAACTCGCCGGGGGCGATTCCGACCAGTCCCAGGATCGTGGGCATCACGTCCACGATCTCCGCGGGGCCCCGGATCACCGAGCCGGTGGGAATCTTCCCGCTCCAGCGGAAGATGAGCGGCACCCGCAGGGTCTCCTCGTAGAGGACGGGACCGTGTCCCATGAAGCCGTGGTCGAGCAGCCCCTCTCCGTGGTCGGCCGTCAGGACGACCAGGGTGGTCTCCGGCGGGCTGATCTCGTCCAGCGCGTCGAGCAGGCGTCCCAGCTCCCGGTCGGTGAAGGCGATCTCGGCGTCGTAGAGCGCGACGGCCCGGCGAAGGTTCCGCCGACCCATGGCGGGATCGACGTACTGGTTTCTCCACGTCTCGGGCGGATCGTAGGGCTCGTGCGGGTCCATGTAGTGGATCCAGAGGAAGAACCCGCCTCGGTGGCCCTTCGCGCGCAGCCACGAGATCGCCCGGTCGGTGGTCTCGTGCGCCCGGCGGTCGAACTCGCCGGGCACTTCGATCCCCTCCCAGAGCTGGATTCCCCGGTACGAGCTGTCGGCCCCGCGGAAGTCGTCGTCGTAGAGTTCGAAGCCCTGGCCGTACCCGAACCTCTGGTCCAGAACGAAGGAGCTGACGAAGGCCGCGGTCGTGTACCCGGCTCCGGCGAGCGCCTCGGCCAGCACCGGGTACTCGCTCGCCAGCACGTGGCCGTTCTTGAGTACCTGGTGGGCGAGCGGATACCGGGAGGTGAAGAGACTCGCGTGGGCGGGGCCGGTGCTGGGCATGGGCACGTAGGCCGTCTCGAGCCGGGCGCCTTCCCGGGCCAGCTGCTCCAGGCGCGGCGTGGTGTCGAGGGCGTATCCGTAGGCGGAGCAGTGGTCGGCTCGCAGCGTATCGACGGTGATGAGCACGATGCTCGGCGAGGGAGGAGCCGAGCACGCGCCGAGCGCGAGCATGGAAATCCACCCCGCGAGTAGCGGGCCAAGGAATCGGAGGAGGCAGCGCTGCCTGGCCATGACTCCCGATCGCGGCTCCCCCGGGATGTGCTGCGGGGAGCCCTCCGATGCCGTTACAATCGACCGCGTGGATGGTAACAGAGCGGGTTGGCGCGATCCCTTCTGGATCGTCCTGATCCTTCTGACACCGCTCCTGCTGTTTCCGAATCTCGGCAATCAGTTTCTATGGCAGGATGAGGCCGAGACCGCGCTGCTGGCCCGCAGCGTCGCCCTGCACGGCTATCCCCTGGCCCACGACGGGCGCAGGACCATCACCGATCAGCCCGGCTCCCCGGACGTCAACGACGCCGGCGTCTGGATCTGGACACCCTGGCTCCAGCTCTACCCGGTGGCCGCCTCCTTCGCCCTGCTCGGCGAATCCGCCCGGGCGGCCCGGCTGCCATTCGTCCTGGCGGGCTGGGCCAGTGTGCTCCTCGCCTACGGGCTGTTCCGCTCCATGGTCCAGCTGCGCACGGCCCGCGTCGCGGCCCTTCTGCTGCTCTTCTCGGTTCCCTTTCTCCTGCAGCTACGGCAGTGTCGGTACTACGCATTCGTCGCGCTCTTCACCCTTCTTCACGTCTGGGGCTATCTGCGCCTGGCGCGGGCACAGAAGGGCGGGAGCCTCGCCTTCGTCTTCGGCGCGCTCGGACTCTACCACACGCTCCTCCCGCAGCTGGTCGGATCCACGCTCGCGCTCGCCCTCGACGCTCTCGCCGTGCGCAGGAATCGCGGCCTGCTGGTGCGCGTGGTCGGCTGGTCGCTGCTGGTCGCCGCGCTCTGCCTTCCATTCTTCCTCTACACCCGTGGCTGGTCGCGGAACTACCTCGGCCTCGGGTTCGGCTTCGAGTCGCCGGCGCGATTCGTATCGACGCTCCGCGCGTTTCTTCTCGAAGTGCACCTCTACGCCTGGCCCTACGTCTTCGCGATTCTCGCGGCCTGCCTGAAGGGTCGGCGACGCGGCTGGGCTTTCGCCGGTCTGGCGCTCTGCTCTCTCTGGCTCCTCTCCGTGGTCTGGGCGCCGAGTGTCGTCTCCTTCCTGACGCTGGTGACCCTGACGCTGGCCGGGATCGGCCTCGGCATCCGCGGTGTGGTGCGCGCGGAACGCGAAGCTGCCCGCCTGGGCGATGGCGTGTCGGCGATCGCGCTCCTCCTCGCGGTCGGTCTCCTGGTCCACACGCTGGTCACACCGACTCCCTACTTCCGCTACCTGACGGGCCTGTTGCCGCTGTTCGCGCTCGCGACCGCGCTGACGGTGGATTCGGTCACCGGTGGGAGGAAGCTGGCCAGCGCCGTGCTGGTCGTGGCCCTGTGCACCTCCGACCTGCTGCCGCGTCTGCCCCTCTGGCTGGGAACCTCGGTCGCGAAGCAGCTCGGCGGGGTGCGCGTGAGCCCGCCCGGCGCGGACGGCTACCGGCCCGGCGAGCTCGCCTGGCACGAGGCGGACTCCCTGTCGGCTGCCATGTTGCAGCAAGCGAGCGAATCCGCTGCTGGCCCGGCCGTGGATTGCCGACTACGCCGCCGAGCTGACGGGTGACTACGACGGTCCCGTCGAGGCGGTGATCCGGCATCTGGACCAGCAGGCCGCGCCGGGCGAGGCGATCCTGGTGCAGTACGAGCACTACCCCTTCATGTTCCATACGGAGCTGGACGTGGTGCGCTGGGACGAGGCGGCGTCGCTGCAGCGACTCCCCGAGTGGATCTTCATCCACGGCCTCCGGCGAGAACCCATGGATGCCAGGATTCGCCGATCCATGCATCGCTACCACCGGGTGCCCCTGACCGCGCGGGAGATGCGCTGGGAGAACATTCCCGAGCCCTACTGGCACCGGTTCCGGACCCGGCGCGAGGGACCTGCGGTGAAGCTCTACCGGCTCCGGGAGGGTGCGCGGCTCGCCCTCCGAGAGGTAGCCCATCGCGCGGAGCCGGGCGCGGGTTTCCTCGTCGAGCGTCGCCGCGGACGAAGGGAAGTCGCCGTGCGAGGCGACGAACTCCTCGACCAGCGGCTCGAGCCGCTCGCGGTCCCCATGTTCGGTTGCGGCGCGATAGCTGGCTGGCGCGCCGCTGGGATCGAGTCGAGCCGTCCTCGGCGGCAGCGGCCGAAGCCTCGCAGCCGAATTGAGGTCCGGCACCACACCGCTCAGGTCCATCAGGTCGCGCGCGTAGTAGAGATCGTCGACGACCACTGCCAGCCGCGCCTGGTGCTGGGCGAAGATCGCTCTGCTCGAGATGTCGCCCGCTGGCTCGCCGACCGCGTCCGGGAGCGGTCGCCCTCGAAAAGTGGAGGGCAGGGCGCAGCCCGCCAGCCGCACCAGCGTCGGGGCGACGTCCAGCAGGCTCACGGGCTTGGACACGACCCCGGTCGGCAGTCCGGGTGCGCGAATCAGCAGCGGAACCCGGACCTGGTCCAGACCGACCGAGTGACCGTGGGCGAAGAAGTAGCCGTCCTCCCCGAGTGCCTCGCCGTGGTCCGCCGTCACGACCACGGCTGGAGCGGGCTCGCGGGATGCCAGGCCCGCCAGGAGTCTTCCCACGTGGGCGTCGACGTAGCGGATCTCGTCGTCGTAGCGCCGAGCGTAGGAGACGGGGGTGCGCAGACCGGGAAGCTCCTGGTAGGCCGGAATCCCGCGCCAGCCGGAGTTCTGTTGGAGGACCCGGAGGCGTCTGCCTCCGGGGGGGTCGCGGATCTCCGGGGCGCCGGGCGGCTCGTAGGGCCCGTGTGGATCCTGGTAGTGGATCCAAACGAACCAGGGACTACGGGCGCCCGCCAGCCAGTCGAGCGCGGCATCGGTGGCGTCGGCCGCCACCCTCTCCGCGTAGTCGGGCCGGCTGCGTTCCCTGCGCGGCATCTCGTCGTCGTACACGTCGAAGCCTCGTTCTACTTCCCGTGCGCGTTGCAGCAGCGGGTTGGAGACGAACGCAGCCGTGCGGTAGCCACAGGCGGCGAGCACCTCGGCCAGCGTCTTCAGCTCCTTTCGCAAGGGTTCAGTCGACCACTGGGAGAATCCGTGCTCCGACGGATACGTCGAGGTGAGGATCGACGCGACCGAGGGCACCGTGAGCGGAGCGGCTGCGAAGGCCCAGGTGAACCGCGTCCCGGACTCCCCGACGCCGCACAGCGCCCGCCCGAGGTCGCCCCGCCCTCCGTAGCAGCCGAGTCGATCGGCGCGGAGCGTGTCGATGGTGATCAGGACGAGGTCGGGCCCATCGTGCACCGGACGGCTGCAGGCGGTGAGGAAGAGGACGGCGCCCGCCAGCAACCCGACGAGGAGGTGGCTCCACCACGGCGGGATGCGGCGACCTCGGCGCGAATTCTCGCGCAGCCGCTTTCGCGCATCTCGCGCCGACGGCGTCTCGCCGCCGTCGCATGACCTCTCGAACAACTCCATCGACCGCCCCTCCTACTATAGTGCCTGGGCCGAGGACTCCACCATCGGCGGGGGCCCGGGCCCCACAGGTTCCGTTCCCCTGCGGTATGCTCCGCCCCTGCCGTCTGACCGGGGGAGCAGAAGATGCCGCTGCGGTGGTTCTCGTCGGCGCTGCTCGGGATCGCCTTCGCATCGGGAACCGCGGCCCTGGTGTACCAGGTCGTCTGGCTGCGCTGGTTCCAGCTCCTATTCGGCAGCACCGCCTACGCAGCCTCCGCCACCCTCTGTGCGTTCTTCACCGGCCTCGCCCTGGGCGCGGCCCTGGTGGGACGGGTGACCGGGCGCTGGTCGCGCCCGCTGGCGCTCTACGGCGTGATCGAGCTGGGCGCCGCGTTCTGCTCGCTCTTGGTTCCCCTGGCAGTCGGTCTCTACGAGCCCATCTACGCGGCTCTGTACCAGACGCTGGCGGAGCAGCGTCTCGCCTTCGTGGTCGTCAAGTACGCGCTCGCTCTGGCGGCCATGCTCCCGGCGGCCACCCTGCTGGGCGGAACACTCCCGCCGCTCGCGGCGGCCCTGGTTCGCGATGCGCGGGAGCTGGGGCGCGAGGGCGCGCTGCTCTACGCCATGAATCTGCTGGGGGCCGCCCTGGGGAGTGCGCTCGCCGCCTTCTGGCTGATCGAGGCGCTGGGCCTGCGGGCGTCCTACGGGGTCGGCGTGGTCCTCTCTCTGGTCACAGGCGGAGCGGCGCTGATTCTCGCGCGGCGCGGGCCCGTCGCGCCGAGCGTCGGCGCGCGCGAGCCGGAGAGCGCGGCGCCGCCGCGTTACCTGGTCCTCTCCTTCGCGTCGGGCTTCGGGATCCTGGCCCTCGAGGTGCTGTTGATCCACGCCCTGGCCCAGGTTCTCAACAGCTCCGTCTACTCCTTCGGCGCCGTGCTGGTCGTCGTGCTCCTGGCGCTTGCAGCCGGGGCTGGCCTGGTTTCTGCAACGGCCCGGTGGCTGCCTCCCCGAAACCTGTTGCTGGCGGCACTGCTCACCGAGGCGCTTCTGCTGACCCTGTTGCCCTGGCTGATGGTGACGATCACCCAAGGGCTGAGCCGACACGCATCCGGCACACTGCTGCACGGTCTGGTGCTGGCGGCGGCCTTCGGAGGGCCGGCACTGCTCGTGGGCGGGATCGTCCTGCCACTCACCTTTCGGCTGGCGAGCGGTGGGACGGTGGGACGGCGCGTGGGCGGGCTTCTCGCCGTCAACACCGCGGGCGGTATTCTCGGCTCCCTGCTCGCGAGCTTCCTGCTTCTCGAATGGCTGGGTCTCTGGCCCTCTCTCGCCGCGCTCGGGCTCGCCTACGGCGCGGCGGCGCTGCTCGTGGGCGGTGCGCCGCGCGCCCGCTGGCTGCGGGGCGCGCTGGTCGGAGGCCTGGCACTCGCCGCCGCAGCCGGCCCCGCAAATCCCTGGCGCCTGCCGGTGGTCGCTCCCGACGCAGGGGAGCGCGTGCTGGCAGTGGAGGAAGGCCCCCACGGCGTGGCGAGCGTTCTCGAGAGTCCCGACGGGCAGCGGCGGATCAAGCTCAACAACTACTACTCCCTCGGCGGCTCACGAGTGCGCGTCGGCCAGGAGCGGGCGGGGCACCTGCCCCTGCTGTTGCACCCGCAGCCGAAACGCGTGCTCTTCGTCGGCGCGGCCACGGGCGGAACGGCGGCGGCTGCGGTCGCCCATCCCGTCGAGGAGATCGTGCTGGTGGAGCTGGTCCCCGAGGTTCAGGACCTGGCGGCCGAATACTTCGGCTCTGCGACGCGGGGCGTCCACAGCGATCCGCGCACGCGGCTGGTGGTGGAGGACGGTCGCAACCACTTGCGCGCCGTGCCCGAGCGCTACGACGTGGTGGTGGCCGACCTCTTCGTTCCCTGGCGGCCGGGCGTGGGGTCGCTCTACACCCGCGAGCACTTTCAGGCGGTGCGCGATCACCTGACTCGCGACGGTGTCTTCTGCCAGTGGCTGCCGCTCTACCAGTTCGGACCGCAAGAGCTCGAGATCGTGATCGCCACCTTCCTGGACGTCTTCCCCGACGCGACGCTCTGGCGGGGCGACTTCTTCGCCAGGACTCCGGTGGCTGCACTGATCGGAAGGCTGGGTTCTCCGCTCTGGCGCACTGCGGTCGAGGATCGCGCCCGCGCGCTGGGCCGGCGGGGGGTGGAGGATCGCTGGGTGGTCGAGCCGGCCGGGCTCTGGATGCTCTACATGGGCCCGCTCGCGCGGCTGCGCGGGCGACTCGAGGACGTGCCGCTGAACACGGACGACCGGCCCCGATTCGAGTTCCGCGCGGGCCGCTCGTCGGCGCGGGACCGCCAGGAGTTCCTGACACGGGGCTGGCCGGAGCTGGCCGATCTCGTGATCGCCCCCCCGAATGCCCCGGATCCCGGCTTCCTCGGCGCTCCACCGCAGGGGCCCCGCTGGGGGGAGCTTTTCGCCCGGGCCAGCCGCGAGGCGCTGGCCCAGGACCGCCCGGCGTTCCGTCGGACCTCGAGGGAGATCCATCGGGTGGTGCCCGGCGCACTGCTCGCGCCGCCCGATCCCACGGCGGCCGACGCGTGGCCCGACCCGCACCCGGCGGGCGCCGCAGAACGAAGGCGCCCGCGGGGCCGATGAACCGGCCAGGGAGGCGAGTCAGGAAGCCGCGCCGTGCCGCAGCACCCGGCCGGGGCGCACGTCGTGCTGCACGCCTGCCTCGACCGCCACGCGGCCGTTGATCAGCACCCAGTCGATGCCGGCCGGGTGCTGGCGCGGCGCCTGGTAGGTCGCCACGTCCTCGATCCTCTCCGGATCGAAGACGACGAGGTCGGCGAACTTGCCCACGGCGATCTCCCCGCGGTCGGAGAGCTGGAACTTGGCGGCGGACTGACCGGTCATCTTGTGAACGCCCTCTTCGAGACTGATCACGCCCCTCTCGCGGACGTATTCGCCCAGCACGCGAGCGAAAGTTCCGCAGGCGCGCGGGTGCGGCTGCCCCGAGTCGGACTCGATTCCATCCGATCCGATCATGGTGTGCGGGTGCCGGATCACCGTGTCGACGTCCTCCTGGCACATGGCAAAGCCGACCACCGTGATCGCGCCCTCCTGGCTCTCGTTGAGCTCGGTAGCGCACTCCGGCAGGGTCAGTCCCCGCTCCTCGGCGATCTCGTTCGCGTAGCGCCCGACCAGCGACTCGTCGAACCGCGCGCCGGAGATGAGGATGGGCGTCTCCGGAAACCGCTCGATCTCCGGGAGCAGCGGCCCGAGGATGGTGCTGTATGCCGTATACGGATAAGCATCGCAGTCGATGTCGAGACCGGCGCTGCGCGCGGAGTCGATCCTGGCCAGGGACTGCGCGACCTTGCCCCAGTTCGGCTCGTACAGGGCCTTGTGGTGCGAGATCTGCACCGGCACACCGGCATCCTCTCCGATCCGGATCGCCTCCTCCAACGACTCCAGCAGGTCGTCGTCCTCGTTCCGCATGTGTGTGGCGTACATGCCGCCGTACTCGGCGACGACCCGGGTGAGCTCCGTCAGCTCCTCGCGCTCCGCGAAGCTGCCCGGCGGGTACATCAGGCCGGTGGAGACGCCGAGCGCGCCGGCCTCCATCGCCGCGGAGAGATGCCCCTGCATCTCCTGCATCTCACTGACGTCGGGGGGGCGGCTCTCCATGCCCATCACCGCCATGCGGATCGTTCCCTGTCCGGCCAGGCTCTTCAGGTTCGGGGTCACCCCCTCGGTTTCGTAGACGTGCAGCAGCTCCGCGAAGTCGGTCCAGCGGATCTTCACGGTCCCGAACACGTGCTGCAGGAGGTTCTCGAAGAACAGGCGGACGGTGCCGTTCACCGGCGCGGGGGAGAGCGCGCAGTTGCCGATGATGTTGGTGGTCACGCCCTGCATGACCTTCTCCGGGTTCCCGGGGTTGCGCAGCAGCGCGAAATCGCTGTGGGCATGTGCGTCGATGAAGCCCGGTGCGACGATTCTCCCCGAGGCGTCGATGGTGCGGCCGGCTTTCTCGGACAGCTCGCCCACCGCTGCGATCCGGTCATCCGCGATGCCCAGGTCCGCTCGCACGGGCGGTGCCCCGGTGCCGTCCACGACCGTTCCGTTGATGATCGCGATGTCCATCACATCTCCTCCTGCGTCCCGTCGTCCAGGTCCTCGAGCCGTCAAGCTTGTTGAAGATTCCACCCCTCCGCCACACCCGGGATCGAACGCAAGGAACGTCCCCGCTCGTGGTAACCTGCTGACCATGTCGAGGGTCGGAGCAGTTGACGCGGCGAGGCGGGGCATCATGGCGTTGCTCGCCGCCGTGCTCCCGGCTCTCGTTTCAGCTCCCGCAGCCGCGGCAGCGCGGCCGAGCTTCGTGGTGATCCTGGCCGATGACATGGGCTACTCGGACCTCGGGGCCTACGGGGGCGAGATCGCGACTCCGAACCTCGACGCGCTGGCTGCCGCCGGGCTCCGCTTCACCGAGTTCTACAACACCGCCCGCTGCAGCCCGACGCGAGCCGCGCTGCTGACCGGCGTGTATCCCCACGAGGCTGGCATGGGCTTCCTGCCCTTCCAGTGGCACCCGCCCGGCTACACGGGCGCCCTGGCAGACGACGTGGTGACGATCCCCGAGGCACTCGAGGGTGCGGGCTACCGGAGCTACATGTCCGGCAAGTGGCACCTCTCGGACCAGATGGTGGAGAGGGCCGGCGACGAGGCGCGCATCTCGAAGGCGAGCTGGCCGATCGCCCGCGGCTTCGACCGCTTCTACGGCAGCATCGCCGGCGCCGGGAGCTTCTTCTTCCCAGCCGCCCTGGTGGAGGACGAGCGTCCGATCGCTTCAGAAGGCGAGGACTACTACTACACCGACGCCATCAGCGAGCGCGCCGCGGTCTTCGTGCGCGAGCATGCGGCGCGCCATCCGGACCAGCCCTTCTTCCTCTACGTCGCCTATACAGCGCCGCATTGGCCGCTCCACGCCCGGGAGGAGGACGTGGCCCGCTACCGCGGCCGCTACGACGCGGGCTGGGACGCGCTGCGCGAGCAGCGGCACGCCCGCATGCTCGAGCTCGGCGTGGTCGAGCGGCGCTGGTCGCTCTCGCCCCGCGACCCGGAGGCTCCGGCCTGGAGCGAGGCGGAGCACAAGACCTGGCAGGCGCGCCGCATGGAGGTCTACGCCGCCCAGGTCGAGGTGATGGACCGCGGCATCGGCCGCATCGTCCGCGCGCTCCGCGAGACCGGCGCTCTCGACGACACGCTCCTCTTCTTCCTCTCGGACAACGGGGGCTGCGCGGAGGAGCTGTCGGACCCTCCTGCCTGGGTGCGCCGCTTCCTTCCACTCGCCTTTCGCGCGCCGGCCCGCGACGGGCGCCCGGTGCAGCGCGGCAATGACCCGGCGGTGATGCCGGGTGGAGAGCACACCTTTCAGAGCTACGGGCTCGCCTGGGCGAACGCTTCGAACACACCGTTTCGCCTCTACAAACAGCAGGTCCACGAGGGCG
Source organism: uncultured delta proteobacterium (assembly GCA_963783795.1). GTDB lineage: Bacteria > Myxococcota_A > UBA9160 > UBA9160 > UBA6930 > CAVXZE01. Next base: position 135,927 of record CAWAPH010000017.1, on the reverse strand, counting down.
GCATCGCGACGCCGCTGATCGCCCACTGGCCCGCCGGGCTGAGGACTGCGCCCGGCGCGCTCAGCCACGCTCCGGGTCACGTGGTGGACCTGATGCCGACGCTGCTGGAGCTCGCCGGTGCGTCCCATCCGCCCGCGCGGGGCGGGCGGCCCAGCCGGAAGCTGCGCGGAGAGAGCCTGGCTCCGCTGCTGCGCGGCGCCGACCGGGAGAGGGGGCCGATCTTCTGGGAGCACCAGGGGAACCGCGCGGTTCGGCAGGGGCGCTTCAAGCTGGTCTCGCGCTGGCGCGGGGGCTGGGAGCTCTACGACCTGGAGGCGGACCGCACCGAGCTTCGCGACCTGGCGGCAGAGCAGCCCGAGCGGGTGCGGACTCTGGCTGCCTCGTACCAGGCGTGGGCGGAGACCGCGGGAGTGGCGCCCTGGCCCTGGGTGATCCGCCCGCTTCGCTGGGGGGTGCTGTGCGTGGGTCTGGCGGTCCTGGCCAGCGGCGGCCTGGCTCTCCTATGGTGGCGGCGGCGGGTCGCCTGATTCGCGAATCGGGAAAGGAGGCGGTGATGTTCTCCCTGGAAGGCAAGGTGGCGGTGGTGACCGGTGGAGCCTCGGGCATCGGCGAGGCCACGGCGCGGCGCTTCGCGCGCGCGGGTGCCAAAGTGGCGATCGGCGACCTCTCCGACGCCAGCACCACGGCGAAGGAGATCGGCGGCCTCTCGGTGCGCACCGACGTCTCGCGGGAGGCGGAGGTCGAGAAGCTCCTCGAGTCCGCACTCCGAGAGTTCGGCCGTCTCGACATCGTGGTGAACAACGCCGGTGTCGGGGCCGAGTCGTTCCTGGCGGGACTGACCGAGCGGGTTCTCGACGACACCCTCGCCGTGAACCTCAAGGGAACGGTGTGGGGCATCAAGCACGCCACCCCGCGGATCGCCGACGGCGGCTCGATTCTGAGCACTGCATCGGTCGCCGGCTTGAACGGGGCGCCCAGCTACGGGGCCTACGTGGCCTCCAAGGCGGCCATCATCGGGATCACCAAGACGGCGGCGCTCGAGCTGGCGCCGCGTCGGGTGCGCGTCAACTGCGTTTGCCCCGGAACCATCGACACGCCGATGATGGACGATGATGAGGCGGGGGTCGAGGAGCGTCTCGCCGGGGTGCTGCACCCGCTCGGGCGGATGGGAACGGCGGAAGAGGTGGCCGCGCTCTACCATTTCCTGGCGAGCGACGAGAGCGCCTTCATCACGGGTCAGGCCATCGCGATCGACGGCGGAATGTCGGCGGGTCCGGGGCTGGGGATGGTCGGAGCGCTGTACGAGAAGATCGCTGGCGAGGCGATGCAGGTGCCCGGCGACGAGGGCTGACCCAGCGCACGTCTCATCGGGAGGACAGCAGATGCCCGCATCCGCAAGCGATCCCGATGACCTCTCGCGAGCGCGTAGAGCGACCGTTCGGGGCCTCCCGGTGGACCGCGTTCCGGTGATGACCTGGCTGAATCGCCCACGCGGCGTGCCGGATGATGGCGGAGTTCCAGCCGGCGACGGACGAGGCCCGAAACGCCGTGTGTCGCTCGGCCTGGGAGGATTTCTCCAAGAAGCGGGGACCCCTTCCCGAAGACGTCCGGGCCTTCATGCCTCTTCTTCACTCCGGGTTCGCCAATCGGGAGTACGCGCTGGACATCGGCTCGGACCTGGCCGCGCTCGGGATTGCACTCGAAAACATCGGTGAGAGGATCTCTCGCGACGACGAGCCTCTCCGGATCCGGGACGCCTTCGGCTCGGTCCGGGGCATGGTCGGCGTATACCTCGAGGCGCTCGAGCCCGCCGTGAAGAGCATCGACGACCTGGTCGCGTTGCCCCTTCCCGATGTCTCGGGCGAGAAGCCCTACCGGGAGATTCGGAAGTTCAGGGCCGAGCATCCCGAAGCGTGTCTGTACGGCGAGAGCTTCGGCGCCCAGGACCTCCCCTCGACGAATCTCTGGGAGATGTCCCAGTTCATGCTGGCGCTCTACGACCATCCCGACGAGGTGAAGCGGTTCCAGAGCCGGTTCAACGATCGCATGATCGAGATGTCGCGGAAGATGGTGGAGGCGGGGGCCGACGTGATCCTGATCTACGACGACTACGGAACCTCGGGCGCCCCCTTGACGTCGCTAGAGATGTGGAAGGAGTTCACCTATCCCCATCTGAAGAAGCACATCGAGGCGGTCCACGAGGCGGGGGCCCTGGCCATGCTCCACTCGTGCGGCTATCAGATGCCGTTCCTCGAGCACTACGTCGAGGCCGAACTCGACATTCTGCAGGCCTTCCAGCTCGGAGCCGGGAACGACTTCCAGAAGGCCTACCAGGAGTTCGGGGATCGCCTGACCTTCTGCACCGGCGTGGACGTGCAGCGGGGCGAGCGAATGACGCCCGAAGAGATGCGCGACGACATCCTCCGCGCCTACCGCATCGGGGGCCAGAACGGCCGGCACATTCTCGGCTTCACGCACATGCTCCAGTACACCATGCCCGCGGAGAACGTGAAGACGATCCTCCGCACCGTACGCGAGATCCAGCAGGGCCTACACGGCGGCTGCTAGTCGTCCCACTCCGCGGCCTCGAAATCGGCCATGGAGCGCTGCCGGACGGCGTCCAGGTAGCCGAGCAGCTCCTTCTCCATCGCTGGATCCAGCTGGCGCGGCTCGTGATTCTCGAGGATCTCGCGGACCCGCTCCTTCGCCAGGTGCATGGCCGTCTTCGAGCCCTTCTTCTCCCAGGTCTCTCGCATGTCTCTTCGCATCAACTTGGAGAAGAAGTACTCCTGCCTGCAGTGCTCGGCGGTGTGCAGCTTGTCCAGGTACTGGCCCTCCCAGCGGACCTCCTTGATCAGGTCCAGGGCGAGGGTTTCGTCGTTCACCTCGATTCCGCGGGCCAGCCGGAGCGCCATTCCACAGAGCGCATCGTCCAGGACCAGGAGCGGGTGGCTCGCGGCCATGCTCGACTCGATGGTGCCGCCGCAGGTGATGAAGTGGACGCCGGCCTGGACCGCGGGAAGCAGTGTGCCGGCGCGTTCCAGCATGCACTGGGCATCCAGCGTGTTGGATGCGGTGGCACCGCCGACGCTGCGGCAGGGGATGCCGTAGTAGCGGGCCAGCTGCGCTGCCGCAGCGGTGATCAGACTGGTCTCGATCGAGCCCAGCGCGACGTTGCCGGTGGCCATGTCGGTGATGGTGGAGACGGTTCCGTACAGCACCGGCGTGCCTGGAGCGATCAGCTGGGCGAGGGTGAGGTGGGCCACGATCTCGGCATTCTGCTGCACCAGCAGTCCGGCCAGCGTCGCCGGAGCGGTGGCCCCGGCCATCGCCTCGGGTGACATCGCCAGTGGCTGACCGTATTCGGTCCAGTGGTACATGCCTTCCAGCTGTAGCTTGATCATCTGGAGCGGATTCATCACGGAGCAGATCCCGAACATGCGCGGCCGCTTCTTGAGCTCTTCCTTTCCGCCCACCACGATCGAGGCCATCCGCATCATGTCCTCGGTCGGCATCACGCCGTAGGTTCCCATCCCGAACGACTTGTGGGAATTCTGTGCCCAGGCCACGATCGCCTCGGCGTGGATGGTGGTCATGGGGACGTCGTTGGGCCAGAGGTCCATCTGGCTGTTGTCGATGTGATCGAGCGCGTCGATCAGCCGCAGGTGGTTGCGGACGTCCTCCAGGGTGGTGGGACGGACCTCGTCCGTCTCCGTGTCGATGATCTTGGTCGGCGTGCCCAGGCCGGCGAAGTTGACACGATCCGTCCCGAGCTCCATCTGGAACTCCGGATCGGCGCCGTAGAGTGTGAAGCTGCTGGGTGCCTTCTCGAGGGCCGAGCGCACCACCTCTTCGGGAATCCGAACCGAGCGATTCCCCTCGTCGACGTCCGCTCCGGCCTTCCGAAAGTCGTCCCTCGCCCTCTTGAGGTCGACCCGGACCCCCACGCTGCCCAGGATCTCCATCGAGGTGGCGTGGATCCGCTCGATCTCTTCCGCGCTGAGCACTTCGAAATACGCCGGCTTCATCTCGCTTCCCCGCCGCTGGCAGCCGAGCTGCGCGTGTTTGGTGCACGATAAGGGCTTTGGTAGAGTCAGTCGACTCGTTTTCCAAGGAGGTGAGCCATGGCTGCAGCGGAAGGTGATCGCCTGATCCGCGTCGACATGTCGAAGCAGACCGTATCGATCGAGCCCTTTCCCGAGGAGTGGAAGCCGCTTGGCGGGCGGGCGCTCTCGGCCAAGATCCTGCTCGCCGAGTGCGATCCCAGCTGCGACCCGCTCGGGCCCGACAACGTCCTGGTCATGGCGCCGGGGCTCCTGGCGGGAACCGCGGCCCCGACCTCGGGCCGCATCTCCTTCGGCGGAAAGAGCCCGCTCACCGGGGGGATCAAGGAGACCAACTCGGGCGGCAACCCGGGCCAGCACCTGATGAAGCTCGGCTACCGCGCCGTGATCGTGACCGGCAAGCCGTCGGATCCGGAGAAGCGCTGGGCCCTCGAGGTCACGGCGAAGGGCGCGGAGCTCGCCCCGGCAGACGATACCAAGGGCCTCTGGAACTACCCCCTCTGCGAGAAGCTCCGGGACAAGTATCCCAAGACCGCCTCCTTCATCTCGATCGGCCCGGCCGGGGAGCTCCAGCTCACGGGAGCTTCGATCGCGACCACCGACCAGGATCACCGCTATCCCAACCGCCACGCTGGCCGCGGTGGCATGGGCGCGGTGATGGGGAGCAAGGGCCTCAAGTACGTGTCCGTCAACCCGGGCAAGGCCCGCATGCGCCAGGCCGCCGACGCGCGCGGCTTCACCGCCTTCGGCAAGAAGATCGCCCAGGACTACCTCGCGGGTCCGAAGATGTTCCAGGGCGGGACGAGTGCGTTCGTCGGCATCGCCAACTCGCTCAACTGCTTCCCGCACAAGAACCGCACCGAGGGCCAGTCGCCCGACGTCGAGAACCTCGAGGGCGCTCGCATCATGGAGAGCTTCGCGAAGCGCGGCGGCCGGATGCACAACTGCCTGACCGGATGTGTGGTGAAGTGCAGCAACATCGTCCACGACGCCGACGGCAACTACAAGACCTCGGGCCTCGAGTTCGAGACGCTGACGCTGTTCGGCTCGAACCTGGCCATCAAGAGCTGGGAGGACGTGGCGGAGTTCGATCGGCTCTGCGACGACATCGGCCTCGACACCATCGAGACTGGCGCGGCCGTCGGCGTCCTGATGGATTCGGGCGGCCTCGAATGGGGCGACGTGGAGGGCACCCAGCGCGTGGTCCGGGAGATCGCGGAGGGCACCGAGCTCGGCAGGGCGCTCGGCAACGGCGCCGTCGCCACCGGCAAGCTGCGCGGCCACCACCGGGTGCCGGCGGTCAAGGGGCAGGCGCTCCCGGCCTGGGATCCGCGGCCGCTCAAGGCGACCGGCATCACCTACGCCACCAGCCCGATGGGCGCCGACCACACGGCGGGTCTGATCATCAACCCCGGCCTCCAGCCGGAGGACTTCGCCCGCGCCTCCCAGGAGTCGCAGCTCGCGAATGCGGTGTGCGACTCCTCGGGCTTCTGCCAGTTCCTCCAGCCCACCATGGACACCATGCGCGAGGCGATGGGGCTCTTCCTGGGCCAGGAGATCAGCCGCGAACAGATCGCGGACCTCGGCTGGCAGTGCCTGGAGGACGAGTGGGAGTTCAATCGGCGCGCCGGCTTCGACGTCGCCGACGACGATCTCCCCGCGTGCCTGCGCGACGAGGGGATCGGCCCCGATCACATGCTCAAGTTCGACGTCCCGGCCGACGTGATCGCAAAAGCGAAGGTTCGCTTCCCGCTCCGCGACGAGCTCTTCTCGGAGGCCAGGGCGGGAGGCTGATCCCAGCCAGCAACGAGCGGTTCTCAGTGCGACGCGAGGAACGCCTCCGCCGTCTTCTCGACGAAGGCGATCAGGTCCTCCGCGCTTCCCGCCAGCGCGAGCGTCACCAGGCGATCCACCCCCGCGTCCTGGAATCGGCGCACGTTGTCGGCGTCGAGGGGTACCGAGGGCGTCACGCTGATCTCCAGCTCCCCCAGATCGGGCGGGCGCTCGACCTGCTGCTGAGCCTTGCGCAGCCTCGTCACGCAGGTGGCTGTGGAGTCGAGATCGAGCGCGAATCCGTACCAGCCGTTGGCCTGGCGGACGGCTCGCCGCAGCGCAGGGCGACTCAGCCCACCGACGACGATCGGGGGATGTGGCTTCTGGACCGGCCGGGGCTGCGCGTCGATGCCCCCGAAAGAGACGAAGCGGCCCTCGAAGCGCGGGGCGTCCTGTGTCCAGAGCGCACGGATCACTTCGATGTACTCGTCGGTGCGCTCCCCGCGGTCCTCGAAGGGGGCACCGATCGCCTCGAACTCGGGCTGGAGATAGCCCGCGCCGATGCCGAAGATGAGCCGCCCGCCGGACAGCACGTCGACGCTCGCCAGCTCCTTGGCGAGCACCACCGGGTTGCGCTGCGGAAGGATGATGATCCCCGTGGCCAGACGGATGGTCCGGGTGTGCGCCGCCACGTGGGCGAGGGAGACCGCCGGGTCGAGAAAGAGGGTGTCGGCGGGCACGGGGGAGGGCGGCAGCTGCGGGTCGGGCAGCACCACGTGCTCCGCGGTCCAGAGGGACTCGAAGCCCGCCTCCTCGGCCGCCCGCGCCACGCTGGCGGCCGCCTCCGGATCGGCGCAGAGTCCCAGATTGATTCCGTAGAGGCCGAGCTTCATCGGACCTACCCCACGCAGACCAGGTCGCGGCAGAGCGACGTGAGCTTCTCGTAGCCGGTGTCGGTGATGACGACCATGTCCTCGAGCTGCAGTGCGCCGACTCCGTAGGCGTAGTAGGGCATCTCGACGCACAGGACCATTCCCGGCTGAAGCGGGCGGTGCTCCATCGGTGCGAAGTTGGGGGCCTCCTCGATCCTGTCGTCGAGCCCGACGCTGTGTCCGATGTGGCCGCGGGTGTAGTTGGGGATTCCGTTGGCTCGGACTGCCTCCTGCCCCGCGCTGAAGACCTCGGACATCTTGACGCCCGGCGCGATGGCCCCGAGTGCGGCGTCGTGACCCGCCCGGAGCGCGGCATAGATCTTCTCCTGCAGCGCGCTGGCCCTTCCGACCACGAAGGTCCTGCCGATGTCGGACCCGTAGCCGCCGCAGTCGGCGCCGACGTCGTACTTGATCAGGTCGCCGGCCTCCGCCGGAGCTTCCCGCTGGATGAACGATGGATAGAACTGCTCGCCGACCGTGATGATGCAGTGGCGGGCGCCGCGGCAGCCCTCCTCGGCGGCGACAGCGGACCTGTAGGCCGCGGCGAGGTCTCTCTCCGTGACGCCTTCCCGGATCAACCCGGCGGAAGCGGTGATGCCGATCTCGGCAACGCGCGCGGCCAGGCGCAGCCGTTCGATTTCCTCGGGTGACTTGATGCTGCGGCACTCGTAGAACAGGCCGGTCGCGTCGGTGAGCTCGGCTTCCGGCAGGGACGACTCCAGGAGCGCCCAGGGCAGCCGCTGGATGAAGAGCGACTCGACTCCGATCACGCCCTTGTCCAGGCTCATCTCTCGGAGCGCCGCGGCGAGCATGCGGAAATTCCCCGGCAGATCGACCGACTCGCCCTTCTCCGGTGGCATTCCCAGCTCTGCAAGCGCCTCCGGGGAGGAGGCCCCCCGGAGATCCTCGATGTGGACCCACATCGGGTAGGTGACGACGTTCTCGATTCGCGAATGCTGCCGAAAACCCTCGATCTCGAATTCGTTGATGATCGCGACTGGCTCGAGCTCCTCGGATCGCGGGATCACGGCGAAGGCGAGGCCCGCGACCCGCCCGGTGTAGAGGATGAAGCTCGGGTAGCCCGTCGCGTAGTAGAAGTTCTCGGGGCTGGCGGCGACGATCGCGTCCAGCCCCAGCTCGCCCATACGTTCGCGCAGCTTCTCCATGCTCATCGCGACTCGCCTCCATCGCACGGTGGACGACCACCGGGATCAGAACGCCATGTAGTGCACCAGCTCCTTGGTCATGTCCACCAGATCCTCGACGTAGACGAACTCGTCGGCCGCATGGGCGCGGAGATCCGTCGCCCGGATCGGTCCGAACCCCGCCACCTGGGCCTTCTCCGGCTCGAGGGCCTGGATCACGAAGCCGAGGTCGGTCGATCCGCTGATGCCTCCGAACAGGAAGTTGTCGTAGCCCTTGACCGCCTTCTTCGCCTCCAGCGCCTTCTTCGTCGCGGGAAGCTCCGGATCGCACTCCATCGGCGGGTAGGAGTGGACCACGCTGACCGTGAGGTCCTCCAGGCCCGACCTCTCGCGACCCTTGCGGATCGCCTCCTCGGTCTCGGCGACGATGTCTTCGTAGCGCTCGTCGACGATGTAGCGGCGGTTGATGGTGAGCTCGCACGCGCCCGGCACGATGTTCTCCTTGGTGCCGCCGCCGATGATCGCGAGATTGAACATCGGCGTCATCTTGTCGTAGGGACAGCCCGGCAACGGGAAGGTCGCGATGCGCGACAGGCGTTGCTCCACCTCCTTCTTCAGGAGGATGAGCTCGTCGAGGACGGGGACCAGCTCTTCGATCGCGTTCACACCGAGGTAGTTCATCCCGGAATGGCAGCTCCTGCCCACCGCCTTGATGTCGAATCGAATCGAGCCCGCGGCACCGACCACCACGATCGGCTCCATGGCGCCGAGCTCGAGCCAGATCAGGTGGCTGGCGAAATGGCCCTCCTCGGCGAGGTACCGCGCGCCGGGGTAGACCCCGAGCTCCTCGTCGGTGCAGAGATTGCAGCCGACCGAGTAGTGCGGCTCGGCACCCATCTCGGTGAGCACCTTCATCGCCCCGAGGAAGGCGGCGATCGAGCCCTTCATGTCGACGGTGCCCCGCCCGTAGAGCTTCCCGTCCACCAACTCGCCGCCAAAGGGGTCGCGCGTCCACGGCTCGTCGATGGGGACGACGTCCATGTGGGCGTAGGCCGTGGCCCTGGGCTTGTCGAGCCCGAGATCGGCGACCAGGTTGACACGGGGTCCCGAGAGAGGCCAGGGCATCTGGGCGACCTTGTCTTCGGGAACCGTCACCCTGCGGGTCGTGAACCCGAACTTCGCGAACTCGGGCTCGACCACGTCGATGAGCTTTCCGTAGTTCTCCCCAGGCGGAACCGAAGTGTCCACGGCGATCAGCTTCCGCAACGTGTCGATCAGATACTCCTCGTTCTTCTCGACCTTCTCGAACGCATCCTGGTAGCTCATTTCACCCTCCTTCGGTCCCCCGACCCCATCGCTGGGCCCGATCTTACACCAATCCGCCGAGCCGAGGATGCGCCCGGGCACACCACCGCTTATCATCGGGGGCCTTTGATGCTGGCCTCTCCGCAGAGCCAGCCAGGACCAAGCCCGGAGCGCCCATGTACCTGCACCTGCTGCCCGTCCCCCTGATCCTGATCGGAACCTGGATCACCTGGAGGGCGCGCAACCGGGAGGACTACCGGACCGTCGCCATCTACCAGCCGGTGACGACCGTGCTGACCGTGGCAGTGGCCGCGCTGGCACTGCTGGCGCCGAACGCGAGCCCGGGCTTCACCACGTGGATCCTGCTCGGGCTCGGCCTCTCGCTCGCGGGGGACGTGTTCAACATCAACATGACCCGCGACGAGATCCTCTACCCGGCGCTCCTCGTCTTCCTCGTCGCATACTTCGTCTACCCGATCGGCATCACCATCTACGACGGCTTCCACCCCGAGGACGTCGTGGTGGGTGTCGCTCTGGTGCTGGTCTGGGCCGCCGTGGTGGCGCATCTGTGGAGAGATCTGGAGACTCGCTGGCGGATCCCCGCGATGGCATACACGGCGGTGATGCTGTTCATGGTGAGCCGCGGCATCGGCACGTTCTTCGGCGACGTCTTCAGCACCACCCAGGCCGTGATGCTCTCGGCCGGGACCTCGATGCTCTTCGCAGCGGACGTTGAATACTCGATTCATCGCTTCAAGAGGCCCTTCCAGACCATCTACGGCCCGCTCCTCTACCCCACCGGGCAGCTGCTGATCGCTCTCAGTCCCTCCTATTTCCCCCCGGTGTAGCAGCCAGGCTGGAGCGCGCTGTCCGATCACAGCCCAACAAAATTGCTATCCTGATGCGTCGACCTTGCCGGCAGGGCGAGTGCGCGTTCACAGCCAGCTCCGCCGCCGGCGCCGAAGCAGCCTGGCAGATCGGAAACGGACCGAGAAGAGACGAGCACGTATGGGAACGGGACCCTTCGACATCGACACCTCGGGAATCGAGTTCTTCTACCGCCCGAGATCCATCGCAATCGTCGGCGCATCGACGAAATCGAACAAGCCGGGCGGCAGACCGGTTCGCGCTCTGCGGAAGCGGGGCTACGCGGGCAAGGTCTACCCGATCAATCCCGGCTACGAGGAGGTCGAGGGGTACAAGTGCTACCCGAGTCTCCTCGACGTGCCCGGCGACGTCGATCTGGCCATCATCAGCCTCCCGGCCGAGTCGGTGCTGGACACCCTGGAGCAGTGCGTCGCGAAGGACGTGAAGGTGGTGGTGATCTTCAGCGCGGGCTTCTCGGAAGTGGGTGCCGAAGGCAGGGAGCTCCAGGAGCGGGTCCGGGACCTGGCGCTGGCGAACGACATCCGGATCCTGGGACCCAACAGCCTGGGCGTGCTCAACTCGGCCAACTCCGCCATCGCCTCCTTTGCCTTCATTGCCGATCTCGAGCCGGTCACGCCCGGGACTCTGGCCTTCGTCTCACAGAGCGGTGCCTTCGGGGCGATGATGTACGCGCAGGCGACCGAGGCGGGCGTGGGGTGCAGCTCCTTCACCAGCGTGGGAAACGAGGCAGAGGCCGAGTTCTCGGACTTCGTCGGGTATCTACTCGACACACCGGAGACACAGGTGGTCGGCGGTTACCTCGAAGGAGCCAGGGACGGGGAGAAGCTTCGCCGGGTGGCGGAGAAGGCGCTCCGGCTGCGCAAGCCGATGCTGATTCTCAAGGTGGGGCGTACCGGGGCGGGAGCCAGGGCCGCTTCGTCCCATACCGGCTCGCTGGCCGGAGACGACCAGATCTACGATGCCTTCTTCCGGCAGATGGGGATCGTCCGCATCGAGGCGCTTCCCGACCTGACCTCCTTCGCGATCCTGCACCGAAGCGGCCGGGAGTACCGGGGCAAGCGGGTGGCGATTCTCGGCGGATCCGGCGGGCAGGGAGTGCTGCTGGCGGACCGGTGCGAGCGCCTGGGTCTCTCCGTCCCCGAGATCACCGGGGCGACCCGCGAGAAGCTGGAGCAGTGCCTTCCCGAGTTCGCCTCTGCCAGGAACCCGATCGACCTCACCGCGCAGGGTGGACGGGATGTCAGCACCTGGGGCAAGTGCCTTCAGCTGCTGGTGGACGATCCGGGCATCGACGTCGTGCTGGCGCAGGCCTTCTTCCGCGAAGAGGTCGGCATGAAGGTGGCGGAAGATCTGGTCGGGATCTGCCGGTCCACTCCCAAGCCGGTCGTGCTCATGACGCACCACCGGGACGAGTCCGAGTTCGTGGCCCGGTGCATCGCATTGGTGGAGGGAGCGGGAATTCCGATCCTGACGGACGGGCTCCAGGCCGTGGAGGCCGTGGCGAAGCTGCACTGGTACCACCAGAAGGCGAGTCGGGTGAGCGCAGCGGATTCCGAGCCGCCGCGAATACTTCCCGGAGAAGGAGTCGACGCCCTGATCCACTCACCCGATCGGCTCACCGAGTACCAGTGCAAGCGGATCCTCGCCTGCTACGGCATCCCGATTACTCGCGAAGGCCTCGCGACCTCCGCGCAGATGGCCGCGGAGCAGGCGCGCGAGCTCGGCTGCCCCGTTGCGCTCAAGATCCAGTCGGGGGAGATCCTGCACAAGACGGAGGCCGGCGCAATCCGCCTGGGCCTCGAGTCCGATGACGAGGTGCGCGCCGCCTACGACGAGGTCGTGGCCAGCGCGAAGCGGTTCTCTCCGGGCGCCGCGGTGGAGGGAGTCCTGGTCCAGGAGATGGTGCAGGACGGGGTCGAGGTGATCATCGGCACCACCCGGGACCCCGTCTTCGGCCACGTGGTCATGTTCGGGCTCGGCGGCATCTTCGTCGAGGCCCTCCGGGACGTCTCGTTCCGGATCGCTCCGCTGACGCGTGTGGATGCGGAGGAGATGATCCGGGAGATCAAGGGCTACCGTGTCCTCACGGGAATGAGAGGAAAGCCGCCGGCGGATACGGGCGCGATCGCCGACGCGATCCTCCGGGTGTCGCAGCTGGTGACGGACCACGCCGACGAGATCGAAGAGCTCGACGTCAACCCGCTGGTCGTGTTCTCGAAGGGCGCCAAGGCCGTCGACGCGCTGGTGACCAGGAGGCGCGATCGGCAGGAGGCTCCGCAGGTGTAGCCGAGCGACGGCGCGTCGCCTTCGCGATCTCGCGCTGCATCGGACGAGGGCCTCGAGGGAGTCAGGAGCAGGAGATGACTCGAGAAGAGACACTGGACTACATCCCCGAGGACCTATCCGACGAGAACAAGCAGAGGCTTCGGGAGCTGACCGTGGAGTCGGAGCCGGAGCCGGCGTCGCTGGAGGTGAACGAGTACCTGATCCGCCATTGGTGCGAGACGCTGGAAGACGGAAACCCCCTCTACATGGACGCCGACTACGCGAGGTCGAGGGGGTTTCGAAGCGTGGTGGCGCCGCCGGGCTCCTTCATGACCGCCTTCGCCATGCCGTTCCGCTGGCCGTGGCCCCCCGGTGGCCGCGAGCCCGCCCCCCACATCCACTACGACATCAAGGAAGCGCTCGATCTGCCGGTGGGGATCATCAACAAGATCGACGTCGAGATGGGCGTGCCTCTCCAGGTGGGCGACCGTCTGAGCGTGAGCCAGCGGCTGGTCTCCGTCTCGCCCCCGAAGAAGACGCGCGTCGGCGAAGGTCACTTCTGGACCATGGACAGGATCTATCGCAACCAGCACGGGGAGCTGGTAGCCCGGGAGCGGATGAGCGCCTTCGGCTACGGGCGCGAGTCTGGGACGCAGCAGGCCGCAGCCACCAGCGCCGGCGGATGGAGTCCAGCCGTCGAGGAGATGATCCAGGGGGAGAAGACCGGCTATCAGCTTCGCGAGTTCCCGCAGCGCTTCTGGGAAGACGTCGAGGAGGACGAAGAGCTCCCCGAACTCGTCATGCCGATCACGCTGACCCGCTGCGTCTACCTGGCCTCGGCCACCCGCGACTTCTCTCCCCAGCACTCCAATCGGGACTACGCCCAGGAGCGGTCGAAGACCAAGGACGTCTTCGTCAATACCCCCTTCAACATCGGCATGGTCGCCCGTTTCATGACGGACTGGGGTGGCCCCGAGAGCACGGTTCGCAGTGTGCAGGTGCACATGCGGCAGAACGTCTGTGCGGGCGACGACATGATCATCACCGGAAAGGTGACCCGGAAGTACGTGGAGGACGGGGACCACCGGGTCGATCTCGACGTCATGATCTCGACCGGGGAGGGGCCTGCGACACCCTCCGGCGGAACCCTGTCGCTGCCCAGCCGCAGCAGCGCCGGATAGAGATCCGACGCGCCGCCCGTCGGCGGCGCACCATGTGCGGAGCAGGGGGCACCATGCGAGTCGAAACGACGTTGCTGAGTCCCGAGACCGACCAGTACGCGGGTACTGCAAGCGGGGGAATCAGTCTCGACGGAATCGTGACGGCTGCCCGGAAGGTGGAGGAGCTGGGCTTCGACGGGGCGACGGTGCCCGAGGCGGGTCACGACCCCTTTCTCCCAATCGCCATCCTCGCCGAGCACACCCGGAGCATCGTCCTCGGCACCAACGTCGCGATCTCCTTTCCCCGCAGCCCGATGGTGACGGCACAGCTCGCCTGGGACCTCCAGCAGCTCTCCGGAGGTCGCTTCCAGCTGGGCCTCGGCACGCAGGTCAAGGGCCACAACGAGCGCCGCTACGCGGCGCCCTGGACTGCGCCGCCGGGACCCCGCATGCGCGACTACGTTCTCTGCCTGAAGGCCATGTTCGAGAGCTTCCAGAACCCGAGGAAGCCCGTCTATTTCAGCGGAGAGCACTATCAGTTCACGATGATGCCGCCGTTCTTCAATCCCGGGCCGATCGAGCACCCGCGGATCCCCATCTACCTCGCCGCGGTGGGCACCTACATGGCTCGGCTGGCAGGCGAGCTCTGCGACGGTCTCCGCGTCCATCCGATCTCGACGTTTCGGCACGGAAGGGAGGTCCTGCTCCCGAACATCGAAGCGGGCGCCAGGAAGGCGGGCCGCGATCTCTCCGAGATCGACGTCGTCGGATCTCCCCACCTCGCGGTCAGCCGGGACGAAGAGGGGCTCGAGGCGGCCAAGGCGGCCGTGAAGCAGCGCATCGCCTTCTACGCCTCGACGCGCACCTATCACTCGGTGCTCGAGTTCCACGGCTGGAGCGACCTCGGGAAGGAGCTTCACCGGCTCTCTCTCGAGGGCAAATGGCGCGAGATGCCCGGGCTGATCAGCGACGAGATGCTGGAGGAGTTCGCCATCGTCGCGGTCGGGGACGAGCTGGCGCCCAGGCTGCGCGAGCGGATCGAGGGGCTCTTTACGACCGTTCTCCTGGACGGCGCGAGTGCCCTGCAGGAAGACGAGGAGTGGCTCCGTGCCACCATCGAGGCGCTACAGCAAGGCTAGGAGCTCATGAGCGGCGCACTGGAAGGCATCCGAGTCGTGGACCTGACCAATGTCGGTCCGGGTGCGCACTGCACCCGGATTCTCGCCGACCTCGGCGCGGACGTGGTGAGGATTCTGGAGGCCCGCTCCGTGATCGAGAAGCGCGGGCGGCGTCAGTGGAAGGTGCCCACCTGGGCGTACGGGATGCGGCGCAACACCAGGCCGCTGGGCCTGGACCTGAAGAGCGAACGCGGTCTCGAGGTCTTTCACAAGCTCATCGACAAGGCCGACGTCCTGATGGTCGGGATCCGCCCCTCCGCCGCCGAGCGGCTCGGCATCCACTACGAAGCCGTCGCCGAGGCGAATCCCAGACTCGTCTACTGCTCCTTCACCGGCTACGGCGCGGACGGGCCCTATCGGGACCTCGCCGGTCACGACATCAACTACCAGTCCATCGGCGGAACGGTGGGCATGACGGGCCCGGCCGGCGGGCCGCCGGTGATTCCGGGCGCCACGGCCGCCGACAGCGCCGGCGGGGGGATGCAGGCGGCGATCGGGATCCTGGCTGCCGTCGTCGCCCGGCAGCGGACCGGCAGGGGGCAGTTGATCGACGTGGCGGCCACCGACGGCATCGTCAACATGGTCTCCCTGGCGATCGACGAGTACCTCTGCACTGGCGAGGAGCCCAGGCGCGGCGAGACGCTGCTGACCGGTCAACACCCCTGGTACAACATCTACCAGACCAGTGACGGCAAGTACCTGAGCGTCGGGGCCATCGAGCCGCAGTTCTACGCCAATCTCTGCCGCCTGATGGATCTCGAGGATCTGATCCCACACCAGTACGCGGAGGGGGAGAAGAAGGAGGAGATCTTCGCGCGCTTCCGCGAGGTCTTCCTGACCCGGACCCGGGACGAGTGGGTGTCGCTGCTGATGCACGCCGACACCTGCACGTCGCCCGTGTACGCGATCTCCGAGCTGGTCGACGACCCCAACCTTCTACACCGCGAGATGATCGTGGAGGTGGAGCATCCGCAGCAGGGTGCGATGAAGCAGGCTGGGATCATGATCAAGCTCTCGGCGACACCGGGCCGGATCGAGCACGTGGATCCGCAATCGGAAGACTTCAGCGAGGCGATCCTCGGCGAGGCGGGCTACACGCCGGACGAGATCGGGGAGCTGCGCCAGGCGGGGGTCGTCGATTAGGTGGTCACCGGCCGGATTCTCAACATCCAGCGCTTCAGCGTGCGGGACGGGCCGGGCATCCGGACCACGGTCTTCTTGAAGGGATGCTCCCTGGCCTGCCCCTGGTGCTCGAATCCCGAGTCGCAGGAGTTCCACCTCGAGCTCGGGTATGCCGATTCCCTCTGCGACGGCTGCGGGCGCTGCATTCCGGCCTGCGAGCCGCAGGCGATCTCGGTGCAGGGCGAGAAGGTCGGGATCGACAGAGGGCTGTGCGACGATTGTGGCCGCTGCGTGGAGGTGTGCGCACCCGGCGCCCTCAAGATGTTCGGGAGGGAGATCTCCGTCGAGGAGGTGTTGCGGGAGATCCGCAAGGACGCTCCCTACTACCGGAACTCGGGGGGAGGCGTCACTGCCTCCGGCGGCGAGCCGCTCCGGCAGCCCGAGTTCGTGGCGTCACTCTTCGAGGGCTGCCGGAAGGCGGGAATCCACACCGCGCTCGACACCTGCGGACACGCGCCCCGCGATGCGCTGCAACGCGTTCTGGAGCACACCGATCTGGTGCTCTACGACCTGAAGCTGATCGACGACGCTGTTCACACCAGGGTCCTCGAGGTGTCGAGCCAGAAGATCCTCGATAACGCCAGGTTCGTCGCGGGCCAGGGCGTTCTGCTCATCATCCGGATCCCGCTGATTCCGGGCGTCACAGAGACCGACGCGAACCTCGGCGCCATCAGCCGCTTCATCGAAGACGTGGGCGAAGGCATCACCGCCATCCACCTGCTTCCCTATCACCGCTTCGGTCTGGACAAGTACCGGATGCTGGGTCGGGACTACCCACTCGGCGACCTCGAGCCCCCGCCCCAGGAGCGGGTCCGGGCAGTGGCCGAGCGCCTTGGGGCGCTCGGCCTGGACTGCGAGATCGTTGCCTGAGTTCGCTCCGGCGCTGACGCAGCTCAGCTTCCGTAGGTCGCTGGATCGATCGCGAACACCAGGCCCTCGAGCCGTTCGCCCCGTTCTCGGCGCAGCTGGTTCTTGCGCGCTTGCTCCCTCATCAGGCCCAGGGCGGCGACGTCGCCCTGGCCGGAGGTGTCGGAGCCGAGGTGTTCCTGCAGGAGCTCGCAGCGCAGTGCGCGCACCGTCTCGCGGTGCCAGAAGGATGCATTCAGCTCGGTGTCCCCGAAGAAGGAGCGATCGGCGACGTTGGTCGAGCCGATCGTCGCCCAGGCGTCGTCGATCAGCATGATCTTGGCGTGCACGTAGACGTCGTGGTAGCTCCCGGCCTCCCGGCTGGATGCGATCCCCGCCAGCAGGAAGCGATCGAAGTCGCCCAGCGATGCGACCAGGTCGAAGAAGGGCTTGGTGGCGGGGATCTTGCGGGCCGCCCTGTACTCCGGGTGCGCGTTGCCCGGCACCAGAAAGGCCACCGACACGCCGCGTTCGAGCGCTGCCTTGAGGTGCCCGACGACCCTGGGCGCGCCGATCGCCTGGTCCTCGAGGTAGATGCTGCGCCGGGCGTGGTCGATGGCCTTCGAGGTACTGGTCGAAGACGCTGAACTCGCCCGCCGCGATCTCGAAGCGCTCCCCTCCAGGTGGCGCCGTGCCGTCGCTGTAGCGGCCCGCCTGGACGGTTCGGGTGAGCTGCACCACCGCGTCGCCGGCCGGAGGCGATGCCGTCTCCGGAAAGGGAAGATCACCGGAGCGCACGTCCGGCGGGCCAGACGCCCATCGCTGCGATCTCGCTCACTGGCCTCGTTCCAGCGCTGCACGAAGTTGTGGTGGACGTCCGTCACCGCCGGGCCCTGGATCTCGAGGTAGACGTCGTGGATGTCGCCCCCATCTCGAGGGGCGTGCCCCGGCGATACGACCGAGGCCTTCTCCAGATTGATGCCTCCCGACGAAGCCGACTCTCCCCCTCGAGACCGGCGTCGATCAGCCAGCTCTTCTGATGCTGGCAGTCCGTTTGCCGGGCAGGCAGTCCCAGCGCGCCAGGAAGCGCGAGCCCCGCTCCTGCGAGCCAGCGGCGCTGCTCTTCGCTGCCCTCGAAGTGCATGTCGGCCTCTCGGCGGATCGATGTCGACGGGCCGCCAGAAGATCACCCGTACCTCGATCCCTCGTGGCGACGGCCCGGTCGAGCACGTCGAAGAAGCTCCCGCGGCCGTCGGGCATCTGCACGTCCGCTTCGATGAATGCGACCGTGACCCAGACCCGGCTTCGCGCCGCCTCGACGGCCTCGCAGATGCGGCGGAAGGCGGGCTCGCCGTCCACCAACGGTCTCACCCTGCATCCTTCGCGAAGCGGATAGCTGCCGGAGCTCACGTGGGGGATGTGGGAAGCGTCGCGGGTCATCGAGGCTCCTTCGCTCTGGCTCGGCTGGAACTCCTGGCACGGTCGTACGGATAGCGTAGCGTCGAATCGGACCCGCCCGGGTGTTATAAAGGCTCTCGTGCACGAGAACGACGACGAAGGCCCGTTCTCCGAGCCGGTGCGAGCTTCCCATCGAGGACTGGATCGACCTCCACGCCTTCCGGCCTGCCGAGATCCCGGACGTGGTCGACGCCTATCTGGATGCCGTCTGGAGGCCGGCTTCCGCGAAGTGCGGCTGATCCACGGCCGGGGCAAGGGCGTCCAGCGCGCTCGCGTGCAGCAGCTGCTCGCGAGCGACCCGCGCGTCGAGCGCTTCGCGGACGCGCCGCCCGGTCGCGGCGGCTGGGGCGCCACGCTGGTCTGGCTCCGCGCCCCTCCGGTCGTCTCCTACTCGCCCGTGATCGTGACCAGCACGCGGCGCGCGCTGCGCGGGCCGTCGAAGTCACAGAGGAAGAGGTCCTGCCAGCGGGAGACGGCGAGGGCGCCGTCGCGGACCGGGATCGCCTCGCTCGGCCCCACGATCCCGGCCTGGATGTGGGCTGCGCCGTTGTCGTCGATGCGGTCGTGGCGCCAGCGCCCCGCCGGAATCAGCCGGTCGAGGCAGTCGAGCACGTCCTCGGGCACCTGGGGATCCGCGTTCTCCTGGATCATCAGCGCCGCGGTCGCCCCCTGGGCGTAGAGCGCGCAGAGGCCCGATTCGATGCCCGACTTTCGGACCTCCTCGCGCACCGCTGCCGTGATGTCGACGAACTCCCGCGGGCGGCGGGTCGCGACCTCGATCGTGGAGGTGTAGAGCTTCATGGGCTGTTCCTCGTCACCCGTCGACAGTGCCGGCCTCGCCGAGACGCGGTCGAAGACGAGCTAGAAATCGATCTGCTTGGGGGGGCGGACCACGATGTCGGCGATGTTGACGTTGGGCGGCTGGGTGACGGCGTAGAGTACGGCGCTCGCCACGTCGGCCGGATCGCCGAGCACGCGGGACACCTCGCCCGAGAGCTTCTCGAAGACCTCGTCCGGCAGCCGCTCGCCCGGCTTCACCTCGATCTCGAGGCCCGCCATCTTGAGGAAGCCGGCGACGAAGGCCGGATCGAAGTTGCGGGCGAAGTTGGTCGCGATGGCACCGGGCATCACGTTGACGACGCGGATCGCGTCGTCCTCGAGCTCCTTGCGGAGTGTGGCCGAGATCGCGTTGACCGCGTGCTTGGTCGCTCCGTAGACGCCCGAATCCCGGCGCTGGGCAGCGATCGACGAGATGTTGACGATGTGCCCCTCGGCGTTGCAGGCGCGCATCGCCTTGACGGCCGCCTGGCAGCCCACGAGCAGCGCGAGCAGGTTGGTCTCGAGCATGATGCGCCACTCTTCCGGATCGCCATCGACGATGGGCGACGGGAATGAGACGCCCGCGTTGTTGACCATGATGTCGAGGCGCCCTGTGGCCTCGACGGCGGCGTCGACCAGGGCTCGTACTTGCGCGGGGTCGCGGAGGTCGGCAGCGACGAGCTGCGCACGCCCTCCTGCCGCTTCGATCTTCTTGACCGAAGTCTCCATGTCGGCCGCGGTGCGGCCGGAAAGGACGACGTGAGCGCCGGCGGCGCCCAGGGATACGGCGACCGCGCGGCCGATGCCGCTCGACGCGCCGGTGACGACCGCGGTGCGGCCGGAAAGGGGGGTGGGGCTGGTCAAGGTGATCTCCTTCGACCCGGAAGTGGGTACTCCTCAAGGGTGGCATCGTTGGCGCGAATTACGAGCCGCGGACCCCCTGGAGAGCAGCTCGCCGGTGATCTCCAGCGGACGGCTGTAGACGGTGTCGAGCTTGCCTCCGACGGTCAGGGTGACGCTGACTCCCACGGTGCGGGAGCACGCCTGATCCGGCCTTCGCCCAGCTCCTCGACGGCTCGCAGGAATCCGGCGATCTCGAGCTTTTCCTCCCTGGCGCGGGGGATGATCTCTGCACCCGTGAGGAGGCTCCCGGCCTGGAAGTCCCGCAGTGTGGTGCTGATCGGAGAGAACGAGTTGACCTCGGTCGAGATCTCCGCGAAGGCGAGGGTGGCCATGGCAACTCCTCCGGGCTGGTGTCGACGGATCGTAGCTTCCCGTCGTCCTACAAGCTGATGCTCGTGCTGGGTTCCATCGTGCTCGCGCTGGAGATGGTCGAGATCTCGGACAGGAAGCTCAGGGAAGAGGTGTTCACCTGCCATTCCAGCTTCGCCGGGTGGATGCCGGATAGCAGTCATGGGGAAGAGGTCGAGGTCCCCGCACCGAAGAGAGTTCGGATCAGGGTCCGCCGGGGTAGTCGAGCAGACGGGCCTTGAACTCCTGTCTCGCTTCGCCGAGCACCTCTTCGCGCAGGATCTCGATCTCGGCCATCCGCTCCAAGGCCTCGATCACGGCGTCCCGCTGGCTGGCGATGTAGTCGTAGTAGATCTCGCGGTCGGAGCGGTAGTCGTCGCCCCGGAGAGCGTCGGTCCAGCTCCCGTCCGCGTCGCGCTCGGTGAGTATGCGCTCGTAGCGCTCGTAGAAGTACCGGAGGTTCGCGTCGAGCTGAAGGTAGCGCCCATCGGTGAGCAGGATCTGGGCGCGCTTGATCACCTCGCTGCTGAAGAAGCCCCCGAGGACGAAGAGCCGGAACTTGGTGTCGTAGAGGGCGTTCACCTGAAGCACCGGCAGCACCTTGAGCAGAACTCCGGGCGTCGCAGGCAGCCAGCCCTTGGTGGTGAGGCTCTCCCAGTGCAGCTCGTCGCTTCGGATCTTGCCGAAGTCCTCGATCGGATAGCGATTGGAGAGGAATGCCAGGTCGATGAAGGTGTTGGCGGGTATCGCCAGGTTGAAGAGCTGCCGCAGCTTGGTGCCGCGGATCGACTTCGGCTTCCAGACGCTGGCCGCCGCCAGCGCGTTGTGCAGGGTGTGGACGCAGTTGTCGGAGTAGCCGCTCCACTGGTAGTCGGCGTCGCCGTTCCAGTACTCGTCGTTCAGCGAGTTCAGGTAGTCCCTCACCTGGGCCATCATCTCGGCGGGCATCGGAAGCCGGGTGCAGAAGACGGTCCGGCCGAAGCGCAGGGCGAAGTCCGTGCCGATCGAGTCCTGGGCCACGAAGTCGGGAATCGACTGGGGAGCGTCGGCGCCCGGCTTCGCGTGTACCTCGACGCCGCGGTACATCCCCAGGTCGAGGGCGCGCTCTACCGTTTCGTCGAAACGCGCCTGGTCGAGCAGCTCGTACTCCGAGACCTCTCCGGCGAAGAAGAGCGACTTGCCCGGCGTGGCGACCCAGTTCACGTTCTTGAACCAGCGGTTCACGCTGACGCCCGCGCCGTGCTCGGGGTCTGCCCGCTCGAAGGTGGGGTAGCGGCACTCGCGCAGCCGCGGGTAGGGTGCCGTCTCGTCGCGGCAGGCCCCTTTCAAGTACATCACTGCGTGCCCGGGAATCCCGCCGAGATCGCCTTCCACCGGCCGGTACTGGCTCACCGCGCAGAGCTCCACGTAGTGGTCGGAGAGCGCCTCGTAGATCGGGTCCGGACGGGTCATCGGCGCCACCGTGTTCTCCGGGTCGCGGAAGAGCTCCCCGAGGGCGGCGCAGCCCAGGGATGCGCCAGCGATCGAGGACGCGAGCAGCGCGAGGACGAGGACACGCTGGTTCATGGTCGACCCCCCTGGAGTTGCTGGTGTACAGAAGGTTACCCGGCACGGAAGACGCCTGCACCTGACCGCCTAGGAGATCTGTTCTCTCTTCTCCCGCGCCTCCGCGTCGATTCCGTGCAGGTCGTGGCTGGAGAGAAATGGATAGGCGTGCTTCATCAGGCGTCGGAAGACTGGATTGCGCGAGTAGAAGTAGAGCTTCTGCTCGCGGAACGAATCCATCAGTCTGGCCTTGGTGTGGTTGTCGACCATCCCGTAGACGAGCCGCGTGTACCCGTTCTCGATGCAGTACTCCAGCGTCGTCGCGATCATGAAGTCGTACACGGGCAGCTTTCCGGGAAGCTCCCGGTTGTATCCGCCGATGATGCCGATCAAGTTCCTGTTGCAGAGCAGACGCGTGCTGAAGCCGGCGATCTGGCCATCCACGCGGATCACGAAGTGGATGAAGCGGTCCGATTCGAAGAGCGCCGTCCGCCACAGATTGCGGTGGTAGAAATCCTGGACCGGAAGAATGCCCTTGGAGTGCCGGTAGGAGCACGCCAGACATTCGATGATTCCCTCCATCGTCTCTTCCGGCACCTGCCCGCGCAGCGTCTCGACCTCGACGTTCCTCCTCCTCCTGAATCTCGAGAGCCTCTTCCTGGTGTTCTTGTGAAGTGACAGGTAGTCCTCGATCCGCTCGTATCGGGACACGTCGAGCCAGGAGTCGGAGGCGAAGGGAAGGCAGACGAACGAGTTGCCCGAGTAGATCTCCGATTCCTCGGCGGAATCGAAGATGACCACGCTGTCGGCGTCCTTCTTCTGCTTCACCCATGAGAGAATCGCCTGGTTGACCGCCTCCTGAAGGCTCTCGTCCGAGTACAGGAAGGAGCGCGGCAGCCCCGGGCTCGATACGGCGTGCATGGAGAAGTACGCCGTGCTCCGCATCATGCCTGCGACCTTCTCGAGGAAGGTGTATCTCCTCAATCGGGCATTCAGGCTGTTGTAGAGGCTGCTGTCCGCGATCCTGACAAACATCGCCAGCCCCACCAGCTCATCCCCGGCAAACGCCTTCACGAACATGAACCGGGTCTTCTCTGTCGATAGCCGGACCAGGCTCTCGAAGAAGAGGAAGATGTCCTCCGAGAGTCCGCGCTCCTGGAAGAACCCGTCGAAGCGCTGCTTCTCCTCGGCCGTGAGGACGGAGTCCTCCCGGCAGTGAATCGAGGAGAGCTCTGTGTCCGCGGCTTCCATTCGTCGACCCGAGAGTAGGTCGGATGAGTGGCGGTCGCTCGGCCCCCGAGGAGACGAGAAGCGACTTTTCAGACCGACTGGATCGCCAGCCCGCTGGACTATCATCTCCAAGAGGACATTCTGGAAGCCGCAGATGCGACACGATGAGCCGAGAAGAGGGCAGCTGAGCCGGCAGCAGGAGGAGTCCGCGCCGCTGGACTTCGAGGCCGTCCACTCCGAGCACCGCGGGCCGATCCTGGCCTACCTCCAGCGCCTGGCCCGCGATCTCCCACTCGCCCAGGAGCTGACGCAGGAGACCTTTCTCCGCGTGAGCCGGAGCCTGGGCGGGTTCCGAGGTGAAGCCAAGCTCACGACATGGCTCTACCGCATCGCGACCCGCGTCTACCTCGACCACCGCCGCAAGGAGGCCGTGCGCAGCTTCGATCCCGAAAGGCTCCCACCCGATCTCGCGGCAGCGCCCGCGCCGGGATCCTCCGCGGCCCGCGGCCCCCGGCTCCCCGATCGGCTCTTCGAGGACTCGGAGATGGGGCGTTGCATCCGCGAGTTCGTCGACGGGCTCCCCCCCGAGTACCGGGCCGTGATCGTGCTCCACGACCTCCAGGGACTCAGCAATCCCGAGATTGCGCAGGTGCTCGACTGCTCGGTAGCCACCGTGAAGATTCGGGTCCACCGCGCGCGCGAGCAGCTGCGCGGAGTCCTGAGCCAGCACTGCGAGCTCGACTGCGAGGACGGCGTCGTCCGCTGCGACCGGAAGCAGCCCGGGGGTCTCGGCTGACCGGGTTGTATCCCTTGTTGCCTCCGCACGTCTGACTCCCCGGAAGAGGATGACGACAGGAGGCGAAGTCCCATGAACGAGAGCGCAGCACTCAGTAGCCAGGAGAAGACGTACGTCGCCATGGCGGCGGCGATGGGTGGCGGTTGCCGGACCTGTGCGGAGCGGCTCTTCGCGATCGCGCAGTCACTGGAGATGGGTCTCGAGGAGATCGACCGAGCTTTCTTCGAGGGGCTCGTGGTCCGGGATGTCGCCACGCAGCTGATGCGGGAGAAGGTGCACTTCCTCCGCCACCCCGAGGCGGAGCCCGAGGACACGCTGGTCGGCAGCCGGGGAGGACGGATCCGGGAGCTGTCGAGGCTTGCGGCTGCCGTCGCCGCGAACGCCGGACCGGCGGGCCTCGGCTACGCGAAGCTGGCCCGCTCGGCAGGCGCCAGCGAGACCGCGGTCGCCGTCGCGATCGGGATCGGCCGCAGCATCCGGGCAAAGGCCCAGTCCTTCTCAGACCAGGAGTTCGGCGAGTCCGGCACCGTGGAGGAGGGTTGCGGCACCTCTGCGACTGCCTCGACGGAGATCGCGGACGTCCACGGCGGGGACGCCTGCGGCTGCGAAAAGCCGCCGTCCGAGGCCCCCTCCGCGTGCTGCGGCTGACGAACCCTATTCGCCGGGCCCGAGCGATGGGTCGACGTGGCGTTCCCAGGCCAGACCCGTGAGGTCGGGGGGAGGGCGTCCTCCCGGAGTGCGCTTCAGCATGGCCTGCAGACCGCTCACGGACACCTCCAGCGTCTCGGGAATGGCGGGCTGGTAGAGGCGCGCGAAGAGCGCGATCTCCTTCGGATCCCGTGAAGGGAACTCCTGCTGGAGCAACTCGCTCGCTCGCTCGGTGCGCCGCGCGGCTTCGGCGCCACAGCGCACGGCCTCGACCAGTGTAGCCACCAGTTCGCGATCGCGCTCGATCAAGCTCCGCTGGACGACCAGGGTGTGGATCTGAGGCTGGATCAGCTCCGGTATCTCGCCGCCGACGAGGTTCACGACCACCTCGGCGTCCTGATGGAGGATCGCCCGTTCGAGGTAGGGCGTGTGACAGAGCAGGCCGTCCACCCGGCCCGCCTCGAACGCCTGGTTCTGCTCCGGCCCGCGGATGACGACCACCTCGAAGTGCTGACTGCCGAGGGAGAAGTGCCCGAGGAGCCGCTGCAGGCGCGTCGTCGGCCCCGGCGCCACGCCGATGCGAATACCCTGGAGGCGCTTCAGTCGCTCCTCGACGCTCGCCGAGCCTGCGACATCCCGCTCCGCGATGAGCTCGCGCCGCACGATGAGGTTCACGGATTCGTTGCGCAGCAGGTTCGCCACGGCCACCACGTTCGCCCCCGCTTCGAGCGCCTCCATCAGGCTGGGAGGCGGCACCACCGCGACCGGAGCCTCTCCGTTCACCAGCGCCGGAACGATCGCGCGCGGCAGTGGTGGGATCACGAGTTCCGTCTCGATTCCCCGCTGCGCGAAGCAGCCAGCCTGGCGCGTCACCCAGAAGGTGGCGTACTGCAGGTTGTCGCGGGTTGGGACGAAGATCCGGACCCGCTTGGAATCCGCGCCTGCGGGTCCGGCCTGGAGCAGCGCTGCCAGGAGGACCAGGCTCAGTGCGATTCTCGCCAGCATCGACGGCTTCCTCATCGCGTCGTATTCGAGCCCCACCGCTTCAAGTATTCCTTGTAGAGCGTCACCGCTGCCATCCTGAGTGCCGCGGGTCCGGCGTAGGGGATCTTGTGGTTCACCACGAACAGCCTGGTGAGCTCGCTCGACTCGCCCGCGATCAGCTCCGTGATGATTCGCCCCGCGGTCTGCCCCAGGACCAGCCCGTGGCCGTTGTAGGCGACTCCGTAGTAGATGTTCTCGTGTTCGCCGATCACGCCCACGGAGGGAACCATGTCCACCGTGAACCCCATCGTGCCCCCCCAGGCGTGGTCGATCCGAAGCCCCTCCAGCTGGGGAAAAGTCTCGAACAGGTCTCTCGTCAGGCGCTCGATGACGGGCTTGTTGTTGCCGGAGCTGAGGGCGTCGTTGGCGTAGTAGGGGTAGTCGGCTCCTCCCATCACGATGCGGCCGTCTGCCGTGGGACGCTGGTAGGTGAAGAGCACCCGTTGGTCGGACAGCCCCTGGCGGTTCTGCCAGCCGATCGCCTCCCACTGCGCCTGGCTGAGCGGCTCGGTGGCGATCACGTAGCTGCAGAGAGGCATGACCCGGTTCCGGAAGAAGCCGAGCTTGTGGGAGTAGCCGTTGAGACCCAGCACGAGGGTCGGCGCGGTGATCTCTCCCATTTCCGTTTCGACCCGGACGCTCCGACCCGGGTGCACGCGCACCACGACGGTCCTCTCCCTGACCTCCACGCCGGCCTCTTCGACCACCCGCTTCATTTCGCGGGCCAGCTTCGCCGGGTTGGCGATCCCACCGTACGGGAACCTCATTCCGGCCACGTAGCGTGGCGACCGGACCTCGGCTTCGAGCTCCTTTGCGTCGATGAAGCTCGCGTCGTACCCCATCGACCTGTAGGTCTCGCACTCGGCCTGCAGGTGCTCGGCTTGCTTCTCGCTGAGGGCGGCGTGGAGCGCGCCGGTCTCCTCGAACTCGCACTCGACGCCGTGTTCGCGGATCAGCTCCTTGATCTGCTCGAGGCCGTAGAAGGACGCGTCGTAGGCCCTGCGACCCGCCTCGGGCCCCATCTTCTCCGTGTGGCGCATCAGGCCCGGTATCCCGGCGCCGCAGAACCCCCCGTTCCTGCCGCTGGCTCCGTACCCGCAGCAGGCCCCCTCGAGCACGACGATCTTCTTCTCGGGGAACTTCTTCCTGAGGTTGTACGCGGCCGAGAGCCCCGTGAAGCCGCCGCCGATGATCACGACGTCGGCCTTGTGGCTTCCCTTCAGAGGCTGGTTGATCTTCTGCCGCTCGAGGTCGACCAGCTCGAACCAGAGATTGTCCAGGGAGTACTCGTAGAGATCGGGTGGCCGGGCCGGATCGCGTCCGAACCGCGCCAGTCCCTTCGACAACCCCCAGACACCCGCCGCCCCCACCGCCAGACCGCCCAATACCTCGCTCACTCGGATTCTCCTCTCGCGGCGCCGTCAGCTTCCCACGGCCATCAGGGTGATGCTCACGGTGCCTTCCTGGGCGAACTCCTGAATGGCCACGGATACGGCGCCGCTGCCGCGCTGCATCGAGAAGGCGGCCTGTCGTCCCAGCTCGGACGTGTGGGACATGAACTCCGAATCGCGCTCGCCGAGTGCGCTGGCATAGAACTCCAGGACCTGATCGAACGAGTCGGTCGTCGTGAACTGGGCGAGCTTTCCGTGCACCATGCCGCCGGGGCTGGATTGGCCCATCGACTCGCCCTCCGTCGCGTTGGGGTAGCGGGGGATGTCGTCGAGGGACGGCTCGTCGCCGCCCGAGCTCCCACAACCCATCGCAATGCCGATCAGCAGGGCGAAGGCGAGTGCGCTGGCAAGCCTTCCGCGTCGCTCCCGTTTCATGGCTCATCTCCTCTGTCTCGGGGCGCGAAGACCATAGCAGTCGGCGATCTTCGCCGGCCCTCTCGCCTCGAGCGGACGTCCGCCGGGCTGCGCCGGGTCATTGCTGTATTCTGCGGACACGGTGACTCGCGAGCTTCCCCGACTCGAGCTGACAGTCAAGGAGACGGCTGCTCTCTCCCCAGCCGAGCGCGAGACGCTGCTCGAGCTGTTCCGGTCGTGCTACCGGCAGGCGAACCCCGCCTTCCTGGACAAGTCGCTGGAGACGCTCCGCTGGGCCGCTCTCGCCCACCAGCAGGGGAGTCCGGTCGGGTTCGCGCTCGCGGAGACCCGCCTGATGGATCTTCCCCGTCTGCCGGCACAGGTCGTGAACCTTGCGGGCATCTGCTGCATTCGGCGGGAGCATCGGCGCCGCGGTCTCTTCGGTGAGCTCGAACAGCTCGCGTTCGCTGCCGGAGCACCCCTCCGCGCGCCGCGGCGCCTCTACTGCGGGCGGATGGCCCACCCGGCGGCGCTCCGGACGATCGCGCGCATCCCGACGGTGCTGCCGAGAGCCGGCCACAGGCCCACCCCGTGGCAGCGGGAAGTGGGCCAGGCCGTCGCCGAGGCGTACGGCGTCCACGGCTTCGATCCGGAGACCTTCGTCTGCATCGGCCCAGGCGAGCCGATCGGCTACCCGGACATCGACCAGGAAGTCGAGCCCGGCGAGTGGGGCCTCTTCGAGCCGGTCGACCGCGACCGCGGCGACGCGCTGCTGGCGATCGCCTGGGCGCCGGACGCGCCTCCGGGGTGGTAGGGGGCTTCCTCTACTCGAATCGGGGAGAGCAGGATAGCGGACCAGGAGCGGAATTCGGATGGATTCCTCGTCGGCGGCTATCATGGTCGCAGCCTTCCCGCAGAGGTTCTGGTCCCCGATCGAGAGAAGGCCTCTGGGGCCGCGTCGACTCGATCTCTCCACATTCGAAGGGGCAGCCGATGATGCAAGTCCTGAGCGAAGAGCAGTTGAATCGCATCCACGATGCGTCGCTCGGAATCCTGGAAGGCAATGGCGTGACCTTTCACGAGAGTGCCGAGGCCGTCGAAGTGCTGGGCAAGCGCGGCTGCCGGGTCGATGGCTTCCGCGTGCGCTTTCCCAGGGCGCTGGTCGAGGAGTCCCTGGGCCTGGTTCCCGACCGCAATCAGCTCGCCTTCGACTACGCGCCACTCGCCGTGACCGAGCCGATGAGCCTCGCGCAAGGCGAAAGCCACGTCGGGTTGATCGGAAACGCCTTCTACACCTACGACTACGAGGCGGGCACCCATCGGGATTGTCTCGAGGCGGACGAGGACGACAAGTGCCTGGTCCTCGACACGCTCGAGAACGTGAAATTCGACTGCTGCAACCTCGTCTTTCACTCCGAGCGCGTCGGCAAGAGGATCACCCCCGATTTTGGTGCCGTGGAGAACGCGACGGCGTTCCTTCGGCGCCGCGTCCGGGACAGGGGCCGGGCGCTCGAGCTGACGGGCCGGGACCCGAGCACGCTACCGATGCGAGTGCTCAGCCGGACCGGTCAGGAGCGGCTCCTCGAAGCGCTGAGCATCGCGGTGTTGCAGGGGCGTCCGGACGGGGCTCGGATGATCGAGAGATGCTTCGTCCCGTTCGTCTGGTGCAATCCCAAGAGCCCCCTCCAGTACTCCGCCGAGGAAACCGGCGGGATCATCGGCGTCGCGAGGAGCAACGCGGAGTCGCGCTGGGCGATGATCTCACCAGAGGTCATGTTGGGCGCCACGGGCCCCGTCACCATCGCGGGCGCGCTGGTGCAGCACAACGCGGAGGTCCTGGCAGGCACCATCCTGGCGCAGCTCGTGCAGGCGGGCACCCCGGTCATCTACGGCTGTGTCAGTGCTCCGATGGACCTCCGCACCGCCGACATCTCCCAGGGAAACTTCGAAACCGCGCTGATCAACGCCGCCAGCGTCCAGCTCGCCGACCGCTACGGCATGCCCTCCCGCATCGCCCCGGGAAACTCCAGTGCCCGCGAGCCCGGGGTGAGGGCGGCGATGGAGATGACGCTGGGTCTGCACATGGGCCTGGCGGCCGGAGGCAATCTGATCACCACCGGCTTGCTCGATTCCACCGTGATGGTGAGTTACGAGCATCTGGTCCTGCTCGATGAGCTGATCGGCCAGCTCGAGAGCGTGACGCAGGGCATCCGCTTCGACGAGAGCGGGCTGGCTCTCGACGTCCTCCGGGAGCACGGCCACCCCGCGCCCGACTTCCTGGGCGCAGACCACACGCTCGAGCACATGCGGCGCGACATCTACTACTCCGACTACACCGGCCGGACGAACAGGTCCTACGAGGACTGGTACGAGAAGGCGCACGCCCGCGTCGAGCAGGTGCTGGACCGTCAGCCGGACGCTGAGCGTCTGGACCCGGCGATCGAGGAGCGACTCGCAGCCGTCGAGGCGCGCCTGCGGGAGGACAACGAGGGCTGGCGCCGCGCACGGGGCCACTGGTGGCAGCCCTACATCGAGGATTTTTGACGGCTCCCCGGGCGCTCGGGTCTCAGGTGCGCGGATAGAGTGCCGACGCAGGACACTGGGACTGACACCGGAAGCGGGCCTCCAGTGCCGATCCGGCAGATCGCAGCCTCAGGTTCGCTTGATCACCTGGCCTGCGAAGGCCTTGTCGTCGTACCGGCCGCCTTCCAGGACGGGCTTGCCGTTGATCAGGACGTACTCGATCCCCTTGGAGAAACGGTGGGGCTCCTTGAACGAGGCCCGGTTCCGGACGCTCTCCGGATCGAAGATGGTGATGTCCGCAAAGGCGCCCTTCCTGAGGACCCCCCTGTCCTCGAGCTGCATCTGCTGCGCCGGAAGGGAGGTCATCTTGCGCACCGCTTCCTCCTGGGTCAGGTAGCCCCTGTCCCTGGCGAACTGGCCCAGGACCTTGGTGAAGGCGCCGTAGGAGACGGGCGCCGGGTTCGGGTAGTCGACGCCGACGATGTCGGTCATGATCGCGCAGTTCGGGTCCGAGATGGCCCAGGCCCCGATCCAGTCGCTGATCGTCTGGTCGTCGATGCTGTAGACGAAGAAGAGCCTGCCCTCTTCCTCGACGATCAGGTCGAAGGCCGTGTTGAAGAGATTCGTTCCACGGTCTTCGGCGATGTCCTCGAGCCTCATGTTCTCGTAAGCGCGGTTCTCCTCCCGCTTGAAGCCACCCAGCATGAAGGATCCGTCGAACAGGTTGTCGGTCCACCAGCCGTTCTCCCAGGTCGGCCACGTCGGGCGCGCGCTCTTCTTCTCCTCGATCACGGCCTTTCGCACCTCGGGATCCCGGAGCTGCTCGAGCATCCGGCTCATCCCTCCCGCGTACAGCCTGGGAGGCAGGATCGCGAGCAGGCTGGTGAAGGCGCACAGCCAGGGCAGCATGTCGTGACCGATGGCGACCCCCCGCTCCTGGGCGCGTGCGATCACCTCGCAGGCGCGAGAGTGGGCAGTCATGGTCTTGCGCTGGCTTCGGACCGTGAAGCTCTCTCCCATCAGCTTGGCGAGCAGGAACGAGATCTTCGTCTTCAGCTGGGTCGGACTGACGGCCTTGCCGGTCTCGAAGCCGCCGAGATGGTGTGAGAGGTGCAGCGGAATCCCGTTGCCCTCTGCCACCCGGATCACCTCCTTGACCGCTTCGTCGTAGATCTCGGACATGCCTCGTGTGTGGGTGACCAGCGGGGCGCCGTATCCGGTCAGCACCGAAGCGAGCTCGCTGACCTCCTCGGTTCGGGAGAAGCAGCCCGGGCAGTAGAGGAGCCCGATCGAGAGTCCGATCGACCCCGCCTCGATGGACTCCGCCAGCATCTTCTTCATCTCGGACATTTCGTCCCCAGTGGGGGCCCGCTCCTGCATCCCCATCAGGTTCATCCGGAGCACGTTGTGGCCGGTCAGGACCGCCACGTTGTACGCCAGACCGCTGCGTTCCATGTGGTCGAAGTACTCGGCCATGGAGGCCCATTCGAAGGAGAGCCCGTCGCTCGGGAAGGCGAAGTTCCAGTAGCTCCTGACCGTGTCCTGGGTCTCGGGATGGATGGGCGCCGGGCTGAAGCCGCAGTTCCCGGCGACGATGGTGGTCACCCCCTGGCGGACCCATCTCTCCATGACCTGAGGATGCCTGGGGGAGGTCAGGAAGAAATCGAGGTGGGTGTGGACGTCGACGAAGCCGGGCGCGACGGCGAGGCCAGCCGCGTCGATCGTCCGGGAAGCCGTGGCATCCGGAAAGCGTCCCAGAGCCTCGATGCGGTCGCCGCAAATCAGCAGGTCCGCTCTTACGGCGGGCGTCCCTGTTCCGTCCATGACCGAGCCGTTCTTGATCAAGATCTCCTGGTTCATCCCGGATTCCCTTCCGCTCTCAGGCGTCGATCCACTCGATCCAGTGTCCGTGGGGGTTGCAGGTGGCGAGCCCTGCAATCTCGTGCGTGCCGTCGGCGTAACGGGTCGACAGCAGCTGGGAGTGTCCCTCGCCGCTACCTTCCATCGACAGGAAGAGAAATGGCCGCTTCTCTCCGTGGCCCACCAGAACCCTGAACAGCCGGCGCAGCTCTTCCTTCGGGAACTGGTAGAGGGTGTGGGTGCCGAAGACCACCAGCGCCGCGTCGCCGGGCGCCTGGTCGAGGAGTGCTGGCAGCCGCTCGGTGGCGTCGCCTTCCACGAGGTGCGGGGGATGGGCACGGCCGATGCGGATCGCCGCAGCCATCTGCTCGTGCCGCTCGACGTGCTCCGGGAAGATCAGCGCGCGCAGCCAGCGCACCTGGTCGTCGTCGGTGATGTCGACCGGGTGCAGATCGACGCCCATTCTCCAGACCGTCTCGATCGAGTCGGGTAGCTCCGGGAGCGGCGCGTCCCCTCGCCGCTCGCTGTCGAGCAGCAGCTCCGAGCCCGGGTCTCCCCAGCTCGGGCCGCGGCGGTACTCGTACCGGTAGTGGTCCCAGAGCAGGTTGAGCCCCGCGCTGGGGCCGATCTCCAGCAGCGCCAGCGGCCGTCCCGACTCGCGAAAGACCTGCGCGAAGGCGGGCAGCAGACAGACGCAGCGGCGCAGCACGCAGGTCTGCGTCCAGCGCGTTCGAACCAGCCCGGCAATCTCGTCGCGGTGTGTGAGGCAGAAGTCCCGGAACTTCGGGAAGGCGGGGGATTCCGGCTCGGCCCCCTCCGCCAGGATCGGGTAGTGCTCGCGGAGCTCGTGCTGCACACCGCCCAGCAGCAGGTACTGCACCGCCGCAAACAGCATGTTGGGAGGCGGCTGGTTCTCGCGGCTCTCCGCCGCCAGGCCCAGCAGCTCGGGATCGCGCGCGATCTCGAAGCCCAGCTCCGCGTAGAGCTTGCCGCCGACCGAGGGGGCGTCCACGCGCCCCCAGAACTCGAACACCGCCACGAGGTCTTCGCGCTTGCGGGAGGTGTAGTCGACGACTCCCTGCGGCATGCTACTTCGAGAGCTTCCAGGCGCAGCCGACGCCGTCTTCGCCCATTTCGAAGCTCAGCCGGATTCCGAACTCCTTCGGCATCTCCTGCCACCAGATCGGGCAGTGGACGCAGTAGCAGGGCACTCCTTCGCTGTTGCGGGCCGTGCCCTCTTCGCGCACGTAGCGCCCGCCGGTGCCGCAGGTTCCGCGCACGACGATCGATTCCCCGGTCTCCTCGAGCGTGAAATCGCCCCCGATGTGGTTCAGGTGCTCGCACAGCAGGGGCATGAACTTCTCCGGCCCCAGCTCCGCCGCGAGCTTCAGCCTCGGGTGCGCGCTCTCCTCGCCCGACTCGACGTGGAACTGCCGGAGGGCCTCGTCGCCGAAGTTCCTGCCGATGAAGTCGCAGGCCCGCGCGTAGGCGTGCACGTAGGCCCACAGGTTGCCCTTGTGCAGCTGCTCCATGCGGTCGTACTCGGCGCGGGAGACCCACGCCTGGTCGCTGGGCTTCTGGTCCGGCATTCGCGCCTCCTCGAGCGCCGGTCGGAGCCGGCCTCTCCAACTCTAGTACATGGCCTCGGCCCGGTGTGGGGAAGGTGTACCGAGGTCGAGGCCTGCTAGAATCCGGTTCGTGATGGGACCGCGTGCCGCAGCGCCTCTCTGGGCCCTGAGCGCCTCCTTCCTCTTCGGTTGCAGCTACTTGCTGAGCTCTGCCACGGGCAGCCTGACCGACGACCTCTCCGCGGCGATCCTCGCCCACGACGATCCCGCCACCGTGCGCGACGGCGCTCCCGCCTACCTGATCGCCGTCGACGGGCTGATCGAGGGCGACCCCGGGAACGAGGGGCTGCTGCTGGCGGGCGCCCGGCTCTACGGCGCCTACGCCGGGGCCTTCGTCGACGAGCCGGAGCGGGCGAACCGGCTCGCCCTGCGTGCCCGCGGCTACGCGGAGCGGGCGCTCTGCGAGCGCGATCGGCCTCTCTGCGAGGCGGTCTGGGGCAGCTTCGACGACTTCACGAACCTGCTGGCGGAGACCCACAGCGACGACCTGCCGGCACTCTACGGACTCGGCTCGGTCTGGGCGAGCTGGGTGCAGGTGAACGCAAGCGACTGGAACGCCATTGCCGACCTGCCCAAGCTCCAGGCCCTGATGGAGCGGGTCGTCGCCCTCGACGACTCCCACGACGACGGCGGCGCGCACCTCTACCTCGGCGTCTTCTACACCCTTCGCCCCGCCAGATCTGGGGGGGAAGCCCGACCTGGGGCGGAAGCACTTCGAGCGCGCCATCGAGATCTCGAAGGGGCGGAACTTGATGGCCAAGGTGCTCTTTGCCAGCCACTACGGGCGTCTCGTGTTCGACCGTTCCCTTCACGACCACCTCCTCGAGGAGGTGATCGAAGCGGATCCCCACGCTGGCCACTTCACCCTCGGCAATGCACTCGCCCAGGAGCAGGCGGTGCTGCTGCTGGCGGAGAGCGACGACTACTTCTAAGCCCGCCGAGCCCTCCAATGCCGTCCCTTCTCGAATCCAGGAGCCACCATGCACTCGCCCTGGCACATTCTACGATTCCTGAGCCTGGCACTGCCCCTTCTCGCGGTGACCGCCGACGCGAAGACGCTCAAGATCGCCACCCTGGTCCCCGACGGCAGCAGCTGGCTGGTCGAGATGCGCAAGGCGGGCGAGGAGATCGCCGGGAAGACCCAGGGCCGCGTGAAGCTGAAGTTCTATCCCGGTGGCGTCATGGGGAACGAGAAGACGGTGTTGCGCAAGATGCGCGCCGGTCAGCTCCACGGCGGGGCCTTCACCAGCGGCGCCCTGGCGCGGATCCACCCCGATGCCGAGCTCTACAGCCTTCCCCTGCTGTTTCGCTCCTACGGCGAAGTCGCCTACGTGCGCCAGAAGATGGACCAGACGATTCGCGATGGCCTGGCGAGGAAGGGCTTCGAGGTGCTCGCCATCGGCGACAACGGCTTCGCCTACCTGATGTCCCAGAAGCCCCTTCGGGAGGTCGGCGACCTCGAGGGCGCGAAGCTGTGGGTGGTCGAGGGTGACCTGATGAGCCAGCTCGCCTTCGAGGTTGCAGGGGTCTCTCCGATTCCTCTCCCCATCGCCGACGTCTACACGGCGCTCCAGACTCGTCTCCTCGACACGATCGCCGCGCCCCCGATGGCGACCATCGCCCTTCAATGGCACGCGAAGGTCGCGTATCTCACCGACGTTCCGCTCATGTACGTGTTCGGCTTTCTCGCGGTGGACCGCAAGGTGTTCGACAAGCTCCGCCCCGGGGACCAGACGATCCTGCGCGAGATCGTGGCAGCCTCGGCCGCGCGCCTGGATGTCGAGAACCGGGCCGGAGAGAAGAACGCCAAGGAGGCACTGCGCAGCCATGGGATCGAGTTCGTGACGGCTTCCTCGCAGGCGGAGCTGCAGCGCTGGCACGGTATCAGCACCCAGGCTCTGAAGAAGATCCGGGAGCTGGGTCGCTACTCCGAGGCGATGATCACCGAGATGCTCCGCCGCGTCGAGGAGTACCGCGCAGACCACCCGGAGCCCCGGTGAGCCGTGCCGAATCCGGCGAGGGGCAGGGGCGCGTTCTCGGCCTGCTCCACCGCCTGGAGGACGCTCTCCTCGCGCTGATCCTCGGCCTGCTGGTCCTGCTCGCACCGCTGCAGATCCTGCTGCGGAACGTCTTCGACACGGGGATCAGCTGGGGCGATCCGCTGCTGCGGGTACTCGTGCTCTGGATTGCGATGCTCGGCGCCCTGGCCGCCACCCGCGGCCGGCGCCAGATCAGCATCGATGCGCTCTCCCACCTGGCCGGAAAGCGGGTGCAGTCGGGGGTCGGCATCGTCACGAGCCTCTTCGCCTCCGTCGTCTGCGGCATCGTCGCCCATCACTCGGCCCGCTTCGTCGCCAGCGAGATCGAGTACCAGAGTGTCGCCTTCGAAGGCGTACCCGCCTGGACCTGTGAGATCGTGATCCCCGTGGCCTTCGGGCTGATGGCCCTGCGCTACCTCCTCTACTCGGTCGGCGACGTGCGAGCCCTGCTCGCCGGCACCGCCGCCGAGGAGCGGCGATGACGGGCGCGTTGTTCCTCCTCCTGCTCGCCCTGGCCGGGGCGCCGCTCTTCGCCGTGATCGCGGCGAGCGCGCTGCTCGGGTTCCACGGTGAGGAGGTGGACCTGCAGGTGATCGCCATCGAGATCTATCGCCTGGCGGAGATGCCTGTCCTTCTCGCCATCCCGCTCTTCACCTTCGCGGGCTACCTGCTGGGCGAGAGCGGGGCGCCCGCGCGGCTGGTGCGCCTCACCGACGCCCTGCTGGGCTGGCTGCGGGGAGGCCTGGCCATCGTCTCCCTGGTGGCGTGCGCGCTCTTCACGGCCTTCACCGGCGCCTCGGGAGTCACCATCGTCGCCCTGGGCGCCTTGCTCTTCCCGGCGCTGCAGCGGGCGAACTACCGCGAGCGCTTCAGCCTGGGCCTCATCACCACCTCGGGCAGCCTCGGGCTTCTCTTCGCCCCGGCCCTTCCGCTCATCCTGTACGGCGTGGTGGCGCAGCAGATGGACCTCGAGCAACCCGTGCGGATCGACGACCTGTTTGCGGCCGGTCTGCTTCCCGGCCTGCTGATGGTCGTGCTGCTCTCGGGGTACAGCATCTGGCAGAGCCGCGGCACCCGCGTCTCCGACGCGCGCTTCTCCTGGCGCGAGGCCGCTGCGGCGGTGCGGGAGGGCGCCTGGGAGATCCCGCTTCCCTTCGTCGTTCTGGGGGGCATCTACAGCGGCACCTTCGCGCTCTCCGAGGCGGCGGCGGTGACGGCCCTCTACGTGCTCGTGGTCGAGGTGGCGATCCGCCGGGAGATCCCGCTGCGGAAGCTGCCCGAGGTGATGCGCGAGTCGATGGTGCTGGTGGGCGCCATCATGATCATCCTCGGGGTCTCCCTCGCCTCGACCAACTACCTGATCGACACCGAGGTGCCCGTGCGCCTCTTCGAGCTGATCCGCGCGCACATCGACAGCAAGCTCACCTTCCTGGTGCTGCTGAACCTCTTCCTGCTCGGACTCGGGATGATGCTCGACATCTTCTCCGCCCTGGTGATCGTGGTGCCGGTGATCCTTCCCATCGCGATCGGCTACGGGATCCACCCGGTCCACCTGGGGATCATCTTCCTCGCCAACATGCAGATCGGCTACATCACGCCTCCCGTGGGCATGAACCTCTTCATCGCCAGCTACCGGTTCGAGCGCCCGGTGCTCGAGGTCTACCGCGCCACGATTCCCTTCTTCGTGATCCTGCTCCTCTCGGTGCTGATCATCACCTACTGGCCGGCCCTCAGCCTGACCCTGGTGTCGATGCGCCAGTAGCCAGGCCCGGGAAACGGACCGGAGACTCTCCGCATCCCGGGTCTTGACGAATATATGGCGATATGGCAATATGTGCATTAATGAAAACGTTTCGAAACAAGAAGCTTTATCAACGGCGCGCGGACATCCTGAAGGCGCTGGCACACCCGAGCCGCCTGTTGATGGTCGATGTGCTGCACGAGCGCGGTGAACTCTGTGTCTGCGACCTCGAGAAGGTCGTCGGCAGCGACCAGTCGACGGTCTCGAAGCATCTCAGCATCCTCCGGCAGTCCGGCATCATCGACCACCGCCGGGACGGCAAGAACTCGATGTACCGGCTGGCGCGGCCCTGCGTCATGGACTTCTTCTCCTGCATCGAGCAGGTGATGAAGGAGAACCTGAAGGAGGAGCGGGAGCTCCTCGCTTCCTAGCAGAATCCATCCTTCGCACAGCGGTCGTCTTCCGACCGTGCTGGAACAGGCGCTGACACCGTTGAAAGAGAGAACCAAACTCCTCCTGCTCGTAGCTGCCTTCGGGATCGCCTACTTCCTGCCGGTCTCGCAATCCCCGATTCCAGGGCGCTCTCGTCGAAGCCTTCTACATGACGAGAGAGTACGCCCGGCAGCACGTTCTGTTCTGCCTGATTCCCGCCTTCTTCATCGCCGGTGCGATCGCCTGCTTCATTTCACAGGCGGCGGTCACGAAGTACTTCGGCGCCCGGGCGAACAAGGTGCTGGCGTACGGCGTCGCCTCCGTGTCGGGCAGCATTCTCGCCGTCTGCTCCTGCACCGTGTTGCCGCTCTTCGCTGGAATCCGATCGCGTGGGGCTGGCCTCGGTCCCGCGATCGCGTTCCTCTACTCCGGCCCCGCCATCAACGTGCTGGCCATCATCCTGACGGCGCGAGTGCTCGGCTGGGAGCTCGGCGTCGCGCGAGCGGTCGGGGCGATCGTCTTCGCGATCGTCATCGGGTTGATCATGGCCAGTCTCTACCGGAGCGAGGAAGGCGAAGGCGAGCTGGCGGCCGGTTCGGGCGAAGAGGAGGACGGTGGACGGCCGCTCGTCCAGACGGCTCTGTATTTCCTGACGATGGTCCTCGTATTGGTCTTCGCCGCCTGGGGCAAGCCCGCGGAGCCCGCGGCATTCTGGGATGCCGTCTACAGCGTCAAGTGGCCGGCCGTGATCGGACTGCTGGCGATTCTCGCTCTCATGCTGTGGCGCTGGTTCACCAGGGAAGAGCTGGACGAGTGGGTCGAGGCGTCGTGGGATTTCGTCAAGCAGATCGTCCCGCTGCTGTTCGCGGGTGTCCTCGCTGCGGGCCTCCTGATGGGGCGCCCGGGCAGTGACAGCGGGCTCATCCCGGCGAGCTATGTGGCGGGACTCGTCGGCGGCAACTCCCTCCTGGCGAATCTCGTCGCTTCGGTCGCCGGCGCGTTCATGTACTTCGCCACCTGTACCGAGGTGCCGATCCTCGAGGGTCTGCTCGGGAGCGGGATGGGACGCGGTCCGGCACTGGCGCTCCTGCTCGCGGGCCCCGCGCTGAGTCTGCCGAGCCTGATCGTGATCCGAAGCGTGATCGGGACGCAGAAGACGATCGTCTACGGCGTTCTGGTCGTGATCATGGCCACGCTGTGTGGGATGGTCTACGGCGCTCTCCAAACCTGAGAGGACGGAAAGGCTTCGAGCCCATGAAGATCGAGATCTTTGGGACTGGTTGTGCGAAATGCGAAAAGACCACCCGCGAAGTCGAGCGGGTGGTGAGGGAACTCGGCGTCGATGCGACGGTGGAGCACGTGACCGAAACGAGCCAGATCGTGGATCGAGGTGTGCTGGTGACACCGGCGGTCTTCATCGACGGAAAGAAGAAGATCGAGGGCAAGGTGCCCAAGGCCTCGGCGATCGAGTCCTGGCTCCGAGCCTGAGCAGGAGAAGAACTGGACCTCGGATGAGCTGGCAGAAGCTGTCGCTGGGATCACTGCTCTTCCTGGCGATCGTCACGATCGCTGCGTTCGCGAGCGGGCTCTGGGTGCTCACCGCCATCCCGATCGGGTTCCTGTTCGGGTTCTTCCTCGAGCGGTCGGATCTCTGCGGCGCGTCCGCCTTCAGCGAGGTCGTTCTGATGCGGGATGCCCGGAAGCTCGGGGGGATCTGGATCCTCATCGTCGTCAGCATGCTGGCGTTCGCCGCCGGCTCGGGCCTGGGCTGGATCTCGCTCAACCCGAAGCCGCTCATCTGGGCCAACTACCTGGTGGGGGGCGTCCTCTTCGGAGTCGGGATGGTGCTGGCCGGCGGCTGCGTCAGTGGGACCCTCTTCAAGGCGGGCCAGGGGAACCTCAACTCCATGGCGGCATTGGTGGGCATCCCGATCGGAGTTGCGGCCGTGGAATACGGCCCGGCGAAGGACCTGCTGTCATCCCTGAAAGGGAGTGTGATCTCGAGCAGTGATGGCGGGGCGGTGACACTCGCGTCTCTCACGGGATTCTCCTACGGCACGCTGGCAGTCGCCTTCGCTCTGCTGACCCTCGTCGCCTTCCTGTGGCTGAGGCGTCGAGAGCCGAGTCAACAGCCGTCCGCGATCCAGAGAGGGGATTCGTCTCTGGCGCTGCGGGTTCTCACCCGATCCTGGAAGCCGTGGCAGTCGGGGGTGGCGATCGGGCTGCTCGCACTGGCGGCGTACGCGTCCTCGGCGGCAAGTGGGCGGAACTACCCGCTGGGCGTCACCCACGGAGTCCTCCACGTCGAGATTCTCGCCACGGACCACCCGGTCCGGCACGTCTGGGAAAAGAAGCCCCAGCCGTCCGCTGCTGCGGCGGAGCCGGCAGGGGCGACGAGGCCTTCGCCCGAGAAGAAGGTCGTCTGGTGGCTGGTTGCCCTGGTGATCTTCCTGGTGGTGGGATCCCACGTATCGGCGCGGCTTCGAGGGAGCTTTCGCCTGCTTCCGAAGCCGCCCGACGAGACCATGGTGGCGTTCCTGGGAGGCTTGCTGGTCGGTTCTGGAGCAGCTCTGGCGACGGGCTGCGTGGTGGGAAACATCATGAGCGGAGTGGCGTTGATGAGCGTCGGCAACATCCTCTTCGCAATCGTCGTCGCGCTGTCCAA
Source organism: uncultured delta proteobacterium (assembly GCA_963783795.1). Lineage (GTDB taxonomy): Bacteria > Myxococcota_A > UBA9160 > UBA9160 > UBA6930 > CAVXZE01. The sequence continues at coordinate 95,705 of CAWAPH010000017.1, read as the reverse complement.
CTGGGCCACCACCTGGCTTTACATGGTCGGGCCGAGCGGATTTTCCGCGGGCCGCAGTCGCTAGGGAGATTCGAGAGATGGAATCGAGCCACATCGACGACGTGGTGAGGGCCGTGGTCGAGGGCAACTACAGCGGAGCGGTGAAGCTCTGCGAGAAGGCCCACGAGGCGGGAATCGCCGCCAGGGACATCGTTTCCCAGGGACTGTCGAAGGGGATGGTCGAGACGGCGCGGCGATACCGGAGCAAGGGTATGTATCTCGATTCCATCATCCGGTCGGCCGCGGCGTTTCAGCTCGGAGTGGCGTCTCTCCAGTCCCATCTCGAACAGGAGAAGCGGGCCCCCGTGGGCCGGATCGTCGTCGGAGTTCCCGACGGTCCCTGGACGATCGGCAAGAGCATCGTCTCGGCGGTGATGAGCGCCTACGACTTCGAGATCATCGATGCCGGGTCGGACGTCGATCCAGCGGAGATCGCGAAGAGGGCCGCCGAGACGAACGCACAGGTCGTTGCCGTCGGTCTCTATCTCGCGTTCCGCGCCGCGCAATCGGCGGCCGAGCTCGAGCGGGAGCTGGTCCGGCTCGGAATTCGCCACAAGGTCCGGGTCGTTCTCAGCGGGCCTTGCGCGACGAAGAGGCTGGTGGCGGAGGTGGGGGCGGACGCCTATGCAGAGGACGCGCTGGAGGTCGTCGAGGCGTCCTCGCGATTCTGCCGGGAGCTCCGCTCCCGAGTGACCCCGCGCGAACGAATCGCAGCGACGCTTCGGCTCGAAGAGCCGGACCGGGTGCCGCTGATGCCGCTCTCGATGGCCTTCTCCGCGAAGTACTCCGGAACCCCCTACCACGCCTACCTCACCGAGGCCGAGGCGCTGGCGAAGGCCGAAGTCGAGACCGCGCGCGCATTCGGGTGGGACGCGGCGATCGTCTCCAACGACGTGGCGAGCACCTGCGGGGCCTTCGGCGCGGAGGTGACGCTGGGCAAGGACGGCCTCTCGCGAATCACCGGGCCCGCCATCCGGCTCGAGCACGCAGTGGAGGATTTCGAGAGACTCCGAAGCAACCCACCGGCGTACTACCTCGACAAGGGCCGGCTCGGCACCATGATCGAGGCGACGCGGCTGATCAAGGCCGAGGTCGGCGACGAGATGGCGGTCGTGGGCTGGACCCAAGGGCCCTTCCAGGGCGTGATGGCGCTCTTCGCCACGAATCCGCGCGTGTTCCTCCTGATGGACAACACCCCCGAGCTGCTGGTGGAGATCATCGACTGGTTCGGGGACTTCCAGTTCGAGTATGCGAAAGCGATGGTCGAGGCCGGTGCGGACCTGATCGGAGCCGGAGAGTCGAGCGGCTACTTCATGTCGCCCGAGACCTTCGAGCAGTTCGTCTACGAGCCGGAGAAGAAGACCTATGCCCGGATCGCCGCGCTCGGCGCCCCAGTCATCATCCACTGCTGCGGCTACGTCCCCCAGTGCATCCACTTCGCACCCGAGGTGAATCCGGGAGGGGCGCTCCACTTCGACCACCAGGTCAACCTCACCAAGGCCAAGAGCCAGATCGGCGACCGGATCACCCTGATGGGAAACATCGACACCAACAGCGTCCTCCAGATGGGCTCGGCCGAGGAGGTCGAGAAGGCCTGCCGGAAGGCGATCCAGGCGGCTGCGCCGGGGGGGGGCTTCATCCTCTCCGGGGGTTGCGAGATCCCGAAGGACATGCCCGACGAGAACATGCACGCGATGCTGAAAGCGGTGCAGAAGCACGGCTGCTACCCCCTGGAGACGGCATCCTGAAGGGCACCGTCCAAGTGGCTGCGGGCTGAGCGTGCAGACCGGGAAGGGCGTCTTCTTCGGCTGGTACGTGGTGCTGGCGTGCTTCGTCACGCTCTTCCTCACCACGGGTGCGGGCTACTTCACCTTCTCGGTCTTCATGATCCCCCTGGAGGATTCGTTCCAGGCCTCCCGGACCGCCATCACCGCAGTCGGCTCGATCAGCGCCGTCGTGGCTGGCTTCGCCACGCCCCTGGTGGGCATCCTGATCCACTCGTGGGGACCCCGAGGAGTCATCGGCCTGGGCGCCGCACTCACCGGCAGCGCGTTCCTGCTGATGAGCATGGCGACCGCCCTCTGGCAGCTGTACCTGTTCGGAGCTCTCCTGGGTGCTGGGCTGGCGGCCACCACCATCGTTCCCAATCAGACCCTCGTCTCGCATTGGTTCGTGCGCAGGCGGGGCACCGCGATGGGGATCGTGATGACCGGAACGGCCCTGGGCGGTGTCGTGTTCGCTCCCCTCGCACACGATCTGATCGATACCTTCGGCTGGCGCACCGCCTACCTCGTATTCGGAACCGCCATTCCCGTCGTCGTCATTCCCCTCGCCATCTTCGTCGTGCGCCGCTCTCCCGAGTCGATCGGGCTGCAGCCGGACGGGGATTCGGAGGGCGTCTCGAGCCTCCCGCCGCTCGCGAACCCCGAGAAACCCGAGGAGGCGGCTGGGCTCGGCACGGCCGAGGCGGTGCGGACGGCTTCCTTCTGGTCTCTCTTCTTCGTCCGGTTCTTCATGGTGATGGGTACCGGGGCGATCGCCGCTCACACGGTTCCGATCATCGTCGCCTCGGACCTCGGCGCCCTGGAAGGCCCCGAGGCGGCGATGCTGCTCGGCTCTCGCGCGATCCGGGACTTCCTGCTGGTGACGCTCGCGGGCAGACTCCTGGGGGGCTACGCGGCGGAACGCCTGCCCAAGCGGCTGGTCCTGGTCGTCCAGTTCGGCTTCCTGATTCTCGCCGCCGGAACGCTCTTCGCGCTCGAGAACCTCACCGGCCTGTACCTGTTCGTGCTTCTCTACGGCATCGGGAACGGCGGTGCCGTCGTCTATCCACTCGTGGTCGCCGAGAACTTCGGGCTGCGGTCGTTCAGCAAGATCCTGGGGATCATGGGCATTCCCCTCACGCTCGGAGCTGCCGTCGGACAGATGGGAGCCGCACAGATCTTCGACGCCACCGACTCGTACGTCGGAGTCTTCGCCGGGCTCATGCTGGTGAACGGGATCTGCGCGGTCCTGACCAGCCGCGCCAGGCCGCCCTCCGCGTCCCGCTAGCCGGCAGGCTCGCGCCAGCTTCTGAGGATGAAGTCCCGGATGATCGGGATCGCCTCCTCCGGGCGATCCCGGTAGGCGCCGTGACCGCAGTCGGGGAAGCGGTGGAACTCCACCAGGTCGGGCCGGATCGCGGCAGCGATGTCCTCCTGGTCCTCGATCGGCGTGGCGGGGTCGTCCTCCCCGCCCAGTACGAGTGTCGGGCAAGAGATCCTGGGCAGGTCCGGGATGAAGTCGAAGCTCGGCCAGCCGTGCTCGAAGAAGTGGAACATCACCTCCAGCCGAAGCACGGTCCTTCTGATGCCGTCGGGGTCGGAGGCCCGCCTGTTGTAGAGCGACATGCACTCCGTGAGGAAGTCACCGATCTTCTCGGGGGTCGCAGCTCGGTAGAAATCCTCGGCCACCGAGCGTGCGCGTTCACCGCCGAGCCTCTCGAAGACGGCCAGGTTCCGGTCCAGGTTCTTCGTGGGAGACGTGCTGGAGAGGATCAGGGCGGCGGGGTGCTCGGGGTGCCGGGTGGCATAGGCCTGCGCGACGAAGCCACCAAACGATTGTCCCATGACGATGGGGGATTCGATCCCCAGCACGTCGCAGACGCTGCGCACGTCGTCCCCCCACTGGTCGAGGTTCCATTTCTCCCTTGGCCCGTCGTCGCTGCGGCCGTTGCCCCGGTGGTCGATGAAGACGAGCTGTGCGATCTCGCGCAGCGAGTCGAGCTCCAGCTTGAAGCTCGAGTGGTCCATGCCGGGGCCGCCGTGCAGGAGCACGAGAACGGGACGCCGGCGCATCCGGGCCCCGTCGGGAACCCACTCGGCTCCATCCACATCCACGAAGAGCCTGACAGCGTCGCCCACGTCGATCTTCATTTCGGCCTCCTACCATCGTCACGGTTCACGCATCCGCGCAACCGCCAGAGGGTGACCCAACCGTCTGTCCCCACAAGTGTGCAGAACCATCTTCGGGAAAATAGTTGATATATCAATGATTGATATATATACTTTAATTCTCGACCGGAGTCTGGGAGGCGACGTGGTGCATCGGAAGGACAAGGGGAAGCCGGACGACCGCCTCATCTTCCTGCTCGGGCACGCCCGCCACCGCGTCTACCTCCGGCTCGACCAGGCGCTCCTGGACCGGGCTGGGGTGACGACGGCACAGGTCGGGGCCCTCTTCTTTCTCCGCGGCCACGACGGTTGCCTGCTCAGCCAGATGGGGAAGGGGTTGATGCTCGACAAGTCGGCCATCACCGGGCTGGTCGACCGGCTCGAGAAAAAGGGGATGATCGAGCGCCGCCGCGACCCCGCAGACCGACGCGCGATTCGCCTCCATCTCACCCGCCGGGGCCGGAACGTGACGGCCAAGGCACTCCCGGTGGTCAAGGAGCAGAACGACGCCATCAAGGAGGGATTCTCGGCGGAGGAGATCGAGGTCTTCTCGCGCGTGCTCCGGGCCGTGATCGAACGTTCCTGGGGAACACCCCGGGGCGAGTCGTAGCCGCCCGAGGCCACGACCGGTCATCGAAGAAGGAGACAGAGATGCAATCGGAGAGCCTGTACGAGGATCTGGCGAGTCATTTCGACCGCTTCCCGATCGGCACACCCCGGACCCCCACGCTGATGGAAATACTGAGCGTCCTCTTCCCGGTCGAGGAGGCCGAGGTCGCCCTGCGCATGCCCATCATGGGAAGGGCGAGGGTCTCGGACCTCGCTCCCGAGGGCCCGGAAGATGCCGATCGCCTCGAGTCGATCCTGGACCGCATGGCGGAGAAGGGCACGGTTCTGAAGGAGCGGCTCCCCGGCAAGGAGGCGAGGTACATGCTGCTCCCGTCGGAGAAGGGGTGGTGCGAGACGGTCTACTGGTCCGGGAAGGAGACGGAGCACACCCGAAAGCTGGCGCCGCTCTGGCTCAGGTACCGGGACGAGGGATACGGGGAAGCCTTGGCGAGAGGGGACATCCCGGTGATGCGGGTGATTCCCGTGTCGGAGTCGTTGGAGAGCGCCACCGAGATCCTGCCCTTCGAGATCCTCCGGCCCAAGGTGGAGGAGCAGGACCTGATCGCCGTGGGTCACTGCCCCTGCCGGCAGATCAAGCGCACGGCGGGGGAGGGCTGCACCCACTCCCTGGAAGCCTGCTTCAGCTTCGGCGCCATGGCGCGCTACATGCTGGACTACGGATTCGGGCGCCGGGTCTCCGCGGCCGAGGCGCTTCGGATCCTCTCGAAGTGCGAGGAGGAGGGCCTGGTCCACTCGGTCGAGAACCACGATGGCAAGCTCGGCACGCTCTGCAACTGCTGCGGATGCTGCTGCGTCTTCCTCGACAGCAAGAAGCGGCTCGGCTTCCACACCATCTCGCCCTCGAACTACCGCTCCCAGGTGGACGCCGAAGCCTGCACGGCCTGTGGCGTCTGCGAGGAGATCTGCCAGACGGAAGCGATCCGGATGGAGGGCGGGGCGGGCGCGCTGGTCGACGAAGGCCGCTGCATCGGCTGCGGCCTCTGTGTCTCGTCCTGCCCGGAGGAGGCGGTCCGCCTCCTGGCCGCCGAGGCGGTCGAGCCTCCGCCGAATCCCGTCGAGCTCTTCATGCGGCGAACGGCGAGGGGGTGAGCGGCGCATCTCCGCCGCGGCCCGACGGGAAGCGGCTGGCTATCGGCCCAGATAGCCCTTCCTCAGGTCGGCGTTCGCCTCGGGCCCGAGGTTGTAGCGGAAGTACATCCGGGCGAACTCCTCACCCGGGATGGTCCCCTTCACTTCACCGTCGAGCGCGAGGGTCAGGCCCTGGCCGGGGACGTAGGTGGTGATCGACGTCGCGCCCGGCGCCATGTCCCGGTCGAGCCAGGAGGCGTAGGTCTCGATCTCCGCCCGGTGCGCCTCCACGAGTTCCGGAGGATTGGCCTTCTCGATCGCCTCGATGAATCCCTTCCGGAGTCTTGCCGAGGTCACCCGGTCGGTCAGGTAGTGCAGGTGGATCTGCTTGGCCTGCTCGGATTCGATCGCCTCCTGGGAATCCCGGGTGGTGTGCTCCAGATAGAGTCCGCCCGCGTACACCTTCACCACCAGAAACGCCCTCCGGCAGGCCAGGCCGTTGAGTTCGAGCGTCTTTCCGGCGACGACCTTCTCTCCCGGGAAGCTCACCCCCGCGATCTCCGCCTCCTCTGCCGCGGCGCTGACGATGGCGAGGAGAAGAACGAGGCCCACTGCTGCCACCAGGAGAAACCGTTCGCTCATTCGGGTCTCCTCTCGGCCCGTGGATGGTAATCTCTTGACACTGGGAGATCGAGGCTTCGCTGCCTGCTGCGACACCGGCTGCGGCCAACATCCGGGAGATCAGATGTCCGTCCTGCAGTCCATCCTGTCCCTGCTCGACGAGAACGCCGCCAGCTACCGACACCTCTCCCACGAGCCCACCCCGACCTCCGAGGATTCCGCCCGTGTTCGCGGCGAACCCTTGGCGGTGGGTGGCAAGGCCCTGCTCATCAAGGCGGCCGAGCACCACGTGCTGCTCGTGATCAGCGCCGCCCGGCGCCTCGATTCGGGAAAGCTCAGGCGGGCGCTGGGCGTGAAGAAGACCCGCTTCGCGAGCGCCGACGAACTGCGCGAGCTCACCGGCCTGGTTCCCGGTGCCGTCCCGCCCTTCGGCGAGCCCGTCCTGCCGCTACCCCTCTACGTGGATCGGTCGGTCCTCGCCAACGAGCGAATCGCCTTCAACGCCGGCAGCCTCACCGACTCGATCATCATGTCCGTCGATGACTACCAGCGCGTCGCCTCGATCGAGGAAACGTTCGACCTGGCCCGAGACGAGTGAAACCGACTCCGGAGATTCCATGCTCCAGAACCTCAGCATCCGGTACAAGCTCTTCCTGATCGTGCTCGGGCTGGCCGTGCCCGCGCTGGCTCTGATCGGAGCGCTCGGCTACCTGAGCGGTCGAGCCGCCGTCGAGCGAGCCACCTTCGACCACCTGACTTCGGTCCGTTCCTCCAAAGCCAACCAGATCGCGAGCTACTTCCGTCAGCTCCGAAACGAGACCGCGGCCATCGCCGAGAGCCCACTCGTCATCGAGTCCCTTCGCGAGTTCAGCTCCGCCTTCGACGCCCTGCGACAGGCCGAGCTCGAACCGGAGCGGCGAAGCCGGCTGTCGGCGCACTACACCGACGTCTTCCTGCCGAGGCTCGACACCTACTCCACCGAAGCCACCGCACTCGACAGCGTGCTGCCGACGGCGCCGGCGGCACGCCACCTGCAGTATTTCTACATCGCCGCCAACCCGCACCCACTCGGCGAGAAGGACGGTCTGGTCGCCGCCCCGGATGGCAGCACCTACAGCGAGGTGCACCGCAGGCTGCATCCCCAGCTCCAGGCTCTGGCGAACCGCTTCGGGTTCTACGACCTGCTGCTGGTGAACGCTTCCGGTGAGATCGTCTACTCGGTGTTCAAAGAACCCGACTTCGCCACCAGTCTGGGCGACGGGCCGCACCGGGACTCGAACCTGGCGGAGGCTGTCTCTTCCGCGCTCGACGCATCGTCGGCCGGAGAGCCGCAGTTGGTCGACTTCACCATGTATCGACCTTCGTTCGACGCGCCAGCTGCCTTCATCGCCGCCCCCGTGGCCGACGGGAGCCGTCGCATCGGCGTTCTGGCGTTCCAGGTGCCGGTCGCAGAAATCGATCATGTCATGACGGGCGGCCGGAACTGGCGCGACGACGGGCTCGGAGAGACCGGAGAGACCTACCTGGTGGGATCCGACCTCCTGATGCGCTCGAACTCCCGCTTCTTTCTCGAAGATCCGGTGGGCTTCCTCGCGGCGCAGCGGTCCGCCGGCGTCCGCTCCGTCGATGTCGATCGCATCGAGGAGTTCGGCACCACGATTCTCCTGCAGGCGGTGCGGACCGAGGCAGTCGAGGCCGCCCTCTCGGGCAGCACCGATACCAGAATGATCACCGATTATCGCGGCGTTCCCGTGCTGACGTCGTACGCCCCGCTGCCCATCGAGGGCCTTCGCTGGGCGGTGCTGTCGGAGATCGATACCGAGGAGGCGCTGGCGCCGATCCGCCGTTTCAGCCGCAACCTGATGCTCAGCCTGATCGGCATCGCGCTCGTGGTGCTCCCGCTCTCGTGGCTGATCGCGCGGCGGTTCGTGGCGCCGATCGTAGCGCTGGAGGGCGCGGCGCAGCGATTCGCGGACGGCGAGCAGGAGGTGGAGGTGCCGATCACCAGCGGGGACGAGCTCGGCAGGCTGTCGCGCTCGTTCAACCACATGGTGACAGCCATCCGCCGCCAGACCGCGGTGGTGGTGGAGCAGAAGGAGCTCCTGGAGAACACCCTCGAATCCCTCACCCATCCCTTCTACGTCATCGACGTGAAGGACTACTCGATCCAGATCGCCAACTCGGCTGCCCGGCGGCTCGGCATCTCCGGTGAATCCACCTGCCACGCCCTGACCCACCACAGCCCCGAGCCCTGTGAAGGCCTCGAGGACCCCTGCCCGCTCGAGATGATCAAGAAGACCGGGGAGCCGGTCACGGTAGAGCACATCCACCGGGACGCCGAAGGCCACCGAAGGTTCGTCGAGGTCCACGGCTACCCGATCTTCGACGCCGATGGCAGGCTCGTCCAGATGATCGAGTACTCCCTCGACATCACCGACCGCAAGGCGATGGAGCTCGACCTGGCTCGCGCCCGGGACTCCGCCGAGGCCGCCAGCCGCGCCAAGAGCGCGTTCCTCGCCAACATGAGCCACGAGCTGCGGACGCCGATGAACGCGATCATCGGCTACTCGGAAATGCTGACGGAGGACGCCGAGGAAGAAGGCCACCAGACGATGGTGCCGGACCTGGGCAAGATCAGCGCTGCCGGGAAGCACCTGCTGGCGCTGATCAATGACATCCTCGACCTCTCCAAGATCGAAGCGGGGCGGATGGACCTCTTCCTCGAACGCTTCGACCTGCGGCAGATGCTCGAAGAGGCTCTGACCACGGTCGCGCCGTTGATGGACAAGAACCAGAACCGGCTCGTCACCCGCTTCGGCGACGATCTCGGAGGGGTTCGCGCCGATCTCACGAAGCTCAGACAGGCCCTCTTCAACCTGCTCTCCAACGCTGCCAAGTTCACGACGAACGGCACCGTGACCCTGGCGGCGGCGCGCGAGGCGAGGGAGGGAGCCGACTGGGTCACGATCCAGGTCTCGGACACCGGGATCGGCATCCCGGAAGACAAGCTGGCCCAGGTCTTCGAGGAGTTCTCCCAGGCCGACGGGTCCACCACCCGCGACTACGGCGGCACCGGCCTCGGCCTCTCCATCAGCCAGCGCTTCTGCAGAATGATGGGCGGCGACATCGGCGTTTCGAGCCAGCTCGGTGAGGGGTCGACCTTCAGCATCGAGCTCCCGGCCAGCGTGGATGCGCTCGAGGCTGCGAAGACCGTCACTCGACCCGAGGAGCGGAGCCCGGATGCGATTCCGGAGGATGCGAACCCGATTCTGGTCATCGACGACGATCCCGACTCCCGCGACCTGCTGCGACGGGCCTTCGAAACCGACGGCTTCGCGGTGGCGACCGCGGCGGGCGGCCAGGAGGGCCTGAAACTCGCTCGCGAGCTGCGACCCGTGTTCGTGACGCTGGACATCATGATGCCCGGGATGGATGGCTGGGCGGTGCTCAGGGAGCTCAAAGCCGACCCGGTTCTCAGCGAGATTCCCGTGGCCATGGTCAGCATCGTCGGTGAAAAGGACATCGGCTACTCGCTCGGCGCGGTCGAGCACCTGATCAAGCCGGTCGATCGCGACAAGCTCCGACAGCTCGTGGGGCAATACGCCCGCCCGAGTGGCGGTGGCCACGCCCTGGTGATCGATGACGACGAGTCCATCCGGGGGCTCTTCCGGCGCGCACTGGAGAGCGCCAGCTGGACCGTCGTGGAGGCCGAGAACGGCGCCGCCGCCCTGGAGCGGGTCGCGGAGAAGCGGCCCGACCTGATCCTTCTCGACCTGATGATGCCGGTCATGGATGGCTTCGAGTTCCTGGTGGAGTTCCGCAAGCGGGAGGACGCCGCGGCGACTCCGGTGATCGTGGTGACCGCCAAGGACCTGAGCGAGGAGGAGAGGCGTTGCCTCGACGGCGGGGTCGAGCGCGTCGTGCAGAAGGGAGCGCTGACGCGGGAGGAGCTTCTGGCGCAGGTTCGGTCACTCGCAACCCGCCACCGTGCGCCCGCGACCTGACCATCTGCCGGCGCCGAGCTGGAGCGCCGGGGAATCGGCGGCAATCCGGGGGTCATGCAGTGAGTGGATTCGAGGGGAAGGTGGCCGTCGTGACCGGCGGCGCGTCGGGAATCGGCCGTGAGCTGTGCATCGAGCTGGCGAAGCGGGGGTCCCGGGTGCTCGTCGCCGACATCGACCGGGAAGGGGCCGAGGAGACCACCGCCAGGATCCTCCGGGCTGGCGGGCAGGCAGCGCCGGTGGTTGCGGACATGAGGGATCCCGCCGCCGTCGATCAACTGATCGACGCTGCCGTCGCCAGCGGCCCGCTCGACTACATGTTCAACAACGCCGGCATCATCATGTTCGGGGAATTCCGGGACATGGGCCATGAGGACTGGCGGCGATTCATCGAGAGCGACGTGATGAGCGTGGTCCACGGCACGGCGAGCGCCTACCGGGTGATGATCCGGCAGGGCCACGGCCACATCGTGAACGTCGCCTCGGTCTTCGGGATCTTTCCCTTTGCGCTGGGCAGCGCCTACAGCGCCGTCAAACACGCCGTGGTCGGCCTCTCCCTCGCGATGAGACCCGAGGCTCGGGGGCTGGGCGTCAAGGTGAGCGTCGCCTGCCCCGGCTCGGTGGACAGCGAAGTCCGGAAGACCTACACGATCTTCAAGGGCGACCGGGACGTCTTCAACTCGTTCATCTTGAGACAGCTGACGCCCCGGAAGACAGCGCTCAAGATCCTCCGGGGGGTCGAGAAAGACAAGGGTCTGATTGCGTTTCCGTTCTACGACCTGATCCCCTGGTGGCTGTACCGGCTGCATCCTTCCGCGAACGACTGGTGGCAGGGAAGGCTGGTCAATATCTTCCGGAAGAGGATCCGGAGCGAGGGTTCCACGGCGGCGGATCGCGGCCGCGAGGAGGAGTAGTGAGCGATGGGTGAGAGCAGCGAGGGGAATCTGCGGGATCAGCCGGAAGGCGGGAGCTCGTTCACCAACCTGTTGTCGCCGCTCCGGATCGGCGGGGTGGAGACCAGGAACCGCATCGCCGTGGCGCCGATGCAGGAGTACATGAGCGGACCCGGGGGAGAAGTCACCGAGCAGACCCTCGGCTACATCGGAGCGCGAGCCAAAGGGGGCGCGGGCCTGGTGATCAGCGGGGTGATGCTGGGCACCCGGCTCGGGGCCGAGTATCCGATGGGGCGTTCCATGTTTCTCTTCCACCCACAGCATCAGCTGGGGCCCGCGCTCTACGCCGAGAGGATCCACCACTTCGGTGCCCTCGCCTGTGCCCAGATGTCTCCGGGGATGGGGCGGCAGTGCACTCCCTACGAGGCCGACGCCGTGGTTCCGGCGGCATCGGACGACCTGCCCTACGAAATCGCCAAGGAGAAGATGTTCAACAGCCTCCAGGCCGTCGTGGAGAGGGACCAGCGCAGCCGGATGGTCCTCCGGGGGCCTCTCACCCGCGCCTTGACCGTCTCGGAGATCCAGGGTCAGACCAAGGAGTTCGCGGCGAGCTGCCAGCTGGCGGTGCTGTGCGGTTTCGACATGATCGAGATCCACGCCACCCATGGCTTCCTCTGCCACCAGTTCCTCTCCCTCCTCGCGAACAAGCGCACCGATCTCTACGGCGGCGAGTGGCGCAACCGGAAGCGGTTCCTGAACGAGCTGATGGAGGCCACCCGCTACGCCTGCCAGGGCATTCCGATCGGCGTGCGGATCAGCGCGGAAGAGCACATGGAAGGCGGGCTCAGCCGCGACGAAATGGTGGATGTGGCCAGGGACCTCGAGGCGCGTGGCGCCGACTATATCCATCTTTCCGACGGGGCCGGGTTCGAAGAGGTCGGTCACCAGATTCCCGACGCGGACCGGGCCGCGCACATGGGCGAGCACGGGGTCGCCTTCAAGAAGGATCTTGAAGATCCCGGTGATGGCGATCTCCCAGCACGACCCCTTCGAAGCCGACCGGGCCATCGCGGACGGGAAGTTCGACATCTCCGCCCTGGGCCGTCAGCTTCTCTGCGATCCCGAGTACCCCACCAAGCTGGCGGAGGGAAGGCCGGGAGGACATCGTCCGCTGCCTCCGCTGCAACACCTGCATGCTTCGCGGACTGGGTGGACTGCACCTGGCATGCCAACAGAACCCGGATCTCGGGCGCGAGTACCTGCTGGACGCGTACAAGATGGGTCCCCGCCGAGCCGATGAGCCGGTCATCCCGGCCAGCTGGGTCTCGGCGAAGCTTCCGGCCCTGGACAAGACGCCGTGGTGGCGGACGGACATCGAGGTCGTCGAGAAGGCCTGGCGTCCCTTCCGCGGCCCCGGGCCACGCTAGGCTCGACCGAACGATCCGCCTTCGCCCGATGGTCGGGGCGATGCCTGGACCCCGAGACGAAGGAGCACTGTCTGTGGACAAGGAATGGATCAGAAGCGCGGTGGAGAGGAACATCGACGCCATCTACCGGCTGAAGAGCCCGACGCCCGAAGCGGTCGAGGAGATGGTCGATTCGGTATTCGCGCAGTGTCCCACCCTGCAGTTCCCCGGCTTCAGGGAGGTCCACCCGCTGTTCGGATGCATGCAGGGGACGGTTCTCGTGAAGGAGCACTACAAGTCCTTCTTCGCGGCGCTGGAAGTGCTCGATCTGGAGAAGCAGTACATCATCGTCGATGGATTCGGCGCCGACGCCCACTACAAGATGAAGCTCCGATTCCAGGAGTCCGGCTCGACCTACGCATTCGAGCTCCTGTTCCTGATGGATGTCGACATGGAAGGGCGCGTGAGGGACATCAAGCTGTACTTCGACACCGCCACCTTCCTGAAGGCCGCAGGAGCGGAGAAGGGCGAGTTCACGGACGTCCGCGAAGCCCTGCCGCACGCGGAGTTCGATCCCGCATCCGGTCTTCGGGCGGGCGCGATCGTTTCGGAGCTCTATCTCGCCTTCGGCATGGCCTACACGGGGATGGGCGAGTGGGACGACTTCTACGCGAGGATGAGCGACGACATCGAAGTGGTCTTCAAGTCCAACGTGGAGGTCCTCCCCTACGCAGGGCAGTACCCGGGGAAGGAGGGATTCAAGCAGTGGCTGCAGAATCTCTTCAGCATCTGGTCGCTGAACGCCTTCAACTTCACCAAGGTCTACTGCGAGGGCAACGCAGCCGACTTCATGATGCACGAGCTCCACTACTACGACAATCCCGATGGAACCAGGCGCTACCTCGACGTCTACATCGTGCAGAGCTTCAAGGTCGACGATCAGGGCAAGGTGCAGCTCTTCAAGAGCTACAACGACTCGAACTGGCTGGACGAGACGTTCTTCGCCAGCGAGGTCTACAAGGAACACTACGGGTATCCGGCGGACTACCCGAAGGGATTGAGGTGATTGGATGATCCAGGTCAGTCACGAGTACGCAGACAGCAACGGGGTCAGGATCCACTACGCGAAGGCGGGAGAGGGGCCGCTGGTGGTGTTCGTCCACGGCTTCCCGGACTTCTGGTACTCCTGGCATCACCAGATGCAGGGCCTCTCGGGCGAGTACACCGTGGTGGCCCTCGACACGCGCGGCTACAACGAGAGCGACAAGCCCGAGGGCGCCGAGAGCTACGATGTCGCACTGCTCGTCGCCGACGTCGCGGCGGTGATCCGCGCCGAGCGCCGGGAGAAGGCGATCGTAGTCGGGCACGATTGGGGCGGCGCCATCGCCTGGGGAGTCGCGGCGATGATGCCGGAGGTCGTCGACAAGCTCATCATCGTGAACCTGCCGCACCTCGCCAACCTGGTTCGGGAGCTGCGCAACAACCCGCAGCAGCATGCGAACTCGCAGTACGCCCGGAGCTTTCAACAGCCCGATTCACACGAGAAGCTGGACGCGGCGGGGCTCGCGAAGATCGTGGCCCGCGACGACGCCGATCTCGAGGCGAACTACCGCGCCGCCTTCGAGAAGTCGAGCTTCGACGCGATGATGAACTACTACCGGCGCAACTACCCCCGCGAGCCCTACGCGGACGACGCACTGAACCTCCCGAAGGTGCAGTGTCCCGTGCTGCAATTCCACGGGCTGGACGACTGGGCGCTCCTGCCCGGTGCGCTGAACGACACCTGGGACCACGTCGCCAGGGACTGGACACTCGTCACCCTTCCCGGCACCGGGCACTGGGCGCACCACGAGGAGGCCGAGCTGGTCACGAGCACCATGAAGTGGTGGCTGGCCATGAGGTGGTGAGCCGACCTCAGGGCTTCGGCCAGTGCAGGTGGTGCTCGTCGATCACGAATGTGTGCACGTGCCGGATCTCGGGGTGCTGGTGGGGATGGCTGTGCGGCTCGGGACCCTCGTCGCCGCGATGTTCGTGCTGATGGTGAGGCCCGTGGGTGTGCAGGTGCGTGTGCTCGTCGGGCTCGTGCTCGTGTTCGAGCTCGTCCACATCCTCTTTGGGCCAGGCGGCCGCGGCGACGGAGACGAATGCCAGGATGGCGACACCCAGCATGGCAGCGGTGCTCTCGATGCCGAAGTGAGCGCCGAGCCGGCCGGTCAACGGGTAGGCGACGAGCCAGCAGGCGTGCGAGAGAGCGAACTGAGCCGAGAAGTACGCGGAGCGGTCGCCGGGGCGGGCTGAGCGATTGACGACTCTTCCCGCGGGCGTCTGAACCAGCGACCAGCCCAGACCGATCACGAACCAGACCGGCAGCATCGCGGTCAGTCCCGGCCCCGCCCAGATGCCGAGCACGCCGGCGCCCATCAGGAGGGCGCCGGCCAGCATCACCACCCGGTCGGCGACCCGTTCGACCAGCCAGGGAACGCAAAGCGCCCCGATCATCGACCCGCACCCGGCCGCGGCAAAGGCGGCTGCGACCTGTGTGTCGGATCCGCTCAAGACCGCCTTGACGTAGACCACCGTGTTCACGATCACCATCGCGCTGGCACAGGACACGGCCATGTAGAGGATCAGCAGGGCACGCAGCCGCGGGGTCTTCAAGTACGACACGACGCCGAAGCTGATTTCGCGCCACAACCCGCCGAGCCGGCCCTGCGGTTCCGCTCCGGGCAGTGTGGCGATCACGATCAGCCAGGCCGAGAGCAGGAAGGCGATCGCATTGGCCTGGAACAGCCCCGTGAAGGAGAAAAACAGCAAGGCGATCCCGGCGAGGGTAGGGCTGAGCAGGTTCTCCAGGTCATAAGCCAGCCGCGAGTAGGACAAGGCCCTGGTGTAGCGGGCCTCGTCCGGGAGCACGTCGGGAATCGTCGCCGCGAACACCGGCTTGAAGCCGGCGGAGAACAGGTTCAGCAGGAAGATCAGCAGGTAGATCTGCCAGACCGCCGTCACGAAGGGCATCAGCAGCACGATCGCGGCCCGCACCAGGTCCAGACCGACCAAGCAGCGGTTTGCGCGGGAAGTCGATGCGCGACACCGCCAATGATCGGGGCGAAGACGACGTAGGCGACCATCTTGAAGGCGAGCGCGGTGCCCAGCACGACACCGGCGTTCGCCTGCGCCAGGTCGTAGGCCAGCAGCGTGAGCGCCACCGTCGTGAGGCCGGTTCCCACCAGGGCGATTACCTGCGAGGTGAAGAGCTTCCTGAACGCCGCGTTGGCGAGGGGAGAACGATCAGCCGCGGACATGCTCATGGCGGCCGACCGTCTCAGCTCTGGTGACCGCGCCGTGTCGGAGTATGGCGCAGGAAGTCGAGGTCGCAGCCGAGGTCGGCCTGGAGCACCTGTTCGCGATACAGCCTGGCGTAGCCGCGTTCCGGGATCGGGAAGCTTTCCGAGCTGCGCGAGGCCAGCTCGTCCTCGGAGACGAGGAGGTCGAGGCGCCGCTTCGTCACGCTGATCCGGATCTGGTCGCCCGTGCGCACCAGAGCCAGGGGACCGCCGCTGGCGGCGTCGGGTGCGACGTGGAGGACGACGGTGCCGAAGGCGGTACCGCTCATCCGCGCGTCGGAAATGCGCAGCATGTCGCGGACTCCGGAGCGGGCGAGCTTGGCGGGGATCGGCAGGTAGCCGGCCTCGGGCATGCCCGAGGGGCTGGTCGGGCCGGCGTTTCGCAGCACCAGGAAGTCGTCGGCAGCCACGTCGAGCTCGGGATCGTCGATGCGGGCGGCCAGATCCTCGAGGGAGGAGAACACCACCGCGCGCCCCTCGTGCTCGAAGAGCTCCGGGCTGGCCGCCGAGCGCTTGAGGATGGCACCGCGAGGCGCCAGCGAGCCGAAGAGCGCTACCAGCCCACCCTGCTCCTGGACGGGCTCGGCGAGCGGGCGCACCACCTCCCGGTCGACGTAGCCGGCGTCTCCGGCCAGCCGATCCCCGAGCGTGTCACCAGTGACGGTGGCGCAGTCGAGGTGCAGGACGCTTTGCAGTTCGCGCAGCACGGCGCCGATTCCGCCGGCGGCGAAGAGATCCTCCATGTAGTGCGGGCCGGTGGGCTTGAGGTCGACGAGCACCGGGGTGACGTCGGAGAGCTGGTTCAGCCGGTGAAGGTCCACGTCGATACCCGCCCGCCCGGCGATGGCGGTCAGGTGGATGATCGCGTTGGTGGAGCCGCCGATCGCCAGCAGCACGCGCAGGGCGTTCTCGATGCTCTCCGGCGTGATGATGCGATCGGGGGTGAGTCCCTTGCGAGCCATCTCGACGGCAGTCGCGCCCGAGGCCTCTGCGGCCCGCAAGCGGTCGGCGTGCACCGCGGGAATGGCGGCAGTTCCCGGCAGCATCATCCCGAGCGTCTCGGCGATGGCGGCCATCGTGCTCGCCGTTCCCATCACGCCGCAGGTCCCGGCGGTGGTGGCGAGGCGCTCCTCTACTTCCTCGATCTCTTCCTCGTCGATCTCACCGGCCCGGAAGCGGGCCCAGAAGCGACGGCAGTCCGTGCAGGCGCCCAGCCTCTCACCGCGGTGGCGGCTGGTGAGCATCGGTCCCGCTACCACCTGGATCGCCGGCCGCCCTGCGGAGATCGCGCCCATCAGCTGGGCGGGAACCGTCTTGTCGCAGCCCCCGAGCAGCACCACCGCGTCCATCGGCTGGGCGCGAATCATCTCCTCGGTGTCCATCGCCATCAGGTTGCGGAACAGCAGGCTGGTGGGCGCCAGGAAGACCTCTCCCAGAGAGATGGTGGGGAAGGCGAGGGGAAGGCCGCCCGCCGCGAGCACGCCCCGCTTGACGGCCTCGACCAGCTCCGGGAAGTGACGGTGGCAGTTGTTGAAGTCGCTGGCGGTGTCGATGACGCCGACCACGGGGCGGGCGAGCATTTCCCGTGAGTACCCCATCGACCGCGCGAAGGAGCGCCGCAGGTAGAGGGCGAAGTCGGGGTCCCCATAGCTGGTGAGGCCTCGGGCAAGGCCGCCCTTCCCGGACATCTCAGCTCACCGTCTTCACGGTCTTTGGATCGAGGCACTCTCGATGCCGGCGTCCATCGATGAAGAGCCCGTAGGATTCGTACATGCGCATCGAGCCTCGCTTCAAAGGGGCTGAGAGTGATAGCGATCCTGGACGTCCTCGCACCAGTCGCCGACGTTCCAGCGCCCGTAGGCACCCATGCCGCCGCGCGGGTCGCTTCCCCAGTAGACGGGAACGTGGATCAACGAGAGGCCCTCGTAGTCGTGCGCCTTCGACAGCGCTGCCTCCAGGGCGGGTCCATCGAAGCCGCCGAAGATTGCGTTGACGCCGCGGACCGCCCCGGCCAGCGCCACGAAGTCCACCGCCACGCTGTCGTTGGTGGCGAAGTCCTGACCGTACTGGTCGATCTGTAGACTGGAGATCGCCGCCATGCGCCGGTTGTCGAGCACCACCACCACGCCCCGTGCCCCGTGGGCAATGCCGTCGACGAGAATCTGCGGGTTCATCAGGAAGGAGCCGTCTCCGCTGAGCGCGACGCAGTAGCGCGGCTCCTCGGCGATGGCCGAGGCCAGGAGCGCGCTCGCCGCAAAGCCCATGTAGGAGGCGCCGGTGTCGGTGAAGGTCTGCCCGGGTGCCTCGTCCGCGACGATCTGGAAGCCGTTGGCCTGTACGTCGCCCGCGTCGAAGTACTTGACGGCTCCGACGCGGCGGGCAAATGCGTCGACGATGCCGATTGCCGAGGGCTGCGTCAGGACCGGGCGCCCCCAGACCGGATCCTCGAGTGGGACCGGGCGGCAGCGCTGTTCGCGAAGCTCGCACCAGCGGGCCTTCTGCTCCGCGCAGGCCTCGAGCCAGGGCGCCCGCTCGCTGGAAGCGGGAAGGCCGCTCTTCTCGAGGGCGGCCACCAGTCCCTCCACCACCGCGTCGATCGAGCCGACCAGTGCGACCGTCCGGTTGTAGTGGGTCGCATCGGCCCGGTCTCCGTTGATGTTGATCACGGCCTGTGCCTTCTCGTAGCCCGTGCCCGAGCAGTCGGCCTGGCACACGGCACGAGAGCCGATCACGATCAGCAGGTCCGCGTTGGCCATCGCGTAGTTCCCAGAGATCGTTCCCTTGCTGCCTCCCACGTGCATGTTGCGGGGGTGGGTGTCGGGAAGCACGCCGAGTGCGCCCGGAGAGAGGACTGCGACGCCTCCGATGGCGTCTACCAACGCCTCGACCGCTGAGGGGAAGCTCCGCGCTCCTCCTCCGACCTTGATGGCCACGCTTCGGTGGCGGCGGACCAGCTCGGCGGCGGCCCGATAGGACGCCTCGTCCACGGGCCCCACGCGGTCCGGCTCCGGGCGGCGCGGCAATGCCGCCAGGTTCAATTGCGGAATCCGCCTGGGCTGGACGTTCATGGGAAGCTGGACGTAGAAGGGTCCTGCCAGAAACGGGTGGTGGACGCGGGCGGCGCCGCGGCGCAGACAATCGCGCAGCGACTCCGGCTCGTAGAGGGTGAAAGATTCCCCCATGACGCCGGTGAGGCGGCCGAACAGGTGCTGCTCGCGCTTCGGCACCTGCTGCATGTTGTAGCCCTCGCCGTGCGTGGTCTCGTCGCCGTAGATGTGCCAGACGCCGACGCCGTTGGAGGCGGCCGCCAATGATCCGGCCATGGCCTGGAGCGCGCCGGGTCCGATCGACGTCACGACCGCCGGTGTCTCCCCGTAGTGCCAGCGGAGCGCGGTCGCGGCGTGGGCCATCGCCACCTCGTTGCGGCACTGGTAGGTGCGCACCACCCCCTCCTCCTGGTAGACGCGCAGCACTTCGGCGAGGGCGGTGCTGCCGTGTCCGAGGATGACCAGGTACTTGGTGACGCCCTGAGCGAGCAGCCCCAGGACCAGCCCCTCCACCGCCGTGACGTCCGCGATGGCGGGCAGGGCACCGGCCGAGAGGGCGCTCTCGAGCGTGCCGTGGTCTCGAATCGCGCGAGCCCTCGACTGCGCCGTCGATGTGGTCACGGTCACCTCCTCCCTCGGTCGTCTCCCCGGGGCTGCGAAGCCCGAGATGGTATCTCAGCCCGACCACGCCGCTAGCTGAGGTGGTCTACGGTAGCCTTCCACGAGAGGAGGAACCGTCATGGCAGATGCACCTGCAATCCACGATCTCCGCCTGATGACCCACCCCGAGGTGAAGGCGGCCCTGCCCGGCATCGGATGCCTGCTGATCCCGGTCGGCTCCTGCGAGCAACACGGGCCCAATCTCGCCCTGGCCGCGGACGCCGCGCAGGCCGCGTCCTTCGCCCGGTTGCTCGCCCAGGCGATGCATCCGCGGGTGGCCGTGGCGCCCACCATCAACTACGGGCTCTCCGAACACCACATGCACTTCGCCGGATCGACCACGCTCAGCGCGGGCACCTTCATCGAGCTCTGCGTCGAGGTGGCCCTCGGGTTCGCCCGCCACGGGCTCCGCCACGTCTTGTTCGTGAACGGTCATGGCGGAAACGACGCCGCACTCACCATTGCCTGCGACAGGCTGCACACACGACACGGCATGCAGGCGGCGCATGCCACCGCCGCCATCCTCGGAGCGCTGGAGCAGGCGCCGAAGCTGCATCAGGGTCGCGATGTGGGTCACGGCTGTGAGTTCGAGGTGAGCAGCTGCATGCACCTCTGCCCGGAGATGGTACGCGAGGCGGCGCTCACGCCGGGCGACCTCGGCGAGAACCCGGTCCGGCACACGCGAGCGATGGGATCGCTGATCCACCGCGCCTACTACTGGGACGAGCGGACCCGCAACGGCGTGCTCGGCGATGCGGCGGCGGCCGCCACTCCGGATCACGGCCGCGAGATGACCGAACGCGGTCTGCGGATGCTGTGCGAGTGTCTGGAGGACTTCATGGCCCTGCCGGCCCCTGGAGAGGCCTAGCTGCCATACCCGGCCCCTGCCTCACTCGTCGCCGTCGCTCGCAACGGCCGCCACCAGGGCGAGTTCGCTCTCGCGCACCGAGTCCGCGTCGAACTTCCGAGCGGCGGCGGCCATGCGCGTGAGCGCCGCTCCCAGGGCCATGGCGGCTCGTCGTCTCCCTTGCGGGCCCGGTGGAAGCGCACCGGATTGATGCGCGCCACCACGTAGCTGCGGAGATAGGGTGACTTGAAGCCGCGCTCGCGCAGCGTCTCGACGATCTGCTTCACGGAGGCGTCGATCCCCATCAGCCGCGCGGCCCATCCGGTCCGCTTGCGCAGGCTCGCGGCGAGGGTTCGCTGGCTCCACCGGTCCACCTTCTTGAGGAAGGGGCCGTAGGCTCCACCGCCGAAGCGCTTGTTTTCCTCATAAGCGATGCCCAGCGTCAGCAGCTGGGGCTCCTCGAACTCCGCGGCGTACTCCGACTCCCTGGCGCTCTTTCGGCGCACCGCCAGCTCGCGGGCCATGCGGATCACCTCGAGGCTGCGGTCCTTCAGGGTCTAGCCCGGATTGGCTGCCGGCTCGCTCCGGGGAGCAGCCGGCGGGGGGGTCAGCTCTCTCGGCTGGCGGGCAGGCGAACGGTGAAGGAGGTGCCTTCTCCCTCCTCCGAGTCGAACTCCAACACTCCTCGATGTTCGCGGATGATGTCGTAGGTGATGGCGAGCCCGAGCCCACTTCCCTCTCCCGGGCTCTTCGTCGTGAAGAAGGGGTCGAAGACGCGGTTGCGGATCGTTGCGGGGATCCCCGGCCCATCGTCGGAGACGCGAATCGCCACCCCCTCGTCGCAGGGAAGGGTCGCCATCCGCACCGCGCCACCGCCCTGCTCGGAGACCGCCTGGACGCCGTTGATGGTCAGGTTCAGGACCGCCTGGATCAGGTGCTCCGAAGAGCCCTGGATGGGCGGGAGGCCTTCGCCGGGCTCGAAGTGCAGCTCGACGGAGGGTCGCCGGTGGAGCGACGCCATCTTGAGCACCTCGCCGGCGATCGCATTCACGTCCACCTCGCCGATCTCGCTTGGGGCCAGGCTCGTGAAGCGGCGCATGCGATCGACGATGCCGCTGATGCGCTGGACTCCGTCGACGCTCTCCGCAATCACCACCCGCAGCTCTTCGATCTCCTCGGACTTCTCGTCCGAGAGGGTGGCGAGGTGCTCCGCAATCCGATCGATACCGCGATCGATGTGGCGCAGGTTCGAGCACACGTAGGCCAGCGGGGTGTTCACCTCGTGAGCGATGCCCGCGGCCAGGGCTGCGGCGGTCTCGAGTCGCTGACTGTTGCGCAGGAAGCTCTCGTAGCTGCGTTTCTCCGTCCGGTCCCGCAGTACGGCGTAGAACCCCAGCGGTTCGCCATCGCCGCCGCGGACGCAGTCGGCGCTCACCTCGATGGCCCTGCCATCTCTCGTCAGGAACTCGTTCAGGAGCGGATCGCCACCCGCGGCCAGCGAAGAGGCGAGCCTCGCGACCTCGGTCGCCTCCACGTCGACGGCGGCTTCTGCCACCACGGCCCCGATGGGGCGCCGCAGGAGATTCGATGCCGAGGACTCGAGGATCTTCTCAGTGGCCGGATTCAGGTGAAGGATCCGTCCGCCGAGATCCGTGACGAGCACCCCGTCGGTGAGGTGGTCGATGATGTGGCGCCGGGCCACCGGAAGGGTATCCAGGATCCGGTATCGCCAGTTCAGCACGAAGAGCATGGAGACCGAGGCCCCCATCCCCATCGGCGTGAAGTCGAGGTCCGCGCTGGTCAGGGCCGCGCTCGCGGCCATGGGGCCGAGAGCCGCCATCCCCAACGCGATGCCCCTTCCAAGCTCCTGGCTCGCTACGAGTCGGAAGGCCGACGAGAGGTAGAGGCCGATCCCGCCAGCGACGACCACCAGGGCCCAGCCGACGCTGACCCAGAAGAGCGGCCCGGCGAAGGCAAGGCCTTCGATCTGCCCCATGGCCTGGTGGCCGAAGCCCTGCACGAAGAGACGGTGGTGCTCGTTGGTGAGCACGGCCAGCACGCTCATTGCGGAGGGGATGATCACGGCGGCCTGGAATCCAGGCCTGCTCTCCAGCCAGTGGCTTCGCGTGAAGCGGTCTGCCAGCAGCAGCCAGAGCGGGGGTGTGCAGAAGGCTCCCACGAAGCCGAGCATCAGAGCGGTTTCCTGGTGCTGGGGGTCGGGCAGCAGGCGCCACAGCCCCACGCCGACCGCCCACAGCAGCATCGACAGCATCAGGACGATGACCAGCCAGTGAGCCACCGTCCGCTCCCGCTGGAGGCCCGCATAGAGGGCCACCGCGGCGACCGCCACTGCCGTGAGAATGGAAAGGTAGACCTGCGGGTGCATCGTCGCCTCGTGGGGAAGCTGCAGTTCACCCGTATCGGGTCCACGGCCAGACCTGTTGAGGCGAGGAAGTCTCGAGAGAGCGCCGAGCCCCCTGGAGTTGGCGCTCCGTCCTCCGGCGCGGACGCGGGGACCGAGACTTTGCCATCCCAGCGGAATCGCTACAGCCCGATGGGAATCCGGCCGGATCCGTCCCGTCGCGGGCCGTTGGAATCCGCTAGCGGGGCTGATAGCTTGGGGCCATGACAGGACGCGCCACCGGAATCGCCCACGCCCGGGCCGGCCTGCTGGGGAATCCCTCCGACCAGTACGGAGGCAAGACGATCGCCTTCTCGATTCGGGACTTCTCAGCCCGCGTCACGGTCGAGGAGTCGGACCGCTTCGTCCTCCGCCACGGCCCTTCGGACCTGACCCAGTTCGACTCGATCCTGGAGGCCAACGAGACCCTGCGCACACGCGGCTGCGACGACGGCATCCGCCTGCTTCGCGCTGCGGTCCGTCGCTTCACGGACCACTGTGAGGGAATGGGCGGGCTGCCGGAGGACGACCGGCTCCTGCGCTTCGAGATGCGCTACGAGACCAGCATTCCCCGTCAGGTGGGGCTCGGGGGATCCAGTGCCATCGTGATCGCCGCGCTCCGCGCGTTGATGGCGTGGTTCGACGTCGCCATCGAGCCGGCGCCGCTCGCGGAGCTGGCGCTGGCGGCGGAGCTCGAAGACCTGGGGATCGCCGCGGGGCCCATGGACCGCGTGGTCCAGTGCTACGAGGGCGTGATGCTCATGGACCTGCGTGAGCCTCGAAGCGCCGCCTCCTACACGAGCCTCGCTGCCGAGATGCTGCCGCCGCTCTTCATCGCCTGGAATCCCCGCGGCGGCCGCGCCTCCGGCCGCATCCACGAAGGCGTGCGGCAACGCTGGCGGGAGGGAGACGAAGAGGTACACCGCGCGATGGCGGAGCTTCGCGAGCTGGTCGATGCGGGCTCGGCGTGTCTCCGGCGCGGCGGGCACGCGGCCTTTCGCGGGCTCATGAACCGGAACTTCGACATCCGCGCACAGCTCTTTCCGATCTCGAAGCCCAACCGCGAGATGGTCGAGATCGGCAGGGCCTACGGCGCAGGGGTCAAGCTCTGCGGGTCCGGCGGGGCGGTCGTGGGTGCTCCGGCCGACGTCACGGACTTCGGCGAGATCGAACGGGCGTACCGCAGCGCGGGCTACGGGTTGATCCGCCCGGAGGTTCACTCGAAGGGGCCGGGCCCTGCCTGAGGCTCCCCCAGCGGGCTGCAAAGGAGAAGGAGAAGACGCGATGGCAGAAGAGATTCGCTACGGGATCATCGGCAGCGGCATGATGGGCTGCGAGCACATTCGCAACATCATGGAGATCGACGACGCGAGGGTAGTGGCGATCTCCGATCCCGACGAAGGGTCGCGCGGCCTGGGGCAGTCTCTGCCTCGGCGGCGATCCCGAACTCGGGGTCTACGAGGATCATCGCGAAATGCTGGAGCGGGACGACGTCGACGCGGTCGTGGTCGCCTCTCCCAATCACACGCACGCGCGCGTGATGGCCGACATCTACGCCACCGACAAGCACGTGCTCCTGGAAAAGCCGATGTGCATCACGATCGAGGACTGCCGCGCCGTGGTCGAAGGGGCGTCGTCCCACCCGGGCCTGGTCTGGGTGGGCCTCGAGTACCGCTACCTGGCGCCGGCGGCGCGTTTTCTGAGGGAGCTTGCCGAGGGCCGCGTCGGCGACCTGAAGATGCTCTCCATCCGGGAGCACCGGCATCCGTTTCTCCCCAAGGTGGGAGACTGGAACCGCTTCAACCGCAACACGGGCGGCACCCTGGTCGAGAAATGTTGCCACTTCTTCGACCTGATGAACCTGGCGATCGGCGCGGCGCCGGTGCGGGTCTACGGGTCGGGTGGCGGGGACGTGAACCACCTGGACGAGGTCTACGATGGCGAGGTGCCCGACATCCTCGACAACGCCTTCGTGATCGTCGACTACGAGAACGGGTGTCGAGCCCACCTGGACCTGTGCATGTTCGCGGAGTCGAGTCGCAACGAGCAGGAGCTCGTGGCGACGGGCAGCGGAGGCAAGCTCGAGTGCTTCATTCCGGAGGGGACCATGAGGATCGGGACCCGGAAGTACAAGGAATTCGAAGAGGTCCAGGTGGGCCCGGACGAGCGGGTGCGCTACCAGGGCTTCCACCACGGAGCGAGCTACCTCGAGCATCTCGACTTCCTCGACGCCATCCGCAGTGGAGGACCGCCCCGCGTGACCGCTGCCGATGGCCTGCTCGCGGTGGCGGTCGGCGTCGCCGCGCACCGCTCGATCGACGAGGCGCGCCCGGTCACCCTCGCCGAGCTCGGAGTCTGACCCGCATTGCAGCCGGTTCCCGGCCGGGTCATGCTCTTTCCGTGACCGAAGCCTCCTGGCCCTCCTACCTCGCACTCCACGAGTCCGGCGAGCTGGTGCGCCGCGTCGAGGAAGCGGTGGCGTCACTCGCCAGCTGCGCGGTCTGCCCGCGCGACTGCGGAGTGAACCGGCTCCTGAACCGGGCGCAGGTCTGCAACACCGGCCGCCTGGCCCGGGTCTCTTCCTTCTTCCCGCACCTCGGCGAGGAGGATTGTCTGCGCGGCTGGCAGGGCTCCGGGACCATCTTCTTCTCCTTCTGCAACCTCAAGTGCGTGTTCTGCCAGAACCACGACATCTCGCAGGAGGGAGAGGGACGCGAAGTCACTCCCGAGGAGCTCGCGGTGATGATGCTGGAGCTTCAGCGCGTGGGCTGTCACAACATCAATTTCGTGACACCCGAGCACGTGGTGCCGCAGGTTCTCGAGGCCCTGCCGCTGGCCATCGACAACGGGCTGCGTCTGCCGATCGTCTACAACACCAGCGGCTACGATTCCCTGGAGAGCCTCCGCTGGCTGGACGGCGTCGTCGACATCTACATGCCCGACTTCAAGCTGTGGGAGAAGGAGTCCGCGAGGCGCTACCTGAAGGCCAAGGACTATCCGAAGGTGGCCCGCCGGGTGCTCCTGGAGATGCATCGACAGGTGGGCCCTCTCCAGATCGACCAGCGCGGTCTGGCCCGTCGCGGTGTGCTGGTGCGGCACCTGGTGATGCCCGGTCTCCTGGAGGAGAGCGCGGAGATCTTCCGTTTCTTGAACGACGAGCTCTCGCCGGACTGCTGGGTGAACGTGATGGGGCAGTACCGCCCCGACTTCGAGACGGCGAAGCATCCGGCGATCGACCGGCGCCCGACCGCCGAGGAGATGCAGACGGCCCGGCGGCTGTTTCGCGAGGCCGGTCTCCAACGCATGGACGACCGCGGCCCGATCCGGCGAGGCCCGCCTCGGTAGCCGCAACGATCCGTTTCGGATGCTCTCGGGAGTGCGCTCGTGGAGCGAAGGCACGGTAGAGAATCCGCGACTCGCCTCCTATATTGGCGCGATCGTGGTCGTTGCCCCGGCTCAAGCGAGAGCTCATCGCCGCTTTCTCGTGGTGTGGAGCGCGGTCGTGATCGCGCTCGCCGCGGGGCCGCTCGCCTTCGGCTATCTCCATCAGCCGGAGGACAGGGAGTTCATCGGGGTCACCTTCAACACCAACGACTTCAGTCAGTACATGGCGTGGATCGAGCAGTCGCGCCGCGGGCAGTGGCTGTTCGGGAATGCCTACACGCTGGAGAATCATCAGCAGGTCTTCTTCCATCCCCTACTGCTGTTGTTGGGCAAGGCTGCGGCCCTGACCGGGCTTCCTGGGATCGTCTTCTACCACCTGGCACATCTCCTCGGGGCGGTGTTCCTGCTGTGGGCCTGCTACCGGTTCATCGCGCACGTGCTCGACGACCTTCTCGCGCGCACGCTCGCCTTCGTGATCGTTACCACCGCCTCCGGCTTGAGCTGGCTCGAGTGGCTGGAGGCCTCGCTGGGCGTGAAGTTCCACTTCCTCTTCTCCGCCACCTTCCGTGCCGCATCCAGCACTTTCTGGTCGCTCTACCTCTACCCGCTGTTCTCGATATCCATTGCACTCCTGCTTCTCTGCGTGCTCTCGTTCCAGCGCTTCCTGGCGACCCGCCGCTTGCGGCACGCGCTGGTGGCCGGGTTGCTGCTCCTGCTGCTGGCCACCCTGCACGCCTACGATCTGGTGATCGTTCTCTCCGTGCTGCTCGGACAGATCCTGCTGCTGATGGCCTATCGCCGCCGGATCGAGTGGGGCTGGCTGATCGGTTTCGGGGTGACCGCCGCTTGCGCGCTTCCCTATCTCTCGTACGTCGCCCTGGTGCTACTTCGAGATCCGGTGTTCTCCGAGATGGGAAAGACGGAGATCCACCTCCCGAGCCCTGCAGAGTTCATCGGGATGTACGGACTGCTGCTCCTCCTGGCCGCGCTTCAGGTACCCCGCCTGCTGCGCGACCGCTCCCCGCGTGCGGCACTGCTGCTGGTGTGGCTGGTGGCGATTCCTCTGCTCACCTACGTTCCGCTCGGCCTCGCCAACGTACCCGCGCGTCTGATCGAGGGTTACCAGGTGGTTCTGGCGGTGCTGAGCGCCGCAACGCTGTACCCGCTCGCCGCCCGGGGAAGGCGTCTGGGCCGCGGATGCGTCGCCGGCGTGTTGCTGCTGCTGAGCCTGGGCAATGCCTGGGTTCTGACACGCGACGTCGAGACCCTGTCCAGGCACCCCTTTCCCCACTACCTGCAGGAGGACGTCGTCGCCGCCCTCGACTGGCTCTCGAGGCGGGAAGACCCGAGCGCCGTGCTGGCCTCGTATCCGATGTCTTCCCTGGTGCCGGCTCGGACCCAGCACCGGGTCTTCGTGGGCCACTTGTACCTGACTCTCGACCTCGGCGAGAAGCTGGAGATGCTGAAGCGCTTCTTCCAGCCCGACACGCCGGACAGCTCGAGAGAACGGTTCATGCGAAGCCATCGAATCAGATACCTGATTTACTCGCCCCTGGAGGCGCGCGTGGGTGGTTACCAACCAGGGAGAAGCCGGTTCCTGCGGCCCGTCTTCAGGAGCGGAGCGGTCCGGATCTACGAGCTGCGCCGATGACGAGGTCGAGACCGGCCAGGCAGTGTGAGCGGGAGTATCATCGGATCAGGGACGGCCGGCCGAACGGCTCTCGCGGGGATTTGCCCTAGGTGTCCGACACATCGAAGAGAAGAGCGGTCGTCATTGGAGCCGGCCCCGCGGGGCTGACCGCCGCATACGAGCTGCTGAAGCAGACCGACATCCTGCCGCTGGTCTTCGAGATGTCCTCCGACATCGGGGGGCTCTCGAAGACCGTCAAGCACAATGGCCAGCGGCTGGACATCGGCGGACACCGCTTCTTCTCGAAGTCCGACCGCGTCATGAAGTGGTGGCTCGAGATCCTGCCCCTTCAGACCCTGGACGGGTCCGAGGAGACGATCAGCTACCAGCAACAGTCGCGGGGCCTCGGCGTCGTGCCGGAAGGCGTGGATCCGGACGCTCGGGAACGGGTGATGCTGGTTCGCGACCGGAAGTCCAGGATCTACTTTCTTCGGGACTTCTTCGACTATCCGCTGAGTCTCACGCCGGA
Organism: uncultured delta proteobacterium; assembly: GCA_963783795.1. GTDB lineage: Bacteria > Myxococcota_A > UBA9160 > UBA9160 > UBA6930 > CAVXZE01. The sequence continues at coordinate 67,273 of CAWAPH010000017.1, read as the reverse complement.
GACACTCTTCAAGCTCGGGTTTTTCCGCGCCATCAGGATCACGCTGAGCTACCTCCGGTCGCTGCTCTCGCCGATTCGAGAGGAGAAGAATCTCGAGGAGTTCTTCATCAACCGCTTTGGCCGGGAGCTCTACGTGACCTTCTTCAAGTCCTACACGGAGAAGGTCTGGGGAATTCCCTGTGACGCAGATCAGCTCCGAGTGGGGCGCCCAGCGGATCAAGGGCCTTTCCATCGCCCGGGCGATCGCGCACTTCGCGAAGCACCTGATCCCGGGAACCGACGAACTGTCCCAGAAGAGCACGGAGACCTCCCTGATCGAGCGCTTCCTGTATCCAAAATACGGCCCCGGTCAGCTCTGGGAGACGGTCGCCGAAGCCGTCCAGCAAGAGGGCGGCGTGATCCGCTTTCGTCACCAGGCCGTTGGCTTCGAGTGGAATCAGAGCCGGATTTCAGCCGTCGTCTTCGAGGACCAGGACACGGGAGAGACGCGCCGGGTCGAGGGAGATCTCTTCTTCTCCACCATGCCCGTGAAGGACCTGATCCGGGGGATGGGCGAGGCCGTGCCGGACGAAGTCAAACGTGTTGCCGAGGGGCTCGTGTACCGCGACTTCATCACGGTGGGCCTGCTGGTGAAGGAGCTCCGCATCAAGGAGGGTGATTCGAGCCGGATCTCCGACAACTGGATCTACGTGCAGGAACACGACGTGAAGCTCGGGCGAATCCAGATCTTCAACAACTGGAGCCCCTACATGGTCGAGAGTGACGATCGAGACGTTTCTCGGTCTCGAGTACTTCTGCACGGAGGGCGATGCGCTCTGGAGCATGCCGGACCAGGAGTTCGCCGAATTCGCGGTCGGCGAGCTCGTGTCGATCGGCTTCATCGATCGGGAAAGCGTGCTCGACCACTGCGTGGTCAGGGTGGAGAAGACCTACCCCGCCTACTTCGGATCGTACGACCAGTTCCCGGTCGTGCGGAGGTTCCTCGACGGCTTCGAGAACCTCTACCCGATCGGGCGAAACGGCATGCACCGCTACAACAACCAGGACCACTCCATGCTGACTGCGATGACCGCTGTGGACAACATCGCCGCCGGTATCACCGGCAAGGAGAACATCTGGGAGGTCAACACGGAGCTGGGGTATCACGAGGAGACGGAAGGCATGCAGCCGGCCGCCTCGCTGACTTCGATCGAGAACCTGACCCAGGCCTACCGGGTCGAGAGCGAGGCGGCCCTGGACTTCCAGTACAAGGCGGACGTCTACTGGGAGCGCACCGAGATCTCCTACCCTCACTACCCCACGGTGAGGCACAGGCTGCGCTTCATCTTGAACGAGGTTCGCAAGAGGGGCGTCGATCGATCCTGCCGGATCTTCGACTACGGCTGCGGCGAGGGCAGCGTGCTGGGCGCCATCCAGGCGGAGTTCGAGGTAGACCCGGCGAGCCTGGCCGGCTGCGACGTCTCGGAACAGGCGATCGAGGTGGCTCGAGTCAAGACGGGCTGTCCGAACCTCCACGTGGGGGGCCTCCCGAGCACGGGGGAGAGGTACGACGTCGTCATCTGCAGTGAGGTGATCGAGCACACCAGGAGCTACCCGGCCGTGCTCGAGTGGATTATGGAGCACCTCGCCCCGGGCGGTCTGCTGGTACTCACGACACAGTCCGGAAAGATCCATGCGTCGGATGTCTTCACCGGCCACACCCAGCACTTCGAGATCCGGCAGCTCAGCGAATTGATGGAGGAGATGGGCTTCCGGGTGCAGCTCGCCAGACGCTGGGGGTTTCCGCTGTTCTCGCTCCAGAAGACGCTGACCGATCTCTCCTTCGACCGGATCCGGGACTCCTATCTGGAGGGCGGCATGAGCGGATGGAAACGGGTCGTCTTCGCTTCAGCCTACCTGAGCTTTTTCGCGCACGATTGGATCCACCTGGGTCCCCAGATCTTCATCACCGCCACGAAACCCGACTAGGACATCCTGGCCGCAGCGCAGGGGAGCCGAACCAAAGCAGTCATGGCCAGAGAAGCGCGCCGGAGAGCGGGGAACGTTCTGGTTCTCGCCGCCAGCACGCTGCTCTCCCTGGTGCTCGCCGCTCTGTTGCTCCGGGGATACGAGGCGCTGCTGGGCGCCGACATTCCACACGAGTACTTCGTCGAGCCGCGCCCGGTGCTGTGGCAGCCCGACTCGGAGATCGGCTTTCGGAACAGGGAGAACCTGAGCCACCGGATCTTCGGCAGACTGGTCTCCCATACCAACGCCGCCGGCTTCCGCACCCGCCGGGATCCAGCGGAGGGCAGGAACCCTGGCAGCTTCCGCGTTTTCGGCGTCGGGGACTCCGTCATGTGGGGAAGTCGGGTGAACCAGGAGGATTCCTTCCTCGGCATCCTGGAGCCGGAGCTGACGAAGGTCCTCCCCGATCTGAAGGTGGAGGTGATCAATGCCGGCGTCGTCGGCTACTCCACCTACCAGGAGCGTCTGTTCTTCGAGAGTCGCGTAGTTCCCTACGCCCCGGATCTGGTCCTGGTCAACTTCTGCGCCAACGACTATCTGCCCACCGAAGATCCGTTCGGAAACGTGCGGGAGGTCTACGCCCGCTATCTCCGTTCCTTGGAGACACCCGACTCTCCGGGTGTGGCAGCGATGGAGTCGATTCTCGAGAGCCCTCACGTGTGGGGGGCGCTAGACCGGGAGCTCCGGAACCCGCGGACGCAGCAGTCGCTACGCAAGCTCTTGATCGACCGCCCGATCGGCGAGATGGCCCGGATCGCGAGGGAGCGAGACATTCGGCTGGTGTACCTGCTGATTCCCCTCACCTCCGAGAAACCGCGCGATCGCGTGCTCCGGCTTCAGCTGAGAAGGACGCTCTCGGAAAGCGGAATCGAGTACATCGATTTCTCGGAGGAATTGATCGAGGACAAGGAGATCTACGGGCGGGAGCGCGCCTTCGAGGAGGGCTTCGCGTATCGCCTGGTCGAACGCAGCGGCTTCCACACCCTGGTGGGCGCCGTTTCGCTCGGTGCCCTCGACCCTATTCGGTCCCTCCGCAACATCTCGCGCCTCCGCGGCATCGAGGCGGCTCAGGAGCGCAGGAACTACATCGATCACATCGGGCATCCCAGCCGGAGGGGAAACCGCATCATCGCGGAGGGAATCCTCCGCTACCTCTCGTCCTTCCCGGAAGCCCGGCGCCCGGGAGAAGGCCCGGATCGTCCCTCTGGCGCCGCCCAGAGGTAGCGGTTCAGCAGGTTCTCGCGCCATTCCTGGCGGCCCGAGAGCGGCCGGGGGTCGAAGCCCTGCTCGCGGACGCTGAACGGACCCGTTCGGTTGGCTCAGACCTTTTCCACGTCCACCCGGACAGCGCGGTCCGCGGGGATCGGCTGCCAGGAGAGCATCCGGTACTTCAGGTGCCCGTAGTTGCCCACCAGACCCAGGTGCTTGACGTGACCCGGCTCGAGGTCCGCCTGGCTGTACCAGTTCTCGTGCTGGTAGGGCTCGAAGCCGTTGTAGAGAATCACCTGCCCGGGCCGCACCGCAGGTGAGATCTTCGCGGCCATCAGCGAATCGCCCACGTCGCTCCTCAGCCTGACCTGCTCCCCATTTTCGACGCCGAGCTCCGCCGCGTCCGCGTCGTTGATGAAGACGAAGGGCTCCCCGCGGTGGGTGTTCTGGATGATGTTGTTGGTCATGTTCATCGAGTGGATGCTCCAGCGGTTGTGCCCGCTGGTCATCTCGAAGCGGCGATCGCGTCCTCCGTGACCCGGCGGCGGCTCCTTGTGGGTGGGAAGCTCCTCACCGGCCTCCAGGAACCACTCGTGGTCGATGTAGTACTGTGCCCGACGCACCAGGGTGTCGTAGGGGATCTTGTCCTCGGTGTGCCAGCGCAGCGGGTTGTGCACCTCGTCCGGCCGGAGCGTGGAGCCCTGGGAGATTCCATGCCCGGCGGACCCCCAGTTCGTGAAACGCACCGCGCCCTTCTGCCGCATCGTCTCCAGCGTGGTTCCCTTGGGTAGCAGGCCGTAGACGGCGTTGTCGCGGATCACCTCGTCGTACCGTTTCGCCGGGTCGCGAACCGCGCCACCGAGAGTCGCCTGGTCTGTGATTCCCACCAGGCTTCGCGTATTGCCGGCGCGATCGACGAACTCGGTCATTCCACGCGCTGCCGCACGCTCCTCGATCTTCTCCAGCATCCGAAAACCGATCTCGATGTCGGGGAGCGAATCTTCCGCCGGGGGCGTCGCGTGGTCACCGAGCACCAGATTCAGGTGGTGCACCGATGGCATGCTGATGCCGATCTTCTCGTAGTGCTGCGCCGCGGGCAGGACGTAGTCGGAATGGAGTCCGGTGGTGGTCAGCCGGTAGTCGACCGAGACGATCATCTTGAGCTTGGGCCAGAGATGCTCGAGCAGGAGCTTTTGCCCGCCCCGCTGGCGGCGCAGCAGGTTGCCGCCGGCCTCGAAGAGCACCCGGGGCTCCACTTGCTGGTAGGCCTTTGCGTAGGTCTCGCCCCACCAGCCCTTCTCGACGGCCTCGGTCAGGTACTCGTCGAAGCTCCGCTGCATGGTGGGGTCGTTGTTCTCGGGATCGTTCCAGCGCTCCTTGTAGCCGTACTGGTAGTACCAGAGGAAGGCGGGCGGCATCATGCGACCCTGCCCGCCGAGCTCCACCGCCATCTGCGCCGCCCGGTTCTGGATCATCTCGGCGGTCAGGGTCGGGTCCTCGGAGGCAATCAACCGGCGCATGGCGATCATGCCCGCAATCAGCTTCTGCGCCTCCTCCTGGCCGGCGCCCTGCTTGCGCATCATGAAGGATTGACCGTCCATTCCCATGATCGCCCAGGAGCGGGTGCCGGTGCCCTTCTTGCCCCAGTTCGCGGTGAGACCCAGGAGCAGCGCCATCGCCCGCTCCATCAGGTCCCCGTGGTAGTACTTCCCCGAGTTCCAGCCGATGAAGATCTTGGTCTTCCGCGTCGCCACCTTGCGAGCCAGCTTGCGGATGTTCCCCGGGTGGATCCCGCAGATCTCACCTGCCTTCTCCGGCGTATAGTCCTCCAGGTGACGCCGCAGCCGGGCGAAGACCGGCTCCACCTCCACGGTGGTCAGGTCCTTGAGCAGCACCGGGTAGCTTCCTTCGAGAGCGGGATCGACGCTCGTGATCGCCAGGGTGTGGCGCGGCGCCGCAGTCAGCGTGTTCGAGAAGGCGTCCCACCAGAAGAACTGATCCTCCCGCTCGCCCTCGTACACCTCGCTCCCGCGCAGGAAGTGCCCATTGTCCTTGCGGACCAGGAGCGGGAGGTCGGTCTGCTCCTGCACGAACTGCTTCTGGTAGAGCTCCGCGTCGATGATCACCTTGCACATCGCCAGCGCGAGTGCCGCATCGGTGCCGATCCGGATCGGCTGGTGGTGATCGGCGTGGATCGCCGAGGGGCTGTAGTCCGGGGCGATGGTGACCACCTCGCCGCCGTTGTATCGGGACTCGGCGACGTAGTGGTACCAGTGGATGTTGGTGTAGACCGGATTGGCGTGCCAGATCAGCGTGAGGTCCGCCAGGAACCAGTCGTCCATGCTCGAGGTCGGGTTGTAGAGACCCCAGGTCACGTGCCAGCCGGGGCTGAAGTCCTGGAACTCCGCATTCCCGTCGGTGGTGGGAGTGCCGAGCAGCTGACCCCAGATGCGAGCCGGTCCGGCGCCCACCTCCGGCGTCATCGGGGTGATGATGGAGTCCGCTCCGGGGTCCTCGATGGCGTCGAGGATGGCGTCCGCGATGTCGGTAAGCGCCTCGTCCCAGGAGACCTCCTCGAACTTGCCCTCGCCGCGCTCACCGACGCGCTTGAGAGGTTTGGTGACACGGTCCGGCGAGTAGTGGCAGTGGCTCCAGGAGGCGCCCTTCTGACAACCCATCGGGTTCATGTCCGGGATGCCGGGCTCGACCGGAGAGAGCATGGCCGCCTGCTCCTCACGGACGATCCTGCCGTCCCTGGTATAGACGCGGAAGGGACAGCCGCCCGGGTAGCAGTCCACCGAGTGGACTCCCCAGGTCACCGAATCCCACGACCACTTCTCCCGGTATCGGTTCGCCCAGTTGCCGTCGGTCCTGCCCACGGTCGATCTCCTTTGCCTGTGCTGCCGTTCCTCGCCCGCGATAGGTGCTCGCCGGCAGCGTATCGCAGGCTAACTGGAGCTGCCGCGCTTGAACTGCTCCAGGCTCTCCCGCTCGGGACGGGCCTTGTAGAACTCGTCCAGCGGATAGCAGCCCGACACCATTCCGTTTCGAGGGGCGGTGGTGCAGTCGCTGAAGGTCCTGCACAGGAGACGCCGCTTCAGCGGCCGGCCGGCCATCGCGTCGGCGGGCAGGGCCGGGTATGAGAGCATCATGCGCCCCAGCCCCACGGCGTCGAACCAGCCCTCGCGCAGACAGGCCTGGGCGACGTGTGGCAGGTAGTCCTGGAGGTAGGTCCAGCCGGTGGAGACGACGATCGCCTCGGGCACCTCCGCCTTGACGGTGCGAGCGGCCTGCAGAAGCCGCGCCACTCCCGCCAGCGGGTCCTCCGGTGGCGCGTAGCCGTCGCTGGGAGGAAAGGCAGCGGGGCGCTGGATATGGGGGACGTAGTAGGGGCTGCCGGCGGTCAGGTTGAACCAGCGGACGCCGGCCCGCACCAGGGCGCGCACCAGGGCGATGGTCTCAGAGAGGTCGCTGCGGTCGGGCGCCTCCTGGTCGATGCCGAAGCCGAGGTCGTAGGGGTGTGGATGGGCTTCCGGGACCCCCGGACCGCGCCCGCTCCTCTCCCCGGCTCCCGCGGACTCGGCCGGGCGGTGCGGCACCCGATCGAACGCCGAGAGGCGCACGCCGACGGCGAGGCCGGGAGCCGCGTCACGCACCGCGCCCAGGATCTCGAGGCAGAGACGCGTGCGGTCCTCCAGCCGGGGGCCACCGAAGCGTCCCGGGCGATGACGCGCGGCGAGGAACTCGTGCAGCAGGTAGCCGTGACAGTGCTTCAGGTCGACGAAGTCGAAACCCTCGGCCTGGGCGAGCGCGGCCGCCCGGGCGTAGTCGCGCACCAACTCCTCGAGCTCTTCGTCCTTCCACAGCGCGGTGTCGTCGACGACGCCGACCCGAGCGTCCAGAACGGGGTGCCGGAAGGCAATGCGCGGCGCGGGTCCCGCCTCGGTGGGTCGCGACCAGCGCCCGCTGTGGGTGAGCTGCAGGCCGACCAGCGGCGGCTGCTCCGATGCCGCGTCGCCTCTTTCCGCTGCGCCCCGCGCGGCCTCGAGCAGCTCGCGGCGAAGCGCCCCGATCGCGGCAGCGCTCTCGTCGCGGATCCAGAGCTGGTGGGGGTTGGCGCGTCCGTCGGCGCGCACCGCCACCGCCTCGCCCCCCCAGACCCAGCCCGCCCCAGACTCCCCGAAGCGCTGCCAGCGCCGCCGGGTGAGATCGGTGGGCCTCCCTTCGGGGGTACCGTCCCAGCCCTCCATCGGCTGCACCACCCAGCGGTTCTCGACGCGGGGACCCTCTCACTCCTGGACCCGCCGGGTACCGAGGAGGGCAGAGCGAGTGCAGCGGCCAGCGGTGAGTCGGGGGCCGAGAGGATCTCGTCGTCGCAGGGGAGGGGGCAACCGAGTTCCTCCAGCCTCGCACACAGATCCGCCGTGGATTTGAGCGATGCCACTCGGGGAAAGCGCGCGCTCACCGCGGGGAGCCTTCCGACGCCGACCCGGCGTCCGCTGCGGGGGATGGCAGCAGCGCCCGGGAGTCCACGGCGAACCGCCCCGGCCCGCCTGACTCGCTCCTGAAGCTTCGATGATCCATCATGGCTCCGGCCTCTCGAAGGGGCCGCGGGGTGATGTCATGTGCGCTCGCATTCTATCATCCCCTCGCGATGGAGGGTGAGGCGAAGATGGTGATTGCGGTGACCGGGGCCACGTCGGGGATGGGAAAAGCCTGTGTCGAGACGCTCAGCGCCTCCGGGCATCGGGTGTACGGAACCGTGTTCGGGATGGAGATGGATCCCGCCTGGCAAGAGCTGCCCTACACGCTGATCCCGTGCGACATCACCGAACAGGGAGACGTGGAGTCCTTCTGCCGGCGGATCCGAGACGAAGCCGGGCGGATCGACGTGCTGGTGAACTGCGCCGGCTTCGCCCTCGAGGGTGGCGTCGAGGACACCACGGTCGAGGAGGCGCGGGCACAGTTCGAGGTCAACCTCTTCGGCACCCATCGGATCGTTCGCGAGGTCCTGCCCGGGATGCGACGGCAAGGAGGCGGCAAGATCATCACGATCAGCTCCTTCGCCGGCCAGGTCCCGGCGATACCGTTCCAGGGCTTCTACAGCATGAGCAAGAAGGCCCTGGACGGTCTGACCGAGGCGCTCCGAATCGAGTGCAGGCCCTTCGGAGTCCAGGCGACGAGCATCAATCCGGGGGACGTGAAGACGGGCTTCACCGGCCATCGCGCACGGGCGGCGGCCCTGACGCCCGAGTCGCCCTACTATGAGCGATCCATCCGCAGCATCGACGCGATGCGGGAGAGCGAGATGAGCTCGCAGGGGCCCGAGGTGATCGCGCGCCTGGTGCGAGAGCTGGTGGAAAAGAAGACACTCGAGCCGAAGTACTTCGTTGAGCCGAAGTACAAGGCCTTCCTGTTCCTGATGCGGTTCATGTCGAACGCGAGAGTCGAGAAGCTGATCGAGTCGATCTACTGCCGAGGCAAGAGCTTGGAGGAAGCGTCATGAGCGAACGCGATGCCGTCAATCCCTACGCGCCGAACGCGGCCGCGGGGGTCAAACAAGCAGATGATGAAGGAGATCGGGATTGACGACGTCATGGAGCTCTACGAGGAGATCCCGGACCGCCTCCGCTTCAAGGGAAGAATGAATCTGCCCGAACCGATCCGGGACGAGTATTCGATCCGAAGGCACGTCGAGCAGTTGCTGGACCGCAACGACAACTGTTCCGATCACCTGAACTTCCTCGGCGCCGGATGCGCACAGCACTTCGTGCCTGCGGTTTGTGACGAGATCAACGGCCGCGGAGAATTTCTCACCGCGTACTCCGGCTTCTTCTGGGCCGACCACGGCAAGTGGCAGGCGTGGTTCGAGTACTCGAGCATGATGGCAGAGCTGCTCGACATGGACTTCCTGGGCCTCCCGCAGTACGACGGCAGTCAGGCGGCGGCGACGTCCCTTCGAATGGCGTCGGGCGTGACCGGGCGGAAGCGGGTCTTGCTGCCGAAGTCGATGAGCCCCGAGGTGCTGACGGTGACCAGGAACTACCTGCAGGCCGTGTCCGGACCGGCCATCGAGATCGATCTGGTCGACTTCGATCCGAAGACCGGGCTGCTCGACCTCGACGACCTCCGGTCGAAGGTGTCCTCCGAGACGGCGGCGGTCTACCTCGAGAATCCGAGCTACCTGGGTCTGATCGAGGCGCAGGCCGAAGAGATCGGGGCGATCGCGAGGAGCAGCGGCGCCGAGTTCGTCGTCTACACCGACCCCATCTCGCTGGGCGTGCTCTCGCCACCTGCCCAGTACGGCGCCACCATCACATGCGGAGACTTCCATCCGCTCGGGCTTCACATGCAGTGCGGCGGCGGACAGGCGGGCTTCATCGCGACCAGCGGCCAGATCGAATACGCCTCGCAGTTCAAGGACATCATTCCCACCCTGGTCCCCACCGTGAAGGAAGGTGAATACGGGTTCGGGGTCGTGCTGCCCACGCAGATTTCGTACTTCGCCCGGGAGCAGGCCAACGAGTACACCGGTACGGCCACGGGACTCTGGGCGATCACCGCGGCGGTCTACCTGGCCCTGATGGGTCCGACGGGGATGCAGGAGGTAGGCCAGACGATCATGCAGAAGGCGCAGTACGCCGCCAGGCGGATCGCCGAGATCGAGGGGGTCGCGCTCGGGTTTTCCGCCCCCTTCTTCAAGGAATTCGTGGTGCGCTTCGACGGGACCGGCAAGAGCGTTCGCGAGATCAACCGAGCGCTGCTGGACCACGGGATCTTCGGGGGTCTGGATTTGTCGAACGCCTTCGAGGAGCTGGGCCAGAGCGCGCTCTACTGCGTGACCGAGATCATGACGCAGGAGGACATCGATGCGCTGGTCCGCGCACTTCGGGAGGTCACCCGATGACGAAGCCGCGATCGACCACGGGCCGCAGAGCGAGCACGAGAGAGGAGGAGTAGGCATGGGCAGGAACAGGGAGACGCTGCTTCGGGACTTCCATCAGGCGAAGTGGGACGAAGAGATGATCATGGAGATGAGTGTTCCCGGCGAGAGGGGCATCCTGGTGCCCGGGGCCGAGGCAGGCATCCGCGCCGAGATCGGCGACGGGCTGGCTGTGATTCCCGAGGGGCTCAGGAGGAAGACCCCGCCGTCGCTTCCCGAGGTCGGACAGATGCGGGTGCTGCGTCACTACATGCGCCTGTCGCAGGAGACCCTGGGAGCCGACGTGACCATCGACATCGGCGAGGGCACCTGCACCATGAAGTACAGCCCGAAGTTCCAGGAGCACCTGGCGGCCAGGCACCCCGGGATGACCGAGATCCACCCGCTGCAGGACGAGGACACCATCCAGGGAATCCTGGAGATCTACCACAAGCTGGAGCTGTTCCTGAAGGAGATCTCCGGCCTGGACCACTTCTCCCTTCAGCCCAGCAGCGGAAGCCAGGCGATCTACGCGAACGCGTGCGTGATTCGCGCCTATCACGCCGCCAGGGGCGACCACGACCGGGACGAGATCATCACCACGATCTTCTCCCATCCCGTGGATGCTGCAGCGCCCGCTACCGCCGGGTACAAGGTCATCACCCTGATGCCGGGCGAGAACGGCTATCCGGATCTGGATGCGATGAAGGAGGCGCTCTCGGAGCGGACTGCCGGCATCTTCATCACGAACCCCGAAGACACCGGCATCTACAACCCGTCCATCGACGAATACGTGAAAGCCGCCCACGACGCGGGCGCACTGTGTTCGTACGATCAGGCCAACGCCAACGGGCTGCTCGGAATCGCGCGGGCCAGGGAAGCCGGGTTCGACCTGTGTCACTTCAACGTCCACAAGACCTTCTCCGCGCCGCACGGCTGCATGGGCCCTGCGATGGGAGCGATGGGCGTGACGAGCGAGCTGGGCGGCTTCCTGCCCGTGCCCCGCGTGAAGTTCGATGGAGAGCGCTACTACCTCGACGCCGACGGGCCCGACAGCATCGGAAGGGTGAGGTGTTTCTTCGGCAACGCCCCGCTGGCTCTCAAGGCGTACGCGTGGATCATGCAGCACGGTGCCGACGGTCTGCGCGAGGCTGCCGAGCTCTCGGTGCTCAACAACAACTACCTGTTCGAGAAGATGAAGCAGATCCCGGGCGTCGTGGTGAAGTACGCGGAGGGGAAGCGAAGACTGGAGCAGGTCCGATTCTCCTGGGAGAAGCTCAAGGAGGACACCGGTGTGGGCACCGACGACGTCGAGCGGCGGATGATCGACTTCGGACTCCAGCCCTACTTCCAGAGCCACCACCCCCACGTGGTTCCGGAGCCGTTCACGCCAGAGCCCTGCGAATCCTACTCGAAGGACGACATCGACGAGTTCGTGGCGGTGATGCGGCAGATCTCGAAGGAGGCCTACGAGGACCCCGAGCTGGTCAAGCAGGCGCCCTACAACGCTCCCATCCAGAACATCCCGATGCCGATCGTCTTCTCCCCGGAGGAGTTCGCGACGACCTGGCGGCAGTACAAGAAGATCAAGGGGGACGGGTAGCCCGGGAGCGGAAGGTGATTCGCCTCCCTGAAGCACCGGGCCGCCGGCCCCGCGGTGGCTGCGCATGAAGAAGCTGGGAGTCATCGTCAACCCGATCGCCGGGATGGGTGGCCGCGTGGGGCTCAAGGGGAGCGACGGCGCCGAGATCCTGCGCCGCGCCAGGCAGCTCGGGGCGCAGCCCGAGTCCCCGCTGAGGGCCATCGAGGGACTCGAGGTCGTCTCGCGAATCGGGAAGAGCATCGAGGTTCTCACCTGTCCCGCGGAGATGGGCGAGGACGAGTGCAGGGAGGCGGGTCTCGACGCGACCGCGATCGGCGAAGTCCGGAGCGGCCAGACCACCGCCGAGGATACCGAGAGGGCCGCCGCGCGGATGGCCGCGGCCGGCGCGAGCTTGATCCTCTTCGCGGGGGGAGACGGCACGGCGCGGAACATCTGCGACGCGATCGGGGAGCGCGTGCCGGTGCTCGGGCTGCCCGCGGGTGTGAAGATCCATTCGGCCGCCTACGGCGTGACTCCCAGGGGTGCCGGCGAGGTCGCGGTCGGCTTTCTGGAAGGCCGGATCCGGGACACCCGGCCAGCGGAGGTCATGGACATCGACGAAGCTGCCTTTCGCGAGGGAGTCGTCGCCGCCAAGCTCTACGGCTACCTCCTGGTGCCGGAGGAGCGCCGGCTGCTCCAGAACGTCAAGGCCGGGGGGTTTCGAGGTGAGAAGCACGCCCTGCGGCGGATCTCGGAAGACGTGATCAGCGTCATGGAGGGCGACGACCGCTACACCATCGTCGGCCCCGGCACGACCACGCGGGCTCTGATGGAGTGCATGGGTCTCGACAACACGCTGCTCGGGGTGGACGTGGTGCGCGGCGGGAAGCTCGTGGCGAACGACGTCAGCGAGGCCCGGCTGCTGGAGATCCTGGCCGAGAATCGGGCCAGGATCGTGGTCACGGTCATCGGCGGCCAGGGCCACGTGTTCGGCCGGGGCAACCAGCAGCTCAGCCCACGCGTCATCAGGAGGGTGGGCAAGGAGAACGTCATCATCGTGGCCACCAAGGAGAAGCTGATCTCGCTCTCCGGCAGACCGCTCCTGGTGGACACCGGCGACGAGGAGCTGAATCGCGAGCTCGGCGGCTACATGAGGGTCACCACCGGGTACCGGGACTACGTCATGTGCAAGGTGGGGTACTAGCGTTTGGATGTTCGGGGTACGGGCGGGATCGACGGCTTCGTGAGAAGGGGGTGAGCTGAAATGGGGAATCTGGACGGACGGGTGGCCGTGGTGACCGGGGCCGCCATGGGAAACGGCGAGGGCGTGGCGAGGGCGATGGCGAGCCACGGCGCGCGCGTCGCACTCTGGGACATCTCGGACCAGGTGTTCGAGACCGCTGCCGCGCTGCAGGCGGAAGGGCATCATGCCACCCCATTCAAGCTGGACGTCAGGAAGCAGGGCGAGTGCGAGGCCGCCGCAAGCGATCTGGACGGGATCGACATCCTCTGCAACAACGCCGGTGTGGTGCGATTTGCTCCCTTCCTCGAGATGAGCGACGAGATGAGGGACTTCCAGTTCGACGTCAACATCAAGGGAGTCTGGAACTGCACCAAGGCCGTCCTCCCCGCCATGAAGAAGGGCCAGTACGGCAGGATCATCATCATGTCCTCGGTGACGGGACCGATGGTCGCGATGGAGGGAGAGACGGCCTACGCCACCACCAAGGCGGCGGTCTGGGGCTTCACGAAGGCGCTCGCCGTGGAGGTGGTGAAGGACCACATCACCGTGAACGCAATCTGTCCAGGCATGATCAGAACGCCGATGGTGGAGAACGCGGCCCGCGATCTGAGTCAGGACAACCCGGATGCGATCATCGAGATGCTCGCGCGCAGCATCCCGATGGGGAGGCTCGGCCACATCCTGGAGATCGGCGAACTGGCCGCCTTCCTCGCCTCGGAGGAGGCCGGCTACATCACCGGCACACAGGTGGTGATCGACGGGGGGAACTCCCTGCCGGAAGTCAGCATGCCCTGAGCGGGGTGGCGTCGGTCAGCAGCCCGCCTGCTCTTCCAGCACCTCGAGCCAGCGGCGCACCTGCGTGAAGATCAGGAACTCCTCGTGAACGCGCCGATGGGCGTTCTGGGCCATCCGGGTCCGCGCGGGAATGTCTTCCAGGATCTCGTTCAGCAGGTCGGCGATCGAGTCCGAGTCCTCGGGGTCGTCGATCAGCCGTCCCTCGATGCCGTCGCGGATCTGCTGTCGAATTCCACAGGCGCGGCTCCCCAGGATCCCGGTGTTCTTCCACATCCCCTCCGTCACGGTCAGACCGAATCCCTCGCGGATCGAGTTCTGGACGATGACGTCGGAGCAGCGCTGCAGGGCGTTGACCATCAGGGCATTGTCCCGGCGCGACTGCATCGGGAGCGAGATCAGGGCGATGTCCTCTTGCAGCACGGGGGGAAGGGCGCAGTAGGCGTCGATCAGCTCATCCAGAACTTCCTTCCCCTCCGGATCGTCCGCCACCGCTGCGGGATCGGGTCCCGCCAGCACCAGCCTGAGGATCCCCAGCCGGTGCCGGTGTCGCTCCGAGAACTGGTTGGCTCGCTGCGGGCGAAGGCTCTTGAGAGTGACGAAGGCGTCGAGCAGGGGCTTCCACCCCTTGAGGCGATCCCAGCGAGAGATCTGTGTGATGATCGGCCGGAACAGCAGTCCGATCCCTCCGCCCTGATCGGCGGGACCGAAGCTGCGGTCGTGGCACAGCCGCTGCGCGAACTGCGGGAAGGCGAGCGGGATCACCGGGTGATCCGTCTGGATCAGACGTGCGTTGCCCAGGACCCCGGTCAGGATGTGGGGGTTGAGATCCCGGTTCTTGTAGCTGAGCGGATCGAGGGCCGGGTGGATGATGCCCGCCCGGCCAGCCAGGAAATCGGGGATGTATTCGGGAGCGGAGAAGATCGAGTAGTCGTAGGCCTCGGCGAAGGGCTTGAGGAAGCTCCAGGCGTTGCGGTTGGCGGGCAGATCCTCGTCGAGACCGATGTGACAGCGGAAGATCGCCGGGTTGCCCAGCTCCCGCTTCAGGATCGAACCCATTCCCAGCGGCTGCGGATCGTGGATCACCAGGATGTCGTCGGCCCCGATGCGTCCCTTCAGGTCCCGGGCGTTCTCCCGGCTGACGGCCTCGTAGAGCGCGAGTTCGCCCTCGCTGAATCCGCCGTTGCCGTGGCCGTGGATCATGTTGTGGAGACGTTTGGTCAGCACGAAGAAATCCGGCTCGTCCGAGCCCATCACCACCCACTCGGTGGGCATGCCGAGCTCACACAGGATCGAGACGACCTGGGGGAGCATCTCGGCCACGCCGCCGCCGTTTGCGGTCGAGTTCACCATCCACAGCTTGCGGCCTCGCAGGCGCGAGAGGAGGGATTTCGCTTCGTCCCGCATCGACTGGACGCAGGCCGCCAGCGCGGGCAGCGCGCAGTAGTCGTCGAGGCTTGCCGTCTTCTTGATTTCCACGCTTTCGATCATGGTGTCCCCTGGAGCCGAGCTCGCTTGTGATTCCGGATCGGCGATCGGCGAGCGCGCCGCCGTCACTCGGGCCGGCGGCGCGGTGCGCACTTCCCAGGGGACTTCGTCCAGAAGTGAACGGAAGTTGAAGGGAAAGTGAACGGCAGCGAGGCGGTGGCGCCCTCTTCGGGGCTCGGAGAGGGGGCCGGCGGCGCGGGTTCACCGGCAACAGTGATGGTTCACCCTTGGCCCGCCAAGGGCTTTTCGCCCTCTCCGGTCCCTCGCGAGACTGGCAGGCTCAGAAGCGGAACGTCCAGCGCACCTTGACCCCGATATCCCGGTGCCAGGAGTAGAGTCTCGAGTTCTCCTGGAGCCAGCCGTAGTTCATCACCACGAAGAACTCGCGCCCCGGCTCGATCTCCCAGCGGAAGATGCTGTTCAGACCCATGGTGTCGGTGACGTTGTCGTACTGGACGACATTCGTCCACGAGATATCCGGAGTGAAGGCGAGGTTGAAACGGATCCGGGCCAGGCGCTGGGTGAAGCTCCCCTGCCCGCACCCGGCCGTCGTTCTGTTCGTATTGCAGGGCCAGAAAGACGTAGCGGCTGGGGCGGAGCTCGAGGGTCGCGTTCAGCTGCCGGAGGTCGCCGTCGAAGAAGCTTCCCCAGATGACTTCCGCAATCCCACTCACGACGCGCCAATTCGCCGTCTGGGCCCGGATCCCGTAGCGCGAGAAGTTGTAGTCTCCCAGCGGAATCACCACGCCCGGGTCGACCTCGAAGGGCTCTCGCAGCAGCCGCTCCTCGTTGTAGACGTAGCTGAACTTGATCTTGTCACCCGGGTTGTTCGCCAGCTCCAGCAGATTGAAGGTCAGGATCGCGCTCTCGAGATCGTTGTCCCTGTCGGTCACCACCTCGGTGTCGAAGCCCGTGTCGATGGTGCGCAGAACGCGGGAGGGACGCACCCGGTAGCGGAAATCCGCGTCGTACTGTCGGATCCCCCTCCGGTTGAGGAACCCCAGCGCCGGGTTGAAGTCGTCTCCGATCTGGGTGAAACCGATCGCGGCGTTGTAGCGGTCGTTGGGGTAGGCGAGGTTGGCCCCGAACGCCTCCTCATCGCTTCCCGAGTTGCTGGTGAAGCTGCGCATGAAGAAGGCGTTGCCGGAGACGATATTGCTTCCGAGGAAGTCGCTCTTGTAGTACTGAAAATCGGTTCCCACCAGGCTGTTCGAGGCGTGGTCGCGCGGGTCGCCGTGGGTGGCGATGATGCCGACTGCGGACTCCGCGAGAACGTCTCTCTGGACCCGGATCACGGTCAGGCCGGTCCTGTCGATTCCCTTCTGGGGGGGCACCTGCACGTACAGGCCCCCGAATCTCGTCTTTCCCAAGCGACCGGTGAGCTTGAGGCCGGCGTCGATGTCGAGGGGCGCTCCGCCGAGCCGACCGATCCGGCGGGAGAAGTAGGGAAAGCCATTGGCCTTGATGTTTCCGAACTCGAAGGTTCCGGCGTCCTGGAGGAAGAAATCCCGCCGCTCGGGAAAGAAGGGAGGAAAGCGGGTGAGCTCGGTCCTTCGGTCGTCGACGGGGGCCTCGATGAAGTCGGTGTTGACTGCGAGGGCAGCCGTCACCGATGGGTAGAACTTGTAGTAGACCTCGGCACCGGGGTTTGCCAGCAGGTCGGTGTCGGTGGAAGTTCCATCCACCTCGCGCCTTCGATCCCAGGTGTACCTGAGCGAGCCGTTCGGCACCAAGTCGATGCCGGTGCCGTCCACGTCGCTGAGGCCGGTCAGGGTTCCGATCCCCGCCACGTCGACCACCGTCCGGTTCTTGGAGGGATTCGCCCAGCGCACTACCTCGTTCTTGCGCCGGATCTGGCGTTCGGCTTCGAAGCCCCAGATCCCGCCGCCGGCGGTGAAGGAGACCGTCTTGAACGGGATCGCGAACTCCGCCGACCAACCCTCGGCATCGACGGAGGATTTCGCGTACCAGATCCCGTTCCAGTCGCGACGAAAGGTCCGGTTGTTCTCGATCAGCGCATCACTGCGGGTACCCACTGGATTGATCTGGAAGAAGTACGCGTTGCGGTGGTCGTTGAAGGTGTCGAAGCTCAGGTTGATCCGGTCGTCCGAGGTCATGTCCGCGTCGTGGACCATCTGCTTGGCGATCAGTGCACTGGGATCGCTGTCGTACATGCGGATGCCCAGGTAGAGGAAATCCCGGTCGAAGAGCAGGCGGATCTCGGTGCGCTCGGTGGGGGCGTCCCCTTCGATGGGCAGCGTCTGGATCATCGGCTCGAGGAGCACGCCGGTCTCCCAGACCGGATCGTCGAGGACGCCGTCGATCACCGGAGCGATGTCGGCCCGAACCAGCTCCGCGGTCCGCTGGGACGCGAGGGACGCGTCCGGGAGGCCGAGGCAGAGTGCGCAAGTGAACAGGCACAGCCCCAGCTTCCACCGCAGCAGCATCGCGGCATTCTAACAGTTCGCGCGCGGGGAGCGCGCTCAGGTGTGGGGCAGCAGCAGCACCTTGCCGGTGGTGCGACGTCCCTCCAGCGCGTCGTGAGCGGCCGCTGCCTCGTCCAGCGGAAACTGCGCGCCGATCCGCACCTCGAGCGCTCCGCTGGCGACGGCGCCGAGCACCGCGCCGGCGCGCTCCAGCAACTCGGCGCGGCTCGCGGTGTAGTGGGCCAAACTCGGGCGCGTGACGAAGAGAGAGCCCATGGCGTTGAGCCGGTTCAGGTCGAAGGGCGGCACGACGCCGCTGGACTGGCCGTAGAGGCAGAGCAGACCCCGGGGGCGGAGCGACTTCAGGCTGGCATCGAAGGTGGTCATGCCGACCGAGTCGTAGACCACGTCGGCCCCGCGGCCGCCGGTCCACTCGCGCGCCGCGGCGGAGAAGTCTGCCTCCGTGTAGCGCACCACCTCGTCGGCTCCGGCCCGTCTCGCCAGGGCCTCCTTCTCTTGCGTCGAGCAGGTTCCCATCACGCGGGCGCCCGCGGCCTTGAGCAGCTGGATCAGCAGGAGCCCGACTCCGCCCGCCGCGGCGTGGACCAGAGCGAAGTCGCCGGGCGCCGTCTCCCGCACGCCGTGTATCAGGTAGTGGGCCGTCATGCCCTGGAGCATGGCCGCGGCCGCCACCTCGTCCGAAACGCCTTCGGGGATGGGCACCACGCGGTCCGCAGGCGCGATCAGGGCCTCCGCGTAGGAGCTGGGCACCGAGGCCCAGGCCACCCGGTCTCCCTCCGCGAGGCCCTCGGTGGCGGGGCCCACGGCCTCGACGACTCCCGCGCCCTCGAGTCCCAGTACGAAGGGAGTCGGCCGCGGGTAGAGGCCGGTGCGCATGTAGACGTCGATGAAGTTGACGCCGCTGGCCGACGAGCGGACGCGAACGCTTCCCGGACCGGGCGCTCCCGGGTCGCGCTCCTCGACCTGCAGGACATCAGAGCCCCCGTGCTCGCGGACGACGATGGTTCGGACCATTCGTCGAGGATAGCTCGGGTTCCCGGCTGCTGAGCTGCCGCCCCGGGGGGTGTCAGCGCTTGGGGACGAAGTCGGCCCGCCGGTTGCGTTGCCAGGAGCCCTCGCTCTGCCCCATCGCCTGCGGGTTGCTCTCGCCGTAGGACACCGTGGAGATCCGTCCGCGGGAGATCCCGCTGTTCACCAGGTAGTCCTTCACCGATTGCGCGCGTCGCTCACCCAGGGCGAGGTTGTACTCCTCGCTGCCGCGCTCGTCGCAGTTCCCCTGGATCTCGACCAGGATGTCCGAGTGGCCTTGCAGGATCTCCGCGTTTCGGCGGAGCGTCCCCCGGGCGCCATCGTCCAGCGAGAACTGGTCGAAGTCGAAATAGACGCTTTGCAGGCCGAGGGCGTCTCGCTCCGCCTGGGAAAGCTCCGACCCCATCGCCCCGCCGTAGCGCTCGAAGTCGCTGCCCCCGACCTCTTCGCCGTACATGGAGCTCCCGCGCCCGGAGCCGGCGCCACCCGCTCCTTCCTCGAGCTCCGACGAGCCGGCGCAGGCCAGGGCCGCGGCGACCGACGAGAGCGCGATCCAGAGAAGTCCGCTCCTGATGGCTCGTTTCCCGATCGAAGATCTCATTCGAACACCCCCCTGTTCGATCTCCAGATCAGGTTAGCAGACCTACTTCTTCGAGATCTGTCGCGCCTGGTCGCTGGCATTGCCGAGGTAGGCGGCTGGGGTCAGGGCCTCGAGCCGGCGCTTGGCCTCGTCGGGGATCTCCAGGCGCTCGACGAATGCCCGCAGCGAGTCCCGGTCGATGCTCTTGCCCCGCGTCAGCTCCTTGAGCTTCTCGTAGGGCTGATCGACGCCGTAGCGGCGCAGCACGGTCTGGATGGCTTCGGAGAGGACTTCCCAGGTGCCGTCCAGATCGGCATCCAGCTTGGCGTCGTGGACGTCGAGCTTGCCGAGTCCCTTCAGCGTCGCCTGGTAGGCGACCAGCGAATGGGCGATGGCGACGCCCGGGTTGCGGAGCACCGTGGAATCGGTCAGATCCCGCTGCCAGCGGGAGATGGGGAGCTTGCTGGCCAGGTGCGACAGGATCGCATTGGCGATGCCGAGATTCCCCTCGGAGTTCTCGAAGTCGATGGGGTTGACCTTGTGGGGCATGGTGGAGGAGCCGACCTCTCCCTCGACGGTCCGCTGCTTGAAGTACCCGATCGAGATGTAGCTCCAGACGTCGCGATCGAAGTCGAGCAGGATCGTGTTGAACCGAGCCACCGCGTCGAAGAACTCCGCCATGTAGTCGTGTGGCTCGATCTGCGTCGTGAACGGGTTCCAGACCAGCCCCAGGTCCTCGACGAAGCGCTGCGCGTTCTCGACCCAGTCGACCTCGGGGTAGGCGATGAGGTGTGCGTTGTAGTTGCCGACCGCGCCGTTGATCTTTCCCAGGATCTCCACGTCGGCGAGCTGGCGACGCTGGCGGGCGAGGCGCGCCACCACGTTCCCCATCTCCTTCCCGAGAGTCGTGGGGGAGGCGGGCTGTCCGTGGGTGCGGGAGAGCATCGGCCGGTCCGCGTGCGCCTCCGCCAGGCTCCGGATCGCGCCGATCAGCTGGTCCATCCGCGGAAGCAGGCCCTGCTCTCTCCCGTCGCGGAGCATCAGCGCGTGGGAGAGGTTGTTGATGTCTTCGGAGGTGCAGGCGAAGTGGATGAACTCGCTCACGGCCTCGAGCTCCGCGTCGCCCCGGATCTTCTCCTTCAGGAAGTACTCGATCGCCTTGACGTCGTGATTGGTGGTGCGCTCGATCTCCTTGACGCGCTGCGCGTCCGCCTCGTCGAACTCCTCGATGATCGCCTCCAACCGGCGATCGGCTTTCTCCGAGAAGCGGGGAACCTCGGCGACCCCCGGGTGCCGGGCCAGGGACTGGAGCCAGCGTACCTCCACGGTGATCCGGTAACGAATCAGCCCGAGCTCGCTGAAGATCGGCCGGAGGTCGGCGGTCTGATGGCCGTAGCGGCCGTCCAGGGGGGAGACTGCGGTGAGCCGGGAGAGCTCCATGTTTGCTCCTAGCTAGCTAGTCGACGAAGAGGCGTGCGTTTCGAAACAGTCGCATCCAGGGGCCGTCCTCTCCCCAGCCGTCGGGATGCCAGGAGTGCTGCAGCGTCCGGAAGACGCGCTCCGGGTGCGGCATCATGATGGTGACCCGGCCGTCGCGGGTCGTCAGCGCCGTGACCCCGGCGGGCGAACCGTTCGGGTTTTCCGGATAGTGCTCGGTCACGGCGCCGCGGTTGTCCACGAAGCGCGCGGCCACGATCTCTGGCTCGCCCTCGATCTCCGCCCGGCCTTCGCCGTGCGCCACGACGATGGGGAGTCTGGCGCCGGCCATTCCCCGCAGCAGGATCGAGGGGCTCTCCTCGATCTCCACCAGGCAAAGCCGCGCCTCGAACTGCTCGGAGAGGTTTCGCACGAAGCGGGGCCAGCGCTGCGCGCCCGGAATCAGTTCGCGAAGATTCGAGAGCATCTGGCAGCCGTTGCAGACGCCGAGGGCGAAGCTCCCGCTGCGTTCGAAGAAGGAGGCGAACTCGTCCCGCGCACGGGCGTGGAAGAGGATCGACTTGGCCCATCCCTCGCCGCCCCCGAGGACGTCGCCGTAGGAGAAGCCGCCGCAGGCCGCCAGGCCCCGGAACCCGGCCAGGGAGACGCGGCCCTCGAGGAGGTCGCTCATGTGAACGTCGACGCACTCGAAGCCGGCCCGGTGGAAGGCGGCCGCCATCTCGACCTGTCCATTGACGCCCTGCTCGCGCAGGATCGCCAGCGCTGGACGCGCGCCCCGCGCGACGGAGGGTGCGGACGGGTCCTCGGACGGATCGAAGGGAAGCACCACGCCGAGACCGGGGTCGCCGGGATCGCAGCGAAGCTCCTGCTCCTGATCCGCGCACTCGGCGTTGTCCCGCAGCGCCTGCATGCGATGCGTCGTCTCGGACCAGGCGCGTCGAAGCTCCACGCGCGATCGCGCCAGGATCTCCTTTCCGCCCAGGGTGAAGACGATGCGGTCGTCCGAGGCCGGAGCGCCGATCGGGACGCTGCACCCGCCCAGCCCGTAGCCACGGAGCACCTGCAGAACCCCATCGAGATCGCTGGCTCGGACCTGGAGTACCGCGCCGAGCTCCTCGCTGAAGAGCGCACGCAGCGGGTCGCCAGCCAGCTCGTCGAGGGCGACTCGCAGGCCAGTGCCTCCGGCGAATGCCATCTCCGCCAGGGTGACGAAGAGTCCGCCGTCCGACCGGTCGTGGTAGGCGAGGATCCGGCTGGCCCGCCGGAGCTCCCCGACCGCGGCGAAGAAGCTGCGAAGCGCTGCCGGATCCTCCAGGTCCGGGGGAGTGCTGCCCACGGCCCGATACACCTGGGCCAGCGCCGACCCGCCCAGGCGGTTTCGTCCTCCCCCGAGGTCGATCAGCAGCAGCGCCGTCTCGCCGAGGTCCGTCCGCAGCTGAGGCGTCAAGCTGGCTCGAACGTCGGCCACCGGAGCGAAGGCCGTCACGATCAGCGAGAGGGGAGCGGTCACGCTCCGCTCCTCCCCATCGGCCTCCCAGACGGCCCGCAGGGACATCGAGTCCTTGCCGACGGGCACGGCGATGCCGAGGGCGGGGCAGAGCTCCATTCCCACCGCGCGCACCGCGTCGTGGAGCCCCGCATCCTCACCGGGGTGGCCCGCTGCCGCCATCCAGTTGCAGGAGAGGCGGACCTGCCGCAACTCGGCGACGTCGGCCGCGGCGATGTTCGTGATCGCCTCCGACACCGCCATCCGAGCGGAGGCGGCCGGGTCCAGCAGGGCCAGCGGCGTCCGCTCACCCATCGCCGCCGCCTCCCCGGCGTGGGTGTCGAAGCTGGTCGTCGTCACCGCCGCGTCGGCGACCGGGACCTGCCAGGGGCCGACCATCTGATCCCGCGTCACCAGTCCGGTTACGCTGCGGTCGCCGATGGTGATCAGGAAGGTCTTGTCACCCACCGAGGGCAGTCGCAGCACCCTCTCCACTGCGTCGTCGAGTTCGATGCCGCCGGTCTCGAATGGTCTGGGCCGGAAGGGGATGTGCGTCACGTCCCGGAGCATCTTGGGAGGTTTTCCCAGCAGCACCGAGAGTGGCAGGTCGATCGGGCGGTTCCCGAAGTGGGCGTCCTCCACGATCAAGCGGCCGTCGGCCCTGGCCTCTCCCAGCACGGCGACGGGACAGCGCTCTCGAGCGCAGAGCGCCTCGAAGCTCGCCAGGCGCTCTGGCGCGATGGCGAGCACGTAGCGCTCCTGCGACTCGTTGCACCAGAGCTCCAGGGGCGACATCCCGGGCTCGTCGTTGGGCACGGCGCGCAGCTCCACGCCGGCGCCGCGCTGGCTTCCGTGGACCAGCTCCGGCACCGCATTGGAGAGGCCGCCGGCTCCGACGTCGTGGATCGAGAGGATCGGGCTCTCCTCGCCCAGTGCGCAGCACTGGTCGATCACCTCCTGGCAGCGGCGCTGCATCTCCGGGTTGTCGCGCTGGACCGAGGCGAAGTCCAGGTCCTCGGCGCTCGCCCCGGAAGCCATCGACGAGGCGGCGCCGCCACCGAGTCCGATCAGCATGGCGGGGCCTCCCAGCACCGCGATGGCGGCACCGGGCGTGATCTCGGCCTTCTCCACCTGCTCCGGCCGGATGTTGCCGAACCCGCCCGCGAGCATGATCGGCTTGTGGTAGCCGCGGACCTCCTCGCCATTCGGGCCGGGCACCTTCTCCTCGAAGCTGCGGAAGTAGCCCGCCAGGTTGGGGCGGCCGAACTCGTTGTTGAAGGCGGCTCCTCCGATCGGACCCTCCAGCATGATCTCCAGCGCCGACGCCATCCGGCCGGGCTTTCCGAAGTCCTCCTCCCACGGTTGCAGCGCGCCCGGGATCTTGAGGTTCGAGACCGAGAACCCGGTGACGCCGGCCTTCGGCTTCGAGCCGCGTCCGGTGGCGCCCTCGTCGCGGATCTCCCCGCCGGAGCCGGTCGCGGCGCCCGGGAATGGCGAGATCGCGGTCGGGTGGTTGTGGGTCTCGACCTTCATCAGGATGTGGATCGGCTCGCTGTGCTCGGCGTAGATGCCGGTCTCGGGGTCGGGGAAGAACCTGCCCGCGGTGGAGCCGGCCATGACGGCGGCGTTGTCGTGGTAGGCGGACAGGACGCCGTCGGGGGACTGCTCGGTCGTGTTCCGGATCATCTGGAAGAGCGACCGCTCCTGCCGCTCCCCGTCGAGGATCCACTCGGCGTTGAAGATCTTGTGGCGGCAGTGCTCGGAGTTCGCCTGGGCGAACATCATCAGCTCTACGTCCGTCGGGTTGCGCCGCAGCTCCCGGAAGTTCTCCACCAGGTAGTCGATCTCGTCCTTGGCCAGGGCGAGTCCGAGCTGGCGGTCGGCGTTCTCCAGGGCCTCGTGTCCCGCTCCGAGGACGTCCACCGTCGCAAAGGGGACCGGCCCCGTGCGGCGGAACAGCTGCTCCGCCTCTTCGAAGCGCGCCAGCACGGTCTCCGTCATCCGGTCGTGGATCATGGGTGCGATCTCGGGGAGCGCCCCCGCGTCGACTCCGGACACGCGGTAGGCGATTCCGCGCTCCAGGCGCCGGACCTTCGCGAGGCCACAGATCCGGGCGATGTCGGTGGCCTTGGACGACCAGGGCGAGATCGTGCCCAGGCGAGGCACCACCAACAGCAGCCAGCCCTCCGTCTCCAGGACCGCCTGGCGGGGGCCGTAGCGCAGCAGGCGATCCAATATCTCCCGCGCGGCCGCATCCAGCTCGCCCTCCAGATCGACGAAGTGGGTGAACTCAGCGCGAAGCGCCGAGACCTGGGGGACCCGGCTGCGGATCCGAGTCAGAAGCCGGGCCAGTCGCGACTCGGAAAAGGCTGCGCCACCGCGCAAATGGAGCATTCGACTCCTCTGCGAGCCCTGGGGGATCAGAGCTGGCCATGGGACGCTCCCATTCTATGAATGGGAGAGAAGGGACGCTAGCCCGGCGGGCAGCGCTCGTGAATAATCCGGGCGAGGAGGAGCACGGGATGGCTGAAGAGCGCTGGCTCGCCGAGCTTCGGGACAAGCTGGAGATCGAGGATCTGCTGACCCGCTACTGCGCCGCGATCGACGCCAGGGAGTTCGATCTGCTGGACGAGGTCTTCACCCCCGAAGCGACGATCGACTACACGAGATCAGGCGGGATCTGCGGCGAGTATCCCGCCGTCAAGAGCTGGCTCGCGAAGGCGCTGGCTCCGTTTCGGGTGGTGCAGCACCTGGTCACCAATGCGCGCGTCGAGCTCGACGGCGATCGCGCGAGCTCCGTCTGTTACTTCTTCAACCCGATGGGGCTTCCGCAAGAGGACGGGAGCCTCAAGCTCTTCTTCTGCGGTGGCATCTACCGGGACCGGCTGGTCCGCACCGACCGCGGCTGGCGAATCAGCCAACGCGTCAACGACGAGCTCTACCGCCACATTCCATGAGCGGGGAGGCGGGCTACTTCCGCTTCTTCGGCAGGTAGAGGTCGGTGATGGTGCCTTCCGCCATCTCCGCAGCGAAGCCGAGCGTCTCGGAAAGAGTCGGATG
Organism: uncultured delta proteobacterium; assembly: GCA_963783795.1. GTDB lineage: Bacteria > Myxococcota_A > UBA9160 > UBA9160 > UBA6930 > CAVXZE01. The sequence continues at coordinate 41,991 of CAWAPH010000017.1, read as the reverse complement.
GGCGTGGATGGTGAGGGAGAGATCCTCGGCGTCGGCGCCCATCTCCCGGGCCAGAACCGCCTCCGCGATCAGCTCGCCGGCGTGGGGCCCGACGATCCCGGCCCCCAGCAGTACCCCGTCTTCCGCCGAGAAGAGCAGCTTGGTGAGTCCCTCCTTGCGGCCGAGGGCGAGGGCCCGGCCGCTGGCGGCCCAGGGGAAGGAGGCCTTCTCGATCGCGATCCCCTTCGCCTCGGCCTCGCTCTCGCCAAGCCCCATCCAGGCGATCTCGGGATCGGTGTAGGCCACCGAGGGAACCGCCCTGGGATCGTAGGAGGCGGGCAGCCCCGCCACGACCTCGGCGGCGATCTTCCCCTCGCGGACGGCCTTGTGGGCCAGGAGCGGAGGGCCGGTGATGTCGCCGATGGCGTAGATGTGGGGGATGTTGGTGCGCCGCTTCGCATCGACGGGAATGAAGCCCCGCTCGTCCACCTCGACGCCAGCCCGCTCGGCGCCGATCAACCCGGCGTTGGGTGTGCGGCCCACCGCCACCAGCACCCTGTCGAAGAGGCCCGAGGGGGGGGCGTCTTCCCCCGCGAAGCTGGCGCGTAGCCCATCCGGGCGGGGGTCGATCGCGGTGACCTGCGTCTCCAGGTGGACGCCGGCGTAGCGCTTGCGGATCCGCTGCTCGAGCGGCCGCACCAGGTCGGGGTCGGCTTCCGCCATCAGCGAGCCGAGAAGCTCCACCACGGTGACCTCGGAGCCGAGAGCCGAGTAGACGGTCGCCATCTCCAGGCCGATGATCCCGCCGCCGATCACCAGCAGCCGCTTCGGGATCTCCGGGATCTCCAGGGCGGAGGTGGAATCCATCAGACGGGGGTCGTCATTCGGAAAGCCCGGAATCTCGCTGGCCCGGGAGCCCGCCGCGATGATGGCGCTCTCGAAGGCGATGGACGTGGACCCATCGGAGCTCTGCACGGAGAGACGGTTCGCCGACTCGAAGCTCCCGACGCCGGTCAGCACCCGAACCCCGCGCTGCCTGGCCAGTCCGGAGAGGCCCCGCGTGAGCGTCTGCACCACCTGGTCCTTCCGACCGCGGATCGCCTCGACATCGAGCCGAGGCTCCCCGAAGTCGATTCCTGCTTCCCGTAGCTCGCGCGCGGAGTCGATCACACCCGCCATGTGCAGGAGCGTCTTCGAGGGAATGCAGCCGACGTTGAGGCACACGCCACCGAGGCTGGGGTAGCGCTCGACGAGCACGACCTGTTTGCCGAGGTCCGCGGCCCGGAAGGCGGCCGTGTAGCCCCCCGGCCCGGCGCCCAGCACCAGCAGTTCCGCCTGAACCTCGTCACTCATCTCGGGTCGAACTCCTAGATCAAGAGCCGTCGCAGGTCCGACAGGAACGCCGCCAGCCTCCGGGTGAACCGGACCGCATCGGCACCGTCGATCACCCGGTGGTCGTAGGAGAGGGAGAGCGGCAGGATGAGCCGCGGCACGAACTCGCCCCCCCGGAACACCGGCTTCCACTCCATGCGAGAGACGCCGAGCACCGCGACCTCGGGGTGGTTCACGATGGGCGTGAAGAAGGTGCCGCCGATGCCGCCCAGACTGGAGATGCTGAAGCTTCCACCCTCGAGGTCATCGACCCGGAGCTTCCGGCTGCGCGCCTTCTCGCCGAGCTCCTGAAGCTCCTCCGCAAGCTGGAAGAGCCCCTTGCGGTTCGCATCCCGCAAGACCGGGACCACCAGACCGTTCGGCGTGTCCACCGCCACGCCGATGTGCACGTAGCGCTTCAGGATCAGGTTCTCGCCGGTGTGGTCGAGCGAGGAGTTGAAGTGGGGAAATTCCAGGAGTGCGGCGGCGCAAGCCTTGACCACGAACGGAAGGAAGGTCAGCTTGATGCCGCGGCTCTCGGCCGCGGGCTTCTGCTCGCTGCGAAACGCGTCCAGCTCGGTGATGTCCGCCTCGTCGAACTGCGTCACGTGGGGGACGGTGACCCAGCTCCGGTGCAGGTTCGCGGCGGAGAGCTTGCGCACCTTGTGGAGGGGCTGGAGCTCGGTGGGTCCGAACTTCGAGAAGTCGATCTCCCGCGGCGCGGCGACACTGACCCCGGCGATCGGGACGCCGGCGGCCGTGCCCTTGGCCAGCATTCCCTTCACGTAGCCGCGGACGTCGTCCTTCTGGATGCGACCCTTGCGGCCGGTCGCCGGCACCAGCTCGAGGTCGACCCCGAGCTCGCGGGCGAGCCGGCGCACCGACGGGCTGGCGTGTGCCTGCCCGCTCGACCTCTCGCCCGGGTCGGCGGGAACGACGCTCTCGGGCTCGACGGGCACCGGCTCGGGCGAAGGAACGACGCTCTCCGCCTCGGGCGAAGGGATGGCGCTCTCCGCCTCGGCGGGTATGGGATCCGAGGACGGGCTCGCAGTCCCCGGAGCCTCGGCCTCCGGCGGCGCGGCGGTCTCGACCGGCGCCGCCTCTTCCACCTCCAGGGTGGCGATCAGCGCGCCCTGGCTGACCTTGTCTCCCTGCGCGACGTGGATCTCCTTCACCACGCCCGCGAAGGGCGAGGGAATCTCCATGGTGGCCTTGTCGCTCTCCAGGACGATCAGCGAGTCGTCGACGGCGACGCGGTCTCCGACCGAGATCAGGACCTCGATCACGTCCACGTCCTCGAAGTCGCCGATGTCCGGCAGCAGGACCTGCTTCTCTACACCCACGCTGGGTTCTCCGGAAAGGCTCGCGTCATCGTCTAGACCGTCACCGGGTTCGGCTTCTCCGGGTCGATGCCGTATTTCTCGATCGCCTGCCGAACCGTTGCCGCGGGCACTGTTCCTTCCTCGGCCAGGGAGCGGAGCGCCCGGACGGCGATGAAGTAGCGGTTCACCTCGAAGAAGTGCCGCAGTCTGGCTCGCGTGTCGGAGCGGCCGAAGCCGTCGGTCCCGAGGACCCGGTAGGATCCCGGGACGAAGCTTCGGATCTGGTCGGCGTGCGCCTGCAGGTAGTCGGTGGCGGCGATCACCGGACCGGCCCGCTTCGCCAGGATCTGCTCCACGTAGCTCCTGCGGGGCGGTTCGTCGGGGTGGAGGGTGTTCCAGCGCTCCACCTCGAGACCCTCGCGGCGCAGCTCGCCGAAGCTGGTGACGCTCCAGAGATCGGAGTCGACGCCGAAGTCGTTCTCGAGCAGGTCGGCGGCGCCGATCACCTCGCGCAGGATGGTTCCGCTCCCCATCAGCTGGACGTGCGGCCTTCCGCTCCCGGCCCCCTCGCGGAGCAGGTACATCCCCTTGAGGATGCCCGCTTCGGACCCTTCGGGCAGGGGAGGCTGCACGTAGTTCTCGTTCATCACGGTGATGTAGTAGAAGACCTTCTCGCGCTCGGCGTACATGCGGCGAAGGCCGTCCTGGACGATCACCGCGAGCTCGTACGCGTAGGCCGGGTCGTAGGCGATGCAGTTCGGGACCGTCGAGGCCAGCAGATGGCTGTGCCCATCCTGGTGCTGCAGACCCTCGCCGGCGAGCGTGGTCCGCCCCGCGGTGCCGCCGATCAGGAAGCCCCGCGCCTGGGAATCGCCCGCGGACCAGAGCAGATCGCCGACGCGCTGGAAGCCGAACATGGAGTAGAACAGGTAGAAGGGGATCGTGTTGACCCCGTGGTTGGCGTAGGCGGTGCCCGCTGCGATCCACGAGGACGTCGCACCCGCCTCGCTGATCCCCTCCTGCAGGATCTGCCCGCTCCGGTCCTCGCGGTAGTACATGACCTGGTCCGAGTCTACGGGTGTGTAGAGCTGGCCTTCCGCGGCGTAGATGCCGAGCTGCCGGAAGAGCCCCTCCATGCCGAAGGTGCGCGCCTCGTCGGGAACGATGGGGACCACGAAGCGGCCGATCTTCTTGTCACGCACCAGTGCGGTCAGCATGCGCACGAGGGCCATGGTGGTGGAGATCTCGCGCTCCCCGCTGCCCATCAGCTGGGTCTGGAAGACCTCCCGTCCCGGGACCTCGAGAGGCCGGTCATCCTCCCGGCGCACCGGCAGGTAGCCGCCCAGAGCCTGGCGGCGCTCGTGCATGTAGCGCATCTCCGGGCTGTCCTCGGCGGGCTTGTAGAAGGGCGTGTCGTGGATCTCCTCGTCCGAGATCGGGATGCGGAAGCGGTCCCGGAACACGCGGAGCGCAGTGTCGCCCATTTTTTTCTGCTGATGGGTGACGTTCTTCCCCTCACCGGCTTCGCCCATTCCGTAGCCCTTCACGGTCTTGGCCAGAATCACCGTGGGCTGGCCGGTGTGCTTCACCGCGGCGGCGTAGGCGGTGTAGATCTTGCGCGGATCGTGTCCCCCCCGGTTCAGCAGCCAGACGTCGTCATCGGTCATGTTGGCGACCATCTCCCGCAGCTCCGGGTGGGTCCCGAAGAAGTGCTCCCGTACATAGGCGCCATCGCGCGCCTTGTAGTTCTGGTAGTCACCGTCCACCGCCTGCTCCATCCTGTCGAGCAGGATCCCCTTGCGGTCCTTGGCGAGGAGCGGGTCCCAGCGGCCTCCCCAGATGACCTTGATGACGTTCCAGCCCGCTCCCCGGAAGTCCCCTTCGAGCTCCTGGATGATCTTCCCGTTTCCCCGCACCGGTCCGTCCAGCCGCTGCAAGTTGCAGTTCACCACGAAGATCAGGTTGTCGAGCTTCTCGCGTGCGGCCATCCCGATCGCGCCCAGCGATTCCGGCTCGTCCATCTCGCCGTCGCCCATGAACGCCCAGACCTTGCGCCCCGCCGTGTCGGCAATGCCGCGGTTGTGCAGGTAGCGCATGAAGCGGGCCTGATAGATCGCCAGCATCGGGCCGAGGCCCATCGAGACCGTCGGGAACTGCCAGAAGTCGGGCATCAGCCAGGGGTGCGGGTAGGAGGAGAGTCCGTCTCGCTCCACCTCCTGGCGGAATCCACGGAGCCGTTCCTCGCTGAGCCGTCCCTCCAGGAAGGCGCGGGAGTAGATGCCCGGTGAGCTGTGGCCCTGGATGTAGATCAGGTCTCCACCGCTCTCGTGATCCGGCCCGCGGAAGAAGTGGTTGAAGCCCACATCGTAGAGTGTCGCTGCAGAGGCGAAGCTCGCGATGTGCCCACCGAGCTCGCTGCTCTGGCGGTTGGCCTGGACCACCATGGCCATGGCGTTCCAGCGGATGATGGAGCGGATGCGGTGCTCCAGGCCGGGCTCGCCCGGCATCTCCTTCTCTTCGCTGGCGTGGATGGTGTTCACGTAGGCGGTGCTGGCGGAGTAGGGGAGGTGGACACCGGAGCGCCGCGCCTTGTCGATCAGACGCTCGATCAGGTAGTGGCCGCGATCCACGCCCTCGCGGTAGAGCACGGACTCGAGGGCCTCCAGCCACTCCCGGGTCTCCTCCGGGTCGATGTCCCTGGTCCTGTCCACCATAGCGCTCCTCGAATGCCTTACGACGGCGCGGCCCCGCGGGGATACCGCGCTATTCCTGAGAAAATTCTAGCATCTGGCCGGAAGGAGACCTGGATGACCGATCTGCTGCACGAGAAGAGTGGCCACGTCGCGAAGCTCACCCTGAACCGCCCCGAGCGCATGAACGCGATCAGCATCGAAATGCTCGGGATGCTTGGACAGGCGCTGGTCGATGCCGATGACGACCCGGACGTCCGCGTCATCCTGCTCACCGGGCAGGGCCGCGGCTTCTGCAGTGGCCTCGATCTCAAGGATGCCGCGGCGGGCAAGGGGATCGGAGGTGCCGGCGTGCTCTCACCGGGAGGCGGGGCCTCCCACATCAGCACCCGGGAGATTCCCACCGTGACCCTCCACCGCATCGACACTCCGGTGCTTTGTGCGATCAACGGAGCGGCGGCCGGCTATGGCGTCGATCTCGCCCTGGGCTGCGACATCCGCCTGATCGGGGATGGTGCCAAGCTGCTTCCGGGCTTCGCGAAGCGCGGCATCGTTCCCGAGAGTGGAGGCACCTGGTACCTCCCGCGGCTGATCGGCTGGGCCAAGGCCTGCGAGGTCGCCTTCCTGGCCGAGGACATCTCGCCGCAGCGGGCCCTGGAGCTGGGCCTGGTGAACAAGGTGGTGCCGCAGGACGAGCTGATGGCGGAGGCCGAGAGCTGGGCCGAGAGGATCGCGGCGAATGCGCCGCTGGCCCTGGTCGCCATGAAGCGCCTGTTTCGCCACGGGCTCAGCGAAGACTTCGAGTCCCACACCCATCACGTACTGATGCAGCTGCTGTTGCTCTTCCGCTCCAACGATTTCCAGGAAGGGATCCAGAGCTTCCTCGAGCGCCGCGAGCCCCGCTTCAGCGGTCGGTGAACGGGTTCAGCCACCGCCCTCCGCGCGCTTGCCAATTCTCGACTCGACGAGTCCCGGCGTCAGCTGCCACTTCCCTCGCTGCGTCGGCCTCGCCAGGCTCCTCTCCAAAGCGCGGAGGAAGCGGTAGCGTGGCCACTCGCTGGCACCCAGGCGCGCCAGGTGTTCCGTGTGCATCTGGCAGTCGAGCAGGTCGAATCCCCACTCCTCGATCTGCCAGACCAGGGCGGCGAGGGCGGCCTTCGATGCGTCCCGCTCGCGGAAGAACATGGACTCACCGAAGAAGCCGGAGCCGAGGGACACTCCGTAGACCCCTCCCACCAGCGCTCCGTCGCACCAGGCCTCCGAAGAGTGGGCAAATCCGAGGTCGTGGAGCGTGCAGTAGGCGCCGATCATGTCCGGCGTGATCCAGGTGCCGCCGCCTCCCCGCCGGGGGGTGGTGGCGCAGGAGCGGATCACCTTCTCGAAGGCGGAGTCGAAGCGCAGCTCGAAGCGGCCTTGCCGAAGTGTGCGTCGGAGACGCCGGGAGACGCGGAGGTCGCCAGGAAGCAGCACGGCGCGCGGGTCGGGTGAGAACCAGAGGATCGGCGCTCGTTCATACCAGGGGAAGATCCCCATGGCGTATGCGGTGAGCAGCCTCCTCGGGGAGAGGTCTCCGCCCACGGCGAGCAGCCCCCCTTCCTCCGCCTCCTCGGGGTGCGGAAAGCTGGGACTGGAACCGAGGCGGTAGACCGGCATCTGGGTGGGTGTCCTCGGTCGGCGCTGCGCCCGACACTCCGCGATCGTATACTGGCTGATCGACCGACGCCCCAAGCACGAGGACATTCCCGATGAATCTCGAATTCTCCGAAGACCAGCAGTTCGTCCAGCAGACGGCCCGCGACTACCTGAACGAGTACGCGAGCCTGGATGTCTGCCGGGCGGTGATGGAATCCGAGACGCCCTACGACTCCGATCTCTGGAAGGGGGTCGCCGAGATGGGCTGGCTGGGTGCGACGGTTCCGGAGGAGTTCGGCGGCGCCGGGCTGGGGTATCTGGAGCTGGTGTTGATCGCCGAGGAACTCGGCCGGGCGCTGGCGCCGATCCCCTTCGCTTCGTCGGTGTATCTCGCCACCGAGGCCCTGCTGATCGCGGGCAGCGAGGAGCAGAAGCAGAAGTATCTGCCGAAGCTCTGCTCGGGCGAGCTGATCGGCACCTTCGCCGTCGCCGAGGGCCCCGGGGATCTCGAGACCGACGCCCCGGCCACCGCCTACGCCGACGGAAAGCTCGACGGCGAGAAGCTCCCGGTGCTCGACGGAGACGCCGCTGGGCTCGCCGTGGTGCTGGCGGGGAGCGGCGCAGGGCCGTCCCTGGTGCTCGTGGACCTGGCGGGGGAGGGCGTCGCGCGCACGGCACTCCAGTCCTTCGATCCGAGCCGATCGCAGGCGAAGCTCAGCTTCTCCGGCGCACCGGCGGAGCTGCTCGGCAAGCAGGGGCAGGGGGCGGAGCTCGCCTCGCGGCTGCTGGACCGCGCCGCCGTGCTGATGGGATTCGAGCAGATCGGGGGGGCCGAGCGGACCCTGGAGCTGACCAAGGAATTCACCATGGGCCGCTACACCTTCGGCCGGCCGGTGGCTTCCTACCAGGCGCTCAAGCATCGCCTGGCCGATCTCTACGCAGCAATCCAGATCGCCACCTCGAATGGATACTACGCCGCCTGGGCCCTCAGCGAGGACAATGACGAGCTTCCCGTGTCGGCCTGCAGCACCCGGGTGGCCGCCAGCGACGCGTTCTGCCTGGGCGCGGAGGAGATGATCCAGATGCACGGGGGCGTCGGCTTCACCTGGGAGTACGACTGCCACCTGTTCTTCCGCCGCGCCAAGCTCCTGAGCCTGGCTCTGGGGAGCCCGAGCGAGTGGCGGGAGAAGCTGGTCCAGCGACTCGAGGCTCAGGACGCGGCATAGCGGAGCTGCGCCCTCCGCGAACGCCCGATCAGCGCAACGGATTCACAAGAAAGGACCTTCACGATGCATTTCGAAGACACCCCCGAAGAGACGGCATTTCGCGCCAAGGCGCGCGCGTGGCTGGAAGCCAACGCGGAGCTCAGGGGCCCCGACGATGCCGCCGTCGACCTGCTGGGCGAGCGCGCGGACGAAGAGACCATCCGCAAGGCGAAGGAGTGGCAGGCGAAGAAGGCCGACGCGGGCTGGGCCTGTCTTACCTGGCCGAAGGAGTATGGCGGTCAGGGCCTCGGCCGGATGGAGAACGTGATCTTCGGCCAGGAGGAATCCAAGTTCAGGGTTCCGCCGAACATCTACGCGATCGGCCACGGCATGCTCGGGCCCACCCTGATCGCTCACGGCACCGAGGAGCAGAAGAACAAGTACCTGCCCAACATGATCCGCGGCAGTGAGGTCTGGTGCCAGGCCTTCAGCGAGCCGGACGCGGGCTCCGATCTGGCAGCTCTGCGCACCACTGCAGTGCGCGACGGCGACGAGTGGATCTTGAACGGTCAGAAGATCTGGTGCACCGGCGCCCAGTACTGCGACTGGGGAATGCTGCCGGCGCGAAGCGATCCGGGCGCCACCAAGCACGCCGGTCTCACCTACTTCATCGTGGACATGCACACCCCGGGTATCGAGATCCGGCCCATCAAGCAGATCAATGGGGGTCAGGCCTTCAACGAGATCTTCTTCTCCGACGTGCGGATCCCGGACTCGAACCGGCTCGGCGCGGAGGGCGACGGCTGGGGCGTCGCCATCACCACGCTGATGAACGAGCGGCTGTCGATCGGCTCCGGGGGCATGGGCGGAGGTTTCCGGGATCTCCTGCGCCTGGCGAGGGAGTCGCGCAGGAACGGGAAGCCCGCCATCCAGGACTCCGCGGTGCGGCAGAAGCTCGCCGACATCTACATCCGCTCCAAGGGGATCCAGTACACCGGCTATCGCACGCTCAGCGCGCTCTCGCGGGGCGACACCCCCGGACCCGAGGGCTCGATCGGCAAGGCGGTGGGTGCGCCCCTCCTCCAGGAGATCGCGGCGTTTGCGGTGGAGCTCCAGGGAGCGATGGGGGCGCTCATGGACGAATCCGCCGCGCCCCAGGAAGCGCACTGGCAGGAGTCGTACTTGAGCGCGCCGGGAATGCGCATCGCCGGGGGCACGGACGAGATCCTGAAGAACATCATCGCCGAGCGCGTGCTCCAGCTGCCGCCCGAGATTCGCGTGGACAAGGGCAAGCCCTTCCGCGACATTCCGACGGGTCCGCCAGGAAGGTAGCCATGGCCATCATCGAAGCCGTCGACGCGCCGCCCGGTTCGCGGCGCCTCTATCGCCTGCGGAATCCGGCTTCACTGGAGCCCACTGGCGAGTTCGAGGTGGCGACGACCGAGGACGTGCAGGACGCGCTGGAGTCGGCGCGCAAGGCGCAACCCGGCTGGGCGGAGCTCGGCTTCGATGAGCGCGCGAGGTACGTGTATCGAGCTCTCGACGCGCTCGTCGCACGGCAGGACGAGTGCATCGAGCTGGTTCTCCGGGAGACGGGGAAGGCCCGTTACGAGGCGATCACCGGGGAGATCCTCGCCGCCTGCGATTCGCTGGGCTTCTACGCCAAGCGAACGGATGAGATCCTCCGCACCCGGAAGCATCGGATGCACGGGCTGCGGGGGTTGACCAGGCAGCTGCGCATCACCTACCGGCCCCTCGGCGTGGTGGGGATCATCGCGCCCTGGAACCGGCCCTTCATCATGTCTCTGAATCCGACCGTCCAGGCGCTGATGGCGGGCAACACCGTGCTCCTCAAGCCCTCGGAACTCACGCCCTACTCGGGAAAGCTGGTCGGCGATCTCTTCGAAGCGGCGGGTCTGCCCGAAGGCGTGCTGAGCGTGCTTCTCGGCGACGAGGAGACGGGTGCCGCGCTCGCCGAGGCCGGCGTCGACAAGGTCTCCTTCGCCGGGAGCGCCGCCTCCGGTCGCAAGGTCGCGGAGACCTGCGCCCGGCAGCTGATCCCCTGCACGCTGGAGCTGGGCGGCAAGGACCCGATGATCGTCTGCGCCGACGCGAAGCTGGATCGGGCCGTGAACGGCGCGATCGCAGGAGCCTTCGCCAACGCGGGTCAGGCCCGCTGGGGGACGCAGCGCATCTACGTGGTCGACGAGGTCTGTGAGGAGTTCACGCGCAAGGTGGTCGAGAAGGTCGCGGAGCTGCGCCAGGGAGCGGAGGGGGAGTTCGACGTCGGTGCGCTCGCCTCGCAGCAGCAGTTGGAGGTGGTCGGGCGGCAGGTCGACGACGCCAGGAGCCAGGGCGCTCGCGTCCTCGCGGGCGGGCGCCGCAACCCCGAGCTGCCGGGGCTCTTCTACGAGCCCACCGTGATCGTCGACGTGAACCACGAGATGGAGCTGATGCGCCAGGAGACCTTCGGACCGGTGCTGGCGATCATGCGGGTGCGTGAGGAAGAGGAAGCAATCCAGTTGGCGAACGACACGCGCTACGGTCTGAGTGGGAGCGTCTGGACCCGAGACAAGCGGAAGGGCTTCGAGATCGCCGGGCGCCTCGAGGCTGGCGGAATCTCCGTCAACGAGCTGCCGGTCACCTGCGTCGCACAGGAAGTGCCCTTCGGCGGGCTGAAAGAGAGCGGTCTCGGGCAGGTGAACGGCGCGATCGGCCTCAGGAACAGCTGTCACGCCATGCCGATCATCGTCAACCGCTTCGGCCGCAAGAAGGTGGAGGACGGCTACCCCTACCGCCGAAAGAAGGAAGAAAAGCGGCAGCGGTTCATCCGCTTCGTCTGGGGGAGCAGGCTGGGTCGCTGGCTCAGCTGAGCCCGGCCGTCGAAGCATGCGGACCAGACGACACATCGCCTGCGCCTCGGCGGGGTTGGCTGTTCTCGTCGGCTCGAGCTGCGCTGGCAGCCAGACGCCCTGGTCCGTGAAACCGGCGGACCAGGCTCGCTTCGAGGAGACCACCCGCGTCTGCCGCCTGCTCACCGACGAGAGCGGCGGCGAGCTGGCCCCGAAGAAGTTCGAGAAGTGCATGAAGCGCCGCGGCTGGAGGCGGCAGAACTTCCTCGAGCGGCTCTTCCGCTGCGATTGACCCGACCCGGGTCCCGGGATAGCCTCGACTTGGACGATGCAGGCACTGCCCCCAGACAGTCACAGGCTCGGTTCCGTCCGCCTCCGCGCATCCTGCGGCGACCCTGCGCTTGCCCATGCATGGTCCGATCCCACCTTTGAGGAGCCGTCATGGACGTCGTGAGTCACCTGCTGGTGATACTCGCATGCCTCGTGCTCTCCGCCTTCTTCTCGGGAAGCGAGACGGCGCTGCTGCGCGTCGGGAGCCACGAGATCGAGGAGGAGGTCCGGGAGCTTCGCGGCCCGTCGGCCATCGCCGTCCGGGATCTTCTCGGCCACACCTCCCGCCTGCTGGTCACGATCCTGCTGGGCAACAACCTGGTCAACATCCTGGGCGCGGCAGCAGCGTCGGGCTTGGCAATCGCATACCTGGGGGAGACCAAGGGGATTGTCGTCGCCACCGCGGTGATGACGGTGCTGGTGCTGATCTTCTGCGAGGTGCTGCCCAAGGCCGCCGCCGCCCGCTACCCGCGCCGGATCGCCTTCCTGGTGGCGCTCCCGATCTACATCTTCCACCAGCTGCTGCGCCCCTTGCACGCCGTGTTCGATCGAATCATCGAGCCGGTGGTCCGCCGGATGGGAGGCAGCTCGGACTCCGATTCTCCGACGGCGCCGGAAGCGGTTCTTCGCCTGGCGAGGCTGACGCGAAACGGCGCCCCGGATGGAACGCCCCTCGCGATCATCGGCGCCACCGCCGGCGCGGCGGAGATGACGGTCGAGGAGATCATGGTGCCTCGCACCGAGATCTTCGCGTTCCCTGTCACCACGTTGCCTTCGCAGCTGCTCGAGAACGTGCTCGAGGAGCGCTACACGCGTGTGCCGGTCTTCGAGGAATCCATCGATCACGTCCTCGGGGTCGTGCACCTGAAGGACCTGATCGAGCACGTCCGCAAGGACGGGACCCAGCTCAGTGAGATCGTCAAGCCGGTGCTTCGGGTTCCCGAGCGCAAGCCGATCCTGCGCCTGCTCACCGAGATGCAGCGGGCCTTCGTCCACCTTGCCGTGGTGAAGGACGAGTTCGGCGTCACCCAGGGCCTGTGCACCCAGGAGGACATCCTCGAGGAGATCGTGGGTGAGATCCGCGACGAGTTCGACCGGGAGGAGCTGGAGACGATCCGCGAGCTTTCGGACGGCTCCTACCGGGCTCTGGGGCGGGTGAAGGTGCTCGACTTCAACCGCGAGACCGGCTGGGAGGTTCCCGCCGAGCGAGGCGACTCGCTGGGGGGGCTGGTCTTCAACACGCTCGGGCACGCACCCCGTCAGGGCGAGCGGGTCTCGCTGCCGGGCTTCGAGGTCACCGTCGTGGGCGTCTCCGGGAGCCGGATCACGCGGGTGGACATCGCGCGGGGCGAAGAGCGAAACGCCGAGGAGGGAGGAAGACGTGAGGGCTGAGGATCTGAGCGACGTTCACTACGAGGTGGATCGGGGACTTGCCTGGGTCACCATCAACCGGCCCGAGCGGATGAACGCGTTCCGCGCCCGAACCGTCGACGAGCTGATCTGGGCCTTCAAGGCCGCCTGGGCCGACCCATCGGTCGGGGTGCTGTGCCTGACCGGAGCCGGGGATCGGGCGTTCTGCTCCGGCGGCGACCAGAAGCAGCGGCAGGAGACGGGCGACTACGGCCCCAGCGAGAGCGGGCTCTTCGAGATCGAGACCTTCCACCGGGTGATCCGCGAGGTCCCGAAGCCGGTGATCGCGGCGGTGAACGGGGTTGCGGTGGGGGGCGGCCACGTGCTCCACGTGCTCTGCGACATCACCATCGCCGCGGATTCCGCCCGCTTCGGCCAGGCGGGGCCGAGGGTCGGCTCCTTCGACGCCGGCTTCGGCACCGCGTACCTCGCCCGCATCCTCGGCGAGAAGCGGGCCCGGGAGGTCTGGTATCTGTGCCGCCTCTACGACGCCGCCACCATGGAGCGCTGGGGTCTGGTGAACCAGGTGGTCCCGGCCGGCGAGCTCCGCGCGGAGGTGCGGCGCTGGGCCGACGAGATGCTGGCGAAGAGCCCGACCGCGCTCCGCGTCCTCAAGCACTCCTTCAACGCGGACAGCGAGTCCATCGCTGGCCTCGGAACCATGGCGTTCGACACGCTGGAGATCTTCGTCGACACCGACGAGGCCCGCGAAGGGGTGGAAGCCTTCTCCCAGAAGCGGCCCCCGGACTTCTCGAAGTACCGCTGAACCCCACCACCCGAGGAGGTGCAGTCGATGTCGGTGCGAGTCGAGCGCAAGGGCCCCGTCTTCACGGTGCTCCTTTCACGTCCGGAGCGGCGCAACGCCGTCGATGGCGAGACGGCCGCCGCTCTCGCCGAGGCATTCCGGGAGTTCGACGCCGATCCCGACGCCAAGGTGGCCGTGCTGCACGGCGAAGGGGGGACCTTCTGCGCGGGCGCGGATCTGAAGGCCATCAGCGAAGCTGAGGGGCGCTCCAACCCGACCCGGCGGGAGGGGGACGGCCCGATGGGACCGTCGCGGATGCTGCTCTCGAAGCCGACGATTGCCGCCGTCGCCGGCTATGCGGTGGCGGGCGGGCTCGAGCTCGCCCTCTGGTGCGACCTGCGCGTAGTCGAGGAGAGCGCAGTCTTCGGTGTGTTCTGCCGGCGCTGGGGAGTCCCCCTGATCGACGGGGGAACCGTTCGACTGCCGCGGATCGTCGGAATGGGGCGAGCGCTGGACATGATCCTCACCGGGCGCCCGGTGGGTGCCGAGGAGGCGCTTCGCTTCGGTCTCGCCGATCGGGTGGTCCCCGATGGCGAGAGCCGCCCGGTCGCCGAGAGGCTGGCCGAGCAGATCGCGGAGTTCCCCGAGCGGTGCATGCGCTCGGATCGCCTCTCCGCCTACGAGCAGGTCGGGATGTCGCTGGAGGACGCGATCTCCAACGAGTTCGACCACGGTGTCCAGGTGGTCCGGAGTGGCGAAACGCGGGAGGGCGCCACCCGGTTCGCCAAGGGCGCGGGACGCCACGGCAGCTTCGACTAGCGGGGACGTTCAACAACGTCCCCGTCTCACTCCGGGTCGGTGAACTCGGGAGCGCGCTTCTGCATGTTCGCCTGGACCGCCTCGATCTGGTTTCGCCCTCCGATCAAGGTCCTCTGGAGCTTCTCCTCCAGGAGCAGGCCCTCTTCGGTGCTCACCACGGGTGCGGCAGTCAGAAGCTGCTTGGCGGCGCGAATGGCGTCGGGTGACTTGCCGGCGATCTCGGCGGCCAGCTCGAGGGCGTCCTCGTAGGGCCTCTCGCTCACGCGGGTGGCGAGACCGAGCTCGAGCGCCTCGGTGCCGGAGACGATCCGCCCCGTGTAGGTGAGCTCCCGGGCGACGTCCTGGCGAACCAGGTGGCGCAGGGTCTGGGTCCCGCTCATGTCCGGAATCAGCCCCCACTGGACTTCCCGGACGGACAGGCGCGCGTCGGGTGCGACCACGCGGATGTCGGCCCCCAGGGCGATCTGAAGCCCCCCTCCGTAGGCGACGCCGTGGACGGCGGCGATCACGGGCACGGGAAGCTCGATCCAGACGTAGCCGGCGCTCTGCGCGAAGTTTGCCGGCTGGCCCGCTTCCCGCTCCAGCGGATTGCGTCCCGATGCACCGGCTCCGGAGTCTCCCCCAGCCATGGCCGCGAAGCCCGAGAAGTCGAGCCCTGCGCAGAATGCCCGACCCTCTCCCGAGAGAACGACGGCGCGCACGCTCCGGTTGCCGGCCAGCTCCCGGCCGGTCTCGATCAGGGCCTGGAACATCGCCTGGTCGAGCGCGTTCAGCTTCTCTGCGCGGTTCAGCTTCACGTCTGCGACGCCGTCCTTCACCGCAACTGCGACTCGCTCTTCGGGCATGGGCGGGTTTCCTCCGGGTGGCGGCCGATCGTAGCATCTGAGGGGACGGGGTTGCCTTATACTGGTGTCATCTCGCTTGGAGGGGGCTGTGAGCTATCTGCGCGGAATGGTGGTTCAGCTCAACACGGGACTGGGAAAGCACTCGGGCACGGACGACCCCCTCTACGTGGGAGTCGCCGGGACCGGGGGAGGGCGAGAGTTCCCGCTCGACGTGAAGTGGTTCGACGACTTCGAGCGGCGATCGCGGATCAAGTACGTCCTGGGTGAGGTCTGGGAGGCCGACGCCAAGGCCGGAGCCAAGACCCCGACGAAGTCGAGGGGTGACTGGAACGATCCGACGCTCTTCTACATCGAGTTCGAGAAGATCGACCGTCTCTACCTGCGAAAACACGCCGGCCGACGGCGCGCGGACGACGATGCCTACGAACTGGACGAGATCGAGGTCGCCCTCTACGGAGAGCAGCCCAGGAAGCGCGTCTTCCGCTCCGGGACCGCCATCTGGCTGGGCGTCGAGTACGGGATGCAGGTCTGGATCCCCGAGGCGGATCCCGAAGGCCTCACGCCTTCCCTGCGAGCCTAGGCTGCAACCTGCTGATTTAGAAGCTGAAAACTGTTCTCGAAACGACCGGATCGAGAGGCCGGTCTCAGGTTTCGGCGAGCCCGCGTCGATGGGGGACGCGTGTGGAAGCTCTACCTTCTCTGCACGAGCTGCATCGTGGGCGTGGCCCTGGCGGCCGTCCTCCTCGGGGGGATGCGCACGCCGCTCGTCGAGGACGGGATCGAATGGGCGACGTCGCTGGGCTCTGACGAGCCCGGCCCGGTGCTCGTTCTGCTGGTGGCGGACCGCTCCGGCGTTGCGGCGGTCCGCGCTGCTGTCGATCCGGCGCGAATCCTCGCGGAGACGTCCGAAGCCATCGTGCTGCGCGAGGGGCGCGTGGTGGCGACGAAGCCCGAAGCCGTCGGGGAACCGCTGGTCGAGGCGGGCTTCGCCGATCGATCCATCGAGCTCTGGGCGATCAGCCCGCGCGGCCCGCGCAAGCGAGAGCAGGGCGATGACGAGGCGCTCTCACTCGCGGCTCTCGCTGCCAAGCCCACCCTCACCCCCCTCGAGGTGCTCGCCATCCTCAACGGATCGGTGAGCGGTGTGGAGCTCTAGAGGCTGCGCCTCTAGCCCGCGCTCGGCTCCGAGCAGTCTCCCCTGCGCCTGGCGGTGTGGTCGGCAAACCAGTCGATCGCGTGGTTCGCTTCGGCTCGCTCCGCGTCGAGGAAACGCCCGACGGCGGAGGACAGGCGGGGATCGGCCAGGTAGTGGAAGCTCCAGGTCGGCACCGCGTCGAAGCCGCGCATCTGCTTGTAGCGGCCGCCGGCCCCGGGCTCGAAGCGATCGAGTCCCGCCTCGATGCAGTGCTCGACGCCGGCGTAGTAGCAGGTGTTGAAGTGGAGGTGGCGCAGCTCCTTGAAGGCACCCCAGTAGCGGCCGTAGAGGGAGTCGCCTTTCTGCACGTTCAGCGCGCCGGCAATGACCTCGCCCTCCTGCCGCGCGACGACGAAGCAGAGCCGCTCGCGGAAGCGCTCCCCGAGCAGATCGAAGAAACGGCGGTTCAGGTAGAGCCGCCCCCAGGGGTTCTTGTCGATGGTGGTCCGGTAGATCTCGAACATGCGCAGCAGCAGGTCGTCGGAGATCTCCGCTCCCACGTGGCACTCGATCGAGATCTTCTGGTTCGTCGAGCTCTCGCCTCTCGCGCCGCACCTGATTCCGGCGCTTGCTGCGCAGGCTCGCAAGGTAGTCGTCGAAGCTCCGAAAGCCGTCGTTCCTCCAGTGGTACTGGAATCCGAGCCGCGGCATGAACCCGGCCCGCTCGAGAGGGGCGCGCTCGTCGTCGCGGCAGAAGTTGACGTGCACACCGGAGAGCTCGTTGTTGGAGCAGATCTCGCGCAACGTTCGAGCCAGGGTCTCCACCCAGCGGCTGCGCTCGGCGCCTGGCGCCGTCATGAAGCGGGCTCCCGTCACCGGCGTGAAGGGAACGCCGACCAGCAGCTTGGGGTAGTAGTCGATGCCAGCCCGATACGCTGCGTCGGCCCAGCTCCAGTCGAAGACGAACTCGCCCTCGCTGTGGTGCTTCACGTAGAGGGGACACGCCGCGACCAGCCTCCCCCCTTCTCGGGCGACCAATGGAACGGGAGTCCAGCCGGTCTCCGCGCCCACGGCACCGCTGTCCTCGAGCGCGGAGAGCCATTCCCATTCGAGGAACGGCGACTCGTTCGCCACGAGATCGTTCCATTCCCCGCGAGGAGCCTTGCGCACGCCCTGGAGCATCTCGATCTCGGTCATCGCTCTCCGAGTGTAGCCAGCGTGGGCGAGGGCTGGGCTATGCTCTGCGCATGCCGAGAAACCGAACCCGGACCGGGCGCCTCGATGCGTTCCTGGCCGAGACGCCCGGGGGACCGAACCCGCCCGGCGGGGGCGGTGGGGACTCCTGGACGGAGCGCGAGGGTGGCGTCGCCGAGAAGGCGCGCACCCGCGTGGCACGTCCGCCCCGGTTCAGGGTGGTCGTGTACAACGACGACTACACGCCCATGGAGTTCGTCGTCCATCTCCTCGAATCCGTGTTCAGAAAGAGCCCGGCGGAGTCGACTCAACTGATGCTGCGGATCCACCGATCCGGCTCCGGGGTGGCGGGTGTCTACCTCCTCGAGGTCGCGGAGACCAAGGTGGCGATGGTGCATCGCCAGGCGGAGGAGCGCGGCTACCCGTTGCGCGCCGGCGTGGAGGAGGAGTGACCGGGATCAACCGCGAGCTGCAGCTCACCATCCAGTCGGCGGTCCGCGAGGCCATGGCACACCGCCATGCCTACCTGACCGTGGAGCACCTGCTCTACGCGCTGCTCCACGACGACGACGGTGCGCGCATTCTCCGCCACTGCGGCGCTGAGGTTCCAAAGCTCAAGGCTGCACTCGATCGCTTCTTCAAGGAAGACCTCGACAAGCACCCCGCCGATGAAGAGCCGGCCGAGACCACCCAGACCCTGGCCTTCCACCGGGTCATGCAGAGCGCTCTTCACCACGCGACGAGCGCCGAGAAGTCGGAGGTGGAGGCCGGGGATCTGCTGGCGGCCATCTTCCAGGAGCCCGACTCCCACGCGGCGACGCTGCTGCGGAGCCAGGAGGTCTCGCGCCTGGACGTGCTCCACTACATCTCGCACGGCATCTCGAAGCTTCCTCCCGGGGGGGGCGAGGAGCCGGCGGCAGCCGGGGCGACGCCGGAAGGCGGGGCGCTCAGCGAAGAAGGCGAGGGGGCTCCGGATCCTCTCCAGGCCTTTGCCGTCAACCTCACCGAGCGCGCGGCCAGCGGTGCGCTCGATCCCCTGATCGGCCGGCAGCGAGAGATCGACCGCACCGTGCACATCCTGGCGCGGCGGCGCAAGAACAACCCGATCTTCGTGGGAGAGACCGGGGTCGGCAAGACCGCCATCGCCGAGGGCCTCGCCCAGCGGGTCTCCGACGGCGACGTCCACGAAGACCTAAAGAACGCGGAGATCTACTCCCTCGACCTGGGCGCACTGCTCGCGGGCACCAAGTACCGCGGCGACTTCGAGGCGCGCTTCAAGGCGCTGGTGGCCACCATCCTGAAGCGGCCGCACCCGATCCTGTTCATCGACGAGATCCACACCATCCTGGGAGCTGGCTCCGCGCAGGGGGCCACGGTGGACGCCTCGAGCATGCTGAAGCCCCTGCTCCAGTCGGGCGAGCTTCGCTGCATGGGCTCCACCACCTACCAGGAGTACCGACACTTCGAGCGCGATCGCGCGCTCGCCCGCCGCTTCCAGCGCGTCGACATCCGCGAGCCATCGCTGGAGGAGTCGGTCAAGATCCTCGAGGGTCTGGCGTCCCGCTACGAGGAGCACCACGGCGTCCGCTACACGAG
The DNA here is from genome assembly GCA_963783795.1 of uncultured delta proteobacterium. Lineage (GTDB taxonomy): Bacteria > Myxococcota_A > UBA9160 > UBA9160 > UBA6930 > CAVXZE01. The sequence goes on along the minus strand of CAWAPH010000017.1, from coordinate 22,866 downwards.
CACGGCGCTTCGCGCGGCGGTGGATCTCTCGTCACGGCACCTGACCGATCGCTTCCTGCCGGACAAGGCCATCGACGTCATGGACGAGGCGGGGGCCGCCGTCCGGCTGCGCCGCGGGGCAAAGCGGCAGACCGTGGCGGTTCGCGACGTCGAGGCCCTGATCGCGAGGATGACCGGCGCGCCCCTGGCCCGTGCCAGCGTCTCGGAGCGCGCCCGCCTCGAGCACCTGGACGGCGATCTCCGTTCCGTCGTCTTCGGGCAGGATTCCGCGGTCGAGACGGTGGTGCGCGCGGTGCAGCGATCGCGGGCCGGTCTCGGCGGCGCCGACCGACCCACCGGGTCGTTCCTCTTCGTCGGCCCCACCGGGGTCGGCAAGACCGAGCTCGCCAAGCAGCTGGCCGCCTCCATGGGGGTGCCCTTCCTCCGCTTCGACATGAGCGAGTACATGGAGAAGCACGCGGTCGCCCGGCTGATCGGCGCGCCTCCCGGCTACGTCGGGTACGACGAGGGCGGGCAGTTGGTGGAGCGGGTGCGCAAGCAGCCCCACACGGTGCTGCTGCTCGACGAGATCGAGAAGGCGCACCGGGACCTCTTCGACATCCTGCTGCAGGTGATGGATCACGCCACGCTGACCGACAACCACGGGCGGGAAGCCGATTTCCGGCACGTGATCCTGATCATGACCTCCAACGCCGGGAGTCGCGAACGCGCACAGCGCGCGATCGGCTTCGCCGGAGGCGCCAAGAGCGATGGCCACAAGGTCGTCGAACGCCTGTTCAGCCCCGAGTTCCGCAACCGCCTGGACGAGATCGTGGACTTCGCGCAGCTCACACCCGAGGTGATGGGCCGGGTCGTGGACAAGTTCGTGAAGGAGCTCGAGGGCCAGCTCCGCGAGAAGAAGGTCACGCTCAGCCTGACCGGCGGCGCCCGCCAGTGGCTGGCCGAGGAGGGCTTCGACCCGGACTTCGGCGCCCGCCCGTTGGCCCGGGTCATCCAGACCGCGCTCAGCGATCGGATCTCCCAGGAGATCCTCTTCGGTGCTCTCGCCAAGGGAGGCCAGGTGAAGATCGACCGCGGCGAGAGCGGCCTCGTCTTCGCCTTCGAGGGGCGCTGACCAACTCGACCGAGCGGGGCCGTTCTCTACGTCCCCGTTTCCTCTCCGCTACTGGCGATCCAGGACCGAGTCGAGGATCACCAGCAGGCGCCGGTCTCCGAGTCCGCTCGTCAGCAGGATCAGCCCCACCGTGAGGAGGAGGCTGGCGAAGAGGAAGCGGATCAGGAGCACCAGCAGCTGGGCGGAGAGCGTCGTCTGCGCGTCGAGCTCCTCCAGCAGGACCTGCTCGGTCTCCGTCTCGGGCTCCGCTTCCCTGAGGCGCTCGTGGTACGGCGCGAAGACCAGCGCCAAGCGCGCCAGGGGATCCCACGAGGAAGCCAGCTGCGCAGCGTTGCCCTCTCCGCCGAAGCTCGACCGGAGCTGGCCCACTCCCCAGATTGCGTAGAGGCCCCCGCACAGGGTGAGGATCAGACCCACCGCAATGGCGGCGCGTCTTCGCCCGCGGAGCTTCTTCAAGTAGCGCTGCTCGCGGTCGCTGAGCATCCCCAAACGCTAGCGTTCCATCTCGATGGGGTCGCGCGGCCGGGCGTCAGGATCCCGCGCGCACCTCCGAGGGCGGCTGGAAGACGACGTCCTCGGCCGGGCTGGCCAGCGAGTCGATGACGACCGGATCGGTTTCGCCGGAGAGGCTGCGCAGCCGTTCCACGACCTCCTCCACCAGCAGCTCGGGAGCCGATGCCGCTGCAGTCACTCCGACGCAATCGACCCCGTCGAGCCACTCCCGGCGGATGTCGTCCGCCGTCTGCACGAGGTAGGACGGCACGCCCTGCTTCTCCGCGGCCTCGACCAGGCGGTTGCTGTTGGAGGACTCGGGCGCACCCACCACCAGCACCAGATCCGCCTCCCGGGAGATCGCCTTCACCGCGTTCTGCCGGTTCTGGGTGGCGTAGCAGATGTCGTCCTTGCGCGGCAGCTGGATTGCAGGGAAGCGCCGGCGCAGGACCTCGATGATCTCCCGGGTGTCGTCCAGGGAGAGCGTCGTCTGGGTCAGGACCGCCAACCGCGACGGGTCCTCGACCTCGAGCTTCTCCGCGTCCTGCAACGTTTCCACCAGCCGGATCCGGTCGGGAGCGTGTCCCATGGTCCCCTCGACCTCCACGTGACCGGCGTGTCCGATCAACACGATTTCACCCGCCTTGCGGGAGAAGCGCTGGGCCTCGACGTGGACCTTGGTGACCAGTGGGCAGGTGGCGTCGATGCAGCGGAGGCCGTGGCGCTCGGCGGCTTCCCGCACCGCGGGAGAGACGCCGTGCGCGCTGAAGATGAGCAGCGACCCGGGAGGCGCGTCGGTCGGGTCCTCGATGAAGACCGCCCCCTTCTTGCGCAGCCCCTCGACGACGTACCGGTTGTGGACGATCTCGTGACGGACGTAGACCGGTGCTCCGAACCGCTGCAGCGCGAGCTCGACGGTTTCGATGGCCCGGTCGACGCCGGCGCAGAAGCCGCGAGGATTGGCGAGCAGGACACGCATCGAAATGGAAGGTAGCAGTCGGGCAGCGCGGGGTTTGCGGGCGGCCTACCGCCCACGGGCTACAATCCCACACCTCGTGTTTTCCACGTAGAGGAACTTCCCGATGGCAGATCTCGAGAAATTCCGGTCGGAGACCCACTCCTGGCTGGAGGCGAACGCTCCCAAGTCGCTGGTCGGAGCCCGTGGCGACGCTGTGGAGGGTGTCTGGGGTGGCAAGAAGGCGGTGTACGAGAACCCGGACCGCAAGCTCTGGCTCGACATCATGGCGGAGAAGGGCTGGACGTCGCCGACCTGGCCCACCGAGTACGGCGGCGGTGGCCTCTCGCGGGCCGAGGCCAAGGTACTGGCCGAGGAGATGCGCCGCCTGAAGCTTCCGGCGCCGCTGGTCGGCTTCGGGCTCACCATGATCGGGCCGACCCTGCTCCAGTTCGGCAACGAGGAGCAGAAGAAGGAGCACCTGCCCCGGATCTGCCGCGGCGAGATCCGCTGGTGCCAGGGCTACTCGGAGCCGGATGCGGGATCCGATCTCGCCGCCCTCCAGTGCAAGGCCATCGACGACGGCGACGACTTCCTGATCACCGGGACCAAGGTCTGGACCTCCTACGCCGACCTCTCCGACTGGATCTTCTCCCTGGTCCGCAGCGATCCGAACGTGAAGAAGCAGGCGGGCATCACCTTCATCCTGATCGACATGGAGAGCCCCGGGGTGACGGTGCGTCCGATCCAGCTGATCAGCGGCGCCTCGCCCTTCTGCGAGACCTACTTCGAAGACGTGCGCGTTCCCAAGGCCAACGTGATCGGGACGATCGACGGCGGCTGGACGGTGGCGAAGGCGCTGCTCGGACACGAGCGCAACATGATCGCCGGCACTTTCGGCGGAGGGGGTGGAGGCCGGCGCAAGACGCTGGCCGAGCACGCGCGGCGTTACCTCCCCTCGGTCGAGGGGAAGCTGTCCGATCCCCTCTTCCGCGACGAGATCGCCAGGGTCGAGATCGACGCCCGGGCCTTCGCGCTCACCGTGCAGCGCACCGCGGACGGGGCCAAGGCCGGACACAAGCCCGGTCCGGAGAGCTCTCTGTTCAAGGTCTACGGCACCGAGCTCAACATGCGCCGACAGGAGCTGATGGTGCGGATCGCGGGACCCCAGGCGCTCGGCTGGGAAGGGGAGGGGTTCGAGGACGACGAGCTCTCCCTCACCCGGGACTGGCTGCGCTCGAGGGGCAATGCACTCGAGGGCGGCAGCTCGGAGATCCAGCGCAACATCATCGCCAAGCGGGTGCTCGGCCTCCCGGACTGAGATCGGGATCCGCCAGCCGCAGGAGAAGTTCAGTGCAGCTCGTTCTGACCGAAGACCAGGAATTCATCGCCAAGACCGCGGCGGACTTCGTCGCCGAGAAGTCGCCCATCTCCCGGGTGCGCGAGCTCCGAGACAGCGGCGACGCGATCGGCTTCTCCCGCGAACTCTGGAAGGAGATGGCGGACCTCGGCTGGGCGGGGATCCCATTCGCCGAAGCGCTGGGTGGCGCCGACCTCGGGATGGCGGAGTTCGTGACGGTGCTCGAGGCGCTGGGCCGCAACCTCGCCCCGGAGCCCTTCCTCTCCACGGTGCTCCTCGCCGGCCAGGCGCTCCGGCTCGGCGGGAGCGAGAGCCAGCAGAAGGAGTGGCTTCCCGGCCTGATCGCGGGGGAGAAGATCCTGACCCTGGCCTACCAGGAGCGGAACAGCCGTTACGATCTCGCCTCCGTGGAGACGAAGGCCGAGCCCCAGGGCGACGGCTTTCTGCTCACCGGAGAGAAGATCCAAGTGCTCGACGCCCACGGAGCGGACGCGATCATCGTCTCGGCGAGCACGTCGGATGGCATCGGCCTCTTCCTGGTGCGGAAGGACGCCCAGGGAATGGAGATCACCCGCCAGAGCCGCCTGGATCTCCGCAACGCCGCCATCGTCGAGCTGGACGGGGTCTCGGTGCCGAAGTCCGATCTGGTGGGTGAGATCGGCGCCGGGGGCGACCTCCTCGCAGAGGTGGTCGATCTGGCCACGGTGGGTCTGTGTGCCGAGATGCTGGGTGCGATGTCCGAGGCCTTCGACCAGACACTCGCGCACTTGAAAGAGCGCGTGCAGTTCGACGTCCCGATCGGAAGCTTCCAGGCACTGAAGCACCGGGCTGCCGACATGTTCATCGAGATCGAGCTGTGCCGCTCCGCGGTGATGGCCGCTGCTCGGGCGCTGGACGAGGAGCACAAGGACACCCGGAAGCTGGTCTCGCTGGCCAAGGCGCGTTGCTCCGAGGCATTCGTCCTGGTGACCAACGAGGCGGTGCAGATGTTCGGCGGCGTGGGGATGACCGACGAATACGACATCGGCTTCTACATGAAGCGGGCGCGGGCAGCAGAGATGACCTTCGGGGACGCGGCCTGGCACCGCGACCGCTGGGCGCGCCTGTCCGGGTACTGATTCCATGGAAATGCGGGCTGGAGGGCGCCCGTGAACCCGACCGAGCGCATGCTCCGCGCCTGTCGCGGGGAGCCGGTCGATCGCCCTCCGGTCTGGCTGATGCGCCAGGCCGGCCGCTACCTGCCCGAGTACCGGAAGCTCCGGGAGGGCATCTCGTTTCTCGAGATGTGTCGGGACGTCGACAAGGCGGTGGAGGTCTCGCTCCAGCCGGTCCGTGCGGTGGGCACCGAGGCGGTGGTCTTCTTCAGCGACATCTTCACTCCGGTGACCGGCATGGGTGTGGAGCTGGAGTTCTCGCCGGGCCCGGTGATCGCCGAACCGATTCGCAGTGCCGCGCAGGTTGCGGGCCTCCAGGAGCTGGATCCGGCGCGCGCGGTGCCCTACGTGCTCGAGATCCTGCGCCGCCTCCGCAGCGAGCTCGCGGCGTCCCGGATTCCCCTCATCGGTTTCGCCGGAGCTCCCTTCACACTGGCGACCTATCTGGTTGAAGGAAAAGGGGATCCCACCCGGAAGTTCCAGGCGCTCCGGCGCCTCCTGGAGCGGGAGCCAGAGGTCGTCCACTCCCTTCTCGAGCGATTGGCGGAGATGACGGTCCGCTACCTGAGCGCTCAGGTCGAGGCCGGGGCCCAGGTCGTCCAGCTCTTCGACACCTGGGCGGGGACACTCGACGAGGAGGAGTATCGAAGCCTGGTGCTGCCCGTGAACCGCCGCATCGCCGCAGGGCTGGACCGGGCCGCTGCCCCCCTCATCCTCTACATTAACGATGCGCCCCATCTGGTCGAGGCGATGCTGGATTGCGAGTGCGATGTGATCTCGGTGGGCTCCGCGGTCGAGATCGGCGCCGCGGCCCGTCTGGCGGGCTCGCGCGCCAGCGTCCAGGGAAATCTGGACCCCGCCGAGCTGGCCTCGCCGCCTGCGAGGATCGCCGCCCGGGTCAGGGAGATCGCCAGGGCGGCGAGGCCCGCCCGCGGCCACGTCCTGAATCTGGGCCACGGTTGCCTTCCCGACACCCCGGTGGAGGGGGTGCGGGCATTCGTCGCGGCGGCGCAGTCGCTGCAAGAGGAGACCGGGTGAGCGGGGAGGCCTTCGCACTCGATCTCGAGCACGCGGAGGCGATTCTCCCGCGCTACGACCGCCCAGCACCCCGTTACACCAGCTACCCCACCGCGCCGGTCTGGAAGGAAGACTACGGCCCGACCCACTTCATCGAGGAGCTGGGCAGGACGGACGTCGACCCGCAGGACGGCCTCTCCATCTACGTGCACGTCCCCTTCTGCAGCAGCCTCTGCCACTTCTGCGCCTGTAACCGGTTCATCACCGACGACCCGGCGATTCCCGAGCGCTACCTCGAAGGGATCGCCCGCGAGGTGGAGGCGGTGCGCGGAGCGATCCGGGTGCCGCGCACGGCGACGCAGCAGCACTGGGGCGGCGGGACGCCCACCCATCTCACACCCGAACAGGTGAGGCGCCTCTACGGGATCGTCACCGACGCCTTCCCGATGCGCCCCGACGCCGAGGTCTCCATCGAGGTCGATCCGCGGGTCACCAGCGAGCAGCACCTGGTCGCGCTCCGCGAGTGTGGCTTCAACCGAATCTCCATGGGAGTCCAGGACTTCGACGGACGAGTTCAAGAGGCGGTTCACCGGATCCAGCCCGTCGAGATGACGGCGTCGCTGGTGGAGAGCGCGCGACGGCTGGGCTTCGAGAGCGTGAATCTCGATCTGATCTACGGGCTTCCGTATCAGCGCGAGGCGACCTTCGGCGCCACGCTCGATGAGATCTTCGCCATCGGGCCCGACCGCATCGCCCTCTATTCGTACGCCCACGTCACCTGGGTGGCGAAGCAGCAGCGCGGCTTCGAGCGCAAGGATCTCCCCGATCCGGGGACCAAGCTTCGCATCATGCTACTGGCCATTCGGCGCTTTCTCGAGGAGGGCTACCTCTTCATCGGGCTCGATCACTTCGCCCGCCCCGAAGACGAACTCTCGGTAGCGCTGCGGGAGCGCACCCTGCGCCGCAATTTCATGGGTCACACCACCCAGGCCGGAGTGGATCTGCTGGGCTTCGGAGCCAGTGCCATCAGCGAGCTTCACGGCAGCTATGCCCAGTCCCATCGCGAGGTCGAGGCCTGGCAGCGGGCGCTCCGGGAGAGCGGCGTGGCGACGATGCGCGGCCACTTCCTCTCCCAAGAGGACATCGAGCGGCGCTGGATCATCCAGCGGCTGATCTGCCTGAGCGAGGTTCGCGCCTCCGACTACCGCGAGGAATTCGGCGGAGAGCTGGCAGAGCGCTATCGCGCCGAGCTGGAACAGCTCGAGCCCGCCGTGGCCGACGGTCTGGTGGTGATCGAGGGCGACGGGAGCTTTGCCGTCACCGCGCTGGGGCGACTCCTGGTGAGGAACGTGGCGATGGTCTTCGACGCCTACCTTCCCGAGCAGGAGCGCTCGGGGAAGCGAATCTTCAGCAAGGCGGTCTGAGGACCATGCAGGCCAGGGGAGGTACCTCATGAGCGGTCCGGACCTCGGAGCGGTCGTGGTCGGCGCTGGTGCCGCAGGGCTGGCCGCCGCGCTCGAGCTTCGCAGCCGCGACCACGAAGTGCTGCTGCTGGACGGGGGAGACCGCCCGGGCGGCGTGATGCGCAGCGACAGGGAGTCGGGCTTCCTGTTCGAGCGCGGTCCCAACACCATGCTGGTGAAGGGCCCGGCCCTCTCCTTCCTCCAGCGGCACGGCCTGGAGGCCGCGCTCCAGCCGGCGAAGCCCGCCGCTCGCGACCGCTACCTGTTTCATGACGGCCGGCTGACCCCGGTGCCGATGAGTCCCTTCGCCTTCGCCGCATCTCCGCTGCTGACCGGAAAGGGAAAGCTGCGGCTGCTGGCCGAGCCCCTGATTCGGCGCGGCGATGGCGACGGCGAGAGCGTCGCCGAGTTCGTCGGACGGCGCCTCGGCCCCGAGCCGGTGGAGCGGCTGGTCGGACCCTTCCTGCTCGGGGTCTACGCCGGTGACGAGCGCCTGCTCGGCGCCGAGGCGGTCTTTCCCTCGCTGGTCGAGATGGAGCGTGAGAGCGGCTCCATCGTCCGGGGAGCGCTCTCGCGGATGATCCGCCCGCGCGGGCCGCGCGGACTTCGCGGCAGCTACTCGTCGCCCGATGGGCTCGGGGGACTGGCGGGTCACATGGCCCGGGGGCTGGGAGATTCCCTCCGGCTGGGGACCCGCGTCGCATCGGTTCGGCGGGAGGAGGGGAGCTGGGTGGTTGGCGTCGAGAGCGGCGGCGCCGAGCCGGAGATCCGCGCGCGCAGCCTGGTGCTGGCGACGGATGCGGCATCGGCAGCAGCCCTGCTGCGCGGCCTCGACGGGGAGGCCGCCTCCGCCCTCGACAGCATCGAGTACGCGCCGGTCGTCTCGGTTCCCCTCTGCGTCGATCCCCGCGACTCGAGTCATCCGATCCAGGGTTTCGGGTTCCTGGTCCCGCGCGAGGCCGGGCTCGACCTGCTGGGCGCGCTCTTCATGAGCCGCATGTTTCCGCGCCGGGCTCCCGAGGATCGCGAGCTGGTGATGGGCATGATCGGCGGCGCTCGCTGGCCCGCGGTCGTGGATGCCGCGGACGACGAGATCCTGGAACGTGTCCAGCGGGGTCTGGATCGCGCTATCGGGCTCCGCGGGTCTCCTCAGGCCCTCGCGATCACCCGCTGGCCGCGAGCGGTTCCCCAGCCCGGGCCTCATCACGGGCGCCTGGTCCGGGGCTTGAGGGCGCGCCTGGCTGCCCAGCCGGGACTCGCTCTCGCTGGCGCCTATCTGGACGGCGTCAGCGTGGCGGACACGCTCGCCTCGGGCGTGCGGGCCGCCGACGAGATCGCCCGCCTGTAGCCGGGGACGTTGTTGAATGTTCAACTTCCGGCTCAGCCGGAAGTTGAACATTCAACAACGTCCCCGCTCCTGGTCGCGGATCATCTCGGCCACCGCCTCTACCCAGGGCAGCTCCGAGTTGAGGGACGGGACCAGCAGGAAGTCCTCACCGCCGGTCTCCAGCCACTGCTCCCGCGCGCGGATCCCGATCTCTTCCAGTGTCTCGAGGCAATCGGCCACGAAGGAGGGACACAGTACGGCGAGCCGCCGGATGCCGCGGGAGGCCAGCTCCGGGAGCACTTGGTCGGTGTGGGGGCGGATCCATGGGGTCCGGCCCATGCCGCGACTGGAAGGAGATCGAGTGGCGCTCGGCTTCGAGCTCGAGGGCTGCGGCCAGGGCCCGGGTCGTCGCGAAGCACTGCGCCCGGTAGCAGTCGCGGTTGACGGGTCCGATCGCGGCGCAGCAGGCGTCGCTGGAGAGACAATGGGAGCCGGAGGGATCCGCCTTTCGGATCTGGCGCTCCGGCAATCCGTGGTAGCTGAAGAGCACGTGCTCGGGCCGGAACTCGCGCAGCGGACCGCGGGCCCGCGCGGCGAGCGAGGCGATGAACCCGGGCTGGTCGTAGAAGGCGCCGATGGTCGCGGGCTCCGGGCCGCGCCAGGTTTCACTGGCCAGCTCCAGAAACCGGGCCAGGGCCGAGCCCGTGGTGGAGTCCGCATGATGGGGAAAGAGCGGCAGCGCGATCAACCGGCCGAGGTCTGCCCGCACCAGCCGCTCCAGGGCCTTTCGCATCGAGGGCTCGCCGTAGCGCATGCCCAGCTCGACGACGAATCCCTGGCCGAGCCGCTCCGCCAGCTTCCCAGCCAGTGCCCGGCTGTGGACGAGCAGGGGGGAGCCGCCGCGGGTCCAGATCTCCGCATAGGCGGCCGCCGACCGCCGAGGCCGGAGCGGCAGGATCACCAGGTGGAGCAGCAGCCAGTGGGGAAGCCGCGGCATGTCGAGGACGCGCCGGTCGCCGAGGAACTCGCGCAGGTAGCGCCTCACGTCTCGCGGGGAAGGGGAGTTCGGAGTGCCGAGCTGGATCAGGAGCACGCCGGTGCGAGGCGGATCGGCCGACATGAGCGAAAGCATAGTTCAGTGTGTGGGGCGTGCTCCGCCCGGGCCACTCACTCTGCTCTTCGCGGACGCCTCCGATGCCATCCGCCCAGCCAGAGAGAGATCGCGATGTAGTAGGCGGGATAGAGAAGCGTGATCTGGATCAGCGGAATTCCCTCGAGCTCCCGCTGCCAGAAGATCGCAATGGCGACGGCGACGATCCAGACTGTCGCGCCCGCGTTGGTGGTGCGCCAAAGAGGGGTCAGGCGACTCGGGTAGACGTACTTGAGCGGAACGAAGACCGCGAGGGCCAGGCCCGTCACCAGGGTCGCGGAAAAGACGGGGGAAAGCTCCAGCTGCCACAGGTAGATCGCGACCACGTTCCAGTAGGAGGGAAAGCCGAGGAAGAAGTCGTCTTCCGTCTTGGCCTCGCGCTGCGAGAAGCCGTAGGCGCTCGCCAGCACCGGCAGCGCCGCCCAGCCCCAGCCCGGGAGTGAGCCGCTCGCGATCATGAAGACGGCGGGCACGATCACGTAGTTCAGGTAGTCGACGAGGTCGTCGAGACGCCGGCCGTCGAAGTCCGGCAGCACCTCGGCGACACGGAAGGCCCGGGCCAGGGTGCCGTCGACCGAGTCGATGGCGAGGGCGACGAGCATCAGCAGGGCCGCGCGGGCGAAATCTCCCTGGGCCAACGCGAGCAGGGCGAGCACCGCGATCACGGCGCCGCTGGCCGTGAACAGGTGGACCCCCCAGGCGGACAGAACGCGTGTCACCGGACGAAGCATATCAGAGCCGCTATTATCGGCGCTTCAGGGAGGCCAAGAGCGATGGAAGAACCGGGAGCGAAATCGCCCACTGAGCGCGCCAAGGAGATGGTCGAGATCTTGCGCCAGGGGAGCGACTCGTTTCTGACCACGAAGGTCGATTCGGCCATCAACTGGGGCCGCAAGTACTCGATGTTCCTGTACCCCTTCGTGACCGCCTGCTGCGGCATGGAATTCATGTCCGCCGGCGGGCCGCGCTACGACCTCGACCGCTTCGGCTGCGCTCTGCCCCGCTTCTCACCCCGCCAGGCCGATCTGCTGATGGTGGTGGGAACCATCACGCACCGACAGGCTCCGATCCTGAAGAAGGTGTACGACCAGATGGCCGAGCCCAAGTGGGTGTACGCCTTTGGGGCGTGCACATGCTCGGGAGGGCCCTACAACAACTACGCCACCGTGCAGGGGATCGACACCATCATCCCGGTGGACATCTACGTTCCCGGCTGTCCGCCGCGGCCGGAGGCGGTGCTCGACGGCTTGATCAAGCTGCAGGCCCGGATCCAGGCAGAGAAGGTGACCAAGAGCGGGCGCCATCAGGAAACCGACGATCTTCCCCTGCAGGTGGTCGAGAAGCCGGTCGCCTAGGGAAGCCCCGGAAGGGCTTCATGAGCGCCTCCGATAGATTCGATCTTGCGGTGGTCGGCGCAGGTCCCGGCGGTTACGTGGCGGCGATTCGCGCGGCCCAGCTGGATCTTCGGGTCGCGGTCATCGAACGAGATCGACCCGGCGGCGTCTGTCTGAACTGGGGGTGTGTCCCCTCCAAGGCGCTGCTCTCCGGCGCGGAGCTGGTCGAGAACCTGAACAAGCACGGTGACCTCTTCGGCGTGGCCGCCGACGGCCTCCGTCTCGACTACGCGAAGGTGATCGATCACTCCCGCAAGTGTGCGGATCGTCTCTGCAAGGGCGTCCAGGCCCTGTTCAAGAAGAACCGGATCGAGCTCGTGAAGGGCAGGGGGCGCCTGGCGGGCCCCACCAGTGTCGAGGTCTCCGGCGCGGACGAGCGGCTGCTGGAGGCGTCCCACGTTCTGCTCGCCACCGGCTCCAGGGAGTGGGTTCCAGCCGGTCTGGAAGTGGACGGCGAGCGCCTGCTCACCTCGCGGGAGGCGCTGGAGTCGAAGACGATTCCGGAGCGCCTGGTGGTGGTCGGCGCCGGACCCGTCGGCATCGAGTTCGCCTACGTCTACGCGATGTACGGCTCGCAGGTGACGGTCGTGGAGATGGCCGGGCAGATGCTCCCCGGCGCCGATCGGGAGGTCGCCAGCACCCTCCAGCGGGAGTTCCGGCGCAAGGGGATCGAGGTGCGCCTCGAGACCCGCTTCGAAGCCTTCGAGAAGGCGGGCGCTGCGTGCCGCGTGGGCGTCAGCCGTGACGGCGCCTCCGAGGAGATCGAGGCGGACCAGGTGCTCGTTGCCATCGGGCGCCGCGCCCTCTCCGAGGACCTCGGCCTCGAGCGCGCGGGGATCGGGGTCGATCCGGCCGGATTCGTGAAGGTGGACCGGCAGCTGCGGACCTGCGCAGCCAGCGTCTCGGCCATCGGAGACCTCGTGGGCGGCCCGCTTCTGGCTCACAAGGCCTCGGAAGAAGGGGTCGCTGCGGTGGAGCACCTCGCCGGAGTGGAGCGCGCCGCCCTGGGCCACCACAGGATTCCCTTCTGCATCTATTCGCAGCCGCAGGTCGCCTGGATCGGGTTGACCGAGGAGCAGGCTCGAAGTGAGTACGGCGACGATCTCCGCGTCGGGAGGTTCCCTTTCGCCGCGTCCGGCAAGGCGGTTGCGTCGGGCCACAGCGCCGGCTTCGCGAAGCTGCTCTCGGAGCCGGAGGGTGGCGAGATCGTCGGCGCCCACATCGTCGGCCAGGGAGCCACCGAGCTGATCGCCGAGATCGGCCTGGCGATGACCCTGGAGGCGACCACCTCCGAGCTGGCGGCCACCTGCCACGCGCATCCCACGCTCTCGGAGGCCCTCATGGAGTCGGCCCTGCTCGCCGAGGGGCGCGGAATCAATCTGTAGAGGCGGGCTACCCTCCAGGGTATGAGCGAGCCTACGCGCGTGGCGCGGCCGCAGGAGAATCGCCGGGTCCCGGTCGATCGGAGCGCGCGGCCGCCCTGGCTGCGGGTGCGGGTCCAGGCCACGCCCGAGTTCGAGCAGGTGCGGCGGACCCTCGAGGAGCAGAAGCTCCACAGCGTCTGCCACTCCGCGTCGTGCCCCAACCTGGGCGAGTGCTGGGCCCGTGGAACGGCCACCTTCATGATCGGTGGAGATCGCTGTACGCGGCGCTGCGCCTTTTGCGCCGTGACCACGGCGCGTCCCCGCGACCTGGATCCCGAGGAGCCGGATCGGGTCGCAGCAGCGGTCTCCGAGCTCGGGCTCCGCTACGTGGTGATCACCTGTGTCGCCCGGGACGACCTCGAGGACGGGGGTGCCAGCCAGATGGCCGCGGCGATCCGGGCGATCAGCGCGCGTTGCCCCGGCACCGGCGTCGAGGTCCTGATCTCCGACTACGGGGGCGACGAGGCCGCCCTGGCTGCGGTCCTCGACGCATCTCCCCAGGTGCTGAACCACAACATCGAGACCGTGGAGGGGCTCCAGCGCAGGGTTCGTCCCGCGGCCAGCTACGAGCGGTCGCTCTCCGTGCTGCGCCGCGCTGGGGAGCTCCGCCCGGACATCCCGACCAAGAGCGGGCTCATGCTGGGCCTGGGCGAGCGGGACGACGAAGTCGAGGCGACCCTGCGCGATCTGCGCGCTGCCGGGGTGACGCTCCTGACGCTGGGTCAGTACCTGCGGCCCTCCGCGGATCAGCTGCCCGTGGACCGCTACCTCTCGCCCGAGGAGTTCGCCTCCTGGCGGCGGCGGGCCCTCGCCCTGGGCTTCCGGGACGTGGTTTCCGGGCCCCTGGTCCGGAGCTCCTACCGCGCCGAGGCGCTCGCCGGTCGGCTCGCTTGATCTCCATTCATCTTTTATACTGCGCGCCGCGATGACAGCCAGGGTCGTCACCGTCAAACGCCACGACAAGCTCACATGGGTCGAGCGCCTCTACGTCCCGATGATCATCAAGGGACTCTGGGTGACGAGCACCCATTTCTTCCGCAACATGAAGGGCTTCATCACCGGCGATCGCAAGGACTTCGTGGTCCAGTATCCGGAGCAGCGAGTCGACTTCCCGGATGCGTTCCGCGGCCAGCCCGTCCTGGTCGCCCTGGACAACGGTCAGCCCAAGTGCGTCGCCTGCGGGCTCTGCGAATTCGCCTGTCCGACCGACTGCATCACGATCGTCCCAGGCGAGCTCGAAGACGCCGGGATCGAGCGCTACCCCGAGGCGTTCCAGATCGACATGTCCCGCTGCATGTTCTGCGGTCTCTGCGAAGAGGCCTGCCCCGAAGAGGCGATCGTGATGAGCCGCGAGGTCGAGCTCGCGACCTTCGGGCGCCCGGAGATGATCTACGAGAAGGAAGATCTCCTGGTCCCGGAGAACCTGCTGAAGCGGCGCATCGAGTTCCTTCGGGGCGAGTACGATCGCATCGGCGAGAGGCCCGAGGCGGAGGAGACCTGATGGACGATTGCGGATCGCCGGTCCTCCGCGCGCTCCTGGATGCGATGCCCGACGCGGTGCTGGACACCCACGCGCGGCTCGGCGACGTGACCGCCCTGGTGGATGCGGCGAAGATTCTGGAGGTGATGCGCTTCCTCCGCGACACCCCCGAGATCGAGTTCGACATGCTGACCGACGTCACGGCGGTGGACTACCTGGGCGAGCAGCCGCGTTTCGAGATGGTCTACCACCTCTACTCCGTCGGCGGAAACCGCCGATTGCGGGTGAAGGCCCGGGTCCCCGAGGAGCCCGCCGAGATCGACACGCTGTGCGAGCTCTGGTCCTCGGCGAACTGGATGGAGCGCGAGGTCTGGGACATGTACGGAATCCGCTTCAAGGGCCACCCGGACCTGCGGCGCCTGTTGCTCTACGAGGAGTTCGAGGGGCACCCGCTTCGCAAGGACTACCCTAAGGAGAAGCGTCAGCCCCTGGTCGGACCGAGGAACTAGAGACGATGGCCAGCGCACCCCAGACGCCGGAAGACGATTTCGAGCGCGATCTGCACACCGAGCATCAAGTCCTCAACATGGGTCCTTCCCATCCGGCGACCCATGGGACGGTCAAGTTCGTGATCGAGCTCGACGGCGAGACGATCGTCGATCTCGACGTCCAGGTCGGCTACCTGCACCGGGGCTTCGAGAAGGAGTGCGAGGCCGGCTCCTGGTATCAGGCGATTCCCTATACCGACCGCCTCGCCTACACCTCCGCGATGCTCTGCAACGTGGGCTTCTGCATGGCGGTCGAGAAGCTCCTCGAGCTCACGACGCCGGAGCGGTGTCAGTGGCTGCGGGTCCTCTCGGGGGAGATCGCCCGCGTCTCGGACCACCTGACCCGCCTGGGCGCGGCGGCCCTCGAGCTTCAGGCGATGACGCCGTTCCTCTACGGCATCGAGGCCCGGGAGCTGACCTACGACCTGATGGAGCTGCTCTGCGGCGCCCGTGTGACCACCAACTACATCCGGATCGGCGGAGTGAAGCACGACATGCCGCCGGGCTTCGCGGAAGCGGCGCGGGAGATGATTCCCAAGATTCGCGCGCTGGTCAGCGACTACGACGGGGTGGTGACACAGAACCGCATCTTCGTCGACCGTCTCAAGGGCACCGGCGTGATCTCGAAGCAGGACTGCATCGACTACGCCGTCACGGGCCCGATCCTGCGCTCGGTGGGCGTGCCCTACGACATCCGCAAGGACCAGCCCTACCTGGTCTACGACCAGGTCGACTTCGACGTCCCGATCGGCGAGGTGGGTGACAACTACGACCGCTACCTCGTCGTCGTCGAGGAGATGCACCAGAGCCTGCGCATCGTGGAGCAGTGTCTGGGCCAGCTCGAGAAGACCCCCGGCGAACCGGTCAACACGGACGATCCCCGGGTCCGCTGGCCCGCCAAGGGGCGGGTTTTCAACCGGATGGAAGAGCTGATCCAGCAGTTCAAGTCGGTGACCGAGGGGCCGCGGGTGCCTGCGGGTGAGGCGTACTTCGCCATCGAGGCGGCGAATGGCGAGCTGGGCTTCTACCTCGTCTCCGACGGGAGCGCCGTTCCCTACAAGGTGCGCTGCCGGCCGCCGAGCCTCATCAACGTGGCGCCGCTTCCGATCATGGTTCGCGGCGACATGCTCGCCGATCTGATTCCGACCTTCGACTTCATCAACATGATCGGCGGGGAGTGCGACCGCTGATGAGCGAGGAGAAGGCCATCGACCGCGCAGCCATCTGGGAGCGCCTCGGATCGCCGACCGAGCAGGTCGGGAGCGTCAACGACCCCCGGACCCAGGAAGATTGCGGCGTGAAGTGGAACGAGAAGTGGGTCTACCGCGATCCGGGGGGAGACGGCAGCGATCGCCTGGTGCTCTGGAACCGCTACGACCTGCTCGGCGTCTTCAAGGTGAAGCCGGACGGAAGCGTCGAGCCGGAGTCCCCCCCGGCCTGATGCCGCGCGAGCCGGCGGACTGGGCGCGCGGCGAGTGGAAGACGGGCGAGGGGGGAGGCGCGGGCGCGCCGCCGCTGCGACCCTTCGGGCTCGTCCTCCACCACGACGGCCGCTGGAGCCATGAGGGGCAGCCGATCGCGAACCGCCGGATCCGCGAGAAATTCGATCGGTCGGTTCGCTACCTCCCCGAGGAGGGGAAGTACGTGGTCCAGGTGGGGCGCTTCCGCGGCGAGATCGAGGTGGAAGAGGCCGGCTTCTTCGTCCGCGACGTCGATCTCGACCTGGGCGAGGTGGCTCTCTCGGACCAATCTCGAGACCGACTCGAGTTCGAAAGCCTGCGCGTCTCCGAGCTGGACGGCGCCCTGCTCTGCACCGTGAAACGGGGGCTGGTGCCCGGCGGCCTGCCGGCCCGGTTCACTCACGCGGCGCAGGCCGAGCTCCTGAATGCCGTGGACGAAACCGACCAGGGCCCGATGATCCGGCTGGAGGGCCAGCTGCGACGCGTGCCGTCCCTCCAGCGAGAGGACTCCTGACCCGCTCGGCTCCCCGCGGGAATTCGCTTCCGGCCGACTCTGGACGAGGCGATCCGGCTAGCGCTGTGCGCTACGTTGCTCGCTCCGGGGCGCGGTAGCCAAGTGGCTAAGGCGACGGTCTGCAAAACCGTAATCGCGGGTTCGACTCCCGCCCGCGCCTCCAGCCTGCGCCACCCCGTAGTTCGCGAATCACGGCACCCGGGAGCGGCTCACTCGTAGCGGATCCGCGGCGATTCGAGGCGGAAGCGGACCGAAAGAACGCCCGGAGAGGGACGGCCCGCCAGGCGCCGCGCCGTCTCCTCGAGCACGAATCGCGTCACGTTGATGATCGGGAGCTCCATCGCCTCGGGGATCGGAAGCCAGCGCAGGTCGAGGAGCTCTCCGTTGCCGCCGAGCTGCCCGGAGGCGCCCGCTGCATCGGTGAGGAAGAAGCGAGCGTGGAAGCGGATCGGGCTCAAGGTCGGCGTGATGGCTCGCGCCAGATAGTCGAGGCCGGCCAGATCGGGGTGCAGCTCCCCGTCCACCAGCTTTCCGAAGGCGAGACCGGTCTCCTCGAACGTCTCCCGGACAGCGGCGATCGCCAGGGCTCGGGCCCGGGCGGGCGACCAGCGCGCCGTGAGCTTCGCAGCCACCTCCGGCGAGAGCTCGCTGCTCGCGGGGGAGCGCGCGTCCTGCGGGTCCACCCGGCCCCCTGGAAACACCCAGACGTGGGGCATGAACCGGTGCCGGGGCTCGCGGCGGCCGAGCAGCACACGGGCCGCGCTCCCGCGGCCCCGCACGATCACCAGGCTGGCAGCATCTCTCGGCTTGACGGCAGCGCGCGGCACGGCCGCCCAGGATAGCGACCTGCGCGGAGTTCACGTCCCGGCTCCGGCTCGGGCGAGAGATCCCGCCACACGGCGGAGGACTCCTTCCTGAAGATGGTGAATGCGTCTCCGTCGGTGACCCACCAGTCTCCCCGGGCGATCTCGCCTTCCAGCTGCCCGGGCGCCCAGCCGGCGTAGCCCGCATAGCCGCGGATCGCCTCGTTCTTCTTGTTCCGTTCGATGATCCAGGTGAACGTCTCGGGATTCCCGGAGAAGAGGACGTCGCCGAACACGCGCGTGGTCTGCTCCAGCTTCACTTCGTCATCGCTCTGGAGGAGCGTGACGATTGCGTTCAGCGAGACCGGCCCGCCGAAGAAGAGCAGGTCGCTGCGTCCTTCGAGGGCCTCGATCTCCGGCAGCAGGTCGGCGAGCCGGTGCTCCGTGGGACGGTTGATGATGACACCCATCACCCCGTCCGACTGATAGTGCGTCAACAGGACCACGCTTCTGGCGAAACGGGGATCGGCGAGGCGGTTGGTCGCCACCAGGAACACGCCGGCCTCGAGCTTCCGCGCCTGCGGAGCCAGCTGCGGCCCCGGCAGACGCCGCACCGTCTTGACCGGCGCCAGCCCGAGCAGCACCGCCAGGACCGTCGCCAGGGCAATCGACCCGGTCGCGTGCGAGAAGGACATCATCCCCGAATCTACATCGAAACGACCGGCCGTCGAAGAGCGAGCGGCGCCCGCGAATCCCGCAGGAGGAAGCTCGTGCGCAGCGGATGCGCAACTCCCGCGACGCGGCGCTCCTCCGGAGCTCTACTCAAGCGGCTCACCCGACAGGTCGATGCGGACAGTCCGGTGTCCCTGTGGATGCCTGTCTGGAGCGCGATGCAGGAATCGATCGCCGGCTCGGTGGGAGTCCATCCGGGAGCGCTGCAGCCCTCCCGCAGGAGCTACTCGAAGGCCGTGATTCTCTCGGCCGTGTTCGGCTTTGCCGGCGTCCAGCACTTCTACCTCGGCCGGCTGGGAGAGGGTGCCCTCGATCTCGGTCTCACGATCGCGTGGATCTACTGCTTCGCCACGGCGCAGGTCCTGCTGGGTGTGGGCTTTCTGCTCGCGGACTCGGCCCACGCGTTGACCGTGACGATCATGCTTCTCACGGGGAATTTCCGCGACGGGGATGGACACGTCGTCTCTTACCCGGGCCAGAAACTCGATGTCACCAGGGGGTGAACCAAGCATGGACAGCGCAAGTGCGATGACGAACGCAGCGGCGGGCGACGGCATGAAGGTCGGAATCTCGGAGAAGGGCTTCGTGCCGATGATCCTTCTCTGCTTCTTCCTGGGCGGGCTGGGAGTCCACCGCTTCTACGCCGGCAAGGTCGGAACCGGCATCCTGATGCTGGTCACGTTCGGGGGACTGGGCATCTGGACCATCGTGGACTTCATCATGATCGTGACCGGCAACTTCAAGGACGGCGACGGGCATTTCGTCAAGTCCAACTGACCGCCGCGATCCGCCTGGCGTACTCGATTCCTGCTTCGAGGGTCGAGAACTCTCCATCCAGCTGTGCGGCGTAGCAGGCGTCCAGTATCGACCCGAAGTGCCGCCCCGGACGGAGGCCGAGCTGGATCAGGTGCCGTCCCTTCACGATTCGCGCGGGAGCCCCTGACGCGACTTTGAGTGCCCGCGCTCGCTCCAGCAGCCACTCCCCCGCCTCGAACCGCCCCGGCCCCCGGGGCGGGCGGCCAGCGTGGTCTGCGCGCGCCACGCGGACCAGCCGGTCGATCCGCCCGACCCGCCGCGCCAGCCGGCGCACGGCGGCCTCGCCCGCTCCGGCCTCGAAGAGCTGGAGCGGCGCCCGGTGCGCCCTCACCAGGGCGGCCACGTCGTCGATGAGGGAGCGCTCGCTGGTCATCCGCTCGAGGAAGCTGCGCGTCCGCGCCTCGCCGACGACCTCATGACGCTTCGCGGTGATCCTGCCGCTCTCCGACTCCTCGCTCGCCCCGGGCTTTCCGAGGTCGTGGCAGAGCACGGCCAGCCCCACCACGAGGTCGTCCCGCTCCTCGCCGCTGCGCTCGGATGCGAAGAAGTCCATGCAGTGGAGCGTGTGGACCCAGACGTCACCCTCCGGATGCCACTCGGGATCCTGCTCGCAGCCGATCAGGGCGAGGAGCTCCGGGAAGAGCCGGACCCAGCCGCAGTCGCGGAGGAAGCCGAGTCCGCAGGAGGGACGGCGGCCCCTGAGGACGAGCTTCTTCCACTCCTCGAAGACGCGTTCGCGGGCCAGCGAGCCGGGCTCGATCCCCCTGCACAGCGCCAGCGTCTCCGCCGCGACATCGAGCTCGAAGCGGGCGGCGAGCTGCATGCCGCGGAGCACCCGCAGCGGGTCCTCCGCAAACCTCTCGGAGGTGTGGCGCAGAACGCGCGCCTCGAGGTCCTGGAGCCCTCCGAAGGGGTCGATCACCTCGCCCGCGATGGGATCGAAGGCGATCGCGTTGATGGTGAAGTCACGACGCCGGGCGGCCTCCGCGGGCGCCATGTCGGGGTCGGATAGCGTCTCGAATTCCTCCGGGCCGCGCCCGCCTCCGGACGAGGTCCGGGGAATCGAGACGTCGATGGGGACGCCGCGGACCTTGATCACACCGAAGGCGCGACCCACCAGGTCGATCTCGAACCGCTCCGAGAGGATCTGCACCAGGTGCGCAGGGCTGATTCCGTAGACCTCGATGTCGAGGTCCGTCGCCGGGAGCCCGAGTGCCGAGTCGCGGACGCATCCACCCACCAGCAGCGCGCGGCCGCCCGCCGCCCGCGCCGCCTCGCACACGGCCTCGCATCTCCTACGGCACTCCGCGTCGTCGACCCGGACGACGATCGGAGAGTCCCTGGTCGGCATCTGGCCTCGTTTCCGCCCGTCGTTCCCCGAGAGCTTAGCCCGAGCCACTCCGATCGGTTCCCACTCGCGGCTCCAGAAACCGCTATTCCTTCCGATACGCGGTTCAGCCTGTTCCCCACGCGATGGGTGGCGAATGACGGATCATGGTGGCCAGGTCCCAGCGAGGTCGTGAGCCCGAGGCCCGGGCTCCCGCACGAGGCGGGCTCCGGGACAGCTGCCTGCTTCATCTCCTGATCGTCGCGGTCGCCAGTCTCGCCCTGTACGCGGGCGCGCTCGACGCGGGCTTCACATTCGACGACCAGCGCCTGGTGGTGAACAACGCCGCGACTCGAACCCTCGACCTCGCGGACCTGGGCTCGGGATGGGGACGGCGGCAGGTCCGGTTGCTCAGCTTCAAGGTCGACTACGCGCTGTTCGGGCTCGCGCCGCGCGGCTACCACGTCCACAGCCTGCTCTGGCATCTGCTCTCGGTGTCGCTGCTCTACCTGGCGGTGCGGAGACTCACGGGTCGGGGGCTCTTCGCCCTGCCGGTGGCGCTGCTCTTCGCGGCCCACCCGATCCACGTGGAGGCGGTGGCGAACGTCTCCAACCGCAAAGAGCTTCTGTGCATGGCCTTCTCGCTCCTCGCGGCGCTCGGCTACTGCCGCTCTCTCGGTAGCGCGGGCGCGAGGCGCTGGGCCTGGCTCGGCGCGAGCTTTCTCGCCTGGCTGCTGGCGCTCTTCTCGAAGCAGGTCGCCATTGTCCTGCCGCTCTCCCTCGCGGTCTACGAGCTGCTCTTCCTGCCCGCGGAGCGGCGCTTCCTGACCCGCTCGCTGCCGCTCGCGCTCGGCGGCGCCTTGGCCGGGGGTGTGGGCCTCGTGCTGTACCTGGTCAGCACCCTGGATCTCGGGGACCTGGACTCGATCCTGACGATGGAGGGCTTCCAGGAGGAAGCGTCCGGGTTCGAGATTGCCCTGACCTCGGCTCGTACTTTTTGGGGACACCTGCGGCTCCTGGCCTGGCCGGTGGATCTCTGCCCCGACTACGTGATGGGATTGTCCCGCTCGCTGCTGGAGCCGGCGACGCTTCTGGCCTGGCTCGGCCTGGCTGCCTGGGCGGGTCTCGCGGTCGCGTGCTGGCGGCGGGCGCCTCTGCTGTCGTTCGCCCTCTCCTGGGTCTTCATCCACTGGCTTCCGGTCTCCAACCTGATGCCGACGGCCTACCTGCTGGCCGATCGCTACATGTACATCCCGTCAGCCGGCTTCTGCCTGCTGCTGGTGTGCGTCGGCGACGCCCTCCGAGAGCGCGTGCTGCGGGCCCGGCCTCGGCTGGCGACCCCGCTGGCGGCGGGCGCGGCAGTCCTGCTCCTCGGCGCCTGGTCGTTGCAGACGGTCTCCTACACGGCGCGCTGGAGTGACGAGCGGACCCTCTGGAGCTACGCGGTGCAGTGCAACCCGCGTTCGGCTCGCGGCTGGAACGGCCTGGGCTTCGAGGAGCTTCAGGTCGGGAATCACCACAAGGCCCTCGCCCACTTCAACCGGGCCCTGGAGTTCGAGCCGCGCTTCCCAGCCCCCTACGTGAACCGCGCCACGGCGCTTCTGCGCGCTGGCGATCTGGACGGCGCGGTGCGCGCGATCGATCTCGTGGTCGAACGCTGGCCGGAAAACGCCGATGCCTTCTACAACCGCGGAAACATTCGCCTCGCTCGCGGCGAAGCCAGGCTGGCGGTCGCGGACTACAGCCGGGCCATCGAGCTCCTCGACAGCGTCTCGGCCTTCTTCCACAACCGCGCCAGTGCGTACATGGAGCTGGAGGAGTTCGAGCTCGCGGTCGCCGATCTGGAGCGCGCCATCGAGCTGGACCCGCGGAGCGCGATGAGCCACTTCAACCTGGGTCTCTGTTTCGGGCACCTGGGGGACGTCCCTCGCTCGCTCGCCAGCCATCAGACCGCCGCCCGGCTGGGTCACGAGCCCGCGAGGCAGGTGATCGAGAAGCTTCGAGCCTTGCGCGACGCGAGCCGTTGATTCGGGGTGTGCGGATGCGCGGGGGCTCAACGGTCGAGAGATCGCCTACACTGCCGGGATTGAGCACCCTGGGGGCGGGATGAACCTGCTGCTCGTTTTGGAGATCCTGGGTGGCTCCTGGTCGGCCTGGCCGGCCTGGAGTGCGTCCCCATCGCCGCGGCGTGGGTTTCGGGCGAGCCGACCCTTCCCTTCGTCGAGAGCGCCGCCACGGCGCTGGTCTTCGGTCTGCCGGTCGCGCTCTCCACGCGCTCACGGAACCGCCGGATGCGCATTCGCGACGGCTTCCTGGTGGTGAGCGGTGCCTGGGGC
>CAWAPH010000016.1:0-464773 GCA_963783795.1 uncultured delta proteobacterium | reverse complement strand
AGACATTCCGCACTCCGCCCTCTGCAACTGCAACGCACCGAAATCAGGCTCTCCTGCGCATATGCCACAGACCGCCCGCCGCGGTACCTGTGGCTCCCGAGCATCCGATCGTCGCGGAATCACGGCCACTCATCGAGGTGCATTCCCACTGGCGGGATCCCCGGCCAGGTTTCGACATCGACAGTGCCGCCGCCGTCGTCGCTCCCCCGTAGCGGTGATGAGGTCACTGCGGTCCGCCAGGGGAGCTGTCCTCGTCCTGTTGGCGGCCGCTGGCTGAAGGCGTGCGACCAACACGGGGCTCGGGCACGGAGTGGGCGGCTACAGCGTAGCCCTCGCAGTGCAGCGTAGTCGTAACGGCGGCGTATTTCTCGAATTCCTTCGCCAGCCACTGCATTTCGTCCTCCGTCAGCATCTTCGCGAGGAGCGGATAGAAGATCCCGTTCTCCGCGTTGATGTGGCAGCGAAGGGTTTCGATGTAGTCGCTCAGATTTCTGTGGAGGCGGCGGACTTCGGACTGGATGTTCTCGGCGTAGCCGTCGAGCCACTTCGAGATCTCGTTCATGTAGTTGTGCAGCGAATGGTGCTGCACAGTCTCCATGCTGTCGGTCTGGGTACACGTCCTCGTCTGGCTCAATGACGTCTACCTCTGCCACCGCCCATGCCCCGGCCCCCCTGGGACGGGCCGCCGCCGCGACCTCCCCCGCCCATTCCGCGCCCACCCATCTTCCCGGGTCCAGGCTGGCTGTCGTCGTCGGACAGCTCCTCGAGCCCGTTCTCCTGTAGCATTTGGATGGCTTCTCGGACGGTCCCACTGCTGCACGCGTAGATCTTGATTCCGGACTTCCTGAGGAATTGAGCAGCGTTCGGGCCCAGCTGTCCGGTGATCAGCGCTTCGGCCCCTGCCTTTGCGATCAGCTGCGCTGCCTTGACCCCCGTCCCCTTCGTAGAATCCTGCTGTGCCAAGTTGTCCAGGTAGTTGACGCTCGCAGTCTCGCTGTCGAACAGCACGAACCCAGCAGTTCGGCCAAACCGAGGATCCACCTCGCTGTCCAGGGATTCCCCTCTCGCGCTGACGGTGATCTTCATGGTCGAACCCCCTCACGATCAGAGCGGTCTGGATCGAGTATCCAGACTTGCCCACGGCATCACAACAACTGGCCCTGCCAGCGGCGTAGCCCGTCGCCGTGCAGCGCAATCGTAAGTATCGGGAAATGATCGCCGACTGGCGGGAAGCTGGTCGGGCCGGGGAGATTTGAACTCCCGACCTCCTGAACCCCATTCAGGCGCGACATGCCGCCAAGCATTCGTGTCTACACAAGTTTCTCCGACCTCGAATCTGCGAATAAGCACATTGTAAGCAGTTGAAATCGCAGTCGAGCGTAGGGGAGAGCAGATCTTGCGGACGCGCGGGCTCGCTGGCGAGCACGACCGCGTGCCCCCGGGACATCTCGAAGGGCGTATCCACGACGAGCGTGCTGAGGGACTGGACGAATAGTGAAAACGCATACCAGGCATTGCCTCGCCGTCTGCGTTCACGAGAGGATTTCGATCTCGAGGCCCGGGATTCGCGGGAAACTGCGTTGGTCGCTCGTAATGACCGAGAGCCCCCGGGCCAGCGCCGTTGCGCCGATCATGAGATCGTGCGTTCCCACGGTGATCCCGCGACGCGCGAGTTCTGCACCGAGCCGGGCGTGTGTGCGAGCACAGACGAGATCGAAGGGAATGACGGGAATCGAAGAGAGCAACGTCTCGACCACCGCTTCGGCTCGTGTCTTGCGTTTCGAAGCGCGCAGCCGATGGACTCCATGGAGGAGTTCAGCCGCGGTGATGGCGGCCATCGCGATGCCGCGATCGCCCCGCCCCTCGAGGAGCACACCCAGAACTACTCGCCCGCGTTCGACATCGATCAGGACGCTCGAGTCGATTAGCGAGGCCACTCGACACCCTCGTACTCGTCCTGCTCCGCGACGCCCTGTCTGACGGCCTGCGCCCACTCCTCTCCGGGGGAGGGCAGCGAATCGAGGAGTGCAACGAGGTCCGAGAGCTGGAACTCGAGCGACCCGGGCACGGGCGCCAGCTTGCAGACGGGCTTACCACCACGTTCGACGATCACCGTTTCCCGCTGGTAGTGGACGCGGTTGAGCACGTCCGAGAGCTTCTTGGCGAGTTGCGTCGCCGAGAGCCGGCGCAGAGGCCGTCCCGATGCGAACTTCTTTTCCTCGGCAGGCTTGGCCATGGGAACCCCTTTCGGTGCCACCCGGATCGAAATTAATATTATCAAATTATCTGATATTCTGCTAACCACCCCCTGCGGGTCCCGAGAATCCGATATTCCCGCAATCACGGCAGCTTATCGAGACGCGTCGCCAGCCTCGGGGCGCTCCAGCCAGGCGGTGGGATGCTCCTGACGGTCTCCACCGAATCGGTTGAGCGACTCGGACCCGATGAGTAGTGCGCCTGCCATGAGAGCTGTCCTCATCGCCTTGGCGACCTCCATGGTCGCCCTGCTCCGCTCACGCGCCTCCCTGCACCTGGAGATCCTCGCCCTGCGACATCAACTCGCGGTGCTCCAAGGCAGTGGGGGACGCTCACGGCTCAAGCCTGCCGACCGCCTGCTCTGGGTATGGCTATCCAGAGCGTAGTCTGACTGGCAGGACGCCCTCGTCTTCGTGAAGCCGAGCACGGTCATCTCCTGGCAGCGCAAGCGATTTCGCGACCATTGGACGCGATTGAGCCGACCGGGCAGGCCCGGTCGGCCATCCATCGCCCAGGAGATTCGCGATCTCATCCGCAAGATCTCGCGGGCCAATCCTTCCTGGGGATCGCCACGCATCCAAAGCGAACTTCGGAAGTTGGGCATCGACGTCGCCAAGTCCACGGTGGAGAAGTACCGGGTCCGTCCACGCAAGCCTCCTTCGCCAACGTGGCGAGCGTTCCTGGCCAATCACATGGGCGAGCTGGTGTCGCTGGACTTCTTCACCGTCTCAACGATTCGCTTCCATTTGCTGTTCGTCCTGATCATCCTGGCCCACGACCGACGCCGGGTCGTCCATTTCAATATCAGCAAGTATCCGACGGCGCAGTGGACGGCTCAGCAGGTCGTGGAATCGTTCCCCTGGGACTCGACACCGCGGTTTCTGCTCCGAGACCGAAAGGGCGTCTACGGCGCCGACTTCCGTAGGCGGGTCCAGTCGATGGGCATCGAGGAGGTAATCATCGCAGCGAGGAGTCCGTGGCAAACGCCTTACGTGGAGCGGATGATCGGCAGCATCCGTCGTGAATGCCTCGACAACGTCGTGGTTCTCAGCGAGCGGCATCTGCGCCGAATCCTCAACGACTACTTCTCCCACTACCACCGCTGGCGCTGCCACCAGTCCTTGGGGATGGACTGCCCTGAGCCCCGGGCCGTACAGCCGCGGGAGGTCGGCGAGGTCGTTGAGATACGAGAAGCCGGCGGCCTGTACCTGCACTACCAGCGAGCAGCCGCCTGAGGCGCGCAAGCCTGAGAGACGTCCCGCTTGCCTTCGCCGTGCAGTCACCGGCTGGCGAGAATCGGTCCTACGGAATCGAGCCAGCGGAGAGCGCCGACGGGCACCCAGCTCGCCGCTGCTGGCCGGGTTGAGCCACGACCCAAGATCGCGGGCCATCTCCTGTGCGCTTGTCCGCCTTCGTCTCAACACCCGCAACCGACACGAATGAATTTTCGGGATGGACAGGTCGATGGGCATCGCGAGGCCTCGGCATGCGCTCCAGACGTCAAGGCGCGGCCTGCTTAGGATTCCTTGTTCGCTCAGACGCCGTGGGCAAGCGCCGCCAGGACAACTCCGTACCCAACAACAAGGGCGACTCCGGCCGAGCGTCCCAGGTGTCCGCGAGCGGCCGGGATTCCGATGGCGAGGGGCGCGGCGACGAAAACGGCGAGCTCCCACGTGCGGATGTCCACCGTCTGGAGCGGGACGGTCAGTCCGCTCAAGCCAAGGACCGCCATCGTGTTGAAGAGGTTCGAACCGATGATGCTGCCCGCGACCAACTCGCTCGCTCGGTGCCGGACAGCGACCAGGGTCGTCGCGAGCTCGGGGAGATTCGTTCCGACGGCGACGAGGCTGATCGCGATGACGGCATCACTAACGCCCAGGTCGCGGGCGATGAGAGTGGCACCCTCGACGAGCCACTTGGCGCCCACGACCAGCCCGCCAAGACCGGCGGCAGAGGTCAACGCGAGGCGTGTGGCGGGAGGGGTGGGTCCTTCCTCGTGAGTTTCGGCTCCGTCCAAAGTCGCGCCGGCACCGCGCAGCGTCACCACGACGTAGACGGTAAGCGCGGTGAGCAGCAGGGCCGCTTCCCCGCGCGCCAGCTCCGAGTCCCGCAGAAAGACTGCCACCGCTGCTGAGGCGAGGACGAGAACGGGTAGCTGCCAGCGCCAAAGACGCTGTGCCAGCGGCAGTGGTCGCAAGAATGCGGCCAAGCCGAGAATGAGGGCGCCATTGCATAGGTTCGAGCCGATGACGTTTCCCACGGCCACGTCGCCGGCTCCAACGATCGCTGCGTCCACGCTGACCGCCAACTCCGGAAGGCTCGTGCCGGCTCCTACGACGAGAACACCAACCAGAAATACGGGCGCCCGGAGCGCCCCGGCAACGGCGCTCGCGGCTCGCACCAGCAGCTCGGCACCGGCAACCAGGAGCAGGATTCCCGCGCCGAAGAGAGCGAAGTCGAGAATCACGCTGCGTCGGACTCAAGCGTCCTCATCCGAAGGGCGCTCCTCCGAAGACGCTTCTCGGTGCCGATCGCTGCGGAGAGGAAGGCACCGAAGCTCACGATCGCGAACTGGGTGGGTGTTTCGATTCCGTCGAATCCGACGGGTTGCTGCATATGGTGTACGTACGTAGGGCCGAGCCGCGGAGTCGCCATCCTTGCGAGGATATCCGAGAGCCAGGGAGTCGGGAAGAGCCCGGCCCAGCCCCGAGCAGCGGACCCGCCCGAGTTTGGCAAGATGTTGAACAGTTTCGGTTGAACCACGATTTTGGGGGACTTCTCTTGGTGCTCTCTATGAACTGTCGGCGCTGGATCGGAATGCTGGCAACGACGGCGCGTCTTGCGCCGGATGTCCCTGACGACCTGCTCTGCGGACTCCCCTGCTCCCTCGGTCATTGGATTTCTCCTCGACGGGTGGTAAAAGTACCTCCTATACCAATTTGCCGAGTGGTCCAGGTTGCCCTGAAGAATCACAGTTCTGGTTGAGACTACTGCGAGACCCACCGCCAGCTCCGACACACCAAGGCGTCGTGCCGGCGCCGATCCGCCCTCCACAAGGAGTTCGGCACCCTTGAGGAGCTCGCGGACCCAGAGCGACCAGCAGGTAGGTCATTGGTGCGCGTCTCCCCCGCCTACCTAGCGGCGGCAAAGTGCGTTCGACCAAGCTCTTCTCGGGCTCGCCCAGAGAATTGGGTGTTTTCGATGAGAATAAGCCTTCACCACGAGCGTGCTAGCGGATCCGCCTGAGAAAACCCCTGGGGTTGTTGGTCATCATGAGCCGTTCCCTGGAGCGATCCGGCACGAAGTCGCTGGTCTCGGCGAGAAAGGCCTCGACCGCCTCGTATGGACCGGGGCCGTAGTCCGGCGCCGTCGGGTGGCCGTTCATCGCGGTGTCCTGGACGATGATGTAGCTGCCCGGGGGAACCAGCGGCGCGTAGGCCCGCAGCTCGTCCAGCACGTGATCCATGTAATGTGCGGAGTCGAGAATCACGAGCACGCGCTTGCCTGCGACCCGGCGCTGGACCTCCTCGAAGATCTGCGGATCCGTCGAGCCTCCGATCAGGTAGTCCACTCGCCGGCGCGAGATGGGAAGCTCCCGGGCCTCGGCGGACTCGTTCTCGATGTCAATGGTGATCACACGGCCCTCGGGGTTCACCTCTTCGAGGAACATTGCCCAGAGCATCGCGCTCCCGCCGTGGTGGGTACCCGTCTCGACGATCACGTCGGGCTTCACCTTGTGGATGATCTCGAAGGTGACCCAAACGTCGAGGGGGTTCTGCAAGGTCCGGATGCCCAGGAAGCTGTTCTTGCGCCAGGTGTCGTCGGCGTGGCCCCAGAGCACGGAGAAGCGATTCGTGATCTCCCCGGCGCTGAGTTCATCAGACGCCGAGCTTTGCCATTGCCAGAGGTTGAGCGCTGCGAAGGCCGCCGCCGCGGTCGCCAGAATTCCGACCCAGTTTCGAGGGTTCACGTGACATTCCCATAGAGGGCTCGTCGACGGGGGATATCAGCAGGCCCTGACTGATTCTTCCGGAGTCAGCTACGGCTCGGACTCCTCAAAAGAGCGCGTAGATGAAGGGGGCAACCGCCGATCCTTCCGTGAACACGATCAGCGCCGACAGAAGAATCATTGTGAGGAAGATCGGTCCCAACCACCACTTCTTTCGGACTTTCATGAAGACCCAGAGTTCACGGAGCATCGAAAGCATCGAGCTTCTTGGCACCTCCCTTGCCTCCTACTGGCACGGCATCGGGTTAGCCCTCGAGCCGATCGAGTTCCTAGGTGTTGTCAACGAGATACCTCCGTGTGGCGGCGGACGTCCGCTCCGAGGGCCAGTCATTCAGTCTCGCGTGCTGAACCCCTCCGCCAAACACAGATTTCAATCCGAAAGTCGCCGTTTCACGAAGGACTCTCCTGCCATTGGCCCGTCCGGTCACTGTGGGGGTGGCTTGCAGACGGAATTGCAGCCTCCTCTCCACCGTCCGGGAGGCGCGCTCCAGCGCGCCATCGATCGCCGCGGGCGCCTCGCCGGCCGCATGCTTCACGCTCACGTGGCCGCGCGGCGTCAACCGCACGCTCACACGGCAGCGAAAGACGGTTCCACCCGAACCCGAACGCTTCCTGAACTCCTCGAGAAGCAGGCTCACGTCTTCGACCGCCGCCGCGAATCGGCCCATGGTCAATCGGATCCTGCGGTCTGCGTGTTCGCGTACCGTCTTCTCTATCCCGTAAGTCCGCCCTCGAATTCGCATTCGCATCGAAAGCCCAAACCTCTCCCAAGCGCTGGCAGCCCCTGCCGGCACCCTGTCGTCGCTGCGCGTCCCGACCTTCAGCTTCCGCGCAAGGCGCGGACTCGAACCGCTGCGATGGATCTCTCGAGCCGCGGAGAGGTGACAACGCGCCGTCCGCCTCCGCCCCCCCGCAAGCCGAATACAGCAGCCTGCGTGCAGCTCGGGGCAGTAAAACATACTGCGGACAATAGAGATAATAGATAATCTCTGGTATAATGTTCGAAAATATCGAACGATTCAATCTGCCTGGCGACTCCTGCCAGGGCGCGGCAGTCGCGAGGGGTCGGGAACCGTGGAATGGCTCAACTATCACCACCTCCTCTATTTCTGGACGGTGGCGCGCGAGGGAAGCGTGACCAGGGCGAGCGAGATCCTGCGCCTGGCGAAGCCCACGATCAGCGGCCAGGTAAGGTCGCTCGAAGAGAGGCTGGGCGAGAAACTCTTCGAGCGCCGCGGCCGCAGGCTGGTGCTGACCGAGATGGGCCAGGTTGTGTTTCGCTACGCGGACGAGATCTTTTCTCTCGGTAGGGAACTCCTCGACACTGTCAAGAACCGTTCGCCCCGCCGCCCCGTTCGTTTGAAGGTGGGCCTAGCGGACGTAGTTCCCAAGCTGATCGCATTCGAGCTGCTCAAACCGGCCCTCGGCCTGCCAGAGCCGGTGGAGGTCTTCTGTGTCGAGGATCAGACCACCCACCTGGTCGCCCAGCTCGCCACGTTTTCGCTCGACCTCGTTCTGACGGATGCGCCGATCGGCCCGGGACTCAGCGTCCGGGCCTACAACCACTTGCTCGGCGAATCCGGCGTCACCTTCTTTGGCACCAAGCGGCTGGCCGCACGCTACCGGCGCGGCTTCCCGCGCTCGCTGGATCAGGCGCCCGTTCTCCTGCCAACGCCGAACACAACGGTCCGAAGCGCCCTCGACCTCTGGTTCGAGAAGCTCGAAATCGCACCGAGCGTCACTGCGCAGTTCGAGGATACGGCCCTCATGAAGGTGTTCGGAGGTGCCGGCATCGGGTTGTTTCAGGCTCCGACAACCATCGAAGCGCAGGTCAAGAAGCAGTACGGCGTCAGTGTGGTCGGGAGAACCAGCGAGGTGAAGGAGCGCTTCTACGCTATCTCGGTCGAGAGGCGGATCACTCACCCGGCTGTTCGCGCGATCTCCGAGGCGGCTCGCTCCGAGCTCTTCCGCGATGACACGAGCTGACCTCCGGGAGAAGGTCAGCTGTTCTGTGACGGGGGCGTCTCCACCCGGATCACCGTGTATCGGGATTGATCTTGACCTGGGGACGGAGAGGTCACTGCCGGTTCTGCAGGCGTTCCCTGAGGAGCATGGGGCCTCGGAGCTTTGGATTCAACGCCAGGGCTCGATCGCACTCGCGGCAGGCTTCCTGTGGTTTCCCCAGCTCGGCCAAGACTTGTGCGATGGCGTAGTGGGCGTTTGCCTCGACCTCGTGCGCGGCCACCGCGCGCCTGAACTCGCGCAGCGCCAACACAGGCCTCCCGAGGGCGCGGTAGGCGAGACCTCGGTTGAAGTACGCGCGGAAGTTCTCTTCGTCCCAGCGCACGGCGCTCGTGAAGTCCCGGATGGCCCGGTCCGGCTGAGAGAGGGTAAGATGGGCAATCCCTCGATGGTTGTAGATCATCGAACGGACGGCCCCGCTCGGGAGCCGCAGGTGAAGGGTGTGGCTGTAGAGCCGGATCGCCTCTTCGAGGTTGCCGGCGCTGTGAGCCTGTAGGGCCTCGACGATCAGGCTCTCCAGATCCCTGCTCTTGGGGTCGCGGAGTGTTCGAGGCCTCCTGGCGAGCCGCGTCAGCTCTCGCGGCGAGGCCACGAGAGGCTCCGTGCCATCTTCGAAGAGCAAGCTCTGCGCGCTCGCGCGGCGTCGGGCGCCCTGATCGTGGAGTTCGGTCAGGTCGTCCCGGATCTCCTGAAACACCACATCTGCGAGCGTAAGAGTCGCACTCAGGGCCGCGAGCTTTCGACGAACGGCCGCCTTGGGCACGGAGCGGTCCGCCTTGTAGACGAGCTCGTGCTCGATTCGAGCCCAGGCGTCCTGGAGAATCGTGGATATCTGTACCTCACACAGCCGTTTGGTGTTCGGTAGGAGTGTGAACGGAGTTCCCTTTGGCAACCGAACGAGAAGGTGGACCGACTCGTAGCCAAACTCAGCGAGCGATAGGTTCACGCCCTTGTGTTCGACCTCTGCGACCGGGAGGTGGTTGACCAGGAGCTCCTGAACCCGTTCGCTCTCGTCCAGGAAGGGGCACACGACGCGGAGTCCGAGGAGGTCTCGCACCAGGATGCGCCCGTGTGGCTGCGACTTGCGCAGACGCACGAGTTTGCCCAGGTAGCTTTCGAATTCCTTCACCCGATGGGTCATGACGGGGTGCACTCCTTCCCTGGCGAGAAGCGTCCGCACCCTCCTATGGAAACCGCGCAAGGCCGCATGGTACGCCCCGCGGTTCTTCTCGTAGGTATCGCGCGCCTTGGGAAGGTCGGGGAGTTTCTCATTCATGGAGAGCCATTTCGGCCAAACGAGTGCGAGGAGCCTGCTACCGATCCGATGAGAGGCATCCCACAGCGCATGACCAAGAGACGTGATCCCATCATCGTGACGGTAGCGTCTACCATCGTCCGAGATAGCGCAACACCATGTGGGACTCTCGTTGGGAAGTGCGCGAGCGGTGCTCGGAGACCGCAGCAGCGGCCGAGGCGACGAAGACACCTCTCATGGCGGGCACACTACTGACGCCGTTCGACCTGCCCAATAGCGGGGACCGAAACTGTCGCCCCCCTGCCGACCCTTGGTCGAGGATTTCCGCCGGTTAGGGATGCGCCGCGACAGTTGGGGGCGATTGCGAGAAAGTCGCACTCTCGGGAGGCACAGGCGAAAGCAAGCAGGAGAAGAGCCCAACCAGTTCGGGA
The DNA here is from genome assembly GCA_963783795.1 of uncultured delta proteobacterium. Lineage (GTDB taxonomy): Bacteria > Myxococcota_A > UBA9160 > UBA9160 > UBA6930 > CAVXZE01. The sequence goes on along the minus strand of CAWAPH010000016.1, from coordinate 454,800 downwards.
CGTAGCGATCGCGAGCACGCACACTTGTCTGGAGATCTAGACCATTCGAATATCACGAACATTACGGTACAAATTATCTATTTTTCCTATCGACCGCGCTCTGCTAAGCATTGCCCGTATGGAGGCGGAGCGGTCGTCGTGGCGTGGCCGGTGGCGCCAAAGGGGCGGGGCTTCGTGCCCCTGGAGAGCGACGAGTCGCGGCGTTCCGCGATGAGCGCCTGAAGGGCCGACAGATGGCCGAAGCCGCCCAGGGCCCCCGGAAGCGTTACTGGATCCTGCTGATCATCGGAGCGACGGTCACGCCCTTGCTCCTGGTCAGCATCGTCATCCTCCAGCAGTTCTACGCGGCGCACCAGGAAAGGGCTACCACCCACCTGGAAGAGCTCGTCGCCAAGCACAAGCAGAACATCGACGGATTCCTCGACGCGAAGCTGGCGGACATCCGGATGCTGGCCAGCAGCTCCGACTTCGAGGAGCTGAGTCAGGAGTGGTTCCTGGAGGACCGCCTGGGCGCTTTGGGGAGGGTCTACGAGCCGGTCTTCGTCGATCTGGGCGTGATCGACGAGTCGGGCATCCAGGTGGCCTACGCGGGTCCATTCCGACTCGACCGAGCTGACTACTCCGACGCGAGCTGGTTCCAGAGCGCGATGCAGCACGAGTACTTCATCAGCGATGTCTTCCCGGGCCTGCGCGGCTTTCCGCACTTCATCGTGGCGGTGCGCAGCACCTGGAATGGGAAGCCCTGGATCCTCAGGGCCACCATCGACCTGGTCGCCTTCAACGATCTGGTGGAGGACCTCCGCAACAGCCAGACGGGATCCGCCTTCATCCTGAACCGCGCCGGAGAGTTCCAGATCGAGCCGCCCGACTACCTGATGCCGGACCCCGAGTTCCTCGACGAGCTGCTGAGCGCCGACTTCGCCGAGCAAGACGGGATCCGCGTGATGCAGCGAAGGGACCAGAACGGCCGCAGGAACATCTATCTGGCGACGGCGCTCAAAGGAGGAAACTGGCGCCTCGTCTACCAGCAGTCCGCCAACGAGGCGTTCGCGGAGTTCCACAGCGCTCGCAACGTCACCATGCTGATCATCTTCCTGGGGGGGCTCGCCAGCGTCGCCGTGGCCTTCCTCCTCGCCCGCAAGACGGTCTCGGCCATCTCCAAGGCCGAACACCACACCCAGCTGTTGAGTCAGCAGATGGTCGAGACCGGGAAGCTGGCGTCGGTGGGCGAGCTGGCCGCGGGGATCGCCCACGAGATCAACAATCCGGTCGCCATCATGGTGGAGGAGGCCGGCTGGATCGGCGACCTCATGGAGGACGACGACTGGGGGACCCCGGAGAACCTCCAGGAGTTTCGCCGCGCTCTCCAGCAGATCAAGACCCAGGGCGACCGCTGCAAGCAGATCACCCACAAGCTGCTGAGCTTTGCCCGCAAGACCGACGAGCGAACGCAGGAGGTGGATCCCCGCGCCCTCGTGGAGGAGACGGTCGCGGTCTCGGCCCAGCGGGCGAAGTACGCCAACGTGGAGATGACGACCGCCTTCGAGCCCGGCCTGCCCACGATTCGCGCCTCGCTCTCCGAGCTGCAGCAGGTCCTCCTCAATCTGATCAACAACGCCCTCGATGCGATGTGGCCGAACGGGGGGACCCTGGAGATCGCGGTCAGGCACGTGGGCGACGACGTGTGGATCCACGTTTCGGACAACGGCCCGGGAATACCCGAGGCGAACCTGGAGAAGATCTTCGATCCCTTCTTCACCACCAAGCCGGTGGGCAAGGGCACCGGCCTCGGACTCTCCATCTGCTACGGCATCGTGACCAGGATGGGTGGCGAGATCGACGCCAAGAGCGAGATCGGGGTGGGTACCGAGTTTCGCATCCGCCTGCCCCGGGAGCACGAGGAGGCGGAGGCCGAGGAGCAGGAGGCGGCCGTGGGCGGCGGGGAGAAGGCGTGACCGCCCGGACCGGAGGGCCTGGCGGTCGGGGAAGGCGACGTGGCGGGTGATCCGATCAGGCTGCTGCTGGTGGACGACGAGAGGGCGTTCGTCGACGTCCTCTGCAACCGCTTCAAGCGCAAGGGCCTCTCCGTCAGCAAGGCGTACTCCGGGACGGAGGCGATCCGCAGCCTTCGCGAGCAGGATTTCGACGTCTGCATCCTCGATCTCAAGATGGAGGACATGGACGGGATCGAGGTGCTCAAGATCTTCAAGAAGATGCTCCCGTCCATGGCCGTGATCATGCTGACCGGCCACGGCTCCGAGCGGGCGGCGAGGGCCGGGGTCGAGGAGGGCGCCTACGACTACCTGACCAAGCCCTGCAGCTTCGAGGACCTGCTGGCCAAGATCGAGGAGGCGGTGTCCCAAGGGGAGCCAAGCGCATGAGCGCTTGCCGGGTGCTTCTGGTGGAGGACGAGGTCGACTTCGTGCGGACGGTGACGCAGCAACTGAAACCGAACAAGCTGAGTGTCGAGGCCGTGCGCAGTGGGAATGGCGCCCTTCGCCACTTCGCCGAGAATCCGACCGACGGCGTGGTCCTCGACGTGAAGATGCCCGGCATGGGTGGCATCGAGGCGTTGCGCGAGATCGAGGCCCGGCAGCCGCTCGTGGAGATGATCATGCTGACTGGCCTCGGCGGTGTCGCAAGAAGGTCGACGGAGACCACACCTTGACGAGATTCTTCGGGCAGTGGGGCAGGTTCATGATGCTGGGCGCCCGGGCCCAGGCCAGGTGGGAGATGGAGATGGCGAGGAACATCCTCGCCGATCGCAGGCGCCTGCTCGTCCTGGGCCTTCTCGTCCTGCCCGCCCTCGCCGGGAGCGTCGCGCTCGCCGCTCCGATCGGCGACGTGATGCCCGAATTCCTCGGCGGCGAGAAGGCCTACAGCCCGACCTTCTTCAGCACCGGCATCTTCCTGGTGTCGATCTTCATCGGGCTCTGCGCGGGACTGATCACGGGCTGCATCGGTGCGGGCGGAGGGTTCGTCATCGCGCCGGCCCTGATGAGCGCCGGGATCAGGGGCATCCTGGCCGTTGGCACCGACCTCTTCCACATCTTCGCCAAGGCGATCATGGGGACCGTGATTCACAGAAGGCTCGGCAACGTCAACGTGGCTCTCGCGGTCACCTTCCTGGTCGGCGCCATCGTCGGGGCCACCGTCGGTGGGGCGATCAATCGCGTGCTCTACGAGACAAGCCCCGTCCTGAGCGACGCCTTCATCACCACCATCTACGTCATCATCCTGGGAGGACTCGGCTTCTACGCGCTGGCCGATTTCCTGCGCGCCCGCAAGAAGGAGAGCGTGATGGCGCCGCACAGCGGGAGATCGGAGGGGGCCGAGATGGGCGGCCTCCCCACGCGCCTGCAGGCCGTCAAGATTCCTCCGATGATCCGGTTCGACGAGGGCCTGGTGCCGGGCGGGCGCCGCATCTCGGCGCTCTTCCTGGTCCTCAGCGGGGCGCTGGTGGGGTTCTGCGCCTCCATCATGGGCGTGGGCGGTGGCTTTCTGACCTTCCCCATCTTCGTCTACATGCTCGGCGTCTCGTCGATCACCACCGTGGGCACCGACATCTTCCAGATCGTCTTCACCGCGGGATACGCCGCCATCTCCCAGTACGCGATCTACGGCTTCATCTTCTACACGCTGGCGATGGGCATGCTCTTGGGATCGCTGTTGGGGGTCCAGCTGGGCGCCATGGTCACCACGGTGGTAGAGGGGACCACCATCCGCGGATTCTACGCCACGGCGGTGCTGGCCGGCTTCGTGAACCGCGCCTTCGCGCTCCCGGGCAAGCTGGCGGAGCTGGGGGTGTTGCCGCTCTCGCATTCCGTCGCGGAGGTGCTGAGTCAGATCGGCATATGGGCCTTCTTCGCGGTGATCGGGATTTTCGCCGCGTGGGTGATCGGCACCTTCTTTTCGAACTGGAAGACGCTCCGGGGGGAGTCTCCGCCTCATGATCGCTAATCCCAGGAAGTTCTTCGCCGGCGTGGCGCTGATGATGGCATTCGCCGTCGTGCTGGTGGCCATGTTCCTGCCCCTCTTCGAAGGGCGCAACGCACTCGACACCATGGATTCCCTCTTCAATTCGGTCTCCAAGGGCTCGGCCTACTACGTGGCCGATTTGCGGGCCGCGGCCGAGGACCGGCGAGGCACCGCCATCGCGGTGACACTGGCCGCGGCCAACGAGAGCCAGGCCGGGCAGATGGCCGATCTGTTGCGGGCCGGGGGAGCCAAGGCACAGATCGCGGAAGGGGCGCTTCGGGCCAGCGGCGATCTGGGAGGAATACTCGAGAACGCTCTTCAGGATTCGGACGAGATGTTCGCCAACGCGGGAGCCAGCGTCCGAGACCGCTATGGCTACGAGGAGAGGCGCGTGCTGTTCAACTGGTGGACCGCGCTCCAGGCCATGAACGAGGATCTCAAGCGGCAGGGCCGCTTCGCGGAGGCGGCCTTCGTGGCCAAGGTGAACGAGAAGGCGGTGGAGTGCGCCTACAACTACTACGGTATCGAGCCCTCGAGGGTCTCCGACAAGATCGGACTGGTTCTCTTCTCCCTGGTCTTCTATGTCGTCTACACCGTGTGGTACGGTTATGCGATCATCTTCTTGCTCGAGGGCTGGGGTTTCACGCTGTCGCATTGACGGCGTCGCAAAGCATCCTTGGTCCTTCCCGAAAACTCACTGCTGTGAATGGCGGGCCTTGAGGCGATCGAGATCAGCCCGCCAGGCTTCATCCCGCTCCACCTGGCGGTTGCTCAAGGACTAACACTGGGAGCGGTGCAATGACCGGGGGCGGGGCACTCCAGCGCGTGTCGGCGATGATGGATGCGGAGGCGATCAAGGCCGCGCCCGTCGTGGAGGCGGGTCCGATTCCCACCGAGTCGGGCGAGGTCGAGCCGGAGGTGGAGCAATGGTCGTAGAAGCCCAGGCGCTGGCGCGAATGTGTCATCGACTCGGGATGGTTTCGACCCGACTTGCTCTGGCGATTCTGCGGTGCGCGCTGGTTCTACCCGTGGGCTGTGGGTCGGAGATCCCCGAGGCTGCCAAGCAGTGGGTCGACGACTGGGCCGCAGTGGCGGAGCGAACGCCCGGCTTCGTCGTCTGGGAGTCGAATCGCGGCGGTCAGTGGCGGATCTGGTATCGCGATCTCGACGGATCGGGTCTGCGCCGTCTCACCCCCGACGAGGAGGATCGCGACCACTTTGCCCCCCACGTGTCGCCCGATGGGCGGTACGTGGCCTACCTGAGCCAGCGATCGGGCACCAACGCCTACCGCCAATCGAAGGAGGCCGATCCGGTGCTTCGTCTTCACCGGATCGCAGACGGGTGCGACACGGCCCTCGTGGAGGGCGCCCGCTCCTATTACGAGCACCGCGTTGTCGTCTGGCTCGATTCGCGCAGGCTTCTCTACATCGCATCCGACGGCACCACCCGGCGCATCGACATCGAGACGCGGAAGCAGAAGCTCGTCCAGCGCAAGAAGCAGAGCGAATACGGCTACCTCCTGGACCCCACCCTCCACCACGCCACCACCGGAAGGCCGAGCTTTGCCCGCTATCATAAAAGGGCCCGACGCGTCCTGCCCGCCAAGGTCCGAAAGGGCTGCCAGCCCTACTTCTCCCGCAACGGTCGGTTCGGCTTCTGGGTAGCGAAGCCAGGAGGCCCGATCCGACGCCTGGACCTCCGCACTCTGGAGACCGCGGACATCATCCGGCGCGACGACCCGAGCCTGCCCGAACCCTTCGACTACGTCTACTTCCCGATGGTGTCTGCGGGCCAGCGACTGCTGGCGTTTGGCGCTTCGCGGGGCGAGCACGACCACTTCCATGCGGACTACGAGGTTTTCGTGGTCCCCATCGACCCAGAGATTCTGATGCCCATTGGACCGCCGGTGCGCTACTCGTTCCATCCAGCCACGGATCGCTTCCCCGACGTCTTCGAGGCGGGGGCCGAGCTGGGACGCCACTGGGGCGAGGCCCCATTCCGCATCTCGCTGCGACCGCCCGACGACGGGCTCTGGCAGTGGGACTTCGGCGATGGAACAGACACCCAGTCGGAGCGCGGCAGCCACCTCTACGAGGAGCCCGGGCTCTATCGGATCGTGGCCCACCGGAAGGGGCTCACCCTCGCGGGCGAAGCACACGTGGAGCCGGGCGGGCCTCCGCGACCACTGCGGGCAACGGTCGGGCATGATCACACCGAAGTGCGTATCCTGTTCGACGAGCCGGTGGCAATCGACGATGCGAGTTTTCGCTTCGAGCGTCTGGGCAAACCCGTCCTGGTGCGGCTGGAGCCAGGGAGCCAGACCCTGATCGTGCGCGCTTCGAAGCGCATCGACGCGCCCGATCACTTGGTGATCGAAGGGGTGCGGGATACGGCGCTCACTCCCCACTACTTGGAGCGCGAGCGTCTGCTGGTCGAGTCGCATGACTGGCCCAGCAGGCGGGCCGAGATACTGCTTCTGTGGTCGACCGGGGACCGCGAGGCGGCGATCCTGGACCGGGCGACGGGGCTCGAGCACGTCGACGAGGCCGTGGCCCACGGACGCGCCCGCCTCGATCACCACTGGCGCATGGACGTCTCAGGAGGATATTTCACGATCCAGGGGCAAGACCAACTCGCGAAGCGGATCGCGCAAGTTGGCGCTTTCGGCCTAGAGCTGACACTCGCTCCGGACACGCTCGACGCGGAGCGCCCCGCTGTGATTGCCGGGATGGGACGAAATGCCAACGACGCTAACTTCCTCCTGCTCCAGGAAGGCCGAGGACTGAGCCTGCGGCTGCGAACCGATGGGGCGCCTGAGGAAGGCTCCCAGGTCGAGCTGGCGAAGCTCACCGCACCTGGGCCGAACCACCTGGTCGTGACCTACACGGCCGGGCGTCTCGCGGCCTACCTGGACGGCCGGCAGGTCACGGACGACCAAGGCATCGAAGGGACTCTCTCTGTATGGCCTGAGGGGCTGCCTCTGGTGGTCGGCGCCGGTCCAGGCGGCGACCTCCCCTGGAGCGGCGTGGTGGAGGGGATCGCGCTCTACGGTCACTTCGTAACACCCGAAGAGGCCCGGCGGAACGCCGTCGCCTACGCCGAGCGGCGCGAGGAGCGCACCCCCGTGGGGTCGGCGCGAGTCCTTGCCCGCCGCCGGGCCCTCTCCTCAACCCCAACCCCCGAAGAAATCATTCCTTACCTGGAGGGGCTGGTGGTTCACGAATATGACGTGCTCGAGGTGCGCGAAGGCGAGGTCGGCGAGAAGGTGATCCGGGTCGCACACTACGCCGTACAGGCCGGCGCGGCCCAGGACGTCACGACGTCGCAGAACGGCGAGGTGGTCGAGCTGCAAGTGGAGCCCTTCGAAGAGAACCCGCAAGCGGAAAGCGTCTTCCTCGCCGACGACCTCGACCTCGACCTGGACGTGCCGCTCTATCTGGACGTCGGTCCCTGAACCGCGGCCTCTGGGTGTCGACGGGACCGGCGGAACCCCAGAACTCCGGCCAGACCTTCGATGGGTCTGTCAACCGCCCCCCTGGCCCCGTCCCCCGTTTGAAGGCCCGCGGCCTCGACCTCCTCCGCCCATGCCGCGCCCGCCCATCTTGCCGGGACCCGGCTGGATGTCGTCGGCGCCCAGCTCCGCCAGAGCGTTCTCGTGCAAGGCCTGGATGGCTTCCCGGACGGTTCCACTGGTGCAGGCGTAGATCTTGATCCCGGACTTCCTGAGGACCTGAGCGGCATTCGGGCCTAGCTTTCCGGTGATCAGCACTTCGGCCCCTGCCTTTGCGATCAGCTGCGCTGCCTTGACCCCCGTCCCCTTCGTAGAATCCTGCTGTGCCAAGTTGTCCAGGTAGTTGACGCTCGCAGTCTCGCTGTCGAACAGGACGAACCCAGCCGTTCGGCCAAAGCGGGGATCCACCTCGCTGTCCAAGGATTCCCCTCTCGCGCTGACGGTGATCTTCATGGTCAAACCCCCTCACGATCAGACCGTTCTGGATCGAGTATCCAGACTTGCCCACGGCATCACAACAACTGGCTCTGCAAGAGGCGATCCCTCCTGCGCCCGCCCGGGAAGCTGACTAGGAGGGTCTCTAATGGGTCGCGTATGGCGACGGCGAACGCTGTCATTCAGGCTGTGGTTCTCGATTTGGCTGCCATTGGCTGAGACCAAGCGACCAACTCGGGCCTCAGGTGGCGCGTCAAGGGTGAGCTCGGACAGTCCCGGTGATGCTGCTCATCGACGGTTGCTTCGGTCACCCGCGATCGCACCTACCCGAACTTACTCTCGAAATCCTCGAGTGCGACCGCCGCGAACTCGGGAAACCCACTCCAGTGTCGCATGGCATCACCGACCGTCGCCGTTGGCACGCCGGTTGCTTCTCGACTTGCACGAGCCAGCACAGCTCGGGCATTGGGAGGTAGGGAACCATCTGGAGATAGACACATTGCAGGCAGCTGACACAAAGACCGGCGGGAAGCGGCGTAGCCCGTCGCAGTGCAGCGCAATCGTAAGTATCGGGAAATGATGGGTTACTGGCGGGAAGCTGGTCGGGCCGGGGAGATTTGAACTCCCGACCTCCTGAACCCCATTCAGGGGCGGTACACCCCTAACCATCCGTTTCTACAGAAGTTTCACCGACGTCGAATTCGCGAATAAGCACATTGTAAGCATTTGGAATCGCAGGCAGGCGTAGTGCAGAGTAAGTCGCGCGGGCCCTCGGGCGAATTCACGGGTACGACGGCGTGCGGCCGGACCTCTCCAAGAACTCGCCCGGGACGAGCGCGACGAGGAACCGGACCAGCATTGGAGATCGAGAAGGAGCACGCCGCGAGAATCGAGCCGAGGGCTATGGACCTCCAGAGCGACGCCTGATCCGGTCAACCATCACTCCCCGAGGAACCGCGTCACGAAACTTCGAGGCGTCAGCACCTCGATCCCCTCGTACCCCGACGCCCGAAGCAACGCGCGGTCTCCGGACACGATACAGCTCGCCTGGCCCGAGATTGCGCAGGCGAGAAACTTCACGTCGTCCTCGTCGTCGCATGCCTCCGCTGGCACTGGGAAGGGCTCAACGATGCGGCACTCCCGAATGATGAGATCGAGAACCGGGGCAACGTCGACCGACGGGTACTGCTTGGTGAGACGATTTGCGACGCGGCGGTACTCCGTGAGAACCTCGACAGTCGCTAGAAGATCAAATCGGCCCTCGGCCCAGGCTGCGAGGATTCTCGCCGGAGGACCGGCGAAAAAGATCCCTGACATGAGGACGTTCGTATCGAGGACGACTCTCATCCGCGACGACGGGTGGCACGGACTGCTTTCTTGACATCGGAGCGCTTCATGCCGGCCCGTCTGGCTTGACTGCGAACCTTCCGGGCAAGAGAGCGAAACTCCTGCCTATCGGGCGCCTCGATCTTCTTCAGGATCACGACGTCACCTTCACCCATGACGACGAACTGAGCACCCGGTTCGAGACCTAGCTCCTTGCGGACGTCCTCCGGGATGACGACCTGGCCTTTCGACGAGAGTTTGGTGGTCGCGATGGCGCTCATGGGCGATCCTCAGTTGCTCTTACTGGTAAGATCATATTGCTTTGCCGGATTTCACGCAAGTCCTGGCTCTCAAGAATCCGATTCTAATGCAATCACGACCGCCTTCGGAACACATCCCCAGCCCTGGGAATGCCCCGACCAGGCGGCGGCCTTGTTGACCGGATTCACGCAACGGTGTGTCTTCGGGAAAGCCGGGCGGTTCAGTGCCGCGCCTGCGGTCCCTCAGATCCCCAAGTACTCGCAAAGCATCCCGCTGCACACCCTGGCCCACTTGCGAAGCTCGGACCGCTTGACTTCCCTGTTCGTGAGGCGCTCGGCGACGCTCGACACCACTGTCTGCACCAGCCGAGCCTTGAAATCGAGGTCGCGCGTGCCCGGTGGCAGCGCCTCGCGCAGGAACTCGCGCACCCCTCCGACGGCCTGGGACTCGACCTCCCGGTACTCGGGTGTGTCGTCGAAGTAGAGCTCGGCGCGCTGGAGTGCCGTGCGCAGCGGCAACTCCTCGGCCTCGGCCTCGAAGAACGCGCGCACGGCCGCCTCGAAGCGCTGCCGCGGCGTTCGCGAGGCGTCGGAGAGGATCGCGCCGAGATTCGCCCAGGTGGCCTGCGCCTCACGCTCGTGGAGCCGAAACAGCACCGCCTCCTTGTTGGGGTAGTACTGGTACAGGGATCCCACGCTCACCCCCGCCACCTCCGCCACCCGGTTGGTGCTGAAGGCCGCCGGCCCCTCCCGAATCAGAACGCGAGCCGCCCCTTCCAGGATCGTCTCGTTCATGTGTCGCGAGCGCTCCTGTCGGGGCTTCTTGCGGGGTCGTACGGCCGTCCTTCTGCCCATGGAGAGGTCCTCCGAAACGCGAGCGGCGAACACGAGCGATCACTCGTATTCTATACCAAACATCCGGAGAACCCGTCATGAAGAAGAAGGATCAGCCGTTGACGGCGGTGCCCGATCCCGCCGTGCGTGCAGTTCTCAGCCGGCTCCACGCCGAGGCCGATCGCGAGACCCCGAAGCTGGTCTGGCGCTTCGCTTCTCAGGGCCCGAGGCTGCTCTTCGGCCGCAAGCTTCCGTGGGACCGGCTGGCGTCGCGCGTCGACGACGCATTCATCGCCGTGGACCGCACCCAGGGCGCCTTCTGCTACCTGCTGGCACGGGCACTGGGGGCGAGGCAAATCGTGGAGTTCGGCACCTCCTACGCGATCTCCACCATCTACCTGGCATGCGCGGTCCGCGACAACGGCGGTGGTCTGGTGATCGGCACCGAACGCGTCCCCAGCAAGGCGAAGAAGGCCTGGGATCACTTGCGCGAGGCTGGCCTGGAAAGCTACGTGGAAATCCGCGAGGGGGACGCATTGGAGACCCTGCGGGATCTCGAGGGACCGATCGACTTCATGTTGAACGACGGGTTCCCGCCGTACGCCCTGCCCATCCTCAAGCTGGTGGCTCCCCGACTGCGACCCGGAGCCGTGGTGGTGACGGACAACGTCGGCGCGTTCAAGGCCGACCACGCGGAGTACCTGGAGCACGTCCGCGACCCCACCAACGGCTTCTGCTCGGGACTGTTCCCGATGAACGAGGGGACCGAGCTCTCGGTACGCGTCGCGTGAGACTGCTGATCATCCCGGCCTTCACCCTGACGCTTTCCGTAGCGTTGTTCCTGACGGTCATGCAGACGACCGGAATTCCCAGCTCGTTCGAAGAGGGCGTGGTCTGGATGAAGAGCTTTGGCGACTGGCTCTGGATCGCAGCCCTCGGTGTGATCTTGGCAGACTCCTTTCTGATCATGCCCTCCGACGCCGCAATGATGGCGCTGGGGCTGGTGTACGGAGTCGCCGTCGGAGGCCTTCTTTCGGGGCTGGGAAGCGTGGGGGGCGGCCTGCTCGCCTTCGGAATCATCCGCGCCCTGGGCGAAGGCTTTGCCCTCTGGGTGGTGGGCGAACGGGACCTGCGCCTCGCCCGAAGCTTCTACCGCCGTTGGGGGGCCTACGCGGTCGCCATGGCTCGCACCATCGGGGGCCCCGTCGAGCCGGTGATTGTGCTGGCGGGATTGTCCCGAATGCCATGGCGTACGGTGCTGGTCGCGTTGTGCGCCGGAGGACTCCCCGCTGGCGTCCTGAAAGCCGGGCTTGGTGCCTACGCGGAGCAACACCCCGTCCCGGCCATTCTGGCGGCGGTCGCCCTCGCGGTGCTAGCCACCTGGGTCGCGAAGCGACTGACCCGGGGTTCGCTGGAGGAGTCGGCGCTGGATACGGCGCGATCCGGGTAACGGGATCTCACCTGTCCCTCCCGAAAACCCGATTCTCGGGGGACCACGGCCACCTATCGAGATCCGTCCCCAGCCGCGGGAGGCCCCGTCCAGGCCACCGTAGGGTCGCGACGATCTCTGCCGGTGCCTTTGAACAACTGCAACCGCCCGGTGCCTGTCGTTGCCGTGGAAGGCGCCGCGCCGCGTTGGCTGCGTCTGGCTGTAAGCATGCAACCAACGCGGCAGTTAGGTCCTCGGCAATCGCTCCATCTCGCGACCGGAGCACTGCTCCGCGCCGCCACTCCCGTCCGGTCAGCCGCGCTCGAGCTGCCCGAATTCACTCAGGAAATCCGCGATCGCAACGACCGCGAGCTCGAGCAACACAGGCGAGTGGCAATGAGACATCGCCTATAGCCGACGTTGGCACGCCAGTTGCTTGTCGACGGGTACGACCCAGCAGGGGTGAAAAGCCAGGAGGAACGGGACCATCCGAAAATAAGCACATAATAAGCAGCGGGCACGGATTCGGCGGGAAGCGGCGTAGCCCGTCGCAGTGCGGCGCAATCGCAACTACTGGGAAATGATGGGTTACTGGCGGGAAGCTGGTCGGGCCGGGGAGATTTGAACTCCCGACCTCCTGAACCCCATTCAGGCCGGCTACAAGGCGTAAGGTACTGGATTCTACACGGGCTTTCGGAGAGCCCAATTCGGGCTAGTAAGCAGATAGTAAGCACTTCGGAGTGAGCTTTGGCGTACCCAGGCGGGCCAGATCGTAGGACGGGCGGTCCGTGACGGCCCCGGAGAGCGCCGGTGCTCCGGTCTCCTCAGCTGGGTCGCGACAGCGAGCTGCGGGCCCTGAACCTGGCGCTCGGGAGCACGACGCTTCGGTGTTTCGCTGGCGATCAAAGCCCAGAGGCTCTCGAATCGCCTGGCCAAGCTGCTCAGGCACTTGCCGCTCCGATTCTGCGATGTGGACCCTCGCATTCCGGCTTCCGCCCAGACGTCGAGATCCTCCAGGCGATACAAGCATCGCCGACCGCACTTGGTGTAGGGCGGTCCCTGCCCAGTGAGGCGCCACTTCTCGAGGGTGCGCGGGGAGAGCCCCAGGTAGAGCGCTGCTGCCCGCGTGTTGTGATAGCGCTGGGCAACTCGTGCCTTCGGCTCGAAACTCGCTTTGGTTCTCATCGGCCCTCTCCCCGCTCATCCGCCACTGAATGTGATTCAGCAAGTACCGTGCCGAGCTTTCGGTGCGGATCCTGAGAGAGTTCACCACGCACGCGAATGGGAAGCACTGCTCGCGAGGACGTGAAATCCAGCGAATCGGGACCCTTGGAGCTGCGACAGTCGATCGACCTCCGATCGGCGGATCCAGTAGCCCGCGGCGTCTTGGTGGTTTCGTTGCAGCCAAGGGTGGCCAGGCGGAGGCAGGTGAACCGTTGCCGTGCCCTGCCAGGCCCACCTGGCGTGGTTCGACGGCTCGCAGGAAGAGCCGGCAATCGCGAGCGCGCGCGTCAAGAGCGCCTCGCGGGGCGAGCTCGCGACCGAAATCAACCTTGTACACTCGGGCGCGGACGGGGCGCTCGCGAGGAAGAAGAGCCCGCAGAAAGGGACGACGAGTAGATGGAACGACCATCTCCAGCGCCTGGAAGCATCCTCACTCGGCTGGTCCCTCGAGCAGGAAATCCTGCCAGCTCTTCGCAGCCACACCGAGCCGCGTTGCGGCCGGCAGCTCTGCAGGATCGCAGACGAGCAGGGGTCTGTACTTCGGCACGCGCCGTGTGAACTCGAGCAGCCCTCGCAGATCTGCCGCGCTGAAGGAGCCGGTCTTGATCTCGATGGCCCAGGCGCCCCAGCTTCCTTCGGTGACGGCGTCGACCTCGAGCGGCTCTTCCCGCCAGTACGCGACCCTCTGGCCAGCATTCCAGGCGAACGCCAGACAGGCATTCTCGACCCAGTGCCCGAAGCGCTCCGGCTCCCGCTTGGGATCCGGCACGCCCTGCGGATCGACGACCGTGCAGAGAGCGTTGCTGAGCGGGATGAGCTTCGGCGGCGCAGCCCGGCGGCGCGTTGGCCGGACGGCGTGCTTCGGGAGCGGCGCGACCAGATAGGCCTCCTCCAGGAGCCGTAGGTAGTGGGCGATGGTCTCGAGCGCGCCACGATCCTGGAGCTGCCCTTGCAGCTTCTGCAGGGAGATGATCTGCGCCGGCGAGGCTGCTGCGATGGCGAACACCTGCCGGAGTAGCGCGGGCCGCCGCACGCGAGCCAGAGCCATGATGTCGCGTCCAATCGCGGGCTCGACGATGGCGTCTCGGATGTAGGCCGCCCACCTCGGCGAGTCGTCTCGTAACTCGACCGATCCTGGATACGCGCCCATTTGGACCACGTGCAGAGCTGCTTCTTCGGGGGCAAGAGCGAAGGATCTGACGAGTGCCGAGGCGGACCAGTGCGCCAGCGTCAACCGCTCGAAGCGCCCAGCGAGGCTCTCCGTGGAGCCGCTCGCGAGATTGAGTGCCGAGGAGCCGGTGGCCACGACGTGCACGCGAAGCTTCTTGCGCCGAAACCGGTCCCACTCGGCCTTGAGTCGACCGGCCCAGTCGGCGAGGTGCTGGACTTCGTCGAGGAGCACGATCATCTGTCCTTGGCTGACCGCTACCTCGTTGGCCTGTGCCCACAAGCGCTCCCAGAAGCCCGGCAAGGCGGCCCCCGGTCCATCCGCCGCCGCGTAGAGGGCTCGATCGCCGAACTCGTCTGCAAGATCGAGAAGCAACGTGGTCTTGCCGACCTGGCGGGGTCCGGTCAGAAGCTGAATCCGCCCAGGCGCCGGTTCGGACAGACGCTCGCGGAGCAGGTCCATGCAGCTTGGGTAGTCCAGCCGGAAGAGCTCTGAAGACATAGTCGAATAATTATTCTACTACGACCCGGATGTCAACCAGCCTGCAACTGACCCGGTCAAATACCCGAAACTTCCCGCCATTGTTTGCATCCCCGAGCAAAGGGCTCGAGCCTTTTCGTGGAAGCCACTGATAGCCGGAGGAATTCGCCCCCGCGCGTATCCCAGCTCTGGGAGGAGTCCCAGTTGCATCATGTGCGACTCATTGTGTAACATCTCACACATGGCCACCAACCTCGATCTCGACCCGACGCTCGTCGAGCGCGCCCTGGCCCTGAGTGGCTCCCCGACCAAGAAGGCAGCCGTGACGGCGGCGCTTCAGGAGTTCATCGCGCGGCGCGAGCAACGCCGCCTCCTGGAGCTCTTCGGCAAGCTCGAGTGGGACCCGGGGTACGACTACAAGAGCGAGCGCTCACGAAGTTGAGCCTCTTCGTCGACACGAGCGTCTGGTCGCTGGCACTTCGCCGCGACCGGCCGGCCGACGTGCCGGAGGTCGGCGCACTCGAGCGGGCGCTCGCGGGAGGCGAACTCGTCATGACGACGGGGCTCGTCTACCAGGAGCTCCTCCAGGGCTTCCACGGACCTCGCGACCAGGAGGCGATCGTGGCGCGTTTCGGTGCCCTCCCCTTCCTGAGTCCCGACCGTCACGACCACTTCGAATCCGCACAACTCCGCAACCGCGCTCGCCGGCGCGGCCTGCAGGTGGGCACCATCGACGCGATCCTCGCCCAGCTCTGCATCCGCTACGAGCTCCGGCTGCTCACCACCGACGCGGACTTCGCGCGCATCGCAGAGCACGAGCCGCTGGAGCGCTGGACGCCGTAGCGCAACCTCTGGGCAGAAGACGGTGAAGCACCCCGTCAGGCGTCGCCTTGCTGCGCAGTCCAGCCTCGACCGAATCACTCTTTGCAGAATCGCAGAGCACGACCTGACGGCTTCGTTGAGGCCGGTATCTTCGCACTGATGGGCGGCGCCGAAAAAGACCGCACGACCCTCGTCGAGCAGATTGCTCGAGAAGAGACCCATCTCGCCCGCGCCGAGGAGGCCCGGGAGAGGGCGGAGAAACGCCTTTCGGACCTCCGCAGGCAGCTGGCCGCCTTGACTCCCGAAGGTCCTCCAGCGACTCAGCAAACATCCGCCCTCACTCCCTCGTCCGCCTCCGAAAAGGTCGAGCTATTCCGCGCGCTCTTCCGCGGCAGAACCGACGTCTTCCCTACCCATTGGCGAAATCCCCGGAAACGGACAAGTGGGTACTCACCTGCCTGTTCGAACGAGTGGGCTCCCGGCCTCTGCAAGAAGCCACGAGTCAAGTGCGGGGAGTGCCCCCATCAGGCATTCCGGTCGGTCACCCACCAGGTGATCCTCGACCACCTCCAGGGCCGACACGTCGCTGGGGTCTATCCTCTTCTCGAAGACGAGACATGCCGGTTCCTCGCCGCCGACTTCGACAAGACTCACTGGAAGGCTGATGTTCGGGCGTTCTGCCGGACCTGCGAACGCTTCGGTCTTCAGGCGGCGGTCGAGCGCTCGCGTTCTGGGAATGGTGCGCACGTCTGGTTCTTCTTCTCTCAGCCGGTTCCTGCCATCGATGCGCGGCGCATGGGCTCATACCTGCTGACCGAAACGATGACTCAGCGGTACGACCTGCCAATGACGTCCTACGATCGGCTCTTTCCCAATCAGGACACGCTGCCTCACGGTGGATTCGGCAACCTGATCGCCTTACCGCTCCAGCATGCAGCGCGTCAGCAAGGGAATACCGTATTCGTCGACCCGGACTGGACCCCCCTTGCAGACCAGTGGGCCTACCTCGCGTCGATTCCCCGTATCGAGCCGACTGTCGTCGAGAAGCTCGCTCGCGAGGCCTCGGTTCTCGGCAGAGTCGTCGGCGTTCCGATGGTCCACGATGCCGAGGACGGAGCTAAACCGGCCTGGCCAATACGCGCTCCACGCACCTCCCATGTGCTGGCCGCGCAGGGAACCCTGCCGAAGCGCGTGCGGGCGGTCCTTGCGGGCCAACTATTCGTCGAGAAACCGGGCCTCTCCTCCCCCCTTCTCAACAAGATCCAACGACTCGCTGCGTTCCAGAACCCCGAGTTCTACAAGAAGCAGGCCATGCGTCTCTCCACCGCGCTCACACCCCGAGTGATCCTCTGTGTAGAGGATCTTCCGAAGCACCTCGCGCTTCCCCGCGGGTGTCTGAGTTCGCTCGAAGACCTGATGAACTCGCTCGGGGTCGAGTTGGTTGTCCTGGATGAGAGGACTCTTGGTGACGATCTCGATGTCGAGTTCCATGGCGAGCTCCGCACGGAACAGGTTCGCGCTTCGGAAGCACTCCTCGCGGCAGATGATGGCGTCTTCGTAGCGCCACCGGGCAATGGGAAGACCGTACTCGGCATCCAACTCGTGGCTGCACGCGCTCGAAGTACCCTGATTCTCGTACACCGGACACAGCTTCTCGAACAGTGGCGCACTCAACTCGCTCTCTTCCTCGATCTTCCTGCCAAGGAGATCGGACAGATCGGAGGAGGAAAGCGCAAGGTGACCGGAATGCTCGATGTGGCCATGATCCAGAGCCTCGTCAGAAAGGACGAGGTGACAGACGAGGTGGGTGGCTACGGTCACGTGATCGTCGACGAGTGCCACCACGTCCCGGCAGTCTCATTTGAACGCGTGATGAACGAGATCCGGGCGAAGTACGTTGCGGGTCTGACCGCGACACCCAAGCGGCGGGATGGCCACGATCCGATCTTGGCGTTCCAGCTCGGCCCAATCCGCTACTCGATCGATCCACGGAGCAGCGCTGCGCGAAGCCCGTTCCGCCATTCGCTCATCGTGAGGGAGACATCGTTCCAGATGCCGGGTGGAGACCCGGCTCCAACGATTCAGACTGTCTATGGCCGGCTTGCATCAAATCGCGAACGGAATGAACTGATCCTGGACGATATTCTGCGGGCACTTGAAGCCGGACGGTCACCTCTGGTCCTGACAGAACGCAGAGATCACCTCGACCACCTGACCGAGCGGTTGACCCGCATGGCACGAAACGTGATCGTGCTTCGCGGTGGAATGGGATCGAAGCAGCGAAGAACTGCGGCAGAGCAACTGGCCGGGATTCCCGGCGATCAGGAGCGGTTGATCCTGGCAACGGGGCGCTTCGTTGGCGAAGGCTTCGACGACGCGCGGCTCGACACGCTGTTCCTGACGATGCCGGTCTCGTGGAAGGGCACCCTCGTTCAATACGCGGGACGCCTACATCGAAGCTACCGCGGCAAGAGCGAGGTGCAGATCTTCGACTATGTGGACACCCAGGTGCCAACGCTGGCGCGGATGTTCGAGAGGCGCCTCAGGGGCTACACGGCGATGGGATACAGGCGACAGGTCCAGACAGAGATCGACCGTACCGCGAACGAATACACCATCGAATATGACGAGGAAGCGCTGCGTGCGGCGGACGGCGATCTGTTCTGATGGATTGCTGCGAGCAAGGGGCGCCAGCATTCTTGGTCCAGCCAGAAAACCAGCCATACGCCCACAGGGGCGGCGTTTCGAGCGGCGGAGGTTCTTTCCGTGGCAGAGGCAGGCAGCATCGAGGCCGGCTGTGGGCCCCGAGAATCCGATTCTCGCTGAATCACGACTGCTTACCGAGGGGCTTCCCCAGCCGTCAGGAAGCCCGACCAGGCGGCGGTAAGAGCACGAGCGCTTTCGCCGGCGCCGCTCCGTAGCCACGATGCCCACCGTGTGGTCTGCCCTCACCGCGTTGGTGGCGGCTGGCTGAATGCATGCGACAAATGCGGGAGTCGAGTCCGGGCTGTCGGATGCATCGAGCGATCACGGCGACGACGCCCACCGGCAGTCGCGCCGGATACCCACGATCCGTCTGCCTGAATCCATTCAAGAAACTCGCGATCGGAACCATGTGGACTCGGAAACTCACTCGAGTCGCGCTGCGGAGTGCCGCCCATCGCCGTTGGCACGCTCGTTGCTACTGGACCTGTACGAGCCAGTACAGGTCGGAGATCGCGAGGGAGGAAAGCGATGGTAGTAAGCACATAGTAAGAAGCTGGGGCGAGAACCGGCCGACATCGGCGTAGCCCGGCTCGGCCCGGCGCAGTCGCAACTGTTGGGAAATGAAGGGACCGCGGGAAGTTGGTCGGGCCGGCGAGATTTGAACTCGCGACTTCCTGAACCCCATTCAGGCGCGTCACTCCTATACGTATTTGAATCTACACAGGTTTTCCTGAACTCCCATTCGCTCATAAGCACATTGTAAGCATCTGAAATCGCAATCGGGCGTAGTGGAGCGAAGATCCGGCGGACTCCTGGAGTCACCCGCCAGCGTAACCGCGCGCTCCGGACATCTTCAGAGATGCGACCACGGCGAGCGTGGTGAGGAACCGGAGGAATACTGAGGACGGACAACAGCCACAAAGAGATGATCAGGCCGCGAGCAGCTTTGCGATCTCCTTGCGGTCCGCGCCGAGCACGAAGAGCGCCCGCATGAGCATCTCGATGCTCGCATCGGCCTGCTCGAGACGTGCAACACGAGGCTGTGTCGATCGCATACGCCGGGCGAGATCCTTCTGTGTGATGCGCTGCAACTGCCTCCTCTTCCGAACCCGCTCGGCCAGGCGAACTCGCATCTCGACGATGGCCGCCTCCTCGTCGGTCAGGCCGAGGAGATCCTGAACGGATCCCTCCGTCCAGCCCTTGGGAAGCTTCTTCCTACCCACGGTCATAGTCCTGTAGCCGCCTCTTGCAGAGATCGATCACGCTCTTGGGTGTCCTTTGCGCCTTCTTCTCGAACCAGTGAACCACGAGGATCGCGTCCGGATCAATCCGGTAGACGATCCGCCAGGTGAGCCTCATCTCCCGGTCGTTCACCCGCAGCTCTCGTACCCGTCGGCCGATCTCCGGCATCGCTCGCGAGTGCGGCATCCCGACCGACTCGCCCCTCTGGACTCGGCGCAGCAAGACGCCCGCCTCGATGCGGGCAGCGGCGCCCACCGGCGGCGTTTGCAGCGTCCCGACCATCCACCGAAGAGGCTTATCGATCAGATCCATCTTATACCTTTTTTGGTATATGACAAGGGGGCCTGCCCTCTTGTCCAAGCCGATAACCCGACTCTCTCGGAATCACGGCCACTTGTCGAAGCGCAGCCCGGGGCGGGCGGCGGCATGGGCCGGACGGTCTCCACCGAACGCGTTGAGCGGCTCGCACCGCGTGAGTAGCGTGCCTGACACGAGAGCCGTCCTCATCGCCTTGGCGACCTCCATGGTCGCCCTGCTCCGCTCACGCGCCTCCCTGCACCTGGAGATCCTCGCCCTGCGCCATCAGTTGGCCGTCCTCCAGGGCGGTGGGCGTCGCCCACGACTGAAGCCCGCCGACCGCCTGCTTTGGGTATGGCTATCGAGAGCGTGGTCTGGCTGGCAGGAAGCCCTCGTCTTCGTGAAGCCGAGCACGGTCATCTCCTGGCAGCGCAAGCGGTTTCGCGACCATTGGACGAGGCTGAGCCGACCGGGTACACCCGGCCGGCCACGCATCAACCCGGAGATCCGGGATCTGATCCGCAAGATCTCGCAGGCCAATCCTTCCTGGGGATCGCCCCGCATCCAAAGCGAGCTTCGGAAGCTGGGCATCGACGTCGCCAAGTCCACGGTGGAGAAGTACAGGATCCGTCCACGCAAGCGGCCTTCGCCCACGTGGCGGGCGTTCCTGGCCAACCACACGAAAGAGCTGGTATCGCTGGACTTCTTCACGGTATCGACGGTTCGCTTCCACGTGCTGTTCGTACTGATCATCCTGGCCCACGACCGACGCAGGGTCGTGCACTTTCGCATCAGCGAACACCCCACCGCGCGCTGGACGCCCCAGCAGGTCGTAGAGGCGTTCCCCTGGGACACGGCGCCGAGGTTTCTTCTCCAGGACCGAGATGGAATCTACGGCGCCGATTTCCACGGGCGGGTGAAGTCAATGGGCATCGAGGAGGTGATCATCGCGGCGAGGAGTCCGTGGCAGTCGCCCTACGTGGAGAGGATGATCGGCAGCATCCGCCGGGAATGCCTCGCCAACGTGGTGGTGCTCGGTAAGCGGCATCTGCGCCGGATCCTCAGAGACTACCTCGCCCACTACCACCGCTGGCGCTGTCACCAGTCCCTGGAGATGGACTGCCCTGAGCCGCGGCCTGTGCAGCCCCCCGATCTTGGCGAGGTCGTTGAGGTACCAGAAGCCGGCGGTCTCTACCGGCACTACGAGCGGCTGGCCGCCTGACGCGCGACGACCCACCCGTCTCATCTCGCCTTCGGCGCGAAGTCGCGGCATGGCGAAAATCGCGCCAACGGAACCGAGTCCGCGGAGAGCGGGCATCCGCGCCGCCAGCTGCTGGCCGAGCTGAGCCACGAGCCAAGACCGCGGGGCATCTGCTGCTCGCTTGTCCGCCTTTGCTTCAAGGCCCGCAGGTCACAGAACTGAGTTTTCGGGACGGACGGCTCTTCATTCCCCGATCCTACACGCGCGTGGCGCAGATGATCTGCGATATCTTGTACGGCTCGACCTTGTCCATGCGAAATCCGCACTTTTTCATGATCGCTTCCCAATCATATTTCAAGAAGTCCTTGACGTGCGGAGGAGAGGTCAACAAGAGATACACTCGAAAGAAGAATCTCTTTGTTGCAGTCGGCTGGATCCGATAGTCGACGAGAAACAGCTTCCCGTCTTTCCTCAAGACGCGATTCATCTCTTTCAATATGGATTCCAATACGGGATATTCCATTTCGTGTAGCCCGAAGGAGCTCGTTGCCACGTCGAACGATTCATTCTCGAGATCCATCTTCGCCGCATCCGTTCGGACCGTTTCGACGTTGCGAAGCCCTAGTTTGCGGATCTTCCGATTGGCGACCTCGAGCATGTCCGCGGAGAGATCCAGACCGGTAATCATGTTCCTATCGTTGTTCTTTGCCACCAACAGCGTGCTGTTGCCCGTGCCGAAGCAGACGTCCAGAACCCGCAAGTCGTCGTTGGGTATGAGATTCGCCAGGCCATGCCTTGGGCTCGTCTTCGTATTGAACGAGAAGAATACCTCCACAAGATCATAGAAGAACGACAAGAACCAGTACTTCGACTTGATTCTCTTGTGATAGCGCTGATTATTCATTTGACCTTCCCGCGAACATTCAAATCACAGATCGCGTGAGTATACACGGCAGTAAGATCCAACGGACTGCTAGCCGAAGAGCAGCGTGGCTCGTGGGCTGTGACCCGTCAGGGCGATTGGGACCATGGGCGCTCTTGAACCAAAAGACACTCTTGACCGCGGGCGAGGAGGGATCCAGTGGCCAAGTGAGCAGGGGAATCGGCAGAGAAGGTGGTCAAGCACATCCGGCGAAGGCCTTGGCACCGGTTTTCAGCTGAAGAAGAGATCCGGATTGAGATCGAGGGGTTACGGGTCATGGGTCCAAGAAGGAGAGCAATGGCACCACCTCACCGGGACGCGGGGGCACGAAAGTGGTAATGGCTTGTTTGTTGGTGCAGAGCCAGATCAGGTCGGGATCCCAGAGCGACCTTTCGAAGGTGAACCGCACGCGATTCACCAATCCTCGCTGATTCCAGCTCATCACCTTCGCGGTCATGCCGATGACAGAGATGCGGACGCCGACCTCGATAGGATCGTTGTGCTGCCTCAGGAGTGAGTCCGCGAGGCTCGACTGCATCCCTGCCGGGATGTGCAGCTCGATCGTGTGATCATCGATGCCCGTTACCTCCATGGCGTAGATGCTCGAGGCCAGCGTGTGGGTCGTGCGAGGGCGGGGGAGGCCTTTCACGGCCCGGATGATGCTGACGTAGCTTACACAGAACTCGCTGCTGTTGACGAAGATGGCGTCGTTCCGGGTGACCTCGGGGGCGGTGGTAAAGGCCGAGGCGCAGGGGCTGAACATGAGGCTGAGCACCGGGCCGGTCGCCCACGCTGTCAGCGCGAGTGCCGGTGGGCCGACGACGAGATGCAGGGCAGCAAGTGCGCCGGCCCACCGCAGTGCCCAGGGGCTGAGTTCGCGAGGAGGCTCGCCAGCGATCCGGTCTCGGGGAAGCGCCCGGAGCAATAGCTCTGCCACCAGACCTGCGCCGCCGAGACCTGCAAAGGTCAACAGGCGTGCCGCTGGGGCGGTCGCGGCGACCTGCAGCGTCGAGAGCGCCATGCCGACGACATAGAAGGCGGCCGTGCGAGATCCTTTGAGTGTCCGCGCGAGAACGACGCCCAGCGGGATGAGAAGGGCCACCGAGAGGACCGCGATCGAGATCGTCACGGACCGCGGCACGAGCAAGACGATGACCGAGGGCAGGCTGAGGAATTGATCGGCCAGAAGGACGGGGACGCGTGCGGCAGCGGCTGTCAGGAAGTTGACCGGTTCGGTGAGTGGATCGAGGTAGACGCCCGATCGTCCCGTGCCGTAGCCGAGGTGCGTGTAGAGCACGCGCCATCCCACGACGATCGCACCATAGGGAAGAAGCGTCGCCAGTCGCGTACGCAGGCTCCCGGCGTCGAGGAAGATGGCGAAGGAAAAGAGCCAGGCAGTGGTCGCCAGAGCTGACTCGCCGCTCAGGAGCGCCACTGCGAAGACGACGGGGGCCAGGATGGCTGAGGGCGCGCTGCGATCTTGTCGCCATCGCATGTGCAGCAGCAGGACTACCAGGCCGAGGGCACCGGTAATTAGCGCGTGTCGGTTGGCGAGCCAGGCGACGGGGAGGGCGTGGGCCTCGTCCACGGCGTAGAGCAGCGCCGCGAGCCCGGCTACCGTACCGCGGCCGTGAACCTTGCGGTAGAAGAGGGCAGCGAGCAGCGCCAGGAGGGCCATCCAAATGATGGAGTGGAGATGGGCCACCCAAGCGACTCGGGGCGCGAGGTGGTGATCGGCGATATGACTCAGGGCCGTCAACGGACGCCAGAAGGACACCTTCAGGTCCAGAGGCGTCCACCACGGGATCATCCCATGATCGCGAAGGACGGCGGTGTGCTCTGGTATGCCGTCAAGAAACTTGAAGAAGTCCGAGATCGGGTCGGGTTGTCGCTCCCATGGCCCAACTTGACGGATCGAAGCCTGGTGCCCCCAGTCGTCGGCTTGGTAGCCACCCGTCAATGCGGGCAGGCTGAGTAGAGTTACGAGGATGGCGAGTCGCCAGGGCAAGCGCGGGTGATTGACGAAGTGGGAGAGCGCCGAACACAATCTGGTCACTTGGGACTCCGGCTGCTCGGTGCAGCACTGGTCTCCAGCGCTTGCTCACATGCCTTAGAGACCTGAATGGCTCGTCGTTTGGAGGGAATCTGGCCATGGCCTTCGCCAGTAAGACCATCTCGTATGCACAACCGGGACCTACAGACTCGGCCCCTCTCCGTAACGCTTGGTGAAGGCAGAGGCGATGACCTCCTTGTCGCCGCTTCGTAGCGCCCGGATCAAGTAGGCGTAGATGTCGCCCGCCGGATCGCCGAGTGCGTCCGTCTCGGAGATCTCATGGGTCTGGTAGTCGTAGTTGTAGAGCCCGCAGCGCGGCGGGTACCCAGCGTCCCACTCGAAGTCGTCGAGAATCGACCAGAAGAGGTATCCCTGGATCGGCACGCCCTCCTTCATGCACTTGACCATCTCCATGAAGTAGGACTTGAAGTACCGCTCCCGGTTCCAGCCGTCGGGCCGCGGCTCCGCCTTCTCGCCGATCGGCTGCCGGCACATCAGACCGTTCTCGCCCATGTAGACCGGGAGGTCGGGATTGCCGTCGTGGTAGGCGCGCGTGTAGGTCCCGTAGATCTCCGTGTCGGCGGCGTAGTCCCACCACTGAATCACCCCACCCGGGAGGTCCGCGCCCTTGATCGGCCCGAAGGGCTCGTAGATGTTGCAGGAGATGTAGTCGAGCTTCCTGGCTCGCGGCGAGGCGTAGAGAGCATCGAGGGTCTTCGCCATCGCGGAGGCCCGAAGACCTCCGCCCACCATCGCTACCATCGCCTCCCAGGTCCCAAACTGGCGGTCGGTCAGCTTGGATCTGGCGAGCGGGGCGATGCGCGCCATCCAGGCTTTCTTGCGACGCGCAATCTCCTCGTCTGCGTCGCGCCGCTCGATTCCCAGCTGGCGAAGACGAACCACGTCGTACATGAACTTGTCGAGCTCGTAGGCAAACAGGCTCGCGACGCCAAAGCCCACCTCCAGCTTTCCCCATTCCCTGCGCTCGTAAAGATCATGGAGGCCGTCGTAGACCTTCGCGTACCGCGAGAGCATGTTGTCGTGGCCGGACAGGACGGCCTGGCGCCCCTTCTGCTCGACGCGGAAGAGATCTCCCCAGTGATAGATGAGGGGCACGAGGTTGACCTCGTTGTAGACGATGATGCTCGCCATCGGCCGGCCCACGCGGGTCAGCAGCTTCTCGTTCATCTCCTCTACCACGCGAAGCTGGTATTCGACGAGGAGATCAGGACCCTCGTCGTGCATCCAGAAGTCGAGTCCGGCCCAGGCGGGATGCGTGAAGTGGTGCAGCGTGACGATGGGTTCCATGCCGTGCCTGATGATGGTCTCGACGATGCGTGCGTACCCGTCGACTGCGTCGTCGTCCCAAGGCGGCGGATCGGTCTTGTCGAGCGACGTCGACGGCTGGACGCGCGCCCAGTCGACACCCATTCGGAAGGCGTTAAGCCCCAGGGACGCGGCTAGCTCGATGTGCTTCTCGTAGTCGATCCAGAACCGCGTCGATTCACGGGAGCGCTCGATCTTGTCGGAGAGCTCCAGCACGGCGTAGGAGTTCTTGATCCCCTCAGGGTAGTTGTAACCCCCTTCGGAGAGGTAAGGCGCGTTGGCGACGCCGAAGAAGAACCGACCCGGGTCGAAAGCCTGCTCGAAGTCCAGATCCAGCTCTAGATTCACCGGGGTCTCCTCTGTGCCTGGAGATAGGAAATCAGGTCGTCCGTGAAGGCCTCCCAGCCGAATCCAATCCGCTGGTCCAGCAGCTCCACGACGCGCGCGCGGCCTCCCGGGACGCCGGTTTCGTCGAGCAGGCGGGTGACGGAGAGGACCTCGTCGACCAGAATCCGAGCGTGTTGGAGGATCCGGGCCCTTGAGCGCGCATCGATCCCCTGGCTGAGCTCCGGCTCCACAGCGCGGAGCAGGGACTCCAGATACCGGCCCAGGTCGCGCGTAACGCGATCGCGCGCGGCGCGCACGATCCCCCCGAGCTCGTCCTCGGAGAACTGGTAGCGATCGAGCAGGCGCCGTGCACGGCTCGAGCGGTCTAGCTGGTCCACCAACGCCTCGGTGTAGGCACGACGCTCCTCCGCCTCACCTCCTTCCGCGAACACTTCCGTCCGGAGCCGGTCGACGTCCGCGGCGAGCTCGCTCGTGAGACGCTCGAACGCCTCGGCGCGCAGCGCCTCGATGCTCTCGAAGTGTCGGTAGAAGCCCGACTGGACCACGCCGACCTGGGCCGCGAGGTGTGTCGTCGTGAGCGCCCCCGGCCCGTCCTGGCGCAAGGCCTCGACGGCGGCATCGATCAGCGCCTCTCGGCTCGCCACGTTCGAGGCCTCCCCTGCGATTGCGGACGCGACTTGCGCCTCGGTTGGATGTGATAAATACTATCACATTCGTTGAGGAGCTTCATGTCCCGAGCCAGAATCCTCATCGTCGCCGCCCTGGACATTGGCACCACGAACGTGAAAGGCGAGGCGAGGGTATACGTGGACGGGCAGCTGGATCAGAGGTGCGCGAGTCCCTCCGTCTCCCTCGGCTTCTCGAACGGGCTCGTGCGCATCGAGCGTTTCGACGCGGCCACCCGGGAGGTGCTCCACCAGATCTTCGCGGGAGTGGACATCCAGGCGCATCTGGCCGCCGGCGTCCGGCCGCGCCTGGCGATCTCCCAACTCGGAGAGGCATTCTTCGCCGTCGATGCCCACGGAGAAGTCATCGGGGGAGCCCTTCACACCAGCCAGTCAGCGCTGGGGCGGAGGGTCATGACCGATCCCGGGGGATACGATCTCGCTCGCCTTCAGGAGGAGACGGCAAGACACTCGGGCGTTCCGGCGACCGATGAAATGACCTCCGTCATGTTGCTCGATTGGCTCAAGGAGGAGCCGGATCTCGAGGACAGGATGGCGTACGTCGCCTCGGCTGGCGGCTATCTGATCTGTCGGCTGACGGGCGAGCGCGCCACCACCATGTCTGTGCTCGGTCGTGAGGGCGTAGCGGACATGCACGCGTCGGATGTCTCCCATCGGGTCCTCGAACTGTGCGGGTTCCGCTCCTCCTGGTTCCCGCGCGTGGTTTCCTGCGGTCAGCCGGTTGCGATGATCCAAGCCGCCGAAGCCGAACGGATGGGACTGCCCCCCTCGCTCGTGCTCTATCCCCAGAACCACGATCAGTGTGTGGCCTACGAGGGAGCGACTGCGCTCACCGGGCTCGACTTCGGCGTTCGGACGATCTTGACGGGCACGGCGAACGGAATCTGCGCTCCGAGTCGAGGAAGTATGACCGGTGAAGTGGTCCGGGCGATCACCGAGCGGGGCTACTGCTTCTACCCGGGTCTCCGGAAGCAGGATCGGGTGAGTCTCTCCTACCACCTCGACGGCGAGCCAGAGGAGAGCCTGATGCAGCGGCTCGCGGCCGGACGCTCCCGGACCGATGCCTACGAGGTACTGGATCAACTCGTGTACGAGTCCTACATCGTTCGCGGGGAACCGATCGAATCGACGTACATCCCCTGCCGACTGATGAGCTTTCCGGTGAATCGATTTCCGCGAGGTCGGAGCTTCAGCGAGAGCTTTCGGTTGTTGCCGAGTCGCTCAGGACCGCTCAGCGATCGCTCGAGATTGCGGGATTCCCTGGCCGGCAAGATCCTCTTCGTCCGCGCCGGATACGAAGCCCATTGCCGGCTTCTCGAAGAGAAACCGCAGGACCGTCTCATCGCCTACGGCGGTGGCCACTCCAAGTCGATCGTGGAGTTCCAGATGTACGCGGACATCCTGGGAAAGGAGATCCAGGTGATCAGCGGGGAAACCGGCATCAAGGGGAGCATGTTGACCACGGTGACCGAAGAGGAGCGCGCCGGAATTCTGCCATCCGTGCAGAACGAGGCCGTCATGAGCTCCTATCGGCCGGATCCGGGACGGGCTGCGGAGTTCGAGCGAATCTTCCCCCACTTCCTGGAGCACCTCGTAGACCTCTACCCACACGTCGCTTGATCCACCTTACCACAGGAGGAACGACCATGGCCTCGAGAGCAGACCTCCAGTCGCTGCTGGACGCTCCGATTGCGCTCGCCCCGAACACCTACCTGCACTTCTACAACGGGGGAAAGCTGCGCGCGCAGTTCATGGGGGAGCCGGATCCGCAAGACGACTTTCGATCGGAGGAGTGGATCTTTTCCACCAACCGGGCGATCACGCCAGGACGAGACAATCCTCCGGATACGGGACTCAGCAAGGTACTACTGCCCAGCGGGGAGACGGTGCTACTGCCGGAGCTGCTGGAGGCGTTTCCAGAGGAGATTCTCGGCCGCGAGCACTACGAGAAGCACGGTGCGACGCTCGGCATCCTCGTCAAGATCTTCGATGTCGGGGACGGTGCGCACATCCCCGTCCACTGGCACCCGTCCCCAGCCTTCTCGAAGAAACACCTGAATTCACCTCACGGAAAAAACGAAGCCTGGATCGTGATTGGGACGCGAGCCGGGGCCAAGGCCTGGATCGGCTGGAAGGAAGACGTCTCCAAGGACGAGTTCCGCAAGTGGATGGATGCGCAGGATGTCGAGACCATGCGCCAGCACATGCACGAAATCCGCCCGGAGGTGGGGGATGTGATCTTCCTCCGGGACAGCTTCGTTCACTCCCTGGGCAGCGGCGTCTGCATCCTGGAGCCGCAGGAGCCCACCGACTGGAACATCTTCGCGGAGTGGGAGGGCTTCCCCTACGAGAAGGAGGATGGAACTCTGGGTCTTCCCTGGGACGTCGCCCTGGAGGCAGGGGATTTCCGTGCGATGCCTCTGGAGTACCTGAACGGCTACGTGAAGCGCGTGCCGGAGCGAGTGCGCGAGGAGGGCGACAGCTACGAAGAGCACCTCGTGCCCGAGGAGGCCAGGCAGTACTTCTTCGTCAGTCGCCTCGAGGTGAGCTCGCGGATCGGCATGCCGGGTGATCGCGGCTTCTACTGCATGGTCACGGTTCAGGGCGAAGGCAGCGTCAAGGGGCCGTTCGGAGAGGTACCGATCCGACGGGGAAGGTCGCTGTTCATCCCGGCGTCTCTTCCCGGTTACGAGGTCGTGAGGGAGGGAAGGGAATCGCTGGAGATCGTGTGCTGCTATCCGCCCGGGTCGCGGGGCTGACCGGATCTGCATCGTTGGCTCTAGACATCCGGCAGAGTTTGCTGGGAAGACCGATCGGTCGGGAGGCCGCGGCAGGCACCTGGCCGGTTTCAGTACCAAGGTCGGAGAGATGGAACTGACGCCTCGGGAGCGGCTGCTCAGGGCGATCGGCTTCGAGGAAGTCGACATGATCCCTCCGATGCTCCCGTACTTCGGATCGTTGGGTCAATTCGGCAGCCTGTTTCTCCAGGACGAGACCATTCCGGAGCAGGAGCGCGAATCGCTCGCCCGGGAGATGACGATCAATCCACGGTCGGTGAGCCTGTTCATGTACCCGCCGGACATCTACCAAAACGGCTGGGACCAGTGGGGAGTTCTCTGGGACAAGATCCACGACGTCGCCCACCCGTTGGAGAGCTGGGACGACTATCCCAGGTACCGGCTCCCCGAGATCGATCCGAACGCCTTTCCCGCCGAGCAGATCTCCGCTTGCCGCAGAGAGGGGACGACGGTGATCCTGGGCGGCGCCTGGCCGATCATCACCTTCGAGCGATACCGGACGCTCCGGGGCTTCGAGAACGCGCTCACCGATCCCATCCTGTTTCCCGATCGCTTCCAAGAGCTGCTCGACCGGATCGTCGACTACAACCTGAGGCAGATCAGAAGATGGATCGAGCTCGGCTGCGACATCATCGGCTTTGCCGATGACTGGGGCAGCGACAAGCAGATGCTAGTGAGTCCAGAGCTGTGGCGAGAGTTCTACAAGCCAGTCTATCGCCGGATGTGCGATCTGATCCACGAGAGCGGCGCCCGGACCTGGATGCACAGCGACGGCGCCATTGCGGCGATCATTCCCGAACTCGTCGAGATCGGCCTAGACATCCTCGAGCCGGTGCAGGCGGAGTGCGTCGACATCCAGGCGCTCTCGAACGAGTTCGGAAGCCGGTTGGTGATCGCCGGAGGATTGGACTCGAGGCTCGTCGCAAGGGGGGACTACCGCACGGTTCGGGATCACGTGGGGGATGTGATCGAGGTCTTCGACGGCTTTCGCGGCGGATTGATGGGCGCCAACTCGAATCTCCTGCTTCCATCGATCGACGTCGCCCTCGCCCTCTACCATGCCTATCGGAGGGCCGGATAGGAATGGTCCGGGAACGGGAGGGGGGGCGCGCGGGGGGCGATCTCCCGTCCCTCGGGATCAAGACGGCACGCGCTTCAGCGGCGGTCTCGCGAGCTACCCGGACGGCCTCTGCGCACCACCATCGAGCCGCCCGAGCACCCGCTCGCGGGTACCGGACAGACCGAGATGATCGTGCAGCAGCCGGCGGGTACGTTCGTAGCATGCCTCCTGCGCTCGAGAGGGGTCTCCCGAGCTTCGCATTTCCCTCTCGTAGGCTTGTCGGATCTCGGTGCCGATGTTGATCTTGGTGAGTCCCGTCCGGATGGCCTCCAGCAGGTAGGATCGCTGAACCCCGGAGCCGCCGTGAAGCACAAGTGGAATCCTCGTCGCATCGCGCAGCCGCTGCAGGTGCCCGATGTCCAAGCGGGCCGCCACCTTCGGCTGGTCCTTGAGCGCGCCGCTGACTGCTCCGTGGACGTTTCCCACCGCCACCGACAGCCAGTCGCAATCGGTCTCCTGGACGAAGCGGCTCGCCTCTTCGATATTGGTGAAGCCGCGACCCGACGCGAAGAGATCTTCGTAAGGCGGTGGCGGGCCGGCTTCGTGCCCGAGCACGGCGCCGAGCTCCGCTTCGCAGGGGATTCCCGCCGCGTGGGCCAGCTCGACCACCTCACGGGTGGCTCGGATGTTGCCCTCCAGGTCGAGTCGGGAGCCGTCGACCATGACGGACTGGTAGCCGAGCCCGATGGCCTCGCGGATGATGGGCAGGTAGTCCACCGCCAGGTCGTCTTCGTCGACCACGGGGACGTGGTCCAGATGAAGCCGCACGTACTCTGGTCTCTGCCATTTCGCGAATTCCGCGGCGACGGCCGCCGGCCCCTCGGCTGCGAACTTGACCCACTCGAGGCGCGCGATCTCGATCAGCGCGAAAGTGTCCTCGTCGATCACCGCCTGGATGACCGGCCGCATCATCGGCAGGTAGGGGATGTTGAAGGCGGGGACCGCGAGTCCGGCCCGGTTCGCGTTCCGGATCAGTTCGGCCGTTCCGAGGGTCATCGCAGGTCTTCCATTGCTCTCATCAAGTCGGCCAGCTGCTTTTCTTGGCCGCGATGCGCTGGGGATCCTAGCTACCCTACTCGCACAGGCCAGGTCATTCGCGTGGCACGCCGATGGATAATCCCTACCAGGGTCTGATTGGCTGCACAGTGGAGCAGTAGAGCAAGGGCGGTGTCGACAGAATGAACTACAGAACCCTGTTTTGCGAGATCATGCACTACGGGAACTTCGACCGGATGCCAGTCGTTCATTGGGATGTCTGGCCCGAGACCCGGGAGCTCTGGGTCGAAGAGGGGTTCCCATCCGATCAAGGAGTATTTTCGTTTCTGGAGGCGGTCCCCCCCTGGTTGCCGCTCGTCGGCTTCCGCCGCGACGAGGACGCCGATCCCTGGCTGGGAACGGGGTCGAGTGATGATGACGTCAACCTGGGACTGTTTCCGACCTTCGAGAAGGAGGTCTTCGAGGAAACCGAGGAGTACAAGGTCTTCCGAGGCCCGGACGGCGTCATCGCCAAGGCATGGAAGCACCGGAGCAGCATTCCACAATCCATCGGTTACACCCTTGAGGACGCCAAGGGTTGGGACAAGTACAAGAGGCGCCTTCAGCCCGATCCGGCCCGGATCGCGCCCGATCTCGACGAGCGGCTCCACTGGAAGGCGGAGTCGGGGTTCCCCCTGTGCTTCCCCGCCGCCTCTCTGATGGGGTGGATACGCAACTGGATGGGCGTCGAGAACATGTCGTACCTGATGTACGACGACCGGGGCGTCTACTCCGACATGGTGATGACCATCGCCGACCTCGTTTGCTGGGGGATCGACCAGATCCTTCCCAGGGTAAAGGTGGCACTCGCTCACACCTGGGAAGACATCTGCGGCTCCACGGGTCCCCTGATCCATCCTCGGATCTTCGATGAATGCGTCGCTCCAGGGTATCGGAAGATCCGGGCCAAGCTGGAAGAGCATGGCGTCGGCCTCTACGAGGTCGATTCGGACGGGGACATCACTGCTCTGGCCGGGCATTGGCTGGATGCCGGGGTGAACATGCTGTTTCCCCTCGAGATGGGTACTTTCGGTGGGGACGCACTAGAGCTGCGGAAGAAGTACGGAAAGGAGCTGCGGCTATTCGGCAATTTCGACAAGCGGGTCCTCGCGAAGGGGCGTGAGGCCATCGAGGCCGAGATCCAGCGTCTGCTGCCCCTGATGGGAGAGGGCGGATACATCGTGATGCCGGATCACTTGATCCCCCCCGACGTTCCTCTCGATGACTACCGCTGGTACCTGAATCGCATTCGAGAGCTGCGCTTCTAGATCGCTGGCATTGCCATCAAAGGCGCCCTCGCCGTTTTGGCGGCGCCTAGCTGTAAGCATGCAACCAACGGGGACCTCGGGTCGCGGCCCATGGATCCAACGGGGCGGCCGCGGCGATGTCGTGCCTCTGCGGTCGGGAGGACTACTGAGGATTCAGGTGCCCGAATTCTCTCGGGAAGTCCGCGACTCCGACCAACGTGGAGTCGTGAGACGTACTGGAGCGGCGCTGCATGGGACCGAACTTCCACGGTTGGCACGCCCGTTGCCTCTCGATTTGTGCCAGCGAGCACAGCTCGGATACCGGGAGGTAGCGACCATCGGCGAATAGTCACATCGCAAGCAGCTGAGACGAAAGGCGGCGGGTAGCGGCGTAGCCCGTCGCCGCGCAGCGCAATCGGAACTACTGGGAAACGACGGGTGACTGGCGGGAAGTTGGTCGGGCCGGCGAGATTTGAACTCGCGACTTCCTGAACCCCATTCAGGCGCAATACGGGCCTAAGCTACCGAATCTACACAAGTTATTTCGACGCCGAATTTGCTCATAAGCACATGATAAGCATTTGAGATCGCAATCGGGCGTAGTGGAGCGAAGATCTGTCAGGCACTTGGCCTCAATGGGCGACGAGACCGCGTGTCCCCGTACCTCCTCAAAGACGAATACGCGGCGGGGCGCGGCGAATCAATGAGAACGGACAACAGCTACACAGAGACGATCAGGCCGCCAGTAGCTTCGCGATCTCCTTGCGGTCTGCCCCGAGCACGAAGAGCGCCCGCATGAGCATCTCGATGCTCGCATCCGCCTGCTCGAGACGTGCGACGCGCGGCTGTGTCGAGCGCATGCGCCGGGCGAGCTCCTTCTGTGTGATGCGCTGTGATTGCCTTTTCTTTCGAACACGCTCGGCCAGGCGAACTCGCATTTCGACGATGGCCGACTCCTCGTCCGTCAGGCCGAGGAGATCCTGAACGGATCCCTCCGTCCAGCCCTTGGGAAGCTTCTTCTTACCCACGGTCGTAGTCCTGTAGTCGCCTCTTGCAGAGATCGATCACGCTGTTGGGTGTCTGTTGCCTCTTCTTCTCGAACCAGTGAAATACCAGGATTGCGTCCGGATCAATCCGGTAGACGATCCGCCAGGTGAGCCTCATCTCCCGGTCGTTCACCCTCAACTCTCGTACCCGACGGCCGATCTCCGGCATCGGTCGAGAGTGCGGCATCCCGAGCGACTCGCCTCTCTGGGTTCGGCGCAGCAAGACGCCCGCCTCGATGCGGGCGGCAGCACCCACCGGCGGCGTTTGCAGCGTCCCCACCATCCACCGAAGAGGCTTGTCGATCACCTTCATTATATACCTTTTTCGGTATATGGCAAGGGTGTGCCTCGCGAGAATCCGATTTTTGAGCAGTCACGGCAACCCATCGAGGCCCATCCCCGTCCAGCCGCGGGATGCTCCGGCCATGCGGCAGCATGGACCTGACGGTCTCCAGCGAAGCCGTTGAGCGGCTCGGACCGCGCGACTCGTGTGCCCGCCATGAGAGCTGTTGTTCTCGCCGCTAGGGAAAGCGGCGTGCAAGCCCCCGCCCAGGCAGGCAAACCAGCAGCGATGGCCAGGCCGGCTGCGCCCGTAGCCGCTCGAATTCCCTGTATTCTCCCGCAGATCGAGAATTTGGGGCGGAGAGACGGGTTCGCGCTGGACTGCCCTCTCCGCCAACCATTCTGTTCTTGCAGAGACTTCCCGTGCACACTCGACTAAAGGCACCCGACGGTGAGAAAGTTGCGAGGACTTACGGCTAGGGAGCACCACCATGCAGCCCCACCTCAGCGCCCTACAGCAGACCGAGCCCGCGTGCTACTGGCTGGATCGGCCGGAGCGCCCGACCCCAAACGATCCCCTCTCCGGCGACGTGAAAGCCGACCTGGCGATCGTCGGCGGGGGCTTCACGGGCCTCTGGGCGGCCCTCCAGGCCATCGAGGAGTCTCCGGGGCGTCGCGTCGTCCTGGTCGAGGCGACGACCATCGGCGACGGCGCTTCGGGTCGGAACGGCGGCTTCGCAAATCCCTCGATCACGCACGGGCTCGCCAACGCCTACCACCACTTCCCAGAGGAAGTGCAGCAGCTCGAAGAGATCGGCTCGGCAACCTTCCGTGGGCTCGTCGACGACGCGAAGCGCCACGGGATCGACGCGAACGTGGAGGAGACCGGCACGCTGGGCGTTGCCCGCGCCGAGCACGAAGCCGATCCGCTGCGGCTCTACGAGCAGGTCCTGCACGACCTGGGACAGAAGGCCGCCGTCCTCGATCGTGACGCCGTCCAACAGGAACTGCGCTCCCCGGCCCTGCTAGCTGGAATCTGGTACCAGCACGGGGGCATCCTCGATCCGGCCCGGCTGGCTTGGGGACTGCTGCGGACGATCCAGCGGCTGGGCGTCGAGGTCTGGGAGAACAGCCCGATCACCGGGCTGGCGGCCACGACCTCGGGGATCGAGCTCGCTTGCGCGCGCGGACGGATCCGCGCAGACAAGGTCGTCCTCGGGACCAACGCCTTCCCGAGCCCACTGCGCTCGGTGCGCCGCGCGACCATCCCGATCTGGGACTACGTTCTCGTCACCGAACCGCTTTCCCCCTCTCAGATGGCGTCGATCGGCTGGGCGAACCGCCAGGGCGTGGTAGACCTGAGCAACCTCTTCCACTACTACCGGCCGACCGCGGACGATCGGATCCTGTGGGGCGGCTTCGACGCCGTCTATCACTTCGGCAGCCGACTGGAGAAGCGGTTCGAGCAGCGTCCAGAGAGCTTCGAAGGGTTGGCCCGGAGGTTCTTCGAAACCTTCCCCCAGCTCGAAGGCCTTCGCTTCACGCACAGCTGGGGCGGCCCGATCGCCTCCACCACCCGCTTCTGCATGGACGTCGGTTCGACGCACGACGGTCGCGTTGCGTGGGCCATCGGTTACACGGGCAACGGCGTTGTCGCGAGCCGCTTCGGCGCGCGCGCGGCACTGGATCTGCTCGACCACCCGGAAGCACCGCACCTGTCCCTCGAGATCGTTCGCCAGCGCGGGTTCCCCTGGCCACCGGAACCCGTCCGGTCGCTCGCCTTGTCGGCCACCCGGGCGGCGCTCGCCCGTGCAGACCGCACCGGCACGCGGGGATGGTGGCTCCAGCTTCTCGATCGGCTCAAGCTCGGCTTCGCGTCGTAGCGACGAAGCGGCTCTACGTTCAAGTGGCCTAATCAGAGCCTTGTGAAAAAGAACGAGCTGCTTGATCGCCTCGTCCCGCGTGCCAAGGCTCGGCGGAGAATTCCTTAGTGTGTCGGATCACGAGGTAGCGGGCCCCCTCAAAACGCTACCTGGTCGAGTCCCTTCAATCCCAGAATTTCTCGGGCTTCCGTAGGAGTGGCCGCCTCAATCCCCAGCTCTTCTGCAATTCGGATGATCTTCGCAACCTGCTCGGCATTGCTCTTGGCCAGCACCCCTTTCTCCAGATAGAGATTGTCCTCCAGCCCGACCCGCGCATTCCCGCCCAGGATCAGCGATTGGGTGCACAGGGGAAATTGCGCGCTCCCAGCGGCACAGACCGAGAACACGAAGTCGCCGATTTGCCTTCTGGCGGTTTCATGCAAATGAACCAGGTTTTCCGGTGTGGCGGGTATGCCGCCGAGAATTCCCATCACGAACTGCATGTAGACCGGCCTTTTCGCAATTCCTTCTCGAATCAGGAAGGCAAGATTGTTGATCATGCCCGTATCGTAGATTTCGAACTCCGGCTTGGTCTTCGTCTTGTCGAAGATCTCCAAGAACTGGTGCATGGTCTTGAACGTATTCGGGAATATGAAGTCGTCTGTGTTTTCGAGGTAGGGTTTCTCCCAGTCGAACTTCCACTCCTTGATCTTGTCAACCACGTGAAACAGCGCGAAATTGAGCGAGCCAGCATTCAAGGATGCCAGCTCTGGCTCGAGCGATGAGGCCACGGCAACTCGCTTCTCCACCGGTTCACCCAGTCGCCCGCCAGTCGTCGTACATAGAATGATGTCGCAATGCTTCTTGACTTCGGTCGCGATTTCCCGATAGGTATCCTGATCGGCGTTCGGTATCCCCGTTTGCTGGTCTCTGACGTGAAGGTGGGCCACCGCTCCCCCGGCTTCATGAACCGCCAGTATTTCATCGATCAACTGGGACGCAGTAATGGGCAGATATGGCGACATGCTCGGTGTATGGATGGAACCCGTCAGGGCGGCCGTAATGATTGCTTTCTTCATCGGTCACTCTTCTCTTTCTGGGTCGAGCGCAGAGGGTTCTAGGATTTCCTGGTCACTTCCAATAGATGTTGGATGAGGGCTCTGCGCGATTTCTCGATGTCTTCGATAGACCACCTCTGAAATCCCTCGCCGGATTTGAAGCCCAGCTTTCCTTGCTTCACCTTTTCCTCGAGGAGCGGCGAAGGGCTCGGCGAATGGTCCAGGTGCTTCAGGATGTAGTCGTGGATGGCCAGCGTGAGGTCCGTTCCCACCATGTCCGCATTCTCCAAAGGACCCAGGACCGGCAGCCGCAGGCCGAAGCCGTACCGGACACATTCATCCACGGTCGCCGCATCGGCGATTCCGTGCTCGACGATGGAAATGGCTTCTCGCCACAGCGCGTGTTGGAGCCGATTGCCGACGAAACCCGGCGTATCCTTTTGCACCCGCACTGGATGCTTGCCAACTTGTCGCATGAAATCGAAGGTTCGGTCGACGACCTCGGGATCCGACTCATCGCCGCGGATCACTTCGACCAGTGGAATCAGATAGGGCGGGTTCCAGAAATGGGTCCCGACGATCCGCCCCCGGTGAGTCGCCTTTCGGGCAATCTCGGTAATGCTGATCACAGAAGTATTCGTGGCCAGGGTGGTGTCTGGGGGGCAGAGGAAATCGAGATCGCGAAAGAGGTCCTGCTTCAGGTCCAGTTTCTCGGCGACGGCCTCGATCACAAAATGGGCTGGTGAGGCAGCTCTTCCCAAGTCTGTCGTTGTCGCGATTCTTTGAACGGCCGGTTCGATTTCTGCTTCCGAACCGATTCCACTCCTGGCCATCAACGCCAGGTTCGCACGGATACTCTCAATTGCATTGGAGAGTGCCGTGTCTTCGAGATCCATCAGAAACACGGGATGGCCGTGCACGGCGAACACTTGAGCAATGCCGTGACCCATCAAACCCGCGCCGATGACGGCAATGGACTGTTTTTCGACGGCTGTCGGCATGGGAAGCTCCTGATCAGGCGATCGCCATGACGCCTTCGAGTGCATCGAGCAGGGCCTGGGTGAGTGTGGCTCTTTGTTCGCCAAAGCGGTGCGAGGGAGCCGGTATCGAGATGGCGTAGATCGATCCGGTCTGAGCGGCAAAAGCTGCGCCGACAGCGGAAATACCCTCGGTATGCTCGTCGAGATCGAGTGCATACCCCGCTTGCCGAGCCCGGCCGATCTCGACTCGAAGCTGACGGATCGCCTTCTTGCTTCCGTTCTTGGCCTCGAGCTCACGTGTCGCGATGGCATCGACTACCTCTTCGTCCAGCAGCGACAGAGTTGCCTTTCCGTTGGCAGTCGTCGTCATGGGGAAGACCTCGCCGACCGCCGATACGGCGCGTAGGCGGTGCGTGCCGACCACCTGATCCACGAAGACCATGTGATCGTCACGAAAGACCGAGAGATCGACCGTCTCTCCGGTCTTCTGCGACAGCTCCTCCAGGACGGGACGGAGCAGATCGCCCACCGCCAACCGGCTGGCAGCCGCCAACGCCTGAATCTCCGGTCCAAGGCGCAGCCCGCCTTCGGCCGACGATGCGACGACCAGCCCCTCGGCGATCAGTGCGTTGACCAGGCGCTGAACCGTGGAACGAGGCAGCCCGACCCGCTCGGCAATGGCTCCGAGGCTCATACCGCGGTCGTCCGCCTTGAGCGCGCGGAGGATCTCCGCGGCTCGCGAGATTACTTGAACACCCCCGGTTTTGTTGGCGTTTTTCGGCCCCTTTGCGGGCATCCGCTGCTCCCGAGTCGGTTCCAGCGAGCGGATCGGGCGTAGCCCATGGTCACGCCGTCAACCGCCGCGTCTCTGGTTGACCATTATACGATACATCTGTATCATTATGCAATACATTCTCACCCAGGGAGAATGCAATGACGACGGTGCGGGGCATCGCCTACCAGGACAATCTCGACAACGACATCGGGCTCGAGTTCTACGATCTGTCCCATCGCTACGGATTTCAGTGTCCGAACTGGCCCTACTTTCGCGACGTTCAGATCGAGCGCATGCACTACATGGCGCGGTCGGGCGTGCTCAGTCAGACCTTGACCACCTCGATGCACGTCACCACGCACATCGACGCACCAGCCCATGTCGTGCAAGGCACACCCTTCATCGACGAGGTGCCGCTGCCGCACTTCTTCGGTTCGGGAATCGTCGTCTCGATCCCGAAGCAGCGCTGGGAACAGATCACCGCCGACGATCTGGAGACGGCCTGCGGTCATGCCATTCGCAAGAACGATGTCCTCATCATCAATACTGGCTGGCACAAGCTCTACGAAGACGGCGACTACTTTGCATACTGCCCGGGTCTGGTGCCGTCCGCCGGCGAATGGATGATCGACAAGGGCATCAAGGTCGTCGGCCACGATACCCAGGCAACTGACCATCCACTGGCAACTGCCATCGG
The DNA here is from genome assembly GCA_963783795.1 of uncultured delta proteobacterium. GTDB lineage: Bacteria > Myxococcota_A > UBA9160 > UBA9160 > UBA6930 > CAVXZE01. The sequence goes on along the minus strand of CAWAPH010000016.1, from coordinate 415,651 downwards.
GCCCCAGCGCAACGGACCCCTCCTGCCTCATCTCGAGGACGAGTATCGCGAGTGGTCCGGCGGTCGCGACTGGAAAGACGATTTCCCCGACTGGGAGCCGGTGCACAACATGCTCTTCAAGGCGGGAATTCTCGGGATCGAGAACGTCGGCGGGGAGATCGATGCGGTGACCGGCAAGCGCTGCACGTTCGCTTATTTCCCATGGAAGTGGGACCGCGGGGACGGGTGCATCATCCGCCTCGTCGCCATGGTCGATCGAGAGCAGGCTTACCGGATCGAAAACGGCGAGGCTTTCTGATGCACGTCAAACGCTTCTCTGATGCGGATGGCTACGAGGCGCCCAACCATTTCGGCTGCACGTCATTGCGCCTTGCTGGCTTTGCGGCTGATGGTCCGAAGAACTTCTGGATTGGGCTGTCGCACTTCCTGCCGGGTGGCGGGGCGGGGCCAGACGCGTCACCGCTTGAAAAGGTCTATGTAGTGCTGTCCGGCAACCTGACCGTCCGCGCCGCCGGCAGGGAAGAGAGCGCTGGTCCGATGGACACGGTCTACATTCCACCCGGAGAGGAGCGCGAGATTCGAAATGAGGGCAATGACGTCGTCTCCATGATCGTCGCCATGCCCTATCCGGAAGGCGCCGCGACCGGAGGCGCGTCGTGAACGTGTTTGCCGATCCCTATGCACTGTTCGACGTTCGTGGCAAGGTCGCGCTGGTCTCCGGCGCGACGGGGTCTTTCGGGTCGGTGGCAGCCAGGACGCTCGCCGGCGCGGGGTGCGTGCTCACGCTCACCGGGGGCACGCGCGAGCCGCTTCAGCAGGTGGCAGACGCCTGCACCGCTCTTGGAGCGGAGGTGAACGCGATCAACGCCCGTCCCGAGACCGAAGCCATCGCGGAAGGAATGGTCGCCGAGACGGTGGGGAAATGCGGGCGGCTCGACATTCTCGTCGTGGCCTCTGGCATCAACGAGGTCAATCCAGTCGACGAGATGGCACCGGATACCTTCACTGGAATCATGGACGTCAACGTCACCCAATCCTGGCTGATGGCTCGGGCTGCTGCGCGCCAGATGAAGGCCCAGGGCCGGGGAGGGCGAATCATACTCATCTCCTCGGCGCGCGGGCTCCTGGGCCATCCGGCAGGGTATACGGCCTACTGTGCGTCGAAGGCGGCAGTGGATGGCATCGTTCGGGCGCTCGGCTGCGAGCTCGGATCGGCGGGGATCACGGCGAACGCGATTGGGCCCACGGTGTTTCGCTCGCCGCTCACGGCGTGGATGTTCGAAGACAACGAAGAAGCAACCAGGGTGCGGACAGGTTTTCTCAGCCGCGTGCCCAAGGGCCGTCTCGGCGAACCGGAGGATCTGGCGGGCCCGCTCCTGTTCCTGGCGTCCGATGCGTCGAATTTCTACACCGGTCACACGCTCTATGCGGACGGAGGATATACGGCGGGATGAGTGCTGCGGAGAGCATGGGTCTCACGCTGACGCAGAAGCGCGGCGCCCGGTCGTGAGACCACAACCATGCCTCAGAGCGTGGCCTGCGCCAAGCTGCTCGTAGCTCTGCTCGCTCTGCTTGCCGCGCAACCGGCGCTGGCTGCAGAGCCGCTACCCAACGTCGTGATCATCCTGGCGGACGATCTCGGCTGGAACGACGTGGGATATCACGGCAGTGAGATCGCCACGCCGCGACTCGATGCGTTGGCGAGACAAGGCGTCGTACTGGATCGATTCTATGCGCAACCATCCTGCAGCCCCACGCGCGCTGCCCTGATGACCGGAAAGACACCCATACGCCTGGGTGTGCTGTCGCCGATCTCCAAGCACAATCCCAGCGGCTTGCCGCTCACCGAGAAGCTGTTGCCGGAGCACTTCCGCGATGCCGGGTATCAGACCTTCCTGACCGGGAAATGGCACCTCGGCCACCGGCGCCGCGATTACCTGCCCACCTCACGAGGATTCGATCACTTCTACGGCCACCTGACGGGTGGCATCGGCTACTGGGATCACGTACAGGGCGGCGGTCTGGACTGGCAGCGCAACGGAAAGACGCTCCGAGAAGAAGGGTACAGCACCCATCTCATTGCCGACGAAGCCGTACACCTGATCCAGTCTCGAGACCCGACGAGGCCGATGCTCCTGTATGCGAGCTTCAACGCCCCGCACCTCCCGAACGAAGCCCCGCCAGAAGCCATCGAGCGCTACAGCCACATCGATAACCCTTACCGACGCGTCCATGCCGCGATGGTCAGCGAGCTGGATGCAGCCATCGGCCGGCTGGTGGACGCACTCCGGGCAGCGAGGATGCTGGACAGCACACTCATCTGGTTCATGAGCGACAATGGAGGTCTGAACCCAGAGGCTCTCGAGCCGGGTCTACGCAAGATGTCGAAGCGGCTCGAGGGCTGGTTCGGCAAGCCGCTGCCGCTGACGGCCCTCGAGTTCGTACGGACCAACAGCCTCGAAGGAGGCGCCGACAACAGGCCCTACCGCAAAGGGAAGCAGTCGGTCTACGAAGGAGGCGTGCGGGTACCGTCCCTCATCTATTGGCGCGGTCGTGTGGCACCCCGTCTCACCATGAAGATGGTAACCGCACAGGACGTGTTGCCGACCCTCCTCGGCGCGACTGGCTTGAAGGGCACAATGGCTGAGTGCGATGGCGCGGACCAGTGGCCGTCGATCGTGAGAGATGCCGCCGCGCCGACTCCGGACTACATCACGCAGGCGCGGGACGGGGTCGCTTTCTACCGCTTTCCGTGGAAGCTGATCCAGCTCGGATCGGACGAGTTCGAACTCTACCAGATCGAAGAGGATCCGACGGAGGAGGTCGACCGCGCCGCAGCACAGCCATTTGCGGTCGAGGAGCTGGTCGGGGCATTGGCCACATTCCCGCGCGGTGAGAGCATCAACCTACCGCTGTGGAAGCTCCTGTGGGACCCCGATTTCTTCGGCGGCGAGGAAGATCGAGAGCCCTGGGCGGACATCGTGAACTGAGTTCCAGGGAGGAGAGCAGGATGGGAAATGGGGCTTTGGAGGAAAAGGTTGCTCTGATCGAGGAGAGGCTGGCGTTCCTGGAAAAAAAAACACGCTGCTGAGGAAGGCAAAGGACGTCCACGAGATCCAGAACGTGATGTCATTGCACGAATATTACCACTCCTCCTTCAGACACGAAGAGGAGCTGGATGCCATTTGGGCACAGGAGGCTGATGACGTCTCATTCGAGGAAGCGTTGTTCCAGGCCAGGTTTGTGGGGCTCGAGGCAATCCACACGTACTACGTGCAGTTCATGAGGAATACTCTCTTCAAAGGAGCCCTCGAGCTGACGAAGACTCTCTTCCCTCAGCTCAAGGATGATCCGGAAGACGAGCTGCCCTTCGGGCTCTCATTCCTCCACACTCTGACCACTCCTGTCATCGAGGTGGCAGAGGACGGGAAAACCGCAAAAGGCGCGTGGATCTCGCCGGGCTTCACGACCATGCCGGCAGTGGAGAAGCTCCAGGCGTACTGGCATTGGGATCGGTACGGAGTCGACTTCATTAGAGAAGGCGGAAAATGGAAGATATGGCACTTCTTCGTCGGCCGGGAATTTACGACACCCTATGAGAAGAGCTGGGTCGACTCCGCTCTAGACGACGAAGAAGCCTACGAGGTTGCGCTGAGCATCTTCAAGCAATGGCCAGGATTCACAGAGCCCCACGCAGCGCCCCTCAATCCCTTTGACTCCTACAGCCCCTTCAAGGTCGCCACGCTCCAGCCGAGGCTGCCAGAGCCCTACAGGACCTTCTCGGAGACCTTCAGCTACTAGCGTGGTTGGCACCGCACCGAGTGGCCTTTGATCGCTTCCGGCTGAGGCGGATTCGCCCCGAGTCAGGTGAGATCGAGAGAAAACATGAAAACAAACACCAGACCGTTCAAGTACAAGACTTTTGGAGCGGGCCCTCCTGTTCTCCTTATTCCTGGTCTTGACGGAATCACCGAATTCTTCGCAGATATCTATCCAGCTCTATCTCCGGAATATCGAGTGATCAAGTACTACCTGCCGCTACTGGATGAAGCAAAAGAAAAAGGAGTCGAATATACATTCGATTTCATCGCTGCAGATATCAAAGAATGTCTGGAAGAACTTGGTATTGAAACATCGCATATCATCGGTGAATCATTCGGGGGTGCGGTGGCAATGACCTTTGCCCTGAATTACCCGGACATGCTGAACAAGCTCGTGGTCTTGTCCTCAGCGCCCCGCTTTGATCTCTCATTCAAAGTCAAATTGGAGCTATCGATATTCCCACTCGTGCCGATGTGGCTCTTTGCACGTCTCCATCTCTACGAAGTGTGCGAAAGAAATGACCCCAAATGGGCAAAGGAGATGTTCATCCGCAATGCAGCCTGGGCAGATCACAAGACGGTCGTCAAGCGCGCACAAATCGTGTCGCAATTCGATATCACTGACAGGGTCTCTGCCATCAAGGTTCCTACCCTCATCATGATGGGCGGGACGGATCAATTCACCGCCAAAGGCTCGAAGATGCTGAACGAAATGATCGAGAACTCAAAACTTGTGGTAATCGAAGGATACGGCCATCTGTGTCATATGATCGCACCTGAAGAATTCGTCCAACATGTAGCGACGCACTTTGGATAATGGCCTGCAGAGCCTGAATCCCCGCAAAGTCCCTGCATTTCTTCGTAGATCAGGGAATTGGGGTGGAGGGACGGGTTCGTGCTCGCCTGCCCTCTCCGCCAACCAGCCCGCGACCCCGGAGGATCCTCGGGCTGAGCCCGCGCCGGCTCCCATACCATCACGCCGCCTGGCGCGTATTCGTGGTGGCAGGAAGTGCTTGCCACTTTCTTGCCGTGCTCTTCTACGTCATACCTGTGCCTCCCGAAAACCCGTTCCTGCCGGAATTGCGGTGACTTATCGAGGCGCTTCCAAAGCGGCGTGGGGCCCGATCCAGGCCCCGTAGGGCCACGACGATCTCTGTCGGGGACGTTTGAGCAACGGCAACCCCGCGGTGGCTGTCGTTGCCGTAGAAAGCGCCGCTTTGGCTGCGTCTGGCTGCAAGCATGCAACCAACCCGGTACCCGGATCCTCGGCGATCGCTTCATCTTGCGACCGGAGCACTCATCCGCGCCGCCTGTCGGTCCGGTTAGCCGCGCTCGAGCTGCACGAATTCACTCACGAAGTCCGCGATTGCGACCCCCGCGAACTCTGCCAACACACGCGAGTCTCGCTGAGGATCATCGAGCGTCGGGTTTGGCACGCGAGTTGCTTATTGAGGGGTACGAGTCAACAGCGGTGAGAATCCAGGAGGAAAGGGACCACCAGAAAATAAGCACATAATAAGCACCGCGCACCGATTCGGCGGGTAGCGGCGTAGCCCGTCGCAGTGCAGCGTAATCGTAACTACCGGGAAATGATGGCTGACTGGCGGGAAGCTGGTCGGGCCGGGGAGATTTGAACTCCCGACCTCCTGAACCCCATTCAGGCGCGCTACCAAGCTGCGCTACGGCCCGACCTGGGGATTGGGTAGCCCGTGTGGGACGTTCTGTCGACGCCGCGACCGCTGCCGCTCCTCCCTCCCCGGGGCCCGAATGCAAGAAACGCAAGGAACGTCCCGGCTAGGGAAAGGCGATGTGGCGGTTGTCCGGAGCGATCTCGACCGTCTCCTCCAGGACCGTTCCGTCCGGCATGATGACCCGGAACTGGTGGTCCCCCGGCGCGAGCAGCACGCCGGCCATGGGGGTGATGCCGACCTCCTCGCCGTCGATCTCGATCGTGGCCCAGGGCATCGCGTTGATGGAGACGGAGATCGGCTCCGGCGGGGGAGGCGGCGGAGCCGGCTCGGGCTCGCGGGCGGAAGTCGGCTGCTCCGGCGGTTCGGCGGCCTGTGGTACCCCCTCCTGGGCAGGTGCCGCACGCTCCAGTGCGATTGCCGGCGGAAGCTCCTCCGTGGGCTCGAAGCGCTCGAGGGGAATCGCCGGGGGCTCCCGCTCGGCCGAGGCCGCGATGGGGGCTGCGACCTGCGGCTCCGGTTCGGGCTCGACCTCCTCGGGAAGGTCCGCTTCGAAGAACACCTCGCGCAGGCTCGGCCCCACCTCCACGCGCTGCTCCTGGACCTGCCCGTCGGCCATTCGCGCCCGAAACAGGTGAGGCCCCGGAGAGAGGGGAACGTCCGCCAGCGGGGTGACGCCGAGGTAGTCGCCGTCCACGTCGACGCTCGCCCAGGTCGTTGCCGTGACGTTCACGGCAATCGCCTCAGCGGGCTCCGCGGGGGGTGGAGGCATGGGAGGCGCGGGCGCCTCGGGTGACCGCAGCTCGGCGGGCGGCGCTTCCGTCGGGCCGGCGCCTGCCGGGACGTCCGTCTCCGGGACCCCGCCGCGAAGCAGCAGGACGATGCCGAGCAGGGTCGCGATCCCCAGCAGCCCCAGGGCCACGAGCCGTCCGCTGGCCGCAGCGCGCGGCGCTGGAGGCTCGGCTGCGGAGTCCAGAGCAGCTGCTTCCCGATGAGGAGCCGCTGGTGCCGGGGCGGGCTCCGGGGCCGCGTCCAGGGGCTCCGCAGGAGCGGGCGGAGTTGGCGGCGGTGGCGGCTCGGGCGACGCTTCGGGCACCTCGGGCGCCGGTGCACGCGTGGCCTCCGCGATCGCGGCTTCGCCGTAGAGCACGCTGGCGAGCTTGTGGACCTCCCGGGGAATCCCGTCCGATTCGGCGTGGAGCCGCGCCACTGCCTCCGCATCGAAGTACTCGACGAGGGACGTCGGAGCGACGGCGTGGGCGAGACGAGCGCAAACGTACGTCGCCGTTTCGTCCTCGTTCATCGGCTCGCCGAAGCGAAACGCGACGGCGTCGGATCCGAGCGCGTCGAGAATTCCGGCCGTGCGAGCATCCTCGACGGCGAAGAGGACCAGCCGCAGCGCTCCGTTCATTTCACCCGACAGCTCGACCAGGTGGCGCAGCGTCGGAACCGGGAGGGCGCTGGCGTCGTCGAGCAGGAGCGCCAGGCTCGTGCCAGCACCGGCCAGGCGGGTGGTCAGCTCGCGCAGTGCGGCTTCGGGATCCGCTGCGACCGGCTCGTCGGCAAGCGTGAGGATCCAGCGGCAGAACTCGTCGGGAAGCAGCGACGTGTAGGGGATCCGAACCGCGCGGAAGGCGTCCCCGAGGCGACGCTCGAAGACCCGCAGCAGCATGGTCTTGCCGAGCCCCGGCGGACCCGTGACGGCGATGGCTCGCGCGCCGCCACCCAGCGCACTCGCCACCGATTCCAGCAGCTCCTCGGTCGCGGGCCGCGGCACGTACGCTGCGGGGTCGCTCGTCATCTCGAACGGATCGCCTTTGAGTTCGAGCGTCTCGTCGCTCTCCGCCGTCTCCTGGAGCGGAAGGGCTGCGCGGTTCCCGCGGGCCAGCTCTCCGGCCAGGCCGCTCAGCACGCGGGGAATCCCGCCGGATCCGAGGTGCAGGTAGCGGACGCTGATCGGATCGAACCGCGCTCGCACCTCAGGAGGGGCATCGCTCTGCACCAGGTGCGCTCGCAGATAGCGGGCGGTCTCGTCCGCGGTCAGGAGCGCGCGCAGCTCGACGCGACTCGGCGCCGGCTGGAAGGAGGCGAGCATCTGATCGGAGCGTGGGCTCTGGGGCAGCGCCAGGACCAGGCGGATCGCCTGTCCGGCCTGGGCGAGAAACGCAGAGAGACGGCGCGCCGTCGCCACCGGCATCGAGCCGGCGTCGTCGAGCAACACCACGAGTGGCGAGCCTGTCTTCGCCAGGCGAAGACTCGTCTCCAGCAGGTCCCACTCCGGTTGCTGCGACGCATTCTCGCCGAGCAGGTCGAGAACCCAGGAGCAGAGCTCATCCGAGGAGAGCACGGCCATCGGCAGGTAGACGACCCGAAACCCCGTGGCCAGGCGCTCCTCGAGAACCCGCAGAAGCAGCGTCTTGCCGACGCCCGGCGCTCCGAGCAGAACGACGGGCGCCCCTCCATCCCGGATGCGCCGCTGGAGCTCTTCGAGAGCCTCCTCGGTGGCGTTGGTCCGGACGTAGTTCTGGGGATCCGCGGTGATCGGGAAAGGCTCGGCGCCCCCCGCGCGCTCGCTCACGGAACGGATTCCATGTCGCCCCTGGCGCTCGCCGCTTCGACGAAGACCTCCCAGCGCGGGGGCTCGCTCGCGGGAACCTCGAGAATGCGGATCCAGAGTGATCCGCCTGGCGCGAGCCCGACCGGGCCGACCTCCACCGGGGGATCCAGGTCGACGCTGACGCGGATACGACCCGGCTCCAGCTTCAGCGCCGCCCCTCCCACCATTCCCACCGCTGGGATGGGGGCATCTTCCCGGCTCTCGTCCCGGGAGACGCGGAATGTCGTCTCCAGCGGGGGCGCTTCGGCCGCCCCGACGAGCGGGGGCTCCCGATCACTGCCGATCTGTGCGAGGCAGGCCGGGGGAGCGGCGGCGCCGATCACCACCAGGTCCAGATCCGCACCTGCCGAGAAGAGAGCCGCGGCCGCACTGCAGAGGTCGCCCTCCGAGCAGGATCCGTCGAGATCGCTGATCGCGACGACCCGCGCGCCGGCGCGCCCCTGCTGTTCGCCGCCGAGTCGAGCTGCGATGCTCTCGAGGGCACCCGCCAGCGAGCCCTCCGAGCGCGAAGGCAGGCTGTCCGCGATTCGCGCCAGCCCCACCCCCGGCGAGATACCCGGCGGCGCCTCCACCGGCACGGCGGGAGTGCAGCCCGATCCGGCCGCCGTGCCGAGAACGTGCAGCTCCAGCTCCGCTTCGGAGGGAAGGGAGCGGAGGAACCTCCCCGCTGCGAGCCGTGCCGCCTGGAGATGGGTCACCCCCTCGGTGCGAGCCGAACGCATCGAGGACGTCACGTCGAGGAGCAGGTGGATCGGAGCAGGCGGCGTCTCGGCCGGGACCAGCGCAACGGGAGCGGCGCGGACCAGATCGACCCGGACCGCGCCCGGCGCCAGCGGCTCCGGGGCGGCGCAGGCGAAGAGCGCGGCGAAGAGGAGAGCAGCGGCGGCGTATCTCACGGCCCGGCCCCCTCCCCACTGCGAACCTCCTCGAAGAGGCGAACCAGCTTGGGGGAATGGCGTGTCGGGTCCAGGCTGAGCGCCGGCTCCACCCGCAGCGCCCGCCCCAGGCTCTGCCGCGCCGCAGCCTCGCGACCGAGCGCGATCTCCGCCGTGGCGGCGAGCACCTCCAGCGTCGCCCGTTGACCGGCCGGCCCCTGCCCTTCCAGCTCGCGCCTGCCCCGCTCCACCCACTCGATGGCGAGCTCGAAGCGGGCCTCACGCAGGGCCTTCTCCGCTCCAGCGATCTGCTCGCTCGCGTCCCGCAACGGCGTCGGGGGGAGCTTCGGCGCCGGCTCGACCGGCGCGGGCGGCGGGGGAACTCGCGCGACCAGGACGCGAATCGGCTCCCCGAGATCCCAGGGCCGCTCGCTCACCGGCAGGGGTGGCTCCTCCCCGGGCTTCAGGTCGACGTAGCGGGTCCCGACGATCGGCGGCCGAACCCAGCGGACTGGCGCAGTGCGCTTGACTGCGTCGGCGAAGGCGGAACGCCCCGGGTCCAGGCAGCTCGCGTGGCGCCAGAGCCGATGCGCCAGGTTCCTGGAGCGGGGCTCGAGCGCCCGGGCGGCGCTGGCGAGCTGATCCGCGCGGTACTCCGCCCAGGCCGCACGGAGGGGATCGGGATCCGAGACGCTGGCAAGGGGCTCGACCTCGCCGGTCCAGGGCGCGCAGAGATCGGCCTCGGCCCCGCTCGTGGCGGCGGCCCCCCCCAGGAGCAGGAGAGCCCCGACGATGGCGGAGGTCCCGCGCCTCACGCGATCAGAGCATCGCCCGGATCGACTGGAGCTCGTCCCGGATCCGCCGCAGGCAGACCTGCGGGTCGGCCTCCTGCCCGATTTCGGGCCGCGGGATCTCCAGCGCGCGGCCCACGCCGAGCTCCCGGAGCTTCTTGCGCGCTCCCGCGATGGTGTAGCGCTCCTCGTAGAGAAGCCGCTTGATGAGCTGGATGACCTCGATGTCGCGCTTGCGGTAGAGACGCTGTTTCGAGCGCGACTTGGCGGGCGCCATCCAGCGGAACTCGGATTCCCAGTAGCGGAGCACGTACGGCTTGACGCCCGTGATCCGGCTGACCTCCCCGATCCGGTAGTAGAGCTTCCCTTCCGAGGAGCTGTCTTCGCGCTTCTTCGATCGCTGCGCCATCGCACCGCCTCGCGGGCCCCCGCCGTACACCGGCCCACCCGCACGGCAAGCGTCGAGCTTGCCTGGAGAGGAAATCAAACCCCCGAGTCAGCGCCATCCCCCTGGCTCGGCGCCTCCCCGTCGTTCAGGATGTTCTTTAGCACGAGGCTCGGCTTGAATGTGAGGACTCTTCGCGCAGCGAGCCGGATTTCTTCTCCGGTCTGTGGGTTGCGACCCTTGCGCGCGTTCTTCTCCCTCACGACGAAGTTCCCGAATCCCGAGATCTTGACCTTCTCACCCCCCGCGAGGGTCTCTTTCATGATCTCGAAGACCTTTTCCACGAGTTCGGCGGACTCCTTCTTGGAGAAACCCACGCGCTCGTAGATATGCTCGACGATGTCCGCCTTCGTCATGCCTTCCCCCTTTGAGTACTAGACCCTACCGCAGCTCACCGCCGAAGCGGTGCGCCAACAGGTTTACCACCCGATCGGTCGCCTTGGCGACCTCGGGATCGGTCAGGCTTCGGTCCGCTCGCTGGAACACGAGCCGGAAGGTCAGGCTGACCTTTTCCTCCGGTACTCCCTTCCCCTCCCAGCGGTCGAAGACATCCACCGAGGTGAGCGCGGCCCCGCCCGTCTTGCGGATCGCCTCGAGCACCTCGCCGGCCTGCGTCGCGGAATCCAGCAGGACGGCCAGATCCCGCCGGACGCTCGGATGGTACGAAACCTCCCGGTACTGGGGATCGTGTCGGGAAGTCCGCCCCAGCGCCTCCAGATCCACCACCAGGAGGGCAGTGGGGGCCCCGATCTCGAAGCCGGCCGCCGTCTCGGGATGCAGCTCACCCACCGCGGCAACGCGTTCTTCGCCGATCCAGAACTCCCCGGCCGCGCCGGGATGCAGGTAGGGCTCGCCAGTTCCAGCGCGGAAGCTGAAGGGGCGCCCGAGGTCGGTCAGCAGGCGCTCGCCGACGCCCTTCGCCCGGAAGAAGACCGGGACCTCGCCCGGCTCCCAGAGCGACGCGTCTCCCGCATCGCTCAGGACCGCGACCGCCTGCAGATGCTCCTCGGGGAGTTCTTCCCCTCCGCGGGCCAGGAAGACGCGGCTCACCTCGAACAGCCGCAGCCGTTCCACCTGCCGTCTCAGGTTGGCCTGGGTGGCCCGCAGCAGCGATGGAACCAGGGTGGTGCGCAGCACCGAGTCGGTCGATTGGATCGGGTTCTGGAGTTCGACCGCGGACCGGCGCCGATCGTCCGAGGCGAGACGCAGGGCGTCGGGATCCTCCGGCCGGGCCGCGGGAAAGGTCATCACCTCGGCCAGGCCGCTGCCCGACAGGCTTTCCGACACCTTCAACAGCAGGCGGCGGCGCGGCGGCATCTCGACCCCGGCGAAGGCACCTCCGGGGAGCGTGGGGGGAATCCTGTCGTAGCCGTGGAGCCGGGCGATCTCCTCGGTCAGGTCCACGGGAAGGTGGAGATCGTTGCGGTGGCTCGGCGGACGGCAGGACAAGGACCCGTTCCCGGACCGCGTCGCCTCGATCTCCAGTGAAGAGAGCAGCTCGATCATCTCCTCCTCGGGAATCTCGGTTCCGAGGAGCTTGTTGGCGCGTGCGGGATCGAGGCGGATCTCCTCGGTGATCGGAGGCGGGTCGCCGAGCGCCTCCACCTCGCCCCTCGAGACCACTCCGCCGGCGAACTCCTGGATCAATCGCGCGGCCCGAGCTGCCGCGCGCCCGGGCCCTTCGCGATCGATCCCGCGCTCGAAGCGATAGGAGGCATCGGTCTGGAGTCCGAGCCGCCGCGCCGTGCGCCGGATCCGCGAGGGGTGGAAGTGGGCGCTCTCGATCAGGATGTCCGTGGTCTGCTCCCCGACCTCGCTATCGAACCCGCCCATGACGCCGGCAATGGCGATCGCGCCCCCGTCGTCAGCGATCACCAGGTCTTCGGGAGAGAGCTTCCGGGTCTGCCCGTCCAGCGTGACGATCTCCTCGCCCTGCCCGGCCGCGCGGACCCGCACCACGCCGCCGCGGAGCCTGGCCAGGTCGAAGGCGTGGAGGGGTTGACCGAACTCCAGCAGCACCAGGTTCGTCACGTCCACGACCGCGTTGATCGGACGCAGCCCCGCGGCCTCCAGCCGGGCTTGGAGCCATTCCGGGGAGGGGCCGATCCGCACGCCGCGCACCACTCGCGCCACGTAGCGGTGGCAGCCGGCGCGATCGTCGATCTCCACGCGGATGTCTTCGCTCGCCGGACGCTCCCCCTCCGGAACCTCGAACGGGGGCACGCGAATCTCTCCACGGAACTGGGCGCGCACCTCGCGGGCCATCCCCAGCATGGAGACCCAGTCGCCGCGGTTCGGGGTGATCGCCACGTCGAAGACGGTCTCACCGGACTGGAGCACGTCGCTGAGAGGCACGCCCACCGGTGCGTCGGGCGGCAGCACCCGGATCCCCTCGTGATCGTCGCCGAGCTGCATCTCCCGGTCCGAGCAGATCATGCCGCCCGAGCGGACGCCTCGAATCTTGGCCCGCTTGACGCGCTCGCCACCCGGCAAGACCGTGCCGTGGGTCGCCACCGCCACCTTCTGACCGGCGGCCACGTTGGGAGCGCCGCAGACGAGCTCCAGGGGCTCTGCGTCCCCGATATCGACCTTGCACACCGAGAGCCGATCCGCATCCGGATGCCGCGCGTGTTCGACCACGTGTCCCACCCGCAGCCCCGAGAGGTCCGGCCCGGTGCGAAGGATCTCCTCGACCTCGAGGCCACCCATCGTCAGGCGTTCTTCGAGCTCTTCCACGGAGTCAGGGAGATCGACCCACTCCGCCAGCCAGCCCAGGGGGAGCCGCATCAGATCTGCTCCATCACGCGCACGTCGCCGTCGAACAGCAGCTGGATGCTGGGGATGCCGAAGCGCTCCATGGCGGTCCGGTCGATCCCCATGCCGAAGGCGAAGCCCTGGTAGCGCTCCGGGTCGATGCGGCAGTTGCGGAGCACCTGGGGGTGGATCATCCCGCAGCCGCCCCACTCGAGCCACTGCCCCTCCCACTCGAAGTCCATCTCCGCCGAGGGTTCGGTAAACGGGAAGAAACTCGCACGAAATCGGAGCCTTACATCTCTTCCCATCAAGTGGCGTGCGAAGGCGTACAGGGTGCCCTTGAGGTCGGCGAAGGTGACGTCCTCGCCGACGCAGAAGGCCTCGATCTGGTGGAACATCGGGTAGTGGGTCGCATCCAGGTCGTGGCGGTATACCCGGCCGGGAGCCACGAAGCGGAAGGGCGGCTGGCGCCCGGTCATGCCTCGGATCTGGACGTTCGAGGTGTGGGTGCGGAGCACGTTTCCGCCCGAGACGAACATGGTGTCCTGCATGTCCCGGGCGGGATGATCGTCGGGAAAGTTGAGCGCGCTGAAGTTGTTGTAGTCGGTCTCGACCTCGGGACCGTCCTCGATCGAGTAGCCGAGGGAGGTGAAGAAGTCGCACATGTCGCGCTCGACCAGCGTCACCGGGTGCAGGTGACCGCGCGACGGGGAGCAGCCGGGAAGCGTGACGTCCAGGCGACGCTCGGCCAGTACGCGCCCGCGACCCTCGCTCTCCAGGGCCGCGCGCCGCTCCCGCGCCCAGCCATCGATGCGCTGCTTGGCGTCGTTCGCGGTCTGGCCGACCCGGGCGCGCTCCTCCGCCGGCAGCCCGCCGAGCCCGCGCAGCAGGGCGCTGACCGAGCCCTTCTTGCCGAGGAAGCGCGAGCGGGTCTCCGCCAGCTCCTGGACCGAGGCCGCAGCGGCGATGGCCGCCTCTGCCTCGCGCAAGATCCCATCGAGGGAGTCCCCGGTGGCCGTCATGCCGCTCGGCTAGCTGAGCTTGGACTTGGCGAGCTCCGCCAGGTCCGCGAAGGCGCTGGGATCGGAGACCGCCAGATCCGCCAGGTTCTTCCGGTCGACCTCGACGCCGGCCTCGGACAGGCCGTAGATGAAGCGGCTGTAGGAGAGATCGTGCTCGCGAACTGCCGCGTTGATGCGGGCGATCCACAGCCTGCGGAACTGCCGCTTCCGCTGCTTGCGGTCGCGATACGCGTACTTCCAGCCTTTTTCCACCGCCTCCCGGGCGGTCTTGACCAGGCGGCTCCGGGTCCCGTAGTAGCCCCTGGCCTGACGGAGAATCCGCTTGTGGCGGCTGTGTGCCGCGGGGCCGCGCTTGACTCGAGGCATGGCACTGCCCTTTCCTTGAACTCGCGGGTGCTGAAATCAGAGGTACGGAAGCATCTGCTTGAGGCGCGGGCGATCCGCCTTGGTGGCCTCGCCCTCCTCGCGCAGATGCCGTTTCCGCTTCGTCGTCATCTTGGTGAGGATGTGACGTTTCCCCTGCTTCTGATGCTTCAGCTTGCCCGTGCCGGTCTTCCTGAACCGCTTGGCGGCCCCCCGGTGGGTCTTCATCTTAGGCATCTATACCTCCCGCGCCCTCTTCGGGGCGCTCCGCTTCCCGGGCGGCTTCCTCCTGCGCGACCCTCTTCTTCTCCGCCTCGACCGCATCGCGGTTGGGCACGAGGATCATCGACAGGAAGCGGCCAGCCATCTGCGGCGGATTCTCGACGGTCACCAGCTCTCCCAGCAACTCTTTCACATGGTCGAGCTTCGCGTAACCGTTGCGCCGATGGGCCATCTCGCGGCCCCTGAACATCACCGTCACCTTGACCTTGTCGCCATCCAGCAGGAAGCGCCGAGCGTTCTTCAGCTTGAAGGCCAGGTCGTGGTCGTCGGTGCTGGGGCGCATCTTGACTTCCTTGAGCGCTGCGGCGCGCCCCCTCCCCTTGGCCTTGCCCGCTGCGGCCTTCTTCTTCTGCTCGTACTTGTACTTCCCGTAGTCCATGATCCGGCAGACGGGCGGACTGGCGTTGGGGGCGACCTCCACGAGGTCGTATCCCTCCTCTTCGGCCAGGGCGCGCCCCTCATCCGGAGTCACGACCCCGAGCTGTTCACCGTCTGCGCCGATGAGACGAATCTCACGTGCGCGAATCCGCTCGTTCACTCGGACGCTATCCTTGTCAGCGATACGCTTACCCTCCTCGGGAACCCTCAGGCCCTTCGCCGGGCGATCTCGGAAACGAGCCCCGACACGAAGTCGTCCAGCGCAACCGCCTCCGCGCTGCGCTTCGAATCGCGCCGGCGCCGGGGCGTCACGGTCCCGTCCTGTTGCTCCTGATCCCCGACGACCACCATGATCGGGATCTTCTGGACCTCGGCCTCACGAATCTTGAAGCCGAGCTTCTCGCCGCGCATGTCCAGCTCGGCGCGAACGCCGGCGCTGGCAAGCGCCGCATGCACCCGCTCTGCGTACTCCAGGTGGCGATCCGCGATCGGAAGCACCGCGACCTGCACCGGGGCCAGCCAGATCGGGAAGTCGCCCCCCGTGTGCTCCAGGTAGATCGCGATGAAGCGCTCCAGGGAGCCCAGCACCGCGCGGTGCAGCATGGCGGGCTGGTGTTCTTCTCCGTCGCTCCCGGTGTAGTGCAGGCCGAAGCGCTCCGGCATCGCCAGGTCGATCTGCACGGTGGCCAGGGTCCAGGCCCGGCCCAGCACATCCTCGAAGTCGAACTCGACCTTGGGGCCGTAGAACACCGCCTCCCCTTCCTTGATGCCGCAGGGGTAGCCAGCACTCTCGACGGACTCGATCAGCTCCCGCTCGGCGCGGTCCCAGTCGGCGGGCTCGCCGATGAACTTCTCCGGACGGGTGGAGACGCAGACCTTGACGCCCTCGAGCCCGAGGTCGTCGTAGACCTGCCGGGTCATCTCGAAGAAGCCCTGGATTTCCTCGGGGACCTTCTCGCGCTCGCAGTAGATGTGGGCGTCGTCCTGCGAGAAGGTGCGCACCCGTGAGAGCCCCGTCAGCGTGCCACTCCGCTCGTTGCGGTGCAGGCGGGAGAATTCGGCGAAGCGGAGCGGAAGATCGCGGTACGAGCGCTTCGCGCTGGCGAAGAGCCGGCAGTGCCCGGGGCAGTTCATGGGCTTGACCGCCATCTCCTCGCCTTCGTCCCCCTCCATCAGGAACATGTCGTCCCGGAACAGGTCGTAGTGGCCCGAGGTCTTGAAGAGCTCGGTCCGGAACAGCAGCGGGGTGATCACCTCCTGGTAGCCGTACTTCGGGTAGAGCTCCTTGATGTAGTCGACCAGCCCGTTGTAGAGGACCGTGCCCTTCGGGTGATAGAAGGGCGAGCCCGGCGAGAGGGGGTCGATGTGGAAGAGATCGAGCACCGCGCCGACCCGGCGATGGTCGCGCTTCTTCGCCTCCTCGACGGCCGCGAGGTAGGCGGAGAGCTGCTTCCTGGTCGGGAACGCTGTCCCGTAGATGCGCTGGAGCATCGGGTTGCTCTCGTCCCCGCGCCAGTAGGCACCGGCCGCCTCCAGGAGCTTCACTGCCCCGATCTGGCCGACCCGCTGCACGTGGGGGCCGCGGCACAGGTCGACGAAGTCGCCGTGGCGGAAGAGCGTGATGTCCTCTCCCTCGGGTACGTCTCCGATCCGCGAGACCTTGAGCTCTTCGCCCATGCCCTCGAACAGCGCGATCGCCTCGTCGCGGCCGACCACCTCCCGCGTGAAGACCGCTGCCTCGGCGATGATCTCCAGCATCTGCTTCTCGATGATCTCGAGGTCTTCGGGCGTGAAGGGACGCTCCACCATAAAATCGTACTGGAACTTCTCGCTGTGATCCGAGCGGCCCACGTCGATCTGGACGTCGGGGAAGAGCCGCTTCACCGCGTCCGCCATCACGTGCTCTGCGGAGTGGCGGATCACCTCGACGGCGGCGGGATCCGCCGCCGTGACGATCTCGAGAGTCGCGTCCCTTTCCACGGGAACGCGCAGATCCACCAGCCGACCGTCGATGCGGCCTGCCAGGGCGTCGCGAGCCAGCTTCTTGCCGATGCGTCCGGAGACGTCGAGAACGGTGGAACCTTCGGGCACCTCGAGCGTCTGGCCGTCGGGAAGACGGATCTGGATCTCGCTCATGTGCGTCGAAGAATCATGGCAACCATCGTTCTGACTGACTTCGCGGTGGCCTCTATCGGCAGCGGGTGGTTCGGTCCCATCACATGTTAGGCAATGGTAGGCACGGGCGGGGTCGAACCGCCGACCTCCGCCGTGTCAAGGCGGCGCTCTAGCCACTGAGCTACGTGCCTAAAACCCGCTAACGGGCTGAAATCGATACCGATTCCAAAAACCCGTGTCAATCTTCGCGAAAGCCCGGGAGCTCTGCGATCCGAATCCTGACGGATTGGCCATCGACGAAGACGGGCTCGACCCTGAGCCCGTCGGGCTGGGGGTTCACCAGGCGATCCACCAGCTCCTGGGGCGTCAGCCTCCCCTCCACCCGGAGCTCGACCCGCCCGGCCTCGAAGATCGCGGGGGTCACGGCGCTCACCCCAGCCTGATCCGTCAGGTACCTGCACAGGGCCGCATAGGCCTGGTACGAGGGGATGGCCTCCACCACCACCCGGAGCTCCGAGCTGGGAGCTTCCACGGGCCTCCGGACCCGCAGGTCTGCGGCCTCGAGCGCTCGCTCGACGCGCGTGACGTCGACGAACACCTCGACCAGCAGCACGTACTCGCTGGACACCTTTGGATCCACCAGCAGGAGCGGGCGCCGCTCGCCGCGGTCCTCCAGGACCTTGTACCCGACCGTGAACTCCCGGGGGCTCCCGCCCAGCACCCGGCCGAGGTCGAGAGCCGGCTCGGCCGCGGATTCGTCGGAGAGGAGCCCCATCGCCACCCCTTCCACAGCCAGCGCCAGCGCGGCTCGGAGCGCCCTCTGGCGGACCGGGACGCCGCTCTGGGCGTCGGCCCCAGCCGGCGCCACACCCACGACCTCCACGCGCCGCACCTCGGACCACGCCGGAAACGCCAGCAGCAGCATCGGCAGCACCAGCCAGAGCGCGCGCCTCACAGATCCACCTCGGCCACCGGGTGCCCGAATAGCCCGTCGAGCGCCGAGATCAGCTCCTCGCTCGGATCGACCCCGCGCCCGCCCGGCAGGGCCATGATCGTCTCGCTCTCACCCGGAATCAGGATGTGGAGGAGCACGCCGCAATCCCCGACGTGGGCCTCCAGCAGCCTTCGGAGCGCCAGCATCCGATCCCGGGTGGCCTCGCTCGCCGCCACCCGGATCCGCACCTGGGCGGCGAGATTCGACTCGGCGTCTTCCAGCTCGAACGCATCGCGAACCAGGATCTTGGGCGGGTCCAGGCTCTCCAGGGTGCCGGAGACGAGCAGCGGCATCGCCGGCGCCCCGTCCGAGTCGGCGGTCATCGCCTGCTGCAGCAGCGGCCGGATCCGGCCGAAGTCCTTGGCGAAGATCACCAGCTCGAAGCTGCCCTCGAGGTCCTCCAGCGTCCCGAAGCCCATCGTCTGGCCACGCCGGGTCCGCGTCTCCCGGAGCGACGTGACCAGCCCCCCGACCCGGACCTCCCTCCCCACCTTGTCGGCGACCGCGGTCGCGGTGGTGTCGCTGTAGCGCGCCAGCGCCGGGGCGAACGACTGGAGCGGATGTCCGGTCACGTAGAAGCCCAGCACCTCCTTCTCGTGGCCGAGGCGCTCCTGCTCCGTCCACGGGGCGGCGTCGGGAATCTCGGGTAGGGCGGGTCCGCCCTCGCTGGCGTCTCCGAAGAGGTTCACCTGGCCGATCTCCCGATCCCGCTGGACGGCCGCGCCGGTCTCGATGGCCACGTCGAGGCCGGCCCAGAGCGCGGCCCGGTTGTGCTCGATGGAATCGAAGGCGCCGCACTTGACCAGGCTCTCCACCACCCGGCGGTTCGCCTTCCGGCCGTCGATGCGGCAGGCGAAGTCGGCCAGGGTCTGGAAGGGTCCTCCCTCCACCCGCACCGAGAGGATCGCCTCGATGGCACCCTCGCCGACGTTCTTGACGCCCGCGAGCCCGAAGCGGATTCCCCCGGCCACCGGCGTGAAGTCCCGTTCCGACTCGTTCACGTCGGGCGGCAGGACGTCGATCTTCTGCTCTCGGGCGTGGGCGATGTAGCGCCCCAGCTTGTCGTGGTTGCCCGCCTCGACGGAGAGCAGGGCCGACAGGTACTCGCGGGGATGGTTCGCCTTCAGGTAGGCCGTCTGGTAGGTGATCAGCGCGTAGGCTGTGGAGTGGGCTTTCGGAAAGCCGTAGCCCGCGAACTCGGCCATCAGCCCGAAAATCTCGTCGGCCTTCTGCGGGAGGATGCCGCTGTGCTCGGCGCCGCGAATGAACTTCTCGCGGTGCTCGGCCATCTCCTCGGGCTTCTTCTTGCTCATGGCCCTGCGGAGCAGGTCGGCTTCGCCCAGCGAGTAGCCGGCCAGGCGGTTGGCGATCTGGAGCACCTGGTCCTGGTAGACGATCACGCCCAGGGTCTCCGCGGTCAGCGCCTCGAGCTCCGGAACCAGGTACTCGACTTTGGTGATCCCGTGCCTGCGGCTCACGTAGTCGGCCACCATCCCCGAGCCCAGGGGGCCGGGCCGGTAGAGGGCGATCAGCGGGACCACGTCCTTGAACTCGCGCGGCTTGATCTTCAAGACCAGGTCGGTCATCCCCGAGGATTCCATCTGGAACACACCCTCGGTGTCACCGCGGCAGAGCAGGTCGTAGGTTCGCTCGTCGTCGAGCGGAAGCTTCGCCGCGGAAAAGTCCGGGAGGCCCCGCTTCCGGATCAATCGCTCCGCGTCGGCGATGATGGTGAGCGTGCGAAGCCCGAGGAAGTCGAACTTGACCAGGCCGACCTTCTCGACGCAGCGCATGTCCCACTGGGTGATCGTCTCACCGGAGCGGGAGTCGCGGTAGAGCGGGACCATCTCGATCAGGGGCCGGTTCCCGATGACCACGCCGGCCGCGTGGGTCGAGGCGTGCCGCGTCAGCCCTTCCAGGCGGCGGGCGGTCTCGATCAGCTTCGCAACCTGTCCGTCGGCCGTGGCCCGGGCGCGGAGCTCCGGGGACTGTTGAAGGGCCTCGTCCAGCGTGATCCCCAGGGCCTCCGGAACCAGCTTGGCGATCCGGTCCACCTCGCCGTAGCGGATCCCCAGCACGCGCCCGACGTCGCGGATTGCGGCCCTCGCCTGCAGGGTTCCGAAGGTGATGATCTGGGAGACCCGCTTGCCCTCCTCTCCCTCCCCGTCGTACTTCTCGCCGACGTAGCGGATCACCTCGTCGCGCCCGCGCATGCAGAAATCGACGTCGATGTCCGGCATCGAGATCCGCTCCGGGTTGAGGAACCGCTCGAAGAGGATCTCGTGCTCGATCGGATCGACGCCGGTGATGCCGAGTCCGTAGGCGGCCAGACTGCCGGCGGAGGATCCCCGCCCGGGGCCCACCGGGATCTGGTTCTTGCGGGCGTGCTCGATGAAGTCCGCCACGATCAGGAAGTAGCCGGCGAAGCCCACCTTCTTGATCACGCCCAGCTCGTACTCCATGCGCTCGACGTAGGGATGGTGGCGCTCGCCGAAGGGCTCGTCGGGCGCCAGGCCGAGGCGCTCGCGAAGCCCGGCGAGTGCCTTTTCCTCCAGAACCACCTCGCGGGTGGTGTCCGCGGGAACCTGGAACTCGGGCATGTGGTACTCGCCCATGGGGATCTCGACGTCGCAGCGCTCGGCGATCTCCATGCTGTTGGCGACGGCAGAGGGGTGGTCGTGGAAGAGGTCCCGCATCTCGTCGCCGGACTTGAGATAGAAGCCCTGCCCATCGAACCGCAGGCGCTTCGGGTCGTCGAGGTTCGAGGCGGTCCCGATGCAGAGCAGCGCGTCGTGGTGCTCGTGGTCGCAATCTTCCAGGTAGTGGGCGTCGTTGGTGGCGAGGAGCGGGAGGTGCAGGTCTTCCGCCATCTTGACCAGCTCGGCATTGACCACGTCCTGCGCCGCAATCCCGTGACGCTGGAGCTCGAGGTAGTAGCGGTCCTCGAAGATGGACGCGAACTCCTCGACCAGGCTCCAGGCCCGGTCCACCTCGCCCCCGGTGATGGCGCGGCAGACCGTGGAGGAGAGGCAGCCGGAGGTGGCGATCAGCCCCTGGTGCCGCTGCCGCAGCAGCTCCATGTCGATGCGTGGCCTGTAGTAGAAGCCGTCCAGGTAGGCTTTCGAGACCAGGTAGATCAGGTTCCGGTAGCCGGTCTCGTTCATCGCCAGCAGCAGCAGGTGGTGGATGGCGTCGAAGCCGCTGGCATCCCGCTCGCGCTTCTCCCGTTCGAGCCTGGAGCCGCTGGCGAGGTAGACCTCACAGCCGAGGATCGGTTTGACGCCGTTGGCCCGCGCCTTCTCGTAGAACTCGACGGCGCCGAACAGGTTCCCGTGGTCGGTCATGGCGACGCCGGTCATGCCCAGCGCCTTCACGCGCTCGAACAGCGGAGTGTGCTTGATCGCCCCGTCGAGAAGCGAGTACTGGGTGTGAAGGTGCAGATGCGTGAACGGCGTCGGCGGCAATTCCGCTACTCCCACTCGATGGTGGCCGGGGGCTTCGACGAGATGTCGTAGACGACCCGGTTGATGCCCTGGACCTCGTTGGTGATCCGGCTCGAGACCACCGCCAGCACCTCGTGTGGCAGCCTCGACCAGTCCGCCGTCATCGCGTCGACCGAGGTCACGCAGCGGAGCGCGACGGCGTTCTCGTAGGTGCGCTCGTCGCCCATGACGCCGACGCTCTGAATGGGCAGGAAGACCGCGAAGGCCTGCCAGATGTCGTCGTAGAGACCCGCCCGGCGGATCTCCTCGATCAGGATCGCGTCGGCCCGGCGCAGCGCTTCGAGCCGCTCGCGGGTCACCTCGCCGATGATGCGCACGGCGAGGCCGGGGCCCGGGAACGGGTGGCGGCTCACGATCTCCTCGGGAAGGCCGAGCAGCCGGCCGGCTTGCCGGCACTCGTCCTTGAACAGCTCGCGCAGCGGCTCGACCAGGGCGAGGTGCATCTTCTCGGGGAGGCCTCCCACGTTGTGATGCGTCTTGATCGTCGCAGAGGGTCCCCGAACCGAGACGCTCTCGATCACGTCGGGGTAGAGCGTCCCCTGGACCAGGAAATCCACGTCACCGATGCGGCCGGCCTCTTCCTGGAAGACGTCGATGAAGAGCTCGCCGATGATCCGGCGCTTCGCCTCCGGGTCCGTCACGCCCTCGAGGGCGGCGAGAAACCGCTCGGAGGCCGACACGGTCACCAGCGGAACCTCGAGGCTCTGCCGGAACACCCGCTCCACCTCCTCGCACTCCGCCTGCCGGAGCATGCCGTGGTCGACGAAGATGCAGCTAAGCCGGTCACCGAGAGCGCGATGGACCAGGGCGGCCGCGACCGCGGAGTCCACTCCCCCGCTGAGGCCACAGACGGCGCGGCCCTGCCCGACCTGCCTCCGGACCGCCTCGACGGCGTCGTCGATGAAGGCTTCGACGGTCCAGGACCCACTGCATCCGCAGATCCCGTGGACGAAGTTGGCGAGGATCTGCGCGCCGTCTTCGGTGTGCACCACCTCCGGGTGAAACTGCAGCCCGTAGATCGGCTTTTCGGAGTGGCCGATCGCAGCGAAGGGAGAGTTCTCGCTGGTGCCCAGGACCTCGAAGCCCCGCGGCAGCCGCACCACCCGATCGCCGTGACTCATCCAGACGCTGCGCTCGGCGCCGTCGCCCAGGTTCGCGAAGAGCGGATGCGCGCCCTCGATCTTCAAGAGCGCCCGGCCGTACTCGTGGTCGCCGGCCCCCTCCACCAGGCCTCCGAGGCGGTGGGCCAGCAGCTGGAGCCCGTAGCAGACGCCGAGGATGGGGATCTCGAGCTCGAGGATCTCCGGGTCGAGGTCCGGGGCCGCCGGATCGAGAACGCTCGAGGGCCCCCCCGAGAGGATCAGTCCGGCGGGGTTCCACGCCGTCACAGCCTCCCTCGGAAGGCTGTGGGGATGGATCTCGCAGTAGACACTCTGCTCGCGCACCCGCCGGGCGATCAGCTGGGTGTACTGCGAGCCGAAGTCCAGGACCAGGATCCGGTCGCGATGGACGTCGGGGGGCATCGCGGCGTCTGCCTCTTTCGGCGTGGTGGCCCGGAGGAGGACCGGTGTGATCGGGGGGTCGACCGAGTCTACTCGATACGGTAGTTCGGGGCTTCCTTGGTGATGATGACGTCGTGGACGTGGCTCTCGTGAAGCCCGGCCCCTGAGATGCGCATCAGCTTCACCTTGTTGCGGAGCTCCGACAGGTTCGCCGCCCCGCAGTAGCCCATGCCCGAGCGCAGGCCACCCACCAGCTGATAGATGCTGTTGGAGAGGGCACCCCGGTACGGGACGCGGCCCTCGATTCCCTCGGGCACCAGCTTGTCGGTCTCCTGCACCTCGCTCTGGAAATACCGATCGCGGCTCCCATCGGACATGGCGCCCAGGGAGCCCATCCCGCGGTAGACCTTGTAGGATCGCCCCTGGTAGAGCACCACCTCTCCCGGGGACTCGTCGGTGCCGGCGAATAGCGAGCCGATCATCACCGTCCTGGCACCGGCAGCCAGGGCCTTGACCACGTCTCCCGAGTACTTGATGCCTCCATCCGAGATCACCGGGATGCCGAAGCGCCCGGCCATCTCGGCGGCGTCCATCACCGCGGTGAACTGCGGCACGCCGACGCCCGCGACGATCCGCGTGGTGCAGATCGAGCCGGGCCCGACGCCGACCTTGACGGCGGAGACGCCGGCCTTGATCAGCGCCTCGGCGCCCTCTGCCGTAGCGATGTTGCCGCCGATGATGGGAAGGTTCGGGAAGCTGCGCCGAAGCTCGGCGATGGTCTCGAGCACTCCTGCCGAGTGGCCGTGCGCGGTATCGACCGTGATCACGTCCACGCCCGCACCCACCAGGGCTTCGGTCCGTTCCATCCGACCCGGCCCGACGCCGACGGCAGCACCGCAGAGCAGCCGGCCCAGCGAATCCTTGGACGCGTTCGGGAACTTCTCGCTCTTCTCGATGTCCTTGATGGTGATCAGCCCGCGGAGATCTCCCTGATCGTCCACCACCAGGAGCTTCTCGATGCGGTGCGCGTGGAGCAGCTCCTTGGCCCGGTCCCTGCTCGTCTCGGGCGGCACCGTCACCAGGCCTTCGCTGGTCATGACGGTCGAGATCGGCTGGGATGTATCCTTCACGAAGCGCAGGTCGCGGTTGGTGAGGATTCCGACCGCCTTGCCGCCCCGGGTGATCGGAACGCCCGAGATCCGGTAGCGAGCCATCACCTCCAGCGCCTCGTGGATCGGCTTCTCCGGCGACATGGTGATCGGATCGACGATCAGGCCCGACTCGGAGCGCTTGACCTTGTCGATCTCGGCGGCCTGCTCGTCCACGGACATGTTGCGGTGGATCATGCCGATGCCGCCGTTCTGCGCCATGCAGATGGCGGTCTCGTGTTCGGTGACCGTGTCCATCGCCGCGGAGACGAGCGGGACGGCGAGCGAGATCTCGCGGGTGAGCTCGGTGCGGGAATCGACGTCCTTGGGGAGGACTTCCGAGCTGGCGGGCACGAGGAGGACGTCATCGAACGCCAGACCCTCGCGAATCCTGCCGTCTTCCATGGGCTCGGTGGGGGCTCCAACTCTAGAGAGTTCGAAAGGTTCGAAACGCTTGAAGGGCTCGAAACGCCTGAATGGGTTGCTGGGGAGACTCCGAGACCAAGTGTAGCCCCCCGAATTGGCGGCGCAGTTTAAACCGCGCGAAATCCGCGGTCAACCGGCAACTGACGCGATCCGGTCCAGCCCCTCGCGAACCGCGCCTGCGAACTCCGTCACGATCGCCTGCGCCAGCCGGAGGCCGGCGCGCGGCTGGTCCTCGGAGAGCCGGAGGAAGGCTGACCGCGAGAGCAGGAGCACGCGGCTGGGAGCGGTCGCGATCGCGCTGACCTCCCGGGGACCGACCACCAGCAGGGAAAGGCCTCCGATGGCCATGCCCTCGCCGATGCGGCCGAGCTCACCGCTGCGCTGGCTCTCGAGACGCAGCTCGCCGGAGTCCACCAGCAGCAGGCCTTCCGCCTCCTGGCCCTCCCGAAAGCACTGCCGACCCGGAACCAGCTCGGTCGGCTCGAGCAGCTCCACCACGGCCTCGCGATCGCAGTCCGTGAGCTCGGAGAAGAGACGGAATCGTTTCAGATCGATCTCGCTCATGGCATCACCCGCCCGAACATGGTGCGGAGCAACGAGACAGCCTCCCTGCCCTTCTCCATCTGGATCAGGAAGAGAGAGGCCTCGTCCAGCAGTGACGGCTTCTCCTGCAGCTCTTCCGGCGTCAGGCGCTCGCCCTTCTGCATCAGGAGCAGGTGAAAGACCCGAGCCCGGGGCAGACGTCGAATCGCATCGCGCACGGGACGGATCTGTTCCTCCGCCTCCTTCACCGCCCCCGACATCAGGAACAAGGTTCCCAGCGCGCCGTGGGCGACCACGGGCCAGATTGGAGCGAAGCAGGGATCTGCAGGCACGTGGAGGAGCTGGATCCCGATCCCGTCACCCACGTGGAGCTGGCCCGCCGTTTCCAGGTCCTGCGGCGAGAACTCT
Source organism: uncultured delta proteobacterium (assembly GCA_963783795.1). Classification (GTDB taxonomy): domain Bacteria; phylum Myxococcota_A; class UBA9160; order UBA9160; family UBA6930; genus CAVXZE01. Next base: position 389,976 of record CAWAPH010000016.1, on the reverse strand, counting down.
CCGCGTCGAAACTGCGGCGAGAGCTGCACTCCCGGGAGCGTCCCGAGCAGGCGGACGAAGTCCCGGGTCGCAGAGTTGTCCGGGGAAACCAGGAGCAGCTTCGCCACCCGGTTGCCCGGCCCGCCCGACCGGACCGACTGGAGCCAGTCCTGGAGCCGCCGCGCCTGGGCCGGCGAGAAGAGGGCATCACCGCTGGCAGCCGGGGTCGTGGAAGGATCCCGGCGCAGCTGGATGATCTTCCGCTCCACCAGCGTATGAAGCGTCCGCAGCACCTGGTAGTCGGGGTGCGAGCAATGATCCACCACGTCGCGAACCAGGTCGTAGATCTCCAGCAGGAGGAGGACCTCCTGGGTAAGCGGGTGCACCACGTTGGGGAGCTTGCCGGTGTCCACGGTGAGGATCGCGCGGGCATCGAGAGGCGGGAGGCTGCCGCGCATGCGCTCCAGCTCGTCGAGCTGCCGCACCCCCTCCATCAGAAGCGCCCGGCTCGGCGCCAGGATACGGGTGGCCACTTTGGGCCGGTTCGGCGTGAAGGCGAACGACCCCTCGCGCCAGGCCAGCAGCCGGAAGAGCGCCTTCTCGCCATCCACCGAGCCCACCATCGCCTGGATCAGATTGCCCTCGCGGAGAAAGATGGTTCCGAGCTCCTCGGGCCTCCCCGGCTCGCGGCGGGTGAGCTCGATGGTTCCGGTGCGGCAGTTCATGTGGAAGAGCTGGAGGAGGTCGGTGAGCGGAATCTGGGAGAGCTTCCCCTCCACCTCGTGGTCCGCCTCGGCCTCGCGCTCCATGGCGTTGATCCGCGCGTGCTGAGCCAGGATGGCCTCCACGCGCATCGCGACCTCGTCTGCGTCCGCCGAGTCCGGGAGCACCTCGTCGAAGTAGCCGGTGTCGGGGGAGCCTTCCTGGGGCTTGCCGAGAAACACGAAGCGGGTGCCCTGGGTGCGGGGGTTGGCGCGCAGAATCTCGGCCAGCTTGGGGCCGTCGATCAAGGGGAGGTCCGTCGGTGCCACGACCACGCCCGGCGGGTCGGAGAGCGCCGACTCGAGGGCGGCCGCGCCGTTGGCGGCGAAACGCGTCGAGAAGCCGCGCGCGGCGCAGGACGCACCGATCTGCTCCGCCCTGGAACGGTTCCCGCCCGCGATCAGGATCGCACCCGTCAACGCCTCGCCCTCGCTCGCGCCCGTCCCGCCATCAGCCTACTCACCGATCGGGATCCCGAGGTCGCGGCTCAGCTGGAATGCGAGCTGCTCGACCAGAACCGGATCGCTGGTGTGATAGAAGGAAGTCGAATGCTCCTCGACCACATCGTCCCGAACCAACGCGTAGGGGGGCCCTTCCCCGTAGTGGATCAGGAAGGGCACCGATGTCCCGGCCCGCAGGGAGGGAACCCAGGTCACCGGAAAGCCCGCGATCTGGTCGGCCTTTCGATCTGCAACCAGGACGACCTCGGTCCGCGTCGAGACGCCGCGGAGCTGCTTCGAGCCCGTCTCGGAGCGCGCCGGACAGACTGGCCCCGGGCGACACGAAGAACATCCCGCGCTCGTCGGGTCTGCGGCGGACCTCGCCCAGCAGGAAGCGGGTCATCTGCTCGGCGGTCTCGGCGCGCCCGGGCTGCGCCTCGCCGAGCAGCGCGTCCACCAGGGCGCGGAAGGGAGCCGCCTCCAGCTCGAGGGAGCGGACCAGGCTGCGCCGGTCGTCGTCGATCCGGCCGGCCAGGACTCCGCTCAGCGCATCGGGCTGCGTCCCGTCTGCAGGGAAGGTCGCCGCCGCCGACAGCACTGCCGGACGGTCCACCGGATCCAGGCTCTGCAGCTCGTCGCAGCGAGTCAGGCGGGCATGGATGCGCCGCTTCAGGACCGCGGCGCCCAGGGCGTCGGTCTCGGGAAGAAGCATCAGGAACTGGCTGTCGGACTCCGCGGCCAGCAGATCCGTCGCCCGCAGTGAGTGGCCGATCTGGTGGATGGCGGCCTCGAGCCAGCGCTGGAACTCGACCTGGGGCATGCGATCGCGCACCGCGGTGATCCCGTCGAACTCGATCCGCACGGTCGAGAAGGTCCGCCCGAAGCGGTTCGCCTTGCGGATCTCGTTGTGGACCACGTCGTCGAAGTAGGCACGGCTGTACGCCTTGGTCACCGGGTCCCGGAACGAGCGCCTCTCGAGGGAGCGGAACTGGATGGCGTTGGCGATGGCCTGAGCCGCAAAGTTGGCAAACCGCTCGGCCACGGCGCGGTCGGCGTCGCCGAAGTCTCCCCCGTCCAGCTTGTCCGTGAGCCGAGCTGCCCCGAGCAGCCGGCCGCCGTGCTGGAACGCCAGGTAGAGAGCGATGCGATCCGGGTCGGATTCCGCATCCGCCGGAGCCAGACAGGAGATGCACTCGGACTCGGTCAGGGCCATCATCTCCTGGGGAAGACCCGCCGTGTGGAGTTCCTCGCGCTCGTCCTCGACGCGTACCAGCCCCCTCACTCCCAGCAGCCGCAGCCAGCTCTGGTCGTCGTGGCGGGCGATCCAGAGAACGCCGCCCTGAGCGTGCGTCTCGAGGCAGAGCCCCTCGACGATCCGGTCCGCCAGGGACTCCAGTGAGAGGCTCGCGTAGAGGCCCAGGGCCCGCTCGTACAGGGAGAAGACCCCCATGAACTCGAGGTTCTCCGCCATCAGACGGGCGTGCTCGTCGCGCATGCGGCGCCGCTGGAGGATCCCTTCCAGCGCCCGGAGCAGCGCGCTTCGATCGATCGGCTTCAGGAGGTAGTCGGTGGCTCCGAGCTTCATGGCCTCGACGGCGGTCTTGACGTCGCCGACGCTGGTCACCACCACGATCTCCTGCTCCGGCGCCTTCTCCCGGACCTGCTGGACCAGGTCGTTGCCGTCCATGCCCGGCATCACCAGGTCGGTCAGGACCACGTCGAAGCCCCCGCGCTCGAGGAGGCGGAGCGCCTCCTCACCCCCGGACGCCGTGCAGACCTCGTAGCCCTCCTGCTGGAGGAGATCCTCCAGGAAGACCCTGAAGTAGAGCTGGTCGTCCACCGCGAGAATGCGGGCCTTCGGCATCTCTCTCCCTCGGGTCGCGCGACCTCCTCCGGAGTCGAAGACGGGACGGGGGAGTCCCCTTCGCCCCGGATTCACGCAAGGGCGGTCTGTCGCTTCTCCTCATCGGCGAGCCGCCGTTCTTCCTTCACCGATCTCGACAATTCGACCGCCCCGATCAGGGAATGGGGGGTGGCCTCGACGATCCGGGCCACCACCAGCTCCCCCGGGCCGGGCCGGGGTCCGGCCGGGTCCCGGGTGAGGTTGACCACCCGGTGGTAGGGGTCCCGGCCCTGGAGCTGTCCGCCCCGCCGGCGACTCTCGCCCTCGACCAGCACCTCGGTCCGGTCTCCGACCCGCGCCCGGTGGGCCGCCAGCGTGAGCTCGCCCAGGACCCTCTGGAGGATCCCCAGCCGCTCCTGGGCCAGCTCCGGGGAGATGGCGAGGTCGAGCTCGGCGGCGGCGGTCCCTGGCCGCGGGGAGTACTTGAACGAGTAGGCGTCCACGAAGCCGACCTCCCTGACCAGCGCCAGGGTCGCCTCGAAGTCCGCGTCGGTCTCGCCCGGGAAGGCCACGATCAGGTCCGTGGTGATGGCGATGTCGGGCCGGCTGTCCCGCAGGCGGCGGACGATCTCCAGATACTCGGCCGCGCTGTAGCGGCGGCGCATGGCAGCCAGGATCCGGTCCGAGCCGCTCTGGACCGGCAGGTGGACATGGGGACAGAGCTCCGCGAGCTCCCCGTGGGCCCGGATCAGCTCGTCGTCGAAGAACAGCGGGTGAGGGCTGGTGTAGCGGATGCGTTGGATCCCCGGGATCCCGGCCAGGCGTTTCAGGAGCCCTGCGAACGCCATGCTGCCGGTCTCTTGCGCCCTTCCGCGGCGCAGATCGTGACGGCCGTAGGCATTGACCGCCTGTCCCAGCAGCGTGAGCTCCAGAACCCCTTCGCCGGCCAGGCGCTCGGCCTCCCGCACGACGCTCTCGGCAGGCCGGCTGATCTCCCTGCCCCGCGTGATCGGCACGACGCAGAAGCTGCAGAAGAGGTCGCAGCCCTCCATCACGGTGACCAGCGCGCGCCCCGGTGTCTCGCCCGAGCAGGCGGGATGCCGCTCGGGCAGGTCGAAGCGGTCCAGGGAGCGAACTTCCCCGGTGCGCACCTGGCGTGCGCCGGAGAGAGCGGCCAGGACCATCTCGGGGACCCGGCGCAACGCATGCGTGCCGAAGACGAAGTCGACGTGGCCGAAGCGGCGCAGGATGGCCTCGCCTTCCTGTTGGGCGACGCATCCGCCCACGCCCAGCAGCCGGCCCGGTCCAGCTGCCTTCCAGCTCCTGAGCATGCCGAGATCGCTGTAGAGCCGGTGCTCGGCCTTCTCGCGGACCGAGCAGGTGTTGATCAGGAGCAGCTCCGCCTGGTTCGGATCGGCGCTTCGGGCCCAGCCTTCGTGGTAGAGGAGGTTGGCCACCTTCTCGGTGTCGTGGGCGTTCATCTGGCATCCGTAGGTGCGGATGAAGAAGCGCCGCCGACTCACCTGGACCGACTCCTTTCGCCGGAAAGCTCCCCCTGGAGGCGGGACACTAGTCGAGCCGGCAGCTGAATGCCAAACTCCCCCGTTTCTCCAGCGTTTCTATATTTTGCCTGAAGTATTGACCTCAAACCTATGATTCTAAATAGATTCCTTATTGCGGGCACGATTCGCAAATCCTGTTTGACAACGGAACAGGCCGCGGTGCATAATCCCTGTTACAGTTCCTTATGGAGCGGCGGTGGATGTGGCATTTCTCAGCGAAATGTCCAACCTCTCACCCCCCATCATCTGTCCACCGCCCTCCGCCCTTCAAGACGCCCCGTCGGACCAGGTCCGGCGGGGCGTCTCATTTCAGGCGGTCAGAGGATCAGCCGGTCGACGATGCGGGAAAGCTGCTTGAGGTTGCGGCACTCCTCGGCCGCGTCGACGTGGGGCAGGTACTTGTCCATCACGCTGTCGCCGAAGCCCCAGGCGCTCGGGTTCTCGGGATTCAGCCAGACGACGTTCTTCGCCTTGTTGTGGATCTCGCGCAGACACCAGGTGCGGGGATCGTTGTAGTTGTTCCGAGCGTCTCCGAGGATCAGGAAGGTGGTCCGGTGGTCCACGGCCGAGAGGTAGTTCCGCCAGAAATAGTGAAAGGCCTGCCCGAAGTTGGAGCGGGTATAGACGTTGATGACGTCTCCTCCGTCGAGGGCCTTCTCGATGGCCGCGGTGATCTCCTCGTCCTTGAATACCTGGGTCACCTCTCCGAGCTCGGCCACGAAGACGAACGAGCGGATCTTGGTGAAGCACTCCTGGAGGCTGTAAACGAACTGCAGCATGAAGCGCGAGACGTTCGCCACGGAAGAGGAAACATCACATAGAATCACCAGCTTCGGGCGATCCTTGCGCCGCTCCTTGAAGACCATCTCGAAGGGAACGCCGCCGTGGGCCATGTTGCGCCGAAGCATGGTGTGGAGGTCCAGCTTGCCGCGCTTGCGGCGGCGCTTGCGAATCGAGAGCACGTTCTTGATCCGCTGGGCGAGGCGGTTCACGACCTCGCGCATGCGCCGGATCTCGTCCTCGGTCAGGTTGTAGAAGCTCTTTTCGAGGAGGCTCTCCCTGCGGAACTTCTCCATGTAGTCGTAGTTCTGCTGCTGGAGCTCGCGCTCGGTATAGCTGCGGACCCCTTTGCGCAGGGCCTCCAGGAACTTCTCGATCAGGTCCAGGAGCGCATCCACCTGGGCGTCGGGCATCCCCGCGTCGCGAAGCTGCTGTGCGAGGTCTCGGAGCTCCCGCCCCGCTCCTTCGCTGTTCAGCTGCTCCATGGTCCTCCGGGTGAAGAACCCCAGCTGGAGCATGTTCTCGATGCGCTGGACCCCGGCCTGGTCGGCCGCGTCGCGGATCATCTGCTCGAGCTGGGAGAGGTCCTGGGTCAGCAGCGCCCTGGCCAGCTCGGAGAGGTCCAGGCCGCCTTCGAGGTTCTCGATCCCGTCGCGGATCTGCTGAAGGAGCGCCTCCAGGTCGAGCCCCTCCCCGCCCATCGCGTCGCCGGCCTGGTCGAAGGCGTCGCGCAGGCTGTCGTAGAAGGCGGACCAGTAGAGCTCGAAGAGCTGGTCGAAGGTCGGGATGTCTTCCGACCTCTTCACCATCGTGGCCCGCAGCGCGTCCTGGAAGACCGCCCGCTCCCCCAGGGAGAGCTCGTCGAGGGCCTGGAAGGCGTCGATGGACTCCGCCATCGAGACCCGCACCCCGCTCTTGCGGAGCAGGTTCGTGAACTCGAGCAGCTTCTTCTGCACTGGCGCTTAGTGTAGGACGCCCTTCTTGGCGGGTGCCGGCGGCGCCGGCTTGGCGGTCTCTGCCTTTTCCTCGGTCTTTCGCGTGATCAGACGACCGAGCTCACCCTCTGCCTTCCGGATGTCACCCTCGTACTTCAGGATCACGTTCAGGGTTTCGCTCACCAGGGCCTCGTCCAGGTCCGAGGCGTTCAGCGCCAGCAGCGCGCGAGCCCAGTCCAGTGTCTCACTGATGGAGGGCGTCTTCTTGAGGTCGAGCTTGCGGATGCGCTGCATCACCCCGACGAGCTCCTTCGCCAGCCGCTCTTCGATGCCCGGAACCTTGGTGTCGAGGATCTCCAGCTCGACCTTCTCCTCCGGGAAATCGATGTAGAGGTGGAGGCAGCGCCTCTTCAGGGCGTCGCTCATCTCCCGGGCGTCGTTCGAGGTGAGAAAGACGAGGGGGAGATGCCTGGCGACCAGGGTGCCGATCTCGGGCACCGTCACCTGGAAGTCCGAGAGCACCTCGAGCAGGAAGGCCTCGAACTCCGGGTCCGACTTGTCCACCTCGTCGATCAGCAGCAGGGTCAGCTCCTCCGCCTGGATCGCGCGGAGCAGCGGGCGCGCCACGATGAAGCGCTCCGAGAAGAAGACGCTGTCCTCCCGGGCCACCCGCGCCGCCGCGTCGCGGAGACTCGTCGAGTCCGCCATGGTCTCTGCAAACTTGTCCTTGAGGATCTGCGTGTAGAGAAGCTGCTTGGAGTACTCCCACTCGTAGAGCGCCTTGGCCTCGTCGAGCCCCTCGTAGCACTGGAGCCGGATCAGGTTCCGCCCGGTGGCCGCCGCGACCACCTTCGCCAGCTCGGTCTTTCCCACCCCGGCCGGCCCCTCCACCAGCACCGGCTTCTCGAGCCGGGCCGCCAGGAAGACCACCGTCGCGATGTTCCGGCCGCAGATGTACCCCTGCTCGCGCAGGCGCACGGCAACGTCTTCGACCGATTCGAACATCCGCTGGCTCTCCTAGCTCATCAGGTGGAGAACGTGCCCGAGCTTCTCTTTCTTGGTCCGGAGATACTCGAAGTTCTTCTCGTTGGGGGTGATCTCGAGGGGCACCCGCTCGACGATGGTGAGGCCGTACCCCTCGATCCCCGCGCGCTTGCCGGGGTTGTTGGTGATGATGCGCATCTTCCGGACCCCGAGGTCGAAGAGGATCTGCGCGCCCACGCCGTAGTCGCGGAGGTCGGCGGCAAAACCGAGCTTCTCGTTGGCCTGGACCGTATCGAGCCCCTCGTTGTCCTGGAGCGCGTAGGCCTTGATCTTGTTCTTGAGGCCGATGCCGCGACCCTCCTGGCGCATGTACAGGATCACGCCGCGGCCCTCTTCCTCGATCATCTTCATGGCCGCGGCCAGTTGCTCCCCACAGTCGCAGCGCATCGAGCCGAAGGCGTCCCCGGTCAGGCACTCGCTGTGGACGCGGACCAGGATCTCCACGTCTTCGAGGATGTCACCCTTCACCATCGCGACGTGGTCGACGTGGTCGATGTCGTTCTCGTAGACGATCGCCCGGAGCTCACCGCCGTCCCGCGTGGGCAGCACCGCCTCCGCCCCGCGGCGCACCAGCGTCTCGTGGCGAAGCCGGTACTGGATCAGGTCGGCGACGGTGACGATCTTGAGGTCGTGCCGGCGGGCGAAGGCGACGAGGTCCGGCATCCGCGCCATCGTACCGTCGTCGTTCATGATCTCGCAGATCACGCCAGCTGGCTTGAGGCCCGCCATCCGGGCCAGATCGACCGACCCCTCCGTCTGACCCGCGCGGCGGAGCACGCCGCCGTCGCGGGCCCGGAGCGGGAAGATGTGCCCGGGGCGCACGATGTCGTGGGGCCGGGCTTCGTCGTCGATGGCCACCGCGACGGTGGTGGCGCGATCCGCCGCGGAGATCCCGGTGGTGACGCCCTCGCGGGCCTCTATCGACACCGTGAAGGCGGTGCCGTAGCTCGAGGTGTTCTCCGCATCCGGCACCATCATCGAGAGCCGCAGCTGGCGGAGGCGATCCTCGGTCATCGGCAGGCAGACGAGACCGCGGCCGTACCGGGCCATGAAGTTGATGGCCTCGGGGGTGCACATCTCGGCGGCCATGCACAGATCGCCCTCGTTCTCCCGATCCTCGTCGTCGACCAGGATCACCATCTTGCCAGCGCGGATCTCCTCGATGGCCGCGGCCACCGTCACCACGACGTCGCTGGCGTCGTAGGGGAGCCGCGTGGGAGTGGGCGCCTGCTCGGAAAGAGGATCCTTCATTGCCGGTCTCCTTCCGTACGGACCGCGAGCGCGGTTCCGTCGGGTCTGATAGAGCGGGCGCGTTCGGGAGCACCGCGAGAGCCGCGGTCACCCTATCAGCGGCCGACTCGCGTGTCAAACAACCGTAAGCATAGCAGGAGCGGGGAGTTACGGAGAGGAAGAGTCCAGGTTCTGCAGGACTCCCTTGAGGAAGTCCTCCTCGGAGACGGCGAACTTCTCCGCGAACTGGTGCTTGGCGTCGAGCTGACGGTAGGTGAGGCGCAGGAGCTCACGAAACGTCTCGAGCACGCCCTCCCCTCGGGTCGCGACACTCGGAAAGGTCGGAATGTCGCCCCAGGCGGCGCGAATCTCTTCGAGGGGCTTGATGTCGGAGAGGTCACGCTTGTTGAACTGCACGACCTTGGGGATGGACTCGAAGTCGATCCCGTTCGACTTGAGGTTCGCCTCCATGTCCCGCCAGGAGTAGGCGTTCGCGCTCGCCGAGGCCCTTTGGGAGTCGGCGACGAAGGCCACCGCGTCGGCGCCCGCGAGGACCACCTTGCGGGTCGACTTGTGCATCACCTGGCCGGGGACGGTGAAGAGCTTGAGCTTGATGGCGAAGCCGCTCTGGGTACCGAATGTGACCGGGAGGAAGTCGAAGTAGAGAGTCCGGTCGTCGGTGGTGTCGAGGGTGACCATCTTGCCGCGCCCGGACTCGTCGAGCATCTCGTGAAGCTTCTGGAGATTGGTCGTCTTGCCCGAGAGCGCCGGTCCGTAGTACACGACCTTCAGGGTGATCTCGCGCGCGGCCATGTTGATCTGCACCATTGGGAACGCTCTCCGAACCAGCCCAATGACGGGCGGGGCTCCGCAGGTTTCATCGGCAAGAAGCCGTCTGAACTTGCGGGTTAAAAGGGGAGCGGGGAGACACCCACGCCCGGGCCGGGCCGGCTGGGAACCGCTCAGGCGTCCCGAAAGGCGTCGAGGAGGGTCCGGGCGGCTGCCGCGGGCGTCATCCGCTGCGCCTCGACGTCGCGTTCGAGCTGTTCCACCCGGCCCGCCACCCCCGGATGCTGGCGGAACGCCTGCTGGAGACCCTCTCCCACCAGGGTCCACATCCACTCCCGGGCCTGGGCGCGGCGTCTCGCCTCGAACTCCCCGGTCGCTCGCAGGGCCTCCCGGTGGTCCAGGACGACGCGCCAGAAGTCGGCGATGCCCTCCCCCGAGAGCGAGCTCACCACCAGCACCGGGGGCCGCCAAGCCGCCGAGGTGGAGCGGAGCAGCTGGAGGGCCTGGACGTGGTCCTCCCGCGTCCGCTCGGCGATCAGCTTCTGCTCGCCGTCCCCCTTGTTGACCACCAGGGCGTCGGCGAGCTCCAGAACGCCCTTCTTGATGCCCTGAAGCTGGTCTCCCGCTCCGGGCTGGAGCAGCAGGGCGAACAGGTCGACCATCGATCGAACCGCGATCTCGGACTGGCCGATCCCGACCGTTTCGACCAGCACCACGTCGTGGCCCGCCGCCTCGCAGAGCAGCATGGTCTCCCGGGTCCGGTGCGCGACTCCCCCCAGGGCACCCCCGGAGGGGGAGGGACGGATGAAGGCGGCCTCCTCCTGACTGAGGCGCTCCATCCGGGTCTTGTCTCCCAGGATGCTCCCCCCCGTGACCGGGCTGCTCGGATCGACGGCCAGCACCGCCAGCCGATGACCGGCTCCGATCAGCTGGAGACCGAGCGCCTCGATGAAGCTGCTCTTCCCCACCCCGGGAGGACCGGTGATACCCACCCGGATGGCGGCTCCGGTCTCGGAGACCACGGACTCGAGGATCTGCTCGCCGAGCTGGGCGCGGTCGCTCCGGGTGCTCTCCAGCAGGGTGATCGCCTTGGCGACCGCGCGCCGGTCCCCCGCGCGCACCTGCCGGCAGTGCTCCTCCACCTCCGCGGGAGCCACCTGGGAGTCTCCGCTCGCGCTCGCCCCGGGCTCGCCGCGCGAGCCGGTCACGGGCCGGCTGTCTTGGCGCGTATCGCGTCGAGCACTTCCGCGGCCGCCTTCGGAATCGGGGTGCCCGGCCCGAAGACCGCGGCGACGCCCTGCTCCCGCAGGTAGGGGTAGTCCTGCGGCGGGATCACCCCCCCCGCCACCACCACGATGTCGCGGGCGTCCTGCTCCGCCAGCTCCCGGATCAGCTCCGAGACCAGCGTCTTGTGGCCGCCCGCCTGGCTCGAAACGCCGATCACGTGCACGTCGTTCTCGATCGCCTGCCGCGCCACCTCGTTCGGAACCTGGAAGAGCGGCCCGATGTCCACGTCGAAGCCGAAGTCGGCGAAGGCGGTGGCAATCACCTTCATGCCCCGGTCGTGACCGTCCTGACCGAGCTTCGCCACCAGGATTCGCGGGCGGCGCCCCTCCGCCTCGGCAAAGGACTCGACCCGCTCCCGGATCGCGTCGAACTCCTCGTCGCCGTGGTAGACGCCGGCGTAGACCCCGGAGACGGACCGGATCTCTGCGCGATGCCGGGTGAAGACCCTCTCCAGCGCATCGGAGATCTCGCCGACGGTCGCGCGCGCTCGTGCCGCGGTCACCGCCGCCTCCAGCAGGTTTCCCTCTCCGTCTCGCCCCACGGCGCCGAGCGCATCGAGAGCGGCGTCCACGGCGGCCTGGTCCCGAGATGCGCGGATCCGCTCGAGCCGCGCGACCTGGGCGTCCCGGACCGCCGTGTTGTCGATCTCGCGGACTTCGAGCTCCTCGTGCTCGGCGAGCTGGTACTTGTTCACGCCGACGATCACGTCGTCGCCCCGCTCGATCCGCGCCTGGCGACGGGTCGCGCACTCCTCGATCCGAAGCTTGGGCATGCCCTGGAGAATCGCCCGGGTCATGCCTCCGAGCTCGTCGATCTCCGCGAGGATCTTGCGCGCCTCCGCAGCGACGCTCTGGGTCAGCGACTCCATGAAGTACGAGCCGCCCCAGGGATCGACCACCCGGGTGATCCCGCTCTCCTCCTGGAGGATCAGCTGGGTGTTGCGGGCCACCCGAGCCGCGGCGTCGGTGGGCAGGCTCACCGCCTCGTCGTAGGCGTTGGTGTGCAGGGACTGGGTGCCTCCGAAGACGGCCGCCATCGCCTCGATCGTGGTGCGGATCACGTTGTTCATCGGATCCTGTTCGGTGAGGCTCGCCCCGGACGTCTGGCAGTGGGTGCGCAGCATCATCGAGCGCGGGTCCTTCGGCTCGAACTGCCGCATCAGCTCCGCCCACAGGAGCCGGCCGGCGCGCATCTTGGCGATCTCCAGGTAGAAGTTCATGCCGATCGACCAGAAGAAGGAGAGCCGGCCGGCGAAGCGATCGACGTCGAGGCCCTTGGAGAGCGCCGCCTTCACGTACTCGATCCCGTCGGCCAGCGTGAAGGCCAGCTCGATCACCGACGTCGCGCCGGCCTCCTGCATGTGGTAGCCGCTGATCGAGATCGAGTTGAACCTCGGCATCTGCTTGGCCGTGTACTCGATGATGTCGGCGACGATCCGCATGCTCGGCTCGGGCGGGTAGATGTAGGTGTTGCGGACCATGAACTCCTTCAGGATGTCGTTCTGGATGGTGCCGGCCAGCTTCTCCGCGGCGACGCCCTGCTCTTCGCCCGCCACGATGAAGCAGGCCATCACCGGGAGCACCGCGCCGTTCATGGTCATCGAGACCGTCACCCGATCCAGCGGAATGCCGTCGAAGAGGATCTTCATGTCCTCGACCGAGTCGATCGCCACGCCGGCCTTGCCGACATCGCCGATCACGCGGGGATGATCCGAGTCGTAGCCGCGGTGGGTCCCCAGATCGAAGGCGATGGAGAGGCCCTGCTGGCCGGCCGCCAGGTTGGCCCGGTAGAAGGCGTTGGACTCCTCGGCGGTGGAGAAGCCGGCGTACTGGCGCAGCGTCCAGGGCCGATGCGTGTACATGGTGGCACGCGGGCCGCGCAGGAACGGGAACAGTCCCGGCGTGGTGTCGGTGTACTCCAGGTTCTCGAGATCCTGCGCCGTGTAGAGCGGCTTGAGATCGATGCCTTCGGGGGTCTTCCAGACCAGCGACTCGGGATCCCGGCCCCGGAGCTCTTTTTCGGCGAGCTCTCGCCAGCGTTCGCTATCTGCCATCGGTGGTCTCCTGTGAAGCGCCGAGAATAGCCCCTACATCGACCGGCGGTAGCGACCTCCGACCTCGAAGAGCGCGGCGCTGATCTGACCGAGGCTGGCGACCTTCACCGTCTCCAGAAGCTCCTCGAACACGTTCTCACCGCGGCGGGCGACCTGCTGGAGGCGCCGCAGCGCGGCGTCGCAGCGGGTGGCATTCCGCGCCTGGAAGGCGCGCAGCGCGGCGATCTGCTGGCGCTTCTCTTCGTCGCTGGCGCGCATCAGTGCGGTCGGTCTCGCGGAGGCCTCGGGGTCGGGGCTCTCGAAGGTGTTGACGCCCACCACCGGGAGCTCTCCCGAATGCTTCAGGGTCTCGTAGTGGAGGCTCTCGTCCTGGATCTTGGAGCGCTGGTAGTGGGTCTCCATGGCGCCGAGCACGCCGCCGCGCTGCGAGATCCGCTCGAACTCACGGAGCACCGCCTCTTCGACGCGATCGGTGAGCTCCTCGATCAGGTACGAGCCCTGCAGCGGGTTCTCGTTGCGGCTGATCCCGAGCTCGCGGTTGATGATCAGCTGGATCGCGAGGGCGCGGCGCACGGACTCCTCGGTGGGCGTCGTCACCGCTTCGTCGTAGGCGTTGGTGTGCAGGCTGTTGCAGTGATCCTGGATGCCGGACAGGGCCTGCAGCGTGGTGCGGATGTCGTTGAAGGCCATCTCCTGGGCGTGGAGGGAACGGCCCGAGGTCTGGATGTGGTACTTGAGCTTCTGGCTGCGCTCGGAGGCGCCGTAGAGGTCTCGCATGGCGATGGCCCAGATGCGCCGCGCGACCCTCCCGATCACGCTGTACTCGGCATCGAGCCCATTGCTGAAGAAGAAGGAGAGATTCGGCGCGAACTCGTCGATCGTCATGCCGCGGGCGAGGTAGTACTCGCAGTAGGTGAAGCCGTTGGCCATGGTGAAGGCCAGCTGGGTGATCGGGTTCGCCCCGGCCTCGGCGATGTGATAGCCGGAGATCGACACCGAGTAGAAGTTCCGCATCTGGTTGGCCGTGAAGACGCTCTGGATGTCGCCCATCATCTTGAGCGCGAAGGCGGTGGAGAAGATGCAGGTGTTCTGCGCCTGGTCCTCCTTCAGGATGTCGGCCTGGACGGTTCCGCGGACGCTCTGCAACACCTCCGCCCTGATCCGCTCGTAGGTTTCGCGCGGGACGGCCTCCTCCCCCGAGATGCCGAGCAGGCCGAGCCCGAGGCCGTCGTGTCCCGCGGGCAGCGCCCCGTTGTATTCGGGGAGCCCACGCTCCGCAAAGCGCGCGCGCACCGCGTCGATCCCGCCCTGCTCGAGGAGGTACTTCTCGACGCCCTGGTCGATGGCCGCGTTGAGGAAGAACGCCAGCACCATCGGCGCTGGCCCGTTGATGGTCATCGAGACCGACGTGTTGGGGGCGCACAGGTCGAAGCCCGAGTAGAGCTTCTTGGCGTCGTCGACGCTGCAGACGGAGACACCGGAGGTTCCGACCTTTCCGTAGACGTCCGGCTGCTCGTCGGGATCGCGGCCGTAGAGCGTGACGCTGTCGAACGCGGTCGAGAGGCGCGTCGCCGGCTGTCCCGAGGCGAGCAGATGGAAGCGGCGGTTGGTCCGCTCCGGGCCGCCCTCCCCCGCGAACATCCGGGTCGGATCCTCGCTCTCGCGCTTGAAGGGGAACACGCCGGCCGTGAACGGGAACGAGCCGGGCCGATTCTCCAGACGCAAGTACTGGACGAGATCTCCCCAGTCCTCGCTGCGCGGCAGGGCCACCTTGGGAAGCGCGGTTCCCGAGAGCGTCTCGGCGTGATTCTCCACGGAGATGCTGCGGCCTCGTACCTGGTATTCCTGTCTGGGCGCGGCGTAGCGCTCGCGCGTCTGACCCCAGCGCGTGAGCTCGTCCCTGAGCTCCGGATCCAGGGAATCGAGCGCCTGATCCCGGCGCCGGAGCAGCTCCGCCGGAGCCTCTGCGCCCTCGCCCAGAACTCTCTCCAGCGCCTGGGCATCGCGCGCGGCCTCCGCCTCGCGCTGCGCCTCCTGGCGATACGCCCGCACGGTCTCGGCGATCTCCGCGAGGTAGCGCTCGCGCCCGTCCGGGAGCAGGGGTCTGGCGTCGCCCACCTCGACGGAGGCCGGCGGCGCGGGTTTCTGCGTCGGGCGCGCTTCGATCGCAGCCCGGAGAGCCTCGTAGAGCCGCTCCATTCCGGGGTCGTCCCACTGGCTGGCGACGGTCGGGAAGACCGGGAGTTCTTGGTCGGAGCGGTCGAACTCCACGTGGTTGCGCCGCCACTGCTTGCGCACGTCGCGGAGTGCGTCGGCCGCGCCCCGGCGATCGCACTTGTTCAGCACGACCAGGTCGGCCAGATCCAGCATGTCGACCTTCTCGAGCTGCGAGGGAGCGCCGTACTCGGGCGTCATCACGTAGATCGACACGTCTGCGAGATCCACGATCTCCGAGTCGCTCTGTCCGATCCCGGCGGTCTCGACCAGGATCAGGTCGAAGCGAGCCGCCTGGAGCACCGCCACCGCGTCCCGGACCGCCTGGGAGAGCGCCAGGTGGGCCTGACGGGTGGCGAGAGAGCGCACGTAGATTCGGGGCCCGTGGATCGCGTTCATGCGGATCCGGTCCGCCAGCAGCGCCCCTCCGGAGCGGCGCCGAGTGGGATCGATCAGCAGAAGCGCCACGGAGCGGTCGGGGTGATCCAGGCGGTAGCGGCGGACCACCTCGTCCATGACGCTGGACTTGCCAGAGCCGCCGGTGCCCGTGAAGCCGAGCACGGGAGCCGGGTCGCTCCCACTGCTGGACTCGAGCCGGGCGAGGAGCTCGGGCGCATTGGAAACGGCCTCCCCCCTGGCGCTCTCCAACCGGCTGATCAGCCGTGCGACGGCGAGCGGCTTGTCCGCACTGAGCTGGTCCAGCTCGTCCGCGGCCGGCGGCGGCAGAGAGGAAGAGCACGACTCCAGCAGCTCGCCGATCATTCCCTCGAGCCCCAGCCGCCGGCCGTCGTCGGGGCTGAAGATGCGCGCCACGCCGTAGGCGTGCAGCGCCTCGATCTCCTCGGGGATGATGGTGCCGCCGCCGCCGCCGAAGACGCGGATGTGGCCGGCGCCGAGCTCGCGCAGACGATCCACCAGGTACTGGAAGAACTCGATGTGTCCTCCCTGATAGGAGGAGACCGCGACGGCGTGGGCATCCTCCTGGATCGCTGCGGTGACGATCTCCTCGACGGAGCGGTCGTGACCCAGGTGGATCACCTCGGCGCCCTGCGCCTGGAGGATCCGCCGCATGATGTTGATGGCGGCATCGTGTCCGTCGAAGAGGGATGCGGCGGTCACCACGCGGACCCGGTCGGATCGCTGCTGTGCGGGAGAGATGGCGGCGGCGGTCACTGGCTTTCCTCGCTGCGGCTGGCGATGTGGTCCCGGTACTTTCCGATGTCGTCGCGCAGATCCGAGAGCTCTCGGATCCGTCCGTCGAGCTCCTGGAGGTGCCCGGAGAGAAGCTCGTCGAGGCGCAGCAGCATGGCCTGGGTGGAGCCGCCGATGGCGTAGACCGCGTTCAGCTCGCGAATCTCCGCCAGGCTCAGGCCGAGCGTCTTGAGCCGCTGGATGAAGCGAATCCGCTCCAGCTCGTCATCGCCGTAGACCCGCCGGCCCCCGGCCCGGCGCCGCACCCCCGGCAGCAGCTCGAGCTCCTCGTAGTAGCGCACGGTGCGGGCGGAAAGGCCCGATATCTCAGAGATTTCTCCGATCGAGTACAGGAGTGCCCACCTCTCTGCCAGTTAACGTTAGCTGGCATTCTAGCAGAGAGCGGCCTCGTTTGCCGCCATCCGTGCCCGAAACACGCGGCCCGGCAGGGGAGCCTGGAGGAGGTCCCGCTCGACCCAGGCCGCCGTCTCCACCAGCGACTCCAGGTCGATGCCGGTCGCGATGCCCGAGGCTTCGAACAGATCCACCAGATCCTCGGTCGCCGCGTTTCCCGACGCGCCGGGGGCATAGGGGCAGCCGCCGAGCCCCCCCAGGGAGGAATCGAAGGTCCGGACTCCGCTCTCGTATCCCGCCTGCACGTTGGCCAGAGCCCGCCCATAGGTGTCGTGCATGTGCAGGGCGACCTTCTCCAGAGGTGTCACGTCCGCGACAGCCTCCACCAGCGAACGGACCTGGCCCGGCGTTCCGACACCGATGGTGTCGCCCAGTGAGACCTCGTCCGCCCCGAGCTCGAACAGATCGCGCACCAACGCGACGACTCGGGACGCGGCGACCTTTCCCTCGTAGGGGCAGCCGCAGACCGTGCTCACGTAGGCGCGGAGCCGGACGCCGTCGCCCCTCGCGCGTTCGGCGACCGGTCGAAAGCGGTCCAGGTGTTCGCCGATCGACCGGTTCACGTTCTTTCGGTTGTGGCTCTCGCTCGCGGAGACGAAGAAGGCGGCGCCCGGCAGCCCGCTCTCTCGGAAACGCTCGTACCCGCGCATGTTCGGCACCAGGGCGCTGTAGTGGACGCCCTCGCGGCGGGGAACGCTCCGCGCGACGCCGTCAGCGTCCGCGAGCTGCGGGATCCACTCCGCAGAGACGAAGGAGGTGACCTCGATCCGGCGCAGGCCCGCGTCGGCCAGCCGCGTCACCAGCTCGACCTTGGTGTCGCTCGCGAGGACCTCCGCCTGATTCTGCAGCCCGTCGCGGGGACCGACCTCGTAGAGGGTCACCCCGCGACCGGTCTCCGGCATCCGCCGCGGGCTCCCCGCTCCTAGACCAGCTCCACGGCCAGAGCCACGGCCTCACCTCCGCCGAGGCACAGCGTCGCGATGCCGTTCTGCTTGCCCCGGTCGCGCAGGGCGTGGATCAGCGTCACCAGCACGCGCGCGCCCGAGCAGCCGATCGGGTGGCCGATCGCGACGGCTCCGCCGTTCACGTTCACCGTCTCCGGATCGAGACCGTGCTCCTTCACCGCGGCCATCGTCACGCCGGAGAAAGCCTCGTTGATCTCGTAGAGGCCCCAGTCGCCGGGCTTCGTACCCGTCTTCTCGTACAGCTTCGCGAGGGCGTGGATCGGGGCGATGGTGAACCACTCGGGCTCCATCGCTGCAAACGCGTCGCCGACGACACGAGCGAGCACGCTGTAGCCGTTGCGCTCGGCGGCCGCGCCGGAGCAGACCACGAGCGCGGCCGCACCGTCGTTGATGGTCGAGGCGTTGGCCGCCGTCACCGTCCCCTGCTTGGAGAAGGCCGGTCGCAGCCCGCCCATCTTGTCGAGCTTTGCGCGCCCCGGCTCCTCGTCCGCGTCGACCAGCAGCGGCTCGCCGCGCCTCTGGGGCACGGAGACCGGGACGATCTCCTGCTTGAAGCGTCCTTCCTTCTGGGCCGCCAGTGCGCGCTCGTAGCTGGTCCTCGCGAAGCGGTCCTGATCCTCCCGGGTGAAGCCGTACTTCTCGGCGACCTGGTCACCGCAGTTGCCCATGTGCTGGTCGCTGTAAGGATCCCAGAGGCCGTCGTGAATCATGGTGTCGATCACCTTGCCGTTGCCCATCCTGAGGCCACCTCGGGCGGCGGGGAGCGCGTAGGGCGCGTTGGTCATCGACTCCATTCCGCCGGCCACCAGCACCTCCGCCTCCCCGACCAGGATCTCGCGCCGGGCGTACATCACCGCCTGGAGGCCCGATCCACACACCTTGTTCACAGTGACCGCGCCGGTCGAAGGGGGGAGACCTGCCTTGATGACCGCCTGGCGGGCGGGTGCCTGGCCCATTCCAGCGGAGATCACATTGCCGATGATGGCCTGCTCGATCTGCTCCGGCTCGGCTCCTGCGCGCTTGACCGCCTCCTGGATCGCCACGGCACCGAGGTCCGATGCGGATAGAGAGGAAAAGGCGCCTTGAAAGCTGCCGATGGGCGTGCGCACCGCGCTGGCGATGATGACGTCTGTGTCGCTCATGGGGGAACTCCGATCCTGCTCGATGGCTGGTTTGGCTTTTCGTAACTCGATGGGAGACCGGAAAGACTAACCCACCCGAATCCCGCCGCCTGCGCCGGCCTGCCAGCAGCGGCGATGGCCTCAAAAATAGCCGAGAGATTTCCGCCGCTTGGGACGCAGCCACCAGCGGGACTCGACCTTGACCCAGAGCTCCAGGTGGACCTGGCACTGCAGCAGATCCTCGATGCCCCGGCGTGCGCGGACGCCGATCCGCTTGATCATGGAGCCACCCCGGCCGATCACCATGCCCTTCTGGGAGCGGCGCTCGACCACCAGGTTGGCGCGGATCCGCACCAGCTCGGAGTCGGACTCGTCGAACTCCTGGATCTCCACGGCGGTGGAATAGGGGATCTCCTCGGAGAGCTCGACGAAGGCGGCCTCCCGCACCAGCTCGGCCGCGAGAAAGCGGAGCGATCGGTCCGTCACCTCGTCCGCTGGGAAGTAGGCGGGCGCCTGTGGCACGAGCTCCACCATCTTGCGGACCAGGACGTCCATCCCGTCTCCCGTCTTCGCCGAGATCCGCAATGCCACCACCGCCCCCTCGACTCCGGGAGGCGGCCAGGGGCGGGCGGCGCTCGGGGTCCGGTCGCACTTGGTCGCCGCAAGCACCACCGGCGCACCCCGCTTCGCCAGCCGTGCACAGAGCAGCGCGTGACCCGCGTCCCACCCGTCGGCCGGGTCCACCAGCAGGACCGCTGCATCGCAGTCCTCGAGCGCCGCATCTACCGCCTGGTTCAGGAAGCGGTTCAGCGCCTTCGGGCTGTCGTGGAACCCCGGCGTATCCAAGAGAAGCAGCTGCGCGTCCTCGAGGGTGAGGATCCCCAGGATCCGGCTCCGGGTCGTCTGGGGCTTGCGGGTCACGATGGCCAGCTTCTGGCCCAGCAGCCGGTTGAGCAGGGTGGACTTCCCGGCGTTCGGGCGGCCCAGGATCGCGATCAACCCGGCGCGGTGTGGCCTCTCACTCGCCAAGATCACCCCCGCGCTCGAGGGCGCGCAGCGCCGCGATCCGCTCGGCGGCTCGCTTGCTGCGGCCGGTCCCCGAGCTCCACGCCTTCCCCTCCAGCGAGAGCTCGACGGTGAAGCGATCTTCGGCGTCCTCCACTCCGCTGTCGTTCGTCAGCTGATAGGAGGGCGCTCGCCCGAAACGGGCCAGAGCCCACTCGTTGAGGCGGGTCTTGGGGTCGGGCTCGGGGCGCGTACCCTCCGGATCGTGAGCCTCGGGAAAGATCCTGCAGACCAGGGCCTTCACCGGCTCGAAGCCCCCGTCCAGGTACAGCGCGCCGAGCACCGCTTCGAAGAGTCCGGCCAGGATCGAGTCCTTGTCGAAGCCTCCGCTGCGGCGTTCGGAGCCGCCCAGCCGAACGTAGTCGCCGAGGTCCAGGCTCCGCGCCTTGTCGGCGAGCGCGTCCGAGTTGACCAGCGCGGCGCGCGCCCGGGTGAGGTCGCCCTCCGACCAGCCCGGGTGGGTCTCGTAGAGGAGCCCCGCCACCGCCAGATCCAGCACGGCGTCGCCGAGGAACTCGAGGCGCTCGTTGCCCCGGCTCCCGTCGCGCTCGTAGGACAGCGACGTGTGAGTCAGCGCGATCTCGAGCAGCTGCCGGTCCTCGAAGACGAAGCCGAGACGTTCGAAGAGCCGGTCGTCGGGCGGACGGGGCTGGTGGCTCACGCGATCGGTCCCGCGATCCAGCCGCCGCCCAGGACCCGGTCGCCGTCGTAGAAGACGGCCGCCTGCCCCGGAGCCACGGCGCGGACCGGCTCGTCGAAGTGGGCACGAAGACGACCGCCCTCGCCGATCTCGAGGCGAGCGGGCGCCCCCGGGTGCCGGTAGCGCACCCTGACCAGGGCGCGTGCCGGAGACGACGGCGCTCGCCCCGAGACCCAGCTCACGGACTCGACCTCGGCACCCGCGCAGAAGAGCTCGTCCAGCCCCCCGACCACGACCCGATTGCGCTCCGCATCGACCTCGGTGACGTAGAGCGGTTCCGTCCCGTGCACACCGAGCCCCCGTCGCTGGCCCACCGTGAAGTGATGCACGCCTGCGTGCCGGCCGAGTACGGCGCCCCGGCGATCGACGATCTCGCCCTCTCCCGGCGCCCCGCGCACACCGATCTCCTCCACCACTCGCGCGTAGTCGGTGTCGGCGGCGAAGCAGATCTCCCGGCTCTCGGCCTTCTCGGCCGTGGCGAGGCCCAGCGCCCTCGCCTTCTCCCGCACCTCGGGCTTGGTCAGGTCCCCGAGTGGAAAGACCGCGCTGCGCAGCTGCTCCGGCGCGAGGCCGAACAGGAAGTAGGACTGGTCCCGCGCGGAGTCCCTCGCCCGGAGCAGGCGGCGCTCACCGGTGCGGGCATCGCTCTCGACCCGCGCGTAGTGGCCCGTGGCCACGGCGCTCGCTCCGAGTGCTCGCCCCCGCTCCAGCAGGCGATGGAACTTGAAGCGCTGGTTGCAGATCACGCAGGGAATCGGCGTGCGACCCGAGAGATAGGCGTCGGCAAAGGGCCGGATCACCTCCTCCCGAAACCGATCCCTGTAGTCGGCGACATGGAATTCGATGCCGAGCTGGTCCGCAACCCGGCGGGCATCTTCTGCATGCCCTGGAGAGCAGCAGGGGCCGTCGCCTCCCGCCAGGTTCATGGTGATGCCGATGACCCGGTAGCCCTGCTCGACCAGCAGAGCGGCGGCGACCGAGGAGTCGACGCCGCCGGACATGCCGACGACCACGCAGCGGGCTCCGCCGAGATCCCCCTCCCCCGGGCCGCTCTGCTCTGCGCGCCCTACCGCCTCGCGAACGCTCATCCCTCGGCGCCCTCGCTGCGCGACCTGGTGAGAAAGCCAGGCTAGTGCCCGGACTCCGGAGGGTCAACTCGAGGACCGAGCTCTTCGACGAGGTCGCGCAGGGTGCGAAGCTCCGAGACCTGCGAGGCACTTCGGTCCACTTGGCCGAGCACCTCCGAAACGACGCGCGCCACCTCGGAATCGCCGATCGCCGCGTCCCGCGGACCCCGCATCGCCGCGAGCACGTCCTCCACGCGAATCCGCTCCAGGGGCCTTCCGATCTGATGCCCCCCGACCGGCTCGCCGGCGGAGGGCACCACGATCCCCGCTTCCTCGAGCTCACCCATGACGTCCCTGACCGTCCGCAGCGGGACGTCGAGGTGATCCGAGAGGGAATCGACACTCCACGGTGGCCGTCCGTCCTGGAAGGACCTCGCCAGCTCCACGGCGATGGCGAGACCGATGCTCTCGCGGGCCGCCGCACCGGCTGGCGCCCCGCGCACCTCTCGCCGGTAGAGGTGCAGCGTCTGGTGTGCGTACGCGACCTCGGCGCCCAGCAGGATGATCGCCCAGCAGAAGTAGATCCACACCATGAGGAGCGGAAGGAAGGCGATCGAGCCGAAGATGGTGTTGTAGCGCATGACGCCGACGTTGAACTGCAGGTAGGCGTACTGCGCGATGCCGAACAGCACCGCAGCCACGACCCCGCCCAGCAGTGCGGAGACCAGTCGGACCCGCGTGTTGGGGAGGAACCAGTACAGGAAGGAGAACGCGAAGGCGGAGAGCACCACGGGCGCATGGCGGAGCCCCATGTCGTAGAGGGTCGCGAACAGCGGCACCTCCAGCATCCGCTGCACCAGGGACTGGCTCTGCAGCGTCCCGCCCAGCGAGAGCGCCACCGCCAGCAGCATCGGCGAGACGATCAGCACCGCCAGGTAGTCGGGGATGCGGCGCTCCCAGGAGCGCTGCCGCTTCACACCCCAGATCTGGTTGAAGGTCTGCTCGACGTTTCCGATCGCGAGCACGGTGGTGAGGATGAAGACCCCTCCGCCGGTGGCCCCGAGTGCCGCGAAGTTCAGGTTCTCGACCAGGGGGAGGATCAGCTCCACGGCCCTGGGGCTGCCCGCGGCGACCTGCTCCAGGATCGTCCGCGTCATGTTCTCCGCATTCACGCCGAGCGCCGTGGATACCGAGACCGCGATGGCGATCAGCGGGACGAGCGCCAGGAGGCTCAGGTAGGTGAGCGCATTGGCGCGCAGCAGCAGCTGATCGCGAACGAAGCCCTCGCCGATGATGACGGTGAGCTGCACGAACCCCCGCAGCCAGGCCAGGGGCGCCGGGTGCAGGGGCTCGTCGCTCCACAGGCTCTCTCGCAGGAACGAGCGAGCCCTCGCGAGCCAGGAGGACGTGGGTCTACTCCAGGACCTGGAGTTCCACCCGCCGGTTCAGGGCGCGTCCCTCGCGCGTGTCGTTCGTGGCGATCGGATTCGAGCTCCCCGAATCCGGCGCTGGTCAGACGCGAAGCCTCGATGCCGTTCTCCACCAGGTAGCTTTGCACGGAGGCTGCGCGGCGCTCCGAGAGACCCTGGTTGTAATCCTCCGGACCGGTGGCGTCCGTGTGCCCCTCGACTCGCACCTTGACGTCCGGCTTCCCGGAGAGAAGCGAGACGACCTCGGCGAGGATCACACCCGCGTCGGGCCGGATCTCCGACTTGTCGAAGTCGAAGTTCACGCCGCGCAGGACGATCCGCTCCGCCACCTGCTCGGGCTCGGGCGCGGGAGGGGGCGGGGGAGCCGGCTCGGCCGCCTTGGGCGGCGGGGGCTCTTCCTCCTTCTGGGCCAGCTTGCACAGGTACCAGCCGGCGACGGAGCCGATGATGAAGCCACCGACGCCGAAGGCGATTCTCTGGCCGTCGGAATCCCCGGCAGCGATACCTCCACCGGCCCCGGCGAGCTGGCCGGCGATTGCGCACGCGAGTGGCTTCGGGCGGCCGTTTGCGCAGCCGAGCGCTGCCGCCAACGTCACCACGAGGATCAAACACGCGAAACGCTTCCCACTCATCGCCATCCCCCTACAAACGTCCTACGAAAGGGCCCGCCCCAACCGGACCCTCAACCGCCGGCAGGAGCCGCCGGAAGTGCCAGCACTATACCGCTTTTCCTAACGCCGGGTACAGATGAATCGGTCCACTTCGAGAGTCCCGCGAGCTTCTGGAGGGTGCGGGGGCCGATCCCGGGGACCCGCTCGAGGTCGCCGAACTCGCAGAAGGGAGCCGAGGAGCGGGCCCGGACGATCGCGGCGGCCCGCGAGGGCCCGATCCCCGGGAGCGTCTCCAGGCTGGCGGGACTGGCCCGGTTGGGATCCAGAGGCAGGCCGAACAGGCGGCGCGCGGGCCCCCGCACGGAAGGCAGGTCCCCTGCTCCGGGCCGGCAGGCCGCCTTCACGGTCCAGTCGCCCCGCGAGTCGCGCTCGCCGGGGTTCTCGCACGCTGTCGGAGGCGGCGGCCGCCCGGGCAGCGCGAGCCAGAGCAGCAGCACCGCGACGCACAGCGCGGCCCTCGCCAGCTCCGGCATGCTCTGCGCGATCAGGGCCGTGTCCTCCTCCAGCGCTCGAGCGCGGCCCGCGAGACCGGCCCGCCGGCCCGCACGTCGAGCGTCCTCTCTTCGGGCCGATCCGCGTCGGCACCGCCCAGCCGCACCTCCAGGTGATCCCGTGGTAGCGCCTGGGGAAAGCGATCCCCCCACTCGACCGCCAGCACGGATCCCTCCTCCAGCCAGTCGAGCCAGCCCGCGGACTCCAGCTCCGCCTCGCTCTCGACGCGGTACAGGTCCGCGTGCACCAGACGAACACCGCTCGGGGTCGGGAGCTCGTTCGCGATCACGAAGCTCGGACTCGAGAGAAGCCCCTCATCGACATCCAGGCCCTCCGCCAGTCCCTTGGCGAAGACCGTCTTGCCCGCGCCGAGTGGCCCGATCAGCGCGATCACGAGGCCGGTGGAGTCGATTCCGCGCGCCAGATCCCGGGCCAGGGCTCGGGTCTCAGTGGGGCTCCGGGAATGCAACTCCATCGGATCCCCCCAGAGCACGGCCCGCGCCCGGCTCCTCGAGTGACTCGCGAAGCGATTCGATCGCCTCGGGAATCTCGGCGGAGAGGTCGCCCGCCAGCACCCCCGTGGAGCCCAGCTGGGCGGCGAGGCGATCGGCGGCCCAGCCGTGAACGAACGCGCCGAGCGCACCGGCATCGAAGGCGTCGACCCCCTGGGCGAGCAGACCGCCGACGACACCCGTCAGCACGTCGCCGGTGCCACCCGTCGCCAGGATCGGCCCGCCGGTCGCGTTCACCACGGACCGGCCTCCGGGCTCGGCCGTCACCGTGGCCGCGCCCTTGAGGACCACCACCGCGCCGGTCTCCTCCGCCAGCGTGCGCGCGGCACCCAGGCGATCGCGATTGACCTCCGCGGCAGAGCTCGCCAGCAGCGCGGCGGCCTCGCCCGGGTGCGGCGTCAGGATCGTGGGCGCCGTGCGAGCCCTGAGCAGTGCAGTAGCGTCGGCAAAGGCCAGCAGACCGTCCGCATCCAGCACCAACGGGCGCTCGATGCTCCCGGCCAGGCGCCGCAGCAGTGCCAGCGTCTCGTCGCCCCGTCCGATTCCGGGCCCCGCGGCGACCGCGTCGCGGTCCCTGGCGAGCTCGAGAATCGGCTTTTCGGCACTGGAGGCGAAGCCATGCGCCGCCGTTTCGGGAACCGGCGCCGTCATGGCCTCGGTGCACTTGACCTCGAGCACGGCGTTGGTGCTCTGTGGACAGGCGATGGTCACGAGCCCGGCGCCGACGCGAGCGGCCCCCTCGGCACAGAGCGCCGCGGCCCCCGTCTTTCCCTCGGAGCCGGCGACCACCAGCACGTGACCGAAGCTCCCCTTGTGTCCCGCAGCCGGGCGCTCGGGCAACCTCTCCGCGGCGGCGCGGCGGGTCCAGAGCTCCGCGGTACGCCCGAGCTGTGGCGCGTCGTCGGCGATCCCGATACGGCCGACGACGATGCGTCCCGCGTGACTCCGCCCTGGCTCGAGGGCGAGACCGAGCTTGGGAAGCGCGAGTGTCACCGTGACGTCCGCCTCGACGGCGCAGCCCAGCGGTTGCCCCGAGTCCGCGTTGATTCCCGATGGAAGATCGACCGCCACCACCCTGCAGGCGGGGCGGCTCGCGCATAGCTTGCGGATGGCCGCAGCAGCCGCTCCCTCCACGGTGCGATCCAGACCGGTTCCGAAGATGGCATCGACCAGTACGTCCCCGGGCTCGGGACGCCAGCGAGCCGGCGCGACCGGGACACCGATCGCCTGCGCCCGCTTCCAGTTCGCTGCGGGGTCGCCCCGCAGACGGCTCGGGTCGCCGACCCAGACGATGCGCACCGAGACACCGAGCAGATGCAGGTGCCGGGCGACCACCAGGCCATCGCCAGCGTTGTTTCCCGAGCCGCAGACCACCCAGACGCTGCTGCCGCTCGGGAGCTCCAGGAGGACCTCCGCGGCGACGACCCGGCCAGCGCACTCCATCAGCAGCTCGCCGGGCACACCCAGCGTCTCGATGGTGTGGCCATCGAGGCAGCGCATCTGCTCGGCGCTCAGAAGAGGCCAGTGATTGCCGATCATCCGAAGATTTCTAGCAGAAAGGCGGGCGCGCAGCAGAAAGACGCGCAGCGCTCCGCCATGAGCTTCGAGAACCGCTGCGGGGCTCCAGGAGCGTATCAGCCCAGGCGTTCGCGGAAGTCCCGGACCGCACGGTCGAGGCCGACCAGGATCGCCCGCGAGATCAGCGACCGGCCCACCGCCACGCGCTGGATCACGGGGGCGGCCGCGAGCACGGTCGGGAGGTCTCGCATGGCCAGACCCCCGCCGACTCCGACCGAGAGGCGAAGCTTGGCAGCCAGGCGGGTCGCATCCGCGAGCCGCTCCAGGCCCGCCCGCCGCTCGGCCTCGGGCAGGTCGATCAGCGCGCCCGTGAAGAACTCGACCGCCGTCAGGTCCGCCGCGTGCGCTGCCTTCACCGACGTCAGATCCGGCGAGACGAGCGCCGCGACGCGGAGACCGGCCTCGTGAAGCGTTCGCACCACGGGAGGCAGGGCCGTTCCCCAGGAGCGGAAGTCGAGAGGCCCCGAGCCCACCCTGCCCTTGCGGCCCTCGGAGGCGAGAAGGAGCCGCTGCGGCTGTGCCTCCAGCGCCACCTTCACCAGGGAGGGAACCGGGGCCATGCGCAGCTCGAGAGCCTCCACCGCCTGGCGCACGGCCCGCACGTCCGACTCGCGGACCGGCCGCAGCTCCTCCGTGACCCCGAGGCGAACGGAATCGGCGCCGACCAGCTCCGCGAGCGTCGCCGCAGTGGCCAGATCCGGCTGGCGCGACTCGGTGGCATCTCGCAGAGCCGCCAGTGCATCGAGAGATACCGCGAGGTGGCGCACCGCCTAGGCGCTCCCGATGGCGCGGCGCACGGCGTCCGCGATCTCGTTGGCGTACGCGGCCACCCGCACCTCGTCCTCGCCCTCGACCATGACCCGGAGCTTGGGTTCGGTGCCACTGTAGCGGGTCAGGACCCGGCCGTTGCCGTCGAGATCCTTCTCCACCCGTTGCACCTCTTTCCAGACCGTTGGGATCTCTTCGATCGGGGGCTTCTCCGAGACGCGGACGTTGATCAGGGCCTGGGGAAAGCGCTCGATGTCTGCAATCAGCTCCGAGAGCTGACGTCCCTTGCGGTGCATGATCGCGAGGACCTGCAGCCCCGTGAGCAGACCGTCGCCGGTCGTGTTCTGGTCGAGGAAGATGATGTGGCCGCTCTGCTCTCCACCCAGGTTGTAACCCTTGTTGCGCATCTCCTCGACGACGTAGCGGTCCCCGACCTGGGTCCGGATCAGCTTGACGCCGATCTTGTCCAGCGCCCTCTCCAGGCCGAGGTTGCTCATCACGGTGGCGACCACGGCGCCCCCCTTGAGGGCGTCGCGCTCGGCCAGGTCCCGGGCACAGACGGCGAGCATCGCGTCCCCGTCGATGATCTCGCCTTTCTCGCACACCATCACGATGCGGTCGGCGTCGCCGTCCACCGCAATCCCGACGTCGGCGCGCAGCTCCCGCACCTTGGTCGCGAGCTTGTCGGGATGGAGCGAGCCGCAGTCCCGGTTGATGTTGCGCCCGTTGGGCTCCACGCCGATCGCGAAGACCTCGGCGCCCAGCTCCTCGAAGACCGTCGGCCCCACCTTGTAGGCCGCTCCGTTGGCGCAGTCCAGCACCACCCGCATCCCGGTGAGATCCATGTTCCTCGGAAAGGTCTTCTTCAGGAAGACCACGTAGCGGCCGGCCGCGTCGTCGATGCGGCGCGCGCGGCCGAGGTCCTCGGGCTCGGCCCGGAGGTCATCGAGCGCACCCGAGAGGATCAGCGCCTCGATCCGCTCCTCGACCTCGTCGGGCAGCTTGAAGCCGTCGTGGGTGAAGAACTTGATGCCGTTGTCCTGGTAGGGATTGTGGCTGCCCGAGATCATCACGCCGGCGTCGCAGCGCATGTCCGAGGTGAGAAAGGCCATGCCCGGCGTCGGCATCGGTCCAACCTGGATCACGTTGACGCCCATGGCGCAGATTCCCGCCACCAGGGCGTCCTCGAGCATGTAGCCGGAGAGCCGCGTGTCCTTTCCGATCAGTATCCGGTGGCTTCCCCGCCGGCCGCGGAATACGTGGGCCACCGCCTGGCCCAGCGACAGGGCCGTCTCGGCGGTCATCGGGTGCCGGTTCGCGGTCCCCCTGACCCCATCGGTCCCGAACAGCGACCGTCTGTCCTCGCCACTCATCAGCTCCCCCCTTTGCTGCTCAGGCCCCTTCTTCGGCTTGCGAGCCCTCCGGCTCGAGGGGAACCACCTCGACCCGGACCTTGATCGGGTTCTCGTCTTCGAAACGCACGTGAGGCCCGGCCAGCAGGGGCCGCACCTCGCGTTCGAGGCTCTCGTCGACTCCCGCCACGTCGATCGTCTCGGTCACCACCTCGCTCAGACGAAGCACCTCGCGCCGGGCTCCGGTGATTCGCACCCGGAGGGGCTCGATCTGCACCGCGGCAACGGCGAAGCCCTCGGCCGGCTCACCCGAGATGTCCGCCCGGACCTTGACGGCGGCCGTGTGGCGAGGCTCCAGCGTGAAATCGATGCTCGAGGGCGACCGGCTCACGATATCGGCGCCCCGGGGCATCCTCACGGACTCGGTATCGACCTCGTGCCGGGTGACCCCCGGTCTGGCGCCCGAGAGCTCGACCACGTACTCGATGTCGGCCACCGAGAGGCTCCGGAGTGCGGCCTGGCTCCCCTTGACCCGGATGTTGACTGCGTCGGTGCTCTGGTCGGTCACGACGAGGTTGTCCGGCACGTCCCGCAGCGCCAGCGGCACGTCGAAGCCCTTCTCGATCGGCTTGGTTCCGTGGGAGACGCCCCAGAGCAGGAGGGCCACGCCGAGCGCGAGCAGCTTGTAGCCGAAGTTCCGGAACAGCCACTTCATCGGGTACCCACCGCTCCCGTCGCGCCCGCGGGACCCTTGCCGTCCGTCGCGCCCTTCTCGGCGACCTTCTCGGCCGGAGGCTCGCCGGCCTCCGGCTCCCGCTCGCTGCGGGTGAAGAGGTCCCGGAGCACGACCCGCAGCCTGGGCGCGTCGAGGTCGCGGGTCATCTCTCCGGCCATCACCACCGAGATGGTGGCGGTCTCCTCGGAGACGACGATCACCACGGCATCCGACTCCTCGGTGATTCCCACGGCCGCCCGGTGGCGGGTCCCGACGCCCTCGGGAAGGTCGGTGCGCAGGGTGAGCGGCAGGATCGAGCCAGCGTGGGAGATGCGGCCCTCGCGGATCAACACCGCGCCGTCGTGGAGAGGCGAGTACGGA
Organism: uncultured delta proteobacterium; assembly: GCA_963783795.1. GTDB lineage: Bacteria > Myxococcota_A > UBA9160 > UBA9160 > UBA6930 > CAVXZE01. The sequence goes on along the minus strand of CAWAPH010000016.1, from coordinate 360,636 downwards.
AGGAAGATCGAGGTCAACAGCTCCTTCGACACCGCCGCATCGAGTGGAGTGCCCGCCTCGACCAGGTCTTCCAGGCTGTTCTCGCGCTCGAGCGCGATCAGGGCTCCCACTCGCTTCTGGGCGAGGGTCTGGGAGGCGCGGACGATCTCTTCGAGGATGTGCGATTCCTTGAGCTCGCTCAGCTGGGGGAAGAACCCGCGTCCGACCCGGGCCAGGACGCGCCGGATGTCCGCCTGGAACACCACGATGATGATCACCCACCCCCAGAAGAAGAAGCTGTCGAGGATCCAGATCATCGTCATCAGCTGGAAGAACTCGGAGACCAGCCGGGCCGCGATCAGGGCCATCAGGCCGGCCAGGATCTGCACCGCGCGGGTGCCCTTGAGCAGCAGGAGCAGCCAGTACACCGCGAAGAAGACCAGCGCGATGTCGATGGTGTCACGGACCGGATCGAAGTTGGCCCGCATGAAATTCCAGAACTCGCTGACCTGCTGGACGAGCTGCCCGACCAGGAACTCGATCATTCGAGGTCCCTCCGAGCGTCCCTGAGGGCGCGCGCAACCTTGGCCACGCGCGCCGCGCCGGCGACGTCGTGGACGCGGATCGCGTCGGCGCCGGCGAAGATCGCCACCGCGCTCGCGGCGAAGCTGGCCGCGACGCGGCGATCGACGGGGTCACCCGTGAGCTCACCGAGGAACGACTTGCGGGAGGGACCCACCAGGACGGGGAAGCCGACCGCTTCGCGGACCCGGCCGATGTTGGCGATCAGGTCCAGGTTGTGCGGCAGGCGCTTTCCGAAGCCGATACCCGGATCGACACCGATTCGCTCGGCCGGAACGCCCGCCTCCAGGGCCTGGGCGGCGGCGGCGTGAAGCTCGGCCGCCACCTCCACCAGAACGTCCTCGAACTTCACGCTGCGCTGCATGGTGCCCGGCTCGCCGCGCAGGTGGCCGAGGATGATGGAAGCGCCCGCCCGGGCGGTGACGCCCGCAAGCGCCGGGTCGGACTGCAGCCCCGAGATGTCGTTCACCACCGCGGCGCCGGCCTCGATGGCCGCCTCGGCCACCTCCGCCTTGCGCGTGTCGATGGAGATGGGGACCGCGATGCTCTTCGCCAGCGCCTCGATCAGCGGGCAGGTCCTCGCGATCTCGACCTCGGCCGGGACCTCGGTGGCGCCGGGGCGGGTCGACTCCCCGCCCACGTCCAGCATTCCCGCGCCGGACTCCACCAGCGCCTCGGCCTCCGCGACCGCGGCTTCCAGGTCTAGATCGGCACCGGCGCGAACGAAGCGACCCCCATCCGAGAAGGAATCGGGAGTCAGGTTCAGTACGCCGACGACCGTCACGCGCTCCTGCGGGAAGATCGTCGACTGGAACATTCGATGAAGTCTCCGGTGGGGGCGGGCTCCTATCAGCTCGGAATCGGCTCCGGGTCGGGGAGCTTGCCCCCCCCGCTGACATCCTCGGAGCGCTCCGGTGTTTCCGCGGACATGGCGTCCTCCGGCGGCGGAACGATCGGCGACGGCAGGGGGGGAAGCGGCTCTCCGGACAGGATCAGCGCCAGGTCCGCCCCTTCCAGCGTCTCCCGCTCCAACAGCGCATCGGCGATTTGCTCCAGGACCTCCCGGTTGTCGTGGAGAATCTGCCTGGCGCCCTCGTAGAGGTCGTTCAGCATGCCCGACACGGCCGCATCGATCTCCTCGGCCGTCTTCTCGCTGTAGTTCTTGTGTGTGGCGAAGTCGCGTCCCAGGAAGACCTCGGTGCCCTCCTCGTCGTAGGACACGGGCCCGATCGCCTCGCTCATGCCGTACTTGCAGACCATCTCTCGGGCCAGCTGTGTCGCCTGGCGGAGGTCGTTCGCAGCCCCGGTGGAGAGGTGCTCGAAGATCATCTCCTCCGCTGCGCGCCCACCCATGGCGTGCTTGATCATCGCGAGCATCTGCTCGCGGGTGAGGCTGAAGCGGTCTTCGACGGGGAACGTCTGGGTGACGCCGAGCGCCATCCCGCGCGGAATGATGGTCACCTTGTGAACGGGATCCGAGTGCTCGGAGAGCAGCGCGACCAGGGCGTGGCCCGCCTCGTGGTAGGCGGTGATCCGCTTGTCCTCGTCGCTCATGATCAGGCTGCGGCGCTCGGCGCCGAGCAGGACCTTGTCCTTCGCCTGCTCGAAATCGTCCATTCCGACGCGGCTGGCATCGCGGCGGGCGGCCAGCAGCGCCGCCTCGTTGACCAGGTTCTGGAGATCGGCGCCCACGAAGCCCGGCGTTCCGCGCGCGAGCATCTCGAGCTTGGCGTCCTCCTCCAGCGGAACGCGCCGGGTGTGGACCTTGAGGATCATCAGCCGCCCGCGCAGATCGGGACGCGGCACCACCACCCGCCGATCGAAGCGACCGGGCCGGAGCAGCGCCGGATCCAGCACGTCCGGGCGGTTGGTGGCGGCGATCAGGATCACTCCCTCGTTGCTCTCGAAGCCGTCCATCTCGACCAGGAGCTGGTTCAGGGTCTGCTCGCGTTCGTCGTGGCCGCCGCCCAGCCCCGCACCCCGGTGGCGGCCGACGGCGTCGATCTCGTCGATGAAGATGATGCAGGGCGCGCTCTTCTTGCCCTGCATGAAGAGGTCCCGCACCCGCGAGGCGCCCACGCCGACGAACATCTCGACGAAGTCCGAGCCCGAGATCGAGAAGAATGGGACCCCCGCCTCGCCGGCCACCGCCCTCGCGAGCAGGGTCTTGCCGGTGCCCGGCGGCCCCACCAGCAGCACGCCCTTGGGGATCCTTCCACCGAGGCGAGTGAACTTCTTGGGCTCGCGCAGGAAGGCGATGATCTCCTCGAGCTCGACCTTCGATTCCTCGACGCCGGCGACGTCCTCGAAGGTGACCCGCTGCTGGTTCTCGGTGAGCAGACGCGCGCGGGACTTGCCGAAGCTCATCGCCTTGCCGCCACCCGCCTGCATCTGACGCACGAAGAAGACCCAGAGGCCGATCAGGATCAGGAACGGGACCCACCAGATCAGCATCTGCTGCCAGACCGATGACTCCCGCTTGGGACGAGCCGTGATCTCGATGCCCTTTTCCTCGAGCCTGGGCAGAAGCGTGTCGTAGATCGGCGGCACGTAGGTCGCGAAGTCGGACCCGTCCCGGTACTGGCCGCTGACGTAGCCCTCCTCCATGGTGACGGTCTCGATCTGGTCGGCGTCGAGCTTGGCGATGAACTCCGTGAAGGAGATCTCGGCGGGCGTCTCCTGGCCCTGGCGCAAGACGGTGACCAGCAGGAGAATCATCAGGAGCAGCACGACCCAGAGGGCCATGTTCTTGTAGAACTGCTGATTCACTTTGACTCCTGGCGGCAACTCAAGGCTCTCTAGCCCCGGCGTCTCCCCAAGGGGATCGCGCATTCGGCGTACTCCGCCTCGCGGATCTCGGCCGACAGTTGCAGATTAGCACGCGCCCCTCCCCGGTACCTGGGTCCGACGCAGGCGGAAGGCATCGTGTTCACAGGCGAGTTCCAGACCGCCCGGGAGCTCGATACGCGATCCAGATCGGCCTGACCGTAGTGAAGCCACTACACGCTCGATGTGCACCCGGGAGATGTCCCGCGCGGCCCCACTGCGCCGCAGCGCCAGCCGCACCACTCGGCGCGCCAGCGGCTCGGGAAGGTCTTCCCAGCCGTGCCGTGCGATCCGCAGTCCCCCGGCAGGCTCCACCGTGAAGAGCCTCTCCGACGCTTCTTGCACCATCTCCGCGATCCACTCCGAGTCCCTTCGCTGTGCTTCGGCCAGATCGCCGATCGCCCTGAGCAAACGCGGGTTGAAAGCTTCGCGGAGACCCGGAAGCCAGTGGCCGCGCAGGCGGGCCCTGGCGAACGCGGGGTCGGCGTTGGAGGCATCTTCCCGCCAGGAGAGACCCTTTTCACCCGCGTAGGCAACGATCTCCTGGCGGGAGACGCGCAACAGCGGCCGCACCACGAACCCGTCGGGGGATCGCTCGGGAATCCCGCCCAGGCCATCCGGCCCGCTTCCGCGCAGGATGCGCAGGAGCACCGTCTCCGCCTGGTCGTCCAGAGTGTGGGCGGTCGCCAGCCGCTCGGCTCGAAGCTCACCGGCCAGGGCGCGCAGCGCGTCGTAGCGCGCGCGCCGCGCCGCCTCCTGGAGCGTCGGGCGCTCGCGGCTCGTCCGGCCCGTGCGGAGGCGATTTGGCTCGACGCGGGCCACGCGCAGCGGCACGTCGTACTTCGCCGCCAGCTCGCGCACCGCGGTCTCGTCGGCGTCGGATGCCTCCCCGCGCAGTCCGTGATTCACGTGACCGATGCAGAGGTCGAGCTCCAGCGAGCCAGCCAGGCCGTGCAGGGCGTGGAAGAGGACGCTGGAGTCGATGCCCGCCGAGACCGCCACCAGCACGCGCCGCCCCGGGAGGTCCAGGCTGCGGGCGGCGGCGGCCACCTCGCGAAGTCGCATAGCCGGGGAGTATCGGTCGTGTGGTGGCGCGCGTCGACGGCCTTCGCGAACCCCGCTCCGGATGCTCAGGCTTCGCGGAGCGCCTCCGAGATGCAGGCGGCGACGCGCTCGGGAGCATCCGCGGGAAGCTCCGGGTAGAGCGGCAGGCAGAGCACTTCGTTCGCCGCGGCCTCCGCGTTGGGAAAGGAGCCCGGTCCGCAGCCGAGATCGGCGAAGACCGGCTGGAAGTGCACCGGCACCGGGTAGTGGACGGCCGAGTGGATCTCGCGATTCGCGAGCGCATCGCGGAGCGCATCGCGCCGGGGTGAGCGAACGGTGTAGGCGTGGTAGACGTGGCGGGCCCAGGGCATCTCGACCGGCGTCACCACTTCCGAGTTCGCGAGCTCCTTGGCGTAGCGCGCCGCGTGCGCGCGCCGCAGCTCGGTCCAACGCTCCAGACGGCGCAGCTTGACCCGCAGGATCGCGCCCTGGATTCCCTCCATCCGGTAGTTGAACCCGAGCAGCTCGTGGCGGTGCTTGGTCGTCTGCCCCCAGTCGCGCAGCATCCGCACGCGCAGGGCGCGCTCGGCATCCGAGGTCACCACCATCCCGCCCTCCCCGCAGGCGCCGAGGTTCTTGGTCGGGTAGAAGCTGAAGCAGCCGAAGTCGCCGAGGCCGCCCGCAGCGCGCCCCCTGTACTCCGAGCCGTGTGCCTGCGCCGCGTCCTCGATCACCGCGAGTCCGCGACGCCGCGCGATCTCGAGGATCGGATCCATGTCCGCGGGGTGACCGTACAGATGGACGGGAACGATCGCCCGGGTCCGCGCTGTGATCGCCGCCTCGAGCCGCGCCGGGTCGAGCGTCATGGTGACGGGATCGACGTCCACGAAGACCGGCGTCGCACCCACGTAGCGGATGGTGGCCGCCGTCGCGATGAACGTGAACGGCACCGTGATCGCCTCGTCGCCGGGCCCCACCCCGGCGGCCAGGAGCGCGAGGTGGAGGGCGCTGGTGCCGGAGTTCACTGCGATGCCATGCGCCGTGCCGCAGTAATCCGCGAACTCCGACTCGAAGCTCTCGACCTCGCTTCCGAGGACGTAGGCGGCGTCTGCCAGCACGCGGGCGACCGCCTCCTCGACCTCTTCCCGAATCTCCCGGTACTGGGCTCGCAGATCGATGAAAGGAATCACAGCCGGTCCTCGCAGGTTGGTGGGCTGGATTGGCCCCGCATCTCATAACCGTGGACCGCGGCCAGTGCAAGGGCGCCTCTCCCCGCCCGCGGGAGGGAACGGAGGACGAGGCGCCGGAGCGGGCCGGGCCGGGATATAATCGGGAGACGAAAACCGAGGTCTCGAGAGGAAACTGCCATGGACTTCCATCAACTGAGAGTCATGACGATCGAACAGCTCCGGGAGACGGCCGAGGGCGTCGAGGGTCTCACCGGCTACACGCAGATGCAAAAACACGAGCTGCTCAAGCACATCTGCAACCACCTCAACATCACGATGCACGAACATCACGATGTCGTGGGCATCGACAAGCGCCCGATCAAGAGACGGATCCAGGAGCTGAAGACCCAGCGCGACGCAGCTCTGGAGGCGCACGACAAGGGCGAGCTTCGGCGCGTGCGCCGACAGATCCACCGGCTGAAGAGACAGATTCGCCGGGCAACCGTCTGAGCGTCGGCCTTCGCGAACCGCCGGGAGCGCGCTGCGCGGGTGGCGCGCCTCTCAGGAAGAGGACTCCAGCTCCAGGATCACCCAGCCCGCGCCCACGACTCCCAGGGCGCGCTTGCGCGCCTCGTCCTCGGACTGGCTCCGGACCACGATGGTGCGTGAGCGGGGCCCGCCCTGCTGCTTGACGCGGACACGGAACGGCGTCCCCGGAGACTTCCTGCGGCGATTCCGGTGCTGGCGAGGCGGCGTCTTCGACTGCGAGTGGACCGGCCGCGGGCGGTACACCCCCCGCTACATCCGAGAGGAAGCTGTAGTAGGCCTCCGAGGCGGACTCGATGCGAACCCCGATTCCACCCTGCGAGAGCGTGCGAAGGTGGGTAGCGACCACCCGCCTCCAGACGACCTTCCCCCCGATCGGAACGGTGTTGGAGCGGTTCGCCACGTCGAGGTCGATCAGGACGCTGGCCCCCGGCGGTGGTCCGGCGCTGGTCTGGACGAAGAGACCGGACCTCGACACGTTCAGCACCATGGCGGCTTGCGAGCTTCCGCCCACCTTGAGCCTGCAGGGCAGCCTCTTCTTGAAACGCGGCTCCGCCTGTGTCTCCACGGCCCGACCCCCGGCAGCTCCCCCTGAAACGCTTCGGCGAAGCCGAAGGCCCGCTTGAATGGCCCGGGTGCACGCTGGTCGTGGTGGTGGCGGTGGGTGGACTCGAACCACCGACCTACGGCTTATGAAACCGTCGCTCTAACCGGCTGAGCTACACCGCCAGGAAGGAACAGAGGCGGGAGGTTAGCGAAGCTCCGATTACAGGTCCGGCTCTCCTGCGGAGGCGTCCGGATCGGCTCCCAGGTCGACTTCTTCGACCGATTCGACGGGGGCCGAATAGACCCGCTCTTCGAGGGCGTCGACCCGGCTGCGCAGGGCTTCGAGCTCCGAGAGCGCATCCAGGACCAGCTCGTCGGCGTTCCCGCCGCCCTCGGCCGGAGCGGCAGCGCCGACGGCCGGAAGACTTCCGAAGGCAGCGCCGGACCAGGCCGCATCGGACGAGAGATGGCGGCCCACCTTCTCCGCCACCCGTTCGAGCTGGGGAATGATCTCGCTCAGGGTGCCCGAGTGGACGAAGATCGAGCGTGCCCCGAACTCGTCGTCCGCGGAGACCGAAGCGCACTCCAGGTCGAGGCTCGCCCCCTGCCCGAACTGGGTGAACGACCCGAAGATCACGTACTCGGCGCCCGCCTCACGCGCGGCTGCTCGTGCCGCCTCGAGGTCCGTGGTACCGCGGTCCTCACCCTGGACGCGAATCACCGCCACGCCGTCCACGCGGCCCAGGCGGGAGGCGAGCATGTCGGCCAGGCCGGCCTCCAGATACGACTTGTCCTCGAGGCTGTGGACCACGACGGGGAGGATCGCCAGCTTCGCTGGCGACTGGGCGACGGACTGCTCTGCACCCACGACGAGCAACAGACCGGCAACAACCACCGCAACGCTTCGACACATCAAGTCTGAGATCCCCCAGGCGGGGGCTGTCCCCCCCATCGGCACAGGTCCTGGGTTCTTCTATCAGGCCGCGTGCCGGGGGTCAACCAATCAGGTGCGATCGGGAGCTCCGCATGAATGGGGAGACGTGGTGGTCTCCGAGCCTATTCGTCGACGCTGGGGTCGGGCTGGGCGGGGAGGTGGACCCGGAAGGTGGTGGCATCGCCGGGCCAGCTCGAGACCTCGATCGTGCCCTGGTGGTCGGCCACGATCCGGTGACAGATCATCAGACCCAGGCCGCTGCCCTGGTCCGGTCCCTTGGTGGTGAAGAAGGGGTCGAAGATCCGCTCGAGGTCTTCCTCCGGGATCCCAGGTCCGGCGTCGACGACCTCGATGGTCGCTCCTTCGCGGCCGCCCGGTCCGCCGGGCGTGACACAGATGCGAACCGTCCCTCCCGGCGGAGACGCCTGGATTCCATTCAGGAGGAGGTTGAGCAGCACCTGGTGGAACTGGTCCCGCATCGCCATCAGCTTCGGCGTGTTCTCCGATCCGACCACCTCGATCACGACCTCGGCGGCGGCAGCTTCGGGCAGCAGCAGTGTGGCCGCCTCCCGCGCGAGGGCGATGGGGTCGCAAGGCACCCGCGACGCCGACTCCACCCCGGACCGGCTGAGCCGGCTCATGGTCGCGACCAGGCCACGGATGCGATCCACCTCCTGGCAGGCGAGACGGTAGTAGTCGCCCCAGAACTCCTCGTCGTCGTCGTTGCGCTTCGATCCTGCGAGGCTCAAGAAGGTGTGGATCGAGACCAGGGGGTTGTTGATCTCGTGGGCGAGTCCGGCGGCCAGTGTCCCGAGGGTTCCGAGCCGATCGGCGCGCAGCACCTGCTGGCGCGATCGGCGCAGATCCTCCACCAGCCTCGCGTTCTCGATCGCGATCGCGGCCTGCGTGGCCAGACCCTCGAGGAGGGTGCGGTCGGAGACATCGAAGCAGGCCCCTCCCCTCCGGTTGTCGACCGCGAGGGCGCCGATCACGCCCTTCTTCCCGATCAGGGGAACCACCAGGATCTCGTCGGCCGCCACCTCGACCACCCAGCGCCGGATCGGAGCCTCGTAGTCCGTTGCCTTCGCAACGCTGAGGATCTGCGCCTCTCCATCGATCAGGCGATCCGTGAAGGCGGGCGCCGCCGCGCTGCGGATCGTCTCGCCGCGCATCTCCGCGCTGACCAGGTCGTCGGCCGGGAGAAGGCGATCGATCTGGAGATTCTCCCGCGGCTCGTCGAAGAAGAGGATGGCCGCGGCGTCGAAGCCGAGCTCTTCGGTGGTTGCGCGGAGAAGCTGGTCCAGCAGCGGATCGAGATCGAGCTCCTGGTTGATCGACTGGGCGATCTGGTTCACCGCGGTGAGCTCGCGGACCAGCGCTTCGCGTTCGCGGTCGAGCGCGTAGACCTCGATCGAGCGCTTGAGCGTGAGGCGCAGGTCGTCCGCTTCCCAGGGTTTCGGGACGTAGCGATAGATGGAGCCGTCGTTGATCGCGACGCTCAGGGTCTCGGCATCGCCGTAGGCGGTCACCAGAACGCGGATCGTCTTCGGATCGAGCTCGCGCACCCGGGTCAGGAATTCGACACCGGTCATTCCCGGCATGCGGTGGTCGGACAGCACCAGCGCGATCGGCTGTTCGTTGAGGATCCGCAGCCCCTCTTCGCCACTGCTGGCGGTGACGATCGAGAATTCGCGCCGGAACCCCAGCTCGAAGATGCGCAGGTTCTCCGGCTCGTCGTCGACGTAGAGCACCGGGTACTCGCGGTAGTCGAGCAGGCTGAGCGGTCTAGGCTCCATCCGCTTCCTCAGCCGGCAGGCGAATCGTCACGCAGGTTCCCTCTCCTGACTCGGACTCGATCTCGACGCTGCCGCCGTGCCGCTCCACGATCCGTCGGCTCATCGAGAGACCGAGCCCGGTCCCCTTCCCGGCTTCCTTGGTGCTGTAGAAGGGCTCGAAGAGCCGCGCCTTGACGTCGGGCTCCATGCCGGGGCCTGTGTCTCGGATTCGCACCACCACCTGCGCCTGCTCCCCACTCGCAGCGACCTGAATCGCCCCACCCTGTCCTTCGATCGCCTCTCCCGCATTCTTGAGAACGTTCAGGAAGACCTGGTTGAGGGCCCCAGCGTCTCCGAGGACCGTGGGGACCGGCTGGTCGAGGTCCAGCGAGACCTCCGCCCCGGACTCCCGGAGCTTGTGCCCCAGCAGGTGCACGTGTGGAGCGGAGGCCGGGTCGAACGTCGACCGGGCGCTTTCCACCCCGGTGAGGGGCTGCGAAATCGCGCAGATCGCTGACCAGGTGAGAGGTCCGGTCCAGACCCTCGTTCACGATTCCAACGAGCTCGCGGAGAGCCTCCGCAAGCTCGTCGAAGCCCAGGTCTGCCTTGTCGCGCTCGAGGTCCTCGAGCTGTGCGGCGAGCTTCGAGGGGTCCGAGGTGTCGAGCTCGGCCACCCGCTGCGCGACGTTGCGCAAGTCGTCCACGTAGGTGCGCAGGGTGGCCAGGGAGTTGCGGGCGAAGTTGAGCGGGTTGTTTACCTCGTGGGCTACGCCCGCCGAGAGCTCGCCCACGGCGGCCAGCCGCTCCGCCTGGACCAGCTGGACCTCCGCCTCCTTCAGCTCGGAAAGCGTTCGCTCCAGCTCGGCGTTGCTCTGCTCGAGCGACGCGTTCTGCCCGGCGATCTCCTCTTGGAGCTGCCGGAGCCGTACCAGCGAACGGACCCGGGCCAGGAGCTCCCGCGGGTGGAACGGCTTCGTCACGTAGTCGTCGGCCCCGAGCTCGAGCCCCTCGATCTTCATCTCCCGCTCGGCCTTCGAGGTGACCAGCATGACGGGGATGCCGCGCGTCGCGGGATTCTCCTTGAGGGCCCGGCACAGATCGGTGCCCGACATCTCGGGCATCATCACGTCCGTCACCACGAGTCCCGGAGCGGACTCGTGAACCGCATCGAGCGCCATGCGGCCGTTGCTGGCGACCCGTCACCCGGAACTCGCGCCCGATCAGGAACGCGAGCAGTCGCCGCATCTCCGCGTTGTCCTCCGCGATCAGCACTTCGGGCGTTCCCGGTGGGTGCACGGGAGCGGTCGCGTCATCTGCCGAACCCGCCTTCGCACCCTCCCAACGCTCGACGCTGTGCTCCATCTGCGCGAAGCGGCCATCGCCCCGCTCGTCGATCTCGAGCGAGATCTCGCTCGCGATCGCCTCGAAGGATCCAGCCGCGGTGAGTGTCCTCCCGTCGGATGCCTGCATGAACGCCTGGTCCGCCTCTTCGTCGGCCTCGCCGATCGGCAAGACCACGTGCATCTCCGCGCCGTGGCCCTCTCCCTCGCTCTCGGCCCAGACCCGTCCTCCGTGGAGCTGGACGAGTTCCTGAACCAGCGAGAGGCCGATCCCCGTTCCCTCGTGCCTCCGCGTCGCCGACCCATCCACCTGGGCGAACCGGTCGAACACCCTCTCGAGCTGCGCAGTCGGGATTCCGATCCCGGTGTCCGCGACGCTGATGTGGAGCCCCTCCTCGCACGCCTCGCCGGAGACCACGATCCCTCCCCGCTCCGTGAACTTGAGGGAGTTCCCGACCAGGTTGACGATGATCTTCTCGAATGCGTCGGCATCCACGAAGGCGAGCGGGATGTCCCCGAAGCCGTGGAGCTCGAGCGCGATCCCCTTCCGCTCCGCCGTCGGCCGCGCACCCTCGACCAGCTCCGCAGCCAGCCGCGCCAGATCGACGGCGGTCCGATGGATCGAGAGGTCCTCGCTCTCGATCTTCGCCAGGTCGAGGAGGTTGTTGATCAGCTTGAGGAGCCGCATCCCGTTCGCATTCATCGTGCGCAGCGCCCGGTCCACCGCGTCCGGAACCTTCCCGAAATCGCCACTGCGCAGCGCATCCAACGGAGCCAGCATCAGGGTGAGGGGCGTGCGGAGCTCGTGGTGGATGTTCGCGGTGAAGCGCGACTTCGCCTTGTCGAGCTCCCGGAGCTCGTCGGCTGCGGCTTCGAGCTCCTGCCGCTGCTTGAAGTCCGAGAACCGCATCCGGTCCAGCACGGAGCAGCTGATCACCCCGGCGAACCCCGCAGACGCGAGGAAGAAGAGATGCAGGCCGAACTGGCTCCAGGGAACCGGACCGCTCTGGACGAACGGAATCGCGACGTAGCCGGCGAAGAGCGTGGCGATCACGAACGACGCCTGCCCGCGATTGACCGGCAGGAGCGCTCCGAAAGCCGTGAACAGCACGATCAGGCTGACGTAGTAGCCGCTCGATGCTCCGCCGGTGCCGAGTGTCACGAACAGCAGCATCGCACCCCCGCTGAAGCAGGTTGCGTACCCTGACGCGAGCGGATGGCTTCGGCTGGTCCAGAAGTAGATCAGGACGAAGATGACATCCAGCCCCAGACGAACCGGGAGGAACGACCAGAAGTTCTCCGGAAAGAGAAGCCAGTCGGTTGCGATGAAGACGGTCTGGATGACGAAGAAGACGAACACCGCACTGCGAACGGCATCGGAGAGCGGGAGACCCTCGACCCAGCTTCGGTACTCCGCGTAGAGCGCCCGATCCTCGCTGCCTTCGCTGCTCATCGCAGGGGAAATCGACGCCGCAAGCCCTTGACTTGAGGCGAGATTTCGGGTTTCGGCCGGGTGGCAGAGTGGGATTGGCCCCCGCTGAACGCCCGGTCTATGGAGTCTGGCCACCACGGCGCCTGCCCGCGACGAGCAGCAGCGCCGGCAGGAGGATCACGTCGGCCAGCAGGCACAGGATCAGGACGCAGGCCGTCAGCAGGCCGAGGTTGCGCGTGAACATGAGACCCGAGAGTCCCAGCACCGCGAATCCCAGTGCGACGACGATCGTGGTGTAGGCGATCGGCGAAAGGACCCTTTCGAGAGCCCAGCGCAGCGCCTGGAGCGGGCGATCCCCCGCGTCGATCCGGGCGTGGTAGCGACTCGCGACGTGAAGGGTGTCATCCACGGCGATTCCGAGCGCGAGGTTGCCCACGACGATCGTTCCCGCATCGAGCGCGATGCCGAGGTACCCCATCAGCCCGAACGCCACCGCAACCGGCAGAGCGTTCGGAATCAGCGATATCGCGGCCAGGCGCAGCGAGCCGAGGACCGCGAACAGGATCAGCGCGACCGCCGTCAGTGCGAACCCCAGGCCGCGAATCTGACCCCGCGCGATTTCGTCCTCCGCCCTGGCGAATTCGTACATGATCCCGGTGGCCCTCGCCGAGTAGCCCTCCACCCCGTTGGCGGACCACCAGTCCTCCGCCTGGCCAGCCACGTGGAGCAGCGACGTCGAGGCGTTGTCGTCCGCCCGGAGCAGGACGTTGGCGCGCATCCGGTCGGAGGTGACCAGGTCCTGTATCTGCGGCTTCGACTCGAGGATGAGCAGGTACTGCTCGATCAGGTCCTGCCTCGCCGGCAGTGGAGCACCGGGGTCACCCAGGAACCCCTCGTGCATCTGCGCGATCGGATCTGCCACGGAGATCGCCTTCCCGACCTCTGGAGTCGCCTCGAGGAAGCGCGTCAGCTCTTCCAGGCGCTCGACCACCAGCGGCTCGGTCACCAGGCGCCCGCTCGGAGCTTCGATCACCAGATTGACCGGGCTGATCCCGGAGAAGCGGTCTCGAATCGCGCCGTACGCGACCCGGATCGGATGGTCGCGGGAGAACCAGACGATGACGTCCGTCTCGACGTCGACCTTCTTGATCCCGACGCCGACCACTGCGATGGCCAGAGCGGATCCGCCGATCACGAGCCACCTGCGGTTGTCGACGAAGGAGACGATGACCGGGACCAGACGGGTTCGAAGCGATTGGTAGCCGGCCGGAGAGCGTGCGGCGAGCGGCCAGAGCCGCATCGCCGCGGGTGACGCCGTCAGCGTGGCCGCCAGGACGATCAGCACCCCCAGAGCGCCGAACGTCCCGATTCCTCGAATCGCTTCGATCTGGACGAGAGCCATGGCGACGAACCCGATCGCCGTCGTGAGTCCGGAGAGCGCGACGAGTGGTGACACCTCGAGAATCGCCGCGGCTCGCGCTTCGGCGCCACCTGGGGAAGACCCGGCCACCAGGAGATGCATCGAGTAGGCACATCCCAGCGCCAGCAGGACCGATGGAAGAATGGCCGTGGTGATCGTGACTGGCACACCCAGCGCTCCCATGATCCCGAGAGTGATCCACACCGCACAGCCGGAAGTCGCCAGCGGAATCAGAACGGCCGGGAGCGAGCGGAAGAGGAGCGCGAACAGCAGGCCGATCACGAGCACGGTCAGCGGAACGAAGAGCGAGAGCTCGCGGCGCGTCTCGACGTTCGCCTCCTTTCGGAAGACCGGCACTCCGGAGACCCATGCGGGTGCACCCGCGAGTCCGCGATCGATCTCGTCGAGGACGGAGTCGTAGTCCGCCTCCGCTCCCCGCTCCAGGACGAGGACCACGGAGAAGGCGCGCAGGTCGTCGGAGACGAGGCTTCGAGGAGCCAGGCGGTCCGCCTGGAGAAGAGACCCGATCTCCAGCAGCTCGTCCCTGGACTCGGGCACGCCATCACCGAACGCAGCGTCCAGGGAGACGAACCCATCGGGGCGCGCCGTGACCAGGGGCACGGTGGAGACGCTGTCCACGCGCCGCACGCCCGGTGTCTCCTCGAGCTGCTCGCTGATCTCGATGACCTTCTCCAGGGTGCCGCGGTCCAGCGGCGCCTCGGACTCGAGAGCGATCACCAGGATCTCATCGCCGCCGAAGGCCGTCTGCGAGTCTTGATAGAAGGACCAGGCCGGATCGGTTCGGTCCAACACGCTGCCAGTCGTGGTTTCGACGTCGAGCTTCGCGACGCCGAATGCCGCCAGCAGGCAAGCCAGAAGCCATCCGCCAAGCACGGGCAGCGGGTGCGTCAGGCCGGTGCGAGTGAGCGCCTCAGCTGTCGATCGGCCGGACCGAGCACTCCCAGGACCGTGGTTCCGCCATCCAGCCAAGACCGGCCCCTGGTGTCAGACCCAAGGGGTCACGGGCGGTCGGCCGAGACCACGATGGCCTGCGGCGGCACCCCGAAGGCGGAGCAGACGTCCATGCCCGAGAACCCGGCGTCCCGAATCAGTGCCGCGAGCTCCTCGGGCTCCCAGAACTGGAAGGCGCCGTGCTCTTCGAGATCGAGCAACCTGGCCGCATCGTTCAGGAACGTCCGCGCCGATCGCGTGACCTGGTCCACTCCCTCCGCTCCGAATCTCTTCCGCGCCAGGCCGCCACGCAGCTCGTCCACCCCTTCCATGTAGATCTTGGAGATGTCGGCGTCCTTCTGCATGGTCGAGAGCACCAGCCTCGCCTCCCGGCCGCAGGACCCGGTGGATCTCGCGAAGCAGCTCGGCCGGGTCCTTGACGTAGCTCAACACCAGTGACGCCATCACGCGATCGCAGCTTCCCGATCCGAGCGGGACGCCAGTGAACCCCGCCGGAACGTCGAGGCTCGCCTGCAGGTACTGCACCGAGAGCCCCTTCGGCAGCACCCGCTCCTCGAGCCTCTTGCGGGCGCGGCGCAGCGCAGCGTCGACGAAGTCGAGCTCTACGATCTCGAGCGGAGCGGGGCAGTCGCCGCGGTCCGCAATCTGCGTGGGGAAGGCCCCTGTCCCTGCACCGATGTCGAGGACGACATCTCCCGCAGCGGCGCGCAGCGCTTCGATCTGCGTGTCCATCAGCGACTGGTAGTTGGATGCGCTCGTCATCAGCTCGATGCCGAGAACTCCGTCGGGGCCCAGCAGGTAGTCGTGCCAGAAATCCCGCAGGTTCGTCTCGACCGCAGGTCGTCGGCGCCTCTCGGCGCGTCGTCTGGCGTCGAGGTCTCCGAAGTTCGGGAGCGCGGGGCGCAGCTCGGCCCCCAGTGCCATGCGGCCGATCTCGATCGAAATGGACTGGAAGACCTCGAGCGCCTGCCGGCTCGACTGCAGCTGGTGACCGGTCGGCAGCACGACCAGCTGGCGTTGGCGCGTGTCGCCGTGGGACAGGATGTCTCTGGCCCGATCCAGGTCCATCCACGCATCGTGCGCCCCGTGGAACCACGTGATGGGCTGCGAGATCTTTGCGAGATCGCGTCGGGCATCCTCGAGAAAGGCCATCTTGTGCGCGATCGCATCGGTGGCGGCGAGATCGATGTCGACTTCGACGCCGAGGACCTCCTGGAAGCCGAACGAGACACCGCGCTCGGCGCCGCCCACATAGTCGACACCTCCCGAAATCACGCGCATCGCCGACTGGAGGTCCGGTGCACCAACGACGGAGACCCACCCCGCGATCCGCTCCGGGGGTTCGCAGGCCAGCGCCGCCCGCCCGTCGATGGCAGCGGCGCTGAACGTCAGGAGCACGGTCTTCGAGGGCGCGAAATCGGGAGATCTCTCGAGGAAATCGAGCGTGGCCGAGATGTCCCGGACCCCTTGCCAGAACGTGAAGTGGTGATGCTCGGTTCCCGGCTCGAGACAATCCGGATCGTTGTGGGATTCGCCGCGCTTCCGGATCCCGTCGAATCGAAGCACGACCACCGGATGGTTGGCCGCCCGGAAGGTCTCGACGATCGTGCGAGCCAGCGGGAGCAGCGTCTCCTTGGTGCGACCCCAGGCCGGGGAGATCGCCACCGCCGTCGCCCCGCGCGTGTCACCCCACGAGTCGATGATTCCGACGAGCTTCTCTCCGCTGTCGTTTTGGTAGCGGGCGAGACGGATCTCCGGGCCTTCCCGCTTCCGAGGACTGACAGAGCGGACCAGCCTCGCCCCCGCAAATGCCGCGCCCTGTGCGAGAGCGCTCCATCTCCGGCGGGCTCGATCCAGGACCCGCCCGGGGAGGACTTCGGCACGGTGCACCACGGGCAGCGGCGAAGGAGACCCGTAGTTGGAGAGCGCCAGACCCAGCCGGGTCCAGCCGCTGCGGGCCGAATCCGGCGCCTGGTAGCGGATCTCCGCATCGGCTTCCCATCCGGCCCTCTCGCCATCGACGAAGCGCACCCGGAAGCTCTGGGGAACGCGCGACTCGACTTCCGGCAGCCGGACACCCAGCCCGCCAGCCGAGCAATCCTCGACCTGTGCCTGGCGCTGGGCTCTGCCCTCTTCGATCAAGAGAACGCGGCTCGGGTCCGAGAAGCCACCGCTGGGCGCGCGGCGTGCACGGTCCCGGCGCTCCTGGCAGTACACCGCTCGAGGTCTCTGGGCCCGAACCCGACCATTGACTTCGTCGTCGAGACGCAGGGTCGGAAACGAGAACGTCCGACCGTCGAGCGAGAAGTTGAGCAGGAGCTGGCGCCGCTCCGTCGGGTCGAACCCTTCGGCGCGAAGGATCACGTGATCGTTCGCCACCGAAACCACCTGGGCCGTCTCCGGCTCGATCCGGCTGTTCAGACCCTGATGAAGGGGGACCCGCTCGTCGACGAGTCGGGAGAGCAGGGTCGCGATCTTCGAGGGCTCTTCGATGACCCGGGGATGTAGACGCTGCAGTTGATCGCTCGAAATCGGCTCGACGGAAGTCATGGCACCACCATCCGGGCTACACGACCAGCGTCGTGAGCCCTTTCACCAGCAAACAGAAACAGCATTGCGAAACCCGGAAGGCAACCGGCGACAACTCGCTTCCAAACAGGATTCTATTTCTGGATGCAGCTCGGGCGCAAGATGTAGCGTATCTATTTGATTTTTATGAGATTTTCGTGTGTTACGCGAGTCTTGCGGCGGTCTAGTCAGCCACTTCGACCTGGCGGGCCTCGACGCCGGCCTCCCGCAAGAGCCCCAGCGAGACCTCCCCGACGGGGTAGCTCGCGTTGTAGACGACCTCTGCGATGCCCGAATTGATGATCATCTTGGTGCACATCAGGCACGGACATAGGGTGGTGTAGAGCGTTGCTCCGCGGACGCTCACCCCGTGGTAGGCAGCCTGGGTGATGGCGTTCTCCTCGGCATGGGAACACAGGCAGTCGCCGAGCTCCGTGCCCCCGGGTGCAAAGGAATTGCAGCGCGGGCAACCGCCTTCGTTGCAGTTTCGCACACCTCGGGGAGTGCCGTTGTAGCCGGTCGAGATGATCCGGCGATCGACGGTGACGACCGCCGCCACCTTGCGCTTCACGCAGTTGCTTCGCATCGCGACGACGCGCGCGATGTTCATGAAGTATTCGTCCCAGCCGGGGCGCTCGAAGTAGAGGTTCTGCTTCAGCAGCGAGTGAACCTCCTCGTGCAGCTGGTCGATGCTGCCATCGTTGGCGAGCGTCGCATCCGCCAGCGCGCGAACGGCGAGAAGCTGCTGTCCGATAGGATCGTCGCTCTCGAGCTCCTGGCCTTCGAGCGAACGGAACTCATCCACCGTTTCCGGATCGCCGGAACGGCCTCGCCCGCGGAGCCGCGTGAACCGAACGGCTTCGTCTGCATCCACCCAGATCAGCTGGAACTGCTGGTCCGTGCTCCGCAGCACCTCCACCTCTGCAGGATGGCGAATCGAGTCGACGGCGTAGTTCCGGTTCCCGACCAGCTTGGGTAGGAGACGTCTTGCGAGCGCACCCGGCCCCTCCGCAGCGCGAATCGACCTGCCGGCTTCGATCATCCTCTCACGAGTCTCTTCCAGCCCCTGGCTGGCCAGCTCCGCGCGGATCACGTCGGAAAGCGAGTACACCCGGAAGCTCCGCTCCTCGAGGAAGGCCACCACCTCGCCCTTCCCCGACGCGTACGGCCCGGACACTCCTAGAATCATTCTTCTTCCCCCACGAATCAGATTAGAGCCCATCCGGGAAACGTCGCAAGAGGATGCAACTGCGGCCCGAGATCGCTACAAGCGGCCGATTTCACGACGTCTGTGGAAATGCTGCGCCCGTCCAGCTTCCCCTATGGTAGGAGGGTTTCGGAGGAGGGAGACTCGAGCGATGCGGATCTGGTTGACTCTGGCCCTGCTGGCCTCCTGCGCCTCGTGCGGGGGTGCGGGCCCCCCGCCCGGCGAGCCGCTTCCGCAGCCGACGGACTTCGCGCTCACCGGGGCGAAGATCTTCACCGCTGACGAGACCCGTCCCTGGGCCGAGGCGCTGGTCGTGCGGGACGGTCGGATCGTGTACGTCGGCGACGACGCGGGCGCCCTCGCTTTGCGGGAAGAGGGAGACGTCCATCACGAACTACACGGAAAGCTGGTAATCCCGGGTCTGGTGGACGCGCACACCCATCCGGGCATGGTCGGGTTCCTGGGTGAAGACGACGAAGAGAGCCCCGTTCCCGAGACCAGTCACCAGGACATCCTGACCTGGCTCGACGACCACGCCGGGTGGTTCTGGCCGCCCGTCATCGTGGCGGGCGAGTGGCCGACGACGCTCTACGGCATCGAAGGGCCCCGAAAGGAGGAGCTGGACCGCGTGGTCCGCTGGCGCCCCGTCATGCTGTTCGACGACTCGGGCCACAGCCAGTGGCTCAATTCGTCGGCGCTGAAGCTCCTGGGAGTCGATGCGTCCAGCGCGGATCCCGCCCCCGGGCTCTCCTACTTCGTGCGGGACGAAGACGGCGAGCCGACGGGATGGGTGAAGGAGTTCGCGCTGCTCCCGTTCGTGGGCGATTGGCTGCTCCCGTCACGCGCTGAGATGGCCGCGCGCATGCTGACCTTCATGCAGTTCCTCTCCGGGCATGGCGTCACGACGGTTTTCGATGCCGGCAACCTGCTCTTCGACGACGAGGTCTACTCCGTGGTCGCAGAGCTCGAGCGAGAGGGTCGGCTGCCGCTCCGCTACCGCGGCGTCGTCCACATCGTGCTGCCCGAGCAGTTGGACACGGCCGTCTCGGAGCTGAAGCGGTTGCGACGCCAATACGGCGGTGACCTGCTGCGATTCGAAGCCATCAAGATCCACTTCGACGGGGTGCAGGAGATCCGCACCGCCGCGATGCTCGATCCGTACCTCGGTGAAGGGGCCGGTCGCGGCGAGACGCTCTTCACTCTCGAGCAGCTGCGGGACTTCATCCTCGAGCTTCACGCCGAAGGGATCGACCTGCACCTGCACAGCGTCGGAGACCGCGCCATCCGGGTCGCGCTCGACGCAGTCGAACAGGCCCGAGCGGCAGTCCCGGGCGATCTCGCCTGCCACGTCGCCCTCTCGCACCTCGAGGTCCTGGACGACGCGGACGTACCACGGTTCCGCGAGCTGGGTGTGGTGGCAAACTTCACGCCCCACTGGCACGGCGGCTACTTCGTGGGATCCCACCTCACCGTCGGCGAGCCCCGCTCCAGCCGGGTCATGCGCGCGCAGCCGCTGCTCGACGACGGCGCGGTGGTGAGCTTCTCCAGCGACGTCACCACCTACGCCGAGATGGAGCGCGCCAACCCCTTCCTCGGCATGCAGGTCGGCCACAACCGGCAGGATGTCGAGGG
This sequence comes from uncultured delta proteobacterium, assembly GCA_963783795.1. GTDB lineage: Bacteria > Myxococcota_A > UBA9160 > UBA9160 > UBA6930 > CAVXZE01. The sequence continues at coordinate 340,664 of CAWAPH010000016.1, read as the reverse complement.
CGGACCCGACGCCGCCGTGATGCCGCCGCTCTCCGAGCGTCTGGGACGAGAGGAGCTGGTTCGAGGCTACACCCGCGGCGGTGCCTCACAGCTCCGCCTGGATGGGGAGCTGGGTTCCCTCACGGTGGGAAAGGCAGCGGATCTCGTCGTTCTCTCCGCGGACCTCTTCGCCGTGGACCGCTACGCCATCCACCGGGTCAGGCCCGACGCGGTCGTGATGCAGGGGCGTGTCGTTCACGGCCAGCTGCCGTAGATCTGTCCTGCCTCCTCCCGAGGACTCCTGCGGCACCGCTGGGTGCCGCGCTATCGGGAACGAGGAAACCCCAGGTCCAGGCCTCGCTGAGCCGGATCGGGCCAGCGCGTGGTGACCGCCTTGGGGCGCGTGTAGAAATGGACACCCTCCGGGCCGTAGATGGCGTGGCTTCCGAACAGTGAATCCTTCCAGCCCCCAAAGGAATAGAAGCCGAGCGGAACCGGGATCGGCACGTTGATGCCGACCATGCCGACCTGGATCTCTCGCTGGAAGCGCCGTGCTGCACCTCCGTCGTTCGTAAAGATCGCGGTACCGTTGGCCCAGGGGTTGCGGTTCACCAGGTCGACGGCCTCGCTGAAGCTCTCCGCGCGCACCACGCATAGCACCGGCCCGAAGATCTCGTCGCGGTAGATGCGCATCTCGGGCTCGACGCGATCGAAGAGCGTGGGGCCGACGAAGAAGCCGTCCTCGTGCCCCGCCACCCGCAGGCCACGCCCGTCCACGACCAGCGTGGCTCCCTCCTCTACACCTGCGTCGATGTAGGACGTCACCTCGTCACGCTGCTCGCGAGTGATGAGCGGCCCCATCTCGACGGCAGCATCCTCGGCGGAGCCAACGCGCAGCCTCCCGATGCGTTCCTCGATCTTGCGGATCAACTCGTCGCCCGCTTCGCCGACAGCCACCACCACCGAGATCGCCATGCAGCGCTCTCCGGCCGAGCCGTACGCAGCGGAGGTCGCCGAGTCGGCAGCCAGCTCCAGATCGGCGTCGGGCAGCACCAGCATGTGGTTCTTCGCGCCGGCCAGCGCCTGTACGCGCTTGCCGTTGCGCGTGCCCGCCTCGTAGATGGCGCGCGCCACGGGCGTGGAGCCCACGAAGCTCAAGGCTGCCACGTCCGGATGCTCGAGCAAGCGTTCGACGGCCACGCGATCCCCGTGGACGACGTTCATCACCCCCTCGGGCAAACCGGCCACCGCGAAGAGCTCGGCAAGGCGGTTCGCGGCCGACGGCGTCTTCTCGGAGGGCTTGAGCACGACCGTGTTCCCGCACGCGATCGCGATCGGGAACATCCAGAGCGGGACCATGACCGGGAAGTTGAAGGGTGTGATGCACCCGACCACGCCCAGGGGCTCGCGTACCACCATCAGGTCGACGCCGCTGGACACCTGCTGCGAGACGTCACCCTTCAGTAGCTGAGGAATGCCACACGCGAACTCGACCACCTCGAGTCCGCGCTGGACCTCCCCGAGTGCGTCGGGGCGCGTCTTGCCGTGCTCGCGCGAAATCGCTGCCGCCAGCTCGTCCTTGTGTTCGTCGAGGAGGTTGCGGAAGCGGAAGAGGATCTGACTCCGCTTCGTGACCGGGGTGTCGCCCCAGGCGGGGTATGCCGTCCTGGCGCACGCCACGGCGAGGTCCACCTCCTCGCCACTCGCGAACGCCACGCGCGCCTGCTCCGCGCCGGAGGCAGGATCGAAGACAGGGCCGTCCCGACCCGAAGCGCCGGTCTGCCGGCTTCCGTCGATCCAGTGAGGAATCGTCAGCGCCATGGGTATCCCTTCTGCTTCGAGTAGCTCTTGCGCAGCACTAGTGTCGCTGCAGCGTCCCGCCCCAGTGACTCGAGAGTGATCTCATCGGCGTCATCAGCTTCATCACCGGCTTGAGCATCATGCTTCTCAGGTATTCTCCGGGCACCCGTATCTGACCGGAAATGCTGTCGAGGTAGCGGGTATCCTCATCGTCCCGGCCCGCGAGGCGACACGCCGTGAGATACCCATTGGTGTGTCCCGGCATGACTCCGAGGCCGTTGTAGGCCAGGCTGACCTGGATGTTCCCGTCATCGACCACGCCCACGATCTCTCGCCCCCTCAATGTGTGCCCGGTGACACCGTGCCATTCGTGCGCGAAGCCGATATCCGCCACCCAGGGATAGCGCTGCTCGAAGATTCGCCGCGTATGGTCACGCGCGCCCTCGATGTCCGGCCATATGCAGGAGCTGAAGCTCACGTAGCCGAGCACGATCCGAACGAACATCTGCCCGCCGGGTGTCAGGCCGACCGTCACCGGAAGAACCCGTCGCTCGAAGCGCAGCGGCCAGCGCTCGAGACCGAAGCTGCTGATTTCAGCATCGGTCAGCTTGCGGGTAGCCAAGGAGTATTGATGGACGGGAATGATGTTTCGCCCGAAGAATCCGAGACGGGGCCCGTGAGCATTGACGGCGATGAACACATGGGCGGCGCGAACGGTTCCCTTCGCTGTGACGATCCGGGCGGGATGGCCACCCACGACTTCGAGGGCGGGCGAGCGTTCGAAGAGCTCCGCGCCCACGCGCATCGCTGCTCTTGCATGGCCGGCCACCAGCTTCCCCGGGTGAATCGTGAAGTAGTCCGGCGAGTCGAGGGCTCCCGCATAGTGCTCACTCCGAATCTTCTCCCGCAGCTCGTCGGACTGGATCCATTTCGTATTCTGGGGAGGGCTGGAGCGGGTCTTCCCGGCTACGACCTTCGAGGCAAACAACTCGAGCGTGGGCGCGGGCCGGAAATCACATTCGACTTCCTCTTCTCTCATGAATCGCTGAAGCCGATCGAGCCCCCGCCGAGCCATCGAGTCATCGTCGATCCCATGATGCTGCGCATAGACAGCGCCGGAATTGCGCGAGCTCGCCCCCGAACCGATGCCATGCGAATCGAGCACGATCACGGACCAGTCCGGCCGGAACGTCTTCGCGTAGTACGCGCAGGAGAGTCCCGTGCAACCGCCTCCGATGATCGCCAGATCGACCTCCCGGTCGCCCTCGAGCTGCGGTGAGAGCGGCATCGGCGCCTCCGACGCCCAGAGACTCTCCTTTCGCGGATCTTCGACTTCCACCCCTTTGCGTCCCGGAGCCGTCATCGATCGAGTCCTCCTCAGAGTGTGAGACAATGCGCCGAATGCAGCAGTGCGCTCATCCGCCCGGCGGGCGGCGCACGCGTTCGCTCGGGCGCACGTCCTCTCCCGGCGCCCGGGTGGGCGACGTAGCGGCCGTCATTGTCGGGCAGCGGCAGACCGGCGCGTTGGAGGGCGGTATAGAGGCCGAGGCAGACCGTGTTGGCCAGGTTCAGGCTGCGTACGCCCTCTCGGATGGGCACGTAGACGCGCCGCTCGCCGTGCGCCTCCAACAGCGAGGCCGGCAGACCTCTGCTCTCGCTCCCGAAGACCAGCAGGTCCTCGTCACCAAAGTCGGTCTCGAAGAGCGAACGTCCTCCGCGGGCGCTGAACAGCCGCAGCCGCTCCGAGAGCGGCTGCCCGGCTCCAGCGCTCAGGAACTCCGCGGCTGTCTCCCAGTCGGAATGAACCACGACGTCCACCATGTGCCAGTAGTCGAGGCCAGCGCGCTTCAGGTAGCGGTCCTCGAGCGAGAAGCCCAGCGGCTCCACCAGGTGCAGCCGCACGCCGGTAGCCGCCGCCAGGCGGGCAGCGCAGCCAGTGTTGTGCGGGATCTCTGGCTGGACGAGTATGAGCTGCATCCGGACAGGATAGCTGCCGGCTCTCTCAACTCATCCAGCCGGGCGAGCCGCTGGAGGAGAATCAGCTCATGAAGATCGGAATCAACGCCGCGGCACAGATCCGCTTCGCCATCCCCGTGGACGGCCTGATCGAACACGCCCGGACCGCGGAGGCCGACGGCTTTCCCACCTACTGGCTGAGTCAAACCAGCGGCACCGATGCCCTGACGCTGCTGGCGGTACTCGGCCGGGTGACCGAGCGGATCGAACTCGGTACCGCGGTGATTCCCACCTGGGGGCGTCACCCCGAGATGCTTGCCGGGCAGGCGCTGACCGCCCAGGCCGCTTCGGGGAACCGGATTACCCTCGGAATCGGGCTCGGCCACAAGCCCGACGTCGAGGCCCGCTACCGGATCCCCTTCGAGCGACCGGTCCGCCACATGCGCGAGTACCTCGACGTGTTGTTGCCGCTGCTCCACGAGCGTTCGGTCTCGGCTCGGGGCGAGATCTGGTCGTGCGACGGCGAGGTGGTCGCGCCCCCGGCGGGTCCGCCGGCGGTGATCCTGGCCGCTCTCGGGCCACAGATGCTGCGATTGGCCGGTCGGCGGAGCGACGGCACGATCCTGTGGCTGGTGGGGCCCCGCACGGTCGAGAGCCACATCGTGCCGAGCATCGCTGCGGCGGCCGAGGAGGCCGGCCGGCCAGCACCCCGCGTGATCGCCAGCGTCCCCGTCTGCGTCACCGACGACCCGGCCGGGGTGCGCGAGTCCATTGCCACGATCCTGGCCGGTTACAACAACCTGCCGTCCTACCGGGCGATGCTCGACCGCGAGGGGGCCAGCGGGCCCGCCGATGTCGCCCTCGCCGGCGACGAGACCAGGGTGTCGGACGGGCTGGCCCGCTTCGCCGCCGCCGGCGCCACGGACTTCGCCGCCGTGGAGTTCGCGCTCAACCCCGAGGACGCCGCCCGCACCCGCGCCCTGCTGAAGAGCCTCTGACGAGTCGGCGTGATCCATCACCCGAATCCGCTGGAACGCCATTTGCGATGATGCCCGAATCGATGACACCCGACGAGCGCTTCTGGGCGGCGATCCGCCTGGAGAAGCCCGATCGCGTTCCGTTGGTCCCGACACTGCTGCCGGAACCCGCGGCCGGTCTGACCGGCCTCACACAGGCGCAGATTGCCCGTGACAACGATCTGGCGGTGTCCGCTGTGTTCGAGGTCTTCGATGAATACGGCGGCTGGGAGAATCCCCATCCCGCAGGCTCACTGCCCGTCCAGCTGCAGGCGATCGGGCACTATCCCATGAAGGTTCGAACTCCCGGTGTGGAGCTTCCCGACGATGCGGAGTTCCAGTTGCTCGAGGAGGAGGTCCTCGCGCGCAGCGACTACGAGAAGATCTGCGAGATGGGATTCGACTCCTTCTACTTCGAGGACTACCTGTGGAGAGTCAGCGATCTCGCGCCGGACCAGCTGCCCGAAACGCTGGGAAGGCTGGCACTCGCCTTTCAGACGTTCCAAGCGAAGTGCGCTGACCGAGGGCTCACCCCGGCATTCGTGGCGGCTGCCATGCACCCGTTCTTCAGCCTCTCGTTGATGCGTTCGCTGATCTCCTTCACGGAGGATCTGTACTACGACCCCGAGCCGGTCGAGCGAACGCTCCGCAAGATGACGACGGACCTGATCGCGAAGCAGATCGACCTGGTAAAGGCCTCCGGCATCGGCCTGTGGCTGCTCGTCGAAGAGCGCGCCTCGGGCTTCCTCTATTCCCCCGCCATCTTCGAGCGCTTCTGGTGGCCCTACACGCGGCAGATTGTCGACGCATTCTGGTCGGAGGGAATCGCCACCGTGTTCCATCTCGATCAGTGCTGGGACAAGAACGTCAGCTACTTCAGGGAGTTGCCCCGGGGATCGGCGGTCCTGGCACTCGACAGCACCACCGACATCTTCGCTGCCAGACGCATCATCGGTGATCACCTCTGTCTCTGGGGTGACGTCTCCGCGTCGCTCTTGTCGATCGGCAAGCCGGAGGATGTTTCGGAATACTGCAAGCGACTCATCGACGAGGTCGGTGCCGACGGCGGGTTCATCCTGGGAAGCGGCTGCAGCGTGCCAGCCAACGTCCGGCCCGAGAACTTCAGGCGAATGGTCGAAACCGGCAAGACCTACGAGTTGTCCCGCCGCTGACGACGATCTCCGCTGCAGATCGAAGCAGTCACGGCGAGTGGGACCGACGCACAGTCCCCGCAGCCGATGCAGAGCTCCGTTCGAACGCGGATGAAGTCATCGGAGCCGTCGGGCTGGTGGGGCCAGTGATGGTACACGGCCTCCATCGGGCAGACGTCGGCGCAATCTTCACACAGCGTGCAGAGCTCATGATCGATGACGGGTAGGAAGTCCGACCTGGCGCTGGCACCGTCGTCCAGAAATCTCTTCCGGGAAATCAGGTAGGGGCAGCAGCAGGGGCAGCAATTGCAGATGAACATGGTTCGGTCCTGGATATTCGTGGTCTGGTGGACCAGTCCGTCCGCCTCGGCCCGCTTCATGAGCGCCAACAGTCCTTCGCGAGTCAGTTCTCGCCCGAGTCCCTCTTTCACGATGTGTTGAGCCACCGGGCCAGCGACGGTGCAGTAGTTCTCGCTGGCGCGCTCGCAGGGATTGCCGGCCAGCTCTGCAGCGGTGCGGCAAGGGCACGGAATCGCGGCGAATACCTGGGGCTCCACTCTGGCGATGTGATCCTCCAGTATCTCGTAGGGCAGAACCTGGCTCTCGGTCTCCACCGACGCGTTCACCGCAATTGTCCGCTTGACCGGGCCGATGCTGGGGATCACGCGAAACTGGCTGTAGCCGCCGGCACTGAACTCATCGATCAGCCCCAGGATTGCCTTCGCCGCTCCGCGGCTCGGCGTGCCTGGTCGCTCCGCGCCCAGGGAGCGAAGCTGCGACTCCCAGCTCCGGAGGCTGTGCACTCCTGAACGATTCCGGCTACTTGCAGACCGCCCCAGCGCAGGGGACCCCGAAGAACCGCAAGATTCCGCGAGCTCGTCCAAAGTCATGCGCCTCCACGAAACGCGGGACATGGCGGAGTCTCCGGTAAAGCTGGGGCAGCTCACTATAATCAACCCCTTGTCCTGAGTGGAGCAGAGTACATGGCTGAACTGCGCAACACCGCGCTCGACAATTCCGTGCTTCTCGTCAAATGCGACGACTATGACCCCCAGAAGCTCTCGGAGATCATGTGCAAGGGCATGGAGTTTTTCGGCTACCAGCCACGGGGCAAGGTCTTTGTAAAGCCCAATGTGGTCTTCGCCTCCAAGCACGGCGAGTTCGGCACCCATGCCTACACCCACAACGCGGTGATAGAGTCCGGCCTGAGCACCTTGGCCACCTCACCCGGGGTAGACCGGGTGGACATGGGCGAAAACACCGGCATCGGGGTGCCCACCCGGCTCAGCTTCAAGCACGCGGGGTACTACGAAACCGTCAAGAAGGTAAAGGACGCCACCGGCAAGAAAGTGGGCATCTTCTGCATTGACGAGGAAAAGCGCGACAACCTCTTTGTAGGCGGGGTGGTGCACGACCGCCTGCGGGTATCGCGCAAGATGGCCCGGGCCGATTCCAAGGTCTACCTGCCCAAGCTCAAGTGCCACAACATCACCAACATGACCGGCGCGGTGAAGCTGAATGTCGGCATCTGCTCAGACGACGAGCGGGCCATCAAGCACGACTTCATGCTCATCGACAAGATCGTGGACCTGCTGACGGTGGGTTACCCGGACTTCATCTTCATGGACGCCATCGAGATCGGCGTGGCCAACGAGGCCATCCCGGTGCCGCGCAAGCTGGGCCTGATGATCATGGGCGTCAATCCGGTGGCCGTGGACCTGGTGGGGGCCCGGCTGCTGGGCTACGAGCTCGAAGATGTGCCCTATCTGCACCGGGCGGTGGAGCGGGGCTACACCCCCACCAGCCTGGCGGACGTCAACCTGCTGGGCGACATCGAGTCCCTGGAGGCTTTGGACGAGCACGCCAAATGCATCCACCCCTATGACGACGAGTACTTCCGCTGGCAGGACATCCACAAGGAGCTGGACCGCCTGGAGAGCCCCTTGCGTTTCGTCTGGGGCCCCAGCCGCCACGACGACCAGAGCCGCTGCAAATACGGCTGCATCATGGGGCTCAAGATGTTCCTGAGCTTCTTCGAGGAGTGGAGCGGCCCGGAGGTATTCCGCCAGGCCAAACCCTCGGTGCTGGTCATCGGGGCCAATGGCGAAACCATCGATGCAAAGGGCGAGGAGGTCTTCCTCATCGGCAGCTGCTCAGGCAAAGCCCAGGTGGAAAACGCCAAGAAGGTGCACCACATCGACAAGTGCTTCACCACCACCAGCGAACTCAACCTCACCATCGGCAACCGGCTGGGCATGAAGACGCCCTTCCTGCGGGCCTCTTATCTGGGCGACTTCGCGGGCAACCTGGCCCAGGCCTCATTGATGAAGACCGTCAAGATGCGCTACCTGCAGGACTTCGGTCACTTCATGGGTCACGGCTTCATGCGCAAGCTGTAGGCCGCCTACGCGCGTTACACCCCTGCTGCATCTCAGCACATTCTGAGCTCTGCCCGCAGCAACTGCACGACGTACCTACGACCACCGCATTCGAGAAAGGATCTGCGAGACCAACGATCGCGACCTGTTCCCCGAGTTGAAGATCCCAAGCTTGCACCAAGCCTTTGATCTCGCCGGGAGAAAACGGTGACCCAGGCAGGAGTGCCATCGCCGCTCCGCGGCTCGGCGTGCCTGGTCGCTTCGCGATCAGGGAGCGAACCTGCGACCCCCAACTTCGGAGACTGAGGCACCAAATCGCCTCAAACTCTGCGGGTACCCCCTCCGTGCCCTATCGGCTCCCCGCACGATCATGGCAGCAGAGTCCAGTTTCTTGCCATCGAGGAAGTCCGGACTAAGTTCGTACCAAGCACCAGAAGAAGATGAAGGGGTCCCTCCCAGTGTCGTCGGAACGTTTGCTGACGCTTTCGCCGGGCGAGTTCGAGGCGACAGATGCCTTCTCGAGATTGGACGAGGCCGATGACTCCGTCTTCTACGACGGGGAGCGGCGCGTCTACCACATGGATGCTCGGGCGCGACAGACGGTGCAGCGTGTGATCGGAACGCTGTGCGTGGAGGCCGAGCCGGTCATCCTCGACCTGATGGCGGGTTGGCACTCTCACATCCCGAGCACGGTGCAGCCGGCAGAGGTGGTCGGCCTCGGTCTCGGCGAACGGGAGCTGCGGCAGAACGAGTGCCTCAGTCGGTACCTGCTCCACGATCTCAACAAGGAGCCGGGGCTGCCGTTTGGAGACGCCAGCTTTGACGTGGTTCTCAATACCGCCTCGGTGGACTACTTGACCAGGCCGTTCGAAGTGTTCGCCGAGGTCGCCCGGGTGCTCAAGCCGGGTGGCCTGTTCCTGGTCATCTTCACCAACCGGCTGTTCCAACAGAAGGCGGTCAAGATCTGGAGAGAGGCGGACGAGACCACGCGCCAGCTCATCGTCCACGAGTACTTTCGCTCGGTTCCGGACTTCGGGCCGATGACGCTGTTCTGCTCGAGGGGGAAGCCGCGCCCCAAGGACGACAAGTACGCCGGTCTCGGAATTCCCAGCGATCCGATATGGGCGATCTATGCGGAGAGGAAGGGCGCCTCCCCAGGTCGAGCGCCCCGCCCGGACATCCCGCCGGAGCCGGATCCGTGCCCGCCCCCCGAGGTGCTCCGGGAGCGCAAGGCGCGCGTGCGGGAGACGCTCTGCTGCCCCTACTGCGAGGAGCGGTTGGTGAGGTTCGATCTCCCGGTGTCGCCCTTCTGCGAGTGGCCGAACGAGTACGTGTACGTCTGCTTCAACAACGATTGTCCGTATCTGATCAGCGGCTGGGACGTCATGGCAGCGCAGGGCAACCCGGGGTTCTCCTATCGTCTGATGTACAACCCGGATCTCGACCGCTGTATGCCAACGCCCTTGCCGAGCGGCCACGCCGAGAGCACGACCGAGGGTAGCCCGCGCGGTTGATCCCACCGCAGCCCGCGACCCGCAACGACCCTGGCGCCGAGGTTCCGCGCGTCCGCAGACGGCCGGGGGATCATGAGAGCCGGAAGCGCAGCACGACGACCGCTGGCAGCTCGCTGTGTCTGCCGTCCCAGGAGAGCGGCGTGAGCCGGTTCAGCAGCCGGCAGGGCGGCCAATCCCATGGAGACAAAGAGGATTCGCTGATCCTCCTCTTCCTTGCGCGGTCTGGAACGCGGACGCGGTCACTCTCGGGCGCGACCTCGACCCTTCGGATTCCCGATGGACAGCCACCGGTTGGCGCCCCATGCACGAATACAAGACACTCGGCGGGGAGTTGCCTTCGGTCGTGCTCGATTCCTCTTGGAAGGACAAAGATGGGGCTTGCTGCCAGACCGTGGTTCATCGCGGCAGTTCTGACGCTCACCATCGCCACCTCATGCCAGGCCGATCTCTCCGGCCAGAAACAGGTGGGAGGAACGGACGGCACGGCTCCGCCCAGTATCGTCGTCGTGGTCGTCGACGATCTGCGCTGGGACGAGTTCGGAGCCGCAGGCCATCCCTACCTGGAGACGCCGAACATCGACCGCCTGGCAAGGGAAGGAGCCACCTTCCGCAACGCCTTCCACGCGATTCCGCTCTGTTCGCCCAACCGCGCCAGTATTCTCACGGGACAGTATCCGTCCCGTCACGGCATCGTCGACAACGTCGCCCGGAATCTCGCGAGCCATCGACTGAGAACGTTCCCTCAGGATCTGCAGCGTGCCGGCTACGAGACGGCCTTCATCGGCAAGTGGCACATGGGTAACGACCCGACCCCTCGCCCCGGATTCGACTACTGGGTGGGCCTGCCGGGGCAGGGACGAACGGTGAATCCCCAGCTCTTCGAAGAGGGGCAACTTCACGAGGTCGAGGGCTACGTGACCGATCTGCTGACGGAGCGGGCACTGGCGTTCATTCGCAAAGAGCGCGATCGCCCCTTCCTCCTCTACCTCAGCCACAAGGCCGTCCACCCGGATGCCCGGCAGCTCGACGATGGATCCGTGGACACTTCTCGCCCCAGCGGATATATCCCGGCGCCGCGCCATAGGGGGAGGTACGAGCAGGCGCTGTTCCCGCGCCGCCCGAACTCCGGTCGGTCGCCCGAAGACCTCTCCGGCAAGCCGGCGCTGCGTCGAGCGCTGGCGTTCCGCGACTCCCCCCAGATCATGGGGCGCTTCGCGGCGCTCATCGATCCGGGGACGAGCGAGAAGACGATTCGCCGGCGGGCCGAGATGCTCCTCGCGGTGGAGGAGAGCCTCGGACGGATTCTACAGGCGCTCGAAGAGATGGAGTCACTCGACCGGACGATGATCGTCTTCTCCAGCGACAACGGCTTCTTCTACGGGGAGCACGGCCTGAGCATCGAGCGCCGCCTGCCCTACGAAGAATCGATCCGGAATCCACTCCTGGTGCGGTATCCTCCGCTCGCCGAAGCGGGCTCCGAGATCGACGAGCTGACTCTCTCCATCGACATTGCTCCAACGGTCCTGGAGGTGGCGGGGGCGCCGGTAGGACCACACATTCAGGGGCGATCGCTGCGGCCGCTCTTTGGAGGGGAGGTGCCCGACTGGCGACGCTCGCTGCTGGTCGAGTTCTCCTCGTACGAGTACCCGATGCCATGGCTGATGGACATGGACTACCGGGCCGTGCGAACCGCGCAGCACAAGTACATTCGCTGGCTGCGACACCCGGGGATGGACGAGCTGTACGATCTCGAGAGCGACCCGTACGAACTGCGGAACGTGATCGATGATCCTGACATGGCCAGCATTCGCGACCGTCTTCGCGCCGAGCTCGAGAGGCTCGTGCTAGAGGCCATGGGGCTGGGCGATGAGCAGTAGCCTCGAGATCATGAGGTTCGAAGCGCAGGCCAGACCGATGTCTTCCCGCGTTCCGCGACCAGCTCGAATCCCGGCAGCTCAGTATCACCTCGTACGCCCCGCGGTCCGGCGGGCCCTTCGGGTCCACGCGGGAAGAGGCTTTCCATCGATTCCGCCGGCACGAAAACTGCGGGGAGGGACCAGGCACGACGATCTCGACCGAGTGCAGCCGACCGCGAACCTTCGTCGCTCCCTCACTCGGGTGGGGAATCTGCTGAGCAGACACGCTAGCATCCACTGCTCGTGATGATGGGAAAGATCGCCCTTCTCTTCGTCTCTCTGCTGCTCACGCTATTGGTCTGCGAGGCGGCCGCGCGGTTCGAGCTGCTGCCGCTGCCGGACTTCGTCATCTCGGACGCCTGGTGGGAGGAGCGCTGGCAGCGCGCACGGCGGGGTCTTGGCCCGCGCGAGTTCATCGAGCTCGACGCGGACCTCGGCCACGTCCCCGCCGCGGGCCTCTCGGGCCACAGGTACCAGGGTGCCAAGATCAGCACCAACTCAGCCCACATGCGGGGGGCGCGCGAGTACTCGGTCGAGCGCACCGAAGCCGCACGGGTGGTCGCGATAGGGGACTCGTACACCTTCGGCCAGTGTGCGAACGACGACGAGACCTACCCGGCGGTGATGGAGGCGACACTACCGAACACCGAAGTCCTGAATCTCGGCGTGATGGGCTACGGCCAGGGCCAGGCGCTACTTCGCTTGCGACGGGATGGATTCCGGTACCGGCCGGACATCGTCGTCTTCGGCTTCCACAAGTCCAACATGGCTCGGAACCTGGTGGCCTTCAAGAGCTACGCGAAGCCGCGATTCCGCTTGACCGACTCGGGTCTCGTGCTCGAGAACGTTCCGGTGCCGATGCCCGAGGAGTACGACCGACTCTGGCCGCCCCGGCTGTGGAACTTCGCGCGCATCTTCAGTGACTCGCTGGACTGGGGTACGAAGCCGGAGAGGGCGTACATCGGCGAGCTCTCGCGCGCGATCGTCCACCAGATGGCCGCAGATGCCGAGGCCTTCGGCATGCCGCTGGTCGTGGTTCACCTTCCCCGCGAAGACGCGCTCGCACGCGAGGGGCCGTTTGGCTGGCCCTTCAAGGCGAAGCTCTGCGCGGACTTGGAAGGGGAGCGGATCCGCTGCGTGGATCCGGTCGATCGCTTCCGCCAGATCGCGAGCACCCCGGAGGCGATCCGGTACCACTTCGACTGCCACTACTCCCGGGCGCTCTACCGAGCGGTCGGCGAAGCCACCTCCGAGGTGCTGCTGCGCGAGTTCCCCGACGTCTTCCGGGACGAGGCTTCGAGCTGAGGCCCGCCCGTCGAGCTGCAGCGTCGGACGGGCTTCGCGCTGCCACTCGGATGCCCCGCTCGCGAAGATGGCGATCCAGGCAGGATTGCCGTCGTCGCTCCGCGGCTCGGCGTGCCTGGGCGCTCCGCGCCCAGGGGGCGAACTGCGACACCCAGCTCCGGAGGCTGGGGATCAAGATCACCACAAGCAGCTGATTTCACGCCGCTTTTCGAAATGCTGCGCGCGTCGCGCTTTCCGAGGAGTGCCGAGGCTTCCGAGGAGTTACCAGCGATTCTGAGCCGGAGGGGTCCGTGCCTTGAGGCTCCCCGATCGAGGATCCCACGCCTTGTCGTCCACGCGCCCGTGCGCTCCCGGGCAATGGACACGGGCTTGGCCAACGAGGGGCTGGAGATGGGATTCCTTGACTGCCACCCATGGTTCGGGCTGGGGTACGATCCATCCCGAAGGAGCGTTGGCTTGGATTTCGCCAGGGTGATCGACGCGGTCGCGGGTTTCCTGGAGCGGGAGAATGCCCCTTTCGCCCTGGTCGGCGCGTTCGCGCTCCATGCCTACGGCCTGTCCCGGGCGACGTCCGACCTCGACTTCGTTACGGAAGCGGAGGTGCGCGAGCGACTCATCGCGTTTCTGGAGTCGCTTGGCTACGAAACGCTTCATGCGAGCTCCGGGTACTCGAATCACCTGCACTCCGACGCCGCCGCGGGGCGACTGGACTTCATCTACGTCGCGGGAGAGACCTCGCGGCGACTCTTCTCAGCACCTGGCACGACCCTCCGGCTCGGCGGCCGCGACCTGCCGGTGCCCCGCGCAGAGCATCTAGTGGCTATGAAGGTCCACGCGATGAAGAACGACCCGGAGCGAGTGTTTCAGGAGATGGCCGACATCCGCGTGCTGCTTCGGGTGCCCGGAGTCGACGAAGACGAGGTTCGCGGCTACTTCGAACGAGCCGGGATGGAGGACAGGTACATTGAGCTCAAGCGATCGCTCTGACGCCCTCGACCTCGAACGGGATCTGCCCACCACAACCCAGGACGTCGCGGCGCTGCGACGCGCCAAGGTGTCGCGCCCCTTGGATCTTGCCGAATACATTCGCTTCCTCGAGCGGCTTGCCTCCCAGGGTTCGCGATCTCTCGAGCGCACTCGCCGCGGTCCCCACGGCGATCACCCCTTCGAGCTATCGGACTGACGAGACGCGTTCTGAATATCGGTCCGGCGTCTCACCATGGAAGGCCGCGTGGGAAATGACCTCCTTCTGGGCCGTCGGCTCGTGCCCCGAGCCGAGCCCGAAGACCACGAGGTGCCGCTTCTTGGAGCCATCACACGGATCGTTGGCGAATCACCGAGCGGCGCGCACGGCAGGGTTGGTGGCCGAAGCGCCGCCAACGACAGCCAGATGCGCGGCTTCAGGCGCTCTGCGTGAGCGAGAGCGGTGCTACGGCGGGCACGCTCCTTGCTTCAAGGCTTGATCGTACTGCGGGACTTACGGCCCCCCTTGCAGAGCCCTCGCATCTCGTGGGAGGAGTTCTCAGGACGCACAACTCCAGAAACGCAAGCACGCAAGGAACGTCTCCACTCTGCGGGGTTTGGTGACCCAGGCAGGATTCGAACCTGCGACCCCCAACTTCGGAGGCTGGTGCTCTATCCAACTGAGCTACTGGGCCACGCGAACGGAAGGACCGCTCCAGACGCTGATGGTGGGGCGTACTGGACTCGAACCAGTGACCTCCGCGGTGTGAACACGGCGCTCTGCCAACTGAGCTAACGCCCCACTCTGACTGCACTTTCTTAGGGAAGCCGGGGGGCGAGCGCAAGCTGGCAGCGGCTCCGGGGCGAGCGCCGCCCGCCCCTGCCTTGCGCGAACGGGTCAGTCCCGGTCGGCGTGGTGCAGCGCCGCCCCCACGAAGGCGGTGAAGAGCGGATGGGGCTCGAAGGGGGTGGACTTGAACTCGGGGTGGAACTGACAGCCCACGAACCAGGGGTGCTCCGCGATCTCCACCACCTCGACCAGGCGGTCGTCGGGGGAGGTGCCCGCCAGCACCAGGCCCGCGCCGGAGAGCTGATCGCGGTAGGCGGGGTTGAACTCGTAGCGGTGGCGGTGCCGCTCGGAGACCTCGAGGATCCCGTAGGCCTCGGCCGTCCGGGTTCCCCGGCGCAGCACGCAGGGATAGGCGCCCAGGCGCATCGAGCCGCCCTTGTCCTCCAGCGCCCGCTGCTTCGGCATGAAGTCGATCACGGGGTGCGGCGTTCTCTCGTCCACTTCGGCGGAGTTGGCGCCGTCGAGGCCGGCGACGTGGCGGGCGAACTCGATCACCGCCAGCTGCATGCCGAAGCAGATGCCCAGGTAGGGAACGCCCTGCTCGCGGGCGAAGCGGATCGCCTTGATCTTTCCCTCGACACCACGGGAGCCGAAGCCGTGGGGGACAAGAATGCCATTCATCTTGGAGAGCTCGCTGGCGTCGGCGATCTTTTCGGAGTCGAAGTACTCGATCTGCACGCGCACCCGGTGGGCGATCCCGCCGTGGTGCAGGGATTCGTTCAGGCTCTTGTAGGAGTCGGTCAGGTCGACGTACTTGCCGACCATGCCGATCCGCACCTCCCCGTCGGGATGGGTCAGGGCGTGGACCACCCGCTTCCAGGGCTCGAGGTTCGGCTCACCGGTCCAGATGCCGAGCACGCGGGTGAGCTTCTCGTCGATCCCCTCGCTGTGGAAGATGATCGGCACCTCGTAGATCTGCTCGACGTCCTTGGCCGTGATGACGGCGTCTTCGTCCACGTTGCAGAAGAGCGCAATCTTGGCCTTGACGGAGCGCGGCAGGAAGCGATCGGTCCTGCAGAGCAGCACGTCGGGCGCGATGCCCACCGCCTGGAGCTCCTTCACCGAGTGCTGTAGGGGCTTGGTCTTGAGCTCGCCCACGGAGGGGATGAAGGGGACCAGGGCCAGGTGGACGTAGCAGGCATTGGCCCGGCCCACGTCGGCGCGGAACTGTCGGATCGCCTCGAGGAACGGCAGCGACTCGATGTCGCCCACGGTGCCGCCCACCTCGATGATCAGCAGATCGGCGCCCTCGGCGGCCTTGTGGATGCGCTCCTTGATCTCGTCGGTGATGTGGGGGATCACCTGGACCGTCCCGCCCAGGTAGTCGCCGTGGCGCTCCTTGCTGATCACCGCGTCGTAGACCCGGCCCGCGGTGACGTTGTTGACCTGGC
This sequence comes from uncultured delta proteobacterium, assembly GCA_963783795.1. Taxonomy (GTDB): domain Bacteria; phylum Myxococcota_A; class UBA9160; order UBA9160; family UBA6930; genus CAVXZE01. The sequence continues at coordinate 324,445 of CAWAPH010000016.1, read as the reverse complement.
CGGTGATGGTGCGGGTGAAGCGCTCGTAGTGGCCGAGATCCAGATCCGTCTCGGCCCCGTCATCGGTGACGTAGACCTCCCCGTGCTGGATCGGGTTCATGGTGCCGGGATCCACGTTCAGGTAGGGGTCCAGCTTCAGGAAGTTCACACGCAGGCCCCGGGCCTCCAGCAGGGAGCCGATCGCAGCTGCCGAAAGCCCCTTGCCGAGCCCGGAGAGCACCCCCCCGGTGACGAAGATGAACTTCTTGGGCCTGTCCTGCATTTCCCCCAGCTCGCTAGTGCGGCCGCAGATGGAAGCGCGCCATCGCGCCGCGGCACACCACTGCCAATACGGGGAGAGGGATCTGCATCGGGCCTGTGGCGTAGCCGTTCGTCACACCACGACCCCCCGTGCCTCAAGGGAGTTGCGAGTCAAGGCCGGTTGGATGGTCTCTCACCCGTGCGTCGGTTTTGCGGTTTATAACCCGCCGCTCCGAGGGGTGTCAATTCGCCCGCGCCAGAAGGCGTCCGGACGGCCGAAGAGCGATGCCAGAGGGGGAGGCGGAAACGCCGGCCTAGCGCTTCGAGAACTGGAAACGCGCCCGGGCTCCGCGCTGGCCGTACTTCTTGCGCTCCTTCTTGCGCGCGTCGCGGGTGAGCAGGCCACCGCGCTTGAGGGCGACCCGCTGACTCGGATCCAGTCTCTCGATGGCTCTCGCGATCCCGTGGCGCAGGGCGCCCGCCTGGCCCGAGACGCCGCCGCCCTTGATGCTCGCGATCACGTCGTAGCGGCCGCCCACGCCGGCGACCTCGATGGGCTGGTTGACCAGACCGACCAGCGCCTCCCTCGGGAAGTACTCGGTCGCGGGCCGGCCGTTCACCAGGATCTGACCGGTGCCGAGCCTCATCCTCACCCTGGCGATGGCGGTCTTGCGCTTGCCGGTCACGAAGGCCTCGGTGGGGAGTATCTGGGTCTCAGTCAAGCTGGAGCTCCTCGGGCTTCTGGGCCGCGTGCGGATGACCGGGCCCCGCGTAGACCTTGAGCTTGCCGAGCATCTTCCTGCCCAGCGAGTTCTTCGGCAGCATACCTCGCACGGCGTCTCGAACCACGCGGTCCGGATGGGGTCCCTCGAGCACCTTGGCGGCGGTGATCGACCGCAAGCCACCCATCCATCCCGAGTGGCGGTAGTAGGTCTTCTGCTCGCGCTTGTTTCCGGTGAGCTTCACCTTTTCGGCGTTCACCACGATCACGAAGTCGCCGGTGTCCACATGAGGCGTGTAGATGGGCTTGTGCTTGCCCCGGAGGATCGTCGCCACGCGCGAGGCGAGTCGGCCGAGCACCCGGTCGTTCGCGTCCACCACGTACCAGCGCCGCTCGACCTCTGCGGGCCGGGCGCTCTGCGTGGCGCGGTGGGCCTGGACTCCCATCGATCTCCTCTCCTCGCTCCGGGGCGCAATCGTTAGCCGAGGGGCTCTTGACCGTCAAGCTAGCGGAACTGTAAGGCCCCGTCTTACCGGGGGAAACCATAGTCCACCCAGACCAGGGTGAGGCCCTGGGCGGGGGCGGTCGGCGGAGCGGCGCCGCGGTCCCGAGCGGCCAGCAGGGAGGGGACGGAGCCGGGGGCCAGGCGCCCGCGGCCCACCTCCAGCAGGACGCCCACCAGGTTGCGGACCATGTGCCGAAGGAAGCCGGAGCCCTCCACCTCGACCGAGATCTCCGCGCCAGGGACTCCCGCGACCTCGACCCGGTGCAGCGTCCGCACGCTGTCGTTCACCGAAGAGCCAGCCGCCTGAAGGGAGCTGAAGTCGTGGCGCCCCTCGAAGCAGCGCGCGGCCTCCCGCATCGCCACGAGGTCGAGTGGGGAGCGCAGCCAGTGGCTGCGCCGAGCGCGCAGGGGGGACGGGCAGGGGCCGTTCCAGATCCGGTAGCGGTAGAGCTTGGCGCGGGCATCGTACTGGGCGTGGAACCCGGCGGGTCGCTCCTCGAGCCCCACGACCGCCAGGTCCCGGGCCAGGATGGTGTTGAGGGCGCGCTTCAGCTCGCCGCAGGTCATCGAGGTCTCGATCTCCGCACTGGCGACCTGGCCTTCGGCGTGAACCCCGGCGTCGGTGCGGCCCGCTCCGATCACCCGCGCGCCTTGGCCGGTGATCCTCTGCAACGCCGCCTCCAGGGTGTCCTGAACGGTGCGGTGCCCCTCGGGCTGCGACTGCCAGCCCTCGAAGCCGGCCCCGTCGTACTCGAGCGTGAATCGAAGGGTGGCCATGGCACTGCGCGTTCAGCTTGCCTGAAAGCGGGTCTCGGCCAGCCGGACGGCGTTGCTGGCCGCCAGCCGGACCGGATCGGCGGCGATCCAGAAGAGCAGCCCCCGCTCGGAGCTCGGGTCGCGCCGAACCCTGCCCACCAGCACCAGCTCGCTCTCGGCGGCCTCGCGGATGGTGGGCGAGGGCATCGAATCTCCGACGAGTGCGACTCCAGGCGACTTGGCCAGCAGCTCGATGAGCTCCGCGGCGCTCAGATGCTCGGCCACCTCGACGGCGATGCTGGCGCCCGCTCCCAAGAAGGTCGGCACCCGCACCGCGGTCACTGCGAGGGGCAGCTCGGCACCGAGCAGGCGGCGCAGGCCGCGCACCAGGGCCTCCTCGAACTCGGTCTCCGTGCCCTTCCCCGCTTCCCCCACCACGGGAATGCAGTCGAAGGCAATCTCGCGCGGGAAGACCGTCGGCTCCGGGACCTCGCGCTGGCCGAAGAGCGCAATAGCCTCGGCCTGGAGCGACTCGATCCCAGCGCAGCCGGCGCCCGAGACCGACTCGAAGCCGGTGCCGATCACGCGGCGAAGCCCCGCACAGCGCTGGATCGGCTCGAGCACCAGGGACCAGGCCAGGATCGCGCCGGCCGGCGAGGCGATCACCGGTTGCAGGAGGTCGGCGGGATCCGGACCCAGGTCCGCCACCAGCAGCGGCACCTCCTCCGCTCCCTGCATCGCACCGGAGAGGTCGACGCAGGGAACCTCGGCGTGAAGCGCTGCGCGCACCCACTCGAGAGCGTCTCTGGCGGGGATGCAGAGAAAGACCAGGTCGAGACCGCGAAGCGAGGGGGGATCCGTCTCGACCGGGATCGAGTCTTCGTAGATCTCGACGGCCCGGCCCATGGACCGCTCCGTGGCCACGGGGACCAGCTGCGCCAGCGGGAAGCGCCGCGCCTCGAGCACGGACAGGAGATCCCTGCCCAGCGTGCCGGTGGCGCCGATCACCGCGACTCGAAGGCCGTCCTTCCGCGCGGTCACGCCGGGCCCAGCCTCTCCAGCACCAGATCTCCCATCGCCCGGCAGCCCACGGGCTGCCCGTCGTCAGCTTCGCTGGCCAGGTCGACGGTGCGGTACCCGTCTGCGAGCACGGCGGTCACCGCGTCGCGGACCTCGGCGGCGGCGGCGGGGTTGTCGAAGGTGTGCTCGAACATCATCGCCACCGAGAGGATCGCCGCCAGGGGATTGGCCAGATCCTGGCCGGCGATGTCCGGCGCCGAGCCGTGGACCGGTTCGTAGAGGCCGATCCCTCCCTCGCCGAGACTGGCCGATGGGAGCATGCCGAGCGACCCGCTGATCATCGCTGCCTCGTCGGAGAGGATGTCTCCGAACAGGTTCCCCGTCACCATGACGTCGAAGCGCCCGGGATCCCTGATCAGGAGCATGGCGCAGGAGTCGACCAGCTGGTGGGCGAGCTCCACGTCCGGGTAGTCCTTCGCCACCTCTTCCACCACCTCCACCCAGAGCTGGCAGACCTCCAGCACGTTGGCCTTGTGCACGTGCGTCACGTGCCTGCGGCGGCGCCGGGCCGCGTCGAAGGCGACGTGGGTGATGCGGGAGATCTCCACCTCGTCGTAGACCATGGTGTTGCGGGACTCGCGGCGGCCCTCCACCAGCGCGGTGCCGCGGGGCTCGCCGAAGTAGATCCCGCCGGTGAGCTCGCGGACCACCAGCAGGTCGATCCCCTCGACCACCTCCCTGCGCAGCGTAGAAGCGTCGGCGAGCGCCGGAAACACGTTCGCGGGGCGAAGGTTTGCGAAGAGCCCCAGCTCCTTGCGGACACGCAGCAGCCCCTTCTCGGGGCGGAGATCCATCGGCAGGGTGTCCCACTTGGGACCGCCCACGGCACCGAGCAAAACCGCGCGGCTTCCCTTGGCCTCGGCGAGCGCCTCGTCGGTGAGGGGTGAGCCGCAGGCATCCAGGGAGGCGCCGCCGATCAGCGCCTCCTGGCACGAGAGCTCGAGTCCGTGGCGGGCGGCCACCGCTTCCAGAACGCGGTGGGCCTCCCTCGCAACTTCAGGTCCGATCCCGTCGCCGGGTAGCAGCAGAACTCGTTCCAAGGTTCAGATTCCTTTCGGCTCGTCCAGGCTGCGCCGCCGCTTGTGCCAGTCGAGGCGGTTGAGCGCGTGGATGTACGCCTTGCCGCTGGCGACGATGATGTCGGTGTGGGACCCGTTTCCGATCACACGCCGCCCGCCCTCCTGGAGGGTGACGGTCACCTCGCCCTGGGCGTCCATGCCCCCGGTGATCGCCTTCACCTGGAACTGGACCAGCTCGCTCTTGCTCCCGGTGAGCTCGGCGATGGCCTTGTAGACCGCATCGACGGGTCCGTCGCCCATGCAGGAGGTCTTCTTCAGGCTCCCATCCACCGTCAGCTCCACGGTGGCGGTGGGCATGGCGAAGGTCCCGCTCACGACGGCGAGGTCTTCGAGAGCGAAGCGATCTTCGTCGGACCTCGACGACTCGGCCAGGATCGCCTCCAGGTCCTCGACGTAGATGGTCTTCTTCTTGTCCGCCAGGGCCTTGAAACGCTTGAAGGCGTCGTCGAACTCGTCCCCCTCGACGTCGAAGCCGAGCTCGGTGAGGCGATCCCGGAAGGCGTGACGGCCCGAGTGCTTGCCGAGCACCAGCTCGTTGGAGACCCGCCCGATCGACTGCGGCGTCATGATCTCGTAGGTGATCGCGGCCTTGAGCACCCCGTCCTGGTGGATGCCCGCCTCGTGGGCGAAGGCGTTCTCGCCGACGACGGCCTTGTTCGGCTGCACCGCGACACCGGTGATGGAGGAGAGCATGCGGCTGGTCGGATAGATCTCGTGGGTCCGGATCCGGGTATCGAGCCCGCCGTAGACCTCGCGCCGGGTCCGAAGCGCCATCACCACCTCTTCCAGGGAGGTGTTGCCGGCGCGCTCGCCGATTCCGTTCACCGTGCACTCGACCTGACGGGCGCCGGCGCGAATGGCGGCGAGGCTGTTGGCGACGGCGAGGCCGAGGTCGTTGTGGCAGTGCAGGCTGAAGATCGCCCGCTCGCTGCCGGGGATCTTCTCGCGAAGGTGTCGGATCAGATCGTGGTACTCGATGGGCGTCGTGTAGCCGACCGTGTCGGGGACGTTCAAGGTCGAGGCACCTGCCTCCAGGGCGACCGTGAAGACCTCGACCAGATAGTCCCACTCCGAACGCGTCGCGTCCTCCGCCGAGAACTCCACGTCGTCACAGTGCTGCCGGGCCTGCGTCACCGCCCGCCTCACGTCTTCGAGCACCTGCTCCCGGGACTTGCGCAGCTTGTGCTCCAGGTGGATGTCGCTGGTCGCAATGAAGGTATGGATGCGCGGATTCGCGGCCGGCTCGAGGGCCTGGGCGGCCCTCTCGATGTCGGCGCTTGCGGTGCGTGCGAGTCCGGCGATGGTGGTCTGGCGAATCTCCTTGGCGATGGCGCGCACCGATTCGAAGTCGCCGTCGCTGGCGATCGGGAAGCCGGCCTCGATGACATCCACACCGAGCTTCTCGAGCTGCCGGGCGAGGGCGAGCTTCTCGTTCAGCTTCATGCTGCAGCCCGGCGATTGTTCGCCGTCGCGCAGGGTGGTGTCGAAGATGCGGATGCGTTCCTCGCTCATGGCGTCGTCCCTCGCGTCTCGTGTTCGGCCATCGACTCCCCTGCTCCCGTCTCCTCGAGCAGGCGACCCGTGCGCAGGCGCCAGAGCCACTCGGCGGGGCCGGAGCCCACGTACAGGAGGCCGACGATGAAGAGGGTGACCGCTGGCTTGGAGAGGATCACGGCGAACGCGATCACCATCACGACCACCGTGGGGTAGGAGCCCCCGAGGCGCACTCCCTTGAAGCTCCGGTACGGAATCGGACTCACCATCAGGAGCCCCACCAACGCCACTCCCAGACCCGCCACGGCGGCCGGGATGTCGAGGGGGAGCCCGCTCTCCCGGAGGAATCCACCGAACCAGACCGAGGACAGCACCATGCCCGCCGCGGGCGGACTGGGCAGGCCCTCGAACCGGCCCGTGTAACGCGCGGGCTGCACGTTGAAGCGGGTCAGTCGCAGCGCCGCGCAGGCGGTGTAGATGAAGGCCAGCACCCAGCCGGTCCAGCCGAGTTCCTGGAGTGACCCGGCGCTGAAGGCGAGCAGGGCGGGCGCCACGCCGAAGGAGACGGTGTCGGCGATCGAATCGTACTCGGCGCCGAACTTGCTGGTGGCGCCGGCCATGCGCGCCACCCGTCCGTCGAGCGCGTCGCAGATCCCCGCGAAGATGATCGCCAGCGCCGCGCGGTCCAGGTTGCCGCTGGCCGAGAGCGTGATCGAGTAGAAGCCGGCCGCCAGGTTGCCGGTGGTGAGCAGGTGCGGAAGCAGCGCGGAGAAGTCGCGCTGTCCCTCCTTCCGGGGGCGGCGGCGACGACGGCGCCGGCCCGTGGGGGGCGGCGTGGCTGCGGAGTCGTGGGGCGTCGTCATGCCGCACCTCCCGGCAGCACCGCGATCACACTGCTGCCGCCCTTCACCCGGTCTCCCACGGCGACCCGCGCCTGACTCCCGAGCGGGAGCACCACGTCCGTGCGCGAGCCGAAGCGGATCATGCCGTAGCGGACGCCGCGCACCAGCCACTCGCCGACGGCGGGCTGACAGACGATGCGGCGAGCCACCATTCCCGTGATCTGTACGACGTCCACCTCGGCGCCTCCCGCCGTCTCCAGCGTCATGGCGCAGCGCACGTTCTGCCGCTCCGCGGCCTTGTTGAAGGCAGCCAGATACTTCTCGCCCCCGCGCGTCTTGGCGAGAACCCGGCCGGCCACGGGCGCCCGGTTCACGTGGACGTCGAAGATCGAGAGGAAGATCCCGATCCGCAGGGCCTTCGTGCCCGTCCCGGTCTCGATCTCGCCCGAGTCGATGACCCGGCCGTCGGCGGGCGCCACCACCGTGGTCTCGTCAGCGGGGATCTCCCGGTCCGGGTTGCGGAAAAAGAAGGCGGTGAAGAGCGCCAGGGCGAACAGGAGGGCCCCGGCGATCCACCACTGCAGGGCGAGACAGATTCCGCTCATCGCGATCAGCGGGAGCGACGTGGCGTAGACGTCGGGTGCGAACGTCCGCGTCAGTCGTTCCGCGAAGAGCGGTGCTCGGGTGGTGGCCTCAGACATGGTGCATCACCAATTCCCTCGTAAGCTCGCGAAGTTACGTGAGCGTCGCAGGTGTGGCAAGACGCCCTCTCACTCGAAGCGCTCCCCCGTGCGGCGCACTTCGGCCTCTGCTCTCCGCACGTAGCGGGGAACCAGCTCCTCGGCGGTACACCCCTCCCCCCGGGCCAGCAGCCGGACGCCGAGAAGCCCCACGTAGAAGGCCCGCGCGCGCGCCAGCACATCGGGGAGCAGTGTCATTCCCCGCTGGCCCCGCTCCGCGGCGTCGCCGGCCACCGCCGCCGCGCCTTCGCCGACCACCACCGTACAGTCTGGCGGAAGAGCCGCTGCCAGCTCCTCCGCCGTCAGAACAGCGTCCGGAATCAGAGGAGTCCCGAGGTCGCCCGGACCCGCCAGGCATGCGGCGTAGACCTCGTCCCGCCGGGCGTCGAGGAGCGCCGCCACCGGACCGGATGCTCCGGAAGCTGCCAGCGTGAGGGCGGCGAGGGTCGGCACTGCCACCACCGGCCGGTCGGATCCGAAAGCGAGGCCCTTCAACGTGGCGAGCCCGATGCGCAGACCGGTGAAGGAGCCGGGTCCGATGGAGACGGCGAACGCCCCGATCTCCTCGAGGGAGAGATCCGCGATGCGCAGCAGCTGGTCGACCGCGGGAAGCAGACGCTCGGAGTGCACCCTGTCGTCGAACGTGCTGATCTCGGCGAGCAGCGACTCCCCATCCAGGACGGCCACGCTCATCACACGGGTGGCCGACTCGATCGAAAGCAGGAGCGAATCGCCGGCCTGCATGTCTCACCTGCTCCCTGCTGCGGCCACCGGCGAGGCGCCGGGCGCAGCTAGAGCCCTTTCACCCACTCGAGGAAGCCCGACCAGTGGCGGGAGATGTCGTTCCAGAACGCGAAACCCATCAGGGCGACCAGGACGACGAGACCCAGCTGTTGGACGAGCTCCCGCGTGCGCAGGGAGAGCGGTGAGCGCTTCACCCCCTCCACCGTGAACATCAATGCCTGACCCCCGTCGAGGATCGGGATCGGCAGCAGGTTCAGGATGCCCAGGTTGATGCTGATCAGGATCAGCAGGTTGAGGAATCGGTCCCATCCGGCCCGGAGGGCCATGTGCGACTGCTTGGCGATCTCGATCGGGCCGCCGATGTTGCGCCGGGAGATCTCTCCGGAGACGATCTTCCTGAGTCCGCTCAGGAAGATCCGGGTCAGGTCCACGGTCATGATCGCGGCGCGCGGAAAGGCGACCAGGGGATTGCGCACCTGGTCGGTCGCGACGGCTCCGATCAGGGTGGCGTCCTCGCCGCGGATCCCGATCAGGTAGAGCTCCTCCTGCACACCGCTCTCTTCGAGCTTGGTGAGCTCGGGACGGATCGAGACGCTCCGGGTCTCGCCGCCCCGGGCGACCTGGATCTCGAGCACGCGTCCCTTGCTGGCGAGCACCGTCTCCTGGAAGGTCACGAAGCTGCCGAGCGGCGCGCCGTCCACGGCCACGATCAGGTCGCCGGGCTCGATCCCGGCCCTGGCGGCGGGCTTGCCCTCGGAGACCGAAGCCACCAGCACCACCGCCGGGATCACGCCGAACGGCTCGACACTGCCGACGGCCGGGACGGAAATCGAGATCTCCTCCTCCTGGCCCTCTCCCGCGCTCCGGACCACGCCGAGCTCGACCGCTCCTCGGCTCTCGGCGTAGGCGTCGGCGAAAGCCGTCCAGTCCTCCACCGGGGTCTCGCCCACCCGGGCCACGCGGTCTCCCGAGCGCAGGCCGGCGCGGGCAGCGGGCGTGTCGGCCGAGGTGACTCCGACCACCGACTTCTGCCGCGCGTGCTGGAGACCCAGCCAGCCGACGTCGCTGTTCAGCCGGAAGATGTCGAGCCCCGCGCGCTCCTCGACCGTCAGGTCGAGATCGAAGCGCCGCCCCTCCCGCTCGACACCCAGGCTGAGCTGCTGTCCGGGCCCGGTGCGGATCCGCTTCTCGAGCTCGTCCCACCACCGGATCGGCTCGTCCTGCAGCGAGACGACGCGATCGCCGGGGAGCAGCCCCGCCTCCGCGGCCGGGGATCCCGGCTCCACGTTGCCCACCACGGCCTCGCGGCGGTCGATCCCCAGGGCGAGACTGCCCGCGAAGATGAACACCGGAAGGGCCAGATTCATGACGGGGCCCGCCAGGACGACAACGAGCTTCTGCCAGGTGGGCTTCTCGTTGAGACTGTGGCCCGGGTCGGCCTGCGCGTCGGGAGAATCGACCTCACTGGGATTCTCTCCCAGCATCTTGACGAAGCCCCCCAAGGGAAGCCAGGCGACCACGTACTCGGTTCCGCTGCGGGTCCAGCTCATCCGGAAACGCCCGAAGCCAATCGGCGGTCCGAACCCGATCGAGAACTTGAGCACCCGGACGCCGCAGAGCTTGGCTGCGATGAAGTGGCCGAACTCGTGGACGGTGATCAGCACACCGAGCATCAGGACCAGCGCGAAGACGAACTCGGCGCCGGTCGTCAGCTGGCTCATGGTCGCGCTCCCGCCTCAACCCCCGAGCTCGTCCCGAGCTGCTCGCGGGCCATCCGCCTCGCCCACGCGTCCGCCTCCATCACGTCCTCGAGATCGCGCACGGCCTCCCCCCGGTGCTCTGCCAGGTGCGCCTCGAGAACCACCCGGTTCGTGGAAACGATCTCGGTAAACCCAATGATACCGCGCAGAAAGGCGTCCACCGTGACCTCGTTGACCGCGTTCAGAATGGCGGGCGCCGCCTCGCTCCCGCACAGGGCCGCATGGCCGAGCTCGAGGGCGGGGAATCTTCCCGGATCCGGCGCTTCGAAGTCGAGCGAGCCGACCGCGGCGAAATCGAGCCGCCGGCCTTCGAGTGGAAGCCGCTCGGGGTAGGTCAGAGCCAGCGCGATGGGAATCCGCATGTCGGGCGGGCCGAGCTGGGCCAGCACGGAGCCATCGACGAACTCGACCAGGGAGTGGACGATCGACTGGGGGTGCACCACCACCTCGATCCGCTCCGGAGCGACGTCGAAGAGCCAGCGAGCCTCGATGACCTCCAGCACCTTGTTCATCAGGGTCGCGGAATCGATGGTGATCTTGGGTCCCATGCTCCAGTTCGGATGAGCGAGGGCCTCCGCCACCGTGGCTCGCGCGAGGCGCTCCGCCGGCCAGGTGCGGAGTGCGCCACCGGACGCGGTCAGGACCAGCCGCGCTACGTCCTCGGGCCGCTGACCCTCGAGGACCTGGAAGATCGCGCTGTGCTCGCTGTCCACCGGGAGCAGACGCACGCCCGCGCGGCGCACCTCTCGCAGCACCAGCGCTCCCGCCATCACCATCACTTCCTTGTTGGCGAGGGCGATGTCGCGGCCGGCGCGGATCGCGGCCAGGGTCGGACGCAGCCCCACCGCGCCCACCAGCCCGGCCACCACCAGATCCGCCGGCTGGGTGGCGACGGCCTCGAGCCCCTTCTCTCCCACGTCGATCTCGATCTCGACGCCGCCGATCCGGTTCCGCAGCTCTTCCGCGCCCTCCTCGTCGGCTACGGAGACGCGCTGCGGCCGGAAACGCCGCACCTGCTTGGCGAGCTTCGAGATGTTGCGGCCAGCGGCCAGGGCGACGACCTCGAGGCGCTCGGGGAATGCCTCCACCACGGCGAGGGTCTGCACGCCGATGCTCCCGGTGCTTCCCAGCAGGCTGATGCGCTTCACGAGGTGCTTCCGCCCTCTCCCTGCACCTGCGCGCTGATCCGCCCGTAGCGCCGCTCCCGGGACTGGTAGTCGAGGATCGCCGCTTCGAGATGCGCCCGGTCGAAGTCCGGCCACATCAGGTCCATAACGTGGATCTCCGCGTACGCGAGCTGCCAGAGCATGAAGTTCGAGACGCGCCGCTCCGATCCGGTGCGGATCAGCAGGTCCACGTCCGGAAGCTCCGGATCGTCGAGGTACCGGGCAAACTGCTTCTCGTCGAGGGAACCGAGATCCACCTTGCCGAGCTCGTGGTCCTTGAGCAGCCGGCGCGCCGCCTCCACGATCTCCCCGCGTCCCCCGTAGGAGAGCGCAAAAGTCAGGCGCATCGAGCTGTTCTGGTGGGTGGCGTCGATGGCCTCGTCCAGCGTGCCCAGAACGTGGGCGGGCAGGCGATGGCGATTGCCGATCATCTCGATGCGGATGCCGTTCTCGATGGCGTCCGGAAGCTCACTCGCGAAGAACTCCGCGGGGAGCTTCATCAGCTCGTCGACCTCGGACTGGGGACGGTTCCAGTTCTCCGAGGAGAAGGCGAAGAGCGTGAGCCAGGAGACACCGAGGTCCCGCGCGGCACGGACGATCTTGCGGACGGCATCCACCCCCGCGCGGTGCCCTTCCGTTCTCTCGAGTCCGCGCTCCTGGGCCCAGCGCCCGTTGCCGTCCATGATGACGGCGACGTGGCGCGGAATCGCGTCCGGACGGATGCTGTCCTCCCTCATCGGTCAGACCTGCAGAACCTCCTCTTCCTTCTGGTCCGTCATCTCGTCGAGCTTCTTGATCTTGTCGTCAGTGAGGTCCTGGATCGCCTTCTCGGTCCGGCGCCGCTCGTCCGCCGGCACCGACCCGTCCGACTCGAGGTCCTTCAGCATCGACACCGCCGCGCGGCGCGCCTCGCGCACTCCTATCTTGTGCTGCTCGGCGGATCGCTTGATCTGCTTGACCAGCTCCTTGCGGCGCTCCTCCGTGAGCGACGGGATGGGAATCCGCACCAGCTTGCCGTCGTTGGCCGGGGTCAGGCCCAGGTCCGCCTTCAGGATCGCCCGCTCGATCTCGGCGAGCGCCCCCTTGTCGTACGGGGAGATCACGATCAGCCGCGGGTCGGGAGCGCTCAAGCTGGCGAGTTGGTTGAGTGGTGTCGGGGTGCCGTAGTAGTCGATCTGGACTCCGTCGAGGATGGCGGGATTCGCCCGTCCGGTGCGGACCTTCTGGAGCTCGATCCGGTAGCTCCGGATCGACTTCCCCATCGCCTCCTTGGCCTCGTCGAGAACGATCGCAACTTCTTCCTCCGACATGGGTCCCCCTTCAGCCGCTCACTCTGGTTCCAACCGCCTCACCGGCGACCACCTTGCGGATGTTCCCAGGCGCCGTCATGTCGAAGACGATGATGGGGAGATCGTTCTCCCGGCATACCGCAATCGCCGCCTGGTCCATGAACTGCAGGTTCTGCCGGACCGCCTCGTCGTAGGTGATCCGATCGTAGCGAGCCGCGCCCGCATCCTTCTCGGGATCGGCGCTGTAGATGCCGTCCACCTTGGTGGCCTTCAGGACCACGTCGGCGTGGATCTCCGCCCCGCGAAGGGCCGCGGCGGTGTCGGTGGTGAAGTAGGGGTTCCCCGTCCCGCCGGCGAAGATGACCATCCGGCCCTTCTCCAGGTGACGAATCGCACGGCGCCGGATGTAGGGCTCGGCGATGTCGCGAATCTCGAGGGCGGTCAGAACCCGGGTGTGGAGATCGAGCCGTTCCAGCGCGTCCTGAAGCGCCACTCCGTTCATCACGCTGGCCAGCATTCCCAGGTAGTCGGCGGCGGCCCGGTCCATCCCCTCGTTCGCGGCGGACATCCCCCGGATGATGTTGCCGCCGCCGATCACGATGCCGATCTGCGCCCCCAGCGCGTGCACCTCGCGCAGCTCCTCGGCGAGAGCCCGGATCACAGCAGGGGTGATCCCGAAGCCTCCCTGCCCGGCGAGCACCTCGCCGGAGAGCTTGAGGATGACGCGCTGGTACGGCGATTTCACTCGCTCACCGCCTCACCGAGCTTGAAGCGCACGAAGGAGGTGACCTTGACCGGGCTCCCCAGCTTGGCTCCCACCTCCTCCAGCAGCTGCTCGAGGTTCTTGTCGGGGTCCTTGATGAAGCCCTGCTCGAGGAGACACACCTCGCTGTAGTACTTCTTGATGCGCCCCTCGACGATCTTCTCGATCACCTTCTCGGGCTTGCCCTCCTGCGCCGCCTGGCGCCGGAAGAGCTCCTTCTCTCTCTCGATCAGCTCCTGGGAAACCCCCTCCCGGTCCACCGCGACGGGACTGGGGTCCGCCGCCGCCACGTGCATGGCGAGATCCTTGGCCAGCACCTCGAGAACCTCTCCGGAGGCCTCCGTCGCCAGCCCGACCAGGACACCGAGCTTGGCTCCCGCGTGGACGTAGCCGCCTACCCTTCCGGGCCCTTCCAGCGTGAAACGCTGGCAGCGGTTGAGGACGATGTTCTCGCCGATCTTGCCGACCGCTGCGGAGAGCTTCTCGCTGACCTTCTCCCCGTCGACGGTGGCGTCCAGCAGGGCATCGCGTCCGTCGATTTCCGCGTCGTCGACCAGGCTCCCGGCCAGGGATGCCGCCAGCGCCTGGAAGTCGGGGGTCTTGGCGACGAAGTCCGTCTCGCAGCCGAGCTCGACGATGCCGGCGACACGATCCGCGAGCGCGATGGCCACCGCGCCCTCGCTGGTCGCGCGGCCCGAGCGCTTCACCGCCTTGGCCAGGCCCCGCTCCCGCAGCACCTCGATCGCCTTGTCGAGGTCGCCGCCGGCTTCGCCGAGCGCCTTCTTGCATTCCATCATCCCCACGCCGGTACGATCCCGAAGCGCCTTGACCGCCTTCGCGGTGATCTCCGCCACCTCAAACTCTCCTCTTCGGGGACGCCGGCTTCCCAGCTCGACCGCTTCGCGCGGCGGCTCGCCGCCCTCCCCTTCTCAGCTACTCGAAACGGGTCCGCCTGCGCGCCCCGCTCCTCAATCCTTCACCACCTCGGGCTCTTCGGCCGGCGGAGTGCTCTGCTCCGCCTCGGCCGGGGGCTGCTCGGTCGGCGCGGCAGCCTGCTCTGACTCGGCCGCGGGCTGCTCCGTCGGCGCGGCAGCCTGCTCTACCTCGCCCGCCGGCTGCTCCGTCGGCGCGGCAGACTGCTCCACCTCGCCCGCCGGCTGCTCGGCCGGCGTCTCGGGCTTTTCGGCGGACACGGCGCTCTCCCTCGGCCGGCTGCGGGGGCTCTCGACCACCGGAGCCGTCGGCTCCGGCTTGGCCTCCGCGCCCTCTGCGACCCGCCCGCGTTGCGGGCGCGACGAGTGGGTTCCTCCGGTCCGCGAACCCGCGCGGCGCCCGGCGGTCGTCGGCTTGATATCCACGACCCGGCGCCCGGTGGCGGGCGCGGCGGCGGCGGGAGGCGCCGCGGCCTGCTCCGACACCTCGGCCTGGACGCGCTCGTTGAAGAGCACGCCACCCTCGACACAGGCATCCCCAACCAGGCCACAGTAGAGATCGATCGCCCGGATCGCGTCGTCGTTGGCGGGAATCACGTAGTCGATCCCCTTCGGGCTGCAGTTGCTGTCCACGATGGCGACGATGGGAATTCCCAGCCGCGCAGCCTCATTCACAGCAATGTGTTCCTTGTTGAGATCGATGATGAAGAGCGCCTCCGGCAGGCGCCCCATGTCTACGATCCCCTCCAACGACTTCCGGTACTTGGTCACCACCCGATTGATCCGCGCCCTCTCCTTCTTCGAGAGCGCTCCGATCTTCTCCTCGTCCTCGAGCAGCGCCATCTGCTCCTTGAACCTCTCGATCGACTTCTTCACGGTGCGGAAGTTGGTGAGCATCCCGCCGAGCCAGCGATTGTTGACGTAGTACTGCTCCGCCCGCTGGGACTCCCGCTCGATCGCGGTGCGGGCCTGTCGCTTGGTGGCGACGAAGAGGATCTTGCCCCCCTCCGCCACCGTCTCGCGCACGAAGTCGAGCGCCTCCCGGAAACGCACCAGAGTCTCGTCGAGATCGATGATGTGGATGCCGTTTCGCTGTCCGAAGATGAATGGCTTCATCTGCGGGTCCCAGCGCCGCGTCTGGTGACCGAAGTGGGCACCGGTCTCCAGCAGTGCGCGTATCGAGAGGCTCCGCTTCTCGGCGGGCTCCACGGCGTCGGCGGCGGTGGCATCGGCTGTGGGGGGAGGCTCCGGCGCGGGGGCCTCGGGAGCCAGGACGGACGGGTCACCCGTCGTTTCGGACATGCATTGCTCCTTCGCGGTTCGACGTCCGCTCCGGCCGTGATTCCCCACCCGGGCACACCAAGACTGCCCGGGACCGCAGAGGCGGTCCGGAACGTGTGAGTTGACCAAGGGTTAGCAGACCCCTGCCGCTTTCACTAGCGGGCGACCGCGCCAGCCTCAGGTCGTGTACTCGGCGTTGATCTCGACGTAGTCGTAGGAGAGATCGCAGGTCCAGAGGCTGGCGGAGCCCCGGCCGACTCCCAGGTCCACGCGGATCTCGATCTCCGGCTCGGCGAGCTTCCTGCCCGCCCGGGCCCGGGCCCGGGGCCCGCAAGCGCTCCCCCGCCGGAAGACGGCGACCCCCCCCAGCCGGACCTCGGCGCGCTCCAGGTTCAGCCGAACCTCGCCTGCCCCCACCGTCTGGAGGATCCGGCCCCAGTTCGGATCGCCGCCGAAGATCGCGGTCTTGACCAGCAGCGAGTTCCCGATTCGCCGGGCGGCGCGCTCCGCCTCGCCGCGGCTGCGGGCGCCTTCGACCCGCACCGTGACCAGCTTGGTGGCACCCTCTCCGTCCCTGGCGAGGTCGCGGGAGAGATCGGTGCAGACGGCCCGAAGGGCGTCCGCGAAGGCCCGGGCGCCGGGGCTGCGGGGGCCCCGGAGCGGCGCCCCGCCCGCTGCGCCGTTCGCCAGCAGCAGGACCGTGTCGCTGGTGGATGTCTCCCCGTCGACGCTCACGCGGTTGAAGGTCTCCGCCGCCGTCGCCCGAAGCAGCCGGCGCAGGAAGGGAACCGCCACCGGGGCGTCGGTCACGAGGAAGGAGAGCATGGTGGCCATGCGCGGCTCGATCATCCCCGAGCCCTTGGCGATCCCGGCCACGGTCACCGAACGGCTGCCTGCACGCACGCGCCGGAACGAGAGCTTGGGAAACGTGTCGGTGGTCATGATCGCGCGCGCTGCGTTTCGCAGTCCCCCGGGAGCAAGCGCCTCCCTTGCGATCGCGACCCCGGCGCGGATCCTGGCCAGGGGAATCGGCTCGCCGATCACCCCGGTGGACGCGACCAGCATCTCCTCGGGAGTGCAGCCCACCGCGCGCGCCGCCATCTCCGTCATCGCCTGGGCCGCGCGCGCTCCGCGCTTGCCCATCGCCACGTTGGAGATTCCGCTGTTCACGATCACGCCGCGCTTGCGTCCGGAGCGCAAGCGCTGCCTCGACAGCACCACCGGCGCGCCGGGCACGGTGGAGCGGGTGAACACTCCCGCGGCCGTGGCGGGCAGGTCACTCACGATCAGGGCGAGATCCGGGTCTCGCTCCTTGATCCCGCAGCAGACCCCGCTGAACCGGAAGCCGGGGACCTTCACGCTGCGCCGCAGCACTTCTTGTACTTCTTGCCGCTGCCGCAGGGACACGGAGCGTTGCGGCCCACCTTTCCGACCTTCTCGGCCTTCTTCTTCGCCGCCCTCGCCGCCGGGGGACGCGGAAGTCCGGGGCGCTGCGCCGAGGCACCTTCAGCCGCGGCGGGCGCGGCCCGCTCCCGAATCGGGTCCGGCAGCTCGAACTTGAAGATGATCTCGCTCACCTGCGCGTCGACGCGCTGGTTCATCTCCTCGAACAGGCCGAATCCCTCGCGCTGGTACTCGATCTTGGGATCGCGCTGGGCGTAGCCCCGCAGGCTCACGCCTTCGCGCAGGCCGTCCATGGCGTGGAGGTGGTCCTTCCACTGCCGGTCCAGGGTCTGCAACAGGATGCTCCGCTCGAAGTCGCTGAACTGCGGGTAGCCCGATGTCGCGTACTCCTCGGCGATGGCGTCGCAGCGGGCCCGCTTCTCGTCGAGCGCCTCGAGGATCCGGTCGAGCACCACGCGCCCGACGCCGTCGCGGTCGCGCGCCGGCTTGCCGTCCACCAGGAACGGCTCCTGGCCGGGATCGAAGGGCACGCCGAACTGCGACTCGAAGGCCTTGGCCAGATCGACGACGTTCTCCACCTCCGGATCTCCCTTGGCGGGCCAGTAGCGCGCGAGCAGGCCCACCACCTCGCCTTCGGCGAGATCCAGCACCTCGTCGTGGACGTCGTCGCGCTCCAGCACCTCACGCCGTTTGGTGTAGAAAGCCTGGCGCTGCTTGTTCATCACGTTGTCGTAGTCGAGGAGGTGCTTGCGGATGTCGAAGTTGCGGGCCTCGACCTTCTTCTGGGCGTTCTCGATGGCCCGGGTGATCATCCGGTGCTCGATCGCCTCGCCTTCCTCGAGCCCGAGCCGCTCCATCCACGGCGTGATGCGCTCGGAGCCGAAGATCCGCAGCAGGTTGTCCTCCAGTGAGAGGAAGAACTGGCTCGAGCCCGGATCCCCCTGGCGGCCGGAGCGGCCGCGCAGCTGGTTGTCGATGCGCCGGCTCTCGTGCCGCTCGGTGCCGATGATGTGGAACCCGCCCACCCCGACCACCTCGGCCCCCTCGACGCGGCACTGGGCCTCGAACTCGGCCAGGCGCATCGGGTAGTCCGGGTGCTCCTTGTCGCCGCCGCACTTCGCCAGGGCGAGAAACTCCGGGTTCCCCCCCAGCAGGATGTCGGTTCCACGGCCGGCCATGTTGGTGGAGATGGTGACGGCGCCCTTGCGGCCGGCCTGGGCGACGATCTCGGCCTCGCGCTCGTGATGCTTGGCATTCAGCACGTTGTGCTTGACGCCGCGTTTGGCGAGCCGGCGGGATAGCTTCTCGGACGTCTCGATCGAGATCGTACCCACCAGCATCGGCTGGTTGTTCTGGTGCCGCTCGTAGATCTCGTCGATCACGGCCGCGAACTTCTCGCGCTCGGTCTTGTACACCACGTCGGGGAGGTCTTCGCGGATCATCGGCCGGTTGGTCGGGACCACCAGCACGTCGAGGTCGTAGATCTTGGCGAACTCCGGCGCCTCGGTGTCCGCCGTGCCGGTCATGCCGGCGAGCTTGTCGTACATCCGGAAGTAGTTCTGGAAGGTGACCGAGGCCAGGGTCTGGTTCTCGCTCTGGACATGGATCCCCTCCTTGGCCTCGACCGCCTGGTGCAGGCCGTCGGACCAGCGCCGGCCCGGCATCAGGCGTCCGGTGAACTCGTCCACGATGACCACTTCCTTGCGTCCGCCATCGCCCGCCTGCACCACGTATTCCACGTCGCGCTTCTTCAGGGTGTGCGCGGAGAGCGCCTGGTTCGCGGCGTGTAGCACCGGCAGCATCTCGGGGGCGTAGAGGTTCTCGATGCTGAGAAGCTGCTCGACCTTGTGGATGCCCGCCTCGGTGAGCGTCGCGCTGTGATGCTCTTCGTCGACCCAGTAGTCCCCGCTCTCCTCGATGCCCTTCTTGGGATCGGCCTTGGCCCCGGCCTTGAGCCGCGGGATCAGCTGATTCGCAACGGTGTAGAGGCGAGTGTTCTCTTCGGAAGGCCCCGAGATGATCAGCGGCGTCCGGGCCTCGTCGATCAGGATCGAGTCCACCTCGTCCACGATCGCGAAGTGGAGCTCCCGCTGGACGCAGGACTCGATGCTCGGCTTCATGTTGTCTCGCAGGTAGTCGAAGCCGAACTCGTTGTTGGTCCCGTAGGTAACGTCTGCGGCGTAGCTCTCCTTGCGCTCCGCCTCGGAGAGATCGTGGAGAATCACTCCGACCGAGAGTCCCAGGAAGCGGTGGATCTCCCCCATCCACTCGGAGTGGAAGCGGGCCAGATAGTCGTTCACGGTGATGACGTGAACGCCGTGCCCGGCGAGCGCATTCAGGTAGGAAGGGAGAGTCGCGACGAAGGTCTTGCCCTCGCCGGTCTTCATCTCCGCGATCTTGCCCTCGTGAAGCACGATCCCGCCGAGCAGCTGCACGTCGAAGTGGCGCTTGCCGATGGCTCGCTTCATCGCCTCGCGAACCGTGGCAAAGGTCTCCGGGATCAGATCGTCGAGTGGCTCCCCGTTGTCCAGGCGCTGCCGGAACTCCCCGGTCCTGGCGCGCAGCGCCGCGTCGGACAGCGCGGAGACCTCGGGCTCCAGACGGTTGATGCGCTCCACCAGGGGCAGAAGCCGCTTGAGCTCGCGGTCGTTCTTGGTGCCTACGATCTTCCGGATGAGGTCCAGCATCGCGGGAGGTGGGATCTCCCTTTCGGGGGAGGCGGTGGAACGGTGGTTCCGAATGTAAGCGAGGGCAACCGGGGCGGCAAATCTACTCGAGGATGTAGTTGTGCGGATTGACCGTCTTGCCTTTCACCTCCACCGTATAGTGGAGGTGGGGGCCGGTGCTGCGACCGGTGCTTCCCACCGAAGCGATCCGCTGCCCGCGCTCGATCTCCTGCCCTCTCGTGACGTGGAAGTCGGCGACGTGACCGTAGGAGGTTCGCAGACCGAAGCCGTGGTCGATCACCAGGCTCTTTCCGAGGGGACCCTTGCGACCGACGAACGCCACCCGGCCCCGCGCCGGCGCCACGACCGACGTGCCGAAGCTCGAGGCGATGTCGAGCCCCGCGTGGAAGCTGCGGCGGCCCGTGAACGGCGAGATGCGATAGCCGTAGCCGGAAG
This sequence comes from uncultured delta proteobacterium, assembly GCA_963783795.1. GTDB lineage: Bacteria > Myxococcota_A > UBA9160 > UBA9160 > UBA6930 > CAVXZE01. The sequence continues at coordinate 304,527 of CAWAPH010000016.1, read as the reverse complement.
TCACCCAGCCGTCGGTGGGCCAGATCGAGGGCGTGGACGCCAAACGGTGTCGCTTGCCCTCGAGACCCTCGATCAGCTCAGCGAGGGAGATCGATTGGCCCGCCGCCCGGATCGCCAGGCTCCGAACCCGGGCCCGAGCCTCCGCCAGGGTCTCGCCGTCCCGGTCCAGCGAGACGTTCGGCGGAGAGGAGCCCGCCTCGACCTCGGGACCGCCCTGCCCTCCCGGCGCGGAACTCTGCGGCTCGGCCGCCGCCTCCGGCCGGGTCTCGGCGCCGGGGGACGCTTCCAGATCACCGCCCAGCCCGTCGCGCTGGCCGTCGGGAGCCGCCGCCTCGACCACGGCACCGGGAAGGTCCGCCATCACCCGGACCTTGCGTTCGAACTCCCTGAGCCGGCCGAGCTCCTCCTCGAGCGAGACGATCCCGCCGGCCAGGCTGTCGAGCTCTCCGCGCTGTCGGGCGGTCTGCTGCCGCAGGCTGCCCACGTCCACGGCGTCCAGGCGGAGGCGCAGCCAGTCGATGCTGCCCGCGAGCACCAGAATCGCGATGACCACGGCGGCCCAGGGGGCGTACCGGATCAGGCGCCGGGAGACCTGGTAGCGGCGAACCGCGCTCTCCGCATCCGGTACCACGATGAGCGTGACCCGATCCATTTCCTCTCCTGCCTCGCGATCCGTTCCTCTGCCAAGCCCGGCGGCGCCGGCCCCTCCGCCGACGCGCCCGACCTATCAGTCTAAAAGGCTGATCTGCAGGATCAGCTTCCCCATCTGGATCTCGTCCCCATTCTTGAGGGAGGCCTTCTCCTCCCGGGCGCCGTTGACCAGGGTCCCATTGGTGCTGCCGAGATCCTGGACGAAGAAGCCTTTCTCCTCGAAGCCGATCGCGGCGTGAGCTCTCGAGATGGTGGGCTCTGCCAGCACCACATCGGCGCCGCGCCCCCTTCCGATCACCAGCCAGTCGCGGTCCACGGGCACCTCGAGCCCCTCGTAGAAGCCACGCAACACGCAGATGCTGGTTCCGGGCGGCACCGGCCCGCTCTCTCGGCGCTCCTGCTTCGCCACCATCCCCTCGACCATTCGTCCCCCCGCCCGGGAGCCAACCGTGACGCCGATCACGCCCCATCCGCGGCGGTCGGGGACCCCGGGTTCTCGGGAACTCATCGGTGCGGCGAGAAGCGGACTTGACGGCTCTGCCACACGCAGGGGGGCGCGCAATCGAGCGATCCAGAGGGCGATCTCGGCGCCAGAGCTCAGCGACCCGGTGAGAAATGCGAGCTAGTTAGCGGCCCTTGCCGCTCGAGAGCAGGGAACGGGCGTGGCGGCGGGTCGCCTCGCTGATCACCTCTCCGCCGGCCATCCGGGCAATCTCCTCGACCCGCTCCTCGGGCTCCAGCAGGTCGACCCGGATTCTCGTGCGCCGCTTCGCCTCGGACTTCGCCACCCGGAAATGACGGCGGCCGCGGGCTGCGATCTGGGGCAGATGGGTAATGCAGAGGACCTGGTGCTCGCCGCTGAGCTCCTCGAGTGCCGCACCCACCCGATCCGCCACCCGCCCGCCGATCGCTGAGTCCACCTCATCGAACACCAGCACCATGCCGGGATCCCCGCGGCGCAGTACGTTCTTGAGCGCCAGGAAGACCCTCGATAGCTCTCCCCCGGAAGCAACCCGCCGGAGCGAGCGCAGCGGCTCGCCGGCATTCGCCGAGAAGAGAAACTCGCAGGCCTCAGCCCCGCTTCGCCCACAGGGAAGGCCGGGGCCGGGCTCGACCGGCTCGAGAGCCACCTCGAAGCGGGCCGCGGGCATGGCGAGCGCGGCCAGCGCCGCCTCGACGGCGGCCGCCATCTTCTTCCCGGCCCGGCGCCGGCCCTTCCCCAGGGCGGAGGCCTCCCGCGCCACGCGCTCGAACTCCGCCTCCCGCTCGCCCTCCAGCTTGCGGAGGCGATCGTCGCTGCCCCCCAGGGCTGCCAGCTCGCGGGCGGCCTGATCGCGGTGGTCGAGGATCTCCTCGACCGAGGCGCCGTACTTTCGCCGCAACCGCTCGATCTGGCCTATGCGTTCCTCGAGCTGCGCGAGCCGCGCCGGATCCGCCTCCACCGCGGCGGCGTAGCGCTCCAGCTCCGCCGCTGCATCGCCCAGGTCGGTCTGCGCCAGCGAGAGCCGCTCGGCCAGCGGCGCCAGCTTCGGGTCGAGCTCCGCGAGCCCGCCGACGACGCGAGCCACCTCGCCGACCAGATCCGCGGCGCCCGGAGCATCGGAGCGGACGGGGTCTCCGGTGAGTCGCGCGGCCGCGCCGTCCGATTCGGAACGAAGCCGCTCGGCGTGGACCAGACGCGAATGCTCGGCAGGGATTCGCTCCGCCTCACCGACTTCGAGCCGCGCGTCGTCGATCTCGCCGATCTGGAAGGCCAGATAGTCCTGTCTCCGGGCGCGCTCCTCGGCATCGCCCCGCAGACGGGCGATCTCCTCGGCCCGAGCGGACAGCGCCGAGACTCCCGTCTCCAGCCGGCCGCAGCGCTCCCGCAGCCCTCCGAACTCGTCCAGCAGTCGGCCCTGGATCTCGGGGCGAAGCAGGGCCTGGGACTGGTGCTGGCTGCTGATCTCGATCCGGTCGGCGAAGAGCTCCGCGAGGGTGGCGATGGGAACCAGGCTTCCGCTCACCTGGGCGCGGCTCCTCCCGCTCCGGCTGAGGGTGCGCCGCACCACCAGCTCGTGATCCGGGACGTCGAGGCCGCGCTCGGCGAGCTCCGCCTCGAGCTTCGGAAGCCGGTCGGTGCGAAACACAGCCTCCACCACGGCCCCCTCGGCGCCCTCGCGAACCCCGTCCGCCGAGGGGCGCGCACCGGCGAGCATCGCCAGTGCGCCGAGCACGACCGACTTGCCCGCGCCGGTCTCGCCGGTCACCACGTTCAGGCCCGCGCCGAACTCGAGCTCGACGCGATCCACCAGGGCGAGCTGCTCGATCCGGAGCAGCTCGATCATCCAGCTCCCCAGCCGAGCTTGCTGCGCAGAACGTCGAAGCGGGATCGGTAGGGATCGACCACGAAGAGGACTGGCCGCTCCGAGGCTGCGACGAAGATGCGATCCCCACTATCCAACGCAAGGCCCGTCTGGCCGTCCAGTGTGAGCTGGGCCTCGCCCTCCCGGGGATAGACGCGGATCTCCAGGCGGGACGCCTCGGGGAGCACGATCGGCCGCTGGGTCAGGGTGTGCGGACAGATGGGGGTGAGGACGAAGACCCGGGAGCCGGGCAGCAGGATCGGACCGCCCGCCGAGAGGGTGTAGGCCGTCGAGCCGGTAGGCGTGGAGACGATCAGACCATCACCGTGGTAGGTGGTCACCAGCGCCCCGTCGGCGAGCATCTCGAGATCGATCATGCGCGAGAGCTCACTCCGGGTGATCACCGCGTCGTTCAGGACCTGGTAGCGGGCGAGCTCCTGACCGTCCCGCTCCGCGTAGACCTCGAGCCGCATGCGCTCGACGGTCTGGTAGTCCCCCTCCAGCACGCGCGCCAGCATGTCGAGCTGCTCCTCGGGCGTGACCTCGGCCAGAAAGCCGAGCTGGCCGAGATTCACTCCGAGAATCGGAACCGCGCTGCTCCCCATGTCGCGGGCGACGGCCAGCAGCGTGCCGTCGCCGCCCAGCACCACCAGGAGGTCGACGCGCCGCGCGAGCTCCGAGCGGGTCAGGCCGGGTCCGTCGAGCCAGCGGGCGGCCTCCTCGTCCCACTCGACTCGGACGCCTTGCCCCGCCAGCCAGTTCTCGACCGCCTTGGCTGCGGCGCCGGCCGGAGCCGAGTCCGGCTTGAGACAGAGTCCGACCGATCGGATCGGTGTGGCCATCCCCGTTGACTAACACAGCCAGCCATCCCCAACAAAGGTAGAATCACGCCATGCCGCCGGGTGACTCTCTCGAGCTCTTCCCGCCGGAACACGACGTGGGTGTCACCGGGCCGGGCGCCCCCCTGGCGGACAGGATGCGCCCGGGCTGCCTCGACGAGGTGGTCGGTCAGGACCACCTGGTCGGCGCCGGGGCGCCCCTGCGAGCCCTGATCGAGGCGGGCAAGCTGCCCTCCCTGATCTTCTGGGGCCCTCCGGGCACGGGCAAGACCACCCTCGCGCGGCTGGTGGCAACCCAGCCCGGCAGCGAGTTCGTGGGCCTCTCGGCGGTGCTGGCAGGGCTGAAGGAGGTGCGGCAGGTGGTCGAAGAAGCGCGCCGCGCCCTGCGCGTCGGGCGGCGCACGGTCTTCTTCCTGGACGAGATCCACCGCTTCAACCGGGCCCAGCAGGACGCGCTGCTCCCCCACGTCGAGACGGGAACGCTGACACTGATCGGTGCCACGACCGAGAACCCCTCCTTCGAGGTGATCGCACCCCTGCTCTCCCGCTGCCGGGTGTTCACGCTCCACCCGCTCGACGAGGAGCGGCTGACGACGCTGCTCCGGCGGGCCATGGCCGACAGCGAGCGCGGCCTGGGGGGCTCCGGCGTGCAGGTGTCCGAGGACGCCTTCGCCGCCATCGCGCACGCGGCCGATGGAGACGCGCGGCGAGCGCTCGGCATGCTCCAGACCGCCGTCGTCTTCCACCAGCTCGGCCGGGCGGCCCTCGAACCCCTCGACCCCGAGACGGTCGCGGAGGCCGTCGGCCGGAAGCTTCTCCTCCACGACCGCGACCGGGAGGAGCACTACAACGTCATCTCCGCGCTGATCAAGAGCCTGCGCGCCAGCGACCCCGACGCGGCCCTCTACTACCTTGCGCGCATGCTGGCCGCGGGAGAAGATCCCCTCTTCATCGCCCGGCGCCTGGTGGTCTTTGCCTCCGAGGACGTGGGAAACGCGGAGCCAGCCGCCCTGGGACTGGCCACTTCCTGCTACCTGGCCGTGGAGCGGATCGGACTTCCCGAGGGACGGATCCCGCTGGCGCACGCCACCAGCTTCCTGGCCTGCGCGCCCAAGAGCAACGCCTCCTACGTCGCCCTGGGGCGGGCCACCCAGGCCGTGGAGGAGTTCGGCTCGGCGCCGGTTCCGATGCACCTGCGCAACGCACCCACTTCGCTGATGAAGGACCACGGCTACGGCCGGGACTACCGCTACCCGCACGACGAGCCCGACGCCTTCGTGGCCGCGCGAAACCTTCCCGAGGCTCTGGGGGAGGTCCGCTTCTACGAGCCCACCGAGCGGGGCGCCGAAGCGCAGATGGCCGAAAGGCTGTGCGACTGGCGGAAGCGGCGCCAGGAGAGCAGCGCGGACCGAGGGTCTGGAGAGGAACCGAAGCGTGGTTGACGAGACACGAGTCGCGCCTCCGGGTCCGGGCGGAGAGACGGCGCTCCCGGGCCCGATTCCCTCCGGAACCTTGCTGTTCGGCGTCTACGAAGTGCTCGACCAGCTGGGCTCGGGCGGGATGGGCGACGTCTACCGGGCGCGCCACCGGCAGCTCGGCAGCCTGCGCGCCATCAAGGTGGTTCACGCGGCCTTTGCCAACCGACCCGAGGCCGCCGAGTTCTTCTTCCGCGAGGCGCGCGCCATGCTCGAGGTGCACCACGACGCCGTGGTGCGCTGCCACGACCTGCTGACCGGCGACGACGGCCGGGTCTACCTGGTGATGGAGATGGTCGAGGGGCGCAGCCTCGCGGACTGGATCCGGGAGGGCCCCCTGTCGGAGAACGCGGTTCGCGCGCTGGGCGCGCGGATCGCCTCCGGACTCGCCGCGGCGCACAGCCGCGGCGTCGTCCACCGCGACCTCTCTCCCGACAACATCCTGCTCTCCGAGGGCCGGCCGGACAAGGCGAAGCTGATCGACTTCGGCATCGCCAAGCTCCTCGAGAGCGGCGACCGCACCGTCGTGACCGGCTTCAAGGGGAAGATCTCCTTCGCGTCCCCCGAACAGTTCGGAATGTTCGACGGCCAGGTGAGCGCGCGCTCGGATCTCTACAGCCTCGGCCTGGTGCTGGCGGCCGCGGCGACCGGATCCCCGCTGCCGATGGGAGCCACAGTGGCCGAGGCGGTCCAGGTGCGACAGCAGCTGGTCCCGATTCCGCCCGACCTTCCAGCCGGGCTCCGCTCCGAGATCGCACCGCTTCTGGCCCCGGACCCGGCCGATCGGCCGGCCTCCGCCGAGGGCCTGTTCGAAGCCCGGCCGGCACCCGAGGAGAAGCCTCCCGTGAGCGCGCCTCGGCGCGGCCGCCTGCTGGCAGGCGCCGCCGTCGTGGCCATGGGTCTGGCGCTGATGCTGATCCCCGCTCTCCGGTCCGGGCTCTTCGATCTGGTTGGCCTGGCCGGCGAGTCCACCCCGTCCGGTTCGGAGCTCGAGGTCGTCGCGCCCCCGCTCGCCGCCGACGCATCGCCAATCGAGGAAGAAGTGCCCCCATTCGAAGCAGCGGTACCAGGCGACCTCTTCGAGAGAATTCGCGCGCAGCTGCTCGCAGTCGAGCCGGTCTCGGATACTCCGGCGCGCATCTGGACCGACCCGGATCCGGTTCCGAGTGGAGCGGCGTATACGGTCTCCGTCGAGGCGGACTGCGACTGCCAGGCGCTGATCTTCTCGATCAACGGGAGCGAGGACGAGCTCGTGCTCCTCTTCCCCAACAACCACGATGCTCGCGGTCCACTCGAATCAGAGGGGACCTTCGTACTGCCTTCCCCGGGGGCGAACCCGTCCTACACGCTCGATGCCCTCGGGGGAGCGAGCGAAGACACCCTGAAGCTGCTCCTCTTCGAAGAGAAGATCTCGTTTCCCTCGGAGGCCGCCTTCTTCACCACGGCGCAAAGGGGGGAGTCCCTGGTCTGGACGGCCACGCCAACGGATCAGGAGCGCCTGGAAGAACTCGAGAGACTGCTCCAGGGTGAGATCTGGTCCACAGCGGAGACCCGCCTGCGCATCGTAGACTCTGCCGCAGAGTGAAAAACCACGCGATTGCGAGACCTTTGGCGACACCTGCCGCTAGCGGGAGAGCACTATGGTATGGGGGCGCTTCCTTTGCCAGCCGCCGGCGAGCATTGACTCTCCCCCGCGGGAGATGCTCTAATGAGCGCTTCTATCGGAGATTCTGTTGAGGAAGGGAATCCTGATGAGAGTCGCTAGAGGTGTGCAAGCCGTCCGGGGCAGGCGTCCCGCAATCCGCAACACGGCGGCGCTCCTGGCCGTGGCCACAGCCTTCTTGCTCGCCGCATCGCCCGGGGCTGCCTCCGTCGCGTCGGAGCTGGCCTTCCACCGTGGGGTGGAGGCGTTCGGGAACGACCAGCTGGGAGAGGCCCGCGAGCAGTTCCAGATCGTTCTCGCCGAGGATCCGAAAGACGCGGCCGCGATCCACTACCTGGGCCTGATCGCCGACGCCGAGGGAAGGCGGGACGAGGCGATCGAGCTGTTCCAGCGGGCCCTGGCGATCACCCCGGACGACGCGGATCTGCAGTTCGACCTGGGAGCGACGCTGCTCGAAGCGGGACGAAACCAGGAGGCGCTGGAGATCTTCGAGCAGGTGCTGGCCCGTGACCCCGACCGCGCCCGGGCCCAGCTGTTCGCGGGGATTGCCGAGTACCGGCTGCGCAACTACGCGGCAGCCATTCCCTACCTGGACAGGGCCACCGAGCTCGATCCGGACCTGGGCCGTGAGGCGAGCTACTACAGGGGGCTCACCCTGGCCTTCCAGGGCGACTTCTCGGCTGCGGCCGGGGCCCTCGGCATCGTCGCGGAGCAGTCGCCGGCGCATCCCCTCGGACGCTCGGCGGGCGAGCTGCGCGAGCAGCTGCAGCCCGCGGAGCCCGGCAAGCCCTGGGCGCTCGCCCTCACCGGCGGCATGGAGTTCGACAGCAATCCGACGCTGACGGGAACTGGCCTGCCGATCGGAAGAAAGAGCGACTTTCGCGGCGTCTTGCGCTTGCAGGCGGGCTACCGGTTCCTGGACACGGAGCACTTCCGACTCAGCGCGGGATACGACGGATACGCGAGCTTCCACACGGACCAGACTCAGGTCGACCTGCTCACCAACATCGGCTGGGCGTCCGGCTCGGCGGGAATCGATCCGGTTCGTGTCAACCTCCGCTACGACTACGCCCACACCAACCTCGACCTCACCGACAGCTTCCAGCGGGTCCACCGGATCACGCCCTCGATCACCGTGAGCGAAGGCCGCAGGGGTCTCACGGAGCTCTTCTACCAGTACCAGGACATCGACTACTTCATCACCAACGTGACGCCGGCGCTCGACCGGGACGGGCGGCAGAACACCTATGGCCTGAACCAGTTCGTCTTCCTCGACGACCCGATCCAGTACGTGCGAGTGGGCGCCCTCTACGACGACTTCGACCCCCAGGGCGACGAGTTTCGCTACAGCGGCTACGAGCTCTCGGCCGGTCTCGGTGCGGTGCTTCCCTGGAAGCTCTTTCTCACCGCCTCCTACCGGTTCGTCGAGCGCCAGTTCCGCAACCCCACGGTCTTCGTCCCCATCGAGGAGACGGGCACCAAGCGCCGCGACCTCGTCAACCAGCTGGAGCTGGAGCTGATGCGGCCCATCGGTCAACACCTCGAGGTGTCGGTGCTGGCGTGGGTGGCAAACCACGACTCGAACGTCAGGGCCTTCGACTACTGGCGTGTCATCGGAGGCAGCTATCTCACCTATCGATTCTGATCCGGGGTGAGAAAGGGAGTGATGAGATGAAGCACCTGATCCGACTCGATCGACTCGAGAAGAGCAGCTGGATCTCCCTGGTGGCGACGGCGCTGATCGCCGTCGCCCTGGCCATGGCCGGCGCTGCCGGCGCCGCCCCGTCGGGAACCGTCACCGCGGTGACCGGCGAGGCTTCGGTCGGTGAGCAGCCCGCGGAGGTCAGCGACCTCGTCGCCGAGGGAGAGAGCATCGTGACCGGCCCCGACGCGAGCTGCTCGGTGCTCCTCGACAAGCGCGCGCTGCTCCAGTTCTGCGGCGAGGCAGCGGTTCGCCTCCGGCACGACGAGGATCGCAACGCCACCATCATCGATGTCACGACGGGATCGACCCGGACTCTGGCCGGCCCCCGGCTCGCCGACGAGCCCCTCGAGATCCACACCCCGGTGGCGATCGCAGCGATCCTGGGCACGATCCTCTCGGCGACCGTGGACCCCGCGACGGGCGACGCCACCTTCGCCCTGGAAGAGGGGTCGGCGAGGATCCAGACCCGCGGCTCGGCGCTCCCCCGCACCATCCACCTCGAGGCCGGCCAGCAGGTCACGATTCGCGCCGACGGAAGCGCCGAGATGGTGAAGCCCCTCAAACCGCGGGATCTCAGCACGCTGCCGGATTGCCTCGACGATCGCTTCTTCCACGCCGCCGCCATCGAGATCGCCCGCGCCGAGCGGGCGCAGTGGCTGACCGATGCGATCACCAGCGCGGACATCCCCTACACCGGGCTGCCGCCGGTAGCCGCGCCGGGCGACCCGCTGCCCGGACTCCCGGAACGCGCGCCGGATCCGAACCCGAACGATCCCTGCGGCCTGAACGGCATCTGCACCGGCGACATCGACCTCCCCAAGCCGCAGCAACCGCCGACCCGGGTGCGCGGGGTCAGTGGCGAGCGCAGGAGGCGTCAGTCATCACCGTGCACGGGCAGCAACCCGGCCGAGGTCTGCGAGTGACGGCATCTGCTGGAGTCCGGGGCTAGAGGACTCCCGAGAAGACGAAGTTCGCCCAGACCAGCGGCTTGCGCAGCTGGAGGCGCCGCTCATCGCTGACGCGCTCGAGCTGGGCGCGGCGCAAGGCCTCCGCGCCCCGGAAGCCGTCGCTCGGGACGTCAGCCGCGCCGAGCGCCTGGTAGAAGTCCGCCATCATCTTGCGCGTGGCGACGTCGTTGCTGCGCCAGAGGCTGGTGACCAGCGCCTGCGCGCCGGCGGCGCGGAAGCCCCAGCGCAGTCCCTGGACCTCCTGACCGCCCTCCCGGGAGCCCGCCCCGGTGTCGCAGGCGGAGAGCACCACCAGGCGCGCCTGGCGAAGGTCGAGGCCGGCCACCTCGTAGGCGGTCAGGATGCCGTTCGCCCCGCCGCTTCCGATTCGCCCGGCGCGGTTGGCCCCTGCGAACGCCAGTCCCGAGAGCAGGAGCGGATTGACCTCGACGGGGTCGCTCCCGTCACTCCAGGCGCGGCCGGAGACAGAGCCGGTTCCGCAACCGCCCTGCTCGGCGAAGTAGCCGTGGGTCGCCAGGTGGATCAGCATCGGCCGCTCGGAGAGCTCCTGCTGGAAGCGACCCTTGGTCGCCTCGGCGCCGGTGACGATGCGCGAGTCACCCAGGAGCGGCTCGATCTCCCGGATCTCAGCGATGCTGGCGGGGAGCGGCTCGAAGGGAGGCAGCTCGCAGGGGCCAGCGTTGGTGAGGATCACCGGCCCGCTTCCCGCTCCACCTCCGAAATCGGGCGCACCGAAGAGAAGCGCTCCGGAAAACTCGCTTCGGGCAGCCTGGACCGATGCGTCGGCCAGCTCGTAGACCGAGGTCAGGTAGCCGACCGTCACGCGCTCGAGCAGGTAGTGGGCCTCGTTCTCGGGGTCCGGAAGAGCTCCGATCGGAACGCCCCAGAGCTGCCCGTCCGGCACCACGAACCAGCGCGAGGCTCCTTGGAGTCCATCGACGAGCGGCGCCAGCAGCAGCCGGCTGAGCTCCCGCCGCGCGTCCGGCTCGTCGAGCCAGCCCTCGCGCATGGCGTGGTCGAAGCGCTTTGCGGCGGCCTCGATCGGCGCCGCCTTGCCCAGGTCGAAGAGCGTGATCCGGCAGCCCGGGCTTCGCGTCACCAGCGCAGCGAGCGACGGGATTGCCCGGCCGGCCGCACCGCGCTGGGTCCGGTCGTAGCTGGCGAACTCCACCAGGGCGGCGTCGGCGGGCAGGCGCCCGCAGGCGAGATCGAGGACCTCTCCCGCGGCCCGCTCCGAAACGCGCGCTCCCGCGCTCGCCGCCGCTGCCTCGAGCGCGTCGATCTCCGCGGCGAGCCGCGTCGCACGCTCCGCTGACTCGGGAGAATCTCCCAGCACGCTGGCCACGTAGCTCTCGCGCTTGCGAATCAGCGCGGCCAGGATGGCGCGGGTTTCCCGATCGCGCTCGCGTGCGAGCGCCTGGCCGGCGGCGATGCTGCGCAGGACCGAGTCGCGGTGCGGGAGCAGCGCCTGGTAGGTGTCGCGTGCCGAGCCTCCGGGCGCGGACAGCAGCGCTCCCACGACCTCCAGGCTCTGTCTCGCCAGGAGCGTGCGCTGCCGGCCCGTCATCGCGCCGAAGGAGCGTTTGGTGTGCAACGCAACGACGCGGGCTGCCTCCATCGCCTCCTTGCGCGCGGTCTTCCCGTCGCCGCGGGCGATGGCGATCCGCGCCAGCTCCGTCCGGTAGCGGGCCACCAACGGGTGCTCCCTGCCGAGCGCGCCGCGCAGGGATGCGGTGGCTTCGGCGACCTCTCCGGCCGCCAAATCGAGCTTCCCGAGACGGGCCAGGAGTCTGCCGCGCTCCAGCCTGGTGAAGGTGGTCTCGGGGTGGGCCTTGCCGAGGCTCTTCTGCTGCGCGGCGAGGGCGCGGTCCAGAAGCGCCTGGGCCCGATTCAGCTGGCCGCGCTCGGCCTCCACCCGCGCCAGGTTTCGGAGCGCCGCCGCGGTCTCGGGGTGCTCCTCGCCCAGGGCCTTGCCGAGCGCCTCGACCACCGCGGCGTACTGGCTGGCGTTGGCATCGCTCTCGGTCCTTCCCCAGGCCGCGCGGACCCGGTTCAGACGGACCTTCAGCGTCTCCGGATGCTCGGGACCGAGACTCTCACCCAGGATCTCGAGGGCAGCCGCGAAGGCCGCGTCGGCGGCGCTCCAGTCCTCGAAGTCGGCGTGCAGCACCCCGATCGCGTTCTCGGTGCGCGCCGTATCGGGGTGGGTCTGCCCGAGCTGCTTCCTGCGCACGCGCAGCACCTCGCGATACGCCTTCGAGGCAGCGGGAAAGTCACGCGCATGACGGTGTGCGTCGCCGAGCAGCTGGACCACGGCCGCGGTGGAGACGCTCTCGCGACCGTAGAGTTCGCCGTGCATCGCGCGCGCACGCTCCAGCTCGAGGACTGCATGGGAGGGCGAACCGAGAAGCAGCGCGAGCTCGCCGCGCGCCTCGTGAAGCTCGGCGCGCGCTGCGGCGTCGCCCTCGGTGAGCGGCTCGAGCTTCTCGAGCAGCGCCGCGGTGCGCTCCAGATCACCCGTCTGGGCGACGAGCCTGGCGAGCTTGATGCGCACCTTGACACCGCCGACCACGAGCGCGGCGCCTTCCGCGTCCTGGGCAGCGCGCAGGGCCCCCTGGCGGTCGCCGAGCAGCAGCCGGATGCCGGCCAGGGTCTCGTTCGCCTGCATGATCTCGAGGCCGCCGCTGGCCGTGCGAAGCGCCTGCTCTGCGGGCCCGAGCGCCTCCTGGTAGCGACCCATTCTGTAGAGGTCATCCGCCTCCGCGAGGTTGTCCGCGAACGTCGCCGCCGGAGCCGAATCCTGCGCGCCGCGCACGCTGAGTCCCGCGCAGGCCCGCAATCCCTTGAGCGCCCGCGCCAGCTCGGGGCTCGAGGGCTTCGCTCCCCTCCCCCCGACGGGCGCGGCTCGAACCGGCGACCCTCCAGGTTGGCGAGCGACATCTCGGCGAGCTGAGTCGCCTCAGAATCGGCACCGAGCTCGGCCTCGAGGGACGCGACGAGCCTGCCGAGCGCCGCAGCGGCTCCGGCGGCATCGCCGCCCTTGCACATCGCCGCGGCGCTCCGCGCCACCTCGATTGCGGTCTGTGAAGCTGCGCCGGCGGCGCAAGGAACGAGCCACAACGCCACGCAGGGCGCAGCGAGAAGCCAGGCGCGCACCGGGCGCTCCCTCCTAGTTCGGATTCTGCCCCAGGTTGACGAAGTCCACGCGCCGGTTGCGCTGCCGCCCTTCGTCCGTGCTGTTGGGAGCCACGGGCGAACCCTCTCCCTTGCCGATCGCGCGGAGCCGCGAGTCCGAGACGCCCTTCCCTTCGAGGTAGACCGCTACGGCGTGCGCCCTCGCGACCGAGAGGCGCTCGTTGTACTCGTCGGAGCCGACGTCGTCGGTGTGCCCTTCCACCATGAAGTGGAACGACCCGAGGTCCGACGATTGCAGCGCCTCACCCACCCTCTCGAGCAGCTCCTGCGCCTCGGGAGTCGGGCTGGCGGACCCGAACTCGAAGTAGATTGGCAGCCTGACCTGAGGCGGCGCGGACGGGTTGATGCGAGTGCCCCGCGGCACCGCCAGGGCCTCGACGATGTCGGCGGCCATGATTGCACCCGGAGGAGCCTTGGTCAGGTCGGTGACCCCGGCTCCGGTGGACTGCGCCTGCGCCAGCCAAGGCGCGACAAGGACCGCGGCCACGACCAGTGCCCAGTGTCGGATGCTCATGCTGTATCCTCCCAAACTCGGTTCTCCCCTCGGGTGCATTCTACCACCGATGGGAAACGGATGGGAGGACGGCCTCCTCTCCGGTCACGCCTCTTCTCCCGGCGCGGCCGCGCTCATCAGCTCGAACAGCCTCTCCGCATCCTCGCGGCGGCACAGCTCCGAGCCCTCCGTCATCACCGCTGCAGCACCGGCCGCTACGCCGAATCGCACCGCCTCCTCGAAGGGCCAGCCCTGCGCCTGTCGGAGCACGATCCCCGCCAGCATCGAATCCCCCGCACCCACCCTGCTTCGCACGGGGACCGTCGGCGAGGCGATGCGCCAGGCCCGTTCGGGAGTGATCACGATCGCCCCACCCGCCCCGAGTGAAACGGCGATCTGGCGGCACCTTCCCTTCTCGATCAGTCCCCTCCCGGCCGCCTCGATGCGGGTATCGTCCTCGAGTGGTCGACCCGCGAGCTGGACCATCTCCGCGTAATTGACCCGGATCGCGTCGATTCCCGCCGCGACCGCCTCGCGCAGGGGATCGCCCGACGAGTCGAGGACCATCCGCGTTCCCATCTCGCGCGCGAGGCGCGCGGCTCGCGCGTAGAAGTTCCCGCACGCGCCCACCGGCAGGCTGCCGCTGGCGACCAGAATGGCCGGCCCGGGCTCCAGCAGCGTTCCGAGCACGTCCAGCGAATGCCAGCACTCCGCGTCGCTCATCTCGGGGCCCGGCACGTTGAACCGGTATTGCGAGTTGGTGGAGGTCTCCAGGACCGCGAAGTTCTCTCGCGTCCAGCCTTCGGCCTGGATCGGGTGCTGATCGACGCCCTCCGCCGCCAGGATCCTCTCCAGCATCTCGCCGGGCGGGCCGCCGTGGACATAGGCCGCGAGCGAGGTTCCACCGAGCTTGCGGATCGCACGCGAGACGTTGATGCCGCCACCCCCCGCCTCGAGCCTCGGCGACCCGCAGCGGAGCTTGCGCTCGGGGGTGACGCGCTCCACCGAAGTGCTCCGATCGATGGAGGGGTTCATGGTGAGCGTGACGATGCGTGTCATCTCCTCCCCCTGACTGGCGCCCCGAGAATACACCCCTCTGCGGGAAGGACACCCCAGCCCGGCCTGACAAAGGCTGCTGAGTTCGATGGCCGAAACGCCGCCGGAATCTCTAGGTTCCCGCGGCCTGTTGGAGCCGAACGCCGAACCGGTGCGATCGCACGAAGACAGGTCGAATGCGACGAAGGATGGGTGACGATGAAGAGGCAGCGTGCGGTTCTCGCAACGGCTCTGCTCCTGTGGATCGCCGCAGTTGGCTTCGGGCCAGGAGCTCTGGCGAGCGAAGCAGACGATGGCGGCCAGGCGCACGGCGACGACGGCACCACGGTCTGGAGTTCTCCCACCCCCTGGTCAGCAACACGCCCGAGCCCGAGAACCTGTTCCGGTTCGGCTACAGCTACTCCAACGAGCCGGCGCGGGAGCACCATCACGAGCACGTTCCCGGAGCCGACCGGCACACGCTCCGGATGGCACTGGAGTACGCCCCGATCCGCGAATTCAGCCTGGAGGTCTTCGCGCGCTACGAGTTCCTGAATCCGGACGGAGAGTCGAGCCGAGCCGCTTCGGCAACATGGAGCTGATCGGCAAGTACGCGAGCTACGCCTTCGAGGACCGCGGTCTCCTGCTGGGCGGAGGACTCCAGGTGGTCCTGCCCACGGGAAACGAGGAGAGGGGAATCGGCTCCAGCCACGTCTTCGTGCTCGAGCCGTTCCTGGACTTCGGCTACCAGGTCGACCGGTTCGAGCTGATCGGCTTCGGACGGTTCGGCATTCCCCTGAACGAGGGCAGCTCGGACGAGCCGGACCTCGAGCTGCGCTGGAACCTCTCCTTCCTCTACCGCGTCACCAACCGATTCCACGGGCTGGTGGAGTTCGACGGGAGGCACGACTACGGCGGCGAGAGTGACGGCTTCGACATGGTCAACATCACCCCGGGAATCAAGTTCCAGGTGCTGAAGTCGAGAAAGCTCTCCCTCGGAGCGGGGCTGCGGCTGCCCCTGACCCAGGACAAGGAGTTCTACGTGCAGCCGCGCATCGTCGCCTTCTACAACTTCTGAGAGCTGAACAGGACCTGACACAACCCTGCGCGAGGCCTGCTGGCTTCACCCGGTCGTCGGAGCGACGAAGGGGAGCCGGGCCATCCCCCCAGCCCCGGAGGGTCGCTCGCGCTGGCAGCCGCGGCGAGATGGCCTACCGTGCTCTGGGAGAGTCGAGGAGGGGGGTATGGTGCTTCGGACCGCGTGGCTGGGTGCCCTCGGCGCGGCGCTGGCAGTGCAGCTCGCCTGCGCCAGCCCCTCGCCGCAGCCCGCCATCGCCGAGCGCCGAGAGAGCCGTGCAGCTGGCGGAGGACGCCCAGGCGCGCCGTTACGCGGCGCAGGAGCTGGGAGAGGCGCGGGAGCGGCTGCGGAGAGCGCGGGAGATGGCGCAGTCCTCCTCGAACTGGATCGAAGCCCGCCGGGCGGCGGAGAAGGCCGAGGTCGACGCCGAGCTGGCCGTCGAGAAGGCCCGCGCCGAGGAGCTTCGCCTCTCGCTGGCCGAGCTGCGGCGGAGCATCCGCGCCGCCGGCGAAGAGGCCGGCGCGGCGGGGAGCGGGAGCCCTTGACCGTGCCTCGCGCTGGGACTCGGGGCCGCGACCGACGCCGAGGAGTGCGAGTCCGCCGTCTCGCCGCGGTGGGCTTCGCGCTGGCCGCGCTCGTGACGGCCTGCGCGCAGGAGCCGCCGGAGCTCGCGCAGGTTCGGGAAGCCTACGAGCGCGCGGCCGCCGATGCGGCGATCCGGCAGCGCGCTGGCGTGGAGATCTACGAGGCCGAGAAGGCGCTCGACCGGGCCGAGGCGATGTGGCAGAGAGACGGCAACTACGACGAAGCCACCCACCTGGCCTACCTGGCCTCGCGCAAGGTCGAGATCGCGCGCGTCGCCAGCGAGCGCCGAGCGCTCGAGGAGGAGGTCGCGGCACTGCCCCAGCAGAGCGCGCTGCTCCTGCGCCAGTCGGAGCAGCGTTCGGCGGCGTCGCTGGATAGCGGCGGCTCTCAGCGTGCGCGTCTCGCCGGGTCGGGTGGCAGACCTCGAGAGAGTGCTCGAGAAGCTGCACGCGGAGCCAACGGAGCGGGGCGTCGTGACGCTCGGCGACGTGCTCTTCGACTTCGACCGGGCCGAGCCCAAGCCGGCAGCCGACGAGAACCTCGCCACGCTCGCGGGGTT
The DNA here is from genome assembly GCA_963783795.1 of uncultured delta proteobacterium. GTDB lineage: Bacteria > Myxococcota_A > UBA9160 > UBA9160 > UBA6930 > CAVXZE01. The sequence goes on along the minus strand of CAWAPH010000016.1, from coordinate 287,936 downwards.
CCTGCGCGACCACCCCGAACGCTCGGTCCTGATCGAGGGACACACCGATGGAACCGGCGTCCTCGAGTACAACTTCAACCTCTCGCGCCGCCGCGCGGTGGCGGTGAAGTCGCGCCTCGAAGCGGCGGGCGTCCCCGGCGAGCAGATCCTGGCGGTGGGATACGGGCCCGTCTATCCGGTGGCCTCCAACGCACTGGCCTCCGGGCGCGCCAGTAACCGGCGCGTCGAGGTGGTGGTGCTGGGGCGCGGGGAGGCGCTCGACGCCGCACAGGGCGCGCCCGAGACGGACGTAGCATGGCGTCCAGCGTCCGGCGGGCGGCGACGCGGCTCCCCGGCTCGCGTTCGGGCGTCTGGACCGGCTGGCTCGCGATCCTGCTGGCGGTCGTCGTGCTGGCCGCAGGCCATCCCAGCCGCCGAGGCCGCCTACCAGGATCGTCCCGCCGGCGACTCGGTCGAGGACCTGCAGAGCTCGCTCAGCCGTGCCGTCGAGGAGCGGGAGCGCCTCGAGACGATGTTCCCCGGGCTCAAGCGGTACATGCAGCGCTTCCCGAACTTCATCGCCGACACCGAGATGGTGTTCAACTTCCGCAGCTTCTACTTCCCCCTGCGGGAGCGCGACGGCACGACGGCCTACGCCTGGACGGCCGGCGGCAAGCTCGCCTTCCAGACGGGCTGGTGGAGAGAGCGCCTCCAGATCGGCGCCGGGCTCTACACCTCGGTCCCCCTCGTCGCCGACGACCCCCTGGCGTTGACCGGCCTGCTACGGGAAGGCGAGCGGGGCTTCGCGGCGCTGGGCGAGGCCTTCTTGAAGGCGCGCTGGCGCGACGTCGAGGGGACCTTGTTCCGCCACGAGCTCGACCTTCCGTACGTGAACATCAACGACAGCCGCATGGCGCCGAACAGCTTCCAGGGGCTGACCGTCAAGGGCATCGCCCGCGGCGTCCCCTGGCTGAACCGGTTGGACTGGGTGGCGGGCTACCTCACCGACATGCGGCCCCGCAACGACGACAGCTTCATCTCGATGTCCGAGCGGGCGGGGGCGCTGGGAACGGACGACGGGATGATCCTCGGGGGCGCCCATTTCCGACCGGCGGAAAACCTCTCCGTGGGCGGCTACAGCTACTGGGTGAGGAACACCTTCAACACCGGCTACGCGGAGGCGGACTACCTCTGGAAGCTGAATGCCGACTGGGCGATGCGCTTCCAGGGACAGCTCACCCACCAGATCAGCGTAGGCGACGAATTCCTGGGCGACTTCAATACCTGGGTGGCTGGCGGGCGGGTGGCCACCAGCTTCCGCGGGTTTACGGGCTGGCTCGGCTTCACCAGGACGGGTGACGACGAACGGATTCGAAACCCCTACGGAAGCTATCCCGGCTACACCTCGCTGATGCAGAGCGACTTCAACCGGGCCGGCGAGCGCGCCTGGGTCGTGGGCCTCTCGAGTTGCGCACAAGGCCATTCCCGGCTGGAGCGCGATTCGCCCAGTACGCGCGCGGCGACGGCGGCTTCGACTCGCTGACCGGCCTGGACAACTCGAACGAGCAGGAGTTCAACCTGACGGTGGACTACGAGATCGAGGAGGGCCGCTGGCGGGGCTTCTGGGTCCGTCTCCGCGGCTCGGTGCTGGACATCGAAACCGCGGAGACCACGGCATGGCAGGTTCGGCTGATCCTGAACTACAAGATTCCCATCCTCTGATCTCGAGGTGAGAACACGGCATGATTCGCGCGAGCTCCGGTCGACTCGTACCGGTAATCCTTCTCATCTCCTGCGCACTGACCTTCGGGGGCTGCGCGCTCAACCCGGTGAGCGGGCGCCCCGAGGTCGTCCTGGTGTCGGCGGCCAAGGAGCGGGAGATCGGCGCCGAGGAGGCGGAGAAGGTCGAAGCCCAGATGGGCCTGGTGACCGAGGCCAAGACCCTGAGCTACGTGCAGGAGATCGGCAAGCGCCTCGCCACGGAGTCCCCGCGCCAGGACGTCGAGTACAGCTTCCAGATCGTGGACGAACCGGTGCCGAACGCCTTCGCGCTGCCGGGAGGCTACGTCTATGTCTCGCGCGGCCTGCTGGCGCTGGTGAACAGCGAGGACGAGCTCGCGGGCACGATCGGACACGAGATCGGACACGTCGCGGCCCGCCACCACGTCCAGCGCGTGACGCTGGCCACGCCCTTCGCCGTACTCCTCGGACTGCCCGCGGCGCTGGTCGGAACGGTCAGCAAGACCCTGGGAAGTGTCGTGGCGATTCCGGGCCAGATCACGGGCGGGCTGGTTCTCGCCGGCCACAGCCGGGCGCAGGAGCGGCAGGCGGACCGCATCGGCATGGATCTCGCGGCGAGCGCCGGCTGGGACCCCGCAGCCCTGTCCGCCTTCCTGTACACGCTCGAGCGGGAGGACGCGCTGGTTGGAGGTGAGCCGCGCGGCGTGGACTTCTTCGCCTCGCACCCCGCGATGCCGGAGCGGGTCGAGGACACGGCGAAGCTGGCCAAGGAAATCGACCGCGCCCCCGCAAGGCCGATCGCTCGGGGCCGCAGGGCGCTGTTCGACCGCCTCGAGGGAATCCTGGTGGGACCCAACCCCGCCGAGGGGGTCTTCGTCGAGTCGGACTTCCTGCACCCCGAGCTGGGCTTCGCGCTGGCCTTCCCCCGCGAGTGGAGGACCCAGAACCACGCGCAGTTCGTGGTCGCCATGCCGCCAGAGGAAGAGGAGAAGACCGCGATCGTCCTGGCGCTCGCCGGTGAAGGGAAGAACCCGGTGGAGGCCGCGCGGGCCGACAAGCTCGACGAGTCCGCTCTCGCCGAGCTCGAGCAGATCGAGATCAATGGCCTTCGCGCCGCGCGGGTGGTGACCGAGAAGAGCGGCTTCGGCTTCGACCTCAGCTGGATCGCGCATGGAGAGCACGTCTACCGGATCGCCAGCGTGAGCCCGGAGTCCGAGTTCGCGCGCCGCCGGGACAGCTTCCGCGAAGTCGCCACGAGCTTCCGACCGCTCCGCAGCGAAGATCGCGCCAGGATCCGGGAAGATCGGCTCCGGGTGCGCGCCGCCCGCGGGGGCGAGAGCCTGGCGTCGTTCGTCGAGAGAACGGGAGGCACCTGGAGCCCGGAGGAGACCGCCATCGCCAACGGGCTCGAGGCCGACGCACGCCTCGGTCAGGCACAGCTCCTCAAGGTGCCGATCTCGCAGCGCTACACGTCCGAGAGTCAGTGACGGCGAGTCGCGAAGGCGCGCAGCGCACCGCTCCGCAACCGCCCTGACTTCGAGTCAGCCTCTGCTTGCGCTTCGCTCCCGCTTCGTCACCATGAGGCGCGTTCTTCGAAGAATGGAACCCGCAGCATTGCTGCTCGAATCCGGCGAAGGCGTCCCACGCGCCCGCTCGAACCGAGATCGAAAGGAGAGACGATGAGAGAGTGTGTATTGGTGGACGGCGTTCGCACGCCCACGGGTAGGGCGCACAACGAGAAGGGCGACCTCCGCACGCTGCGTCCGGAAGATCTGCTGGGCGCCGTGTACAAGGCCATCTTCGATCGCAACGCGGCACTCAAGCCCGAAGAAGTCGACCTGGTGACGATCGGCTGCGCCAACCAGAGCGGGGCGCAGAACGTGATCGGGCGGCTGAGCTGGCTCTGCAATGGCTACCCGGAGAGCGTCGCGGTAAACGGCATCGAGATGCAGTGCGCCTCGGCGATGGCGGGAATGGAACACTGCGCGCGCGGGATCATGACCGGCGAGCTCGCCGTCGCCATTGCCGGCGGCGTCGAGATGATGGCCCGCATCGCGATGGGCGCCAACATGGAGCCCCCTCCGTCACTGGGCAACCGCTATCCCAACTTCATGGACCTGACCATGGGCATGACCGCCGAGAAGGTGGCGGCGCAGTGGAAGATCGAGCGGCCGGAGATGGAGGAGTTCGCTCTCGCCAGTCACCAGAAGGCAGCCAAGGCCCACGCCGACGGCTGCTTCAAGGACGAGATCGTGCCGATCGAGGTGACCTACGAGGACGGGTCGAAGCAGGTCGTGGTGCGGGACCAGTGCGTGCGCGGCGACACCACGCTGGAAAAGATGGCGACCATGCAGCCGGCCTTCAAGCCGGACGGCGTGGTCACCGCGGCTGTCAGCTCGCCGCTGAACGACGGCGCCTCCGCCATCCTGTTGATGGACCGCGAGAAGGCCGACCAGCTGGGCCTCTCCTACACGCTCCGCTACAAGGGCGGCGCGATGGCGGGTGTGGATCCCACGATCATGGGGATCGGCCCGGTGCCCGCGACCCGCAAGCTGCTCGACCGCGTTGGGATCAGCATCGACCAGATCGATGCGGTGGAGATCAACGAGGCCTTCGCCAGCCAGTCGATCGCCTGCCTGCGCGATCTCGGAATCCCCTTCGAGAAGGCGAACCAGTGGGGCGGTGCGCTGGCCATCGGCCACCCGCTGGGCCAGAGCGGCACCCGGATCACGGTGACCCTCAACTCGATCATGAAGGCGAACCCGAGCTACAAGCTGGGGCTCTCGACCATGTGCGTCGGCTTCGGGCAGGGGAACGCCACGCTCTGGGAGCGCGTCGCCTGAGGCCACGCGTCAGGCGCTGAATCGCCCCCGTCGGGAGGCGGCCTCAGCCGAGGTCGCCCCCGCCGGGCGCGAGACGCTCTCGCGCACCGAGAACCTGCTCCACTCCCGGCAGCGGCCGACAGGTCACCAGGAACTGGAAGGCGAAGGCGCTCGGCCAGATCCGCGCCAGGAGTCGGCTCGTCTTCTCGAGCCAGCGGCCGGAGCGGCCGCCGATCACGGCCTCCCACGGGACGGGCACCGGGAGGATCTTCTCGATCCGGTAGCCGCAGTCGCGGAGCGTCCGCCGCAGCGAGACGCGGTTGAAGAGCCGGCTGTGCTCGATGTCGAGGATTCCCCGGTCCGTGTAGTTGAACCGGCCGAACAGCAGCGCCAGGCGGTTGGTGACGAAGGCGACGTTGGGCGTGGCCACCACCACCAGCGGCGCCTCCGATCCCGGACCGAGCGCGCGGCTGCGGTTGCGCATGTCGAGCAGCAGGCGCTCGGGATCGGCCAGCTCCTCGAGGACGTCGAGCAGCAGCACCACGTCGTGCTCGAAGGCGTCCAGGGGAAGCGGTCGGGCCAGGTCGGCCTGCTCGAAGTGATCGACCGAACCCGGCTCCGGCTCGCGGCGGTCCACGCCCGTGACCTCGATCCCCATCTCGCGGCAGCGCCGGGCGACGGTGCCGCCCCCGCAACCGATGTCGAGCAGACGCCGGGGCGCCGCTTCGCGCACGACCTCGAGCGCCAGGACGTGGGCCGAGTAGGTGTTGTCCTCGTAGTTGCGGGAGCCCCGCTCCAGGTCCCGGAACTTGAGAGAACACATCATCCCCATCCGGTGCAGGCGGTAGCGGAGGGTCTCGCGCAGCACATCCTTTCCGTACTGCACGCCCTCCACGTGGCACTCCTCGTCACCGTAGTGGGTCGGGATGTCGAACTCCTCGATCCGCGCCCCGACGTTCACGGCCTGGAGCAGGATCTCGGTGTCGAAGTGGAACTCGTTGGTGTTGATCTCGAAGGGCACCTTGCGCAGGAACTCGGACGAATAGGCCCGGAACCCCGTGTGGTACTCCGAAAGGCGAAGCCCGGTCAGGTAGTTCTGGATCACCGTGAGCACGCGGTTGCCGGCGATCTTGTAGAGCGGCATCCCACCGGCGCGGGCGCTGCGAATGCTGCCCATGCGGGACCCCAGCACGACGTCCGCCCCGGTGCGCTCCCAGGTCTCGATGAAATTCGGGAGCAGCTCGGGCGCGTACTGCCCATCGCCGTGAAGCAGGATGGTGAAGTCGAAGCCCGCCTCCAGCGCCTGGCGGTAGCCGAGCTTCTGGTTGCCCCCGTAGCCCTGGTTCACGGGATTGCGGAAGACGGAGACGTTCTGGATGCCGCGGGCGTCCAGCCAGCGCTGGAGGACATCGGCGGTAGCGTCCCCGCCGGCGTCGTCGATCACCAGAAAATGGACCTGATCGTTGTTGAAGAGCTGCTTCGGAACCCGCTCGAAGACCGACTCGATGTGGCGCTCGGCGCGATAGGCGACCACGAACACCAGTACGCGACCGGAGTCCCTGCGCTTCTGGACGCGATCCTGGGGCTCGTCCATGGGGCTTCCAACCATCGTGAGCCTATCATCGGCCCTTTCGGAGCGCGAGCTGAGGCAGAAAGAGGCCTTCCAGTCCGACGCGGCCGGCCATTCCTCACTCGAAGGCGCGGGTCAAGAACCAGAAGAGCCCCACGCTGCAGAGCAACGCAGAGCCCACCTCCACCACCAGGCGGTGTGGTCTCCCGTCCCGGACACGGGCCAGGTCCCGGAGCAGCGGCCAGAGCGCCGCGACCAGAACCAGCTGCCCCACCTCGACGCCGACGTTGAATCCGAACAGCGCGGGCAGCAGGCGTTCCCTGGGAAGAGCGATCTCCACCAGCACCCCCGCGAAACCGAAGCCGTGCACCAGACCGAAGGCGAAGGAGATGGCGACCCGCAGCCGCGCGGGACGCTCGGCGATTCCCAGCAGGCCGAAGTAGCAGAGGCCGAAGAGGGTCATACCGGCGAGAGTGAGGAAGCCGATCCCGCCGATACCGAAGGCCGCGAGCGCAGCCATGACGCCGAGCCCGAGGACGATCGCGATCGGGATCGAGCGGGGCCGGCCTCCCAGGAGGAACGCGTTCTCGGCGGCGACGAGGACGATCGAGAGGCCGACCAGCGCTCCGATCTCCTGGGACTCGGGCTTGGCCATGCCGAGGGCCGCAACCGCCAGCGTGATGCTGTGCGCGATGGTGAATCCGGTGACCACCGTCGCCACCTCGCCGAAGCGAGCCGCGATCAGGATCAGGGCGAGCACGAAAGCCAGGTGGTCGGGACCGGTCCCGATGTGCTCGATCCCGATCAACACATAGGACCAGAGGGAGCTGCCCGCGGAGGTGTCGGCTGCGTCGTCTCCCTCGGCGGCCAGCCGCCAGCCCGGCTCGGCGTTGGTCAGGACCCGCTCGAGCGGCGCGACTCCCGGAGATCTCACTCGCGCGAAGTGCAGGTGGCCCGGCGCCACCTCGTGAAGGAGCGCGCTCCGGACCTCGCGCAGCCCGCCCTCCGGGCAGTCGACGCGCCACTCGATCACCGCGCGATCCGGCGGCGAGGCTGAGGACACGGGGAGGACGGCGGAGCCCGCAGGGCTCACCTCCGGAGAGCAGCTGCAGCCTCTGGGTCAGATAGCTGGACAGCTCGGGGGCGAGCTGCACACCCCTGACGTGGCCCCAGGGCAGTCGAGTGAGCTCGATCTGGGGAATTCGCAGGGTTACCGTCGCGCCCTCGGCGTCGAGTGTCCAGCTCGAGTAGGAGGCGCTCCGCGTGTGAGCGTTCGCCTCGATGGCGACGCTCAGCGACACCGCGAGTAGAAGCCCGACTCGGGCCGGGCAGTTCGAGCCGTGACGCCGGCGAGCCCTCACGCCCTCTCCCCCCACTCCAGCGCCAGCACCAGAAGTCCCGTCGCCGCGATCCAGCTCCCCAGGACGCGGACGCCGATCTGCACCCAGAAGGCGCGATAGCGAACCACGCGAGTCACCACGTGGAACAGGATCAGCCCGATGCTGCTGCCCACGCCGCTGATGAAGAGAAGCGGGCGCTCGATCGTCGCCCCCGGCTCGTAGGTGTGGACCTGACCTTCCAGGAGGCCGAAGAAAGCGGCCATCACCAGGGCCAGCCAGGGCGGGAGCTCGCGGCGAGCTGCAACCAGGAGTCCCAGCACCAGCATCGAGAACCGCAGCGACGCGGTCCCGAGTGGCAGGGCGATCTCCAGCACTCCCGCCACCGTGCCCAGCATCGCCGCTCCCAGGAACGCCAGCGGAAGGCGCCAGGCGTGCGGGGTTCCGAGCTGCCCCGCCCAGAGGGCCAGCGCGATGGTCGGGAGCAGCGTCTCGAAATGAAGCAGTGGGTGAAGCATCCCCGAGTAGAAATCCCCGACGGCGAGACTTCCGTGAGCCAGGGCGGGCGCGGGATGGAGGCAGACGGCTGCCCAGGCAGCGAGTGCAGTCGGGGCGGCCCGGGAGGGCCGGCCGAAGCGGGCGTGCGCCGACGAAGGATGTCTCATCTCAGCAGGAGCTGTCCCGCCAGGAACACGCCCGCGGCGGCGATGACGCCGCCTCCGGTACGGAGCAGCGCGACACCGTGGGGGAGCTTGACCACGAAGCCGATCCCGATCCCGGTCAGGTGGATCAGGCCCGTGGCCGTCACGAATCCCGCGCTGTAGGCAACGGCGCCTGTCTTCCCAGGCAACTCGACCCCGTGGGCGTAGCCGTGGAAGACCGCGAAGAACGACACCAGCAGCAGGGCCACCCAGAGCGGAGGGCGCCTGTCGAGAGCGATCATCGAGCCCAGGACGATCACCGAGATCGTCACACCGACCTCGATCCCGGCCAGGGGCACGCCGAGGATTCCCGCGACACCGCCCAGCGCCATCACCTGGGGAAAGGCCACCGGCAACACCCAGATCGCCGGCTTCCCCAGCTGTGCGCCCCACATACCCACCGCCAGCATGGCGAGAAGGTGATCGAGTCCTCCCAGCGGATGCATGAAGCCGGTGACGAAGCCAGCGCCGGCACCTCCCCCCGCCGTGTGGGCGAGAGCGCCGGCCGGAAGGAGCAGCAGCGCCAGGGCCGGGAGTATCCGCGACGCACACTGCACGGTCATGGAGGCCTCCCCGGCATCGTCCGCCGGAGGCCAGCGGCCACCCGATGCCGGCCGTGCAGCATAGCTCAGGGAAGGCGCCAGTCTTTTCTACGAAGCCGGGTCTTGGAGCTGATCCGCCTTCGCTGCCCAGATGAAGTCGCTCTCGGTGAGGCCGTCGATCTTGTGGGTCCACACCAGGAGCTTCACCTTTCCCCAGGAGAGCTCGACGTCCGGGTGGTGACCCTGCTGCTCCGCCATCTCGCCCACCCGGTTGGTATAGTCGAGTGCTTCCCGGAAGCTCGAGAACCGGTATTCCTTTTCCAGGTGGTGGTCCTCGATCAGCTTCCAGCCGTTTCCCAGCTCGTCGTGCAGCGCCCGGAGCTCGGCGCCCTGGAGCGGCGGCACGCCACCCTTGCAGGGCACGCACTGTTTCGAGGCGAGCTCGCTCATCGGAATCCTCCTGCCGGCAAGGCCCCCGGTGCACGGCTGCAGACGGGCCGCCCAGGAGGAGGATATCGCAAGGCCGCGAGGCGGCTCGTCGATCTCGCGCCCACCGGGCGCGGCGCGCTCAGCCTCAGCCGCGGCGGCGCTGCCAGGCGCCGCTGGCAGCGGGAAGTCCACCCACGATCTCGATGTCGCGGTGCTCCCAGCCGAGTGACTGCAGGTGTCCGCCGGTCGCATCGAGACGCGACGTCACGATCCGCCCATCGGCGAAGACCACGGTCTCCGGGTCCTGGAGCACGACGGGTGTGGCCTTCCAGAGCCCGGCGGCCGACTTCACCTTGCGGGGAGATTCCACGACGACGATCATGACGGGCGACGAGCTGGGGTCGCAGATTCCCACCTGGCCCGATCCCGGCGCCTCTCGCTTCTGGGGGGGTGCGGCGAGCGGCGGCTTTCGGACATCCGCCGTCCAGCCGCTCTTCGGGGTGGGCTTCGCTCCTTCCACTTCGATACGGCAGGAGGTCATCCCCGCTGCGATCAGGAGAATGCAGACACCTCGAAGAAGACGATGGCCCTTCATGGGCTCCGGATCGGAGAGCCCGGCCTGCGACTTGAGGGTCCCGGACGACATCCCACACATATTCATGCATCGCTTCGTTCATCGATCTGGCGGATGAATGAAGGCGAGACGAAGGAGTCGTTCCCCGACGGAGTGAGCCGCCTCGGTATTGCCGGAGGCTCTTGCTCTCCGGTCCGTCGTGGACTAAGAAAAGGGCGCTCCTGTAGCTTCTGCGGGCAGATGAGGGAGTCATGGCTGTTGATCGGTCACAAGGGCTTTCCAACCACCTGCGGCGTCTGGCGGTCTTCGCCATCCTGTTCGCTTTCTGGCTGCTCCTTTCGGGTCACTACGATCTATTCCACCTGTCTCTCGGATTGATCTGCTCTCTGCTCGTCGCCTTCGTTTCCGCCGATCTGTTGATCGAGAACATCGGCGGTTCGCATCGGATCAAGAAGACCCGCAGGTTCATCTTCTACGTCCCCTGGCTCATCTACCAGATCGTCCTGGCCAATTTCCACGTCGCCTACCTGATCCTGAAGCCAAGTGCGATCGATCCGCGGATCATCCGCTTCAAGACGAAGCTCAAGACCGAGTTCTCCATGGTCACCCTGGGCAACTCCATCACCCTGACGCCTGGCACCATCACCATGGACATCGTCGATGGAGAGTTCTACGTGCACGCGCTCAGCAAGAAGGTGGCCGACGATCTCCTCGGCGGCGAGATGGAGAGGAGAGTCGCCCACGTCTTCTTGGAAGATGAAGACGCCTGATGTGTGAGATCCCACAGTGCTCGATCCTCTTCTGGCGTTCAGCATGGCCATTCTGTTCACGGTTTCCCTGTGTCTCTACAGGGCGCTCCGGGGACCGGGAATCATCAACCGGATCATCGCGGTCAATGTGATCGGAACCAAGACGATCGCACTGGTCCTCTTGATGGGGACCGCCTTCGAGCGGGTCGAGTTCTTCGTCGACATCGCCTTCGTCTACGCCTTGATCAACTTCATCAGCACGCTCGCCTTCTCGAAGTATCTCGACCTCAAGGGGATCTAGCAGGGGTTTGAACCGATGCATTTCGGCTCCATCGCTCTCATCTCTCTCGGCGTCTTCTTCCTGCTGCTGGGAGCCATCGGGATTCTCCGGTTCCCGGATACCTACACCAGAATGCACGCTGCGGGGAAGTGCGACACCCTGGGGGCGCTGCTGGTCGTCAGCGGCCTGGCCGTCCATCACGGGGTGTCGCTGGAGAGCGCGAAGATCCTCTTCATCGCCGTCTTCATCTTCCTGACCAGCCCCACATCGACCCATGCCATCGCCCGAGCGGCCATGCGAAGGGAGCTGCCGCTCTGGACGAAGGACCAGAACAGATGATCTGGCCCGTCGACATCGTCCTGCTCGTCCTCATCGTCCTCTCTGCCATCGGGGCAGTGACCGTCAAGGATCTTCTCGCCTCGGTCATCCTGCTCGGCGCCTTCGGCTTCCTCATGTGCCTCTGCTGGATCGAGATGGGGGCGGTGGACGTGGCCTTCACCGAGGCCGCAGTGGGCGCTGGAATCACGACGGTTCTCCTCGTCGTCGCCGTCTCCAAGGCGGAAAGGAAGAGCAAGACTTGAGATTCCTGTACGTCATCATCACTCTCGTCACCGGGATCTTCCTGATCTACGGCGCCCTGGACATGCCGAACTGGGCCGACCCCGGATCGCCGGCGAGCGTCAACGTCTCGCCCAGGTACATCGAGAAGTCCTTCGAAGAGACGGCCGTCCCCAACATGGTGACAGCGGTACTCGCCGACTATCGAGGCTACGACACCCTCGGTGAAACCACGGTGATCTTCGCTGCTGGAATCTGCTGTCTGCTCATCCTCGGCAGGCTGAAGAAGAAGGAGGAGGCGGCGTGATCCGAAGGCAGGACAGCATCATCATCACCACCCTGACCCGGCTGCTGACCCCCTTCATCCAGCTCTTCGGCCTCTACGTCATCATGCACGGCCACAGCAGTCCGGGCGGCGGCTTCCAGGGAGGGGTGATCCTGGGAGCGGGCTTCATCCTGATCGCCATCTCCTTCGGAATCGACGAGGCGAGAAAGAGGTTCTCCGAGGGGGTGGTCGCCGTCCTCAGCAGTGGAGGGGTCTTCCTCTTCGCCGGAGTGGGGCTTCTCTCCCTGATGCTCGGCGCCAACTATCTGGACTACGGAATCCTGCCTGTAGTGGACCCCAGGAGCCTGGGAATGCTGGTGGTCGAAATAGGCATCGGCATCACCGTGATGGGAGTGATGATCTCCATCTTTCGAGATCTGCTCACCTTCGAATAGGAAGAGACCCCGTGGATCTGCTCATCAGCCACTTCAACTACTTCATCTCCATCTGCCTGATGATGATCGGTCTTCACGCGATGATGGCGAAGATGAACCTGGTGAAGAAGCTCATCGGCATGAACATCTTCCAGTGGTCGATCATCCTGTTCTTCGTCTCCACCGGCGCGAAGCGCGGAGCCACCATCCCCATTCTCGAGGGGGGCCACGGTCAGCCACGGAGCCGAGGCCATCGTCCAGGCCAGTCACTACGTGAACCCGCTTCCCCACGTGCTGATGCTGACCGCGATCGTGGTCGGAGTCGGCACGACCGGCGTCGCTCTCGCTCTCCTGCTCAAGATCTACAGGACGTACCACACGCTCGAAGAAGACGAAATCCTCGAGAAGATGCGATGAACCTCCACCAATCCCAGCTTCCCATCCTCATCGTCGCCATCCCCCTGCTCTTCTCCGTCGTGGTTCCGGTGGTGGGCCGGTGGAAGAGGAACTGGTGCCATCCCCTGGTGGTCGTTGCCCTCGCGCTCTCACTGATTTCGTCGGTGGGCGTCGGCTACAGGGTCGTCGTCGATGGTCCCCTCAGCTACTTCCTGGGCGGGTGGGATCCTCCCTGGGGAATCGAGTACCGCGTCGACCACCTCTCTGCCTTCATGGCCCTGATCCTGAGCTTCGTCTCCCTCTTGGCGGCGATCTACTCCAAGAGGAGCATCGAGCGGGAGCTTCCCGGGAGAGAGCCCTCCTTCTACTGCGTATTCCTCCTGCTGGTCACCGGCCTGCTCGGAATCGTCGTCACCGGCGACATGTTCAATCTCTACGTGTTCCTGGAGATCGCGTCCCTCACGGCCTATGCCCTGATTTCGGTCGGAGAAAAAGGAGCCGCATTCTCGGCCTTCCGGTACGTCATCGTCGGGACCATCGGCGCCTGCTTCTACCTGCTCGGCGTCGGTTACCTGTACATCGTCACCGGCTCGCTCAACATGGCCGACCTGTCCCGGATCCTCCCCGAGCTTCACGAATCCAGGGTGGTGCTCGTCGCCTTCGGCTTCCTGTTGATCGGGATCGCCATGAAGATGGCGCTCTTCCCCCTCCACATCTGGCTGCCGGACGCCTACACCTACGCCCCTTCCGCAGTGAGTTCCCTGGTGGCCCCCTTGATGACCAAGGTGGGGGCCTACGTGATGATCAGGATCATGTTCGGGGTCTTCGGCCCCGTCTTCTCCTTCGAGGTCGTCCCCACGGCGGCGCTTCTCACCTCGGTCGCCGCCATCGCCATCCTGGTGGGCTGCATCATGGCGCTCGCCCAGGTCGATCTGAAGAGAATGCTCGCCTACATCCTGGTGGCCGAGGTGGGATACATCGCACTGGGCGTGGGACTGGCCAACAGGAACGGCCTCACGGGCGCCATCCTCCATATCCTCAACGACGCCTTCATGATGGCCTGCCTCTTCTTCGCAGTGGGCGCGGTGTTCTACAAGACCGGAACCAGGAACATCTATCAGCTCAGAAACCTGCATCGGAGAATGCCCTTCACCACGGGGGCTCTCGTCGTGGCGGGCCTGTCCGTCATCGGAGTTCCCCCGCTGTGCGGGTTCTTCAGCAAGTGGTATCTGATTCTGGGCGCCATCGACGGCCAGCAATGGCTCTTCGTGGCGGTCCTGCTCGCCAGCAGCCTGCTGAACGCCATCCTCTTCTTCAGAATCATCGACAACGCCTATTTCGATCACATGCACGCCCGCCATGGAGACTCCCATGGGGAGAGCGTCGTCTCTCCGTCCGCACCTACGGAAAGGGACGAAGCTCCTCTGAGCATGCTCGTTCCCACGCTGGTTGCAGCCGTGGGAATCGTGGTGCTGGGTGTCTCGAGCATGAGGATCATCTCTACGATGATCCAGCACGCGGTCCCGGCGAGCTTTTGAGACCGCGTTCGCCAGCGAGGATCCGGAAGCCGGCCACGCCCGACGTGGGTCCCGGTCCGGCGTACTCCGTGCCCGTCTCACCCCCCGTCCAGGTTGGATTTTGCCTTCGCGATTCGCTAATTAGCCGGGTCGACCTCACACGCTTCGTCCCAGGAAACCTGCCAAGGGAGCGCCGAGATGCAAGCCACCCGGATCCTCCTCGTGGACGACGAAGTCGCCTTCGCAGAGCCCCTCTCCCTCCGTCTCGAGAGACGCGAATACTCTGTCACCAGGGCGGAGAACGGCGACGAGGCCATCGCCAAGACGGACGAGGAAGAGTTCGACGTGGCCCTGGTGGACATCTTCATGCCGGGCCGGAACGGACTCGAGACGCTGCGCGAGATCAAGCGCAGGAGACCGCTCACGGAAGTCATCCTGCTCTCGGGAAAGGGCACCAATTCCATCGCCATCGAGGGGATGCAGTGCGGCGCCTATGACTTCCTGACCAAGCCGCTGGAATTCTCGGAGCTCCTCGAGAAGATCGAGGCCGCGTACGTCCGGAAGTTGGAGCACGTCGCGCGAATTCAAAGGGCCTCGGCGGCGGAGCAGAAGCAGACCCAGGCGGCGGCCCCGGCGGGTGCGCCGGCCGCGGTCGGGGAGGCGAGCAAGGGACGGCTCCTGGTGCTGGGCCGGCAGAGCGCGTTCCCCGCGGAGCTCGTCGACTACGCTCTGGACATGGCCGCACGCCTTTCGTACGAGGTGATCGCACTCAACGCGGCCGGCTTCTCGAAGGAGACCTTTCGTTCCTTCCCCGGGGCCCGAGACAAGGTCTGCCAGGACTTCCTGACGGTCTCCGAAGGGAGTGCGGAGCCCTTCAGGGAGGCGGCCGCCGAGAAGGGCATTCCGTTCTCTCACCTCGTCAGGTTCACGAACGCGGACGAGGCTGCGGCCGAAGTCAGGGGAATGGTCGGAGACATCGACTACGTGATCTGCGAAGGCGAAGAGAGGTTGGACGAGCCGGGAGTGCGTGGACCGATCGTCGCCTATACCCCCGTGTAACGAATCCTCAGTCTGGAAACGACAATGGATCTCGAATTTTTCTTGAGGCTGTCACTGGTGGTCCTGGTCTTCGTGATCTCCTTTCGGTTCCGAAAGGAGAACATGAGGAAGGGGAACCCGGCAGAGTAGACGGAAAGCAAGAGCATGACCCCGGAAATGATACTGACGATGGTCGTTCTGGCCTTCGTCATATGGCTGTTCGTCTCCGAGTGGATCAGGGTGGACGTGGTGGGCATCCTGATGATGGTCCTGCTTCCAATGCTCGGTCTCATCTCGGGCAAGCAAGCCTTCGTCGGGCTGAGCAGCAACGCGGTCTGCTCGATCATCGCTGTCATCATCATCGGTGCCGGCCTCGACAAGACCGGGGTGATGAACCAGGTGGCGGGACCCATCATCCGGCTCGCCGGTGCGAGCGAAAAGCGGATCATGATCCTCATCTCCGGTACGGTGGGAGTGATCTCGAGCATGATGCAGAACATCGGCGCGGCAGCCCTCTTCCTGCCCGCGGCGCTGCGTGTGTCCAAGCGGGTCGGGGTGTTGCCATCGCGGATCCTCATGCCGATGGGCTTCTGCGCCATCATCGGCGGCACGCTGACCCTGGTGGGCGCCAGCCCCACCATCCTGCTCAACGATCTCCTGGTCCTGGAGGGCCAGCAGCTCGAGCCCTTCGGCCTGTTCACCCAGACTCCGATCGGATTCTGCCTGCTCGCCTCCGCCCTGATCTACTTCTCGGTGCTCGGTCGGTGGGTGCTTCCTTCGGGTGGCGGCGAGGCGGACAAGGGCGTCACCGCCGCACTGATGGAGCAATACCGTGCCGCGGAGAACACCGCGGAGATCCACGTCCCCGAAGGCGCCACGGAGGGCAAGAGCATCGGGGAGCTGACGATCCAGACCAGGTTCCTGGTCTCCGTGGTGGCCATCCGGCACTCCGCCGCGAGGACCAACAACTTCGTCCCGCGCAGCACCGACATCATTGCCGCCGGCGACACGCTCGCGGTGGTGGGGAGACAGGCCAACATCCGCGCGCTGGCAGCAGAGCTGGGCTGGGAGCTCAAGGACGGTCTGGAGGTCTTTGCCGACGAGCTGTCGCGAACCAGCGCCGGTATGGCGGAGACCATGGTCGGCCCCCGCTCCGGGTTGATCGGCATGACCATGTCCGAGTCCGACCTCAAGGATCGCCATCAGCTCAACCCCATCGCCCTGGTCAGGGGCAAGAAGGCCTTCTACAGCGGTCACACCCACATCCCCCTGGAGATGGGAGATGCCATTCTGATGCAGGGGCGCTGGGAACGGTTTCACCGCCTGAAGAACCTCCCGCAGCCGCGAGCCCTGACCTTCTCCACGCCGCTGGAGGGGGAGATCCTGCGCCCCCAGAAGGCCAAGCTGGCGGTCTTCTGGCTGGCCGTGGCGTTGGCCCAGATCATCTTCTTCGACATGACCCTGTCCGTCGCCCTCATGTCTGGCGCGCTGGGCATGATTCTCACCGGAGTCCTCTCGATCGACGAGGCCTATCGCTCGGTGGACTGGATGACCGTCTTCCTGCTCGCCGGCCTGATTCCGCTGGGAATCGCCTTCGAGCAGACGGGCACGGCGGCGTTCATCGCCGATGGCGTTCTCAGCCTCATCGGCCAGCCGAGTCCCATCGTGCTGCTGGCGGTGGTGGGAATCATGACCTCCTTCTTCACCCTGGTCATCTCCAACGTGGGGGCCACGGTGCTCCTGGTGCCGCTGTGCATGAACATGGCGGTGATGGCGGGTGGCGACCCCCGAATGGCCGCTCTGGTGGTGGGCCTCTCGGCCTCGAACACCTTCATCCTTCCCACGCACCAGGTAAACGCGCTGGTCATGCGTCCCGGCGGCTACCGCACCGTGGACTACACCAGGGCGGGTGCCGTCATGACCGTCCTGTTCCTCGCCGTGGAGCTCACGGTCATCTACTTCTTCTACGGGATTTCGGGGTGAGAGGCGCGCACTCGCCCGTCGACATGGGCCCAGCCCCGCCCGTGGGCAGCCCGGCACTCATCGGCGTAAGTAGGCGTCAACATTGACCGAATGGGCGATCTAGGGTACCTATCCGAAGCGATTCACAGGTGGGCAGCTGGAATTTGCGCGTCCTTCCAGGACTCGACAGGGTCAATCTTCCTGCGCCGGGAGAGAGGCGAGTCACGGCGTTTCGCGATGAGCGCTTGAAGGGCTGACAGATGGCTGAAGCCGCCCACGGCTCCCAGACGCGTTACTGGATCCTGCTGATCATCGGAGCGACGGTCACGCCCTTGCTCCTGGTCAGCATCGTCATCCTCCAGCAGTTCTACGCGGCGCACCAGGAAAGGGCTACCACCCACCTGGAAGAGCTCGTCGCCAAGCACAAGCAGAACATCGACGGATTCCTCGACGCGAAGCTGGCGGACATCCGGATGCTGGCCAGCAGCTTCGACTTCGAGGAGCTGAGTCAGGAGTGGTTCCTGGAGGACCGCCTGGGCGCTTTGGGGAGGGTCTACGAGCCGGTCTTCGTCGATCTGGGCGTGATCGACGAGTCGGGCATCCAGGTGGCCTACGCGGGTCCATTCCGACTCGACCGAGCTGACTACTCCGACGCGAGCTGGTTCCAGCAGGCGATGCAGCGCGAGTACTTCATCAGCGACGTGTTCCCCGGCCTGCGCGGCTTTCCGCACTTCATCGTGGCGGTGCGCAGCATCTGGGAGGGGAAGCCCTGGATCCTCAGGGCCACGATCGACCTCGTCGCCTTCAACGATCTGGTGGAGGACCTCCGCAACAGCAGCCGGACGGGCTCCGCGTTCATCCTGAACAGCGCCGGGGAGTTCCAGATCAAGCCGCCCGACTATTTGATGCCGGATCCCCAATTCCTGGACGAACTGCTGAGTGCCAACTTCGCCGGCCAGGACGGGATCCGCGTGATGCAGCGGAGAGACAGGAACGGCCGCAGGAACATCTACCTGGCTACGGCACTCAAGGGAGGGAACTGGCGCCTCGTCTACCAGCAGGCGGCCAACGAGGCGTTCGCGGAGTTCCACAGCGCCCGCAACGTCACCATGCTGATCATCGTCCTCGGGGGGCTCGCCAGCGTCGCCGTGGCCTTCCTTCTCGCCCGCAAGACGGTCTCGGCCATCTCCGAGGCCGAACACCGCACCCAGATGTTGAGCCAGCAGATGGTCGAAACCGGGAAGCTGGCATCGGTGGGCGAGCTGGCGGCGGGGATCGCCCACGAGATCAACAACCCGGTCGCCATCATGGTGGAGGAGGCCGGCTGGATCGGCGACCTCATGGAGGACGACGACTGGGGGACCCCGGAGAACCTCCAGGAGTTCCGCCGCGCTCTCCAGCAGATCAAGACCCAGGGAGACCGCTGCAAGCAGATCACCCACAAGCTGCTGAGCTTTGCCCGCAAGACCGACGAGCGGACGCAGGAGGTGGATCCCCGCGCCCTCGTGGAGGAGTTGGTCGCGGTCTCGGCCCAGCGGGCGAAGTACGCCAACGTGGAGATGACCACCGTCTTCGAGCCCGATCTGCCCATGATTCGCGCCTCGCTCTCCGAGCTGCAGCAGGTCCTCCTCAACCTGATCAACAACGCCCTCGATGCGATGGAGAAGACGGGCGGGACGCTGGAGATCGCGGTCAAGCTCGTGGGTGAGGACCTGTGGATCCACGTTTCGGACAACGGCCCGGGGATTCCCGAGGCCAACCTGGAGAGGATCTTCGACCCCTTCTTCACCACCAAGCCGGTGGGCAAGGGCACCGGCCTCGGACTGTCCATCTGCTACGGCATCGTGACCCGGATGGGTGGCGAGATCGACGCGCAGAGTGAGATCGGCACCGGCACCGAGTTTCGCATCCGCCTGCCCCTGGAGCAGGAGGAGGTGGAGGACGAGGGGCAGGAGACGGCCGTGGGCGGCGGCGGGGAGAAGGCGTGACCGCCCGGGCCGGAGGGCCTGGCGGGCGGGGAAGACGACGTGAAGGGTGATCCGATCAGGCTCCTGCTGGTGGACGACGAGAAAGCGTTCGTCGACGTCCTCTACAACCGGTTCAAGCGGAAGGGTCTCGCCGTCACCAAGGCGTACTCCGGAACGGAGGCGATCCGCAGCCTTCGCGAACAGGACTTCGATGTCTCCATCCTCGACCTCAAGATGGAGGACATGGACGGCATCGAGGTGCTCAAGATCTTCAAGAAGATGCTTCCCTCCATGGCGGTGATCATGCTGACCGGCCACGGCTCCGAGCGCGCGGCGAGGGCCGGGATCGCGGAGGGCGCTTACGACTACCTGACCAAGCCCTGCGGTTTCGAGGACCTGCTGGCCAAGATCGAGGAGGCGGTGTCCCAAGAGGGGTCAGGCGCATGACTCCGTGCCGGGTTCTCCTCGTCGACGATGAGGTCGCGTTCGCGCAGACCGTGGCCAAGCGTTTGAAACGCAACGAGCTGAGCGTTCAGGCCGTGCACAGCGGCGGTGATGCCCTGCGCCATCTCGCCGACAACCCGACCGACGTCGTCCTCCTCGACATGAAGATGCCCGGCATGGGCGGCATCGAGGCCTTGCGCGAGATCAAGGCCCGGCAACCGCTCGTGGAGGTGATCATGCTGACCGGCCATGCCAGCGTGGAAGCAGCCATCGACGGCATGGAGTTGGGAGCGTTCGATTACCTGATGAAGCCCGTCGAGTTCGACGAGCTGCTCTACAAGATCCAGGACGCGCACAAGAAGAAGTCGCTTCAGGAAGCCAAGATCAGCAGCCTCGAGAGCTGACCGGCCGGGGCGGCATCGGAGACAGGCCGGCGGAGACCGCACCTTGACGAGATTCTTCGGACAGTGGGGCAGGTTCCTGATGCTGGGCGCCCAGGCCCAGGCCAGGTGGGAGATCGAGATGGCGAGGACGATCCTCGCCGACCGGAAGCGCCTGCTCATCCTGGGCCTTCTCGTCCTGCCCATCCTCGCCGGCAGCGTCGCGCTCGCCGCTCCGATCAGCGAGGCGCTGCCCGAATTCCTCGGCGGCGAGAAGGCCTACAGCCCGACCTTCTTCAGCGCCGGCATCTTCCTGGTGTCGATCTTCATCGGCCTGTGCGCCGGCCTGATCACGGGCTGCATCGGTGCGGGCGGGGGATTCGTCATCGCACCGGCCCTGATGAGTGCCGGGATCAGGGGCATCCTGGCCGTCGGCACCGACCTGTTCCACATATTCGCCAAGGCGATCATGGGGACGGTGATCCACAGGAGGCTGGGCAACGTCAACGTGGCGCTGGCGATCACGTTCCTGGTCGGCGCCATCCTCGGCGCCACCGTCGGCGGTGCGATCAACCGCGTGATCTACGAGACGAGCCCCGTCCTCAGCGACGCATTCATCACCACGATCTACGTCGTCATCCTCGGAGGACTCGGCTTCTACGCGCTGGCGGATTTCCTGCGCGCCCGCAAGAAGGAGAGCGTGGTGGCGCCGCACAGCGGGCGATCGGAAGGGGTCGAGATGGGTGGTCTCCCCAGGCGCCTGCAGGCCGTCAAGGTCCCTCCGATGATCCGGTTCGACGAGGGCCTGGTGCCGGGCGGGCGCCGCATCTCGGCGCTCTTCCTGGTTCTCAGCGGGGCGCTGGTGGGGTTCTGCGCCTCCATCATGGGGGTGGGCGGCGGTTTCCTGACCTTTCCCATTTTCGTCTACATGCTCGGCGTCTCGTCGATCACGACCGTGGGCACCGACATCTTCCAGATCGTATTCACCGCGGGGTACGCTGCCATATCCCAGTACGCGATCTACGGCTTCATCTTCTACACGCTGGCCATGGGCATGCTTCTCGGGTCGCT
This sequence comes from uncultured delta proteobacterium, assembly GCA_963783795.1. Taxonomy (GTDB): domain Bacteria; phylum Myxococcota_A; class UBA9160; order UBA9160; family UBA6930; genus CAVXZE01. The sequence continues at coordinate 267,181 of CAWAPH010000016.1, read as the reverse complement.
GCTGGGGATCCAGATCGGCGCCATGGTCACCATGGTCGTCGAGGGGATCACGATCCGCGGATTCTACGCCACGGCGGTACTGGCCGGCTTCGTCAACCGCGCCTTCGCACTGCCGGGAAAGCTGGCGGAGCTGGAGGTTCTTCCGCTCTCGCATTCCGTCGTCGACGTGCTGAACCAGATCGGCATCTGGGCCTTCTTCCTCGTGATCGGGATCTTCGCCACATGGGTGATCGGCACCTTCTTCTGGAATCTCAAGACGCTGAGGGGGGAGTCACCGTCTCATGATCGCTAATCCCAGGAAGTTCTTCGGCGGGGTGGCACTGATGACGGCGTTCGCCGCGTGCTGGTGGCCATGTTCCTGCCCATCTTCGAGGGGCGCAACGCGCTCGACCACATGGATTCGCTCTTCAACTCCGTCTCCAAGGGGTCGGCCTACTACGTTGCGGATTTGACGGGCCGAGGCCGAGGATCGGCGAGGCAACGCCGTCGCGGTGACGCTGGCCGTGGCCAACGAGACCCAGGCCAGACAGATGGCCGAACTGTTGCGGGCCGGCGGAGCCACCGCACAGGTCGCGGAAGGGGCGCTTCGGATCAGCGGCGATCTGGGAGCGATTCTCGACCGCGCTCTGCAGGATTCGGACGAGATGTTCGCCAACGCGGGAGCCGGCGTCCGAGACCGCTATGGCTACGAGGAGAGGCGCGTGCTCTTCAACTGGTGGACGGCGCTGCAGGCCATGGAAGAGGATCTCAAGCGGCAGAGCCGCTTCGCCGAGGCGGCATTCGTCGCCAAGGTGAAGGAGAAGGCCGTGGAGTGCGCCTACAACTACTTCGGCATCGAGCCTTGGAAGGTCTCCGACAGGATCGGACTGGTTCTGTTCTCCCTGGTGTTCTACGTCGTCTACACCGTGTGGTATGGTTACGCCATCATCTTCTTGCTCGAGGGCTGGGGTTTCGCGCTGTCGCACTGACGGCCTGGGGCCAGCCTCCCGCGACGGGCCAAAGGCGGGAGTTCCGCCCCGTTCGGGGCCCCGGCGAGGAGAGTTTCGGATCCGATGGGTCGGCTCGGCGATTCCCTGAGGCGGCTGCTTGCGAAGCGGACGGTGTCATCGGAGGCCGAGGCCGAGCAGCTGCGCATCGCCTTCACCTCCCGCTACCACAGCTTTCGCCTGCTGCTGGAGGCCAACAAGCGCGCTCTCGCGATCATGACCGAGATCGAGGAGACGCTGCGGGGAACGCGCCCCTTCGGGATCACCTTCGTGCGCGCGCGCTGCACGCGAATGGCGACCCAGGTCTGGCAGATGATCCGCCACCTGGACGACCTGGCGCCCGGGAAGTACGCCCCGCTCCACGATCGCTTCCGCGCGATCCAGGACCGCATCAACCCTTTCCTCGGTCCCCAGACGAGGCCGGCGAGCGGGCAGCTGGTGCTGTCCCTTCGCGACATCACCGCCGCGAGCACCGACGACGTGGGCGGCAAGATGGCCAGCCTCGGCGAGGTGCGGAACCGGGTCGGTCTCCCCGTACCCGACGGCTTCGTGGTCACGGTGAGCGGCTTCCGGCGGTTCATGGAGCACGACGACCTGCAAGGAGAGATCGACCGGCGTCTCCAGCTCGCGGGGGGGATGGGGCCGGAGCATCTCGATTCCCTGAGCAGCGAGATCGAGCAGCTGATCCTGGGGGCGGAGCTGCCGCAGGACCTGGAGCAGGCGATCCTGGAGAACTATCACCTGCTGGAGCAGGAGTGCGGCGAGGAGGTCGCGGTCGCCGTCCGCAGCAGCGCCCTGGACGAGGATGTGGCCGGGGCGTCACTGGCAGGCCAGTACCGCTCGGCGCTCGACGTTCGGAAGGATGCCCTGCTCTCCGCCTACAAGTCGGTGGTAGCCAGCCTGTACGAGATCCCGGCCATGTCCTACCGGATGGAAAAGGGCCTCCGACACGAGGAGGTATCGATGTGCGTGGGCTTCCTGCCCATGATCGACGCGGTTGCCGGAGGGGTGCTCTACTCGCGCAACCCGCTGGACAGCCGGGACGACTCGATCGTCATCAACTCGGCGTGGGGGTTGCCCAAGCCGGTCGTGGAAGGGCGCATCTCGAGCGACCTGTTCCTGGTGGCGCGTGGCCAGCCGCCGGAGATCCGCCACCGGGAAATCGCCGACAAGCCCAACAAGCTGGTCTGCTACCCGGCTGAGAAGGTCTGCCGGCTGGACCCCACCGGCGACGACCGCTCGCGTGCGTCGCTGACCGACGACCAGATTCTCGGCCTGGCCCGGCTGGCGATCCGCGTCGAGGATCACTACGGCGTGCCGCAGGACGTGGAGTGGGCGATCCACCGCCGGGGCTCGATCGTCCTGCTGCAGTCTCGCGAGCTTCGGCTGCAGCACGCGTCTGCTCCTTCCACCCCGCCTCGCGACGGCGCGCCCCCCCCGGGACCGATCCTCGCCAGTGGCGGTGCCACCGCAAGCGCGGGAGCGGCTGCGGGCCCAGTCTTCATCGTCGAAATGGAAGCCGACGCCCTGCGTTTCCCGGAAGGTGCGGTTCTCGCCACCGTCCAGCCGATCCCGCGCTGGGCCAACCTGCTGAGTCGTGCGGCGGCGGTGGTCGCCGAGCACGGATCCGTCGCCGGCCATCTGGCCAACGTGGCACGCGAGTTCGGCGTGCCGGCGCTCTTTGGGGTCGAGGGCGTGGTCTCCAGGCTGGAGGAGGGGCAGACGGTCACCGTGGATGCCGACGGTCGGACCGTCTACGAAGGACGGATCGAAGCCCTGCTCTCCCGCGAACCGCGACGCGAGAACCCCATGGAGGGCACTCCGGTGCACGACGCACTGCAGGGCGCCGCGGGGCACATCGTTCCGCTGAACCTCCTCGATCCGGACGCGTCACAGTTCCGCGCCGAGGGCTGCCGGACCCTTCACGACATCACCCGCTTCTGTCACGAGATGGCGGTACAGGAGATGTTCCGATTCGGGAAGGACCATCACTTCCCCGAGCGCTCGAGCAAGCAGTTGTACGGCGACGTCCCGATGCAATGGTGGGTGCTCAATCTGGACGACGGGTTCGGGGAGGAGGTGGAGGGCCGCTACGTCAGACTGGAGAACATCGTCTGCGTACCCATGCTGGCCCTCTGGGAGGGGATCACCGCGATCCCCTGGGAGGGCCCTCCTCCGCTCGACGGCAAGGGATTCATGTCGGTGATGTTCGGGGCCACCACGAATACGGCCCTCACCACCGGTGTTCGCTCCCCCTACGCCGAGCGCAACTACTTCATGGTCTCCAAGGACTACTGTTCCCTGAGTTCCCGACTCGGCGCCCACTTCTGCATCACCGAAGCTCTCGTCTGCGAGAGAACCCCGGAGAACTACGTCAGCTTCCAGTTCAAGGGCGGAGCCGCCGACTACGAGAGACGCCTCGGGCGCGTGGTGTTCCTCGAGCAGATCCTCGAGGAATGCGGCTTCCGGGTGGAACTCAACGAAGACAGCCTGATCGCTCGTCTCGGGGGCCGCGAGATGGCGTACATGAAGGACAGGCTTCGCATCCTGGGCTACCTGACCATCCACACGCGGCAGCTCGACATGGTGATGTCACGGCCGGCCTCCGTGAGCCACTACCGCGAGAAGCTGCGCGGGGACATCGAGAGCATCCTCAACGGGGGCGCCCGTTCACGAGGCTCGGGTCAGTAGCACCGAACTCAGGGCTCTCCTGCGCCTCCAGCACCCTTCCCAGCGCCGGCGGAGCGCAGGACGCGTATCAGGTCGTCGATCTTGACCGGTTTCATGAGGTAGTCGAAGGCTCCGAGCCCCTTGCCCCTCTCGGCGTCCTGCACGGAGCTGTGTCCGGTCAGCAGGATCACCTGCGGGCTCGGTGTCTTCTCCTTGATCCTCTTGATGACCTCCAGTCCGCTGAGGCCGGGCATCTTCACGTCCAGCAGCACCACGTCGCAAGGCTCCTCCGCCAGGTAGGCGAGCGCGTCCTCTCCGGTAGTGACGCCCTTGGCCTGGAATCCCCTCAGGTACAGACGCTCCTCGAGGGCACTGACCAGCTCCTCCTCGTCGTCTACGATCAGAATTCGCAGTGCATCCATATGCCACTCCTAGGCAAACGCCTGACCTATCGGCAGTGTGACTGTGAAACAAGTACCTTCACCCACCTTGCTCTTGACGCCGATCTGCCCGCCGAGCTTTTGCACGATCCCATAGGTGATGGATAGTCCGAGCCCCGTCCCCGCACCCTTCTTGGTGGTGAAGAACGGATCGAAGATGTGCGTCAGCTGGTCCGCCGGTATCCCCACCCCATCGTCGGCGATCTTCACCTCCACCGCGTCCTCCCCGGCCTTTTCGATTCCGATCTCGATGTGGCCGCCGTCCTCGACCGCGGCAAAGGCGTTGTTGATGATGTTCAAGAAGATCTGCTGCAGCTGGCCTCTGTCGCTGACGATCTTGGGCGGCTCCTCCGGAAAGTTGAAGTCTACGCGGAGGTTGCGGTAGCTGGCTTCCTTCTCCAGGAAGCCCAGGACCTCGTGCAGAAGCAGATCCAGGTTGATGGTTTCCCGCTCCACGTCCATGTGCTTGGCGAAGCCCAGCAGGCGGTGGGTGATCCCACCGCAGCGGTCGGCCGCCTTGAGGACCGACTGCACCAGATCGACCAGCTTCTCCCTCGGCGGCAGCTCCTCGGACATGGTGAGCAGATCCTTGAGCAGGCCCCCCTTCTCGGTGATGATCGAGAGCGGATTGTTGATCTCGTGAGCCACACCTGCACCGAGGCGGCCGATCGCTGCCAGCTTGTTGGTGTACTCCATCTTGTGATAGAGCGCGCGGCGCTTCAGATCTTCTTCACGCGCGCGGTTGACCATGTAGGTCGAGGCACCGACGACCACCGCCAGGATGAGAACGATGGTGGCCGCCAGAAACCCCAGCAGCTCGCGGCGCAATGATACCCATCCCGCCTGCAGCGTGCCCCGCGGGCTCGCCAGAACCAACGTGAAGGGCGAGCGCTCGATCTGCACGTAGCTCACCATCAGCGGCTCTCCGCTCTCTTCCTCGATCTCGATCAGGTTGGCCTCGGTGCTGTAAGGAAGAGCGGGCAAGGAGGAGCGCTCCATGACGGCGCCGAACAGTCGCGACGGGGTCTGCAGGATGCCGTCAGAGTTGATGATGAAGGCGTCACCGGAGGGCTCGATCGCCTTCACCAGCGAGCGCACCAGCCGGTTGATCACTTCGGTGTCGATGGTGGCGCGCAGTACGAACTCCTGGCCCACCACCGGATCCTTCTGAACCGCCACCACAACATGGGGGAGGTTCCGGTAGCCCAGGAACACGTCACTGATGTGGAACCCGCGCACCATGACCTCGTGGAACCAGTCGTGCTCCTTGTAGCTCCTCCCCTCCAGCTCGTAGGGTCCGGCGTAGGAGACCTGGATGCCCCGCTCATCGATCACTCCGAGGTCGACGAAGCCGCCGAAGGCCTGCTTCATGTTGACGAGCACCCTGTCCAGCTTCTCGGCGTCCCGAAGCTCCTCGAAGGACCTCTCCCGGATGACCATGGCCAGGGCCGACAGCCGCTCGGAGAGAAACGACTCCAGCGACTGTTGTCCGTTCGCGGTGAACCGGACCATGGGGCGGGTCAGTTCGGCGTCGAACGCCTCCTGGTACTGGTAGTAATTGAGCCCCGTCATGACCAGAAGGGGCAGGATCGCCACGACGGACACGGACACTACCGCCGTGATCAGGATATTTCGATAGCGTCGCTGCGATACCAGCGCGTCGTGCTCGGTTTGCGGACCGATGGCTTCGCTTGCTTCGTCCGTCACGGCTTGCGCCCGCCGAGCCGAGTTTCGCGATGCACCTTCTCCAGCCGACTGCGGCTCGTCGTCGTCCAGGCCCTCCGTTCTCTAGTCCGCCTTGATGTGCGCGTGGCCGGCATTCCGAACGGTCTCCATCAGTTGATCGATATCGACCGGCTTTCGCAGGTATTCGAACGCTCCCAACCTGCGGGCCTCTTCCTCATCGCTGTCCGAACCGTGGCCAGTCATGATGATCACTTCGATCTGGGGAAACGTCCTCTTGACCCGCCGCAGGACCTCCATCCCGTCGATTCCCGGCATCAGCAGGTCCAGCACCATGACATCCGGGACATCGTTCTCGAGCATCTCGAGCGCCTGCTGGCCGCTGAACGCGACGTCGCCGCCGAGATCGCGCATCTCCATTCTCTCGGCCATGGTCCTCACGAAGTCCTCCTCGTCGTCGACGAAGAGCACCTTGATCCCTTGTCCGGAGCTGCCACCCTCGTCTGGCGTAGCTTCCGCGGACGCGCCCTTCTGCGACTCCGCCGGCGCTCGCCCCCCCTGTCGGGCCATTTCGGGTAGACCTCCCTCGGCCATGGCGGCGGCGGTCATGGTTCGCTCGAATCCGTCCCGGGAGTCCTTCAGGAACTGGAGACCCCTCGACCAGGCCGAGCGGACCGTCACCAGGAGGTCGCTGGTGTCGGCCGGCTTCTGCAGGTACTGGAATGCTCCCAGCCTGCGGGCCTCTTCCTCTTCCTTCTCCGAACCGTGTCCGGTCAGGATGATGACCTGAACGTGGGGATGCTCCCGCTTGACCCGCTCCAGCACCTCCATTCCGTTGATGCCCGGCATCCGCAGGTCGAGAACCATCACGTCGGGGGCGTCCTCCTCGACCATCTGGAGCGCTTCCTCACCGCTCAGCGCCACCCGACTGCCGACATCGCGCATCTCCATGCGCTCCGCCATCGTCTTGACATAGTCTTCCTCGTCGTCGACGAGCAGCAGCTTGATCTTGCTCATCACTTCCTCCTCGCCTTGCGCTCGCTGTCCTTCCCGCCGTCGCTCAGGTCACTCACGAGAGCCATCGAGCCGCTCAGCGGCTCGTCTTTCATTCTCACTCGCCAGGCTCCCCGCAGCGCCGATTCAGACCCGTGCGACACCGTGCCAGGTGTCTACGTTCATGACGCGCCCGCCGCCGGGAGGCATATCCGGAATCCGTAGGCCGATCCGGTCAACTCGACCGAGGCGCCCAGGCCGCCGACGATCTCGACCAGCGGGCTCCATCCCCTGGCTTCGGTCGGAACGGGCAGCGCCGCTTCATCCCCTCCCCGGCCAGTGAACTCGACGGTCGGTCGATCGTCCATCCGATCCGTGCTGATCGATACGGTGCTCCCCTCTGGAAGCTGCTCCAGGCAGCATCCCACAGCCGCGAACAGTGACATCTGAAACCGGAAAGAGTCCACCTCCACCGTGAGGTTCCGGCCCCGGGCCTGCACCTCCAGAACGTGGCGTCCCCGTCTGGCGCGGAACTCGGAGAGGGAAACGACCTGCTGGATCTCCCGAGTGACGTCGATCGCATCCTGGTCGTCGTCCAGGCTGTGGGCGAAGCGGTTGAGGTTCGCGAGGAGCTCCGTACCGCGGGCGACTTGAGCGTCGATGCGTTGAAGCGACCGTGTGAGCTTGTCCTCGTCCAGCGATCCGCGCCGTTTGAAGGCGAAGATCAGGTCCCCGATCAGACCGGCGGACTCCTTGACGATCGCGAGAATGTTGCGGATCTCGTGGGTGGTGCCGGCGGCGACCTGGGCTACGAAAGCGGCTCCTCGGTCCTCAGAGGCAGTCATCCATGTAGGATGGCCAAATCGAGACTCAGCTGCAACAAGAGCCCCCGGCAGGAGCCGTGAACCGGGGCGAGCCTCTGCCAAGTGTCCTGCGGATTTCCCGGAGACCGAGGCGATGGCTTCCGAATCCGGGGCATACTCGACACTCGCCGGTCATTTGCAAGAATACCCCCGCCCACTGCGACCAGGGGACGTCCATGACACCGGAACTCCACTCAGTCGACTATCGGCCACTGATAGCGGCTCTGTGTCCCACGATTGCAGCCCTTCTGATCCTGCTCTCGAGGCGACATCCGAACATCAGAGAGGCGTGCACGATCGTCGCCAGTCTGGCGCTCTTCCTGGTCGTCACGTCGATGGTGCCATCCGTCCTGCAGACAGGAGCCATCGCTTTCAGTCTGCTGACCGTCTTTCCGGGAGCCGACCTCGCATTCAAGGTGGACGCCTGCGGTCTGGTATTCGCGGTGACGTCTTCCTCCCTCTGGATCCTGGTATCGCTCTATTCGATCGGATACATGAGATCCTTGGAGGAACACGCGCAAACCAGATACTACTTCTCCTTCTCCGTCGCCATATTGGGGGCCATCGGCATGGCCTTCTCCGCCAATCTGGTGACGATGTTCGTCTTCTACGAGATATTGACCGTCTCTACCTATGCTCTGGTGGCTCATGACGAGACGCCCGAGGCGATCCAGGGCGGCCACAAGTATCTCGTCTATCTGCTCAGCGGCGGCGCCTTTCTCCTCTTCGCCACATTGATGACGTATTCCCTGGTAGGAACCACGGACTTCGAGCCCCAGGGGATCCTGGGACCGGCGCTCGGGCCCGGATCGAGACTCATCCTGCAGCTTCTGTTCTTCTGTTTCATGCTGGGATTCGTGAAGGCTGCATGGATGCCCATTCACTCGTGGCTTCCGACGGCAATGGTCGCGCCGACACCCGTGAGCGCACTCCTCCATGCGGTCGCAGTCGTCAAGGCGGGCGTCTTCGGAATCATCAAGACGGTATTCTATCTGTATGGAACGGACTTGATGCACGAGCTCGGTCTCGGCATCGCGCTCGGCTGTGTGGCTTCCTTCACCATCATCGTCGCCAACCTTCAAGCCATTGGGCAGAACAACCTGAAGCGGCTCCTGGCCTACTCCACGATCAACCAGCTCTCCTTCATCATCCTGGGCGCGGCGATCTTGACGCCCATGAGCGCAACGGGGGCGCTCATCCACATTCCGTTTCACGGCTTCATGAAGATCACGCTGTTCCTTTGCGCGGGCGCCATCGCGGTCATCGCGCAGAAGAAGAACGTCAGTGAAATGGCGGGCATCGGCAGACAAATGCCAATCACGATGATCGCCTTCACGATCGCGGCCCTCGGCATGTGCGGAGCGCCACCGGTCGCGGGATTCATCAGCAAGTGGCACATCAGCCTGGGCGCGATAGAAGCGGGGCAGCTGCCCTTCCTACTGGTGATCCTGGCGGGTTCCCTTCTCGATGTCGTGTATTTCTTTCCCGTGATCAAGACCGCGTTCTTCGAGCGAATGCCGGAGGTAGACACGATCAGCGGAGACATGGAGGAGAAGGTCGCGTTCTTCACCGGGGAAGTCCGGAACAAGGAGAGAGAACGGCCTCTGTATCTCTTCATGATCATCCCCCTCGCGATCACCGCGTTCTTCTCCATCCTGTTCTGTCTGCACCCGCAGACGCTCCGGATCTACGACCTCGTACAAATGGCCGTCAACGAACTCTTCGTAGGAATGTAGGCGATGAACAAGCTGAGGACATATCCGAAAAGGTTCTTCTGGGCGATCTACTTCGTTCTCTATGGTGCTGAGCCTCATCCTGAGCCCGCTACTGCTTCGCGCGGACAAGCTCCACCATCATTTCTCCTTTCAATATCTTCCAGAGTTCTTCGCCGTGTTCGGATTCGTGGGCTGCATGCTGCTGATCCTGATCGCCAAGGGGATGGGCATCTTCATCTCGGCCGACGAAGATTACTACGAGAAGCGTTCGGAGAAGTAGACGTGGTCGAGTGGATACATCCGGGGCTGGTGATTCTTCTCGGCGGCCTGTTGATCCCGTTCATCCGTGCCGAGGAAGGTCAAGCTGGCCTACTTCCTCGCGCTCCCCCTGCTGGGGCTTGGCATACTGATCCTGACCTCGATGGGCTTCTTCGGCTCCATTCCCGCCTGGCCCGAGTCTCTCTACAAGTGGCGGCTTCCGTTCCTGCAGTACGAGCTCGAGCCGGTCAGAATCAACAAGCTGAGCATGGTCTTCGGCTACATCTACCTGATCGCCGCCTTCTGCATGAACATCTACGCCCTTCGTGTAAAGAACGATTGGGAACACGTGGCGGCGATGGTCTACGTCGGAAGCGCGCTCGGTGCGATCTTCTCCGGAGACCTGTTCACCCTGTTCTTCTGCCTGGAAATGATGTCGTGGGCTCCCTTCTTCCTGATCTTGTTCAGAGGAACGAAGAAATCGTTGGGAGCCGCGATTCGGTATGTGATCTGGCACCACTTCAGCGGTGTATGCATCCTGGCAGGCATTCTCATGCACGTGCACGACACCGGGTCGATCGCGTTCGTGCACATGCCATGGGGATGGGGCGGCGACCATCTCGCGTACAACCTCATGCTCCTCGGGTTCATCGTCAACTCGGCGACGACGCCCTTCCATTCATGGCTGTCCGACACCTATTCAGAGGCTACGCCCAGCGGCTCCATCTACATGACGGCCTATACCACGAAGACCGCCGTGTTCTGCCTGATCATGACGTTCTCTGGCGTCGAGACTCCTGATGTGGATGGGGGCGATCCAGGCGCTGTCCGGGCGCTTCCTGGCGGTGCTCGAGAACGACGGCAGGCGGCTCTGCTCCTACCACATCATCTCCCAGATCGGATACATGGTGGCCGCGGTCGGGATCGGAACGCCGATGGCCATCAATGGCGCCGTCTCCCATGCCGCTCTGTCACATCGTATACAAGCGCCTGCTCTACATGGGAGCGGCTGCGTCGCTGGTGGTGGTGGGAACCGCCAAGTTCGACAAGCTGGGGGGCCTGTACAAGTACATGCCCATCGCTTTCTGGCTCTATATGATCGGCGGCTTCTCGATTTCCGGATTCCCGCTGTTCAATGGCTTCGTCAGCAAGGGCATGACCCTCGAGGCCGCTGAATTGATGCACAGCCCGGCCATCTATCTGCTGCTCGAGGGAGCGGCGGTGGGGACCTTCCTGCATACCGGCCTCAAGCTTCCATGGAACATGTGGCTGCAGGGAAGGATGAGCCGCTGCCGGAGATCAGGGCGAGATTGAAGGACTCGGGACTGAATACGCCGATCCACATGCTGATCGCCATGGGCATACTGGCCGCGATCTGCGTCTCCATCGGCGTCTATCCCAAGATCCTCTACGACATGCTCCCCTATCCGGTCGAGTTCGTTCCCTATTACGACGACCCGCGTCTTCGCGCAGCCATGCAGATGTTCATCTTCACCTTCCTGGGCTTCTGGCTGCTCCGAAAGATGGTTCGGGGCCACGCGAGCTACACGCTGGATACGGACTGGCTGGTCCGGGTACCCGGAACGATGCTCCTGCGGTTCTGCAAGGAGCCCTTGATGGATTTCGCCTCCACGCTCGACCAGGGCCTGTTGAAGATCGTCTCCGCGAGCCTCCCGATCTGGCCAGGAATCCCTTCACCGCACCGCGGCTTGATGGGAAGGACGTTCCTGCTCTACACGGAGAAGTCGGTTGGCAGCCTGCTCGGGCGCAGGTATGCCGAGCGGAGCAGGGTGAGCGACGCACGCCTCGAGACCTTGCGGGCGACGAGCGTATGACGAGAACAGGTACAGACGACCCATCGGCGGGGTTGCAGCATTGGCCCTGCTGCTCCTTTCGCTCTGGGCATTGATCAACTTCTGGGCATAGCGGAACACCGAATTCGTAGGAGGAGACTGCGCCGATGCGACTCTCGAGCCCCCGCGTTCCCCCGGTCGATCCCGAAGCGCTACAGGGCGAGCCCCGCGAGATCCTCGAGCGCTCCCGGACCGGCGACCGCACGCTCAACATCTTCGCCACCTTCGCCCACCACCCCAAGCTGATGAAGCGCTGGCAGGTCTTCGGCAATCACGTGCTCAACAAGTCCACGCTGCCGCCGCGCGACCGCGAGCTTCTGATCCTGCGGATCGGCTGGCTCTGCCGCGCCGAGTACGAGTTCGGCCAGCACGTCGTGATCGGCAGGCGGGAGGGCCTGAGCGACGAGGAAATCGAACGCGTCACGCGGGGTCCCGACGCCGAGGGATGGGACCCCTTCGATGCCGCACTGCTGCGAGCCACCGACGAGCTCCACGCCGACGCCTTTCTCAGCGACGCGACCTGGAAGGAGCTCGCCGCGCGCTACGACACCATGCAGATGATGGACGTGATCTTTACCGTGGGCCAGTACAACCTGGTCTCGATGGCGCTCAATAGCTCGGCGTCCAGCTGGACGAGGGCATTCCCGGGTTCCCCGGCGGATGAGCGGCCGCATCGGCTAGCGGGTAGGCGGGGCTGGCTCAGGCGAGGGCGCGCTCGAGCCTGTCGCAGACGGACTCCAGCACCTTGACGCGGGCGTAGCGCTTGTCCTCCCCCTCGACGAGCACCCAGGGCGCTATGGGCGTGCTGGTCCGTTCGATCATGTCGTTCACGGCCACCTCGTAGCGATCCCACTTCTCGCGATTCCGCCAGTCCTCGGCGCTGAGCTTCCAGCGCTTGAAGGGGACCTTGGCGCGGGCCGCGAAGCGGCGCCCCTGCTCATCCGGGGAGATGTGGAGCCAGAACTTGACCAGCACGATGCCGTGCGCCACCAGCTGCTGCTCGAAGTCGTTGATCTCGGCGTAGGCGCGCTGCCACTCCTCGTCCGCAGCGAAGCCCTCGACGCGCTCCACCAGCACCCGGCCGTACCAGCTGCGGTCGAAGATCGTGAAGCGCCCAGCCCGGGAGAGGTGCCGCCAGAACCGCCAGAGGTAGTGGTGCGCCTTCTCCTCGTCCGAGGGCGCCGCGATCTGGATCACCCGGTAGTCCCGCGCATCGAGGGCCGGCGTGACCCGGCGGATCGCACCGCCCTTGCCGCCCGCGTCCCATCCCTCGAAGACCAGGGCGACCGAGGTCTTGCGATCCCGCGCCGTCCTGTAGAGGAGGTTCAACCGCGCCTGGAGTTCGTCGCGCTTCCGATTGTAGGCCTTCTTCTCGAGCTTCCTGGTCAGGTCGAGGCTCGAGAGCACCAGGATTCGCGGTCTGTCCTCCGGGGTTTCGTCCGGCGGCTCCGTGGCGGGCTCCCGCTCGGGCTGCTCGGACTCGGCTGAGGCGGCGCTCGATCGCCCGGAGCAGCTTGGCACCCACCTCCAGACTCCGGAAGCGCCAGTCCGCACCCTCGATGATCGCCCACGGCGCCCGCGAGGTGCTTGTCCGCGCGATGATCTTTCCAGCGACGTCGATGAACTCCTCGTACATCTTCCAGTGCTTCCAGTCCAGCTTGGTGACGCGCCAGGCCTGGAGAGGGTCCTTCTCCAGCGACTCGAGCCGCTTCTTCTGGGGATCGCGGCCGAGGTGCATCCAGCACTTGAGGATGACCGCGCCGGAGTTCGCGAGGGTCCGCTCGAAGGAGAGGATCCGGGTGAGGCGCTCGTCGAGCTCGCCCTCCGAGATCTTTCCGTAGACGCGATCGAGCAGGGGTTGCGAGTACCAGGCAGAGAGGAAGATGCCGAGCTCGCCGTTTCCCGGCAGGTCCCGCCAGTAGCGCCAGAACTCCGGCCGCTCGCGCTCTTCCTGGGAATGCTCCCCGTAGGCGCAGGTGAGGATCCAGCGGGGATCCATCCACTCGTAGAGCACGTTCGCACTCTCGCCCTTCCCCGCGCCGTCCACGCCCGCGAAGAGGAGAATCACCGGGAAGCCGACCTCCCGGAGACGCACCTGTGCCTCGAGAAGCGCGCTTCTGAGCTCCGCCGCCCGCTCCTTGTACTCCTGCTTCCCGACCTTCTGTCCCAGCTCCGCGGTCTCGAACATGTCCTCAGCCCCTCCGATCGACCGGCCATCGCCACACGGCGAGCTCGAGCGCGCGACGGCGCCACTTCTGCATCCCGATCCGCTTCATGGCGCGGACGGTCTCCTCTACGGGGTACGCGACGCGCCGGATCCGCGCGCGAACCTTGTCCTTTCCGATCTCGAGAAGTGCCCAGCTCGCCCGTGGATCGCCATCCAGGGGCCGGCCCACGGTTCCCGCGTTGACGACCAGCATCCCCCCGACGCTGCGAACGAAGGGGACGTGGGTGTGACCGCCGACCAGCACGGCCGGCCGCTGCGCGTCGGCAGGGAACCAGGCACGAAGCGTCTCCGAAGTGAGGCTGGGATGCATGGTATCGAAGGTCCCGTACGGGCTTCCGTGGACGATCAGGACGGTCTTGCCCTCGACCTCGATCGCGCGCTCGGCCGGCAGCCCCAGCAGGTACTCCCGATTCTTCCGCTTCAGCGTCGCGATCGTCCAGAGCATGTGGCGTTTGGGATCGGGCCGGGCACGGTCGGCGAGCTCCCGCACCTCGACCTCCTGGTTGCCGAGGATGGACGGAATCCCTGCCTTGCGGATCCGCGACACCACCTGGTTCGGGTGGGGACCCTGACCGACGAGATCTCCGGCGCAGAAGACCCGATCCACCGACTGCCCTTCGGCGTCCGCGAGTACGGCCTCGAGGGCCGGCAGGTTGGAGTGAACGTCCGAGATGATCGCCAGGCGCGCCATGCCGTCAGTCTTCCGCGATCGCGAGCTTGACGCCGAAGACGGTTTCGAAGAGGTCGAACTTGCGGCGCGCGGCCCATTTCTCGAGCAGGAGGTCGCCGTCCGCCACGAGCTCGAGCAGGATTCCGTTCTCCCCGGGCCGCACCTTGACCTCGCGAACGTGCTGGCGGTGCTCGCGGTCGAGCACGTCGGCCGCGCGAAGGACCGCCGAGAGGCGCTGCACGATCACACGGTCCTGACTCGATAGCGCCGCGAAGTGCGAATGCTTCGTGCTCGGATGGGCCTTGCGGTGGTAGCGCACCACGTTCGCCACGATCTCCCTCTGCCGGCGGTCGAGACCGACCAGGTCCGACTCCGAAACCAGGTAGTAGGAGTGCTTGTGGTGCTTCGACATCGAGACGTACAGGCCCACGTCGTGCAGGATCCCCGCCACTTCGAGCAGGGTTCTCGCCTCGTCTCCGAGCCCGTGCAGGTCTCGGAGCTGGTCGAACAGCGAGAGCGCGAGGTCCGCCACCCGGACTCCGTGTGGCTCGTCGAGTTCGTAGCGCCGCCCGAATGCGAGCGTAGCGGCCCGGATCTCCCGCCGGCGCTCCTCGAGCGCACCCCGCTCGGCGAGCTCGTCGATGGTGTCGAGGACGAGGCCATCCTTCAGCCCGACTCCGGGCACGAAGACGCGGTCGACGCCGAAGATCTCCGCGATCTTCAGATAGACGACACCCGCGGGCAGGATCACGTCCGCCCGGTCCTCGCGGAGGTCGAACTGCTCGATCCGCTCGCGGAAAGAGACACTGGCGAGCTTCTGGACCCAACGCCGGAGGTCCACGACCGGAATGACCCGGATCCCCTCGCGCAGCACCGGTTCTCCGACGGCCGCCTCGCCTGCGAGGTCGGCCAGGGTGACGATCGAGCCACCCGTCGCAGCGAGGAAGCGGAGCGGCTCGCGGCCCAGGGCGGTGAGAACCCGCGCCTGGATCGCATCCACGTACTCCGTGAGCAGCGAGAAGAAGTCCGTATCGCCGTCGCCGGGAAGTGCCTCGAGGAGCCGGACCGCCCCGATGTCGAAGGACTCCGCCCGCACCACGTCACCGTCCTTCATCACCAGGACCTCGACGCTCCCGCCGCCCACGTCGACCGCACCGGTCCTTCCCTCCGTGATGTCGAGGACGGAGGCGATCGCGCGACGGACCAGATGGGCCTCTTCCGGGCCGCTGATCACCCGGATCTCGATTCCCGTCTCCTCGCGGATCCTGTCGCGTAGCACCTCGGCGTCCGAGGCCTCGCGAAACGCACTGGTGGCCACCGCCCGGACGTGCGTCACCTGGTACTTGTCGATCATTGCGCGAAACGAGCGAAAGGCATCCACGGCGCGGTCGCCCGCAGATCTCCCGATCTGTCCGGTGAGGAAGACGTGCGAGCCGAGCCGCACCGGTGTGCGGACGTCCTCGAGTGCTCGCGGCTCGTGGTCCTCCCCGACCTCAACCAGGAGACAGCGCATCGCGTTGGTCCCCACGTCGATGGCCGCGATCCGGGTCACTCGGCTCCTCCTCCCGAATCGAACGCGCGCTGGGCCACCTCCGCCCAGAGCGCGCAGTACGCCCTCGCCGCCCGGCTCCCCGGGGCGTAGGCCCCGAGCGGCTTCCGCTGGACCCCCATTTTCTCCACGATGCTGGAGTACGGAATCGACGTCTTGAGGAAGCGGAACGGACCGTCCCGCTCCTGGTCGACGATCTCGCGGTGCATCGTCCTCCTGCGGTCCACCATCGAGAAGAACGGGAGGACCGCGAGCTCGCGCGGTCCCTTCTTGCGCAGGTGGCGCGCGAGCTGGTCGAGAGTTCGAAGCGACAGCACGGTCGGGATGGTGGGAACCAGGAGGCCTTCGGCCGCCTCGAACACGCTCTCCAGCACCAGCGTCATGCCCGGCGGGCAATCGAGGATGATCAGATCGTAGTCGGCGGAGAAGGGCTCGATCAGGCGGCCCAGCTGCCGGCTCGGCTTTCTGGTGCCGTCGAGGGCGAGGTCCATCTTCCGGTAGGAAAAGTCCGCGGGCAGAAGATCGAGACCCTCGTAGTCCGATCCCTTGACGAGCCCAGCGACGTCGAGCTTTCCCCGGATCAGCTTTCTTCCCCCGCCGCGAACCTTCGGCTTGACGCGCAAGTAGAAGGTCGCCGCGCCCTGCGGGTCGAGGTCCCAGATCAGGGTCCGCCACCCACTCTGCGAGGCGAGGAAGCCCAGGTTCACCGCGGCCGCGGTCTTTCCCACGCCACCCTTGAGGTTGAGAATCGCCAGGACTCTCATGGCCCCTCCCCGTTCGAGAACAGTCGCGCGAAGGTTTCGCGATTCTCGCGCGAGGCGAAGCGGTCGAAGCGCTTGGCGAAGCGGCTTCGCTCCGCAGCCTGCCCGGCTTCGAGCTGGGCGAGCAGGCGACCTATGGCCAGCTGGGTCTGGAGGGGGGCCGAGCCCTCCTCCGCCATCTCCACCGCGAACTTCTGCAGGCTCTGTCTCTGGACCCGGTAGTCGTTGAAGTCGCCGAGGTTGTCCTGGAGCGACTTGAGCTCGCCCACCAGCTCACCCACCTCCTCCCCCGGGTAGAGGCTGCGGAAGAACTCGAGGAGGTAGCGGAGCTTCTTGCCCCGGATTCGGATGTCGTGGAGCGCCTCAGCGGGCATGTCGTCCCCGACCCCGCGGCCGCGTTTCACCATCCGGCGGTAGACCCGCCAGATCCGCTCTGACGCCACCTCCCGGATGGGGCGTTCCGCGTGGGGCGCCAGCAGGCCGCCAGCCGGCGGCTCGGCGAGGAAGCTCCGCCACTGTTCGACCAGACGCCGGTAGCGCTCCGAGTCGAGAACCTCGACGAGCCGCTCGTGCGCCAGCCGCTGCTTTCTCCGCAGGAATTCCTCCAGGGGGTCCAGGTCGTCTCGGACATCCTCTGGGAGGCCCTGCTTGTAGATCCCCATCTTCAGCAGGTAGACATCCAGGTCGCGCGTCGTCCCCGTCTCGAGGCCGAGCCAGCGGAACTCCTCCTTGAACCGCTCGACATCCAGTGCGGGATAGACACCCGGGATCTGGGTGAGCGCGGAGCGGGTGCGGCGAATCGACACCCTGAAGTCGTGGAGGAACTCGGAATCGAGATCGCGCCGCGTTCCCTCCTCGTTCCGGAGCAGGGTCTCGAGGAGCGTCCGGTGGATCGATCGCGCTGACTCTGCCGCCGGCATCGCGGGGTCGAGCGCGAGCTGAAACTTCGAGGTGTAGTCGCCAGGAGCGCGGCCAAGCGGCCCGAGCGCGTACTCGACTTCGCCCGCGGCGTCCGGAACCAGCCCGCAATTCTCCTGGAGGAAGCTGGCCACGCGCTTCCGCTCCGCCTCGTAGCCGCGCACCGGTGCGATCCGGACCCGCGGCTCGAGCTCGTGGACCCCGCCGCTCCCGGGCACCGCACTGCTGCAGAACTCGATGCGAAGCCGCAGCGTGGTCTTCTCCTCGGCGTCGAGGACGGCGAGCGTGCGGACCCTGGTCTCTAGCTCGACCAGCGGGAGCAGACGCCTCATGGAGAGGACTCGCTGGAGGCCTTCGCGCAGCGGACCGGGAGGCAGATCGGCGGGGAAACCGGGGTCGCTCGGATGGCGGAGCCGATGCCGCACGCGCCCGGCCGTCTCGCGCCAGAGGTGCACCCGGCCGGCGCCGGACCCGGTGGTCTCGTAGATTCCGCCCCCTCTGTGGATCCGCCAGTCGAACGAGTCGTGGAAGGTCTTCGTCTCCGTCTTCTCGGAAGCAGGCGCGACGCTGAACCGGGCGCCGAGATCCCGCTCCAGCTGCTTGGCACTCCGCCCGTGGGGCAGCCGAAAGAATGCCGCGAGGGTCGGCGGCTGCCCGGGGTGATCGCCCGGGTGCGGCGCGCGAATCCCGAGCAGCTCGAGCCCCCGCTCCAGCTTGCTGAGCAGCGATGGCTCGAACTGCGGCGACGCGAGAAGCTCCTCGCCGACCACCGTCAGCACGTTCGACCCCTCGCAGACCTCCTCCACCTCGACCTCGCGGAACTCGGCTGATCGTCCACTGGCATCTCCCCCCGGGGAAACGCCTACCTCATCGAGGCAGAGCTCGGCGACCTCGGACCCGCCGGACGCCAGCTTGCGCACCCGGCGCCGGGTGTCGACGCGAAGGATGGGGCGGAGCTCCTCGTCACCCGCGATCGAGGCCAGCGCCTCGGCCACAGCCCCCTTCGGCTCGGCCTCCGCCCCCAGAACCTCTTCGACCTCCCCGCGGTCCCGCAGGATTCCCCGGCTTTCACCCCGGGGGATCTCTTTCAGCGTCGCCTTCCGGATCCCGGAGCGCTCGCGGTAGCGGAGCGAGCATCCCGCAGAAAAGAGATGGAAGGCATCGGTGTCGAGGTAGACGTCGGTCTGATCTCGCAGCTCGACTGCCGAGAGGGTGAAGCCCGCGATCGTCGGCGCTCGTGCCAGCTCCTCGAGGGCTCCGGGAGCGCGTGCCAGGACCTTGATCTCCCTCTCTCTCTTCTCCACCGTGGCAAGGATACCAACCTTGCCCACCCGGCGGAGAAAGGATTGGGCTCGCCAGGCGCGTTCTGGCATCATGAAGGGTTCACGCCTGCCCCCTCCCCCGGTGGGCGTGGAGGACCGCAGCCATGGCGAAGCAGAAGCTCGACGCCGAGAAGGAGCTCCAGGAGAGGTTCTTCAACCGGGAGCTGAGCTGGCTCTCCTTCTCTCGGCGCGTCCTGGCGATGGCTGGCGACCAGGAGATCCCCCTGATGGAGAGGGTCCGCTTCGCCGGAATCGTGGGGATGCTCCACGACGAGTTCTCGATGAAGCGGCTGAGCGGCCTGAAGCGGCGCGTGGAGAAGGGCTCACGCAAGATCTCTCCCGGGGGCAGCACGGCCGACGAGCTCTTCCCGGCGGTGCGGGAGGAGCTCGCCGACCAGAGCGCGATCCTGGCCCGCATCATCCAGAAGGAGCTCCGGCCGCTCCTCGCCGCCCAGGGCCGCCCGATCGTCGACTACGAGGACCTGGACGAGAAGCACCGGCAGTCGCTCCGTGACTACTTCGAGCGTTCCGTGGAGCCGATTCTCACCCCGCTGGCGGTGGACGCCGAGCACCCTTTCCCGTTCATCAGCAACCTGGGGCTGAACCTGGCGGTGATCCTGCCCGGGGCCAACGGGAAGCAGGAGGGCTTCGCCCGGGTGAAGGTGCCGGACAACCGGCCCCGTTGGGTGCCCTTTCCAGACAACCGCGGCTGCGTCCCGCTCGAGCAGGTGATCGCGGCGAACCTGGATCTGATGTTCCCGATCGCACCCAAGGCCGTGTACTTGTTCCGCGCCACGCGGGGAACCGGGGGGACGCTCGAAGATGAGGCCGAGCTGTCGATCGAAGAGGCCGCCCGCGAGCCGGGGAGCATCGTCCGACAGGTCTCGGGCGAGCTGAAGGCGCGAAAGTTCGCCGGGGTCACCCGCCTCCAGGTGGATCCGACGATGCCGAAGAAGCGACTCGGGTGGCTGACGAATCAGCTCGGCATCACCGACCAGGATGTCTACGTCGCCAAGTCGATCATCGGGGCACACGACCTGCTGAAGCTGGAGGCGCCCGACCGGCCGGATCTGAGCTTCGCGCACCACGAACCGATCACCCACCCACGGCTGCGTCGGATCGGTCCGGGCGACCCCGGCGCGATCTTCAAGGAGATCTCCCGGGGGGACATCCTCCTCCATCACCCGTATCACAGCTTCGACACCTCGGTCCTCCGGCTGATCGAGGCCGCCGCAGAGGACCCCGACGTTCTCGCCATCAAGCTGACCATCTACCGCACCAGCGGCGACTCGCCGATCCTGCGTGCGCTCGCGGAAGCCGCGCGGCGCGGCAAGCAGGTCGCGGTGCTCGTGGAGATCACCGCCCGCTTCGACGAAGCGCCGAACATCGCCTGGGGCCAGTACCTCGAGAAGGAAGGTGTGCACGTCTCCTACGGCGTGGAGCGGCTCAAGACCCACGTCAAGCTCGCTCTCGTGGTGCGCGAGGAGGAGGGGGAGATCCGGCGCTACGCCCACGTCGGGACGGGCAACTACCACTCCGGAACCGCGCGGGTCTACGAGGACCTCGGGGTGCTGACGACCGATCCCGAGATCTGCGACGACGTCGCCTCGGTCTTCAACTCCCTGACCGGATCCACGCCATTCGGTGAGTGCCGGCGCCTCCTGGTCGCCCCCGCAACGATGCGAAGGCGATTCACCGAGCTGATCCGACGCGAGAGCGAACACGCCCAGGCCGGCCGGCCCAGCGGCATCCGGGCGAAGATGAACCAGCTCCAGGATTTCGAGATCATCGGCGAGCTCTACGAGGCGAGCCAGGCGGGGGTGCCGATCGAGCTGAACGTACGCGGCCTCTGCTGCCTCCGGCCGGGCGTGCCTGGGCTTTCCGAGAAGATCCGTGTCTTTGGGGTGGTGGGCCGCTTCCTGGAGCACAGCCGCATCTTCCGCTTCGAGAACGGGGGCGAGCCCGAGCACCTCTTCGGCTCGGCCGACTGGATGAAGCGGAACCTCGACGGCCGGGTGGAGACGATCCTCTCCGTGCCCGACCGGGAAATCCAGCGCCAGATCGACGAGATCCTCGACGTCTACACGGCGGACAACACGAGCGCCTGGGACTGCGACGCGGATGGCGTCTACCGGCAGCGGACGCCGGCGGAGGGCGAGGAGCGGCTCTCCGCCCAGGAGATCTTCATCGAGATGGCCAGGGCCTAGAGCTCACCCCGCCGGCTCTCCACGGCAGCCGCAAGGAACCTCCCTCGGCCCGACTCAACCAGGGCTCCGAATCGGCCGAACGGGAGGGGATGCTCCACGAGATCGGCCTGCTTTGCACCGTTGGGCTGGGGTTCTGGATGGCGCTGGATGCAGCCGGAAAGCTGCCGCGCCGATTCCAGGCCCTCCCCATTGCGCTCCTCGGCGTCTCGACCGCCCTCTGGGCCGGCGGGGAGCTGCTGGTCGTCAACTCGACCCGGCCGGAAGAGATCCTGCTGAGCCGACGCCTGCTCTACGCCGGCACGGCCCTCCTGCCGATCGCATGGGTGTGGGCCGCCGCCGACGCCGCGCGGGCCCGCTGGCTTTCCAGCATTCCCTGGCTGTTGGCGCTCGCCGCCATCCCCGAGGCGGCGATCTACTCCTTTCTCTACACCGGACCGGAAGCCTGGTTCGTGCACCCGACGGCGCGCCCGGCGCAGTTTGGCCCGCTCTTCTGGGTACACGCTGCGATCGGCTGGAGCTTGATCTTGCTCGGAACCGGCTACTTCCTGCTGGCCGCGGTCCGCCTCGGGAAAGCCAGCCAGGGGCGAATGATCGCCATCATCGCGGGCACGTCATTGCCCCTCCTGGCCAACCTCCTCTACCTGGTCACCGGCCAGTTCGAGACCCATATCGATCCCACTCCGCTCCTGCTCGCCGTGGGAATCCTGGTGATCCGGCTGGCGGCGATCGATTCCGGCCTGATGGCCTTCGTCCCGGTTGCGCGCAAGGACGTGATCGAGCAGCTGCAGCTGGGCGTGCTGGTCGCGGATCTCGAGGGCAAGATCGTCGATGCGAACCCCGCCGCCGCCGCGATCGTCCGGGAGACGAAGCTGACCGGCAGGTCCCTCGACGCAGTGCTGGCCCCGGTGCAGTCCACCAGCAGACGCTCGATCGAGGTGGAGCGATTCCCCGTGAAGGGTCTCGTCGGCGTGGTCGGGAGCTGCGCGGTGGTGCGGGATTGCACCGAGGCGCGGCGCGTCGAACAGCAGCTTCAGCAAGCCCAGAAGCTCGAGGCGATCGGCTACCTGACAGCGGGCATCGCCCACGGAATCAACAACCCGCTGGCGTTCCTCAACTCGAATCTGGGCAGCCTCGAGGAGCTGGCGGCAGTGGTCGCGGAGGACTCGGTCCAGACCGCCCTCGGCCCGAAGCGCGCAGAGCTCGCAGCCGAGGCCCCGGAGATCATCGACGAGATGAGGGACGGTCTGGATCGCATCGGCCGTCTGGTGGAGAGAATGATGGGTTTTGCCCGCTCCACCTCTCCGGACGAGAACCTGGTCGAGGTCGACCTGCATCGGGTCGCGGAGAAAGCAAACGCGCTGGCCGCGGTGGGCGCGGCGGCGAACAGCATCCAGCTGGCCCTCGATCCCGTGCCCCCCGTTCTGGGTCGCGAGGACGAGCTGGTCCAGATCGCGACGAATCTGCTGCTGAACGCGATTCAGGCGAGCGGCGACGCGCCGGCTATCTCACTCCGGGTGAGCCGAGAGCGCGGCATGGTCGCCCTCTCGGTGCGCGACTGCGGCCCGGGAATCCCCGAGGACTGTCTGTCCCATGTCTTCGACCCTTTCTTCACCACCAAGGGGCTGGGCGAGGGAACGGGGCTTGGGCTCAGCCTGAGCTTCGACCTGGCGCGCCGGCACGGCGGAACACTCGAGGCGGCGAACCACCCCGGCGGCGGCGCGGTGTTCACGCTCTGGCTACCCCCCGCCCCGGATGGGAAGCATGAGGGCGACGAGGAACGCCCCTCGTCGCCGGGGGCGTAGCGCGGCCCGGTCCTGGACGGGTCAACGTCCGCTGGTGATGTAGCTCTCCAGCTCCTCGATGGTCAGCCGCTGCGCCTCGATGACCGCCTTGACGATGTCGCCGATCGAGACCAGGCCGATCAGGCGACCCTCTTCGACGACGGGAAGGTGCCGGACGTGCTTGTCGGACATCACGACCATGGCCGCCTCGACCGTCTGCTCCGGCTCCAACGTGATCACCCGGCGCGTCATGATCTCCTGCACCGGAATCTCCTTCGACTGCTTGCCCTGCAGGACCACCTTCCTGGCGTAGTCGCGCTCGGAAAACAGGCCGCAGATCTCCCCATCCTTGACAACGACCAGAGCCCCGATCTCGTGGTTGGCCATCTTCTGCAATGCCTCGTAGACAATGGACTCGGGTGCCACTGTCTCGACGGCATATCCCTTGGCGTTCAGCACCTGACGAACCGACTTCAAGGCGACCTCCTCATCCACATGCTGATTTCGCCCATTTGATTTAACCCGTTTTTCGCCGCACCGCACCTTGAGCGTGCAACATGCCCCGCGGGGCACCGGCGCGTGTGCAGTCTTCCGACAAGACTGGCGAAGACATGAGAACCCGGCGTGGCTGGGGGCCGCGGGGCGTTCTGATAACCTCGCGGGCCCGGGCACCTGGCCGTCGCGGAAGGGAGCCGGGGAGAGGAGGCATCGTGGAGAAGACGCTGACGCGGGCAGATGTGGATGTCGTTGTCGTGGGCTCGGGACCGGGTGGGGCTACCGTGGCGCGCCAGCTGGCACACGCCGGCAGGCAGGTGATTCTGCTCGAGAGGGGCATCGACTACCGCGAGAAGCCCTACTACGGCACGCACCTCGGCGCCCTGATCTACGCCGACCGGGGCGGCCTCCTGTTCACCGAAGAGTGGCTCAACATCGTCCGGCCCCTGATGACCGGCGGGGCCACCAACATGTTCACCGCCTCCGCCGCCAAGCCGCCGCCCTGGCTGAAGCAGAAGTACGGGATCGACATCGGCGTCGAGGTCGAGGACACGATCAAGGAACTCGGCCTCGATCGGCTGCCGGATGACGCCCTCGGCGAGAATTCCACCCGAATCATGGAGGCGGCCAATGCGCTCGGCTACGACTGGCAGCCGCTGATGAAGTTCATGCGCCCCAGCCACACCGCCCGCTTCGACTGCGGGGCCAAGTGCATGCTCGGCTGCCGGTGCGGGGCGAAGTGGACGGCCAACGAGTACGTCGACGACGCCGTGGAGGCCGGTTGCGAGCTGATCACCCGGGCCCGTGTGGACGACCTGATCATCGAGGACGGACGGGCGCTCGGGGTCCGCGGCAAGCTGGGAAGAGGCACGCGCTTCGACATCCGCGGCAAGGTCGTGGTGCTGGCGGCGGGCGGCATCGGGACGCCGGTGATCCTGCAGAATGCCGGGTTCTTCGAGGCCGGCCACGGCATGGCGATGGACACGACCACGATCGTCTACGGGCAATCGAAGTTCGGGGGAATCAGCACCGAGCCTCCGATGAGCGTCGCCTACACCGACGACGAGACGGGCTACATGCTGGCCACGCTGATCGATCCCTGGCTGCTCTACCCGATGATCAACACACTGAAGGGTGTCAAGTATCCCTTCACCTGGATCAACTACCGCAAGACCATGGGAATGATGATCAAGATCAAGGACGAGCTCTCGGGTGGCGTCAGCATGGAGGGACGGGTCAGCAAGCCGCTGACTGCTGCCGACCGCTACCGGCTGAACCACGCCTCGATCGTGGCGCGAAAGATCCTGGTGCGGGCCGGATGCGAGCCGGACTCGATCTTCGTCGGCCCGCTGCGCGGCACGCATCCCTCTGCGACCGTCCGAATCGGCGAGATGCTGGACGAGAACCTGCGAACCGAGGTGGAGAGCCTCTACGTCTGCGACGCCAGCAGCTTCCCCGAGGCGCTCGACCGCCCGACCGTGCTCACCATCATGGGCCTGGCCAGGAGACTCGGCGAGCACCTGCTGGAGAACGTCCTTGACGGCGCGGCCGAGGAGGCGCCCCCGACTCCGCAGTAGGTCCTCTGGCCACCGCCTCAGCCCTGCCGCCCCCCGTTAAGGGTATGGGTTCCTTTCACCGATATACGCGGGAGGAGCCGAATGCCCCCTGGGGGGCGGAGGGTCGAGTCGCTGCTCGCCGCGAACGCCGAAGCGGATGCCGTAGATGGCAACTCCCCGATGAGGGTCCTGATCATCAGCCGTCGCTTCGACGAGTCGCGCCGGTATTGCAGCCTGCTCGAGACCGCAACGGACGTGCTGTTCGAGGTCACGCACTCCCAGCGCGTCGAGGACGGGCTGCAGCTGCTGCGGGACGGCAACTACGAAGCCGTCCTGCTCGACCTGAGCCTCGAAGAAAGCGAGGGAATCGACTCCCTGGCCCCAGCGCGCGTGGCCGCCGCGAGCATCCCCTTCGTCGTGCTGGGAGAGCAGGACGACGAGGACCTCGCCCTTCGAGCTCACCGCTTCGGCGCGCAGGACTACCTGGTCAAGACCGAGTGCGACGCGCGCCTGCTGGTGCGCACTCTGCGCCACGCGCGGGAGCGGCACCGCATCCTGAGCGATCTGGCCCGGTCCCGGCAGCACGAGCACTTTCTCGCCACGCACGACAGCCTGACCTCGCTTCCCAACCGCCTGGCACTGATGGACCACCTGCAGCGGTCGCTGGCTTTCGCCGCGCGCAGCGACAGCCGGCTCGGCCTGCTCTTCCTCGACCTGGATCGTTTCAAGAACATCAACGACTCCCTGGGACACGGGATCGGAGACGAGCTGCTGCGGGTCGTCTCCCAGCGGCTGGTGGAGACGCTGCGAGAGAGTGACATGGTGGCCCGGCTGGGAGGCGACGAGTTCATCGTCATGCTGACGGGAATCCGGCGCGACCTCGACGCCGCACGCGTGGCCCGCAAGATCACCGAGGCGATGACCGCGCCCTTCGTGCTCGACGGAAAGGAGTACCGGATCACCGCCAGCATCGGGATCGCCGTCTACCCGGAGGACGGCACGAACGCCGAGGTCCTGATGCGCAACGCCGACACCGCCATGTACCACGCGAAGGCCGCCGGACCGAACCGGTTCTCCCACTACTCGGAGCGCATGAACCGTCTGGTGTCGATGCGGCTGGAGATCGAGAACGGCCTGGCGGAAGCCATCGAGCAGGGCGCCTTTGCCGTCCACTACCAGCCGCAGGTGGATGTGGGTCTGGGGGTCGTCACGGGCGCCGAGGCCCTGCTGCGCTGGCGCCACCCGGTGCGCGGCATCGTCCCACCCGGGGAGTTCATCCAGTACGCCGAGGAAGGGGGGCTGATGATCGCGATCGGGGAGTGGGTGCTGCGCGCGGCGTGTCAGGACGCCGCGTCCTGGCCACAGCTGGACGGCCGCGCCCTCCAGCTCTCCGTGAACGTCTCCACCCGCCAGCTCTGCGAGCACAACTTCCCGGACCTGGTGATGCGGACGCTGCGGGAGACGGGCTTCCCGCCCTCCAGGCTCGAACTCGAGATCACCGAGCACAGCGTACTGCAGGATTCCGGGGTCACCCTGGCCACCGTGCACCTGATACGGGATCTCGGTGTGCGGGTCGTGATCGACGACTTCGGTACCGGCTACTCCGCGCTGAGCGCCCTCAAGCTCCTCCCGGTGGACGGCATCAAGATCGACCGCTCCTTCATCTGCGACGTCCTCGACGACCCCGCCGATGCCACGATCACGCAGGGGCTCATCACCATCGCGCGCGGTCTGGAGCTCGCGACCATGGCGGAAGGGATCGAGACCAGCGAGCAGATGGAATTGCTCTACTCCCTCGGCTGCCACAGCATGCAGGGATACCTGTTCGCGAAGCCCATGCCGGCGGACGAGTTTGCCGAGCGAGTCGCCGCCGGAGAGACTTCCTGGACGGAGCACCTCCCCGCTTCGGACTGAGCTCGTCGCCGTCGTCCGCCCCCCCCTTGCACGGCCTCGCTCTTCGATGACATGATTCGGCAACGAAGTCATCGCCTCGCCGGGGATCGCCAGCCGGAGAGGGCCGCGGAAGGGAGGACACCGATGGCACGAATCTTCTCTGGGGGTCGAGCACTGCTTGCACTCGTGACCCTCGCTCTAGCCGCCGGGTCGACGCTGATCTCGCCGCACCCGCTCCGAGCGCAAGCGGATGACTCCAGTCCCCCCAGGCAACCGGTCAAGCTCATCTTCATCCACCATTCCTGCGGCGAGAACTGGTTGGCCGACGGTCACGGGAAGCTGGCTGAGGCCCTGGCCAGAAACAACTACTTCGTGAGTGACACCAACTACGGCTGGGGGCCGGACAGCATCGGCGACCGCACCGACATCATCAACTGGCCGGAGTGGTTCACCTCTCCCCAGAGCCACCGGATCATGCAGGCGCTGCGCCAGGAGAACGGACAGCTCTCGCCCTATCGCCGGAGCATTCCGGACCCGGGCGGGGAGAACCGGATCATCCTGTTCAAGTCGTGCTTCCCCAACTCCAACCTGGGGGGCGCTCCCGGCGATCCCCCCAGGCGGGGCCACGGGCTGACGGTGGGAAACGCCAAGGCCATCTACAGAGAGCTCCTGAGCTACTTCCGCACGCAGCAGGGAACCCTGTTCATCGCCATCACCGCTCCGCCGGTCCAGGACCCGGCGCACTCAGCCAACGCCCGCGCCTTCAACAACTGGCTGGTGCGAGAGTGGCTCTCCGGATACCCGGGGCGCAACGTCGCGGTCTTCGACTTCTACAACGTGCTGACCGGAAGGGAGAACCACCACCGCTTCCGGGACGGCGCGATCGAACACATTGCGAACCGCGGAAAGAACACCCTCCAGTATCCGACCAACGGGGATGACCACCCTTCTCCCGCCGGCAACCGGAAGGCGGCGCGCGAGCTCGTCCCGCTGCTGAACGTCTACTACCACCGCTGGGAGAAGAGCGCTCCCCCGCTGGCGGCGCCCGTGCCGCAGCCGGAATCCGAGGCTCCCGCCCGCGAGACGGCGACCACCGAGCCTGCCCCGCAACCGGCGCCAGCTCCTCTCAGCGCGGCCGAGATGGCGAGCGACGTGCTCGACGACTTCGAAGGCGGAGCGGGCGCGTGGGCCGTCTTCTCCGACGAGGGCACGCGACAGCCGCCTGGGATTCTCGGTGGACCCGTCGAGGGCCCAGAGCGGAAAGGCCGGCCTGCGGATCGAATACGACGTGGCCCCCGCCAGCTGGGGGACCTGCAGCCTGGTCTACTCGTCGCCGCGCGACTGGAGCCAATGGCGCGGGCTCTCCCTGCACATCCACAGCGAGAAACCCCGGCAGCCGGTCGTCATCGTGGCCTACCAGGGCCAGTCACCCGACGACCTCTCCCACTTCGAGCATCGGCTGGAGACGGACCAGGCGGCGGCCGAGGGATGGCAGCAGATCGAGATTCCCTGGAGCGAGCTCGTCCAGCCCGCCTGGCAGGGAGACAGCTCGGTGCCTTTCGACCCGAAGAAGGCGATGGGCGTGGCCTTCGCCTTCGATGCAGCCGAAGCGAAGCGAAACACCGGAAGGCTCTGGGTGGACGACATCCGGGTGATGCCGGGCGCCGGGCACTAGTAGCGAGGGTGAGGTAGGAGAGGGATCGTGGGCAGCGCATCCGAGACCTTCCGCTGCATCCCGCTCGGGGTGGAGGGAGGCCTGATCGAGAGCAACCTCCCCGCCTATCTCCTGGCGCCGATCGGCTCGACCGACTTCGTCTGTCTCGACGCCGGCACCCTCCTGGCGGGCCTCCGCGTGGCTCGAGCCAACGGCTGCTTCTCCGACACACCGATCCCGAGCGACTGCGCGGACTCGATCGAGGGCTGGGTCCTTCGCCACCGCATCAAGGCCTACCTGATCACCCACAGCTACCTCGATCACGTCGCCGGGCTGATCATGAACTCACCCAGCGACAGCGCCAAGCCGATCATCGGGCTCCAGGAAACGCTCGAGGGCCTGCAGCGCCACGTCTTCAACTGGATCACCTGGCCCAACTTCTGCAGCCAGGGGGAGTCCCCTCATCTCGCCAAGTACCGGCTCGTGGAGCTCGAGCCGGGCGAACGGATCCCGATTCCGGGCACTTCCATGGGTGTCGAAGCCTGGCCGCTGGCTCATGGCGAGGGAATCGACTCGGCCGCCTTCCTCGTGGATGCGAACGCTCACTTCGTCGCCTACATGGGCGACACCGGGCCCGACCATCTCGAGGATCGGCCCACGACCCTGCACCTCTGGGAACGGCTGGTCCCCCTGATCCGCGACGACCGGCTGCGAGCCCTCTACATCGAGTCGTCGTACAGCGACGAGACGCCGGACGACCAGCTGAAATCACACCTGACACCCCGCTGGATCATGCACGCCTTGCACCAACTCGCGGAAGCGGTCGCCCCGGCAAGGCCCGAGACCGCCCTCGCCGGGCTCAGCACCGTCGTCACCCACATCAAGCCCCACCTCGAGGCTGGCGAGGAGACGCGAGAGGTCGTGAAGCGGCAGCTGCGGGAGCAGAACGATCTCGGCCTGCGGCTTCTCTTTCCCGAGCAGGGGAAGGCCTTCGCGCTCTGAGGCTCAGTGCTTCTTGCGGCCGGGATACACCTGGGCGAGGAAGGGATTCGGATCCGTGAATCCGCCGATCACGGAGATCGGGTAGCCGAAACCGCTCCCGGCGAGGATCTCCAGGCCTTCGATGGCCCGATCGACCTCCTGCGGCGGCAGCGCAACGACGATCTCGTCGTCCGCGACCTGCCCAAGCGCACGCTCGCCGTAGCAGGGAATCGCGACCGACGTCTTTCCGGTCGCGTAGTAGCGACCGAAGGAGTCCATGCAGGCTCCCTCGCCGATGAATGTGAAGTCGAACATCTCGTAGCGGACCTTCTGCATCCCGCAGAGCAGCATCATGATCTGGGCCGGATTCCCGAACAACATGATCATGTCGGGCTCGAAGGTCACCTTGGCGAGCGGCCCGGCCACGATGGCCTGGCCGGGAGGCACCACCGGGTATTTCTCCTGCTGCTTCATCGCCTCTTCCGGTGAAGGCATCCAGGTGCGGGACAGCTGGCTGCACTCCGCCTCCACGTCTTCCTCGCGGCTGGGAATCAGACCGTGTATCCGCTTGCATCGGTGGTTGAGCTGGTCGTCGCTGGTCACCGCCACGGTCAGCTTCGCGACCCTGGCCATGTAGGGGATCTGGCAGAACACGCAGCCCTGGCTCCAGCGGATCACGCCTTCGATGCCTTCCAGTGCGTTCGCGTCCTCCAGCCTGCGAAAGGCGATGGGCTCGGTCCTGAGCTTCAGTCTGTCCTTGATCGCCTCGCTCTTGTCGGCCCAGTGGCCCATGCGGCGTCCTCCATCGAGCTTCTGGGAACAAGAATACCCGGTTCTGCTAGCGGGGTCCCCGGATCTCGACCCTCCCCGGGCTGCGGCGTGCGTGGTAGCTTCACCCAATAGGGGGCAACGAAGGGCGAGCCGCTCTGCGGGGTGCTGACGGCGCAAGTGCACAGGAGGCCGGGGCCTTGGGTTTCTTCGTCAGATTGGCGATCAGCGCAGTCGGGCTCTGGCTCGCCGCCCGCATCGTTCCGGGGGTCGAGATCGCGGCCACGGGCACCCTGCTCTTCGCCGCCTTGCTGCTCGGCTTCGTGAATGCCGTGGTGAGGCCGGTGGTCATCCTGCTCACCCTGCCCATCACGGTGGTTACGCTGGGCCTCTTCCTCTGGGTCGTCAACGCCGCCATGCTCGGCATCGTCGCCTGGCTGCTGTCCGGCTTCCAGATCGCCGGACTGGGATCGGCCCTGCTGGCTTCGGCCATCGTCAGCGTCACGAGCTGGATCGCCTCCTGGTACATCGGGCCCCGTGGACACTACGAGGTGTTGGTCGTGCGGCGGGACGGGCAGCTGCATGAGTAGCCTCTGGCGGCCAGCCAGCAGACGGCGCGCCGCGCTGGCCGGCTCCCTCGCAAGCCAGTATCCCGACCTGTTGCGGCCCCGCCAGGTTCCGAACGCGACGCGCCAGTTCGTCGTCTGCGACGAGTCCCCGCCCGAAGAGCGGATCGCGAACGTCTGCCTGCTGCCGCGCCTCGGATCCAGCTGGCTCTACTTCGTCGACGAGAGCGGCTCGCTCCAGCTCCCTGGCGGAAAGAAACGGGCGGGGGAAACCCACCGCGAGACCGTCGAGCGAGAGCTGCGGGGCGCGGTCGGAGCACAGCTGGAGAGCATTCGTCTCATCGGCCACTGGGCTCTTCGCGCCCGGGCGGCGAAGTCCGGGACGACCCACCTGGCACACGGCGAGTCGTTCGACGTCGTGGCCTCTGGCCACGTCCAGCTGGTCGGCTCGCCGGCTCGTGCGGCGGAGGGTGACCAGACGCTCGAGGTGCGCGTGGCTCCCCTGCCGCGGGTGGTCGCGTCCTTCGTCGCCGACGGTCAGCGCGACGTCGCGGACCTCTACAGGCTCGCCTCGAGGCTCTCCGGGTAGGGCTCGCCGATCGGCTCAGTAGCGGAAGCCGATGCGACACGCAAAGCGTGGTCTCGAGGTCCACCGGCCGGCGGGTCTCCAGATCCGCGTACCCGTACCCTCTGGCGAAGAAGACATCCCCGTCCTTCACCATCACGAAGACCGCTCCGGGAACGCGGTGGGTGGCCATCAGCGAGGGGAGGAAACCGGCGAGGAAGACCCCGAGCTCGGCCGGATCCGAAGGGTCGGCTGGACCGGAAGCTCGCGCAGATACCGTCAGTGAAGTGAAGATGAGCGCCACCGTTCCGATCCCTGCGGCCTTCCACATCTCTCACTCCTCCTGGTGTCGGCCCACCCCTCTTTCCTAGCTCATCGCCCTTCAGCCGGCACTTCCGTCAGCGATCGCATAGCGCCGCTTCGCCAGGAATCGGCCCAGCAGCTCCGAGGTCACGATGACGAGGGGTATCGAGACGAGCAGCCGGATGGCCGTGAACTTCACGCCCATGAAGGACGTCTCGAAGATCGCCATCGGTACCCGGCAGACGGCGGAGGCACCCACGTAGGCGAACACCACACCCAGCCTCGCCCCCTTGCTGAACAGGGAATACGCGACGGGGAAGGCCACGTACAGGCCGCCCACCGTGGTTCCGGAGAGCAGCACCGCCCAGAGATGTCCCTCCAGGCCCGAGCCTTCGCCCAGGTGCCTCTCGACGGTCTCCCTCTTCACCCATACCTCGAAGAGACCGATCAGGATGAACGCGCAGGGCAGGACCCTGAGCATTTCCAGCGAGAAGGACGCGAAGTTGGCTGCGATCCTCTCTCCCGGCTCGAATCCGAGTCCGAGGGAGAGCAGCGCGAACAGCGCGAAGCCGGAGATGCACGCCCCTCTGATGATGCGGCGTCTCCGGTTCACGTCAGCTCTCCGAAGAACAGACCGGTCGCAGCAGCCACGACGAGAGCGATGAGAAAGCTGAGCAGGTTTCGGACCACCGTCAGCTTCGCTCCGAAGTACGCCCTCTCCACCGGATAGGTGAGGACGCCGACCATCATCAGGGTCGTCGTGAAGGCCGAGAGGACCATGTAGGGCACGCCCTTCGCCAGGAGGATGCCGCTCAGCGGAAAGGCGATGAAGCCCGGCATCAGCGTGATCGACCCGAGCAGCGAGGCGAAGAACGTGCCGGCGAAGCGGTTGTCGATGCCGAGGTAGGCGACGATGACCTCGTCCGGCAGGAAGAAGAGCACGACCGAGACGAGAATCAGCATCATCAAGAAGGCCGGCAGGATACCCAGGAACCGTTTGGCAGCGATCTTCAGCGCCCGGAGTGTCTTGTCACGACTGGCGACGAAGGAGATCGCGACGCCCAGTCCCACCAGCGTATAGAGGAATCCCATCGGGGCTCACCTGCGGCCGAGGCCTCGGCGAATGATACGGATTCGAGGCGGTGACTGCAGTACGCGACGGTGCTGCAGCCCGGTCAGAACTCGAAGGTGCCGCGGAGCCCGAGGATGAAGCCGCCCGGATCGGCGCCCGATCTCAGGTGGTCCTTCATGTACTGCACGTCAGCGGCACCCGCATCGTCCATGAGGAGCTGGCACTGCCCGACAGTGGCCACGCCGCCGCCGACCGAGAGCCAGTCGGTCACCTCGTGGGCGTGAAGCTGTGACGCCCGAGCCCAGCAGCAGGGAGACCGCTGCAGCTCCCAGAAATCGCTCAGGGGACATGGGGCTTCTTCTACCGCCGCGCGCGCCCGGTTCGATTTGCGGGGCAGCCCTGGCAGCCTGCGGGCTGGTCATCGGGACGCTGGAACTGGAGAAGGACCTGGCGAATCGCGTAGACGCTCGCGGCACCTGCAGCCACGGCGACGATCACCACTGGACGTCCATCTCAGGCAAGCCCCAGCAGCCTGCCGCCCTGGTAGGTGATGAAGGCCGCGGTCCAGGCGAGCGCGGTCATGTAGGCGAACAGGAAGAGTGGCCAGCGCCAGCTGGCGGTCTCTCTCCTCACCACCGCCACGGTGGCCAGGCACTGGCAGGCGAGCACGAAAAAGACCATCAGACTCGCCGCAACGAGCGGAGTCCAGATGGGCTGGCCGGTTCGCGCGCTCCGGTCGGCGCGCATCCTGTCGATCAGCCGCCCGCCGGTCTCGCCGGCGTCCTGGACGCTGTAGATCGTTCCCAGCGCGCTGACGGCGACCTCTCGCGCCGCGAGACTGGCGACCAGCGCCACGCCGATCTTCCAGTCGTAGCCGAGAGGCGCGATCACCGGCTCGATGAAGCGGCCCATCTGGCCCATCGCACTCTGGGATAGCGCCCAGGCCGCCTGCTCCCCGTCGGTTCCCGCTTCGAGCCCTGGCTTGGGACCGGCCTCGGGGTAGCTCGCCAGGAACCAGAGCACCACGGAGACGGCGAAGATGATGGTGCCGGCTCGCCGGAGGAAGAGCTTGCTCCTCTCCCACATTCGCCACAGGACGTCCCGCAGGCTCGGAAGGCGATAGGGAGGAAGCTCCATCACGAACGCCGACTGCTCGCCCTTGACCACGAAGCGCTTGAGCACCCAGGCGGCGAAGATGGCGAACCCGACCCCGAGCGCGTAGAGCGCCAGCAGCGTCAGGCCCTGGTAGCCGAGGATGCCGAAGAGGGCGCCGGCGGGAATGAAGGCGCCGATCAGCAGCGCGTAGACGGGAAGCCGCGCCGAGCAGGTCATCAGCGGCGTGACCATGATCGTCACCAGCCGGTCGCGTTGGTTCTCGATGGTTCGGGCCGCCATGATGCCTGGGATCGCGCAAGCGAAGCCGGAGAGCAGCGGCACCACCGAGCGGCCGCTCAAGCCCACCCGCTTCATGACGCGATCCATGATGAAGGCCGCCCGGGCCATGTATCCGGTGTCCTCGAGAAGCCCGAGGAAGAAGAACAGGATCAGGATCTGCGGCAGGAAAATGACGACCGCACCCACGCCGGCGATCACTCCATCGACCAGCAGGCTGCGGATCGGTCCTTCGGGCAGGCCGGCGCCCACCCAGTCACCGAGGCTCGCGGTCGCACCGTCGATCGCGTCCATGAAGGGCCCTGCCCACGCGAACACCGACTGGAACACCACCGCGAGAATCAGGAAGAACAGAATCGGCCCGGCGACCCGGTGGGTCAGGACCGCATCGATCCGGTCGGTCAGGGTCGCCTTCGCCAGCGAAGTCCGCTGGACGACACGCCCCGCCAGCGGGGTGATCCACTGGTAGCGGCCGACGACCTCCGCCTGCTCGCACGACACTCCCGCGCGGTCCAGATCCTCCCGGGCCTCCCGGACTGCCAACCAGAACTCGGGGGTGTGGTGCACCTCGAAGAAGGATGCTCCTCTCTGGGTGAGCGCGCGGAGGGCGTCGCTGAAGCGCTGCACCGGGGAGAGAGCCGGAAGGTCCCGCTCGAGCCGCGCCGCGAGGCCGTCGGCCTTCTCCTCGACGACCGGGTCGAGCCCCCAGCGGCGCCGCGCCGGGATGGGCAGAGGGCCCGAGATGGCGTCACGCAGATCCTCGACCCCCTCGCCTCGAGAGGCCACGATGGGGATCACGGGAACGCCGAGCTCCTCGCTGAGCTTGTCGGCGTCGACCCGGAGTCCGACGCCCTCGGCCGCGTCGACCATGTTCAGTGCCACGATCGTCGGCTTGCCGAGGTCGAGAACCTGGCTCGCGAGGTAGAGGTTCCGCTCCAGGTTGCTGGCATCGACCAGACACACCACCAGGTCGGGGCGGCGGGAGCCCTCCATCCCGCCGATCAGGACGCGGTAGGCGACCTCCTCGTCGAGGGAGCGGGGGTTGAGGCTGTAGGTGCCGGGGACGTCGACGATCGTGATCGGCAGGCCGTCGAGGCCGACCATGGAGCCGGTCTTGCGCTCGACGGTGACCCCCGGGTAGTTGCCCACCTTCTGGCGCATCCCCGTCAGCCGGTTGAAGACGGTGGTCTTGCCTACGTTGGGATTTCCGGCCAGGGCGACCAGGCGCTCCGGCCGCGGATCGGGGCTCGGCGCGCCCCGCGGGTGGAGTGCGGGTTCACTCAAGTCGAGGCTCCCGCCGGCTGGACCTCGATCTGCTCCGCCTCCTGCTTGCGAAGCGAGAGGCGGTAGCCGCGGAGCTCGACCTCGATCGGATCACCAAACGGCGCGAGCCTCACCACTTCGATCTCCGTTCCCTGCAGCACGCCCATCTCCATCAACCGGATCGGGGGCGCGCTTCCAGCCCATCCGACGACGACGCCACGCTCGCCGGGTTCGAGGTCCTTCAAGGTGGTCATCGCTCGCTGGTTAACAATGTTGAAAATCAATTTCAAGTCCAGCGCACCAGCGAAGGTGCCTCCCCCGCGGGGGGCAGAGAAGGGCCTCCGCTCGCTTGCTGGCCTGGTGGCGCTTGCTTACGGTCGCTCCATGCCGCACGAAGTCGAGCAGCGGGTGCTGGCGGGCTACCTCGACGAGAAGCGCCTCAAGCACACCAGACAGCGCGAGGCGATCCTGGAGATCTTCCTCGAGAGCCGGGGCCACATCACCAGCGAGGATCTCGCCAGGAAGGTCCGCGAGCGGCACGCCCGGATCGGGTACACGACGGTCTATCGGACCTTGAAGATCCTCTGCGAGGCGGGCCTCGCCAGCGAACGCCACTTCGACGACGGCGCCACCCGGTACGAAACCAAGCAGAAGCATCACGACCACCTGGTTTGCGT
The DNA here is from genome assembly GCA_963783795.1 of uncultured delta proteobacterium. Classification (GTDB taxonomy): domain Bacteria; phylum Myxococcota_A; class UBA9160; order UBA9160; family UBA6930; genus CAVXZE01. The sequence continues at coordinate 231,100 of CAWAPH010000016.1, read as the reverse complement.
GGGGTGCAGGAGGATCATCGAGTTCGAGAGCGCGACGATCGAGACTGCCCAGCAGGAGGTCGCGACGCGCCACGGCTTCCAACTGCTCCGCCACCGCCACGAGCTCTACGGCTACTGCTCGGAGTGCCAGCGTGAGAGGACCGACCTGAACGACTAGCTCGGGCGCGCTCCCCCGTGCTGGGGGCGTGCCCTTGGGAGAGCGTCCATGCGACTTCGCCAGATCGCACTGGCGGCCCGGGATCTCGATGCGGCAACAGACGACCTGTGTGCGGTGCTCGGTATCGAGATCGCCTTCCGGGACCCGGGCGTGAAGGTCTTCGGCCTCCGCAACGCCGTCATGCCGGTCGGCGACACCTTCCTCGAGGTGGTCTCACCGATCGATCCCGGCGCGAGCGCCGCGCGCTGGCTGTCGCGGCGGGGCGGCGACGGCGGCTACATGGCGATCCTCCAGACGCCGGACCTCGCGGCCGAACGGCGCCGTCTCGAGAGGCTGGGCGTGCGCGTCGTATGGGAGGCGTCGCTCGAGGACATCGCCGCGATCCACCTCCACCCGCGCGATGTCGGCGCCGCCATCGTCTCCTTCGACGAGCCCCGTCCACCGGAGTCGTGGCGCTGGGCGGGCCCGTGGCGTGGGCACGTGCGCAACGACCGGGTGGGTGTGCTGCGCGGGGCGGTGCTCCAGGCGGCGGATCCCGATGCGCTGGCCGCGCGTTGGGGCGAGGTGCTCGGGCTTCCCGTCAGTCCGGGGCGGCTCCCAGAAGAAGCAGGCCCACATCGAACTCGAAGGCGGAACGCTGCGCTTCGAGCAGGCCGTCGACGGTCGTGGAGAGGGACTCGCTGCAATCGAGATCGAGGCCGTGGATGCCGCGCGCTGCCTGGACGTCGCCCGCGAGCGCGGTCTCGAAACGGATCGGGAAGGCGCCGTCCGGATCTGCGGCACCCGCATCGCCCTCGTCTAGAACACCCGGCTCCGCTCTCCGGTCCGCGTCTCTGGCCACTGTGAAGCGGTTCACTGCGTGCCCCCCGCGCACGAGTCATTCTGCTCCCTGCGGCCGGACGAAGGCCAGAGAGGGAGCAAGATGAGGTTTTGCGGGCTGGCGATTCTGATTGTCCTGGTTCTCCTGGCGACGGCGAGCTTCGCCTCGGACTTCGCGGAGATCGATCCGCGTGCGAGCTGGGAGCTCGATCCTGTCGACGAATGCGCCGACGCCGGACTGATCGTGGGCGGCGCGAACGGTGCGATCGAGGTTCCCGCGGATCGCGACGTCTTCATGGTGGAGATGACGGGCGCGGGGATGCTGTCCGTCACCACCTCGAACGCGTGGTCGACCGACACCTTCGGCTATCTGATGGATGCCGGCTGCCGGGTCATCGCGGAGGACGACGACAGCGGCTCCGGAAGCAACTTCTCGATCCAGCGGCGAGTGGGACCGGGAACCTACTTCGTCGCCGTGGAGCACTACGACAGGTCGGAAGGTGTGGGCCCGTACTTCCTGGAAGTCGAGGCGGCTCCGGACCGGGACCTGATCGAGAGCTCGAGCCAGGAGCCGGATCCCTGGCTGGAGGACGGGATGACGACACCCGATCCTCCGGACGCCGGCCTCGAGCAGATCGCCTTCGAGGAGTGGGACTGGGCAGCCCTGAACCCGACCGCTCCGGAACCCCAGCCCTGGGACTCGCTCTCGAAGGACGCCGGCTTCGGCAGGGCCGCCCGACTGCTCCGGCTCGGCCCGGGCGGCGATCGATGCCAAGAGAAGCCAGACGCCGGCTCTGGGGCCGCCGACCACGAGCTACGTCTCCCTCGACGTGGAAGCCGGCTGCTATCGCGGCTTCGCCCACGGCGTGGTCTTCTGGCATCCCAAGCACGGCGCCCACGAGGTTCACGGCGGGATCAAGAACAAGTGGTCGAAGCTCGGCTGGAAGACCCTCGGCTACCCGCTCACCGACGAGACCAAGACGTCGGACGGCGCCGGCCGCTACAACCACTTCCAGAAGGGCTCCATCTACTGGCATCCCCAGACCGGTGCCCACATGATCGAGGGAGCCGTCAAGTCCAAGTGGCTGGCCCTCGGCGCGGAGAAGGGCTTTCTCGGCTACCCGGTATCCGACACGGTCGATGGGTCGTGGGCGCAGGGCCGCTTCAGCCACTTCCAGAACGGCTCGATCTTCTGGCAGCCCCAGCTCGGCGCGTTCGAGGTGCACGGAGAGATCCGCAAGGTCTATGCCTCGCTCGGCTGGGAGGGCGGCAGCCTCGGCTATCCGATCACGGATGAGAAGTCGACACCGAAGAGCAAGACGAAGTACACCCGCTTCCAGTACAGCTCGGTCTACTACCATCCGGCGGTGGGCACCCGCGTCGCCAACTCCTTCATGGACGGCGGCTGGCTCTTCGAGTTCCGCACCAACATCAGCGCCACCGAGATGGCCGACTACGTCGCGAAGGACAAGGGTCTGGCGTGGTTCCAGGAGGAGGCTGCGGTGGTGGCCCTCGAGGAGATCGAGCACGAGCCGCTCATCTGCGGGGACGTCGCCCGGGGCCGCTACGGCGCGAGCGGCAACTGGTGCAGCGAATTCACCGCCTGGGTGCTGCAGGAAGCGGAGATGGAAGACATCTACTACGTGCAGAATGCCTTCAACAACGTCTATCTGCACGAGGTGACGCTGACCGCGGAAATGGTGAAGCTCTTCGACTCGAACGGCAAGCGCTTCAAGTGGGCCAAGTACGGGCAGGTCAAGCCCACCACGCCCCAGCCCGGCGACTTCATCGCGCTGACCACCATGGGCAAGAAGAAGAACCACGCCGCACTCGTCGTGGGCGTGACCTACGGCGGCGAGTACCTGTGGATCGCCGAGGGCAACTACGGCGACTGCGTGAACCTGCGGCGCATCGACTTCATCCAGGATGGAAAGCTGGCGGCGAACATCGACGGCTTCGGAGTCCTCGACTCCGGTCTGTTCGGCAACATCGCCAAGAAGACCTTCTGATTTCGGGGCTGAACCCGACTTCGGCGCTGGACCCGGCTGCTAACCTGGGGACATGACAGCCGAGCTGATCGCGATGCCCGCCTGGCGCGGGGCTACCGAGATCACCGAGGGGCGGCTCTCGGCCGAGAGCTGGGTGCGTGCCCTGCTCGAGCGCGTGGGAGAGCGGGAGCCCCAGGTCCGGGCCTGGGCTTGCCTGGCTGGCGAGCACGCGCTCGAAGCGGCACGCGAGTCCGACTCCCGGCCCGAGCAGTCCCCGCTCCGCGGTGTCCCCTTCGGCATCAAGGACATCATCGACACGGTGGACCTGCCGACCGGGTACGGGAGTCCGATCTACCGCGGCTACCGGCCCCCTGCGGACGCGGCTTGCGTGGCGCTGCTGCGCGCCGCGGGAGCGGTCCCGCTCGGCAAGACGGTCACCACCGAGTTCGCACTGCTCACCCCTCCCGAGACCCGTCATCCGGAAGACCCGGAGAGCACCCCGGGCGGCTCCTCGAGCGGCTCGGCCGCGGCGGTAGCGGACGGGATGGTCCCGCTGGCGCTGGCCACCCAGACGGCCGGCTCGATCATTCGCCCGGCCAGCTTCTGCGGTGTCGTCGGCTACAAGCCGACCTTCGGACTCTTCAGCTTCTCCGGTATCCGGCACGTCGCCGAGTCGCTCGACACGCTGGGCGGGATGGCGCGCTGCGTGCGCGACGTGGATCTGCTGCGCGTCGCTCTCGCCGGCCGCGAGCCGATCGCAGCAGAGGGCGTTCGGCCGGGGGTCGTCGGGCTCTGCAGGACGCCCGTCTGGGAGAAGACCGAGGAGCCGATGCGCAGCGCCGTCGAGTCGGCGGCGCAAGAGCTCGAGCGGGCGGGAGTGCGCGTCGACGAGGTCGAGCTGCCGGCACAGTGCGACGGGCTCCATCAGGCGCTCGTGACGATCATGGGCTTCGAGGCCGTGCGCGTCTTCGCGCACGACCTCATCCATCATCGCGACGAGCTGAGTCCGGGGCTCCTGGCCCTGTCGGACGCCGGAGCCGAGGTCGATGCGTCCCAGTACGAGCGCGCGCAGCGGCTTGCGGACGAGTGCCGACAGCTGGCCGACGGGCTGCTCGAGGAGATCGACCTCCTGCTCACGCCTGCCGCGCTGGGCGAGGCTCCACGCGACCGGACCCAGACGGGCGACTTCTCCGCCAACACCGTCTGGACCGCACTGCACGCTCCCTGCCTCACGCTTCCGCGCTTCCGGGGCCCTCGCGGTCTCCCGCTGGGAATGCAGCTCGTGGCCCGGCGCGGTGCGGACGCACGGCTTCTGGCGCACGCGCGCTGGATCGAGCAAGCCTGGGCGTAGCGCCGTCTCTCGCCAGCGCGGGAATCAGCTCATCACAAAAAGAGCCACCGGTACAGATCGTTGTAGAGAAAGAAGTAGGTCACGCCGCCGTCGAAGTTGGTGAACAGCAGCAGCAGCAGCATGATGACGACCGCAAGAGCGGGGAGAGACGTCAGCACCCGGACCTCGCCCTGTCCTCTTCGCCTGGCGATGACGCGGCTCGCGATCTCGCAGAGCCCCATCAGCCCGAGCGCGATCCACACGATGTTGAAGTGGACTGGAAAGAGGAGCATGCACAGCGACTGTCCGAGCGGAAAAAAGCCGTCCATCCGGGCGACTCGCCGTTCCGCAGGATGGGCGCGAAGCTCTCTCCATCCATGATCGCCGGCGGAGTCACCCCGGCCAGATCCAGAAGGGTCGGCGCCAGGTCGATGATCGCCTGTCTCCGCGTCGTCTCGCGGCTCAAGTCCTACGCCTTCTTCTCGGATTCGCCGGCCGCAACACCGAAGATGCCCCGGGCCATGAGCGAGCCCTCCCGGTCTCTGCGCTTCGTGTAGATCTCCGCGCGGGCCCCGTGGGCCCCCCGACTCTCCGGCTCGGCCAGCACAGCCATCTCGATCAGGTGACAGGCGAGGCGGAGCTCACCCTCCTCGGCAAGGGCCTGGGCACGAGCGACGAGAGCGTCGACGCCACCGCCGAGCTGGGCCAACTCGGCGGCCAGGGCCGCATCGGGCGCCGGCTTGAGCCGCGACGGATTGCCGTCGTACCAGCCACCGTAGAGCCGCCAGATGTTCCGGATGATGAACTCCGGCTCGTCGTAGACGGCGCGCAGGTACGGCTTCGCCGTGACCTCGCGGGGCAGCTTCAGCGAGTGGATGATGGTGTCCAGCCGCTCACCCGCATTCATCATCTCCAGGGTGCCGCTGACCAGCGTCTCCAGGGCGCTGGCGGTGTCGTCGAGAATCATCCGGATCCGCTTCTCGCCAGCCACGGGGAATCCGTGGGCGGGCACCAGCAGCTCCGCTCCCATGCCGGACATCTCGCGCAAGGCTGCGGCCCACTCGCGGGGGTAGCGCTGGACCTTCTGCGGATTCCCGGCGTTCGGGAAGTTCCACATGAAGAGATCGCCGGTCAGGATCGTCCGTCTCTCGGGCAGCCAGGCCCAGACGTGGTCGTCGGTCTCTCCCTTGGCGTGGCGGAGATCCACGCGCAGGCCCCCGACGGTCAGGCCCAGCCGGTCTCGAAAAGTGAGGTCCGGCACTGGCGTTCCGGCGGGCAGGAAACGCTGGCTGCCACCGATGCTCATCTTCCTGGCCTCGACGAACTGCCGGGCGTTGATGATCGAGTTGTAGCCAGCCGTCAGCTGGTAGCGATCGAAGCGCGGAGGCAGGTTCTCGTGACCGACGAAGCGCGGCACCCGATGGCCGAGATCTTCGGCGTTGGCAACGAAGGCGGCAGCGCCACCCACGTGGTCGAGGTGTCCGTGGGTGTAGAGGATGGTGTGGAACGCGTCCCGGCTCCACTCCCGCAACCGCTGCACGACTTCGCCGCCCGTCCTGGCACCGCTTGTGTCGGATACGAGCAGGCCCTCTTCCGTCTGGAACGCGATCGCGTTGGAGAAGGACTCCACCACGGCCACGCCGTCGGCGATCTCGCTCAGCTCCTGGTTCACGCGAACCGGGAAGATCGGCGCCCCGTCGTCGATGATCTGGGTGGAAAGAGAGATCAGATCGGCCATTGCGGAGTCTCCTTGATCCGAGCGGGTGCGATGAGTAATGTGTCCCGGCGTCCGAGAACGAAGACGCCGGAGGACCGCGAATCGCTCAGTGCCCGCTGACCGCTGCCACGATGTTGCCGCTCGAGTCCTCGGCGTAGAGGGCCATCGCCAGAATGAACAAGTACTTCGCCATGGGATCGATCCTCCTCGAGTGGAAACCCGAACCTGGACTGAGAAAGCGAGAACAGTCTACCGTTCGGTAGCGGGAGCAGCACCGCTGTTTTTCGGGTTCACGGTCGAGACTGCTTCATCCATCGGCGCAGGACTTCGCTCAGCTGATCCTGGGTGAAGGGCTTCGCCAGGTAGTCGTCCATGCCGGCGGCCAGGCAACGGTCGCGGTCCCCATCCATCGCGTGAGCGGTCAGAGCGATGATCGGCGTCGATGCCGCTTCTCCATCCTCGGCGCGCCCTTGTTCCCTGATCAGTGCCGTCGCAGCGTAGCCGTCCATCTCGGGCATCTGGCAATCCATCAGGACCAGATCGAACCCGGTCTCGAGCACCGCTTCCACCGCTTCCCGACCATCGGCCACGGTTTCCACCTGGCAGCCCAGGTTCTCGAGCATGTGGAGGGCCACCACCTGGTTGACCGGGTTGTCCTCCGCGAGCAGGACGAGGGCGCCGTGGAACCGCTCCTCCGCGGCGTCCGGAATCGGATCCGTCTCGTTCATGGGAGACTCGACACGGACCTCCGGCCCAGCAACCCTTCGCTCCAGACCTTCGAGCGGCAGGGCATCTGCCGACGTCCGCTCCCCGGGCTGTCTCGCGAACCGGGCCGTGAACCAGAACGAGGCCCCCTCGCCGGTCTCGCTCTGCACCCCGATGGCCCCGCCCATCATCTCGGCGAGCTGCTTGCTGATCGCGAGTCCCAGGCCCGTGCCACCGAATTCCCGCGTGGTGGATCCATCGGCCTGGGAGAACAGATCGAAGATGTGCTGCTGGGCTCTCGGCGCGATCCCGATTCCGGTGTCGGCCACCTCGAAGCGCAACAGGGTCGAGTCGGCGCCGGCTTCCAGAGAACCCACGCGGACCGCCACCTCGCCCCGGTTGGTGAACTTGATGGCGTTGGCGATGAGGTTTCCGAGAACCTGCCCCAGACGCAAGGGATCTCCCTGGAGATGATTCGGCACGTCCTCCTCGACCCGGCAGGTCAGCTCCAGGCCCTTGGCGTGCGCACTCTCCGCGAACAGTGCGACCGTGTCCTGCACGGTCGCACGCAGGTTCAGATCCGTCTTCTCCAGCTCCAGCCTTCCCGCTTCGATCTTGGAGAAGTCCAGGATGTCGTTGACGATCCTGAGGAGCGACTCCGAGGAACGCTTGGCGGTATCGGCGTAGCCGCTCTGCTTGTTCGTCAGCGCCGTCTCCGAGAGCAGGTCGACCATCCCCATGATGCCGTTCATGGGCGTCCGGATCTCATGGCTCATGTTGGCCAGGAACTGCGACTTCGCCAAGCTCGCAGCTTCCGCAGCCTCCTTCGCGATCTCGAGCTCCTCCTGGATCTTCAGCTCCTGGGAGAGGGCCTCCACCCTGGCAAAGGCCTTCGAGAACCGACTCGCGATCACGTAGGCCTGGGAGAAGATGAAGACGAAGAGACCCAGCGACGCGAAGTCCCCTGTCTGCACCAGGTCGTTCGTGTACAGGATGTCGTTGACGATGACCGCGAAGAAGAACGCGAACCCGAACAGGAAGGCCAGGGCTCCCTCCCGTCTCCGGGTTGCGCAAAGGATGAGCGTAGAGACCGTGTAGAGACCCAGAAGGCCGGTGATGGCTTGATAGACCGGAAGAGTCTGCGTGTAGATCCGTGCGGGGGTCAAGAGCACGAGCCCCGTGAAGAGCAGGCCCGCAACCTGTGTAGAGCGAACGACGCGCTCGGAGAACTCGTCCGAAAAGAGCGAACGGATGAACGTGGCGAAGGCCGGCACCGCTAGAACGAAGGTGAGCATGAAGAGCGCTCTGGGCAGGTGCCACCCGATGTCGGGGAAGAGCTCGACGAGGTACTGCTCGCCGGAGACCAGCACTCGAAGAGAGATCAGCAGACAGAAGACGGAGAAGTAGAGCGGTAACCTCTCCTCCGGCCGGAGGCCGAAGAGCACCAGATTGTAGAGGGCGATGACCAGGAGGCTGCCGAAGAGGAGGAGCTCGAGAGCGATCTTGTTCTCGCGCGCGTTTCGGATCGCCTCCTCTTCGCCCAGCAGGATCCGGTGCCGGATGCCGCCCTTCCACTCGTGGAAGTTGGACACCTGGACCACGATGCTGATTCGATCGGCTGCCACCGCGAAATCGCGGACCAGTGGCAGGTACTCGGGCTCCATCTGCCCCGCGCTCCTGCCCACGACGCCGTTGGACGCCAGCTCCTTCCCGTCGATCCAGAGCTGGTAGGCGGCTGCCATCTCCGGCAGCTTGAGGGCCAGGTCCCGGTCTCGGCCGTCGAGGCGGACGAGCAAGCGGAAGGTCGCATAGCCATCCGCCGACAGCCGCTCCTCACCGGTGTCGAACCCATTCCAGGCGGACGGGACCTGGATCCACCCGGTCCTTGCAGGCGGGGCTTGCCCGCGAAAATCGCGCTCGTCCAGCAGGCGCTTCCAGTAGAAGTCCCACTGCCCGTCGAGATGCACGGAGCCCTGCTTCGCGAAGTCCCACTCGCGCAGATCCAGAACGCCCTTCCGGGCCTTGGGTGACGCCTGGCCGGACCCGTGCTCGACACAGCCGACGAGGATCAGCAACGGGATCAGCAGAAGAGAGAAGCCCGGGACTCGCATGCATCCGGTGTCTTCGTCAGGGGAAGGCGTTCCCTGTAACCGGGGCTGGCCCGCTTTCAGCCCCAATCCTTTCGGGCATCTAACTGATTGGTTTTATTTACGATTTCTCGCCTGCGCAGAAGGTGCGCAGCCAGGGGCGGGCGAGGGGTCCCGACGAGCCGCGTCGTGGGCCCAACTCGTCTCAATCGCTCCCGCCGCTCAGGTACCGGTCGAGGAAATCGCGCTGGCTCGGCGTGATGACCGTGTGCTCCCGCAGGTCGTAGACCCGCCTGATGGCATCCTGCGCGCTCAACGACTCCTCGCGCCCCAGCCAGGCCGCCAGCACGGTACCGGTTCGGCCCCGCCCCTCCGCGCAGTGAGCCACCACGCCGAAGCCCTTTTCCAGGCAGTCGTCGATGAAGGCGATCGCGCGGTCCATCCCCTCCGCGGAAGGTGGCTCACAGTCCTCGATCGGCTCGTGGTGATGCAGGAAGCCCGCGGCTCGGTACGCCTCGCCATAGAGATCTTCTTCCGTCAGTGTGAGGATCGCGCCGACGCCCTGCTCTCTCAGCAGCTCGAGGGTCGGTTCCATCTTCGCAACCCAGGGCTCGGACATCCCTGCGACCGTGTACGTGTGGAGGAAACCGAAGCGAATCTCGTCGAGTATGGGGTGCTTCGCATCGCTCGTTTCGGCCTGCACCACCTACAACCTTCACGTCTAGCGGTGAGGGCACTCTAGACCTCCGCGGTGAAGCGGGCAAAGCGGATGCTCGACGCTGGTCTTGCCCCGAGCGCTACGGAGTCGCTGCCACGACCTCGGACGGCACCTTGTCCTCCGAGACCTTGGAGCCGCTGATCTTGCAGTCTCCGTAGTAGCCGTTTCCGCCGTTCACGGTTCCCGCCACGTACCCGCTCACGGTGCGAACCTTCGCGCTCTGGAGGGCACCTTCAGCGTCGGTCTTCCAGCTCCAGGTGAAGAAGCCGACCCCCCCCAGGCTCGCCGTGGCTGTGATGAGCCCGCAGCTGCCGGAGAGGAGCTGGTTCTTCGCGTCCCAGGCGAACGCACCGGCCCCACCGGTCGCCGTCCAGCTGCCGGGGGTCGTCTCGCAGTAGTAGCTTCCACCGGCGAGGCCGAGACCCTCCCACTGGAGGAACAAGTAACAGGTCTCCTGGAGCTTGGCCTTGCCCAGGAGCGCAGTTCCGTCGAATTCCATGCCCTTGGTCTGCACCTTGAGCTTGAGCCACGCGGTGTGCACGGGCTTGAAGCTGGTGAGCTCCATGCAATCTCCGACGCCGCCGTTGGCGCACAGCAGGAACTCAGCCATGCCAGTCGGTGCACCCGGGGCAGCGCCCGACAGATTGAAATCCCCGCCATCTCCAAGGCTCGGGGTTCCCCAGGGGTCGGTCCCGGTGTCCTGGCCAACCAGCTCCTGACTGAAGTCGAGTGCCAGATCTCCCGGAGTTCCAGGTCCGGTCTCCAGACCGATCAGGCTGAAGTCAGCAAGCCCGAAATGCCCGTCTCCAACGGTCGCCCCGGAGACCGTCATCCTGAAGTCGACGACGAATGGATTCGAGGAGGAATTGTTCTGTCCCGGGTTCAGCAGGACGGTGTCGTCGATGGTGATGATGGCCGTGGCCATCGCCGTGTTGCCCTGACCTGCCCCCGACCAGGCCACGGCGAACTGCCGGTTCTCCCCGAAGGCCGATGCCGCCAGACCCAGGCAGGCCGTGACGAACACCACGAGCCACTTCCCCCCGAGCCGCAGAAGAGTCTCCGTCATGATCCAGTCCCCCATCCTTTTTCCGAACTCGAGCAGCCGAGCCGGCAATCAGCTGACGCATGGTGCAGCGGCCGAGAGGCACGCGAGCAGAAACACGGAATCGACTTTGGCGTCTAGTCAACCGTGGTGAACCGCTCTTCCACTCCTTAACGGAGAGAAGACCGGGCTTCTTTACGCCGCCAGAGCGACCACTCGCGCCACCAGGGCGATCAGCTGCGCCGTGGCCTCGAGAACCGGCCGGACCCGATTCAGACTCCGCAGCACCTTCTCGAGCTCCTTCTTTCCCGCCAGCAGCGCCTCGCGGTGGGAGACCAGCGCATCGCGGATGTCCTCGAGCTCGGCATTGCCCAGGCGAAGGTAGGCGCTCTGGACCCGAAGCAGAGTGCGCGCGGCCTGGGTCTTCTGCGCAGCGGTTGCGCCCTCGAGAGCCGAATCCCACTCGGGCGAGAGCATGGCATTGCGCGCCTTTCCAAGAGCCGCTCGCACCTCGCGGCGGATCTGCCAGGGCGGCTTCCGCGTGCTTCGAGCGCTCATGACGCCATCCCCTCGACGCTCTCGACCACGGTCAGGATGCGGCCGATGTCCTCCAGCAAGGCCTGGAGGTCGGAAGCCTGGAAGCGGCCCTCGACCAGCGCTACGAAGGCGAGCTTGAGCTGGCCAGCGGCTCGGGTGGCTGCTTCGGCCGAGGTCACCTCGACCTGAGAGGTCAGCACCTCTCTGCGAGTCTTTCTCCATGTCCTCGGTAGCTTGTCGCCCAGGAAGGGCTGAACGACCTCCCGGGTCTCGCGAGCGTGGAGCGCCCCCTGGAGATCATCGCGCAGCATTTCCGCCACCGCCCGGATCGCCGCCTCCTGGATCTCCAGGTACATCCATAGCGTCTCCGCGCGCGCCTGCAGCTCGCGCTCGAGTGCGCCGCTTCGGAACGCTGCGACGGCAATCGGGACCACCTGCCCCACGAACTCGTCGACGGGTCGGTCGCCGACAGTGGCCGTGCGCACGCGGTTGCTCACCTGGCCGAGGCTCTCGAAGATCGACTGCGCGGCCGGTCCGATCTGGCTCGGCGCGTCCGACTCTGCCAGGGCGCCGAGCGCAACGAAGTAGCTCCGCAGCAGGCGGGCCTGTCGCGCGATGTCGGCGAGCACGGCGAGACGCCGCTTGGCCTCCGCATTCTGCCGCCGAACGGCTCCGCCGCGATCTTCCGGCGGGAGATCTCCATGCGCTCGGATCAGGACCTCCGAATCGACGTCCGCCGCCGCAACACCGGCGACCTTGGTGAGGGGCCCGACGGCATCCGCATAGGCGACGCCGGCCACCGAGAACTGGCGAAACTGGTTGACGCGGGCCGTCCCGCAACCGCTGGCGGCGATCGCCACCAGCACGGCCAGCAGGGCGAATCGTCGTTGCTTCATCCCGTGCCCCTCACATCTGGAGTGCCCATTCTGGATGCCGCGTCGAGACGGTGTCAAGCGGGCTCGGATGAGATCGTTGCCGACGCCAACCGCGTGGTGCCCCCGGGACGGCGCTTGCGCCGAACCCGGGGACACGGTCACCGGATCCGGCTGTTGGCGCGCCCCTCGAAGTAGTCGGGATTCGAGCCGATCTTCTGGTTCACCGGTTCGGAGAGTTCGCCAAGCTTCCTCACGACCTCGGCAGAGAGTCCGTTCGCGAGCGCCTGGATGTTGTCCTCGAGCTGTGACAGGTTCCGGACTCCTGCCAGCACGCAGGTGAGCTCCCGCCGCGCGACGCACCATCGCAAGGCGAGGTGACTCATGGGAAGTCCCTGCTGCGCCGCGACCTCCCGGATCCCTTCGAGCGCTTCGAACATCTCCTGCTCGGCTCCGGCCTCGCCGTGCCTCGAGAGGGGTCGGCCTCCATCGAAGTGCCTCGTCCGCGCGCGAACCTCGGGGATCTCTTCCGGTGTCTGGAACTTGTCCGCCAGGAACCCCTGTAGGAGCGGCATGTAGCCCACGATCCCGATCTCCTGGGCTGCGCAGAGCGGCATGATCCCCTTCTCGATGCCTCGGGAGAGCAGATTGTAGAAGAGCTGGTTGACGTCGAAGCGCACGCCGGGGCCCAGGGCTTCGCCGAGCTGCTCGACTCCGAAGTTGCTCACGCCGATGACGCGAACCTTGCCTTCGGACTGCAGATCCTCGAGCGTGGCAAAGGCATCGGTCGTGGAGTAGTCGGTGATCGGCCAGTGGATCATGTAGAGGTCGATTCGATCGGTTCCGAGTCGCCGAAGGCTCGCCTCGCAGTGCGCGCGGAGTCGGCTCGGCTCCGTGTTTTCGGGGCCGATCTTGGAGCCGATGATGGCCTGGTCGCGGCAGCCCTTGAGCGCCCTCCCGAGCGATTCCTCGCTGCGCCCGTCGTTGTACGCCTCCGCAGTGTCGAAGTAGTTGACCCCGCGATCCAGAGCCGTCCGGACCACCCTGTCGACATCTCGCTGGTCCTGGGATCCCCAGTAGTCCTCGTCACCGCCGCCGAACGCCCAGCAACCGATCCCCAACACGGAGATCTCGAGTTCCGACCTGCCCAGTCGTCGTCTTTCCATCGCCGGATCAGCGCCGTCCCAGGACTCGGATGCGGCTCGTGATGCGGCCTGCCTCGCCCGGCGGCCTCACTTCTGCTTTCCCTGGACGTACAGCGGGACGTCGGTCATGAACGTCGGAGGGTTGTTGTCCTTGTCCACCGAGTAGGCGGTACACACGAGCTTCTTCGACGTGGCCATGATCCGGGCTGCACCCTGGGAGGCCCCAGTGGCGCTCGGGATCACATTCTCCCCCTGGAAGTGTGCCGTGTCGTGGGTAGCGAGGATCTTCGTGTCGCCCGGGCTCACGGACACGACCCCTTCGCCAACGGTCACGTCGTTTTCGAACGAGGTGCCGCTCCACCACTCGACACCCAGCGTGATGTCATCCCCGCCGTCCTTCTCCAGACTCGTGCAGAAGAAGACGGCGGCAGCAGAGCTCGAATGGAGTCCCGTGGCTATCAGAATCTGCTTGGGCTTCTCGGTGCCGTTCAGGAGCGGCGGCTTGTCGCCGATCTGCTGTGCCCAACCTACCGCTGGCGCCAGAGCCATCACTCCGAAAACGGCGAGCCACCCGAGCCCCGCCGGCCAACAGCCTCCCAGCCGCACTCTCTTCTCAACCGATCGCGTCGTACTGCGCACCGCACACCCCCCCCGGGCCGAGCCCGTCCCGATCGGCCCTTGAATGGGCCGCCTCGATCCCGGGCACGATAGCGTCATGCCGTCTTCCAGCCAGGCTCACGGCGCCGGTGACGCTACGCATAGCCCCATGCGCTCCAGGCCGACCGCAAGATCCCGGAAATCAACGGCCCGGAGGAATCCCTCGCCTCGCCGCGCGGCAAGCTCTAACCTGCCGGCCATGCCGAAGAAACGCGCATGGGAGGTTCGGGATCCGGAGGCGAAGGCGGAGGCCCGGAAGTACGCGCATCCGGTGCCGAGCCGGACGTACATCCAGCAGTACCTCGAGGACCAAGGTGTTCCGGTGCCGTTCGACGATCTGGCCGAGGCATTCGGGCTGGACCGCCAGGAGCGGAGAGCGCTCAGCGTACGGCTGAAGGCCATGGTTCGCGACGGGCAGGTCATCCCGAACCGTCGAGAGGGGTATTGCCTGGTCGATCGGATTGCACTCGTCACGGGCGTGGTGAGCGCGCACCGGGACGGGTTCGGGTTCGTGGTGCCGGACCACGACGGGGGCGACGACGTGTACCTCTCGTCCGCGCACCATGCGGGAGCTGATGCACGGGGACCGGGTTGCGGTTCGCATCCGGGGGCACGACCGGCGGGGGCGGCCGGAAGGCTCGCTCGTCGAGGTGCTCGAGCGGAATACGAGCTCGGTGGTCGGGAAGTACCTCCAGGAGCGTGGAGTCGGGTTCGTCGTGCCGGAGAACCCGCGCATCACTCCATCGGATCGTGGTGCCCGCCGACGCGGTGGCGAGCGCGAGACCGGGGCAGGTGGTGCTTGCCGAGATCACGGCGCAGCCGACTCGGCAGACGCAACCCATCGGCCGGATCGTCAAGGTGCTCGGCAAGCCCAATGCGCCCGGCATCGAGATCGAGATTGCGATCCATGCCCACGCCCTGCCGACGGACTGGCCGGTGGCGGTAGAGAAGGAGGTCCGGCGGCTGGGGAAGGAGGTGCCGGCCGAGGCGGAGCGCGGGCGCGAGGATCTGCGGCACCTGCCGCTGCTGACGATCGACGGAGCGGATGCACGGGACTTCGACGACGCGGTCTTCTGCGAGCCCACGCCTGCCGGCTGGCGGCTCTACGTCGCCATCGCGGACGTGGCGCACTATGTCGAGCGCGGGTCGCCGCTCGACGAGGAGGCCCGGAGCCGTGGGACCTCGGTCTACTTCACTCGCCGGGTTCTGCCGATGTTGCCGGAGGTGCTCTCGAACGGGCTCTGCTCGCTCAACCCCAAGGTCGATCGCCTCTGCATGGTCTGCGAGATGCGGGTGGGGCGTGACGGAAAGGTCTCTCGGGCGCGCTTCTTCGAAGCCGTCATGCGCTCCCAGGCGCGGCTCACCTACGAGGAGGTCGCCGCAACGATCTTCGACGGCGACGCGAAGCTGCGCCGGAAGCACGCCCGGCTGCTGCCGCACCTCGAAGACCTGCACGACGTGTTTCGCGCGCTCCTCGGCCAGCGGCGCAAACGCGGCGCCATCGACTTCGAAATCCCGGAGGCCTACGTCGAGCTCGGCGAGGATCGCCGGATCGAGTCGATCAGCAGCTACGAACGCAACGATGCGCACCGGATGATCGAGGAGTGCATGATCGCGGCCAATGTGTCCGCTGCACGCTTCCTGGGTCGTCACAAGCTTCCCACGCTGTACCGCGTGCACGACAAGCCCACGGAGGAGCGGTTCAAGGAGCTGAAGGCCTTTCTCGCGACATTCGGAGTGCCGTTTCCGCGGGTCAAGGACCTCCAGCCCCGGCATTTCGCCCAGGTGCTCGAGCGCATCAAGGGCAAGTCCTACGACACGCTGGTCGAGACCGTGCTGCTCCGTTCCATGGCGCGCGCGGCGTATCAGCCGGACAACCTCGGCCACTTCGGCCTGTCGCTGGCGCACTACGTCCACTTCACCTCGCCCATCCGCCGCTACCCCGATCTGCTCGTCCACCGCGCCATCAAGCACGTGCTCTCGGGCAAGAAGCCGGGCAGCTTCCCGTACTCGCCCAAGGACATGGACCGACTCGGCCAGCACTGCTCGATGACAGAGCGGCGTGCCGACGACGCCACGCGGGATGCCATCGCGTGGCTCAAGTGCGAGTTCATGCTCGACAAGATCGGCGAGGCGTTCGACGGAGTGATCACGGGCGTGACCAGCTTCGGAGTGTTCGTCCAGCTCCAGGACGTGTTCGTGGAGGGGCTCGTGCACGTGACGTCTCTCGAGAACGACTACTACGAGTTCGACGCCCCGAAGCACCGGCTGGTGGGCACCCGCAGCAAGAAGGTCTATCAGCTCGCCGCGCCGCTTCGGGTGCGGGTGGTGGACGTGGACATGGAGCAGCGGCGGATCGACTTCGAGCCGGTGGAGCCGAAGGTGCAATCCCGAGGCAAGCGGGCCCGCGGCAAGGTTCCGGACCGAGCGGGCTCGCCGGCGACGCCCATCTGATCGCACGAAGGAGAGAAGGCTCACGTAGCGGTTTCGATGCAACTCTGTCTAGAGGGGGAAGCGTCGTGAGGAGATCCGTTCTACTGGTGCCGATCGTTCAGCTCGCGCTGTCCGCGGGTTGTGTCTCGCCCGAGCCACCGAATGCTGCTGCAGAAGAGCTTGGGACCAGCCCCCCGACGCACGCTGCGGAGCGCTTTCGACTGCCAGATTTTCTCCCCGAGTACTACGCACCTGCCTTCGCCGAGTATCGGGACAGGCTGGCCTTGCTGGCTCATTCTCAGGAGGAAGACCGGGAGCAGTTCGTCTACCTGACAGACGATCAGACGCTGATGCTATCCGTCGATCGCATCGCATGCGACGGACCTCGTGCAACAGCCATATTCAAGAACATTCTCGGCGGCTTGAACGCCGAGATGAGCGAGGGGCAGGGGGAATTCGTGGAGGTCTCCCGGCGAGAACTTCATGCGCGGATACGTGATGCAACCGCAGAGCGGACCTTTTTCGCCTACGTCCTTCCCACCTCGATCCAAATCTGGACCTACACGGCAAAGCTGGATGGGTACCGGAAAATCGCACTCAAGTTCGAAATGATCAGGTCGTTCGTGGACATGCAGCGCTACACCGAGGCCATGCGAGAAGGCAACGTGTCCATGGGCGCTTGGGGGCCGGAGATCTCAAGGCTTGCACGCTACCTGCTGGACAACGGCCACAGGAAGGAATCGCTCGCGGTGCTGCAGAACCTCCTTCCGAGGTTTCCGTTCGAGTACGACGCCCACATCATCCGCATGGAGAACACCCCCGATCACGCGACTGCAACGGACAGCGCGAGGATCGTATTCCGAAACGCTGAGGATCCCGCACTCACTGACAAGGCGGCTGAGTTCTTGGGCATCGAGAAGCCAACACTCGGTGCTCTTCCCGTGCTCGGCAAGGGAGAGAGAGGGCTCCAGGTCATCCTGATTCCTCTCCCGCCGTGCAACACGTGGCTTCTCGAAGACGTTGCGAGGACCTATGAACAGATAGCGGGCGTTCCCGTGAAGATCCGCAGGCTCGACGAGCCCTGGATTCTGAAAGCACCGGAGAGGATATTCCGTCAGCGAGACACCCAGCGAATGCTGTTGAAGCTGAAGAAGGGTGACGTCGACTTCACCGGCTGGGACAAGGATCGCTACGTCGAAGAGCTATCCAAAGCGGCAGAACCGGAAGACGCATTGTCGAGGTACTACGTCAAGGGGTGGGTGAGAAAGGTCCAGGAAGAACCCGGGCAGTACCTCGCTGGTCCGTATCTCGACTGGCTTGGCGACACGCTGAAGGGGTACCGCTCCCGCGACGAGCGCACCATGTATGTCGGAATGACCCAGGCAAACATCTACTCGGGCGACAACAACTACGTATTCAGCCTGGGCAGGGCCGCGGGCGAATCGAAGGCGAGCATATTGTCGTACCACATGATGTTGGCCAAAAGCCTCGGTGAAGAGTACCAGTCGAGACAACGCTTGATCGAGCGGATCGCGAAGGAGTTGATACCAGCCAGCTTGAAGCAGTTGGGCATCCCCAGGAGCACGGATCCGACTTGTCCCTACTCCTATTCGAGCGGGGTATCTCGTCTGGATCAGAAGACACTGAATCTGTCAGGCACCGTAGTGGACGCCTTGAATCGATTCAGACGGGACTGATCTGGCGGGGCAACGGAGAGCGAGGCGAGAGGCCGGGTGGTGCCCAGAGACTGAAACGCATGTCCCGGATTCCGGGCACTTACGCGGACTCCTGCGAGAATGCGCGAGACCGTGGCTGCTCGGAAGAGCCATGGCGACTCCGAGTACTCGACGTGCCGCGAACGGCTCGTGTCGTTCTTGCTTGTTTGCGCCCCGCCGCCGGCTCTAGAATGCGAGAAACTCATCTTACAGTCTTGGAGGCATCTCATGAGGACCCTCGCACAACGGCGGTTTGGGACTTCCCAGGGGCGTCACTCGGGGGGGCGGATGGGGATGCTCACGCTCGCGGTGGGCGCCATGCTGCTCCTCGGGGCGGGCTGGCCCCAGGGCTGTGGCCAGTACCAGGTCGAGGTGCTCTCGAGCCCACCCGAATACGTGAGCGGCGACGACGCGCGAGTGGCAGTCAAGGTGCCGTTCACCGTTCCCATCCGCAAGGTGGTGATCAGCGTGGACAGTCGGGACGTGACCGATGCCTTCGAACGGGTGGGTCATACGCGCAAGCTCGAGGGTGTCGTGACGGATCTCGCCCTCGGCGAAAACCTACTCGAAGTGACCACGCGCGGGCGCTCCCGTCCATCGGCAGAGCTCATGCTCACGAACCACCCCATCAGCGGTCCGATCTTCTCGGGCCCCCAGCAGGAGGTCTTCCTCTGCGCAGATGCGGGGGACCGGGCGAACGCCGAGCTCGGGCCCGCGCTCGACGAGGACTGTGCGGTCGAGACGGTCGTGTCTTTCAAGTACCGGACCACGGGCGGAGGCTGGGCAGACTACGATCCAGGAGCGCCGCCGCCCGCGGACATGGCGCAGACGACCACGATGGACGGCGAAACCGTCGATTTCATCGTGCGCTGGGAGCGCGGCACGATCAACCGCTTCATCTACTCGATCGCAGTACTCTCGCCCCACGAGCAGGACGCGGAAACGCCCGAACTCTCGGCCTGGAACGGCCGCCTCATCTACTACTTCCAGGGTGGCGTGGCCATCGGCCACTACCAGGGCGATCCGAGCCGCTCCCGCATGCTCTACGAGCACGGGCTCGGGAAGGGCTACGCGGTGGCGTACTCCACCGGGACCAAGACCGGAACGCACTACAATCTCGAGCTCGGCGGCGAGACGGCCATCATGTTGAAGGACCGCTTCGTCTCGGCCTATGCGAACCCCGACTACACCGTGGGTGTCGGCGGATCCGGCGGGGGCATCCAGCAGTACGTCTACGGCCAGAACCACAAGGGGCTGCTCGATGCCGGCGTCCCCCAGTACTCCTACCCGGACATGATCACGCAGACGATCCACATCGGAGATTGCGAGCTCCTGGAGCGCTGGATCGACCTCGAGGTGCTCTCAGGCAACACCAAGTGGGCGGACTGGGAGAATCGGACCGATCTCGAGGGCCTGAACGCCCTGAACGGGGTCGACAACGACTTCCTGCCCCTGATGCCCTTCCTGCCCCAGGGCTCGAGCGAGTGCGTGAGCGCCTGGCGGGGCCTGTCCCCGCTCGTGCTCAACTGGATGTTCGGAACGGCCCCAGGCATCTCGCTACCCGACCAGGTCAACACCGAGTGGACTCATTTCGGCGACGCGATCAACGTCTACGGGGTCGCGGCGGACGGCTTCGCGGCCAGCACCTGGGACAACGTCGGCGTGCAGTACGGGCTAGACGCCCTGGTCTCCGGCTTCCTGAGCGCTGACGAGTTCCTCGATCTGAACGCGCAGGTGGGGTCCTGGACGGACGAGCCAGACATGGTGCAGGAGGGATGCCCGTTCTTCCCGTTCCTGTGCCCGTCGCCGGCGGACCTGATCGGCCTGCCGCCGATCCCGGACATCTACCCGAACCTCATCGACCCCTGGAGCTGGCGCAACATGGCGCTGTCACCGGATGGGGGAGCGACGCCCGCCCCCCGCAGGACGGCTGACCCGGACGCGGTCGAGGCCGCCTACGAGCGGGGCCTGGTGAACCGGGGCGACGTGCAGATCCCGTTGATCGACTGGCGCAACTACCTCGAGGGAGAGCTGGACATGCACAACTCGCACCAGTCCTTCGCGAGCCGCCAGCGTCTGCTCGAACTACGACGGCGACGCCTCGAACCAGGTGATCTGGTTCACCGACCCGGGGTTCGACCAGACGCCCATGGCCTTCGAGGTCATCGACGAGTGGATGCGCAACATGAAAGCGCGTCCGTGGAAGGGCGTGGCGGGCAACAAGCCCGGTGCGGCGGTGGATAGCTGCTTCGACGCGAGCGGGGCATTGATCTACGCCGGCGAAGACGCCTGGGACGGCATCCTCGACGACGGACCGGCCGGCCCCTGCACGCAGGAGTTCCCCGTCTTCTCGACGTCTCGCATCGTAGCCGGCGGGCCCATCACCGGGGACGTGTTCAAGTGCCACCTGATCCCCGTGGACGACGCCATCGCCATGGGCCTCTACGGCGGCGTGGCATTCGACGCAGCCCAGCGGGCCCGCCTCGATGCCATCTTTCCGACGGGGGTCTGCGACTACGCACAGGGGGACGCGCGCAGGCCCTGAGGGGAAGACTGGCGAGGCCCTGTATCTACCGCGGAGCCGGACCTCGGCGCGCGGGCTCGATTGCCTCTCCCCTACTGCGCGGCCTTCACCCGAATCCGGAACGCCTTCTTTGCGAAGGGGTCAAAGACGACCGGATCGCCGCCTCTGTGCGCTACATCCCACCCTTCTGCTTGGAGCCCTTGTACATCGGTAGGACCGTCATGAAGCTCGGAGGGTCGCCCGCCACGGAGACCAGGAACGCCATGCACATGACATTCTTCGTCGTCCCGACAACGCGCCCTGTTCCGCCCTCGTTGTCTTGAGCATCGGGACTGATGAAGCTGTCTTGCTCTACTGATGCTATCTCCCTGGCCCGCCAGGACCATATGGACTCCCGAGCCCCTGGAGCTCATAGTGCCAGCGGGGCGGGGGAATCGTGTCACGCCTGAGGCGCCAGATCCAAGAGGTCCACCGGCGCTCGCTCTGGCAGGTGCCGGGGATCTACCTCGGCGGTGCCTGGGTCACACTCCAGGGCATCACGGCCTCCGGCTTCCCGGTGTATACTGGCTCCCGTGAACGATCTCCCCGCCAAGCCCTCGTCCGGTGAACTTGCCAGGCGGTACGAAGACGCCGAGACCGTCTACTCCGTGCTCGGGAGCACCACCCGCCGTGGCCCGTGGGAGCCACCGGAGAGAATGCGGACGGTGAGTGTGCTCGGGACCACCGTGCTCGACTACCGGCACGCGGATCTTCCGCTCGGCGTGACGGAGGTGAATTGCGCGGTGTTCCTCGGTAGCGTGGAGATCATCGTGCCGTCTGACGTGGATGTGGAGCTGATGGGGTCGGTGTTTCTCGGGAGCGTGGAGACCAAGGGCGGCAAGGGCCGAAGCAACTGGCTACGTCGGGTGCGGGAGCGGCTGGTGGGCCAAGAGTCCGAGCCTGCGGAGGACTACGAGCGGCCGCTGCTCAGCGTGGAATGCTCGGGAGTGATGGGAAGCGTCGAGGTGAAGCTGCGCTGAGTGCGCCGGGCGCCGTCTGATGTCCGTCTCTCGATCGCCCTGAACTTCACGCCGGTTCCCCCTAGAGCAGACCCTCGCCTTTCAGATCGAGCGCGCTTCGCAGGTAGAGCAGCTCCGCCTCGCGCCAGGGCAGGGGAGCCTGCTCCTGCAGCAGGCGGTCCTTCTCGAGCTGCTCCACGACCTCCTTCGAGCGCGGGAAGGGGTTCGCGTAGCCGTTCAGCTGGAAGAGCTCCTCGAAGGGCAGGCGCGGCCGCTGGCCGCCGGCCTCGGGGCTCTCCGCGGGGTAGCCCACGGTCTGGGTCACGAGGACGCGGCAGCTGTCGGGCAGGCTGAGCTTCTGGCGAATCCCGTCGGGATTGGCGGTCCCCAGACAGCAGGTGCCGAGGCCGAGCTCGAAGGCCATCAGCGTCGCCTGGGCGATGCCCTGGCCGCAGTCGATCTCGTTCATGCCCGGCTGCTTCACCACGTCTCCCATCGCCGCGAACATCGGGACGAGGGTGTTCTCGAGCTGCTCCCGCTTCTCGTCGCCGTAGCCGACGGCGCCCACCTCGACCAGCTCGCGGATGCGCTCCCCCGCGCGATCGGTCGAATCGGTCTCGATGTACCAGACGATGACGACCGGGGCGAGCTGGATCTGGTAGCCACCCACCGGCGACGGCAGAGCGTCGATCACGTCCTGCGGTGCCTCGTCGCGTTGGATCACGAGCGCGCGCAGGCTGTTGATGTTCCCCCAGTGCGAGGCGATGCGCGCCGCCTCGAGCATGCACTGGATCTTCTCGAGCTCCACGGGCCTGTGCGGCAGCAGGAACCTGATCGAGCGCCGATTTCCGATGGCTTCCCTCAGTTCCATCGAGACCTTTCTTTCGACCGGATGGTGATTTCAGTGCTTCCTGCTTCCACTGGAGAGGCGATCAGAGGCGCGCGGCGCCGACGATGGAGAGCACCTCGCTGCAGCCGTCCTCGATCAGCGAGTCCCGCGGATCGCTAGGAAGTGAGGTTCTCATTCGATTCCACGAAATAGCACATCGCGAGCGTGCGCGATTCGAATTTCCACTCGTCGCCGACCCGGATGTAGCGGTCGTGGTAGTAGCCGCTCCCGATCATGTGCTTGCCATCGACCACGGCGCGCACGTCGAGGTAGCAGGTCCCCGTGGCGCGGTTGCCCCGCAGGTCGATGACGTGGTTGTGCACCATCGGGCGGAACTCCGAAGTCGCGAACATCTCTTCGTAGGCTTCGAGCATGGCCTTGTGGCCCCGGATCACCGGGCGGTCTCCGGTATCCATCTCGCCGTTCTCGGCGAACAGCGAGACCGCCCCCGCTGCGTCCCGCTGCCAGACGAAGTGCGCGTAGCGCCGCGCCAGATCGCGGATGGCTTCAGTGTCGGTCAGCGCTCGGACGCTGTCTTCGACATTCATGAAGCTATTCCTCCAAGGCCTCGGCAACCAGTTCGGCGATCTCGACCGCCCGGATCTTCTTCTCCATATCAAGTGGGCTGAGTGCGTCCTCGACGAAGAAGACCTCGTCACCATGAAGGGAGCCAAGATGCTGCGGGATGGTCGGCGTCGTGGCGTTGGTCCCCTCACGTCGAAAAGCGCTCGATCAGATATCTGACGTATCGAGATCGGACTTGCTGCGAAGCCATGGCCTGTTTCACCGGCGGTAGCCTCAAGATCACACCCAGAACAGCCGCCAACAGCCGGTGGTTCCACAACACCTTGTTGTCCAGTATCAACTCTTGGAGCTTGCCTCGTTCTATTGCCATCAGAACGATCCTGTGCGCTGAATCATGGGGCGTGATGACTCTGGCGGGCCGGGATTTCAGCATGATCGATCCCGTCGGGCACGCTCGCACACACACACCGCAGCCGAGGCACAGATCCTCGTCCAGTTTGGCCTTCTTGGCCCTGGGCTTGTTCGGATCGTTGGCCGAAGAGAGGAGCATTGCTTCCACGGGACAGACATTCACGCATGTGCCACAGCCCTTGCACTTGTCCGAGTCGAGGGACGGCAAGAAATTGGTGGTATGCACCGGATGCAGGGGGCCGAACCTTCTTGCAGCCAACATCGCTTCGCAGCAGCACCCGCAACAATTGCAGACGAAGTTGACACCCACACTGACGTTGTCACCAAATTGAACGAGATTGTGCTCGTAGGCCTGATGCAGGAAGTCCATGCACTCTTGCGCGTCGATTCTTCTTGCATGACCGTGTCTGATCAACGACCCGGCCGATGAATTGAAAGTCATGCAGATGTCCATCGGCGCGCTGCATGCCTTTTCCACATGCATCATTTTGTGACGGCAGTAGCAGACTCCGATTCCAATGTGCTCGGCCGTCTCGATGACTTCACTGACGCGCTCGTAGTCGAGAACATGGATTGCGTTCTCGTTGGATAGAACGGGTTCATGGACGAACACGCGTCCGAGGCGCGTTTCGCCGGCAGTGAATAGCTCCTTGACGAAGTCTTCTTCTACATTCAAGTATTGATAGTAGAGTTCACTCAAGGCTTTCTGGTCGATGTCTCCCCTGAGTCGCATCAGCGAGAATTCAAAGAAACCCGCCATCGGGGGCGGCAGTACGTATTGATGCTCGTCCTCCTGGAGAAGGTCGACGAGCAACGCCCGACCGGACAACTCATCGAGAGCCTCTTGTGCCGCCGGTACGCTCATCTCCCAGATGGCCGCGGCTTCATTGACACCAAACGGCTTGATGGGCATTTGCGCGACAAGGCGCGCCTCTTTCTCGCTGAAGAGCATTTCGAAGATCTTGAAAAGGGTCTCAGAATACGGCGCTCCCTGAGGGGCCTTGTTCAAACGTTCGTACAGGTCCAGATATGCGGCCTTGACCGTATGATGCGCCATTGTATTGCCTGATCTTCAGTGAAATGAAAAACGAAATGGGGAGCGCGTCACACCAGGCTCCAAGATCTGTTTTTGCGTGTCAACTTCCAGAGCCGGCCGGTTCTCCAAACTCACTTGGAGAAGAGTCACGGGGCGTTCATGGCAGCGCGTCTTGGGGTGCGGCCAGGCGAGATCCGGGAGTTCAACGTCGACGACTGCGACCCACCCTGGCTTCGACTCAGCAGGCCTGCGAAGGAACCGAGTGCGAAGGCCCTGCGCCTCGAATGGGATCGCGGGTGAACGGGTTGGCGTTCGAGTGAAGATGTATGAGGGCACCAAGCACTCGAGTGCGTCTTTCGCCGTTCAGGCTGGAGAGTCCCTTGATCGAGTCCAGCAGGCGCTCGGAGACTCCGACTCACTGGGCACAGAGCGCTACGCAAAGCTCAGCGACGAGTCCGCCGCCGAGCTGTCGCACCTGTCTCCGCGAAGGCCAGAGCAGCGCTGATTCGTGGCCGGGTTGTGGCCCAGCCCGGAATGGCCACCAAAATCTTTTTTGGAATCAGTAACTTATGGCGGGGCGGACGGGACTCGAAAGCCCAACCTCCGGCCGTAAGTACCCGGAAACGCAGGGATCCGGAGCGCTGAAGCTTGTATCCCGTTGTATCCCGCCGCTTTGTTCGCTCCAACGTCCGTTGCTCGTGGCGTGCTGCGGAAGCGCTCGAATGGCTCGCACGCCTATGGCGGATCTGTAGCTTTAAAGCTACTATCGCCCGATGCCGAGGGAGGTCGAGGTCAGGATCTACGCCCAGCCGGACGGCAGCGAGCCCTACACGCGGTGGGAGGCGGGACTCAAGGATCAGCAGGCGCGGGCCAGGATCCGGGCTCGGATTGGACGGCTTCGACTCGGCAACTTCGGCGACGCCAAGCGCGTGGGTGAGGTGTTCGAGCTTCGGGTTCACGCCGGACCCGGCTACCGCATCTACTACGGGCGAGACAGCGACGACGTGGTGGTCCTGCTCTGCGGCGGAGATAAGGGATCGCAGGCGAGAGACATTGAGCGCGCCGAGGGGTACTGGCGCGACTACCGGAGTCGAAACGATGGCAAGGACTAGAGACTACCGAGAGCACCTGGACGAGGTGCTGAAAGACGACGCGGAGGCCGTGGCCTACCTGAATGCCGCTCTCGAAGAGGACGACCCGGAGGTGTTCCTTCTCGCGCTCCGCGACGTGGCCCGCACTCGAGAGGGTGGACTCGCAGGCCTCGCCGAGACCGCGCAGCTCAACCGCGAGCACCTCTACCGGATGCTCTCCGAGAACGGCAACCCGGAGCTCCGCAGCCTGGAGGCACTCCTCGACGCGCTGGGCTTCCGCCTGAGCGTCGAGCTGAAGGCAACGGGCTGAAAGAGCCGATCTCTCGATATCCGGGGAACGACACGGCCCTTCAGCCGAAGGTCACCGGCTGTCTGTCGACCCCGAGGTTCGAAGGCGGCGTCTGGGGGCCGGAGCGCGCTCTAGAGCGCCGAGAGTTGTCGTTTTCGTGCCCCCTTGTGCCGTTTTGAACCGCCCAAGTCCCCACGAGGTCCCCACGCCCACATCGGTCGGAAGAACCACTACGGGAGCCGGTCCGAGCGGGGCACCCGGGTCGCGGCGCTCTTCTACTCGCCGATCGAGTCGGCGAAGCTCGCCGGGGTGGAGCCCCGCGCCTATCTCAGCGAGGCGGCTCGGGGGCGATCCGGAACCCAGGGACGGCCACGCTCCCGCGCGACCTCGAGTCCTCGGAATCCTGAAAGGAACCGGCGCTTGACCGCCTGGGAGCGAAAACGCCAGAATGGCCAAGGACTTACGATCGACGGCGATCCTCTCGAGGACATCACGATCCTGACCAAGCCGGAGGAGAACCTCGCGCTGCTCATGAAGGACGGCAAGATATACAAGAAGGCCTTGTAAGAAAGGGGCGAAGCGATGAAAAGACTTCTTACAGTAACAGGTTCATTACTCCTGGCATTGACGCCTGCCATGCCCGCCGTGGCACAGGACTATGATCTGGTCATCAACAATGGCCGGGTCATGGACCCGGAAAACAATTATGACGCGGTCGCCAACGTCGGTATCAAGAGCGGAAAGATCGTTGCGATCACCCAGGACACGATCAAGGGAAGGGAAACCATCGACGCCACCGGCCTCGTGGTGGCCCCCGGCTTTATCGATGGACATCAACATTGCATAGAGCCCTATGCCTATCGGCTGATGGTGCGTGATGGGAGGACCACCATCATGGACCTGGAGATCGGCGCCTTTGGTGAGAAATTAGCTGATTGGTATGAGAGGCGTGAAGGCAACAGTCCGATTAATTTCGGAGTGGCCGTTGCCCACGAGTTCGCCCGGGCCGCCGTTCTGGATGGCTTCAACGATTGGAAATACCTCTACACGCCGGATGCGATCAGATCGCGCACAAGTGAGGGATGGTCAAAGACCCGGCCCACCCTTGAACAAGGCAATCAGATTCTGAAGATCATGGATGAAGGTTTGCGCCAGGGGGGCATCGGTATCGGTTCGACCGTCGGTTACATGCGTGCCGGGGTGTCGTCCCGGGAGATCTACGAGCTTCAGCGGCTTTCCGGGCTGTATGGCCGCCAGATCGGCATGCATTTCAGACTGACACCTGGCACCGATGTGGACGAGGTGATGGGTATCCAGGAAATGCTGGCCAATGCAGCGGCGTTGGGTACGCCTGCCTTGGCGTGTCATTTCAATAATCCCGGCTACAACCTGGTCCATGAATTGATGGTCGGCATGCGTGGCCGAGGCTACAACGTGTGGGGCGAGATCTATCCGTATGTGGCCGGATCGACGGCGCTAAATGCTGTGTTCCTCGAACCCGAAGTGTGGGTCAAAACATTGGGGCACAAATATGAGGACACCATACAGGATGTAGAAACAGGCGAGTTCTACACCGAGCAGATACGGGCGGAAATGCTGAAGAAGCAGCCCACCCGTCCGGTGCTGGTCTACAAGATGCCGAAAGAAGCGATCGTTGACTGGGTCAGGCTGCCCGGTGTCGCCATAGGGAGTGATGGCATGCCGCTTCTGCCGGATGACAACCTGAAATGGGATACCCCGTACGAGGATCTTCCCAATACCCATCCGCGTTTTTCCGGCTCTTTCGCCGCGGTCCTGCGTATTGCCCGCGAAAACAACATCCCGTTGATGCAGGCGGTCGCCATGACCAGCTACAACTACACCAAGCCGCTGGGCGACATGGGCCTGAAGGCCATGCAGGTGCGTGGCCGCATGCAAAAGGGCATGGTTGCTGACATCACGATATTTGATCCGAAGACTGTGACCGATAATGCCACCTATGCAAAAGGCACATTGCCGTCAACGGGCATCCCCCACGTGATCGTCAACGGCATCGTGGTCATGAAGGATTCCGAACCGCTCGAGCGGTTCGATGCGGGACAGCCTATTCGCTTCGAGCCCCAAAAGGAAGGGCGTTTTGAACCGCTCTCGATCGAGAACTGGACCAAGCAGTTTTATGTCGCTCCGATCGATTTCGGCGGCGGTGTGCCCGGCTCACAGCCAGACATGCACGGGCATTAAGATCGGCATCCGCAACCGCGTGGTGCGTGATGCCGCCGTTTGCCGGTCGTCAGAAGAGGAGGCCGGCAGACGGCGGAGCGCTTCCGGACAACTCGGTCCTGGCTTGCCGGAGGAGAACCTGGCGATGATCAGGAATGACGGGAAGAGCAAGGTCGGCGAGACCTTGGACTTACCAAGCTTCGGGGGCAGAGGCCAAGATCCGATAACCCCGCGTTTTTCCGGGCAAGAAAGTGGCGCGCCGGGAGGGATTCGAACCCCCGACCCCCAGGTTC
The DNA here is from genome assembly GCA_963783795.1 of uncultured delta proteobacterium. GTDB lineage: Bacteria > Myxococcota_A > UBA9160 > UBA9160 > UBA6930 > CAVXZE01. The sequence continues at coordinate 202,923 of CAWAPH010000016.1, read as the reverse complement.
GAAGCCTGATGCTCGACTCCAACCCATAGGAAGACACGTGGCCCAGGCGCAACCCGCTGCGGCGTGTCCGAGTAAGCACTCGTCGCCACAACCAAGCGCAACCAAAGCGCGGCGACCAAGCACCACCAGAACGAGAATTGCTCAGCGAATTCAAATACGGCCGGGGCGTCGTATGGGAGCGCCGGGATCGGTGGCTACGGTGTGACCTCTACGAGGACTGCCGTTAGGGAGCCGGTCCCGGCGCTCCCGACTGCGAAGACCGAGGTGAGGGCGTCCCCCGAGACCTGAACGTCGTCGAACTCGAGTACTGGCGGACCGCCAGCGCTGAGCTTGACCTGGACATCGTAGGATGCGGCGGGCACCTGAATTGGGAAGGTCTGATCACCCGGGCGGATGTCTTCGATCTTCGCCTTTGCGCCCTTCGTCCTCAGCCGGACATCGACAGAGGGCGCTGCGGCCGTGTGCACGACCTGAAACTTGGCGAGGCCGGCTCCAATGTCAGCGGTATTCACCGTTGTACTGGCTCAGGACCGGGACGCCATTCTGGTCGAGATGGGCGATCGACGAAGACAGACCCTGCCACGGGGACTTCGATATCGGTCGTGACTGCCAGCGCACCGCTGCAGGGCGCGCCATCGGCGAGGTACACCTGCGCCTGGTAGATGCCGGCCGGGACGGTGCCTGCGGATGCCGACTGGCCGAACTCGACGTCCTGGAGCGCGGTGCAGACTCCGTCGAGCCCGATGTCGACGGGAAGAGTAGCCGACAGGCCCAGGTCAGTCCCGACGATGCCATGGACGACGTAGAGGTTGTCGGCTTTGGATGTGGCAGCGAGCTAGCCCGAGGGCTGCAATGGCGCCGAGAGTGGATGCGAGGAGTCTCCGAGTCATTTGCTGCTCTCCTTCGGAGGCGCCGTCAGGCGCCCATATGGGGCTTGACTGAATGGGTTGAGCATGACCGAGCCCGCAGAGATGTCAATAAATTTCTTAGCAATAATATAGACAACCCGCCAAAAGACCAGCTGGAGGCCACGATTGCCTGTGCGAAGCTGCTCGACGCGATCCGCTGAACCTTGTTCAGTGGCGGGTTGTTGAATCGCACGCCATAGGGTGAAATTCCTCTCGCAGATGGAAAGGCACTTCCGTCTGCGGGGAAAATTCTTTCCCGCGAGCGTGGGCATGTGTCGTCTCAGAGCCGAGAGCTTCAGCGAAACCGGGCGGTTGCATCACCGCGACCCGCGTCTCGGAGAGGTGCGAATCTTGCATCATTTCCATCTCGGCGGTTTGGTCTGGAACGAGACCGCTACGCGCCGGTCTGTCGGGGGTGCCTGATGCGAGCACGAGTCGTGCCGCTTGCAGTCGTCAGCGCGATGGCCATCTGGCTCTTAGTCGGTGCACCCGGAGGCCGCCCGCGCGGCCACACTGGCGTTCACGGGCACTCTAGGCTTCAGCTGGCTGGCTCGAACTCGCTCGTCACCATCACTGGCACAGGGTCGGCGACGTTCACGGGTGGGCCGCACCTCGCCTCGCTCGCGCTGCCCGGCAGAGCGTTCGGTCCCTTCTCCACGACGAAGGATCTCGGAGGCTATTCGGGGAGTGCGCTGCGCATGACGAGCGTCGTGAACCAGAGCGGGCAGTTCTCGGGTGGCTCCGGACAGATGGGCCTCTCCGGCGTCGCCAAGCTCTGCCTCGTGTTCGAGCCGACCTGCCAGTATTCCTTCGTCCTGCTTCCGTTCGAGGCGAGCGGGACGCCGCCCGCGGGCCTCGGTCTCGGAGGCACCCAGGTCCTCACCGGCGCCATCGACTTCACCGCCCATCACGCTCCCTGGACGCTTGGCCAGCCGGTCATGACGATCCACACCCCGAACAGTACGATCTCGACGCCCGTGCTCCCGGGTGGGTTCGCGCACGGGCCCGCTTCGCTCACCTCGACCACGGCCCAGCCCTCCGGCGCTCTGCAGCTCGTGACCGTGAGCAAGGTCTTCACGAGCCTGACGGGCGCGAGCCCGGAGTTGGTCATCTTCGGCATCCTGACGATGCACTTCGTTCCGGAGCCGACGACGCTGCTGCTGCTCGGACTGGGCGTGCTGGGACTGGCTGCCGCGGGACGCCGGGGCGTGCTCCGCTAGCTTCCGCCCTTGGAGGAAACGTCGTCCGGCCACTCGAGCTCGACGATGACTTCGTTGCGGCGCATGAACCAGGGCGTGAAGGGGCTGTTGTAGCGGGCCAGGATGGGCTCGCCGGACGGCGTCCTGCCGTCGGCGGACAGTGCCTCGAACAGCCGTGTCTCGTTCTTGCGGTAGTTCTCTTCCGTCCAGCGGCCCGAGTACCTTCGCACGGCCACGACCCGGCCATCCTGCTCCCGAATCCGGATGCGCGGGTCGCGCGGCCTGGGCAGGGTCTCCTGGTCGTACTTTCGCTCCATCACAAAGGCGTACGTGTACTGCCCGGTCTCCGAAGCTTCCGAAGTGACGGGGGCCGTCATCGACATCCGCACGCCTTCCTCACTCGGTTTCGATTCCACAGGCGACGTCATGCTCATCTTCTCGTTCGCCTCGTTCTCGCCGAAGATGTACGGCGGCCAGGATCCGGAATGCCTTGTTGCCCGCATCGCCGAAGTCCCCTTCGACGTCGACCTCGGCGACCAGGTACGGCTCGTAGCGGCGAACCTCGTAGTCGTCTGCTGCTTCGAGGACTTCGTAGACGGGTTCTTCGTAGGCCATGGCCACCACCGCGGTCAAAAGCGTGCTGATGCCAAAGAGTATGGTCGAGTTTCTCATCCTGTCATCCTTTTCGCGTCGTATCGTCTCAGGGCTCGATCGGAGTGCCGTCCCAGGCGAAGAAGCCGCCCGTCGTCGACGGTTTCAGATCGTCGATGACACCGAGCAGGTCGCCCGCCGAGCGGGATGGGGAGAACAGGCGCTCTGCCGGCACCCGGCTGGAGAATGGCTTCGAGAGCGCGCTGTCGACAGTACCCGGGTGCAGAGCGACGACGACCGAATCCGGCCACCTGCGCGCGTGCTCGATCGCCAGCGTCTTCAGCAGCATGTTGAGCGCCGCCTTGGAGGCCCGGTAGGACGACCAGCCTCCCAGGCGGTTGTCGGAGATGCTCCCGACCCGCGCGGACAACGCGGCGAAGACCGTCTTCTGTCCCCTGCGAAGCAGCGGCAGGAAGTGCTTCGCGACCATCGCGGGGCCAGCGGCGTTGATCCTGAATGCCTCGCAGAGCGCCTCGGGATCGAGCTCGCGCATGCTCTTCTCGGGCCGCAGCTCCGAGCCGCGGTGAAGGATCCCGCTCGCGACGATCACGAGATCGATCGGTCCGCCGCGCGAAGTGGAGTCCGCCGCGGCTTCGATCGACTCCTCGTCGGTGATGTCGACGAAGCCCGGGCGGACGTTCCCCCCGCCGCTCTCCGGCGAACGCGCCAGCGCATGGATGGTTCCGGAGGGAGCAGCGCTCGCGAGCAGCTCGACGAAAGCGCCGCCGATACCGCCGGAGGCGCCGACCACGACGATATTGGGCTCCCGTGCCAGTGAACTCAGTCGCGTCATCCAAAGGGGACGTAGCACAGGTTCGCGAACGTGCCGCTCCGCAGGCGCCAGCCCTCTGGACGCCACCTACCCCGGAAACGCCTCGTGCAGCTTCTCGCAGTAGTACTGGACGTTCGCCCACTCGGCGTCGGGTGCGATGCGATGGTCGGGGCACGGGATGTAGCCGCCCAGATCGACCAGTGGCTCGAGCCGTTCGATCTCGGCGTCGATGGCGGCGTAGTCCTGGGAGAACACGTTCTTGTCCATTCCGCCGACGCCGCGAAGCTCCCGGCCGTACTGCGCACGCCAGGGCTCGATGCTGGCGCGCCAGGTGCCGACCTCGATCGGGAACATGGTGTTGACGCCGTTCTCGAGCCAGATGGGAAGCAGCTTGTCGATGTTGCCATCGCAGTCGAGCGAGACGATGTCGATACCGTGTTCACGCAGCAGCTCGGTGATCCGCCTGTAGTACGGTCCGACCTTCTCGGCAAAGAGCTTCGGGTGCACCAGGGGGCCGGTCTTGAAGCAGATGTCCTCCCAGAAATGGCCGAAATCGAAGCCGTCCGCCAGCTCGAGCGTCCGCTGCGTCACGCGATAGCAGAGCTCGCCCACCGTATCGATCACCTCGTCGAAGAGCAGCGGATCGTCGGCCTGCAGGTAGGACAGCCCTACCAGCCCCCACCAGTTGCGGATCACACCGTAGAGGCTTCCGCATTCCAGGCCGTAGGGGCAGTCCCACTGACCCTCCTTCAAGTGGCAACCCCACCGGTGTCCGCCCGCGCTACTCGCCCGCCGTCAACGTTGATCAGGGTATGCATCACCCGCTCTTCTGCATACTGCAGCCGCGGGAGATAGTGCTCTTCCCAGCTCGCCCGGTCTTTGAGCAGATGGTCGATCTCGGTGGGGATGGAGGTCACGCCCGGCTTGCGCACGATGACGACGCCCTCCCCGTCCAGCACCGCACAGCCGCCATCCGGCCGCTCCTCGATCACCTTCTCCTCGAAGGGAGGAAGCAGCCGCGTCTCGGGATGGAAGCAATTGTACCAGTTGAAATCGAAGCCCAGCTTCGCAGCGATCTCGGCGTCGATGGAGTTGCCATCTCCCCACTTGAGCGCCTGGTCTTCGGTGATGTGCCCCTCGCCCGCCCACTTGGCCAGGGTCTCCTGCCAATAGCCGAAATGAACGACGGGCATCCGGTCGTAGTCCTGGTAGTTGAGGATCGCCATCGCGCGTTCCCGGTTGTTCATGGTCCTGCTTCCCCGCTGCGTTCCGGTTGCTCGGGTATCGTAACGGAAGGCAGCGCCTGGCGTGAGACGCTCGAGGTCTCGATGCGAGACCGCGGTCGAGAACGCTCTGGCTGGCGAAGCTAGATGCCGCCGCCGCTCTCGAAGAGATCCTGCCGTACCTGGGCCTGGGTGATGACGCTGTTCGGAGGCACGCTGTGTGTGAGCCAGACGTTCCCGCCGATCACCGAGCCTCGGCCGATGGTCACGCGGCCCAGGATGGTGGCCTCGGAGTAGACGACCACCTCGTCTTCGACGATCGGGTGCCGGTCGATGCCCTTGATCGGATTTCCGTCCGCATCGAGCGGGAAGCTCTTGGCGCCGAGTGTGACGCCCTGATACAGACCGGACGCGCTTGCCGATCCTGGCCGTCTCTCCGATCACCACGCCGGTGCCGTGGTCGATGAAGAAGCCCTCGTCGATGGTCGCACCGGGGTGGATGTCGATCCCGGTGATGCTGTGCGCGTGCTCGGTGATCATCCGGGGGATCAGTGGAACGCCCTGCAGGTACAGCTCGTGGGCCAGCCGGTAGCTCATCACCGCGAGGATTCCGGGGTAGCAGAAGATGGTCTCGTCCGGGTTGGTGGCCGCGGGATCCCCGTCGTAGGCGGCCTGCACATCGGTCGCCAGAAGCTCGCGCACCGCGGGAAGCACGGTCATGAACCGCTGCGTGGCCGAGTCCGCACGGGCGTCGCACTGCGTCTCGCATTCCCTGCAGGCGAAGCAGATCCCGCGCTTGAGCTGCTCGCGCAGGTCCCGCCGGACGCGGTCGAGCGTGCTTCCGATGTGAAAGCTGAGGTTCTCTTCGCTGAGGTCGGAGGGGCCGAAGTAGCCCGGAAAGAGCACCGTTCGCAGCGCCTCCACGATGTCGACCACGGCGTCCCGGGAAGGCAGGGGATGCCTGTGATGACAGTCGCTGGTCCGCCGCCGGAGGCCATTGGTGGCCTTCGTGAGCGCAGCCACCAGGGTCGCCAGCTGCCCCCCCTGCGCACTGTCGATCGGGAACACGCTGCCGGCCTGCGCAGCGCTCTCTGTCTTCACACCGTTCATGGGCGTCTCCAAGGGCGACGCCGAAAGTATAGCCGAGCGGTGCCGGCCGGTAGGATCGCGACCCGTCACCTCGGGCCGGTGGGTGGGGCTAGCGGACCTCCGACTGCTCCGTCCTGGCGATGAACTCCTCCTGCATCGCCGCGCTCAGGTCCACGAAGCGAGCGCTGTAGCCCGCCACCCGGACCAACAGGTCCTGGTGCTCCTCCGGCCGCTGCTGGGCGGCGCGCAGCGTATCGGCATCGACCACGTCCACCTGCAGCTGCTGTCCCCCGAGCCGGAAGTAGGTCCGTACCAGATCGGCGAAGCTGTCGATGGCGTCCGCCCCGCGAAGCGCCGAGGGATGGAACTTGAGGTTGAAGGCCGAGCCGTTCACGACCTTCCGGTAGTCGATCTTCGCAGCCGACTTCATCGCCAGAGTCGGCCCCTTCCGATCCCTTCCGTGGGCTGGGGAGATTCCGACCGAGAGCGGAGCCGAGCGCTTTCTGCCGTCGGGAGTGGCCGAAGTCAGAGCTCCCATGGCGACGTGGGTGGTGACCGAGTAGACGCTGGTGATGAAGGAGCCTCCGCGGGGGCTGGGGTACTTGTCCAGCTCGCTCGAGAAGATCTCGATCAGCTCGCCGGCGATTCGATCCACCTCGTCGTCGTCGTTGCCGTACTTGGGCGCGCGGTTGAGGAACATCAGCCGCGTGGCCTCGCGGCCCTCGAAGTCGTTCTGCAGGATCTCGATCATCTCGCCCATCGAGATCCGCTTCTCGTCGAAGACGAACCGCTTGATGGCCATCAGCGAGTCGGCCACGACCGCGGTGCCGACCGCGTTTCCCCCGGTGAAGTTGTACCGCGCGCCCCCTCGCTTTACGTCGAGCCCCTTCTCGAGGCAGTCGCGAATCACCGCGGACTGGAACGGGCAGGGAAGCAGCTCCCGGTGTGCCTGGCCGATCGCCTGGAAGCAGACCGCCAGCTGGCGGATGAAGTGGGCGACCTGGGCCCGGTAGGCCTCCATCAGCTCGCCGAAGCTCTCGAAGCGCCGCGGATCGCCCGTCTCCGCCCCGGCGCTTCCCAGCATCAGGCTCCGCCCGCCGCCGAGCACCATCTCCAGGCAGAGCGCGGTGTTGAAGAAGAAGGCATCGGTGGAAGCGTAGGTGAGGCCGGAGGGGGTGGGCTCGACGCAGCCGATGATGGCGTAGTCCCGGGCGTCCTCCGGGTCCACTCCCTTCGCCGTGTACGCATCCACGATGACGTCGTCGTTCACCACCTGCAGGCTCACCGAGCCGCCCGACATCACCTCCGCCGCGCGGTGCCGGAATGCCTCGGGCGTTTGCGAGTGGAGCCTGGCCGCGCAGTTCGGCTGGATGGTCTTCATCTCCTCGACGGCGTCGAGAAACAGGAAGGAGAGCTCGTTGGTCGCGTCCCGCCCGCCCCGATCGAAGCCGCCGATGGTGACCTCGATGAAGGATGTGTTTCCCCCGATCCCGATGGTGGCGATCCCTTCCATCAGGTCCACGGTCTCGGAAGCCTTGAGGAAGAGGCATTCGATCAGCTCGAGGGCCCCCTCGCGGGTGAGAGCGCCCGCGTCCAGGTCCTTGCGCAGCAGCGGCAGCAGGATCTGGTCCAGCCTTCCGAGGGCGTGGGCCACGCCTCCATCGTCGAGCATCACCCCGAGGTGCACGAACCAGATGAGCTGGAGCGCCTCCCAGAAGCTGCGGGGCGGTCCCGCGGAGATGCGCGCGCAGACGTCGGCGATGGCGAGGAGCTCCTGACTCCTCGCGGGGTCGTCTTCTTCCCGAGCCATCTTCCCGGCCAGGTCCGCGTACCGCTCCGCGAAGCAGATCATCGCCTCGCAGGCCAGCGTGGCCGCGCGCAGGAACTGCCGCTTCCGATTCCCTTCCGCCGTGGCGAGGTCGAGCCCGGCGAGCTGCTCTCCGATCCTGCTGCGGATCCCCGCCAGCCCCAGCTCGACCACCATCCCGTAGTCGGGGGAGCAGTGCCCCACCCCGTTCAGGAACTCGTTCTCGACGACGAAAACGCCCGCCGCCAGCGCCCTCTCCGCCTCGGGCGGAACCAGTGCGCCGAAGCGGTCCCGCGCTCCGCTCCCTCGCCAGAAGGGAAGGATCTCGGAGCGGAGAGCCGCCTTTTCTTCCTCGGAGGCGCGGAACTGCTGGAGCTCGCGGGAGGAGAAGAGATCGAGCTCGCTCTCGATCCAGGCCGGCTTCACCTCGGGAAAGAGAGGCGAGCCGACGCGCTTGCCGGTGCGGTGTCCGACCAGCAGCTCGCCCGGATGGATCCGGATCGGCATCTCTTCCAGGGTCTTGCGGAACGCCAGGGCCCTCTTGACTTCGATCGGCTGCTCCGGGCTGCTCTGGTACACATCCGTGTAGCAGCGAGCCCTCTCGATGCAGATCTCCCAGGGGGTGCTGAGGACCTCCCGACGAAGCTTCCTCACCCGCTCGGTGCATCCCCGCTCCGCGGGGAGGTGCCGCTCCTGTCGTTCGACGGCCTGGGCCGTCCCGTCTTGCGTCACCATGTCGACCCCTCGTTTCGAGGCTAACCCCCTACCCTGGCCAGGATACCTTTCTCTTCGAAGATCTTCCCGATCGCCTTCATCTCTTCCTCGCCAGGCGGATCGAGGCGCAGCGAGGGTTTCTGAGCGTCGACCAGCCCTCTCTTGGACTCCCCCAACCCGTGGTAGGGAAGCAGGTGGACCTCCGGGAACGATCCCGCCAGATGGGTGGCGATCTGGTTCAGGTTGGAGGGAATGGCCGTGTGCTCCGGAACGATCGGAACCCTGGGGATGACCCGAGCCCCCGACTCGCGCAGCTTCTCCAGGTTGGAGAGGATCCGATCGTTGCCCGATCCGGTCCAGGCCTCGTGGAGGGAGCTGTCGATGGCCTTCACGTCGAAGAGGAAGAGATCCACGAAGGGAAGAATCCTCCGAAAAGAATCGAAGGGAACCGCTCCGCAGGTCTCGACGGCCACCGAGAGCCCTTCCTCGCGGCAGCGGGAGCAAAACCCCTCCACGAAGTCGATCTGGAGCAGGGGCTCTCCACCGGAGAGGGTTACGCCGCCTCCCGAGTCTTCATAGAAGGCGCGGTCCTTCGAGACCTCGGCCAGCAGCTCTTCCCCGCTCCACTCCTCGCCGACCCAGCGCAGTGCCTCTGCGTAGCAGGTGTCGACGCACTCGCCGCACACGCTGCAGCGGGTCCGGTCGATCCGCTTCTCGCCGGAGAGGATCGCGCCTTCCGGGCAGGCCTCCTCGCAATGGTGGCAGCCGATGCAGCGCTCCGGAGCGAATCCGATCTCCGAGGCACGCCGCCAGGATTCGGGGTTCTGGCACCAGAGGCAGCGGAGCGGACATCCCTTGCAGAAGACCACCGTCCGGATCCCGGGACCGTCGTGAACGGAGTAGCGCTGGATGTCGAAGATCACGGCCTTCTTCACCGGACATCACTCCGCGACACGCCGGTCCCGCACGTGCTTCGCCTTGCCCTGCGAGCGCTCGATCTCTCCCTCATTGACGATCCGGACGCGGCTGGCGAGGCCGACGTAGGACTTGACGTCGTGCTGCAGGGCCTCGGCGATGCCCTGCCTCTCGGACTCGCTCGCGCCCACGTGGGCGGGGCTCAGCTCCACCAGCACGTCGAGCCGGTCCAGGTGGTTGTCGCGGTGGAGATCGATCAGGTAGTGCGGGGAAAGGCGCGGCTGGGCGAGCACCTGCTCCTCGATCTGGGAGGGGAACACGTTGACGCCGCGCACGATCAGCATGTCGTCGCTGCGCGCTGCCACCCTCGCCATGCGCCGCATGCAGCCGACGTCGGGCGGCAGCAGGCGGGTGAGGTCGCGGGTGCGGTAGCGGATCATCGGCAACGCTTCCTTGGTGAGGGTGGTCAGCACCAGCTCACCCTCTTCGCCTTCCGGAAGCGCCGCGCCACTCTCGGGATCGATGACCTCGGGGTAGAAGTGATCCTCCCAGACGGTGGGAGCGCCCTTCGACTCCGCGAACTCCTGCGAGACGCCAGGGCCGACCACCTCGGATAGCCCATAGAGATCGAGTGCCTCGATTCCGAAGCGCCCCTCGATCTCCTTGCGCAGCGGCTCGCTCCACGGCTCCGCTCCGAAGATGCCGATGCGGAGCGAGCTCTCCCGAGGATCGAACCCCTGGCGCTCGAATTCGTCGGCGATGGTGAGCACGTAGGAGGGCGTACCCATGATGACGTCGGGCTCGAGATCGCGGATCAGCTGTACCTGACGCGCGGTCTGTCCCACCGACACCGGAATCACCGCGCAGCCGAGACGCTCGGCTCCGTAGTGCGCGCCGAGCCCTCCGGTAAACAGGCCGTAGCCGAAGGCCACGTGAAGGGTGTCTCCCGGCCGCACGCCGGCCACGTGGAGCGACCGGGCGACCAGGTCGGTCCAGGTCTCGAGGTCGCGTGCCGTGTAGCCGACCACCGTCGACTTTCCGGTGGTGCCGCTCGAGGCGTGAACGCGGCGCAGGTCCTCCCGCGGCACGGCGAAGAGCCCGAACGGGTAGTTGTCGCGCAGGTCCTGCTTGGTGGTGAGCGGGAAGCGCGCGATGTCCGCGAGCGACTCGAGGTCCTGTGGGCGCACTCCCGCTGCGTCGAACTTGGCGCGGTAGGCGGGGACCTTGGTGTAGACCACCGTGAGCGTCTGGCGCAGGCGCTCGAGCTGAAGCCGTTCGAGCTCCTCGCGGCTCCAGGTCCGCACCAGATCCAGGTGGTTTGCGGAGGGGTGTGGTTTCGGTCATCTCTTCCTGCTCTGCTCGGTGGGTTCCGCGGTCGCGCCCTCCTGGGAGCCCTCGAGCCCCGGAAAGACCGGACCGGCCACCCAGCGGGCACGGCCCCTGAAGAGGGCGATCGACCTCGTCCTTCTGGTCCACGACCCGGATGTCGTAGATACCGGTGCGACCGACCAATGCGCGCTCTTCCGCGACAGCCGTCAGCCGGTCTCCCGGCCGAGCCGCGCTGATGAAGTCGATGCTGGCCCCCGCCGCCACGGTCTTCCGGTTGCGGCTGTTGCAGGAGTAGGCGAACGCGCAGTCTGCCAGCGCGAAGATGATTCCGCCGTGGCAGGTCCCGATGCTGTTGGCCATGTCGTCGCGCACGGTCATGCTGACCCGCGCGCAGCCGGGCGACATCTCATCGAGGACGACGTCCCAGCAGACGCGCCATCTCGTCCATCTCGTGCATGTGGGCGCCGCAAGCCTCGGCGATCTGCTGCGACGACCGCGCCTCCGTCATCGCGGACTCCCCGCTTCGGCGATCTCCGCCTTGCCGGCATGGGTCCGCCGCCTCGGTCAGGCCGCGGCCGGCTCGCGCAGCCTGGAGGTTGAGGGCGACGAAGCGGGCCGGGCTGACGCTCCGGATCGCGCGGTCCAGCGATGTGTCGCTGCAGAGCGCCGCCATGCGCGTCAGCGCCCCGAGTCCCACCAGGTTGGCGACCCGCGCGTCGCCGAGCGTCCGCGCCGTCTCGCGCAGAGCCAGGGCGTGGACCACGAAGTCGCCCTCGGGAGGATGCGGCACCCGATCGCCGTCCAGCAGCACCAGGCCGCGGGGCTTCACCAGATCCGCGGTCGGATCGGCCGCGATCTGGTCGAGGATCAGCGCGCAGTCGAGCGCCGTCGCGAGCGGGAAGTCGACGTCGACGTCGCTCGCCACCAGGTCGGTTCGGCTCATCCCGCCGCGCGAGGTGGGCTCATAGCTCTGTGACTGGGCGACGCGCAGGCCTTCCAGCGTCAGCGCTTCCGCGAGGATGGCGCCCGCCACCAGCAGACCCTGGCCGCCGCTCCCGCAGAGCCGGATCTCGATCTCGCGCGACGCCACCTCAGCTGCCCTCCCGCTCGGCGGCGCGCCGCCGCCACGCGTCCAGATACTCGGGAGAGTCGTTTCGCGCCAGCACCCCGGTCTTCCAGGAACCCGGCCGGAAGGGCCTGTCGACGCTGCCCCCGTAGGACTCCGGGCGCGCGCCTTCCTTCTGGCGAAGGATCATCTCGGGCGAGCTGCCCAGCTCGTTCTTGCGGCCGTAGATCTCGGTGCAGTCCGAGATCACCTCGATGAACGAGAAGCCGCGGTGCGAGATGCCCTCCGCGATCAGCTTCTTCAGCGCCGGCGCCTGCATCGTGGTCTCGCGTCCGACCAGACTGGCCCCCGCCGCCGCGGCGAGCGCACAGGCGTCGAAGCCGGGCTCGTGGTTGCCGAGCGGCGTCGTGGTGGTGAAGCGGTTCTCGCCGGTCGTCGGCGAGACCTGTCCCCCGGTCATGCCGTACACCTCGTTGTTCAGCATCAGGCAGGTCATGTCGAGGTTGCGCCGACAGGCGTGGATCAGGTGGTTCCCCCCGATCGCCAGGCAGTCGCCGTCGCCGGTCACCACGATCACCTCGAGGTCGGGCCGGGCGAGCTTGAGACCGGTGGCGAAGGTGATCGGACGCCCGTGCGTGACGTGGAGCGTGTTCGCGTCGACGTACGCCGCGATCCGTCCCGAGCAGCCGATCCCCGAGACCAGCATCAGGCGATCCTTCGGAATCGCGAGCTCGTGGACCGCCCATAGCAGGGCGCGAAGCGCGATCCCGTGCCCGCAACCCGGACACATGAAGTGGGGCATCAGCTCTTCGCGCAGCCAGTCGCGGATCTCGAAGTCGTTTCCTTTTCCGTCAGCCACGGCTCGCCAGCTCCCGGACCCGTGCCAGGATCTCGTCCGGCTCGATCGGCTGCCCGTCCACGCGGCCGAGCCGTTCGACCCCGCCGGCTGGCGCGCAGTGCCGCTCGACCTCGAGGCAGAGCTGCCCCGCGCTCATCTCCGGCACCAGCACCGCTGCGGAGCGCTCGGCGACCTCCCGGAAGGCGCGCTCCGGGAAGGGCCAGATGGTGATGGGGCGGAAGAGCCCGGCGCGGATTCCCTCCTCGCGGGCCAGCCTGACCGCGCGGCGCGCGGCGCGCGCGGTGATCCCGTACGCCACGACGAGCACGCTCGCATCCTCGCAACCGATCGTCTCGAACGAGTCGATCACCTCGCGGTGGCGGTCGAGCTTCCCGAGCAGGCGGCGCAACACCCGGTCGACGACCACGGGATCCTGGGTCGGGAAGCCGTCCTCGGCGTGGGTCAATCCGGTCATGTGGGTGCGGTAGCCGTCGCCGAGGCGGGCCATCGCCGGGACTCCGTCCTCGCCCGCGGCGTGCGGCCGGTGCTCGTCGCGGGGACCGCTCTCCCACTTGCGCTCGACGATCGGGAGCGCGCCCGGAGCGGGCGGCTCGACCGTCTCGATCAGATGTCCGACCACCTCGTCGTACAGCACCACGACGGGCACACGGTATCGCTCCGAGAGGTTGAAGGCGCGCACCGTCTCGACCCAGATTTCTGCCACCGAGGCGGGGGTGAGGACGATCACCGGATGGTCTCCGTGCGTTCCCCAGCGCGCCTGCATCAGGTCGGCCTGCGAGGGGCGCGTGGGCATCCCCGTGCTCGGCCCCCCGCGCATCACGTTCACGACCACGCAGGGGATTTCGGTTCCCGCCGCGTAGCCCAGGTGCTCCTGCAGCAGCGAGAAGCCGGGGCCGCTGGTGGCCGTCATCGCCTTCATGCCGCCCAGCGAGGCGCCGAGCACGGCTCCCAGCGAGGCGATCTCGTCCTCCATCTGGACGAAGATGCCATCCACCTTGGGAAGCTCGATCGCCATGCGCTCCGCCACCTCCGACGAGGGAGTGATCGGATAGCCGGCGTAGAAGCGGCAGCCCGCCGCCAGCGCACCGAGCGCACAGGCGTGGTTTCCCTGCAGATTCTGCAGCGCCCCTGCGGTCTCGAGAGCGCGCACTAGGAGCCCCCCTCCTCTTCGAGGGCGCCCATCCGCACGCGGATGGCGAAATCGGGACAGAGCCACTCACAGATCCGGCAACCAGTGCAGGCACAGGGCTCGGTGAGCCGCGCCACCTGCTGCTCGTCCAGCATCAGACAGCGTTCGGGGCAGAGCTTCACGCAGATCTCGCAGCCTTTACACCAGGCGGCGTCGATCTCGAGACGCACGCTCGACCCCGCCGCTGGAACCTCGACGGCCTCGGGGGCCCACTCGGCTTCGCCCTGCCGCGAGGCTGGGGCGACTCCGTCCGCTCCATCCGGGCTCCGCGCCCAGTCCCGCCCGCGCTCGAAGGCTGCGCGATTCACCTCCAGTGTGCGGGGCGGAACGCTCGCCTCGATCGCCGCGTGCCATTCCGGGGCGGAGAAGTCGAGCACCGTCGAGAGCGCGCCGAGAAGCACCGTGTTCGCCGCGCGCGGCTCGCCGAGCTCCTCGGCCAAACCGAGTGCGTCGAGGGCGATGCTCTGCGCGACCTTTCCCCGCACCGCCTCTTCGCCGCGAGTCGGATAGCTGCTGCGCGCCCCGGGGCGCCGGTCCCGGCAGGCGAAAGGAGGCACGATGCGCCGCGTGTCCGCCAGGAAGGTGCCCCGGTCGGGATTCAAGTAGGGCAGCCAGCGCAGGCCCTCCGCCCACTCCAGTGCGACCACGACGTCCACCTCGCCCTTGGGGATGGTCGGAGACCAGACGCGGGTACCGAAGCGCACGTGGCTGAAGACCACGCCCCCGCGCTTGGCCATCCCGTGCACTTCACTCTGCTTGACCTCCAGGCCCCGCCCCGCCGAGACCTGCGCCAGCACCTTGGAGATCATCAACACGCCCTGGCCTCCGACACCCACGATCAGCACGTTGGTCGGGCGATCCATCGGGTCGGGCGCGCCGCCCGGGCGCTCGTCGCGAGTCGGAGACTGGGGAAGGGTGCTCATGGATGCCTCAGACCGCGCTCGGCCGAACCCGGATGCAATCGGTGGGACAGACCTGAACGCACAGGCTGCAGCCAATGCAGGTGGCGGGATCGATCTGGACGCGGTGCCTGCCCTCGAACAGCTCCCCGCTCCAGACGATCGCCGGGCAGCCCAGGTTCATGCAGGCCTGACAGGCCGTGCATCCCTCGGCGACGACTTCGAAGGGCGTTCCCTTCAGCTTGACCGGATCGAGCGCGCAGGGCCGGTCCGGGATCACCACCGCCACACCCTCGAAGCGGGTCGCCTCGCGGACCGCCTGGTAGACCTCCGCCACCTGGTACGGATCCACCTTCCGAACCCACTCGACGCCCAGCGACCGGACCAGCTGCTCGATGTCGACGCGCTTCGTCTCCTCCCCCCGGAGCGTGCGACCGGTTCCGGGGTGATCCTGTCCTCCCGTCATCGCGATGATGTGGTTGTCGAGAATCAGCACCGAGATGTCGGCGCGGTTGTAGACCGCGTCCATCAGCGGCTGGATTCCCGAGTGGAGAAACGTCGAGTCGCCGATGGTGGCGACGATCGGCAGGCTCTCCCCGCCCGACTTCGCCAGGCCCACCGCGTTTCCGATGCTGCAACCCATCGCCACGGTGGTGTCGATCGCGCGCAGCGGCTCCAAGGCTGCCAACGTGTAGCAGCCGATGTCCCCCACCACGCGAGCGCCCACGGCGCGGAGCGCCATGAAGGAGCTCACGTGGGGACAGCCCGGGCAGAGTACGGGCGGACGGGCCAGCTCCGGCTCGGCGGGCTCGGCGTCCACAGCCCGGAGCGTCCGGCTCTCGGGAAGGGTGCCAGCCTCGACGAGACCGGCGCGGACGAGCTCCGGCGAGAGCTCGCCGACGCGCGGGAAGTAGCGCTTGCCAGAGGTGGCGATCCCCAGCGCCCGAACATCGGACTCGACGAACGGCTCCAGCTCCTCCACCACCAGGACCCGCTCGACCGACTCGCAGAAGCGCCGCACCAGATCCCCCGGCAGCGGGTAGGAAACGCCCAGCTTGAGCACGCTCGCCTCGGGGGCGACCTCCTTCACGTAGGTGTAGGGCGGCCCGAGCGTGATCACGCCCAGCTCCGGGCTCCCCGCCTCCCAGCGGATCAGGTCCGAGGTCTCGAGCCAGGCCCGCAGCCGGGCCTCGCGCTCGATCAGCAGCGGGTGCCGCAGGCGTGCGTGGACCGGGAGCATCACGTACTTGGCGGGATCCTCTACGAAGCCGCGGGGCGGGTGCTCTTCTCGCTCCCCGACTCGCACCAGACTGCGCGTGTGCGAGAGGCGCGTGGTCCCGCGCACGATGACGGGAGTGTCGAACTGCTCGCTCAGCTCGAAGGCGAGCCGCGTGAAGTCGAGCGCCTCCTGCGCGTCGGAAGGCTCCAGCACAGGAACGTTGGCGAGCTTGCCGAAGAGGCGCGTGTCCTGCTCGTTCTGCGAGCTGTAGATTCCCGGATCGTCGCAGACGACAAGCACCAGGCCCCCGCTCACCCCGATGTAGGTCACCGACATCAGCGCGTCGGCCGCGACGTTGAGGCCCACGTGCTTCATCGCCGCGAGCGCGCGCACGCCGGCGAACGAGGCCCCGATCGCCACGTCGAGGGCCACCT
The DNA here is from genome assembly GCA_963783795.1 of uncultured delta proteobacterium. GTDB lineage: Bacteria > Myxococcota_A > UBA9160 > UBA9160 > UBA6930 > CAVXZE01. The sequence continues at coordinate 186,650 of CAWAPH010000016.1, read as the reverse complement.
TCTCGTTGGTGGACCACTGCGCGTGCAGATCTTCGGCGGGGTAGTGCGCGAGGCTCTCGAGGATCTCGGTGCTGGGCGTTCCGGGATAGGCCGCCGCCACGCGAACTCCGGCCTCCCAGGCGCCCCGGGCGATCGCCTCGTTCCCCATCATCGCGCGAAGCGCTGCGTCCGCGCCTGCCCGCGCCATCGGTTCCGGCGCTTCCACTATCCGGCCCTCCGCAGGTTCAGCTCTCCCAGACCGTCGAACCGCTGGCGGTAGGAACGAGACGCCGGAGGGAGGCCACCACTCGAGGTTTCGCCGTTGGCGAGCAGGTGCTCCGCCGCGCGCGCCTCGAGCCGCGCGTACAGACGAGCACAGAGGGAGCGCACCGCTCTTCCCTCCCACTGCTCCGGCAGCAGATCGTCCGGCAGCTGGGGGTCGCGCAGCAGGATGCGCCGGTACTCGTGTATGGCGAGCGTCCGAAGCCCGAAGCAGGTCTCCGGGTCGCGGAGCAGCTCTTCGTCCCGCAGCTCATCCACTGGACCGAAGCGGTCCAGAAAGTCCCGATACTCGAGGGCCAGCTCGTCCAGCCGCCAGGCCGAGCGCGCCAGCTCCCGGAGCGGCCGGCCACCCGCGAGCGGCTCGGGAGTCAAGGCCGCCCTCTCGAAGACCACCGCCTTCCCGGTCAGGGCCAGGTCATCGAGCGCGCGCTCCAGCGACCCGGATGGAGCGGCGGGGTGGAGCAGCAGGGTCGGCGAGATCTCGCCGAAGCCGAGCCAGCGCAGCTCTCGGCGCGCCGCCTCTCGCTCGGAGCTCTCGATTCCCGCCTGGCCGAGCAGCACCAGGCACCAGGTCCCGTCCCAGTCGGGAGCCGCCGCGGCGTAGATGCGCCGGTCGGCCTCCTCGAATCGCGGCCGGCTCTCCGCCGTCGGTGCGTAGTCGCTGCGCCGTCCGACGCTCCGGTTGCGAAGCCACCCCTCGACGGTGAGCCGCTGGACCGCGGTGCGCACGCCGCGCTCATTGATCCCGAAGGGGCCGAGCAGGCGAATCAGGCTGCCAACCCAGACGGTGCCGCCGTGCGGAAGGATCGCGTCGCCGAACACGGTGACGACCAGCGACTTGGCCCGGGGAGGACGGGTCGCGAGCAGGTGTTCGAGCTGCCGGGTGGCGCTTCGCTTCGGCTCCCGCATCGGCGACATGATACAGATTGGGGCGCGTGAAGTCGGATCGAGTATCACGTCCACCGGCCAGGCGGACTGCCGGAACCACCGGAACCGGCATTCACTGGACCTAACCTATCGGAGTCGCGAGTATTTCGATCCGTTCCACGACCCTCTCCAGCTGTCCGGCTGGATCGAAGCCCGCGTAGCGGTCTGCGAAGGCCCGGGCGCTGCGACCGAAGCGTGGGTCGACCAGCAGACGCTGGAGCGCCGCACCGATCTGGTCGGCCCCGGCGGAGACCACCCGCCTGGCGACCAGGAATTGCTCCAGGTAGAGCGGAATGGCAAGGCTGGTTAGGTCCTGGCGGGCAGGGCTTGCCTTCCGAACTTCGTTCGACTGCGGCTCACTTCGCGCCCGGCTTCGCCGGGCTTGCCTAGCTTCTCTTCTTCCGGCCGCGCTGCACGAGTTCGGTGCTCGAGTGCGTCTTCGGGTCGCCGCAGATCACCACCCGGGCGCCGTAGGCGGCCAGGGTGTCGCTTTCCGGAATGTCGTGGGGGTCGCGGTCCATTCCCTTGATCAGGATGTCCGGGCGCAAGACGTCGATGATCGCGTCCGCGGTCGTCTCGCCGAAGCTGGTGACGTAGCTGACGCCGCGCAGGGCCGACATCACCTCCATGCGCTCCTCGACGGGCACGGCCGGCCGGCCCGGTCCCTTGTTCCGCCGCACGCTCTCGTCGTCGTTCAGCGCCACGACGAGCACCTCCGCCTCCCTGCACGCGTCGGCAATCAGCCGGACGTGGCCCACGTGCAGGAGGTCGAAGCAGCCGTTGGCGAGGGCCACCCTGCGGCCCGCCTCGCGCTCCCGATCGAGCTGCGCCGTGAGGTCGCGATAGTCGGGGACGATCTTCGCGTTCATTCGAGAAGCTCCGCCGCGGCGTCGATCGCGCGCTGGGGCGCGAGCCGCGTCATGCAGCGATGGTCGATGGGGCACACCTTCTCGTGGCACGGGCTGCAGTCCACGGGCTCCCGCAGCACCCGCTGGAGGTCCATCAGATGATCCGTGTGGCCCGAATCCGTCGGACCGATCAGGGTCACCGCGGGCGTCCGGAGCGCAACGGCGATCTGGCGCGGGCCCGTGTCGTTGCCCAGGAGCAGGGCAGCGCCGTCGATCAGCGCGGCGAGTTCGGCCAGACTGGTGACGGGTTCGTCGAGCACGATGGGCCGGACCCCGGATTGCTCCGCGACGGCCCGGGCCACGTCCTCCTCAGCGGGGCCGGGCGCGATGACCGAGCCCAGCCCCAGGCGCTCGGCGAGGCCGTCGCAGGCTGCGGCGAAGTGCTGCGTGGGCCAGAGCTTGCTGGCACCGAAGCTGGCGCCCGGCGTGACCACCGCGTAGCCCCGCCCGGCTTCCAGTCCCGCCCCCGCCAGGCGTTCGGCGATGCGAGCTCGAGCCGCCGGGTCGACGACCAGATCGAGCTCCGGCCCGGCGTCGGGTATGCCCAGGGCACGGGTGATCCGCAGGTAGCGCTCGATCATGGAGATGGCGACGCGTCGCCCACCCTCGCGCGGAGGGTCCAGGACCCGGCTGAGGAGGAAGCGGCGCGCCAGGTCTCGCGCGTAGCCGATCCGCACCGGAACCCGCGCCAGGAACGGAGGCGCGGCGCTGCGAAACGAGTCGGGGAGCAACACGGCCCAGTCGAATCCTTCCCGTGCCAGGAGGCGCGCGTGGGCCCGGAGCGGCCCGAGCCCCCTGGCGGGAGCCGGCACGAAGGCGTCGATGGAGGGGTGACCGTGCAGCAACCCCTCGAAGAAAGCCTGGGCCTCGACGGTGATCGAAGCCTCGGGACAGGCGCAGCGCAGCGCGCGGAGGGCCGGTGTGGCCATCACGACGTCGCCCACCCAGTTCGGGGCGCGCACGTAGATCTTGCTCGGGGAATCGGGCACAACGCTAGAGGAAGTAGTCGAGCCGCTCCTCGTCGACCTCGTCGCGCAGGTCCACGCTCGGGTCCTGCACGAGCTTCTCGATCCACCAGTTCACACCGTTGTACAGGCAGGTGACCTCGCGGCACTCGTGGGAGGCATCGAAGCCGTCGAGGATGCGCGACAGCTCGCCGCCGGTTGCGGCGGCGCTGTCGGTATCCTTGAACGCGGTGGGACCGGCTATCCGCGCCTTCTGCACCCCGCGGTGCGCCGGGCAGTTGAACAGCCCCGTGGGCGTCAGTACCTGGCGGAGGGCCTGCATGTGGCAGGTGCGAGGCTGGCGGGTGAACTCGCGCCAGCTCCCTTCCTTGAGCACGCGCAGGTTGATGCTCTCGTAGACGTCGAAGCCGTCGTCGGCCAGGGTCTTGGCGCGGTCGACCTCGACCTGGATGCGGTCGATGACCTCTTCGAGCTCCCGGTCGGCCTTGGCCGGGTCCATCACCTCCGAGCCGTCTGGGCGCCGCTCCAGGATCGGCTTGAAGCCGATGTAGTCGAAGCCCGCCCGCTTGGCGCGCTCCGCCGCGGGTACGATCTCGTGGATGTTCTCGTGGAGGTTCTGGTCCTCCCGCGACGCCCCCGTCCACACCACGATGTAGGAGAAGCCGACACGCACCCGCGGGTTCGCCTGCTTGATCCCGGGGATGCCCTCGCAGATGGCGTCGAGGGTCAGCTTGGGATTGGTGGGATTGTGCATGGCTGCGAACAGCTCGTTGCTTCCCGAGTCCAGCGACAGGCGGATCCAGTCGCGCTCGTCGAGGTGGACGGCAGCCGCCGCCAGTGCGTCGGTCCGGCTCCCGTTGGAGACGATGGCGACCTGCAGCCCGAGGCCCTTCAGGTAGCCCACGAAGTCGGCGAAGCGCGGGAAGAGAGTGGGCTCGCCGCCACCGATCAGGATGACCGAGCGGAGGCCCCGCTCGCTCATGAGCCGCATCGAATCGCGGAGCTCCTGCTCCTTGTACTTGTTGGGCGTGTTCAGGATGTCCCAGTCGATGCAGTGGGTGCACCGGTAGTTGCAGGCCGTGGTGAGGTCGAGGTTGATGGAGATGGGCGCGATCTCGGGGGGCGCGGGCTCGGGGTCCCCCTGGGCCCGCGCCTTCACCAGGGCACGGCGCCAGGCCACGTAGGCGGCGAGGGTCGGGGCCACCGCCGGCTGGCGGAGCTTCCCCCGGAAGTCGTGAATCGCGTGCATGAGTCGCCCCCACCGCAGACGGGTCGAGAGCAAAGTACGCCCCCCGATGGGAAATGCCACCCCGGCCTACTGTGCGGAGTCTCCGAGAACTCCTCGCGAGGCGGCCAGAAGGCTCTCGAGCATCTGCAGGCGCTGGGTGCTGGGCCAGGGATCGGGAGGAGCCGCCCCGGTCAGCACCTCCCCCAGGGAAGCGGCGAAATGGCGCAGGCAGGCCTTCAGGGGGTCGGGCAGGGGCACCGAGCGCTCCCCGTCCCGAAACTCCATGCTGTAGTCCGCCATGCTCAGGACTCTCGCTGCTGCGCGGCCGTCGAGGGCGTAGCCAGCCTCTCGTGGCTGTTCGCGGCCGTGGCGCAGGACCACCTCGCAGGCAATCTCAGACCCCGCCGCGTGATAGGTGAAACGCAAGTCGGCGTCCTCGAGGGCTGGCGAGACCGCCTCGACCTGGATCTCCCCGATCCGCGCCGCGGGGTCGGGCGCGAGGGCCTGCAGCATCGAGATGGGATGGGGGAGGCTGTCACCGATCAGCTCCAGGCCCGAGACCGTGGGCGAGAGGCGCATGGCGAAGCGCGAAGGCGGCACCGGAGGCGCGTCCGGATGCAGGGCGCGAAAAGCCGGCAGGGTGAAGGGCCACTGGCAGTTCTCGAACAGGAGCAGGCCGCGAGAGCGAAAGCCTTTCACGAGAGCGGCGCCGCGGGCCGAGAGGGCGTCGCCGCCCCAGAGCAGAGGCTTCTCGCAGAAAACGTGGAGGCCGGAGGCCAGGGCGGCCTCGAGGTGGGCTTCGTGGGTGGCCGGGGGCGAGAGCACGGCCAGGGCGTCGAGAGACGCGGCCGCCAGCATCCGTTCCCGATCCGTGTAGGGCTCGGCGTCGATGCCGTACGCCTCGGCCAGCTGGCGAACCGCTTCGCCGGCCGTGGCCTCGGAAGTGCCCAGCACGGCCGCCACCTCCAGGCCCAGGGCGTGGAGGTCCCGCGCGACGTAGGGCCCCGTGCCCTGGCGAGCGCGCCGCGCGCCGATCAAGCCGATGCGCGGGTTGCGAGCTGCGCTCACGACCCGTCGCCGGCGGCCGGATCGACTCCCAGGCGCGTGTAGCGCGCGCGCAGCTCCTCCGGCAGCTCGTCGACGAACAGACCGAGCTGGGGCAGGTAGCCGAGGTGATCCGCGAGGCGGAGCAGCGCGACTTCCGTCTTCATGTCGGGAATGGCTCCCGCGCGGCAGGCCTCGATGGCCTCGCCGAGCTCGCGCAGCACCAGCCGCGCGTGCTCCTCCATGACGCTGCCGTCGCCCGGGGCATCGCCCCTCGCTTCGCGAAGGGTGGCGGGCCCGGCGCAGAAGTAGATCTTCTCGTCACTGGTCCCCGGGCTCGCGAAGAGCTCGCCGCCGATGCGCACGAAGTCATCGGGCGCGACCTGGCATGAGGCCTCCTCCGCGGCCTCGATGGCCGCGCGCTGGCGCATCCCCGGGTCTCCCGGCTCGTCGCCGGGCTCCACGATCCCGGCCACCACCTCTTCGATCTCGTCGTACTCGCGCGGATCCGGGTGCACGAAAGAGCGGTGGCGACGAAGGTAGACGGGGCCCCGCGGCGCGGCGCGGAGCAGCACCCGGATGCGGCGCGCGCCATCCATCTCGTAGAGGACTGCGACCACGGCGTCGCTGCCCGGCCGCGACACCACGTCGCAGGGGTAGGGATCGGAGACGCTCCCGTCCTCATAGACGTTCTGCAACCGCAGGCGCGCGACCTTCAGGAATCCCTCGTCGCAGCGGCTCTCGGCCGTGCGGTCCTCCACGATTTCGATCCTGGCGAGCTTCACGGGGCGGGAAGGTAGCCCGGATCGAGATGAGCTTCCCTGCGGGAGCCGTTCTTCAGCTCGGCCCCTTGCGGGGTCCTTCGCACCCCACCGATCGCTGCCGGATCGGCTGAGCTGGCCTCGGCTGGAACGATGCGGCCGCCTGCACGCGGCACGTGCGCCCAATCACTGCTTCAAAAGCCGCTAGCCTTCCGGGTACCATGCGCTCGCCCGGAGCGAAGGGTCTGGCGCAAGACGAGGAGAACAGACCTCATCCGATCGGGAAGCCGGCAGCAGCGGAGCAGTGCGCGCGTAGCTGCCTGTCCGGAGCCATGAGCACGCGACTCGAGGCCACTCGAAGCAAGACCCTGGAGATCGCACGGACTCGTGTCGTTCCCGCTCCCGCGTCGATGGGAAGCTCGGCGCTTCGGCTCGGCACGGGGGGCGGATTCGACAACTTCTTCCTGTGGGACACGGCGTTCACGGTGATCTGGGCCCGCTACCTGGCCGACGCGCTGCCCGTGGCCTCATCACTCGACAATCTCTACCGGGTCCGGGCCGAGGATGGCTTCATCTCCAGGGAGTACTCCCCGTCGGGCGAGCCCATCTGGAACTCCCGGCATCCGATTGCGTTCGCCCCTCCCCTGCTCACCTGGGCGGAGCTCTCGCTGTTCGAGATCAGCGGGGATCGCGACAGGCTGAAAGCGGTCTATCCGATCCTCGCACGACATCATCGGGCCTGCCGGGAGAAGTACCAGTTCCGAGGATGGACTTTACGTCGGCGATGCCCTCGGCTGCGGAATGGACAACTTGCCGAGACATCCTCGAGGCTGGCAGCCCGACGGCAAGGGGATCGTCCTCGAGCCCGAGTACGTCCACGAGAGCCTGCGCCCTCTCCTGGAACGACTGGACAGCACCGCGCGGTTCCAATGGAACGAGCAAGGTCGCTGGATCGACATGTCGGCACAGATGTCCTTCGACGCCCGCCTGCTGGCGGAGCTCGCGGATCTGCTGGGTGAGGCCGGTGATGCCGAGACGTTTTCCGCGGAGCATCAGCAGCTCGGGCAGGCGATCCACGAGAGGTGCTGGAGCGAGTCGGCACAGATGTACTTCGACCTGGCAGGCGCCGAGCAGATCGAGCGCTTCCACGTGGGCGCCTACTGGACACTCATCGCGGGTATCGTCCCGGAGGACTGCGTCGCGGGCTTCGTCTCCCACCTGTCGGATCCCGACAAGTTCTCCTCCCTGGTCCCGGTGGCCACGCTGGCAAGGGATGATCCCGACTTCGAGCCGACGGGACGCTACTGGCGAGGCAGCAGCTGGCCGCCGACGACCTACATGGTGTTGGCCGGACTACGGCATGTCGGTCAGGAGAAGCTGGCCGAGAGGATCGCCGAGCAATACGTCGAGGCAGTGCTGCTCGTGTTCGAGAAGACCGGTACCCTTTGGGAGAACCTCGCCCCGGACGCTCGAAAGCCCGGAGACCCCTCGCAGCCCGACTTCTGCGGGTGGGCCGGCCTGGGCAGCGTCGCGATTCCCCACGAATTCCTCGGAATGCCCATGAGCTAGCGGAGGTTCGAGTGTGCGACTGACGGGAAACACGACCCTGACCGAGATCCTGGCCAATCAAGAGGGCGCGAAGCTCGTGGCCCGGATCGCTCCGGATCTGGTCGACGGGCCCCAGGCGGCGATCTACCAGGCGTTCACCCCTCACCAGCTCGCCTTCTACGCCGAGTCGGTCCTCGACACGGAGAAACGAAAGGCGCTCGTCGAGGGGCTGCGGGAGATCTCCCGAGACCTGCCCGACCCGGTGCTGCCGCGCGAGGAGGTGATCAAGGCGGTGGAGCGAAGAGGGCCTTGCCGCGTCCCGATCGTGCGCGGTCAGTGGTGGGGAGAGGGGCTGCCGCAGGAGTACGGAGAGGAGCTGAATGCCTTCTCCCGCTTCCCCGAGGACGCGGTGCAGCTCTGGCTCGATCCGACGCCCTTTCACAAGATGGGACTCTCCTGGGAGCTTCCACAGACCGGGACCTACGACAACCGACCCATCCTCGACGACTGGGCCAAGCTCGACGAGCTGATCGAGAAGCTCCCGGACCCCGAGAGCGACGGACAGCTCGACTGGATGGTGGAGGCGACCGAGGACGCCCGCCGGGCCGGCCACTACGTGCTCTTCGGCTGGTGGACGCTCTTCTTCGAGAAGCCCTGGTCGCTCCGCGGCATGGAGAACATCATGCTCGACTACTACAGCGAGCCTGACGAGGTGATGCGTCTCCACCGCGCGCTCGCCGACCAGTACCTCGGCTACATCCACCGCGCGGGCCGGCTCTTCCAGCCCGACGGGTTCTTCACCAGCGACGACCTCGGACATCAACAGGGGCCGATGATCGGCCCCGAGACCTTCCACGAGTTCATGTTCCCCTTCTACGCGGAGGTCGGCGAGGCGCTGCACGAGCACGGAATGCACTTCTGGCTCCACAGCTGCGGCGACAACACCCGCCTGATGGAAGACCTCATCACCGCTGGCGTCGACGTCCTGCACCCGATCCAGAAGCACTGCATGGACGAGCGTGCCATCGCCGCCGAGTTCGGCGGCAGGATCAGCTTCCTGGCCGGGATCGACGTGCAGCACACCCTGCAGGAGAAGGACGCCGAGGGCGTGAGAAGGGAGGTCCGCTTCCTGATGGACACCTTCGACGGGCCCGAAGGCGGCATGTGCATCGGCGCTGGCAACGGCATCGTGCCGGGAACACCGCTCGAGAACATCGAAGCCTTCCTCGACGAGGCCCTGCGCTACGGCGAGGAGCACAGGCGGCGAGACTAGCCCCCGCCTTCCTACGACTCGTACAGGATCCCGCCGGCGATGCGAAATGCGTTCGCCATCACGGTGAGCGCCGGATTGAAGCCGCCGTTGGTCACGTGCAGCGAGGCGTCGGCGAGGTAGAGGTTCTCGTGGCCGTGAACGCGGCCCCAGGAGTCCGTGACCGAGCTCATGGGGTCGTCCCCCATCCGGCAGGTGCCCGCCTGGTGCTGACCGCCCGTGAGACCTTCCGGGTCGGCGGCCGTCCAGGAGCGCACGTGCTCGGCGCCCGCCGCCCTGATCCACTCCTCGGCGCGTCCGCGCAGCATCCTGGCGGGCTCCAGACAGGCGGGGTGGATGCGGCCGCGCAGGCGCGCCACGGGCAACCCCCAGCGGTCCCGGACCTCGGGGTCGAGCACCACGCGGGCCTCCGGGTTCGGGATCTCCTGAATGGGCCCCATCACGACCAGGGTCTGCCGGTACGCCTTCGCCATGGCGTCCTTTCCCGCCTGGCCCCAGCGCGGAAGGTCGGGGTAGTGGCCCATCCAGAGCTCGAGCGGGAAGGGGGATTCATTCGCCAGCAGCCCGCCTCCGATGATTCCCGGATTGCCGTGGTTGAAATCGCAGGTCGCCAGCGTGTTTCCGGGTCCGATGCAGGTGCGGATCGTCTCCGGGTGCAGCCCGAAGGCGCTGCTGTAGACGTGACCCTGGAAGTGGCGCCCCACCTGATCGAAGCGGTTGCCGAGACCGTCCGGGTGGCGGCTGTCGCGCGACAGCAGGAGCAGGCGCGGCGTCTCGACGGCACCCGCGGACACGACGACAGATCCGCCTCGATCCGCTTCTCGGTCGGCTCGCCTCCCGCTTCGTGGAAGAAGTGCACGGCGCGAGCTCGCCCGCGCTCGTCCACCTCGATGCGCGAAGCCTGCGCACCGGTGACGAGCTGGCAGTTGCCTGTGGCGAGGGCGCGCGGGATCACGGTGTTGGCGGTGTTGCCCCGGGCCTCCGTCGGGCAGGCGAAGCCGCAGCAGGTACCCATCGCCACGCAGGCGGGGCGGCCGTGGCGCGGCTCGGTGTTGATCGCGAGAGGCACGGCGCGCACCTTCCACCCGAGCTTCTGGGCAGCGTCCGACAACACGGGCCCGTCGAAATCGGGTTCGACGGGGGGCATCGGGTAGTCGTTGCGCGGACCCGCATGGCTGTGACCCAGCTCGCCGGAGACGCCGATCTCGTTCTCGGCCAGCTCGTAGAAGGGGGCCAGGGTCTCGTAGTCGATCGGCCAGTCGGCCAGCGAGCTTCCCTCCGGCACCCCGTAGAGCGAGGCCATGCGGAAGTCCTGGGGCGCGAAGCGCCATGCCTGGCCTTCGTAGACGCGCGTACCGCCCCCCACCGTCATCGCGTTGTTGTGGTAGCCGTGCTCGAAGGGCCGCATGACGCGCGCCACTCCCCGGTTCTCGAGCACCCTCGGGTGGCCCTCGAGCGGGGGCCCGGTGTTGTGCCCGTACAGGGCCAGCCGGTGGTTGCGCAGGTGGTCCGTGCTCACCTGCTCGGCGGTCAGCGCCTCGCCCCGCTCCAGCAGCAGGACGCGACGCCCGCCCTCGGCCAGCATGCAGGCGACGACGCCGCCGCCGGCGCCGGCGCCCACCACCACCGCGTCGTAGTGCCGATCCAGTTCGCGGGGATCGGTCACCTGGAGAGGCGGCAGATCCGGCTCGACGACGGGCCGCTTGGGGCCGGGCCGGAAGCCGATCCGATCCCAGGACACGCCATCGCGATTTCCGCCGTTCTCGGGATCCCCGTAGTAGCTCTGCGTCACGATGGCGATGACCTGGTGAAGGAACAGAGCCGGGTGGGTCGGCCACTCGCACTCCACCTCGCCGCTTTCCATCGCGCGCGCGAGTTCGTCGGCCTCTTCGTCTGAGAGCTCCGCGAATCCGCGCCCCCCGTGCCGCTGCGCGGACTCGGCCTGAAGCGCACCGAGCCCCCGCTCGACGAGCGAGTGCGCGTCCTCTCCCAGGTCCTCCCAGTTGCGCCCCAGAAAGGTCGCGAAGCCCGCCTGCGTGGCCGAGGGGTCGGAGTCTTCGGGGATGATTCGATCCGCCAGCCGCAGCAGTGCCTGGAGGCTGCGGCTCCGTCAGCTTCGTAGCATCGCCCAGCGTTCTGAGGTCTCCGTATTCCGCCATCGCTTCTTCACCATAGTGCTCCTTGCGGCGTCCTTCCCGCCACCGCCGCTCGGCGGGAACGCTCGCTCCCGAGCCGTCAGATCGATTCTCTATACTCTGCGTAACCTCTCGAGAATTCAAGGTTTTTCAGATCCGTGGCAGTGGCGACCGCGGTCCGGCAGGCGTTCTCGAGCCGCCGGCGCGGCGTCCGGGGTGCAGCGATCGCCATCCGAGCGATGCGCTGCCGCAGTTCGACCCGCGAGCGGAGACGATTAGCGGAGCTTTTCAGCGTCTGATAATCAGGAAGCTGTAAGTTCCAGAGGGAAAGCGGGCAGAGCGGACGGCTTCCCCCACGTCGCGACCGAGGCCCTCGAGAGTTTGTGTCCAGACAGCGACGAGAGGAGAAGACCATGCGAGCGAGCCTCGCGGCGGCGGTGACGCTGGCCCTGACGATGGCCTGGCCATGCCTGCGATGGCGGCCGGCGACGTCTCGGCCGAATTGACCAGCAAGGGCGACCTGAAGATCAAGGGGTCGAACGACAGCAACCAGATCATGGTGACCAACGACGGGTTCGGCAACATCCGCGTAGAGGGGATGGCGCCCACCGGCACCACGGTCAACGGCGGCTCCGGACGAGCTTCTTCGAGACGGACTCGAACACCGTTGCGGGGAAGCTCGACGTCGACCTGGGAGACGGAAACAACTTCCTCGAGATCAATGACATCAACGTCCAAGGGGACCTGAAGATCAAGATGCGCAATGGAGACAACACCATCGGCATCTTCGGCACCGCCTTCTTCGACGACCTCTCCATCAAGATGGGCAACGGCAACAACCTGGCCGCCATCGTGGACGAGACGGTGGTGGACAAGCTGGACATCAAGACCGGCTCCGGAGCGGATTCGATCGGGATCGCCGTCTGCGTGTCCGTCGGCGGCAAGACGAAGCTCAAGACCGGCTCCGGGGGCGACAAGTCCTGCTCGAGGGAACCTACACGGACGACCTCAAGCTCGACGGCGGGAAAGGAAGCGATCAGCTCTTCGTGAACAAGCACGCCAGCTTCGACAAGGCCGGCATCAAGCTGGGCAACGACAACGACGGCATCGTCGTGACCAGCTCGGCGGCGCTGGCCGGCGTGGTCAAGCTGAATGGCGGAAGTGGAGACGATACCCAGATCGTGGCTCCCGCCACGGTGTTCAACCCGGCGCAGACCAAGGGCATCGAGACCTTCCTGGTGGATGACGCGGCCGACGCGATGCCCGATGCGATTCTCGCGACCATGACCGTCGCGTACGTGGGACGCGGGGGTGACCCGGCCGACATCGCCTGCCCCTAGCCCGCGTTTCCAATCGATCGTCTGGCCGGCGCCGGGTGCGGTGCGCTGTGCGGTCGGTCCTACCCTCTCATCTCGATTCTCCGACCCATCCACAACCCACCATCAATACTCATTTTTTCAGATCGGACGCGGTCTCGACGATGGTCCGCCAGGCGCTCTCGACGTGGCGCCGCTCGGTCCAGGTGCCGCCGATCGCCATTCGCAGCGTGAAGCGGTCGGCGAGCCTGGTGTGGGTGAGGAACAGCTTTCCGGTCTCGTTCAGCCGGGCCAGGAGGCGTTCGTTGAACGCGTCGCCTTCCCGGTGGCGGAAGCAGACCAGGTTGAGGGGCGCGGGCGCGGTGCGCTCGAACTCCTCGCTCTCGTCCACCCAGCCCGCGAACTCCTGCGCCCAGCTCACGTGCTTCCGGACCTGCTCGCGCAGCCCCTCGACGCCGTAGTGGCGGATCACGAGCCAGAGCTTGAGCGCTCGAAAGCGGCGGCCCAGCGGAACCTGCCAGTCGCGGTAGTCGATCACGGCACCCGATTGCGTCGCTTCGTTCTTCAGGTACTCGGGCAGGACGCTGAGCGCGCGGATCAGGGGCTCGCGATCGGCGACGAACATGCAGTCGCAGTCGAAGTTGGTGAGCATCCACTTGTGCGGATTGAAACAGTAGCTGTCCGCGTGCTCGAGCCCCTGGTGGATGTAGCGGAACTCCGGACACAGAGCGGCCGTTCCGCTCATCGCGGCATCGACGTGCAGCCAGAGACCGTGCTCGCGACAGAGCGGGCCGATGGCGCGCAGGTCGTCGAGTCCGTTCGACGACGTGGTGCCCACCGTAGCGCTCGCGAAGCAGGGCTTCCGGCCGGCTGCGAGATCGCTCTGGATCGCCGCGCGGAGTGCCGCCACGTCCATCGCGAAGCCGTCGTCGACCCCGATCAGTCTGAGCTGCTCCCTGCCGAGGCCCGCGATCATCACTGCCTTCTCGATCGAGGAGTGCGCCTGGCTCGAGGTGTAGACGGTCAACTCCTCGCGCACTCCCCGCTCGTTGCCCTGGTACCCGGTGGCGCGCTCGCGCGCCGCCAGCAGCGCGCAGAGGCTCGCGCTGGAGGCGGAGTCCTGGATCACGCCGCCCCCGACGCTGGATCCGAAGCGGCCGGGCAGCTCGAGCATCTCGACCAACCAATCGAGGAGATGCGTCTCCAGCTCGGTGCATGCGGGGCTGGTGGCCCAGAGCATCCCCTGCACACCGAGACCGGATGCGAGCAGGTCGCCGAGGATCGCCGGCGGCGAGCTGTTGGCGGGGAAGTAGCCGAAGAAGGCGGGCGCCTGCCAATGCGTGATTCCGGGCAGGATCACGCGCTCGAGGTCGGCCAGCACCTGCTCGAACGGCTCTCCCCGCTCCGGCGCCGCCGCTGGCAGCTGGGCGCGAACCTCGCCGGGCTCGACGCGCGACATCACCGGGAACTCCTCGAGCCGTTCCAGATAGCGCACGATCCAGTCGATGGTCTCGTATCCGCGCTGGCGGAACTCGTCGGGGCTCATGTGGCCGGCCATGTCGTCCTTCCGCGCTCCTGAGATGTGTTCCGGATCCGCGCCACAGTCTCACCGATCGCAAGTGCCCCGCAAGAGCCGCCCTGTCGGCCGTTTCGACCGCTGGATGCCCACCCGTTGCCGGCTGCCGAAGCCCCCCCTGCGGAGTCTGGCCGCCGACGGCGCGCTGGGGCATTCTTTCCGGGGTGGGCAGCTGCGGGACTCCGTCCCGAAAGCCACGGGGGAATGCCGATGTCTTCCAGGACCCAGGCGTTGATGGTGAACACACCGATCAAGGCCCAGCAGGTCGCCCTGACCGAGCTGAGTGAGGAGGTCCGCGCAACCAGGCCCGGATTCGCGTGGACACTGGACCTCGAGAGGGCGCGACTGGTCACGGAGTCGTATCGCCAGACCGAGAACGAGCCCATGGTCCTGCGCAGGGCCAAGGCCCTCGCCCACATCCTCGAGCACATGACGCTCTACATCCGGCCAGACGAGATGATCGTCGGCAACTACGCGTCCAACTCGGCCTCGGTTCCCTTCTATCCCGAGCTGGCCTGGAAGTGGATCAAGAGGGAGACCGCACCCGGGCAGGTCTACGAGTGCATGCTCTCCGACGAGGGAAGGAAGGAGCTGGCGGAGATCTGCGACTACTGGGGGAACTCCTCCATCCATCACAGGATCAAGAACTACCTCCCCGACGAACTCACCGAGGTCTTCTGGGTCTTCAACTGGGAGGCTTCCACGCCCAACTACGACAAGATTCTCGAGGTCGGCTTGAAGGAGATCCTGCAGGCGGTCACGGACCGGAAGGCCAGCCTGGAGGAGGAGTACCTCGCCGAGACCATGAACGGCGAGGAGTACCTGCGGAAGCGGGACGTCCTGGACGCGATGGCGATCGGTCTCCGAGCCGTGATGGCCTGGTCGAAGCGGTACGCGGCCCTGGCCTGGGATCTGGCGCACAAGGAGACGGACCCGACCAGGAAGCGGGAGATCGAAGCCATCGCCAGACACTGCGAGTGGGTTCCCGAGAACCCCGCGCGGACCTTCCAGGAGGCCCTCCAGTGCTACTGGCTGGTCCACCTGGTCATCAACTTCATCGATCTTCCCCAGGTAGGGAGCGGGATCCGGCTGGATCAGACGCTCCGGCCCTTCTACGAGCGGGACCTTCGCGAGGGCAGGATCACCCGGGAACAGGCGCAGGAATGCATCGAGTTCCTGTTCGTGAAGTTCCAGGAGACCGGATTCCTCCACGCGCCGATCTGGTCGGGCTTCGGCGGCGGCGCCCTGGGATTCCAGACGGTGACGATCGGCGGCGTCGACGCGCAGGGCAACGACGTCACCAACGAGCTCTCCTACATCGTGCTGGACGCCACCCAGAGCGTGCGGGCCATCGTCCCGCCCCTGGCGCTGCGCTGGCACGACGGAATCCCGGCCAAGCTGGTGGAGAAGGCGATCGAGGTGATGGCCTCCGGAATGCCCCAGCCCGCGATCTTCAACGACAAGGTGAACATCGTCCGGCTGGTGGATCTGGGCTGCCCCCTCGAAGATGCGCGCACCTACTCCATCAACAACTGCATGGTGCCCACCATCCCGGGGAAGAACCTCAACCACATCTCGGCCTGGGCCAGCGGCGTGCCCCTGCCCCTCTGTCTCACCAGCGCTCTCGGCATTCCCCACCTGCTCTACAAGAAGGCCGGCGAGACGGTCATCGACCCGAAGCGACTCTCGTCGGTCGAGCAGCTGATGGACGCGGTGGTGGAGAACTACGCCTGGACCATCCACCGCCTGGTGCTGGTGGGAAACCTTTCGGACGCCCTCTACCGGGAGTACGCGCCCAGGCCCTTCCTCTCGGCCATCCTCGACGACTGCATCGAGCGGGCGCAGGACGCCAGGGAGTGGAACTACAAGCCGGACTACAGGGACGTGACGCTCTTCGGCCTCAATACGCTGGCGGACTCGTTGGCGGCCATCAAGAAGGTGGTCTTCGAGGACGGGAAGGCCTCGCTGGAGGAGCTGATCGACGCGCTCACGAAGAACTGGGAAGGATACGAGAGCCTGCGGAAGGCCTGCCTCGATGCGCCCAAATTCGGAAACGACGACGACTACGTGGACCTGATCTCCCGCGAGCTGGCACGAAGGATCAGCGAAGAGACCCGGAAGTGCAGGACCAACCGCGACACACCGGTGATACCCGACGGCACGGCGGCCACCGCCTGGTGGAGCTTCGGGCGGATCTGCGCGGCGACGCCGGATGGGCGCTCCTCCGGAGATCCCTTCAACGACGGATCCATCTCGCCGACGGCGGGCCGGGACCGGAAGGGCCCGACGGCCGTGCTGAAGTCGGTCTCGAAGGTGGACCCCCTGATCAGCTGGAACCAGCTCTTCAACCAGAGTGTGATGCCGGACTACCTGAAGGGCCACAATGCGCAGCTCTTCGCCCAGTACCTGAAGACCTTCGGGGACCTGGGCGTGCATCACATCCAGTTCACCACCGTGAACCGGGAGATGTTGGAAGATGCCCAGATGAACCCGGGGAAGTACCCGACCCTGCAGGTGCGCGTCGCGGGCTTTGCCGCCTACTTCATCGACCTGGACAAGAACCTGCAGGACTCCATCATCGCCCGGACGCCCCAGTGCTTCTGAGCTCGCCCTGAGAGCGACGCGGGAATGGCCTCCTCACCCGACCCCGAGCCCCTGGCCGCCGACGGCTCGGAGGGGGTGGTCTTCCACATCCAGCGCTACAGCATCCAGGACGGACCCGGCATCCGAACCACCGTCTTTCTGAAGGGATGCCCCCTGCGCTGCGGATGGTGCGCGAACCCCGAGTCCCAGGACGCCCGTCCCGAGATCATGCTCCGCAGCCAGCAGTGCCAGCAATCGGGACGCTGCGCGGAGGTCTGTGAGGTCGGCGCCATCGCGCTCGTCGACGGTCTGCCCCGTCTGGATCGCAGTGCCTGCAACATGTGCCTGGACTGCATCGAGGCATGCCCGTCGGGCGCGCTGGAGGTGACCGGCGAGCGCATGAAGCTGGAAGACGTGGTCGAGGAGGCCTGCAGGGACGAGATCTTCTACCTCAACTCGGGCGGAGGCGTGACCCTCTCGGGCGGAGAGCCCCTCTCCCAGCCGGAGTTCTCCAAGCGCTTCCTCCAGGCGTGCCGGGGGCGGTCGATCCACACCGCTCTCGACACCAGCGGCCACGCGAGCTGGCCGATCATCCGAGGTGTCCTGGAGCACACCGATCTGGTGCTCTTCGATCTCAAGCACCTCTCCGCGGAGAGGCATCTGGAGGAAACCCGAGCCAGGAACGACCTGATTCTCGAGAACCTGCGCAGGACGCTCGATGCGAAGGGCACGGGTGTCTGGATCCGGATTCCCCTGATCCCCGGCTACAACGACGACGGCCCTCATCTCGAGGAGCTGGCCCTCGTCATCCGCGGGATGGGCGTTCTCAAGGTCTCCCTGCTGGGCTTCCACCAGTGGGGAAGCTCCAAGTACTCCGCGCTGGGGAGGAGCTACCCGTTCGACGCGGTCGAGCCCGTTTCCGAGGAGGGCCTCGAGTCGGCCAGGCGGCTGATGCAGGCCCACGGCCTCGACGTCACGATCGATCACTAGTGGGAGCCTCGTGGAACCCAGAGGTCGTGTCATGACACCGGAACAGGACAGGTACTACACGCTGGGAAACGTTCTGGAAGGTCTCGCGCTGCTGGAGGCTTCCGACGCGTTCGCGTCCGTGATCCCCGAGGTCCGCAGCAACCTGGTGATGGCGCTCGAGGGGGCCGAGGGTCCCGAGGACGTGGTGGGTGTTCCGGGCCGGATCACCAGCGTGTTCGGGCAACCCCGCGCTGCCGCTCGACCCGCGTTCGGGGGCTCCCATTTCACCGCCCGGATCATCCTGGCGGCCCGGCGCGAGTTGGTGGATCTGCGCGCCGCTCTCGAGATCCGGTACCGCGCCGACCTGGTGGCCCTGATGGAGCGGATGGGCCTGGCGGCGAGGTCGCTCGAGTCCGTCCTGTCCGGTGCTGCCGATTCCGAAGCTCGCCTGGCAGGTCTGTGTCGGATCTTCAAGGAAGTCTACTCGGAAGAGGAGAAGCTGAGCATCGCCTACACGGAGGGTGGACAGGCCCGCGAGGGCGCGATCATCCTCCTCGGCGAGACGGCCGTCGAGGTGGTTCGCAAAGCCATCGCGATCGCCGAGGCGTACACGACGCGGAATGGCGACCAGCAACGGAGCTAGAGCAGAAGCGGCCGGAGGACGTCCCCCGGGCCGGCGGTGGCATGGCGGGGTGCTCGCTGCGTTTCTGGTGACAGCCCTGCTCTTCGGAGCAGCGACGCTCGGGGGCTGCGAAGACGAGAGCGAGGAGCCGGAGCCCGTCGGCCCCGCTGCACCCCCCGCCAGCGTCAAGGGCCTGCTGCGGCTGGGCGTGTACGGCGAGGCCGAATCCAGCGGCGCCGAGCCGATGCGCCAGACCTCGCTGTTCGTCAACGGACCGGGCTACCGGGGGATGGAGGACAACGACCTCCGCGGATTTCTCGACGGGCGCTTCATGTACGGCTTGAACCAGCCCGGCCAGGTGCACGTCCGGGCCGGCCGCCGGAGCATGAGCTCGAAGCACGGCGAGGTGGAGCTCTTCCGCTCGATCCAGCGCTGGGAGGGCGTCCGGCTGCCGCCGCGGGCACGTGTGCACCGCGCGGCCCTGGAGCTCACGGTCGAGAGCGGCCCGAATCGGCCGCTCAGCTTGTTCCTCTACGCGGTTCGGAAGGACTGGAGTCCGGGGCGGGGCGGAGCGCGCGGCAACAACACCGATCCTCCGGAGGTGGGAGACGTGTGGTGGGCGGAGCGCGCACACGCGGAAGAGGAGTGGGGTCTCCCCGGAGTGGGCTTTGCATCCGACGAGCATCCCGATGCAGACACCGAGGCGATGCCTCTGGCCGAAGCGAGCTGGCGCCTGCCGCAGCCGCTCGTCGTCTTCGAGTCCGAGGCGCTGGCCGCCTACGCCGAGCGGCGCGGCCGCCGCGGCGAGCCACTGCTCTTCCTGGTGAAGCTCGACGACTACACCGAGGACGAGCCCCACACCCTCTTCGCCTACTACTCCGGCAACGTGGGCACCCTGCGCAACCCGGTGCGGCGTCCGAGGCTGGTCCTCGAGTGGGAGAGCCGCGATGAACTCGCCCGTGTGGAGCGCGAGATTCACCTGGAGCACGGCCGCACGCTGGAGCTTCCCGCTCTCGAGGGGGCGAGTGAACGGCTGCTGGCCGCGAGCTTCATCCCCGCGGAAGGCCACGAGCGCCCGATCCTCGAGGTTCGCGGCGGCAAGGACGACGACTGGCGAGATGCCACCCATCCCGTCCAAGTGTCGGGCGGCCCGGTTCGCGTGCGGCTCGTCGCCGCGCGGGATCCCCTCCCCCTCGGCCAGCCGTTCCGCGGCGAGTTCCGCGATACCTGGCTGACCAGCGCGCCGCCCGAAGAACAGATCGTCCCCTGGACGTTCATCTCGCCGCGCGGCGAGCACCACGTGCTGGAGGCGCACTACGTCGGCGACTACCGCTGGGAGGTGGAGTTCCAGCCCACCGAGCTGGGGCGTTGGCGCTACTTCTACGAGACCAGCTTCACCGGCCCGCCGGGCCGCGAGCATCCCCCTCACCGGAGCGGGGACGGGTTCTTCGACGTGGTGGCTGGAGATCGAGAGACCGTGCACAACGGCCTCCGCTCCCTGCTCGCCCGCGTTCGCGAGGCAGCTCTCCCGTCCAGGAAGGAGGCCGTGGCGGAGTTCGGGGTTCCCTTCTGGCGTCTCGAGCGCGCCGCCCTGCAGCTCGAAACGCCGGAGTCGTTCCGCTCCGAGGAGGGCGGCACGACCTTTGACCTGCTGACGGAAGTCCGGAAGGCCCTCACCGGGCGCAAGGTTCCGGACCGCCCCCGGCCCCGGCCACT
This sequence comes from uncultured delta proteobacterium, assembly GCA_963783795.1. Lineage (GTDB taxonomy): Bacteria > Myxococcota_A > UBA9160 > UBA9160 > UBA6930 > CAVXZE01. The sequence continues at coordinate 166,821 of CAWAPH010000016.1, read as the reverse complement.
GAACCGCGACTTCTAGCCCTTCCCTACTCCGTCACATCGTGGACATGACCCGGTCGGCCGCTTCCAGGGTCCGGTCCACGTCGGCGCGCGTGTGGGCGATGGACGGATACCAGCGGCCGCCGACCAGCGTGATCACCCCTTGCTGCTGCATTCCCGCCCAGAACTTCAGGTACAGGCCGAAGTCGATACCCTCGAGGTCATCGTCCGTGTAGACCACGGCATCCGGATCCAGCCCGAACATGGTGAAGAAGACGCCTCGGGCGCCCTGGATCCGCATCGGCAGGCCGTGCTTCCCGGCCAGCTCTCCGAGACCTCGCATCAGCTCGTCTTGAAGGGTCTCCATCTCCTGGTAGACCGCGCCGCCGTTTCGCTCCAAGATCCGGAGCGTGGCCAGCGCCGCGCGCATGCCGAGGGGGTAGCCGTTGAAGGTGCCCGGGCCGAGCACGGTGCCGTGCTGCAGCTCGTCGAGGACCTCGGCCTTGCCCACCACGGCCGAGAACGGCATGCCGCCCGCCACCGCCTTGCCGAGCGTGGAGATGTCGGGCGTGACGCCGAAGTAGCCCTGCGCGCCGTCGAGGCCGAGCCGGAAGCCGGTGATGACCTCGTCGATGCTCATCACGATCCCGTACCGGTCGCAGAGCTCCCGGATCCGCTCCAGGTATCCCGGCCGCGGCATCAGACAGAAGTGGTTGCAGACCAGGGCCTCGAAGTGGATCAGCGCCACCTCCTCGCCGTACTTCTCGAGGGTCTTCTCGAGCACTTCGAGGTCGTTCCACGGAAGCAGGAAGCTCTCCTGGAGCGCCCCCGGCGCCTTGCCGTGCGAGAAGTAGGATTCCGCCAGGGGATCCGAATCGGGGTCCTCCACGGCGAAGGGCCTGCCCTGGGGATTCGGATCGACCGTGCCTCCGAGCACGTTGTCCATCCAGCCGTGGTAGTGCCCTCCGAAGCGGATGAAGTAGGGACGCCGGGTGTGGCCACGCGCCAGGCGGATCGCCATCTGGACCGCCTCCGTCCCGGTCACGCAGAACTTGACCTTCTCGGCGCAGGGAACGTGCTGCACGAGCTTCTCGGCCACCTCGATGTCCTCGTCGGAGAAGAACACACCCGATCCCACCGAGATGGAGCGTTCGTCCATGAACTCCTTCAAGGACTGGACGTACTCGGGATGGCGGTGTCCGAGGATGCTCGGACCCATCGCGCCCAGGAAGTCGATGTACTCGTTGCCGTCGACATCCCAGAGGCGTCCCCCCTCGCCCCGCTCCAGAAAGACCCGGTGTTCGGAAACCGCCACCGGAACTCGGAAGTTGCTGTGGCCCGTGGGGTAGAGCTGGTTGAACTTCTGGGTGAGTAGGACGCTCTTCTCGCTCTTCATGGTTCGACTCCCTCGCACTGCTGGTTCTGCAGGAGGAGCGATTATAGCTGGTCTGGCCGCGGTCCTCGCCGATTCGAGGCAGGCTGGCGTTTTCGGGTAGAGTCTCCGCCGGGAGGATCGTTCCATGTTGAGGCGTTTGCTGATCGGATTGCTGGTTGTGGCGGTCCTGGCCTTCGGCCTGGTGTACTTGTCCGGACAGGGCTCCTTCGGCCGTCACGAGGGACCCGGCGAACTGACGGAGGTGCCGCGCCCGGCTGCGCTGGTCGCAAAGCGCACAGGCGACCTCGAGTCCGCAGCGCAAGCCATCGGCGTCGCGCAGCCCAAGCAGATCCTGTTCGGGGACTTCCACGTCCACACCACCGTCTCGTTCGACGCCTTCATTTCGAGCCTGCCGATGTCGCAGGGCGAAGGGGCGCATCCCCAGGCGGACGCCTGCGACTTCGCCCGCTACTGCTCGGCTCTCGACTTCTGGTCCATCACCGACCACGCCGAGGGCCTGACGGCCCGCTACTGGGAGGAGACGCTGGAGTCGATGCGTCAGTGCAACCAGGTGGCGGGGAACCCCCGGAACCCGGACACGGTGGCCTTCGTGGGCTGGGAGTGGACCCAGGTCGGCACCACGCCCGAGGACCACTTCGGGCACAAGAACGTGATCCTGGGCCACACCGATGCCGACCTCGTCCCGGCGCGGCCGATCGCGGCGAAGAGCACTCTGGAACGCCTGCGGCGCGGCATGCCCAAGCCCTCCATGGGGCTCGGCCTCCTCGCTCTTCTCGGCGCCGACCGGCGCTATCACGACTTCACCACCTTCGTCGCGGAACACAGCGGCATTCCGGACTGCGAGCCCGGCGTCCCCGTGCGCGACCTGCCGAGGGACTGCGCGGAGAGCGCCGCCACACCCGGCGAGCTCTTCGCCAAGCTCGACGAGTGGGGCCACGATGCCATCGTGATTCCCCACGGCACCACCTGGGGCTTCTACACGCCCCCCGGCTCCAGCTGGGACAAGCAGCTCACCGCGGCGCAGCACGACCCGGATCGCCAGACGCTGCTCGAGATCTACTCGGGTCACGGCAACTCCGACGAGTACCGCGACTGGCGCGCCATCCGCTTCGACGAGAACGGGAAACCCTGGTGTCCGGAGCCCACCGACGACTACCTCCCCACCTGCTGGCAGGCCGGCGAGATCGTCCGCGGGCGCTGCCTCGAAGCGGGTCTGGCAGCCGAAGAGTGCGAGGAGAGGGCCGTCCAGGCGCGCGCCAACGCCGCCGCGGCCGGCGAGCAGGCCCACCTGACCGTGCCCGGCGCCCGCCCCGAGGACTGGCTCGACGCAGGTCAGTGCCGTGACTGCGACCAGGCCGCCTTCAACTACCGCCCGGCGGGCTCGGCCCAGTACATCATGGCGCTGCGGAACTTCGACGATCCGAGCCAGCCGAGACGCGAGCGCTTCGGCTTCATGAGCTCGAGCGACAACCACTACGCGCGCGCGGGCACCGGCTACAAGGAGAAGTACCGGCAGGGAAACACCGAGTCCCGGGAGCGGGTCCTCGCCGGATCCGGCCCCGTCGGCAGGGTCTTCGCCAAGCCGATCGAAGAGCCGGTGGCGGAGTCGCGGCCCTTCGACTTCGAGACGACCGAGCTCTCCGGCTTCCAGCTCTTCGAGACCGAGCGCCAGGCCTCCTTCTTCCTGACTGGCGGACTGATCGCCGCCCACTCCGAGGGACGCGACCGCGAGTCGATCTGGAAGGCGGTGATGCGCAAGGAGGTCTACGGAACCAGCGGGCCGCGGATCCTGCTCTGGTTCCACCTGCTCAACCCACCCGGCTCCCGCGGTGCAGAGCTCCCCATGGGCAGCCAGGCCGAGATGAACACGAACCCGATCTTCCGGGTTCGCGCAGTGGGCTCCTTCGAACAGGAGCCCGGCTGCCCCGACTACGCCATGGACAGCCTGAGCGAGGAGCGACTGCAGCACCTCTGCAAGGGGGAGTGCTACAACCCCTCCGACCGGCGCAGGCTCATCACTCGGATCGAACTGATCCGCATCCAGCCCCAGAACCAACCCGGGGAGCCGATCGCGCCCCTGATCGAGTCGCCCTGGCGCAGCTTCGAGTGCGATCCGGATCCGGCGGGCTGCTCCGTCACCTTCGAGGATCCCGGTTTCGCCGAGGAAAGCCGCGACACGCTCTACTACGTGCGCGCGATCGAGGCCCCGGCCCCGGCGATCAACGCGGCGAACCTCCGCTGCCAGTACGACGACGATGGGCAATGCCTGAAGGTCGATCTCTGCAACGACGCCGACGGCGTCGATGGCGACTGCCTGGCCGAGCACGAGCCCCGCGCCTGGTCCTCGCCGATCTTCGTCGACTTCGCAGCTCCCAGCAGTTAGGAAGCGGGGACGTTCTTGCTCTCCGCTACTTCGCCGGTCTGGGTGGCGTGCAGAGGAAGATCGCGAAGAACGCGAGGACCGCAGCCGCCCCGGTGATGAGCATGATGCTGAGATAGGTGCCCTGGAGGTCGTAGAGGAATCCCGCCAGCGGAGGCACACCCGCCTCGAAGATCACCGCTATCGGCCCGATGACTCCCCTGATCTTCGCGAAGACCTCCGGCCCCCAGTAGTTGCCGACCATGGTCGCCTCGCAGATGTAGGCGGCGCCCATGCCGAAGCCGGCCAGCAGCGGATACAGATAGGCCGCCCACATGCGGTCGGGGGCGACGAACCAGAAGAGCGTCCCTCCGATCAGGATGCAGAGCAGGGCAAAGGCGAAGATGAAGCGGGGCTCGATGATGTCGCCCAGCGCGGCGACGGAGAAGCGTCCGGCGATGCTGAGCCCGACCGCCAGGCTGTAGAAGAAGGCCGCGTCGCGGGGCTCGAAGCCCCTGTCCTGCAAGTGCAGAGGCCCCTGGGTGACGATCACCTGCCAGAGGCAGAAGGTGCCGATGGTCGCGAGGAGAAGCAGCCACAGGGACCGGGTCCGGAGGGCTTCGCCGAGGGTCCAGACGACCTTGGTGCGATGGGTTCTCCGAGCCTTGCGGGCCCCGATGGCCGCCTTCGCCTGCTCCGGCGGTACGCCGTCCGGGTGCTGGCCCAGGTCCGAGGGCTTGTTGCGCACCGCGAGAATCGCGACCACCGCCCCCACCATTGCCGCAACCCCGGTGATGGTCCAGCCGATCCGCCAGTCTCCTCCCGCACCGACGACGGCCGCATTCACGATCTGGGGCGCGAAGAAGCCACCGACGGCTCCGCCGCCCAACACCAGCCCCAGCGCCAGGGCGCGACGAGCGTCGAACCAGAAGACGATCACCGTCTGGATGGGGATGAAGGTGGCGGGGGCCGCGACCACACCGAGCAGGCCAGAGAGCACGATGTAGGCGGGGTAGCTGTCGCCGACGAAGGCCATCGCCAGGTTGATGATGAAAAGACCGACTCCCCCGATGAAGAGGGTGGCCCTCACACCCAGACGGCCGATCATCCAGGCAGCGAGTGGCGAGGCCACTCCGGTGAGCAGCATGATCGCGGCGTAGCCGACCATGATGTCTCCCCGCGACCACCCCGTCTCCTCGATCATGAAGGGGTAGAGCACGGGAGGACCGTAGAAGACGAAACCGATGGGTATCGTGTAGACGATCCAGAGAAAGAACAGCAGCCACCATCCGTAGAAGCCGGTGGACCGTGTCGGAGCTTCCATGAGGCAGCAGGTCCTCGTGTGAGCGCGCGCAGCAGAAGGAGACAGCGCCTACGTTACAGGCAATCGTCGGATCCCGGTACTCTTCACGCCGGAGTCCGGACACCGGTGCCGTCCGGAGCGGGAACTGCGGCCGCCGGCGCTGGCAGAGGCGCGCCTCATCGGCCACAATCAGCAGCCGACTCGGAGGCTGGATGCCGAAACCTCTCGCGCTGCGTCTCGCCGAGTACGCGACCTCCGTTCGCTTCGACGAACTTCCGGAGGCCGTCGTACGCGAGACGAAGCGTCGGCTGATCGACGCGATGGGCTGCGCTCTGGGTGCCCGAGGTGCCGACACCCCGCTTGCAGCGGAGCGTGTGGCCTCGCGGATCGCGGCCGAGCCGGCCGCCACCACGCTTTACGGGAGCCGCACCAGCCCCGACATGGCGGCCTTCGTGAACGGCATCCTGATCCGCTACCTCGACTTCAACGACACCTACCTCTCGAAGGAGCCAGCCCACCCGAGCGACAACCTGGCCGCGGTGCTCGCGGCCGGCGAGGTGTCGGGCGCGAGCGGAAGCGATTTGATCTCCGCCGCCGTCGTCGCGTACGAGGTCCAGTGCCGGCTGGCCGACGCCTGGAGCATCCGCTCGCAGGGCTGGGACCACGTCTGCTACGGCGCCTTCTCGACGGCGCTCGGCGCGGGAAAGCTGCTCGGCCTCGACGTCCCGGCGCTGGTCCACGCCCAGGGCATCTCCGGCGTCGCCCACATGGCCATGCGGCAGACCCGAGCCGGTGAGCTCTCGATGTGGAAGGGAGCCGCGTTCGCCAACACCTCCCGCAACGGTGTCCTGGCAGCGCTGCTCGCCGCAGAGGGCATGACGGGCCCGGCGCCGATCTTCGAGGGCGAGATGGGCTTCTTCGCGGAGGTAGCGCACGGCGAGTTCGACCTTCCCGATCTCGGCGGGAGAAATGGCACCGGATACATGCTGCCACGCACCTACATCAAGAACTGGCCGGCCGAGTACCACGCGCAGAGCGCCATCGACGCGGCGCTGCAGCTCCGGGCGGAGATCGGCGATCCCGCTTCCATCGCCCGCGTGCGGATCGAGACCTTCGACGCCGCCGTCGAGATCATCGCCGACCCCGAGAAGTGGCGCCCCAGGACGCGCGAGACGGCCGACCACAGTCTTCCCTACTGCGTCGCGGTGGCGCTCCAGGACGGTGAAGTCGGCTTGGATCAGTTCTCGAAGCAGCGGATCGCGGACCCGGCGCTGCTCGACCTGCTCTCCCGCGTCGAGGTCAGCGCCGATGCCGAGCTCAGCAGCCGCTACCCCGCAAGCACCCCCAACCGGATCGTCGTGACGACGACAGCCGAGCAGAGTATCGCGCGGGAGGTGGAGTTCCCGAGAGGGCACTCCGGCAACCCGATGACGGACGCCGAGCTCGAAGGGAAGTTCGAGCGGCTGGCCGACGGAAAGATCTCTGCCGGTCGACAGGCGGAAGTGTTGGAAAGACTCTGGGACCTCGAAGCCGAGAGCGACCTGGGGTCGCTGCTGGCGCTCTTCGGCCAGAGTGGGTAGACGGGCGCGATGGCGGGAGTGACACGCCCGTCGCCCGGCGCCCGCTTGCGCGCCGCCTGTTCCGATCGGTGTATCGCGGTGCCCGGCGTCGCGGACGCCCTGGTGGCGAGGATGGCCGAGCGGACCGGATTCGAGGCGATCTACCTCTCGGGCGCGGCGCTCTCGGCCGCCTGCGGTCTACCGGACATCGGCCTGCTCTCCATGGACGAGTTCGCCGAGCGGGTGCGCATCATCACGGCCGCCTCGAGCCTGCCGCTCCTGGTCGACGCCGACACCGGCTTCGGCGGCCCTTTGCACGTGGAGCGGGTCGTCGGAAAGTTCGAGCGCGCCGGCGCCGGTGCCATCCAGATCGAGGACCAGCAGCTGCCCAAGCGCTGCGGTCATCTCTCGGGGAAGGCCCTGGTCAGCGCCGAGGAAATGGAGCAGAAGATCCGTGCTGCCGCCAGCGCGCGGCTCGACCCGGAGTTCGCGATCGTGGCGCGGACCGACGCCCGCGGTGTCGAGGGCTTCGATGGCGCCCTGGAACGCGCCCGCAGCTACCTGGAGGCGGGGGCCGACATCATCTTCCCGGAAGCGCTGCAGAGCCGGGAGGAGTTCGCCGAGTTCCACCGAGCGATTCAGGCACCTCTGCTGGCGAACATGACGGAGTTCGGCCGGAGCCCGCTGCTCAGCGTCTCGGAGCTGGACCAGATCGGCTACTGCATCGCGCTCTTCCCGGTGACGACGCTCCGGGCGGCCATGAAGGCCAGCGAGCGCGCGCTCCAGGAGATCCACCGCTCCGGCTCACAGCGCGCCATCCTCGGCTCGATGCAGTCGCGAGCCGAGCTCTACGACCTGCTCGGCTACGAGGAATACGAGGAGCGCGATCGGGCCTACTTCGGGGAATCATCCGACGAGGATGGAGAGATCGGCTGACGAACCCGGACAGGGTGCGGCTCAGCGGACCACCTCGAAGGAGAGCGGCTCCAGCTCCTTCCCGTTCAAGGCGATCTTCACCATCCATGTGCCGTAGGGATTCGGGAGCTCGACGGCGGCGGGTTCGATGTACGACCAGGTGCGGTAGTCGAAGGGTGGACTCTCTTCGACTTCGTAGTCGAAGTCCGCGACCACCTTGCCGCTCGGCGCGAACCACCCCCAGGCCACCCGGTCACCCCCCCGGAGGTTCTGCCACTGGTTCCACACCGAGATGCGCGGCTCGGTCCAGGCCGTCTCGGAGAGCTTCCCCACGCAGGCGTTCCTTCGCTCGTTGATCTCCCGGCAGAGCTCGTAGCGGAGGAGCATCGGCTGGCTGCGAAGGCTCGGGGAATCGCTCCAGAGGCCGGTGATCCAGGTGCCGGCCTCGCTGACCTCGACCGCCACCGTGACCTTGACGTCCTCTCGAGTGAACGGGCATTTGTAGACCGCCGTCGCCTGCAGCGGATCGACCCCTTGAACCTGATAGGTGTAGCGCCAGCTGCAGCTGTCGATCGGCTCTCCCACCAGATCCGTCATCTGGCGCAGCACCCTCTCCACGGCGTCGCAGGGCAGCGCCTCCAGCATCTTGCCGGAGAACTGCCGGCAGAGCGCATCCGAGTTGCCGACGTGCACGTAGTCGGCGGCCGCGGCACAAGCCTCCCAGCTCTCGCGAAGCTCTGCGCAGCCGCAGAGCGAGACGAGAAGAGCGAGCAGCACGATGCAGAGAGGGCGTCGCATCTCTTCCCCCCGGATCTTCGATCCCGACCGTTCCCCACCTTTTCGGTCGGCCCCGGGCGCTGCTGGAGCGGGCGGGGATGGCGTCCATCCGAGCCGGAGGTCAGGTGGTGGCGATGAACGCGTTCATGTGCCGGGCGAGATCCACGCCGACGTCTTCCTGAAGGAAATGGCTGGCCTGCTCGAAGGTCGCGTGAGGCTGGCCCTCGGCCCCCTTCACGTTCTCCGTGAAGTAGGGCTGCCACTCACCGAGAATCGGGTCGCCGGGCGCCCAGAGGGTGAGGAAGGGCTTTTCCAGGGCCTGCAGCTGCACCCACTCCTGCTGCGGCGCGCCCTTCGAACGGAGCACCAGCGAGGGAAAGACCCGCGGACCCGCCTTGGCAATCTCCTCGGGGAAGGGCGCATCGTACGCGGCCAGCTCCGCGGCAGAGAGCTGCGTGAAGGTCGCCCGGTCGAGCACGACGCTGGCGCGGAAGTCGGGCACCTGGAGCGCGTAGCGCACCCAGGCGAGGAAGATCGGCGTGCCCTCCGGGACGTCCTGGAAATCGAATTCACGCTTCATCTCCGGATCGATCTTCGCCTCGGGAACCGGAAGCTCCGCGTCCTCCGGCAGCACCGGGAACGCGGTGTTCGCGGCGACGATGCGGTCGAACCGATCCACCTCACGCAACACGACGCGCAGTCCGATGAGTCCCCCCCAGTCCTGTCCGAAGAACGTGATCCGGCGCAGATCGAGCGCCCGGACGAACTGCTGCAGCCACCCGACGTGCCTCTCGTAGCTGTACTCCGAGTGAGCGACCCACTTGTCGGAGCGGCCCATGCCGAGGAGATCGGGCGCAACGACCCGATGCCCTGCGGCGACCAGCGGCGGGATCATCTTGCGGTAGAGGTAGGACCAGCTCGGCTGTCCGTGGACCAGCAGGACCGGCGCCGCATCGGGCGGGCCCTCGTCGACGTAGTGCTGCCGCAACCCGTCGACCTCGACGTAGTGGGCCTCGAAGGGAAAGCCGGGCAGGTTGCCGAAGCACGCGTCGGGCGTCCGGACGAACTCGCGCCCATCGGCGGTGCGCAAGATCTCGAGTCGCTTCTGGCTCATGGTATCCCCGTCTCTCGGGCGGAGACGCCTACCCCTCCGGCCCTGTTTGCGGCGTGCCGAACGAACTATACAGAATGTCGAATTTATGCTAGGAATTTCGGCCCGAGAGACTGCCGATCCCATGCCGAAGACAGCCACCGCGAAGAAGCGGCCGTACATGGCGTCGCACGAGCGGCATCGGGCCCTGCTCGATGTCGCCGCCGAGATCGTCGGCCGAGGCGGCTGGAGCGCCTTGACGATGAAGGGGCTGGCGACGGAGGCGGGTGTCAGCCGCCAGCTCGTCTACGATCATTTCGAGGACGGTGCGGGCCTGCTTCTCTCCACCATCGAGCACCTCTCCCAGGAGTCCCACCGGGCGACTGCGAAGGTGCTGGAATCGAGCAGCGGCGACGTGTCGTCCACGATTCGCGGGGCCTATCGGATCTTCCTCGAGATGCCGGGCGCCCAGCGCCGCGCGCTGCGGGCGATTTCCGCTGACCTGGTCCCGAACCGGCCCGAGACGCGCAAGGCCATCGCGCTGATGCGAGAGCAGATCTTCGCCATCTGGGTCCCCTACGCGAGGCGCGAGACCGGACTGTCCGAGCGCGAGCTTCGCCCGATCGTCTGGATGCTCAATGCCTCGGCGTGGGCATTGTCCGACCTGGTCGACGACGGAACGGTGGGCAGGGAAGAGGCAATCGGCATGCTCGCACACGTCGCCGAACGCGTGATGGTGCGTGACCAGATTCCCGGAAGGCGCAGGAAGGCAGCTGCGAGACGACCGAGTGGGAGAAAGCAAGCTGGCAAAGGAGACCCCGATGAGTGAACAAGCCTATCTCCGAATCGCGGAGAACGTGGACAAAGGCATCCAGACCGCCCCCAAGTCGAACGGAGACCTCTCGAAGGCCTTCATCGCATTTCTGAAGCTCGTCTACACGCCCGAGCAGGCCGAGTTGGTGCAGCATCTCCCGATGCCGATCAACGCGAGCACCGCGGAAGAGGTGGCCGAGGCTTCGGGTCGAACCGTCGAGGACGTCGAGAAGATCCTTCTCCCCCTGGCGGAGAAGGGCTTCCTGACCCCTTCGAAGCGCGGGTACTCCCTGCCGGTGATCCCCAACCTGCTGAACCTGCACATGTTCTACCCCGACATGCAGGCCGACGATCTGGAGGCCGCCAAGCTCTATCAGCAGTTCTTCATCAAGGAGAAGTTCTACAAGTACTACGGGACCTCGGGCAAGGGAACACCGTCCCTGCGGAGCATCCCCGTCGAGCACGCCATCCATTCCGAAGAGAAGACCTACAGCGCCGAAGAGGCCCACGCCTACATCCAGGGGCTCGAGACCGAGGACCTGGCACTGGTCCCCTGCCCCTGCCGGACCCGGACCGAGAAGATGGAGATTCGCGAGTGCAGGGACGCGTTCCCGGTCGGAGCCTGCATCTTCATCGGAAAGACCGCCGAACGCTTCGAAGAGCTCGGATTGGGGAAGCGCGTCACCAAGCAGCAGGCGATCAACTATCTGGACGAGATGGTGGAGTTCGGGCTGGTCGCCACCGCGGAGAACTATCTGTCGGATCCGCACAGCATCATGTGCCTCTGCTGCGGCTGCTGCTGCTCCAACCTTCGCGGCAGGACACGCTGGGACAACCCGACGGCCATCGCGCCGGCTCACTTCCTCCCCGAGGCCAGCGATGACTGCGTGCTCTGCGGAACCTGCGTGGAGCGCTGCCTGGTGGACGCGCTCTCTCTGGACGACGAGGCCGAGCGGTCCGTCGCGGAGCCCGAGAAATGCATCGGATGCGGGATCTGCACGATCACCTGCCCGACGGACGCATTGAAGCTGCACCGATTCGAGCGTCCCACTCGCCCCTTCGACACGCGGCTCGAGTTCGGCATGACCATCGCGAAGGACAACGACCGGCTCTGAGCGTCACCGCACCGCCGTACGAAAGAGGAGTCCAGCCATGGCCGACGAGATCTACAAGCGATTGATGGAGCGGTTCGCCAGGGGAGGCGGGAGATACCCGGGGCTGGACATCCCCGAGTTCTACGACCTGGCGCGGGAGCTCTACAACCCGGAGGAGGCCGCCGTCGCCGCTGCGATGCCCAAGGGCTTCGTCACGGCGGAGCAGCTGGCCGAGACCCTCCAGCGGGACGCAGACGAGCTCCGCGCCGCCCTCCTTGCGATGGCGGCGAAGGGACTCTGCATGGCGGTCGACCTGGGCGGCACGAGGTCCTTCTCCTTACCTCCCCTGGTGCCCGGGATCTTCGAGTACCAGTTCCTGCGCGGCACGAAGACGGAGAAGGACCGGAGGATCGCCAGGGTGATCCGGGCCTACAGACAGGCCGTGAATGCCGCGCAGGGCATCCCCAAGGTCACCTTCCCCGCCACGCGGGTGATTCCGGTGGACGAGAAGATCGAGGCGAAGAGCGCGATCCACACCTACGACCAGATGTCCGCCTACGTGGGCAGTGCAGACCCGATCTCCGTGGCGACCTGCTTCTGCCGGCACGAAGCCGAGCTGATCGATCCGAAGGACAGCTGCGGAGCGCCCAACGAGGTCTGCATGAGCTTCGGCATGGGCGCCCGCTTCATCATCGAGCAGGGCATGGGACGGGAGGTCTCCAAGCAGGAGGCGCTCGAGATCCTGAAGAAATCCGAGGAAGCGGGCCTGGTCCACTGCAGTGTCAACCGCCAGCAGCTCGATTTCGTCTGCAACTGCTGCGCGGACCACTGCGAGATCCTGGAGGTCGCGCTCGCGCAGCCGAAGCCGGGATCGATCCTCAACTCGGGCTTCGAGCCCAGGCTCGACCCGGACGCCTGCAACGCCTGCGAGGAATGCGTCGACAAGTGTCCGATGACGGCCCTGGCGATGTCGGAGGACGACGTTCCCCAGCTGGATCGGGATCGCTGCATCGGCTGCGGCATCTGCGCGACGGTCTGCCCGACGGAATCCTTCGTCCTGACCGCCAAGGAGGGATTCCCGCAGCCGCCGCTGGACCAGGCGGCCCTCAAGCAGGCCTTCAAGGCGGCCAACGCCGCGTCCTGAACATCACGTCGGGTGAGCCGCTAGCCGCTCTTCGCCTTCTCCACGCGCGCCGGGATGTACTTGTGGTAGGGCACGCCGCTCAGGCAGTCCCGGTGCTGCGCGCTGATCAGCGCCTGCACGTTCACGCCGTGGGGCTCCAGCGCGCCCGTCTCCTCGTTCTCCCAGAGCAAGCCGTAGCCGTGGGGCATGCTGAGATTCCCGGGATAGATGTCGTCCGTCACCCGCGCCGGAACCAGCACCTCCGCGTGCTCCGTGACGAGCCGGACGGTCTCGCCGTCGCTCACGCCGAGCTGTGCCGCGACCTCCTCGTGCATTCGCAGGTAGCTGTCCTGCTCCTTCTTGCGCCAGCTGGGGTCGCGCTGAATGGTGTTGGCGTTGTAGTCCGAGCGCTCGCCGGTCTGAAGAATGAAGGGGAAGTCGGATCGGGTCCGGAAGTCGGTGTCCTCCGGGATCTCCAGCTCGCGGAACCGCTCCAGCAGCTCGGGCGTGTCGAGCACCGCCTTCTTGTCGGGAGTGCGGACCAGCTCCCAGTTCTCGGCGGGATCCATCCGGCAGAGCAGAACCCCTTCCGGATGATCGAGGAGCTTCTGGTAGACCTCCTCGCCCGCGTTGCCCTCGCCGCTGATGGTGCCCTCCCCCTGGAGCGCCTGGGACTGGTTCAGGGCGAAGAGCATGCTGACGCCCTTGATCGCCGAGAGCACCGGCGCCGGCTCGCCCGCCTCGATCGCCGACTCGAGCGCAGAGAAGATGGGGGAGGTGGAGTAGTCGAGCTCCATGGCCCTGGCGAGCTCGTAGAAGATCAGGCACTCCTGCCGGGTCTCGGGCGGCGCGTCGAGAACCGGCCGGCGAAGATGCATGTAGATCTCCGGGTAGCCCTTGGGGAACACCGAGGCCTCCCACTTCTCGTACCCCACCGGCGGCGGCAGCACGTAGTGGGCGAGGCGCGCCGGCTCGCTCATCGCCGGATCGATCACCACCAATAGCTCGAGGTCTTCGAAGGCCCGGGTCATCTCCTGGGTGTCGGCGTAGGATCGCAGCGGGTTGCAGGCCTCCACGAAGAGCGCCCGGATCCGCTCCTCGCCGGCCTCGAGGATCTCCTCGGGAAGCGCGTTGGGCGGAAAGATCCCGCGGATCATCGGGATACCGGCGACGCGCGTGCGGGGCTCGTCGGCTTCCTTGGCGGTGTCCAGGACCCCGGCTCCGCTGAACATGCTCTCCGGGAAGTGAGCGCCGTGGGGCGTACACATGTTTCCCGTCACGATGTGGAGCAGGGGCATGAGATAGCAGTTCTCCACCATGTGCAGGTTGTGGTAGATGCCGAGGTCGGCCTTGATGCTGGCGCTGCTGGCCGTCGCAAAGCGTCGAGCGACCGCGACGATGTCTTCCGAGCTCAGGTCGCAGAGCTCCGCCGCCCGCGCCGGGGTCACGAGGTCGGCGATGAACTTCGCCTCGTCCCAGCCGCGCGCGTGCTCCGCGATGAACGCCTCGTCCACCAGTCCCTCGCTCACGATCACGTTGAGCATCGCCAGCAGGAAGTAGAGGTCGGTGCCGGGCCGGATCTGCAGGAAGGTATCGGCCCTCCTGGCGGTCTCGTGGCGGCGCGGGTCCACCACGATCAGCGTGCGGTCCTCGTCCTTGGCGATCTGCTTGACCAGGTCGCGGGTCCGCTGGAAGCCGGAGCTCATCCACGGGTTGGAGCCGATCACCAGGCAGACCTCGGAGGTCGCCAGACTCGCCCCGAAATCCAGGCCTTCGCTTCCGAACATGTGACCGTGGACCCAGTACTTCTGGGTGAACTCCTGGGCCAGGGCGTTGAAGTGCCAGGGAGAGCCGAGGAGCTTGAGAAAGCCGCTGGCGTAGAGGTAGTCGAGGTGGTTCGCCTGCCCGCCACCGCCCACCAGGGCGACGGCCCGAGGGCTGTCGCGGTCGATGATCTCGCGAAGCTTCGCCGCGATCTCGGAGATGGCCTGGTCCCAGGAAACGGGGGCGAAGTCGCCATCGGGCATCCGCTTGAGTGGGGTGGTGACACGCTGCTTGTGATCGGCGTACTTGGCCACCGTGAGCCCCTTCCGGCAGGTGTAGCCCTGGCTGAAGGGGTTGGTCTTGTCCGCCCGCACCTTGGTGATCTTGTTGTCCTCGACCCTCACCTGCAGGCCGCAGTTGGTGGCGCACAGTACGCAGGAAGTCGATTGCCAATCTTCGTTGCTGCTTGTGCTCATCTCTCCACTCCTCACTCTTCTTCGATCGAAGCCGGGTGCAGGTGCTACGGCTCGAGAATCACCTTGCCGACCGTCTCCTGCGCCTCGATGCGCCGGTGGGCCTCCTGAACCTCGGCCAGGGGCATCCGTTCGATCGGAAGATGGATCTCACCCTTCTCGAAGCCGGCAAACAGGACCTGGTAGGCCGTGGCGAGCTCGCCCATGCGCGAAAACATGGTCGTGGGCAGGAAAAACACGCGCAGGGCCAGGTTCTTTCCCTTGCCCATGAACGAGAGCAGCGCTTCCTGGGACGGGTCGCCGGCGGCGTGGCCGAACAGCACGACGCTGCCGTCCACCCCGCACATCTCGTAGCTCTGCTCGAAGTTCGGGCCGCCGACGGAGTCGAGCACCAGGTTCGCGCCGCGGCCGCCGGTGAGCCGCCCGACCGCCGCGACCGGATCCTCCTTCCGGTACACCACGACGTGGGTGTAGCCGGCCTTCTTCGCGATCTCCGCCTTCTCCTCGGTGCTGACCAGCCCGATCGTCGTGCATCCGATCCGCCTGGCGACGCCGGCGACGAAGCACCCGACACTGCCCGCGCCGGCGTGGGCGACCACGGTGGTGTCCGGACCGACGTGGTTGTCGTACAGGAGGAAGTAGGCCGTCAGTCCGGCCACCGGGCACGATGCCGCCTGCTCGGTCGTGACGCCGTCGGGAATCGGAAAGGCGAGCGCGGCGGGGGTGCAGGTCTTCTCCGCGTAGGCTCCGCGCATGGCCATCGCGACCACCCGGTCACCGACCTTCAGGTGCCCGACGTCCTGCCCGACCGCGTCGATCGGTCCGGCGAAGTCCGAACCCATCGGTGCGGGCAGCTTCGGGGTCTCTCCTTGACCCCGGCGCTCGTTGATCTCGTGGAAGTTGATGGCGATCGCCTGGTTGGCGACGCGGATCTCTCCGGGACCGGGCTCCGGCTCCGGAGCGTCCACCAGTTTCAGCACCTCGGGACCACCCACCGCGGTCATGTGGACCATCTTCATCTCGCGACTCCCTCCTTCGCCGAATCGGGTCTTCCGATCGAGTATACCCGCACCCCCGAGGTCTGGATATTGGAGGCCCGAGGGGTGGATTTGATATGTATGGGCCCATGCAGACTCACGGCAAGATCGCCATCGTCGGTGCCGGAATCGGCGGATTGGCTGCGGGCCACTTCCTCCGGGAAGCCGGCCGCGAAGTCGAGATCTACGAACGCGCCTCGATCCCGGGCGGAAGAATCCAGCTGCTGGAGCGGGACGGCGCGCGGATCGACGTCGGTACGCAGTACTTCCACACCAACTACGTGGAGACGCTGAAGCTGCTCGACGAGCTGAAGCTCAAAGACCAGCTGCTGCCGATCCGAGCGCCCGTCATGCTGATGCGCGGCGGCCGAGGCTTCCTCGCGAAGCACGACACCGTCCGATACAAGCTGATTCCCCTGCTCTCCAACCTCAAGTTCGGACGCATCGTCTGGACCGCCTTGCGGAACTTCCGAAGGCTCGATCCCTACGCCAACGACCCGCTGGAGGAGTTCGAGGGCATCGACCTGGCCGAGTACATCCTGCAGAAGTGCGACGAGGAGGTTCTGGAGTTCCTGGTCCGCCCCATCATCACGGCCTTCAACCTGTCCGATCCGGAGGGTGAAAGCCTGGCGCACTTCCTCCGAATGACCAAGCAGTTCCTGACCTCCTCCGACACCTGCCTGCCCACGGGAATGTTCACGCTGCCCGAAACGCTGGCGCGAGAGCTGCCAGTGACCTATGGCGCCGAAGCGCTGGAGATCCAGACCGAGTCCAACCGGATCACGGGTCTGCGGCTACGGATCGGAGAGGAGACGCGAACCATCGAGGCGAGCAACGTGGTCTGCGCGACACCGCTCACGGAGCTCCCTCGCCTGCTCCCGATCCTCACGGACGCGGAGAGGGGCGTCGCCGAGGATTTCCACTACACCCGGTTTCCACTCGCGGTCTTCTTCATGAAGAGGCATCTGTCCGCAGACCACTGGGCGTGGGTATTCTCGCGGACCGAGGGTTTCAGAGCGTCGTTCACGTCCGACGCCCTCTTCAAGTGCGCGCAGATGGTTCCTTCTGGCAGGTCGGTCCTCCAGGTGTGGTTCGTCGGCGCCGCGGGCGAGCAACTGGTGGGCGAGCCCGACGAGGCCATCGTCGAGCTCGCCCGCGAGGAGATGACACGGGTTCTTCCGGACTTTGCCCGAGAGGTGGAATCGGTGGAGGTGATCCGGCACCAGACCGGCATGTCCCGGTATCGCGTCGGAATCTACCCGAGGCTTCGGGAGCTTCTGGAGAGCCTTCGCCGGATCGAGGGGCTGCAGCTGGTCGGCGACTACTACGGCCACTCCACCATCGAGACGGTCGTCCGCTCCGCCCGCAGGGCGACGGACGACCTGCTGTCCAGGCCGGTGCCGAGCTAGGGCTTCGAACCAGATGCCCGCTGCGACCATCGTCGACTTCATCCCTCCGGACAGGCTCGTGCTGGACGACGGGCGTGAGCTCACCGTCTCCTTCGACGAGGCCCGCGTGCCGGACTACACACTGCCCGATCCGCTCGTCTTCGAGAGCGGCCGAGCCGTGAGGAATGCCGAGGACTGGCGCCGGCGCCGAGACGAGATCCTGGAGCTGTTCCGGGCTCACCTCTTCGGCCGCAGTCCCGGTGTGCCCGACTCCTCGAGCGCCGAGCTGCTGGAGCGCGATCCCGCGGCACTCGGCGGCCGGTCCGTCCGCGAGCAGGTGCGCCTCCACTTCGGCCCTCGAGGGGGCCCCCGGCTCGACGTGTTGATCTACCGGCCGGTCGCGGCCGAAGGTTCGGTCCCAGCCCTTCTCGGCCTCAACTTCTTCGGCAATCACTCGATCCACGCCGACCCGGGCATCCTTCTCTCGGACCAGTGGATGCCGGACGACCCGAGCCTGGGGATCCAGCACCATCGCGCCACCGAGCGCTCCCGCGGCGCCCGCGCCAGCCGCTGGCCGGTCGAGACGATCGTGGAGCGGGGCTACGCCCTGGTCACCGCCTACTACGGAGACCTCGATCCGGACTACGACGACGGCTTCCAGAACGGTGTCCACCCACTCTTCTACCGCGAGGGGCAGTCGCGGCCGGATCCCGATCAGTGGGGCGCGATTGGCGCCTGGGCCTGGGGCCTCTGCCGAAGCCTCGATTTCCTGGAGTCCCACTCGGCCATCGACCAGCGGCGCGTCGCCGTGATCGGCCACTCGCGTCTGGGCAAGACCGCACTCTGGGCCGCGGCGCAGGACGAGCGGTTCGCCGCGGCGATCTCGAACGAGTCGGGCTGCGGTGGAGCAGCGCTGACCCGCCGGCGCCTGGGTGAGACTTTGCAGGTCATGACCGCGGTCTTCCCCCACTGGCTCGCGGGAAGCTTCGAGCGCTACGCGGACCGGGAAGACGCCCTTCCCATCGACCAGCACATGCTGCTGGCGCTCGTCGCTCCCCGTCCCCTGTACGTGGCGAGCGCCGCGCTGGATCTCTGGTCGGATCCGCGCGGCGAGTTCCTGGCCGCCAAGGCGGCCGAGCCGGTCTACGAGCTGCTCGGCGCCGGCTGCCTGGGCACCGACCGGATGCCGGAGATCGACCAACCCACGGGAAGCGTCCTCGCCTATCACGTCCGCAGCGGCGAGCACGACCTCACCCGCTGGGACTGGCTCCAGTACCTGGACTTCGCCGACCGGCACCTCCGGTGAATTTGAACGTCCTCCCGAACTGCGCGAGCCTCTGGTGGCCTTTCGGATCGGAAAGAGGGGCTGAGGGGGAGCTGGCCATGCAAAAGGCACTCGACTCGGAGCTGTCGCGGCGCTCGTTCATCAAGGCCGCCCTGGTCGCGGGCGGAGGGATGGCCGCGATGGGGCTCGGCGCAGACGACACCGGGGCTGCTGTCTCCGAGGTGCGCACGGTCCCTCCCGAGAGGATCGAGCCGATCCTCACCTTCCACGGAGAGACCTTCCCGGACAACCCGAACCGGATGTTCCGCGAGGGCAGGTTCCCGGAGGCGCCCGCACCGGAACGCGAGGTCGACGTCGTCATCGTCGGCGGCGGCGCCGCAGGCCTGACCGCCGCCTACCGTCTGGGGGACCGCGACCTGTTGCTCCTCGAGGCGCTGCCGGAGCTCGGCGGCAACTCGATGTACTTCGAGTGGGAGGGCATGCCCTTCTCGCTGGGCGGTCAGTACATCGGGATGCGCGACGGCAGGACCGATCCGGCCTGGGATCTCTGCGACGAGCTCGGTCTGGAGCCGGAGCGGGACACCAGTCCGATCGCCGTGGTCTTTCCAGGCAACCTCCAGATCGAAGACCCGTACAGCCTGTGGGGCCTGCTGCGGATGCCGATCCCGTGGCGTGTGAAGCGGGACATCGCCCGGTTCTACCTGTGGGACGTGCCGAAGATCGAGGTCGAGGCCCGCAAGGACGAGCTCGATCGCATGCCCGCGTCGGAGCTGATCGCCAGGTACTCGCCGGAGTTCAGGGACTGGTACGAGAAGCTGGCCAAGCCGTACCCGAGGACGGCCGACGCATCAGCCTACTACGCGATCAAGTCGGCACAGGAGCAGGACTACGCCGGCGATGCCGGAATCGCCTCGCTCCCCGGAGGCCTGGGGCTGATCAACCTCACGCTGGCGCAGAAGATCGAAGCAGCGCGTCCCGGACGGATGCTCACCAACGCGTTCGTCTACCGGGTCCGGCACGATCCGGCGGGGCGGGTTCTCGTCAGCTACTGGCATGACGGGAAGGTCGCCACCGTCCGCGCCCGGGCGGCGATCATCAACGCAGAGGCGAACATCGCCACGAAGATCCTCGAGGACATCCCGGCCGAGTCGAAGAAGACGATGGAGGCGATGCGAAGGTTCAGCTACCCCACCTTCCACTTCTGTTCGAGACAGCCCATCTACCAGGGCGGCTATCGCGTCGGCGTCATGAACAGCACCGTCCAGGCCGTCACCGTCCCGGACTGGTTCAGCCGCGAGCGGGGACCGGATCGGCCCAACATCCTCTCCTGCTTCAACAAGATGTCCCTCGACGACGTCGAGGTGGTCCACGATCGCGAAGAGATGATAGCGATGAGCTGTCGCGTTCTCGGAGAGCTCGACCTGCGCTTCCCCGGCACGATCGAGAAGGTCGAAGCGGTACACGTGTTCCTGCGCACCCGGAACTACTGCGTCCCCTATCCGGGCTACATCAGCGATGTCTTCCCGAAGCTCGGGAAGCCCTACGGCCACATCTTCTTCGCCAATGCGGAGTACCTGAGTCCGGTCACCCACCTGCCCGAGGCGGTGCTGGCAGGGACCCGGGCGGCCGATCGCGTCGGGAAGCTCCTCTAGACAGCCGCCCCTTCACGGGCGAACTCCGCGTGGTAACGCTCGGGCTGCACCATCAGCGACAGCACGACCGAGATCAGGCACCCGACGGCCGTCGCGACGAACACGATCTCGTAGCTCCCAGTCCGATCGAAGACGTTTCCCGCGCCCGGAATGCCGATCAGCACGCAGAACGCGTAGGCCAGCCCCATGATGCCGCTGATCCTGGCGAAGTTGAGCTCGCCGAAGCAGCGGCCGATCAGCACCGGCGCGATGGTGACGTTCATTCCGAAGCCGATCCCGTAGGGGATTGCGTGCAATAGCAGCAGGTTGACGTCGCGAAGGCCGAGCCGGACGATGAACAACTCCAGGGCAGCGGGCCCGATGGCCATCAGGAGACCCGTGATCGCCAGGACCACCTGCGGCCGCATGCGGTCCGCCAGCCAGCCGGCGAACACGTTTCCGAGCATGCTGAAACCGATCGTCAATCCGAAGTAGAGGGCAGCCTGCTGGGAGGTGAAGCCGGCTTCCTGCTCCGCGAACGGAACCAGGTGGAAGTTCAACGCCGAGACGCCGGCGAACTGGAGTACGAAGGTGACGACCAGCAATCCGAAGGTCCACGAGGTGACGGCGCGCCTGACCGGAAGACCGCTCACGAGCGCGGTGGTGGCCTGGCCGTCTTCGTCACGGTGCACGATCCCGTCGACCGAAAGACCCATCTCCGAGGGTCGGGTACGGACGAAGATCACGATCAAGGGGATCACCGCCAGCCACAAAACGATACAGGCGAAGACCCAGGAGAATCGCCACCCCCATTCCCGGATCAGGAACTCGTACAAGGGAGGCAGGACGAAGCCACCGGCCGCGGGACCGAGAACGGCGAGCCCCAGGGCGCGGCCCCGATACTCGTCGAACCAGTTGGTGACCAGCGTCTGGGCGGGAAGCATCGTGAGGCCGGTCAGCACGAATCCACTCAACGCCAGCACCGCGTACAGCATCCAGAGGTTCTGCATGGCGGCGAAGCCCAGGTAGCCGAGGCTCGCCAGCACACCCGAGGCCAGCATGGTCCAGCGAACACCGAACCGACCGATCAGGATGCCGACCACCGGGCTCGCGACACCCATCATGATGGCGAAAACCGCGACCGCTCCGGAGATCTCCGTCATGCTCCAGCCGAACTCCGCCTGGAGGGGACTGATGAAGACGGGGAAGACGTAGAAGCCGGTGCCGGCGGCGTTGAACAGGATGAAGAAGACCGCCAGCACCATCCACCAGCCGAAGAACACCCTGTCCCGCTGCATCGCTTTCAAAGGGTGTCCCCCTGGTGAGGCCAAGCGCCGGGATCGGCGCATCCGATCGAGCTTATCGAATCCGGAGATCACACGGGGTATCGTCGGCCGGAGTCCCGCCCGGCCAACCTGCTGCCAACCTCGAAGGAGGGCATCCCCAAGTGTCACACCCGCGCGCCGAGAGCGGCGTGTTCCACGGCTGGAAGCTGGTCGGGGCGCTTTCCGTGATCCTCTTCTTCGCCGCTGCCGGCAGCATGTACGTGTTTCCCGTCTTCATCGAGTCATTCCAGACGGAATTCGGCTGGAGCATGACCCAGATCTCTGCGGGAGCAGCGATCTTCGCCATCGTCATGGGTCTCTCGAATCCCCTGGTGGGAACCTTGTTCGCGCGCTGGGGGGCACGCACCACGATGTTGACTGGGGCCATCCTGCTGGCCCTGACCTCCCTCGGCTACGCATCCCTGCGGAGCCTCCCGATGCTGTACGCGATCATGGTGGTGGCCGGCTTCGCGGTGGCGTGCAGCACCGTCTTGCCCGCGCAGACCCTGGTCACCAACTGGTTCGACAGGTTTCGGGGCCGGGCGATGGGCATCGCGATGCTGGGGATCGGCGCCGGCGGCTTCCTGCTGCCCCCTCTCAACGAGTTCCTGATCCGCCTGCTCGGATGGCGACGCACCTGGGTCGTCTCGTGCGCCATCCTGGTGCTGGTCGTGATCCCGTTGATCGCCGTCTTCGTCCGGACCCGTCCCTCCGACCTCGGGCTGGTGCGCGACGGAGCGGCCTCCAACGAAGCGGAGAGAGCGGAGTCGGCTTCGGCCAGCGGCCTCACGGTCCGGATGGCCCTCGCCACGTTCAGCTTCTGGCTGCTGATCGGGATCTTCCTGCTTCAGCTCACCGCCGTCTCGGCTCTGAACTTCCACTTCGTCCCGTTCGCCATCCAGGAGATCGGCTTCACGCCCCAGCAGGCCGCGTTCTTCTACGGATTGGCCGTCGGCTTCAGCATCGTCGGCCGCCTCGGCTTCGGCCTGCTGGCGGATCGATGGCCCCCCGCCCTGCTGATGGCGGTGAGCCTGTTCCTCGCAGCCCTGGGGCCCGCGGTGCTCGAGCTCTGCTTTCTCCAGCTTCGAATGCAGGCGGTCGAGCTGCTCTGGCTCTACGCCATCCCCTTCGGAATCGGAAGCGGCGGCAACTTCGTCGTCTTGCCGGTCCTGGCGGGGCGCTGCCTCGGTGAGCTTCACTTCAGCAGGATCATGGGTCTCTTGATGACCGGGTCCGCGCTGGGCGTCATCGTCGGCATTCCCGTCTCCGGCTTGATCTTCGACGAGACCGGCAGCTACGAGTGGGTGCTGATCGCATGCCTGGGTCTGCTGCTGCTCTCGACACTGCTCACCGCGCTGGTCCGCACGGACCGCCACCGCGGCGAGTTCGTTGCCGAGGGTTCCGCTCTACTCCCGCCGTCCTGACTCCCCGAGGTGATCGCCGCCTGGACGGGGTAGAATGCCCCGGATCGAAGTCGCGCGGGAGGAAGACGGAATGGGTAGCGAAGCGGAGCGGCTACGGATGCTCGACGGTCTGCGAATCCTCGTCCTCGAGGGCTCGGGCTACGAGATGGGAAGCCAGCACGGAGAGGCTCTCGGCGAGGAGATCCGCCAGGGCGTGCTTCCGCTGTTCGGAAACCCGACGGAGTTCGAGCCCCAGCTGCGCCGGCTCCCCGAGGAGCGCCGCAAGGCGGTCGCCGAGCTCTACGACCGCGACATCTTCGGGCCGCTGAAGCGGTTCGTTCCCAAGGACTACCTGGATGAGCTGCGCGGAATCGCCGAGGGAGCCGGTCTTCCCGCCGACGTGGTGCTGCGCGGAAACTTCATGTCGGAGCTGCTCCAGATCACCATCAAGCAGCAGGTACCGGAGGGGGTGATCGACACGGGCGGTGCAGGCTGCACGGGCTTCGCCCTGGCCGGACCCGCCACCCGCGACGGTGAGCTGCTCCACGGGAAGAACACGGACTACCGCGGGGGCGGTGTCTGGGACAGGTTCCCGGTGCTGATGCTGTCGCGGCCCGCCGACGGCTTCGCCTACGTGCGCGGCACGTCCGCAGGGCTGATCAAGTGCAACACCTGCATGAACCAGCACGGCGTCACCCTGGGCGGACACTTCCTGTTCTCGACGGACACGGCCACCGATGGGATGGCGTTCACCATCCTCGAGAACGAGGTCATGCGCCGCGCCTCCGACCTCCGGGAGGCCATCTCGATCGTCGAGGAAGGCCCTCGGGCGGGGGCGTTCGCCTTCATCCTCTCGGACGGAAAGACGGGTGAGGCCGTCGCGCTCGAGTGCACCCGCGCCGCGGTCTCGAAGCGGTGGCTCTCCGATGGCGCCGTCTTCATGTCCAACGTATGCACGGCCAGCGACCCGCAAAAGCAGGCCGACATCCTGCTGCGGGCCTCGGTGGCGCGAAACCCCCTCTCCCGCTGGAAGCGCATCGGCGACCTGATCGAGAAGCACCACGGCGCGATCGACCTCGACCTCGCGCTCGGCTTTCTCGGGGACCACTACGACGAGGCGTCCGGGCGCGAGCGGGGCGTCGGCCACACCATCGCCAGCATCGGGAGCGTTACCAGCGTCCTGCTCCGCCCCGCGCGCCGGGAGCTCTGGATGGGCGTCGGGCCAGTGCCTGCCTCGAACAACGACTTCCTGGGCTTCGACTGCCGCACGGCGCTGGCTGGAGAGGGAGACCTCGCACCTCTGGGCCGGCGCAAGGGGAACCCGTTCGGCGAGGACGACCGGCTGCGGGCCCTGCGCCGCTACGCCGAGGCGGCCTGCCTCTACGATCGCTCCCCGGGCGAGCTGGACGCGATCCAGAAGCTCCTGCGCGAGGCGATGGAGATGGATCCGGAGGATCCCGTCTACCCGCGCATGATCGCCCGCTTCCACCTGATCGCGAACGACCCCGGCCCGGCCGACGCGATGCTGGAACGCGCCCTCGCAGTCCCGGCGCAAGGGCCGAGCGAGGTCGCCGAGGCGTGGCTCCTGCGCGGCTATGGACGCGACCTGAGGGATGCGCGAGCGGAGGCCTGCGAGGCATACCGGCAAGTGCTCGAGCTGCACGACGGGGAGGCCGAACCGATCCGCGCCGTCAACCCGCTGGTGCTCCTCTCCGCACACAAGCACCTCGAGGAGCCCTTCCGCGAGGGCGAGGTCGGAGCGCTCACCGTGAGCTTCGGCCTGCTCTCCGGCTGGGAGTGAGCTCGCGCCCGCACCCGATTCGCCACGCGCTTCAGCCCATCTGACGAGGAGAAGCCAGATTGAAGACGCTGATCGAGAACGCGAGCCTGATCGACGGTCAGGCGGAGGCACCCGTTTCGGGAATGAATCTCCTGATCGAAGACGGAGCCATCGCCGCCATCGGACCGGAGATCGTTCTCGACGGAGAGGGCGAGACGATCGACGCCACCGGCAAGACGGTGATGCCCGGCATGATCGACGCGCACCTCCATCTGATGGGAATCCGCGCCTACAACCCGGTCCTGGCCAGCATCGAGGATCCGTTCGTCCGCGCGGCCCGGGGCGTCGCCGACGTCCGAAAGCTGATCGAGGCCGGCTTCACCGCGGTCCGCTGCGCCGGCTCGAACCTCGGCGTCCCGCTGAACGCGGCCATCGAGGAGGGCACCATTCCCGGACCCAGGATCGTCGCCTCCCACCTCGCCATCTCCCAGACCGCAGGCCACGGAGACATGCACATGTTGCCTCCGGGCTGGCTCACCGGCCCCTACGCGGGCACGCGGATCGCCGACGGTGCGGACGAGTGCCGCAAGGCGGTGCGCGAGCAGATCCGCGCCGGGGCCGGCGTGATCAAGATCATGACCACCGGCGGCGTGCTGTCGGAGAAGGACTCGCCAACCCATCCGCAGTTCGTCGATGAAGAGGTGGCGGCAATGGTCGAGGAGGCACACCGGGTCGGCCTCAAGGTCATGTCCCACGCCCAGAGCGAGGTGGGCATCCAGCTGGCGCTTCGAAACGGTGTCGACACCATCGAGCACGCCATCTACCTGGACGCCGAGACCATCGACATGCTGCTCGAGAAGGACGCCGTGGTGGTGCCGACGTTCGCGATCGTAAGCGCCATCGTGGCCTTCGGGCGGGCAGCCGGTGTGCCGGAGTACGCCATGAAGAAGGCGGAGGAGAGCAACAAGGCCCACCTCGAGTCGATCCGGCGCGCCTTCGAAGCGGGAGTGAAGATCGCCGTCGGGACGGACTTCGCCGGCCCTGCCGGCGTGGCACACGGCGACAACGCGGTCGAACTGGAGATCCTGGTCAAGCAGGTCGGCATGAGCCCCATGCAGGCGATCGCCAGCGCCACCCGCATCGCCGCGGAGGCCCTGGGACTGGAAGGCGAGATCGGCACGCTCGAGGCGGGCAAGAAGGCGGACCTGCTGGTCGTGGACGGCGATCCGTCCCAGGACGTCGCCGTTCTCAAGCAGAAGCCCGCCATCGAACTGGTGATGAAGTCGGGAGAGGTCGTCGTCGACCGGCGTTGAGCCGCGGCCAGACGGTGACTAACCCTTCATCAGCTCGTCGAGCAGGACGGGCTTCGCGCCGGGGTTCACGTAGCTCGTGTGCGTGACGAAGGCGTCGCCATTCCAGACGTGCAGGAGCGCCGCGGCGGGCTCCGGCGCGGCATGCGGCTGCGACTCGGGCTGGAGATCCAGGTGGACCTGCCAGGCCGTGCTCGGCGCCACGGCCACCGGCACCCCGGCGAACATGGAGTGAAACGGGCGGTGGATGTGCCCGCAGACGACCAGCCGCACCTGCGGATGGCGGCCGAGGACGCTGCGGAGCCCGCTCGCTCCGGAGAGCCCCATCGCGTCCATCCACCGGATGCCGGACTCGAACGGGGGGTGGTGCATCAGAACGAGCGTCGGGCGATCCGGCTCTGCTCCGAGCGTCACCTCGAGCCAGGCGAGCCGCTCCTCGCAGAGCGCGCCGCCATCGCGCCCCTCGACCAGCGTGTCGAGCGCGACCAGGCGCACCTCGTGATCGTCGATCGCGTATTGCACGAATCCCTGCCGCGGCAGGTAGGCGTGATCGGGGAACGCCTCGACCAGCGCCCGGCGGCGGTCGTGATTGCCGGGAATCAGGTAGTAGGGACAGTCCAGCGGACCGAGCCGTTCGCGCAGCATCGCATAGGACTCGGGCGCTCCGTCGTCCGCCAGGTCGCCGGTGAGCACCACCACGTCTGCGGGCGGGCTGAGCTCCAGGAGACTGCCCACGGCGGCCTCCAGCTGCGCGTTGGTGTCGATCAGACGCCCGAGCTTCCTGCCCTTGGGGAGCACGTGGGTGTCGGTGATTTGCGCGATGATCATTCTCTTTCCACCAGGCGCACTCACGACCTGCCAGGCCTCACGAAGAGCATACGGGCAAACTGAACAGCGGCAAATCCGAGGTAGAGGAGCAAACCGAGGAAGTACACGCCGAAGCTCGGGGACCAGCCAACGCCCAGGGAGTTGCAGATCTGTGCGATCAAGTTCGCCGTGAAGAGGCACACTCCGATCGGGAGCAGGTAGACCGGTACGACCTCGAGAATCTCGGCTGCGTCGCGACGTACGCGCGCGAAGGCGAAGACGTGAGCCGGGACGACCGAGGCGACGAACAGCGCGCTGCTCCACTGCCAGAGCGCCGGTTCGGCGACTCCCACGAAGCCGAGAGCGATCGAGATCAGGGAGAGGAACAGCGTTCCAAGGCTGCAACCCACCAGCGCGAGAAGCCGAAACGAATCGGCGGCCGGAAGTTCATCACGTCCGCGACCAAATACGACGACGATCCCCGCGAAGCCGGCCAGGCCCAGGGAGACCTCGGCAAGGGTCAGCAGCGTGTCGAATGCGTCCAACCTCGATCCCCCCTGCAGCCTCCCCTGAGGCCTGCCACGCCGAGAGCGGATTCTACATCGCGCGGGCTCCAGGGAGGAAACCTGGCCGGCAACTCCGCGGCAGCCGCCTGGCAGAAGACTCCATTCAGTCCGAAAAAAGCGATATTTTTCAGCTAGATCGAGTTCTGTCCTGGAAGTGATTGCATAGCTGTTTGCGGCTGCGGCGCTGGCCCCTTCGCCACATTCCCCCTCCCCGTACCACGTAACTGTGGGGCTTGGCTCCCCGGCTCCGTACCCGGGAAGGCCGGCCCCACGACTCGCGGGAGTAGCCAAGGTGAGAGTTCGAGTACGCAGAGCGACTGTTGGTCGATTCGCACTTCCCCTAGCGGCCTCGTTGGCCCTCGCGCTGTTGAGTCTCGGCCCGCGCGAAGCGGAGGCCACCTCGATCCTGAGCCCGGTGGCGGTTCCGGTCAACACGCTGGGCGAGGAGGGGTCCTGCTGCGACACCGGCAACATGATCGATCAGTCCGGACTCTCGGTGGGATTCACCAGTGGCGTGACCGACTTCGATGACTACCTGTTGCTGGACCCTCTTCACGATCCCATGTTCAATGACCAGGAG
Source organism: uncultured delta proteobacterium (assembly GCA_963783795.1). Taxonomy (GTDB): domain Bacteria; phylum Myxococcota_A; class UBA9160; order UBA9160; family UBA6930; genus CAVXZE01. The sequence goes on along the minus strand of CAWAPH010000016.1, from coordinate 139,067 downwards.
TTCTTCGGCGCGAGGGACTTGACGTCCGGAACCATCATCTTCGACCTGGGCGCATCCTTTCCCGGTCGACCGCATGGCCCTCTGGAACGAAGACTCGACGGGCATCGCAGACATGACGGTGTCGACCTCCGACGACATCGACTTTCTCACCGGCGTGAGCGCCCAGGGATCCTTCTTGCTGCCTACCCCCACCCGGGACGTGGACTACCCGGCCCAGGTCCTGAGCTTCGATCTTCCCTCGGTGCGCGATCGCTACGTGAGAATCGAGTTCAGCTGCCACTCCACCGATCTGAACAACTGCGGAATCGGTGAAGTCGCGTTCTCGGTGCCGGAGCCTGGCAGCGCCCTCCTTCTCGGACTCGGGCTGGCCGCGCTGGCCGCCGGCCGGCGGCGCCTCCGAACCGGCTGACGGCCGAGTTCACTCGCGCATCTCCTCCGGACGGGCGGTCATGGTAGGATGACGTCCGCCGTCGGCGTCCGCATGGCGAAGAGCGTTTCCAGGGAGAAGGAACCGTGAGTTACGAGCCTGCTGGAGCTGGCAGCGGACAGGACCTGGCCCTGCCCGGGTTCTTTCGGGTGCGCCAACGCTTCGACGGACCGCGAGTGGAAGACGTCCCGGCCGCGGTGCGCCAGACCCTCGAATCCCTGGACCTCGGCGCCCGGGTGCGGCGCGGCGAGACGGTCGCCGTGACGGCGGGGAGCCGTGGCATCGCCAACCAGACCCTCGTCCTCGCGGAGATCGTCCAGCAGCTTCGCTCTCTCGGCGCCGAGCCCTTCATCGTGCCGGCGATGGCGAGCCACGGCGGCGGCACCGCCGAGGGACAGCTGCGGATCCTCTCCTCCTACGGCATCACCGAGGAGGGCATCGGCTGCCCGATCCGCAGCTCGATGGAGGTGGTGCGCGTCTGCGAGTCGAAGCTCGGCTTCCCCGTGTTCTTCGATCGGCACGCCTTCGAGGCGGACCACGTCGTCGTCTGCAACCGGGTGAAGCCTCACACGCTCTTCTCCGGCCCCACCCAGAGCGGGCTGCTCAAGATGCTGATGATCGGGCTCGGCAAGAAGGAGGGGGCTGCTCTCTACCACCGCGCCATCCTCGAGCACGGCTATTCCGCCGTGCTCGAGAACGTCGGGAATGAGCTACTGGCGCGCTGTGGCGTCCTGGCCGGCGTGGCCCTGGTCGAGGGCGGGGACGACGAGACCGCGCATGTCGAGGCGCTGCCGCCGGAGCGCTTCTTCTCCGACGAGCCCCGTCTCCTCGAGATGGCCGGGCGCTGGATGCCACAGCTCCCGTTCTCGGACGTGGACCTGCTGCTGATCGACGAGATCGGGAAGAACGTGAGCGGCTCCGGGCTCGACGTCAACGTGGTCGGCCGCAAGTCCTCGCTGCACCACGCCGCGAAGGACGGGCCCACGCGGGTCCGCTTCATCGCGGTGCGAAGCCTCACCGAGGCGACGCTCGGAAACGCCGTCGGCCTCGGCCTGGCGGAGTTCTGCCGCTCCCGCGTGCTTCGCGAGATGGACCCCGCGGCGACGCGACTGAACGCGCTCACCGCCGGCGACCTGGTGGCCGCCATGCTGCCGCTCGACTACGAGACGGACGCCGAGATCATCGCCGCCGCGCTTCCGATGCTCGGCCTGCGGCCTCCCGCGGAGGCTCGGATCCTCTGGATCCGCAACACGCTGCAGCTCGCGGAGGCGGAGTGCTCGGCCGCCTTCCTCGAGGAGGCGAAGGGCAGCGAGAACCTCGAGGTCGTCTCGGAGCTTCGCCCCCTCCCCTTCGACGGCGCTGGCAACCTGCCCGACCGGATCGCCTTCGGAGGTGATCAGTAGGAGCACCCCATTCCGCGCCTGCGCCCGTCCACTGTCACCTTGCGTCTAGCTCCGTGCAGCGGTGCTCGGTGTTCGCCAACCACTCCTCGTTCATGCTGACCCCCCAGCCGGGCTCTGTCGGAATCGCCACACACCCATCGACCATCTCCAGGGCCGGGTGAAAGGCACCCACGACCCAGGGGCTCTCCTCGATGCCGTACTCGAGATAGGGACCCGGATTGGGGATGGCGGCCATCAGGTGCATGGAGAAGAGCAGGACCATTGAGGGATTGGAGGCATGCGGCATGACTCTGAGACCGTGCTGTTCCGCCATTCGCGCCACCTCGAGCGTTTCGGACAGTCCGCCCAGGTAGCAGACGTCGGGCTGGGCCAGCGACACTGCCCGCTTCTCGAAGATCAGCTGCCAGCGAAGCAGATCGTAGTCCTGCTCTCCGCCGCAGACCGGCACCTGGGAGCTGGCGTTCACCTGGGCGGTTGCATCGATATCCCAGTAGACGCAGGGTTCCTCGAAATACGCGACCCCTGCAGCGTCGAGCAGCTTCGAGAGCTCGATGGCTCTCTCGGCTGAGTACCCGCCGTTCCCATCGGCAACGGGGATGCTGTATCGTCTGGCGACTGGCGAGCGAAGGCGATGGTCGTGCAATCGGACCGGTCCACCCGGGTGAGGTCCTGATGGATCGCGAAAAGCGAAACGCGCTGTCGATTGCACGCGATGAGCTTCTGGCGACACTGCGCGACGGAATCCTGCCCTTCTGGGCGGAGCGCGCGCTCGACGATCGCTACGGAGGCTACCTCACAGACTTCGACGAGAGCGGCGAGCTGCGCCCGGGCCGCTGCGACAAGTACCTCAACACCCAGGCGAGACTGCTGTGGTGCTTCAGTGAGCTCTCCGAGATAGTGCCGGACCCGGCCCCATTTCTGGGCCTCGCCGCAAGTGGGATGGAGTTCCTCCGCGAGCGGCTGCTCGACCAGGAGCACGGGGGCTGGTACTGGAAGGTCGCCCGGGATGGTCGCGTCGTCGATCCCGCCAAGCTCATCTACGGCGAGAGCTTCGCTCTCTATGGGATTGCGGCCTTCACCCGGCGCACCGGCGATGCCGAGGCAACCCGTCTGGCGATCGAGACGTTCGACCGCATCCACGCCGCCGCGGCCGACACGCTTCACGGCGGCTACCTCGAGAACCTCGGCGCAGACTGGACGCCCGCGGGACCGGGGGCGGAGGCCGGCGACCGCAAGTCGCTCGACTCACACATGCACCTGCTCGAGTCATTCACCGAGTTGGTCCGCCTGACCGGCTCGGCCGTTCATCAGCAGAGGCTCCGTGCCGTGCGAACCCTGATCGTGGAGCGGATGATCGATCTCGAGACCGGCGCCGGGGGCAACCAGTACGACCTCGAGTTCCAGCCAGTGGTCCCGATCGTCATTCCCAAGACCTGGATCGCCGAGCGCAACGCCGAAATTGGAATCGAGCCGGAGCCGAGCCCCATCGTCACCACGTGCTACGGGCACAATCTCGAGCTGGGCTGGCTCCTCGGGGCTGCCGATCGCGCTCTGGGCGAGGAGGGTGCCTCCGACGCGGTCATCTCCTCCCTGGCGAGCCACGCGCTCGCGCACGGCTACGACACCGAGCACGGAGGCGTCTACCGGGAGGGTCCGCCCGGCGGCGCCGCCTCGGACACCGACAAGGAATTCTGGCAGAACGCCGAGTCGCTGGTCGGCTGGCTGGAGGCGTACCGGGTCTCCCGGGATCCGGCCTACCTCGACGCCTTCCTCGGTACCTGGCGGTTCGCCCGCGACCACCTCGTGCACCCCCGGTTCGGCGAGTGGAGGGTGCGCACCGATCGCGCCGGTCGCATGCTCGACGGCGACCTCGGAAATCCCTGGAAGGTGGCCTACCACACCGGCCGCGGGGCGCTCGAGAGCATCCGGCGCCTGGACGTTCTACTGGGGGACGATCTCTAGCCCGCATTTCTCACCAGGTCGCGTAGCGAGGGCGCCGAGAGTGCCGCAGATTCGCGGCCCTCGGACCGGAGGGCGCCGAAGGCGTACTTGGCAGTACGTTGAGGCGACCGGAGGGAGAAGGTCGAGAAGATGCGGTGCTATCGGCGCCCGCAGTAGCGACTTGGTGAGAAATGCGGGCTAGGACGAGAGCCTCCCTCGGTCGGCTCGCTTGCGCGCCAGCGGGGCCGGACAAGGTTCTACAGCTCGGGTCCCTCTCCGTAGCGTTTGGTGAAGGCAGCGGCGATGACATCCTTGTCGCCGCTTCGCAGCGCCCTGATCAGGTAGGCGTAGATCTCTCCGGCCGGGTCACCGAAGGCGTCCGTGTCGGAGATCTGGTGGGTCTCGTAGTCGTAGTTGTAGAGCCCGCAGCGCGGCGGGTAGCCCGCATCCCACTCGAAGTCGTCCAGGATCGACCAGAAGAGGTAGCCCTGGATCGGCACCCCTTCCTTCATGCACTTGATCATCTCCATCAGGTAGGACTTGAAGTAGCGCTCTCGGTTCCAGCCGTCGGGTCGCGGCTCCGCCTTCGCGCCGATCGGCTGGCGGCACATCAGTCCGTTCTCGCCCATGTAGACCGGCAAGTCGGAATTGCCGTCGTGGTAGGCGCGCGTGTAGGTGCCATAGACCTCCGTGTCGGCGGCGTAGTCCCACCACAGAATCATCCCACCCGGGTGGTCCGCACCTTTGATTGCCGCGAAGGGTTCGTAGATGTTGCAGGAGATGTAGTCGAGCTTCCTGGCTCTCGGCGAGGCGTAGAGGGCATCGAGAGTCTTCGCAAAGGTCGAGGCCCGGAGGTCGCCGCCCACCATCGCCACCATCGCCTCCCAGGTCGAGAACTGACGGTCCGTCAGCTTCGATCTGGCGAGCGGCGCGATGCGCGCCATCCAGGACGCCTTGCGCCGGGCGATCTCCTCGTCCGCTGCGCTCCGTTCGATCCCGAGCTGGCGCAGGCGGACCAGGTCGTACATGAACTTGTCGAGCTCGTAGGCGAAGAAGCTGGCGACCCCGAAGCCGACCTCCGGGGCGCCCCAGCCCTTGCGCTCGTAGAGATCGTACAGGCCATCGTAGATCGCCACGTACCTCGACAGCATGTTGTCGTGGCCGAGCAGATCGCCTCGCGCCCCTTTTGCTCCACGGGGAAGAGGTCGCCCCAGTGGTAGATCAGGGGCACCAGGTTCACCTCGTTGTAGACGATGATCTGCGAGATCGGCCGGCCCGCCGCGCGCCAGCAGCTTCTCGTTCATCTCCTCCATGACGCGCAGCTGGTAGTCGACCAGGAGATCGGGCCCCTCATCGTGCATCCAGAAGTCGAGCCCAGCCCAGGCGGGATGCGTGAAGTGATGCAGCGTGACGATCGGCTCCATGCCGCGCCGGACGATGGCTCTCGACGATTCGCGCGTACCCGTCCACCGCGTCGTCGCTCCAGGGCGGCGGATCGGTCTTCTCCAGCGAAGTCGAAGGCTGCACGCGCGACCAGTCGACTCCCATCCGGAAGGCGTTCAACCCCAGCGAAGCAGCCAGCTCGATGTGCTTCTCGTAATCGGTCCAGAACCGCGTCGACTCACGGGAGCGCTCGATCCTGTCGGAGAGCTCCAGCGTCGCGTAGGAGTTCTTGATCCCCTCCGGGTAGTTGTATCCCCCCTCCGAGAGATAGGGCGCGTTGGCGACGCCGAAGAAGAAGTTCTCCGGCGTGAAACGGCGGGCGAAGTCGAGATCGAGTTCGAGATTCATGAAGTCCTCCCCCAGTTCGTGCCCACGTTAGCCGAGAGCGCTCGAGCCGTGTAGCCGGGCGGGGAGGCGACGTCCGCTCGCGGAGGCGTTAGCATGGGCAGCACGATGGAGAGTCTGCAGTCCGCGGTGATCAGGACCGCCCACGATCTCTGGCTCAAGGGCTGGGCGGAGCGAAACGCCGGAAACCTCAGCGTGCTTCTGCTTTCGGAAGAGCTCGACGACGAGGATTCCCGAATCGAGGGCCCCTGGACGCCACTCGTCGACGGCGGTCCCGGAGCTGGCCGGCGAGTTCTTCCTCTTCACGGACACCGGGAGCCACATGCGCCTGGTGGAGCTGGATCCGCTGCGAAACACCAGTGTCATCGAGCTCGACGAGGGCGGCGAGCACTACCGGATCGTTCGAGGGAGACCTGAAACGCGGCCCCACCAGCGAGCTGATGCCCCATCTGCGAGTGCACCTGGCCCGGAAGCGGGCTCCGGGGAGCAGGAGCCGCGCCGTCATCCACACCCACCCCGCGAACCTGATCGCGCTGACCTACGCCCTCGAGCTCGACACCGCCTCGCTGACCCGCCTGCTCTGGGAGATGCACACCGAGTGCATCGTCGTCTTTCCGAGGGGCTGCGGCTTCGTGGACTGGCGGCTGCCCGGCAGCAAGGAGCTGGCACGCGCCACGGAAGAGATCATGGAGCGCCGCACGCTGGCGCTCTGGCAGTACCACGGCATCGTGGCAGCGGGCCGCAACCTGGATGCCGCCTTCGGCCTGATCGAGACGGCCGAGAAGGCCGCGGAGATCTACCTGAAAGCGGCCGCGCTCGGGCCTGTGGAGCACCGGCTCAGCAACGAGCAGCTGAGTGCGCTGGCGCGCCACTTCGGCGTTCAGCCGGACCCGGAGATCCTGGCGAGCAGCGAACCGACGTAGTCAGCTTCCGGAGGGCCATCACGTCTGCCCGAGCGGTGCGAGGCTGGCGCGGGCCTCCTCCTGATTGGCAAAGGCACCGAGAGCAACGCCCTGGGTGAGCGCGTTTCCGAGGGCGGTGGCCTCGGCCGGGCCGGTGCGGACCGGCCGGCCCGAGCGGTTCGCCAGTGCCTCGAGGAGGAGCGCCGAGCGGGACGCCCCGCCGAAGATGGTGATGTCGTCGACCGGGTCGAGATCGTCGACGATGCGCGCGACACCGTCCGCGATCGAGTCGAGGATCAGCTTGACGATCACACCGCGTTCGACGTCGTCCGGGAGCCCGGCCATCCCGCAAAGCGTGGCGGCCATGTCGTCCGGTGCCAGCAGCTCGGGCTGATTGACGTCGATCAACGGCACCGGTTCGCGTACGGCGGCCGCGGCGTCGAGGAGTTCTTCGACCGGGGGATCGCCCCAGCCGCGCCGACACTCCTCGAGCAGCCACATGCCGATCAGGTTCTTGAGGAAGCGGATGCTGCCGAAGGTTCCGCGCTCGTTGGCGAAGTTGGCGGCCTGTGCCTTCTCGCTGGTGTCGGGCGCGGCGAGCTCCCGACCGACCAGGAACCAGGTGCCGGCCGAGACGAACGCCGTGTCCGGGGAGGGGTGCGCCGCCATGGCGACGACGGCAGAAGCGGTGTCGTGTCCGCCCACCAGGTGCACGGGGATCCCGCGCCAGCTTCCGGCCACGCTGCCCGCCGTCTGGATCTCGTGGAACCAGGCGGGGTCTGCTCCGACGGCGTCGAGCAGCTCCTCGGACCAGCGTCCCGCCTGGATGTCCACCAGGCCCGTGGTTCCGGCGCTGGTGACCTCGGCCAGCGCCACCCCGCAGAGCTCGTACACGATCAGCTCCGGAAGCATCAAGAGGGTTCGGGCTCTCGACTTCTCCTCCGCCTGGAGTGCGGCGAGCTGGAAGATCGTATTGAGCGGCATCAGCTGCACACCCGCGATCTCGTAGAGCCGGCGCGCGCCGATGCGGGCGATCACGTCCAGCCAGTCGCGAGTTCGCTCGTCGCGGTAGCAGAACGGCGGCGCCACCAGCTCTCCGCTCTCGTCGAGCAGCCCATAGTCCACACCCCAGGTGTCGACGCCGATCGAGGCGACGGGCCCCTCCTGGAGGGCGTTTTCGAGGCCTCGGTGCATCTCCGCCAGCAGCGTCGCCCAGTCCCAGCGCAGGGAACCGTCGGAGTGGCGAATCGGCCCGTGCGGATATCGGTGGACGACGCGAAGGGCGACGGGGCGGGCTTCGAGGTCGATCCGGCAGACGCGGATCGAACTCGCGCCGAAGTCGATGGCGATGACGGGAAGTCCTTCCATGGAGCCCTCAGAGCACGCCTCTTGTGCGGGTCGGGGGCCTCACAGGCCGGTGGCTCCCCGGCCCGCGCCCCGTTCGCTCGTCACCGCTTCGCGATATCCGAGCGCGCGATAGGTCGAGAGCGGAGAGAGTGAAGCGCCGTTCCGACGCCGCGCCTCGGCGACGATCGGACGCACGTCCGTGCGGTAGGCTCGCTGCAGGATCTCCGCCGCACGGGCCGGATCGTTCTCTTGCTGGACCTGCTCCAGCTCATCGCGCTTCACCAGCAGCGCCTGGGCGAGCGCGACCTGGATCTGGTCGGTGGCCTGGATCAGGTCCTCGATCGGATCCTTCAGGTTGTGGCTCTCGTCGATCATGTAGGCGAGGCCGGGCATCCGCCCCCCGCCGCACTCGAGGAGCTCGAGCACGACGAGGAAGAGCTGATAGGGCTGGATCGATCCGACGGTGAGGTCGTCGTCGCCGTACTTGGAGTCGTTGAAGTGGAAGCCGCCCAGACGCCCGACCATGGCCAGACGGCTCACCACCTGCTCGATGTTGCAGCCGGGCAGGTGGTGACCCAGGTCGACCAGGCACTTCGCGCGCTGACCCGCCGCCTGGGCGAGCAGCAGCGACGAGCCCCAGTCCGCGTTGACCGTCGAGTAGAAGGCCGGCTCGTAGGGCTTGTGCTCGATGTAGAGCTCCCAGTCCGCCGGCAGGAACTCGTGCAGCTCTTCCAGGCATCCGGCTACCCGGTCGAACTGTCCGCGGAGGCTGGCCTGCCCCGGGTGGTTGGTGCCGTCGGCGAGCCAGACCGTGATGGCCCTCGAACCCAGTGCGACTCCCATCTCGACGACGGCCTTGTTGTGCTGCACGGCGAGACGCCGGACGCCCGGGTCCGTGTGGCACATCGACCCGAACTTGTAGGAGATCTCGCCACCCCCGGTGGTGGAGGGATTGTCCTCGAAGGTGTTCGAGTTCATGGCGTCGAAGTGCAAGCCCAGCTCGGTGGCGTACTTCGCGAGCGCGGAGGGGTCGGGAGGATCGTCCCAGGGGACGTGCAGGCTCACGGCTCCGTTGGCGCCCGTCAGCGCGTGGAGGGCCGCCACGTCGTCGATCTTCTCCTCGGTGGTTCGCGGCTCGCCCGCGACGGGAAAGCTGCCGAAGCGGGTGCCGCCCGCGCCAAGAGCCCAGGAAGGCGCGGCGACCTGAAGGCGGGCGATCTCGTCGACGACCTCCGAGCACGAGATGCCCCAGCGCGAGACGAGCTCGCCGGCGTGGTCGAGGTCGCGTCGATGGGCAGCCCGGCTCGGTTCCTCGATGGCTTCGATCGTCGGGCGGGGTCACACGCATCGGCATGGGTCGGTCTCCGTGATACCAGCTCGTCAGCCCGGCGCGCAGCACGTGGCGTCCCGCTGCCGGCCCAGTCCGATGTTGGTCGACTCCTCCCGGAGACGCCACCCGCATCCAGCGAAGCGCCGGTGAGCGGGAGGAGACCCCGGCCGAGCCGCGCCCCCAGGTTGGCTGGCCCCCTTCCACGACCGGCTCGAGATGCTCTAGTCTTGGGGGTCTCACGGGGTCCCAATCAGGTGGAGGCGGTGTCGAAGCATGGCAGATGAACAGTTCGACGTGATCGTCGTCGGGGCAGGCTTTGGAGGGGCGGCTTCTGCGGGCCTCCTCGCGAAGCGGGGGCTTCGGGTCCTGCTGCTGGAGAAGAACGCCAAGGCGGGCGGCAAGGCGATGGCCTTCTCCAAGAATGGATTCGTCTACACGCCGTGGGTCGTGATCACCGCTCCCATCCAGGACAACGCCTTCGAGAGGGTGCTCACGGAGCTCGGCATGGAAGACCGGGCGGAGCTGGTGACGCCGGATCCCACCGGCGGGGCCATCTTCAGGAACGCGCGGGGCGAGTACGTCCCGATGCCTCCCATGCCCGCGGATGGACCCGGGGACCCGAACCTGATCTTCGACTGGCTCGAGGTTCCGGAGGAGCAGAGGGGCGCCGCCCTCACAGCGATGACCGAGATCACGCTGATGCCCCCGGAGCAGATCGACGAGCACGACGACATCAGCTTCGCGGAGTTTCTCGACGCGCTACCAGCTTCACAGCGCGGTGTACGGATACCTGGTCGGGAGCATTCACGACGCCTGCTTCGTCTGCCCAGTGGACGTGGTGGCGGCCTCGGAGGCGATCCGTGTTCTCCAGGCCATCTTCCTCCGCAGCGGTGGACTCTTCGCGAAGGGCGGCATCGGACGGGTGGCGGAGGTCTACGCGGCGGCGGTGGAGGAGAACGGCGGGAGATACCTGACCCGAGCCAGGGTCCAGAGGATCCTGGTGGAGAACGGGGCAGTGACGGGCGTCGCCACCGATGCGGAGACCTTCCGGGCGCCGATCGTGGTGAGCAACGTCGGAATCCAGCCGACCGTTCTCAAGCTCGTTGGCGAAGAGCACTTCGACGCTGGCTACCTCGACTACGTGAGAGCGCTGGTTCCCTCGTGGGGCCTCCCCGGCGTCCGCTACTTCCTCGGAAAGAAGGTGATCCAGCAGCCGTTCGGGACCATCTTCTCGGCAGAGAGCTACTGGACCGTCGACAGGTTCGATCGCGCCGCGGCCGGTGAGATGCCGGAGGACATCGCCGTTCTATACGAGGTACCCTCCAACTACGACGAGAACGCGGCGCCCGATGGCAAGCAGGTGGTTCTCGCCTCGGTCTGGGGCCCGGCGGACGGTGAGGCAACCGAGGAGCAGATGAAGCCCTGGTGGGAGAAGTGCGACGAGATCATGTTCCGGGTCTTTCCCGACCTGCCGGAGCGGATCGAACACAAGGAGTACTACTCGGTTCGCGACGTGTCCCGTCTGACCCGTGACCGCGTGTTGCCGGGCCAGGGCGGCGAGTGCATCGGGCTGGGGCAGGTGATCGGTCAGGGCGGTCAGAAGAAGCCCTCGGTCAGCGCGCCGATCCGCGGTCTCTTCTTCGCCGGCTGCGATGCCGGTGGCTACGGCGTGGGAACGCAGCAGGCCACCGAATCGGGGCTCAACGTGGCGAACGCGGTCGAGAAGCACCACGCTGCCGGCGGGAGGCCCTGATGCGCGTCCTGCTGGTCAATCCGTCGTACCCCTTCGAGGAGTTCCCGCGGCTGCTCGTGACCCTTCCCTACCTGGCCGCGGCGCTGCGCGAGGAGGGCCACGAGGTCGAGATCCTGGACCTGCTGCTGGCTCGCACCACGCGCGAGAAGATCGAGCGGCAGATGGCACGCTTCCGGCCCGAGCTGGTCGGCATCACCTCGGTCACGCTCAATCACCACATCGCCAGCTTCATCGCCGAGGTGGCGCGGAAGTGCGACGAGCGCGTTCCGATCGCAATGGGCGGGCCGCACGTCTCGTTCGAGATCGAGGGATCCTTTCGGGATCTTCCCGCTCTCGACTTCATCGGCATCGGCGAAGGCGAGCACACCATCATGGAGCTCGCCCGGGCGCTACAGGGCCAGATGGACCTGCGCGACGTCCGCGGTCTCGCCTTGCGCGACGGTGAGCGCGTCGTTCGCACGGCAGCGCGGCCGCTCGAAGCCCAGCTCGACCGCCTCCCCACCCCGGCGCGCGACCTGGCGCCACTCACCCGTTACCTGGCCTTCGACGCTCACGCGAGCGTCGTCACCAGCCGCGGCTGCCCCTTCTCGTGCACCTTCTGCTCCGCCGCGGCCTGGAGCGGCCGCCGCGTGCGCTACCGCGAGCCCAGCCTGTGCGTCGACGAGATCGAGGAGCTCGGGCGCCGCGGCTTCAGTGACATCACCATCGAGGACGAGTGCTTCACGCTCCGCCGCAAGCACTTCCTGACCGTCTGTGGCGAGCTCATCCGGCGCGATACCGGTATCCGATGGAACGCCTTCTCGCGCGTCGACACGATCACCGATGAGATCGTCGAGACCATGGCGCGCGCGGGCTGTCAGGCCATCTGCTTCGGGGTGGAGAGCGGCAGCCAGGAGATCCTGGACCGGGCCAAGAAGAAGACCAACCTCCGCAAGGTGCGCGAGGCCATGCGCATGACGCAGAGCGCGGGCATCAGCGCCATCGCCTCCTTCATCGTCGGACTTCCGGGAGAGACTGCCGAGACCCTCCGCGAGACGGCGGACTTCGCCAAGCGGCTGCACGAGGAGTTCGGATCGCTGAGCGGCTTCCACGTCCTGGCGCCCTTCCCCGGCAGCGAGGCGCGGGAGCGCGCCGCCGACTACGGGCTCACGATCCTCACCGACGACTGGAGGAAGTACGACGCCAACCAGGTCGTCTCCCACACCGAGGGAGCGTCGGCGGCCTTGATTCGGGAGGTCGTCGACCGCTACGACGAGACCATCGAGCGGTACCTGAAGTATCAGAACTGGCTCTACGAAGACGGCAAGCTGGAAGGCTATGAGAAGACGATCTACCTGCGCAGGCGGCGCCAGTCGCTGCTCTGGAAGCTCCTCCGCGAAGACGTGATCGAGGGCTTGCCGGCGTTCCAACGCGACCCCCTCGGTGGGCTCGCGTCCGCCGTCGTCGAGGCCACCGGCTCGGAGCCGGAGTTCGTGCGCTCCGAGTTGGAGCGGGTGCTGGAGCTGGCCGCGCTCGTGCAGCACGAGACGCCGGACGGCGTGCGCTTCGCCTGGGCGGAGTGAACCCGGATCGGGCGATCCGCGGCGGCGCTCGGATTCACCTCAAGAGGAGGCTGAAGCCCCACACCAGGCCGGCGATCAGCACGGCTGCCATCAGGGCGGTGGCGACGGACCAGGCCACCGGATTGGCCTTGAAGCGCTGTTTGATCGACAGAGGGAAGTTGAAGGCCAGGTCGAACACCGCGTGCTCGAGGAGGCCACCGCTCTCTCCGAAAACGGGGATCAAGTTCGCCATGCCCTTGGCCCAGCGGCCGGCCATCAGCCGTGCGAGGGCCGGATACTGGCGGACCATCTGCAGGGGAAACCCGAGGTAGCCGACGTACTTCCAGAAGGAGACCAGCATCGCCACCGAGTAGTTGCGCAGGTTGCGCTCGCTGACCGCCAGGTAGACGACGTAGGAGCCGCGAGCGATGGAGCCGGGTGAGATCGGCGTCACCTGGAAGATGGCCAGCACGGCGAGCGCATAGGCCAGCGACTCGCCCCACGACTGGCCGAATCGGACCATGACGTAGAGGGCGACGAGCAGGGAGACGACCTGGGTGACCGGCAGCATGCAGAGGTGGACGGCGACGCTCTTCAGATACTTCTGGATGAAGGGGTCCCGGACTTGCTCCGCGATCAGGCCCGCCTCTTCCGCAGAGACCATTCCCTCCCGCTCGCCGAGCTCCACCTGCTCGAGCAGCCACTCCTCGCGAAAGGGCGGCTCGCGAAGGAACCGCACGGAGAACGCGACCGCTTCGCGAACTCCCTGCCAGGCAAAGGAAGGCTCGACCAGGCCGCGATGCCAGGTCGGCGGCAGCCAGCCGACGAGGATGCGCTGGACCCAGTAGCGGACGGGCCGATCGGCCAGTCGGAGCAACCGCTCGTCGCGGCCGCGTCCTTCGCGCTGCCAGATGACGAGCGTCTCGATCCGCGTCCCGCGCATGGCGCGCCAGAGATAGCCAAAGCTGGTCAGGCAGCGTCTGGCGTGCTCGCGCGCTCGGGCGTTGCCCCAGAGCGTGAGGACCGCCTTCCCGAGCAGCGGAACCAGCGACACCGCAAAGAGCAGCCCCAGGAGCCCGCGCCTCTCGCGCAACTGGGACGCGTGCTCCTCGTCGAGCCGTCCCAGGTGCTTCCAGGCGACGATCGCACCGTCCCCGACCGACCGGCGCAGGGCGGAGTCCGTCACCAGCCGGACGTGATGGTGGGTCAGGTCAGGAAGCGAGGAACGATGGATTTCCTCCTGCTCCCGAAGCTCTTCGATGGCCGGCTGGAGATCCGCGAAATCGTCGCGGCGCTCTTCCACGAACTCCCGAAAGCGCACCGGGTCGCTGCGGTCGAACTGGACCAGGTTCCCCCGGCCCAGCCCACGCAGGATCAAGCGGACGTCGACCGGGCTCATCGGGAGGAAGGGCAGCAGGGCCAGCCCTGCTCGGAAGTCGACCGCTGTCAGCCCGTCGCTCGGGGAGTCGCTCGAACCCACCCGCTTGAGCGCGTTCGGCTGGCTCTTGCAGCTCCACCACTCGTACTGGCGGGCCAGCTCTGCCGCACCCATCTCGTGCAGGAGCTCGACCAACTGCTGCATGAAGAGCTTCTTGTGCACGTACTCCGGAGTGTTGTGGTCCACCGGGGGGTGACCCTCGAAATCCCACCGGTCGAACATCCGATCGTCCACCTCGTACTTCCAGAGGCGACCGTCGATCCACTCGTTGATCTCGCCGAAGCTGTGAAGCTCCCGGTCGTAGAAGGTGGCGTAGGTGTCGCACACCACCGCCTCGTCCCCGAATTCGAGCGCGGCTGCCCGGCGGATCAGCTTCTGCCAGAGCACGCCGACCCGCACCGAGGCCGGGTTGACCTGGGCGCTGAACCTGGACTGGTAGGCGAGGAAGTAGAGCAGGTCCCGGAAGACGCGCGCGAACGCCGATGGCGGCTTGAGAACCTTGATGGCGTAGGACTGGCCCACCTCGAGTCCCGCGATGGGGCTCTCGTCGGCCTCGACCTCCAGCAGCGCGACCCGGTAGACCTGCCCGGCGAAGCCGCCTCCGACGAACCGCTCGACCTCCACCGCCATCCGGCCGGTGCTGGCCGGCAGGACACCGGTGACCCCGTACTCCAGCCGGTCACCGGGATCGTAGGCGGAGCGGCGGAAGGGACGAACCAGCTCGCACGCGTCGAACCGGCCTTTCAGCTGCTCGCGCGCCGTCGGCAAGGCGGAGATGCCCGGGGCCACGGATTGATCGCGCATCTCAGCCAGCATCCCCTACCATCATCGGCACCCGACTGGGAATATCCTGAATCGTTTTCCAGGAAGCAAAGAATGAATCGGAAGATTCTGTCGATTCTCGTGAAGCTGGGAGTCGCTCTCCTGCTTTCCACGCCGTCCTCGGGGCGCGCAGACGCTGCCTCCCCAGGCCTGATCCAACCCACCGACCTGGTGTACCAGGGCGCGTTTCGGCTGCCCGACGCGGCAGGAGGCTGTGACTGGACCTACAGCGGTCACGCCATGACGTACTACCCCGGCGGAGACCCCGACGGCCCCGATGACGGCCATCCCGGCTCCATCTTCGCCGTGGGCAACGACGCCGAGTGCCAGCACGTCTCCGAGATCAGCATCCCCGCACCCGTGGTCTCCCCGGGCAAGAACCCGTCGGAGCTGAATACTGCAACCACACTGCAACATTTCAATGACATCCGAAGCGGACTCTTCGGTGAGCACCAGAACCTGACCCTCCCCCGGGTGGGGCTGGAGTACCTTCCGGCACAGGGGCCGCAGAAGACGGACAAGCTGCACTTCTGCTGGGCGCAGCACATCCAGGATTTCGAGCCCTCCCACGGCTGGTGCGAGCTGGACCTCTCCAATCCCCGCAGCGCCGGGCCCTGGAAGTTCGGCAGCTACACGAACTACGCCACGAACGACTACCTCTTCGAGATCCCCAAGCAGTGGGCGGATGTGAACGCCCCCGGTCAGTACCTGGCATCGGGGAGGGCACGAGAGGGACCCTGGTCGGGGAGAGGTCCGGCGCTGTTCGCCTACGCGCCCTGGAAGGACGGCAACCCCCCGGCCGCGAACTCCACACTGAAAACGCTGACCCCCCTGCTTCTCTACGGGACCCAGACTCCGGGCACGCCCGAGATCGTCAGTGACGACTCGATGGCGATGAAGGGCTACCAGGAATCCGATCACTGGTTCGCTGGCGCATGGCTCACGGCAGGGACTCGCGCCGCGGTCGTCCTGGTGGGTACCAAGGCCCTGGGCAAGAGCTGGTACGGCTTCGCCAACGGGATCGTCTGGCCCTACGACTGCGCCGATCGGAGCCCGCCAACCTGCCCCGAGTACCCCCCCTGGCCCTACGACAACCGCGGGTTCTGGGCCGACGGCTACGCGGCGCAGATGATCTTCTTCGACCCCGCGGACCTGGCCGCAGTGGCGAGCGGCTCCAAGCCCACCCACGAGCCCCAGCCCTACGCCACGCTGGACTTCAGCAACCGCCTGTTCGATCCCCGCATCCACGTGAAGCGCTACAAGCGGGACCTGGTCGCCGCCACCTGCTTCGACCGGGAGCGCGGCCTGATCTACAGCTTCGAGAGGCAGGCGGACGAGGAGAAGGGACTCGTGCACGTCTGGAAGATCGAGCTCCCGACGGGCCAGCCCTGAGCCAGACCCCCGGGGTCTACCCGATCGGGCCGGAGACGAGGTCGGCCTTGCGGATCGGGATGGCGTAGGTCGGGCAGGCGCGGTGGCACTCGCCGCAGCGGATGCACTGGTCGCTCTCGATCCAGATGTAGGTGGCGTCCGGCGCAGTCGCGGACTTCATGTGTCCCGTGGGCGCCCCGTCGGGATCGGTGAAGAGGCGCGTCAGCTGGTGGATGCAGGCGCGCGGCGAGACCTTGATGCACCAGTCGCAGTGGATGCACTTGTCCTGATCGATCTCGAACTTGTAGCTGCACAGGTAGCAGCGGCGGGCGTTGATCTCGACCTCTTCGAGGTCGTAGCCGAGCTCGACCTCTTCGTTTCCGTGCCGCTGCTCGAGCGGAAGCGTGCTCATGTGGGCCGGCGTGTAGAGATCGTGATCGCGCAGGCGCCCGGTGTCGTCCGCCTCTTCGATCTCGACCCACCGACCCAGGCGTTTGCGGCCCACCAGGAGCTCGTCGATGGCGAGAGCGGCCTGCTTGGCGTCGGCGACGGCGTGGATCACGTCGAGCGGACCGGTGTGGAAGTCGCCGCTCACGAAGATCTTCTCGTGCGTGGTGCGGTTCTTCTCCGCGAGCACGACGCCGCCGGGTAGGATCTCCGGTGTGGTCGTCTGGCCCACCGCGTAGATCAGCGTGTCGCAGGGGACCTCGTACTCGCCGCCGGGCACGCGATCCACGGGCGGCTTGCCGCCGTCTTCCGGATCGTCACCGAGCACGTTGCGGTCGAAGACCACCGCCTTGATCTCCCCGCCCTCGCAACGCACTCGCGCGGGACTCACCAGCGAGCCGACCTCGATGCCCTCCAGGCGAAGCTGCCAGATCTCGTCGGGGCTGGCCGACATGTGCTCTTCGCCGCGGCGGTACATGATGGCGGTCACGCGGTGCTGCTCGCCCAGCAGGCGCCGGGCCGCGCGGGCGCAGTCCACGGCCGTGAACCCGCCGCCGATGATGACCACGTCGCCGCTCACCGGAATCGGATCGCCGGTGTTGTAGCGCTTGATGAAGTCGTATCCGCTGATCGCGTTCGAGCCTTTCTCCAGGCCGTCGATCATCAGGTCGATCCCGCGGATCGCACCGGCTGCGACGAGCACCGCGTCGTACTCCGCGGCCATGGCCGTCAGGCGCTCGCGCTCCACGTGCTCGCCGAGACGCACCTCGATTCCGCCGTCGACGACCGCCCGCACCTCCTCTTCCACCACGCTGCGCGGCAGGCGGAACTCGGGAATGCCCCAGGCCATCTGGCCGCCGAGCACCGGCTCCCGCTCGAAGATCTCCACCGCATGTCCCAGGCGGGTGAGCTCACGCGCTGCGGTGAGCCCGGCGGGGCCGCCGCCGATCACCGCGATGCGCTTGCCCGTGGGCTCGTCGAACCACGCCGGGAGCGGCTGCGCCCGCTGCGACTTGCCGTCCGCGGCGGCGCGTTTCAGGTGGCAGATCGTGACGGGGCCGTTGGTGTTGGTCCACTGATGCCGGCAGGCCGGCTCGCACGGGCGGGTGCAGACGCGGCCGAGCACGCCGGGGAAGACGTTGTCCTCCTGGTTGATGCGGTAGGCGGCGTCGGGGTCCTTCAGCACCAGCTGGCGGATGTACTCGGGCACGTTGGTGCCTGTGGGACAGGCGGCCTGACATGGGATGTCGCGCGCCATCGTCGCTTCATCGAGGGGCGTGCGGCCCTCGCCCGTGAAGACCGAGAACTCGGCGGGCTTGGGCGCGTGTTCGTAGTGGATCTGGAGCGCTTCGACGGCTTCGCGATAAGGAGTCACTCCTGCCGCGGAAGCCCCATCCGCTTGCGCCCGCCAGACCGCAGCGGAGAGCGTCTCGTCTCCCTCGCGGCTCGCCAGGAATGCGTCGAGCACCGCTTCCACCACGCGCGGGCAATCCTCGGTCTTGAACTCGCCGAGCACCTGCCCGAAGCGTTCCTCGGTCCCTCCCAGACGGATCTCGTAGCCCTCTGCGGAGCCCTGGCCCTCGCGAATCCGCATGCCGCGCAGGCCGATGTCCGCGATGTAGTACGGCGCGCAGGAGTTCGGGCAGCCGGCGATGTTGATGATCGCCTTGTCGCGAATCGCGTCGTACTTCTCGCGCTTGACCACGCTCTGCAGCAGGTCGTAGAGGCGGCGTGTCTCGGAGACGGCCAGCGGACAGTAGGTGGTGCCGACACAGGGTACGATGTCGTCGATCCCGAAGAAATCCCCATCGCAGAGCGGCAGCGCGTCGAGCTCGGCCTGAAGCTCGGCCTGTCTCGCGGGATCCACCCCTTGAAGCTCGAAGTTCTGTCGGTTGGTGGTGTAGACGTACTTGTCCCCGTAGCGCTCGGAGAGCTCGGCGATCCGCTTGAGCGAGTGGAAGTCGATCTCGCCCTTGGGAACCATCAGGCGGGCGATGACCTTGCCGTCGTCGCCGCGGGGATGCGCCTCGGCCATCGGGCGTTCCGGGACGGCCGCACCGCAGTCCTCGACGAACTCCCTTTCGAAGTCGCCGTAGTCGATGCCCTCGGCCTGCATCGCCCTCTCGACGATCCTGCGGCACTCCTCGATGCCCTGACGCTCGACGACGACCTTGAGCCGCGCCATGCTGCGATCGAAGCGCTCGCCGTGATCGCGATACATCAGCGTGATGGCGCGGCAGAGCGCCTGGATCTTGTCTCGCGGCACGAAGCCGTAGAGCAGCTCTCCCACCCGGGGGCGCCAGCCCATGCCGCCGCCAATGCTGACGCGGAACCCGGGCTCCTCGCCGCCGTCCGGGGCGCTTGCGGACGATGGCGACGATCCCCACACAGTTGACCAGCGGTTGAGCGCAGCTGCCCTGGCAGCCGGAGTAGGTGACCTTGTACTTGCGCGGCAGGTTGTCGAGATCCCGGGCGGAACCGATCAGCTCGGCCGTCTGGCGGGCGTAGGGAAGGACGTCGAAGCGCCGGTGCGGGCAGACCGACGCCCAGGGGCAAGCAGCGACGTTGCGGATGTTGTCGCCGCAGCCGTGCAGTGTGGTCAGGCCGTACTTGGCGAGCTCGCGCATCATCGGCGCGATGTCTCCCAGCCTGAGATAGTGCACCTGCAGCGCCTGGCGCGTGGTCACACAGATGCGGCCCTGTGCGTAGGCCTCGATGATTCTCGAGAGGCCCCGGACCTGCGAGGTCGTCAGCACGCCACCCGGCACCACGATGCGCGCCATGAAGTAGTTGGGATGTCGCGTGGTGTAGATGCCGTAGGCCTTGGCGATCTTCGTTTCTTCCGGGGTCATCCTGCCGCGCCGCGCGAGCTCGTCGAAGTCGAGCAGCAGGCCGCCCTCCTTGACCACCTCGTCATCGCTGCGTCGGAGATTGGTGATGCGGCGCTGCATGCCCTCGCTCCTCGAACATCCTCGAACGGGCGCCGGGCTGCACGCGCCGGGCCCGCCGCGTCGGCTCCCGCCCTAGATGAAGCCAGTGCTCAGATAGCGTTCCCCGGTATCGCAGATGATGGTGACGATGCGCTTGCCGGCGCTGGCTGGCCGTGTCGCGACCTGGCGTGAGGCGAAAACGTTGGCGCCGGCCGAGATGCCGGCCAGCATGCCCTCGGTCCTGGCAAGCTGCTTGGCCGTGGCGATGGCATCGTCGTTCGTGACCTGGATGACCTCGTCTACGACGCCGCCGTCGTAGATTCCGGGCACGAAGCCTGCACCGATGCCTTCGATCAGGTGCGGTCCCGGCCTGCCACCCGAGAGGACGGGTGAGTCGGCAGGCTCGACGGCGACCACCCGAATCTCCGGATTCCGTTCCTTCAGGTAACGGCCCGCGCCGGAGACCGTGCCACCGGTGCCGACGCCCGCGACCAGGTAGTCGAGCTCGCCACCGGTGTCGGCCCAGATCTCGGGACCGGTGGTGCGGTAGTGGACCGCCGGATTGGCAGCGTTGTCGAACTGGTGGGGGATGAACGAGCCGGGGATCTCCCGCTGCAGCTGATGCGCCCGGTCCACGGCCCCCTGCATCCCGTTCCTGCCCGGGGTCAGGACCAGCTCGGCGCCCAGGATGGTCAGGATCCGGCGGCGTTCCGCGCTCATCGTGTCCGGCATGGTGAGGATCAGCCGATACCCCTTGACGCGAGACACCCACGCCAGGGCGATTCCGGTGTTGCCCGAAGTCGGCTCGATGATGGTTGCGCCCGGCTGGATCAGTCCATCCCGTTCCGCCTGCTCGAGCATCGCGAGGCCGATGCGGTCCTTGACACTGGCCAGCGGGTTGAGCGATTCGAGCTTGCCGAGGATTTCGCCAGGCAGGTCCTCGCCGTAGCGCGCCAGCCGCACCAGCGGTGTGCCGCCCACCAACTCGCACAGGCTGTTCGCGATTCGCTCGGTCATGGTCCTTCCGTCCCGCGCTCCGAGATCCGAGATCCGAGTATAGGTGATGGCGCCGACCTAGCGGCGGCCCGGAAACCACTCACCGATCCGCATCAGGAGCGCGCTGTCTCCCTCGACAGAGTACTGGCCCTCCAGGAGCGCCCGGGCGCCGTCGAGCTCGCCCCGGACGATCCGGAGCCAGACGGAGCTGGGCGCTCTGACGGTCAGGTCCGGCGACGCGGCTACCCCCGGCGAGCTCTCGCACTCACCGCCGGCCACCCGGAGCCAGAAGTCGCCGCCATCGGACCCCTCCAGGTGGAACTGGACGGTGGCCTCGGCTCCGGCCGCGGCCTTCGAATCGAATGCCAGGGGCATTCCCAGGACTGCCGCCTCGGCGGTGTCGGGTGGATGCGGACCGAAGAGGCGCAGGTAGAGCGGGGGGATCCAGAGCTGCGAGGGCAGACCGGCGACGAAGACCAGCAGATTCGGGTAGACGAAGCTGAACCAGATGTCGTGCGGCTTCCAGGCGGCCAGAGCGGCCGCCGCGCCGAAGAGAAGGGCGAACCAGGCGGTGATGATGCGGTTGATGACGATGAAGTCCCGAGTCTTCTGCTGCCAGGCGGGTGTGCTGCGGCGGGCGAAGAAGCTCGTGAACGGCTCGATGCCGAGCAGCAGGGGAACGGCGGCCACCAGCCCGAGCGTGACGAAGAGGATCGCCACCGAGTAGTTGGCGAACAGCTGGCGCGCGAACTCCCACCCGCCCAGCACGGCGGCGGTGCCCGCGGCAAACATCGACCAGAGACCGATGTCGAAGTACTTGAGCAAACGAGCGCGGCGCGCAGCCAGCACGTACGCGCTCATCACGGCCAGCGCGACGGGGAGAGCCATCGACACCCCCGCCACGGGGTCCCGGGCAGACCCGAGAAGGACGAAGTAGACGATGACGGCGACGAAGCTGCCCACGTGGACGTAGAAGGGCTCGAAGCGAACTCGTCCGGTGGAAGCGTCTTCACTCATTCCCTGGTCCTGTCGGGATTCGGCTCCGTCATCTGCGCACCCACACTTTCTCGCCATTTCGCGAGCCGCCGGGCGAGCTCGGCCGCGAGCTTCGGCCGCTCCGCTGCCAGGTTCCGCTGCTCACCGGCGTCGTCCTCGAGATCGTACAGCTCCAGCGAGTCGTCGTCGTAGCGCTCGATCAGCTTGAAGCGGCCGGCCCGGATCGCACCCCCCGGGCGCCCCCCCTGGTTCGAGTAGTGCGGATAGTGGAAGAAGAGCGCGTCCCGACCCAGCGAGGCGTTCGGGTCGCGCAGGAGCGGCGCCAGGCTTCTCCCGTCGAGCGACGAGTCCTCAGCGGGCACTCCAGCGATCTCGGCGAGAGTCGGGAAGAGGTCGTGAGTGACGATCGGCTCCTCGCTGACGGCCCCCGCCGGCGTCACCCCGGGCAGGCGCACGATCCACGGCACGCGGAGCCCGCCCTCGTACAGGTAGCCCTTCCCGGCGCGCAACGGCGCCATGGTCGTGGCCGGCGTGTGGCGGAAGTGGCCGGAGAAGAGCGGCTCGGCGATCGTCAGACCACCGTTGTCGGAGCCGAAGACGAGCAGCGTGTCGTCGGCGATTCCGAGTCGGTCGAGGGCGCCCATCACCCTTCCGACGCTCTCGTCCATGCTCTCCACCATGGCGGCGTACACGGGGTTCGCCTGCTCGTCGGGACCCGGGCGCAGCTCGTTCCTCTTCGCCTCGTACCTGGCGACCTTCTCGGGCTTCGCCTGGATGGGCACGTGGACCGTGTTGTGCGAGAGGAGCAGGAAGAAGGGACGCTCCTGGCCCGCGTGACGCTCGATGAAGTCGACGGCGCCCCGGGAGAGCACGTCCGGGTAGTAGTCGCCGAGGTAGGTGTCGAACAGAATGGGCGGAATCCAGTAGCGGACCCAGCTCCAGAACCCGTCGGAGCGGTCCTCGTCGAAGCCCTGCCCCGCCGGCGCCGGATCGCCGAGGTGCCACTTTCCGAAGATTCCGGTTGCGTAACCGGCGAGCTTCAGCCGTTCGGCCAGCGTCTCCTCGGCAGCCGGAAGCGCCCTCACCCAGTCGGCAGGCGGGACCACCGGAGATCCATCCGGGGCTCCGCTCCCGGGGATGAAGTTGGTGATACGGAGCCGTGCCGGGCTCTTCCCCGTCATCAGGCTGGCGCGCGTCGGCGAGCAGACGGGCGCAGCCGCGTAGGCGTTGGCGAAGCGCAGGCCCTCCGCAGCCAGCCGGTCGACGTTCGGCGTCTCGTGGAAGCTGCTGCCGTAGCTGCCGAGATCGGTCCAGCCCAGGTCGTCGATCAGGATCAGGACCACGTTGGGCGGCAGCTCTCGCGCAACGGCTACCTGCGCGACAGCGCTCACGAGGGTGAACACGCCCAGGAGCACTGCCATGGATCTTCGCACTCCCACGGTCACCCACTCTAGCCTTCCCGCACCGAGGCTGCGTGGACTGAGTGAGGGTCCTGCCATACACTTGTAGTCGGGGTGGTGGGCCCTCGGTTCGCCTGCCCCAGCAGAGCGCGAGACCAGCAACAGGCAGAAGGAAACCCCATGAGCGCGGAGCCCGCACCCGGCATCGAGCAAGAACTCAAGCAGCCCCACGGGCTCTCCCCGCGCATCCAGTGGCTTCGGGACCACTACTTCGAGGGGGTCAGCCGCGACTGGAACAACGAGTACACCGCCTGGACCACCGGTACGCCCTGGGACGTCCTCTACGACGAGCTCAGCTACTACATCGTCCCCGAGATCTACGCCTTCCTGCCGACCTTTCGCTCCTCGGCCCTCCAGGCCGCCCGGCCGGTCGAGCTCCACCCGGACTTCTGGAAGTGGAGCCTGGTCGAGCGGCGCGCCTGGTTCATCCGAGAGGTCATGGTCGAACACGTGCCGCACGAGATCCTGCCCGGCGACCTCGTGGCGGGCGGCCGCTTCAACATCCTCGCCTCGCGCTGCTGGACCAAGGCCGAGGCCCGCGCGCGTGACCGGGCGGTCGACGGGCCCGACGGCGCCCGGGCGGCGGTCAAGTGGTTTCACGACCACGGCTACGGCAACGCCGGGGCGATCGCCGGACACCTGATCCCCGGCCACGAGCGAGTGCTCAGGATCGGCTGGAAGGGCATCTACGGCGATCTGGAGACGCGCTACGAGGAGCTCTCCCAGACCGAGAAGCGCGGACCCAAGGGTGCGCAGCTCCGCGCCATGATGACCGCCGCCACCATGCCTCGCGATCTCGCCGCCAGGTACGCCGCCCTTTGCCAACGCCTCGCCGGCGAAGAGACGGACTCCGCGCGCGCGGAGGAGCTGCGGCAGATGGCGCGGAACCTGGAGCGGGTGCCCTGGGAGCCCGCCGAGACCTTCTGGGAGGCCGTCCAGGCGCTGTGGATCAACCACATGCTGGTCATGAGCGACGAGAACTACCCGGGCCCCGGCGTGAGCTTCGGCCGCTTCGACCAGTTCCTGCTTCCCTACTGGGAGTCCTCGCTCGCGGCGGGGATGGATCGCGAGTTCGGCAAGGAGATCCTCCGCTGCTTCTGGATGCACGCCAACACCGCCTACGACGCCATGATCCGGGTCGGCGGCAACCAGGGCATCACCGCCGGCTTCGGCCAGCTGATCACCCTCTCCGGCATGGGTGCGGGCGGCGCGGACATGACCAACGACCTCACCTACGCCATGCTCGAGGTCATCGACGAGATGAGCCCGATCCTGGAGCCCAAGCCCAACGTGCGGCTCCACCAGAACTCACCGGACGAGCTGCTCGACAAGGTGGTCGACATGATCGCGCTCCAGCCAGGGCGCGCCCTTCCTGCTCAACTTCGACGAGCGCTCCATGGCCGGCATGCTGCGCCAGGCGAAGGAGGCCGGCTGCGAGCACCTGATCCACCGCGAGAACGTGCACGAGTACGCGCCGGTGGGTGCCTCGAGAACACCATGGTCGGCAACGACCGCTCCGGCACGGTGGACAACAACCTGAACCTGCTCAAGGCGGTCGAGCTGGCGCTCACCGGCGGCATGGACCTGGTCCCCGCAGTCGACCCGATCACCGGGAAGGCCGGCACCGCTCACGCCAGGACGGCGCCGACACCGGAGACGCGAGCAGCTTCGACTCCTGGGACCGGTTCTGGCAGGCCTACAGCCGAGCAGACCCGCCACCTCATCCGTCGCTGCGTCGACCTGTACGAGAAGACCGAGGCGATCCGCGCGGAGTTCTGCCCCACGCCGTACCTGTCCTGCCTGGTGCGCGGCTGCGCCGAGCAGGGGCTCGACATCACGCAGGGAGGCGCGGAGCTGAGCTTCACCACCATCGAGGCCGTGACCTTCGCCACCACGGTGGACTCGCTGCTGGCCATCAAGTACCTCGTCTTCGACGAGAAGAAGTGCAGCATGGCCGAGCTGATCGGCGCTCTGCGGGACAACTGGGAGGGGCACGAGACGCTTCAGGCCTGGGCGAAGTTCCGGGCGCCCAAGTACGGACGCGACGACGACGAGGCCGACGCAGATGGCCCGCCGGGTCATGGACCTCTGGACCGACGAGACCTGGAAGCACCGGACGGCCTCGACCCAGCGCCGCTTCCGGCCCGGCATGCTGAGCTGGAACTACTGGGTCGGCGACGGCTACATCATGGCGGCGAGCGCCGACGGCCGGCCCAAGGGTCAGTTCCTCTCCAACGCCATCTGCCCCTCCAACGGCGCCGACATCAACGGCCCCACGGCCAACGCCAACTCGGTGGGCAAGGCGCTCGGCGGCAACGCCGCGAACGGAGAGGGCGACTGGGAGGGCTACCTGAACGCGCTGCCCAACGGCGCCAGCCACACCATCACCTTCAACCCCTCGCTGCTCCGCGATCCGGAGCACCGCGAGAAGTTCAAGGCCTTCCTGCGCGGCTACTGCCGGAACGGCGGCACGGCCCTGCAGATCAACGTGCTCGACGCCGAGATGCTGCGAGACGCGCAGAAGCACCCGCAGAACTACCGCCACCTGCTGGTGCGGGTCACCGGGTACAACGCCTACTTCACGAACATCGGCCGCGAGCTTCAGGACGAGATCATCGCCAGGCTGAGCCACGGTCAGCTCTAGGAACCTGGCCCAGCCATGAGCCTGGATCACGCTGCCGAGCCTACCAGCTCCCACCTCACCGTGTTCAACATCCAGCGGATGTCGACCGAGGACGGACCCGGGCTGCGCACCACGGTCTTCGTCAAGGGCTGTGCCCTGGAGTGCCGCTGGTGCCACAACCCGGAGGGCATCTCCCCGGAGCCCGAGATCGTCTGGCTCGGCCCGCGCTGCGTCGGGTCGAGAGCCTGCGACGCGGTCTGTCCCGAGAACGCCATCTCCCGCTCGGGCAGCGAAGTCGAGATCCACCGCGATCGCTGCACGCTCTGCGGGGAGTGCGTGGACCAGTGTCCCTCCGGAGCCATCGAGCAGTGGGGGACGCGCTGGAGCCTGGACGACCTGGTCAGGGAGGTGGCCAAGGACCGGAGCTACTTCGAGACCTCGGGCGGCGGCGTGACCGTCTCGGGTGGCGATCCCGCATTGTTCACACCGTTCGTGGCGTCCTTCCTGGAGCGTTGCCGGGCGCTGGGGCTTCACGCGGCCCTCGACACCTGTGGGATGTGCTCGCAGGCCAACCTGCGAACGCTCGCGGGCACCGCCGATCTCGTCCTCTACGACCTGAAGGAGATCGATCCGGAGCGCCACGCTCGCTTCACGGGGCAGTCGAACCAGAGGATTCTCGCCAACCTGGTCGCTCTGGCAGAGCAGATGCGCCGCGGCGAGCGGCCCAGCGAGCTCTGGATCCGCACGCCATTGATCCCCGGCGCAACGCTGACCGAGGAGAACATCCGGGGGATCGGCGCCTTCATCGCCGGGGAGATGGCCGACGTCGTCACGCGCTGGGAGCTTTGCGCCTTCAACAACCTGGCCGGCGACAAGTACCAGCGGCTCGGCATGAAGTGGGAGTTCGAGGGTGTGGAGCTGATGACCCGGCCGGAGCTCGAGCGGTTCGAGGAGGTGGGGCGCGGCTCCGGAGTCGATCCCGAGATCGTACACGCCACGGGACGGACCCGGCTGGAGCACGCGGATCAGGCCGCTGCCGCGAGCGAATCACTCGCAACGCAGGAGGCGAGCTGATGGTGGAACAGCCGGAGGTTCACGACCGCGAAGCCGTCGCCGCCGGGGCAGCTCAGCTCTCCCAGGAGGCCATCACCGCATTCGAGGAGAGCGCCAAGATCGGGCTGCTGGCGACAGTCGATCCCGAAGGGCTTCCGCACGTGAGCCTGATCACCTCGATCCAGGCGAGAAACCCCACCCAGCTGATGTTCGGCCAGTTCAGCGAGGGTCGGAGCAAGAGCCACGTCAAGACCCACCCGCAGACCGGCTTCCTCGTCATGAACCGCGAGAAGGAGTTCTGGCGCGGCAAGGCGCGGTGGACCGGCGAGGTGAAGAGCGGCACGGACTACGAGACGTACAACCGGCAGCCGATGTTCCGGTACAACTCCTACTTCGGCATCCACACGGTCCACTACCTCGACCTGATCGAGCACACCGGCAAGGAGTCGCTCTCCTCGGCCGGCGTCGCGGTGGGCGCCCTGGTGATCGCGCTCGCCCGGCGGCTGGCCACCGCCAGGAAGCCGGAGACGATCCTCCGGCCCTGGGCCGAGGCCCACGTGACCCGATTCGGCACGCTCAAGTTCCTCTCGTTCGTGGGCGGGGATGGATACCCGACGATCGTTCCGGTCGTGCCATGCCAACCCGCCGGAAGCGCGCGCCTGGTCTTCGCACCGACCGTGCACCGCGCTGAGCTCGACGCCCTCCCCCCGGCTCGGCGGTCGCCGTCTTCGCGCTCAACCTGGAGATGGAGAGCGTGCTGGTCCGGGGACGCTTCGACAGGTACCGGCGCTACGCCGGCCTCCGGGCCGGAGCGATCGACATCGACTGGGTGTACAACTCGATGCCCCCGCTCCAGGGGCCGATCTACCCCGTCCCCGCGACCTAACCCAGGCGACCCTGGTTCTGGTAGGTCCAGCGGAGGTAGCGGACCAGATCTCCGAGCGAATGGACGTCGAGCGCCTCGCGGATCAGGTGAAGCACCCGGGGTGAGAAGATGCGGAGCGCCCTCGCGTAGGTCTCGTAGGCCGTCTCGAAGACCGCGTCGTCCCGCTCGGCCCTGGCCCGGTGGACCGCGTGCGAGAGCCCGGTGACGATGTGATCGATGGCCGCCCTTCCCTTCTCTGCGCTGGCCTTCGCAGAGCCGGGTCCTGGCCCATGGTGCCGTAACGGATCAGGCGTTCCATGACGGGGAGACCGGCCGGCATGGCCGAGAGATCGACCCAGGCCGGCTGGATGGCCAGCATGATCGACGTCTCCCACATCCCGGCGTGGTCCCCGAAGTAGTCGATGTCGGTGGCGAAGACCATCTCTGGCACGCCGATCGAGAGCGCCCTGCCCCGCGCGTTGAAGCGGCGGCACTGCTTCCGGAGCATCTCGACCTGTGTGGGCGGATAGTGGCCGGTCAGGAGCACGATCACCTCGAAGCCCCAGTCGGAGAGCTGCGCGAGAATCTGTGGCACCAGGACCTCCAGCCACCTCCTCTCGAAGTGGAAGGTGAACGGGAAGGGCATGGTGTCGAAGGCACCCCAGAAGAGCGGCGGGAAGACGACTCCGCCGGTCTGCGCAGCCGTCCGCTCACAGAGGTGGTGCGCCTTGATTCCGTCGAGCCCCAGCGGTCCGTGCTCGCCGTGCCACTCGAGCGCGCCGAGCGGTACGTAGGCCAGCGGCGATGCCGCGATCCGCTCTCCCAGCGACTCCGGTGTCGATTCCTCGAACCGCGTGAACCCCGCGGTGTCCGCTGACTCGTCCGTGTCTCCCAAGACGGGCGCGCCCGCGTCGGTGGATTGGCCCTCGCTGGCGGACGCGCGGACCAGCTCGGTTACGGCAGCCGTTCCGCCGGCAGCCGAAGACCGCTCGCACTGCTCCACCAGCACCTCGTGGAGAGGCGCGGAGTCGCCGCCGTCACAGACGACGATCTTCCGGAAGCCCCACTCCCCGAGCTGGCGAAGGCCTTCGCCGATCACGTGCTCCATCGCCGCAGGGCCGAATTCGAAGCTGTACGGCAGGCGGCCCCTGCCGAAGCCCCGCCATTGGAGCGGCGGCAGCACCACGCCTCCCGTCCGCCCGGCCGCTCTCTCGCAGAACCGGTGAGCACGCCTCCCGGCCCGGCCCAGCGGTATGCCGTCGCCTCCCCACCCGAGCGGTCCGACCGGCAGGTACGCGGTCGGCGCGTCGGCGAGCATGGCGCGCATCGCCGCCGGTCTCGACTCCTCGTAGCGAAGGAACTCCACCAGCCGGCTCGCCCGGAGGCTACGGGTAGAAGGCCGGGCGGCGCAGGCCGAGCCCTTCGTCCAGACCGAACATGACGTTCATGTTCTGCAGCGCCGAGCCGGCCTGCCCCTTCATCAGGTTGTCGATGTGCGAGACGACGATCATCTGCCCGGTGCGCGCGTCGAGGTTGACCGAGAGCACGCAGAGGTTGGAGCCACGCACGTCGTTGTTCGAGGTGGGCACGCCGGGCGGCTCGACGCGCACGAAGCTCGAGCCGTCGTAGAAGTCGCGGTAGGCCTCGTGGAGAGTCCCAGCCGTCGCCCCGGAGTCGGCCACCCGACCGTAGACGGTGGTCATGATGCCGCGGCAGAGGGGGACGACCTGCGTGGTCAGCGTCACCCGCAGCTCCGCGCCGGTCAGAAGCGACAGCTCCCGCTCCACCTCGAAGTTGTGCTGGTGCGCGGCGATCTTGTAGGCGTTCATGTTCTCGTAGCGCAACGGGTAGTGGAAGGTCTGGGCCGGCTTGATTCCGGCGCCGGAGACCCCGGTCTTGGCGTCGCAGATGATCGTGGCGGGATCGATCAGGCCGTCCCGCACCGCAGGCGCCGCGCCCAGGATCGCCGAGACGGCAAAGCACCCCGGGTTGCCCACCAGGGACGTCGCAGCGATCTCTTCTCGATGCAGCTCCGTCAGGCCGTAGACCGACCGGGGCAGGAGCCCGGGGGCGGCGTGACCCGGATCGCGCCCGATCCGCTCTGCGTAGCGGGCGTAGGCCTCGGCGCTGTCGAAGCGGAAGTCGCCGCTGTAGTCGATCAGGCGAGCACCGGAATCGAGGCAGGCCTCGGCGTGGGTCATTCCGACGCCGTCAGGCGTGGCCGTGAAGGCGACGTCGATCGAGCCATCCCACGGCGCGTCGTCCGGAGCGGAGACCGCGAGGTCGCAGATGCCCTTCAGGTGGGTGTGCTGGGCGCTGATCGGCAGCCCCGTGCCCTGGACGTCGACCAGGGAGGCGATCTCGGCCTCGGGATGCGCCGTCAGCAGCTCGATGATGTTGGCGCCGCCGAATCCTGCGGCACCGATGACGCGGGCTCGAATCACCGCGGACCTCCGTTTGCTCGAAGCACCCTTCCGGCTGCTTCTTCTCCGTTGAAGACGCCATGGTGCCACATCGGGGCGCCGTTGATGATCACCGTCTCGATCCCGACCGGATACTGGAAGGGATCCGCGAAGGAGCCTCTGTCGATCACGGTGTCGGGATCGAAGACGACGACGTCCGCGTAGGCTCCCTGCCGGAGGAGTCCGCGATCCGCGATTCCCATCTGCGAGGCGGGAAGACCCGTACACTTGCGCACGCCGTCCTCCAGGCTGAGTGCTCCCCACTCTCGGACGTGCCTCCCCAGGAGCCGCGGGAAGACGCCGTAGATGCTGGGATGAACCGCCCGCAGCCCGATCCCGACCGAATCGGTCATGCAGGACATGTGCGGTAGCGCGAACAGCAGCCCGAGCTTCCGGTCCAGCTCGTCGTCGTCGTGAGACGAGGTCGTGTAGTAGAGCTTCCCCTCTTCCTCGAGGATGAGGTCGAAGAGCGCCTCCAGGATGTCCTTTCCCAGCGAGTCGGCGATCACCGCCAGATCCCGGTTCTCGTGCTCCTGGTTCTGCGGCTTGCGGAAGCCGTGGAGCCGGTAGTCGCCCCAGGCCGTGGCGCCCCCGCCGGCCATCTCGAACTTGTCGTCGGGCGACGTTCCCGTCTCCCAGCTCGGCCAGCTGGGCTTCTGCTCCCGGAGGTCGCGGACGACCCGCTCCCGCTTCTGCGGGTCCCGCAGCAGGGCGAAGAAGTGGGAGAGCCCGCCCTCGAACATCCAGATCGGAAAGATGCTGAGCACGGTGGTCGACGAGGTGGCGTAGGTGAGGAGGTCGTAGCCGATCTCGACGCCCCGCCCGCGCGCCTCTTCGATCCGTTCGTGTGCCCGGAGGAAGTTCTCGAGATAGGCCTCGCCGAAGGGCGCGAAGTGGGAGATCTGGAGCGGCGCCTCCACCGCCTCCGCCACGCGGATCATCTCCTCCACCGCCTGCTCGAGGAAGACCGTCTGTCCCCGCATGTGAACGGAGATGCGCCCCGAGTGTTTCTTCAGCTCCCTGGCGACTTCGATCAGCTCGTCGGTCGGCGCCCAGAGGCCGGGGATGTAGCCGAGCCCGTAGGAGATGCCGACCCCGCCCTCCTCCAGCGCCCGGCGGACCATCGACCGCATCGAGGCGAGCTGCTCTTCGCTGGCTCTCTCCGGGCTGAAGCCCATCGTGTTCAACCGCACGGTTCCGTGACCGACCAGCTGCGCCATGTTCAGAATGGGATGGACCACTTCGACCCTCTCCAGGAACTCGCCGAACGAACACCAGTCCCACGGCAGGCCTTCCTCGGGCAGCAGGCACTCGAAGTAGGTCGAGAAGTAGTCGACGCTCGTCGGGCTGAGGGGCGCGGGAGAGACACCGCAGTTTCCGGTGACCATCGTGGTTATCCCCTGCCGGACGAAGGGCTCCATGGTGCGGTGATGGGAGGGAGAGGCCAGATTGAACTCGGCGTGCGAGTGGATATCGATGAAGCCCGGTGTCACCGCCAGGCCGGACGCGTCGATGACCCGGGATGCCTTCGCATCGGGGAAGCTTCCGATGTCCGCGATCCGGTCTCCCTCGATGACGAGATCCGCTACGCGTCCCGCACTGCCCGACCCGTCGATGACGTTTCCGTTCTTGACCAGGATATCCGCACCCATCCAGCGCTACTCCTCGATTTCCATCTCGTCCGAGCCCTCGCGAAGCCAGAGCACGGGCCTGTACTCGCGCGGCACGATCCCGTCCTGCTTGAAGGAAGGCCAGCCCAGCACCAGGGTCGTGATCACGCTCGAGTTTGGCAGGAGCTGGACCTTGTCTGCGATGGCCGGAACCCCGGAGACCAGGAACCCGTTCCAGCAGGCCCGGATGCCGAGCGAGTTGGCCACCAGGTTCATGTTCTCGCCGCAGATCCCGATGTTGAGCTCGGGCCCCGAGATGGCCCGCCTGTCGGCGGCCAGCAGAATCACGCAGGGAGCGCCGAGCGATGGCAGCATCTCCCCCCTCCTGACCGTATTCACGCCGCCCCAAAGCGCCCGCGGCTCGAATGCGTACGGGGTGGTCTCGGCCACCGGACCCATGCCCATGACCGCGTCGTCGTCCTGGTAGGCGGCCCAGAGCCCCTTCGTCATGGCCCGGACCGCCTCGTCCATCTTCGCGATCAGCGCCCTGTCGGTGATCACGATGAACTGCCAGGGCTGGCAGTTGCCGGCGCTCGGTGCGAAGCGGCCCGCCTCGAGCACGCGACGGATCAGGTGATCGGGCACCGGCCGGTCCTCGAAGTTCCGGACGCTGCGCCGCTCCAAGACGGCGCGCTCGATGGCGTTCCACTCGTCGAGGTTCCCCTCTGCGTCCCTGGGCTGAAGCGGCATCTTGATCGGCAGGGGATGCGGCTCCGTGGCCCAGAACCCGCCCGTCACGTGGTACGTCTCGCGGATGGAGATCGCGTCCGTGGGACAAGCCACCATGCAGTTGCCACAGCTGAAGCAGATGTAGTCGTCGCGAAGCTCGGGGTGTCCGCCCTCCTCCATCGCCCAGCACTTGAAGGGACAGTTCTCCACGCAGAGGCCGCAGCTGGTGCAGCGGTCCGCGTCCACCTGCATCACACCCCTGCGGACCTCCGTGGGGCGTACGATTTTCTTCAGCTGATCGGGCTCCATGGCCATCCTTCCCGGAGGTCTCTTCTCCTGGCAGCGCGATTCTACTACGCTTCGCGTGAGGACGCGCCCGCCGGAGCCTGCCAACGGTGGCGAGGCTCGAGCAGAGGGTGGTCGTCCCAACACGGATCGGCAGAAGGGTGGCACCAATGGGCGGCCAGACCGGCAGCGACGCAGCTTCCTTCGATCGCCAGCAACGGGCGCGTGAGTGGATTCGCGTCCTCTCGGAGATACCCGAACGTTTCGCCGGCACGGCGGGAGAACGTTCGGCTGCCGAGCAGACCGCAAAGTGGATGCGCGAGATCGGTGCGCGCGACGCGTCCATCGTGCCGACGCCGGGAGCTCCGAAGGCCGGCTTCGTGCTCGCGTTGCACGCCGGCCTGGCCGTGCTGGGCTGTCTCTGGGGCGGGCTTCCGGGGGTCGTCCTGACGGCGCTGGCGCTCTGGTCCTTCCGGAGGGAGTACCGCCAGCGCCGACCCCTGCTGACCATGCCGCTGCCCTCACCCGAGTCGGTGAACGTCGTCGGTCGCATCGGCGCCGAGGCACCGGCCCGGCGAGTCATCTTGACCGCCCACATCGACGCCGCCCAGGCGGGGTGGATCTTCGCGCGCGAGACCGCCGAGCGGTTCGCCAAGATCGCCCGGCGCATGCGTCGCAACGGTGGACCACCTACGGGTCCTCTCGCCCTCCCGGAGGCGCTACTGGTCGGAGCCGCACTGGTCGCGGCCGCCGCCTGGCTTGGCGCGGGCGGATTCCTCCTCGACCTGGCCGTGGCAGCGGTCGTCCTCGGTCTGCTCGGGGTCACGGCTTCGAGCCTGCAGTGGGCGATGGCACGGGCGACGCCCGGCGCCAATGACAATGCATCTGCCGTGGCGGCCATGCTGACCTGCGCCGAAAAGCTTCTCCCCGGATTGCCCGACGACGTGGAGCTTCAGCTCGTCGGCACCGGAGCCGAGGAGGTGGGCTGCTGCGGCATGCATGGCTTCGTCGAGCAACGCGACTGGCCTCCGGAAGGCACCTACTTCGTCAACTTCGAGTGTGTCGGCGGTGGCCTGCTGCACTACATCTGCAGTGAGGGGGTGCTTCAAAAAGTGCACTTCCCGCCGATGCTCCTCGAACTGGCTCGTCGCGTCGCCGCCGGTGGCGCCTTCGGCGAGGTGACCCCGACCCATCTGCTGGCCAGCACCGACGGCCACGTCCCGGCCGCGCTTGGCTACGCCTCGCTCTCCCTGATCTCGCTCGACCCCGAGGGCGTCCCGCTGAACTACCACCGCACCGAGGACACGGTCGACGGAATCGACACGGCCACGGTCGTGCGTGCTGCGGACTTCGGCGCGGCAGTGGTCATGGCCGCGCTGCGCGACGAAGCGGGTCCGATCGCCGGCGTAACCCCCTGAAGGATCCAGGTCAGGCCGTCGTGTCTTCCAGACGCCTCCGGAACTCGACGAGCACCGGGCGATCCGCCACCAGCTTCTCGACCTCGGCGCTCTCTAGATCCCCAGCAGGCGCTTCACCTTCTCGACCTTGCCTTCGACGTCGCCCTGGCGGCCGATCATGATCCGCTGCGCCGTCGGAGGCCCGGCGCCGTGCATGGACTCGATCAGATAGGCGACCGAACCGGCCCCCGCCACCAGGTTCTCGATCAGCCGAAGCACCTTGACGCGATCGACCACCGAGACGCCCTCGGCAGCACTCAAGTACTTCTCGATATAGGGACCGGCCACCTCATCCTCGAGCTCCCGGGCCGAAGGCAGCGTCCCGAGCAGCCCTCCGGCCACGTCCGTGGCGAGGCGAGCGAGCTCGTACGGGAAACGGGTGACGTTCAGCTTGCACACATTCGCCAGGAGCATGTCGATCTGGTAGTTCCCGGCGGGAGTCGGCTCGCCCAGGGCGGAGCAGGCGATGCCGCAGGCGTACATGGTCTCGTTCAGGTGGACCATCTCGACGATCTTGTCCTTGATGTGGCTCGCCCGCTCCACGCCGTTCATGCGCGCGATCAGCGCGGTCGCCCCGATCAGGATGTCACCCATGCCGACCTTGCAGCCCCCGTAGCTCTGCCGGTGGTACGCCGCGAAGCGTTCCACCAGCGGCCCGGAGAACTCGACCTCTCCGTTCATGAAGATGCGCTCTTCGGGCACGAACACGTCCTCGAAGACCGTCATCACCTCCTGTCCCCCGTATGCGGGGTTGCCCACGTCCGGCCTGGCCTCCTCCAGCTTCCGGGTGTCGCTCGTCTGGCGGCCGAGGAAGTAGCGGATCCCCCGGGTGTTGGTGGGAATGGCGAAGCAGATGGCCCAGTCTTCCTCACCCGGCCGCATGCCGATCGTGGGCATCACGATGATCTCGTGGGAATTCAGCATGCCGGTCTGGTGCAGCTTGGCGCCGCGGACGACCACGCCGTCCGGCCTCCGCTCCACCACGCGGAGATAGAGGTCGGGATCGCTTCTGCTCGCTGGGGCGCTTGGCGCGGTCTCCCTTGGGATCGGTCATGGCTCCGTCCACCACCAGATCCTCGAGCTGGACGCGGCTCCAGAACTCGCGAAACCTCTCGTGGTAGCTCGTCCCCCGCTCCTGGTCGCACTCGAAGCTCACGCTGAAGACCGCGTTGGCCGCGTCGAGCCCGACGCAGCGCTGGAAGCAGCAGGCGGTGACGTTGCCGCAGTGCCGCTGCAGGCGCACCTTGTCGATCAGGTCCTGCGCGCTCTGGTGGAGATGCGTGAAGCGGCTCACCTCCTCGCCGCAGATCGACGACGACGCGCGAAACAGACCACGCGTCTCCTCGCTCTCGGAGTGGGCGCCGTCGAAGGTGGCGGCGATCGCACAGAGCGAGGGATCGACCAGCGGGTGCTCGGTCAGGTCCCCCGTCTTGCGGCCCATCACCTGCGCCTCGAGGCCGAGCGACTTGATGGACTGCACGTACTCGTCTCCGGTCTTGAGAGCCATTCCCCTCTCCTCCCTGCCAGCCGCCGGGCGCCACAGCTCAGCCTACCATGGGCGATCCGCCCCGGGGTAGCCTGCACACCACCGCGGATCGATTGCGCCAAAGCGTTCGGCGGTCAGCTTCATCGGAGTGTTGGGCGACGCGCTACCCGCTGATGTCGGGGAAAAGCCTGGAAGCACGAAACACCGTGACGATCTGGATGGAATCTTTGCGGATCCGGTAGACGACTCGGAAAGGACGGACGATCAGCTCCCGGAGTTCCGGCTGGCCACGTTCGGGGACAATGCGACCCGATTCTGGGAACTGCTGCAAGCGGTCAGCTGCGCGAATGAGGCGCTGAACCACGAGATCCGCGTACAGTGCGGAGTCTTCAGCGATGTGGTCGTGAATCGACTCGAGGTCCCGGATGGACCGCGGTGACCAGATCAGCCGTTTCACGCGCCGAAGCGCCGCTCGACTTCCTGGTGGGGCACGCCTTGACCGGCATCGAGCTCCGCGAGGCCCTCGTCGATGCGGGCAAGGAAGACGAGGCGTTCGATGGCGTCGTCAATGCTCGCATCGGTCGGGAGGTCGCGAAGCGCCTCCAGGATGCGCTCTTTGGGCGATGCCTCGGTCATCGCGCGGAGGATAGCACGCCTGGTGCTCCCCGCGCCGCCCAACGGATGCCGCTGACATGAAGCTCACCACCTGCCGCCACCACGGGGCAGTGCGCCCGCTGC
Organism: uncultured delta proteobacterium; assembly: GCA_963783795.1. GTDB lineage: Bacteria > Myxococcota_A > UBA9160 > UBA9160 > UBA6930 > CAVXZE01. Next base: position 102,867 of record CAWAPH010000016.1, on the reverse strand, counting down.
CGCAGTATGATGGAGACCCATCTGCCAACCTCGCCGCTCGATCGAGTCGGATCGGCGCGCTACAGAGATCGAGATCGCCTGCATCCGCGTCTGTTTCGAGTTTCTCCGGAGGACCCCCCGATGAGCCACCCCTACACCGACCCGAGCTTGAAGATCGAGGAGCGCGTCGAGGACCTGCTCGGACGGATGACGCTCGACGAGAAGCTCGCGCAGCTCGGCTGCGTGTGGTCCACGCAGCTGGTCGAGGACGACCGGTTCTCCGAGGCGAAGGCGAGCGAGTTGCTCGCGAACGGGACCGGGCACATCACCCGCATCGGCGCCGCGACCGGGCTACGCCCGGCCGAGAGTGCCGCCTTCATGAACTGGATCCAGCGTTGGCTCGTGGAGAACACGAGACTGGGGATCCCGGCGATCGTGCACGAGGAGTCGACCGCGGGGTTCACCGCGCGGGACGCCACCCAGTTTCCCCAGGCCATCGGGCTGGCCGCCACCTGGGAGCCCGCCCTCGTGGAGGCGATGGGCGAGGTGATTCGCGAGCAGATGCTCGCGGTGGGGGCCCGCCACACGCTCGCGCCGGTGCTGGACGTGACTCGGGACCCGCGCTGGGGACGAACCGAGGAGACCTACGGCGAGTGTCCCTACCTCGCCTCCCGGCTGGGCGTCGCCTACGTGCGCGGCGTGCAGGGCCAGGACCTCGCCAACGGCGTGGTCGCCACGGGCAAGCACTTCCTCGGCTACGGCATGTCGGAGGGTGGCCTCAACCACGCGGCGGCGCGGATCGGCCCCCGCGAGCTCCGCGAGGTCTACGCGCGGCCCTTCGAGGCCGCGATCCGGGAGGCCGGCCTGGCCTCGGTGATGAACGCCTACAACGACATCGACGGGCAGCCCTGCGGCGGATCGCGCGAGATCCTCGACGATCTCCTGCGCGGCGAGCTGGGCTTCGAGGGAGTGGTGGTGGCCGACTACTACACGACCTTGCTCCTCGATCGCGTGGCATCGCGTCGCGGCCGACAAGGGCGAGGCCGGCCAGCGGGCCCTCGAGGCCGGGATGGACGTCGAGCTGCCCGTGACCGACTGCTTCGGAGCGCCGCTGAAGGAGCGGATCGAGGCGGGCCTGGTCTCCGAGGATCTGGTCGACCGCTCGGCCCGCCGGCTGCTCCGCATGAAGTTCGAGCTGGGTCTCTTCGAGAACCCGACCGTGGATGCGGAGCGGGCCGGGGACGCCTACGACCGTGCCCCGCAGGTCTCGCTCGCCCGTGAGCTGGCCCGCAAGTCGATCGTCCTCCTGGAGAACCGGAACGACCTCCTGCCCCTCGACGCGGGCATCGGGTCCCTGGCCGTGATCGGCCCCTGTGCGGACGACGTCCGGCTGCTGCAGGGGGACTACAGCTATCCCGCGCATCAGGAGCTGATCTTCAAGCGAAGCTCTCGCCGATGGCTGCTGAGGCCGGCAGTCTCGCTCCCCATCCCGATGAGATCGCCTTCGCACCCGGCCCGTACTACCGGCCGATGGTCTCGATCCTGGAAGGGATTCGCAGCGCGGTGGGCCCGTCGACCGAGCTGCACACCGCGCAGGGATGCGAGATCCTCGGCGACGACGACTCGATGCTTGCGGCCGCCGTCGAGGCGGCACGGGCGAGCCAGGTCGCAGTCGTCTGCGTGGGGGGCAAGTCGGGGCTCCTTCCCGAAGACACCTCGGGAGAGTTCCGCGACGCCTCGAACCTGGGGCTGACGGGTCTCCAGCAGCGCCTCGTCGAGGAAGTCGTCGCGACGGGGACGCCCACGGTCGTGGTGCTGGTGGGAGGCCGCGTCTTTGCGGTGCCGTGGATCGCCGAGCACGCCGGAGCCCTCCTGGAGGCGTGGTGCCCCGGCGAGCAGGGCGGCCACGCCGTCGCGGACGTTCTCTTCGGGGGCGTGAACCCCGCCGGCCGGCTCCCCATCTCGATGCCGCACTCGGTGGGCCAGGTGCCCGTCTACCACAATCACCGCTCCGGGAGCGGACGCTCCCAGATTCACGGCGACTACACCGACGGGCCGGTCCAGCCGCTCTTCCCGTTCGGCCACGGGCTCTCCTACACGAGCTTCGCCTATGGAGGGATCTCGCTCTCCAGCGAAGCTCCAGGCCCGGCCGACGCGGTGCGCATCGCCCTCGACGTCGCGAACACGGGCGATCGCGACGGCGAGGAGGTGGTGCAGCTCTACCTGCGCGACGAGTTCGCCTCCAGCACGCGGCCCGCCAAGCAGCTCGCCGGCTTTCGTGCGGCTCCCTCTTCGCGCCGGGGAGACGCAGGCGGCGTGACCTTCCACCTCGATCTCTCCCAGCTCGGGTTCTACGACCCGCGGATGCGATTCGTGGTGGAGCCGGGCGGTGTCGAGGTGCAGGTCGGCGCCTCCTCGGAGGACATCCGCCAGAGCGCGCGCTTCGAGATCCGGGGCGAGCTGCGGGAGCTCTCGACGGCGGAGATCGTGCCCACACGCGTCGAGGTGAGCTGACGCGAGTGTCCATCCTCGCCGGAAATCGGCCTGACCATCCCCACCGACGGAGACAGAGACCTTGGAGAACACATACGGAAGCGTGACGCCGGAGACGATCCGGGAGCTCCAGGGAATCGTCGGCGAGAAACACGTGATCTTCGACGACGCCGAGAAGCTGACCCCCTATAGCTTCGACATCCTGGCGCTCCTCCACCAGAAGGGACGCCTCCCGGATGCAGTGGTCAAGCCCGAGACCACCGGAGCAGGTCTGCGAGATCATGAAGCTGGCCAGCCGCGAGACGATTCCGGTGACGCCCCGGGGCGCCGGAAGCGGGCTCGCCGGGGCAGCCGTGCCGACCCACGGGGGCATCTCGCTCTCCCTGGAGCGGATGAATCGGATCCTCGAGATCGACCGGGTGGACAGGGTGGCCGTGGTGGAGCCGGGCGTCGTGACCAACGAGCTCTGCAATCGGGTCGCGGAGGAAGGTCTGATGTACGCCGGCTACCCGATGAGCACCGAGACCAGCTTCATTGGCGGGAACGTGGCCACCAACGCCGGCGGGGGCAAGGTGATCCGCTACGGCAACACCCGGCGCCACGTGCTGGGCCTGGAGGTCGTCCTCGCCAGCGGAGAGGTAATCGAGATCGGGTGGCCGCATCCGGAAGAGCACCTGGGGCTACGATTTCCTGAATCTGATGATCGGCTCCGAGGGAACGCTGGGGATCTTCACCAAGATCGTCCTGAATCTCATCGCGGCTCCCGGAAAGATCATGGACATCCTGGTTCCCTTCCCGGACACGGAGGCTGCCGTCCGGGCGGTGTCCGAGGTGATCGTCTCCGAGGGTGTGATCCCGGAGACGGTCGAGTTCATGGACCGGATCTGCTTCGTGGAATCCTACAAGCACCATGGGGTCACGCTGCCGATCCAGGACACCGACCAGGCCGGAGCCTTTCTCATCATCCAGCTGCAGGGTGAGACCCAGGATGAGCTGGAGGAGCTCTGCCGCAAGGCCGGCGAGACCTGCCTCGCGCAGGGCGCCATCGACGTCTTCATCGCCGTCAGCCCGAGCCAGTCGAGGGACATCTGGAAGGTCAGGGAGCACTACGGAGAGGCCGTCGCCCGCGCCGGCCCCAACGTCTACTTCACCAGCGACATCGTGGTTCCCTTCTCCAGGGTCCCCGAGATGATGCGGGAGCTGGACCGGATGGCGGAGAAGTACGACACCACCATTCCCACCGTCGGTCACATCGCCGACGGGAACCTCCACTCCTGCATCTTCAAGCCCGAAGGGGTCTCCGTGGAGGAATGGCCGGAGAAGGCCGAGGCCATCTTCGACGAGATGTCCGAGATCGCGCTGCGGATGGGAGGTGCGGGGAGCGGCGAGCACGGGGTGGGCACACTGAAGCGGCTCCTCTTCCTCGAGACCAGGACGAAGACCGAGCTCGAGCTGCTGCGGGGAATCAAGCAGGTCTTCGATCCCAAGAACATCCTGAATCCGGGCACACTGCTCTGAGTCCGCGAAACCGTCCGTCGACACCATCCCGAGAGGTGCTCCCTTGACCGAAATCAAGCTGATGGCTTCACGCCACTCGGCCTTCTACAGCCCGCTGATCGCCACGATCGCGGGAGGGTTTCTCGAGAAGGAAGGCCTGACCGGCACGTACCGGCCCGCCGAAGCGGGCCAGTCCGCCGCCGCCGAGGTCTCCTCGGGCAGGATGGACGTCGGCCAGTTCGCGGTCGCGGGCAGCTGGCCCGCACTGGAGCAGGGAAAGAAGCCAGAGGTCGCGAACTTCGCCCAGATCAACCGCTTCGACGGGTTCATCATCGCTTCCCGGGAGCCCGATTCGGACTTCCGCTGGTCCAAGCTCCTCGGCGGGAGGTTCCTGCACGTACACGGCGGCCAGCCGGAGGTCATGCTGCGCTACGGCCTCCACCGCCAGGGTGTCGACCTGGGCGAGCTCGACGACATCGACTCCCCCGGTGGCGACGAGATGATGCAGCAGTGGCGGGAGGGACAGGGCGACTTCTTCCACGAGCAGGGCGCCTTCCCGCAGCAGCTGGAGCACGAGGGCAGCGGCCACATCGTGGCGTCGGTCGGCGAGGCGATCGGGCCGGTGGCGTTCAGCAGCCTGATCTGCCGGTGGGACTGGCTGGAGACCGACCAGGCCAGGCGGTTCACCGCAGCGTACCGGGCCGCCCGCGAGTGGGTGAACACCGCCGACCCCGGCGAGGTGGCGCGAGCCGAGGCCGACTTCTTCCCGGACATGGCCGTGGAGGCAACTGCGGCGGCCGTCGCCTACTACCAGAAGCTCGGAACCTGGTCGGGCGGCATCGAGATCGAGCGGGATCTCTACGAGAGCGCTCTGGACGTGTTCCAGCACTCCGGGTTCCCGAGCAAGCGCCACCCCTACGAGGCGGTGGTCGTGCCGCCTCCGCGAAGCTAGGCGCCCCTCACCTGGGGAAGAGCAGCTGAACCTGCAGGCGGGTGCTCCAGCTCCCGATGGACTCGGGCCGAAACGCGTTGTAGAAGCCTTGAATCGAGAGATTCACGGGCAGCCGGCCGATGTGGACGATCTTCCCGAAGCCACCACCCACCGGAACGGTCCAGACGTCGCTGCCCTGATCGGCCTCCCAGTTGGCGGTGTTGATCGGTGCCGAGGTGAGATACCAGCCATCCGGCAGGTTGTAGTTGACGAAGTACTGCCAGGTGAAGAGATTGATGTCCTGGTCTCCCGACCCACCCACGGACCAGACGTTGCTGAAGAGCGAGCCGACCACCCAGTTGCCCGGCATGGTCAGGACGACCAGCGACGGCCCCAGGCCCCACTTGTCCGATCCCAGACGGTCGTCGGTCGCCGTGGGCAGCAGAACGGCGGGACCGATCCCCCAGGTCAGCTTGCCCGGTCCGGCTGGAGACAGGAACGCCGTGAACGAGGTGTCGCCGAGGCCAGTCTCCCGACCCTGACCCGGAAGCACCCCGGGCTGCGAGACGATCGGCAGGATCGTGCGCGTGATCAGGTTCCAGCCGTCCGCGATCTGGACGGGAATGACCGGCTGGATGTTGAGGACGTTCTGAACCCTCTCCTTCGGGCCCCACTCGAAGTTGGTGTTGTTCTGGAACGGCAGGCTGATCAGGTTGGCGATCGGATTCTGGGCCTGCTTGGCGAGCGCTCCCGCGTCCTGCCCTCCGTCGCCGGCATCCGGCGCGCCCATCGCCGCCGATGCAACGACACCGAGAGCGATCGAGGCGATCCACACCAATGCTCCCGCGTAGCCCTTTCTCGATTCCCTCATCGTCAGCCCCCCCGAACGTTTCCGAAGTGTATGGCCAGGCCCACCCCGGTAGCCAGAGCGCCCAAGAGGACCATCAGGCAATCGCGCGTGATCCCGATCGCGACCTCCCCGACACCGAAGAGGAGCAGCCACCCCACCACCAGATTCGCCGTTCCCCACAGAACGTTCACCAGGGGTGAGGATTCCCCCACTCCCGGCGGCGAGGCGAAGGGGCTCTGAAACCTGCTGCCCGAGATCCCACTCACGAAATGGGGCACGGCGTTGGCCAGGAGAGCGCCCGCCCCGAAGTATGCCAGGTACGCGTACCATGCCATTGGATGCGCTCCTTTCTCTTGGCGGATCGGACTCGCCCTTCATCCACGACCCATCCTACTCAATCGATCTGGTACTTGCTCTCGAGCTCGGCGTAGCGCGAGACCCCGAGGAAGTCGTTGAACTCGAGGAATGCCGGCAAGAGCTCCCCGAGGTCGCGGCCGCGGCCGGTCTCCTTGAACTCCTTCAGCGCCTCGAGGTTCGCGTTCACTGTCGCCAGCAGGCAGATGCCCGGGTAGATCGCGACCGCGTAGCCCATCTTCTCGAGCTCGGCGACCGGCCGATCCGGCGTCCGCGGAGCCATGTTGATGAGCGACGGGACGTCGAAGAGCTTCGGAACCCGCTCCATCTGCTCGACCGTCTCCAGGGCCTCGACGAAGATCACGTCGGCCCCCGCCTCCACGTACGCATGGGCGCGCTCGATGGTCGGATCCCAACCCTCGACGGCCAGGGCGTCGGTTCGCGCGATGATGATGAAGTCCTCGGAGGAACGCTGATCCACGGCGGCCCGCAGCTTCGACACCATCTCCGCCTGGGGGATCACCTGCTTGCCGCGCATGTGGCCACAGCGCTTCGGCCACACCTGATCCTCGATGTGGATGGCCGCCGCGCCCGCGCGCTCGTACTCCTTCACGGTGCGCACGACGTTCACCGCGTTGCCGTAGCCGGTGTCGGCATCGGCGATGAGCGGAATCTCCACGGCATCGGCGATGGCGCGCACGTTGTCGAGCATCTCCGTCATGGTGAGGAGCCCGATGTCGGGAAACCCGAGCCTCGACGCCGAGGTCCCGTAGCCGGTCATGTAGAGCACCTCGAAGCCGACCCCTGCGGCCAGCTTCGCGGTGAGCGCGTCGTAGATCCCGGGCGCCACCAGCAGCTTGCCCGCGCCGATCCGTTCCCGAAGTCGCGTCTGCGAAGTCACTCCGTTCCCCCTCTCGTACCCGTGGTTGGCTCCCGCCCCAGGGCGGCCTTGTTCGTCAGCAGGTAGTGCACCTTCGGCTCCGTTCCCTTCTCGGGCAGGAGCTGGAAGCTCCGCTCGCTCGCGACCAGCTCTGAGACCTCGCTCCCGGGATCCTCGAGATCCCCGAAGACCCGGCAGCTGGTCGGACACACCTCCACGCAGGCTGGGAGCTCTCCGCGCTCGCGCCGCTCCGCGCAGAGGTTGCACTTCTGTACCACCCCTTCGAGGTTCTGCTCCCGGCCCGGCCGGTGGGGCATGGGCGTGTCCGGGAAATAGTGCCGCTCCTGGTCGAGGTAGCTCCGGCTCATGTAGGGGCAGGCCGCGACGCAGGCCCGGCAGCCGATGCACTTCTCGTAGTCGACGAGGACGACCCCGTCTTCATCCACGTGGGTCGCCCGGGTGGGGCACACCTCGGCGCAGGGAGGGCTCTCGCAGTGGTTGCAGAGAACCGGGAGGAAGAGCCGCGTTACGGCGGGCGTCCTCCCCACCTCGTGCTCCAGCACCTTGCCATAGAAGACGCGCGCGCTGGGTGCCGTGCTCGGCCTTGCAGGCGAGGGTGCAGGCGTTGCACCCGATGCAGAGGTCCAGGTCGATGACGATCGAGAGTCTTGCCATGGCTAGTCCTCCGCCCGGTAGACCTTGACTCGCGCACAGGTGTCGATCTGGCCCGAGAGGGGATCCACCATGTTCCAGTCCGACGCGATCAGCGAGTTCGAGTGCACTCCGTGTCCCCTGGAGATCGGCTTCTCCCGCGCCCAGTGGCCGAGGATGCCGACCGTTCCCAGCACATCCGGGTGGACGCCCTCGGTGACGCGCACCCTGCCCTTGACGCGGCCGGTCCGCGACTGCACCCAGACCTGGTCGCCGTCGCGGATTCCGCGCTTCGCCGCCGCGCGGGTGTGGAGGAGCACCCGGTAGTCGAAGCGGTTGCGCAGGCAGATGTCGTTGATCCAGGGGTTCTCGCCGTTGATCGAGTGGGAGAGAAGCGCGGCCTTGGTGTTGGCGAGGAAGAGATCGTACTCCCCGGAGTCGTCCTCGTGCGCGGGACACGGGTACCACTCCGGGAGGGGATGGTACGGCGTGGTGTCCCACCAGCTCATCTCGAGATCGCGGGTCACCTTGGCCACCTGCTCGCCCGCGTCGATGAAGTGCTCCAGGTAGACGGGGATGCGCGCGTCGAGGGCGATCGCCGGGTAGGCCTCCTCCAGCGTCTTGGTGTAGAAGGGAAGCGCCGGCGTGTCGCGGAAGAGGTCCTCGGTCTGCTCCCTTCCCGCCAGCCGGGCGTACATGCCGACCTGCCTCTCGCAGATCTCCTCGATCGTGTAGCGGCGGTCCCCCTGGAGCTTCTGGTCCTCCATCAGCTCCGAGCCCCGTCCACTGGTTGATCGCCTCGTTCACACCGGTGACGATCCCCAGGCGATCCGCGATCTCCATCATCACGTCCAGCCAGTTCTGGACTCCCTCGGGCGGATCGACCACCGGCTGCACGATCTGCCCGTACCAGTCTCCCGGCCCCGGCGTGATGAACCCCGCCGGCTGGTTGGCGGGGAAGAACCAGTACCGCTCGAAATCGTGCGCCTCGGGCAGGACGATGTCGGCGAACTCGGTGGTCTCGTCGACCTGGCGTGCGAAGCCGACCACGAAGTCGAGCGAGGACAGCCACTCGGCGATCGCCTTCGGGTCGTGGTAGCTCATCATCAGGTTGGTCCGGCACATCACCAGGGCCGACGGCCGGTAGGGCAGCCGGAAGCGCTCCGGGTCGCGCATCGAGTAGTGCGGCAGGCTCGGCAGGAAGCCCGAGACGGGAAACAGCCCCTCCAGGTTGAGCGCCTCCGGGGGCCGCACCTCCCTGGGCGGATACGAGGACTGGAACGCCGCGGTCCGCGCCAGCTTGAAGACGTCCGTGGTGATGAGGCCGTCCTTCCCTGCGCTCGCCCGCCAGTAGGAGTAGGGGCCGATCGCGCTGGTGCCGAGCAGGCCCCCCGGCACGTCCATGGCACCGAGCACGATGTTGATCAGCTGCAGCGAGAAGCAGTTGAAGAGGCTGTTCTTGTGCGCGTTGGCGCCGCGCTTGAAGTCGATCGCAGCCGGCCGGAGCGGCAGCGAGCGCCCCTCGATCTCGATCGTCGCTCCGATCCGGGCCGCCTCGCCGTGATCGCGCGCGATCCTCCGGATCGTCGAAGCCGGAACGCCGGTGATCTCGGCGGCCCGCTCCGGCGAGTAGGACTGGACGTGCTCCTTCAGCAGGGCGAAGGCAGGCCGGCACTCGCGCTCACCCACCCGGAAGCTGCCCTCGAGCGCCGAGCTGCCGGGGTCGGCCTGGTCGAAGGGGACTCCCGCCTCGGCGGCGGTGTCCCAGACCAGGGGCTGGCCCGTGTCGGAATCGCGGACGTAGTGGCCGTCCTCAGCGACCAGATAGGTGCCGTTGCTTCGCCGCTTCAGGAACTCGGCGTCGAAGATGCCGAGCTCGTTCAGGAGCACGTTCAGCATGGCGAGAGCCAGAGCGCCGTCGGTGCCGGGGCGGATCGGCACCCACTCGTCGGCCTTGGCCGCGGCATGGCTCAGGATCGGATCGACCACGACCAGCCTCGCGCCTCGCCGCCTCGCGTCGGCCATGCTGCGGATGGCCCGGATGGGATTGTTGTTCGCACCGTGGCCGAGCTGCGCGCCCCAGAGGATGATGTGGTCGCAGAGCTCGAGGTCCACCTCCGAGTTGATGGTGCCGAAGGTGTTGAAGAAGGTGGTGTGCAAACCGCCGCCGCAGTAGCTGGCGTTGTAGAAGTCGTAGTTCGGGGTGCCGAAGGCCTGGGCGAAGGCGATCGTCCCCGCCATGTTGCAGAGGTCGAAGGTGGCGAGCGCGAGCTTCCGGGGGTCGTCCTTCCGCACCTCGTCGAGCCTGTGCACGACGGTGTCGAGTGCTTCTTCCCAGCTGATCTCCTGCCACCTGGGATCGACGCCCAACCCCTTCTCCGGATTCGTTCGCTTGAGCGGGCGGGTGACCCGGTTGGGGTCGTAGAGGTCCGCGACCCTGGCCACCGACTTCCCGCACACCTTCCCGCGCGAGCTCAGCACCTCCGGGTGCCCCTTCAGTCCGCAGACCTTCCCGTCCTCCTCGTACACCTGGATCGCGCACATGCTGAAGCAGCCGTTGCACGAGGTGGGAACCCAGCGCCCAGACTCGCTCTTCGCTGCGGATTCGGCTCGCATCCTGTCTTCTCCTCGGGGACGTCGTCGCGTTCTCGCGGCCTCCAAAACAGCCGCTCCGGCTCCTCTACAGGAGCGGGTCGTAGGACCCCACACTGATCAGCGCGTAGCGGAAGCACATGTCCCCGGCGAGGCGAAGCAGGACGGCGACGAGCAGGACCGCCGCTGCACCCGAGCCGGGAGAGAGCACCTGGTGCGCCGCCACCAGCACCAGTGGAATCAGGAGCCCCAGCCCGAGCGCGCCGCCGAGGAACACGCGCCCGTACTCGCCGGTGAAGAGCGAACGCGCCGAGTCCCAGGCGGCGCGCGTGGTTCCGGCGAGCATCGGGTAGGCCAGGCTGGCGGCCAGCGTGAGTCCGAGGAGGCCTTGCACCGCGACCTCCAGCAAGCCGGGCTCCTCCGGATGTCCCCCCGTGACCGCGGCCAGCGCGAGCAGCAGCATCGCCCCGGAAGCGATCGAGTGGAGCGCGAAGAGCAGCGGCGCCAGCGCGCTGCTCCAGAAGGGAATCCCCGCCATCGATGCCAGCAGCAGGCCGGCATAGCCGACGAGAACCGTTGCGGCCAGGCCCAGTGCCAACGCCGCCAGCCATCCCCAGGCGGGAGGACTGTCGAGCCGTCCTGCGATCAGCAAGAGAACGCCGAGGGCGAAGAGCAGCGCGATCAGGAGCGACCCGCGACTGATCCAGGCAGTGGCTGGATTCGAGACGACGCGCCAGAAGCGCCGCCGATTGCCGAGATGCGCGAACAGCGCTGCGACGCCACCCGCCACCAGCGCCAGCCCGACCAGGAGGGCGATCTGCGAGCCGGCGAACACCGCGCACAGGACCAGCCCTGCGCCAATTCCTTCCAGCGAGAAGCTGAGAGCGACGAGGTGTTCCCACTCCCGGTGGAATCTGACACCGACGGTGAACTCTTCCATCGTCATGAGGTGCTGACCTCCTCGAGTCCGGGCGCACCGCGGCAGAGCCGATCCAGGACGTTCTCCATCAGGCGCATCTTCAGGTCATCCCAGGAGAGGCGCAGGAGGACGGCGCGCGGGTTGTCCGCGGTGAGTTGAACCATGTTGGTCACCATGCTCCAGAGCAGGAGGGTTTCGAAGAACGGGTCCCGACTGACGAACACCTGGCGTTCCACACCCTGCGCCAGCACACCCGCGAGGATCTCGAGGCACTCGGAGGCGAGACCGGTGATCTCCTCGACGAGCGCCTCGTCGAGATCGGATCGTTTCTCCCAGCCGAAGAAGAAGTGCTGGGCGATCCGGAAGAAGTCGGGTCGGGCGCGGTAGAACTCGCAGTAGGTGTCGAGCAGGCGGACGATCAGCTCTCGGGGGTCGGCCTCGCGATCCCGGACGGCCGACGCGAACTCGTGGCGGAGCAGCCGGAGGCCGACGCGTGAGGGCCGAGACGTAGATCTCCTGCTTGTCGCGGAAGTGGTAGTAGATCGCGCCGCGGGTCAGCTCGCAGGCCTCTTCGATGTGGCGGATCGTCGTGCCCTGGTAGCCCCTCTCGGCAAACGTGCGGCGGGCGCCAGCGAGGATCTGCTCTCGCCGGACCTGACGACGCTCTTCGCTGCGACCTCGCATGGGCATGGCCTTGGCGGCCCTCCCGCGCGGACCCTCCTGGTCTGGCCCGCCTCGGCCAACTTTATAATACCGGTATAATTATCTCAACCGAAATCTGCAGTCGTGCGGGCAAGGCATGAATTGTCATTTGATTACAGACAGTTACGGGAGATTGACCGGAGCGGGAGCCCTGGGCGACCTCGCGGTCCCCACCCCCGCAGCGAGTACACTGGGGAGGAACGGGGCACCGGTCGCCCCGGGGTGTCCGAGACAGGAGGGAGGACCATGCCGGTCTACGTCGTTGCACAGGGGCGAATCGAGAACCGCAAGCTGATCGACGACTACGTGGGGAAGGCCCTTCCCACCATCCAGGCCCACGGCGGGCGCGTCCTGGGCTTCGACGAGACCCCCGAGATGGTCGAGGGCACGGTCGATCACCCGCGAACGGTGATTCTCGAGTTCGACTCGCGCGAAGCCTTCCGCGCCTGGTACGACTCGCCCGAATACCAGGCGATTCTCTCGATGCGCATCGAAGGCGCGCCGGGGACGCTGATTCTCGTCAAGGGTCTCGGAGGCTGACCCCGGCACCGCTTCTTGAGGACGCCGGGCTTGTGCTAACCGATCTCCATGCGCGCGCTCGTCCTGGCCGCCGGCTGGGCCACCCGCCTCGGAGCCCTGGCGGCGGACCGCCCCAAGCACCTGCTTCCAGTCGGCGAAACGACGCCCCTCGATGTCGTCGTGGACCGGCTCGACGCTGTCGCCGCCGTCGAAGCCATCGACGTGGTCACGCACGACGCCTTCCTGCCGGCCTTCCAGCGCTGGGCCGCAGCGCGGGACACGCGGGCGCGGCTCCAGGTCTGGAGCAACGGGACGGCGCGTCCCGAAGAGCGGCGAGGGGCGGTGGGCGATCTGCAGTACCACCTCGAGCGCACCGGTGCCCGCACCGATCTTCTGGTGCTCGGTGGCGACCAGCTCTTCGACGACTCCCTCGAGACCCTCGCCAAGGCCTCGACCCGGGAGATCGCTTTGGCGGTCCACGACGTGGGCACGCTCGAGCGGGTGAGCCGCGCGGCGAGCGTGGAGCTCGACGCGGACGGCTACGTGCGCCGGCTGGTCGAGAAGGACCCCAACCCATCGACCACGCTCGCGGTGCCCGCCATCTACGGCATCCCCGCGCGGCTGCTCGGCGAGGTCGGGCGCTATCTCGAAGCCGAGGACCGGTCCGACAACCTGGGGCACCTCGCCGAGTGGCTGGTCGAGCACCACCCCGTCCGGGCCGTCCCGCTCGGCGGCCGCTGGATCGACGTGGGCAGCCCCGACGACTACCACCGCGCCCGGCTCGAATTCGGGAGCGAGGCCGAAGAGCCTTCATAGACAGGCTCTATCCAGATATCGGGGTTATCGATTTGTCTTATCCAGTGGCAGCCCCTACCCTCCAGATAGACCGAATCGCCGGCGGGGCTGACGGAGACGGAACTCCACCCTGCAGCGGCGGTCCTGATTGGGGAGAAACGAGTCGATGCAGACCATCACCACCGAGGACCTGCAGAGCAGACTGGATACCGGCCAGGCGGCGGTTTTCGACGTGCGCGGAGACGTCGAGTACGAATACGGCCACATTCCCGGAGCAAAAACGGCGCCGCTCGGGTCGCTGGTCTTTCGCGTGGCGCGAGTCATGAATCCGGACTCCTTCGTCGGTGTCTACTCCGGCGGCAATGGCTGTGACCTTGCAGCCCGGGCAGCCCAGCGCCTGGAAGACCTCGGACTCCGAAACGTCCACACCTACGAGGACGGCCTCGAAGGCTGGCGCTCGGCCGGCCTGCCCGTCGTCGAGTCGATCGCTGCCAAGGTCCATTGCCGGGGTCCGGTCCGGGAGTGTCGCCCCGTCATCGTGGACAGGGAGAACTCCTACGGCGGCGCGTTCAGGGAGAAGATCCGTCGATACCGAGGGCGCCGGCGGATAGCGCTCCAGGACGCTGCGCTTCCCGCAGCGCCGAAGGTCCTTGCGGACAACCGACGCGACCGCGGGCCCGGTGAGGAGGCTCTCCTTGGGCCGGCGGCTCGCTCGGTCTTCCTTTCGCCCCGGACGCGGTCGGCTTCCCGCCTGAACCCGCTGCATGTGAGCGAGACTGGGGCACGGGCGGTTTCCCCGGTGCTCCTCCACTCGCATTTTCGTATCCTGGGATGTCTCGGCTCGAGCGCTCGGCGTCGAGGCGCGCGGAGCCGGACTCGAAGAGCCGGCGAGGAGCTCAAGGATGCCGGTACGCCCGCTCAAGGAAGGCCCCGATTTCGAGCACCTGCGCCGCGTGCTGATGCGCGAGGCCGCCGACGGCCCGGTGCCGCTCCTGGAGATCTTCGCGGACCCCGAGATCATGTCCGAGGTCACCGGAATTCCCTACCCCGCCGCCAGGGCGAGAGAGATCTTCGACGAACCCAGTGGTCTGGTGAACGGCTCCGACCCGGAAAAGACGGAGCTCGCCATCGCCCTGATGAAGCTGAGCCTGGAGTTCAGCAAGGCGCTGGGCCTGGACTACGCGACGATGATCCCGCTCGTTCCGCTGGCGAGAACGCGAGCGCAGCTCGCCAGGACCGGTCGTGGGCGGGAGGAGGCCCTCAGGACCTGGCAGGACCTGCACGAAGGCGTCATCACCAGCCGCGAAGAGTACAAGGCGTACCACTGGCCGTCCCCGCAGGAGATCAGCATCTTCCCGGTCGAGTGGGCGGCCACGGAGATGCCCGAGGGCATGAAGGTCATGCTCAACTACACCGGCATCTTCGAGGACCTCAAGCAGATGATGGGTTTCGAGACGCTGGCCTACGCTACCGCGGACGATCCCGAGCTGATCGACGACATCCTCGAGCAGCTGACGAGGATCGCCGAGTACGCCGTCGGGCTGGCGGCGTCCCACCCCGCCACCGGCGCCGTGTTCTACGGCGAGGACATGGGCTTCAACTCCGGCACGCTGCTCTCACCCGCCTTCATGAAGGAGCACGTGATTCCCAGGCACAAGCGAATCGCAGACGCGTGCCATCGGCACGGAAAGCCCTTCCTGCTCCACTCCTGCGGCAACGTGGTCGCGCTGATGGACGACCTGATCGACGTGGTGGGAATCGACGCCAAGCACAGCTTCGAGGACAAGATCCTGCCCGTCGAGGAGTGGTACGCGCGCTACGGAGACCGCATCTCCATCATCGGTGGCGTCGACATGGACATCCTGAGCCGCGGCACCGAGGAGGAGGTGCGCACCCGGACCCGCCGGATCCTGGAGGCCTGCGCACCCAGCGGCGGCTACTGCGTCGGCAGCGGGAACTCGGTGGCGAACTACGTCGACCTGGAGAACTACGCTGCGATGATCGACGAAACCCGCCGGTGGAACGAGGAGCGCGGGTACTGAGCAGGCGGAGAGGCCGTGAAGCGATCCAATCTGAACTTCATCGTCGATTTCCTCGGGTTCACGGGCTTTGCCCTGCTGACGGCGACCGGCGTGTTGGTGCGCTACGTGCTGCCGCCCGGCAGCGGTCACTCCACCACCATCTGGACGCTCGACCGACACGAGTGGGGAAGCATCCACTTCTGGATCGCCATCGCCTTCCTCGCGGTGCTCGCCCTACACCTCTTCCTGCACTGGCGCTGGATCGCGACCCTGATGAGCGGACGCCCGCGAGAGGGCTCCGGGGCCCGCGTCGCTCTCGGGACGGTCGGCCTGGCGGCCCTGCTGGCGCTGGCCATCGCTCCCTTCCTGAGCCCGGTAGAACGAGAGGGCGAAGGGGCCCGCCCGCCGCGGGTGCACTCGTCCGGGGTGGAGGGCCTGGAGTCGATTCGGGGATCCACGACGCTCGCCGAAGTCCAGGAGGCCACCGGAGTGCCCGCGGATCGCATCGTTCGGGAGCTCGGGCTCCCACCCGGTGTCGATCACGACGAACGGCTGGGAAGGCTGAGGACGGCTTACGGCTTCAGCATCGACGACGTGCGCCAGATCGTCGAGACCTATCAGCAGGGTAGAGCGCAGCCCCCAAGGAAGTAGTGGCCGCGCCGGAGACCGAGCGAGCCGCCTGGCCAGGCCCCCACTCCCTCGCAACGCCGCCTCCTGGAGGAGTACCTCCGTTCAGTCGTCGTCATGATCGTCATCGTCATGATCATCGTGATGCCCGCGGCGATGATCGTCGTCGTCGCGATCTCTCTTCTCGCCCCGCTTCGGAGGTGCGCGGTCTGCGACGCTTGGTCTCCCGGCGCATCTTCTTCCACGCCCGCTCGGCCTCCTCCTCGTCGCCGCTGCGATGGCACTGCTCGCAGGCCTCGAACTCCCGGATGCCCTCTTCCAGGTGCTCCGAGCGGATGTTTCGCGGCGTGTGCTCGTGGCAGCCGTAGCAGGTGTAGGCGGCGAGGTCGCCCGCGGTCGTGTGGCAGGTGCCGCAGTCCTCCGGGTGGTGCCGGTCGAAGCGGAACCAGGGCTCGTGATCGAACGTCGCCGGCTTCCAGCCTTCGGTCTGGTGACAGGGAGTGCAGCCCGACTTCACGCTGGTGTGGATCGGATCGCCGGGCCTCTGCCTCTCGTGACAATCGGTGCACACCTCCACGGCGGAAGCCACCAGCAGCCCATGCTCGAACCCCTCGAGCGTTCCGTCGGAGTCGGGCCCTGCGTGGTCCGTGTGACAGGAGACGCACGAGCCCACCTTCAAGCTCTGGTGGAAGGAAACGCGATCGCCGGCGAGGAGCGGGGTGCCGCTCACGGTCGTGAGGCCGATCTCCTCCAGACGATGGCAGGCAACACAGCGGGTGGTCTCCACGCCGCGAAAGGGGGCGTGACACTGGAAACACGCTTCGTGGATGTCAGCGTGTCCCTCGACGAGATGCCCGGGGCTCAGCACCGACTCGCGCTGCCACCAGGCGAGCCCGCCGTAGGCGATCAGCAGGGCGAGGGCCAGAACTCCGAACCTGCGCACGAGCTTCACCCGAAGAGCAGCGCCGTCGCGACGTGGAGCAGCGACAGGACAGCGAAGTTGAGGGTGAGCGGAATGTGCACGGTGCGCCACTGCTCCATCGCGCGAACGGTGAGGGAATCGAGGAAGAGCGTCCGCTCGATCTCGTCCTCGGTGAGACCTAGCTCTCGCAGCTCCCTCTGCCTCCCACTCAGCTGCCGTCGAGCGGAGATGAGCAGCGTCCGACCCGTGACTCCGCTCGCGACAGCGACCAGCATGGCGAGCAGCGCCGCCCACGGCAGCAGCGCGTGCAGGTGGATTCCGCCGTGCACGAGAATCGCCAGGGCTCCGATCCACGCCAGAACCTCGTGCAGGCGCAGCCACCTCCTGGCCGATCCGAACCGGATCCAGCGCCGCTTGCGCAGGGAGTAGACGAACGAGACGAGGATCAGCAGCGTTCCGATCCAGCCGAGGTCGCGCCCCACCCACGGAAGGCCGAATCGGTGCAGCAGCAGATCGACGAGAAACGCCGCGGCGATCAGCGACACGAAGAGCGTCGCGAAGGGCAGCGCATGTCGGGCCAGGACCGAGCCTGGCAGGGCGGAGCGCCCGCGTCCCGGCCGTCCGGTCGGCTTCGACTCCATCATTCGGGCGCGCTCTTCCAGCCGGAAATCATGCCACCAACCAGGTTCTCCCCCTGCAGATAGCTGGAAACGAGAACGCCGATGACATGAACGACGACCAGAACGAGAGTGAGGGTCGCGAAGACCTCGTGAGCCTCTTTCAGGGCCTCTCCCGGCCCCGCCTGATAGTAGGCCACCAGGCCGGTCGCCACCGTCAGCAGCACGGTGGTGAGCAAGGTGGCGATCATGGCGCCGCCGGCCGGGTCGTGGCCGAGATACCTCCTGGCCGTGCCGCTCCTCAGGTCCCCGAAATACCGCAGGAGCTCGCTCGGGGTCGGAACGAAGGTCTCGAAACGCACGTGATGGGACCCATACAGCCCCATCAGGGCACGGACCAGTATCAGTGCGAGAATCCCGTGCCCGACCCAGAAGTGGGCCCGCAGCGCGTCGTCACCGGTCAGGAAGGACGCGACGAGTCCAAGGGTCAGCAGCCAGTGCACGATCCTGACCCCGGGACTCCACACCTTCACCCGACTCTCCCGGCCGGGGCCAGCGGTACCGGCGACCACTAGTCGTCCTCCTTTTGCCCGAGGATGGCTCTCGTCTTCGGGTCGATCTCGATCTCGTAGCGTCGACCGTCCCGCCCAGTCGCCTCCACCTCGATCACCCCGTGCTCTCGTTCCAGGGAATAGGGCTCGGAGAATCCCTCTCTGCGCAGCAGCTCTACGATCTCCCTCATCTCGGCGCTGTCGGCTGGAAGATGACCACGATCGCGATGTTTCGGGCCGTGCCTCTGCGTTTCGGCCGCTGGAAGGATCCCGCTGGCCGCGGCCAGGGCGAACACTGCTGTCACCGTTGTCCCGGCAACCAGCAGTCGACCGAAGATGGCTCCTATTCTCATTGCTCCAATCCATCGTCCGCGATTGCGCGCTTGCGATTCGAGCCCGAGAATGACAGTTCTTGGCGCCGCTTCCCATCCGACAGGTGTCGGAGGCTGTAGGTTCCGGTTGTAGAAAGGGATTCTCATGGTGTCTACGACGGCTGCCGGAGATGGCCGGCTCCGTGGAATCCTGACGGTGCTGCTCTGCGGCATCGCCATCGGAGGCGCAATCGACCTCTGGATGGACTGGCCCAACGACCCGGGCTTCTTCCATGTGGCCTTCGAGACGGCCGTGTTCTCCCTGGCCCTTGGGGGAGTCGCCTACCTCTGGGCCGGATGGATGCGAACCCGGCGGTCCCTCACCCGAACCGTGGAAGTCTCCGACCGGCTGCGTGAGGAGCGAGACGCCTGGCGCCACCGCGCGGAGAGCCTGCTCCGCGGCCTCGGCGAGGAGATCGACAGACAACTGCGGCGTTGGAGCCTGACCCCGGCCGAGCGCAAGATCGCCCTCCTTCTGCTCAAGGGGTATGGCCACAAGGAGATCGCGACGCTGCTGGGCAGGAGCGAACGAACGGTCCGCCAGCACGCCGTGGCCGTGTATCGCAAGTCCAATCTGTCCGGCCGGGCCGAACTGGCCGCATTCTTCCTCGAGGATCTGCCGCTGCCTTCCGAGCCCGAGTAGGGATGTCCCTCGACGAGGACTTGCGGCTCCGTTGAGCCGGAGACCGAGAAAACCCGCCAGACGGCTGCCGTTGCGTAGGAGAAGCGATGATTCGTCGGAACTTCGAACACCCGATCCAGGTGGGGATGTCATTCGGCCTGGTTTCCGGGGTGATCACGAGTCTGGGGCTCGTCGTCGGCCTTGCCGTCGGTACGCAGTCGCGAATCGCGGTAATCGGCGGCATCGTGACGATCGCCATCGCCGACTCCCTCTCGGATGCCCTCGGGATCCACATCTCCGAAGAGGCGGAGAACGTCCACAGTTCGATGGAGGTCTGGATGGCCACGGGTGCGACCTTCATCACGAAGTTCGCGGTCTCGAGCTCATTCCTGGTCCCCGTGCTGCTGCTGGAGCTGGAAGCTGCCGTGTGGCTCTCCGTCGCGTGGGGAATTGCCTCGGTGGCTGGTCTGAGCTGGTACCTCGCAAGGAAGCAGACAACGAGCCGCACGGCCGTGCTGGCGGAGCACGTCGGCGTAGCCGTCTTTGTCGTGATCGTATCGGCGCTGGTGGGCCGCTGGGTCTCGACGACCTTCGCGTAGACTGGCTCGCTCACCGAACATCTTTTTCGAGAGCACGAGGTGCCAGATGGACCTGAGAGTCTTTGCAGCGGTGTTCGCAACGATCTTCATCGCGGAGCTGGGCGACAAGACACAGCTCGCCACGCTGCTCTACGCAGCCGACGCAGAGAATCCGAAGCTCACGGTCTTCGCCGCCTCCGCGAGCGCACTGGTGCTCAGCTCGGCACTCGGCGTGCTCGGCGGCTTCGTCGTCTCCCAGTACCTGACGCCCAGGCTCCTGTCCTGGATCGCAGGGATCGGGTTCATCGTCATCGGGCTCTGGACGATCTCGCGCGCCTAGGACGGCGACCCCGGCTTGTCCGCGATGAACCACCCGCCGAGGCCCCACAGCTGGGATGACGCCACCAGCTCTAGCCCTGCCTCAGTCAAGGCCGTGCAGAACTGATCGTGGCCAAACCGATCCTCCTCGGGGTGTTCCAGGAGCCGCTTGACGGAACGCCTGGAGATGAAGCTCCCGAACACTTCCTCCGCGTAGAAACGCCCTCGGGGACGCAGAACCCTTCCCACTTCGGCGATTGCGTTCCGCCAGTCGGGAACGTGATGGATGATCCCGAAGTCGAACGCGGCATCGTACGCGCCATCATCCGCGGAGATGGAGGTGGCATCGCCCGTCCAGAGCCGAACCCGGTCCCCGCGGCCTCGCAGTCTCCGCCGCGCCCGATCGATCATGCGCGAATCGAGGTCGAAGGCGTCGACACGCTCCGCGCCGAAGAGATCCAGGATGATCTCCACCCCGACCCCGCGGCCGCAGCCGACCTCCAGCGCGGTTCCGCCAGGCATCGCACCTCCCATCTCGAGAAGCCTCCTCGCCTCGACGCGACGCTGGATGGCGGCCCGGACCGGGTTGTTCATCAGGGCAAACTCGACGCGATTGAGCCGCACGCTTCCTCCCTCGTTCCTCTCTGGCCCGCTCGGATCGGGTGACTGGCCTCGAACCCTTGCAGGCGGCTGGCTTGCGTCATAATATGAGTAATTACTCGGTTTCATCAACTCGCGTTCAGGAGGCCCGAGGATGCGTCGCGCTCGGAAGTCCCTGCAGCCCAGGAAACGGCCGGTTCAGCGCCGATCCCGGCTCACCGTGGACCAGATCCTCGAGGCCGCTGCTCACGTTTTCGCCGCTCGGGGCTACGCCGGCACGACCACCAACCACATCGCCAAGCGGGCCGGTGTCTCGATCGGATCGCTCTACCAGTACTTCCCGAACAAGGACACCATCCTGGTGGCGCTCCACACGCGGCACATGGAGTCGGCGTCCGAGGCCTTGCGAAGGATGCTGGAGGAGGCCCTCGGAGAGGAGAAGGCGCCGGAGCACCTGCTACGCCGCTTCGTGAGACAGATCATCGAGATGCACGCGTCGGAGCCGAGACTCCACCACGTGCTCCTCTACGAGGGACCCAGAACGGCCGAGCTCTCGGAGAAGCTCCACGCCATCGAAGACAGCATGGCCAGCGCGGTGGAAGAGATGCTCGCCGAACGCGGTGGAATCTCACGGACGCACGCGAAGCACGCGGCGTACCTCGTCGTTCACGTGGTGGAGAACATGGCTCACGAGTACGTCATCCACCCTCCACCGGACATGCCGATCGACGTCTTCGTCGAGGAGCTCGTCGCCATGCTCTCCGGCTACATCTGGGGCCAGTGCGCAGCCGGCGCCTCAGCGAAGACCCGCGAGAGAACTCGCCCGAAGAAAGCTCCGGCCACTCGCTCTGTGAGAAGCGACTCGCGTAGCGTGGGCTGGCGGGGGTGTGCGTGACTCGAGCTCGCCAGGCGTCGCATCCGGCGGCCGTCGGAACGGCTGCGCTCGTCGCCGCTCGGCGCAGCCGCGACGGTGCTGGCCCATCCGCCGGCCGGGATCGGCGCTCTCGCGGCGGTGATGCTGGCACCGATCGTCGTCGCCCTCGAAGGTGCCCGTCCGCGGCGCGCCTTCCTGGTGGTCTGGGTCTACTTCTTCTCGACGGCGCTGGTCCTGATCCACTGGTTGGCCCGCGCGTTGGTGGAGGAATACGGCGTCGCCACCTTCCCCGCCTGGGCCTTCACCGCGCTGGTGGCGGCTGGCGGCTCACTGGTTCCGGCAGTCGCCAGCGCCCTCTACGCCGCGCTGCGGCCCCGCATGCTCGACATCGCTGCGCCGCTCGCGTTTGCGGCCATCTGGATGCTCGGCGAGTGGGTGCGGAGCGAGCTGCTCGGCCTTCCCTGGCTTCTCGCCGCCCACGCGATCGCCCGCTTTCCCGCGGCCATCCAGACCGCCGACCTGGGCGGCAGCTACGCGGTCGGCTTCGTGCTGGTGGCCCTGAACGCCGCTCTGGGCATCGCTGTCTGGCGCCGAGCCGCTACACCGTTGGCGGGCCCCGCCCTGCTCGCCCTCGCCGCCGGCATCTACGGCGCGTGGCAGCTCGGCGCCGAGCTGGACTCCGAGCCGACCGCGCGGGTGGCGGTGGTCCAGGCCGCCGTCCCGCAGGATCAGCGATTTCAGCCCGGGTCGGCCAACCGCAATACGGAGCGGCACGCAGAGCTCACGCGCAACGCAACGGAGAAGGAAGAGCTCGACCTCGTGGTCTGGTCGGAGACGGCCGTCGACATCGACCTCGACCAGACGCCCGCCCTGCGCGATCGATTGACCCGCCTCGCCAGCGAAGTGGGGATCCCCTTCGCAACCGGCGCTCCGCGCTCGGAGGGCGGCTTGCGCACCAACTCGGTGGTGCTCTTCACGCCGCGCCGAGGCCTGGTCGAGAGCTACGCGAAGCAACGCCTGGTTCCATTCTCCGAGTACGACCCCAGTCTGGCCGCGCCGCTCGCGCGCCTGCTCGGCCCGGTGGTCGCAGGCGACCCCTACGTCCCCGGCACGGATCCGTTCGTCTTTCGCAACGGCCCGATTCCATTCGCCGCTCCCGTGTGCTTCGAGATCACCTACCCGGGTCTGATGCGGCGCTTCCGCGCGGCCGGCGCCGAGCTCGTGCTCAACCTCTCCAACGACGCCTGGTTCGGTCGCACCGGCTACGCGGAGATGCACTTCGCACACGCCATCCTTCGCGCCGTGGAGCTGCGAAGCTGGGTCGTGCGAGCGGCGAATACGGGGATCTCCGGCTTCATCGATCCGGCGGGCCGGGTGGTGGCGGAGCTTCCGATCTTCGAGGAAGGAACGGTGTCTGCCGAGGTGCGCGCCGCCGGCACTCCGCCCTTCTACGCGCGCGCGGGGGATGCACCGGTCCTCGCCTCGTTGCTGCTCGTGGTCGCGATCTCCTGGCTCGCTCGGTCAGCTCCTGCCGTCGGCGACTGACCCGACCGGGCGCGATCTCGTCACATCGATGTTTCGTAACTTTCGAAACCATCGCGGATCTGGCAGCTCCTGCGCCCAGGCCCTTTCGAAACTCCGATCGATGAACGGCGGGTGAAACAGCCCCTTCCGACGCTCTGCATTCCGTGACGGGAGTTACGGATTCCGTCCGACGGAATACCGAATGATCTCGATCGGGTTCGGTTCTCGCGATGGTGCCGGGGGGGCAGCGTCGTCGGACGAATCAGCGGTCCTGCCCGACGCGTCCCGATGCCGAGCCTGGCGATCTCGTTGGGACGGACGGGAGCAGGTGCACGGGCTGTCGCCAGTGTGCGGAACGAGGAGAGAGCGATGGGCGAATCCGACAGCTGGGTGAGGGAAGAGCTGGCCGCGCGCGGCGTGTCGCGGCGCGACTTCCTGGCGTTCTGTGGAAAGATGGCCGCGGTTCTCTCGCTTCCGGCGGGGGCCGCCACCACCATCGCACGGGCGATCGAGGGCGAGCCGAAGCCGCCGCTGCTCTGGATGGAGTTCCAGGACTGCGCCGGGAACACGGAGTCGTTCCTGCGCGCAACTCGTCCGACGGCGGCCGAAGTCATCCTGGACATCTTCTCCCTCGACTACCACGAGACCATCATGGCCGCCGCCGGGGACCACGCCGAGGTGCTCTGGCACGACATGGTCACCAACCATCCCGGGGAGTACATCGCTGTGATCGAGGGATCGATCCCCACCGGAGCGGGAGGCGCGTACTGCACCATCGCCGGTGTGACGGCGTTGGAGATCGCCCGCCAGGTCTGCGGGTCCGCCCTCGCGACGGTGGCGGTCGGGACCTGCTCTTCCTTCGGCGGCCTTCCGGCGGCAGCGCCCAACCCGACGGATGCGAGCCCGGTCTCGGAGGCGGTGCCGGGCATCCAGAACCTGATCCACCTGCCGGGTTGTCCGATGAACGTGGAGAACCTGACGGCGCTGCTGGTCCACTACCTCACCTACCAGCAGTGGCCGGCCCTCGATTCGCTGCGTCGTCCGCGCTTCGCCTACCGCGAGACGATTCACGACGAGTGCCCTCGGAAGGACATTCTCGAGCACGGCCGGTACGTGCGGGCGTGGGGCGACGAGGGGCACCGGCGCGGCTTCTGTCTGTACCAGATGGGCTGCAAGGGACCGGAAACGCGGCACAACTGCCCTGACGATCCAGTGGAACGACGGGACCAGCTGGCCGATCGGCTGCGGTCATCCCTGCATCGGCTGCTCCGAGCCCGACTTCTGGGACACCATGACGCCCTTCTACGCCCGGCTGGAAGGTTTCGAAGAAGAAGACGACGGACGAGGGGCCGGGGCACGACTAGCGGAGCCAGCCAGGGATTCGCAGAGAGAACGATCCGAGCGTCGCGGGTGAGTAGAGGCGTCGCCCGCGAGCAGAGGAGGAAAGCTGATGGGACGCCCCCGGCGGAGACGCGTCATCGTCGATCCGGTCACCAGAATCGAAGGCCACCTGCGCGTCGAGGCCCAGGTCACGGACGGGGTGGTCACGGACGCGTGGTCATCCTCGACGATGTTTCGGGGAATCGAGCTGATCCTCAAGGACCGCGACCCGCGCGACGCCTGGGCCTTCACCCAGCGGATCTGCGGCGTCTGCACCACCGTCCATGCGATCAGCTCGGTGCGCGCGGTGGAGGAGGCGATCGGCGCCGAGCCGCCCCCCAACGCGCGGCTGCTGCGCAACCTGATCATCGCGGCGCAAGCAGTACAGGACCACGTCATCCACTTCTACCACCTGCACGCGCTGGACTGGGTGGACGTCGTCTCGGCTCTCCAGGCGGATCCGGGCGGGACCGCCCTGCTCGCCCAGTCCATCTCGGACTGGCCCAAGTCGACGACTGCGTACTTCGCGGACGTGAAGAGCCGCCTGCAGACCTTCGTGGATCGCGGGCAGCTCGGTCTCTTTGCCGGTGGCTTCTGGGGGCACCCGGCCTACGCGCTCTCGCCCGAGGTCAATCTCCTGGCGGTGGCGCACTATCTCGAGGCGCTCGACTGGCAGCGGGAATTCATCAAGGTGCACGCGCTGCTCGGCGGGAAGAACCCGCACCCGCAGAGCTTCCTGGTGGGCGGAATGGCGACACCGGTCGATGGCAGCTCATCGGCCGGGGTCAATCGCGGCACGATCGCGACAGCTCCGCAACCTGGTCCGGCAGGCTCAGGACTTCGTCGAGATGGTCTACATGCCCGACCTCGTCGCCATCGCCTCCTTCTACAAGGACTGGGCGAACTACGGCGCCGGCGTGGGCAACTACATGGCCTACGGGGAGTACCCGGAAGGCGACGGGCCGCGGCAGGACCTGTATCTGCCCACGGGCATCCTCCACGGCTTCGATCTCGGCGAGGTGAGCCCGCTCGACCCGTCGCAGATCGCCGAGTACGTCAAGCATTCCTGGTACTCGTACTCGGGCGGCGACGACCACGCGCTTCCCCCCTTCGAGGGCGAGACGAATCCCGAGTACACGGGCCCCACGCCGCCGTACCGAAACCTGGAGGTCTACGAGCGCCCCAAGTACAGCTGGCTGAAGGCGCCCCGCTACGCGGATGCGCCGATGGAGGTCGGCCCCCTGGCGCGGATGCTGGTGGCATACGCCTCCGGTCACCAGCGCGTCCGCGAGCTCGTGAATGCCACGCTGTCCGCACTCGGACTCGGACCCGAGGCCCTCTTCTCCACGCTGGGACGCGTGGCTGCGCGAGGCATCGAGACCCAGGTCGTGGCCGAGAGGATGAGTGCCTGGGTGGACGCGCTGGAGGCCAACATCGATCAGGGCGATCTCCGCATTCACGACTTCTCCAAGTGGGAGCCGTCGAGCTGGCCCAGTGAGGCCTTCGGCTACGGGCTGCACGAGGCGCCGCGCGGCGCCCTCGGGCACTGGGTGCAGATCCGCAACGGGAAGATCGCGAACTACCAGTGTGTGGTGCCGAGCACCTGGAACGCGGGGCCGCGGGATGCGGCCGGGCTGCGAGGCCCGTATGAGGAGGCGCTGCTCGGGACGCCGATTGCCGACCACGAGCGGCCCCTCGAGATCCTGCGGACGATCCACTCGTTCGATCCCTGCATGGGCTGCGGCGTGCACGTAGTCGATGCCGATCGCCGCGAGCTGGCACAGGTCCGGCTGGGCTGCTGAGGGAAGACGTTGGCCGATTGCGATCCTTCGCCGCGGAGATCGATCCCGCTCCTGGTGCTCGGGCTGGGCAACGTGCTCTGCGCCGACGACGGGCTCGGGGTGGTTGCAGTGTGCCGTCTTGCCGAGAGCTACGAGCTTCCCGATGGCGTGCAGGCGCTGGACGGCGGGACATTGGGACTCTCCCTGCTTCCGTACGTCGAGGAGGCTGAGAAGCTGGTCCTGATCGACGCCGTCCGTGCCGATGCGCCGGTGGGATCGCAGGTTCGGCTGGACGCGGACGAGGTCGGACCGGCGATCGCTCACCGGCTGTCCCCCCA
This sequence comes from uncultured delta proteobacterium, assembly GCA_963783795.1. GTDB lineage: Bacteria > Myxococcota_A > UBA9160 > UBA9160 > UBA6930 > CAVXZE01. The sequence goes on along the minus strand of CAWAPH010000016.1, from coordinate 76,581 downwards.
CCAGGTCGGCGTCGCCGAGGTGATGGACGCCGCCCGGCTGCGCGGTCGTCACCCCCGGGAGGTCGTCCTCCTGGGGCTGGTTCCGGAGAGCCTCGAGACGCGGCTGGGTCTCTCACCGGCGCTGGAGGCGGCGCTGCCGGAGCTCGTGGAGCGCGTGGCGGCGGAGACACGCCGCCTGGGTCACCCGCTCTCGGGTCGAGTTGAAGCCGGTCGCTCCGCACCCGGCTTCGTTCCGGCACGGCCGGATCCGACGAGTCTCTGAGACCCGACGCATGCAAGTCGAAGGTCGCCGAATCGAGATCCGCGGCACCGTCCAGGGCGTCGGCTTCCGCCCCTGGGTCTACCGGACCGCGTGCGAGCAGGGGATCGCGGGACGAGTCCGCAACGACTGCTCGGGCGTGACCATCGACGCCTTCGGTCCCGGCCAGGCGCTGGATCGCTTCGTCGACCGATTGCGAGCGGAATCGCCGCCGGCGGCGGCCATCGAGGCGCTTCGCTGGCGAGCCATCGATCCCGAGCCGCTGCCCGACTTCTCGATCGTACAGAGCGAGACGGCCGGGGAGGTGCTGCCTTCGATCGCTCCCGACCTGGCCACCTGCGCTTCCTGTGCGGAGGAGATCGCCGACGGGTCGGATCGGCGCCACCGCTATCCCTTCACGAACTGCACCCATTGCGGGCCGCGCTTCAGCATCGCTCGCGACGTCCCCTACGACCGCGCGGCCACCACGATGTCGCGCTTTCGGATGTGCCCGAGCTGCGAGCGCGAGTACCAGAGCGTGCTCGATCGCCGCTTTCACGCGCAGGCCAACGCCTGTCCGGTGTGTGGACCTCGGCTGCGAGCGGTCACCTCGCGGGGAGAGGAAATCGGCCAGGACCCGATCCGCGCAGCGGCCACCGCCCTCGGCGAAGGTCGGATCGTGGCCGTGAAGGGAATCGGAGGCTTTCACCTGGCCTGCGACGCGGGCTCGGAAGCCGCCGTAGAGGAGCTCCGTCGACGCAAGCGACGCGATCACAAGCCCTTCGCCGTCATGACCCGCGATCTCGCGGAGGCGGAGAGGCTGGCGGAGCTGAGCGACCCGGAGCGGCGTCTGCTCGCCGCCTGCGAGCGACCGATCGTGCTGGCTCCGCGGCGAGCCGGGGCTCCGCTCGCGGAGGCGCTGGCGCCGGGCAACCCCCTGGTGGGGCTGGTGCTCCCCTACACGCCGCTCCACCACCTGCTGCTCGCCGAAGTGGACCGTCCGCTGGTCATGACCTCGGGAAACCTCTCGGAGGAGCCGATCGCCTACCGAGACGCCCAGGCACTGGAGCGGCTCGGTGCCGTCGCCGACCTCTTTCTGGTCCACGACCGGGAGATTGCGGCCCGCTGTGACGACTCGGTGGTGCGCGTGATCGCCGATGCGCCGGTGGTCCTGAGGCGCGCCCGCGGATACGTCCCCCGAGCGGTGCCCGTTCGTGAACCCTTCGGAAGGCCGGTGCTGGCCTGTGGCGGCGATCTGAAGAACTCCTGCTGTATCGGCGTCAACGGCGCGGCCTGGTTCGGACCGCACGTCGGCGATCTCGAGAACGCCGAGACCTTTCGCTCCTTCGAGGAGTCGGTCGAGCGGATGGAGCGCTTCCTCCAGGTGCGCCCCGAGATCCTGGCCCACGACCTGCACCCGGACTTCTTCTCCACGGCCTGGGCGAGAGCGCGTCCGGAGGCGATCCCGATCGGCGTGCAGCACCACCACGCCCACGTGGCGAGCGCGATGGCGGAGCACGGGCTCGCTGGACCGGTTCTCGGCGTCGCCTACGACGGGACGGGCTACGGCACGGATGGAACCGCATGGGGCGGGGAGTTCCTGATCGCCACCTTGGAGGGATTCGAGCGCGTCGCAACGTTCCGCCCGCTGCCGCTGCCGGGTGGCGACCTCGCGATCCGCCAGGTCTGGCGCCTGGGACTGGCCCTGCTCGACGACGCGTTCGACGGCGATCCGCCCTTCGAGGTGTCGCCGCTCTTCCGCGGAATCCCGGATCGGTCCCTTCGCCTGGTTCGCCAGATGGCCGCGCAGCGCTTCAACAGCCCGCTCGCACACGGCGTGGGGCGCTACTTCGACGCAATGGGGGCGCTCGTCCTCGGGCAGACGGAGTCGCACCACGAAGGTCAGGTAGCGATGGCGTGGAACTTCGCGGCGGATCCCGGCGAGACGGAAGCGTATCCCTTCGACGTGAACCTGGACTCCTCCCCGTGGACGGTGGACCTGCGCCCGATGGTGCGCGAAGCGGTGGCCGAACACCTCGCGGGCGTTCCGAGCGCCAGGATTTCCGGCCGTTTTCACGCGACCCTCGGCCAGGCCACGGCGGAGGTGGTATCCCGCATCGCCGAGCTGCACGGCCCCCTGCCCGTGGTCCTCACGGGCGGCTGCTTCCAGAACGCGTTGCTCACCGAGAGCGTGCTGGAGCGACTCCCCGCGCGGCTCGAGGTCTACCGAAACCAGAATGCCCCCCCCGGCGACGGCGGCATCGCCCTGGGTCAGGCACTGGTCGCCGACGCGGTCGCGAAGGCGGCCGGAGCGAGGCAGGGCCACCCCACCGACGACGAGAAACCTCTCGCCAAGGAGCAGATATGTGCCTCGGTGTACCCGGTAGAGTGATTTCCATCGATGGACTGGTCGCTTCGGTCGATTTCTGGGGCGTTCGCCGTCAGGTTCGGCTGGACGTGGTGGACGAGCCGGTCGAGGCCGGCGACTACGTGCTCAACCACGTGGGCTTCGCGATCCGCCGGATCCCGCAGGAGGAAGTCGACGCAACCCTCGCCGTCTACGAGATGCTGCTCCGGGAGGCGGACGAGGAGGACGCGATGGCGGCCGACCTGCGCGGCGAGATCGCAGCGACCTCGGACGCCGAGGGTGGTTGAGGAGCGGACGTGATGCAGCGAGAACCCTCCCCTCCGACGCAGGCGGCGAGCCGGCCCCGGCCGCTCGAGTTTCGCGATCCCGACAGGGCGCGCGCCCTGGCCGAGCGCCTGGCTCGCCTGACCGAGGAGATCGGTCGCGAGCCGATCTCGGTGATGCACGTCTGCGGAACCCACGAGCAGGCAATGGCGAAGTTCGGCCTGCGGGCCTGCTTCCCGCCCGACCTGAACGTCATCATGGGGCCTGGCTGTCCGGTCTGCGTCACCGACATGCCCGAGATCGACGAGGCCGTCGCGCTCGCCCGCCAGGGCGTCCAGATGGCCACCTACGGCGACATGCTCAGGGTTCCCGGGACGGTGCAGTCCCTGGCAGACGTACAGGGTGAGGGCGCTCGCATCCACGTCGTCTACAGCGTGGCGCAGGCCGTCGAGCTCGCCCGCCGCAGCTCCGAGGACCTGGTGTTCTTCGCCACTGGCTTCGAGACCACTGCGGTGGCCACTGCGGCCCTGATCCTCGACGATCCGCCCGAGAACTTCTCGGTCCTCTCCGCGCACAAGTACGTCCCGCCAGCGATGGAGGTCGTCGCCGAGATGCCCGAGACGCGCGTCGAGGGATTCCTGGCCGCCGGCCATGCTGCAACGATCACAGGCTGGGGAATCTTCGAGGGCTTCGTCGAGCGGCATCGGAATTCCCGTGGTGGTGGCGGGCTTCGAGCCGCTCGACGTCCTGGCAGGACTGGTCCAACTCCTGGAGCTGATCCGTGACGGTCACCCGGCCGTCTCCAATGCCTTCCCGCGCTGTGTGACCCGCGAGGGAAACCAGCGCGCCCAGCAGCAGCTCTGGAGAGTGTTCGAGACGGTGGGGGGGCACTGGCGGGGCATCGCCCACGTGCCGAACGGCAACCTGCGCCTGCGCGAGCAGTGGGCTCGGCTGGACGCGCGTCGACGCTACGAAATCGATCTCTCCGAGCTGTCGAAGCAAGCTCCCCGTCCGCTGGCCGGGGAATGCATCTGCGGGAAGATCATGGCCGGGATCGCCTCGCCGAGCGATTGCACGCTGTTCGGCGGCCAGTGCGTGCCCGACGCTCCCGTGGGGGCCTGCATGGTGAGCAGCGAGGGGACCTGCCGGATCTGGAGCGAGTACGGCGGGCCGCCCGACCTGGGCCAAGCGGACGCCTCGAGCGCCGCCGCGACCTGCGAGAGCTGCAGCTGATGAACGCTCCCCGCATTCACGACGAACGGATCGGACTCAAGCACGGCGCCGGAGGACGCGCCATGCGCGCGCTGATCGAGGAGGTCTTCGCGAAGGGCGGCACCCACGCACTCGCCAACGGCATTGGCCTCGCTGCGATGGACGACGGCGCCGCTCTGCGCATTGGCGATCGCTGGCTGGTCCTCACCACCGACTCGCACGTGGTGCAGCCGGCCTTCTTTCCGGGAGGCGACATCGGACGCCTCGCGGTCGCCGGGACGGTGAACGACCTGGCGATGATGGGGGCCACGGAGGTGGAAGCGCTGACCTGCAGCGTGATCCTCGAGGAGGGCTTCTCCCGCGCCGAGCTGGAGAGGATCCAGGACTCGATTCGGGCGACCTGCAGCGAATCCGGTGCGGTGATCGTGACGGGCGACACGAAGGTGATGGGGCGAGGGGAGCTCGACGGGATCGTCATCAACACCACCGGCATTGGATGGACCGACTGCGTGGTTCCCGACTCGGGGCTGCGTCCCGGGGACCGCATCATCGTCACCGGCAGCATCGGCGATCACGGCTTCGCGATCCTGGCGCTGCGTCACCAGCTGGATCTCGAGGGCGAGCTGCGCTCGGACGTGGCGCCGCTGGGTGACCTGATCCGCGTGGCTCTCGCCGCGGCGGCTGGCGGCGTGGCAGCGATGAAGGATCCGACGCGCGGAGGCGTCGCCAGCGCGCTGCACGAGATGGCCGGCAAGAGCGGCGTCGGGATCCTCCTCGAAGAGGCTGCGGTTCCGCTCCGGAAAGAGGTGCGCGCGGCGTCCGAGCTGCTCGGCATCGATCCGCTTCATGTCGCGAACGAAGGCAAGGCCGTGCTCGGTGTGCGCCCCGAGGCCGCCGCACGCGTGCTGGAGGCGTTGCGCGCGCATCCTCTCGGACGGGAAGCGGCCATCGTCGGCCACTGCCTGCCCGAGCAGGCCGGGCGGGTCATCGTGGACACGGGATTCGGGCGGCGCATCCTCTCGGAGCCCGAGGGCGAGCTCCTGCCCCGCATCTGCTGAGGAAGAGGAATGGCAGGGATCCGTCAGTTCCCGGGGGCCTGAGAAGCGTGCACGAGTACTCGATCGTAGGCGAGCTGATCTCGCGGGTGGAGGCCGAGGCGCGCGCGCACGGCGCGACGTCGGTGCAGCGGCTGCAGGTGCGGATTGGCGAGCTGGCGGGCGTCGAGACCGAGCTGCTGGCAACGGCCTACGCGATCTTTCGCGAGAAGACGATCTGCTGCGATGCCGAGCTCGAGATCGAGCCGGTGCCTGCCCAATGGGTCTGTCCGCAGTGCCGGCATTCGATCTCCCGGGGCGAGGTGCTGCGCTGCTCCACCTGCCGGGTGCCGGCGCGGCTCGAGGGTGGCGACGAGATCATCTTGGATCGGATCGAGATGGAGGTGGCCTGATGTGCCAGAGCTGTGGCTGCGGTGATTCCGAAATCATTCCCCTCGAAGTGCGCGAGAGGATCCTGGCAGGGAATGACCGGAGAGCCGCGCACAACCGCCAGCACTTCGAAGGCTCCGGCGTCTCGACCATCAACCTGATGGGCTCTCCGGGGTCCGGAAAGACGGCACTGCTCGAGGCGACGGCGCGGGCACTCGGCGGGCGCCGGCGCATCGGGGCCATCAGCGGCGACCTGGCCACCGACAACGACTCCGCCCGCCTCTCGAAGGCCGGGATTCCGTCCGCCTCCATCACGACGGGGACGGCGTGTCACCTCGACGCCGAGCTCGTCCACCGCGCCCTGCCCGAGGTCGAGTGGCGCGACCTCGACTGTCTCTTCATCGAGAACGTGGGCAACCTGGTCTGTCCCGCGGTCTACGACCTCGGACAGGCCGCCAACGTGGTCGCCCTCTCCGTCACCGAGGGCGAGGACAAGCCGCTCAAGTACCCCGTGATGTTCCGGGGCGCCGACCTGGTCGTGCTCACCAAGATCGACCTGCTTCCCCACCTGGACGTGCGCACGGACGCCATCACGGACGCCCTGGCGCGCGTCATGCCGGTGGTCCGGTGGATCTCCGTCTCCGCCCGCACGGGCGAGGGGATCGAAGACTGGCTCGGCTGGCTCGACGGCGTAGGCGGCCGAGCCAGCGGGATACGCTAGAGACGCCTTTTCGAATGAGGCCTCAGTAGACGCAGAGCCACTTGTTCGGCGAGTCGGGAAGAGGAACCAGCGTCGTGCACTGGAGCGGCACGATCTCACCGACGATGTTGCCGTCCGAGTCGATCACCGGATTCCCACCGGGATTGTCGAAGGGATCGTCACCTCGATTCATACCGCCAGCGCCGAAAGCAACGGCGGCCATGAACACCAGACCAACGATCACCGCAAGATTCCTGATCATCTCGATACCTCGTGTCAATCGGTTGAGTTTCAGTCGATCCAGCTTCTGCTGCAGGCAGCATCGTCCATGATCCTATAGCGGACGAATCTCGAAATAGTCAGTGACGCAGCTCACTTGCACCTGCCGCGACCCGATGGTCCTGGAATCGCGCGGATGCGTCCGCCGACATGCAGGGCTCCCGCGCATCAACGGCTGGCACCGCCGGCGTTCGGGGGCTCCGGCTCTCTCCGGAGCAGTTTCCTGGCGAACCCTTTGACGGCGTCGCCGAAGTCGTCGAGCGTCAGGTAGACGACCGGCACGATGACGAGCGTGAGGGCCATCGAGCTGAACATCCCCGCGGCCGTCGCGATCGCCATGGGCTGCCGCGTTTCCGAGCCGGGGCCCACCCCGATGGCCGCGGGCAGCACTCCGAAGATCATCGAGATGGCCGTCATCAGCACGGGGCGCATCCGGATCGGAGCGGCCGTCCGCATGGCCTCCAGCTTGTCCATCCCCTCCGCGCGCAGCTGATTGGCGTAGTCCACGAGCAGGATCGAGTTCTTCGTCACCAGCCCGAACAGCAAGATGATTCCGATCATGCTGAAGAGGTTGATGCTCATTCCGGTGACGAGCAGTCCCCCGAGCGCGCCGACCATCGCGAGCGGAAGCGCGAGCATCACGGTGAGTGGATGGATGAAGCTCTCGAATTGCGCGGCGAGCAGCATGTAGATGATGGTCACCGACAGAAGGAGCATCAGCTGGAACTCCGCGAGGCTCCTGCCCAGCTCTTCCGCCTCACCCGAGAAGGCCAGAGTCACCTCTTCCGGGAGGATCCGATCGGCGATCTCCCGAGCCTCGGCGATGGCGCGCCCCAGCTCCTTCCCCTGGAGGTTCCCGTAGATGGAGACGCTCCGCTGCCGGTCCGCCCGGGTGATCTTGGACGGCGCCGCGCCCTTCTCGATGCTCACCAGATTCCCCAGCTCGACCAGCTTTCCGTCGCCGGCACGCACGTAGAGCCGCTCGATCGACTCGGGCTCCGCGCGGTCCTTCTCGCGGAGACGAGCGCGGATGTCGTAGCGGTGCCCGCCTTCCTTGAAGGTGGCCACGTCCATTCCGCCGATCATCGCCTGGATGACCATGCTGAGCGAGGTCGCATCGACACCGAGCGCTGCCGCCTTCTCCCGATCCGGCACCACGCGCACCTCGGGAAGACCGAGCTTCAGGCTCTTGTCCAGATCGACGATGCCCCCCCTCGCCTCGAGCTCGCGGATCATCGTGTCGCCGAGCCTCTCCAGCTCCACGAGGGAGAGGTTCCCCTTGAGATCCAGGGAGAAGTCGGCCCCGAAGCCTCCCGCTCCCGGCCATCGTCGACAGATCGAAGACCCGCACGTTCTGGCCCGGGATCCGCCCCAGCGCCTCGCGCGAGGCCAGGATCAGCTCCTGGGCCGTGCGCTCCCGTTCGTTCCGGCTCTTCAGCACCGCGAACATGAGCCCGCGGTTGGTCTCTCCGCTCGACGCCTCGCCCCCGCCGCCGACCGCCGAGAACAGACCCGCGATCTCGGGCTGCTCGAGCACCCAGCGCTCGTTCATGTCCATGATTTCCTGGGTGCCGCCGATGCTCGTGCCCGGAGGCGTCTCGACACGGATCAGCATTCGCCCCTGGTCCTCGGGCGGGAAGAACTCGCGGGGCAGCAGCCAGGCGAACCACAGCGCGGCGGCCAGGGAGAGGAGCGCGACCCCGAGCGTCGCCCGGCGGTGCGCCAGCGCCCAGTAGAGCACCTTCCGGTAGTTCCGGTCGAGCCAGGCGAAGAACAGCTCCAGCCGGTGATAGATGCTGCCGTGAGCGCGCTCCGCGGGCGGTGGCATGCGCGCGGCCAGCATCGGCGTGAGCGTCAGGGCCACGAAGAGCGAGATCACCACGGCGCTCGCCACCGTCAGCCCGAACTCCTTCAGGAAGTTCCCGATGATCCCGCTGACGGCGGCGACCGGCAGGAACACGGCCGCGATCGACGAGTCGGCCGCGATGGCCGCGAAGGTGACCTGCCGGGTGCCCTTCGAGGCCGCCTCGAAGGGCGCCTCTCCTCCCTCGCGCCTTCGCTCGATGTTCTCGATCACCACGATGGCGTCGTCGATGACGACCCCCACGACCAACGCCATGGCCAGCAGCGTCATCACGTTGAGCGTGAAGCCCATCACCCAGATGACCCCGAACGTGGCGACCAGCGAGAGCGGAATCGAGAGGCCGACGATCAGGGTCGGCCGGGTACGGCGCAGGAACACGAACACCGTCACGGTGGCCAGCAGGGCGCCGAAGAACAGGGCGAACTCGGTCTCGGCGACGGCGTCGCGGATGGCCAACGAGAAGTCGATCAAACCTTCCCCGATCGGGAAGGACATTCCGGCCGGCATGGTCTCCTGGATCCGGGTCAGACGCCGCCGCGCCTCGTCCGCGATCGCCACGGTGTTGGCACCGGGCTGCTTCAGCAGTCCGATGCACACCGTCGGCTCGCCGTTGTAGCGCGCCAGGGTGCGGCGATCCTCCGCGCCGTCCTCCACCCAGGCCACGTCTCCGAGGTAGACGGGCGTGCCATCCTCATGGGTCACGACCAGACGCTCGAGCTCCTTCACCGACTTGAACTCGGCGTCGGTCTTGACGGTGTACTCGACCATCTGGCTCTCGACGCGTCCACTGGGGATCTCGACGTGCTCACGTCGGATCGCCCGGAGGACGTCGGTAGCGGCGAGACCGCGGGCGGTGAGCTCGTCACCGTCGAGCCAGACCCGGATGGCGCGCTCCCGGGGCCCGAAAAGCTCGGTGGCTCCGACACCCGGGATCGTCTCCATGTAGGGCTTGATGCTGCGCTTCATGAACTCCGTCGATTCGACGACGGAGCGGTTCGTGATCAGCGGAGCCCAGAGGATCGGGTAGTCGCTGGGGTTGTGCTTGTGGATCACGGGAGGCTCGAGCTCGCGGGGCAGCTCGTGCCGCGCGAGGATCAGCTTGTCCCGAACGTCCTGCGAAACGGCGTCGATATCGCGGTCGAGGTTGAACTCCGCTTCGACCTTGGAGATGCCGTGCGAGGTTCTAGAGCGGAGCGACCGAAGCCCGGCGATGGTGTTGACGTACTCCTCGATGACGTCGGTGACGTCCTCCTCCATGACTTCGGGGCTGGCCCCTTCGAGGATGGCCCAGACCTCCACCACGGGGAATTCCATGCTCGGAAACTGGTCGACCCCCAGCCGGCTGTAGCCGAGCACGCCAAAGACGACGAGCGCCAGCATCATCATCCAGGTCAGGACGGGGCGGCGGATCGCGACGTCGGAGAGGCTCACTCGGCCGGCTCCGCCGCGCGTCTTCCCTCTGCCAGCTGCGGCGTGGCCGCGCTTCCGTCCGGATTGCGGGCGGCGACGAGCGCACCGTCGATCAGGTCCTGGTGGCCCCTCGTCACCACGAACTCTCCACCCTCGAGCCCCCTCACCACCTCGACTTCGCCGCCTTCGTGCAAGCCGGTCTCGATGGCCCGGCGCTCGACGCGTCCGTCGGCGTTGAACACGAAGACCAACTCCTCGTCCGAGCGGTACAGGACTGCCTCCTCGGGAAGCATGGGAACGCCACTGCGGCGGTCGACCCCGAGGTCCACGTGGGCGAAGAGTCCGGGCCGCAGACGCCCTTCAGGGTTGGGAAGCACGGCCTTGAGCCGAAGCGTCCGCGTGCGCACATCGATGGTGGGAGAGACCAGCGTCACCACGGCGCGGAACGACTCGTCCGGGAACGGCGCGACGCGGACGTCAACCTCGGAGCCGAGCGCGACCCGGCTCGAGTCCTTCTCCGACACGGAGAACTCCACTTCGAGGGGGTCGAGGGCGACCAGATCGAAGAGACCCTGTCCGACGTTCACGAACTCCCCGACGCTGACGGAGCGGGTGGCGACGAGTCCTCCGAAGGGCGCAGTGACGCTGGCGTCGCGGAGCGCCCGCTCGGCGATCCCGAGGTGGGAGCGCGCGGCAGCCAGACGGGCGCGCGCGAGCTTGATCTGCGTCTCGATCTTGTCGAGCTGCGCCTGCGAGGCGACCTGCTGGCTGTGGAGCTCGCGGATCCGCTTCGCCTCACGTTGCTGCTCGAAGAGCGTGGCCTCCGCCTCCAGCAGGCGGGCGCGCGCGTCTTCGACCTCGAGCTTGCGCCGCTCGGGATCGATCTCGAGCACCACCGCTTCCGCATCGGCGCGGTCGCCTTCGACGAGCAGGATCTCGGTGATCCGTCCGGGCACCTCGGCGGCGATCTGTGCCTCGTCCTGCGCCAGCAGCTGGCCAGACGCCTCGATGTGGTTTTCGACGTCCCGCAGCTCCACTCGGGCCACGACCACCGGCGTGGCCGGGTCGGGGAGCTCCTGCTCCCGGCCGCTGCACGCGAGTGCGAACACTGCCAGCGTGAGCAGCAGCGAGCCGCATCCGATCGACCTGCTCACGCGCGAGCCCTCCGTTCCCCCCAGGAGACCCGATTCTCGCGGAATCCCGGTCAACGATCGAGTCGCACACCACGATTCGGGGGGCAGCGGCCGACCAGCCTGGAAAAATTGTTAAATAGCTGATTTCGAGAGGCTTTTCGAGATGCTGCAGCCCTCGGGCCAGAGTCGGCGTGCAGGCTCTGGGTCAGTTCGCGCGATTGCGCTCCAGGCTGGCCTTCACGGCCCGGTCGATCCGCAGGCGACAGGTGTCCAGGTTGGTGCCCTCCGCGCGCGCCTTTCGGGCCTTCTTGCGAACCTTTTCGACGGCGGCCTCGCCATCCCGGCTGCTGGCCGTGAAGCTCTCCTTCGTGGAGGACCTCGAGTTGATCTTCCAGCGCGCCGTGCTGGGATCGCCGCTCATCTCTCCGTAGGTCACGCCGTAGGTCTCCACCGTGAGCGTCACCGCGCAGTGTCCATCTGCCAGCTCCCGCTCCCGGAAGCTGCTCTCCACCATGCGGATGCGATCCAGGTGGCGGTTCCCGTCCCGCACCTTGGTGCCGTAGACCTCCCACTGCTGGGGATCGCAGGCGATCTCGGGCTCTGCCTCGGGCTCGGGCGGGGGTGGCGGCTCTTCTTCCGGAGGAGGTCGCTCCTCGTGGCGCCGGATCAGCTCCTCGAGATCGTTGATGGCGGCAATGGGATCCCCGTTGCAGGTCTCCTCGCCGTCGGAGAACGGGGCGTATCGCCAGATCGGCGCCTCCGGGTGGGCGGAGCGCTCGAAGACCAGCTTGGCTTCCTGGAGCGCCCGGGCGTAGCCGGTGCTGCCGCTCGCGCTGGTGGCGTCGACGAGCTGTCGGATCCGCGCCACGTCGCGCGTGAAGCCCACGGTCTGGGGCGGGCCGCAGCCGTTGAAGACCAGCAGGGCCAGCTCCACACCGTCGGGAAGGCCATCGAGCAGGCCGTAGATGCCCGACTTCGCGTTGGCCATCTTCTCGCCTTCCATGCTTCCCGACGCATCCAGGATGATGACCAGGGACATCCGGGGCGGAACCGCCAGCTCGTGCCAGCGGTCGACTCCGCCCTGGCCGGCTCCGATCTCTCCCATGCCCTCGTCGTGATTGAGCCAGATCTGCTGGGCGCCGGTGGAGAGGATGGTGGGAGTCCGGGGGTCCGCGTCGAGGCGATTGCCGTACTTGTCGGTGGCCTCGATGGTGATCTCGACGACGCCGCTCTCTCCCATGTCCTGCGCGACCCGGGCCAGGTCGATATCGCCGGAGAAGCTCATGCCATCCCCGGACTCGTTGTGGGGATGCACCAGATTTTCGTTGACGTGGATCTTGGGGTACTTCTCCAGCGGCTGGGAGAAGACCACGCTCACGCGGGCCGTGCCCTCGTCCGCCGGAGCCTGCGCCACCCGGCGCTCGAGTGAGCGCTGCCCCTCCTCGAACTTCCCGCGGATCAGATTCTGCTGGGCCGGGAGATCGGCGCCTCCCTTCCAGGAGGCGTCGTAGATCGTCGCCCCCTCGTGCTCGACCTGGAGAGAGGACACGATGGGGGGAATGGCGTCGATCAGGAAGCGGTGGCTGGTGTCGGGCTGCGCACCCTCCCGCTCCGGGTCGCCGTCGAGCACGCCCCCCTCGGCGGACCGGGCCGAGATGGAGAGCTCGTGGTAGCCCTTCAGGTTGACGAAGCCGGCTCCCTCGGGCACCTCGAAGCGACCGCGCCACTGCTTCTCGGAGTGCCAGGAGCCCTCGATGCTCCGCTGGCCGGTCTCGCGTCTTGTACGCGATGGTGGCGGGGCTCTCGCGATCCATCTCCCGATCGAAGACGATGCGAACCTCCACCGGTCCCGACGGCGACGGGCCGGAAGAATTCGCGCTCCGAGTCGTAGAAGACGCGGCCGTCGGGGCGCCCCAGACCCACGCGCTCCACCCCCGGCCGGAAGGAGGCGAGCTCGAAGTCCCATTCTTCTTCGTTCTTGTCCTTCTCCCCCAGCTTGAGCAGGCTGCGCACGGTGAGAACCAGCTTCATGTTCCCGAAGCTGCGGGGCTCTTCCGGAAGGGTGAAGGCGTACCGGTAGGTGTGCTTCTCCGCGTCGGTGCAGCGGACCTCCTCCTCGTCCACCTGGAGCTTCCGTCCCATCCTCAGCCAGGATCCGCATCTCCAGGGAGCGCTTCTCTTCGGGGATCTCCGCGTCGGGCCCCTCGTGGATCTTGTCCGAGAGATCCACCTCCAGGGTGATGCGGTCGCCGGGGTGGAAGATCCGCTCGCCGTCCTCGGACTCCCGTTCGGGCTCCGAGGAGACGAAGGAGACCGTCCGCGTGCCTCTCTCGTCCTCGCCCGCAGCGTCTCCGTAGCTGGGCTCGAAGAAGGGCGTCACGACGAACGAGACCCGGCCCGCGCGGACCCGCTCCTGGGTGTCCAGGTTGGCGACGCCGATCCAGATCCGTCTGGCTCTCGACCCCGGGCGCTCCCCTGCCGAAGTCCTCGATCACCGCAAAGGCCGAGGGATCCTGCTCGAGGGCGGGCTGCGCTTCGAGTTGGAGGCCGCCCACCCGTCTGAAACGAATGCCCCCTCCCCGCTCGTCTCGCCGGCCCCGGTTCTGGCTCACGATGGCTGCAGCCCAGCGCTCCGGCTCCTTCTCTCCCGAGACCTGCACGAAGACCTGGGTGATGCCGTGCACGTCTGCACCGAGGTCGCGCCCCCTCCAAGGGGGCCGGCCTTGGGGGGCGTCCGGCAGGGTCAGAGCCGTGTAGTAGGTACCGAGGGGCTGAACGCTCTTCCTTCGAGCGATGGAGCCGTCGTTCAAGCGGCGTCGGATCTCGTCGTCGGAGTCCGCCACCTCCGCCTGCAGAGGCGGGTGTCTGTCGTAGGGGATGGTGCTGTAGTGTCCCACGCTCCGGACGAAGAGCTCGCCGGTCTCCTTGCCGGTGCCACGACAGCAGTACTTCGGGAAGCCCTGGTCCCGATAGCCGAGACGACCACCGCCCCCCTGGACGACGTTGGCGGCGATGAAGCTGGCGAAGAAGTCCCGAAACTTCTGGGTGTGGCTCCCCGTACCCGGCAGGATCGAAGCCACCGACTTGACGAACTCCTCATTGGCCTGCTTGTTGGTGTAGCGATTGGGAACCTTGATGTAGTGGGCCGCATTCTTCAGGAAACCGGCGATCTTTCGGAACTGCGCCGCCGGGTCGTCACCCCCGGTCTTCTCCGCCAGGTGATGGAAGAAGATGACGTTCCGATAGAGATCGTCGGGCACGGGTTTTTGGAGCAACCCGACCTCCATCCGCTCGAACCACTGTGGGTGTCGGTGCTCGGCGTAGGAGTTGAGGTCGTCGGCGGTCCTCGGCTTCTCCTTCTTGGTGTGCTCGGGAAAGAGACGATGCGGCAGGGTGGGAGGAAGGGGAATGGGCTGGTCCGTGAACCACTCCGCGGTGCCTTCATAGGAAGCGTTCGGAGCATTGCCGTGATCGAAGAGCGCGCCCTTCACCGCTTCCCGGTACTGAACGACGTGGAAGAACTCGTGGAGCACCGAAGACAGAATCCCATCGTCGCTGGGGGATATCACCGTGGAGCGATTCACTTCGATATAGTTGTAGGAAGCCCAGGCTCTGGTGGCCGGCCCCACCGGGCGCCCATTCTCTCTCAGTTGCCGAATGACCACCGGAAAGCGGCGGGTTTTCTCAACGGCTGTTCCGGTAGTCCAATCACTCACCACCAGACCATTTCGGTCACAGTACTCCTTGGCGCTCAGAAGGGTGTCGCGGATCTGGAGGATCAGGCCATGGACGGGAACCAACCGGCCCTTGTAGGAGGCTGCGATGCCGAGCAGGCCGTCGCCTTCGTTCATGACCTTTGAGGCTTCCTCGGAGATGACGAAGACGAAGGGATCGCTCTCCTCGAGGATGTAGACGAAGTAGTAGTTGCGGTCCCCGTCCTTCTGGCGAGCCTCGTGGATCTCGTAGTAGTGGATCTCCCGCCCTGGCTGCGCCGGCGAAGCCGCCGCCAGCAGCACCAGGCTCAGGCTAGAGGCGATCAGCCACAGAAAACGCAAAGTCAGCCTCGTCAGATGTGGAGAGATCCACCGTCCGCGTCTGGAACTGGAATCCCTCCACCGAGCAGAGCACCTCGTACTCCCCAGCGGGCAGGAAGATCTCGTACTCACCTTCCTTCACATCCGTCTGCTTGCGGATCAGGTGGGGGGGGTCGTCGGTACGGCGCACGATGACGAACGCGAAGCCGCTGTCTGCCTGGCCGGGAGGAAGCTCCACCCGTCCGTGCAGGCGCCGGAACTCCTCACCCTCCTCCCCCCGCGAGCGAAGGCGGCTCAGCAGATCGCGCGCAGCCTGATCGTCCGGGAGAATGGAGAGGTGAGTCTCCAGTGCCGAGGCGGCCTGGGCGTACTGCCCTCGATCCATGTGAGTGCGGATCTGCTTCGCCAGGATGACCAGATCGGTGTTGACGAACTCCACCTCGCCATGGCAGGTGGCCAGAATCCGACCGTGAATCGTGACGCGATCGTCGGCCCCGATCCGGAGAATCCGCTTCACCAGCTCCCGGTCGCTACCGGTGGGCTCTTCCAGGTCCGGATTCACGGCTTTGACCTCTTCCAGGTATTCCGCATAGGCCAGGCTCTCGGAACCGGTCCAGACCACCCGTCGTTCGCCCAACTTCAGGGACTCGCGCTCGCCCTCGACTGCCACCTCGCAGCCATCCTGGGAGTAGGAAACCTCCACCTGGGGACCGAGGCGAAACCAGGAGAGAGGATCCAGTCCCGCGACCCGCTCGAAATCCTGCGCGGCCGCGACGTCCCAGGAGCCCGAGCGCTGGCCGAAGGAGCGCAGGGCGTGGACGCTGTTTACGTCCCGAAGGTCGTGAAGGAAGTGGATACCCAGCCCCAGGAGAAGACTCGGCGATCGCTCCATGGGGCGGTCCATGGCGGGATAGAGCCGGCTCTCGGAGCTGCGGAAGAGGTAACCGTCCTCGGGATGGCGAAGAGGAAGATGGGGATTCGCGTCGGAGAGCTGGACGAAGCTCTGCTGGTAGAGAAGCTCCACGAAGGGAACCGTGACCGGTCCCGACGAGAGCGTACGCCAGGCCCAGAGTCCGCCCGCCAGCAAGGAGGAGCAGGATTGCGGCGAGCCCGATCTTCCCCTTCGATGCCGCCACCGACACCCCCCCTCCGGGTGCACATCCTACACGAGGAATCTTGCGGGTTCTACGCCGAAAAGAATCGCCCACTCCCGCTCGGGCCCGCCTTGACCCACGAGTGACGTCGCCATAGGGTATCGACGTGTCCTGGCTCCTTCCCGCGGCGGTGGTGCTCTCCATCTCCCTCAACCTGTCTCTGTGTGAACGCGGGGAGCCTCGCACGCCCGTCGAGACCGACACCATGCTGGAGGTGGTGCTGGACCAGCCCGGAGCCGTCTTCGCGCGGGACTTCGAGCTGCGCGAGCCCCGCCATGTGGCGCTGCGCAGCTACTTCCCGGCGACCGAGCTGGGGCACATCTCCCAGAAGCTGCTGGATCAGGACGGAGATGAAGTCGCGCTTCGGGGGACACCACTGCTTGCCGCGGGATGGTATCGGCTGGAGATTCGCGCCCAGGGGCATTCCGAGGAACCGCTGCACTTCAAAGTGATCACCACGCCTCGTCGAGAGGTGCAGCGGCCGCCCGAAGAAGAGATCGCCAACACCAACGTGGACGCGGAGAGCGCGGATCGTCTCCCCCTGCCCGACAGGCGCATCCTGAAGGTGGACCGGGTCCGCCCCCAGCACTGGTACCGTTTCGACGTCGACGAGAAGGGCTTCCTGCTCTTCCGGCTGGAGGGCCGAAACGGCAGGCCCCAGGCGGAGCTTTCGGTACAGGATGCCGAGGGCGGCCCCATTCCCTGCCAGACCGTGAACTCCGACCTGGGCAACGCCCTCTACGCCCGAATCGAGCCGGGAAGCTACCACCTCAAGGTGGGGATGGAGCCAGCTCCAGAAGTGGGAGAGGCCGGGACGGAGGTGCTCCTGACCGCCCGATTCCGATCGTCGGACTACCGGGCCGTGGGCGGGGTGGGTGTGCTCACCATCGGACTCGACGACGACTCGGGGGCCATGGAGGAGCTCTCCTTCATGGCCGATGCCACCGGACTGCCCCTGGTCAAGACCTTCAGCGCCGATGACATCGAGTGGGTGCTTGCCAAGGCGATCGGCGACGAGCTGGGCCCGAGGCCGGCCTGGGCGTCCCTGGCGATTGCCGTGCTGATCCTGGGCCTCTGGATCTACTCGCGCCTGATCCGTCGTGCCGGCGACCGCGTCTTCAGTCAGCTGAAGCCCGCCGCGGCGGAGGCAGAGGAAGGGGGGTCATGACCGCCAAGCGCATCCGCCGGTTCGCCGTGGTGATCTTCCTGATCCTGTTGGCGACTTTCAGCTGGTTCTTCGCGCGCTCCAACTCCGCTCTCATCAGCGTCGACATGCTGGCCGGGGCGGTGACGGACGTCTCTCTCTGGCTGGTCGTCTACGTGACCTTTGCGCTGGGTGCTCTGGTGACCGGTGTCCTGGCTCTCTACACCATCGGCAGGCTGGGGGCTGTCGCGCTCCGGCAGAGATCCTCGCTGCGGAAGCTGGAGGCGGAGCTCTCCAGCCTTCGCGGGCAATCCTCTGCTGGCAGCGAGTCCACTCCAGTGGAGTAGCGCCTACTCCATCGACTGGATCTTCACCCAGTCGACTGTGACGGTCGTTTCCCCGGATCCCTGGCCGGTCTGGTAGAGACCCATCGCCAGATTTCCGCTGGCCCGCAGGGCGGTCATCTTCTCCATTTCCACGAACTTGCTCTCGGGCTCATCACCCAGCTTGATGGCGACGAAGTAGCTTCGCCCTTCCTTGCGCAGCTGCACGTAGATGGGCTGGGGCATGAGCTGAGCAGCATCGCTGAACCGGTAGGGGTTTAGCTTGTCGGAGTTCCAGAACCACTGGTGAAAGTTGGTCTGGGCGCCCTTGGTCACCTTCACGGAGTTGGAGCCGAAAAAGGCGATGTTGCTCCAGTTGCCGCGCGTCTGGTTGTTCAGGATGGCCCCGATGTAGTTCTCGCCGTCGGCATGGATTCCGAAGAAGAACTGCTCCCGGTTGGTCTGCTGGTCCATGTTCAGCTTGACGGTCGCCACCCAATCGCCCGGCGGCATTCCCTGGGCGAGCCGGAACAGGTTGGGCACCGTGTTCTGGGCCAGGTCGGCGGTCGTGGAGTTCACCACCAGCAGCTCACCGTTCTCGACGATGTAGGAGTCGACGTCCTGGTTGAGGACGACCCAGCTCCCGGAGAGATCGGAGCCGTTGAAGTCGTCGAGGAAGTAGTCCTTGGGCTCGGCCGGCTTCGGCGTGGGCTCGGGTGCCGGAGCCGGCGCCGTCTGGGCCACCTTCTGGACCTCCGCCACGGCCACCTTGAAGCCCTCGGTTCCCTTGGCCTCGAAGTACTTGCCCTTGCCGTTGTCGGCGATGCACTCGAGCTGAGCGCGCTCGTCGGCGGAGACGTCGAAGCCCACCACGTGGGCCCGCACGTCGACGCCCTCGGCGCTGAGAGCCGAGGCCGAGGCACAGGGATCCCCATTGCAGGTCTCGACGCCGTCGGAGATCAGGATGACGTGGTTGTTCTCATCGGGGAATGAAGTGAATTCACCGACGCTCTGTTGCAGAGCGTACGCGATGGGAGTCTTGCCCTTGGGCGTGATGGCGTTGAGCTTGCCGGTGATGGAGGCGGCGGACTCGGCGCCGATGGCGGCCACGGTCTGTACGTCCTTGCAGTCGCCTTCCACGCGATGACCGTATGCCATCAGGCCGACCTGGGTATCCGACGGCAGGTCGCTCATCAGGTTGGCCAGCACGGTCTTGGCCGTGTCGATCTTGGCAACGCCTTCGACCTGGCCCCACATGGAGTTGGAGCCATCCAAAATGAAGAGCATGTTGGTGCGAGCCAGGGCGGGGACGGAAGCCACCGCAAGCAGCAGCGCAGCCAGGACCAGTGCGGACAGAGCTCTCGGATCTTTCATGGGTTCGACTCCTCGACCGGGGCGAGAGGTCCACGCTCGGGCGCCGGTCGCCGGCTGCCAGCGCTGGATCCCCTTCCCCAAGATACAACCGTGTGAATCGGCCGGCTGTGGGCTCATCCTGAGCCCATCCATCCCGGGATCGCGAGCATCGAGGAATCTGGGACTCCTGCTCCCGAAAATGGGTGCAGAAGCCCACAAGCGACTGGTTTCAGCGCAGCTCAATGCGCCCCGAGCCGTGCTCCTGGCGGTGGGCGCCCGACGCGACCCGCTGGATGCGCGAGCAGATCCCGCAGGCACGCGTCGCCGGCCGCACCAACTCGGGACCGATCATGCACGAGGCGATCCGCGCCGGCCTCGGCGTCGGACATCTCTTCGCGTTCCACGGCGACGCCGACCCCGAGCTCGAGCGGGTGACGGAGCCGGAGGGATACGGCTTCAGCCTCTGGATCCTGACCCACCCGGACCTGCGCCGGACAGCGCGGATCCGCCGCTTCGTCGACTTCCTGGCCGACGCTTGTACCCGCAAGCGGGCGACCTTCGAGGCCCGCTGAGGCCCCGGTCTCTCGAGAGTCCCGGCTCCGTCGAGGAGCCGCGCGCTCCCGAGTGGGAATGGTGACCCCATGATGGAGCTGCTACAGCTCGTGGCTCAGCGTCGCGACCAGGTCGACGATGCGTCTGTGCCGGTGCGGATCAGCTAGTCGGCGGAGGGCGCGCCCGCGTTTCCGCCAGGAGGAAGAATCATGAAGCGCACTCTCGTTGCAGCGACCTTCGCGACCGCCCTGTGTCTCGTGCCCGGGCGGGCGGTGGCCGAAACGGGGCTGGTATCCGCACCGCTCAAGGGTGGAGCGGGCGGAGCCGTGTGCGCCTGCACCAACCTGACGGGCAAGGCGATCGAAGTGGATTTCCTCCTTGTGCGTCTGTCCGGAGGCAGCGGGTGCGCGGGCGAACTCGTCTACCCCGACCGCCCCACCCCGTGTGAGAAGCTCTTTACAGAAGTGGTAACCTGCACGGTCTTTCGAAGCGATGGAAAGCCTCTGTCGACGAAACAACTCCCGTGCACATTGTCTTCGATCGACGCCAACGGGAGCCCGACGGCTGTCGTACCCGTGGACAAGAAGCTGAAGCGATAGCGACCGCGAAGCCGTGCTCCTGAGCTCACCCAGAAGAAGGGCAAGAGAGAAAAGATGAACGGATACTGGGGCAAGATCCTGCGAGTCGACCTCTCCACCGGCGAGATCACGGTGGAAGAACAACCCGAGAGCTTCTACCGCCGCTATCTCGGTGGCAGCGGTCTGATAGGCTACTACCTGCTCAAGGAGATTCCCAAGGGAGCGGACCCGCTGGGGCCGGACAACGTGTTGATCTTCGCGGCGGGCCCGGTCACCGGGGTTCCGCTGGCCGGGGCGGGGCGGAACGCGGTGGGCGCCAAGTCGCCGCTCAGCGGAGGCTACGGAGAGGCTGACGTGGGCGGCTTCTTCGGCGCCGAGCTCAGGCAGGCCGGATTCGACGCGGTGGTGGTGCGCGGGAAGGCAGCCAGCCCAGTCTATTTATGGGTGCACGACGGCGAAGCCGAGCTCCGTCCCGCCGACCATCTCTGGGGCTCGATGACGCTGGAGTGCCAGGAGGCCGTGCGCGAAGAGCTCGACGACAAGCGCGTGCGGCTGGCGATGATCGGCCCCGGCGGCGAGAAGCTGGTGCGCTACGCGTGCGTCATCAACGACGTCACCCGCGCGGCCGGCCGAACCGGGCTGGGCGCGGTGATGGGCTCCAAGAACCTGAAGGCGGTGGCGGCGCGGGGCCGCGCGGCGGTGCCGCTGGCCGACCGGGAACGGGTGCAGCAGCTCGCCAAGCGGATGAGCGAGCAGTGGCGCGGAACCCACGAAGAGATGCGGGATCTGGGGACCCCCGCCGGTCTGCTGACCTTCAGCAAGATCGGCGCGCTCCCGACGCGCAACTTTCAGGACGGGCAGTTCGAAGGTGCGGATCAGATCAGCGGCCAGGCGCTTCGAGACACCCTCCTGGTCGACCGCCCCTCCTGCTACGCCTGCCCGATCCACTGCAAGCGCGAGGTCGAGGTCGATGACGGAGAGTACCGGGTCGAACGCCCCTACGGCGGACCCGAGTACGAGACCATCGGCGCCTTCGGATCCAACTGCGGCATCGACGACCTCCGGGCCGTCTCCATGGCCAACCAGCTCTGCAACGCCTACGGCCTCGACACGATCGCGGCGGGGATGGCGGTCTCCTTCGCCATGGAGTGCTTCGAGAACGGGCTGCTGACGTCGAAGGACACCGGTGGACTGGAGCTCCGCTTCGGCAACGCCGAGGCGATGGTCGAGCTCACTCGCCAGATCGGAGAGCGCGAGGGCCTGGGCGACCTGCTCGCCGAGGGGCCCACGCGGGCGGCTCGAAAGATCGGACCCGGCGCCGAGGCGTTCGTGCTCGACGTGAAGGGACAGCCACTGCCGATGCACGAAGCCCGGACCCGGCACGGGCAGGCGTTCGGCTACGCCGTGTCACCGACCGGGGCGGACCACATGCACAACATGTGGGACGAAGCGCTGGCCAAGGAAAAGCTGCCGGAGGCCTGGCAGAGCCTCGGCATCTACGAGCCGGTGCCGGCCACCGAGCTGAACCCGCACAAGATCCGCGCCTACATCGCCGAGACGAGCCGGAGATGGCTGATGAACAGCATCTCGGTCTGCATGTTCATCCCCTGGACGCGCGGCCAGGTCGTCGAGCTGGTGAGGGGCATCGCCGGCTGGAAGACGAACCTCTACGAGCTCCTCAAGGTGGGCGAGCGCACCGTCACCATGGCGCGGCTCTTCAACATGCGCGAAGGACTGACCCGCGAGGACGACGTCCTGCCCCCGCGCCTGGCGACACCGCACCTGACCCGCACGCTCAACGAGAAGCCGGTCGACCCGAAGGTGCTGGACGAGATGCTGAGCGTCTACTACGGCATGATGGGCTGGGACCCGCAGACGGGCGAGCCCACCCAGGCCAAGCTCCACGAGCTCGACATCGCCTGGGCGGCGAACGCCGACTCGTAGCTCTCGAAGAGCCGATCAGGCCTGGCCGCGTCTCAGGAGGCGGCCGGCATTCGCCTCGTGCAGCTCTCCGTCCCGCACGGCGTGTCTCCCGTTGACGAAGACGTGCTGGATACCCTCCGGGTACTGCCGAGGCTCGTCGTAGGTCGACTTGTCGATCACGCGATCCGGGTCGAACACGACCAGGTCCGCCTTCATCCCGGGGCGAACGATCCCGCGATCGCGCAGCCCGAGCCTGGCCGCCGGCGCCGAGGTCATCTTGCGGATCGCTTCCGGGAGGTCGAGGAGCCCGAGCTCGCGGCAGTAGTGGCCGAGAATGCGGGGGAAGGTTCCGTAGAGACGCGGGTGGGGCTTGCCTCCCAGCAGCCCGTCGGTGCACGCGATGTGGAGGGGATGCCCGAGAATCGTCTGCACGTCGTCCTCGTCGGCGACGAACAGGATCATCGAGACGTTCAGGTCCTCCTCGATCAGAAGGTCGCAGACGGCGTCGATCAGCGGCTTCCCGAGCGCCTCCGCCATCTCCAGCAGGTTCTTCCCCTCCAGGTGGCGGTTTGCCTCCGAGCCCACGCTCGCCACGCGGATGTCGGTGATGGCGACGGTGGAGGCGCCCCGCTTCGCGAGCTCGGCCATGATCCGCTCCCGGATGCCGGCGTCCCGCAGCCGCTCGATCATCGCGTCCGGGCCATCTTCCTGCAGCCATTCGGGCAGGATCGCGAACAGCATCGTACTCCCTGCGGTGTAGGGATACTGGTCGAACGTCACCTCGAGTCCGCGCTCGCGAGCCCGGTCGATCCTGCCCAGACAGCTCGCCCGCCTTTCCGAACTGCGGCCTCCCGGCGACCTTGAGGTGCGAGATGTGCAGCGGAGCGCCGCTGCGCTCGGAGACGCGAAGCATCTCGTCGAGGGCCTCGAACACCTGGGCGTCCTCGTTCCGCATGTGGACGACGATGAAGCCGCCGTAGTCGACCAGCTCGGCGCAGAGCGCCGCCATCTCGTCCTCGTCGGCGTACGAGCAGGGCGGGTAGATCAAGCCGGTCGAGAACCCCACCGCACCGGCCTCCATCGACTCGCGAACCAGGGCACCCATCTCCTTCAGCTCGGCGGGGCTGGCCTTTCGATTCTCCATCCCCATCACCCAGAGGCGCAGATTCCCGTGAGGCACCAGGCATGCGAGGTTGATCCCCGGAGACGCGCCATCGAGGGCCGAGAGGTACTCCCCGAAGGTCGCCCAGGGCCACTCGAGCTCGGGATTGCCGAGCAGTCCTCCGAGATGCCGGCGCCAGTCGGCCTGCTGCTCGCGCCGGATCGGTGCGGCGGCGATCCCGTCCTGGCCGAGCAGCTCGGTGGTGACGCCCTGCATCAGCTTCGGTGCGAGTGACGGGTCTTCGAACACCAGGAGATCCGAGTGGCTGTGTGCGTCGATGAAGCCGGGAGCCAGCGCCGCGCCGGCGCAGTCGATCTCGACCTCCGCCCGGGCGCCCCCGAGCGCACCGACGGCGGCGATCGTGTCTCCCTCGACGGCGACATCGCCCTTGAGCCAGGGGCCGCCGGCTCCGTCGAAGATCCGCGCACGCTTCAGCAACAGGTCGAATTCGCCGTTCCCGCTCATGAAGACAGCTCCCAGTTCCGCTTGATCCGCTCCGATCGAGAGTGCGAAGATATCACACCCGTCCGCGGGGATGATCTCGGCAGCCTGAGGATGCAGCCACTTCTTACGAGGAGGAAGAACCGTGAAACGCGCTCTCGTTGCAGCCACCTTCGTCACTGCCCTCTGCCTCATGCCCTGGCGGGCCGCGGCCCTGACAGAGCTGGCATCCGCACCGCTTCCGCCCGGAGAAGGCGGCCTGACGTGTGCCTGCACCAACCTGACGAACAAGGCGATCGTCGTGGACTTCCGCCTCACCGCGACGTCGACGTCGACGTCCTGCTCCAGCGAGTCGATCGAGTCCGGCCAGACGGCTTCCTGTACATGCCCCTCGAGCTTCCTGAGGAACTGCAGAATCGCGCGAGTGGATGGAAAGTCCCTGTCGGACGAAGCAGCTCGCGTGCAGCTTGTCGGCGTTGGATGCCGCGGGCCGTCCGACGACGGTCGTGCCGGTGGACAAGAAGCTGAAGTCCGACTGACGACTGCGAGCGGGGACGAATCCCCGCTCACCGCGAGCTGCGCGGGCTGGAGAGCTGGGCGCGGGATCAGTCGACGCGCAGCCAGTAGAAAGTGCTCGACGGTGTGCTGGTAGCCGCAGTCCTGCTGGGCGAACGCCAGGCCACCGCCGCGAGAGAATCCCACCCCGGCCGTCAGCCCGGAGTTGCACCAGGGCAGCGGCAGCGAATCGAGCTCCGTGTAGCTCGTCGCGTCCCAGATCGAGAGCGCCGTCTCGGTGCCGATCGCGAGCCGCTCGCTCGCCGGACCGAAGGCCACCGCCTCCGCGGGAGCGCCGGGCTGGAAGACCCCGAGCAGGACACGGACGTCGGCGGTGGACCAGTCGGTCGCAGCGGGCTCCCCCGCATAGCTGTTGCAGGCGTAGGCCAGGTGCTGGCCGTCGGGCGATAGCGCCACGTCGTTTCCCCCCGAGCCCGGGTAGTGGTTCGTCTCCAGCTCCACCAGTGAAGCTCCGTCCCAGGCGAAGCGCCGCAGGTAGTTGCTGCTACCGAAGCCGCCGGTGATGATCTCGTCGCGAGTGCGGTTGTAGAGCACCCAATCGATGCCTGTCACGAGCCAGCTGCCCTGAAGCGGGCCGCCGTCACCCGGCAGGCGAAACAGGTAGTCGTGACCCCCGTAGTAGATCACCAGCCAGAGGTCCCCGCCGTTTCCGAGCGAGAGCAGCCACGGCGAGGCGGGGAGATCGATGGTCTCGACGTCTCCGGTGACGAGATCCACCGCCGCCACCGCGGCGTCGGGCGACAGAGCGACGTAGAGCAGCTTCGCCTCTGCATCGAGCTCGAAGGCGCGCGGCCGGCCGGCCAGGGGAACCGAGAGGCCGAGGCGGCCAGAGGCAGCTTCGCGGGCCACGACCCGGTATCCGTCCCGGTCTCCGTAGAGGAGCCAGCCGTTGCAGAGCGGGACGAAATCGCTGACGGGTTCGACGGAGAAGGAACCGCTCGCGGGCAGGGCATCCCAGGTCGTCGTGGCTGCAGAGCGGCGTGGCGGGATCGGCGGGAACCACCAGCGCGAAGTCGCAGATTCCGCCGACTCCGTGCTCCGGAAGCTGACAGGCGAAATCGAACGGGAAGGCGTCGAGGACCAGGCCCGTGGTGCTGTCGCCGGGGCCCATCCCCGGATTCCACTCGTCGGGCGCGCCGTCGCCATCGCCGTCCAGGGAAGCCGCCGGGTCGGTGGGGAACGCATCGTCGAAGTTGTCCGTGCCGTCGCCATCCACGTCGTCGAGCGGCTCCCACGGATGGAAGGCCGGGGCTCCCCCAGCCATGTCACGGCCACCACGTCCCGCCGCTCCACGCGAGCACCCGGCGCGGCGCGCCGGGCAGGCCGTCCTCCTGCCAGAGGAGAGGTCCGGGCCGCGCTGCGCCGCCAGGTTCCACCGGCGCCGTCCTCGCGCACGGTGAGGATCCGGCCGTCGGCCGTCCAGTGAGCGTCGGCGACGCCCTCCGGCAGCGCCTCGCGGGCGGCGAGGGTTTCGCCGTCGTAGAGCTGCCCGGTGCCGATCAAGACGCGTGCGGCGTCGGGTGAGGGGCGAATGGGGGGCTCCAGAGGCAGCCCCGAGTAGCTCTCTCCCTCCTGCCGGTCGCCGATGGTGCCATCCGGCGCGATCTCTTCGGAGAGCATCGGAAGGCTGCTGGCGCTGTCTCCGAAGTAGTACAGACGGCGATTCACGGGGCTCCAGCCGAAGGCGCGCGAGTGGTAGTTCGAGCTCGTCGTACGAAACCAGCGAGCCATTCGGATCGAAGCTGTAGTGGACCGCCCAGCCGCTGGTCCGGTGAACCGCGACCACGAACTCGCCCGCGGTGGTGAGGCCACTGGGCGCATCGTAGGCGGCGGCGAAGGGCGCCTCCGTCAGCGAGGTGGCGAGGTCGATCTGGGTGATCGCACCGCTCGGATACGCCAGGTAGAGGCGATGGGTGGTGGCCGAGTAGGCCATGTGGGTGGCCCCGGCACCGATGACGATCGGATTCAGGTACTGCTCTCCGGCGGCGGACCAGCGATGGATCCGCTCGTCCCCGGGGCTGAACAGGTAGACCACGTCGTCCACGCCCATGGCGATCTCGGCCGGGTCGTAGGGCGGGATCGCTCCGGCGATGTCACACACGCCGCCGGTTCCGTGCTCGGGAAGCCAGCAAGCCGAGTCGAGCGGGAAGGCATCGAGCACCAGCCCGGTGGTGCTGTCGCCCGGGCCCATGCCGGGGTTCCAGGCGTCGGGATGGCCGTCCCCATCGCTATCCAGCGAGGCGGCGGGATCGAGCGGGAAGTCGTCCTCGCGGGCTCGGCACGCCGTCGCCATCGCCGTCCGCTCCGAGCTGATGCGGGTGGAACTCGGGCTTGCCCCCCACCGAGGTCACGACTGCGAACGCTGTGCTCGACTCCAGCACCCGCAGCGGAGCTCCGGGAAGAAGCCGCTGCGTGACTGGCGAGAGCGCCGCGTCCCACTGCTCGACCAGCGTCTCGCCCTCGGCAGTGCTCGCAGACGGTCAGCAGCCCGCCGTCCACCGAGCCAGACGGCATCCACCGGATCCACGGCGAGGCTTCCCGCCAGCTCGAGTGTGGAGCCGTCGCGAAGCACGCCGCTGCCGAGCAGGACCTGGGAGCCATCGGGCGAGGCGCGCATCGGAGACGCCAGCGTCCAGCTCGCTGCGAACGAGCTTCTCTTCGCTCCCGTCGAGCTCACCGGTGGCGGGATCGATGCCTTCCCAGCGGATGTCTTCCAGCGCGGGCCCCCGAAAGAAGTACATGCGGCCGGTGGCGGGGCTCCACTCGTAGTCGGGCGAGCGTACTTCCAGTCGTCCCACGAGAGCCACTCGCCGCTCGGCGTGAATCGTGTAGTGGGCCCCGTTGGTAGCCGGTCGAATCGGCCACCACCACGAACTCGTTGGCCGTGGCCAGGCCGGAAAGCTGCCAGAACGCGACGGTGAAGGGCTCCTCCACGACGGAGCTGGCGAGCTCGATCTGGGTGATGGCGCCGCCCGGGTACCCCACGTAGAGCCGATGCGTGACCGCCGAGTAGGCCATCAGGGTAGGGTCCGGCCCGGTCACGATCGGATTCAAGGGAGCCCCCATGGAGATGGACCAGCGGTAGATGCGGCGGTTCTCCGGGCTCAGGAGGTAGACCACGTCGTCGGCGCCCATCACGACGCGGGCCGGGTCGTAGGCGGGCAGTGCGCCCGCGATGTCGCAGACGCCACCCGTGCCGTGCTCCGGGAGCCAACAGGCCGAGTCCAGCGGATATGCGTCGAGTGCGAGACCGGTGGTGCTGTCGCCCGGGCCCATGCCGGGGTTCCACGCACCGGGATGCCCGTCGCGATCACTGTCCTGGGCCGCGGCCGGGTCGAGCGGGAAGGAGTCCTGCGAATTCGGCACGCCGTCCTCGTCCGGGTCGTCGGTCGGGACGTACGTGGCGACTCCCGGCCGCTTCTCTCCCTGGGTGACCACCAGCAAGGAGCCCGGCGTGGGTGACTCGAGGATCCGGATCGGCGTGCCGGGAGAAGAACTGCGAGTTGTAGAGGCCCCGGGCGGCGTCCCAGTGGTCGAGGCGGGTCTCGCCTTCGTCGGTCTCGGCGATGGTGATCAGGCCGCCGTCGTCGAGCCAGATGGCATCCTCCGCCTCCTGCGGAAGCGCCCCCTGGATCTCCAGAGTATCTGCATCGAAGAAGCGCTGGACACCGATCAGCACCTCTGCGCCGTCCTTCGAGACCCGGATCGTATTGCCGAGGGGGAATTCGCCGTGATAGGGCGTGACAACGGCGCCGCCGAACTGGCCCGTGACCGGATCGATCTCCTTCCCGACCACATCTGACGGACTGCCGCTAGTGAGCCAGTAGAGCCGGCCGCGCACGGGATCCCAGGTGGGGGGCTTGTAGTTGTTCAAGGCGCCGTAGCTCTCGTCGGCCTGGGATCCGTCCGCGCGAAAGGTGCGGATCCGATCGTGGGTCTCGATGATGAGGAATGAGGCGGCCGCACCGAGTCCCGTCGACGTAGCTCGGGGCCTGCACGAACGGCTCCGGCACTGGAAGACCCATGGCGAGGTCGATCTTCTCGACCTGAGAGCTGGAGTACGCCACGTAGAGCGCGTCGTGGTCAGCGACGTAGGTCAGGTCCTTGGGGTTGGAGCCGGTCGCGATCTTCGGCAGATAGCGGTCCTCCGAAACGAGGAATCGGTAGACCGCATCAAGGCTTGGCGCAAACATGTACAGAATGCCGTCGTCCCCGAGGTACACCGACTCCGGCTCGAAGGGTTGTGCCCCCGGCTTGCAGTTGGCCGTTAGCAACAGAAACGAGGCCACGATCAGGCTGAGCAAGCGCATCGGGTCCCTCCTGCGGGGGGCGTGCGCGTGATCGGCCGGCCCGGCGGCCGGCTTGACGGGAACATCCGGTCCCCGGGCCCAGGAGTGTGGTGGCAGGCGAGTTCGGGATCCGCGAGGCCCGGAAGAGCAGACCAGAGCTGGGGAACTCCTCGGCATCGTACCAGAATCGTCAACCCAAACAAACGGTTGCAGCAGGAACCGCGCCGCGGTAGCGGCCTCGAGCCGCCCATGCGCGGCGCGCCGGATCCGCATAGTCTTTCCGGCACCACGATCGAAGAGGAACGAGGCGAAGCATGTCGAAGATGCCGAGGGTGGTCCTGTCGCGCGCCTGGCCCCGAGAGGTAGAGGAATACCTGGCCGAGCGGTACGACCTGACCCGCAACGAATCCGATCAGCCGATGGAGGAGGCGGCGTTTCGCCGGGCCCTGGCCGAGGCGGACGCCTTCTGCCCGACGGTGACCGACCGCATCCACGCGGATCTGCTGTCGGGCCCGGACGTTCGCGTCCGGATCATCGGCAGCTACGGCGTCGGCTTCGAGCACATCGACCTCGACGCGGCCCGCGCCAGGGGGATCACCGTGACCAACACTCCGGAGGTGCTGACCGACTGCACGGCCGACATCGCGATGGCGCTTCTGCTGGCCGCAGCTCGGCGCATTGGCGAAGGAGAACGCCACGTGCGCACCAGGGCGTGGACCGGGTTGGCGGCCGACGCACATGATGGGCACCAAGGTGACCGGCAAGAGCATCGGGCTGGTCGGCTTGGGCAGGATCGGGCAGGCGGTGGCGCAGCGCGCCCGCTTCGGCTTCGCGATGGACGTCCTGTACTTCGATCCGCATCCCGTGCCCGATGGCGTGGCCGAGGCGGTGGGCGCCGTGAAGTGCGGCTCGCTGGGAGAGTTGCTGGAGCGGGCCGACTTCGTCTCGCTGCACTGCCCGTCGACGCCGGAGACCCGGCACCTGATGAATGCCGAGAGAATCGGCAGGATGCAGAGCCATGCGCTCCTCATCAACACCTCGCGCGGAGACGTGGTCGATCAGATGGCGCTGGCCGCGGCCCTGCGCGCCGGCGGGATCGCTGGCGCCGGACTGGACGTGTACGAAGGAGAGCCGAACGTCCCGGACGCGCTGATCGCCCTCGAGAACGTCGTCCTGCTGCCCCACCTCGGCAGCGCGTCCCTGGATACGCGAATCGCCATGGGGATGCGCGTGGCGAAGAACCTCGAGGCGTTCTTCGCGGGAGAGACCCCGCCCGACAAGCTGGTCTAGCTCCTGTGGCTCGCCTCGACCGGAGTACGCTCGCGGGTCTGGGCGCGATCGTGCTGTGGAGCCTGACGGTCGCGCTGGCGCGCAGCCTGACCGAGCAGCTCGGCTCGTTCCGGGCGGCGGCCGCGGTCTACGTCGTCGCGGGACTCTCCTCCCTGGCCCTCCTCGCGGCGGCACGCCAATCGGCGCGGCGTCTCCTGCGCCTGCCGCGCCGATACGTTCTCAGCTGCGGACCGCTCTTCGTCCTCTACATGCTCGCCCTCTACCTGGCGATCGGTCTCGCCAGGGATCGATGGCAGGTGCTGGAGGTCGCGCTGGTCAACTACCTGTGGTGTCCGCTGACGCTGCTTCTCTCCGTTCCACTGCTCGGCAAGAGGGCTGGAGCGCTGATCGTGCCGGGGACGCTGCTCGCGGTCGGGGGTGTCTTCCTGGTGCTGACGCAGGGATCCTCGTTCTCCTGGAGATCGCTGGTCTCGAACGTCGCGGGAAACCCGACCGCCTACCTCCTGGCGCTGGTGGCGGCGGTGACCTGGGCGCTCTACTCGAACCTCACCCGCCGCCTCGCCGGCGCCGAGGAGACCGGGGGCGTCCTGCTGTTCCTTCCCGTGACGGGCGCCGTGCTCCTGGTCCTCGGCCTCTTCGATCCCGTCGAGGGGGCGTGGAGCGTTCGCGCCGCGGCCGAGGCGCTGGTCCTCGGCCTCGCCACCACGGGGGCATACCTCCTCTGGGACGTCGCCATGAGGAAGGGCGACGTCGTCCTGGTCGCAGCCTGCTCCTACTTCGTCCCGCTCTTCTCGACGCTGCTCAGTTCCGCCTACCTCGCGGTCGCCCCGGGCGCCTCGCTGTGGATCGGCTGCGTGCTGATCGTCGCCGGCTCCCTCATCAGCTGGATCTCGATTGCGGATCGGGGCCCGGCGGGGTGATCGGCCGCTTGGCCGCAGGTCCCCGCCGGCCCCTTCAGCCTGGGTTCCCGTCAGCCCGCCAGGGCGTCCTTCTGGTTCTTGATCGCCTCGACCACCATCTCGGTCACGCTGAAGAAGTGATCTCGCTTGATCGTGAGCGGAGGCATGAACCGGAGCGTGTTGCCCCATCTCCCGGCCGGCACCGCGATCACTCCCTGTGAGAAGAGCTCCAGGATGACCCCGAGGACCGCGCTGGAGTCCGACGGCTCCTTGGTGTCGGGATCCTTGACGAACTCGATGGCCTGCATCAGTCCCAGCCCGCGGATGTCGCCGATCTGCTCCACCGACTTCTGGGCGTCGGTGAAGATGGCCTGCATCTCGTTGCCCAGCCTGGTCGCGCGCCCCATCAGGTCGAGGTCCGGGTCGGTCATGATCTCGTAGTTGGCCATTGAGGCGGCCAGGCTGATCACGTTTCCGGCGAAGGTCACCGGCTGCGAGCCCTGAGGGATCTTGTCTCGATGCTCCGCACGCATCATCACGCCGGTCAGCGGCTGATCGCCGCCGACCGCCTTGCCGAAGATCAAAGCGTCGGGCTCGAAGCCGAAGTGCTCGGTGGCCCAGAGCTTGCCGGTCCGGCCGAAGCCGCACTGCACCTCGTCGGACACCATCAGGCAGCCGTGCTTCTCACACGACTGCTCGAGCTGCTGGAGCCACTCTGCGGGGGGAACGATGTAGCCACCCTCCCCTTGCACCGGCTCGACGATCAGTGCGGCAGCATCGGTGATCCCGGTGTAGGGCTGGTTCAACATCGAGTCCGCGTACTTGGCGCATTCGACACCGCACTTCGGGTATTCCATGTTGAACGGGCAGCGGTAGCAGTAGGCGTACGGCAGGTGGACGACCGACCCCATCAAGGGGCCGTAGTCCTCGCGGTACCGGTTGCCGGTGGTCATCGCCAGCGCCGTGCCGAAGACGCCGTGGTAACCGCCGGTGAAAGCGATCACCTGGCTCTTGCCCGTGGCCATCCTGGCCTGCTTGGCGGCCGAGCAGGCCGCGTCGGTGCCACTGAGACTCAAGCTGACGAAGCAGTTGTCCCGCAGACCCTCGGGCGCGGTCGCCCGCATTCGCTTGATCAGCTCCAGCTTCTCGCGAGTGGCGAGGTCGAAGACATGGCCCATCCGTCCAGCCTGATCACAAATCGCCTCGACCACCTTCGGGTGCTGGTGTCCCACGCCGACCACCGCGATGCAGGAGCAGAAGTCGATGACGTAGTTGCCGTCGACGTCCTTGAAAACGGCCCCCTTGGCTTCCTCTGGAACGAACGGGAGCACCGAGCCCAGCGCGATCGCGGGTGTCTCCAGCTTCGCCAGCTCGCTGAACGCC
This sequence comes from uncultured delta proteobacterium, assembly GCA_963783795.1. Classification (GTDB taxonomy): domain Bacteria; phylum Myxococcota_A; class UBA9160; order UBA9160; family UBA6930; genus CAVXZE01. The sequence goes on along the minus strand of CAWAPH010000016.1, from coordinate 44,588 downwards.
TCGATCGCCTTGGGGCCGGGAAACGAACCCGTGAGCTTCGGTGCCTCGGGGAAATTCCATTCGCCAATCAGCTTCTCTCTGTCTTGCTCGTTCACATCGAACCTCTGTGGTGGGTGTTGGATTCCGTGCGGGTGCCCCGACGCCTCTCCCGCCCGTTGCTTGACATTTGTCCAGTTATACGAGACTATTGTCAGGAATGCAAGAGATCGCGATCGGCGAGGCAGGCCTTCCCCGGGGCGAACAGCGCCGCCGCTCGCTGCTCGAGGCGGCGCTCCGCGTCATCGCGAGAGGCGGTGTCGAAGCGGTCACCCATCGCCGCGTCGCCGCCGAGGCGGGCGTGTCGCACGGGGCGGTCACCTACCACTTCACCTCCCGCGACGACATCATCCTCCAGGCGTTCCACTACTACATCCGCCTGGTCACGGCCCATCTGGACGCGGCGATGGATGACCTCGATGACGATCCCCGCGACGTGCGCTCGGTGGTCGCCTTCCTGGTCGACTTCACGCGCCGCGAGTTCGCAGACCCGGAGCTGGTCCTCGCCGAGTACGAGCTGATCGTCTACGCAGCTCGCAACGAAGCGCTCGCGCGCGAGTACCGGGCCTGGCAGCGAAGCCTGGTCGGCGGACTGGCGACGGTGCTCGAGGAGTGCGGCGCGCCCCGGCCGTCCGAAGCTGCACGGATCGTGGTGGGTGTCTGCCGCGCCTTCGAGCTGGAGCAGCTGACCCACCCGAACAACGGACCCGACGAGCTCGAGCGGCGCCTCGAGCTCCTCCTCCCCGGTCTGGTCGGAGCGGCTGCCGCCTGAGGAACGACCCGAGCCGAGGTCAGGGCATCACTCCGACTCCCCGGCTTCCATGGCAGCGAAGCGATCCTTCATGTAGATCCCGATGAACTCGCCGGCATCCTTCGGGGGCTCGGTCGCCTCTTCCCGAGGCTCCAGGACCAACGACCCCGTCGGGCACTTGTGCACGCAGACGCCGCAGCCGATGCACGCGTCCGGATCCACGGAAATGGCCTTGCGGAACTTGTTCTTCGCTTCGGAGTGCACACGGAGCTGGATCGCATCCATCGGACAGCGCTTGATGCAGAGCGCACAGGCCTTGCACTTGTCGGGTGCCGTCTTCACCAGGTAGTTGGAGGGATCCAGGCTCTTGCCGTGACCCAGCTTGTGATAGGCCTCGAACCACATGCAGTAGTCGGGGCAGCAGTTGCAGATCGTGTCGGGCTTGTCCGTCCAGTTGGTGATGCCGTGCACCAGACCCGCATCGGCCGCCTTCTTGAGGATCTCGAGCGTCTCCTCCTTGGTGATCTCCCTCCCCATGCCGTTCTCCACGATGTACCGGCCCAGGCCGTCGAAGTGGAGGCAGACCTCGGTGGGCTTCGAGCTGTCCAGGTAGTTGGGGTCCATGTTGTGCCGCGTCTTGCAGGGACACTCGGAGACCGTGTAGTACTCGAACTTGTCGACGACCTTCGTGACATCTTCGAAGGGCAGGATCTCCTTGGTGCCCCCGACGGTCTCGCCGATCGGCAGCGACCGGAGCCCGCTCAGGTGCACGTCCTTCCACTGGTCGAACCACCCGTCCAGGAAGTACTGGTTCACGTAGGGCGCCGCCTCCTTGGCGGTCTCGTTCGACTCTCCCGGCCAGTAGACGGCCCGCAGGAAGATGAAGAAGGAGTCGTTCAGCGAGTAGCGGACCACATCCCCGTCGTGTTTGTTGTTGAGCATCCCCTTGACGCAGAGCTGCCGGAGCTTCGGCTCCAGCTCGCCCGGATCCATCTGTTTCGCTTCGGCGAGCTCGCCGAGGGTCTTGCCGGCATCCAGCATGTTCCTGGGAAAACCGGACAGGAAGGCAGCTTCTTCTGTGGTGAGGTAGGAGGAGATCATGGGCAGCCGCGCCTCGGAATCGGTGAGCCGCCACCACGTCTCGCCCAGCCAGTCGATGAATTCCTGATAGATCTCTTGGTCCGTCATCTGCTTCTCCTGAGAGATGTAGAACGGTGTCTTCGCACGCCGGGCTCACCGCGATTCGCCCAGCGCGGTCACGCGGACAGGGCGGCTCCTCCCTGGCGTGAATCCCTGAGCTTCTGCAGCAGACCGCGCAGCTGCGTCTGGTCTTCGGGGCTCAAGCCCGCGAGAAACTCGCGGTTGGCATCCGCGAGCAGCGGCTTGATCTCGCCCACGGCCTCTCTGCCCTTGGCGGTCAGGCAGACGAGCACCGCGCGGCGGTCCGTCTTGGAGGCCCTGCGCTCCACGAAGCCCAGGTTCTCGAGGCGGTCGACGATGCCGGTGAGCGTCGCGCTGGTCAGCTGGACGCGCTCCCCCAGACGGCCAGCCGGCGCACCGTCGTCGTCGCTCAAGGTGTTCAAGACCATCGCCTGCACGGCGGTCAGTCCGAGAGGAGCCACCTTCGCCTGCCAGTACTGGGCGCCACCCTGATCGGCCTTGGCGAGCTGGAAGAAGATGCAGTCCTCGGTCCGCACTCGATAGCCCCCTACTAGTTAGTGTGCATACTACTTGTGTGCTAACAAAATATCCACATCTCATCAGCGATCGAAAGGAAAGAATGGATGGAACTGGACCCGGCGGCGGACGCAACGGCACTGGCGGACCTCGTGCGCAAGGGGGAGGCGACTCCAACGGAGCTGGTCGAGGCGGCGATCGCGCGGGCGGAGAAGGTGAACCCTTCCATCAACGCGATCATCCTGCCGCTCTACGAGCGAGCGCGTGAGCGGGCGACGCAGATGCTTCCGGAGGGTCCGCTGCGCGGCGTGCCGACGACCATCAAAGACCTGCGCACCCCCGCGGCCGGCGAGCCTCGACGCGACGGGAACCGCGTCCTCGCGAAGCAAGACTTCCACGAGGACCACGACTGCTTCGTGGCCGGCAAGCTCCGGGGAGCGGGGCTCGTCAACATTGGCCGCACCAACGTGCCCGAGTTCGCCTGCGGGCGCAGCCCGATCACCTGCGAGAACGACACCCACGGTGCCACGCGCAATCCCTGGAATCTCGAGCACACCGCCATGGGCTCCAGCGGCGGCGCGGCTGCGTCTGTGGCCGCTGGCATCGTGCCGATCGCGCACGGCACCGACGGCGGGGGATCCATCCGCATGCCCGCCAGCGCTTGCGGGGTGGTGGGCTTGAAGCCGACGCGCGGCCGGATCTCGAGCGGACCGGATCACGGCGAGGGCTGGGCGGGCTGCTCGACGCACGGGATGCTGACCCGCAGCGTGCGCGACGCAGCCCTCGCGCTCGACATCCTGGCCGGCCCGATGCCGGGCGATCCCTATTTCGCTCCTCCCCCCTCGCGCCCCTTCTCCGAGGAGGTCGGCAAACCGCCGGGCACGCTTCGGATCGGCCTGCTGCCGAGCCTCCCGAGCCCGGAGGTCCACCGCGATTGCCGCGAGGGCGTCGAGGAGGCGGGACGTCTTCTCGAGACACTCGGACATCGGGTAGAAATCTCGCATCCCGAAGCGTACGAGGACCTCGCGTGGCTCGGTGACTACGCGACCATGATCGCGGTCAGCACGGCGGCGGGTCTCGACGAATGGACTCGACGCATCGGACACACCTGGAGCGAGGCCGACCTGGAGCCGCCGACCTGGCAGGCGGCCGAGCTGGGACGCGCGACGAGCGGTCCCGAGTACGCGGCGACTCTCGCCCGCCTTCACGCGTTCTCGCGACGCCTGGCGACCTGGTGGGACGACGGCTTCGACGTGCTGGTGACTCCCACGCTGGCAACTCCTCCGCCCCGTCTCGGCTACCTGATCGACCCCGAGGCAGGCCGCCTGCGGCTGCTCCAGACCATGCCGTTCACGGCCCAGTTCAACATCACCGGCCAGCCTGCGATCTCGCTGCCGCTTCACTGGAGCTCCGAGGGACTCCCGGTCGGCATCCATTTCGTGGCGCGATACGCAGGCGAAGCCGTCCTGCTCCGCCTCGCCGCCCAGCTCGAAGAGGCCGCTCCCTGGCGGGATCGACGTCCGGCGGTGTTCGGGGAATGAAATCCATGAATAGCCTGGAGAAAGCACCCACGGTTTCGATGCCGAGGAGAGGCTTCCTGGGCTGGCTGACGAAGCTGGCCTCGGCGCCGGTGCTGCTGTCGGTCTTCGGCAGCGGGGTCTTCGGCCGATCGCAGGCCAGGGCGAACCAGGCCGAAGCCGCTGGGGCAGCGGTGAGAGAGCCCGGCAAGACCCCGAAGCTCGAGGTGAGCGACAGCAACCGGTCGCGTCTGCTCCTGAAGAACGGCCTGATCGTGGATGGGACGGGCGGGAAGGCCTATCCGGGAGACCTGCTCATCCACGAAGGCCGGATCGAGGCGGTTGGGCCAGGCCGGATCGAATTCACGGGTGAGTCCATCGACTGCGCGGGCAAGGTGGTCGCTCCCGGCTTCATCGACATGCACTCGCACATGGACTGGGTCCTACCCGCCGAAGGCCGTCACGAGCTCAAGACCCCGTTCACGTCCCAGGGAATCACGACCTTCCTGACCGGAAACTGCGGCTACGGGATCGCCGGATTCAGGAGGAACAGCCGCTTCAGGGACCTCCTCGAGTCGAAGGCGGCCGGGATGTACGCCATGCCGTGGGACACGATGGAGGGGTACTTCCAGCAGCTGGAGCAGCAGGGGATCACCCACAACATGGCGAACCTGGCCGGACACGGCACCACCCGCGCCTCGATCCGCGGCTTCCAGGCCGGTCCCATGAGTGAAGAGGAAACGAAGGAGCTGCTCTACCTGCTGGAGGAAGCGCTGGACCAGGGGGCCTACGGAGTCTCCTTCGGCCTGCAGTACGAGCCGGGCATCTTCGCCGCTCCACCGGAGCTCACGAAGGTGGCCGAGGTCGTGAAGCGCAAGGACAAGATCGTCACCGTCCACGTGAAGGCCTACTCCTCGCTGTCCGGGACCTATCCCCTCGAGCTCTTCGGTACGCCGCACAATCTGCTCGCCATCGAGGAGATGTTGGATCTCGCCAGGGAGACCGGAATCCGACTCCAGCTGTCTCACCTGATCTTCGTCGGGGAGAGAACCTGGAAGTCGTTCGACAGAGCCATCGAGCTCATCGACGAGGCGATCCGCGAAGGCGTGGACGTCAAGTTCGACACCTATGCCTACCACTGCGGAAACTCCATCGTCAACGTCTTCATGCCCGAGTGGTTCCTGGCCGAAGTGCCGAAGTCGTTCGAGAGCCGAAGCTCACTGCTGCGGCTGCGGGCGGAGATCACGCTGATCGAGAAGCTGCTCGGCTTCGGTTACGAAGATATCCAGATCACCAACGCCAATCATCCCGAGCTCGATCAGTTCAACGGCATGTTCCTGACCGACATCGCGAACGAACGCGGCGTGGGGCAGTTCGAGAACTTCGTGGACTTCGCCCGGCGGACGAACGGGATCGCCCGGGTGCTGAATCACCGGTACAGCAACCTGGAGCAGGTCGAGGCGATGATGCAGCACCCCGCCTCCCTCTTCCAGACCGACACCGAGGTGGCTCTGACCGGAGTGCAGAATCCCGCGGCCTTCGGGAACTTCCCCCGCTTCCTCCAATACGCCAGGGATTCCCGCCTGCTCGGTCTCGAAGAAGTGATCCACAAGATGACCGGGGCGGCAGCGGAGCAGTTCCGCATCAAGGACAGGGGACTGCTGCGGAAGGGCCTCGCCGCCGACATCACGGTCTTCGACTGGGAGAAGGTCAAGGACAACAACACGACCGAGAAGACAGACGAGAAGCCGACCGGAATCGAGTACGTCTTCATCAACGGGCAGGCGGCGGTCGAAGGCGGTGAGCTCGACACCTCGATTCTGCCGGGAAACGTTCTCTAGAAGAGCGACCGCGTGGCTCGCGAGAGCCCATCCATTCCCAGGCGATGGCTGATCTCGTTCGCCCGCCGCGCCAGCTCCATGGCGCGGGCTCGGTCCCGGGATTCGTCCCTGGCCAGCAGCATTCGCGCATGCGCATCCAGCGTCCACGCGATGGACGGCCATGCCCCGATTCGCTCCGCCACCTCCAGCGCCGCCCGGAAATGCGCTTCAGCCTCCGACCAGCGGGATTGAACCGTGGCGAGTATGCCGAGCGCTCTGGCCATCGGTCCCCAGGGTATGGCGCCGTAGCCGGCCATCACCCACCGGTCGGCGTAGCCTCGAGCCAGCCGGTAGAGAACCGCGGATCTCCCGACGTCGTTCGACACCCCACAGACTTCTGCGAGGAGCGCCATACAGAAGAGCCAGTTCATGTCCCTGGGGACGCTGGAGAACGCGCGCCGCGCCAATCGGTCGAAATCGAGAGTCGCCTCTCGAGCTCGGCCGCATGCGACCCGCACCCGCATCGATGCGACGCGCCACGCGACCACGGCGGGGTCGCTGTCCCCGAACCGGGCGAGGCAATCGATCACCTCCTGCCCGCGGCCCTGGTGCCATCGCAGCGTCGCCATCAGAGCGGCGAAGCTGGAGGTCGCGTTCGGGTCACGGAACCGATGGCCCTCCAAGAGGAAGTCCCTTGCCAGGAGTTCCGCGTCGCCGAAGCGCCCCTCGAGTGTCGCTCGCATCGCTCGAAACAGCGACGCGTACCAGCGGACGCCGCGGTGTCGTGGGTCCTGGACCAGCCTGCAGAAGGCGTCGATCTCGCGATCGAGATCTTTGCGCTCGGCGCCTTCCAGGAGGGTGGCGATTCGGGATACCCGGCCGATCAGGGACAGCTCCCGGTTGCCCGCTTCCTCGGCTCTCGCGATCACTTCCGGGGACTGTCGGCGACGGTCGTCGAAGCTGTCGGAGCTCCAGAGAGCCACGATGCGGGCGTGCGTGACGAAGGCGGTCGTGGCGGGTTGGTTGAGTCGTTCGGCTATCCCGGCGGCCTCCTGGATCAGCTGCTCCCGGCGAGGAAGAGAGTCGGACCAGTAGAGCGCCATCGCGAGGCGTCCGAGGAGCTGCGCCCTGAGCTCAGTGTCGCCGGGCGGCAGCGCTGCGAGCGCGACTTCGAGAAGCGACACGACGAGCGGATCGCAGACACCGGTCTCGATGGCGAAGAACGCCGGCGCCACCTCGATTGCAGCCCTCGCCAGACGCTCCGGATCGCCCAGGCGGCGGGCGATCTCTCCAGCGCGGCGAAACGCCTCGCGCGCGTCGTCCCGCATCCCGGCGCGAATCCTCGCTCCGCCGAGTGCCAGCAGCAGATCACAGACCGAACGCTTCCGGGGAATGGCGCTCTGCTCGGCGACCTGGAGCGCCCGCTGGTACTGTCTGACGGCCTCTTCGAACTCGAGCTGCTCGCTGGCCACCCGACCCGCGGCCGCGGCGTATGCGATCGCCCGCTCCTCCTCACCGACCGGGACGGCTTCGCTGAAATGGTGGGCCAGCTCCGCCAGATGCTCCTCGGACTCGGAGCCGTAGAGGCCCTCCAGGGCTTCTCCCACTCTCTTGTGGACCCTCACGCGGTCGACCGCCGCGAGCGATTCGCGGAGTGCTTCGCGAACCAGGATGTGCTGGAAGCGGAGCAATCCGATCCTTTCCTGGCTCTGGCGAACCGCGCGAGCCTCCAACGCCGCGTTCAGGGCATCCAGCACGGCCTCCCGGGAGTGCCCCGTGGCGAGCTGCAGCACCCTCGGATCGAACTCGCAGCCAATCACGGCAGCCACGGTCAAGAGCTCGCGGCAGGTCGGCGAGAGCCCGGCGAGCTGGCGAAGGATGGCTTCCCGGCTGCTCCTCGGCAGCTCGAAGCCGCGCTCCCCGCCGACTCGTAGGTCCGAGGACCCGTCGCTGTGGGTCTCGACCAGGGGAATGAGCTGGGTCAGGAAGAACGGGTTTCCATTGCTGTGCTCGTGGAGGAGGGTCACGGTCTCCGGGCTCGGTCGAGCACCGATCGTCAGCTCGGCGAAACGCGCCACCTCCTCGCGCGAGAACCCCTCGAGCTGGAAGCAGCGGGCCGACGGAAGGCGAGCGAGCTCACCGAGTGAGGCGCCCATATCGGATGGGAGCTCGGTGTCCCGGTAGGTCCCGACGACCAGGACTCGCGAGCTGCCGAGCTCCCGTGTCACGAGCTGCAGAAGGCGCCAGGAGGAATCGTCGGCGCGGTGAAGGTCCTCCAGGATCAGGACGATCGGCCGGCGCTGGCTCGCCCGCTGCCAGAAGCGGGCCAGACTCGCGAACTTCTCGGCGACACGGGTCTTTCCGATGCCGGGCTCGCCGCCCAGAAGGATCAGCCTTCCGACGCCCTCAGAGGCGGCACGAAGCGCGCACTCGAATGCGCCGACGAGCTCCACGCGTCCCACGAATGGCGCGGTCTTCGACTCGGGACGCTCCGGGACCTCGGTGACCTCCGCAGAGAACCGCACGCCACGGCCGCGAAGGGTCTGGAGGATCTGGCGGATGCCTCCGTCATCTCCAAGCACCTTTCGCGCCTGGTAGAGCGCCTGATCGAGCGCGTGACCGGTGACGACCGCATCCGGCCACACCTTCGCAAGCAGCTCCTCCCTCGCGACGACGCGCCCCCGAAAGCGAATCAAGTAGAGAAGCAGGTCCAGGACCTTCTTCTGGATCGCAACGGGTCGGCCGTCGCGGCGAAGCTCGCGGAGATCTGGGGACAGTTCGAATTTGCGGAATCGAAGGATCACGGGCAAAGCGGGTTTCGGTGGAGAGCAGCATGATACCAGAGCGATCAGTCCGCTCGTCTCATTTCTGCGTCGATTCGATCAAACACCGGACGGTGTGGCTACCTCGGCCGGAGTCGGAGGCGGGCGAACCGAATCGGTTGGCGGCGGACGGTTGCGGACGGTTTCGTGCGGATCGGTGGCGCGTCCGGTTGGCCTCCGGTCAGACGTCGTCCTGGCGGCGTTCGAGGAGTCCCTTGATCGCCTCGATGGCGAGGGGAACCATTTCGTCGTGTCCCACCGAGCGATCGCCGAGTCGGGAGAAGAGGGCGCAGACACCGTCGCCGAGCGTCATCAGGAAGTAGGCCACCCGCAGCAGCTCCTGCTGGGATCGGTCGGGGTAGTGGTGGGACATGACCTCGGCGATGGCGTGCGCCCACTTTTCGTAGAACCGGTTGACGACCTCGGCGCCGAAGCCGTGGTGCCGCGCCATGATCCAGAGCTCGAGAAACAGCCCGGTGGCATCGGGATCCACCGCGTCCCGGAGCAGCTCCGTCACCTGCTTCGCCAGCCAGTCGGGTGAGTCCCGACCCTCGGCGGATCCGAGCTCGGTGTAGCGGCGCTCGTAGCGATCGTAGATCCCCTCCATCAGCGCCTCGATCAGCGAGCTCTTGGTGGGGAAGTAGTAGGTCAGGTTGCCGACACTGATGGAGCACTCCTGAGCAACGCGCCGGGTGCTGAAGGCGTGGTAGCCATCGCGTGCGAGTACCCGCTCGGCGCCCTCGAGGATCCGCCCTCTCGAGGCCTCTCCAACGGCGTAGTGCCGCCGGCCAGGTTGACCATCCCGCGGAGCGGCCTGTGTCCTCTTGCTCATGCCGGTCTCCCACCGAAAACGGTTGACAACTTAGCACGTTTGTACTAATAATGTCATACTCTAGGACGTTCGAACTAAGTCTAGTTGAATCCCCACGGGGAAGGCATGGCGGAGAGGAGAAGACGGGACATGAAAGAGAGCGAACTGCGAGACCAGCTGAAGTCTTTCGGCGTCTCGGATGAGGACCTCGCGAGGGTCGGTCCCGGGCTGGTACGCGCCCTGACGAAATCGGCGGAGAACATGGCGACGCACAGGCTCGTCTTCGAGGTCGTGAAATCCAAGAACTGCATGGTCGGCGCACAGAAGGGACAGAAGATCGTGATGTACGGAGGTGTGATCGATACGAACGCCTCGGATTGTCCGATGTGCATGGGACTGGTCGCTCCGCTCCTGCCGTCGACGATCGTCTTCTACGACCGTTGCATCAACGGAAACCTCGCCGACCCGATGCCGGAGGGCGTCCACTGCATCGATCCGGGATTGGATTGCCCAGAAGCCAGTGGCCTTGGCGAAGTAGTGGTGACCGCGCGAATCGAGCCGGTTTCCTGAATGCTGTATGGGTGGTCCGGTGCCAGTCTGGAAGTCGATCTGTCCACCGGGAGTATCGAGAAGAGCCAGGGTGATCGCGGGCTGTACGAGAGCTACCTGGGCGGCAAGGGCACCAACGCCAGGACACTCTGGGAGCGAGTGGGTCCCGAGGTCGACCCCTTTTCACCCGACAATCCCCTGATCATCGGCGCCGGCGTGCTCACCGGCACCATCGTCCCGTCCGCGAATCGTGCCGTCGTCACCTTCAGATCCCCACAGACAGGGATCCACCACTACTCGGGGATAGGCGGCTTCTGGCCCCCAGAGCTGAAGCGAGCTGGCTACGACACCCTCATCGTCTCCGGAAGATCTCCCGCTCCCGTCTACTTGTGGATCAACGACGACAAGACAGAGATACGCGATGCCAGTCATCTCTGGGGAAAGGGTACCCACGAGACCAAGAGACTCATTCGGGAGGAGCTGAACAGCCAGGACGTCCAAGTCATCTGCATCGGACCGGCCGGTGAGAACAGCGGTCTACGGAGCCAGCATCGAGGACGGTACCGGGAGCAGTGCGAGCCGAGGCGGCCCCGGAGCGGTCATGGGAGACAAGAGGCTCAAGGCGATTGCCGTCCGCGGAACCAAGGACATCTATGTCGCCAAGCCCTCCAGGCTTGCCGAGCTATCCAATTCATCCTCGACAGAACGGGCCCGCTCCGGAACTATCTCGACGACTTCTCGCAGGACCTCAACGTCTACGAAATGTACGCCGCGTATCTTCGGCAACCTGAACGAGACGATTGCCGAAGCGAGCCCTGACTTGCAGCAGGCCATCGCGTACTGCAGCGGAGAGGTGTCAGGACTTCATCGACACACGTCGGCTCCGAGAGATGTCCTGCTACAACTGCGGGATCCGATGCAAGCAGGCGTTTCGTCGGCCCGACGGCGGGGTCTCCTTCTGCAAGTGCCAGTCCTGGTGGACGTTCATGTTCAACTGCAAGCTGATCGACTATGACTTCGCTCTCAAGTCCTACTTCCTCTGCGAGCAATACGGGCTGGACTCGGTCTCGGTCGCCCGGTATGTCGCCTTTGCGATCGATCTGTTCGAACAGGGCATCCTGACCAAGAAAGACACCGATGGAATGCACCTGGAGTGGGCGAACCCGGAAGTCGCCTTCTCGTTGATCCACAAGATCGCCAGACGAGAAGGCATCGGCGACGTACTGGCCGATGGCACCTACGAAGCAGCCCGTCAGATCGGAAAGGGAGCAGAAGAACACGTCCATCACAGCAAGAAGACGGAGCAGATCATCGCTGCAGCCACCTTCTTTGCACCCTATGGCGCCCTCATCCTGGGGATCAGTGACAAGGGAGACGCGACCAGGAACATGGGCAATTTCGGCGGCCTGTACTGGAATACCGGGCGGCAGGAGGAGTACGTCAACTCGGGCTATTGCCTCTACCCCAAGGAATACGAGCAATATCTTCTTGACGGACTTCGACTTCGTCGGAGACAATCCCGAGCCGGCCTGTCAGATCGCTGCCTATGACGAGGAGAGCTTCTGCATCACGGACCTGACCGGGCTCTGCAATTTCTGGTCTGCCTTCTTGCCGGATCAACCCATCCACACGCGCGCCCTGAAGGCGGACTTGATCTCGTGCATCACCGGAATGGAAATCGATGAAGACGGGTTGACCCAGATCGCCAGAAGAGTCATCAACCTGGTCAGGGCCTGCAACATCCGCTTGGGACTGACACGGAAGACGACACCGTTCCCAAGCTCTTCTTCGAGAGAACTCCCTTTCCGCCACTGCAAACCCTGGATCCCGACAAATTCGACAGCATATCGACCGGTTCTACGAGATCCGCGGATGGACCGGGGAAGGCGTTCCCACGAGGGAGACGCTGGCAGCAATTGGACCTGGATTTCGTCAGCGAGTCGTTCGAGCAGAGCGGCATCATCCGATGAACGCGAAGAAGATCAAGACGATCAAGATCGACGCCAGCAAGTGCACGGGTTGCCTGGCCTGCGAGGTGATCTGCTCCGCATTCCACAGCGAGTATTCCAGGGTCAATCGAGAGAGATCCCGGATCCGGGTCCTCGTCGACAACGACGAGGATGTCTACGTCCCGGTCATCGCCGGTCCCTACACGCTGGGCGAGTGTCCGGGCAGATCCGAGATCACGATCGACGGGAAGGAGTACGATGAGTGCTTCTTCTGTCGGGTCTCCTGCCCGTCGAGGGGTCTCTTCAAGGAGCCCGATTCCGGCCTCCCGCTCGAAATGCGACATGTGCGGAGAGCCGCCCCAGCCCGAGCCGCTGTGCGTCAAGTGGTGCATGAGCGACGCGCTGACCTACGTCGAGAGAGAGGAAGAAGAGGAGGCGGAAGAAGACGAGGGGGACAAGGAGCGCGCGGTAGCGTACCTCGTCGAGAAGTACGGGGCCGATGAGATTCGAGAGATCCTCGAGCGGGAAGCCAAGGACTGAGAGCGCTCGGGCAATGAGTCAGCGGACGTGGGTGATCCATTGACGGAAAACGTCACCGCACTGAAAGAAATCAGCGATCTGCTGGTCGATTCGGGCGCCGAATCGGCGACCTTGTGCTTCCAGTGCGGCCTCTGCGACTCCGTCTGTCCGTGGAATCTGGTCAAGGATTTCATGGTCCGCAAGCTCGTGCGGGAGGCCCAGTTCGGGCTGACGGAGATCGAGAGCGGGGATGTCTGGCAATGCGCCTCCTGTGGGAAGTGCCCTTCCCGGTGCCCCAGAGGCGTGGAGATCGTGGACGTCATGCTCGCGATGCGGAGAATTGCCAGCGAGTACGACGTCATGCCTCGCGGCATCCGTCATGCGGCGGCGAGCCTCACGGGAGAGGGGAACCCCTGGGGAGGAGCGAAAGAGGAGAGAGCGGATTGGGCAGCGGGCCTTTCCGCGAAGGAGTTCACCGAGGGCACCGAGCTTCTCTACTTCCCCTGCTGCACGCAGTGCTACGACAGCAGGACGAAGCAGTCGGCGGTGGCCACCGTACGCATACTCCAGAAGGCGGGCGTGGATTTCGGGATCGCCGGCTCGGAAGAGGTCTGCTGCGGTGAGAGCATCCGCAAGGCGGGCGAGGAGGGGATGTACAAGACCCTGGCCAGGCAGAACATCAAGACCTTCATCGACAAGGGAGTGAAGAAGATCCTCGTCTCCTCACCCCACTGTTACGAGACCCTGCAGCAACGAATACCCGGAGTTCCGGGTCGACTTCGAGCTGCTCCACGTCTCCGAATACCTGCTGGAGCTGGCTCGCGAGGGGAGGCTCGAGTTCACCAAGGAGTACCCGAAGAAGGTCGCCTACCACGACCCCTGCTACCTGGGGCGCCAGAACGGCATCTACGACCCGCCCCGCGAGATCCTGAAGCGGATACCCGGCCTCGAGCTGGTCGAGCTCGTCGACTCGCACGAGGACAGCCTCTGCTGCGGCGGCGGGGCGGGGAGAATCTGGATGGAGACAGCGAAGGAAGAACGGCTTTCGGACCTTCGCCTGGAACAGGCCGTGGAGGCCGGAGCGGACGTGCTGGCGACCTTCTGCCCCTACTGCATCCTCAACTTCGAAGACAGCGTCCTCACCTCCGGGCAGGAGACGGAGATCGCGATCAAGGACGTCACCGAGATCGTTGAGGACCTGATCTAGATCTAATACGATCCGAGGAATGTCTTGACAGCGAATTGGATCACGCTTAAGGTCGAAGTCCGATGAGACCCACGACTTCCGCCGCTCTGCTTGCGATTATCGGGCTGATTGGCTCGGCGGGAAGGGTCTGTATCGCGTAGCACCGAAGACGAAACCTCGACACGACCTCTCCCGCCGAGCTGGCCGGAGGGGTTTTTCGTCTGTGCGTCGTGGCGATCCAACTCCGGGCAGCACCAGAGCGGGAAGGTCGGGAGACGATCATGAATACCGAATCCGTGCCCACGCTCCCCTCGGAAACCCCGGAGGAGCTCTTACCCGTCGTGCACAGCCGCAGAGCGAGCGGCGTCGAGATGTTCATCGCCGTGAACTCGCTTCTGCGCGGTCCCGCCCTCGGAGGCTGCCGCTGGCAACTGTATTCCGATCGCGAGGTGGCGCAGCGCGAGGCCATGGACCTCGCCTCTGCCATGACGCGCAAGGCCGCTCTCGCGGATCTTCGGCTCGGCGGTGGCAAGGCCGTGGTCATCGGAGATCCCGCCCAGCGCAGCCGAGACCAGTTGCGCGCATTCGGAGACTTCGTCGAGTCTCTGGGCGGCACCTACATCACCGCCGAGGACATGGGGACTGCTCCGGAAGACATGGCGGTGATCCGGGAGCGCACCGGACACGTGATCGGTCTGCCTCCCGACCAGGGAGGATGCGGCGATCCCTCTCCGCACACCGCGGAGGGCGTATTCCTCGCCATCCAGGCGGCGCTCGGTTACCTGGGGAGACGAGTGGAAGCGGCGCGCGTTGCGGTGCAGGGAGTGGGCGCAGTGGGTCAGGATCTGGTCCGCCGACTGCTGCGGGCCGGCGCCTCGGTGGCGGCCACCGACGTCGATCCCGAGAAGCTCCGAGCTCTTCCCGAAGAGGTCGAGCGGGTCGAAGTCGCGGAGATACGGCGGCTGCGATGCGACGTTTTCGCGCCGTGCGGGCCGCCCGGGTGTCCTCCATCGGACGGCCGTGTGCGAACTCCTCTGCCACCTGGTCTGCGGCGCCGCGAACAATCCGCTCTCCGGCCCCGAAGCAGCGGAGGAGCTGGCCAGTCGACGGATCCTCTACGTTCCCGATTTCCTCGCCAACGCAGGCGGTCTCATCCACCTGGCCATAGCGCGGGAAGGCGGTACCGCCGAAGACACCCGACGCCACCTCGCCGCCATCCCGCGCAACTTCGAGACGGTGATGGAACTCGTGGAGAAGGAAGGCTTGAATCCACTCGAGGCTGCAGAGCGCCTGGTGGAGGAACGCCTCTCGCACCCCCCTTGCACGCCCGGGATTTGACTTGGGCGCGGGACTTCACTTCGCCCTCCGGATTCAGGGATTCCTAGGTGTCGGAATCCGACTGGCCCGACTTCGCGGCCTGGAGGATCTTCTCGATGTCCTCGGTATTCGGACGATGTCTTCATGGCGCGGGAGCTTCCCGCATCGACTTCGGTGTGAGCTCGGCGATCTTGTAGTTCGGTGAAAGCAGGGGTCAGCATCGCCAGGTAGCGATCGGCGACGTCACGCTCAAGTAGCGCTCGACGACCGGCGGAAGCACGTCCACACTGTCTCCCCGCGCGCCGCGACTCGTCGTCCGTCAGGAAAGCGCCACGCCCTCCGCCATCACGTAGAGGTAGGGCTCTAACGGCCTCTGGATCGTGATGGTCGCGCGACCGGTCCGCGCAGAAGGAGCTTCGCCTTCGCGCCCGCCGGATCCATCCCCAAGACGAACCTGCCGTCCCGGTACTCGTACCAGAGAGGGATCGCGATCGGCCCTCTCCCCTCGCTAGAGAGAGACAGGATGCACGCAGGACTCCGCAAGAAGAGCATCCCGCTCTTCGTCGGAGATCTTGAGCATCGCCGTGTCAAATGAAGGGAGTTCACCAGCGCTCATCGGTCTTCCTCTCCATGGATCCGTTGGAGTCGCCGGGCGACTTCAGCAGCCACCGTCGACGCCTTCCAGCACCTTGGGCACGAGGTATCTGTAGAACTGCCACAACGGTCGCTCGTCGGGCGAAAGACACCCTTGCTCGAACATGCTGCTCCGCAGGCCGGCTTGCGTCGCTTCGAGTGTGGGGGCGTCCTCTTGAGCGTGCACGTAGTCGACGAGTGTCCGCCTGTCGCCAAGGGCTTTTTCGAAGGCGGGGTCCTCGGCAACCTCCGGCAGGACCGAAAACTGGGACTCCAAGCGGAAGTAGTCGACACGCTGAGGGAGGATCTTGAAGTAGAGCATGTCCTCGGGCGACACCAGGAAGACGTGGCACGGGAAGACGTGGACGCCGACGTAGCCCCTGCGCTGATCCGGTGGCAGGTCCGGGATCTCCTTCAGGGTGATCGGGATCTCCGCCCCCTTCTTGAAGGGATTCAGCCAGAGAGAAACGCATCCTGGCTCCCCCACGGATACTCCGTGTCCGCCGTGAAGATCTCCATCGACAACAGCGATTTCGCATGGACTCCCGGCACGTGGTAGTTCTCCCAGTTGTCCGGCGCCAGCAGCTTCCAGTTGAAGTGCTGTTCGTAGACGAGCGGAGCAACCGGCGTCTCGAGCTCCGAGAGGCGATAGGGAGCGAGGACCTCATCCAGTGCCTTCAGGCGTGGCGCGAGCGGCTCCGCATCGGGATCGAAGTTGACGAAGACCCACCCCTGCCAGATCTCCGTTCGAACCTTCGGCAGACGGCAGTCCTTTCTATTGAACTCCCGGTTGCCCTTCATCTTCGGCGCGGTCACGAGCTCGCCGTCCAGGTTGTAGTTCCACAGGTGGTATGGACAGACGAATCGCTTCGCGTTGCCACGTCCCGAAGCCACGACCATGCCGCGATGCCTGCAGACCGCCGACAGTGCCTGGATTTCGCCGTCCTCACGCCGGACGATGACGAGAGGCTCGCGGAGGAGAGTCGTCGCGAAGTAGTCGCCGGGTTCGGGAACGTCCTCGACACGCCCGACCGAGAGCCATTCGCGCCGCAGCACGAACTCCTCTTCCGCCGCGTAGAACCCGAGGTCGGTGTAGGCCCAGGCCGGAAGTCCGCGAGCCTGTTCGAGCGGACCCAGCGCGAGGGCGAGCTGCGCCCGCTGCTGCTCGGTTAGGGACGCTAGAGAGGATCGGACATGAGTGGCTCCATCTTTGGCGGAAGGAGTCCCGTGAGGGAAGATTCATAGCACGATCGTACTAGGTTTAAATCTAGGGCATACGTACTAACTAGTCAAGGTGCTGGATCAAAGCAGAGAACACGAGACGGCCGCCGGCGAGCCGCCGAGGAAGCGAACCCCATGAGGTGCGGGAGAAGTCCGCTCAGAAGCAGGCTTCCCCCATTCATCCACGGCCTCTCTCAAGGCGGCAACGTTCTCCACTCGTGCGTTCGCGGGAATCGAGCAGCCGGAAGAGAGGATGAATCCACCACCCCGGCCCACCTCGGTGATCAGCCTCTTGCAGTAGGCCAGGACTTCGTCCTTGCCGCGGAAGGCCAGCAGGTAGGCCGGAACGTCGCCCATGATGCAGAGGTGGTCGCCGAGGGCTTCCTTGGCCGCGAAGATGTCCGAATCCCCATCCAGCTCCAGGATGCAGCTCCTGGGCGGCAGGCGCTTGAAGAGATCGTAGGCCCTGGTCCAGTTGGTGTCGCAGTGGAGCAGCACCGTCAGGCCGGCGTCGATGGCAGCGCGGGTGATGTACTCGAAATCCGGCCAGACGAACTCCTCGACGAGGGCCGGCGACAAGAAGGAAGGCGATGACCGCGACATGCCGATGAAGACGCGAGGGACGCCGACGAACTCCGCCATGCCGATGCCCATCGCAGCACCATCTTCCCGCATCAGCCGGGTAGCGGCCTTGACCTTCTCGGGACGGTCGTGAAGGTCGAAGATGAACTCCTGCATGCTTCTCCCCAACGACAACCACTCCAGGGGAAGCTGCAGAAATCCGCCCACCGCCATCTCACAACCGGCCGCCTCGATCTCCTCCCGGTCCGACCGCGCATCGAGCAGGGCCTGTTGCAGCAGCGCCGCTCCGCTTCGGGCGTGATCTCCGGATACAGCCGTCGCCTCACCATCGACTTGAACTCGGAGACACCCATTTCGGACAGCCGGTCGTAGTCGTCCACCGTGAGCGTTTCGGTCTCGTCGAACTGGTGGATCTCGTCGGGCGGGAGCTCCTTTCCCGGGGTCTTCAGAGGGGCCGCCATGCCCCACTTGAGCAGTGGCTCGTTCGCGGTTTCGGCCGCGAAGGACATGTCCCAGGGCCCGAGTCCCTTCATCGTCTCGATCACGGCGCGGATCCGCCTGGACCTGTCCGACATCAGCTCGGCCATGCTGATCCCGGTGTAGGTCGCGGCGAAATGATCGAGCAGCGGAGCGAGGGGCACCCGGTCCGGGATCTCGAGATTGACCACTGACTCGATTCTCTCCTTCGAATTCACGTCCGCTCCAACGATGATTCGATCGAGAGCTCACTGGATCGTTCGATTCAGAGGCCAGTGCAGTATGCCGCAGCAGCCCCCTCTCTAGGAGTCCTGCTCGCCGCCCGTCCGGGCCAGTCCCAGCCGGATCAGGCGGCTGCACTCGTCGAAGGCCTCGCTCATCGAGAGCCGGGCCTCCGCGAGAAAATCGGGGCGACTCACCCGGCCCACCGCTGCGACCATCACCTCGGCCACGAGGTGCGCGTGGAAGCCGGAGAAGACGCCGCGACTGATCCCGTCCTCGACGATCTCGCCGAGGAGCCGCATGCGCTCGCGTTGGTGTTCCGCCAGCAGCAGTCGGGCGGGCTCGTAGCCGTCCACGTCTTCGCTGAATCGGCGGCTCGCCGGAACCGTGGCCGTGATGCCCGGCTCGAGCAGGGCCTCGATGCGCTGCATCGGATCGGAGCGTGAGTACGCGGCCTCCCGGCCTTCGGCCCGGATCCTCGCGAAAAAGCGGTCGAGGACGGCTCAGGAAGATCTCCGGCTTGCTCGGCGCGACCCGGTAGAGCGTCTGCCGGGAGCACCGCAGCCGGCTCGCCAGCTCCTCGACGGTCACATCCCGGAACCCCTCCTTCGAGGAAGATCGCCTCGAGACCGTCCAGGAGCTGCTCTCGTCGATCGCCGCGACGACTCCTTGGATTCCGGTTGATCGATACCATAAACCGTACTATAGTACTGATTTTTGGTACTCTTCAACTTCCCCAGGGAGGCTCCGTATGCACCAAGCCCGTTCGCCGCGTCGTCACCGGTCTGGACGCTGAGGGCCGATCGCGGGTGCTGATCGACGGGCCCAGTCCTCACGTCATGGAAGGTCCCACCGCCGCCATCACCGAGATCTGGGCCAACGCGGAGTCCCCCGCCGCCTACGACTTCAAGGGAGATCGGGCGATCTTCCCGATGAAGCACGACCCGCTGCCCAACGGGACGATCTGCCGGGTGCTCGAGATGAAGCCGGGCGTGGTGATCCCCGCCGACACACCCGCGGAGAACCTCCTCGCGCTCGCCCGGGTCGCCTTCTCGAACATGCAGAGCGACTTCGAGCCAACGCTGGAGAGCGTCAAGCGCCATCCCTCCTTCCACAAGACCGATTCGCTGGACTACCTCGTGATCCTGTCGGGTCGTCTCACCATGCTCATGGACGACGACGACGAGGTGACGCTCGAGGCGGGCGACGTCGTGGTCCAGCAGGGCGTCCTGCACGGCTGGAGAGTCGAGGGAGACGAGCCCGTGCGCATGTTCGCCGTCCTGATCGACGGACAGCCCGCCGCATAGAGCCGTGGCACCCCCTCTTCGCGAGCAGCGCGCGACGTCGCCTTCACTCGGTGTGCTCCTCCAGGGGGCGCTTCGGCGCCATGCCTCCAGGGTCGCCCTGGAGACGCCGCAGGGTCGCCTCTCGTATGCGGATCTGGAGGACCGCTCGAGTCGTATCGCGGGCTGGGCTCGCCGAGCTGGGAGCCCGGCGCGGAGATCGGGTTGCGCTGTTGCTCCGAAACAGCATCGCGTACGCCGTCGCCGATCTCGCCATCGTCCGTTCGGGTCTGGTCAAGGTGCCCCTCAACGAGCTCCTCTCGAAGTCGGATGTCGAACATGCCATCGGACACTCGGGCGCCTCGATCGTCATCGTGCACGGCTCGCTCCATCCGCTGCTGGCGGGCCTCAGCCGGGCTCCACACGGTCGTCGTGGCGGACGACGCCGCTGGACTCGAAGGCGCGAGCTCGTTCGAAGACCTCGGCCGCTCGCCGCCGTCTCGAGACCTTCCCCGCTCGCCCCGGAGAACCCGCCCTTATCATGTACACGGGAGGGACGACGGGGCGCCCGAAGGGGATCGTCCACGACGCCGGCGCCCTCGGAACGAATCTCCTCGCCCACGTTCTCTCGGGTCAGATCCGGGACGGCGAGAAGATGCTCCTTTCCACGCCCCTGCCCCACTCGGCCGGCTTCTTCCTGCAGGCCGGACTGCTCCAGGGCGCCACCGTCCACCTCGCGCCGCGCTTCGACCCGGCCGAGCTTCCTGCGCCACGTCGAGGAGCACGCGATCTCGTGGACCTTCATGGTTCCGACCATGATCTACCGGCTGCTCGACGCACTCCGCGATCAGGAGCGGGACACGCGCAGCCTCGAGACGATCGTG
Organism: uncultured delta proteobacterium; assembly: GCA_963783795.1. GTDB lineage: Bacteria > Myxococcota_A > UBA9160 > UBA9160 > UBA6930 > CAVXZE01. The sequence goes on along the minus strand of CAWAPH010000016.1, from coordinate 24,332 downwards.
TACGGTGCTGCACCGATCGCGAGAGACGCGCATCGAAGAAGCGCTCCGGCGGTTCGGCCCCGTCTTCCTCCAGCTCTTCGGCCAGTCCGAGTGCCCGAACTTCGCGACTACGCTCTCCAAGGAGGACCACCTCGATCCCGAGCCTCCTGGCCTCCTGCGGCCAGCCCTGTCCGGGGGTCGAAGTCCGCATCGGGGATGACGAGGGCAAGAGCTGTGCCGCCGGGTGAGATCGGCGAGGTGCTGCTCCGCGCGCCGTACACCTTGCGCGAGTACCACGCCGCACCGGAGCTGACGGCGCAGGCCTTCTCTCGACGATTGGCTGCGAACGGGAGACGTCGGCTACCAGACCGCGACGGGACACCTCTTCCTGGTGGACAGGAAGAAGGACATGATCATCACGGGCGGGATGAACGTCTACTCGTCCGAGGTCGAGCTGGTTCTCCACGAGCACCCCATGGTCCGCGCGGCCGCCGTCGTGGGCGTCCCCGATTCCGACTGGGGCGAGGCCGTGCATGCCTTCCTGGTCGCCACCGAAGGCCTGAGAGCTGACGAGCTGCTCCAGTTCTGTCGAAGCAGGCTGGCGAAGTACAAGGTTCCAAAGGCCCTCACCCGGATCGAGGAGCTTCCCACGACGCCGTACGGGAAGATCGACAAGAAGGCGCTGAGAGCTGCATGGCTTCGTGCCAATACGGGAGACGAAGGATGAAGTTTGTCACATACGAAGGCCCCGATGGTCAGGCGCTGGCGGGCGTCTTGACCGAAGGCGACACGCGCATCCTTCCGCTAGCTGCGAACGGCGGCGCAGCTGACGTCGATCTCGGCTCCGTCCAGGAAGTCATCGAGGGCGGCGATTCCAGCCTGGAGCGGGTGCGCCAGATCGTGGCCAGGGCCGAGCAGGCGGACAGCCTTCCGTACGACTCCACTCGTCTGTTGGCGCCGCTGCCCCGCCCCGTCCAGATCCGGGACGTGCTGTGCTTTCTCGACCACATGCGCAATGCACAGCGGGCGCTCGTGGAGCTCATGGGCGGCAAACCGGAGAACGTCCCTCCGCTCAATCCCAGGTTCTCCGAGGTACCGCTCTACTACAAGGCGAATCGAATGTGCGTCGTGGGTCCCGAAGCGGAGATCGAACGCCCCGCCGGCTGCAATCTGCTCGACTACGAGCTCGAGCTCGGGATCGTCGTCGGAAGGCAGGGCAAGGACATCCCGCGGGAGAAGGCCCGGGACCACGTGTTCGGGTACACGATCTTCAACGACGTGTCGGCTCGCGATCTCCAGGCCAAGGAGATGCCTGCGGGACTCGGTCCCGCCAAAGGGAAGGACTTCGAAACGGGCAACGTCCTCGGCCCGTGCATCGTGACGTCGGACGAACTCGATCCCGACGACCTCACCATGATCGCGAGACTCAACGGCGAGGAGATCTCGCGCGGCAGCACGAGGCAGATGGACCACAAGGTCGAGGACGTCGTCTCGTACATCAGCCGGGGAGAAACGATCCATCCCGGAGAGATCTTCGGTTCGGGCACCGTGCCGCTCGGCTCCCTGCTGGAGCACAAGCGCTTCCTGGCCGACGGCGACGTGGTCGAGCTCGAGATCGAGGGAATCGGGGTCCTGCGAAATCGCATCGTCGAGACGGGCGGGCGAAGCTCCCCGACTTGAAACGCGCCGCTCGGAACGACCCTACTCGCCCCCGTCCTGCTGGCGGACGAAGTCCACTCCCGCCCGAACGGCCTTCAGATTGACTTCGATCAGGTCCTTCTTCGTCAGCGAGTGAGGAATGACCTGCTCGAGGGTCTCGATCCTGACCACTCCGGTGGCCGCGGCGTAGACGGCCAGCATGATCACGGATGCAGTGGCCGTCGATCCGATGCGATTCGCCATGTCCGTGGCGGGCACGTGGATCGCCCGCAGGTCGTCGCGTTCCAGCGTGCGGCTGGCCAACGACGCATTGACGATCGCGAGTCCTCCGGGCGTCATCTCCGGTTCAAACGCATCCAATGAAGGACCGTTCATCGCGATCAGGACATTCGGATGGTCGACACCCGGCGCACCGATGGCCCCCTCGGAGGCGATCACGGATGCGTTGGCCGTTCCGCCGCGCATCTCGGGCCCGTAGGATGGAAGCCAGGTGACGTTGAGCCCTTCGGCGGCCACGCAGTTGGCCAGCAGTACTCCCGCAGAGAGCACGCCCTGCCCGCCGAATCCGGCGATCTTGACGAGCTGCTCCTCGACCGACGTGCTCCTCGGGGCCACGGTCCAGTCGGCGCCGCGCTCCGCGCTGAACAGATCCAGCAACTCCCTGTCGGTCGGGGGATCGGCGGAGCGGGTCGGCCGGGGCTGCGCCTGATCGATGCGATCGCGGAAGCGGCGAACGGCGAAGACCGGCTCCATGTGCTCGATCATCCACCTGCGCGACTCCACGGGTGACATCTGCCAGTTGACCGGACAGGGGGACAGGATCTCGACGAAGGAGAAGCCCTTCCTGTCCACCTGTGCCTGGAGAGCCTTGCGGATGGCTCGGCGAGCCTTGAGAACGCGACTGGGACCGGCCAGCGACACCCGCTCCACGTAGACCGGGGCCTCCAACGCGTCGATCACCTCGGCCATCCTGATCGGGTGACCCTCATCTTCGGCCGATCGACCCCGTGGCGAGGTCACGGTCCTCTGCCCCACCAACGTGGTCGGCGCCGTCTGGCCACCGGTCATCCCGTAGATGGCGTTGTTGACGAAGAGCACCGTGATGTTCTCGCCGCGATTGGCGGCGTGCACGATCGCGCCCAGGCCGATCCCGGCCAGGTCGCCGTCGCCCTGGTAGCAGATCACGATCGCATCGTCCCGGGTCCGGCGCAGCCCGGTGGCCACGGCCGGCGCCTGCCCGTGAGCGCACTGTATGTTGCCGTAGTCGAGATAGTAGTAGGCGAAGACGCTGCAGCCGACCGGCGAGCAGAAGATCACCCTGTCGTTGATGCCCATGTCCGAGGTGGCCTCGGCGACGAGCTTGTGAACGACACCGTGGCCACAACCGGGGCAGTAGTGGGTGACCGTCTCGCCTTCGCCCTTGCGGACGAATTCCTCGTAGAAGGCCTCCGGTCGCCCGTGCTTGAGGGTCTCGGTCACGCTCACAACCCCCGCTCCACGCGGTCGGTGATCTCCTGGACCGACGGCACCATACCGCCCATCCAGTTGTACAGCTCCACCGGCACCCGGTCTCCCACGGCGAGCCGTACGTCGCGGACCATCTGCCCGTTGCTCAACTCCACGACGATGATCTTCTTCACGTTGCCGGCGAGGCGCTTCAACGGCTCCACGGGGAAGGGAAAGAGCGTCTTCGGTCTGAGCATTCCCGCCTCGAGGCCACCGCGGCGCAGCTGCCGCACGGCCGTAAGGCAGATGCGCGAGCAGATGCCGTAGGCGACGAACAGGATTTCTGCGTCGGCCGTGTCGTGTTCCTCGTACTCGACCAGCTCCTCCTGGAGGCGGGCGTACTTCGCCGCCAACCTCTGGTTGACTTCGCCCAACTGATCCTTCCGCATGAAGATGGAGGTGATCACGTTCTTGCGGCTCTCCGCGTCGCCGTAGAGCGCCCAGTCCTTCCGCGCTCCGCGCCGGACCTCCACGGGCAGGGCGATCGGCTCCATCATCTGACCGACGTGGGCGTCTGTCAGGATGAAGACGGGGTTGCGGTACGTATCTGCGATCTCGAACGCCCGCCACGTGAAGTCACACATCTCCTGGACGGAGTTCGGCGCCAGCACGACGTTCTTGTAGTTGCCGTGCGCCCCGCCGGTCACCACCGTGTCGTAGTCACTCTGCTCCGGCCAGATATTGCCCAGGCCGGGCCCGCTGCGCTGAACGTCGACGACCACGCAAGGAAGCTCGCACGCCGCGATGTAGGAGATGCCTTCGGACATCAGACTCACACCCGGGCCGGACGAGGCCGACATCACCCGGGCTCCGGCCGCCGCTGCGCCGTAGAGCATGTTGACCGCGTTCACTTCGGACTCCGCCTGGAGGAACACTCCATGGGCTTTGGGAAAGAACTCCGCCGCGGCGTGGGCGATTTCGCTGGCTGGTGTGATGGGGTAGCCGAAGAAATGCGTGGCTCCTCCCAGGATCGCGCCGCGCACCGCGGCGTCGTTGCCCTTCATGAGCTGCTTCATTCCTTGCGGTCCTTGTACACGGTGATGGCATCCGGCTCGGGACAGACGTAGAAGCAGAAGCCGCAGGCCGTGCACTCACTCGAATCGAACAGGGCGTAGAAGTAGCCGAGCTCGTTGATCTCGGTGCTTCTCCCGATGCACCCCTTCGGGCAGGTTTCGATGCACAGGCAGCATCCCTTGCACCGTGCTGCCTCGATGACGATGCGACCGTGGGCCACGGCTCAGATCCCCCGGAAGATGTCGTCGCTAGGCGCGCTGAAGTAGTTCGCGTCCTCCCGGCCTTCGCTCGAGAAGTTGATGTCGTCGACCTCTGCGATGATCGATTCGGGCATCTCGGCGATGTGCAGGTGGTGTCCCGGGCATCCCAGCCGCGCGCAGACGAAGATCTTGTTGTCGCTCGGCAGCGTCAGGACGATGGACTGATCGCAGCAACCCTCGGGACACTCCCGCTCTACGATCAGCGACCGACTGCAGCTCGGGCACGCAGCGCTGACGACTCCCGGTGTGGGAATGAAGCCGTAGAGCTTCTCGTGGCCGCCCCAGAACGCGTCCACGAACATGAGCCCGCTGGCGCCGCCGGTCTCGATCTGCATCTTGATGGAAGCCTCACCGTGGATCTTGACCGCAGGGTCCATGAGGCTGCACCCGTCGGGACACGTGACTTCCTCGACGACCAGGAAGCGCTTCCCGTGCTTGTTGAGGAAGAGGAATCCCTCGGGCAGCATCTCCAGGAACTCGGTGGGAATCGCCTTGTCGATGAGCTTCATGCTGGCACCTCCCGCCTGAGAGTGCATGCCGATCGCACCATCTCCAGCGAGCTCGCTGGGCCCTAAAGTCTAGGCCAATTTCGCCCCTCTTCGCCTCCCAGATCGCATCGAAGGCAGCGCCGCGCTTCCTTGACTGCCATCTCCTCGCCGAGCCGGCACTCCACTTCGAAAGAGCCGTTGACCCTCTCACTCGCAGGTATGCACGGAGCCGCAGGTCGCCTGGCCTCGGCCAGCTCTTCTGCAGTCACATCGACCGGGGACACATACACGGAGGGCCGGGCTATTCCGCGTTGGCTCTCGAGACTCTCTCCCCGGATGTACCGATCGATCGACTCAGCCGCCTCCTTCCCGGACGCCATCGCATCGATGATCGTATTCGGCCCCGTCACCACGTCTCCCCCGGCAAACACCCCTTCCACGTTCGTGGCACACGTCTCCGCGGATGCCGCGATTCGCTCTCCCCCCAGGAGCCCGATTCCGTGTTCTTCCCCGAGGAACGAGACATCAGGCGCCTCGCCGATGGCCACCAGGAGAGTGTCCAGGGGAATCGTGAACTCTGAATCCGCGATGGGAACGGGTCTCCTCCTGCCGCTTCTGTCAGGCTCTCCCAACTCCATTCGAATGCATTCGACTCCCACGAACTCGCCAGTTTCGCTCAGGACCCTCGAAGGCGCGGTGAGGAACTGCAGCTCGATGCCCTCCTCGATAGCCGCCTCGATCTCCTCTTCGAAGGCGGGCATCTCGGCCCGAGTCCTGCGGTAGATCAGGATGACTTCTTCGCAGCTCTCGATCCGCCTGGCGACCCGGGCGGCGTCTACGGCGGCGTTTCCACCGCCGACGATCCCGACGCGTCTGCCGACCTCGACCTTCTGGTGGAGGTTCACGGCTTTCAGGAACTGCATCGCGTCGAGTACACCCGCCGCACCTTCGCCCGGAACTCCCAGCTCTCGGGACCGGTGGGCTCCCGCAGCAATGAAGACGGCTCTGTAGCTGGCCCGAAGCTCATCGAAGGAAATGTCCTCTCCGATCCGGGTGTTCGTCACGATTCGCACGCCAGCGTTCTCGATGTTCTCGATGTCGGCCTCGAGCATGTCCTTCGGCAGTCTGAACTCCGGGATGTAGACGGCCGCGGCCCCGCCCGCGACGGGCAGTGCGTCGAAGATCGTGACGTCGTATCCCTTTCCGGCGAGATCGGACCCCGCGGTGAGTCCCGCCGGCCCGGCGCCGACGATGGCTACCTTCTCGCCTTCCGGGCTCGACGCCGGCGCGAGCGAATACGCACCAGTCTGCAGCGCACGATCGGTGGCCACTCTCTTGAGCGCCCGGATCGCAATCGGATCCCCCGTCTTGCCCGCCTGACACCTGGCCTCGCATGGATGGTGGCAGACCCGGGCACAGACGGACGGAAGTGGATTGTCCCTCCTGATCACCTCCATGGCGTCCTCGAAGCGCCGGTCGGCAAGCAGCGAGACATACGCCGGCACCTCGGTTCCGATCGGACAGGCGTACTGGCATGGCGCGACATTCAGCTTCCATCGGGCCAGTCTTTCTCTCTGTTCTCCAGTCAACTCAATCGGACCCGACTCGGTCAGGTGCGTGGAGAAGTCATCGACCCTTTCAGCGTACTTGGCTCCTTCCGAGGCGGATATGTACTCGTGTCGCAGCCGGGAAGGATCGATGCCGATTTCCTCCATCGCGATCCTGGTGACCCGGATCGTCTCCTCGGTCAACTCGTTCGCCTTGAGGTAGTGGCAATCTCCCAGATGGCACCCGCAGACCAGAACGCCGTCGCTCCCCTCCAAGAGCGCATCCATGATGAGCTTGGGATGGATTCTGCTCGAGCAGGTCACCCTGACTTCCCTGGCAGTCGGCGCGAACTGCAGCCGCGATACCCCGGCCATGTCTGCGCCGGCGTAGCCGCACCAGTTGCAGAGGAACGCCAGGATCCTGGGTTCGAAGTGAGCTTGGGGGCCTGGAGCCGAATGTGCGGAATCGATCTCCGCAAGGATCTGGGGGTCGGAGAAGTGCCGGAGAGAGATCACGTCGGACGGACAGACGGCATTGCAGGCACCGCAGCCATGACAGAGCGCCTCCGTGACCCTGCTCTCCTTCCCCTGAGGCGTATCCTGGAGCTCGATCGCACCGAACTGACAGGCCTCTTCACAGAGTCCGCAGCCGAGGCAGCCGATCTCTCTGACCTCACACACGGCGCCAGATGACGTGAATGTGTCCTTCGAGAGAATCGTAGCGGCCCGGCCGGCAGCGCCGTGGGCCTGGCGGATCGTCTCGTCGATGCTCTTCGGGAAGTGCGCCGTGCCGCAGAGAAACACTCCCTCCGTGGCACAATCGACCGGCCGCAGCTTCATGTGTGCTTCCAGCAAGAAACCGTCCTGGCTGAGCGGTACCTTGAACAGGCGCGATGTCGCCTCGGTGTCGGATGAAGGGACGATCGCCGCCGCCAGAGCGACCATGTCGGTATCCAGGGCGAGCTGCTTGTCCAGCACGGGATCGGAAACGGTGACTCTCAGTACGGAGCGGCCGTCTTCTTCCACGGCCTCCACCAGGGGTTTGCTCTCCGGTTCGTATCGGATGAACCTGACGCCCTTCGCGGCGGCCTCCCTGTAGTAGTCTTCCTGTAGACCGTAGGTTCTCATGTCCCTGAAGAGGATGGTGATGTCCTTGCCCGGATCGAGCTCTTTCAGCTGCAGGGCGCACTTGATCGCCTGCGAGCAGCAGACCCTGCTGCAGTGCGGTCTCTCTTCCTCCCTGCAGCCCACGCAGAGGATCATCGCCAGCGAGCCGGCCGTCGTCACCCGCTCGTCAGACCGCTGAATCCTTTCCTCGAGCTCGAGAAGGGTCACGACACGGTCGTCTCTTCCGTAGAGGTATTCGGTGGGCTCGTGCTCCCCAGCCCCGGTGGCGACGATGGTGATCCCGTGCTTGATCTCCTCTTGCCTGCCGTGCTGGCTGCGCGTCACTCGGGTCGTGAAGTTGCCGACGTAACCGGAGGAAGAGGTGATGCGCGAGTCCGTGAACACGTGAACCAGCGAATCTGCGTACACCCGCTCGGTCAGCTCGGCGAGATGGGCTTGGACATCCAGGCCCTCGAGCGTGCGGTGGATCCTTCTGGCCATTCCCCCGAGCTCTTTCTGCTTTTCTACCAGGTAGACCTCGAAGCCCGACTCGGCCAGGCCCAGCGCGGCGGTCATGCCCGCCACACCTCCCCCCACGATCAGCCCTCTCTTGTCCACCGGGAGCTCGATCTCCTCCAGGGGACGGAGCTCGGTAGCACGCGCCACCGACATCCGGACCTTGTCCTTGGCCTTCTGGGTGGCTCTCTCCTTTTCCCTGGAGTGCACCCAGGACGAGTGCTCCCGTATGTTGGCCATTGCGAAGCAGTACTTGTTGAGTCCGGCCTCACGGAGCGTCTCCTGAAACAGGGGCTCGTGCGTCCTTGGAGTGCATGCGGCGACCACGACGCGGTTGAGACCCTGTTCGATGGTTCTTTCCGCGATCAGCCCGGTGGCGTCCGCGGAGCACGCGAACAGCATCTCTTCGGTGTGAACCACATTCTCCAGAGACGCCGAGTACTCGACCACGGAGGGAACATCGATCACGCTGCCGATGTTGGCGCCGCAGTGACACACGAACACTCCCACCCTGGGCTCTTCTTCCGAGATATCCCTTTCGGGGGGGTACTCCTTCTTTCTCGCCAGTCTCCCCTGGCGCTCGGAGAGAAACTGTCCACAGAGCGCGGCGGCAGCGCTTCCACTCAGTACCGACTCGGGAATGTCCATGGGGCCCGTGAACGCCCCGGCGGCGAAGATCCCTTCCCTGGAAGTATGCAGGGGAGAAGAGCCGCCGGTCTTGCAGAATCCGTGCGCGTTGGTCTCGATGCCGAGTGCCTCGGAGAGCTCCTCGCTCCCTCTTGGGGGAGTCAGCCCGACGGACAACACGACCATGTCGAAATCCTCTTCCTGGACGTGTCCGTCGCTGGAGTAGCGTATGGTCGCGTTCTCGCCTTCTGGAGCCCTATGCCCCATCGAGACGTAGCTCCTGATGAAGCGCGTGCCGGGCAGTGCCCTCGCCCTCTGGTAGAACTGCTCGAACTCCTTTCCGTGGGCGCGAATATCGTTGTGAAAGATCGTGGCTTCGATCTCGGAGTCATGCTCCTTGGCCAGGATCATCTGCTTGATGGCATACATGCAGCAGACGGCAGAGCAGTAGCTGTTGCCGCCGGGAGTGACCTGCCGGGAGCCCACGCACTGAATCCATGCGATCTTCTTCGGCGGCCTTCCATCGGATGGACGCAGCACGGTGCCCCGGTAAGGCCCATCGGCATTGAGGATTCGCTCGAACTCGAGGGCGGTGACGACATCGCTGGTCCGGCCGTAGCCGTAGTCTGCCCTCGGCTTCGGGTCGAATGGCCGGTAACCCGGGGACAAGATCACCGCCCCCGCTTGAACCTCGATTCTCTGCTCCTTCTGGGAATAGTCTATGGCTCGCTCCTGGCACACGCCCTTGCATATGACGCACTTCTTCTCGCGGAAATAGAGGCACGCGTCGGGGTCGATGTAGGCGGCTTTCGGAACGGCCTGCGAGAACTGGACGTGGATGGCCTTGGTGGAGGAGAGGCCCTGATCGTACGGGTTGCGAATCGTGACGGGACAGTAGAGGGTGCAGACGCCGCAGCCCGTGCACGTGTCTTCCACGTAGGTGGGCTTCTTCCGAAGGGTGACCCTGAAGTTCCCCGGCTCGCCCTCGATCGCTTCGACCTCGGTGTTCGTGACGATCTCGATGTTCGGATGCCGATCGCATTCGACGAACTTGGGGGACTCGATGCACATCGAGCAGTCGTTGGTGGGGAAGACCTTGTCGAGCTGCGCCATGTGGCCCCCGATGGCGGGAGCCTTGTCCACCAGATGGACCCTGAAGCCGCTGCTGGCGAGATCGAGCGAGGCCTGGATGCCGCTGATCCCGGCCCCGACGATCACGACGTCTCCGACGACACTGCTATCCATCATCGTCCCACCGGATCTTCGACGGGCGCATTCTCCGGACTCCGATCTCTCCGCAGATGCCGAGCTCGGCCGGCCCGGCGCTCCACGTCTAGCCCTCCGGGTAGGCCTCGGCGGCGGCGTGCACCGACTGCGTCAGGATGTCGACCAGCTCGTCCAGCTCGGTGCGGTTGATGCAGAGCGGCGGGGCCAGCGACATGGTCTCCCACATGGAGCGGGCGATCGCGCCCCGTTTCCAGCAGTGCTCGCTCACCGACATGGCAAAGGCCATCGGCAGCCCTCCGACGGGCTCCAGCGTGCCAGGCCTGGCGAACTCGACGGCCGCCATCAGGCCGAGGCCGCGGATCTCCTTCACGAAGGGGTGGTCCCCGAGGTTGTCTCGCAGGCAGCCGATCATGTAGTCGCCCATCTCGCGGGCGTTCTCCACCAGTCCCTCCCGCTCGATGATGTCGAGATTGGCCAGGGCCGCGGCACAGGAGCTCGCATGATTGTTGTACGTGAGCCCGCAGAGGAAGGGGAACCCCTGCGGTCCCTTGTCGCGGATGGTCTCGTAGACCTTGTCGCTGAGGGCGCAGCCGCCGAGCGGCATGTAGCCGCTGCTGATGCCCTTGGCGAAGGAGACCAGGTCGGGCGAGAGGTCGAAGTGCTCCATGCCGAACCACTTCCCGGTGCGGCCGAAAGCGGTGATCACCTCGTCCAAAATCAGCAGGATGCCGTGGGCTCGGCAGATCTCCTGCAGCCGCTGGAGGGAGCCCTCCGGCGGCATGATGATCCCACCCGATCCCAGGATCGGCTCGGTGATCACGGCCGAGATGGTCTCCGGCCCCTCGCGCTGGATCACCGCCTCGACGTCCTCGATGCAGTCCATCGCGCAGTCCGAGGCGGTCTTGCCGTACTCACAGCGGAGGCAGTACGGCGCCGCGACGTGGTGGTGCTCCGGCGAGACATCGGCAAATACGTGATAGATGGGGATCCCGGTGGCGCTGCCCGCTGCCCGGGTGACGCCGTGATACCCGGAACGTCTCGACAGCACCTTGCAGCGCTCGGCCTGACCGTTCGCCGCGTGATAGAAGCGGGCCAGTCGGAAGTTCGTCTCGTTCGCGTCCGAGCCGCCGGTGGTAAAGATGAAGTGGTTGATGTTCCGATCCGCCGGGAACAGCTTCGCCAGGCGCTCGGCCAGACGGATGGCCGGCTCGGTCGAGTAGCCCCAGAAGGCTGGGTAGTAGGCCAGATGCTCCATCTGGTCGCGGACCGCGTCCGCGATCTCCGTGCGTCCGTGGCCCACGTTGATGTTCCAGAGCCCGGCGAAGCCGTCGATGACCGACCTCCCGTCGGCGGTGTCGACTCGGACGCCCTTCCCGCCCAGGATCAGCCGGGGGCCCGTCTTCTCGTGGGCCCGGAACTCGGTGATGGGGTGGACGACGTGTCTGCGGTCGAGATCTTCGAGGAGGGCGTATTCTGACTGGCTCATTTCGAATTTCCTTCCTGGCTCGGTGGCTAAGGTTGGGTTCCCTGAGATGCGCTCTGCTCCTGGGACCGGGACCCCGGTCGAAGTTGAGTGGGCAACGTTCAGCAGCCCAGCGACCGTCCGATGATCTCCTTCATGACCTCGGAGGTGCCGCCGGAAATCGTGTGGAGACGTATGTCTCGCCAGGCGCGAGAAATCGGATACTCGCTCATGTAGCCGTAACCGCCGTGGAGCTGAAGACAGCGGTTCATGATCTGAAAGGCCGTCTCGCAGCAGAAGAGCTTGGCCATCGAGACTTCCTTGACGCACTCGATCTGGTTGTCGATCAGGAACGCCGCGTGATAGGCCAGCTGCCTGGCTGCCTCGAGCTCCGTGGCCATGTCCGCAAACTTGTGCCGGGTGACCTGGAACTTCGCGATCGGCCTCCCGAACTGGACCCTCTGCTGCGTGTACTCGAGCGTCAGGTCCAGCATCTGCTGGGCGCCAGCCACGCACGCGATCGCGGCGATCAGCCGCTCCCCCTGGAAATTCATCATGGCCGCCGCGAAGCCCTGTCCCTCCTCACCGAGCAGGTTGGACGCCGGAATCCGGTAGTCCTCGAAGACCAGCTCGGCCGTGTCCGACACCCGATTCCCGATCTTGTCGAGCTTGCGACTCACCGAAAAGCCCGGCAGATCGGTCGGTGCCACGAACATGCTGATTCCGCCGTGACCGGCAGCGGTATCGGTCTTGGCCACCAGCGCGATGAAATCCGCACGCGTCGCGTTGGTGATGAACATCTTGGTCCCGTTGACGACATAGTCATCGCCATCGCGCACTGCGGTGGTCTGCATGCCCGCCACGTCCGAGCCCGCGCCCGCCTCGGTGATTCCGAGTGCAGCGATCATTTCGCCCCGAATCGCGGGTGCCAGATATTTGCGCTTGATCTCGTCAGTACCAATCAGGTGGAGAGGCCCTGCTCCCATGTAGCTGTGAACGAGAATCGACGTCGCCAGACCCGCGAGTCCGCAATTTGCGAGCTCCTCCGCGAAGACGACCGAGAAGAAGTAGTCGAGACCCGAGCCCCCGTACTCCTCCGGATAGGGAAGTCCCAGGAATCCCAGCTCTCCCATGCGCAGGAACAGCTCCCGTGGAAACTCCTCGGCCTTGTCCCACTCCTCCACGTGAGGGACGAGTTCTCTGTTGACGAACTCGCGTACGGTATCCCGAAACATTTCGTGTTCTTCGGAAAAATACGGGTATCTCGACGGCATCGACTCGCTCCCCTCTACGGTCAACCCAGCGGCATCGATGCGGCCGCGATGTCGATAACGGCCTTGTTGTCGTACTGCCGGAGCGCCTCCAGCATGTAGTCTCGCGAGGCGGCGAGCCGATCGAGGATGGGAGGCAGGTCGACGTTCAGCAACTGCCCGCCCCGCTTCACCGGCTCTCCCGCCACGAAGACGCTGTCGACATCTGCGGCGTTGGCCTGACTCACGACGGTCCTCACCGGGTCGTTCACGGGCGCGAGGCCCAGCCTGTCGGTGCGGATCAGCACCACGTCGGCCTGCTTGCCGGGGGTGAGACTCCCCACCTCGGCATCCAGGTTGACCGCGCGAGCGCCGCCCAGTGTGGCGAGCTCGAGGACGTCCACTGCGTTGATCCCGTTGCTCCGGGGGAGCAATCCCTTCTTGGTCATCTCCTCGCCGAGGCGGTGGCGTTCGGCCTGGAGCGCGAAACGCATCTGCGTGAATAGGTCGCCCCGATAACCCATCACGGCGTCGACGCCCAGAGAGGTCTGTACGCCGCGCGCCATCGCGCGTCCGATCATCGGAAAGCCGAGCCCCGCCTGCAGCTCGTTCTCCGGCTCGGCCGCGATGGCGGCACCGGCCTCCGCGAGCAGATCGAGCTCCTCGTCGGTGAGGCTGTTCGCGTGAATGATCAGCATGTCCGGTCCAAGCAGTCCGGCGTCTGCGAGCTCCGTCACGTAGCGGACGTTGCCCGTCATCAGGCCGAAGCCGGCGTTGCAGCCGATCACGAGCGCGCCGAGCTCGCGGCCGAACTCGATCTCCTTCCGACCGAACTCCACGGGGCTCCCCTCCGCGGCGTGCATGGTGATGCCGAAGCGGATGCGGCCGTCGTCGGCGGGAAGCAGCGTCTCGCGCACCCGGCGGACATCCTCGAAGTGCCACTCCGGCGGCTCGAAGAGGGCAGTCGGACCGAGATTCTCCAACGACTCGATCTTCGGCGGGCAGGCCCCGTACAGGAAGACGATCCGGATCCCGGTCTCCCGGTGGGAGCGGATGATTTCGTCGGCGTAGCCGGGCTCCTTGATGCAGTCGGCGTGGTCCACCACGGTGGTCACGCCGGACTCCAGGGCTTCGAGCGCTCCGGCATGCGCTCCGATGTAGACGTCCTCGGCCCGAACCAGCGGGAGAAACCCCAGGACTCCTTTTTCCAGGTAGTCCCAGTTGGTGTAGTCGGCCCCGAGGGCCCGGAGCTGGGTCAGGAAGAGGTGGCGGTGTGTGTCCACGAGGCCCGGGATCGCAATCATGGCGGTCCCATCGATCACCTCGCAGTCCTCCGCCCCGATGTCGGGCGCGACCGCCCGAATCCGCTCCCCTTCGATCAGGATGTCGGCGCGTTCGAGCGTACCGAGGGTGGAGTCCATGGTGATCGCGCATGCATCCCGGATCAGTGTTCGATTGCCGCTCACTCGATGCCTCCTCGCTGGATTGTCCAGATCGGGGGAATTCCCCTCGGGGAACCAGAAGACTTAGCTCGAACGTCCTAGAGATTGCGATTATTAGTACAATCGTGCTAAGTTGTCAAGTGTTTTCGAGGTGGGAGCGGGATCTGCAAGCGGACCCCGGCCGCAAATGGCCCTGGCTCGACGACCCGCGGGCCACGGCTCTCGAGTTGGTTCACTCGTCGACGAGGCGTCCCTCGTCGTCGCGGATCTCGGGACCGTTCACCCGGGCCCGGCCGTCGCCGAACTTGGCATCCCGTTCCCGGAACGTCTCGCGCAGGCCCTTGTCCAGGAAGGAGCGCAGGAAGTCCCGGGCCGACGCGGTGTTGTGGCCGCGCACGTCGCCCTCACAGGCCAGGCGCTGGAGAGTACGCGCTCCCATCAGCTCGAGGCCGAGGTTGAGGGTCCGCTTGTTGGTGCTCAGGAGATCGGGATCGATCAGGGCCATCCGATCCGCCAACTGCTCGACCTCCTGCTCGAGGAGGTCGGCGGGAACGGACTTGAGCACCAGGCCGATCTGGGCCGCCTCCTTTCCAGTCACGGAATCGCCGGTCAGGGTCAAGCGCTTGGCCCACTGGGGCCCCACGTTGTAGAGCCACATGTTGTTCGGCAGCGCCCCCAGGTCGCGCGCGGGCGGGAAGGCGAAGGTGGCGTCGTCTGCGGCGATCACCATGTCGCAGAGCAGCGCGATGTCGGTGCCGCCGGCGAGGCAGTACCCGTGCACCTGGGCGATGGAGGGCTTGTGCATGTCGAAGAGCGCCATCCGGTAGCGCTGCGCCCGCTCCAGCTGCCAGGCATCGTCGTCGACGCTGCTCCCGGCTCGGTAGTTGCCATCCGCCCTCTGCACGCGCGACACCGGAACAAAGTGACCCTGACCCGAGAGATCGTAACCAGCCGAGAAAGCGCGACCCGCACCGCGCAGGATGACGCAGTGCACGTCGTTGTCGTTGTCCGCTTCCCAGAGGGCCTCGTTGAGCTCGGCCTGGAGCTGGAGGGAGAGCGCGTTCATCTTGCTCGGCCGGTTCAGCGTGATGCGTGCCCGGCCCTTCTCGACCTCGTAGAGGA
The DNA here is from genome assembly GCA_963783795.1 of uncultured delta proteobacterium. Lineage (GTDB taxonomy): Bacteria > Myxococcota_A > UBA9160 > UBA9160 > UBA6930 > CAVXZE01. The sequence continues at coordinate 9,126 of CAWAPH010000016.1, read as the reverse complement.
TGTTGTCGAAACTCGTCATGGAGCCTCCTGCACAATCGTCGACACAACAATTTGTCGAGCCAGTAGACGCCGGAGGAACCTACTCTTCGAAAGACCCAGCTGTCGATGGCGGTTGGACCGAACTCACGAGAAACTTGCCGAAGAGGAAATGCGCGAGGCGGTGCAACCACGCCGCGTACCGTAACGTGGCGAAGCTCAGCTCGGTCCGGACTAAGGGTAGAGGGGCTACCCTTCCCTCTCCTCGCGCGCCGGTGCATCGCGCCAGAGCTTGGGACGCGCGCGCACCGGATCCAGCAGGCGGAGGTCGCCGAGCTCGAGATCGTACCCGTCCGGCTGCGGAGGGTTGCGCACACCCAGCCGGTCGGTGATTCGGCGATCGGTGTAGTAGCCGAAGTACGCCTGCATCACGAGCACGCCGAACAGGCCCGGCTCCGCCGCCTCGACCTCGCGCAGCACGGCCACGCGCTCCGACTTCGAGAGCCCGCCGAAGCCGGAGGGATTGCGGCGCTCGGCCAGGTCACCGATGGAGGCGAGCCCCTGCTGGATGAGGTGAGCGACGTCGGGCCGCTCGGCGAGCGCCTCTTCGATCCGCTCGCCCACGCCGAGCTCTCCAGCTCCCGGGAAGCTCCCGTCGTCGCTCGGCGGGATGATCTCGTCCAGCACCTCGCCGAGCAGGATGCGGTTGCCGTCCTTCTCTCTGGTCATCTCACTGCACCCCTCGATCCCACCGGCCCGCTTCAGTCGAAGAGGTTCCCGAGGTTCTTCTTGATCTGATCGCCGATGTAGAGCGCCACCGCCTGGATCGTCGAGCCCGGGTTGACGCCACCCGATGTCACGAAGACGCTGCCGTCGACGATGAAGAGATTCGGGACGTCGTGGCACCGTCCCCAGGAGTTGACCACGGAAGTCTCCGGGTCCCGCCCCATCCGGGCGGTTCCCAGCAGGTGCCACCCGGTATTCCGCGCGGGATAGTCCGCGATGATCTCCGTTCGCCCCGGCCGCCTGCATCACCTCGCGCGCCCTGGCCACGCCGTGCTCGATCATCTTCGAGGAGTTCTCGCCCAAGCCGGTAGATCACGCGGGGCGCGGGGATCCCGTCGCCATCCACCAGCTCCGGATCCAGCTCGACGCGGTTCTCGGGCTCGGGCAGGTCCTCGCAGATCGCGTTCATCGAAACGCTGCGGCCGAAGATCCGCTCGAACTCCCTCCGGTGACTCTCGCCCCAGGGGAGGGGGCTTCCTGTCATCGCGCCCATCGCAGTGAGCGCGGGCGCCACCGACCTCACCGTCTGCAGGGTGTAGCCCCGGACGAAGCCCCGCGAGCGATCGGTCTCGTAGAACTCCTGACTCCCGATGCAGCAGGCGATCGGCCCCTTGAACCCGTCCATCCGTTCGTCGAAGAGCCCGGTCACGAAGCCCCAGGGGTGGAACATCAGGTTCCGGCCCACCAGCCCGCTTCGATTGGCGAGGCCATCCGGAAACCGCCCGGAGCGCGAGAGGAGCAGGAGCCGCGGCGTCCCGATCCCGTTGCAGGCCAGGATCACGATCTCCGCCTTCTGTTTGCGGGTCACGCCCTCCGCGTCGACGTAGACGACTCCATCGGCGAGACCGTTCGAGCCCAGCGAGATCTCGCGGACCCGACAGTGCGTCTCTAGCTTCACGCCCCGGCGAGTCGCCGAGGGCCAGTAGGTGATGTCGGTGCTGGCCTTGGACCCCTTCGCGCATCCGAACATGCAAACGCCGGCATTCACACAACCCTCGCGCCCCTCGTAGTCCTCACTCACGATCGCGCTGTCCGCGGGCCACCAGTGCCAGCCCAGCCGGTTGAAGCCCTCGGCGATGGTGACGCCCAGCTTGCCGAGCGAAACCGGTGGAGTCTGGACGGATTTCGGGGGATAGGCGGGGTTCCCGGACAGGCCGGAGACCCCCATCATCCGATCGTTCAGATCGTAGTAGGGCTCGAGAGCCGCGTAGTCGATCGGCCAGTCGTCTGCGACGCCGTCCAGTGTTCGGACGCTGAAGTCCGAGGGATGGAAGCGAGGAAAGTGCGCCCCCCAGAGGATGGTGCTGCCCCCCACGCCGCTCCACATCAGCGGCGAGATCGGGGATTGCCAGATCGTTCACCGGGTAGTCCTCGGGCCGCCGGCGCGTATTGGGATTCAAGCTGAAGTCCGAGATCGCGCGGGACTCCCAGTCCTCCCTCGTGGTCGGGTACTCCGACGGGTTCACCCAGCCGCCCTGATCGAGGCAGAGGATGTTCATCCGGGTCTCGGCCAGGCTCCAGGCGATCGCCGCGCCCGAGGCCCCCGCACCCACGATCAGGACGTCGACCGGATCTTCCGCCATCTCTCGTGACTCCCTCCTGAAGTCGGGTCGGACCGCACGCCAGCTACCGCTCGTCAGAAGAGTATGAGAAGATCAGCGTTGCCGCTCAACCCCGAGTCCGCTCTTCCCGGGAAGGACTCCAGTAGAAAGGCGATGGGAGACGCATCGTGAAGGAATTGCGCGGAAAGAACGCGATCGTGACCGGATGCTCTCGCGGGCTCGGCCCGATCATCGGAGCCGCCCTGGCCCGGGAGGGGGTCCACCTCGCGGTCGTGGCGCGATCGCGCGGCCCCCTGGAAGAAGAGGCGAGAAAGCTGGCGAGCCTGGGGGTGAAGTCGGTGGCGATCGCCGCCGACATCTCGGATCAGAGCGGCCGGGCAGAGCTGCTGCGACGAGCAGAGCACGAACTCGGCCCGATCGACATCCTGGTCAACAACGCCGCGATCGACGAGACAGCTCGCTTCGACAGGCAGGCTCCGGAGACCGTGATCCAGATGATGGAGGCCAACCTGATCGCTCCGATGATGCTGAGTCGCGCGATTGCTGCCGGGGATGCTGGAAAGGGGAAGCGGCCACATCGTCAACATCGCCTCGATGGGCGGGAAGAAGGGCCTCCCCTACAACGCGACCTACTCGGCCGGCAAGGCGGGGATGATCGAGTGGACCCAGGCGATGCAGTTCGAACTGGAGGGAACGGGAGTCGGCGCTTCGGTGGTCTGCCCCGGCTTCGTCGCCGAGGCCGGCATGGCGGCCAGGGATGAGACGGAGACACCCCGAACCGCCGGCGCCTCCTCTCCCAAGGAGGTGACAGACGCCGTGCTGCGCGCGATTCGACAGAACCTCCAGGAAGTACTGGTGAACCCCGGCCCGACCCGCCTCATGCTGGCACTCGACGCCCTCTCCCGGCCCCTGGGAAACAGGCTGCTCAAGCGGATGGGCCTCGTCGATCTCTACCGGCCCCTGGCGGAGCAGGCAACAGAGGACTCCTGAGTCGTTCGCGGATCCGGCCGCGCAGGTAAGAAGTGGGGAGATCGAAGGCTTGCTGCGGGGGGCGCGAGTTCGAGCGTTCCCCTGAATCGCCGCCAGATCCCGAATTGTCTTGAGTTCGGTGCCGTCGATCGCCAGCTCGGAACCGTTGGAGAGGGGAACGCTCCGCTTCGCGCGCTTCATCGTGCGCCATCGGCTTCCCGTCGCCGCACTTCTCGGTGCGGCGACCCTGTTCTTCCTCTACCCGAGCGCCAACGCATCGCTGTCCACACTCGGATGGGAGCTCCCCGGACCGTCGATCCGCATCGGTGCGAGGGCGCGGGATCTCTTTCCGGACCACCCCTTCATCCGCGTCCAGGACAGGTTCTCGGAGACCTTCGGGAACTCATCGCTGGTCGCCGTGGCCGTGGTGGTGGAGAAGGGGACGGTCTTCACACCGGGAACCCTCGCCAGGATCAAGCGGGTCACCGACTCGCTCGACGGCGAGGATTTCGAGCCCCACCTGCGAGAGCGTGAGGAGCTCTCGAGCCGTCTGGAAGAGGAGCGGGGGCTCTCCGGGGTCGAGCTCCGCAAGGAGGTCGACCGCCGCTTTCCCCCCTACCCGGTCAATCACGATCAGGTCCGCTCGCTCGTCCACCTCACCACCCGAACGGTCGAGCTGGACCCAGACGGCGGCATCACCACCGCGCTGCTGATCCCGAGCCTTCCGGAGACCCAGGCTGAGGCGGACGCCATCCGGCGGAAAGTGCTCGAGCGTGCACCGGAGCTGCTGGGGGCCCTGGTGAGCCGGGACCAGAAGGCCGCGCTCGTCACCGCCAGCTTCGTGACCGATCGCCTCGAGAACCCGGCGACCTACCGGACCGTCTTCGACCACGTCCACTCGATCGTCGAGCGGGAGGAGGACGAGAACCACCGTCTCTTCGTCACCGGGACACCGATCGTGACCGGCTGGGTCCTCGCCCACGCCTGGGAGATCGGCCTCTCGATGGTCGGAGCCGTGGTCCTGATCTTCGGGCTCCTCTGGGGCTACTTCCGCCGCTGGCATGGAGTGCTGATCCCCTCGGTGGCGGCCGTCGTCACCGTGATCTGGGGTCTGGGCTTCATCGGCTGGATGGGAATCGTCCTCGATCCGCTGGTGCTGGTGATCCCGATGATCATCACTGCGCGGGCGGTCTCCCACACCGTCCAGATGGCCGAGCGCTTCTTCGAGGACTACGAGCGTCTCGCGCCGCGCCTCGGCGATCCCCAGCGCGCCAAGCTCGAGGCCGCCTCGGTGGCGATGGGCGAGCTCATCGTCCCCGGTACGCTCGGCATCCTGACCGACGTCGCGGGTCTCCTGGTGATCCTGGTGACCACCATCCCGCAGATGCGCGACCTCGGCATCTTCGGGGCATTCTGGGTGGCGGCGATCGTCTTCACCGTGGAGATCCTCCATCCGGTGCTGATCTGTTCCCTGCCGCCGCCCCGGGAGCATCGACACCGCCGGCCACACCTGGTCCTCCGCTTCACCGAGGGAATCGCGAACCTCGTCACCCACCCGATCGGGAAGTGGATCGTCGCAGGCACCACACTGGTCCTCTTCTGCGCCGCCGGCTTCGTGACGCTCCGCTACTCACGGATCGGCGACGCCAACCCGGGGGTGGCGCTCTTCTGGCCCGATCACCCCGTGAACGTGGCCACGGGCGTGATCGGGGAGCATTTCGGAGGCGTGGACAACCTGGTGGTCTACGGCGAGGGCGATCGCCCTGATTCCGTGGGCGAGCAGCGCTTCCTGCTCGATCTCGAGGAGCTCGAGCGCACTCTCCGGCGCGACTCGGGCGCCAGTGGCAGCCTGTCCCTGCCGCTGCTGGTGCGCCACGCGCAGCAGCTGTTTCACGGCGGCGACCCCAAGTTTCACTTCGTTCCTCCGACGGCGGGCGTGTGGGTCCTGATGATGCGCACCAACAGCCCGCCGGGCGCCCTGGGGCCCATCGTCGACCCCAGCGGTCGGGCCACCGCCTCGACCATCCACTATCGGGACCACAAGGGAGAGACCATCGAGAGGGCGGTGCGCGTCGCCGAGCGGTTCATCGCTGAGCATCCCACCGGGGAGATCATGATCCGCCTGGAGCGGGATCGCGCACGCCCGGGTGCTCCCCTCACCGATCCGGAGCGGCTGCTGGACTTCGTCTACTACATGGTGGGACCTCTGCTCCCCACGCGCGCCCACACACTTCGCGTGAAGCACCGCACCGAGCAGGGATACGAAGACCTCTCGGTGGTAGAGGCGGCTGAGTCCGGTCTGCCCCCCTGGATGGAAGAGTTTCGGGAGGCGGCCCTGGAGCGCTACGAAGACGAGCGCCTTGCCGGCAGGCCCGGCACCCGTTTCCTCTGGCCGAAGCGTCTCGCGGACTGGAACGCCGGCGACGTGGACCAGTGGTGGGACGGTGCCAGCTTCGGGATCCGCGCCATCGCGGTGAACACGCGAGATCTCCTGGTGCAGGATCTCCGGAGTCCCGACGAGCCCGCCCCGATCCACCAGCCGACCCTCGCCTGGACTCGGGGCGCCCACTTCCAGCTCGCGGGGGGAGTCATGGGGATCCTCTCCGCAGTCAACGAAGAGGTCGAGCGAGGACACCGGGCCAACATCTCCCTCATCCTCCTGGTGATCTTTCTCCTTCACTCCACGACCTACCGATCGCTCCCGAGCGGAGCGATCGTGCTGCTGCAGATCTCCACCGCCACGCTCTTCTCGCTCGCCTACATGGCCGTGCGCGGTATCGGCCTCAACATCAACACTCTGCCGGTCCAGGCGGTGGGGGTCGGGATCGGCGTCGACTACGCCATCTACATCATCGATCGGATCCGCCAGGAAGTCGTTGCCACCGGCGACGTCGACGAGGCCATCCGCCGCGCCGTCTGCACGACGGGGATGGCCGTGACCTTCACGGCGACCACGGTGGTGGGCGGAATCGTCTTCTGGGTCTTCTCCAACCTGCGCTTCCAGGCGGAGATGGCGCAGCTTCTCTGTGTGCTGATGATCGTCAACATGCTCGGCGCGATCACCGTGGTCCCCGCCTTCTACTCGATCGTGCGCCCGAAGCTGGTCACCTCGCGCTTGCGTGGGACGGGACGGCTCGCGACCCCCGCGGAGATCGGCTCCAGGAAGAGCGCCGCGTAGAAGGTCGGAGCACCCTCTCGCCCGCTCAGAGGGCCTCGCGTCCGTGCGGCCGATCGAGGTCCAGCTCGGGCCCCACCCGCACGACAGGGTTCGAAACCGTGACGGCCCGGGTGCAAATCACTCTGATGGGTCACACTCGATCAAAAAGAAGATTCAGCGACCCTTGGACGACGCCCGACAGCCGCGTAGCGTCGGCTGGAAGAGGCGGAGTAGCCTCACGGTCCAGAGAGTCCACCGAAGATCGAAGGAGACGCCATGGCGACGCGTATCGAGACCGACTCGATGGGTCGGGTCGAGGTTCCCGCCGACACGTACTACGGCGCCCAGACGGCGCGCTCGTTGCTGAACTTCCGGATCGGCACCGAGCGCATGCCGGCCGAGGTCATCCGGGCGTTCGGGATCCTGAAGAAGGCCGCAGCGCTGGCGAATCATGAGCTCGGGCTGCTCGACGGGAGGCGCAAGGACCTGATCACCCGGGCGGCCCAGGAGGTCATCGAGGGCAAGCTGGCGGACCACTTCCCCCTGGTGGTCTGGCAGACCGGTTCGGGAACCCAGAGCAACATGAACGTCAACGAGGTGATCGCGAACCGTGCGATCGAGATCGCCGGGGGCAAGCTCGGCTCCAAGGACCCCATCCACCCCAACGACCACTGCAACATGTCGCAGTCGTCGAATGACGCCTACGCGACGGCCATGCACATCGCGGCCGTGGAGCACATCGAGGACTACCTGCTCCCGCGCGTGCGAGACCTTCGGGAGACCTTGACGCGGAAGGCGGAGGCCTTCGAGGACATCGTCAAGATCGGACGCACGCACCTGCAGGACGCCACGCCGCTCACGCTCGGCCAGGAGATCGGCGGCTGGGCTGCCCAGCTCGACCACGCCGTCAGGAGCATCGAGGCCTCACTTCCTCAATTGCGGGAGATTGCGCTCGGCGGCACCGCCGTGGGTACGGGGCTCAACACCCACCCCGAGTACGCTGAGTTGGTGGCCGCAAAAATCAGCGAGATCAGCGGCCACCAGCTCGTGAGCGCCCGAAACAAGTTCGCCGCTCTCGCGAGCCACGATGCCTTCGTCGCTGCGAGTGGCGCGCTCAAGCAGCTGGCGGCTGCCTGCATGAAGATCGCCAACGACGTGCGCTGGCTGGCGTCCGGCCCACGCTGCGGAATCGGCGAAATCCGCATCCCGGCAAACGAGCCGGGCAGCTCGATGATGCCCGGCAAGGTCAACCCCACCCAGTCCGAGGCGATGACGATGGTCGCCACGCAGGTGATGGGCAACGACGCCACCATCGGCTTCGCCGCCAGCCAGGGCAACTTCGAGCTCAACGTCTTCAAGCCCGTGCTCGCCTACAACCTGCTGCAGTCGGTCCGCCTGCTCGCCGACGCCTGCGAGAGCTTCAACAAGAATTGCGTGACCGGCATCGAGCCGGACCGGGAGCGGATCGAACAACATCTCAGGAACTCGTTGATGCTCGTAACCGCCTTGACCCCAAAGATCGGCTACGACAACTCCGCGAAGGTCGCCAAGCGCGCTCACGAGACGGGTGGGACCTTGCGGGAAGCGGCAACCGAACTCGGGCTTCTGACCGGCGAGGAATTCGACGCCGCCGTTCAGCCCGGCCAGATGATTCGCCCCAATCTGAAGACGATTTGAGGGCGACCACGGTCGTGAAGCTCTTCAAAACGCGGTCGAAAGATTTGGACAATCGTGGGCGGCTCCGAGCACTCGATCGGGACAGGCCACCGATCGTGCACGAGGCACTACCCAGAGCTACCCGGGCTTGATACAGGCTGGGCCTCGTTGTCGAGGCCGTCGCTGCCCCCGAAGTCGCAGTAGTTGCGGCACTCCTTCTCGAATGCCGCTTCGGCGGAACGTGCGTAGCTGAATGCGAAGCGGGTGTAGCTGCTGTCCACACCAATCCCGACGCGATCGAGCGCCGGAACGCCGAAGGGTAAGGGTCCCCGGTGACGATATCCGTACGCAGCCTTGGCGGAGGGAGCATACTTGCCGGACCGGCTCGGTGCGTCAACCCAGTCGTGCAGCCGCTGCTTCACGTCGGAGTCCGAACGACCCACGTAGAAGACCATGAACGTGGTGCCATCCATGTACCCGAGGGCGTAGTTGCCAGCCGACACCCGGGTCACCGCGTCATCGATCGCTTTGTCGGTCAGGGGGAAGGATCCGCTCATCTCCAGCGATCCCATCGGATACCTCCCCGTGCAGGTGGGACAGACGGGGTGGAACTCGAGCGGACGCTCCACCTGATGGAGCCTCCCGCACCAGATGCAGCTCACTTGCAGTGACGCTTCGTCCGCGATCTCCGACCGGCCGCCCACGAAGTCTCCCCCTTCGCTCTGTTCCATGACTTCCTCATTGTCGTTACCTGGCCTCTCGCCGCGCAGTGAACCAGCGCGAACGCGGCGATCCGGGTAGGGCTTTTGCTGGGCGATCCGGACAGCAGCGGTCCTGGGTGTCTTGCGGATCGGAAGGGCGGGGGGCCCTCTTCTCGTGGGGCCGCTTGGCAACTCTGTCTGAGTCCCTGGCTCGTCAAGCCCGGTCGTTGCTAAGGATATTTAAATTGCCAAACATGTCAAGCGAAAAGGGCCTACCCGAGCTGCACCTGGACCCGGTGCTCGGAACCGTCATCGGAAA
>CAWAPH010000015.1:0-17014 GCA_963783795.1 uncultured delta proteobacterium | reverse complement strand
GAGAACCGACGCTACCGCGGCCCCGATCAGGAGGGCCTCTTCGGGTCCGCGGCCGGCTCGGTTCTCCGCTTCGCTTCAGACGGGGTCCGCTTCCCGCGCCCCAGTGCGAGACAGAGGCGGCGAAGCTGCGCCGTGCGGAGGAGCCGCACCGTCACCGCCCGCGGTGACATGTCAGTCCGTGCCATCTTCCGCCTCGAGCATTCGGATGTCATCTAGATCCTGAACGCTCGCCCGGAGTCGTTTCATCGTAACCCGACCGACTCCCTGACGCTCTTCCAAGTGCTCGTCCCCCGCTCATTCCGTATCCTGGGGCACCGGCTCCGATGCGGAGAAGGCGGGAAGGTCGTGAAGCGATCCAATCTGAACTTCATCGTCGATTTCCTTGGGTTCGCGGGCTTCGCCCTGCTGACTGCGACCGGCGTGTTGGTGCGCTACGTGCTGCCGCCCGGCAGCGGTCACTCCACCACCATCTGGACGCTCGACCGACACGAGTGGGGAAGCATCCACTTCTGGATCGCCATCGCCTTCCTCGCGGTGCTCGCCCTACACCTCTTCCTGCACTGGCGCTGGATCGCGACCCTGATGAGCGGACGCCCGCGAGAGGGCTCCGGGGCCCGCGTCGCTCTCGGGACGGTCGGCCTGGCGGCCCTGCTGGCGCTGGCCATCGCTCCCTTCCTGAGCCCGGTAGAACGAGAGGGCGAAGGGGCCCGCCCGCCGCGGGTGCACTCGTCCGGGGTGGAGGGCCTGGAGTCGATTCGGGGATCCACGACGCTCGCCGAAGTCCAGGAGGCCACCGGGGTGCCCGCGGATCGCATCGTTCGGCAGCTGGGCTCCCACCCGGTGTCGAGCACGACGAACGCCTGGGAAGGCTGAGGATCGTCTACGGATTCACGATCGAGGAAGTACGCCAGATCGTGCAGGCCTACCAGCAAGGCAGGGCGCAGCCTCCAAGGCCAGAGTGACCCCGCCGGATCGTGTAGTCGAGGACCGACCTTCAGTCGTCCTCCCAGGTGCGCCAGCCTCCGTTCGGACCCGGCACCCGCAGGCCGTGGTCGTCATCATAGCGACCGCGCTCCGCCCCCGTATGGCAGACCTCGCACTGTCCCTTGAATTCGACACGTGGGTCGGCCCAGACGCGATCCGGAAGCTCCCGGTGTTTCTTTCGCCAGCGGGGCGTCTCGGTGATGCGGATCGGAGCATCGTCGCGTCGAGCCCCTTCATGAACTTGCGCCCCCTCTTCTTGCTTCCGCTGTCGGCGGCGTTGTCGAGGAGGAAGCCGAGCACCTCGTCCCTGGTCTCGTCGTCGAGGCTCAGTTCCTCGCCGAAGTGGTCATCGAGGCCATCCATCAGCTTTCGCCAGGATCGCCGCGGTAGCATCTGCGGCTGATACGCTAGGTGACAGTCGGTGCACTCGTAAAGCACGGTTTCGTTGGCGACCCTCCGGAACGCCCCATCGGCGAGCGCGGACGTTGCGGCGCCGACCGCGACGATCAAGCATCCGCCGAGCAAGCTCCTGAAGATCTTCTGCTGCTCCTTTGCACCAATCAAACGGGACAACCTCCTATTTGGGCCTCTCTTCGCTTCAACCCTTAGACTCCCGATGCGGACATCCGGATTACGCTGATCAGCGGCCCGGCCGGACCGAGGCGAACTGAGGACGATTGCAGGCCTTTCCATTCGTCCCAGCGCCAGGCCATATCCCTCGAGACCCGCGTGATTCCAGCTCCTCGAAGTGGGCCTCAGCTCGTTGAAATCTTCGGGGAAGCGGTCGCGGGGGAGTCGCTCTCTCTCTTCCACCCGGAGATCATGCCACCAACCAGGTTCTCCCCATGCAGATAGCTGGAAACGAGAACCCCGATCACGTGGACGACCACCAGAACCAGAGTGAGAGTCGCGGAAAACTCGTGAGCCTCCTTCAAGGCCTCTCGCGGCCCCACCCCATAGTAGGCCGTCAGACCGCTCGCCACGGTCAGCAAAACGGTGGTCAGCAGGGTGGCGATCATCGCGCCGCCGGCCGGGTCGTGGCCGAGGTATGTCCTGGCTGTGCCGTTCTTCAGGTCCCCGAAGTACCGCTGGAGCTCCCTCGGGGTCGGAACGAAGGTCTCGAAACGCACGTGATGGGACCCATACAGCCCCATCAGGGCACGGACCAGTATCAGTGCGAGGATCCCGTGCCCAGCCCAGAAGTGAAGCCGCATCGCGTCGTCACCGGTCAGGAAGGATGCGATGAGGCCAAGGGTGAGCAGCCAGTGAAGACTCCTCACTCCCGGGCTCCATACCTTCACCCGGTTCCCCGGGCCTGGGCCAGTGCCAGCGGAATCCGCGACCACTAGTCGTCCTCCTCTTCTCGAGGATCGTTCCCGTCTTCGGGTCGATGTAGATTTCGTAGCGTCGACCGTCCCGCCCGGTCGCTTCCACCTCGATCACCCCATGCTCTCGTTCCAGAGTAGGGCTCGGAGAATCCCTCTCTGCGCAGCAGCTCCACGATCTCCCTCATCTCGGCACTGTCGGGTAGAAGATGACCACGATCGCGATGTTTCGGGCCGTGCCTCTGCGTTTCGGCCGCTGGAAGGATCCCGCTGGCTGCGGCGAGGGCGAACACTGCTGTCACCGTTGCCCCGGCAACCAGCAGTCGGCCGAAAATGGCTCCTATTCTCATTGCTTCCATCCATCGTCCGCGATTGCGCGCTTGCGATTCGAGCCCGAGAATGACAGTTCTTGGCGCCGCTTCCCATCCGACAGGTGTCGGAGGCTGTAGGTTCCGGTTGTAGAAAGGGATTCTCATGGTGTCTACGACGGCTGCCGGAGATGGCCGGCTCCGTGGAATCCTGACGGTGCTGCTCTGCGGCATCGCCATCGGAGGCGCAATCGACCTCTGGATGGACTGGCCCAACGACCCGGGCTTCTTCCATGTGGCCTTCGAGACGGCCGTGTTCTCCCTGGCCCTTGGGGGAGTCGCCTACCTCTGGGCCGGATGGATGCGAACCCGGCGGTCCCTCACCCGAACCGTGGAAGTCTCCGACCGGCTGCGTGAGGAGCGAGACGCCTGGCGCCACCGCGCGGAGAACCTGCTCCGCGGCCTCGGCGAGGAGATCGACAGACAACTGCAGCGTTGGAGCCTGACCCCGGCCGAGCGCAAGATCGCCCTCCTTCTGCTCAAGGGGTATGGCCACAAGGAGATCGCGACCCTGCTGGGCAGGAGCGAACGAACGGTCCGCCAGCACGCCGTGGCCGTGTATCGCAAGTCCAATTTGTCCGGCCGGGCCGGACTGGCCGCATTCTTCCTCGAGGATCTGCCGCTGCCTTCCGAGCCCGAGTAGGGATGTCCCTCGACGAGGACTTGCGGCTCCGTTGAGCCGGAGACCGAGAAAACCCACCAGACGGCTCTGCCGTTGCGCAGGAGAAGCAATGATTCGTCGGAACTTCGAACACCCGATCCAGGTGGGGATGTCATTCGGCCTGGTTTCCGGGGTGATCACGAGTTGGGGCTCGTCGTCGGCCTTGCCGTCGGTACGCAGTCGCGAATCGCGGTAATCGGCGGCATCGTGACGATCGCCATCGCCGACTCCCTCTCGGATGCCCTCGGGATCCACATTTCCGAAGAGGCGGAGAACGTCCACAGTTCGATGGAGGTGTGGATGGCCACGGGTGCGACCTTCATCACGAAGTTCGCGGTCTCGAGCTCATTCCTGGTCCCCGTGCTGCTGCTGGAGCTGGAAGCTGCCGTGTGGCTCTCCGTCGCGTGGGGAATTGCCTCGGTGGCTGGTCTAAGCTGGTACCTCGCAAGGAAGCAGACAACGAGCCGCACGGCCGTGCTGGCGGAGCACGTCGGCGTGGCGGTCTTTGTGGTGATCGTATCGGCGCTGGTGGGCCGCTGGGTCTCGACGACCTTCGCGTAGACTGGCTCGCTCACCGAGCATCTTTTTCGAGAGCACGAGGTGCCAGATGGACCTGAGAGTCTTTGCTGCGGTGTTCGCAACGATCTTCATCGCGGAGCTGGGCGACAAGACACAGCTCGCCACGCTGCTCTACGCAGCCGATGCAGAGAATCCGAAGCTCACGGTCTTCGCCGCCTCCGCGAGCGCACTGGTGCTCAGCTCGGCACTCGGCGTCCTCGGTGGATTCCTCGTCTCCCAGTACCTGACGCCCAGGCTCCTGTCCTGGATCGCAGGGATCGGGTTCATCGTCATCGGCCTCTGGACGATCTCGCGCGCCTAGGACGGCGACCCCGGCTTGTCCGCGATGAACCACCCGCCGAGGCCCCACAGCTGGGATGAGGCCACCAGCTCTAGCCCTGCCTCAGTCAAGGCCGTGCAGAACTGATCGTGGCCAAACCGATCCTCCTCGGGGTGTTCCAGGAGCCGCTTGACGGAGCGCCTGGAGATGAAGGCCCCGAACACTTCCTCCGCGTAGAAGCGTCCACGGGGGCGCAGAACCCGTCCCACCTCGGCGATGGCATCCCTCCAATTGGGAACATGATGGATGATCCCGAAGTCGAACGCAGCATCGTACGAGCCATCCTCGGCGGGGAGGGAGGTGGCGTCGCCCGTCCAGAGCCGGACCCGGTCCCTGCGACCACGCAGTCGCCGCTGGGCCCGGTCGATCATGCGCGAGTCCAGGTCGAAGGCGTCGACGCGCTCAGCGCCGAAGAGATCCAGGATGATCTCCACCCCGACCCCGCGGCCGCAGCCGACCTCGAGTGCGGTTCCCCCACCCATCCCACCACCCATCTCGAGAAGCCTTCTCGCCTCCACGCGACGCTGGATGGCGGCCCGGACCGGGTTGTTCATCAGGGCAAACTCGACGCGATTGAGCCGCACGCTTCCTCCCTCGTTCCTCTCTGGCCCGCGCGGATCGGGTGACTGGCCTCGAACCCTTGCAGGCGGCTGGCTTGCGTCATAATATGAGTAATTACTCGGTTTCATCAACTCGCGTTCAGGAGGCCCGAGGATGCGTCGCGCTCGGAAGTCCCTGCAGCCCAGGAAACGGCCGGTTCAGCGCCGATCCCGGCTCACCGTGGATCAGATTCTCGAGGCCGCTGCTCACGTTTTCGCCGCTCGGGGCTACGCCGGCACGACCACCAACCACATCGCCAGGCGGGCCGGTGTCTCGATCGGATCGCTCTACCAGTACTTCCCGAACAAGGACACCATCCTGGTGGCCCTCCATGCGCGGCACATGGAGTCGGCGTCCGAGACCTTGCGAAGGATGCTGGAGGAGGCGCTCGGAGAGGAGAAGGCGCCGGAGCACCTGCTGCGCCGCTTCGTGAGACAGATCATCGAGATGCACGCGTCGGAGCCGAGACTGCACCACGTGCTCCTCTACGAGGGGCCCAGGACGGCCGAGCTCTCGGAGAAGCTCCACGCCATCGAAGACAGCATGGCCAGCGCGGTGGAAGAGATGCTCGCCGAACGCGGTGGAATCTCGCGGACGCACGCAAAGCACGCGGCGTACCTCGTCGTTCACGTGGTGGAGAACATGGCTCACGAGTACGTCACCACCCTCCACCGGACATGCCGATCGACGTGTTCGTCGAGGAACTCGTCGCCATGCTCTCCGGCTACATCTGGGGCCAGTGCGCAGCCGGCGTCTCAGCGGAGACCCGCGAGAGAACTCGCCCGAAGAAAGCTCCGGCCACTCGCTTGTGAGAAGCGACTCGCGTAGCGTGGGCTGGCGGGGGTGCGCGTGACTCGAGCTCGCCAGGCGTCACATCCGGCGGCCGTCGGAACGGCCGCGCTAGTCGCCGCCGGCGCAGCCACGACGGTGCTGGCCCATCCGCCGGCCGGGATCGGCGCTTTCGCGGCGGTGATGCTGGCACCGATCGTCGTCGCCCTCGAAGGTGCCCGTCCGCGGCGCGCCTTCCTGGTGGTCTGGGTCTACTTCTTCTCGACGGCGCTGGTCCTGATCCACTGGTTGGCCCGCGCGTTGGTGGAGGAATACGGCGTCGCCACCTTCCCCGCCTGGGCCTTCACCGCGCTGGTGGCGGCTGGCGGCTCGCTGGTTCCGGCAGTCGCCAGCGCCCTCTACGCCGCGCTGCGGCCCCGCATGCTCGACATCGCCGCGCCGCTCGCGTTTGCGGCGATCTGGATGCTCGGCGAGTGGGTGCGGAGCGAACTGCTCGGCCTTCCCTGGCTTCTCGCCGCCCACGCGATCGCCCGCTTTCCTGCGGCCATCCAGACTGCCGACCTGGGCGGCAGCTACGCGGTCGGCTTCGTGCTGGTGGCCCTGAACGCCGCTCTGGGCATCGCTGTCTGGCGCCGCGCCGCTACACCGTTGGCGGGCCCCGCCCTGCTCGCCCTCGCCGCCGGCATCTACGGCGCGTGGCAGCTCGGCGCCGAGCTGGACTCCGCGCCGACCGCGCGGGTGGCGGTGGTCCAGGCCGCCGTCCCGCAGGATCAGCGATTTCAGCCCGGGTCGGCCAACCGCAATACGGAGCGGCACGCAGAGCTCACGCGCAGCGCAACGGAGAAGGAAGAACTCGACCTGGTGGTCTGGTCGGAGACGGCCGTCGACATCGACCTCGACCAGACGCCCGCCCTGCGCGATCGATTGACTCGCCTCGCCAGCGAAGTGGGGATCCCCTTCGCAACCGGCGCTCCGCGCTCGGAGGGCGGCTTGCGCACCAACTCGGTGGTGCTCTTCACGCCGCGGCGCGGCCTGGCCGAGAGCTACGCGAAGCAACGGCTGGTTCCATTCTCCGAGTACGACCCGAGTCTGGCCGCGCCACTCGCGCGCCTGCTCGGCCCCGTGGTCGCGGGCGACCCCTACGTCCCCGGCACGGATCCGTTCGTCTTTCGCAACGGCCCGATTCCATTCTCCGCTCCCGTATGCTTCGAGATCACCTACCCGGGGCTGATGCGGCGCTTCCGCGCGGCGGGCGCCGAGCTCGTGCTCAACCTCTCCAACGACGCCTGGTTCGGTCGCACCGGCTACGCGGAGATGCACTTCGCACACGCCATCCTTCGCGCCGTGGAGCTGCGAAGCTGGGTGGTACGAGGGGCGAATACGGGGATCTCCGGCTTCATCGATCCGGCGGGCCGGGTGGTGGCGGAGCTTCCGATCTTCGAGGAAGGAGCGGTGTCTGCCGAAGTGCACGCCGCTGGCACTCCGCCCTTCTACGCGCGCGCGGGGGATGCACCGATCCTCGCCTCGTTGCTCCTCGTGATCGCGATCTCCTGGCTCGCTCGACCAGCTCCTGCCGTCGGCGACTGACTCGACCTGGCGCGAGTTCGTCACATCGATTTTTCGTAACTTTCGAAACCGCCGCGGATCTAGCAGCTCCTGCGCCTAGGCCCTTTCGAAACTGCGATCGATGAACGGCGGGTGAAACAGCCCCTCCCGACGCTCTGCATTCCGTGACGGGAGTTACGGATTCCCTCCGACGGAATACCGAATGATCCCCATCGGGTTCGGCTCTCGCGATGGTGCCGGGGGGGCAGCGTCGTCGGACGAATCAGCGGTCCTGCCGCGACGGGTCCCGGTGCCGAGCCTGGCGATCTCGTTGGGAAGGACGGGAGCAAGCGCACTGGCTGCCGCCAGTGTCCTGGACGAGGAGACAGCGATGGGCGAGTCCGACAGCTGGATGAACGAAGAGTTGGCGGCGCGCGGCGTGTCGCGGCGCGAGTTCCTGGGTTTCTGTGCGAAGATGGCCGCGGTTCTCTCGCTTCCGGCGGGGGCCGCCACCACCATCGCACGGGCGATCGAGGGTGAGCCGAAGCCGCCGCTGCTCTGGATGGAGTTCCAGGACTGCGCCGGGAACACGGAGTCGTTCCTGCGCGCAACTCGTCCGACGGCGGCCGAAGTCATCCTGGACATCTTCTCCCTCGACTACCACGAGACCATCATGGCCGCCGCCGGGGACCACGCCGAGGTGCTCTGGCACGACATGGTCACCAACCATCCCGGGGAGTACATCGCGGTGATCGAGGGATCGATCCCCACCGGAGCGGGAGGCGCGTACTGCACCATCGCCGGTGTGACGGCGTTGGAGATCGCCCGCCAGGTCTGCGGGTCCGCCCTCGCGACGGTGGCGGTCGGGACCTGCTCTTCCTTCGGCGGCCTTCCGGCGGCAGCGCCCAACCCGACGGATGCGCGCCCCGTCTGGGATGCGGTGCCGGGAATCCAGAACCTGATCAACCTGCCGGGTTGTCCGGTGAACGTGGAGAACCTGACGGCGCTGCTGGTCCACTACCTGACCTATCGGCAATGGCCGGAACTCGATTCGCTTCGTCGGCCGCGCTTCGCCTACGGCGAAAAAATTCACAGCGAGTGTCCCCGGAAGGACTTCTACGAGGACGACCGGTACGTGCGGGCATGGGGCGACGACGGGCACCGGAGCGGCTTCTGCCTCTACGAGATGGGCTGTAGGGGAAAGGAGACTCGGCACAACTGCCCGCCGATCAAGTGGAACGACGGGACCAGTTGGCCGATCGGCTGCGGTCATCCCTGCATCGGCTGCTCCGAACCCGACTTCTGGGACGACATGACGCCCTTCTACCCCGGCTGAAGCCATTCGCTGATCGAGAGGACGACGGCACGAGCAGCGGGACCCGAGGAGCAGAGGCGCCAAGGGATCCGGTGGATGAGAGAGCACGATTCGAGCGTTGCGGGTGATGGAGGCGTCGCCCGCAATCTGAGGAGAGACAGCTGATGGGACGCACTCGGCGGAGACGCGTCATCGTCGATCCGGTCACGAGAATCGAAGGCCACCTGCGCGTCGAAGCCCAGGTAGCGGATGGGGTCGTCGCGGAGGCGTGGTCCTCCTCGACCATGTTTCGCGGAATCGAGCTGATTCTCAAGGACCGCGACCCGCGGGATGCCTGGGCCTTCACCCAGCGGATCTGCGGCGTCTGCACCACCGTCCATGCGATCAGCTCGGTGCGCGCGGTGGAGGAGGCCATCGGCGCGGAGCCGCCCCCCAACGCGCGGCTGCTGCGCAACCTGATCATCGCGGCGCAGGCGGTACAGGACCACGTGATCCACTTCTACCACCTGCACGCGCTGGACTGGGTCGACGTCCTCTCCGCTCTCGAGGCGGATCCGGGCGGGACCGCCCTCTTGGCGCAGTCCATCTCGGACTGGCCGAACTCGTCGGCTTCGTACTTCGCCGATGTGAAGAGCCGCCTGCAGACTTTCGCGGATCGCGGGCAACTCGGACTCTTTGCTGGTGGCTTCTGGGGGCATCCGGCCTACGCGCTGCCACCTGAGGTAAATCTCCTGGCGGTGGCGCACTATCTCGAGGCGCTCGACTGGCAGCGGGAATTCATCAAGGTGCACGCGCTGCTCGGCGGGAAGAATCCACACCCGCAGAGCTTCCTGGTGGGCGGTATGGCGACGCCGGTCGACCCCAGCTCGTCGGCGGCGGTGAATCGCGGCACGATCGCGAAGCTCCGCGACCTGGTCCGCCAGGCACAGGACTTCGTCGAGAAGGTCTACATGCCGGACCTCGTCGCGATCGCGTCCTTCTACAAGGATTGGGCGAACTACGGCGCGGGCGTGGGCAACTACATGGCCTACGGGGAGTACCCGGAAGACGACGGGGCACAGCAGGCCCTTTTCCTCCCCACCGGCATCCTCCATGGCTTCGATCTCGGCCAGGTCGCCCCGCTCGATCCCTCGCAGATCGCCGAGTACGTAAAGCATTCCTGGTACTCGTACTCGGGCGGCGACGACGATCCGCTGCCCCCCTTCGAGGGCGAGACGAATCCCGAGTACACGGGGCCCACGCCGCCGTACCGAATACCTGGAGGTCCACGACCACCCCAAGTACAGCTGGCTGAAGGCGCCCCGCTATGCGGAAGAGCCGATGGAGGTCGGCCCCCTGGCGCGGATGCTGGTGGCCTACGCCTCCGGTCACCAGCGCGTCCGCGAGCTCGTGAATGCCACGCTCTCCGCCCTCGGGCTCGGCCCCGAGGCGCTCTTCTCCACTCTGGGACGCGTGGCGGCGCGAGGCATCGAGACACAGGTCGTGGCCGAGAGGATGTGCGCCTGGGTGGACGCGCTGGAGACCAACATCGACCAGGGCGATCTCCGTATCCACGACTCCTCCAAATGGGAGCCGTCGAGCTGGCCGAGAGAGGCCTTCGGCTTCGGGCTGCACGAGGCGCCACGTGGCGCCCTCGGGCACTGGGTGCAGATCCGCGAAGGCAAGATCGCCAACTACCAATGCGTGGTACCGAGCACTTGGAACGCCGGCCCGCGGGATGCGGCCGGGCTGCGAGGCCCGTACGAGGAGGCGCTGCTCGGCACGCCGATCGCCGACCACATGCAGCCCCTCGAGATCCTGCGCACGATCCATTCGTTCGATCCCTGCATGGGGTGTGGCGTCCACGTGGTCGATGCCGATCGCCGCGAGCTGGCGCACGTCCGCCTGGGCTGTTGAGGCGAGTCGTATGGTCGTTCCAGAATCCTTCGCCGGAGAGATCTATCCCGCTGCTGGTGCTCGGGCTCGGGAACGTCCTCTGCGCCGACGACGGGCTTGGCGTGACCGCGGTGGCTCACCTCGCCGAGTGCTACGACCTGCCCGAAGGCGTGCAGGTGCTCGACGGTGGAACGCTGGGACTCTCCCTGCTTCCGTACGTCGAGGAGGCGGAGAAGCTGATCCTGATCGACGCGGTGCGTACCGATGCGCCGGCGGGATCGCCGGTGCGGCTGGACGGGGACGAAGTCGGCCTGGCAATTGCCCACCGGCTGTCCCCCCATCAAGTGGGCGTTGCCGACTTGATGGATGCGGCCCGTCTGCGCGACCGCTACCCCCGGGAGGTCGTCCTGCTGGGGCTGGTTCCGGAGAGCCTCGAGACGCGGCTGGGCCTCTCAGCGGCTCTGGCAGCAGCCGTGCCGTCACTCGTGGAACGCGTGGCGAAGGAGGCGCGCCGGTTAGGCCACCCGCTCCTACGTCGTGCTGGCGCCGGGGACGCGGCGCTTGCCTTCGTCCCGGTGCGGCCGGCTCCGCCGGGTCTTTGAGATCCGACGCATGGGAGTCGAAGGCCGGCGAATCGAGATCCGCGGCACCGTCCAGGGCGTCGGCTTCCGACCCTGGGTCTACCGGGCCGCCTGCGAGCAGGGAATCGCGGGGCGAGTCCGCAATGACTGCTCGGGGGTGACAATCGATGCCTTCGGGCCCGGCCAGGCTCTGGATCGCTTCGTCGACCGATTGCGCGCGGGCTCGCCACCCGCGGCCAGCATCGAGGCGCTTCGTTGGCGAGCCATTGCACCCGAGCCGATACCGGAGTTCTCGATCGTTCCGAGCGAGACGGCTGGGGCGGTGCAGCCCTCCATCGCGCCCGATCTGGCCACCTGCGCCGCGTGCGCGGCGGAGATCTTCGACGCCTCGGACCGCCGCCATCGCTACCCGTTCACGAACTGCACCCATTGCGGACCGCGCTTCAGCATCGCTCACGACGTTCCTTACGACCGCGCGACCACCACGATGGCGAGCTTCGCCATGTGTCCGAGCTGTGAGCGCGAGTACCAGAGCGTGCTCGATCGCCGCTTCCATGCGCAGGCGAACGCCTGTCCTGCGTGTGGACCTCGGCTGCGCGCGGTCACCTCGTGGGGAGAGCAACGGCCAGGACCCGATCCGCGCGGCGGCCCGCGCTCTCCGCGAGGGACGCATCGTGGCCGTGAAGGGCATCGGGGGCTTCCACCTGGCCTGTGACGCCGGCTCGGAAGCCGCGGTAGAGCAGCTGCGACGACGCAAGCGAAGGGATCACAAGCCCTTTGCAGTGATGACCCGTGATCTCCCGGCAGCAGAGGAACTCGCAGACCTGAGCAGACGGAGCGGCGCCTGCTCGGCTCCTCGGAGCGACCCATCGTCCTGGCGCCACGGCGAGCAGGGGCAGCGCTGGCCGAGGCGCTGGCGCCAGGCAGCCCCCTGGTGGGGCTCGTGCTTCCTTACACACCGCTTCACCACCTGCTGCTATCGGAGGTGGATCGCCCGTTGGTCATGACTTCGGGGAACCTCTCGGAGGAGCCGATCGTCTACCGCGACGACGAGGCACTGGCGCAGCTCGGCGACGTCGCCGACCTCTTCTTGATCCACGACCGTGAGATCGCGGCTCGCTGCGACGACTCGGTGGTGCGCGTCATCGCCGGAGCGCCGGTCGTCCTGCGGCGCGCCCGCGGCCATGTCCCCCGAGCGGTCCCGGTGCGCGAAGGCTTCGAACGGCCGGTGCTCGCTTGCGGAGGCGATCTCAAGAATGCCTGCTGTCTTGGTGTCAACGGCGCGGCGTGGTTTGGACCGCATGTCGGCGATCTCGAGAATGTAGACACCTTCCGCTCCTTCGAGGAGTCCGTCGAACGGATGGAACGCTTCCTCCAGGTGCGCCCCGAGATCGTGGCCCACGATCTGCACCCCGATTTCTTCTCCACGGCCTACGCAATGGCGCGCCCGGAGGCGATTGTGATTGGCGTGCAGCACCACCACGCCCACGTCGCGAGCGCGATGGCGGAGCACGGGCTCGGAGGACCGGTTCTCGGAGTCGCATACGACGGGACGGGATACGGCACGGACGGGACCGCGTGGGGCGGAGAGTTCTTGATCGCCGGCTTGGAGGGATTCGAGCGCGTCGCCACTTTCCGCCCTCTGCCGCTGCCGGGCGGCGACCTCGCCATCCGCCAAGTCTGGCGCCTGGCGACCGCCCTACTCGACGATGCTTTCGCCGGCAATCCGCCCCTCGAGGCTCTGTCACTCTTCAACGCCGTTCCGGACCGATCCCTTCGCATGGTCCGGCAAATGGCCGCTCGTGGCCTCAACAGTCCACTCGCCCACGGCGTGGGGCGCTATTTCGACGCGATGGGTGCACTCTTCCTGGAGCGCACGGAGTCGCATCACGAAGGGCAGATCGCAATGGCGTGGAACTTCGCGGCGGATCCGGATGAGGCCGTGGCCTATCCGTTCGATCTCCACGTGGACTCCTCGCCCTGGACGGTTGACCTGCGCCCGATGGTGCGCGAAGCGGTGACCGACCTCCTCGCGGGCAGCTCGAGCGCCAGGATCTCCGCCCGTTTCCACGCAACCCTCGCCCAGGCCACGGCGGAGGTGGTCTCTCGCATCGCCGACCTGCGCGGATTCCTACCCGTGGTTCTCACGGGTGGCTGCTTCCAGAACGCCCTGCTGACGCGATGCGTCCTCGAGCGACTCCCTCCGCGCTTCGCGGTCTACCGCAACCGCGACGTGCCTCCCGGCGACGGTGGGATCGCCCTGGGCCAGACGCTGGTCGCGGATGCGCTCTCCAAGGTTGATGACGCTCCGGGGCGCTGGAACGCCCCGGACCAGAAACTCGCACTTACGGAGCAGATATGTGCCTCGGTGTACCCGGTAGAGTGATTTCCATCAATGGACTGGTCGCTTCGGTCGACTTCTGGGGCGTTCGCCGACAGGTTCGACTCGACGTGGTGGACGAACCGGTCGAGCCCGGCGACTACGTGCTCAATCACGTCGGTTTTGCGATCCGCAGGATCCCGAAGGAGGAAGTCGATGAGACGCTCGCCCTGTACGAGATGCTGCTCCGGGAAGCGGCCGCCGAGGACATGATGGCGGCGGACGTGCAGGCCGAGATCGCGGCGACAACGGACGCCCAGGACGGCTGAAGGACGGAAGGGATGCAGCGAGAATCCTCCTCTTCGACACAGACGAGCGCCCCGTCGCGACCGCTCGAGTTTCGCGATCCCGCCAAGGCGCGCGCCCTGGCCGAGAGCCTGGCTCGCCTGACCGAGGAGATCGGCCGCGCACCGATCTCCTTGATGCACGTCTGCGGCAGCCACGAGCAGGTCATCGCGAAATTCGGTCTGCGGACCTCCTTCCCGCCGGACTTGAATGTCATCATGGGTCCGGGCTGTCCGGTCTGTGTCACCGACATGCCGGAGATCGACGAGGCCGTGCTGCTCGCCGGCCAGGGTATCCACGTCGCCACCTACGGCGACATGCTCAGAGTTCCAGGGACGGGGAAGTCTCTGGCCGACGCGCAGGCCGAGGGTGCCCGCATCCACGTCGTCTACAGCATCGCGCAGGCCGTCGAGCTTGCCCGCAGCACCACCGAGGAAGTGGTGTTCTTCGCCACTGGCTTCGAGACCACTGCGGTGGCCACTGCGGCGGTGATCCTCGGCGACCCGCCCCAGCAACTTCTCCGTCCTGTCCGCGCACAAGTACGTTCCCCCTGCGATGGAGATCGTCGCCGAGATGCCCGAGACTCGCGTGGAGGGATTCCTGGCCGCCGGTCACGCCGCCACCATCACGGGCTGGGGAATCTTCGAGCCATTCGTCGAGCGCCACGGAATTCCGGTGGTGGTGGCGGGCTTCGAACCCCTCGACGTGCTGGCCGGGCTGGTCCGACTACTGGAGCTGATTCGCGACGAGCGACCGGCCGCCGCCAACGCTTTCCCGCGCTGTGTGACCCGCGAGGGCAACCAGCGCGCTCAGCAGCAGCTCTGGACGGTGTTCCAGACGGTGGGGGGGCACTGGCGTGGCATCGCCCACGTGCCCGATGGCAACCTGCGCCTGCGCGAGGAATGGGCTCAGCTGGACGCCCGCCAGCGCTTCGTGATCGACCTCGCCGATCTCTCGGACCAGGCTCCTCCTCCGCTGGCCAGGGAGTGCCTCTGCGGAAAGATCATGGCCGGGATCGCCTCGCCGAGCGACTGCAGCCTGTTCGGCCGTCAGTGCGTGCCCGACGCACCCGTCGGCGCCTGCATGGTGAGTAGCGAGGGGGCCTGCCGGATCTGGAATCAGTACGGCGGACCACCCGACTTGCGCAAGCTGAGCGCCTCGAGCGACGACGCGAGCCGCGAGCGGTGCGGCCCGTGAGTGGTTCCGGCGCCCTCGACGAACGGATCGGGCTCAAGCACGGCGCCGGTGGGCGCGCCATGCGCACGCTGATCGAGGAGGTCTTCGCAAAGGGCGACACCCATGCGCTCGTCGACGGCGTCGGTCTCGCCGCAATGGACGACGGCGCCGCGCTGCGCATTGGCGATCGCTGGCTGGTCTTGACCACCGACTCGCACGTGGTGCAGCCGGCCTTCTTCCCGGGCGGCGACATCGGCCGCCTCGCTGTCGCCGGAACCGTGAACGACCTCGCAATGATGGGGGCCACGGAGGTCCTGGCGCTTACCTGCAGCGTGATTCTCGAGGAGGGCTTCGCCCGCGCCGACCTGGACAGGATCCAGGACTCGATTCAGGCGACCTGCGCTGAGTCCGGCGCCGTGATCGTGACGGGCGACACGAAGGTGATGGGCCGGGGAGAGCTCGACGGGATCGTCATCAACACGACCGGCATCGGCTGGACCGATCGCGTGGTTCCCGACTCGGGTCTGCGTCCCGGGGACCGCATCATCGTGACCGGCTCCATGGGCGATCACGGCTTTGCCATCCTGGCGCTGCGTCACGATCTGGATCTCGAGGGCGAGCTGTGCTCGGACGTGGCGCCGCTGGGCGACCTGATCCGCGCGGCCCTCGCGGTGGGTCGCGGCGACGTGGTCGCGATGAAGGACCCGACGCGCGGAGGCCTCGCGAGCGCGCTGCACGAGATGGCGGACAAGAGCGGCATTGGGATCTTCCTCGAGGAGGCTGCGGTTCCGCTCCGAGAAGAGGTGCGCGCCGCGGCCGAGCTACTCGGCATCGATCCCCTTCACGTCGCCAACGAAGGCAAGGCCGTGCTCGGCGTGCGCCCAGAGGCCAGCGCGCGGGTCCTGGAAGCGCTGCGCTCGCATCCTCTGGGGCGGAAAGCGGCCATCATCGGCCACTGCCTGCCCGAGCAGGCAGGGAGAGTCATCGTGGATACGGGATTCGGCCGGCGGATTCTCTCGGAGCCCGAAGGCGAGCTCCTACCGCGTATCTGCTGAGAGCGGAGAATGACAGCGACCAGTCAACTCTCGAGGGGCGTCGCGCCATGCACGAGTACTCGATCGTCGGTGAATTGATCTCGCGGGTAGAGGTCGAGGCGCGGACTCACGGCGCGACGTCGGTGCGACGGCTTCAGGTGCGGATCGGCGAGCTGGCGGGCGTCGAGACCGAGCTTCTGGCATCGGCCTACGCGGTCTTTCGAGAGAAGACGATCTGTCGCGACGCAGAACTGGAGATCCACCCCGTACCCGCCCGCTGGGTCTGTCCGCAATGCGGATCTTCGATCTCTCGCGGTGAGGTGCTGCGCTGCTCCCTCTGCCGGGTCCCGGCGCGGCTCGAGGGTGGCGACGAGATCATCCTGGACCGGATCGAAATGGAGGTGGCCTGATGTGTCAGAGCTGTGGCTGTGGTGATTCCGAGATCGTTCCCGTCGAGTTGCAGGAGAGAATCCTGGCCGGGAATGATCGGAGAGCCGCCCACAACCGACAACACTTCGAAGCCTCCGGCGTCATGGCCATCAATCTGATGGGCTCCCCGGGGTCCGGCAAGACGGCACTGCTCGAGGCAACGGCGCGGGCGCTCGGCGGACGCCGGCGCCTGGGAGCGATCAGCGGCGACCTCGCCACCGAGAACGATTCCAACCGTCTCTCGAAGGCGGGGATTCCGTCCGCCCCCATCACGACCGGAACGGCCTGTCACCTGGACGCCGAACTCGTCCATCGCGCCCTGCACGACATCGCCTGGCATGACCTCGACTGGCTGTTCGTCGAGAACGTGGGCAACCTGGTCTGCCCAGCGGTCTACGACCTCGGACAAGCTGCCAACGTGGTGGCGCTCTCCGTCACAGAGGGCGAAGACAAGCCACTCAAATATCCCGTGATGTTCAGGAGCGCCGATCTGGTCCTGCTGACGAAGATCGACCTCCTCCCTCACCTGGAGGTGTGCACGGATGCCATTGCAGACGCCCTGGCGCACGTCATGCCAGAGGTCCGGCTGATTTCCGTCTCCGCCCGCACCGGAGAGGGCCTCGACGGCTGGCTCGAATGGCTGGAGGGCGCGTCCCTGGCCAAGACTGGTTCATCTCGGAGACAGTGAGCCCTTTCGGCCTGGGAGGCCGGGAAAACACACGCGCGCTAGCCAGCGGTCCCTCGTTTTTTGCAGCGCCCTTGGGCGTTA
>CAWAPH010000014.1:0-97546 GCA_963783795.1 uncultured delta proteobacterium | reverse complement strand
CTTCGCGGGAAGTGAAAGCGCGCGCCCGCGCGGAGCAGCCACCCCACCAGACTGATTCGGGTCATCTGATCTGCTGCTCGTGACCGAAGGGTGCTGACCGGAAGCTGGGAAGGGCCTTTGGATCGCCTATCCTCTTGCCGGTCTTGCGAGTAGAAGCATGTTGAATTGGCAGCTCATGTCTTGCTGGCGGCTCTTTCGTTGCCTTCTCATCGCCTGCATCTGTAGCGGGATCGCTGCAGAAGATGGCTCATGTTCCGAGTACGAGAACGTTGGAGTGATCGAGTTTGTAGAGATACTGAAGAAGGAGGAGAGCACTCCAGTCATCGATGTTCGCGACCGGGATTCCCACCTTCCGCTTCGCCTCGAGGGGGCCATCGACATTCCCCATACAGAGGCGAGGTACAGGCGCCGCGAGATCCCGGGAAAGAACCCCGTTGTGATCTGCCAAACCGGCCGCAAGAGCAGTCTGGTCAGTCAGATGCTGGTGAACAATGGTTTCGACGACGTCCGAAACCTTCATGAAGGAATGACTGGGCTGATCCAGTACATTGCCGCAAACGAGAGCAAGGACCCGGAAACGGTCGCATTCCTGCGTGAACGAATGGTTGCGAAGGCTCCGATCGTGGGGCTGTTTCCGCCGCAGATCGAGCTGCGGGACATGCAGGGCGACAAAGCGGAGTTCGCCAGCCATGCGGGCAAGAAGACGGTTGTCCTGCTCTTCTGGGTACTGCGAGACGAGAGGAGCCTTCAGGCTCTGAAGGCAATGCACGAAATCGCCACCGGGAACGGCGGAATCGAGTTCATGCCCGTCTTCTCCGGGAAGGGGGAAGGTGAACTCGGCGAAGCCGTTGACCTGATCGAGGATGTGACACCCGGACGCTCTCTCCATACTGACCCGGATGGGAGGGCGGCTGCCGCTTTCGGAGTGGAAGAGATGCCGGCTCTGGTCCTCATAGACAGTAAGGGGATCCTACGGGCTAGTGGCATCGCCGATGTCCATCAGAAACTGCCCCATTTCTGGGAGAGTTCTTTCGCCGATCTTCTGAAGCTGGCGGTGTCCGGTGAAGAACTTCCGTACCCCGAAGACCCACTATACGGCAACCAGCGAACCCCGATAGACCTGGAAGGAAGACCCGCGCCAGACTTCACGCTCGCAGATGACACGGGAAGCCAATATTCACTCGAGAGCTACAGGGGCAGGAACGTAGTCCTGGTGTTCTGGACATATTACTGCCCATATTCCAGGAAACAGGTTGTTCTCCTGGAGGGTTATCATCAACAGCGCAAGGGCGATATCGAAATTCTTTCGATCGTGAGGAGGCCGCGGCCCGAACATCGGGGGCAATTCCAGCGTTTCGTCAGACAGAGCAACATTTCCTTTCCGATTCTCTTCGACGACGATGGCGGCAGCGTGTCCCGCGAATACTTCGTATCAGCCATACCGGCGTGGATGCTCATCGACAAGAGCGGACTGGTGAAGGCGCCCACCATCGGCTACTCGGATGAGACGGGGACGATCATCGACGCGGTGATCGGAAGGTGACGTCCTTTCCTGCTGTCAAACGGCCGCCCTGCGAGGTGGGTTCAACAGATCCGATGGCAACGTAGTTTCTTGCATCGGACAGTGTATATCCGATGGCTGTCATCGTCTTGATGATCACTTCATCATTGTACATTGCGGGTGCACTGCCCCTGCCGATGTTGATTCGTATCACCTCATCGTAGAGTTCCGGCGGAACGCGCCTCTCGATCCACGCCTGCAGCTCCGGATCCGCCTACGGCCCCTCCAGCCCTACATCCCCCGGGGAGTTCTCACTTCGGACGTGATCGGAGCTCGATGACCCGCTCATCCATCCTCTCCGCCGAGCCCGGCTAGACTTTCTGCAAACAGCCGGAGGTGTTCGAGAGATGCGAAGTCGATCTGCTTGGTCTGCGTGGCTCACGGGCTCGTCGATGGCTGCGGGTGTGCTGCTCGCCAGCCCGTCCGTCGCCCAGGTCGATTGTGGCGACACGATCGGGCCGCGCGAGGAGGTCAAGCTCGAATCGGATGTCGGTCCCTGCACCGACTCCACGGATCCCGCCGTGCGCCTGGTGGGGCCCGCCACCCTGGACCTGAACGGCTTCCGGATCCTCTGCTCCGCGGGAACACCCCCGGACGGGGTCACGGTGGAGGGCGAGAAGGCGCGCCTGATGAACGGATCGATCCACGACTGCAACGACGCGGTCAATCTCGAAGGGGACGGCGGCCACCAGGTAGACACGGTCGCCACGTTCGATAGCGTCAACAGCGGGATCGACGTCAACTCCGACAAGAACCGTCTGCGCGGAGTCGTCACGAAGGGCGGCAAACGCGGCATCAACCTCTCGTTCGAGTGGGAGCGCAACCAGGTCCAGGACAGCATCGTCGTCGGGGCCGAGTTCCAGGGCTTCGACCTGAACGGCGACCGCACCAAGATCACCGGGAACCTCGCCGTGGACAACGGCTCCGAGGGCATCTACTGCGACGGAGACGGAAGCAAGCTCTCCAAGAACCGGGCCTTCGCGAACGACGAGGGGATCTTCGTGGCGTCCAGCTGCACCCGGAGCTCGACCAAGAACAACGTGGCCCTTGGGAACAACGTCGACATGGTCGACGAGGACTGCGGGAACGGAAACAAGTGGTCCGGGAATCTCTTCGGAACCCGGGACGGCGACTGCGTGAAGTGAGCCCCCAGTCGGCTGCGGTTCCCGAAATCGTTGCGCGAGTGTGCTCCGGGCGCCCCGGTTCCACGCGTAGGCTGGGTCGTCGGAGGAACCCAACCATGCGAGTGACACTCTGAACCGTCCCGACTTTCCCGGAGACCCTGCCGTGTCCCGGGTTTCCTGGAGGAGAGGAACTGGACTCCGCTGCCACTCGAACTCGACGTCCCGCTCTAGTTGGCCAACTGGGCATGCCGATCGAATCCGATCTCGCAGACCGCGAGGTCGGCACGAAATGCCCGTCCAATAGCGACCAGGCCGATCCGCCGAAGCCGCGTGGTATCCAGGGGCGCGTCGAGCCGATGGGGCGCAAAATCCCCAAAAGGAAGATGGATCGTCTCCCAATCCGCGCCTGCGGTGAAATGAGCGCGGTAGGACTGCCAAGAACGGACATTGTCCGGGGTGCGGAGGTGCACGGAATATCTTTCTCCGTTGCCGCGCACCACGAGTCTGACCTCGGTGTATCCAGACGCATCGATGTCCTTGCCCGATGGGTGCAGGTCGAGCGCTGCTTGGAGGAAGCCGCCGTTGTTTTCGAGACAGACGTCGCCGGTGAGGCGAAGGCACTGACGACCATCGATAGTGTCGTAGGCGATCGAGGCTTCCGAGATCCCACCCATGACCCGATCGCTGACGGCACGCCATCGCGTACCGAGCTTCGAGATGAGGTCCCTGCCGCCAAAATCGTCGATCAGCACGACGCGATTTTCGCCTGTAACTGAATGGCTGGCAAGCCACTCGACATCTCCCACACATATTACTCCTTCCATCACCAGCTGATAGACTACAACCGGGGTCAGGTCAGATGGGCACCGTCACCAATTCAGTGAGGAAGGCAACCATGAGATCTCCCCGGGCCATGCTCCTACTCCTCCTGATCGGGCCCCTAGTCGGTCCGATGAGCTGTGCGACACCGCAGGAAGGAGGACAAGAGTATCTACGACT
The DNA here is from genome assembly GCA_963783795.1 of uncultured delta proteobacterium. Classification (GTDB taxonomy): domain Bacteria; phylum Myxococcota_A; class UBA9160; order UBA9160; family UBA6930; genus CAVXZE01. Next base: position 93,862 of record CAWAPH010000014.1, on the reverse strand, counting down.
GAGAGAACCCAGAATCCACCCCATCCCGGAGTCGGAATGGAATGAGCAGCAGAGACAGGCCCTGACTCCCCTCAGGAGGGAAGACGGACGCGTGATCAACCTCTACACGACGCTCATTCGGTACCCGGAGCTAGCCCAGAGCTGGAGCGCCTTCGGGGCTCATGTGAGGCGGGACTCGGCCCTCCCGCCCCGGGACAGGGAGATCCTGATCCTGCGTACCGGTTGGCTGTGCAGATCAGAGTACGAGTTCGGACAGCACACATTGGTCGGGAAGCGAGTCGGTCTGAGCGATGGGGAGATCCGCGCAGTCACACAGGGGCCGAACGCCGGCGCCTGGAGCGAGTTTGAAGCGGCTCTGATCCGCGCCGCTGATGAGCTGCATGACGGCGCCTTCATTACCGACGATACCTGGTACGCACTCGCACAGCGGTACGATGAAAAGCAGCTCATCGATGTGGTCATGACGGTAGGCCAATACCACTTGGTCTCCATGACGCTGAATTCGCTGGGTGTGCAGCTGGACCCGGGCGTTCCGGGATTCCCCCCGGAGGCGGGACCATAGCCGCCTGGCTGAGGTGACTCTGCGGATACCCGGCTGGCCATCGGAGTGACGCGTCGCGGATGGCGGCGTGTCCCGTTCCTCCAATACTGCCACTGGAAATACTGTTGCAGGGATTGTTGAGCGCCGTCTTGCCGTCTCGATTTCAGGAATCCAGGAAGGGAGAATCCCCGTGAGAGTGATCGGCTTCAATGCCAGCCCGAGAAAGGGAGCGAACACAGCGACAGTCGTCGAGGCCGTGCTGAAGGGAGCGGCGGCGAAAGGCGCCGAGACGCAGTTCGTCCGCCTCAACCGACTGAACATGAGATGCTGCCAGGGCTGCGACGGCTGCAAGAAGGACCTTGGCCACTGTGTTCAGAGGGACGATCTCTCTCCGCTGCTAGAGGAGCTGCCGGGATTCGATGCAATCGTCATGGGAACTCCCATCTACTGGTTCCACGTGAACGCCCAGCTCAAGATGCTGATCGACCGTTTCTATTGCTTCTACGGCTTCGACACGGACCCCGAGACAGGCGATACGAAGGAGACGATCGTGTTTCCCGAGGGAAAGAAGTTCGTCTTCGCGACCTCTCGTGGAGATCCCGAGGACAAGCCGATGGTCCCTCAGCTGTACGACTACCTGAACGAGTGGCTCGGCATCGTGGGGATGGCGATGCGGGCTTCTTCAGTGGAGTTCATCCACCACTACGGCTCATTGAATGCGAAGGATTCGGCTCGCAACGATGCGAAGCTTCTCGCCAGGGCAGAGTTGGTAGGGGCCTCCCTCGTCTAAAGCTCAGGTCTGACCCCCAAAGGTCAAACTAGTACGGTGAATCCAAGACCTGCAATCGCTATTGGGACGATCACCGCTTCACGGAGCCCCCCGGACACTCCCTCGGTCTGCTTACCCGGCCGCGGCCCCGGTGGCGCGAGGCTCGTAACCCCTTGAAAACATGGAGCCGACGGGCGGACTCGAACCGCCGACCTGCTGATTACGAATCAGCGGGTCATGATCGCGGTGTTTTGCCCTATCGGCTGTGACCTGGGTCCTGGCCACATCCTTCGATCCTCTCACCCTGCCCAGATCGATATGAGGCGGACGGCTGGCACCGCGATACAGGGAACGCCGCTACGGCCCAAGCCCCTGCCTCACCCCCCCCGCCCTAGATCTCCACCACCCGCCCAAGCTCCAGAAACACCACCCGCAGGCGAATCTTCGAAGCCGCCAGCCCCGTCTGCGCCGCCACCACACGTCCGTACGTCTCCAGCTGCGGCCGGTAGTACTCGACTCGATCGGGTAGCTGCTCCTCGGTCAGGATGTCGGTCTTGTAGTCCAAGACCTCCGCCCAGACGACGTCATCGCCGAGGCGGGCGAGGACGAGCCGGTCGATGGAGCCGCTCCAGAGCTGCTCCTCGCCGGAGTCGTCGGCGAGGACCACCGAGAAGGTGTGCTCGTTGCTCACCTCGAGCGTGGTGTCGGCGGGGGCGGCGCAGTGCTCGCGGGAGAGGGCGCTTCGGACTGGCTCTGCCTGTAGCGCTCGAGTGAGGGCGGCCAGGGCTTCGCGGCGGGTCTCGGGATTTGGTTCGAGCGGTACGCCGATGTCGAGGGCGCGGGCTTCGTCGAGATGGAAGTCTTCGATCCACACCAGGTCTTCGAGCCAACGGTGGATCAGGGTGCCGCGCTTTGCGCCGCGTTTGTCGCGGAACAAGGCCTCGGCCCGGACCAGCCGGCCGCCTTCCTCCGATGAGGGGCTGCGGCGCGGCAGCGTGCGGGGGCGGTCGCTGGGTGCCAGGCCGAGCTGGGTGAGGGTGGGCTCGGGTGTCTCGCTCTCGCCGGAGTCCGGCTCGAGTCCCTTGGCCCAGGCGGCGCCCGGTGCGTTGGCCGGGGGCGACCAGATGACGCCCGCTGCGTCGGGGGCGTGCAGATCGCCTTGGGGCATGGCGGCGCGCACCAGGTCGGCTGCGCAGGGGATCTTGGTCTCCTTCTCAGGATCGGACCAGGGCACGATCAAGTCGAGACGCCGGGCTGCTCGTGTCATCGCCACGTACAGGGTGCAGAGCCCATCCTCGAACATGCGAGCGGTGGTCTCCTCGTAGAGGGCCAGGAGGTCCTCGTCGGCGGCGAGGGTCTCCTTTCTGGGCGAGACGGAGACGGTCTGGATCAGCCCGTCGGGCCGCGGCCGGTCTACCAGCGGCCCCGCACGCCGCCCGATGAACTTCTTGTGCAGCTCCGGCAGGATCACCGCATCGAACTCCAGACCCTTGGAGGCGTGGATGGTCATCACTCTCACCTGGGCCCCGCTGGGCGACTCGACGCGCTTGCTGCGGACGTGATCGACGAAGTCCGAAGGCCGCAAGCCAGCCTTCCCGTCGAAGGCAAAGGCGAGCTCGGAGAGCTGCTCGAACCGCAGCTTGTCCCACTCCCACCAGGTGCCGTCAGCGGCGAGCTGCCTGCCGACGTCTGCACAGAATGCGCCGAGGCCGTCCCCGGTGAGCCGGGCCCGAACCTCTCGCGACACTTCGCAGCGGCGCTCGGGGCCGGCATCCTTCGAAAGGCCGATCACCTCGCCCAGGCGGGAGCTTCCGACGTGGAAGGCGGCGGCGCTGTCGCCGGGGTGGTCGGCCAGGTGAAGGAGCGACACGAAGGCCAGCACGGTCTCCGAGTCGGTCAGCTCGCTTCCGCCTTCTCCGCTGGCGGCGACATCCTCCTGGCGGAGGCGGTGGATCAGCTCGGCGATGTGCTTGCGCTCGCGCATCAGGATGCCGACGCTGGCGGCGGGCGCCTCCCGCGAGATCAGCGCCGCGCGCTCGACGGCGCGCTCGAGGAGCGCGGTGTCGTCGTTGCGCTCGTCCGGGGCACGCTCCCGGGCTTCTACGAGGAAGGTGGCTCCGGGCAGTTTCTTGGCGGCGGTGTGTTCGCGGAAGCCTTCCTGCCAGCGCCGGGCGCCGGGGAGATAGGCCGCCGCATCCTGGTGGGCCAGCGCCGCGTTGTCTACCACACCCGAGAAGACCCGGTTGACCGTGTCGAGGACCACCTGCGAGGAGCGGTAGCTCTCGTGGATCTCCTTGGTCGGGAGACCGGGCAGCAAGCTCGGGAGCTCGGCCAGCAGGCGGGGCTCCGCCTGGCGGAAGCCGTAGATCGACTGCTTGACGTCGCCGACGCAGAAGAAGGTTCGCTCGCCGGTTCCATCGGCCGCGATCTCGCTGGCCATCTTTTGCAGGATGCGCCACTGGATCGGCGAGGTGTCCTGAAACTCGTCCAGCAGCAGGTGGTCGATCCTGCTGTCGAGCCGGAACCACATGTCCAGGCTGCGAGCATCGATGAGAGGCTCAGAGGCCGCGCGCGGCGAGAGGGCGAGGGGCAGGTCGTCGAAGCGGTAGGCGCCGCGATCGCGCTTGCGCTGCGCGTACGACGACTCGAAGCGCTCCAACAGGGCATGGGTCGCGAGGTTGCGCGCGCGCAGCGTCGCGAGGAACTCGTAGGCCGCTCGGCGGACGATCGGCGCCAGGTGCTCAGCCAGCGCGTCAGGGAAAGGCTTGCCTGAGTACGTCTGCTCCGGTGCCAGGAACGCCTTTCCGAGACCCTGAGTGAGGATCTTCTCCCAATCGCGATTGCCCGCGGCCACCACGACTGCCTTCAGCGCCTTGACCCAGCTCTGGTGGGGCTCGCCCTTCTTGGTCGTCGGAAGCTCCGCCTCGGGCAGCGCTGCGAGCGCCGCGGCGAGCTCCTCCTCCGAGGGCTTCGCGCCCGGGTCGACCCGCTCCCAGGCGCCCTCTGCGCTCTCGAGGAATACGGGGCGCATCTTGCTCGCGTACTCGAGCATCTTCTGGTGGACGCGCCGGCCCACTGCGCCCGAGTCGAGGCCCCGCAGCAGCCCGATCGCCTCGCCGTGCGGTGTCTCCTCGAGGACGTCCTGCATGGCTTCGGCCTGCAGGATCTCGTCCTCGCCCTCGTCCGAGATGCCCCAGGTCGGCGGAAGCTCCAGATCGAGGGCGAAGAGGCGCACCAGGTGAACGAAGAAGGAGTCGATGGTGCGCACCTGCAAGCTGTCGAGCCCGCGCACGAGCTTCGAGAGCAGTGCGCGACAGCGATCTGCCGTGATGTCGGGCGAGCCGAGCGCTTCGCAGAGCTCCTTCAGCTTCTCGGGATCCTCCGTGGCCTCGACCAGCCGATCGAGTGCCCGGTCGAGGATCTCGCCCGCCGCCTTGCGGGTGAAGGTCGTGGCGAGAATCCGCTCCGGCTCTACCTCGCGGAAGAGCAGCCGAAGCAGCTGATTGGTGAGCTGGTAGGTCTTTCCGGTGCCCGCCGACGCGAGGATGAGCTGGTGTGCCGGCGCGCTCATTCGTCTTCGCTCCCGGTGATGATGCCGACGCCACCGATGGCGGCAAAGATCTCGTCGCGCGGTGCGAAGCCCTCGTCGGTGAAGAACTCACCCCTGCGGATCCGCCGAACCACCTCGCGCGCCGCCTCGATCGCGCTCTCCATCCCCTCCTCGAAGGTCTCCGGATCGTCCTTGCGCCGCGCCCAGCGCTCGAGCCCTCTGAACCCGATCTCCGTCTCTTTGGCTGGCAGCGCGATGTAGCCGACCTCGGCGGGCACCGCGTCGCCGAGCAGCTCGACCGCGAGGACGCAGTAGAGCGGCAGCTGGAGATCGATCCATTCTCCGTCCTGCCTGCGATGCGCGTTGAGCGGCTTGAGGACGCTCTCTCCGGTCTTGTAGTCCCAGATGGCCCATCGCTGCGTTTCCGGGTGATGGTCGATGCGATCGATCCGGCCGGTGAGACGGATCGGAGTTCCATCGACCTTGAATGCGACATGACCCTCCGACGGGGACCACTCGGTCTCGCGAATCTCCCAGCCTTCCTCTCTCCGCTTCGCCTGGGCCACGGCGAAGCGGCGGAGGCGCCAGGCCAGCTGCTCCAGCTGCAGCTGCACAGCAGGGAGCGGATGCCGGCCATATCGCTGGCTGCCGAGAGTCTCGAGGGTGTCCGTCAGGAACTGCCCGAGCCTGGCCTCGTCGCGCTCGTCCCGCATCCGCTCGTCCTGTCCGAAGTGATGCAGGACGTCGTGCGCAAGGATTCCAAAGCCCAGCGGATCCAGCTCCCGGGCCCGGTCGTCGAGGCTCTCCAGCTTTGCGACGCGCTCGAGGTAGAACAGATAGGGCGATGCCAGGTAGCGCGCGAACGCGGTGACCCTGATCGACTCGATCTCCACGTCCTCGGTCAGGCGCGGCAACTCGCGACCGCTGCCCGCCGAACCCTGCACCCGCGGACGGGCCTGCTTCGAGCCGGCGAGGAAGCGCTTCACTCGCGGCACCACTTCGGGCTCGGCGCAGTGGAAGACGATGCGGCTGGGTACCTGGGGATCGCCCGCGGCGCTGCGCCGCCCGGTGATGAACGCCACGCGCTCGCGTGACTGCAGCAGGAGCTCGGTGGCGTAGAGATCGCGGGCCAGCCGCTTCTGGTTGTCGACGATCCCGAGACTCTGACGCAGCCGGTTGGGAAGATACGCATCCCCATGGATGGACTCGGGCACGCGCCCGTCTTCGAAGCCCGTGACCACCAGGGCCGCTGCGTCGTCGAGGGCCAGCTCGAGCCAGCCGAGCATCTCCAGCGTCGGCTCGCCGGAGCGCGCGGCCGCAGGCGGGACCGCGTCGCCGCCCATCGCCCGGAGCAGGAGCGAGATGGTCTCCGCGGCGCGACCCGCCGGAGCGAGCGGCGCGGGCAGGCTCTCGAGATCGGCCAACGCCTCACCCAGCCGCCCGAGGCTCGAGATCAAGAGCCGATCCGACTCCAGCGCCGGATCCAGCTCGCGGCCGCCGTAGACGGCCTGCAGTAGCTGGCGGAGCTTCGGAGCCATGGCAGCGGCCCCGTGCTCGCCCTCATCGAAGAGGCCTCCGAGGAGGCCGCTAACGGCGCGCCACATCCGCCCCATGGATGCGGCCAGGTGTTTGTCGCGTGAGTCGTCCGGATCCGCCAGCCAGCGTCCGTCGGCCTTCCAGGGCAGATGGGCGTTGTGGTACCGGTCGACGAGATCCACCGGCTCCAGGCTCCCATCCGCGCGGCGCAGTGCCGCCTCGAAGTCCGGATGGCGGACCAGCCTGGCCAGATCGGCATAGCGGCGCCCTTCCAGAAAGCGCGCCACGGCATCGAGCAAGACGGCGGGGCGGGTGCGCTCGATGGGCGTCCCGGCAGCATCGCGGGCGGTGACCCCGCATTCGCCCATGACGGCCTGGAGGTAGGGCGCGACCTCACGGTCGGCCAGTCCGATGCTGATCTGCTCGGCTGGGTACTGGCCGCCCCAGCTGGCGATCACACTGGCTGCGCAGCGCGCCTGCTCGGCCGGGCCGTCCACCACGTGCCACTGCGCTTCGGCGTCGAGGCTGGTCTCCCACGACTGCCAGGCCTCGGGAATCAGGGCGCCATGGGGATCGAAGGCTTCCGCTCGTTCGGCGGGTGCGAAGACGAGCGCGGTGACGGGAGCTTCGCAGAGATCGAGTGCGCCGCGCAGCAGATCGTTCATCTCCGACACGCCGACGAGGACGACCTCGCGCACCGGCCGGGCCGCCTTGGCTCGGATCGCCTGGAGACGGCCGAGGTGCGGATCGATGAAGCCCGCATCTTCGAGGAGATCGACCATGCGTGCCTGGGCTGCGGCCAGCGCTTGCCAGCGGCGCTGCTCGCCATCGAGCGTCGCGAGCAGATCATTCTCCGCCACGTCGGCGAACCCCAGCCCTTCGGCCGCCACCTCGCCAAAGAGCCCCCTCACTTCTTCGGCCAGGCGCATCCAGCCGACCAGGTCCTCCTCTCCCGGTGGGCGCGCGACGATCCACGACAACGGGCCGGCGTCGAGTCCGGCCAGCGCCTGCTTCCACGCCAGCGTCCGCACCAGGCGGCCGGCCGGGGTTCCCTCCACCGCGAGCAGCTCGTCGCTGGCCAGGCCGGCCGTCACGATCTTGGGCGGCCGGAGCTGGCTAGCCGACCCGGCGGGCGATCGACTCGGCGAGGATGCGGCCGCTTCGAGCGCCCGGAAGCGCCACCAGGACGCCGTGCATGTCGGGGCCAAAGCGCTCGGCGAGCCAGGCCGCTGCGCGCTCGAGAGGAGCCGCATTCCAGCCAAGAAGTTCCCGATTCATGTCCTGCCCCGCCTTGGAGTTTGAACTCTAGATGTTTCGAGTACCTGGCGCTCAGCGCCAGAAGAGCCGGAGCGGAGCGGGCGTGCTGCTTGCCGGTGGCGATCGAGATCCACCACGAGTAGGCTCGGCCGCATGCTGACCAGACGACGAGCTCTCCGGTCTCGACTTCCGGTATGGTGCGCGATCGCCTTTCTCGGGCTTCCTGCCCTGGCGGCTGCGCAGCCGTTCGTGCTGACTGCTCGCGGTGGCGTGGAGATCTGGTCCGAGCCACAGCCGAACCCGGGGCCGGGACTTCGGGCGACGAAGCTCGTCTTGAGGACCGAGGAGCCCGCGGACCGGATCGTGACCTTCGAGAACATCGCGATCACGGGAGACGTGCATCAGGTCTTCGACACACCTTTCCAATTCCCGACTCCCAATCCCGACACGCTGGTGGACTCCACGCTGTTCAACGGCAGCTGGGGCGACTTCGACTCGCACCTGCTCCTCACCCCCAGCATGATCGGCGGGGGCGCCGGCGGCGGGTTCAACGGCATCAGCGAGAGCAACGACGGCTCGCTGGGCTCGGGTGGCCTGCCGAAGAGCAGTGGAGGCTTCGACGCGAGAACGGGAATCGGCGACCTGGCCATGGCGGCGCCCACGGACGCGTTCTTCCTGGATACCCCGTTCCAGACCAACGAGGTGGATTTCGCCTACGTGGTGACGCCCGTGGCGGGTGGCGATGTCCTCCTGACCCTCGGTGTTCTCGGCTCGGGATTCGTGAACTCGGGTCAGCCGGGCGGCGCCAACTGGGGCTTCAACGGTGTCGCCCCCGTGGATGTCCTGTTCCGCAATCCAGCGTCGGCCTCCTGCACGGCGACGCCCCGAGCTGCGTGTCGAACGGCCGCAAAGTCGCAGCTCCAGATCAAGGACCAGGAGAACGACGCCAAGGACCAGCTGAAGTGGAATTGGCAGAAGGGCGCCGAGGTGCTCCAGGCCGATCTCGGCGATCCGCTCGCCACCACCGCCTACGCGCTCTGCGTCTACGACGGCGTGGATGGCACCCCGGAGCTGGTGGCCGAGGCCCTCGTGGATCCCAACCCGGGCTGGAAGAGCAAGGATCCGAAGGGCTGGCAGTACAAGGACAAGACCGGCGCCGAGGACGGCATCGTGAAGGTGACGCTCAAGACGGGCCCGGCGGAAAAGTCGAAGCTGCAGCTCCAGGGGAAGGGGGCGAGCCTTCCACTCCCGGCGCCCGTCGACGCGAGCGAGTTCTTCGATCAGGACCCGGCGGTCACCGTCCAGCTGGTGAACGACGAGGGCACCTGCTGGACCAGCACGTTCTTCGTCTCCGGCACGAAGAAGAACGATCCGGGCCAGTTCAAGGCGAAGGCACCCTAGCGGGCGGGCAGCGCACGAGCTTTCGCTCGTTTGCCTACTGCCCCGCCGAGCGCGGTGTCCTGAGTGAGCGCAGGAAGCTGAGCACGGCGATCCGGTCCTGGTCGCTCAGAGCGTCGAAGTCGTCGCCCGCCTGCTGGGCCTCGCCGCCGTGGAGCAGGATCGCCTCGGTGAGGGTCGTGGCGCGTCCGTCGTGAAGGTAGGGGGCCGTGTCGGCCACACCCCAGAGGCGCGCGGTGATGAAGACCGGGTCGAGGTCGAAGCCTGCGCTCTCGGCGAGGCCCGGACCCATGTCGTGGCGCTTCAGGTCGGAGTACAGGGGAACGCGAACGCCGCCATCCGGGTGCCGCCGGAAACCCGGGGGCTGCCTCGTGAGGTTGATCTCGAGATAGACGTTCTGCGTCGGATCCGTCTCGACCTCGGGAGAGGCGAGGGGAAGGTAGCGGCTGTCGGTTCGAAGCTCGGGGACGTGACATTCGCCGCATCCGAGGTCGAGGAACAGCTGCTGCCCCTCCCGCGCGGTCCTGGTCTTGAGCCGCTCCGTCGGCGGAGGGAGGGTGACGTTGTGGACGTGAAGGACGGAGAGCTCGCCCTCGGTGATCTCGTTCAGGACGCCGTCACCGTCGGCGTCCACGTCCTGGCCCACCGCCTCGACGGCCTGGATGCCGAGGTGGAACTGGAGCGCTTCGACGTCGAAGGCGCGGACGCTGGCGAACTCCCCCTTGCGGCCCAAGGGCCTCACGACGAGGTCCTGGTCGATGCCCTCCACTCCGCCGTAGTCGAAGTCGATTCCATCGTGGGAGAGGACCCCGAAGCTCACGCCCTTGGTGACCAGGGGCACTGCGGTGCCGGGGTTGTCCATCGCCTGCTGCCTGAGCGCCTGGAGGTCCCGGGTCATCTCCTTCCCGAGCGCCTCGACGCCGCCAGAGCCGAACAGAAAGGGCGGGTTGATGAAGCGCCCGTCGTCTATCTCGGCGAAGCCGTTGTTCCGCATGTCCGCCGCGTCGACACCCGTCACCTTGAAGAAGGCGTTGGTCGAGACGCCGCCGACGCCGCCGATCCCGAGCAGGGGAGGCCGCGTCGCATTGCTGACGATGGAGTGGCACTCGTTGCAGGTCTGGCTGTCGAGCCCGTTGATGCGAAGGAACACCCCGTTGTCGTCGATGCTGGGGCGACCGCCGAAGGCGGTCGGATCAGCCGGATCCATGGGCCCGTCGCCGAGGCCGTCCATGACCGTGAAGGGCGTGGAGAAGATCCTGCGCCCGTGTTCGATCATCTTCCGCAGCGTCATGCCCTCGAGGTCGGATTGCTGGACGCGCGGCGTGAGGGTCGGGACTTCACCCGGCATCGCGGGCGGCTCAGCGCGAGCAGTCAGGCCGCCGAGTCCGATCAGCGCCACGGCCAGGACGACGATCTGCCTCGATGAGCCGGATCGAATATGGACATGCCCGGGCTGCGCCATCCGACGAGCCTCCCTTCTGCCGGGGTTCTCCAACAGATGATCTCACATGGAGGCAGATTGGTGAAGACCCCTGGACGGAACCGGGCTCGACCCGCTGAGAAGCGGCACGTGGATCGCGCATGGTAAGCTCGACTCCGGCCGCCGTTCGGGGGCCAAGGGTTGGGCAGCAGCGCGATGCTGAAGAGCCTGCGAGAGGGGATCTACGGCGGTGTGCCGGCGGAATTCGCGGCACACGGGTCGCCGGAAGAGGCCGCGCGTCGGCTTGCGCAGGGAAGCCGGCGCGGTTTCGCCAGGCCTGCTGTTTTTGGCCGGGTCTCGGTCGAGCACGTCGCACTGCACCGTAGTCGCTTCTTCGCCAGCAATTCCTTTGCCCCCGTGTTTCGCGGCGCCTTCACGGCAGACTCCGGTCAGACCGTGCTCCGAGGTCGCTTCCAGCTACATCCGTTCGCCCAGGCCTTCATGACTCTGTGGTTCGCCCTCGTCGGGGTCTTCTGTGCGGTCTTTCTGATACTCGGTACGAGCGCGGCGGCAGAAGAGGGCGGGCCGTGGTGGCTGGGCCTGCTGGTCGGGATCGTCTTCGCGACAGGCTGCCTCCTGTTCGGAATCGGCGGGTTTGCCCTGCTGCGCTTCTCCAAGTGGGTGTCGCGTGACGACGTCGCCGAAATCCGCCGTCACATCACGGAGCTCCTGGAGGAGGGCGCTGCCTGACAAAGATGGGTTCACGCTACAGGCCTTCTCAGGGAAGCCGCTGAGCTGAGGGCCGAACACAGCCCGCCCGCTACTCGACCAGTCCACAATGAATGAGGTACTTGACACAGCCAGCCTCGGTACGGGCGGGGTCGTCGGCCGGCACGTGTTCATCGAGCTGCCGCAACAGCTCGATCACTTGCTCCGGGAGGCGAGGCGGCGTCCCGAAGTCCTGATGTGGGCGCCGGTCGGCGACAAGCCCGTATCGGGCCAGATGATTCAGCGCCGACCAGGCTGCCCTCCGATTGGAGCGCAGCTCGCTTTCGTCCCACTCGATCGCACGCAACATGTCGATCGCATCCGGCCGGCGCGCTTCCGTCAGGTCGATGGTACGGCGAAGGACCTCGATCGCATACGCCCTCGCGACGAAGTCTCCGTCCGTGGCAAGAACCGCGAGCGCGATGTCGATCGCTCCCGGCTGCTCGGTCCGGCTCAGCGCTACTAGCGCATCTCGAAACACGGCTCGGTCCCGGCGCTGCCGGGCTTCTTCGAGCAGTCTGGCGATGAACGAGAACGCCGTCTCGCTGGTCGTGTATGCCGCGTACCTCAAGAATCCTGCCGAGTCGACGTAACCCTCGTCGACCGATGCCTGGTACTGGCGAATGAAGTAGCGGGCCAGGCGGTCTCCCCCTGCGACGAATTTTCGGTGGACGCGTTCGCGGCGAAAATACCGATTGAAATAGAGCTCGTTGCCGCAGCCGCCCCCTGGGATGGAAGAGAAGTACTCCTTCATCTCCGGATCGGAGTCGTCTAGCGGACGATTGTGTTTGACGGAGGGTCGGGGCGGATCTGCACCGGGCCAGGGCGCGGGCTGACTCTGCGCTGCAACCGGGGCCGAGATCCCGAGAACGAGCGCACCGAGCGCGATTCCGGAGGTGAGAAGCCCCATCCCATACTGAATGACGCACAGGCGGCTGCAACCGTTTCAGCGCTATCGCTGTTGCGACAGGAGCTCGGACAGCCGCTCGGCCCTCTGCTACGTTGAGCGGCCGTGAGCCTCTTCGGCACGAGACGAAGCGACGCCGTTGCCCTTCTGCCCCTGCATCCGCAGCCCGCAGATCTCGCCTGGCCCACCGTGGAGTGGCCGCGGGCCGAGCTCGATCCCAAGGTCGACCGCGAGGCGCTCATGCGCCTCCTGGACGACGCGTTTTCCGAGCCGCCGCCCGATTCCCTCGAGCGCACCCACGCGACGGTGATCGTCCACCGGGGCGCGATCGTTGCCGAACGGTACGCGAGCGACGTGGGCCCGGACGACACCTTCGCCTCCTGGTCCATGGCCAAGAGCGTCACGCAGGCGCTCGTCGGGATCCTGGTGCGTCAGGGTCGGCTCGATCCGCATGCCCCGGCCGCCGTCACCGATTGGGAGGCCGACGATCCGAGACGGGAGATCAGCGTCGATCAGCTCCTGCGCATGGTCGATGGCCTGCGGTTCAGGGAGGCGAAGCAGCTCCCGAATGGAGGGACCGAGTACTACCCGGAATCGGAGAGCGACGTCGTCCCGATGCTGTGGGGCGAGGGCAAGGCCGACGTGGCGCGCTTTGCGGCGGCGCTGCCGCGCCTTCATCCGCCGGAGGAGATCTGGAACTACAACAGCGGCGGCAGCAACCTGCTCGCACGGATCGTCGGCGATGTCGTCGGCGGCGGACCCGATGGAATGCTCGCCTTCATGCGGAGCGAGCTTTTCGAGCCACTTGGGATGAAGAGCCCAGCGCCGAGATTCGACGAGCGCGGCACCTTCATCGGCTCGGCGTTCTGCTTCTGCTCGGCGCGCGACTTCGCGCGCTTCGGCTACCTCTACCTGCGCGATGGGATCTGGGAGGGCCGGCGAATCCTACCCGAGGGCTGGGTGGACTACACCCGCACGCCCACTCCGCAGGCGGAAGCCGGCCACTACGGTGCACACTTCTGGATCTATCCCGGCAGCCTCGGAATGTTCTACTGCGGTGGCGCCTTCGGCCAGCGCACGATCATCAGCCCAGCGTTGGATCTCGTGTTGGTGCGGCTCGGCAATACGTCGCCGGCAAAGCTCGCTGCGGTCGACGCGTACACCAAGGCGATCATCGACGCCTTCCGCCCGATCCTGGGCTGATCACCCGCGCGGCGGCATCTCCAGGAACGTTCCGACCATCTCTGCCACCAACCGGGCAGTGGGCTCCAGCTGGGCGCGCTCGACCTTGTCGAGCGTGTCCTCATCGGTGAGCAGGTAGTACGGGCTGCCGATCCAGTGGATGAAGTCGATGCCGGTGTGAATGTGATAGTGACCCGCCTCTCCCGGAGGAACCTCACCCAGCAGCGTCGAGGGCAAGACCGTCGTGGCAGGAGGCCGATGGCGCTCTACGCTACGCATCGCGGTCGCAATCGCCGGGGTCGCGCCGCTGACGAACATCGGAGTCCACGCCACCCGGCCATTGGGAACGAGATGACCGTCGCGGTCATCCACATCCTTGGCGCACAGGTGCTCGAGGTTGATGTTGATGACGGCCTGTCGCATCAGGTCACCCCCGTGACGCTGACAGAAGCTGGCCGCACCGATGCCCCTGTAGAGGTGACCCGTGGTGATGACGAAGAGCAGCGTCTTCCGGCGGAGATGCTTCGGAACGGTCGACCAGGCCTTCGCCTGTGCCAGCACCTGTGCGACGCCCGTTCCGTCTTCGGTCGCACCCCGAAAGGGGGCATCGTGGTGGGTGGAGACCATGATCGTCTCCGATGACTGCCCCGGCAGCAGGCCCCAGACGTTGCTCGTCACGCCGGGCTCGGACCGAGCCCTGCAGGACGACGGTCGCTCGAGCGCCGCTCCTCGCCAGCGAGCGCAAGCGGTCTCCCTGGTAGCCACTCACATAGAGGGCGGGCAGGGGCTTCATGACGCCGTCGTAGGGCCCATAGTGCCGGTTCGTGTCGCCGGGATGGTTCTCGAGAATCAACACCAGGGCCCGCGCGCCACGGCGCTGGGCCATCCAGTACACCGACTCCGGGTGGATCTCCTCTCCATATTGATTCGGAAAGTTCGGTCGTGCGAAGGCCAGCGTGTGCCGGCTGAAGAGGCGAAGGCCACCCTGCGGGTCGGACGTGTGAAAGCCACCTCCGAGCACCCGGGTGAGAAGACCCAGGGGGAGGGCCGGAAAGGGAATCTCCGCGACGACGATCTTGCCTCGTACGTCGACCTTTGCGAAGTCCTGGGCCGTTCCCGTGCCCACATGGACCAGCTCTCCCTGCACGCCCTCGGGTCCCGTGAATCCGGTGTTGACCACGTAGAAGGAGGGGAAGTCGATCTGCTCGCCGCGGGAGTCGATGAGGAGCTTCCAGTCGTGCGCGTCCCATAGGGTGATGTCGATCGGATCCTTCGTCACATCGCAAAGCCCGATCTCGCGGAACCTCTCTGCGACGTACTCCTCGGCTCGATGGCCATGGTCGGTTCCCGCGCGCCGATGGGGCGTGGTGCAGATTCCTTCGACGTCGCGGAAGATCGCCTGCGAGTCGGGCAGGGGCGGACACGGGGCGGGCTCGGGGAGCCTGGCCAACTCCTCGCGCGCGGCGCGGCGAAGCTTCCGGTAGGGCCCCAGCGAGCGCGCAATCCGCCGGAACGCAGCCGATCGCGGCTCCGTGCCGTTGGGCATGCTCAAACCCGTCGCGCCGCCCCGGGGCGCGACGCCCTGTGTGTTCTCTTGGTTCGTTCGGGACAACATCACTGGCCTTTCGCAGCCCGGATCGAGGAACGGGTCGCAGCTGAGCGGGCCGTCGGCGACCCCACCCGAGACGATACCTGTGACGGTCGAGAACGTCATCTCGGCACCGAACCAGGCACGCGCGCGACCCAAGGTCTTCGGAATCCTGAGAGAAGGCCATCGGTTGACCGCCCATGCCCGAATACACGAGACTGGGCGGGGACTCAGCTTCAGCCTCGGCACTCGAGGCACAGTAGCGGGCGAAGCTCGAGACCAGCCCCATCCGGGTAGAGGAATCCATGAAAGCGATACGGCGCATGCTGATTGCAGTACTCCTGCTGCTGATGCTTCTGTCCGCCGGCACCTACTTCTTCGTCAAGTCGACCTTGCCGGACTACGAAGGACAACACCATGTCGCTGGAATCCACGGCAGGATCGAAATCTTCAGAGACGGATCTGCCGTTCCTCACATCTTTGCAGATCACCTGGACGATCTGGCCTTTGGAATGGGATACGCCATGGCTCAGGATCGGCTCTGGCAGATGGACCTGTTCAGAAGAGTTGCCGCCGGAAGATTGTCGGAGATCTTCGGGGAAAGAACGCTCGAAGTGGATCGATTTTCCAGAGTGCTCGGCTTTCGAAGAGATGCCGTCCAGTCACTCGGCTCGCTCTCGCCGGAAGAGCGGTCCTATCTCGAATCCTTCGTCAAGGGGATCAATACCTACATCGGGAATCAGCCGGGGGAACGTCCCATCGAATTCCGTGTGCTCGGATATGCTCCCGAACCCTTTACTCCGGGAGACATCATTGCCCTGGCACATTTCCAATCCTATGCCTCGAACCACAACTGGAAGCACGAAGTCCTGAGAGCTTCTGCCATCCAGGAGCTTGGAGAAGAGAGGGGGCGGGAGCTGGCACCGGCGCTCACTTTTCACGGTCCGTATATGGCGCTTCCCGGGTTTCATGATCCCTCGGAGGGCATTCCAGCCAACCTGGAGTCCACTTCCACACACGGCAGCTACGAACCCGAGCATCAATCCTATGCCGCGCTACTGCGGGCGGATGCCCTGATCGAGCAGATCTCGGGTTTCCAGGGCAATCAGATTCACAGCAACTTCTGGATCATTTCGGGAGAACATTCAGAGTCCGGCAAACCCATTCTGGCGAACGACTACCACATGCCCTTCTTGCTGCCTTCGCTCTGGTACGAGCTGCATCTGGTCGGGGCTGGAACCGATGCCATGGGGATCACACTGCCCGGCTACCCCACCATCATTGCCGGACACAATCGAAACATCGCCTGGGGCGCGACCACCACTGGCGCGGATACACAGGACCTGTTCTGGGAGAGGCTGAATCCAGACGATGGAAATCAATACCTGTACGAGGGCAGCTATCACCCCTTCGAGACGATTGCCGAGGAAATCGGATACAAATCAGAAGGGAAGCTGAAGACAGAGAAGCTGGCCGTCCGGATCAGCCGACATGGCCCCATCGTCAACTCCATCACCGGGACTCTGTTGGACGATGGCTCTCCACTCGCGTTTCAGACCTCGGCAGCAGCCAGCAGGGGACAGATCTCCTTCTGCATGCAGATCTTCAGGGCCTCGAACTGGCAGGAGTTCAAAGCAGCTCTCGCTCTTTTTGGAGCTCCGGTCTGGAATTGGGGCTACGCGGACAAAGAGGGCAATATCGGACTCAAGGTCAACGGAAGGATCCCCATACGCTCGAGAGGCAATGGCCTTGAACCCGTGCCGGGATGGTCCGGAGACCACGAATGGGAAGGAACCATCCCTTTCGAGGAGCTGCCCGAGCTCTTCAATCCCGCCACGGGCTACATCGTCTCCGCCAACAATGAGATCCTCGATTCTGGTTATCCACATTCCATTTTTGGCTCCGCCTTGGCCTTGCCCTATCGGGCGATTCGCATCGAGGAGCTGCTGAGAAGACAGAAGCGAATGACGCGTCAATCGATGCGGAACATACAAGTCCGATACCCACTCCCGACTTGGACTCACGCTTTCGCGTTACATTCTTCAGGCAGTCGCCAGCGCCGAATCGGATGACGAGAGGATTGCCGAGCTGACCCAACACTTGAGTGCCTGGGACGGAACGACCGGCGTGGACAGCGTTGCGACCAGCATCGTCCAGGAATTCCTGGTCAAGCTGCTGAACAACACGTTCTCCAACAAACTCAGCGAGGACCTGTACCGGCATTTCCTCGAACCCAGGAATCTCAACTACGCCGCTGGCGTGTTGTTGCTGATGCTGCACGATGATTCGCTGGAACATTGGTTCGATGATCCAGGAACGGAGGTCGTGGAGGATAGACAGCAAGCCATCGTCAAGAGCCTGACCGAGGCTCACGACTCCCTCGCGGAAGCGTTGGGAGATGATGTTTCCGATTGGCGATGGGGAGAGATTCATCGGCTCACCTTCGAGCATCGAATGGGATCGGTACCACCCTTCAAGTGGTTGTGGAACATCGGCCCAGTCGAGTTTCCAGGTGACATGTCCACCGTCAATCCCGGTCGTCACGGTGCTCTCGAGCGAAAGCCCTACCAGGTGACCGCGGGGGCGTCCATGCGCCATGTCATCGATTTCGGCCACTTCGAGGACTCCGGCCTGGTGATCACTACCGGGCAATCGGGAAGATGGTTGAGCCCATACTACGATGACCAGGCAGAGCTGTGGCTCGACATGCGATCCCTCGAGGTATCGATGGACAGGGAGGCCATCGAGAAAGACGCCATCGGCCGAACCGTATTCGTTCCGTCGACACCGCTCCCCTGAGAGGCGCACGCCGCCTGAAGGATGGTGTCGTGTGCCGGCTCAGGGATCCAGGTCGAGATAGACGGGTACGTCCAGGCGAAGCTCCAACGTGTCCGACAGGTAGGTGTTCTGGGCCTGCGGATTGTAGTCGAACGGCTCGAGCGCGAGGCGGTCCCTGGCGCCCAGCTCGCGCTCGACGATCGACTGGGGACTGCCGCCGAGAATTGCCCAGTGCGCTACGCGGACGGTCTCGTCGCCCAGCTCTCCACCCAGCACCTCGAGAACTTCATACTCGTACACCACCAGGGCTTCTCGGTACGGCACGATCTCCTTCAGCGTCGGCACGTGGGAGCGCCCCACCAGCTTGCCCCGCAGCTCGACCCGCTCCACGGGCTCTCTTTCCGCGATCAGTTCCAGATAGGCGCGTGCGTTGGTGGCCGCTTCTCCAGCTTCCATGAAGCGGCTGTAGAGGGCCACGCCTTCGATCGTGCCATCCCATTCCGAAACCGAGCCATGGCCCATCCCGAACTGAAGCAAGTCGAGCTCGGACCAGCTGCTGAGATCGCCCTGCACTGCGTCGCTGTCGAGGACCCTCTTCCCGTTCAGATAGCCAGTCAACCGACCCGGCTGATAGGAAACGATCACGTGGGTGGGCTCGCTCGACGCGAGTCGGCCGAGACTGAATAGTTCGCTGCCCAGCGGGCCGGTGAGGGATGTCCCCAAGCGGATCGCCAGCTCGTCGCCCGACTGTGCGAGGATGAAGCTCACGTTTTCTTCGTCGTCCAACTCGTGCGCGAGGACTACGATCCCGGCCAGTCCCCGATCGCCGTTCGACTCGAAGCTCGCGGGCTGAATCGTGGCCTCGATGGTCACGGCGCTGGCGCTTCGAAGGGTCTCCACCTCACGCCTGGCGAAGTCGAGAACCCGAAAGTATCCACCCGAGACGAACATTGCGTAGTCGTGATCCAGCCGCGCCTTCCTGTGTGCCTCGAGTTCGTAGGTGTGCGAAACCTTGGTCAAGGGATCGCGAACCAGGTTCGGATCCCGACCGGTCTTCCAGAGGAATACGAGCCCATCATCTCGACTCGGCCAGACGCGCGGTTCTACCAGGAGACGGTGGGCCTGCATCGGGTTGGGTTTCTGCGCCCGGTCCACGAAGCCCTCGATGAGAAGATGATCCTCGGTCTCGACTGGGGGATCGCGGTTCAGAGCCAGCGTGCGGCCGTCCTCCGCGATGTGCCAACCTCGAACCGAGGCGCCGGATTCGAAGTCGAGGCGGGGATTCGCGGGCGCGATCGGCTCGTCGAACATGACCTCCACCTCGCGCCCCGCGTCGTGTACTCGTACGCGTCTCGGATTCGGGGGCCGGGCGGGGTCGACCTTCACGTCGCCGGAGAGCTCGGTGGCACCGCGGGATGCCGTGATCTGGTAGAGACCAGGCCGCTCGAAGGTGTGGATGCCGGTCTCGCCCAGCGCCGAGGTGCCATCGCCGAAGTCCCACCGCCAGGGCTCTCGACTGCCGACACCCGTGTGTCCTTTGGGGATCTCGAGGGCGATGGAATGCGGTGCCTCTCCGCGGTGGTGTCCGAACTCCATGCCCGAGAGGAACACGTCGGGATACCGATCCGTACCCGGGTCGAAGCTGTAGCGGACCGGCTCGTCGATCAGCTCCAGGCTGAGGGGATCCACTCGACCCACGAAGACCTCGTAGTCCGCCTGAAACGGATCGTGCTCCTTCGGGGATCGGGAGGCGGAAAAAGCCAGCAGACGCTGACAGGGCGAGAGCATGGGAAAGTAGAGGTAGCCGTGGCCCTTTGGCATCTGGGGGTCGTCGCGACTGATGATGGTCCCCGTCTCCCCGCTGGCCAGATCGATCCGGCGCACCGGACCACCGTTCTTCTCGATCCAGAAACCCCAACGACCGTCGTGGGAGAAGTAGGGCTGGCAGCCGTTCTCGGCACGGCGCCGCGCGATTCGGCGCTTCTCCGGATCGTAGAGGGAGAAGGTCGGGGGACTGCCCAACGTAGCGTGGGTCAAGGTGGGATTGATCAGAAAGCCGAAAGTCGGATGGGGCTCCAACGTAAGCGGCTGCTGCTCGCGGCTCCCAACGTCGAGCTGCTGCGTATTTCCCTGGCCATCGATGTAGATGAGCTCGCGATTTCCGAGCCAGACGACTGCGCGATCCCCCCTGTAGGAACGCGCGCTGGAGACGAGCACGCGATCGCTCCCGTCCTCGATGCGCAGCAGATGAAGCGGCACCGATACATCGTCTGGAATGGACTTGTAGGCGTTCCGGGGAGTGGGATAGCTCAGATAGACGAGGTGGGTCCCGTCGGGGGAGATGTGGGGCGCGAAATGGTCGCGCGCTTTTTCCTCCGGGCTCAGCTGGCGGAGGCCGGAGCCGTCGAGGTTCCGGTACCAGATCCGCCAACGGCCGGTGCGATTGGACTCCCAGACGACGAAGCCACGACCCAGCTCCTCCATCTGTTGCCAGCGTTCCACCCAACCGGCGGGAGTATCCAGTGGCCCCGGCTGCGCAGCCTTCCGGGCATCGCCCGGCTCCCCGGCCTCGCAGTGGAGCAGGACGCAGACGAGGGCGACCGCACCGATCCCGAGGACAGCTCGAGGCAGGCGGCTGCGAGCACCGGAGTGCCGCTGCGTCCTACGCATCCAGAATTCTCCGCTGGGGGGGAGGGGTTGGCTGCATCAATGGTTCGCGTGGGCACCCAGAGTCACGAATCTCCCCGGCTTGTGCCGCCGACCGGATATGCTACCGCACAGGCCAGGGTCCACTCCAGTCTGGTGCACGCCTCGCCGACGCTGCGTTCCAGGAGGGGAAGGAGCTTTCGAGACATGAGGCGCGCACTGTATTGCCAGGCTTTCCTGGCGGCCGCCAGTGTTCTTCTCATGGCCGGGTGCGGCTTGTCCGGTCCCTCGCGGTCCATCCGTGAAGCGGACTACACAGGGACGATCCGCGTGGCATGCATCGGGAACAGCGTCACCTATGGCAAGAACATCTGGAATCGGGAGAAGAACTCCTACCCCGTGCAACTGGGGGAACTGCTCGGAGAGGGGTGGGACGTACGCAATTTCGGGGTGACCGGCGCCACTCTTCTCAAGCAGGGAGACATGCCCTACTGGAAGCAGTCCGCCTTCTACATGGCCCAGAGGTTCGAGCCGCACGTCGTCATCATCATGCTGGGAACGAACGACACGAAGCCTCAGAACTGGAGGAATTCCAGGGCATTCGTCGATGACTACGTGGAGATGATCGACACCTTCGCTGAGCTGGAATCCAGACCGCTCATCTGGATCTGCTATCCGGTACCAGCCTTCCCGGGGCGTTCGGGCATCCGGGACTCGATCATCAACCCAAAGGTGCTGGCGAAGATCGATCGAGTCGCGGCGAAGACCGGCTGGCCGATCATCGATCTCTACGAAGCGCTCAGCGGCAAGCCCCAGCTATTCCCCGACAGGATCCACCCCAATGCCGCAGGGGCCAGATTGATGGCCGAGACCATCTACACGGCGCTCACGGCTGACACATTGCTTCCGATCACGAAACTAGTGCGCTGCTAGCGGAAGCATTGCTTGCGAACTCGCGTCTACCGGCCTGCGGCCCCTGAAGCAATCACAATCGGACCCCCGAGGCCAATCCCGCAGACACCCACAATGGCTCTTGGTTTCACATAGGAAGCGAACTACAACCGGGGTCGGGTCGATTCCCGCTCCTCTCAGTCGTCCAAGCGTTCACACTAGGAGTAACAGAATGGTCGAGCGCAAGCGAAAGCAGCCTGCGGAGCTTCGGAGCCACCGGTGGTTTGGAAAGGGTCCGTTCTCCTTCGGTCGCCGTTCCCGGATGCTACAGAACGGCTGGGAGCTCGATGAGTTCGTCGATCGGCCCGTCATCGCCATCATCAACACCTGGAGCGATCTCAACACCTGTCATGGGCATCTCAGGGATCGTGCCGAGGACGTGAAGCGCGGTGTCCTCCTCGCGGGTGGGTTCCCTGTAGAGCTCCCGGCGATGTCCCTGAGCGAGCGGAACGTCGCCCCCACAGCCATGCTCTACCGCAACTTCCTCGCGATGGAGACCGAGGAGCTGATCCGCTGCCATCCGGTCGACGGCGCGGTCCTGCTCGGTGGATGCGACAAGACGACGCCCGCGCTTCTGATGGGAGCGATCAGCGCCGATATCCCCTCGATCTACGTGCCGGCGGGCTTCATGCTCAGCGGTTCGTGGCGTGGGGAGCGCCTCGGCTCATCGTCTGCGGGTTGGAAGTACGGCCAGGAGCTCGCGGTCGGCAACATCTCTCTCGAGGACTTCCTCGAGGTCGAACGGACTTGCGCTCCAACCGTGGGAACCTGCAACGACATGGGAACGGCATCGACGATGACGGCCCTGGCCGAGGTGCTGGGATTCTCTCTCCCCGGGGCCTCCTCGGTACCGGCGGTCGATGCCCTGGGAACGCGGCTCGCGGTCGAGGCGGGTCGACGGGTCGTCGAGATGGCTTGGCGTGATCTGAAGCCGTCCGATCTGCTGACGGAAGCTTCCTTCCGAAACGCTGCCGCCGTCTGCTCTGCGATGGGGGGATCGACGAACGCGACGATCCATCTGACCGCCCTGGCGGGCCGAGCGGGCGTGAAGCTCTCTCTCGACGATCTGGACGCCATGGCACGCCGCGTCCCCGTGCTGGCGAACGTGCACCCCTCTGGCGAGTACTTGATGGAGGACTTCTATTGGGCGGGGGGCATCCGAGCTTTGCTGAGTCGGGTCCAGGACAGCCTGACGCTCGACTGCGCGACGGTCAATGGGCGTACGCTGGGAGAGAACATCGACGGGGCGAAGGTCTACAACGCGGAGGTCATCCGGCCGATGACGAAGCCGATTGCAGAGGGAGCGCTCGCGGTGCTGCGGGGGAATCTGGCGCCAGACGGATGCGTGATCAAGCCGAGTGCGGCCACCACGTCGCTCCTGCGGCACCAAGGTCGCGCGATCGTGTTCGAGGACCTCGACGACCTCGGTGCTCGGATCCATGACCCGGACCTCGGCGTGGACGAAACCAGCGTGCTCATCCTGCGCAATGAAGGTCCTCGGGGTGGGCCGGGCATGCCCGAGTGCGGAATGCTGCCGATTCCCCAGAAGCTCGCCCGTGCTGGGGTCCGGGACATGGTCCGCATCAGCGATGCGCGGATGAGCGGAACCAGCTACGGAACGTGCATCCTGCATGTTTCTCCCGAAGCTTACGTAGGCGGACCCCTCGCTCTCGTGAACACCGGTGACGTGATCGAGCTCGACGTTCCAGAGCGCAGAATCGAGCTCAGGGTGGACAAGAGAGAGCTCGACGAGCGCCGCTCGAAGTGGCAGGCGCGAAAGCCGCACGCCACACGGGGCTACCAGGCGCTGTACTCGGAACACGTGACGCAGGCGCACCTCGGCTGCGACTTCGACTGCCTCGCGAGCAGCGGTGGCGTTCCCGAGCCCGATGTGCACCTCTGACTCGAAGATCGTGTTGCTCGGGAAGTGTCGGTTGGTCGCTGGAGTGGGATTTCACGGGCTCCGGCGTTCATCATTGGCTCCCGATGGGGCCCCTGGGCCGGGGGACACATCTCGGCTCTGCTCCCGGGCGCGATGGGGGTACCACTCGGCCGTTTCGCCTGGTGCTCGGCCCTGGGCATCGTGCCACCCTCGATGCTCATGTCCGGTATTGGAGCCGGCCTCCTGCAGCTATGACATGTCTCTGCGGGCCGTCCGGAACCCGGGCAAGATCACCCTCGCGCGCGACCTCGAGTCTTCGGTCCTGAGAGAAGACGGTCAGTTCATTGGTCATGCCCGAACACGCCGGGCTGGACGAGGACCTACCTTTGGTCGACTCTACAGGGACAACAGGCGTACAAACCGCGTTTCCAAGCGTCGGATTCCCGCGTCAAGACCGGAGGCAACCCATGCCCACCCAAGCCGAACTGCTCGATACATCGCAACGCCTGCTGACCCCCAACTACGGGGCGAGGCTGCGGGCCATGGTTCGCGGCGCCGGGGCGCGGATCTGGGATGCCGATGGCAACGAGTATGTCGACTTCTTCGCCGGTTTCGGCGGGGGAGGGATCGCAGGGCACTGTCATCCGAAAGTCGTCGCTGCCCTCAAGAGACAGGCCGAAAGGCTGCTCAGCCACGGCAACTTCTTCACCAACGACGTCGAGTTGGAGCTGGCCGAGAAGATCACCGGCCATGCCTTCGGCGGCAAGGTCTTCTACTGCCACAGCGGCGGGGAAGCCAACGAGGCGGCGCTGAAGCTAGCGCGCCTGGCGGCCGGCGAGGGACGCTACAAGATCGTGAGCTTCGCCAACTGTTTCCACGGCCGCACGATGGGCGCCCTGAGCCTCACGCCGGGCCAGAAGTTCCAGGGCGGGTTCGAGCCGATGGTCCCCGGCATGGTCACCGGGGTGACCTACGACGACCTCGACGCGGTTCGAGCGGCGGTCGACGACGAGACGGCCGGCATCTTCGTCGAGCCCATCCAGGGCGAGGGCGGCGTGAACGTGCCCGGGACCGAGTTCATGCGGGGCCTGCGAGCCCTTTGTGACGAGAAGGGCATTCTGCTGATCTGCGACGAGGTCTGGACCGGCCCCGCACGAACGGGCAGGTGGTTCGCCTACCAGCACTTCGGCATCGAGCCGGACGTCATGACGCTGGCCAAGGCCGTCGGCGGCGGTGCCCCTGTGGGCATGTGCATCGCCGCGCCCAAGCACGGCGATGTCCTCGGCCCGGGCAAGCACGGTTGCACGCTGGGCGGCAACCCGCTGTGCACGTCGGCGGCGCTGGCTGCTGTTGAACTGGTCGAAGAGGAAGGCCTCGTCGAGCGGGCGGAGGCCCTCGGTGAGCGGCTCCGCGGCGCCATCGCCGACGCGAACGTCGGCTGCGTGAAGCAGATTCGCGGCATGGGCTGCATGATCGGCATCGAGATCGACAAGCCGGCAGCGGAGGTGTTCGCGGCCTGCCTGGATGCTGGTCTTTTCCTCTGCTACGCGGGAGACCACGTAGTCCGCCTCGCGCCGCCGCTTGTCATCGACGACGAGTCCGTCGCCAAGGGCCTGGACGTTCTCCTGGGCGTCTTGAGGCGGTAGAGCGGCAAGGCCTCATGGAGCCGACCGGGGCGGCGTATGGAGGATGCCCGCCGCCGGAAGGCTCCATCGTCTCGAACTCGCTGCCGGCCCACGGCCAGCTCCGGACGGGTGTTCGCGAGGGATGACCCCTCGAGGCTCCCGTGTGAGGGGAGCGGGCCAGGCGTGCCGCGTAGCCCCATCCGGCCGGCGATCGGGGAAGCTAAACACTGGCGGGAAGTTCCGAGTATTTGACCGAGAGGGCGTTATTCTTCCTACCTTCGCCCAGCCGAGTACGATGACCGACTTCGAATGAATGATGACTACTTGGGCCGTGTTCAGAACAGCAGGCAGAGGAGAGACGAGTGAACGTCAAATCAAGAGTCCATCTGGAAAACCACAAACAAGCCGCCGTGACCGCGCTTGCCACTCGGGTGGCTCGTCTTCGTGAAGACAACTTCGACGACCGTGCGATTGAGCGAAACGCCACGGTCAGACAACTCAGGGCCGCTATCCGCCAGGCAGGGGCCAGGCTAGCCCGTATCACGGCCATCGAGACGGAGCATGTGGCACGAGTTCAAGCCAAGGCAGACAGGTCAGCGGCCAAGAAGAAGGCCCGGGAGAAGGGCTCGGCAGAGAAGGCCCCTGAAGAGGCCGCCGCCAAGAAACCCAAGAAGAAGAAGAAGCCGAAGTCGGCTCCCACTCCGGAAACGTCTGCCGTTGCGCCCGAAGCGCCGGCCCCCGCTCCCGACGCATCGACAGCTGAGTCTGAGGATCCAGCAGCGGATCCGAAGGTCAAAGGATAGGGCGCGTGAGAAAACAATCCGAACCACGCTCAGAGCTCGGCGAGAGGCTGTCCTTGGCCAAAATCCCATCCCTGCCGCTTTGACCACGCACACGAGCCCGAGCCTCGGCGAGCAAACCAGGCTCACGGGTTTTGATTTCCAATCCAATCGGAGGCGCGCTCGATCGACCGGGAGGGTGCGCATTCTGGGCCCGTTAGGGGCGCTCCGGGGGCGCTGTTCCCCCATCGACCCCGCTCATCCCTACCCTCGATACCGGGCCCCATCGCTGAAGAGGGGCGCTATTCGCTAGTCCGGCGCCGGGAAGATCTTCTTCCAGTCGCCCTTCATGCTCACGACCGACCAGCCTCGCACCGGCGCCTCGTCGAGCGCGCGCGCGAGCTTGCCGACAGTGGACTTTCGGTCGTAGGCCTGCTGCATCCCATCTGAAACGCAGCTGGGCCGTGATTCCCGGAGAATCGGGTTTTCGAGAGGGACGGGCCGTTCCGGTTCCGGCGAGTGTGCCTTGGCCAGAGTTTCTCGGGCGCTGCCGAATGGCGGGGGTATCATTGGTCCATGTCCAAAGCTCAAGACAAGAAGCGCACCGAAAAGACGAATAAGGCCAAGCTCACGCCGAAGGAAAAGAAGCTCAAAAAGGCCGCCAAGAAGATCGCCAAGAAGGGCAAGTAGAGCGCCCAATCGCCTCCCGCTCCGTCACTGCTCGCGGAAAGCAGCATAGTGGGATGGCGTCTGCCAGCCGAGCAGTAAGTCGGGAGGGGGGCGGGTGTCCGTCCCGAGAACCCATGCCGGCGCCGCTGGGCACCTCGCCGCATCCCGCGGGCGTCCACCGCGCCTCTCGGCGTCCGTCCCCGTTGCTGTCACGGTTGCTGTCAGAGTTGCTGTCGGAGGCGGGGGGCCTTCTTGAACCACGCCATTCCCGACGCCCGATCGCCGTTGTGATCTCCCGCCTAGGAGTCGGGTAGCTCGGCGCCCCAGCGGAAGACCGCGCCGATCTGCCTCCTGAATCCTCAGCTCCAGCGGTCCGAATTGCTCTGGCGTGCCACGCAGGCCCAAGAAATCGCTCGACAGATCGCTAAAATGAATATATATTCAGTGAATTATTATTCACTCAAGGAGCCAACGCGTGAGCGCCGCCGAAGCCGTGCCGAATATGCGGGAGCGGAGCCGACTCGAAACACGGCGTCGGCTGATCGAGGCCGGGAAGAACCTGTTTGCCTCCCGAGGGTTCGCCCGGACGCGGGCGACGGACATTTCGCGCGAAGCGGGCGTGGCGGTGGGCACCCTCTACGTGCACTTCACCGACAAGGAAGAGCTGCTCCGGGAGATCCTCTTCCAGGGGTTCGAGGAGATTCACGCCGTCGTCCGGCGGATCGCTGACACGAAGTACGCGACGGTACGGGAGTCGGAACGCGCCCATGCGGAGGCGCTGGTGGGCTACGCCGCGGAGCACCCGGCCCTCTTCCAGGTCTTGTTCAGCACCGAGGTCACCACGACGGCCGCCGGCGCCGAGCTGCTGGAATCCCTGACGGCGCACCAGGAGCAGCGGCTGCGCGAGGGGATGGCCGAGGGCTACTTCCGCGCGGATCTCGATCCCGCCGTGGCGGCACACGCCGTGATCGGAATGCTGATCCAGGTGCTGCACTGGTGGACGCAGGATCCGAGCCGGGCGCCACGGGAAGTGGTGATCGACACCGTCACCGGACTGCGGCTGTCCGGACTGCACGCCAAGAACTGTGAAGGAGATGTGACGGTATGAGCAACGAAGGGACGACGGTGGCCTGCATCGGTCTGGGACGAATGGGTGCGGGCATCGCCAGCAGCATCCAGCGGGCCGGATTCGCGCTGCGCGTGTACAACCGGACAGCGGCGAAGATGCAGCCGTTTGTGGACGAGGGTGCGACGGCCGCGGAATCGCCGAAGGACGCCGCCACCGGAGCGGACGTCGTGGTCAGCAATCTGATGGACGACGCATCCGTCCTGGACTCGGTGACGGGTGTCGACGGAATCCTCGCCGGCCTGGAACCCGGCCGAATCCACATCGACACGACGACGATCTCGCCGCGGTGCGCGCGACAGTTGGCCGAGCTTCATGCCGAGCACGGGAGCCGCTGCGTGGTCGGACCGGTGGTGGGGAGGCCCGATGTGGCGGCCAAGGGGGAGCTCCGGACCTTCCTAGGGGGGGAGGCAGAGGCGATCGAGGAGTGCCGGCCGGTCGTGGACGCCTACACCTCGCTGGCAATCAACCTCGGGGAAGATCCTGGCCTGGCCAGCAGCATGAAGCTCTCGGTCAACTACATGCTGGTGGCGACCGTCGAGCTGATGGGGCAGGTATTCGCCTTCGGCGAGAAGAGCGGGATCAGCCCGGACATGTTGAATCTGGTGATGGGGGCATTCTTCGGCCAGCCCGCCCTGCAGGAGTACGCCCGGCTGATCCACGGCCGGGACTTCAGCGACCCCGGCTTCGCCCTCAGTGGAGCGATGAAGGACATGGAGCTGATGATGCAGGCAGCGGGCGACGTTCGCGCACCGCTGCCGTTCGGGAGCATCGTTCGCGACAAGCTGCTCACCGCGGCGGCCCGGGGCATGGAGGATCTCGACTGGGCCGTCATCTCCGAGATCAGCCGCTTCCAGGCTGGGCTGGCGTAGGACGCCGGGAGGGAAAGGCAATGACGCTCGGAATCATGGCCACAGGCGCTGGAGTGGCTGGAGAGATCGATCGAGGCCGTCCGGCCCGGCGCCACCACTGCGGACATCGCCGAGCAATGGCCGTCGGCTGAAGAGCTCGGCTACGAGAACGAGATCGACGCACTGGGCCTTCAGGTGGGACACGGCGTGGGACTCAGCAACCACGAGAAACCGATGATCACGCGCGCCGTCTCGTTGGCGATGCCAGTGCCCATCGAAGCCGGCATGCACTTTGCCCTGGAGACGTTCGCTGGCGACGGCGATGACGGCGCGCGTATCGAATCGCAGGTGGTGGTGACCGAGAAGGGACACGAGGTGATCACCAAGTGGCCGTGCGAGGAGCTGATGGTCCTGGACCCGAGGTAGGCGTTACAGCTGCTCAGCGTTTCTCAGCGACGATTCGCCAGTTCAAATCTGCAATTTTTGCTTTCTCTGCATCCGTCCAGGCCTGTCCGCCTGTTTGAAGTAGTTCAAGCGAATGTTCGACCCACGGAGGCATGATACGAATCGCTTCAAGAGCTCTGATCGCTTTTCGTGCTCGTAGCATCAAATCACGTTTTTGCTCACAGATCGGCCAGGCTTCCCTTTTCGAAGGTGCCGAAACACGAATTGTGAAACCCGCTTTGTCCAAAGCAGCACAGACATCTGCCGGATACATCGAATGGGTGGCAGCCAGTGTTGGGAGATAAGCCTTATGAAGGGCTACATGCTCTTCGTTGTTCCAATCAAAGTAGGGTGACAACAAATATTCCGAACACGCGTATCTAGCCCCAGACTTCAAGACTCGATACATCTCTTTCGCGTGGTCATCCAACTCCTCCTTTTTGAAGAAGGGCCAAACAGCCTGGATGGAGAAGCATCCATCGAAAAAGGACGACTCATACTCGAGCGGTTCGTGATGATTGCCAACTGTGAAATGGAGTCGATCGCTCATCTTGCATTCAGCAGCCCAGTCGATCGCGTTTTCAATTTGGTTCGGATCAATGTTGTAGCCGGATACCTGGCCACCAGTCATGGTGGCGAAGTGGTGGGCAATTCTTCCCCTTCCGCATCCCATGTCCAGCAGGTGAGATGTTTGGGGATCCTGTAGATTCAGCTCCTTCAAGACGGCTTGTTCGCATAGCAATTGGTTACCGTACAAACCTTCAGATTCGTCTAGTTGTGGCGGGATGTAGAGTTTTTCCAAGTCGAACACCGACAACATATTGTTCAAGACTTTGTAGTAGGCTGCGACCGCTTTTGTTTCGTCTTCCGTCTTGGTTTCCTCACCATTTTGCATGCGCTGAAAGAACTCAAAAGCGTCAATGCAGCCTTGCTTGTCTTCATCAGACAAGGTCATCAAGCGCTTGATCCCAATGAGTGAGGTCTTGATTCGGTACCAGTTCATTTCATGTGTCTCTCAGTTGCGTAGGTCGAAGATCCGAAGAATGGTAACTGAAAAGCAAGTCCTCCGTATAGACGGCGAGGTGGCGCCCTGGGAGGAATGGATATTTGATCGTGGGCGTAGCTGCAGAGCTGTTACCCGAAGGTACGACCTGAGCGGGGTAAACGGGCTCTGCCCCGAATGTGGGCAAAGCGGGAATGAGTAGACGTGAATCCAAGCGCGATGGGGTCGAAGAGATCGAAGAGGCTGCGGCAGTCCGTTCCCCATCGTCAGTTGATCGGCACGGGTTCGACCAGCGTGGAGCTGGATGCGCCTGCCCGCCGCCGTCGGGATGCTTTTCGTGTCGGTCCTTGAGCAACGACCGGCTGGAGCGGAGCGAGGCCCGCGCAGAGCGTCGCCCCGGATTGCTGTCAAAGGGCCGGGCGAAGGCAGGCAGGAACCGCATAAGTAGTTGAAATTGCTGGGGCCGCCGGGCGGACTCGAAGCGCCGACCCACGGACGACGAATTGGCAGGTCGCGCTGGTTCCAAAGGCGAGATGGCTCCGCTCCAGACGCCGAGTCGCGAAAGCGGCGACGCGGCCCCAAGCAGCAAAAAGTCAGTGGAGCCGGGTGGGATCGGGGGGAGCCCGGGGGGAGGAAGGGGGTCGGGACCCGTCCGGAAAGCCCAGAATGAGAGGCAAAGTGGGTGCCTGGCCCAGTATCGTCACGCTGGACTGCCGCCCGCACCAAAAGCGGGCACGCCAGCAAGGAACCCACTCCATGTCCCCCGAACCTTCCCACCTCGTCTTCGATCCCGCCTGGGCCGCCAAGCCGGTGCCGGCGACGCCGGAGGAGCCGCTGCACGAGATCCTGCGCAACACGGCGCAGCGGCATCCGGAGAGGACGGCCCTGATCTACCTCCACCACCACCTGAGCTACTGGGAGCTCGACCTGCTGAGCGACCGGTTCGCCGCGTATCTGGCCGGGCTGGGTCTCCGCAAGGGCGACAGGGTCGCCACGATGCTGCCCAACTGCACGCAGCACGTGATCGTCATGTACGGGATCCTGAAGGCCGGCTGCGTGATGGTGCCCTTCAACGTGATGCTGAAGGCCGACGAGATCCGTTACATCCTGGAGGAGTCGGAGGCCGAGGTCGTCGTCGGCCTCGACCTGCTCGCCCCCGTGGTGCAACCGGTCGCCGCCGAACTGGGAATGCGGCGGGTCGTCACCACCCACGCCAAGGACTTCTCCGAGGCGACGGCGACGTTCCCGCCGCTTCTGTCAGCAGACAGGATTCCGGTCGAGGGCGCCGACGACCTGATGGAGATCATCCGCCAGGAGCAGGGCCAGGTTCCGATCCTCGAGACCGATGTCTACGAAGACCTCGCCTGCATCCTCTACACGTCGGGCACCACGGGATTCCCGAAGGGCGCCATGATCACCCACTGGAACTACAACCACGTCTCCGCCATGGTCGTCGGCGGCCTCGACATGGACGGCTCCGACGTGCTCTTCATGCTCTTCCCGCTCTTCCACGTGGGCGGCCAGGTGCTGATCCTGTTTCCGGCCGTGCTGATCGGCGCGACCTGCGTGCCGATCCCGATGTTCGACGCCGGCGACATGCTCGACCTGATCGAGCGCTTCGGCATCAGCTTCGGCTTCGCGCCGCCCACCGCCTACATCGGGCTCTTGAACCACCCGGAGTTCGAGAACTTCGACCTCTCCAGCCTGCGGGTGACCGCGGCGAGCGGGGCTCCGGTGCCGGCCACGCTCCAGAAGGAGTGGCAGGAGAAGGTCGGCACGTATCTCTACGCCGGCTACGGCTGCACCGAGACCTGCGGCGCCGGTCCCGGGACCATCGAGATGGCCAACAAGAAGCTCCCCGGAAGCGGCACCATCGGCGCCATCACCGGCGAGGTCAAGATCGTCGACGAGAGCGGCCAGGTGGTGCCGAGGGGAACCGTCGGCCAGATCGTGCTTCGGGGAGAAGGCGTCGTGAAGGGGTACTGGAGAAAGCCCGAGGAAACCCGCGAGCAGTTCCTGGGGGATGGATGGTGGGCGTCGGGGGACGCCGGCTACATGGACGACGACGGCTTCCTCTTCTTCGTCGAGCGGATCAAGGACCTGATCATCGCCTCTGGCTACAACGTCGCCCCCGCGGAGGTGGAGGGGTACCTCTATCATCACCCGGCCGTCCAGGAGGCCACCGTCGTCGGAGTACCGGACGCGTACCGCGGCGAGACGGTCAAAGCGTTCGTCGTCTTGAAGCAGGATGCTCGGGGCGAGGTGACGGAGGACGACATCATCGCCTTCGGCAAGGAGAAGATGGCAGCCTACAAGGCGCCCAAGATCGTCGAGTTCATCGACGAGATCCCGAAGAATCTCGCCGGCAAGGCGCTGCGCCGGGTTCTCCGCGAGCGGGAAGAGGAGAAGCAGTCCTGAAGCGCTTCAAGATCATCGATGCGCTCTCGTACGTTCCGACGCTGGATGTCGTGCTGGGCCTGATCGTCACGCTGCCTCCCCAGATGGCGCGCTACCTGAAGGACGTCTTCGGCCCGCGGGTGGCCCCGCTGATGGGGATGACCGCCGACGAGCTCTACCAGATGAAGGTCTCGATGGATCCCGCGGAGCTCGCGGAGGCGCTCGCGCCCCGGGTCCGCCCGCTCACCATGGAGGTGGATGCCTTCATCCATCAGCTCGACGAGATGGACGTGGAGCGGGCAGTGATCTTCAACCTCGACGAAGAGACGCCCAGCGGAATCGAGCCACAGCCCAACGACTACTACGCCGATCTCGTCCGGCAGCATCCGGATCGCTTCATCGGCATCGCCGGGATCGATCCACTCAAGGGTATGGACGCGGTGAGAGAGATCCGTCGCTGTTATGAGCTGGGGCTTCGCGGCGTGGCCATCCGGCCATTCATGTTCGGAATCCCGCCGACCCACGCCCGGATGTACCCGATCTACAGCACCTGCGTGGAGCTCGACATACCGATCTGGTTCCACCTCTCGATCAACTACTCGACGCAGAACATGGAGGTGGAGCGGCCGATCCATCTGGACGTGGTGGCGCAGGACTTCCCGGAGCTCAAGATGATCGCTGGTCACGGGGGCTGGCCGTGGGTGGCCGAGATGACGGCGGTGGCGTGGCGGAACCCGAACGTCTACATCGACATCGCCTCGTACCTGCCCAGGTACCTTGCGATGCCCGGGAGCGGATGGGAGACGCTCCTCAATCTGGGCAACTCGATCCTCCAGGACAGGGTGCTGTTCGGCTCCACCTGGCTCTTCATGGGGCAGAGCATCCGTCAGCTGGCCGACGCTGTGATGGAGCTGCCGCTCAAGGAGTCGGTCAAGGAGAAGTGGCTCCACCACAACGCGGCGGCGCTGTTCGGCGTAGCCTGAGCTCCGCTCGAACCATCGCGACGCCACACGCCTGAGCACACACTCCGATAAGTCGCCGGGATAGAGCGAGAATCGGGTCTTCGGGACGGGAACGCCGATCGCTCTTCAGTGTTCCCGCGCGTCAGCCGATCCTGTACACGGCTCCGTCTCTAAATTTCGGGAGCCGGCAGGAGGAGAAATGCGGAGTAAATCGTTCGTAGTCCGCAGCTCGCGGGATGGCTGGATGGTCAAGCGCGAGGACAAGAAGAGCCCCGAGAGCATGCACCGGAAGAAGGACGTCGCGGTACGCAAGGGTCGTGCGCTGGCCAAGCGCGCGGGTGGCGTGCTCAAGATCAAGGGGAAGAACGGAAAGATCCAGGCCAAGCGTAGCTACGCCGCCTAGATCGAGCCGCTCGTCGACCCGGCTCCCGCGCCGGGCGACGATCGAAAGACGAAGCCGGCGGGTCTCCCGGAAACGGGCGGCCCGCCG
Source organism: uncultured delta proteobacterium (assembly GCA_963783795.1). Taxonomy (GTDB): domain Bacteria; phylum Myxococcota_A; class UBA9160; order UBA9160; family UBA6930; genus CAVXZE01. The sequence continues at coordinate 60,343 of CAWAPH010000014.1, read as the reverse complement.
GCTTGCCGATTTCGGGTGTCGCAATGCGGGGTCGTCTGTGGAAGGCTCGTGTAGACTCCTCCGTGGAGGAGCGCCGTGCAGATTCCCTTCTACTTCGACTACGCCTGACCCTGGGCCTACCTCGGCAGTTGCCGAGTCGAGTCGTACCTGGGCGATCTCGGGGTGGAGATCGACTTCCGGCCCGTGCTGCTGTCGATCATCAAGGAGCCTGCTCCGAATCCCCTGCCCGAAGGCGTCAAGGCTCCCGGCCTCGGCCCCCGCAAGCGGGCCAACCTGGCCAACGATCTGCGCCAGTGGGCGGAGTTCTGCGGCGCCGAGTTCCACCCCTCCCGGGGTGAGCGCAAGGATCCGCGGCTGCTGAGCCAGGCGGCCCTGGTGGCCAAGGACGAGGGCCGCTTCCGCGAGTACCACTTCCCCGCGTTCCGCGCCCGCTGGGCCGAAGCGAAGGACATCTCGGATCCCGAGGTGGTCCGGGCGCTCCTGGCCGGCGCCGGCCTGGACGCTGAAGCGGCGCTCGAGCGCGCGCAGTCCGACGAGCTTCGCGAACGGCTGGACGCCGACTCCCGAGCGGCAGTCGAGCGAGGCGTCTTTGGTGCGCCGACGCTGTTCGTGGGGGACGAGATGTTCTGGGGCAACGACCGCCTCGAGCTGGCGCGCTTCTACATCCAGAAGAGCCGGAGCTGAAGAAAACAGGGGGCTACCGCCGCGGGGCCTCGAGAAGCGATTCGAGACGCGCTCAGGACACCGATCCGCCCGCTTCCCTCTTCCGCATCAGGTAGTACTCGAGGAAGAAGCCCTTCTTCAGCAGCTCGACCGTGCCGAAGCCGCTCTCGCGGAGCAGCCCGGGAAGCTTTCCGAAGAGCTGGTAGCGCGTGTACGGCCTCCAGATCATCATCAGGTACATCGGGATGATGGTCAGCCAGTGCGGCGAGCAGAAGTCGGTGAGGAAGAGCCGCCCATCGTCCGCGAGAACGCGGTGGACCTCTCCGAGCCCTTTCTTCTTGATGTCGAGCGGCAGGTGGTGGAGCATCAGGCTGCTGATCACGACGTCGAACTGGCCATCCGGATAGGGCAGGTCGTCGATGGAGGCGACCTGGAAGGCGATCTCCAGGTTGGCCTTGTCCGCCTTCTCCTGCGCCCTCGCCACCATCTTCGGCGCGATGTCGATCCCGGCGACCTCGCCGGTCTCGCCGACGGCCAGCTTGGCCAGGAAGGAGAGCACTCCGGTGCCGCAGCCGACCTCCAGGACCTTCTCTCCCGGCTGGAGGCCGGCCAGCTCGATCTGCCTGCGCCGTATCCCGCTCCGCTCGGCGGGCGTGAGGAGATCGTAGTAGCTCGACATGGAGTCGAGAGAGACGCCTTTCTCTTCTTTCGCCATGGCTTCTCCAGGCTGCGGTCAGTCCTCGACCTCCGCGATCATCTCGATCTCCACCGCGATGTCCACGGGCAGTGCGTTCATCCCGACCGCGGAGCGAGCGTGGCGGCCCTTCTCCCCGAACACCGCGACCATGAGATCGGACGCGCCGTTCACCACCTGCGGCTGCTCCGTGAAGTCCGGGCCGCAGTTGACCATGCCGAGGAGCTTGACGATCCGGCGCACCTTCTCGAGGTCGCCGACCACGCTCTTGAGCGTGCCGATCAGCCCGATGGCCGTGACTCTCGCCGCCTCGTACCCCTCCTCGACGGTCAGGTCGCGCCCCACCTTGCCCCGGATGATGCGATCCTTCTCGACCGGACCGTGACCGGAGAGGAAGACGAGGTTCCCGCTGCGCACCGCCGGCACGTAGTTGGCCATCGGTGTGGCGGCAGACGGCAGCTCCACACCCAGCTCCTTCAGTTTCTCTTCGACGCCCATCTCTGAATCAGACCTCGCGGCTTGCGAACGCCCCGGTCTGGCGATCAGCGCTTCAGCTGCCGGGCCGCCCTGGAAAACGGATCGAAGCGCCGGGATGCGCCGGAGGGTACCACGCCTCGCCGGAGACCCGTCCCAGCCAGATCCGGAGCGCACAAAACCCGCGGCGACGAAGCCAGACGGCGCTGTCCCATCGTCGGTGCGATGACCCGCGCCCCTGGCTTCTCGGCGGAGCCGGGCCGCGCGGGTCATCTCAGGGCTGCTGGACCCCTGCCGCCCCGCTCAGGGGACCGAGAGGTCCTTGGCGGAGACGTCCCCCCAGGTCTTCACGTTGCGGGTCATCATGACGCCGAGCCTCTCCGAGATTCCGCCTATGGCCTTCAGATAGGCGGCCCAGTCCGCGCTCGCCATCACGACGTCGCCCCAGGCCTCCATTTCCGTCTCGCTGGCATACGCCACCGAGACGACGTGGGTCGCCGGACTCATCCCGGCCGCGAGCACGGCCGAGAGGTGCACCTGGCCCGGGAACTTCTTGCCGGTCTCGGAGGTCATGAACTTGTCGAGCGCGCCGAGAAACGCGGCCGGTTCGCTGACGGCCATGGAATAGGACATCCACACCTGGTCGTCGTCCGCGAACTCCCCCCAGCTCTTGAGGGTCACGTAGAGTGACTGCCCCGCCGGCTGGGAGATCTTGGCCAGGGTCGCCTGGTAGTCCGCCCAGGCCGGATCGACCATCAGCTTGGTCACCCAGGCCTCGCGATCTGCGGCCGACTTGTAGAGCGGAGCGAAGCTGTGCGTGGCGGGATTGATCCCGTCGGCGACGTGTACCTGCAGCAAGAGCCGTCCCGGGAACTGCTTCCCGATCGGGGAACTCATCAGCTTGTCGGTGGCAGCGACGACCTGCGCTGCGTTCTGTGGGGTCGTCGCGACGCCGAAGGAAGACCAGGTTGGCCCGGCCGCTGCAGCCTGGCCGATCAAGAGAAGCGCCATCGAGACGAGTCCGATCCATTTCATGGCAGATTGCCCTCCAATACCCCCCGTGAACAGCATCCCACGCGGAGCCGCTCAGGGGAACCACTTTCTGGTGTCGGATGGGTTCACTGGGAGGAACCGGCCACACCCAAATGGGTTACTCAGTGGTGTTATCAGGGGTACTTCTCGGGAGAGGGCCGGGTGAACGGCGTTCACCAGGAGCCGGCTTCAGCGCGGCTCGCCATCCCGTGGAGCCAGCTCGAAGAGCCACAGCCCCGTGGATTCGATCGTGGGCAGCTCGCTCGGCAGCTCCTGGTCTTCGATCGGGCGGTACTTCCTGAGCAGCTCTTTGGCCAACGGCCAGAAGACCTCGGGGTCGGTCACGCGGATCGCCTCGCGCTCGTACCGTTTGCCATCGATGCGGACCACCGCGCGGCCGTCCTTCATCGCGTCGAAGGGCCAACCCTTCCAAAGGTTTCCCCACCAGGAGTTCATGTAGCCGGACGGTACGTAGAGCTTGCCCTGGTGGACCACCAGCCAGGTGTGGCGCGAGCGCGGGGGTTCGACGAGCTGGAACTCCATCAGCTCGATGTCGCGGGCGAAGCTCCAGTCGGGCTCGGGGCCGGTGACCAACTCGCCGGCGCGCAGCGGCCCGGCCTGGAGCAACGCGAACGGGTAGGGATCGAACGGGCCGTCCGCGACCCGCGCGGCGATCACCACGCCCACCAGGGCGAACACGATCACTGCCAGTGCGATGCCGATCCAGCGAAGGAGACGCATGGAAACCCTCCTGTCTGCTTCCCTGCACCCGGGAACTCGCCCGGATGCCGGGCCTCGTCATGTGCCTTGCTGGCCTCTGCCTCGAAGCCAGCCGACCACGGCGAGGATCGAGCCCACCACGCACCAGCCCAACGCGGAGTAGAAGAACGCCAGCTTGATCACCGCGGCCGTACTCATGATGGGGACCAACAGCGGCGGATAGGTTTCGACGCGCAGGGAGATGATGGCCTGGATGCCGGTCTCGACGATGTCGGCCAGCCACGCCGGGAAGATGCAGAGCGAGAGGGCGAACCCGATCCGGCGGACCCTCCCCGAGCAGCGCCGCGCCACCAGTGCGCCCCAGGCGAAGGCCACCGCGGCGTAGGCGGGCATGAACGGGAAGAGGTCGATATACGCGGACATCAGCGATGCCCGGATGCCGCCGTCGATCGCCTTCCACGCCTTCAGAACCTTCTCGTTCGCCTCGTACGTGAAGACGGTCTGCTGGTCCACGATCGAGTAGCCGCTCGGGGCGAGAACCTCGAAGTGCGGCATGAACAGGACGTAGGAGACGATCAGGAGCAGAACTCCGCTCGCCAGGATCACGAGCAGCGTTCTGTCTCCCGGCTTCGACTCCAGTTTCGAGAGCGTGTCCGTGATGGCCATCTCATCTCCTTGCGGTGGCTGCGAGCGGCTGGCGAGGTTCCTCGAGAAGCGACCTACACCGGGTGCACCGGGGGCAGCCAGGCGCCCTGGAAGTCCTGCTTGCGGAAGGGGAGGTCGAGGCAGGGTCTGCGCGCGCCCTCCTGCTTGTAGAGCGCCGGGAAGTCGTCGAAGATCGCCGAGCTGAGCACCCGGTGGAAGAGGATCTCGGCAGCTCTGCGCTCGAGGGATTCGAAGCTGCGGGTCTTCTCCCGGATCTCCAGGTCCCTGCACGCGTCGATCGCTGCCTCGACGCCGTCGGGATCCCATTCGCTGGGCTCGAACGCCTCGCCTGCGACGGGGTTTCCGTCATACGGCCTCGGGTCGTTGTGCCTCCGCCACATCGAGACTTCGTCACCGAAGGCGAAGGGGTCGATGGCCTCCCCGTTCAGCCAGACGTTGAGGTGCAGGTGGGGAGCGACCCACGGGAAGAAGAGAATGAACTCGAGACCGGATGCGCCGCTCAGGCCGACGGTCTGCCCGCGTTCCACCCGCTCTCCCTCCTGCACCAGTGACTGCGAGAGGTGGCTCGAGGTGGTGAAGAGACACTGACCGTGATCGATGCAGACCTTGAGGCCGCCGTGGTCGAGCTCGCGGTCGACGCGAAGCACCAGACCGGGCGCAGTGGTGACGATCGGCGTGCCCACCGGTACGGCGAAGTCGGTGCCGACGTGGCTGTCGTAGGTCCACTGCCCGCCCTGGAAGTCCCGGCAGGTCGATACCTTCACCGAGTAGGGCGCGCTCTTCGGCGGTTGGTTGCGGTTGAAGAAGTTGTAGACGGGCGCCTTTCCGTCCGCGCGTGTGCGGCCCGCCCAGGTGTGGAGGGCGATGCGGGGCTTCATGATCTTGAGCGAGGAGAGGCCCCAGATGGTGGCCGGCGTGGCGCCGCTTCCAGCGATCGCCTTGCGCGCCTCGCGCAGCCCCTGGGGCAGGGGCCGCAGGCCGAAGCGGTCCATCCAGCCCACCCGTGCGCGCTCACGGGGCCCGAGGGAGGCGATCCACTGCTCCGCAGCGGACTGCCCGTGAGCCTCGGGAACTCGGTCTCGGCGGGCGCCGGGCATGCCGTAGTTCTAGACCGTCAGATTCGTCGGGGCAAGACAAATGAGGGGCGGCGCCGCGCCGCTCGGGGCTCCGGAAGCGGGTTTTGGCATAATGGAGTGATGCCCCCCCAGACCGAGAGCTGCTTCGGCATCGAGCTGCTCGAATCCCTCGACTTCGACCCCCAGCGAACCGTGTTCGCGACCATGGAGCTGCCCTGGAAGCTGGCCGAGCCGCGCCTGCGCTCGCCGACCCTTCACGTGGAGTTCGTGAAGTCGATGGAGCGGGCCAGACTCGACGAAGCCGTGAGTGCACTGCCGAGCGTCGATGCGGTGATCGGTGTGGGCGGAGGCTCCGCGCTGGATTTCGCCAAGTACCTGGCCTGGAAGGCGGAGCTTCGGCTGATCCTGATTCCCTCGGTCGTCTCGGTCGACGCCTGCGTCACGCAGTCGATCGGCGTCCGCGACGAAGGCCGGGTCCACTACGTCGGCCAGGTGAGGCCGGAGCGTCTGGTCGTCGACTTCGACCTGATCCGGGCTGCGCCGGCCCGCCTGAACCGCGCCGGCGCGGGCGACATCCTCTCGATTCACACCGGCTCCTTCGACTGGCGCCTGGGCCACGACAAGGAAGGCGAGCGCTACGACCCCCGGGTGGCGGAGCGCTGCGCGGAGCTGCTCCAGGAGCTGGAGTGGAAGGCCGCCGAGATCTGCCAGGTGAGCGACGAGGGCATCCGCACACTGGTCGAGCTCTTCGACGCAGAGAACGATCTCTGCGAGAGCTTCGGCAACTCCCGGCCCGAGGAGGGATCGGAGCACTTCTTCGCCTACAACGCGGAGCTCCGGACCGGCAAGCAGTTCATCCACGGCGAGCTCGTCTGCCTCGGCGTGCTGCTGATGTCCCGGCTCCAGGGGAACAGGCCCGAGTGGGTGAAAGGACTCCTCGAAGATCTGGGGATGCTCTATCGCCCGGCTGACATCGGGCTCGATCCAAGAGAGCTTCGGGACACGCTTCTCACGCTCAGCGACTTCTGCCAGGAGGAAGGGTTTCAGTACACGATCATCCGGGAGACCCTGGAAGATCCGGACGCAATCGACGCGCTGATCTCGGATCTCCAGTGAGCCAGCATCAATGGAATCCCGAGTGGAGGAATGAAGCACATGCGCTATCTCGTGGTCGAACCCCATCCCGATGACCTGGCGTTCTTCTGCGGCGGCACCGTCGCCAAGCTGATCGCGGAGGGGCACGAGGTCGAGACCCTCGTCGTGACCGACGGCGAGCAGGGCACGCTGAACCGCTCGTACGACACCGACGACAAGCTGGCCGCGGTGATGCGCGACGAGCAGCGGGCGGCGTGCGAGGTCCTGGGCATCCGCAAGGTCACCTTCATGGGATGGAAGAACCACTTCCTGGAGCCGACCCACGAGCTACGCGGGGCAGATCGTCCGGCACGTGCGACAAGTCGCAGCCGGCGGCGGTGATCACCGTCGATCCCTGGAACTTCGACGAGAACCCCGATCACCGGGCCGTGGGCCAGGCGGTTCTCGAGGCCTGCAGCTTCGCCCACTTCCACCTGTTCCACCCGGAGCACCTCGAGGAGGGCCTGGAGACGGCGATGGTCGCGAAGGTGATTCTCGGCAAGAGCCCAGTTCCGAACTCCTTCGTCGACATCTCCGAGTTCATCGACAAGAAGATCGCCGCCATCCTCTGCTATTCGAGCCAGCTGGAGCTGATGCAGATGGAGGGAGCGGGGCGCCTCGCGGTGCTGGGCAAGACGAGCCCGATCTTCGACAGCGCGGTCGAGGATGTCATTCCCGTCTCCATCCGGGCCGTCGCCGAGGAGGAGGGAAAGCAGGCCAACCTGCCCATGGCCGAGGCCTTCAACGTGCGTGGTCTCGGCATCCTGGAGAACATCAAGGATCTGGTGGGCGGACTCTCCGTCTGAGGATCGAGAGCCACCGCGCCGCTGGCGCGGAAGGAGGATGGCATGCCGGATCGGCCGTTTCGGGTCGGCGCTGCAAAGAGAATGATCACTCCCTCGCCGGAGCTGGGCCCGGTCTACCGGGCCGGCTACAAGATGATGGAGGCGGAGCAGCTCACCGGCGAGGTGGACGACATCTTCCTGCGCTGTCTGGTCGTGGAGGGCGGAGCCAACAGGGCCGTATTCATCTCCCTGGACCTGATCGGCCTGTTCCGTGACTTCACCGATGCCCTGGCCGCGCGTCTCGCGCCACAGGGGATCGAGCCCGGGTCACTGATCGTCGCAACCACGCACAGCCACGCGTCGCCCGACACGATGGGCGCGTGGGGGCCCGCCTTCGGCGAGTCGGGGTACAACCCGCGGTACGGGGAATTCCTGCTGTCGACCGCTGCCGACGCGGTGACCGAGGCGCTGGAGTCGGCCGGGCCGGCCAAGCCGTACCTCTGCGTCGAGGAGACCAACCTCGGCGTTGCCAACTTCCGAGAGCCGGAAGACCTGAACGTGATCCTGTGGTTTCTCTGTTTCCGGGGAGCGGAGGGCGTGATCGGAACCCTGGTCAGCTACCCCGCGCAGCCGGAGCTCGTCCCCCGCGACGACGACAGGATCTCCGCGGGCTATCCCGGTGAGGCATGCCGGGCCCTGGACCGGGAGCTGGGCGGGACCACGCTCTTCCTGCTCGGAGCCTGCGGGGGCATGGAGCCGGAAGGCTGCGAGGACGGATACGAGACCGCACACGCCTACGGCAGGAAGCTCGCCGACACGGTAGTCGACCTGATGCCTCGGGTGACGCCGGTTCAGGGAGACGACGTGGTCGTGACGGTGCGGGAGGTCGAGCTTCCGGTCGAGAACGACGGCTTCAAGCTGATGATGGAGCAGGGGATCTTCGAGACTGCGAGAAAGCCTCCGGCGGCTCGAGCCACGCTCTCGCGGGTCGACATCGGAGAGATCGGCATCTTCGCGCTGCCGGGCGAGTCGTTCCCCGGGATCGTGGCGGGGATCGAACCCGTGGACCGCGCTCTCTTCATCAACCAGGTGAACGACTCACTCGGCTACTTCATTCCCCCCGAGCAGTTCCGCGCCGAGCCGGTGGAGTGGGCGGAGGGCCATCACTTCACCGGGCACGAGCTCGAGTCGCTGGGGAAGAGTGCGGGTGGGATCATTCGCGAGGAGCTCCGCAGGCTCGCCTCGGACCCGGAGGGGCTCGGCTCGGAGAGCGCCTGAGCGGAAAGGGGGCGGAAGGGATGAGCAGAGCTGCCACCGCAGTCGTCGCGTGGGCGACTTTCTTTGTTGCCAGCGCGGGGATCCCGGTGTCCGCATCGGAGCCGGGACCCGCGGAGGCAGAGAACGTGGAGCGGGTCGGCCACCTCGACATCGAGGGTGGTGGGATGGTCGACGTCCACGATGGCGTCGCCTACATCGGCCACATGAAGCCGCCATTCGCGACGAGCATCCTCGACGTCTCCGACCCCGCCAACCCGAGGATCGTGTCCCGAATCGACGCGAAGCCGCACACCCACTTCCACAAGGCGCGCGCCTGCGGCGGGGTGATGATCAGCAACCGCGAGCTCTGGTCCGGCTCGGTGGCGGGATACGTCTTCAATTCGATCTTCAGGAGAAGCCTGGAGATCGGCTGCTGGTGTTCGACGAAGACGTGAGCGACGAGTGCGAGGATCCGCCGGCGTCGATGTGGCTCTACGACATCTCCGACGAGATCCATCCACAGCTGGCTTCCTCGTTTCGAGTTCCGGAGGGTGGCCAGTACGCGCGCTGCGACGGGAAGGAAGGAAAGCGCTTCGGTGCGCACCAGCCACACGAGCACGTCGGCGAGGACAACCTCGTGTACTCGGCGTGGTTTGCCGGCGGACTGCGGATCGTGGACATCTCCAGCCCCCACGAGCCCGTCGAGGTGGGATACTACGTTCCGGAGCCAGCCGAAGGCTTCGGCTCTCCCCAGAGCAACGACGTCTTCGTGGACGAGAGAGGTCTCATCTATCTGATCGACCGCCACAGGGGCCTCGAGATCCTCAGGTTCTCGGCTGGCGCCGGGGGAGACTGAGAGCCCAGCCACGCAGAGTATCTGCAATACGTCCGCAACCCAGCCAACGGCTTCTGTTCCGGACTGCTCCAGATGAACGAGGGGACCGAGCTCTCCATTCGCGTTGCGTGAACGGAGAGGTGCTCGAACGCACAAAAATGTCCTCGAGTGTGTCGGAGTGTGAGCCCGGTCACGCTTTCTTCGGGTGGTGTGCTCGATGACATCATGTGGCGAACATCACTCAATCGTCCGGCCGCTGCGGATGTGAGCGGTCTGACTGAGACCAGCGCGACCTCGGTCACGGGGGGGGACGCGAGTCGGCTCGGGGGAGATGGGCATGACTCGATCCTCTCGATGGATGGGCCTCGTCCTGGCAGTATGCGCAGCTGCGGCGGTCGCTGCCGGTCCGACCTCTTGTGGCGAGATGGTGCGCGTCTTCGTGCAGCTCGAGCGCACTCCGGTCGAGTCCAGCGCGAGCGGTGACATCCAGCTCCAGATGAACGACAAGCAATCGACGCTTCGGCTTCGGGTGCGCGACCTTCTCCCCGACAGCGAGTACCTCGTCCTCGCCGATGGCGTGGAGGAAGCTCGTTTCACGACGAATCCAGCAGGCAACGCGAGTCTTGTGCTTCGCTATCCCTCCTCGCCCAGCGCCGAGCTCCTCGACTTCGATCCGCGAGGCAAGCGAATCTCGGTGAGCGACGGCAGCCAGGAGAGGCTTTCGGCGGTGGTGTCTGGTCCGCTCGAGCCGGAATGGATCCAGGTCCTGGAGGTCGCTGGCATCCCGTCGACCGCGGCGGCTTCGGGCGGGAGCGTGCAAGGCCTCTACCGGACGCTTCCGCTGGGTTGCCAGATCTTCAAGGTCGAGTTGAAGGACGTGGCTCCGGGGACCCACCAGGTCCGGATCGATGGAGCTCTCGTCGGTGAAGTCGAGGCGGATGCCGCCGGCAGGGCCACCATCCGCTTCTGGTCCACTGCCTATCGTGGCGCCTACTGCCCCGAGTCCTGGGCCGTGGACATCGGACCACCGGAGTCGCCGAGCAGCATTCGGACGGCGCTCGACTTCGAGCCCCGCGGCGCGCAGATCGAGGTGATCCACGGCGGTGAGATCGTCTTCTCTGGGCCGATGCGGGCGCAGGTCGCTCTGCCGGACGAGGCACTGGGTTGTCCGCCCCGGGATATCCAGTTCGACCTGACACCGCTGTGGTGGTTCGCCTCTGGGGATGCGTCCCTGCAGAGCGAGGCTGGAGACTGCGACCAGGAGTTCAGCGTCACGGCTCGAGGGGTGCCGGTGGCCAACTACGAGCTCTGGGTCGCGGGTGAGGTGGTCGGCACGGTGCCGGTCCGGAACTGGCCGGGCGGGCCGAGTGGCACGATCCGCTTCGTCACCAGCCCGGACGATTCGGGTGAGTTTCCGCTCGATTTCGATCCGCGGGGCCTGTTCATCGAGGTCCGCCGGCCGGTCTCGACTACCACCGTTACCTACCTGGAGGGCCCGTTCCCCACGGACTGAGCCTGGCCCGCACTTCTCACCAAGTCCCCGCTCCGAGGCAGCTAGATCCAGCTGGTGTGGGCGCGGGCGGTCTCGAGGCGGAGGCCGCCGTCGCCGGCCCGCGCCATTCCGATCCGGTATTCGGGGCGGAAGCCGAGCACACGCTCGGCGCGGTGGGTGTCGAGCGTGAACCCGTAGCGGAGGTGGGCGCCGTCGAGGGCGCCGCGCAGCGGATCGCGAAAGAATCGGCCCACGCCGATCCTGGCGGCGCGCAGCAGCGGCCCCGGAACGGGAAGGCAGGGGCGGCTCGTCCAGCGTCCCAGCACCGAGAGCGGCACCGCCTCGCGTCCGGCCAGGTTGAAGACGCCGGTGGCGGCGGTGTGGACGGCCGCCTGGATCGCGCGTGCCACGTCCTTGTCGGAGATCACCGCGCAGAGCGGGTCGAAGCCGAGGGGACGGAGCCTGGGCCCCGCTCTTCCCGACAGCCCCGGATGCAGGTATACGTAGCCGCCCGAGGCGACCACGGTGGACACGCGCAGCAGGGTGACGCGCAGCTTCGAGTTCCCGATCTCTCCCTGGAAGAGCATGTCGCAGTCGATCCACGGGCGACGCTCCGGCGCGGTCCCGGGATCGAGGTCGAGCTCGCTCGACTCGCTCAGGTGGTTGGCGTTTCCCGGGGAGAGCCGGTAGACGAACGCGCTTCCCACGGCGACGAGTGAGTGGATCGACCGCGTTGCGAGCGCGTGCTTCAGCACCAGGCGCGCTTCGGCAGCGTGCGTCGAGACCTTTCCGGCCAACGGGGGACCTTCCGACGCCACACCGTGCTGGGGAACGTAGACCACCGTGTCGATCTCGCACTCGCGGAACTGCTTCGAGTGGAAGAAGTCCGACATCGGGCGGTGCTTGGCGAGGTCGACGCGCGCGTAGGCGAATCGCGGCGGGTCGTTTCCCCGGAACGTGTCGAAGGCCCGCGGCGCGATGCCCGAGCCGAGGGCGAAGACCTGCCCCACTTGCGCGTCGTGCCAGAGCAGCTTGACGATGCGGCGTCCGAGGGGCTCGTCGGCGTGGGTGACGAGTACGTTCGGCATCAGTGGTTCCGGTCTACGAGGTGCTGCACCGTCCGCCGCACCTCGTCGGCGAGCTCGCGAACCAGGTGCGCATCCTCCGCGGCGTCGGCCCCGTAGCGCTCGTGCAGCCGCAGCGGCTCTCCGTAGACGATCCGATAGCGCACGGGGTATGGCAGCAGGCCGAGAGGTCCGAACCAGGGGAACGTGGGTGTGATCGGGGCGACGGGAAGCCCGAGCCATCGCGCCAGTGGCTTGACGTCGTAGAGGATCGGCGCCTGGTCGTCGCTTCCCAGCACGGCGAAGGGGACGATCGGAGCCCGGGCCCGCAGCGCGTGCTCGACGAAGCCGACGTGGAAGTGCTGAAGCTGATAGCGCTTGCTGATCGGCTTGCGGATCCCGTCGATCCCTTCCGGGAACGTCAGCACCAGCTTGCCCTCGTCGAGCAGCGACGTGAAGTTCTCGCGGGTCCCGATCACCTGGCCCACCCGGGCGAAGAAGACGTTCACGAAGGGAAGCGTGCCCGCCCAGTGGTCGACGATGGCGCGCGCCAGGCGCGGCGGATCGGTGTGGAGGAGGACGTCCACCGCCGTCATGGCGCCGTCGAACGGCAGCAGACCGCCGTGGTTGGCCACCATTACCGCTGGCCCCTCGGATGGGATGTGCTGGTGCCCCGTGCTCCGCACGCGGAAGTAGAGGCGGTAGAGCGAGTAGAAGAGGGGAAACGCGCTTCGGAGCGCCCCGGCGGAGAGCCCGAAGGGATCGTAGCTGCCCTCTGCGGGGAGAGCGGCGGCGAGCGCTTCGAGCCGCCGCCTCGCGTCGTCTCCCAGCAGCGGCTCCAGCATACCCGTCGTCGGCGGCAGCTCCACCTCGGACACCGTCGGGCCCGCAGAGCGGTCGATCGTGGGCTGGGCGCGGTGGAGCTCCCGGACGGAGGCGCGCACACCGGGAGTGGTCTCCTCCGCCCCGTCTCCCGGAGTCGCTCTTTCCCTGACGAACTGTTCGGCGGCGTCGAGCCACTCGTCGAGGGGGTCGGGATCGCGGAGCGCCTCGAAGGGATCGGATCCGAGTGCGGACCCCGGCAAAGAGGAGCCGCTCTTGTCTTCCCCGCGACGCGAGCGACGCAGGCGCTGGTCGGAATCGCTCACGGGGGTTCTCCCTCCGATTCGGGACGGCGCGCGTCGAGCTCCTCGGCGAGGGCTGCGAGCACCTTGGCCCCGCGGTCGCGCGGGGCGTACTCGAACACCGAGAGCCCGCGCGACTGGGCCTCGTCGATCTTCACGTGGAAGCCGACCACCGTCTGCGCGATCTCCTTGGGGAAGCGCGACTTGAGCTGCTCGAGCACCTCGCCCGCCAGGCGCGTGCGGCGGTAGAAGGTGGGTACGACCATGGTGATGCCGAGGCGGGTGTGGCCGTAGCGGGAGCGCACCGTCTGGACCGTCTGCATCAGCTGGGCGCACCCGTCGAGCGCCAGGAAGGTGAGCGGGACCGGGATCACGATCTCTTCGACGGCGCGCAGCACGGTGAGCGTGAGCGTGCTGAACGAAGGTGGGCAGTCGATCAGCACCAGGTCGTAGCTGCGCAGCTCGGGAGCGCTCGCGAAACGGCGCTCGAGTCTCCCGGTCGGATCCGGCTCGTCTCCCTCGAAGACCGGCGCGAGTCCCAGCGCCTTGTTGGCGAGGATCAGGTCCAGGTTCGCGATCCGCGACGACAGGATGGGCAGGCCCGCACCCGTCTCCCCGCCCGACGACATCCGATCGGCGGGATCTCCGTCGAGGATCGCGTCGAGTAGAAGATCCAGTGCCGAGCGCCGCAGCGAACCCGGCTTCACGCCGAGGACCTTCCCGAGCTGTCCCTGGGGATCCATGTCGACGGCGAGCACGCGGCGCCCGCGGCTGAGCGCGAGGTAAGCCCCGAGATTCGCGGTCAGCGTCGTCTTCGCGCTGCCGCCCTTCTCGTTGAGAAACGCGATCCGCCGGGGAATGGTCTCCTCCCCCCGACCCCCAACACCCTCCCTACAGCCGTGGTGCGGGTGTGTCAACAAGGATCGACGCAGGCCGGGCGATCTACCTCGGCGCGGTGTCGGGGGGAAGGGCCCTCGTGCCCGGTCTTTCGACCGCGACAAGGACAGCATTCCCTTGTCAAAGGCGTCCGCTAGCTGGGCAACCTGTCGAGAAACGTGGGTTGCTACTTCCGGGTCAGCTCTGCGTCGTGTGCCTGCAGGAACGAGCGGATATCGGGCTCCATGTCGAGGATGCGGTTCCACTCCTCCACGTAGAAGGTGATCGGGAACCTGCGGATCCCGTAGAGCGAGGCGCCACCCTTCTCGCTCACCTTCAGGTAGACGGCCCTGGTCTGCTTGGCCTTCTCGGCCGCGAGTTGGGCCTCGGCCTCCTCCTTTTCCTTTTTCAGCTCCTCGTTTGCCTCTTCGCCTCCTCGAGTTGCCTCCTGAGGTCCTCTTCGTTCTCGGCACATCGGGTCCGAACTCCTCCCACTCGATGTGCCGTCCCTGCCCCGGGGCACACGGCCGACTCGGGTAGGATGCCTCATTCACCCGCGGGGGTCCATAGCTTAGGCTTACGCTTCCCTGTGCGGGGCACTCTTAGCTGTCCGGACCCGCCGGCTCACATGGAGAAGATGCTTCGGAACAGCTCCGCGGTCTCGCACTTGAACACCTCCTCCATGGAGGCGCTGGCGGCGGCGGCGTCGGGGTCCGTGTACCACCACTCCCAGGCCATCCCGTAGCGCGTGAAGTTGGGAGACGTGAATTCGATCCAGAAGGTGTCGTCCGCGGTTTCGGAGCCCGCGTGCGGGACCAGCAGGCGGATGCTGTGGTCTCCGAAGCCCTCCTTCTCGAAGAGCTCGCGCCAGTCCTTGAACACGCCCTGCACCGAGGCCAGGGTCTTGCCGGGATTCACCGTACACCTGGAGAACCGGATCATCTCTGCGCCGGCAGAGAGAGGAAGCAGGGCCGCGATCACGGCGAGGCAGATGTGCTTTCTCATTCGGGTGACTCCTTGGGAAGAAACCTGAAGCCCGGTCCGCGGCTCACGCCACCTTCTGACCGAGGATCTCCTGGTAGACATCGATGTACTGATCGACGGTTCGCGCGATGTTGAACCGCTCGGAGCTCTCCCGCATGACCCGCTGCAGGATCCGGATGCGAGTGCGGAGCGGCATCGCGTAGAAGGCGAGCGCCTCGCGAATCCCCTCGACCAGGGCGGCCACCTGGTAGGCCCGAAAGACGAATCCGTTCCCCGTGTCCCCGGTCAGGGGCACCACCGTGTCCGCCAGACCGCCGGTCTTGCGCACGATCGGGAGGGTCCCGTAGCGGGGCCCTTCGACCTGGGGAATTCCGCACGGCTCGTAGAGGGAGGGACAGAGAATGAAGTCCGCCCCCGCCTTGCCGAGCTGACTCAGCTCCCGCGAGGAACGCGTGGTACGCCACCCTGCCGGGAAAGGCGTTCATGAGGCGCCGGCAGGCGTTCACGTGGTCCAGCTGCCCGTTCGCGACGATGGCGAACTGGGCCGTGGGGCTCTCCGTCATGATGTGCGGGATGGCGGCCAGCATCAGCTCGACTCCCTTCTGGGGGGAGGCGAGCCGGTGCGGCCAGAAGAAGAGCGGCGCCCTGGGGTCGCTCCGGAGCCTCATCTCGTCCTGGAAGCTGAGCTTGTTGTCCTGCTTTCCGCGCAGCACGTCGCCGGTTTCGTAGTTGCGGCGGATCAGCGGATCGACCCGGGGGTCGGCCGTCGGCATCGGGGCGTTGAGGATGCCGCTCGCGGCGCCTTCCTCGAACCGATCTGCGATGACCCGGTGCATCTGCTCGGGAATCAGGCCGAAGTCTGCGAAGGCGTCCCCGGCGATCTCGCGCAGGAAGGTCGGGCTCACCGTGTTGATGCGGGTGGCGGAGAAGAGCCCCGAGGTCAGGAAGTCGACGCGGTTCTGGCGGTAGTTCGCCTCGATGCTCGCGAAGGTGTCGGGGTGCCGCTCGAAGTAGAGGTGCTTCGCGAACGGACCGATCTCGATCCCCTGCTCGTGCAGCGATTGCGGGGTTTCGAGGGCGGTGAAGATGTTGTGGCAGGTGATCAGGCTGGGGATTCCCCGGCTCCGCGCAGCCGCTGGCAGCAGGCCGGTCATCCAGTCGTTGCAGTGCACCAGGACCTTTTCGTTTCGACTCCTCAGGGACGGCAGCAGGCCGTAGAGGATGCCCTCCTGGAAGGCGACCGCGCGCCGCACCATCAGGCGATCCAGCTGGCTGCGCTCCTCGTACACCTGGCTGGCGCCGTCGAAAAGACCGTACTCGATGAAGTGGATGCGCTGGATCTCCTGGACGCCCCGGATCATCGCCCGGTACTCCTCGTCGCTGATCTTCCCGAGCGATGCGAAGAGGTTCCGGTAGTGGGGGAGGGTGACGTGGACGTTGACTCCGCGCTGGTAGAGCTCGGTGACGACGGCGGCCGAGATGTCCGCCAGGCCCCCGCCATCACCGGTCCGGATGAAGTTGGAGAGGTTCCCCATGTGCTCGGGGAGCGAGACGATCTCGGGCGTCGCGACCAGAATCACCGGGAGCTCCAGCTGCCTGGAGACCGCAGGCGGGGACCGCTCCTCGAGGATCTCGTCGAGACCGGAGCGGAGATCCTTCCAGTCGGCCACGAGCCCCGGGCGCTCGGGTGACAGCGCCTCGAGCGATTTCTCGAAGCGTTCCACCGCGCCCTTGAGGGCGGGGACCGAGGGCTTCTTGCGTGACTCCGGCATCTCCTGGCATCCAGCCCGGTCGAAAGAAGCGGGTGGCCGCGCCGGCCTACCCGCTTCCAGGTCATGACACTGCTACGAAGATTATAGTCGCGGTTGGGGTTTACCCCTCGTCGGAGGCGGGGTTTCCGGTCCGGGGGAACCACCCGGCTGGCGGGGCCCGCCCCGCCGGGCAATCCTGGCGGCTGCGCCCGGGCCGCAGCCGCCGGCCCGCTCAGGTGTAAGGCGTCAGAAATCGGCGATCGACGCGTGCATCCCCGCGGGCTCCTCTTAACCTCTTCGGACCGTCGGCGCCCGGGCTTCCCCCCAATCCGGGTCCTGCGGAATCCCGTCCTCAGAGGATGCTCGAGATGCCGCAGCCCGCACCGTTTGCGGGGGGCCACCCGCTCGGCCGTGCGGTTCGCCAGGAGATCGCCCGGCGCCGGCGGGGCGTCGGGGTCGAGCCGGGCGCCGCCTGTCTGGAGGGGCTCTTTCTCCGCTTCGAAGGCCACTCGGTCCTCGGTGCACGGCCGTGGGGACGGGATAGTGGCGCCTGGCTCCTCTTCGTGCGCCGTCCTGGCCGCTGGAGCAGTGTCGAGCCGTGGCTGGATCTCCAAGGGCTGAACCTCGCCGCACCCCGTTCCGTCGCTCCCGACGCGCCCCCGCGCCGGGGAGCGCGCGACTTCTACCGCTACCGCCAGCTCCGTCTCGCCTTCCCCGGCGACGACGTGGCGCGCGCCTGGAACGAGCGGGCCTGCTCCCTGCCGGATGCCCTGCTTCCGGTTCCGGACTGGGCGATCGAACAGGCGGCGCGGCTGGCTCCCGACCGCCAGTGGCGGATCCTCCAGTTCCTGAACGCGACCCGGGACCCGGGGCGCGACCTCTGCCACAGCAATCTGCCCCTGGCCTTCCTTCTGGCGAGCCGCGCATCGGGCTCCAGGATCCGCGCCTCGGAGGCGGTGAGCTGGAGGCAACGGCGCATCCTCGGTGCGCTCGGCTTCCCGGAGCAGGAGTCGGCCGTGCGCGTGCTCCGCCGCATCGACGACCGGGTGCTGGGCACTCGTCTGCTCGCCCACGTGGGCTCCTGGCTGAGCGACCCCGACTGTCTGCGTCGGCTCGCGCACGTGCCCCGGATCGGCGCGGCCGGGCTCGCGCTGCACCACTGGGAGACGCTGGGATGGTTCGACGACCGCGCCCTTGCCGAGGTTCTCGGCTGCGACGATGCCGAGATCCTGAGCGCGCTCCACGTGCTCGTCGGGCTGCTGGGGCGGCTCGACGAGCTCGGCTGCGGGCCGCCGGCCCGGATCTCCTCGGCGGCACAGATCCCCGCCCGGACCGAGGAGCTGCGCGGGCGGCTGGAACAGCTGGAGGACCTTCCGGCAGGAAGCCAGCTCCCCGACCCCCCGATTCCGGGCATCCCCGGGGCGATCGAGCCGCTCTCCAGCGTCTACGACGTGATCCTGGAGGGCGAGCGGATGCACAACTGCGTGGGCGCCTACGTGCGGGCAGCTGCCGAGAGGCGGGTCGCCCTGTATCGCGTCCTGCAGCCGCAGCGCGCGACGCTGAGCCTGGTCTCGAGGCGTCGCCGCTGGCGCATCGACGAGCTGCGGCTGGCCGTGAACCGCACCCCCTCCTGGGAGTGCTACGCCAGCGTCGAGCAGTGGATCCGGGTGAACACGCCGCCGGCCAGGAGGCGCCGCAGCGCGCAGTGGACGCTTCTCGCCGAGTGATCCTCGCTCATCGAGAGGCTTCGATGAGGGAGAGCAGCTCGTCCTCCTCGCGCGGGTTCATGCCCTGACCGAGATACGCCGCAGCCATCAGCGGAATCCAGTCATTCAGCTGTTCGCGCGTGTAGGGGCTGGAACGGAAGTACCTGCGGAGGTAGGGGCGCAGCAGGGCCCCCCAGAGCGTCTGGACCAGCGCTCTCGAGAACCTTCCCAGCGTCTCCGGCATCTCCGCGACCTGAAACAGCAGACATGTCCCCGCCACGTCGGCGAGCGGGTGGCCCCGGGTGACACTCATCCAGTCGATCACGACCGGGCCCCGGCCGGACATCAGGATGTTGTCGGGGTGGTAGTCGCCGTGGCAGATGGTGTTCTCGTCGGGCAGCCGCTCCAGCCTGCCCAGCAGCTGCTCCCGGGTCCGATCCGAGAGGCGAGGGGCCTTCCGGATCAGCCTGCTCAGCAGCTCGCGCCCGGAAGGCAGGTCCATCTCGACCCGGCTGTGCATGGCCAGCTGCAGGTCGGTGAACTGGCGAAGGCGGGAGAAGAAGCGCCAGGGATGCCGGGCGATGTCTTCGATCATCGACGGCCCATCGATCCGCTCGTAGACGATTCCCAGCCTCCCTTCCACCTCGATCAGGTCTCCGGTCGCGGGAGCTGCCAGGCCGGCTTCGTGCACCAGATGCGCCACGCGCACTTCCTCGTGGATCCACTCCAACGGCCAGGTGGTGAAGAAGAGCTTGAGGGCCTGTCGGTCTCCCCAGGCGTAGACCTCGGCCGTCCGTCCCTGACCGAGTAGCTCTCCCTTCTGCATGGAAGACTTCCTCGCCGCGATCGGTCGTTCGCATGGTAGGGCATCGACCGGTTCGACAAGGCGCGGCCCGCTGTGAGATGATCGGATTCGGATGGCCCGCTCCAATCGGATCTGGCGCGTGGGCCGATGGGCGCTCCGGTTCGTGGCCCTGGTGGTCCTGCTGAGCGTGGTCTCGACGCTCCCGTGGCGCTGGATCGCGCCACCGACGACGGCGTTCATGGCGCGCGACGGCATCGAGCGGGCGAGGGCGGGGAAGCCGGCGGTCTACCAGCGCTGGCTTTCCTGGCAGGAGATCTCGCCACACCTCGCCATCGCGGTGGTCGCGGCGGAGGACCAGAAGTTCCCCTCCCACCACGGCTTCGATTTCAAGTCGATCTCGAACGCCGTCCAGGACCGGGCGGGCCGACCGCGCGGGGCCAGCACCATCTCCCAGCAAGTGGCGAAGAACCTGTTTCTCTGGCGCGAACGCAGCTTTCTGCGCAAGGGGCTGGAGGCCTGGCTGACCGTCGTGATCGAGGGCCTCTGGCCCAAACGCCGGATCCTGGAGGTCTACCTGAACGTGGCGGAGTTCGCGCCGGGCGTCTTCGGCGCGGGTGCCGCCAGTGAGCTTCTGCTCGGCAAGCCGGCGGCGGATCTCACTCTCGAAGAGGCGGCGCTGCTGGCGGCGGTGCTGCCGAGTCCCAGGCGGATGTCACCACGCGACCCGTCCGACTACGTGCTGGGGCGAGCCGCCGAGATCGAGGAGGAGGTCCGCAACCTGGGCGGCGCCCGCTACCTGGCCGGTCTCTGATCCGGTCCGAACGGCTTCCACAGCAGGATCAGCCTCGGAAGCAGGGTGAGCGCGGCCAGCAGCGCGATCAGCATGGCGAGCCCCGTCAGCACTCCGAAGTAGATGGTGGGGAAGAAGTTCGAGAGCATCAGGATCGAGAACCCGAAGATGATGGTGGTCGAGGTGTAGAAGATCGCCCGCCCGATGTTGGTGTGGCAGAGTGCGGAGGGTCTCCAGGTAGTCGCCGCTCTCGCGGAACTCCTCCCGGAAGCGGTAGATGTAGTGGATGCCGTTGTCGACCGCGATTCCGATCGAGATGGCCGCGATGGTAATCGTCATCACGTCGAGCGGAATCCCGACCAGGCCCATCAGGCCCAGGACGATGCCGGCGGCCAGCAGGTTGGGAACGATGCCGATGATGGCCAGGGGAACGCGACCGGAAGAGAATCAGGAACATCACGGAGATCCCTGCCATCACCGTTCCCACGCTCGATATCTGGGAGGTGAACAGGCTCCGGAGCATGTTGTTGTAGAGGACCAGCGTCCCCGTCGGCCTTGCCTCCCTCTCGCTGAGCTCGAGCTGGTTTCGAAGGCCCGCCCGGATCCTCTCCTCCAGCTCCTGCCTGCGCAGCCCCTCGCTCGAGTCCAGAATCCGCAGCAGGATCCGGGCTTCGTTGTGCTCGAAGGAGACGTACGGATCGATCAGGGGCCCCTTGACCTCGTCCGGCAGCTTCTTGTACAGCAGCGCCAGCTCCTGGCCGTCGAGCTCCTGGCCGTCGTTGAGGTCCTCTGCGACCCGGATGATCGACACCAGCGAGAGGACCTTGCCGACCTCCGGCAGACCGTCCAGATAGTCGTGGACCTGCTTGATCCGGTCGATCTTGAACGGCGTGAACCAGTAGGCGGGATCGTCGGCGACGTCGAGCTCCCAGTCGTCGAGGTAGTCCTCGTCGTCGGCGAGGGCCTCCTCCTCTTCCTCCGCGACGGCCGGATCCGGGTCGAAGCCCAGCAGGATCTGCATGGGCGTGGTGCCTCCCAGCATCTCGTCGATCAGCTTCATCCCCCGGTAGATCTCCGTGTTCTCCCTGAAGTAGCCGATGAAGCTGTTCTCGACGGTGAGCCGGGAGATCCCCACTGCGCTCACGATGGCCAGCAGCCCGGCGGTCACCAGGATGGCGGTGCCGTGTCGCTCGGTGATGCGGGCGAGCCCCGACGTGAGCGGGACCTCCTCTCCCCTCGAGCCCTCGCGCCTGGGCTTGCCGAGCAGCGCCAGGACTGCGGGAAACAGCGTGAACGAGGTGAGGAAGGCCACCGCCAGCCCGACGCTCATCATCCAGCCGAAATCCCTCACCGGCTTGATGTCGCTGAAGACGAGCGAGCTGAAGCCGATGATGGTGGTCAGCGCCGTGTACAGGCAGGGTAGGACCATCCTCCTGAGGGTGAGCCAGACCAGCCCGAGGTGGCTTTGCTCGGGCATGTCCCGGAGCAGCTGCATGTACCGCACCGCGAGGTGGATGTTCATGGAGATCGTGATGATCAGCATCAGCGCCAGGAAGTTCGACGAGATCACCGTCACGTCCCAGCCGACCAGGCCGAGCATGCCGACCATCACCACGCTCGCGTAGAAGCAGCTCAGCAGCGGGAGGACCACCCAGCGGATCCTCCGAAAGATCAGAGTCAGGACGAAGACGACGAACACCAGCACCGAGGCGCCGAAGACGATCAGATCGTTGCGGACGAAGGTGATCATGTCGTCCGCGACCATCTGCATCCCACCCAGGTGCAGCTTGCCGTACTCCCCGTAGCGCTCGATGACCGAACGGATCTCTGCGATGGTCCGGTGGTTCCGATCGCCCGCCGCCTTGCGGGTTTTCTCGTACGCGGCCGAGACCTTCGCGAGCTCGCGCTTCCGCTCGGGGCTGAGCTGGCCCGACCCCTTCTCGATCAGCAGCTCGTTGCGCGCCGCCTGAAGAGCCTCGAGGTGCTCGTCTCGCTTCAGGTTGACCAGCACGGCGGTCGTCTGACCGTCGCTGCCGATGATCAGGTCCCGGTAGACGGGGCTGCCGATCAGCTCCTCGATGGCGCGTTCGCGGTCGATGGTCGGAGATTCGAGCGTCTGGACGTCGTTGGCCATCTCCTGAAGCGGCACGTCCGAGCTCTTCACCAGCGGGGCGTCGAGAATGCTCAATGACCGAGTCGACGCTCTCGACTGCGCGCGAGCTCGTCTCGCAAGCCGCCCCAGGTGCGACAGGGATTCGTCCGAGAACAGATCACCGAAGGCGTTGAAAGTGACGATCAGGAGCGACGCGGTCTCGTAGCGGGCGTAGAGCTGGCGAAGCAGCTGGAGATCCTCGTCGTCCTCCAGCAGCAGGGAGTCGGCCGAGGCATCGAGTCCGAAGTCCTTGGCGTGGTACGAGAAGAAGGCGAGCAGTGCCAGGAGGATTGCGAGCGCGCACCACGGCCGCGTCAGAAAGAAGCGGTGGTAGCCCTGGGAGAGCTTTTCGGGGAGGCGCGACATCCGCGGAGGGTATAGCGGAGAGCATCCGTCGCGAAAACGCCCTCGCTACTACCCCCGGATCAGGATCAGCAGCATCTTGAAGCGCTCCACCGCCTTGACGGCGTGGGGGACGTCCGCGGGCATCAGCACCGTCTCGCCCGCCTCGGGAAACACCGACCGGCCGCCGATCACCAGCTCCGCGCGGCCGTGGAGCACCTGGACGTGGGCGTCGAACGG
The DNA here is from genome assembly GCA_963783795.1 of uncultured delta proteobacterium. Taxonomy (GTDB): domain Bacteria; phylum Myxococcota_A; class UBA9160; order UBA9160; family UBA6930; genus CAVXZE01. Next base: position 37,681 of record CAWAPH010000014.1, on the reverse strand, counting down.
GGTCGAGTGCTCGCTCAGCTCCTCGCCCTGATCGAATGCGAAGACGGTGAGCGTCCCCGCCTTGGACTTGACCAGCGTCCGGCTCACCACCGCGCCGGGAGCGTAGTCCAGCAGCTCGGCCAGCCGGGTGGGCTCGGCCGGCTCGAGGGCGCCTTTGGGTCTTTGAGATTCGGGCTGTGTCATGACTCTCCTCGCTCGTCGATGTCTCAAAAGTAGACCAGATTTTCGGAAACGTTCTTTGCGTAGTTACGCTCTGGCCTGGCCAGAACGCAACTACGCGAAGAACGTCCCCGCGCTGTATCCTCGGGGGTGCTTTCTGGAACTCTACGCCACGGGGAGGATGGTCATGGCGGAAGCTGCGGTTCTGTGCGAGGTGAAGGACGGCGTTGCAGAGCTCACTCTCAATCGGCCCGAGCGGATGAACGCTTTCTCACCGCAGATGGGAGCGGAGCTGATCGAGGCCTTTCGACGACTGGGAGAGGACGACTCGGTGCGGGTCATCGTGGTGACGGGGGCCGGCCGGGCCTTCTGCGCCGGCGCTGATCTCGGGCGCGGCGATCAGACGTTCAAGAGCCGTGAGCCGGACGACGACGCCGACGAGGTGCTGCCTCCGGATGCCCGGGTCCGCAACATCCAGCCGTGGAAGCTCCCCAAGCCGGTCATTGCGGCGATCAACGGCCATGCCATCGGCGTCGGACTGACGCTGCCGCTGCAGTGGGACATCCGCATCGCGGCCAGGGATGCGAAGCTCTCCTTTGCCTTCGTGCAGCGCGGGATCATGCCCGAGATGGCCAGCACCTATATCCTGCCGCGCCTGATCGGGATTGCGCGCGCGTCGGACCTGCTGCTTACCGGGCGGATCTTTCTCGGCGAGGAGGCAGCAGAGCTCGGGGTGGTCAATGAGGCGCTGGAGCGCGATCAGGTGTTGCCCCGCGCCCGCGAGATCGCTCGCTACATCGTCGAGAAATGCGCGCCCGCGAGCGTCGCGCTCACGAAGCGCTTCATCTGGGAGCACCTGACTGCGAGCGACCCGCTGGCGGTCTCCGAGCGCGAGGCCCGGGGCATGGCCCGGCTCGGGCGTCTGCCCGATGCCGCGGAGGGGGTCCTCTCCTTCGTCCAGAAGCGCAATGCCGAGTGGAAGCTCACGCCGAGCGACGCGCCGGCGGTCGACTGACGGGATCGAGCCCCCAGCGGACTCCTGCGACGCGCTTCTTTGCGGCGCAAGAAGCTCCGGAACTCACCGCTGCCGCGCGGGTTCTCGCGGCGGCGTCCAGATCCTCCTACAGCGGCGAGCGTGGGCAGCCGAATCACTAGCGGATGAGTACTTTGCCGTCCGTGCTGCTCCTCGATGACGGGGAGCTCGAGCAGGTTCACCAGATCCTCAGACGACTCGGCGCGGACTACGTCCGCCTCCAGGGCGAAGAGGTCGGGTCCGCGGTCCCAAAGCCTCGCGATCTCCTGATCTCATCCTGTCGATGGGCCCTGGAGATGCCGCGGCTGGAGTCGGGTGAAGACGAGCTCGACCCCGTCTGGGTCTGCGTTCACAACCAGGACTTCCTGCCGCTGCGGCAGCGCCTGAAAGACCTCGGGATCCACTTCCTCGTCCACACCGCCCTCGATCGGGAATCGCTGCGTCTCTTCCTGCTCCAGCTCGTGAACCGCGATCTGCAGCGGCGAAAGCAGCTGCGCATACCTCTGGGCGATTCGATCCAGTGTGGAGCGGTCGGCGGCAAGCTCGAGGTGGCGACGCTCGCCGACCTCACCACCGAGATGTGTCGCATCCTCGGACCCGTCCCGGTGGAGCCGGAGACCGCGTTCAGGGTCATCCTCCCCGAAGCGCTCGCCGGCGGGAAGGCCCTCGAGTTCCAGGGCTCCGTGGTTCGCTCGGTGGAGTGCGAGTCCGACTCGGGCGACCCCGTGTACTCGATCCTGCTGGATCTCGCCCACCTCGAGCCCGAAGCGCGCGTCGCGGTCGGCAGGGTGCTGAGCGGCGAGCGGATCGGCACTCGCGTCACGCGCCTGGCCGAGCGTTCGTCGGAGGAGCCCGTGGCGCTCGAGCCCGAGGAGACCCCGGCGCCGCCCCCCGCGTCGCAGGCTCCCCCGAGGACCGAGGGCAGGCTTCATCCGCGCTCGGAGTACCACCGGCCGGTTGGAATCCTGGATTTCGACGACTCGGGCGCCTCCCAGACGGCGCTCGGGCACGACCTCTCCATCCAGGGCGTGCGTGTCGTCGAGCACCCGGGTCTGGAGGTGGGCACGGTCGTCACGCTCGCCCTCTACGGCGGCAGCCGCGAGGAGCCCGTGATCGTCGAGGCGACGGTCGTGCGCAACGATGGCGAAGCTGGCCTGGCGCTCGTCTTCAACTCCGTCTCGGACGACCAGAAGCGCGAGCTCGAGAGGCTCAGCAGCGGGCGCCCGCGCCTCGAGTCCCTGCGCGCCGACGTGCGCAAGCGCGGCGCCATGGTCGTCGCGCGGGTCACCCCCGCGTAGGTTTGGAGCTCCCTCCAGCCCGTCTCTCCCGCTCCGGGGCTGCCCGATTTCCGGTGACTTCGGGACTTCCGATGGGAGATACTGGTGTGTTTCCACGGGAGGAGAGCCCGCGATGGAGATGCACTTCGCGACGGTCTGGGAGGCGGTTGCAGACGAGATGCCCGACCGGACCGCGCTCGTCCACGGCGAGACGCGGCGGAGCTGGCGCGAGTTCGACGACCGGTCCGCGCGTCTGGCCCGGGCGCTGCAGGAGCTCGGCGTCGGCCCCGATTCGAAGGTGGCGCAGTACCTCTACAACTGCACCGAGTACCTGGAGAGCTGCTTCGCGGCCATGAAGCTCGGCGCGGTCCCGATCAACGCGAGCTACCGGTACCTCGAGGAGGAGCTGGTCTACCTGCTCGACAACGCCGACGTCGAGGTGCTCTTCTTCCACGGCGCGCTGGGCGAGCGGGTGGCCAGGGTGGTGGACCGGCTTCCCAAGCTGCGGGCGGTCGTCCAGATCGACGACGGCTCGCCGAGAATCGACGGAGCGCTCGGCTTCGAGGACCTGATCGCCGAGAACCAGCCGGCCGAGCGCATCCCGCGAGCCGAGGACGGGCTCTACATGCTCTACACCGGCGGCACCACCGGCATGCCCAAGGGAGTGATGTACGACGTCGGCGCCTTCACGGCCGCCTTGATGCTGGGTCACCCCGTTCACGGTGCCCCGGTTCCCGAGCGGGCGGACGACGTGCTGCCGAACATCCGGAAGATCCACGAGCTGGGCAACGCCCCCGTGACCCTCACCGCCTGCCCGCTGATGCACGGGACGGGCCTCTGGCTGGGCGGCTTCCTGACCTTCAACATGGGCGGGACGCACGTCTCCACGGAGGGCACCTCGTTCGACCCGCACCGTCTCTGGCAGACCACCCAGCGCGAGCGGGTGACCGACATCGTGATCGTGGGGGATGCCTTCGCCAAGCCGATGCTGCGCGCGCTCGAGGAGGCGGAGGCCCGGGGCGAGCCCTACGACCTCTCGTCGCTCAAGGTGATCGTCTCGTCCGGCGTCATCTGGAGCTCGGCCGTCAAGCAGGCGCTGCTCGAACGGAAGGAGATGCTGCTGATCGACATCATGGGCTCCTCCGAGGGCGCCATGGCCCAGAGCGTCACGACGCGGGAGATGGCGCCGGGCACGGCGCGCTTCCAGCTCAGTGAGACCGCCAAGGTCTTCACCGAGGACGACCGGGAGGTCGCGCCGGGATCCGGCGAGGTGGGCCTGTTGGCGCACACCGGGGTGGTTCCACTCGGCTACTACAAGGATCCCGAGAAGAGCGCGCGCACTTTCCGAACCGTGAACGGCGTGCGCTACGCGTTTCCCGGCGACTTCGCCAGCGTCGAAGCGGACGGCTCGATCACGCTGCTCGGGCGCGGTGCCGTCTGCATCAACTCGGGCGGCGAGAAGATCTTTCCGGAGGAGGTCGAGGAGGCGGTCAAGCTCCACCCCGCGGTCTACGACTGCCTGGTGGTCGGGGTGCCCGACGAGAAGTTCGGAGAGGCGGTGACCGCCGTCGCATCGCTGCGGACCGGCCAGTCGGCGACAGAGCAGGAGATCCTGGCGAACTCCCGCGGCCACCTGGCCAGCTACAAGCTTCCCAAGCGGGTCCTGCTCGTCGACGTGGTCCAGCGCGCTCCCAACGGAAAGGCCGACTACGCCTGGGCCAAGGAGCACGCCCGGGCGTCAATCGGACTCGGCTGAGGCCGGCGACGTCACATCCGATGGCGGCGCTTCTAGCTCCCCGCGTTTCGGGGTGTCCCGCCGCGTGCGAGGCAGTCGGGTCGATGCATGAACTGCATCGAGCCATCCAGCTCACACTTCACGAATTCGTTGCTGACTTCACCGGACGTCAGAGAACGAGTCTTCTTCCACCAGTCACGCACCGAAGGCCGATTCGCGTGAACCTTCTCGGCAGCGGGTCGAGCTTCCTCTTTGGCATCGGGCTTCTTCTTCTGCTCGTCCGCGAAGCTCGGCTTGTCCATGAGGTTCTGGGCCGCGTCGAGCTCGTCCAGGACGAAGCAGCCCAGCCCGAGGACTGCCGTCAATACCACTGCGACGAGTCGAAGCCCCATGGAAGACTCATCGGCAGCCCCGGGACGCAGCTGTCCCCCCCGGGGCAGTCAAGCCTGGCTGCCACTTGCCGCCGACTGTACGATCCGCGCCCGTCGATGTCGCCCCCGGTTCTGTCGCTCCGGTTCGAGGGCGTTGGCGCGGGAGAGCCCGGTCCATGCTCGAGCCCTTCCTCGCCTCCCTCGACGTCTGGCTGCTGCTCAAGCTCCTGGCCCTTTGCGGCTACACGTTTCTGGGCGTCGCGCTACTGAAGCGTCGGGCGGAACTCGCCAACTTCCTCGCCGTCTCTTGCGTGATCTCCGCGCTCTACGTCTTCGCGATGACGGGCCTGCTCGTGCAGGGATACTGGCTGCTCCTGATCGGTGGATGGCTGGCCTTCGCCCTGGCATCGATTCTCGCCTGGCGCCGGCCCGGGACAATCGGCGATTTCCTCACGCCCGGCTGGCTCTGCTACCTGGCTTGCGTCGTCTACTACAGCCATCTCGTCTCCGACGCCGTGCCGCAGTACTGGGACGAGTTCGACTATTGGGGACTGTCGGTCAAGGAGATGCTGTGGACCGATGCCCTGCTCGATCTCGAGGCCCTCTCACCCCACCTGGAGTACCCGCCGGGTGTCCAACTGATGGCCTACTTCGTGACCAAGGGACTGTCGTCTCACGAGCAGGGGTTCTACACCTCTCATTTCATCATCGGTGCCTCTGCCTTCTGGACGCTGTCCGTGAATGTCCGCTGGAAGGACGTCTACTGGACGCCGCTTCTGACGGCAGTCTCCCTCTACCTCTACGCCACCTTCAACAGAGGGCCGGGGAATCTACAGGCCGACATGATTCTCGGGGCCTACCTGGGAGGAGTCCTCTCCAGCTACTTCCTCGGATCACTGAGGGGGACTGCCCTGCTCGCTCTCGCTCCTCCCCTGTTTGCCATGTCCCAGATCAAGCCATTCGGCTTCGCCCTGGCCCTTCTGGCCGCGACCTCGATCGGGGTCCACCGCGCGATCGAGCATCTCCTCGGCGGAGTCGACGCGGCTTCCGGTCGCGATGCGGAGATTCCCCATGGCCGCTTGTCCTCGGCCGCCTGGCTGAGGAGGAGCGCTTGCCTCGTTCCCGTACTCGCCCTTCTCGCCGTTCCGGTCGCTGCCAAGCTCTCGTGGGAAGCGCGAGTGATGCACCTCGGGCTCGAGAAGGAGTTCCCGGTTTCCGGAATCACCTGTCAGAAGGTGCACGAGGCCTTCTCCCCGGAGGCGTCGTGGTACCATCAGCGGGTTCGACGGACCTTCCTCAACCAGTTCACCACGGCCGGGATCGGCGGCCGAGCCCGATCTCCGGTCAAGCTCAGCACCGTCGGCTGGCTGACCGTCATCAGTTCGATCATGGCCCTGGCAGTGCTGCTGAGCTGGCGCAGAGCCGCGACCCGATCGGCCGCCATCACCTATCTGTGTCTCGGAGCGGGCCTCGCGGGCTATCTGCTGTGTCTGCTGCTCCTCTTCCTGCTCGTGCACCGCCAGCACTTCGCACTGCACATGGACTCCTACATCCGGCACGCTGCTGCCTATGTCTGTGGGTTCCTGTTCGTCGCCGTCGCATTCCTGACCGTCAATCCCGCGTGGGACGATCGCCTCGCATCCCGCATCTGGAAGTATCTCGCCTTCGTACTGGTCGTCGTTGCTCTTGCCGTGTACCTGCCCATGAAGGGGTCCATACACGAGGCCGACTACTCGCAACGTGGGCGGCGCGGCAACGTGTGGAAGCTGCGAAGCGTGAGCGAAGGCGTGCGGCAGCACGCGAGCCCGGGAGATTCGGTCGATTTCCTCCATTTCGGGGGCTACGGCTTCGAGCAGATCATCCTCCGGTACTGGTCCTATCCGATCCGGGTCGTGAACGCGCCGTCCTCCATCACCACGGGGGATGTCGAGAACCGGCGCTACCGCCACCAGTCGGTCGAGGATCTCGTGCGGCGGCTGAACCAGGCCGATCTGCTGTTCGTCTCGCACATGACCCCCGATGCCCTTCGCGAGTATGCCTCCGTCCTCGGCGGCGTCGGGGAAACGGCAGGCGGTGCCGCCGGACTGTACGAGATCGTGAAGACGGAACGGGGCGAGCCTCCCGATCTGGTCGCACTGTCGACCGATCCGGAGTTCTAGCTGCCAGCCCGCACCAGCAGACACGGCGGAACTGCGATCGCCGGGCTCGTGGCGAAGGTTGTGGTTCGCGCCGGTTCAGCCTTCCGGGGCGCCGGCCGATGAAGACCGGGGGATGGTCTCGGCCATCCCGCGGGGGAGACGTGACGACCGACGGCGGTCAGACAACGGATCCGTGCGATGGACCGGACGGTGCCAAGACCACCCTCGTGATCGGCACCAAAGAGCAGGAGAGCGTCGGCGAGGCCAGCGGCTGCCTGGTCCAGCTCCACGGTGAGGGCCTCGGCAGCCGCATCGAGCTTCGCCCGGGTGCGACGCGTTTCGGCCGCGAGCGGGACAACGACGTCGTACTCGAGCACGAGTCGGTCTCGCGCCGCCACTGCGAGATCGTGCTGGGTGCCGATCTCGTCTCGGTCACCGACCTCGGCTCGACCAACGGCACCTTCATCGCGGACCAGCGGCTGGCGCCCGGCAGCCCCGTCGAGCTTCGCTCCGGAAATCTCCTCCAGATCGGCGTCGTGATCTTCAAGTTCCTCCACGGTGGGGATGTCGAGGCCGCCTATCACGACGAGATCTACAAGTCGTCGGTGATCGATCCGCTCACGCGCGTCTACAATCGCCGCTACCTGTTCGATCACCTGACCCGCGAGATCGCCCGCGCCCACCGACACGCGCGCCCGCTCGCATTGGTCCTATTCGATATCGATCACTTCAAGTCGATCAACGACGAGTTCGGCCACCTCGCCGGCGACCAGGTCCTGCGGGAGCTCGCCGAGCTCGTCAGCGGCAATGTGCGCTGCGAGGATTGCTGCGCTCGCTACGGCGGCGAGGAGTTCGCCGTGGCGTCGACCGAGAACGACATCGAGGCCGCCTGCGTGCTCGCCGAAAAGCTCCGCGCCCTCGTCGAGGCGCACGAGTTCAGCTTCGAGGGCAACAGCATTCCCGTCACCATCTCGCTCGGCGCAGCGGTGATGAGCGAGGACATGCGAGAGCCGGCAGATCTCGTCGGCGCGGCCGACGCGCGGCTCTACCAGGCCAAACGGCTCGGCCGCAACCGCGTCGCCGGCTAGACGCAGCCTCCCGAACTTGCCGTGCCGTCTACGGGGCAGCGCTCACGATCGCAGTAGTGGCGATCTCCCGGAAGATCGCTTCGCCCATCGGTGAGAAGCTCTCGGTCTCGATCCCGCCGGGTGCCACCGCGCGTACCCTCCCGACGGCGTTCACGTAGCCCGATCCCGAATCGAGGGGCGCGGGCTGGATCCGCTGGCACGCCGGGCTCGCGTCCTCGCAGTAGCCGAAGACCATCTGGCCAAAGCGCTTCTCCGGCTCCCGGAATCCGGCGGCCACGCCCGTGCGCATTTCGGTCGCGATGGCCGTCTCGACTTCGGTTTCGAAGAATCCCCACCGGAGCTTCGCCTTGACGACGCCGGTGAACGAGGCCGACTCGACATGGCCCGTCTGGCTGTCGAAGATCCACACGAAATCACTGAAAGTGCCCGGCACCGGTTCGTAGCCCGAGATCATTCCCTCCACCTGGGATGCTGGGATGCGGACGAGGGCCTGACCGGGACCCGGGCCAGGGACGAACCAGCCCTGCACCGGTGCGCCGTATTTCCGGTCGAGGGCTCCAGGCAGCTCGCAGCCCGAGCTCTCGAAGCTCACCGAGACCATCCGTGCTTCGGGATTCGTCAGATCGAGGGCCTGCCCCTGCGCCTCGTCCGCGAAGCTCAGGCAAAGCGCTACCAGCACTGGAAGCACTGCCATACGGAGCTTCGAAGCGCAGTTCGCTCGATCTTCCGGAAACACTCCCGCTCTCCACGTCCTGGGCAGCCACTGCCTCGGCCACGCGGCGCAATCCGTCTCGCTCCGTAAGTCGCCTCGCCGCCCCGGCAGGTGACGAGATCGGCAACTCACCGGCAGGATCCCCCAGGGCTGATGCTCTGCAGCGCCCTGCTCTTCGCGGGTGCGATGGACTACGGCTGAGCCAGGGAGCGCGCCTCGAGGTCGCTCGGCCTGGACGGGTCCGTCTTCGCCGCCAGGATCTCGTCCTGGGTCCAGAGGCCGAGCAGCGCGGCGAAGCGCTCGGCTAGCTGCGTCTCCGTGGTGCCGGATGGCTGCGCGCCGGCCAGGGTCTCTCCGAGCTCCGCGAGCGAGACGTAACCCGATGCCAGCGCCTCGATGCAGCGCTCCTCGTCGGGCGGCATCGAGCGATGGAAGACGGCGAAGCCCTTGCGCCAGACGCGAACGGCGCAGCTCTCGCCGGGGGCATCGGCGTCCCCGTCCGGGCGCTCTCCCGCGTCGAGCCGTTTCCAGAGCGGGAGCGCCGAGGAATCGAGGCGGAGCAGCCGTGAGGCCGGGACGAGCGTCAGGCGAAACCTCTCCGGCTCCGAAGCGCCGCGCTCGAGAATCTCCTCGCGCGTGAGCGGCGCCGCATCCGCCTCGTCGAAGACGTCCACTCGCGCCCACTCGAGCCGCGCCAGCTCGGCGAGGATGGGGAGCTGGCGCGCGAGCGGGTGGTCGGCGAGAAAGCCGGGCAGTGCGCGCCCCAGCTCGCGGAGCGAGAAGTGGCCAGGCGGATGGGCCAGGAGGTAGTCGGTCGTCAGGTTGTGGAAGCGCGCGTCGCCCAGCCGCGCCAGGAGCGTCGGGAAATCCTCCGCCAGGCAGTCGCGCAGCCGGTGGAAGTACATGTTGGCGTAGATGTCGAGCTGCTCCGTCGAGCTCGGCCCGTCGCCGGGAAGCACCAGGAAGGAGAGGTCCTGGCTCGGCAGGGCGCCGTCGCGGTACAGATCGGCCGCTCCGCGCTCCACGCCCTCGGGCGCAGTGATCAGCTTCCAGAAGAACTCCTGCGCAGCGCGGAGATCGGGAAAGGGCTGCACCGTCAGGCCGCTCCGCTGCGCGGCGCGAGCGCTTCGCGTTGCACCGCTCGTGCTCTCGAGCTCTCCGACTCGAGCGTGTCCCAGTCGGGGATCTCTTCGTCCCACTCCACCAGGCTGGCCACCGCACCGATCCGCCGGGTGGCGAAGCGGTAGAGCTCCCAGACCTCGTCGCAGACCCGTCGGCTGTGGGTGTCGAGCAGGTGGGTCCCGCGGTCGCTGTGCCCGGCGAGGTGGATTTGCCAGACGCGCTCGGCCGGGATCGCGGCCAGGTACTTGTACGGGTCGAAGCCGTGGTTGACCGCGCTGACGAAGACGTTGTTGACGTCGAGCAGGATCCCGCAGTCGGCGCGGTGGGCCACCTCGGCCAGGAACTCCCACTCGGGAATCGACGAGCCGCGGAAGCGCAGGTAGGTGGAGGGGTTCTCGAGTGCGATCCGCCGGCCCAGGTGCTCCTGCACCGCGGTCAGGCGGGAGACGACATGTTCGAGTGCCTCCTCGGTGTAGGGGAGCGGCAGCAGGTCGTGCGCGTTGTGGCCGCCGACGCCGGTCCAGCAGAGGTGATCCGACACCCAGGCCGGCTCGATCCGCGCCGCCAGCTCGCGCAGGCGGTCCAGGTAGCCGAGGTCGAGCGGGTCGGTGCTGCCGATCGAGAGACTGACTCCGTGCAGCACCAGTGGGTAGTCGCGCCGCACCCGCTCCAGGACATGGAGCGGGCGTCCGCCCTTCACCATGTAGTTCTCGGAGATCACCTCGAACCAGTCGACGCGGGTGGGTTCGGAGAGCACCCGGTCGAAGTGCTCTCGCCGAAGTCCCACGCCGTGTCCGAGGTCGGGAACCGCCGTCATGGAGTCGATCCCCCGGCCGGGAGAACCCGGCCCGCGGCGCGGCGGCCGCGGGCCGGGCTTCTCGCAGCGGGCTCGGGTTGCGCTAATCGAGGACCGTGCCGCCCTTCTCGGTGCACTGCTCGGCCGAATCGACCTTGATCCAGCCCTTGCCCTTGCAGCTGTTCTTGCCGCCGCAGTCGTGGCTGCCGTCGGCGGCCCCACACTCGCCCTTGCCGGCGCAGCCGTTGATTCCCTGACACTTCACCTCTCCGCTCTCACCCTCTGCGGAGAAGACGACCGGCGCCGCCGCCAGCAGCGCGAGCGCTGCGCTTGCCACCAGAATTCCTCGGAGCTTCATCGATGCTTCCTTTCTTCGGGGAAGGCCCGCGCCGGCCACCCGCCGAGCGCGGCTCCTTGCCGCTGCCGCCTGACTTTTTCAAGTAGGCCATTGAAATATACCCGGCCTGAGTACGGCGGGATCCGGCCAGCGGTTACAGAGCGATGGGAGGCTGGGGTTCCCCGGGGGAGCCGGCGCCGCTCAGGAGCGTCTGCGACGGACGAACCAGGCCCGGGCGGAGGCGGAGGTCCGGTTGAACCGGCCGCCGCCCCGGACGGTCTGGGCCCCGAAGCGGCGGGACTTGACGTCGACGTCCTTCCCGGTCTCGAGCGTCATCGCGAGCTCGAGGTTGCCCTCGCAGAGCACGGCCTGGGCGTCGAGCAGGGCCTGGCCCCCCAGGCGGCCGGTCTCGTCCACGGCGTAGACGGCCCCGCACGCGCAGGCTTCGGCGAGGCATCCGTCGGACGTGAAGACCGCCATCACCCGGCGCGGGCGGCGGAACCTCCGCCTTGCAGAAGGGGCAGAGGACCTGCCTGGCTTTGCGCATCCTCTGGGCGAACGGGTTTCTCTGCGGCATCGGATCTCGCTTCAGGTGGGGAGCGGCTCGGCTTCGAAGAACGGGTGGAGCTCGGCGGGAAGTCGACGGTAGTCGAGCTTCTCGACGCGCTTCGAGTAGTCGACCGAATTGTAGGTGTGCCAGTACAAGATGGTCTCGGCGGCGCGGCCGGGCTCCTCGATGAAGTCCAGCAGGGCGGCGCAGGTCTTGCCAGTGTAGACGGGATCGAGCGCGATGCCCTCGCGCTCCCGGAAGATCTCCAGGGCGCGGTTGCCTGCCGGGGTGGGCCATCCGTAGCCGTCTCCGCAGTAGTCGTTCAGCAGCAGCGGCTTCTCGAACTGGAGATCGGGCAGCGAGGACGAGTGCCTGGCGATCAGCCGGTGCACGGACTTCATCATCCTGACGACGGTCCCGGGAGTATTCATGGGAAGGGGGCCGACGTTCTTCAAGCTGACCCGGACTCCGATCACCCGCGTCTCGAGTCCCGCCAGCATGAACCCCAGGATCAGGCCGCCCATGGTGCCATTCGACGCGGTCGGACAGATCACGTAGTCCGGGGCGGGGCAGACGCCCGCTTCGACCTGCGCGGCCAGCTCCAGGGCGCCGCTCACCGCGCCGAGCGTTCCCAGCGGAGAGCTTCCCCCCGCGTAGAGGAAGAAGGCATCCCGGTACCTGAGCCTCGCGTCGAGGTAGTAGCTGGCGCCCATCCGGATCACGCCCTTCAGGTAGACGAGTTCCGCTCCGTGCTCGTGGGCCAGCAGCAGGTTGCGGCGCACGTAGGACGTCACCGGCTGGTCGAAGAGCAGGAGCGTGCAGTCGAGTCCCATGCGCCGGCAGAAGATCGCCGTGGCCAGTCCGTGGTTGGTGCCGACCGCGCCCATCGTCACCACGCGCCGCTTTCCTTTCTCGATCGCCTCGGCGAGAGCGAACTCGAGCTTCCTGACCTTGTTGCCGCCGTAGACCGTCGAGAGAACGTCGTCCCTCTTGATCCAGAGGCTCTCGTGTCCGAGGTTGGCGAGCCGCTGGACGGGGGAGGGCGACGTCTCCAGGCTCACCCAGGGGATCCGCTGCGACAGCTCGGGGAAGCGGTCGAACAGCGCGGGCCGACTCGAGCTCGCTGCGGTCATTCTTGCTCCATCCCCTTGCTCCGTCGGATCGAGTAGAATCGCCGGTCGCAGAGGAGGACCGGATGACTGTATCAGACCAGGCGCTGATGACGGAGGCGGCCGAGCTGCTGCCCGATGCAGTGACGTTGCGAAGGAAGATCCACGCGAATCCCGAGCTCGGACTCGACCTGCCGGAGACCAGGGCTGCGGTGCTCGAGTCGCTCGAGGGAATCGATCTCGAGATCCTGCGCAGCGACAAGACATCCGGCTTCCTGGCGACCATGGTGGGAGGCGAGCCCGGGCCCGCGATCCTGCTGCGCGCCGACATGGACGCGCTGCCCATGCAGGAGGACACCGACCTCGAGTTCAAGTCCAAGACCGAGGGCCGGATGCACGCCTGCGGGCACGACGCCCACACCGCCATGCTCGCGCTGGCAGCGCGGCTGCTGGACCGGCACCGCGACCAGCTGGTCGGCAACGTCGTGTTCATGTTCCAGCCAGGGGAGGAGGGCCACTTCGGCGCCAAGGTGATGATCGACGAGGGGTTGCTGGACCGGGTCCCCGATCTCGCCGCTGCCTTCGCCATCCACATCAATCCTCAATTTCCACCCGGCCTGGTCGCGTCACGTCCCGGCTCCATCATGGCCGCGGCGGACATCTTCCAGGTCACGCTGAAGGGGAAGGGTGGCCACGCCTCCATGCCGCACGATGCGGTGGATCCTGTTCCGGTGGCCTGCGAGATCGTGCAGGCGTTTCAGACGCTGGTGACGCGGCGGATCGACGCATTCGATCCGGTGGTTCTGACGGTGACCCAGATCGAAGCCGGGACCACCACCAACGTGATCCCCGAATCGGCCCGGCTGCTCGGGACGCTCCGCTCCACCTCCGAGCAGGCCCGCGAGCGCGCCCAGCAGGGCATCCGCAGGGTGGCGACCCAGATCGCGGCCGCCCACGAGGTGGAGGCGGACGTGGTGGTCGTGAACGGCTACCCGGTGACGGTCAACGACGCGGAGTTCACCGGCTTCGCGCGCGGCGTGACGACGGACCTGCTCGGAGAAGACGCCTACGTCGACATGCCCTCGCCGCTGATGGGCGCCGAGGACTTCTCCGTCGTGCTGCAGAAGCTGCCCGGTGCCATGGTCCTGCTGGGGGTACGGCCGGCGGAAGGGGCCGTCGCCCCGGTCCACTCGAACTACATGCTGCTGAACGAGGAAGGCATGCAGGCGGGAATCGCCCTGCACGCCGCGATCGCCCTGCGCTACCTGGGCAAGTGAACCGCCCGTACGAGGAGGAGGCGAGCGGATGCCGAAGATCGAGGACGTCGAGCACGTATTCGTCTACAAGGACCCGGAGCTGGCCCACGCGTGCAACCAGGTGAGCATCGTTGCACTTCGAAGCGGCGACGTCCTGCTGGGCTTCAACGAGGAGAGGTACCCGATCCACGCCGACAGCGGTCAATCCTGCCTCATCAAGTCCAGCGATGGGGGAAGGAGCTGGGATCCCTCCAGCAAGAAGGTGATCTGGCCCTACACCGAGTCGACGGGAAACTGGGACTGCGCCTTCGCCCAGACATCCGATGGAACCATCTTGATGCACACCCGGGTCTGCAACTTCATCGCTCCGCGGGGCATCCACTCGGAAGGCGATCAGATGCTCGGTCTCCCTCCTCCGGGGATGCCCGAACGCCTCAAGAGACAGACTGGGTACGCTCTCCTCAAGTCCGGGGATGAGGGCGCCACCTGGAGCGAGCCCATCGAGGTCAACACGAGCCCTGTCCATAGCTCGGTTCTGGGGCCCTACGGCTGTGGAGGCTCCGGGGCGGGTCACATCATCGAGCTTCCCGATGGCGGGCTCTTGATGCCGCTTCAAGGGAATCTGGGGACGTCAGGCTTGGGCGAATCCGCAGCAGAGACGGAGCGTTGCTTTCTCTTGAGGTCGGATGACGGAGGTGACAACTGGGAGTACTGGTCCACCGCGGCGTACGACCCGGCCAGCATCATCGAGTTCATGGAGCCTGCGATGACACGGCTCCAGGATGGGAGGCTGGTGTGTCTGATGAGGACCAGCCACAAGCCGAAGCGCCAGGACAACATGTGGTTGGTTCACTCGGAAGACGATGGAATCACCTGGAGTCCGCCGACGCGGACCCCCCTCTGGGGCTACCCGGCCGACGTGTTACAGCTCGCCGACGGGCGCGTGCTGGCGGTCTACGGATACCGGAAGGCGCCCTGGGGTGTCCGCGGCTGTGTGTCGGCGGACGGTGTGACCTGGAAGGCCGAGGACGAGTTCACCATCAGGGAAGGAGGCGTGCCGAAACCTCGGGGCGACATGGGTCCGAGCACGCTCCAGGACACGCTGATCCAGGCGCAGTACTGGCACATCGGCTATCCCTCCGTGACCCAGCTCCCGGATGGAACGGTCCTCGCCGCCTATCACGAGTACAGCGACGACGCGCATCCCCTCCAGTACCTGATGTGCACCCGGTTCAGGCTGTAGGTCCGGGCTCTCAGTCGTCGAAGACGATCTCGGCGCGGTGTTCCTCGACCCGCGCCATCGCCTTCTGGAAGCTCGGCCCGGGCTGGAAGCTCGGATCGGTGTAGAAGGACGGATCCGAGGCGTTGGCCGGATCGAGCGCCGCCTTGATCTCGCGCTGCCAGCGGTCGTAGTCCATGCACGCCGGGCTGAAGGTGAGGTGGTTCGGCGGGCCGATCGCGTTGATCGGCATTCCCAGATGGTGGTCGATGCAGGCCTGGTTGGTCTCGATGATGAAGTCGGAGAGATGCTCGCGGCAGTAGGGATCGCGGGGGTCGTACATGGCGAGCTCCTCGAGATGTGCGAAACACCCGTTCTCGTAGACGCCGCCCCAGGCATTGTCGCAGCCGTCGTCGAAGATCGTCCCCCTCTCGATGAAGCTCTTCTTGATCTGCTCGCCGGCGATGGCGCCCCGGACGGCGCAATCCAGCGATGTCAGCGAGCCCATCGAGGTGTGGAAGCTGCCACCGTAGCGGAAGGCGGCCTTCATGTTGTCGCCGGAGCGGATGGCGGCGCCGTACATGGTGTGGCTGACACGGTCGAGACCTCTCCCCAGTCCGTGCTTCTTCACCTCTTTCGCCAGCACCTGGCGCCAGACGGCGGGGAGTGATCCGAGCACGGCCTTCCAGCCCGCCTTGCGCGCCAGCGCGCGCAGCGCGCGCAATGCCCAGTAGAGCTTGTCGCGTCCGTTGCCGCTCAGCAGCAGGCCGCCACCCACCTCCTTGGCGATCTTCTTGAGCGTCGTCGAGCTTGTATCCCAGGTCTTCCTCATCCTGTCCGGCGATGATGAAGGTCAACGCGTAGTACATCTCGTGCAGCAGCGGGATCTCGTACAGGTCTGCAAACTCGTTGTTGTCGACGGTGAGCAGCGCCGAGACCAGGGCGGGAGCATTTCTTCCCAGCAGATCCAGGATCTCCGCCTCGCAGAGGCGGTAGCCGACCTCGGCCATCTCCTGCCAGTTGCCGACGACGAGCAGCCCGGCTGCGTGGTGCTCGGGAATCTCCACCATGTAGTCGGGAGAGGTGCCCGAGACCTCCAGCTTGGCGGGACCATGCCAGGGATAGAGCTTCAGTGCACAGCGCGTGAAGACCCCGAGGCCGCCCAGGGCGCCCGCGTGGCCTCGCATGGCTCCTCGAAGGGAGAATCCCGGGCCATCCCCGGTGAATGGCCGGGCGTCGTCCTCGAAGGAGCCGAGGCGCGCGATCTCGCCGGTGGGAGTCACCCACTCGACACCGAGAAGGTTGCGGCCCGAGTAGCCCGTCGAGATTCCGTCCCAGCTGTTGCCCATCATCGAGGTGGCCGAGGCGAGCACCGAGCACTGCCCGCCTGCGCCGACGATGTGGGTGTTGAGGCCGACCTTCATCGCCTCGGTCTGAAGCTGGTTGCCGCTCACGTAGGGCTCGACCACGGCGTACATGTTCCGGGCATCGAGCTCGACGATGCGGTCCATGCGGCGGAGGTCGATCTGCACCATCTGGTGGGGGCGCGTCGCTCCGTTCCAGGGGCCGAAGCCGGTGCTGAAGGCCTTGTACTGGCAGCCGAGGCGGTTGCACGCCTTGACGATCGCTGCGACTTCCGCAGTGGTGGCCGGGAGCACCACCGCCAGCGGCCGCTCCATGTAGTTGGAGCCGGAGGCCATCTCGGCCAGGTACTGCCAGGCGTAGGTATCCAGGATCAGGGGGTCCATGGTCACCCAGCGCTCACCGACGGCATCCCGAAGCGCGCCCAGCAGATCCTGCTGGAGCTGCTCGAGCTCCTCCGGGCTTCTCTCGATCGCTTCTGCGTATTCGAAGATCGGCATGATCGCCTCCGTCAGGCGCCGAGCGACTCGGCGAGCAGGTCGATGACGTTGCGGACGGGAATCGAGCCGCCGCTGGATGCGGCCGTGAGATTCGACTCGCAGCGCGGGCAGGCCGTGGCGACCAGCTCCGCGCCCACCGCCCGGGCCTCCTCCATGCGATGCGCCGCCGTGTTCGCGACGAGATCGCCGAAGCCGCCCGCTTCGACGGCGTCACCGCCGCCGCAGCAGAAGGCGCCCTCGCGGCGGCGGTGAAACTCCACCGGTTCCAGGCCCGGGATGGTCCGAAGCAGCCTTCTCGGGGGTTCGTAGCAGCCTTCCGCGCCGCGGTTCACGGGACGCGGCGGGTCGTAGATCACCAGCTGTCCCTTGACCTTCTTCTGCTCGCCGCTCCAGGCCCGGTACGGTTCGGAGAGGCGCCCGAGCCTGCAGGGGTCGTGGTAGGCCACGCGCTTGCGAAGCGGCTTGCCGGGGCGCAGCCTGCCCGCGCTCGCGAGCTCGTCCAGGAACTCGACGGCGTGCACGAAGCGGATGCCGTCGAGATCGGCGACCTTGGGAATGTGGGCGCGGAAGGCACCCAGGTCGTGCGGATCGATGCAGATGACCGTCCTCGCGCCGCTCGCCCGCACGGCCTGGCCGCGGCCCTGGCGTGCCTGTCGAAGCGCTCCAGGTCTCCGATGTCGAGTGCCACGCGAGCCGTGCTCGGCTCGTCGTCGCCGAGAGCGCCGAAGGCGACGCCGGCGGCTTCGAGGAGATGCACCAGGTTCTCGAGCGACTTCCTCGCATCCGGGCGCAGTGCGTAGAGATCTCCGGCGTAGAGGAGTGTGTCCCGGCCCTGGGCGCCCGCCTCGCGCCCCATCTCGCGCAGCCAGTCCCCCTTCTTGCCGCCCTCGGGCCGGGGATGTCCCGCCTCGTCGAGCCGTTCCAGAATCTTCTGGTGACCGGGGAGTGGTCCCACCCGCCGGAACGACTCGGCGCGCAGCGCGTAGAGCATCTCGAGAATCTCGATGTCGGAGGAGTACTTGCAGGCGATGTCACAGGCCCCACAGAGCGTGCACTGGAAGAACGCGTCGCGCGCCTCGTCGCTGATCTCGGCGCGGCCCTCGCCCAGAGAGAGCGCCATCACCACCCGTCCGCCACCGGAGTGACTGTGGAGCTTGTACTCGTGATAGCTGGGGCAGGCGCTGGAGAACTGCGCCGACTCCACCGTCACCAGGGGTGGAAACTTGCAGAGCGAACAGCGCACGCACTTCGAGTCGATCGGGCGCAGAGCTTCGATGCTCTTGTGATCAGGCGGCACGGCTTCCTCCCAGCGTGAGTCGACCGGGCGCGAGGATGTGGTCCGGGTCGAAGATGTCCTTCATCTTCCGGTAGATCCAAAGCGACGACTGGGCGTGCTCCATGGCCGGCTGCGACCAGGCCCCATGGGGTCTGGAGAAGAACGCTCCGGCCTCGATCAGCGGTCGGGCTGCCTGGGTGCAGAAGGCATCGACCTTCTCGAGGTCGGCTGCATCGTCGGGATCCGCAGCGACGACGAACTCCAGGTGGCAGGCGCGGCCTCCGATCAGCGGCTGGAGGTATCGGAGCACGCGCCCGCCGTCGATTCCATTCTGATCGGCCAGCCCGTCGAAGACGGCGTCGAAGTGGCCGGCCTGGTCCATGGTGGTCAGGAAGTAGACGGAGCGGTGTGCGCCGCGCGCCCGGTCCCTCCAGTGGACGGAGCCATCGGGGTGGAGGAGCGCCGCGAGCAGCTCGGCTTCGGAGGCCAGCGGTGGGCCCACGAGCTGGGCTGCCTGTGCCCGCACCTCCTTCTCCGCCTCCCGCGCCAGGTAGGCTTCGCGCTCTTCGGGGAAGTGCTCGATTCCCGAGACCGAGTAGACCAGGTTCCAGGGACTGGCTGCCGCGGCGGCGCGCTCGAGGTCTTCGGCATTCCTCGCCACCAGGCTCGCGAGCGCCCGGCGATCGAGGAGGAAGTGAATGTCGGTGAGCTTGCGGTGGAGCTGGCGGTAGCTCGCTTCGACGAGCGGCTCGATCCGGTCGGCGCCCGCCACGAAGAGCCTCTCCCTGCGCGGAAGCACCTCGCACTTGGCCGAGCACCAGGTGGCGATGCCGATGCCTCCCTGGGCGCCCTGCACGAGCTTGACCCAGTCGCCCTGCCCGGGACCGAGCGGGTTCTTCTGGAACTCCTTGGAGCGCCACTGCTCTTCGATGGTCCCGGGACCGGCCGCCGACCCGGTTCGGAACAGGTCGCCGGTTCCGTAGACCACCTCGATGCAGAGCAGGGGATCGGCAAAGTCCCACTGGTACTTCGGATAGATGGTCGGCTCCCGGTCCAGATAGGAGGCGAGCACCGACTTTCCGCTCCTCGGCATCAGCGGAAGCAGTGGTCGCAGTCCATTCCGGTGTGCGGCCGGCACCAGCTCCTCGAAGCTGACTCCCGCTTCGACCAGCGCCACGCGGTTGCGGCGGTTGACCTGAACGAGTCTCTTCATCCCGGAGAGATCCACCATCACCGCCCCGGCCGGTGCGCCGAGACAGGCGTCGTGGTGGGGCGCCGAGGAGCTGACCGGCAGGAGCGGCGTCTTGTGCTCGCGCGCCCACTGCACGGTGCGAACCAGGGAGTCCGAATCCCGGATGCTCACCACAGCCGCGGGCGCTTCGCCCTCCAGAGGCTGGTACTCCCGTATCGCGGCTTCCTCGCAGCTCACGCTGGAGCCGCCGAGGTCGTCCTGCAAGATCTGCAATGCCTCTCGATCAGCCATTGGCTTCCCTCACTGGCCCGCGCAGTCGGCCTTGCGACGGCGAGCCGTCCTCGCGTAGCGTGTACTGTAACATCAAACCCTGCCCAGCTGAGATCGCCATGAAGCGCTGCGACCTGCTCGTCACACACGGTCTCCTGCTGGACGCGCACGACGGCGTTCGGGAAGACTTCGCCCTGGCGGTCGAGGGGAATCGACTGATCGGGGTGGGCCCCTCCGAGGAGCTGGCGTCGCAGTACCGCGCGGAGCGCACGCTGGACGCCAGCGGCAAGGCGATTCTCCCCGGGCTCATCAACGCGCACACCCACGCCTCCGCCACTCTCTTCCGCGGCTACGCATCCGACGTCGCCGGAAAGGGCTTCTTCGACCGGATGTGGCGCATCGAGGCCCTGCTCACGGACGAGGACGTGTACGTGGGTGCGCTGGCCGGCTGCCTGGAGATGATCAAGAACGGCGTCACCGGGTTCGCCAATCACTTCTCGCACATGGACCAGGTGGCGCGGGCCGTGGAGGAGACGGGGATCCGGGCCGGGCTCTCGCGCACCATGCTGGACCGGGGAGAGTCCGGGGACGCGAAGCGCGAGGTGGAGGAAGGCGTGCGCTTTGCCGAGCGCTGGGCCGGACGCTGCTCCCGGATCCAGCCCATGCTCGGCCCCCACGCCGCCTACACCTGCTCCGACGAGCTGCTTCGGCTGGCGGCCGAGGAGGCGCGCCGCAGCGGCCTGATGCTGCACATCCACGTGGCCGAGAGTCCGCACGAGCAGGAGCTGATGCAGCGGCGCACCGGCACGACCACCGTGCAGCACCTGGAACGGCTGCGTTTCTTCGAGGGAAACCGCGTGCTGGGAGCGCACGCTCTGCTGCTGGACGACACGGATCTCGAGCTCCTCGCCGCGCAGCGACTTCCACGCGGTGATCTGCGCGACGGGCAAGATGAACCGGGGACAGGGCATCGCCGATCTGCCCCGCCTGCTCGGCGCCGGGCTCAACGTCTGCCTCGGAACCGACGGCAGCGCCAGCGACAACCTCGACGTGCTCATGGCCATGAAGGTGACCTACGTCGCACAGAACCACCTCCACCAGCGGGTGCAGGCGCTGCCCCCGGAGACGATCCTCGAGATGGGGACGGCGAACGCGGCCCGCGCGCTCGGCTGGGAGATGGGGCGGCTCGCACCGGGCCAGCTGGCGGACTTCATCCTGGTCGAGACCAGAACGCCGCAGCTGCGCCCGCTCATCACCAGACCGAGATCCAATGTGGTCTTCAACCTCGTCTACTACGCCACCGGCGCCGACGTGGACAGCGTGGTCATCGATGGAAGGGTGGTGATGGAGAATCGCGAGGTGCGGACGCTGGACGAGGACAGCGTGCTGACCCGCCTGCAGGAGCACGCCCAGCGGCTCTGGCAGCAAGCGGGGCTCTGAGGGCCAGGAGTTCAGGCCTCGGCAGTGGCCCCGTGCGGCTTTGCCAGCAGAATGATGAAGCCGCCGGCGATCGTCAGCACTCCGACGGCCAGGAATGCGCTGTCGTAGGAGCCGGTGGTATCGAAGAGGTAGCCGGCCGACACCGGCCCCGTGGCGCCCGCCACCATGGTCACCGGCGACATGAATCCCTGGATCTTTCCGAGGGCGGCGCGTCCGAAGTAGTCCGCGCGGATCGATGCCAGCAGCGGCACCGTGGCGCCGAAGCCGACGCCGAACACGGCGACGAAGAGGTAGACCATCGTCATGTCCCGGGCGATCATCAGCAGCAGGACGCCGGATCCTTGCAGGATGTAGGCGAAGAGGAACAGGTAGCGCTTGTCGACGAAGTCACCCATGTACCCGAACGAGAGCCTTCCGGCGATGCTCACCACGGTCAGCAGGCCGACGCTGAACGCCGCCATCTCCGCGGAGATCCCGGCGTCGGTCAGCGCGGGGATCGCGTGCACGAAGACGACGGAGTGGGAGAGGCTCGAGAAGAAGAAGGTGATGGCGATGATCCAGAACGCCGACGAGGCGAGGGCCTGCTTCAGCGTGTAGTCGGCAGTCGTTTTCGAAGGCCGAGGCTCTCCTCCCCTCGGTCCCCGTTTTCTTGGTCCTTGGGCGGATCGCCATCCGGTCGCAGCCCCATGTCCTCGGGCCGCTCTCTCACCACCATCGCGAGCGGGATCACCGCCACCCAGATCAGGACGCCCATGCCCAGAAAGGCCGCCCGCCAGCCGAACTCGTTGATCACCACCGCCGCTAGCGGGGCGCAGATGAGTCCTCCCAACCCAGCGCCCAGGGAGAGCACGGCGAGGGCTCGCGAGAGCCTGCGCCTGAACCACTTGGCGATCACGGTGAAGGCCGGCAGGTAGAGCATCGCGCTCATCCCGATCGAGACGACGATTCCGTAGGCCAGGTAGAAGCCCAGCAGCGAGTTGACGAAGGGCATCATGGCGAAGCCGAGCCCCGAGACGAACCCTCCGAACATGATCACCCGACGGGCTCCGTACTTGTCGACGGCCCAGCCGACGACGGGTCCCGCGACGCCGCCTTCGATGCTGCGCAGGGATGCGGCGCCGGAAGTCATGGCCCGGGTCCAGCCGAACTCGTTCATCATCGGCTTGAAGAAGACGCCGAAGCTGTAGAGCCAGGTCCCGAATCCGATCAGGCAGATCAGGTTCGTGGCGAGAACGATCCACCAGCCATAGAAGATCTTCTGCTTCATCTCCGCTTGTTCATCCGAGCGTCTTCACAACGTCTGCGGCGGTCCGCTGCTCGGGAGATACATCAGCATCGGAGAGCGATCAACGACCCGGCGGAAGGCGGGCCGAGCAGCCCGACGAGGTGAATCGGGTGCTGATCGACTTCAGCTCGAGATGGTCTACGCGGTCTGGATCACGAAGTCCCGCAGCGCCTGGGCGTCGACGAAGGTGCACGCCACCCGGCCCAGGTGTACGTCGTCGCCGGTCTTCAGCTGTGCGGGAGGCCCCTGGCCGCGGGCGAGCACCGAGTTGCCGTTGACCGTGGTGCCGTTCGAGGAGCCGGCGTCCACCATCAGGAAGACGCCGCTCTCGCTTCGCTTGAAGAGCGCGTGCCTGCGGGAGACGCTGGGGTCGGGGATCACGACGTCGTTGCCCGATGCGCGCCCGGCCGTCACGATGTGGAGCGCCGAGCGCAGCGGGAAGACGAGCGTGGAGAGGCTGCCGGTGTGTGCGGATGCGTCGTCGTCGTCACTGAGCAGCTGCACGTCGGTGGAGTAGCTGTCCTTCGGCGAGCTGATCCGGGTGGCGGTGAGCAGCAGGAAACCGCTCCCGTGGCTCGACTCGAAATCCTCGGGCGAGAGGTTCTGGGCGTCGTCGAGAAACGCCTCCAGGGGCAGCGCCGTTCCGTACCCCGTCCTTCCCTGGCTTCCGTCTTCTCCGAGATTCACCGGCTGATCCTCCTCTTCCTCGCGATGTTTCGATCCCTACGCGGCGGCGCGCTTTTCGATCCAGCGCCGCCACGCCGCGGGCGGCATGAATGCCAGGTGCAGCGACCCCGCCGCCACCAGGCCGAGTGCGTTGGCGGCGAAGGTCCCCGCCGACCAGTCGAGCACCGACGCGTAGCCCAGGTGCGGCGCCAGACCCCAGAGAGCCAGCATCACCCCGGTCACCGTACTCGCTATGCCCCAGAGCAGGATCTGGGGGGCCACCACGGGGTCACCGAGCCCCAGGCGCACCTGCCGGCGCATCATGCCCGCGTAGCGCAGGCTCTCGAAACCCGCCCATAGGAAGGCCGCCACCCGCACCCACATGTTGACGTGGTTCTCCGGGAGCAGCGCCCAGAACGGCACAGGATCGCCGCGCAGGATCTGGGCTCCGATGGCCACCGCGATCGCCAGCGATGCACCCGCCCAGGCCGAAGCCGCCCAGAGCCGGCCGGGCCGGAAGACCCTCCAGGTGAGCAGGCAGACCGCCGATCCCGCCACGCCGTTTACCAGGTTGGACGCGATCGCGCTGCCGAAGACGATCCCCTCCGGCCAGCTATCGGCGAAGTAGAGGATGGGGCAGAGGAGCACACCCCCGACCGCAATGGCGAGACACGCGGTTCCCAGGGCCAGCTCCGGAAGCTTGCGGGTGCGCCGGGCCAGAAGCAGCAGGCGGAAGCCCACCATGGTCCCGACCGCCACGGTCGCCACGAAGCTGATCAGCGAGAAGAGTTCCACGCTATTCCCCTGGGTGTTCATCGGTCGGATCGGGTGAAAGCTGTAGAGATGGCCCTCGGTGGGGAGGGGGTCGGCTGTGGCCGGATGACGGGGCGTGGTAGGCTCGCGAGGGTGGCCGGCGGGCGGTTACCCGACGGCGCGGGCGCAGATCAGGCGCGGATCCAGCGGATTTCCCAGTCCGGCCGAGCAGTCGAAAGCGGCCGAGGAGTCGAAAGATGGCAGCCAGAAGCTATCCCGAGTTCAGCACCAACTACCCGTTGCTTCTCACCACCTTCATGAAGCGGCCGGCGAGCCTGTATCCGAACGAGATCGGCGTCGTCTACCGGAACCCCTCCTCGGGCGAGTACTTCCGCTTCACCTGGAAGGAATGGTACGAGCGCACCTGCCGCCTGGCCCGGGCGCTGCGGGGGCCTCTCGGCGTGGAGCCGGGGAGGCCCGGCGAGCCGGGCGACCGGATCGCCACCATGGCCCTCAATCACCACCGGCACCTGGAGCTCTACTACGCGGTTCCCTGCACGGGGTCGGTGCTGCATCCGATCAACGTCCGGCTCTCTCCGGATCACATCGTCCACACCATCCAGCACGCCAAGGACAAGATCCTGTTCGTGGACGACCTGGTGCTGCCTCTCCTGGAGAGCATCTACGACCGGATCAAGGGGACCGTCGAGCAGTTCGTCTACATGTCGGACAAGCCCGGGCTGCCCGACACCAAGGTCGAGCCGATCTGCGAGTACGAGGAGCTGATCGCGGCGCAGTCTCCCGAGTTCGAGTGGCCGCTTCTCTACGAGGACAACTTCGCCACCCTCTGCTACACGACCGGCACCACCGGCCTGCCCAAGGGGGCGATGTTCACCCACCGGCAGCTCTACCTGCACACCGTGCACGTGATGATCAGCGCCAGCCTGAGTACCGACCCGGCGCAGGAGCGGCTCGGCGAGGCCGACGTACCCCTGGTGATCACGCCGCTGTTTCACGCCCACGCCTGGGGAGCGCCCTTCGTCCACGCGTTCGCCTCGCACAAGATGGTGCTGCCCGGCATGTTCACCGTCGAGGGCTTCTGCGAGCTGATCCAGACCGAGAAGGTGACCAGCACCGCCGTGGTTCCGACCATCCTGGCCATGATCATCGAGTACGAGGACCTCGCCAAGTACGATCTCAGCAGTCTGCGGACCCTCGGTGTCGGCGGCGGCGCACTGCCCCTGGGGCTGAAGCAGAAGGCGGAGAAGATGATCCCCGGTTTTTCTGCCACCTCCGGCTACGGCATGACCGAGACCGCGCCCGTGGTGGTCACCGCCTTCTCCAAGAAGTTCATGGCGGACTGGTCGCAGGAGCAGCTCGACGAGGTCAGGGTCAAGACCGGCCTGCCGATTCCGGGAATCGAGGTGCAGGTGATGGACGAGGCGATGAAGCCCGTGCCCCCGGACAACGAGACCGTCGGGGAGATCGTGCTTCGGGGCCCCTGGATCACGGGCGGCTACTACAACGAGCCCGAGAAGACCGCCGAGGTGTGGCGCGACGGCTGGTTCCACACCGGGGACGCCGCCCGGATCGACGAAGAGGGCTACATCACCATCGCCGACCGGATCAAGGACGTGATCCGAAGCGGGTCCGAGATGGTTCCGACCGTCCTGCTCGAGAACCTGACGGCCACCGCCGAGTTCGTGCTGGAGGCGACCTACGTGGGAGTCCCCGACGAGAAGTGGGGAGAGCGGCCCGCGGCGATCATGACGCTGGTGCCGGGTGCGACGGAGAACGAAGAAGACGTGATGAAGTACCTGCTGGAGGAAGGCGTGGCGAAGGGCCGGATCACCAAGTGGATGCTGCCGGACTACGTCCTGATCACCGACGAGATCCCCAAGACCAGCGTCGGCAAGTTCGACAAGATCGCGATCCGAAAGAACCTGGACGATCTCCTGGCCAGGGCCAGAAAGACGGTCGACTTGCAGGGGTGAGGAGCTAGGACTTCTTCGGCGGGCGGATCGTCACCGTGCCCTGCGCCACGCAGACGAGCCGCCCCTCGTTGCTGGCCTCGATCAGCACCACCGCCGTGCTGCGCGTCATCGAGACGATCTTCGCATCCGCCGTGACCACGCCTCCGCTCACCGGAGCCAGCAGATTGAGCTTGAACTCGGTCGTCGCGGCCCAGGCTCCGCGCTCCATCAGCGGGTAGCAGACGCACCCGAGCACGTGGTCGCAGATGACGGCGAGGACGCCCCCGTGAATGCTGCCGAAGGGATTCTGCAGCTCCTTTCGGATCTTCGTCTCCGCTCGAAGCGTCCCAGGACCTACGTCGACGATCTCGATCCCCAGGTACTTGGGCAAGCCGGTCAACAGCCCTTCCGGCGTGCCCGATGAACGCCTTGGCGATCTCCGGGTCGTATCTTTCGAGGATCTTGGTCAGTAAGTGCCATGGCGACCTCCTCAGAGGGGGTCGATCCAGATCGGGGAGGTCCAGGCACGCTCCTGAATCGTCTTGGGAATACCGGGAGCGCTGCAGCCGTCGGGCCGGTCCGCCTCGGGCAGGGCGATACACCGGCGTGTGGACCAGCGGCAGGTCGGGTTCTCGACGACCCGGGCGTAGTAGACGGCGGCGCGCTCCGGGTCGAAGCCGGGGTCGCGCCAGACCGCGCAGAGCTCGTCGGCGCCCGCACCGACGGGCCGGCAGGTCTGCGGATCGACGGAGGCGCCGCTGTTCGGATTCCCTGCTACGTCGAAGACGGCCTGGTGGAAGCTGCCGTCGTCGCCGACCCAGCCCTTCACGATCTGGATCCGCTGCAGCAGACCCTCTCCGTAGTCGGCGCGGCCGATGTCGCGGTGGGCCCAGACGGCGAAGGCCGGGAGCGCGATCGCCTCGCCCGCTCGAGCTTCGCAGCTCGCCGCCCATCGGAACGCCTTGGCCGTACCCGGCGGAGACCCGTGCTCTCTCCGGGCGCTGACAGAGATCCTCGGGAAGATCCCAGCCGCCGAAGAAGCGCGGCGCGATCCGCACCCCGCTGGTGGCGAAGGCCTCGCGGCGCTTCATCGAGTCGAAGAGCGCATCGCGCGTGTTCTCCTCGGCCCAGAGCCCGGCGATGCCACCCGGGTTCTGGAAGACCGTGGCGCGACGCCGGCCCTCGGCACGCAGAGCATCCAGAGGGTCGGAGTGGAACTTGGAGGGCTCCCCGGTCTCCTCGGTGTTGCCGGGAGTGCCCCAGTGCGTGTCGGTGCTGCCGATGAAGCCGAGCTTGTAGGGGTTGACCTCGATCCGCTCGTCCTCGCGCAGGCCCTCGATCAACACGTAGCGCGCGTAGTCGAGCCGCGAGATGCAGCCCTTGGCGGCCTGGGCCCCGGATCCGCTTCCCTCCCCACAATCCTCGAACTCGAACCCCGGCATGTCGCGGACCTTCTCGAAATCGCAGAGCTCGTCGGGTCCCCCGACCACGCCGTAGAGCCCGTTGCGGCACTCCGACTCGCCCTTGATCTGCATCATCTCGACGAGGGGCTCGATCTCGGCGTGCTGTCGGGCCTGCCTTCTCTGCTCTTCGAGCGGGAGGTCCCGATACCAGATCGAGAAGATCTGACCATTGGAGAGATTGGGATTGTGCGGAATCGTGAGCGCCTCACAGCCGGAGTCGGTCTCGTTGCAGAACTCGCGAAGCTTGCGCCAGAGGTCGTGCTCGGTCGGTGAGTCGAGCCAGGAGAAGGGCAGCTCCGGCGAGAGCTCGTTTCGCAGGATCACGTTGCGGTGGACCTTCGTCGAAGCGGGGGAGCGGCTGTACTCCCAGGCGTGGAAGGTGGTGAAGGCGCAGGCCGGACTGCGGTCGTACCAGCGCTCGGCGGCCTGCTGGATCTCCGACCAGGCCGTCGCCAACGCCTTGCGGCAGCGCTCCGAGTCGTCGCCGCAGACGTCGCGGTTTCTTCCGGTCAGGCCGACGATTCCGATCATGTTGGCGCGGAATGTCTTCGAGGCCCAGGAGCCGAGCGATCAGCGACTCGGCCTCGCCGCGGTAGATGCGGCACGATTTCGTCTCGTAGACCGCTGAGCCGGGTGTCGTACAGAGACTGACCTCTCCGAGCCACTCGGCGTGATCCGTGACCGCGGCGAAGTCGAGCGGCCGGTCGATCTGGACGCGGCTCGAGATCCTGTCTTCGCCATCGAAAAAGACCAGCGAGGTCTGCTTTCCGCTGGCGAAGCGGTAGGCGTCGTCTGGCGTCAGTCGCGTACCCCGCGCCCACGCGTCCATCGAGTAGTGGGTGTGCACGTGGAGGTCGCCGTAGAAGGGACGCCGCAGCGGGTCGCGGTCGCTGCACGCTTTCCGCGCCTGGATCTCTGCGGCGGGCGCCGCCGCGGGGGGCGGCGTCCACTCCTCCTTGCCGGGATCCGGTCGGCAAGCTGCAGTCAGTGCGATCAGCACCACGAGCGGAAAGAGGCGAAGAGGCGCGGTCATCGGCGAATCTCCTTGACGAGTGGGACCTCGCGGGATAACGATCGCCGCGAAGCCTGCTGCGCAGGAAGACCGAGAGACCCCGGCCGAGCGCGCCGGGCGAAGCCGACGAAGGGTAATCCATGAAGTACTGGATTTCACTGGTCACCACGATGGAGGTGGACCAGTACATCGAGATCGCCAGGTTCGCCGAGCAGGCGGGATTCGAGGGAGTCACGGTTCCGGACCACCTGGTGGTCCCGACCCGGGTGGAGACGCCGTATCCCTACACACCCGACGGAAAGATGTGGTGGCCGGTAGAGACGCCGTGGCCCGACCCCTGGGTCACGCTGGCGGCGATGGGGGCGGCCACGTCGCGCATCAAGCTCGCCTCCAACATCTACCTGGCCGCACTGCGGGATCCCTTCACCGCCGCCCGGGCGATCGGAACGGCCGCAGTGCTCTGCGAAGAGCGCATTGTCTGCGGCGTGGCGTCCGGCTGGATGCCGGAGGAGTACGGACTACTGGGAGTCGACTTTGCGACGCGCGGCAGGCGCCTCGACGAGATGATCGAGGTCTGGCGCAAGCTTTGGACGGGCGAGGAGGTCGGGCATCGCGGCGAGTTCTTCGACTTCGAGAACGCCCTGATGCTCCCGGCGCCGAAGCACTCCATCCCGGTCTGGATCGGCGGGGCGAGCAAGGCGGCGCTGCGCAGAGCGGCGAGGAACGACGGCTGGCTCGGCGTTCCGATGTTCACCGAGCAGCTGCTGGCCACGACCCGGGCGCTCCACGCCATGCGCGAGCAGCTCGGCCAGGCCGAGAAGCCCTTCGACGTGATGCTGTGTCCGCTCCAGCCGATCACGCCGGAGGCGCAGGCCGAGCTGGAAGGCGAGGGCGCGCACCACGTGATGACACTTCCGTGGACACCGTCGCCCTGGGGACGGGCGCCCTGGGTCAAGGAGGGGGAGGACCACACCCTCCTCGAGGTCAAGTGCGAGGCGATGCAGCGCTTCGCCAACCAGTGCGGGCTGGCTACAGCGGGCTAGAATCCCGGAGAGGGAAGAGCCCGGAGGAGGATCCATTGACCAGGAACACGAAACAGGTGCTGGCGGTTGCCCTCGTTGCGGCCGTTGCGATCGGAGCCGCGGGGGCGACGGAGGTCATCCAGGACCGCCAGCAGGCGATGAAGGACGTCGGAGGTGCGATGCAGAAGCTCGCCGCCATCGCCAAGAAGGAAGCTCCGTTCGACGCCGCGGTGGTGAGCGAGAACGCCGCGGTCATCGCCGAGGCGCTGAAGAAGTCCGCGGGTCTGTTCCCTGAGGGCAGCGACAAGGGCGACGTCGAGAGCTGGGCGAATCCCGAGGTCTGGTCCGACCGCGCGGACTTCGAGAAGAAGCTCGAGGCGGCGGAGGCCGCGGCAGTCGCCATGCAGTCGGTCGATGCGGAGACCGCGTTTGCCCCGGCGCTCGGCAAGCTGGGCAATACCTGCAAGACCTGCCACCAGACCTATCGCCGCCCCAAGGACTGATGCGGCTCTCCCGTTGGTGGGGTGCGGCGGCGCTGCTCCTGGCCGGGGCACTCGGCGCCGTCGGAGTGCTGATCCTGACGGCGCCGCGCCCTCTCGAGGCCGGCGACCTTCCGGTTCACGAGCCGGACCCCGCCCGCGGGGAGGTGCTCTTCCACGCAGGCAGCTGCGGGTCGTGCCACAAGGCCGCGAAGGGCGCGCCGGGAGCCGACCGAGGCCTCCCAACGGGCAGCGGCGCCTTCCCGACGCCGGTCGGGACCTTCTATCCGGGCAACCTGACCCCGGATCTCGAGACGGGCATCGGCCGCTGGAGTGATGTCGAGTTCGCGAGTGCCATGACGCGGGGAGCTTCACCGGACGGCACGCACTACTTCCCCGCCTTCCCGTATCCCTCGTTCCGGTTGATGCGGCTGGAGGACGTCCTGGATCTTCGCGCCTACCTCATGAGCCTCCCCGCGCTGCGCTCTCCGAACCGCGAGCCGGAAGTTCCGCTGAGCACCCTCGCGCGGTGGGGTGTCGGGCTCTGGAAGTGGCTGGCTCTGGACGAGCGGAGCTTCGAGCCAGACCCCGCTCGGAGCGATTCCTGGAATCGCGGTGCCTACCTGACCAACGCACCGGGCCACTGCGGGGAGTGCCACACCCCGCGCAACTGGCTGATGATCGCCGACGAAGCCCGGCATCTCGACGGCGGCCCCCACCCGGGCGGGAAGGGAAACGTTCCCAGCCTCCGGGGACTGGTCGAGCGCGGCCGCTACAAGGACGTCGCCGACCTCACCCTGGCGCTCCAGTTCGGCGCGACCCTGGGCTACGACAAGCTCGCCAGCGGCAACATGGCCGAGATCCAGATGAACCTGGCCCGGCTTCCCGAGAGTGACGTCCAGGCGATCTCGGAATACCTGCTGAGCCTGGAGTAGGTTCCGAAGCTCACAGGACCGGGAAGTCGTAGCGGAGGATGACGCGGAAGTCGGTGCCGTTCTGGTCGGCTCCCTCCTGCATCGAGCCAGGAGGCCCGGACCCGCAGCCAGAGCCCCTCGTAGAGGCCGAGCTCCTTCGGGAGGCGTAGTCGATCGTGAGGTCGACTTCCCGCGCGTCCTGGCGAACCCCCAGCACGCGCCCGTCCCAGCCCTCGACGTAGTTGAGGATGGTCGAGAGCCCGTTGATGCCGACGTGGGAGAAGTCGTACGAGAGGCTCAGAAGCACGGCCTTCTCCCCCGCCTGGTTGAAGGTCCGCTGCATCAGGTCCACGTAGCTGGGATTGCTTCCGTAGGGGCTAAGTATCGGGCTGTCGTCGTCGGTGATGCTGAAGCCCAGCCGCATGACGATGCCCTCCCAGCCGGTAGAGGCTCGGAGCCCGAGGTTCCACGTCTCGATGGAGTCGCCGGGCAGCAGCTCGTCCCCGACGCTCCACTGGTATTCGAGCTGGCCGTCGAGACGCACGCTCCACCCGCTCTGGAGGGCGAATTCGTAGGCGGACTCGGTGTAGACACCCGCCACGACGTCGGGCACGATCCCGAAGCTGGTGCCGATGTGAAACTCCTCGCTGGGCTGCCAGAGGACGTTTCCGTAGGCGAGCCCGCGGTTCTCGGAGAGGCCGATAGCCTCCCCCA
The DNA here is from genome assembly GCA_963783795.1 of uncultured delta proteobacterium. Classification (GTDB taxonomy): domain Bacteria; phylum Myxococcota_A; class UBA9160; order UBA9160; family UBA6930; genus CAVXZE01. The sequence continues at coordinate 6,458 of CAWAPH010000014.1, read as the reverse complement.
TGTCGACGAACTCGTCCGCGTTGACGCGTTTGATGCGCCAGACGTAGCCCGTCGAGAAGCGAACCTCACCCTCGCTCTTCGCCAGCGTGACGGCCTCGAAGGTCTGGGGCGTCATCCGGCTGTCATTCCGATTCACGAAGGGGAGGTCGAGGTACTGGCGGTACCCGGTGAGGACGACTCCCTTGTAGCGGAGCTTGGCGTTCGCCACACCCAGGACGCTGTATCCCTCCTGCCCCGGGGCGAGGAGCCCCGTTCCGCCGCGATTGTCCGGAGCGAAGAGCGGCTGCGAGGTGAACCCCTCGGCCTCGACGGAGAATACGTCCTTCAGCCAGCCCGAGCGGTAGTAGAGGGACCCCCCGATCGCCCACCCCTCGCTGAGTACATCGATCGTGCGGTCCTTGCGCAGGTAGTAGGTCCGAAAGCGCGCGTCGAGCTGCGTGTCGGCGAAGAAGGGTGGCAGCTTCTGGAGCTGCTGACGAAGCCACGGAAAGAGCGGATCCCTGTACGCTTCCGGGAAGAAGATCCTCTGCAGCGGGGTCTTGATCTCCTCGACGCTGCTCGGGGGCGGCGCCTCCTCGAGCTCTCGCTCCGCCGCGCCGCAGGGGCACGCCGAGAACACCGCGAGACCGCCTCCGAGAATCAGCAGTCCTGCCCACTGTCGAGCTCGTCTCATGGCCTCACGATACCGGGTCCCGCAGCAAGCCGGCGAGTCGTTGCTGGCTACTTCACCAACTCCAGTGTGGTCAAGAGTTTCACCTTTATTGGGGTCTCCCTTTCACGCCTCGGTTTCGAGCAGTTCGAGGCACAGGATCGGCAGGTGCATTTCGTAGAGCGCGTTCAGCACACCGAGCAGCTGGGACTGGTCCCGTAAACGACCGGTGAGAGTCGTCGCCGTCCCGCCGTGCGCTCCGGGGTCGACCTGGAGGCGCAGACCGCCCAGACGGTCCGCGAACTCCTCTGCGAGGGCGCCCTGAACCACGATCCGGTAGACCGCGGCCTGCCCCAGCGACACGCCTTTCCTCCTGGATGAACTCGCCACGGGCTATCGCAGCCTCCTCTTCCAACGCGAATTGTTGTCGAAGCTCATCCTACAGGGCAGCGGGGGCGGCGAGCCTCCCCCAAGAAGGATGAGAAATGGGGTAGATCCGTTGGAGCCGGCGAGTGGCGTTCAACCGCCAGCGAGGATTTCGAGCTCCCGGGCTCGCGCCACCGCCTCCCGCCGGTCGCCGACCTCGAGCTTCCGGTAGAGGCACCTGAGGTGGGACTTCACCGTCGCCGGGGAGACGAAGAGCTTCTGGGCGATCTCCTTGTCCCGCAGGCGCTCGGCCAGCAGCTCCAGGACGTCCTGCTCGCGCCTGGAGAGCGGCTCGACGAGCACACCGGCTCCGTCGAAGAGCACCGCAGCGGAAACCGGGTGTCTCTCCCGGGCCGGCGGCCCGGCACCACAGGCGGCGAGGATGCGCCCGACGTTTTCGGTCGCAGCCACCTCCTGGGGCAGCCGCTCGAGCAGGGACAGCATCGGCGCACCCAGATCGGCGAAGGGGCGAACGAAGCCTCCGGGCGCCGCCAGCTCGAGCGCCTCCGTCAGCTCCTCGAGCGCAGCGGCCTCTTTGCCGTCGGCCGCGTGCGCCAACGCCAGCAGGCTCAGCCCCTGGATCCGAACCGGCACTTGGTGCGCCGCCTGAGGCGTGTCGAGCAGGCCATTCACCAGTGCCGCGGCAGCCTGCCCGCTCTCGGGGCGCCGCTTCAGCCAGCAGGACCTTCGCCAGCGTCAGCTGCGGGATGTAGATCTGATAGAACTCTTTGAAGGACGCGGGCGAGTACGTCTTCGCCCAGCGCAGGGCCCGCGCTTTGCGACCGAGGCGAAGCTCGAACTCCGCCTCGAAAGCGCGCAGGAGCTCGACGAGACGCGGGTTTCCGATTTCCAGTGCGTGCTCGGAGACCGACTCGACGACCTTCCGCGCCTCCTCGCTTCGGCCCTGACCCAACAGTGCCAGAGCGAGCACGAAGGCCGCGTGGCAGTATTCGTCCTGGGCCGCGAAGAAGCGCAGGTCGATCACTTCCTGGAGATTCTGCTCCGCCTCCGCGAGCTCGTCTCGCGAGTAGTGGTAGACCCCAAGGTGGTACCGGGCGTACGCGATGGATGTTCGAAGCCCTTGCTCCTCCACCAACCGCAGGTTCTGCAGCGCCGAGCGCCTCATGCCGACGAGATCGCCCTCTTGCCAGTACGCGTACGCCAGGCCGGTGAGCAGGATCAAGCGAAAGGCCACGTCCGCGGAATGGTCCTCGAGCGCGGCGAGGAGTGAGTCGAGGCCACCCTGAAGGTCTCCCATGCTCTGGCGGGCAAGAACTCCTATGTCCAAGGCGTAGCCCCGGAGGCCATGGGCGTCCGGAGGGAGCTCGACCAGCGCCCGCTCCGCCAGGGTCAGCGCCTTCTGGGTATGGCCGGCGTTGTACTCGGAAAGAGAACGCAAGGCGTCGATCTCGCCCTGGATCGCCTCGCGCTCCAGACGCGGGCGGAGGGTTGGCGGCAAGCCGCTCCTCCGCCTTCTGGAGATGCTCATCCACACAGCTCCGGTACCGGTACTCGCAGGACCACGCCCGTGCGACGAGCAGCGCCGGATCCTCGTCGGCGATGGACGCGGGGAGCCGGGCGAGCCAGTGATCCAGGCGGGCCCACTGTTGTCCGTTCACGAGCTCGTTGCGGAAACGCCGGACCACAGCGCCGGCGCGCTTGGGGTCCCCGGCTGCGAGGGCGTGATGGAGTGCCTCCTCGGGGAGCTCGTTCTCGTCGAACCAGCGAGCGGCACGCGAGTGAAGAGCCGCGATCTGGTACGGGCTGCACTGGCTTTCCAGACGATCCCGCAACAGATCCTGGAACGTGTGGTGGAAGCGATACCATCCTCCTCGCTCGTCGAGAGGGATCGCGAACAGGCCGTTTGCCTCGAGACTTTCCACGAACGCCCTTCCGTCGAGGCCCGCCTGGCGAGCGTCGCCTTCCGCAGCACAGACCACCTCGCAGAGCGAAGCGCAGAAGCGGCTCAGAACGGAGGTCCTGAGCAGCCATTGCTGCTGAGCGGCGGGCAACCCGGCCAGGACCTCCTGGACGAGGTACTCCTGCACCTCGGGGGTCGCCCCTTTGAGATCGCGCAGGAAGGGCTCCGGGTCGCTCCGGGTGCGCAGGGCCAGCGAGACGAGCCGCAGACCGACCGGCCAGCCCTCGATCACCTCCTGCAGGTTGTCGAGCGCCCCTTCACTCAGCGTCACGCCCGCGTCTTGCGCGAGAAAGAGCTCGGACTCCGATCGGTCGAACTGGAGATCCTGGAGACGCACCTCGGCGAGCTGGCCTCTGCCTCGCAGCGAGGCCAGGGGCAGCGGCGGATCGCGCCGCGTGATCACGATCAGGTGGAGGCACTGCGGAGGGTGCACCAGCAGCTCGGAGAGCAGATCGTGAACTGCCGGGCTGTCGATGTTCTGGTAGTCGTCCAGGACCAGGATGAAAGGGGTCTCGATCGCGTTCAGCTCGTTTGCGAGGCTGCGCGCGAGCACCGAGACCGGCGGTAGCTCCGGGGCCTCCAGCAGTGTCTTCGTCTCGGGGCACGCCTCCGGGAACATGGTGCGCAACGCGGCGACCAGGTACGTCGCGAACGTCTCGGGCTCACTGTCGCCGGGATCCAGGGACAGCCAGGCGTTGGGCTCGTCCCGGGACTCGAGCCAGGCGGCGACACAGGTGCTCTTCCCGTAGCCCGCCGGGGCCGAGACCAGCGTGAGAGGCCCCTGCTCTCCCTCCTCGAGCCGCTGCGCGGGCCCCGCCCGCGCGATCCACCACGGGGAAGCTTCGGCGGGGCCAGCTTCGTGTAGAGAATCTCTTCGGCCATATCCCTATCAGCGGTCGCGAGGGAACGCTTGGCGCCGCTCGGGCTCCGCACACCCCATGATTCCCCCTTTTCGGGGGAGGCTAGAACTGCGGGTAGAGCATAGAATGGGCGGGTCGCGGGTCCAAAACCGAGAGGAACGGGACCATCGTGAAGATGACACCGAAGCGCGCGCGGGTGCTCGCAGCATGACCGGGGGCAGGCTTTGCCTGGCGGCTATCGGTGCGATCCTCGCGCTGGCGCTCGCGGCCGGGGCCAGCGCCCAGGAGGCCGCCAGCGGGGACCCGAGCGCAGCGAGCCCTGCGCCCGCCGCCCTGCCCATCAGCCAGATCGGCGCACAGTGGGAGGCGCTCGCCGCGCAGCTGGAGGATATCCAGGCGCAGCGCCCGACGCAGGAGCTGGAGCGGATCGAAGCCGAGCTCCAGGAGCTCCAGGAGAGCGCGGCCTTGGCCGTCGAGCGCGTCGAGACCCTGCTGACGGGGCCCGCCACGCCGGTCCAGGTGGAGGCCCAGGCGTCGAGCTGGGAGGTTCTGGACGGCCAATTCGCTGCGCTCCAGGCCCAGCTCCGCGACCAGGCCGACGCCCTCGACAAGAGGCTCTCCGAGATCGCGGACCAGACCGAGCTCTGGAAGCGGACCCGTACGGAGGCTCGCCGCACCCGGGCTCCCCCAGCGGTGCTGCGGACGGTCGAGGAGGGCCTGGCCGCGCTCGCAGCCGCCAAGAAGCAGGTCGGCGACGATCTCGCATCGATCCTTCAGCTGTTGGACCGGGTCAACGCGGCTCGGCGCGGCCTGCGCCCGACCCTCGAGCGCGTCGAGACCGCGAAGCGGGAGCTCGCCGAAGGACTGCTGGTCCGCCAGGACGCGCCCGTGTGGCACTCGGTTCCGGCCTTCGAGGCGATCCTCGCGCTGCCGGGCGAGGTCGGCTCTCAGCTGTCTGCCCTCTGGGCGGAGCTCCTCTCCCAGGCGCGCGACCGCCGCGACCAGATCATCCTCCTGGGCCTCGTCTTCCTCGCTGTTGCGTGGTTTCTCTCGAGAACCCGTGCCGCGCGGCTCCGTCGCCAGCCGGAGTCCGCCGACGCTGTCTCCAACGCGCTCCGCCACCCCTGGGCGGCGGCCTTCCTGACCGCCGTTCTGATGATGCCGGTCCTCAAGCTGGAGGACGTTCTGAGCTTTCAGCTGGTGCTGACACCCGTGGCGCTGGCCGCGTGGTTCCAGGTCCTTGCCGGGATGCTTGCGCCCGGTTCGCGCGGTCCCCTGCTCGGGCTTGCCGTGCTGGCGCTACTCGAGCTGCTCCGGTTCGTCCTCCCTGGAGTCCCCGTGTTGGCTCGCGGTCTCCTCGGGCTCAATCTCGCAGTCGGCCTGGCCGGGATCATCTGGCTGCGTCGTCCGGAGCGCCTGCAGCACCTTCCCTGGCGAGACGCGCAGGGCCCTTGGTTTCGGCTCCTCGGCGGCTGGATGCGGCTCCTCGCTCCCGCTCTCGCGGCCGGGCTCGTCGCTGCCCTGCTCGGCTACACGAAGCTTGCCGACCGCATCGCCCTCTTCACGGTCTGGGGGACCGTCGTCGGAGCCGCCTGGGCGGCGCTCGTCCGGATCGGCGAGGCGGTGATCGAGCAGGTTGTCGAAGAGGGGGGGCTCGCCTGGCTGCGCATGATCCAGACCTCCCGGGCAGCCTTCCTGCGCGTGCTGCAGCGCGGGATGCGCGCGCTCGGCCTGTTCGCGTGGGCGTACGCGAGCTTGACGATTGCGGGCCTCTGGAGCCCGGCCCGATCTGCGCTCGGCGCCCTGCTCTCCGCCTCGATCGGCTACGGGCCGGTCTCGATCTCACTCGGGGGTGTGCTCGCATTCTTCCTCACCCTGTGGATCTCCTGGCTGCTCGCCCGCTTCACGAGCTTCGCCCTCGACCAGGAGGTCTTCAGCCGGCTGCGCATGCCGCCCGGCGTACCCTTCGCGCTCTCCACCTTCACCCGCTACGCGATCCTGGTGATCGGCTTCGTCGTTGCCATGGGTGCGATCGGCTTCCCCATCGATCGGGTCACCCTGATGCTCAGCGCGTTGGGCGTCGGTATCGGCTTCGGGCTCCAGAACGTGGTCAACAACTTCGTCTCCGGGGTGATCCTGCTCTTCGAACGGCCGATCCGCGTGGGTGACCGGGTCCAGATCGACGACCTCTTCGGCGTCGTCTCCGCGATCGGCATGCGAGCCAGCAAGGTGCGGACCTTCGACGGGGCGGACGTGATCGTGCCGAACGGCGACTTCACTTCGGCGCGCGTCACCAACTGGACGTTCGTCGACCTCAAGCGCCGCGTCATCCTGCCCGTCGGCGTAGCCTACGGCACGAGGCCGCGTCGGGTGATCGAGCTGCTGGAGGAGGTGGCGCGCTCCCACCCGCAGGTCGTGCACGATCCCGAGCCCGTGGTGCTCTTCAGGGGCTTCGGTGAGAGCTCCCTCGACTTCGAGATGCGCGCCTTCACCGAGGGAGACTGGCTCAAGGTCATGAGCGAGCTGGCCGTCGCCACCTCCGAGGCCCTGGAGGCGGCCGGCATCACCATCCCCTTCCCCCAGCGAGACCTCCACCTGCGCA
>CAWAPH010000013.1:0-1458947 GCA_963783795.1 uncultured delta proteobacterium | reverse complement strand
CGACTGACCGAACTCGTTGATCTCAAGGGAGAAGCCGCGGCTGTCAGTGATCGCAAGGCGCCCGGCGACAATGCGGTACTGAAGCGAGTTCAGGTCCACTTCTCGAGGGATCACGTTGATGATGTGGCCGGCATCGGAGAGTGAGAACAGCCGGGTGCGAGTCTCGGGATGCTTGACATACGAGTTCGTTCCCGAGTCGAAGACGAACGAATAGCCCTGGGCTCTGAAGAGCGGGCCGGCAACGGCGGAAATCTCGCCGACGAAGTGTGGGTGAACGTCGTCCGCGAAGAGCCGTCGAGTCATGATGTGAAGCTTGTCGCCGACAGCCAGGACAGAGTCGGCCATGCGTTTCTCCTTGATTTGTCTGTCGCCCGACGGCTGGCCGGCGCGCCAGTTTCACTCACTTGCCCGCCAAACGAAGGACGCCGGCTACTTGCCTCGCTTGAGCGGTGTGGTCGGAGAGGGATTCGCTTTAGCGAGAGCGTCGGCTTTCTTCTGACTCTTCTGCGCCGTGTCCTGCTTCTTCTGTCGTTCTTTGGATTTCCGAGACTTGTCGCCCATGGAGCTCCGCCTGTGGTTCGAGTAGGTAATGAGAGGATCGGCTGCGTCCAACAGTATCACCTTCGGCATGCAAGCGCTTAAAGGGGCATTTTCTCCAGGAGCGAACCATCGCGAAGTCGCGCGGTGTCTGTACGGAGTAGGAGCCGCCTAGCTTCGCATATTGCAGGACGATCTCCTCGCACGCATGACAGGAGGAAGTGCGGGCAGACTCGCCCAATACCTTCCTGGAGTCGCGGTTATCTCGCCGCCCAACGGCTGGCGGCGAGCGCGGGCCAGCCGAGCGGCGCGGGGCTTGCCTGCGCTCTTCAACGAGGAACTCGGCCTTCCGCGTGTTAAGCTCCTATCCATATATGTAGGGGCGATATACCACACGCAGACGGAGGGCCGGATCATGGCGAGGAAGAGGGCACCCGCCGCTTCCGGAGGATCGGGGGCCAGCAAGTCGAAGCGCGCCGCCGCAGAAGAAGGCAACATCGCCCCAGAAGAAATCCGCGACTGCGAGAAAGGCGTCGTCACGCAAGACCGCCGCCAAATCCCGTGAGGAGCCAAGGGCCTCCGAATCGCCGCGTTCGCAAGGGGCCGGCTTCCCCGTGGTGGGGATCGGCGCTTCGGCGGGCGGGTTGGAGGCTTTCACGGAGTTGCTCGAGCATCTGCCCACCGATACCGGGATGGCCTTTGTCTTTGCCCAGCACCTGGATCCGCGGCACAAGAGCAACCTCGCGCAGATTCTTTCGCGTTCGACGCCGATGCCGATCCAGGAAGCGACCGACGGCATGCGGCTGGAGCCCAACCAGATCTATGTGATGCCGCCGGATAGGGACATGGCCGTTTTTCACGGAGCGCTGTCCCTGATGCCTCGCCCGGAGAGTAAGGCCCGGCACCTGGCGATCGATTATTTCCTTCACTCTCTGGTGGAAGATCAGGACGGCAACGCCATCGGTGTGATTCTCTCGGGGACAGCGTCGGACGGGGCGCGGGGGCTGCAGGCGATCAGGGCCGCGGGCGGTATCGCGATCGTGCAGGACGTGGAGTCCGCTCGCCACGATGGCATGCCGCGAAGTGCCATTGCCACCGGAGACGTGGATTTCGTGCTGGCGCCGAAAGACATCGCGGCGGAGCTGGCCCGGATCGGCCGACATCCACACGTTGATCGCGGCCGATTGCCCGAGGCCGGCGAAGACATGGCCAAGGCTCCCGATGCCCTCCAGAAGATCTTCGTCTTGCTGCGGTCCGCTAGCGGCGTCGACTTTGCGAACTACAAGCAGACCACCGTGCACCGCCGCATCTCGCGTCGCATGGTCTTGAACCAGATCGAGAACCTCGAGCATTACGTCAGGCTCCTCCAGCAGAACCCGACCGAAGACGGCTGCGCTGTTCGAAGACCTCTTGATCAATGTCACCGAATTCTTCCGCGACGAGGGAGCGTTTGACGCCCTGAAGGAGACGGTCTTCCCCCGCCTCCTGAAAAGCAAGCCCGCCAACGACCCGATCCGGGTGTGGATACCCGGGTGTTCCACTGGCGAGGAGGCGTACTCCGTCGCCATCTGCCTGCTGGAGTACCTCGTCGAGAAGGACGTCAACCCACCGGTCCAGATCTTCGCCACCGACGTCAGCGATCTGGCCATCGAACGGGCCCGAGCGGGCAGCTATTCGGAGAACGCTGTCGCCGATGTGTCACCAGAGCGCCTACGCCGATTCTTTGACAAGTCGGATTCCGGTTACGAGATCAAGAAGTCGATCCGGGACCTCTGCATCTTCGCCAAGCACAACATCACGAAGGACCCGCCTTTTTCCCGGCTCGATCTGATCAGTTGCCGGAATCTCCTGATATATCTGGAACCCGCGTCACAGAAAGTCGTCATCCCGATATTCCACTATGCCCTCAAGCAGTCGGGCTTTCTCCTGCTGGGCACTTCCGAGACGATCGGCAGCTTCTCGGACCTGTTTTTCCTGGCGGACAGGAAGCACAAGATCTACAGCAAGAAGTCTGCCATTGCGCGGCTGCCGATCGAGGCCGTGGCTCTCCCCCTTGCCCCGAACGCGGAGGCGAGGGCGAGGCGACCGCAAGAGGGCGGTTTTACTGGGGAAGATCTTCAGAAGGAGGCCGACCGAATCGTCCTGGCGAGGTACGGGCCAAACGGGGTCGTCGTCAACGACAACATGGAAATCCTGCAATTCCGGGGGCAAACGGGCCGGTACTTGGAGCCGGCCGCCGGAGACGCAAGCTTCAATCTCCTGAGGATGACCCGGCCGGGGCTGTTACCGCACCTCCGTGCGGCGATCCACAAGGCGAACAGAGAGAACCGATCGATCAGAAAGGATCGTCTGAGGGTACAACACAACAGCGAGTTCCTGGACCTCGCCATCGAGGTGATCCCCGTCAAGGCGCCTGAGCACGCTGGAAAGCACTTTCTCGTCCTCTTCGAAGAACTCGGCGCCCCACAGCCCCAAGCCGTCAAGGAGGGCCGTCCCGGCAAGGGCGGATCGGAGCGGAGCCGAAAGGGCACAGGGAAGCCGGAGGAGGAGCTGCAGCAACTGCGGGATGAGCTCGCGGCCGCCAAGGAATCCCTCCAAGCCGCCCTCGAGGAGCACGAAGCGGCCAACGAGGAGCTTCGCGCCGCCAACGAAGAGACACAATCGAGCAACGAGGAGTTGCAGAGCACCAACGAGGAGATGGAGACCGCCAAGGAGGAAATCCAGTCGGCCAACGAGGAACTCACCACGCTGAACCAGGAGCTGGAAAACCGCAATTCCGAACTGAGATACGCCGTCGATGATCTGAACAATCTCATCAACAGTACCCAGATCGCCACACTCATGGTGGGCAACGATCTCCGGATTCGCTCGTATACCCCAGAGACGGAGCGCGTGCTGCGGGTGATCGCCGGGGACATCGGCCGGCCGATCGGCGAGCTCAAGCTGGGCGTCCAGGTCGAAGACTTGGAGCAGAAGATTCTCGGCGTGATCGAAACACTGCTTCCGCTGGACCAGGAGGTCCAGGCCCACGACGGACGGTGGTATTCCATGCGCATCCGCCCGTATAGAAGGGCGGACAACAAGATCGACGGCGCGGTGTTGGCTCTGGTGGATATCAGCGAGCGGCGGCAGGCCATGCAAGCCGTCGCGGAGGCGCGCGCTTATGCCGAGGGTATTGTCGATACAGTGCATGAATCGCTGGTGGTGCTGGACGCCGACCTGAGGGTCGTTTCGGCCGGTCGAAGCTTCTACCGGATGTTCAAGGTCGAGCCCGAGCAGACCGAGGGAAGACCGTTCTGCGAACTGGGCGACCGCCAATGGGACATTCCCGCCCTGCGGAAGCTGCTGGAGGAGATCCTGACCGACCAGATCACGATCGAAGGCTTTGAGGTCGAGCACGAGTTCCCGGCGATCGGGAAGAAGAGGATGCGGCTCAACGCCCGCAGAATGGAGCGGATGGGGGCAGCGCCGCCGCTGATCCTGCTGGCAATGGAGGAGGTCAGACATGTCCCCCGATGATCGAGGCGCATCGAAAGGTCCCTCCGAGCTGCGCAGGAGGGCGGAGAAGTTGCTGAGCGCGCATCTCAGCGAGCCTGCGGCGCTCTCGCCAGAGGAGGTCCAGCGCCTGGTGCACGACCTGGAGGTACACCAGATCGAGCTGGAGATGCAGAACCGTCAGTTGCGGGAAGCCCAGGAGCAGCTGGAAGCTTCGCGCGACCGATACGCGGATCTCTATGACTTCGCGCCACTGGGCTACGTCAGCCTGGACGCAGGTGGCTCCATTCGCGAGATCAACCTGACCGCCGCGGCGATGTTGGGCACCGAGAGGGCGGGTCTCATCGGGAAGACTTTGGTCCGCTGGGTGGCTGAGCTGGACCGCGAGGTTCTCCGGGACCATTTGCGTAGATGCGGCTCGGGGGAGGAAGAGGTGAACTCGGCGGTCTCGCTCGTCGCCAGCGGGGGCCGAGCGGTCAGGGTGCATCTTCTCAGCATTCCCGCCCGGAGACCGGAAGGATCGGCGACACTGTACAGAACGGCGATCACCGACATCACCGAGCGCATCAAGGCCGAAGACGAACAGCGGAAGCTGCAAGCCCAGCTTCAGCAAGCCCAGAAGCTCGAAAGCCTCGGAGTTCTCGCCGGGGGCATCGCACACGACTTCAACAATCTCCTGACCGCGATCCTGACAAATGCGGAGCTGGTCTTGCGGGGTCTATCGCCGTCATCCCCCACCCGGCCGAACATCAAGGAGATCAAGACAGCGGCCGTCCGGGCGACCGACCTGACGGCTCAGATGCTCGCCTATGCGGGAAGCGGAAAGTTTCAGATCGAGCCCTTCAATCTGAACGAGCTGGTGGAAGAGACCAGCCAGCTGCTCCATGCCTCCATTTCGAAGAATGCGCTCCTGAGGCTCGAGTTCGCCGATGACCTCCCTGACGTTGAGGGCGACGCCGGCCAGATTCGTCAGATCGTGATGAACCTGATCATGAATGCTTCCGAGGCGGGTGGGGATGAGGGGGTGGTCATCACCCTCCGCACGAGTGCCGTGGAGGCCAGCCGGGCCGATCTGTCGGAAACCTACCTGGACCAGCGCCTTCCCACAGGCCGCTATGTCTGCCTGGAGATATCCGATACCGGCTGCGGAATGGACGAGGAGACCAAGGCGAAGCTCTTCGATCCGTTCTTCACCACCAAGTTCGCCGGCAGAGGACTGGGCCTGGCGGCGGTTCTGGGGATCGTGCGCAGTCACCACGGAACGGTGGACATCCAGAGCCGGCCGGGCAAGGGCACGACGTTCAAGGTGTTGTTGCCGGTCGCTCAGCAGATTCGCCAGGTGGCGAGCGATCACCGGCACGCCGAGACTCGCGCCGACCTGGGCGAAACCGGCACGGTCCTGATCGTCGACGATGAAGAGAATGTTCGCAAGGCGACCGGATGGGCACTGACCTCGTCGGGCTTTACCATCGTGACCGCCCCGGACGGTCAGACAGCTGTCGAGCTGTTCGCCGAACGCCCCAACGAGATCGCGGTGGTCCTGCTGGACCTGACGATGCCGGGCATGCCCAGTAGCGAGACCCTCAAGGAGCTCCAACGGATTCGCAGCGATGTTCCCGTCATCATCTGCAGCGGCTACAGCCAGGAGGATGTCGCAGGCCGCTTTACTGGCAGGGGCCCGGCTGGGTTTCTCAAGAAGCCGTACGAATTGGAAACGCTGGTCGGGAAGATCCGCGATGCGATCGGTTCTCGTTCCCTCTCCGGACCCGATCGAGGCTCCGGTGGCTGACGTGTCAACCATCTACCTGGATTTCTGTAAACGATCATCCGGACCGTTCACAGTCTACGGCGTCCGAATTCCCACCACATCCTCCAGAACAACAATTCCTTCGATGCCTCTTCCATCTTCGGTACCAAGGACCAAGAAATCTTCGTCGATCTCCTTTATTGTTCCGGCCACATGTTCGTGAGCCGTCTTGAAAAGGACGATGATTCTTCTACCCGGGCCAATTGATTCGGCGTACTTGTCGAGGATTCTCTTCCAGGATGTTTGGTTCATAGGGCAACCACCTCCTCGTGCTTCTGCCCAACGGCTGGCCACTAAGCTGCGGCCGGTCTCGAGTCTAACGGGTATGTAGCTCTCTCAGCAGCCCAGAGGTAGGTCTTGCGTTGTTGTCCATGCGGGGCTCCCCTGTCTTCTCCGGGCAGGGACCGGCTCCGATGGAACAGATGACAAGAGCCCTGGGAGTGTCGGAGTTGGCGGGGACGGCCGTCGCGTGGTTGGGCTTCGAGCCCGTAAGTCTTAACTGGCCGCCCCACGACTTACCCGGATGCGCTGCGAGCGCGAATCGATAGGTGTCGTTCTTCCCCGACACGGGCCGGTCCGACCCAGCCCGCTTCCCAGGGCTCCAAAAGGAGAGCATGCATGTTCTACGGCCTCGATGTCCACAAAGAGTTCATCCAGGTCTGCCAGCTCGGTGCCAAAGGCGCGAACCCAAAGGAGTATCGGATCGGGGGCTCGGCCGAGGAGATCGATCAGTGGGCCCGGCGACTGGGCCGTCGCGACCAGGTCGTCCTGGAGACCACCTTCCACTCCTGGGCGATCCACGCCATTGTGTCCCGCTACGCGGGTCGGGTCGTGGTGGCCAACGCCCTGCAGGTGAAGGCCATCGCGCACGCCAAGATCAAGACCGACAAGGTCGACGCCTACACGCTGGCTCGGCTTCTGCAGGCCGACTTCCTACCCTGCGTGGAGCTACCCGATGAGAAGACCTGGGCATTGCGCCAGCTGGTCTCCCATCGGCGCCTGCTCGTCAAGCAGCGCGTCGCCATCAAGAACACCGTCTTGGCCGTCTTCCACCGCTGCCTGATCTGCCCACCGGAAGGCGATGCCTTCTCCGCCCGCGGGCGCCGTTGGATGCGCTCACTGGAGCTCGCTCCCGCAGAGCGCTTTCTCGTCGACAATGGGCTCGATCTGCTCGAGGCGATCCAGGCGCGGATCGACGCCGCGGACGAAGAGTTGCTGAAGACGGCCGCCATCGAAGAGCAGGCACAGCTGCTGATGACGATCCCCGGCGTTGGTATTACCGTCGCCATGGGTCTCCTCGCCGCCATCGGCGACATCCAGCGCTTCCCCACACCCGGGCAGCTGGCCTCCTACTTCGGCCTGGTCCCTCGAGTCAGTCAGTCCGCAGGGCGCTGCCACCACGGGCGGATTACCAAGGCCGGCCCCGGAACTGCCCGCTCCCTCGCCGTCGAGGCCGCCCAGATCCTTGCCCGCAGCCCCTCACCCATCGCGACAACCTTCTATCGCGTCCGGCGCAAGAAGGGCTACAACGTCGCCGTCACCGCCCTCGCACGCAAGCTCATCGTGCTCGTCTGGTACATGCTCCAAAACGGCGAGCCCTATCGCTACGCCTCGGTCGAACCAACTCGGCGGAAGCTCCGCTCGCTCGTCCCCAAGAGCGAGCGCTCTCGCGCCCTCCGTCCGCCGCGCGCCATCGAGGAGGTCTACCGGGAAGCCGGACTGCCCTCGCTTCCTCAGCCATCCAAAGCAGAACGCCGCGTCGCAGCCAACAACCGACGCACCCGCACCCGGCTCACACGCACTCAAACCAAGGCATGACCGAGATACCGCAATGAGCACGACTACTTGCAGGAGCCCTTGACGAGCTCATCGATACCACGCGCAACGCTTGCAAGTGAAGCCTCCGCGACGCCGTCGGCCTGCTGATCGCGCGGTTGTCTGCGTCCCGCTACCACGCTGGGGACGCGCCTTGATAAGTGGCTGTGATTTCGGGAGGAGCGGGTTCTCGGGACCCACCGCCACCGGCAACCCGCGAAGCGCTTCATTGGCCTGTGCTTTCCAGCCCGATTCCGGAGCCACATCGAGGGGCGGGCCTCCCTTGACGGTCGGCGATCGGGAATTAGGTTTCGGACAGGTTTAGGTCGAATGTGATTCAGTTCGACGTTTCAGGTGACCTCAGAGAGGTCGAGGAGAAACACCATGCCGCGGTCAGTCTTGGCTACGAACTTGGACCCCTTCGCACACCTGCTCCGACTGCAAAAAGAGCTGCAGAGGACGGGGCAGCAGCCGCTCGGATGGTTCGCCTCCAGCGTGGTTGGCCAAGGAGCCTTCCCTCCCGTGAACATCTTCAAGCGCGACGATGGATATGTGGTCCGAATGGAGGTGCCGGGTCTCTCCTCCGAAGACGTTTCGATCGAGAGCCAGGGACAGAGCCTGAAGTTCAGCAGCAAACGCAGCTCCGAAGGCGTGTCGGGCGCCATGCACCGAAACGAGAGGTGGCAGGGAGAGTTCAGCCGCTCCATCGAGTTGCCTCGTGAGCTGAACCCGTCGAAGGCAAACGCGGACTACAAGAATGGCGTCCTCAGCGTCCACGTGCCGCTCCGCGACGAGGCCAAGCCCCAGCAGATCACCGTTCGAGCTTCCTAAATTCTTTTCGCCAGAAGGATCGACTCATGTCGAACCAAGTCACCGTCAAGCAAGAAGGCGACGTCGCCGAAGAGCAGACGCGACCCGGTCGGACGTACCTTCCGAACGTCGAAATCCGCGAGACCGAGGATGCACTCTGGCTGTGGGCCGACATGCCCGGCGTCGATCAAGGCTCGGTCGACATTCATCTCGAGAACGGAGCCCTGTCGATCGAGGGTCAAGTTCAGACCGACGAGTACGCCGATCTCACGCCGGCGTACACCGAGTACAACGTGGGCAACTTCCGGCGAAGCTTCCGGATGTCGACTGCGATCGATTCACAGCGCATCGAGGCGAAGATGAAGAACGGCGTCCTGGAGCTCCGCCTGCCCAAGTCCGAAGAGGCTCGCCCGCAGCGGATTCCGATCACCGTGGACTAGCTGCCTCGCTACCAGAGGGACTCTCGGCGCCCGAAACGACGGATATGGCCGTCCTGGCTACAGCTGTCCCGGTCAAATACTCGGAACTCCCCGCTATTGTTTAGCTTCCCCGATCGCCGGCCCGGTGCGGCTACGGGGCACGCTTGGGCCGCCCCCCTCGCTCGGGAGCCTCGATGGCCTGTACCTCGCGTCACCTCTCGTGTGTGAAATTGCCGGCGAAGGGCTTGAGCTTTCGGAAGTCTGAGTTGCGAGACCGGGCAGTAGCACAAGCCAAGGCGGCAGCAGGGTGACGACGCAAGGAACGAGGGCAGGGAGGAAGTCATGAGCTACTGGGACACCGACTACTGGCCGACCTCCAAATGCGCACTCTGCAATGTGCTCGAGCAGGTGATCCGCGCTGAGGGGGGGCTGTTCAAGGGCTATTACGTGCGCCGGTTCAGGCGGTACGTGGAGGACGGCATGATGCCGGGCGCGGCTGCTTCGGAGGCGGCTCCGGGCATCATGCCGCTGGCTTTGGCGTTGCAGGAGCGTGCCTTCCGAACAGGAGGCGGATCGCCTTTTCCGCTGACCGATGAGCAGGCGCGCGCAATCGAACCGCGGGCTCGCCAAGTGCTCGAGGAAATAGATCGACTGGAGCGGGAGAAATAGGCACCCTGGTCGAGACGTGGACGCCGACTCGAACGCCAATCGGCGGTAATCGAGGGAACGCTACGGAAGGAACATAAGATTGGTCCTTCCGTAGCCAAGAAGGAGTAGCTCATGGCTCTCTGGCTTGTTCGCGCTGGGAAGCATGGCGAGTTTGAGAAGAAGTTCCTGGACGACAAGCGGGTGTACCTGATCTGGGAGGAGCTGGCGCGCGATCTCAGCGTGGTCGAGTCGCAGCCGGTCCTTCGGGAGATCCTGGCCGAGACCTTTCCCGATGCCTCGAAAGGCAAGATCTCGAACCAGAGCGGTCAGATCTGGGCGTTCAGCCACCGAATGCAGCCGGGGGATTGGGTGGTCCTTCCGAGCAAGCTCAAGCCAGCGATCCACGTGGGTGAGATCACCGGGCAATACGTCTTCGACGCGAGAGCAGGTGACCTCTACTGCCATCAAAGAGAGGTCAAGTGGATCGAGGAAGACATCCCACGCTCCAACTTCGATCAGGATCTGCTCTACTCGTTCGGCTTCATGACGATCTGTCGGATCGAGCGAGACGACGCCGAGGCGCGCGTGCGTGCAATGGCCGGGTCAGGATGGAACACACTAGGAGTTCGCACACTGCCGGTCACCCCAGAAGCCAAGGAGGAAGATATCGAGCCTGAGCAAGCACCGGCTGATCTCGAGCAGCTTGCTCGCGACCAGATCGCCAAGCTGATCTTCGCGAAGTTCAAGGGGCACGGCATGGCCCGGCTGGTTGGCTCGATCTTGAAGGCGCAAGGCTACACGACCTATCTCAGCCCAGCGGGGCCAGACGAGGGTATCGATCTGCTCGCGGCGCCGGGACCGATGGGTTTCGGGCAGCCAGGCTTATGCGTCCAGGTCGAGTCAGGAGACAGCCCCGTCGACCGGCCGACGCTGGACCTGCTAATTGGCGCGATGCAGAACGTCCAGGCAGAGCACGGCCTGCTCGTCTCATGGGGCGGCTTCAAAGCAACGGTCAGCAAGGAGGAGGCGGCGCAGTTCTTCAAGGTGCGCCTATGGAATCAGAATGACCTGATCGAGCAGCTACTGGAGCATTACGATCGGCTCGACGGCGACATCCGCGCTGAGCTGCCACTGAAGCCGATCTGGACGGTGGCCATATTGGATGAGGACAGCTGAGTCCTGCTCCCGAGGGCAAGGTCCGAGCGGGAGCGGCCAAGGGCCCGGAAGCCCAAGAAGGGAACGCCCACTCCGGGGCCAGAAGCCCATATGGATGGACAGCCTGCCCCTCTACCGGCGCTGTCTCGCCCCCGCGCTTGACGCGCGAGCCGTTTTGCACTCCTCTCTCCGGAGAACGACCCAATTGGAGAAGAGAAGCCATGAAGCGATCCGGAGTGATTCTGTTGATTCTCGCGCTCGCCTTTCTACAGACGGCGTGTGTGGTGATCGAAGACGGCGAGGTCGGAGTCTCCAAGAGCTTCGGAGCCATCAGCGACACGCCGGTCCCTCAGGGCGTGGCCTTCGTGGTGCCGGTGGCCAGGCAAATCGAGACCTGGAACGTCAAGCTCCAGGAGCTGAAGGAGACCGCGCAGGTCCCCTCCTCCGAAGGTCTCATCGTCGGCCTCGACACCTCCCTGCTCTTCCAGGTGACGTCCAAGGACGCGCCGCAGATCCGCAAGACCATCGGAACCCAGCGCATGTACGTGGAGCGGCTGTTGATTCCGTACTTCCGGAATGCGGTGCGCGACGTGGTGGCGGGCTATCCGGTGAAGAACATCTACGCAGAGCAGGGACGCAAGGAGATCGCCCGCAAGATCCACGAATTCCTGAAGGAGAATCTGGAGCCCCGCGGCATCCAAGTGGTGGACGTGCTGCTGCGCGACGTCAAGCTGCCCCAGCGCTTCAAGGAGAGCATCGAGGCCAAGCTGACCGCCGAGCAGCGGGTGCAGCAGAAGCAGTTCGAGCTGAAGCAGGCCGAGAAGGACGCCGAGATCGAGGTGGCCCGGGCCCGGGGTGCCGCCCAGGCCCAGCAGATCATCCGCGAGACCCTCTCGGACCGCTACCTGCAGTACCTGTGGATCCAGACGCTGAACCAGAACCCCAACGTGATCTACGTCGCCACCGAGGCCAACATGCCCATCTTCAAGAGCGTGGCGGGGGCGAAATAGGCAGGCGTAATCAGATCACGGCGAGGGACTCCTCCACGAAGCTGAGCATCGGGGTCGGACTTGACCGCGCGGCGCGGGCCGCAAGGGCCGCCCCTACAGGAGCTGGCGCAGCACGTACTGGAGGATGCCGCCGTGGCGGTAGTACTCGGCTTCCTGGGGCGTGTCGATCCGCATGCGCGCCTGGAAGCGAATCGCGTCGCCCTCGGCGGGCCGGGCGACCACCGTCACCGGCTGGCCCTTGGAGAACGGGTCCGCGAAGACCTCGGCCAGCCCCCCGATCGCGATCTCCTCATGGCCGCTGAGGCCGAGGCTCGCGGCCGATTGGCCCGTTTCGAACTCGAGCGGCAGGATGCCCATGCCGATCAGGTTCGAACGGTGGATGCGCTCGTAGCTGCGGGCGATCACCGCGCGCACGCCGAGCAGCCGCGGGCCCTTGGCCGCCCAGTCGCGCGACGAGCCGGTCCCGTACTCTTTGCCTGCCAGCGCCACGAGCGGCACGCCCTCTTCCCGATATCGCATCGAGGCGTCGAAGATGGTCATCGGGGTCTCATCCGGAAGATGCAGGGTGAATCCACCCTCGAGTGACGGCACCAACTGATTGCGAAAGCGGACGTTGGCGAAGGTGCCCCGCATCATGACCTCGTGGTTGCCGCGCCGGGATCCGTACGAGTTGAAGTCCTTGGGCGCCACCCCGTGCTCGATCAGGTACCTTCCAGCCGGGCTGTCCGCCTTGATTGCTCCGGCCGGCGAGATGTGATCGGTGGTGATCGAATCGCCCACCAGGCACAGCACACGGGCGCCACTCAGGTCCTCGAGCGGGGCGGGCTCGAGCGGCAGGTCGACGAAGTACGGCGGCAGCTTGACGTAGGTCGAGTCCGGCTCCCAGGCGTACGTGTCGGCCTGCGGCACCGGCATGTCGCGCCACTGTTCGTCGCCGGCGTAGACCTCGCCGTACTGCTTGATGAACATCTCGGACCTGACCGCCCCGCGCACCGTCTCGTCGATCTCCTGGCGGGTCGGCCAGATGTCCCGGAGGAAGACGGAATTGCCGTCGCGGTCCTCGCCCAACGGCTCCTTGGAGAGGTCGACGTCGATCCGCCCGGTCAGCGCATAGGCCACGACCAGCGGCGGCGAAGCCAGGTAGTTGGCCCGTACGTCCGGGCTGATCCGGCCCTCGAAGTTGCGGTTGCCCGAGAGCACCGCGACGGCCACCAGCCCGCCTTGTTCGATCGCGGCCGAGATCGGCCCCGGCAGCGGCCCGCTGTTGCCGATGCAGGTCGTGCAGCCGTAGCCGACCAGGTGGAAGTTGAGCTTCTCGAGGTACTCGGTGAGGCCCGACTCCGCCAGATAGTCGGTGACCACCTTGGAGCCCGGTGCCAGGCTGGTCTTGACCCAGGGTTTGGCGTCGAGCCCGCGCTCGACCGCCTTCTTGGCCAGCAGGCCGGCGCCGACCATCACCGAGGGGTTCGAGGTGTTCGTGCAGCTGGTGATCGCGGCGATCACCACCGAGCCGTCGCGCAGCAAGAACTCCCGGTCTCGCCACGACGTCCGGACGCCGTCGGTTTCCGGATCGATCTCGACCACGCCCTGTACGGCCGTGCCGCCCTCGCTCTCCCAATCGTCGACCGTAGTCAGGCGCGGCTTCTTCACCGCCCCGCCGCCCGGGGCTTTAAGGCTCTCGAGCTGGGACAGGAACGAGCCCTTCACCCCGCTCAGCTTGATCCGGTCCTGGGGCCGCTTCGGCCCGGCGAGGCTCGGCTCCACCGTCGAGAGATCGAGCTCGAGGGTGTCGGAATAGATCGCCTCGGGGCTGTCGGCGGTGTGGAACAGGCCCTGTTCCCTCATGTACGCCTCGACCAGCGCCACCTGCTCCGGCGGGCGCCCGGTGAAGGTCAGGTAGTCGAGCGATACCCGATCGACCGGGAAGATGCCGCAGGTGGCGCCGTACTCGGGCGACATGTTGGCCAGGGTCGCGCGGTCGGCGAGCGGCAGGCCGGAGAGCCCGGGGCCGTAGTATTCGACGAACTTGCCGACCACCCCCTTCTCGCGCAGCATCTGAGTCACCACCAGGACGAGGTCGGTGGCGGTGGCGCCCTCGGCGAGCTCGCCGACCAGGCGGAAGCCGACCACCTGCGGCACCAGCATCGAGATCGGCTGGCCGAGCATGGCGGCTTCGGCCTCGATACCGCCGACGCCCCAGCCGAGAATGCCAAGGCCGTTGATCATCGTGGTGTGCGAATCGGTGCCCACCAGCGTGTCGGGATAGGCGAACGGCGTCTCGCCGTCGCCGGTCATCACCACCCGTCCGAGGTACTCGAGATTCACCTGATGGACGATGCCAGTGCCAGGCGGCACGACCTTGAAGTTGTCGAAGGCGCCTTGACCCCATTTGAGAAAGCCGTAGCGCTCGCGGTTGCGCTCGAACTCGCGCTCCTTGTTGATCAGGAAGGCGGCGGCGGTGCCGTACTCGTCGACCTGCACCGAGTGATCGATGACCAGCTCGACCGGTTGCAGCGGATTGATCTTCTTGGGGTCGCCGTTCATAGCGACCATCGCGTCGCGCATCGCGGCCAGATCGACCACAGCCGGCACGCCCGTGAAATCCTGGAGCAGCACTCGCGCCGGCGCGAAGGCGATCTCGACCGAGGGCTGCGCCGTGGGGTCCCACTTGGCTACCGCCTCGATGTCCGCGGCCGGCACGACCAAACCGTCTTCCCGCCGGAGCAGGTTCTCGAGCAGGATGCGCATGCTAAACGGCAGGCGAGAGATGTCGAAGCCCGAGCTCTCGAGGCTCGGAAGATGCGCGATACGGAACTGCCGGTCACCGACGGTCAGGGTCTTCGCCGCAGAAAAGCTGTCTTTCATCTCGTGATCCTCCGTCAGCCGCGACTGAAAGATACCACTAGCCTTCTCGATTCGTGGCTCGATTCCGACGAGGCGTCAATCCGCACCTCGAGGCGTCGGCCGGCTCTAGCGAGCTCGCCTTCGCTGAGGGGAACCGCTGCCGAACCACGAACAGGAACACTGGCGCAAGCACGAACAGCACGATCGGGTTGCGCGCGCGAAGCTGCCGGAAACCATGCAGACCATGATAAGCTAGGGGGGCGTTCCTCGGCTATCCTCCACCGTCTTGAGCCCTTCCCCCGACTCCAACACTACCGGGCCCACGTCCCCGGGCGACGCCTCTTCCAGCGAGGCCGTGCAGCCGGACGGCCCGAAATCCGAAGCGTCGCGGTGGAATCGGCTGCGCAGCGGCCTCGCGTCGCGGGGCTGGAACCTCTGGTACGTGATCCTGGGCGTCTGGTTGCTCTTCCTTCTGGGGCAGCTCTGGTACGAGAACACCCAGGTGGCGTCGATCCCCTACAGCCGCTTTCTCGAGTACCAGCAGGAAGGGCGCGTGAGCGATCTCGTGATCGGCAGCGACCAGATCACGGGCAGGATCGTCGAGCCCGAGGAAGGCCAGCCCGAGCGCTTTCGCACTGTGCGCGTCGACCCCGAGCTGGCCGACCGGCTGGCGAAGGAGGGTCTCGAGTTCACCGGCGCCGTGGAGAGCACGTGGCTCAGTCGGGCGCTCGCGTGGGTCCTGCCCATCGCGTTCATCCTCGTGATCTGGATGTTCCTGCAGCGGCGCTTCGGCCAGGCCGGAGGGCTCGGCGGCGGCCTCATGCGCGTGGGCAAGAGCAAGGCCAAGATCTACGCCGAGGAGGACGTCAAGGTCAGCTTCGAAGACGTGGCCGGCGTCGAGGAGGCGAAGGAGGAGCTGAAGGAGATCATCGGCTTCCTGCGCGAGCCAGAACGCTACGGCCGGCTTGGAGCGCGCCTGCCCAAGGGGATCCTGCTGGTGGGACCGCCGGGCACGGGCAAGACGCTGCTGGCCCGGGCAGTCGCCGGAGAGGCGGGCGTTCCGTTCTTCTCGATCAGCGGCAGCGAGTTCGTGGAGATGTTCGTGGGCGTCGGCGCGGCCCGCGTACGCGACCTATTCGAGCAGGCGCGCGGGCGGGCGCCGTGCATCATCTTCATCGACGAGCTCGATGCGATGGGCCGCGCCCGCGGCATCGGCCCCATGGCCGGCGGCCATGACGAGAAGGAGCAGACCCTCAACCAGCTCCTCTCGGAGCTCGATGGCTTCGATCCCAGCCACGGCGTGGTACTGCTGGCGGCCACGAACCGGCCCGAGATCCTGGACGCGGCGCTGCTGCGCGCCGGGCGCTTCGATCGCCAGATCCTCGTCGATCGGCCCGACAAGCAAGCACGGGTGGAGATCCTGCAGTTGCACCTGCGAAAGCTGAACCTCGCTCCGGACGCCAAGCCCGATTCCATCGCTGCGCTCACCCCTGGCTTCACGGGCGCCGACCTTGCCAACCTGGTCAACGAGGCGGCCATCCTGGCCACACGGAACGACGCCACCCATGTCAGCATGGACGACTTCAACCTCGCGATCGAACGCATCGTGGCCGGTCTCGAGAAGAGAAACCGCTTGCTCAACGAGCACGAGCGCAAGGTCACGGCGTACCACGAAATGGGCCACGCCTTGGTGGCCCGCGCACTTCCCGGCAGCGATCCGGTGCACAAGGTGTCGATCATTCCGCGCGGAATCGGGGCACTCGGCTACACCATCCAGCGCCCCACCGAGGATCGCTTCCTGATGTCGAGCAGAGAGCTGAAGGACAAGATGACCGTGCTCCTGGGCGGGCGCGCAGCTGAATCCATCGTCTTCGGGGAGACCTCCACCGGCGCCGCCGACGATCTCGCCAAGGCCACCAACATCGCCCGCAGCATGGTCACGCGCTACGGGATGGACGACAACCTCGGCATGGTGTCACTCGAAAGCGAGCGCTCGACATTCCTTCAGATGCCCGGCGAGTACCTCGCCACGCGGCGGGACTTCTCCGAGCAGACCGCTCGGGAGGTGGACTGCGCCGTGCGCGACCTCGTCACCCAGGCCTTCGAGCGCGCCGTCGGCATCTTGGAAGCCCACCGCGACGCGCTCGCCGAGAGCGCGGAGCGGTTGCTCGAGAAAGAGACGCTCAGCGGCGACGAGCTGCCGATGCTGATCGCGGAGCCGGGCCCGCTGTAGCGCATTCCCTGCGCGGGGGCGAAGCAAGGAGCTGGATCGGTTTGAGGGGAGCAGGTCATCCAACATTTGGAAATAGCTCCTCGTAGTAGTAGGGCGCTTCGTATTCCCACTTCTCCCATTCGTAGTCGTAGCCCGTCACCGTCAGTCGGTTCTGGACCTTCCACACACCCTCAGTGCCGAACGCGACGCGTCCGGCCTCGAGTCGCTCGTCCCAGGTGTCCAGGTCGCCCGTGAGCGTTGCGACGCCGTCCTTGACGCCCACGCGGATCCGGTCGGCCACCCGCGACGTCGCCCAATGCCTCCGAAAGCTGTCTCGGATCTCCTTCGCGACTGTGGCATCCGAATGCTTGGTGATCGTCCCGGTCGCCGGCTGCACCCGAATCTCGTTGACGACCTCGCGCACAGCCCGAACGCGCCCGGCGACGTCGGTCGCGTGGAACTTCTCGGACCAGTCGTGGACCCGTCCAGTGAGCGTGACGACGCCGTCCTTGACCCTGCTCTCGAGATCGAAGGAAGCCAGGGCAGAGTCCGTCTTGAGATTGAAGTCGACATCGTCCTGGATGGTCCAGTCCTCGGGCTGGTCGGTCTTGACGAACAGGTTGTTCGTGACCCAGGCCACCCCTACGACGTCGCGGGCGTCCTGCCCCGCAATCCGCTTCTGTGCGTGGTTGGTCACGGATCCCTCCAGAGTCACTTCGCCATCGGAAGCCCGAGCCTCGATCTCCGAGGCGTCCACGCGGATGTCCTCCGACAGCTCGTCCCGGATGGCCTTCTCCAATGCGTCGTCCGAGACGTAGACCGCTCTCTCGCGGAGCTCGCCCTTCTCCTCCGGCTTGACCACGAGCTCGTTCTTGACGAACGTGACGTGGGAGACCCAGCGAGCCGCCTGAGCCGCGCGGCGCTTCTGGTAGGCGTTGCCTACCGACCCCGTGAGCGACACGACGCCGTCCGTGACGGCAACGGTGATAGGAAAGCCGGTCAGGTAGACATCGCGGTGCAGCGCGGCCACCGCGTCGCTCTTGATCTCCTGGTCGCTTCGCGTCGCCGTGTACCGAGTTACGAGCTCGTTCTTCACGTTCTTCACGCCGCCCACCGCGCTCGCCAGCAGCTCGGCCTCCTCGGCTTCGGACCAGTTCGCCACCTCGCCCTTGATAGTGACGTTGCCATCGACACTGGTGACCACGATCCCCTGCGACACGATGGTGGCGTCGTTGAGGATGCGACGGCGGACGGCGTAGACGATGTCGGCGTCCGAAAGAGGGCTGGGCGCAACGGTGAGCTCGTTCAGGACCTTCCGTACGCCGCGGATCTTACTCGCCTGACGGTCCACGCGGTTCTTCGCGGCGAGGTTGTCGACGCGGCCGGACAGCGTGACGATCCCCTCCTTGGTACTGACGCTGATTTCGGAGGCCGGCACGAGCGGGTCGTGCCGGAGGGCCTCGTTGACCCATGATGTAATGCTGGAATCCGTCACCTGATCGGCTGCCACAGGGGCGGATGCCGCAAGCATGGCTCCCAGCAGGATGGCACTCAGCAGGCTTTCTATCGCGGATGTCGTCATGGCTTTTTTCCCCTTCGGCCTCTGCGTCCGTCATGCACCGTAGTATGACCAAAACTGCGTAGTTTAACAAGCAAGTTGCATGGGTGCTTGACAAGATTAGATTAATAAGTATACTTAGCAAGTAAGCCGGAGCGAGAGACCACAGCCGCGCTCCCAAGCAGCTGCGACGAAGGGGATCCCATGCGTGGAGCCGAATGGATCGACTGGACCCGGACGAGGCTCCAGCCTCGTGAACGCGAGAAGCTGTTGTCTCGGGAACGAGACGACATGGTGGTCGCGTTGACCTCGGAGCAGAAGGAGCATCTGCTCGAGCAGGATTTCGTCTGGGTGAAGGGAAGCAGCGTGCTCTGGAAGCCCCCGGTTGGGGCCCTGCAGCGCGCCCAGTTCACGCACGGCAGCTACTTCAGGACGGAGCGTGGGGAGTTCTACATCGACTCCGAAGGCAGCGTGCGCGAGCTCCTGCGCGCGGAGGCCACGGAAGGAGAATCGAGCCATGAAGGTGAAACCGTTGCACGACCGGATCCTGGTGAAGCGTATCGAGGAAGAGGAGAAGACCAAGGGTGGACTGATCATCCCTGACACCGCCAAGGAGAAGCCCCAGGAGGGCAAGGTCATCGCCGTCGGCAAAGGCAAGGTGAACGACGACGGCAAGCTCCTTCCGCTCGACGTGCACAAGGGTGACCGGGTGCTCTTCAGCAAGTACTCCGGTACCGAAATCCAGCTCGAGGGCGACGAACATCTGATCGTTCGCGAGGACGACGTCCTCGCGGTGCTCGAATAGGAGAATGCAGCGATGTCAGCAAAGCAAATCAAGTACTCACACGACGCCCGGGAGCGTCTGCTGCGTGGCGTCGACCAGCTCGCCCACGCGGTTCGCGTGACGCTGGGCCCCAGGGGCCGCAACGTCATGCTCGAGAAGAGCTGGGGACCTCCGACCATCACGAAGGACGGCGTCACGGTGGCGAAGGAGATCGATCTCGAGGACCACTTCGAGAATCTCGGTGCGCAGATGGTGCGCGAGGTGGCGAGCAAGACCTCCGACGTCGCAGGCGACGGCACGACCACCGCCACGGTGCTCGCGCAGGCCATCTTCCGCGAGGGGACCAAGATGGTCGCCGCCGGGATGAACCCGATGGACTTGAAGCGCGGGATCGACAAGGCGGTGGCGGTCCTCGTCGAGGACCTCGGCAAGCAGTCGAGGGAGACGCGCACCAGCGCGGAGATCGCCCAGGTGGGGACGATTTCCGCCAACGGCGATGAGGCGGTTGGAACCATCCTCGCCGAGGCGATGGAGAAGGTCGGCAAGGAGGGCGTGGTCACCGTCGAGGAGGCGAAGAGCATGGAGACCACCCTCGACCTGGTCGAGGGCATGCAGTTCGACCGCGGCTACCTCTCGCCCTACTTCGTCACCGATGCCGAGAGCATGGAGGTGGTCCTCGAGGATGCGCTGGTTCTCCTTCACGAAAAGAAGATCAGCGGCATGAAGGACCTTCTGCCGCTTCTCGAGCAGGTCTCGAAGCAGGGCAAGCCCATCCTGGTCGTGGCCGAGGACCTCGAGGGAGAGGCGCTGGCGACCCTGGTCGTGAACAAGATCCGGGGCACGCTGCAATGTGCGGCGGTGAAGGCGCCCGGCTTCGGCGATCGCCGCAGGGCGATGCTCGAGGACATGGCGATCCTGACCGGCAGTCAGGTAGTCGCCGAGGAGCTCGGTCTCAAGCTCGAGAACGTGACGCTCAAGGACCTGGGTCGTGTCAAGAAGGTCGTGATCAGCAAGGACGACACGACGTTCATCGAGGGCGCAGGTTCGAAGAAGGACATCGAGGGCCGCTGCAACCAGATCCGCAAGCAGATCGCGGACACCACCTCGGACTACGACCAGGAGAAGCTCCAGGAGCGGCTGGCGAAGCTCGCCGGCGGCGTGGCGGTGCTCAAGGTGGGCGCGGCCACCGAGACCGAGATGAAGGAGAAGAAAGCCCGGGTAGAGGACGCGCTGCACGCGACCCGAGCCGCGATCGAGGAGGGTATCGTGCCCGGGGGCGGCGTCGCGCTGCTCCGAGCACAGAGCAACCTCCACGGCCTCGAAGAGAGTCTCCCGGAAGCAGATCAGCGAGCCGGCGTAAAGATCCTCCGCCGTGCAATCGAGGAACCGCTGCGCTGGATTGCCGAAAACGCTGGGATCGAGGGATCGATCGTCGTGCAGAAGGTGAAGGAAGGTCGCGGGGCGTTCGGCTTCAATGCGGCGACCGAAGTGTACGAAGATCTCGTCGAGGCGGGGGTCATCGACCCCACCAAGGTCGTGCGGGCGGCGCTCCAGAATGCCGCCAGCGTGGCGTCCCTGCTCCTGACGACCGAGGCGTTGATCGCGGAGAACCCGGAGAAGAAGGCCGGGGCGGCGGGCGGCGCGATGGGTGGCATGCCCGACATGGGCGACATGGGGATGTAGGCCGGAGCGCCGGTCGAAGAGCAAAGAGGAAAGGAGAATTCCAGCCATGAACATCGAGTCGCTACGGAGAACCGGGTCCGGTCTGTTTCTGATCGCCTTGCTGGCCCTGGCCTCCTGGCCTGGCGTTGCAGCGGCGCAGGATGATTCCGCGCAGGCGGTGGTACCTCTCAACGCCCACATGAGAAGCCACGGAGGTAGATGGGAGTGCGATCGAGGTTACCGGAGCGTCCGCGGGTCGTGCGTGGCCGTCGAGGTACCTACGAATTCCCATCTGGCCTCGTTGGGAAACGGATGGGACTGCAACCGAGGCTACCGGAAGGACAACGGGGCATGCGCGAAGATCGAAGTGCCTCCGCACGCCTTCCTGGCTTCCCGCCGAAGCAACTGGAAGTGCGATCGAGGCTACCGAAGGGTCGACCAGTCCTGCATCACCGTCGAGGTGCCTCCGAACGCTCATCTCGCGGACTCCCACAGAAGCGGATGGCAGTGCGATCGAGGGCACCGAAGGGTCGACCGGTCCTGCGTGCCCATCGAGGTACCTGAGAAGGCCTATCTCGACTCTGCCGGGGACCGCTGGAAATGCGAGCGAGGCTTCCGCAAGAGCGGCGACTCGTGCGCACCCCTCGAGATCCCTCAGGAAGGATTCGTGGGGCGTTCTGGTAACGATTGGGAATGCAATCGCGGTTACCGGAAGCGCGACAAGTCGTGCGTCCCGGTCGAGATGCCTTCAAACGGGTACCTCGACTCGTCGGGACGCGACTGGGACTGCGAGCGAGGCTTCAAGAGAGGACTCCGTTCGTGCCTGGCCCTCCAGGTGCCAACGAACGCTCACCTCGCTTACTCGGGAAACCGCTGGAATTGCGATCCGGGCTACCAGCAGCGGGGAGAAACTTGTACGGAGGACGAGCGATAGAGGAGCCGAGGGCGGCCCGTCAGAGCCGTCCCTACCGCGATCGAGCGGGGCAGGAAAAAGAAAAGCTCAGCAGTTCCGCGGCGGACCGATATTCAGTACCGGCAGCCGTCTCGCCTCTCGACGACCGGGGGCGTGATAAGTGTCAGGCGGCGCGCACCGAGCAAGAATCCCCGAACAAGCGTTGGCGAAGGGAGAGCTTGATGCATGACACGTGGCAAGAGGCGCTCATGCTTCTGCACGAGCGCGCGTGGAGGGGCGAGCTCGTTGATCAAGCGTGCTCGGCGCTGCTGGAGGCTTGCAGGGACGGGAAGTTCAAGGGAGTGGAGGTGCGTGGACTGACGCCCGCCGAAGCTCGAGAGGTGCTCGAGGAACCTGTCACGGACGATGAGGGCTCCGCGATCTGTCGTCTGGCAGAAGTCTACGATGGCGCAGGCGCTGAAGGCGACGCGCTCCGAGCAGCGCTTCTCGATCTCGACGCGTTCGCCGAAGCTCTCGGTGAGGATTCAGCGGCGAGCCGCGCCGTCTAAGGAACCTGTCCGTCCCGAAAACTCCTTGTCGGTTCCAAGATCTCCTGCCGGCCGGAATGAGCGGTGTACCGCGCCTGAATGGGGTTCAGGAGGTCGGGAGCTCAAATCTCCCCGGCCCGACCAATGAAATCAAGGGCTTACGCAACCCGCCCGACAGCCCTGATTTCCGCTGGCAAGCACCTGGCAAGCGGCGCAACCGGTGGCTCCTCTGGGGCACGACGGAGGCGGTGTGGCCGGCAGCAGCAGGGCCGGGCGGCTGACGAATCTCCGCGAGTCGATCCGGTCGGTTGCCGAGGAGGGACCCAAACCCCGAATCTGGGTCCAAGTTTGGTGTGATTTTTCTCATTTAGGATGGGAAGATCGGGCCATGCGAAGGAGTCGATTCTCGGATCAGCAGATCGCGCTGGCGCGTTGCAGCAGGTGGAGCACGGGGCGTCCTGCCGCCTGGCTGGCGCGTCCCGAGGCTGGGGACGGGTCTCGATAAGTCGCCGTGATTGCAGGACAATCGGATTCTCGGGAGGCACAGGGAGGTTGGCGTCTCCTCATTGTCGAACGCTGGCGGAAGGCCGGCTTATCCTACCCATTCCTTGCTAGATTGATGTCCATCATGTTCGAAACAGCCAGGTCGCCCGAGGAGACCTCCTGCGGGTGCAGCATCGCGGTGCTGGCAGCGTGAGGACTCCGTGATGCCTCCAATCTGGCCTGAAATCCTGCTGCTTGTCGTCTTGCTGGGACTTTCGGCCTTCTTCTCCAGCTCCGAGACAAGTCTGTTTTCGCTGAGCCGGATGCAACTCGAGCAATTGAGACGGGATCGCCATCCTCGCAGCGATCTCATCCAACGCTTGCTCGGGCAGCCGCGACGACTCATTGTCACCATCCTCATCGGCAACGAGCTGGTCAACGTGTCCGCATCGGTTCTCTCGGCGGTGCTGATCATTCAGCTATGGGGTCAGGAACAGAAGTGGCTCAACCTGGTCATCATGGTCCCGGCGCTCTTGCTGTTTGGCGAGATCACACCCAAGGTGCTCGCTATCCGCAATAACGTGGCCTTTGCCTGCTTCCAGGCCCGGTATCTCGACTGGTTTGCGACGGCCATCATGCCCGTCCGCTGGACCGTTCGGAAGATCGCGGACTACTTCACCACCCTGCTAACGGGCAAGTCGCGTTCTCCCGCCAGCATCGTTACCGGGGACATGGTACGTGTTCTGACCCGCGAAGGCGTCGGCGAAGGCGAAATCGACGAAAACGAAGCGCAGTACATCGACCAGATCTTCGAGTTCGGCGACACCATCCTGCGTGATCTCATGACGCCGCGTTCGCAGATCTTCTCCTTGCCCGCGAGTTCCACGGTAGAGACGTTGGCACGCGAGGTAACGAACACGCACCACACAAAGGTGCCGGTCTACTCCCAGAACAGCGACGCGATCGTGGGCGTCCTGTTCGCTCGTGACCTCCTCGGCATTCCCCTCAAGGACATAGGGCCTGAAGAGGATCACAGGCGTCTCTTCAGGCTCTTACGCAAACCGTACTTCGTACCGGAGACCAAGTCGGCGGCCGATCTGTTTCACACCTTCCGCAAACGCCATCTGTCGATTGCATTCGCCGTTGACGAATTCGGCGGTCTTACCGGCATGGTGACCATGGAGGACCTGCTCGAATGCATCTTCGGTGAGATCCCGAGCCGCTCCGAGGTCGCAAGAGAGGAGAGCGCGGGGTTCAGCCGTCTGGGACCGAACGAGTATCGCGTCGATGGAGCCCTGACACTGACGAAGTTCAGAAGCGATCTAGGGGTCGAATTGCCCGCGGAAGGGGTCGAGACGATCGGGGGGGTGCTGCTGCGCGAGTTTCGCGAGTTGCCGGTCGAGGGCAGTCAGATCACCATCGGGGGAGTGGAGTTCGTCGTCACGTCGGTGGCGGAGAGGCGGATTCAGGAAGTCATCGTACGTCTGGAGGCGCCCGGAGACGCCGAGGAATCCGAGCCGGGCCCGGCCACGCCGACTGCGGAGGGGGCCTGAGCCATGGCACTCTCGACGAGTCTGCTGATCATCGTTTGTCTGCTGGCGCTTGAGGCTTTCTTCTCCGGCAGCGAGATGGGAGTCGTGAGCGCGGACAAGATGCGCCTGCGTCACGAAGCCGCAAAGGGATCGCGCGGCGCGCGTCTCATTCTGAAGATGCTGGAAAAACCCGAATGGCTGCTATCAACGACTCTGGTTGGCACGAACATCTGTGTGGTCGGAAATACGACCGTTGCCACCGGCGCGGTCGTCCGCCTCTTCGGCGAGCAATACGCGTGGCTCGCCGTGGTACTTCTGGCGCCCCTCATCTGGGTGTTCGGAGAGGTGGTTCCGAAAAGCGTGTTCCAGCAACAGGCAAACGTCATCGCACCAGTCGTGGCGTATCCGCTGCGCCTGGCCTCATGGCTCTTCGCGCCGATCCTCGCACTGTTTACGCTCTTGTCGCGAGCCCTGAGCCGCATGGTGGGCGCGAAATCCGAGAACCCCTTCCCCCTGCGTGAAGCGATCATGGCAATGGTGGAAACCGCGCATCCCGGAGGCGACATCCACCCTGCGGAGAAGAGCATGATCCAGAGGGTGTTTCGGTTCGGCGATACCGAGGCAAGGGACATCATGGTGCCGCTGATCGATGTGGTCGGCATCGCTCAGAGCGCAACGTGCGGTGACGTTCTGCAAATCTCCGCCGAAAAGGCCCACAAGAGGCTACCCGTCTACGACGAGCGAGTGGACCGGATTGTCGGGGTCGTCAACGCCCTCGACCTGCTCTTGGAGGACCCCGAGCTGCCCCTGGCACCCCGCGTAACGGTCGTCCAGTACGTCCCGGGCTCAAAGCCGATCCACCAGCTGCTACTCGATTTCCGGAGTACCGGCGGAAACCTCGCCGTGGTCGTGGACGAGTACGGTGGGGCGGAAGGGATTGTCACGCTCGAGGATCTCATCGAGGAAGTAGTCGGCGACATCGAGGACGAGTACGACTCGGCAGAGGAAAAACTGCAGTGGGTCAAGCAGTTGCGCGAAGGGGACTATCTCGTCAGTGCCCGAACGGAGTTGGCAACCGTAAAAGAGAAACTGCGACTCGACCTTCCGGACGGCGACTACGAAACGTTGGGAGGCTTCTTGCTCGACATGCTCGGGGACATCCCCTCCGCGGGTGAGACGGTCCGCTACCGCCGCGCTACCTTCACTATCGAGAGGGCAACGCCTCTCACGATTCTGGAAGTACGCGTCCGGCTTTGAACCGACTGTCCGTTCTCAAGACCCGTCCGCGGGTCCCTTTGGCGTCTTGGAGTGAACGCGAGGGTGCCCTACGCCGCCTCCGCCCAGGCGTACCGATGCTGGAGCCGGATTGCGCTGCACTGAGACGGGCGAGTTCCCCGCGGATGGATGACGATTCCGACCTTGTTTCTGCTCAATCGAGCGCGCTGTCGACCATGCGCCGAATTCGACCTTCCAGAAACCAGTCGACGAAGGTCACTCTCATGCGATCGACCTCTCGGCCGTCCTTGAAAGGGAGGTAGGAGGGAAGACTCGACGCCCCGAAGCGCTCCTGCACCTCGCCCTCCCGATCGATCTGGACCTTGACGAAACGAGCGCGGCCCGCGAACTCGCGAGCGAGTGATTCGATGGCCGGCAACTGCCGGACGCAGATTCCTCACCAATCTGCGTAGAGGTCGACGAGAACCACACCTTTGGTGCTCGAGACCTCCGCGAATGGACTCTCCGCCTCAAGGATCTCGAGATGGGAATCGTCCGCCGGGGCGTAGAGCGCCAACCCGAGAAGGATGACAGCGACGAGGCTCGCGGGGGCTGTTCGCGGAACCATCATGCCGGTTCTCCGTTCGCTGGATGTCTTCCGCCGAAGTCGATCACCGTTCTCGGTCCGGGGAGAACATCTCGAAGATCTTCTGGTTTGACATCAACGAGGTAGATTCTCCCGCCAGGTCCCACTGCGTTTGCCAGGTAGGGGAGGAAGCAGCCCTCACCGGCCCCGATGTCGGCCACGTGGTCACCCGGCTTGATATCGAGAGAGCGGATCACTTTCTCCGGGTGCTGCCAGCTCGCACGGCGGGGTAGCTGGGAGTAGTCGATCTTGTCGACACCATTGCAGGCGACCAGACAGATCGCGGCCAATAGTAGGGGGAAAGTCGATCGCCTCATCGACCGAGCGCTCCTCCGTGCCGGGCACGCGGGCGGCATGGTGCTGGAAGATCGCGTGCATTTCATCGTCCGAGGCGTCTACTTCCTTCGTCACGAGCAGCGTCCTCGAGAGCGCCAGTCGCCCTGGAATGCAGCGCACCCGGCAAGCGGCGAATCTCGCTGAAACGCTGACCGTGCGCTGGCCGCTCGAGCCGTTTTCGAACGTGAGCGGTACGCTGAGCAGGACTTCGTTCTCGTACCCGTAGCTGGTCAGCTTCCCCGAGTCGCTGAAGACCTCCGGAATCGGCCAGGCGATGGGCCCGATGCTCGCACCCTCGACCTCCCACTCGAGCTCCGTCGGAAGACCCACTTGTCCCGGATCTCGTCAGTAGATGTGCCAGCCGCGGTCGAGGTCGAAGAGTACCCCTGCCCGGACTGGTTCTCCTGGCTTCGCTGAGTCCGCATCGATCAGAAGCCTCGCCTCGACGCGCGGGTTCTTTCCGTCCAGGGCTCCTACAGCGTGTGCCGATTCAGGAACCTTCACGGATCGTCGTCCGCTGCAGGAGCACCCGCGGAACGACGCCAGCAAGAAGGAGGCGAAGAGGACGAGCGCCAGCTGCCACGGCAGCACCGAATGCGAGGGGGTGTCACTCATCAGTCAGTCTCGAAGAAGCCCTCGAACGAGAAACTCGATCACGTTGTCCCGGGCGGCCTTCCCATCGAACTTCTGCGGAGCACGGTCCCACTTGATATGGATGGCCCACGTCGTAATCGACTCGATCACGAACCGCGCTGCAAGCTGGATGTCCCCGACCGAGCGCAGCTGATTCGCCGCGATCCGCGACTCGAGGTACTCTGCGACGAGATCACGAATCGCCTCGCGGCCCTGCTTCTGCCACTCCGCTGCGAGTTCCGGATGGTCGAGGGCGCAGCGGTTGACCAGCTCGATCCCCCGGTGGTGTTGTTCCATCACCGAGTAGAGCTCGCAGAGGACGTCTTCGAGCTCCGCCCTCGCATCCCGGGCTCGACGCCGACTCAAAGCTCGGGTCATGAGCGGGAGGCTCCCCTCTGCCGCCAAACGCTTCCGCAGAAGACGGAGCAGCTCGCCTCGCTTCGGCGTGCGCACGGGCAACACCGCCGGCTGCGCGATGGGATCGGGGCGGTCCGCGTGGCTCAGGCAGAGCTCGAACAGCGCGTCCTTGCTCTCCACGTACCCGTACAGTGTGCCCTTCGCGATACCCAGAGCAGCCGCCACATCGGCCATCTGCGTTCGGCGATATCCCTGGGTAATGAACACCTCGGTAGCCGTACGGACGAGGTCGTCGAAGCGTTGCTCGGGGATCTTTCGAGACATGGCCTGGATCAAGAGTACGTGACCAACTGGGTCGGTCAAGTTGGCATCGGATCAGATCGAAAAACGCAACAGTTTCGGGAGCTTCAACATCCCGGAGCTCAGGGCAGTCCATCTCCAGGGGTTGGTGGGAGGGCAAGCGGTGATGGTGGGAGAAGTAGTGGTGGAACGGGTAGCTTCTCGTCAGAGTTTGCTGATGGAGCCACTGAGCGCCGCAAGGTTGAAGTCAGCTCAGGCTTGCTGGCTTCCCGAACCGTGGAAAAGATCGAGGACAGTGATGCTGGACGACAGGCAGAAGGAAGCGCTTCGGCGCTGGTATGCGCGGCCGGAGGTCATCGACAAGGCCAGGGAGCTGAGTCGACAAGAGCGCTGGGAGGATCTCGAAGAGCACGTCCAGATGGCTTCACTCATGCCGCTCGGCAGGATCGAGGAGCTGCCCGACTACCTGCTGGGTGAAGACGGCAAGCCCCTGCTCCCGAACAACGCCAGCCCGATGAATGACGTCGAGGAGTGGCGGGATGCCATCGAGGTGGGCTGGGAGGTGATGGAACGCGAGCTCGGGGTGTCGCAGGAGCAGATGCACCGGAGCATCGCACAGCGGCAGGGCGACGACTGGGATGCGTTCCTCGAGGACGCCGAGAGGCGCAAGCAGGAGCGTGAGAAGCCGTGAGGCGGGTTCCGTTTCTCCTGTCTACCCGCCGGCACGGGAGAGTGAACATGGAGCACCTGGAAGACATCCTGACCCTCGACGAAGAGCAGCGGGCCGTGCAGGAGGCGGCACACCAGTTCGCAGAGGAGGTGGTCCGCCCGGCGGGAATCGAGCTGGATCGGCTGCCGCCCCAGGAGGTCGTTGCGCCCGGCTCACCGCTGCGGCGAGTGCTGGCTCAGGCGAGCGAGCTGGGTTACACGCGGATGGCCGTGCCGACCGAGCTCGGGGGCCTTGGCCTCCCCCCGCTGACTCGTTTCGTGGTTCAGGAGGAGCTCTCCTGGGGCAATGTGGGTGTCTCGGCGGCGCTGTTCCTGGCCGCGACGGCTGCGGGAGCCGCCTTCGTCAGCGGGAATCCGGAGCTGATCGAGGAGTTTGCCCTCCCGTACCTGAAGTCGAACGATGCGTCCGTCATCGGGTGCTGGGCGGTCACCGAGCCCGACCACGGCTCGGACAGCCTGGCCGTGATGCGACCGGAGATGCGGGTGAAGGCCCGGGGGCAGATCGTCGCGCGGCCCGACGGCGATCACTGGGTGCTCCAGGGCCAGAAGTCCGCGTGGGTCTCGAATGCCCCGATGGCGACCCACGCCATGCTGAACGTTCAGCTGGAGCCGGGTGAGGGACTGGAGCGCGGAGGCGTCTGCCTGGTGTCGCTGGATCTGCCAGGGGTCACCCGCGGCCCCGCGCTGGACAAGCACGGCATGCGCGCTCTGCCTCAAGGCGAGCTGTTCTTCGACGGGGTTCGCATCCCGAAGCAGAACATGGTCGTCGAGGCCGACGGCTACGCCGCTCACGTCAATGGCACGCTCACCGGCTTCAATGCCGGCGTCGGCTGCGTCGCGGCGGGTCTCGCCCGCGCGGCCTACGAAACGGCGCTCGAGTACTGCAAGGAGCGGGTGCAGGGCGGTCGCCCCATCTTCGAGCACCAGTCCGTCCGCGCTCGCCTCTTCCGCATGTACAGCCTGGTCCAGGCTTCCCGCTCGCTGTCGTGTCAGGTCTCCCTGCGAGCGGCCGCCCTGGCGGAGAGCGGGGAGGCTGCAGCCTCTGCAGAACTCGATCGCGTCGAAGGTCTTCTGCACGCGCGCGGCCCTCGAGGTCGCGACCCTCGGAGTCCAGCTCCACGGTGGGGTCGGGATGACCAAGGAGTACCCGGCCGAGATGTTCCTGCGCGACGCCGCCGCCCTGACGATTGCCGACGGGGAGAACGAGCTGCTCGCCCAGCTGGGCGGGGCGCTCCTCTAGCCTCGAGGTTCGCCGAGTCCGGACGTGACTCGAGAGAGGCACACTTGCGTTTTCGAATCTTCGGCATCCCCGTCACCGTCGAGCCCATCTTCTTCATCCTCGTGGGCTTCCTCGGCATCCGCCGCGAGCGTTTCGATCTGATCGCCATCTGGATGGCGGTGGCCTTCGTCTCGATCCTGGTGCACGAGCTCGGGCACGCGTTCGCCGGGCGTCGGCTGGGGCTCGTGCCGGCGATCCGGCTGCACGGTATGGGCGGCCAAACGGAGTGGGTCGCGCCGCGGCGGATCAGCGGTGCGCAGCGGATCGGGATCAGCTTCGCGGGGCCGGCGGCGGGCTTCCTGCTGGCGGGGTTGGTGTACGCGGCGCAGCCGCTCTTCTGGCAGGTGCCGGACTGGCGGATGCAGGTGGCCTACATGGATCTTCTGTGGGTCAACGTGGGGTGGGGCATCCTCAACCTGCTACCCGTTCTTCCCATGGACGGCGGCCACATCATGCAGACGGCCCTGCACGCGTGGCTGCGTCGCACGGACGACTACTGGCCCTACGTGATTTCGATGCTGGTGAGCGGCCTGGCCACGTGCCTCGCGGTCGCGCTGGGACGCTGGTGGGCCGCCTTCCTGGCGGCGTGGTTCTGCTACGGAAGCCTGCAGATCGTCCGCGCACTTCCTCGGACGCCACTGCGGCGCTCCGGGAAGACCGTTCAACCACCGACGAGGTAGGTCCCCAGCACCCGGTGCGGCCTATCCCCCGTCCGCTGCGGAGATCACCGCCACCTCGTCGCCCGGCCGGACCGGGGTGGCGAGACCCTCCAGGGTGCGGATGTCGTCCCGATTGCGGAAGACCGCCAACATGGGATTGAGCGCGTCGCCGTCCCGCCACAGCAGCCGGGCGAGGGGAGCGTGTCGCTCGCCGAGGTCGCGCAGTACCTCTCCCACCGTGCTGCCTTCTACCTGCAGGCTGCGCTCGCCGCCGATCGCATCGGCCAGGGCCGGCGCCAGCGTGACCTCGACCGTCACAGGGCGTCGATTTCCGGGTTCAGCACTTCCCAGACCCGGCGTTTCATCTCGGAGAAGAACTCCTCAGTGATGAAGTTGGGAGTCTTCAGCTTTTCGTTGGGATGATCGAAGACCTGGCGGGGCAGGGTGTAGTCGTCGTCCCGGTAGCCCTGCTTGCGTTCCAGCGCCAGACCCCGCAGGAAGGCACGCCGGATGCTCGCCTGGATCTCATCCACGCTCAGCTCCAGCCCCGTTGCCTCTTCGATGGCCTGCAGGGCCATCTCCTGGGTCAGCCCCGCGAACTTGCAGGCGCCGGTCAGGTCGTCGCGCAGCGGCGCGTAACCCCGCTCCGTGATCGCCTTGACCCAGTAGTCCAGGGAGGTGTCGTTCTCCAGGGCCAGCAGTAGGAAGGTGTACATGGACATGTGGCCGCCGGCGATGGCCCACGGATAGCCGGGGTTGGTATCCGGCACGTAGGCGGGCAGCTCCAGCCCCTTCACGTGCATGGCGTAGCCCGGCTCGTTCAGGCTCTCCGCCAGGCGCTTCACGCCGCGCCCCAGCTCGGGCAGCTGCCCGGCGCCGGTGGTCTCGACCAGCTCCATGATCTTCTCGAACGCCCCGAAGCTGGCGCCGTTGGCGATGGGTGCGTCCGGATGGCGTTCGTTGTAGTCGCACACGTACGCGATGGTGGTGCCGCAGGAGACGGAATCCATGCCCAGCAGGTCCACCCGGCGCACCAGCGCGGCGGCCTCTCGCGGGTCGCTCACGCCGAGGTTGGTGGCCAGCAGGTTGAGTGGCTCGTAGTCGAACTTGGCCAGGAACTCGCCCCGGCCGCCGTCCGCCGCGCGCTCGTAGATGTTCTTGTGGCAGCTGATCCCGCACCCGAAGCACGACTCCGCCTTGATGAAGAACTCATCCTCCAGGTTGTCGCGGAAGATCTCCTCGATCGCGTCGTTGCCCGTGGGCCGAAAGTTGTTCTCCGGTACCAGGTAGAGTGCCTGCAGTGGCTCGTAGTTGGACCAGGTGCCGCCCGCGCCGCCCTGCTTCTTCTCGCGGAACTTCCGCGAGCCCACCCCCCCGGCGATCTCGCGGTTCAGGTCGCGCAAGACGGGAGTTCGCCTGGCCCGCTTGTCCTTGCTCCGGGCCACGATGGCCAGCAGGTTCTTGGAGCCCATCACGGTCCCCATGCCGCCCCGCCCCGCCCAGCGGGACTTTTCTTCGCCGGACTTGAGCTGGTTCTCGGTGCTCAGAGCCACCGCGGCGAAATAGACGGTCTCCGGGTGCTCCCCGGCCGGGCCGATGACGGCGAAGTGGGCATCCGGGTGCTCGGAGTGCAGGGCCATGATCTTTTCGTGGCTGGTCAGGCCTCGCAGCCCGTCTGCGGGCAAGAGCTGGAACGTGGGGCCGGAGGGGCTCTCGGCGACCACGGCGTAGACGGGCTCCGGGGACTTGTTGGTGAACACCAGCTCGTCCACGCCCGTCCACTTGAGCTTGCTGCCGAACTTTCCGCTGGCCGCCGACCACATGGCCGCGGGCAGGCCCTGGTTCGACACCTTGATCGGGCTGTAGGAGGAGAAGTAGCTGCGCAAGCCCGTCATCAGGCCGCTTCCCGTGAGTACGCCCGTGTTGACGATCAGCGGGTTCTCGTCCGCGAAAGCGTCGCGGATGTCCAGATCGGCGAGCATCTGGAAGGACCTGCCGAATCCGCCCAGCACGTCCTCGAGGTTTGCGCACGGCACCTCCTCGAACTCGGCGGCGCCATTCGCCAGGTCCACGGTGCAGCGGGTGTACAAGACGGACTGGGGGTGGCCGGACGAGGCGTTGTCGAGCGTTCGCATGGATGTTCTCCCTGGAAACCGTCGGGGCGGGTTGGCCGCGCTGCGGTGAGAGATGTGGGCTGAAGGTCGCGTCGTCTGGTGCGTGATTTCCCGGTGGGGGATCAGGGTACAGATTCTCGGCGAATTCGAAATCCGGCCGCAGTCCGGAGGCCGGAGCTTCGGTGCGATCATCCTGGTGACGAGACTTGCGCGGCGCCGACAGGAGCCGTTCCGCCAAACCGCCTCTTAGCCGGTATCTTCCTGGCGATGGAGACGCAGATTCCCCCGGAAGCACTGGAAGCATTCGTCAGCGGCGTCGGCCTCGTGCCTGGAAGGCTGCGTGACCAGCTGGAGAACGGACCCCAGCTGTTGGTCTTCCTGCGCCACTTCGGCTGCGTGTTCTGCCGGGAGACGGTCGCCGACTTGCGGGCGATCGCGGAGAACAACCCCGACTTTCCCCCGGTGCTCTTCTTCTTCATCGGGTCTCCCACCGAGGGGCGGGCGTTCATGCGGCGCTATTGGCCGGGCGCGCGCGCCGTAGCCGATCCGAACAAGCGGATCTACGCGGCGTTCGGAGTCGAACGCGGCAGCCTGCTCCAGATGTTCGGACCGGGCGTGTGGGCGGGAAACCGCCGTGCCCGGGGCAAGGGGAACAGACAGGGCAAGCGGAGCGGGGACATATGGATGATGCCGGGTTGCTTCCTGGTAGACGGCCCTCGGATCCTGTGGGCGCATGAGTACGCCGATGCCGCCGATCACCCGGACTTCGCCGGCATCCCGGACCGGATTCCCTAGCGAGCGCCCTGGGCCGGCCAGGGAGGCGGCCTATGCGACGGCCGCCTGGCCGGGCGGCTCCGGGATGCCCTCGACACCCGGGGGCAGAGGGGTCCGGATCAGGCTGTCGAAGGCACCCAGGGCGGCGTTGGCGCCGTCCCCCATCGCGATGACGATCTGCTTCGTCGGGACGGTGGTCGCATCGCCAGCTGCGAAGACACCGGGCGCGGAGGTCCGGCCCCGGTCGTCCGCCTCGATCTCGCCGTAGGGCGAGAGCGCGACGCGGCTCTCGCGCAGCCATTCGGTGTTGGCCACCAGACCGATCTGCACGAAGACGCCCTCGATGGGAACGGTGTGCTCCTCGCCGCTCTTGCGGTCGGTGTAGACGAGTGACTCGACTCGCTCGGCGTTACCCAGAATGGCCGTCGTCTGCGCGCTCTCGATGACCGCCACGTTGGGAAGCGAGCGTGCCCGCTCCTGGAGCACCGCATCGGCCTGCAGGGAGTCCTCGAACTCGATCAGGGTCACGTGGCCCGTCACGCCGGCGAGGTCGATGGCGGCCTCCACGCCGGAGTTGCCCCCGCCGATCACGGCCACGCGCTTCCCCTTGAAGAGCGGACCGTCGCAGTGGGGGCAGTAGGCGACGCCGCGATTGCGGTACTCGTCCTCTCCGGGAACCCCCAGCGACTTCCAGCGGGCGCCTGTGGCGAGGATCACCAGGCGCGCTCGCAGCGTTGCCCCGGATGCGAGGAAGACGTGCACCAGGCCGTCCGGGCTCTGCTCCGCATCGAGCAGACGCTCGGCTCTCTGGTCGAGCATGATGTCGACCTCGTATTGCCGGACGTGATCTTCGAGCTGCCGGGCGAGCTCGGGACCCTGGGTCTCGCGCACGGAGATGAAGTTCTCGATGGACGCCGTGTCCATCAGCTGACCGCCGAAGCGCTCGGCGACGATCCCGGTCCGGATGCCCTTGCGCGCTGCGTAGATCGCGGCAGCGGCGCCGGCCGGGCCGCCGCCCACGACGAGGATGTCGAAGGGCTCCTTGCGGCTGAGCTCCTCACCCATCCGCTTCGCCGCTCCCGCGTCGAGCTTCTGGAGGATCTGTCCTTCGCTGATCGTTCCCTGGGCAAAGAGCTCGTCTCCGCGAAAGACCATCGGGACGGCCTGGACGTTCCTTTTCTCCACCTCCGCGGAGAAGAGCGCGCCATCCACCATCGTGTGGGTGGTGCCCTCGTTCAGGGTCGCGAACAGGTTGAGCGCCTGGACGACTCCGGGGCAGGTCTGGCACGAGAGCGAGACGAAGGTTTCGAAGTGGTGCTCGCCGGGGATCGCCTCGATCTGGGCCCGCAGGTCGGGCTCGACCTTGGGCGGGTGGCCGCCCGCGTGCAGAATCGCGAGGACCAGGGAAGAGAACTCGTGGCCCATCGGGAGGCCGCAGAAGCGCATCCTGCCGATCGAGCCCGGCGGTCCCACGGCGAAGGTCGGTAGCCGTGACGCGCCGATGGAGTCCTCCCGCCAGCTGACATCCGGCGAGAGCTCCGCGAGGTCCTGTAGCAGCGCGCGCACTCGCTCCGAATTCTCGCCCGAGTCGAGCTCGGCCACGATCTCGACGGGTCGTTGCAGTCTGTCCAGGTGCCCTCGAAGCTGCTCCCGGATCGATTCGTCCAGCATTGCGGTCCTCCCCCGGTTCTTCGACGAGCGAATGCAGCGGGTGCCCCAGCCAGCCAGGCGGGCGGCGAAGGGGCCGCGCCGGCGGCGCGGCCCCCAGACACCACTGCTAGATCTTGCCCACGAGATCGAGGGACGGCGTCAGTGTCTCGTCTCCAGGAGTCCAGCTGGCCGGACACACCTCGCCATCGTGCTCGGCCACGTACTGGGCCGCCTGGACCTTGCGGACCAGCTCGCCGGCAGCGCGGCCGATACCGAGGTCGTGCACTTCGGACACCTTGATCTCGCCCTCGGGGTTCACCACGAAGGTTCCTCGCAATGCCAGTCCCGCCTCCTCGATCATGACCTCGAAGTTGCGTGAAATCGCGCCGGTCGGATCTCCGATCATCGGGAACTGGATCTTTCGGATGGTCTCGGAGGCGTCGTGCCAGGCCTTGTGGGTGAAGTGCGTGTCGGTCGAGACGGAGTAGACCTCGACGCCCATCGACTTGAGCTGGTCGTAGTGATCCGCCAGGTCTCCGAGCTCCGTGGGGCAGACGAAGGTGAAGTCCGCCGGGTAGAAGAAGACGACGGACCAGTGCCCGCGGAGGTCGGCCTCGCTGAGTTCGACGAACTCGCCGTTGGCGAAGGCCGTGGCCTTGAAGGGCTTGATCGATGTGTTGATGAGGGACATTTCTTGCTCCTATCCGACTGGGTTATGGGGACGGTGGCCGCAACCAGGTCCGGGGAGCGGCTTCTCTCAATCGTTTTCACAGTTCAGAATGGGGGATAGATACTCATCAGTCAAATCGATAATATCTCTTATACCGATAGAGGAAATTGATGATCCTTCCCGCGCTTCGGCAGCTCCCTGCCGTGGAGACGCGCGGTCGGACCGTCCCGGCCC
Source organism: uncultured delta proteobacterium (assembly GCA_963783795.1). Lineage (GTDB taxonomy): Bacteria > Myxococcota_A > UBA9160 > UBA9160 > UBA6930 > CAVXZE01. Next base: position 1,423,140 of record CAWAPH010000013.1, on the reverse strand, counting down.
TCACGAGTGGATCGCGCGTTTCTCCACCGCCAGCGCAGCCTCGCGAACCGCCTCGGAGAGTGTCGGGTGGGCGTGGCAGGTGCGCGCCAGGTCCTCGGCCGATGCGTGGAACTCCATGGCCACCACCGCCTCGGCGATCAGCTCGGACGCCCGCGGCCCCACCATGTGCACCCCGAGGATCTCGTCGGTCTCCTTGTGAGAGAGGATCTTGACCATGCCGTCGAGGAGGCCGAGGCATTTGGCGCGTCCGTTGGCCCGGAACATGAACCGCCCGGCGGAGAACGGCACTCCGGCTTCCTTCAGCTCGGCCTCGGTCCGGCCGACCATGGCCAGCTCGGGCTCGGTGTAGACCACATTCGGGATGGTGCCGTAGTTGACGTGGCCGGCCCGCCCGGCCAGCAGTTCGGCCAGGGCGATGCCCTCGTCCTCGGCCTTGTGGGCGAGCATGGGTCCGGGGATGAGATCGCCGATGGCGTACACCCCTTCGACGTTGGTGCGGAAGTGCTCGTCCACCACGATGCGTCGCTGCTCGTCGAGCTCGATCCCGATGTCCTCGATGCCGGCGCCTTCGGTCCTGGGCCTTCGGCCGACCGCCACCAGAACCTTGTCACACTCGACCGTCCGGCTGTCTCCGCCCTTGTCTTCGAAGCTCAGTCGGGTGCCGTTCTCGATGGACTCGATCGCGGTCACCTTGCTCTCGAGGTGAAACTCGAGGTGCTGAGCGGTGAGAGCTCGCTCCAGGGCGCTGGACATCTGCTTGTCGGCGAAGGGCGCGATCGTGGGCAGCATTTCGATCACCTTCACCCTGGCGCCGAGGCGGCTCCAGACGCTGCCCAGCTCCAGGCCCACCGCCCCGGCGCCGATCACCACGAGGCTCCCGGGCACCTCGGTGAAGGACAGCGCCTCCGTGGAAGACACGATGCGATCTCCATCGAAGGGGGCGAACGGAAGCTCCACGGTGTCCGAGCCCATCGCCAGGCACACTGCCTTGGCCGCGAGCTCTTCCTTGCGGTCGCCGGACTGGACAGAGACCCGGCCGGGCGCGGCGAGCGCACCGCGACCGACGTGAATGGCCACCTTGTTCTTCTTCATCAGCATCGCGACGCCGTCTACCAGCTCCTTCACGATGCCGTCCTTGCGCGCCATCATCTGGGACAGGTCCAGGGCCAGCCCAGCGGTCGCGATGCCGTGGCTGGCGAAGCTGTGTCGGGCGGCGGCGTATAGCTCGCTCGACTCCAGAAGCGCCTTGGAGGGGATGCAGCCGACGTTGAGGCAGGTGCCCCCGAGGCTGGGGCGTTCCTCGACCAGGGCCGTCTCGAGCCCCAGCTGGGCAGCGCGGATCGCGCACACGTAGCCTCCGGGCCCGGCCCCGATGATCACCAGATCGTAGCTTTTCATGGTCTCAGATCTCGAGCAGCATGCGTTCGGGGTGTTCGATGCACTCCACGATTCTCTTGAGGAATGTCACCGCCTCGCGACCGTCGATGATGCGATGGTCGTACGAGACGGCGAGGTACATCATGGGGCGGACTGCGATCTCGTCGTCGACCACCACGGGCCGCTTCTTGATCGCGTGCATCCCGAGGATCGCACTCCCCGGCGGATTGAGGATCGGGGTCGACATCATGGATCCGAACACGCCACCGTTGGAGATCGTGAACACCGCCCCGGTGATTTCGCTGAGCTCCAGCTTGCGCTCCTGGGCGCGACGCGAGTAGTCTGCGATCCGCGCCTCGACCTCGGACATGGAGAGCCGGTCCGCGCCGCGCAACACCGGCACGACCAGGCCCCGATTGGTGCTCACCGCGATTCCGATGTCGTAGTAGTGGTTGGTGACGACGTCGGCGCCGTCGATGTGGCTGTTCACCCCGGGGACTGTCTTGAGCGCATCGATCGAGGCCTTGACGAAGAAGGACATGAAGCCGAGACCGATACCGTGGCGCTCCTTGAAGCTGGCCTTGTAGCGCGCGCGCAGGGCCATCACGCCGCTCATGTCAGCCTCGTTGAAGGTCGTCAGGATCGCGGAGCGCTGCTGCACCTCCACCAGCCGCTCGGCCACCCGCTGGCGGAGTGGCGTCATGGGCGCGCGCGTCTGCTGTTCCGTCACCAACTCGACGAGCTGGCCCGGGGCTGTCCCCGAGACCGGCTCGTCGGATGGCGCGCTCGGTCGTTGCTGCTGGTCGATGTAGCGCACCACGTCGGCCTTGGTGAGCCGCCCATCCCTGCCGCTGCCTGCGATGTCCGCCGCATCCAGGTGGTGCTCCACGACCATGCGCTGAACGGCCGGTGAGAGCCCCTGGAGAGGCTCCAGCCTGGCAGCGGCCTGGGGCATTCCGGCGGGCGGGTTCAGAGGGACCGCAGCAGCCGGTGGGGGCGGGGAGGAGCCGGGCTCGGGTGCGCGCGGTGGTGCCTGCTCGGCTTCCGCGACGGGTCGTTCTCCGGCCGGCACAGAGGGACGCCTGGCCTCGGTGTCGATGGTACCCACCACCTGGCCCACCTGGACCGTCGCGCCTTCGGCGATCAGGATCGCGAGCTGACCGGCGGCCTCGGCGTCGACGGTCATCGTGATCTTGTCCGTCTCGAGCACCAGGAGCGGTTCCTCGAGTTCGACCCAGTCACCGTTGGCCTTGGACCACTCAGCGAGGATGCCCTCGGTGATGGACTCGCCGACCTCGGGGATTCTGACTTCAAGGGGCATCGCGTTCCCCCGTCACAGGCGTGCCACGCCGTTGCGGTGGCTCGGTTCTGGCGGTCTTGGAGGCCTGCGGCGCAGCCTCCGATTGGAGATCATATCCGATTCCGCTCGCGACTTGCGCGCCGGCTCTCATCCCGTGCCTCCGAGCGCCTCCGCGACCACGGCGGCCTGCTGCTTCCGGTGCACGCCCAGGGAGCCGGTGGCCGGGCTGGCACTCGGCTCGCGGCCCGCATAGGTGATCTGGTGGCTCGGGAGATGCCGCTGCAGGATGGGCAGCACATAGCCCCACGCCCCGCGATTCCCGGTCTCCTCCTGCGCCCAGACCACGGTCTCAGCACTCAGGTAGGGCTCGGTCACCCGGCGGAACATCGTCGAGTTGAACGGGTAGAGTTGCTCGACCCGCACGATCGCGACGTCATCGACACCGGCCGCGTCGCGACCCTCCACGAGATCGTAGAAGATCTTCCCGCTGCAGATCACGAGGCGTCGCGGCCGGATCGGCGGCGACGGGTCGTCGAGCACCTCGTGGAAGCGATCCGAGACCAGCTCATCCACCGGCGACACCGCCCGGCGATGGCGCAACAGGCTCTTGGGAGACATGATGACGAGGGGGCGCCGGAGCCGGCGCGCCAGCTGCCGGCGCAGGACGTGAAAGTACTGCGCGGGGGTGGTGAGGTTGCAGACCTGGATGTTGTCCTCGGCACAAAGCGTGAGGTAGCGCTCCAGGTAGGCGTTGGAATGCTCGGGGCCCTGGCCCTCGTAGCCGTGGGGGAGCAGCATGACCAGTCCGGAACTGCGCTGCCACTTGTCGAGGGCGGCGGTGATGAACTGGTCGATGATCGTCTGGGCTCCGTTGGCAAAGTCGCCGAATTGCGCCTCCCAGATCACCAGGACGTCGGGATCCACCAGCGAGTAGCCGTAGTCGAAGCCCAGCACCGCGGCCTCGGAGAGCATGCTGTTGTAGACGCAGAAGCGCGCCTGCTCCTCGTGGATGTGATTGAGCGGGATGTAGATGTCCTGCGTCCCGGTGTCGAACCACGCGGCGTGGCGCTGCGAGAAGGTGCCGCGGATCGAGTCCTGACCGCTCAACCGCACCGGAAACTTCTCGGACAGGAGACTGCCGAGCGCGAGAAGCTCGGCCAGGGCCCAGCCCACGTCCTTGTGGTCGGTGACGGCCTCGAGCTGAGCCCCGAGCCGCCGCTCGATCTTGCGGTGCAGGGAGAAGTCCTCAGGGACCGTGGTGAGCGCGCGTGCCACCTGCACCAGGTCCTGGTGAGGAACTCCGGTTGCCACCGGTTCGTGTGAGTACGGATTGTTGAGTCCGGACCAGAGACCGCCGAAGGCGTGGCCGTCGTCCTGCAGGGGAACCGGACAGCTGTCCTGAACGCTCTCGAAGGCACCCTTCAGGCGTTCGGTGAAGTCACTCGACATCCCCGCGCTGTCGTCCGGGCTCAGGATCCGTTCCCGCTCCAGCCTCTGCTGGTAGAGCTGTCGCACCCCGGGGTGGCTCTCGATGCTCTGATACATGACCGGCTGGGTGAAGGCCGGCTCGTCGCCCTCGTTGTGCCCGTGCTTTCGGTAGCAGAGCATGTCGACGACGGCATCGCGCCCGAACTCCTGGCGGAAGCGGAGGGCGAGATCGACGACGTAGCAGACCGCCTCCGGGTCGTCGCCGTTGACGTGGAAGATGGGCGCCTCCACCAACTTGGCGATGTCGGTCGGATAGCGGGAGGAGCGAGCCTCTCCCGGCAGCGTCGTGAAGCCGATCTGGTTGTTGACGACCAGGTGGACCGTCCCACCGGTGCGATAACCGTTGAGCTGCGAGAGGTTGAAGGTTTCCGCAACCAGCCCCTGGCCGGAGAACGCCGCGTCGCCGTGGAGCAGGATCGGCACCACCTTCTTGCGGGACTCGGTGTCGTTGCGCCGCCGCTGCTTGGCGCGCGTGCGGCCCTCGACCACGGGGTCCACCGCCTCGAGGTGGCTGGGGTTGGCGGTGAGGGTGATGTGAATGCTCGCGCCGGACTGGGTCGGGTACTCGGAGGTGTAGCCGCGGTGGTACTTGACGTCGCCGTCCCCGCCCCCCGGATCGGGGGCGATGTTGTCCTCGAACTCGTGGAAGATGGTCTGGTACGGCTTGTGCATGATATTGGCGAGCACGTTCAGCCGCCCGCGGTGGGCCATCCCCAGCACCACCTCCTCGGCACCGGTCTCGGCGCAGGTTTCCAGGAACTGGTGGAGCGCGGGAATCAGAGACTCGGCGCCTTCCAGCGAAAACCGCTTCTGGCCCTTGTAGCGGCTGTGGGTGAAGCTCTCGAACAGCTCGGCGTCGACCAGGTGGGTGAGGATCCGGATCTTGCTCTCCGGAGGGAGCTCGGGCTGGTTGCGGACCGGCTCCATCTCCTGCTGCAGCCAGCGGCGGACCGGTCGATCCTGGATGTGCAGGTACTCCACGCCGACATTGCGGCAGTAGGTTTCGCGGAGGACCCCCAGGATCTCGCGCAGCGTGATCCGCTGCGGGCCGCCGAGGTGGCCGGTGTCGAAGACCAGATCGAGGTGCTCGGACCCGAGCTCGAAGGCCTCCAGCTCGAGGTCGGGGTGGCTCGCCGGGCGGTCTCCGATGGGGTTGGTCCGGGCGATGAGATGGCCAATGCTGCGATAGGCGAAGATCAGGCTCGCCACCCGCGACTGGGCGTTGGCGCGGTCGCTGGCCACGCAGTTGCGCGGGCACATGGCGAGCTCGAAGCCCGTGAAGAAGAGACGCCACTCCTCGGACAGGGCCGAAGGCTCGTCCCGCCAGCGCTCGTACATCTCGTCCACGTAGTCAGCGCTCGACAGGACGGACAGGGCGGGGGAATGGATGCTGGACGTGGGGTCGATTGCCACGGTTGACTCGCTCCTTCCGGGGATCACGGGCGCCGTGCGGCGTCGTGGTCGGACGCCTCCCGGCGGGCTCCCAGCCGGTCTCCGGGTCATCGCCAGTCGCGCCCAACCCCCCTACGAACGTACCGAAAAGGAGCCACATTTCCCCGGGGTGGGGGCTTTCGAAGACGATCGTCGCGCCGGCGCCGGTCCGGCTAGAAGCCGAGTGCCGCTGCGTCCCAGGGAATCCGAGCGGAATCCGGGTCGATCGGAAGGGTCGAGGTGTCGATGGCTTCGAAGTCCGCGCCGCGCAGGGTCCTGAGCTCGCGCAGGGTGTCGTTGTCCCAGCGCGGGTCGGGGGCGCCCGAGAGGAACCAAGGCGAGCCGTTGTCGGCCAGGATCATGCCGTATCGCTGCAGCGCCCGAACGATGGGCCGCGTCTGCGCTGAGAAGTTCGCCGGATCGACAGAGGGCTTGAGCCGGAACCACGCACCCATCGGCGGGAGGTCGGGATCGGTCGACGAGCTCGCGTAGTGGCGCGCCGGCCAGACGTACGCGCGCTGTGTGCTGGGCGCCGTGAAGCGGATCGCGTGCGCTACGAGGCCCGACGCGACCTCCTCGTAGCGGACCAGGCCGGGCAGGATCGGAAGCCCCGCTGCATCTGCAGAGGTCCAGCCATCGGGGCGCAGGCCATGGCCCAGCAAGTCGAAGATCGCGCCCGACCCAGCGGACCACGAGCCGTCCGGCTCGGGGTGGGCGTCGAAGAGCTCGTAGAGGGTGCAGGTATCGCGGTCCACGACCAGCACGTGGCGGTCCCCCGTGGAGTCGGGGCCGCCCTCGATGGGTGCGTCCTCGGGGATGGGGTACGGCCCGGGGTCGCTCTCGTCGTCGTAGTCAAAGCTCACGGCGACGGCTGACGTCTCGTTACCGGCCGTGGTGTAGGGGATGCCGATCGGCCCTCCCTGCCAGAGTCCCGCACCGAAATCCGGGTGCACCGGATCGTCCGCGCCGATGCTCGCCACCCAGGCGTCCGAGCGCGGGTGGACCGGCAGGCTCTCGACGTCCGCGTGCCAGTAGCTGTCGGCCGGCATGAGCAGGCAGTCGGGCGCCTCGGGAAGCCGCGGGCCGAACACCAGCTCGCAGCGCGCGCCGAGCGCGCATGCGGCGAGGGCCGCGAGCGCGGCGAAAAGCCATCTCCTCGGAGCTGCCAGAGGCATCGGTTCCCCCCCTTCCTCCGCACTGTGTGCACGTGGCCGGGCAGGGAGCGGGTCGGCGCAGGGGGACCGGGGGCGCGTGATGGCGGTCACGGCGCGTGGGTGTCGGGGGTCTACGTGTGCCTGCCCTGGGCTGCGGTAGATTCGAACTGACGGCGCGACTCCCACCACGCCCGGGCGAGCCGAGGCTCACGCAGAACGCCTCGCCGCGGCGGAGAAGCTCCCCGGGTCACCTCGGACGAGGTCTCCTTGGCGATTCCCTGGGTGCAGCTCATCGACGGGGCGCCCTACTTCGCGCACGCCCAGTTCAGTGCACCCGCGACGATCCTGGCCCTTCCCGATCCCGGAGAGCGCCTTCCTTTCGTGAAGGCGGCCTGGCACCACGCGCGCGGAGTGGCCCAGGCCGAACGAGGTGACGCGCAGGCGGCTCGGGCAGAGATCGATTCGCTCCAGGCGCTTGCCGAGGACCGCGACTGGACCGGGATGATCGAAGGCCGGAACTCTCTCGCCTCTGACGAGCGCCCTCAGGTTTAGCAGCGCGCGCGACATGCCGATGGGTGCGCCATGTCCGACCGCCCCGTTCCGCTGCTCGGCCGCATCGGCATCAAGCTCGGCATGATCACGATGGATCAGCTCGAAGAGGCCACCAGGGTCCAGGGACGTGGGGGCAACCGGCGACTCGGCCAGATCCTGGTCGATCTCGGCTACATCGACGAGTCCGGGCTCCAGAAGATCCTGCGCGCGCGTGAGCAGGTCGTCGCCAAGCAGCGCGCCAGGCAGGCGGTCGCGCGCGCGGACGCGAGGCCGGAGATCGCGGCGCGCCCGGCCGAGCCCGCCGCCCGGCGCGAGGTCCCGCCGCGGCGCGAGGCGAAGCAGGAGCCGGGTGCGATAGGCGACCCGTCCCAGAAGCCCCGCGCGCAGCCGGTTCCGGCGCGCGCGGCCAACACGGACCCGGAGGGACTGATGGCGTTGCTCCGCCAGGGCATCGAGCTCGGTGCGAGCGACGTCCACGTGCACGCGGGAAGCCCCGTGCGGATGCGCATCGGCGGGCGCTTCGAGATGACCTCCGAGGGCCCGATCGCGCCCGCGAATGCCGAGTCGATGCTGCTCTCGGCGCTCGACCACGACCAGAGCCGCCTGTTCGAAGAGCACGGCGAGCTCGACTTCTCGTTCTCCGCGCCGATCGGCCGCTTCCGGGTGAACGTGTACCGGCAGCAGCGCGGCATGGACGGCGTGTTCCGGATCCTCCCGAGCCAGCCGCCGACGCTGGACGAGCTCGGGCTGCCGACCGCGCTCGCGAAGTTCACCAACTACCACCAGGGCCTCGTGCTCGTGACGGGGCCGGCCAACTGCGGCAAGTCCGCGACGCTCGCCGCGCTCGTCGACATCGTGAACGAGGAGCGGCGCGAGCACGTGCTGACGATCGAGGATCCCATCGAGGTCGTTCACCCGTCGAAGCGCTGCGTCGTGAACCAGCGCTCCGTCGGACCGCACACGGGCTCGTTCCCCCGCGCGCTGCGCGCGGCCCTGCGCGAGGACCCCGACGTAATCGTGATCGGTGAGCTGCGCGATCTGGAGACGATCTCGCTCGCGCTCACCGCTGCGGAGACGGGCCATCTGGTGTTGGGAACTCTGCATACCAACAGCGCGATCAGGACGCTGAACCGGATCGCGGGAGTGTTCCCCGCCGATCAGCAGGACCAGGTGCGCAACATGGTCTCGGAGTCGCTGCGCGCGGTGGTGTCGCAGCGGCTGGTGCCGACGGCGGACGGCGCCGCGCGCGTGCCCGCGCTCGAGATCCTGATGGTGAACAAGGCCGTCGGCAACCTGATCCGCGAGAACAAGACCTTCCAGATCCTCTCGGTCCTCCAGACGGGTGCGGCGCACGGAATGTGCCTGCTCGACGAGTCGCTCGCGAGGCTCGTGCGGGAGGGCGTGGTCACCCGCGACGACGCGCTCCGCGAGTGCGAGGACCCCAAGCGGATTCCGGGCTAGGAGACGCCGTGGCCGAGATCGACGCACTGCTGCGCTACCTGAAGGAGCAAAAGGGCTCCGACCTCCACCTGGTCGCGGGGCTCGAGCCGCGCATCCGCGTCCACGGGCATCTCGAGCCCATCGAGGGGCGGCCTCCCCTCGAAAACGAAGGGCTGATGGCGATGCTCGGAGAGATCGCGAACCAACGGAACTGGCACGGCTTCGAGGAGGAGCGAGATCTCGACTTCGCCTACGGACTCGAGGGTGTCGCGCGCTTCCGCGCAAACTACTTCTGGCAGGAGAACGGCGCCGGCGCGGTGTTCCGGATCATTCCCGAGAAGATCCTCTCGGCGGAGGACCTCGAGCTTCCGGAGGCGGTCTGCAAGCTCGCGGACCTGAATCAGGGTCTCGTCGTGGTCACCGGTCCGACCGGCTCGGGGAAGTCGACCACGCTGGCGGCGATCGTCGATCGAGTCAACCGCGGGTCGGCGCGCCACATCGTCACCATCGAGGACCCGGTCGAGTTCGTGCACCAGAACCACGACTCGGTACTCTCGCACCGCGAGGTCGGCGAGCACACCCGGACGTTCGCCTCCGCGCTGCGGGCGGCGGTGCGGCAGGATGCGGACGTGGTGCTGGTGGGCGAGATGCGCGACCGCGAGACGATCTCCAACGCGATCACAGCGGCCGAGATGGGGCTCTTGGTGTTCGGCACGCTGCACACGAACGGCGCCGCCAAGACGATCGACCGGATCATCGACGCCTTCCCGGCGAGCGAGCAGCCCCAGGTCCGGATCAGCCTCTCGGAATCGCTCGCGGCCGTGGTCTCGCAGCTGCTGCTTCCGACCGCCAGCGGGGATGGGCGTGTGGCCGTGCACGAGATCCTGCTGCGCACGCAGGGTCTCCCGAACCTGATCCGCGAGGGCAACACCCAGATGGTCGACTCGGTGATCCAGTCCGGCAAGAAGGATGGCATGCAGGCCCTCGACGACTCGCTCTTCGCACTCGTTCAGCAGAAGAAGATCACGCCGCGCGATGCCTACATGAAGGCCCGCGACAAGGCGCGCTTCGAGAGCCTGGTCCCGGGCGACTGAACGCGAGCCGTCCCGCTCGCGCCCCGCCGCTCTCGAAGCGGCCGGCGGGGCAGGGTAGGTCCAGGGTTCCGCCGGCTGTGCCGGGGGCAGTCGTCACGGTACAGGCGATCCCAGCTGTTCCCCGTAGCCCTCGCCTTCGAGCGTGATCTGCGTGGATCCTCTCCACACTCCCCGGTAGTCGAATCCGAACAGAAAGCCATCGCCCAACACTGCTCTCGGTGGGGTGCTTCGCTTCGCTTCGTACTCGAACTCCACCCCGCTTCCGGTCTGGCGGCCGATCCAGCGACGAGGCACGGGGCAGGGCCTCCCCGCGTGATTCTCGAGGGTCTCCCAGTCCAGCACCCGGCATTCGTAGCGATCCATGGGCTGGCTCTGGCCTCTGTCCCACCGCAGGACCCCAGACTTCTTGAGCTCGATTCCGAGAGGACCTTCGGTCCAGAGCGAGAGGGCCAGGCCGCTCGCGTCCTCGGCTTCGGAGCGGAGCTGCAGGACCTCGTAGCGGAAGGTCCGGAGCGGAACTCCGAGCGGTAGCAGGTTCCTGCCCCAGCCGTGGTCGTGCAGGGCCGGGACCTCGAGAGTGCCGCCTTCGGCCCCCCACTCCCAATCCATCCGGCATCTGCCGAAGCTGGTGTAGTGGGAGTAGAGCCACGGCGCGTATGCCCACCAGTGAAAGTCCTCCCGGGCGTCGAAGTGCAGCGCCAATGAGAGGTTCGCTTCGGGCTGGTGATATCGAATCTGGTAGGACGGCCACGACCCCTCCATGCGCAGCCTCTCACCGAGGCGAAACTCCACGGCTGCAGGCCGATAAGAGAGCTCCCGGGCGATCGAGTGGTAGCGCTTGTAGGTGACGCACCGCTCTCTCCCCTCCAGACAGAACTGGAGGTCGAAGGCGTCTCCCGCAGCGAGGCTCCCCAGAGCTTCGGGCCGGTCGAAGGGGGCTCCGGTCAAGCCGAGAAGCAGGTTCAGGTTCATGAACCGAAACGGCGCCTCCGGGGGAAACAGCAGGATCAGCGTGCGGAGATCCCAGGGGAACTCCGGGAACCTGGTTCCATCTTCACCGGGGCCGGGTCTCTGCCGAGAGACCCTGGAGGAGCGATCCAGGAGGCCGAGCAGTGGCACGAGCGCGCGCCGCGGCGCGAACCGCGCAAGGCTCTCAGCCAACCTCGATGCCCCCGCGCTCGAAGATCAGCTGCGGGTTCTCCCATACGTGGGAGAGATCCACCATGGTGGGGGAGTTGCACGAGGAGCACTCCTCGGCATCCCTCCGCAGCTCGCCGAAACGGTGAAGCCTCATGATCTCCTTCAAGGGCATCTCCCGGATGTTGGCCATCGGCCTCTCGAGGTTGAGGCAATCCTCGACGTATCCCCTGCCGTCGACGGACATCGCCAGCTTGGGGAAGTGGCAGCGATAGCGGGACTGCCCATCGATGAAGTACCTGAAGTAGAGCTCCGAGTTCAGGATCGGCGCCCCGGCCCGCTTCTTCTCCAGGAGGTGGGTGCACACCTCCCGGAGCTCGCCGATCGGCAGCCCCATCTCGGTGCTGGTGAACGCACGATCTCCCTCGCCATGGCGGAACTCGGTGATCACGTCGAAGGAGATGCGCATTCCCATCTCCTCGGTCAGCGCGATCAGGCCGTCGATCTCGTTGCTGACGCCCTTCTGGACGCAGCAATTGAACTGATACGAAACGCCGGGGTACCGGGTCCTGGCCAGGCCGACCGCCTCGATCAGGCGGTCGAAGAGACCGGGAAGACCCCGGATTTCGTCGTGCCGCTCCGGACGCGGTGAATCGAGGCTGACCAACATCATGTCGATGTAGGGCAGCACTTCGTCCATGCGGTCCTTCAAATACCACCCCGTGTTGAAGAGCAGGATCGGCATTCCCGCCTCTTCCTTGATGAAGCGGACGATCTGCCCGAGATCCTTCCTGATGAATGGCTCTCCACCGGAGAGCGCCGTGGCGATGAAGCCCTCTTCCTTTGCCTCCGAGTAGAAGCGTTTCAGGTCCGAGAGCGGCACGTCCTCCCAATCGTTGTGTAGCCAGAGGCAGCTGGGGCATTTGCACGGACACCGATTGGTGATGAAGTGCGCGATCAGGAACGGCCTCCCGTCTCCCTTCTGCCGCGCTTCGACGGCGCGCGCGACGATCCTGGCTCTCGCTTCGTCGATCGAAGCCGTGGATTCGTTCATTCTAGAACTCCTGGTAGGCTCCTACGGAGCGCCGAGATGTGTCGTGGTTCGACGTGTCTCGTGAATCCTCCCAGCTGTAGAGGCGCACTGTCAAGCCCCCGGGGTCGGCTCGTGGCAGCTTCGATTTCGGGAATGCCTCGCCTTGGGGTCTTCGAGGCGAGCTGGTAGCCTGACCCGGCGCCATCTGGAAGACGCGTAGGAGATCCTCCACGCCGCTGCCCCGAGCGCCAGCCGCCATCAGGCCGATTCTCAGGTCGTGCTCTGCGCCACCGCGATCCGCCACAACCCCATCAGGTTCTCGTATGCCCGTGCCGTCTCCTCCCAGACGGCGACGAGCTTCTCGCGCAGCAGTGCTTCGAGGTCGAGCCGCGGGTCGAAAGTCGAAGGGGTGGTCATCTCGCTCATTGTCCTTCGATCCTCGTGACCACGCCTCCCTGTGACCGCCGTTTGGAGGCACCTCTGCGGACGGCTCTCTCGGCGTAGCGCAGGATGCGGTGCCGGGGTGGCGGATAGGCGGTGGCGACGGCAGCCAGGATCTCGTCGCGCCGCGCCCTTCGCGCGGCCGCCGCTAGATCCACCGCGATGTCCTCTACGTCGTAGGGCTTGAAGCCCCAGTGCCCGCGAATCGCACCCCGCAGATCACCGTCGATGAGCAGGTACTGCAGGATGTCCCTGCTGCCGAAGCGCCGCTCGAGCTCGGAGGCGCGCGATCTGGTCAGGAAGTCTGCCTTGTGCACCACGAAGAGGCTCGGTTCGAGAGACTCCGCGGTCGGTCGCCCGGTGTCCGGGACGCAGAATCCACCGCCGAACCCTTCGGCCTCGCACGACGCGATGCGGCCCTCCTCCGCGAGCTCAGCGAGACAGTCGTCCAGCAGACGTGCGGGAAGGCGCGACCAGTCGCGAACGTTCTCCCGTGTCGCGAACACGTGCCCCTGTAGGAAGCGGATCAGCACTTCGCGAACCGCCTCTCCGCGCCGCTCCTCGCGGACCTCGACCCGGGGCCACTCCGCTTCGAAGGCGTACCAGGGTCTGTCCCAATCGTCGTCCAGCTGGTCCTCGTAGACGAGAAAGGCCGTCTGCAGCCGCTGCAGGGCCGGCATGATCTGCTTGCTCTGCAGGCCGGTCTCCTCCTTGATCTGCCTGGCGGTCAAGGGCCCAGCGTGCCGGACCGCATCCAGCACCCTCTTCTGGATCGGGCTCGGCCTCGCCAGAGGTCTGCAGAAGGCGTTGGCGTAGAGCTCCAGGTCCTCGGCCAGGACGTATCCGATGCCGCCTCCCAGGAAGCGCCCCTTGACGAGCCCTCGCTTGGCTCGCAGCCGGGCCGTCGCCCTCGTGTCGTCGAAGGCCGTACGGTGTGCGAGCCGCGGCGGGCTGCCCGGACGGTCGTAGGCGCCGGTGGAGATGGGCTGCAGGGTGCGTATCAGCGTCTCGAGGCCCCGCGTGGTCGCCAGGGGGTCGGTGAGGCGCTGCCGGCGCATCCGCTGAGCCAGAATGGATCCGGCCTTCAGCCGCCGTTTCGGTGCCACGGGCGCGATTCTGGCATGGTCTCGATGAGAGCGTCAAGCCACGGTGCAGGAGTCGGTGTCGTCGGCCGATGATATGCAGGCGTGGCAGGGGAGGACGACATGGCGTTTCGGGGCGACCAGAAATTCGGGACATCACTGCTCACCAACCAGGAAGGGCGTCTCAAGCAGTGGCTGCTTCCCAAGGTGCCGACGTGGCTCGAGACGTATCACCTCACCTCGATGACGCTGCTCTGGAGCGTCCTCGTACTCCTGTTCAGCTTCCTTGCACGTCACAACATCCACTGGATGTGGCTCACGTCGCTCATGATCGCGATGCAGTACCTGACGGATCTCCTCGATGGCGCCGTGGGGAGACAGCGCGACACGGGGCTCGTCAAGTGGGGATTCTACATGGATCACCTGCTCGACTACATCTTCCTCTGCTCCATGCTGATCGGCTATGCGGCCCTCTTCCCACAGCACTACGGCTTTCTCCTGCTCCTGGTCCTGATGGTCTTCGGGGCGTTCATGGTGAACTCGTTCCTCTCCTTCGCCGCGACCAACCAGTTCCGGATCGCCTACATGGGGATCGGGCCCACCGAGGTCCGGATCGGCTTCATCCTCGTCAACGCGCTGATCTGCTTCGCGAACCCCGAATACGTTCGCGCGGCGCTTCCCTACGTCCTCGGGTTCGCCGTCTTCGGTCTCTTCGTGACGGTCGTGCGAACGCAGAGCGAGCTCTGGGACGCGGACATGAAGGCGAAGGGGCGCGAGCCTAGCGAGGAGGGCAGGAAGAAGGGCCGCCGGATCACCTACGCCCTCTACGCAGCGGTCGCCGCAGCGCTGCTGCTCGTCGGCTACGTCGGCTGGGTCGTCTCGCCCATGAAGAGCAGTGCTCTCATCGGGATGAGCGATGAAGAGCTCCATGCGAGTGCGAGTGAGGATCTCGAACGCCTCGAGTCGATTCGCTCGGGGCTCGATGAGGCGCTGCTCGCGCTCGCGGCGTCTGCCGACGAGCCGGGTGATCTCGCCGCCCAATGGAGAAAGCTCGCGAGGATCGTCGAGGACCTGGAGGAGATCGAGCAGAAGTACGAGGCGTACCACCAGATCAGCTATGTCGATCGCCCCGAGGCCCACTCGCAGGCGTTCTTCGTTCAGCACCGGGCCATCGAGACGCGCTACGAGGCATTGCAGCGGCTCAGCCATCTGCAGCAGAGCTTTCCGTCTCTGAAGGAATCCCTGGATGAGGCCTCGTCGGAGCAGGCGTCCAGGGCCATCCGGAGGAGCCTGATGGATCCGCAGCTGTACCTGCGCCTCTCCGCGGGACGGATCTACCTCAAGCTCGTCGAGGGCCGCATCGGTGATCTGCGCGGGGGCGCGCCAGGAGCCGAGCGGGAGTAGCGGCTGCGCCCCCGTGTCAGGCTCTCGCGGCCCTCACTTGCGGCAGGCGGGATAGCCCGGCGTCGATCAGTGGCTGGTCGTCCCGCTGGTCGGGGCGGAACCCGCGCCGGTACCACTCCAGATAGTCCGGGATCAGCGCGCGGAGCAGCCCCTGGCGGCCCCAGAGCCACCTGACTCCGTCCAGCCAGACGCGCGGCTTCCACGCCAGGCCGTCCTTCCGGAGCAGGTAGAAGAGCCGGATGAAGTTGTCGAGAAAGAGCCCGAGGGTGGCTCCGATCAAGGCGAAGACCCGCACCGCACCGCTGCCCGAAACCCGCTGCAAGACCTCGAAGGCAACCGATTTGTGCTCGGCCTCCTCCACCGCGTGCCACCGCCAGAGCGGTCCGATGTCGGGGTGCATCGGCCCCAGCCAGCGTTCGGGATCCGAGAGGATCCCTCGCGCGATGATCGCGGTCAGGTGCTCGAGCGCGGCCGTGGTCGCGAGGGAGTAGAGGGGCATGCGGCGGTTGTAGAAGCGCATCTCACGCCGCGCGAGTTCGTTGAGTCTCAGCAGCCACGGGTAGCCCTGCCGTGCCAGCAGCTCGACGTGCTCGAGGTGCTTCCGGCTGTGCATCGCCTCCTGACCGGAGAAGCCCCGGATGTCCGCCAACAGCTTCGGGTCGTCGATCCGATCTCGATAGTGCCGCACGCTCCGGACGAAGAAGGCTTCACCCTCGGGGAAGGTGGTCGAGAGGGCGTTCATGAAGTGGGTCTTGAAGGGGTCGCCGCCGTACCAGTAGCGGGGCGTCTCCTCCGAGAGTGCCAGATCGACCGTGCGGACCGGAATCGGGCTCGACACCAGTGCTCCTCCTGCCGGGCGCTACCAAAGGAGTGTAGCCCGGACCCGGTTTCGGACCCGGGAGCCCGGCACTGGGGCCCCGGGTCCGCTCCGGGCCGCCACCTTTCGGCCGAGGAATCTTATGGTTAGAATCCGCGGGCTTTTCCTGGGGGGAAGCTGAACTCAGAGGGACCGAGCGAGAAATGGGACTGAAGACCTGTAAGTATGGTGGGACCAGCGTGGCCGACGCAGCGAAGCTGCGGCAGGTGAAGGCGATCGTCGAGGCCGACCCCGAGAGGCGTTACGTGGTGCCTTCGGCGCCGGGCAAGCGCAGCCCGGACGACGTCAAGGTGACGGACATGCTCTACGCCTGCCACAAGCGTGGCGTGGCCGGGGAGCCCGCCGATGCGGTGTTCGAGCCGATCCGCGAGCGCTACCAGGAGATCATCAAGGATCTGGGTCTGAGCCTCGACCTCACCCCCCAGCTGGACGACGTCTGCCAGCAGCTCTCGGCCGGCGCCAGCGAGGACTACGCGGCGAGCCGCGGCGAGTACCTGAACGGGTTCATCGTGGCGGATCTGCTGGGCTACGAATACGTGGATCCGGCCGAGATCATCCACTTCGACGCCCAGGGTCGCTTCGACGCCGAGAAGACGCAGAAGTCGGTCAGCAGCCGGCTTTCCGGGATCGACCGCGCCGTGGTCCCCGGCTTCTACGGCTCGCTTCCCGGACGGCTCGATCAAGACCTTCTCCCGCGGGGGCACGGACATCACCGGGGCCATCGTGGCTCGCGGCACCGCGTCCGACGTCTACGAGAACTGGACCGACGTCTCGGGCCTGCTGATGGCGGACCCGCGCGTCGTCGACGACCCGCGCCATATCGACGTGTTGAGCTACCGCGAGCTTCGCGAGCTCGCCTACATGGGCGCGACGGTGCTGCACGACGAGGCGATCTTCCCGGTGCGGCAGGCGGGGATTCCCGTCCACGTGCGCAACACCGACACGCCGGACTTGGAGGGGACGCGGATCATCCGCGACATGGGCGATACGTCGCCGAGCGGACAGATCACGGGCATCGCCGGGCGCAAGGACTTCACCGTCATCGCCCTGGAGAAGACCCTGATGAACGCGGAGATCGGCTTCGGCCGCCGCCTGCTGACCGTTCTCGAGAAGCATGGCGTCAGCTGGGAGCACATCCCGAGCGGGATCGACAGCCTGAGCATCGTGATCAAGGACAGCGAGCTCGAGGGCAAGCTCGACACGGTGGTCGCGGAGATCGAGAAGGAGTGCCAGCCGGATTCGATCGAGAGCTACTCGCAGATCGCGCTGATCGCCACGGTGGGTCGGGGCATGAACCGCATCCCCGGCATGTCCGGGCGCCTGTTCGGCGCCCTGGCGGGTGCCGGCGTGAACGTGCGCATGATCGATCAGGGCTCGAGCGAGCTCAACATCATCGTGGGTGTCGAGGCGGGTGACTTCGAGAAGACGATGCGCGCCATCTACGACGCCTTCGTGAAGTAACGCCTGAAGAGGAAGAGCTCCGCGGGCTAGGACCCGGGCGTTGCCGGGTTGCCCGGCAGATAGTGAATCGGCGAGGACCAGGCCCGTTCCTGGATCGTCTTCGCGAGATCGGAGCGGGGTGGGACGCCGGCCCGCACGGCGTCCCATGTCGACCACCGACAGGTCGGGTTTTCGAGCACGCGAGCGTAGTAGAAGGCCCGTTGACCGGGGTCGAAATCCGGATCTCGCCAGAGCGTCCGGAGCTGCGCAGCGCCCCCGCCGCGGGAGATCGAGCAATCCGAGAGATCCACGCGGGCTCCGTTGTCGGGGCAGCGATGGCTCTCCGGATTGACCGGCGCTCCCTCCGAGCAGGCGACGTCGTACACCATTTCGAAGGTCTCCCCCGCCGCGTCCACCCAGCCCTTCACGATCTGCAGGCGTTGCAGGGGTGCACTGTGGGGATCGGCGAGCGCCCAGAGCAGGAAGTGTGGTGCGCCGCCGCTCTGCTCCGGAAGATCGCTCCCCATCGCTACTCCGGTCGCATAGGCGCGGGCGACGCTGTCCGGCGCCTCCAGCAGCGCCTCCTCGAAGTCGTACCCACCGAAGAAGCGGAGCCGGATGCGCGGGCCTGAGGTCGCGAAGGTCTCCTGGCGACGGAAGGCCTCGTAGATCGCCTCCCGCGTATTCTCCTCGGCCCAGACGGCGGCCAGCCCCGAAGCGCCATGAGTGGGGTTTGCGCTATCGAGGTAGGTGTTGCCGTCCACCTGCCTGCGCATCTGCGGCGCGGCGAAGCGGAGCGCGATGGCGGGCAGGAAGGAGAGCGGTACGGAACCCCGCAGCTCGGGCGTGGCATCCAGGAGCCCTACCTTGGCGAAGTAGTTCGATTCATCGTCGGAGATGGCTCCGGTGTGGGTGTCGCTGGAGCCCGTGAAGCCGAACCGGTAGGGGTTCTGGACGCCCCCGCTCTCCAGCGCCAGACCCCGCCGCAGCGCATCGCGTACGTAGCCCCCCGCCGGCTCGCTCGGCAGCATCGTCGCGACGCGGTACGGCATGATCTCGAAGTCGGCCCACTCGTCCCGGGTGGAGAGCAGGGGGTGGGTTTCGGAGGTCCCCTTGACCTGGGTGATCTCCACCAGGGGCTCGTTGCGAAGCCGCTGCTCTGCGTAGGCGTCGTCGATCGGGCTTCCCGCCCAGTCCACCAGCTTGAACATCTGGCCGTTCGAGCCGTTCGAGTTGTGGGGGATGGCCAGGCTCTCGATGCCCTGCGCCCGGAGCGCGTCCATCCACTCCCACAAGCCCTCCGGGTTCTGTGAGTGGAAGCGCGAGAAGGGGATCGCCGGAACCTTCTCGCTCCCCTTGAAGATCACGTTGCGGTGGAGGTTGCCGCGGTCGTCGGTGGACGAGGTGTACTCGTAGCCGATGAAGGTCGTGAAGCGCCCCGGCTCGTTGTGCAATTCGGCCGCCTCCACCACGTCCCGCCAGGCGGTGCGGGTGATCTCGAGGACGGCTTCGCGGTCGATGCTGCCCTCCCGCACACCGGATACCAGGTTGGGCAGGAAGGTCGAAAAAGCCTCTGTGCGCGCTCGAAGGCTGAAGACGCCGCGGTTGTCGGGCGCGTTGAGGTCGTTGAGCGGCTTGGCGACATCGAGCCTCGAGAAGTCCGTCGAGGTGTCACCGGCCGCGGGGGCGACGCCGAGGAACATCGCGTGGTCTGTCACGGCATAGAAGTCGAGGGGCTGCCTCAGCTGGACTTCGAAGCCCGCGGGATGGAGGATCGCCTCTCCCTTCGCGTAGCGATAGGCATCGTAGGGCGTGGCGAGCGTCCCGAAGGCGTACGCATCGAAGGAATAGACCGTGTGCACGTGGAGATCGCCGAAGAAGGCTCTCCGCCGCTCGGGGCTCGGGGGCGGGCGAAACGAGACGATCTCGTCCGGCGCCTCGAAGATCGGCTCACCGCCGAAACCGGCCACCCGACTGGAGCCCTCCTTTTCGCTCCGGGCGAGAGGTTCACTTTCCCCCGAGCAACCCAACCATGCCAGAACCAGAACGGCCCACGCGATGTTCTCGTATTTGCAGCGACTCAATCCAATACTCCTGTCGAATCCCTGGAAAGCCCCCGGCGTGCTCCGCTCGAGCGGATCAGTCTGCTTGCTTCCGACACGGCGGCCTCGCAGCCATGATCTGCTCACGCAGGGGGAGTCGCCAGGACCTTGGAGATCCGCGCGTCCTTCTCCTGCCACCGTTCACCGATCCACTGCTGAAAGGCCGTGCGGAACGCCTCGTCGTCGGCGTAGTCGCGAGCCAGGAACTCCTCCGGGACGGGGACCTTGCGCACGTCCACGACGATGGTGTGCAGGTACCCCGCGAAGAGGTCCCAGGCACGCGGCTGCCCCTGCGGATAGACCAGCGTGACATCGAGGATCGTGCGCACCTGATCGCCGAGGGCGCCGAGCACGAAGGCTGCCCCGCCGGCACGCGGCTTGAGCAGGTGCTTGAACGGTGACTGCTGGCGCGCGTGCTTGGCCTCGGTCCACCGGGTGCCTTCCAGGAAGTTGAATACCGACACCGGGGTATCCCGGAACTTCTCACAGGCCCGCCGGGTGCGCTCCATGTCCACCCCCCCGAGCTTGGGGTTCACTCGCACCTGTTCTCGCGAGTAGCGCTTCATGAATGGGAAGTCCAAGGCCCACCAAGCCAACCCCAGCACCGGCACCCAGATGAGTTCTTGCTTGAGGAAGAACTTGAGCATGGGGATACGCCGGTTCAGGATCTTCTGCACCACCGGGATGTCGACCCACGACACGTGGTTGCACGTCACCAGGTACCACTCATCCGGCGCGAGTCCCTCGATGCCGTGGACGATCCAATGGATGCGGTGGAAGACCCCGAACAGGGCGCTGTTGATCGACACCCACGCCGTCGCAATCGCGATCAGTACCCGGGTGCAGGTCTTCCGCCATGCGGCCAACGGCACCGCGAGCTTCAGGAGCGCGATCGCGAATAGCGGTACGCAGCAGAAGATCGTGTTGAGACCGATCAGCAGCGCGACCAGGACGCCTCGGAGCCAGTGGGGCAGAAACGACAGCATGGGCGGGGAGTGTTGCGCCTTCCACCAGCGCCGACAAGTGTGACCGCAAGCACAGGGCTGACGACTGACCGCCCGATAAGCTCACGGAAGTGGTCCGCTCTCATCGGTGGCACCGCGCGCTCCGGAGGAAGTCACTGCCATGAGTCGTCACATCGCGCTCGAGAACGTCCGTGTTCCGTTCCTGCTGATGGCCTGTTGCACCATCTTCCTGGGAGGCACCGCCGCCCGCGCCGCGGCGCCGGCGCCGATCGTGATCGACCACACTTCTACGGATCTCGCCCAGGTGCCGGATACCTGGATCGAGGCCGCCAAGGCTCAGTTCAGGGCCTCCTACGGCCACACGTCGCACGGAAGCCAGCTGATTACCGGCATGGACCTCATCAAGGGAGCTCCCGGCTCTCTCTACTGGTTCGATCACGATGGGACCGCGGGCGGACTGTCGCTGCACGATCGCACCCCCTCCGGAGATCTCGGCAACCCGGATCGAACCACCTGGGAAGCGCAAACCCGCGCCATGCTGGACGCCCCCGGCAACGATCGGAACCTGGTGATCTGGTCGTGGTGTGGCCAGGCCGACACGTCTGCCGCGAGCATGCAGATCTACCTCGACCTGATGAGCGGCCTGGAGGCGGACTATCCGGACGTCAGCTTCGTCTATATGACCGGGCATCTGAACGGGACCGGGGAGGAGGGCAACCTCCACCAGCGCAACAACCAGATCCGCGCCCACTGCCTGGCGACTGGCGCGGTGCTGTTCGACTTCGCAGACATCGAGAGCTACGACCCGGATGGAAACTACTTCCGGGATCTCTACGCCGACGATGGGTGCAACTACAGCGGTGGCAACTGGGCCGATGAGTGGTGTGCCGCGAATCCGGGTAGCGAACTCTGCGCTTCGTGCTCCTGTGCCCATTCGAGGTCCCTCAACTGCAACCTCAAGGGTCGCGCCTTCTGGTGGATGATGGCCCGCCTGGCGGGCTGGGATGGAGTCAGCTCGGGAGACGCCGACTGCCAGGATGGGATCGACAACGACGGCGACGGGCTGGTGGACCACCCGGACGACCCGGGATGCGACCAGGCCAGTGATGCCACCGAGACGTCAGCGGCCCTCGTCTGCGACGACGGCGATGACAACGATGGTGACACGCTGATCGACTATCCGAGTGACCCCGGCTGCTTCCACCCGGCCGCCAACATCGAAGACCCGGCCTGCCAGGACGGCGACGACAACGATGGCGACGGCAGGATCGACTTCGACGGCGGGCTCTCCGCGCTGGGCTACGCGGCGGCGGATCCGGATTCCCAGTGCGGCTGCCCGTGGCAGGTGGACGAGGCAGCCTGCGGGGCCGGCGCCGAGCTGGCGCTGCTGCTTCCGGCGGTGACGTGGCTGTACAGGAGGCGCACGAGGTGAACGCTCACGCCTTCCCGTCCCTGTAGAGGGCCTGCAGCTCGCGGTAGACCCGCTTGGGCTCTCTCTCGCGGGTGACCACGCCCTTCAGCACGTAGCCGGGGACCGGGCTCTTTTCGAACCACGGGCTGGGGTGGTAGAAGTCGGAGAAGATCCACGGGGAGATGCCGGCTACGTAGTCCTCTTCACGGGCGATTTCCCAGTGCCTGCGGTACAGCTCCAGCTGGTAGTCCTCCGAATGAGTCTTGCCGTAGGCGCCGTAGGCGAAGCCGTCGTCGTCCTCGCGCGGATCCCACACGCCGTCTGCGTCCGTCCTGCCCAGGGCCGCATCGGCACCGAACTCCGAGATGATGATCGGTTTGTCGGGGAAGCGCCGATGAAGTCTTCGGAGGTGGCTCCTCATATCCTCCGCTTCGCCGTAGAACCATCCGTAGTAGGCATTCACGCAGACGACGTCCATGTACTTCGGGCCCATCCGCTTGCCGTCGAGTGGCCTCGAGTCGTAGGTGAACTCGCACGTGGTCACGGGGCGGGTGGGATCGAACCCCTTGACCACATCCCTCAGCCAGCTGAATACCATCGCGGCCCGATCGAAGAGCGAGTAGCACTCGTTTCCCACGCTCCAGAGAACCACCGCCGGGTTGTTGCGGTCCCGCTCGACCATCTCGATCAAGGCCAGCTGAGCGTTCCGCAGCAGCGTCTCGTCGTGGAGTTGCGCCATTCCGAAGTGCTTCCAGGGAAAATCCCAGATCCGACCCTTCTCCTCGAACCACTGGGTGAAGCCCATCCCCACGCTGTAGTACGGAATCTCCTCGCTGAGCAGCAGGCCGCGATTCCGCGCGTGGATCAGCTCCTCGATGTCATGGGGATAGTGGGCCATCCGGATGTAGTTGGCTCCCATCTCCTCGATCAACGTGAGGTCCCGCTGGACCGCCTCCGGGCTCTGGGATGCGCCGAGCTCGGGGTCGTCCTCGTGGCGGGCGATTCCCTTCAGGAAGACGGGCTCAGCGTTCAGAAGCATGCGGCTTCCTTCGACCGCGACACTCCTGATTCCGGTCTCGACCATCAGCTTCTGGACGGTCTCCGCGGTGCAGAGGGTGAGCTGCAGACCGTAGAGCGCCGGGGATTCCGGCGACCACAGGCGCGGATCCGGCACGGGCAGCTTCCAGGAGTGAACGCTCACCGGCCCGCTGGCGTCGCTGCTCTTGGCCTGCTCGCGGCAGATCCGGCTTCCATCCGGATCCGTGAGCTCCAGCGTCAGATCGTACGCTTCGCGCCTTCCGTGGTGATGGAGTCCCAGGCAGACCTCCAGCTCGGCGCGGTCCCGCGTCACGACGGGATTCGCTGCGACCTTGAAGACATACTGGCGGGGAATCGACTCGATTCGCACGTCCCGGTAGATTCCACCGTAGACCCCCCAGGCGTGGGTGTGCCGCGACCTGGTTCTCGGCGGCAGTGTGGAAGGAGTCATCCTGTTGTCGGTTCGCAGCACCAGGATGTTCTCCTCGCCGGGGGTGAGGAACTCCGTCACGTCGAAGTAGAACGGGGTGTAGCCGCCTTCCCTGTCTCCCAGGTGCTGGCCGTTGATCCAGATGGCGCAGCGCGACAGCACACCCTCGAAGCAGAGTCGCTGGAAGGTGTGGGGAGAGAAGACCAGATCCGGCGTGAAGCGGCGGGCGAACCAGGTGACGCCTTCGCGTCCCCGGAACGGCCCGTTGAAGCGGTTGTAAGTCGAGGGAGCCTGTGTGTCGAGCCACTCGGGGCCGAACTCCGTGGTGGTCTGCCAGTTCTCCCTTCGTCCCATGTCTCCGGCATCGAGCCGCATCTTCCAGGTCCCCGCGAGGTCCTGGGTCGCGTGGTTCGCTTCGTCCAGATATGTGGGATAGGGCAGCCCGCCAGACCAGAGCACCGGCATGCCCTGCACGCGGGTGACGCGAAAGCCTCGTCCGGCTGCTCCCTCGACGGGCGGCAGGCCAACGTCTCTTCGGAGACCCGACAGACGGAGGGCCTGCTCGAACAGCTCGAGGCCAAGCACGATCAGTCCCAGGATGCACTCGCGAAGAAGCTTGCTCAGTGGTTCCAAGGCGAACCTCACTTGCACCATTCTTGCACCGGCGACGTCGCCAATCCAGCGTCGTGGTGGCATTCCTGCTGCGGAGTTGCGCGGGCGGTGCGTCCTCGAGGGTGCCTTCGATCATCTGTGATGTCGCCCACGACGCTCCCGCCAGGGTGGCCGATAGTCGACGCAGACCACGGGAGAGGGCCGATGGCGGCGACCGACGTACTGAGCGAGACCGACGCTGCTCACCTGCTCTGCCGGGCGGGATTCGGCGCTGACGAGCGCGCCATCCAGCGCCTGGCCGGGCGCACGCGCGCCGAGGGCGCCGAGGAGTTGCTGGCCGGAGCCCCGAAGGGATCCAAGCCCCCCGCCGGGCGGAGGAACCGGCGGAGCGAACTCGAGAAGCTCGCGGCCTGGTGGCTGAAGAGAATGGCGAGCGGCAAGCAAGTCCTGAACGAGAAGATGGTCTTCTTCTGGCACGACCACTTTCCCTCCAGCTACGACGTGGTCCGGGACCTGCGCGACCTCGCCCAGCAGAACGCCACCTTCCGTGAGTACGGGCTGGGAAGCTTTCGGGACCTGCTCCACCAGGTGACGCGCGACCCGGCGATGCTCGACTTCCTCGACGGGAAGCGCAACCACGTGGACTCCCCCAACGAGAACTACGCCCGGGAGTTGATGGAGCTCTTCACGCTGGGGCCGCAGGACGTTCACGGAGTGGACAACTACAGCCAGACAGACGTGGTCGAGCTGGCCCGGGCACTGACCGGGTTTCGTTGCGACCACAAGAAGAAGAAAGGCGGGGTGGCCGTGCACGAGTGGGCCT
The DNA here is from genome assembly GCA_963783795.1 of uncultured delta proteobacterium. Classification (GTDB taxonomy): domain Bacteria; phylum Myxococcota_A; class UBA9160; order UBA9160; family UBA6930; genus CAVXZE01. The sequence continues at coordinate 1,398,509 of CAWAPH010000013.1, read as the reverse complement.
TCGACTCGGGGGACAAGACCCTCTTCGAGGGCCGGTACTTCGAGGTCAGCGGCAACCTCGGTGTCGAGCACCCCGATGGCACGCTGTTCCCACCGGATCGCAACGTGATCGACCTGCTCTTCACCCACCGCGACAGCGACGACCGGCCGACGCTCGCGCGCTTCATCTCGCGGAAGCTCTGGGAGTGGTTCGTCTACCCCGAACCCGCACTGGTCCACGTCGACGAGATGGCCGACGTCTTCGTCCAGAGCGGCTACGTGGTCCGGGACCTCGTGTACGCGATCCTGACCCACGACGCCTTCTACTCCACGCAGGCGCGTGAATCCACCGCCAAGACACCCGTGGATTTCGCCCTCCAGAGCCTGCGGGCCCTCGACGTGCGCAGCAACATGAAGGAAATGCCGGGGGCGCTCGAGTCGATGGGGATGGAGCTCTTCAACCCGCCGGGTGTAGAGGGCTGGAACCACGGCGAGCCCTGGCTGGCGACGGGCCGCTACCTGGCCCGTTTCCACTTCGCCCAGGAACTGGCGGGAGGGGGAGAGCGGAACCAGAAGGGCAAGCGGCGCAAGAGCGCGTACCGCTTCAGGCCGGAGAAGCTCGTCGATCGCTCGGCGCAGACGACGGAGCAGATCGTGGACGCGCTACTCGGCAGGCTCCAGGTCGCGGTTCCGTCTGCGACGCGCCAGGCACTGATCGATCACGCGAACGGGGGTGCGACGACGCCGGGCAGCGCTGAGTGGGCCGACACGCGCATGCGCGATCTGCTGCTGTTGATGCTCTCCCTGCCCGAGTCCCAGGTGCACTGAGGAGCCAGACCGTGCGAATCACGCGACGGAGCTTTCTGAAGGGCGCCTCGGCCAGCATCGTGCTGGCCGGCGCGCACGTCCTCTCCTTTGCCCGGCCCGCCCGCTCGGCGGTCGTCGACGATCCCGTGCTGGTGCTCGTGAATCTGAGGGGGGGCAACGACGCCCTCAACACGGTCATTCCGCTGGACAACGTCGGGGCTCCCCAGCGCTCGCTCTACGAGAGCGCCCGTCCCGACCTGGCAATTCCCACGAATCTGCTCGGCGCGACCGAGATCTCCCCCGATCCCGACCTCGGCACCCGCCTGGCCTTGCACCCCAACCTGGCGGGCCTGAAGGCGCTCTTCGATCAGGGCAAGCTGGCGGTGGTGAACGGAGTGGGCCTCGACGGCAGCTCGCTCTCCCACTTCGATGCCGAGAAGGTGTGGTACAGCGGGAATCCGGCCGGCCTCGGTGGCACCGGCTGGATGGGGCGTCACCTGGACACGCTCTTCAACGATGGTCTGCCTCGAGCGATTTCGCTCGGCCGGGGCGTGAACCCCAGCCTGCCGGGCCTCCTGAACGATGCGATCGGCGCCCGCTCCGTGGACCGCTTCGGGCTGCCCGAGGGCGAAGGGGATCTCGCAGCGCGCCGTCAGGCGTGGGACCAGATCTTCGCGGAGCTGCGGCTCCCCGGTACCCTGGCGGGCCGGGCCGCCAGGTCGGGGGCGATCCTGCTCTCGACCGCCGACATCTTCTCGCAGATCGAGACGAGCGGTTGGGGTTCCTACAACGAGGACGAGTACGGCCTGGGCGAGGACCTGCGCGACGTGGCCTCGATCCTGCGCCACGACGTTCTCGATCCGGGCAATGACAGCGGACTCCGTTTCTTCCACGTCAGCGCCGGTGGCTTCGACACCCACTCGGAGCAGGGGACCATCGGAACCGACAGCCGCCACGGCGGGCTCATGAACCGACTCGATCAGGGGCTCTACAACTTCCAGCGCGATCTGGATCAGATCGGGATCGCAGGGCGCGTGATCACACTCGGCTACTCCGAGTTTGGCCGACGTATCGATCAGAACGACTCGGGCAACCGGGCCGGTACGGACCACGGCCGCGGCGGGATGCTGTTCCTGATGGGCAATCTCGTTGCCGGGGGCGTCTACGGGCGCGTGCCAGAGCTGAACGACCCCGACGAGGACGGCAACCTGCGGGTCCTGATCGACTTCCGCTCCGTCTACGCCGCGGTGATCGACAACTGGCTCGCCGGGGATCACACCGCGGTCCTGCCGGGCGGTCCCTTCACGCCCTTGCCCGTGATCACCTGAAGCCCGCAGCGCCTCTAGTGGAACCGGTCGAGGCGGCCCACGTCGATGTAGCGGCGGACCTTGCCCTTGCTCTTCAGGGGGGTTCCGATGCTGTCCCAGAACTCGATCCGGTTGCCGGTACCGGTCTGGATGTTGATGATGGTGTCGCTCACCACCCGCAGGTCATTCGGCTCCGGCACCCCTGCCCACCCGGGGTAGTACTCCGCGTCGTCTTCGCTCCAGCGATGGTTGTGCCAGATGATCTTCCAGAGCTCTCCTTTCCGGTCGTAGGCGAAGGAGTAGAGCGCCACCAGCGTCTCCTTGTCGAGATAGATGTCCTTGAAGGAGTACGGGTGGTTCGCATTCCTCGGGATGAAGCGCAGCTTCACCGCTCTGCGCATCTCCCAGAGATCGTCCGCGTAGGAGAGGCCGTAGGGGCCGAAGTTGTGGTCCTTGGTGTACGGATACGCCTTCACCTGGGAGTTCATCGGCGCGATCATCTCCATCTCGCCGAGGCACTCCCACTCGTACTGGGGAGGAATGCCTGCGAAGCTGCGCAGGTCGTCGAAGGTGAAGTCGGTGCCCGAGACGGCGTCGGTCCGCTGGGCCGAGGAGATCCGCCGCACCCGGCGCAGGGTCGGGACGTACACCCAGGTGTCGTCGTTCCTGGAGTCCGCCTCCGGCTTGTCCGCGGCCTTGTAGCGGTACGTCAGGAGCGCGATACCCCGGGCGTCGAAGGGGGCTTCGACCTCGATCCCGAAAGCGAGCTTCCGGTTCTCGCCGCGGAACAGATCGCCCCCATGCTTCTCGAGCAACTCCGCCTCGATCCGGTTCGCCAGCTTCACCGTCTTCGAGGCCCCCTCGTAGTAGAGGGGGAGCTTCTCGCCGCGGTCCCAGTAGGAGTAGAAGTAGCGTGTACCGGCTCCGTCCCCGTCCCACTGCTGGTCGAAGTTCCAGATGATCTTGTCACCCGCTCGCGGATCGCCCAGGCAGTCGATCTCGTCCATGGGAAAGGGCTGACCGGCGGTGTAGCTCTCCAGACTGCTCCCGGGGCCGATGCGCGCCTGGCCCTCGAACCGGTCGGTGGCCGCCTCGTACTCGGGGGGCGGCGAGTAGTCGCGGAAGAAGGGGCCGATTTCGAGCCGCATTCCCTCGTAGAAGAAGAAGTCCCGATTCGACCAGAACTCCGGCGGCAGAAACGGCTTCAGGGACTCGACCTTCTCCATGGCGATGACGTCGCCTTCCTCGAAGGACGCGGTGCCAGGGCCGACGTCCTCTTGCTGTGTGGCAGCGGGAGCAGAATGTGCCAGCGAGAGCACCACGGAGAGAAGCCAGAACGGGCGCGCGCGCATGATTTCCTCCTCTTGCCACCGGCGCGGCTTTCCGGTGTGCTCGGACTCAACCATCAGACGGTCGGGCACAGGACTTCGATTCAGGCCGCGTTATGATCTGCCCGCCGTCGCGTCGCCCGCGCAAAGGGGGAACTCCATGCACCCGAGGGACTTCGAAGCCAGGCCGGATTTCGCAGTGGGCAGCTCGATTGGGGAGGGTGAGCTCTCGATTCGCTGGTTCGGAACCGCTGCCTACCGGCTGGAGTACGGAGGCAAGGTCTTGTGGGTCGATCCGTGGTTCTCGAGACAGGGTCTACTGAACCTGTTCATCGGAGCCATCGAGCCCGCCGTGGCAGAGATCGACAAGTACCTGGACCGCGCCGACGCCATCGCCATCGGCCACAGTCACTACGATCACGCCGCCGACCTTCCCTACATCGCCCCCAGGACGGGGGCCGTCGTGTATGGGAGTGACTCCACCGCGAACATCCTGAGGGCTGCCGGCACCGACGAGAGCCAGATTCGGATGGTGACGGGTGGAGACACGGTGGAGGAGGGGCCGTTCCGGGTCACCTTCGTGCCCAGCGTGCACGGCTCGTTCAGGGGCAGGATTCCCAGCGACTTCGACATCGGGCCGGACGTCCGGCTCCCTCTCAAGGCCAAGGAGTACGGTCGCGGAGACGTCTTCGGGCTGCTCGTCGAAGTGGACGGATACAGGATCTACCACAAGGGCAGCGCCGGCATCGTCGAGGAGAGCGAAAGAGAGGTGCGCGCCGACCTGCTGCTGCTGGGCATATCACTCCGGGACGATACCGAGAGGTACGTCCAGCGCATGGTCGAGATGGTCGATCCCCGGATCCTCATGCCCATGCACTACGACTGGTTCTTCCGTCCCCTCGGCAAGGGGCTCCGACTGGTGCCCCGGACCCGGTTCGGTCAGGTCGTCGGCGATGCCCGGGCTGCCAAGGCAGAGATCGAGATCGTGACCCTGCCGCTGCTGGGCGAGTACCGGGTGGCCGTCGGTTCCTGAGGCGGGTACAGGGGCCGGGCATCACCGAGCAGGTGATGCCCGGCCTCTCGCTAGCAGATTTCGAAGAGACCCGCGGCGCCCATGCCGCCGCCGATGCACATGGTGACGCAGGCGTACTTGGCCTTCTGACGCTTGCCCTCGAGCAGCGCGTGGCCCACGCAGCGCGCACCGGTCATCCCATAGGGGTGACCGATGGAGATGGCGCCGCCGTTGATGTTGAAGACGCTGTTGTCGATGCCGAGCTTGTCGCGGCAGTAGAGGGTCTGCACGGCGAAGGCCTCGTTCAGCTCCCAGACACCGATGTCCTCCAGCTTCACGCCAGTGCGCTCGAGCAGCTTGGGCACCGCGAAGACCGGGCCGATGCCCATCTCATCGGGCTCGGTGCCGGCCACGGCCATGCCGCGGTATATCCCGAGCGGCTCCAGGCCGCGCTTCTCGGCCAGCTTGGAGTCCATCACCACGCAGGCCGCGGCGCCGTCGGAGAGCTGTGAGGCGTTTCCAGCGGTGATGCAGAATCCCTCGCCGCGGACCGGCTTGAGGCTGGCGAGACCCTCGAGCGTGGTGCTCGGACGGTTGCCCTCGTCCTTCTCGAGTGTGACCTCCTCGAAGCTGACCTCCTTGGTCTCCCTGTTGGTGACCGCCTTGGTCGCCGTCAGCGGAACGATCTCGTCGGCGAAGAGGCCCGCTTCCTGGGCCTTGGCGATTCGCTGCTGACTCTGCAGGGAGTACTCGTCCTGGGCCTCGCGGCTGATCTTGTAGCGCTTGGCCACCACCTCGGCGGTGTCGATCATCGGCATGTACAGCGCGGCTGCGTTCTTGATGGTGTTCGGATCGGGCATCCGATAGCGGTTGGCGTGCTCGTTCTGCACCAGGCTGATGGACTCGATACCGGCGGCCACCACGATGGGCATCCTGTCGACGATGACCTCTTTGCAGGCCGTCGCGATACTCATCAAGCTCGAGGAGCACTGGCGATCGATGGTCATGCCCGGGACGGTGACGGGCCAGCCGGCCGCCATTGCGCTCTGACGGGCCACGTTGAACCCCTGGGTGCCCTCCTGCATGGCGGCGCCCATGACCACGTCGTCGACCTCGCCGGGCTCCACCTTGGCGCGCTCGATGGCGTGCTTGAGGACGTGGGCCGCCATGGTGGGTGATTCGAGGTTGTTGAAGGCGCCTCGGTAGGCCTTGCCAATCGGGGTCCGTACAGTCGAAACGATCACCGCGTCGTTCATTCATCAGCTCCTTTGGGAAACGCCGGGGCCGGCGTGAAACGGGAATGGCTCCTGGAAGTGGGGGAGGACCATACCACAGCATCCCGCCCGGCGATCCCAGGCCTCGGAGCCCCGCGCTGCCCTCGGGGACCGCCGAGAGGGCTGGTTTGCCTGGCGAGCGCGTTTCGACTAAAAATCGCTCGTCCCTCCTTCCTGCATGAGGCTGCTGATGTCCGAATCCACCACCTTCTACCAGTTCACCGGGACCCCCGGCTACATCGCCTCGCCCGCTCTCGTCGAGGCGGTCAACTGCGCGGTCGCCCTGGAACGGCCGCTGCTCGTCAAGGGGGAGCCCGGCACCGGCAAGACGCTGCTGGCCCTTCACGTGGCGGAGGGACTCGGGCTGCCGATGGAGTCCTGGCACGTGAAGTCGACCTCGAAGGCTGCCGAGGGGCTCTACGTGTACGACACGGTCCAGCGCCTCAACGACGCCCGCTTCGGCGACGGCAACGTCGCCGACATCCGCAGCTACATCAAGTACGGGCCGCTGGGGCGCGTCTTCGCCACCCGGGATCGCCACATTCTGCTGATCGACGAGATCGACAAGGCGGACATCGAGTTCCCGAACGACCTGCTGCTGGAGCTCGACGAGATGCGTTTCACGGTGATGGAGACCGGCGACGAGGTGGTGGCCGCACAGCGCCCGATTCTCATCATCACCTCGAACAACGAGAAGGAGCTTCCCGACGCCTTCCTCCGGCGCTGTGTCTTCCACTTCATCGAGTTTCCCGATCGCGAGCTGATGAAGCAGATCGTCGCGGTGCACCACCCGAACCTCGATGCCACTCTGCTCGACCACGTGCTGATCAAGTTCTACTGGCTGCGCGAGCAGAACGAGCTGCGCAAGAAGCCCTCCACATCCGAGCTGATCGACTGGATCTCGGCCCTGCTCCGCTCCGGGGTCGGCGTGGAGAAGCTCGAGTCCCACATCCCGTTCCTGGGTTCGTTGCTCAAGAACGAGCAGGACACCGAGGCATTGGACTCGTACCAGGTCAAGGGCGGTACCCTTCCCAACAGCTGGCGGGAGCTCGGCCCGCGCTACAACCAGTAGGTCGGACCCGTTGTTCCTCGACCTCTTCTACGAGCTGCGTGACGCCGGCGTCCCGGTCGGGATGCAGGAGTGGATGACGCTGATGGAGGCCCTGGGGAAGAACCTCCACGGGTCGAGCCTGCTGCGCTTCTACCACCTGTCCCGCGCCTGTCTGGTGAAGAGCGAGACCTACTTCGACGCCTTCGACCGCGTCTTCGCGCACGTCTTCCACGGAGTGGAGGGCGAGCTGGACGTCACCGAGGAGCTGCTGGAGTGGCTCCGGGACCCGAAGAACTTCAAGCCTCTCACCGACGAGCAGCGAGAAGCACTGGAACGGCTCTCCCACGACGAGCTGATGCGGCGCTTCCTGGAGACGCTGGCGGAGCAGACGGAGCGCCACGACGGGGGAGGGCGCTGGATCGGAACCGGCGGGCACTCCCCGTTCGGCCACGGCGGAGAGCACCCCACCGGAATTCGCGTCGGCGGGCCCGGCCGCAACCGCTCGGCGATGAAGGTGGCCGAGGAGCGCCACTTCAAGGACTACCGGACCGACCTCAACCTCGACCTCCGGCAGATGAAGGTCGCGCTGCGGCGCCTGCGTCACCTCACCCGGCAGGGGCCGGATATCGAGCTCGATCTCGACGAGACCATCGACGAGACCTGCCGCAACGCGGGTGAGATCGAGCTGGTCTTTCGCCCCGAGCGGCGCAACAACGTGCGGCTGCTCCTGCTGATGGACGTGGGCGGCACGATGGATCCGTTCTTCGAGCCGGTGAGCCGCCTGGTGACGGCCCTCCACGAGGAGCGCGGCCTCCGCGAGTTCCGCTCCTACTACTTCCACAACTGCATCTACGACCACGTGTACGTGGATGCGCGCATGCGGATCAGGGATGCGCTCCCCACCGGCGACATCCTGCGCCGCCTCGACGAGCGCTGGAAGGTGGTGATCGTCGGCGACGCGGCGATGCATCCCGCCGAGCTGATGGAGCCCTTCGGAAACATCAACCCGCGACACGTGACCCAGACGCCGGGGATCGAGTGGCTCTACCGGATCGCCGACCACTTCGACCGCAGCGTCTGGATCAACCCCGACCCGCCGAGGGCCTGGAAGCACGCGCGAACCGTCCACGTGATCCGGCGCCTGTTCCCGATGTTCCACCTGAGCGTGGACGGCGTGCACGACGCCATCGCGGCGCTGGTCGGCGCGCGGGTGAACTGATCGGTTGCCGGGTCGCGCGGTCTGGACTGTGATATACAGGCCTCGACGGTCGCTCGCGGCTTCGCGAGTAGACATCGGGCAGCCGAAGGGCTGAAGGAGGATGCGCATGATCGGGTACGTCACGCTCGGGACCAACGACCTGGAACGCGCAGCAAAGTTCTACGACCAGCTTCTCGGCGAGATCGGCGCGAGCCGCTTCATGGACACGGAGGCGTTCATCGCCTGGTCCACAGCCCCCAACCAGCCGGCCCTTTCGGTGACGAAGCCCTTCGACGGCAACGCCGCGACGGTGGGCAACGGGGTGATGGTGGCGTTGCTGATGGACAGCCAGGCCAAGGTGGATGCGCTTCACAAGAAGGCCATGGAGCTCGGCGCGGTGGATGAGGGTGCGCCCGGTGCCCGCAGCCCGGGCTTCTACGCGGGGTATTTCCGCGATCTCGACGGCAACAAGCTGAACGCCTTCTACATGGGTTAGCCGCGCAGAGCCTCCATCAGAGAGGCTTCAACTTGTCGCCGTGGGCCCCCAGGAACTGCAGCACCGCAGCCTGGCTTTCTTCGGTGAAGGTGTCTTCGAGCAGCGCGATCCGGTCTCCCTCGAATCGCGCGGTCTCGGTGCCCTCGATCGCCATTCCCGGGGTCCCGGCCAGCCCGTAGCTGGCCCGCCAACGGAACCAGACGGCACCGTCTCGGATCTCGGGCCCCTCGAGAATCTCGAGGGCTCGCGAGTCGAAGCGGCGGTCGTTCATGTCCAGGGAGGTCTTGAGCGCGGCGAAGGCGTTGTCCCGCCCCTCGTTGCGCGCGCCGAAGGGCGGCGACGCGTGAACCTCGTAGACCGCGTTCTCGGTGAAGTAGGGCTCCAGCAGCGACCAGTCGTCGCTCTCGTAGACTGCCTCGAAAGCCTCTGCGTACTGCTGGAAACGCGCCAGTGAGCTCATCTTTCCTCCGATCCCCCCTCCAGACCGAACCTACCACAAGAGTCTGGTAGCCTCCTGGCATGGGGAAATCCAGCTCTCCTGCGCTTCTGCTCGCCGTCCTGGTCACGGGTGTGGGGGCGTGCAGCTCCGGCTGGGAGCCCGCCTTCGATGAAGAGGCTCGACCGGGACAGCTGGACAGCGTCGCGATCGCCGACCCCGAGGAGGCGCTGACCTTTGCCCGCGTCGGTCCCGCCGGCGCGCGGCGCGTCATCGCCGTCACCCGATACCAGGGGGGAAGCGTCGAGGGTGTGGACCTCTCCGCTGCGCTCGGGCGCCCCGTGGCCGACCCGATTCGGGTCTTTCTCGCGGAAGGGTACGACCGGCTTCAGGCTGCCGCGTCGCGGTCGCCGCGCGGGGCGAGGGTTTCCGTGCCCGCCGAGGAGTTGGTGATCCCGCTGGATCTCCGCGGCCACCACGTCGCGGTGGGCACGAACTTCCCGGAGCACGCTGGTGAGGCCTCGGTGGAGCACGGCCCGTTCTTGTTCCCGAAGCGGGTCAGCCCCACGGGACCGTACAGCCCGGTGCGCGCCGCGGCCGCGCTGCTCGACTACGAGGTCGAGATCGCCTGGGTGACTCTGGAACCTCTCGCCCCGCAGGCGCCGCTGGAGTTCATGGGGCTCGTTCTCTGCAACGACTACACCGATCGGGAGACCCTGCTTCGGGGGATCGATGTGGGAGACGTCGCATCGGGCAGGGGCTTCGCGACGGGGAAGAGCTTCCCGGGCTACCTGCCCGTGGGCAATCTCTTCGTGATTCCCCGGGATTTCCGGGCCTTTACCGCGACCATCGAGCTCCACCTCTATGTCAACGATCGACTCCGTCAGCGGTCCGCGGCCGGAGAGATGATCTGGGACGTCGATGAGATCCTCGTCCAGACCTGGGCTCGGAGCGCTCTACGCTGGGACCATCGCGGTCAGGAGGTCTCACTGCTGGAGAAGCCGGGGATCATTCCCGACCGGACGCTGCTCATGTCCGGGACACCCCACGGGACGGTGTTTCGAGGCATCGGAGTCAGGCACAAGATCTCGGGTCTCCTCGCCTGGCTGCTGGGCGGCTGGGGCGAATCGGTTCCCAGCCACGCCATATCGGCGTATGTGGAAGATTCGCGGTCCGCAGGCGCGTACCTCCAGCCCAACGACCGGGTTGCGATCCACGTGGACTACCTGGGCCTGGTCCACAACCAGGTGACGCGCTAGCCGTGTTCGCTGGCTGGAGTGGCTGCAGCCCAGCTGTTAGCCTATGGGGTCGCCGAAGGGAAAGCGCGGGAAGAAGCCATGGCCAGTCGAACGTCGGAATCCAGGCCGGTCCCGGTCGAACCGGACACCGGGAACGCGCAGAGCCAGACGCCGGTCGCCGACCGGATCCGGGAGAGGATCCTGGGCGCCGGAGAGCGCTTTCACGCGAACGACAACATCTGCGCTCATCTCGAGGAGGGCGAGCTCGACGCGCTTCAGGACGAGGTCGCGGCGAAGATGGTGGGGGTGCTGCGCGCTCTGGTGATCGATACCGACAGGGATCACAACACGCAGGAGACGGCCCGGCGCGTGGCGAAGATGTACGTCCGGGAGGTCTTTCACGGGCGCTACGTCCCCGAGCCGCCGGTGACCGAGTTCCCGAACGTCTCCCGGTTGAACGAGCTCATGATCGTGGGGCCGGTCACCGTCCGCAGCGCCTGCTCCCACCACTTCTGCCCGATCATCGGACGCATCTGGGTGGGTGTCATGCCGAACGAACACTCCGCGCTGATCGGGCTCTCGAAGTACGCCCGCCTGGTGGAGTGGGTGATGACGCGGCCCCAGATCCAGGAGGAGGCCATCAACCAGCTCGCGGAGCTGCTCCAGGAGAAGATGCAGCCCGACGGCCTGGCCCTCGTGATGGAAGCCGACCACTACTGCATGCAGTGGCGCGGCGTGAAGGACATGAATTCGAAGATGACCAACTCGATCATGCGCGGCTCCTTCCTCCGGGACTCGAACCTGCGCCGGGAGTTCCTGGCGCTCTTGACCAACAAGAGGGGTTAGGACTCATGCTGGTACGCCTCCTTTACGCGAGCCGGGCGCTAGACGGCATCGATCAAACCTTCCTCAAGTCCATCCAGGAGCAGTCGCGAGCGAGCAACCTGGAGCACGGGATCACGGGCATCCTGTGCGCCCATCCCCAGGGCGGGGTGTTCATCCAGGTGCTCGAGGGCGGGCGGGAGGCGGTCAACCGCCTGTTCGGGAACATCGTCCGGGACGAACGGCACTCGGACGTCACGATTCTCCACTACGCCGAGATCGAGGAGCGCCGCTTCGCGGGCTGGCGCATGGGGAACGTGGATCTGAACAAGGTCAACCTGAGCAGCATCCTGCGCTACTCCGAGAAGGGCCGAGCTCGATCCATTCTCGATGAGCGGCCCCTCCGCGCTCGCGCTCCTGGCAGAGCTCGCGAGCAGTGCCGCAATCGGCAGCTACGACGGCTCGTAGACCGCCGCTGGCCCCTGCGCCGCCCGACCCCTGCCTCCAGCAGGCGAGTCGGGACAGCGCACGCTCGTCCAGCTTGCAGCTGATTCAGTCGGATGGGCAGATATTCGATTCGACCGTACTCTCGAAGGATCTGGTCGGGCACACCGGCCGGGCGACCTCCCTCGAAAGGGGCCTCCGATGCCGTCGAGAACCGCCGTCCTCCTGCTTGCCGCGCTGATTCTGCCGATCGCCACTGCCGCAGCGGTGCTCGCCGAGGCCGAAGGCAGCCGGAAGGAGAAGCCGGCGTCGCTCCTCGAACTCGAGGTGCGACGCCTCGATGGATCCAACGAACGGCTCGAGCGCTATCGGGGCCAGGTGCTGCTGATCGTGAATACGGCGAGCCGCTGTGGCTATACACCTCAGTACGCAGGGTTGCAGGAACTCTACTCCCGCTATCGGGAACAGGGCTTCAGCGTTCTCGGTTTCCCGTCGAACGACTTTGGCAGCCAGGAACCCGGCAGTGCCGCCGAGATCAAGGCGTTCTGTCGCTCGAACTACGGCGTCGAGTTCCCGATGTTCTCGAAGGTCAGCATCGTAGGGGTCAGACCCGGCCCCCGTGTACGCCTACCTGACCTCGCTCCTCGAGCCGCTCGGCGGTCCAGTCGCGTGGAACTTCCAGAAGTACCTCGTCGACCGCAACGGAAGGGTTGTCGCCCGCTACGCCCCGGGTGTCGAGCCGGAAGATGCGAAGCTCGTCGCGGAGATCGAACCTCCGGGCTCCAATCGGCTCGACAGCCTCCGCCTCAGGTTCCCCCGATCGTCGACTCGCCGAGGTCGAGACGCGCCCCCCGCGTTGATCCATTCCGGAGCACGCCTCTCGCAACTTCCCCTCTTGCAGGGGCACGAACGCCCCGTCCAGCGCAGGCGGTTGCGCGCGAAGATCCGATAGGCCAGATCTGCCAGACGACGGAGACCCGGCCAGCCAGTCGGCGCCATCAGCCAGCCGATACCGACGGCCGCGTACGCACGCCGGAACACCTCCATGCCATGGACGACGGTGCCATCCGGGAGAACGCCGTGGATTCGCGCGATCACGTCGCCGGTGTCAAGTCCGTAGATACCGGAGTCGAAGCAGGGGTCAGCGATGTCCTCGAAATCGATTCTTCCGCGCCCGCGATCGAGTCTCTTCAGGAACCGGATCTCGCGAGAGCAGAGCGGACAGTCGCCGTCAAAGAGGACTCTGATCTGCCACCCAGCGTCGATGCGTCGAGTCTCCTCCACTTTCATCGAATCCTCAGCGCGCTGGGGCCCTCGAAGCCGAGCAGCGCAACCCGCTGCTCCAGGTCTTCCAGGGAGTCGATTCGATCCACCCCGCCTGGGAGCTCGAGCTCACGCGCTCCGGCTCCGCCCAGCCAGAGACGGACTTCGTCTGCGAGACCGGCCCGGAGGGCGCTGATCGCAGGCGCGGCCTCGGCAGCCGGGATCGTCACCAGGCCGAGAGCGAGTGCGGCCGAGTCGGTGTCCTTCACTGCGCCCAGCAGGTCGTCCACCGGAACCTCGGCGCCCAGGAATAGAGGATTGGCGCCGGCACCCAGGGCGGTGAGCGCCGCCATCAGCAATCCCAGTTCATGCCGCTCGCCGGTTGGAGTCGCGAAAACGATCCTCGGACCCAGTAGCGAGGTCGCCGTGGGCTGAAGTGCAGCTCCCAGCATGGAGCGGAGAATGCCGGCCGCCAGGTGCTCGGCGGCGATTCCAATCTTCCCGTGGGCCCAGCGCTCTCCGATCTCGCCCACCAACGGAACCGCCACCTCTCCCGCAAAGCCCGCCGGCCCCAGCGCGGAGAGCTGCAGGGCCAGGAGACGCTGGACCTCGGCGGCGTCGAGCTGTTCGATCGCTGTCAAAAGGTCGTCGAGCCGGCCGGCCGAGCGGGGCTTGGCAAGGGCCGACCTGCGCTTCAGCTCGGCCGGATCCATCCGAGCGGCCTCGCCAATGCGGTCCCCCGCGTCCACCGCCGCCTTCAACAAGCGGAGCCGCTCGATGTCGGATGCGCTGTACCTGCGAGTGCCCCCGGGGGTGCGAATCGGCTGAACCACGCCATGTCGGCGCTCCCAGGCCCGCAACAGGGCCGGCGAGAGGCCCGTGAGACGAGCGGCAGCACGGAGGGGATAGGTCGCCTTCTCTATCTCGGGCCTGGAGCTTCCCATGCTCTGAAGTTAAACGAGATCTGGCATTGGTCAATATTTTATATAGACAATGAATCACTGTAGCGCTGGCATCTGGCGTGTCTCGAGTTCAGAGCGGGAGATTCCAGGCCGCGTCTCCGAGGCCAAGGGCGAACCAGTGCCCGGCGGCGCGCGGGCTGGCCAGAAATGGAGCCTAGATCCAGCCCAGGATTCCGACGAACAGCACCATCGCACCCGCGTTGATGAGAGCCATGTTGAGCAGGAACCGCCGCTGGGTGCTCGGCTGCCAGTCGTGACAGAAGAAGGCCGCCAGGAAGAACGGGATGTACACGGTGATGAAGACCGGCGCTGCGCCCCACCAGGGGTAGATCCAGATGAAGGTGGGCGTCTTGGCCAGGAAGATCTCGACGAAGGAGATCAGGCCCGCGTTCACCAGGGCAAAGAAGACCCGGCTGTTGATGCCCAGGGTCTTGGCGCGCGGGTCCTCCGGAAGCAGCTTGCACATGGTGAGGGCGATGACCGGAAACATCAGGCTGATCTCGACGCCGACGCCGACCAGGATCAGGTAGGCCGTGCCCGAGGGCACGGTCCACAGAGCGTGCCCCGAGAAGTACTGGATCAGCGCGTTGATGATCTCCACCGACCAGTGGACCATGTAGAGGGCGAGGCCCCCGGCCACGACCTTCCAGTTCCCCTTGGAGATCTCGTTGACGTAGGCGTAGAGGGCAAGGGCGAGCAGGGTCACGACGTACCACTGGAAGGGCTCTCCGCTCCTCAGGATCGAAAGGGCCGCCTCGGTGGCCTCCGGATGGTTCAAGTCCATGTCGTCCTCCTGCCCGAACTGGTGATGGCCGCCCCGCATTCGAGAGCGCCGCATAGGGTAACCAGACAGCCGCGCTGCGCGAGTGTTACCCGCTGGGAGACAGTGGGGGTACACTCGGACGGGCATGACGCCCGGAGGCGGGGACCCCGGGCCCGGAGGAGGATTCCATGCGTATTGCGCTCGTGCTCGCGATCGGCGCGCTGATGTTCACCGTCAGCGCCTGCAAGTCGATCTCGGACTCCGTTACATCGCCGTCGCGCTGGGTGGCGCAGTCCAGTGAGGCCTCGGCTGACAGCTCCGGCGCCAGCGCCGACAGCTCCAACGCGGCCTCCCATAGCGTCTCCGGCAGCTCGTCGCCTCAGGACGAGCCGGCGCAGACCAGCTACCAGGACGACGTGCGCGTCGCCAGCCGTACCTTCGCCGCCACCGGTGGCAACTCCGAAGCCTTCGTCCGCCAGCTCGGTCAGATCGCCGAACGCCACGGCATCACCGACTGGGAGGCCGATCGCGCCACCTGGGTAGCGCTGGGGCAGGGCTTCCACCAGGCCGGTCTCAGCCAGGAGCAGGTCGATGGCCTGCTCCTGCAGCTGGGGCACCTTCAGTCGCCCGAGCGCGGCTATGTGCACGAGGGTTACCAGGCGAAGCTGTGAGCGCCCCGCGCGCCCTCGAGGCGGCGGCTCTCGTGCTCCTCGGGCTCGGCGGGAGCCCCGGACCCGCTTTTGCCGTGGAGCCTCTCGAGGCGGCGCTGGTGCATGTGGAGGCCAACGTCGGTGGCGCCAGTGGTGGGCATACGGCCCTGCGCCTCGGCGACGACGTCTACCACTACCAGCAGCGCGACGACCGGCTGCTGTTGGTGCGCGAGGAATGGTACCTCTTCCACTTCGGCTACAACGTCCTGCAGAACCGCCCGCTTCACCTGGCATACCTGCCGCTGGAGCGCGAGACGTGGCGGGCACTTCGCGACCACTTCGCGGCCATTCATCTCGAGCAGCAGCGCGCCCTCGCCGAGATGCGCGCGGCCCGTCTGGACCTCGCGCTGCTGAAAGCCTGGCGCGGCGAGGCCGAGGGGTTCCGCGCCCGCGCCGCGGGTTTGTTCGACCCTGCGCGACGCGGAGCGCTGGAAGGGGTGGCGCTGCGGCGTCGCCTCCAGGCTCGGTTGGGAGCGGACTTCGCATCGGCCGAGCTGGCGCTGCTCGAGTCCCGGCTGTCCGAGCCACCCGGCGCCGCCGCCGCGGCGCGGCATCAGCGCGACGACCTGGTGCTGCGGACCGCACTTCTCGCGTTGCGCGATGCCCACGCGCTTCACCCGGATGCGGTGGTGGAGGCGCCGGGAGATCCTCCGACGCTCGAAGAGCGAGCCGTGCTCCGGGCCTGGATCCGGCACCTCGAGGGCGCGATCGTCGCGCTGTTGCGCTCGCCCCGCCCCGACCGCGGGCGGCCCCTGCTCGTGGCCACCGCTCGCCACCGCGCGCTGCAGCGCTCGCTGGGTGATTCGCAGCTGTGGCTGCTCGACGTCCTGTCCGACGACGCCGAGGTTCTCGACCGACGGGCGGTCCGTGCGCGCCGGGCCGAGATCGCCGCCGTCGCGGAGGGGACCCGGGAGCGCTTTCGGGAAGAGCGCGCGCGGCTGCTCGCGAGAGATTTCGATGAGCGGCGGCTCAACCGGCTCGAGGTGCTGGCCACCCGCGCCGCCGAGTTCGGACGCGGTGCTGAAGAGGGCTCACCCGTGCGCGATAGCGGCGGCGTGCTGGTTCCCCAGCGCGGGGGGCTGCTCACCCCACCGAGGCGGCGCCCGCGGGATCCGGCTTCGGACGCGGCAGTCGGCGACGCGCGGCGAAGGCTCGGCGCACTCGAGGCCGATCTCGACCGGCGCTACCACTACGATCTCTTCTTCTCGAACTGTGCCACCGAGCTGGTTCGCGCCCTCAACGATGGCCTGGGGGATCCCGAGCGCGCGCTCGGCGGACGGCTCGAGCCCAACGGCGGACTCAACTTCATTCCCTTCTGGCTGTTCGATCGCACCCGCGACCGGCTCGAGGTGGGCCGCGTCGAGCGCATCCCCTCACAGCGGGAGCGCGTGCTGGCCGAGCTGCGCCAGCGGGAGAACGACGCGCTGCTCCTCGCAAGGGAGGCCAACACACTGACCTCCCGCGTGTACGGACGGCGCGACCCGGACGGAAGCTTTCTGCTCTTCACCGACGACACGCCCTGGGTACGCCCGCTCTTCGGCCTGGTGAACCTCGGCTGGGCTCTCGCCGATGGCGCCGTCGGCCTGTTGACGGCGCCCTTCGACCGCGGTGACCGGCTGGTGCGCGCTGGAAGGGGCGCGCTCTTCTCGGTGCCGGAGCTGGTGTTCGTGAACATCCGCAAGGGGTCGTTCGACGCCGCGACGCTTCGCCGCGTTGAACGATTGGACTGGACTCGTTGAGCGCAGATCGCCATCTTCCGGCGGATGCTGCTCACCGTGCTCCTGGCCCTGACTCTGCTGCTCGGCAGTCACTACCTCATCCATCGCTCCGTCGTATCCGCGTTCGACATCACCCACCCACGGGCAAGACTCGCGCTGCTTCTCGCGTTCGCATTCCTCGCAATGAGCATTCCGCTCGCCATGCTGCTGCAGCGCCTCCATGGCAACGAGATCACGAGAACCTTCCACACTCTCTCCTCGTTCTGGCTGGGGCTGGCTCTCCATCTCGTGGCTCTTCTACTGCTCGCCTGGGCGGTTCATGGGATGTCTCGACTGCTGGGGAGGCCGCTCGACATGGCGGTTGCGGTCCCCGTTGCAGCCGCGCTCGCGTTTTCGGCCTCCCTGTACGGCCTCTGGAACGCCTATCACCCGGTCGTCACGCCGCTCGAGGTGGAGATCAGTGACCTGCCCGAGAGGTGGGAAGGCCGCACCGTGGTGCAGCTTTCGGATGTGCACCTCGGCAGCGCGCATGGAGTCGGTTTCCTCCAGCGCGTGGTGGGGATGGTGAACGCCCTGGATCCAGAGGTCGTGTTCATCACCGGGGATCTCTTCAACGGATCCTGCTCGGACTTCGACAGGTTCAAAGATGCGCTCGACGATCTGCAGACTCGCCGGGGCGTCTTCTTCGTGACGGGAAACCACGAAGGCTACGCGGGGCTCGCGGCTCCCCTCGGCTTCCTGGAGCAGACGGCGATCCGGGTGCTCGACGACGAGTGCGTCGATCTGGATGGCCTCCAGATCGTCGGCATCAGCTTTCCATGGTTCTCGAGACAGCGGGCGTCGGTCAACCCGTTCGATCGTGGCGGATGCTACCGAGTCGGAGAGGCCGTCCATCCTCCTCTACCACATTCCAGCCGACGTCCGCGAAAGCTACGGCGACAGAGACGCCCAGCAGCTCCGCTCCTACCTCGCCCCGGACACCACGTTCTCGTCCGTCGTCGAAGCGGGTGTCGACCTGCAGCTCTCCGGGCACACTCACCGTGGGCAGATGTTCCCGTTCGGCATTCTCACGCGAGTCCTGTGGAACGGCTTCGACCGCGGATTGCACAGGATCGGAGACTTCGCGCTCTACGTTTCGAGCGGAACGGGCACCTGGGGGCCACCCGTGAGAACGGGAAGCCGGTCCGAGGTCGTCGCCATCACCCTCAGAAGGCGGAAGGACCTGTAACGCGCGAGACCCTACGGCTTGGCGGTCGAGTCCGCTGATCTGCCTTGCCGGTCGCCAGCCAGGACGACGTCGTGCAGGATCGACCAGCGCCGCTGGCTGGGCCTCGGGTGGCGAGATCCCCTGGAACCAGTAGGCGAAGAGGCGCGGAATGGTGAGGTCCCGCTGCTTCAGCAGAATCCAGCGATTGAGGAACGAGACCAGCTCGGGGTCGTCGCGGGGCGCCGCGTAGCCCAGCGGCACCCTGAGCAGGTCGGGGTGAGGCACGGCGACGGAGAACTGCGGGTAGATCAGCGTCCACGCCGAGCCGCTCTCCGCGGTGAAGACCAGCCCGTCCACTTCCTCGTGGACGCCCGTGAAGAACTCCCGGGGAGAGTTCACCTTCACGAACTCCGCCCCGGGCAGGAACTCCCGCATCTTCTCCGCGTAGTAGTGAGTGCCCGGCATCGCCAGCCGGAGGGCTTCGTGCTCCAGCACGGCTTCGCGGCTGCCAAATTCGTCGCGGCGGTGGTCGGGGACGATGAAGCAGATCGTCTCCTCGAGATAGGGGTCCGAGAACGCCACGCTGCGCATCCGTTCCGGCGTGATCGCGAACCCGCTCATCGCGACGTCGATTGTTCCCGAGGCAAGAAGCTCCCGCATCCGGCCTGGATCGATCGGAACGAGCTCGAGCTTCACGCCGAGATCCCGGGCCAGGGCGTGGGCCATCTCCACGTCGAAGCCCACCAGCTCGCTTGCCTGGTTGCGGAAGACGAGGGGGAGGCGATCCCGTGTCCATCCGACGCGCACTGTGCCGGTGGCGCGGATTCGATCCAGCGCCGGGCCCGATCCGCGCGGCACTGCGCTGTCATTCTCGGTCGCGGGTGCTGTCGGCAGCAGCAGCGAGCGCTCGATGAATAGCTGGTAGCCCTCGTAGGGACGATCGATGGACTCGAAGGCGAGGCGCAGCCCGCCGAAGCCCCCGAGCACCAGTACCACGGCGACGACCCCCCAGCGTGCCAGTCGCGCGCGCCGCACGCGGAGCAAACCCGCCGCTCCGCAGGTGCCGAGCAGCGTGAGCGAGAGGATGTGAACCGACGCCAGCAGCGAGCCGAAGCGATTGCCGACTACGTTGTCCGCCACCAGGAAGAGCTGGAAGAGGTCGGCCGGGATCCGGAAGAGGTCGAGCAGGAAGGGGATCGCCATGGCCGTGCTCGCAAAGAAGCTGAACACACCCGAGATCAGGAACTGCGGGATCTGGGTGGGGGCCAGCGGGAATCCCGACAGCCAGCCCGCGAAGAGCACGAACGCCAGGGAGAGCAGCTTGCCGGCGCTCGCGAGGGTGAAGGCGATCGGCACGATCACGTCCACCAGCTCGCTGTTCTCCCGGGCCTCTTCCCGGGTCTCCAGCAGCTCCTTGCTACGGACGGCGAGGATTGGGAGCACGACAAAGACGCTCCCGGTCGCGAAGGCGGTGATCAGCGCCGCCCGCGCATGGCCTAAGACCTCGCCGTAACGAAAGGGGGTCAGCGACGTGACGAGGACCGGCAGAATCCAGAAGGCCAGGACGAGCGCCGCGAGGACGTAGGCGGCGGCGTAGACCTGGAGGCCCAGCAGGTCTTCGCCGCGCATGACGCCGGCTGCGTGACCGGCGATGGCGAAGACGCCGTAGGGCGCCAGGCCGACCACGAAGCCCGCGATCCGCTGGAGCGATTCCTCGAGGGTGCCGAGGCTCTCGAGCAGGGCCTGTTTCCGTTCCGAGACCATCAGGGAGAGCCCCACGGCCACGCTGAAGACGACCACGGCGGGTACCACCCCCTCGGCGAAGGCGTGAAAGGGGTTCGAGGGCAGGTAGAGCGTGAGCGGGTCGAAGGGCAGAGTCTCCTCGATCAGGCTGGTGCTGAAGAAGGAGGCGGCCTTCCATCCCGGAAAGGCGAGGGGGAGAGAGACGACCACCGCCAGGGTCAACCCCCAGATCACCAGCAGGAACGCGCCCGCGTAGCGGGCCAGTGTGCGGGCTTCGGTGGTACTCAGTCTGCCGAGGCTGTGGATCAGCGCCACCGAGACGTAGGGCAGCACCGTCATCTGGAGCAGCACGACGAAGGCCCTCCCCGGCACTTCGAGGAACTCCACCGACTCCCCGAAGAAGAGGCCGGTGACGATGCCGAGTGCCAGGCCGAGCAGGACCTTGGTGGAGAGGGACATGTGCGCCCGCAGGGTAGCGGTGTTTTGCCCGTGGTGGTCGAGCGGGAACGGGAGACGGGCGTCCTCGGCGAGGTCCGCCGCTTACAGTATGCTCCGGGGACCCGATCCACAGAACCCGAGCTCGGGTTCGAGCTCGCTCCAGGAGGCCACCATGGCAGAAGCGACCCGCCGCGAGTTCCTCAACCACAGCGCCGTGTTCGCAATCGGAGCCACCAGCTGTCTGTGTGGCCTGGGTGGCTGCGCGACGTTCACCAAGATCGGGAACACGCCCGCCATCCCGGAAGACGCCTACAGCCTGGAAGCGGAGGCCAACCGGGTGAAGGTGGACCTCGGCAAGGTCCCGGAGCTGGCAGAGCCGGGAGGCTCCGTGAAGATCCGCGACGAAGCGTTGCCGGATCCGCTGATCATCGCACGCACCGGCGAGAAGACCTATTTGGTCGCCTCGATCCAGTGCCCCCACCGGGGTGTCGAGGTCGAGTACCAGCCGGCAAATGGGAAGTTCGAGTGCGCGAGCCTGGGGAGCAGCCAGTTCGCGACGGACGGATCCCCGCTGGGTGGTCCGGCGAAGGAGCCGCTCCGGGTCTTCCGGACCTCCTTCGATCCGGATGACGGAAGTCGCCTGATCATCGACCTGTCGGTCTGACGGCTGCTGGTCGCTGCGCCGACTGGCAGCGCGTCGAACGGCCGGTGCGCTACGGCGACTGCCGAGACCGGTAGAAGCGTACCTCCACCTTCTCGAGCGTGGCGAGGCCCTCCTCGATCGCATCGTCGATCGAGGGCAGGAAGGTGTGGATCTTCTCCTCGGTATCGACGATCTCGACCACGATCGGCAGATCCGTCGACAGGCGGAGGATCTTGGCGGTGTGGAGGCGGCTGTGGGCGCCGAATCCCTCCAGCCCGCGGAGGACCGTGGCGCCTGCGAGGCCCTGCTCGCGGGCCTTGCGGACGATCCACTCGTAGAGCGGCAAGCCTTCGTGCCTGTCGCTCTCCCCGATGAAGATCCGGAGCAACGTCCCGTCTTTGGGGAGCACCATCGCCACCTACCTCGTGCTGGTCAGCCCGTAGGCCCACCACACCAGCGTCAGACCGAGAACCACGTGGATGCCGACATACCAGGCTGCGCGCCAGTGCTCGCCGTCGCGCGCCATCGCGAAGCTTTCGAAACCGAAAGTGGAGAACGTCGTGAACCCCCCGAGCACACCGATGAAGAGAAAGGCGCGCAACTCGGGCGCGAACAGCTGGCGGGAGTCGGCCAGGCCCGCGAGCGCTCCGATCAGGAGACAGCCCAGCAGATTCACGGAGAGCGTTCCGTAGGGGAAGGTGGAGAGAGGGAGGTGCCGGTGCACGAGACCGCCCATGGCGTAGCGCAGGACCGCTCCAGCGAATCCGCCACAGCCGACGAGGAACGCGTTCAACAGAGCCGCCCTCAATCTCGCCTCCGGTTCCTGGCCGCCGCGAGCGGACGACCGTTGGAGCTCACCATACCATGGGCGATCGCACCCAGGAGACGCTGGAGTCAGAGGATCCCGAACCGGAACAGCAGGGCCAGCAGACCGATGCAGCCGAGGATCGCCACCGAATGGAAGAGCCTTCTCCATGGAGACCACCTCGCCGATCGCCATGCGGATCGGGTCAGCAGGAGTGCTGCGAGGCTGAGGAGTGCGATCAGGATCGGAAGCAGGAACAGCGGTGCCGCCCATCCGGGGACCCCGTAGACGAGGGTGAACGGAGCCTCGCGAGCAGTGACCGCGAGGGTGGCGCCGAGTCCCGCCAAGAAGAGCAGGCCCAGCGCACAGGCCGAGGTGGCCAGTCGTTGGGCCGCCGCGCCGCCGCGCTCCTGCTGCGTCGCGCGACCCCCGCGCCGTCCGATCCGCCCGGCCAGCGGAGACCAGAGGGCACCCGCGAGCAGCGCCAGCGCGACCAGAGCGAAGCTGGCCACGGCTCCAGTGCTGCGCTCGACGAAGATCGCCTTCGAGAGCCGGTACACGCCGCTGTTGACGTGGAGGTCGGTAACGAAGGTCAGCGGCTTCATCTCGGCCATGCAGCTCGTGTCGGGCTCGCGGGTGGGATCCTGCACGAACGCGACCGTGATGGCCTCGGGGCAGGGGTGGGCGGTGCTGGCTGCGTGGCCGACGCCTGGGAACTGCAAGAAGAAGCTGTTCTCCAGCGTCTGCGCCGCACGTCTTCCCCACGCCGGAGGTGTGATGGGATCGAAGTCGCCGGCCAGGATCAGCGCGGGGACGTCGCTCTTCACGGGCAGCGCTTCATCGGGGCCGGCGTGGTCCTCCGACCACACGTCGCAGAGATCCTGGTCGACGTCGAAATAGGTGAAGCCGGCGCGCATCCTGGGATGGTCTGCGGTCACCGCCTCGTATCCTTCGCGGCTCCCGAACGGCCCTCGCTCGAAGCACTCCACCAGGTTGTAGACGTCGCGCCCGACTCGCAGACCCTGCTCTCCGAAGGATCCGACCAGGCCGTAGAGCGCGTCCCGGTTTCGGGTCCTCATCGCCTCCAGGGTGAAGGGGATCAGCGGGATCATCGGGCGCCGGTAGAGCATCTGGTGTGCGGCGACCAGGAAATCCTGGACGTTGATCGTGAACTCATCGACCGGAAGCGGGCCGTCGCTCGGGATGTCGACGGTCAGCGGTCGTTCCCGGAGGTCTGCCATGGTTTCGAAGAGGCTCTCCTTCAGGCTCGGATACGCGGCCTGGCAAGCCGCGTCGGAGGCACAGGCCTCGAACAGCACCTTGAGAGCGCGAATGAAGTTGACGGTCCGCTGGTCGAAGGCCTGGACTCCAGGGGGATAGGCAGAGTCGAGGACGATGCTGCGAATCCCATCGGGAGAGCTGCGCAGGGTGGAGAGAGCCAGCTTTGTGCCGTAGGAGATCCCGTAGATGTTCCACGAGTCGAGGCCGAGGACGCGTCGCAGGTCGGCGAGGTCGGCGGCGCTGGCGTCGCTGCTGTAGGAGCCCAGGTCCACGCCACTCTCGAGGAGTGCATCACGACAGGCCAGCGACAGTGCGAGCCGCTCCGCGTTGGCTTCGACCGGGTCGAGGTCTCCCGCAATCACGATCATGTCGTCCAGCGAAAGCTCGGGGCAGAGCGCGGGCTCCGAGAAGCCGGTCACCCGCTGATCGAGCAGGATGAAATCGCGGTCCTCGCGGAGCGGGTGATCCAGCCAACGCGAAGCGCCGGGGATCGCGTCTCCCCCTGGCCCGCCGTGGAGGTAGATCACCGGGTCCGGCCGAGGGGTTGCGCTCCGGCTCTTCAGAATGGCGACGGCCAGTCGGAGGGTTCGCTTCCCAGGGTCGTCCCGGTTCTCGGGGACGACCAGGAATCCGCACTTGGCGTTCTCGTCGTGGATCTCGAAGGCAGCGCAGGAAGTCGGCTCGAAGCGGGGGACGTCATCAGCCTTCGCAGCCTGGACCGGCCAGGCGAGCGAGGCGACCGCGATCGACACCAGGATGCGAAGCATGCGCTCCTCCGTGCGGGTGCGAGGGAATATGGCGCGCTTCTCCGGTGTGGGCCAACGCCGTGCGGAGCAGGGATCGTCGCACCGGATCGAGCCTGCGTTGGCGGAGTTCTTCTCCCTCCAGTGACTGCGCGGTACTCTATCCACCAGGTCAGCGAACGCGGAGGGCAGTGCCGTTGCGACTTCCCCATTGGATTGCCAATCCCATCGCGGGATGCTTCGTCACGCTGCTGCTGACGGCGCCGGGGGCCACCCGCGCCGAAGACGCGGCGGAGGCGCCGACCCTCTCCCTCGAGATCGAACACCCCGCCGACGGCCTGGTCCTCGGCCCCAGCAGCTGCGGTCTCTTCGTGGCGGGCCGAGTCGGGCCCTCCGAGCTGGACGTGGTGATCGTGGTCGACACCTCCGTTTCCACCGCCGCCGCGAGCGGCGCCGATGTCGATGACGACGGTCGGGTGGGTCGACCCGACTTCGGCCAGATCGGCTTCACCATGGGAGATCGCAGCACGGACCCCGGCGACTCGATCCTCTCCGCCGAGGTCGCGGCCGCGCGCCGGCTGGCGCAGGTTCTGGACCCGCGGCGCACGCGGCTGGGTCTGGTGTCCTTTTCCGGCGGGCCTGCGGACCTGGTGCGGGGGGAGCCCGTGCTGCCGAACGCCGTCACGCGGGTGCCGCTGACGGACGACATCGCCCAGCTGGAAGAGGGGCTCCGGGCTTTGCGTGAGGGGACGCCCGGCGGGCGGAACCCACATGGCCGCCGGAATCGACCAGGCGACCATCGAGCTGCTGGGGCTTGTCGGGAGCCTTGTCGACCGCGGACCCGTCACGCGGCCGAGCCGCGGTGCTGCTCACCGACGGCACCCCCACCCAGCCGTTCGGGCCTCACGAGCCCGCCGACAACGTGCGCGCGGCACTGCGCGCGGCGGACCGCGCACAGCGTGCCCGCGTTCGCGTGAGCACGGTGGCCATCGGGCCGCTGGCGCTCGAGGCCCCCGTCGCGGCCGTGGAGATCGCCGAGCGCACCGGAGGCTCGTTCATTCCCGTCCGGAACGCGGTGAACCTGCTCCAGGCGATCGAGGAGGTTCGGATCACCGCTCCGGTGCGAGTGGAGCTCGTCAACCGAGCCAACGACAAGCAGGCTCGCGCGTTCTACACGACGCCCGATGGCTCGTGGGGCGGCTTCGTGCCCCTCGCCGCGGGCGAGAACCGCATCGAGGCGGTCGCTCGGGGCGAGTCCGGCGAGGAGGTGCGCCGCGGGATCACCGTCACCCTCGAGGGCAGCGCTCCCGCCGCGGCCATCCCGCGGGAGTTCGACTTCCTCGACAGCGATCCGTTCGGCGGCTGTCTGCGCAACGCGAAGCGGGTGGATCTCTCCGCTGAGGAGCTTCAGCGACAGCAGGTGCGGCGCGAGCTCCTGCTGGAGATGGAGCGCGAACGAGCCAAGGCAAAGGAGCGGGCCGCGCGCCAACGCAAGGAGCTGGAGCTGGAGCCGGCTCCCGATCCCTGATCGGCGCCGTCATCCGGTGAGAAATGCAGTCTAGCGGGAGGACTCCGCGTCGGCAGCGGTCTTCAGCCGGCGAGCTCGTAGCGAACGGGGGTGCCGCCCCAGCCGTCCCAGATCCGCTCCCAGTAGAGGTTGTGCAGCCTTGCCGAGATCTCGCCCGGGCCCTCTCGGCCGGCCAGCAGCTGGCCGTCGACGCTGCGCACGGGCATGATGCTGCCCGCCGTGGTCGTGAGGAAGACCTCCTCGGCGTCGCGTACCTCGTCGACGTGCACGCGTGTCGCCTTGGAGGGGATTCCCAGCTCGGAGCAGAGGTCGAAGACAGCCTGGCGGGTGATGCCCTCGAGACAGCCGGCATCGGGGGTGAGGACGGCTCCGTTCTGGATGATGAAGATGTTCGCCCCGGCGGCCTCCGTCAGGTAGCCCTCCTCGTCGGGGAGGACGGCCCACTCGGCGCCGCGGTCGCCCGCTTCGAACAGCGCCATCTGCATGTCGAGCCAGTGCAGGTTCTTGGCCTTCGGGTCCACGGCACGAGGCGAGATGCGGACGCGCTCCCGGCTGACGATCAGGTCGAGGCCGCGGATCCGTTGCTCATCGTCGGCGATGAAGACAAAGGGACACGCGAACGCGTAGAAGCGGCACTCGAAGCGGTCCGGAAGGACCATCTCCGCGCGCCCCAGGGGCGGATTGCCGCGGGTGACGGCCCACCAGACGTAGGAGTCGCGCAGCCCAGCGAGCGCGACGATCTTGTGGAGGATCTCGGCTTCCTCTTCTCGGGAGAAGGGGTTGCGCACCCGAATCGCCTCGCAGGCGCGCGCGAAACGGTCCTGATGCTCCTCGAGACGGAAGAACGCGCCTCGGCTGACACTGACCACGTCGTAGACGGCATCTGCGTGCATGAAGCCGCAGTCGGTCATCGGGACCGCTGCCTCGATCAGCGGGCAGTAGTGATCGATGACGAAGGCTCCTCCGAACGCGTAGTCCGGCTCGTAGGAGAGCCTCTGGTGCTCGGGGTGCGTCAGCATGATCTCGCCTGCGCGGATGATCTCCATGGTCTTCCTCCTAACCGGACCGAAAGCGGACCGAAAGCCTATCGCTTCCCTCGGGAGCTCACAATCTGGCGGCCCTTGCAGACGGTCTGCGCAGTGAACGAGCGGGCTACTCTCGCCGACGGGAGAGCGTCTCCAGGTGGCTCTCGTGACCGCTGCGGCTGATGTCGTACCGGGCGACGAAGCCGAAGGCGACGAAGTACAGCACCATCAGCACGGGGCCGAGCACGAAGCCGAGATTGAAGATGATCTGGGGGTCGACCGAGCCCGGGTCGGCGCCCTTGGGGAACGCGACCAGGCTCAGGATCACGCCGGCCAGGAAGGTGCCGAGGCCGGAAGTGACCTTCGCCGCGAAGCTGGTCGCGGAGAAGAACAGCCCTTCTTCGCGCCGCCCGGTGCGGAGCTCGTTCTGCTCGGCGACGTCCGCCATCATCGACGAGGTCGTGATGCCGATCATGACCACCAGCGAGACTCCGATCAGTCCGTGGACCATCAGGATGGGCAGCAGCCACGTGCTCTCGTTGCCCGGGAAGAACCCCGCCAGGCGGAGCAGGATCGGCGCGGGGCCGAGGATGATTGCGGAGCCGATCAGACCCAGCGCGGCGCGCCTCTTGCCGAAGCGGCGGGTGAAGAGCGGCGCGAGGCTCGCCCCGACCAGGGCGGACAGGAACTGCAGCATGACGATGTAGAGGATCCGCTCCGGCTCCAGCTCCCAGAAGTAGGTGGCCATGTAGATCTCGAGGTTGCTGCTGACTCCCCCGGCCATGGCCGCGAACACCCCCGCCAGGAACAGCGCCAGAAAGGAGCGGTTCGACAGCGTCTGGGAGAGCTCCCGGAGCAAACGGCCCGGCTGAAAGGGCAGCTTCGGACGCGGCTTGTTCATGATCGGGATGTACCGGTGGGTACCGATCGACGATGTCAGGATCGAAGCCAGGATGGCGCCGGCCCCGATCAGCCCGTAGAGCTGATAGCCCCTGGCGCTGAGCTGGCCGAATCCGGACTCGGAGCCCATCGGCAGGAAGACGCCGTAGGCGAGGGCGGCCATGCTGAGGCCGCCGTACCAGCCGAAGAAGTAACGGAAGCTGAGCATCGACGTCCGCTCGTCGTAGTCGTCGGTCAACTCCGCCACCATCGAGGTGTTGGGAATCTGGTAGAGCGTGATCAGTGTCCGGACCAGGACCGCGCCGACGAGCAGGTACGCGAACAGACCGTCCTGTCCGAGCCCGCTCGGCGGGTTCCAGAGCAGCGCGTAGCAGATCACCAGCGGCAGTGCGGAGACGTACATGAAGGGGTGCCGGCGTCCCCATCTCGAGTGCCAGTTGTCGGAGATGTAGCCGACCAGCGGGTCGGAGATCGCGTCGAGGACGAGCGCGATCATCAGCGCGGTTCCAGCAGCGATCGCCGAGAGCCCCAGGACCTGGTTGTAGTAGATCAGCAGGAAGAACGAGAAGCCGTTGTCCTTCACGCCGTAGGCGACGGAGCCCACGCCGTAGAAGAGCTTGGGGCGGAGCGTCATGCGCGAGGAATGGCTGGTCACGAGAGCGCGTGGTCTCCGGATTGGCGGGCGACATCATACAGCGCTGATCCCTCCCTCCAGGCAGAAATGGTCCTTGCCGCGCACCGCGACTTCGGTCCTCATGCCCTGGTCCTGCTCCTTGCCCCACCACCTGCGTACCCCAGGGGAACTTGACAATGCATCAATGCGGACCCTGAACGAGTATTCATTGAATATTTGATAGGTATCTGATAAATACTTCCATGATGGACGCAAAGGCCTCTTCGGGTCCCAGCGGCAGCCCCGCCGCTCTCTCCTCGGTGCGGCGCGGCGTCCCCCGCCCGGGAGAGATCTACGACCCGGTGGCCCGGGCCCTCGACGTGATCGGCGACCGCTGGAGGCTGGTGCTGGTTCGCCATCTGCTGCTCGGCCCCAAGGGCTTCCAGGAGCTGCGGGTCCGCACCGGGATCGCCCCGAGGGTCCTCTCGAGTCGTCTCCGGGAGCTGGTCCGACAGGGCTTCGTGAAGAGCGTCGCAGAGGGCTCGCGCTCCGTCTACGCCGTCACCGAGCGCGGCCGCTCTCTCGAGCCGATCGTGTCCAGCATCGCGCGCTGGTTCACGCGCTACGGCATCGACGCGCTCCAGATCGACACCACTCAGTTCACCGAGACCTCCCCCCAGTCGATCCTCGAGTCGCTCCCCTTCCTGCTCCGGGAGGAGCGTGCCCGCGACGCCGACGTGACCTTCGAGATCCGTCTCACCGGCGCCGGGGGCGGTGTGTGGACGGTTCACATTTCCGACGGGGTGTGCAGCGTGGTGCCCGATTTCGCCGATCGCGCCGACGTCCGCTACACGGCCGACGCCAACGCCTGGTGCGGCGTGGCCCTGGGACTGACCGATGCCCGGGAGCTGATCAAGGCCGGGATCATGACCAAGGACGGCGCCGACATCGCGATGGATCACTACTTCCACCAGATCTCGCAGGTGAACCACACCGAGCCGGGACAGGAACAGGCGAGTCCGCAAGGCGACTCGTCCCCGAAACACAAGAGCGAAAGGAGAAGAGCGTGATCTCGTTCGGGCCCAGTGAAGAACAGGAAATCGTCCGCGATACGATGAAGGAGTTTGCGGACGAGGCGATGCGCCCCATCGCACGCGACTGCGACGAGGAGTCGTCGATCCCGCAGGACTTCCTCGACAGCATCTGGGAGCTCGGTCTCACCTCGACCCAGCTTCCGGAGAAGTACGGAGGTGGCGGCGAGCCGCGCTCGCCGGTGACCAACGCCATCCTGCTCGAGGAGCTCGGCTACGGAGACGCCAGCCTCGCCCTGGCCGCCATGGCCCCCTCGGCCTTCGCCAACGCCATCGTCGACCACGGCACCGAGGATCAGCAGGAGAGGCTTCTCCCCCAGCTCTGCACGGAGAAGTTCCACGCGGCGTCGCTCGCCGTCGCGGAGCCCGGGGCGGTGTTCGACGCGCTCAAGCCCCGCACGCGTGGCCGAGCCCAAGGGCGACGGCTTCGTGCTCTCGGGGGTCAAGTCCTTCGTGCCCCTGGGTGATCGCGCCAGTCACTTCCTGGTGGTGGCCGCCAACGGGGAGGGGCTCGACGCCTTCATCGTCCCCCGGGACGCCGGAGGGCTCAGCATCTCCGAGCCCGAGAAGAACCTCGGACTGCGCGGCCTCACCACCGTCTCGCTCGAGCTCGAGCGGGTGGAGGTCCCGCAGGCGGATCGCCTCGGTGGCGACTCGGGCTGTGACGTCCGCAACCTGCTGGCCAGCTCCCGCGCAGCCCTGTGCGCCGTGATGGTCGGGCTCTCGCGCGGCGTGGTGGCGGAATGCATTCCCTACGCCAAGGATCGCGTCGCCTTCGGCGAGGCGATCGCGAAGAAGCAGTCGATCGCCTTCCGCCTGGCGGAGATGCACATCGAGACCGAGTCGATGCGCTGGCTGACCTGGAAGGCGGCGAGCTTCGTGGAGCAGGGGCAGGACGCCACCCGGCCCGCGCACCTGGCCCGGTCGTACGCCGCGGAGAAGTGCATGTGGATCGCCGACAACGGGGTCCAGGTCTTCGGCGGCCACGGCTACATCCGCGACAACCCGCGTCGAGATGTGGTTCCGCAACGCGCGCACGCTGGGCGTGCTCGAGGGCATGATCGGGGTCTAGGCAGTCCGGAGTCCACTTCAAGCGGCCCGCCGCGACCCGGGGTCGGGCCGAACGATTCACTGGAGAAGCAGAATGATCGACTTTACTCTGACCGAAACCGACAAGGCTCAGCTCGCGCGCACCCGCGCCGAAGCGCTGATCTGCCGCAAGTACGCCCGCGAGTACGACGAGCGGGAGGAGCTTCCCCCGGACGAGCTGCCCGGAGAGCAAGGAGTTCCTGGCCAGCGCCGGGGCGGTGCCGGAGTCGGGGCCCGACGACTCGCCGAAGCCCGTGATGATGGCGCTCCATGCCATGGGGCTCTACTGGGGCGACTACTCGATTCGCCTCAAGCAGAGTGGAGGCGGCCTCGGCAACGCCGCGCTGAGCGCGGCGGGAACCAAGGAGCAGCAGGAGAAGTGGGGTCACCTCACGCTCTCCATGGCCATCACCGAGCCGGGCTGCGGCTCCGACCCCTCCATGGTCCAGTGCAGCGCCGAGCTCGACGGCGACGAGTGGGTGATCAACGGCGAGAAGATCTTCGTCACTACCGGCATCCGGGCCGAAGGCGCGGTGATCTGGGCGACCATCGACAAGTCCGCCGGCCGCGCCGGGCATCAAGTCCTTCCTGGTGGAGAGAGGGACGCCCGGATTCGATGTTCCCTACAAGGAGAAGAAGCTCGGCATCCGCGCCGACGACACCGCGGTCTACGTCTTCAAGGACTGCCGGATCCCGCGGGAGAACCTGCTCGGCCTGAACGAGGAGATCCCGAAGAAGAGCTCGGGCGGCTTCCGCGGGGTCATGAAGACCTTCAACATGACCCGTCCGATGACGGCGGCGATGGGCCTCGGCCTGGCCGAGGCGGCGCTCGACTTCACGCGCGAGCAGCTCACGGAAGCCGGCTTCGAGCTCGACTACGGCGCCGGTCTCGGGACGCTCCCGGCCGCGGTGGAGAAGTTCATCCGCCTGGAGGCGATCTTCGAGGCCTCGGTGCTGGACACCCTGCAGTGCGTCTGGCTGGCTGGCCAGGGGAAGCCCAACAACATGGAGTCGTCGGTCTGCAAGGCCCACGCGGGCTCGGCGGTGCGGGCGGTGACCCAGGGCTGCGTCGAGATCCTCGGGCCGATGGGCGCCTCGCGCGAGCACCTGCTGGAGAAGTGGATGCGCGATTGCCGCATCACCGACATCTACGAGGGCACGGGCGAGATCCAGCGTCTGATCATCGCCCGTGGCCTGCTCGAGTACACCCGGGCCGATCTCAAGTGACCCGCGGTGCCGCGCGGCGCAGGACCGGGAGTGCGCTGGCCGCGGTCACCACACAGAGGGCGGTGTAGAAAGCGCTCGGAACGGCGCCGGCTTCGCCGAGGTGGGCCAGCGCCAGCACCGAGCCCAGACCGGCGTTCTGCATTCCCACCTCGATGACCAGGGTGCGGCGCTGACGTGGCTGGCCAGCGCATGGCGGTGGCGGCCCCGAAGGCGAGCGCGTAGGCGCCCAGGTTCAGCGCCAGCATCCCGAGCGCCAGCGTCGGTCCGAGCCGAGCCAGCTGGTCGCGGTTGGCCGCGACCACGACCAGGATGATCAGGACGATCGCCACGGATGCCGTCCCGGTGGCCAGGGGGTCCCAGGCGCGCGGCATGCGGGGCCGGAGGCTGCGCAGCCAGATTCCCGCTACCACCGGCGCCACCACCATCCAGCTGGCGTTCCAGACCATGTCCGCGACCGGAACCTCCACCCGGGTGTCCGCCAGCAGCGGAAGCCAGAGCGCGATCACGAGAGGGCAGAGCAGGGTGGCCACGCTCGTCATGGTCACCGAGAGGATGAGGTCACCGCGCAGGAGCACTGTCATCACGTTCGAGGCCATCGCGCCGGGCATGCACCCGACCAGCACGATCCCGGTCCTGAGAACCGGATCCGAGAAGGCGAGGGAGACCGCCCAGGCGCAGAGCGGCATGATCGTGTACTGGCCGAGCAGGCCGATCAGCGGTCGCAGCGGCGCCCCCAGAAAGGCGCGCACCTGCTCGGGGCGAACCAGGGTCCCGACGCAGAGCATCGTCACGGCAAACGCCGGCTGGAGCGCGGGCCGCATCCACAGCACGCGTTCCGGTGCCAGGAACGCCAGCGCGGCACCGGCCAGGATCGCGATCAGGATCGCCAACGCACCCTACCGGTGCGATTTGCGCAAGGGGGCGTCTACTCGTATCCCATCTCGGACGACAGGGGGATCTCGGTCGCCACGAAGATGCCGGTGCCCCTTCCCAGCTCTTCCCCTTTGCTGTCCAGCACCACCGCCTCGGCCAGGCAGTGCTCCTCGGACGAGCCGATCACCCGTCCCCTGGCGATGATTTCGCCCCCCGTGATGGAGCCCGTCAGCTGGATGTTGAAGTCCGTGCCCAGAACCAGGTGCTTGGGAATCACCGAGTTGACGGCGAAGAGCGCGGCATCGTTCATGGCTCGATGGAAGACGGAGCCGTGAACGGATCCCGCCGCGTCCAGGAACCTCTCCTGCACCGGGATCACGACCTCCGCCTCACCCTCTTCGACCCTGATGCCGGGCTCGTAGTACTCGTTGCAGGGAGCGGCCAGATACATGGACTCGAGCTTCTTGCAGTGGGCCGCCCGCTGCTTCTTGTTGTACTCCAGGATCCCCGCCTGGATCCTTCCCGTGAGCGCGTGAGGGGCGATCCGGCCACAGTGGCCATGTCCCTCCGTGTCCGGCGTGCAGAGCCGGAAACACCAGGGTGAACGATTCCGCGTGAGTGGACAGCCGAGGTAGGTGTACTCCTTGAGCCCCGCGCTGGTCTTCACTCTCCTCTTCTTCTTGGTCGCTGCCATTGCCAATCCTCATCCAGCTTGAATTCCGTCCACATCAAAGTAAGCAATCTTCCGTGTTGATGCCCAGCGCCGGGTATCGTTCGACGATCCGTACATCCTGGCCGAGCCGGAGGTGGTGCCGGAGTCCGCAGTGGCCGAGCGCCCGGCGCGCTTTCAGCTCGTGTTGCTGGGGCGGTAGCGCTCCCCCGGCCGAGCCTCTTCTATGGCATGATGGTTGCTGGGAGGAACACCCTTGCGCATCCTGACGTGGCTGCTGGCCGCACTCGGCGGTCTTCTGCTCTTCACCATCGCTGGCGTCGTGCTCTTCGCCGTCTTCCGGCTCGCCACCCACGAGCCCCTGCTGGACGAACGCCACCTGGAGGCCAAGCAGCGCTATCTCGGCGCGGTGGAGGCGAGCGCCAGGCCCAACGTGGTGCTGATCGTCTTCGACGACCTCGGCTGGGGCGACCTCGGGGCGTACGGGTCGCGTGCAATCGCGACTCCGAGAATCGATCGGCTCGCCTCCGAGGGAGTGCGTCTCACCCACTACTACGCGCCCGCGCCCTACTGCACGCCTTCGCGCGCCGGGCTCCTGACCGGTCGCTATCCACCGCGCACCGGCATGGTGGAGGTGACCTTTCCCCACGGCTCGCCGATCGATCGCGCGATGCGGATCGGGCACGTTCCCACCGGCATGCCAGTGGACGAGATCCTGCTCCCCGAGGTCCTCAGCGCAGCTGGCTACGCAACGGGAATGGTCGGCAAGTGGCATCTCGGCGGCCGCTCGCCCTCCCAGCCCAATGACCTCGGCTTCGACTCCTACTTCGGGCTGCTGTTCAGCAACGACATGGCCCCCGTTCCCCTCTGGCGCGACCGCGAGATCGCCGAGCCTCATCCCGTCGACCAGTCCACGCTCACCGAGCGCTACACCGACGAGGCGATCGCCTTCCTCGAAGAGAACCGGAAGCGTCCCTTCTTCCTGTACCTCGCGCACACGTTTCCGCACATTCCCCTCTTTCCCTCCGCCACGCAGCGGGGCGAGTCCGAGGCCGGGGTCTACGGCGACGTGGTCGAGGACCTGGATCGGAGCACGGGACGGCTCCTCGACGCCCTCGCGCGGCTCGATCTCGAGGACGACACGCTGGTGCTGGTCACCAGCGACAACGGCCCCTGGTTCCAGGGGAGCCCCGGGAGCGTGCGCGGGCGCAAGAGCCAGTCCTTCGAGGGCGGGCCGCGGGTGCCGTTCATCGCGCGCTGGCCCGGCCGGATCCCGGCGGGCCGCGTGATCGCGGAGCCCGTGAACGGGATCGACGTCCTGCCCACGGTTCTCAGGCTCACCGGAATCGCGCCTCCAGACGACCGCGTGATCGACGGGCGCGACATCTGGCCGGTCCTCACCGAGGGCGCTCCGAGCCCCCACCAGGCGCTCTACTTCTACCGGGGCGCGCGCCTGGAGGCGGTGCGCGTGGGGCACCACAAGGCCCACGCGCGCCACCCGGTGCCCGGTGGCATTCTCCCCATCGCCGTGCTCTTCTGGAAGGGTCCGTGGCTGATCGACCTGGAGCGCGATCCGTACGAGTCCTACGACGTGTCCGAGCGCCAGCCGGAAGTGGCGGCGCGCCTCTTCGCTATGATGGAGGCGCGAGACGCGGAGATGGAGCGCAATCCGCGCGGCTGGCGCGACTGACCGCTACTTCGTGACCAGCTCCGGCTTCGTCTCCGCCACGTAGGGCTTGATCAGCTGCAGTGCGCCCTCGAAGGCTTCGACCACCTTGTCGATGATCGCTTCGTCCATCGGCGTGGAGACGACGTACATGCCGCGCGACGCGTAGAACACGCCCCGGTTGAGCATCTCCCAGTGCAGCAAGGCTGAGATGTCGCCACTGTCGAGGAAGCCCAGGACCACGTCCTTGGCATTGTTGAGCTCTCGTCCCGAGAAGATGGTTCCGACCAGCGAGCCCCGTCCCCCGGCCTGCCCCGTGATCCCGACGCGATCCATGGCTGCCTGGAAGCCACTCCGGAGCCGGTCGCCGAGAGCGTTGACCCGGTCCACCGCCTGCTGGTCGTACATCTCCATCGCGACCAGGCCAGCGGCGAGGGTGTTGTTGTTCCCGCCGAAGGTGCCGGAGTGGGCGACGTTCTCCGGGTGGTTGGGATCGAAGTGCGCCATGATCTCGCTGCGGCCGCCGAAAGCGCCCACCGGATAGCCTCCGCCGATCAGCTTGCCGAGGGCGGTCAGGTCGGGCCTCACGGTCTCGAGCTCCTGAACACCCCCGCGGCTGAGGCGAAGCGTGATCACCTCGTCGAAGACCAGAACGACGTCGTACCGATCGGCCAGCTCGCGCATGCCCTGGAGATACCCCGGCTGCGGATAGATCAGGCCGCCCGAGCCCAGCATGGGCTCCATGATGATCCCGGCGATCCGGTCGTGGTGCTTCTCGAGAATCGATTCCGTGGCCTCGAGATCGTTGAACGGCGTGATGAACAGATCCTCGGCCAGGCGGGCCGGGATGCCGCGCTCCAGGTGAACGGACGGCAGCCCTTCGGCCATGAAGTCGGCCAGGGTGTTGGCTTCGACGAAGTCATGGGCGCCGTTGTAGCCGCCGTCGATCTTGATGAAGCCGTCCTTGCGGGTGAAGGCCCGGGCGACGCGCATGGCGAACATCGTGCCCTCGGTTCCGGAGTTGCAGTAGCGAACCAGGTCCAGGGAGGGCACGCGGTCACAGAGATGCCGCGCGTGCTCGTACTGGATGATCGAAGGAGCGGCGAAGGCGGTGCCCTTCTCCGACTGGGCCCGGGCTGCTTCGATCAGGCGCGGGTGGGCGTGGCCGTGGATCAGGGAGGTGAAGTTGTTGACCAGGTCCACGTACTCGTTCCCATCGCAATCGTAGACGTGACACCCCTGGCCTCTCTCCATGAAGATGGGGTACGGGGCGTAGTAGGCCGCACCGCGCGTGTCTCCGCCGGGGAGGTACTTCCGGGCCGCCTCGAGGTGCTCCCTCGTCTTTGCGGTTCTCTCGGAATAGCGCCGGGTGATGTCCTGCTTGATGCTCTCTCCGCTTTGGGCGGCCATTGGCTTCCCCTCTCTGGCGGTCGGCATCGAAGTATAGACCTTTTGCGGTTCCCGGGCGGCCCGGGCTTGCACTCCGTCCGCCCTCCGAGCCGCCCACTTCCGGACTTCCGATTCCTGACATAGGATGGAAGAGGCTCTCCAACGGGGCCGACTGGAGCACCCAACCCGAGGACTTCGACGATGACACAGCTCTTCCGAAACATCGATGACGTCAAGGCGATCGAATCGGTTCCCCTCGAGGAGAGGGTACCCACTCGGAGCACGTACGAGATGATCCAGAGGGGAGCGGAGCGGGATCCCGATGCGATCGCGCTGCGCTTTCTTCTCTCGGGAGAGATGTGGGAGAAGCCGATCGAGGTCTCGTACCGCCAGTTCCTCTCGCGGGTGACGCAGTCGGCGAATCTGTTTCACGACCTTGGCGTGGGTCCGCGTGACGTGGTCACCTACCTCCTCCCGAATCTGCCCCAGACCCACTTCGCACTCTGGGGGGCCGAGGCGGCGGGGATCGCCAATCCGATCAATCCGATGCTCGAGCCGGCACAGATCCGCGACATCATGGTCTCGGCGAAGACGAAGGTCCTGGTGGCGCTCGGGGAGTACCCCGGCTCCGACATCTGGCCGAAGGTGGAGGCGATCCGCAAGGAAGTACCGACACTTGCGAGCATCGTGCGGGTGATGGGCGCATCGGACGAGGCCCAGGGAATCCTCGGCTATGACGAGGTGATCGATCGCTACGACCCCGAACGGTTCGCCTCGGGCCGCAGCATCGACTCCGGGGACGTCTGCTCGATGTATCACACGGGGGGAACCACCGGTACGCCGAAGCTCGCGATGCGCACCCACATGAACGAGATGTTCTCGGCCGTGATGTGCGCGATGGCCCTGGATATCTCGCAGAAGAGCGCCATGATGTGCGGCCTGCCGCTGTTTCACGCCAACGCACCGCTGCTCACGGGGCTCGCGCCCTTCTCGGTCGGTGCCTGCGTCGTGCTCCTGAGCCCGACCGGCTATCGAGACCCCGGGGTGATCCAGAACTTCTTCAAGATCGCCGAACGCTACGGCGTCGACTCCTTCATGACGGTCCCGACGGTGCTGTCCGTGCTGCTCGACGTTCCCGTCGAGGGCACCGATCTCTCGCGCCTCCGCTGCGCGATGGTCGGGGCCGCGCCGCTCTCTGTGCAGGTGTTTCGCGCCTTCGAGGAGCGAACCGGCCTGAAGTTGCTGGAGGGGTACGGACTGACGGAGGCCACGGTCGCTTCCTCGTGCAACCCGCGCGACGGCGAGCGGAAGATCGGCTCGGTCGGCCTGAGGCTTCCCTATCAGGAGATGAAGACCGTGATCCTCGACGAGCACGGCGAGTACGTTCGCGACTGCCGGACGGACGAGATCGGCGTGATCGTGCTCCGCGGTCCCAACGTGTTCAAGGGGTATGTGGAGGAGGCCCACGAGAAGGGTGCCTGGCTGGAGGGGGACTGGCTCAACACCGGCGACATGGCTCGAATGGACGCGGACGAGTACACCTGGCTCACCGGCAGGAAGAAGGAGCTGATCATCCGGGGCGGCCACAACATCGATCCCGCCGTGGTCGAGGACGTGCTCTACACGATCGACGGTGTCGCGGCGGCGGCGGCGGTCGGTCAGCCCGACAGGCACGCAGGCGAGGTCGTGGCCGCATTCGTGACGCCCAAGCCAGGGGTGAAGCTCACGCTGGAGGAGGTCGAGCGCCATTGCCGGGAGCACATCACGGAACGGGCTGCCATCCCGAAACGGGTCCACATCATCGATCCGATGCCGGTGACGGCGGTGGGCAAGATCTTCAAGCCGGCGCTACGGCACCGCGCGATCGAGGAGGTCTTCGCCTCGGAGCTCGAGGCCGTGTCCGATCTGGTGGCGTCGATCGAGGTCAGGGTCGAAGAGGACAAGACCCATGGAACCACCGCTCTCGTGACCGCAGAGCCCGCAGCCGGTGCGGATCCGGGGGAGATCCGGCGCCGCATCGACGCGATCCTGGGGCACCACACCGTGCGGTACGTCGTATCAGTCTAGAGCTCATCTCAGAAACCCGGACCGAGCCAGAGATGGAAGTTCGGTCTGCTCAGAGCGCTCCGGCGTCGAGCAGGCGCCGTAGCGGGATCAGGTCGGGAAGCACGTGTTCTCCGACGCGTTCGGCAAAGAGATCGCCCTTGGCCCACGAGAAGGACATGCTGGTCGTGACCTGAAATCCGAGCGCTGCGTAGCGCCTGGCCTGCTCCGCCTCGACCAGGTAGGCGTGCTGGAGGAGCCAGTCGCGTTTCGCGCCGGGATGACGCTGCAGGATGGCCTCTGCACGGTCGAGGAACTCGTCGTGGTCCCGGTAGCCCGCACCGATGAAATTGAGCCGCAGGCCGTGCGCGGCGCAGTACTCGATGGCTCGGGCCTCCTTCTCGCCCGAGACGAAGCTGACGCCGCGCGTCGGCTCGCCGTAGGGTCCGCGGTAGGCGTCGCGCATGCGAAGGAAGCCCGGCCAGCAGGGTCCGCCGCGGGAGAGGGTCACGCCGTTGCAGCGGCAGAGATCGTCTCGCACCTCCGTCATCGAGAGCGCGAGCTCGAGGTTGTCGTCGAATTCCTGATCCGTCAGGGGGCGAGCCCAGGGGACGCCATAGATCTCGGACTCGAGCGCCATCAGCACGCGGACCGTGAGCGCCCCCTCCGCGCGAAGCGCACGGTAGACCTGCATTTCGAGCGGGCCCATGGCGTGCCCCTCGTAGACCGTCGTCACCCCCATCCGGTTGTACTCGCCCATCGCCTTCCGGGTCCCTGGAAAGGCCGCTTCCGGATCGAGAATGGGGAGGTTCCCCAGGAGGGAGTCCATGAACGGGTCGTTCGTGTAGTAGATGTTCACCGACCCTCTGAGGATCCCGGTGGGCTCCCCGCGGTCGTCCTTCTCGATCCACACGTTCTCGATGCGGTCGGGGCTCTCTCGGTCGATGCCCAGGGCGGCGAGGCCCGCGCTGTTGAGGGCACAGACGTTCGGAATCACCGGCGCCCAGGCTTGGACCATGACCGGGTGCTCCGCCGTGGCGCGGTCGAGCACGTGCCGGGCCGGCAGTTCACCCTCCTCGAGGTCGCGATAGGAGCGGCGCAGGAAGTAGTGCGGTTCGCCGACCGGCGTGGCCATCACCCACTTGCCCGCGGGCTTCTCCGCTGCGCTCCGCTCGATCCGCTCGACGATATCCGCGTGGTTCCTGGCATCGGCCAGATCGGCCAGCGGGTAGCTGATGACGCCGAAATGCAGGAGATGCGGGTGGGTGTCCACCAGCCCCGGCATCACCGTGGCGCCGCGCACGTCCAACTCCTCGGCTCCAGGCCCCGCCAGGGCCCGCATGTCGCCGAGACCGCCCACGCCGGCCACGCGGCCCTCTCGAAGGACGATCGCCTCGGCCTGAGGCGTCTCACCGTCCAGCACGAGGACGGGACCACCGCGTATCAACAGGGTTCGGGTTGTCACGCGGTCAGCAGCCAGGCGAGCTTGCGCGGCATGATCTGTGGCAGGGTACTCGGCGGGGACGGCGAACGCACACCCCTTCGCGCTGGGGTTGGTCGGAGCCCCGATCCCGCGTACTCTGCAGTTCGATTCAGGTGAGGGATTGAACGCCGCTCGATGAGCCCGCGCACGCCGAGATTCTTCTACGGATACCACATCGTCGCGGCATGCTTCTTCATCCTCTTCCTGTGCTGGGGGATGGTGCTCAACACCTTCCCCATCTTCGTGAAGCCGATGGCGACCGACATGAACTGGGGCCGGGGGGCCCTTTCGCTCGCCCTCCTGGTGGGATCGGTGGGATCGGCGCTGGCGGCGCCGGTCGCCGGGACCTTGATGGACCGGATCGGAGCGAGACCCGTGATGGCGGTGGGAGCAGGGATGATTGGTCTCGGCCTGCTGGCGGGCAGCCGGATCGCCGAGCTCTGGCAGCTCTACATCGTCTTCGCGCTGATCGGGTGCGGGCTGATGTGCTCGACTGCGCTTCCCTGCTCGCTCGTCATCTCGAACTGGTTCACGTCCCGAAGAGGCACTGCCATGGGCGTGGCCTTTGCGGGCACGAGCGCTGGTGGCATGGTCATGTCTCCGGTGGCCAACTGGATCATTTTGAACGGGAGCTGGCGGACCGCCTTTGCCTTCAGTGGGGTCACGATCATCGTCCTGGCGATCCCGGTGATCCTCCTGGTGATCCGCACCCACCCGTCGGAGATGGGGGTCGAGCCCTATCGCCTCGCCGAGGGGGGCGGCGAAGACGACGGCGAGACATGGGGCATCAGCCTGAGAAGCGCCTTGTCGCTACCCGTCTTCTGGCAGATCGCAGCGATCATGTTCATCATCGGGCTGGTGACGAGCGGGCTGGGAACGCATTGCGTTGCCTATCTCACCGACCTGGGACACTCGCCGACGAACGCGGCCTTCGCCTGGAGCGCGGTGATGGCCGTCATGGTCGTGGGAATCCTCTCGTCCGGTCCGATCTCCGACCGCTGGGGTGCCAGGAACGCCATGCTGATCGACTGCGCGCTCTTCGCGTTGTCGATCCTGATCCTCGTCTTCGCGCGACCCTACCCGGTGGTCCTCCTCTTCGCCGTCGTCTACGGGCTCGCGCTGGGCGCACCCCTCGTGATCAATCCCCTGCTGGCCGGTGACTACCTGGGAATGAGGCACTTCGGAGCGATCTTCGGAGTCCTGAACATCATGGCCACGGTGGGAGCCGCGCTCGGCCCGGTGGGTGCAGGGGTGTTCTTCGACAGCCAGGAGACGTATCTGCCCGTCTTCTACTTCTTCGCCGCAACGATGCTCGCGGCGGCCCTGGTCGCGGCCCTGATGAGGGCACCGCCTCAGCCGACCCTGACACCGGCACCGGGGCTCGAGCCCGGCGACGCGACCTGAGGGGTGGCTTACTTCGCCGCGCTGGCACGGCGCACGAGCTCCAGGATGCGGATCGCGACCGGTTCGAGGAGCTCGGGTCCGGTGACCTCGGGGCGGTCCAGGTCCACGTGGTGGTTGAGGCTGGAACCGAAGAAGCCGACCGCGGGCCTGTAGCCTTCGCGCAGGACCGCTTTGAACTCGCCAGCCGAGAGCCTCTCGATGGCGGGAAGGGGGAACAGGCCGGGCTGGCTGGCGAAGAGGACGAAGAGCCCGGGCAGAGCGCCCCAGGTCCCCATCAGGAAGCGGCCTCGGTGCGGCGCTCGGGAGATCGTCACCTCCCCTTTCTCGGCTTCGTAGTCGTAGCTGGCGATCCCGGCGCCGAGATGCAGCCAGAGGTCGGTTTCTTGCGGCGGCGGAAGCCCGTCGGAGGCGATCACCTCCTCCAGCCCCAGGTGGCCGAGTTCGTGCCCCGTGGTGGAGAGGAAGAGGAAGCTGGCAGGAGTCGACGCCGAGGCAGCCCAGCTCGCGAGTGCGCGCCAGATCGCGATGCCCGGTCCCCGCTCGCCCGCACAGTGCGTCCAGCCGCTCTGGGGAGTCGAGACCACGATCCAGCGTTCGCCCCGGTCGATGCGCCCGATGACGTTGTAGGCCGGGGCCGCGTCCTCTACGCTGCCCTCGACTCGGAGCTCCGCCTCGGCGCGGCGGGACGCGAGCTCGCGCAGACGTTCGGCATCGCTTCCCCTGGCGAGAACCACGGGCCCAGGGAAGGGCTCCGCATCCCCGGGCGTGTTGAGCGAGATGATCCCGCCCGTGGGCCCTCGCGTCGCGGCGACCACCGCGAGTGCGCCCGATTCGAAGAGTGTGCCGATCGTCTCCAGGTGGGGAGTGATGGAGGCGCGACGCGAGTACGGAAACGAGAGAGCCGCGATCCATCCGCCCGTTGGCGGCAGCTCGGTAGGGGAGTCGCCGACCCACACGAGCGGGGCCGCGAGGACCTCGGCCGCGAATGTGACCGGCCACTGCGGCTCGATCTCGAGGGAATCCCCACCCACGACGAGCTCGACGCGCGACGGAAACTGCTGTCGGAGGCGCACCTCGCCCAGCGTCACTTGGAGTCCCAGCTCTTCGAGGTGCTGCCACTGCCAGGCGGTGGTGCCGAGGTCGGCGGGCGTGGCCGTCCGGTGGACACCCAGGGCGTCGTAGGCGCGGACGTCGTCGAAGAGGGAGTCGCCGTCGAATCCGGACGGTGGCGAGCCCAGGTCTGCCGAGCAGGAGCCGATCAGTCCCACGACGACGAGCGCGAGCCAGCGGCTCTCGCGGAGAGAAGGCCGGTGCGCAGCCCGAAAGCCGCCTGATTGCTTTTCGCTCACCGACGGGCGTTCACATGTGCACCACGGAGGACGGGCCCGTGATCTTCTCGGGGATGAACTCGGGTGGCCGGATCAACTCCATGGTGAGTGCTCCCTCGATCGGGCACTTCGGAACGCACGCCCCGCAGCCCATGCACTTCTCGGCGTCGATCACGGCCCTGGGCTCGGCGTAGCCGGCGAGGCTCTTCATCTCGATCGCGTCGAAGGCGCAGTGCATGGGGCACTTGGTGCAACCATCGCACTTCTCGTTGTCGACCCGGGCCGTGAATCGGCTCGGCGCCACGATCTCCTGGGTCGCTCCCGCCTTGGCGGCCGGGTCGAGCACCAGGCAGCAGCAGCCGCAGCAGAAGCAGATGAACTCGAGCGCCTGCATCACGGACATGTTGGTCACCGTCGGAACCAGGCCGGACTGCGAGGCCTCGAGGGCGGCGGCCATGGCTTCGTCGACGGAGAGCTTTCTCCCGCTGCCCCGGTAGAGGTCGTACTCCGCCCGTCGGGCGAACTGGATGCACACCTCGGTCGGGTGGGAGCACTTCTGCGCGCCTCTGCGGCAGCAGCAGTGGCGCAGGCTGATCAGATCGCCGTTCGCTTCGATGATCGCCTGGATGCTCTCGTGGGGCAGCAGTTCGACCCCTCCTGGAACCGAGTTCAGCCCGGGAATCGTGCGCAGAGCGGTGATGCCGAAGGCGGCCATGCCGCGCCCGATCTCCTCGGCCCAGCCCTCCCCGTCGTAGAGGTCCATCCAGAGCCCGGCCATCTCGGGCGGAATCTCCTCCCCCGCGCTGGAGAGAATGTTGTCGTGGAGCGTCGAGGGATTGCGGGGGTAGCGGATGCCCTTCCGCGACGACACGACCAGCCCGCGGCGGGCCAGCTTCAGGATCTTTTCCTCGACGGATGGCTCGTCCATGCCGTACTTGGCCGCCAGGTCGGCTGCCCCGGCGGGCAGGTCGAGCAGGAAGCGAGCCTCCTCGTCCGTCATCGCACACTCCAGGATCTTGTGCATCGCGGGCGATTCGCCCTTGCCGCTCCACTCGGCCAGCTTGTGAATGTGTTCCCCGCTGCTCATCTCGCTCGACCTCCGGACTGCTTGGGTTTCTACTCACAGGGATGCGCGGAAGGAGCCGCGTCCGGCTCGCACTGCGACCTGCTTCTCGAGGCCCGTTTCCGCTTTTATATCTCCCCGCACCGGTAGGGGCAAACACCCCATCGGTGGGGCAGGGGGAGGGCGCACGCCATCGGC
This sequence comes from uncultured delta proteobacterium, assembly GCA_963783795.1. Taxonomy (GTDB): domain Bacteria; phylum Myxococcota_A; class UBA9160; order UBA9160; family UBA6930; genus CAVXZE01. Next base: position 1,355,252 of record CAWAPH010000013.1, on the reverse strand, counting down.
CACGACCGGCTGGGAAGCCGTTCGTCTCCCCGCGGCGGGGGTGATATGGTGCTGCCGGGGCGGACGGGAGAATGCTGAGGCTGCCGGGTCGACTGGGTATCGAGCCTGCCGAGGGCCGCGTCTTCTTCTGGGCCGCGGCCACACTGCTCCTCGTCGGCTGGGCCGACGTCTCCATCAAGAACGTCTCCGAGACCTTCTTCGTCAAGCGGGTGGGTGTCGAGGCCCTGCCCATGGTCTTCCTCATCAACTCGCTGCTGCTGGTCGGCACGACCTACACCATCGGACGTCTGGCGGCGCGGCGGAACCGGATGCGCATGCTGCCGGTGGTGCTGGCGGTCCTGGGTCTGGTGGTGCTTCCGCTCTGGTGGTGTGTCCGGGCGGATCTTCACGCCGTCTTCTACCTGCTGGTCATCGCATCCAAACAGATCCAGTCGATCGCCCTGCTGATCTTCTTCCTCGCCCTGGGCGATCTGCTCGACGCTCGCCAGGCCAAGCGCCTGCTCGCTCCCGTGACCGCCGGCTTCACGCTGGGTACGGTGGCCGGGAGCTTCGCCTCCGAGCAGCTGCGGCAGATGTTCGGGATCGACGGGCTGCTCCCCATCTCGGCGGCGACACTGGGCTTGGCGGCGCTTTGCACGCTGCCCCTCGGCTTGGTCCAGACCGAAGGCCTCGGCGCAAGAGCCGGGTTGGGCCGCCTTTCGGCGGGCCGGCGCGAGGCAGTGGAGGCTGAGAGAGGCGAGCCGATCCGGGCGCTGTGGAGGAGCAGCGGACTCTTCCGCGTCCTGTTGGTGACGACCGTCTGCAGCGGGCTCCTCGGTCCGATGCTCTACTTCCAGTTCCAGTTCACGGCAGCTCTGGCGACGTCCCAGGGCGAGGCTGGCGAGCAGGAGCTCTTCGCCATCTACGCCCAGTTCCGCGGCTGGATCTACGCAGCGGTGCTGCTCACGCAGGCCGGTGTGGTATCGCGTGTCTATCGGCGCAGCGGCATTCCGCTGGCGGTAGCGCTGTCTCCGGTGGTCTACCTGCTGGGCTTTCTCGGTTTGAGCCTGCGCTTGAGCCTGCCCGTCGGAATCGCGGCGATGGCTGGAGCCAAGCTGCAGGACAACGCGGTCTACGACCCGGGCCAGCGCATCCTCTTCAATCTCTTTCCCGACTCGCGTCGCACTTCATCCACGGCGCTGCTCGAGGGTCCGGTCAAACGAGCGGGCGGCGCGCTTGGCAACCTGCTCGTCCTCGGCCTGGTCTCCGTGGCCAGCGCGGCGTGGGTCGGATACGCCGCGATTCCCATCTGCCTGGCCTGGCTGGGGGCGGCACTGGTGCTCTGGCGCATCTACCCGAGGCTGTTGCTCCAGGCCTCCCGCGACCGGGGACGGCTCCGCGAAGGCGCCGACCTGGCGCTGATGCTGGATCGGACCACGCTTCGCGCACTCAAGGCACCCCTGCTCGATGAGAGGCCGGAGCGGGTGCGCGCGGCCGTCGGGCTGGTCTGCGAGGCCGAGCCTTCGGCAGCCGTTCCGGTCCTGGCGTCGGCCGCGCGCGAGGGGCCCGCCGCGACGCGCGGCCTTCTGGTCGAGGCTCTCGACCGGATGCTCGAGCGGAGTGGACCGGCCAGCGACGGAGACGCCGCCGCGGCCAGGGATGTCGAGGCGCTGCTCTCCGATCCCGAGGGGCTCGACGCTGGAGCGCGGGCTCAGCTCGTGCGGGCCTACGGACGCCTGGGAAAAGCGCGCGCGGGACCGCAGGACGCGCTCCTGGCTGGCGCCCTCGAGGACCGCGCGCCCGCGGTTCGTCTGGCAGCGCTCGCTGCACTTTGCCGTTCCGGATCGGAGGGGGGCCGCGAGAGCGATCTGGACGAAGCATTGGATCGCGCCGTGGCGGGCGACGACCCGGTTGCCCGGCAGGTGGCGCGCGGGGAGCTGCGGGCGCTCCTGCTGGAGTCCGAGCCGGGGGGTCGCTGGTGCTCGCGGCTGGGACTGCTCGCCTCGTTGCTCGAGCGATCCGAAGACCGCGCGGCCAGCGCGGAAGCCTTGTCGGTGATCGCGCAGCGACACGGCTCCGACGCCGGTGTGGCTGGCGATTCCATGCTCGCGCTGCGCGACGACCCCGATCCGCGCGTGCGCTCCGCACTGCTTCGCTTCTGCGGACACGCCGGCCTTCTGGGCCAGGCGTGCTGGGCCGTCGAGCACCTGGCAGCGCCCGATCCCGCGTTGGCAGGAGCCGCGCGCGATGCCCTGGTGGCCCTGGGCCCGAACTCGATGGATGTCCTGCTCCGCGAGGTGGCCTACGGACATCGCAGCACGCGCGACCCGCTGCTCTCCGTCATCCGCGAGCTCCGCGTCCGCGGAGACACCTTGCGTGCGCTCTACGAACGCGAGATGGAGTCGATCCAGCGGACTTCCGCCCATCTCTACACCCTCAGGATCTCCAGGGCCTCCGAGATCGTTCTCCAGAGGCTGGAGGAGCGCATCGACGAGGGCCTGCACACCGCTCTGCTCTTCCTGGCTGCCATCCGCGACGAGGACCGGATCGCCGAGACGGCCGAGCTGATCGCGCGCTGCAACCACCCGCGCCAGCACGCCATCCTGGTGGAAGCCCTCGATGCGGAGCTCGGGCCGGGGGAGAAACGCGCGCTCCTGCCGCTGCTGGAGGAGCGCTTCGAGCGGCCGCGCGGCCGCCGCGGGGCGCCTGCACTGGGAATCCCCCAGCCCACACGAGAGGAAGCCCTCCTCGCGCTCCGGAGTGATCCCGACGAGCTCACGCGAACGCTGGTGGCGGCGACGGAGGTGGGGGCGCAGCACGGGCCGCTGGCCGGACAGGGGCAGGTGATGGATCATGAGGCCGTGCTGAGCCCGGTCGAGATCGCACTGCAACTGAAGGCGCTTCCGCTGTTCGAGAACCTGACCACCCGGCAGTTGATGGACCTCGCGGCCGTGGTCACGGAGGAGACCTTCGGCCCGGACGCGACCGTCCTGCGCGAGGGGGACTACGCCGACTGCATGTACGCGATCGTCGAGGGCTCCGTCGCCACGCGGATCGGCGACACCGCGCTGCGAGAGCTGCAAGCCGGGGACTTCTTCGGAGAGATGGGACTGCTGGAAGGGGAGCTGCGCTCCGCCACCATCGTCACCAGGAACCGGGTGAGGTTGCTGCGTCTGGGTCGGGACGATCTGCTCCGGCTGATGGAGGAGATGCCGGGCATCGCCATCAGCATCTGCCAGACGTTGTCGCGCCGGGTTCGCGACCTCACGAGCCGCGTGCAGCAGGCCTAGACGCTCGATCCCCGCGGTTGAAATCCACCTGCTGGCAAGGACACAGACGATGCGCGATACGCAGAATGAACCGGACTACGCTCTCGTGGACCAGCTGGGACTGGCGCTGGGTCTCTTCTACCCGCGACGGGACGCAACCCCTCCACCGCCCGGCGCCACGGATCATCGCGTTCGGGTCGAGGAGGGGGTGGAGGTCGCGTGCCGCTTCTACCCGATCGATCGCTCGGGGCCGTCGCTACTCTTCTTCCACGGCAACGGTGAGGTCGCGAGCGACTACGACACGATCGCTCCCCTCTACCACGAGATCGGCGCCAATCTGCTGGTCGCGGACTACCGCGGGTACGGCGGCAGCGACGGCACCCCGAGCTTCGCCTCGCTGATTGGCGATGCGCACCCCGTCCTGGCCTGCTTCCACACGCTGCTCGACGAGCAGGGCTTCACGGCCAGCCGCTTCGTGATGGGCAGGAGTCTGGGAAGCCTCCCCGCCGCAGAGCTCGCGGCGACCGCGCACGAACGCCTCGCGGGGCTGGTGATCGAGAGCGGAGCGCCCGACCTCGACCGGCTCCGCAGGCGGGCGGGCATTGCCGGATCGGACCCCGAGATCACCGAGCTGGCCCTGGCGCACGCCCGGCGCGTCGCGCCGATTCCCATTCCCGTGTTCCAGCTCCACGGCGAATGGGACCAGATCATTCCGCTCGAGTACGGGGTCGCGTTCCACGAGCAGCTTCTGACGGATCGGAAGCAGCTGGTGATCATCCCGGGCGCCGGCCACAACGACATCGGGTGGGTGGGGCGGGAGCTCTACTACGAGACACTGGCGCGGTTCCTGGGTGGGGATCGCGGCGAAGAAGACTAGTTCGGCCGGACGCGGCTCAGGAGGCGGGGATTTGGAGGTCCGTTTTCCCTACGGCAAGGGCCATCTCGAACTCGACCTTCCCGACGAGAAGCTGGTCGGCGTGTACCAGCCGCGAGAGATGCCCGGCGTGCCCCACCTCCGGGCGGAGGTCGAGCGGGCACTGGCGGCGCCCGTCGGCTCGCACCCCCTCCGCGACCTGGCCCAAGGACGGCGCACGGCCGCCATCGTCGTGGACGACGTCACCCGCTCGGTTCCGAACCCGGAGCTCCTCCCGTCCGTCGTGGACGAGCTCCGAGCGGGCGGTGTCGCACTCTCCGATGTCACCGTCGTCGTCGCGACGGGCTTGCACCGGCCGCTTCGCGAATCGGAGCTCGAGGCGACCCTCGGCGAGTTGTCCCTGCGAATCGTCAACCACGATGCCGGCAGCAAGAGCGAGCTGGTCTCGATCGGAAGGACGTCGCTGGGGCAGGAAATCCGCGTGAATCGCAGCTTCATGTCGGCCGATCTCAAGGTCCTCGTCGGCGACGTCGAGTATCACCAGTTCTGCGGCTACGGCGGTGGGGCGAAGAGCGTCTACCCGGGGATCGCCGATGCCGAGTCGATCCGGCACAACCATTCGATGATGGAGGTGGAGGGAGCCGGTCCGGGCCGGTGGAAGGGCAATCCCGTCCGGCAGGAGATCGAGGAGGTCAGCCGCATGGCCGGCGTGGACTTCGCCTTGAACGTGGTGATGAACTCCCGCAAGCAGGTGGTGCGAGCGGAGGCGGGGAGCGTCCTGGACGCATTCCTCGCCGGCACCCGGACGGTGGACGAGATGTACCGGATCGAGGTTCCCGAGGCTGTCGACCTGGTCATTGCCGCGGCGGGTGGACACCCGAAGGACCTGAACCTGTACCAGGCCCAGAAGGCGGTAGCGGCTGGACGCCGCATCGTGCATCGAGGCGGAACGATCGCCGTGATTGCGGAGTGCCCGGAGGGCCATGGCAGCGAGCTCTTCGATCGCTGGATGAACGAGGCGACGTCCCTGGACGAGATCGCCGAGCGGCTTCGGGCGAAGTTCGTGATGGGGGGCCACAAGGCCTATCAGTTTGCCCGCGACATCGGCTGGGCGGATGTCTGCCTGCTCTCGGCGATTCCTCCCGGGCAGGTGCGCTCGTATTTCATGACTCCGCTCGCCGATGCCCGGGATCTCGCGGCGCTGGTCGAGAGGGCGGGCACGGTCGCCGCGCTGCCGCAGGCGACGCTCACCCTGGCGGAGACTCCGGAGCGCAGCGCCTGACGAATGCGGCCTCGCGGCCGTCGACACGCCCTGGCCAGCCCGGTACCGTCACGAATCCCACTCGAGCTCTCTGGGAGGCCTCCGTGCCTGCCGACCCCGCGCTTCCGCCGGCTCGTGACAAGCTGCTCTTCACTCCCGGCCCGCTGACCACGAGCGCGCGGGTCAAGCAGGCCATGTTGCGCGACCTGGGCTCGCGGGACGATGAGTTCATCGCGGTCGTGGCCGAGATCCGCCGACGTCTGCTCGAGGTCGCGGGCGTGTCGAAGCGGCAGGGCTACGAGGCGGTCCCTGTGCAGGGAAGCGGCAGCTTCGGACTCGAGGCCGTGATCAGCTCCACGGTCCCGCCCGATGGGGGTCTCCTGGTTCTCGCCAACGGGGCCTACGGCCAGCGCATCGTCCGGATGGCGCGCATCCACCAGATCGCCACCGAGGTCCTGTCGTTCCCCGAGTGCGAGCCGCCGCGTCCCGAGCGGGTCGACCGGTTCCTGTCCGAGCACCCGGCGGTGACGGACGTCGCGGTCGTCCACTGTGAGACGACCACGGGCATCCTGAACCCGGTCGAACGGGTCGGGGAGATCGTGAGCCAACATGGCAGGAGGTACATCGTCGATTCGATGAGCGCCTTCGGCGCCGTTCCCCTGGATCTGGTCGCCAGCGGCGTCCACTACCTGATCTCCTCGTCCAACAAGTGCATCGAGGGTGTGCCGGGCTTCTCGTTCGTGGTCTGCCGGCGCGACGCGCTGGAGGAGGCCGAGGGACGGGCGCGAACGCTCTGCCTGGACCTGCTCGACCAGTGGAGGGGCCTCGAAGGGACCGGGCAGTTCCGGTTCACGCCACCCACTCACGCCACGCTGGCCTTCTTGCAGGCGCTGCGCGAGCTGGAGCGGGAGGGCGGTGTCGCCGGACGGGCCGCGCGCTACCAGCGCAACCACCAGATGCTGGTTCGCGGCATGCGTGCGATGGGCTTCCAGGAGTACCTGACTCCGGAGCACCAGGGCCACATCATCACCTCGTTCCACTACCCGGCGGACCCGAGGTTCGAATTCGAGGACTTCTATCGGCGGCTGGCCGCGCGGGGCATGGTGATCTACCCGGGAAAGGTCAGTGACGCGGCCTGCTTCCGCATCGGCACCATCGGTCGGCTCTTCGAGGCGGACGTGGAGGCGCTGCTGGCCGCGATCCGCGAGGTGCTGGCGGAGATGGGTGTGACGAGGACGGGGGCGTCATAGAGGCGTCTGGCCGGCAGCCAGGCGCTCCTCGATCTCATCGAGCACCGGAAGGATGTCGGCCACGCCGTCCACGACGTAGTGCGCGCGAGCCTCGCTCAGGCGATTCCGTGCGCCCTCGATCAAGGCCGTGCGCTCGGACTCCGGTCGAGAGGCGAGCTCGTCCTCGCTGAGGCCTACCTCATTGCCCGTCTTGGCGACACCCACGGTCCAGGTTCCGGCGTTGAGCCCCGCCTCGATGCCAGCGATGGTATCGTCGACCTTGACGATCGCCGCCATCGGGTAGACACCGAGGCGCCGGGCATTCTCGAAGATCAACCACGGCGCGGGCCGCCCCTCGGCGATGTCGGAGGCGCAGAGCATCGCGTCCGGCGCGAAGTCCTGCTCCCGGGCCCGGGCCATCACGACCTCCATGATCTCCGTGGTGTAGCCGGTGCTGGAGCCGATCTTGAGGCCTCGCTTCCGGCAGGCATCGATCGTCTCTACGACACCCGGGATCACTTCCGAGTAACGGCCGATGCAGCGAAGCTGGCGTGGCAGGAAATCGGCGTAGAGCTCGTCGATGTCCCCGGACTCGAAGGGGCGGCCGTGCACCCGCTTCCACTCCGCCGCCACCCGGGGCATTTCACCGATGGCGCGGATGTGGGCGTGCTTCGCGCGGCCCATCGGCTCTCGCGCCTCCTCCACCGCAATCTCCACGCCCCGCTTCGCGAACACCTCGACGAACACGACTGCCGGCGCGCGGCTTCCGTAGTCGACGCAGGTGCCCGCCCAGTCGAGGACGAGCGCCCCGAGCGGACCTCGATACGACCGTTGACCGGCGAATTCGTCCATCCTCCGCTCCCGTGGTCTCCTCGTCTGGAGAGGTGGAGACCGCTGATCGCCAGCAGCACGGTGCCGGTCGGCGCCATGAAGTAGCTCAGGCAGCGAAGGAAGTCGAGGCGCGTGGCGTGGCTGTACACGGATCTGCTCGTCCATCTTGCGCAGCGGCGTTCGCGACAGGCTGACGACGTCCCCCGTCTCCAGGAGCCGAAACAGGGGAAGATCGTTCGGGAATCGCGTAGTCTTGAAGTGCACCGACCTCGCCCGGTGCCGTCTGGTTCGGGAGCCCGATGCGTCCTCGCGTGCAAGTCATCCTCGCCGTGTTCGTCGCAGCTGGCATGCAAGGCTGCACGCTCGGCGGTCCGCGCGGCGAGGGCGGGGGCCATGTCACGGCAGCGATGCTCCCGCCCGGAACCGAGGCCTTTCCCAACTGGCCGCTTCCTCCCGATCAGGTCGAGCGTCTCCTGGCCTTCGAGGAGGTGGAGCCGCTGGGTTTCCGGCGCACCCAGGGCGGGACGAGCGGCGCCGAGCGGGTGGAGCTGCGCTTCCCGCGGGCGGGCGAGCAGTTTTGGGTGAAGGCGAAGCGGATGCCCGAGGACCTCGACGGCATCAACAACGCCCCCCGCAAGGAGCTCGCGGCCTACGCGATCCAACGCCTGTTCCTCGATCCCCAGGAGTACGTGGTGCCGACCCCGGTCGCGCGCTGCATGCCGCTGGACGCGTTTCGCCGGGACCACCCCGGGACGAGCGGCACCCTTCCGGGGATTCGCTGCGTGCTGGTGCTCCTGTCGGTCTGGCTCCAGGACGTGACCCTGCCCGAAATTCTCTACGACGAGAGACGTTTCCTGGAGGAGCCCGGCTACGCCTTTTTCCTGTCCAACTTCAACCTGCTCACCTACCTGATCGACCACCGTGACGGCCGGGCCGGGAACTTCCTGGTCGCCAGCGATGATCTGCGCCGTCAGGTGTTCTCCGTCGACAACGGTGTCTCCTTCGATCCGGAGTTCCCCTTCTACAACTGGTTCGTTCCCAACTGGAACGCAATCCGGGTGGCGGCTCTTCGCCGCGAATCGGTCGAGCGGCTGCGGAGACTCGAGGAGCGGGACCTCGACTTCCTGCTGGTGGTCGAGCAGTTGGAGATGGACGAGGCCGGGGTCCTGCGACGGGTGGAGCCGGCCGCTCCGATCGATCCCGAGGAGGGCGCCTCGTTCCGGGATGGTGTCGTTCAGCTGGGGCTCACGGAAGACGAGGTCGAAGACGTCTGGGAGCGGATCGAGGAGCTGCTGGAGGACGTCGAGGACGGCGAGATCCCGCTCTTCTAGCTGGTTGCCGGCGGCTGTGGAAGACGCCCTCGCTTCACGGGAAGCGCCGGACTACCTTTCGGCCGGATTTCGGCAACCACCTCATGACCCGGGAGTCCGGTGCAGCTGTCCAGGCTCGAGCGTTTGCTTCGCGTCTTCACCGACGTGCGAGGGGGAGAGGGCACCACGGCGCTCCTCCTGTTCGCCAACGTCTTCCTGATCCTCTGTGCCTACTACTTCATCAAGCCCCTGCGTGAGGGATGGATCTCCGTCTCCGACATCTCTGGGTTGACCAAGATGCAGGTGAAGGCCTACTCCAGCTTCGGTCAGAGCCTGCTGCTGGTCTTCCTGGTGAGGGCGTACGCGGGCTTGTCGAGCCGCTGGCCCCGCCGCACCCTGATCACGCGGTCCACCCTCTTCTGCATGTCCAACATGGTGGTGTTCTGGCTGCTGCAGCCGGGCTTCTTCCTCGGCCACCTTCCCGGCATGGGAATCGTGTTCTACCTGTGGGTGGGGATGTTCGGCGTGTTCATCGTGGCCCAGTTCTGGGCCTTCGTCGCCGATCTCTACACCCAGGAGCGGGGCGACCGCCTCCTGCCCATGGTCGCGATCGGAGCCACGGCGGGGGCCGTCTTCGGTTCCTGGGTGAGCGAGGAGATCGTCCATTCCCAGGAGCTGGTGAAGAAGTCGCTCCTGATCGTGGCGCTCATTCCCCTGCTGATCTCGATCCTCCTCATGCGCTGGAGCGACCGCCGCGGGCAACTCGGGCGCCCGGACGCAGCGCCGACCGCGCCGAAGCCCGTCGCGGGCAGCCGGCGCGACGCCCTGACGCTGGTGTTGCGGAGCCGCTACCTGCTTCCGGTAGCTCTGGTGACCCTCCTCCTGAACTGGGTCAACACCAACGGCGAGAACCTCCTCTTCCACGTGCTTCAGGAGTCGCTCGCCGAGCAGGCCCTGGCCGCCGGCCTGACCGGTGAGATGGCCATTCTCGAGTTCACCAAGGACGCCACCACTGCCTTCTACGCGGACTTCTTCTTCTGGGTGAACGGCGTCGCGCTGCTGCTCCAGGCCCTGGTGGCCTCGCGGCTGTTCAAGTACGGGGGCTTCGGAGCCATCCTGATGCTGCTTCCGGCCATCGCTCTCCTGTCCTACGCGACCATGGCGCTGTTGCCCGTGCTCGCGGTGGTGAAGCTCATGAAGATCGCGGAGAACGCGACGGACTACTCCATCAACAACACCGCGCGCCACGTGCTCTGGCTGCCGCTATCGGCGGAGATGAAGTACAAGGGCAAGACCACCGTCGACACCTTCTTCGTCCGCCTGGGCGACGGATTCGCCGCCCTGACCGTGCTCATCGGCGTCGAGTTCCTCGCGCTCTCCACCCAGAGTTACTTCGCCTTCACGGTGGGGCTGGTGCTGATCTGGATCTGGCTGGCCGTGCTGGTGGTCCGGGAGCACGGCCGGCTGGCCCGGGAGGCGGGAAACGATGCCGGCGGGGATCTCCCGGGCAGTCCGCGGAGCGCCAGATGAGACGTGGCCTGCTGCTCGCCTCGCTGTGGCTGCCGCTCCTGTTCGCAGCACACGCTGCCGCCGACGACATCGAGGCGAAACCCGCCTCTGAGGCGCAGCCCGGGCAGCGCGAGGCCCCGATCTTCGAGCGGTCCGCGGCGCCGGATCAGGCCGCCCGCTCCCGGGACCTTGCGCCGCTCTGGGACTACATCGACCCCGTTCTCCAGAGGCGTGTCAAGGGCGCGCTCCACGACCTCGGCCTCGGTGAGCCGATCCGCGAGCGGAGGCTGAGCGTGGTCCTGGTCGACATCAGCGAGGTCGGGCGGCCCCGGGTGGCCTCCGTGAACGGGGACGTGATGGTGTACGCGGCCAGCCTGCCCAAGATCGCCATTCTGCTGGCCGTGTACCAGAAGGCCGCCGAGGGCGGGCTCGAGATCGATGACGACACCCGTGAGAAGCTCGAGACCATGATCCGAGACTCCTCCAATAGCGCCGCCACCGAGCTGATGAACCGGGTCGGCAAGGAGTACATCGCGCAGGTGCTGTGCTCTCCCCGCTACCGCCTCTACGACCCCGCGCGAAACGGTGGCCTCTGGGTGGGAAAGGAGTACGCGAAGGCAGGCCTCTGGAAGCGAGATCCCCTCCACAACCTCTCCCACGGCGCTACCGCCATGCAGGTGGCTCGCTTCTACTACCTGCTGGAGACGGAGAACCTCGTCACCCCGGAGTACAGCCGGGAGATGAAGGAGGTGTTGTCCGACACCCGGCTGCGTCACAAGTTCGTGAAGGTGCTCGAGCGCATCAATCCGGCCGCACTGCTCTTCCGCAAGTCGGGCTCCTGGCGCACCTATCACTCGGACAGCGTGCTCGCCAAGCGCGACGGGCGCGGTTACATCGCGGTGGCCCTGGCCGAGGGAGCCGAAGGAAGCCAGTGGCTCGCCGAGATCATCGAGGTGCTGGACGGCATCGTCTTCCAGCGGAGGTGGTTCTGGAGAACCGGAAGCTGATGGAGGCCTCCTCCGGCGCGCGCGGGCATCGTGTGCCGGTTCAGTCGGGATTCTCCGGCACCGCGTCGAGGGCCACGGACGCCTTCCCCCGAGAGCCGATGTCCGCGTCGAGTGAGACCAGGTAGAGGTTGCGCAGAGCGCTGCGGCTCTCGACGAAGGGCCGGATCTGGAGCAGCGCCAGCCGACCGTTCCGGAAGGCGAACTCGACGTCCGCTGGTACGGCCTCGCCCTTCTCGGTGCGCAGGGATGGGAACCGGTCGTGGATCTCGTCCGCGAATCCGATCAACTGCTCGATCTCCCGCTTCTCGAGCACGGCCTCCCGGCCGCTGGCGGGAACCCGGTCGATCCCGCCCCGTGGCGAGAGGACGGCCCGCAGCGGGGCCGTGGCCTGTGCCAGGAGCCGCACCTCACCCGTCCGCCTGTCGATTCGCAGCGACTCGGCGGCCTGGCCCTCGACGGCTCCCCCGACACCCTCGCTCACCGCTACCGTGAGCCAGCCCGCTCGCCCCGTGTCCACGTCGCTGGTGACCATCACGCCGGACTTCTCCGCGGGGAAGCCGAGCTGGACGACCACCGCGGGAAACACGTACTCGGGATTCTCCATGTGGTTCTGGCGCCAGCCGTAGGCGCGCTCGGTGAACGGCGACGCCCACACCCGCCGGATCGCGGGGAGGATCTCGGCGGCGCCGACCACGTTGGGAACGGTCAGGTTGAGTCCCGCGCCCGTGAACCCCGGCAGGTCCTCGACGTTGGTGTCGCTGCGGACGAAGACACCGTAGCTGCCGTCCCTGCCGAAGCTCTGCTCCAGGCTCTCGCGCAGACGCGCACGGAAGTCGGGACCCGGGTCGCAGCTCTCGATCCAGAGACGCAGGCGCGCCAGGAACTCGCCGACCGCGCGCTGCCGCTCTTCGGATCGATCTTCGAGTACGGCGATCGCCGCGTAGCGCTCCTTCATCCACTCGAAGACCGAGGGGCCGCCCGGCTCGATGGGCTGGTCGATCAGGCGCCGGAAGACACCGAAGGGAATCACGAATCCGCCGGGCACCGCGTCGCCGAAGGCGTGTGCGAGCTCGCCCAGATTGGCGCCCTTGGGTCCCGCGATCCTGCCCGAGTCGGTGGCGCGGAGGCGGCTCAGAGGAACGAAATCGACGACCTCGAGATCGAGCTTGTCGAGGTCGGGGCGGATCACGACCTGGCTGCGGGCCTGCTCTCCGAAGACCCGGTCCCAGCGGCTCTCGTCCCGGGTGATCTGAACCACCCCGTTTGGACTCACCGCCAGCACGACCCGGTGGCCGACCTCGGCCTTCACCGCGGGCAACAGCTCCTTCGTCACGACCACGTTGGGGATGCCGAGGTTGCGCGCCAGAAGCTGGACGTGTGATAGGGAGCTGCCCTCGCCCCGCGTCAGGATTCCACCCACGCGCGGGAGATCCGAGATCGTCTCCGGCAGCAGGTAGATGCCTTCGTGATCGAAACGATCTCCTCCGTGAGGGTCGCCGGGCGCCTGGAGCACGCCCCGGGCGAGCCCGGGGTTGAGCGCGCGCAGACCCGCGCCCACGCGGTCACCGAAGAGCTCGTGCTCGATTCCGGTGAGATGGTTGGCGTCCCTGCCCAGACTGTCGACGACCGCCCCGTAGAAGAGCAGCGGACTGCCGCGCATCCGATCCTGGGCGTAGAGGTGGACCAGGGGCTCGATGACCTTGTACCGGTCCACCGTCTGGGAGAATTCGAACGCGAGCCAGCGATCCGACCACTCCGGGGCGCGGGCGAGATAGCGGATCTCTGCCCGGTACTCCTCGACGCTCGGGGGCTCTCCGCCATCGATGCGATGGAGGGCGTCGCGCAGGCTCGACAGCTGACGGGTGCCGATCAGCCCGGAGCCGTACAGCGACGTGGTGGCGTCGCCCAGCCAGGCGAGACGTTGGCGTCGCGTGGCCTCGGGAAGCTGCTGCAGAACCGCACTGCCCGAGGTGAAGACCTCCGACTCGAGGGCCAGGCTGGCCTGGAGCAGCCCGAGCGCAATCTCGGGCGACTCCTTCGCTGCGGCCAGCGGGAGCTGGCTGCGGATTCGCTCCATCACCTGGCTGGCAACCCCGAGCCGCTGCTCTGGCTGCGAAGCGGCCTCGAGCAGCGAGGCCTCTGCCCGGAGCAGCTGAGCCAGCGAGGGCTCGCGCGATCTTCCTGCGAGCTCGCGCAGCATCGCGGATGCCTCGCGCCTCGCGTAGAGCGCGTCGATCCCGGCAGCGAGTTCTTCATACGCGTCCGCCAGCGCCGCCGCGCTGCCCGCTTCTCGCTTCGCCCGGGCGTACTCCCGCACGCGCTCGGCGTCACCGCGATCCGGAGCGTTGTGGATCTTGGCCCGCAGGCGCGCGAATCCGGGGTCCTTCTCCGCAATCACCAGCGAGCGCTGACGGACGTCGGTGGCGGAGACCTGATTCGTCTGGAGGGGGAGCAGGCGGACGCTCTCCCGCAGCAGTGGGTGGCGACGTGGGCTCAGCCACTCGCGATCGGCGAGCATTGCCAGGACCACGCGGCGGGCGCCCGCCTCCTCGTCCTCGGCCTGGAGCGCGCCGCGGTAGGAGCGCGCGCCGCGGAAGATCCATCCGTCGTCGGCTCCGATCAGGAAGCGCTCCAGCAGGATCTGCTTCAAGGCGTCGAGGTCCGCGTCGGGGCCGACGAACTCCTCGCCTTCGAGCCCCGCCAGCACGTTGGCGATTCGGTAGTCCGCCTCCCGCATCGCGATGACCCGGGGCGTCCACTGCCCGTGCTGGACGCCGCCCCCGCGCTCCGCGCAGCCGTAGGGGCGAGGCGGCAGCACCGAGCCGTCCTTGCAGAACCAGCGAATGCGCTCAAAGGGTCCCTTGGGAGATCGCTTCATCTCCTCGACCCAGACGCGGAGCGTCTCGCCGTCGGGGATAGGACGGGAGGGCTCCGCCGCGGCAGGGGACGGGGGACCTCCCAGGAGCACGGAGCCGAGGAGGAGCAGGACGGTGAGGTAGATCGAGGGGAAGCTCATGGCAGAGGGAACATAGTCGATCGCCCACTCCCAGCTACCAGAGCGAACAGGGGCGCTTCCACTGGCAGCCAGAAGGGGTTCAGTTTCCTTTCAGTACCCGATGCGGCGAGAAGTCCTTAGAATGGAGGTGGAAACGCGGAAGAGATCCTCTCTCGAACAGGAGCCACGCTGATGTCGTTGGAGAAGGAACTGAAGGAGCACGTGCTCGAACTCGGTGCTGACTTCGTGGGAATCGCTTCCCATGCGAGGTTCGAGCACGCCCCCGAGTTCTCGGATCCAAAGGGACTGCTGCCGGGTTTCGTGCGGTGATCGCGTTCGGTATCGCCATGAACCGGGGTTCTCTCGAGGCCTGGTTCAGCAAGCGCAATCGCCGACCCCAGGTGCTGTCGGACCGGCTCGCCACGGAAGAGCTGGACCGCATCTCCCAGCGGCTCTCCCGGTGGCTCGAGAGAAAGGGCCACAAGTCCGTCTTCGTCTCCCAGAATGGTTGCTACAACCTGATCGCCGGACGTCCCGATTTCTCACACAAGCACGCCGCCGTCGCCGCGGGCCTCGGCAGACTGGGACTGTCCTCCAACTTCGTGCACACGCAGTACGGGGCAGCCGTCCACATCACGTCCGTTCTGACGGAAGCGGAGCTCGCGCCAGATCCCCTGCTGAGCGATGCCGATGACCCGTGCCATCGATGCAACACGTGTCTGGAGATCTGTCCGGAGCAGGCGATGAGCAGGGATCTCCAGGTTTCCTTCGTGATGGACGGCCAGGAGCACTCTCACCAGGCGCTCGACGGCCTGCGCTGCGCCTGGGGTTGTGCGGGACTCAGCGGTCATCACTACAAGATCGGAAAGCGCGCGGTGGGCACCTGGTCGTACAACGATCTTCCGCGGCCAACGGCCCTGGCGGAGTTCTTCGGCAAGCTACTGGAGGCCGACCGCTCGCTGCGCCACCCCAAGGAGCTGGCGGAGATGATCCTCAGCGATGGTACCGAGTACTGCGGCAACTGCGCGAAGATATGCGTCGGATCGAAGCCAGAGACGACGGCGCTATTCAAGATGCATCTCGACTCGGGGCCCGTGAAGATTCCGGATGATCCGACTCTGGTGCTCAACCTCGTGGTGGAGAACGCCAAGCTGGAGAAGTACCGGATCCCGGAGGACGAGATCCGGGGCCTCCTCGAGGGGATCGAAGGCGACGCTGACGCCAGCGGCTACGCCGCGTCCGGAGAAGTCAGCTCCGACGGCTGACGTACACCGGGCTCGACCAGGCCTGGTTCCCATCGACCTGCACCACCTTCACCAGGTAGGGCGTCTGCCGACCCGAGGGCGGCGAGAGCGGCGCTGTGAGGCAGAGCTCCCTCGTCGTCACCTGCTCGGGGTAGCGCCGGACGCTGACCTGCATGTCGATTCCACCGAAGTCCCAGGATCGTTCCGGCCGGAGCTCGTCGAAGGCCACCTGGCAGCGGCCGACCGGCGAGTCGAAGACCACACCGCCTCGTTCCGTCTGGTCCAGCCAGAGGTCGATGCCGTCGGCGTCGCCGGTGGTCTGCGACTGGAACCGGACCTCGTGATCCGTCTGCTCGGCGATTCCGTCGGCGGCGGAGTCGAACGCGAAGGTCCGCGCGGATAGGATTCGAGCCCCCTCGGTGCGGATCGCGCCGCTCCATCGGACGCGCCGTCCGCGGCCGCGAATCCGGGCTCCTTTCCAGCGCAGCCGGATGCGTCGGGATGTCGTCACGTCGTCGAAGGCGGGCGGCCGGACCGAGGCCAGCGGCTCCCGGCCTCGCATCAGGGTGAGCGACTCGACGGGACCGGCCGCCTTGACCGACGCGCGCGCAGTGACGTCCCCATCGGCCTCGAACACGGCTCCCATCGGCCGCCCGTCGATCTCGAAGGACAGGTCGATGCGAGGCCCCGTGGTGCCGTAGCAGCGGCGCTCGCGAAGCGCCGCGAAGACGGCGTCTCGCGTCAGCTCGGCCGCCAACACGCAGGTCAGGCCACCAGCGATGCCGAACTCACCGGCTCCCGGCCCTTCGGCTCCCGGGCGGCCCTTGTGGCCGTCGCTGTTGCAGACGACGCCGACGGTCTGGCCGGCCTGGAGCGCGTCCCAGAGCAGCCACTCGAACACGCCCCAACACGACACCACCTCCACCAGGCGGCAGAGATCGGCGTCGTGGTAGCGCCTCACGTCCGCGTACCGGCCGCCCACGTGCGCGGCCACGATCGCGTCTACGGAGCCGACGTGCCGGTGCAGCCGATCGAAGAGCACGCTGGCCGGGTGGGCGGGGGAGCGCTCGTCCTCGGGCACCTCCGGCACCTGCCAGTGGCTGGAGCGGAAGATCGGCGCGTCTTCGGACCGGTAGATCACGTTGCGATCGCCGCCGGCGGTCGTGTTGGCCGACCACTCGTAGCCGGGAAAGACCACGAACCGGCCGTCTTCGTGGAACTGGCGAACCGTCTGCTGCAGCTTCCGCCAGCTCTCGTCGGTGACCTGGAAGTCGTTGCCCTGATGGCTGGTGAAGTCGAGCCGGCCCAGGTCGCGGCCGAAGCGGAAGTACTCCTCGTCGCTGCCGGTGCCGATCGTCGTTTCCGTCTGTGCGTGCAGATCGCCCCAGAATCGCTTCAAGCTGGGGGGCTCCGCGTGACAGGTGATGGGATTGCTCGCTGCACTCATCCCCTCCACCGACGCGCGGACGAAGCCGCTGCCTGGCTTCGTGAAGGTCAGGCGTCCGCCATCGATCCGCACTGCGCCGTCGCCCTCCCAGGCGAGCTGAAGTCCGGCGGGGCAGGGCGTCGGGTTTCCCCACCGATCCTGTCCCTTCACGAATACCTCGACCGTCTCACCGGGCGCCGCTTGCGTGGGTGCGATCGCGACCAGTTCGACGGTTTCACCCGCAACGACCGGGAACAGCGGAGAGCCGGAAAGCCGTTCGACCACGCACGCGTTGGTCGGATCGACGAGGAGACGGAACTCGTGGCGCGATTCGACGAAGGTCTGGGCCCGAATGCCCGGCGAACCCTGGGAGCGGTCGCCCAGCACGATGGTCACCAGGTCGCCCGGGGCCAGCGTTCCGTCGTAGACGTCGAGGGTCAGACACTTCATCCAGGGGCGAACGTGACCCTTCCAGTCGAAATGCAACGCGAGCTTCGCCTGCCCGGTCGTGCTCGCCGTCGTGTACCCGGGATCGGCCGGCCGATCGAACTGCGGCGTCTGCCAGTCGCTGGCGTAGCGCTGGGCGAGCTTGATCGTGCCGCCCTCGTCGATGCCCAGGCTTCCGACGCTGAGCGCAATTGTCCAGGTACCGAAGCGCCCTGCGACGACGGGACCGGCAGGATCGAGCGACACCCTGCCCAGCCCGTGCTCCAATTGGTGTTCGTTCATCGCGCCAGATGGTGCTGGAAAGTCACCGCCAGCACAAACGGGTGCCGCCAGCGGCCGGGGGTTGTGATGCGGCCTTTCCGCCCGCCCGCCGGGAGGTGCGGATCAGAGTTCGTAGCTCCCCTCGTGGGCGACCTCGAGGAAGGCGGCCAGAAGAGAGATCGCGGCCTGGATGTCCTTCTTGTGCGCCATCTCCACGACCGAGTGCACGTAGCGCGTCGGGATCGAAAGGGTGATCGCGGCGACGGCTCCGCCGGCCCTCTGAACGCCTCCCGCATCGGTGCCACCGCGCGGCAGGATCTCCAGCTGGTGCTTGATGCGCTTCGCCCTGGCGACCTGCTGGAACTTCTTGACCAGCTTGGGGTTCGCGATGAAGGAGCTGTCCATGATCTTGATCGCCACGCCCTCGCCCAGGCTCGAGATCTTCTTGTCGGCCGGGACGCCCGGGACGTCGCATGCGATGGTGACGTCCAGCGCGACCACGATGTCCGGTGCGACGCCGAACGCACTCGCGGTTGCCCCTCGCAGGCCGACCTCCTCCTGGGCGCTTCCCACCGCGTAGATGTCCACCTGGTGGCGCTTCAGCTTGCGCAGGGCCTCGAGCATCACGTACACACCGACCCGATCGTCGAGGGCCTTGGCGGTGACGCATTCCCCGAGATCCAGAAAGCTCTGCTCGAGCGTGACCATGTCGCCGACGCCGACGTTTCCGGTCACCGTCTTGGCGGGGAGCCCCAGGTCCACGTGCAGGTCCTCGAGCTTGGGGAGCTTCTGGAGCTCTTCGGGGGTCATGATGTGGATCGGCTTGGATCCGATCACGCCGGGGAGCTTCTTCTTGCCGTGCACCATCACGCGCTGGGCGATCAGTGTCTTGGGATCGAATCCGCCGATCGGGTGGATGCGCAGAAAGCCGCTCTTCTCTTCGACGTGACTGACCATGAAGCCGATCTCGTCCATGTGGGCGACGACCATCACCTTGCGGCCGGTCGCCCTCTTGCCCCTCGGGACCCTCGCCTTTCGAAAGCCGATCAGATTGCCCAGTGCATCGGTGGTCACCCGGTCGCACAGCTCCGACAGCTCGGAACTGGTGAGGGCGCGGATGGCATCTTCGTGGCCGGGGACGCCCGGCATCTCGGCGAGCTGCTTGAGGAGTTCCATGCTTCGTCCTTTCCGGTGGCTTCTCTCTGGGTTGCTTCCCAGAACTCGTGTGGAGGTCGGGTCCGGGAGCCCCGAGTGAAGCCGATGGTGTGCTCCCGTGCCAGTTACGCGGAGCCGGGACGTCGGCCCGCGCCGAGCTGGGTAACTCTCGAACCGTTCCGGCTGAAGGGCCTGCATTTCGCGGGCGTCGTGTTAGGCTCGAACCGGTAGTCGGAAGGGGAGGCGGCATGGACTGGAAGCCTCAGGTGTTGGCGGAGGGACTCGGGTTTCCGGAGGGGCCCATCTACATGGGTGATGGCATCGTCGTGTGCACCGAGATCCGGGGCGCTCGGCTGAGTCGCTACGCGTCGGGGCGGCTCGAGACCATCGCCCGGACCGGGGGCGGAGCCAACGGCGCGACGCTGGGGCCCGACGCCGCCTTCTACGTCGCCAACAACGGGGGACTCAACACCTCGCCCGAGGGTATCTGGCTCTCGGACGAAGCGATTCCCGGCCGAATCCAGCGGGTCACAGCGGAAGGCGAGGTGTCGGACGTGGCCGTGGATCTTCCAGGTGAGGCTCCCCACCGGCCCAACGATCTCTGCTTCGGACCCGACGGCCTGCTGTACTTCACGGACCCGCACAACTGGGAGGATCTCGCGAATCTAAAGCCCGGCCGCGTCAACCGGACGGACCTGGCCGGCAACGTCGAGCGGCTGGCGGAGGTGAAGCGCTTTCCGAACGGCATCGGATTCGGCCCGGACGACCGGCTCTACGTCGCGGAGAGCGTCACTCAGCAGGTCTGGGTATACGACTGGATGCCCGAAGGCCTCCGTGCGCCGGCCGTCTTCTGTGTCATCCCTGCGGGCTTTCCGGACGGGTTCTGCTTTGCGGCCAACGGCGACCTGATCGTTTGTGGGAGCCTCGGGGACGTGATCTTCGTCTACGGCGAGGATGGACAGCTCAAAGACCGCTTCGACACTCCGCAGCACACCGAGCCCACCAACTGCTGCATCGGAGACGGCCACCTGTACGTCACCTACTCGGGCAGCGGGCAGCTGATCGCGTTTGCCTGTGACTGGGAGCCGCTTCCACTGTACCCGTATCGGGGCTAGAAACGGCCGGTCGATGGAAAGGGAGAGAAGGACGGAATGGACGTAGAGGGAAGAGCTGCGATCGTCACCGGTGCGGGAACGGCCGGGATCGGCAGGGCCACGGCCCTTGGGCTTGCGCGTCTCGGGTGTTCGGTTCTCCTCAACTACAGCCGCTCGAGAGAGGGCGCGGAAGAGGCGGCAGCCGAGGCGAGCGCGCTCGGCGTGAAAGCGCTGGCGTTGCAGGCGGACGTGGCGGATGACTCGGCCTGTCGCGAGATGGTGGAGCGGGCGACCCGGGAGTTCGGGCGGCTGGACATCCTGGTCAACAACGCCGGCACGACCTCCTACGTCAACCAAGCCGAGCTCGACCAAGTGACCGAGGAGCTCTGGGATCGGATTCTGGCGGTGAACGTGAAGGGCCCGTTCTTCGCCAGCCGGGCTGCGAAGCCGGCCATGGAGGCGGTGGGCGGCGGTGAGATCGTCGTGACCTCGAGCGTCGCCGGTTTCCCCAGCCTCGCGGGGAGCGCCAGCTCGATTCCCTACAGCGCCTCCAAGGCCGCCGTCAACAACCTGGTTGCAACGCTCGCCCGCGTGCTCGCGGCGAGCAACATCCGCGTAAACGCGGTTGCACCTGGCTGGGTGGCCGGGTCCTGGACGAAGGGCGGCCTCGGGGACGCCTACGACACGGTGAGAGAGATCGTCGAGCAGAAGACACCGCTGCATCGGGTCGTCGAGCCCGACGATGCCGCTCAAGCGATCATCAGCTTGATCACCGGGTCGGATCTGGTGACCGGACACGTCATGCCCATCGAAGGGGGCATGCTGATCGCCTAGCGTGCCACGGACTCCGCCGTCGAGCGGCTCCCGTGCGCGAACTCCCGAGCGGTGGCGGGCCAGATTTCGCTCAGATTCTTCCTCAATCGATTTCATGGCGTATATGTGATTCAATGTGTCACCGAGACGCTGTGTTTCTTACCCAAGAGGAATATTTCAATGCCTAGACAAACGGTGACTTTACTTGCCGCTTTCCTGGTAGCGATGTCAACAGTGGTGATATCCAGCCCTGCTTTGGCTCAGGGCGAGTCGAAATCGAACCAGTTCTGGTGGCCCGAGCAGCTGGACCTCAGCCCACTCCGCCAGCATGCTGCCGAGTCCAACCCGATGGCCGACGACTTCAACTATGCCGAGGCGTTTGCAGGCCTCGACCTCGATGCCGTGAAGAAGGACATCGAGACGCTGATGACGACGTCTCAGGACTGGTGGCCGGCAGACTATGGTCACTACGGGCCATTTTTCATTCGTATGGCGTGGCACAGCGCGGGCACGTACCGTGTCGCTGACGGCCGCGGCGGTGCCGGTGGCGGTCAACAGCGCTTCGATCCTCTCAACAGCTGGCCTGACAACGCCAATCTCGACAAAGCGCGGCGGTTGCTCTGGCCGATCAAGCAGAAATACGGTCGGAAACTGTCCTGGGCCGATCTGATGGTCCTGACGGGCAACGTCGCCCTGGAGTCCATGGGCTTCAAGACCTTCGGTTTCGCCGGCGGACGTGAAGACGACTGGGAACCCGACCTCGTCTACTGGGGACCCGAAACGGAAATGCTTGGCGACGAGCGCTATCGCGGCGACCGCGAGTTGGAGAACCCCCTCGCTGCGGTGCAGATGGGCCTGATCTATGTGAATCCGGAAGGGCCGAACGGCAATCCGGACCCGCTCGCAGCAGCCAAAGACATTCGCGAGACGTTCGCTCGCATGGCGATGAACGACGAAGAGACCGTTGCGCTCATTGCCGGCGGGCACACGTTCGGCAAGAACCATGGTGCTCACAAACCAGATGACTGTCTCGGCCCAGAGCCCGCAGCCGCGGGCATCGAGCAGCAGGGTCTCGGCTGGAAAAACAAGTGCGGCAGCGGCAATGCGGGCGATACGATCACCAGCGGTCTGGAAGGTGCATGGACGGTGACCCCGATTACCTGGAGCATGAACTATCTCCAGAACCTGTTCGCCTTCGATTGGGTACAAACCCGGAGCCCCGCAGGTGCGATCCAGTGGATCCCCGACAACGAGGCCGCATCGAATCTCGTGCCGGATGCCCACGATCCGTCCAGGCGGCACGCGCCTGTCATGCTGACGACCGACCTGTCGCTGAAGTTCGACCCGAGCTATCGGGAGATCTCGCAGCGCTTCCTCGAAAACCCGGAAGAGTTCGAACTCGCCTTCGCCAAGGCGTGGTTCAAGCTGACGCATCGCGATATGGGCCCGCGTGCACGCTATGTTGGCGCTGAGGTTCCTGCCGAAGAACTGCTTTGGCAAGACCCCGTCCCCGCAGTCGATCACGACTTGATTGACGCAGAGGACATCGCCAAGCTGAAGTCCGAGGTTCTTGCGTCGGGGTTGACCGTACCCGAGCTCGTCAGAACCGCCTGGGCATCGGCCTCCACCTTCCGCGGCACCGACATGCGCGGCGGGGCGAACGGGGCGCGCATTCGCCTCGCACCACAGAAGGATTGGGAAGTCAACAATCCGGCTGAACTGGCGAAGGTGCTGAAGCGCCTGAAGGGCATCCAAGAAGACTTCAACCGCGCGCAATCGGGCGGAAGGACGGTATCGCTTGCCGACCTGATCGTTCTGGGCGGATTCGCAGCCATCGAGCAGGCCGCAAAGAAGGCCGGGCACGACGTGGAGGTTCCCTTCACGCCGGGACGCACGGATGCATCGCAAGAGCAGACCGATGTGAATTCCTTTGCCGTGCTCGAACCGACCGCAGACGGGTTTCGCAATTACTTCGGTAACGGCAACCGTAGATCGCCGGCGGAAAAGCTGGTCGATCGGGCAAACCTGCTGACCCTGACCGTTCCTGAAATGACCGTTCTGGTCGGCGGCATGCGGGCGCTGAATGCAAATTCCGGCCAATCTGGACATGGTGTGTTCAGCGACCGGCCTGGGACGTTGAGCAACGATTTCTTCGTGAATCTGCTCGACATGTCCACGCAATGGGCGAAATCATCGACATCCGAGGGCATTTACGAGGGTCGTGATCGCGGGACGGGTGAGCTCAAATGGACGGCCACCCCCGTCGACCTCGTCTTCGGGTCGAACTCCGAGCTGCGCGCTGTCGCAGAAGTGTATGCAGCGGACGACGCACGAGAGAAGCTCGTGCGTGACTTTGTCGATGCATGGGCCAAGGTGATGACCCTCGACCGCTTCGACAGGCTCAGTAGACGAACGGAATGAGCCGCTTCCGGCCAGGCGGGTAGGCGTCGCCGAACTTCTCGAGATACCAGGCGTGGTTGCGGCGGGCCCTCGGGACGAGGTTGGCGAAGGTCCAGAAGGCGAAGACCAGGCCCGGCCAGGAGAGGGTCAGAATCGCCCAGCCGACCCACTCGACCAGCTCCCCGAAGTACTGGGCGGAGCTCACGTATTCGAAGAGGCCGCCACGCGGGATGTGGAAGGCGGTGTCGCCCGGTTCTCGGAGCCGGCGGATGATGCGATCCGAGTGCAGGTTGATCACCAGGCCGGCCAGGAAGAGCGCGACGCCGACGATGAACCAGGGCGTCGTCAGCCACTCTGGCGTGTAGAGATCCGGCGGTGACAAATGGAAGATCCACGCTCCCTGCATGTAGGCGTTGGCGGTGTTGAAGAGCATCCCGAAGGCGACGATCGACAGCGGCATCTTGTCCTTGCCGCGGATCAAGAGGGGGAAGACGAAGGTGCGCTGGCAGTAGTGGAGATTGAAGAGAAGGAAGAGGACCAGGGGAGTGATGGCGAGCGCTCGATCGGAGGTGATCCAGTACTTGAAGAACAGGACCACCACGGGTGCCTCCATCAGCACCCAACCCACGCGATTGGAGATGGCTCTTCCCCAGCTCCGGTTGATGTACTGCCCGTAGCCCGCGTCGATGAAGCAGAGGGCGAAGAACACCGCGACGCCCGTGACGACCATCCCGACCAGGAAGCGGTTGAAGAAGGGGAGGGTCAGCGCGGTGGTGAAGAGGTGCCAGTCCTCCATTTCGATCGGGTCACCTCGCGAAGCCCGTGATCCGATCTTATCACGTCACCGGGCATCGCGGCTGTCGCGAACGGGAGTCACCCGGCAGGGCGTCCCGTTGTAGACGGGCATCCCGCAGAAGCGGTCGCGCACCTGGTCGTCGTGGAGAAGATTCACGTTGACTCCGGGAAAGCGGCGGCTCGCCCGGGTCCCCGTCTCGTATTTGTGGCCGAAGAACTGGTGGATCGCGATCACGCCCTCGCGGATCTCGCTGGAGAGCCGGGCCTCGATCTCCAACTCCCCGACCGGCGATTCGACGCGGACCGCTTCCCCATCCGCGACGCCGATCCGCTCGGCGTCTGCCGGATTCAGAATGGCCCAGTTGCCGCCGAGCTTCTCGGCGAGGGGAGCGATGTGGTGCGTCCACGAGTTGTAGCCGGCCAGGCGGCGGGCCCCGGAAACCAGCAGGAAGGGGAACTCCCCGGTCGCTACAGGAGGCTCGGCCAGTGCTTCGGGAAGCGCGGCCACCAGATCCGGGGGAGCGAGCTGCAGTCGTCCGTCGGGTGTTCGAATCCCACGCTCGAGGAACTCCCCGAAGCGGACGTCTCCCAGCTTGATTCCCCCCGGCGTGCGCTTGAGCCGGCGGAGGGAGGGCTTGCCCAGCAGCAGGAAGCGGTACAGGAAGTCGTCGGAGAATCCGACGCCCACTGCGTCGAGCAGCCGGGCGACGCGGTCCAGCAGGGGATCGTTCAGAAACGGAACTCCGGCGGCGCGCGAGAGCGACTTGAAGATCTCCCATTCGCTCTTCGACTCACCGCGCGGCTCGAGAATCTTGGAGCGCCATTCGAGGAAGGGGAAGGGCTCGAACGTGGAGGTCAGGAAGTGCAGGTCGCCCTTCTCGTAGAGGGTGGCGGCCGGCAGCGCGTAGTCGGCGAAGGCAGCGGTGTCGGAGGGGTAGATGTCGATGCAGACCAGGAGCTCGAGGCTCCGCAGGGCCCTCTCGACCTTCTCCGTGTGGGGGAAAGTGATCACGGGATTGCCCGCTACCACGACCAGGGCGCGGATCCGCTCCGGATCGTCCGACAGGACGTCGTCGGCGAACACCGGCGCGGGCGGGCCGCCGAAGATCTGGGGGTAGCCCCCGATCCGAGATGGCGCGGGGTTGCGCCGTTTGGAGAAGCGCTCGATCAGGGCAGGCACGTCGATGGCGCCGGGGTTGAAATAGACACCTCCGCGCCGGTCGATGTTTCCGGTGATGGCGTTGAGGGTCATCACCGCCCATTCCGTGAGAGTGGTGTTGGGGCTGGTCTGGACCCCGACGCGCGAGGTGGCGAATGCGCCGTCGGCTGCTGCGAACTCGTCGGCGAGCCGTTCGATTCGCTCGGCCGGGACATCCGTGATGCGCGCGGCCCGTGCGGGGTCCAGCTCCCGGACGAGGCTCATCCAGTGCTCGTGGCCAGTGGTGTAGCGGTCGAGAAATGCCTGATCGGCGCCACCGCTCTCCAGGATTTGGCGGATCATCGCGACCAGCAGGAAGAGATCCGTGCCCGGACGAATCGCGACGTGCTCGTCGGCCAGCTTTGCCGTCTCCGTGTAGCGCGGGTCCACCACGACGACCTTCCCGCCGCCGCTCTGGATGGCCTTCAGGTCCGCGGAGATGCGCGGCCGCCGCTGGAGAAGGGTCATCCCGTTTGTGACCAGGGGATTGGTGCCGAGCAGCAGCGCGAAGCGCGCCCGCCCCGCGTCGGGCTGCAGGATCAGGTTCTCGTTTCCGAGCACGCGCTCCGCGACCGCGCCGCGGTCGGTGTACTCGAGGGAGAGGACGTTGAAGGAGTTCGGCGAGCCGAACGCGTGGCAGAAGGTGTTGGCGAGGGTGATCGTGGTGCTGTCGGATGCGTTGCCCCAGTAGGTGGCGATGGAGCGCGGGCCGTGGGCGTCTCGCAGCGAGCGGAGCTTCGCTCCGATCTCGCGGAAGGCGGCATCCCAGGAGACCCTCTCGAGACCGCTCGGTCCCCGACGGAGCGGGTGCAGCAGCCGCTCCGGGTCACCCACGTAGTCGCCCACGTGCATGCCCTTGATGCAGGCGTGGCCCCGCGTGACCGGATGATCGCGGTCCGGCCGAACCGAGGTGATCCGGCCGTCCTCGACTTCCAGTTCCAGCCCACAGAAGGGCTCACAGGCGCCGATCTTGCAGCTGGTTCGAACGACTGTCATGGGCTGCTCCTTTGCTGCGCCAGGCTAGGAGATGCCTCCTGGGAGTGTCTTGGACGAAACGGCAGGCTGCGGGCCAGCTCAGCCGAGCCTTTCCATGAAGCTCACGGAGCTCGCGATGGCGGAAGGGACGATTCCCACCATGCTCCGGAAGGTTCGTGTCAGATGCGGCGCGTCGACGAAGCCAGACGCGAGAGCGGCCTGGGTGAGTGAAGCGCCCCTCGCCAGCTCGCCGAGGGCGAAGGCGAGGCGTGTCCAGAGCAGGTACCGGCGGCAGCTCATCCCGACCTGGGGGGCGAAGAGGTCGCGAAAGCGCCGCCCCGACAGACCGGCATTCGCCGCCAGCTCAGCGACCTTCCATGTGCGAGTCGGGTCCTCTCGGATCGAGAGAATCGCCCGCCGAATCCGCTCGTCCAGTGCTTGGCGCGGCTCCAGGCGGGCGCCGAGCTGCGTCAGGATCTTCTCGCAGAGGTCGCGAGCAGCATCCGGGCTGACGTCTCCGGAGCGGGTTCCGGCCGTCGCGTCGCGAATCGCCTGGACCGCCGCGTAGGGAATCGCTTGGATCGGGCGGTCCGGGTCTCCCAGGGCCAGGCGCCGTCCCTCCGCGGTCTCGGGCTCGAGATAGAGGAGGACGACCTCGCAGCCGGATCCGTCCAGCTGGTGGGGCTGATTGCTACCGATGATGGCCCCGCGATGGCGCTCCCAGGTTGCTTCGGGCCCAGGGCGGAGGCGGAGCTGACCGCTCAGGGCCACGCAGATCTGGATTGCGTGGTGGGCGTGCTGGCTGGTGTTGGAGGCACTGCCCAGGTAGAGCACGCGCCCCATCCCGGCGAACACGCGCCCCGACCAGCTGCGCGGGCCGTCCCCGGCCGAGCCAGGCCTCCTCCCATCCCGCGACGGCGAGTGAACGGCGATCGTCCCCTTCCTCTCGTCAGAAGACCCGGATGAACTCGCGCTCCGCCTCGTACAGCTCGTCGAACAGGCTTCGAATCTCTTCCAGTGAGCAGACGGCTGCGGTGAGTGGATCGAGCATCAGCGCGTGGACCGCCGCTTCCCGGTCGCCCTCCAACAGGCTGGTGACGGCCAGCTCGTGCACGCTCATGTGGGCCTGGTTCAGCGCGGCCAGCTGTGTGGGCAGACGGCCGAAGTGGCAGGGCTGGAATCCGTTCTCGTCGACCAGGCAGGGCACCTCCACACAGCCGTCCTGCGGCAGGTTGTCGATCAAACCGGTGTTCCGCACGTTGCCGTGGATCCGGGCCGGGACGCCCTTCTCCATCGCCTCGATGATGTTGGAGGCGAACTCGTGACTGCGGCGGACCTCGATCTCGGCCTCGCCCCGGATCATCTCGTGCGCGTATTTGTCGAGCCCGGCCCGCCAGAGCGGCCAGCAGCGCGCGTAGAAGCCGGTCTCGCCCCGGTAGCCGTCGCGATCGAACTTCTCGATCAGGTCCTCACGCTTGCGGAAGTAGGGGAGATACTCGGAGAAGTGGCCGCTGGATTCGGTGACGAAGTAGCCGAGCTGGCGCATCACCTCGAAGCGGGTCGGGTCCCGGTCGAAGAATGCCGGGTCGAGTGCTCGCTCCTTCAGTCGCGGGTAGAGGTCCTCCCCGGCGTGCGTCAGCTCGGTGAACCACGCGTTGTGATTGATGCCCGCACAGCGCCACTGCATCTCCTCGAAGGGCACCTCCACGTAGTCCGCCAGCTGTTCGGAGGTCCCCTGCACCGAGTGGCAGAGCCCCACCACCTGCATGTCGGTCGCCCGAAGCGCGGCCAGGGTGAGGATGGACATGGGATTGGTGTAGTTCAGCACCAACGCGTCTGGGCAGAGCTCCTCGGCGTCGTGAAGGATGTCGAGCCAATCGGGGCCGGTCCGCAGGGCCTTGAAGATTCCGCCGGGTCCGATGGTGTCGCCGATGCACTGCTTGATTCCGTACTTCAGGGGAATCTCGTGGTCGAGCTGGACGGTCTGCAGACCGTTGACCTCGATGAAGTTGATGATGTAGTCGGACTCGCCCATCACCTTGCGGCGATCGGTGGAGGCCTCCACCGTCCAGCTCTTGCCGGTGAGCTCCACGACCTTCTCGGCGAGCTGGTGCGCCATCTCGAGCCGCACCGGGTCGACGTCGACCAGCGCGAAGCAGCCGCCGTCGAGGTCGGGGATCAGCAGGGTGTCCATCATCAGCTGGCGGGAGAAGACGGCGCTTCCCGCGCCCATCAGGGTGACTCTGACCATCCGGGGCGCTCCTCTCGTGTCGGGTCCGGCACCAGTCTAGACGACTCCGCCGGTCACGCCGAAGGCTCCCCTCCGCACCGATCGATGCGGTACCGTATCCAGGTCGACGCGGCGGGAAGGAGCACCCAGTGAGCGGCAGTGACGAGCAACTCCTCTTCGAGGTCGGTGACGGGATCGGCGTGATGACGCTCCACCGGCCGAAGAAGCGAAACGCGCTCTCGCGCGCTCTGCGAGCGGAGATCATCGAGCGCCTCGACCAGGTGGCCGACGACGACGCGGTGCAGGTACTGATCCTGACCGGCGCTGGCCCCGCCTTCTGCGCCGGCTTCGACCGCTCTGAGTTCGGTGGGGAGCCGGATTCGATGGCGGAGATCTTCTTCGAGTCGGCCGCCTATCATCGCCGTGTCTACACCTTCGAGAAGCCGATCGTCGCCGCCGTGAACGGTCCCGCGCTCGGAGGCGGTTGCGATCTCGCAGCGATGTGCGACATCCGGCTGGCCTCGACCGCCGCCTCGTTCGGCCAGCCCCAGGTGCGGTTCGGCGCGCCCGCCGTCTTCGAGCTGATGCGCGAGATCCTGCCCGAGGGGGTGGCGCGCGAGATGTGTCTGACGGGACGCTCCTACGACGCCGCGGAGGCGGAGAGGATCGGGCTGGTGAGCCGGGTGGTGGAGCCTTCGGAACTCGAGGGGGTGGCGCGCCTGGCCGCACAGCAGATCGCCACCCTGCCCGGGGGCCTGGCCAAGATCACCAAGCGGATGTTCACCGGTCTTCAGCCCGCCCTGTTCCAGCAGTAGGCCGCTCGGCGGGAGCTCCGTCCGCCCCCGGAGTGGGCGAGGGGTCAGACGGGGAGTCCGTAGGATCGGACGATGCCGTCGAGCAGGATCACGCCCATCACGATGCCGAGGGACAGGTTGAGGCATCGGAACAAGCCGTGGTACCGCGCGGCGCCGCCTCCAAGGCCGAGAACCAGTGTGAACAGCGATGCGAGGACCAGCGCGTTGGCGAAGAGCACCCAGGCGGCGGTCTCGGAAAGGGTCACCTGGTAGAGCGGCAGGCACAGCGTCAGAACCAGGAACGCCGTCACCCAGACGAACACCAGCTGCCGGAGCTGACGAACGGAGAGGACCCGCAGGAAGTGCGGCATGCCGGCCTTCCTGTAGTCCTCCTGGTGGGTCAGAACCACCAGCCAGAAGTGGGGAAGCTGCCAGACGCCGAGGACCACCATCAGAATCCACAGCCTCGGCGAGTCCAGCCCTCCTCCGGCCGCCATCCACCCGATCAGGACCGGCATCGCGCCGCACACGGCCCCGGGGACGATCGCCAGGATGGTCTTCTTCTTGAGCGGCGTGTAGACCCCGTTGTAGAGAAAGACGGCCCCAAGGCCCGCCGCCGAGAGCGCCAGCGTCCCGCTCACCAGGTAGAGCCCGAGGGCCCCGAAGAGAATCAGCAGCGTTGCCTGGAGGAGGGCGGTTTTCGAGCTGATCTGTCCCGAGACCAACGGCCTCTCGCGGGTCCGCCGCAGCCGCCGGTCGATCTCCCGGTCCTGGTAGTTGTTCAAGGTGGCCGACCCCAGGCAGAGCAGGAAGACGCCCAGAATCGCGCCCAGTGCGCTGAGATCCAGGCTGGGTCTCTGGACCACGTAGGCGGTGAAGGCGCCCGCCGTCATCAGATGGCAAAGCGGCACCTTGGCGAGGCCGATCTGCCTCACGACGCCGCTGCCCGGCCTCGCGAGGGGCCTGCCGCCGTCCGGTGTCTCGGTTGCCAACCGGCCTCCCTCCCGAGCTCCG
This sequence comes from uncultured delta proteobacterium, assembly GCA_963783795.1. Taxonomy (GTDB): domain Bacteria; phylum Myxococcota_A; class UBA9160; order UBA9160; family UBA6930; genus CAVXZE01. Next base: position 1,325,142 of record CAWAPH010000013.1, on the reverse strand, counting down.
CTAGTCGTCCTCGGCGAGCCAGTCGCGGTACTCGGGATCCGGAACGATTCGTAGGATGGCCAGCATCTCCGAGTGCGCGATGCCGCAGTACTCTGCACAGAGGATATCGTACTCCCCGAGCTCATCGGCGAAGAACCAGGTGTAGCTTTCCAGTCCCGCCACTGCGTCCATCTTGATCCGGAATGCCGGGATGAAGAAGCTGTGGTTGACGTCCTCGGAGGTGATGTTCAGCTTGATCGGCTTTCCTTGGGGAACCACCAGCTCGTTCTCGGTGACCTTCTCGTTCGGGTACATGAAGATCCAGGAGAATTGCTGACCGATGACGTCGATCTCGAGAGCGCCCTCCGGCACGTTCCGGAGGCCGAGGTAGGACTGCCAGCCGAAGTAGAACATCGAGAGGACGAGTACCGTCGGGATCGCGGTCCAGGCGGTCTCCAGCGCCCAATTGCCTCGGATGTCCGACGGCTCCGGGTTCGCGCTTCGCCGGTAGCGGATCGCGAAGTAGATCATCAAGACGGTGATGAACACCAGCAGGGCCAGCGAGATCCCCAGGATGTAGAGGAATGTAGCGTCGACCCGAGCGACAGAATCCGTGATTCCGTTCATATCACCATGACCGAAAGGAGATGTCCCAGAACAGGAAGCTGATCAGTACCGCGAGGGTGAAGATGGTGACGAGGAAGGTGATTTTGAGAAAGCGGCCCTCGTGCTTCAGGTGCATGAAGTAGAGCAGGACGAGTGACGACTTCACCGAGGCGATCAGGATCGCGACCCAGATGTTCAGCGCCCCGAGGTGGATGCGTGACACCCCGACCGTCACACCCGTCAGGACCAACAGTGCCAGGAGCACCGCCAGGATCTGGCTGTAGGGTTGGACGTAGTGATCGCTCGATTCCGCCATACTCGGTTCCGATGTAGCGAGTGTGCTCCTCGCTCACCTCAAAGGATCAGATAGAAAAGGGGAAAGATGAAGATCCAGATCAGGTCCACGAGGTGCCAGTAGAGCCCCGAGTTGTCCAGGATCGCGTCGTCATCGGGACGGATCCTGCCCGTCCGGATCAGCGCCGCGGACACGCTCAGTACGACCAGCCCGATCAGGACGTGCAGTCCGTGAAGGCCCGTGATCGTGTAGTAGAGGCCGTAGAAGATGGTCTCGCCCTGCGGACCCGCCGCCAGATCCGGTGAGCCGGGGTAGATGCCGTGGGAGAACTTGGCGCCCCACTCGAAGTACTTGTTGACCAGGAAGCCCAGCCCCATCAGCACCGCCGCTCCCAGGCACGCCATGGCGGTCCCGTTGGCGCCCCTGCGCAGGGCGCTGATCGAAGCGGCCACCGTGAAGCTGCTGACGAGCAGGAGGACGGTGTTGAAGCCCCCCATGAAGAGGTTCAGCGTCTGTCCGCCCGCGATGAAGTCTTCGGTAAAACGGTGGTAGTAGTTCGCGTAGATGACGAAGAGCCCGCCGAAGAGCATGATCTCGGTGTAGAGAAACAGCCACATGCCGACGGTCTTGCCGGCTCTGTCAACCTGATGCTCCATCGAAGCGGCTCTACTCCTCTAGCTCTTCCGGGATCTCTCCACGACCTCGGTGAAGTCGTACGGATAGTCCTTGATCTCCGGCTCGTCCTCGAAGTTGTGCGTGGGCGGGGGAGAGGGCAGCGACCACTCCAGCGTGGTCCCTCCCCACGGATCTGCGGGGGCGCGGCTGCCGCTTCTCAAGCTGGCGAGCAGGTTGTAGAACATCAAGGCGATCGCGGCGACCATCATGTACGCGCCGAAGCTCGCGACGAAGTTGCCCGCTTCGAATTGCGGCAGGTAGTCGAAGTACCGCCGGGGCATTCCCTGCAATCCCAGCACGAACATCGGCATGTAGTGAAGCATGAATCCGGTCGTCAGCAGGATCGCGGCCCAATAGGCGTTCCGGAAGTTGTACATCCGTCCGAACATCTTCGGCCACCAGAAGTGCAGCCCGGCGAAGAAGGCGAATCCGGCGCCTCCGAACATCACGAAGTGGAAATGGGCCACGACGAACTGGGTGTCGTGGACGTGCACGTCCGTCCCCGCTGCACCCAGAATCAGGCCGGTCAAGCCTCCGATGGAGAAGAGGTAGACGAAGCAGAGCGCGAAGAGCAGGGGGGGGCCATCTGCACCGAGCCCTTGTACATGGTGGAGACCCAGCTGAACACCTTCACACCGCTCGGCACGGCCACGATGAAGGTGAGCAGCGAGAACACGAAGACGGCGACGTCGCTCATCCCGCTGGTGAACATGTGGTGTGCCCATACCAGAGAGCCGGCAACGGCGATGGCCATCGAGGAGGCGACGATCGCCTTGTAGCCGAAGATCGACTTCCGGGAGAAGACCGGGATGATCTCCGAGATGATCCCCATCCCCGGCAGGATCATGATGTAGACGGCGGGGTGCGAGTACATCCAGAAGAGGTGCTGGTAGAGGAGCGGGTCGCCCCCCTTCTCGGGATCGAACAGCCCGACGCCGAAGATCCTCTCCAGGGCGACCACCACCAGCGTGATTGCGACGATCGGCGTGGCCAGCAGCTGCACCCAGGCCGTCGCATAGACCGACCAGGTGAAGAGCGGGATCTGGAACCATCCCATCGCCTTGTCGCGCATTCGATGGACGGTGGTGATGAAGTTCAGCCCCGTCAGCATCGACGACATCCCGAGGATGAAGACGGCGACCACCGTGACCGAGACGCCGGTCTGGGTGGTCACGCTGAAGGGGACGTAGAAGGTCCAGCCGGTATCCGGCGGGCCCTTGACGAACAGCGAGACGATCGCGAGGACGCCGCCCACGGCGTAGAGATACCAGGTAAAGAGGTTCAGCCTGGGGAAGGCGACGTCGGCGGCGCCGATGTGTATCGGCAGCAGGAAGTTCCCGAAGATGGCCGGCATGGCCGGGATCACGAACAGGAAGATCATGATCACGCCGTGCAAGGTGAACACGGCGTTGTAGGTCTGCGCGTCCATGATGGTCGGGCCGATCCAGGCCAGCTCGATGCGGAGAAGCAGACCGAGCAGGGCGGCGACCGAGAACCAGAACAGCACCAGGAACATGTACATGAGGCCGATCCGCTTGTGGTCGGTCGTCGTCAGCCAGCTCCAGATGCCGCTGCGCCCTTCGGATGAGGCGCCTTCGAGAAAGGAGGTCACCGCAGCCATCGGATTGTCCTCTCCCCCCCTAGGATCCGCTCGGTCTTCTTCTCACCAGGAAGAAGAAGAAGATTCCGAGCAAGAGCACGATGCCGAGAGCCAGGAACCTGAACCATCTCGCGATGTAGCTTCTGCTCTTCGGGTCGTAGTCGAAACAGTACGTCAGGAGCTTCCTGATCGAGAGGCCCGGCGTGCCCTTCGCGGCCTCGCTGAGCGCCATGCCGATGTCGAAGGGGAGGAACCGAGGCCCGTACAGGTAGCGGATGATCTTCCCATCGGGAGCCAGCGCGATCAGCACGTTCGGGTGGATGAACATGTGCTCGCCGGTTCTCTTGAACCGGAAGCCCAGCGCTCCGGTGAGAGCGAGGATCTCCTCCTTCTCGCCGGTCAGGAACCTCCACTCCTCGGCCGGAAGGCCCTCGTCCAGGATCCTGGTGAAGTTCTTCTTGGAGGCCAGCGCGAGCTTCGGCTCCTCTTCCTCGTCGAAGCTGAAGGCCACGACGGCGTAGTCCTTGCCAAGACTCCAACGGGACGTCGTTGATGGCCTGGGCGAGGTTGGCGAGCATGATCGAGCAGGTCACGGTGCAGGAGTAGAACACGGGCAGCAGCAGGGTCGGCTTGGTGATCGCCGCGCCGATCTGCATCTCCCGCCCCTGCTCGTCGAGAAAGACCGCATCCAGAGGGATCTGCTCGCCGAGGTGCTCGTCGACACCGACCTCCGACTCGAGGGCCTCCTCGGCCTGCATCGCCTCGTGGTCGTGGGCCTCGTGCATCGAGGCCCCGGCGGACGAGCCCGTCTCGTGCCGGGAGCCGGCTGCCATCTCACCGGTGGTGGCCAGGCACTGGCCCGGAAGGAGAAGCGGGAGGCCGAGCAGGAAGACTTTCATGCACCGCATGGGGGGTTACCCGGAACCAGGCGTTTCGAAACGCCTATTTCATGATCAGTACGCTGTGGTCGCCGGTCGAGAGGTCCACCTCGAGGAGGGCCCTGAACCTGTGCTTCAGGACGACGCTGTCGCTCCTGCCGTACGCCAGCAGAACGATGTTCTTTTCGCGGCTCAGCGGCCTGTCCTTGGGATCGCCCGAGTCCAGGGGGAGTGTGAACTCCAGCACGGTCTGACCACCCTCCTCGGTCCCGGAGAGGTTGGCGAAATCGGTCTGCCCCTCGAGCTTCGTGTCGTCCTTGTGCTTGTTGCTCGGTGGTTCCGTAGTGGTCGAAGGCTTGCGCCGTTCCACCCTTCACGTAGCCGATGATGAAGTTCGCGCCCTTCATGTTTTCGGGCGTCTCCGGGTTGAACCCGATCCCCAACCATCCGGTGGTCGGGGCGCTCAGCTTGATGTCGATGCTGTCCTGCTGGAGCGTCCAGAGGAATCGCATGTCCCGCGCAGCGAGACCCTGGCTGTAGTCGCCGAGCTCCGCAGGGGTCAGCGCCACCGGCTCGGCCGCCTTCTCGGTGGCTTCCTGGCCGCATCCCGACCAGAAGGCGGTCAGGAGCAACACGAAGAGCGTCAGGGGCATCGCGAACGGTCGTTTCCTCATTGATGTGAGCCTTTCACGGAAGAGTCGTCTGTCTGAACAGCTGCTCGGGTCGAGATCTCCTCGTCTCCAGAGCTGGAGAGCGCGCTCATCCGTAGCCGATCTCGCCCCCGATGTACCCCAATCCTACGGCGGTGAAGAGGCACAGAGCGTATAGCACAATGGGCAGTTTCGAGTCGCCGCGCTCGCCGCGCGCCACGGCCACCGCGGCGAGGAGCAGCAGGGGCAGGAGGATCGCCAGGACGAACTTGGTGATGAAGAGGCCGGACCATTCTCCGCTGTAGTAGTGCTGCCAGTCCAGCATTCCCAGGATGATGGTGGGCGGCACGAACAACGCACCCAACACGGCGCAGTGGCGCGCGGTCCCCGCCAGGGCGACCCAGCGCAAGGAGGCGAGGCCGAATAGGAAGGCACCCATCGCCATTCCCATCGGAAGGTGGGTGATCGCGGGGTGCAGAGGATGCGTGAACCCGATTCGCGCGAGCAGCTCGTAAGGAAGGTCTACCAAGGCATCTTCCCCCTGTCCTGGCGCTGGCGGGGCGGCCCGCCAGCGCCTGACTTGGGGAATAGCATACCAGAGAGACGGGGCCTGGATTCGCCCGAATCGCCCCGACACGAGCGAGGATCTCCGGTCCGTCGAAGGATGGAGTCAGGGCCCGGCTTCGCGCGCCACGGAGGTGGCCGGCTCCCGGGATGGGAGCTGCCACGACTCCCCGATTCCCAGCAGGGGCGAGCGCGCCGGATCGCCGCCCGCCGCGGCGACCACCCGCTGGAACTCCCGCGCCGCCTCGTCCACCGGCTCGTGGGTCAAGTCGAAGGTGCCCCAGTGCATCGGGAGCATGAAACGGGCCCCGAGGTCCCGGAACGCCCGGTAGGCCTCGGCCGGGTCCATGTGCTGGTACCACATGAACCAGCGCGGCTCGTAGGCGCCGATCGGGAGCAGGGCCACGTCGATCGGACCGAAGCGGCGCCCGTACTCGCGGAAGCCGTGGAAGTAGCCGGTGTCGCCGGCGAAGTAGTAGCGGTGCTCCCCGGAGTCGAGGAGCCAGGAGCACCAGAGCGTCTCGTCCCTGCCCTGGCCGATTCGGCGCGACCAGTGCTGGGAGGGAAGGCAGGTCAATGTCCAGCGTCCGTGCTGCGCGCTCTCCCACCAGCCGAGCTCCGTGACGCGCGGGCGACCCCGGTCGCGGAACCACTCGGCGAGCCCCATCGGGACGAACCACTCGACGCTCTCGGGCAGCCGCTCGACGGTTCCAGCATCCAGGTGGTCGTAGTGGTTGTGGGAGATCACGGCGAAGGCATCGGGCGGGATCGACTCGAGGGGCACTCCTGGCTCGAAGGCCCGAGCCGGCACCAGGGCGCGCTTCGAGAAGTGCGGGTCGGTCAACACGACGTCATCGCCATCGTGGATGACGAAGCTGGCGTGCCCCACCCAGGTGAGCTCGGCCGGATTCCTGGACACCCGAGAGGGACGCCCCGTCGTTCGAAACCGTGCGTACCTCCAGCGGGTCGTCCTTCCTGAAGATCGGGCGCGTGACGGTGAAGCGCAGCGCGTCGATTCCTCTCCACTCGAAGCTTCGCCACGGGTTGAAGTAGGCTTCCCCGTCGAAGTTGAGCTCGTACAAGGTGGCGGGATCCTGGGAAGCCGGGTCCGGCGGAGGCATCCGGCGCCGCGGCCAGGCAGCCCATCAGGCCCAGCAGGAGCGCTCCCGGCGGGCCGCCCCGCTGCGAGAGGTCGATGATCCTACGAGTTCCCCGATCCACGGTAAACTCGAAGGTGGGCCGGGTTGGCCTTTTGTCAACACGATATCTAAATATTAGCTAGATGATCTGCCGGACCTCTCGAGCCTCAGCTCGAGCGCCGAGGTCGGAATCGGCTGCGGTTTGGCCGGCAGGATCGGGGGATCGCGATGGGCGCAGCAAACGCGGGCGAGCAGCTTCCTTTCCATCTTCAGGGGAACTTCGCGCCGGTCCACGAGGAGCAGACTGCCTTCGATCTGGAAGTGCAGGGCGCGATTCCGCCGGAGCTTCGCGGCCTCTGTCTGCGCAACGGGCCGAACCCCCGGTCCGGCGAATCCCCCCACTGGTTCTTCGGCGATGGCATGGTACACGGCGTAGCGCTCGCCGACGGGAAGGCGCAGTGGTATCGCAACCGCTGGGTGCGGACCCGCCCCTACCTGGAGGGCGGCGAGAGCGCGATCCTGGTCCAGCCCGATGGCAGTGTGGACCGCACGGTCGCCAAGGCCAACACCAACATCGTCGGGCACGCCGGGCGGATCCTGGCCCTGGTGGAGAGCTCGTTTCCCACCGAGATGACGCGGGAGCTCGAAACCGTCGGGCTCCACGACTTCGGCGGCAAGCTCACGACTGCCATGACCGCCCACCCGAAGCTCTGCCCGGTGACGGGGGAGATGCACTTCTTCGGCTACGGGTTCGGGCCGCCGTACCTCACCTACCACTGCGCGAACGCGGCGGGAGAGCTGATACAGAGCGAGGTCATCGAGGTTCCGGGCCCCACCATGATGCACGACTTCGCCATTACCGAGCGCCACGTGATCTTCATGGACCTGCCGGTCGTCTTCGACCCGGAGCGCGCCATGCAGGGGACGATGCCCTACGCCTGGAGCGACGACTACGGTGCGCGCCTCGGCATCATGCCCCGCGGCGGAGACAGCGCGCAGGTGCGTTGGTTCGAGATCGAGCCCTGCTACGTGTTCCACCCGCTCAACGCCCATGCGGAGGGCGACGAGGTGGTGCTGGACGTGGCGCGCTACCCGGAGATCTGGCGCGCAGAGTCCGGCCGATTTCAGCCGCGCCCATCTGCACCGCTTCCGCGTCGATCTGGCCTCCGGCGGGGTGAAGGAGGAGCAGCTGGACGACCTGCGCGCATCGAGTTTCCGCGGGTGGATCCACGCCGCGAGGGGCGCGCGCAACCGCTTCGGATACGCCGTCTCCGTTCGACATCCTCACCTCGCAGTCGGCCAGCGCGCTGGTCCAGTACGACCTCGAGAAGGGGGTCGCGAAGACCCACGACTTCGGCCCGGGCTGCGCACCCGGCGAAGGGGTGTTCGTGCCGGCATCGGCGCAGGCTTCCGAGGACGAGGGGTGGGTGCTGACCTACGTCTACGACCCGGCCCGCGACGGGAGCGCTCTGGTGGTCCTCGACGCGGCGCGACTTCGACGGGCCACCGGTGGCCAGCGTGGCGCTCCCCCAGCGCGTTCCCTTCGGGTTCCACGGCAACTGGATTCCGGATCCGGCCTGAGCCCCGGGCTTTCTCACCGGCTCAGAGCCGAGGCCTGGCCGAGAAGCTGCGTCGGCCTTCCCCACAGCTCGGACCAGCGCAGAATCCGATCGGAAAAGGAAGCCGGAGCTCGCTCCGACCACGGCTCCTGGTCCACCAGGACGCTGACGAGGTGGACCCGGTGCCTCAGCTTCTTCACCAGGGTTCTCGAGAGCCAGCGCCGATCCACCTCGCACAGGCCGTCGGAGATGAGAACGATCTGCCCCCCTCCCTCTCCCCGTTCGGCGATGAGGTCGATCGCCGCCGAGATCGGCCTCTCGAAGTCGGTTCCACCCCCGAAGAAGGTCTCCGCCAGGTCTTCGATCTGCGTGCCTCTGGGGGCGGCGCCCCTGGAAGTCGAGGCGCCAGAGCGGAGCGCTGCGGTGGCCGAAGAGGATCGCGACCACCGGCTGTCCGCGCCGGGAGGCGACCTCGGACAAGGCGATGGCCAGCGCCTTGGAGGCGAGCTCCTTTTCGCCGCTCATGGAGTGGCTGACATCGACCAGAACCAGCATCGGACCGCGGCACTCCCGTCCCTCGATCTGGTAGGTGAGCAGCTGGCGGCCGAGCAGGCGTCTCAGGAAATCCTTTCTTCGCGGCGACGCCCGTAGCGAGAGGAGCTCGCCCGGCAGCAGCCGTGACAGCTCGTTGCCGAGGCCGATGTCGTAGACCTCCGTCGGCTGAAGCTCGGTGGGGTCGTTGCGGGTCAGTCGACTCAGCAGCGCCTCCGCCAGGGCGAGCAGACTCTCGAAGCTTCGATAGCTCTTGAGCGCCTCGGCCATCTCGAGGCGCTGCTGCAGGTCGAAATCCAGGCCGCGAAGGCCCTGCCCGGGCCCTTCGCCCCCGTCCCCTGCCCGGCTCCCGACGGCCGACTTCCGGCGCACCCTGGCCGGGCTCTTCCTCGCCGCTCCCGCCTGCTCGATCGACTCCTCGAGCTCGAAGAGCCGGTTCTCCTGACGGAGATCGGTGGCAGCGAGCTCGCCCAGCAGGCGTTCTCCCACCGACGCGGTCGCCGCCGCTGCCGCTCTCTCGTCGAGAGCCGTGTCCGCGCGCAGCGCCTTCAGACGAGGTTCTCCCGCGAGGCGCGCGAGCAGGTATCGGTTCACCTGAAAGGCGGGCCGGATCAGGCTGCGATCCAACAGCCGGGGCCGCAGCTTGAAGAGCAGACAGAAGAGGTCGTCCAGCAGGGCGGGGAAGGAGTGCAGCTTCGTCTCTCCGCGACGGCTGCAGCGACGAAGCCTGGTGTTCTCGATCAGGAGACTCCGGAAGGCGTCCTCGTCGTACGCATCCCGCAGCACGCACCGGCTCGCGAGCGCGAGACGGCCCCTCACGTCGCCGCCGGCCGCGAGCCAGGAGGCTTCAGGCGCTCGGGGTTCGCCCTGCGCCATGGCGCGCGGACTCCTCTTCGCAGGGAGGCCAGGCTCCCTCCTCGACGAGTTGCGTCTTCCGCGCCTCGATCTCGCGCTGGTGTTCTGCGAGCCTGGCGCCCAGCTGACGCAGGCGGGGCGCGATCTCGTCCTCGACCGGCTCGCTGCAGATCTCCTCGAGCCGCCGGCTGAGGCGGCGGAGCTTGGTTCCCGCCTCGAGGATGGCGGCTCGCTCCTCCTCCGGGTTGAACCAGGTCTGCAGGGCCTTGGCATGGACGTCGTCCGCCTGGTGAATCAGCTGCAGGGCGGCGTGGAGCTTCGGCGCCACGACCGCCGCGATGATCTCCTCGAGGGGAGCGCGTTCCTCGGGAAGCGACCACAGCATGTGTCCCAGCAGGGACAGGTCGCGAGCCTCCACACGGCTCCTGCCCTGGAGGTAGGCGTGCGCCCGCAGACCGCTCAGGCTCGACTGAAAGCGGCGGTCGGAGACGACCAGGCCGCAGCTGCGCACTCGCGAACGGATCTCGGCCAGCCAGCCGGTCACCTCAGCGCCTGCCGTCACGCGCGCCGCATCCCTCTGGGCCTGCTCGAGCTCGACCAGCTCCAGCTTTGCCGAGGCCGGACCGCCCTGGGGCGTCTCCAGCATGCTGCGAAAACCCCCGGCGTCCTCGATGTAGTCCACCTGGTAGCGGAAGAGGAAGCGGTCGAAGAGGCAGTCGAGATCGCGCGATTCCGGCAGTCGATTGCTCGCGCCGAAAAGGGTGCTGAGCGGGACCGAGGTCGGAGTGGCGTCGTTGTAGTAGACGCGCTCGTTGATCAGGGACAAGAGCGCGTTCAGGATGGCGGAGTTGGCCTGAAAGATCTCGTCGAGAAAGCCGATGTGCGCGGTCGGCAGCTTTCCCTCGGTCACCCGGTAGTAGCGATCCTGCTCGAGCCCCTGGAGACTCACCGGACCGAAGAGCTCCTCGGGCGTACTGAACTTGGTCAGCAGCCAGTGGAAGTAGATGGCGCCGGGGATGCGCTCGCAGAGGGCATGGACGAGGGTCGATTTGCCGCTGCCGGGTGGCCCGATCAACAGCACGTGCTGCCGCGACAGGAGCGCGGCCAGTGCGCCGTCGATGAACTCGTCCCGCTCGACGAAGAGCTCCGTCAGCTCCTGCTGGAGCGCCTGAAGCCTGTCGGCGGCCCGCTGCTGCATCGTCATGGCAGAGCGCCGACCGAGGTGGGCGGTGAGGCCAGTCCGACGGGACCGCCGGCGCAGTCGTGATCGGCCCGGATCACCTCCGGCGCCTTGCCGTCCCCCCGGTAGGTCGTCCAGCGTGTCGGCGCAAAGGTGATCCGCTCCTTTTCTCCCCGCTCGAGGCGCAGCTGGCGCTCGCGCAGCAGATCGCGGAGGCGGAGGGCGGCCTGCTGCTGGCCTGCCTCCATCTCACCGAAGACGGCCCTGCAGCGCGCTTCGACGTCACGGGCCTTCTGCGCCACCCGTTCGTTGGGCGCGAGCTCCTCGCAAGCGAGCAGGAAGAGGCGGAGCGTCCGGGCACCGTCCGCGTTGGCCTCGGCCCGGGCGCGCAGGTAGGGCTCGTCGGAGTCCTTGAACTTGAGATATCCGTTGAGCGCCACCCTGGCCAGCCGGATATGCGACGGGCCGTTCTCCTGGTAGAGCTTCTCCAGCGCCAGATCGTAGTAGCGCCTCAGCTCTCCTGGCGCGAAGTGCCGGAGCTGCATGAAGTCCTCGTCCTGGTACCGCGCCATGCTCCAGTCCTGTCCGGACAGGAAGCGACCGTCCTCCTGCAGGCGCCGATAGAGCGGGGTGCCGGGACAGGGAACGAGCGGAGTCACCTGGTAGAAGAGCGGCTCCAGCGCGACGAAGGCGTCGATGTCGCCGGTGATGTTCTCGGGCGTGTGGAAGTCCCAACCCAGGATGGTCGAGGCCGTCACGCCCACCCCGTGCTCCTGCAGGCTGTGGATGAATCCGTGCACGTCGTCACAGGCCCTCTTGGCGACGTCATGCTCCGAGGTCACCACCTCGTCGCTGGTGGACTCGACCCCGATCCACACCGTCGACAGGCCGTTGGCGACCAGTTCCTCGATGCTGAACTGGGAGAGAGAGCGGAGGCTGCCGAACGCGAAATAGCGGATGCCACCGTAGGGCAGCAGTTCCTCATCGCTGCGGATCAGTCTTCCCAGCTCTCTCACGTACTCGACGTCGGTGAAGAGATCCTCATCGAAGATGGTGAAGGTGGCGCTCGAGGGGTTCTGGGATTGCAGTACCCGTTCGCGCATCTCTCCGTACAGGGTCTCGGCAGAGGAGACGCGGATCTTCTGGCGCCGGTAGAACGCGGAGGTGGTACAGAACTCGCAACCGTTGGGGCATCCCAGGCCCGCGAGGACCATCGGCTGGCCGGCGCGGGCAAGATGCTCGAGTCCCTTGATGGCGCTGGCTCCCGCCGGGATGAAGCGCTGCCGGATGGGTCGCTCCGCCGGCTCGTCCCCGATCAGGCGCCTGAACCAGCGGACCCCCTCATCCCGACAGAAGTGATCGGTGAGCTCCTCGATGCGGCGCGCCATCTCCGTGTATTCCCCTTCCGGAGGATCGCTGACGTAGAGGCTGCCGTAGCCGCCGCCCACGGTCACCGTCTCGGGCGAGCGGCTGCGAACCGTTTCGAGCATGCGGATCGTCTGCGGGAAATAGGCCGCCATGAGCTGGGTTCCGAAGTAGTCGTAGCCCTTGCGGACTTCTGCCTCGAAATCCTCCCAGGTCGGGTTCTCGAGAACCGTCACCTCCGCTCGCAGGTTCTCGGCGATCAGGTACAGGGCCCAGCAGTGTGCGTGGCCGGATGGGGTGAAGGCACCCTGACCACGGGCCAGCCTGGCGGACATGATGTCGTAGAGATCGATCCCGTCGGCCAGGTCTCTGGGTCCGGGGATGGTCGACAGCAGGATCCGCTTCATCACCTTCTCCTCCCCTCTGGGTACGAGGTTTCGCCAGCAGCGCCCGCGGCCGCCTCTCGTCTCAGGCCCGGCAGGCGGTAGTCGACCGGGGGGTCGTCGAACCAGCGCGCGAGGTCGGGGTTCAGACGGATCGCCACCGCGAAGGTGGTGAGGCGGCGAAGCTCGAGGAACGCTTCGTCCAGCGAGATCGCCTCGGGATCGATCTCCCGGCTCATGGAGATGCCGTCCAGCGAGCTGAGGATCACCCTTGCCACCCCCTCCGCATCCGGCACCTCGAACCCCAGCGCGTCGCGCATTCCGGCCACGATGGCCTCGCGCGCGCGCCTCAGGATCGATTGCAGCGTCTCCCGGATCTCCGGCTTCTCGTCGGCCACCTCGAGGGCCAGGATCTGCATCAGCTTGAAGATCCAGGGCTTCTCTTCGAGCATGGCGCGCATGCCGGCCAGCCCCCGATCGAGCCGGGAGGGCCAGTCGCCCCCCTGGCGCGAGGCCTGCGCGATGCCCTCGATCCACGTGTTGGATGCCCGCTCCAGAGCGGCTGCCAGGAGCCCCGCCTTGTTGCCGAAGTGGTAGTAGATCGCGGTCTTGGCGATTCCCGACCGGGCCGCCAGCAGGTCGACGCCGGCACCGGCGTAGCCCTTCTGGGCGAAGAGCTCCGTCGCGGCCTCGAGGATCCGTTCGCGACTCGCCCGGCTGTTCCGGTAGCGGCGACCCGGCATGATAGTACGGACCATTCTGTACAATTCGGATCGAAAGTGTCAAGAAGAATCCGGGATCCGCGCCCCAGGGGTCGGGCCTTCGCCGCTCTGGGCGCAAGCCCGCCACTCACCATCGGCAGCCAGATGCTGGCCCGGTTTCAGTCCGCCGTAGCGACGTCCGGCCAGGGGTAGGCGTCGTAGGCGTAGCTGCCGCAGGCGTCCATCCCCGCGTACTGCTCCCGGCTCAGGTACCTCCACTCGGCGAAAGCCCGAAGGATCGCGCAGCGGTCGCGGTCGTCCGTCAGACGCGGGTCTTCCATCAGCTCGGCGATGACCCGCTCGAGGCTGAACGTCTCCGACGCCAGGCGAAGGCCTCCATCGGCGGGGCTGTCGAAGACGATGTACCTGGGCGCGTCCGGGGTCGAGTCGTCCCAGGCGGGCCACTCGGGGAGGTCGCCCCCGCGCCCCCGGCCGGGCGAGCCGCTGTACGCGAACTCGGCCCAGTAGGACATCATCTGCCCGGAGAGCGTCTCGCGCCCCTCGCGGCTCCCCCCGCCGAAGATCAGCCTGGTGTCGGGGCCCAGGTACCAGTGGCCGAACACGAAGGGGATCTCGAAGGCGTGGCTGGCGCCGAGCATCTGCGGGCCGTCGTAGAGGAGCGGAATGCTCATCTCCTCGTCCCAGTCCCAGCGGTAGGCAAAGACGCTGGGACCCTGCGCAGCGCGCATCAGGGAGGCGGGCCGGTCCACCGAACGCGCCTTCCAGGCATTGGCCTGGTGCTGGGCCTGCGCGTCGTAGCGGTTCTCGTCGAGGGGTACCGGGAAGAGCCCGAGGCGCCAGCGAGCGAGCTCCGGGTCGAAGGCCATGAAGATCTTGTTTTCGTCGCGATTGGTGCCGAGGATGACCGGCACCTGGTTGTAGGCGCCGCGAGCCAGCTGGTCTATCGGCTCCTCCCGCGGCAGCACCCACCCGTCGCGGAAGACCTGGGGGAAGTAGAGCATGGCGGGAGGTGAGGAGGGGTCCTCGGCGTACGCCGACAGGATCTTCTCCGCGCTCTTCCCACGCAGGTAGGCCTCCATGTCGGACGCGTTCATCGAGGCGATGCGCGCCTGCGCGGCGGCGCGGTCCTGCGCGGTGCCGTCCTCCACCAGGAGGTTCACCAGGATCTCGCTGGAGCTGAAGGGATGCCCGGGCCGGGCGGCGTCGGCGAAGGCCTCGGCCTGCTCGCTGGTCGAGCCACCCATGCCACCGCTCTGGATCACCGCGCGGTGGAAGAGATCCCGCGCAAGGGGGGAGAGCAGCAGGCTCAGGACATTCCTCCCGCCCGCGGACTCTCCGAAGATGGTGACGTTGCCCGGATCGCCACCGAAGGCCTCGATGTTCTCCTGCACCCACTCGAGGGCGCGGATGGTGTCGAGCGTGCCGAAGTTGCCCGAGCGCTCGGCGGCGCTGGTTCCCTCGCCGCGGAGCGCGGCGTGCCGGAACCAGCCGAAGGGCCCGAGCCGGTAGTGGATCGCCACCACCACGACATCCTGGCTGGCCGCCAGGTTGCCACCGTCGTAGAAGTCGGTGCTGCCGATCGAGTTGCCGCCTCCGTGGATCCAGACCATGACCGGGAGTCTGCTCGCGCCGCTCGGCACCCCTCCGGGCGCTGCCCTGGGTGCGTAGACGTCGAGGTAGAGGCAGTCCTCGTCGCCGACGACGCCGGTCGCATCGCGGGGCTGGCCGGCGTAGACGCTGGCGAACTGGGAGCAGGCGTTTCCCCTGGCCAGGGCCTCTCGGACACCGTCCCAGCTCGGCGGCGGCTGGGGCGCTCGCCAGCGCAGTTCGCCGACAGGCGGAGCGGCGTACGGAACCCCGCGCCAGGCGTGGCTTTCGTACTGCCCGGTCGCGCCGACCACGTCGCCCGACTGCAGGGTTCGGCGAGAAGCCGGATCCACAGTGGGAGGCGCGGGGTCTCCGCAGGCGGTGGCGACCGCAGCGAGCGCGAGGAGCGCGAGGGAGACGCGAAAGGGTCGGGACCAGGCCATCGGGAAGCCTCCTCTGGTGGGTGCCATCGGGATCGATGATACCAGGAACCGCCCTCGACGTTTCCGCCCTGGAGTGGAATCCTTCCGCCGCGGCACAAGGGGAGGATCCATGTTCGACGTCGCGATCATCGGCGCTGGCGTGGTCGGATGCGCCATCGCGCGAGAGCTGTCCCGCTACCGGCTCCGCGTGGCGCTGCTGGAGAAGTGCGTCGAGGTCGGCTTCGGGACCACCAAGACGAACAGCGGGATCATCCACCCCGGGCACCACAGCCCGCCCGACACGCTCAAGGGACGGCTGGCCGTGCGGGGCAACCAGCTCTTCGACGGCCTTCGCGAGGAGCTCAGCTTCGGCTTCCGCCGTATCGGCGAGCTGGTCGTGGCGACGAGGGAGGAGGACCTTCCGGTTCTCGACGCGCTCAAAGCCCAGGGGAAGAAGAAAGGGGTGCCGGGGCTCGAGCTCTGGGATCGAGAACGCCTTCGCCGCGAAGAGCCCAACCTCTCCCAGAAACTGCTCGCCGCCCTCCACGCGCCGACGGCGGCCGTGATCAACCCGTACGAGTTTGCGTTCGCACTGGTCGAGCACGCCGTGGAGAACGGCGTGGAGCTGGTGGTCGACGCGCCGGCCGAGAGACTCGATCCGGGCCCCGACGGGATCACCGTGCACACGCCCCAGGGCGAATTCCCAGCCCGATTCGTCGTCAACTGCGCAGGCGTGTTCTCGGATCAGATCGCGGCGATGGCCGGGTTGGAGGATTTCCGCATCCTCCCTCGGAAGGGCGAGGAGTACATGCTGGACAAGCGGCTGCAGGGCCTGGTCCGGCGCCTGATCTTCCCGGTCCCGAGTCCCCGGACCAAGGGCACGCTCATCATCCCCACCTTCGACGGCACCATCATGGTCGGTCCCACCGCCGAGGACACCGAGGATCGCTACGACGTATCGACCACGGACTCCGGCGCGGGCAGGGTCTTCGACTTCGTCCGCCAGATCTGCCCCGCGATCAGTCCGCGCGATACCATCGCGGAGTTCGCTGGCCTGCGTGCGGTGAGCGATACGAACGACTTCATCATCGGGCCAACGAAGGTGAAGGGCTTCATCAACGTGGCTGGCATTCAATCGCCGGGCCTCACCGCTTCGCCCGCGATCGCCGAGTACGTGCGCGACATCCTGAAGGACGAGGGGCTGGCGCTGGAGGAGAAGCCCGACTTCCGCAAGCACCCGCCCTGTGCGCCGCGCTTCTCCGCCGCGGACCCCGACGAGCGAGAGCGGCTGGTTGCCGAGGACCCGCTCTTCGCGAGGGTCGTCTGCCGCTGCGAGCTGGTCACCGAGGCCGAGGTCCAGGATGCGATCGACCGCGGCGCGCGCACGCTGGACGGCATCAAGTTCCGCACGCGGGCCGGGATGGGGCGCTGCCAGGGGGGCTTCTGCGCCTCGCGCTGCATGACGCTCCTCGCCGAGAGAAGCGGCGTGCCCGTCCACGAGATCACCAAGCGTGGCAACGGGTCGTGGATCGTGACCGAGATGACCAACGCCCAGCACCCCGGCGCCGCCGGGGTCGGCGAGAAGCCATGCTAGGACGCGCCGAGGGCCGGTACGACGTGATCGTGGTCGGCGGCGGGCCCGCCGGCATGGGCGCGGCGCTCGGCGCGCGCGACTCGGGCGCAGAGCGGGTCCTGATCCTGGACCGCGAGCCGGAGATCGGCGGGATCCTGCTCCAGTGCATCCACTCCGGGTTCGGGCTCCACTACTTCCGCGAGGAGTTGACCGGGCCGGAGTACGCGGAGCGGTTCCTGGCGAAGGCCATCGATCAGGACATCGACCTGCTCACCGAAAGCTACGTCTCCGGTGTGACCGTCGACTCGAGCGGCCGCAAGGCGGTTCGGGTGATGAGCGAGCATCGCGGCATCCTCCGCCTCGAGACCCGGTCGGTGGTCCTGGCCATGGGTTGCCGCGAGCGCACGCGCGGGGCGATCCGGATTCCCGGAACCCGGCCCTCGGGCGTGCTCACCGCCGGTTTCGCCCAGAAGCTCGTCAACATGATGGGCTACCTCCCGGGCAAGCGCATCGCGATCCTGGGTTCGGGGGACATCGGCCTGATCATGGCCCGGCGGCTGATCCTGGAAGGCTGTGAGGTCGTCGGCGTGTTCGAGATGATGCCGTACTCGAACGGGCTGACCCGCAACGTGGTGCAGTGCCTGGACGATTTCGGCATTCCGCTACACCTCTCGACGACGGTCGTGAACATCGAGGGCCGCGATCGCGTGGAGCGGGTCAGCGTGGCGCCGGTGGGTGACGATCTGGTGCCCATCATGGACCGCGCCTGGGACGTCGACTGCGACACCCTGCTCATCTCGATCGGCCTGATCCCGGAGAACGAGCTGTCGCGCGGTCTGGGGATCCAGCTCGACGAGGTGAATACCGGAGGTCCATGGGTGTCGAGCACCATGGAGACCAGCATGCCGGGGATGTTCGCCTGCGGAAACGTGGTGCACGTCCACGACCTGGCGGATTTCGTGACACGGGAAGCCGTGCTCGCGGGGCAGTTCGCCGGCGAGTGGGCGCAGGGGATCAGGCGTCCCGCCGACAACATCCGCCTGGTTCCCGGTGACAACCTGCGCTACTGCGTGCCGCACTCGCTCAGCCCCGGGCGCGAGCACACCGTGTACATGCGTTGTCGGAGCCCCATGAAGCAGTGCAAGCTCCGCGTGGGTGACCTTCGGGAGAAGAAGCTGCGCTACGTGTTTCCCGCGGAGATGATCAGCTTGAAGATCCGCCCGGACCTCCTCGACCGTTTCCACGGCGACACCTTGCGCATCGATCTGGTTCCGCTCGAAGAGGGTGAGGAAGGCGATGCCTGATACCGAGGAGTTCGTGTGTGTCGGCTGCCCGATCGGCTGTCCCTTGGAGCTCCAACACGAAGGCGACCAGATCATCGAGATCGAGGGGAACGACTGCAAGCGGGGCGCGAAGTACGCCAAACAGGAATTCTCGGACCCGCGGCGCAGCCTCTCCACGACGGTGGCGATCTCCGGCGCGCTGTGGGGGCGGCTTCCCGTGAAGACCACCGGGCAGGTGCCCAAGCACCGGGTGATGGAGGCCGCGCGCGTGATCCACCAACTGCGCTGCCGCGCACCGGTCGAGGTCGGCCAGGTGCTCCTCGAGGGGCTCCTGGGCGAGGCGGGCGTCGACGTGATCGTGACGCGCTCCATGGAGAAGATCGGGTAGAGTCACCCGGATCCACCGTCCACGAACGATCTCCTCGGGAGGCCATCTCGTGATTCGATCCCGCAACGACCTGATCCTCGTCTGCGCGCTGCTCCCCGCCCTCATGCTCTCCGGCTGTGCATCCTCTGGCGGGTCGTCGGACAGTGAGCCGCCGGGGGCGATCACCCGGATCGTCGACAGCGGTGTGATCCGGGTGGGGATGACCGGGGAGCAGCCGCCGCTCACCATGATTTCGCGGAATGGCGATTTCCTCGGCCTGGACGTTGCGGTGATGCGCGTCCTCGCCCGCAGCATGGGTGTCGAAGCGCGTTTCGTGCAGCTCGACTTCGACGAACTGCTGGGCGCGCTCGACGCGGGAGAGGTCGACGTGGTGATGTCGGGAATGACGATCACACCGGAGCGGGTGCAGCGCGTCGCCTTCGTCGGACCCTACTTCACCTCGGGCAAGACGCTGCTGACCCGGTCGGAGAAGCTCGCCGCCATCGAGATCGCCGAGGACCTGGACGCGCTCACGCCCCGCATCGCCGCGCTCCGGGGCTCGACCAGCGAGGAGTTCGCTCGCAGCTCCCTTCCCAACGCCACGCTCGTGCTCACGGCCGGGCTGGACGAAGCCGTTCGCAAGGTCGTGAGCGGCGAGGTCGACGCACTGGTCGCGGATCGCGAGACCGGCTTCTTCGCCGTCCTGCGCTACCCGGACCAGGGTCTGATCGCGTCCGGCGCGACCTTCACGCTCGAGCCGATGGGCATTGCGGTGCCCCTGGATCAGCCGAGGCTTGCGAACCTCCTGCGCACCTATTTCACGGCGCTCTCGGAGACCGGGGCACTCGAGAAGGCGAAGGCCATCTGGTTCAAGGACCCCACCTGGGTGAAGAGCTTGCGCTGAGGTCGCTCCCGTGAGCAGCCCCGAAGGCGAAACGAGCATGCTTGCGGAGATCCGCGAGCAGGGAGAGCTCCTCGCTCGCCTCCTGCCCCGGCTGCAGGCCGAGATCGGAAGCAAGTACGCGGGTGCGGCCGGGCGGCAGCTCCACCTGGTCGGTTGCGGCGACATGTACTTCGCAGCGGCCCAGGTCGAGGCCCTGGCGACGCTTCTCTGGGGGCTCCCGGTTCGGGCCTGGCGATCGATGGATCTGCGCTGGCTGTCCCGCCGGCTAACGGCCGACGACCTCGTGGTCTGCGCCAGTGTTTCGGGACGGACTCCCCGGACGCTCGAAGCGGCACAGCTCGCCCGCCAGGCCGGCGCGCGGGTGCTGGCCATTACCGACAATCCGGGATCGCCTCTGGAAGCCGCTCTCGAAGAGACACTGCTCCTCGACACGACGCCGCCCGAGCTGCTGGGTGACAAGGACTACCCGGGCTACCGCCACATCATCGCGCAGACGCAGACCTTCATGGCCGTGCTCGTCGCGGAGCTGGCGCTGGCCGCAGCGTGGAACGTGACGGGGGAGGACCTCGCCTCCATTCCCGAGCGCGTGCGGGAGCTCGTCGGCGTGCTCGACCTGCCGGCTCGCGAGCTGGCGGGAGACTTCTTCACGGGTGGAGAGCGGGCGGTGGTGCTGGGGAGCGGACCACACCGGCCCACGGCGGCCTACGGGGCCGCCAAGCTGCTCGAGTTCGCGATTCCGGCGGCGGCCTGGTGCCTGGAGGAGTTCAATCACCTCGATGTGTTCGTTGCGGACCGGGCGACGCGGATCATCGTCCTGGCCGCAGACGACGAGGCCGAATCCCGCGCGAGGGAGCTCACCGGGGAGTGGGAATGCCTCGGCACCCGGAGCCTGGTCCTGGCCAGGGGCGGTGCATTCGCCGGTGAACGCACCCGGCTGCTCGAGCTCCCGGTCCGGGGTCTGCTCGACACCATCCTTGGCCAGGTGGTTGCCCTCCAACTGCTCGTCGCTCACGGCGCCTCTGCGATGGGACGAGATCCGGACCGCTGGCTCGGTGGCCGGCGCAGCGAGCAGATCCAGGCGATGAGCCAACAGACCATCCGCGGCTCCCGGCTCTGGAAGCCGGAGCGCTGAGCGGCCGCGCTGCGTATACTCGACGACCCACTCAGGAGGCGCGACATGGAGCTCAAGGAGATCCTCGGCAGGAGACGCACGATCCGCTTCTTTCTCCCCTACCGGCCCGTGGAGCGGGCGAAGATCCAGAAGATGCTGGAGGCCGCGCGCAGGGCCTCCTGCGTGGGCAACGTCAACAACACGAGTGCCATCGTCATCTGGAAGGACCAGGCTTCGCCGGAGCTGCTCAAGGCCATCACGCCCCCGCTCGGTTACCAGCAGATGCACACCGCCCCGGTCTTCATCTTCTGGTACGCGGAAATCGCCGCCTACCAGGTCGACAAGTGGATCGACAACATCAAGGACCTGGCCGACCAGGGCCGCATCGGCATCGAGCCCGAGTCGACCAAGGCCATGGTCGAGCAGGGACTGCGCCCCGCTTTCTCGGCGGCGTGGGAGCAGATGGCGGTTGCTCCTCTGGCGTTCATGGACGTCGGACAGGCGATCTGCCAGGCGACGCTGGTCGCCTACGACGAGGGGCTGGGGACCTGCTGCATGAGCAGCCCTCGCCTCGAGCAGGTGGGAAAGCTGCTCGACCTGCCCGAGACCGCAGTGCCCGTCTGTATCCTCGCCGTCGGCTATCCCGCGGAGTCGTGGGAAGCGGGTGGACAGACGAAGAAGGCCCCCTTCGAGAGTCTCTTCTTCGACAACACGCACGGGAAGCCGTTCGAGACCGACCCCGCCGTCGAGGAAGAACTGCGGGCCGAGAAGCTGATCCAGCAGGAGGCCCCGCTGCCCTGGCGCTCAGCCGAGATGGCCTATCTGATGAAGGCGCTCGGGCTTGGAGCAGATGGTTCCGCAGATCCCCGTCTCCGAAGATGCCGACTAGCACCGCGGGGGGAGGGCGCGCGATGCACGTGACGCGGATCTTCACCGGGGACGACGGTGAGTCGCACTTCGAAGACATCGACATCCCCCTGAAGGACCTCGGCCCGATCGGGACGATGTCCAAACTGATCGAGGCCACCGGCCTCGTGCTTCGAGAAACCGGTCCCGACTACGACCTCGATTTCCACAACGCGCCCCGCAGGCAGTTCGTCGTCATGCTTTCGGGTGGTCAGGTGGAGATCGAGGTCGGCGATGGGACCAAGCGGCGTCTCGGTCCTGGCGACATCCTGCTGGCCGAAGATACGACGGGCCGGGGACACATCAGCCGGGCCGTGGACGACGAGCCGCGGGTCTCGCTCTTCATCACGCTCGACTGATGGTCGCTGAGCGGAGCGAGGGGGCGGGTCGGAAGCGCACTCGGCCGGTCGCTGGACGGAGCGTCCGTCAATGCCGATACTTACCCGGGGAATAGATGTCCCCCTGGGCGGTAGAGGTTCTACACCGTCGGCTTTGAACAGCCGGGGCTTGCGTATCACGTACTGGCAGAAGCGGAGAGGAGGGAGCGTTCGATGGGTGAACCGTTCCAGCGGACCATGGGGATCACCAACGGGATCCTGAAGCCGATGGCCCAGATCCTGAGGGAGAATCCCGAGCCTCCCTACCAGGACTACGCGCCCCTGCTCGCCGCGGCCGTCGAGCAGAACGTGACGCACTACCAGGACATCGCGGCGGCCATGGCGGACGAGAGCCGCAAGGTGGCCATGTACGAGTTCGGGCTGGTGCCGCAGCTCTTCCATGCCTTCGATTGCGCGGTGCTCTGTCTGGAGATGTTCCCCTCCTTCTACACCAGGGTCGAGGGGAGCCTCGTCTACGAGTTTCTCGAGGCCGCCGAGGAGGCGGGCGTGCCCTCCGATTGCTGCTCCACCGACCGCTTCATCGTCGGGGCGACCGTGCTCGGGGAGCTGCCGAGCAACGCGTTCTTCGTGACCTCGTCCTCCCCCTGCGACGGCACCCGGATCGCCTATCCGATCCTTCAGAAGACCCTCGAGTGCCCGATGCTATTCCTCGACGCGCCGTTTCGAGACGATCGGGAGGCGATCCGGTACTACGCCGGCCAGCTGAAGGACGAGCTGATTCCCTTCGTCGAGCAGCAGACGGGCAGGAAGTTCGACATCGACCGCTTCCGCGAAGTGATCGTCGAATCGAACAAGGCCTACGAGCTTCTGGTCGACATCCGTGACACCTATCGGGTCAAGCCGGCGCCGCACTACGGAATGCTCAGGGCAGCGCCCTATTCGATCTTCCAGCACGGAGCCGGGTTGCCCGAGACCACCGAGACCTTGCGTCTCTTCGCGGAGGACGCCACACGGAGGGTCCGGGAAGGCCGCACCGAGGGCCCGTACCCGGAGAAGCATCGCGTGATGTGGATGCACGTGCCTCCAACCTACGACCGGGAGATCTTCCCCTGGATGGAGGAGAACTTCGGCGCGACGCTGGTGGTCGACTCGCTCTCCAGTACCAGCATTCTGGAGCCGATCGACACCACCAGCCTGGAGACGATGCTGGAGGGCGTGGCCTGGCAGGGCCTCGACACGACCATGTCGTTCATGCGCTACGAGAGCGCGGCATTCATCGACTTCGCGATGAATGCGTACGACCGCTACGGCTGCGACTGCATCATCGCCACCCAGCACGTCGGTTGCCAGAGCATCTGCGGCGCGCGCGGGCTGATTCGCGAGGAGTGCCGCAAGAGGGAGATCCCGCTGCTCTTCATCGAGTTCGACTACAACGACAACCGGGTGCTGGCGCCGGAGCAGATGCGCAATCAGATGGAAGAGTTCTTCACCACCGTGATGGAGTAGGAAGGGCGCAATGGACGAGCTGAAGTACTTCGAAGACGTAGCGTCGGAGCTCTACAACGGCGAGCTGCGTGCCTGGAAGGAAGCCGGCAACCGAATCGTGGGCACGGTGTGTTCCAGTATTCCGGAGGAGGTGCTTCACGCTGGAGGTCTCTTGCCGCTGCGGGTGCGGGCGCCAGGATTGCTGGACACGGCGAAAGCGGATGCGCAGCTGCACCGGATCAACTGCTCCTACACCCGATCGGTCCTCGAGGTGTTGCTGCGCGGGGAGCTGCCCTTCCTGGACGGTCTGATCACCACCAACACCTGTGACCACATGCTCCGGCTCGCCGGCGAGCTCGAGGCCAAGGCGGAGTTCCCGGTCCACTACTTCTCGATGTACCACACGCTGGGGAGCTCATCGCGGGAGTGGCTGATTCTCGAGATGAAGAAGCTGATCGAATACATCGAGGAATCGTTCTCGGTCGAGGTGTCGGAGGAAGACCTGCGGCAGTCCGTCCTGGTCTACAATCGGACGCGCCGCTTGATGGAGGAGCTTGCCGAGCTCCGCAAGGCCGACCCGCCGGCGGTGAGCGGCGCCGAGTATCTGGCGATCGCGGTCGTGGGGATGTCGATCCCGAGAGAGCAGTTCAACGAGAAGCTCGAGGCGCTGTTGCCCCTGCTTCGCGAGCGCTCCGCCGACGGCTCGGGCCAGCCGCGGGTGATGCTCGTCGGCGGGGCCTGCGACATGCCCGAGTTCGTCGAGTTCATCGAAGCCAGGGGTGTGAACGTCGTGGCCGACGGTCTCTGCTTCGGGGCGCGCCGCTATCAGGGAGTAGTCGACGAGAACGCCGACGCGTTCCTGCCAGCGATCGCCGACCACTACCTGGCGCGGATTGCCTGCCCGGCGATCTTCGACGGCTTCGATCACAACTATGACCAGCTGAAGCAGATGATCGACGACTGGCGGGTCGACGCCGTGATCTGTGCGCGGCTCAAGTTCTGCGACCACTGGGGCGGCCAGAGGAAGCTGCTCGCGGAGGAGCTGCGCAAGGAGAAGATTCCCGTGCTCGATCTCGAACGGGAGTACAACACCGCGGGGTCGGGACAGATCGCGACCCGCGTGCAGGCCTTCCTCGAGATGCTGTGAGGCGCGCGGGATGGACAGGAAGGAGCTCGAGGATCTGACGCTGCGGTTCACCGAAGCCTTCAACCGCGACGACCTGGACGGCGTCATGTCCTTCATGGCCGAGGACGCGATCTACGACGAGTTCAACGGGAAGCAGAACCGCGGAAAGCAGGCGATCCGCGAGGCCTTCGTGCCGCAGTTCCGGGGGGACTTCGGGAAGATCCGCTTCCACGCCGAGGATTGGTTCCTCGACTCCGAGTCGGGGAAGGCGCTGATCCGCTGGGTCTGCACCCTGGAGAGCGACGGAAAGCGTTCGGCATGGCGCGGCCTCGACATCCTGCGCTTCGAGGGCGGCCGACTCACCGAGAAGCACACCTACGCCAAGGCCAGCCTTCCGCTGATCGTGGAGGAAGGGGAGGACGGCCCTCAGGCGCGGTAGGCGGTTCGCCCTCCGACGATGGTCTCGACGACGCGGATCCGGTCGATCTGCTCGGGATCGTCGAGCGGCGACCGATCGAGGATCACCATGTCCGCCAGCTTTCCCACCTCGAGCGAACCCTTGTCGCCCTCCTCGAAGTGCTGGTAGGCGGCGTCGATGGTGACCGCGCGCAGGGCCCGGGTCGGATCGATGCGCTCCGCCTCGCCGATGCAGGCGCCGCTGGTGGAGCGGCGGTTGACCGCCGCCCAGACCAGGCGCAGTGGCTCCATGGGCACCACCGGGCAATCGGTGTGGATGGTGAATCGCAGTCCTCGCTCGCTCGCGCTGCGGGCCGGGCTCATGCGCGCCGCGCGCTCGGGGCCCATGAAGATCTCCCGGTGTCGGTCTCCCCAGTAGTAGGTATGGAGACTGAAGAAGCTGGGGATCACGCCGAGATCCGCCATGCGATCGAGCTGGTCGTTGCGCGCCATCTGGGAGTGGATCACGACGTGGCGCGCATCCCGCCGCGGGTGTGCCCGCTGGGCGGCCTCGAAGGCGTCGAGGATGTCGTCGATGCACGCATCGCCGTTCCCGTGCACCGCCACCTGCAGGCCCTTCGCGTGGTAGCGCGAGACGACCTCGATCAGTTCCTCGCGTTCGATGGTCGGATAGCCGCGGTACTCGGGATCGTCTCCCGGCGGCACGTGGTACGGCTCGCTCAGGTAGCCGGTGTAGCCCTGGATCGATCCGTCGCCGATGATCTTGGCGGCGCCCAGGCGCATCCAGAGCGGCTCGGGGGTTTCGAAGGCGAAGCGCCCCGCGAGCATGGCGTCCATCGTCTCCTGCCCGGGCCAGAGGACGACGCGAAGCGGCAGCAAGCCGAGGCGGGAGAGCCGGAGGAGCCCCTTCATCTGCTGCGCTGTCGCGTATCCGTTCTGCGCCGTGGTGACGCCCGCCGCCAGGTAGCGGCGGCTGGCCTCGCGCACGATCTTCCAGGAGTCGCGCAGTCCCGGGGCCAGCAGCGGCTGGAGGACGTGGGTGTCGTTCTCCTCGAGTACCCCGTCGGGCTCACCGGTTCGGGGATCCCGGCGGATTCGCCCACCCTCCGCGTCGCGTGTTTCGGCATCGATGCCGACCCGCTCGAGCCCCGAGCTGTTCACGACCGCCAGGTGACCCGAGATGTGCCAGATGGCGATGGGATGCTCGCTCGAGGCCCGGTCCAGGTCATGCCGGGTGGGATGCCGCCCTTCGGCGAGCAGCGTGTCGTCGTACCCCATGCCGACGACCCATTCGCCCTCCTTTGTGCTCGCAGCCCTCAGGCGCAGCCGCTCGACGATGGTCTCGATGCTGTCGATCTCACCGATCGGGGGGCTGTTCAGGTCCACCATGACGGCGAAGATCCCGGCGCCTGGGAAGTGGGCGTGCGCGTCGATGAAGCCAGGCAGGAGCGCGTGGCCCTGCAGGTCGACGACCCGGGCGGTCCGGCCGTTTCGACTTTCGAGCTCTGCGTCGCTGCCCACGGCCGCGATGCGGTCGCCCGCCACGAGCAGCGCCTCGACGATGCGATCGCTGGCGTCCATGGTGAGGATCGGGCCGCCCCGGTAGAGAACCCGCCTCGAATCCCTTCCCAAGAGGCGGGCCAGTGACGCGGGGGGCCGCAGCATGAGTCCGGTCCCGGCGGGGCGATTCCTGGCCATCGAGGGAGAGTCTATCGAAGCTGGCCGGCTCCATCTGCCCGCCCGGCTCCGCTGTCCCGCTGGAACCGGGTATCGTTATGGGTGGATCGACTCGAGAGCCGGAAGGAGGCGTGATGAAGTGGTTGACTGCGCTGGTCCTGTGCATGGGGATCGCGGCCGTTGCCGGAGCGGGAACCGAGGTCGAGACCCAGACGCGTGAGACGAACGGAGAGGTGAAGCCCGGGCACGCCCTCTTCGACGGCCGGCGCGTGCGGATCGACGTCTCCGGCGGGCGGCGCGCCTTCGTCTATCGCGGCGACGAGGGTCTGATCTGGGTGATCGACCACAAGAGGAAGAACTACCTGGAGGTGGCGCAGCCGAGCGCGGCGGGACTGGCCGCCGTGGCGCGCTCGCGGCTGGACGACGAGCAGCGCGCGGCGGTCGACGTGGCGGCGGGCGTCGATCCGAAGCTGGAGATCCGCAAGACCGGCGAGCGCTCCACCGTGACCGGCATCGCTTGCGACGAGCTCGAGATCTACCAGGGTGGCCAGCGCGTCGCCGACGTCTGCCTCGCAAGCTACGCCGACGCCGGTGTTTCGCCCGAGAGCTTTTCCGGGGTGGACGAGGTGCAGGAGCTGCTCCAGGGTGCCCTGGCGGCCTTCCTGGACGACACGGGTCGCAGCGAAGCGCTGGTGGGGCTGGAGTCCTTCGGGCGCCTCGACGGCGTGCCCATGCGCGTGCGCTCCTACAGCGGCAGCGATGTCGAGAGCGAGACCGTGGTGACGAAGATCCAGAGCAAGGCACTCCCGCAGAGCGCCTTCGAGCTGCCCCAGGGCTACAGCCCGCAGATCACCATCAACATCCGCGGGGAACCCTGAGCCCAACGTGTTCGAGCGCACCCAGCGAATTCGCTCCGTTGTCCTGCTCGCGTGGCTCGCGCTCGTCGCACTGGGGACGGGCTGCACGACGACCCTCGAGCCCGTCCCGGAGCGCGGAGCGCGCCCGATCTGGCGTCGGGCCGCTTCTCCCACGCCGTCTTCGATGGGGTTCTACGGGAGTACGTCGACGGGGAGGGCCGTGTCGACTACGCGCGTCTGTCGGCGTCGTCGGCCGCTCTCGATCGCTTTTCGCGACGCCCGCTCGCACGAGTTCGGACAGTCATCCTGCGACACTTCCGCAACCACTCCGAGCGGCTCGCCTACTGGATCAACGCGTACAACGCCGCGGTGCTGAAGCTCGTGCTCGAGCACTACCCGATCGAGAGCGTCGAGGACGTGCCGAACCCGAAGTTGCTCTTCTTCGCACCGCGGCTGGCGGGCTTCTTCTACTTCTCCCGCATCGTGCTCGGCGGACGCAAGATGAGCCTCTACGCTCTCGAGAACTCGCTGATCCGAAAGCGCTTCGCCGAGCCGCGGATCCACTTCGCGATCAACTGCGCCTCGTCGAGCTGCCCGCGGCTGCCCGCGCGAGCGTTCGATCCAGCGCTGCTGGAGGACCAACTCGAGACCGAGACACGCGCGTTCATCACGGAGCGACGCAACGTCGCGATCGATCCGGACGCCGGCGCGATCACACTGTCGTCGATCTTCGACTGGTTCGAATCGGACTTCCTGGATGGCGTTGCAGCTCGCGGTGACATTGACGGGGAGCCGACGCTCGTCGACTACATCGAGCCCTACCTCGATTCGGCGCAGAGAGATGCCCTCCGGCGGTGCCTGGACTGCCGCATGGAGTTCGCTCCCTACGACTGGCGCCTGAACGACATCGGCCTCGAGCGCTGAGAGCGTTGTTCGCGCCCCAGAAATGGGACTGAGCCGGGTTTGAGGCGCTCGGGAGGCTGCCGCGGCCGTGGTCCGCAGCTGTCCCGCCACGCTGATACGTGGTTGAATCAGGGGGAACTCGAGTAGACTTCGAGTCGGTGTTCCCATCAACGCGCCGGCGAAAGGTCTCGAGAGGCCATGGCGGGTTGCCAATGACAGACCTTCGACCTCCGTCCCTGATCGAGTCGCTCGGGCTGCGGCCCTGGCGGGAGCGCTTCCGCCAGGCCGCGATCGCCCTGCGTGGCGCCGAAGACGTGCCGCCCTCGCGCTTCGACGCGAGCAGCCTGCGGATGCTGAATCCACGGCTGGCCTACCCGCTTTGGCTCCGGCGCTGGGCGGTCCCGCGCAAGGTGATCCTGACGAACCTGTTCAACCACCGGCAGACACCCGTCGAGGCAGGCTGGTCGGTGCGCCGCACGCAGACCGAGGATTTTCGCGGTGGGAACCTCACCTACGACAGCCACAACGGGACCGACCTGTCCGTGCCGCGCGGCACGCTCGCCGTGGCGCCGGCGGCCGCGCGGGTGGCGAGGGTCTACGCCGAGTTCAACCGCGGCGGGCTCAAGGTGGTGCTCGACCACGGCGGCGGGCTACTGACCTGTTCGGTACACCTGGCCCGCAGCCTGGTCGAGGAGGGCGACCGGCTGGAGCCGGGCCAGCCGTACGCCCTCACCGGCTACAGCGGCCTCGACGGCTTCGCGAGCTTTCCCCACGGCGTGCCTCACATTCACTTCAACGTGTGGCTCGACGGAGAGCCGGTGGACCCGTTCCCGATGCCCGGGGAGACCAGCCTCTGGCACGGAGGTGTCCCCAAGCCGGTTCCCGTAGAGGCAGAAGGGGAGCCTCTCGCGCTCACCGGACTACGATGAGGCCCGGGTCGCCGCAGCGATCGCCTCCTGCCGGACGCCGTCCGTGCGCGCCGAGCTGGAGGCCCTCGTCCCGCTCGAGCGCCGCGCGGCCCATCTGATCGCCGAGCGCTGCTACTACCCCACGCGTTTCGCGGACCGCGGCAATGTGTACCGGGAAGCGCACCCTCGCCGCGAGCGGCTGTACCTCCCGTTTCGAGCCTGTGACGTAGATGGAGTCGTGTTCGCCGACGAACTCTGACCCCCTCCGCAGATCACCGCGGGCTCCCATCCGTGCCGAGAGCGCTCAGACCGGCGCTTCGGCGGCGAACAGGCGCCACTCGCCCGGGATGCCTTCGAGTGCGTGAACGCCCCGGTCGCGAAACCGAAGGCCGGACCCGGCTACCAGGTCGCGCACCGTCTGGGATGCGAGCACCTCGCCCGGGTCGGCCTTGCCGAGCACGCGGGCGGCGGTGTGCACCGCGATCCCGCCCACCTTGTCGCCCAGCAGCTCGCACTCTCCAGTGTGGATGCCGGTCCGAACGGAGAGCTCGATCTCGTCGAGGGCCTCGTGGATCGCGCAGCCGCAGCGGATGGCCCGGGCCGGGCCGTCGAAGGTGGCGAAGAAGCCGTCACCCGCGGTGTCCATCTCTCGCCCGCGGTAGCGGTCGAGCTGTCTGCGCACGATGCCGTAGTAGCGCTCGAGGAGGTCCTTCCAGCCGCGATCGCCGAGCTCCGCGGCTCGGTGGAAGACTTCACGATGTCGGTGAAGAGCACGGTCGAGAGCACGCGGTCGAGCTCGGGCTCGCGGCGGGCGCCGGTCAGGAACTCCTGGCTCTCGTCCACGACGCCGTCCACGTCGCCGACGAAGAAGAGGTGGTCCGCGCCGGGAAGCTCGACGAGCCGGCGCCGGGGATATGCTCGGCGAGATAGCGTCCGCACTCGACCCGGACCAGCTTGTCGTCCCTGCGGTGCAGGACGAGCGTCGGAACCCGGATCGTCGGGAGGATGGGGCGGATGTCGATCTGGATGTTCATGCGCAGCAGTGCGATGGCGGCGCCGGGGCTCGCGCCGGCGCGCAGAAAGGAGGCCCACTCCTCCCGAAGGCCGCGTCGTCGGCCCGGCTGGGGCGAAGAGACGCAAGCCGAGGGCTTGCCCCAGTCCTTCTCGAGGCCTCGGCGGCGAGGCGTGCTGCTCGCGGTGGGGGCCCAGGGATAGTCGGGTGCCTGCGACCAGCGCGCATAGCTTCCGTACATGATGAGCGCGGCGGTGCGTTTGGGGTAGGTGGCCGCGAAGAGGGCGGACATGGGCCCCCCTTCGGAGATGCCCATCAGCGCCGCTCGCTCCGATCCCGCCGCGTCCATCACGGCCCGTACGTCGTCCATGCGCTGCTCGAGGCTGGGGAGGGCGGACTCCGAGACGCGGTCGGAGAGCCCGGTGCCGCGCTTGTCGAACACGATGACCCGCGCGAAGGACGCCAAGCCGCGCAGCAGGCGGGTGCAGCCGGGTATACGCCAGAGGGCATCGAGATTGGACACCCATCCGGGCACCAGGACCAGTCGAGATCGCCGTCCCCCAGCACCTGGTAGGCGATGCTGACTTCGCCGCTTCGCGCGTAGCGGACTTCCGGCCCTGTCTCCATCGAATCCGATTCCCGCTCGAAGTCCAACAGGAAGCTTACAGCGGAATCGTTCCCCTGCGTGGCGGAGTCTCCCGGCGCGTCCCGTCCACGCCGACCCGAGCGTGCAAGAGTGACCCCGCGTCGCTCAGTCCGCGGCCGCGTTGATCTCCGGGCGGCGCAGGCCCTTCTGCTGGGCCACCGTCCGCATCCTCTCCAGCAGCTGTGGGGACTCCTTGCCGTCGGCCGCCAGGCCCTGGGACTTCTGGAACTGCTTGATCGCCGCGCGGGTGTTCCGGCCGATCACCCCGTCGATGTCGCCGATCTCGTAGCCCAGAGCGATCAGGGCTTCCTGGGTCTGCGCCTTGAGCTCGATGCCCTTGCGCTCCTCCGCGTAGCCGATGAAGTCCTTCCCGAAGGTCAGGCTGTCCGGAGCGGAGCCCGGGTGGTCGGCCATCAGCTGCTGCTGGATGGCGCGGGCGAGGTCGCGGTGGTCCTGGGCCGAGTTCTTCTTCAGCACGTTGGAGAGCACGGCCGTCATGTAGAAGAGGCTGTTCTGGCCGGCCGGAGACTCGACGACCGCGATCGAGTTCATGTAGTTGCGCTTGTTGCCGTGGTACTTCTTGCAGGTGAAGCCCTTCCTCCGGCTGACAGCTGTAGAGGGAGCCCGACTTGAAGTACACCGCCGACTGCTTCAGCGCCCAGGAGGACGCGTAGCGGATGCGCCGCTCGGTGATGTACAGGAGCCGCTTGATCTCGCGGCTGGACCACCGATCCACGAGCTTGCCCTGCTCCATCCGGATCATGAACGTCATCAGCTCCCGCGCGGTGGCGTAGCTGCTGGTCCCGGGCACGCGCTTCTTGCCCTGGCGGGTGAAGAAGCTCCCCTGGCGGAGCTTCTGCAGATCCAACCCGCTGCGCGTGACCGGCTCCTGGATCGCCTTCTCGAAGATCGCGGAGAGCTCGGTCCTGGGTGTCTCCTCGAAGAAGCGCGCCTGCTCCTCCTCGGACGGCGGATAGCTCTTGCCGTAGTGCGCCATCAGGATCAACTGCTTCTGGAGCATCCCGGCCGCCGAGTTCGAGCTGGGGGACATCATCCAGTCCACGAAGGTCCAGAGGCTGGCCCGATCGCCCTCCTTGATCGGGCGCCGGATCAGGGTGCCCGTTGCCGGGTCGACCATGCGGACGGTGTGGTGGTCGTAGACGCTGAAGATGTCGGCCTTGACGACCGTATTCCGCAGGATCTTCTCGCGAGCCTCGATGTCGTCCGGGTAGATGTCTGCCAGAGCCTGAAAGATGCCGAGTGCGACGAGGATCTTGCCCACGCTCCCCGGGTTCTGGTGCTTGCTGCCGTTGAACTCCGCGTAGCGGACGTTCTCCATGTCCGAGAGGTCGAGGAGCGCGAGGCCGTAGTGGGGCGCGTCCTTGCCGAGGAGGGCTCTGACCTTGGCGTTGAGGCCGGGGTCGGGCTCGGGGAGCTGGAAGTCGGGTTGATCGACGAGGCGCAGCTCCACCTCGTCCATCGGGAGCAGCTCGCCGGGCGGGCGCTTCCTCCCCGGAGCTTCGCCGATCTGCACCAGCCGCTGTGCTTCGACCCGGAAGAGTCCGGTGTACTCGTACCCGTCGAGCGGGTAGGCAAAGACATGTCCGGACCCGGTCAGCAGACCGAGCAGGAGGGCCACGAGTGTAGGGCGCGAGTGCATCATGAAAACGACTGCCTCTCCTCACTGATCCGCAGGAACTCGTCGCACATGGCCTCGATGGCCTCTGGCCGGTGCCCGGCGCCCTCCGGATCGCTGTACCAGCAGGGGATGAAGCCGCCGTTCGGCCGGCCCAGGAGGTCGACCATGCTTCGGCAATAGGCGCGAATCTCGTCGAGCGTTCCCTTGACCATGGTCTGCTGGATGTCGACGGGCGAGTAGAAGGTCAGGCGTCCGCCGAAGCGCTCGCCCAGCAGCTCCAGACCCATGTTCTCCTGTTGATCCATCTGGATCACGTCCAGTCCGATCTCGATCAGATCGTCGAGGATGGCGACGATGTGACCACAGCTGTGCAGGAAGTTCAGCAGCCCGGCCCGGTGGGCGGCCTCGTAGACCCGGGCGTAGCGCGGCTTCCAGATCTCGCGCCACTTGTCCGGGTTGATCATCAGCCGGTCCTGCAGCCCCCAGTCATCGCACCACATCAGCCCGTCGGCGCCGGCCGCCGCGTACTTCTCGATGGCGACGAGGTTCATGTCGACCAGGACGTCGATCAGGCGGCCGAGCTCGCGGGGGGACTCGTGGATGTCGATCCAGGTGTTCTCCAGACCCCGGATGAAGTGGACGCGTTCGTAGAGCGAGACGCCGTGGGCGAGGATGAATCTGTCGCCGGCCTGCTTGCGGGACTGGGCCAGGTACTCGAAGCGCCGGGGATCGCGGACGTCGGGGATCGCGAGACCGTCCCAGTCGGCCCAGTCTGCGAGCGGGAACTCCTTGACCTCCCCGACGTCGGACACTCCGGCGTTCTCCCACACCGATCCCCAGGAGTCGACCCCGACGCCGCCAAAGGGTCGCGCATCGGGGTGGGGAAACATTCCCATCCCGGCAAAGTCGCTTCCATACTGGGGCGGAAAATCCCGAGGGAGCCGCTCCGGCCCCTCGAAGCGAATCGTCCGCTCGATGATCTCACGGGGTGTCATCGCCATCTTGGAAGGCTAGGTGGAGGCCTGTGGCGCTGCAAGTGACTGGCTCCGTCCCGCAGGTCGCGGAAGCGCCGGAGGGAGCGCCTTGACTCCCTTTCCGCGCTTTCTAGACTGGGTTCCCCATGAGCGAGATCGTCCTGATCAACGTCTCCGGCCGCGACCGCCCCGGGCTCACCTCCTCGCTGACCGCCATCCTGGCGCAGTACGACGTGAACGTTCTCGACATCGGCCAGGCCGTCATACACGATACTCTGTCGCTTGGGCTGTTGATCGAGATTCCGGAGAGGTCGGAGCCCGCCCCCGTGCTCAAGGACCTGGTCTTCTGCGCCCACGAGCTCGAGGTGGACATCCGGTTCACCCCGATCCCCGGCGACGAATACGAACAGTGGGTCCACCAGCAGCAGCGACGGCGCTACATCATCACCGTTCTGGGCCCCCAGATCACGGCCCGGCAGATCTCCGCCGTCGCCGGCATCGTATCCGAGAATGGACTGAACATCGACGACATCTCCCGCCTGACGGGACGGGTCCCGCTGCACCACGGGGACCGGTTCCAGCGCTTCTGTATCGAGCTCACGGTGAGTGGGAGGGCCGAGAACCTGCCCGACATCAGGGCCCGCTTCATGCAGGTATCGGCCGAGCTCGGCGTCGACATCGCGTTCCAGGAGGACAACGTCTATCGCCGCAACCGGCGTCTCGTCGCCCTGGACATGGACTCCACGCTCGTCCCGTACGAGATCATCGATCAGCTGGCCGCTGCCGCCGGCGTGGGGGACGAAGTGGCTGGCATCACGGCGGCGGCGATGCGGGGCGAGCTGGACTTCTCGGAGAGCTTCACCAGGAGGGTCGCTCTGCTGAAGGGACTGGAGGAGTCGGCGCTGCAGCGAATCGCCTCCGAGCTGACTCTGATGGAGGGCGCCGAACGCCTGGTCGAGACGCTCAAGTCCCTGGGGTACAAGATCGCCATCCTGTCCGGGGGGTTCACCTACTTCGGTCGGCTCCTGCAGGAGCGTCTCGGCATCGACCACCTGCACGCCAACGAGCTCGGGGTCGAGAACGGCGTCGTCACCGGAGAGGTGGTCGGTGAGATCGTGGACGGCGGCCGCAAGGCGGACCTCCTCCAGGAGATCGCCCGCGAGGAGGGGATCAGCCTGGAGCAGGTGATTGCCGTCGGCGACGGCGCCAACGACCTGCCCATGCTGAACCTGGCGGGACTCGGGATCGCATTCCACGCCAAGCCCGTCGTACGCGAAGAGGCCGGACAGTCGCTGTCGACCATCGGTCTGGATGGCATTCTCTATCTGATGGGGATCCGCGACCGCTACCTGATGAGCTGAGATCCATTTTCCGGCCCGGGACTCCGAGCCATTCTTCACCAGCAAGACCACAGGGCGGGGAACCGGCCTCGGCCTCGCCACGGTTCATGGAATCGTCGGACAGAACGGCGGTATGATCGAAACGGAGAGCGAGCCGGGGAAGGGTTCGGTCTTTCACGTGCTGCTGCCGAGCGCCCGGGCGCCGGGCGAACCGCAGGAGGTCGAGCTGATCGACGCGATCCGTGCCGCGACAGTCCGGGAGTGAACGAATGCCTGCAGGAGACCGGGAGATGACCACGTCCCCGCTCAACCGCCTCGACCCCGAGCTGGATCGCGAGGTCGATTCGATCCTCGAGGAGCGCCGCATCCCCGGCGCTGCCATCGCCGTGGTTCAGGGAGACGAGACCTACCTGAAGCCGTGGGGGATCCGGCGTGCGGGCGGATCGGAACGTGTCACCGAGACGACCGCGTTCGACGTCGGCTCCTGCTCCAAGGCATTCACGACGACCGCGGCCGCGCTGTTGGTGGCGGAGGGAAAGCTCCGCTTCGACGACCCGATTCGCGAGACCGTGCCGGAGCTCGAGTATCGCGATCCCTGGCTGAGCGAGCAGGTCACGGTGCGCGATCTCCTCACCAATCGCGTGGGTCTGGCGCGCCACCTGCCGCTCGAGTACTTCATGAACGGGGAGGTCGCCAGCACGGAGCTCCTGAGGCGCACGCGGTTCGTCCCGCAGGGTGTTCCGTTCCGCGATCGGCTCGCCTACTCGAACCACGGCTTCGTGGCGGTGAGCCTGGCGATCGCCCGCATCTCCGGCATGCCCTACTGGCGCTTCCTGGAGGAGCGCCTCTTCCGCCCGCTCGGAATGGCGCACAGCGCCTCCGGGGCGAGGGTGTTCGAGGTGCTCGCGGAGCGGGCGGAGGGACACACGATCGCCGGAGACCGGGTCACGCCGATCGGCGAGCCGGGCTTCTTCAACTACGAGGGTGCGGGATGCGTGTTCTCCTGCGCCGTCGATGCAGCGCGCTGGCTGCGCTTCCACCTCGAGCGAGGAAGGCTGGCCGACCAGGCGCTCGTCCCCGAGCACCTGATGGAAGAGCTGCACGCGCCGCACGCCGTCATCCAGCCCGCGGACAGGAATCTGGCCTTCTGTCCGCCGGACGCCCTTCACGCCTGCTACGCCTATGGCTGGGCGAGCAGTGACTTCTGCGGGCGCCGTCTGGTCCAGCACGGCGGTGCCATGGCGGGCTTCCGGGCACAGACCGCCTTCCTGCCCGACGAGGGAATCGGGGTGGCTGTGTACCTGTCAGCGGCCGACGACGTCATGGCCGCGATCAGCTGCCACGTCCTCGAGCGCCTCCTGGGCCGAACGCCGCGCGACTGGCCGCGCCTCGAGAGGGCGGCGTCGGAACAGGCGAGTCGACAGATGGCGGCGCTGGTCGGCTTCGCCGTGCCGTGCCAGGAAGGCGCACCGCATCCTCTCGAGCTCTCCGCCTACGCGGGCCGCTACGCTCATCCCGGCGCCGGACTCGTCGAGGTGGCGGTGGAGCAGGGGGGACTGGTGCTCCGATTCATGGACGCGCGAATCTGGGACGCCTCGCTGGTCCACGTGGGTGAGAATGTCTTCGAGCTTCGGTGTCTCCACGCGAGCGTCGCGGACAACCTTCCCGCGCCGCTGCGGGTGCGGTTCGAGCTGGAGAGCGGGCGAGTCTGCGGCTTCCGAGACGTCTGGGGGGAGCGCTACGAGCGCGTCCAGGACCCGGTGTGAAGCATCGGTCCCGTGTTCCTCGGAGCACTTCCCGTTATCCTTCCAACGCGTAGCAGCCAGGCCGGGGGGCGCTGGCGCGCCCTGGTTTCTCGTGTGGGGGGAGGTCGATGCGGATAGGAATGCGCTGGAGTGCGCCGAGGCTGATGCTCGCGGTGCTGGTGGGAACGGTGTTGTGCATCGCGGCGCGCGCGCAGGGGCCGGACCCCGGAGGAGTCGGTTCCGTGGATCCGCGCACGCCTACGGCGATGCCCTCAAGCTCCGGAGAGGATCGGACGACGGAGGACGTGTTGCGCGAGATGGGGATCACGATCGCGCCCGCTCCCGAGGAAGGAGCCCCGCCCTCAGCGAAGGACTGGAACGGTGACCCCGACGGGATGCTGGTGCTGGCGATCGGGAACGACGACCCGGAGGAGGCCGCGCGGATGATCGAGGCCGGTGCGGCAGTGGATCGGCGCGATCCGACCACCGGCATGACGCCGTTGATGATGGCGCAGAGTAGAGCGATGGCCGCCCTGCTTCTCCAGCGCGGAGCGGACCCGCGGGCGACCGACCAACTCGGCGCGACCCCGCTGCACCACGCGCTCTTCGCGCCCGAGGCGGAAGAGATCGTGCCCTTGCTGCTGAAACGCGGCGTCGACTCCAACGCCGTGGCGGTGGGGGACGACCGGGAGACACCGCTTCTCGCCGCCCGGGAGCTCTTCTTCGAGGGGCGGGATGCCGCGCGCGCGGCGCGCATCGTGCGGCTGCTCGCGGCCGCCGGCGCCGACGTGAACGCGCAGGACGAGATCGGATACACGATGCTGACGACCGCTTCCGTCAACCGCAAGCCCGCGATGGCGAAGCTGGCACTCGACCTCGGCGCGGATCCGGGCCTGCGCACCGCAGACGGCTCGACTGCGCTCGGTCTTGCACGGAGCCTCGACTACGCCGAGATCGAGCGCATGCTGGTCGAAGCCGGGGCCCGGGAGTGAGGCCTTCGGATTGGCAGGAGGTGGGGATGAGAATGCGTTTCACAGCGGCGACGCTGGCCGTGGCACTTTGCGCAGCGGCGGCGCACGCCGAGGACACCACCTACGGGGCGGAGATCGCGCAGCGGCAGAGCGAAATCGGCGCGATCGACCGACGGCTCACGGAGATCGGCCACGAGATCACCCGCAACGAAGGGGCGATGCGGGACCTGGTGGCGGTCAGCTTGGCGATCGACAGGATCGCAGCCGAGGCGTCGGGACGGGAGATGCACTTCAGCGACAGCGACAAGGCCGAGGACCCGCTCTGGATTGCCGAGTCGATGATGTATGCCCCTGAGCCCGTGGAGTCCTACGCGGAGGGCAAGGCGGTCGAGGGCGCCGCGGTGCCGCCCATCTCGATTGCCGGAGGCCAGTACACGATTCGCGACGGAAAGGACCTCCTGACCACCTACGAGTTCTTGAAGAAGCACATGCCCGCCAACATCGAGGCCACCAAGCGACTCCGCCAGGAGCAGGAGAGGCTCCAGAAGGATCGGGAGCGCCTGGGTACGGCGCTCGCCGCACTGCAGGAAGGGCGCATGCACGCCCAGGCCAGCCAGGCGATCCTCGGCAAGTGGCGCCTCGTGACGAATGGCAACGGATCCGTCGTCGAGGTCAGCCAGAACCCCGACACCCGGGACTACGTCGCGGTCCTGACGGTCGACGAACTCGAGTACTTCACGTCGGGCGCCACGCTCTTCGTGGTCCAGCCGATGCCCGAGCGGCCGGGCGTCTTCCAGGGCAAGGAGTACGGCTACGACGGGGGTGGCCTTCCCAAGATCTCCCCGCTGGTGGTCTCGATTCAGGGCGACTCGATGAGCTACCGGACTTCGGGGGAGGCGCTCAGCTGGCAACGGTTCGTGCCCTACGAGGAAAGGCGCGCTCCCCTGGCTCCCGAGCCCGAAGAAGAAGACCCCGAGGGTTTCGATTACTTCGACGACGACTTCTGAGTGAGGAATGATGACGATGATGCGAATTCTCGCCGCGCGCCATGCTGCTCTCGTGGTTCTGGCCCTCGGGGTCGCCCTCGGGGCTGCGAGCCGGGTGGAGGCGAGCTCGGCGGCCTTCGACGCGGCCATGACACAGGTGTACGAGCAGTACGTGCTCCCCAACGGCTTGACCCTCGGCGATCTGGAGCGGGAC
Source organism: uncultured delta proteobacterium (assembly GCA_963783795.1). Taxonomy (GTDB): domain Bacteria; phylum Myxococcota_A; class UBA9160; order UBA9160; family UBA6930; genus CAVXZE01. The sequence goes on along the minus strand of CAWAPH010000013.1, from coordinate 1,286,749 downwards.
ATCCCCACCCACCTCGCCATCATGATCGGCCTGGTTCTCCAGGGGCAGATGGAGTACGTGGCGGGCAACTCGGCTCTGCAGGAGCCCTTCGTTCAGCTCCAGCAGGAGTTTCGTGACTACCTGGGCGGCGTGGCGCAACGCGCTGGGAACGTCGAGCGCTTCACAGGGAAGCCGATCAGCCGCGACATCCTGTGGGGCCTTTCCTTCGATGCGATCCAGGGACGCTACGACCAGTTCGCCGCTAAGGAGTATGGGCGCGGCCCGTCGCCGGGGCCCTCGGTCTTCACGGCACAAGGGAGCGGAGCGAGCCAGCCCGGGACGGTGGGTCTCGAGCCCGAGCGGGTTCCGCCGGTCCCGTCCCGGACGCCGCCGAGCGGAGACAGTGGAAAGCTCCTCCATCCGCCGGACGATCACATCAACCTGCTCGGAGTTCGGGCCGACGGAGTGGAACGATCTCCAGACCCGATTCCGCTTCCCCAGGCCGCCGAGCCGCCGCCCGACCGCAAGGAGGATGAGTGAGTCGGCCGTGCGAGCGGCTTCCAGTGCGTGACTCACTACTGAGCTGGCCCGGGGGCGTCATCCTCGTCGCGCTGACGCTGCTACCGATCCTCTCGGCGAGGCCGGCGACGGGCGTCGAGCGGGCAGACGGCTGGGACGCCTTCCTGTCGAACCAGCAGTCGTACGTGGTGGACGCGTACCTGCTGGACCCCGTCAGTGGCCGGCCCTGGCACCGGCCCACGCGCGTCCCGGCTCCGACCGTTCCCTACAAGACGCGCTTCGGCTGGGTGCTCGGTGCGTACCTGGAAAACCGAGTCGCCCTCCAGAACCAGTTCATGCCCGCTTGGCCCTCCGTCTAGACATTCCTGAACCAGGAGATCGGCACCGGTGGCGTCAAGCGCTTCTATGACAACCGGGCTGAGATCGGCATCCGCTGGGAGATCCCGAACCCGAGTGGCGAAGGCATCCGCTTCGGGCGCGGCACGCGGCACCACTGGGTGACCCGGAACGACGGCTCGGGGCGCTTCGTGGGCGGCTCATGGGTGACGGACGAAATCAGCGACTTCACGTTGGGGGCGGAGGGAGGCCAGCGCGAGGGGCACACCTGGCTCCCCTGCACCGGGCGAGGAAGCTGCACCGGCACCTACCGGGAGGTCTACGAGGGAAGCGATGCCCGGAGCCACCCGGTGCAGCTGATCCTCGAGTTCCAGGGGGGCGAGCTGCGCTGGTAAGAGGGATCGGACTCGATCTCGTGGACTTCCCCCAACACTCGGTCCGAGAGGAAGAGCCAGCACCTGCCGGGGATCTGCCTCCGACCTGCTCCTCCGGGTGCACCCGTTGCCTCTCCTCGCGGGGAGTGGCTGAAGTTGGGCCGAGGGGGGTCCGATAAGGACTCGAGTCCACCCGATCGGGAGAAGTCTCGTGTCCTTTCTCCGTCTTGGCAGCGTCTTCGCCGCATCCCTTCTTCTTCTTGGAACTCCTTCCCAGGCGGCCTGTCCGAGCTCCCTGGAAGAGGAGGTGCTGCTGCTCGTGAACCAGGAGCGCGCAGCCCACAACCTTCCCCCGCTCGTGATGGACGACCGGCTGCTGGTGGCGGCGAAAGGGCACGCGCTCGACATGGCGACACACGACTTCGTGAGTCACACCGGCTCGGACGGTTCCAGCGCCGCGCAGCGAATCGCCGCCGCCGGCTACCAGGGCGCCTGGGGCGAGAACGCTGCAGGGGGTTACACCACCCCGGCGGCCGTCGTCGCTGCCTGGATGGGCTCCACCGGACACCGAGCCAACATCCTGAGCGCCAACTTCGATCACATCGGCGTCGGGTGGGCGTACCAGGCGGGAACCACCTACCGCAACTACCAGGTGCAGGCGTTCGGTGGAGGCGCGGAGCTCGTGGCGGCGTGCGACGGCAGCCCGCCGAGCCCGGGTGGAGGCCCCGGCGCGCTGGCCAGCTGTCAGAGCAGCCAGCTGAAGGCGCTTTCACGCCTGTTGAGCAGCCACTTCTCCTGCGCGGGCAAGTTCGTGGCACGCCCCGACAAGGATCCGCTCGGCGCCAAGCGGGCTGCCTGCCTCGACAAGGCGGAGGACCGCTTCGAACGCGACTACGAGAAGGCGCGCATCAAGGCAGCCCAGGACCTCACCTCCTGCGGGCTCGATGACTCCGCCGCCGCCGTGGCTGCGGACGTCGAGTCGGAGGCGGAGCCGGTCTCGGCGGGCGTGCTGGCCGGTTTCGACATCGGCGGCTTCGACCCGAAGGACAGCGCCGACCGCGAGGATGCCCGGCTGCGCGCCGCCCTGCTCCGCGAAACGGGTCGCCTGCTCCAGAAGGCTCTCACGGCCGAGAGCCGCCACGCCGCCAAGCCGGACGCCGGGAAACGGGACTCCGATCGGCAGAATGTGCGGGATCAGTTCGACGACCGCAGCGCGAAGGCCCTCTCGCGCGCCCAGGCTCGCGGCGTCTCCTACTCGGGAACGGACACGGTCAGCCTCGGCGACGGGTGCGAGGACGCGGTTGACGACTGGGTAACGACGACGGCGCCCTGACCGCGACGCCATCCCTCGCCACGAGGCGCCTGCGCCGATCGGCTGGGTCGCCGGCATCCTTCGCTGGCCCGCCGGGCGCCGTCACAGGAACCTCCGGAAGAAGCTCAAGAACCCGGTCCAGCTCCCGGCCACGTCCATCTCCCCGGACGCGACCACCGCGAGGGGGCTGGTCAGCTTGAGCGCCATTCTTCGGTAGGTGTCCGAATCGATCGTCAGGATGGCGACCGGATCCGGGGTGCCCGGAAGGGGCTCCCCTTCCACGATTTCGGCCACGCCCCGGCGGATGGTCACGATGAAGCGCTTCTCTTCGTCGGGGAAGACGAAGTGGACGGATTCGTGAACATCCATCGAGCCCTGGCTGTCCAGGCGCGTCGCCATGACGTCGAAGAGCTGTGCCAGGGGAAGGCCGAGTGCCATCTCTTCATTGATCCTGGGAGTTCTGGGCTCGGGCATTCCCTGTCGAAGCTCCTGCGCGGACTCCAGCAGGTACGCCCTCCCGTCGAAGTTGAAGGTGTCCCTTCCCAGCGCCTGGTAGGCATTCGCCAGCTTCTCACGGACGGAAGCGGATTCGAGGCCAGCGTCCACGAGCTTCACCAGCAGGTGGGCGGCCCAACGAGGATCGTTCCCCTGAAGGGCCTCCTCCGCGAGCGCCATGACCCGCTCGGGGCCGCCCATCAGGCCCACCTCGCGTTCCGCAGTCTCCTTTCGGGTGGGCCGGAACAGCGTCTCCGGCCTTCCATCGAACCACCCGAGGTTGTTGGTGTAGATCGCCCTGACGGACCAGTCGATCTTTCCCCGGAACTCCTGGTTGAAGTGTCGCCGGGCCAGGTGCTCGGGCAATCCGATGGTTTCGGCCAGCGTGTCGAGGTCCAGGCCGCGGTTCGCTCCCCGGACCACCTCGTCCCGGATCCACTGCATGGCGTCCCTGTAGTCCGTCAGTAGCTCGGCGATCTCCTCGCCCCCGTGGACCGGGTTCGTGTGCATCGGAACCAGGTGCTCCGCCTCCTTTCGCCGCATGACGTCGATGCTCTCGAACCACGAGCTCACGGCCCTGGGGCTGGTCCCGCGGAGGGTGTAGAGGTTCGGGAACGCCCAGTAGAAGTTGTCGCCCGCGATCAGCGTCCTGTCTTCGGGAATCCACACGATGAGGTGGTCGTGCGTCTCTCCGGGAGCCTCGACCAGCTCGATCTCGAGGCCGCCGAAGTCGAGGGTTCTGGTGCCGGAGAACGTGTGGGTCGGATACATCATTCCGAGGCCGCCCTCCTGGTACGGCGCATCCCAATCGTGCCGGATGCCGATTCCGGTGCTGGGTACATCATCGGGGGACACGTGCGCTCCGAACTGGCGCTGACCACGGACACCCTCGATGCTGGCGAACAGCTGGTACTGCTTGGCGAAGTGATCCGTGAACCGGTCGTGGGCCCAGATCGGGGTGTCCTTCGCTGCGATGGCCGTGGTTCCGCCGCAGTGGTCCAGGTGGCTGTGGGTGTAGATGATCGCGGCGACGGGGGCCGTTGGTGCGCTCGCCTCCAGAGCCTCCATCGCGTCACGCGCCCGGGACGGATTCATCGCCGTGTCGACGATCACATTGCCCTCTTCGGTGTGGATCAGGGCGACGTGCGCGGAGTCGTAGCTGATCGCGACCCAGACGTGCTCGGACACGCGCTCCACCCGCGGCGGTCCGATGTACTCCCGATAGTGATCGAATACGGCTTGGTCGGCAGAAGTGGGTGGGATGATGGGCGCCGCCTCGTCGCGGCACGAAGTCAGGGCGACAGCTGCCGCAAGCAACAGGACCAGCGTCAGAAGGGCCAGCAGGTGCTTCATTCTCTCGACTCCCAAGTCATCTCATCGCGAAGCGGCAAACGTCTTCAGATCCGAGACTTGCGCGCGCCGCGATCCCCCTTGATATCCTTCGCGCGGCTGGTGCAATCTGCGGATGGTAGGTCAGGAGGTCCGCGCCGACATCCAGGGGGCTCGCCTGCGAGGTCAGCGGCCGAGCGGATCCATGCCCTGCTGAGGAGAGCCGACGGTGTACAGATTCTTCTACTCGCCCGAGTCCTCGTCCCTGTATTTCTCCACGGCGCAGCTCCCCGCGGAGCGGCTCTTCTCGGGCTCTCGCAATGTGTTCGTCTGTGGAGCGCTCCAGGAGCCGGCGAAGATGTCGGCTCTGCTCGGCGCCGAGCCTTCCTTCGCTCCGGCCGTCGCGACGGGATTCGCACGCAGCGTCGAGTCGATCGCGGGTGAGGAGATTCCATTCATGGTTCCCGATCGAGACGATCCGCACGGGGTCCTCACCGGTGTCGTCTGGCTCGATCTCACGGAGGGGAATCTCGAGAGGATCGAGTCCCTGGAGCTCGACAGGGGCTTTCGCAAGAGAATCCGCATCGAGGCGCGGATCGGCGAACGAAGGATCAGCGCGTTCACCTATGTGAAGCGGTGACGGAGACGGGATCGGGGCGGACCGCTAGGCTTGGCGGCAGTCTTGCGGAGGGCCGTGATGGCGAGCGACGAGACCGTGCGGGTGGCCCTGCTGGGAGCGGGTGAGCGGGGCCAGCTCATGTTTGGCCTGTTCGCCAGGAAGTACCCGCAGCTCTTCAAGTACGTCGCGGTCGCCGAGCCGAACGACGAGCGTCGCGCGCGGTTCCAGCGGGACTTCGGCATTCCGGGCGAGAACGTCTTCTCGGACTGGCGCGATCTGCTCGCGAAGCCCCAGCTCGCCGACGCGCTCATCAACGCGATGCCGGACGTACACCACTATCCGTCGACCACCCTGGCCCTGCGCAAGGGGTATCACGTGCTGCTCGAGAAGCCGATGGCGCAGACGCCGGCGGAGTGCGTGGGTCTGGTCCGCGAGGCGGAGAGGCAGGAGCGGATCCTCCAGATCTTCCTCGAGTGCCGCTACCTCAACCTCTACACCAGGATGAAGCGGCTGGTCGAGGACGGCCAGATCGGGCGCGTGATGGCGATCCAGACCACGGAGAACCTGGGGTACTGGCACTTCGTCATGAGCTACGTCCGGGGGTTCGCCCGGCGCAGCGCCGACGTCATCTCCTTCCTCTCGGCAAAGGGCATCCACGACTTCGACCTGATCACGTGGCTCGCCAACTCCAGGCCCTCGCGGGTCTCCTCCTTTGGCGAGCTGACCTACTTCAAGGAGGAGAACGCTCCGCCGGGTGCTCCTCCCCGCTGTCTGGATGGATGTCCGGTGGAGGACAGCTGTCCCTACCACGCCTTCAAGCAGTACATCAGCCCCGGCTTTCCACAGATTCCGATGTCGCTGCTGACCGGCGTTCCCCTGCAGGCCTTCATCGATGGATACATCAAGTATCCCCACCTGCGTTCCCTCTCGGCGTACAACCTGACCAGCACCGACAGGGAAGGGCGGATCCAGGAGCTCCGGGATGGCCCCCACGGTCGCTGCGTGTTCCACTGCGACAACGACGTGATGGACCACCAGGTGGTGAACATCGAGTACGAGGGGGGGATCCTGGCCACACTGGCCCTCAATGCGTTCAGCGTCAGCTGGGAACGGACCATGAACGTCAATGGAACCACGGGAGAGATCTACTCGAAGGACCTGTCCGGTCGCCTCGAGGTCCGCAGCTTCTCACCGAAGAGCAAGGTCAGGAGGAGGCGGGTTCCCTTCAACCCGCTCTTCCACGGCGGGTCCGACGGGGTGGTGTTGGTGGAGTTTGCCAGGTCCGTCCAGAACGCCCACAGGACCCGAGAGGTGCTCACGCCCGCCAGCGATGCGCTCTACAGCCACCTGCTCTGCTTCGCCGCCGAGGAGGCCAGGACGGGCGGCAGCGTCGTCGACATGGCGGAGTTTCGAAACAGAGCGGAGAAGGGCGCGGACGAGCTGTAGGCGTTTCCGTGCGCCCCGGGCCGCCCCGCGCGAGAGGCGAGATGACCAGCGGATTCCCAAAGTACCTGAGCATTCCCCCGAAGGACCTGGGCCGGGGCACGCCCGTGCGCGTCGAGATCGTCGGCGGCATGGAAGACGTCGCCCGGCATTTCGCCCGGGCGCTGTTCGACGAGATCGCCTCCAAGGCCACGGTGACGATGGTCCTGCCCGTCGGGCCCGTCGATCAGTTTCCCCTCCTGGCCGAGATGATCAACCAGGCGCACCTCGATTGTCGCGAGGCCGCGATCATCAACATGGACGAATACCTCGCCGGTGACGAGTGGGTCCCGATCGAGCATCCGCTGAGCTTCCGGGGGTTCATGAATCGCAAGTTCTACGATCTTCTCGATCCGGAGCTGGCGCCGCGCCCGGAGAACCGCATCTTTCCCGATCCGCGAGAGCCATCCGCGGTACAGCGCGTGATCGACGCGCGCGGCGGTCTGGACGTCTGCTACGGAGGTGTCGGTATCAACGGCCACATTGCGTTCAACGAGCCCCCGGAGCCGGGGGAGCCGGTAGATACCGATGAATTCGCGTCGCGCCCGACCCGCGTGATCTCCTTGACGCGGGAGACGATCACCATCAACAGTCACACGGTGGGTGGCGAGATGTCGATCATCCCGCGCCGGGCGGTAACGGTGGGGATGAGGGAGATCCTCTCCGCCGGGCGCCTGCGGTTCTACTGCAACCGGCCCTGGCAGAGCGCGGTGATCCGCCGTGTGCTGCACGGTCCCGTGACGGCGGCGTGCCCCGCCTCGTTGCTCCGAACCCATCCCGATGCGTCGGTGACGATCGCCCGCTACGTGGCGGAGGCGCCCGACATCCGCCTGAGGTGAATCCCGTGAAGCTGGACTTCTCCGACGAACGCGTGCTGGCGGTGGTGGCCCATCCCGACGACGCCGAGATGCTCTGCGCCGGAACGCTGGCGCGAGCTCGCCAGGACGGCGCGTCGATCGGAATCGCGGTGCTGTGCAAGGGCGACCGCGGGCAGCCCGAGGATCCGATTCCCGAGCTCGGCGACGTGCGCCGGGAGGAAATGACCGTAGCGGCAAGGCTGCTGAGCGCCCAGCTCTTCTTCGGTGACGTGAGCGATGGAAGCCTGGGGGACGACTCGGCGGTGTGCCTCGAGCTGACGGAGATCTTTCGCAAGTGCGAGGCCACACTGGTCCTCGCCCACGACCCGGCCGACTACCATCCGGATCACCAGGCCGCGTCGAGGATCGCCCAGGCCGCTTCCTGGTACTGCGCGTCGAAGGGGCACGAGACGCCTTCCCCCCCGATGCCCGGTCCGCCGGCGCTCTGGTTCATGGACACCGTGCAGATGCTGGGCTTCGACCCGGGCTTCTTCGTCGACGTCACCGCACAGATGGACCTGAAGCTCGCCATGCTGCGCTGCCACGAGAGCCAGCTCCTCCGCGGCGAGGAGCTGCCGCCGCTGGCGGAGACGATGGAGCTGCAGGCCAGGGTCCGGGGGATGCAGGCGGACGTGGACCGTGCGGAGGCCTTCCGGATCGCTCCGATGATGAAACGGATCCGCGCCTGGTAGCCCGGCGCCCGGCTCCACCGGTCGCGCCAATCTGAGGCATCCTCTCCCTCATGGAGCGACGAACCGTTCACCGCGTATGCACGATCTGCGAGGCCACCTGCGGCCTCGCGATCGAGGTCGAGGACCGCCGTGTGCTCGGCATTCAGGGGGACGCCGACGATCCCTTCTCGCGGGGCCACATGTGCGCGAAGGCGCCGGCCCTGGCGGACGTCCACGCAGACCCGGATCGGCTCCGCCGGCCGGTCAAACGGACGGACGGGGGGTTCGTGGAGATCTCGTGGGAGGAGGCGTTCGAGCTCGCCGCCGAGGGGCTCCTCGCGGCCCGGGCGCAGGGGGGGGCGGACGCGATCGCGCTGTATCGCGGCAACCCCTCGGTCCACGATCTCGGCAGCACCCTCTACTACATCGTCCTGCAGCGGGCGGTGGGAACGCAGAACCGCTTCTCCGCCGGCTCTCTCGACACCTGGCCGCGATACGTGCAGGTGGGCTCGATGTTCGGCGGGATGCTCCACATCCCGGTGCCCGACCTGGATCGCACCAGCCATCTGCTGGTGATCGGCGCCAATCCGGTCGTCTCCAACGGCAGCCTGATGACCGCCCCCGACGTGCGCGGCCGGCTCAAGGCCCTGCGCGCGCGGGGCGGCAAGCTGGTGGTGATCGATCCGCGGCGAAGCGAGACCGCCGACCTGGCCGACGAGCATCACTTCATCCGGCCGGGCGCCGACGCCGCGCTGCTGCTCGCCATGATCCACGCCCTGTTCGAGGAGGACCGGGTGGATCTAGGGCGCTGTGGGGACTTCGCCAACGGCCTCGACGAGGTGCGGGAGCGCGTCGCTCCCTACACGCCCGAACGCGTGGCGGCGCGCTGCGGGATCGACGCGGAGACCATCCGCCGGCTGGCGCGCGAGCTTGCCGAGGCCGACGCCGCCGTCGTCTACGGGCGGATGGGGACCTGTTGCCAGCGCTTCGGCACGCTCGCCTGCTGGGCGATCGACCTCCTCAACGTGCTCACCGGCAACCTCGACCGGCCGGGTGGCGCCATGTTCGCCCGGCCGGCCGCTCCGCTCGACTTCGCCTTCGCCCAGGGCGAGGAGGGGATCCGCTTCGGTCGGCATCGGAGCCGCGTCGAGCGGCTACGACGAGATCTTCGGCGAGTTCCCGGTGGCCGCTCTCGCCGAGGAGATCGAAACCGCGGGCGAAGGCCGAGTTCGGGCGCTCGTCACCTACTGCGGCAACCCCGTGGTGTCGGCGCCCGACTCGGATCGCCTGGACGCCGCGCTCGGCTCACTCGACTTCATGGTCTCGATCGACTTCTACGTGAACGAGACCACGCGCCACGCCGACGTGATCCTGCCGCCCGCGGGACCGCTCGAGAGCGACACCTACGATCTGAGCCTCTACAACCTGGCGGTTCGCAACGTCGCCAAGTGGTCGCCGGCCGCCTTCGAGGTGGAGCCGGGCAGCCGCAGAGTCTGGGAGATCGTTCTCGAGCTGGCGCGCCGCATCATGGGGCTCGGTCAGCTCGGACACCGGGCAGTTCGACGACCTGGTGCTGCGCCAGCTCGCCGCCCTGGCGCTGGCCGGGAGCCCCCTCGCCGATCGAGCTCGAGAGCGTCGTCGAGGCGCTCGGCACGCAGCCCGGGCCCGCGCGCCTGCTGGATCTCCTGATCCGGCTCGGTCCCTACGGTGAGGGCTTCGGACGCGCGCCCGACGGGCTCACGCTCGCCCGCGTCGCCGAGCACGAGCACGGCCTCGACCTCGGCCCGCTCGAGCCGGCCCTGCCCGGGAAGCTCGCGACGGCCTCGGGCCGCATCGAGCTGGCGCCACCGCGCATCCTGGACGATCTCCCGCGCCTCGATGCCTGGCTCGAGCGAGGAGCCGGGCGCGGGCTTCACGCTGATCGGGCGCCGCGACCCCCGCTCGATGAACTCGTGGCTCCACAACAGCGAACGGCTTCTCCGAGGGCGGGAGCGCTGCACGCTGCAGATCCACCCCGACGATGCGCGCTCGGCTCGGACTGCGCGACGGTGACGAGGCGCGCCTCTCCACGGAAGCGGGTGAGCTCGTCGCACCCGTCGAGCTCTCGGACCGCCTGATGCCGGGCGTCGTCAGCCTGCCGCACGGCTGGGGCCACGATCTCCCGGGCGTGCGGCTCGGCGTCGCCTCGGGCCGCCCCGGCGTGAACGCGAACCGCCTCCTGGCGGCCAGGGACGTCGATGCACCGAGCGGCGCCAGCATGTTGAATGGCGTGCCGGTCACCGTGGAGGCGGCGGGTCGCGAATCCTGACACCAGGACAAGGATTGAGTAGCTGATTCGTAATCAGCAGGTCGGCGGTTCGAGTCCGCCCGTCGGCTCCAGTTTTTCCAGGTACTTACGCGCTTGCCCCGCGAAGCCCGATCGCCGGATTGACAGCAACGTGACAGCAACCCGGGCGGATTGCGGATCGGCCCGCCCCTTGCTCCGGTACACCTAGCGGGCCACGGGCGCTCAGCTCCGCTGGCCTGACAAGTGCATCTCGACCGTCCATGCCGCTGCGCCGCTGGATGTCGACTGCGACCTTCTGGCCGCTACCAACGAGGCTGTGAATGACTTCCTGGATGGCGAGGGCGTGCAGTTCAACAATCTGGGCGATCTCGTGGCCACCGCGATCCGTGGATGATGAGGTCTTCGAGCAACCGCGCGATGTGGTCCTGTTTTTCTCTGGGGGAGAGATCGAGTTGGAGTCTACCTCTCAGGGGGCCGCCACCAACGCACGCTGCGGTCTGATCCCACAGCTCATCGACAACATCAGGGTTCGACGATTTCGCTGACCGGTTACACACGGAGGGAAAGGCTCCGCGTTCGAGCAATGGGCTCAACCCTCTTTTAGCCGCTCCGGCTCGCCGCGCGCGAGGGCGGCGGGGTCGCGGCGGTAGAAGCGCCGCAGCTCGGCGTAGAGCTCGGGGCGGTGCCGCTCGAGGGAGCGGGGCTTCTCGAAGAAGCACTCGGTCGCGACTGCGAAGAACTCTGCTGCATCGGTCCCGGCGTAGGGGTCGAGGACGGTCTTGCGGTCGGCCGCGATCCTCTCCTGCAGGTCCTGGAAGGTCCGGCTCAGGACCCGAGCCCAGCTGATGTAGCGGGAGCGCTCGCCCAGGACCGGGGTGCCGTCAGCCGCGCCGCTCTCCTGGTCGAGTTGGTGGGCGAACTCGTGGAATACGACGTTGTGGCCATCACGGATGTCGGCGGCCCCGTGGCGGACATCGTCCCAGGAGAGCACGATGGTGCCCAGGTCCCAGGACTCGCCCAGGCGGAGCTGCTCGCCCTCGGTGACGATCCCGGCGGCGTCCTGCGTGGTCGCCCGAGCGACGTAGGCCTGGGGATAGACCACCACCGTGCGCAGCTCGGAGTACACATCGGTGTCGCGCCGCAGCAGCAGGATGCAGGCCTGGGCCGCGACGGTCACGCGGATCTCGTCCGTCAGCTCGATCCCGCCCGCACCTTCGAACCACTTCTCCTCCAGGAAGATCTGGACGAGGCCCTCCAGCTCCCGGCGATCCCCTTCGGGTAGCGAACGGACGTAGGGAACGTTCGCTTCCATCCACCCGACCGCCTCCTGCGGGAGCGGCGTCCGCATCAGACGCCGCCGACGTCGTTTCCGCCAGAACTCGAACATGGCCTCCAGGTGTAGTACAACCGGCGCTCCGGGGAAGCGCCTTTGAAGCTGTCAGGATGTCGGATCCAGACCCTCGCAGTCGATTGCGGTGAGGTCGGTGCAATTCACGTCACCGTCCTGCTGGTGGGTGAACACCCATACGTTTCCGGTCCAATCATCGAGATCCCACCATATCTCGTGACCTGACCCCGGTTGTAGCCTACTCCCTATGTTAGACCGAAGGCCATTGCTGCTGTCCGCGGGATCGGTCTTGGAGGGCGATCTTGATCGCCTCAGAAGCCGGAGGTTGCTCTGACAGCAACGCGGCGGCAACCCGGGGCGGCGCGGGGAGGCGGGGCTTGCCCTCGACCCCGTGCCTCCGCCCTGTCTGGTGAGCATCTCCACCCCGGGGAGCCCCGGCCGGCGCCTTGGGTGGGCTGGACTGCGCTGCTCGGCCGTCAGTTCCGGCGGCTCGTCCGGCGCCACTCGAGCTTCCCGCCCCGCTCGCTGGGACTACGAACTGGCGAGCGCCTCGAGGAGTTCTGACCGATCGAAGAAGACGTGGTTTGCGTAGATGAGGCCATCGCGTAGCTGAACGGTGCATACGCCTTCTGCCTGCACGGTGCGTTCGCCAATCGGGATCGATGCGTGCCACAGGTTGAGGAAACCGTCCTGCATCGGGATAGAGCCACGGTGCACCCACACCCACTCTGGGTTCCCTGCGAGGAGCCTGGTGAAGTATGCCAGGAGGGCATCGTGACCCCGCACACCTTCCGGAATCGCCGGGTCCGAGTAGAAGGCGTCCAGGGTGTAGAAGGAAGCAAGCAGCTCGGGCCGATTCCCGCTCCAGGCCGGCAGCCACTCCTCCGCGAACGCCCGCGCGTCGTCTGCGTTCATCCCGCGAAACTGCATAGACCCTCGTGTGGCTGCCCAGCAAGTATTCGACGAACCCTCGGCATGCCTATTCTGCACTGGGCGGAGGGGAAGGGCAAGACTTCGCTCGAGAGGCGGGGTCTGCCTAGGGCTGACCTGACCTGCCCGGGGGCGGCCCGTCTGACAGCAACTAGCCACGACGGGCGGCTCGTCTTTCCCTACCTTCGCCTCGTTGGGCAGAGCATCCTCACCTCACGGAAGAATACGGAACTACCTCAGTCAGTCTCACTTCTGGTGGACGCAGTTCTTCGCCGACACCGTCTACGCTCTCCCACTCATCCAGGAACCTGTTGAACACTCTCCATTCGTCCTTCAACTGAAGATCGAAGAGAGCGATGACCCTCATAAGTAAACGGGCTTTCACGATCGTCGTCGAGGCGCTCGAAGCTCTACCGCGCCCAGGTAGCGATTCGGCTAGCATTCCTTCCGGGTCGCTGGGCAGGCCGCCAGGGGCCAGAGCTCGAGAGAACCGAGGTTCTCTACCTCGGAAGACACTCGGAGATGGAGTAAAGAAATGTGGAGAGTGGTCGCGATAGGCACAGCACTGCTCATCGTGGGAGTGGCCATCGCGCTGCTCGCGGGGGGATTGTCCTGGATCAAGGCGCGCTTCTACATCGATCACATGGAGAATCCGGGTCGGTTGGAGCGAATGCAGGTGGAGCGCGTGGTGGAGACGCTAAAGCTGGTACCGGGATCGGCGGTCGCCGACATCGGGGCAGGATCCGGGCTCTTCACGAGAACGCTGGCAAAGGCGGTCGCTCCGGGCGTCGTCTATGCCGTCGACATCAACCCGACTCTCCTCGCGCACATCGAGAAGAGCGCGAAAGAGAATGGTCTCGCCAACGTCAAGACCGTGCTCGCCACCGAGGGCGATCCCCGGCTCCCGGAGGCGCTCGACGTCTTCTTGATCTGTGACACGCTGCAGTTGATCGAGGGGCCGGAGCGGTATCTAAGAGAGCTGCATGGGCACGTCCGCCCTGGTGGGCGCGTGGCGATCATCAGCTTCATCCAGAACTGGCCACCCGTGGGAAACCAGTTCAGCGCCGACCAGCTGGAGAGGTGGATGAAGCAGGCGGGGTTCGCCCTCGCGGAGAGACACGACTTCATCACTGATCAGTACTTGATGATCTTCGAGCGCAGTTGATCGGGAGTGTTTCCCGTCGCAACAGCCAGTTGGGACGGTCCTTTGCCCATTCTCCTACGGTGCAGGCAGACGAGGCAGTTTCGATCCGTTGGCGACGCGCTTCGAAGGGACGATCGAACAACGCCACCCTGACTACGCGGTTTCCTTCAGCAACTCTACCACCAGGCGGTAAGCTACGCTGTCCGCCGGAAAGTAGACCGTCTGGGGCACGTCAGAGGCCATGAACTGCTCGACCCCCTCCTTTGTGCTCATGTCCATCCCCGTCAATTCGCGGCACCTGATGTCCTCCATCTCGGCCTCGAAGCGGCGACGAAACTCCTGCGCCACCACCAAGTGTCCGAGCGCCTCTTCCATCGTGTCGGCCCTCCCCTTCTTGAGGCCAATAGCCATCACGGCACCGGCGACGGCGCCGCAGACGGCTCCCGTGTTGCCGATCCCCCCAGCAAAGCAACTGGCAATCCCCCGGGAGACGAACTCGCTCTCGATCTCAAATTCCTGGCACACGGCCAGGAGTACGGCCTCACTTCAGGCGAAACCTTCCTCCATGATTTGTGCGGCCCGGTTCAGCTCCATGGTCTTCCACCCTTCGTCATCAAGAACCCGACATCTACTTTACGTTGACAAGATCTAGAACCCAGCCTGGTCTTCCCTATCACCGACGGTGTTGGGACTTCGGCAGGTGCCTCCGGCGCCCCGACACCCTGTGCCTCGCTCTGAACTCCGTCGAGCCGGGGCAGTCCCGTCAGAGTCGTGGCTGTGCCACCGCCAGATTCCGAAAAGCAGCTCCGTGACGAAGCCCACGTCGGCGCAGAGGAGGGTGAGCGGAAGAGCGGCATCAAACTCCGGCGACCGCCACGATAGGTCAGAGCGAGAGTCCGGCCAGCCACGCTCTACGAAGGTCCGTTGTCTCGGCTCACTGTCGTGGCCGTGCTCGGGATGCGGCGGTCGCCTCAAGCAGCCTCTCGCCACACATAGCGGTGATGCAGGCCGCCGACGCGGGGCAGTGCCACCACCTTCGCGTGAGATGACGGTCTCGGTGTCACCGGCCTCCCTTCCGGCGTGTCTCGAGCGATTCCCGTGGTAGCGCTCCTTGTTGTAGTACTGGATGAACGAGTTGGTCAGCCGGATGAGATGTGGCTGGCCAAGGACTACGACGCGATCGAGCACCTCGCGGCGGAAGCTTCCGATCCACCGTTCTGCCACAGGGTTTTGCCAAGGACTCCGGTACGCTGCGCGGCTTGGCTCCGCGCCCAATGCCTTCACGAATTCCACCACCGCCGGGCAGAAAATCGAGTCCCGATCGAAGATGAGATGTCGGGGCGCAGAGTCGAACGGGAAGCCTCGCGGAGCTGCTGGATCACCCACTGCGCCGTCGGGTGGTAGGTCGCGTTGAAATGCAGGATCCGGCGCCGGTCGTGGTGAATGACGAAGAAACCGTAGAGGATGTTCATCGTGCCGTCGGCACGCGTGAAGAAGTCCATGCCAGCAATGGCGTCCTTGTGGTTACGGAGGAAGGGCGATCCAGCGCTTGAGGACGTCGGGGTCGGGATTGCGCGCGCGGAAACGTCGGACATATCGGGATACCGTAGTCTCGGATACCACGAAGCCGAGCTTCTGGAGTTCGCTCAGGATCCGAGGGGCACCCCAGTCGTTTTCTTGGGCCATCCGGCGAATCAGGTCACGGATCTCGCCCTCGACTCTCGGACGGCCAGGACGCCTCCGCTGCTTCGAGATTCTCGTCCAGTAACGGCAGAAGCTCGGCGCTGCCAGTCCACCACTGTCTCGGGCGCACGATGACAGCCGTTGGCCCAGTTGGACGTCGACCTGCGGAGCGCGACCCAGAAGCCCGGTCGGCGTCATTCAGCCTGGGCTTGTACCTTCCCAGCTTCAGCGCGGTGACCTGTTGCCAGAGGGCGAGGTTCTCGAGGATCAGTTCGTCTCTGGACTTGCATGCCGCTCGAAGCAGGCGGACCAGCAGGGTGAGAAGGAAGACCAAGGCGTGCCACATGTTGGGAAAGAGAGTGGTGCCAACAGGCGGTGATCGCAACCAGCAACGTGTCGTCAGGCCCACCTCGCGGTCTCCCGCACCTCGGGTCGGCAGTCGCGCCAAGTACATGATTCTCGAGGCAGACGGGACAATGACGAGCCTCAGCCGTGAAAGCTCTACAAGACTCGCCGCCTCCACGCCAGGAGGCCTATCAGCCCGCCGCTCAACAGCCACAAAGTCCCGGGCTCAGGAACCGGGGAATACACCATGTTGTCCAATCGGTAGTTCTGCTGATTGGATCCCCCTCCTCCTATCAATTCGACCGAGGTGAAGGGAGTATCAGAGATGAAACCCCAGAACCCGCCGCCATAGCTATTGGGAATTGAACCTACAGAGGTGGGAACACCGGCTATGTAAACCAGCAGGCTATTTCCGGAGCCACCAGGTCCGCCTAAAGTCCAATCTCCGCCATATCCGGTAATCTCAGGGGTAAAGCTCCATGTGGTCATGGGTTCATTTTGGCTCTCAGAGGCCAGGACATCCTGGTAGTACCCCACAGCAGGGTTTATATGGCCCGATTCCGTAGAAACGAAGCTCACTCCATCGTTCAGTTGATCGTCATTGAAATCCTCCGTCAGAAACTGCCCGCCCAAGGCGTTCTCCCAGGCAGTCTTATCCGTGTAGACTATTGTCGATGCGCTGACCGCGGCCGCCCAGGACATGAACATCGCGAGCGTCAAGCCCAACATCGCTAATTTCCGCATGATCATCTCCTCGTTTGGAAAATTGTTCCGATTCACGGGGGCCTTGCCTTCTTTCAGAGCCACAGGGACCCCCACCAGTTCGTCATCACTCGGACAATTGCATCCTGGATTACCTGTTCGGTGTCGGGCCAAGGCGAATCTCAATCTGACGATTGCCGACTTATACCATCGCGTCCCCTTCTGTGCAAAACGCACAAGCAGAATTCGCTCGGACTCTCACCTCAGGAAACCCCGAAGTACCCCTATGCGAACCCGGAACATGGATGATTTTCTCGAGGGGGTAGGGCTTTCTCGTCTCCCGGTGTAACGGAATGCACATTCCTACCGGGTTAAGAAAGGAGCGCCTAATCTATGCCTTGGATCTGGGACCGAGGGTACATTTCGGTCAATGGCATTCGGGTGTAGGTCCTCGGAATTCTCCCACCATCCCGCTCATGTCCAGGTAGTCCCGGAGCTCGCCGACGAGACATAGGCGGAGCCGTTGTCGGAGCTGAATGCACACCGACGTCTAGGACGATGAAGAGCGATCGCGAATTCGCCAGAGGTCGTGGCGAAGACGTGGGCTACCGATGCCTTCCGTGAGACCCGGTTCTCCGGGGGATCACGCCCGCTGTCGAGGGGCATTTCCAGCCAGGCGCCTGCATGTGCACAGAGAATTACGCCGGCAACGGTGAGTGTAGAACGTCAACGACATTCGGACATTTGAGTGGTCTAGTAAGAGACACATCGCAGGGTCTAGGACCCTGAGGAGTGTTTCGAAATGGCAGAAAGAAACAAGCAATCCACGGAAGCAGCCGTGCGGTAGAGCCATCGCGCGGTACCGATCGCCGTACGTCAGCTTGCGTGCGTCGTGACGAATCGACTCGAGACCTCCTGGCGGGTTCGCTAGCTCCCAAGCTCGTGCCCACTTGCCCCGGATCAGGTCAAGTCTTTCTCCTCCGATGGCACGCTGGACGAGGACTGGCTCTGCGCCATGCCTGCGCAGGTCCATGAGATCCTCCTCGCTCACAGGCGAATCGAGGAGCCGGCGCTTCCGGCAACGCCGCCGGCGCCTGGGTGGCGGAATCCGACTGGCTCCATCGGGTGACCTTCGCAATGCCGAGAAGCAGGCTTCGGCACTACCTCCACTTCGAGGGGCTGGATACCTTCTCGACGTGTACCTGAACGGTCACCACCTAGCGTTTACGACGACTGCTTCCTGCCTCTGCTGATCGACGTCACCTGCCAACTCGCTGACGACGTCCTGCTTCTCCACTTCCTGCGCCAAGCGGCACATCGAGGTAAGCTTCTCTCCCTACTACTACGGCGGACCCATCGGCGATTTCCATGACGTCGATTCACCAGAATTGTCGGTCTACCGCTACGGGGCCGCTGATGAGGTCTACATCCGCTCGAACATCGAGCGCTATCGGCGAGGGCGACCGGCCAGCGATCCCCACGGCGAGCGGAGGTCGCGCGGAACTCTTCTCCGGAAACTCAACGACACCGTCCCACAGTTCTACGCCGCTGCGGTCTACTTCTTCTGAGAGCCGACCATGAAGTACTACGCGATGCGCCGCTCCTTCGAAACCGTTCCGATATCCATCCACGAGGGCGATCACATCACGGTCTGGGTCGTCAACGACTCACCGCTGCAGGTCGTGGGCGAGCTGGTCGTTCGCCTCTTCGATCCTTTCGTCAATGCCGCAGTGAAGGAGATCCGACGCCCGGTGCGCGTTCGTTCAGATCACTCCGAGTGGTGATCTCTCTCGACGAGTAGGGCATGATCTCGCGAGCTCAGCTCATCGTGGCCGAACTCATCGATGCATCCGCTGCGCTCATCGCTCGAGCGCTTCAGGCTGTAGAGGTCGAGGGCAGACCCAACTTGCCCGATACGGTGCTCGAGCTGCGGGAAAGGGACGGTCTCCTGGCGATCGAAACCTATCGTTACGCCCGCTCGGTCGAGCTCTTCGGGGACGCAGAGGAGACGCATTCGACAGGCAATTCGAAGACAACGAGTTCGATCTTCTGCCTGGCGAAATCAGGCGCGTGCGCCTCCTGCGCAGACATCGCTCTGGAACGGTGAGCGCCAAGGCCTACTACTCACCCCATGTGCCCTACCTCTATCTCCGTCTGAGCGGCTTCGCCCTGACCTTGGGCGGAGGGCGAGCCCATAGAGAGCCCTCGCGCTCGAGGATCCATCCAGACCCGGCTCCCAGGGCCCTCATGTTGACAGCAACGGCGGAAGCCGGCGGGCGCGTGGACGTTGATGGAATCCCGCGCAGCGCCAACTCCCTGCACCGTATACGTCCCTGGACGCCGGTGGACGTCAGTGGAGCCCAGGTGAAACCAAGTCGCAATCAGCAGGTCGGCGGTTCGAGCCCGCCCGTCGGCTCCAAAACTCTCTAATAAACGGGAACTTACAGAGGCGCTCCTGCGAACTCACAAAGCGCGGAATTTCGTGTCCGCACTGTGTCCGTATTTTGGGCGTTCGCCAGTACCTCCTGGCTCTCTCTCGGTACTCGTTCGAGTCACGAACCCGTGCCTTCGAGGTTCCATCCGATCTCCCAAGGGCCAGTCATTCCGTGCCGGACGAGTTATGAGAACGGACAGGCTATGGTGGCCGCGGGAGGACTCGATGAAACTCGATCGCCGTTCCTTCGTGAAGCTGCTGGCGTCGGCGGCTGTCGTATCCGCCCCCGGCTGTACCGACAGCTCGCGCTACACCGAACAGGATGTGGAGCGCCTGGAGGCGCAGCGCCGCGAGGAGCGCGAGCGCTCGGGCACGGGCCCCTACGGCCCCCAGGTCTATCGGGGCTACCGGGGATTGGCGGAGCTCCCCTGGTTCGAGCTCGATGATCGAGGTCGGCTGCGCTGTGTCGCGGAGGACCTGCCCCCGATCATCGATATCCACGCCCACCTGGGCATGTCGATGTTCCTGGCGCCCGATCTCGATCTTCACGCCCGCACGGATCGGGTGCGACACCTGCTGGACTGCGACGGAGAGATGCCCGGCTGTCCGCTCGACCTCGACGTGTACATCAACGCGAACTTCCAGCCGCAGGACCTCAGCAACCTGCGCTGGCAGGTCGTCGCCCAGAGCCTGTGGGGCAGCGAGGCCGCCGCGACCCACACCATTCCCAATCTCATCGACGAGATGGATGCGTGCCGGGTGAGTCAGACTCTCGTCCTGCCCATCGCCTTCGATCTGCCCTTCGGAGGCGATATGACCGAGCGTTGGATGGAGGCAATCGTTCAGGAGGGAGCCGGAGATCGATTGCTGCTGGCCGCCTCGGTTCACCCGGGGGACCCGGAGAGGGTGGAGAAGCTGCGTGGGTACGCGGCGCGGGGGGCGCGAGTGGTGAAGCTGCACCCCACCGCGCAGCGCTTCTTCCCGGACGCCCCCGAGACCTACCCCATCTACGAGGAGTGTTCGCGTCTGGGCCTGCCCGTGCTGTTTCACGGAGGCCGCGCCGGGATCGAACCGAGCTACGCCCACCAGTTCGCGGTGATGCGCCACTACGAAGGCGCGTTCCGGGACTTCCCCGGCGTGCAGTTCGTGCTCGGCCACTCCGGTGCCCGCGACGTCGGGGACGCGATTCCCCTGGCCCGGCAGTACTCCAACGTGTGGATGGACGTCCACGGGCAGGGCGTCACCGTGCTGAACCAGCTGATCGAGCAGGTGGGCCCGGACCGGCTGCTGTACGGGACGGACTGGCCCTTCTACCACCTGGCCGCCACCCTAGCGAAGGTGCTCCTGGTGACTCGCGACCGCAGCGATATCCGCGACGCGATCCTGCGCGGAAACGCCCTCCGGCTGCTGGGCCTCGCCTCGGACACCCTCCGATAGACTCCCAGGTGGACCTGCGGGAGACGTGCAGGGTGTGACCCGCCAGCGAGCAGCTGAACTAGCCGCTCCCTCCTCGTCCTCGGGAAATCGGTCGGCTGTAGCCGACCACATCCGCGCTCAGGATCGCCGTGACCCTGTCCCCTCGTAGTGGACACCCCCTTGGAGGGAGTGGACTTCCCCCGGCTTCCTGGTCACTCAGAGACGATGGTTTGAGTCCGCCCGTTGGCTCCAGCGACCCCGCGTACTCGCGGCGTCCGAGATTCTTGCTCGAAAACGAACGTTCGTTTACCATGCCGCCGTCGAAGCTCCGAGGCCTGCTGGGCTCTCGCCCCGCCGGAGGCTCCGGACTGAGGCCCAGTTGCTCTCTTCGCATCCGGAATTTCCAGCAGGGGCTGCCGGAAGGAGCGAGCTTGCGATGAGTGATTCCCAAGCTGAGTGTCAGGCGGGCGCCGACCCGGCGTCAGTTCCTCAAGATCTCCGGCGTGGCGGCGGCTGCTGCGGCTGCGGGCGCCGCCGGGCTACCACTGTTTCACTTCCGGCGAAGCGCGCGCGCGGCCCTCACCGAGGCCGGCGCTTCTCCGACGGCCGAGAAGCTCGGAAGCTGGGAGGATCTCTGCCGTCAACGCTGGACCTGGGACTCGATCGCCAAGGGCTCCCACGGCTGGGCCAACTGCCGGAGCGCTTGCGCCTGGGACCTCTACGTGAAAGACGGGATCGTGGTGCGCGAGGAGCAGAGCGCCAGGTACGAGGCCTCCGAAGCTGGCGTGCCGGACTTCAATCCGCGCGGCTGCCAGAAGGGCGCCTGCTACACGGAGGTGATGTACGGCCCGAGCCGACTCACGGTCCCCATGAAGCGCGTGGGCGAGCGAGGCTCTGGCGGCTGGCAGCGGATCAGCTGGGATCAGGCGATCGAGGAGATCGCCGAGAAGATGGTCGACATCGCCCTGAAGCACGGCACCGACACCATCTACCAGGATCTGGGGCCGAACTTCGACCAGGGCGCCAGCACCGTGGGGCGTTTCAAGTTCCAGATGAAGGCGGGGGGGCTCTTCGCCGACAACTGGGCCGAGATCGGCGACCTCAACATCGGCGCCACGCTCACTCTGGGCTTTGCCCACGTGGGCGGGACCAGCGACGAGTGGTTCCTCTCCGATTTCCCGGTCGTCTGGATGATGAACCCGACAGTGACGCAGATCTCTGACGCCCACTTCATCCATGAAGCCAGGTACAACGGTGCCGAACTCACCGTGATCGACCCACAATACAGCGCGACCGCGATCCACGCCGACAACTGGCTGCCGATTCGCACGGGCACGGACGCCGCCCTCGGCCTGGCCACCGCCCGCCACATCTGGGAGAGCGGCAACCTCGACCTCGCCTACGTGCGCGAACAGACCGACTTCCCGCTGCTGGTTCGGATGGACACCGGCCGCTTCCTTCGCGAAGCGGACCTCGTGGAGGGGGGTCGTGACAACCTTCTCTACCTCTGGAACCCGGAGACGGGGCGTCCCGAGCCGGCTCCGGGCAGCGAGGGCGCCGACTACGGGAAGCTCATCGTGGAGGGCTTCGAGCCGCCCATCGAGGGCAGCTTCAACGTGACGCTCGAGGACGGAAGCCAGGTGCCTCTGGCGCCGGTGGGCAGCATCCTGAAGCAGCACCTCGAGCCCTGGAGCTTCGAAGCGGCGGCGGAGGTGACGGGGCTCGCCCCGGGGCTGATCCGGAAGTTCGCGGACGGCTTCGCGAAGTCGAAGCGCCCGATGATCTTCTCGAGTTGGGGTTCGAATCGCTTCATCCACTCCGACCTGATGAACCGCACCAAGCTGCTGTGCCTGTCCATGAAGGGCGCCCTCGGCCGCAAGGGCGCGGGCTACCACTCCACGGGCTTCTTCGATCTGGCCGGCTTCGGCTCACAGCTGCAAAGGAGCCGCACCGGTCTGCCTGGCCGGCTCCAGATCATCTGGGGAATGCTTTCGGCCGAGGAGGTCTTCGAAGCCGTCGTCGACCTCGTCAAGGAGCGAAAGAGCCAGGAGCAGATCATCGCCGAGCAGGCGGACAAGGGTCAGGACGAGTTCGTCTGCGCGACCAACGTCTCCACGCTCGACTACCACTACCAGGGGACCAAGGAGGATCTCGACAAGGAGGTGGAGGATCTGTTCCCGCGACCCCTGGGCGCCTACGACGAGGAGGCGACCGAGAAGGGCTGGCAGCAGGTGCTGCCCCGGAAGGGACAGCCCCGGATCTACTTGAGCGGTGGCGCCAACCTGCTGCGCCGCTCCAACCACACCGCGCGCATGCTCGACACGATGTGGCCCGGCATCGAGCTGGTCGTGGTCATCGACCAGAAGCAGTGCTTCACGGGCATGCACGCGGACTACCTGCTCCCGGCCGCGGGCTGGTACGAGAAGTCCGGCATCAAGTACGCCCTGACCTACGT
Organism: uncultured delta proteobacterium; assembly: GCA_963783795.1. Classification (GTDB taxonomy): domain Bacteria; phylum Myxococcota_A; class UBA9160; order UBA9160; family UBA6930; genus CAVXZE01. The sequence goes on along the minus strand of CAWAPH010000013.1, from coordinate 1,264,032 downwards.
CCCCTACCTGCACTACTGCGACGCGGCAGTCAAACCGATCGGCGAGAGCAAGGACGAGTGGGAGATCTACTGGCTGCTCACCGAGAAGATCGAGGAGATCGCCAAGCGCCGCAACACGCCCGTATTCGACGGCTGCGGCAAGTTCCAGGTGGATTGGAAGGAGCTCCACCAGGAGTACTCCTGCCAGGGGGAGTGGGGACCGAAAGACGCCGAAAAGGTCACTCAGGCGGTCATCGACGACAGTCCCTCGGCCCAGGGCATGACCATCGAAGGCCTGAAGAAGACGGGCATCGAGAAGTTCCGCAACACCGGGCTCAACATCAGCCCCACCTTTCTCTACAACCCCGATTGGAAGGGCGAGGGCGTGTTGAGCCCGTTGACCCACTTCGTCGAGTACAAGTGGCGCTGGCCCACCCTGACCGGGCGCCAGCAGTTCTACATCGATCACCCCTGGTTCCTCGAGGCCGGGGAGACACTGCCCACCCACAAGGAGAGCCCCAGGGCGGGCGGCGACTACCCCTTCCAGCTGGTCTCTTGCCACTGCCGCTGGAGCATCCACACCACATGGCGTGACACGACGATCCTGCAGCGGCTGCAGCGCGGCGAGCCGGTTCTGTACCTGAACACCGAGGAGGCAACGCAGCTGGGCCTCGACGACGGCGCCTGGGGAGAGCTCTACAACAGGCTCGGCCAGATGCGCATGCGAATCAAACACTCCTGCATGGTGCAGCCGGGCGTGGCCTTCTACTTCCACGCCTGGGAACCGGTGCAGTTCCCCGAGCACAAGAGCTACAAGTGGCTGATCCCCGGTCTGATGAAGCCCCTGCACATGGCGGGAGGCGAGGGGCATCTTCGTTTCGCAATCAACCACTTCGAACCGGGCTCCTTCGTTCAGGACACACGAGTGGGAATCCGGCTCTGGAAGGAAGAGAGCGAGCGGAGGGCGTAAGGCGGAGTGAGCGCGGACTCCACGGCGGCGGCGCTTCCCTTCATCGCCTGGTCTCGCATCTGGAGCCCGGTCGCGCCCGAGCCACTGCGCAGGGAGGCCTGGGAGGCTCTCGCGCTGCCTGGCTCCTTCGACCAGTTGAGCTCCGACTTCTGGAGCACCTTTCACGTCGGGAGCCCCGCCCCGAAGGTGCCGCTACTCCTCCACGCAGCGTTGGGGCTGGAAGGGGCTCGCGCGCGGGAGGACTGGATGCGTGCGATCAGCTACCTGAAGCTCCACTTCGACGAGTTTCATCTGCCACCGGACCAGCTCGGCGCAGCGTGCGAAGTCTACGCCTGCGCCATACAGGGCGAGGAACCCGTCCTGATCGAGGAGCTGTCCCGGCGCTACCTGCTGCCGTGGTGTTGGTTCGCCAGGGAGCGGCTGGCGCAAGAAGAGAGCCGCCTCGGCTTCCTGCCGGAGCAGTTTGAGGCGGACCTTCTCGCCGCGGGCAAAACATCAGGCTAGGAAGCGCCTCTCCGCGTCGAGAACTCAGTCCTGTGAGGCTGGGGCCTCGGGGCCAAGGTAGACGATCGAGCCTCCCGGGGATGAAGGGCGTGAGGTGATCCAGGGAGTTCCGACCGGGCGTCTCTGACAGCAACGGTGTAGGAGCGGCGGTGGACGCCGAGAGAAGGAGTAGACGTCCACGGAATCCGACGTCCGCCCGTCGGCTCCAAAACGCTTTCAGAAACCCGGCGGAGCAGGCAGATGCGAGGACGCCCCTTTTCAGGGAGCGCGGGTGGTGGATTTCTTCAAGAACAGATACACGGCCCACCCGATCTCGTTGCGCCCCCATTGCAGGTAGCGGTCACGCGCTTTCCGCATGTTCGCCATCAACTCGGGGAGGTCTGGATCGTCAGGATTACGCCCTGAATACCTCTCGGCCGCGTACCACTGGTAACCCTCATACCGATCCCAGTCATCCTCGCTTGAGACGATGGTATGGAGAAGACACAACCCCAACCCGAGCCCTGTCTGGGTGTTCCCCAGATGCGTGCCGAAGCTCGACTCGGTCAGTCTTCGCGGCTTCGAGATGATCTGCGGAAGGAGTGCTCCGCCAGAAGGGCTCTCCGACTACCACCAGCCCGCCTGGTTTGGCCCAAGAGGAGAGAGCACGAAGCGTCCCCTCCAGTCCGCCCCAGATCCAGGAGGCGCCTAGACAGACCGCCGCATCGAAGGACGAGGGCTTCCCGCCGTACTCGCTCCCATCCGACTCCACGATCTCGATTGCAGACTCAAGGCCCGCTGCCTTGACCTTCGCACGAGCATCCGCAACGAAATAGGGAGAGATATCGACGCCGACCGCGCTGCATTTCCATCGTCTGGCGGTCCGTACCAGGAACTCAGCCTTGCCACATGCGATGTCGAGAACCCGAGCCTCATTCGACAGAGGCAGGAGTGCGACCAGTTCATCGACCTTGGCTTCGCTTAGCGGATTGCAGAAGATATGCTGCTCATGCCCAACGGCAAAGTATTTCCAGAGATCCATGAGCTTTCCCCGCTGTCCAACTCGTAGTGGATTGCCCCAGGGTACTCGAAACCGTTCCAAGCCTTGCCTTACATCCGCAGTCAGTCCTCAGGGAACCCGATGCGGCGGAATTCTCACTCGCAGGGATCGAGGCGCAGGGTGATCGTGTGGGGACCGGGGCCGTCGCCGAACATGCCGAGAACGCCGCCGAGTCGCTGCACGGCGTACTTCTCCTGGCGCAGATCGAAGGTCCGCTGATTCGCGGCGGTATTTTCGACGATCCGAGGGATCACGCAGCGCGTCTCCCCGGCCCTCAGCAGCTCGAGCTTCTTTCCGTCGATGGCGTTCTCGTCCGCCTTGGAGCGCGGCATTGAGACCCACTCGACTCCCTCGTGATCGACGATCCACAGACGCAGGTCCGCATGTTCGGTGTAGAGGACGACGACCTCTTCGAGCTCCGCGAGCGCGCCGTAGAGTGCGAAGAACAGCACGAGCGGCGACGCCGCGTACGCCACGACCCGCGCGATCACGGGCGTGCCGCGGACGAGCAGCACGGCGGAGACCGCGAAGCACACGAGACCGCCCACGAGGCCTCGCCCAGGGATTCCGTAGGGGCCCGCGTGCTGGAGGGGGACGAGGAAGGCGGCGGCGCCCGCGAGCAGCGTCAACACGCCCACCAAAGTTGCCGCGGTGGCTCGCGGCTTCGTGCTGTTCATGGAGAGACTCCTATCACGGCGCCCGTGGTCACACCAGTCTCGCACACGCGAACGCTCTGCTCGCGGTCTCCAGTGCGGAAGCGGTGACTAGCACAATGGGAAGGCCCAGCACAGAGACCAAGGCCTCGATTCCTTGGAGAGCCACCCGAGGCTCCGCCGAGGTAGATCCCCAGCACCTGCCAGAGCGAGCGCCGGTGGATCTCGTGGATGAGGCGCTTCAGACGTGACACAGCCCCTGCCTGTTTTGGCCAGTATGCGCCCGGGGGGACCGGGAGTCCAGATCGCCTTGGTCATCGTCTGCTATCACCATGACAGGATGTCCGGCTGGATCTGTAATTTCACACCCCTTGCACCGTATGCGTCCCCAGACGCCGGTGGAGCCCCGCTGAAACGAATTCGTAATCAGCAGGTCGGCGGTTCGAGTCCGCCCGTCGGCTCCAAAGCTCAAGAAACGAGAGCTTACAGAGGCATTTCAGCGGACTCGGGCGCACCCAGGTCTCGATGACGCTCTACACCTACAGCCACGTGGCGCCGTCCCTCCAACGCGAGGCGCCCAGCGGTGGCGCCAGAAGTTCTCAGGACGCACAGCGTCGCAGCTGCAACGCCTCGACTTCAGAATGTTCTGAAACGCAGCAGTGCTCCCGGTCAACGAACTGATTTCTCTCAGGATTCCGGGGTCTTGAGGTCGCGTGCGAGCCGTGGCGATGACGAGCGGTGCGTGTGTTGGATAGTCTCTCTCGGATCAACGAGCCATAGAGTACCTTTCCCCATCTTCACGGTGGATCGACGCGCATGCGGATCATCGAACTCCGATCATCGCTGAACTCTGATTCGAACGACTCCACTTCTGCGCCGGGAGAAATCTGGGTCGACATCGACGAAGCGGACGCGGACGGACGACGCTGGCTGGCCGGCGAGAGCGGGCTCAGTGAAGAGGTCGTCGAGAGGTTGCTCCTGCCGCCATCGACCACCTACTGGCGTCGCTTCGGTCAGGGACGCCACTTGCAGATGCGCGCCGTGGTTCCTGGCGACGATCCGTTGGCGATCGCGATCGTCGAGTTCGGGATCTGGTTGGAGCCGGGCCGGGTCATCACGGTACGCCACGGCAGCGCACCGGCTTTCGATCGCGCAGTGGAGGCCTGCTCGGCGGGAGTGGGCCCCGCCAGTTCCTGGGAGCTGCTCCTCTTTGTGCTGTCCGCGGGCATGGGCCGGGTCGAGCAGAATCTTTACGATCTGGTCGCGGCCATCGACGAGTTGGAGGACGAAGTCCTGGCGCTGGGGGGCGATCCGCCCATTCACCGCGTTGGAGAGCTTCAGAAGCGGCTCGTCTACGCGCGGCGTTTTCGCATGCCCCTGGCGAACATGCTGAGCTTCATCGGGACTCACCCCGACTCGGCCATCGCCGGTGAGCTTCGCGACGAGTTCGAAGGGATCGTGACCGCCGTCCAGCAGCACCAGGAATTGCTGAACTTGTCGATCGAGAGAGCCTCGGCGTTGCAGGGCCAGATCCGCGATCAAATGGCGGATTCCATGAATACAGCCACGTATCGCTTCACCTGGGTGGCAACCGTGTTCCTGCCGCTGAGCTTCTTCACCGGGTTGCTCGGAATCAACGTCGCCGGCATTCCCGGCGACCACAATCCGGGAGCTTTCTGGATGGTCTGCGTCGCACTCATTGCTGTCTCCGTGCTCTGGGGCATCGTAGTCTTTCGACTGAACCGCCCGTTCAAGAGACGACGCAACCGCCGCGACGACTGACGCGCTCGATGAATGAGTCCAGCGTGTCACGGGCACGCTGGCTGGCGGCCAGCATCGCCTCGTCTTCCGTTGCGACAGCGACACCATCCGCTCCCGAGCACGAAAGGATGAGGACGCCAAGGGCCAGCACCAAGATTCATCTTTGCACGGCGCGCTCCTCCAGCGAGAGGATCTTCTGCTACCTGCCCAGGGACGACTCTGCCAAGGGCGCGTCGGCGAATCTCCCGCACGGCTGCTTCCGTGGATTGCTTCTTTCCTTCTGCCATTTCGAAACACTCCCCAGGGTCCTAGACCCTGTGATGTGTCTCTTAGAGTAGACCACCCAAATGTCCGAATGTCGTTGACGGGCTACAAACTCGGCCTAGAACGACCAATCCAATTCCAGTAGCTGACAGTCGTACGGCTCGAGGCGAAAGACGCCTTCTACAGCTCCTGTTTGTGCCCGATAGAGCTTCATGTTTCCCCAGTTGTAGTCGCCGTTATCGAGGTAGAAGTGCAGAGAGAAAGAATAGAAATGATCAGATTGTGATGTCATGTGCGCCCGGAACTTCTGGTTCTGACCAGCGTCATTGGTTTGAATGTAGTATCCCGTACCTGACACTGGTGCCCACATGTCGGCGTAGTTCTGGCTACCGTGAACCGAGTACAGATCTGGGAACTTGCCAGTGGTATACAGGGGTATCGGGAGTTTCGAGACCTTCTTCATCGTAAGGACGATGTACCGTTCACTAGGACCGGGCATGTAACTGAAGCAGGCACTCTTCGGCACCTTGGCTTTCTTTGCCAGGGCTGGAGTGGAGACGGATAGAACGACGAGCGCGATGGAAAGAACGATCGAAAACCGCTTCATTGTCTTCCTCCCTATGAAACCAAATGGCATCACTGCGAATTCAAGGTTGGAGCTTCGTTGACCTGATCCCGGTGCAGTACTGCTACCCATTTTAGACCAGGAGGCATTTGTTGTACGGAACTCCTGGGCCAGGTCCCAAGAACTCCGCGGGCTCGCGCCGGGCACGCCTCGAGCTCAGAGCCGCTCCAGGTTGTCCACCGCCTTGCGGGGGCCCGCGAGAACAAGGTGGTCGCCGGATTGGATTCGGTCGTCGGGTCCGGGGACGCGAATCGCTCTCCTGCTGCCGCCGCTCCGTATCAGCAGTACCTGGATTCCCCCCCGCTTGCGGAGGTCGAGTTCGGCGAGCGTCCGCCCCTCGAAGGCCCTCGGCGTCGGGCGCTCCTCGAGCATGTAATCGCCCCCCAGGTCGACCCGACGCTCGCTCCCCCCGATCGAGATCCGGTTCGACATCCCCCCGACCAGGTCCCGGCGCAGGGCCTCCTGGTTGTAGGCGTTGATGACATCCCGCTGGTGCACGGACCCGACCAGGCGGCGGGGGTTCTCCGGATCGACCACCGCCACCTCCGACGCGTGGCCGCGGCTGAAGATCCGCATCACCGCGTCGAGATCGTCGTCCTCGGTGACGCAGACGCGATCCTCCACCATGTCGCCCGCCACCACGATGGTGCGCAGCGCCTCCTGCTCCTTCATCAGACGCCGCACCTGCCGCAGGTATATGGCACCGACGAACTCGCCCCGGTCGTTCTCGACGAAGAACTCGCTGTGGCTGCTCTCCACGATGAGCTCCATCACGGCGGGGAAGCTCGCCGAGGCGGGGACGACCTCGGGGTCGCGGTCGACGATGTCGCGCACGAACAGGCTCTTCAGAAGGTTGGGGTCTTCGTCCCTGGCGAGATCCACGCCGCGGCGCCGGAGCTTCTGGGTGTAGATCGAGTCACGGGCGAAGTAGGTGGTGACCAGGGTGCTGATCACGCAGGCGGTCATCAGCGGCGGGATGATCTCGATGGTCTGGGTCATCTCGAAGATCATGATGATCGCGGTGATCGGCGCATGGGTGCTCGCCGCGACCAGCGCTCCCATCGCGACCAACGCGTAGGCGCCCGAGGTACCCGTCGCCTCCGGAAACACCTGGTGGATGAATCCGCCCAGCAGCCCTCCCGTGGTGGCTCCGAGGAAGAGCGACGGTGCAAAGATCCCGCCCGAGCCCCCCGATCCGATCGTGATCGAGGTGGCCGCCAGCTTGGCGACGAGCAGCAGCCCGAGCGCGAAGACGGGCAGGTTGCCGGTCAGCGCCTCGTTGATCGTCTCGTAGCCGACCCCGAAGACCTCCGGGAGCGAGATCCCGATGATTCCGACGCAGAGTCCTCCCAGACCGGCCTTGAGGTAGCCCGGGATGGGGATCGCGTCGAACAGGTCCTCGGTCTTCGCCAGCGAGCGAATGAACGCCAGCGCGACCACGCCGGTGGCCACGCCGACCCCGGCGTAGGCGATCAGCTCGAGCGGGCTCACCAGGTCGTAGGCGGGCACCTGAAAGGCCGGGTGGTTGCCGAGAAACAGGCGCGAGACGACCGTGGCCACGACGGAGGAGATGACGATCGGGCTGAACTGGGCGACGGCGAAGTCGCCGATGATGATCTCGACGGCGAACAGCGCGCCGGCGATCGGCGCGTTGAAGGTGGCGGCAATCCCGGCCGCCGAGCCGCACCCGACCATGGTGCGGAGCTGCCTCGGGGGCAGCTTGAGCAGCTGGCCGAACCAGGAGGCGACGGCGGAGCCGATCTGCACGATCGGCCCCTCCCGCCCGACCGAGCCGCCGGAGCCGATCGAGATTGCCGACGCCAGCGTCTTGAGCGTGATCACGCGCCGGCGAATCACACCCCCGCGCAGGGCGACCGCCTCCATCACCTCGGGAATCCCCGGCCCCTTGGCCTCGCGAACCAGGAAGTAGACCAGCGGTCCCACGATCAGGCCGCCGAGGGCGGGGATCATGACACGCCAGTGCGTTGCGAGGCCGCGCGCGCGCTCCAGGGGGTCCTGGGGATCGGCGAAGAGGCCCGTCTGAAACACTTCGCTGACGCCTTCGACGCCGCCGAAGAAGGCCCCCTGGAACAGGCGGATCAGGATGCGGAACGCGATCGCCCCGGCGGCCCCGGCAAAGCCCAGGACCACCGCGATCAGCACCATGAACAGGTAGTTGTCCGAGCGCGGCTTGTAGGAGCCGCTGCGCCGCTGCGCCTGTCTGTCGTCAGCACTCATCCGCGGCTCGGACAGAGCGTTCCACACACCTGTCCTGTCTCATCAAAAACCTGAAATGAAGACAGGAGCTTAGGTCATTGTCTCTCTACCGGATCCTAGAGGCTGGAGACCCTCTCCTTGGTCTCCTCAGCTTCCTCGACGATCCTCTTGACCAGGTCGGGGATGCTCGGAAGGTCGTGGATCCGGCCGACGACCTGGCCGCCCGGATACATCCCCTCCTCGACCGTTCCCTCGCGCCAGCCGACCCTGCTGACACTTCCGCTGATCAGCGGTGCGAGGTCCTCCAGGGTGGCTCCCTGGGCTTCCATGTCGAGGATTCTCGCCGACCAGGCGGTTCGCAGCACCCGGCTGGGGTTCCTGAGCGATTTCATGACGAGCAGAGTCTCCTTCTCGTCACACTCGAGCAGCAGGTCCTTGAACCCCTGGTGGATCGGGAACTCGCGGGTGGCCATGAAACGGGTGCCGATGTTGACACCCGCCGCACCCAACGCCAGGGCGGCGACCATGGAGCGGCCGTCGCAGATGCCCCCGCCGGCGATCAGCGGAATGGTGGTCGCGTCGATGGCCGCGGGAATCAGCACGATGAAGCCCACCTCCTCCATGCTGGGGTGTCCGCCGCATTCGGTCCCCACCACGGACACGATGTCTACGCCCACCTTCTCGGCCTTGATCGCGTCCCGCACCCGGGCGCACTTGTGGATGTGAACCAGCCCGGCGTCGGAGATCTGCTTGCGGTGGGGCTCGGGGCTGCGCCCGGCCGTCTCGAGGATCTTGACCCCGGACTCGATGACCCAGTCGATGCGTTCTTCGGGCGTGACCGTGATGCGCATCTCGGGGAACAAGCCCACGTTGATCCCGAAGGGCTGGTCGGTCTCGCTGCGGACCTTCTCGACCTCCTCGAGAAGCTCCTCCTTGGTCTCGTAGTAGGCCGAGGGCAGACAGCAGAGACAGCCCGCGTTGGCGAATGGAGCCACGACCTCCGCGGTGGTCAGCGCGTGCATGGTCCCGCACTGGATCGGGTACTTGATCCCCAGCAGCTCCGTCATCTTGGTCTGGAACATCTTCTCCTCCGGTAGGAACTCATCCCCGCGCCATTATCGTTCAACGGTCCCACGAGGTCCAACGGGGAAGATTCCCCTGCGATCTGCTACCCGCTCTGGCAGGCCCGGCTCACCGACTGCGCGAGACCTTCCCCAGATGCCCCAGCTCGAGAACCACGCCCAGCGGTCCTCGCACCCGATCGCGGCCCCGGCCCCTCCTCTGACGGAGGCCGAGCGGAGGCGCGGGCGCCACCTCTCCATCTCCAGCCACCCGCTGGGGATGACCTTCTTCATGGTCTTCACCCAGCACCTTCCCACCCTGGCACTGGTCTCCCTGGGGGCCAGCGAGACCATCGTGGGGATCCAGAGCGCTCTGCACGCCACGGAGCTTCTCCAGCTTCCCGCGCTGCGGGCGGTGGCCAGGGTCTCGAAGCGCGCCATCCTGGTATTCGGCCAGGCCGTGGCGCTGGCGGTCGCCGTTCCGCTCCTGTTCTTCGATGCCCTCTCACGTCTCTCGGCCGACGGCAGCAGCGCCGGGGCGTGGCTCGCGCTGCTGAGCCTCGCGCTCGCCACGGCCAGCATCAACGTGTCCAACACGGTCTGGTTCCCGATGCTGCGGAGCTACGTGGAGCCCGCCCGGATCGGCCGCTTCTTTGGCGTGCTGCGCTCCGGCTGGCACCTGGCCCTGATCTTCTACTACCTGGGTGCGCAGTACTGGCTCGCCCAGCATCCCGGCGAGTACGGCCCTCTCTTCCTGGTCGCCTGGCTCTGCGGGCTGGTGCGCACCTTCATGATTTCACGGCTTCCGGAGCGCAGCGAACGAACCGGGGAGCGCATCCGGGTTCGCGAGGCTCTCGCCCTGGTTCGCACCAACCCGCTGCTGCGCCGCTACCTGGCCGGCGTGACCTGGGCCTCCGCCGTGCGGATGAGCGTGGTGCCGTTCGTGATGGTGATGATGCGCCGCGAGGTGGGCTTCAGCTCCGCCCACGTTCTCTTCACCACCGTCGCCTCCTTCGCGGGGGGACTCGCCTCGCTCTACCTGTGGGGACGGGTGGTGGACCGGATCGGTCCGGCCCCGGTCTTCCGGATGACCGCGCTGGGAATGGGTGCGCTGACAGCCGGACTCCTGGCGGTCCAGGATGCCGGGACGGCGACGCTCGTGGGCCTGATCTCCTTCTTCTTCCTCCACACGGTGCTCGCCTCCGGCTTCGGCGTGGCCGACACCCACACGCTCTTCGGCCTCACCCCCCCGGAGGCCCCCGCGCGGACGCTGGTGATCGCAGCGGTGGTGCGGCACGGCCTGTCGGGCCTGGCCCCGATCCTCTCGGGAGTGGTCCTGGATCAAGCGCTCCAAGCGGCTGGCGCCCCGCTTGGCGTCTACCGCGTCTTCTTCGCAGTGATGGCGCTGGCGCAGGCGCTCTGCTTCCTGCCTTTGCGCGAGTTTCGCCGCGGGGCGGCGTAGCGTGCAGGATGGGTCGGAGGAGATACCATCCGCGAAACCTCGAACATCAGGGAGATCCGGTCCATGAAGAACCCGTTCAGCTACGAGGGCAAGCGCGTGGTCATCACCGGGGCCTACTCCGGAGTCGGCGCCGCAGCGGTGGAGCTGCTTTCGAGCCTCGGTGCGTCGGAGATCATCGCGCTCGACATCCAGGAGCCGAAGGGACCGATCACCCGCTACATCGAGACGAACATGGGCGATCCCTCTGCGATCGACGCCGCCGCCGTTTCCATCGACGGTCCTGTGGATGCCCTCTTCAACAACGCTGCCATCGCCGCCACCTTCCCGGCCCTCCAGGTGATGAAGGTGAACTACCTCGGCGTTCGCCAGCTCAGCGAGGCGCTGCTCCCGAAGATCCGGGAAGGCGGCGCCATTGCCATCACCGCGTCGATCGCGGGCGGCCAGTGGGCGCAGCGCCTGCCCCAGATCATGGAGCTGCTCGCACTACCCGACCGGGGGCATGCCATCGGCTGGATCGAGGAACACCCCGACCTGGTGGGTGGAGGCTACGACTTCTCCAAGGAGTGCCTCCAGGTCTACACGATGCTGAGCTCGAAGGCGACCATGGCCAGCGGTGTGCGCACCAACAGCCTCTGCCCCGGGCCCATCGACACGCCGCTGCTCCCCGACTTCAAGAAGACCATGACGGACGCGCTGATCAACTGGCAGATCGAGCAGAGTCACGGGAAGCTGGCCACCGCCGAGGACATCGCCAAGGCGTTGGTCTTCCTCGGGTGCGACGCCTCCGGCTTCATGAACGGGATGAACCTGAACGTCGACGCCGGCTTCAGCGCGGCGCTCACCACCGGTCAGCTCGACTTCAGCACCCTGCCGCGCTGAGGGCAGCTCGGCGCGGGAGATTGGGGGCGGTCCGATCAGGTCGTCTTGTAGGGGTAGAAGCGGCGGACGATGTCGAACTGGCCGAGCTGGTGCCCCCCGAGCCAGAGCTGGATCTCCTTCACGTCCCTCCAGTACTTCTCGACGTGGTAGTCGCGGATGTACCCGTAGGAGCCCATCAGCTCCATCAGCCTGCCGATCACGTTGTTGGCCATGTTGCAGGCGTAGTTCTTGGCCACGCTGGCGTGGCTGATCATGGCCGTGGAGTGCATTTCTCCGAACTGATCGGGGTGACTCAGCATGTGGGCCACTTGCAGGTAGTGGGCACGCGCTGTTTCGATGCCGGTGATGGCGTCGGCCAGGATGCCCGCGGCGATCGAGTGATCCCGGACGGGCTTGCCTGCCACGATGCGCTCCCCGGTGTACTTGAGGCATTCCTCGAGGGCGCCCCTGGCACACCCCACCGCGGCGGCCGCGCTCACGACCCGGCCGCTGGCGACGTTTCTCCCGAGCACCACGGTGTCCGCTCCTGGCCCCGCAGCCCGGTAGGAGAGGGGGACCCGGACGTCGTCGAAGAAGATGTCGCAGTTGCGGTCGGACTGGAGTCCGGCCTTGACCTCGAACTTCCCGAAGCGGAGGCCCTCGGCGTCTTCCGGCACGTAGATCATCGCGATGCCGTCTTCGCCCGCCTCCGGATCGGTCTGGCAGACCACGCAGTAGAGTGACGAGATCCCCGCGTTGCTGGGGAACCTCTTGGCGCCGCTGACGACCCACTCGTCGCCATCCTGCCTGGCGCGCGTCTTGATGGTGCGGCCGTGCATCTCCGGCAGGTTCTCCACATCGCAGCCGCTCTCCGGCTCGGTCATGGCGAAGCAGGCGAAGGTGGGTTGCTTCTCCTGCTGCATCTTGTGATACAGGTCCACGACCTCCTTGTTGCGTCCGTAGACGGCCCCCGCCATCGCCCAGCTGCTGATCCCGGCCACCAGGCCGATCCCCGCGTCTCCGCGCGCGAACTCCTCGATCACGGCGGAGGCTGTGGCGAAGGATGGACCCGCGCTGGCCGCATCTTCTGCCGGAAGCTCGACGTTGAACACGCCCAGCGCGGACATCTTGATCAGAAGCTCGTTGATGAGCACGTGATCGACGTCATCGTCGAGCTTGTCCCGGATCGGCATGATCTCCTGGTTCACGAAGTTCTCGATCACGTCCGTGATCATCGCGCCTGCTTCGTCGACCAAGGGCGGGAAATAGTCCATGAATTCTCCTCTCTACATCTTCAGCGCAACTGCTCGTGCGGAGTGGCTCGTCCAGGGAGGCAAGTGGTCAGACTCGACCGGGTGCCTATCCGCCGTGCTTCTCCCGGGCCACCAGCGCCGCGCCCAGGGCTCCGTATATTTGAGGGTCGGCTTCGAGGCTGGCCAGCTTCACGCCCAGCTCCTCCTCGACGTACTTCCGGACACCGGCGTTGAGAGCCACGCCGCCCACCAGCGCCACCTCCTCTTCGAGGCTGATTCTCCTGACCAGGGATGACACCTTGGCGGCGACCGAACGGGCGATCCCGGCGATGATGTCGGCCCTGTCCCTGCCCCCGTTCACGTAGGTGATGACTTCGCTCTCGGCGAAGACGCCGCACTGGCTGGTGATGGGCACGGGGTTCTGGGATTCCAAGCTGAGCGGGCTCACCTGGTCGAGCGGAAGCTCGAGGGCCTTCGCCATGACCTCGATGAACCTCCCAGTACCCGCGGCGCATTTCTCGTTGACCGTGGAATCCACCACCTTGCGCTTCTGGCTGAAGTTGATCGCCCGCATGCTCTGCCCGCCAGCGTCGATGACGGTCCGGACGTCCGTGTTCAGCACGCGGAAGGCCCGGTTCAGGCACACGACCTCGGCGCTGTCCGCGTTCGCGTAGGGAACCGCCTTCTTGCCGAATCCGGTGGCCACGCAGTAGTCGATCTGATCCTGCGTGAGATCCGCCTTCGAAAGGGCCTTTTCGAAGGCCTCCACGGCCGCCTGCACGGGGAGCTTCTTGTAGGGCATCGTCTCGCTGGAGATGATGTCGCCGTCCTCGATGATCACCACCCTCGCGGTGACCGAACCCAGATCACAGCCCGCGTACATCGGTCCCGTCTCCTTCTCGCTCCGTGTCAGCAGCAGCTGCGCTCACTGTTCAGCCTTTTCCGCGGCGAAGATGGCCGCACCGAGCGCGCCCATGATCTGCGGATCCTCGGGGAAACCCACGAACTTCACGTTCAGCATCTCCTCCAGGCACTTGACGACACCGACGTTCTTGGAGACCCCGCCGGTGATGCCGACATCGTTCTTGATGCCGACCCTGCCCGCCAGCATCTTGACGCGTCGCGACATGGCCTGGTTGATGCCCGCCGCGATGTCGGCGGTGCTCCGGCCCTCCATCAGCAGGTGCATGATCTCCAGCTCGGTGAAGATGCTGCACTGGCTGGTGATGACGATGGCCTCTTTCGCCTCCAGCGAGATGGGGCCGATCTCGGAGACCGCCACTCCCAGGGCCTCGGAGTTGAGCTCGAGCGATCTGCCGGTCCCGGCGGCGCACTTGTCGTTCATGACGAAGTCGTCGACGCTGCCGTCTTCTCCGACGCGGATCGCCTTGCAGTCCTGGCCGCCGACGTCGATCACGGTCCTGATCGAAGGGACGAGGAAATGGGCGCCCCTGGCGTGGCAGGAGATCTCGCTCAGGTTGGCGTTCGCGAAGGGAATCGTCTCGCGTCCGTATCCGGTGGCCACCGCGAAGCCGATGTCGTCGTAGGAGAGGCCCAGGCGATCGAGGAGCTTGTCCATCACGTCGCGGGCCGACTGCTCGGCCGTGGGTCTCACCAGGATGATCTCCGATCCGAGGATCGCACCATCCTCGAGGAGTACAGCTTCAGCGCTCAGGGAACCGACGTCACAACCAGCAACGATCATCCAGCAACCATCCTTCTCATCAATCCAGAGTCTCGAAGAACTCCGTGAACTGATCCTTGATCACGTCCAGGGAGGTGACCCGCGAGTCCCATCCGTCTCCCTCGAGTCGGAGCGCGGGAACTCCGAGCTGCTTCCTGACCTCGTCGGCGACGATCCTGTAGACGCCCCAGACCTGCTTGCAGGCGGCATGGCCGGTGAAGGCGATGCAGTCGGCCTTGTAGGTGTCGACGTAGTAGAGAAGATCCTCCAGCCAGTTGGTGGGCATGTCCCAGCTGCCCTTCAGCTGGCGGGTCATGGGCAGGTTCAGCATTCCTTCCGCGAGGCCGGCCAGCATGGTGTCGGTGTTGGTCGTGTCGACGATGGGATTGAAGTCGTGGAAGATCAGCAGGTCCATGACGTAGGAGACGCCGATCTCCTCCTGGAACCAGTGGTGGAGGCCCTGGTCGAAGTAGATGCCGGTGTACATCATCATGAAGCGGATCTTCTCCTCGGGCAGGACGTGGAGTCCCTTCTCCATCCGTTCCGTGCACACCTCGAGGGCCGTCTTGTAGAAGTCCAGCGCGTCGGGAGTCCCGACCAGCATCAGCTTCTGGGCCAGGTGATTCAGGTTGTAGTAGTTGGGGACGGGGTTTGGCACCTGGCGCTTCATGTCGCTGATCTCCATGATGATCTCCGTGCACTCGTTGGTGAGTTCACAGACCTCGCGCAGGCGATCCTCGTCCAACTTGGTGCCGGAAAGCTCCTGAAGCGCATCCACGACCTGACGATACTCTTCTGCGTAGTAGTCGATGGCTCTGCGGTCGTGGGAATAGGGGACGTCGAGATACAGCGCGGGGATGTCCCACTTCTCGGACATGTACTCGAAGATCTTCGAGTTGGGATCACAGCCGCCCGCTGCACCGTTGACGAGGAAGTCGGGCTTCTCCACCATCCCGGCTTCCAGCAGGCCGACCACCCCCCTCTGGGCGCTGCACATGGTGTCGGGCAGGCCGCGCTCGACCGCCAGGTCGAGATACTCGTGGATCCCCTCCTCCAGGACCATCGAGAACGAGTTCAGTACCTCGACGCCGACCGGCACGATGTCCATGGCGTGGAAGATCTCCGGCGAGCAGTTGAAAGGGATGAAAGCGACCTTCTTCCCACGCTCCCGGGCATGAAGGACCTGGTCCCAGTACTTGCCCATGGCTGCGTTGGAGACGCTCGACATCTTCCGGGTGCCCGGGTCCTTGGCCATGGCCAGGAAGTTGTTCTTCTGGGATTCCGTCAACGTGGCGAGCATCGCCTGGATCGGAGGGGAATCGACGTCCAGATCCTCCGGCAGATTGCTGGTCATGTTGAAGGTCTCGACCATTCGTTCCAGGGCATTGCGTCTCGGTTCGGGCATGCTCAACCTCCAATCCGCTCGAGAAATGCTTGAACACGGGTCCGGATCCGGCCGGCGTCGGCCAGTGGGCCGTACTGTCTTTCGAGTTCCATGACCGGGATGCCGGCGTCTTCCAGATCGTTCTTCAGCAGGGCGTTGTCGGTGCCGTGCAGGTCGCAGAACTTGATGTGCTGCAGGATGACCCCCTTGACACCGGCCCGCTCGATCTGCTCGCGGAGGAAGCCGAGTCTCTGGGGGTAGGCCCCCGTCATGCGCGGGCAGGGCGGGTGCTCGTAGTAGCGATCGATCAGGCTTTCGAGGGGGTCGCCGCTCTCGTCGGTGAGGTTCCAGAAGCTCTTTGCCCCGAAGCAGAGGGCGTCGGTGACGACGATGGCTCCCAGGTCCTCGACGTTGGAGATGAAGTCGGCGTCGTCCATCAAGCTGCCGGCCACCATGAGCCGCACCTTCTGCCTGGATGCGTCGTCGGAGTCCGGCTTCGCTTCCGCGAGCACCTCCCGCAGAAGCCGGTTGTACTCCGTCCGGGGCATGACGGTTGCGGCTACCAAGATGGTCAGCACCTCCGCGCCGGTGAAGGGAGGAGACTCTGCGGTTCGCAGGTCGTAGAGTTCCCTGAGCAGGCTTCTGGTCTCGTTGTAGGTGGAGATGGCATCGGCGAGCTTCTTGGGGTCGAGCTTCTCGCCGAAATGGTCCTCCACCGCGCGGATGAACTCGAGGACCTCTTCCCTGTACCTCCCTCTTGCATGGGGGGAGATCTTGTGCGGAACGGGAAGCATGTACATGAAGGGGAGGGGGATCTTGGCCTTCCAGTTGTCGTAGCAGCGGCGGATGTGGTCGCAGCCGTTGTTCCAGATCGCGCCGTCGAGGAAATCGTACTCGCCGGTGAAGCCCAGCTCGAGGCAGGAGCGGGCGAAGCTGCAGTTCACGCGGGTCAGGTAGGAGTCCGCGTGCGACGTGTCCTGCACACCCCTACCGGTGATCCGGTAGGGAAGGATGTCGAGAGCGCAGAGGACCTCCTCCGGCATGTAGGAGCAGACGAAGCCGACGACCTTCTTCCCGTCGCGCTTCCAGGCGTCGACGTGACTGTTCTCCAGCGTCTTGGAAACCTCGGCCAGTTCTTCGAAAGCACTCATTTGCCTACCTGCCTTCCTGGTTCGTTTTCGATCGCAATCGGGGAGAGTTCACCGGAACGTCGGGACCGGCGCGCACCGGGAGATCCGCAACGCGGACTCGCACGCGAAAGCTGTCGCTCCGACGCATCCAGGCCGCGGTCCTGCGCAGGGGGGACGTCCTCATCAGCTCTTCCCGGGGTGCGCGCTGCAGGGGAAGGCTAGCCGGAATCCCTCCCTCGGTGAAGACCCGGTGGACGACGTCGGGAAAGGGAAGGGCGATCCTTCGAAAGGTGGCCTGGTGTATCTCGCTCTCCCTGGGGCGCTTGGTGGGAGCCGTTGACTGGATTGGATAACGCGCTATGTAGGCACTGTCAACACTGGCCCGCGCGAGGTCCAGATTTGCCTTATCACCACGGGAACCTTCGCCAGGTCCTCCTCGAGGAGGCCGCAGAAGCGATTCGAGAAGGAGGGGTCGCTCAGCTCAGCCTTCGGGACCTCGCCCGTCGGGCGGGAGTCTCGCACGGGGCGCCGGCGCGCCACTTCCAGGACAAGGCGGCGCTCTTGACCGCACTCGCCACCGATGCCCTGGAGCGATTCCAGGCCGCGCTGCTCGGGGGGATTGCCGAGGCCGGGACGTCGGCACTCGACCGGCACCGGGCCATCGGAATGGGCTACGTCCGCTTCGCCATCGAACACCCGGCCTACTTCCGGCTGATGACCAACCGCCGCGACTTCTTCGAGCCCGACGAGGAGTTCGACGCTGCCTACGAGCGGCTCCTCGAGACGATCCGAGAGGCGACCGTTGCGGCTCAGCAGGATGGCTGGGGGGCCAACCGCGATCCGGACGATCTCCTGATGACGGCGTGGGCGGTGGTACACGGCTTCGCCATGCTGTGGGTCGAGGGTGGCCTCCAAGATCACTTCGGCCCCATCGATCCCGAGATCGCAGCGAGCGCAGTGATCGATATCGTCTACGGCGCCGACATGGAGAAGGGTTCGGCAGCCAAAGCGTCGACCGGCCGGCGGCGGAGCGCTCGATCCGGCTCCGGGGCCCGGCGGAGCAGGGGCGAAAAGAGCCGGGGGCGCTGATCGCACGGGTCGTGATCGGCGAAAGGCCGGGAGCCGTCTCCCCAGCGGCGGGCCTCAAGGGGTGAGGACCGGATGCCGATCGAAAGGAAATGGCTTCCTTGCGCAAAGAGTTGCGCATCAAGGGCATTCTCCTTCAGGTCTTCCAGGACCACCTTCGAACCCTCGTCGAACAGGGCGGGATCGAGCCGGACGGCGGGACGCCGTTGCCCGTCTTGCAGGAGGAGGTGGCAATCGCCGGCTGGTATCCGCTTCAGCGGTTGACCGAGTGGTGCGATCAGGTCGCTTCGCTGGTCGGCCCCGATGAGGAGGGTCTCAGGCAGTTCGGACGCGGCACGGCCAGCGAGGCCGAGCGCAGGGGGCACTACGAGCAGTTCAAGGTGACGGCCGAGAAGCAGGGCTTCGATCTCGCGATCCGCCTCGTCGCCACCATTGCCGAACTCCTCCACGAATACATGGAGTGGAAGTTCCTCGAGCGCTCCTTGGAGGAGGGATTCGTCGTGCAGGCGACGGGTGCCTCCGGCTGGTCCAATGAGCTTCAACAGATCACGACCGGCTGGATCGACCACATGGCCGGCAACCTCTATGGACGTCCGATGCAGGTCGAGAGCGA
This sequence comes from uncultured delta proteobacterium, assembly GCA_963783795.1. Lineage (GTDB taxonomy): Bacteria > Myxococcota_A > UBA9160 > UBA9160 > UBA6930 > CAVXZE01. Next base: position 1,245,489 of record CAWAPH010000013.1, on the reverse strand, counting down.
GCGTCCCGAGCCGGACCGGATCCTCTTCATCGGACGCCCCGTCTGAGCGCCCCGCACCGGTAGTTCTCCTCTCCCGCCACGGTCAGGTCGTATCTCTGCGCCGGTGCGATGAGGCTGCTGGCGTCCTGCGCGGGGTTTCACTAGCTACCAGCGGATGAACGCGAGACCGCTGCCCGCGCTGCACCGTTTGGCCCCCTCCCTCTTCTACGGCTGGATCATCACCGCGGGCGCCTTCCTTCTCTCCTTCGTCGTCGTCGGGATCGGGTTCTACAGTCTGACCATCTTCCTGGATGCGCTGTGTCTGGAGCGCGGGTGGTCCCGCGCATCGGTGTCGGCAGCCACGACGGTCTATTTCCTCACCGCCGGCGCCACGGGGACGTTGATCGGTCGTGCCGTCGACCGGTACGGCCCGAGAGGTTGGATCGCGGGGGGCGCGCTGCTGATGGCGGCGGGCCTTCTCGCCATCGGACGCGTTCGAGAGCCGAGCCACCTGTTCGCCGTCTACTTCCTGATGGCCATGGGCTTCGGGATGAGCTCGGCCGTCCCGACCAACGCCATTCTCTCCCGCTGGTTCGTGGCCCGCCGAGCGAGGGCGGTGAGCTTCTCCCACACCGGGGTATCGGTCGGAGGCATGGTGGTCGTCCCGCTCGCGAGTGCGCTGGTGCGTCAGGGCGGGCTCGAGTTGACCGTCGGAGTCCTGGCGGCGATGGTCGTCGCGGTGGCGCTTCCGATCGTGCTCTTCGTCCTGCGTTCGGACCCGCGGGAGCACGGCCTCGAGCCCGATGGCGGGGCAGGGGAGATGCCGAGGGCATCCGTTCTGTCGGATGCCGCGCAGCGGCGATCCTGGAGCCGGCGCGAGGCCGCCCGGACGGCGAGCTTCTGGGTGATCGCCCTGGGCTTCGGCGCCATGCTGTTCACGCAGACGGGCTTTCTGATTCACCAGCTTGCGTTTCTCCGCGGGCAGATCGGCGATCTGGCACCCTACGCGGTGAGCGTGACGGCTTTCGGCAGCGTCGTGGGCAGGCTCGTGGTTGGCAGCTTCGCCGATCGGGTCCCCAAGCGGGCCGTGAGCCAGGGCATCTTCCTGCTGCAGGCCGCGGCCCTGCTGGCTCTGATCTCGGCCGAGCACACTGCGGTGCTGCTCGCCTGCGCCTTCGTCTTCGGTCTCACCATGGGCAACGTGTACATGATGCAGTCGCTGGTGGCGGCCGACCTCTTCGGGATGACGTCCTTCGGAACCGTCTTCGGGATGGTGCAGCTGCTCACATCCCTGATGGGTGCGCTCGGCCCCGTGGCGTTGGGAATCCTGTTCGACCAGTTGGGCGGCTACCAGCCGGCGATCCAGGTGTTCCTGCCGATCCCCGTCGGGGCGGCTTTGCTGCTCGGCCTGCTCCGGCCCCCGGCTCCTCCGGAGGCTCGAGTCCGGAGCCGCGCGGGAGTCTGAAGCCGGGCACTCGGCGCCCGGACGCCATACCCTGTCGTCCGTCCAGCGAGAGGTGGTTGCGATGAAGCTCGAAGCGGGAGATGGGCTCGTCCTGCACGCGCCCACGGACGGACCCTGGAGGATCGCCTGGGAGCACGAGGACTGGTTCGGTCCACTCGACGTGCTGCTGGGCGGGAAGGCGCTCGCTCCGGTCGCCGGCGACGAAGCACTTGGCGAGGACGACCTCGGCGCATTTCGGGCGCTGGAGCTGGCGTTGGACGGGAGTCCGCTCCCGCTGCGCGCGAGCGTGCGCGCGTATCAGGAGCGCGCGCTCCTCGTGTTTCGCCTGGAAGCGACGGCCCCCCTCGAGGGGATCTCGAGCGGGGAGTTCGAACGGCCAGCGGTCGTCTGGCCACACTTCCACCCCTCCCGGCGTCGCGCGGGGGGCGTGCCCGAGGGCACCTGCGGCTTCGGTCACGCGTACACGGAGTTCGGGCTTCCGAGCTTCTCGGGCCCCGAGCTCGATCACTTCCTGCTGCTTCCCCAACGCCCCGCCGTGGTCGAGCCGCTGTTTCTCATCGCTCCGGAAGGGCCCTCGCTGATGCTGGCCCCTCTCGATGCCTTCCACGAGCAGGTGGTGGCCGTTCCGCGCCGGGACGAAGCGGATCTCGGCGTCCGTTGCGGCTGGCACGGCGACCTGAACCAGGTGCCAGCGGGCTTCCACACCGATCTCGCCTGCTTCGCGGGGCAGGGTCCGCGCCAGGTGCTGGAGGAGTGGGCGGGGATCCTGCTGCGGCGACACGGCACGCGCCGTCCTTCGCGCTACGCCGACGACGGCGTGGGGCGTCTGTCCTACTGGACGGACAACGGCTCCGCCTACTGGTACCGCAGCGAGCCCGACCTCGACGTCCCCACCACGCTCGAACGCACCGTGGCGAAGCTGCGCGAGGAGCGGGTCCCGATCCACGCCGTGCAGCTGGACTCCTGGTTCTATCCCCACGAGAAGCTCCGCCCGCTCAACCCCGATTGGGGAATGGACGTGCCGCCGACCGGCATGCTGCGCTGGGAGCCGCGGGAGGACCTGCTGCCGGATGGCGTGGACGACCTGCGCCAGCGGATGGGTGATCCGCCGCTGATCCTGCACAGCCGTCACTTCTCGAGTCAGTCGCCGTACTTCGAGGAGACGGAGGCCTGGATCGACGCTGAGCGGGGCCATCCCAAGGACACCGCTTTCTACGAGCGGTTCCTCGCCCAGACCGTCGGCTGGGGTGCGATCACCTACGAACAGGACTGGCTGATCGAGTGCTTCCTGGGCGTGCGCGGCCTGCGGGAAGCACCCGGCCGCGCCCGCGCCTGGCAGGAGGGGATCGACGCCGCAGCCCGGCGCCACGGGCGCACCCTCCAGTGGTGCATGGCCTCGCCCGCCGACTTCATGCAGACGGTGACGCTGGACCGGGTCACCTCGATTCGGACCAGTGGCGACTACCGCTACATCATCGGAAGCGGCGCCCTCTGGGCATGGTTCTTCTACACCAATGCCCTGGCGCGAGCACTGGGGCTGACACCGTACAAAGACGTCTTCTTCAGCTGCAGTGAAGGAGAGGGCTGGGACGGAGACCCCCACTGCGAGTGCGAGGCCCTGGTGGCGGCGCTGTCATCGGGCCCGGTCGGCATTGGCGATCGGCTGGGGCGCACCGACCGCGCACTGGTCATGCGTACCTGCCGGGAGGACGGCCTGCTGGTGAAACCCGATGTGCCCGTGGCCGCGCTCGAAACCTGCTATCACGGTCACCCGAACGTCGAGCCCGTCCCGCTGGTGGGCGAGGCCCATACCCGGCATCCGGCTGGCCTCTGGCACTACGTGGTGGCGATCCACGTGTGGCGGGGCGACGAACCGATTGCCTATCGCTTTCACCCCCGGGATCTGGGTACGCTCCGCCCGGAGGGTCCGGTGCTCGCCTATGACTTCCGCCGGGCGCGCGCGGAGCGCGTCGAAGCGAGTGACGACGCTCCCTCCTGGGAGGTGGAACTCGAGCCGCTCGGCTGGGACTACCGCATCCTCTGTCCGATCCTGCCCGGCGAAATCACCGTCGTGGGAGACGTCTCGCGCTTCGTCAGCGCGGGCGACGCTCGCCTGCGCGGAGTGCGCGCGTCGGAAAGCGGCGTCGCCTTCGAGGCTCTGGGCAGCCCCGGCGAGTGCTTCGAGCTCACGGGCTGGTCGGCGCGGCCACCGCGCGCGGCGCGCGTTCTTGGGCCGGCCGGCGCTGGACCTGTCGAGGTGCACTACCGGGATGGCCTGTTCCGGATTCCGATCGCGCTCGGGGATCGGGGCTGGGTCCGCGTCGAGGTCGATGCCGAGCCTGCGGGGGAGGGCGGCTGAATTTCCTTCGGGTTCGGTGGCGCCACTGCTCGAACCCGCGGTCGCGATCAGCTTCCGAGCCTCTCCTCCCAGAGGTGCGGATCGAAAGGAGCGCGCCGGCCTGGGCATCCCTCCCTGTGACACAGCTGACAGCTCTGGAACCCGTGTTCGGATGGAAACAAGACACCGGACACGGACTTGTTCGGCACCATCAGGCAGCTCTCGGTAAGAACGACGCCGATCGACTCCTCGACGTCGCCGAAGAAGCCGAACAGCTCCCTCTGCTGTTGGATGGGCCAGACGTTGACGTCGCCGGACCCCGGATTCATGCTGACCAGGGACTCCAGCGCGTAGGTCTCCTTCACGTGGGCCACGAGGTGCAGGATCGCTGCCTGGAGGGCCGCTTCCTTGATGGTGTCGCGGCAGAACTGGGCGAAGACGTCGTCATTGGAGAACGCAATGCCATCCAGCTCCCGGCCGCAGGTGGCGACGTACGGGAACACTCGCCCCACGTCGTCGAGGTTGGCTCGAAGTACCTTGCTCCTGAACCGAGCTGTTCTCTCCTCACCGTCGGCCTGTCCGATGACGACGGAATCGGCTCCCTTCTCCTGGACGAAGGCGACTTCGTATGCCGCACGCGGACGAGCCAGCTCCTTGGCGGCGTCGATCATGGAGTTGACTTCGTCCGCGTACTGGCTGCCGGGGTCGAGGTGCAGGCGGCTGAAGATCGCCTCGGCATCCAGCTCGAAGGGGATCGGGTCGAGGGTTCTCATCTGGAGGTCGCGCCCCGCCTTGAAGGAAGACTTCGGGCGAGTCTAGCGACGGGCAGCTCCAACCGCCTGTGAGCCGGTCTCTTCTCGAAGCGGAAAGGCCGCTCATTTTCGCAAGCAACGGGTTCCGTAGAGAGGAGGATAGACGGGGAATTCGTTAGCCTCGGGACCGAGGAGGTCGGGGAATGACCACCCCCCTCCGATGGTGGCGGCGAGGAAGACGACGATGAAGGCGGACATCCCCGTATTGATGGTGGAAGGCGAGGGTCTGGCCGAGGCGTGGGAGCGCTCGCTGATCGAGCTCCACAGGAAGGGCTGCGAGATCGCGACGGAGTACGACAAGCCCGACGATCCGCCCAGCAGGGACTGCTCGATGACCATCGTGGTCCGGAATCCCCTGGCCGAGCCGATGATCCACCGGGACATGCCGGGCGGGCTGGAAGATCTCCAGGAATACGTGATGGAGGTTCTCGACGGCATCAAGGACCACTGCATCCGCAACATCGAAGAGGACCCGGAAGACACGCGCTGGGAGTACACCTACCACCAGCGGCTCTTCGCCTACTCCACGCCGACCGGCGGCGACGAGTTCGACCAGATCGAGATGCTGGCGAAGAAGCTGGCGGCGACACCGCACACGAGGCGGGCCCAGGCCATCACCTGGAAGGTCTGGGAGGACAACGACTGCTACGACCCCGCCTGTCTGCAGAGCGTCTGGTGCAGGCTGATGCGGGGAGACGACGCCTGGCGTCTGAACACCAACGTCAGGTTCCGTTCCAACGATGCCTACAAAGCGGCGCTGATGAACATGTTCGCCCTGATCCAGCTACAGAAGCGGATCGCGAATCGGATCTCGGAGCTTTCGGGAAGGGAGGTGACGCTGGGGCGGTACGTTCACCAGGCGGACAGCTACCACATCTACGGCTCCTACTTCACCGAGTTCGAGAACCGGTTCCTGCGGGGTCTGGAACGCAGGACTTTCGAGGAGCGAACCTTCCGCTACGAGGACGTGCGGGACATCATGGAGGGAGCCGTTCCCCAGATTCTCGACAAGGCGTCGAAGATGGGCAGGTCGTAAGAGATGAAAGACGTGACAATCGTCCTGAACGGCGAGGAGGTGTCTGCTCGCGAGGGGCTGACCATCCTCGAGGTGGCCGAGCAGCAGGGGGTGGAGATTCCGACGCTCTGCCACAGTCCCGACCTGACGCCCGCCGGCGTGTGCCGGGTCTGTGTGGTCGAGGTGGAAGGGAGCAAGGCCCTGGTCGGCTCGTGTCACACCCCGATCCGTGATGGGATGGTGGTTCGGACTCATTCCAGCAAGGTTCTCGCCACACGGAGAGCGGTCCTCGAGCTGCTGCTGGCGGGACACACAGGATCCTGCGTCCGCGACCCCAACGCGGCGAGCTGCGGGCTCCGCAATCTCGCCTCGGACCTCGAGGTCGGTCCGCCGAGATTCGAGATGCGAAAGCCGCGCTATTTCCCTGCGGAGACCGGCAATCCCTACGTCTGCCGGGATCTGTCGAAGTGCATCCTCTGCTACAAGTGCACGCGGGCCTGCGAGGAGATCGCCGGAAAGAACGTGCTCGCGATCGCCTACCGGGGGTTCCGATCCAAGATCTCGGTCGGGTTCGACGAGCCGCTGCTGGAAGAAGTATGCAGGGATTGCGGCGTGTGCATCGACTATTGCCCCACCGGGGCGCTCTACAGCCCCGAAAGCGAGAAGCAAGACGGAGCGGTTTGAGATGGAGAGCGGAGAGCGCGCGGATCTGTTGAACTCGCTGAAACGCGCACAGGCCGAGCATGCGCACCTTCCCCGAGAGGTCGTGTTGGAGGTTTCCCGTTCGCTGGGGATCCCGTTCGCGGACGCGTTCGGGGTGGCGTCGTTCTACTCGTTCCTCTCCACCGAGCCCCGGGGAAGGAACACGATTCGGATCTGTCGGAGCATCCCCTGCTACCTGAAGAACTCGCTGATGATCGTGGAGAGCGTGGCCGACGAGCTCGGCATCAGGCCGGGTGAGACCACCTCCGACGGCAGGTTCTCCTTCGAGATGACCAACTGCATCGGAGCTTGCGACCTGTCCCCGGCGATGCTGGTCAATACCGACGTGCATGGCGACCTGACTCCGAGAAAGATCGCGCTGATCCTGAAGTCGTATCAGTAGGCTCCAAGGGGGAGAGCGGTGCCGGAACAGCGGCTGGTGCTGGCGAAGTGTGGGGTCGTCGATCCCGGCGACATCGAGACCTACCTGGACTCTGGCGGGTTCGCGGGCTTCCAGAAGGCGCGGAATGCGATGACGCCGGAAGAGGTGATCGCGGCGGTCCGGGCGTCCGGGCTCAGGGGGCGGGGTGGGGCCGGGTTCGACTGCGGGCTCAAGTGGGAGATGGCGCGAGCGGCGGAAGGCGAGGAGACGTTCCTCATCTGCAACGCCGACGAAGGCGAGGTGGGCACCTTCAAGGACCGGGTCATCCTGGAGCAGGACCCGTTCACCCTGATCGAGGGAATGGCCATCGCCGGCTACGCGATCGGGGCGAAGAGGGCCTGGGTCTACCTGCGCGCCGAGTACCACCACCTGCTCGAGTCCCTTCTCCGCGCCATCGAGCAGGCCCGGGAGAAGGGCTTCCTGGACCTGCTGGAAGTGGAGGTGTGCGAGGGCGCCGGCGCCTACATCTGCGGCGAGGAGTCGGCGCTGATGAACTCCATCGAGGGGCGAAGAGGAGAGGCCCGGTTCAGGCCGCCGTTCCCGACCTCCAAGGGGCTCTGGGGATGCCCGACCATCGTCAACAACGTGGAGACGCTGATGAACCTGCCGCCGATCATCGCCGAGGGGCCCGAGTGGTTCGCCGGGATGGGAACGGCGCAGAGCAAGGGTACCAAGGTCTTCTCGGTCAGCGGCGACGTGGCGAGGCCGGGCGTGTACGAACTGCTGATGGGGAGCCGGCTCGACGAGCTGGTCGTGGACCTCGCGGGGGCGGAGAACACCAAGATGGTCCAGATCGGAGGTGCCGGGGGCAGCCTGGTGCCTGCGAAGATGATCGACACCCCCCTCTGCTATGAGACCGTCCTGGGCTCCGGAGGCGTCACGGTCTTCGACCAGAGCAGGTGCGTGATCGACATCGTTCACCGGAACCTCGAGTTCTTCTCCGAGGAGTCCTGCGGCAAGTGCACGCCGTGCCGGGAAGGGACGGAGTCCATGCTGCACGATCCTCGGAAGGCTCAGCAGGGGAGACGGAGTGGAGCGGGATCTCGGCGCGCTGGAGGAGCTGTCGGAGGTGATGGCGCTGGCGTCGCTGTGTGGCCTCGGACAGGCGGCCGCCGTGCCGGTGCAGGATTCGCTGCTGCATTTCAGGGACGAATACGAGCACCGGGTCGAGAAGTCCCGCTACCTGCGGGCCCTGCAGCCGGAGAGGCGCTGATCGTGTCTGCCACGGAATCCAGGTACCTGTGTCCGTATTGCCCCACGACCTGGGAGAGCTTCGACGCGTTCAAGGCACACGTCCTCCGCGAGCACCAGAGCGAGCCCCTGCCGGTGCCGGATGGGTTGATCAGCCTGACCGTGAATGGCCAGCCGTATCAGGTCCAGGTCGAATCGGAATGGACCCTGTACGACCTGATCCACGACAAGATGGGACTCACGGGGACCAAGATGTTCTGTGATCGCGGGGCTTGCGGGTCGTGCACGGTGATCATGGACGGACGAGCGGTCCTCTCGTGTATGACGCTGGCCATCGAGTGCGGTGGCAAGGAGATCGAGACCGTCGAAGAGGTAGCCAGGACGAGACCGCTCTTGATCGAGAAGTACGCCGAGCATCACGCGATGCAGTGCGGCTACTGCACGCCGGGCTTCGTCGTGACCGCCAAGGCGTTGCTGGAAAGGAATCCGCATCCGACGGAGCTCGAGATCAAGCAGGCTCTGGCGGGCAATCTGTGCCGCTGCGGCACCTATCCCCAGCATCCCAAGGCGATCCTGGAAGCCGTGAAGAAGTCGTGAGGGGGCGAAGCGAAATGCCGAACGACGGGACGCAGAAGATGGAGGAGATGTTCGACAATCTCCGCGCGGACGCTCATCCGCTCCCGGAGTACAAGCACATCGGCAAGCGCGGACCGCGCCGGATCGACGGGCTGCAGAAGGCCAGCGGAAGTGCCAACTACACCATGGACATCCAGCTGCCCGGAATGCTCTACATGCGGTTCCTCACCTCGCCGTATCCTCATGCATCCATCAAGGGAATGGATACGAGCAGGGCGGAAGCCTTGCCGGGGGTCCGGGCCATCCTCCGGTACGACGACCCGGATCTGCCGAAGGCGGCAGATCTGGGCGGACACCAGCCGTCGCTCGAGCCGGTGATTCCGGCGGTCGCGCGCTTCCAGGGGCAGGAGGTAGGGGTGGCGGTGGCGGCCGACAGCGAGGCGATCGCCGAGCAGGCGCTGACGCTGGTCGAGACGGAGTGGGAGGAGCGCCCCTTCGTGCTGGATCCCGAGGCGGCCCTGGAGCCGGGTGCCCCACTGGCCGTTCCCGAGCTGTTGCCCGGCGGCAATCACTTCAACCCTGATTTCTTCGACGTGGTCGAGCTGGGCGACATCGAGCAGGGCTTCGCCGAGGCCGACACCGTCGTCGAGTTCGAGTCGAAGAGGCGCCTTCACACCTGGGCGGCGCCAGAGCGGCCCTGCGGAGTGTTCCGGTGGAACGGCGACTGCCCCGAGGTCTGGGTCAAGCAGCAACGGCCCCACATCGCCAAGCGCGTGATCGCCTCCTGGTTCGGAGGCATCCCGATGAACAAGATCCAGATCCACTGTCCCTACCAGGGCGCGAGTTTCGGGGGATGGAGCCAGGTGAGCTGGAACATGGCGGGCCACTACTGTGCCGCCGTGCTGGCCAGGAGGACGAGCAGGCCGGTCAAGTGGACCTTCACCCGAAGGGAGGACTTCTTCGGCGGCGAGATGGACGAGGGGGTCTATCGCTTCAAGGTGGGTGCCAGGCGCGACGGGACGATCACGGCGGTCGAGGGATCGGCCATTCTGGCCAACCAGCTCTGGCCCGTGTTCCACTTCCTCAAGCACCTGATCGAGAACACCCGGATCCCCAACATCTACGGGAAGTTCTTCGTGGTGGCGACCAACAAGGGGCCCAACGTTCCCACCCGGTGCGAACAGAACGCCAACACGCATAGCCAGACCTTGATCTTCGACCACATCGCGGTGGCGCTGGGCCTCGATCCCACCCTGGTGGCGCTCAAGAACGATGGTGCCCACGGCCACGACACCGGCTGGCTCGACGCGCAGAAGAGGGAACGGGGATTCGAGGTCAGGGACAGCCTCGAGGAGTGCGTGGAGAAGGGAAAGGCCGCCATCGACTGGGATCGCAGCTGGCACCCGCCGGGGACGAAGCGGCTCTCCAACGGAAGGATGCACGGTCTGGGCTTTACCTGGGCACACGAGTGGGACGACTCGGCGGGATCCAGCGAGATGGCGATTCGCATCGAGCGCAACGATGCCACCGCGAGCATCCTGAGCATGGGCAGCGACAACGGCGTCGACGCCGAGAACTCCTACTGCCAGATCGCCGCCGATGAGCTGGGGATGCGCCTGGAGGACGTCCACTACAACCCGCAGGTCGATCCGGGGTTCTTCAGGATGACACCCGACTCCTCGACCAACATGTCGATCAACGGGTTCGCCATCCGGCACGCCGCCAGGATCCTGAAGCAGCAGATCCTCGAGGCGGCCACCGGCCCGAGCGCGACGACCCAGCGGGGCAGCCTTCCCCCGGCCTTTCCGGACGCCCGGCCCGAGGACCTCGACATCCACGACAGCGTCATATTCCTGAAGTCGGATCCCTCCAAGCGAAAGACGCTGGCTGACTTCGTCGGGCCCTCGGCAGCTGCAGGGCCCATGGTCAACCACGAGGCCCTCGGCGAGAGGACGCCCTTCTCGGTGCCGCTCTTCGCGCTCGGCTACCACGTCCAGACCGGGGCCTACAGTCCCAGGCACCCGAGGCCCCGCTTCTGCAGGCAGACGCACTTCATGGAAGTGGAGGTCGATACGGAGACCGGCGAGATCGACGTGACGAGGGTCGTCAATGTGAACGACGTGGGGAAGGTGATCAATCGCGGCTCCTGCGAGGGGCAGCAGTACGGCGGCACCTTCATGGGCGTCGGCCGGGCGAAGACGGAGGAGGTCGTCTACGACCCCGTCACCGGCGTCATGCTGAACGGCAATCTGATCGACTACAAGATCGCCACGATGCTCGACGTCGGTCCGATCGACACCATCCTGGTGGAGACCGGGATGGGCTACGGACCCTACGGCGTGGTCGGGATCGGTGAAGACATCGCGACGGTGGTGCCGGCGCTGCTGGGTCCTGCCGTCCACAACGCGATCGGCGTCTGGATCGACGACTATCCCATCACGCCGGACAAGGTCCTCGAGGCGCTGGGAAAGGTCGAGAGCTCTCGGAGAGACGCGTGAAGAGATTCGCACACATCGACGCGCGGACCGTGGAGGAAGCGGTCTCGCACCTCGCGCGGTACGGCGATGGCGCCTGCGCGATCGCCGGAGGCACGGACCTGCTGGGGAAGCTGAAGGAGAGGATCCTGCCCCGCTACCCGGAGGCCATCGTCAACCTCAAGACGATTCCCGGGCTGGACTTCATCAGCGAGGAGGACGGGGTGCTGCGGATCGGCGCCCTGACCCGCCTCCAGGACATCGCCGACCATCCGATCATCCAGAGCCGCTACGTCGCGCTCTCCCAGGCGGCGGGAAGAACCGCGTCTCCGAATCTCCGTGAGATGGGCACCCTCGCCGGCAACATCTGCCAGGACATCCGCTGCTGGTACTACCGGGGCGCCGACAACCGGTTTCCCTGCCTCAAGAAGGGCGGCGGGCGCTGCTACGCCATCGATGGCGACAACCGCTACCACTCGATCTTCGGTGGCACCGTCGAAGAGGGCTGCTACGCGGTGCACCCGAGCGACACGGCGCCGGCGCTGATTGCACTGAATGCGTCGATCCAGACCTCGAAGCGCACGCTCGACGCGGAGGACTTCTTCGCCGTCGGTGTCTGCAAGACCACGGTCCTGGAAAGCGACGAGATCGTGACCGAGATCCGGGTGCCGGCGCCGGTCGATGGCACGAAGAGCGCCTTCCAGAAGCTCGCACCCAGAAAGTCGATCGACTTCGCCATCGTGAACTGTGCGGTCCGGCTCACGAGCTCGGGGGGCAAGGCGGCCGCCGCCAGAGTTTGTCTCAACGCGGTCCACGTCAAACCGCGCCGCGCCGTCGAGGCGGAACAGAGCATCGTGGGCGCGACTGTGAACGAGGAGGCGGCAGAAGCGGCGGGTGCAGCCGCCGTATCGTCTGCCAGGCCGATGACTCACAACGCCTACATGGTGCAGATCGCCAGGACGCTGGTGAAGCGAGCCATCCTCGCCTGCGCCTAGCTGGCCCCGCTGGTGGTCAGTCGACCTTCTCGATGTCGACCCGGACGGCCCGGTCCGCCGGGATCGGTTGCCAGGAGAAGACCCGGTACTTGAGGTGCCCGTAGCCGCCGGCGAAGCCGAGGTGCTTGACGTGGCCGGGCTCCAAGTCGGACTGGCTGTACCAGTTCTCGTGCATGTAGGGCTCGAAGCCGTTGTAGACGATGACCTGTCCGGGCCGGACGGACGGCGAGATCTTGGCCTGGATCAGCGAGTCCCCCACGTCGTTCACCAGCTTCACCCGCTCGCCGTTCGCGATGCCGAGCTCATCGGCGTCCTTGTCGTTGATGAAGACGAACGGTTCGCCGCGGTGGGTGTTCTGGATGATGTTGTTGGTCAGGTTCATCGAGTGGATGCTCCAGCGGTTGTGGCCGCTGGTCATCTGGAAGCGCCGCTGGGCGCCCCCGTGGTTGGGCGTCTCCTTGTGGGTGGGCAGCTCTTCGCCGGCCTCGAGGAACCACTCGTGGTCGATGTAGAACTGCGCGCGGCGCACCAGGGTGTCGTAGGGGATCTTGTCCTCGGTGTGCCAGCGGAGTGGGTTGTGGACTTCGTCCGGCTTGATGGTGGACGCCTGTGACTGACCGTGGCCCACCATCCCCCAGCCCAGGAAGCGCACGTGGCCCTTCTCGCGCATCGTTTCCAGTGAGGTGTCCTCCGGGAGGATTCCGTAGGCCGCGTTGTCCTTGAGCGCCTCGGCCCAGTATTTCTCGGCATCGTCGATCACGCCCTTGTGCGTCATGCGGTCCCGCAGGCCCTGCAGGCTGTGGGGCGTTCCGTTGTAGTCCTTGAACTCCGAGATCCCCCGCTCCGCGGCGCGGCGCTCGATGGCCTCCAGCAGGCGCATCGAGATCTCGATGTCGGGCAGGGACTCGCCGGCCGGTGGCGTCGCGTGATCGGTCAGCACCCAGTTCAGGTGATGCACCGAGAGCATCGAGTGGCCGATCTTCTCGTAGTGCTGAGCGGCCGGCAGGATGTAGTCGGAGTAGAGACCGGTGGTGGTCATGCGGTAGTCGACGGAAACCACCAGGCGTGAGCTTGGGCCAGAAGTGCTCGAGCAGGTGCTTCTGGCCGCCGCGATTTCGCCGCAGGTAGTTGCCGCCCGCCTCGAACAGCACCCGGGGCTCGATGGTCTGGAAGGCCTTGGAGAAGCGCGCGCCCCACCAGCCTTTTTCGATGGACTCGGTGACGTACTCGTCGTAGCTCCGCTTCATGCTGGGGCAGTTGTTCTCGGGGTCGTTCCAGCGCTCCTTGTATCCCTCCTGGTAGTACCAGAGAAAGGCCGGGGGGACGGGCGCTCCGAACGGGCCGCCCGACTCTGCGGCCAGCTCCATCAGCCGATTCTGCGTCATCTCCTTGGTCATGGTCGTATCCGAGGCGCCGATCATGCGCCGCAGCATCTGGATCCCCTGGATGTGCTTGCGGGCTTCCTCCTGCCCCGGACCTGCCTTGGCGGGAATCATCACCTCCCCGTCTGCGCCGAAGCTGGCCCAGGATCGGGTGCCGGTGCCCTTCTTGCCCCAGTTGCCGGTCAGCCCCAGCAGCAGGGCCATCGCCCGCTCCATCAGATCCCCGTGGTAGTACTTGCCCGAGTTCCAGCCGATGAAGATCTTCGTCTTCCGGGTGGCCACCTTTCGCGCCAGTCTGCGGATGTTGTCGGGGTGGATCTGGCAGATCTCGCTGGCCTTTTCCGGCGTGTAGTCCTCCAGGTGCCGGCGCAACCGGGCAAAGACCGGCTCCACCTCGACCTTGGAGAAGTCCTTGAGCATGATCTCGTGGCTTCCCTCCAGGGCGGGGCTGGTACCCGTGGTCGCCAGGGTGTGGCGCGGGGCGGGCGTGATCGTGTCCGAGAGCGAATCCCACCAGAAGAACTGGTCCTCGCGCTCCCCTTCGTAGATCTCGTTGCCGCGCAGGAAGCGGCCGGTGTCCTTGCGCACCAGCAGCGGCAGGTCGGTCTGCTCCTGCACGAACTGCTCGTCGTACAGGTCGGCGTCGATGATCACCTTGCACATCGCCAGCGCGAGCGCCGCGTCGGTGCCGATCCGCACCGGCATGTGGTAGTCGGCGTGGATGCCGAAGGGCTGTAGTCCGGCGCGATCGTCACCACCTCGCCGCCGTTGTAGCGGGACTCGGCGAGGTAGTGGTACCAGTGGATGTTGGTGTAGACGGGATTGGCGTGCCAGATCAGCGTGAGGTCCGCCAGGAACCAGTCGTCCATCGACGCGGTGGGGTTGTAGAGCCCGCAGGTCAGGTGGTACCCCGGGCTGAAGTCCTGGAACTCGGCATTGCCGTCCGTCATGGAAATACCGAGGATCTGGGTCCACATTCGGGCTCCGATCGCGCCCACCTCAGGAGTGAAGGGGATGACGAAGGCCTCCGGCCCCTGCTCCTCGATCGCGTCGAGCATCTTGTCGGCGATCTCGGTGAGCGCCTGGTCCCAGGAGATCTCTTCGAACTTGCCCTTACCGCGCTCGCCGACGCGCTTGAGCGGGCTGGTGACGCGATCCGGGGAGTAGTGGCAGTGGCCCCAGCAGGCTCCCTTCTGGCAGCCCATCGGGTTCATGTCGGGAATGCCGGGTTCGATCGGCGTGAGGGTGCCGGACTGTTCCTCGCGGACGATCCTCCCGTCCTTCGAGTAGACCCGGAAGGGCAGCCCCCGGGGTAGCAGTCCACCGAGTGGCTCCCCCAGGTCACCTCGTCCCACTTCCACTTGTCCCGATACCGCTCTCTCCAATCGCCCGTGCCCTGTGCCATCTCCGATCTTCTCCTTTTGCCGACCCGCAGCGGGTCTCTCGGTTCTCGAGTCAGGCCCGTTCCCGGCGAGATTGCCATCTCGGTGGTCGTCTTTCCACCCCCGATGCCGGCTTCGCGTCAGCGGTGTGCGGGGCGGTGGCGAAGTCCTCAGACGTTCGCGTCGTAGACCTTCCACATGTCGTCGTCGTCGAAGATCCTCTCCGAGTCGTCCGCGTGCATGGCGTCGCGCTCGAAGTCGCGGTAGAGGCCCCGCTCGGCACGGAACTCCTCGTACAGATCGTGCTGGATCATCGCGCTCATGATCTCGTTGGTGCCGGTCCAGATCTGGGCCAGGCGCGTGTCGCGAACCGCGCGCTCGATCGGGTACACGTCCGTGTAGCCGATTCCGCCGGTGATCTGCATGGCCAGATTGGCGGCGTCCCAGGCGGCCTCGGTGACGAATTTCTTCGTCTCCGAGACGATGCGCCGCACGGACGGAGCCTCGCAATCGGCGGCGCGCGCCGCCTGATAGATCATCGCCCGGCTGGCGTCGAGCAGGACCTGCGCCTTGGCGATCATGAAGCTCACCGCCTGGAATCTCCGGATCGGACGCCCGAAGGCCTTGCGGCGGTCCGCGTAGTTCATGGCGACGTCCAGGCAGGCCTTCATCCCGCCGGTGCAAGGAGCGGCGCTGCACAGGCGCTCGGGAATCATCATCCGGTTGAAGACGGCCGCCCCGCCGTGAAGCGAACCGATCAGGTTGGTCTTGGGCACCTCGACGTCGCGAAAGACCACGCGGCCGGTGCCGCCACCGCGCGCTCCCATCAGGCCGTAGAGGTACTTGACCTCCACGCCCGGGCCGCGGTCGATGAGCAGCGTGCTGATGCGTTCGTGGGGCGGCGCGTCGTCGGCCATGTTGGTCCGGACGTAGGCGAGGAAGAAGTCCGCGCCCTCGGCGCCGACGATGAATCGCTTCACGCCGCGCACCAGGAAATGGTCGCCCTTGTCTTCGGCCCGGCTCGAGGCGCCGAAGAAGTCGGACCCGCCGCGGGGCTCCGTCAGCGCCTCCGCGGACACCAGCCGGCCCTCCAGCATCGGCTTCAGGTACTTCTGCTTCTGCTCCTCGGTCCCGAAGGTGTTGAGGGCCTCGCCCACGATGGAGGGCATCACGAAGGAGCAGCCGGCGGCGATTCCCAGGGCGCCGATCGGCTCCATGGCCGCGCAGTCCGCCACCCAGTCCATCCCCTGACCCCCGTACTCCTCGGGGAAGCGCAGTCCCAGCAGCCGGTGCTTCGCGTAGAGCTCGTAGAGCTCGCGCGGGTAGCGGATCTCGTCCCGATCCATGCGCCGGAGATACTCGGGATCCACTTCGTTCTTGACGAACTCCCGCGCCTGGCGCTGAACCTCTCGCGCGCGCTCGTCGAGCATGAACTCGTTCATCTTCTCGCCTCCTCGCTCCGATGCTCGCGGTATCATGCCACGCATCGGACGATTCGTCGCGAGGGGAAATGGCGAGCGGCGGAAGCTCGGCAGGGCCTGGGCGCAGCGGAGCCTAGAGGCGCTCCACGAAATCGAGCACCGCCCCTATCAGAGGGAAATCGCCGGAGAAAGAGCTACACTGCCGGCCATTGCGACGCCGCGCCCCGTTGCAGAGGAAGGAGCAGCCGCACGATGCGAAGAACGCTGTTCGTCATCGCCGTCTGGTGTCTCGCCACGCCCTGCGTCGCCTCTCAACTGCTCGTCCCGACCTCCGGCACCGCCGATGCCGGACTGGCCGGCTCCACGGTGGCCGAGCCGAGGACGCCGAGCGCAGCCATGTTCTCGAACCCTGCCGCTCTCAGCCTGTTCGACAGGACCACGCTCGACGCGTACGGCGGCGTGCCGTTCGGGAACACCCGCGTCGAGGCCGCGGCCCCATCGACCTATGACGAGAGCAACGCCTTCATCACCTTCGCGCCGGGATTCGGGCTCTCGCTGCCGAGCAAGGGCTCCTGGTCCTATGGGTTTGCCATGTACGGAGCCGTGGGCAACAAGTTCGACTTCGATGCCGATCCGGCAGCCGGGGTGACGAGCCCGTTCTTCAGCGAAGCGGGGATCTTCACCTTCGCGGCAGGTGCGGCGTACCAGGTGAACGACAGCCTTTCGCTGGGTGCCGCCATCACGCCGCTGTTCGGGCTCTCGCGCAATAAATTCACGCTCGGCGGGGTTGAGTTCAAGTACAGGCTCAGCGGTCCCGGAATCCAGGGACTGCTGGGCCTGCAGTGGCAGCCCTGCGACGGACTGGCCCTGGGCCTGGGCGTGCGCACTCCGGGACGCGTCTGGATGGATGCGACTGCACCGCTTGCCGGAGGCCGCCAGGACGTAGACCTGGAGCTCGAGATGCCCACGCAGGTCTTCGCCGGCGTGAGCAAGCACTTCGGGGAGAAGCTGATCGGCTCGCTGGCATTCCGGTGGACCGACGCCAGCACGCTCGGCGACTCGATCATCGAGTTCGAGGTGACCGAGGCCGTGAATACGCCATTCGTTCCCGATGCGCGCGACGAGTGGCTGGCCAGCACGGGCGTGGAGTACCTCTGGAACGAGATCCTCACCCTGCGTCTGGGCGCGCTGTACGCCACTCCGATCGTGGGCGACAAAGGGGTCTCGCCGCTGCTCTTCGACACCCGGGACATCCGCGCCACGTTCGGATTCAGCCTGAACTTCGACCCGTGGTCGATCGACTTCATGACGGGCTACGCGTTCAACGGCAGCCGAAGGATCGAGGCCGACGAGGCGCTGATCCTCCCGGGCCGCTACGAGATGGATGGACCGGTCGTGGGACTCGGAGTCACCTGGCGACACTGAGGGGTGATTCCCGCGGTTGCTCCGTCCCCGGTCAGGGGGAGCCCCCGCCCCCGGGACGCGCCCTGGCCAGCTGCTCCACGATTGCGGGCTGTTCCTCTGGCGTGGCGAAGATCGAGACCGCCAGCTCGTCGATGCCGGTGGCGGCATAGCGATCGAGCGCCTCGCCGAGCTGCTCCGGCTTCGCCACGAGCGCCATCCCGTCGACGACCTCTCCAGTCAGGACCTGCAGCGCGGCGGCGGGTCCCCCCGCTTCCACCGCCTTCACCAGTGCGCCCGGCTCGATGACACCCCGGGCGAGGTACTCGAGCATCGGCGGGTCGAAGACGGTAAAGAGTGGGGCCGCAGCGCTGCGAGCGGCATCGAGGTCCTCGCTGATCACGCCGAGCACCACGGCGCCGATCCGGAAGCTCGCCCGATCCCGGCCCTGCTCCGCGAGCTCGCGCTCGACGTCGCGGACGGTGTCGGTGATGTACGCCTGCGACGCAGCCATGCTGATCGAGAGGCCGTCCCCCACACGGGCGGCCGTGCGTACCATCAGGGGCCGAACGGCCATCACGTCGAGTGGGGGAGGTGGCGCGAGCGGGTTCACCCGGAAGCCCTGAAAGGCGAACGCCGGATAGTCGACGGTCACCTCGTTGCCGGCAAGTGCATCGCGCAACGCGTGGACGAACTCCTGGGTGGAACGCGCCGGCTTCTCGATCCCCTTGCCGAGCTTCGCGACCAGCGAGGGGTCGCCGGTCCCGATCTGGACGCGGACCCGCCCGGGGCCGAGCTCCGCCAACGAGGAGAGCTCCATCGCGATCAGACCGGGGTGGCGGCCCGCGGTGGAGAGCCCCACCACGGAGACCTCGAGCCGCTCGGTCTCCCGGAGGTAGATCGCGCTCGGCACGATGGCGTCGTGAAAGCCGATGTGTTCGGCCGACCAGATACCGTCGAGCCCAAACTGCTCGGCGGCGCGCACGGCCGGCAGGGTCGACTCGATCGGAGAAAGGCCCATGAAAGACAGACTCAGTCGCACGAAAGGTTCCTCCCAGGCTCATGGTAGCACCGCGCCACCCGCAGTTCGTGTCGGCTTCGGTCAGTCGAGCTCCAGGAGCGGTAGCGAGAGCTTCTGTGCGATGGCCCGGAGCGGGTCGCGGCAGTCGCCGTAGGCGATGCTGTAGTGATGCTCGACACCCTCTTCCAGGATCGTGTCGAGCACGTCGCCGGCGGGTCGCTCGAAGCGAACCACTCCCGACGTTCCCGAAAAGCTCTGGGGCGCTCGCAGCATCTCGCCGCCGGCGATTGCGAGGCGCAGCAGGCCTCGCGACTGGCTGAGACGGGCGAGCGTCACACGGCCGGGCGCGAGCGCGAACTCGCCCAGAAGCGGCATCCGGCGGTTGGAGTGGATCCCTGCGCGTGGCTTCTGCTCCGGATCCGCCAGCGAGACCGGTGCCAGGCCGCAATGCCAGACCACGGCGCTGTCCTTCTCCCGATCGACATCGACGAGGTCGGCCATGAACGGGGGGGCATCGCTGATCGCCTGGAGCAGCAGGCTGGTCACTGCCCCGTAGACGTCTGCCTCGCAGGCGCTGGGAACGCCATCCTGGGTCGTCATCGCCATCGGCCCGCAGGCGGCGCAGCCGTACTCGGTGAAGAACTCCGGCCAGCAGCGGACGGCCAGCGCTGCGAGGCCGCGTTGCCGGGCGAGCTCCGAGAGAGCCCCGAAGACGCGCAGGCTCCGCTCCAGCGGCGCCTGCTCGAGTGCCTGCGTGCCCTCTAGCTCGCGCTCGACCCGCGAGCGCGTCGCCTCCACGCTCTGGGGCGACTGCGCCCGGGCGGCTCGAAAGAGCTCGTCCAGGGAGATGCGCTCCAGCTCGACGTCGAGCAGCTTCGCCAGCAGGGCTTCGTCGAAGTCGCAGGTGTCGAAGCCGCCGGGTGGCTCTCCCAGCAGGCCGATGCGCGCGCCACTCACGGCAGCCAGCGCCTCCTCGGCCCGAGCGGAGAGCGTCTCCGGGAGCGGTGCCTCCCGAGGGGGATCCGGCTCGGGAAGAGGTCGATCCCGGGGCGAAGCCTCCAGCAGCCGACGAAGCTGCGCGGCGGCCTGTGGCGCATCCGGCTCGCAGTGGATCCAGGCGTAGCGGTGCCCCGCCCTCGCCAGTGCGTGGGCGGCGAGGTTCACGCCGCAAAGCGAGTTGAGGCGCAGCCTCCCGCCGCTCCGGGGCTCGGGGAAGGCCCAGAGCGCCAGCGGCGCCGCGATCTCCTCGGCGATACGCCGGGCCATGGCGGCATCCGTGAACGTCACCTGAAGGATCAGCAGCAGGTCGAGCGACTTCTGTTTCAGCTCCGCCAGCACGCGCCCCGCGGCGTCCTCGTCGAAGAGAAGGGCCCGGGACCCCGCGATTCCGGCATCGAGCTCATCGAGGGTGTCGAAGGCCCGCGATGCCGTCTCCTCCGCGTGGGCGACGTCGAAGGTCGCTCGCGCCAGGGCCATCACACCGATCACAGGTCGGGGGTTCAACGGGCAGCTCCTTTCTCGCTCTCAGCCTTCGGCCGCGTTCGCGCGAATCTCCAAGAACTCCGCGACCTCGCTCGCAGCGGGCGCCCCGGCGCGCCCACCGGCCCTGCTGCACTTGACCGCCGCGGTTGCACAGGCGAAGCGGAGCGCTCCTTCGACGCCGTCGCCACGCGCGAGCGACAGCGCAAAGGCGCCGTGCAACACGTCGCCCGCGCCGAGTGTGTCGACCACCTCGACGTCGAAGCCGGGAATGTGGCGCAGCCGATCGCCCTCGAGCCAGTAGACACCGTCCCGCCCCGCGGAGACACCCAGCCAGGCGCCGGTCCTGGAGGCGGCGAGGCGGAGCGCTTCCGCGAGCTCGCCGTGTCCGGCGAACTCCACCAATCCCTGGTGGGAGAAGAGGATGTGGGTGGATGCCGCGAGGGCGTCGGCGCCTTCGCGCGCCGCGGCCGCATCGGCGTCGAGAAGCGCCGGAATGCCGAGGCGCCGCGCCTCCGCCAGCGCCCGCGCCGAGGCCTGCGGCCAGCGCAGGTCGCCGAGCACGGCGCCGGCCCCGCCGATCTCGGACAGCGGGAGCCAGCCGGGATCGGGGTCCATCCGATCGCCCCGGAAGTTCACGATCATCCGTTCGCCGCGCGCGTCGACGACGATGGCGGAGCAGCCCGATCGCGCGCCGGGGATGCGCCTGACACCCGCCGTCCCGACGCCTTCCTCCTCGAGCTCGCGGATGATGCGATCTCCGACGGAGTCGTCGCCGACCCGCGACCAGAGCCGGGCAGCTCCGCCCAGGCGCGCGATGGCCACGGCGGCGTTCGCCGCCGGACCGCCGCCGATCTCCCGAAAGCCGCTGGCGAAGTGCTTTCTGGGCGCATCGGGTAGCCGCTCGACAACGTAGATCTGGTCCATCACCGCGAGACCCACGCAGATGATGCCGGGGCCGCTCTTCACCACCGGTGCGCGAACTCCTCCACCCAGCCGATCAGCCCGTCGATCTCGAGGGTGTTGCCGTCGAAGCGGATCGTCCCCTTCCAGTGGCCGAAGGGGCAGGCTCCCCCGGTTCTGATCGGGCCGAGGTTGAGCTGCGAGCTGTGCACCACGATTGGATGGAGGGTCATGTCGATCGTGTCGGAATGGATCGAGCGGACGCTCCAGGGCTTCTTCCAGTCGCCCGGGTCATAGCTCCAGCGGAGATCCTCCATCACCTTGTAGAGCCGGCCATTGACGCAGATGCCGTTCTCGTTCGAGCCGGTGCCCGTGGTCCACTTGGCGCCCATGTTGACGCCGATCAGGTCCCCGTCCTGTACGCCGGTGCAGACTCCCCAGTTCCAGAAGGACCGGTACGGCCACATGCCGCGCCCGAAGTCCTGCACGCCGTGGCACTCGGCCGGGTCCATCACGTAGCGCTTGCCGGCTACGCTGACCTCGCCTTCGCAGGGGAGGGTGTTGTGCTTCGAGTTCATCTGGAAGCGCTCGGAGCTCCACGGCACCACGATGTCGAGACTCTCGTGCCCCTCCGGTCTTCGGACCAGGAAATCGGCCGCGATATCCTCGCCCGTCTTGGCGCGCCCGCTGAAGTCGACCTTCATGGACCCGTCCTCTTGGACGTTCGAGTACTCCATGTCCCGGCCCTGGAAGCGGACGGTTCGCTCGACCTGTTCCGGCATCTCGAAGGAGTGCGGGCGGGTGAAGGACTGTCGCGACAGCTGCTCCCCGGTCTCGAAGTTCGTGAACGACACCGAGCAGAAGGCCGCGTAGTCGATGTCGGCCAGCGTGGCCGAGAAGACGAACCGCGGACTGATCCAGTTCCACATGTTCCACTTCTTCTTCCGCGGCCAGTGGCCGGACAGGTTGGCCCGGACCAGCGGCGAGCGCGACCAGCCGACGGCGTCCGGATTGAGCCGGCCCTTCTCCGTCGCAGAGGTCCACCGGATCGGTGAGCTCCCGCTCGTGGTAGTGCGGCAGGTAGTCCCCCCTGGCCATCTTGTGGTTCAGGATCGGCATGTAGTCCGGTAGCTGCGTCATGGTTTCACTCTCCCTGAAACGGCCGTCCCTGGAGATTTCTCTCCGATTCCGAGTCGTCGAACCGTCAGCCCTCGTGCACCTTCATCTTCAGAGAGGTGCGACGATCGATTTCTCTGCGCATCTCTGTCCCTCCTCGTATACTGTGCCCTGCGAGACAGACCGCTTCATGGTAACCCCTTTGTGACGGGAGGGTACCGATGAACGAGGGCTCTTCGAAGGGCTTGAACCTGTTCAAGACCGAGGACTACTGGGCCATCTGGCTCGGGATGATCGTGATCGCCCTCTCGGTGGGCTGCTTCTGGGCCGGAAGCACGCTCGAGCCCTGGGCCGTTACACCCGGCACCTGGTCCGACCCCGGCCAGCTGGCTGGCGACCTCCGCGAGCACTTCCCGGCGTACCTCGCCATCTATCTCGGCTTCGGTGCCGTCTTCGCCGTCAGTATGAGCATCATGGGCCGCAACCTGAAGGAGTTCCTGCTCGGCTACACGATTCTCTTCCTGGGCTCGCTCGGGATCTTCTACCTGGCCGGGTGGTCGGTGGTGAAGAGGATGGATCTCGGAGCTCCTCTGCTCGCCCTCCTGGTCGGCCTGGTGATCGGCAACATCAAGGCTGCGCCGGAGTGGTTCAAGACATCGCTGCGCACGGAGTACTACATCAAGACGGGTATCGTGCTTCTCGGTGCGACGCTGCCGCTCACCCTGATCGCTGAGGCCGGACCGATCGCCTTCTTGCAGGCGACCATCGTGTCGGTCGTCACCTGGCTGACGATCTATCTGGCGGCCACCCGGATCTTCGAGCTCGACCCGCGCTTCGGCGCGGTCCTCGGCACGGGCGGCGCCGTCTGCGGCGTGTCCGGTTCGATCGCCGTCGGCGGGGCGGTCAAGGCCGAGAAGGACCACATCGCCATCGGCATCGCGGTGGTCTCGATCTGGGCGATCGTGATGATCTTCATCCTCGCGATCCTGACCAAGTGGATGATTCCGGAAGGCGGGGGCGCGCTCACCGAGTGGTATCACATCTCCCCTGGCGAGGCGGGGGCATGGGTGGGGACGTCGGAGTACGCGGACGCCGCCGGCTTCGCGGTGGTGGCGGAGCTTGCCACCACTCACGGTGATGCGCCGATCCACGCCTTCACGTTGATGAAAGTGATCGGCCGCGACATCTGGATCGGCATCTGGGCGTTCGTGCTGTCCATCGTCTCCGTGACGTTCTGGGAGAAGACGTCGCCGGCGGGGAAGGGCCCCCAGGGCCGGGTCGGCATCTCCGTGATCTGGGAGAGGTTCCCGAAGTTCGTGCTCGGCTTCTTCGCAGCGTCGGTCATCATGAGCTTGATCGCAGCCAACCCTCCGGCGAACTTCGTCGGCGAAGCGCCGGTTTCGGGCACCTTCAAGTCGAAGGCGCAGAAGCAGGAGTACGACGCGGACTTTTCCGACTTCCTGGTGCCCGCCGCTCTGGGTGAGAAGTTCTCCTACGATTCGGCGAGGCGGGTGATCCGGTTCCAGGGGGAGATGTCGTTGGAGGAGCTGAACGCGCTCACGGCCCGTGCCGACGAGCAGCAGGAGTGGGCGCTCAAGAACCTGCGGCACGAGTCCAACTGGTTCGAGAGTCAGCTCAGGGCCCTGGTGATCACTCCCATCAAGAAGCTGCGCTCCTGGGCGTTCGTGCTGTGCTTCCTCTGTATCGGCCTCTCCACGCGCTTCAAGGAGCTGGCCACGTTCGGGCTGAAGCCGTTCTGGGCCTTCACGATCGGAGTGCTCGTCAACGTGCCCCTGGGCTACATCCTCACCACCAGGGTCTTCGTCGACTACTGGCGGGCCCTGCAGTGAGTGCTGGCAGACACGACGAGGGGAGAGGGCGCTGCGGGGTGTGCGCGCAGCTCGTCTCCGATGCTGCGGAGTTCGAGAGCGCCTTGCCGGGGATCCTGATCCTGAGCTCCGGACAGGGGGACAGCCGCGGCGATCAGGGACTCTGCCGGATCCACCAGAGGCTCGTCACTCCCGGGATGACCTGCGACCAGTTCCAGCCCGCCTCCGCTTGACCCCGCTCGCTCCCCGCTGGCTAGTTCCGCGCTGGCTGCCCGACCCTGGTGACGAAGATGTCCTCGGCCACGTCCGGATCGATGGCGAGCTCCGTCTCCTCGAACTTGATGCAGAAGGCGGGATAGGTCTGGTGGAGCTTGACGGTGACGCCGGGCACGATGCCGAAGCCGGTCAGGCGGTGCAGCCTGGCGTGGTTCTTGGGGCGGATGTAGGCGATGCGACCCTGTTCGCCGGGACTCAGGTCGCAGAGATTCACGATCGCCGCGTCGATGGTGCTGAGCTTCTCCAGACAGTCGTCACCCGGCGGGATCGGCTTGCCGGTGGGACTGAACGGAGGGTGTCCGAGAAGCGTGCAGATGCTCCGCTCCATCTCGGCGGGCAGCGTGTGCTCCATCTCGCAGGCGATCGCGTCCGCCCTCTCCTCCGGCAGGCCGAGCACGTAGGTGAGCAGGCTCTCGGTGAGACGGTGGCGGCGGATCACGCCTCGAGCCTGCTCCTTGCCCTCCGCGGTGAACAGGATCCGCTCGCCCTGCTGGATCACCAGGCCCTGGGCCTCGAGCGCCTGAAGATTCGCGTCGGAGATCTCCTCGGAGCAACGCCTGCGCACGGCATCGGAGGTGAATTCGCCGGACTCGTCCGCCTTCCAGATCGCCTCCAGGATCTCATCGGCCTTCTGCCTCGGGATCAAGGTTCGACTCCTCGTTGGTTATCCGAAGGTGATTCCCAGGGCCCTGCACGCGTGGTTCACCAGGCCGCCGCCCAGCAGAGCGTAGACGAAGACGCCGGCCAGGATGGCGCCGGCGACGCGGGTGCCGCGCTCCTTGACCAGGACCACCACCGTGTTCACGCAGGGGATGAGCAGGGTCATGGTCACCAAGGCAACCACCAGCTGCAGGTTGGTGAAGTCGGCCCTGAGCAGGTCCAGCTCCACGGCTCCCGCCTCGCGCCGGATGATCGTCTTCATGAAGACCCGCACGGAGGACTCCGGAAGCCCTAGCAGTCCGTTCATCAGCGGCCGGGTGGCGTCTTCGAGGAGGCGCAGGCCGCCCACGTAGTCGAAGACGAAGACCAGGAATGCCGCCAGGAGGAAGAGGGGCACGGCCTCCTTCATGAAGGCCCAGGTCCGCCGCCAGCTCGTCACCAGGATGCTCCGGATTCCGGGTGCGCGCATGGGCGGGAGCTCGAGCATCAGCTCCGCGTGTCCGCCGGAGATGAACCGGTCGGCCAGCATTCCGACGACGATGGTCTGCAGGAGAAGAAAGCCGAAGACGAAGGCGCTGGCGTACCAGGGCATCCTCGCCAGGATGATCAGCATCACGGCGATCAGCGGCGCACAGGGGAGCGCCAGGGTCAGAAGCAGGCTGGCGATCAGGCGTTCCTTGTGTGAGTCGAGCATGCGCGTGGTGAGCAGCGCCATGGTCACGCAGGAGAATCCCATCACCAGGGGAATGACTCCCTTGCCGTTGAGTCCGATTCTCCTCATCAGCCGGTGCAGGAGTACCGAGAAGCGGGGCAGGTAGCCGGACTCCTCGAGCAGCCCGAAGAAGAGGTAGAAGCACAGCATCACCGGCATCACGATGCCGAAGGCGAGGAAGAGGCCGGTGGTGAGCACGCCGAAGTCCGGATCGACCAGGGCGTCGCGGACGAACGCGGATGGGATCGGTGCGACGATGTCTTCGAAGAGGGGTATGAGGATTCCGGCGAAGATCTTGTTGTTGAGCAGGTCCACCAGGTAGATGGCCCCGAAGGAGCCGACGAAGAGGTACATCGCGAAGAGGATTGCGAGCGCGAGGGGTATGCCCGTCGAGAGCTGCTGGGACCAGAGCCCGAGGCGCGTCATGAACAGCGGGGAGCGTTGGTGCACCTGCTGCGACTGGCGCACGATCCGGTCGGCCGTGGCCGCGTAGCGCTCCGTCACCACCACGTCGAGCGGGCGGCCCACATCCCTCTGAAGCGACGAGACCAGGTGATCGACCTGGTCGACCATGCCGCCGCCGAAGTGATCCTCCACGTACTGCCGCGCCGCCGACGCCCCGGTCACCAGCAGAATGGCCAGGGCCCTGGCCGGAATGGCAGCATCCGAGAGGAGCTGGGAGAGGAGGCCCAGGGTGTCCTCGATCGGTCCCGAGAAGGTCACCATTCGCCTCGGCAGCTGCGCCTTGCCCAACAGGGCCGGGAGCTCACCTACGCCGCGGCGCTCCAGCGCCACGGTGGGTAGGACCGGGGCGCCGAGCTGACCCTCGAGCGCGTCGGCCGAGACCTCGATCCCCCGCGCCTGGGCCATGTCCACCATGTTGAGCGCGAACACGGCGGGGATCTCGAACTCGGCCAGCTGGAGGGCGATGACCAGGGAGCGGCGCAGGTTCTTCGCATCCAGCACCTGCAGGATCGTGTCGAGCTCCCCGGAGAGCAGGAGGCGTCGGCAGAGCACCCCGTCCTCGCTGCGGGAGAAGACGGAGTGGATCCCGGGCGCGTCGATGATCCGGGTCCCGTCCGGCGAGCGGGAGAACAGGCCGCGGTACAGTCTGCCGACCGGGACCTCGACCTCGGCGCCTGCGAGTGAGAGGGTGCAGCGACCCGTGCCGGTGCAGATCTGCTCGCAGAGGACCGACTTGCCGACGGCCACGTTCCCGAATACCGCCACCGTGCGGGAAGCATCGCTCCGCTCGGGAGGGGCAGCGTGGGTCGGCTCTAGGCTCACTGATGACCATCCGCGGCAGTGGAGGGGCGCCGCGCTCCTGGTTTCGAAAGCGCGCCAGGGTAGCGAGGGCGCCGCCCCGCAGTCACACAGAGACTAGCGCCTGCGAGGCGCCCGCGTCTGGAACAGGAAGTCGAAGTTGGCGCTGGGGCTCAGCGCGTGCACGTGGTCGCCGATCCTCTCGAGCCGGGCTTTCTCTTCATCGGACAGCGGCCCCATCTCCAGCGTCCGGAGGTTCTCCTCGAGCTGTTCCATCGTCGCCGGAGCGGTCAGGACCATGTCGATGCTCGGGTTGGAGAGCACGTATCGGTAGAGATCGACCGGACTCGGCGGCTTCTCGCCCTCCGGCATCCAGCGCGAATCGAAGAGGTGCCCCCAGCGGGTCGAGTTGAAGCAGAGCACGCCTGGCCTTACTTCCCGAGCGAGCAAGCGGGAAGATCTCCCGCTCGGCCCCGCGATGAGCGGCGTTGTAGCGCACCATGATCAGCTCGAAGACCTTCGAATCCAGATGTTGAGCGAAAGCCGAGCGGTCGTGGGCACTGACACAGAGGTGTCTCGCCAGGCCCTTCTCCCTCAGTGCGAGCGCCTTGTCCAGGACGCGCGGCGGCACCGGGCCATTCCGGTTTCCCAGGATCAGCACGTCGGCGTAGTCGATCTGGAGCGCTCGGAGTCCCTGCCTGAACATCCGCTCGAGCGCGAGGCCGGTGTAGTCGTAGGTCTGCAGGGCGATGACCATCTGCTCGCGTCGGCTCGCCGCCAGCTTCCTGATCGCCTGCTTCATGCCAGGACGTCTGCGCGAGCCCCAGTAGAAGTAGTTGAGGCCCCGCTCGAAGGCGCGCTCCAGCGCCGGAGCGGAAATGCCCGCGTCGGCACCGATGCCCATCCTTCCGACTTCGAGCCCCGATGCGCCCAGGGTGACGGTGTCGCTGAAATTGTCCATGTCCGACTCGCACCTCCACGACCGCGGATGATCCCAGGATACCCCCGCAGCGTGAGTTGACATCCGCCGGCCCCCTCACGATGATTCTGGCGCCGTCATCTCGAGGCTCCTCCGCTTCTCGAACCTGGGCCAGTCGTCGATGCGCAGCACCCCGAATCAACCGCTCGGACGAGGTCCTGGTCTCCCAGCCCAGGCGCTCTTCGAGCCCGAGTCGATCGCCGTCGTGGGAGTTCCCCGCACGCCCCGCCCCGGCCAGCTCTTCCTGCGCGCTCTTCTCGATCCCGGCTTCTCCGGGCGGATCTACCCGGTCAATCCGAACGCCGAGGAGATCCTGGGACTGCGCTGCTACCCATCGGTGAGCAGCCTGCCGGAGGTGGTGGACCTGGCCATCGTGGTGGTGGCCCCTGCGCTGGCGCCCCCGGTGGTGAGGGAGTGCGCCGAGAGGGGGGTGAAGGCGGCCATCCTCTTCACGGCGGGTTTCTCCGAGCTCGGTACGGAGGAAGGCCGCGCACTCGGGGCAGAGCTGATGGCCGCCGTGGAGAGCGGGCCGCTGCGCATGCTGGGCCCCAACTGCATGGGGGTCTACGTCCCCAAGAGCGGGCTGGGGAGCTTCCCGGATCTGCCCTCCGAGCAGGGTCCGATCGCCTTCGTCTCACAGAGCGGATCGCTCAGCAATCGAATCGTCTGGAGCGGTGGGGAACGGGCGCTCGCCTTCAGCAAGGTCGTGAGCGTGGGCAACCAGGACGATCTGGAGACCTCGGACTTCCTGGAGTACCTGGCGGAGGACCCGGAGACCGAGGTCATCGCAGCCTACCTGGAGGGCGCCAAGGACGGACGACGCCTGTGGCGCGCCCTCACTGCGGCCGGCCGGCGCAAGCACCTGGTGGTCTGGAAGGTGGGACGCACCGGGGGCGGCGCCAGGGCCGCCCGCTCGCACACCGGCGCACTGGCCGGCGAAGCCGCAGGTGTGGTCGGGAATGCTGCGCCAGGCCGGTGCCATCCAGGTCCGCGACTTCGACGAAATGCTCGATACCCTGGTGGCGCTCCGCCATCTCGGACGGCCCGCCGGGGACCGGATGGCCATCGTCACGGGCCCGGGCGGGCCGGCGGTCTCCGCCGCGGATGCCTGCGAAGAAGCGGGTCTCAGACTGGCGGAGCTCACCGAAGAGACGAAGACACGACTCCGCGGCGTGGTCGCCAGCACGGGCACCAGCGTGCGGAACCCCGTCGATATCGGGCTCCAGCTGGCAGCTGCCGCCGGGATGTACCGCGAGGCCCTGGCGGCGACCATCGAGGACCCGGGCGTGGACGCGGTCGTCGTGATCGGAAGCTCCGGACAGGCCGAGGGATGGCAGGCGCACGTCGAGGCGATGGGCGAAATCTCACGGGCGGCGGCCAAGCCGGTTCTCTACGCTTCCTTCCTCGCCGGCGATCCGGTGGTCGCCCGCGCCCTGTCCGCGGTCGGCATCCCCAGCTTCGCCAGCGCGGAGCGCGCCCTGCAGGCCTACGCGGGCTCGAGGAGAATGGGCTAGAGGCCGGAAAACGGCTCCCCCGAGAAAGGACGAGAGATGATTCTTCTGAATCCCAAGAAGCACGACCGGGAGTACCGCGACCAGAAGTCGCGAGAGATCATGCGCAAGACGATCGAGTTCTTCGAGGAGAAGGGCCGGGGGAAGCTCAAGAGGGACGACCACGAGCGGTCCTGGTACTCGGACTTCCTGGAGTTCCAGGAGAAGGAGGGGCTGTTCGCGACGCTGCTCACCCCTGCTCCCTACGCGGCGGGAGACGCTGACACCCGCTGGGACACCTACCGGAACTGCGAGTTCAACGAGATCCTCGCCTTCTACGGGCTGGCCTACTGGTACACCTGGCAGGTGACCATCCTCGGGCTGGGCCCGATCTGGATGGGCCAGAACGAGGCGGTGAAGGAGAAGACGGCGCAGCTGCTCAAGGAGGGCGGCATCTTCGCCTTCGGGCTCTCCGAGAAGGCAGCACGGCGCCGACCTCTACTCCACGGAGATGGCCCTCGTTCCCCAGCCGGATGGCACGTACGTGGCCAACGGCCGCAAGTACTACATCGGCAACGCCAACGAGGCCGCCCTGGTGTCTACCCTCGGGAAGCTCTCGGACAGCGGCGACTACGTCTGGTTCGTGGTGGGCTCGAAGCACGGCAACTACGAGTGCGTGCAGAACGTGGTCAACTCCCAGAACTTCGTCGCCGAATACGCCCTTCACGACTACCCGATCAGCGAGGCGGAGATTCTCACCAGGGGGCAGGATGCCTGGGATGCGGCGCTCAACACGGTCAATGTGGGCAAGTTCAACCTCGGCTGGGCCTCCATCGGCATGTGCACCCACGCGCTCTACGAGTCGATCGACCACGCCTCCAACCGGGTCCTCTACGGAAAGCACGTCACCGAATTCTCGCAGGTGAAGCAGCTGTTCTCCGACGCCTGGTGCCGTCTGGTGGCGATGAAGCTCTTTGCGCTCCGAGCTTCGGACTACATGCGCGCTGCCTCTGCCGAGGACCGGCGCTACCTCCTCTACAACCCGATCGTGAAGATGAAGGTGACCACGCAGGGTGAGGAGGTGATCAATCACCTCTGGGACGTGATCTCCGCCAAGGGCTTCGAGAAGGACAGCTACTTCGAGATGGCCGCCAGGGACATCCGGGCCCTTCCCAAGCTGGAGGGTACGGTTCACGTCAACATGGCGCTGGTCATCAAGTTCATGAGCAACTACTTCTTCAACCCGGCCGAGTTTCCCGAGATCGCCAAGCGGGACGGGCTCGAGAACGACGACTTCCTCTTCGAGCAGGGCCTCACCAAGGGGCTGGGAAGAATCCAGTTCCACGACTACAAGGCCGCCTACGACAGCGTGGACATCCCCAACGTCCACCTGTTCGTGAAGCAGATCGAGACCTTCAAGGAGTTCCTCACCCAGGCCACGCCCAGCAAGGAGCAGGCGTCGGACCTCGATTTCCTGCTCACCCTCGGGGAGCTATTCACCCTGGTTCCCTACGGGCAGCTGATTCTCGAGAACAAGAGGATCTACGAGGTGGAAGACGAGGTCATCGACCAGATCTTCGATGTCCTGGTGAGGGACTTCTCCAGGTACGCACTTCAGCTCTACTCGAAGACGAGCAGCACCAGCCGGCAGATGGAACTCTGTCTGGAGATGATCCGGAAGCCGGTGGTGGACACGGCCCGGTTCGAGCGGGTGCTCGAGAGCCACGTCTACTCGCTCGCGGGCGCGTACGCGATGAACGACTGACGCAGAGCAGGAGGGGCTCTGCGTCAGTCGTGGAGGTGGCCAGCGAAGCCGCTGGACCGGTCTACATCCCCTTATAGGGATTCGGTCCTACGCCCTCGATCACCTCGAGGAAGTCGTCCATGATCTGGGGGATCTTGCGGTAGTCCGCGATCCCCAGCTCGTGGATCTCGACGCGCTCCTCCTCGAGGACGAGCTGCTTCAGCTTCTCCTGCACGTTCCCCATCCGGTACTCGGCCAGCTCACTGCCCCGCACGAAGTGGCACTGATAGTCGTCGCCCTTCTTGCAGCCGATCAGGATGACGCCGTCGAACCCCGAGGCGAGGGCGTCGCCGACCCAGACCGCGTTCATCGAGCCCAGGCAGCGGAGCGGGATGATGCGGATCATCGCGTTGTACTGGAGCCGCATCATGCCGGCCATGTCCATCGACGGGAGGGCATCGTTCTCGCAGACGAAGGCCAGAATCCTCGGCTTCTCCTCGAACTCGTCCGGGACGTGGATCGCCTTGATCATCTGCGAGACCATGCGGACGCTGTAGTTCTTGAAGGAGATGATCCGCTCGGGGCAGGAGCCGAAGCAGATGCCGCAGCGGCGGCAGCGCCGCAAATTCGGCAGCGGAGTGCCCTTCTCGTCCTCGTCGAGTGCGCCGAAAGGACATTCCTCCGTGCAGCGCTTGCACTGGGTGCACTTCTGCATCAGGAAATCCGGATAGCTCAGATCTCCCGCTCGCGGATGCACCGCGACACCCTTGGCCACCGCCTCGACCGCCTGGATCGCCTTGAGAGCGGCCCCGTTGGCGTCGTTGGCGCAGGTGGCGAAGTCCATCGGTGCCCGGACGCTGCCCGCCGCGTAGATGCCGGTGCGCCGGGTCTCGTAGGGGAAGCAGATGAAGTGCGAATCGGGGAAGCCGTACTTGAGCGTGGGAAGGTCGGTGCCCTGCCGATAGGCGAGGTTCAGGATCTTCGCTCCGGCCTCGGCGGATTCGGCCTCCTTCTTCTCGCCGTCTGCCGCTTTCTCGGCCGGTGCCGCCTCCTCGCCCTCGGTGGCCTCGTCGGCAGTCGGCAACTCGTCGACCTTGGTGGTCGGCACCATTCCCGTCGCCAGGACCACCAGGTCGGCCTTGACCTTGATGTCCTCGCCGAGCAGTGTCTCCTGGACCTCGACGCCGATCTGGCCGTCCGAATCGGGTGCCACGCTGCCGATCTCGCCCTTCGTGAGCATGATGCCCTCGTCCTCCTGGACGTTGGCGTAGAAGCGCTCGTACTGAGCGGGGGAGCGGATGTCCTTGTAGATGACGTAGACCTTGGCGCCGGGGTGCTGCTCCCGGACGTACTTCGCCTGCTTCAGGGAGACCCGGCAGCAGACGGAGGAGCAGTAGGGGAGGTGGTCCTGGTCGCGTGAGCCGGCGCACTGGATGAAGGCGACACTTCCGGGCGGTTTGCCGTCCGACGGGCGCTTGATTCCGCCGTTCGACACCATCTCCTCCATCTGGATGTTGGTGATCACGTCGGGGGAGGACCCGTACCCCAGATGGGTCAGCTTCTCGGCCTCGTAGGGCTTCCAGCCGGAGGCGAGGATGATGGAGCCGACGGTGATCTCGGAGCTGCTCCCGCCATTCTGGAGCTCCACCGCAAACTCCCCGGGCGCCCCGGTTGTCTTCGCGACGGTGGTGGACTTGTGGACGGTGATGTTCGGATCCGCCTCGATCTCCTCGGCCAGCTTCTGGTAGCCGGAGTCCTCCAGGTCCTTGTAGGGGGGGTGCTTCGGGAACACCTTGGAGAACCGGGCGGCCCAGCCGCCCAGGCGGTCTTCCTTCTCGACCAGGGCCACCTTGTAGCCCGCTGCGGCCGCCGACTTCGCGGCCGTCATCCCGCTGATGCCCCCGCCGATCACCATCAGATCCTTGCTGCTCTCCTCGATCAGGGCCTCCGGCGGCTCCACGGTCGCGACCCGGGCTACGCCCATGCGGATGTGGTCTTCGGCCAGCATCTGGGTGTCTTCGTCGTTGGGGGTGTGGGACCAGGCCACGTGCTCGCGCATGTTCACCCGATCGGTCAGCACCTCTCCGCCGAAGTCGAACAGCTCGGGAAACACGCGCTGTGAGCAGGCCGCCACCACGACGCGGTTCAGCCCTTCGCCCTCGATGTCCGCCTTGATCTGGTCGACACCTCCCTGGCTGCAGAGGATGTCGTGGGTCTTGCAGAGACTGGCCTCCGTCTCGTCGTTGGCCACCTCGGTCAGCTTGTCGAGATCGACCGATTTCGCGATGTCACAGCCCTTGCAGATATAGACGCCGATCTTCGTATCCATCTTCTATCTCCTGGCACCTGCGTTGAGAGCTCTTCATGACCGCGCCGGTGGCGTCCTGGACGGACGTGACGACGTCGACGGGCCGCGTTCGCCACTCCCGCGCCGATGACCCCGGTCCCGTCTGGTGCGATGAAGCCGAACTCGTCCAGGGCCGTGTCCAGTGGCGGCGGCTGCTCGGCGGTGTTGGGGACCATGCCCGTGGCGAGGACCGCCATGTCCACCTCCATCTTGGTGATCGAGCCGGTCAGCGTGTTCTCGGCCTCGAGGATCACGTTGCCGCCGGAGCCCTCGGTGATCTTGGCGACCTTCCCGCGGTGGAAGAAGAACTTCTCGTCTCCCTGCACCTTGGTGTAGAAGTCCTCCATCCGCCCCGGGGCCCGCACGTCGATGTAGAAGAAGTGGATCTCGGCATCCGGGTACTGCGCGCGGACGTAGGTGGCCTGCTTCATCGAGGCCAGGCAGCAGATCGAAGAGCAGTACGGCAGATGGTTCTCGTCGCGGGAACCCGGCGCACTGCACGAAGCCGATCTTGGTGATCTCCCCCTCATCGGAGGGACGCGCGATCTTGCCCTGCGTCGGCCCGTTCTCGGCGGCGTACCGCTCCATCATCACGTTGGTGATGACGTTGGGGTACTTGCCGAAGCCCAGGTTTTCCAGCTTGGTGGCATCGTAGGGCTTCCAGCCGGTCGCCCAGACGATCGCGCCGACCTTGGCGGTGATCGTCCTCGGCTGCATCTCCAGGTCGATCGCGTCGTACTCGCAGGCCTCGACGCATTTCTTCATCCGCTCGTCGCCGGCATGGGCGGGATCCACGAGGTACCGCGGCGGGTAGGCCATCAGATGCGGCAGGTAGATGGCCTTGGTCTTGTCGATCCCGTAGTTGAATTCGTTGGGGCGCTCGATCTCGCAGACCTTCTCGCACTCGCCGCAGCAGGTACACTTCTCGTTGACGTAGCGCGGGTTCAGCTTGATCCGGACCTCGTGATCGCCCGCGGAGATCCCGAAACGCTCTCCACTTCCGCCAGCGTCAGGATCCGAATGTTGGGGTTCGACCTCATGCGCTTCAGGTTGATTTCCATTCCGCAGGTCGGCGGACACAGCTTGGGGAAGTACTGGTTCGAGGCGACCACCCGCCCCCCGAGGGATGGGTTCTTCTCGACGAGGATCACCTTCTTGCCAAGCTCGGCGGTCTCGATGGCAGCGGTCATTCCCGCTATACCGCCGCCGACAACCAGCATCTCGGCTTCTATCTGATCGCCTGCCTCACCCGGTTCGAACTCGGCCACGTTCCTACTCCTTTTGTGAAAGAGACGTTCGCTGGACGCAACTCCCGCCTGCTCTCGGTGCCCGCGGAGATTAACAACCGGAGTCGGACACCGTCAATCGGCGGAGCGCTTCCCTGTACTCGTGACGAAGACGTCGCGATTTTCCCTGAACAAAGACGTTCAGAGCTGAAGGCTTCTCCACCGGGGTCTCGAGCCGACCGCCGTACGTTCGTTCGAGTCGCGAAGAGCGGGCGCTGACGCGGGGTCAATCCGCGTCGCGAACGTCGATTTCTTCCAGGGCTTCGGAGGCGATCTCCGCCACGTCCGGGTTCGGGTCCTCGAGCAGAGTCCGGAGCGAATCCCTCGCGGACCGATGACCGATCCTCCCGAGCAGGTCGGCGGTGTCGCCGCGCAACACCGGATCCTCGCTGCCGAGAATCGGGAGCAGGCCGGGAACCAGGCCATCCAGGGCGGCGCGCTCGTCTTCCAGAGCGATCTCCGCCGCCATCATCAGGCCGATTCGAAGCGAGGTCGTGCTGCCCTTCCAGATCACCAGGAAGTGAGCCGCGCCCGGGCCGGTCCGGATCTGCCGGACCGCTTCGTCGAAACGACCCTGCTCCACCAGCGACAGCAACAGGTGCTCGCCGTGGCTGTCGTCCTCGCGTGAGAAGATCTCGTCCACGAGCTTCGCAGGCGGGACGACACCGGAGACGGCGAGACTCCCGTCCAGAATCGTGAGCGGCACCGTGCGGACGTTGAAGCGCTCGGCGAGCGGCGCGTGCGCCTGGACGTCGACGATCGACACCGTGACCAGCGCGGAAGCGAGCGCGAGCCGGTTGGCCGAGCGGACAGCGCCGGGGCAGTGGGGACAGCTGGCGCCGACGAAAACGAGGAGATCGGCGGGCCGCTCGAGCGCGGCGAGGCGTTCCAGCCAACCGCCGCTCGGGAAGGGGCCGTTCCGGGTCGGCCCGAGGATGGCCTCCGCAAAGGCGCTGGCTTCAGGACCGTGCGGCAGGGTCTGGTAGTGGATCTTCCCGACGCCGCGATGGGCGATGGTCAGGCAGGGCAGGGCGACCAGGCCGATGCCGTCCCCGCTTTCCACGCTGAGCGCGCCGCCGGAAGCCGATTCGAGCCGGCGCGCAAGCTCGGACAGCGGCTTCTCGAGCTCGGACTCCTCCCCGGCGGCGGGGTGGAGGGTGATCTCGAGCGAACCCTGCGAGTTCGCCAGCTTCTCTCTGACGTCCTCGCTGTCGAGGTCAGGCAAGTCCAGCGAAGATCCGATCGCGGATCTCCTCGACCTTGCCGATGCCCTCGACCTTCACGTACCGGGGCGCGGCCCCCTCGCCGGATTCGGCCCACCGGGTGTAGTAGTCGATCAGCGGCTCGGTCTG
This sequence comes from uncultured delta proteobacterium, assembly GCA_963783795.1. GTDB lineage: Bacteria > Myxococcota_A > UBA9160 > UBA9160 > UBA6930 > CAVXZE01. The sequence continues at coordinate 1,209,457 of CAWAPH010000013.1, read as the reverse complement.
GTCGTGGTAGACCGTCAGCCGCTTGCGGACGGTCTCCTCCTTGTCGTCGTCGCGCTGGATCAGGGGCTCCCCGGTCGGGTCATCCTTGCCCTCGACCTTGGGCGGGTTGAACTGGATGTGGTAGGTGCGGCCCGACGCCAGGTGGACACGGCGCCCGCTCATGCGGCGGATGATCTCGTCGTCGTCGACGTCGATCTCCACCACCGCGTCGACGGGAACGCCCTCCGCCTTGAGCGCCTCGGCCTGGACCACGGTGCGGGGAAAGCCGTCGAAGAGGAACCCCTTTCCGCAGTCCGGCTGCGTGATGCGCTCTTTCACCAGGCCCAGGATGATCTCGTCCGAGACCAGGCCGCCCGAATCCATGACCTTCTTGGCCTCCAGCCCCAGCGGTGTCCCCGCCTTCACGGCTGCCCGGAGCATGTCGCCCGTCGAGATCTGCGGGACTCCGAACTTCTCGGTGATGTAGCCGGCCTGGGTGCCCTTGCCGGCACCAGGACCGCCCAGAAGAATGATGCGCATGGTCGTTGTCCTTTTGGAAGAGGAGTGGGGAAGCGAGGCGTGGAGCGGAGCTCAGACGATCTCCAGGTCCACCTCCGGCATCTGCTTCAGCGTCTCGTGGACCGGGCAGAGCTCGGCGAGGCGCTTGACCGCGGACTTCTTGTCCTCGGGGAAGTCTTTCGGCAGCTCGAGGTCGATCACGATGTTTCCCACGCGCTTGGGATCGTCCGCGATCTGGAGGGTCAGGCTCGCGGCCACATCGCCGTCCTTGTACCCGTGGGTGTCGCAGTAGGTCTGGACCATGATCGCGATGCAGGCGGCCAGCGACCCGGAGAGGAGCTCGACGGGGTTCATCCCTCGTCGGCGCCCCCCTCCTCCTTGGACATGTCGACCGTCACCGCGTGCCCGCGGACCCGGAGTTCGAAGGATTTGCCTGCCTTCCTGTTGACGGTGATCAGATCCATGGGAACCGGGCTGCCTTTCTCGGCTAGGGGAGTCTAGTCGTCCTCGTTTTCGCGGTCGTGCAGATACTTCCAGAAGCCGACGAAGAGCACCAGGTACCCGACCCCGAGCAGGTACAGCACCCCCTTGGTCTGGGACATGAACTCCTGAAGTGAGTATAGACCCTCAGCCATGGTTTCTTCTCCAGCTCAGTGGCCTTCGCTGTAGTCCGGGTGCTCGTAGAACACGGGCATCTTGGTGACGATGAAACGGTAGGCGGTCACCCCCACGGTGACTACGAAGACGGAGATGCCGATCTCCATCCAGTGCGGAAAGTACCGCGCCTCCAGGGGCAGCTGCCAGTTGAAGGCGATCAAGCAGACGTTGAAGCGGTTGAGCACGATGCCCAGCACGGTGATGAACGCGGCCCAGCGGATCAGAGTCACATTGAGGTCACGCACGCCGACCACGTACAGGAAGCATGGCAGCAGGACGAACCCGATCATCTCGAGCAGGAACCAGAGCCCGTAGTTCGTTCCCAGCAGTCCCCAATGGTTGTCCAGCGCCACGCCGAACAGCTTGATCGAGAAGTAGGCGGCCAGCACGAAGGCCGCCGCCTTCCCGAAGCCGAAGACGACGGCTTCCGCGGTGCGCTTGTGTTCGTCGTCCATCTTGTCGGAGAAGGCGCGGTGGGCGAGCGCCCCTTCGAAGATGACCATGGAGAGCCCCGCGGCGATGCTCGATACGAAGAAGAAGACGGGGATGTAGGAGGAGTACCAGAGGGGGTGCACTTTCGACGGGACGATCAGGAAGAGCGCGCCCAGGGAGGACTGGTGCATGGTGGACAAGGTGATGCCGAAGATCGTGAGCAGCAGCGTCAACCTGACCAGGACCCGCCGGAGCTTCTTCTCGCCCAGCCACTCCAGGGCCATTGGAGAGAACTCGAGGAACAGCACGGTCAGGTACAGCATGACGCACGCGCCCACCTCGAAGAGCACCGAGGTCGGCCCGGGGCTGAGGAAGAACGGGTAGGGGAGACGCCAGGGGCGGCCGACGTCGTACAGCAGTGCCACCACCACCATCGAGTAGCCGAGAAAGCCGGTGAGTAGCGCCGGGCGGAGCGCGGCGTGGTATTTCTTCATGCCGAAGATCTCGACCGCGGCCGCGGTGGTGTAGCCGCCTGCAGCCAGCGCCACTCCGCAGAGCAGGTCGAAGGCGATCCACACCCCCCATGCATTGTTGTGGTCCAGATTCGTGACGGCGCCCAGGCCGCCCGTGAAGCGGAGGAACGAGATCCAGAGGCCGATCAGGAGGATGACCCCGGTGATCACGTTGGCCAGAGAGATGATCGGTCGTTCGACGGAACCAGTGGGCTCGGACATCACGACCCCTCCCCGGCACTTTCTTTGGCAGCTTTGTCCAAGGCTTTCTTCACCGCGGACTCCACGGCCTTTTCCCTGTCCGCCTTGGCCTTCTCGGCGGCCTTCTTCCTGGCTTCGTCCGCCGCCGCCTGGGTCGTCTCGATCGCTTCCTTGACCGCCGAATCGAGCTGCCGCGCAGCGGCCTTCTCCTTGGTGCGCGTCATCACGTAGATGCCGCCCAGCAGCGCCGGCCAGAGTGCGATGATGATCGGCACCGAGGAGAGGGCACCGGACGTCAGCTTGGGAGCGGGAGTCGTGCCGAGGTCGGTGCGCAGGCCGAGCTCCTCGAAGGGCGTCCCGCTGATGTAGAGCCAGTTGGTGCCGCCCATCTCGTGCTCACCGTAGATGTGGTCGACGTAGCGGTCGGGGTGCTTGCGGATCCGCTCCCGCGCGACCGCGATCAGATCCTCCCGCCGGCCGTAGAGCAGCGATTCCTGTGGACAGGCCTCGACGCACGCCGGCAGCTTGCCCTCCAGCAAGAGGGGGTGGCAGAGGGTGCACTTCATCACCTTCGGCTCGAGGGGCTCGTCGTACTCGTAGGTGGGCACGTCGAAGGGGCACGCGACCAGGCAATAGCGGCAGCCCACGCAGACCGAAGCGTCGTAGATGACGGCGCCCTCGGGCGTCTTGGTGTAGGCGTCCACGAAGCACGATGACGCGCAGGCCGGCTCCATGCAGTGATTGCACTGGAACTTCTTGAAGACCGGCGACCCGCCCTCGGACGGGGCGTCGTAGCGGTTGACCACCGTGTAGCTTTCGTCGTCGGTCCGCCGCTTCTCTTCGAACACCGACTCGTCGTCGAAGGGTCGATCGGGCGTGGGAAGATCGTCATTCACCTCGACACAGGCCTTCTCGCACAGCCTGCAGCCGATGCAGAGCGTGGTGTCGTGAAGGACGCCGTTGGCGTCGGGATGGCCGGCGAACTCGCCGTAGGCACCCGCACCCTTGGGCACGGCCATGGCCACCCCAGCAGCGGTCATGGACTTGAGAAACCTTCTGCGTGAGATGCTCATCGGTCGTTCCTTCACCGAATTCCGGCGGCTGCTGCCGTCCGGACCGCCTCTTCCTTCTCTGCGTGGCAGTCGATGCACTCGTCGGGCTCCTGGAGGTTCATGCTCTCGTGGCAGCCGAGACACTGTTGGTGGTAAGCGCCTTTGAGCCCCGGCTTCATCAGCTCGAGATCGGGAGACCCTGCGATGTGACAGCTCACGCACAGGGGAGGCGTTTCTCCCAGCGGGCTCTGGTGGTGGCAGCCCTGGCAGACGACGTCTTCGTGACCGTGGAAGAAGCTGGCGGTGCTGCTCTCGCTGATGTGTTTGGCCAGCGTCTCCACCATCTTGCTGTGCGGCATCTCGACCGCTTCGAACTGATCGGAGAGCGAGCCGATCTCGACGATCTCCGGGATGTCTTCGAGCGCGAAGCTCAGCGCGACCTCGGCGGGACTCGGGCGGAAGTCGTCCAGCGACCGGTACTGCGAGCCTTCGCTCGCCAACATCTTCGGCAGCGGACCCTGGTGGCAGAGCTCACAGCCCTGCTCGGGGAGCCGTGCCTGCTCCATCTGGTCGTGGCAGCCGGCGCACTCGGGATTGGCCTTCTCCGAGTCGTGGCAGCCGATGCAGCTGTGGTCGGTCCTCTTCGCGTGCATCGCGCGGAAGAGGTTCACTCCCTCGCTCTCCGCCGTCCCCTGGAGCGTGTGGCACTCGTTGCAGCTCTCGAGGGTCTGGTGGTGGCAGACGCGGCAGCTGTCCGCAGCTGCTTCGTGATCGACGTGGGAGAAGGGTACGGTCCTGAGCTGGCTGGCCTCGAGGTCCGCCTCCGAGACGCTCACCAGAATGAAGTCCTCCTGGCCGCGCATCAGGCGGGGCGGGTTCTCGATCCGCTCGATGCCGAGCTGGGTCTCGAGATCGTGACAGCCGTAGCAGAACTGCGGACCGGCGGCGTCGTCGTCGACGACGATCTCCAGCGGGGGCTCACGGTGGCAGCCGATGCAAGACTCGTGCGCCACCAGCTTGTAGGCCGAGCGATTCTCCTCAGTCTCCTCGCGGTGGCAGTCCCGGCAGGAGCTCTCCTGGCCCTCCACGTAGACGAGCTCTTCCTTCTCCTCGTCGTAGACGTGGTGGCAGGCCCCGCACTCCTCCTGGGCGGCCTCGATGTGGCGATAGTGCAGCGACTTGTCCATGGCAAAAAGCTGAAGCGACGAGATGTAGGGGGGGCGGCGCATGTGGCAGTCGCCGCATGAGACCGGTCCCCCGGCTTCGCCCGCATCCAGACTCTCCTGGTGGCAGCCGATGCACTCGTCGTGGTACAGGTCGATGAGCTGGTCTTCGGAGAGCTCGTCGATCCGCTGGTAGCTGACGGACATGATTCCGTCCGAATCGGTGAGGTGGCAGGTGTCGCAATCCTCTTCGCGATCCAGCATCACCTCCGTGTGCAGGTCGTGCGCGAAGATGACGGCCGGTCTCTCCAGGTGCACGAAGCCGCCGCGCTCGGCGATGTCGACCAGATCGGGCCGCATCTCGGTTTGATCGGCGCCCGCCTCCGAGGTGCAACCGCTGGAGAGCGGAAGACAGAGAAGCAGCGCGCCGAGAACGGCGATCGGCATCCATTGGCTGAGTCCGACCTTGCCTTTCACTTCAGGATTCCTCATTCCTCGGATGACCCCTTGAGCTCCGCGGGTATCTCCATCGTCTCCATCAGGATGTCGCTGATGAAGTTGGTGTGCATGCCCAGGTCGTAGAAGCCGATAATGTCTTCGATGCCGCTGTGGCAGTTGTGGCAGGGCGTGATGACGATCTCCGCACCGGTGTCGGCCAGTTGCTTCGCCTTGACTTTGTTGGAGAGCATCCGCGAGCGCTTCCACGGCGGCCCGCAGTTGATGATGCCGCCGCCGGCGGCACAGCAGTAGTTGTGCTCGAAGTTCGGGCTCATGTCGGTGAAGTTCTCACACAGGGCGTTGACCACGTAGCGGAGCTTCTCCCCCAGATTCAGGCCGCGGACCGTGTTGCACGGATCCTGAACCGTGACATGCTTGGTGGATTTCTGCTTGATCTTGATGCGTCCGGTCGAGATCAGCTCGTGGTAGAACTCGATCGCGTGCACCATGGGGATGGGCGGGAACTGCCAGCCGAGCCAGCGCGGGCCGTCGTACACCGCTCCGCGGTAGGCGTGGCCGCACTCACCCATCACGATCTTCTTGACCTTGAGCCGTGCGGCGGTCTCCCAGTGGAGCTTCTCTACGCGGCCCATGATCTCGAAGTCGCCGGAGTACATCGCCATGTTGCTGTTGTCCCAGCCGTCTGTGGCGGGCATCGTCCAGTCGATCCCCGCCACGGTCATGATCTGGGAGATGTTGCCGAGCAGCTGCGCCAGGATCTTCGGCTCCGGGGCGATCACCGAGTACATCACCTCGGCGCCTTCCTTCTCCAGGGGGATGCGGGCGGAGGGGAGCTCGAGCTGGGCGTCCTCCTCCTGCCATTGGAGCGTGTCGATCCACTCGTCCTGATTGACCCACATCTGGTTCATGGTGGCCGCGTGGCTGTTGGTCGTGTCCTGGAGGTAGAGGGGAACGACGCCGAGCAGGCTGCAGATGCGCCGGACCTGCAAGATCATGTAGGAAATGTCGATGCCGAAGGGGCAGTACATGGCGCAGCGCCGACAGGCTCCGCACTCCGTGAAGGCGATGCGGGCCATGCCCCGCAGGGTCTCGGGAGAGACCAGTCCGTCGTGCTTGACCAGCTCCCAGACGGTCTGCTTGACCTTCGCCACCGGGGAGAACAGGGGATCCTTGTTGCGCGACAGATAGGTGTGGCAGCCCTCGGCGCAGACTCCACAGCGCACACAGGTCTCGAGATACACCTTGAGCCGCGCGGCGCTCTCCTTGGTCAGGACCCTTTGGACGACGCGCTGGATCTGCTCGGGCGTGAGTCTCTCGATCGCCTCGTCGATCCCCGGATCCTCGGCCTGGATCTCAGGAGTCTCCCTCATACTCGTGTCTGCCTCCTGCGCTGCGGGCCCGGCTACCAGTCCCTGGTACCGCGGACGAAGCCGAACTCGGAGCCCATGTATGCCCGTGTCACCGGGAAGAAGAGCATGTGTGCGATCCGGGTGAAGGGGATCATCGCCAGGAAGATGGCGCCGGTCCACATGTGGATGATGATGATCGTCTGGTAGTCGAAGACCTGGTAGAAGGCCAGCAGGCCGGTCACGAAGGGCGCCGCGACCAGCACGACGAGAACCAGGTCGTGCGCGGATGTCACGAAGCGCACGGTGGGGTTGGCGATCCGCCGGAGCAGGAAGGTCAGCGCCCCCACGATCACGATGATGGTCATCACCTTGCTCAAGGTGTCCGGCAGGGTCCACCAGCTGACACCCCAGGACTCCCGCCACAGCATCACGTGGGCCACGGTCAGGATGGGGGTGAGGAGCAGGCAGATGTGAAACAGGAAGGACAGGGCCGTGAAGGCCGGTCGCAACCTCATGTTCTTGGAGCCGTAGGGTACGATCCAGTGCAGGATCGAGCGCAGCCCGGGTCCCCATCGGATGTAGGGCCAGACCACCTTGTCCTTTCTGGCCAGCCTCGCCATCGAGATCATGCGATAGGCGCTTCCAAAGAAGAAGATGGCGAAGGCGATCCACACTAGCGGGCCGCGGGAGAGTTCGTACACCCCTGATCCTCCAACCCAGCACCTGGCGAACTCGAGAACCGGCTACCCCAGGAGCTCTCCGCTCGGCACGACGTGCCTGCAGTACTTGTCATCTTCCACGTACCTGAGCAGCACGTGGCTGCCGTCAGGACTGAATACGGGATCCCAGAGCCTGTCGTAGCTCTTGTCGCGCTGCTTTCCATCCGCCAGGATCAGGTACCTGCCGCCCAATTCCACCTTGGCCACGACATGTCGCCCGCACGGGCTGAACACCGGGTCCCACACCATATCGAAATCGTCCGAAACCGGTACCCCGTCCACGGCCACCGACCAGCGGTTTCCCTCTTTGGAAATGGCACCAACGCGCTCTCCATCCGGCGAGAAGACGGGAGCCAGCACCATGTCGGAGAAGAGGCACGGCCACGGCGTGTCGTCGACGGCGATGGTCCACTTGCCGAACTCCGGGGAGACCACGGCCGCGATCTTCGAGCCATCCGGGCTGAACCGCTGCTGCCACATCTGGTTGTAGTGCCCATCCCAGAGCGGAGCGCCGTCCTTGAACAACCTCCAGGCGCCCTCGTGCCGTACCGGCGCGACCACCGAGCCGCTCTGGGGATCGAAGGACGGCGCCCAGACGGAGCCGAATCGGGGGGGCCAGGGCTCCGCATCCACCGCGATCGAGTACTCGCAGATGTCGGTCCTGATCTCGGCCGCGATGGCCCCGCCATCGGCGCTGAAGGTAGGGTTCCAGACGTTGATGAAGCGCGGGTCCCAGAGCTTTCCGTCCACCGCCACGGACCAGGCTCCCTCGAAGAAGCCGGCGACGTCGGCTTCCTTGCGAGCTTCGGCCTGCACCGTGGCGGCCGACCTGCTGCCATCGGGGCTCACACAGAAATCGCGCATTCCCGTGAAGCCTTCTTCCCAAGCCCTGTCGTCCACGGCGACCCCGTACGCATTGTCGCGCTTGCAGGCCACGGCGACCGCCTGGTCATCGGCGCTGAAGACGGTGTTCCAGACGTATTCGAAGCGCTCCTTCCACGGCTCGCCTTCCACCGCCACCGTCCATTCGTCGTCGATGCGCACCAGAGCGGTCAGCCTGCCGAGCCGCGAGAAGCGCGGATACCAGCAGAGCTCGAAGCTCTCGGACCAGCTCTCGCCGTTCACGGAGATGGTGAAGGCGTCGTCCTCCGTCTTCACCGGGGCGACGATCTTCTCCCCGTCCGGGCTGACGACGAACTCGTCGACGCGGGGATACGAGCTGCGGATCTGCGCGAGATCGGCGAGGACCTTCTTTCCCGCCTGCCAGTCCCAGCTCTCGCTAGCCGTCATTCACTCTCTCCTATGCCTGCGTAGTCAGCAGCACCCGTGGGCTCTACCGGGTCGCGATCGCGGGTTCGGAGAGAGCCCCCAGTGTCGGCCGCGAATCTTATAGCAAACATGTTTGGATCCGAGGAGACGAGAGAGAAATTGCCGAGCATCGCGCGAGTAGAAAGGGAGACTGCACGGGCGGGTCTTATACAAGGCGGGGGTAGCCAAACCGCCACGAGTGCAACCCGCTCGATCTCCGAGCCAGCTGTCCATGCCGCGACCGACACTTCTGCGCCTTCCGGAGTTCCTTCCGGCGGCCGTCTCGACGCACTGCCGGGGGCGTCGGCCGAGATTGGTGGCGATGTATCGGAAGCGGAACGAGTTGTCCCATCCTTGGGTCAGGCTTCGAGCGCTCCTCCCGAGCCAGCGCTCGGCGAGCCCCGGAGACAGACATGCCGGGAATCTGACCCGCGGTCATCCCTGGGAAAAACCCCGAGAAAGGCTGCCCCATTGATCCATATCAAGGCGCCGAAGCCCAACCTCTCCCATCTTCCAACGAGAGAAATCGAATGCCCGCCAAGGGCAATCCAGGAGAGCGCGGGGCCGGGAACATGATTCGCGAGATGGTTTCGATCGACGAAGAGCTGTGCGACGGTTGCGGAGAGTGCGTTCCCGCCTGCGAGGAGGGAGCCATCCGGATCGTCGACGGCAAGGCCAGATTGGTCTCCGACAACCTCTGTGACGGCCTCGGGGCGTGCCTGGGGCACTGCCCGCAGGGGGCGATCCAGATCGAGCGCCGGGAGGCCGCGGCGTTCGACGAAGAGGCGGTCCGCAGGAACGCGGCCGTTCCCCAGGCGCCGGTGCAGCAGCAATCGGAGCTGACGCACTGGCCGGTGCAGATCCGGCTGGTGCCCCCTACGGCGCCCTTCCTGCGCGGCGCCAGTCTGCTGGTGGCCGCGGACTGCGTGCCGGTGGCGTACGCCGGGTTCCACTCCGAGCTGCTGCGCGACCACGCCGTCGTGATCGGCTGTCCCAAGCTGGACGACGTCGAAAGCTACGTCGAGAAGCTCGCCGAGATGATCCGACTGGGTGGACTCTCGGGGCTCGGCGTGGCGCACATGGAGGTGCCCTGCTGCACCGGGATCCTGCGGGCCGTGCTGGAGGCCCGCCAGCTCGCCGGGAGCGATCTCCCGGTGGAAGATCTCACCATCAGCATCCAAGGCCAGCTGATCGAGCGGCGACGGATTCCCGCCGGGGCGGCCCAGCCCGTCCCGTGCGAACCAGCTTGCCGCCTCACAACCACAGGAACAGGAGTCGAATAGATGTTCTGCAATCAATGTGAACAGACAGCTCGCGGAACCGGTTGCGTCGAGAGGGGCGTGTGCGGGAAGGACGAGGACGTCCAGTCCCTGCAGGAGATCCTGCTCTACGGCCTGAAGGGCATGGCCTCCTACGCGCACCACGCGCGCCGGCTGGGGATGGTGGACGAGGAGGTCGACGCGTTCGTCGAGGAGGCGCTCTTCGCCACGGTGACCAACGTCAATTTCGACATGGACAGCCTCTTCGAGCTGGTGCTGGAGTGCGGCCGCAAGAACCTCCGGGTCATGGAGATGCTCGACGAGGGGCACGTGAAGCGCTTCGGGGCGCCGTCTCCCACCACGGTCTACGAGGGAACCAAGGCGGGCCCGGGAATCCTCGTCAGCGGCCATGACATGGTCGACCTCGAGGACCTGCTCCTGCAGACCAAGGGAACCGGTGTCAACGTCTACACGCACGGCGAGATGCTGCCCGCCCACATGTACCCGGAGCTCCGCAAGCACGAGCACCTGGTCGGGCACTACGGCGGCGCCTGGCAGAAGCAGAAGAAGGAGTTTGCGGCCTTCTCGGGCGCGGTGCTGGGCACCACCAACTGCGTGCTGATTCCGCCCGACGGCTACAAGGACCGGCTCTTCACCACCCGCGTCACGGCGGTGCCGGGCGGCAGGCGGCTCACCACCAGCGATTTCTCGGAAGTCATCGAGTGCGCCAAGCGCTGCGAGCCGCTGCCCGACGCCCAGACCGGGGAGTCGACCGTCGGGTTCCACCACTCCGTCCTGCTGGGGCTGGCCGACAAGATCGTCGCTGCCGTCAAGGCCGGGACCCTCAAGCACTTCTTCCTGATCGGCGGCTGCGACGGCGCCGAACCCGGCCGCAACTACTTCTCGGAGTTCGCCGCCAACACGCCGCAGGACACGCTGGTCCTGACGCTCGGCTGCGGCAAGTACCGGATTCGCGACAACGAGTTCGGCAGCTTCGAGCTCGAGGGCGTCGGGCCGGTGCCGCGGCTGCTCGACATGGGTCAGTGCAACGACGCCTACGGGGCCATCCAGGTGGCGGTGGCCCTGTCACAGGCCTTCGACTGCGGCGTCAACGACCTGCCGCTCACCATCGTGCTCTCGTGGTTCGAGCAGAAGGCGGTCGCGGTGCTGCTCAGCCTGCTGGCGCTCGACGTGAGGGGAATTCGCATCGGCCCGGCGGCGCCAGCGTTCGTCTCGCCGAACGTGTTCAAGGTGCTTCAGGACAAGTTCGACCTCAAGCTCACGACCGCCGGTGAACCGCTGGCGGATCTGAAGGCGGCCTATCCGCTGGCCTCCTGAGCGAAGCCGCTGACTGGCCAAGGGGGAGCTGGGCTCTCCCTTGGCCAGGACTCCGGCGGGGAGCGCCGCCCGACTACCAGTTCTCCCCCAGAAGCTCGAAGTGCGCCTGGGGATGGGCGCAGGCGGGGCAGAGCTCCGGCGCGTCGGGGCCCTCGTGCAGGTAGCCGCAGTTGCGGCATCTCCAAACGACCTTCCCGTCGCGCTTGAACACCCGGCCCGCCTCGAGATTGGCGGCCAGATCGCGGTAGCGCTTCTCGTGCTGCTTCTCCGCCACGCAGATCGCCTCGAAGAGCTTGGCGATCTGCTCGAAGCCCTCCTCGCGCGCGACCTTGGCAAAGCCCGGATAGAGCTCCGTGTGCTCGTGGTTCTCCCCGGCGGCCGCCGCAGTCAGGTTCTCGAGCGTCGTCCCGATCACCCCGGCGGGGAAGGCGGCGGTCACCTCGACCTCGCCCCCTTCCAGAAACTTGAAGAACCGCTTGGCGTGCTCCTTTTCCTGGTCGGCGGTCTCGTCGAAGATGGACGCGATCTGCTGGAGGCCTTCCTTTCTCGCCGCGGCCGCGAAGTAGGTGTAGCGGTTTCGCGCCTGGGACTCGCCGGCAAAGGCGCCGAGCAGGTTCTGTTCCGTTCGGGTTCCCTTCAGGTTTCCCATCTCTACGTTCCCTCCGTTGGAAGCGGGACAGACTCTACTGGATTCCTCTCCGATTTCCGCGGCGCCCGAGCCTGGCTACCGATGAGGCGCCGGCCCTCGGATTCAGGTAGAACGCTGTTTGAGTCGCGACCCCACCGAGCGCGGATCGCGGGAGGAAGCCTAGGCTCCCTCGGGGGCCATGATAGACTGCCGCGACCCCAACTACCCACCAGGAGTCAGACCATGCGTGACGTCTACATCGTGGAAGCAGTGCGGAGCCCGATCGGCCGGCGCCGCGGCGACCTCGCCACTCTTCACCCCGGCGATCTGCTCGGCGCCGTTCAGAAGGGCGCGCTCGACAAGCGAGGCGTCGATCCGGCGGCGATCGACCAGGTGATCGGCGGCTGCGTCAGCCAGGTGGGCGAGCAGTCCTTCAACATCGCGCGCTGCGCGTGGCTCTCGCAGGGCCTGCCGCTGGAGGTTCCCCAGACCACGATCGACAGTCAGTGCGGATCCAGTCAGCAGGCGACCACCCTCGCCATGGGCCTCGTCGGCTCGGGGATGGCGGACGTGACGCTGAGCTGTGGTCTCGAGATGATGACCCGCGTTCCCCTCGGCGCGAACATGGCCGGCGGCAGTCCGCTTCCGAAGTCCTACTTCGGGCACTACGCGTTCAACTCCCAGTTCGGCGGCGCGCAGCTGATCGGGGACGAGTTCGGAATCACCCGCGAGGACACTGACCGGTTTGGCCTCCGAAGCCAGGAGCTCGCCATCGCCGCCTGGGACGCCGGGCACTTCGATGCCGAGGTGGTCCCCGTCGAGGCTCCGATCGCCGACGAAGAGGGAAAGCCGACCAGCGAGACGCAGATCGTGAAACGGGACGGCGGTCTTCGGAAGACCTCCCTCGAGAAGCTGGCAGCGCTCGAGCCAGTGAAGGGACAGACCCTGCACACCGCGGGGAGCTCGTCGCAGGTCTCCGACGGCGCCGCCGCCCTGATCCTGGCCTCCGAGGAGGGCGCCCGCCGGCTGGGAGTCGAGCCGCGCGCTCGCATCGTCTCCTCGACCATCGTCGGCGTCGATCCCGTCACCATGCTGAAGGGCCCGATCCCGGCGACGGAGAAGGTGCTGGCGCGAGACCGGTCTGAAGATCGATCAGATCGACACCTACGAGGTGAACGAGGCCTTCGCGTCGGTGGTGCTGGCCTGGATGAAGGCCTGCCATCCGGTGGAGGAGAGGGTCAATCCGCAGGGGGGTGCGATCGCGATCGGTCATCCGACCGGCGCCACCGGGGCGCGGCTGCTCACCACGGCGCTTCACACGCTGGAGCGCACGGGCGGCCGCTACGGCCTGGTCGCGATGTGCTGCGGCGGCGGTCTCGGGACCGGCACCATCATCGAGCGGGTCTGATGGGGATCGGCATCGGTTAGACGAATGAGCACCCATGCCAAGATCCTATTCGGCAGCGTGATGACCCTCTCGCTGCTCTCCGGCTTCCTTCATGTGGTCTGGCCGGAGTCGCCGTGCTCGTTCGAGCGGCTCCACGTCTTCGGCTTCAACCTGCTGACGGGTGGTTCGCTGATCCTCTACCACACCCAGGGCAGGGGCGTGCTCACCCGCCGTGTCAGGACCTACTTCGCGCTGGCGCTGCTCTACGCGTTCTTCGCGGCGTGCGGCTGGTACGTCCCGACCCTGATCCTCTCGGTGCCGCTGTTCCTGGTGGTGGAGTCGGTCCGGATCCAGCGCTTCTCGCTCCTCCCGCTCGACTTCTTTCGCCGCGCACCGGTGAGCGACAAGTTCAACCAGGCCTCCCTCCTCTGTCTCAGCCTCGCCATCTTCTTCGCCTCGCTGGTGATCCTGAACAACGAGTATCTGCACCTCGTCAGCTACCAGAAGCTCACCATCGAGGTGTTCTTCCTGGGCTACTCGTTCCCGGTCTCCCTGATCACCATGTCGATCATGTTCTCCTTCATGACCGAGCGGGAGAGCCGGCTCGTCACGGTGCTGAAGGAGATCGGCTTCTGGTCGGTCAACCTGGGCGTGATCATCTTCTTCGTCCTGATCATCTTCGAGCTCGGCATTCCGGAGATGGTGGTGGCCACCACGCTCTTCGTTTCGGTATGGATGATCTTCTTCCTGTTTCTCGCCACGGCGCCGAACGTGCAGCAGAAGACATTCCTCGTCTCCGGAATGGTCTTCCTGCTCTTCACTGCGCTGACCGGGATCTTCTACATCCTGGTGTACTTCTACCCGTCCCTCGACCGGTATCGCGAGCCCTCTCTGGTACTGCACGCGATGGTCTCCCTCTACGGGTGGAACCTGACCGGGCTCTTCATCATCATGCGCTGGAGCGACTTCCCGATCCGGCTCAACTCGGCGCTGGCGATCGCGCTCCACTGGTGCATCGTTCTGGTGCTCGCGCCGCTCGGCAAGTACGTCCTCCCGGTCTCCGTCCTGGCGATGGTGGCCTACGTATCGCTCCTGGGTGTCGTGCTCGCCGGGAGCGCCCACCGCAAGGAGGCGATCGGATGAAGAGTCGATTCAGAAGAGACCTCTTCGCCTCGGTGTCCAAGGAGGAATTGTTCTCGTTCCACGAGCGGGATGATGCCTTTTCCCTGCTCACCCCGGCCTCCGCCAACATCGAGGTCGAGAGCACCGCGTCGACGCTCGCGCCCTCTGACGACGTGGTGCGGTTCGCCGTCAAGTTCGGCCCGCTCCGATTCTGGTTCGAGAACGTGCATACGGTCTACCAGCCCTTCGACCTGTTCGTCGATGAGCAGCGAAAGGGCCTCTTCAGCGTGTGGAGGCACGAGCACCGCTTCCGCGAGGCGGCCTGGGAGCAGGACCCGGCCTCGATGCTCAGCGACGAGATCGTCTACGGCGCACCCGCTGCTGGCCTTCTTCAATCTGTTCGTCAGGCACCGGCTCGGGAAGCTCTTCGAGTACCGGCACGAGGTGACGGTGAGAGAAGTGCACGGGGATCGGGAAGCGGGAGCGGGGGAACGCATCGCGGTCACGGGCGCCACCGGGCTGATCGGAAAGCGGATCGTCGAGATCCTCGTCGAGAGGGGCTCGAAGGTGATCGCCCTGGTCCGGAACGTCGAGAAGGCGCGAAAGCTGCTCGGCGAGCGGGTGACCTGTGTCCACTGGGACTTCAGCCAGCCCGACGAGGGCGATTGGAGGAGCTACCTCTGCCAGGCGGACGGCGTGGTCCACCTGGCGGGAACGCCGCTCTTCGAGCGGCGCTGGAACCCCGCATTCAAGCGGGAGATGGAGGAGAGCCGCACGCTCGGCACGCGCCAGCTGGTCGATGCGATCGCCGCCTCGGAGAAGAGGCCCCGGGTCTTCGTCTCGGCTTCGGCACTCGGGTACTACGGTACGGACCCCGAGAGGATCGTCGACGAGACCACTCCGCCCGCCGAGGACCTCCTGGCGCGCATCTGCGTCAACTGGGAGGACGAGGCGGCCAAGCTCGAAGCTCACGGCGTGCGCAGCGTGCAGATGAGGATCGGCATCGTGCGTGAGCAAGGAGTCGGGCGCGCTGAAGGAGCTTCTCCCGCTGTTCCGGATCGGGGTGGGCGGCACCATGGGAGATCCGCATCACTACATCAACTGGATCCACCTCGAAGACGTCGCGCGGATGTTCACGATGGCTCTGGGAAACCAGCAGATGCGCGGACCCTACAATGTCGCGGGGCCCAGCCCGGTGACGAACGCGGAGTTCGGCAGGGCCATCGCGCGCGCGCTGGGGCGTCCCGCGTGGATGAGATACCCGGTGCCGGTGCTCAAGATCATCATCGGGGAGGCGGGCGACTACGCCTCCGGCGGCCCGCGGGTGCGGGTCGAGAAGATCGAGGGCGCGGGCTACCGGTTCTTCTTCAGCGATCTCGACGAGGCGCTCGCCAGCGAGCTGGAAGTCTGACTCGCGCTCTAGCTCCCCACGATCGCGGCGAAGCTCACGCAGCGGCCGGGCTGTCCACCCAGGTTGTGGGTGAGTCCCAGCTTGGGATCCTTGATTTGACGATCGCCGGCTTCGCCCCGGAGCTGGAGCCACATCTCGTACATCATGCGCAGGCCGCTGGCGCCGATCGGATGGCCGAAGCTCTTGAGCCCCCCGTCCGGATTGATCGGCTGCGGTCCCCCGAGCTCGAAGCGGCCGTCGAGGACGTCCTTCCAGGCGTTCCCGCGCTCCGAGAAGCCGAGGTCCTCCATCAGCACCAGCTCGGTGGGCGTGAAGCAGTCGTGCACCTCCGCCATGCTGATCTCGCTGCGCGGATCCTTGACGCCCGCCTGCTTGTACGCGTCCTCGCCGTTGACCACGACCTCCGGGAAGCTGGTGAAGTCGTACTCCTGCCGCTTGTGACCCTCTGCGGGTCCCACGATGCAGGAGAGCGCCTTCACGAAGATGGGATGATCGGTGTAGCGGTGGGCGTCCTCGGCGCGGCAGATGATCGCCGCCGCTGACCCGTCGCTCACCCCCGAGCAGTCCATGATGCCGAGCATGCCGGCCACCTGGGGCGAGGCCTTGATCGCATCCATCGGGACCTCGCGGCGGTACTGCGCCTTGGGGTTCTTCGCGCCGTTTTGGTGGTTCTTGAATGCAATCCGGGCGAGCACGTCCTTGAGCGTCTCCTCGTCGAGGCCGTACTTCTTGCAGTAGGCCGGGGCGAGGAGCGAGAACATGGCCGGGGCGGTCATCGTGGAGGATGTCCCGTCATCGGCGACGCCGGAGACGACCAGACCCGAGAAGCCCGAGTCCTTGAGCTTCTCGACGCCGATGGCCATCACCAGGTCGTAGGCGCCGCTGGCCACCGCGTAGCAGGCGTTGCGCAGCGCCTCACTTCCGGTGGCGCAGAAGTTCTCGACGTGCGTGACCGGCTTGTACTGGATCTTGAGGGGCTCGGAGAGGGACATTCCCGAGAACCCGCTTCCCATGGTTCCCAGCCAGTAGGCGTCGATCGCGTCGGGCTCGACCCCCGCCGACTTGTAGGTCTCCCCAGCGGCCTCGATCAACAGATCGTCGGTGCTCTTGTCCCAGTGCTCGCCGAAAGGCGTGCAGCCCATCCCGACGATCGCGACCCGATCCCGAATTCCAGTGCTTCCCATTTCGATTTCTCCTCAGATCCGTTGGAGCCGGCGCCGGGGCACGCCGCAGGCGCGCCCTCGAGCGAGAGGGCTAGCGCCTCGGCCGCGCCTTCCAGAAGTAGTTGTGAATCCCGTCCGCGGTGTACAGATAGCGGAATGACATCTCGAGCTCGTCGCCGATCGCCACCGCCTTCGGATCGACGTCGGTGAGCTCGCATTGGATGCGACCCCCCTTTTCGAAGTCGAGCACCGCCGCCACCACGGGCGGCTGCAGCGTGTAGGCGAGGCGGTCGAGCGTGAAGGTCACGACGCGGCAGGTGGCGTCGGCATACGGCTCCTCCCGCATCTGGTCGACGGCGCCGCAGGCCACGCAGACCCGCTGCGGGGGCAGGTTGGCGGTCTCGCACGCCGTGCAGCGCGAGCCGACGAAGCCGTACTTCCAGTGATCGCCTCGGCGCATGGGCGGCGCCGCCGGCCGGTCCGGATCCGGCCGGCGCGGGGGCTCGAAGGGCAGCACGCCGCGCCACTTGTGGTAGGTGTTGGCGGCGAGATCGTTGCGCTTCGACTCGATCCAGGCGTCCACCGCATGCCGCGGCCGGCCCTCGCCAATACGTTCGGTGACCTCGAAGACGGCGGCATCGGCTCCGTCCGCGCCCACCACCACCGCGATCCGGTCCCCCGGCGTGGCGCTGTCGAGAGCGCGAGCCAGCAGAAGCCCCGCGTGCGCGGCGCCGGCGCGGCCGACGCTCGCCGAGAGATCGTCGGCCACCTGTTCGGGCTTGAGACCGAGGGCGCGCGGGAGGGCCTTGACCGCCCGCGCGTTGGTTCCGTCGGCGATGACGGTGGTGAGATCCGCAGGCTGCAGTCCCGCAGCCTGGATGGCCTGGACCGCCGCATCGCGCATCAGGGGAAGCAGGGCGTTGGCGCCGAAGCGGTCCTCCCACTGGCGCGCGAAGGGCATCTCGGCGGTTCGCCAGACGTCGAGGACCTCTTCGGTGAGCGAAGCGCGCCCGATCAGCTTCGCGATCGACTTCTGTTCGTCTCCCAGCACGAAGGCCGCCGAGGCGTCGCCACCGCCCCGCTCGCGCGGGCCCTCCGGTGCGCCGACGACGACGTCGCTGGTGCATACGAGAGTGCTTCGCCCCGCCGCCGCGAGGTCCACTCCCGAGAGCAGTGTCGTCAGTCCGGCGCGGGTCGACCCGGCCAGGTCGAGGGAGGTCACGCCTGCCGGAAGGTTGCAGGCGGCGTGGACGATGGACGCGCCGAGCTTCTCGGCGTAGGGCGGGCTGGTGGTGGCGAACAGCAGCGTATCGACCGGCGGGGCGCCGGGCAGCGCTTCGCGAGCGGCCTCGACCGCCAGGGAGGTGGAATCCTCGTCGTAGCCCGCGGCGGAGCGTTCTCCGCGTCCGCCGCCGAGGGCGGCGCGCGTGATCCGGGAGTAGGGAATGTAGGTTCCGTAGCGGACGATTCCTGCCAATTCGGGCTCCTGCTGAAGGGAGCCGCGATTGTATCAGGCTTTGCCCAGCGCGCTCCAGCCGTCTCCCCAGGCGGTTTCGGGTGGGTGTGTCAGCTCCCTTCGTCCATCAGGACTCCGAGGACGTCGCGTCGGATATCGAGGCCGCGGATGCAGTAGCAGCTGCGGCAATCCGCGCAGTCGTCGAGCCCGAGCTCCCTCACCTGCTCCCGTCGGTCGATCTTGTTGCGCGGGTCCAGCTGGAGCTGCGCCAGCTTCACCAGCAGGTAGGGCCCCGCCAGTGGGTCATTGCCGAAGTCGTAGCTCGGGCAGGTGGAGTTGCAGGCGAGGCACTCGATGCAGGCCGCCAGGCGGGCGTGCAGCTTGGGCACCCGGAGTACCTGGGGCTCGCCCGGCGGGCCCTGTTCTTCGATGTAGATCCGCAGCGCCCGCAGCCCGTCGAAGAATGCCGCCCGGTCCACCACCAGGTCGCGCGTCACCGGAAGCCCTGCGAGGGGCGCGATCTTCATGCCGTCCCTGACCCTGGCGGAGCACGCCATTCGCGGTTGCCCGTTCACCTCCACGGCGCAGAGCCCGCAGGAGCCGAAGCGGCAGCCAGAGCCGAATGCCAGCGTCGGATCGAGGTTTTCGTAGACGTACGCCAGCGCCTCGAGCACGTTGGTCCGATCGTGCGCAGGTACGGTGTAGTCGTCCCAGCGGGGTTCCGAATCGGTCTCCGGGTCGTAGCGCCGTATCGAGATCCTGCAGTTCATTGGCCGATCGCCAGCTGTCGAAGACTGCATTCGCCGTCTCTCATCATCGTGACCATGTTCTTCAGCGGGCCCGCGTCGTCGCGTTCCGGGAAGTCCGATCTCACGTGGGCACCGCGCGACTCGGTCCGCGCGAGTGCCGAGAGCACGATGGTCCGCGCCGTGGCGAGCATGTGGGAGAGCTCGACCGCATCCGAGACTTCGCTGTTGCAGCGCCTGAGCTCACAGATCCGGAGGTCCCGCGCCTGCTCCTCGATGCTCCCGATTTCCAGCAGGGCGCGTTCGAGGCCGGCGCCCTCGCGCAGCGGGCCGACACGCTCCCACATCAGACGCTGGAGGGCGCGTTTGAGGTGGATCGGGCGATGCGTTCCGCTCGCGCCGGGCAGGTTCTCGAGCTTCTCGAGCGGCTCTTCGGCCAGCTTCGCGTCCGCGTGCTTCCGGCTTCCCGACTCCCGGGCCGCCGTCCGTCCCGCTCGCTTTCCGAAGACGAAGATCTCCGTCAGCGAGGTCGAGCCCAGCCGGTTGCCTCCCATCACGCCGCCCTGGGCCTGTCCGCAGGCGTAGAGGCCACCCAGCGAGCTTCGGCACCATTCGTCGGTCTTGATCCCACCCATGTTGTAGTGAGCCGAGGGAAGCACGTCCCACGGCTCTTCGAGGTCGGCCGCCTTCCTTCCGTAGGCCTTCCGGACCACGCTCAGGATCGGGCCGCCCGCCTTTCGGAGGGCCGCGATGAAGAACTCGGCCGCCGGCGACTCCAGGTTCGGGCGGAGGTCCAGCAGGAGGCCGCCGTGCTCCGTGGCGCCACCGCGCCCGATCTCCTCCACGATGGCCCGCGCCACCTGCGCGCGCGTCATCGGCATCATGTTCTCGAGCACCACGTCGCCCTGTCGATTGAGCAGTCTGCCGAAGGGGCCCGCAACCACCGGCTCTCCGCAGGGCGCGCCGAGGAGGCCGGTCGGGTGGGTGATCCCGAACGGGAGGTACTGGACCTGCTCCATGTCCACCAGCTCGGCTCCCGCTTCGAGGGCAAGCCCGTAGCTGTCACCCGTGACGGAGGGCATGCAATCGGTGTGCGGGTAGTAGAGCGAGCCCGCCCCGCCCGCGGCGATGATGGTGGACTTCGCGAGAAGGGCGACCGGTTCTCCCGAGGGCATCTGAACCGCCACTGCACCCACCACCTCGCCGTCCTGAACCAGAAGCTCGGAGCAGGCGGTCTGTTCCAGGACATCGAGGTTCGCGCGGGCCGCGGCCGAGCGCATCGTGTGTCCCATGGCGACTCCGGCGCCGGGGCTGCCGATGGCGCGCGAAGCCCGGTGCCCGCCGGGCGCAACCGCGTGTCGCTTCAGCTTCCCATCCCGGTCCCGGTCAAAGATGTGCCCGAAGGTCTCGAAGGTCGCGGTGGCCTCGAGCGCCTCGCTCACCAGGGCCTGGACGAGCCTGGGGTCGTTGAGACCTTCCCCGCCCTGGATCATGTCTTCTGCGAACTGCTCCTCGCTGTCGCCGGTGCTCGTGTCGGGTGACGTCGACATCACGCCCAGCGAGATGCGGGTGTCTCCGTAGCCGACGGGCTCCTTCGAGACGACGGTCACGCTCGCCCCGGCATTCGCGGCCTCGACGGCGGCCATCACGCCCGCCCCCCCGGAGCCGATCACCAGTACGTCCGACCTTCTCAGCTGCTTCACCGGCTTCGCCACCTCCCGCCAGCTGCTCCGATCCCGGGCCAGTCGCTGCACATCACCCGCCGTGATGCCCCGCGGGTCCTGGTGTAGCATAGTGGCAGGGATCAGTGGTGGCAGGGTTGCGCCCGTTCCCCTGTCCAGCGGGAGGAGGCTCGGTGTCCTCGGAGTCCGACGATCCGCGCGCGGACCAGACCGCGAGTCCGCCGGCAGAGACCCTGCGCGGCATTCTCGACAGCATCTCCGAGGGTGTATTCAGCGTCGACGATGAGTGGCGCGTCACCAGTCTGAACCGGGCGGGTGAACAGCTGCTGGGCATCTCCCGGTCGGAGGCGCTGGGGCGGCCCTGTCGCGAGATCTTCCAGAGCGATCTCTGCCAGGACGCGTGCCCGCTGCGCTACACGCGGGAGACGGGTCTCTCCGTCCGCAACCACGCCGTCCGCTTTACCGACGCGAGTGGCCGTCGCGTTCCGGTGAGCGTTTCCACCAACCTGCTCCGTGACCGGCGAGGCGCGATCGTCGGGGCGGTGGAGTCGTTTCGCGACCTGAGCGTCGAAGAGACGCTTCGCAAGGAGATCCGCGACAAGTACACCTTCCAGGACATCGTCTCGAAGAGCCCGAAGATGCGTGAGCTCTTCGAGGTGCTCCCGACCATCGCACGCACCGATACCACCGTGCTGATCGAGGGCGAGACGGGCACCGGAAAGGAGCTGCTGGCCAGGGCCATTCACGCGCTCAGCCCCCGGCACAATCGCTCCCTGGTCGTCGTCAACTGCGGCGCGGTGCCGGACACGCTGCTGGAATCGGAGCTCTTCGGTTACAGGGCGGGGGCCTTCACCGACGCCCGGACCGACAAGCCGGGAAAGATTTCGCGATCCCACCGCAGCACGCTCTTTCTCGACGAGGTGGGGGAGATGTCGGCGGCTCTGCAGGTCCGGTTGCTCCGCGTCCTGCAGGACGGGGTCTTCGAGCCGCTGGGTTCGGTCGAGAGCGTCGAGGCGGACGTGCGATTCATCGCCGCCACCCACCACGACCTCTCGCACGACGTGGCCGAGGGCACCTTTCGCGAGGACCTCTTCTACCGGCTCAACGTGATCCCGGTCCGCCTGCCGCCGCTTCGAGAGCGCAGGGAGGACGTTCCCCTGCTGGTCGATCACTTCCTCGGGCGCTTCTCCGCGCGCTTCGGCCGGGAGATCTCGGGCGTGTCGCCCGAGGTGCTGCGCCTTCTCGCCAGTCACGACTACCCCGGAAACATCCGGGAGCTCGAGAGCACCCTGGAGCACGCCTGCGTCATGTGCACCGGCGGGACGGTCGGCTTGGAGCACCTGCCGGCTCCGTGGCAGGAGAGGACGGCGGGCGAGGCGGATGGACTGGCGGCGGAGATCTCCGAGCACGAGGCGCAGTTCATCCGCGATGCGCTCGAACGCCACGGCTGGCACCGCGAGGCCACCGCGCGGGACCTCGGAATCCACAAGGCGACGCTGTTCAAGAAGATTCGCAGACTGGGCATCGACCTGCCGGACGTCGATGGCCGCTCGCGGCGTCCACCCGACGAAGCGTAGCCCTTCGGCGACCCTCCGATCGGCGATCGTCGCCATCGCGCGACCCTCCCCGGCCGCCCGCAGGGGGGCTGTGGCCCTCCGGGGCGTGGAGAGACGCGGAGAGCCGGTCTTGCAGCCCGTCTGCCGGTGGCTGCAGAGAATGGAGCGTGGGCACGGCTCTTGCTCCTCGACCGGTTGGGGAGAGCCCCGCGCAAGCCGGTCCCGGCGGGCGTGACGGCTCGATTCGAGACATCACATCTCAAAGGGGAGGCAGCCATGCCGGTCGCAGAACGTATGGGATCCCAGGACGTTTTCGGTTTCCTCAGGCCCGAGCAAATCGACGTCCTGAGCGATGCAGCGGACGTGGTGGACTACAAGGAAGGCGACACGGTCTACTACCACGGCCAGAAGGCCGCTCACATGTACGTGGTACTGGACGGAGAGGTATCCCTCCGCCTGCCGGGGAAGGGAGGCATCAGCATCCCGATCGACGAGGCGACGACGGGGGTGATCTTCGGCAACTGCGAGTGCTTCGGCATCGACACCTACTCGACCACGGCCCAGTGCACCAAGAACTCGAAGCTGATGAAGCTCGAGTCGGCGGCACTCCGGCACCTGATGGACGAGGACCTCTTGATGGGTTACGTGATCCAGCGCCGCATCTCGCAGATCTACTTCAATCGCTACCTGGAGACGATGAGGAAGCTGCAGGCCATCGTGATGAACCTGCCGATCGACACGGAGTAGTACACGGGGTAGTAGACAGGGAGCGTCCCGCCGCGCGTTCCAGCGCCCTCCGGAGGGGCGCGGGCAGCTCGCCCGCCCCGGCCCCGGGTCGGCTCCCGGGTCTTCACGCGAAGCGGAAGGCCGCGTAAGATCTCCTGACTCCAGCCGTCGCCAGGACGGCAGACCTGCGGGTCGGGAGAGCAGGAGGCGGGATGGCCGACAGGGTGTACGACGCGGTGATCGTGGGAGGGGGAAACAAGGGGCTGCTTCTCGCCATGTATCTGGTCAAGTACGGCGGCATGAGTGTCGGCGTATTCGAGAGGCGCCACGAGATCGGCGGCTGCTGCGCCACGGAGGAGCTGTCGGCTCCGGGCTTCCTGGGCAACACCCACGCCAACATGATCCTGCCCTGGTACTTCGTGCCCGTCATCCGCGACTTCCCGGAGTTCTGGGACTACGGCGCCCAGTGGGATCAGCATCTCAGCAGCGCCGGCATGGCCTTCAGGGACAAGCACAACTGCCTTGCCCTGTACAGCCACAAGCACGACCCCGGCCAGGAGCGCTCCGCCCGGGAAATCGCCCGCTTCTCCGAGAAGGACGCCGAGACCTGGCTCAGAATGACCGAGCTGGAGCAGAGCGATGAGCTGTGGCGGACGCAGATGGACACCATCTTCAATCCGGCGGAAATCAGGGCGTCGGATCCGGGAATCCTCACGAGGCAGGCCGAGGTGTACGCGAAGATCCTGCAGCTCGGCTTCAATCCCGACTCGCTGATCCTCAAGGCCAGCGCTCATCGCGTGATCAGGGAGTGGTTCGAGAGCCCCGAGCTGCAATCCTCCGTCCTCCGGACGATCGTCTCGTTCGCGGTGGACGTCAACGAGCCCGGGCATGGCGGCACCGCGCTCGGCATGATGCTCACGCTGCCGATGATCGGCTTCAACAGAGGGGGTACCCACCGGATCGCCCACGCAGCCCATCAGGTGCTGACGCAGCTCGGATGCGAGTTCCACATCACCCAGGAGGTGAAGCAGGCCATCATCGAGAACGGACGCGCCACGGGCATCCGTCTCGCTGACGGCACCGAGGTCGCGGCCAGGAAGCTCGTGGTGAGCACGCTCTCTCCGCACCAGCTCATCTTCGAGCTGATCGGGAGAGAACACGTCGACGACGTGACGGCTCGGCGCGTGGAGCTCTTGAAGCGGAACTTCGGCTGCCTGATGTGGTACACGCTGGCCGTGCACGAAGCGCCCCGGTACAACGCCGAGGCCTTCAACCCCGACGTGCACGACTGCGGATGGCTGGGGATGCAGCCGGACCCCGACCCGGACCACGTCGCCAGGAAGTGCCAGTACGCGCAGATGAACATGTGGCCACCCCTGGAGGACTACGGCGTGGTCGCGGGCTCCCACAGCCTGGTCGACCCGAGCTACGCACCGCAGGGGAAGCACGCCGTCTACACGGAGCAGCTCGGGCAGCCCGTCTCCCTGCACTCCGAGGCCGAGTGGCTGGAGCTCCGAAAGCGCTACACGGATGAGCTGCTGAGCATCTGGAAGGACTACGCCCCCAACATGACCTGGGACAACGTGATCGGCGTGGACATGAACAGCCCATACGACCACATGCGGATGAAGAACCTGGGTCCCGACGGCACCTGGGCGGGGGTCGATCGGACCCCCTGGCAGGTCGAGGAGAACCGGCCCACACCCGAACTCGCCAACCACAGGACCCCGATCGAGAACCTCTACGCGACCGGTGGATCCTGGCACGTGGGATCGAACTGCGGATCGAGCGAGTCGTACAACTGCTACAAGATCATCGCGAAGGATCTCGGGCTCGCGAAGCCATGGGAGGAGCCCGGAAAGGAGGAGCCGGACTCCCTGGTGGAGGGGCTCCGGTCCCTCCGCAAGAGAGTCAGAGACGAAGCGGCGGCAGGAGGCTGAGATGGCCGAGCCCCGGATGATCTTCGAGCCGCTTCAGATCAAGAGCATGAGGCTCCCGAACCGGATCGGGCTGGCCCCGCTGCTCAACATGCCGGGGGTGTGGACCAGCTTCGCGATCACCGACGAGACCATTGCCTGGTTCGAGGCGAGGGCCAGAGGGGGTGCCGGGCTGATCATGACGGGCAGCTTCGCGCCGCCCATGTTCGCCATCCCCGGCCTCAAGGAGGGCTTCGCCAGGCTGGCCGAGGTGATTCATTCGCACGGCGCCTGCCTGGGGGTCCAGATCGTTGCGGGTGGCCCGCTCACGGGCACGGGCCCCTCACTCCCGCCCTATCCGAACGAGCTGGATGCCAAGCAGGCCATCATGGACCTGCTGAAGATGGACGGGGGGGTGCTGCCGGCGCCCGCCGAGCCACACGCGCTCAGCGCCAGCGAGATCGAGGGACACGTACAGGCCTTCGCGGACACCACGGCGATCCTGAAGGAGGCGGGTGTCGACTGCGTCGAGCTCCACTGCGCCCACGGTGGGGCCACCCTGTGCTGCTCCTTCATCTCGCCGTTCTACAACCGGCGCGAAGACGAGTACGGCGGCAGTTGGGAGAACCGGCTCCGCTTCCCCACCGACACGCTCAGAAAGATGAGAGAGGCCGTCGGAGAAGACTATCCGCTGCTGGTCAGGATCAGCGCCGACGAGCTGCTCGGAGACAAGGGCATCACCATCGACGACACCACCCGGTATGTGGTTCCGGCGCTGGAGGAGGCCGGCGCGGACTGCATCGACGTCTCGCAGGGCTCCATCCTGCACTCACCGGAGGGGATCGAGATCCCCCTCTACTATCCGCGCGGGTGCTTCATCCACCTGGCCGAGGCGGTGAAGCAGGCGACGCGTCTTCCGGTGATCGGAGTCGGCCGGATCGTCGAGCTGGAGATGGCCGAGGACTTCCTGCAGCAGGGCAAGGCCGATCTGATCTACATGGGCCGGCAGCTCACCGCAGATCCGGACACCCCCAGGAAGTACCTGGAGGGGCGGCGGGAGGACGTCCGCAAGTGCGTGGCCTGCGTAGAGGGCTGCGGAACGCCGTGCTCGATCAACTACGAGATGACGCCGGGAGTGGCTCCGCCGACGCCGGTGGAGCGACCCAGGCGGGTTCTGGTGATCGGTGGGGGAGTGGCGGGAATGGAGGCCGCGAGAGTCGCCGCCGAGAGAGGCCACCAGGTCACCCTGGTCGAGAAGCGGTCCGCGCTGGGTGGGATGGTGGCCGCGCTGGCTCTGGAGCCGCTGACGGCCGAGTTCGCCAGTTTGATCGAGTACCTCGTCGTGCAGCTCGAGAAGCTCGGAGTCGAGGTCCGGCTGGCTACCGAGGCGGCCCCGTCTGCGGTGGACGAGATCGATCCCGACGTCGTCGTCGTGGCCACCGGCTCTTCGATGCTCATTCCGGAGCTCGCCAGGAGCAAGCGCGGAGTGGTGGACCACATCGAGGCTCTCCGCCGCAGGAAGGATCTCGGCGATCGGGTCGTCGTCTGGGGGATGACCTACGGCGCCGAGTTGGCGATCTCCCTCGCCGAGGAAGGCAAGCAGGTCGTCCTGATCGGGGAAGGCGGCGAGAAGACGCTGGGCGGTCACGCTTCGAACTTCAGGAGGTGGTGGATCCTCCGGAAGCTGGCGGACGTCGATACGGCCCGGGGGACTCCCGAGGCGCAGCGGATCAGCAACCCCAGAGTGCTCCCCGGTGTGAAGGTGGAAGAGATCACTCCCGAGGGCATCGCGCTCAGGGACGAGGCGGGGAAGCGCAGCGTCTTGCCCTATGACAGCCTGATCATCTCGAGGGGCCGAGAGCGGGACAACGCCCTCACCGGCCAGCTGAAGGGGAGGGCGGAGGTGCACGAGATCGGGGACTGCTCCTCCGTGGGCGACATCCAGAAGGCCATCTCGAGCGCCAACGAGGTGGCAAGAGCGATCTGATCCGCCGGGAAATCAGCGCTTGACATCATGACGGAATCCTGACATGGTGTCAGAAAGGCGGAGTTCCATGGCCAGCCGGGAGCGGATCGCTCGGGAGAGAGAGGCGCGGACGAACCTGATTCTCGACGGCGCCGAGAGGCTCTTCGTCGAGAAGGGTTACGACCAGACCTCGATCAACGACATCGCCGCGCTGGCCGACTTCAGCCGCACCTCCGTCTACCAGTACTTTGCCAGCAAGGAAGAGATCTACCTGCGGATTCTGGACCGCTACGGCGATCTCCTCAGCGAGCGGGTCAGCAGGGCGACATCCAGTCCGTCGCCGGCGCCGGAGAAGATCACGGCTTTTCTCGAGGAGATCCGCCGCATCATCCGCGAGAAGCCCAACTTCTTCTCGCTCTACTTCATCCAGAGGCACCAGGTGGAGCCGCGGCTCCCCGCGGAGATGCGCGCCCAGCTGAACGCGAAGCGGCGCACGCTCGAGAACGTGTTTCGCGACTTCTACCGGCAGGGAATCGAGCGTGGAGAGGTCCGCGACATCAGCGTCAAGGACGCCTCCAACCTCTTCTTTGCGCAGATCACCGGCATGATGCTGCTCCACGAGTACTACGGGGAGGAGTTCGACGTGACGCTCGACGAACATCTCGACAAGTCACTTCGACTCTATCTCGAGTTCGCCGAAAAGGTGGATGGGGTGGAGCAGCGTGTCCCGAGAGGAGAGCGGGCGGCTTGAGGCTTGGCCGCCGGAAGCGTCGATTCAACACGGGTTGACCCGAAAGAAACCACGGGAGGTGGAGCCATGGCATCGGCTGCGGAGGTGTTGTCACCGCAGGAAGAGCGAATCGAGGACGGGCGGCAGATCGGGCTGGTGAGCGAGGACGCGCAGCGGGAGCGGACCCGGATCCACCGGATGCTCGAGGGGTTCCGCGACCAGCCGATCCGACTGAACGTGGAGCGGGCACGCCTGGTCACCGAGTCGTTCGCCGAGACCGAGGGTCAGCCGCTGGTCCTGCGCTGGGGCAAGGCCCTCTCGCACGTACTTCGCGAGATACCGATCCACATCGACGCAGATGAGCTCATCGTGGGCAGCGCCGGCTCTCCCGGTCGCTACGCCATTCTGTATCCGGAGCTGGAAGAGCGGTTCTTTTCCGAAGAGGTCCGGCCCAGCCAGCCCGACGATCGCATCGTCGTGACGGAAGAGGATGCGACGATCATCAACGAGCAGCTCAAGCCCTACTGGGAGGGCAAGCGCTACCACACCGCCTTCATGGACGCCCTGCCGGAGGAGACCCGCCGGCTCGTCGAGCTCTACTTCGTGGTGACCCCGACGGCGACCGCTCGCTCGAGCCTGGCCTGGAATCACGACTACGAGAAGGTTCTGAAGCGCGGCATCCAGGGGATCCGGGAGGAGGCCCGGCAGAAGCTCGCGTCACTCGATCCGTTCGACGCGCAGGCCCAGGTCGAGAGGGCGCCCTTCCTGGACGCAGTCATCCTCGTCTGCGACGCGATCGCCGCGTTTGCCCGGCGCTACGCCGAGCTGGCGAGAGGCATGGCGGAAGCGGAGGGCGACGAAGCCAGGAAGAAGGAGCTGCTCGAGATCGCCGAGATCTGCGAACGGGTCCCGGAACACCCGGCGCGGAGCTTTCGCGAGGCCGTCCAGTCCCAGTGGCTGATCCAGACCGTTTCCCGGCTCGAGCAGCGCATCGGCGGCACCGTCGGAAATGGAAGGATCGACCAGTATCTGTATCCCTTCTACGAGCGGGACATCGAGCAGGGCCGCCTCACCAGAGACCGGGCCCTGGAGCTGCTGGAATGCCTGTGGATCGGCATGGCCCGGAACGTCGAGATCTACACCACCGCCGGAGAGCTCTCCTACACGGAGGGATACGCGCACTGGGAGGCGACGACGATCGGAGGCCAGACCAAGGAGGGAAGGGACGCGACCAACGAGCTCTCCCACCTGATGCTGCAATCCAAGCGGGAGTTTCCGCTCAACTATCCCGACCTGGCGGCGAGGATCCACGCCCAGACACCCGACTCCTTTTTGCACGCGGTCTGCCAGACCATCAAGGAAGGGACCGGCTTTCCGAAGCTGTTCTTCGACGAGGAGATCATCCCGCTGTTCCTGGCCAAGGGCGCGGAGCCGGAGGAGGCGAACGACTACTGCATCGCGGGCTGCACCGAGGCGAAGCTCCTGAACCGTGACGGTGTCACCACCGGCTGCGCGTGGGCCAACCTGGGGGCACTCGTGGAGATGGTGCTCCACGACGGGAGGGTGAAGTTCGCCGGCGACGACAGGGTCGGAGTCGCCACGGGTGATCCCAGGGAGTTCAGCTGCTTCGACGATCTCTGGAACGCCTTCCGCCTCCAGGCGGAGAGCATGATGAAGCACGTCTTCATCCAGCAGTACGTGGCGGATACGCTGAAGTCGAAGTACATCGCCTCGCCGCTGTGCTCCATGCTCCACGATCTCTGCATGGAGGAGTGCAAGGACATGCACGCCGGGCCGGTGGAAGGAGCCCTGTATCTGGGGTTCGTCGACACGCTCGGCTTCGGGACCGCCATCGACTCGCTGGCGGCGATCAAGAAGCTCGTCTTCGACGAGCAGAAGCTGACCATGGCAGAGCTCGTGGAGGCGATCGATGCCAACTTCGAAGGCAAGGAGGCGATCAGGCAGATGTGCCTCCACGCCCCGAAGTACGGAAACGGCGAAGCCTATGCCGACTCGATCGGCCACGACATCGAGGAGCTCTTCATCCACCTGACGCGAAGGCACAAGTCCGCCTTTGGCGGCGAGTTGGACGTCCGCTACGTGACCATCACGGCCCACATACCCTTCGGGGCGGTTCTCGGTGCGACTCCGGATGGGAGGAAGGCCGGGGAGCCGGTGGCGGAGGGGGTCAGCCCGTCTCAGGGTGCCGACCGAAAGGGACCGACGGCGAGCCTCCGCTCGGTCGCCAGCACCCGGTGCGGGGGCTACAAGGAGCGCGCGGCCCGACTGCTCAACATGAAGCTCACACCCTCCGCGGTGGCCGGTCGGGACGGAATCCCGAAGCTGATGTCCGTGATCCGGACCGCCTGCGATCTCAAGATGTGGCACCTCCAGTTCAACATCGTCAACAGCAAGACCCTGATCGCGGCCCAGAAGAACCCGGAGAAGTACCGGAATCTGCTGGTGCGGGTGGCGGGCTACAGCGCGTACTTCGTCGACCTCACTCCTCAGCTTCAGAACGAGATCATCAAGCGGACGGAGCACGGCCTTTGAGAGCGGAGCCGGGCCGCACGGGTCCGGGTCGCGGAGAGGAAGGCCGAGGGCTGGTCTTCAACATCCAGAAGTTCTCCCTCCACGACGGAACGGGGATCAGGACCCTGGTCTTCCTGCAGGGATGCCCGCTCTCGTGCCGTTGGTGCTCGAATCCGGAAGGGCAGGCGCTTGTCCCGGAGCTCGCCTTCGACCTGAACAAGTGCATCGGCAGCGCCGAGTGCGACCGATGCCTGCAGGCATGCGAAGCCGGAGCCATCGCAGGCACGGACGCTGGAAAGGTCCGGATCGACCGGGGGCTCTGTGACGGCTGCGGAGCCTGCGCGGACGCCTGCCCCTCCCTGGCCCTGGCGATGCTGGGGAGGGCCATGAGCGTGGACGAGGTGATGGAAGCGGTGGAGGAGGACAGCAGCTTCTACGCCCGATCCGGCGGCGGACTGACGCTGAGCGGCGGAGAGCCGCTGACGCAGGCCGCCTTCGCGGTCCAGTTGCTGAAGGCCGCCCGGAGCCGTGGCATCCGCACGGCGCTGGAGACCTCCGGCCAGTGCAGGTGGAAAGACCTGCGGGAGGCGTGCAGCGAGGCGGACGAGGTCTTCTACGACATCAAGTCCGCGGATGCCGTGGCACACAAGGACCAGGTTGGCGTCGGGAACGACCTCATCCTCGCGAACCTCCGCAAGCTCTGCGAGCACTTCCCGAAGCTGCGCGTGGTCGTCCGCACACCGGTCATCCCCGGGTTCAACGACTCTCCAGAGTCCGTCTCGGCGATCGCCGGCATCGTGAACGACCTGCCCGGCTCCCGCCCCTACGAGCTGCTCCCGTACCACGGCTTCGGAGAGCCGAAGTACCGGCAGCTGGGAACGGAGTACCCGCTCCGCGAGCTCGATCCGCCCTCGGAAGAGCAGATGGCGCGCTTGCGGAAGCTCGCCGGAGCAGAATAGCCTCCGCGCTGGCTCACTTCGCCTGGAGGGCGGCGGCCTCGGGGCGGGGCTCGTTCTTCTGGTCGTCCCAGTAGGGAGAGATCCTGCGCAGGTTGGCCACGATCTTGGGGAAGACCTCCAGGATGCGGTCGAGGTCTTCGTCGCTGTTGTAGCGGCTGAAGCTGAAGCGGATCGAGCCGTGCGCAGCCGTGAACGGCACCTTCATGGCCATCAGGACGTGAGAGGGTTCGAGGTTGCCCGAGGTGCAGGCCGAGCCGCTCGAGGCGCAGATTCCCTCGGCGCTGAGCTGGTAGAGCATGCCCTCACCCTCGACGTAGTGGATCGAGACGTTCGAGGTATTGGGTAGCCGCGGGGCGTCCTTTCCGTTGACGCGAACCTCGGGGATCCGCTCCAGGATGCCCTGCTCCAGGCGGTCCCGGAGTTCGCGGACTCTGGCGTCTGCTTCCTCGTGGTCACGGTTGGCGATTTCCAGCGCCTTGGCCAGTCCGGCGATGAAGGCGACGTTCTCGGTTCCCGCCCGTCGGCCCGACTCCTGATGGCCGCCGATCAGGAGCGGGCGGCAGCGCGTCCCTCGCCGCAGATAGAGGACGCCGACTCCCTTGGGTGCGTGGAGCTTGTGACCGGAGAAGGAGAGGAGGTCGACGTGCTCGAAGTTCCCCCGAAGGTCGATGGGGAGCTTGGTCATGCTCTGGGTGGCGTCGGTGTGGAAGACGATGGAGGGATCGGTCTCCTTGGTGAGGCGGGAGAGCTGTTCGATGGGGAAGATCACGCCCGTCTCGTTGTTCGCGTGCATGACGGTGACGAGCAGGGTATCGGGACGCAGCGCCCGCACGAACTCGTCGACGTTCAGATTGCCGGACCCGTCCACGGAGATGTAGTCCACCTCGTAGCCGCTGCGCTCCAGGTCCTCGCAGACCTCCAGCACCGCGGGGTGCTCGACGGCCGTGGTGATGATGTGCTTGCGCGCCGGGTTGGCCTTGGCGGTCCCGTAGATCGCCATGTTGTTGCTCTCGGTGGCGCAGGAAGTGAAGAGCACCTCGCTCGGGTCGACTCCTCCCAGGGCATCCGCGACCACCTCGCGGGCGTGGCCAATGGTGTCGGCAGCGCCGCGCGCCGCCTCGTACATGGAGCTCGGGTTGAAGTAGTCCTCCGTCAGATAGGGAACGATCGCCTGAAAGACTTCGGGCGCAATCTGGGTGGTGGCGTTGTTGTCCGTGTAGACGGTCTTCATCTGGTTTCGCTCGGATCGGCTAGTTCGAGACCTGGATCACGCGGATGCTCTGGTCCACGTTGTCCTTCAGCGTGCCCTCGACCATCATCCGCAGCGTCTGGGACGCTCCGGCACAGCCCGCGCAGGCGCCGGCGAGACGGCAATAGACCAGCCTGTCCTTGATGTCCACGATCTCGAGGTCGCCGCCGTCCTGCTGGAGCATGGGGCGGACGTACTCATCGATGGCCTTCTCGACCTTCTTGGCGAACTGGTAGGGCGAGAGCGGGGCCTTCGCCTCCGCCTCGGGCTGTTCGACCGCTTCGCTGGGCCGCTCGGCGACGGCGACGCCCCAGGTCTCGTCGAGCAGGTCCTGAAGTCCGCCGGGAACGTGGTGGCAGGACATGCAGGCCCCGCCCGCCTTGATGGCGTTGGTGATCTCGGGAATGGTGCGGAGGTTCAGCTCCTTGATCTTGCGCTTCAGATACGGCTCGGTCACCGAGAAGCACTCGCAGACGAGCCTGCCTTCCTCCTGGTCATCGTCCCTGTGATCGAGGCCCAGCAAGCCGAGGTCGACCCCTCGCTTGCGCGCCCAGTCGAAGACCGCCGCCTCCAGGGCTTCGGCCCCCATCACCGAGCAGTGGATCTTCTGATCGGGGAGGCCTTCCAGGAAGTCGACGATGTCCTGGTTCTGGATCTTGAGGGCCTGGATCGGGGTGTAGCTGCCGGACTCGATGATCGCGCAGAGCGCCTCCGAGGCCGCGATCGCCGAGGTGCAGCCGAAGGTCAGGTACTTCGCCTCCTTGATCACGTCCTGGGTCGGATCGGTGGGGTGGCGCTCGACCGCGAAGGTGAAGCGCAGCGCGTCCCCGCAGGCGATGGAGCCGTGCTCGCCCAGGCCGTCGGGGTTCTCGATCTCGCCGAGATGGGTCCCGGGCTTGCCCTGCACCGCGTCCATGAACAGCTGCTGCGTCTTCTCGCTGTAGTTCCAGGCCATCTCGCTCCGTCCTTCCTGATTTGAAAGGAAAGGTAGCAGAAACGCTGTCCCCCGCGGGGAAAGAATCCGGGCGGGTGCCCCTGCTCGTGGGTCCGCTTCCGGTTGCGCCGTCTCCGGCGATGAGACGTTTTGTGAGATGAGCGCTAATCGAGGTAGGTCTTGATGTAGCGCTCCATGGCGCGGGTGGGCTTCCACCACTTCGCCACCCCGAGGTCCTCGGCCACCTTGTTGGCGCCGATGTAGCCGGGGCCTCCGAGCACCATCCCGCCCGGATAGTTGGAGGCGCCGCAGGTGTAGAGGCCCTCGATCGGCGTGGCAGAGCTCGAGCACTCCTGATTGGGACGGAAGCAGCCCAGCTGCAGCGGGTCGTAGTCACCGTGCTTGATCGCACCACGTCGCATGTTGGGCAGACGCCGCTCGATGCCGACGGGCGTCTCGAAGCAGGTCGTGATGATGCTGTCCTTGGTCATGTTGGGGGCAGCCTGCTGCCACTTGGCCAGGATCGCCTCCTCGAGCTCGGGGCCTCGATTGTCCCATCCACCGTCGATTTCGTAGGGCGCGTGGACCTGGAAGAAGGACACGTACCCGCCGTATGGAGAACGGACCAGGTGGGGGTCGACGGAGCTCTCGCAGGTGGCGTGCCCGCCGAAGTTGTCCAGATCGATCCTGCCGGACACCACGTTCTCCCAATGGGCCAGCAGCGGGTCGAGCCCTTCGATGCCGACCACGGTCATGAAGGCATCATCGATCCAGTTGTCATCGCACGCGTACCGCGGCGGCTCCTTGCTGGCCACGTGCAGTGTGTAGTAGCTCCACTTGTCGTACTTCCAGTCGTCGACGGACTGCTTCAGGTCGGCCGGGAGGTTCTCCGCGCCGACCAGGTCGAGGAAGGTGGTGTGGGGATCCAGCGTGGACATCACGACCTTGGCGCGGAGGGTGCGGCCCTCGGCCAGCCGAACGCCGACGGCACGGCCGTTCTCCATCAGGATCTCGGTGACCTCGGCGGCGTCGACGATGGTTCCGCCGTTGCTGACGATCTCGCGCGCCAGCGAGCCCGCGAACTTGTGCGAGCCGCCCTCGCAGTAGCACTTGTTGGCGCCCCGCTCGAGCATGAGAGCCACGAACATGCCCACCCCGGTCTCCCTGGGATCCAGCCCCCACATGCAGCTGGTGTAGAGCAGCAGGGCGCGCACCTGATCGTTCTCGAAATTGTCGGTGATGATCTGGAGCGGACTCTGCTCGACCAGCTCCATCAGCTCCTGGCCGATCTTGGTCCGCTGCATGGCGACGCTGATGTCCAGCGGATCCATGGGGGGGATGTAGGTGCCAGGCCCCAGGATGTCATCGACGATCTTCCGCCAGGTTCGCATCAATTTGCCGAAGGCAACGGCATCTTTGAAGGAGAACTTCATGATCGAATCCTTGGTGTCTTCGATCATCCGCGCCAGGAGCAACGACCGGCCGTCCTCGAACACCATGCCCGCCTGCGCGTTGGGCTTGGTCCACTGAAGGGCATGCCGGTTCATGTCGAAGTCCTGGAGGACGGGCATGTAGTCGACCATCAGGTGGTAGACGGAATGCATGTTGGAGTAGTAGCCCGGGAAGAGGATCTCCTCCGTGGCCAGGCCGCCTCCGATCTCGTAGCGGCGTTCCACCGTGGCCACCTTGAGGCCGGCCTTGGCCAGGTAGGCGCTCGCAATCAGGCCGTTGGGCCCGGCTCCGATCACCACCACATCCCAGTCGCTCTCGTCGGGAAACTCGTCGAAGATCTTGCCAGCCGGGAGATTCGGCATCGTGTCGTCCTCTCTCTTAGCGGGGGATTGCCGATACCTTGCCCTGTTGCGGTATGTACCAGGGCGACGGGTACCACCACTTGCCGGGCTCGACCATCCCATCCTCGATCAGGATGTGCATCAGGTTGTAGGGGATCGCCATGAGGGCGAGACCGCCCGGGTGACAGGCCGTCTGGTTGCAGAGGTAGAGGCTCTCGATCGGCGTTCGGTAGCGCGCCAGCTCCGGCAGCGGCCGGTTCTCTCCCCACTGGTCGTCGCAGTGGCGGGTCCCGCACCAGGTGCCGCCGATCAGGCCGGTGTTGCGGAACTCCGACTCATAGGGGGTGTTCGCCAGGTGGGCGATGAGATTGTCGTCGTCGAGATTCTCGATGACCTGGCTGAACGCCTTGCGCATGTAGGCGTTGACTTCTTCCTTGTTCTTGTCGATGGCGTCGGGACCGCCGGGCTGGTACTCCGGCGGCGGGACGTAGACGTAGTAGGGGGACTCCAGATAGACCCCCGGGATCGTGCACTGGTCGTCGTGCTCGGGGTTGAACCTCGCGCTCTGGGTCGCGATCCACATCAGTCTCTCGGGTGGCATGGTGGGATTGCCCCGCCGGCCATCCACGTCTGCCACGTGCTCGTAGTAGATCTCGCGCGAGTCGCAGGGGTAGGGCCCGCCGACCTCGCCGCCCTTCTCCCTGCCGGGGGACATGAACTTGGCGCGAGGGCGTAGCGGCTCGCGGGTGAGCAGGTGGGAGGCCCAGATGCTCCCGCCCTTCAGGCTGATGTCCTGCACCCTCTTCCTGAAGCTGGAGCTCAAGTGCTGCGGGCCCACCAGCTTGTCGAAGGTCTGGATGACGTCGACGCCGCTGATCACCGCCTTGTTCGCCCAGATCTTCTTCTCGTCGGTGGTGGCGGTCTCGCGCAGACGCACCCCCGTGGCCCGCCCGTCGTCGACGATGATCTCGTCCACCGGACAACAGGTGCGCACCACGACACCGTGGGCGATGGCGCAGCGGATGATGGAATGGAAATAGCCGTGCATGCCGCCGCGAGGGACGCTGATTCCACCGTAGATGGTGAGAGTGATGTCACATCCGAGCGCGGGGATGGCCACCCCCTCCCAGTGGCCCGGCAGCGCCCGAGTACCAGGCGACCATGGCGTGCTGCACCTTGGGCGGCTCGGTCTCGCAGTACTCGTCCATCAGGTCGAAGAGCGTCATGTCGAGCAGCTCTTCGGTCCAGACGTCGGGCTGATGCTGCTTGTAGACCTGCATGTAGGGGATGTTCTCCGCCGTCACCTCGACCTCGGGAGGATGGGGCGGGCACCAGAAGGTGGCGCGCAACAGGTCCTTGATGAACGGCGGCTGTCCCAGCATGCCGGCGAGCTTGGCCCAGCCCATCACGTCCTTGTCGGTGAGCGGCGCCACGCCTTCCGTCGTGAGGACCCCGCCCTCTCTCTGATTCGCGAGGTTCTCGGAGATCGGGCTCCAGTCCATGCGAAAGCCGTACTTGTGCAGCTCCAGCTGCTCGAAGCCGGGCGCCGGGCCCGCGTACATGTACATGGCGTGGGGAGTGATGCGCACTCCGGGGATGGGCTCGGTGTTCTCACACGCGCCGCCCGCCTCCGGCCTCTCCTCCAGCACGCAGACGCTGGCTCCGCACTTGCCCAGATAGGCCGCCAGCGCGACCCCGTTGGGCCCTCCGCCCACGATGACGAAGTCGTACCGCTCATCCTTGCTCATCGCTGCTCTCCTAGGGCGGCTGGCGGAATCACCGCCTCGCTGCGGCCCGGGCCGGCGTTTTCGGCATACTAGCTCACGAAAGCTTTCGAGCAAGCTAAAATGGGGCTAGATTCCGGGCGGCGCCAGGTGGCTTGCGGGCGCCGCGCAGGGGAGGGTGCGCCGGCTTCTCGTCCCTCTCGGTCGAATCGACGGCGGCGGCGGAGAGCGAGAAGCGGTGCCGCGCGTTCGTCCACGAGCGCGGCGCCCCGCTCGGTCGCTGTTGTCGCTTCCGAGCGTTCCGTTCTCCGCGAGCGTACGGGAGTTGTGCTCGGTGCAGAGACGCCGGGCGAGTGGCTCCGCGAAACCGGGCACCGGGCTGCTCTCGATGATCTGCGTTGGAACGCTGTCTCATTTGCGGATCAGACTCCTGGTCAGGGATGTGGCGCTTTCGGCCCATCCGCTCGCTATTTCTGGCGAATCTCGGTGGACAGTAATGGAATATCTGGTAACCCTCCGTCCCGGCGCCTGGGCCTGTCCTTTCGCTTTGGGTCTTGCGAGAGCGGCAGCTCCAACTCGAGACGAAGATCGAGCTTGGGGTAACGGAACAAGGGAGGCAGTAATGAGCAATCTACCGTTGATATGCACGTTGGTTGGAATCGCTGGCGTGGTATTCGCCATCGTTCTGGCTGCCAGAGTGAGAGCCGCGCCTGCTGGCAATGAGAAGATGCAGGAGATTGCCAGCGCAATCAGCGAAGGCGCGATCGCCTACCTGAACCGCCAGCTCAAGAGCATGGGGATCACCGGCATCATCATCTTCGGCGTGATCGTCTTCGCCCTCGGCCTCAAGACGGCTCATCGGATTTCTGGTCGGCGCAGTCGCCTCTTTTGCGGCGGGCTACATCGGCATGCGGGTCTCGGTGCTGGCGAACGTCAGGACTGCCGAAGCCGCGAAGGGTGGCCTTGCGCCGGGCCTGAGTCTCGCTTTCAAAGGCGGAGCCGTGACCGGGATGATCGTTGCAGGCCTCGCACTGACCGCCGTGGCCGGCTTCTATGCGATCCTCACGGCAACCGGAAGCTTCACCGAGAGACGCCGTCATCGCACTGGTCGCTCTCGGCTTCGGGGGGAGCCTGATATCCATCTTCGCCCGCCTCGGCGGTGGCATCTTCACCAAGGGCGCCGACGTCGGTGCGGACCTGGTCGGAAAGGTGGAAGCGGGCATCCCAGAGGACGATCCCAGGAACCCGGCGACCATTGCCGACAACGTCGGCGACAACGTGGGTGACTGCGCAGGAATGGCAGCCGACCTGTTCGAGACCTATGCCGTCACCGCCGTTGCCGCGATGCTCCTCGGCAACCTGCTGTTCCCCGACATCGGCATCGCCACGGTCTTCCCGCTCGTTCTGGGCGCGGTCTCCATCATCGCTTCGATGATCGCCGTGTTCTTCGTCCGGCTGGGCAAGAACGAGTACATCATGGGCGCTCTGTACAAGGGGATGTTCGGATCGGCCATTCTCGCCGCCATCGCCTTCTATTTCATCACCATGCGGCTGATGGGTGAGATACCGGGAATCTCGGCGCTGAACATCTACCTCGCGACGCTCGTGGGGCTCGTGCTGACCGTCGTCATCGTGATCATCACGGAGTACTACACCGGGATCTACGGTCCCGTGAAGCACATCGCGCAGGCTTCGACGACCGGGCACGGCACGAACATCATCGCCGGCCTCGGCGTCAGCATGCAGTCGACGGCGGCCCCGGTTCTGGCCATCTGCCTGGCCATCGGAATCGCTCACGCTCTGGGCGGACTGTACGGGATCGCCATGGCGGCCATGGCGATGCTCTCGATGACGGGCATGGTGATTGCGATCGACGCATACGGACCCATCACGGACAATGCCGGCGGTATCGCGGAAATGGCAGGGATGGACGAGAGCGTGCGCGCCGTGACCGACCCGCTCGATGCGGTGGGCAATACGACGAAGGCCGTCACCAAGGGCTATGCGATCGGTTCCGCCGGTCTTGCCGCTCTGGTGCTCTTTGCGGCCTACACGCAGGAGTTCGCCCTGCACGGCGGAAGCGGACAGTTGAGCTTCGACCTCAGCAATGTGAACGTGATCATCGGCCTCTTCATCGGCGGACTGCTTCCCTACCTGTTCGCGTCGATCGCCATGCAGGCGGTGGGCAAGGCCGGCGGTGCAGTGGTCGAAGAGGTCCGGCGGCAGTTCCGGGAGATCCCGGGGATCATGGAAGGCACGGCCAAGCCCGACTACGGCGCGTGCGTCGACATCGTCACCAAGTTCGCGCTCCGGGAAATGCTGGTTCCGGCACTGCTTCCGGTGGCTGCCCCGATCCTGGTCGGCCTGCTCCTGGGCAAGATCGCGCTCGGCGGTCTCCTGATCGGCAGCATCATCACGGGCGTCTTCGTCGCCATCTCGATGACGACCGGCGGCGCCGCCTGGGACAACGCCAAGAAGTACATCGAGGACGGGAATCACGGAGGCAAGGGCGGTGAAGCCCACAAGGCAGCCGTGACCGGCGACACGGTCGGCGATCCCTACAAGGACACCGCGGGCCCGGCCGTCAACCCGATGATCAAGATCCTCAACGTGGTCGCACTGCTCATGGTGCCGTTCCTGATCTAGACACGACATCATCGACTGAGACGGAAGAGGGTTGGTGTGGCGACACACCAACCCTCTTTCTCGTTGGGGATTGCCTTCTCGCGGCCCGATGGCTTAGCCGGCGTCCTGCGGCCAGCATCTCGCGGAGCTCCCGTTTCAGGATCTTTCCCGTAGGCGTCCGGGGGATCTCCTCGACGAACACGATCGTCGCGGGGATCTTGTCGTTCGCGAGCCGACTCCCGCAGTACTCCTGGATCTGATCGGCCGTGACGGATTCCCCGTCCACCGGTACGACGAAGGCGGCCGGGCTCTCGCCGAACTCGGGATCGGAACGCCCGACCACGGCCGCGTCCGCAACGGCCGGCATTCCGGTCAGGACCTCCTCGATCTCCGCGGGATAGATGTTCACCCCGCCCCGGATGATCATGTCCTTGACCCGATCGACGATGTAGACGTAGCCGTCGGCGTCGCGGACGGCTACGTCCCCCACGGTCAGGTACTCGCCCCGCGAGGTCTCGATGGTAGCCTCCGGGTTCTTGTAGTACCCCTCCATGAGGATGGCGTTGTGTACGTAGAGGACGCCGCGTTCGCTCTCCGGAACCTCCTCGCCCGCCTCGTCGAGCATCCGGATGTCGTTGTCCGCGAACGCCTTCCCCACGCTCGACGGCCGCTCGCGAATCTCCGCTGGTGAGATCAGGGTGTTCACCCCCGTCTCCGTCGCTCCGTAGTACTCGTAGAGGCAGTCCCCGAAGCGGTCGAGGAAGGCGAGCTTGTACTCGGGGAAGAGGGGAGCCGCGCCGCAGATCACCGTGCGCAGACTCGAGAGATCGAGCCCGCGAATCACGTCGTCCTCGACCTGCAGCAGCCGGGCCACCATGGTGGGAACCAGATGGACGGAGGTGACCCTATAGCGGTCCACGAGCTCGAGGAAGCGGACCGGGTCGAAGCGCGGCTGGTAGACCGACGTGCCCCCGAGGATGAAGCTCACCAGATTGAAGAAGGAAGGAGCCGAGTGATAGAGGGGGCAGCAGACCAGGTGCACCTCCTCCGGGCTCATCTTCAGGAAGGCGATGGCCTTCATCACGTAGGCGATCACCTCCGGCTTGGCGGCGAAGTCGGTGCTGCGCGCTGCGCCCTTGGGCTTGCCGGTGGTGCCCGAGGTGTAGATCATGGACTGGCCCGCGGGCTCTCCCTCCGAGACGCTTCCGAGATCCACCTCGGGGGGATCGTGGAAGAGGTCTTCGTAGTCCCTGGCTCCCCGAGCCGGGCCTCCGAAGACGACGAATCCGTCGCGCACGAGCTTCTGGTAGTTGTCCTTGAAGGGGAGGATGCGGTCGGCGAACTCGTGCCAGAAGAACAGGAGCTTCGAATCGGAGTGCTCGACGATGTACTCGATCTCGGGTGGCTTCATCCGGTATCCGACCATGACCATTCCCACCCCGAGGTAGTCGAGGGCCTTGGAGATCTCATCGTACTCAGGAAGGTTGTAGGTCATCACCGCGGCCTGATCTCCGGGCCGCAAGCCGATTGCGTGGAGCTGTCTGGCGAGGGCCCGAGCCCTGTCCCGCAGCTGCCCGTAGCTGAGCGACCGCTCGAGCCCGATCACGGCCGGCTTCTCCGGCTGGTTGCCGGCGTGGATCTCGAGCAGGTTCAATCGTCCGGGCTGGGCTTCCATTGCAGAGTTCCTCTGACGAGAAGGGGGACGGCCGGTTCGTGATGACGGCCGCGGGAAAAGGAGTGTTTCGAGGCTAAGCCCGCCGCAGGGGGGTGTCAATCGACCGAACCCTTCAAGCTGCTCGCTTCGCTGCCCCGCTTGTTCCCCCGCTCGAGAGCGGCCACACTAGACAGGGCCGCACTGGTGCGCAGGCGATTCCAGGGAGCGTTCGCGTTGAAAGAGATGAGGATCCTCTCCCCCTGCGGACTCCTCGGGTACGGGTTTCCCGAGACGTCCTTCCGCAGGGGACTCGAGCGCGGTCCGGACGTGATCGCGGTCGATGCGGGCTCGACCGATGCGGGCCCGCACAAGCTCGGAGCCGGCACCGCGATCGTCAGCAGGCGGGCGACGAAGAGGGATCTGCTTCCCATCCTGACCGGAGGCCACGAGCAGGGCATCCCCGTGATCATCGGATCCGCGGGCGGGGCCGGGGCGAAGTCGCACGTCGACTGGTCGATGCGGGTGATCGAGGAGATCGTCCGAGAGAACCGACTCTGCTTCGAGACGGCGGTGATTCACGCGGACGTCGGACGGGAGTATCTGCACCAGAAGCTCGACGAAAACAGGATCCAGCCGCTGGGGCCGGTGCCGGAGCTGACGCACGCCGCGATCGACGCTGCCATCCGCATCGTGGGTCAGATGGGCTCTGAGCCGATCATCGCTGCCCTCGGCCAGGGCGCGCAGCTGATCGTGGCGGGTCGCGCCTACGATCCGGCCCCTTTCGCCGCGCTACCGATCCGCGCTGGATTCGATCCCGCGCTGGCGATGCATCTGGGAAAGATCCTCGAATGCGGGGCGCTCTGCGCCGACCCGGGAACCACCAAGGATGCGATCCTCGGAACCCTGAGAGAGGACCACTTCATCGTGGAGGCGCTCGACGACAACCGGAAGTGCCACCCGGCGTCGGTGGCCGCCCACACCCTCTACGAGAAGAGTCATCCCTACGTTCTGCAGGGACCCGGGATCGAGCTGGACCTGTCCGGCTGCAGCTTCCAGCCACACACCGAGAGCAGCGTCCGCGTATCCGGCAGCCGCTCGAGCGCCGCGGGCAACTACACCATCAAGCTGGAGGGCGCCGCCCAGGTGGCCTTTCGAACCATCGTGATCGCCGGCGTCCGGGACCCGATCCTGATCGCGAACATCGACGAGATCACGACGGGCGTCGCCGAACAGATCCGCGACGACTACAGCGACGTTCCCGGATCGGACTACCGGCTCCTCTTCCACATCTACGGCAAGAACGCCGTGATGGGAAGCCTCGAGCCAGACGGAGAGCCGGGGCACGAAATCGGCGTCGTGATCGAGGTGGTGGCCTCGACGCAGGAGATGGCGAACGCGATCTGCGCGACGGCGAGATCGACGATGCTTCACTACCCGTACCCGGGGAGGAAGTCCACCGCCGGAAACCTCGCATTCCTCTACGCGCCGTCGGACATCCCCTTCGGTCCCGTCTACAAGTTCACGGTCTACCATCTCGTCGAGGTCGACGATCCCTGCGAGCTCTTCAGGACCGACTACCTGACGCTGCAGTAGCAGTGGAGGAGGGGAAGATGGCCGGGGCAGTGAGACTCTACGATCTCGCCAAGGTGCTGAGAAGCAAGAACGCGGGACCCTTCGAGCTCACCCTGGACATCATCTTCGACGACGAGGACAAGTACCGGGCCGTCAAGCGGTCGGGTGTGATCGATCGGGATCTGGTCTGCAGGCTATACGGGGTCAGGCCGGAAGACGTCTACCACGTGGTCTTCTTCGACGCGGCTCGCGCGATCAAGATCACCATCAAGCGACCCATCGACTCCGGGGGCATCGGAGACAGCGACATCTACGGCGCGCAGCAGCACGCGCCGCTGATCGATGTGATGATCCCAATCGACGAATAGGCGCTAGTCGGTGATATCCGCGTGATAGCTCTGCAGCGACCGGACTTCCGGCGGGCCCATGCGACAGGCTGCGATTCCCTTGACCGCGGCAGTCGCGGCGGCCACCGTCGTGATGTAGGGGACCCGGTAGCGGATGGCCGCCTTGCGGATGTATGAGTCGTCTGCCTTGCTGGCCTTGCCCCTGGGCGTGTTGATCACCAGCTGGATCTCGCCGTCCGTGATGCCGTCGGCGACATTGGGCCGGCGCTCCCGCATCTTGTAGACACGCTCCGACTCGATTCCGTGCTTGGCGAGGAACGCCTTGGTCCCGGCGGTGGCCTTGAGCGCGAAGCCGAGCTCGGCGAAGCGGCGCGCCACGTCGACGATGGGTTCCTTGTCCTTGTCCGCGACGGTCAGGAGCACGGTCCCTTCGAGAGGAAGGCGGCCCCCGGCCGCATCCTGAGCCTTGTAGAAGGCGAGTCCGAAGGAGCTGGACATGCCCAGGACCTCTCCGGTGGATCGCATCTCGGGTCCCAGAACCGGGTCGACCTCCGGGTAGAAGTAGAACGGGAAGACCGACTCCTTGACGCCGTAGTGGGGTATCGAGCGGCGCCTGAGATCCAGCTCGTAGAGCTTCTGGCCGAGCATCAGCTGCGTGGCGATGCGCGCCATCGAGACGCCGCAGACCTTGCTCACCAGGGGCACCGTGCGGCTCGCCCGCGGGTTGGCCTCGAGGACGTAGACCTCGTCGTTGCAGATCGCGTACTGGATGTTCATCAGTCCGACGACGTTCAGCTCGGTGGCGATCCGGCGGGTATATTCGGTGATCGTGTCGATGTGCTCCTGCGCGATCGTCGTGGGCGGAATCACGCACGCCGAATCGCCGGAGTGCACACCGGCGAGTTCGATGTGCTCCATCACGGCCGGTACGAAGGCGTCGGTTCCGTCGGCGATGGCATCGGCCTCGGCCTCGATGGCGTTTTCGAGGAACTTGTCGATCAGGATCGGCCGCTCCGGGGAGACGTCGACGGCCGCCTGCACGTAGTGCTTCAGCATCGCCTCGTCGTGCACCACCTCCATGCGCTCGCCCGCCGAGCACGAAGGAGGGCCGGACGATGAGCGGGTAGCCGATCCGCTCTGCCACCT
This sequence comes from uncultured delta proteobacterium, assembly GCA_963783795.1. Taxonomy (GTDB): domain Bacteria; phylum Myxococcota_A; class UBA9160; order UBA9160; family UBA6930; genus CAVXZE01. Next base: position 1,165,486 of record CAWAPH010000013.1, on the reverse strand, counting down.
CCATCGCCTCGTCCAGGGTGCTGGCCATCCCGCTCTCCGGCTCGGGGATGCCGAGCTTCTCCATCTTCTGCCGGAAGCGGTCGCGGTCCTCCGCCAGCTCGATCGTGTCCGGCGTGGTGCCGATGATCTTCACGCCCGCCGCCTCGAGCTCGGCGGCGATGTTGAGCGGCGTCTGGCCGCCGAACTGACAGATCAGGCCGTCGGGCTTCTCCTTCTCGTAGATGCTGAGTACGTCCTCCACGGTGAGCGGCTCGAAGTACAGCTTGTTCGAGGTGTCGAAGTCGGTGGAGACGGTCTCGGGATTGCAGTTGACCATGATCGACTCGATACCGGCGTCGCGCAGCGCGAAAGCGGCGTGGACACAGCAGTAGTCGAACTCGATCCCCTGCCCGATGCGGTTGGGCCCACCTCCCAGGATCATGATCTTCCGGTTCGGCGACACCTCGGTGGCATCGGGCGCGTTGTACGTCGAATAGTAGTAGGCCGCGTCCTCCACGCCGCTGACGGGTACCGGGTGCCAGCCTTCCTCGACGCCGAGCTTCTTGCGGCGCTCGCGAATCTGCGTTTCGGGTACGCCCAGGAGCTGGTTCAGGTAGCGATCCGCGAAGCCGTCGCTCTTGGCCCGGATCAGGAGCTCGTCAGGGAGCTCTCCATCGCGGTGTGCGAGGATCATCTCTTCCAGCTCGACGAGCTCCTTCATCTGCTCGATGAACCAGGGCTTGATATAGGTAGTCTCGTGGAGCTTCTGTACTGGAGCGCCCTTGCGGAGGGCCTCGTACATGATGAACTGCCGTTCGCTGGAGGGCTCGGCCAGCAGCAGCATCAGGTCTTCGAGCGATTTTTGATGGTAGTCCTTGGCAAAGCCGAGACCGTAGCGGCCGTCTTCCCTGGAGCGGATCGACTTCTGGAAGGCCTCTTTGTAGGTCTTGCCGATGCTCATGACCTCGCCCACCGCGCGCATCTGCGTCCCCAGCTTGTCCTCGAGCTCATCGAACTTCTCGAAGGCCCAGCGTGAGAACTTCACCACGACGTAGTCTCCGGAGGGCGTGTACTTCTCGAGTGTTCCGTCTCGCCAGTAGGGGAGCTCGTCCATCGTGAGGCCCCCGGCGAGGAGCGAGGAGACGTACGCGATGGGGAAGCCCGTGGCCTTGGAGGCCAGGGCCGAGGAACGAGAAGTCCGCGGATTGATCTCGATCACCACCACCCGCCCGGTAACGGGATCGTGAGCAAACTGGACATTGGTGCCTCCGATGACCTGGATGGCCTCGACGATGTCATAGGAGTACTTCTGCAGGCGTTCCTGAAGCGCCTTGTCGATGGTGAGCATGGGAGCGGTGCAGTAGCTGTCTCCGGTGTGCACCCCCATCGCGTCGACGTTCTCGATGAAGCAGACGGTGATCATCTGGTTCTTGCTGTCGCGGACGACCTCGAGCTCCAGCTCCTCCCACCCGAGTACCGATTCTTCCACCAGGATCTGTCCCACGAAGCTCGCGCGGAGTCCACGTTCGGCCAGTGCCCGGAACTCCTCCATGTTTCCGGCGAACCCTCCACCAGTGCCGCCCATGGTGTAGGCCGGGCGGATCACGCAAGGAAGTCCGATATCCGCAACGGCCTTCTCCGCCTCCTCCAGGTTGTTGGCGATCTCGCTGCGCGGCATCTCGATGCCGAGCTTGTTCATCGTGTCCTTGAACGCCTGACGATCCTCGCCGCGTTTGATGGCGTCGACCTGGACGCCGATCACCTGGACGCCGTACTTCTCGAGCACGCCGGCTCTGGCGAGCTCGGAGGCGAGATTCAGGCCGGATTGCCCTCCGAGGTTCGGCAGCAGGGCGTCCGGCCTCTCCTTGGCGATGATGTCCGTCATCGCCTCGAGCGTCAGCGGCTCGATATAGGTGATGTCTGCCGTGCCCGGATCGGTCATGATCGTGGCGGGGTTCGAGTTCACCAGGACGATCTCGTATCCGAGGGAGCGCAGGGCCTTGCACGCCTGCGTCCCCGAGTAGTCGAACTCGCAGGCTTGCCCGATGACGATGGGCCCCGAGCCGATGATCATCACCTTGTTGATGTCGCTCCTCTTGGGCATGGCGGAGACCTCTCTCGTGATTCGCGTTGACAGGATTGCCCGCGACCGGGCGCCGCTCTCTTATACCATCTGTCTCTGCCGGGAGCCGATACTTTGCGAAAACAAACAGCTTTTCAAATTCGACGTGGAGGGCTGAGGGCCCGGGCCAGGCAGGGTCCAGTCGGGCGGGCCTTGGCTCGGAGCGTTCTGGTAGACTCCCGTCCCCGCGCGGCCGGGAGGGAACGGGCTCGGAACGACGGGCGGTTCGCCCCTGAGGGGCTGCCGCCTTCTCCTTCCCGGCCTCCGAGACAGGAGTGACCCATGCCGACGGAAGCATCCCAGCAGGCCCTGCAGATCCTGCGGGACGGATCTCAATTCCAGTGGTACGTGATCCCGCTCTTCGCGCTCATCATCTACGTCTACGCGGTCGAGATCGAGAGGAAGAACTGGAACCTCGTCTTCGCGGGACTGGCTTTCTGGGGGATGGACTGGTTCAACGAGATCTGGAACGCGCTCGTCTTTCACTTCACCCAGTACGCCCCCGTCTGGGGCGCCCCGGGGGACACGGCCTTCCTGCTCCTGATCGGGCTGAACATCGAGATCTGCTTCATGTTCTCGATCGCAGGCATCGCGTTCGGGAAGATGCTCCCCGCGGACAAGAGCGCGCGCATTTTCGGACTCCCGAACCGGGTGGTGCTGGCGGTCTTCGGCGCCGCCTTCTGTGTGTTCGTGGAGGTGCTGCTGAACGCCGTGAACGCGCTCACCTGGGACTACTCCTGGTGGAGTGCCCGGGCCCCCTGGCTGATCTTCCTGATCGGCTACCTCCCCTTCCTGGGGGTGTCCTTCTGGGTGCACGACATGAAGAGCGTGCGGAGCAAGGCCATCACGGTCGGAGTGATCTTCGCCGTCGACATCGGCAGCCTCCTCGTGTTCGGGACCATCCTGGGCTGGATCTAGCCCGAGGCTCCCGGAGGTCTGAGGCAGGAGCCTGGCAGCGTGAAGCATCGATCGTCTGGAGGAAGCGATGGCATCTGAGAAGAATCCCGTCAGCAGCTGTGTGAAGTGTCCCGGCACGACCTGCGCTCCGGTCATCGAGGCGAGCGATCCGATGCCGCCTCTGGAGGAGGCGCCGAGCTACTGCCCGATGCGCCGTCTGCCGGAGGTGATGCAGGAGGTCGGGTCGGAGTACGAGCGCAGCGAGGTGCGCGAGTTCGCCCGTCTCGCCTCGGTCCAGGAGGCGGAGTGCTACGAGCTCACCGCCGACGGCATCCGCACCCGGTTTCCGCGACTGGAGGAGACCATCCAGTTCGCGGGCAAGTGCAACTACCGGAAGATCGGGTTTGCCTTCTGCGTGGGCCTCAAGCAGGAGGCGCGCATGGTGACGGACATCTTCGCCGCAAAGGGTTTCGAGATCGTGTCGGTCAACTGCAAGGTGGGCGGCGTGCCCAAGGAGACCATCGGCCTCGACCCGGAAGAGAAGATCATGCCGCCGAACCGGATGGAAACGATGTGCAACCCCATCGCCCAGGCCGAGGTGCTGAATGCCGAGGGTGTGGATCTCGCGATCATGCTCGGCCTGTGCGTGGGCCACGACACCCTGTTCCTCAAGTACATCCGTCCGCCCTGCACCGTGCTCGCCGTGAAGGACCGGGTCCTCGGCCACAATCCGCTAGCGGCCGCATACCTCTCCAAGGGGCCCTACTACTCCCGGCTCCGGATGGAGTCCGACCGGACCGGCGAGGGGCAGAAGGTGACCCTGCCGGAGGTCGCTCGAGAATAGACCTCAGCGCTCGTCTGGCGAGCTAGTACTTCAGCGTCAGCTGAAGGAAGCCGAAGCTCACGTTCCGGTACCGGGACGCGTTGAAGAGACCGCGCCCCCACATGTAGGAATAGCCGCCTTCGACCGACAGGTGTCGATTGAAGGTGTAGCTCGCCACGGCGTCGATCTCGGTACCCCCGCCCCCGAAGCCTCGCGACGGCTGCGCGCCGAAGCCGAATACCTGCTTGTTGAAGGCGCCCGTGCCGAAGTACCGCGCGTCGTTGTCGTTCGCCAGGTAGAACTGATGCAGCGCCAGATTGACGCCGACCTTCTCGTGAGGCTCGAGCATCAGCTGGACGAACCAGTCGACCAGATTCTGGAAGGCCCACTGGTCGGCGAAGCCGTAGTAGAGGTGGTTGGTGGGAAGCATGTTGAAGAAGGTCTGGTGATCCCCGTCGGTCGGATCGCCGTCTCCCGAGGCGTAGTTCACACCGAGACGAAGCCACGGCTCGAGCGGGACGTCGGACAGCTGATAGCCGGCCTCGAGAATCGCGGCTCCCGCCGAATGGTCCAGGCGGTTGAAGCGTCCGAACTGGTAGGCGCCCCAGGCCAGCAGATCGAGTGTTCCCGGCCCCACCGGGTAGAACCCGATCACGGAGACTCCCCCCGTGTAGATCGTGACGGAGTTTGGCAGGCCGCCATCACTGACACCGCGATCATCAGCGTAGCCGAGGCCGAAGACACGGAGCTCCGTTCCGGGAACCCAGGTGTCGCGCTTGACCGTCCACGTGAGGCCGCCGTAAGTGATGTCGTTCTGCCTCTGGTAGGCATCCTTGATGTCGAAGACACCGGTGGTCGGTTGGGCTGCGAAGGCGAAGAGGTGATGTCCCCCTCCCTGCGTGTCGTAGGAGACGCGGACGGCGTCGTTGCTCCGCTCCGCGTGAGTCCAGCCGACGGTTCCCACCAGCCGCTGGGAGGCGCGCTTGATCTTGACGTACTTCCAGTTGGCCTCCGGGTACATGACCTCGGTGCCGAGCTCGATGTCCTGCCGCCCGATCCGGATGCCCAGGCCTTCGATCGGCTTCACATCGAGCCAGAGCTGACGGACGCTCTGGTTGTCGGTGTGGTTCCGGCCGTCGCTGAACGCCCTGTAGAGCGCACCGGCACCGCTGCTGTCCGACGCGAGGTTGTAGATTCGAGCGTCCTGGAACTCGCCGAAGAGAGTGAGCAGGTCGCCGTAGGAATACTCGAGACCGACGCGGGTCCGCGCTGCGTAGAAGGTCTCGGTGCTGGGCGCTCTAGCTCGCCAGGACTCGACGCGTAGGCGGGTGACGAGGGAGAGGTCGAGGCTGTGCTCTCCGAACGAGCAGCCGATCGACGGGGTCACGCGGCAACCGTCGCTCTGTGGCTCCTTCTCCTCCGCCCGGACGGCCCCTGCTCCCGCGAGCAGGAGGAGCCCAAGGGTCAGGAGGGCCGCCCCGCGCCAGCCGGCGCCTCCGAATCCGTGCTCCGTCCGCGATGCGTGCTGCGGTCGCAATGAACTCCCTCCTTCGAGTGGACCGGGTTGGCTTCTCGGGGGGGCGGCGTTCGGATCGCGGAGCGACTCGCACTCGAGGGGCTGACCGGGGGTGGGGGGACCAGCCATACGAATCCCGCCTCGTCCTGTCGTGATTACCAAACTCGCCCGCTGGCGACCAGAAAAACCCTGCCCGTTCTGGAGTTTATGGCTCGGCCTGGGTCAGCTTGCCCACGGCGAGCGGCTTGGACATACTCGATCATCAGGCAGGCCGGAATCCGATGCCTTGACCTAGATCAAGCGGACCGCATTGCCCGGCTCTTCCCTGGGACCCAGATGGACAGGACGGCGGTCGAGATCATTCGGGGGTGCGGTCTCTTCGGTGGGCTGACCGAGGCGTCCCTCGAGAAGGTCACCAGGATCGCCCGGCTGGTTCGCTTCAAGCGGGGGCAGGCGATCTTCCGAGAAGGCGACCCCTGCCCGGGCATCTACGTGGTGGGGGAGGGGACGGTCCGCGTCTTCAAGTCCGCCCTGAGCGGCAAGGAGCACGTCCTGCACTTCGCCCACGCCGGGATGACGTTCGCGGAGGTGGCGGCCATCGGACAGTTCGACTGTCCCGCTCACGCGGACGCGACCGAGGACTCGGTCTGCGTTCTGCTCCCACGAGTGGAGTTCCGCAGACTCGTGAATGAGGATCACGGCTTCTGCATCGAGCTGATGACCGGCATGGCCCGGTGGGTCCACCAGCTGGTGGGCCTGCTCGAGGACCTGGTGCTTCGGGATGCGACCGCTCGCGTGGCCCGGCACCTGATCATGTCGGACGGCACCGGCGGCCAGGGTGAGTTCACGCTGCCGATGCGGAAGAAGGACCTGGCCAGCCACCTGAATCTCACCAGCGAAACGCTCTCCCGGACGCTCCATCGCCTGGTCGACTGTGGGTTGATCGAGACGCGCGGGCAGCGCATCCGGATCTTCGAGCTGGCCAAGCTCCAGGAGGTAGCTCGTGGACTGGCTCCGGCGGAGTTCGCCTGAGGCATGTCCGCATTTCGAACCGCGGAGGTACGCATGAGACGGCAAGTGTGGTTCGCGGGGCTCGCGCTCTGCGCAATGGGGTTCCTTTCCTGTTCTCCGGCCACGATGTCCGAGGAGGTGCTCTTCGAGAGCTCCTTCAGTGACCTCTCGGGTGTCCTGACGCGATCTGGCGTGGAGCTGGACACGGTGATCACGGGCGACGGCAATGGCTCGATCAGGATTCGCGCCGACGGACCGACCACGGTTCGCCTCTTCGAGGTCGAGGGCATCGACGCCGAGGACACGCGACTCGTCTATCGCGCCCGCCTTCGGAGCGAAGGACTCGAGGGGCAGGCCTACCTGGAGATGTGGGCACGCTTGCCCGGCAAGGGCGAGTTCTTCTCGCGGGCTCTCCAGTCTCCGATCTCGGGATCGACCCAATGGGTCTCCCAGGAGACACCGTTCTTCCTGGAGAAGGCCCAGAAGCCCGATCTGATCAAGCTGAACCTGGTCGTCGATGGGAGGGGAACCGTCTGGATCGACGAGGTGAAGCTGGCGAGGAGCGCACCCTAGCGGGCGCGGCCAGAGGCGAGGCCTGGAAAGTGGCGAAGTACCGGATCGAGATCCTGCAAGAGAGATGCACCGGCTGCTTGCGATGCGCGCTGGCCTGCTCGGATCTCTACTCGGGGCGCTTCAACCCGGCGGCGTCGAGGATCCGGATCGCGGTCTCCGCTGACGAATGGGCGATCGAGCTCAGCGAGGCCTGCAACGAATGCGCGGCCTGCGTGGACCACTGCTTCTACGGCGCCCTTCAGAGGGAGCGGAAAGGGGTCGAGGCATGATCCGGGGTGGCTTCGCGGGAAGGGTCCTGCGCGTCGATCTGACCCGAGGCGTCGTGGAGAGCGAGCCTCTCGAGCCCGCTCTCGCGTCGGATTTCATCGGCGGCCTGGGCCTGACGGTAAAGCTGGCCTTCGATGCGATCGAGCCCGGGACCGATCCGCTCTCCCCCGACAACCCGGTCGTGCTGGGCGCGGGGCCGCTGGTGGGGACGAATCTGCCGTCCACCTCCAGGGTGTTCGCCGTCAGCAAGCTGCCGACCAGCGGCTCGGTCGGCTGGTGCGGCGGGGGCGGCGCCAGCTTCGGCTACCTGCTCAAGAACGCGGGGTACGACCACGTCGTGATCCGGGGGCGGGCCGATCGGCCGGTTCGCCTCTCGATCACCGACGACGGCGCGGAGCTCTGTGACGCCAGCGACCTCTGGGGCCTCGGGGTCGACGAGACCTGCGAAGCGCTCTGGCGGGAGCCGGGAAGGCCCCTCGGCGTGATCTGCATCGGGCAGGCGGGGGAGCATCGGGTTCGCTTCTCGATGGCCTTCATCGACCGGATCTCGACGCTCGGCAGGGGTGGACTCGGCGCGGTGATGGGAGCCAAGAACCTCAAGGCGATCACGGCCAGGGGGGCCCGGGGGATCGAGGTGGCGGACAGAAACCGCTACCGGCGCTCGAGTCGGGCGTTCTTCCGGACCATCCGCGAATACCCCTACCTCGAAGATACGCAGGAGATGGGACTGGTGAAGTCCTTTCCCATCATCTCGAAGGAGACCTACCGGGGGATGAAGAAGCGGCGCATCTCCTGTGTCTCGTGCCCGGTCGGCTGCAAGGACCTGGTCGAGATCCCGGACGGGCCGCTGCGCGGCTTCGTGAAACACAGCAGCTCGGTCGTCAATCTCTACACGCCCGTCCTCTACGGTTTCGAGGACTACCGGGAGTCGATCAAGTGCATGGCCAGCATCGACTCCTTTGGCCTGGACATGTTCGAGTTCTTCGGGCTGATGCGCTTCGCGAGGAGCCTCGCCGAGCACGGGATCATCTCCGCTGATCTCGTCGACCCGGAAATCGAGATCGACTCCCTCGAATCGATGGAGACCTGGGCCAGGAAGGTGAGCTACAGGGAGGGGCTGGGCGAGGTCCTGGCGGATGGATTCGCGGGGGTGCTCCGGGAGTTTGGCGAGCAGGCGGAGCCCCTGGCTCCCGCACTGATCAAGGGGATGCATCCCTATGCGGGACCGGGGTCTGCGCTTCCCTGGGATCTCTTCGGGACGATGGAGCTGGGTCAGGTGCTGGATCCCAGGGGTCCCCATGTCGGCTCCGGTGGGTCCCCGACCTATTTTGCGAGAAGGCCGCTCGAGATCTTCCCCCGGCATCTGAAGCGGATGGGAGTTTCCGATGAGCTCTTCGAGCGGATTCTCCCGCCGCCCGCCACACCCGACGGGGAGCCGGGTCTCCGGGTCGGTCGACTCCTTCGCTACTCCCACAGGTGGTTCTCGATCCTCGGGTCGCTCGGGGTCTGTGCCCGAGCCGGGATCAACCGGTTCTATGACGCTTCCCTGTGCGCGGAGTTCTACGAGGCGGTCACCGGCATCGAGACCGACCCGGCCGAGCTGGGGCTCCGCGCCGACCGGGTGTGGACACTGTTGCGCCTGGCCAATCTTCGGGAGGGGTTGGGGCGGGAGCGCGAAGCGCTTCCCGAGAGGTGGTTCGAGGAGCCGGCATTCAAGAGCTACGTTGGCGAGGCGCCGCTCCGCCGCCAGGACGCCGAGCAGATGGTCGAGGACTACTACGAGGAGTGGGGGTGGGACCGGAGATCGGGCGTTCCGACGGCTGGCCGCCTCGAGGAGCTGGGCTTGACGGAAGGCGGATCACCACCGGGCGCCCGCTAGAGGAGCAGCACAGTGTATGAACTGAAGTACGACGCAGAGGTCTGCGCGAGCTGCGAGACGATCGATTGTCTGACCCGCTGTCAGTACATGGACCTCGACCTGGAGGCTGCTCGAGAGGAGAGGCAACGCCTGCTGGATGGCGAGGATTCACGGGTGCTTCGGGACTGCGCCACCTGCTACGCCTGCGAGGAGTACTGTCCCCACGGCAACCACCCCTTCTACCTGATCGTGGAGCGCCAGGAGGAGCGGCAGGCCTGGCCGGTCCCGATTCCCCTCACCAATCAGCAGCTCAGGATCATGGGGCCGAAGGGAGAGATCGAGACGCGCCAGGTCACCCCTCCGGTGGTCAACCTGTGTGCCTTTCCCATGCTGGCCGGCTGCGTCCGTGGGAAGCTCTTCGAGGGGGCATCCACCATCGCCGGGAGGGACATCTTCTGCAACATCATGTGGCTCCATTTCGGCAAGAACTCGGTGATCCGCGAGCGCCTTCCCAGGGTCATCGACAACATCGTGAGCCACTACCTGGAGCCGAGCGGCGTCGATGAGCTGATCTGCTTCCACGACGAGTGCTATGGCACCTACACCCAGCTCGCACCGGCCTTCGGGATCGAGGTTCCGTTCAAGTCGGTGCATCTGTTCGAGTACCTGGCGCAGAGGCTCGCTGAGCTGAAGAGCGAGATCAGCCCGATCGGCGCGAGGGTCGCCTACCAGCGTCCCTGTTCCAGCCGGCTGGTTCCGGAGACGCAACACTGGGTGGACGAGATCTTCGATTTGATCGGCGTGGACCGGGTGGAGCGGGAGTACGACCGCGAGAACGCGCTCTGCTGCGGGACGGCCATCCGGGTCGCGCAGCGCGACAACCTGGCGGACGACATCCAGAAGAGGAACATCGACGACATGGAGGCGGTGGGGGCCAGGTACTGCGTGATCAACTGCCCGGCCTGCCTGATGGGTCTCCAGGGGCCGGTGACGGAGCGGGGCATCACCCCGATCCTGCTGAGCGAGCTTTGCCAGATCGCCCTGGGCGAATGAACCGGAGGGTGATTCGATGGAAGAGACATACCAGTCACTCGTAAATATCGTCGGAGCCGATTTCGTCTCGAGGGATCCGGAGGAGCGCTTCATCTACTCCCGGGATCCGGGAACCATGGATCCCTCCGAGCCGGACATGGTGGTGATGCCGGACTCCAGCCGAAGAGGTCCGGCAGATCGTCCTGCTGGCGAACGAGAAGCGGATCCCGATCGTGCCGATGGGCGGGGGGCTGGTGCTCTCCGGCATCACCAGGCCCCTCAAGGGGGGCATCGTGCTCGACATGAAGCGGATGAACCGGATCCTCGAGGTGAACGAGTCCGGCCGCTCGGTCCTCGTCGAGGCGGGGGCCTCCCAGGGAATGCTCCAGGCCTACCTCAAGAAGCACCACCCTGGCTTCAAGCACTCGATTCCGGACGCCCCGCCCATCGCCACGATCGCCGGAAACGTGCTGATCCACGGCTCGGGGCACCTCTCCGCTGCCGCGGGCTTCCACTCCGAGATGCTCAACGGAATGGAGGTGGTCTTGCCGACCGGCGAGATCGCGAAGATCGGTTCCTGTGCGACCTCTCCCTACTGGTTCTCCCGGGCGCCGCTGCCCGACCTGGCGGGGCTCTTCATCGGATGGCACGGGACCACCGGGATCGCCACCAAGCTGGCCATCAAGCTCTACCCCGACCGTCCGCTCAATGACGTGGGGATCTTCGTGAGCGAGGATCCGGAGCTGGTTCCGGGGGTCGTCCACCAGTTGGCGGGTGTGGGCGTGGCCGAGGACATCGTGGCCTTCATGGCGAACGCGCCGGCGTGGCTTCGGGGCTTCCAGCTGGTCAACGTCAACTACGGAGCAGAGACCCAGGAGGAGCTCAGGCTGAAGCGGGACCTGCTCAGGGAATCCGTCCGCGCCTACATCGACGAGAAGGTGGGCGGATTCATGCCGCTTCCGCCGGAGATGAAGCAGCGCTTCGTACAGGCGCCCCAGACCACCCTCGCGCTGTTCGCGGACTCGCGGGAAGGAGGGGGCTTCGAGTACGTGGGGGCCATCATGCCGATCGACCTGTTTCCGGAGGCCTATTGCAAGGGGCTCGAGATCGCGGAGCGCCTCGGCGTGGAGTGCGCCACGGGGGCACGGATCATCGGCATGGGACACTGCATGATGTTCTTCTACGGCTATGCCTTCAACCGCGCGGATCCCTCCGACGTGCAGCTGGCGCAGGAGGCCCTCGAAGCCACCAATGCCGCGGTCCTCGAGATGGGCGGCATTCCCTGGAAGGCCGAAGCGCCGGCACAGAAGCAGATCATCCGGAAGATGGACCCGAACACCTTCGCTCTCATGAACCGGGTTCGAGAGGTTCTCGATCCGAAGGGAATCATGAACCCCGGAAACTGGGAGGCGGACTGATGGAGCACGCGGAGATCCTGCATCGGTGCTTCCGCTGCGGATACTGCAAGCTGCCCGGCAGCTTCCAGGATCTGAACTGTCCCCCCTATCTCCGGTTCCGGTTCGAGACCTATGCGCCGGGGGGGCGGATGTGGCTGCTGCGGGCCTGGCTCGACGGCGAGATCCAGACCAGCCCGCGGCTCTCCGAGATCTTCTTCTCCTGTGCCGCCTGCGGCAACTGCGTGGAGCACTGCGTCTTTCCCGCCTTCAAGGGCGAGCTGCTGGAGGCCTTCACCGCCGGCAGGGCGGAGCTCGTCGAGCAGGGCGCCGTACCCGACAGCGTCGGCCGCTATCTCCGAGCCGTTCACTCCTTCGGCAATCCCTACGAGATGCCCGAAGCCGACCGGGCGAAGTGGGCCGAGGGCCTCGGCGTGGCACGCTACTCGGGCCAGGAGTACCTGCTCTACGTGGGGTGCCCCGGGTCGTACGACGAACGGGGGCAGCAGATGGCGAGGGCCGTCGCCGGGCTGCTCGAGAAGTGGGGCGTGGATTTCGGAATCCTGGGGGAAGAGGAACGCTGCGACGGGAACGAGGTCAGGGTGCTCGGAGAGACCGCGCTGTTCGAGCAGCTGGCCCGGCAGAACATCGAGAAGCTCGAGGCGGCGGGGGTGACGAAGATCATCACCCTGTCTCCGCACGGATATCACGCCATCAAGAACGAGTATCCGAAGTTCGGCGGGAGCTTCGAGACCGTTCACTATCCGCAGCTGCTGGCGGGGTTGATGGACAAGGCCGAGCTTCCTCGAGAGAAGGAACCGCTGCGGGTCGCGTTCCACGATCCCTGCTATCTCGGCCGCCACAACCAGGACTACCTGTCTCCCCGAGCGGTGCTCGGTGCACTTCCCGGCGTCGAGTTGGTGGAGATGGACCGGGCCATGGCGGATGCCCTCTGCTGCGGTGGGGGAGGGGGCAACTTCTTCACCGACGTGCTGGGAGGCGGCGCCGACAGCTCCTCGCGGGTCCGGGTGCGCGAGGCCGCGGCCACGGGCGCCGACGTCCTCGCAGTGGCCTGTCCGAAGTGCGCCCGGATGTTCGACGACGCGATCAAGACCGAAAACCTGGAAGACGGCCTCCGCGTCATGGACATCGCGGAGGTGGTGCAAGCGCGTCTCGGCTGAGCCGTAGGCGAGCGAAGTTCGGAAAGGCCGGACCGCGCGGCGGACGAAGAAGGGGCCGGCGCCCGCTGTGCGGACACCGGCCCCTGAACTCGGTTTCGCTGAATTTCAGCCTCTTCGAACTTCGCTCGCCTACGCAGTCATCACGTTGATCGTGCAGGCCGAGGTGAGCCCGATGACGTGGGCGATTCCCGCCTTGGCTCCCTCCTGCTGGCGGCCGCCGGACTCGCCGCGGATCTGCCAGACGATCTCGGAGATGCCGCAGGCGCCCGTCGCGCCGAGCGGGTGACCCCGGGAGATCAGGCCGCCGCTGGCGTTGACCGCCACCCTGCCGCCGATGTCGAAGTCGCCTTCCTTGAGGCAGCGAGGGCCCTCGCCGTCGGCGGCCAGGCCCAGGTTCTCGTAGTGGCACATCTCGGCCGTGGCGAAGCAGTCGTGCAGCTCCACCACGTCGAGGTCCTTGGGCCCGATGCCGGCTGTCTCCCAGGCCTCCTTGGCTGCCAGGCGGGTGACCGCGTTGACGTCGAGGATGGCCTCGCCGGTCTCCGTCCAGGGATCGCTGGTGAGGATCGAGGCCGCCACCTTGACGGTCTTGCAGCCGAACTGGCGGGCCTTCTCCTCCGTCGTGTAGATCACCGCGCCGGCGCCGTCGCCGGTGGGGCAGCACATCAAGATCGTGTTCGGCCAGGAGATCATCTGACCGGTCATGATCTGCTCCATGGTGAACTCTTTCTGGTACTGCGCGTAGGGATTGTGGATGGAGTTCTTGTGGTTCTTGTACGCCACCCTGGCGAAGTCCTCGAAGCTGGTGCCGTACTTCCGCATGTGGTCGGTGCCCCACTGCGAGAAGACCGACGGCATCGTGCCCGAGCCCTGAACGCCTTCGGTCGAGTAGGCCGGGTCCTTCTTTCCCCGGCCGCCGCCGAGGAGACCCATCTTGCCCATCTGCTCCGAGCCGATGCCCATGGCGATGTCGAAGGCTCCGGAGGCCACCGACAGGTAGGCCTCGCGGCACGCGGTGGAACCGGTGGCGCAGGCATTGGACACGTTCACCACCGGGACGCCCGTCTGTCCCACACTCCTCATGATCGCCTGACCCACGGGCTGGGACAGGTTGCCGCTGCCCACCATCTGGATGTCCTTCATGCTCATGTTGGCATCCTTCAGGGCAGCGATGACCGCCTCACTCGCGAGGTCGACCACTGTCTTGTCCGGGTAGCGGCCATACTTGACCATGCCTACCCCAACGATATAAACGTCTCTCGCCGGCTTCACAGGACTTTCCTCCCTTTCATAAGCACCGGTAGTACGCGATCGCTCTCGAGGTCGTGGACGCGTTACGCTCCTGCCGGGCGGAACTTGAAAACGACGACGTCGTTCCCCTCCTGGTCCTTCCGCACCGCCTCGGTGTACATGTCCAGCTTCTTCCCGAGCAGCGCGGCTACCTTCTCTCCCTCCGGCTCCACTCCGCCGAGATTCGCCTTGACGGCCGTCCCTTCGGGCATGTCGACGATGGCGGCGATGAACGGCACTTCGATCCCGGGGGCTGTCCGGTAGACGATGGTAAAGGCGCGAAGCGTCCCATGATCGCTGAAGCGCAGATCCTCGAAGTCATCGATGGCACAGCACTTCCCGCAGGCCATGCGCTTGCCGACGTAGGCGGCTCCACAAGACTTGCACTTGACTCCCGCGAGGTACGCCTTCTCTCCCGGAGCCGTGGGCAGCTGCAGATAGGGCACGATCGGGTTCTGTTTCTTCTCTCCTTGTGCTGCTTCTTCAGCCAAGTGAGCCTCCTTTCTGTTTCGTGGACGAACGCTGCGTAGCCGGGAAGCGCACCAGAGATCCGCACGGGGATGCATCGCCTCTGGTGTCGGCCCGGTTCGCCGCGCAGGTGGGTATGCCGCTGTCTACCACGATTTCCGGTTTCGGGTCAAGCTGCCCCCGGCCCTCATGCGCTCGTGCCTTCGAGGACGTACCGGGTGCCCACGCTGCCGGGGACGAACGCTTCCGGGAAGGCGTCTGCCAGAGCGTGGATGGCCCGCCACCCCGTGCAGTGGGTGGGGGCGACCACCTGGGGGTCGAGATCGCGCAGCGCCTCCACGGTGGGCGGGATGATGGGCTCGAAGAGCGGCCCGCCCAGATGGAAGCCGCCCACCACCGCGTAGACCGGGTCGATGCCGGTGAGGTTGCGGGCGTGGCGCACGGTGTTGATCAGCCCGGCGTGACCGCAGCCGGTGATCACGACCAGGCCCCGGCCGCGCAGGTGGACCACCAGCGCCTGGTCGTCGTGGGTCAGGGGGTCGGGTTGCCACTCGCCGTCGCGAAAGGCCTGCTGAACGGGCAGCCCGTGCTCGAACTCGGTGGTGCGCTCGATCTCGCCCGTCACCATCAGGTCGCCGTCGAGCAGGGACGAGGGCTGCCTCTCCTCGATCACCTGGAAGCCGGCGGCGCAGATCTTCTCCCGGCTGGTCGTGGGAAGCTCGAAGGGGTCGCGTCCGGGGATGGCGACGCGGCGCCGGAGCCAGACGTCGGGATGAACCAGCAGCGGTGGCAGGGGACGGAGTTGCTCCGCGAGCCCGTTGAGACCGATCGTGTGGTCGAAGTGACCGTGGCTGAGGACGATGGTCTCGATCTCCGCCGGATTCACGCCCAACGCGCGGAGGTTGTGCACCAGTCCGTGGACGCTCGAGCCCGTGTCGAAGAGCACCGTTCGGCGTTTCTCCCCGGAGGTCACGGAGACCAGGAAGGCCAGCCCGTGCTCGGCGACCGGCGTGTCCTCGGCCTGGCCGGAGTCCAGCAGCGGCGCATCGACGGCGGGCGCCTGCTGGCCCTCGGCCCCGCCCGGGCCCTTCCGCTTCGCCACGTCCGTGCTGGTGAGGAGCAGATCGAACACGTTGTCGATGACGCTCAGGATCTCCACGCGGTCGACGGGGTTCGGAACAGTCGGTGCAGCCATTCGACGTCTCCTGGTTTCGGTGGTGAGTGTCGCAACGACCGGGCCAGCGAGCGAGTGAGGGGCATCAAGCGTTCGCGCCGGTCTCCCGCGCCATGCTGAGCAGGCGGATGCCCTGGATCTGCCGGAAGGTGGCTCCTTCGCCGACGAATCGCAGCGCCAATTCGGGATCGACGACGCGCGTGCCGGAGATGACATCCGCCCCGTGGTCGAAGAGTACGGGGGAGAGCGGCGTGGTCGGGCCGAGGATGACGACGAAGGCGTCCGCGCGGCACAAACGCAGCAGGCCTTCCAGGCTGTGGTTGATGAACGCGCTCCCCGTGATCGCGACCACGTCGGCGCGCGGCACGATGTTCGCTGCCTCCTCGGCAGCGGCGTCGCCCGACTGGGGCCGCAGCTCCAGCACCGAGAGGTTGGCAGCCGCCTCCCGGAGTGCTGGCACGAAGGGGAAGTGGCCGACCAGGGCGACCTCCCGGTCGCGTCCGCGCTCGATCAGCAGGTCGCCCGCATTGAGCTCGACGCAGCGCGACTCGTCTACCTCGAGAAGGGAGTTGATGGCCGCCAGGCCGACGCCTGCCTCCAGCGAGCTCTCCGAGTGGGCCAGCCTCGCCAGCTCGAGCGCGCTCCGCCCAGCCATGCTCCCCGCTTCCTGGACGAACCGGGAGCCGTGCGCGTGCTCGCCCGGGCCCGTGGTCGACGCCAGGCCGCACTCCCGGCTCCAGACCGCGGTCCAGAAGCGGCCGATCCGGACCTCGCTGGCGGGCGCGTCGACCGCCAGGCTTCCGATCAGGTCGTCCAGGATCTTCAACTCGTGCCCCGAACTGAGGGACCTGTATGTTTCAGGGTCCGGAATCGGGAAGGGTATCGCCCCCGTCCGGTGGAGGCGAGCTTGTCGGCGAGAGATGGCAACGGGGCGGCTCATCGGCTGTCGCGCCTGCCGGGTTGGGGCGGATACACCCAGCAGGAGGGCGAGCGCCTCGCCCGCTTGATCGGCCTCTTCGCAGAGCTGCCCGAGCCGCCCGATCCCCTCGGGCTCTATCCCCGTTACGCCGAGCTCAAGCAGAGGTTGCTGGCGTCCATCGAGAGCTCCGAAGCCGAAGCGCTCGAGGAGGCGTTTCTGCTGCTCTACGCCCACGTTCACGGATACGAGGTGCCCTACACGCCCGACGAACGGAGCCGCGTTGCCGAGACCGGCGGGTATCTGAGCCACGTCGGGGGGCTGTCTCCCATCTTGAAGGCAGCGCCCTTCATCCGGCCCGACAGTGTTTCCGGCGACTTCGGCGCGGGTAACGGCCTGCAGGGCCTGCTGATTCAGAAGCTCACGCCACATGCCAGGACGGTTCAGATCGAGATCTCGAGCCGCATGGTGGAGGCGGGAAGGCTGCTTCAGGCCTGGCTCGGCGTTCCCGCAGAGCGCGTGGACTGGATCGTCGGAGATGTCGCGGAGACCTCTCCAGCCGGGATGGACTTCGTCTATCTGTATCGTCCGGTGCGGCCCATCGGTGCGGGCGAGGCGTTCTACCGGAGCTTCGCGGCACAGCTCGGAGCGTCAGTGAAGCCGGTGGTGGTCTTCAGCATCGCCGATTGCCTCCGGCCTCATCTTTCCCCCGATTTCGAGGTCTTCTACTCCGACGGACACC
Organism: uncultured delta proteobacterium; assembly: GCA_963783795.1. Taxonomy (GTDB): domain Bacteria; phylum Myxococcota_A; class UBA9160; order UBA9160; family UBA6930; genus CAVXZE01. The sequence goes on along the minus strand of CAWAPH010000013.1, from coordinate 1,148,243 downwards.
TGACCTGCTTCCGGCGGCGCGAGGTCCCGGGGAGGTCGGGCCCGGCGTGAACGTCCTGCTGATCGATCTCAGTCCCTTCACCGAAGCCGTGACGCCGGTGTCGCTCGGTCACATCGGCGCCGCGCTCGCCGGCGCCGGCCACGAGATCCGGGTGGTCAGCATCGGGCAGTCCAGCACGGTCAGCCTTTCGGGGCTCACGAGCTTCCTCCGGGAGTTCCAGCCAGAGCTGGTCGGATTCGGCACCTACCAGCGAAATCTCCCGCACGTCATTGCGCTGTCCCGGCTGGTCAAGAAGACGCTTCCCCGGGCGTCGATCGTTCTCGGCGGGCCTCAGGCGAGTCTGATGCCGGACGAGGGGCTGGCGGCGCTGCGGGACGTCGATTTCCTGTGTCGCGGGGAAGGTGAGGCGGCGGTCCAACGGATCGCGGAGGCGGTTCTCTCGGGTGACGCGGAACGGCCGGTGCCCGGTGCGACCCGGCGCACGCCGGAGGGCGCGATTCTGACCGGTTCGGCCCTCGAGTCGGTCAGGGACCTGGATGTCTATCCGTCGCCCTGGCTCACCGGGCTACTCGACCCGGCCGCGAACAGCGAGTCGATCATGCTCGCCTCGCGGGGCTGCCCGTACAACTGCGCCTTCTGCTACACGCCGGCCGCCTTCGACAGGAAGATCCGGTACAACTCGATCGAACGGGTGCTCGACGAGATCGCCTACGTGGCCAGTCGAGGGAGCGGGCGCCTCTGGTTCGGGGACCCCAACTTCTCCTTCAGCGAGAAGCGCGTGATCGGCATCCTGGAGGGGATCTTGAGCAGGAGCCTCCAGGTGGAGATGTGGGTCGAGACCCGGGCCGACATGCTCAACCCGGAGTTGATCCGCCTGATGAAGCGCGCCGGTGTGCACCTGGTGGCGATGGGCCTGGAGAGCGCCTCCCCCAACGTCTTTCCCGGTCTCGACAAGAGCTTGGAGCCCGAGGAGATCCGCGCGGCGGCCCGTTCGGCGCTGGACGCGGGCCTGGACGTGGAGTTCTTCTCCCAGTACGCGCTGCCCAACGAGACGCTGGAGGACGCCATGGCGACACTGAAGTTCGTGAAGGACTGCGGTGTCAAGATCCAGGGGAACAGCAACGCTCAGCAGATGCAGCTCTACTTCGGCTCCCAGATCTGCGCGGACCACGAGCGCTACGGAGTGATCCCCCTGCGCGAGACCCTTCCGCCCTATCTCTCGATCGGCACCGAGTTCGAGACGCGCTGGATGCGAAAACGGGAGATCGAGCAGGTCAAGGCCGCTTGGCGCGCCGAGTCCCTCGACGGTGGAAAGAGGGTCGTGTCGTGAGCGGCGGTGGCCAGATGGTCGACGCGCGCATCCCCGAGACGGTCGTCCTTCGCATCGACCACGGGGGGAGTCCGGAAGACCGGGAGAAGTTCGTCGAGCGGCTGGAGCCGATCCTTCCCCATCTGAACTGGCGCACCCATCTGTACCTGGTGTCCGGGGGCTCGCCCCAGGAGATCGCCTTCGCGCGCCAGATCGTTCGATCCCTGGCCCGGTTCCTGGCCGGAAACGGTTTCCCCAGCATCTACGTGCACCCCGTGATCCGGGTCGGCGGGGAGCCGGGCACCGACTCCGAGGTCTGGAAGGCGATGCTGGACGACGTTCGACCCTTCCAGCGTCAGGCCTACCAGCAGCAGACGGAGGCGCGGCTTCTGATCCTGCCGATCATCGAGCCCGCCAACGGAGCGGCTGACCGTCACTGGATGGAGGCCGCCCAGTTCTTCCTCGACCAGGCCTCCAAGCCCGCGGTGGTCCTCCGGGGAAAGGCAGCGCTCGAGAGGGCGCGAGCCGCCGCTGGAAAGGAGATCCGCTTCTACATCGAGCCCGACGAGCGGTCCGGCGCCGACGGCGTGATCCGGCAGCTCTGGGCGAACGGCGTCTTCGAGGGTCTCCTGGAGCGGGTGAGGGCAGGGGCGACCGGCGCCGATCTGCTGGAGCCGTGCCGCTCGCATCGATTGATCGACCAGCCCAGCGGTGAGGTGTACTCCTGCTTCCACGACTGGAGCCAGGACCGCCCCCGGGGCACGCTGGAGAGCATCTCCGGATCGGGTGGTGCCGGAATCGCCGGAGATTGCAGACGGGACGCGTGCGCTGCATGCATCGGTCGGTCGCTCTGCTCGCTGACGGAGAGCCTGATCGCCAACGACCGCGGTTCCGAGGGCCGCAAGGTGCACTTCGAGCTGGCCCTGGCGTTCTCGCGCGCCGACCAGCATCGCGAGGCGATCGAGCATGCGGACCGGGCGCGGGAGCTCGCTTCGATCGACTCGGAGCGCTCCGAGGCCCTGGTCGTCAAGGGCTTGTGTCATCTCGGTCTTCGCCAGCTCCCGGAGGCCGAGGGGGCGCTGCGCGAGGCAGCCGTCTCCGCGGAGGACCCCGGACTGGTGGCGTTTCACCGGGGCAGGGTGCAGTTCGAGTGGCGCGACTACATCGAGGCGCTGGAGCGGTTCGAGGAGGCCCTGTCCTCGGGCTCGAGCGCCGTTCCGCGAGCCGAATTGTTCTACTACATGGCGGTCAGCCACATCCACATCCAGGAATACCCCGAGGCTCGTCCCCATCTCGACCGCTGGGGGGAGACCGGAGAGCGTCGAGCGACGCTGCTCTACTACCGGGGGCTCTGCGACATCGGCGAAGAGAAGTTCGAATCCGCCCTGGCGGAGCTGCGGGCGTGCGTAGAAGCCGGGCCTCTACCGGAAGAGACGGGGAACGCGCTCTTCTACTCCGGGTATTGCCTGAAGCAGCTGGAGCGCTGCGGGGAAGCGATTCCCCTGCTGGAGCGGGCAGCAGAGCTCGATCCGGGTGGGATCGAGGTCCTGAACCTGCTCGGCTTCTGCTACTACAAGACGGCCCGGCACGTGGAGGCCGTCGATTGCTTCGAACGGGCCATCCAGATCGACCCCCGCTCGGCCATCGACTACGCCAACCTGGCCAGGAACCTGGGCGAGCTCGGCAGGACCGCGGAGGCGATCGAGAACTACCGCAGAGCCCTCGCGATCGACCCGCACATCGGCTTCGCCCGGGATCAGCTCCGCAAGCTGGGAGAAGAGCCGGAATAGCTGCTCAGTAGGCGTGCGTTCCGAGCACTACCTCGACGCCGAACTTCTGCTCGAGGATGGGCTTGAGTTGGTCGAAGTCGATCGGGCACTCCGCCATCTCCATCGCCCCCTTGACGCAGGTGCCCAGGTGCAGCGTCTCGATCTCGCGGCCCAGACTCTTCGCGGTCTCGGTGAGCAGCTTCACCCTGGGGACGACCAGCCCGGGGCAGTCGCCGCAGTCGGTCATCGCCACGAGCTCGATCTCGTCGTGGCGCCCGTACTCGCCGTTCTTCTCCGCCATCCCCTTGTAGCACTTGGCGCAGGCGATGCAGGAGTGGTCCTTGATCTTCTTGCAGTACAGAACTGCGATCTTGGCCATGGTTCCCTCCTCTCGAAGGATGGGTTTCGGCTCAGGGAGTCGGGCTTGGAGCCTCCTCCTCCATGAGAGCCTCGGTCGGAACCATCGCGAACACCCGGATACCGAGCACGAAGACGATCGCGACGATCGCAGCGACTCCCAGGGCCTGGACCACCTCGAGGAACGTGATCGAGTAGCTCACTATCGCCCCGTCGAGCGCCGCGCTTTCCACGTTCATGTTGGGCAGGATGTCGGCCGGATGGGTCTGGCCGGGTATCACGATGATGTATCTCTCGCAGAGGACACCAATGACGTGCAGGACCGCCGCGACGTTGATCATCTTGATCGAGTTCTTGGTGACCGGGCTGAACAGGATCAGGGCCGGAACGACGATCCCCAGACCGACGAGTCCGACCCAGAAGACCATGCTGTGAGACCCGCCGAAAAGGAAGAACGAGGCGGCTTCTCGATGGCCGATGTTGTATGCCCGGAAGGCGTTCTCGACGAACAGGAAGTACGCGACGACAAGAATGAAGACGGCGAGAAGCTTGGAAAGCTCCTTCACGTACCTCTGATCGAAGGGGCGCTCGGTGTACCTGAAGAGCAGCTGCAAGAGGAGGATCATCAGGGCGGTGCCGGACGAGAGGGCTGCCGTGATGAAGCTCGGCGGAAGCAGGGGCGACTCGTAGAGCTCTCTGGAAACGAAGCCGAAGATGGCCCCCGTACCGCTGTGCACGCCGACCGCCCAGATCACCGCAATCAACGCGATCACGCCCACCAGCTTCTCTTTTCCGGCGAACATCGCCAACAGGTAGACGAAGCAGATGGCGATGTATGTCGAATAGAGGATTCCGTTGATCGAGAACATCGATACGAAATTGAAATACATGAACGGAACGAAGACCCGGTCAGGCTTTCCCCAATCCAAGATCATCGACAGCAGCGCTCCCACCAGGAGAAGCATGGCCAGGAGCGCGGCGATCCTGGCGAAGGGCTTGAACTCCTTCCTGCCGAAGAGCGCGGACATTGCCGACAAGACCAAGGAGCCGGCGCTCAACCCGATGTAGTAGATGAGCATCACGATCGAGATGCCCCAGGGCACCCGGTTGGACATCCCCGTGATGTGAAGACCCTGTGTATACATCAGGTAGGTGGCGAACAGTCCTGCTCCGGCCACGCCGAACAGCACCAGCATGAACAGATAGAACTGCGGCGACTTACCTTCGAGCGGAGCGAATTCGATCTTCATCATCCCGCCTCACAATCCGATGTAGAAGACCTTGGGGTTGGTGCCCAGATCTTCGCGCAGGCCACGCGCCCTGCCTTCAGCGACCAGCTTCGAGACCTCGCTGGAGGGATCGTTCAGGTTGCCGAACACGATGGCGCCGCGGTTCGCGTTTCTGCAGGCCTCGACGCAGGCGGGCTCCCCTCCCAGGTCGAGCCTGTGGGAGCAGAAGGTGCAGCCCTCCGAGACACCGTGTGCCCTCACGGGGTAGTTGCTGTCCCATTCGTGGTTCGACTTGAAGTTGAACATCCTCATGTTGTAGGGGCAGGCGATCAGGCAGTATCGGCAGCCGATGCACCTGTGCTTGTCGCAGATCACGATTCCGTCCTTGCGCTTGTAGGTGGCCTGGACGGGGCACACCAGGGCGCAGGGGGGATCGTCGCAGTGGTTGCACAGGAGCGGCATCTCGAACTCCCGCGCGTTCTCCACCTTGCGGCTGACCGTCGCCTTCCGGATCCAGTGGATGTCGATTTTGGGGTCATCGAACATGGCGACATTGTTTTCCTTCCGGCAGGCATCCACGCACGCCGTGCAGCCATCTCGACACTTGGCGATGTCGATGACCATTCCCCACCTCTTCCCGGATAGATCGGTGACTTTTCCGGTTGCGGACGCTCTGTAGATTGGGAGGAGGGGCAGTCCGAGTCCCACTGCCGCCCCCGCGGTCACGAGACCGCCGATCTTGACGAACTCCCGTCTGTCCAGTCCTTCTTTCATACCCGTGCAGTCTCCGATGTGTCAGTCGACGGATCGGCGGCGGTACAGCCGGGGGACCCGTCACAGAATGGCCCGCCATTGCTGTGGAATTCCCGACAGTTCTTAACCCAATGAGTGCCCATCTTCAACGCTCGCCCACTCGCGTCATCGATACCCGGTGGCGTTTCGGTCGGAGCCGTGCTGGAGGCGGCGGTTCCCGTTGCAGCACCCACTGGTGTTGATGGCGCTTTCCCCAACCGGCGGGTCGCACACTGTTCGATCTACCGGGTTGGCGACCGGCAGTTCACGACAGGCGAAGACTGCACGTCTCTTTGCTTCTAGCCGGTCGGCAGCACTTCGTGGGTTGCCGAGTTCCGGGAGGCGACCGAGGCGAACGGCCGAGGGACGCTTGCAGGAAATGGCGAAGGCCGGTCCGTTGGGCTGTGAAGCGCTTGCGAGCTCTACCCGATTCCGGGGGTTCTCTACCCCGTCCCGGTGTCCCGCCGTTCGCTGACCGGACGGTGAGTCAGCTTCTGGAGTTCGCACTGGCCTGACTGAGAGTCCATGAAACATGTCGTGTCCACCTCGTCATGAAGTGGATGGCATTGGAGCCGTCGTCGCACGGGTTTACCCATGCACAAGGCCGGGTGTCACTTGACAGGATTCCAAGGAATCGGAAGAATCGCCGCCCGGATTAAGGGTCGAGTTGCCCCACTGGGGCAGGGAGGAACTGCGGAGCTGTGGAACTGGTTCGCCCCTGCAAGTGAGGCGAACTTGAACATCGCGAGCGCCCCGCAGATACCTCGCCGGCCCGGTCCTGGCTCAGCAAGTCCCTGCCGCACTTCGCTTTTTAACTGAGAGGGCGAGCGGAGAGGAAATGGCACGCGGCTTGCGAGCTTCTGACACCACGTGACTGGTCTGAGCTGACCACGCAAGAGAGAACGGGCGAGAGTTTTCATTCTCACAAGGATTCCGATTTCCAAGGAGATGCCATGGCTGATGAACTACCCGACACTCCCTTACTCGACGAACTCGAGACGGGGAAGTGGCCCAGCTTCGTTACAGAGATCAAGATGGCCGCGAAGAAGGGCCCGATGGGCAAGGACCTTCTCGGCCAGCTCGAGCAGTCCTATCGGGAGAAGCTCGGCCACTGGAAGCACGGTGGGATCGTGGGAGTGATGGGCTACGGCGGCGGCGTGATCGGCCGCTACTCCGATCTTCCGGAGAAGTACCCCGCCATTTCGCACTTCCACACCATGCGGATCAACCAGCCGGCCGGCTGGTTCTACAACACCGAGGCGCTGCGAAAGATCTGCGACATCTGGGAGCGAGCGCGGCTCCGGCATCACCAACATGCACGGCTCCACCGGCGACATCATCCTGCTGGGCACCGTCCACCGATCAGCTCGAGCCGGTCTTCGACGAGCTCCAGAAGATCGATTTCGACATCGGCGGCTCCGGCTCCGACGTCCGGACGCCGAGCTGCCTGCTGCGGCATGGCCCGATGCGAGTGGGCCTGCTACGACACGATGGCGGCCTGTTACGACTTCACCCAGTCCTTCCAGGACGAGATCCACCGCCCCGCCTTCCCCTACAAGTACAAGTTCAAGTTCTCCGGTTGCCCGAACGACTGCGTGGCGTCCATCGCCAGGTCCGACATGTCCATCATCGGCACCTGGCGCGACGACATCCAGGTCGACAAGGATGCGGTGACCGAGTACGCCAAGGACGGCATGGACATCCAGGCGGACGTCGTCGCCAACTGTCCCGCCAAGTGCATGGAGTGGGACGGCAAGGAGCTGAACATCGAGAACAGCTACTGCCGCCGCTGCATGCACTGCATCAACGCCATGCCCAAGGCGCTGCGGCCGGGCAAGGATCGCGGGGCCACCGTGCTGCTCGGCTCCAAGGCGCCCATCGTCGAGGGAGCGCTGCTCTCCTCGGTGCTGATTCCGTTCTACAAGATGGAGCCCCCCTACCAGGAGCTCAAGGACGTCACGGAGAGAATCTGGGACGTCTGGTGCGAGGAAGGCAAGAACCGCGAGCGCGTGGGTGAGTTCATCCAGCGCGTCGGCATGGGCAACTTCCTCGAGGCCATCGAGCTCGAGCCGGAGGCAGAGATGGTGGCCCACCCTCGCGAGAACCCGTACGTCTTCTACGAGGAGTACTTCGAGGAGGACGATGACGAGGAAGAAGAGGAATCCTGAGGCCAGAGCGCCGGAAGAATCCCTGAAGAGAATGAGTACTCACGAGATCGAGGTGAAGAGAAGAGATGGCTGAAGCGACGCAAGAAAGACGAACCGACTATGGCCCTCCGCACTACGAGCAGTTCTTGCCGCCGATCATCAAGAAGAACTACGGCAAGTGGAAGTACCACGAGATCCCCAAGCCGGGCGTGATGGTGCACACTTCGGAGACCGGCGACAAGCTGTACACCGTGCGCGCCGCTTCCGGAAGACTCCTGAGCGTCGACAAGATCCGGATGTACTGCGACCTGGCGGACAAGTACTGCGACGGTTACCTGCGGTTCACCAGCCGTCACAACGTGGAGTTCCTGACCGACCAGGAGAAGAACGTCGATCCGCTGATCGAGGAGCTCCGGGCCATGGGTCACCCGGTGGGTGGCATCGGCAACGCCATCTCCAGCATCGTCCACACCCAGGGCTGGATTCACTGCCACTCGGCGGCCACGGATGCCTCGGGCGTCGTCAAGGCGGTGATGGACGATCTGATCGAGTACTTCGAGGAGACCAAGCTACCGGGCAAGCTCCGCATCGCTCTGGCCTGCTGCCTCAACATGTGCGGTGCGGTGCACTGCTCCGACATCGCCATCCTGGGAATTCACCGGCGTCCGCCCAAGACCGACCACTCGAAGGTCAGCAAGATGTGCGAGATCCCGAGCGTCTCCGCGTCCTGTCCGACTGCGGCCATCCGGCCGGCCACGGTGGACGGCGCTCAGTCGGTCGAGGTGATCGAAGAGCTCTGCATGTTCTGCGCCAACTGCTTCACGGTGTGTCCGGCGATGCCCATGAACGATCCGTTGAACGATGGCATCTCGCTCTGGGTGGGTGGCAAGGTCTCCAATGCCCGAACCGAGCCGATGTTCTCGAAGCTGGCGATTCCCTACCTCCCCAACAACCCGCCTCGCTGGCCGGAGACGGTGGAGGCGATCCGGAACCTGGTGGAGGTCTGGGCGAGCAACGCCAAGAAGTACGAGAGGATGGGCGAGTGGATCGAACGGATCGGCTGGCCCAGGTTCTTCGAGTTGACCGGCATCCAGTTCGAGAAGACGCACATCGACGACTTCAAGCATGCCGGGTTGACCTATCAAGCGTTCGACACACTTGAGCTTCTAGGGAGTCCAATATGGCGAAGTCCATCGACGAAGTAGCCGACGCCATGTTCCAGCTGGTGGAGCAGGCACAGGGCGTGAAGAAGCTGAAGGCCATGGATCTCACCAAGTCGATGCTGGAAATGTTTGGTGATGACGTTGACAAGAAGCTGTGCAAGAAGGCCATCAAGCAGCTGGTCGACTCCGGGAAGTGCGTCTACACGTACTTCGGGGGCAGCTACATCGAGATCCCGCACAGAGAGGCTGCTGCCAACGACTAGGGCGGCTCGCGCGGTCCTCGAGCAATGACCACGAGTTCATCGAGACTTGTAATCGCCGGCCTGTCTGGTGATTCGGGCAAGACGATTGCGAGCCTGAGCATTCTCACTGCGCTGAAGGAGAAGGGGCTTTCGGTCTCCGTCTTCAAGAAGGGGCCGGACTACATCGATCCGGCCTGGCTCTCGCGGCTGAGCGGCAGCGTGTGCCGCAGCCTGGACACCTTCATGGTGGATCCGGAGGTGGTGGCCGGCAACTTCTTCCTTCACGCAGAGGGCTCGGACATCTCGGTGATCGAAGGGAACCGGGGCATCTTCGACGGGAGGGATGCCCTGGGGACGAACAGCACCGCGGAGCTGGCGAAACTGCTCCGGGCTCCCGTCGTACTGATCGTCGACGTGGCCAAGTCGACGCGCACGGTCGCCGCGATCGTGAAGGGATGCATCGACTTCGACCCCGAGCTGCAGATCGCGGGAGTGATCCTGAATCGGGTGGCAAACGAGCGGCACTTCGGGGTCTTGAGAGAGTCGATCGGTAGATACTGCGGCGTGCCCGTGCTGGGCGCGATTCCGAAGCTGGGCGCCGACTCGGTGTTGATCCCGGGACGGCACCTCGGCCTGGTCACTCCATCGGAGTACGAGGAAGGCGTGGCTCTCGAGCAGAAAATCCGCGAAATCGCCGAGAGGCATCTCGACATCGAGAGCATCGTCGAGATCGCCGGATCGGCGGCACCGGTTTCGTGGACTGCTCCGGCTCCACGCCGCCCGGCTCCGGTGCGGGCCCGGATCGGCTATTTCAAGGATCCCGTCTTCACCTTCTACTACCCGGATAATCTGGAGGCGCTGGAAGCGAACGGAGCGCGGCTGGTCCCGGTGTCGTCCCTGACCGACCGGTGTCTACCCGAGCTGGATGGTCTCTACATCGGGGGCGGCTTTCCGGAGACGCACGCCGAACGCCTGATGCAGAACCGGTCGATGCTGAATTCGGTGAAGGAGCGGGCCCTGGATGGCCTGCCCGTCTACGCCGAATGCGGTGGCCTGATCTACCTGGCCAGGTCGTTCCGATCTGGCGACGTCGTCTACCCGATGGCGGGCGTGCTCCCGATCGATCTGGTCATGCATCCGAAGCCCGTCGGGCACGGCTACACAGAGGTCGAGGTGGATGCGGCCCAACCCGTTCTATCCGGTCGGCACCTGCTTTCGCGGGCACGAGTTCCACTACTCGGGGCCGGAAGACCGTCCCCTGGAGGCGGAGAGCTGCATGAAGATCCAGCCCGGGATCGGCGTGGGAAACGCGCGGGACGGGCTGGTTCGCTCCAATACGAATGTCTTGGCGTGTTATACGCACGTTCACGCGGATGGCGTGGAGAGCTGGGCCTCGGCAATGGTGTCGAAGGCCGCCGACCACGCCGTCAGGCGCAAAAACCGAAGGACGGAGAGCGGCGGCACGAACGGCTGGCTTGGATCGGAAGCGATCTGACCCGCTCACTCAGGAAGCTAGATCATGGCAAAAGTGGCAAAGAAGAAGAAGAGGAAGCTCGGGGAGTTCAGAAGCAGCGGTGGTGGCAGCGGGGATTCCGGGCTGCGACCGAAGCTGATCGAATCGCTGCCCCCGTGCATGGACAGGTGTCCCAACCACAACGCCATCCGCGAGATGCTGATGACGATCTCGAAGGCGGAGGAGTTCGAGAAGAGCTACGACCAGGCCTTCGAGGAGGCATTCCACATCTTCCTGGAGACGACTCCGTTTCCCTCCACCTGCGGCCGCGTCTGCCCGCATCCCTGCGAGACGGGCTGCAATCGCAAGGAGAAGGAGGGATCGGTCGGCATCAACAACGTCGAGCGCTTCATCGGCGACTTCGGACTCGAGAAGGGTCTCAAGCCGACGAAGCTCGCCGGTGAAGCCAGATCCGAGAAGATCGCGGTGGTCGGATCCGGGCCGGGCGGGCTCACGGCTGCGTATCAGCTGGCCCGACGGGGATATCCGGTCACGGTGTTCGAGGCCTTTCCCAAGGCTGGCGGCATGCTCCGCTACGGGATCCCGGACTACCGCCTGCCGCCGAAGGTCCTGGACGCGGAGATCGACCGCATCCTGGAGCTCGGCGTGGAGCTCAAGCTGAACACGGCGGTGGGCGAACGGACATCTCCCTCGACGATCTGCGCAAGGAGTACAAGGCGATCTTCGTCGCCCTCGGGGCGCACCACGGGCATCGAACTCCGGATCGAGGGCGAGGACGCGCCGAACGTCTTCACCGGAACGGACTTCCTGCACCGGGTCAACGTCGGGCGAGAAGGTCGACATCGGCGACAAGGTGCTGGTGATCGGCGGCGGCGACACGGCCATCGACGCAGCGCGCGTCTCCCGCCGGCTGGGCGCGGAGGTCGCGATCGTCTACCGGCGGACCCGCACGGAGATGCCGGCCATCGACGAGGAGATCGAGGGCGCCGATCTCGAGGACGTCCACATCGACTACCTGGCCGCGCCCATCGAGATCTACACGGAGAACGGCAGGGCGACCGGCATGAAGTGCCAGCGCATGGAGCTGGGTGAGCCCGACTCCTCGGGCCGCCGCCGTCCGGTGCCGATCGAGGGCGACACCTTCGACATGGACTTCACCTGCCTGATCGCCGCGGTCAGCCAGGCGCCCGACTTCAACGGGTTCGAGCCGCTGATCGAAGGGAAGGACTGGATCAAGGTCGACGAGAAGTTCAGAGACCAAGCTCGACGGCGTCTACTCCGGTGGCGACAACGTCAATCTCGGTCTGGCGATCGACGCGATCGCGCACGGCAATGCCGCCGCCGTGGCCATCGACGAGATGATCAGGAGCGAGCAGGATGCAGCGGCACGGCTCGCCGAAGCTCGGCGTGGTCCTCGCCGAGAGGATGCAGCTCGGCTACTACAAGGAGGCGCAGCGCGTTCCCAAGACGGAGATGCCCGTCGACCAGCGGCTGAAGGACATGGCTGCGGAAATCGTCAGCACCTACTCGAACGAGGAGGCGATCGCCGAAGCCAAGAGGTGCATGAGCTGTGGCAAGTGCTTCGACTGCGGAACCTGCTGGAGCTTCTGTCAGGACAACGCGATCGTCAAGCCGCTCAAGAAGGGAGAACCCTACAAGATCAAGCTGGATTTCTGCACGGGCTGCAAGAAGTGCTCAGAGGTCTGCCCGTGTGGATATATTGAGATGCACTAACAGAGACGGTGGCCACGAGCTGCCGACTCGCAACCAGATTCCGAGGGACACGAAATGGCATTGTTCGAACATGGCGACGTCTCGATTCAGGTCGATGAAGATGGTTTCATGGAGGACCCGGACCTGTGGACCGAGGAAGTGGCCGAAGCGCTTGCGACGACCGAAGGCGTGGAGGAGATGACTGATGAGCATTGGAAGGTCGTCACCTACATTCGCGACTACTTCGCCGAATTTGGCACGGCTCCGATGATCCGGAAGCTCTGCAAGGGCACCGTTCCGCTCAAGCAGATCTACGAGCTCTTCCCCTCGGGCCCGGCGAAGGGCGCCTGCAAGGTCGCGGGGCTGGCGAAGCCGACCGGCTGCGTGTAGACGTCGCATCGCTGTTGGGCGGATAGGGCTCCGGGGTGATTCGAGCCCCGGAGCCGGCCTCGTCGGTGGGGTGACGGTGGGACATGGAGCTGAAAGCTCTCCTGGAAGAGAACCGCGAGGCCATTCTCGGCAGGTGGTTTCAGCTGATCGCGGAGAGCTATCCCGAGGTCACCTCCGGGTTTCTGGCGAAGCAGAAGGACCGGTTCCGGAATCCGGTCGGATACGCGATCTCACAGGGCATCGGGTCCATCTTCAGCGAGCTGGTCTCGACGATGGACAGCGGTCGGCTGCTGGACGCCCTGGACGGGATCATCCGGATCCGGTCGGTCCAGGACTTTACGCCCAGCGAGACCGTCGCATTCGTCTTTCAGCTGAAGGGCGTGATACGGGCGGTGGTGGAGGGCCGGGTCGAGGGGCCCGCCAGGTGGGATGGCCTGACGGAGATCGAAGCCCGGATCGACCAGGTCGCCCTGCTGGCCTTCGACAAGTACACGGAGTGCAGGGAGAACCTTCACCGGGTCAGGAACAGAGAGGTCGAGAGCAGGGCCAAGCACGCGCTGGCAAGCGCGCAGGCGCGGCCTGTCGTTTCACGGCCGGAGGGAGAGCCCGTCGATGATGAAGTCTGATTCCTGCATGGCGACAGGAGGTGCTGGACAATGAATGCCGTAATCGCCGCTGTGGCGGTCGCGATCCTTCTCCTGATCGTGTCGCTGGGCGTCGCCGGGGCGAACCTGGAGTTCGTGTTCGGGGTCGTGGTTCCCTATGCCGCCGTCGCCCTGTTCCTCCTCGGCTTCAGCTACCGCATACTGAAATGGGCCGGCTCGCCGGTTCCGTTCCGGATCCCCACCAGTTGCGGGCAGCAGAAGTCCCTGGACTTCGTCAAGAACGACAACCTCGACAACCCGCATAACCTGACGGGTGTCCTGGGAAGGATGGCGCTCGAGGTCCTCTTCTTCCGGTCGCTCTTCCGGAACACCAAGGCGAAGCTGGACGAAGACGGGAAGCTCAGCTACGGCCGCGACAAGTGGCTGTGGCTCGGAGCCATCGCGTTTCACTGGTCGTTCCTGCTCGTGCTGCTCAGGCACTTCAGGTTCTTCGCGGAGCCGGTGCCTTCCTTCGTCTGGATGCTCCAGTCCCTCGACGGCATCTTCAAGATCGGCGTTCCCGTTCTCTACTTCACCGGCCTCATTCTGCTGGCGAGCGTCACCTACCTGTTCCTCCGAAGGGTCGTGATCCCGCAGCTCAGCTACATCTCGCTGGTGGCCGACTACTTCCCGCTGTTCCTGATCATGGCGATCGCCCTCTCGGGGATCCTGATGCGGCACTTCTACAAGGTGGACGTGGTCGCGGTGAAGGAGTTGACGATGGGTCTGATCACATTCAGCCCGGCGGTGCCGGAGGGAATCGGGTTCATCTTCTTCGCCCATCTCTTCTTCGTGAGTGCGCTCTTCGCCTATTTCCCGTTCAGCAAGCTGATGCACCTCGGTGGCGTCTTCATGAGCCCGACGAGAAACCTGGCGAACAACAGCCGCAGGGTTCGGCATGTCAATCCCTGGAACTACGACGTGAAGACGCACACCTACGAAGAGTACGAGGATGAGTTCAGAGAGGTGATGCGAGGTGCCGACATACCGTTGGAGAAGGCCGAGTAATGTCTGACGAGATCGCGAAACCCGAAGAGCTGTCGAAGATCGATTACAGGCCGGGTCAAAAGATCTGGACGGATCCCAGCATCGACTTCCAGAAGGGAACCTACAGCTACGGATCCAACCCGAATAGCATGGAATACCTGAGCCTGCCCTTCGTGCGGGCGTTCGACCCGGCGCAAGACGATTGGCAACTGCCGGAGAACTGGAAGGAGATCATCCACGAGGGTCTGAAGGACCGGCTCGAGAAGTATCGTTCCCTGAAGGTCTTCATGGATGTCTGCGTCCGGTGTGGCGCCTGTGCGGACAAGTGCCACTTCTTCCTGGGGTCGGGCGACCCCAAGAACATGCCTGTCCTCCGGGCGGAGCTCCTGAGATCCGTGTACCGGAATGATTTCACGGCGGCCGGCAAGATCCTCGGCAGGCTGGCTGGTGGCAGAGAGCTGACGCCCGAAGTCATCAAGGAGTGGTTCTACTACTTCTACCAGTGCACCGAATGCCGCCGCTGCTCCGTCTTCTGTCCCTATGGGATCGACACCGCCGAGATCACGATGATGGGCCGGGAGCTCCTGCACCTGCTCGGCCTCGGCATCGACTGGGTGACGACCCCGGCGGCCAACTGCTTCAGGACCGGCAATCACCTCGGGATCCAGCCTCACGGATTCAAGGACAGCGTCGAGTTCGCGGTCGACGACCTCGAGGAGCTCACCGGTGTCCGCGTCGAGGCGCCCGTCAACAAGAAGGGCGCGGAAGTCCTGTTCGTGGTGCCTTCAGCGGACTACTTCGGGGATCCGCACTACTTCGGCTTCCTCGGCTACATGGCGCTGTTTCACGAGGTGGGCCTGGACTACACGTTCAGCACCTACGCCTCGGAGGGCGGGAACTTTGGTTTGTTCCATTCCTCCGACATGATGAAGCGCTTGAACGCCAAGATCTACGCCGAGGCGAAGCGGCTGGGCGTCAAGTGGATCATCGGCGGAGAGTGCGGCCACATGTGGCGCGTGCTGCATCAGTACATGGATACCATGAACGGCCCGGCGGACTTCCTCGAGGAGCCGGTTTCACCGATCACCGGGACGAAGTTCGAGAACGCCAGCTCGACGAAGATGGTGCACATCTGCGAGTTCACCGCCGATCTGATCCACCACGGCAAGATCAAGCTCGACCCCAGCCGCAACGACCACTGGAAGGTCACCTTCCACGACTCCTGCAACACGGCGCGGGCGATGGGGATCTTCGAGGAGCCGCGCTACATCCTGCGGAACGTGTGCAACAACTTCCACGACATGCCGGAGAACACCATCAAGGAGCAGACGTTCTGCTGCGGCAGCGGGTCCGGTCTCGGCAACGACGAGAACATCGAGGCGAGGATGAGGGGTGGCTTCCCGAGGGCGAGCGCCGTCCGCTACGTCCACGACAAGCACGACGTCAACCTCCTCTGCTGCATCTGCGCGATCGACAAGGCGACCCTGCCTCCCTTGATGGAGTACTGGGTGCCCGGAGTCGAAGTGGGGGCGCTGCACGAGCTGGTGGCGAATGCCCTGATCATGGAGGGCGAAACCCGGACCACCGACCTGAGACAGCAGCCCTTCGCAAACGGGGAGAATGGGGAGGACGGGGAAGATGCATGATGCCGGAAAAGTCACCGCCGGACTCGCGGTCTTTCTCGCGCTCGTGACGCTGCCGATCTGGTACCAGGCGGCGAGGGGCGCGGAGCCGGGGGCGCCGGAGCTCGCCGCACCCACGGGAGGTTCCGAGTGCGTCGCGCCGACCGAATACATGCGGGCGCTTCACATGGATCTGCTGAACGTCTGGAGGGACGAGGCCGTCCGCGACGGCGACAGGATCCACATCGGGCCGAGCGGGCAGGAGTTCGAGAAGAGTCTCACCGGCACCTGCATTGGCTGTCACGCCAACAAAGAAGAGTTCTGCGACCGCTGCCACGAGTACGTGGGAGCGGAGCCGTACTGCTGGGAGTGCCATGGCGAGACGGCGGGAATGCATTGAGCCTTCCGTGGCGCCGCGGCGCGAATCGCGGCGGCCTGAATGAGCGCTCTTCACAAGTTCATGCCGATCAGCGTCTCCCTGAAGGACCGGCCTTGTCTGGTCGTCGGCGGCGGTCTGGTGGCCCTGCGCAAGGTCGAGAGCCTTCTGGACTACGACACCTCGATCACCGTCGTCGCTCCCCGGGTACACGAGAAGCTGGAGTACCACGCCGAGAAGGGCAGGATCAGCCTGGAGAAGCGCGAGTATCAGCCTCCGGAGGCTTCGCGCTACGGTCTGGTCATCTCCGCCACGGATGACGCGGCGCTGAACGGACGGGTGCACGAAGACGCCAGGGGCGCCGGTGCGCTGGTCAACGTCGTCGACGACCCGCCGCACTGTGACTTCATCTTTCCCGCCGTTCTTCGGCGTGATTGCCTCACCGCGGCCATCGCCACCGACGGCAAGGCACCGTTCATGTCCGGGCATCTGCGGCTGGTGCTGGACAACATCTTCCCGCAGCACTGGGGCCAGTTGATGAAGCTGGCGGCGTCCTTCCGGGGCCGGGTGCGAAGCCGCTGGGGCGAAAGCCCGGAGAAGATGAACGCCTGCTTTGCCGAATTTCTGGAAGCGGACTGGAAGTCACTGCTCAAGGACTCGAGCGACGACGAGATCGAGGCAGAGCTCAGCCGGATGCTGGACGTGCCCGAGTGATTCTCTTCGGCGGGTTCGCGGGTGCAGCGAATCCACCAGGCGGTTCGCAGATTTCGAAGGCGGCAAAAGATTGTTATAACAGGTCGGCACGGGAGCCACGGCTCCCGTCAGCTGGTCGTTCTCGGATCGAATGCCGGTGGTCTGCCCGGACCCGGAGACGGGTCGGGACGGAGCCGGAAGTGACGAACATAGGTTGAGTCGAGTGGACCTCCCCCCTTGGGGGAAGGTTCGCCCAGAAACCTGGCCCGCTGTACCCCTTGGGGCAGGGAGGAACTGACGCAGCCTCGGGAAGTGAGGCGAAGTTCAACAGCTGCGGGTGCCCGGCGTGGATTCCGGCGTCTCGGCCCTGGCCGCAAGTCCTTGCCCCGCCGCTGTTTTTTCGCTCCGAGAGGGCGAGGACGAGAAATGGCACGAGCCTTGCGAACCTCCGAGCGGGAGTTGACTGGTCTGAATTGGCCACACCTGAGAAGAACCGGCGAAGCCTCGATGATTCGACTCGGCGGCTACGACGCCAGGTGGTGTCGTAGCGGAGTAGGCGCTTCGAACCCGCGCGCCCCAACCGCAACTGGTGGGGACGCGTCTGGGATTCGGAGCGGGATGGTCGTGTGGTCTGCCACACGACCGGATTGCCTGGAGTGATCCGTCCGGCCCAGCGCCATGGAACACCCAAGCTGATTTAGCTGGAGCTTTTGAAAACACCAACGGAGATCAAGCGAATGATATCCCCGCATGGCAGTAAGACGCTGAAGACGCTTCTCCTCGAAGGCAAGGAGAAGGACGAGGAGCTCAAGAGGGCGAAGTCCCTCCCCCAGTTGCAGGTGTCGTCACGCGAGACCGGCGACCTGATCATGATGGGCATCGGCGGCTTCACGCCAATCGATGGCTTCATGGGGCACGACGACTGGAAGGGCGTGTGCGAAGGGATGAAGATGACCAACGGCACCTTCTGGCCCATCCCGATCACCCTGTCGCAGGACGAGAAGCTGGCGGCTGGGACCGATGTCGCTCTCGTCTCGGAAGAGACGAACGAAGTGATGGCCACCATGAAGGTGGGAGAGTCGTACAAGATCGACAAGGAACTCGAGTGCAAGAACGTCTTCACCACCACCGACGCCGAGCACCCGGGCGTCCAGATGGTGCAGGACCAGAAGGAGTGGAACATCTCCGGCTCGGTGAAGGTCCTGTCGGAGAGCTACTTCCCCACGGAGTTCAAGGGCATCTACCAGCGGCCGGCGGAGAGCCGGAAGATCTTCGAGGACAAGGGCTGGAAGACCATCGCGGCGCTGCAGCTCCGCAACCCCATGCACCGCTCTCACGAGTTCCTCGCCAAGATCGCGGTCGAGGTCAGTGACGGCATCTACATCCACCAGCTGGTGGGCAAGCTGAAGCCGGGCGACATCCCCGCCGATGTCCGCGTCAAGTGCATCGACACCCTCGTCGAGAACTACTTCGTCAAGGAGCGGGTCGTGACGGGCGGCTACCCGCTCGACATGCGCTACGCGGGTCCGCGCGAAGGGCTGCTGCACGCCGTCTTCCGCCAGAACTTCGGCTGCACCCACATGATCATCGGGCGCGACCACGCCGGGGTGGGTGACTACTACGGGCCCTTCGACGCCCAGGACTCCTTCCACCAGCTGTGGGAGGGAGCCCTGGAGTGCAAGATGCTGCCGATCGACTGGACGTTCTACTGCCACGCGTGCGACGGCATGGCGTCCATGAAGACCTGCCCTCACTCCAAGGAGGACAGGGTCATGCTGAGCGGAACTGCGCTCCGAAAGGCGCTTTCAGAGGGTGGTGACGTGCCTTCCGAGTTCAGTCGGAAGGAAGTGCTCGACATCCTCCGCGAGTACTACGCGGGTCTGGAGGAGAAGGTCGAGGTCAAGCTGCACGGTCACGCGACCGGCGCGGCTGGTGAGAAGAAGTAGCAATAGTGGAGTTTGGAGCCATCAACAGTAGGCTGAGCAAAGGAGGCTTTTTTCATGCCTAGTTACGTAATCGCAGAGAAGTGCGACGGGTGTAAAGCGCTCGACAAGACGGCTTGCCAGTACGTTTGCCCGAATGATCTGATGGTCCTGGACGAGGGGCAGATGAAGGCCTTCAACCAGGAGCCGGATCAGTGCTGGGAGTGCTACTGCTGCGTCAAGATCTGCCCGGTGCAGGCGATCGAGGTTCGCGGCTATGCGGACTTCGTCCCGATGGGCGCCAGCGTGACCCCGCTGCGGGCCACCGATTCGATCATGTGGACCCTCAAGTTCCGCAACGGCATGCTGAAGCGCTTCAAGTTCCCGATCCGCACCACGGAAGAGGGCAAGGCGCAGCCGTTCGATCACTACCCGACGGGTGACGACGACATCAAGAGCCCGACGCTGATGTGCGAGCCGGCCGGCCTCAACACCGAGAAGGGCCCGGTCAAGCTGGACAAGGTGCCGACGCTCTAGCCGGGCGTGGCGCATTCGAGAACGGACTGATTTCTTCGCCGGAAGAACTCGAAGGAGATAGATGAAGATGGCGAATTTCGAAACGGTCACGGTAGAAACCGACCTGCTGCTCGCGGGCGGCGGGATGGCCTGCTGCGGCGCAGCCGTGGAGGCGTCCTACTGGGCCAAGAAGAACGGGCTCAAGGTGACGCTGGTGGACAAGGCGGCGATGGAGCGCTCCGGCGCCGTCGCGATGGGCCTTTCTGCCATCAACCAGTACGTGGACCTCAACAGCGGCAACAACACGCTGAAGGACTACTGCGACTACGTGCGCAACGACCTGATGGGCATCACCCGCGAGGACCAGGTGGCCAACATCGCGCGCCACGTGGACTCGACGGTCCATCTGTTCGAGAAGTGGGGCCTGCCGATCTGGAAGGACAAGGAAGGCAACTACGTCCACGAAGGTCGCTGGCAGCTGATGATCAACGGCGAGTCCTACAAGATCATCGTCGCAGAGGCCGCCAAGAACGCCCTGGCCGACGCCGGTGGGGAGTACTACGAGCGCGTCTTCCTCACCCACCCGCTGATGGACGGCAACAAGTGCGTGGGCGCGATCGGCTTCAGCGTCCGCGAGAACAAGATCTACGTGTTCAAGGCCAAGGCGACTCTGTGCGCCATGGGCGGCGCGGTGCACGTGTTCAAGCCGCGCTCCACGGGTGAGGGCTTCGGCCGCTCCTGGTACCCGCCGTTCAACTCGGGCGCCAGCGCGTTCTTCACCCTCTACGCGGGTGCCGAGATGACCTGTCAGGAGGTCCGGTTCATCCCGGTCCGCTTCAAGGACGCCTACGGTCCGGTGGGTGCGTGGTTCCTGCTCTTCAAGTCGGTCGCGACCAACGGGCAGGGCGAGAACTACATGCAGACCAACGCTGCGGAGCTCGAGAAGTGGGAGTCGTACGGCAAGGTGAAGCCGTGCCCGGCCAACCTGCGGAACTGGCTGATGATGCTGGACGTCATGGAAGGCAAGTCTCCCATCTACATGCAGACCGCCGAGGCGATCCAGAGGATCGCCGACGAGGCTCCCGATGAGAAGGCCGCGAAGCGGAAGCTGAAGGAGCTCGAGGCCGAAGCATGGGAGGACTTCCTGGACATGACGATCTCGCAGGCCATCCTCTGGGCCGCGTCGAACGTCGAGCCCGAGAAGATGCCTTCCGAGATCATGGCATGTGATCCGTACTTCATCGGCTCGCACTCCGGTGCGTCCGGTGCCTGGGTCTCCGGACCGGAGGATCTCCAGAACGCCGACACCAAGGGTGAGTACTTCTGGGGCTACCCGCAGATGACGACGGTCGACGGCCTGTTCGCTGCGGGTGACGCCTCCGGCGCATCGAGCCACAAGTTCTCGTCGGGCTCGCACGCCGAGGGGCGGATCGCTGCCAAGGCGGCGCTCGCCTACATCCTCGACAACAACGCTGCTCCGAACGTGGATCAGGGACAGATCGACGAGCTCACGGCACGAATTCTGAAGCCGCTCGATCTCTTCGAGGAGCACAAGGGTGTCACCACCGCGGTGGACGTCAACCCCAACTACATCCGCGCCAGGCAGTTCATGTTCCGGCTCCAGAAGATCATGGACGAGTACGCGGGTGGTGTCTCCAGCCAGTTCAAGACGAGCGACAAGCTCCTCGAGAAGGGCTTGGAGCTGCTGGCTTTCCTCAAGGAGGATTCGGACAACCTCGCCGCGGACGGCCTGCACGACCTGATGCGGTGTTGGGAGGCCTACCATCGGATGCACCAGGCGGAAGCCCACGTGCGGTCCATCCTCTTCCGGGAGGAGACGCGGTGGCCGGGCTACTACTTCCGGGCCGACAAGCCGAGCATCGATCAGGCCAACTGGCTGGCCTTCTGCAACTGCAAGTACGACAAGAACACGGGCGAGTGGACGATGATGAAGAAGCCCGTCAAGTACCTGACCCAGTAGGAGCTTGCGCCTCATCGGAATCTCCGGGCGTCGCTCGCGGCGCCCGGAGGTTTCGGTTTCGGCGCCTTCCGGTCTCGATTTCGCGGAGAGCGAAAGGTGCCGTCGGCATCTACGGATGCGGCGAGGGTTCCCGGGCCGACCTGCAAGCGACTGAGGAGCAGGATGAGAGCATTCACTGGAACTTGCCCGCACTGTGAATCCCGTCTCGAGAGGTGGCGTGTGCCCGAAGACTCCAGCTGGAACGAGGAGTTCTTCTTCGTCTGCTTCAACGACGACTGTCCCTACTACAAGCAGGGGTGGGCCTGGATGGAGGAGCGATACAACCAGCGGGCCTCCTACCGCCATGCCGTCAATCCTACCACCGGCGGCGTGTTGCCGCTCCCGGTCTGGTCGGACACCGCGGCCCGGGATTTCATCGTGGACGATGGCGAAGGGGACGAGGAATGAGCGACGAGGAGCGCTCCGATAGTCCCGACCAGGCGCGTCAGCAACTGGTGGAACAGATCCTCACGGATGCTCCGCGGCTCGGTCCGAGCGACCGCTTCAAATTCGCCTGCCATCCCGGTGTCTCCTGCTTCAACCGCTGCTGCGGCGACGTGAACATCTTTCTCTCTCCCTACGACGTGCTGCGCCTGAAGAGACGTCTGGGGATGAGTTCGACCGAGTTCCTCGAGAAATACGCGCTTCTCCCCGTCCAAAAGGAGATGAAGACGCCTGTCGTGGTGCTGCGCATGAACGACGACGAGGCCAAGAGCTGTCCGTTCCTGACGGAGAAGGGCTGCGGAGTCTACATCGACCGGCCGTGGCCATGCCGCATGTACCCCTTGGGACAGGCGGCGCAAAAGGACACGCCCGACGGGTGGCGCGGCGATCGATTCTATTTCCTGATGCAGGAAGAGATGTGCAAGGGGTTCGAAGAAGCGCGCGAGTGGTCGGTTCAGGAATGGCTCGACGATCAGGGGATCGACGAGTACGACTTCTGGGGCGACGGGTGGAAGGAGCTGGCGCTCCACCAGTACTTCGAGGACGGGGGAACCCTCTCCCCCGAGAAGATGGAGATGCTGTTTACCGCGTGCTACGACCTGGACAAGTTCCGGGAGTTCGTCTTCGAGAGCACGCTTCTCGAGCGGTTCGTGGTGGATGAAGACTTCGTCCTGGAAATGCGCGAGAGCGACGAAGCGCTGCTGCGCTTCGCCTTCCTTTGGCTGCGCTTCAGTCTGTTCGGCGAGCCGACGGTGAAGCCGAACGCCGAGGTCGTCGAGGCCGTCAGGAAAAAGCTGGAGAAGGAAGGGCGCTTCGAGAAGGCCGCGGCCGAGAAGTTCCCGGGAGAACAGACCGAAGGCGGGGCGGGTCGATAGGTGACGGGGGCAACCGGGTGGGTGTGTCGAGAATGATGCGCCAGGGAGCTGTGCTCGGTTCGAGGCTGGGTCCCACTCTCCTGATCGGTGTGCTTCTGTTCGCCCCCCTCGTGGTACTCGCCAGCGGCGAGGCGACGGCTGGCAGCGAGGCGCTCGCTGAAGCGGCAGGGGAGCCGGTGAGCTGGTGGGTCTGGCCACTGGTGCTGCTGGTGGTCACCTTCCTGATGGGGATCGTCGCCGTGCTCGGCGGAGTGGGCGGGGGCGTCCTCTTCGTCCCGATCATCAGCGGCTTCTTTCCCTTTCACCTCGACTTCGTGCGGGGGTGCGGGCTTCTCGTCGCGCTCAGTGGCGCTCTCGCCGCCGGCCCCGGCCTGCTCAAGACGAACCTGGCCAGCCTCCGCCTCGCCATACCCTGCGCCCTGATCGCCTCGACCTGCGCCATCATCGGAGCCATGGTGGGCCTGGCGCTTCCCACCCACATCATCCAGACCGCCCTGGGCGCCACGATCCTGGGCATCGTGCTGCTGATGCTGATGGCGAAGAAGTCCGTGCTGCCCGAAGTCAGGCGGGCTGACAACCTCTCCTCGGCCTTGCGGATTTGCGGGGTGTACACGGAGGAGAGCACGGGCCAGGAGATCAACTGGAAGGTCCACCGCACACCGATCGGCCTGGCTCTGTTCATCGCCGTGGGCGTCATGGCCGGCATGTTCGGCCTGGGAGCCGGCTGGGCCAACGTCCCGGTGCTGAACCTGCTGATGGGAGCGCCGCTCAAGATCAGCGTGGCAACCAGCAAGTTCCTCCTCTCCATCACGGATACGTCGGCGGCCTGGATCTACCTCAACCAGGGCTGCGTGATCCCGATGATGGTGGTGCCGTCGCTGGTCGGAATCATGCTCGGCTCCTTCATCGGCGTCCGGATCCTGCGGGTCGCAAAGCCCGCGTTCGTGCGCTGGATCGTGATTGTCCTGCTTCTCTTTGCCGGGGCCAAGGCGCTCACCAAGGGCCTCGGCCTCCCATTCATCGTGTGAGATCGTGTGAGCCCGGCCTTGGCGGGGGAACCTGAGATGAGAGCCCGATGAGCTTCGAACTGAACGACCTGGAAGATCAGAGCGAGCAGCTTCGATACGCGAAGGTCTTGCAGGTCGGGATGTTCGCCGGTCTGGTGATTCTCTTCGTCACCTTCGGCCTGTACGTCTCCGGCATCATGGCTCCTGCGGTGCCCCTCGAGCAGGTGCCCAACTACTGGCACCTAGGGGTTCACGACTATCTGGAGACGGTCAACCACGACCATCTGGGGCTGGCACATCCACCGACGGGGTGGGCGTGGCTCTCCATGCTGGGGAAGGGTGATTTTCTCAACTTCATCGGAATCGCCATCCTGGGTGGCGTCACCATCGTCTGCTACCTCGCGATCGTTCCGACGCTGATTCGCAAGAAGGACAACGCTTACCTGGCAATGACCCTCCTCGAGGTTCTCGTTCTCAGCCTGGCGGCGAGTGGCATTCTGGCCGTGGGTCATTGACGAGAAGAGGAATGCTGCAAGGAGCCGAGGTGCAGCAAACACCGACGAGAGAGCACTGCCGAAGAGTTCTGATCAACCCGTAGCAAGAAAGGCAGGTGTCGCGGCGGGAAAAGCGGCGACACCTGAGAGAAAATATGGCCGCTGCCGCCGATATCGAGAGAGGAAAGCCTCGTCTGATCGAACCGGACCTGGAACTCGTCGAGGAACTCGCCCACTTCGGGGCCGACACGTTCAGCAAGTGCTACCAGTGCGCGACGTGCTCAGTCTCGTGTGCGCTTTCCCCAGATGACAACCCGTTCCCCCGCAAGGAGATGCTCTGGGCGAAGTGGGGGCTGAAGGAGCGGCTCCTCGAAGACCTGGACCCCTGGACCTGCTACTACTGCGGAAACTGCTCGACGGACTGCCCGCGAAAGGCGGAGCCCGGCGAGACCATGATGGCGCTGCGCCGCTATCTGACCGCGCAGTACGACTGGACCGGGATCTCCAGGCTGCTCTATACCTCGCGGATGCGCGAGATCAGCGCCGTCGTCGGGCTGGGCCTGCTGGTCGTCGTGCTCTTCGCTGTGTCCGGCGCCTTCAGCGCCGAGCGCATGCCCAGCGACCACGTCTCGGTGGGTACCTTCATGCCGGTCGCGTGGATGCACGGCTTCGACCTGGTGCTGGCGGCGGTCCTGACCTTCTTCCTGCTCACCAACACCGCCCGGATGTGGCGATTCGTGATGCGCGGGGTCGACGCGCCGCTCTCGGCCTACGTCTCCGGTCTCAAGACCTTCGTGATCGCCGCAGTGACACAGAAGAGGTGGCGGGACTGCGAGAAGGAGGAGAACAACTCGCGCTGGCTGAAGCACTTCATCTTCGTCCCGGCCTACGTCTTGATGTTCACGCTGGTGATGTTCTTCCTCGAGCATCTCCAGGTCGACACCTCGGAGTTCACTGCGGTGAGCATCCTGGGATATGGGATCGCGGGCATCCTGCTGTATGTGAGCGGTGACGCGATCCTGAGCCGCCTGCGGAAGTCGGAGGAGATCCACAAGCACTCCCACGACTCCGACTGGATGTTCCTGATCCTGCTCTTCTTCACGTCCCTCACGGGCATCCTGATGCACTTCTTCCGGATCGCGGACCTGGCCCATCCGACCTACTACATGTACGTGATCCACATGGCCTTCGTGGTACCGCTGCTCGTGCTGGAGGTGCCGTTCATGAAGTGGGCGCACCTCATGTACAGGCCGCTGGCCCTCTACCTGAAGGAGGTCAAGCAGAGCGCGGCGACGACCAGGCCCGCCTAGCCCGGAGGCGGATAGCGGGCGGGGCCCGGCCAGCTCGAAGAGGTCGGCCTGCGGCGCTCTAGGCGCCGGAGGCGCGGTTCATGTCCGACTTGAACTCGCCGAGCTGCTCCAGCAGGCTGTCGTGGAGGGACTCGCTGCGGAGCAGGTACTCGAGGAGCAGCTTGTGGACGGGTGACCAGGCATCCTTCTTGAGCTGCTCGGCCAGCGCGATGGTCTTCTTCTCGAGCGCGTCGTGCTCTTCGATGGCGTCCCAGATTTCCACCACGTCCTCGCGTGTGACCGCCGGCGCCTGCTTGGTGACGCTGTCGATCAGGTACTGCTGCACGCGGTGATGCTGGTGTGAGTCGTGACGGATGATGTCCATGACCATGCGGATCAGTGTGCTCTCGGTCTTCTCCGAGATCTCCGCGGTAAAGCTCATCGCCTGGCGCTCGAGGCCCTGCCACTGGCGGAGCACCTTGACCATCTCCTTGACTCTGTCTGCCATCTCCCTCTCCTGTTTCGCTCTTTCGCGAGGCTCCAAGCGGCTTCTGAAGGGCCACTCGCCCTCTGGGTGGACGCAGGTGCGATACCTGCCACGATATGGTCATGAGCATACCGGCTCCCGAGGGAAGGGCCAAACGAACGGGCCCCATGCGTCGAGACTCGAGGGGCGGTGGCGATGGACACGCGACCGGAAAGCCGCTAGAGACCCGCGGGGAGGCATATGAGCGAAGAGACACCCGTCCGCGTCGACCTGGAAGACACCGGACCTCTCGAGAAGAAGCTCCGGATCACGGTTCCGGCGGACCAGGTCGAGGGCAGGTTTGTCACGGCGTACCGCACGTTGCGCCGGGAGGTCGAGTTGCCCGGCTTCCGCAAGGGCAAGGTGCCGCGCAAGCTGCTCGAGAAGCGCTTCGGCGAACGGGTTGCCGGAGAGGTCACTCCCGAGATCGCCGCCAGGGCCCTCGCGGATGCCATCGCGCAGCAGGGACTCGAGACGGTGGGGGAGCCCGATCTCGATCTGGGGGAGGCAGAGCCGGGCCGGCCCTTCTGCTTCAGCGCGACGGTGGCGCTGCGACCGCATCCCGCCGTCTCCGACTACGGCGGCGTTCGAATCGAGCGCGTGACACCGACGCTCTCCGACGAAGAGCTGGAGGAGCACCTCGACTCGATGCGTCGGCAGACCGGCGTGCTCGAAAAGGTCGAGGAGGACCGGCCCGCGGCCGACGGCGACGTCGTCGACCTGACCCTCACCCTGCAGGACGAAGAGTACGGTGATCTCGTCCGCGAACATCAGCTGGTGAGCCTTCCCGAAGACCCGAGCCATCCATTCGTGCTCGATCTGGTGCGAGGCCTGCGTCCTGGGGAGACGAACGCGGGGGAGGTGACGATCCCGGACGGCTACGTCATGCCCGACTGGGCGGGGAGGACCTGCCGAGCCGCGCTGATGGTTCACGAGATCAAGAGCGTGCGTGCGGCGCCGCTCGACGCCGCCTTCGCGGAGAGGATGGGCTACGACAGCGTGGAAGCCGTGCGGGAGGCCCTGCGCAGCCAACTGCTCGAGATGATGACCGACCGCGCCCGTGACCGGGAGCTGCGAAGCCTGATCGAGGCCCTGATCGAGCGGAATCCCTTCGACGTGCCCCGCCCGATGGTGACCGAACGCGCCCAGACGCTGGTGGAGAGCATCGCCGCCCAGCTGATGGACGGCATGAGTCAGGCGATGTCTCCCTCGCTCGACGACCTCGACGACGAGAAGCGCAGCCAGGTCCTGGAGGAGGCCGAGTTCTCGGCCCGCCGTGAGCTGATCCTCGAGGCGGTCGGACGCCAGGAAAAGATTCGCCTCGAGGACGGGGAATGCGACGCGGGCATCGATGCGATGGCCGCAAAGACGGGTCAGCCCGCCGAGGCTCTGCGGAGTGCGCTTCTCCGCGGCGGCATGGCCAAGTTCGAGGCCAAGCTGCTCGACGACAAGATCATCGAATGGCTCCTCGAGAGAGCCGAGATCGTCACGAACGAGTGACGCTTCGGTCCAGCCCGGGTTTCAGCTCCCGGATCGGAGCTCGAAGGGCCAGCCCACGAGTCCTCCCTCGATGAACGAGACGTTCTCGAAGCCCTTCTCGTCGAGGATGCGCTGCGCCTCGTAGCCCCGCAGGCTGACCTTGCAGAAGGCGAGGACCTCCTTGTCCCTGGGAATGGAATCGCACTTGCTCCTGAGCGCGCCCAGGGGAATGTGGACGACGTCGTAGGGGAGCCCCATCTCCTCGAACTCCTGAGGGCTTCGCACGTCCAGCAGGGTCACCTCCCCCTTCTCGATCTTCTCCTTCGCCACCAGGGGTGAGACCCCGCGCCCGATCGCGTCGAGCTTGTTCTGCATGACGTGGACCGCGGTGAGCAGGGGATCGATGGGCGGCCCGTAGGGGGGCGCGTAGGCGAGATCGAGGTGTGCGATCTGGTCGAGCGTGGCTCCCAGACTGATCGCCGTGACCGCCACGTCGAGCCTCTTGGCAGCGTCGCCCGGGCCCACCACCTGGGCTCCGAGGAGCCTGCGGTTCTTGCGCTCGACCACCAGCTTGATGGTCAACGGGGCGGCCCCCTGCATGTAGTGCGGACGGTCGGGGCCGGTCCAGAGCGCCGTCTCCACGTCCAGGCCGAGATCGCGCGCCCAGCGCTCGCTCAGGCCGGTTCTTCCGATGGTGAAGTCGAAGGCCTTGCAGATGACGGTTCCGAGCACGCCCGGGAAGGACTCGACCTTGCCGGCGATGTGGTTCGCGATGGCTCGCCCCTGCTTGTTCGATGTGGACCCCTGTGGGGTGAAGAGCGGTCTTCCCATGACGGGGTGGAGATAGGGGCTGGCGACGCAGTCCCCGCCCGCGTAGATGTCCGGGATCGGAGGTCTGGCAGTATTCGTTGATGACGATGCCGCCGTTTGCGGCCACCGCCAGCCCGGCTTCGGCGGCGAGCTCGTTGTTGGGTCGGACCCCGATGGCGACCAGCGCCAGGTCCGCCGGGTACTCGCCCGCCTCGGTCCTGACGGCGGTGAGCTTGCCGTCGCCGTCCTTCACGAACTCCGTCACCGGCGATCCCATGGCCAGCTTCACGCCCTTGGCGCGGAGGTGCTTGCCGGCCAGGCGGCCCATCTCCTCGTCGAGGAGCGCGGGCATGATCCAGTCGAGCCTCTCGATCATCGTGACCTGGAGCCCTCTCTCGACCAGAGCCTCCGCCATCTCGATTCCGATCAGTCCCGCCCCGACCAGGACGACGTTCTCCACGTCGCCGCTCTCCCAGGACGGCGTCCAGCCGATCGGCATCCCGCAGCGAGTGGAAGGACTGCACACCCGCGGCGTCGATGCCCGGAATCGGCGGTGTCACCGGACGGCCACCCGTAGCCAGAACCAGCTTGTCGTAGGGGAGGGTGCTCTCCGCCCCGGTCTCCGTGTCCCTGGCGCGCACGGCCTTCTGCTCGCGATCGATGGCGATCGCTTCCTTCTGGCAGAGGATCTCGACGCCCTTTCACCTTCTCGAAGAAGCCCGACGTCGCGAAATACACCGACAGGTGTCTCGGAGAGGGCCTCGATCCTGTCCACCATGCCCGAGATGAAGTAGGGCATGCCGCACGCGCCGTAGGAGATGTCGCGGCCCCTTTCGAGGATGGTGATGCGAGCCGACGGATCGAGCCGCTTCAGCCTGCAGGCCACCTTCGGTCCACAGGCTACGCTGCCCACGATCAGAACCCGCGCTCCTCCTTCCATTCTTTCTCCTCTCGTCACCAGAAATCGGAAAATCGATCAAGCCCGCTGGGCGCGCAAGAGAAGCGAGACCGAGATTCGCTCCCACGCCTCGGCGAGCGGTGCGGCGATGGCTTCGATGGCGAGCGGGAGTTCTCCTCGAGCGAGGGCGCGGGGCACTTCGGAGCTGTAGGGGAGCTTTCCTACCAGCGGGACGTCCGTTCTCTTCGTCAGCGCCTCGATCCGTTGGCTGTACTCCCGCGACAGGTCGTACTTGTTCACCAGCACCGACGCGGCCACTCCGAAGTGATCCAGTAATTTCAGCACCCGCTCGAGATCGTGCTCACCCGAAGGGGTCGGCTCCGTCACCACCAGGGCCAGGTCGCATCCCGTGAGGCTGGCGTGAACCGGGCAACCGATGCCCGGCGGGCCATCCACGAGAACCAGGTCGATGCCGTCGCGATCCGAGACGGCGCGCGCTTCTTCCCGGACCTGCGCCACCAGCTTGCCGGAGTTGTCCTGTGCGATGCCGAGTGCGGCGTGGATCAGGGGTCCGAAGGCGGTTCGCCGTTCCATCCACATCCCGGCCTGGTTCGGGGCGAAGGATACGGACTCCTCGGGGCAGACCAGCGCGCAGACGCCGCATCCCTCGCAGACCAGCGGATCGACCACCGCGAAGTCTTCGATGCGTATGGCGGCTGCTCTGCATTGCGCTGCGCAGAGGCCGCAGAGCACGCAGCTCTCGGTATCGATCTTCGCGCGGCGGCCCGACCAGAACGGCTCGCTGCGGACGTCCTCGCCCGGCAGGAGCAGGGCGAGGTTGGCCGCATCGACGTCGCAGTCCGCGGTGGTGACCGGACCCGCCGCGGCGGCGAGCCGGGCCAGGCTGGCGACGATGGAGGTCTTTCCGGTGCCCCCCTTGCCGCTGATGACCACCAGCTGCTTCACGGCGACGCCTCCGCGACCAGGCGGCGCTCCAGCGGCTCGAGCAGGGTGCAGAGCTCGGTGCTCACGGCGGCGGCGATCCTTCCCTGAGCGTACGCCTCCGCCACCTCCGGGCGGAAGGGGATCTCCGCGGACGTGTCGATCTGCTGGGACGCCAGGTAACGCCGGGTCTCCTGGTCGCCGAGGTCGGAACGGTTCACGACGGCGGTGATCGGTTTGCCGAACGTCCGAGTCATCTCCACCGCGAGGACGAGGTCGTGGAGGCCGAAGGGAGTCGGCTCGGTCACCAGCACCACCAGATCAGCGCCTCTCACGATCTCCATCACGTTGCACGAGGTGCCCGGTGGGGCGTCGATCAGTACGATTCCCGGGTCGTCGATCCGATCCAGCAGTCCGGCGATCAGTGGAGTGGCTCGCGCCTCTCCGACGTCCAGCGTGGCCGCCAGAAATCCGATCGGATTCCCGTTCTCGGTACGGGCCCGGCCCATCTCGATGCTGCCGATCTCACGAGGCTTCTCTCCCAGCGCCCTCTCGGTGCAGGCCAGCACGCAACCCCCGCAGCTGCTGCAGAGCTCGGGGAAGACCATGATGCGGTCGGGGAGGGCGACGATGGCATTGAACTGGCAGAACTGCTGGCAGTCCCCGCACCCCGAGCAGGTCTCGCGCCGAAGCTCGGGAACCGGTCTGGCGTACCGCTGGCGGTCGACCGTCTCGGGGTGAAGGAAGAGGTGGCCGTTCGGTTCTTCGACGTCCGCGTCGACGTAGGCTGACGCGATGCCCGTCCCTGGCGAGGAGCCACGCCAGACTGGTCGAGACCAGGGTCTTCCCGGTCCCACCCTTGCCGCTGGCGATGGCGATTCGGGTCATGACGCCCGCGGCTCCTAGTGCTGGCCGCAGCTCTCGGGGTGATCGTGAGCGCAGGGCACCACTCCCCGGTGCTCCCCGCGCAGGTAGGCCCCGAGCACCGTCGAGACGCTGCCGGTGGCGCCGGTTGCGACGTCGATGCCGAACCCGTGGAACAGGTCGATGGCCCGCGGCCCCATGCCGCCGGCGATGATGACCTCGGTGCCCAGGTCACGGATGAAGCGCGGCATCACGCCTGGCCGATGCAGATCGATGTATGGATTGGCGACGATCCTCGATCCGGACACGGTTTCCCCGTTGGCCTCGATCAGCACGTAGTAGGGGCAACGTCCGAAGTGCGCGCTGACCTGCGCGTCGAGTCCCGCGATCATCATCCGATGCGATGGCAATGGTTCTCGTCTCGCTCATGTTTCCTTCTCTCGTTGTGGCTGCGAGCCGCCCTGGTCCAACGCCGAAGCGGCCTGTCGCGCTTTCGCAGCAGTTCTCGAAATTTCGACTCGACGTCAGCGCGGCGTGTGGCACCGGCTTCGAATTCCCATCAATGGACGCCACAATGAGTAGTCCGGCAGCAGTTTCTTCAGCTTCCCGAGCTCTGCCGTCCGGTTCCCCTCCATTCACGAAGTCGAAGCCCTGCCGCTCGTGCCACACGCCGCCCGAATGATCCTGCCCGCCAGGAGGGTCCGTGCTGGCGGCCGCTCCTAGTCCGCGGCGCCTTCCTGGGCGTCCTTCGAGAGCAGCTGCTTCATCCGAGCCAGCTCTTCCGCCAGCTCTTCGATTCGCTGTCGGAGGAAGCCCTGCTGCCGGCCCGGCTCGATGTCACCACCAGCCGCGCTCCCTGCGCCCTCCGCCCTGTTCCGAAGCCCCGGCGCCGTCCTCCTCCACCGCCGCCGAACCCCCGCGCCCTGGCGTCGGCCGTACCATCCCGCGTCGTCGTCCCGATCGGCGTCCTCCTACGGCTCGGGTTTGCCCGGCGGGTCGGCCGCAACGGCCCTACCCCATCCTGTCCTGGGGCCGATCCCGCGCGGCCCGGTCCTGTCGTATCCCGGCATGTCTCTGCTCCTTTTCCTCTTCGAGTTTCTCGAAGCTCCCCCCGTGGCCCTGGCGTCGCCGCCCGGCGCCACGCCGTCCCCCGCGCCTTCTCTGGCAGGGAAGAAACCGGTATCGCTCCAGCTCATCGCGGAGGAACGCCTCGATCAGGCGCTCGGCTTCCCCAGCGAGCCCGGAGATCACCCGGATCCCCAGGCCTTCGGCGAGGGGCAGGAAGCTGCGATTGAAGCCGCCGCACAGCAGCACGCTGACTCCGGCGGCAGAAAGGCGTTCCAGGCGCTGCGACCACGCCTCCTCGGGGATGGTCATTCGCCGGACTCGGCGAGCCTCACCCCCTTCCAGCTCGACGATCATGAACTCGTCCGCCGAGCAGAACCGGGGAGCTACGTCTTCACCGTGAAGCGGCACGGCCAACATCGCCCAGTCCTCCTGAGGAGAATCTCTGCAGATGCCGTGCCAGGAGAAAAAGCTGTGGAACGTCAGGGACTTGGGAAATGGGAGCTACGTTGGAGAGGGTTCTGTGAGACGAATCGTGTCAGAAATGCCGCTTGGTCGCTCAGGACGTTTCAAGAGGTCTCACTGGCCGGGCTCGGCCACCCTGGGCGGCCCGGAGCCCCGGCCGGCAGAGAGTGTATGGGAGGGAATCGGGCCTCTCAGCCTTCGGCAGCAGGCGTCGAGAAGTGGTCCTTCAGGGTCCGGATCAAGACTCGCAGAGCCTCCGGATCGTCGACCTCCCAGAGCAGCACGGCTTCGCCCTTCTTGAGGGGCATGTTCCAGCCCGCTCCACGAACGCGGATTCTCTTCCCCCACTCCTGATTGAGCTTCTGGGCTGGCTCGTAGGGGAGCCCGTTGCTGACCCGCACCGACCAGCATTCCTTCCTGCGCCTCAGGTTGACCGTGCAGCTCCCCAGATCGACATCGGCCACGTACTGTCTGGTGAGCTCTTCGTGAGTCAGTCCGGCGTCGAGCAGCTCCTGGTGAGCGTGATCGACGCTCTTCGCTGACTGGAAACCTGCCATTCTCGTCTCTCCCGCTCTCCAGGTCGATTCTACCTCTTCCCCACCGGCGGGAGCCAGCGACGAGATCAGGCAGGTCCGGTCGAGATGCCGTACCGCTTCATCTTGCGCCACAGCGTGTTGCGCGAGATCCCGAGCTCGGCGGCGGTGCGGGTCCTGTTGTACTCGTTCCTCTCCAGGCAGGTGACGATCGCCTGCATCTCCGCATCTTCCAGGGGGGGCTTGGCGACGGGCACCTTCTGCTCTTCGTCGGTGAGGTGGCTGATGATGTGTTGGGGCAGGTCGTCCATCTGGATGGTCTTGTCGATGCAGATCACGAAGGCGTGCTCGATCGCGTTCTCCAGCTCGCGGATGTTGCCGGGGAAGGGGTATCTCATCAACGCCGACAGCACCCGCTCCGAGCAGCCGGCGATGCGCCGCCCCTGAAGGGTGTTGAAGCGGTCGATGAAGTGCTGGATCAGGAGCGGGATGTCCTCGTTCCTCGCGCGCAGGGGTGGCAGCTCCAGCCGGACGACGTTGAGTCGGTAGTAGAGGTCCTGGCGGAACTTGCGGTTCGCGACGTCCTGGGCCAGGTTGCGGTTCGTCGACGCGATCACCCGGACATCGGCGCTGACCGTCTCCGTCGAGCCGAGCGGCTCGTACTGCTTGTCCTGCAGGACACGGAGCAGCTTCACCTGTATCTGCTTGGAGAGCTCTCCGATCTCGTCGAGCAGCAGGGTGCCTCCCTCGGCCAGCGCGAAGCGTCCGGGCTTGTCCTCCTTGGCGTCCGTGAACGCGCCCTTCTTGTAGCCGAACAGCTCGGACTCGATCAGGCTGTCGGGCACGGCAGCGCAGTTGATCGCGACGAAGGGGCCGTCCCGGCGAGGTCCGAGGTTGTGGATCGCTCGGGCGACCAGCTCCTTGCCAGTCCCGGACTCGCCTTCGACCAGGACCGTGCTCTGGCTGCCCGCGACCAGCGGAAGGGTCTCGAACAGCCGCTTCATGTGGTGGCTCTTCGAGATGATGTCCTCGAAGACGTAGCTCTTCTCCACCTGCTTCCGGAGTTCGGTCACCAGGCGCAGGTCGCGGAACATCTCGACGCCGCCCACGATCCTCTCCCCGTCCTCGACGAGGGCGGCCGTGGAGATGGAGATCGGCAGCGACTGACCGGACTTGGTGATGATCGTCGCCTCTTCGTCGTGGGCCCTCTCGCCGGTGTCGATGCTCGCCTTGAGCGGGCAGCTTCGAGCGCACCTGTCGGACTTGAAGATCGCCGAGCAGTCCCTGCCGAGCACCTCGTCGCGCTGGTAGCCGGTCAACTCTTCCGCGGCGCGGTTGAAGGAGGTGATGGTTCCGTCGGAGTCGGTCGTGAAGATGGCGTGGGAGATCGAATCGAAGATCAGGGGGAAGAAACGGTGGGTGACCTCGCGGCCGATGACGCAGACACCGTCCACGTTGCCGTGGTAGTCCATCAGCGGATAGCGGGTGACGTCCAGGTAGTACTCGTGGCCGTCGATGACGAAGCGCTCGGTGAAGCGGCCGTGCGTCCGGCTCTCGATGACCTTCTGGTCGTGGGACCCGATGATCCCGGCGACGTCGGCATCGTACAGCTCGGCGGGAGTGCGCCCGAGGAGCTGGCCCGGCTCCATGCTGAACAGGGAAGCGGTGGCCGGATTGACCACCACGTAGCGGCCTTCGGAGTCCTTGATGGCGATCACGTCGCTGGCCGAGTCGACGAACTGGCGGAATCGCTTCTCCAGATTGGCTCGGGTATGAAGCTCCTCTCGCAGCGAGTGCTCCAGCCGGATCAGATCCCAGAAGACCCGGGCGGAGACGTGATCGATGATGCGAACGCCGTGGTGGATCTCGTTGTAGAGATCGGTGAGCACCTGCTTGTCTCCCGTGAGCTCGAGGATCAGCTCCACGTCGGGGAGCGAGAGAGCGGTTCGATAGTCCGCCAGGGTCTGGATGCCCTGCTGCTCCGCGAAGACCAGGCCCGGCGCATCGGCGCGGATGTCCGCGACGCAGACGACCTCGATGTCCAGCTCGCGAAGCTGCCGGGCGCCCAGGAACTCGAGAAAGGCCAGGCAGCGCCTGCCACCTCCGACGATGACGGTCTTCATGAAGTGAGCTCCTGATCCAGTCGCAGTTCCATCTCAGCCACCCTCTCGAGCGTTCCATTCCTGCAACGTGGTCCGGGTGACATGTTCCACAATCGAGGCGCGCGCCTGTTGGGTTTGCAGTGGGCACCGGACCCGCAAATTCCCGAGTCACGCTGAAATCCTATCGAATTTCCCAGTTTTTACAATGACTTGAGGTGCCATTCCAGCACTGCCGAGGCGCCCCGAGGCATGTCGCGAGCTGGGCTGGAAATGTCACACCGGCAACTTGGCATGACAATTGCTTTTGTTCCTTCCAGAGACACCTGGAACACCGCATCCAACAACCAGGGGCAGCAATGACGGCAGAGCAGACACTGAGCTACCAGGTCGAGCCTTTTCAGACCGAGGATCGGCCGCGCAGATTCCTGGAGGCCTTCGCGGCGATCCTGAAGCACTCCAACTACGGGCCGGTCCTCGACTTCTACACGCGGGTCACGGCGAAGTGCTCCCGCTGCACGGCGGCCTGCCAGGTGTACCAGGCCAGCCAGGATCCCCGGGACATCCCCTGCCACCGCTCCGAGCTGTTGCTCAAGGTCTACCGGCGGTACTTCACGCTGGCCGGTGAGGTGAAGGCCCGGATCTACGACTCCTTCGTCCTGACCGACGAGTACATCGACGAGATGGCCGAGGAGTACTGGCGCTGCACGGCCTGCAAGCGCTGCAAGGCCACCTGCCCGATGGGCATCGACCACGGAATGATCACCCATCTCGCCAGGTGGGTCCTCGCCGAGATCGACGTCGTGCCCAAGGCGATGGTGGTCTCCGTCAGGGAGCAGCTCGAGGGAGAAACCAAGAACACCTCTGCCATCCCCGCCATCGCGATGAAGGACACCTGCGAGTTTCTGGAGGAGGAGATCGAGGAGGAGTACCCGGGCGCGGGGGTCAAGTTCCCGATGGACGTGGAGGATGCGGAGTACGTGTTCTTCCCGGCTGTCTCCGACTACCTGATGGAGGCGGAGACCCTGATGGGCAACGCGGCGATGCTCCACGTCACCGACACCTCCTGGACCATCGGCACCACCAACTTCGACGGCATCGACTACGGGCTGTTCTACTCGGACTGGATGTGGGAGCGCATCATCAAGGAGCAGGTCGCCGAGATCAAGCGCCTCGGTGGCAAGAAGATGCTGATCGGCGAGTGCGGCCACGCGTCCCGCGCCGCGAGGAGGGCATGCAGAGCTTCATTCCGCCGGAGGACCGGGTCCCGGTGGTTCAACATCATGGAGCTGGCGTACGACCATTTCGTCTCCGGGAAGCTGAAGCTCAAGGAGAACGTGATCGAGGAGCGCACGACCTACCACGACCCCTGCAACATCGTCCGCAAGGGCTGGATCGTCGAGCAGCCGCGCACGATCCTGCGTCACATCTGCAAGGACTTCGTCGAGATGACCCCGCGCGGGGCGGACAACTACTGCTGCGGCGGGGGCGGGGGGACGGTCTCCATCGACGAGATCAAGGACTTCAGGATGGCGATCGGCGGCAAGACCAAGGCCGATCAGCTCCGGAGGACGGGCGCCTACTACGTGGTGACGCCCTGCGCCAACTGCAAGAAGCAGATCGGACGAAATCATCGAGGCCCACGACCTGAAGATGCAGAAGGTCGGCCTCCACGACCTCATGCTGAAGGCGATCGAGTTCGAACCCGCGGGAACCGGAGGAGGTTGAAGCGAATGGAACAGTGGCTGGAATGGGCGCGAGGGCCGGTCTTCAGGGCCTGCTTCGTGATCATGCTCCTCGGTCTCGCACGGGCGGTGGTGCTCAACACGGTGAGCATCGCCTCCCTGATCTACGACAGCAGAAAGAAGGGCCGCGAGGTGCCCTGGGGCGCGGTCGTGAAGGCCACCTTGCAGTGGGTGTTTCCGGTCAAGAAGGGCTTCGAGGCGCGCGCCGTGTTCAGCGCCACGTCGATGCTCTTCCACATCTGCATCATCATCACCCCGATCTTCCTCGCCGCGCACATCGCGCTCTGGGACAGGGGTCTGGGAATCAGCTGGCCGGCGATCAGCAATCTCGCGGCGGACTATCTCACGCTGCTGGCGATCCTCACGGGAGCGGCGCTCCTCGCGCAGCGCGTGGGGGCCAGGGCCAGTAGGGCGATCAGCCGCCCGCAGGACTACTTCCTGCCAGCGCTCCTGGTCGTGCCCTTCGTCAGCGGATACCTGGCGATGCACCCGAATCTCAATCCGTTCGGGTACTACGGCACGATGTTCGTCCACGTGATGAGCGCGAATCTGATCTTCGTGCTCATTCCCTTCACCAAGATGAGTCACGTGGTGCTGTTTCCTGGTACCCAGCTGATCTCCGAGATGGGATGGCACCTGAAGGCGGGAGCCGGACGGCAGGTGGCCATCGCCCTCGGGAAAGAGAACGAGTCGATATGACCTACCGGAATATGTCGATCCTGACGGATGTGACCAAGTGCATCGGCTGTGAGAAGTGCGTCGAGGCCTGCCGCGAGCAGAACGATCTTCCGCCCGACAAGCCCTGGCGGTGGGTGCAAGACATCACCGACCTCTCGACGTCGCGTTGGACGACCATCGAGCGCGTCGAGAGCGACGTGGGAGATCGCTTCGCGCGGCGGCACTGCAAGCACTGCCTCGAGCCGGCCTGCGTCGAGGCCTGCATCGTCGGAGCGCTGCAGAAGACGCCCGAGGGGCCGGTCGTCTACGACCGCGACATCTGCATCGGCTGCCGCTACTGCATGATCGCCTGCCCCTTCGAGATCCCCAGATACAGCTGGGAAGACAGGGTCCCCTACGTCCAGAAGTGCAACCTCTGCCATGAACGGGTGATGGAGGAAGGGAAGCAGCCGGCCTGCACGGAGGCCTGTCCGACCGAGGCGACCATCTTCGGCGAGAGGGACGAGCTGCTCGAGGAGGCGCGCAAGCGGCTGGCCGACGAGCCCGGCAAGTACATCCAGAAGATCTGGGGAGAGCGTGAGGTCGGGGGCACTTCGGTGCTCCACATCTCGGACGTCGAGCTCGAGCTGACGGACCTCGCGACGGCCGTTCGGGACGAAACGCCGATGCCCGAGCGCACCTTCAAGGTGCTCCACCACATGCCGACGGTGTTCGTCCAGATGGCCGTCGTGATGGGTGGCATCTACTGGGTGATCGAGCGCCGCGAGAAACTCGCTGCCGAGCGGGCCGCCCAGGCCCGGGAGGAGGGTGGCGGCGCCTCGCCAGGCGAAGAGCAAGCAGATGCGGACGCAGCTGATTCCGAAACGACCAACGGGCCGAAAGGCAGTTAGCGGGCGAAGCGATCATGAACGTTAGAACAGCCAAGACGATACTGTGGTTCCTCCTGGGAGCGGGATTGACGGTGATCCTGCTCCGGATCATTCACGGTCCGGGATCCGTGGTCGCGCTCACAGATCTGATGCCCTGGGGCCTCTGGAAGGGTGGCGGCGTCGTGGCGCTGGTGCCGATCGGTGGTGCCGGCTTCACGCTGGCGGCCTTCGTCAGCGTCTTCCACTGGAAGCGCTACCGGCCGCTCTACCTCGGCGCGGTCTTGCTGGGGCTGATGTGTTACTCGAGCGTCGGCGCCGGCCTCACCTTCGACATCGGGATCTGGTGGCGGATCGTCTTCCCGATCTGGAACTGGCAGTTCCACTCGACGCTGTTCGAGATCTCCTGGTGCATCATGCTCTACCTGGGCGTGCTGGTGGTGGAGTTCAGCCACCCGGTGCTGGAGAAGTTCCAGTTCCACCGAGCGGCCCACTGGCTCGACAGGTTCGGCATCATCTTCGTGATCGCCGGGATCTGCCTCTCGACCCTGCACCAGTCGTCGCTCGGCACGCTCTTCCTCGCCACTCCCTTCCGCCTGCACCCGCTCTGGCACACCGATCTCCTGCCCTTCCTCTTCTTCATCACGGCCATCGGTGTGGGATGCCTGACGATCAGCTGGGTCGCACTCGTGGTGCACAGGCTCTACCGGGCCGAGCAGCCGATGGACGCGATTTCCGGCCTGGCACGGATCGCGGCATACGTGCTGGGCTTCTACCTGCTGGTCCGATTCGCGGGCATCATCGCCACCGGCAAGGGCGGGCTGATGTTCGTGCCCTCGTGGGATGTCGCGAACTTCTGGCTGGAGATCCTCTTGAGCGCGGCGATCCCGGCGGCGCTTCTGGCGAACGAGCGCTTCCGCCAGAGCCCGTCCGCCATGTTCTGGATTGCCACCTCGGCAATCCTGGGGATATGCCTGAATCGGATCAACGTGGCGGGTCTCGCCACGGTCAGCACGACCAACCAGCTCTACCTCCCCGCCTGGACGGAGTGGACGGTGACGGCCGGGATCCTGGCGGGAGCAGCCCTGGCCTTCCTGTTCTGTGTGGAGAACTTCAACGTCTTCGAGGCAATCGACGACGAGCGCCTGGCCGGCGTCTATACGCCGCGGAAGGTCGACCACGGCGACTGGAGGACCATCTTCTTCCAGAACCCGCAATCGGACGTCAGGATCTACTCGGTGGTGCTGGTCCTGGCCGTCGGGCTGGCGCTGGTCCTGATGCCCCGGGAGGCGATATTCGGGCTTCAACCCGAAGCGACGCCGGCCGAGGGGCCGCGGATCGTGCAGATCTCCAATGGCAAGGCATCGGATGTGACCGGCGTGAGCTTCTCGATCCCGGCGGTCGGGCACGGGCAGAACGGCGGCTCCGACCCCGATCGACTGCTTGCCCTGATGATCGACGGGAACCGGGACGGCGACTACGTCATCTTCGATCACGAGGCGCACGTCAGCAAGCAGGGCGGGGGCGAGGAATCCTGCGTCCTCTGCCATCACATGCAGAAGCCCTACGAAGAGGTGAGCGAGTGCACGGGCTGCCACTCGGACATGTACCTCGCTGTGGACATCTTCGACCACGGCACCCACGCCGATCACCTGAAGGGGAACGAGGGCTGCATCGAGTGCCACACCGACCCGGCCGCGGACAAGGTGAGGGATACCGCCAAGGACTGCGGCGAGTGCCACGAGACCATGCGTCCCGAGGGGAGCCGTGTCGACATCGTCAAGGCGCAGCAGACCACCATCGCCCCTGGCTACATGGACGCTCTGCACGAGGCCTGCATCGGCTGTCACGAAGAGGAGATGGCGACCCGTGAAGAGACCGGTGGTGATCTGTCTACTGACCTCAGCACCTGCACCAACTGCCACCGGGATCTGCCCAGGCTCGAGGACGAGGCGTGGAAGGCACGGCTGTGAGCTGGACTGACCGCTCATACGAGACTTCGGCGGGCCGCGGTGGCGCGCCGCGGCAGGATCCCTTCGAGAAGGACCCCGACTAGTGGACCAGGTTGATCAGGAACTCCCGGCTGAGATCCGCACCTGGATCGGCAGGCAGTTGTTCGAGCACGTTCCGAACAACATCGCGGTGATCGACAGGGACTTCAAGGTGGTCGTCGCCAACAGCAACTTCAAGTCTGTGTTCGGGGACGCCGTCGGCAAGCACTGTTACGAGGTCTACAAGAAGAGAAGCTCTCCTTGCGAGCACTGCATGGCGGCTCGCACCTTCGAAGACGGAAAGATCCGCGTCAACGACGAGGACGGCGTCGACAAGGAGGGCCGCCCTGCGCACTACGTCGTCCACCTCGCCCCCGTCTACGACGAGGTGGGCGAGATCCCCTACGTCATCGAGATGTCATACGACCTGACCGAGACCAAATCGCTTCAGCGGGAGTACAACGTCCTCTTCGAGCGGGTGCCCTGCTACGTCGCGGTCATCAACCGCGAGCTTCGCGTCGTCCGGGCCAACGCGCTGCTCCGGGAGACCTTCGGCGAGTGTGTCGGAGAGCACTGCTACGAAGTGTACAAGCACCGCACGACGAAATGCCCCGACTGCCCGGCGCTGAAGACCTTCGCGCAGCGGCGGCTCCTACCAGGCGGAGCACGTGGGGATCGACAAGCGGGGTGAGCCCACGCACTACGTGGTGTCCACCTGCCCGCTTTCGAGGAGCGACCACGAGTCGAGCCACGTGATCGAGATGATGGTCGACGTGACGGACGTCCACAAGCTCTCCAAGGAGCTGGTGAGACAGGTCTCCTTCCGGAACATCCTGATCGAGAACACGCTCGACGCACTCCTGGCGGTCGATGATTCCGGTGTGGTGAACATCTTCAACCCGGCCGCGGAATCGCTCTTCAAGGTGGCCTCCGAGGGGGTGATCAACACCTCACAGGGTGAGCGCTTCCTTCCGGATGAGTTCCGGTCGGCGGTCGAGAGCGGCAAGACGAGGCTGTCCCTCTCCGAGACCAGCGTGGTCGACATGGAGGGCGAGGAGATCCCGGTGCGGTTTGCGGGGTCGATCCTCAAGGACGGCGACACGAGGATCGGTGCCGCGGCCTTCTTCGAGGATCTCCGGGAGATCAAGCAGCTGGAGAGCGAGAAGCTGGAGAGCGAGCGGTTGGCCGCGGTCGGCCAGACGGTGGCGCAGCTGGCTCACGGGATCAAGAACATCCTCACCGGGCTTCGGGGCGGCATGTACGCCATCAAGTCGGGCATGAAGTCGGGATCCGAGGAACGCACCACGAAGGGCTGGGAGATGCTCGACCGCAACGTCGAGCGTATCACCACGCTGGTGAAGGGCTTCCTGAGCTTCTCCAAGAAGCACGTGGCGGTGATGGAGTCCGTCAATCCCCGAGAGCTGGCGTGGGAGATCTTCTCGCTGTACCACGCGGCGGCGAAGAAGGACGGGGTGACACTCGTCTTCGAGTCGGAGGACGAGGTCGCCGAGACGAACATGGAAGCGTCGGGGATCCACACCTGCCTCGCGAACCTCGTCTCGAACGCGATCGACGCCTGCAAGACGTCGAAGAAGGGTACCTGCACCGTCAGCTTGCGTGTCAGAGAGGGAGATGGCACCATCGTCTTCGAGGTCGAGGACAGCGGCTGCGGAATGGACGCGGAGATCAAGGAGAAGGTGTTCACCAGCTTCTTCACCACGAAGGGGCTGGGGGGTACCGGGCTGGGTCTCCTGGTGACGAAGAAGATCGTGCGCGAGCACGGCGGTCGGATCGAGGTGGAGTCGGAGCCGGACGAGGGTTCCTGTTTTCGAATCGAGATTCCGCGCAACGGACTGACGCAGGGCGTTTGAGCGTGCCTCTGCGATCGGTTGGTTGGCCCGGAAAGGAGCAGCGGGGAGACTGAGCCCATGGCGAAACCGCAGGACAAGACGGTACTGGTCGTCGACGACGAGGAAGACGTCCGCGAGTACTTCGCGATGGCGCTCGAAGACGCGGGCTTCGATGTCCAGAGGGCCGAGAACGGAAACGAAGCCCTGGAGAGGATCAAGGAGAAGACTCCGGACTTCATCTCCCTCGACCTGGTGATGCCCGAGAAGTCGGGGATCAAGCTGCTCTACGAGCTGCGCCAGAACAAGGAGTGGAAGAAGATTCCGTTCGTGGTGGTGACGGCTCACGCGCGCGACGACGCCGGCAGGGGTGATCTGGAAGAGATCCTGTCCGGCAGGACGTTCTCGGGTCCCAAGATGTACCTGGAGAAGCCGGTCGAGGCGGAGCACTACGTCGCCTTCATCTGCGAGCAGGTCGGCGTGGAATACGAAGGAGAGCCGGCGGCCCAGGACGCCGGCAAGCTGCGAAGCGAGCTCCAGGAGCTGATGAAGTCGGTCGACCCGGACAAGCTGGCAGAGGCCGTCCGTTTGCTCAAGAAGAGCTGAGCGGAGAGCCGGTCGGAGTGCAAGAGCGCGCTGATTCCTGTCGGAGGCGCGCTGGCGAGGAGGAGTCAGAGAGATGGCGAAGAAACACGTTCTGGTGGTCGATGACGAGAAGGACATCGTCGAGTTTCTCACGCAGCTCCTCGAGGACAACGGCTACGAGGTCAGCTCGGCAAACGACGGGCTGGCGGCGATGAAGCTGGTCGAGGCGAAGAAGCCGGACCTGATCCTGCTGGACCTGCAGATGCCCGAGGAGACCGGCACCGGGCTGTATCGGAAGCTCCAGCACAAGAAGGACTTCAAGGACATCCCCGTCATCGTGATCAGCGGGCTGGCGGGCAACTACCTGGCGGTCAGCAAGTCGGTGCCGGTGATCGACAAGCCTCCCAAGGAGGAGAGCGTCCTCGAGGAGGTGCGCAAGGCCCTGGCGGAGTCCGCCTGACCACGCCCCCCCAT
This sequence comes from uncultured delta proteobacterium, assembly GCA_963783795.1. Lineage (GTDB taxonomy): Bacteria > Myxococcota_A > UBA9160 > UBA9160 > UBA6930 > CAVXZE01. The sequence continues at coordinate 1,104,902 of CAWAPH010000013.1, read as the reverse complement.
GATCGCGGAGAGGGCCCGACCCCCGGAGGCGGGTCCTCCGCTCCCCCAGCTCCGCCTGTCGCAGGAGGGAGGTGGCGGCGTGTCGCGGCGCGGCTGACCCGCCCGGAGATCCAGCCCGCTGCTCTCGAGAGCTATCGGCACGAGCAGCGAACCCAGCTGGTGCTACCGATCGTGACCGCCCTGATGGAGGGCGGTTTCATCGGGGTGATCGCCGACAAGGTGTACCACGTGCACCCCGGCGTTCTGGCCCTGATCACGGCGGCGCCGATGTTCGGGCTGCTCTCGAGCTTCGTCTGGGCACAGCTCGCGCTGGGGCGGCGCAAGGTCCCGTTCACCACCTCGCTGATGGTCCTCTTCGTGGGAGCGGCGGCGGCCGTGGCCGCGCTCCCGGAGGGTCCGACCGGCGGCTGGCTGCTGGTGGCGAGCATGATCGCCGCGCGCCTGATGCTCGGAGGCATCATCACGATCCGCAGCCTGGTCTGGACCTTCAACTACCCGCGGGAGGCCCGCGCTCGGGTCACCAGCCGGCTGCAATTCCTGACCATCTCCACGATGACGGTCACCTCGCTTGCGGGTGGGGTCTTCCTGGACGCGCACTCGGAGAGCTTCCGCTTCCTCTACGGACGTGGGCGCGCTGCTCGCGGCCCTGGGCGTCCTGTCGTTCTCCCGGGTGCGAATCATCGACGAGCCGGTGCAGCTCGCTCGGGAGCGGGCGGCCCCGATGGAGCCGAGAACCCTCCTGGCGCCCCTGCTGAGCGCGTGGCGGGTGCTTCGCGAAGATCCCGTCTACGCCCGCTACCAGGCCTGCCAGTTCCTGATCGGCGTCTCCAACATGATGATCGAGGCCCCGCTCATCTATCTGGTGTCCCACCAGCTGGACGCGAGCTACACGACGAGCATCGCACTCACCCTTGCGATTCCGCTGGGCTTCTCGCTGCTCACCCTGCCTCTCTGGGCGGCCTATCTGGATCGGGTCCACATCTCGGAGTTCCGGGCCTTCCACAGCTGGGTCTGGGTGCTGGCTCAGGCCGTCACCTGGTACGGCGCGATTCGCGCCTCCCTGCTCTGGATCGGCCTGGGCCGAATGCTGCTGGGAATGGGGCGGGGGGGTGGCGCCCTGGCCTGGCAGCTGGGCCACAACGACTTCGCCAAGCCCGAGAACGTCGGGCTCTACATGGGAGTCCACGTGACACTGACCGGGGTCCGCGGCGCCTTCGCTCCCTTCCTGGGGATGCTTCTCTACGTCGGCTGGGCCGCTGTCGAGCTGCCGGTGATCGGTGGCGAGGTTCCGGGCTTCGAAGGACTCGGAGGCCACCTGATCGGGCTGGCCTGCCTGTTCGGGAGCTTCGGTGCCGTGGGCTACTGGCGCCTGCACCGCATGGTCTCCAGCCAGTCCGTCACAAGCTAGGTAGTGACTTGCTTCCAGTCGCCTCTTCGGATCGCGGGATCGTCGGTGTGCTTCAGGAAGTACTCGATCATCACATCGATGTACGACGGGACCGCCGGACAGGAGACTCCGTGCCTGGCCAGCGCGGGCGCCGCGTGGCTCGTGTCGTACTCGACCCGGTAGAAGGAGTGCTCGAAGGCCTCGCGAGACACACCGGTGAGCTTCTCGAACATCGGCAGGCGGCCCGATGGGCGCATCAGCAGGGCCGGGAGTTTGAGCAGGGGCTTCGGCTTGCCCATGGCCTGGCAGGCCAGATCGAAGAACTCCAGGTAGCTGAGGGGCTCCGGATCCACCAGGTGGAACACCTTGCCGACCGCCTCCTCGTCCTCGAACAGGTGGTAGAAGGCGGCCGCGACGAAGTCCACGGGGCCGAAGTGGAACTTGATGCTCCCGGTATTCGGCACGATTCGGTGCATGTTGCGCGCGATCATGCTGAGTGCGTAGTAGGGGCCGTCGACCTTGTCGATCTCGCCGCTGCGGGAGTGGCCCACCACGGTGGTCGGTCTCAGGATCACGGTGGGGATCGAGTCGCGGCGTTCGCGTACCAGCTTCTCGGACAGGAACTTGGTCTCGTCGTAGTTGTTCTTGAAGCTCTGCCCCAGGTCCAGGTCGTCTTCCCGGAAGGTGCCCTCGTGCTTCCCCGCCACCGCGATGGTGCTGGTGTGCCCGAAGCGCTGCAGGGATCGGATCCGCTCCAGGAAGTCGAGAACGTGTCGTGTCCCGTCGACGTTGGCACGCACCGAGACGTTCCTCGGCGCCGAGAGGTTGTAGAGCGCAGCCAGGTGGATTGCGTGTGTGACCCGTTGCTCGAGCTCGTCGGCCAGCGCGGGATCGAGGCCGAGTCCCGCGCGTGAGATGTCCCCGGAGAGCACCTTGACGCGATCGCGCCTGCTGGGGTGGGAGATCTGGCCGTCCAGATAGGACTCCAGCCTCTCCCGAAAACGGCCGTGCTCCAGCAGATAGAGGTCGCAATCCTCCCTCTCGAGGTAGTGCGACAGCACGGATCTGCCGACGAAGCCGCCGGCTCCCGTCATCAACAGTGCCTTCTCACTCATGCATGCACCCGCCTCTCGGTTCATGTCGGAAGCGCGGCCTGCTCCGCGCCCCTCCGGTGCACGGTGGCGAACCGCAGGACGCGCGTCAAACGGCCCTCGCGGGCCCCCTTGACGGCGCCCGGCTTGGGTGGTTGATTCCCCCCCATGGCTGATGCGAACGTGAGCGAGGGTGGCCAAGAGCGGCGAAAGGTACGGGTCGCGATCGCCGGGGTCGGAAACTGCGCCAGCGCACTCCTGCAGGGCATCGAGTACTACCGCGAGCGCACCCCGCGGGCGGCCGAGGCCTGGGGCCTGATGCACCTCGAGATGGGCGGCTACTTGCCCGGCGATGTCGAAGTCGTCGCCGCCTTCGACGTGGATCGCCGCAAGGTGGGGCGCCCCCTGCACGAGGCGGCCTTCGCGGCGCCCAACTGCAGCACGGTGATCTCCGAGTCCCTGCCGAAGAGCCCGGTGCTGGTGGAGATGGGCCCGGTGCTCGACGGCGTCGCCCCCCACATGGCCGACTACCCCCCCGAGCAGTCCTTCCGCGTGGCCGACGAGAGGCCGGTCGCGATCGAGCGGGTCCTCGAGGAGACCGCCGCCGAGGTGCTGGTGTGCTACGTCCCCGTCGGCTCCGAGAAGGCCGCCCAGGCCTACGCCGAGGCCTGCCTCGCCACGGGGGTCTCCTTCCTCAACTGCATCCCGGTCTTCATCGTCTCCGACCCGCAGTGGGGCGAACGCTTCCGGGCGGCCGGGATCCCCTGTGCCGGAGACGACATCAAGTCGCAGGTGGGAGCTACCATTCTGCACCGGCTGGTCGCCCGTCTCTTCGCCGACCGCGGGGTCAAGATCGATCACACCTATCAGCTCAACACCGGCGGCAATACGGACTTCCTGAACATGCTCTCCCGCGAGCGCCTGGTGTCCAAGAAGATCAGCAAGACCGAGGCCGTCACCTCCCAGATTCCCTACCAGATCGACGACGACGACATCCACGTCGGTCCCAGCGACTACGTGCTCTGGCAGGGGGACAACAAGGTCTGCTTCCTTCGCCTCGAGGGGCAGGGATTCGGGGGCGCTCCCATCGAGCTCGAGGCGCGGCTCTCGGTGCAGGACTCGCCGAACTCGGCGGGAATCGTGATCGACGTGATCCGCTACCTGAAGCTCGCACGCGAGCGCGGCCTGGTGGGGCCGCTGATCGAGCTGTCCGCCTACACGATGAAGCACCCTCCGGTGCAGATGCGGGACACGACGGCCGCACGCCGGATCGAGGAGTTTCTGGCCGATGGAAGCGCCTAGGCAGCGCTGCATTCTCCTCGCGCCCGCGGACCACGAGCCCGCCAGCGTCCCGCCGGTGTTCGGCCTGCACCTGGTGGAGCGCACGGTCCTCGCCTTTCTCCGGGCCGGGGTGCGCGATTTTCTCGTGGTGGGGGAGCCCGAAGCGACGGGCTGGATCTCGGAGACGCTGGCCTCGCGCCGTTTCCGAAAAGCCCGCGTCCGGGTGCTCCCGCCCGAGGGCTCGCTCCTGCCCGTGCTCGAGCGGGAAGAGGTCTGCTTCGTGGCCCGCGTCGACCACCTCTACGACCGGCGCCTCGTCGCCCGCTTCGTCGCGGATACCGGCACCGAAAGCTCCACCGTCATCGCAGTGGACTTCCGGGCGGACGCCCTGCAGAGTCAGGAGGGCGCGGCTCGCATCACGAGTTGGGGAACGCCGGGCGGGGATGCGGGACCCGAGGGGATGCGCATGGCGGGGCAGGGGCTCCTGGCGCCCGCCGGCGTGTTCACCGGGCTCGCCCGGGTCGGCGCCTCGTTTGCCCGCGCCTTCGAGGACGCCCCTTCGGACTGTCGGTCCATCGAGAACGCACTCTCCCTGCTGGCGCGTCGTGAGCCGGTGGCGACCTGGGCGGTGGCCGAGCTCTGGCAGGCGGTCCGGGCGGAGCCGGACGCTCAGACGGCCGACCTGGTGCTCGCGCGCCGCAAGGTGCTGGGGGGGGCCGTCGGGTTCGACGACGGCGTCGTCGCCCGGTACCTGAACCGGCCGATCTCGCGGCGCATCAGCGAGCGGCTGGTGTCCCGTGACGTCAAGCCCTGGCAGGTCTCTCTGGCTTCCTTCGCGACGACGCTGGGGGCGGGGACGGCCTTCGCGGTCGGACACCCGGCCACCGGTGGCATGATCGCCCAGTGTGCGGCCGTTCTCGACGGGGTGGATGGCGAGATCGCGCGGATTCGCTACCAGGACTCTCCCTTCGGCGGCGTGTACGACGCGCTGATGGACCGCATCGGCGATGCCGCCCTGATCGGCGGCATGACCCTCTACGCCTGGCTGATGGGCGCCGGCCATTCGGCGGTGGCGCTCGGTTTCGGCGCCGTCGCCGGCAGTAGCCTCTCGATGCTGGTCAAGGAGAAGTACGGCACCCAGTTCCGCCAGCCCTGGGTCTCCGAGCGCGAGCGTCGCTGGAGGTGGCTGCTGCTGGGGCGGGATGGCCGGCTCTTCCTTTCGCTGGTCGCTGGGCTCACGGGGTACGTGGAGGCGGTGCTCGCCTATCTCGCCGTGGGCACCCACATCCATGCGGGTGTGCGCATCTACCGGATGCGCTCCGAGGCCGCCGAGGGTTAGCCTGCATTCCTCGGAAAACTGGCAGCGCGGTCTCAGGCGGACTCGTGCCGGAGCCCGACCTTGCGGCTCGCGATCAGCAGCACGCCGATCATGCTGAGCACGCCGGCGAGGAGGCCGAGCAGCAGGAAGATCACCGCGTCGAGGCCGAAGCGTCCATCGACGAATCCCACCAGGTAGACCGCCAGGGAGCCCGCGCCGAAGACCAGCGTGAACTTGATCCCGTAGATCACCGAGCGCCACCGGGGCGGGCTGAGCACGGCCACCAGGCTGTTCTCGATCGGCTGCATGCCCAGCGAGAAGAGCACGAAGCCCCCGGCCATCAGGATCAGCGGAAGGCCCTCGACGACGCTCATCAGCAGGAGGAAGGGCAGGGCGCTGGCGAAGAACGCGAGGTAGGCCCAGCGCAGGTCGTAGCGGTCCGCGACCCGTCCGCCCAGCAGCTGTCCGACCATTCCGACCAGGTAGACACCGCAGGTGATGATCGTGGCCGTGAAGGTGCCGGCGTCGGAGGAGATCTGCGCCGGGTCCGATCCGAAGAGGGAGAGGCCGGCGAGCTTCGCCTCGAAGAAGGTCGGCAGGACGATCGTGTAGCCCCGGTACATCAGGCCGGAGAAGGCCATCGCCGCGCAGAGGATCGCGAAGAACTTCACCGCCTGCCCCCGCGCCACCTCCGACCCCTGCTGGAGGTCCCCGGCACCGACGGAGAACCGAACCGCGAAGCAGAGCAGGCCCACCGCGATCCCGGCGAAGCCGAAGACCAGGAGCGCGCTTTGCCAGCCGAACGCGAAGGTGAGCCCGCCGGCCGCCAGCGGGGAGGCCGCGATCCCGGCGTTTCCCCACATGCCGTTGATACCCAGTGCTCTCCCCCGCCCTTGCATGCCCTTCGAGAGCAGCGCCAGGCCGGAGGGGTGATAGGCCGAGCAGCCGACGCCCACCACGGCCAGCGCGGCGGCGAGCTGCGCCGGGGAGCCGGACAGTCCCGCCCCCGTGAGTCCGATTCCCGCCAGGAGCATTCCGGCTCCCATCATCCAGCGCGGGCCGAAGCGGTCACTCAGGTAGCCCCAGGGGATCGCCAGGATCCCGTAGCAGAGGTACATGGAAAAGCTCAGCGGGATCACCCGGGCGGGCTCCAGCGAGAGGTCCCGGCTGATGGGCATCACGAGCGCGGGGAAGGTGAGCACGAAGAAGTGCGTGAGGAAGTGCGCCGCACTGGTGAAGATCAGGATCCGCTTCTGGTTGGGGTCCAGATCGTGGTTCACGGGACGCGGACCGCTTTCCCGCGAACGACGAGACACAGCCTCTCGAAGTGGAAGGAGGCGTCCACCAGGGCGTTTGCCCCGGGAGCATTCCGGAGCGCGTCCTCGACGGCGCCCTCGAGCCGCTGCACCAGGAAGTCGCCGCAGGCCGTGCCCTTCGCGTCTTCCCGAACGGTGGTCATCGGAACGGGAAGGTCCTCCGTAGACGCTGCGGGGAGCGTGCCCTTGTTGTAGGTGGCACAAGCGACGGCGAGCGCGGACGCGAGGAGCAGGGGGACCAGGCGGCTCATGGCTCGACCCGCCCCGCGTCGCCGGTCACGGCGGCGCAGATTCGTTGGAACAGCAGGTACTGCTCGACCCTCACGTCGACGGAGACGTCGGTGAGCACGTTCGCACCCGGGACCGCTGCGATGGCCCGGTCGATGGCGCGGGCGTGATCGGCCAGCCGCGCTCGCCAGGGCGGGCGGAGCACGGTGGCGATCAGGTTCTGCGTGAAGCAGTACTCATCCTGGACGCCGCGTCGAAGGATGGCGGGCTCGAGCACGTCCGAGCGCGTGGTGACGAAGGCGAGATCTGCAAAGGGGGGCGGGGTCGTGCAGCTGAGAGCCAGACTGGCAAAGAATGAGAGAAGCACCGCGGTGCCGATCCTGGGCAATGACGCGGTGCCTCCGATTCCCCTGGTTCTTCGTCGCCGAGACGGGGGCCAAGCTTAGCATTCCCGCAGGGGAGATCGACGCGCCGGCCTCGGCTCGAAGGCCCCTGGCTCCGGTCGAGCAGAACCGAGGGGCGGTGGCCAGCAAGGGTCGATCTCGGGCAGAATCGTGGCTCGCATCCGGGCCGGTTTCGCCGACGGGCTGCGGCAGAATTGGAGGGAGCAGCAGATGAGGATTCTCTTCGTATCGACGAACCGCCTCAGGACGGTGATGCCTCCGATGCCCCTGGGGTTGGCGAGCATCATCGGCCAGATCGACGAGTCGCAGCACGAGGTGCAGGTGTTGGACCTCATGTTCGCGGAGCAGCCCGAGGCCGAGCTCCGCGCGCAGATCGCCAGCTTCGCTCCGGATCTCATCGCTCTCTCCATCCGCAACATCGACAACCAGTCCTACCTCCACACCGAGTTCTTCCTTCCCCAGGAGAAGGCGTACGTCGAGGTCTGCCGGGAGGCGGCTGCGGCGACACTGGTCGTCGGAGGCCCGGCGTTCACGGTGAGCCCGCTCGCCATCTTCGAGTACCTCGCGCCCGACTTCGGCATCGTCGGCGAGGGTGAGGTCGCCTTCCCGGAGCTCGTCGGTCGCATCGACGCGGAGCGGGACTGGCGGGACATTCCGGGACTCGTCTGGCGCGGCGCGCAGGGCATCGTCGGCAACCCACCCGAGAACGTCGAGGACCTCGACTCGCTGCGCCCGCCGCGGCGAGAGCTCTTCGACGGGCAGCGCTATGCGGCAGAAGGCGGCGTCGCGAACATCGTCATCAAGCAGGGTTGCTCCTTCAATTGCCTCTACTGCGACAGCCCGCACACACTGGGGCGTCACTGGCGCACGAAGTCGCCCGAGAAGGTGGTCGAGGAGCTGCTGGCGATGCAGGAGCTCGGTGCCAGGGCGAGCTTCTTCACCGACGCCATCTTCAACTACCCGGTGGATCACGCCAAGGAGGTGTGTCGGGCGATCATTCGCCAGCGACTCGAGATGGGCTGGCTGGCTTCGGTCCACCCCGGCTTTCTGGACCGGGAGATCATCGAGCTGATGCGCGACGCCGGCTGTGTCGCCGTCTCGCTGGGGTGCGACTCCTGCTCGGAGCGAATGCTGAAAGTTCTGCGCAAAGGCTTCAGCGTCGAGCAACTGCGCAGGGCTGCCGAGCTGCTCGAGGAGTGCGGCGTCAACTACATTCTCTCGCTCTTGATCGGCGCGCCGGGGGAGGACCGGCAGACAGTGGAGGAGAGCGTCGAGTTCCTGAGCCAGAGGACCCCGATGCTGGTCGACCTCTGTGTCGGCATCCGGCTGATGCCGCACACGGAGCTCTTCGAGATCGCCGTGCGAGAGGGCGTGATCGCGGCCGACGATCCCCTGATGGAGCCCAGGTTCTACATCAGCCCGCTGATCGAGAACTGGATCGAGGGCTACCTGCAGGAGGTCTGCGCAGGCAGGAAAAACTATCTATTCCATGGAGTTACGGGTACGGTACCGGCGGTATGAACTCCGCGTGAAGGCGGGGAGCAGAGCAGGGAAGGATGCGTGACACTGGCTCTCAACCCGCGCCATTGATGCGGCCACTCCTCCACCCCAGCCGAGAGAACGGGATGCGTAGGGCGCAGAAGCCGTCCGCCGTTGGCAGCCGCCTGGCCCGGGCCGCAGTGGGCATATGTGCCGCGGCGCTTGCCTGCGGCCTGCTCCACTGCCGGGTGGAAGACCTGACCGATCTTCTGGACACCTCTGAGCGCGCCTCCATGGATGCTCCCGACGACTGGGCGGAACGCTGGCGGCGGATGGGAGAGCTGGGCCGAGGCTTCGTCGTCTGGGAGTCCAACCGGACCGGCCGTTGGCGGATCTGGTACCGCAACCTGGACGGGTCCGGACTCCGGCAGCTGAGCCCGGAGGAGCAGGGGCGCGACCACTTCGCACCCCATATCTCGCCCGACGGAACCCACCTCGCCTATCTGAGCTACCCCGACCACCGGAACGCCTACAAGTCGATTCCGAGCCGTGTATTGGTGCCGCTTCACCTCCTGCGCATCGAGGACGGGAACGATCGCGTCCTCGTCCCCAGGGCGCGTGCCTACCGCGAGGATCGCGCGGTCGTCTGGCTGGGGAATCACGAGCTCATCTACATCGATAGCCAAGGCATCACGAAGCTGCTCGAAGTCGCCAGCGGCGAGGAGCAGCCGCTCACCGAGGAGCCCGTTCCGAGCTTCGGCTATCTGATCAATTCCACCATGACCCACGCGACAGCGGGAAGGCCCCCGACCTTTTCTCTCTACGACGCCGAGAAGCGCAGCATTGCGCGGCGCCGCGCCGAGAACGGCTGTCAGCCCTATTTCTCCCACGATGGTCGCTGGGGATTCTGGGTCGCGAGGCAGGGCGGTCCGGTGCGCCGGATCGACCTCGTCACCGGCGAGACGGGCAACATCATCGGTCACGACGATCACCGGCTGCCCGAGGGCCGCCGTTACGTCTACTTCCCCATGCTCTCGCCCTGTCAGCGACTGATCGCTTTCTCCGCCTCCCCGTCGGCCGACGAGCACGACCACTTCAGGGCGGACTACGATGTCTTCGTCGGCCGGGTAGATCCCGTCGAGCTCGAGTTGATCGAGGAGCCGGTTCGCTACAGCTTCGACGCTGGCACGGACCGGTTTCCCGACGTCTTTCTCACGGGCATGGAGCTCGGGCATCACCGGGGAGAGGCACCACACTCCATCACCCTGCGGATTCCCGACGAATGGGTGGATGACGGCAGCCGAGAGCCCTGGCGGTGGGATTTCGGCGGGGGAGCCTCGGTGATGGGCGAGACGGGCATCCACACTTTCGCTCTGCCCGGCCTCTACCAGGTCACTGCATCGCGCGGCGCCACCAGGATTTCCGGCGACGTGAAGGTCGACCCCGCGCGGCCCCCGCACCCGAAGCGGGTACGGGTGCACGATGCCGGGCGCGAGGTGGACGTCGTGTTCGACGAGCCCATCGCTCCCGCGGAGCCGGAACTCCGCTTCTACTCCGGCGCCTCGGTCCGAGACTGGCACATCGCCCGAGACGGCCGCACGTTGGTTCTGCACCGGGATCCCCCGCTGGAGAGCAAGGACCATCTCCTGATCGCCGGCTTCGTGGACCGGGCGCAGATCCCCAACCCGATGGCGACTCACCGTCTCCTGGTGGAGCGGCGCGAATGGCCGAGTCGGGACGAAAACCTCGTTTTGCTCTGGAAGACCGCCAGGGATCCCAATCTGGTTCGCGACCCCGTGACCCGGGTGTCCCACACCTACGAGATCCGACGACACGAGAGGGCGCGACTCGACCACCACCACGCCATGCTGGTAGCGGGCGGGTATTTCCGGTCCCTCATGTTCGTCAGGCGCAATGTGGAGGCCTTTCGAAGCGCCAGCGCATTCACCGTCGAGGCCACGATCCGGCCGGTGACGGCCGAGTCGAACGGCGATCGGGAGCTCCGGGGAATCGTGACCATCTCGAACGAGCTGGGGGAGGCGCCGAGCGTGAGCTTCGCCCTCGGTCAGCTGGGCGGAGAGCTCGTCACTCAGCTGGGCACCTCTCTCACGGGCCCTTCGCCAAGCGAGCCAATCAGTCTCGGGCGGCTCTCGGGCAGCGAGTCCAATCATGTGATCGTCTCCTATCGCCCGGGTCGGCTGGTCGGCTACCTGAATGGGGAAAAGACCCTCGACACGGACGCGGTGAAGGGCGACCTCAGCAGCTGGTCCGAGGAGGACCTGCTTCAGTTCGGAATGGGCCACGGCCCCTGGTCCGGCTGGGATGGGACCATCCAAGGTGTGGCCATCTACGCCCGCTTCATGGAGGCGGCTGAGGCGGCCGCCAACGCGCGCGCATACCTGGAGCTGATTGCCGATCGGGAGCCGCTGGAGGAGGTCCGGCTGCGGGGCAGGCTGGTAGCGCGTTCCCACGTGCCGACGTTGAAGGAGATCGTGCCCTACCGAGAGGCCCTGGTGATCTACGAGTACGAGGTCCTCGAGGTGCTGGGCGGAGAGCTCGGTGAGGAGATCGTCCGAGTGGCGCACTGGGCGATCCTCGACGGCGAGCGGCAGTCGATCGTGGAGCGCAAAGTGGGGGAAGAGGATCGCCTCGCGCTCGAGCCGCTCGACTCGAATCCGCAGGTCGAGAACACCTACCGGTCGGACAGCCTGGAGCTGCGTCTCGACATTCCTGTCTTTCTCGATGTGGCTCCCTGACCTGGCGCGCGCATCGATGCTCAGGGCCCCGGTGTCACCGGGGCTGAGCTGCGATCGGCCCGGATCGCCGGGTGGCTGAGGCGGATCGCCCATGGTCTTCAGCTCTCAGCTGTTCCTCTTCTACTTCCTGCCGGTCGCGCTCGCGATCTACTACGCGGTGCGTTTCGGGCCGCGCTGGCTCTCGCACGGGACGCTGACGGCACTCAGCTATCTGTTCTACGGGTGGGCCAACCCGCCCTTCATGCTGGTGATGCTGGCCAGCACTGCGATCGACTTCGTCTGCGGGCTGGTGATCGCCCGCGACGGAACCAAGCGAACTTCTTCCTCGCTGGAGCTTCCACTCTGCGAGGAGGGGGGACCGCGAACCCGGTCCCAGAAGACCGCCGTGACCGTGTCCATCTGTTCGAATCTCCTCTTCCTCGGCTTCTTCAAGTACTGGAACTTCTCCCTCGACAGCTACAACGTCGTGGTCGAGGCCCTGGGGCTGTCCCATCTCGCATGGCGGGAGTTCCTGCGGGTGACCCTTCCCCTTGGCATCAGCTTCTACACCTTCCAGTCCATGAGCTACACGATCGACGTCTACCGCGGGCACGCGCGGGCGACGCGCAACCCGTTCGACTTCGCCTGCTACGTGTCGCTCTTCTCCCAGCTGGTGGCGGGTCCGATCATTCGCTTCTCGGAGGTGTCGGAGCAGCTGCTTCACCGCACCCACACCGCCCAGAAGTTCGCCCGGGGTGTCGCCATGTTCAGTCTCGGACTGGCGAAGAAGGTGCTGCTGGCCAATCCGTGCGGGAAGATCGCCGACGTCTGCTTCGACGCGGGATCGATCGGAATTCTCGACGCCTGGTGGGGAGCCGTGGCCTACGGCTTCCAGATCTACTTCGACTTCTCGGGCTATACCGACATGGCGATCGGTCTCGGGCTGATGCTGGGCTTCGTCTTTCCCAAGAACTTCGACTCCCCCTATCAGAGCCGGTCGATCACCGAGTTCTGGCAGCGCTGGCACATCTCGCTCTCGAGCTGGCTACGCGACTACCTCTACGTCCCGATCGGCGGAAACCGCCGCGGCGCGCGACGCACCTACCTGAATCTCGCGATCGTGATGCTGCTTGGCGGGCTCTGGCACGGTGCGGCTCTCAAGTTCGTGGTCTGGGGCGGGATTCACGGGGCCTGGCTCGCCTTCGAGCGGGCGCTGGGCAGGCGTAGCCTCTACTACCGCCTTCCCGTGCCGCTTCGTGTCGCGATCACCTTCCTGATCGTGACGCTGGCCTGGGTGTTCTTCCGCGCCCGGGACCTTCCGGCAGCACTCGCCTACCTCTCGAGCATGTTCGGCCTCGGCCACGCCCAGCAGGGGGCCGATCTGGTGGCCGGCCTGATCTATCAGCCCTACTACGTGATCCACTTCCTCGCGGCCGCCGTCATCGTCTGGTTCGGCCGGCAATCCTGGGACTGGACCAGAACGATTCGCACACCACAGGTCGTGGTTTGCCTTGTCCTGCTCTGGCTGTCATCCGGAATGCTCTTCGTGCAGGCACACAACCCCTTCATCTACTTCATCTTCTGAGGAGACCGACGGTGGAGGAACGACTCAATCGACCGAGAGAGGATCAGGCGCACCGCGAGCTGGGGCACACCGACGTGGCTCCCGGCACCGCCTGGTTTCTGGTCGGGGCGTTCCTGCTGTCCATCCTGTCGGTGGGAGGTGTCCAGCACCTCGGTGCAGTTCCGGGCCCGGGGACTGCGGAGATGGACGGCCCTCGCGCTTCCGCGCCCCTCCGCTGGACGGCGCTGCTCAGCGAGATGCCCACGGACTGCTCGCTCGAGGCCTTCGAGAGGCAGCTGGAGGGTACGCTGGTGGTGGGTCGCTGGGCGTTGCCCCGAGTGCAGCTCTTCCTGACCGGTTTCCTGGGTGTGGGAAACGAACAGGTCTACACGGGAAGGGGCGGCTGGCTGTTCCATCGCGCCAGCATCGAGTACTCCAGCGGGCCGCCCTTCCTGGATCCCGCCCGCCTTCGCGCGCGCCAGACCAGCGGGGACCATTGCGAACCCGCCCCCCAGCCCGATCCGATCCCTGCGATCCAACGCTTCCAGGAAGAACTCGCTGAACGAGGCATCCAGCTGATCGTCATGCCGACACCCGTGAAGGCCGTCATTCACCCCGACGCCTTCTCGAGCCGCTATGCAGGGGGCGGCGGCCCTCCCGTCCAGAATCCCTCCTTTGGCAGCTTCCTCGACCGGCTGGAAGCTATCGGAGTTCTGGTCTTCGATCCGACCCCGCTGCTTCGGCAGTGGGAAGAGGAGAGCCAGCCAGTCGGCCTACCTCGCGACCGACACCCACTGGCGGCCTCAGGCCATGGCCGCCGTCGCCGCGGAACTCGCTGCGACGCTGGAGCAGCGGGTTGGACTCTCGGAGCGCCCGGCGTCGCGCTACACCCGGAGCCGCGTGGAGGTGGGCAACTTCGGCGATCTGACCACCATGTTGACTCTCCCGGCGAGCCAGACCTTCTTTCCGCCGGAGAGGGTGGCCATCGAGCCGGTGCGAGGCCCGGGCGAGGCGCTCTGGCGGCCCGAGCGGGAGGCGGAGGTCCTGCTCCTCGGAGACAGCTTCAGCAACGTCTACTCCGACCGCGAGGCCTTCACGAACCGCGTGGCCGAGCGCGAGTATCACTGGGGCGAGGGGGCTGGACTGGCGGAGCAACTGAGCTTCTTCCTTCAGCGACCGGTGGATCGGATCGTCCGAAACGCCGGGGGGTCTCATGCAACGCGGCGCGATCTGGTGCGCTCCATCGCCCGCGAAGGGGAGCGAGGCCGAGACCGTCTCCAGCACGTCCGTGTCGTGGTCTACCAGTTCGCCGCGCGCGAGCTCACCGCCGGTGACTGGCCGGTGATCGAGCTGCCCCCGGCGCCCGAGGCCGCCAGTGAAGCGCTCGCGGAGCCCGTTCCCGCCGCGGGTCCCGCCGAGCGGCTGATTCGCGGCACCATCGCGGCGCGTGCGAGCCTTCCCCGCCCCTACTCGGTGCCCTACAAGGACTGCCTCTTCTCCATCCATCTCACGGAAGTCGAGGCGCTCGAGGGCGAGCGCCTTGCAGAGCAGATCGTGGGCTATCTCTGGGGCATGCGCGATAACGTCTGGACGAAGGCGGCGGGCTATCGGGTGGGTCAGCAGATCACCCTGCGCGTGCGCTCATGGGAGGAGCCCGAGGTGCAGGAGCGCTACGGAGCCCACAACCGCAAGGAGCTGGACGATCCCGATCTGCTGTGGGTGCCAGCGTTCTGGGCGGAGCCGCAGGACTGACCATGACCGAAGATCGCAGGATGAGCGGGGTCTGCGCGGGAATCGGCATCGCTCTTCTCGCTGCCCTCCTGGCTGGCGGCGGGGCTGGTGGGAGTGGTCCCGCCGGCGATGGCGCGGAGGCCGGGCGTGCCGTATTCGCACGCCTCGCCAGGGAGGCCGAGCAGGCTCCCAGCCCGGTGGTGCGCGGTCTCGACGGCTGGCTCTTCATCGGCTCGGAGCTGCGGCATCTGGGTCTCGGCCGCTTCTGGGGGGCGCGAGCCGTCGAGGTGAGCCGCTCCAGCAAGCCGGAATGGGCCGACCCGCTAGCGGTCATTTCCGATTTCCGGGCCCAGCTCGAGGGCGCTGGCATCGAGCTCCTCTTCGTTCCGGTGCCCGCCAAGGCCGCGGTGTATCCGGATCGCCTTCCCGGTCTGGCGGACGCGGACCCTTCGCTTCGCTGGGATCCGGAGGACGCGGCCTTCTACGAGGCGCTCCGGGAGCAGGGCGTTCAGGTGATCGACCTGGTGCCGGAGTTTCGCCGGGCCCGGCAGACGGACGAGCGGCCGCTCTACTGTCGACAGGATACCCACTGGGCGGGACCGGCCATCGAGCGGACTGCGCGCCTGATCGCCGCGCGCCTCCGGCGCCAGAGCTGGTTCGCGAGCGTACCCGAGGAGCGGTTCGAGCAGGAGCGCCGCAGCGTGGAGATCAGCGGCGACCTCTGGCAGATGCTCGACGAACCGTCAGCGCCGAAGGAGAGCCTCAGCCTGGCCTTCGTGGGACGCCGCACCGGGGTGGGCCTCGAGCCTGTCCCGCCCTGGCGTGAGAGCCCCGTCCTGCTGCTCGGCGACAGCCACGGCCTGGTGTTTCACGGCGGGGGCGACATGCACGCGCGGGGCGCGGGCCTCGCCGATCACCTCGCGAAGGAGCTCGGTTTTCCCGTGGATCTGGTCGCAGTGCGGGGCTCGGGAGCCACGCCCTCGCGCATCAACCTGCTCCGAAGACGGGACAACCTTGCAGGCAAGAAGGTCGTCGTCTGGTGCCTGAGCGTCCGGGAGTTTACCGAGAGCGCCCAGGGCTGGCGGCCGCTCCCCGTACTCCAGTGAACCCTCTCCTGGCTCGAGTCAACGAGCTGGCGCAGCTCCTCGTCGGCCGCCCGAGCCGCTACGCGTCAGCGCCCGCGCAGCCAGGTCGCGAACCGCTTCGAACAGGATCGCCGAGTAGAGCAGGACGAAAGCCAGCTGCGCTCCGTACGCGAGGCGGTAGAAGGGCATGGAGAGACTGGTCCAGGTGATGGGCAGCAGCGTCAGCACCATCACTCCGACCAGGACCAGGTCCCGCCGCCGACGGCGCAAGGAGGGCGACCAGAAGCCCCGCTGCGGCGAGCAGGTACATCCTGGGTGTGTACTGGTGCGGCGCGGTGACGTAGACGAACTCGAGCCCGAACAGGAAGCGGCTCATCACGTCCGAGAGCCCGTGACTCGCGAAGTAGTCAGAGGGCCCGAGGGATTCGTCCTTGTGGGCGCGCAGCTCTTCCCAGGTGTCCACCCACATGGCGTTGCTCACCACGCCGTGGTGGAGAGGGTTTCCGTGATAGGCGAGTCGCGGCGCCCAGCTCGGCGTCGTGGTGACCACGAAGATCAGGCCGGCGAGCCCGAACCGGATCGCGATGCCCCGCAGGCGCACCGGGTCCAGCTTTCGCCAACCCCGGGCCCGAGCCAGCAGCAGGATCTCGGATGCCAGCAGCACGCCCCAGAGTGAGGCCATCAGCAGGAATCCGTTGGGCCGCGTCAGGTAGCCGAGCCCGGCGGCGAAGCAGGCGAGGTAGAGAATCCACGCCTTCCGGCGCTCGACGAAGAGCATGGCGAGGGCCAGCGCCGCGAAGGCCCAGAGGGTGTAGAGCGGCTCGGTCATGATGCGCTTGGTGATGTAGTCGAAGGCGAAGTCGTTGCGCGAGTAGAGGAGGGCGGTCAGTGCCCCGATCAGCGGACTTCGGAAGAGCCGCGAGGTGAGCGCGAAGATCAGCCAGATCGTCGCGAGGCCGACCAGGACGTTGACCATTCCCAGCAGGAAGAGATCGCGTCCTTCGCCGGCACGCACTGCGATCGCCAGCAGGGCCGGGTAGAGCGGCTGGCGGTGGGGACGAACGCGCGCGTAGTGCTTGGTGAAGTCTCCCTCGGCGAAGCCCTCCGCCATATCGAGGTAGTGCATCGAGTCCGCGTGGGTGAAGTTCGCGACCTGGTCTGCATGGCTGACCGTGAATCGCAGATGCTCGACGGCGGAGTTGAAGTAGTAGAGGGAGACGCCGAGCACGATTGCGAGGGGAACCCACGCCAGCCCAAGCGCCAACGCGTTGCGCGTCCGCTCCCCCCGGCCTCGCATGGCGGCCAAGCTAGCAGAACTCGCCTATCCGGGCTAGGCCTTGCCGAAGTGCTCCAGGTTCCAGCGGCGCCCCTCGTCGAGCATCGCCAGGTAGTTCTGCTTCGGGATGTAGTTGGCCGCCGTGTTGCCGCTGCCGAGGCAGTAGCCCGTGCCGTTGGCGCCGCAGACGTCCAGGATCTCGCGCGTGCGCGCGCGCACCGCCTCTTCGGTCCCGCGGGCGAGCAGGTCCATGTCGACGCCACCCAGGATCGCGACCCTGTCGCCCCAGCGCCGATAGACCTCCTCCACCGGGAGGATCTTGTCTTCGAAGGAGTGCTTGGAGTCGATGCCGACGTCGTCGATCAGGTCGTCCATCAGCTTGTACATGTTTCCGCAGGAGTGGAAGACCATGATCTTTCCGGCCTCGTGCGTGAGGTCCACGATCCGCTTGTAGTGGGGAAGCACGTAGCGGCGGAGCACGTCGGGAGAGACCAGGGTGCTGCTGTAGAAGCCGAGATCGTCGGAGAGGAGCATCAACTCGACGTTGTCGACCGAGACCACCTGGCTCGCGGTGGCGGTCACCAGGTCGCCCACCCGCTGGCAGATCGCCTCCACCAGGTCGGGCTGGTCGCGCAGGGCGAAGGAGAACGACTCCAGCCCCATCAGCCAGGAGGCGTTCTCGAAGACGCCGCCGTAGTTGAATGCGGCGAGCTTCATGCCTTCGGGGAGGATCTGGCTCACGTACTCGATGGCTGCGTGACTCAGCTCCTCGGGCTTCGGCCACGGATAGGTCTCGAAGTCCGCCCAGCTCTGGATCGGGCCGTGCGTCTGGTCCTGCCAGTAGCGCTGTCCGGCGGGGTAGTTGCGCGATTCGGCCGTGTCGTCGGCGGTGGCCATGCTGCGCGGAAGGCTGAAGCCGGTCACCATGAAGACGTAGTCGTAGCCGACCTCGCGGCAGAAGCGGACGTACATCTCCATCGACTCGAGCAGCAGGGGTACCGCATCTTCGGGCAGCTCGTGCAGAGGCTGCTCGATGTACTCGTGCAGATTCACCGGGAACTTCACGCCGAGGACCGCCTCCACCATTCCCGGGTCGGCGAACAGTTCGAAGAAGGGCACGGGGCCGGGCGGGCCCTCGCGCAGCAGGGTGCGGCGCAGGTTCTCGAAATCGGGCTCATGCTGCATCTTAGGTCTCCGTCAGAACCAGCTGGATTCTAAAGGACTTTTCCGGCCAGGGCAGCGGGATCCACGCCGCCCTCTGCCAGCACCCTCCTGCCGTTGATGAAGACGTGCTCGATGCCGGTCGGCTTCTGGTCGGTGAGGGTCCGGGTGTTGTTGTCTTGCACCGTCTCCCAGTCGAAGACCGCGATGTCCGCGGCCGCGCCTTCCGCGAGGAAGCCGCGGTTCCGGAGGCCGAAGCGCTCGGCCGATGCACCGCTCATCTTGTGCACGCAGTCCTCGAGGCCGAGGAGTCCGAATTCCCGAGCGTACTGGAAGAACCGCGGGAAGTTCCCGTAGGCGCCCGGGTTCTGCACACCCGTGGGAGCGGGCGTGGCGTCGGTCATGAAGAGCGATGCCGGGTGCTGCATCATCAGCTTGATGTTGTCGAGGTTGCTGTAGCGGTGGTTGAGCACCCGGGCTCGGCCCTCGCTCTTGCGAGCGATCTCTATGTAGGTCTCGAAGGGACTCGCGCCTCGCTCGGCCGCGATGTCGTTCAGGAACATCCCGTTGTACTGCTCGAGTGACGGGTGTCTGGTGTCGGTGACCTGGATGTCGCGATAGCCGAAGCCCAGGAGCTTCTCGATCAACGTCGTCTCTGTCCGCAAACGCAGCAGGGAGACACGGCTGTCGAAGGCTTCCGGGACACGGGCCAGGAACCACTCGGGCAGGAACACGTTGATCACCGACGTGCCGCAGTGGTAGGCGTAGGTGTCGAAGCGGACGTCGACCCCGTCAGCGATGGCGGTGTCGATCAGCTCGAGGGCCTCTTCGCAGGTGTCCCAGGTTCGGGAGCCGACGAAGATCAGATGCGAGATCTGCAGGCGCACACCGGTCTCTCGCGCCAGCTGCAGCATGTCCTCGATGGCGAGCAGATTGTGGGGCCTGCCGTAGAACTCGAGCGGATAGGTGCCGGAGAGGGACGAATACGCCTTCAGGTGGACGGTCAGGATCTTGTCCTTCCTCTTCACCAGCTCGGCAACCTGCTTGAGCTCGCCGAGGTCGGCGAAGATCCCCGGTTCGTACTGGAGACCGAGAGACACTCCGAAGGCGCCGTCGTCCATCGCCTCCTCGAGCAGGAAGAGCAGCTCCTTCATCTCCGCCGAGTCCATGGGGGTCGGCTCGAAGCCTCGAATCGAGACCCGCGAGGTGCCGTGCCCGGCGAGGTTGACCAGGTTGTGGCTCAGCCCCTGAGCCGTGAGGCGCTCGAAGTAGGGGCCCATCCTCTCCCAGTCGAGGTCGAACAGCCCCCGCGTCCGGCTGGTGATCATCTCCCTGAATGGGCTCTCCCGCTTGAATCCGGCCACGCCGAAGCCGCAATTGCCCGCGACGAAGGTGGTGACCCCCTGAGCGGTGAAGGGCGTCTTCAGCTCGGGATGGCCCTGGATGGGAAGGACCCAGTCCATGTGGGAGTGCATGTCGATGAATCCGGGCGCGACCACCTTGCCGCTGCAATCCACGCTGGGGCCGTCGAAGAGGATCTCGCCGGGCGTCAGGATTTCGATGCTCTCGCCCCGGATCAGGAGATCGCCGGTGAAGGCCTTCTTCCCGCTGCCGTCCACGATCAGACCGTCTTTGAGAAGCGTCCGGGTGCCGGTGTCGTCGGAGACCGGAATCGAAGGCGTCCGCGCGGGGCTCGGCGGAGCTGGTGGGGCGGTCTCGCCGGGAACGGCCACCGCCCGCGCCTCGCCCGGTGCGGAGCAGGTGGCGAGGGGAAGCAGGGCCGAAGCCGCGCTGGCCTCCAGCAGCCATTCGAGAAAGCGCCTTCTGCCGACCGGTGCCTCGAGGAGTTCTTCGAATTCGCTCATCGTCCATCCTCGTTTCGGCGGTGAACCCATCCCAGCGCCGAGCCAGAGGTTATAATACGGGCGTGGAACCTGTCACGACCGACTGCGACATCCTCATCATCGGCGCCGGCACCGCGGGCACCTACTTCGGCTGGCAGATGGCCAGAAGGGGTCACTCCGTCGTCATCGTGGACAAGAGCGATCGAGCGGACGTGGGCGGACGCCTCGACGTCTTTCACATCGACAGCTGCAAGTTCGCGGAGTTCGGGGTGCCGCCGCCCAGCGAAGACTCTCCGGAGTTCTGCGTGATCCTGGAGGAAGGGATCAGCTATTCACCGGAGGGGAAACACCCGAAAGCCGTCCGCTATCCCTTCCACGTGATGCGCCTCTCGCCCTTCCTGCAGCGGCTCTTCGGACTCGCCGAGTCGGAGGGAGTGCGGTTCGAGTTCTCCACGGACTTCTCGAGCCTTCTGTTCCGAGACGGAAGAGTCAGTGGCGCGGTCGTCCGGCGCAGCGGCGAGGAGAAGGCGTTTCGGGCCAGGCTGGTGGTGGACGCCTCCGGAATCAGCGCGGTGGTTCGGACCGCGCTCCCGCCGGCTTGCGGCGTCGAGAACTTCGCGGTCGGTCCGGACGAGAAGTTCTACGTGGTGCTCCGATACATCACCTGGCTGGACCCGGAACGGCCCAGGACGGTGAACTCGGAGGGCTGGACCTTCTACAAGGCCTGGGTGGCTCCCTCCTTCCACGAGCGCGGCGCCATCATCGGCATCGGTGCGAGCGGCTCCTACGATCGCGCGGAAGAGATGTTCAAGGAGTTCAGCCAGGCGATCACCCTGCCGCCACACCAGGTGGACAAGATCGAGCGCGGGGTCACGCCCTATCGGCGGCCGCCCTTCTCGCTGGTGGGAGACGGTTTTCTCTGCCTCGGAGACAGCGCCTGTCTCACCAAGCCGTTCTCGGGCGAGGGCGTCACCTCCGCCTGGACGGCGTGCAAGATCGCGATCGACGTGGTCGATCGGGCGCTCTCGAAGGAGGGCGATCTCACGGCCGATTCGCTCTGGCCGATCAACGTGCGGTACTTCAGGGATCAGGGCGCCAAGTTCGCCGCGATCCTGGCGACGGTGCCGTCCGCTGCCAACGTGACCCGGGAGGAGAACAGCTACCTCTTCCGGAAGGACGTGATCTTCTCGGAGCGGGATCTCACCGAGATGAACCGCGATTTCGAGATGCAGCTCTCCACGGGGAAGATCCTGCGGATCGCGGGCGTGATCACACTCGGATTGCTGAGCGGGAGCTACTCCCTCGGGAGCCTGAAGGCCCTGCTGCGGTCGGTTCGGATCTCCGGCCGGGTGCGAGAGCACTACGAGCGCTATCCGGACGACCGGGCGGCTCTTCCGGCCTGGATCGACACCGCCGAGGATCTCTGGAAGCAGGCCGACCCGAAGATGAGCTGAGGTAAGTCGTCACAGCGTCGGTGGCCGTGACGGAAACCCCTCGCACCGGGTCCTTCGCCGCTCCAGGGTGATCAGCTATAGTGCGGGCTCGCTTGGAGAGGGGGCGAGAGTGGTTCGGAAGCAGTCGAATGGGTGGACGGCCGCCGCGCTCGCGGCCGCTCTGCTGCTCGCGCCGAACGCCGCCGTCGCGGCCCCCAGCGAGGAGCAGATCGCCCGGCTCGGCGGACCGGAGTTCACGCCGGTGGGCGCGGAGCGGGCGGGCAATGCCCAGGGAACCATCCCCGCCTGGGAGGGCGGCATCACCGAGGGCCCGCCCGGCTGGAAGCCCGGGATGAAACGGCCCGACAGCTTCGCTGACGACCCGGTCCTCTTCTCGATCGATGCCAGCAACGTCGAGCAGCACGCCGACAAGCTCACCCCGGGACAGATCCAGCTCATCCGGAGCTACGAGGGCTACCGGATGGACGTCTATCCGACGCGCAGGAGCTGTGCCCTTCCGGAGGACTACTACGCGAACGCCAAGAACAACGCCCGCGTCGCCCGCGTCGACGAGGACTGCTTCCTGCGCGGGGGGAGTGCAAGCCCCCTGTTCCCGTTTCCCGAGGACGGTTGCCAGACCATCCAGAACGGGAAGAACTCGGTCTTCAACGCGGTGGCGGGATTCGACAGGATCGAGGCGACGCTGGTCCCGACCAACTCGGGCTCCTTCGTGCCGATTCGCCGAAGACAGATTCAGTACAGTCGAGCCGGCGAGCCCGGATTCCGGAGCTTCGAAAGACTCGACGGGATCTGGACCAAGGCCATCAACGCGGTGCTGGCGCCCCCCAAGCAGGCCGGTGAGATCACGCTGGTACACGTGCTGACCGACGGGCACCTGAAGGCCTGGACCTACAACCCGGGCCAGCGGCGGGTGCGGCGCAACCCCAACTTCGAGTACGACAATCCGGTGCCGGGCTGGCAAGGGCTGGTGACCATCGACGCGGTCTACGGCTTCGCGGGCGCCGCGGATCGCTACGACTGGAAGCTCCTCGGAAAGCGGGAGCTCTACATCCCCTACAACAACGTCAAGTTCTTCGATCGCGATCTCCGCTACGAGGACATGATCCAGCCCCGGTACCCCAGGCGGGACCTCGTCCGCTACGAGCTGCACCGCGTCTGGGTGGTGGAGGGCACCGTCAAGTCGAACAAGCGCCATACCATTCCCCGGCGGATCTTCTACATCGATGAGGACAGCTGGCTGATCGCCGTCGTCGACGGCTACGACACCAAGGAGAACCTCTGGCGGGTGTCGGAGCACCTTCCCCAGGTTCTCTTCGAGATCCCGTCGTGTGTGAGCAACAGCGGTGTCTACTACGACCTGGTGGCGGGCCGCTACGTGATCACGCCCGCCATCAACGAGGAAGAGGAGCCCGACTACCTGGCCGGACGGCGCGGCGAGATCGACGACGACTACGGATTCACGCCCGACGACCTTCGCCGCATGGGAAAGCGCTGAGGACCGGGGTCCGTGCTGACGGGACTCCACCTCCTGTCTGACCTACCGCTGCACGCACCAGTGCGACCACTGCTTCGTGCACAGCGGCCCCCGGGCGCCGGGCACCTTCACGCTGGACCGGCTGCGCCAGACGCTGGCGGAGGCGGTCCGCATCGGCACGATCGAGCGCGTCTACTTCGAGGGCGGCGAGCCCTTCCTCTACTACCCGTTGCTCCTCGAGGGGATGCGGGCGGCGCGTGAGAGCGGCTTCGAGGTCGGCGTGGTGACGAATGCCTACTGGGCCGAGACCGAGGAGGATGCCGAGATCTGGCTGCGTCCCCTCGCCGAAATCGGAGTCGCGGACCTCTCGGTCAGCGACGACGCGCTGCACCACGGCGAGGGCGGCGAGAGCCCCGCCCGTCGCGCGCTGCGGGCAGCGCAGCGGCTGGGCATCCCGGTGGGGGCGATCAGCATTCCGCAGCCGGGTCAGGGCGAAGGCCTGCGCTTTCGAGGCCGCGCCGCGGACAATCTCGCAGCGGGTCTCCCACAGAGGCCCTGGCGCGAGTTCGGCGAGTGCCCCGACGAGGACTTCGCCGATCCCGGGCGGGTGCACGTGGATGCCTACGGAAACGTCCACCTCTGCCAGGGAATCCTGATGGGCAACATGTGGCAGACGCCGCTCTCCGAGCTGGTGAGGTCGTACGATCCGGAGAGACATCCGGTGGTGGGACCGATCCACCGCGGAGGGCCGGCCGCCCTGGCGGCCGAGCACGGCCTCTCGCCCGAGCTGGAGTACGTCTCGGCCTGCCATCTCTGCTACCGGCTGAGAGAACTCCTCCTCGACCGCTTCCCGGACGAACTCGGCCCCGGCCAGGTCTACGGCCGGGAGGAGTAGCGGCTCAGAAGAGGGTGCTCAGCGCGATCGCCATCTGGCCGCCGGCGTAGAGAATCGGGCCGTACATCACGCGCAGCGGCTTCTTGTAGGTGTGCAGGCCGAACTCGATATCGCCCACGTAGAGGCTGAGCGTTCCCAGGCTGAAGAACGCGGCCTGCAGGGTCGAGAGCTCGGTTCCGAAGAAGGTGGACGTCGCCCGCCAGAAGGTGAAGGGCAAGACCAGGCCGTAGATCAGGACCGGAATCCGCATCTCCCCCAGGTCGGGCCAGAGATGGCGCATCAGGGCGGCGTAGGAGACGAGCAGCAGCGCGCCCACCACCAGGTCTTGCGAGTGAAACCCGTCGATGGCGGTCACGCCGATTCCGTAGGTCAGGTACGCCACCACCGCGATGACGAGCCCGCGCAGCACCACGTTCGGGTTCTCCATGTCCAGGTTCAGGAAGTCGCCGATCAGGGCGATTCCCATCCCCAGCAGCACGACCAGGGTGAACGCGACGTTCACATCCTCCTGCAGCAGACTCGAGGCGGCGATCAGACAGGAGAGGATCACCGACCCGGGCTGGTAGATGATCACCTTGGCGAGGTCACCCTCGAGTCGGGCGCGCATGTACAGGCCGATGGCGATCAGATTCAGCGGGATGAGGACCAGTGACAGGTAGGTCATCGTTTCGCCCTCGCTCGAGATCGAGCCCATCGCGGGAGCTGGCGTGCTCTCGGCTGTGAGAACCGCGAACCCAGTCTAGCTCCCCGGTGACGAAGCACGCTCGGCGATGCCCGGGTTCTCTCGGGCCAGCGCCGCGGCTGTCGGGCCCAGGCCGTTGCAGGCCGGCTCGTCCCATGCTAACGGACCGGATTGCATCGGATCAGCCGACCAGCCCGCTGTCCCGATCGTCCCGCGCGCCCCCGACGAACTGGAGTCCGATCATGCTCGTAGCGGTACCTTCTGATTCACCGGGTGGTCTCGAAGCCCAGATCTCCGATCATTTTGGCCACTGTGACGTCTTCACCCTGGTGCAGATCGAAGAAGCCGGGGTGGGGTCGGTCACGATCCTCCCCAACGACTCACACCAGAGCGGTGAGTGTATGGCGCCGGTCATGCTGTTGAAGGAGCGGGGCGCCGAGGGCCTGGTGGCCGGCGGAATGGGGCAGCGCCCCCTGGCCGGCTTCCAGCAGGTCGGCATCACCGTCTACTTCAAGGCGGGTGCCGAGACGGTACGCGATGCCATCGAGTTGCTCATCGCTGGGGAGTGTCGTGAGTTCGAGCCAGCGCAGACCTGTGGTGGGCACGGGACGTGTGGGTCCCATGGCGGGGGTGACGAGCAGGTCGAACGCGAAGTCGTCGATGGCCCCATCGAGAAGGACCGCGTGGTCCAGGTGTCATTCCGCTTGACCGATGCCGATGGCGCCCTGATCGATTCGGCCGAGGCGGTCCGCTACCTGCACGGTCACGGTCAGATCCTTCCCGGTCTCGAGAAGGCACTCGAGGGGCTGGCGGCTGGCGAGCGCACCAAGGCGACGCTCTCCCCGAAGGATGCCTACGGCGAACGCGACGAGTCGCGCATCATCCAGGTCCCGGTCGCAGACCTGCCCCCGGGTGTGTCTCCCGGCGCCGCGGTCCACGGGCGGCTGCCCAATGGCGGGAACATCACGATGGCCGTCGTGGCGATCGACGGGCCCACGGCCACCCTGGACGCCAACCATCCCCTGGCTGGAAAGACGATCATCTTCGACGCAGAAGTGAAGGAGGTCTGTGCCGCCACCGCGGGGGACCTGGCACACGGCCACGTTCACTGATCTCGCCCCCCAGTGACATGGGCGCTCGTGCTCGCGTGACCGCTGCGCGCCCCGCCTGCTCCCTTCACTCGAAGCCGCACCAGGTGGTGATGGCGTCGAGCGGCTCGCGCGCGGTCTCCACGCTGTTCGCCGGGAAATCCCAGTCGGGGTAGCCGATGGCGATTGCGATGATGATTCGCTTGGAGTCGGGTATGCCGGCGAGGTCCCGGAGCACCTGGGGATACATCACTCCCTGGTCCTCGATGCAGGTGCCCAGACCGCGGGTCAGCGCGGCCAGGCAGATCGACTGCATGACGGCGCCGATGTCGAGGAGCGGCACGCGCTCGCCGATCGACCGGTCGATGACGATGATGATGGCGGCCGGCGCGTCGAAGAAGCGGAATCCCCGCTCCATCCACTGCCTCTTCCCCTCGTCGTCTTGCTTCGAGATTCCCATCCGCTCGAAGAGCTGCCTGGCCAGGGCGACCTGGCGCTTGCGGTAGACGCTGCCCCGGGGCCAACCCATCAGCCCGTGCTCCGGATTGGGGAGGACGCCGGATCGGATCCTGGCGATGTTGGCGCGCCTGACGGCCTCGATGACCTCTCCGGCCAGGACGAAGAACTCCCACGACTGGGAGTTGACCGCCGAGGGGGCGCGGCAGGCGACCTGCAGGATCTCGCTCAGGGCCTCTTTCGGGACGGGATCGGGCTTGAAGCCCCGGATGCTCTTTCGCGTCGCCAGCGCTTCCAGGACGTCCATGTCGATTCTACGATACTCCCCGCTCCGCCCCGATCCTCTCGATCATGTCGTCGAAGTTCGCGGGAGGCGCCTCCATCCCGGGCCTCGCCAGCATCGAGATCGCCTCGGTCGGACACTCCGCGACGCAGAGGCCACAGCCGATGCAGCGGCCGTCGAGCACGCTCCAGGTGTCTTCCCCCTCTTCGATGGCGTCCACCTGGCAGCGGTCGAGGCAGAGACCGCAGCCCGAGCACTGGTCGGCGTCGATCCGGGCCTGGTAGTAGGACAGCACGAAGTCCAGCGGCCGGTTCGACGCCTTGGCGGTCTTGAGGTTGGGACAGCAGCAGGGGCAGCAGCAGCAGATCGCCGCGATCTTCTGGCTGTTGGTGGGCGAGACCACCAGCCCGTTCTCCTCCGCGAGGTCCAGCACCCCGAGCGCCTCCTCGACGCTGAGCTGCCGTCCGATCCCGTTGTCGATGTAGTAGCGGGCGTAGTCTCCGAAGGTGAGACAGACCTCCTGAGGCCGGTCGCAGGGGTTGCCGAGCAGCCCCTGCTCCTTGCGGCAGATGCACTGCGCGACCGAGATGGTCTCCTGCTCCCGGACGAGGTCCCGGACCCGGTTGTAGGTGGCCACCGCCGGTGTGGACTCGATGGAAGACTCGAGCGGGATCACCCGCAACTGCTTGGTCTTGACGGACATCATCGAGAGACCGAGGTAGGGGAGGTATTCCTCGAGCAGCTCCGAGTACTCCCTGTCGATCCGGTCGAGCTGGAACTCGTAGAGTCCGATGACGAACTGGAAGGCCTGGTAGAGCCGCGTCTCCCCTCTCCGGACCCGGAAGATGCAGCCCTTCCGGGCCATCTCCTCCAGCCTCGGGCCGAGCTCGGCCTCGTTCATGCCGATCCGGGCGGCGATGGCCGGCACCTCCTCCGGCTCGTGCTTGAGCTTCATCGTCAGCTCCGCCTGCTCCGGTGTGAACATCTTCTTCAGGATCCTGATCTCGACCCCGGTCGGCGTGGCGGGATAGCCCGCCGGAAGCTTGTCCAGGAACTCCCCGAGCCGCGCGTAGACGTCTTCGCTCATCTTCCGATCTCCTTCTGCAGCCGCGATCGGCGGCCCTCGCGAGCCGACCTGGGACGGGGCTTCAGCTTACCCCTGTGGGCTGAACGCTGAAAGCCGAGGGAGTCGCCTCCCAACGACCCTGGCCCCTCGGGGTGGGCCACTCGGCTTCTCTTGTATTCGAATCCTCGGGGGGTAGACTGCCTCCACTAACGCAAGGCTTTGGTTGCGTGTCGCGGTGAGAGGCGCGCTGGTCGAAAAAACCGAGGAGATTCAGGGGGGTAACCCATGTCATCGGATGAGGACAAGGTCAAGAAGGCGGAGCAGCCGGGCATCGACGCGATGAAGATGCACCCCTTCTACAAGGGGAAGATCGAGACGATCCTCAAGTGTTGCGTGCGGGACTACGACGACTTCGGCATCTGGTACACGCCCGGCGTGGCCAAGCCGTGCCTCGACATTCGAGACAACCCCGACACGGTCTTCGATCACACCAACAAGGGGAACTTCGTCGCCGTCATCTCGGACGGCACGCGCGTGCTCGGCCTCGGCGACATCGGCCCGGAAGCGGCGATCCCGGTGATGGAGGGCAAGGCGCTCCTGTTCAAGTACCTGGGCGGTGTCGACGCGTTTCCCATCTGCATCGATACCAAGGACAAGGACGAGATCATCAAGTTCGTGCTGCAGGCCCAGCCGTGCTTCGGCGGAGTGAACCTCGAGGACCTCGCGCAGCCGAAGTGCTTCGACATCCTGGACACGCTTCGCAAGAAGGCGCGCATCCCCATCTGGCACGACGATCAGCAGGGCACCGCGGCGGTGACCGTGGCCGGGCTGATCAACGCGCTCAAGGTGGTCGGAAAGGGGATGGGCGACGTCAAGGTCGGCATGATCGGCTGCGGCGCCTCGAATGTGCGGATCGCACACCTCCTCTTCCAGGCGGGCGTGGACCCCAGGAAGACGGTGATCTGCGACACCAAGGGCACCCTGCACCAGGGCCGCACCGAGCTTCCCGAGAGCGGCTTCCCGCAGAAGTGGGAGCTGGCGCAGATGACCAACGGCGAGAACATCGTCGCCGAGCGCGAAGATGCCCTCCCCGCTGTCATCAAGGATGCCGACGTGCTGGTCGCGCTCTCGAAGTCGGGCCCGGGTGTGATCGAGAAGGAATGGATCACGACGATGCGGGACGACGCGGTGGTCTTCGTCTGCGCCAACCCGGTCCCCGAGATCTGGCCCTGGGAGGCCCAGGATGCGGGTGCGCGCATCGTCGCCACCGGCCGCTCCGACTTCCCGAACCAGGTCAACAACTCGCTGGGCTTCCCCGGCATCTTCCGCGGCACGCTCGACGTGCAGGCGCGCACCATCACCGACGAGATGTGCCTGGCCGCCTCGATCGAGCTGGCCAAGGTCGCCGAGGACAAGGGCCTGAGCGAGGACTACATCATCCCGACCATGGACGAGTGGGAGGTCTTTCCCCGCGAGGCCGTGGCCGTCGGGATGAAGGCCATCGAGCAGGGCGTCGCCCGGATCAAGTTCACGCCGGAAGAGCTCTTCCAGACGGCCGAGTACCAGATCAAGTCGTCCCGCGAGAAGGTCCAGAAGTTCCAGGAGCTCGGCTTCATCAAGCCGTATCCGGGATAGCCGCGGCAGCGCCGCAGTCGCGAGCCGGGAGGGGGAGCCTCCCTCTTCTCCCGAGGGCCGGGTTGCGCAAACCGGACGAGACCGCGGTATCGTCGGGGCCGGGAGGTCTCCGATGACGGACTCGAAGCTCTACCGGGATCTGGCGAGACACCTCGATCAGGGAATCGTCGGGAGTCCCCCGTCCCCCGCGCTGATGGGGATTCTCGAGATCCTCTTCCCGGGGGAGGAAGCGGAAGTCGCCGTGAGGCTTCCCATGCAGGACGCGTCGCTCCCCGAGCTGCGAGAGCTCTTTCCAGAGCGCGCCGATTCCATCGAAGAGCTGCTGAGCCGGATGATCGAGCGGGGCACGGTCTTCGTGAGTGGCGAGGGAGAGGAGCGGAGGTACAGGCTCTTGCCGTCCGTCGTGGGGTGGGCCGAGACACCGTACTGGGCGGGCAAGGATACCGAGGATGCCCGCAAGCTGGCGCCCCTGTGGCTCCAGTACCGCGACGAGGCGTACGGAGCGGAGCTGGCCAGGGGGATTCCGCCGGTTCGGGTGCTTCCCATCTCCGAGACGCTTCGCGAGTCGAGCGAGGTGCTCCCCTACGAAGGTCTGAAGGCGAAGGTGGAGCAGCAGTCCTATCTGCGCCGTGGGCAAGTGCCCGTGCCGCCAGATCAGACGGTACGCGGGTGGGGGCTGTGATCACTCTCTCGAGAACTGCCTGCACTTCGGTGACATGGCCCGCTACATGGTCGAGCGGGGCATGGCCAGGAAGATCACCACCGAGGAGACGCTCCAGATCCTGAGGGAATCGAACGAAGAGGGCCTGGTTCACGTCAGCGACAACATGAGCGAGGGGAGCCTCACCAGCACCATCTGCAACTGCTGCGGCTGCTGCTGCACCTTCCTCGACACCAAGAAGAGGACGGGCCTTCAGACCTTCTCTCCGTCCACCTACGTCGCTCGGGTGGACGGCGAGCTCTGCCGCGCCTGCGGGACCTGCGAGGACCGATGCCCGATGGAGGCGATCGCGGTGGGCGACGACGACGTCTCCGAGGTCGATCCGAAGCTCTGTATCGGGTGCGGTGTCTGTACGCCGACCTGCACCGAGGACGCCGTCGACCTCGTGCACCGCGAGGAGATCGAGCCCGCGCCCACGGTTCAGGAGCTGGTGGCGGCGAGATACAAGGCGCCGCGCAGTAGATCCGAGCTCCGAGCTCGGATGGTCAGCGCCGCCGCCGGCGATCCACATGAGGGGCGGCAGCAGCAGGGCCAGCTCCGCGCCCAGGCCGCAGGCCTTGCGGGGTGCCTCGTTGTTCTTGTCGGGGTTCGCGCACTGCGGGTCGGGGTCGGTGATCGGGATGCCGCCGTTCCACGCGGCGCCGCCGTCCCAGTCGATCAGCCCGTCGCCGTCGTTGTCGATGCCGTCGCTGCAGGCGGGCTCGGGGAGCGGGGCGGTGGCGAGCTCGAGGGGCGTGGTCGCCTGGTCGAAGCGGAGCTCCGCATCCGCCACCGTCTGGCCGGGAGTCTCGTAGTAGACGACGCGGGTCGACTCGAGGATGTTGTACGTCCCCTGGCTCGGGTCCGTGTTGGGGATGCCCACGTCGATCCAGAGGCCGCTGGTGGCGTACTCGAAGGCGTCGCCGGTGCACTGGGTGACGCTGGGCGTCGCATCGTCCGAGTAGTACGAGGTGTACGTGAAGCCGGGGATGTCGGTCTCCACCGAGTGCGCGACGATCACCGATCCCTGGGCTCCGGTCACCATCTCCCACTGGATGTCGCCGGGTGAGACCGCATCGGGAGATGCCGTCCACGGTCACGCCCGACGGGTTGAGATCGTTGTAGTAGGTCATCCCCGTCGCGTCGGGGCTGTAGTCGTAGAGGTCCATCACGCCGGGGATGGCGTGGACGCGCAGGAAGGTGGTGATGTCCTGCCTTCCCTCGTAGAAGAGGTGGTCCCGCTGGGTGAGCGGGCCGCTGTTGGCCCCCATGTAGGAGCGGATCGAACGCACCGGCCCGCTGATGTTCGCGAAGAAGGCTCCCTCCCCATTGCTGAAGGTGTCCTCGGTGCGCTGGCAGACGCCCGGCCCGAACATGTTCTTGTGCCGATCGAGGATGTCGATCCCGGTCGAGCCCGGTGTGGTGACTTCCAGCTCGTCGCGAATCCAGCGGTCGGAGAAGTGGGTCCGGTAGAGCGGCGAGACGAACTCGCTGTCCTCGGGGTTGGGACCGTTCGCCAGGTCGTAGTCGGGGAGGTAGGACCCCGCCAGGAGGTCGAACGTGTAGGTCCCGTAGCTCGCGCCCGCGCCGGGATCGAGCGTGCCGTCGGTCTCGAAGAGGTAGACGTAGCCCACGCCTCCGTCGAGCGGATCGGTGATGGCCACCTCGAGGCCGGAGCCCGCGAATCAGCCCCGCCGGAGCGTTCCGGGCGTATGCGACCCGCTCGCCGGCGTCGGCGGCCATGAAGACCAGCTCGTCGTCGTCGTCGAAGAGCGGATCCGAGTCGGGGCCGGTGTAGGTGGTCGGGTCCGTGTAGGCGAGCGTCCAGATCGGGACGGGCCACGGGAGGACGTTGTTGTACACGTCGCGGAAGTCGACGACGTCGCGCTCGTCGACCTGAACGGGGATCTGGATCCATCCGCCCTGGTAGCGGAACGCCGCGATCCGATCCACCGGCACGCCCGAGAAGGAGGGCAGGTCGAGGCCCGTCATCACCACCGGGTCGCGGTCGCGGTCGAGCGTGCTGGCCTGGCCGGCCAAGGGCAGCAGAAGCGCGAGGAGGAACACAGCGGCAGCTCGCATCGGGCCCATTCTATACGACGGTGGCGGGGGCTGGAGGAGAACCTCGCGAAGGGAAAAGCTTTTCCTTCCCCGCGGAAAACTCGTTCCTTGGCGGTAGCTCCGGCTCATGGCTCCAGCGCAGTGCTGCATTCCAACCCATTGATATTGAAGGGTGTTTTTTCTCGCCTGAGAGGAGGGATCTGGCATTGAGATTGCATCTTCCTCGGCTTGAAGTTTCTGTGGAGTTCCATCCATCGCAAGAGGATGGCCCGTGAAGCGCCTGCTGGGTGGCAGGGGAAAGTGAGTTCTCGAACATGAAGCGGTTATTCCTACGAGTCCTGGTCCTGTCGCTGGCATTGCTGTTGCCGGTCGTCACGGCGCAAGCGTTGCCCGACTGGCTGCCGGGCAGCACGGTGGTCGGCTCCGCCGGCCCGCAGTCGGGTCCCATGCCCATCACCGCCATGATGCTCGACAACCAACAGTGCGAGCACCACCGTGTCCCCGGATGGCGACACGGTCACGTTCGAGATGGGTATCTGATGCGATGGCGGGCATGTGGGACTTGACCTGGACGTCGATCACCTTGGAGCAGGACCCGGTCGTCAGCTTCGTGGGCGGGTTCACCAACACCGGCATGATGGCGACGGACTTCGTCTTCAGCATCAGCACGCCGATCTCCCCGGCCTTGCCGAGCACGCTGTACGGCGGATCGACCAACGTGACCTACGGGGATGCGAGCTTCGACGGGTTGGGAGGCCTCTCCAACGACACCGGTGGCAACCCCGCCTACACCGGGACGATCGACGGTACCGGCATCCTGAACATGCTCACCTCCCTCAACCTGACGCCCGCTTTCCCGGGGATACGACGCCGAGCGCCAGTCAGGTACTGGGCCTTCCGGGTCCGACCATTGCGGGAGGTGCGGCGAACAGCACGATCGGCATCCTGCACCGGTTCAACCTGTCGCCCGGCGACCAGGCGACCTTCAACAGCACCTTCCAGGTGGTGATCCCCGAGCCGGCGACGATCGCGCTTCTCGCCGCCGGCCTGGGCGGCCTGGCACTGCTCGGTAGGCGCCGGCAAGCGTAGCGCCAGCAATCGTCACAGCGTATCTGGAAGCGCCCCGGCCCCGATGGGCCGGGGCGTTTCGTTTTGAGCCCAGCAATTGGGCAAGCGAAGGACTTGTGTTACTGCGGCGGCTCTCCTGCTGAAGGGCGTGATCCGCGATGACAGACGTCACGCTCGGCTGTTAGGGTGAACGCCGAGGCCACGATTCTCCGACTGTGGCGCGTCGCGTCGCTGGGAAGGCCGAGAGGTGTATCGCGAGGAGGTTCTGGGATGACCACCCCCAACAGGCGTCGAGAGACTCGTCTTTCCATCGTAGTGTCGCGCGTGCGGCTGCTGGCGTGTACTGCGGTTGCCCTGCTGGGTCTCCTCGCAGCGCAGGGCGCCGGCGCGGCCGAGACGGTGCCGCTCGCGGTCAAGATGCCCGGCAGCCAGCCGAGGGAGGCCGGGCCAGATCGAGTCGGTCAGCAGGTGCGACAACTGCCACGGCAACTTCCCTCGGCGGGTGAGCCGTGGTTCAACTGGGCCGCCAGCATGATGGCCCACGCCGCCCGCGATCCTCTCTTCTGGGCCACGGTCGCCATCGCGGAGCAGGACTTCGATGGCTCCGGCGACCTCTGCATCCGCTGCCACACGGCCGAGGGGTGGCTCGACGGACGCTCCACGCCCACCGACGGCTCGGGGTTGGCCGCAGGGCGACGACGACGGCGTGCAGTGCGACGTCTGCCATCGCCTCGTCAATCCGGACGGCTCCGAGCACCCCGGGGTGCAGAACTCGCCCTTCCTGGCGCACGACGAGGGGACCCCTCCCACCGGCTACTACGGGGGGGGCATGTACGTGATCGAAGACGGGAAGAACAAGCTCGGGCCCTACTCCGACGCCGAAGCCACCCACCAGTTCCTGCAATCGGAGTTCCACCGCTCGAGCGAGATCTGCGGAACCTGCCACGACGTCTCGAACCCCGTGGTCGGCGACCTCGCCCACAACCACGGCGCCCAGACAGCCGCTGGCGCCGGGCACCTACAGCGGCGACCCCGCGAGCCCGGTCGACCAGAAGGCCGCCTTCAACAAC
Organism: uncultured delta proteobacterium; assembly: GCA_963783795.1. Taxonomy (GTDB): domain Bacteria; phylum Myxococcota_A; class UBA9160; order UBA9160; family UBA6930; genus CAVXZE01. The sequence goes on along the minus strand of CAWAPH010000013.1, from coordinate 1,071,070 downwards.
TTCCCCTACCAGTACGGCGTGGTGGAGCGGACCTTCAGCGAGCACCAGGCGAGCCTGCTTCCCGCAGACCCTGGTCTCCGACTACTCGAGCCTCCCGCACGGAGCTCCAGACCGGGGCGATCCAGAGGGCCTACGAAGCGGCGCTGCTGGCGGGGACGGGCGGCAACTACGAGGACGGCACGCCGCGGCGCTTCACCTGCCAGAGCTGCCACATGCGTCCGGTGGTGGGGCAGGGCTGCAACAAGAACCCGCCCGTGCGCAGCGACCTCCCCCTCCACGACCTGACGGGCGGGAACTACTGGGTTCCGGATGCCATGCAGCATCTCGACGCCAGCGGCCTGCTGCGGCTGGGAGGTGGCCTCAGCGGCGATCAGATCAACGCCCTCGACCTGGGGAAGGTGCGCGCGCTGCAGAACCTGCAGGAGGCCGCCGTCGCTCACGGTCGCGGACAACCTGCTGACGGTCGTGAACCTCACCGGCCACAAGCTGATCTCGGGCTATCCCGAGGGTCGGCGGATGTGGCTGAACGTGAAGTGGTACGACGCCGGCGACGCGCTGATCGCGGAGGACGGCGCCTACGGCCCGCTCGCGGTCGAGATCGACGGCGCTCCCGCCTCGGTCGACACCATCGCTCGACCTGCACGACCCCTACCTTCCCATCTACGAGGCCCACGGCGCCATGACCCAGGAGTGGGCCGGGCAGCTGCTGGCGCTGGGGACCGATCCGAACCTGCCGCTCAGCTACGACCGCGAGACGGGCGCGGTGACCAAGACGCTCGGCGAGCTGGGCGCCCAGGCCCCCGGGACGCTACCACGAGACCTTCCACTTCGTGCTGAACAACAAGGTCGTCAAGGACAACCGGATTCCGCCCTACGGCATGGACTACGACGAGGCCGGGGAGCGCAACATCCTGCCGGTTCCCGCCGACCAGTACGGCAACCCCGGCCCGGGCGGTACCTACGATCACTGGGACGAGGTAGTCCTCAATCCGCCTCCGGACGCGGATCACGCCACCGTCCAGCTGCTCTACCAGCCGACCAGCTGGGAGTACATCCAGTTCCTCGACCTGGCCAACACGGGTGCGAGCGCCTTCCTCGCCGACGAGGGCCGCAACCTGCGCGATGCCTGGCTGGCCACCGGGATGGCGGAGCCACGTGTGATGGCGACGGCGTTCTGGCAGCTGGGAACGCCGGCGTGCGCCGACGGTCACGACAACGACGGGGACGGGACGGCTGGACTACCCCGACGATCCGGGTTGCACATCTGCCGTGGATGAGTCGGAGAACAGTGCCTCGCTGGCCTGCGACGACAGGATCGACGGCTGACGGAGACGGCCTCGTCGACTTCCCGCGCGATCCCGGCTGTCGCCATTCCTCCTGGTCCTGGGAGGATCCGCAGTGCCAGGACGGAGTCGACAACGACGGGGCGATCGGTACCGACTTCGATGGTGGCGAGTCCGTGCTGGGTGCTGGCAACGGCGATCCCGATGGCGCGGATCCGCAGTGCGTCGACAAGCCGTGGCGGAACTCGGAGGCGCCCTCCAGTCGCCGCTGCGGGCTCGGCGTCGAGCTGAGCCTGCTGGCCGGGGCACTCCTTCTCATGTACCGGCGCCGTTCACACTGAAGGAACGCTGGCGCGGCGCTCAGGCGGATTCCAGCGCCGGACCCGCGTATTGCCGCGGCTTCCCCGTCAGGAAGACGCACAGGATCGCGATCAGATACAGGCCCATGTACGCGATCATGGCGTAGTGGTAGCTCCCCAGGAAGTCGTAGATCAGCCCGGAGATGAACGCGCCGCTGGCGTTGCCGACGGCGAGGACCAGGGACAGCGTTCCCATGATCACGCCGAACGAGGTGAGGCCGAAGAAGTGCCCCACCGCCAGGGGCAGCAGGACGATCACGCCCCCCATCGCGAAGCCGAAGATGCTGACGTAGATCCAGACCATGCCGATGCTCTCCGCGTTGAAGAGCACCAGCACGGCGAGCGCCTGCATTCCGAAGCAGAGCATGACGGCGAAGCGGAAGGGGAGGATCTCCGAGATCCGGCCGAAGCAGAGCTTCCCCAGGCCGCCGAGCCCGGCGGTCAAACCCAGCGCCGCCGCCGCCGTGGCCTGCGAGATCCCCGCCTCGACGATCAGCGGGACCTGGTGCTGCAGCATCCCCATCTGGGCCAGCGGACCGATGAAGAAGGCGGTCGCGATCCAGAAGAACGTCGAGGTGCGGACGGCGGCGCGGAGCGGCCAGCCTTGCCCCGCTTCGGTGGTCGGCGAAGGCGAGCCGTCCTGCTCCAGCGTTTCTTCCACCTCGGGGTCGTCACCGTCGGGCAGGAGACCCATCTCCGCCGGGCTCCCCTTGATCACGAACAAGGTCACGGGCAGGGCGACCACCCATACCAGGAAGCCCATGAAGACGAAGGCGGCCCTCCAGCCGTAGTGGGAGATGATCCACCCCACCAGAGGGGCCATCACCAATCCCCCCGCCGCGATTCCCACCATGGCCGCGCCGATCGCGGTTCCCCGCCTGCGGACGAACCACCTGGCGAGCACACTGCTCACCGGGATGAAGCCGATACCGGTCGTCGCCAGCGAGAGCAGCATGTAGGCCAGGTAGAAGGTCCAGAGCGAGCTGACGAAGCTCACCAGGATGAAGCAGCCGCCGGACATCACGGCGAAGGCGGTCGTGACTCGCTTCGGCCCGTAGGTCTCGGTCGCGTGACCCACGAACGGCCCGGCGATGCCGTGCACCAGCATGTAGATGGACATTGCCAGGGATATCTGCGACCGGCTCCATCCGAACTCGGCTTCGAGCGGCTTGATGAAGATGCTGAACGAGTAGAAGCCGGCGCCCGCGAACAGGAACAGGAGAACGAAGCACGCCGCAACGACCCAGATGCCGTAGAAGGTTTCCTTGCGTCGGCCATCCGCCGCCATGGTGACGAGCTACCCCGCTTCCGTCAGATCAGCTCAGCTGCCCGGACCGCCTGAAGTACGTCTCGAACCCGACCACGATCGAGCCCAGCATGCTGCGCAGGAACCCGAGGTCCTCCTCACGTCCCCGCAGGTCCGCCTCGAGGAGGTCTCCCAGATACAGCTCCGCGATTTCGTCGACGATGCGCCGACGGTCCAGCCCTTGCTCCAGCCGGGTGAGAATGACGTGATGATAACGGTCGAGCTGCCGCTCCGCTTCCGCGAGCACGAAGCAGGCGTCCTCTCGCTGGCCGAACTGCGAGAAGCAGATGCTGCGCGGATCCAGGTCCCGCAGCCTCTGGATGGTTTCCAGACTCGCTTCGAAGTCGAAGCCGGGCGGCGCCACGGCGGGCTGGAACACACCGGTCTCGGGGTGGTTGTGGCCGAGGGCCTCGCCGGAGAACAGACAGCCGGATTCCGGCTCCCAGATGGCCAGATGGTGAGAGGCGTGTCCCGGCGCATCGATGATCGCGAGCGTCACGCCACCGCCAATCTCGAGCTCCGCATCCCTCACGGCGACGAGGTTCTCCGCGGGCACCGGGAGTGTCTCTCCGTGGAGGGCCGAGACTCTCTCGGCGCTCCCGTAGACCATCTTCGCGCTGTCGATCAGTCGCGACGGGTCCCGGAGGTGCTGGAGACCCCGCTCGTGTACGTACACCTCCAGGTGTGGCAGCCGGCTCACCAGCCAGCCGGTCCCGCCCGCGTGGTCCAGATGGACGTGGGTGACGATGGCGCGCCGGATGTCGGTCTCCTGGAATCCGAGGCTGATCGCGGCCTCGACGATGGCCGGCGCGATCAGCGTCGTCGCCGTCTCGATCAGGGTGATGCCGTCGCCGACGACCAGGTACACGCCGCTCACATTGGTGGCGTTGACGCGCCTGGAGTCGAGGTAGTGGATGCGCGATTCCACCTCGGAGAGCGCGTTCCGCCGTATCGTCATGGGTTGCCTCGATTCCGGGTCAGTCCCCGTGGGGATGTAGCTTTCTTGCCACGTTCTTGCCAGAAATGACCACTTCCTTTAATAAGAGTTGCCGCTGTCGCTCTTGGGAAGGGGTGCACACGGGAGCCCTCTTCTCATGACCGCCTTCAGCTACCTCTTCCGCGCTTGCGCGGCGATCACGCTGGCTCTTCTCTACTCGCTCGCTTTCGCGGGCCAGGCGTCAGCCCTGTCGTTCGCGCTCAGCAGTGAGTTCGACGGGGACTTGCCCGACGCCGTCTACGCGACGGTGACCGTGACCCAGAACGGGGACGACCTGGACTTCAGCGTCATGCTGAACGGGCTGCTCGGTCCCGATGAGGACGCACACGAACTCTACTTCAACCTGATCGGCACCTTCACCGGTCTCAGCATCACGTCGAGCAATGCGCCGAACACCGCCTACGGCCTGCTCATCGGTCGCCCGGTGACGGGTGGCGCCGGTAGCTCCTTCGAATACGGTGTGAACTTCGGCAACGGTGCCGGTCCAGCCGGGAACGGCGCGCTCGGGCTCGCCAGCTTCACGCTCTCCGCGGATCAAGCCCTCAGTCCTCTGGATCTGCTCGAGAGCAGCTTCACCAACGGCGGCATCGAGGCCCAGATGGCGCTTCACATCCAGGGCACCAACACGGCGCCGGAATCCGAAACCGTGGGTGGAAGCACGCCGGAGCCGTCTACGGTGCTGCTTCTCGCGGGCGGCCTGCTCGGCCTCGCGCTGCGGCGAAGGCACAGCCAGACGTAGAGCCGCGTCGCGCGTCCTTTGCCTCCAGCCTCTACGCGATCTTGGCGACCGCCTCGGGCAGGTCCTTCGCCACGCGGACGATCGGGATGCCCGTCTGGCTGGCCAGGTGCATCTCGTGCATCGCGCGGGGCAGGTCGCCGAAGGCGTAGATCTCCTTGTGGATGGTGGGCTTGAAGACGGATCCGTAGAGCTCGATCGACGCCTCGCAGCCCTCCAGCGTCGCCAGGTGGACGTGGTCGATGGTCACCTGCTTCACCGACATGAGCGTCGAGTTGTAGGTGACCTCCTGCGAGAGCTGCCAGCCGGCGCTCACGTTCACGCCCATGCGAGAGGCAGCCGCCAATCCCGGCCCGAATACGGGGCCGCGCAGCATGTCGCAGACGATCTGCATGCCCTCGCCGCCGGTGGCTTTCTTGATCTCCTTGGAGAAGGCCCGGGAGTCGTCCCGGGAGGCGAAGCCGTTGAAGGCCGCCTGATCGATCCCCTGGATGCCGAGCTTCTCGAGTGCCGCGCGGCGCTCGGCGTTTCGTGAGCAGAAGAAGGCGCGGTGGCCCTCCGACCTGGCGAGCATCAGGAAGAGCTCGCCCACACCGCCGCCGAAGCTCATCACGTTCAGCACCGCGCGCTGCCGTCGCGGGACCTTCACCCGGTAGATCTCGAAACCGCGGCGCCACAGGTGGTAGGCGGTCGTCGCGCGGAGCGGCAGGGCCGCCATCTCCCAGAGGCTCAGGCCACAGTCGAGCGGGGCCTGGTGGAGCTGCCACTCCTCGACGACCGCTTCCTCGCAGTACCACCCGATCGAGTCGGGCGTGTCGTACGCCCAGATCGTGTTGGGGTAGCCGTACCGGTCCGGATCGCCGTTGGCGTTGGTGACGACGATGTCACCGGGCTTGAAGCCGGCGACGTCGGGGCCCACCGCGAGGACCTCGCCGATAGCCGAGTTCCCGGGATAGATCTTGCCGCCGCGGGCCTTGACGATGTTGATGGTGTCCGCGAGCACGGCGTGGTCCACGTTGTGCTCTCCGGAGACGGCCAGGATCCTCATGTGGACGTCGCGGCGCCCGAGGTCGCGAAGCTCCACCTCGTCGAGCTGGATCACGTTGGCGAAGTCGACCTGGGCGAGGTCGCCACCCACGCGTTCCGTCTCCTTGGCGATGGCTTCTTCGGTGATGGCGTATGCGGGTACCTTCTTCATCATGCTCCTGTTTCCTCTTCCGCTGAGAGTGCGTTGATTGCAGCGCGAGCTGGGGTCAGAACCCGATGTTGAAGAGCGGGAGGAAGGGAATCGGCCCCCCCCGGTTGATGTTGATCAGCCCGATCTGGGCACCGTCGAGCTGGTCGGTCCAGTTGACCAGCGAGACCTGCAGGCCCCGCGTGCGCTTCGTCCGGTTCAGCCCCACCGAGAGCTGAACGCCGATGCTGTCACCCGCCCGGTTGTAGGCCACTGCGGTCTGCAGTCCGCGGACCCCGCCGTCCACGTCGTTGGCGAAAACGCCGACCTGCCAGCCGCTCATGTCGCCCTCCACCCCGTTGTAGAGAGAGACCTGGTGGCCGACCTGGTTGCCCCGGGTCAGGGCGGCGATGCCCGACAGATCGAGCCCCACGACGTCCCGGTTGACGCCGGAGATCACGCTGAGACGCAGGCCGGCCACGGAGACGCCCTCGCCGAAGATCTGGATCGGGTGCCACAGCGCGAGCTGCACGGGCGTGGAGGCCGGGGATGACTCGGCGGCCTGAGCGGCCGAGACCCGCGGCAGGGCGACGAGCGCCAGGACGAAGAGAGCGAGCCAGACGAACGGAGACGGGATCGTACGGGGCACGGGTTTCCTCCTCGCGACCATGTTGGAGGGATCCCGGCGGCTGTCAACCCAGGGCTCGGGACGCCAGCTCGGGCCGCGCAGCGGCTCTACGCCTGGCCGCCGCTCAGCGCACCGGTCTCCCGGGACCAGAGCGCAGGCAGGAATCCGCCCAGGTAGGTCATCTCCTCGGAGCAGTGGCGCAGGAGGGCTCGGCCCATCGTCTCCGGAGTCAGGGCGGCGATGGCCTCCGGGGGCAGCGGTTCCGGCAAGGGGTCGACGTCGCCGAGCCAGAAGCGGCTCCGCATCTCGGTCCCGTAGCCGGTGTCCCTGCAGAGATGGATGATGTGGCCGATCCAGCCCTCGCTCTCCAGAGGGCCGACCCGCGCGTACTGCAGGCTCGAGACTCCCGCCTCCTCGAACCGGGAGACGTCGAGCACCTGGGAGGGTTCCCGAAAGTGGATTCTGAGCTTCTGGAGCTCCCCGCCGATGTACTCGTGGACCCGGTGGGTACCCCCGACGTAGGCGCCGGTCCCGCGCTCCCCCTCCCACTCACACCAGACGTGGTCTTTCGGGTGCCACCACTTGTAGTGCTCGGTCGTCCTCGAGGAAGCCGAACCAGAAGTCGACCATGCGGCCCGCCACACCCCGGAGCGGGGTGAGCGCCGCCACCATGAGCTGGCCATCCTCCAGCCTTCGAACGCCTGTCTCGAGCTCGAGATGCCCCGGCTCCAGCAACTGGTTTGCCTGGTCGAGTCTCATCGTTTACCTCCGATTGCCTCGGGAGACGCTCTCTCGGCGCGCGAGCTTGGCGCCGCTGCGCAGAGCGGCGAGGTCGCGAATGTAGAACAGGCCGAGGGGCATTCGCGCGAGGCTCAATGCCACGGGAAAGGCGAGGCCAAAGGCGAGAATCGCCGCCTCGGAGCCGTACGACGAGAAGAAGTAGAGCATCGCCGCCTGCTGCGTGCCGAGTCCCGCCGGTGTGATCGGTACGCCACCCGCAGCCAGGATGACCGGTGTGGAGGCCATTGCGGAGCCGAGAGGCAGCTCGACGTGGAAGGCCCGGGTGCCGAGCCAGAAGAAAATGACGAAGCCGCTGAAGTACGCCGCCCGAATCAGCGAAAGCAGCGCCACGTCGCGCCAGGTTGCGATCCCGTGGCTGCGGAAGAGCCGGACGGATCGGATGCGATGCCACCAGCCCCAGTGGGGGGCTGGCGCCATGAAGAACGCCAGGGATGCGACCCCGAATGCCACGAAGCCCAGCAGGATGGGTGCGATCTGCTCGATCGCCGCTGACATCGGAAGCAGCGAGATCCCCACCAGCGCCAGACTCCCCAGCACGATGGCGTCGATCGTCCCGTAGAAGAGCATCGAGCTGGTGGATTCGATGGCGCCGACTCCCTTCGACTGGCGCAGGTGCAGGATGATGGACGCGGTGCCGAGGTTCCAGTTGATGGGGGTGACCAGGTAGGTCAGGCCGCGAAGCGAGCGAGCCTCGGCCCAGCTCAGCCTGGCGTTGAAGCGCGAGAACATATAGGCAAAGGCGCCCGACTCGAGCAGGAACCAGAAGATGGCCGCCAGCATGGCACAGGGAAGGAAGATTTCGAGACGAGCCTGCTCCGCCGCGTGCCAGGCGTCGGCGACGGGAATCCTGCGGAACAGGTAGCAGAGGATTGCCACTGCGATCGCCCAGGGCAGCGCCCGGCGCAGGCTCGAACCGAGGTCGCGGCGGGCGGGGAGGGCAGGGGAGGTGCCGTCGGGCCCGGGCTCTTCGCTGCTCCGGCCCGGTGCTCCCATGCCCCGAGGATGGCACAGGCAAGCGGAGGATTCCCCAAAGGATCCCGGCAAGCCCATGCTCGATCAGCGCCGTCTCGCGCTCGGCCGAAGTGCCAGCCAGCCGCCGAGCAGGCCGCCGCAAGTCTGGGTCATCAGGTCGTAGAGGTAGGGGTGACGCCCGGAAAGGAAGATCTTGCCCAGCAGGAGGAGGAGGCTCAGTCCAGAGCTTGCGACCCCCGCTACCAGAAGGGGTCTGCGATGTCTCCAGAGCCTCGCGACCGCGAAGCCGATGGGCAGAAAGGCCACCAGGTGCCACGCGCCCACGATGAACTCCCCCTCGCGCCAGCGGAACGGTTGCGTCAGACGCCTCGGCCAGTGCCAGAGCTGCGGGGGGATCTCGATCTCCGGGACCTCGAGCAGGTCGACGACATCGCCGGCGACGCTGACGCGTGCACGGCGCATCTCGCCGCGCCAGGGTCTTCCCCCGACCACCTCGTCGCCGAGGGCCAGGCGGTAGTCGGGGTCCCAGGCCGTCAGGGCTCCCTCCGGCAGCGCGGCTTCCAGCTCGAGCCGGCCGTCCACGCGGATCTCGATCCGATCGTCTCCGATCGAAACCGACACATGTCTCCAGCGCCGCTCGGCGAACACTCCGGGCACCTCGAAGGCGGGGCCGCCCCACGAGGTCGAGCCCGGACGGCGCAAGCGGACCACCAGTCCGGCCCCCTCCTGGCCGATCGTCAGGTTGCTTCGCCAGTAGTCCCTCGAGATCGTGACGATCCGGGCGGGGCCCGACTGGTCGGCGTCCGCCACGCGCACGTCGAGGTCGATCTCGAGTGCGGAGGCTCGGATCGCGTCGTCGAGGAAGCTCGGCGGCCCGGAGGTCCGGGCGTAGCTCGGTTCCGCGAACTGCAGTGACCCATCCGCCCGACGCACGACTGCGTTGCTCCGCTGCCCCGGAGGGTCCAGCTCGAACGGATGGAACGAGAGGATGCCGTTGGCCAGGCAGGCAGCGGCGAGAAGAAGCCAGAGATGCATCGAAGGGCTCGGCCGCAGCTACTGCGCCGTCCGAGCTTCGACCGCTCCCCGAGCCGCCGGGTCTCCCGTGGCTTCGAGGCCCTTCAGCACCTCCGACCGGAGCCAGCCCTTCGAGAGCCCGATGCTGCTGCCGAGATCGTCCACGAGTCGGGCGGCGTCGCCGATGGCTTCCAGGTTTGCGAAGACCCGGTGCATCCCCTGCACGTCCGGACTCGGCTGCGTCGGGCGACCCGTCCGCGGCGAGCAGCTCGGCGACCCGATCCAGGATCTCCATCTCGTGCTGGTGGGCCCGCTTCTCGTACTCGTATCGAGGATCCGGATGCGGGTAGCTGACCGAGTAGGGCTTCTCGAGGGGGCCTCGCGGCTTGCGGTCGTAGACGTAGCGGCGGAGCGGGGGCTCGCCGGGCGGCTCGCGGCCGATCGCGGTCTCCATCTTGTAGAGGCAGCCCTTGAGAAAAGCGTAGCTCTCCATCGCCCGCTGCCTCGGCGTCGGCTCGCCGAACAGCCGCAGGTAGTCGCGACGGATCCGGCCGATGTCCTCCCGCACCTGGTCGTTGGGGGCGAGGAACTCGGAGATCTTGATCAGCGGGTAGGCGTCCGCACAGCGCGCCCTGTGCAGTTCGCTGCGCTGCTCCCGGAGGACCTGGTGCCGCGAGTTCCTGCAGAACTCGTAGCCGTTCAGGTGGACCCGAAGCTCCCGCATCGGAGAGGGCCCCGCGTGCTCGTACAGCCTGCGGTGGCCGCTCTCGACCACCGCCGAGATCTCCTCCTCGGTGAAGTGCTTCTTCCAGTCGGGAAAGCCGAACTCCGCGCCCGACGTGCGCCCGAAGTAGGTCCTGGCCAGGCTGATCTCGGGCAGGCGGCCCTCGGAGACCAGCCGCTCGTAGAGGCTCGTGCCCGGCGGCGGGTAGAGGGGGAAGAGCTGCGAGCGCGTGGGCCGCAGCGAGACGAAGTAGTCGAGGTCCTCCTCGATGTTCTGCTTGTCGTGGAAGTCCCAGCCGCCGATCCAGGAGCCGATCGTGGTGATGCCGTGGGCGTGCAGCTCGTCGAAGACCTCCTTCACGTCGCGGCCCTGTCTCTTGGGCAGCGTGGAGTAGAGCGACTCCACCCCGATCCAGATGCTTCCCACGCCGTTCAGCACCAGATCCTCCACCACGTCGTAGCGGGACAGATCCTCGATGGTTCCGAAGCTGAAGTAGCTGATCTTGCCCGAGCCCGAACTCCTCGTCCTCGCGGATCAGCTGGCCGAGCTTCGTGACCTTCTCCTTGTCCTTGTAGAGGTTCTCGTCGAAGACGCCGACGCTGTCCCGGCTCTCGGGCTGCAGCCGCCAGAGCTGCTTCATCCCCTCGAAGAGCTGCTCCGCCTTGGCGATCTCGATGTACTCGCCGTCGTAGTAGTGGGAGGTGCAGCAGTACTCGCACAGGTTGGGGCAGCCGAGTCCGGAGATCACGAACCCGCCCGATCCGGGCGGGTGCGGATCCAGCCACGGGCATGCCCGAGGCACCCCTCGGGCCCACCGGCTGGTGGATCGGGGCATCGACCGGCTCGCCCAGCAGCTCTCGGAGGAAGCGGACGCCCTCGCCGTGGCAGATGTGGTCGGCCAGCTTCCGGATCTCGTCGTTCCCCTTGAAGATCGTGGTGAAGCAGGAAGTGCCGTAGCCGCCGAGCACGATCTTCGTCTGGGGCGCGACTCTCCGCACCGCATCGCACATCTGCATCGTCTTCACGATGTTGACCAGGGTGAAGTTGATGCCGACGAAGTCGTAGCCCTTGCCGAGCTCCTCCTCGAAGTCCTCGAGGCTGGGGTGCTCCAGGACGACGCAGGGCGAGGAGAGGTTCTGTGCGAGGAAGTGCAGCACCACGTAGTGGAAGTGCGACTTCGCGGTGAAGATGTCCTGGTCCCGCGTCAGCCGGTCTCCGGACAGGTCGAAGTGGATGTTCCGGTGGGGACCGATGACTCCGGTCAGCAGGATGCTCGGCATTCTCTCCCTCCCTCCGATCGACCACCATCCTATCCCGGCCGCAGGCCCGCTGGGAAGCGCGCTCCGCTGCCGATCGGCTCGGTCTTCGTTCGGAGGGAGAGTGAGATGTTGCCCCGCAGGGAGGTGTCGTGACCCCCCTGCGGGCTGAGGGCTCGCCGGGCTCGCGCTACTGGGCAGCGCCCCGATTGATCACCTCGACCCGGCGGTTGCGCTGCCGGCCTGCGTCGCTCCGGTTGGAGGCGACCGGCTGCTGCTCCCCGTGACCGATCGTCGCGAGGTGCTGCTCCTGGACGCCCTGGGCGATCAGGAATGCCTTCACCACGGCCGCCCGCTCCTCGGAGAGGGTGGCGTTGTAGTGGTCCGAGCCCACGCTGTCCGTGTGGCCCTCCACGGAGAAGCTGAAGTCCACCAGCTCCTCGGAGGCCAGGGCCGCACCGACCTTGGCCAGCAGCACCTCCGCCTCGGGCAGGAGCTCCGCCGAGCCGAACTCGAAGAAGATCGGCAGCCGGACCGTCGGAGGCGCCGAAGCCTGGACCCGCGTTCCACGCGGCACGGCGAGTGCCTCGGTGATGTCGTCCGTCTGGATCTTCTCCGGGCTGACGACGGTGAAGTCGCTGACGCCCGCCCCCGTGGCGACCGACGCCCCCGTGGCGACGCCGAGACAGAGCAATGCGGGGAAGGCGAGCAGGCTGACGCGCGCGGCGAAAGAGACCGCCGAGCGATTTCGGGATCGAAATGCCGTCATGATTCGTCCTCCTTCTGGGAGGACATTACGGGAGCCGACCCCGACATCGCTGTGAAGCGCTTCACACCGGGGTGCGATCGCCGGACATCGGCGCAACCCCGCGAGAAATGGGGGTTATTCGTCTCCGGCCGGCTCGTCTCCCGCGGGGCCTTCGGCGGGCGCAGGGGGGCTCCAGCCGGGCGTCATCTGCTCCACCACCTGTCGGGGCGCGCTGTCCAGCCGCAGTCTCAGGATGTCCGGACGCGAGTAGTGGCCGACCGTGTCGAGCAGGCTCTTCTGCCGGGCGATCTCGGAGAGATCGATCTCGGCCAGGGCCATCCCCTCTCCCGGCGGGAGCGGGCCGGCCAGGTAGGCGCCAGCGGGAGAGACGACCGCGGTGCAGAGGCCACCCTCGGAGCATCTCCGCCAGCCCCTCGTCGGGCGCGATCTCCGCCCGCTGCTCGTCGCTGAGCCAGCAGGTGGCGTTGACGACGAAGGCGCCGGACTCCATGGCGTGGTGGCGGACCGCCGCGTCGATCTGCGCGGCCATGGGCTCGCCGCCCAGCGAGCCCGGGAAGTGCGAGCAGTGGATCTGCTCGCCCGCCGCCATGAGCGCGTAGCGGGCCAGGGGCATGTAGTGCTCCCAGCAGATCAGCGCGCCGATGCGGCCGACCGCGGTCTCGAAGACCCGGAGGCCGCTGCCGTCCCCCCAGCCCCAGATCATCCGCTCGTGAAAGGTGGGCATGATCTTGCGGCGCTTTCCGACCAGCGAGCCGTCGGCATCGAAGATGAGCTGGGTGTTGTAGAGGCTGCCCCCGTCCCGCTCGTTGACGCCGAGGACGACCACGCTGCCCGCTCGCCCGGCCGCGGCGCCGACCTTCTCGGTGACCGGGCCCGGGACCTCGACGGCCTGGTCGTGCAGCCTGCCGATCAGCTCGCCGATCGCCGCCGGAGGCCGGACCATCGCGAAGTACGGGTAGCTGGGGATGATCGTCTCCGGGAAGACGGCCAGGCGCACCCCCTCTCGCCCGCAGGCCTCGATCGCCTCGACCACCTTGTCCGTCGTTCCATCGCGATCCAGGAGCACTGGCGACAGCTGCACCGCCGCCGCGCGAAAGCTGGCTCGATTCCCGCTCATCGGTGTCGGTCTCCCCAGCGGCCCGGCTCAGGACTTCCGGTAGAGGGCCTGCTCCTCTTCGGACATCTCGCCGACGCGCTTCTCGGCGATCTCCGGAGAGACCGCTTCCAGCGAGCCGTCCGGGTTCTGCACCACGACACCGTGCTCGGTGAGCAGCTTGTAGCGGCGCTTGCGCTCGTCGCGATCGGGGTGGCAGATGAGCTGGCAGTTGCCGCAGGTCATGTTGATCTTCCGCCCCTGCGGCATGGCCGGGTGGTGGAAGCCGCCCTCGATCTCGGGGCGCGGCGCCGAGGCCACCACCGCCTCGACCAGGGCCGGCATGAACTCCTCGTCCGTATCCGGGATCGGGAACCGCCCGGGAGACCAGGTGGACCACTTGCCGCTGCGGGCCAGGCCCGTGAAGCCGCCGCAGACCAGGTCGCAGCGGTGGTAGCTGCGCCGCTCCGAGTAGCTGAACTCCATGCCGCCCATGCTGACGGTGGTCCGTTCCTTCTTGGCCATCAGGCCGGAGGTGCAGCTCGCCATGCAGAGCTGACAGTCGTCGCAGTACTTCTCGTCGGGCGGGAGCGGCTCGGTGGGCTCGAGCTCCGCCGTGGTGACCACGCTGCCGAGGACCACCGCTGCGCCGTGCTCCTTGGTGATCACGTTGCCCGAAAGGCCGAACCAGCCGACGCCGCAGCGCACCGCCAGGTAGCGGTGCGAGATGTCGGGCAGGAAGTCGGCCATCCCGCGAGGCGTGTCCTGGCGGTAGACCGCGTTCGAGCGCACCCCGTACGAGGGAATCCCCCGCTGGTTCCAGTAGTCGGCCAGCGCGACCGCGAGACCGGTGACGTAGATGTTGGTGTGGAAGTTGTCGTCCTGATGACCCGCGTGATCTTCCTTGGCGAGGTAGCGTTCGATCTTCTCCTGATCGAAGGGGACGGCGAAGGTCACCGCCGACTTCGCGCCGGGCAACACGTACTCGAGATCGGTCGAGGGTGGGCCGCCGGCCAGCGTCTCCGTGGTCGCGACCCCCACGATGGTGGCACCCTGGAGCTTCAGGAATTCAGTGGCGAACTCGCTGAGAGCCTTCGGGTCGTTGCTGGCTTCCATCATGCTTCGCCTCTCCTCGCCGGCCGCACCCGGGCGTTCGGGTGCGGCCGCAAATTCTACACTATGTACAGAACTCGGCAAGAAACGCGGGCCGGTCCGTGGCTGCGGGACGGAGCGCCTGGGGAGGCCTGACCTCAGGTTTGACCGCCGCCGTGGACGTTGACCTTCTCGCCGGTCAGGTAGGAGGCGCCCTCGGAGACCAGGAAGCACACCGCGTTCGCGACGTCCTCGGGCTGGCAGACCCGGCCGAACGGCATCAGCGCGTCGAGCTGGCGCAGGTCGTCGATGCCGGCGGTGGCCTTCATCAGCCGGCGGCCCATCTCGGTCTCCACCAGGCCGGGCGCCACGATGTTGACCCGGATACCGTGCGGCCGCTCTTCCTTGGCGAGTGTGTAGGCGAGCGCTTCCATTGCCGCCTTGCCCATGTTGTAGGGGGCGCCGTTGGCGCTGTAGCCGAGTGTCGCCGTGCTCGAGATCATCACGATGTCGCCCCGCGACTGCTGCCGCATGCTCGGCAGCACCAGCTGGCAGAGGTGGTGAGGGCCGAGGGCGTGGATGCGCACCACCCGCTCCAGCTCGGCCGGGTCGGTGTCGAGCACGCTGTTTCCGCGGCTGGCAATTCCCGCGTTGTTGACCAGGATGTCGACCCGGCCGAAGTCCGCCAGGATCTCCTCGACCATCGCGCGGTTCTCGTCGAGCGAACCCACGCCGGCCCTGTAGGCGCGAGCGCGCCGGCCCAGCGCCTCGATCTCGGCCACCGTCTCCTTGGCGGCCGCATCGTCGCGGCGGTAGTTGACGGCGATGTCCGCGCCGTCCGCGGCCAGGGCGAGACAGATCGCCTTCCCGATTCCCCGACCGCCCCCCGTGACCAGTGCAACCCGTCCGTCCAGCGGCATGACTTGTCCCCTCTACAGTCCAGCGAATCCGATCGGCTCCGGATCATACACTGGTTCGAGCTATCTCAGAGCCGCGCTTCCCTCGGCCGGCGCCCCGCAGGTCCTCGAGCACCAGGTAGCCGCAGGGCAGCACCAGCAGGGTGATCACGGTGGCGAACATCACGCCGAAGGCCAGCGAGACCGCCATCGGGATCAGGAACTGGGCCTGCATGCTGCGCTCGGCCATCAAGGGGCTGAGCCCCGCGAAGGTGGTGAGCGAGGTCAGCACGATGGGACGGAAGCGCCCCACGCCGGCCGCCACCACGGCATCACGCACGGTCTTTCCCTCCGCCCGCTGGCTGTTCACGTTGTAGACGAGCACCAGGCTGGCGTTCACCACGACACCGGATGCCGCGACGATCCCGACCACCGAGAAGAAGCTCAGACCGCGGAGTTGACCGAGCCACAGCATCAGGATGTGTCCGCCGATCGCGCCGACCAGGCCGAAGGGGATCACGCTCATGATGACCAGCGGCTGTGTGTAGGATCGCAGCGGCACGGCGAGCAGCCCGTAGATCATCAGCAGCGCCAGGACGTAGGCGCTCAAGCAGGCCGCTGAAGGCCCGCCGCTGCTCGCGCTGCTCGCCCTCGAGCGAGTAGGAGATCCCGGGGTAGGCCGCGAGGATCTGCGGGAGCGACACCGCCTGGAGGTCGGCCAGCACGTCGTTGGCCGTGGTGAGGGTCCGGTCGACGTTGGCGGTGACGTTCACCACCCGCATGCGATCCGCGCGGCGGATGGTGGCGAAGCCGCGCCCCAGCTCCGCGTCGGCCACGGTGCGGAAGGGCACCTCGGCGCCGTCCAGGGTGCGGATGCGGATGTTCTCCAGATCCCCGAGCGAGCGGCGCTCGTCCTCGGGATAGCGGACCATGACCCGGATGTCGTCGCGCCCGCGCTGGATCCGCTGCGCCTCCTCGCCGTAGAAGGCCTGCCGGACCTGGCGCGCCAGATCCTGGAGGGTCACGCCGAGGGGCTCGGCGGTGGGCTTGATCGCGAGCTTCACCTCCTGCTTGCCCTCCCGAAACGAGTCGCTGATGTCGATGACGCCCGGGTAGCTGGCGAGGTCCGCCTTCACGCGGTCCGCCGCGGCCCGGAGGGCTCTCACGTCGGCCCCCTGCAGCTGTACGTTGATCGCCTCCCCGGCCGAGAACATGTCCGATGCGAAGACCAGCTCCACGGCGTCGGGGACGCTCCCCGCGATTCCCCGCCAGCGCTGCGCCACCTGATCGGTGCTGATGTCGCGCTCCTCGGACGGCACCAGCTCGAGCACCACCTCGCCCAGGTGCGAGTCGTCGGAGCCCGACTGGGAGACGGTCGCGGGCGTCCGGCTCTGGCGGTCTCGGAAGGGCTGATTGCCGACGGAAGCCAGCACGTGCAAGACGAGGCTCTCGCCCTCCGCCGCGAACTCGGCATCGAGCTCGGCGCGAAGCTCCGCTACGGATGCCTCGAGGCTGTGGACGGCGCTTTCGGTCACCTCGAAGGGAGTGCCTTGAGGCATGGTGAGCCAGACGGCGAGGAAGTCGGCCTGGATGGGCGGGAAGAACGAGAAATGCATCCGGCCGCTGGCCAAGTGCCCCACCGTGAGGAAGAGCAGCAGGATCGCTGCGGCGATGGTCGTGTAGCGCCACTCGAGCGCGCGCTCGAGGGCCCGGCGGTAGGTGGTGGCTGCGAAGCGCTCCAGCGAGCTGCCGAAGAAGCGCTGGATGCGCTTCCAGCGGCGCGTGAAGGCGCTTCGCCCCTCCGATTCGGGCTTCTCGTGGCCGAGGGCGAGGTGCGCGGGCAGCACGAGCTGCGACTCGATCAGTGAGAAGATCAGGCAGAGCGCCACCACCGTCGCCATGATGGAGAAGACCTGCCCCATCGGCCCCGGCACCATCAGCATCGGCATGAAGGCGGTGATGGTGGTGAGCACGCCGAAGATCACCGGAATCGCGACCTCCTGGGTGCCCCGGATGGCGCCCTCGAGCCGCTTTCCCGTCTCCTCCTGGTGCGCGTGGGCGCGCTCGCCCACCACCACGGCGTCGTCGACGAGAATGCCCAGCACGACGATCAGGGCGAAGAGCGAGATGACGTCGATCGAGAGCCCGAGCGGCGCGAACAGCCAGAGTGCGCCCAGGAACGAGATCGGGATGCCGAGCGTGACCCAGAACGCCACTCGCGCCCGGAGGAAGAGGGCGAGCACCAGCAGCACCAGCAGGAAGCCGTTCAGGCCGTTTCGCAGCAGCGTGTCGCGGCGGCTCCGCAGCGGAATCGAGTCGTCCTGCCAGATGGTGAGCGAGACGCCCTCGGGCATGATCTGGTTCGCCCTGGCCACGTACGCCTTCAGCGCCTCGGAGATCTCGATCACGTCCTGGTCGCCGACGCGGTAGACCTGAACCACGGCGGCGGGCTCGCCGTCGAAGCGGGCGGCGAGGTCGACGTCCTCGAAGCCGTCCACGACGGTCGCGATCGCGCCCAGGGAGACGCGCGTCCCGTCCGGCCGCGTGAGCACGACGAGGTCCTCGAACTCGCGGCCGCGGTAGGCCTGCCCCTTGGTGCGGAGCAGGATCTCGCCGCCCGCGGTCTTGATGCTGCCGCCGGGGAGGTCGAGCGACGAGCTGCGGACCGCCTGGACCACGTCGTCGAAGCGCAGCCCGTGGCGGCGCAGCGACTCCTCCGAGACCTCGATCGAGATCTCGAAGGGGCGGACCAGCCTGGCCTCCGTCTGCGTGATCCCCGGAAGCGCCAGGATCTCGTCGCGCACCCGCTCGACCAGCGCCTTCAGCGCGCGCTCGTCCACGTCGCCGGAGATCGCCACGTCGGCGACGGCGCGCCGCAGCGTCACCTCCGAGATCACGGGCTTCTCGGTCTCGTCGGGGAAGGTGTCGATGGCGTCGACGCGGGCCTTCACGTCGTCGAGGACCTGGGCCTGGTCCGCTCCGCTCAGCAGCTCGACGATGACCGCGCAGGCCCCTTCGAGCGCCGAGGAGCGGATCTTGTCGATTCCGTCGATGCCCTCGATCTCCTCCTCGATCCGGATGCAGACGCCCTCCTCGGTCTCCTCGGGAGCGGCGCCGAGGTACTCGACGGTGATGCGGATCATCTCGATGTCGATGTCGGGGAAGGTCTTCTGCGGGAGCTGGAAGATGGCCGTCAGCCCCCCCGCGATGATCATGGCCGCCAGCAGGTTGGCGGCGACCGGGTTCTGCGCGAACCAGGCGATCGGGCGGTTCAAGGGGCCACCTCGTCACTGACGACGGGGCGGAGCCTCATTCCTTCGACGGCGGCTTCGATCGGCGAGACGATGACGCGGTCTCCGGGCTCGAGGCCCGAGCGGATCACGACCTGGTCTCGTCCGGCGCGGATCACCTCGACGCGGCGGAAGCGGAGCCGGTCCTCCGCGTCGGCGGCCAGGAGCTGGTCGGTTCCGCGCATCGCGGTGCGCGGCACCGTCACGACTCCCTCGGCTTCGCGCCCGAGGATCTGCGCCTCGACGAAGAGGCCGACTGCCAGAGGAGGGCGGTTCTCGGAACGGGCGTAGGGATCCTCGACCCGCGCGATCACGTGGACCATGCGGGTCTTGGGGTCGATCTCGCCCTCGGTGCGCACGACTTGCCCCTGCCAGGTGTGCTCGGCGCCCGCGAAGCGCGCGCGCAGCTCCACCGGCGCCCCGTTGGCCCTCTCGGCGTCGCTGCGATACCAGAGCGGGAGATCGAGAAAGGCCAGGTCCTCGTCCGAGATCGGCAGGCGGATCTCCGCGAAGTCGGTGGCGTAGAGCCGCGCCATCGGCGCGCCGCGGTTGACGAACTGACCGACGTCGGCGGTCCGCTCGCGGACGCGGCCCTTGAAGGGGGCGTGGATTTCCGCTCGTGCCAGGTCCCGCTCGGCCTTCTCCAGGTTGGCTCGCGCCTGGCGCACGGCCGCGCGGGTGACGCTCTCTGCGGTCATCGCGGCGTCGAGCCTGGCGGGGCTGGCGATCTGCTGCTCGGCGAGGTTCTGCTGACGCGCGAGCTCCTTGCTCTCGCGCTCGAACTCGCTCCTCACCTTGGCCAGGTTGGCGCGAGCCAGCTCGAGCGCGACCTGGTAGTCGCGGGCATCGATCCGCACCAGCGGGTCGTCTTCCTCGAAGAAGCCGCCGGAGACGAAGGAGGGGGAAACCCACTCGATGCGCCCCGACACCTCGGGGATGAGGTCGCTCTCGGTGCGGGGCGCGACCGTGCCGTGGGTCGTGACCCGGAGCCGGACCGTCTCGGGCGACACCTCGACGACGCGGACGAGAGGCGCCACGGCCTCCGGCGGACTGGTTTCGACGTCGGGCCGCGTGACCACCAGGAGGGCGGCGCCGATCAGACCGGCGATCACCAGAGCGATGGGCAGCAGGAGCTTGAGACGGCGTTCCATGGCGCGGAGTATAGACACAGGATAGGCATTGCACTGTCCGGGCGCCGGCGGTGCTTTCGCCGGAGCGGCCTTGACCCGGTTCCCGGAGTGCGGTGATCTGTGACGCGATGGAGGGTGATCTCGGAGCATACCTCGACGCGATCTCTGCGCTGATCTGGGGCCCCTGGGTGCTGATCCCCCTGCTGGTGGGGACCGGCGCGCTTCTCACGGTCCGCCTCCGCGGCCTGCAGTTCCGCGAGCTGGGCCGTTCTCTCTCCCTGGCCTTCGTACAGCGCCGGGAGGCCGGGGCCGAGGGGGACATCTCGCACTTCCACGCGCTGATGACCGCCCTGGCGGCGACCGTCGGCACCGGGAACATCGCGGGCGTCGCCACCGCGATCGCGGCGGGTGGCCCCGGTGCACTCTTCTGGATGTGGATCACCGGCCTGCTCGGCATGGCGACGAAGTACGCGGAGGCGCTCCTCTCGGTCCGCTTCCGGGTGACCGACGAACACGGGAAGATGTCGGGCGGACCGATGTACTTCCTCTCGCGCGGCATCGGCGCCCGTGGGCTCGGGCGCGGGCTCGGCGCGGCTTTCGCGTTCTTCGCCGCCATCGCCGCCTTCGGCATCGGAAACGGCGTCCAGTCGCAGGAGGTCGCGAACACCCTGCAGACCAGCGCCGGCGTGGATCCCATGCTGACCACGACGCGTGCTCGCGGTGTTGGTCGCGGCAGTGATCCTGGGGGGCATCCGCTCCATCGCGCGCTTCGTCGGAGTGCTGGTGCCCGCCATGCTGGTGTTCTACATGGGGGGCGCGCTGGCCGTGCTCTTCGTCAACGCGGAGCAGATCCCGCGTGCCCTGGCGACCGTGTTCTCCTCCGCGTTCAGTGGAACGGCCGTGGGCGGAGGTGTGCTGGGCGCCTCCGTGGCCGCCGCCGTCCGCTTCGGCTTCGCCCGCGGCATCTTCTCGAACGAGAGCGGGCTGGGCTCTGCCGGGATCGCCGCGGCCGCAGCCGCCACGCGCGAGCCGGTGCGCCAGGCGCTGGTCTCGATGACGCAGACGTTCATCGACACGCTGGTCGTCTGTACGCTCACGGGCCTGGTGATCATCACGGCCGTCCTCAGCGACGTCGATCTGAACGGCGCGGCAGCGGCCACGGCCCGCTGGCAGGAGCTGGACGGGTCGCAGTGGACCACGATCGCGTTCCGCGAGAGCCTGCCGGGGCAGCTCGGGGGCTGGCTCGTCAGCATCAGCCTGGCCTTCTTCGCGTTCTCCACCATCCTCGGCTGGGGCTACTACGGCGAGAAGTCGATCCAGTACCTGCTCGGGATCCGGGCGGTGGTCCCCTATCGGGTGATCTTCTCGTCCATGGTGGTGATCGGCCCGCTGTTCTTCGACCGCCGGATCTGGCTGGTCTCCGACATCACCAACGGGCTGATGGCGATTCCGAACCTGATCGGACTCCTGCTCCTCTCGGGCGTCGTGGTCTCGGAGACCCGCGCCTACTTCGAGCGACAGGGAACCCCGGGGGGATCCGGGCCAGATAACTAAACGAATTGGACGTTTTCCGTCTGATTTGTATATTTTCGGGATGTCCACGACCCCCACGCAGGCGCCCCCGGTGCGCTCGGAGCGGGCGGAGCGCACCCGGCAGCGGATCCTCGACGCGGCCGGCCAGTGCTTCGCCGCCAGCGGCTACGCCAAGACCACGGTGGAGGAGATCGCCCTCCAGGCCGGCGTCTCCAAGGCCCTGGTCTACCACCACTTCCGCGGCAAGGAGCAGATCCTGGAGGCGGTTCTGGAGCGCACCCTCGACGACTGGGACGCGGCCATCCAGACCGCCAACTGGCCCGAGGGCAAGAGCGTGCTCCAGGGGCTCGCAGAGATGCACCGCGCCACGCTCCAGTACGCGCGGAACAACCCCCTGGTCCGGGCGCTCTTCCAGAACGACCCGCTGGTGCTGCTGGACATGAGCGGCAGCGCAGCCGTGCGCAGCTCGCTGGAGGGGTTCCGCGCCCAGCTCGTGGAGACGATCCGCACCGGGGTCGAGTCCGGTGAGCTGCGGCAGGATCTCGATATCGAGCGCTCGGCGGAGGTCGTCCGCATGCTCCACCTCGCCTTCATCGAGCACCTGCTCAATCCGCAGTGGATCGACGCCTCGGACGAGCGGCTGATCGAGGCGAGTCTCGACGTGCTGTTTCGCGGCCTGGCCAGGGGGGAAGCGTGATGCGGGTCTTCGGCGGCCTCCCGCTTTTGCTGGCACTGGCTCTCGCGGCCTGCTCGGAGAACGACCTTTCCGGTGTGGCGGCGGCAGAGGAGTCCGCCGCGTCCACCGAGTCCGCCGCCGTCGATCGGGTCGAGACCCAGCGCGTCGCGCTGGAGGAGGTTCGCACCTCGATGGCGGCCTCGGGGGTGGTGCGCGCCAGGCGGGTGACCGAGGTCGCGGCCGAGGTGAGCGGACGCCTGGTGGAAATCCTGGTGGACGTGGGGGACGCGGTGGAGGAGGGCGACCCGCTATTCCGGATCGACCCGCGGCCCTACGAGCTGGGGCTGGCGGAGGCGAGCGCCGGCCTCGCCCTGGCGAGGGCGGAGAGCGCGAACGCCAACCACGAGGTCGAGCGGGTCGGCAAGCTGATCGCGGAGAACGCCGCCTCCGAGCAGCACTTCGATCAGTTGAAGACCGCCGCGGCGGTGGCCCGGGCCAACGTGGCGCAGATGGAGGCGCGGGTGGCGCGGGCCGAGCGCGATCTCGAGTGCACCCTGGTCCGGGCACCGTATGCCGGGAGCATCGTCGAGCGGCTGGCCCACGACGGGGCCATGGCGGGTCCTGCGCCGATCCTGGTGCTCCAGGAGACGGGCGCGCTGGAAGCGGTGCTGGCGATTCCGGATGCATGGCCTGCGCCGGTGCGGGTGGGGGCCGAGGTGCGCCTCTACGTGGAGGGCCTGGGCGAGCCGCTGCCGACCCGAATCGATCGCGTCAGCGACCGCGTCGATCCGGAGACGCACACCTACGAGGTTCGGGGCCCCGTGGAGGATCCGTCACGAACGGTCAAGGCCGGTTCCTACCTGCGCGCCGAGGTCGAGATGAGCTCCGGTGAGCCCGTGCCCAGCGTCCACCGCTCCGCGGTCCTGACCCGCGACGGCCGCACCTACGTGTTCCGGCTCCGCGGCGACACCGTGAACCGCGTGCCGGTGCGCGTCGGCGTCGTGGACGACGAGCGCGCCCAGATCCTGAGCGGTGTCGCCGCGGGCGAGGAGGTGGTGCGCGGGGAGGCGGTGAGCCGGCTGGAGGACGGTGCGCGGATCGAGCGGATCGGCGACGTCTCCGCGAGGAGCGCCCGCATCGAGGGCACGCCGTGAACCTCGCCGACATCTCGATCCGGCGCCCCGTCTTCGCGGCGATGCTGATCCTCGGCCTGGTCGTGCTGGGCCTGGTGTCGCTCGGTCGGCTCGAGATGCAGTTCGACCCGGACATCGAGTTTCCCATCGCCTATGTCACGACGGAGCTCCGGGGAGCCTCGCCCGAGACCGTCGAGCGCGAGGTCACCGATATCCTCGAGGAGCAGATCAACGCGATCTCGGGCATCCGCACCCTTCGCTCCACCTCCTCGGAGGGCCTCTCGCGAATCGGGGTGGAGTTCTATCTCGACTACGAAATCGACATCAAGGTGCAGGAGATCCGCGACAAGGTCGCGCTGGCCCGGCCCCTGCTCCCCCTCGACATCGAGGATCCCGTGGTCGGGAAGTACGACCTGACCGCGGTCTCGATGATGAACATCGTGCTCGGCGGCGCCCTCTCGCTCCGCGAGATCTCCGACCTCGCCGAGCACGAGGTGAAGGAGCGGCTCGAGCGGCTTCCGGGGGTCGGCGCCGTCGAGATCATCGGCGCCCGGGAGCGGGAGATACGCATCTGGCTCGATCCACTGCGCTTGAGCGGCTACGGCCTCTCGATCGAGGACGTCGCCAACACGTTGCGCCTGGAGAACGCCGAACTCGCCAGCGGGCGCATCGAAGGCGATCGGCGCGAGTGGTCGGTCACCACCCAGGGCAAGGCCCGAACCGTCGCCGACTTCGGAGAGCTGATCGTGGCGGAGCGGGCCGGCCGCCTGGTTCGCCTGCGCGAGGTCGCGATCGTCGAGGACGGAATGGCCGAGGCGCGCAGCATCGCCCGTCTGAACGGGCGCCCTGGCGTCTCCCTCGAGATCCAGCGCCAGAGCGGCGCCGACATCGTCGGGATCGCCCGCCACGTGCGGGCGGAGGTCGAGCAGATCCGGGAGGACCTCCCGGCGGGCGTCGAGATCAGCGTGGCGCGCGACTACGCTGTCTACATCGAGGCGCAGGTGCGCTCCGTGTTCGAAGACATGCTGATCGCGACCGGGCTCGTCGTCATCGTCGTGCTGTTCTTCCTGCGCAACTGGAGGAGCACCTTCATCGCCACGCTCGCGATCCCCTCCAGCGTGATCGGCTCCTTCACGCTCTTCTACGCGCTGGACCTCTCCCTCAACGTGATGACGCTGATGGCGCTGTCGCTCGCCATCGGCCTGGTGATCGACGACGCCATCGTCGTCCTGGAGAGCATCTACCGGAAGATCGAGGCGGGCGAGGATTCGATGAGCGCCGCGCAGCGGGGCAGCCGCGAGGTCGGGCTGGCGGTGATCTCGACGACCCTCGCCGTCTGCGCGGTCTTCGTCTCGATCGCCTTCATGCGCAGCGTGATCGGGCGCTACTTCTACGAGTTCGGCGTCGCCGTCACGGCCGCGGTCGCCGTCTCCATCGTGGTCGCGTTCACGCTGACGCCGATGCTGGCGAGCCGGATGCTTCGCCAGACCAGCGAGCCCGGCCGGGTGTTCCGGCTCTTCGAGCGGGCGCTCCACGGGCTCGACGCGGGATACCGCTGGCTGCTGTCCCGGGCGCTCCGGCGCAAGGGAGTCACGCTCGCCGTGGGGGCGGCGGCGATCGCCGGCGGCTGCGGCGTCGCCTCGACCCTCCCCTTCGACCTCTACGCCCAGGAGGACATGAGCGAGGTCCTCGTGCAGGCGAAGCTTCCCATCGGGACGCCGCTCTCGGTGACCGACCGGTTGATGCGCCGCGTGGAATCCGAGGTGTTGGGGCACCCGGACGTGCGAGATGCGTTCGCCGTCGCCGGGAACGAGCTGCGCCACGAGCCCCACCGCGCCCGGGTCGAGGTGATGCTGATTCCGAAGCAGGAGCGGGACAGCGCTCTCCCCGAGATCTTCGACCAGCTTCGCAGTGGGCTGCTCGCCGCACTTCCGGAGGCCGAGGAGATCACGGTGGGTCTCCCGAGCTATGGGGACACCGAGGGAACGCACACGGACCTGAACTACAGCCTGCAGGGGCCGAACCTCGGCCGCCTCGAGCGCTACGCCAACCAGCTGACGGCGCGGATGCGCGAGGACCCCGTCTTCGTGGACGTCAGCACTTCCTTCGAGGCCGGCAAGCCCCAGATCACGCTCGACGTCGACCGCGGACGCGCGGCGGACCTCGGCGTCTCGGCGGTGGCGATCGGGCGCACGATTCGCACCCTGCTGGCCGGCGAGAAGGTGGGATCCTTCGAGGACGGGGAGCGCCGCCACGACGTGCGGGTCCAGATCATGCCCGAGTACCGCGACGATCCGGCCAAGATCGACCTGATCCGGGTGCGATCGCTGCGCGGAGAGCTGGTGCCCATCACCAACGCCGCCTCCGTCCGGCTCGAGGAGGGTCCGGTCGAGATCCAGCGGGAGAACCGCACCCGGAAGATCGGGATCTACGCCAACATGGCGCCCGGCTTTCCGCTCAGCGTCGGAAGCGCCAAGTTCGAGGCGTGGGGCGCCGAGCTGGGGATCGACTCACCGGACGAGATCGCGGCAGGGGGCCGGGTGCGCGTCATGGGCGAGCTGGTCGCGGACGTGAGCTTTGCCTTCGGTCTCGGTCTGCTGGCGATCTACATGATCCTCGCCTCGCTCTTCAATTCCTTCACGCATCCCTTCACCATCATGATGTCGGCGCCGCTCTCCTTCATCGGGGGCTTCGTGGCGCTCAAGCTCCTCGGCATGTCGCTGGACATGATGAGCAGCGTGGGGTTGCTGGTGCTGATGGGCCTGGTCATGAAGAACGGGATCCTGCTGGTCGACTACACCAACCAGCTGCGCGAGGCCGGCCGCTCGCGGGAGGAGGCGCTTCTCGAGGCGGGGCCGGTGCGGATGCGCCCGGTGCTGATGACCTCGGGCGCGCTGATCTTCGGGATGCTGCCGATGGTGCTCACCGAAGCGATCGGATCCGAGTTCCGGGCACCCATGGCGGCCATCACGATCGGTGGTCTGTTTACGTCGACGCTTCTCACGTTGATCGTGGTGCCGGTGGTCTACTCGGTAGTGGACGCTGGAACCGTCTGGCTGCAGTCGAGCGTCGGCCGGCTGCGCGGAATCGTCGGGCGGCGGGTGCCCGCGAAGCCCTCTGCCTGAGCGACTGGGGTCGTACGGATGAGCAGTGCGAAGAGCGAGTCGGATTCCGCAGTTCTCGTCGAGCGAAGCGGCGCGGTGGCCAGGGTCGTTCTCAACGATCCGCCCCACAACCGCCTGTCCATGGCCATGGTGGACCGCCTCGAGGAGCTGGTCCCCGAGCTGGCCGCTGACCGCGCGCTTCGCGCCGTCGTGATCACGGGCGCGGGCGAGCGAACCTTCTCCGTCGGCGCCGACATCCGCGAGTTCGGCAAGGCGGCCATGGAGATGGGAATGCGGGCCTTCATCGAGCAGCGCCTGCGCGTGCTCGCCGCGATCGAGAACCTTCCCAAGCCGGTGGTCTGTGCGATCCGCGGTCCGTGCGTGGGAGGTGGGTTGGAGCTGGCACTCTCCTGCCACTTCCGGATCGCCGCCGAGGGCGCGCGCATCGGCC
Organism: uncultured delta proteobacterium; assembly: GCA_963783795.1. Taxonomy (GTDB): domain Bacteria; phylum Myxococcota_A; class UBA9160; order UBA9160; family UBA6930; genus CAVXZE01. The sequence goes on along the minus strand of CAWAPH010000013.1, from coordinate 1,044,653 downwards.
TTCCCGAGATCGAGCTGGGAATCGCACCGGCCTGGGGCGGCACGCAGCGGCTCACCCGCACCGTGGGCCGCGCCCACGCGCTGGACATGATTCTCCGCGCCCGGAAGATCGGCGCCGAGGAGGCCTACCGGATCGGTCTGGTCCACGAGGTGTGCGCGCCCGAGGAGCTGCTCGGCCGGGCGAACGCTCTCGCCGAGGAGCTCGCCGAGAAGCCGCCCATCGCCGTCGCCGGAATTCTCGAGGCGGTGATCCGCGGCGGGGAGCTCTCCCTCGAAGAGGGGCTGGCCCTCGAGTATCGGGCGGTGGAGCGCACCTCCGGCAGCAAGGACACGATCGAGGGCGTGCGCGCCTTCTTCGAGAAGCGAAAGCCGGTCTTCACGGGCGAGTGAGCGAGGTTTTTCTCAGCACCAGCTCGCCAGGTTCTCGGAACCCTCGAGTAGCTCCTCCAGGTTCGCCCGGATGATGCGGTAGCCGACGTTGCCGTAGAGCTTCTGCCTGCCCTCGTCGAGGAGGAAGGTCGGGCTTCCCTGGATCAGGTGGTTCTTCTGCAGCTCGGCGTCGGCGAAGAGCGCCGCGAAGGCCCGGCCCTGTTCGATCTCGCCGCGGAGCAGGTCCATCGGGAACCCGAGCTCGCCGGCGATCCCGGCCTGTATCTCGCTCGAGCAGATGTCGCGGCCGTCGCGAAAGAATGCGCAGCGCAGCCGCCAGATCAGCTCCTCGACGGGTGTGTGGCCCCCGTGCTCCGGCGAAGGCTGCGGGGAGATCTCCCCCGTCGACTCCAGAAGCTGGGCGGCCTTCAGCAGCAGGTGGCAGCTGGCAGACGAAGCCGGAACCTGTGTCTTCCAGACTTCGGGATGAATGCTGGCGTGGGAGAAGCGCTCGGCGAGTTGATGAACGTGGCGGCGGTAGCCCTCCATCCCACCGCGTTCCTTCCAGGAGCCACCGATCTTCCCCTCCACGTCTCCGAACACCGAAATGAAATGATGCTGGAGCTGCACCTGCGGCCCGAAGTCCCGCCTGATCTGCTCCAGCTTGATCTGGGCGAAATAGGCCCAGACACAGAGGACGTCCGAGAAGTAGGAGATGCTCACGACGGGCTCAGGGCTCATGATCCAGTATGGTAGCGGCTCGAATCGCCAGTGATGACGAGCGGTTGGAGGGACAGCGGAGCTTTCTCGTCGATCCTGGATGCGAGGTAACCCAGAACCTTCCGCCGGGTGTCCAAAGGTCAGATGGCGAGCACGATCTGATGTCAGGAGCGGCAGCCGTGGAGGGTCCGGTCGCCACGACCGATCTCGAAGAGCGCTTCAGCGATTTCGTCGTGACCCACCGCGAGCCAGCGCGGCGGCTGGCCTGGCGGCTGGTCGGAGCGGACGCGGCCGCCGCCGAGGACGTTACCCAGGAGGCGTTCGTGAAGGCGTATCGGGCCCTCGGCCGCTTCCGGGAGGAAGCGAAGCTCGAGACCTGGTTCTACCGGATCCTGGTGCGCGAGGCCCACAACCATCGCCGCTGGAGAGCGGTCCGCTTGCGCTGGCTGGGAGGGCAGGGCGAGGATCCTCCGGATCCCTCCCCCCAGCCTCCCGGGGATCCCGGGCTCGTCCGGCGAATCGCCGACGCCCTCGACCGGCTGACGCGAAGACAGCGGGAGGCGTTCGTTCTCGTGCATCTGGAGGGATTCACCGTCAGCGAAGCTTCGAAGCTGTTGGGAAAGCCGACGGGCACCGTCAAGAGCCACCTTCACCGCGCCCTGGTGACGCTTCGCGCGGAGCTCGCCGATCTGCAGGACCTCGATGGAGGACGTCGGACATGACCTCTCCCGGTGACGAGCGCGCGCCCCTCGAAGGCGCCGCGGAAGAATTCGTGGACCGCCTGGCGGAGGCCTACGCGCCCGAGCAGATGAGCACCGCCGAGCGCGCTGCCTTCGACGCAGGCCTCCGGTCGCGGCTCGGGCGGCGCCGGCGTGGGCCCGTGCTGATTCCGGCGCTGGCTGCCGCCGCCGCTGCGCTGCTGCTCTGGTTCATGGTCTCCGATTCGACCGGTCCGGTCCGCCTTCCGGGTGAGGCGGAGCCCGGAGCGATGGTTGCCGGCACCTGGGAGGACGAGCTCTTCCTCTCCAGCGATCTCAGCGTCTCGGAGGATCGCGACGAGAGCGAGGCGCTTCCGGACGACTACCTCGCGATTGCCAGCGCCTTCCTGGACGGATAGCCGCGTAACCCGGGCGCCCGGCTCGAGGGTCCAAAGGTCAGATCGGCAGGAAGGCCGAGATCGACAGGAGGAAACAGACATGCGTTGGCAACAGCTCGTCGGATCGATAGCAGCTCTGCTCGCGGGAATGGCCATCGCCAGCACGGGCTTCGCACAGCCCGACTTCGGTGGACCCGCTCCCGGCGGCGGGCCGGGCGGCCGGGGCGGTCCCCCGCGCGGCGCTGGACCGGACCGCTTCATCGAAGAGCACGCGGCCCAGCTCGGTCTCGACGATGAGACCCTGCAGGCGATCGACGGAGTCGTCGAGGAATCCCGAGAGAGAGGGCGGGAGCTCAGCGAGGACCTGCGGGAGATGCATCGGGAGATGCGGGATCTCCTCTCCCAGGACGCTCCGGAGAAGTCGGCGGTGATGCAGCAGGCCGAGGCCATCGGCCAGGCCGAAACCGAGCTGCACAAGCACCGCCTGGCAGCGCTGCTCGAGATCCGGGCGATGCTGACGGAGGAGCAGAGAGCCGAGCTCGCCCGCATCCGGGAGGAGACGCGAACGCGCTGGGGACGTCCCCAGATCGAGGCCTGCGAGGTGGACGTCGACCACTTCTGTCCCGATGCCGAGGCTCCCTGGTCTCGAAAGGGATGCGTGCGCGATCACTGGGAGGAGCTCTCCCCCGAGTGCCGCGACGGCATCGAAGCTGCGAGGGCGAAGACCCGCCGTGGCCATCACCGCGGGAAGCACCACGGAAGAGGGGGTATGGGCGAGTTCTGAACCCGCTCATCCCCGATTCGAGGGGGCGATCAGTTGCCGCGACACTGAACGGAGCTGATCGCCCCTTTCTTGTACCCCACCTTGCAGGATGAGTTCGGACTGGCGAGCCAGAGCAGGCTCTCGGCGCAGAGCCCCGCATCTGCCTCGGGGCTCGGGGTCGGTCCGGGCAGGCGCGCACCTAGAGACAGATCGAACTGCAGGAACCGGAAGGGATCTGCGACCGGCCGCGGCAGGGTGTCCTTGGAGGCGTTGAGCGAATACTCGAAGTATCCCTTGGAGGCGATTCGGTCGTCGATTCGAATCGACCCGATGCCGCGGGCCGAGCCCGGCGTACACAGCGGCGGGTCGATGGCGCCAGACCGGTTGGTGTAGCTCCAGGAGGTCTCGGCGTTGCGCGTCATCGTCGCCTTCCATCCATCCGCGGGGTCGCAGCTCGACGAGCCGGCGGCTCCCCCGGGAACATCCACGTCGTAGAGGACGCCTCCGGCGTCCGCCAGGCGGAGGTGGACGCCGGCTACGGCGGGATCGACGGGGACTGCGCTCGGCGCTGGCAGGAACCGCCCGCTCGCCTTGAGCCCGCTCTTCCCAGGGTTGTCGAGCTTGTTGAGCTGGACCCGGGCGAGGGCCGGGTTCTGGTCCGGCGGATCGAGCGGCGGGTCGGTCCAGGCGACGCGGTTGCAGGCGACGCAGGCGTCTCCCGTGCCGTCACCCAGGGTGTCCTCCTGCACCGGATTTGCGACCGAGGGACAGTTGTCGCAGTCGGAACCGAGGAAGTCGAAGTCGGGGTCCACGCTGGGGGAGAAGGGCGCCGGGTCGTCCGCGTCCAGGCAGCCGTCGTTGTCGTCGTCCTCATCGCCCAGGTCGCAGCTGGCGTCGCCGTCGGAGTCGGGCCCGTCGTCGAAGGCGTCGAAGTCACCACTGCTGCAGTCGTTGCAGAGGTCGAAGTCCGTGTCCGCGCAGACGAGCGGATCGAGGGGGTCGAGATCCCCGGAGTCGCTCCAGCCATCGTCGTCGTCGTCGTCGTCGCAGGCGTCCACCAGCCCGTCGCCATCCGAATCGGTGCCGACGTTGACGCAGGTGGTGAGGCTGAGAGCGTACTGGCCAGTGCCGATCACCGGGTCGATGTCCGCAATCGGGGAGAGCACCCCCACCAGGTACTTCCCGGTTCGGGGCAGGAGCACGCCCTGGATCAGGGAGTCCAGCCCCGGGCCCGAGTCGTCGTCCACCGCCAGCACCTCTTCGCCGATGAAATCGAGCACGCCGACAAACGGATCCAGCGTGCTGTCGAGCGCCTCCACCTCCACGCGGACGACCTGGTCCGACGTTCCGGAGAACTGGAAGAAGTCGATCTCGGCCACGCTGTCGATGGCGCCCTCCACCTCCGGGCCGTCGACGGTCACTCCGTCCGGGCCCAGGGTCTCCTCCACGGTCAGCGTGTAGGAGCTGGATAAGCCGTCGGGGTAGTCGAACACGAGGACGAGCCAGTCGTCGGTGTCATCGACGGAGGGGAACGTCGAAGGGGTCAGGCGGATGAACTCGGTCGTGGTGTAGTATTCGTCGGAGACGGCGAAGTCGGGGTCGTCGGAGCTGTAGCGGTCGAGGGCGGCGACGACGAGGTCGGCATCTCCCGTGCCGGTGGTTCGGAAGCGCAGCTCCGAAGAGCCGGGCACCTCGAAGAAGAAGTAGGCGTGGTATTCGCCGTCGGCGAGGGAGCCGCTCTCGGGTATCCCCGCGACCACATCTCCTTTGAACTCGTCGGGCGGGGCCGTCTCGTCGAAGCCGCGCTTGCGGAAGATCTTGTCGATCTTCCCCGCGTAGCGTCCGCCGTTCACCAGCAGGTCGCCTTCGAGGATCGCGTCGCGATAGTCCACCTCTACCGGGTCCGGCGGGAGGAAGGGGAGACCGGCGATCAGGACGTCGGCCAGGCCTTCGTTCTTGAGCGGCTTGCGGAGGTCCCAGTTGGCGCCGCCGTAGATGAGCCCGGTGATGTGGGGATCGGGATCCCATCCCTCCGGATAGCGGGCACGGTTCTTGAGGGTTCGCAGGAAGCGCTCCCCGGGAATCGTGGACTCACCGATTTCCGGGTCGTTCTCGATCAGGGCGGCAAAGGTGTCGGCCACCCCTTCCGTCATGGCAAAGACGGGATCGGTCGCGCTGAAGAATTGTGGCTCCACCAGGACCTCGAACAAATGGTGCGCCATCTCGTGGGCCGCGACGTCGAGGTCGGTGCCGAGGTTCGCCGTGACCACGCCGTCACCGTTGCCGAAGCCGAAGAGCGGCGTGATCGGATCGTAGAAGGCGTTGTTGAACTCACCTCCGCTCTCCGGGTCGGCGAGGTTGGCGTATGCGAGCAGGGACTCGACGAAGGACGGGAAGCCGTGCTCCTCGGCAAAGCGGGCCGTATCCGTGAGGCCCCGGTAGACCGAAGTCTGCACGAGGCGGGGGTCGGCGTCGGGGAAGGCGAACAGCAGGCTCGGCTCGAAGGCCTCGGGCGCGCGCTGGTCGAAGACGCGGGCGATCCTGCCGCTCAGGGTCCCCGCACCGTCGAGGTCGAAGAGTGGGACGTTCGTCGGCACCGGGGCATCGACCGGGTTGGGATCGTGCACCCGCCCCACGCCCTCCAGCGTCTGCATCCGATCCACCAGAGCCAGCAGCCCGCCGTCCCGCGCGTCCAGGGTGACCTGGAAGCTGGCGAGCGGATGAAGCGATGGGAGATCCACCTGCCAGGCGGGCAGCGTCGCACCGGCTGCTGCGAACCAGCCGCGGCGCACGCGCGGACTGGCGCGCAGGACGGCGGCGCCGGCCGCCTCGCGCGCGAGTTCGACGGCTTGCCGCCGGGAGAGGCGCCACTCGGGCTCCTCGAGGGGGGGGAAGCCGAGACCACCGCTGTGCCCGAGCAAGGTGCCGTCGCGCTCGTGGATCCGGCCGTAGCGGTTCAGCACCGGCAGCCCGAGCTTGCGCACCTGGTAACGGGTGTGTTGCACGCCTGCGATCTCGAGGGGAGCGCCGCCGCGAGTGATCAGCCCCGCGGCCTCGAGAAGGGCGAAGCGTCGGCGTGACGGCTGCTCCCGATGCGGCCGCGCGGGGGCCTCACCCGCGAGCGAGTAGCGTTGCTCGAGGCCGCTGTCTCGGCCATCGAAGGCTTCGGGGTGCCGCTCCCGCAAGTCCTGGACTGCCTGCCGGATGGCTGTCCGCTGAACGCGTGGTAGCTGGATCGCCTCGGCGCGGGCTGGCGGGACGAGGCCTGGCGCAGGCGTTCGCAGCGACTGCTCCGGCCGGGGAGGCCGCCAATCGGCGCCGCTCTCGGGCATCAGCAGGATGACGGCAATGCCCGCTCCGCCGAGCAGCAGACGCCGAAGCCAGCTTCGTGACCTCACTTCTCGCATGGCGCTTTCGACTTCAGTCGGCCCGCTGTGGCCCCACCACGCGAATCGCGGCGGTGTCTCTCACCGCCGGCGGTCCGGGCGCTGGATGAGGGCCGCTCAGGACCAGTTCCCCGCCAGCTTGCCCGCCAGGGTCATCTCCTTGTCACTTCGCGTGCCCAGCTTGATGGAGGTGGAGAGCCTCTTGGTGCCCTCTGCGTGGAGCGTCTCGTGCACCTTCTTGATGGCGGCGAAGATGTCGTCGAGCTCTCCCTCGACGTTGGTGCCGTAGGAATGGAGCTGCACCTTGAGACCCGACTCCTCGATGAGCTTGTGCGCCCGCACCACCTCCTTGCGCACCGACACGCCCGCACCGATCGGGATCACCTGGATTTCCGCCAGGGCTTTCATAACTCCCTCCTTTCTCCGCTTTCGAGACAGGCGACCCCTACAGGGCCCTCCCCGGCTCTCGAGATCAGCGGGGAGAGTCTAGCGCGCGGCCGCTGGCGGGGCGCACGGTGCCTGGCGCAGGCCGTTTTGCGCGCGACAAGCCGGTCCCGTACCGTGAGCGGCGCCATGCGAATCTTCAGCGGTGGACCGATTCTGACGATGCGGCGCGAATCGCCGCGGGCCGAAGCGTTGGCGATCGACGGGGACCGGATCGCGGCGGTCGGGGAGGCCGCGGCGGTCCGCGCAGCCGCGCCGGGGGCCGAGGAGGTGGACCTCGCCGGGGGCTGCCTGCTTCCGGGCTTCATCGACGCCCATCACCACTTCAGCGAGGGCGCTCTCTTCAACGCGATGACGAACCTGCACTGGCCGGCGGTGCGCAGCGTGGAGGAGATCCTGGCGGCGATCGGCGAGCGGGCAGCGGCGACGCCGGCGGGCCAGTGGGTGATCGGCGAGGGCTACGACGAGTCGCGCCTGCCGGAAGGGCGGCCGCCCACGCTCGAGGAGCTCGACTCCGTCGCTCCCGAACACCCCGTGCTGCTGGTCCAGTACTCGTATCACGAGGCGGTGGTGAACTCGCGCGCCCACCAGGCGGTGGACCTGCCGCTGCGGCGGCCCGACCCGCCCGGGGGTGAGATCGGGCTCGACTCCGACGGTCGGCCGAACGGGCTCATGGTCGAGAACGCGGCCGCCCCGTTCTACACCCGCGCCGTCCGCGAGGCGCTGGAGCGCGACGAGGCCGGCTACATGGAGCACCTCCGAGCCTACCAGGAGCGCCTCTTCGCGGCGGGACTGACGCGGGTCTACGATGCGGCCGTGTCGCCCCTGATGGAGGAGGTGCTCGGGCGCGCGGTAGAGACGGGGGTATTGCGCATCCCGGTGCTGATGATGCTGGCCAGCGGCGATGGCATGTTCATGCCTCCGCGCGACCGGCTCGACGGGTCGCGCACCGGCGAGGGGGGCGATCTCCTGCGGACCGGACCGCTCAAGATCTTCATGGACGGGGGCCAGCGGGCCGCCCTGGCCCTGCCGCTTCGGGTGGTGGCCGGCGCCGGGCTGGCTTCGATCGGCCAGGCGGTGCGCCGCCGGAGTCTGGCGTCGCTGCGCGCCTCGAGCGGGGTCGCAGGGAAGCTGGACCGGAGCGAGCGCGTCTTGCGGAGCGGGATCCTCTTCTACACCGAGGCAGAGGCCCGGGAGCTCATGGCCGAGGGCGTGGCGCGGGAACTCTCGCTGGCGGTGCATGCCGAGGGGAACGAGGCCATCGACCGCGCGCTGGAAGCGATGCCGCGCACCCCGGCGCGATCGCGCGCCCGGTGTGGGACCCCACCGCATCGAGCACTTCTTCTTTCCCGGGCCGGACGCGATCGCGCGCACGGCGGAGGCGGGAATCGCGACCGCGGTGCAGCCGTCCATCGTCGCCTGGGTCGGAGACCGATTGATCCAGATGGGGACTGATAGGGCGGTGGCCCTTCACCCCGATCCGCGACATGCTGGACGCGGGGCTCGACGGTGGCGGGGAGCAGCGATGCGCCCGTCGTCGACTTCGACCCGCTCGCGGGCATTCGCACGGCGGTGCGGCGCCGGGCTGCGTCCGGCGAGCTGGTCGAGGACGGGCAGGAGGTGACGGTCGAGGAGGCGCTCGAGATGTACACCGTGCACGGGGCGCGGTCCGGCGGCCTCGAGCACGAGGCGGGAACGCTCGAGGCCGGAAAGCGGGCGGACCTGGTCGTGCTCAACACGGACCCGACCGCACTGGCACCGGAAGCTCTCGACGGCCTCCGAGTGGAACGCACCGTGTGCGGCGGCTCCGACGTGTACATGCGGGGGGCGGACGCGGCGGGCTGAGCGGCCGGACTCCTCGGCCCCCGCGAGGCGGCCTGTCCATTGGCTAAGCTTCTCCTGGAGAGCGTAGGAGGAGACGATGGCCTTGACACCGTCCACGATGCTGGAGCTCGGCACGCCCATGCCCGCGTTCCGGCTGCCCGATCCATCGGGAAAGCTCGTGGCCAGCGGCGATTTCACGGACTCGCCCGCACTGCTGGTGGCCTTCATCTGCAATCACTGTCCGTACGTGAAGCACATTCGAGAGGGGCTCGCTCAGTTCGGCAGGGACTATCGCGGGAGCGGTCTGGCGATGCTGGCGATCAGCTCCAACGACGTGTCGAACCATCCCGACGACAGCCCGGCCAAGATGGCCGAGGAGATCGAGCAGGCGGGCTACGTCTTCCCGTACCTGTACGACGAGACGCAGGAGGTGGCGAAGGCGTATCGCGCGGCCTGCACACCCGAGTTCTACCTCTTCGATACGGGACGCCGGCTCGCCTACCGGGGCCAGTTCGACGACAGCCGGCCGGATAGCGGGCGGCCGGTGACGGGCGCCGATTTGCGCGGGGCGGTGGACGCGCTCCTGGCCGGGCGGCCCGTCGATCCCGACCAGACGCCGAGTATCGGCTGCAACATCAAGTGGAAGCCCGGAAACGAGCCCGACTACGCCTGACGCCGGGGCTCTCGCAGCGGACACCACCGCACAGCATCGATTGACCCGCATTTCCCGCGCTGGTAGGTTCCGCTACGCGCCCGTCCCGCGGTCGCTGCCCGGATTCCCTGGCCCGTACTCACAGAGGACACATCGCATGATCACCTTCAGCAAACAGCAGCTGAAAACACCCCGCTACATGCGGGACGTCTATCTGGTCACCGGGGGAAACAGCGAGTTTCGCCGGGCGTTCCCGGAGAAGCGGACCGAGGAGCTCTGCATCGAGGCGCTCCAGGAGGCCTGCGACTACATCAACACGACTCCGCAGGAGCTCAAGAAGCACATCCACAGCTGCTACTACGGCCACTTCGCCGATCACTTCGGCGATCAGCTGCTGGGAGAGGCCGTGATCCACGACCGCCTCGGCCTCGATCCCCTGGGCAACGTCGGCATCAAGACCGGCGGGGCGACCGGGGGCTCCACGCTCTGGGAGGCCGCGAAGGCGGTGGCTAGCGGCTACTCCGACTGCGTGCTGGCGATGGGCTGGGAGCGGATGGACGAGGTTCCGACCGACGAGGGGAACAACTACATCGCCTGCGCCGCGGACAAGGACTGGGAGACGCCGCTGGGTCACATCTACACCGGCTACTACGCCGTGATGGCCCAGCGCTACTGGCAGATCTTCGGCAAGGAGGAGGACTCCTTCCGCCGCACCATGGCCGAGATCGCGGTGAAGAACCGCGGCTACGCCTGTCACAATCCCTTCGCCCAGGCGCCGATGAAGATCACCGTCGACGACGTGCTCAACTCGCCGGTGGTGGCCTACCCGCTGCGCGCGCTCGACTGCTGTCTGATGTCTGTCGGTGCCGGCTGCGCCATCCTCGCGGACAAGGAGACCGCCTACGCGCTGACCGATACGCCGCAGCTGATCTACGTCACGGCCGGCTCGCACACCTTGCGCGTCGCCGACCGGCGTCCGATGGCGATTCCGCTGCTGCCCAACGAGAAGGAGGGCCAGTACGACGACCTGGGCAAGGAGTTCCCGGGCGGCGATCGCTACCCCGGCTTCACCGGCTTCCTCGCCGCGCGAATGGCCGCCTACTACGCATACCGGATGGCGGGGGTCGCGGACCCCAGCGAGGATCTGGATCTGGTGGAGCTTCACGACGCCTTCACCATCAGCGACATCCAGTCCTACGAGGACATCGGCATCCGTCCCTACGGGCGGGGCCGCACCTACGTCGAGTCGGGCGACTGCTACCACACCAACCCGAACACGAAGCAGCCCGGGAAGCTTCCGGCGAACCTCTCGGGGGGGCTGATCGGTTGCATGCACGGGGTGGGCGCCACCGGAATCATGCAGACCATCGAGTGCATGTACCACCTGCACGGGCGTCACGCCGAGATACACGGCGACGAGCTTCGCTGGGAGCGGTTCGACAAGCGGAAGCCCGCCGACTGGCAGGATCTTCAGGTCGAGGGAGCCAACCGGGCGCTGGCCATCAGCCACGCCGGTGTCGGCAGCCACGTCACCGCCACCGTCGTGGTCAACCCCGACCACCGGCTGGACAAGTAGGGGGGAGAAGGAAGATGTCGTACAGCGTAGACGTCGTCGAGAACCGCTACCGCATGCGCGGTGAGTTCCACAGCATCGAGGCCAACCAGCCGATCCGGAACGAAGCCGGCAGGCTCTGCGGAGTGACCAACCCGCGCCGCCTGGTGCACACGCATTCCTACGGCGGCGAGTACGAGTTCTTCTCCGGAATCGCCGAGGGACGCCTGATCGGGACGCGTTGCGACAACGCCGATTGCGAGGTCGGGCACGGCTCGATCTTCATGCCGTTCCGGATCTACTGTCCGGATTGCCTGCAGCGCACGGCGAGCGTGGACCTGACCGATGTGGCGAACCGGACGTCGATCGTCCACAGCTTCATGATCACGGAGCGGACGGGCGCCTTCAACACGCTCGAGAAGCCGATCACGTTCATCAACGTGGAGTTCGAGGGCGTCTGCACGATCCTGATGGGATACCTGCTGCGCGGGAAGCCGGCGATCGGTGATCAGGTCGTCCCCATCTTCGCCACCGAGAACCCGACCTACACGATTCTCGACCTGGCCTGGGTGCCGAAGGGAACGGAGCAGAAGGACCTGCCGGAGGGGTTCACCTTCGCGAAGTAGCGAGTCCGCGTATCGCGTGCCCTTGCGGCGGGGTCAGGCCCGTGCCGCCTCCGCTCGCGAGGAGGGCAGCAGGCTCCGCGCCCGCTCGGCGAGAAGACCGAGGCCCACCAGGATCACGACCAGGCGCACCATCCCGCCCAGGATGGGGATGTGGGTGGCCACCGTCACGATCAGCACCCCGACCAGCAGGGCCAGCCCGAAGTCGCGAAGCCCCTCGGACCTGGGATGGACCAGGGAGACGCCGATCAACGCCGCCACGACGATTCCGGCGAGATAGAGCGCGCTCAGGTAGAGCGCGCTTCCGATCAGGGCGATGGGCAATCCGATCAGGGTGAGACCGATGATGACCAGAGCGATCGGAGCGACGAGGAGCACGACGAATCCCACGCCCAACGAGCGGAAGAACGCGTTCCCGCTGGAAATCCGGCCGCTGAAGATCCCCGGCAGCAAGGCGTAGAGGAGCAGGCCCATCGCAAACGCTGCACAGAGCCGGATCAGCAGCCAGAAATAGAAGGCGGCGTGCGTGTAGCGGGCCAGGCGGCCGCGCCGCATCGAATCCAGGGGCTCGATGCTGGTCTCTCCGCCCACCACGGCACCTTCGGCGACCTCGAAGTCGGACTCGTCGTGGACGTGGGCGAAGACGTTTCCGTCGATCCGGGCCGTCGAGAGGATCTTGGCCCGCTTCGCCCAGGTCTCGAAATTCCGCCCCACCGCACCGCGGATCTCCATGTGCTTCCCGCCGGTGACCAGGTCGCGGCCGACCTCTCCCTCCACGCGGATGCGCTCGCCCAGGTGGAATGCGTCGAGACCGACCCTGGCCTCCGGGGCCAGCGTCAGGACGTCACTCAAGGTGTAGAGGTTGCCGCCGATCCGCCCGGCAACGTTCAGGTTTTCGGCTGCGGTGTGGGCGGAGCCGCGGACCTCACCGGAGAGCTCGAGGTCTCGCGCGATGGCGAACAGGTTGCCCTCGATTTTCCCCCTCACCGTCATCTGCTCGACCATGGCGAAGACGTCGCCCCGGACCACGCCGTCGATGTGGAGGAAGTCGCCGTTCATGATCAGGGTGCCTTCGACGGTCTGGCCCTCGGTGACGTGCACGCTTTCGCGCATGCGCAGCTCGACGGCCGATGCGGGCTGCGCGGCCACGACCACGGAGAGCAACGCCAGCGAGAGCAGGGCGGGGCCGGCGAAGCGGCGCAGCACGGCGCTGGCCGTGAAGGTCGCCAGCGCCGCCAGACTCCCGGTGGCCGCCAGCGCGACGCATAGCTCGAAGAAGCCGGGCGCGGAGTCCCGGACCAGGAAGACGAGGTCGAACAGCATTTCGTAGGCTCCCAAGAGTCGGAGAGGATTCAGCCAATCGATCCCGGCGGGCAGTCGCGCCTCCAGGAGAAAGCTCGACACGACCGCCAGCACGGCGACGACGGCGACGGCGGCGGGCAGGCCGAGGGCGAGACCGCGCGCCGGCGCCTCCGCCAGCGCAGCTTGCGGCGCCTCCCGCTCCCTCTCGTGGAGCGCGTCGCCGAGAAGGCCCGCCTCCTCGCGGAGCGCCACCACCAGCTCGCGTGCGCGCCGGGAGCGGACCAGCTCCGCCTCCACCTCGCGCACCTCCGCGGGGGAGAGCTCACCGTCCACGTAGGCGCCGAGCTTCCACTCGGGGAAGGAACTCATCGCTCGGGTTCTCCTGTGGCAGCCCCCGCCAGGTCCTTGCGCAGCCTCGCCTTGGCGCGGAACAGCAGGATGCCGATCCGCTCCCTGGGCAGCTCCAGGGCCTCCGCGATCGCGGCGTAGTCGAGCTCCGCCTGGTAGCGGAGCACCAGCGGGAGTCGGTACTTGGGCGGCAGCGCTTCGATGCTCTCGAGGACCCGGTCGCGCTGCTCCGCACGGAGGAGCTGGCGCAGAGGGGAGGGCACATCCGAAGGCAGGGTCTCCTGCTCCAGCTCGGCCGGATCGAAGATCCGGGCCTCGGTCTGCCGCCGTCTCAGCTGGTCCGTGCAGTAGTGGCCGGCGATCGACAGCAGCCAGCGCCGGAAGGGCTGGCCGGGGTCGTAGCTGGCGAAGGAGCGCTGGGCCCTGAGGAAGACCTCGCTCCTGGCATCCTCCGCGGCGGCCGGGTCGCCCAGGAGGCGGCGGCAGAGCCCGGACACGTCCGCGTCGAAGTGCTCGAAGAGCTCACCGAAAGCCTTGGGCTCGCCGAGCCGGGCCCTTTGCAGCGCGGGGCGGATCGCCGTCTCGCTCAAAGCCATTCCATCCACCCGGGGGCTGCGGGGCCTCTCCCGAGCCGCCCGGTCCCGGGCCAAGGGTATCGCGCCGTCGCCCGTCGGCGCTTCGATAGCGGAAACCGGTCTCCAATCCACGATCCAGCTCGCCACGTCTCCACCTGAACCGGGGGTTGCTTCCGTCGTCCCCCTCCTGGTTCTACGAGCCGACACAGGAAAAATTGCAGCCCCCGGGGGGCTTCGTTGAATCCCCGCGGCGCGCGCTCCGACTCCCGTGGCCTTCCCCGGTTCGTCACTGCCCGCCCCGGGGATTCATCCAGACGTTTCGTCCTTGTCCCCCCTCTGTCCTCGCTTATGGGTAGAATCGCCGGCTCGGAGGACTCGCCTCTCCCACTGCAAGCGGAAGGATGCCCGCCTTGAACAGATCGGTCGCGATGACGCCTGCAAAGATGTCCATGATCGGCGTGGGGTGGTTCGGATTTCAGGTCTTCTGGGCGTTTCATTCCGGCGCGATGCCGCTCTTCCTCAGGGACTTCACGGAGTCGAAGTTCAAGATTTCACTGGTGCTGAGTCTGGCCGGTCTGGCGGGCTGCATCGTTCCGCCCGTGGTCGGCTACCTGAGCGACCGCACCGCCACCCGGCTGGGCCGGCGCAGACCGTACGTCTTCCTGGGCTTTCTCGGTGTGCTCCTCTGCCTGCTCGGCCTGCCCCGCGTGACGACATTCGGGATCGTGGCGCTGTTGTCGGGGTGGATGTACTTCTCACTCCGCTTCGCCGAGACCCCCTTTCTCTCGCTGCTTCCCGACCTCACGCCGCCAGAGCAGCGGAGCACCGCCAGCGGCGTCATGAACATGCTCGGTACTTTCGGCCTGATCGGCTGCTTCCTCATGAGCTCGAGACTCTGGGACGACCATCCGGGCGCGGTCTTTGTCCTGGTCGCACTGATCTCCTTCGGCTTCGTGGTCGTTTCGATCGCTCTGATTCGGGAGCCGGAGGTGGAAAGGGCAGAGCGGCCGGCGACGAGCGGTCCGGTGGTCTATCTACGCAGCATCGCCCAGGAGTCGCGTGCGCTCCGGTTCTTCGCCGCGCAGTTCTCCTATTGGGTCGGCTTCTGGATGGTCTCCACCTTCGCCACCCTCTTTGTGGTGGAAGAGTTGAAGGCGCCGGAAGAGGATTCGTTTCTGGTGCTGGCGGTGTTCTCGGTGGTGGCGGCCCTGTTCATGCTGCCGCTCGGCATTCTCGGCGATCGCTTCGGACGCAGGGGGATCCTGTCGGGCTACGTGGCCTTGTGGGCGGTTGCCCAGATCGTGGTCGGATTCTCCCAGAATCTCAGCCACGCCATCGCGACGGTGGGATTCTCGGCGATTCCCTTCGCCGG
This sequence comes from uncultured delta proteobacterium, assembly GCA_963783795.1. GTDB lineage: Bacteria > Myxococcota_A > UBA9160 > UBA9160 > UBA6930 > CAVXZE01. The sequence goes on along the minus strand of CAWAPH010000013.1, from coordinate 1,029,628 downwards.
CGTCATGGGGGTTGGCTACGCCTACATGCTCGACCTGGTGCCCCGGAACCGTACCGCGGAGTTCGTCGGCTTCAGCATCATCAGCATCGCGGCGGCGCAGATCATCGGGCCCTTGGTCGGGGGCAAGCTGATCGACCTGCTGGGCTATCGATCGATCTTTCCGGCGGCCGCGGCGGCGATGCTGGTCGGATTGACCATCCTCCAGTTCGTCTCACCGCGGCCGAGTTCGCGCTAGTGGGCAGAATCGCCGCCTCGGTGAGTCCTGGTCTCGAACTCCAGGCGGAAGGATGGCCCTGTTGAACGGATCCGTCGCGATCTCGCCGGCGAGAATGATGACGCTCGGCGTGGGGTGGTTTGGATTCGAGATCTTCTGGGCGTTTCACGCCGGTCCTCTGCCGCTCTTCCTCCGGGAGTTCACGGACTCGAAGTTCACCATCTCGCTGGTGCTGAGTCTGGCCGGGCTGGCGGGCTGCGTCGTTCCGCCCGCCGTCGGCTATCTGAGCGACCGCACCGCCACGCGCTTTGGCCGCCGCAGACCGTACGTCCTCGTGGGCTTTCTCGGCGTGCTTCTCTGCCTGCTCGGATTGCCCCGCGCGACGACGTTTGGGATGGTGGCAGTGCTGTCCGGATGGATGTACTTCGCTCTCCGCCTCGCCGAGACGCCCTTTCTCTCGCTGCTACCCGACATCACACCTCCGGAGCAGCGGAGCACCGCCAGCGGTGTCATGCACCTGCTCGGCACCCTCGGCCTGATCGGCTGCTTCCTGGTGAGCTCGGCGCTCTGGGACGATCACCCGAACACGGTGTTCTGGCTGGTCGCCCTGGGCTCCTTCGGCTTCGTTCTCCTTGCGGTCTCTCTCATCAGGGAGCCAGCGGCGGGGCGGGAAGAGTCGCCGGCGACGAGTGGCCCCTTGATGTATCTGCGCAGCATCGCCGAGGAATCCCGTGCGCTCCGGTTCTTCGCGGCTCAGTTCTCCTGGTGGGTCGGCTTCGGGATGGTCTCCACCTTCGCCACGCTGTTTGCGGTGGAAGAGCTGAAGGCACCGGAAGGAGAGTCGCTGCTGATCCTGGCGGTGTTCTCGGTGGTGGCGGCCCTGTTCATGCTGCCGCTCGGCATGCTGGGCGATCGCTTCGGGCGCAAGGCGATTCTGTCGGGCTACGTGGCCTTGTGGGCGGTTTCCCAGATCGTGATCGGGTTTTCCCAGAATCTCACCCACGCATTGCTGACGGTCGGATTCTCCGCGATCCCGTTCGCCGGCGTGATGGCGGTGGGCCTGGCCTTCATGCTCGACCTGGTCCCTCGAAACCGTACCGCGGAGTTCGTCGGGTTCAGCGTCATCAGCGTGGCGGCGGCGCAGATCGTCGGGCCCTTGATCGGCGGCAAGCTGATCGATCTGGTCGGCTATCGATCGATCTTCCCAGCGGCGGCGATCTCGATGCTCGTCGGCGTCGTCATCCTCCAGTTCGTCCAGGTGCGGCCGAACGAGAGCTGAGCCGATGGCTCACAGCTCCCGCATGATCCTCCGCGCCATCAGCTTCTCGTAGGTTCCGGGGAGGAGCCGCGAGACGATGTAGGAGAGCTTCGCTCCGCGGGAGGGCACCAGCAGGCGGCGACCGCTGCGCACGGCCCGGTGGATCTCGTCGGCGAGCCAGTCGGGATCGGTCGGAGTGCCCGTCTGGGTTCGCGGCATCTGCGGCTTGCCGCCGTCGCCGCCGAGCGCGCGGTCTCCCATGTCGGTGTCCACGAAGAATGGGCAGACCAGTGTGACCGTCACCCCTCTGGCCTGCAGCTCGGGCCGCATCGAATCGAAGAGCCCGTGCAGCGCGTGCTTGCTGGCGGAGTAGCCGCAGCGGGTGGCGAGGGGGGAGAAGCCCGCCACGCTCGAGAGCACGGCAATGCGGCCGCGGCGCTCGAGGAGCGAGTCGAGAGCCGCCTTGGTGCAGTAGACGGCGCCGAAGAAGTTGATGTCCATGACCCGGCGGATCACCTCCGGGTCGGTGTCGCTGAACTGGCTCAGGTGGGTGACTCCGGCGTTGTTGACCAGGACGTCCACGCCGCCACGGGCGTCGATCACCCGGGCGAGCGCGCTGCGGCAATCCTCGAGGGACGTCACGTCGCACTCGACGGCCAGCGCGTCGATTCCCTTCCCGGCCAGCTCGGACACCCGCGCCTCGAGCGCCGAGCGGTCGATATCGAGCAGGGCGATGCTGGCGCCGTCCCGTCCGAAACGGTGCGCCAGCGCGGTGCCGATGCCCCCCGCTCCGCCGGTGATCACCACGCTCTGGCCTTCGAATCCCCTGATGTCGTTCATGATTCCCTCGGGTCCTGGCAGGTTTCCACAATGGTATACTCGCCGGAGCCCGGCGGATCCAGCGCCGAAGCGGATGTTCCAGAAACCAGCACAGGACGACAGGCCGGACGCCATGCAGAATCTCGAGCACTACTGGGTACCGTTCACCCCCAACCGGCTCTTCAAGAAGGACCCCCGGCTGCTGGTGCGTGCGGAGGGGATGTACTTCTGGAACGACCAGGGGGAGCGGCTGCTGGACGGCTGTTCGGGCCTGTTCTGCTGCGCGCTGGGGCACGGCCGCCCGGAGATCATCGAAGCGGTCACGCGTCAGTACCAGGCGCTCGACTTCGGCACGCCCTTCCAATACAGCCATCCGGGCGCCTTCGAGCTGGCGGGAATGCTGAGCGACATCACTCCCGGCAACCTGAAGCGCGTCTTCTTCGCGAACTCCGGCTCCGAGGCCGTGGACACGGCCATGAAGATCGCTCTGCTCTATCACCGCGCCAGGGGCGAGGGGCAGCGCCAGCGCTTCGTGAGCCGCGAGCGCAGCTACCACGGGGTGAACATCGGTGGCATCTCGCTGAGCGGGATGGTGAAGAACCGCGAGAGCTTCGGCTCCGGCCTGCCGGGAGTCACGCACATGCGGCACACCTGGCTGGAGGAGAACCGCCTGACGCCGGGGCAGGGCGCGCACGGTGCAGAGCTGGCCGACGATCTCCAGCGCTTCGCCGATCTCTACGGAGGCGACACCATCGCGGCCTGCTTCGTGGAGCCGATCGCCGGCTCGACCGGCGTCCTGGTTCCTCCCCGCGGCTACCTGGAGCGGCTCCGCGAGATCTGCGACCGGCACGGAATCCTGCTGGTCTTCGACGAGGTGATCACCGGCTTCGGACGCACCGGGAAGGCCTTCGCGGCGCAGACTTTCGGCGTCGTCCCCGATCTCATCACGATGGCGAAGGGCCTCACCAACGGCGCCGTTCCGATGGGCGGCGTCGCGATCGACGAGGACATCTACGGACAGATCACGGGCTCGGCGCCGGAGGGCGGAATCGAGTTCTTCCACGGCTACACCTACTCGGCGCACCCGCTGGCCTGCGCCGCAGGGATCGCCACGCAGAAGATCTTCCGCGAGGAGGGGATCTTCGAGCGGGCCGCAGGGCTGGCTCCCTACTTCCTCGAGCGCGTCTTCGACCTGCGCCGGAGTCCGATCGTCCGGGACATCCGGGGACACGGCCTGCTGGCGGGAGTCGAGCTGGCGCCCGGCGACGCCTTCGGGCAGCGCGGCTACGCCGCACTCCAGCGAATCCACGCGGCCGGGGTCGTCGTCCGCGTCACCGCCGACACCGTGATCCTGGCGCCCGCGCTGATCGCGGAGAGAGAGCACGTCGACCGCATCTGCGACACGCTGGGAGATGTCCTCTCCGCCCTTTGACGAGCCAGGGGCGACTCGCACCTGGCCAGCCACCGCTTTCGAAAGGAGCACAGCATGACACGCATGACGCCCTCCGAAGCCTTCGTCGAGCAGCTTGCCGCCGAGGGTGTGACGGACATCTTCGGCATCGTCGGCTCCGCCTACATGGACGCCCTCGACATCTTTCCGCCTGCCGGGATCCGCTTCATCTCCGTCGCCCACGAGCAGAACGCCGCCCACATGGCCGATGGCTACTCGCGGGCGACCAACCGCCACGGCGTCTGCGTCGGCCAGAACGGCCCGGGAATCACGAACTTCGTGACGGCGATCGCCGCCGCCTACTGGGCCCACTCTCCGGTGGTCGCCATCACCCCGGAGACCGGCAGCGCTGGCATGGGTCTGGGTGGCTTCCAGGAGACCAACCAGATGCCGATCTTCTCCGACATCACCCGGTTCCAGGCGCACGTGAGCCGGCCGGACCGGATCGCCGAGCTCACCCACCGGGCGTTCACGATCGCGATGGCGGAGCGCGGTCCAGTGCAGATCAACATCCCGCGCGACCACTTCTACGGGGAGCTCGATGCGACCATCGCCCCCGCACAGAAGATCGAGCGCGGCCCGGGTGGCGCGGAGGCGCTGGACGAGGCGGCGAAGGTGCTGGCCGAGGCGCAGTTCCCGGTGATCCTCGTCGGTGGCGGCGCCGTGATGGCCGGTGGATGCGAGGAGGCGCGGGAGCTCGCCGAGTACCTTCAGACGCCGGTGGTGACCAGCTATCTCCACAACGACGCCTTCCCCGCCTCGCACCCGCTGATGTGCGGACCGCTGGGCTACCAGGGCTCCAAGACCGCCATGCGCATCATCGCCCAGGCCGACGCGGTGCTGGCGCTGGGAAGCCGCCTCGGACCCTTCGGAACCCTTCCCCAGTACGGGATCGAGTACTGGCCGGAGAACGCCAAGGTGGTGCAGATCGATGCGGACCACCGCATGCTCGGGCTGGTGCGGGACGTCGCCGTCGGGATTCACGGAGACGCCCGGGCCGCCGCCATCGAGCTCCTGACGCGACTCCGCGCGATGGGGACCGGGGTGCGTTGCCGCAGCACCGGAGAGGCGCGGCTGGCCGAGCTCGATGCGCGGCGCAAGGAGTGGGAGGGCGAGCTCGACCAGCTCTCCTCCGGCGGCGGCACGCCGATCCTGCCGCGGCGGGCGCTTCGCGAGATGGAGAAGGCGATGCCGCCCGACGCCATGGTCGCGACCGACATCGGGAACGTCTGTTCCGTCAGCAACAGCTACCTCCGCTTCGAGCAGCCCAAGAGCTTCTTCGCAGCGATGGCGTTCGGCAACTGCGGCTACGCCTTCCCGGCTGCGATGGGCGCCAAGGTGGCGCGGCCCGATCGGCCGTCGATCGCCTACGTCGGGGACGGCGCCTGGGGAATGAGTCTCGCCGAGGTGCTGACCTGTGTTCGAGAGGAGATCCCGGCGACGGCCGTGGTGTTCAACAACGGCCAGTGGGGCGCGGAGAAGAAGAACCAGATCGACTACTACGCGGACCGCTTCCTCGGTACCAACCTGGTCAACCCGAGCTTCGCGAAGATCGCCCAGGCGATGGGGGCCGACGGGATCACCGTCGACCATCCCGACCAGGTCGGCGACGCGCTTCGCAAGGCGGCCACATCCGGGCAGTGCACCGTCCTCGAGCTGATGCTGACCCAGGATCTCGCCGAACCCTTCCGGCGCGACGCGCTCAAGAAGCCGGTGCGGATGCTGGAGAAGTACAAGGACTACACGGTCGAATAGCGGAGGCGATCCGGAAAGAGCCGAGATCTGGAGGAGGCCGACCGTAGCGATTCGAAACCACTGAAGGAGTCATGGAGATGCCCGTACGTGCCAAGGTCGTCACGAGAATCCTGCTGGCGATCCTCGTCGTCTCGCTGCTCGGGGGCTGTATCCGGGCACCGGGCGGCATCGCTCCGAGCAACACGCCCCTCGAGGGGCGCTCCTACCACAAGGTGGGAGAGACCTCGTCCACCGACAGCGCCATCTGGATCTTTGGGATCCTCCCGGTCACGGGATCGAACACGATCCGCGAATGCCTGGACGCGGCGATGCGCAAGAAGTCGGCGGACGCCCTGATCGACATCACCGTCGAGTCGTACACGCAGTTCTGGTTCCTGTTCGTGCGCTACGTGACCTACGTGCGGGGTGTGGGCATCCAGTTCGACGACTAGGTAGCCGGGAGCGGCCGCACCTGGTCGGTGGCTTTCTCCCCCGGATCCAGGATCACGATCTCGACGCGCCGGTTGCGCTGTCGCCCGGAGGCCGTCTCGTTGCCGGCAACCGGGTAGGCCTTGCCGTAGCCTCGCGCGATGACACGGTCACGTGTGATTCCGCTCTCGGCCAGGTACTGCACGACGGCCTCGGCGCGGCGCTGCGAGAGCCCGAGGTTGTAGTCCTGCGTTCCGGTGCTGTCCGTGTGGCCCTCCACCAGGACCTGCCGGTCGGGGTACTCCTGGAGGAAGACGACGAGGCGCGACAGGTTCTGTGTGGCTCCCGCCTTGAGCGTCGCTTTGTCCACGTCGAAGAGCACGTCGCCCAGGGTGAGGACGATTCCGCGCTCGGTCTCCTTCGCCTGGAGCTCTGCCAGCTCCTCGCGGAGCTTCCGCTCGCGCTCCGCCAGCGCTGTGGCCTCGGCGCGCGCCGTCTCCGCATCGGTCCGTGCCTGCTCCGCCTCCAGGCGCGCATACTCCGCGTCCGTCCGCGCCTTCTCCGCGGCGGCGCGGTCGAGCCGCGCCTCCTCGGCGCGCCTCTCGGCGAGCGAGAGGGCGCGATCCGCCTCGGCGGTGCGCACCTCGAGCAGCACCGCGTCGCGTCGACTGGCGAGTGACCTCGCCTCCTCCGCGGCTCTGGCTCCGGCCGCAACGGTCTCTGCGATCTCCACCCGCCGCGTCACCAGGTAGGCTTGCTGCTTCGCCTCGTCGACGTCCTTGTCCTCGAACCAGAGGGCCTCGGCACGCTTGATCGCCTGCTCTGCGTCGTTCAATTCGACCGATGCCAGACGGACGACGTCCGCGTCGCTCCCGGCAGCGTTCACGGCGGCGCGCGCAGCCACGAGCTCTTGCGGGATGGGCTTGGCACAGCCGAGAAGGGCTCCGAGCAGGAGAGCGGAGATCGATAGCGGCACGATGGCGTTCGAGATTCGGAGGGCTCTCATCACTGTGTCTCTCCCGGAATGCGGCTGCTTGGCACGTTCCGCTTCCGCACGCAGCGCCTCGATTTGGGAGCGGATGGCGTCAGCAACCTCCTGGCGCTGTGCCGTCTGGGCGGTGGCCTCGGCGAGCAGGGCGTCCAGCTTGGCCTGCTCGGCCAGTCGCCGCGCCTGCCAGGTTGTCCTCGTCTCGCATCGCGAGGCGCGCCGCCTCGAGCTTGGTCCGGGCCACGCGCATCTCGAGCGGGGCGAAGTGGGCGGCATCGGCCTGCTCGGCCTTGCGAAGCGCGAGATCGGCCTGGCCCAGCTCCGACTCCGGGGGCGGAACCGAGGCGCAGGCCGCGAGCCCTGCCGTCAGGAGCAGGACGAGAAGGATGCGGGTCGTAGAGCGTTCCATGGCGTTCCTCCTGGCAGATTGCATACCCGAGGTCCCCCCCGCCGTCCAGCCATGAACCGCAGATAGCTGCGTAAAGAACGTCCCCGCTGCCAGGTGTGCGCGCTAGCTAGCGCTGGTCGTCCCGCTCGACGCGGCCGTCCACGATGCGGACGACCCGGCGGGCTCGCTCCATCACCCGGGGGTCGTGGGTGGAGAAGATGAAGGTGGCGCCGCGGTCGCGGTTGAGCTGCTGCATGATGTCGAGGAGCTTCTCGGCGGTCTCCGAGTCCACGTTGGCGGTGGGCTCGTCGGCGAGGACCACGGCGGGGTTCGAGGCGATGGCCCGGGCGATGGCGACCCGCTGCTGCTGGCCACCGGAGAGCTCGTCGGGCCGCCGGTCCTCCAGGCCTTCGAGCCCCACGTCCGCGAGCAGGCCCATCACCCGCTCGCGCCGGGCCGAGGCCTCGAGGCCCCTTGGAGGGAGAGGACGATCTCGGCGTTCTCGTAGGCCGTGAGGACCGGGATCAGGTTGTAGGCCTGGAAGACGAAGCCGATCCGGTCGCGCCTGAGGTGGGAGAGCGCCCTGCGGCTCAGCGGCCCGAGGTCGCAGCCCTCGAGGCAGACACTGCCAGAGGTCGGCTTGTCGAGGGCCCCGATCAGGTTGAGGGCGGTCGTCTTGCCGGAGCCGGAGGGGCCGCAGATCGCCGTGAACTCGCCCTTCTCGACGGCCAGCGTGAGCCCGCGGAGGGCGTGCACGTCCACCGCGCCCTGACGGTAGTGCTTCGTCACGTCCCTGAGCTCGACGATGGGCGGGCTCGTTGCGTTCAGTCATCGCTTCACCTCACACCAGCCGGATCGACTCGACCGGCACCACGCGCCCAGCCTTCCAGGCCGGGTAGACGCCAGAAGCCAGCGTGGCCAGAAGGGCTGCGCTGGCGATCATCAGCAGATTCTCGAGAAAGATGTCCACGTACATGACCGGCGAGACGGCCACGCCGGCAACCTCGCCAGCTGCCCGATCCCATCATCGCGCTCAGATCGATTCCCACCGTGGCCATGTAGTAGTAGGGCCCGGCCGTGACGGCGGCCGCGAGCAGGAGCCCCGCCAGGCCGAGCCAGAGGCTCTCGCACATGACGAGGGCGAACAGCCTGGCCGGGCTGAAGCCGATGGCGAGCATGATCCCGAACTCCCGCACCCGCTCCATCACGCTGACGAAGAGCGTGTTGAAGATTCCGGCGGCGACGAGAACCATGATGATCGCTTCCATGAACCTGGCGCCGGCGACCTTCATGGCGATGAAAGCGGACAGTTCGGGCTGGATCTGATGCCAGGGCAGAACCGAGACCTGCGTTCCGAGGGCCTCGCCGACACGGGCGGCGACTGCGTCCGCCCTCCGATGGTCTCCGAGGAACACCCCTACCTGCACGGCTTCGTCGGGCTCGTAGCCGAGGACCTCGCGCAGGCTGTCGAGCGGGAGCAGGCACAGGCCGGCGTCGACGCTCGGGGCTCCGGTGCTGACGATACCCGAGACCCTCGCCGCTTCCTGGACGATCTCGCCGTTCTTGTCCGTCAGGGTGTAGACGACCTTGCGGCCCAGCCCGGCATCGAGGTTCTCTGCGAGGCGGCTGCCCAGGATGACGCCGCCCTCCCTGGCCGAGGAAAACATCTCCCCCTCGCTCAGCGCTTCGAGCAGGGAGAGCGTGCTCTCGTCCTCATCGCCCGGGTCGAATGCGATGAACGCCGCCCCGTAGTTCTGGGAGGCCGTGGCGATCATCATGTTTCCCGCGATCCGCGCGACGACCCGCTCCACGTCCGGGTCCCGAAGTGCAGCCGCCCGGAGCTCCTCCAGGTTGCGGACGGTCCGGCTGAGCGTCGGGCGTCTCGAGATACTCCGGGTGCTGCAGCGTGACGTGCCCGCCACCCAGGCGGGCGGCGAGCCGGATCATCTCGCTCCAGTTCGAGTCGCCCATCCCGGTGAAGAGCACCGCCAGCATGACGCCGAAGGCGATGGACGAGAGGGTGAGCAGGGTGCGGCGCCGGTGGCGCCACAGGTTGCGCCACGCCATCGATGCGAGACTCGGGCCTTTCACGACACGACAGTCCTCTCAGTGGTGGCGCATGGCCTCGACGGGGTGGATCAAGGCGGCCTTGAGCGCCGGGTAGAAGACCGCTACCGCCACGATCAGGACGAGCACGAGAATCGGGCCGGTGAAGATGCCGACGCTCACGGCGGCGCGCCAGACCGGATCCCACGCGATCCCCATGATGCTGATTCCACCGAGCCTGCCGAGATCGATACCGATGCGGGAGAGGTACAAGATTCCGGGCACGGCGAGGGCCACACCCACCAGGATGGCGATCACCGTCTGGATGGTGCTCTCGACCAGGATCAGGCGCAGCACGTCGAAGGGCCCCACGCCGAGGGCCTTGAGGACGCCGAGCTCGCGGATGCGCTCGAAGACCGACATCAGCATGGCGTTCAGGATCAGGATGCCGATCACGACGTAGATGATGAAGAACATCGCGATCATGACTCCGCGTGCGGAGTCCAGCATCGAGGAGATGGTCGGAAGCAGCTGGCGCCACGTCTTCACGTCGAGATCGCTGGCGAGGCCGTGCACGCGATCCGCGGTGCTGGGAAGGTCGACCGCGGCGGGCCGTCGCACGATGATCTGGTGGACCCCGTCGGGGACGACGAGAAGCTCCCGGAAGGCCCCGGCGGTCATGAAGACCGCGGTGCGGTCGGTAGCATCGCCGATTCCCAGCAGAACGCCGCGAACCGTGTAGAGGTCGTAGGCCATGGCTCCGTCGGCGCCCTGGGTCAGAACCACCAGCTCGGAGCCGGGCTCCACCCCGAGCATGCGAGCCAGGCGCCGCCCGAGGACGACGCCCTTGGGATCCTCGGGATCCAGCCAGCTGCCTCGTGCGATCTGCTGGTGGACCAGGCTCACCCGCGCGTCGCGCTCGACGTCCACACCCCGAAACGACACGCCGGCGGATGACTCTCCTGCGGCAGCCATTCCATAGGCCAGGAGCCGGCCACTGGCGGGGAATCCCTGGGCATCGAGCGGTGCGAGCAGGGCCTCCGGATTCTCGATCCGCGTGTAGATGGAGGGGTTGTCGCGATAGCCGCCGGCGAAGACCTGCACGTCCCCCACTTCGAGGTCGAGGATATTGCGCTCCATGTTCCGGAGGTAGCCCTCCACCAGACCCGCGTAGAGGATCATCACCAGCAGCGCGAAGCTCATGGCTCCGATGGTGACGAGGCTGCGGCGGCGGTTTCGCCACACGTTCCTCCACGCCATCTTGAAGATCTCCAAACCGCCCTCCCGGAAGAGGCCTGCCGCGCCTGGCCACTCTGGTGGAATGACACAGTTTTTTCGGTCGGAGTGACCGCGTCAACCCCGGTCGAATCCGCTCCCCTGGCCGTGCGGAGTGTGCGATGATGGTGGGTCCACAAGGGAGGGCAATGAAAATGGTGAAAGGCAGCTGCCTCTGTGGAGGCGTGCAGTACGAGATCGACGGCGAGATCAGCCTGATGGCCAACTGCCACTGCTCGATGTGTCGGAAGCATCACGGCGCCCCCTTCGTGACGTTCGTCGGCGTCAATACCGCCGACTTCCGCTGGGCGAAGGGAGAGGATCTGCTGGTGCGCTACCAGTCTTCGCCGGGTCACACCCGGGCATTCTGCCGCGTTTGCGGTTCCAGCCTGCCAGATCTGGATCCCGGCGCGGCGAGCTTCTTCCTTCCGGCGGGTACGCTCGACGACGATCCCGGACCGCGCCCCGCGGCACACATCTTCGTGGCGTCGAAGGCGCCCTGGGTCGAGATCAGCGATGAGCTTCCGCAGTTCGACGAATATCCGCCTGGCTTCGAGTCCTAGCGGAGGCACCGAGGCGGATCCAAGCCGGGAGAAACGACAATGAAGAAGCTGCTCATCGGAGTGGCCGTGATCGCGCTGGTGGTCGTGGCCGCGGTGGTCTGGCTGCTGGGGTCACTCAACCAGATCGTCGAGGACCAGATCGAAGTCATCGGCAGCGAACTCACCGGTGTGCCCGTCAGGGTCGGCGGCGTCGGTATCGACATCAAGAAGGGCTCCGGACAGATCCGGGGTCTCAGGATCGGCAATCCAGAGGGCTACGCCGCGGCCAACGCATTCGACATGTCCCTCCTGCGCCTCGATATCGATCTGAAATCGCTCGGCAAGCAGCCACTGGTGCTCGACGAGCTGGTCATCGACTCGCCCGTCGTCAACGCGGAGATCAACGAGCGGGGTGGATCGAATCTGAAGGAGATCCTCGACAACGTCTCGAAGAACACCCAGCAGGCCGATGCCAAGGCGAAGACCGAGGAGTCCGGAGAGCCGATGCGCATCGCGATCCGCAGGCTGCTCATCCAGGGCGTGAGCTTCACCGAGTCGAACCCCTTCGAAGAGGGCGAGCCGCGGTCGGGGACGCTCCCGACCATCGAGAAGACCAACGTCGGCGGCGGCAAAGGGGCGACACCGGGCGAGATCGGCAAGCTCATCATCGCCGCCATGGGCGGGCAGGTCGCGAAGCAGGCGGCGAAGCAGAAGGCGACGGAGTACATCGACGAGAAGACGGGCGGCCTCCTGAAGAGCGTCGGAGACGCGATCGGCCGGGAGTAGAGGGCGGAGCGAGTTCGCCCCGCCCTCCGATCGGGATCCGCCAGCCAGATGGCTCCGGTGAAGGTTTCTCCGTCAGCTCACTTCGCGGGCGTGTACCAGATCGGCGAGGTGTAGGCGCGCTCCTGGGTCGAGACCGGAGCGCCCTCGGGGATCGGGACGCCGAAGCGGAAGGCGTCGTAGGTGGACCAGCGCGGCGTCGGGATCTCGATCACGCGGGCGTAGTAGAAGGCCTTCTGGGACGAGTCGAAGTCCGGGTCCGTCCAGACCGCTCCCGAGCTCCGTGGCGCCGATGGTGTTGGTGTAGCTGGCCGTGGCGGCTTTCACGGTGTTCCCGACCGGCGGCAGCTTGCCGTCGGCGCCCGGCTTGCGGTCTCCGGACCAGGCGACGTCGTAGACCTTCTCGTGCGTGGCCCCCTCGGCGTCGAGCCAGCCCTTCACGATCTGGATGCGGTCGAGGTTTCCGCCGATCGGGTCGCGCAGCGCGTAGACCATGAAGCTCGGCGCTGCGGCGCCCGTTCGCGGCGGGAGATCCGCGCCCATCGGCACGCCCTTCTTGTAGCCGGCCAGGGCGGGTGTACGGCTGTCCAGATCCTTCGCGGTGAAGCCCCAGCCGCCGAAGAAGCGCACCATCATCCGGCTTCCGGTGGTGGCGTAGGTCTCCCGGCGCTCCATGGCGTCGAAGATCGCCTCGCGGGTGTTCTCGGTCGCCCAGACCGCGGCCAGGCCCGAGGCGACCTGCTGCCAGCCCATGATGGTGCCGTTCTCGTTCTCCATGAACGGATGGGTCATGCGCTCGGGGTTGGGCTCCGCACCCGAGTGCTTGCCGAAGAAGTTGTCCTCCTGGGCCGTGGCCAGGGAGGTGTGGCTGTCGGTGGAGCCGATCTGGCCGAACTTGTAGGGGTTGGTGCCGAGGCGCTTCTCGATCGCCAGGCCGCGCTTCAGGGCTTCCCGGGCGTACTCGCCCGCGAGCATGTCGTCGGTCTTCGCCTCGGAGACGTCGAGGTTCCCGATTGCCCAGGTCTCGTAGTCGGCGAACTCGTCGTCGGGCGAGAGGAAGGGGTGGGTCTCGCCGTCGCCCTTGATCTGGGTCACCTCGTAGAGGGGCTCCCACTTGCGGCGCTGGGTCACGTAGGTCTCGTCGAGGACCGTTCCGTCCCACTGGGCCTCGAGCGGGAACATGATGCCGTTGGAGAGGTTCCCGTTGTGGGCGATGGCCAGCACCTCGCCGCCGGTCTTCTCCTCGTAGGCCGTGAGCCACTTCCAGAGGTCGCGGGGATTGGTGCTGCCGAGCGGGGGCATGGTCGTGTAGGCGACCATCTGCTTGGCCTTGTCCGCCCCGTCCCGGTAGATGACGACGCGGTGCATGTTGTTGCCCTTGACCAGCGAGGTCCACTCGTAGCCGATGAACGCCGTGAAGTTGCCCGGGTCGTTGTACTTCTCCGCCGTGTCGATGGTCTCGTGCCAGGCCGACTTGAAGGGCTCGGTGTCGGCCGAGTACTCGAGGCCCTCCGGCCACTTCCCCTGGGAGAAGAGGCCGATCAGCTCGAGCGCCACCTCGACCCCTTCGCCGGCCTGGATCCGGTCGTACCACTCCTTGCCCTTGGGGATCGCAAGGATGTTCGGCTCCCCGGCGTAGAGGTCCGGGAAGAATCCCATGTTGTCGGAGTGATCGGCCACCACCAGCCAGTCCAGGGGTCGGGAGAGCCGGGCCGGCATGCCGGTCGACGAGACGATCTCCTCCCCGCGCGCGAAGCGGTAGGCCTCCTCGATGCCCAGCCGGTTCCCGAAGGCGCCCGCATCCATCGACATGGCCGTGTGGAGGTGGGTGTCTCCCCAGAGCAGGTGGCTCGGCGCCTCGCCGTCTCCGAGCTCGCGCGCCGCGTAGGGCGAGTAGCTGGTGCCCTCGTACTCGTCCGAGAGCACGCTCTTCGCATCCGGCGGCATGGGCATCTGGGCCCACGCCTGGGCACCGGACATCAAAAGGGCGAGGGACAGGGCTGCGGCGAATGTGGAACGACTCATGAATGCGACTCCTCCCAAGTCGATATTGGCAGAGGAATGCAGGCTTGGCTTCCCGATATCCATTGAATTTGGATCATTGCGGAATCGAGCCGACTCGGGTGGCGGTGGGGTTTGCCCCCGCACTGATCGACGAGCTCTATGGGGTCATCGCGAGAGTCGATCACCCTCATCGGACGGTGGTGGCTGGGTCTCCTATACTCGACGGCGACTCGAGCATGACAACCAGCGGGTGCGGGGCGAAACGGTCACCGCGTCGCGGAGGAGGGTCGGCATTGAAGGGACTCGCATTTCTCACGGCGCTCGCAGTTCTCATGGGGCCCGCCGTGGCCGCCGAGGCCGCGGACCAGCCCAACATCCTGGCGATCTGGGGAGACGACGTCGGGCAGTCGAACATCAGCGCCTACACGATGGGCCTGGTCGGCTACCACACGCCGAACATCGACCGGATCGCCGACGAAGGGATGATCTTCACCGACTACTATGGCGAGCAGAGCTGCACGGCCGGGCGGTCGTCGTTCATCACGGGGCAGAGCGTCTTCCGCACCGGTCTCTCCAAGGTCGGCCTGCCGGGCGCGGAGATCGGCATGCGCGAGGAGGATCCAACCATCGCGTCCATGCTCAAGGCCCGCGGCTACGCCACCGGCCAGTTTGGCAAGAACCACCTGGGCGACCGCGACGAGCACCTGCCCACCAACCACGGCTTCGACGAGTTCTACGGCAACCTCTACCACCTGAACGCCGAGGAGGAGCCGGAGAGCGAGGACTACTTCAAGGACCCGGAGATGAAGAAGCGCTTTGGACCGCGGGGCGTGATCCACTCCTGGGCGGACGGCCGGATCGAGGACACCGGACCGCTCACCAAGAAGCGCATGGAGACGGTGGACGACGACACCTCCGATCGGGCCATCCGCTTCATCCGGGAGGCCCACGCCGCCGGGAAGCCCTTCTTCGTCTGGTGGAGCGGGACGCGGATGCACTTCCGCACCCACGTGAAGCAGGAGCTGCGGGGGATCTCGGGCCAGGACGAGTACGCCGACGGCATGGTCGAGCACGACATGCACATCGGGAAGTTCCTCAAGCTGCTCGACGAGCTCGGGATCGCTGACAACACCATCGTTTTCTACAGCACCGACAACGGTCCGCACTACAACACCTGGCCCGATGCGGCCGCGACCCCCTTCCGCGGCGAGAAGAACACCAACTGGGAGGGCGGCTGGCGCGTGCCTGCGATGGTGCGCTGGCCCGGTCAGATCGAGGCCGGCGCGATTTCCAACGAGATCATGCACCACATGGACTGGCTGCCGACCTTCCTGGCCGCGGCGGGCGACCCGAACGTGAAGCAGAACCTGCTCGGCGGGGTGAAGGCGATCGGACGCAAGTACAAGGTCCACCTGGATGGCTACGACTTCTTGGCCTACCTGACGGGTAAGGCCGAGGAGGGGCCGCGCGAGGAGATCTTCTACTTCTCCGACGATGGCGACCTGACGGCGCTCCGCTACGAGGACTGGAAGATCATCTTCATGGAGCAGCAGACCACGGGGACCTTCCGCGTGTGGATGGAGCCCTTCGTGCCCCTGCGCGTGCCGCTGATCGAAAACCTGCGCCGGGATCCCTACGAGCGCGCGACCATCACCTCCAACACCTACCACGACTGGCAGCTCGACCGGGCGTTCATGCTGGTGCCCGCCCAGGCCTACGTCGGGGAGTTCCTGAAGACGTTCAAGGACTACCCACCGCGGCAGAAGGCGGCGAGCTTCAGCCTGGATCAGGTGATGGCGAAGCTGGAGGCCGGCTCGGGCGCCCAGTAGTCGCGCTCAGCACCCGGCGACCGCATGCCGGGTATCGACCTGAGGGTCAGCTCCCGGGATCGGACTCCCCGGGGTCGCTGCGACGAGGTGGTGCGTCCGTCACACCCAGGCCCGACGCCGCGGTCGGGCTCACCGTGCGCAGGTGGAGGTCGCGCTGCGGGAACGGCACGCCGATGTTCGCCTCCCTGAGGGCGCGCTGGACGGCGACGTTCAGCTCGCTGCGGACCGAGTAGCCGTCTTTGAAGTCGGGGATCCACGCTCGGAGCAGGAACAGGAGAGCGCTGTCGCCGAAGCTCACGAACAGGGCGCGGGGCGGAGGGGCGTCCAGCACGTTCGGATTGCTTCGCGCCACCTCGAGCAGCAGATCGATCACGCGCTGCGCATCGGTTCCGTATTCCACGCCCACGTTCACCTCGACTCTGCGGTGCCGATTCGAGAGCGTCCAGTTGGTGACTGACTCCGAGACCAGCTGTCCGTTGGGTACGACGACCTCCGCGCCGTCGAAGGTGTGGATCACGCTGGCCCGGATCCCGATGCGCTGGATATCTCCCCACAAGTTCTGGCTCACGAGCTGAACGGTGTCGCCCACCTGCACCGGCCGTTCGAAGAGCAGGATCAGGCCCGAGACGAAGTTGTTCACCACGTTCTGCAGGCCGAAACCGATGCCCACCCCGAGACCGCCCGCGACGACAGTGAGCTTGCCGATCTCGATGCCCGCCGCTGCCAGGGCGGCCATGAATCCGAGGAAGATCAGCGTGTATCGCACCAGGCTCGACATGGCGTACGGCACGCCCCTGGCGAGAGACATCCTCGAGAACACGTCTTCCTCGAGGATGAAGTTCAGGAAGCGGGCGAGCGCGAAGGAGAGCCAGACCGTGAGGACGAAGGCGAATACGTCACCGAGGGAGATGGAGAGGGCGCCCACCGTCAGCCCTGCGCCCAGCAGCCTGGCCAGAAAGGCTCGCAGCGAGCCGGCGACGCCAAAGACCGAGAGCACCGTGTAGACCCATGCGGCCACGGCGAGCACCCCGAGTCCCCTGTCGAGGTGGCGCCGGACCCGCATCCGATGCCGCGAGATCAGGCGCAGGAGCCGAAGCGGGCGCAGCACCAGCGCGTAGGCCAGCAGGCTCTGGGCCACCTTGAGGATCCCGAAGATGAGGAGAGCCGCGTAGGCGCTTTGCAGCGCTCCGTTCCCGAACAGGTCGGAGAGGTAGCCGAGCCCGACCGCCTGGGCCGCGATCGCCACGGCGAACAGCACGAGAGCGACGCGCACGGCCACTGCGACCACCCGGAAGAAGGGCAGGCGAAGCATCTCGGAAGGGACCCGGACGAGTCGAGCCGGGTGAATCAGCCAAAGCAGGAACCCGAGTGCGAAGAGGAGCTCCAGGAAGAACGCCACGCGTGCGAGGACAGGCGTGGCCTCCATCATGTAGCGGACCCGATCGACCACGAAGAGGCTCGGGAGCGCGATCAAGAGGGCGTTCATGGCCGGGGGTGCCAGACGGCGGACGATCAAAACGATCGGCACGGCGAGCACGGTGGCCGCGAGTTGCCTGAAGAGGAGTGGTGCCAGGGGATGGAGCTGCGGGGTGAGGCCGAGCGAGATGACGAGCGCCATCGAGGTGGGGACCTCGAAGACCTTCTCGGCCTCGCGCAGGTCGTAGCTCTCCCCGGCGCGGGTCCTGGCGCGAGCCCCGAGCGCGCGCAGAGCCCGGGCGAGTACCAGGAAGAGGACGAGCTGGAAGGCCAGCAGAGCCGCGTGCTCGCGCGCGTAGTCCGCGACACCGCCGAGGCGCGCGTCGACAAGCTGCGACCGGCCCTGTGCGAGCTCCTCGAGGAGAGACGCTCGCAGGTCGGCATGCCAGATGGGCGGGCGATCGAAGGCGAGCAGGTGTGTGAGGTGGCTCTGTATCGCGCCGCGCACCTCCCCGAGCGAGCGCTCGAGAGAGTTCTTCGGGTCCACCAGCCGGTCCCGCAGCGTCAGAACTTCGTTGCGCCGGGCCACGAGCTCCTGGCGCAGGCGTTTGATCTCGCGCCGGGTCGATTCGATTCGGCGCAGGGCGGAAGCCGACGCGCTTGCGCGTCGCGCCTGCTTCTCCGTTTCCTCCCACAGCGGAGCGAGCGCATTGGTGCGATCGAGCGAGGTACCCAGTTTGGTGAGAAGCGCGCCGAGCTGCGTATCCGGCTTCCCCAGACGCTCCAGCTGGCTCGCGAGCTGCCGCTCCAGGTCCTGGAGGCGCTTGACGCTGGCCGATGCCGCGACGGTGGAGGTGGTGAGCTCGACGAGCGAGGCCGCCTCCTCCTCCAGGCTCTCGATCTCGCCGCCGATCTGCTCCAGAGTCTCGCGCAGCGCGTCGCCGGAGCGCATGGTCGCGAGCTCCGCGGCGACCGCCTCCGCCTTCTCCTGCAAGTCCTCCAGCGGGATCGCCTGGATCTCGGGGGGCGGGGCCGCGGGCTCTCCCGAAGGGGCCTCCTGGGCGAGCGCTGCCGTCGCGGGGAGCCAGAGCGCGGCCGCAATCAGGACCGTGATGCGCGCACGCCGGATCGAGGTGTGACGAATCATGATGGGAAGCAGGATATCACGGGGGTTGAGAGGTGCCGGCGGGCATATTGGGACGTCTGAGAGGCTCCCTGGCACTGTGTATCGTCCTGGCGCCGGAAGGGAGGGGGGCATGGCACCGAGACCTCTCGTGGGCGATCCAGTCGGAGCGATCCTGCTGTGGGCGGCCAGCGCGGCGGCGGGGGGACTCCTGGCGCAGGAGATCGGCGCCCCGCGCAACGGGACAGCGCAGGCAGGCCAGGCGGCCTACGCCTACGATGCGGCCACCGCCTTCTACAACCCGGCCGGGATGTCGCGGATGGAGAAGCCCCAGTGGCTGATCGGCCTCCAGCCGATCATCACCGACATCGACTTCGGCCTCAAAGGGACCACCAGCTTCGACGGCGGGGACGGCGGCCGGCAGGGGGGCGTCGTCCCGTCGGCGGGCGCCTTCTACGTTCGGCCCTTGAACGACCGCTGGGCGCTGGGCGCCTCGTTCGCGGGAATATCCGGAGGAGCTCTCAACCCGGACAACAGCTGGGCCGGCCGCTTCTTCATCACCAAGCTGAACCTGGTCGCCCTGGGCTTGAATCCGGTGGTGAGCTTCCGGGTGAACGACTGGCTTTCATTGGGGGGCGGCGTCTCGATCAACTACGGCACCATGGACTTCGATCTCAGGCTCCCGCGCCTCGGGAACTTCATCGACCAGGGACGCGCTCCGCGCGGGCGTCCAGGAGCGGATCCGCAGTCGGGGCTTCCCGACGTCATCGACGCGATCAACGAGCTACCGCCTCCCATCCGGGATCGGATCCTGGGGCGCATCGACGAGGCGCTTGCTCCCGCGTTGGCGAGGATCGACGGGATCTCGGAGCTCCTCCAGCCCGGCCCCGAGGGCGAGGTGGAGATGAGCAGCGTCGACGACTTCGTCTTCAACTTCAACGCCGGCGTGCTGATCGAGCCGAACGACCGTTGGCGAATCGGCATCACCTACCGCTCCGAGATCGACTTCGAGTTGGACGGCGACTTCAACGTGAAGCAACACGCCGCCGATCTTCCGGGCCCTGGGGCTCACGGATGGCGACGTGGCGGCCGACATCCCGATTCCCCAGATGGTGCGGGCCAGCGTCTATCACCAGCTCACGGACACCGTGGCGCTGATGGCCGACGTGGGCTGGGAGAACTGGAGCGTGATGGACTTCACGCCCATCAGCGGCCCTGCCGGATCCACCATCCAGGTGCCGCGCGACTGGAAGGACACCTGGCACTTCGGCCTCGGGGGGGAGTGGCGGGTGGCGCCGGCCTGGCTGCTGCAGACCGGCGTGGCCTACGACACCAGCCCCGTCCGCGACCGGAGCAACAACCTCCCGGACATGCCGAGCGACCGGCAGTGGCGCTTCTCCGCCGGCGTCGTTCACGACTGGAGCGAGCGCGTCAAGATCGGCCTCAACTACACCTACGCCGACTACGGACGCTCGCCGATCGACGTCACGAACGCGTTCGGCCGCCTGGCCGGCGACTACTCGAATTTCGGGCTGCACATCGTCGCCCTCTCGGTCGCCTTCTAGAGAAGAAAACCGTCGAAGTCTACCCTGTAACCCGATCTGAAATTGAAGAAGAAATCGGTTGCATTTCAGCGCCCAGCGAAGGACCGCTTGCCGCAAGCTTCGCTGGACTTTTCCCGAGAGCCGCACCAGTATCCGCTTCGAGGAGGAAACCCGATGAGAAGGTGCGCGCAGCTTCACTGCGCTCGTCGCGTGCTCCGCTGCTGCTGGTTCCGGTGACTGGCTTCGCCCAGACGCCGCCGGTCTCCGAGTTGATCCAGCGAGGTGGGGACGAATCTGGGCTTCGGCCAGTCGGACATCGACAAGCTCGCGCAGGGCGAGATCGTCTCGCGCGAGCTCAAGGAAGACTCGAAGAAGGAGCTCGCCGTGGCGGTCGCCATGGTCGTCAAGGCCCCGTTCGGCGAGGTCTTCGAGCGGATCCAGAAGGGCGGGGTCGAGGAAGCCGACAAGACGATCCTCTCGCGCGGCGCCATTCCCGACGGAGCGGTGAGCGCCGAGTCGTTTGCGAGCCTGAAGTTCGACTCGGGCGAGCTCGACAGGCTGCTGCTGATGGAGCCGGGCTCCGACTTCAACCTCTCGCAGTCCGAGATCGAGAAGCTCCAGAGCATCGCGAAGGCCAACGATTCGGCCCCGATCGCGAAGCAGCGGGAGGCGATCGCCCAGGGCTATCGCGAGATCCTCGCCGAGCGGGTGAACGCGTACCGGAAGGGCGGGCTGGCCGGCATCGCGCCCTACACGCGGGGCGGCGACGAGGCCCACCCGGGCAAGGAGCTGAGCCTCGCTGCCGAGGAGATGAAGGCCGTCGAGAAGCGCGCGCCGACCTTCTATGCTGCCTTCAAGAACTTCCCGGCAGGCGCCGCGCCCTCGGTGGAGAACCACTTCACCTGGCAGATCCAGAGCATCCAGGACCGTCCCACGGTCGTCCTGGTGCACCGCGCGATCGAGAAACACCAGGATTACGCGGTCGCGGGGCGCCGCGAGTACTTCGTCGGCCAGTCCTTCAACTCGCTCCAGATCGTCGCGGGCGCCTTCTCCTTCGGCGAGGACACGCTCGTCTTCTACACGAACCGGACCTTTACGGACCAGGTCGCGGGCTTCGGAAGCGGCACCAAGCACAAGATCGGGCGCAAGATGATGCTGGGCGAGATCGAGAAGCTCTTCCAGTCGGTCCGAGGTCGTCCTTCGAGACAGCGTCGGTGGAGGGCCTGGGAGCGCGACTCGCACGCGCCGATTGACATACTCATTGCCGTCTTTCACGGAGGAGAAGAACTCATGAGGTCATTTCACGGGATCGGTCTGGTCTTTCTCGCTTTCGCGGTGACGCTGTGGCTGCCGAGCAGCAGCTTCGCGGAGCTCGCCAAGTGGGATCAGGAGCGGGTCACCGCCCTCGGCGCAGAGCTGGCCAAGGCGTGCGACGCGCTCTACGACACCTTCCTGAAGGAGCCGGAGAGCACCATC
This sequence comes from uncultured delta proteobacterium, assembly GCA_963783795.1. Taxonomy (GTDB): domain Bacteria; phylum Myxococcota_A; class UBA9160; order UBA9160; family UBA6930; genus CAVXZE01. Next base: position 1,008,310 of record CAWAPH010000013.1, on the reverse strand, counting down.
GGGTCGGGACAGAGGAAGGCCTACTATCGACTCCGCCAGGTCATCCGCCGCGTCAAGGGCGAGTCGAAGCACCTCTCGTCCGCGCTCGCGAAGGGGGAGGGCTACGATCAGACCCTTCCCATCTACGAGAGCCTGATGACGATGGTGCGAGACGCCCGCGAGATCTCGCAGAGGACCTTCACCTCCGGCTTCGTGCTGGAAAAGGCCACGGCCGCCGGCGACGTCCTGCGGCGGATCGCTCCCTACTACGATCCGAAGGCGCTCGAGGAAGCGGGTTCGTAGTCAGCAGGGCTACTCTCGTTCAGGCAGGGCGCCTGAAGGCGTATGTCGGGTGGTCGTCGGTGGAGCTGCGGCCACCAGCTCCCCAACTGCCCCTCGAAACCTCGTCACTCGCGCATCCTCGCTCCCCAGAATCCGCTCCAGCCACCCGATCGTGTACGCCACATCCATCCGTTCTCCCATGCAAAGCAATACCTCTCGCACCTCAGCGCGATCCTTGGGCCGGTCGTAGATGACCTTGAAGACCGCGATGTCCTCTGCACTGAGGATCCAGATCTCGCCATCTGCAAAGGGAGCCCGCCGTGCACGCGCCTTGCAGCTCTCGTGGAACGGGTCGTACGAAAAGAACAGATGAATCGGCGTGTGCTCCCAAGACAACACCACCTGGTGGTCGCGTCTGTCGAGATCCCCCGCCGGGCTCTCGATCCCCAGGCGCTCCAACTCCCCAAGGCAAGCTCCAGCTTCCTCCGCCTTCAGAAACACGTTGATGTCGATGTCTTCGGTTCCCCGAGGCGCCGCGTAGTACGCGAGCGCGATCGCTCCGCCAAAAGCGTACGGAATGCGCGCGTGCTCCAGGGCCTTCGCGATTCCCATGACCTTGCCATCGAGCAGGAGATCCGTCACGGCGGGCTCAGCGGTCGGGGAGGAGGGAGCGCTGCGCGAGGGCGTGGGTCAGCTGTCGGGCCGGAGCCGCGTCGGTGCCAACGATCGCCTCCACCCAGTGGAGCACGTATTGCACGTCCAGGCGCTCTCCCATGGAGTCGAGCATCTGAGAGATGTCGCGCGTGTCCTTGTCACGCCCGAAGGCGACCTTGCAGACGATCAGGTCTTCTGGGCTCAGAACGTCGATGCTGTGATCGAGCAGCGCGTACTGGCGCCGCCGCTCACAGCAGCTCGCGTGAAACTCCAGATTCCAGAAGAACAGGTCGAGGGGAACCTCGTCCCAGTACAGCCGTATCTGGCCATCCCGCTGGATCTTCGCCCGCTGATCGTCGCTGGCCTCCGGGACCCCCAATTCCTGCAGGGAGTCGAGAGCCCGCCCAGCCTCGTCGACTCGAAGGTAGATGTTGATATCGATGTCGCGCGTAGGGCGCGCGGGGGCGTAGTAGCCGAGTGCAATCGCCCCTCCGAACGAGTGGGGGATTCCCGCGCGGCCGAAGCCCTGGGCGATTGCAGTGACCCTCTCGAGGAGGTCTTCCATCAAGCGACTCCGTGCTGCCCGGAATCGATCTGTGGATACGGCTCGCTGCGGCTGGGAGGGAGCGGCGTCTCGAGAACGCGCGATGGCGTCGCTGAGACGCAGCAGCCCTCGCAGGGCCGCACCCCGCTCCTCGTCGGAGGTTCCCACCCAATCCGCCGCCTCATCGAGGTCGTCCGCGAGTTCCGTTTCCAGCATGTCCGAGAGGCTCGCTTTCAGAAGCCCAACGAGTACGGGATCGAGAGTTCGTCCGCGCCGGAGTCGCTTGACCAGTTGCCGGGCGGCGACGCTCGTGGACGGCGCCCAGCCGACTCCCATGGTGCTGGGCCCTTGCGATCAGGTCCTTGCGATCGAGAGGCCGCACGGCCTTGCGCGCCGCCTGGTCCAGAGCCTGATCGCTCAAGGCGCCGCGGAAGGACGCGAGCATTCTCGAGCGGGGGCCGCGCTCGGTGCGCACGCACTCCCGGATCTGGACCTTCCCGCCCGCTCGTCGAACCAGATATGCCATGACGCCTCTCATGACGAGTGTAGTGCTATATCGTCACTACAATGGTAACCATTGAGACCCAGCTGCGCAAGCCGGGCGTCTCGAGATCTAGGCGTGCGCGCAACTATGTCTGTAACGAACTGTTATCATTGGCTAATCAGCACCATGAACCGCTGCTGGCCGTGGCCATCGAGGATACCGTTCACGGGTAGGCGGCTCGCCGCCTGTCTTTCAGCCAGTCTTTCAGCCAGGTCTCGATGGCGAGCTGGCAGGTGGCCAGACGGCGGCCGGGGCTACACGATGTCTTCGAAGCACCGCGCGTCGTAGAAGTTCTGCTCGTCCCGGTCGTGGTTGGGATAGTAGATCTGCGCGAAGAACGGGTTCTTCTTGGCGATCGCATCGTAGTTCCAGGCGGGCGGAAGACACTCTGGACACCAGTGCCCGGCGCGTAGCACCAGGGTTGGTGTCGCCTTCCAGGTGTGGTCCAAAGGCGCACTTCCACTCCATGCGGGTGGCCGCATGCCCTCGAACGCCTCGGTCAGGCACTGCCCCCCGCGGAAGTCCGCCGCGTCTGCGCAGGTCAGTCGAGGGTGAGCGCGTCGTCCGGCTTGCTGTCGTCGTAGCCGTGGCTCAGTCGCTGGAAGTCCTCGGGGGTTGGTGGCACCGGCGCCGTCCCACCCGGGGATCGCACACGATCTTCTCCCGTGGAGCCGTAGAAGGCGCTGATCCGGCCTTCGTTCTCGTTCCTCAGCCAACCGAGGGGACCGTTCTCTGTCTTTGCCATCGCGCTTCATGAGAAACTTCTTGACCAGGACGCTCGGCGCGAGCTTGCCCAGGGCCACGTACCAGGGCGCCTCGTCGATCACCTGCTGGCAGTGATCCTCCACCGACTGGCGCCAGTGGCCGAGGTACTCGTTGAGCACGCCCGAGTCTTCGAAGAAGCTGCAGTGAAAGTTCCGCAAGGCGAACCAGTCGCGGTCCATGATCTTGCGAAAATCCCCCAGGCCGAGCAGCCGCATCATCTTGGACAGGTAGTCGATAAAGGTGATGCGTCCGCCGGGACCGCCGCCCATGTTGTAGATGCGGCCGTAGAAGTCGTCCGGACAGTCGAGGGTCTGCACCAGGCCATAGCCGGCGTCCTCGTCGGTGACCATCTCCATGCAGGTGTTGAGCGGCTGATGGAACATGATCGGATCCATCAGCCTGAAGAGATCCGTGATGGCGATGTAGCTCTGGCGAATGCTCGCCCAGTATTTGAGACCGGACTCGATCACCGATCTGCTCGGCGCGGGTCTTGGTCATGGCGTAGAAGTCGTAGACGCTCGGTTTTAGCGGATCGCCGCAGCGAACCCAGTGGATCGGCGGCAGCCGGTCGCCGTAGATGGCGAGCGAGGAGATGTTGCACCAGGCGAACGTGATCGCCGTTGTCCGGCTGAGCCTTGATGGCGCGCACCAGGTTCTCGGCGGCGCCGACGTTGATCTTCTCCGCCAGGTCCGGATCGTGATCGGCGGCCGGCGAGATGAAGGCGGCCGGGTGCAGCACGCGTCCACCCCGGCGACGGCTTCGAGCACATCCTCGTAGCAGGTGAGATCACCCCATACGATCTTGAGACCGTCGTGCTCGACGATGCTCTTCTGGCCCAGCGGGCGTGCTCTTGCCTCCTTCGTAGGCAACGAACTTCTTCTTGTTGACCGCCGAGGGTCGAACCAGCAGCACCATGTCGGGCCGGTCGGGCCGGGTCATCAGCTCGAGAAAAGCCGCGTTGCCCATGGAGCCGGAGGCTCCGGTGAGGAGGATCTTCTTCTTCTGTTCCGTCATGATTTACGAAAGTAGGGTGAGTAGCGCAGCACGAAGCACATCTCCACCGACGTCAATTGGCGTGGCGGCCCAGGCTTCGACCCACCACGCCAGCTTGCTCGAGCCGGTTGTAGAAGTAGCCGATGCCGAAGACGTCCTCTTCCCGGCCCGGGATCAGCCCCCTGTCGCCGACACCGCCCGCCAGGTGTAGCCCGTCAACGACATTCGGTGGTCCAATCTAGGAGACACATCACAGGGTCTAGGACCCTGGGAAGTGTTTCGAAATGGCAGAAAGAAACAAGCAATCCACGGAAGCAGCCGCGAGGCGGGCCGCGAGCACCCGCTCAAGCAGCGAGACCTGACCATCCCGCGGCTGTTCGATTACTGGTTCCTGGGACAGGAGCCGCCGAGCGACGGGAAGCCGCGCTGGTCGGTTCTCCACGACGTGCTCGGCTGGGGCGGCGCGAAACAGACCGCGAAGTCCGGTTGAGGTCACCGCTCCTATTTTCTGGAAGCGGGGTGTGTGACCAGGACCTTCGCGGTCTTGCTGTGGCTGTGGTAGATCAGCGCAGCGGAGACCCGGAGGGCCTCGATCTCGGCGACCTTGCCCACGCCCTTGGCGAAGAAGGTGTACTGGGTGTCCTCCACGTCGGCGGGGCCCACGTCGACCTTGACGAGGATGGCCTCGAAGCTTCCGGCGGGCACCTTGACCTGATAGGCACCCACGTAGGTAATCGTGGAGTTCATCTTCCCGGTGTACTTGATCTTGCTCGGGTCCTTCTCGGTTGAGACGCGCATCTTGCTCTCGATGTTCACGCTCTCTCCCGGCGCGATGCCCACGTGCTCGTGCATCGGCGGGTCGAAAGCCGCCCGGTAGCCGTGCGGCTTCTCGGTCTCCGCCGTCTTCCCGGTCGAGCCCGCGCTCAGCGTCAGAAACTCGTCGTACTGGTCCCCGATGGTTCGCTTCCATTGCTGGGAGCCGTCCTTCGCTCCAAGCGAGGTGTAGGTCTCGACCTGCGTCTTGCCCTGATCGTTCCCTGCCACGATCTTGAAGGTGTGTGGGCCCGCCTGCAGATCGAGGAACTTCCCAACGTCCTCGATCGGGTGGGCCGGCAGCGCCTTTCCGACCACGCCCTCACCCAGCAGGGCCAGGGCCTTCTGGTCCTCGGCGCTGAGGGGAACGACCTTGCCCTCGTCCGCGGCAAGGGCGGAGACCGAGAGAATCAGGAAGAGCGGGACCGCGGCCCCAACCAGACGTCGCGTGTCGTGTCGTGTCGTTTCATGCGATTCAGCATACGCAATCCCCCGAGGATTCGAAATCTCCCTTTGGGTGGTACACGGGGCCGCGGTCGTCGCCCAGTAGGAACGATCGACCATTCGTCGTTGCGGCGTGGCTCACTCCTCGAGCCAGTCGATGGCGTCGAGCGTCGCTTCGCGCACCTTCGCGTTGGGGTGCTCCAGCAGGAACTGAAGTTCGGGAATGACCGTGTGGTCGCCGACGAACCCGATGCTGTCGAGAGCAGTCACCACGACCTCCGGGTCGGGATCGTCGAGCGCGCGCAGGAGGCCCGCGAGCGCCGCCGGGTCTTCGAGGGAGTGGCCGAGGCTCGACGCCGCGGCCACCCGGACCGCCGGATCCGGGTCATCCGTCACGGCCACGGCGAGCGCGGCGATCCCCTCGGCATCCGGGTAGAGCGATTCGGCGGCATCGACCCGGATCTCGAGGTGTCCGTCCTCGAGGTTGCGAACGGCCTCCCACTGCTCCTCCTCGAGCCGGGCCGGGTCGGCGGGCTCGTGCGCATATTCCCGAGACGCGAGCGCTGGGTCTTCGTCCGACCGCTGGGACTTGCTCCCCCGCTCGCGCCGCTCGGCGAGCCCGTGCTTCGGCAGAGCGGACTCGTCGTGGGCGCCTGGCAGCGCGGGAGGCCGCGCCGCGGACATCGCCTTCGGCGCGGCGCTGGCGTCGCCGGTTCGATCCGCCGGCTGGCCTCGATCACAGGCCGTCGCGGCGAGACAGGCAGCGAAGATCATGAGGCCGGCGATCCTCCACCGGGTGCGGCTGCCTCGGATCTCTTCCGCTCGGATCGCCACAAGCCCTCCCCAGCGCCCCCAACGAGCGCGACGCGGGAGCGGAGCACCCGGACCCACGCCGGGTTCTCCGCTCGGAAGAAGCTGATCGCGGACCGACTACGGAGTGGCCGTGCCCTTGCCCGCAATCTTCAGGCTCTTCACCTCGGCGGTGCTCGCCTTGTAGTTCCCCTTGATTTGCTTGGTAGATGCACAGGTGGCCGCGACGAACTGGATCTCGGCGGCGCTCAGATTGGTATCGCAGTCCTTTGAATCGAGCTTGAATTTGCCAGTGGCCTTCTTCGCGTCGACGTCGGCGTCCAACTTGGAACCCTTGCAGTTGGTCAGGTTCCCAATGGTGGTGAGCACCCCTCCCGGGAGAAGGTCGACTTGGACCATGACCGGGTTGGCCTTGTCCTTCTGCGCGACCTTGGCCTTGTTCGTGGAGATCTTCACGTCGTCCGGGTGGTTGGTGAAGGAGTAGAAGACGACCTCATCGTTGGCGCTGATACATCTCGCCTCGAGACGAACGTCGAATACGTGGTCCTCCGCCTGGAGATCCGCGAAAACAGCGCCGTTGTCTCGGTCCACGATCGTATAGGTATCATTCACCACCTGCGCAGACGCCCCCGCACCGAGCAGCAGACCCACAGCGGAGAACATCGCAATTCCCAGTGTCACGAAGCGCATCAACCTCTCCTCCCCATCGGACCGCCTGCTACGGCCCAGTCCGGTCGCCTGCCGCGACCCGTTGATGCAGTCTAACGTATGAGCCACGCAAGAAGAATCCTCCCCTGAAAGGGGGAAAAACGGGGGGTGGCCGGAAATGGCCGGTTCACGCGGGGTGCTGCTGCCCGGGGCCGGACTCAGAACACGAGATGGAGTCGAACGCCCGGCACGACGACGAAATCGTGGTTCGGGCCATCGGCGGGGTCGAAGACGAGCTGCAGGTCGGGCGTGACCGAAATCCCCTTGGCGAGTCCGACGCGGTAGAGGATCTCGACGAGGGTCTCGTCGCGGTCGCCGGTGCCCGGGCTGGGATCCGACCACGCCACCCCGATCGCGGCGAGATCGTCGCTGCGGCCGAAGGGCGCCTCGAGGCCGATTCCGCCCGCGACGAAGGTCTCCACGGGAGTCACGTCCTTGTCGCCGTAGCCAAAACGGAAGAAAGCAACGAGACCCTTCCAACCGAGCTCCTGGTCGAAGCTGAGCCCGATGCCGAAGCCGTCCTCGCCGAAGAGGTGGTTGTGCCAGGGCGTGATGCGGTAGTTGCCCTTGCCGAGTACCGGGAGCGAGGGGCTCAGGCCCAGCTCGAGGAGCTGGTACCAGGAGTCGTTGTCGAGGGTCTTCCAGGGTGCGACGGCCTTGTCCATCGACGAGTCGCCCACGCCGAACATCAGATAGGCGCTCTTCGGGAGGTTGGTGCGCACGATGGCGCCGAAGCCGCCGTAGAGCGGTCCCGGGACCGACGGGTTGTTCTGAAGGGAGTACGAGAAGAACTGCGAATAGGCATCGTTGGCGACGCGATTCGTGTCGAAGTGGTACAGCATGTCGATCTTGCCGCCGAGGACGAGGAGCTTCCCGCCCCAGGCCACCTGCTTCCAGTAGAGCTCGTCCACGATCGCCGCACTGTCGAAGACCGTGGCGTTCAGCGCGGAGATCGAGCCGACATTCTCGCTCAGGCCCTGATCGGCAGGGTCGTAGTTCAGGCCTGCGGTGCCGAAGGTGTTCCAGCTGACGGAGCCGCGCCCGAGGCCGGAAAGGTGGTCGCTGTCCCGGAGGTCGAAGAGCTTCGCGTCGCCCATGACTCGCCAGGAAAAGGTTCCGAAGTTCTTCCGGCCCGACTCCACTCGGCTCGCCTGCTGGTCGAAGAAGGCCAGGTCGACGTCGAACAGGATGCCCCAGTCTCCGGAGCGTGCTCTTTCCAGCGTTTACGAGGTGACCGAGCCGGTTCCACTCGGCGTGCACCGGGCCGACGGCTGCCGGGGCGAGCTCTTGCGCGCCGCGGCGCGGCATGTGCCAACGATGCTGCTGGGTCGGGTCCATCGCTTCCGGAGGGCCGGCCTCGCTGTCGGCCTGGCCCCCTGGCTGCGGGGGTGCCTGGGTTTCTGCGTCCGAATGCAGGGCACTCGCCAGAACGGCCCAGGCGAAAAGGGTGGCGATCGACATTCGGCGGACCGGACGACCGCGGGACAGCCACTCCCGCGGCCAGGTGCGGGTCCGGGGCGTCCGGGTGCACAGCGGGTCGCGGCGGCTGTCGATCTCGCCCGTACTCTCTCGCATTTCGATTCCCAATGCCGCCGGATGCTACAGGACCCGCGCAGGATCGCGAGAAGGCTGCGCACGCGGAGCTTCTCCGTCTAGCGGCATGCAGTAAGTCATCGGGTATCCTGCCCCCGGCGATGTCCAAACCTCCCGAGCAGGCGAATCGGAGCGAGCCGGGCGAGGCCCGGAGCCGGGGCCCCGGGCCCTTCGTCACCCACCGGCTGCGTCGCCTTCCGAAGGGTGGCCATCTCGTCGCCAGCTCGCGCCGCCACCGCAAGGGGCTCCGGCCACACCGCGTTGCGGAGGCGGCGAGCGCCGAGCGCCCGCGTCCCACGCACGCCTCCGCCTTCCGTCACCTGTGGGCGCCGAGGCGGCTGGCCTGGTGGGTCGCGGTCCTCTTCGCGATCGGGTCCGTGCACTTCGCGGCAGGGGGAGTCGCCGCGACCTGGCCGCAGTCCGTCCCGCCGCTGCTCCGCGATGCGCACCTGCTCAACTGGGTCTTCTTCGTGGGCTCGCTCTTCTTCACCGCTGCCGCCTGGCTCCAGTGGCTCGAGGCGCTAAACGGCGACGTGGCGGACGCCTTGAAAGACAATTCAACGCGCTCCTGGCATTGGTGGGGGTGGCGCCCCCGCAACCTGGGCTACCTCGCCAGCGCTGTCCAGCTCCTGGGGACGATCATGTTCAACCTGAACACCGCGGATGCGATGATCACGGGCATGACCTGGCAGGAAGCGGACCTTCTGGTCTGGACGCCCAACATGGTGGGTTGCGTCTGCTTCCTGGTTGCCAGCTACCTCGCCTACGCCGAGGTCTCCCACGGAGCCGCATCCTTCGCGCCCCGCAGCGTCTCGTGGTGGATTGCGGTGGTGAACCTCCTGGGCTCGGTGGCGTTCCAGCTCTCCGCCCTCTACAGCTTCGCCGGGCCCGAGCCCGCCGCTGCCAGCGCAGCCTTCTGGGCGAGCTTCTACACGGCCGCGGGAGCCGTGTGCTTCCTGCTGGGGTCCTACCTGATGATCCCCGAGCTCTTCGATGAAGACGCCCCGCCGCTGCGTTAAGATCGGCGGGAGAAGGAGACCCCCATGCGCAAGCTCGTGAAGCTCGACCAGCTCAGCCCGGAGGAGGCCGCGCTCGCCCCGCGCTACGCGCGCGGAGCGATGACCCGGTCGATCCCGAAGTACGAGCTCCCCGAAGGCGAGATGGATCCGGATTCGGCCTACCAGCTCATCCACGACGAGCTGCTGCTGGACGGAAGCGCGCGCCTCAACCTCGCCACCTTCGTCAGCACCTGGATGGAGCCCCAGGCCGAGAAGCTGATGGCCGAGAGCTTCGCCAAGAACATGATCGACAAGGACGAGTACCCGCAGACGGCCGAGATCGAGAACCGCTGCATCAACATCGTCACCCGGCTCTTCCACGCGCCCGAAGCGGGCGTGGGCGTCTCGACGATCGGCTCGAGCGAGGCGGTGATGCTGTCCGGTCTGGCGCTCAAGTGGCGCTGGCGAGACCGCATGCGCGCGAAGGGGAAGTCCACCGATCGACCGAACATGATCATGGGCTCCAACGTCCAGGTCGTGTGGGAGAAGTTCTGCCGCTACTGGGACGTGGAAGCCCGCTACCTGCCCATGGAGCGCGGCCGCTACGTGATCACGCCCGAGCAGGTCGTGAACGCCGTGGACGAGAACACGATCGGCGTGGTGGCCATCCTGGGGACCACCTACACGGGTGAGTTCGAGCCCATCCAGGAGATCCACGACGCGCTGGTGCGCCTCAACGCGGACAAGGGCCTCGAGGTGCCGCTCCACGTGGACGGCGCGAGCGGGGCCTTCGTCGCGCCCTTCCTGCACCCGGATCTCCCCTGGGACTTCCGGCTCCCGCTGGTCAAGTCCATCAACGCATCGGGCCACAAGTACGGGCTCGTCTATCCCGGCGTGGGCTGGGTGGCCTGGCGCAGCCACGAGGACCTGCCCGAGGACCTGGTCTTCCACGTCAACTATCTGGGCGGCGACATGCCGACCTTCACGCTCAACTTCTCGCGGGCCGGAAACCAGGTCATCGGCCAGTACTACAACTTCCTGCGCCTGGGCCGCGAGGGCTACACCCGCATCATGGAGGCGCTGCGCGACACCGCGACCTACCTCTCCGGCGAGATCGCCAGCCTGGGGCCCTTCGAGCTGCTCTCGGACGGCAGCGCGATCCCCGTCTTCGCGTTCAGCGTGCGGGAGGGGACGCCCTTCAGCGTCTTCGACGTCTCGGACAAGCTGCGAGAGCGGGGCTGGCAGGTGCCGGCCTACACGATGCCGGACGACGCCAAGGACGTGGCCGTCCTGCGCGTGGTGGTGCGCGAGGGCTTCAGCCGAGACCTGGCGACGATGCTCCTCGACGACCTGCGCGCCGCCACCGAGCAGCTTGCGAAGAACCCGCCCTCGGGTTCGAAGGAGCCCACGCCCGGCTTCGCGCACTGAGGGGCGGCGGCACCTCGGGATCGGAAGCATGATGAAGGGCCGATCCCGCAGGAACTCCCGGTGTCGGTCGTTGGATCGGCGGTCAGGTTCTCAGCCGCGGGTCCGTCTTCGCCCGCGCGGAGTAGGCGTTGGCGAACGGGTTGGCGGTCAGGCCGTGGGCGAGGATGCTCAGCGCGACAGTGCAGATCACCGTGGCGGTGAGGGTGTCCGAGCCCGTCACGTTCTCGCCGACGACGATCACGGCGAAGACGATGCTCGCGAGGCCGCGCGGACCGAACCATCCCAGGAAGAGCTGCGCATCGGCACGGACGCCGAGGCCCAACAGCGAGAGGCTGACCGGCAGCATCCGAACGATCGTGAGGCTCAGCAACGAGTAGACGAGCACCCGCCAGTCGAGGTCGCCCAGGGACTGTCCGACGAAGGCCGCACCGAACATCACCCAGGTCAGCAGCGAGAGCAGGTTCCCACCTCCCTCGGCGCCCTCGAACAGCAACTCCTTTTCGCGCTTCACGAGCCCGCCGAAGACGAGCCCCCCCGTGAAGCAGGCGATGAAGCCGCTGCCACCCGCCGCCTGGGCCACCCCAAAGCAAGTCACGGCCAACGCTATGACGGGAAGCTGGGTCCAGGGCTCTTCCAGCCAGCCCCGATTGGCGGCGGCAAGGATGGCCCGGTGCCCGGCTACGGCCAGGCCGACGCCCACGGCGAGACCGATCCCGATCTCCTCCATGAACAGGCGGAGCGCGATCCCGGTCGTGCTTCCCTCCGTGCCGGCGGCCAGGGCGAGGAAGGTGAACAGGATGGGCACGCAGATGCCGTCGTTGAGGCCGCTCTCGACGTTCAGCCCCTCACGGACGGGAGCCGGTACCGCCTCGTTCGTCACGACGGCCTTGCCCAGCGCCGCGTCCGTCGGCGCCAACATGGTGGCGAGGATCGCCACCGTGAGGAGCGGCAGGTCCGGGAAGAGCAGCCTCCCCACCCCGAACCCGAAGGCGATGGTCAGCGGCAGCCCGATCAGCAGCAGGCGCGACGGAATCCGGAAGGTGCGCCGCAGGGTGGCGAGGTCGGCATTGGCGGAGTCGCTGAAGAGCACCAGCGCGAGGGTGAGCTCCGCCACGGTCCGCATCCCCTCGCCGGAGACACTCAGGTCGAGCAGACCGAGAACCTGGGGACCGGCCAGGATTCCAAAGGCCAGGAAGACCAGCGCCCCGTTGATCGGGGTTCGTTCGAGACGCGACGCGACGACGCTGTAGACGAAGGCGAATGCCGCGAGAACGGCCAGAGTTCCGTACATGGGTCCCCCCAGAGGTCGGCTTCCTGCCGCGACCTGCTGCGACGTTACACGATGGGATCTGGCCCGGTCCAATGGGTCCGAGGGCGTCGGCTCGATCGCGGCGCGGTGGGATCCTGCGGAAACCGGGATCAGTGTCGCTGCGGGTCGTGCCCCTCCTCCTCCGCCCGCCAGTCCTCGAGCCAGTCCTCGATGGCGCGCTGACGGAAGACGAGCTTGCGACGCGAGTCGAGCTCGACGAGCGATAGGTGCTTCTCCTGGTCGGTCAACTCGGGGATCGCGCCGGGATCGGCGCGCAGCTCGTTCACGCGGTCCTCTACGGCCTGATGCGCCTCCGCAAGATCAGAAACCCGATGCGCGGCGTCACCGCGCAGGACGGCGACCGCCGCTTGCTCGCTGGCGAGCAGAGCCTCGTCGGCGCGGCGGAGCGCCTCCAGCAGGGGCCGCAGCGGCGCGCCGCCGCGCTCCAGCCACGGCTCGAGGGCGCCGGGGCGATGGCCCAGGACGGCATCCATCAGATCCATCGCGAGCGCGAGGATCCGCGCTCGCCGGGACGGGTCGAGGGCGCGCTCGACCGGCTCGAGAAGGGCCTGCTGGTGGAGCGGTCCGAGCTGGGCCGAATGCTCGGCGCAGCCCTGGACCAGGTGCGCGGCGCGCCGGCCCCGGCCCGCGTCTCCCGACTCCCCTGCCTCACGCACGGCTTCCTGGCAGAGTGCGAGCTGTGCGGCCAGGCGCTGGCGGAAGAGCCCCGCAGCCGTAGCCGGCCACATCAATCGGCCGAAGAGCCAGCCGATGGCGAGGGCGAGGCCGACGTAGCACAGCGTGCTGTAGGGCCCGTAGACGTCCGTCGGTGCACTGGTTCCGCCGTAGACGGAGAGAAAGGCGACCAGGCCTCCGATCGAGGGGAGCATGGCGAGCTTCGGGCGTTTTGCCGCGATGAGCGCGAACGCGCCGGCCAGCGCGAAGGGAACCAGCAGCGCGAGCGGCGCCCGCTCCAAGTGGGGGGTGACGTAGACGCTGACGAGGTCCGCCACGGCCCAGCCGATGGCCAGAACGGCTGCGAGCGAGGTCAGGGTCTGGAGGGCCGCTCCCCGCGCGAGCGAGGCCACCATGAATGCAACTGGTGCGACCATGGGGTTCATCGGCCAGCCCAGCGTGAGCGGAACCAGGAACGCGGCGATCACGGCGAACCCTGCCCGCAGCGCGATCTTCACCCGGAAGGGGTCGGGCCGGAAGTGCGGACGGGATCCGGACGGGTCCGCTGCCTCGGAGCCTTCGAGGGGGGAGAGGGTCGCTTCGATGGTGCACAGCACCGACACGAGATCTCGCAGATCGGCGCTCCGGCCTTCGAGCTCCGCGTTCCAGCCGATGCTCCGCGCGAGCCGATCGCGCGCGGCCTCGAGCTCCAGGAGCGCGCGTTCGAGATCATCCGCGAACGCCGAGGGCGAGCGGGAGGCGGTCAAGGCCGCGGCGACCTCCTCGAGCGCGGCCTCGACGCGCTGGGCCAGCTCGGTCAGGGCTGCGGCCAGAGGCTGGCCCTCCGCACCCGATCCGCCCGGCATTTCGATGGGAGTTTCCAGGACGCGCGCGCGCGAGGCGAGGGTCTCGAGCAGCATCGGCAGGCGTGCGAGGGCGTTCAGCTCGGTGCGCGAGACTGCGAGCTCCTTGCGCGCCGCATCCACGAGCGCGAGCTGGTTCGCCAGCGAGGCAGGCCCGGGTGCTGGGGCTCCCGGGTCGTCACTACGGGAAGCCTCGGGAGTGGCGATGGCACGGCTCAACGCGTCGCCAAGAAGACGGGCGCGCGAGGCCAGACTCTCGCGCAGGCGCGGCTCCGCCCGCGCCGGCCAGAGCAGGGAGTCGACGACGAAGCACAGCAGGATGCCGATGCCGACCATGGAGGCGCGCTGGAAGGCGATGGTCTCCACCGCGCCCTGGCCCGCCATGGCGTCACCGAGCACGATGGCGGTGGTGAAGGCGAACACGAACCAGGCGTACTGGAAGCGCGGGCCCGAATTCCCGTAGGCGCCGATGGCCTGGGTGAGAAACAACCCTGCCATCAACAGCGGTGGCTCCTGGGCGAAGAGGCCAAAGAGCAGGATGGCGGTGAAGGCCGCCGCCAGCGTGCCCACGCCGCGAAGCAGGGCCTTCATCACGGAGGCACCGGTCGTCGGCTGCACCAGCATCAGGACGGTGATCAGGATCCAGGTCGGGTGGTTCTCGACCAGGCCCGGGGCGTTGCCGATCCAGATGGCGGCCGACACCGCGACGCCGAAGCGGACGGCATAGGCCGCCGCCGGCGAGAGCGCGGGGACGCGCCAGGCGCTCAGGCGTCGCGGCAAGGAGTAGGCGGCGTCGGCCACGTCGGCTCCGATCGCGGCCGGGTCAGCGCCCGCCCGCGTCCGCTGTGGTGTCGATGCGGACCGTGGCGCGCATGCCCTTGCGCAGCGGATGGGCCGGATCGATGTCGGGGAGGGTGATGCGCACCGGGAAACGCTGGGCCATCCGCACCCAGTCCACCGTCGGGGTCACGCTCGGGACTCCGTCCGGTCCGCGCGCGCCGTCCCCGCCCTGCTGCTCGACGCCCCAGCCGATGCCCTGGACGGAGCCCTCGAAGCGCACGCCCGGGTAGGCGGGCAGGTAGACGAGCGCGGTCTGGCCCGGCTGGATGCGCTCGAGCTGGGTCTCCTTGTAGTAGGCCACCACCCGCCAGCTGTCGGTGTTGACGAGGGAGAGCAGCGGACTTCCCACGCTGGCGTAGCTCCCCGGGCTGAGGTCGAGATCCGTGACGAAGCCGTTGACCGGAGCCACCACGGTGGCGTAGCTGAGCTCGAGCTCCGCTTGCTCGAGCTCGGCCACGGCGGCCCGAATCTCCGGGTTGTTGGCGTCGGCCGCGCCCAGGTTGGCGCGGGCCTGGGCGAGCTCGGCCTGCGCGTTGTCCAGGCCCGCGCGGGCTTCGTCGAGCGCCGCCTGGGCCTTGTCGCGGTCCTGGAACGGAAGTGCGCCGATCTTCGCCAGCGGCTCGACCCGCCGCCACTGGGTCTGCGCGAGCCGGAGCTGGGCCTCGGCGTAGCGCACCCCGGCCTCGGCGCTGGTGACCGTGTCGGCGAGCGCGGTGATGTCCTGCCCCGTCTGGTCCAGCTCCGCCCGGGTCTGCTCGACCTCGATGCGGAACGGGCGCGGATCGATCTCGAACAGCAGCTCGCCGGCTCGCACCGGCTGGTTGTCCACCACCGCGAGGTTCACGATCGGGCCGGCCACCTGGGCCACGATCCCGACGACGTCCGCGTCCACGTAGGCGTCGTCGGTGGTGGGATGACGCTCGTACTGTCCCAGCACCAGCACCGCCAGGATGGCTGCAACGACGAGCGATCCGGCGATGATCGCGATTCGATGTCTGCCCACCCGACCCCCTAGAAGCCTCTGAAGCACACCCACCACACGGCGAGCGCGATGCCTGCGACCAGGCTCAGGAAGAACAGCCCCGAGTCCGCCAGGCCCCCGGCGCCCGGGCGCCGACCCAGCCACAGCACGATGCCGTACGAGGCGACCACCCCGGTGAACGCCGAGACCAGCCAGCCCGGAAAGTAGACCCCCGCCACGTCCAGCGTGGGCGCGCAGCCCGTGAGGGCTGCCAGGATGGCGAGCGCGACACGCAGTCGCGTAGTGCCGTCCCCGTGCCTGTTCTGCCGAGCCCCTGCCACGTACTCACCCTGGACGGTTCGCGTCGATTGACCGGGGTGGATGGTAGCAGAACGGGCTCCCGCGGGGTGACGCACCGAGGCGGGCGACCGATGATCAGTGTCGCTCAGCCGCGTCCATGCTGGAGGTGACCGCTTCCATACATTGGTATCGTTTGCGCGAGTCTGCGAGCGAGGAGATCTACCAGAATGAGCTTGTCCGCAGCGAAGCGCAGGTTCATTGCGTCGGCGACCATGCTCCTCGGGATCGCACTGGCAGCTCCTGCCCGCGCGGCCGACACGGAGATTTCGCTGCCCGACGCCGTCCGCCATGCGATCGCCTCGAACCTCGACCTGGCCGCTCGGCGCCGGGCACTGGCGGCGGCGCGTGAGGAGATCGGGCTGGCGCGCTCTGCCCTGCTGCCCCAGGTGGACGTCGGCGCCCGCGCACAGACGCTCGACGACGATCGCTCCGACTCTGAACGGGGCAACAACGTCTCCAACTCCTTCCTCGTGGCCGCGAAGCTCAGCCAGGTGATCTACGACGAGAAGAGCTGGGCCGGCTTCGAGATCCAGAAGTACGTCTACGAAGGCCAGACCCAGGAGCTCGAGGCCTTCCAGCTGGCCGTGGTCCAGGATGCGGCGGTTGCCTTCCTCGAGCTCGACCGGGCGCAGCGGGTGCTCGAGATCCAGCAGCGCAACCGGGAACTCACGCGTCAGAACATCGAGAAGACGCGCGCGCTGATCGCCGCCGGCTGGTCGAGCGACCAGGAGGTGCTGCGCTGGGAGGCCCAGCTGGCGAGCAACGACGCCGACGTGCGCGCGGCGCAGGTGCTGGTGTTGCAGAACCGCTTCGAGCTGAACCGCGTGCGCAACCAGCCGCCGGAGGAGCCGATTGCCACACGGCCCGCGAGCATCGACGAGTACGGGTTTGTGTACGCGCGCGAGCCGATCGGCAAGGCCGTGGTCACGCCCGAGAAGGACCGGCAGGTGCGCGACTTCCTGGCGCGGACGGGCCTGCGGCGCTCCCCCGACCTCGCCGCCCTCGACGCCGCCATCGAAGCCGCCGAGCGGCAGCTGACCTCGAGCCGCCGCGCCTTCTGGGTGCCCTCCCTGAGCCTGAACGCGGGCATCGACCACCTCACGAACCGCGGCTCGGACAACGACTTCAACGAGACCGAGTGGGGCGTGAACGGAGTGCTCAGCTTCCCGCTCATCGAGGGCGGCGCCAAGTTCGCGGGGCGTGACCAGGCACGCGAGGCGCTGGCGGCCCTGCGCATCGAGCGCAGGTCCGTTGCCCAGACCGTGGAGGAGTCGATCCGCGCCGCTCTTGCCCAGTCGAGTGGCTCCTTCGAGACCGTGGGCTTCGCGGAACGCGGGGTCGCGGTGGCCCGCCGCAACTACGAGCTGGTCGATGCCTCCTACACCCTGGGCGTTGCCTCGATCCTCGACCTGCTCGACGCCCAGTCCGAGCTCCTGCAAGGCGAGCTGGCCGACGCCAACGCACTCTACGGCTTCCTGGAGAGCCTGATCGCGGTGGAGCGCCAGCTCTCCTTCTATCCCTTCTTGGAGGCATCCGCCGAGGTGGATGCACTGTTGAACCAGCTCGAGCAGCAGCTCGGGATCCAGCCATGATCCGACGCCTCCGGCGGGCACCATCACCTGACAGGTGCTCGCGTAGGTCAACGTTGGGCCTTTCGATGTGGAGGCACTGGCGTTAGAGTAATACCGGCATCGGGCACGACCCGGCTCGACCTCAGGAGGACATCCATGCGTCTCGTAACGATCGCGGCGATCGCTTCGCTTCTGGTCTTCGCCTGCCTCGGCGGCTGCGCCATGCAGCAGAAGAAGGACATGCAGGAGGCCTCGACTGCCATGCCCGTGGACTGCCGGACCGCCGAGGGCGACATCCGCATCCTGCAGAACGAGAAGGCCTACCTGGTCGAGCGGGCCGCCGAGGGCTTCACCGCGGTCACGCCGGCAGGTGCCATTCTCGGGGTTCTCACCGGAACCGAGCTGACGAAGCTGGAAGTCGCGATCGGCGTGTACGACGAGAAGCTCGACGAGCGCATCGCCCAGATCAAGGCGGAGTGCGGCCTCTAGATCTCCCAGCCCCGCTGGATCCCCGCGTAGCGTAACGCGATCTCGCCCCGCCACGGCCGGTTCAAGGCTCCGTGTCATGGAAGCTGTGAGAGAAGGGTTCGTGCTGGAACGACACAGGGATCGCCGCGTCCAAAGCAGTCCGCTCGGGTAAAGGGCAGATCGATCACGGCTTGAAAGCAATGCTCGGCGCCGATCTGCTCGCGGAAATGGGACAACGCGGGGCTGAGTGAGGAATCTCCGGATTTGACCTCCACCATGAACCAGGGGTGGTCGTCGCGAACCACGAGAAAGTCCACCTCCCGTTTCTGCTTGTCGCGCAGGTAGCGCAGCTGGAAGGCGCCGAAGCCGAGATCCTCCCACATCTCGACGGCCTTGAGGAGGTGGCAGGCGACGAACGTCTCGGCGCGCTGTCCCGGGTCCCGGATGCCGGACCAGTCGCGGAGGTACCACTTCGGCTCCTTGCGCAACGACCTGGCGACGTTCTTGAACCATGGCCGGACCAGAAAGCCATGATGAAGCGTACAGAGCGTTGCGATCCAGCGGCGCATGGTGTCGACGGCCACGTTGATCTCGCGGGCCAGATTGGAGTAGCTCAGCTGACTGGCGGAGCGCTCCCGCAGGAGGGCGACCAGTATCTCGAGCTGGGCCAGCTCCTGGATGCGTGTCATGTCTCGCACGTCCTCGCGCACCAGCAGTTCGTCGCGAAGCTGGCGCCAGCGCCGTGAGAAGCGCGCGTCGCGTTTGACGAACGGTTCTGGGAATCCCCCGTGGTCCCACAGGGCATTCATCTTCGCCTGAGAGAGGGGGGAGGGCGCTTCGATCTCGCGCTCCGGCACCTGCGGCCGCAACAGCTCACCGACCGAGAGCGGGTGCATCCGGTAGGGGAGGAATCGTCCCATCAAGCTGTCGCCACCGCGCCGGTAGAGGTCCATTCGGGAGCTTCCCGTCACGACGAGGCGCAGCTGGTCCGCGTAGCGATCGAAGAGCCCCTTCAGAAAGGTGCGCCAGCGGCGGTACTTGTGGAGTTCGTCGAGCACGAGCACGGGGGACTCCAGCGCGAGCTTCTCGATTCCGGTCTCGGCGACCACGGCGCGCGGCCCGCGCACGATGACCCGTCGATCGTCCTGGTCGTCCCAGTCGAGGTAGAGGCAACGGTCCGCCGCGCGCCGGCAGGAGGTCGTCTTTCCCACCTGGCGGGGACCTGAGACGAAGGCCATCTGGCGATGGGCGTCGATGTGGTGGCGGAGCACTGCCTCGTAGCTGCGCGCGATCCGCGGCATGAGACCATCATACGGTATATCGTAAAATGGTCAAGACCGTTTTGCGAAAACCCGTGAATTGGTCAGGTGGCTGGTTCTCACCCCTCGGAAAGGTCCCCGCTCATTGCAGTCGCTGCTCGTCGAGGACCTCGATGGAGCGGATCTTCCAGTGGCCTTCGACCGGTACGACCTCTACGCGGGCGTCGTAGCGATTCTGGCGGAAGTGGCGGTGGCCGAAGTGGGTGACGGTGCCGCCCACGGTCCAGGCGGCATCGGCGACGAAGCCGCCCGAGCTGCCAGGCTCCACGGAATCGACCCCGACGACCTCGACGGTCTCCACCCTCGCTCTCGCTCCCCCGCGCTCCTCCATTCGCACGGCTCGCCGGTGCTCCAGGTAGACCTCGGTCAGGGTGTCGCCAGTGACGCTCAGCGCCAGTCGGTCGTAGGCGGCGGATTCCGTCGGAAACTCGAACGCCCGGTAGACGTTCGGGAGGAGTCGCGCGAGGATGCGTTTCGCGCCGTCCTGGTCCAGGTTCCCAGCAATGGATGGCGGTAGCGGAAGTGCGACGTTGCCGACCGGTGCGAGCAGGACGGCGCAGGCCAGTGCGAGGCGGGTGAGTGCGATGGAGAGCGCTCGCCGGCGGCCGCGGAGCGCTGTCACGCCGAAGGCGACTGCGGCGCCCAGCAGTGCGAGACACAGGAGGGGCAGCCAGAGGACGGCAGGATCGACCGCAGTGGCGCTGACGATCGGCGTGGGATCCTCGGAGAGCTCGTTGTTCCAGCGCAGGGCCGGCCGTCGCTCAGTCAGCTCGACCGTTCGAGAGGATTCGGGATCCGTGACCGTCACGGGCACCATCGCCTCGGTGTCGAAGCCGTCCCAGGTCAACGAGACCTGTTTCGGTGTGCTCTCCGTCAGGTACACCGCGGTGACACCGAGCCAGGCGGCATCGATGGGCTCCGGGACCGGAGAGAGGCGTGGCAGGGCGCCGCGCGCCTCGAGACTGAGGAAGTCGACGCGAACCTCTACCGGCTCCATCTCCCGCTGGTCGATCGCGAACCCGGTGCGCATCTTCACGAGCTCTTGGACCTGGCGCTTTACCTCGTCCTGGGCGTCGACTGCGAGCTCGCCCGACGGATCCAGGTCGATCCGCTCGGCGAGATCCCGCAGTCTCACCAGGACCTCGTGGCGCACCTCGAATGCCGCGACGGTGACGAAGCTCTGCAGCGTCG
The DNA here is from genome assembly GCA_963783795.1 of uncultured delta proteobacterium. Classification (GTDB taxonomy): domain Bacteria; phylum Myxococcota_A; class UBA9160; order UBA9160; family UBA6930; genus CAVXZE01. The sequence continues at coordinate 988,197 of CAWAPH010000013.1, read as the reverse complement.
CGTCCGGGAACGGTGACGCGAGGCGTCTCGAGGCCTGGGCCGCGGCCGCGCCCTCGGGTATCGGCAAGTCCGGTAGCTGAAGGCCAGCCGGCGCCTTCCGGGCCGCGCTCCCGGTGCCGGCGGCAGGGAAGCCCAGAGCGAGGGCGATGGCGGCGACGCCGACGCTGTACACCGCGACGGTCGCGAATGCCCCGCGCGACAACTGCTGCGGGGCGAGCTGACGCAGGCCCGACCCGGCCATGGCGGCGAGCAGCAGGACCGCGTCCATCCCGAGCACGACCAGAGCGTAGTAGAGCACGGTCGGACCGCTGTAGTCTGCGGGTGGCGCCACCAGGCGGGCGAGAGCGAGCCCGTGAACGAGGCCCGCGCCCACGGCGAGGGCTGCATGTGGCCTGCGCTCGGCGGGCGGTCGCAGTGCCTCTCTCGCGATCAGCGCCACGAAGGCGGCGAGTCCGATCTCCGCGAGAGGTGCTCCGAGCCGGAATCCCGAGACCGAGAGGACCACCACGGCCACGAGCTGTCCCGCGGCAAATGCGCTTGCGGAGCGGGTCGCAATCGCGAACCCGCCGAACAGCATCAGCGCCACGACGAGCGCGAGATGCACACCGTTGCCGGCGAAGTGAGCCGGCGCCATCGAGCACGGCCTGCCGGGCTCCACGGAACAGAGCGCGAGCACCACCGGCGGTCGCGTCCGGGACCCGCCAGCTCTGCTCTCCGGGGGCGAGCATGTGGGCGTATCGGTCACCGGAGAGCAGCTCGACTCGCAGCAGCGTCGAGACGGTGGCGTTGAGAAGCGGAAACTCGACTCCGATGGACTGGCCCGAGAGCCCGTCGCTGCAGAGGTAGGCTTGCCGGACGAACCAGGCGCCGGGGCGTTCGGTCAGGGTCCGTTCGCCGACGCTTCGGCACGACTCGGGGAGCACCGGTGACGGGATCGCACGAGGCGGAAGCTGCTTCGGCACCCGCCATTGAGCCAGAAATCTCCCGGATTCCTGTTCCTTCAGCTTCAGGGTCACGGGGGAAATACCGTCGGCTGCGGCGCCCGTGCCGATCAACCCGATTGCAGCGATCAGGATGATGAGCTGCCCGGCCGATCGAAAGGAAGCCCTCATGATTCCCGATCGGGCTCGACTTCGACCTGTTCGCCTCTCGCCGGCCCCTCGATCACCACTTCGTATCGCGCCATCATGTCGGCGAAGTACTGATCGACGATCCTCCGACGATTGTCGTCCACCCAGTCCTGTCTGACCCGTTCCAGGACCTCGGCTGAGAGGCGGAACCGAGAAGTCCGTCCGGTTGTGCACGTAGACCGCGTGCAGGCCGTAGCCGGACCTGCAGCGGCCCGTGCCACCCGCCGGTGGGAGAGTTCGAACACCGAGCGCGCGAACTCCGCCGCCGAACAGGCTCGCGATCCGCTGCCGATCCTTCTCCGGGTAGTAGCGTTGAAGCATGAAAGGATCGCCGAGATCCTCGGCGCCTTCGGCCCCGCTCTCGAGTGACCGCAGATCGGCGACGATCTTCTCCGCGTCCTCGAGTCGCCCGTGCGCCCCGCAGATCCGGATCGACGATAGACGTGGGTGAAGGTGATGAGAGAAGCGGGCCGGTATCGCTCGGCGTGCTCCTCGAAGTACTGTTCGAGATCCTGATCGGTGGGAGACAGGCTCAGCTCGATCAGATCCTTGGCAATGCTCTCCAGCTTCTGCACGAGCACGCGACGGATCACCGGCTCATCCCGATCCAGACCCATGGCGACGGCTTCCCGATACAGAACCATCTCCCGAATCCGGGCCTTGACGAGGCCTTCCAGCTCTTGCTGTGTCGGCGGGCGCTTCCAGCGCGAGCGCCATTCCGCCTCCGCGCGGGCGATGTCCGCCGCGCTGATCCGGATCGTGGTATCCGGCCCGGCATCCTGGCGGTTCCCGAACCATTGGAGTGCGACTCCGAGCGCCAGACCGATCACGAGAAAGTGAACCAGCGGTTGCCTGACCAGTTCGTGGACGAGCTTGACCAAACCCGATGCCGCCCGGCTACCGTCAGGCATTCGGGCTCGCAGCCTCTCGCCTTCGGGAATGGATCTGCTGTATCAAGGCGACGATCAGGGCGGTCGTCCAGCCGAACATGATGATGCCGTTGGCCGCCTCGAAGGCCCCCAGGATCCGCCAGCTTTCCTGCAAGACCACGTCACCATACCCGAGCGTCGTGTAGGTGACCGTCGAGAAGTAGAGCGCCTCCTCGAAGCCAGAGGTCGCGCCCACTGCGAAGTAGGTCGCGGCCCAGATCGCCGCCTCCAGCAGGGCGGCCAGGAACAGCAGGAGCACCACCACGGAAACCAGAAGCACCTCCGTCCAGCGGGAGCGCAGCTCCCAGCGGTCCGCGTGAACCCTCCGAAGCGCCGCCAGCACCCCGAACGTGCACCCGCCGTGGACGACCGTCGTGATCAGCACCAGGCCCGAGCCCAGCAGGATCTGGAGCAACACTCGATCACCCTCCGCTGGCCACTACACTACACGGAATCCCGCCCCCGTCAGTCCCCGTGGTGGAAGAGCCCGTGCATGAAGCCGTGCTTCTTCTCCTCGTGGGTGGGCTCGGGCGTGGGGTCTTCCTGCTTGGCCTCCTCCTCGGTCTTGTCCTCGTGGTGGAAGAAGCGGCCGACGATCCCCTGCTTCTTCTTCTGCCATCTCCGTCCGTGGCCTCGGCCGAGTAGTCGGTCTGCCACTTGTGCCAGTCGTCCTTGGCCTCCGCGTGCAGCTTGAACACCGAGCCCGCCTTCACCGTGTGGCCGGGCTTGGGCGGCGTGGCGAAGGCGACGCCGCCCGAGAGCAGTGCCTTCAGCGACTCGGCGTGAACGTGGAGACCCGTGCAGGCCGAGGTCGGCGCTGATCCCGCTGGCGTTCCAGAAGACCGAGTTGCTGCGCACCAGCGAGGCGTACCGCGGCTCGATGTTCACGGTGATGCGGACCTTGCCCCCGCCCTTGGCGAGCTCGTGGGAGATCACCGCACCCACCGGCACCTCCCGGTAGTAGACGGCGTTGCCGTCGGCGACACCGCCGAGGGAGCCCGTCTCCAGCACCACGCGCAGGCCCCCGTGGGCCTTGGAGGTCTTCGCGACGTCGGCGCGGGAGCTGTGGAGCCAGAAGGCGTCTCCGGCCTTGGCCGGCTCGCCACCGTCGGGCGAGTCGAAGGCGACGCCGCCCGCCAGGATCGACTGCAGCGACTCGGTCTTGATGTCGAGGCCACCGGATCCGAGCGACATCTCGACCCCCCCGGCGTTCCAGAAACGGCTGTTGCTGCGCACCAGCTGCGCGTGGGCCGAGCTGATGATCACCTGGACGTCGACGGTCTTCCCGTCCTTCGAGAGCTTCCAGCGGGCGACGTCGCCCACGTGGATGTCGCGGAAGAAGACCGGGGAGCCGGTGTCGAGGCCGCCCAGGTGGTCGGTGTGGAGCAGGAACCGCACCCCGGGCGCGTCCTCGGCGGAGAGCGGCGGCTCCTCGAGGCCGGTGAACTGACGCGTTCGCGGGTCCTCCGGCTTTCCGATCTGGACGGTCAGGTAGGCGCCGGAGATGAGGGTCCCGAGCCCCGAGACGCCTCCGCTCCCGACCCGGGGCCGCACCACCCAGAACTTCGCGCTCTCGGTCAGGTAGGGAGTCGCCCTCTTGTTGAGGGAGATGTGCACCTCCACGTGCTTCGGGTCGTGGAGCTGGATCAGGTCCACCGTTCCGATCTCCACGTCGCGGTACTTGACCTTGCTCTTGCCCGCCACGAGACCCTCGGCCGACTCGAAGAGGATCATCACCTTCGGACCGCGCTCCTGGATCGCCTGATAGGCCAGGATGCCGGCCACGATCAGGGCCACGATCGGGATCAGCCAGATCGGCGAGAGCCCGCGGCCCTTCTCCACCACCACCTCGGGGGCGTCGCTCGCACCGCCGCTCGACGGACCACTCTCGCTCATTGCTCTTCCTCCATCGCGTCCCAGATCAGACGCGGGTCGAAGCTCTGGGCCGCGAAGATGGTGAGCACCACCACGCCGGCAAAGAAGGTGGCCCCGATCCGGGGCTCCACGTTCGCCACGATGCCGAGCTGCACCAGGGCCACCATCACCGACACCACGAACATGTCGAGCATCGACCAGCGCCCGATGATCTCCACCACCCGGTAGAGCACCGCCCGGTCCCGCGGGCGCCAGTGGGAGCGGCGCTGCACCGAGATCAAGAGCCCCATCAGCGACAGGATCTTGAGGATGGGCACCGTGATGCTGGCAAAGAAGATCAGCAGACCCACCGGGTACCAGCCGGCCGCGAACATCGCCTGGACGCCGCTCAGGATGGTGTCGGCCTCGCTTCCGCCGGGCCCCGCCACCTCCATCACCGGGTACAGGTTCGCCGGCACGTAGCAGATCATGGCGGCGATCAGCAGCGCCCAGCTGCGCGCCAGGGATTGGGGCTTGCGGCGCCAGAGCACGGCGCCGCAGCGCGTGCAGCGGGCGCGAGCGCCGGGAGGAAGCGGCCGGGCGCGCAACAGCTTCTCGCACGATCCGCAGCGAACCAGACCGCGCGGGTGGCGGTCAGAGCCGCGCTCATCGGAGCGCCTCCACGCGATCCCAGAGCGCCTCGCGATCGTAGAACGCGCTCACCAGGGTCAGCACGATGAAGAGCGCCACGAAGCACCAGGCGCCCATCTCGAACTGGATCCTGGCCACCCAGCCATCTTGATCAGGATCACCAGCAGCGCCAGCATGTAGACGTCGAGCATCGCCCAGGAGACCAGGCTCTCCTGGAAGCGCACCGCACCCGCCACACCGGGCGGCACCCGCCCGAAGGAGAGCGGGAAGAGCACGTAGAGCAGGCCCAGGATGCGGAGCGCCGGCGCCAGGATGGTGGTGAAGAAGATCAGGATCGCCAGGGCCTGGGCGCCACCGTTCCAGAGGCCGATCACCCCGGTGGCGATGGTGCTCTCGCTCACCTGGCCCTCCAGGCTGATCTCGAGGAAGGGGAAGATGTTGGCCAGCAGCAGCAGGACCAGGGCGGCGAAGGCGAGGGCGAGTGTGCCCTGGATCGGGTTCCGCGAGTGGCGCGCCAGCACCCCGCCGCAGCGCGAGCACTTCGCCTTCTCCCCCGGCCGGAGCGCGCGGGGACGGTGGAGGAGGTCGCAGAACTCGCAGGCGATCACGGGCCGGATGCTACCGCAGGCGAGCGAGGTCGATCCAGCCCTGTACTCCAGCCCCACCGGGCCACCTCAGGCGCAACTGAGGAGAGCCGCGATGACACCCTCTCGTATGATCGGATTTAGTTACCGGTCCTCGTCTTCGATCACGTCCCGGAAGGCCTCTTCCTCGGCGGCCTGTTCGCTGCTCTCCCCCACGCTGGCGTCGGGGTTCTCGCGATCCTCCTCGATCTCACGCTGGGTCACCTCTTCCTGGGACACGGTGGTGCTGCAGGCCACGGGCCCGCCGAGGGAGACGAGCCAGAGAACGGTCGCGAGGAGCGCCGGAGTCTTCCGCATCCCGGGAACTTAGCACCGCCTCCGCGAAACCCGAGTCCGCGATTCCCACTACCGGAGGGGATGTCGCAGGCGCCAGCCGGGTCTTGACCTGGTACGCCCCGAGGTAGATGGTGGTGTACGTGAGGTAGGCATGACCGACCAAGGGAGGTTCGAAATTCCCTGATGAATTCTCGTCTCCGGAAGGCATTGCGCTTCTACAAGAGGGTGCTGGAAGAAGCGGTCGCCAGGTTCTTCAAAGAGGACGCGCTCACGCGATCGGCGGCACTGTCCTACTACATGATCTTCTCCTTGCCGTCCATCCTGCTGATCATTCTCTGGACCGCTGCGCGCTTCTACAGGGACGTCGCGGTGCGGGAGGCGGTCTTCTCGGAGATCGCTGGGTTGGTCGGCGAAGAAGGGGCACGGCAGCTGAGTGCCACCCTCGAAAAGCTGAACATCCAGGAGCCCACCTGGTGGGCAACCTGCGCTTTTCTTGAGATACCTGCCGGCCTTCAGGCTGGCATGGAAAGACATCTGGTTTGGTGCCCTGGTGACCATGGGTTTGTTCGCGGCGGGCAAGTACCTGATCGGGTTCCTGATCGGAAACAGTTCGGCTGCCGATCTCTATGAAGCCGCCGGCAGCCTCCTGGTGCTGATGCTCTGGGTGTATTACGGGTCGGCCATATTCCTGTTTGGAGCCAGCTTCACCTTTACCCGCGCCAAGCTGTTGCAGGAAGAGGTTCATCCTCGATGCCCGATGAAGTAGGCTATGGATTGGATCACACGGGAACGGGAAGTGTGCGCCCAGGTTGTGAAGAGTTGCCGGGACCTTCAGGGAGGGGTCGGGATCATCGGCCGTCCCCAGCAGGGCCCCGAGGGGACGGTGGAGATTCGCTACGAGGCGACGGGCGCCATGAACCTCCCCGTCGAGGGGGTCGCGGCGTGCACATTCGCCCCGGGCGCCGGCGGCTCCCTGGAGCTCGTGACCGCTGATCTGTAGCGGAGCGGGGAGCGAGATCTGGAGCATTCGGGCAGACGGATTCTGTCTGGGAGTTGTGATCGCCAGGGCAGGGCAAGCCTCGGCGACCTGCCACCCGGTGCTCGGGAACACTGGATGAATGAACTGACGAACACCGAGACAGGCGCTGCAAGGGCGCACGGGGCTTCGTCAGGGCTTCACCCGGGGCAGCTCGAGACTCGCCAGGCCCGCGGGCCGATCCGGTTTCTAAGCGCCGCATGGCTGATCACGCTGGTCGTGCTGCTCGGCACCATCTGGTCCGCCTACGACTCGTATGTGCGGTTCGGAGCCGCGGCGGATCGTGACTTCAGGATCCACGAGGTGCGGGGACGCATCATCCACTTCGACGAGGTCCTGACGATGTCGGCGCGGATGGCCGTCGCGACCGGCGACCTCGTCTGGGAGCAACGCTATCGCGCGTTCGAGCCGCAGCTCGATGCGTCCCTCGCCGAGGCACGGGCGTTGGTGGGCGATCTCGCGGCCACCAGCCAGACGGACGACGCGAACTCGATCCTGATCGAGCTCGAGGGCAGGGCATTCGATCTCGTGCGTGCGAAGCGTCTTTCCGAAGCGCGCGACCTCTTGTTCGGTGCACGCTACGAGAGCGCGAAGGCGGTCTACGCAGAGGGGATGGAGCTGCTCGGAACCCAGCTCGCGGAGGCGGCGGGTGCAGCGACGCGAGAGCAGAAGAGGAGGGCGTTGTTCCAGATCGTCGGCGGCCTGCTGGTGATTCCGCTGCTCGTCGGCGGTTGGCTGTTCGTGCTTCGGATGCTTCAGCAGTGGCGGCGTGATCTCACCGAGAGTCACAAACAGCTCGAGGAGCTGAACCGCAGCCTGGATCGCAAGGTCGAAGAACGAACGGCCGCGCTCGAGCTTGCGAGCAAGGATGCCGATGCAGCGAATCAGGCCAAGAGCCAATTTCTCGCCAACATGAGCCACGAGCTGCGCACACCCATGAACGCGATCATCGGCTACAGCGAGATGCTGATCGAGGATGCGGAGGACGGGGGCAACGAGGAGGTGGTCCCGGACCTCCAGAAGATCCATCAGGCAGGCCGGCATCTGCTCGGGCTCATCAACGACGTCCTCGATCTCTCGAAGATCGAGGCCGGCAAGATGGACCTGTATCTCGAGAGCTTCGAGATTCCCGCAATGATCGAGGATGTCGTCGCGACGGCGGCTGCGGTGGTGGCCCAGAAGGGCAACGAGCTCGTGGTCGAGGTGGATCCCGCGCTGTCGAGCATGCGGGCCGACCTCACGAAGGTGCGCCAGATGCTCTTCAACCTGCTCTCGAACGCAGCCAAGTTCACCGAGCGCGGGCGTGTCACGTTGACGGCACGGAAGGAGACGATGACCGATCGCGACGAGGTGGTCCTGGCGGTCCATGACGAGGGCATTGGAATTCCGGAAGAGAAGCTCTCACAGATCTTCGAGGGGTTTTCCCAGGCCGATGAATCGACGACCCGCGACTTCGGCGGTACGGGCCTGGGCCTCGCAATCACACGCCACTTCTGTCAGATGATGGGCGGCGAGATCACCGTCGACAGCGTGGTGGGCGAGGGCTCTACGTTCACGATCCGGCTGCCCGCGCGTATCGAGCTGGCCAAGGTTCCCGAGGCCGCGGATGAAGTCGACGCGCAGGGGATGCTCGAGCCGGGAGAGGCGTGTACGATCCTCGTGATCGATGACGACCCGGACGCACTCGACATCATGGGCCGCACGCTGCAGGCGGCCGGCTTTCGGGTGGTGACGGCCAGTGACGGGCGCGAAGCCCTGCGCCTCGCGAAGAGGCTTCGCCCGAGCGCGATCACCCTCGATGTCGTCATGCCGCGCATGGATGGCTGGGCGGTCCTGCGGGAGCTCAAGGCCGACGCGGAGACCCGCGACATCCCCATCGTCATGGTGACGATGACGAACAACAGGGAGATGGGCTACGCCCTCGGCGCCGCCGAAGTCCTCACGAAGCCGATCGATCGGGCCCAGCTCACGGCCCTGTTGGGCCGCATCGGGGGGGCGGATGTCGGCCGAGCGCTCGTCGTCGATGACCTCGAAGAGAACCGGGATCTGCTGAGGCGTATGCTCGAGCAGGAAGACTGGAGTGTGCGCGAGGCCGAGAACGGCAGGGTGGCCCTCGACCGCATGAGAGAAGAGGCGCCGGGGCTGATTCTCCTGGATCTCATGATGCCCGTCATGGATGGCTTCGAATTTCTCGTCGAGATGCGCAAGGTCGAGGCCTGGCAATCGATTCCCGTCACGGTGGTCACCGCCAAGGAGATCACCGATGACGACCGGCGCCGACTCAGTGGCAATGTGGAGCGCATCCTCGCGCGGGGTACGCTCGACGCCGATGGAATGGTGAGCGCCCTGCGCGAAGCGGTCTCGCGGAGGGGGGTTGGTTGAGAGCCCACGCCCCAGGGCATCCGCCCGATTCGATCTTCCCAACTGGGGGCTTCCAGCAGCGCTCGTGACGACTCGGCGCCTGATGCGCATGCTCGCCTCGGTACACGGCCAGACGAGGAACGCCCCTATTGTGGCCGACGGAAGAGGATTGCGCCGTGCTCCTACTCGATCCCGCAGGTGTGCTGGATCTCTTCGATCTTTCGGTTGATCTTGTGGTTGTACTCGCCGATCGCCACCTCGAGCTTGTCCTTCTCCTGCAGCGTGAGGATGCTCAAGACCGCTCCCGCGGGAGCCACCGCCGTCACGCCGTCGAGAACATCTTCTCTACGGACGCCTTCTCGTGCTTCAGGGTGGCGATGTCCTGCTCTGCCGTGGCGCAATCGACCGGCTTGGCCAGATCCTCCTTGGCCTGCTTCGGAATCGCCCGGCAGGCGGGCAGCAGGATCAGACTGGCCAGGACGACGAGTATCAGTGCTCTCACTCTCTTTCCTCCTCCTAGGCAACTCGCAGTTGTGTGAGATGTCTCGAGGCTTCCCGTGTCAGCTCGACCCGGTGCTCGGCGCCTCGCCCATGTAGTGCTCGCGATAGATCTCCACGAAGGCCAGCAGCACAGCTACGACCACGGGCGCCACGAAGATCCCCAGGAAGCCGTACACCTGAAGACCACCGATCAGGACGAAGAGCAGCAGCACGGTGGGCATCTCGACCCGGCCGCCGATCACGAGGGGGCGGACGAAGTTGTCGACCGAGCCAATGACGATGGCGCCCCAGAGCAGAAGTGCCACGCCGCGCCAGATCTCGCCGGTTACCAGCACGTAGATGGCCGTCGGGAGCCAGATGAGGGCAGATCCCACCACTGGGATCAGGGAGGCAACGCCGGTGATGAAGCCGAGCAGCACGCTCATCGAGAGGCGTCCGATCAGGAAGTAGCCGAGCCCGCCCACGATCCCCTGGATGACGGCGATCAGCATGGAGCTCTGGACCACGGCCGTCACCGTGTCGTAGACGCGCCTGAGAATCCGATCCTTCTGGGAGACCTCCATGGGAATCAGATTGCGCAGGAGCCCGGCGATGCGATCGCCATCGCGGAAGAAGAAGAAGAGCGCAACCATCATCATCGCGGCGTCGAGCGCGCTGGTCACGAGGTTCTGTGCCAGCGCCGCGGCTTCGGTCGCGACCCATTGGGAGACGCGCTTCGACGCCTGTAGCCACATGCTCGAGAGGTCGACGGAGGAGAGGGCCGGGAAGCGATCCACCAGCCCGCGCCAGATGGCCGACAGCCAGGACTCGGAGGCCTGCAGCGGGGTTGGACCCCCCTCCTGGATGAGCTGCTGGACCCGGTCGTAGGTCTGCGTCGCCTCGCTCACCAGGAGCGAGAGGAGAAGGGCCGTCGGCACCAGCACGAGCAGCGTGACGCCGAGTGACATGGCCAGGGCGGCCAGCGTGCGGGAGCCCCGCAAGGCCTTCACCACGCGCCCCGTCAGCGGGTAGAAGGTGAGGACCACCACCGCGGCCAGGATCAGCGGCGAGGCAAAGGGAGCGAGGCAAAGGTAGAGCTGGTAGATCAGGAAGAGGAAGACGGCGAAGAAGAAGGCCGCGAACAGGTGCTCCCGATTCATCGTCGAACCTCCCTCGGCGGTCGCCGCTCAGGTGGCGGCTCCCTCGGTGTCCTTGCCGCTCACGGGATGCTGTCTCAAGCTGGCGGTCACGGCGCGCAGGATCGGGGGCAGGATCCTGACCACGGCGCGGTCCACGCCCAGCAGCGACAGAGCCATCCCCAGCGGGTCGAACGCCACGCGCGCCGCTCGAAGCTCCAGGCCGAGGACGGTGCGGTGTGCGTCGATCTTCGCGGTGAGAAGCGCTTTCTGGTACTCGGCGCCGGTCACGGGAGCTCTCGGAGTGCGTGGCGGTCCTTCTCGAGGACCTCCCGGGTGGCGGCGAAGGCCTCCGCGCCGCGCCGGATGCGCCGCACGATCACCAGACCGAGCACCGCGGCGAGGGACGCGTAGAAGCCGGCCATGCTGACGACGATCGAAACGCCGTAGTCGTCCCAGAAGAGAATCAGCAGCAGGGCGTTGATGCAGACGAACACCATGAAGAGCGCGAAGGATAGAGCGAGCGTGGCCACGACCAGCTGCGACAAGCGGCGGCGCTCCTCGGCCAGCTCGAGAGCGAGCAGATCGAGACGCAGGTGGAGGCCCTCGACCAGGCTCGCGGACAGCCGGCGAAGGGCGATGGAAAGATCGGAGGAACCCTGGTCGGTGGTCGACATCGCGAACCTCTCAGCGCCGGCAGGCGAGCAGGAGGCCGAGCAGGAGACCCACGCCACCGGCGACGAGCAGCGCGCCCAGGGGATTCTCGCGGACCCGCTCCTCCAGCTCGTCGAGCTCCTCCCGGATGCTTCGTTCCGCCGCGGCCAACGCCTCTCCAGCGGGGCCGCCCTTCTCGCGAGCTACGCGCTCCAGGGCTTCCCGCGAGGCGTCGAGCTTCTCCCTCACGCTGGCGGCGCGCTCGGCGAGGTCCTCACTCGTTGCGGCCTCCAGGAGGCTGCGCGCCTCGTCGATGGCGCGAAGCGCCCCGGCCGTGGCCGACTCCAGGGTGTTCTTCTCCGTCTGCGCTGCCTTCTCGACCATGGTTGCCTTCATTCTTTACCCGCTGGTAGCGGATGTCAAGCGAGCTTCAGCATCGAGCGTGACTTGAAGGGGGCCTGGGCTACGCTCGATCGGGTCGGGATGGGGGCTCCTCGGGCCGATCATTCGCACAGCCAACAAGCCCCAGGCTCCCGAACACCACCACGAAGAGGAGTATAGCCGTGCGCAGATCTCGCTTGCTGGTCACAGTGGCGGTGGCTTTCATGCTGGCCATCGGAATCGCGTTCTTTGCGGCGTGGGCACAGGACGAGGGAGAAGCTTCCTGCGCCGCCGCCTGCCGCGAGGCCAAGGAGCGGTGCGTCACGTCCTGCAGCTCTCACAGCAACCCGATGCAGTGCGACGCGCGCTGCGAGGAGGAGGCCGAGGACTGCGAGGAGGAATGCGGGTAGCACCGAGCCCGCGCTCGTTTCCCCCATCCGCCTGCAGCGTCGACGTCCACTTCGACCAGTTCGGCGCAGGTGTACGTGGCGGGGTTCTTTCCTGCCAGGGCGACGCCGGATGCAGACTGGGATAGCGCGGATGGTGACCTGCTACGGACAGCGGCGCTCGAGAACCGCTGCTGCTATACCGCAGCGGAGTGCTCGAGCGGACTCAAAGAGCAGTGCGGATGAGCAGGCTGTGGACCCGGGGTTTGCAGCGGATCGCGAGGTGGTCTCTCGCGATCGTGCTCCTTCTGTACCCGGCCGCGGCAGTCGCCGCCGAGCCGGCGGCCGCTCCCGCGCCCGGGGAGAGTGCCGAGGCAGCCGAGCTGGAGAATCCCGCGCCCGATCCCCTGCGGACCGAGGCCGAAGCCGCCCAGGAGGAGGAGGCGGCGCTCGAGGACGAGCTGCTCGAGCAGGAGAAGCCGGAGCCGGAGGATCGCCCCGTTCCCGCGGTCGATCCCCAGGGCTGGAGCTACCAGTGGAAGAACGGGTCCGACCTGGCCCGAAATGACGGTCGCTTCGAGCTTCTCTTCGGCGGGCAGGTTCAGTACGAGGCAGCGGCCTTTCATCTCGATGACGGTCTGAAGCAGACGGACACGAACGGCTGGGACTCGGACTGGGACTTCCGCCGCCTTCGGGCGTACGTGCAGGGCTTCGCGTTCCACCACTTGATGTTCAAGGTGTCGTACGATTTCGAGGACGAGGAGTTCAAGGACGCCTACGTCGGCGTTCGAGGGCTGGGGCCACTGGGCGCTCTGCAGGGCGGCTACATGAAGGAGCCCTTCTCACTCGAGCAGGCGACGAGCCTCCGCTACACCACGTTCCTGGAACGCAGTCTCGCGAATGCCCTGGCTCCCAGTCGCAATACCGGCGTGCTCGCGACCAGTACCCATTTGGACAAGCGCCTTCGCTGGGCGGCGGGCGTCTTCTTTCTCAACGACTCGCTGGCCGACACCGACGGAAGCTTCGAGGGCCTGGAGAACGACTGGGAGATCGCGGCCCGGGTGAACTGGGTTCCCGTCTCCCGTGAAGACGGCAGCCGGCTGGTGATGGCCGGGTGCTCCTACGCCCACGTCTTCAGCGACGCGACCGGCCTGAGCATCGGACAGAGGCCCGAGTCGCGCCTGGTGCCCAAGCTGGTCAAGACTCCCGAGATCCCTGGCACCAACGGCGGAAACCGCTTCGGCGTCGAGTTCGCCTGGCTCGAAGATTCGCTGTCGCTCCAGGCCGAGGCCATTGGAATGAATATCCAACGTGACTCGGGCTTCTCCGATCTGCTCTTCTGGGGTGGCTATGCGCAGGTCAGCTACTTCCTCACCGGAGAGCGTCGCATCTACGGCCGCGCGGCCGGTGTGTTCGGCCGGGTGATCCCCAAGAACCCCTTCCGGCCCTCCGCGCGCCAGTGGGGAGCCTTCCAGATCGCCGCGCGAGTATCGATGCTCGACCTCGACGACGCGGACATCCGCGGTGGCCAGGAGCTGAATCTCACACTCGGCCTCAACTGGTACCTGCTCTCCAACCTCCGCCTCTCCGCCAACTACGTTCACGGGCGCGTCTTCGGCCAGGGCGACGTGGACATCCTTCAGACACGCCTCCAGGTGGACTTCTGAGCTCGGTGCCCCGCGATCAGTGCAGGCTACCGAAGATCGCGGGTGCCGGCTTGGTGTTCATCGATGTGATCGGCCGGCCAATGACGCCCGGCTCCGTCGCGGGTGTCCACAGGCGGCACCGGCGGCGCGCCATGCGGCGTTGTGCGGCGGGGGTCACCTGCTACTGAGGCTGCAGCTTGGTGCCGTCACGTCGATTGAGCATCGAGGCCTGCCGAACGCTATTCTCCCCACGGGAGCCAAATGCGTTCAGAAGGTCGGACGCAGGAAGCTCCTGTCCGGCCCATCCGACAGCGCCCCGGGGAGGCAGGCCATGACAATGAGCTTCCGCGTCGAGATCGAGGAGGAGGAGGACGGCCGCTTCGTGGCCGAGGTCGTGGACCTCCCGGGCGTGATGGCCTACGGAGAGACAGCCGAGATCGCGCTGGCTCATGCCCAGGCGCTGGCGCTTCGCGTTCTCGCCGATCGACTCGACCACGGTGAGGGCCCGCAGGGCCCCGTGAGTGTCATCTTCGAGACCTCGGCCGCCGCGTGAGCCGTTGGCGGTCCACGCGAGCCTCCCGGGTGCTCGCGGCACTCCAGCGCATCGGCTGGAGCGTGAAGCGAGAGGCCAAGGGTTCGCACAAGGTGCTCCAGCGCGAGGGCTTCCCCGACTTCGTCTGGGCCTTCCACGATCGTGTCGAGATCGGTCCGCGGATGCTTGCACGGATCGCGAAGCGGACTGGACTCAGCCCGGAGGACGTGTGAGTCTCCTGTCGACGCCGTCGCTACGTGACTTGGTGAGGGAAGCGCTCTGAGTCACCGCAGGGAGCGATCGAGTCCGGCCGCGTTCTCCCGCATCACGCTGAGGAAGTCACCCTCCTGGGGCGTGCTGCCGCACGGCGCGTAGACGACGCTGCCGATGCCCATCGCTTCGAGCCGCTTCACCGTCGCCTCGGCGGGCTCGCCCTCCCACACCATCCACTGCGCCGGGTGGTCGGCGACGAGCTCCTTCAGCTCCTGCCACATCGCCTCGGTGGGCGGCTCGTCCGGTTCCCAATGCACCGAGCGGCCGTTGAGGTCGTAGCGGCGGATCAGGTACTGGTAGACGGGGTGGGAGAAGAGCAGGGGGGCGTCTCCGATCGCCTCCGCCGCTGCGGTGAGCCGCTGGTCGAGATCGCGGAGGTCGGCTTCCAGGGCCTCGAAGCCCTGCTGGAACGCCGCTTCCCGCTCGGGGCGTGCCCTGGTGAAGTGCTTCCTTCACCGCACGCGCCTGCAGGATCGCCAGCTCGGGATCGAGCCAGGTGGTGAAGGCATTCCCTGTGTGAGTGTGAGCGCCCTTGGGACCGTGGCTGTGGGTGACGCCCTCTTCGAGGGGAATCAGCTGGTCCCGGAAGCCGGCGGAGGTGTCGACCAGCCGGTCGCCTGGGGCAGGGAGGCGCGCTGCAACCAGGCGGCGTAGCCGGCTCCGTTCAGGAGAATCAGATCCGCTCCCTGGTAGGCGGCGATGACGTCGGGATCGGGCGACCAGTAGGCCGGGTCCTCGTCCGCCGGCGCTGGGAAGACCACCTCGACATCGTTCCCGCCGATCCGCTCGGCGAAGTACTGGAGCGGATAGTTGACTGTGTAGACCGAGAGCGGTCCAGCCTTCGCCGGGCCCGGGGGCGGGAGCCTCGGCTCGAGGCTCTCCCTCCCCGCATGCCATCAGAAGACGCGACGCGAGCCAGCGCGGCGAGACACCGGGCAAAGATCATGAGGGCTCTCCTTTCGAGCTTCTCATGAGAGGATGAAGGTGCGGATGGCGGCGGAGCCGAAGCGGCTGGTGAGGAGGGTGAGGCCGCCCGCCAGGGCTGCGCCGAGCACCAGGACCACCACCACCTCGGAGACCAGCACCGCTGCGACACTCAGCCGTGAGCCGCCGATCTTCACCATGGTCTCGATCTCCCTCTTGCGCAGGCGCAGCGAGAGCAGGAAGACCAGCGCGGCGGTGGCCAGCGTCGCCACGGCGACGATCAGGATCGCCGCCACCACGTAGCTCTGGATGGTCAGGATGGTGTCGAGGAGATCGTTCATCACCGCGATGGGTCGGACGATCTGGCTCGGCTCGTCGTCGCCCTGGTAGCGGCCCATCAGCAGGACGCCGGACTTCTTGCTGTGCGGCACCGCGATCGAGCGCGCTGATCGGGTTTCCGGCGAGGTCGCCGTGGAAGTGGAAGGAGTCGATGTTCTCCTCGGTGATCTCGTTGTACTGCAGCACCGAGGCGTTGGCGGTGATGCGGTTCTCCTCCCGGGAGAGAACCCCCGCGGCGGCCCTCGGGGCGGCCAGGTCCTGGTGGCCGTGGCCGAGGCCCTGGATGATCCAGGTCGTCTTGAGGTCCGCGAAGACGGCCAGATCGTCGGGCGTGTGCGATGGGGCGAGCACGCCGACCACCTTCATCCGCAGCGGGTAGACGCCCGCCAGATCGAAGACGCTCTCGGGGGAGGAGATCACCGTGTCGCCGGTGCCGATGCCGAGGCTCGCCGCCACGCGCGCGCCCACCACGCACTCGCCGAGCACGGCCATGGGACGGCCGGCCGCGAAGCGGAGCCCGCGGAACTCGAAGTACGCGAGTGTCGTCCCCACGATGGGATGCTCGCGGGTGCGAAAGCGCACGTAGAGGGGGATCGGCTCCGCCAGGCCCGTTTCGGCGACGCGGATCACCTCGCCATAGCGGGTGAGCTCCGGGGCGTCCGACTCGAAGTAGAGGGAGTTCAGCACCAGCTCCAGGGGACTGCCCCTGGCGCCTACCAGGAGCGGCGTCGCCTCGGCCCGCGCCGTGAGCTCGGTGGCGCTCTGTCCCACCAGCACGTTGAGGCCGACGGGCAGGAACACGATCAGCATGATCGAGGTGACCAGGATGGCGGTCTTGATGCGGTGGTAGGCCAGGTAGCGCCAGGCGAGGTAGAGGGCTTCCTTCACGCGCTCGTCTCCGTCGCACCGGCCTGCAGCGAGGACGGGGCCTCGATGCCCGAATGGAACTGCTTGAAGTCGATCACCCGGCCGAAGCGGGGCAGGAGGTCGTGGTCGTGGGTCACGGTGAGTAGCGTGGCGCCGCGCTCGTCGGCGTAGTCGAAGAGGATGTCGAGCACGCGGCCCTTGTTGGTGGGGTCGAGGTTGCCGGTGGGCTCGTCGGCGAGCAGGAGCTCGGGCTCGGCGATCAGCGCGCGGCACACCGCCGCCCGCTGCTTCTCGCCCTGGGAGAGCCGGTTGGCGAAGCGGCCGAGCTTGTCGGCCACGCCCACCATGCCGGCCAGCTCCACCGCGCGCTGGCGCACCGACGACTCCAGGCGCAGCGATGGGTGGATCCGGTAGGGCAGCAGCACGTTGTCGAGCACGCTCAGGTGCTCGAGCAGCTCGAACTCCTGGAAGACCAGGCCGATGTGGCGGATGCGGAACTCTCTCCGCCTGGCGTCGTCGAGGGCGGTCACCTCGACGTTCCTCGTCAGCACCCGACCCCGCTGCGGAGTGGCGATGCCCGCGACCAGGTTGAGCAGCGTCGTCTTGCCCGAGCCGCTCGGCCCGATCAGCGCCACCTTCTCGCCGCGTTCCACTCGAAGCTCGGGGACGCGCAGTGCGAAGTCGCCCTCGCCGTAATGGAACTCGAGGTCCCTGATCTGGATGATGCCGTCGGCAGATCCGGTCACAGGTGGCCCGTCCGGGAATTGGGGCGGCCCCCTCCGCGGCTCAGCGGACCGTGACCTCGACGCGCCGATTGCGCTGGCGCCCCTCGGCCGTCAGGTTGGGCTTGGCTGCGTATTCTGAAGCGAAGCCCTCGGTCCGGATTCGCGAAGGATCGATCCCCTGGGTGCTCAGGTATCGCGCCACGGCCTCCGCCCGCTGGTCCGAGAGCTGCTGGTTGAGGGTCTCCGTCCCCGTGGAGTCGGCGAAGCCCTGGACCTGGATGATGGCCTGGGGGTAGGGCTGCATCTGCTTCACGAACCAGTCGAGCTCGCGGAAGCCGTCGTCCCGGATCGCCGCGCTGTTCACGTCGAAGTAGGCCACCGCCGCGTACTTGCGGGCCTCGGCGTGGGCCGCTGCTTCCTGGGCCTGGCGCGCCTGCTCCTGCTGCTCGAGCATCTCCGTTTCTTTCGCGTAGGTTTCGTCGTAGGCCGACGCGCAGCCGATGACGAGAAGCAGTGCCGCGACGATTGCGATCCTCATGGTTCCTTCCCCCGATCCCGGTTCGCGGAGCTCAGTCCTCGAATGCGACGGTGACCTCTTCGACGGAGAGCAGCCCGTCCGAGTTGGTGTCCACTTCGTCGAAGTCGTCGAACCGGTACTCGATGAACTCGTAGAGCGAGATTCTTCCGTCGCCGTCGTTGTCGGCCTCGCTGAAGTCCTCTTCGAAGACGGTCGCCTTGTTGAGCTCCTCCGGTTTGAGGAAGCCGGTCTTGTCAGCGTCTGCGTGGTAGAAGACCTCCACCATGCGCAGGTGGAATTCGCGGCGATCGATCTGGCCGTCGCCGTTCAGGTCAGCCTTCGCGTGGGCGGCCTTGGGATCGTGCGTGGGCGCGGGGTCTTCGGCCTGGGCCGAGACTCCCGAAAGCAGCAGGGCCAGCGTCACAAAGCAGATCGGAATCCATCTCATGGCAGGTTCTCCCCCTGAGAGTTGGGTGACGTTACGAGAGCGGGCCCTCAATTCTGGACCTTCCAGGATCCGTCCGGCTGGCGGCACGCCGTGCCGTGGCTCTGGTGCTTCTCGCCGCCGACCTGGATCTCCTGGGTGTATTCGCGGCAGTACTGCCCATTCTCGATCTGGTAGGTCCGGGTAGGCGTGATGGTTCCGGAGGCGCCGCTGTCGGGATTCTGCCAGGTCGACGGCGTGCCGGCGTGGTTGTTCTCGAAGGCCTGCTGAGCGGCCTTGGCGGCCATCTCCTTGTCCCTGTCGTCGAGCTTGTTGCCGATCGCTCCGCCGAGCAGGCCGCCGGCGAGGACGCTGAACGCGATCCAGCCCGGGGTTCGCGCCAGCCGCCGCGGCGATCAGGCCGCCGGCCGCCCCGCCGCCCATGCCGCCCAGGATCGCTTTCGGGTTCTCCTTGTCGGTCTGGCTCATCGAGGCGCACGAGGCGAACAGCAGGGCCAGCAGAACGACACAGAGACGTTCGACAGTGGTGGTGCGAGACATCCGTTCTCACCTCCCCTTGGCGCGGACCCAGGTGAGAGGTCCGCTGCCGCGGAACGTAGCACCGCTTTGGCTGGGGGCGAGCCGGCCTGCTCAGCGAGCCGATCGCTGCGCTTCCAGCTCCGTTTCGATGCTTCGCAGCAGCTGCTCCGGCTCGGGCTGCGCCGGGGGCGAGGGCGATCAGGTCCCGCGCGTGGGGCAGGGCCAGCTCCCACTGGCCTTGCTGTGCGTAGAAGACGGCCAGGGCGTAGGCGATGCCCGCGTCGCGCGGGTCGACCTGGCGGGCCTTGCGCAGCGCCGCCCGGGCTTCGCTGCGCCGGCCCAGCTGTTGGAGTGCCAGCCCGTGGTTGTAGTGCACGCGCGCCCGGTCCGGGAGCAGCTCGGCGGCCCGGCGCAGAGCGTTCTCCGCCTCTTCGAGGCGCGTCTCTTCGGCCAACAGAAGGGCCAGCGAGTAGTGGAGCTCTCCCTCGTCCGGAGCCCTCTCGATTCCGTCGCGGAGGACGCGCAAGGCGTCGTCGTTTCGGCCCATTCCGTTGTAGAGATTCGCCAGGTTGGCCCGCGCGGGAAGGAAGTCCGGATCCATCCGAATCGCCGTGGTGTAGGCCTTCTCCGCCAGCTCCGGTTCTCCGCGGTGGGTGTGGAGGACACCCAGGTTCAGGTGGCCGGCGGGCATGTCAGCCATCGCCAGCTGCGCCTCCCGGTACTCGCCGAGCGCCGTCTCGAGGGCGCGGCGCTGCGCCGGGTCGAAGCGGTCGGCCGGAAGCTCCGCCAGCACCCGTGCCGCCTCGACGCGCACCGCGCGGATCGGGTCTTCGAGAAGAGGCACAGCCGCCATACGCTGCTCAGGCGAGAAGCCGACCAGTCGCGCGGCGGCGGTGGCTCGCAGCAGCGGCTCCTCGTCGCGCGTCGCTGCCACCAGAGAGTCCAGGGCAGGAGGGCCGTACTGCGGGAGCAGCTCGAGCGCCGTGGCCCGGATGATGGCGGGCTGCTCTTCGTCGCTCGCCAATGTGACGAGCGGGTCGAAAGCGGCGGGGTCGCCCGCGCGGCCCGCCGCGATGGCCATGGCGAAGTGGGGATCACGCCGGCGCTCGGGACCGTACCACTTCACGACCCGGTCGGCGGACCACTGGGCGGTCTGGTCGGCGTGGCAGCCGCTGCAGGCGTTCGGCGTGCCGAGTGCCACCGAGAGGTCCGGACGCGGCACCTTGAGACTGTGGTCCCGGCGCGGGTCGACCACCATGTAGGTCGTCGGCGGCATGTGACAGTCGACGCACTCGGTCCCCGGTTTTCCGGCCGGGTGGAAGTGGTGCTCGGGCGTTTCGTAGTTCCTGAGGATCATGGTCGGAAAGCGCGGATCCGGCGCCTCGTTGTGGCAGCGCACGCAGAGCGCATTGCCCTGCGCCAGAAGCTCCAGGCTGTGGGGATCGTGACAGTCGACGCATCGCACCCCTTGCTGGTACATCCGGCTCTGGAGAAAGGAGCCGTAGACGTAGACCTCCTCGAGCACCTGTCCGTCGGCGTGGTAGAGGCCCTCGCGAAGCGTCACCGGCATGAAGTCGTCCAGGAAGGGGCGGCCGGCGCGGTCCTCGCCGCTCACCAGGTGTCTTCGCGAATGGCACGGCGCGCAGACGTCCACTTCGTAGTGCGAGTCCCCGGTCTTGAAGTCCACCAGCAGGCGATGATCGCCGGAGGCGGTGATGCCCAGCTTCTCCGCCGCCTCGGCCCACTCGACGTGCGCCTTTCCCGGACCGTGGCAGGTCTCGCAGGAGACGTCGATCTCGTCCCAGGTGGTGGCGTAGCGGTCGGCAGCGGGGTCGTAGCGCTCCTGCAGGTTGGTCGAGTGGCACTCGGCGCACATCGCGTTCCAGACCTGGTAGCGGCCGGTCCAGTGGAGCGGGTCGCCCGGAACGATTTGCTCGTCGGGGTAGAGGTGGAACCAGCGCCCGCCGCCTTGCTCACTGGGCCGGGTGTCCCAGGCGATGCCGAGCGCCTGAAGGCGCCCGCCGGGAAATACGATCAGATACTGCTGCAGGTTCTCGACGCCAAACGTGTAGATGATCTCGAACTCGGCGGCCTGTCCGTCCGGCCCCTCGGTCTCGACGAAGAAGCCCCCGTCTCGCCGGTAGAAACGAGACGTCACTCCGAAGTGTGTGAAGCTGGCGTCGTCGAAGTCCCCCAGCACGGTGTCTTCGGAGCGGCGACCTGCATCGCCAGATCGTGGTGGGAGCCGGACCAGGCCTGGTACGGCTCCTCGTGGCACGCGGATGCACGAGGCGCTCCCGGCGAACTCCGCGCTCCGCTCCCAGCCCGGAGCGAGACTCGGCGGCGCCTCGGGCCTCGGGGTCTCCTCGCCGGCACCGCACGCCAGGAGCGCCACGACCGCCACTGCCAGCGGTACGAATTCCACCGAGGAACGTCTCACGGATCTCCTTCCTCCTGGCCCGGCTCTCGAAGCGCGCTCAGTAGTAGAGCGCGTCCCGCAGGTCTGCGCACGATTTCTGGCTCCAGAGACCGTCGTCGACGAAGGGGAGAAGGAACCTTGCTCCCGGCCGGGTCAGGTTGTCGAGAAAGTTCGTCGCGGTGGTCCCGGTGGCTCCGAGCAGGTTCGGAGAGACCGTCGGGCGGTTCAGCGGCCCCTCGATGTCCAGCGGGATGGTGAGGGTCAACAGGCTCCGTCGCTTCGTGTTCGGCTCGACGTAGATGTCCCAACGCTCCCGGACCAGATCCACCTCACCCGTGCCGACCATCACCAGATCGCCGGTGTCGAGGGCGAGCACGCGAGCGGTGGCCACGCCGTCGACGATCCCGAAATCGGCGGCGAAGCACTGGATGGGCCTGGTTTCGGCATCGGCCTCGTTCGCCTTGCCGCCGCCGCGCCTGAAGGGGGCGACGATCTTCCGGGTGGTGCCCGCCAGTCTCCTGCTGGCGCTGCCATAGAGGCTCCGAAACAGATCCTGGGCGACGAGCCCCATCTGTCTCACGTGGAGCTCGCCGTCGTGAATCGCCATGCTGGCATTGCCGCGAAGTGCTGCGCGGAGCGCCTGGCGGGATCTGCCCCGGCTCTCGAGCTGGAGCGAGAGGTCGGCGGCTCCAGTCACCGTGGGCCGTTCCTGCACCTGTGCCAGCGCCCGGCCGAGGTGCATCTCCAGCCCCACGAGATCGAGAGAAAGCTCTGGTGGGTCGGGGCGCGCGTCGATGCGCGCGCTGCCGGAGAACCTTCCACCCTGGAACTCGAGCTTCACCGGGCCGATCTGGAGCTTCCCATCCTCGAGCTTCAGGACCAGATCCGCCTGCTCGACCAGGAGGTCGTCGCGTCCCACCACGCGATCCGCCCGGATCGAGACGTCGGCGTCGATCCTGTGCAGCTGGTCGAAGGGCAGGGCATCGCGCGCGGGCTGTTCGGCAGCAGGCGGCGCGATCTCGGCTTTCTTCTCCTGGCGCGGCGCCAGCCCGACGTCGTCCAGATGGAGGGTCGGCGACTCGAGCCGCGCGCTGAGGTGTGGGCGGCTGCCGGGCGCAAAGGATCCCTGAGCCTCTCCCGTGAAGTGCGTCTTGTCGAGGCGTGCCCGCATCTCGCGGATCTCAGCGTGCTCGCGGTCTCCCTCGACGCGACCCGAGATCTCCACCGGGCCGATCGGCGGGAGATCTTCATCGAAGAGGTCGCCGATCACGGAGAGATCCTTGGCCTGGAGCTCGGCTCTCACACCGATCTCCGCGAGTTTGCGCAAGTGGCCGAACTTGCCGGTGACTTCGATGCGAAGCACCTCTTCGTGTCCACCGTGAAGACCGAACTCCTCGATGCCGAGTGTCCCGTCGTGATCCGTCAGACGGGCCGTGCCCTTCACGGCTCCGATCTCCGGGGGGGTTCTGCCCGACGAGTGGCGAGAGGTGGCGCAGGCTCTCGGTTCGGAAGGCCAGGGCCAGATCCACGCCGCGCAGCCGCAGCAGGTCACCGATCTCGCCGCTGAGCTTGGCCTCGATTTCGCCAGCTCGACGGACCTCGAGTGAAATCTCCGAGAGACGGACGACTCCCGCTCGTCCAATCAGCTTTCCGCTGCCCTGGACGGGCCCGAGCTCGGGGAGTTCCAGGCCGAGGCGCTGCGCAATGGGGGCGCTGGCGGGTGCCGCGGCAGAGACCCGGAGGTCGATGTCTCCTCTCCGCTCCTCGCCTCCGATGGTTCCGGAGACCTTCAGATCGAGGTCGAGCACTTCTCCCGTCAAGTCGATCGGGAAGTCGGATCTACCCGAGACGAGATCGGTGACGATGCCGGTGGTGCCGGAGAGATCGAAGGGAACACCCTCCAGCTCACCGGCCGCCGCGATCTCGATCGCGTCGGCTCCCTCGACTCTGTCCAGCCACAGGCTTTCGATGCGTGCGGTCCTGCGGCTACCGGAGGCGACCTGGTGAAGCTGGAGCGTCAGGTTCTCGGCCTCCATCCCATGGAGGATGAAGCTCAGCCGGCTCTCGCTGCTCTCTTCTCGAGGAGCGGCGCCACCGGATGGCCAGTTGGGCTGGCCCTCCCGGTCCCACTCGAGCAGGACTTCGGCGTCGTGGATGTGCAGGTCGTGGAGCGCGATCTCTCCCTCGAGCAGTCGCCGGAGGTCGATCTCGAGCCCCAGGCGTCCGATCCTCGCCATTTCCGGCGGCGACCTTCCCGGTGCGTTCGCCAGTGTCACGTCCTCGACCTCGACCTGGGGGACCCAGCCGAGCTGTAGAGCGAGCGGTCCGTCGATTCGGACCTCGCGTCCCAGCGCCCGCGAGAGCTGGCGCGCAATCTCGGATCGATAGCGGTCGACATCGATCGACCGGACGACGACGAAAGCCGCAACCGCGGTGATCGCGAGGAGGATGACTCCGATGGCGAGAGCTCGCCGGCGCATCGATCGGAGTATATGCGGAAACTCACCGGAGCAGCTTTCACAGCCGATGTCCCGGGCACTTCTTGCTCCGTGGACCATTTGCTGCTCTCATCCCGAGAGATGGTGAGGGCGTGGGGCGAGTGGCGAAGGCCACCGCGCGGGAGATGGCGATGACGACGGACCTGGCGACCCGGAGCTACTGGCTGGGACTCGACCCCTACGAGCCCGATGCCCCTCTCGAAGGGGAGATGCGTGCCGACCTGGTGATCATCGGCGGTGGGTTCTGCGGGCTCTGGACCGCCTACCATCTGCTGAAGGCCGACCCCGGCATGACCGTGATCGTGCTCGAGGGCAGCGCGGTCGGATACGGCGCGTCGGGACGCAATGGCGGCTTCGCGATGACGCTGATCCACCGCGGGCTCAAGGACCTGGCGGCGGTGGTGGGTGCGGACCAGGCGAGGGCGCTGCACCTGGCCGCGGAGGAGGCGATTCGGTCGATCGGTCAGGTCTGCGAGACCGAGAACATCAACGCCGACCTCCAGCCCAACGGTCTCGTCACCATCTCCAATTCGCCGCTCCAGGACACCATCCTCCGCGAGGAGGTCGAGACGGCGGAGCGGCTCGGACTCGGCGGATTCAGCTTCCTCGAAAAGAATGAGATGCAGTCGCTGATCCACTCGGAGACCTTCCGCTGCGCGGTGAGAGAGGAGAGCTGCACGCTCCTCAATCCGGCGCGGCTGGTGCGCGGGCTCAAGGAGGCTGTGATCCGGGCCGGGGGTCGCGTCTTCGAGCAGACGCCGATGGAGAGCATGGACACGACTTCCGACGGAGTCCGCGTCGTCACGCCGAAGGGCGAGATCCGCGCGCAGCGCGCACTGCTGGCCGCCAACGCCTACAGCTCGCGGATTCCCTCGCTCAAGGCCTTCGTCATGCCCTTCTACTCCTACATCCTGCTCAGCGAGCCGCTGAGCGACGAGCAGTGGTCCCGCGTGGGATGGAAGGGGCGCGAGGGCATGGAGGATCGGCGGACCTTTCTCCACTACATGCGCCCCACCGTCGACGGGCGCATGATGTGGGCCGGGCGCGACGCGCCGTACCGCCCCAACGGCCCCGACCCGAAGTACGACCGCGACGAGCGCGTCTTCGAGCGCCTCGAGGAGACCTTCGCCTGGACCTTCCCGCAGCTCTCCGACGTGAAGTTCGAGTACCGGTGGGGCGGACCCATCGGCGTCACGGGCAGCTTCATGCCGTGTGCGGGCTGGCTCGAGGAGAAGCGCGTCGCATACGCGTTCGGATTCGTGGGACACGGCGTGGCCATCACCAACATGGTGGCGATGGCGATGCGCGATCTGATTCTCGAGCGCGAGACGGATCACACGCGGCTCGCCATCATCGGGAGAAAGCCGGTCAACCTGGGTCCGCGCCTGCTCCGCGATCCGTTGGTGCGGTTGGGCAACGCGGTGTCGATTCGGCAGGACGACACGACCGGCTCCGGAAAGCTGCCATTCGCCTTCCGGCTGCTGCAGCGCTTCACCTCCGGGCCGCCCGGAGGGGGCGGCTGAGAGGGCGCTCGAGAAGAGGTGGGTGCACCGGGGCCCGCTCGTGCCCCGCGGGGCAGCTTCGGGAATCCCTTTGATTGTCCCCTTATATAAGTATGGAAGGTCGATTCTCCCTGAGGGAATCGAGACGCTACTGGTCCCATTGCCAGGGCAGCTTCCGAGGGGGCTGACCGGTGGCCCGAGCGGGTAGAGGCCGAGAAGAGGGTCAGCTCTCGCGGTCGTCGAGCCGAAGCGTGACCGGTGCGGTTCCCGGTGAGCCGATCGGGCAAGTCGATGCGTAGCAGGGGGCGGTTGCCTTTGACTGCACTTCGCTTCCCTTAAGTGGTGCTTCGGAGATTGGGTCCCACGTGAATCGTGGCCGGCCGTTCACGGCGCGAGAGGCGCAGCGTGCCGCTCGACGGCACCGGGAGAGGTCGGCGAAGTCACGGACCCATTTTCGCGAGCACTACCCAACTGGTACACTGGCGCTGGGATGGTGTGTTGCCAGCCAGCCCGTCGAGGGCTGCATATGGTCTTGGGGTGAGTGTGGCTTCTGCGAAGCGTCTACCTGTCGTCGACGAGTTTGGCTTCTACGAGATCCGGCTTGATTCCATCGGAGGACTGGGCGCCCACCTGGCCGGACAGATGCTCGGTGAGGCGGCGGTCCTCAAGATGGGGCTCAACGCTCTGCACTTCTCCGCCTACGGGTCGGAGAAGAAGGGCTCTCCCATCAGGTCCTTCCTGCGCTTCGCCGAGCCCGATAAGGAGATCCGCAGCTGCAGCCCGGTGGAGCAGCCGCACATGGTTGCGGTCTTTCACGACGCTCTGCTCCGCACGCCCGGCGCCCTGGCGGGCCTGCGCGAGAACGGGAGCCTGATCATCAACTCCCGCAAGAGCCTGCAGGATCTGGAGCGGTTCGGCCTGCCCACGGACTGCAGCATCTACCTGATCGACGCGCTCACCATCGCCATCGAGGAGAGGAGCCGCGTCAATACGGCGATGATGGGTGCGGTGACCCAGGCGAGCGGCTTCCTGGATCGCAAGGCGGTGTTGGAGTCGCTGAGCGAGATCTTTGCCAAGAAGCACCCCTCTGCGGTCGGACCCAACCAGCGCACCTTCGAGCGCGGCTGCGAGGAGCTCGAGCTGGTGGCCGAGCCCCGCCCCGGCAAGCGCGGCAAGGGCAAGCGGAACGCCGCACCGGCCAGGCCTGGCCCGGAGTTCGGATATCTGACCGCGCCCCTCGGCGGTTTGATCACCGAGGCGGGGAACACGATCCTCAGAGATGTCAGCATCTCCCGCGAGGGCTTCGTGCCGGTCTTCGATCCGGACGAGTGCGTGCACTGCGGCCTCTGCGATCTGGTCTGCCCGGACCACTGCTTCGTGTGGACCCAGGAGAAGGCCGACGGTGACGGCGACCCGGAGCAGGTGCGGCTGCTGGGGATCGACTACCAGTACTGCAAGGCCTGCATGCGCTGCATCGACTCCTGTCCGTCGGGCGCGCTGACCAAGATTCCCGAGGAAGAGGGCTTCGCCGAGGAGCATCGGATCGCCTTGTTCCCCGAAGCCACGCGGTGAGGGCAGCCTTGCAGCACCCGTACCAGATGTCGAATCTGTTGAGAGGTCGAGAGCCAAGACCATGAAAAGCAAACCGAGCAAGAAGAAGACCTCCGAGGCCAGGCAGGTGCTGGCGTTCCGAAGCGGCAACGAGATGGCCGCGGAGGCCGGGGCGCACATCAACTTCCACGTGATGGGCTTCTACCCGATCACGCCGTCCACCGAGGTGGCCGAGACGCTCGATTCGATGAAGGCCGACGGCGAGCACGAGATCCGGATGATCGCCGGCGACGGCGAGCACGGCGCGGCGGGGATCTGCTACGGCGCATCCGTCGGGGGAGGGCGGGTCCTGAACGCCACCTCCTCACAGGGCGTGCTGTACTCGCTGGAGCAGCTTCCCGCCCAGTCGGGGACGCGCTTCCCGATGGTGCTGAACATCGCCAACCGCGCGGTGAGCGGCCCCCTGGACATCCGCGGCGACCACTCGGACCTCTACTTCACGCTCAACACCGGGTGGATCGTGCTGATGGCGCGCAACTCCCAGGCCGTCTACGACATGAACTTCATGGCCGTGCGGATCGGCGAGCATCCCGACGTGAGGCTCCCCGTCATCGTTTCCTACGACGGATTCTTCACCAGCCACCAGAAACGGCGGGTGCAGGTCTTCGACAAGGACGATCCCAAGCTGAAGAAGTTCCTGGGCGAGCCCAACCATCCCTATCACGCGCTCGATCCCAGCAGGCCCATCACCATCGGGCCCTACATGAACGATCCGGACCTGATCAACAACAAGTACCAGCACCACCTGGCGATGGAGGCGGCCCGCAAGCAGCTTCCCAAGCTCTTCAAGGAGTTCGCGGAGCTGAGCGGGCGCCGTTACGAGTTTCTCGAGTGCTATCGGATGAGAGACGCGGAGGTGGCGATCTTCGTGGTCAACTCCGCCGCCGAGACCACCAAGGACGTGGTCGACAAGCTCCGGAAGGAGGGCCTCAAGGTCGGCGTGGTGAGCCCTACCGTGCTCCGCCCCTTCCCGACCGCTCAGCTGCAGCGCGCGCTCAAGAAGGTCAAGGTGCTGGTCATCGGAGATCGCGCCGACTCCTTCGGGTCGGGCGGCGGCAACATGGCCCACGAGGTGAAGGCGGCGCTGAAGGACGATCCCGACAATCGCACCATCTGCATCAACCGGGTCTACGGTCTCGGCGGCCTCGACTTCTTCCTGGAGGACGCCGAGAGCTGGTTCCGGATGGCTCTGGAGACGGCCCGCACCGGGAAGGTCAAGAAGCGCTTCGACTACCACGGAGTGACGCCCGGCGACCCCAAGAAGGTGATGGAGCCCGTGCTGCCCCCCATCACCCAGGAAGAGACCCGGCGAGGGCTGGTGAAGGTGCATCAGGATCCCGAGGACGGCCGGCTCCAGGTGGAGATGGCGCCGCTGCACCAGTTCACCACCGTTCCCAACCGGGTGGCCCCCGGCCATGGCGCCTGCCCCGGCTGCGGCAGCTTCTCCACTCTCCACCAGTTCATGATGGGGATCGAGGGCAACGTGGTGGTGCTCTTCCAGACCGGCTGCGCCATGGTGGTCACCACCGGCTATCCGTTCACCGCCCACCGCGTGACCTACATCCACAACCTGTTCCAGAACGGCTCGGCCACGCTCTCGGGTCTGGTCGAGATGTACCACGAGCGCATCAAGCGCAAGGAGCTTCCGGAAGACAGCGACATCACCTTCATCATGGTGACGGGCGACGGCGGGATGGACATCGGGATGGGGCCCACCATCGGTGTGGCCAACCGCAACCATCGGATGATGATCCTGGAGTACGACAACCAGGGCTACATGAACACCGGCGCCCAGCTCTCCTACAGCACACCGATGGGGCACCGCACCAGCACCAGCAACGTAGGGCCGGCGCAGACGGGCAAGGCGTACCACCACAAGGACACCATGCAGATCATGGCGGCCACCCACATCCCCTACGTGTTCAGCGCGACGGAGGGGTTTCCAGAGGATCTGATCAAGAAAGCCGCGAAAGGCCAGTGGTACGCCAACAACGAGGGGCTGGTCTACGGCAAGGTGCTCTCGTTCTGTCCCCTCAACTGGCGGCTCGAGGACGACGTGGCGACCGAGGTGGCCCAGGCGGCTGCGGACTCCTGCTTCTTCCCGCTCTACGAGATCGAAAAGGGGCGGACCACCCTCACATACGATCCCGAGTCCATCGGCCGCCGCATCAAGCTCGGGGAATACCTCGGCATGATGGGGAAGACCCGGCACCTGCTCTCGGAAGAGAACAAGCCAATCCTGGAGGCGAGCGAGATCGAGGTGGAGCGGCGTTGGCGGAGGCTCAAGGCCATGCACGAGCATCCGCTCCTCTGAGCTGGGGAAGATCATGCCCATCAAGCCCAACAAGAAGACCCAGATGCCGATGCTCGACCCGGTGGAGCGTCGCCGGCTCTTCCACGAGGTCAACCGGGGCTACGATGCCCCGCGAGCCAAGTTCGAGGCGATGCGCTGCCTCGAGTGTCAGGAGCCCTCCTGTGAGAAGGGCTGTCCGGTCCTGGTGCCGATCCGGAAGATGTCGCGACTGATCGCTGAGGGGCAGTTCGAGGATGCGCTTCGCGCCTTGAAGGAGGTCAACAGCCTGCCTGCGGTGTGCGGCCGGGTCTGTCCCCAGGAGAGCCAGTGTGAGAAGTACTGCCATCTGGGGAAGAGGTTCCAACCGGTGGGGATCGGCTTCCTGGAGCGCTTCCTCGCCGACTGGGAGATCGAGAACGGGCGGATCCACGAGGAACTCCCCGAGACCCGGGCCGAGAAGGTGGCGATCGTGGGCTCCGGACCGGCGGGGCTCACCTGTGCCGGCGATCTGGCGCGGCTCGGCTACGGCGTGAAGGTCTTCGAAGCGCTCCACGATTCCGGCGGCGTGCTGCGCTACGGGATCCCGGAGTTCCGACTTCCCAACCATGTCCTGGACTTCGAGATCGAAGGGCTCAAGCGGCTGGGCGTGGAGATCGAGTGCAACGTCGTGGTCGGCAGGACGGTCACGCTCGACGAGCTCCTCGAGGAGTACGCCGCGGTCTTCCTCGGAACGGGCGCGGGGCTCCCCTCCTTCCTCAGGATTCCGGGCGAGAACCTGACCGGCGTCTACTCCTCCAACGAGTTCCTGACCCGGGTCAACCTGATGCAGGGCTACCGCTTCCCGGAGTACGACACGCCGGTGCGCGCCGGGCGCCGGACCGTCGTGGTCGGCGCCGGCAACGTGGCCATGGATTCGGTGCGCAGCGCGCTTCGCCTCGGGGCCGAGGAGGCGATCATCGTCTATCGGCGCACCATCAAGGAGATGACCGCCCGCGTCGAGGAGTACGAGCACGCCGTCGAGGAGGGCGTCGAGTTCCACTGGCTGACCACGCCCATCCGGGTCTATCGGCGACGAGCGGGGCTGGGTGAAGGCCATCGAGCTGGAGAAGATGAAGCTCGGCGAGCCGGATGCATCGGGCCGGGCGCGGCCGGTTCCCACCGGAGAGACCTTCACCATGGAGTGCGACGCCTTCGTGGTGGCGATCGGGACCAGCCCCAACCCGCTGATCGCCGCCTACACGCCCGAGCTCGAGACGGAGAGCTGGGGCGGGCGTGATCGTGAACGAGGAGACCGGCGAGACCTCCAAGGACAGGGTCTACGCGGCGGGAGACATCGTGACGGGGTCGGCCACGGTGATCGAGGCGGCGGGCGGCGGCAAGAAGGTGGCGGCTGCGATTCACAAGAGGATTTCGGGGGAGTGACGATGGATGCGGCCCTGCAGGCGGTCAGGGAGATCGCTTCCGAGGCACGGAAAGGATCGCTCCGCCCTGATCTCGATCCTCCAGGACGTGCACTCGGAGTACAACTACCTGCCGGAGGGAAGCCTGGAGTCATCTCGCGCGAGCTGGGGATTCCGCTCTCGTCGGTCTACGGCGTGGCGACCTTCTTCCAGCGCCTTCTCGTTCGAGCCGCGGGGGCGGCACCTCGCCACCGTGTGCATCGGGCACGGCCTGCCACGTGAGAGGGGCCGCCGAGCTGCTCTCGCGGAGTCCGAGGAAAGCTGGGCATCTAGGCCGGCGAGACCACCGCGACAGGCAGTTTCACCTTGGAGACCGTCAACTGCCTGGGATGCTGCGCCGTCGGCCCGCTGGTCGTCGTCGACGGCGATTACCACGGTGAGATGGCGCCACGCGCGTGGAAGCGGTGCCGAGCACAGGTGAATACAAATGAGTACAGCAGGCGTATTCGAGCATCGAGGTCTTCGAGAAGTCGGCCGCGGACATCGTGGCGAAGCGCCGAGCCGCCGCCGACCGCCCGTGGATCATCGTCGGCGGCGGGACCTGCGGGATCGGCTCGGGGGCGGGGCAGGTCGCCGAGGCGTTCAGGAGCAGATCGCCAAGCGCAAGCTCAACCGGAAGGTCCAGCTCCGCGGACCGGCTGCCACGGCTTCTGCCAGGTCGGGCCGCTGGTGGTGATCTCTCCCGACGGGATCTTCTACGAGGGGGTGAAGTCCCGACGACGTGGCGGAGATCCTCGAGGAGACGGTGAGGAGCAGCAGGATCATCGAGCGGCTGTCTCTACGTGGACGCGCCCGAGGAGCAGAGCTTCCCGCTCGAGAGCGACATCCCGTTCTACAGGAAGCAGTACCGCGCAGCTCCTCGCGCAGAACAAGCTGGTCGATCCGCGAACATCGAGGACTACATCGCCATCGGCGGCTACGAGGCGCTGGCCAAGGTTCTGAAGAGATGTCGCCCGAGGATGTGATCGAGGAGGTCGAGAAGTCCGGGCTGCGCGGCGGGGTGGCGCGGGCTTCTCCGACGGGCAGCAAGTGGCAGGCCTGCCGCCAGGCCCCGGGCAGTCCCAAGTACCTCATCTGCAACGCCGACGAAGGCGACCCCGGCGCCTACATGGACCGCAGCGTGCTGGAGGGGAACCCGCACAGCGTGATCGAGGGCATGCTGATCGGGGCCTGCGCGATCGGCGCGGCCAGCAGGGCTACGTCTACGTGCGCACGGAGTACCCGCTGGCGATCGAGCACGCTGGGCATCGCCATCGAGCAGGCCAGGGAGCGCGGCCTGCTGGGCGCCGACATCCTGGGGACCGGCTTCGACTTCGACGTGCAGATCAGCCGCGGGGCCGGCGCCTTCGTCTGCGGCGAGGAAACCGCGCTGATGGCCTCGATCGAGGGCAGACGCGGCATGCCGCGCCCCCGCCCGCCGTATCCCGCCGAGAGCGGGCTCTGGGGGAAGCCGACCAACATCAACAACGTGGAGACCTGGGCCAACGTGCCGCTGGTCATCCGCGCGAGGGCGGCGAGCGAGTACGCCGGGCATCGGCACCGAGACGCAGCAAGGGCACCAAGATCTTCTCGCTGGTCGGCAAGATCAACAACACCGGCCTGGTCGAGGTGCCGATGGGCATCACCCTGCGCGAGATCGTCGAGGACATCGGCGGGGGAGTTCCCGACGGCAAGCAAGCTCAAGGCGGTGCAGACCGGGGGGACCCTCGGGGGGCTGCATTCCCGAGGAGCACCTGGACGTGCCGGTCGACTACGAGAACCTGGCCAAGCTCGGCTCGATCATGGGCTCCGGCGGCCTGATCGTGATGGACGAGACCACCTGCATGGTGGACGTGGCGCACTACTTCCTGAGCTTCACCCAGGACGAATCCTGCGGGAAGTGCACGCCGTGCAGGATCGGGACCCGCCAGATGGCGGGCATCCTGGAGAGGATCAAGAGGGGCGAGGGCCGCCCGAGGATCTCGAGCAAGCTCGAGCAGCTGGCCGAGACGGTCAGGACGACCTCGCTCTGCGGGCTGGGGCAGACGGCGCCCAACCCGGTGCTGACGACGCTGCGCTACTTCCGCGACGAGTACGAGGCCCACGTGAACGAGGGCCGCTGCCCGGCGCTCTCCTGCAAGGATCTGATCTACTTCGAGATCAACGAGGACTGCGTGGGCTGCGGGCATCTGCCTGAAGGAATGCACGATGGACGCCATCATCGGCGAGCGGAAGCAGCCGCATCGGATCGACCAGCCGAAGTGCATGCGCTGCGGAACCTGCTGGTCGTCTGTCCGCCAAAGATAGCCGCGGTGGACAAGCACTCTCCCGTCGAGGTGACCCCAGTCATGATCGAGCTCGTGATCGACGGAAACAGGCTGGAGGTCGACGAGGGCGCATCCGTGCTCGACGCGGCGCGAGAGGCGAAGATCTTCGTCCCGACGCTGTGCTACCAGCGGGACCTCTCGGCCTTCGGCGGCTGCCGCATGTGCATCGTGGAGATCGAGGGAATGCCCGGCTTCCCGACGTCGTGCACCACGCAAGCGGCAGCGGGGATGGTGGTCCGGACCGATACGCGCCGAGGTCCAGCAGCTTCGCAAGAGCCTGCTGGAGCTGCTGCTGAGCGAGCATCCCAGCTCCTGCCTGATCTGCGAAGACAGGAACGACCTGCTGGGACAGCCACGAGTGCACGGGCAGGGCGGAGATCACCACCGGATGCAAGTTCTGTCCCAACCACCGTCGCTGCGGCCTCGAGTACGTGGTGGAGCGCGTGTTCGGCGAGGAAGGTCCCAGAGCTGGATCTCCCCTCCCTCTACCGGGCGATCCCCGTCGATCGGCGCGATCCCTTCATCGACCGCGACGACAACCTCTGCATCCTCTGTGGCCGCTGCGTGCGCGCCTGTGCGGAGCAGTCCTTCACCTGCACACTCGACATCATGCACCGGGGAGGCGAGGCGCGGGTCGGAACGGCGTTCGACCGGACGCTCGCGGAGTCGGACTGCCGGTTCTGCGGGGCGTGCGTCGACGCCTGCCCGACGGGCACGCTCGCCGAGCGGGCGCGCCGCTGGGACGGGCCGGCGGAGGAGCGGGTCAGGACCACCTGCTCCTTCTGCAGCGTGGGCTGTCAGTTCGACTTCGGCGTCAAGAATGACCGGGTGATCGAGGCGATGCCTCTTCACCGCATGGATGGAGAGACCGGCGAGCGCGAGGCCTGCACCCGGGGCCGCTTCGCGGTGGTGGAGTTCGTCCGAAGCGTTCGACGGCTCAAGACCCCGCTGCTGAGGCGGGGTGGGGCGCTGGTCGAGGTCCCCTGGGAGACGGCGCTGGAGGCGGTCGCGGAGGGGATTCGAAGCGCTGATCCCTAGCGCTCGGCGCTGGTCTACTCGGGCAGCTGCACCAACGAGGACATCTTCGTCGCTCACAAGTTTGCGCGCGACGTTCTCGAGACGCCGCACGTGGACAGCTCGCTGCGGTTGTCGTACGGGCCCCTGCTGGCTGCCGATGGGCGTGGGGGCCAGCCAGCTCGACTCTCCGACGTCGGGGAGGCCGAAGCGGTGCTGGTGGTGGGCGCCGATCCGGACCTCTCCCACACGGTGCTGGCGCTGATGCTCGAGAGGGCGGCGATGGAGGGGAGAGCCCGCCTGGTGGTGGTCGGTACTCACGGAACGCGCCTCTCCGACTATGCGGCCTGCGAGATCCGGCACGCACCCGGCGAAGAGCGCCAGGTCCTGGAGTGGCTCCACAAGCGGCTCTCCGGCGGCGAGGGCGGGGAGCCCCGTGAAGAGGTGGATCGCGCCGCCGAGGTTCTCGAGTCCGCCAAGAGCCAGGGCTCCGTGGTCGTGATCTACGGCAGCGGTCCGATGCGCCGTCTGAACGGGATGGCGAACAGAGAGCTCATCGAGGGGATCGCCAAGACACTCTCGGCCAAGGTCATGCCGCTGCTGAGCCGCGCCAACGACCGGGGGGCCATCGAGATCGCGGCGGCCTTCGCCGGCCAGGGCCTCACCACTCCCGAGATCTTCGAGGCGGCGGGCAGCGGGAAGATGGATCTGCTCTACCTGGTCGGCGAGGACGTCTGGCCGGGAAGCTACGACGCGAAGTTCGTCGTGGTCCAGGACATGTTCCTGCCCGCCGAGGCGGGCGAGATCGCCGACGTGGTTCTTCCCGGTGGCGAGCTTCGCGGAGATCGACGGCAGCTACACCAACCTGGAGGGGCGGGTGCAGAGGGTGCGCCGCGCGATCCAGCGCCTGGGCGTGTCGAAGCCGGACTGGGAGATCCTCTGCAGAGTCGCGATCCAGCTCGGATGCCGAGGGCTTCGAGTTCGAGGAGCCCTCCGAGATCTTCGCCGAGCTCGCCAAGTCGGTGCCCTTCTTCAAGGGTGCTCAGCTACGAGGCTCTGGAGAAGACAGGCATTCTTCGGGAACTCCAAGGCGGGCAAGCGGGGCGGTGCTCCGGCGTCGGCCGGATTCGGTCCGCACGCCGCGCTCCGATTCGCCGAGCGCCGACTACCCCTTCGCGCTGCTGGTCGAGTTCGACGAGTACGTCCACCGGGCCACCCCGCTGAGCTCCCAGGTTCCCGGGCTCGCCAGGATCGAGCCGGCCGCCGGCCTGGCGCTCAGTCGTGAGCGACGCCGAGGCGCTGGGGATCGAGTCCGGCGCCCCGGTCCGCGTCGATTTCCAGGAAGGGCCGCGTGACCGCCAAGGCGCTGCCTTCGGAGAGGATCGCGGCCGGGCGTGGTCAGGATGGTCGGCCGCGGCGGCGAAGGATCGCCGGCGGCGGTGCTCGACCTCCTGCTCGATCCCGATCAGCAAGGCGCCCGAAGAGATCTGCGCCGTACGCATCGAGAGGCTCTAGGAGGCAGCTCGTCATGCACAAGGTCGTCGAGCGAACGCGGCATCGTTCCCAACATCCACCTGCTCCGTCTCGAAGCGCCGGAGGTGGTCCGCAAGGTGACCCCGGGCAACTTCGTGATCGTGAAGATCGACGAGGTCGCCGAGCGGATTCCGCTCTCCGTGGCCGACTGGGACGGGAGACCGGGAATCATCAGCATCGTCTTCATGACGGTCGGCGCTTCGACCCACCGGCTCGCCAAGCTCGAGGCGGGCGACGAGATCGAGGCCTGTGTCGGTCCGCTCGGCAAGCCCCAGACCATCGAGAAGTTCGGGACCGTCGCGATCGCGATGGGCTGCTACGGAATCGGGGCGGTCCTGCCGGTGGCGCGAGCGATGAAGCAGGCGGGCAACCGGGTGATCGCGATCATGGAGGCTCGCGCCAAGAAGCTGGTCTACTGGGACGACAAGTACCGGGAGTTCGCCGACCGCCTGGAGGTGAGCACCTTCGGCGATTCCGGGTCCGGACGGCGGCCGCGTCTCCGACGTCCTCGACAGGCTGATCGCCGAGGGCGAGAAGATCGATCGGGTGGTGGCGATGGGCTGCATGTTCATGATGAAGAAGACGGCCGAGATCACCCGTCCCCACCAGCTCAAGACCATCGTCAGCCTGAATCCGGTGATGATCGATGGGACGGGGATGTGCGGTGTCTGCCGCTGCACGGTCAACGGAGAGACGCGTTTCGCCTGCGTGGACGGGCCGGACTTCGACGGTCACGAGGTCGACTGGGAAGAGCTGACCTTCCGGCGGCGCTCCTACCTGGACGAGGAGATCCGCGCGCTCTCCGAGTGGGAGTGCCGCGTCTATTGAGCGCGGGCGGCTGCGTCTTCTGCGAGATCCTGGCGGGACGGGCGCCGGCCAGCATCGTGCACCGCGAGGGCCGGGCGTGTGCCTTCATGGACATCCGGCCGGTGAACCCCGGACACGTGCTGGTGATTCCGACCTCGCACGCGGCGTACCTCTCCGATCTGGACCCGGAGGCGGGGGCGGATCTCTTCCGGCTGGGCCAGCGGGTCGCGGCGGCCCTCCGGCGATCGGCGCCGGACTGCGAGGGCGTCAACCTGCTGCTGGCCGACGGCGAGGCCGCCGGCCAGGAGGTCTTCCACGTCCACCTGCACGTGATCCCGCGCCACCGGGGAGACGGATCGGGATTCCGCTTCGGCTGCGGGGCCGTTCGCCCCAGCTGCGCGGTCCGCACTCGACCAGATCGCCGAGCGCCTCCGCGGTTCGCTTGTAGCGGGGACGGTTGAACGTTCCATACGTTCCCCGTCTATTCGCCGATGATCTTGATCATGATCCGCTTCGAGCGGCGGCCGTCGAACTCGCCGTAGAAGATCTGCTCCCAGGGTCCGAAATCGAGCTCGCCGTCGGTGACCGCCACCACCACCTCGCGTCCCATCACCTGGCGCTTGTGGTGGGCGTCGCCGTTGTCTTCCCCGGTCCGGTTGTGCCGGTAGCGCTCGGGGCTGGGGTCGAAGGGGGCGAGCCACTCGAGCCAGTGCTTGTAGTCCTCGTGCAGACCGGGCTCGTCGTCGTTGATGAAGACGCTGGCGGTGATGTGCATGGCGTTGACCAGGCAGAGGCCCTCGCGGATGCGGCTCTTGCGAAGCGCAGCCTGGACGTCGCGCGTGATGTTGATGAACTCCATGCGCTCGGGGACCTCGAGGGTCAGGATCTTGCGGTGGCTCTTCATGTGTCCTCCCTTGTCTGGCGCGGATGGTAGGCGGCTTCGAGGACCGGCGTCGATGCGCTTCGGTGGGGCCGTACGCCGGGTAGCGGTAGACTCGCTGTCGTGAACCGCTTTGCGCCGCTCTGCGACTCCCACCGCTCTCCCGTGCTCGGGACGCGGGGCATGGTGGCATCGAGCCAGCCCCTGGCGACGGCCGCCGGCCTTCGTGCGTTGCGGGAGGGAGGCAACGCAGCCGACGCCGCCGTGGCGACGGCCGCCGCATTGAACGTCACCGAGCCCAACATGACCGGGATCGGAGGCGACTGCTTCGCGCTCTACTACGAGGGCGAGACGGGCCGGATCAGCGCGCTGAACGGCTCGGGCCGGGCCGCCGGCCGGGCTCAGCCTCGAGAGGCTGGCTCGCGAGGGAATCCGGGAGGCGCTTCCCGCAGATCACGCCCACACCGTGACCGTGCCCGGCGCGTGCGCGGGGTGGTGCGATCTGGTCGCCCGTCACGGATCGCTCCCGATGCGCGCAGTGCTGGCGCCGGCCATCGACCTCGCGGAGCGCGGCTTTCCCGTGGCTCCCATGACGGCGACGCTCTGGTCGGCACTGGCAAAGACCCAGCTCCAGCGCTCCCCCGGCGGGCGGGAGCTCATGATCGACGGGCGCGGCCCCAAGGCCGGGGAGATGTTTCGCAACCCGACCCTCGCCGGCACGCTGCGCCGGGTTGCAGAGCAGGGTGCGGAGGGCTTCTACCAGGGGGAGGTCGCCCGGGCCATCGCCCGCGTGGTGCGCTCTCACGGCGGCGTGCTCGCGGAGGAAGACCTGGCGGACCACAGCTCGACCTGGGACGAGCCGATCAGCACCAGCTACCGGGACCTCCGCGTCTGGGAGTGTCCGCCGAACGGCCAGGGCCTCGCGGCGCTGCTGGCCCTGAACATCCTTCGCGGCTTCGACCTGGGCGGCCTGGACCCGCTCGGCAGCGAGCGCCTCCACCTGATGATCGAGGCGATGCGGCTGGCCTTCGCCGACGCGCGCTGGTACGTGGCCGACCCCGACGCCTGAGCCCGCGTTCCCCTCGCCGAGCTGCTCTCGGAGCCGTACGCCGCGGAGCGGAGGAAGCTGATCCGGCGCGATCGCAGCAGCCCCGATTGCGGTCCGCGGCGTTCCGTTCGCCGGCTCCGACACCGTCTACCTCTGCGCAGTGGACGGCCGGGGCAACGGCTGCTCCTTCATCAACAGCAACTACATGGGCTTCGGCACCGGTCTGGTGCCCGAGGGCTTCGGCTTCACGCCTGCAGAACCGCGGCGCGAACTTCAGTCTGGATCCGGAGCATCCCAACGCGCTGGCGCCCTGCAAGCGCCCCTATCACACCATCATCCCGGGGCTCCTCACCCGCGAGTCCGACGGCAGCCTGTACGCGCCCTTCGGCGTGATGGGCGGCTTCATGCAACCGCAGGGGCACCTGCAGGTCGTGGTGGGCATGGCGGACGACGCCCTCGATCCCCAGGCGGCGCTGGACCGACCGCGCTTCAACATCCTGGACGGTCAGGCAGGCGGCGCGGTCGGGCTCGAGGACGACATCGCCGAGGCGACCTGCGCCGAGCTGGCGGAGCTGGGCCACGCGGTGCAGCGCATCGGCGGCTGGGGCCGCATCCAGTTCGGCCGGGGCCAGATCATCCGCCGCGATCCCTCCGGCGTCCTCTGGGGTGGGAGTGATCCCAGGGCGGACGGCTGCGCGATGACTCTCTGAGCGGCGCCGACGGTTACGACTTCTCGAGTGCGGCGGTCCGGCGCCGTACCAGCTCTTCGATGGTCGCCTTGTGGATGGCGCGCGTGATCGGGAAGCGGAGGAAGAGCAGACCGCAGATGGCGGAGGCGATGCCGGGGATGATCGCGAACATCCACATGATTCCGACGACGGC
Organism: uncultured delta proteobacterium; assembly: GCA_963783795.1. Lineage (GTDB taxonomy): Bacteria > Myxococcota_A > UBA9160 > UBA9160 > UBA6930 > CAVXZE01. Next base: position 949,239 of record CAWAPH010000013.1, on the reverse strand, counting down.
CGACTCCGGCTGGACCAGCGCGCCCTCCTGGTAGCCCCAGAAGCTGAGACCCAGGCCCACCGCTCCCATTGAGAGCGCCCGGGTGGTCTTGCGCAGGACGCTCCACATTCCGAAGTACGCCCCGTCCTTTCGGGTGTGGGTCCGCAGCTCGTCGTCGTCGATGATGTCGGGCATCGACGACATTGCCATCACAGCCCGCGCACCGCTCCCGATTCCGGCCCCCATCAGCCCGACGTAGGCCAGGCCGATTCCCAAGACCGGAACCAGCGTCGCGCCCAGCAGCATTCCCGCGGAGAGGAAGGATCCGATCCCGAAGATGGTCGCCTTCTCCCACCTCCGGCCCAGCCGCACCCAGAAGGGAATGCTCGCCAGGGCCGAGAGCAGGAAGACCACGATCAGCAGCATCTCGTGGCTTCCCCCGAAGTGCCACCAGTCGCGGATCGTGTAGAGGACGAGGGTGGCGGTGAGCCCGCTGGCGATCTGGTCGAAGAAGAAGATGAAGATGAAGAGGCGGAAGGGCTTGCTCTTCAGGGTGTCGGAAAAGTCACCGAAGATCGACTCGCGCGGGGGCGTTCGCGGCCTGTCCGGCTCGCGCGTTCCGAGGAAGGCGAGCAGGACGCCCACGAAGACCAGGCCGGCGAACTGCCACGCCATCGTCCCGTGCGCCTCGCCCCTGGCGACCATACCCGCCGCGCGGGCGGCTTCCTCGCTCATCCCTTCGGCCAGGGCCAGATCGACCGCCCCCTGCTGCATCGAGCTGAGCACGAGCAGGGGTGCGGTCGCTCCGATCAGCAGCCCCAGCTGCGACATCGCCTCCCGCCAACCCATGATCGCGTTGCGCTCTTCGTGCTCCTCCACCATCTCTCCGGCAAGGGCGGCGTGGGGCACGTTGATCATGGTCTGCGACGCCCAGAACAGCACGTTCCAGGAGAGCAGCCAGAGGAAGAGCTGGATCTGGCTCCAGCCGTCCTCGGCCGAGAACATCGCGATGAAGCTGAGCGCGAGAGGCGCCATTCCGACCAGGAACCAGGGCCGCCGGCGGCCCCAGCGGGTTCGGGTCCGATCCGAGACGTATCCCATCAATGGATCGCTGAACCCGTCGAAGAGCTTGCCGATCATCAGCGCGAGACCCGCGAGGGCCGCACTCAGAGCGACGTGGTCGGTGTAGTACTTGAGCAGATAGACGGCGACGATGAAGTCGATGCAGCCGGTTCCGAAGCCCGACATGCCGTAGAGAAGCATTCTCCCGCTGCTGAGCTTCGTCTGACCGGTCGGCGTCATCTGGGTGGGGACTCGGAGTTCCGATTGCCGGCATGCGCGGCGGCGTTGCTGCGCCGGCGGTGCAGGGGAGGGTCTAGAGCGAGAGCGATTCCCCGGGCCGAAGCACGCGGGCATCGCAGCCGGCGGCTGCGTCGACGAAGGCGCGAGCGTCGTCCTCGCTGCCGACGATGTCGCCCCAGTGGTAGGGCAGAGCCGTCCTCGGCCCGATCGCCTTGCAGGCCTCGGCTGCCTGGGCGGCGGTCATCGTGAAGGTCCCGCCGACCGGGAGCAGTGCCACGTCGACTTCCGAGAGCGCGCTCATCTCGGGGACCTGGTCGGTGTCCCCGGCGTAGTAGACGCGCGCGCCGCCCAGCGTGATCACCGCACCGAGCCAGTCGTTGGCCTTGGGGTGGAAGTCCTTGTCGAGGTTGTAGGCGGGAACTCCCTCGATGCACGCGCCACCGATCTCGATGCGCTCACCGGGCTCGAGAAGCCTGCCGCTCGGCAGTGACTCGACCACGTCCGCGGGGCCGACCACCGTCGTGGCCTCCCCGGAGACAGCCGCCACGTCGTCGGCGCTCCAGTGATCGAAGTGGCCGTGCGACACGAAGACGAGATCCGCGTCGGGCTGCGGGGAGGAGAGCTTCCAGGGATCGATGTATACCACCAGGTCCTGTGCGGACAGGCGGAAGCTGGCGTGGCCGATCCAGTGAATGTCCAGTGACATGAGCGAGATCCTCCCTGAAAGCGCTGCAATCGGCTCGGATGATACGGGGTCGGCCGCTACTTCACCAAGATTCTCCCCACCAGGGGGCGGTGGTCCGAGCCATGGCGGTCCTCCGCCACGCGGCTGCTCGCCGTGAACCGGGGGCATTCTTTCACGATGCAGGCTGGTTGCGGTCCGTCGCTCGGCTTCGCTATGAAGGGCCGAGATGGCGATGCCCCTGTGGCACGGGCCCCGGGGGTGGTGGCATCCAACCCCGAAGGAGAAACCTCGTGAGTCGACGGAGCACTGCCATCCTGGTTCTCTTGACGCTGATCGCCTTCGTACCGCTCGGCTGCCAGACGGTACAGGATGCGCCCAAGACCACGGGAGGGGCGGCGCTGGGCGCCGCCGCTGGCGGCCTGCTCGGAGCGGCCGCCGGAGGAGGCACGACCGGGATCATCGGCGGCGTTCTCGCAGGTGGGCTGATCGGCGGCGCGATCGGCAACGCCCTCGACCAGCGCGACCGCGACCTGGCGCTGAAGAACGCTCAGCTCTCGCTCGAGAGCTCTCGCACCGGACAGACCACGACCTGGCAGAATCCGGACTCGGGCAATAGCGGCACGATGACTCCGACCAGGACGTATCAGACCGGGGCCGGGGAGTACTGCCGCGAGTTCCAGCAGACGATCCAGGTGGGCGGCGAGGCGCAGCAGGCGTACGGCACCGCGTGCCGGCAGCCCGATGGAACCTGGAAGGTCGTGCAGTGAGCCCGTCACGGCTGGCTCGCCGGTTTCGACTCGAACGCCATCGAGAGGAGATTCGAGATGCGTTTTGGATGGTTTCTCGTCACCGCCCTCGCCCTGACTCTGGCTGTCGCAGCGCTTCCGGGGGCAGCACGCGCTGACGACATCGAAGGCGAGTACGATCCCGCCGACACGGAGGCTGCGCACGACGCCGCGGACAGCAACGACGATGGCGTCGTGGATCGGGTCGAGTTCAACGTCCTGTTGATCGACACCTACTACGGCGCCGATGCCGACCGGGACGGCAAGGTGAGTCGCGCCGAGCTCGAGAAGGTGGAGCCCGGGGTGTTCGACGCCTGCGATGCCAACGACGACGGGTCGCTCACGCTTCGCGAGTATCAGAACGCGCGGCGCCGCGACTTCGAAGCCGTCGACAGTGACAACGATGGCGGCATCACCCTCTCCGAGGCCGAAGCCTACGACGAAGAGGTCAGGTAGGCGGGACGGCGCCAGCTCGGGGTAGCTGCGAGATGCTCGCGGGGCGCCTGCTGGCCGCGTTCACAGGGATGGCTGCGCTGCTGGCAGGCGGCGCCTGCTGCACATCCGGTGACGGGGATGGAAAGAGACTCGGCCTGCTGGGCGGCCGTGACCCGCGGGTCTTCTACTCCGCCGCGACTCTCGAGCGGGTGGTGGCGCTGACCATCGACGACGCTCCCGACCCGAGCACCACCCCCGGCATTCTCGCGGTCCTCGAGCAGCACGGGGCCCGGGCGACGTTCTTCGTGATCGCCGACCAGATCCCCGGAAACGAAGGGCTGCTCGAGCGCATCGTCGCGGAGGGACACGAGCTCGGCAACCACATGACCCACGACGAGCCGAGCTTCGAGCTCGATCCCGACGAGTTCGAGCAAGAGCTGCTGCGCGCGGGGGCAATGCTCGCCCCGTTCGGTGCGACGCGCTGGTTCCGGCCGGGCTCGGGCTACTACAACGACTGGATGCTGGACATCCTGGATCGACACGGGTACCGCTGCGTGCTGGGTTCGGTCTACCCGGTCGATGCCCAGATGCCGTGGAGCCGACTCGCGGCCTCCTGGATCCGCTGGCAGACCCGACCGGGGGCCGTCATCATCCTTCACGACCGCGAGGCGCGGGGCAGGCGCACGGCGGAGACCCTCGGCAAGGTTCTCCCGGTACTCGGCGAGAAGGGATATCGGGTCGTGACCCTCAGCGAGCTGGCGTCGTTGGCCGAGCCGGTGAGCCTGGAGCCGAGCCAGGAGTAGGGGAGAGCCGTGGCGAGCATCGACCTGGAGGTGGATCTCTCGGAGGAGGAGCGGGCGATCCGCGAGGCGGTCCACGACTTCGCCAGGGACGTGATGCGGCCGGCAGGTGCAGAGCTGGACGCGCTGGCCGACCCCGCCGACGTGATTGCCGAGGGCTCGATCCTCTGGGACGTCTTCGCGAAACACCGGGCGCTGGGGCTGGAGGCGCTGGCGGACCCCTCGAGCGGGCTCACGCCGCTGCAGCAGGCGCGTCTGCGATCCATCGTCGCCGAAGAGCTGGGCTGGGGCGACTCGGGGCTGGCGATCAGCTTCGGGGTCAGCGGCTTCCCGCGGGCGCTGGCCCAGATGTCGGGGAAGCCCGAGCTGATCGAGCGCTTCGCCCGTCCCGACGTGATCGGCTGCTGGGCGATCACGGAGCCCGACCACGGCAGCGACCAGATCCGCTTCGCCACCGATCCCCGGCTCGAGAGCTTGTCAAAACCGAACTGTGTAGCACGCAAGGACGGCGATTCCTTCGTCGTCAGCGGACAGAAGGCCGCGTGGGTCTCCAACGGAACCATTGCCGACGCGGCAGCGCTCTTCTGCGCCGTGGACACGGGCGAGGGCATCGGCGGGATCGGCGGATTCGTGGTTCCGCTCGACGAAGCCGGGGTTTCCCGCGGAAAGCCGCTCGACAAGATCGGACAGCGCGCCCTCAACCAGGGGGAGATCTTCTTCGATGGCCTTCGGGTTCCGGCAGACCACATGGTGGTGCCTCCTGAGCTCTATGCACTGGGAGGGAAGCTGGGACTCAGCCAGGCGAACTCGGGGATGGGCGCCAGCTTCGTCGGGGTGGCGCAAGCGGCGCTGGATCTGGCGCTCGACTACGCGAAGCAGCGCATTCAGGGGGGTGTGGCGATCATCGAACACCAGAGTGTGAAGGCGCGGCTCTTCGAGATGTTTCGAAAGGTCGAGGCCGCGCGATCCCTCAGCCGCCGCGTGATGGCCTACAACGCGGTCCACCCGCCCCAGCTGGAGTACGCGATCGCATCGAAGGTGACGTCGACACAGACGGCCTTCGAGGTGGCGAGCGCCGCCGTGCAGATTTTCGGGGGCAACGGTCTTTGCCGCGAGTACCCGGTCGAGAAGCTGCTCCGCGACGCGCGGGCGTCGATGATCGAGGACGGCTGCAACGAGGTGCTCGGGCTAGCGGCGGCCGCGGAGCTCTAGAGCCGAGTTCGAGCCCGGAAACAGCGGAAGGGAGAGAGCGATGAGTGATGACGTCTACATTCTCGGTGTCGGCATGACCAAGTTCGGCAAGTACCTGGACAAGGGCATCAAGACGCTGACCGGCGAGGCGCTCGAGGCGGTTCTCTCCGATTGCGGTCTGGGCCGGGGCGATATCGAAGCGGCCTGGTTCGCCAACAGCTACTGGGGCATGTACACCATGCAGCACGGCATCCGCGGCCAGGTGGCTCTCTCCGCAAACGGGCTGGATGGGGTTCCGATCACCAACCTGGAGAACGCCTGCGGAGGAGGAAGCTCGGCCCTGCACGGAGCCTGGACCGGGGTCAAGGCCGGTCTCTACGACTGCGTTCTCGCCCTCGGTGCCGAGAAGATCTACGACGAGGATCGCGGCAAGATGATGCTGAGCTTTGCCACCGGCTCCGACGTGGACGAGTGGACGAAGATGGCGGAGTCGTTCAAGGCCAACGAGCCGAAGGACCGGAAGCCCGCCGACACGGGAGCCGAGGGCGGCAAGAAGAAGAAGGGCTACTCCCCGGCCATGGACATGTACGCGTCGGGTGCGCGGCGCGCCATGAAGGAGCACGGCCTGACGCAGCGGCAGCTGGCGGTGGTCGCCGCCAAGGCCCACACCAACTCGGTCATGAACCCCCTCGCGCAGTACACGTTTCCGATGACCGTGGACGAGGTGCTGGCGGACCGGGAGGTGGCCTATCCCCTGACCCGGGCCATGTGCGCACCGGTCGGGGATGGCTCGGCGGCAGCGGTCCTGTGCAGCGAGCGCTTCCTGCGCAGGAATCCGTCCCAGCGGGCGGTCGCGATCCGGGCTTCGATCCTCAAGTCCGGGAAACGCGAGGGTGGGCACGACACCGGCTCGCGCGCGGTGAAGGCCGCCTACGAGGCCGCGGGAATCGGGCCCGAGGACGTCGACGTGGCGGAGGTGCACGACGCCACGGCCTACGGCGAGATCTCCGTCACCGAGGAGCTGGGCTTCTGCGCCGCGGGGGAGGGCGGGCCCTTCGCCGAGAGCGGCGCGACGGCCATCGGCGGGAAGGCTCCCCATCAACGCGGGTGGAGGGCTGATCGCCCGCGGGCATCCGGTCGGGGCCACGGGCCTGGCGCAGGTCTTCGAGCTGACCACCCAGCTTCGCGGCGAGGCGGGAGAGCGGCAGGTCGCCAGCCCTCGAATCGCGCTGGCGGAGAACGGCGGAGGACTCCTCGGCTCCGGGCCGGCCGCGGTCTGCATCCACGTGCTGGAGGCACCCTGCAGGCTAGGCCCGGGTTCCCGATCCTTCGCGAGAGAGGGGGGTTCGATGACGGCGAGATCCGATGGTCCGAAGTTCGCGGTCGAGCGCAGGCCCGACTTCGAGAATCTGCGCCGCACCCTGCTGCGGCAGGGACCGCCGGGCCCGGTCCCGCTGATCGAGCTGTTCGCGGATCCGGGCACCATCCAGGCCGTTCTCGGCGAGAAGATCGGCTGGGACGATGTCCTGCAAAGCGAGCTGGGCGATTCCGGCAGCCGCCCCTCGTGGCGCGGCAGGGCCGTCCTGAACCTGATCCTGCGCTTCTGTTACGAGAACGGCTACGACTACGTGTGGGCCTGGACGGGCCTCGGCTTTCCGCGCGCCAACTACCTGGAGGCGGCGGATACTGCCGGCGTCGAGAACCTGCCCGGCGGCACCCGGATGTGGCAGGACGAGAGCAGGGGGCCGATCCAGAGCTGGGCCGACTTCGATGCCTACCCCTGGCCGGTCGCGGAACGAATCTCCTATCGGGCCATCGAGTACCTGGCCAGCGTCGTTCCCGAGGGCATGAAGATCAGCGTCAACCTGGGGGGCATCTTCGAGAACAGCTCCTGGCTGATGGGCCTGGAGTCGTTCTCCTACTCGCTCGCCGATCAGCCCGATCTGGTTGCGGCGATCTGCCAGCGAGTCGGCGAGCTCACCGCCACGGCGGCAGCCCACGCTGCCAGCATCGACGAGGTGGGCATGCTCTTCGTGGGTGACGATCTGGGCTTTGCCACCGGCACGCTGATCTCGCCCGCCGTGCTGCGCGAGCACGTGTTTCCCCACCACCGCCGCCTGGTGGAGATCGGCCACGCGGCCGGCAAGCTCGTACTGCTGCACTCCTGCGGCAACCTGGGCGGGATCATGGACGAGTTGATCGGCCTCGGCTTCGACGCCAAGCACTCCTTCGAGGACAAGATCATGCCGGTCGAAGAGGTCGCGCGGCGCTGGGGGGAGCGCATCGCGATCCTCGGGGGCGTGGACATGGACCTGCTGGCAAGGGGCAGCGAGGAGGAGGTCCGCCGACGGACCCGCGAGATCCTGGAGTCCTGCGCCGCCCGCGGGACTGGCTACTGTCTGGGCACGGGCAATTCCGTGGCCAACTACATCCCCGCCCGGAACTACCTGGCGATGCTCGAGGAGGGCCGCCGGTGGAATCGCGAGCGTTTCGGAACGGTGTGACGTCGCCAGCGGACTCCCTCCGGGAGTGGCGCGAGCAGATCCTGAGCTGGGTCCTGAACGGAGTCGCCTTCTTCGGCGCCTTCGCGGCGCTCGGAGGGGTGAAGCTGCGGCTCTCCGACGGCCGGCTCGGATACGCGGCGCTCTACCTCGCCGGGTACGGAGCTCTCCTGCTCGCGGCCTTCGTGCCCCGCCTGGGCTTCGTCCCGCGGGCCGCGATCCTACTCGGCGTTCTCTACGCCCTTGCCGTCGGCGGTTTCGTCCTGCATGGGCTCGCTACCCCCGGTCCGATCTTCCTCTTCGGCGCGGTCGTCCTGGCGACCGTGCTCTTCGACCTTCGCCGGGGCGTGGTCACGCTCCTCCTGGGCGGGGCGACCATGAGCGGCGTGGGCGTCGCCTTCGCGCTCGGCTGGCTGGACGCGCCGCTCGCCCCGCTTCCAGCCGCCCTCAGCAACTGGCTGACGAACAGCGCGATCTTCCTGGGCCTCGGAACGGCGACGGTCATCTCAATGACGTTCCTGAACCGGCGGCTGGGGAGCAGCCTCGAGACGTCGGCGGAGCTGGTCCGTTCCCTGGAGCAGCGGGGGCGGGAGCGGGAGGCGGTGCAGGAGGCGCTGCGAGCGAGCGAGGCTCGGTTGCTGGAAGCGCAGCGGGTCGCGGGGATCGGAAGCTTCGAGTGGGACGCCGGCCGCCGGACCCTCTGGCTTTCGGACCAGATGTACCGGTTGCTGGGTCGCGAGCGGGCGGCGGAGAAGCCCGGGTTCGAAATCCTGCTGGACCAGGTCCACCCGGAGGATCAGGATGGAGTCGCCGCGGCCGTAGAGGGGTGGCGCGCCGGACATGAGCCCTCCACCCTGGAGTGCCGCATCGTTCGGCGGGATGGCTCGACCCACCAGGTCCGGGTGCAGGCCAGGCTGGAGCAGGGCGCAGGCGCCGAGCGGGGGCGGTTCCTGGGCACGATCCAGGACATCACCGAGGCCCGGGAGCTGGAGCAGCAGCTTCGCCAGTCCCAGAAGCTCGAGGCGGTGGGCCGCCTCGCGGGCGGCGTCGCCCACGACTTCAACAATCTTCTCACCGTGATCACCGGCTACGGGCAAAGCCTGCTCGCCGATCTCGAGGGAGAGCCGCAGGAGGCCGCAAGAGAGGTAGTTCTGGCTGCCGAGCGAGCCTCGACGCTCACCGGTCAGCTGCTCGCCTTCAGCCGGCGCCAGTTCCTGCAGCCGCGTGTCCTCGACCTGAACGGTGTCGTACGCGAGTTCGAAGGGATGCTGCGGCGGCTGGTCGGTGAGGACGTGGAGTGCGAGCTGTCGCTGGATCCCTCGCTGGGGCGTGTACTGGCGGACGCTGGACAGATCCAGCGGATCCTGCTGAACCTCTCGCTGAACGCCCGCGACGCGATGCCGCGGGGCGGGCACCTCACCATCCAGACCTCCGAGGTGGACTCGCTGCCGGACGGCGTGGGCGCCGACCTCGGCCGGGAGCCGGTTCGCCAGGTTTGCCTCTCCGTCATCGACGACGGCTGCGGGATGGACCCCGAGACCCGCGCTCGGATCTTCGAGCCCTTCTTCACGACCAAGGGAGCGGGCGGGGGTACGGGGCTCGGCCTCTCGACCGTCTACGGAATCGTGAAGCAGAGCGAGGGGGAGATCCGAGTCCAGAGCGCTCCCGGCCGAGGAACGACGGTGGAGATCTACCTGCCCCGTATCGAGGGGCTGGAGGAGCCCGCGACAGCCGACGCCGAGGAGCCCGAGACGGAGCATCTGGGGGCCGAGACGATCCTGGTGGTGGAAGACGAGGAGCCGGTTCGGCGCATGACCTGCACGGCTCTGGAGCGCAACGGCTACCGGATCCTCCAAGCCGCGGACGGGGCCGAGGCTCTCGCCATCGCCCGGCGGCACCAGGGCTCGCTGGATCTGGTTCTGACCGACCTGATCATGCCGGAGATGGGGGGCGTCGCGCTGGTCGAGCGACTCCAGAAGGAGCGTCCGGGCATCGGTGTGCTCTTCATGTCCGGCTACGCCCACAGCGGGGACTGGGAGGCGTTGGAGGTTCCCGCCGGCGCGCCGCTGCTCGAGAAGCCCTTCGGGCCCCGCGAGGTGAACCGCAAGGTGCGCCAGACCCTGGACGGGTGACGCTCGGCTGGAGCTACTCGACGGGGAGCGGAGCGATCCGCCAGATCTCGTCGCAGTACTGCCGGATGCAGCGGTCCGAGGAGAAGAAGCCACAGCGCGCCGTATTCAGGATCGACATGCGCGACCAGCTCTCCCGGTCCCGCCAGGCCTCGGCGGCTCGCTCGCTGCAGTCGAGGTAGGACTCGAAGTCCGCCAGCAGCAGATACTCGTCGTGCCCGAGCAGGGACTCGACGATCGGCTTGAAGAGCCCGGCGTCGCCGCCGGAGAAAGCGCCGGAGGAGATCGCATCGAGCACCCCGCGGAGCTCGTCGTTGCTGCGGTAGTACGTCATCGGATCGTAGCCCCGCTCGCGGATCTCGAGCGCGCGGTCCGCGTCCAGCCCGAAGAGGAAGAAATTCTCCGCACCCACGCGCTCGCGGATCTCGATGTTCGCCCCGTCCAGCGTGCCGACGGTCAGAGCGCCGTTCAGGGCGAATTTCATGTTGCCGGTTCCGGAGGCCTCCTTTCCGGCCATGGAGATCTGCTCCGACAGATCGGCGGCGGGGTAGATCCGTTCGGCCATGGAGACGTTGAAGTTCGCGGGGAAGACCACCGCGAGACGGCCGCGGACGTCCGGATCGGTGTTGACCACGGCCCCCACGCTGTGGATGAGCTTGATGATCCGCTTGGCCATCTGGTAGCCGGGAGCGGCCTTGGCACCGAACAGGAAAGTGCGGGGAACGATCTCCGCACCCGGATTCGCCTTCACTCGCTGGTAGAGCGCGACGATGTGCAGGACCTTCAGCAGCTGGCGCTTGTACTCGTGCAGGCGTTTCACCAACACGTCGAAGAGGGAGTTCGGATCGACCTGGACGCCGGTCGCCCGGGCCAGGAAGCCGGCCAGGTCCTGCTTGTTCTGTTGCTTCACCTCCCGCCAGACCCGGCGGAAGTCGGCATCCTCCGCGAGGGGCTCGAGCTCCTGCAGCCGGTCGAGGTCGGTCAGCCAGCCCTCTCCGAGCCTGGCTGTGAGCAGGTTCGAGAGCCTCGGGTTCGCCGAGCGCATGAAGCGGCGCGGCGAGACCCCGTTCGTCTTGTTCTGGAACTTGTCCGGCCAGAGCTCGGCGAAGTCGCGCAGGGTTCGCTCGCGGAGCAGGCGAGATTGCAGCTCGGCCACGCCGTTGATCGCGAAGCTCCCCACGCTGCCGAGATGCGCCATGCGTACGCGCCGCTCGGCGCCTTCCTCGATCAAAGAGAGCCGAGCGACCCGCGCCCCGTCGCCGGGGAAGCGCGTTCGCACCTCGTCGAGAAAACGGCGATTGATCTCATAGACGATCTCCAGGTGCCGCGGCAGCAGGTGGCCGAAGAGACCGACCGGCCACTTCTCCAGCGCTTCGGGCAGCAGGGTGTGGCAGGTGTAGGCGAAGGTCCGGCGGGTGATGTCCCAGGCGCGATCCCAAGCGAGCAGGTGCTCGTCCACGAGCAGCCGCATCAGCTCGGGGATGGCCAGCACCGGGTGGGTGTCGTTCAGCTGGATCGCGACCTTCTCCGGGAACCGCTCCCAGTCGTCGTTCTTGACCCGGAAGCGCCGGATGATGTCGTGCAGTGAGCAGGCGACGAAGAAGTACTGCTGCTGAAGGCGAAGCTCCTGGCCCTGCGGCGTCTGGTCGTTGGGGTAGAGGACCTTGGTGAGGTTCTCGGAGTAGACCTTGCGCTCCACCGCGCGGGCGTAGTCGCCCACGTCGAAGAGCCGGAAGTCGAACTCCTCGGTGGCGCGCGCGCGCCACAGGCGCAGGCTGTTGACGGTCGTCGTGCCGTAGCCGGGCACCAGCACGGTGCAGGGCTCGCCGAGCACGCTCTCTGCGGGGATCCAACGCACGCGCGGGTTGCCCTCTGCGTCGGTGCCGTGCGCGGTGTGGCCCCGGAAGCCCACCTCCACCATCTCGTCGGACTGGGGGAACTCCCACGGGTTGCCGAGCCGGGCCCACTCGTCGGGCTTCTCCACCTGCCAGCCGTCTTCGAAGGTCTGCTTGAAGATCCCGAACTCGTAGCGGAGGCCGTAGCCGACGGCGGGAATGTCCAGTGCCGGCCAGTGAGTCGATGAAGCAGGCCGCCAGGCGCCCCAGACCGCCGTTGCCGAGGCCGGGCTCCACGTCGAGGTCGAGCAACTCGTCGAGATCCACGCCGGAGCCCGCCAGGGCCTTGCGGGCCAGCTGCTCCGTGTTCGTGTAGAGCAGATTCTGGGACAGCTGGCTTCCGAGCAGGTACTCGGCGGAGAGGTAGTAGACGAACTTCGGGTTGCTCTCGTAGCGAGCTTCGGTGGTCCGCCGCCAGCGCTCGATCAGGTGGTCGCGCACCGTGTAGCAGAGGGCCATGTACGCATCGTGTGGGCTGGCCGTCTGAACGATCTGCCCGTGCGTGTGGTACAGGTTGTCCACCAGGCGCTGCTGGAAGCCGCGGACCGTTCGGCTGATGCGTGCCGAGGGCAGGGGCTTGGTGGTCGGAGCCATGCTGTTCCTCCTCAGCGGCCCCGAAGGGCCTCCATCACCGCTTTCAGGTTCGAGCGAAAGCCCTCCACCCCCAGCTCCTGGAGCGCGCTGATGGAGTGATGGAGCAGCGGCGCGTCGATCCCGGACGCGGCGCAAGAGGACGCCACCAGCTCCATGTCCTTCAGCCCGGTACCCACCAGTCCGTCGAGCTGTGTGGGGTCCCGGAGCGCGAACTCGAGGAACAGCTGAGCCTGATCCCACTCCTGGGTGAGCCAGGTGTTGCCGCTGCTCGCCTTGATGACGTCCACCAGGGTCGAGAGCTCGATTCCCTGGGCCAGGCCGATCCGCAGCGCCTCCAGCACCAGGGGCGCCGCGCTGATGGCGATCATGTTGTTGACGAGCTTGACGGTCAGGCCGGCTCCGAGGGGACCGACGTGCCGGACCGCGCTTCCCATCGCCGCGAAGGCGGGCCGCGCCTCCTCGAACAGCGCGGGGTCGCCTCCGACCATGATCGCGAGCCCGCCCAGCTGTGCCACGATCGGCCCACCGCTCACCGGTGCGTCCAGCAGACCGATCCCGGCGGCGGTCGCCGTCTCGGCCAACTCGCGAATCGTCGAGGGCAGAATCGTGGCCATGCAGATGATCGGCCGCGAACGCTCCTGGAGGATCGGGATCAGGGCCCCGATCACCTCGCGCGCCTGTTCGTCGGTGTTGACCATGACGATCACGGCGTCGCATCCGGCCAGGTCTTCGAGACGCTCGGCCACGCTTCCGCCCCGGTCCACGAGCTGGTCGACGGCCTCCTTGCGCAGGTCCTGACCGGTCACCCGGAAGCCCTGCCCGAGCAGGTTGGAGGCCATCGGCCCGCCCATCATTCCCAACCCGACGAAGCCGATACTCTGCATACGTCCTCCTCGTGGCGCTACCCGCTGACGCCGGCGCCCTGGAGGGCGGGGAGATCGGACTCCGCCCCGATCCGGAGGGCCGGGGCCCGTCAGGATCGCCGCTGGAATCGCGGGGCTAGCGGGAGCTGGCGAGCCGGGCGTCGATCTCGGCCTCGGCACTCAGCCAGCACAGATACGGATCGCAGTGGAAGCCTTCCCTCTCGGCGCGGAGGTAGGCCGCCTTCTGGATCATGCGGTAGCGCTCGTCCGCCGACACCTGGACCGTTTGAGTGGCTTTCCTGGCGGTGCGCCTGGCCGCGGGCTTCTTCACCGCTGCCTTCTTCGCGGTGGCTCGCGGTGCAGTCTTCTTCGAATTCGCTCCGGTCGGCGCGGCGCCCTGGGACGGGGACTTCTTCCGGTTCCCGGCCTTTTTCCCGTTGCTCCGCGCCTTCGTTTCCCCTTGATTCCCAGCCATGAGACGAACACCCCCTCTCGCGAACTGCCATCGCTTGTCTCATTGATGGAGCTGCAGCTCTGTTTTGCAGCCCCGGTTCTTACAAAGGGATATCACAGGCTGACGGGATTGGTGGCAACTTTCACAGTCGTTTCAAAGGAGAACGGCGTTCTTTGCCGATTCCACCGAAGCCTTCGCCGGCGTCCGCGGTCATCGGCCTCCCGCCGGAGGGCTCGGCGGCTCGGGCCGGCGGGGCCAGGCGCCGCGCCGGCCGGCGGAGTTTCGCTTCATTTTCGAACCGTTGGCGATGGGCCTGGAACTCCGGGCAGGGGCTTGGAGATCTGCCCGAGTCGGTGCATAGTCTGCGCCTCAGCCAGGCCGGAGCCGGGGATCACGGACAGAGTTCCACCCGGTGGCGGTCTCAGACGAGGGTCGAGCGATGACGACAGTTGTACAGATCGAAGAGCAGCGCAAACTCGAGGACTACGCGGCGGTGGCACACCTGGCGCCCTCCGTTCACGACCTCAAGGAAGAGGCGAGCCGCATCGTTCCCCAGTTGAAGGGGCGCACCATCTGGATGGTGAATTCCACGTCCCGGGGCGGGGGCGTCGCCGAGATGCTGCCCACCATGGTCGCGCTGCTCCGCGACCTGGGAGTCAAGACGGAGTGGGTGACCATCGAGTCGGACGATCCGGACTTCTTCACGCTCACCAAACGGCTCCACAACATGATTCACGGTGAAGGGGGGCCTTCGCTTCCGGAGAACGCCCGAGAGGTGTACGAGGAGGTGAACCGCATCAACGCCGAGCCGATGAAGCAGCTGATGAAGCCCGGTGACATCCTCGTCGTGCACGATCCGCAACCGATGTCACTCGCCAGCATTCTCAAGGAGCATCACGACATCAAGGCCATCTGGCGCTGCCACATCGGGCTCGACGAGGAGAACGCCGCCACCCGTGCCGCCTGGGACTTCCTGGCCCCGTACGGGGACGCCTACGATCACGCGGTCTTCTCGGCGCCGGAGTACATCCCGCAATCCCTCGCCGGCCGCTCCACGGTCATCTACCCGGCCATCAACCCGCTGTCGGAGAAGAACCAGGATCTCCACCTGCACAAGCTGATCGGGATCCTCTCCAACTCCGCCCTGATCATCAATCCGGGCCCCCTGGTGCGTCCCCCCTCCCGGACATGGTCAAACGGTTGCAGGGCGACGGCTCCTATCTCCCCGCGAACATGTGGGAGGACATCGGCCTCCTGACCCGCCCGATCGTGACCCAGGTCTCGCGCTGGGACCGCCTCAAGGGCTTCAAGCCGCTGATGGACGCCTTCGTCAAGATGAAGCTCGCGATCTTCGAGAGGAGGGAGAACCAGAGCTGGGCGGAGCGCCGGCGGATGGATCTGGTGCGGCTGGTGCTCGCCGGCCCCGATCCGGCTTCCATCCAGGACGACCCCGAGGGCAAGGAGGTGCTGGAGGAGCTTCACGCCGCCTACCTGGCACTCGACCCGGCGCTCCAGGACGACGTGGCCCTGGTCACGCTCCCGATGGAATCCGCCCGGCACAACGCGCTGATCGTCAACGCGCTGCAGCGCGCCTCCTCGCTCGTGGTACAGAATTCACTCCGCGAGGGCTTTGGTCTGACCGTCACCGAAGCCATGTGGAAGCGGGTGCCGATCCTCACCAACTCGAGGGCCTGCGGTCCCCGGCAGCAGGTACGCGACGGGCTGGACGGAAGGCTCGTCTCCGACCCCGAGGATCTGGACGAGCTGGCGGAGGCGATCCGGGTGATGCTCGCGGACACCCCGGGCCGGGACGCCTGGGGCCGAAACGCGCAGCGCCGGACCCACCAGCGCTTCCTGGTGTTCAGCCAGCTCAGGAGCTGGATCTCGCTGCTCTCGACCCTGGTCTAGCTAGCTAGCCTGGCTCTTCGGCGCGCTGGACTTCGCGGAGGCTGATTCCCTCGCGGACGAAGCAGTACGCGCCGATCAGGGTGACGGAGAGGTACTGGACGCCGTGCGTCAGCAGCGAGAAGCTGAGCGCCTCCTCCTTCGGCACGCCGAAGACGCTCAGAGCGACGACGCAGGCCAGCTGAAACGTCCCCACGAAGCCCGGCGCGGCCGGGATCATGATGAAGATCGCGACCAGCACCACGGCCAGCAGGGAGGCGCGGAACATCGGGAGGTCGTGAGTGACGTCGAGGCCGAGACTCTTCGCGCCGCACCAGAAGGCGATCACGAAGGAGGCCCAGAGCCAGACCGAGTAGGCGAAGATGGACAGGAGCTGGCGCTTGTCGGTCAACGCCTCCAGACCCGCCAGGAAGGCGTGGAACAGGGAGTGGACAGGGCCGGCGATCCTGTCCGGCAGGAGCGCGATGCAGCGGTCCGCCCAGCGAATCATCAGCTCCTGCTTGAAGAAGAGGAAGACGATGAACCCGATCACCACCACGGTCACGCCCGAGAGAAGGCGTAGCGCGGAGCCGATCTGCGCATCCGCGCTCTCGGGGATCGGGACCAGGAAGAGGGCCAGGGCGAGGAACAGCAGCACGGTCACCATGTCGAAGATGCGTTCCAGGATCACGGTGGTGAAGCTCGTGGCGAAGGCGAGGTCCTCCTTCTTGCTGATGGAGTAGGCGCGCACCGCTTCTCCGATTCGCAGCGGCAGCACGTTGTTCGCCGCCAGGCCGATCATCGTGGAGCTGAAGAGCGACCAGGGCGAGATGCGCTTCAGGTGGCGGAAGAAGAAGCCCCAGCGCTGCGCGCGCACCCAGTTGCCGTACAGTGTGACCGCACCCAGGCCGGCCAGCCACAGGTAGCTCGCGCGGCGCACGTGCTCCCACAGCTCGTCCAGGTCCACGCCGCGGAAGGCGAAGAACAGGAAGACCGCGCTGATCGCGACCCCCAGCGCGACCTTCAGTGCCTTCGACAAGAACCTTCGCCTCCTCTCACCCACCCGCTGCGCGGGGCCGAAGGTATCACGGTCCCGCGGCGTGCGGCACGGGCGTCCCGGTGGGGCGCACCGCCGGTCAGTACTTGCGCAGCAGCTGGTTGATCCACTTGTGGAGTGAGTGGTAGGAGAACCCCTGCGTCAGGTACATCACGGCACAGGTTCCGGAATGGACCTCCAGCCCCCGTTCCCGGGCCAGTGCCAGTGCCTCGGGCGTGTCGCGGTTCATGTGGATCCAGAGGTTCCGAATCCCCGCGTCGGCCACCTTCTCGACCCAGGCCTCGGTCTCGGACCTGGGGACTTCCAGGACCGCCGCGTCGACCTTCTCGGGGAGGGAAGCCAGATCCGGATAGGTCGCGTCGCCCGCGATCTGCTCCACGGAAGGATCCACGGCGAAGACCTTCTTGCCCTGCTTCTTGAGCTCTGCGTAGCTGAGCTCCGGGAAGGGGGTACTGGCCGAATGGCCGACCAGGGCGAAGCTCGAGTGGGTCCAGAACTCCTCGTGCTGGCTGGGCATGATCCCTCCTTTCGCGGACTGGCTCGGTTCTGGAGTCGGCTCGTGCGGCTCCGGGCGATGATAGGGCAGCCGCGCCCGGGCGGGGCGTGGAGGGCCCGGTGAGGATTCGTGCCACCCTTCCGCCAGAGCCTCTGCCACGGTTCGCGGGGAGGATGAATTCCGATGGCTTCTCCTTCGGGCCTCCGGTTGGTCGGACCGGGGACCTACGAGTTGGGGACAGACTACCGCCCCGGCATGCGGGTTCCGGTGCGAGTGTTCGCCGGCGAGAAGCTGCTGGCGGAGATGGACGAGCAGGTCTTCGTGCAGGCCGCCAATGTGGCCACGCTGCCCGGGATCGTCGAGGCGAGCTTCTGCATGCCGGATGCCCACTGGGGCTACGGCTTCCCGATCGGTGGCGTCGCCGCCGTGGATCCCGAGAACGGAGTCATCTCGCCGGGAGGCATCGGCTTCGACATCAACTGCGGCATGCGCCTGGTGACGACGAATCTGACCTGGGGAGAAGTGAAGCCGCGCCTCGGGAAGCTGATGGATTCGCTGGCGGCGCGGGTTCCGGCGGGCGTGGGCTCGCGGGACAGCATTCGGATCGGACGGGACGAATTTCGGGAAGTGCTCGACTCGGGGGCGATCTGGGCCGTCCGCAAGGGCTACGGCACCCAGCGAGATCTGGAGCACACCGAGTCCGGGGGTGCTTCGGGGACGCGGACCCCGAGCGGGTGAGTGAGCGCGCCGTCGAGCGCGGCTTCCGCCAGGTGGGCACGCTCGGCTCCGGCAACCACTACCTCGAGGTCCAGCTGCTTCGCCCCGAGGGCATTCACGACGCCGAGCTGGCCCGCGCCTTCGGTCTCGAATTCCCGGAGCAGGTCGTCGTGATGTTCCACTGCGGGAGCCGCGGCTTCGGCCACCAGGTGGCCACCGACTACCTGCAGAGCTTCCTGCGGGCCATGCCCAAGCAGTTCGGTCTCCCCGTCATCGATCGCGAGCTGGCCTGCGCGCCCTTCGCCTCCCGCGAGGGCCGGGACTACTACGCCGCCATGTGCTGCGCGGCGAACATGGCCTTCGCCAACCGCCAGGTGATCCTGCACCGGATCCGGGAGGTCTTCGGCGACGTCTTCCGCCGCGCTCCCGAGGAGCTGGCGATCCGGACCGTCTACGACGTCTCCCACAACACCGCCAAGATCGAGCGGCACCGGGTCGGAGGCGTGGAACGGCAGCTGCTGGTTCACCGCAAGGGGGCCACCCGCGCCTTTCCGCCCGGTCATCCGGAGCTTCCGGCGGCGTACCGGGAGACCGGACAGCCGGTCATCATCGGCGGCAGCATGGAGACGGGATCCTACGTGCTGGCGGGAGTGGGGGAAGGCGGATCGAGCTTCTTCAGCACCGCGCACGGGAGCGGTCGCAGGATGAGCCGAAGCCGCGCCCGAAAGCTGGTACGGGGCGCCGAGCTGCGAGACCAGATGGAGAGGCGCGGGATCCTGGTGCGGGCTGCATCCCTCCGGGGTCTCGCGGAGGAGGCGGGGCTCGCCTACAAGGACGTCGACGAAGTGGCCGAGGCCGCCGAGGTCGCGGGCCTCTCGCGACGGGTGGCGCACCTGGTCCCTGTCGGGAACCTGAAAGGTTGAAGAGAAGCTTTCAGTTCCTGGATGCCATCACCAGCGACATCTGCTTCGTCGCCCGGGCGGATACGCTCGAGGATCTCTTCGCGGCGGCTGCGGACGCCCTGATCTCCGCCACCGCGGGGGATCCCGACCGCGTGCGAGTGCTCGAAGAGCGGTCCCTCGCCCTGGAGGAGCCGGACCTGGAGCTCCTGATGCTGAGCTTTCTGAACGAGCTGATCTACCTGCGCGATGCGCACGAGCTCCTGATGCGGCCGAAGGAGCTGAGTGTCTCTCGCTCGAAACCCCCGCGGCTGGAAGCGCGGCTCGTCGGTGAGAGGTTTCGGGTCGGGCGACACCAGACCGCGGTGGAGGTGAAGGCCGCCACCGCCCACGGCCTTCGCGTCGCGAAGGCAGCCGATGGCTGGGAGGCCAGTGTCACGCTCGATGTCTGAGCAGGTGAACGGGAGAAACCGGATTTCGCGCTTGACGGCGCCCCACGATTGAGTCATTGAGGAGTCGGGAACCCGGTCGGCGGATGGTGGCGGCGCAGGCTGGCGTCGAAGGACCGTCGACAGGAGCACGACTCCCATGCAATTCCACGTGCTCTCGTTCGAGGGCGTCGATTCCTATTCGCGCGCTGGAGGTCTGGCGACGCGCGTCGAAGGGCTGACCGGCACTCTCGCCGCTCTCGGTCTCGAGACCCACCTGTGGTTCGTCGGCGACCCCGAGCTCGCTGGGCACGAGACGCGAGGGGATCTCCACCTGCACCGCTGGGTGCAGTGGATCTCCCGGTATCACCCGGGTGGCGTCTACGATGGAGAAGACGGCAAGCAGTCCGAGCTGACACGGTCGCTGCCGCCATTCCTGGTGAACGAGTTGCTCGGCCCTCGGCTTCGGCTGGGCGACCGGGCGGTCATCCTCGCCGAGGAGTGGCAGATGGCCGACGCGGTCCTCCACCTCGACTGGCTGCTTCGCTCGTCGGGGTTGCGCGATCGCGTGAGCATCCTCTGGAACGCCAACAACACCTTCGGCTTCGAGCGGATCGCCTGGGACCGCCTGCGCGAGGCCGCGCGCATCACCACGGTGAGCCGCTACATGAAGCACTGCATGTGGGGCGTGGGGATCGACCCGATGGTCATCCCCAACGGTCTCTCGGCGGATGCCTTCGACCCCCCGGACCGGGGCGTGGTGGGAGAGCTGCGCCGCCGCTTCCGCAGCCGAACCCTGCTGACGAAGATGGCGAGGTGGGACCCGGACAAGCGTTGGCTCTCCACCATGTCGATCGTCGCCGAGATGAAGCGGCAGGGCTGGCGGCCCCTGCTGATCGCGCGCGGTGGCTGCGAGCCGCACGGGGAAGAGGTGCTCCAGAGGGCGCGAAGCCTCGGACTCCGTGTGATCGAGCGGAGCTGGCGCGGGGAGGGGGCGCAGCACTTCCTGGAAGCCCTGGGAGAGGTGGCCGACGCCGACGTGGTCAACCTGGTCTCCCGGGTCGATCCCGAAGCGCGGCGCGCGCTGTTCCGCGCCTCCAACACCGTGCTGGCGAACAGTGGCCACGAGCCCTTCGGACTGGTTGGCCTCGAGACCATGGCAGCAGGGGGAATCGCCTGTACCGGCTGCTCGGGTGAGGAGTACGCGGTGGCGGGGCAGAACGCGCTGGTGCTCCAGACCGCAGAGCCGCGGGAGTTCATGGGCCTCTACCGCCGGCTCTGCGCCAATCCCGATGAAGCGCGCTCGCTTCGCCGGGCCGGCCGGTCGACGGCACGGCGCTACGCCTGGCCCGAGGTGCTGGAGCGGGTCCTGCTGCCTCGGGTGGACCTGGACCACGAGATGGGTTCAGCGGGTGACGCCGGGGCCCCGCTTGCCGACCCGGCGCTCCGGGGGGACCGCCTGCAGCGTCGCGCGCGCGGCGGGGTTCGCGGGAATCTCTTCGAGGGGAACCCGCATGCGCCGCGTCCAGCTCCGATGCCGGTTGGCAGCGACCCCCGGAAGGTTCACCGGCTCGGTTTCAGCGACTAGGTCGTCCAGCGAGAGACCGACCAGGGGCGATGGCGTGCGGCACAGGAACGCCGTCACCGCGCTCGCGAGCTGATCCTGCTGGAGCGCTGCGTCGTCGTCCGGCAGCACGCCTTCCCTGACCAGGCGGCGCCTCAGCGCAGCGAGGTCCCGCTCACGCTCGCTCTGCCGCGCTTGGAGCTCCTCGTCGCTGGTGATCTGTCCGACCTCGCGCCGCAGCCGCAGGTCTCGGCCCGAGAGAAAGCCGGCCAGCGGGGCCAGGTCGTGGGTGTTGGCAGTCACCAGGGCCCGCGGTGAGTAGTCCTTCGACGCTCGGAAGCCGCTTCCGCGCCGTTCGAAGTAGAGGACCCGGGACGAGAGAATCCCCCAGCGCGCCAGCCGGGCCGCGAGGCCGCGCGGCACCGTTCCCAGATCCTCGCCGATCACGAGGGCGCCGGACCGCTGGCTCTCGAGGGCGAGGATGCCCAGCAGATCCCGCGCCGGGTATCGAACGTAGGCCCCCTCGGTCGCCTCGCTGCCGGCGGGAATCCAGTAGAGACGGAAGAGCCCCATGATGTGGTCGATGCGGAGTGCTCCGGCGTTCGCGAACGACGAGCGCAGCATGCGGATCCAATAGGCATAGGACTGCGCGCGCAGCCGGTGCGGGTCGATGGGCGGGAAGCCCCAGTCCTGACCTCCCTTGGCGAAGTCGTCCGGCGGCGCGCCGACGTTGGCCGCCTCGGCAAGGAGATCCGGAAAGGCCCAGGCGTCGCTGCCAGCGGCGGAGCTACCGATGGCCAGGTCGGCGTAGATCCCGATCGGCATTCCCGCGCTGCCCGCTGCTCCCGCAGCCTCGGAGAGCTGGCGGTCGAGTTCGAACTGGATCCAGCAGTGGAAGTCGATGGACTCGCGGCGTTCCTCACGGAAGCGTTGGACCGCCCCCGAGTCCGGGCTCCGGTACTCCGCTGGCCAGTGTTGCCATTCCGGCTCCTGGGGGGTAGGCGTCAGCTGCTCGGCGAGGGCGAGGAAGGTCGCGAAGTTCCGCAGCGCCGAGCCCTCACGCTCCAGGTAGCGCCGGTAGGCGCGGCCTCTCGGCGTCCGCTCGTCCCCGTGCTGTGCGACGAAGGTCCGGTGCAGCAGCTCGAGAACCTCCCGCTTCCGATCCATCACCCGCTCGTAGTCGAGATCGGCTGCCGCGCGCAGCCCCTGCAGCGCCCTCGTGAACTCGCGAGAGGCGATCCGCTCGCGGGCCGGTGCGCAGGACTCGAGCTCGGGCACCCCGCTGATGTCGAGGTACAGGGGGCTGCGGTAGAGCCGACTGATCGGTGAGTAGGGGCTGACGTGTTCGCCGCGGTTCCAGAGCGCGTGGAGGGGGTTCACGCCGACGAAAGCGGCTCCCTCCGCGGCGGCGAAGTCGACGAGGCTTCGGAGATCGCCGATGTCTCCCGCGCCCCATGCCGAGGCGCTGCGAACGGAGTAGAGATTGGCCCAGAGTCCAAAGGCCCCTCGCTCTCCGATCCGGTCGTCGACGCTGGCACAGCGGGACGGGGGCACGATCAGCGTCTGCAGCGCCTCCCGGCCCTGGCCGGCTGTCTCGATCGCCACGCGGAGCGAGTGGTAGCCCGGGGCGAGCGGTGCTCCCGGGACCGGAAGGCGCAGCGTCCTGCGGGCCTTCACGGCGCCCGCGCGGCCGGCGCTTCGCGAGCTGCGGCCGTCTTCGCTGCGAAGCTCGAGAGACCAATCGACGGGTGCTTCAGCTCCCGGTGGGAGGCGGAGTCTGGCTTCCGGGGCCGTGCCTCCCGGCGCGGCGATCAGCACCGGCTCCAGCAGACGGGCCCGCTCGCGCTCGTCGATGGCTCGCAGCGCCTCGGCCGCCGCGAGCTCCGTCGCCGCGTCCAGCCCCATCGCCGCGAGGAGTGCGACGCGCGCGGCGTCCGAAGTGGGGCGCTCCTCGCCGCTCCCCGAGGCGGTGTAGCCGGGCAGGATGCCCATCCGGTCCGCCAGCTTGCGGAGCTGCGGGCGTTGGCTCATCTGCCGTTTCGAGGAGCCCGGCGCGGCTGGCTCATGCGGGGGTCCGGCAGGTCAGCAGGATGAGTGAGAGGGCGGCCAGGTTCAGGCCCTCGAGCCGCACCGTCTGGACGCCGGGCCTCGCGGTGTTCAGCATCTTCTCCCAGCGGCCGGGCCTGGGGAGCTCGGGGAGCCGGAAGTAGCAGGGACGCCGGCCGGCGTTGACGAGCAGCAGCAGCGGATCGCTCAGCAGCGGGCGCCCGCGCTCGTCTACCTCACCGTTTCCCTCGTCGTGGATGTACATGCCGAGCACGCGGCGTTCGGGATCCTGCCAATCCTCGAGCTTCATCTCCTCGCCATCCGGACGAAGCCAGGACACGTCCTTGGCCTCTCCTCCCGCGACCGGCTGGCCGGAGAAGAAGCTGCGGCGACGAAGCGCGGGGTTCGCACTGCGGATGGCGAAGACGCGGCGCGCGAACTCGAGCATGTCGCGCTGCTCGCCATCGAGATCCCAGTCCAGCCAGGTCAGCGGACCGTCCTGGCAGTAGGCGTTGTTGTTTCCACCAAGCGTTCGCGCGATCTCGTCGCCGTGGGAGATCATCGGGACCCCCTGCGAGAACGCCAGCGCGGCGAGGAAGTTCCGCATCATCCGTTCCCGGCGCAGAAGGATGCTCTGGAGCTCGGTGGGGCCTTCCTCGCCCCAGTTCCTGCTCCAGTTGGCGTCGGTCCCGTCGCGCCCTCCCTCGCCGTTGGCCTCGTTGTGCTTTCGCTCGTAGCTCACCAGGTCGCGGAGGGTGAAGCCGTCGTGGCAGGTGACGAAATTGATGCTCGCGAAGGGCGTGCGGTCACGCTGATCGTAGATGTCGGCGCTGCCGGAAAGGCGCGAGGCGAGCTCGCCCAGCTGACTGCCGTCGCCGCGCCAGAAGCGCCGGACGGTGTCGCGGTACTCGGCGTTCCACTCCACCCAGCCGTGGGGAAAGTTTCCGACCTGGTAGCCCCCGGGACCGAGGTCCCAGGGCTCCGCGATCAGCTTCACCTCGGCGAGCACGGGATCCTGCTGAACCATCGCAAAGAAGCGGCCGAGCCGATCCACGGCGTGGAGCTCGCGAGCCAGCGCCGGGGCGAGGTCGAAACGGAACCCGTCGACATGCATCTCCTGGACCCAGTAGCGGAGGCTGTCCATGATCAGCTGGAGGGTGTGCGGGTGCCGCATGTTGAGGCTGTTTCCGCACCCGGTGTAGTCGACGTAGCGGCGCGGGTCGTCGGGGTCCAGCCGGTAGTAGGTGCGGTTGTCGATGCCGCGGAGGGAGAGCGTCGGTCCGACCTGGTTGCCCTCGGCGGTGTGGTTGTAGACCACGTCGAGAAGAACCTCGATGTCGGCTCGGTGCAGCGCCTTCACCATGGTCTTGAACTCGTGGACCTGCTCTCCGCGCCCTCCCGTCGCGAAGCGGGAGTCCGCGGCGAAGAACCCCAGCGTGTTGTATCCCCAGTAGTTGGTGAGTCCTCTCTCGGCGAGGTGCTGTTCGGTGACCGAGTGGTGCACCGGGAGAAGCTCGACCGCGGTGACGGACAGCGACTTGAGGTGATCGATCACCGCCTCGGACGCGAGGCCGAGGTAGGTGCCGCGCAGGTCCTCCGGCACGTCGGGGTGGCGTGCCGTCAGCCCCTTGACGTGACACTCGTAGATCACGGTCTGGGACCAGGGCTTTCGCGGGGGCCGGTCGTCGCCCCAGGGAAAGGACTCGTCGACGATCACACACTTCGGCATGTAGGCGGTGCTGTCCCACGGGTTGCAGCCGGGGTCCTCGGTTCGCTCGCCGGCGTTGTGGCCGAAGAGGGCGTCGTTCCACGCTACGGGGCCGCTGATGGCCCGCGCGTAGGGGTCCACCAGGAGCTTGGCGGGATTGAAGCGGTGCCCCTGCTTCGGCGCCCACGGCCCGTGGACCTGATATCCGTAGAGCTGTCCGGGGCGCAGATCGGGGAGGTATGCGTGCCAGACGAAGTGGGTCCGGTGCTGCATCGAGATGCGAGCCGACGGCTCCCCGTCGTCGGGCCGGTCGAACAGACACAGGTCCACGCCGGTCGCATTCTCGGAGAAGAGCGCGAAGTTGGTGCCGTGACCGTCCCAGACCGCGCCGAGCGGATGGTGCTTGCCGGGCCAGACCCGCATGACCCCCCCCGCCGCTCCGGAGCTTCTGTGCTCGCGGAGCGCAGCCGAACTATAGGCGATAGGGCAATAGGCAATCGGCTCGGACACCACCCCGAGGGGGCTCGGCTCGCGGAAAAATGCGCGACTGCTGACACACTAGGGTGGGGCAACAACGGAGGTGATGGCGCATTTCACCCCACCCCGGGGCGGAGCCATCCGCCGCGGGAGACCCCCACATCATCTTGGCCGCGAGCCCGCTGCGGTCAGCGGCAGCTGACAGAATCCTCCAGCGGCGCCCTGGCCTCCAGCGCGCGATGCACCGTCTCGAGCAGCAGCGGCCCCGCGAAAGGCTTCAAGAGACAGTCGAACGCGCCGGCCGCGCGAGCCTCGTCGGCGGTCTCCTCGCTCCCGAAGGACGTCATCAGGACCACGGGGATGCTGTTCCAGTGGAGCCGCACTTCGCTCAGGAGCGTGAATCCGTCCTTGGCCGGCATCTGGATGTCACTCAGGATGGCCTCGAAGCTCTCCCGGTGCAGGGCTTCCAGGGCCTCGTCGACACTCGCCACCGAGCGGGCGTCGAGCCCGTGCTCGCGCAGCAGCGCGACGACCATGTCCCGCGTCTCGGGGTCGTCGTCCACCACGAGTATCGAGCCGGTCCACTCCACATCGCAACTTCAATGCACGCAGCGTGCCGACTCGAAGGCCGGGAATACACCTGACAGTGGGGCATGCTTCCGCATCCGAGAGGTCGCGGCGCCGGGGCGGGGGCAATGCGCCACAAGCCGGGTGCCGGGCTACTTCTCTTCGGCCTCGATCGGGAACGAGACCAGAAACTCCGTGCCCTTGCCCACCTCGGTCGAGACGTCGATGCGTCCCCCGTGGTCCGAGACGATCCCCTTCGCCACGGCCAGGCCGAGCCCGCTTCCCTTGCCCCGCGTCTTCGAGGTGAAGAACGGCTCGAAGATCTTCGCGAGCGCATCGTCCGGGATGCCCGTTCCGCTGTCCGCGATGCGGACCTCCACCCTCTCCGGGCGGTGGGCTTCGAGACTGACGCGAAGCCTGCCACCCTCGGGCATCGAATCCACGGCGTTGAGGAGGAGATTCAGGAAGAGCTGCTGAAGCTTGGCGCCATCCCCACGAATCGTCGGCACGGATTCGAAGCTGAGCTCGACGGCCACGCCGCGCTTGCGGCACTCGTCCGACAGGAACCTGAGTACCTCGTCCAGGGTCGTTCGCAGTTGCACGGGGCTCTTCATCACCGGTCGCGGGCGCGCGAAGGCGAGCAGGGTCTCGATGATCTTGGAGATCCGGCTGACCTGTTCCCGGATGATTCGCGCGCGGTCGCGGACGGTCTCCTCGGAGGTCGCGTTCTCGATCATCTGGGCGTAGCCCAGGATGACGTTCATCGGTCCCCCCACCTCGTGGGCGAGGCCCGCGCTGAGCGTGCCGATCGACGCCAGCGCCTCGGCGGCGCGCGCCCGGCGCTCCGTCTCGAGCAGCGCCTCCCGGGCGCGCACCCGTTCGCTGAGGTCGCGCATGATTCCGGCGAAGATCCTGCGGTCTCCGATTCGCGCTTCGCCGACCCCGAGCTCCGCGGGAAAGGTCGTGCCGTCCTTGCGCTGGCCCACGATCTCACGGGTGGCGCCGACGATCTGGCTGTTTCCCGTCTCCAAGGAGCGCGCGAGAGTGCTCTCGAACTCCTCGCGGTCGGCAGGGGGAACGAGCAGGCCGAGGCTGCTCCCCAGGATCTCGTCCTTCGGGTAGCCGAAGATGTGCTCGACGGCCGCGTTGACGGACTGGATGACGCCGGACTCGTCGATGGTAATGATTCCGTTGACGGCCGCCTCCAGGATCGCCTGGGTGCTGGCAATGCTCTCCTCGAGCTGCTCCTCGGTGTCCTTCTGCTCGGTCACGTCCTCGTGGATCGCGATGAAGTGGGTGAGCACGCCGTTTCGGTCTCGGATCGGCGAGAGCGAGCACTCGTTCCAGAAGGGTGTCCCGTCCTTCCGTGTCTCGAGGACGGTCACGCGGGCGTCACGCCCCTCCGCCATGGCGGCGCGAAGCACGGCTCGCGCGGGCTGCCCCCCCCGGCCGCCTCCCGGGAAGAAGAGCTCCCGGCCGATGATCTCGTCGCTGCTGTAGCCGCACATTCGCTGGAAGGCCTCGTTGGCGTAGACGATCGGGCAGTCGGGCTGCGTGGCATCGGCGAGCACGATTCCGTTGCTGGCCGAGTCGATCGCCAGGTCCCGGAGCCGGAGGCGGGCCAGCACGTCCCGCCGCTGGTTGCCGAGGAGCGCAGCGCTCCAGACCACCACGAGGGTGACGCCCCGGTTGGCGAAGACCTGCCAGAGCTCGCCCGGCTCGGGGGCGAGGGCGAAGCCGGCGACGCTGAGGAGGCTCGCGAGAACGGCGATCTGCAGGGTTCGCCCGGAGCTGCCGCCGGCCAGCGAGAGGAGCACCACGGACCCGTAGGCTGCCGCGGCCCAGAGGCCGTAGTCCACGAAGAGGTCGAGGGCGAAGACCGAGGCGGCGGCCCCGAGACAGAGCGCGAGAACGCCCGCGTCGGAGAATCTCTCTCCGAGGATGGCCACCGCCCTGATCGCATCCGCTCGGCTCTGGCCGGCGCCTTCGCCCCCGCCGTCTCCCAAAGGCGTTCGGGGCTGCCCCCTGGCTCCGTCCGGCCGGGCGTGCCCATCTTCAGCGGCGCTGGATCGCGCAACCACGGTCTTGCTCCGAGCTCCCTGCGCCGACCGCGTCAGGCCGAAGCGGCCTGGTTCAGACGCTTGTGGATGATGTCGGCCGCCTCCGAGACGATGCGGTGGACCAGCTCCTCGCAGGTGGGGATGTCCCGGATCAGACCCGTCACCATTCCGGCGGACCAGATTCCGGCCTCCATGTCGCCCTCGTCCAACACCTTGCGGCCACGCTGGCCGGCCACCAGATGCGCGATGTCCTCGATGCTGGCGTTGCCCTTGTCCTCGATGGCCATCACCTCCTCGGCGACGCTGTTCCTGAAGATCCGCGCGGTGTTTCGCATGCTGCGGAAGATCAGCGCGGTGTCTCGCTCGCCCGCGTCGACCAGCCTGCGCTTGACGTTCTCGTGGATCGGAGCTTCCCGGGTCGCCATGAAGCGGGTTCCCATGTTGATCGCGTCCGCGCCGAGCGCGAGGGCGGCGACGAGACCCCTCGCGTCGCCGAAGCCGCCCGAGGCGATGATCGGAACGCTGAGCTGATCCGCCGCACAGGGGATCAGCACCAGGCCGGGGATGTCGTCCTCGCCGGGATGGCCCGCGCACTCGAAGCCGTCCACGCTGACCGCGTCGCAGCCGATCTTCTCGGCCTTGACCGAGTGACGCACCGAGGTGCACTTGTGGATGACCTTGATGCCCGCCTTCTTGAAGATCGGCAGGATCGGCTCCGGGTTGCGCCCCGCCGTCTCGACCAGCTTCACGCCGGACTCGGCGATGGCGTGGGCGTACTCCTCGTGGGAGACCGCCTTGAGCGTCGGCAGGATGGTGAGGTTCACGCCGAAGGGCTTGTCCGTCATCTCCGCGGTGCGGGCGATCTCCTTGAGCAGCGCCTCGGGGCTCGGCTGGGTCAGCGCCGTCAGGAAGCCGAGTGCACCGGCGTTGGCCACCGCCGAGATCAGCTCGGCAGTGCCGACCCACTGCATTCCGCCCTGGACCACCGGGTGCTCGATCCCGAACTCTTCGGTGAATCGTGTCTTGATCATCGCGTCCTCCAGGTACGGTCCACTCGCTCCCGTGGTCTGGGTGAGGGGGGGCCCTCCGCGCCCGCGCGGCGGCTGGGCCGGAGAGTGTAACGGTCCACCGGCTCCCCGCGACGCCGGCCCGCGGGCGGGCCGACGGCTCCCTGGGGGCTCATGGCTCTCGCTCGACGACGCCTCCCAGGCCGCGGATCACCGCGTCGACGATCGGCTGGACCAGAGCGGGATCGACCGGCCCCGCGGTGAAGAAGAGGCGGACCACGAAGGGCCCGAGGATCAGATCGACCCCGAGCTCGAGGTCGGCATCCGGCGGCAGCTCCCCCCGCGCGACGGCCCGCTCGAGCATGCGGATCAGCGGTCTGCGGCGCTCCGCGACGAAGCCGTCGAGGGCCTCGGAGAGCTCCGGGTCGCGGTTGCGCTCACCCACCAGGCTGGGGAGGACGTGGGCCAGCGGGGTGCCGCGCAAGACGCCGATCGAGCTGCGCAGCACCTCGGTCAGATCCTCGGCGATGCTCCCGGTGTCTGGCGTGGGGATCTCCGGGATCCGCTGCATCGCCTCGATCACCAGCGGGACCTTGGAGGTCCAGCGGCGGTAGATGGTGGCCTTCCCGACGCCCGCCCGGCTCGCGACGCTCTCGATCGCGAGTCCGGAGAAGCCGGTCTCGCGCAGCAGCTCCAGCGTCGCATCCAGGATCGCCTCGTGGACCCGGTCGCTGCGCGGCCGGCCCGGTTGGCGGGAGCCCCCGCTCCCCGCACTCACGGCGAGGCCGCCATCGTCTCACCGGGCACCCGAATCGTCCCGTCCTCCTGCCGCGAGCGGCTTCGCAGCGAAGCGGGCGGCCCCTCGCGGAGAGTGCACCCGAAGCATGCTCGAAGCGCCACAGCGGCCGCCCAACTGAGCTGGATCATGCCATTTTGCCCCTGGAATCGCCGGGCGGCCTTGTGTGGGCGGGCCGCTCGTGATAATCACGCGCCCAGTCTCGCCTGCAAGCTTCCGCGCTCGGGGGGTGGACGCTGGAGACCTGGCTCCTCGACATACCCATCGCAGTCTGGATCGGCGGCGTCCTGGCCCTCTACATGGCCTGGGCCATCGGGGCGAACGACGTGGCCAACGCCATGGGCACCAGCCTCGGCTCGGGCGCGATCACGATCGGCGGCGCCGTCCTGATCGCCGGCATCTTCGAGTTCGCCGGAGCCATCCTGGCGGGCGGCCACGTCACCGATACGGTGCGCAAGGGCATGCTCGATGTCGAGATCGTGGCGTTGAACGGAGACCTCCTCGTCCACGGCATGCTCGCCTCGCTCGCCGCAGCCGCCACCCTGCTGCTGGTCGCCACCTTCTGGGGAATGCCAGTCTCGACCAGCCACTCCATCGTGGGAGCCATCGTCGGCTTCGGGGCGGTGGGGCTCGGCCTCGATGCGGTGGCCTGGGGCAAGGTGATGCAGATCGTCCTCTCCTGGATCACCTCGCCCCTTCTGGGTGGCTTGCTGGCGTTTCTCACCTTCACGCTCATTCGCCTTCTGATCCTGGATCGGGAGCGGCCCATGGAGAACGCGCGCCGCTACGGCCCGTTCTTCTTCTGCTACGTGTTCTTCAGCATCGGACTCGTCACCCTCTTCAAGGGTCTCAGGCACCTCGGGCTCCACTTCGACCTGGCTGAGGCGCTCCTGCTCTCGGCCCTCCTCGGTCTGATCGGCGCCGGAGTCGGCTGGATCTTCCTGCGGCGGGTGCGCGGGCAGCCCGGGGACAGCCGTGACGACGAGTTCGCCAGCACCGAGCGGGTCTTCGTGGTGCTCCAGATCCTGACCGCCTGCGCCGTCTGCTTTGCCCACGGCTCGAACGACGTGGCCAATGCCATCGGTCCGCTGGCCGCGGTGGTGAGCGTCGCGCAGGGAGCTGCGGTCAGCGACAAGGCCGCTCTCGCCCCGTGGATGCTCGCCGTGGGCGGCGGTGGCATCGTGATCGGTCTGGCCACCTGGGGCTATCGGGTGATGGAGACGGTGGGACGGAAGATCACCCGGCTCACGCCCAGTCGGGGCTTTGCGGCGCTGTTGGCGGCTTCCACCACCATCGTGCTGGCCTCGCGGCTGGGGCTTCCCGTCTCGACCACCCACATCATCGTGGGCGCGGTGCTCGGGGTGGGTCTCGCCCGGGGTATCGCTGCCATCGACCTGCGCGTCGTCCGGAACATCGTGGTGTCGTGGGTGGCCACCCTGCCGATTGCGGCGATTCTCTCGGTATTCTTCTTCTACTTCTTCGGGGGGCTCTTGGGAGCCTAGGAGGATGATCCGATGTCGTTGTTCAGTAGCCTGTTCAGCGCCGACTGACCGCGGGGGGGATGGACCTTGGAGAGCTGGCTCCTCGACATACCGGTCGCCGTCTGGATTGGCGGTGCTCTGGCCCTCTACATGGCCTGGGCGATCGGGGCGAACGACGTGGCCAACGCCATGGGTACGAGCGTCGGCTCGGGGGCTCTCACCATCGGCCGCGCCATCGTCGTGGCGGGCTGCCTCGAATTCGCCGGTGCCTTCCTGGCCGGTGGCCACGTCACGGATACGGTCCGCAAGGGCATGCTCGACATGGAGTTGGCGGCGCTCCGCCCCGAGTTCATCCTCTACGGCATGTTGGCAGCGCTGGCCTCCGCCGGGACTCTGCTCCTGGTGGCCACGCGCTACGGGCTTCCGATCTCCACCACCCACTCCATCGTTGGGGCCATCGTGGGCTTTGGCGCCGTGGGGCTGGGATGGGAGGCGGTCGCCTGGGCCAAGGTCGGCCAGATTGCGCTCTCCTGGCTGACGTCTCCTCTGATCGGCGGGTTGCTGGCCTACCTCATCTTCAGCCTGATTCGCAGAGTCATTCTCGATCGCGACCGACCCATGCAGAACGCTCGCCGCTACGGGCCGGTCTTCTACTTCTACGTCTTCTTCATCATCGGAATGCTGACGCTTTTCAAGGGGCTCAAGAACCTCAAGCTCGACTTCGAGCTTCCAGAGGCGCTGCTGTTGTCGGTCGGGCTCGGCTTGATCGGCACCGGCCTCGGCTGGCTCTTCATCCGCCGGGTAGAGGCCGACTCCGGAGACGAAAACGGCAGGTTTCAGCGCGTCGAGCGGGTCTTCGTCGTGCTACAGGTCCTGACAGCCTGCGCCGTGGCCTTTGCCCACGGCTCCAACGACGTGGCCAACGCCATTGGCCCCCTGGCGGCAGTCGTCCACGTGGCCCAGGACCTGGACGTGACGGGGAAGTCGCCCGTGGAGCCCTGGATGCTCGGAGTGGGCGGCATCGGGATCGTCATTGGCCTGGCCACCTGGGGATACCGGGTGATGGAGACGGTGGGCAAGAAGATCACCGAGCTCACGCCCAGTCGGGGTTTTGCCGCCGAGCTGGCCGCCGCCACCACCATCGTGATCGCCTCTCGGCTGGGGATTCCCGTATCCACCACCCACGTCCTGGTGGGCTCGGTTCTTGGCGTGGGCCTCGCCCGGGGCATCGGTGTGCTCGACCTCCGCGTGGTGGGGCGCATCCTGGTCTCCTGGGTGATGACCCTTCCCATTGCCGCCATCCTCTCGGTATTCTTCTTTTACTTCTTCAAGGGGCTCTTGACCCCGTAGGAGTCGTTCACATGCCGCTCATCAGCAGTCTGTTCGGTCGCTCGCCGATCCAACCCATGCAGCAGCACATGAAGGCAGCCGTCGCCTGTGCCCGGGAGGTGATGCCGCTGGTCGAGGCGATGGCCGCCGGCGATACGGCGGCCATCGCCGAACGCCGAGCCGAGATCTGCCGACTCGAGCACGAGGCCGACGAGATCAAGAACCAGATCCGCAGCAATCTGCCGCGGCGCTTCTTCATGGCGGTCTCGCGCCGCGACGTGCTCGAGATCCTCGATCACCAGGACTCGATCGCCGACTCTGCACAGGACATCGCCGAGCTGGCCGAGATTCGCTCGATGACGATTCCCGAGCCGATGCGCGAGCCGATGCTCGAGCTGACGCGCCGGGTGATCGCCACCTGCGAGCACGCCGAGCGGATCATCGACCGCCTCGACGAGTTGGTGCAGACGGGTTTCAGCGATCGGGAAGTGGCACGGATCGAGGAGATGATCAACGCGGTCAACCGTGAGGAAAGTGAAACCGACATGGTCGCCGAGCGCTGCCTGCGCACCCTCTTCGAGATCGAAGACGAGCTCGGCGTGAGCACACTGTTCTGGTACAAGATCATCCAATGGATCGCCGAGATGGCCGACTACGCCGAGCGCGTCGGCAACCGGCTCCGCCTGCTGATCGCCGATTGACCCGGCGGGTCGCCGGGTCAGGTTCCCGAACGGCCGCCGCAGCAGCGCTTGTACTTTCGCCCGCTGCCACAGGGGCAGGGGGCGTTCCGGCTGGTGCTGTTGCCGCTGGCGGCGGACGGGTCGCGGCGGGCCTCGAACTCCCCGTAGTCCGCGGCAGGTCTGCCGGCTCGCAGGGCGGCGGCCATCGCATCGAAGACGGGCAGCGTGTGCCGGTAGAAGAGGCGGTAGCCCTCGCAGAGGTGGTTCAGCCCGGGCTCGCCACCCGGAGCCTTGTCGAAGCGATGCGCCGGGCAGCCGCCGTGGCAGAAGTGCAGCTCGCGGCAGCGCCGGCAGTATTGCGGCAGCCCTTCCCACTTGTCGGCACCAAAGCGGTCGGCCTGTTCGGAGTCCAGCAGCTCCCGGAGGGGTGTCGCCATCAGGTTGCCGAGCCAGTGGGCGGGTTCGACGAAGTGGTCGCAGTTGAAGAGGTCGCCGTTGTGCTCCATCGCCACGTGGCGGCCGCAGCGCTCGGCGTGCACGCAGAGCGATGCCGGATGGCCCATCACGATGCCCAGCATCATCTCGAAGTGCTGGACGAAGATCTCGCCGACGTCGCGCTCGCGCCAGCCCTCGAACACGGTGCAGAGAAAGCGCCCGAGCTGGCGCGGGTGGACGGAGCGCTGGCTGACCCCGCCTTCGGCCGAGTGCTCGACGATCGGGATGAACTGCATGTGCCGCGATCCGAGGTCGCGCAGGAACCGGTAGACCTCCTGCGGATGGTTTCCGTTGTGCCGCTGAACACAGGTGAGTGTGTTGAACTCGACCTGGTGTCGCTTCAGCACCTCGAGGCCGCGCAGGACCCGCTCCAGGGATCCGCGGCCGCGAGAGTCACGGCGGTAGCGGTCGTGCAGCTCGGGGGGGCCGTCGATGCTGATCCCGACCAGGAAGCCCTCGTCGCGCAGGAACCGGCCCCACTCGGGGGTGAGCCGGGTGCCGTTGGTCTGCAGCGCATTGGTCACGCGCAGCTCGGGAGGCGCGTGGCGCTTCTGCAGCTCGACCGCGCGGCGAAAGAAGTCGAGTCCCATCAGCGTTGGCTCTCCACCCTGCCAGGCGAAGGCGGCCTCTCTCGCTCCCTCGGGCTGGCTGTCGATCAACTGGCGGGTGAACCGCTCGAGGCTGGCCTCGCTCATGCGAAACCTCTCGCCCCGCGGATAGAGGCTCCGCTTCTCGAGGTAGAAGCAGTGCTCGCAGCGCAGGTTGCAGAGCGGCCCGATCGGCTTGCAGAGGATGTGGAAGGGGGCCCTGGCCGCGGAGTCGCGCATCACCAATAGGCTCCACGGCCCGGAAGCATCGGGCAAGGGAGTGCGAAGAGCGCGCGGGTTTTCGGGGTCCCCGAGGGGGGCGCCCGAGATATGGCCGCCGTCATACCGCGCTCGAGGAGCCAGCGGTTAGCGTCGCAAACGACTCGCACTGGAGGAAGCGCAATGGCACTCGTCGACATCGAGGTCGGCCTCACGGAGCAGGAGAAAGAGGTCAGGGACACCGTTCACAAGTTCGCCGAGGAGGTGATGCGGCCGGCCGGTGCAGAGCTGGATCGGTTGCCGGATCCCGCGGACATCAAGCGTCCCGACTCCGCCCTCTGGCAGGTGTTCAAGGTGCACCGGGAGCTCGGTCTCGACGACCCGCTGGACACGGCCGAGACGGAGTTCGGTCCCCTCGAGCAGGCTCGGATGCGCTGCATCATCAACGAGGAGCTCGGCTGGGGCGACTCGGGTCTCGCGATCAGTCTGGGTGTGGCCGGGATGCACAAGATGTTCTGCCAGATGTCGGGCCGTCAGGAGCTGATCGAGCGCTACTGCCAGCCGGGCTGTGAGGAAATCGGGTGCTGGGCGATCACCGAGCCCGACCACGGGAGCGACACGCTGGCCTGCAGCGAGCCCCACTTCACCGATCCGGCCGTGAAGGCGAACTGCATCGCCCGGCTCGACGGGGACGAGTACGTGATCCGGGGCCAGAAGGCGGCCTGGGTCTCGAACGGCACCATCGCCACGCGTCGCGGCGCTCTTCTGCACCATCGACGGGGACCAGGGCTTCAAGGGGGGTGGCGTGGCCGTCGTGCCGCTGGATCTGCCCGGCGCCTCGCGGGGCAAGCCCCTGGACAAGATCGGTCAGCGCGCCCTCGACCAGGGCGAGATCTTCTTCGACGACGTCCGGATTCCCGCGGAGCACATGATCGTGGGGAAGGAACTCTACGGCATGGTGGTCGAGGGTGTGCTCACCGCGGCGAACGCCTTCATGGGGACTACCTTCGTCGGGGTGGCCCGCGCGGCCCTGGAGCACGCGCTCGCCTACGCCAAGGAGCGGGTGCAGGGTGGCAAGCCGATCATCGAGCACCAGAGCGTCCAGGGAAGGCTCTTCAAGATGTTCTCGCAGGTGGAAGCCGCCCGATCGCTGGCGCGGCGGGTGGCGATCTACAACGCCACCAACCCCCCGGGGCTGGTGCAGTACTCGATCGCCTCCAAGACCTTCGCCACCAACACGGCCTTCGAGGTGGCGAGCGCCGCGCTGCAGATCTACGGCGGAAACGGGCTGAGCCGCGAGTATCCGATCGAGAAGATCATGCGCGATGCCCGTGCATCGATGATCGAAGACGGCTGCAACGAGATCCTCAGTCTGGTCGGCGCCTCCAAGCTGTGATACGCGATTCTCACAGCCCGAACTGCTGATTCGGGTCAGGAGGAGTCTGCCATGGAGCTGAGAGAAGTCATGGGCCGGCGGCGGTCGATCCGCTTCCTGGCGCCCTACCGGCCCGTCGAGCCGGAGAAGATCCAGCGGATGCTGGAGGCGGCGCGGATCGCCTCGCACTGGGGCAACGTGCAGAGCCTGCGGGCGATCGTCGTCTTCCGGGACAGCGCGTCGGAGGAGGTCATGCAGGCGCTGCTGGCACCCGTCTCGGGCTTCCAGATCCGCCTGGCGCCGGTCGTGATCGTCTGGTTCATCGACACCGCTGCCGTCGACGAGCAGTCGGATCGGCTGCGCGAGCTGTGCAAGGCGGGCGCGCTGGGATACGGAGAGGGCAGGGAGAAGGCCCTGGAGGAGAAGCTGATCCCCTTCTTCGACCGGATCCGCGAGGGGCTCAAGCTGCCCGGGATGGGCGAGGTGGATTGCGGGCAGGGGATTGCCCAGGCGACGCTGATGGCCTTCGAGCAGGGGCTCGGGACCTGCTGTCTGGGGACGCCCAACTCCGAGCAGATCCGGCAGAACCTCGGTCTCCCCGATAGCTGCCGGGTGTTGCTGCTCCAGACGGTGGGCTACCCGGCCGAGAGCCCCGACGCGGGCGGTCAGCGCCCGCGCCAGCCCTTCGAGAAGCTCTTCCACATGAACGGCTACGGCAACGCCTTCCCCCGTTCATCCGAGGTCGTGGAGGAGCTGGAACGCGACAAGATGTTCCAGGATCCAGCTCCCGCACCCTGGCGAGAGGCCGAGCTCGAGTACCTGAGGAAGGCACTCGATCTGAAGGGACACGGGCTGCTCTGAGCGCCCCGTCCCCGCTACCCCTCGGCCGCGGGGGAGTAGTCTGCCAGCGCCGGAGGCGTGAGCTCCGGGTTCTCGAGCATGCGCAGCGCAGCCTCGATCACGGCGTGCTGACGCGCCGGAGCGTCGGGCTCGCCGAGCGGATAGCCGTGCGGGAAGGGTACGAAGAGCGCGCGCGGCGGACGCACCCGCTCCGCCACGCTGCGGAGCAGCTGGATGGCGACGGTGGAGACGCCGCGCCGCTCCAGCTCCGCTGCGACCAGGCCCACGGCCTGGTTGCACATCGGTCAGACCGGCACCAGCAGCGCGACCTCGACGCCCTCCTCGACCAGAGGGCCCACCGCGGCGGGAGCGGTCTGCTTGACCAGGCGGCCCGGCGCGGTGATGCCGCCCATGAAGGAGAGGTGGTGGCGGGCGAGTGAGCCGATTCGTCCGGATGCGACGAGCTCGCGCGCCCGGTCGAGCGGAAACGCGAGGTTGGGATCGCCATCCATGCCGCTGTGGTCGAAGGTCTGGCTGCGGTGGCAGTCGACCAGGACGGACGGGTCGGCGTCGCTCGGGATCTCGCGAAAGCTCGGATCGCCACCGCGCCGCGACTCGTCGAAGGGCTCCTGATCGGGCATGGCGAAGCCGGCGCTCGAGACCAGTGCCAGCTTCGACTCCGCCAGGGGTCGGCGGAGCGGGGTCCACGGCACCGGATCGATGCGCCGCCACGGATAGGCCCGGAGAAAGAGCCGCATCCCCTGGCCAAACTCGCTCAGGTCGCCCATGGGTCGCTCCGGCGGCGACTGTATCTCGAAGAAGGCACCGACGCCGCGGCGCACCTGCAGCAGATAGCGACCAAGAAGACAACGCCCCGGCCGTGAGGCCGGGGCGTTGAGTCGGAGGCCCGCCGGGCTGGCCTACGCCGCGCGGCGGCGGCGGTAGTAGGCCAGGGCCAGGAACCCGGGCAGCAGCAGCACGAGCTCGGCGCCGAGACCGCAGCTGTTGCCGGGCGGGATCGCCAGGTCCGGCGTGCAGTCGAGCGTCTCGTCGCCGTCGACGACGCCTTCGAAGAGCCAGTCGTCGATCAGCGTGGGCTCGTCCTCCTTCAGGTTGCCGAGGTTCTTGCCGCAGTCCTCGATCCCGTTCATGGCGGGATCCCCGCAGCCGACGTCGAACCGCGACTCGCCCAGCTTGACCGCACCGGTGCTGTCGTAGATCTCCCAGACCGGCGTGGTGCCCTCGAGTCCGGAGACCTTCAACGCTTCGCCGGGCGCCACGTCGTCGAAGTTTCCGAGGAACGTGCTGGCAGCCGGCTCACCTGCCCAGGCCATGACGTCCACGATCTCGGTGCCGTTCCAGATCATGGTGAGCTGGGTGATCGGCGTCGAGCAGGCGAACGAGCCCAGCGGCGGCAGGAGGACGTCCACGGTGACCTCGTCGGTCCCCGGCTCGCAGACGTCGCCGCTGATGTCGCCGGACACGGTGGCGACGTTGGTGGTGGTGCTGAACAGCGTGGCGGTCTTGACGAAGGTCTCCATCTCGCCTGCCGGAATCGAGAGACCGCTCGCGATGTCGCCCAGCTCGCTGTCGGTCAGCAGAACGTTCTCCACCGTGGAGTCGTTCGGGTTGGTGACCTTGTACTGGTACTGGATGTTGCCGCCGAGGGTGATCGGACCCTCGTGCTCGCGGTCCATCCCGTAGACCACCCAGGCGCCGAAGCGATCGCCGAGGCTGAGTGGCTTGTGGCACGAGGTCTTGATCTGGATCGACTGTGTGCCTTCCGCACCGGTGGTGTCCAGCGTAGTCAGCCAGGGCAGGTCGCCGTCGTCATCGGCGGTGAGCGCCACCAGATCCCCGAACTCGATCAGCTCCACCGGGTCGGCGACCAGGCCGGAGCCGGCGAGGACCGAGACCGGATCGCCCGGATCGGCGACGCCGCTGCAGGTGGCGTAGCCATCCTGCGGGTTGCTGACCGTGCAGCCCGCGCCGAGGTAGTCGCCGATGTAGACGAGCGTCAGCTCGGTGAGGTCACTGGTGCAGTGCGGCCCCGGTGGCACCAGCGGGACTTCGCAGGTCTCGTAGGTTCCATCTCCGCCCGATCCGAGGGCCACCGTGGTGCCGTTCTTGGTGGTGAACTCGACCAGCTTGAAGCTCCCGAACTCGTCGCCGAGCGCCAGCGGCTGCGAGCAGGAGACGTGGAAGTCGATCGACTGACGCACGCCGCTCGCATCCGTGATCAGGTACTTCTGGTTGGGGAAGAGCCCGCCGCAGATGCGCGACGTCACGCGGATGCGGTCGCCGTCGTTGATCCCGCTGGCCGGCGAGATCATCGTCTTGTGCGGGAACATCCCCGTGTAGATGATGCCGACGTCCTGGGCGCCGGTCGCGTCGCCGCTGCAGCTCGCCTCGCCGTTCTGCGGGTTCGGCAGCGGATCCTGGCAGTCGCGCCCGTTGTACTCGAGCACCATGTCCACCAGCTTGGCGTCGCACGGCGTACCCACCGGGTCGCCGGACGAAGCGCACTCGGGCTCCGGCGGCGGAGCGCTGCAGTCCACGGTGCCGCCGAGCGTGCTCTCCAGCTCGACCAGCTTGAAGGCGCCGAACTGGTCGCCACAGCGGAGCGCACGCTCGCAGGAGGTGTCGATCCGGAGGAACTGCCGCCGCCAGTGGGGGCCCGTCACCTTGAACTTGGTCCGCGGCTCGAGGGTCCCTTCGGAGCTGGTGAACTCGACGACGTCGCCGATCTGGATCCCGCTGTCCGGAGTCGCCGAGATCACGTCGGCGTGCTTGAGAATGGTGATGTCGGCCGGCTCGCCGACCCGGCGTCGGCCGAAGCAGCGGAAGGCACGGCCCTGGTCGTTGTTGGAGGCCCGGCAGCTGTCGCCGGTGTACTCCATGCGCATCCGGACCACCTCGCCTTCGCAGATGTCGAGGTCGGGGAGGGCGGGCTGCGTGACGCAGCAGGTCTTCTCGAGCTGGAGGGAGCACTCGATGGGATTCACGATGATGGCGACCGAGGGGCCGCTCACTACCTTCTTCTGGATCTTCCCGCTCGAATTGCCCGCTCCGCAGTTGGTGTCGAGGGTATTGTCCAGTACGAGATCGGCCTTGGTGGCATTGGCTTGGACCGAGGCGACGTCGATCTCGAGGCTACCCGACCAGTTGTTGGTGCCGAAATCGCCCGGAAGCTCGAAGGTGGCCTTCGGGGCGAAGGTCCCGTTGAACGGGATCACCACGGGGGGGATCGGCCCGCTGGTGGTCTCCGTGACCGTCAGGGTGCCGCTCAGGCTCGCCGTGGCGTTCGTGGTGGGGTCGCCGAACGGGGGAGCGATGACGAGCGTAACGTCGCCGCTCTCGACCAGTGCGATGTTTTCGATGATCCCCGACGGGTGTGCCTCGATCGTCGTGGTGAGCAGGGACGAGGTCGTGTCGCTGCTTCCCGCAGCGCAAAGGGAGGTGAAGTTGGGCGGGAAGAAGACCAGTTGATCGCCGGTTCCGGCCAAGGCCGGCGCGTCCCAAAGCACGTCGGGGTCACCCAAGCTCTGGGTGGTCTCCGTCACGTCGAAGAAGTCGACGCTGGTTCCCAGGTAGTCACCGTAGTTCTGCGGAGTTCCCTGGGCGAAGGCCGCCGGAGCAGCAGTCAAGAGCGCGAGGAGCGCCAAACAGGTCATCTTGTTCACGGGAAGATCCTCCCTTTGCACCCACCGATCAGCGATTTTTCCCCTATAACACTCCCGGAAGCAAGGAAAATATGGGGAAAAAGCCCACATGAGGGTGTTTCTTTACGGGGAAAAAGACTCGCCCATTGAAGGCGCGTCAGATCCCCCGGGGGCACCGGGGCTCACGAGCAGGTACACCCTGCGGCTATCGGGCGCGTGCTCGCTTGGAGAGCGCCAGACCGATCAGTCCGAGACCCAGCAGCGATCCGGTTGCGGGTTCCGGAATCACCGTGACGAGAATGGCGGGACCGCTGGCGACCTTCTTCTGGATCTTCGCGGAGGTCCCGGCCTCGCTGAATGCGTAGAGGTCGTTGTCGAGAGAGATGAAGGCCACCGTCGCATTCGGAACGACC
The DNA here is from genome assembly GCA_963783795.1 of uncultured delta proteobacterium. Taxonomy (GTDB): domain Bacteria; phylum Myxococcota_A; class UBA9160; order UBA9160; family UBA6930; genus CAVXZE01. The sequence goes on along the minus strand of CAWAPH010000013.1, from coordinate 908,839 downwards.
GAGGCGACGTCTACCGAAACGGTGCCGGACCAAGTCGTCGTGCCGAAATCGCTCGGGAGGGTCAGCGTATCCGAGGGGCTGAAAGTCCCCGTGAAGGAGATGATCACCGGAGTGATTGGCCCGTTGATGTCCGCGAGCACCGTCACCTGCCCGGCTAGGCTAGCGAAGGTCATTGTGCCCGCTGTACCGGCCCCCAGAAGGGTGGCATCGCCGGCCTCAGTGAACAGCACGTCTGTGATCGTGTCGAGCGAGCCGCTGCCGGAGACCTGCATCTGGAGCTGCGCGCCGGTTAAGTCGTACCCCGAAGCACCGGCCGCTTGGGCGACGAAGTTCGGGGGGAAGAAGAGGAGTTGGTTGCCGGTCCCGGTGGGCGCTCCGAAGAGCGGCTCCGGGTCGCCGGAGTTGGAGGTCTCCTGGATCAACGTGAAGTCGATGTTCGTTCCGTAGTAGTCCGGATACGTCGTCGTCGCGAGGGCCGCCGGGGCGGCGACAAATAGAGCCAGAACAGCGGTCAGGGTAAGCGTGCGCACAATGAACCCCCTTGTTTCCCGGGCGAAATGGTGTGCAAGTTCGGGGCCAGAGCGGAATCTCCGGAATTTCAAGGGGTTACGATACCCCCTGGACAGGTGTAGGGGAAAACCCTTTCCCAAATTGTGGATTCTCTTTCCGCAGCATGCCCGGTGCAGCGAAGGTCGAGATGGGCCGTGCCGATCCGGGAAGGTGGCTCGGCTGGCTATTCCGGATCTCGCGCCGCCCTGCGATAGGCCGCGTAGCGCGGCTGATCCACTGCCAGCTTGGCCAGCGTCGTCTCGCGAAGGTGGCCGGCCAGGCCGGGCGTTTCGAGGTTCACCTCTCCAGCGCGAATCCGCCTGCAGAGCTCGCGGTTGAGCTCGTCGAGCGCGCCGGTGCGCCCCAGCAGGGCCTCCAGCCGGGCCCGCTCTGCGGCGCGCTGGTCGGGGCCGAGCTCGAGCCCGCGCTCGACGATGGCGAGCGCGTTGGCGGCGATCCGCGCGTGGAACGCGGCTCTTCCCTCGAGCCGGGGGATCGCCTGCTCCTCGATGAAGCTTCGCACCGCCTGGAGAAGCTCGATCGGCGACGGCTGGTCTTCCATGCTCAGGCCTCCGGCGCGATCAGGTTCAGCAGGTCGATCTCGGTCTCCGAGCAGCGGCGGCCGATGGCGGCGCGCTCCACCGAGCGGTCCAGTCCCCCGCGAAAGATCTGGTACATGGTCATGCACATGATTCCCCACTTGAGCGAGCCGAAGGTCTCCCACCAGCGGACGCGCTCCGGGTCCACCGCCGCGCCGCCCGCCGCCTGGTAGCCGGCGAACATCTCTTCGCGTTGCCCGAATCCACCGACGGGACGGTCGATCTCGCCGAAGCGCCAGGAGTTGACGCAGATCCAGCCGAGGTCCTCCATCGGATCCCCGCTGTGCGCGAGCTCCCAGTCCAGAACCGCCCGCACACCGTCGCTGGCGACCACCAGGTTGCCGTTCCGGAAGTCGCCGTGGACCAGTCCGGGGGGCACGTCCACGGGAACGCGGTCCGCCAGCCAGCGGAACGCCATCTCGAAGACCGGGTGGGGGTGGTCGTAGGCGTCGTAGAGCGAGCGATACTGCTCGAGCTGGCTGCTTCCGGGAGAGACGGCCAGAGCGAGGTCCCCTGATCGAGACCTGGTGGATCGCCGCGAGGATCGCGCCGCACTGCCGGGCGAGCCGGGGGCGGACCTCGGCGAACGACTCGTCGCGCAGGATCTTGCGGGCGATCGTCTCGCCGGCGATGCGGTCCATCACGAAGCCCGAGCCGAGGTCGTCTTCGGGCTCCAGGACGTAGCGGACGCCGGGGACCGGAACGCCGGATCGGCCCGCCAGGTCGACCAGCTTCGCCTCCAGCTCGAGATCCAGGCCGGTGACGCCCGCCGCGGCGTTGCGCGCGCCTGCCGCCGCCCTGCGCAGGATCAGGGGAACCCACGCGCCTGCGATCTCCGCGTCGAACGACCAGGTCTCCTGGTTCGCTCCCCCGGAGAGGCGGCGCAGCTCCCTCACCTCGGTGGCGTCGCCGATCCGCCTCGTGAGCAACCGGGCGACCGCCTCGGCGCGCAGCTGGCCCACCCGTCACCACTCGCCGACGTTCGGCATCGAGGCCCAGGGCTCCTGGGGTGGCAGCGCCTGGCCCGCCTGGAGCAGCTCGATGGAGATGCCGTCCGGGGAGCGCACGAAGGCCATGTGACCGTCTCGGGGCGGGCGGTGGATGGTCACTCCGGCGTCCATCAGCTTCTGACAGAGCTCGTAGATGTCGTCCACGTTGTAGGCGAGATGGCCGAAGTTGCGGCCACCGCCGAGCTCCTCGGCGTCCCAGTTGTGTGTCAGCTCGAGCTGTGCCTCGGGGTTCTCCTCGGCGCCGAGGAAGACGAGCGTGAAGCGGCCCGCCTCGACGTCGACCCGGCGCAACTCCTTCAGGCCGAGGTGGTCGCAGTAGAAGCGCAGCGACTCCTCGAGGTCGTTGACTCGAACCATGGTGTGGAGGTATCTCACGGCGGTACTCCTATCACGGCTTTCCGAAGTCTGGATAGATCCGTCGCATCGAGCGGCCCATCAGGCCGACGGCCGTGCGGCGCGGGAGCAGTCGATTCAGGAAGAAGCCGACCAGGCGGTTGGAGCGGCCGGCAATCACAAGGGGCCGCCTTCCCAGCGCGTCCAGGGCCTCGCCGACCACCGGGCCCGGCTCCATCACCGGCGGGGAGAGGAGGCCGCCCGTGCGGGCGCGGCTCTGCTCCCAGCCGGGGGTCCGGGTCGCCCCGGGACAGACGACGAGCACGTCCACACCGCTCCCGCGAAGCTCCTCCCAGAGAGCCTCTCCGAGAATCAGATTGAAGGCCTTGGTGGCTGCGTAGGTCGCCACCAGGGCGGTTCCCTGGAAGGCGGAGAGGGAAGACATCAGGATGATTCCGCCGCGGCCGCGCTGGACCATCGGGCCTGCGAACGCGTGCGCCAGGAGGACGGGCCCCGCGCAGTTCACGTCGACACTGCGGAGGTTCGCTTCGGCGGCCCCGTCCAGAAACGGCCCGACACGGGCCTGAGCCGCGTTGTAGACGACCAGGCCGATCTCGAGGTCCCGGCTGGTCTCCGCCAGACGCCCGGTCTCCGCGCGGTCCGCCAGGTCGAGGACGACGCAGCGGGTTTCGATCCCATGCTCGCTCTCGAGCTGCCGGCCCAGCTCCTCCAGGCCGTCGGCGGGCCAGGCGACGAGGACGAGGTTCAACCCTCTCGACGCGAGCTGGCGGGCGTACTCCGCACCGAGGCCCAGCGAGGCGCCGGCCACCAGAGCCCAGGGCCCGTACCTGGATCCAAAAGAGGAAGCCGCCTCGGACACGGCCGGGAATATAGAGCAGGAAGCCTTCGAAGCGCGGCGTGCCGCGGTTCGGGTGCAGGGCTCCCGGGGTGCTCGCTCAGCCCCCCGCCGGCCCCTCGCTCCTGCTCTGCTCGCTCGTGTAGTACGGAGTGAGGCGGATCAGCAGCTCTCCGGCGGTGAGGATCTTGTCCATGATGGCGTCTTCCAGCACCGCCTTCCGCGCGTTCTCCTCGAAGTCCCGTCGCAGCAGGTCGAGGCGTCGCCAGACGGCATACGTCTGGTCGCGACCCTCGTCGGCCTTCAGCTTGTTGGCGAGCAGTGTGGCGCTGTTGGTCATGATGCGAACGTCGTCGAGGGCCACGTAGAGGGCGCGTTGGCGCGCCGGATCGGTGATCGCCGGAGCCGTCTGCAGCTCCCTCCGGAGATCCTTCATGGCCGTGACGAGCTCCTCCGCAATCTGCGTGACGCGCGCCTGGTCCCACTTGGCCAGCTCGGCGAACGCCACACCGGGCAGCAGCAAGAACGCGAGGGCGGCACTGATGACAGCGATTCCCCGAAGCCTTCGGATCGACTCCATGATTGACTCCTCTTCCTGTCGAGTCGTGCACTGAATCGAAATGCCGGATTCCAGGTCAACTCAGCAACGGAGCACGGCGGCATCCATCGAGTCCGGTCGGATCCGAGCCCAACACGGCCGGCATCCTCGGGGTGAAGAGTAGGGTATCGACGGCGGTTCGGGGTGGCGGCTGCTTCAGATGGGGGAAGGTTTGACCGAGATATGCTGTTCCACCCCTGCGAATGGGTTAAGATGGGATTCGACGGAATCGAGGGGGGACTCGTGGTCGGAAAGCGATCCGGAATCGGACGGCAGCTTCGCCGGTTGCTCTGCACCGGCTTCCTTGCCATCTGCTTGCTGGCCCTGGCGGCTCCCAGCGGCGCCGCGGAGGACTACGACCCGGCCGACGCAGGACACCCGGTGCGGATCGTCGCGTACGTGCTGCACCCTGTGGGCGTCATCATCGACCGACTGGTCTTCCGCCCCGCCTGGTGGCTCGGCTCCCGCGAGCCCTTCCGGACCCTGTTCGGCCGGACGGACTGAGCCGGCTCCCCGGGGTGCCGCAGCGAGGGTTGCCCGAGGGGTCCAGGTCGGTATGTTTATTGCATATGCGACCGTTCTGGGTGAATGCGACGGCTGGCGTCTGCGTTCTCATCGCGCTCGGGTATGCCACGGCGGCCGGGTCCAACGAGGCCGCGCAGCCCGCTCTCGAGCTCGGCGGGATGACCTTCGTCGCCAGCCGGGGGGCCGAGAACGAAGTGGTCCTCCGAGCCGAGCAGGCGCGCTTCGAGAAAGGGGAGAAGCTCGCCCATCTGCAGGTGGTTCACCTGCTGCTGGCTCCGGAACGCGAGATGCCTGGCCTCGACATGACGGCTGACCGCGGGACCGTCCACATCGAGACCAGCAATTTCGATGCAGAGGGAAACGTCCGCGGAACCACCGGTGACGGCCGGCGCTTCCGCACGCAACGCCTGCGGTACGACCACGCAAAGGGGCTGGTCTCGACCAGCTCGCCGGTCGACATCGACGACGATGCGGGCAGCTACCGGGGCATGGCCGGGTTCCGCTTCTACGTCCGAGAGAACCGCTTTCAGCTGCGCCAGGCGGTCACGCGAGTGCACCAGTGAGCGCGGTCCGATGGCTGGTGCCGTGCCTGGCGCTCGCCCTCCTGGCGAGCGGCGTGCGCGGCGGCGCGCAGGAGGTGTCGGCGGACGGCTTGCGCATCGGCGTCGCTCCTTTCGAGCGCGTGGCCGCTGCGGGCTCAGCGGTTCCCGACATCGCGAACAGTCTGGCGCAGCGGCTCGGCACCATGGGGGTCGGGCGCGTGGTGGGTCCGCAGGAACTGGGCGGCAGCCCCGCAGCGGACCCTCCGGCGGAGGACGTCGTGGCGAGGGCGATGCAGGCGGAGGTGGACGTCGTCGTGGTCGGGCGCACCACCCGCCTCGGGGACGCGCTGAGCATGGATACGCGGCTCCGCTCCGGCGTCAATGGTGCGCTGCTCGGAGCCCCGGTGGTCGTCGAGGCCAGCGCTCCGAGCGATCTGGGCAGAGCGATCGACGAACTCGCGGCGCTGGTGCTCGAGGCGGCCCATCGGGATCCGGAGGTCGCCACGATCCGGCTCGCGAGTCGCCCGCTGCGCGGCGAGCCCGCGCCGAACCCCGCTCCCAAGCAGAAGGAGGACGGCTCGCAGGAGAAGGAGCCGTTCCAGAGCGACGCCCCGATCTCCATCAAGTCCGACGTGCTCGAGGCCTTCGACAAGGAGGGGCGCAAGAAGTTCGTCTTCAGCGGCCGCGTCCGGGCGAAGCAGGACGATCTCCACCTCACCTCGGATCGACTGGAGGCGTTCTATCCGAAGGGACAGAGCCAGCCGGAGCGGATGGTGGCGATGGGCCACGTCGAGATCACGCAGACCGGAAAGCGAGCCTGCTGCGAGAAGGCCACCTACTTCCGCACCGAGGAGAAACTCGTGTGCGTGGGCGACAACGCACGGCTGGACGAGGATTGCGACCTGGTGTACGGCAAGGAGATCGTCTTCCACCTCGACACGGAAATCATGGAGGTGAACGGGGCCGCCGACGTCAAGATCCACCCAGAGGGCTCCGAGTGCCGGCCGGTAACCAGCTGCCCGTGGGCCGACCTGTGACCTCCCAGGCACTCTGCACGCAAGGCCTGGTCAAGCGCTTCGGCGAGCGCGAGGTGGTCCGCGACCTGAACATCCGGGTGGATCCCGGGGAGGTGGTGGGTCTCCTGGGGCCCAATGGCGCTGGCAAGACCACCAGCTTCAACATGATCGTCGGGGGCATTCGCCCGACCCGGGGTCGTGTGTTCGTGGGTGAGAAGGAGCTGACGGGCCTCCCGATGTACCAGCGCGCTCGCCTCGGGGTCGTGTACCTGCCGCAGGAGCCCTCGGTCTTCCGGAAGCTCAGCGTGGCGGACAACATCGGCGCGATCCTGGAGACGGTGGAGCCGAATTCGGGTGTCCGGAAGGAACGTCTGGCGGAGCTGCTGTCCGAGCTGGGTCTGGTCGATAAGGCCAGACGGCGCGCGGATTCGCTCTCGGGCGGCGAGAGGCGCCGCGTCGAGATCACCCGCGCGCTGGTGCTGGATCCGAGGTTCCTGCTGCTGGATGAGCCCTTCACGGGGATCGATCCAATCGCGGTGATCGACATCCAGAAGATCATCGAGCAGCTGAAGATCCGCGGAATAGGGATCGTGATCACGGAGCACAAAGTGCGGGAGACGCTGGCCGTCTGCGATCGGGCGTACATCCTCCAGGAGGGCGAGATCATCCGGGAAGGCACTCCGAAGGAGATTGCCAACGACCCCACCGTGCGCGAGATCTACCTCGGCGAAAACTTCCGGTTGAGTTAGGCCGGAAAACTCGGAACGGCGAGAATGGCGATCGCGCTCAGGCAAGAGCTCAGACTGACTCAGCAGCTGGTGATGACGCCGCAGCTGCAGCAGGCCATCAAGCTGCTGCAGCTCTCCCGCCTCGAGCTCCTCAACACCGTCCAGCAGGAGCTTCAGGAGAACCCGGTTCTCGAGGAGGGGCTCGAGATCGACGAGGATCTCCCGGGCGAGATCTCCAAGGAGACCGAGGATCCGGAGACGGCGGCGGCCGAGGCGTCCACGGATCACCAGGATAGCCGCGAGGCCAGCGAGGCGGAGAAGATCGCCGACCTCGACTGGCAGAACTACATGGACGCCTATCCGCAGACGGGCATGTCCGTCGCGCGCGATGACGACGACCGCCGCTCGCTGGAGGCGACGCTCACGCGCCGTCGGACTCTCCAGGAGCACCTCGAGTGGCAGATCCACCTCTCCTCCTTCTCGGAGGAGGAGAAGTGCGCGGCCGGCTGGATCCTGGGGAACCTGGACGACAACGGCTACCTGCGATCCTCGGTCGAGGAGATCGCCCGCCAGTCCGGCGTGCCCGAGGAGATCGTCGCAGCCGCGCTCGCCAAGGTGCAGGAGCTCGATCCGCCGGGCGTCGCCGCCCGGGACCTGCGCGAGTGCCTGCTGCTACAGCTCAGCAGCCTCGGCCTCGACGACCCGCTGGTTCGCCGTCTAGTGGACGAGCACCTGACCGCGCTGCAGAAGCGTGACTTCCGCTCCATTGCCCGGGCCGTGGGGGTGACGGTCGAAGAGGTGGCGGCGGCCGGCCACGTGGTCGCACGCCTCGAGCCCCGCCCGGGTCGCGCCTTCGGGGGCGAGGAACCCATCTACATCACGCCAGACATCTACGTGCACAGGCTCGACGAGGACTTCCACATCGTCCTCAACGAGGACGGCCTGCCCCGCCTGCGAATCAACAAACTGTACCGGGAGGTGCTCGCCAGGGACCGGGAGGTCGCGAAGGACACCCGGGAGTACGTCCAGGACAAGGTCCGCTCGGCGATGTGGCTGATCAAGTCCATCCATCAGCGGCAGCGGACGATCTACAAGGTGATGCAGAGCATCATCAAGAGCCAGCGCGAGTTCTTCGAGCACGGGATCGCCCACCTGAAGCCGCTGAACCTGCGGGACGTGGCGGACGACATCGGGATGCACGAGTCGACGGTCAGTCGGGTGACGACCAACAAGTACGCGCACACTCCCCAGGGGATCTTCGAGCTGAAGTACTTCTTCAACTCGAGCATCAATCGGGTAGACGGCGATGCCGTGGCCAGCGCGAGCGTCAAGGACAAGATCCGCCGGATCATCGCAGCCGAGGATTCCCGCCGCCCGCTCTCCGATCAGCGGATCGCGCAGATGCTCAAGAACGGCAACATCGACATCGCCCGGCGGACCGTGACGAAATATCGAGAGTCCTTGAAGATCCTTTCATCGACGAAGCGGCGCGAGGTCGGTTAGGCTGCTGCCGGAGGTCGGGAAGCTCAATGAAGATCATGGACATCCTCCTCAAGGACGCCGTGATCCTGGATATCGAGTCCAAGGGGAAGAGCGAGGTCCTCACCGAGCTGTCGCAGTGCGCGGCGGGCGCCGAGCCCAGCCTCGACGCGGACCGGCTCCTCCAGGTGCTCCTCGACCGTGAGAACCTCCAGAGCACCGGGATCGGCGATGGGGTGGCGATCCCCCACGGCAAGATGCCCGGCCTCTCGCGTCTGGTGGCGTCTTTCGCCCGCAGCCGGGCCGGCGTCGATTTCGAGTCCATCGATGGACAGCCAACCCACCTCTTCTTCCTGCTCGTGGTGCCGGAGCACTCGGGGGGGCAGCACCTCAAGGCGTTGGCGCGCATCTCCCGTTTCTTTCGGGACGCGGCGTTCCGCAAGGCGCTGGGAGAAGCCGAGTCCCGCGAGGACGTCTTCCGGGCCATCGAAGAGCAGGACGCGAAGTTCTGAGGAGGTTCTCCGGTCGCCTCTCCGCGAGGATCCGAGCGTGGAATCGCAGGTTCACGGCGCATTGGTCGAGGTTCTGGGCGTCGGCGTCCTGATCCTGGGACCGAGCGGGATCGGCAAGAGCGAGACGGCGCTCGAGCTGGTCGCGCGGGGTCACCGGTTGGTGGCCGACGACGTGGTCCGAATCGAGCGGCTCGCGGACGGGAGCCCCTGCGGCTCGGCCCCCGAGATCATCCGGCACCACATCGAGATTCGCGGAATCGGGATCCTCTATGTTCCCGATCTCTACGGCGCGGAGTCGGTGCGCGAGAGCGCGCCGATCGGAGTGGTGTGCCGGCTGGAGCATTGGCGTGAGGGTGCGGACTACGATCGCGTGGGGTTCTCGAGGGCGACGGAGCCCGTCGCAGGAGTGGAGGTTCCGGTGATCCTGCTGCCGGTCCGACCCTCGGGCAACATGGCCACCTTGATCGAGGTGGCGATCCGGGACCACCTGCACCGCTGCGCCGGTGCCGACAGCGCTGCCAGCCGGCTGGACCAGCGGCTGCGCGCCCGGGTGGGCCGCTGATGACGGAGAGCAAGGTCCACATCGTCTTCGTCAGTGGGCTTTCCGGAAGCGGGAAAACCACGGCGATGGCGGCCATCGAGGACCTGAGCTTCTACTGCGTCGACAACCTGCCCGCCCAGTTGATAGAGCAATTTCTCGATTTATGCGCCAAGTCCACGCCACCCATAAGAAAAATCGCACTGGCGATCGACGCCCGAGAAGTGGAGTTCCTGCGCGACGTCCCCACCGTGGTAGGGGACCTGCGGGCCCGAGGGGCGGATGTGCGGGTGATCTTCCTGGAGTGCTCGAACCAGAACCTGATGAATCGCTACCGGGAGACCCGGCGCGTCCATCCGCTCGCTCCGGATGGCTCGGTGGCAGAGGGAATCGATACCGAGCGCCGCCTGCTCGCGGAGTTCTCGTGCCTGGCGGACTTCGTGGTGGACACCTCCGAACTCAACATCCACCAGCTGCGCGAGACGGTGGTGGGCCTGGTGGCGGGCAGCGCGCGCCGCGCGGTCGTGAACGGGATCTCGTTCGGCTTTCGCCACGGTCCGCCCAGCGCTGCCGAGCTTCTCTTCGACGTGCGTTTCCTCCCCAATCCGCACTTCGAACCCGCCTTGCGGCCCCGCACGGGGGAGGACCCTGAGGTGGCCGAGTACGTTCTGAAGAACGAGCGTGCGTCGGCGCTGATGGATCGGCTCCGGGATCTCCTCGGGTTTCTCCTCCCTCTCTACGACGAAGAAGGGAAGCCCTATCTCACCGTGGGAATCGGCTGCACCGGCGGACGTCACCGGTCGGTGGCGCTGCTGAACGCCCTCGCGGAAGAGCTCCGCGCCGGCGGGCGCGACGTGAACGTGACTCACAGGGACGTGGAGAAGGCGTGATGAAGGTCGGAGTCCTGATCGTTTCTCACTACCGCCTGGGCGAGGAAATGCTCCAGGCCCTGCGCCTGATCGTTCCCGACAGCCCCCACTTCCATGCGGTGGGGATCGAGCCGAAGCAGAGCGTCGACGAGATGCGCTCGGCGATCGCCGAGGCACTGGCGGCCGCCGACACTGGAAACGGCGTGCTGATCCTGACCGACATGTTCGGAGGGACGCCCTCCAACATCAGCCTCTCGTTCCTGGAGGAGCACCGGATCGAGGTGGTGACCGGGATCAACCTGCCCATGTTGATCAAGCTGGCGACGCTGACGGAGGACAAGCCGCTCGACGAGCTGGCCACCTTCGTCAAGGAGTACGGCCAGCGGAACATCTCGGTGGCCAGCGAGCTGCTCCCGGAACGGCAGCGGTGAGCGAATCGGCCCCCCTGGAGCGGGTGTTCACCGTCACGAGCGAGCTCGGGCTCCACGCGCGTCCGGCGGGACAGTTCGTGCGGCTGGCTGGGCGATTCTCGGCCGAGATCACCGTTTCTGCGGAGGGGGAGTGGGTCAGCGCGACGAGCGTCCTCTCCCTGCTCTCGCTGGCGGCCAGCCAGGGGACCCGGCTCAGGATCCGGGCGTGCGGAGCCGACGCCGAGGAGGCGATCGATGCGCTGGGCGAGCTTCTCGAGAGCCCCTCCGAGTACGTGTAGGGAAGGGCCACCGGAGCTGAAGGCTAAGCTGGCGACCGCATTGGGCTTCTCCTAAATTCCGCGACCCAGGGCCCGCGGCATCGCCCTCTCCACGGGACCCACAGGAGAAAACTGCAGTATGGCTCCCCGCTCGGTGTTCACGTCCGAATCGGTCTCGATGGGCCACCCGGACAAGATGTGCGATCAGATCTCGGACGCGGTCCTCGACGCGATGCTCGCGGAGGATCCTGGCTCCCGCGTCGCCTGCGAAGCGCTCACGACCACCGGCCTGGTGGTGATCGCCGGAGAAGTGACCACCAGGGCGGATGTCGACGTGACAGCCGTGGTGCGCGGGGTGATCGAGGACATCGGGTACACGGATTCGGGGATGGGCTTCGATGCCGGCACCTGCGGCGTCCTGGTGTCTCTCGGACAGCAGTCCCTCGACATCTCCCAGGGTGTGAGCGAGGGGGAGGGGCTCCACAAGGAGCAGGGCGCCGGCGACCAGGGGATGATGTTCGGCTTTGCCTGCGACGAGACTCCGGAGCTGATGCCCGCGCCGATCCGCTTTGCCCACAAGCTGATGGAGGCCCATCGCGAGAAGCTCGAGTCGATGCAGCTCGGCTACCTGCGACCCGACGCCAAGTCGCAGGTGAGCGTCGAGTACGATGGTGATCGCCCGGCGCGTATCTCGACGGTGGTGCTCTCCACCCAGCACGCCCCCGATGTTTCCTACGATCAGCTGCGGAAGGACGTGATCGGCGAGATCGTGAAGCCGGCGCTGCCCGCGGAGCTCGTCGACAACGACACCATCTTCCACGTGAATCCGACCGGCCGCTTCGTGACCGGCGGGCCGCTGGGCGATGCGGGGCTCACCGGCCGCAAGATCATCGTCGACACCTACGGTGGCATGGGCCGGCACGGCGGCGGCTGCTTCTCGGGCAAGGATCCCTCCAAGGTCGACCGCAGCGCCGCCTACGCCGCGCGCTGGGTCGCGAAGAACCTGGTGGCCGCTGGCCTGGCGCGGCGCTGCGAGGTGCAGGTGGCCTACGCGATCGGCGTGGCCGAGCCGGTCTCGATCCGCGTGGATACCTTCGGCACGAGTGAGCACGGAGAGGCCGCCCTGGAGGGCCTGATCCGCAAGCACTTCGACCTCACGCCCGCCGGCATCATCGAGTCCCTCGCCCTGCTGCGCCCGATCTACCGCGCCACCTCCTACCACGGGCACTTCGGCCGGGAGAACGCCGGCCTGCCATGGGAGGAGACGGGCAAGGCCGAGGCGCTGCGGCGGGACGCCGGCAAGTAGATGGGCGGCACCCTCGGCGTGATCTGGCTGCAGGCTGGCGAGGCGCAGGGTGGGGACCCGCTGAGCTTCCTCATCCCCATGGGCGCCATCTTCCTGATCTTCTACTTCCTGCTGATCCGGCCGCAGCAACGGAAGCAGAAGGAGCACGAGAGCCTGCTCAAGGCGGTCGGCAAGGGAGATCGGGTGGTTACCACGGGCGGGATCCACGGTGTGGTGGTCGGCACAGCGGACGACGTGCTGACCGTGGAGATCGCGAACCTGAAGGGTGAGCGGGTCCGGGTCAAGGTCGACCGCGGCCGCATCGATCGCCGCGTCGAGAAGGGGAAGGGAGAAGAGTCTTGAGCCTGCGCTGGCGCTTCGGCTCCGTGGCCGCACTGGTTCTGCTGCTCGCATACCTCGCTCTGGCGAACTTCTTCGCCGAGGAGCGGCGCTCGCAGGCCTGGTATCTGCCGGACGAGGGCCTTCGCCTGGGCCTCGACCTCCAGGGCGGAATCCATCTGGTGATCAGCCCGGATCTGGAGGCCGCGGTCGCGCAGGAGCTGGGCCACATCGGGGACAGTCTCTCCCGGCAGCTGGAAGAAGAGAAGATCACCGGCGTGACCGCGTTCGTGGAAGGGACCCGTCTCGTGGTGGAGGCGGAGGGCTCCGAGGCCGATCAGGTCCGCGAGCTGCTGCAGGAGTACGAGACCCTCCAGCTGGTGGACTCCGGTGCGGAGCGTCTCACGCTGGGGCTGACCGGCGACTGGACCGAGCAGGTGCACGAGCGCGCCATGCTCCAGGTGCTCGAGGTGTACCGCCGGCGCGTAGACGACCCGCAGACGGGGATTCCCGAATCGGTGGTGACCCGGCAGGGCCGGGACCGCGTCCTGATCCAGTTCCCCGGTATCTCGCGGGTGCCGGACATCTTCCGCAAGACGGGGCACCTGGAGTTCAAGATCGTGCAGGACGCCGATCAGAGCGAGGAGCTGCTGCTGGCGAGGCATTCCGAAGGGCTGCCCGATGGCACCCAGGTGGTCTTCGAGCGGGACCGGGAGACGCAGCGCATCCTGCGCGCCTACCTGGTCTCACAGACCCCCGACATCACCGGCGACTACCTGAGCGACGCCCGGGTGGGCTTCGACGGCAGGCAGTCCGAGTGGCAGGTGAACTTCTCCTGGTCGCGCGAAGGGGCGGAGATCTTCGCCGCGCTCACCGAGGCGAACATCGACGAGCTGCTGGCGATCATCCTGGACGGGCAGGTCTACAGCGCTCCGACGATCCGGGCCAGGATCTCGCGAGCCGGCGTCATCACGGGCCGCTTCAGCTCCGAGGACGCGGCGGACCTCGCGGTCATTCTGCGGGCCGGCGCACTCCCGATCTCCGTCAACATCGAGGAGGAGCGCACCATCGGACCGGCGCTCGGCGCCGACTCGATCCGGCGCGGCGTCTGGGCCTCGGTGGTGGGTCTGCTGCTGGTGGTGGCTTTCAGCGTCGGCTACTACCGGCTCTCCGGCGGCTACGCGAGCCTGGCGCTGCTCGCCAACCTGTTGATGGTGGTGGGGCTGATGTCGCTGTTCGAGGCGACCCTCACGCTGCCGGGCATCGCCGGTCTGGTGCTGACCGTCGGCATGGCCGTCGACGCCAACGTGATCATCTTCGAACGGATTCGCGAAGAGCTGCGAGCCGGCCGGGCCCCGCGGCCGGCCATTGCGGCCGGCTTCCAGAAGGCGCAGTGGACGATTCTGGACGCGAACATCACGACCCTGATCACGGCCCTGGTGCTCTTCGAGTACGGCACGGGGCCGATCAAGGGCTTTGCGGTCACCCTGTCCGTGGGCATCCTGACCAGCGTCTTCGCCGCGTTGGTGATCACGCGCCTCGCGTTCGCGGTCTATCCGGGGACGCGCCACGTCGAGCAGGTCTCGATTTAGGAGCCAACCGTTGCCGTTGGAGATCATCAAGCCCGGGACTCACTACGACTTCATCGGGAAGTGGCGCATCTGCGTGACGATCTCGGCCGCCCTGATCCTGCTGGGGGTCGCCGGCATTCCCCTGCGCGGGTTCCGGCTGGGGATCGACTTCGCGGGAGGCACCGAGGTCCAGGTTCGCTTCGTCGACGCGGCGGGCGTGGGCGAGGGCGACATCCGCGGGGTGGTGAGCGATCTCGGGATCCCGAACGCCAGCGTGACCCGCTTCGGCGACGCCGACTCGCAGGAGTTCCTGATCAAGTTCCGCGGCGGGCGCGAGGCCGAGGACGCCTCTACGGCGGAGGACACCGTAGCGGAGGAAGGCGCCGGGCTGGAGGACGCTGCCGGCGCCTTGGCGGAGGCTGCGGTGGAGATCGCAGAGGGGGAGGAAGCGCCCGCTGAGGCTGAGCCGCGGACGGGCGAACCAGACGAGGTGGCGGAGACGGACCGCGTCTTCCTGCTGCAGGATTCCCTCGAGAGGGAGATCGGACCGCTCGAGGTCCAGCGGGTCGACTTCGTGGGGCCGAAGGTGGGCGCGGAGCTACGCGAGGCTGGCGTGAAGGCCATTGCCATCGCCTGCGTGCTGATCCTGATCTACATCGGGTTCCGCTTCTCGACCCGGTTCGCGCCGGGCGCCGTGGTCGCGCTGATCCACGACGTCTCGATCACCTCCTCGATCTGGATCCTGCTCGGCCTGGAGTTCGACCTCCGGGTTCTGGCCGCCCTTCTCGCGATCATCGGCTACAGCCTGAACGACACCATCATCGTCTACGACCGGATTCGCGAGAACATGGCTCTGCACACCAAGTACGACTTGAAGGAAGTGCTGAACCGCAGCGTCAACCAAACGCTTTCTCGCACCCTGCTCACGTCACTCACCACCCTCGCCGCGGTGCTGTCGCTGCTGCTCCTGGGAGGGGCGGTGATACGCCCCTTCGCGCTGGCGATGACGATCGGGATCGTGGTGGGAACCTACTCCTCGATCTACATCGCGTCCCCGAGCCTGCTATGGCTGGAGACGCGCTTCGGCACCGGCTCGAGCGGCCCGTCCCGCGGAAGCCCGCGAGAGGCGGCCAAGCGCGAGACGCCCATACCCCGCAGCCCCCAGGCGCCCAGGCCCAAGGCCAGCAAACCCAAGAACAAGAGCAAGGCCGGAAATCGCCGCCGACGCTAGCGGCGAATCGTGGCTAAGACTGGGAGTCGCCGCCGGCGGCGGCCTTCTTGACCGGCTCCGCCACGGCCGGCCGTTTGCCCTCGCTCATCTCCACTGCGCCATTGAGCACGGCGCCTTCCTGGACCACCAGGCGGGGCGCGCGGACGTCGCCGTCCACGATCCCCGACGCCTGCACCTCGATGCGCTCGGTGGCGCTCACGTTGCCGGTGACGTGCCCCACCAGCACGGCGGACTTGGCGTGGATGTCGGCCTTGATCTTGCCCTCGGCGCCAATCGTGAGCTGGTTGTTGGGAAGGTCGATCCGGCCCTCGATGTTGCCGTCGATCACCAGGTCCTCGTTGCCGGTGAGATCGCCCTTGATGGTGATGGACTTGCCGATATTCGCCACGTCTTCCCCTCCCCGGGCGCGAGGCACGGCGTCGCCCGCACTTCGCTGGATGGTTTCGTTCCCGCTGGGCTGCGGTGGGCGCGCGGTCTCACCCGCGGGGGCAGATCGCGGTCGTCCGAGCGCGTCTTTCTCAGTCTTTCCAAAGAGGCTCACGACATCCTCCGGCGGTGCGCGGGAAGACCGAGTCTATCGCAGCACGGCCGCGTCTTCGACGGCGATGTTGTGGTTGCGGAGGATGGTCCCCTGGGCCCGGTCGATGTCCGTGACGGCGTCGTGATAGGCCTTGAAGGCGGCGATCTTCCTGCTTTCCGCATTTACCAGGACCTCCTCCTTCAGTAGGACGTCGAAGGGGGTGGACTCGCCGTACTGGAGGCGGATGGCCTCGGCGCGGAGCTGCTCCTCCGCGGCCACCCGCTCGCGCTCCGCGGCTTCGAGGCCTTCCAGGGAGGACTCGAGATCTCGAATCGCCTTGCGCACCTGGACCACGATACTGAGCTCGAGTCGTCGTAGCTCGGTGCGCGCTTTGCGCAGCTCGAGCTTGGCCTTGCCCACACCCGCGCGGCCGCTCACGTTGCCGATCGGCATGGAAACCTCCACTCCGCCGGACCACTGGCTGGCCGCGCGGTTGGAGAACCAGTCATCGTGAGCCGTGGAGTAGCTCCGGTTGATGGGCGGCGTGGGTCCGCCGAGTTGTGGGGCGGGGTTGTTGGAGCCGCCCAGGCCGTTGTAGCCGTAGGTGAACTGCAGGTCGATCCTAGGCAGGCGCTCGTTCTTCCGGAACTTGAGCTCGATCTGCTGCAGCTCGATGGCCTTGCGAGCGCTGGCGATCTCCGGACGGTGGACGAGGGCCTTGCGGTTGGCCTCCTCGGGATCGACATCGTACATCACAATCTTGTCCGGTGAGTCTGTCGGCCGGATCTCCAGCCTCGAGTCGGGCGTCAGGCTGGGGCCGAGGACGAGATCGATGAGCGCGTCCTGAGCGGTGCGGTAGGCGTTTTCGTCTACGATCACGCTCACCTCGGCCCCGGCGACCCCCGCCTCCGCTTGCGTCACCTCCACCCTGGAAACGACCCCGACCTCGTACTGCGCCTCCGTCTGGTCGAGAAGCGCCCGCCTCTGCTCGAGGCTCTTCTCGGAGACGCGTCTTTGCGCGTCGGTTGCGGCCACGTTCCAGTAGAAGTCCCGGGCACCCTCGATGAGGTTCATCAGTTCTGTGCGGAACACCTCGTCGCTGATCTCGGCGCCGATGCCGGTCTTCTTGACGGTGACCCAGGGGTCGCCCCACCAGGCGCCCTTTAGCAGCGGCTGCGTGAGCGTGCCGAGGAGTCTGGGGCGATACTCCGGCGAGAGGCTTTGGATCGACGAGTTCGACAGAAGCCTCTGCCCGCTGTACTCGATCCTGTACCCAGTGCCGAGCTTCGGAATCAGTCCCTCCACGCCACCCGTCCCGCTCGTGTTCCGCTCGGTGGTGGCGTTTCCGGTCTGAAGTGCGCTCGCCACCGGGGTCTGGGCGCTCGAGTAGCCGAAGGTTCCGATGAGATTAGGATCGTAGGCGCCCCAAGCGGAGGTGTGGTCGAGCTCCGAGATCAGCGGCTCGAAGCGAGCGAGCTCCACGTCGAGGTTGTTCTCGATGGCCATGGTGATGGCGTCCTGGACGGACAGCGCCAGCTCACCGTGCAGTGTGGGCCCGGTCGCGCCTGGCCCGGCTGGTTTGCCAAGTTCCTCTGCCCAGCTCGCCGAGCCGATCAGAAGAAACGCCGCCAAGACCCCGAAACCAGTGAGAATCCGCATCGTTTCACCTCCCAGCTGCCACGGTAGCAACCCGATCGGGCCACGCGAGTTCCACGCCGGCGAGGCCTCTCGCCTCCGCTATCCTGCTCCGCCATGACCGTGGCAGCCCTGGTCCTGGGGGCCGGGAGGGGGGAGCGGCTCCGCGAAAGTCTCGGGGAGAGGAAGGGCGAGCGGGCCGACCCGTTGGCGGGAACGGAGCGCCCCAAGGCCTTCGTTCCGCTGGCGGGCCGCTGTCTGCTGCTCCGCTCTCTCGAGGCCATCGCGGCCTCGGCGGAGGTGGATCTCGTGGTGCCCGTGGTGGCTCGGGAGGCGATGCCGCATCTGGCGGCTCTCGAATCCGAGCTCCGGAAGATCGAGAAGCTGCAGCCTGCGGTGGCCGGGGGAACCGAGCGGCAGGACTCGGTACGCTGCGGTCTGGCGGCGCTGCCCGGGGAGGTGACCCACGTGGCCGTCCACGATGCGGCGAGACCCCTGGTCCGGCCTCGGGATGTCTCGCGGGTGGTGCGCGCGGCACGCTCCTCCGGAGCGGCGCTGCTGGCGGTCGCCGTGCGCGACACCATCAAGCGCGTGCGGGCGGGAGTGGTGGTGGAGACGCCTCCGCGCTCGGAGTGCTACGCAGCCCAGACGCCCCAGGTGTTCCGGACCGACTGGCTGCGCGAGGCGCTCGCACGGGCGGACGCCGACGGGGTGCAGGGCACCGACGATGCGGCGTTGGTGGAGAGGCTCGGAGTCAGCGTGGAGGTCGTCGACGGAGACCCGGGGAACCTCAAGATCACGTCGGCCGAGGACCTCGCCGTGGCCGAGTTCTGGCTCCGGTGGCGCGGCGAGGGGCTTTCATGAGCGGGTTCCGAATCGGGCAGGGCAGCGACGCGCACCGGCTGGTTCCCGGACGTCCGCTGGTCCTGGGCGGCGTGTCGATTCCCCACGACCGGGGCCTGGAGGGTCACTCCGACGGGGACGTCCTGCTTCACGCCATCGCCGACGCCCTGCTGGGAGCCCTGGGAGAGGGGGATCTGGGTCGGCACTTCCCGTCCTCGGACGAGCGCCTGCGCGGGATCGCCAGCGTCGAGATCCTCAGCAGGGTGATGGCCCTGTTGCGCCGGCGGGGCTTTCGGGTAGTCAACCTGGACGCGACCCTGGTCGCGCAGGCGCCGCGTCTCGCGCCCCACCAGGCCGAGATGGAGGCGGCGGTGGCCGGGGTGCTGGAGGTCCCGGCGGAGCTGGTGAATCTCAAGCTGACGAGCACCGATCAGCTGGGTGCGATCGGGAGAGGGGAGGGGATGGCCGCCACGGCCGTGGTCCTGCTGCGGTCCGAGGCGGAGGAGCGCTGAACGAGAATGGAGGGCCTGGTTCTCTACAACACCCGCACGCGCCGCAAGGAGCGCTTCGAGCCCCTGGAGAAGGGGCACGCGCGGGTCTACTCCTGTGGTCCTACCGTCTACTCACCCCAGCACCTGGGCAACCTGCGCCCCTACCTGGTCGCGGACCTCTTGAAGCGCGCGCTCCTCGCCGAGGGGCTGCGCGTGACCCACGTCGATCAACATCACCGACGTCGGGCACCTCACCGACGACGCGGATGCCGGCGACGACAAGATGGAGCTGGCCGCGCAGCGGACCGGCCGGCGCGCGGAGGAGATCGCCGCCGAGTACACGGAGCAGTGGCTGCGCGACCGCCGGCGGGTCAACTGCCTCGACGCCGAGGTGCTCTGCAAGGCCACCGAGCACATCCCCGAGCAGATCGAGCTGGCCCGGACCCTCGAGGAGAAGGGCTACACGCTACCGGCATCGCGGACGGCATCTACTTCGACATCTCGAAGTTCCCCCGCTACGCCGAGTTCGCGCGCCTGGACCTGGAGGCGCAGGTCGGCGGCAAGCCGAATCGGGGTGGTGGAGGGCAAGCGCCACCCGGCGGACTTCGCCCTCTGGAAGTTCGCCGAGCGAGGGGGTCAAGCGGCAGCAGGAGTGGGACTCGCCCTGGGGCCGCGGCTTCCCCGGCTGGCACCTCGAGTGCTCGGCCATGAGCAGCAGGTACCTCGGCCAGCAGTTCGACATCCACACCGGGGGCGTCGATCACCTGACGGTGCACCACACCAACGAGATCGCCCAGAGCGAGTGCGCCTTCGGCGTGCATCCGTGGGTGCAGGTCTGGATGCACGAGGAGTTCATGGACTTCCGCGGCGCAGAAGATGTCGAAGTCGCACGGCAACGTCTATCTGCTGGAAGACCTGGTGGGCGCCGGGCACGCCGCCGCTGGCCTACCGCTACTTCTTTCTGCAGGCCCACTACCGCCAGCAGCAGACCTTCACCGACGACGCCATGGAGGCGGCCGCAACGGGCTACCGGCGCCTGCTCGCCAGCGCCGCCCTGGTGCGGGATGCCGAGGGTGAGGCGGACGCGCAGCGGGTCGCGCCCCACCGCGACCGCTTCCGCGACGCGCTTCGCGACGATCTGAACGCTCCGCAAGCCCTCGCCGTGGCCTGGGAGGTGGCGCGGGACGCTCGAGCTCTCGCCGGCGGACCGCCGCGCGCTGCTCCTGGAGTTCGACGAGTGGCTGGGGCTGGACCTGGCGACCGCCGACGCTTCCGGAGGACGAGCAGGAGAGCGATCCGCGCATCGACGCGCTGGTGGCGAAGCGCGAGGAGGCCCGCAGGGGCAAGGACTGGGCCGAGGCGGATCGCATCCGCGATGCGCTGGCGGCCGAGGACGTCGTGATCGAGGACACGCCCGAGGGGCCGCGCTGGAGGCGCCAGTGAGCGGCGAGCGCTTCGAGCTCCGGAGCGAGTTCGAGCCCCGCGGTGACCAGCCCCGCGCGATCTCCGAGCTGGTCCGGGGAATCCGCGACGGAGTGCCCCACCAGACACTGCTGGGAGTCACCGGCAGCGGGAAGTCCTTCACCATGGCCTGCGTCGTCGCCGAGCTCCACCGGCCCACGCTGGTCATGGCGCCGAACAAGACGCTGGCGGCCCAGCTCTACTCGGAGTTCAAGGGTCTGTTTCCCGAGAACGCCGTCGAGTACTTCGTCTCCTACTACGACTACTACCAGCCGGAGGCCTACCTCCCCGCGAGCGACACCTACATCGAGAAGGACGCGTCGATCAACGATGAGATCGACAAGCTGCGCCACTCCACCACGCACTCGCTCTTGACCCGGCGCGACGTGCTGGTGGTGGCGAGCGTCTCCTGCATCTACGGGCTGGGTGCGCCCGACCACGTACGGCTCCATGCACGCCTACCTGGAGACCGGCGCCACGGTCCCCCGGGACGACCTGCTGCGGCAGCTCGTCGACATGCTCTACGAGCGCAACGACGTGGACTTCCACCGCGGCACCTTCCGGGTGCGCGGCGACGTGGTGGAGATCTTTCCCCAGTACGAGAGCGAGCGGGCGCTCCGCATCGAGTTCTTCGGAGACGAGATCGACGGCATCGCAGAGATCGACCCGCTGCGCGGAAAGGTCCTGGGACGGCCGAAGCGCGCCATGATCTACCCGGCCAGCCACTACGTGGCCACCGAGCAGATCCTGAAGGGCGCCATCGAGGGGATCCGGGGCGAGCTCGAGGAGCGCCTCGCTGTGCTGCGGAGCGCTGGCAAGCTCCTCGAGGCGCAGCGCCTGGAGCAGCGCACCCTCTACGATCTCGAGATGCTCGAGGAGATGGGCTTCTGCCACGGCGTCGAGAACTACTCCCGCTGGCTCGACGGCCGCGCCGCCGGCGAGACGCCCTACACCCTCTTCGACTACTTCGACGAAGACCGCCTCGTCTTCATCGACGAGAGCCACGTGAGCGTCCCCCAGATCGGCGGCATGTACCGGGGTGACCGGGCCCGCAAGGAGACGCTGGTCGAATACGGCTGGCGCCTGCCTTCGGCGCTCGACAACCGCCCACTGCGCTTCGACGAGTGGGAGGAGCGCGCACCCCAGCGCGTCTACGTCTCGGCGACGCCGGGCGACTTCGAGCTCGAGAAGTCCGGTGGGGTGGTGGCGGAGCAGATCATCCGGCCCACCGGCCTGATGGATCCGAGGGTCGAGGTTCGCCCCGCCGGCGGCCAGGTGGACGATCTGCTCGGCGAGATCCGCAGCCGTGTCGGGGCGGGGGACCGGGTGCTGGTCACCACGCTCACCAAGCGCATGGCCGAGGAGCTCACCGAGTACTACGCGGACCACGGCGTGCGGGTGCGCTACCTGCACAGCGACATCCAGACCATCGAGCGCATCGAGATCATCCGCGAGCTGCGCGAGGGCGGCTTCGACGTGCTGGTCGGGATCAACCTGCTGCGCGAGGGGCTCGACATTCCCGAGGTTTCGCTGGTCGCGATCCTCGACGCGGACAAGGAGGGCTTCCTGCGCTCCACCCGCTCGCTGATCCAGACCATCGGGCGGGCCGCGCGCAACGTGAACGGCTCGGTGATCCTCTACGCGGACAAGGAGACCGAGTCGATCCGCGAGCACGCTGGACGAGACGAATCGGCGCCGCGAGCTGCAGGGGGAGCTACAACCGGGAGCACGGGATCACCCCCGAGACCGATCGTGAAGCGGATCTCGAGCCTGCGCGACTCGATCTGGGAGGGGGACTACGTGACCGTTCCGAAGGCGGAAGGAGCGGCCGGAGCCCGAGATCCCCGCCCACGAGCTGCCGGCGCTTCTCGAGGGCCTGCGCAGGGAGATGGCCGAGGCGGCCCAGGAGCTCGAATTCGAGCGCGCGGCGGAGCTGCGCGACCGCATTCGGGCGCTCGAGGCGGAGCGCCTACGGACCGGTTGAGCGTGGACCTCCGCGAACGCGTCGAGTCGCTTCCCGCCGGGCCCGGCGTCTATCTCTTCAAGAGCGAGCGCGGCAAGGTCCTCTACGTGGGCAAGGCCCAGAACCTGCGCAGCCGCGTCCGCTCACTACGTGCAGCCGGGGGCGACGGCCGGTTGCAGATTCCGCGGCTGGTCGAGCGGATCGCCGGACGTCGAGGTCCTCGTCACTCCCAAGGTCAAGGACGCGCTGCTGCTCGAGAACGAGCTGATCAAGCAGCACAAGCCGACCTTCAACGTGCGGCTTCGGGACGACAAGCAGTACCTGGCCCTGCGCCTCGACCCGGACGAGAACTGGCCCCGGCTGCACAAGGTGCGCCGCTTCGGGCGCGACGGGGCGCACTACTTCGGCCCCTACACCTCGAGCGGGGCGATGTGGGAGGCGCTCTCGAACCTGCGGCGGATCTTCCCCCTGCGTTCCTGCAGCGACGCGGTCCTTAAGGACTACGCGCGGCGCGGGCGGCCGTGCATCGAGTACGAGATGAAGCGCTGCTGCGCTCCCTGCTGCGACCTGGTGGGCGAGGAGGACTACGCGGAGCTGGTCGCGAGGCACCGAGCTCTTCCTGCGCGGCACGGTCCGAGCAGCTGGTGACGACGCTCGCAGGAGAAGATGGAGGCGGCCGCGCGGGAGGAGCGCTTCGAGGACGCGGCGCGCCTGCGCGATCGGATCGGGGCGGTCGAGCGGACGATCGAGCGGCAGCAGATCGTGGGCGATCCGATGGTCGGACCGCGACGTCTTCGGCCTGGCGCGGGACGGCGGCGAGGTCGAGCTGCAGGTGCTCCACGTGCGCGAGGGACGCGTGATGGGCGCCGCAGAGCTACGCGCTTCTCCGAGGTGCGGCTCGACGACGGCGACATCGATGGGCTCCTTCCTCGGCCAGTACTACGGGAGCGGTGCCGAGCGCCAGGTCCCCGCAGAGGTGCTCTGCGCTGCGGAGATCGAGGACGACGGGGCCCTGGAGGCGCTGCTGGGCGAGCGGGCTGGCCGGCGAGTTCCGGTGCGGACGCCGAAGCGAGGCAGCGGTCGCGAGCTGTTGAACATCGCGGAGCGGAACGCGGAGCTCGGCCTGGCCCGTCGCCTGGCGGCGCGCGAGAGCATCGAGGCGGCGCTCGAGGAGCTGCGGGAGCAGCTCGGTCTCGCGGCGTCGCCCAGGCGAATCGAGTGCTACGACGTCTCGAATCTCCAGGGCAGCGCTCGCCGTGGCGAGCCGGGTGGTGTTCGAGGAGCGGCCAGGCCCGGAAGGCGGACTACCGGCGCTACAAGATCCGCGACGCCAGAGGAGGGGACGACTACGCGTGCATGCGCGAGGTGGTGGAGCGGCGCCTGGCTCGAATCGAGACCGAGCCGCTTCCCGACCTGCTGATGGTCGACGGCGGCAAGGGGCAGCTCGGGCGTGGTGACGGCGCTGCTGCGCGACCGCGGGCTCGAGGTGGATCACCTGGGCATCGCGAAGCAGCGCGACGAGGACAGCGCCTCAGCCGCGCGTGCGCCGTTCGCGCGGCCTGAAGGCCGAGCGGCTGTTTCTGCCGGGCCGCAAGGATGCGGTCCGGCTGCCGGCGAGCTCGCGCGGTCTGCTGCTGCTCCAGCGGGTGCGCGACGAATCCCACCGCTTCGCCATCGAGTACCAGCGGAGCCTGCGGCGAAGGTCGGCCTGCAGTCGATCCTGGAAGAGCTCCCCGGGATCGGTCCCGGCAAGCGGCGCGCGCTGCTGCGGAGGCTGGGCTCGCTGCGAGCGGTGAGAGGCGCCTCGGTCCAGGAGCTCTGCGCCGTCCCCGGGATTTCCCGGAGAGATGCGCAGACGATTCACGACTTCTTCCAGGCAGCCGGGCGGACTGCCCTCGGGGATGGCGTAGAGGGTAGTAAAGTTCCCAAAAGCGGATGAAATCTGAATCTCCGCGGCGCCGCTCGACCGCTCTTCCCCGAGTTGCGCAGCCGGCTTTCCGACGGAATTCCGCGGCACTCGGCGAGCGCCCGCATCGCTGGAGCGAATGGCATCGTTCTTGCTCCTCCCCCGTGAGGAACGGATTCGAAGGATGAATGGAACGATGCGCTGGAAGCCCGCCCCTAGAGACGCGAAGAAGATCCGCCAGGACCTGGAGAAGCTCGGGGTCGCGCCGGAGTTCTCGCGCCCGGTCTCCGGGCGGCTGGAGCGCTTCTCGGCCGATCTCAGCCGGGACACCTACGACGCCGTGATCTCCGGTGTCGCGCTGGCGTACGGGGTCCAGCGCAAGGGGCTGCAGGGAGTGAAGGAGTCGTCCAGGGACCTGGACGAGATGCAGCGCCTGATGGGTGGCTTCGCCTCCGAGCTGCGCAAGCTCGACGAAGCACTTCGCACGCTGGCCGCCTATGTCGCGCGCATGAGGCGACAGACGGCCGAACGGGCAGCGCCCGCGCAGCGCACCCTCCACTAGCAAATCAAAGCGGGGACGTTCTTTACGTATTTGCGTTTTGGCTCAGCCAAAACGCAAATACGTAAAGAACGTCCCCGAGCGCAGCACTAGAAGTCCCGAGGGCCCTCGACTAGGATTCCCTCGCCCCCGGTCTCCGGTGCGTTGACTGCGCCATCTGTTGCCGCTCCTCGTCCTCGCCCAGGCGGCGGGGATTCTTCTCGCCGACCGAGGCTGGATCCGCTTCGAGGCCGCGCTGCTTCTCGGGGTGCACGCGCTCGTCCTCGGAAGCGTCGCCCGGCGCTCCGCGCGGCTGCGAGCCGCGTCCGCGCTGGGGGTTGCGCTCTGCGCCGGCGCGGCTGCGCTGGGTGCGCGGCTCGAGGCGGCGAGGTTCGAACCCGACGCAGGGGTCATCGAATCCACCGTCGAGGGGCGCGTGGCGATGACGACCCATCGCGCGGACTGGATGTGGGTCGAGTTGCGGGAGGTCCGCGCCGTCGATTCGAACGCTCCACCCCTGCCCGACGGCGTCCGAATCCAGGGACCTCGCACCGCCTCGCGGCTTCCAGCGCTCGAATCCCGACGCGTGGGGACGCGGATTCGAGCACGGGTCCGGCTCAAGCCGCCTCGCGCACTCCAGAACCCGGGTGGCCGCGACCGCACGCGGTCGCTGGCGCGGAGAGGGATCGGCGCGGTCGGGCAGCTCGTGCATCCGGCCCTCCACGTCGAGATGGAGCGCTCGGGCGCGCCGTCACTCGCCGGAATGCTGGAGGGCCTTCGCGGGAAGGCCTCGCAGCGGCTCCGCGACGCCGGGCCGGGGGGTGGGCTGCTCGCGGCCCTCTCGCTCGGGGACCGCTCCGGTCTTTCGCGGGAGGTGCGCGACAGGCTCTCGAAGCTGGGCCTTTCCCACCTGATTGCGGTCTCCGGGCTCCACCTCACATTGATCGCCGCACTCGCGTACGCCGCGGGCCGTCTGGGCTTCAGCCGGATTGCCCAGCTCGCGGAGCGGAGGGACACGCGAAGGCTGTCGCTCGCCTTCGCCCTGGCGCTCGCCGTCGGCTACGCGCTGATGAGCGGGTGGGGCATTCCCGTTCGCCGGGCCCTCGTCTTCCTGATCGCAGTGGCCGTCGGCTTCCTTCGGCGGCGCCCCGGACGGCGGGGGCAGCCACTCGCCCTCGCCGGAATCGCCGTGCTCGCCTTCGAGCCGGGCGCGCTGTTCGAGCCGGGCGCGCAGATGTCTTTCGCCGCGAGCGCGGCGATCCTCGCTGGTCTGGGGAGAACGGGGAGAGGGGAGGGTGAAGCGGGGTGGGCGCCGCGCGTCCGCCGCTACGCGGACGCCCTGCTGCGAACCTCCTCAGCCGCGATCGCGGCCACTGCGCCGCTGGCAGCGGTGCACTTCGGCCGGGTGGCGCCGGTCGGGGTGCTGGCCAACCTGATCGGGATTCCACTCACCGGGGCGGTTCTGCTGCCGGCGTCCCTCCTGGCTGCCGTCGCGGCGCTGCTGGCGCCGGGGGCGAAGTTCACCGCCCTGCTCGTCTCCGGAAGTGCGGCTCTTGCGAGTGCCGCGCTGCGCGGAGCCGGGCGGATCGCGTCTTGGCTCCCCGAACAGCCACCCATTCCTCCCCCATCGGTCGTCGTGGTCCTGGCGGCCTTCGGGCTGGCCGCGCTGGTGACGCGGCTCCAGGCGACCTGGGCCAGGATCGCAGTGGCGATGGCTGCCGCGGCTCTGCTCGCCCACTGCCCGGCGGTCTCGATCGTCCCCCGCCCTCCGCGCGTGGTCGCGCTGGATGTGGGCCAGGGGGCCGCCGTCCTGGTCCAGGGGCGAGGTGCTGCCGTTCTGTTCGACGCTGGGCGAGCGTTTCCGGGCGGGGTGGATCTGGGGCGGACCGCCGTGGTTCCGGCTCTCGCCGCGCTCGGGGTGGAGCGCCTCGATCTGGTCATCGCCAGCCACGCGGATCTCGACCACCGGGGAGGACTCCCGGCCGTGATCGAGCGCGTTCCCACCGAGCGGCTGTGGTTGCCGGCGGGGAGTCGGCAGGACCCGGGCTTCGCTCCACTGCTGGCGCTGGCGCTGGCGCTCGAGGTCGAAGTTGCAGAGAAGGGGGAGGGCGACGCGAGCGCGTGCTTCGCCGACCTCTGCGTCACACCGCTCTGGCCCTCGCAGTCGAGCGGCCTCTCGCGGAACGAAGCCTCGCTGGTGGTTCGCGTCGAGGTTGCGGGAGGCCGCGTCCTGTTGACCGGTGACCTCGAGGCCGCGACAGAGGCCGCTCTGATCGCCTCCGGCGCGGACCTTCGCGCCGAGGTGCTGGAGCTGCCGCACCACGGGAGCCGCAGCTCGTCGACTTCCGCCTTTCTCCGCGCGGTCTCCCCCAGTGTGGCGATCGCCTCCGCGCCGTGTCCCAGCCGCTTCGGAATGCCGCATCGCACGGTCCTCGACCGCGCAGCGGCGCAGGGGATTCCGGTCTGGTGGACGGGGCGAGACGGTGCCGTGCTGGTCGGTCTCTCACCGGTACCGGTCGTGCGCGGGTGGGCGCCCGCACTGCGCGCGCGCCCCGGTTGCTCGAGCCGGGCGGGTGGGGGTCAGTAGAGACCGAACATCCGCCCGGCCAGGGCGACGACGGCGATGGCGAGCACCGGCCGGATCACCCGCTCGCCCCCTCGGACCGCGATCCGCGAGCCGAGTTCGCCACCACCGGCGAATCCGATTGCCAGGACCAGGGCCTCGAGCCAGGCGACCTGGTTTGCAGCGATGAAGACGGGTACGGCGAACAGGGTGGTGGCGAAGATCACCACCACCTTGATGCTGTTGGTCCGCACCAGATCGTAGCCCGCATAGGAGATGGCGAAGACCAGCAGGATGCCGACGCCGGCCTGGAAGGCGCCGCCGTAGAGGCCGATGGCGAAGAAGAGGAGGCTCGCCGCCAGCGGCGACCTCGGCTGGGGCTCGGCAGCGGAGTCGGCACGCGCCGAGGGCCTTCGCAGCGTGGGCACCAGCAGGATCAGCATCACCACGCCGAACAGGCGCTCGAACAGCTCGCTCGAGACCCGGGAGATGGCCACCGCTCCCACCAGGGAGCCGAGCGCCACCGGGATCAGCACCGGAACGGCGGCGCGGATTCCGGAGAAGCCCTGTCTGCGAAATCCCCAGGTGGCGACACCATTCTGGATCACGATGCCGATGCGATTGGTGCCGTTGGCGAGCGTGCCGGGAAGTCCCAGCAGCACCAGCAGCGGAACGGTGAGCAGGGATCCCCCCCGGCCAGGGTATTCACGATTCCGGCCAGGAGGCCCCCCGCGATCAGGATCGCGGCGTCGAACGGACTCACGGAAGCCGCGAGATTACCCCTCCTCCAGCGCGATTCCCAACCTGTGGCACCCTTCGTGTGGCTCCTCGTGCGCCAGTCGTCGAGCCGGCTCGATGGGCTCGCTTCGGCACGCTGGCGCGGAGCCAGGGCGTCGTCTTCTTTGGGGGGCTTCATGAAGCGCACCGCACCCTACGGATCCTGGGACTCCCCGCTCCGCGGCGACCTGGTCGCGCGCGCGGCGCGGCGCCTGTCGCAGCCCCGCCTCGACCGCGGCCTGGTCTACTGGCTGGAGGGGCGCCCCCACGAGGGCGGGCGACAGGTGGTGGTGCGTGCTCGAGGCGCCGGAGACAGCGTGGACGTCACACCCGAGTCGGCCAACGTCCGAACGCTGGTGCACGAATACGGTGGCGGCGAGTTCCTGGTCCGCGATGGTGAACTCTTCCACGTGGACCTGAATCAGCCGGGCGTGCAGCGGTCCGGCTCTGCGGGACGCAGGACGGTCCCGGGCACCTCGCCCCGCGCGCGCTACGCGGATTTCGATCTCTCACCCCGGGGGCGTTGGCTGGTCGGCGTGGAGGAGGAGCACCGGGAGGGGGTGGAAGCGGAGAACCGGATCGTCGCCTTCGATCTCCAGGCGGGGACCCGGCGCGTCGTCGCCGCGGGCCACGACTTCGTCAGCAATCCCCGGTTCTCGCCGAGGGGCGACCGGCTCGCATACCTGGCCTGGGAGCACCCCCACATGCCCTGGGACGGGACCGCGCTCTACGTCACGCCCTTCGGCAGCGGCGGGGAGACGGGGACGCCGAGAGCGGTCGCCGGTGGGCCCGCGGAGTCCGTCTTCCAGCCATCGTTTTCACCCGGCGGGCGACTGACCTTCGTCTCCGATCGGTCGGGCTGGTGGAACCTCTACCAGGAGCGGGACTCGGGCATCGTCTCGCTCTGCAGCCTCGAGGCCGAGTTCGGACTCCCGCAGTGGGTCTTCGGCATGTCCAGCTACGGCTTCGTGGACGAAGACACGATCCTCTGCATCTACCAACGCGATGGCCTCCAGCGGCTCGCGCGCCTGGACCTGCGGCAGCAGCGTCTGGAGGACCTGCAGACGCCGTACAGCAGCTTCGACGGTCTCGACGTGGCGGGTCGGCGCGCCTGCTTCATCGGAGCGAGCGCCAGCGCGCCGCCCGCCGTCTGCCGCTTCGACCTCGAAGAGGCTCGCGTCGAGGAGCTCTGCCGGGGCTTCGAGATCGATTTCGACCAGGCGTTCCTCTCGCGGCCCGAGGCCATCGAGTTCCCCTCCGAGGATGGACGCAGCGCCCATGCGTTCCTGTATCGCCCCACGAACCCGGGGCAACGGGCGCCGGCCGGCCAACGCCCCCCGCTGGTCGTCAAGAGCCACGGAGGACCGACGGCGGCGACGTCGTCCGCTCTCAGGCTCGGGGTCGTTCAGTTCTGGACGAGCCGCGGCTTTGCGGTGATGGACGTGAACTACGGGGGCAGCACGGGATACGGTCGCGCCTACCGCGAGCTTCTCCGGGGAGCCTGGGGGGTCGTCGACGTGGACGACTGCACCCACGCCGCGCTCTTTGCCGCTTCCCAGGGGATCGCCGATCCGGAGCGTCTGGCGGTGAGCGGAGGGAGTGCGGGGGGATACACCACGCTGTGCGCGCTCACCTTCCGCGACGCCTTCGCGGCCGGGGCGAGCCACTACGGCGTCGGGGACCTGGAAGCCTTGACCCGCGACACCCACAAGTTCGAGTCCCGCTACCTGGATGGCCTGATCGGCCCCTACCCCGAGTGCCGGGACCTCTACGTCGAGCGCTCCCCGATCCACCACGCCGCGCGGCTCTCCTGCCCGGTGATCTTCTTCCAGGGGCTGGAAGACAGGATCGTGCCACCGAACCAGGCCGAGGAGATGGTTGCGGTCCTCGCCGCCCGGGGGATCACTCACGCCTACGTCCCTTTCGAAGGAGAGCAACACGGATTTCGCATGGCGGAGAACATCCGCGCCGCGCTGGAGGGGGAGCTCTTCTTCTACGCCCATGTCTTTCGGCTTCCCGGTGGACGTCCGTCCGCCGCAGGTGCGAATCGTCGGGTAGATGCCCGTCCGAATTGGTAGGCTTGCCGGCGCCATGACCGCCCCCGCTCCTCCCGAGCTGATCCCGGTTCGCTCCGACGAGCGCTTCGACGAGGCAAACCTCCGCGCCTATCTGCGCGACGAGCTCGAAGGTGGAGAATTGCCGCTCCGCGTCGAGCAGTTCGCCGGAGGTCATGCCAATCTCACCTACCTGCTCCGCTACGGCGAAGGCGACCGCAGCGTCGAGTACGTGCTGCGGCGGCCGCCGCTGGGCCCGGTGGCGCCGGGCTCGCACGACATGAACCGCGAGTACCGAGCCTTGTCGGTGCTCTGGAAGGCGTTTGCCCCCGCTCCCCGCGCCTACCTCTACTGCGACGACAACGAGGTGATCGGCGCTCCCTTCTTCGTGATGGAGCGGCGTCGGGGAGTCGTGATCCGGGGCTTCGTCCCCCCGGAGTTCGGCGGCGGCGAGGACGAACGCGCCAATCGCAAGCTCTCCGAGGTGGTCGTGGACACGCTCGCCGATTTCCACGCCGTCGATCCTGTCGCGCTCGGCCTGGATACGCTGGGACGCGACCCCGAGCGCTTCCTGGAGCGGCAGGTGAAGGGCTGGGCGAATCGCTACGAGCGGGCCAGGACCGGGACCATCGAAGTGGCCGACGAGCTGATCCGCTGGCTGGTGGACAATCTCCCGGAGTCACCGCCGCCGACACTGCTCCACAACGACTGGCGGCTCGACAACATGGCGGTCGATCCGGAGGACCCGGGGCGCTGCGCCGCGGTCTACGACTGGGACATGTGCACCACGGGCGATCCGCTGGCAGACCTGGGCACCCTTCTCTCGCTCTGGAACAACCGCGGCGAAGCGTCGGTGGGGATGAGCCCGATGCCGACCCAGAGCCTCGGATTCATGAGCAGAGAGGAGGCCGTGGCCCGCTACGGCGAGCGGAGCGGCCGCGACGTGAGTGGCGTGTCCTACTACGACGTCTTCGGGACCTTCAAGATGGCCGTGGTCCTGCAGCAGATCTACTTCCGCTTTCACCAGGGGCAGACGCAGGACGAGCGCTTCGCCGGCCTTGGCGCCGGCGCCGAGGGCCTTTTCGAGCTGGCCGGGTCGCGGCGTCGCTGAGCCGGTAGAGGGCCCTTGCGCGCAGCGAGCGGGGCCCTAGCCCGGCACCCAGCTCCCGGGCGCGGGCCAGCTCCGCCGCGGCTGCTTCGCTCTCCCCGAGCGCTTTCAGCACCAGTCCCAGGCGCTGGTGCGCTTCGGCGCTCTCTCCATCGAGGGCGACCGCCTTCTCCAGGTGCTCCCGGGCCCGCTCGCTCTCGGGCGGGTTCTTGCGATGGAGTGCCCAGCCGAAGGCGCTCTGGTAGTCGGATTCCTCCGGCCAGAGCTTGCTGGCGGCCTCCAGGAATTCGATGGCGGCCAGGAAGCTGCCCGCGCGAAGCAGAATCTCGCCCTTGCGGTAGAGGGCCTCCGCCTGGGCGACCTGGTTGGCGTCCACGTCGCTGTGACCGTCGAGGGACGCGTCGTAGCTGCGGCGCCGGTCCACGTCCAGCAGCGTCGTCTGCGCCTTGGCGATCTCCGCGAAGACCTCGTTGGCCTCCTGCTTCAGCTCGCCGAGGCCCAGACGCACGAGGGCGTCGGGATGCAGCCGCTTGGCGGCCTGGATGTAGGCGCGCTTGACCTGGGCGGGCGTCGCAGCGCGCTCGATGCCGAGAAGCTCGTAGAGGGTGAGCTCCCGCAGTCGGTCGTGCTTCTCGAGCACCTCGTCGCGAAGCGCGGCGACCTGCGAGTCCGCTTCGTCGGGAGCCGGCTCCGCTCCGCTGGCTTCCGCTTCAGGCGCTGCGGCGTCGCTGGCCGTCTCGGCAGCGCCCGAGACGACGATCTCGATCTCCGCCTCGATCGGGGCTTCGTCGCGGTCGGCGACCGCCTCGGCCGCGGGCGCATCGGCGGAGTACTCGAGCGCGCCGACGGCGTCGAGGACCCAGAACGCCGCGAACGCGCCAGGCGAGGCGGCGCGCCGGAGCGCAGCCCACGTGCTCAGCGTCCCGTCCAGCGAATCGAGAATGGCGCGAAGCGCCTCGTCCTCGACGAGTCTCTGTCGCGCGCGGGCGAATGACGGCGCAGGCCTCGGGTACTGGTTCACCCGGTCGCCGAGGCCGATGAGTGTCTGGTCGGGCCGCCAGTGGACGGTGATCCCCTCCTGGGCGAGGGCGAGCAGATCGATCTGAAGGGGCTGGCCTTGCTCGGCCAGTGCATCGTCGCGGCGGAACTCGAACTCCCCGCCGGACCATCCGAAGCAGTCGAGCAGGCCTCGCCTCACCTGATCCCGCAGGGCGAGAAGCAGGTCCTTGGGGCCGAGAGCCTTCAGCGCGAGCAGAGCCGTCAGCTCCTTGCACTGGCGGGTTCGCATCAGCTCGGTCGCCTTCTCCCGCTGATCGGGGCGGATCTTGCCGCCTTCGGCGAGCAGGTTGAGCAGGCTCTCGCTGGCGCGGCTCGACTCGACCAGCACCGGCGAGCCCTGGCGCAGCTGGACCCGCTTCTCGACCTGTCCTTGCCGGAGCGTCAGCCAGCCGCTCAATCCGGCCCGCTGCACGTCCAGCAGCAGCCGCGGGAGGGGCGTTTCGTCGAGGCGCCCGCGATCGGGGAGGCCGGCAATCGGGGAGTCGGAAGCCATTGCCTGGTGGTTCGGGCGGACGTCCAGCCGACTTGATCTGTCCGCTCAACAGGCCGCCCGCTGTGCGTCCGCGATCTGGAAGGCGGCCGCGATGGCCTCGGGCAGATCCTTGTGGATCACCAGGTGCGTGTTCTCCAGGCCTTCGAGTACGGGTTCCGAGAGCGGCGAAATCCCCGCGAGGATCGGTTCCGCTCCCCAGTGCTCGATGGCGTCGAGAATCTGCTCGAGGGCCACGGCTCCGAAGCCCTCGTCGATGATCGCGCCCGAGAGGTCGACGATCACGACCCGCACCTCCCGAGCGCCGGGATCTCGCCCGATCAGCTCGAGGGCGCGCAGCGACTCGTCTGGACTGGAAAATGGGATCACCATCACGGGGCCCCAGACGTGGATCACCGGGGACCCGGCCTCGAATGCGTCGCGGCGATCCGGCTCCGGGCAGGACGCCAGATGTTGGGCGACCAGCTGGCGGAAGGCCGGAAAGGGCAGCGATCCGAGCAGGGGGGAGACCTGGCCGTCCGAGGCCTGGCGCCAGGCTGCCGGCTCCCGCGCCACGAAGCGGCAGACCGCGTCGCCCCGCGCGCTGCACTCGGTCTCGACGGCCAGCAGGTCCGCGTCGAAGATGCCGGAGAGCCACCCTGAGGTGTAGCCGCTGCTCACGAAGCAGGTCGGGCCGGCGGCGGGGCCGACGGCCGCCAGGTAGGCCTCGGCCTCGTGCCGCTCCGGCCAGGTGCCGTGGATCTCGAAGCCCTCCCCGGGACCGGCCGGCTGCGCCGCGAAGCGAATCGCCAGGCGAGGCGTAGCGGGGGATCCCCCCGCGAGCTCCAGCACGCCCTGGCCGAAGCCAGAGCGCAGCACCAGGGCGGCGTCGCGAAGACCGTGGAGCATCCCCAGCTGCAGAAGCGTGGCGTGGGCTTCGTCCCGGCCGAGATGCTCGGCGAGCTCGGAGTGGAGTGCGCCCAGGAAGCACATGTCCAGGAGGAAGCGCGGCTCCTCGTTGAGCGTGCTCTCGAGGTCGAGGCCCAGCGCCGCGAGCGCGGGAGATCGAAGGGGGGGTCCGTCGGTCATCAGCCACTACACCTCGAGGAATGCATCGATGTCGAACTTCTGGTCCTTCCGGATGAAGGACTCGCCCTCGCGCTCGATCAGGCGGATGCAGACGTCCACGCAGCTCGGGTCGAACTGGCTTCCCGAGTACTTGCGGAGCTCCTGCACCACCGTCTCCAGAGGCAGCCCCTTGCGATAGGGGCGGTCGCTGGACATGGCCTCCACGGTGTCGGCCACCAGGATGATGCGCGAGGGCAGGGGGATCTGGTCGCCGCGAAGCTGCGACCGGGTAGCCGCGTTCGCTGCCGTCGTACCACTCGTGGTGATGGCGCACGCAGTCGATCAGGTCCGAGAGGAAGTCGACCGGCTGGAGGATCCGGGCGCCGATCTCCGGGTGCTGCATGATCTCCGCGTACTCGTCGGGCTCGAGGCGGTCCGGCTTGGAGATCACCGCATCGCTGACGCCGATCTTCCCGACGTCGTGGAGCAGCCCGGCGATGTAGACCCGCTCGATCAGCTCCTTGGGGAGCCCGAGCTCGCGGGCCATCTTGGACGCGTAGACCCCCACCCGCTCGGAGTGGCCGAAGGTGTGGCTGTCCTTGGCATCCACGGCCTCGGCCAGGGCGCGGATCGTCTGGATGTAGGCCACGCGCAGCTCCTGGTGCTTCTCCGCGAGCTGCTTGGTGCGGTCCCGGACCTTCTGCTCCAGGTTCCGGTTCATGTCCTGGAGCTTGAGGTTCTGCTCCCGGGTCACCTGGTTCAGCCGCTTGATCTCCTCCTTGAGATCGAAGTGGTCGAAGGCCTGGCGGAGGGTCGCCTTGAGCTCCTCGTCGTTCCACGGCTTGGTGATCAGGCGGTAGATCTCGCCGCGGTTGATGGCCTCCACGGCGACGTTCATCTCCGTGTAGCCGGTGAGCATCATCCGGACGACGTTCGGGCGGCGCTCGCGGATCGCCTGGAGCAGGTCGACGCCGCTCATCTCGGGCATGCGCTGGTCCGAGACCACCACCTGGGCCGGCGTCTGCTCGAGCATCTCGAGAGCCTCCGAGCCGCAGGATGCCGTGAGCACCTTCCACGACTCGTGGCGGAGCAGGCGCTGAAGGGCCTTCAGGATGTTGCCCTCGTCGTCCACGAAGAGCACCGCGTGCTCCGCCATCGGAAATCCCTCCGCCCGGCGCCAGGGGAGGCCGGGTTCGGGGAATTCCTTTCAAGCTCTGTGCCAAGCGGTGGGAATCGGAATTCCTTCGTGAAATCAGAAGGTTCGAGTCGGGCTCCGGAGAGGCGTCGGCGGCCCGGATCCCTGCTCTGGGACGCTCGAGCGGAAAGGCGCCGGAAGCGCACGCGCAGCTTGCAGCCGCGCTGCCGGGGGCGTGCCGTTCCCAGAGGGTGCACTGCCGTGCCGGATCCCCCGTTCCCGCTCCGGAAATCGGGCGCCGCCAGCCGACGTGGACTCATTCGTGCAGTGACATCAGAGCGCTCCGTCCCGGATTCGGGACGTCTCGGAAGCAGGAAATCGCGAATTTTCGGATTTTTCCTGCCACTTCTTCCTCCCAGTTGCCACATCCCCTGTGAACAGGAGTCCCGCATAGGGGTACGTGCGGTCTCCTGAGATGTGAGGACTGAGACGGGCAAGGAAGCGATTCGGCGGGGTGCGCCGGACGGAGCTGCTCGGGAAGAAATGGAGAGCGAAGCATGCGAATCAAGATGTTAGTCGCCTTGGCGACCCTGTTGTTGGCGGGTAGCGCACACGCGGCCACACTCCCCTATACGGGCACACTGACGTTCGGGTTGTCGACGTTGCCGGGTGTCGTGGCGCCGGGTAGCGGCGCCGTCGTGTGAACGGCAGCGCGCGGTGGCGTCATCAACACCCTGGCTCTGGTCGCAGGTGGCATCGGACCGGTGACGTCTCCGTGCCGGTGACCAACAACTCCACCATCAACTCGGTCATCTTCACCGGCATGCAGGTCAGCGTCGGGACCCCGATCGTCTGGGGGAATCGGCGCCGCCATGGGCCTGCTCGGCACGGCGAAGATCTGCCTGGTCTTCGCGCCCTGCGCGTACGCGGCCGTGACCGTTCCGCTCACGCCCGGCGGAACTCCGCTTGCCGGGCTTCGGTGTCGGCGGGACCCAGTCGATCCCCGGCGCGCGTGGCGATCACCATGCAGCACAACCCGTGGACCCTCGGCCACGCCGACCATGACCATCCACACGGCGAACAGCAACATCACCACGCCGGACCTTCCGGCCGGCTTCGCTGGCCACGACGCCGGGCGGCGCTGGCGTCGTGCAGCTCGTGACGGTCACCAAGACCTACACGAGTCTCACGGGCGCCTTCCCGGAGCTGCCGATCGCCGCGATCCTGAAGCTCAACCTCGTCCCGGAGCCGGGCACGCTGCTGCTCCTCGGCTCGGGCGTGGTCGGGCTCGCGATTCTCGGTCGCAGGCGCCAGCGCTAGCGATCGCTGCAACAGCAGCAGACTGCAACTGGGCGGCCATCCCCTCGGGGGTGGCCGCCCTTCGTTTGCCTCGCGAGCAGCCGAGGAAAACCCCGCACTCCCCGATTTTTCCTGCCACCTGCGGCGCGATTCGTCCACCTAATGGGTATGACAGTGGTCTGCGCGTGGTGTGAGAAGACGGAGCAGCGGGGCCCGACCCAGCCCGCCGCGAGTCGGGAATCGCAGCGCGTGAGCCACGGCATCTGCCGCAGCTGCCTGGAGGCCCAGCTGGCGAGCCCGCCTCCGCTGAGCCTGAGCGCGCAGCCGGCACCGCTCGCCGTCCCCGCCTGATCCGAGGGCGGCCGGCGGATCGACCCACTCGGGAGCCGTGCGTTCTCTCGCGGTGAGCCGTCCGTCCGGGCCCGCCTTCGCTCAGACGTAGGTTCCGGTGGCGTCCGGCGCGGCAATTCGACGCTGCGCCTTCTTGAAGCGGTCCACCTCCACCATCAGGTCGTCGGCCGTGACGAGTCCGACCTCGTCACCCGTCAATTCGTGACGGGCCTTGCGGCGCAGCACGCCGTGCATGAGCTGGATCCAGTCGCCGACGGAGGGCTCCTCAAGCTGGCGGACGACCTCCGGCCAGTCGATGGAGTCGAAGAGGCTCCGCCCCGCGCGAGCCTCGGCCGCCCGTCTGTGGATCTCGAGGGCGGCGACGATGTCCTCCGGGAACCGGGGCGTCACCTCGACCACGCGCTCGAACCGGCCCGGCGCCAGGAAGGCGTGGCGCAGGGTGACCGGATTGGTCGTCGATCCCACCACAAGGATGTCGGGTGACGCGACCGCGCGCTCGATGAACTCGAGCAGGAAGTCCATGATCGGCCCCATCGGAAGATCCGCTCGGCTGAAGCCGAAGGCCCGGGTCTGCGAGAACTCGAGCTCGTGGAAGAAGACGCTGAGGGGCGGCATCTCGTGCAGCACGTGGGACCAGACATCGAGCAGTTCGCCCGCCTTTCCACCGTGCTGAATCATCTCGAGGGCGAGACGGGGCAGCTCCACCCGGAGAAGCGGCGTCCGGGCGCGGGTGGCCATGGTGGCGGCCAGCAAGGTCTTGCCCGACCCGGGGTTGCCGATCAGGAGCAGACCCGAGGGCGGAAAGGTCCCCCAGTTCTGGTAGAGCTCGGGATTGGTCAAAGCGCAGGCATAGGTCACCACCTCCTCCTGGGCCTGCGCGAGGCCGCCGATCTGATCCGAGTGCACCTGGGGGTTCGGATCGAGCGCGGTCGCCGCGGCGAGGGGAGGCGTCTTGCGCTGCACGCTGGTCCAGAGGTTCTGAGCCCGTTCCCGGTTGATCTCGACGTCGTCCATCGCGGTATCTTAGCTGGAGTTGCGCAGTTTCCGAGCGTGCCAAGCGGTAAGCTGCCCGCATGCCTGCGCGCCTCGATCCGGAGCTTCTCGACAGGGCCTGCCGGTCGCTCTGCCGTCGGGATGCCATCCTGCGCCCGCTGATCCGGAAGGTCGGTCCCTGTGGCCTGCGCTGGCGGGGAGATCCCTACCGCTACCTGATCCGCGGCGTCTTCTACCAGCAACTCGCGGGACCGGCCGCGTCGGCCATCGAGAGCCGCTTCAAGGCCGAGTTCGGCGGCCGGATTCCAAAGCCGGAACGGTTGCTCGAGGCGTCGCCAGAGCGGCTCCGAGGTGTCGGCCTCTCGCGGCAGAAGGCCGCCGCGGTGCGGAGCATTGCGGGGGCCTTTCTCGATGGAACCGTCAGCGCGCGCAAGCTCCCTCGGATGGAGGACGAGGAGGTGATCGAAGCGGTGACGCGGATCCGCGGCGTCGGGGTGTGGACGGCGCACATGCTGCTCATGTTCTCCCTCGGCCGCCCGGACGTCCTCCCGGTGGGAGACTACGGTGTCCAGAAGGCGGCCCGCGATCTCTACCGCCTGGACTCCCTTCCCAGGCCCCGCGAGCTCGAGGCGATCGCCGAGTGCTGGCAGCCCTACCGCAGCGTGGCCAGCTGGTATCTATGGCGCCACGCCGACATCGCGACACCCGACTGATCCTCGCCTCGCTGCCGATCATTCGCCATACTCGACTCCAGCTGGTTCCAGCGCGTCCCCATCGTCTAGTGGCCTAGGACTCCGGCCTTTCACGCCGGCAACACGGGTTCGAGTCCCGTTGGGGACGCCAATCCAAACTGTGACCCGTCACAGTGATTGAACCGCCCCGACTCCTCCGGGGACCCCGTTGCGTGAGTCCGGGCGAGGACTTACCGATCAGCGACCTGCATACGCTCTACTAGGGGGCTTCGAACCCTTTGATCTTGATCCCGTCGACGGGCGGCAAGAGGTCGGGATCCGTCGGCACCCCCGAGATCACCAACAGGTCGGTACCGCTGCCGCCATTGAACAGTGCCTGGTCTTCAATGAAGACGGTCCCGTTCCCGCGGTTCAACGTATCGTCCCCGCTGCCGAGTGTGAATTTCACCGGCTCGAAAAAGGTCACGAATCCGGCGGTACTTGCGGCGTCGACAACGTCGATGCCCCCGCCGGTGACGATTTTGACGGGACCGAAGAATACGACATCTTCGACCGTTACCGAGTCATTGTCGCCGCCGGTGTTGACCTTCGTCTTCTGGTTGACGTCCCCGCTGACGATGGTCACGTCGTCGTTCCCACTGCCCGTACTGATCTTGAGGTTTCCGGAAACGAAGAAGCCGCCGATGCCGCCGACCTGCACCTGATCGTCGCCCCCTCCGGTCTTGATCGTCAAGTTGTCCAGACTGTTGCCAGCCAACCCGGTGTTTTCCCCGTTGACGAGCACGTCGCCACCGCTCACTTCCACCGCTACCTGGTCGTCTTGCTGATCACCTTTCACAATCAGGCTGTCACGGCGGATCGAAAACGTGACATCGGCTGCCGCCTCGCTGGTCAGCGCCGCCACGAAGATCCCCACGGCAAGTGTGGCCACTGAACGGGAATACTGACTACTCTTCATGGTTGCCTCCGCCGCGTGAGTGCGCTGTTCATGATGTTATCCAACGCCGGCGTCACGCGCGGCTCCGTGCTCTCTCTTCCCCCAGGAAGAGCTGCGCCCAGTCTCCGTCCGCCTGGCGACTTGCGAAGAAGAGGTACGCCGCGAGCACGGGGGCTCCGCCGAAGAGGCCGAGCACGCCGAGTGCGAGCCCGGGGGTGAGAAGTGGTGGCGCCACGCGAGCCAGAGCCCCGAGAGCATGAGGAAGCCCATGAAGTCGAGGTTGAACTGGCCGGGCCAGGCCATCTTCGCCATGTCGCCGAAGAACACGGCGAAGAGCCCCATGCCATGGTTGGCGATGACGACGACGGTATACACGACGATCGCCGTGAAGATGCACACCAGGAATATCCGAAACGCGCCCATTCCTCTCCTCTCCTTTCTCTCGAGCGCTCCGCGGAGGACGTAGCGCCTGCTACATCCTGTATCAAAACATTGTAGCGAGTGCTACAATGTTTTCGGAGCGACTGGAATTGACCCGCAGAGAGGAGAAACGGGCTGGCATCGTCGAGAAGCTCGCCGCCCACGTGCTGAGCGCCGGCCTCGGCGAAACCGGGCTGCGGCGCCTGGCCGCGGTGGCCGAGACCAGTGACCGGATGCTCCTCTACTACTTCGAGAACAAGGAGGAGATCCTCTCGGCGGTGCTCGGGCGGATCGCCTCCGGCCTCACGGACTCGCTCGAGGCGATCCTCGGCAACGCCCCGCTGCCCCCGGCGCGCGCACTCGAAACGATCTGGGCCACCGTCAGGGAGGACGCGGCCGCCGATCAGCTGCGTCTGTGGCTCGACCTCTCGAGCCGCGCGAGCCGCGGCGACCCGTTCTACCAGGAGGTGGTCGCCCGCGTCGGCGCTGACTGGGTCGCGTGGCTCTCCAAAATCCTCGACGTCCCCGCCGAGGACAAGGCCGCACTCGCAGTGCTGATGATGGGCGCGGTGGATGGGCAGGCCGTGCTGTTTCCGACCGAACTCGCGAAGGGGGATGCGGCGATCCGGGAGCTGGTTGGGCTGCTGGAGGAGCGTTAGCGCCACCTGGCGTCGCGACGGGCCTGGCGGGAGGGCCACCATCTCTGGAGCGCCGATGGCTGGCTCTGCAAGTTCGCCGAGTGCAATTGCCGATCATTTACAGCCTCGGCTGCTGCTACCGCTGGGTTGTGGGAGTGAGCGAAGATGAGCGATTCACCGGTGACTGCTCCCTCGGCTCTGCCGGGAAGCAGTCACCCCAGACGCGGTGGTGCGGACGCGGCGATCTGTCGAAGCGGACTGGTCATCGGATGCCTGACCGCACTCGATTTCCCTATGCTCCCTCGGCGGAGAGATCGAGCCGAGAACCGCAGCCAGACAGCTCCCAAGTGGATTCTGAGGCGCGTCTGTCGCCGGATCGGCAGTGACAGAGCCGAGCGCGCCAGAGCGGCGAGGTGAAGTCTGGTCGCGAGGGAGAGCCGGTGGGCCGGAAGCAGGGGCGGCTCGTTTCAGCGTTCGGGGTCGTGCTCCTGGTCGCAGTGATCGGGTATGTCTCCGGCCGGGGCCGCGACGAGGACCGTGCGCGCGTCGAGCCGATCCCGCACTGGCTGCTCTACCCGCGCGAGGCTGCGAAGGTCTTGTGGAGGACCCAGGTCGAGGGGAAGGCCGCCGTCGAGCCGGAGCACGGGAGCTTCGAACGCGATCGGCCCCCCGGCGCGACGACTCCCGTCGCGCACGTCGCCATTCCGAGCCATCCATTCATGGCGACGCGCGGCAACAGCATGCACAACGACGCCTACGTCAGCGACAGCTACGCGGTGAGCGGGCCCCTGGGCGTGGATCCACAAGTGACCTCGCGGACCCAGGGGTTCGGGGGCTACGGCACGTTGGCCTTCGACCGCACCGGTCGCGTCGTTGCGGTCTACAGCAACGGCCGCGGCTTCCAGGTCGAACTCATGGATCCCACGACGCTCGAGGAACTGGCTTCCTATGACCTGCCGCCCCGACCCTGGTACTTCCCTCTCCAGGGCGTCTTGCCCTGGGAGTACATCGGCGCCGGAATGTACTTCTACCTCGACGAACGGGACCGCGCCGTCGTGCCCACGACGAGGAACACCATTCAGGTCATCCAGGTCCCCGCACCCGGTTCGGATTCCGGCTTCGCCCTGGTCCGGGAGTACGACCTCTCCGGCCACGTGGTGCCGATGAGGTGGCCCCATCAGGACAGCGTGGCCTGGGTGCTGCCCGAGTGGAGTGGCGACCGCTACTGGTACGCCACGACGGCGGGTGTGGTGGGCACGGTGGAGCGCGATTCCGGCGGCCTCCGTACACGCCGACTGGCGGGAGAGATCATCGAGAACTCCTTCGCGGTTGGCGAGGATGGCGTGTTCATCGTCTCCGACCACGCGCTCTACCGCTTCGGCTGGGATTCCAAAGCGGGCATCGCCATCGACTGGCGTACGCCCTATGACCGTGGGCCGGCACCCAAACCCGGACACATCACGCGAGGCTCGGGCGCGTCGGTCACGCTGCTGGGAGGGCCCGACGGGCTGGTTGCCATCACCGACAACGCGGAGCCGCGTATCCAGGTTCGATTCTTCCGGCGCTCCGACGGCACGGCGGTGTGCGGCGTCCCGGTGTTCGCCGAGGGAAAGAGCGGGACGGACATCAGCCTGGCAGCCTTCGAACACGCCGCCGACAGCGGCCGCGGCCAGGGACACTACTCCGCGTTGGTGGAGAACAACTGGGGGCACCACCGCTTCCCGCGATCGCACCCGGAGCCCGGCCTGACGCGGGTCGACGCCAGACGACGTCCGGAAGGGAGCTATTCCTGCGAGGAAGTCTGGGCCAGCAACGAGAAGAGCATCGGCGTGTTCAAACTCTCCCTCGGGAGCGGTCTCGTCTACATGTACGGCCGGGACGAGTCCTCGATCGCGACCGGCTGGTACTTCGTCGCCATCGACTTTCGGACCGGAGAGACGGTGTACCGAAAGCACACCGGCATGGGCCTCGGCTACAACAACTGGGCAGGGGCCCTATTCTTGCATCCAGCTGGCGGAGTCGCCTACTCGACCACGATCTTCGGGCTCGTGTCGATGCGGGACGGGGCATTCGAGCCCCTACGAAGCGCCGCTCCCGTCTGGTCGGGGCCGCGGCCGAGACCGGCTCCGTGACGAAGCCCGGGGTGTTGCGCATCGACGACTGGCGGGCTCCCTGGCTGCCGCGGCCGGCCCGACTGCTGAACGCGATTCCCGATCACCTCGCCGCTCGGCTTGCCCCCCTCGACGAAGCCTCGCTGCTGGCCGCCGCGCGCAGGCGCACGAGACTCGACGACTTCGGGGATGAGGGATTTCGCGAGCCGCTGGGGCTGCTCCTGGGAGACCTGGCCGCAGACGACTGTCTCACGCCCCTCGGCCGCCTCGCCGCGCGAGCCATCTTCGGGCAGCTCCTGCGGGCTCGCCTGCGCGTCGAAGACCGGCTCGCTCGCGACCCGGCCATGGCCTCCCGCGAGTTGCCGGCGCCCATCGTCATCGTCGGCCTCCCGCGGACCGGAACGACCCACCTGCACAATCTTCTATCGCGCGTGCCCGCGCTTCGCTTCCTGCCTCTCTGGGAGAGCGTGGCCCCGGTGGGTCCCTCCGGCTATCCGGACCTGCGGCGCCTGGGCTGCGCGGTCCGCCTTCGCCAGATCGACTACCTGATTCCGCTCTTCCGGCGCATGCACGAGATGCAGGTGGACCTGCCCCACG
This sequence comes from uncultured delta proteobacterium, assembly GCA_963783795.1. GTDB lineage: Bacteria > Myxococcota_A > UBA9160 > UBA9160 > UBA6930 > CAVXZE01. The sequence continues at coordinate 865,943 of CAWAPH010000013.1, read as the reverse complement.
AAGAACTCCAGCTGAGTGCGCTCACGTTCCGCTCCTTCTTCTTCGAGGGCAGCTTCCGACTGCCGCGCTACCGGCCCTGGTACGCGGCCGGAGACCACAGCGGGGCCTATCGCTACCTGCGCCGCGTGCTCCTGACCCTGCAGCGGAGCCGCGCCAGCGAACGCTGGGTGCTGAAGTCACCGCAGCACCTGGACCAGCTGGGGGCCCTTTCCAGCGCCTTTCCCGGCTCGAAGATCGTACGGACCCACCGCGACCCGGTGCGCGCCGTCCTCTCGCTCGCCACCATGATTACCTACACCCGCAGGATCTGTTACCGGAATGTCGACCCGATGGCCGAGGCTCGTAGCTGGGCCGAGCGCCTCGAGCAGATGCTGCGGCGGTCTCTCGAGCGGGCGGAGGCAGTGCCACGCGACCGGGTTCTCGACGTGTCCTACGAAGCCTTCGTGAAGGACGAGTGGGCCACGCTGGAGCGCGTCTTCGAGTTCGCCGAGGTGGAGGTCGACGCCGCCGGACGCGATGCCATTCGAGCCGAGCTGGACGCATCCGGGCTGGGGAGACGCGGCCTGTTCGAGTACCGCTTCGAGGATCTCGGGCTGGATGCGGGAGAGCTTCGCGAGCGGTTCCGCTTCTATCGAGAGCACTTCGATCTACCCGACGAGTGCGCGGACTCGACAGCGAGGACGGGCTGACGAACACGAAGCAGGCCTTCGGGCGGCCGTCACCCTGGCGGGTTCGGACATCTGAAGCGTTCGACGCGGGAATCGAGACGCCTTGCCGCACCACCGGGAACGACGGAGTCTTCTGCTACACCTTCTTCGAGGCCGTGGCGGAGAAGTCGTAGCGATGCTCTCGCCGCGCCGCAGCAACCCGAACGGGAGGATTGAGATGACGCGCTTCGCTCTGGTGGTCTGCCTCGTCGCGCTGACCGCCGCCGCCGACGTCGCTCGGGCGGACGTCTTCATGAAGCAGAATCAGCACGTGGACGCCTTTCAGATGATGGGACAGAGCCAACCGGCCAGCGATACGGAAGTGACCATCTGGATGACCGACCGGGGCATGAGAAGCGACAATCCGAAGCAGTCTGCGATCGTGAAGCTCGATGAAAAGGTGTTGATTCTGCTCAATCACGAGCAGAAGACGATCGCCAGGTTGCCATTGGATCCCGCTGCGATGGCAGCCGACATCGCCTCTCAGGCTGGCGGCGACGCCCAGCTGGAGGAGATGATGGGAAAGATGTCCCAGATCGAGGTCTCGGTCACGGTGACGGACGAGCGCAAGAAGATCGGCGACTGGAACTGCACGAAGTACCTGCAGACGATCGAGACGTTCGTCGGGCCTGCGACCACCGAGGTGTGGGCGACGGAAGATCTCGAGATGGACATGGACCGCTACGTCGATCTGACGACTGCGATGATGGCGATGCAGCCGGGGATGAAGGAGAACCTGGCCAGGATCCAGGGGGAGTTGAAGAAGATCAAGGGGGTTCGAGTGCTCGAGAAGACTTCGAACGAGGTGATGGGAACGAAGGTGGACTCGACGGTCACGCTGCTCGAGTTCAAGCAGGGAACGGCCCCGGCCGATCTCTTCGATCTCCCTGCCGGCTACACGAGCCAATGAGCTGCGGGGGCGTTCGTGGCCCTCGGCAGTGCCTCGCGTGTCTCGTGATCAGCGCTCGTGACCCCCTTGATGCGCGAAGCCGTCGAACAGGGTGTTCGGATTGAAGCCCTCCCGGAAGATCGGGATCGCCATGCCGCCGGCGCTGAAGACGTGGGCGGTTGCCGAGGGCGCAGCGCCCGCGTGTTCGTCGATCGCCTGCTGCAGATCGTCGAAATGGGACAGTCCCATCCCGTCCAGCACTTCAGTCGGGATCTCCCTGGTCACCACCGCGCAGCGGAACGCCTTGAGCGCCCGAAGGATCGGCACGTAGAAGTTCAGGTTCAGGGGGGCGCCGTAGCTGGTCAGCTTCCCCTCGAGCATGCCGGCCATCAGTGTGTCGCCGTCCTGTTTCGCGGCGAACTGCAGCATCGCGATCAGGTCTTCCGGCACTGGCCCGAGGTTCTTCGCCACCAGGATGATGAGCCCACCCTGCTGCGTGCAGAGCGATGCCATCCGCAGCGGCTTGAAGATCTGCGGGATCACGTGGTAGGGGAAGCAGGAGAGGATCGTGACGTCCGCCTTCTCGCCGACCGCGTAGCCGCAGGTTTCGACCGTCAGCTCCACCGCCCGCTCGAAGGCGGGGATCGGCCTTCCGAAGACGAGATCGACGATCTGCTCCCGGTAGTCGAGTACGCAGTTGAAGAGGTGGTCGAATCCGACCAGGTCCGCTGCCTCTCGGACTCCGGCGTAGAACTCGTTGTCTGCCAGATTGCCGACGTATGCATGCGGCTTGATGAAATTCGCGATGTGATGGTGGTGGATGGCGTCATAGTCGCTGACGCCGGGGAAGATGAGCTTCGGCCCTCCGCCGAACCCATTGGCGGGATGCGGCAGGGCAGAGCCCAGTCCGATCTTCAGATCGGCCTCGGCGACGAGGCGGTTGATCTTCAGCGGCTGCCCGCTGGAAAGGGTTCCGACCTCCACCAGATCCGGAGCCAGCGAATCGTGGTTGGTGACGCGGAATGTCTCGAAGACGTCATCACCGACCCGCTGGCGCAGCGCCGCTTCGGACATCGGCCGGTGCGTGCCCACGGCGATGACGATGTGGATCCGCGAAGAATCGATGCCGTGGGCGAGGAGATGATTGGTGATGAGGGGAAGCAGCTGGGCGACTGGGGTCGGCCGGGTGTCGTCGTCGACGACGATGGCAGCGGATCCGGCCCCGCGAGCGGAGACCTCCAGCGATGGCGACTCGATCGGGTGGGCAAGCGATCGCTGGAAAAGCTCGCCGGGGTGGGTGTCGCTGGCGATTTCCCGCGGCAACGCGTAGGTCAGAACTTTCCAGCCGAGCGGGAGCTCGAACCCCACCTTCTCGGCGCCGAATGACACCTCGTACCGGGGCATCGGGGGTTCCTCCTGGGACCGCGCGGCCCAGCCGCCCTAGGCGAGCAGACCCGGCAAGCGCTTCTGGATGAGCTCGTCCGCCTCCCCCATGATGCGATCGATCAGCTCCTTGCAGGAGGGCACGTCGTGGATCAACCCGGCCACCATGCCGCAGGACCAGGCACCGGAATCCATATCGCCGTCGATCATCACCTTGGGATAGACCCCTGCGACCTGCGGCACGATGTCCTGGATCTTCAGCTCGCTGCCCCTCTCGCGCTCGATCTCGAGCAGCTTCTCGACCGCCGGGTTGTTCAGCACCCGTTCGGTGTTGCGGAGCGGCCGCATGATGAGTCGGGTGTCGAGCTCGCTGGCGGCGACGATGGTCTGCTTCACCTTTTCGTGGACCGGCGCTTCGACGGTGGCGATGAATCGCGTGCCCATGTTCATGCCTTCCGCGCCCATGGCGAGGGCGGCGACCAGGCTGCGGCCATCGGCCATGCCGCCGGAAGCGACGAAGGGAACGCGGAGCTCCTCGGCCGCGCGCGGCAGCAGGATCATGTTCGGGATGTCGTCCTCACCGGGGTGACCGCCGCACTCGAACCCGTCGACGCTGACGGCATCGCAGCCGATCTTCTCGGCCTTGAGCGAGTGGCGCACCGAGGTGCACTTGTGGATGACCTTGATGCCGGCCTCCTTGAGAGCCGGCATATACTGCTCGGGGTTGCGCCCGGCGGTCTCGACGATCTTCACGCCTCCCTGGATGATCGCCTCGATGTACTCCGGATACGGGGGCGCTGCGAAGCCGGGCAGGAAGGTCAGGTTCACCCCGAACGGCTTGTCCGTCATCTCGTGGCAGCGCGCGATCTCCTTGGCGAGGTCGTCCGGCGTGGGCAGGGTCAGGGCAGTGATGATGCCGAGGCCGCCGGCATTGGAGACCGCGGCTGCGAGCGGGGCGAGCCCCACGAAGTGCATGCCGCCCTGGACGATCGGGTGCTCGATGCCGAAGAGCTCGGTGATACGTGTCTTCATGATCGGAATCTCTCCTCGTGCGGGGCCGCCTCGCAATCAGCCTCTTCGGGTTCAAACCGGTGCCATGCCGATCAGCATCATAGGCGAAGGCCATCCGCGGGGGAATCCCGTCACCGGGCCGCCCATGCCGTTCGAGTCGACTGGGGCTTGTCAACCATGCGGTGTCGCGTAGACTCGACAGCATCCCGACGCATGAGGAGTTCCCCATGGGATTGTTCGATTTCGTGAAGGAGGCGGGCGAGTCCCTCCTCGAGAAGGCCGGCGAGAGCCGCGAGGCCGCGAGCAAGGCGGTCTCGAAGCGGATCCAGGACCTGGGTCTGTCGGTCGACGGTCTCAAGGTCGACGTCGATGGCGACAAGGCCGTGCTCTCTGGCCAGGCGGCCAGCCAGGCGGAGCGCGAGAAAGCCATCCTCGCCGCTGGAAACACCCAGGGCGTGTCCCAGGTGGACGACCAGCTCAGCGTGGCCTCCTCCGAGCCCGAGTCCCAGTATCATCGGGTGGTGTCCGGGGACACGCTTTCGAAGATCGCCAAGCAGTACTACGGCGACCTCTCGAAGTACCCCGAGATCTTCGAGGCCAACAAGCCGATGCTGAAGGACCCGGACAAGATCTACCCGGGCCAGGTACTGCGGATTCCACCGCTCGCGGACTGAGCCGCGCGCGATACGAGGAGACGAGATGCGGTCCACGACTCTCTGGATCCTGTTGATCCTGCTCGCGCTGCCGTTGGCGTGCAGCCAGGCCGAAGAAAAGGCGGAGGAAGCCGCCAGCGCCGCTGGCGAGGCGGTCGATGCGGCAGCCGCATCAGCCCAGGAGGCGGCGGATGCCGCGGCCGAGAAGGCCGCAGCGATGGCGGCCGACGCCAAGGAGACGGCCGCCGCCGCGACCGGAGCGGCTGCAGCCGAGCTGAAGGGCGATCCGGTGGCGAAGTGCAGCGAACTCGCCGCCCAGGGCGCCTGGAGCGAGGCACTCGAAGTGTGCAAGAAGGCGCACGAGGCCGATCCTGACAACATGGCCATCGAGCACGCCTTGCAGCAGGCGCAGGCAGCGGCCGAGTAGAAATTCCCGCGCCGGGCCAGCAGCGAAGCGGGCTCTTCTTCGCGGGCCTCTGTGCCCTGGCTGGTGCCTTCGTTCCGGCGCTGGCGCGTTTCACCACGGAGCGTGCCGATCCATTCTTCGTCGCGACGGTGACCACGGCGTTCGCCGGGTTGGCCGCAGCGCTGATGCTGGGTATTCGGGGCGAGCTGCGGAGGCTCGTGGAGCGCCGGACGGCACCTCTGCTGGTGCTGCTCGGCGCCCTCGGCACCACGATCCCCTTCATCCTGTTCTTCGTGGGGACGCAGCGGACCTCCGCCATCGAGGCGGTACTGTGCCTGCAGACGGAGCCGGTCTACTCGCTGATCGTGGCGTGGCTGTTCCTGGGCCATCGGCTCACCGTGCGCCGCGTCTCGGCCGCCTGCGTGCTCCTGGCGGGGATCGCGCTCGCCGTGGGAATGGGAGGGCTGAGCGACGCACTCGGCGTGACGCTGCTGCTCCTCACACCCCTCTCCTGGCAGATCTGCCACCTGCTGACGCTCAGGGGACTGCCCAGCGTGGAGCCCTACCTCTTGACGGGGGCGCGCTACGTGTACGGCGGCGCGCTGGTGGCCGTCGCAGCCTGGGCGCTCGGTGGCCCCGACTGGGTGCCGAGCGCCGACGTGTTCGCGGCGCAGCTTCCGGCCCTGGCTCTGCAAGGGATCGGGCTCAGCTTCCTGGGAACCATCCTCTGGTACCTGACCATCGCGCGGCTCGATCTCGCCCGCGCCACGGCCATCATCGTGCCGTCAATTCCTCTGCTCTCCCTGGGGGCCAGCTTTCTGGTGGTCGGCGAGGTTCCGACGCTGCGCCAGGCGGCGGGGATGCTTCTGACGGCAGGGGGAGTTCTCGCATTCGTGTCCGCACCCCACGCGGTAGAGGTGCGTGAGCGCGTGCCCTCGCAGACCGCGCCACTCGCGACGCCCGCGGATCCCAGGACGGGAGGCGACGAGGCGTAGCCCGGAAGGTGCGTATCACGTTTGTGGGGTGTGCGGACGGGCTCGGCCTGCGAGAATCCGTACCGAGGAGGCCTTCTCTCACGGTGAGATCGCTGGGCTCCGGGGCACCACCGAGGCCACGGTGCGTCACCAGGCTCGTGCCGTGTACCAGAAATCGAACCTCCCGGGACGCACGTCCTTCTGCGCCTATTTCCTGGAGGACCTGCTTCCGGCACGCGGCTTCCAGCCCGAGCTGCCGGCGCTCGAGACCAGCCCGATCACGGCGGCCACGAGAAGGAGCCGGCTGCCGGCCCGATACACCATCCTGAGCGATTCCATCTTGCGCGTTCTCTGCATTTCCTGGTCCTCCGGTCGGATCCTCCTGGCTCGAAAGCGCTGCGGAGGTCCGGGTTGTTGGATGACCGCGATGTAGTGCGACGGGCGCCGTGGCACATCGACGGAAACGCCTACGCGCCACCCCACGGGATCGACGCAACCGCGTAGGCGCTCTCGGAGGCTGGAGCGAGCGGCTGAGAGCCGAGGGCTGGAGCCGACCCTCGGCTCAGAGCTCCAGAACGACGCCGCACTCCTCGCCGCAGGATGCCTCGGCCGCACTGGGACGCGGGACCGAGCAGCAGATCAGGACCTCGTCTTCCGCGTGCGGTGCACTCGGCTCCTCGAGGTAGTCGACTCCGCCGCAGCGGATCCGCGTCGCGCAGGTGCCGCAGATTCCCGAGCGACAGGAATGCGCGGGGTCGAGCCCGGCCGCCTCTGCCAGCTCCAGCAGCGTTCCCTTGTCCGCTGACCACTCCAGCTCGACGCCCGAGGCGGCGAAGCAGACCTGGATCGGCTCCCTGGCCGGGGGGCCTGCCGGCGTTCTCCCGTCGCGCTCCACCTCTCCCCCGAGCACGGTCGCCGGGCCGAACGACTCGTATCGAACCCGCTCCTTGGGCACTCCGAGCGCTGTCAGTCCTCCGTAGAGGGACTTCATGAACGCTGAGGGCCCGCAGAGGTAGAACTCGCTGTCGTCGAGCCGGAGGAGATCCGTGAGCAGCGCGACGTCGAGATGGCCCGCGCTGTCGTGGGTCACCCCGAGCCGATCTTCCTCGGCGGGATGGCTGTAGCGGATGTGCGCCGTGAACTCCGCGTGCTCGGCGGCGAGACGGCGGATCCAGTCGCCGAAGGCGTGAGTCCGGCCGTTGCGGGCACCGTGGATGAAGTGGGTTCGGCGGGGACGCCCCGTGCGCCGTCCCTCGTCGACGATGACACCGGCCATGGCGATCATCGGCGTAATGCCAGCGTGCGCGCCTCCTGGAGGCAAGTCGAGAGCGCCGAGCGCAACCTCGATGCGATCGACGACGTCTACGAGAGCATGATGGACGCGAACTACCCGCGCGGCGAGCGGCGGGCGCGCATCATCGACGAGCGCAACGACTCGATCGAGGCCGTCAACCGGGCGCGGACCCACTACTCCGAGCTGCTGGGGGACTGAGTCGGAACCTCAGCCCGCCCCGTTCGCTAGGCCTTCTTCCCGTAGAGGTCGTGGAAGTGGGTCATGGTGTGGAGGAGGGTTTCGCGGAGGGGGATCTTGGCCTTCCAACCCAGCAGCCGTTCGGCGCGGCTGACGTCCGGCACCCGGCGGTCGCAGTCCTCGTAGCCCGGCCCGTAGAACTTCTCCCCCGAGATCACCTCGATCGGGTGGCGCCGGTAGGACGGGTCGCCGGTGATCTCCGCGTACACGTCGCGCATCTGGTGGGCCAGCTCCTTCATCGTCACCTCGTTGGCCCGGTTGCCGATGTTGAAGAAGGCGTTCTTCGCCTTGCCTGGCGCCTCCAGCATCGCCATCAGCGCGTCCACCGCGTCCTGGATGTAGGTGATGGTCCGGTACGCCTCGCCCCCGTCCACCAGCATCATCGGCTTGCCGTCCAAGAGCGCCTGCATGAAGCAAGCCAGCACCCGCGGCACACCGTCCCCGTCCCGCCCGGGGATGTAGTCCATCCGCGGACCGAACCAGTTGTAGGGGCGGATGATCGTGAACGGAAGACCGTGCTCCGTGTGGTTCGCGTAGATGTAGCGCTCGAACAGCGCCTTCGACGCCGCGTAGGTCCAGCGCTGATTGACCGTCGGACCCATCACCAGCGGCGTCTGCTCCTCGCGCTGCTCGAACAGGTCCAGGTTCGAATAGTCGTTGTCCGGCAGGTAGCCGGCGATGGTCCGACCGTACACCTCGCAGGTCGAGGTGTGGATCAGCCAGCTGCGCCGCTCGGTGCAAAGCTCCACCAGCTTGTAGGCGTGGATGAAGTTCGACTTGATCGTGAAGACCGGGTTCTTCACGTACTCGGCCGGATTGCACACCGCCGCCAGCGAGAAAATCGTCTCGGCGCCCTCCAGCACCGGCCCCAGTACCTCCTCGGTGTTGGAGGCGTCCACGTAGCCCTTGGTGAAGTCGAAGTCGGGATGGTCCAGCAGGTGCCGGCACTTCGAGTCGCTCACGTCGTAGCCAATTACCTCGAAACGCCCGTCGGAGAGCAGCCTCTCGACGAGGTGGCTTCCCACGAAGCCGCCGCAGCCGAGCACGATCACCTTTCTGTCAGCCATCTGTGGATTACCCCTCGCGGTGTCGAACCGCACCTGTCCGGAGGATCTGAAGCCAGCGGTAAGCCGTTCGGAGCTGGCGCCCCGGGGGGGCTGCGTCACGCCCGGACCCCACTCAGAATACGCTCGGGTGTAGCAGTACCCCGTCAGTTCGCCAAGACCGCCAGGTTGCCAGGCGGTGGGATCCGAGACAGTCTAGAAACGACGGGAGCGGCAGCAGCTGGCTGATCGGGCCAGGCCGCAGGACGGGGGGAAGACCGCATGACACCTGGAGCCGAGGCGCCCGGGTCGGGAGAGATCCAGTTCTCGCGCTCCAAGACAGTGGTCTTCTCGGTGGTGTCGGTGCTGCTGGGTCTGCTGGCCATCGAGGGGATCTGCTGGCTGATCTGGTTCGCGATCGTCCCGGACCGCTTCGAGGGGCACGCGGATGCGCCGGTCCGATTCGGCATGGTGAACTGGCCGGACATCGTGGAAAAGGACCCGTGGCTGTTCTGGCAGCTGAAGGCCAACACCACGGCGCCCCTGGATCAGGGCAAGATGACCGGCTTCATCGCCAACAGCGACCACATGCGCAATCCGGAGGTTCCGGTCGAGCGCGGTCCGAACGACTTCCGCGTGCTGAGCCTCGGCGATTCGAACACCTTCGGCTGGGGCGTCCGCTACGAAGAGGCCTATCCGACGGTGCTGGCGGGACTTCTCCGCGAGGCGTTGCCGGGGCGGGACGTCCACGTGCTGAATGGGGGGTGCTCGGGCTACTCGGCCTATCAGGGCCTGGAGATCCTGCGGAGACGCGGGGTCAAGTACCGGCCGGACATCGTGACGATCTGGTTCGGGTGGAACGACAAGGGCTCCTGGGACGGGATGACCGACGCGGAGCACGCGCGGCTCTTTACCCGGGAGCACCGCTTGACGCTCAGCGCCACCTACCGGGTGCTGAGCTACACGCTGCGGCGGGCCTCGCACGACAAGGTCCGGGAGGAGCGGGAGGAGACGCAGGCTGGGCAGCGGCGGATGCCGCTGGACGACTACAAGGCCAGGCTGCGGGACATGGTCGAGCTGGCACGCGCCACCGAGATCGAGCCGGGGACGGGCCGTGGCGCCCAGCCCGTCCTGATCCAGGGCTGCAAGATCAAGAACCTCCGCTGGGCACTGGAGCGCGGCGGCGACGCCGGTCTCAATCGCTGGCTCAAGGCGGCGGAGGAGGTGGCCGAGGAACGCGACGTGCCGATGCTCCCGCTGTGTGATGTGCTCTATCGGCGCGGTCTGGGACTCGACGTATTCATCGACGACGGGCACCTGAAGCCGCCGGGCCTGCGACTCGTCGCCGAGTCTTTGCTCGCTCTCTTCGCCGAGAACGACATGCTCCCGGAGCCGGTCGCCCTCCCGACCGCGAGGGGGGCCGGTCGCTGAGACCCCGTCAGCGCCCGCGGTAGCGGTACAGGTGCAGCATTCCGCGCGGCTCGAAGCCGTAGAGGGTTGCCACCGGATCGAACAGGTCCGGGTTTTCGATGATCTCCAGCAGATCCGCTTGCTTCCTTCGGGCGAGCCAGCGACGCGCGTAGCTGACGTAGAGGGCCTGGCCGCTGCGGTCCGCCTCTTCGAGGAGGGCGAGCAGGTCTTGCGGGGTGGAGATCCAGCGGGTGTTCGGGTCGTAGTACACGAGGCCGTTCTGCCAACCAGCGGTCAGAATGTGCCGGTTCTCTTCGCTGAAAGGGTCCAGGCTCGGTCGCATCATCAGCACCGCTTCCCGATTCGGCTGGATCGGAAGGCGGAGGAGCGCCGAACGCACCGGATGCGAGAGCCCGAGGTAGCCGCCCAGGCAGGCGAGCATGATGGCGACGGTGGCGGTGGCCCTGGCCCGGGGGAAACGCAGCCAGGCGAAGAGGCTCTCGAGGCCCGCGCCCAGCAGAATGGCGAGCGAAGGCAGTGCGAAGATGACGTGCCGCTCGTAGATCATGCTGTGTTGCACCTCGACGCTCCACATCAGGAGGGGCGCGGGCAGCAACAGCATGGCCAGCAGCATCTGCCCGGCGTGCCCTCGCCGCGCCAGGCGCACGGCGCCGAGCAGGCACAGCGCTCCAGTGACGGAGAGTGCGGTGCGGAACAGGAGCGGCGCTGAACGCGCCACGTCGCCGAGCTCCACGTAGTGCTCCGGGGAATGGTGGAAGACGAACGCCGTCCCCACCCAGAGGTGCGAGAGCACGTCGCGGACGAACCGCGCGCTGATTCCCTTGGGGTCCCACTCGCTCTGCCAGAGGAAGATCAGCAGGTTGGGGCCCATCAGCAGCATGAACAGCACGGCCGCGCCGAAACTGGTCACCAGCCAGCGCGCGAGGGGCTCGCGCAGAGCGCCGCGATGGCGCCGCCAGATCTCGAAGAGGAGCGCGGCGTTGGCCACGCCGAGGATCGCCACGCCTCCCGGGTAGACCCAGAGCAGGACCACCTGCACCAGGCCGAACGCGATCCAGCGCTTCCAGCTGCCGCGGTGGAGCACGGCAACCATGGTGCCCAGGAGCAGGGGCATGCAGAGCAGCAGCAGCGAGTAGCCGCGAAACTCGGAGGTGTAGCGCAGCTGCCAGGGGTGGACGGCCAGGAAGAGCGCGGCAAAGCCGGCGGCCCAGGGCAGCCCGACGCGCCAGAGGAGCCAGGCGAGCGCTCCGATCGCCGCGATTCCGAACGCGAAGGCGGGGAGCCGCACGGCGCGCTCGTCGGCGAAGCGCAGCTCCGGCTTCGCCACGCTGCGCCAGGCGCCCAGCGAGAGGCGAGCCAGCAGGCTCACGGGCACGTGGTTGTTCGGACGCTCGAGGCTGTAGAGCCAGGTGTCGCGCCAGGGCACCTCGCGAAAGACGAGCTCGCCGCTGGGGTCTCGGTCGTATCCTCCGTCGATCGAGAACCGCACCGAGCGTCGCTCGTCTTCCCAGAAGGAGAAGTCGAGCCGTGGCGCGGCGAGCAGGGCGGCGCTGAGCATGGCCAGCGCCGCGACCGCCGCCACCGCGCGCTTGGCGTGCTCGGGCGCGGCCAACTCCGGGCACTCCGCGGGCCGCGGCGATCCGATCCAGTGGCGCAGCGTCGTCAGAAGGCCGATGACGATGCCGGCGCTGCCCAGGGAGATCCACCAGCGGTAGGTTCGAGCGTAGTCGATCGCGCGGGGGGCGAGGTCTTCCGCCAGGCGTTCTGCGAGGCCCCCGCTCCACGGCTTGTCCCCGGCGATCAGGTGGACGATCAGCCCGACGAGCGTGGTCCACAAGAGAAGACGCGCGACGCGCAGCGTCCCCCGCTCTCTCCCCATGGCGGCAAGGTGCTGACTGACACTGGGGATGTCAAGCGTCGGCCAGCGTGGATCGCGCAAGCGGACGCCGGAATCGGTATCCTCCTTCGGGGCCCGGTGCCGTCCGGAGGGGAACGATGCAGCGCGAAACCGATTCGCCTCCCAGCTTCATGCGCTGGGAGGAGTTGACTTCGCTGGTCGGCTCGATCCGCACGCGCTCCCTGGTCGCCCGGCCGAAGACGCTCGAGCAGTGCCGCGAGGCGCTGGACTACTGCCGGCGCCACGGGATGACCATCTGCGCGCGCGGCGCGGGGCGCGGCTACGGAGACCTGGCCCTGAACGACGGCCACGGTCTCATCGACGTGAGCGGCATGAACCGCGTTCTCGATTTCGACGAGAAGAGCCTGCAGATCAAGGTCGAGGGCGGCACCCGCCTGATCGACATCTACCGGGCCGTTCATCACCGCCTGCTCACGCTCCCCTCGAGTCCGACGGAATCGCACTCGAGTGTCGCCGGCGCGATCTGTGCCAACGTCAACGGCAAGGAGGCCTGGCACAACGGCAGCTTCGCCCACCAGGTCGTCAGGCTCACCCTCCTGCTGGCCAACGGCGAGACGGTCAGCATCGATCGGTCGCACGAGCTCTTCAAGGCCGTGGTGGGTGGAATCGGGCTGCTCGGCGTCATCGTGGACGCGACGCTCCAACTGCGCCCGATCTCATCCAATTACGTCGAGATCAACCGGATCCCGGTACCGAATACCGACGCGCTGCTCGAGAAGATGACGGAAGTCGAGAAGTCGTGCGACGCGGCAGTCGTGTGGGTGGACGCCTACGCCGGTGGCCGCAGGATGGGGCGTTCCGTGATCCATAGCGCGAAGTGGATCGAGCGCGACGACACGGAGGCTGAACGCCGGCTGGTCCTCCAGGAGGGGTTCGAGCGCCTCGAGCAGCATCGCCGGTTCGGGCTGGCTCTCCACGAGAGGTTCGGGCCGATGCTATCGCTCATGCTGCAGCTCCAGAGGCCCATGATGTACTCCTTCAACCAGCTCTACTACGCGATGTCGCGCGTGATGTCGTGGGCAGGGCGCGCGTCCAACACGGAGCTCTTCCTCAGGTTCAATTTCGAGGCCAGCTTTACCGTGCCGCCGGCCCATCTCGTCTGCGGCCCGCGAGGCTACACCGTCCAGCTCACCTTCCCGCGATCCAGCGCACGTGAGGCGATTCACGAACTGCTCGGGATCTGCCAGTCGTCGCCCTGTCCGCCTGTCACCACCATCCTGCGCGCGCACAAGTCGGATGACTGCGTGATCTCGTTCTCCGAGGATGGCTACAGCCTCAACTTCGAGTTCCATCCCAAGAAGCGCCACGAGGCCGCCAGCCGCGAGGCGGTGGACCGGCTGATCGATGCGACGGTGCGGCGCGGGGGCAAGATCCACCTCGCGAAGGATCAGGTCCTTCGGCCCGAGCAGTTCTTCCGCGTCTACCCCGGCTACCGGGATCTCCTGGAGATCAAGCGGCGCCTCGATCCGGAGGGCCTATTCACCTCCGATCTGGCGCGCCGGGTGGGGATCGACCCGGTTCTCAATCTGCAGCAGGCGGGGTAGGGGAGCCCGGGGTTGTCTGTCATCTCGCGGCTGCGAGCAGCGCTCCTCGGAGTGTTGCTGATGGCGTCTTCCGCGGGCGCCGATCAGCCGGTCTGGCGCGAGCTCTATTCGCGATCGGCCGGCTTCCGCGCTGAGGTGCCCGCCGAGCCCAGGTTCGAAATCGAAGACGAGCGGACGCTGGTCGGCAAGGTCGTTCACCACCACTACATCGTCGAGCATTCGGATGCCCGCTTCGATCTCGAGCGGCTCGACCTCCCGACTCTCGCGACGGCTTTCTTTTCGCCGAAACGCCTGCTGGAGCGCTCGAAGCAGGGGTACGTCGAGGAGCTGGACGTGCTCGTCGACAGCGTCTCGGAGATCGAGCTGCAGGGCCATCCCGGCCTTCGCCTCCTCTTCCGCCATCGCGCTGGCGCCAGAGGAGAGACCTGGTTCGTTCTCGCGGGCCGACATCTCTACATGGTGGCAGCGGGTCCCTACCGCCCCGAGGCCCGTGCGACCACGGTCGAACGGGTCTTCTCGTCGTTTCGTATCTGTCTCGAGGGAGAGCCGGCCTGCGAGCCGGCGGCGGAGCTCCGCTCCGACTGAGCGGCGCCGACTTCCTGTCAATCCTCCGGCGCTCGGATACCATGGCCGCCCACTCTGGTGGATGACAGCGAGTGGGGGAGGGGGAATGGCGAGAATGGCGAGACAGAGAGCGGCGGCGCTGCACATGGTCCTGTTCGGGGTGCTGGCAGCGGCCGTGTTCTTCCTGTCGCTCGGCCCCCCGGTGGCGGGCGCGGACCGGACCCGGGTGGTGGTCAGCGACGCCGACGTTGCACACGTGCACGCGAAGTGGGTCCGTACCTGGAACCGGCCACCCACGGCGATGGAGCTCCGCAATGCATTGGAGCGGTACGTGCGCGAGGAGATCCTGTACCGCGAGGCCCTGGCGAAGGGGCTGGATCGCGGCGACCCCACCGTGAAGCTGACGATGGTGCGGAAGCTCTCCGCGATGGCCAGCGGAGTCGCCGATGCCCGCGAGATCAGCGACGAGGAGATCGAGGCGTTCTTCTCCCTCCGGAAGGACCGCTACCGGATCCCGCAGCGGACGAGTCTCCAGCAGGTGTTCGTCAATCGCGACGAGCGCGGGGGAGCGGCGGAGTCGCACGCCAGCGAGGTCCTGGCGTCACTCCGGGAGCTACAGCCGGAGCCGCAGGAGCTGGCGAGCTTCGGCGATCCGCTCATGATCGACCACGTCTTCGCCGGGGCGACCGATCGGGATCTGGCTCGGACCTTCGGGGGCCCGTTCGTCGATGCGGTGAGCGCACTGCCGGCCGGGGACTGGGGGGGACCCGTGGCGTCGGGCTATGGGCTTCACCTGGTGAAGGTGATGGAGCGGATAGCGTCACGCCTTCCGGAATGGCGACAGGTGCGCGAACGCGTCCTGGAGGACATGCGCTACGAGGCGCGCCGAGCGGCGGAAGACCAGTTCTTTCAGGAGGTGGCTTCCGGGTACCGTGTCTCCTACGACGCGGGGGCGACGGCGGTGATGGCGCTGGCGGGCGAGACGGAATAGGCACGAGGGGCTCCGGCGGTAACGATGATGCGCGGATTTCGCTGCCTGCTCGTGCTGCTGCTCTGGAGCGGTGCCCTCCCGAGCTGGGCTCATCTCGGCGCGTCCGCCTCCCTCGTCATCGAAGAGAGGTCGCCCGGGCGTTTCGAGCTCGCGTTCAAGCTCCCCATCGTGGAAGGGCGGGTCCTGAAGGCCAGGCCCGTGCTGCCGGAGGTCTGCGCGCTCCGGGGAGAGCCGGAGGTGAGGTCCACGGGCAGCGCCGTCCTGCGCTCATGGTCGATGGACTGCGCCGCTCGGGATCTGATCGGCAAGCCGATCGGGGTGGCTGGACTGCTGGGTACTGCGCAGGACGTGCAGCTCACCATCACCTTCTTCGACGGCCAGAAGCACCTCGCCGTCCTCCGCCCCACCCAGTCGTTCTGGATCGTGCCGCCCTCGCCCTCGTTGCCGGAGCTAACCTGGCGCGCGGGGCGCGAAGGCTTCCGTCGGGTCTCCAGAAGCCCCGAGCTCGTCCTGCTGCTCGGCATCGCGGCGCTCTCCGGGTTGCCGCGGCGGGCACTGCTGCTCGGAATTCTGGCCTACGCCCTCGCCCACGGCGCCGGTCACCTGCTTGCGGAACGAGGGGGAATGGCGGTCACGCCCGCCCTGCCGCGAGCGTTGACTGCTGGGGCCGCGTGGCTGCTCGCCGCCGCAGCCCTGCATCGCGGGCGCGACCCGACGTCGCGCTTGGGACGTCACGGCTGGCTCGCCATGGCACTGATCGGCGTACTCGCGGGGGGAGTGCTTCCAGCGACGACGCTTCCATCCGGCCTGTCGCGCGCCGGGCAGCAGCTGGGCCTGGCGCTGTTCTCTCTGGGGATCGCGGTGGGCGCGGCAACCATCGCGCTCGCCGCGCTCCAGCTGCGCGCGGCGATCCGCTCCAGCGCCGCGCTTGCCGCGGGCCGCAGCCTGCACGTGCTCGTCTTTTTCGGCGGTGCCATCGCCCTGGGATGGGGCATCTACCAGGCCAGCGGAATGGCTTTGATGGGAACAGCCAGCCCCGCCACGCCAGCGGTGTCGCTGGTCCTATGCGCTGCTCTCGCCCTCTGGTGCCGGCAGCAGGCTGCGACCGAAGGGCAGCGGATCGCGCTCATCCTGCTCGGCGGTGGCGCTCTGGTGGCGGGTGCGGCGGCAGTTCAGCGGAGTGGATTCTCGCTGGACGCGGTCTGGGCGCTCGGATCGCTCGCGCTGTTGGGAGCGCTGCTCGCCTGGGGTCGCCCCTGGCCGCGCTGGGCCGCCATTTCGCTGCTGATCGCGGTGGGGTACGTCCACGGCATTCATGCCGTCGGGGTGCTTCTGGAGGGCGGCTCTTCGCGTCCTGCAGATGCCCTGGGAATGCTGCTCCTGCTGGCGCTGGTTCCCTTCGCCTGCTTCGGCGCGATCAGCTCGCCGCGAGAGAGTTCCGCCGTCACGTCAGCGCGAGCGGTCGGCGTGGCGGCTCTCGGTCTGGCGCTTCTGCAGAGGCTCCTCGACTACCGGGATTGGGTGGCCGGCCCGGTGGCCGCGGAGGCGGTGATGGGGCTGATCCGGCTTCCGCTGCTGGCGGCAGTCGTGTTCCTCCTGGCCCTGACCACCGTTCCCCGCAGGCCGCGCGAGCCCGGCGATCCCAGGCGGGGGCTCCCCTGGCGCCGCTGGGTTCTCCTGCTCGGACTGGCCTTCTTCCTGATTCCGCACGGCACGGTGGTTCTCGAGAACCCGTTCCACACGCCGCGTCCGCCCTCGGCCGCTGCAGCGCAGCGGATCCTCTCGACCGTGCTCTCCGAGATCTACCAGGCCTTCAACCTGCCGAACGAGGACGAGGCGTTCGACGCCCTTGCCCGGGCCATCTCGGAGGAGTTCGTGGCCGACGTGTACCTGGACAGCCGGCGTCGGCTCACGGCGGGCACGCGAGAAGGCGCGGAGGTGACGGTGACCGACGTGGGCGTGATTTCCGTGGGCGACGTCATCCCCGGTGGCGTCGACGAGCAGTCCTTCAGCTATCCCTGCCAGTGGTTCGTCACCGCAAGAGTGAGACACTGGCAGCACACCCACGACCGCCGCAACACCTACGCGGGGGAGCTCACCATCCGAGTCGAGGACAACCGCTGGAAGATCACCCGCGTTGGCCTTGCGAGCGAGGAGCGCGAGATCCTGTCCTGGAAGAGTTCGTAGCCTGCCGGCTCCATTCGCGCGCGGCCGGGGATCCACGCATCAAGCACCGCCCTTCCTCAGGCTGGAAGAAGCGCGCTCTTTCTCGTCGAGCTTCGCGATGACCTGTGAATAGGCTGTAGCCCGTCAACGACATTCGGACATTTGGGTGGTCTAGTCTAAGAGACACATCACAGGGTCTAGAACCCTGGGGCGTGTTTCGGAATGGCAGAAGGAAAGAAGCAGTCCACCGAAGCAGCCGTGCGGGAGATTCGCCGCCGAACCCGCAGGAAGTTCTCCCCTGAGGAGAAGATCCGGATCGTTCTCGAAGGCCTACGCGGCGAGCAGAGCATCTCGTCGAGGTCACCGAACCAGACCTGATTCAATCCCCCGAGCTAAGCATGAGAAAGGGCGAGAGAACGCTCAATGACGTCCCTGGTCGGGCTGGTTGACCATCCCGAGGCCGTAGGCGATGGTTCGGAGGCAGCGACGACGGCGCCGTGCGTCCGGCCGCCGCGGGGGCGCCGAGCCGGAGTGGACCCAGAGGCTTGCTGATGCGTACCGTTCGGATCTCCTGGCTGCTCGCGATCTTGCTGGCGGTCGCGCTCGCGTCGGGCGGCTGTGGAGACCGGGCGGGCCCTCCCGCCGGACCCGATGTCGAGGGAGAGCTGCGTTTCTCCCTCCTCGCGCTGGGCGACACGGGGAGGCGCCTGCGGCTCGAGTGGTTGCCGAGCGCCCAGCGCCGCGTCGGCGCGGCCATGGAGGCGGCGGACCGGCAGCACCCGGTCGATGCACTCGTGCTCCTGGGAGACAACTTCTACCCATCGGGCCTTCTAGAAAAGGAGCTGCAGCAGCGGTTGGCGATGAACGTGGTTCGCCCCTACTGCCGCTTCCTCGACCTCTCCGCACCGCGCTCCGACGAGGTCGCGCAGGCGTGCCGTAGAGGGCCGGGCGAGCGCCACGTGGTGCCGATCTTCGCCGTGCTGGGAAACCACGACTACCGCGTGCCCGAGAGCCCGGTGCTCCAGACCGAGGTCGTTCCCGACTTCGTCGGGAACTGGGACATGCCCACGGAGCGGATCGCGGTGCGCGAGCTCGGCAGCGGCGTGAGTCTGGTCCTGCTCCAGTCGATGGAGGGGGTGCGCCAGGACCGGCTGCTCGACGGCCTCGCCGAGGCGATCCGGTCGGCGCGCGGACCCTGGCGAATCATGGTCTGCCACCACCCCGTGGTGCGCACCGAGTCGCTCGAGGATACCGGCACGTTCGAAGAGCGCTTCATGCGCGAAGCCCGCCGGCAGATCGCCGAGTCCGGGGTCCCACTGCACCTCGTCCTGGCCGGGCACCACCACTCGCTGCAGATCCTCGAGCCGAGCCCTCCCGGGCCGGGTCTCCAGGTCGTGTCCGGGGGTGGCGGGGGCAGACTGCGCGAGATCCAGGCAGTGGAGGGACAGCGCTTCGCAGCCTCCCGATACGGCTTCGCGCGCGTCGATCTGGTGAGCCGTGCCGGCTCGGAGCGGCTCGTCGTCTCCATGTACGCGACGCGGAATCCCTGGTTGCCGGCGGGGCGGCCAGAGCTGGCGGCGCGCTGGTCGGTGGACGTCGACGGAGCGCCGCGCGAAGAGGGAAGCTAGCCGCTCAGCTCCTCGAGCACGGCCTCCAGCGCATCGGCCACGCGATCGACCTGAGCGTCACTGAGATCCGGGAAGTGGGGGACGTGGAGCACCTCCCGGTCGACGCGGGCGGCGTTGGGCAGATCCGCCGGCTCTTCGAGCAGCCCGCTGCAGTCGCGCATGTAGCCGCGCTTGGTGTCGACTCCGCGCTTCAGCAATGCGCGCGCCACCTCCGGTGAATTCGGGAATCGGGCCGCCAGCAGCATCGGGTTGGGCTCGACGTCGGGCTCGTCGGTCCCCTGGAAGGGCACCCGGTCGCCCAGCCGGTCGACGATGCGGCGCGCGTTGCTGCGGCGCCGCTCCGCGAGTGGTACCAGCCTGTCGAGCTGGGCGAGACCTTGCTCCGCCTGATAGCTCGTGTAGCGCCCCAGCTTGCCAGACACGGTCAGGGTGTCGGGCGCGTAGCCCGACGTGAACTCGTCGCGCCCGCCGAGCGCGAAGCGAAGCGCCGGGTAGACGATCAGGTTGAAGCCGAGCGGGTGCGTGACGACCGCTTCGAAGGTCGTCTTCAGCAGGCGCTTGGAGAGCCAGGCGAAGCCGTTGGGCGGCTGCGTCGCGGCGATCTTGCGCAGGCGCTCCGCGAGCTCGCGGTCATCGGTGGTGATCATTCCCCCGCCCATCGTGTTCAAGATCTTGGAGGTCTCGAAGCTGAAGTAGCCGGCGCGGCCCACCGAGCCGGTGGACTTGCCGCCGACCCTGGCTCCGAGGGAGTGTGCGCAGTCCTCCAGGAGAACGGCGCCGTGGGCCTCGGCGATCCGGGCGATGTCGCGGACGCGGCAAGGGGTGCCGTAGAGGTGGGTGGTGATCACGCAGCTGGTGCGGTCGGAGATCACCGCCTCGAGCCCCTCCGGGTCCATCCCCATCGTGCGAAGCTCGCAGTCGACCAGCCGAAGCCGGTGCCCGGCTTCGCGCACCAGATGTGGGACCACGGGATACCCGAACGCGCAGCAGATCACCTCGCTCCCGGGTTCGAGGTCGAGCGCCTCGAGCAGGAAGCGCAGGGCGATGCGCCCGGACGGGACGGGGATCGCTTCGGCGACACCGACCTCGTCGGCGATGGCGCGCTCGAAGCGCGCGAGCGGCTCGCCCTCCCAAAGCTCACCCCGCCGCCAGCCTGCCAGCGCGCGGCGCCAGGAGCGGGGCGGAAGATGGATCCGCTGTCTCGGAATGGCCATGCTAGGCACCTCGGTCCTGCCCGGGCTGGCGCCCGGGGCTGGCATTAAGATGGGGCAGGTGGCTCTGCTTGACCATCGTTGCGGGGTAGGCGATGGTTGCTCACGGTCTGCTCTCGCGGGGGTGGGGGTTTTCGTACCCCGGAAAGGTCGACAGGCGAATGAATTCGACGCGGGCCGGGGGGGCTGCTGAGCGCAGCTGCGCCCAGCGCTGCCTGGCCTCACCATTGCCGTGCGGGGCGACCCGCGGCACCGCACCCCCCCATCTGCGAGAGCGGCCGGACGCTAACAGCAGAGGTATGCATCGGCAAGCGGAAGCCGCCGCGCACCCCAGAAGGGCTCGATGAGGCGCATCGCCAACCTGGTCGGCTTCGGTCTCCTGGCCGCGTTCACCCTCTACGGCGTCCTCGAGTTCGCCAGCGGGGACTGGCGCGATGCGCTCGGGTACTGGGAAGGCAAGCTCCCGATATTGCCTTTCGTGCTGGCGCTCGCGGTGGCAGACGTCGTGTTCGAGGGCCTGGCCGTGCTCTGCACCTACGCGCGCTTCGGCGTGCGCGCCTTCGACCGCCAGGGCGTCCTGGCCTGCCTCTGTATCCGCGCCGGGCTGCTGCTTCCGGCGCAGCTCGGTCGCGTGATTCGCCCCGACACACTTGCGCGTTTCGGCAAGGGCGCGATGGGGAACTGCCTCAAGGCCGAGGGGGCGGCTTTCCTCCTCGACACCATCTCGGTCCTGGTCCTCGTGGCTGGCTTGCTGGCGTGGCGGTGGCAGCCGCTCGCGGGACCGTTCGCGGCGATGGCGGCCGTGTTGGCGGCGCTGGGCGCGGGGCGGTTGGCCACCGGGTGGCTCGTCGGCACCCGCTTCGAGCTACCCGCGGACTTCTGGTTTCGCTGGAGTACCGTCGGAATCATCGCTCTCGAAGCCCTCGCCTGGATCACCCACGGCCTGGCCTTCTGGCTGCTCGTCCGCGGCCTCTCGGCGAGCATCACTGCGGTCGATGCGATGCTCGCGACTGCGGGCGCCTCCCTGCTCGGAGCCGGCAGCGGTGCTCCCGGCGGCGTGGGCGTGATCGACGGGCTCCTGGGGGCCTCGCTCCGCTGGATGCAGGTACCCGTGGAGCACCTGGCCTTCGCGGTGGGCGGATTTCGCCTGGCGACGTTCTGGCTGTGGATTCCGGTGGGGTGGGGCGCGCTCGCGCTGACGCGGCGGGTGCCTCGGCCGGTCCTCGAGGTGGCGCCGGAGAGGCGCTGACGGTCCTCCTGCCTCGCGGCGGGTGACGACTCTGGGGGAGCGATCACTGAGAGCAGCGCTGGCGATCATCGCGGGCGTCACCTTGCTGCGCTTGCTGTGCGCGGCCTTCGTACCGCTGCTGCAGGCCGAGAGCTACTACTGGCTCTGGTCGCGGGAGTTGGCCTGGGGCTACTTCGATCACCCCCCCGGGGTAGCCGTGACCATGATGGTGTCACGCCTGTTCGGAGAGTCGACGCTGAGCCTACGGCTCGGCCACGTCCTGCTCGGCTCGCTCGGCTCCTTCGTCTGCTTCCTGCTCTACCGCCGTCTCGTGGGCCGGCGCGCCGCGCTGGCGAGTCTCCTGGCGCTCTCGCTCGCTCCGTTCTGGTTCCCCTTCGGGATCGTCGCAACGCCCGAGGGCCCGCTGCTCTTGTTCTGGAGTCTGGCGCTGCTCCTGTTTCACCAGGCGTCCTCGCGCGAGTCCATCCCCTGGAGCCTGGCCGCGGGGGCGGCCGCCGGGCTCGCCCTGCTCTGCAAGTACAACGGCGGCCTGCTCTTCGCGTCCTTCTTCCTCTACCTCTGGTTCGATCCGCGCCGCCCGCTTCGCCGGCCACACCCGTACCTCGCAATGCTCGCCGCGCTGGCCGTGTGGTCGCCGAACCTGATCTGGAGTGTCACGCACGGGGGGACGTCACTGGCGATCCCGTTCCACGACGGGCTCCAACCCGACCAGGCGCCAAAGAACGTGCCCCTCCTGTTGCTCCAGCCGTTGGCGCTGCTCACTCCGCTCGTCGCCTGGGCGTGGATCCGACAAACGGTCGTCGGTCTCCGGAACGGACGGCTGGCCGAGGAGCCTGGCTTCCGACTCGCCGTGCTGGCTTCCTGGGTTCCCTTCGCAGCCTTCGGCGTGGTCGCGCTCACCACCGAGATCCACCTGCAATGGTTGGTGCCCTGCTTCGTCACCGCGCTACCGATCGCGCTCGAGAACCTCGGCCGGGCGGGGGCCGGCGTGAGCCCGCGCTTCCTGCGGGCGTCCCTGGCGACGGGGGGTGCGCTGCTCGCGGCGCTGGCCATCGCGACGCTGGTGGCGATCGCCACCGCACGCTACGAGGGTCCCGACGAGCCCAAGGGGCTTGCCGCTCTCGCCGTCGAGGTTCGCGGCTGGGACGAGCTACGGGAGCGCATCGCTTCCGAGATCGACCAGCGCGGGGCCGGGCGCCCTGTCTTCCTCACCGCCCCCGGATACCACCTGGCGGCTCATTTGGAGTGGGTCGGCGGAGGCCGCTACCCGTCGCAGCCGCTCGACCGGTCGCTGCAGAACCAGTACCTGGTCTGGGAGCGGGACCGGGATCTCGTCGGATGGGACGCCCTCTACATCAACAAGCGGCGGCACCGGGACAAGGACGACCGCCTGCTGCGCGGTGCCTGCCAGTCGGTGGAGGAGCTCGAGCCCGTGATGATCGAGGTGGGTGAGGAGATGCGCCGGTTCGTGCTCTTCTGGTGCCACGAGTTCAAGGGCCTGCCGTGAACGAGCTGCCAGCGCTCGTGCGGCCGGGAGCCGGCTCCGCTCCCGGCCATCGTGAGGAGATTCGGTTGTTTCAGGAGAAGCGGTGTGACCGGTGCGGTGAGTGCCTGATCCGCTGTCCGGAGCTGCAGCTTCCCGAGCTGGAGGCGAAGGCCGAGGTCGAGCGGTTGATTCGAGGGGAGGGAACGCCCGCCACGCTGACGAAGTGCTCGAGCTGCCTCTCCTGCAACAGCTACTGCCCGCAGGATTGCGGCCCCTACGAGCTGATCCTCTCCCGCTGGAACGATCGCTATCAGCGCCTGGGCTCGCCTGCGATGTGGAAGTTCATCTGCCCCAACCAGACCACCCATCTCTGGAGCACACTGCACGCGATCCTGCCGGAAGACGCCAGGGCCAGCGTCGAGTCGCTGGATGACCGCGCGGGCGTCGGAGACGGTCTTCCTGCCGGGTAGCTTCTTTCACCTGGTGCCAGAGGTGCTGAGCGGTAGCCGCCTTCTCGAAGGCGTCACGGTGATGGATCTTCCCGGGCACTGGGAATGCGGGGCCTATCTCTACCAGGGCGGATACCTGGACGTGGTGCGCCGGATCGGCGAGATGGTTCGCGAAGACCTGGACCGCTGGGGCGTGAAGACGGTGATCACGGGCCTCGACTCGGTCCACGTCATGTTCACGCAGGTGCATCCCCGGGAGAACGGGATCCGGTTCGAACAGGACGTGCTCGACTTCCACGAGTGGATCCTGGAGCGGATCCTGGATGGCCGGCTGAGCCTGGAGCGGAAGCTCGGCCGCGTCGTGACGGTTCACGACAACTGCTACGCCAAGACCGGGGGCGAACGCTACTTCGAGCTGGCGCGGAGACTCCTCGATCTGGTCGGAGCCCCGGTCAGGGAGATGCGCCACCACCACGTCGATGCCCTCTGTTGCGGTTTTGGTCGGGGAGCCGGCTGGAGCCAGAACAGCCGGATTCCCTTCGACATTCTCGAGGCTGCGACCCGGCGGATCCGGGAAGCGGAGGAGACCGGTGCCGAGGCGCTGGTCACCTACTGCGCGGGGTGCTTCTGGCTGCTGCTGGCGGCCGGCGAGCTGATTCGGAGCCGGGTCGAGGTCGTCCACCTGGTGGAGTTGGTGCGGGAGGCGATGGGTGAGAGCGTCGCGTTCCCGCGGCGTGACCGGGCCTGGGACATCCTGACGGCGATGTCCTTCCAGATCGGACTCGGGTTGGGAAGGAGGAACTTCCGGATCGGGGAGGTGAGGACCGAGCTGGATCCCCTGGAGTGGAGGGCCAGACGTCAACCGGGCGTCCGCGGTCTGCGCAGGGTGCTGGCGACCGAGGCGGGCCGTCGGGCGTTCCGGGCATCGTTCAGCTCGCTCCGACGGGTGCTGGGCTGAGCCTCGCGTCACTCACCAGGGGCGGCCGAGAAGCTCCGACCAGCTGTACTCCAGCTCGTCCTCGAAGACGTCGTGGAGCTCGCCGGGCAACTCGTGGTAGTCCACGCCCTTCCAGTGCGGGCTCAGATCTCCGGTGTGATTGGTGACCCAGAACAGGCATGTGCTTCGGGGCTCGCTTCGCAGCCGGTCGAGCATGCCAGCCAGGGTCTTGGCGGTGTAGGTCAGGTCGAGCTCCAGGTCGTCCTTGGCCGCCAGGTGGAACGCCTCGACACCGGATTCGGTCGCGTGTCCGTATCCCTTTCCGACCCACCGCCCGTCGATCAGGACCTTCGGAAACCTCCTGGGGACCTCGCGTTCGAACTGCTTCGACCTCGAGCAGAGGAGCGCGTGGGTGAGCCCCATCTGCCATCTGACCAGCCACGCATTCGCGATCAGCTTCGGGACCACTCGAACGCCGACGACCCGGGTTCCCTTCTCGACGAGGCCGGACAGGTAGGCTCCGTAGAGGAGGCCCGCGAACGTGCCCGTGGTGCCGGCCGCGACGTAGATGTAGTCGGGGCGGGGGAGGGCGCCCTGCTCGACCTGTCTGGCGATCTCGAACCCGGCGTTGACGAAGCCCACGTTTCCGATTGCAGAGCTCCCGCCCGGTGGTTGCAGGTGGACGTTCGCGGGCCTGGAGATCCTGCGCAGTTCGAAGAAGCCACGGAGGGGGCCGCCGGTCCGGTAGATCCGGCAGCCGTTGCTGTGGAGGAGGGTCAGCTTGTTGCGGACGTCCTCGGTGATCGGTTGCGGATAGACGACAACCGAACACTTGAAACCGAGCTGCCTGCAGAAGATGGCCGCGGCGACGCCCTGGTTGGTGCCGGTGCCGCCGATCGTGGCCACCGTGTCGCAGCCGCGTTCTCGAAGGGGTGCGTACTCGAGCTCGAACTTCCGGATCTTGTTGCCGCCGTAGTCCTGGTGGTTGCGGTCGTCGCGCTTGACCCAGACCTCGTTCGAGTATTCCTGGCCCAGCGCCCTGGCGACGTTCGGCATCGGCTGTACCGGGGAGGGATAGACCCCGAGGCCGAGTGTCGGCACGGTCTCCGCGAGCTCGGGGAACCTCTCGAAAAGTGGATAGCTAGCGTCGGGTTCCTGCCCGGACGTCATCTTTGGGCCCTCGCTGCTGCTCGGAGCGATGTGCTCGAGACGGCGGCCGGCGCCCCGGGGCGCCGGCCGTCTGACGGGAGGCGGAGCTAGTCCTCGATCTCGGGCTTGTCCGAGCCTTCGCGAAGCCAGGTGACGGGTCGGAACTCGCGAGCCACCATCCCCTCCTGCTTGAAGGCGGGCCAGCCCAGCACCAGCGTGGTGATGACCTCGAAGTTGGGCAGAAGGTTGATCTTGTCCGCGATGACCGGAACACCGGGCACCAGGAAGCCGACCCAGCAGGCCTTGATGCCGAGGGAGTTGGCCACCAGGTTCATGTTCTGGCCGCAGATCCCAATGTTCAGGTGCTGACCGCTGATGGCGCGCTTGTCGGCGCAGAGCAGGATCACGCAGGGCGCGTTGAGCGACGCGGGCAGGTTCTTCTGGGCGATCGAGCCCATTCCACCTTCGGCGAGCCGCGGATCGAACAGATTGGGCGAGCTTTCGACCATGGGCGCCATGTGGGGAATCATCTCGTCGTTCTTGTAGTTGGCGTACATCCCGTTGAACATGGTCCAGACGGCCTCGTCCATCTGCTGGATCAGCGCCTTGTCGGTGATCACGATGAACTGCCAGGGCTGGCAATTCCCGGCACTCGGGGCGAATCGACCGGCCTCGAGCACCCGCCGGATCAGGTGGTCGGGTACGGGCTTGTCCTCGAAGTTCCGGACACTGCGCCGGTTGAGGACGGCGCGTTCGACGGTGTTCCACTCGTCGAGATTCCCATCGACATCCCTTGGCTTGAGCGGCATCTTGTAGGGCAGCGGATTCGGCTCCGTCTTCCAGAATCCGCTCGTCGCGTGGTAGACCTCGGCGATGGAGATCGCGTCGGTCGGACAGACCACCATGCAGTTGGAGCAGCTGAAGCAGGCATAGTCCTCCTTCAAATCTGGATAGCCGCCCTCCACCATGGTCCAACACTTGAAAGGACAGTTGTCCACACAGAGCCCGCAGCTAGTGCACTTCTCCTCATCCACTTCCATGACGCCCATATGGACGTCCTTGGGCCGCACGATCTCCTTCAGCTGATCCGGATCCATGACATGCTCCTTTCGGCGAACGACATCCCGCCCCAGTTTGTCACATTTGGTCGCGAAGCCACAGTACCACCCCACGGGACCCGATCATGCCTGGCGAGCGCCTTCGAAAAGCGGGCGACGAAGAAACCCGTCAGCTGGCGGCATCGACCAACTGCGCCGGTTCGGTTGCGGCGATGCGCTCGCCGTGCGGGCGCATGGAGATCGCGACCACCGCAGCGACCAGAATCAGGCCGATGAAGATGTAGAAGACCGGCAGATAGGTGTCCTGGCGGTCGAAGTAGATCCCGGCGCCCACCGGTCCGATGGCGCCTCCCACCGTTCCCATGATGTTGAGAACGCCGTAGAGGGCGCCGAAGTGCTTCATTCCCAGGTACTCACTGGTCAGCAGGGGATTGAGAACGAGGGGCGCTCCGCAGGCGAATCCGTATAGCGCCGCGAACACCAGGACGATCCAGTAGGGCTGCGCGAACGTCAGGATCGCGATCGAGACGGCAAACAGAACGCAGGCGCCGGCCATGACATTCCTTGCGCTCCATCGGTCGGCGAGCGGTCCGATCGACAGCTTGCCCAGGATCATCACCCCCATCACCAGGCTCCAGGCAAAGGCGGCTCTGTCCGGCGAATGTTCCAGGTCGGTGAGGTAGGCCACGCAGTGAGGGCCCAGGCCACCGGCCACCAGACCCATGATGAGCATCACGGCGGCGATCTGCCAGAAGCACCGCAGCGAGAACGCCTGCTTCACGCCGACGCCCCAGTTCTCGTCGGCCTCCGAGGCGGCGTCGCCGGCATCCCGGTACGGTTCGAGCCCGACGTCCGAGGGATGCGTGCGAATGGCCAGCAGGACGACGGGGATCACGATGACCATGATGGTGATCCCGCTCAGCGCGAACGCCGTCCTCCATCCGTAATTGAAAATGATCCAGTTCGCGACGGGCGACATGACCATGCCGCCTGCGCTGGTGCCGACGAATGCGCCGCTCATCGCGGCGCCCCTTCGCGACACGAACCAGTTGGAGATGATCAGCGAGCAGGGAATGATCGACGCGGCCATCAGCCCGCAGCCGATCGCGACGAAGACCAGGTAGAACTGCCAGAGGTGGTTGATCTGGCTGCCGGCGAGCAGACCGATGCCGATCGTGAATGCCCCGGCCACCATCACGGGCCGGACGCCGATGCGGTCGATGACGATTCCCGCGAGCGGGGCAGCAATGCCCGTCCCGATCGAACCCATCAGCAAGGCGACGGCCAGCACTCCGCGCCCCCAGTTCATGTCCTCTGCGATGGGCTTGAGGAAGATCGGAAAGGTATTGAGGACCATTCCCCAGACCAGAAACAAGACGACGAAGCACGCAGCTACGACGAGATAGCCCTGGAAGAACCGCGGGGATTGCGGAGAGGCCATGGGTCAGGTGCTCCTCTTCATCGTGCGAGCTTCAACCGAACAGCAGCCATTGTCGGTGGCGGCGGCACCGATGCGGATCGGCCAGGGCCGGGCGCACCGCTCAGCATAGGGCACTGGTACGCAGCCCAGGGTTCGACGTCTCGCTGCCCCGTTGCTGCCAGCGGGCCGGTGCCGGCTGCGTCGACGGGTGTGGCCAAGAACCGAAACATCATGATTTCCAATAGGTTCGATGCCTACATGAAAGGTGGATTCTCATCTCCTGACGAGCGCCCGGCTCAAGCGCCTGCGGGATTCCACCGATCTCCGCAGAGGCTGCTCTCCGCAGCGGTCTCGATTGCCCGCCCCGAACAGGAGCCGGAGCGAAGTCATGATTCCGGAGCTCTACCGTCCCCTGAAGACCGACACCCTGCTGGACCTGGTGTCCTACGGCGATCCCGACTACGACGAGGCAGAGAAGAGGGACTGGCCCGCCGGCGAGGACGAACCCGCCCCGCGCCGGAGCGTCCCCGGGCGACGTTGGCGCTCCTGGTCTTCGATGCGAAGAAAGGGGAGCACCTGGCTTCGCCGGGGTCGGCGGCTGATCGCTCGGAGCCGGCTGCGGTAGCCCACAGGCCCGTTTCGCGCGCTCGATGGCGGGCCGTCGGGTCGCGGCAGGGCACATCCGTTCCACGATCTGTTCTATCATCACTCGCCGATGACTCCCATCCTGCGAGCCATGGCGCTGCTGCTCCCACTCACCGCCACCATCGCGATCGATGCGGAGCGCTCCGAGGCTGCGGAGCTGCCCGTGGTCGAATCCAACGCGGCCTTCTGCTTCGACCTGTACCACGCGCTTCGCGAACGCCAGGGGAACCTGTTCTTCTCGCCGTACTCGGTCTCTGTTGCGCTCGCGATGACTCGGGCCGGCGCTGCGGGCGAGACCGCGTCCCAGATGGATGCCGTCCTCCACCTTCCTGCGGAGGGCGTCGCTGCGGGTCACCGGGAGCTCGCCCGGCAGCTGGAGCCGCCGCTCGTCTCGGAGATCGGAGAGGATGGAACCCGGGAGATTCCGGCCTACGAGCTGAATCTGGCCAACGCGCTGTGGGGCCAGGAGGGCATGGCGTTCCGGAAGCCCTTCCTGACGTTGCTGGAGAAGGACTTCGGCGCGCCGCTCTCCCGGGTGGATTTCGGCGAGCCCGGGGAGGCCCGGGAGCGCATCAACGACTGGGTCGAGGAGCAGACGCGGCAGCGGATCAGGAACATCGTTCCCGAAGGACAACCCACGGCCGATACTCGCCTGGCTCTCGCCAACGCGATCCACCTGAAGGCACCGTGGGAGGAGCCGTTCAAGACGGGGAGGACCGTGGAGGCTCCCTTCAGAATTGCGGTGGGAGAGCAGGTCACCGCCCACTTCATGCATCAGACCAAGAGTCTCGGCTACACGGGGACGGATGAGGTCCAGGTGCTATCGCTTCCGTACCGAGACGGACGGATGTCGATGCTGATTCTGCTCCCCAGGCAGGAGGACGGTCTGGAGGATCTGGAAGCGCGGCTCGCCCCGGAGCGCCTCAGCAGCTGGCTCTCGGATCTTCGCCCGACACGCGTCCATGTGACGTTTCCTCGCTTCGAGTTCGAGAGCTCCTTCGACCTCACCGGGACCCTCGCGGCGATGGGGATGCCGGATGCCTTTGACAGTGAGCACGCCGACTTCTCGAACATGAGCGAGCTGGAGCTCTTCATCGGCCTGGTCATGCACAAGGCGTTCGTGGCGGTGGACGAGGAGGGCACGGAAGCCGCTGCCGCGACCGCGGTGATGATGGCCCTCGCCGCGGCTCCTCCCAGGGAGACGATCGAGTTCCGGGCGGATCACCCGTTCCTCTTCTTGATCCGGCACCGCGACACCGGGGTGATCCTCTTCCTGGGACGCCTCGCCAACCCGACGGGCTCCTGACCCCAGGCCCCGCTGGCGCGCTCAGTGCTGCGCGCCGGCGATCTGCGCGGCGAACGCCGCCGGATCGGTGGTGGGGAGATCGCAGACGCGGTTCTCGCAGACGTAGGCGGTCACCTTGTCCTCCAGCGCGACCCTGCCCTCCAGCAGGGGGACGGCCGCGGCCTGCGCGTCCAGGTCAGCGCCCTCGGTGGCCACCGCGAGGATCCGGTTCGGAAGATGCGCGGAGCGCAGCGGTGCCAGCATCGCGCCGAGGTCGCCGCCGGAAGGCGGCCGGACCAGGATGATCTCCTTCGTCGCCTCGAGCTCGAAGTCGAGTGCCAGGAGCATCTCGGAGAGAGCCGTCGGCGCCCGCATCAGCATCTCATGGAAGGCCGAGAAGAGCCGCAGCGCCCGCTCGCGGTAGCGCTCGTCGCCGGTGAGCTCGGCGAAGCGGAGCAGGTTGCGGACGGCAATCGCGTTGCCGGAGGGGAGGGCGCCGTCCTGTCCGGGCTTCTCGCGGGCCAGGAGGCGCTCCTGGTCGTGGGCGTTGTTGAAGTATGCGCCACCCTTCTCGTCGGCGTACAGGGCGTCCAGGATCTCCTGGAGGGCCAGCGCCTCGCGCAGCCAGCGCGTGTCCGGGTCGGCTTCGTAGAGGTCGAAGAGGCCGGCGATCAGGAAGGCATAGTCCTCCAGGAAGGCGGGCCCGTCTGCGTGGCCGTCCTTGGAGGCTCGCAGCAGGCGACCTGCCTCTCGCATCTGCTCCAGCACGAAACGCGCGGCGCGGCGCGCGGTCTCGGTGTAGGCCGGCTCGTCCAGGGCGAAACCCGCCTGCGCGAATGCCGAGATCATCAGCCCGTTCCAGGCGGCGAGGATCTTCTCGTCTCGGAGCGGCGCGGGCCGGCCGGCGCGCGCCTGATAGAGCTTCTGGCGAGCCTCAGCGACGATCGAGAGCAGCTGCCCGGCTTCGACACCCAGCTCCCGTGCGACCGCTGCGGGAGTCGCGCTCTCGGTGGAGGACGTTGCGCCCCTCGTAGTTGCCTTCCGGGGTGATGCCGTAGTAGGCGCAGACGAACCGGGCCTGCTCCGAACCGACGACCGACTCGATTTCCGCCGGCGTCCAGGTGAAGAACCAGCCCTCCTCGCGACTCGCCCTCGGGATTCGCGCTGTCGGCGTCGGTGGCGGAGTAGAACCCGCCTTCCGGCGAGATCATCTCCCGGCTCACGTAGTCCAGGATTTCGCGGGTCACGTCCGCGAACTCCGGGCGCCCCGTGGCCTGCCAGGCCTCGAGATAGTCACAGGCGAGCAGCGCGTTGTCGTAGAGCATCTTCTCGAAGTGCGGCACCAGCCAGTGCGGATCGGTGGAGTAGCGGTGGAAGCCGCCGCCGACCTGGTCGTAGATGCCGCCGGCCGCCATCCTCTCGAGGGTGAGCGTGGCGAGCTCGCAGGGCGTCCGGATCGCCCGTGCGCCGATGGAAGCGCAGCAGGAAGCGGACCGGGAAGGATGCGGGGAACTTCATCTGCGACGGCGAGTCCTCCCCGGGCACGGTCGGCGTTTCGGGCGTACCAGGAGAAGGCCATGCGCAGCAGGTCCTCGTTCGGGAGGTCCGTCCCGGTAGACGTGGCGGCCTCGAGGTCCCGCTGGATGAGCTCGGTGAGCTGATCCGCAGCCTGCTCGAGTCGCCCGCGGTCCTGCGCGTAGTGCTGCTGCACCGCCTGCAGCACCGTCGGA
This sequence comes from uncultured delta proteobacterium, assembly GCA_963783795.1. Lineage (GTDB taxonomy): Bacteria > Myxococcota_A > UBA9160 > UBA9160 > UBA6930 > CAVXZE01. The sequence continues at coordinate 834,485 of CAWAPH010000013.1, read as the reverse complement.
AACCCGTGATGGGGACCGCGGTCGCGCGGGCGGAAAGTAGGTCCCGCCGAAGAACGGCTTCCGCTCCGGAGTCAGCCAGACGCTCAAGGGCCAGCCGCCGCCGCCCGTCATCGCCTGGACCGCGCTCATGTAGACCGCGTCGACGTCCGGGCGCACCTCGCGGTCCACCTTGATCGGCGATGAAGTGCTGGTTCAGGAGCTGTGCGATCTCCGGGTCGTCGAAGGACTCCTCCTCCATCACGTGGCACCAGTGGCAGGTGGAGTAGCCGATGCTGAGAAAGACCGGCCGGTCGAGACGCTTGCGCGTCCTCGAAGGCCTCGTCGCCCCAGGGGTACCAGTTCACCGGGTTGTGGGCGTGCTGGCGCAGGTAGGGGCTCGTCTCGAGCAGCAGCCGATTGGTGAAGAGGGCGGAGCCGTCCTGCCGGAGATTTCGGGTTCGCGGGGATCCGTCCGCGGCGCGAGAGGCGAGGGCGTCTGCGAGCCGCGCCTTGAGCTCCTCGGAGAAAGGGGGCGCGCCCGGGGGCGCATCGGGGATCTGCGTCAAGTCGGCCTCCAGGGCTGCGCGGGTTCACCAAGGGCGGGGGAAAGCAGGGAGGTCGAGCGGCGAAGAGCATCGCCCAGCCTCGTTCGCGGGCGTTCGATCACCCCGCTGCTCGCGCCACCACTTCGCGCGTTCTTCGAGTCTACCCGGCAAACGAAGAGCGCCAAGCTTCACTGTCGAACGACAGAGAGGGGTCAGAGACCCTCGAGGTGGTCGGTCTGATTGAAGCTGAGCAGCTCGGGGCGGGGGTCGATGGCGAGATCGCTCACGGCGCAATTCTCCACCGCGCGGCGCCACGAGTTCACGTCACCGTCCACCAGCAGCGCCAGTCCGAGGGTCAGAGCGCCGCCGTGAGCGACCACGATGGGATTTTCGCCCGGGTGTGCGGCGGCGATCCGGCGCAGCACCGCCGCGTAGCGTTCGGCGACCTGGCGCGGAGACTCTCCACCTCCCGGCGCGTGGTCCGGCTCCTCTCGCATTCGCTCGAAGAGGCGGTGTTTCGCGGTGAGCTCCTGGTAGCTGGTGCCCTCGAGGCTGCCGAGATGGTACTCGGTCAGGTCGGGCTCGATCCGCGTGTCGAGTCCCAGCGCGTCGGCGATGGCGCCAGCCGTGAGGCGGGCGCGGGTCAACGGACTCGCGTAGACGGCCGCGGCGTGGGGGCGGGTGCTGGCGAGGTGGCGGGCCACCCGTTGCGCCTGGCGCAGTCCCCTTTCGGTGAGGGCCGTGTCGATGGATCCGTGCCAGATCCCCTCCACGTTGGCCGAGGTCTCTCCATGCCGAACCAGTGTCAGGACCGTTCGCTCGCTCATCGAGAGCGGAGCATAGCGACCGCTCCCCGGCCGATCCGGTGAGCAACGCGAGCTAGGGATCGCGGTCGCTCCAGCTGCGCAGCAGCTCCAGGAGGTCGTCCTCGGTGTTGCGGCTGGGGTCCTCGGAGACGCGTTCGGCGAGGTAGCGCAACGCCCGGCCCACCACTGGACCGGGGCCGACGTTCAGGGCCTCCATCACCTCTCGGCCGCCGAGGGCCAGCTGCGTGCGCAGGAGCGCATTCTCTCCGGCGCTCCGGATCCGGTCGAGACTCTCCCGCAGCAGCGAGAGCCGGGCGCGGACATCCTCGGCTTCGGGGTCCCCGAGCATCCCAGCTTCGAGCTCCGCCTCCCGGAGCTCGAAGAGCCGAGCCAGGTTGGTGTCGCCAGTCCGCTTGAGCAGACGGCGCAGCTCGGGCTCCCCGGCTGGCGTGAAATGGGCGTCGAGGGGGTGGAGGGCGAGCAGGGACTCGACGCTGCGCACCACGTGGGCCGAGAAGCGCAGGCGGACCAGGATCTTGGTAGCGGCGGTTCCGCGGAGCCACCCGGCGAGCCGAAGCGGCAGCTCGGGTGGCAGCCGGTCTAGCATGCGCGGGGTACCGCTCCGGACACCGGGTGCGATGGCCGCCTCGATCCCGGTTCGGCGAAGCAGTTCGAGGCCGGCCCCCGTCCGCTGCGCCAAAAGGAGTCGCGAGATCTCCTGGCGCAGCCGTGGAGGCGCGAGGGATCGGATCGAGGGACGTACCCACGCCATCGCGTCCTCGAGTTCCTGGTCCGGGCGGAGGGAGAGCTCGGCCACCAGGCGCGCCGCGCGCAGCGCGCGAAGCGGGTCTTCCGCGAGACGGGTCCGCGCGGAGCCCACCGCTCGCAGCCGCCGCGCTTCGAGGTCGGGAACACCTCCCTGGGGATCGAAGAGCCGGGGGCCGCTGTCATCGACTGGCTCGTATGCGATCGCGTGGATGGTGAAGTCGCGCAGCGCGAGATCGTCCTCGAGCTGCTCTCCGCCGCGAAAGCGTGTGACGTCGACCGGTCCCGCCCGGGTCGGAACCATCACCGTGGCATTGCCAGGGGCGATCGGGACCGCGTGGTGGAAGAGCGCCAGCACCTCCTCCGGAGACGCCGAGCACGCGAGCTGGAAATCCCGTACCTCCGCCCCGCGCAGGAGATCGCGGACACAGGGGCCCACCAGAGCGGCCCGATGCTGGTGAGAGACGAGCAACTCGAACAGCGGCTGCAGCGGGCTGGGCAGGCTCAGCTGGCGAAACGGCATCCGGCCCAATCTACCCCGCAACGCCGAGCATCTCGAATCTGCCGGCCCGGGCAGGGCGGCGAGCACCCCCTCGGGGCATCAGTTGTGATGGCCCCGAGGGATCGGATCCCGCCTCGCTCCCGAACAGGCCTTCCTGGCACCTGGTGGCCTGGCTACCCGTCACGAGCGCCGTGAAACGACACTTCCTCGCCACGCAGGCCACTCACGGCCAGGAGCGGGCCTGCCGGGAGCAAAGGCCGGTCCGGTGTGCGACCCGCGGGGTCGATTGCGCTAGCGTTTTGCCAGCCAAACGCACCAAGAGGGGGGGAAAGGCAAATGATGACGCAGCTCTCCGAAGGAAAGTGCGAGTCCGTGGGCTGGGGTCCGCTGGTCCTGGTTCTAGCACTCCTGCTGGTAGCGCCGCCCGGGGTGGCCCAGGACGACGCAGCCGTCTCTCGCCTGCGCGGCGAGCGACTGGCGGCTCAGGGGAATTGCGAGGAGGCCCTGCCGCAGCTGGCGATCGCGCGGGCCGCCGACCCGACCGACGCCCGCGCGGCTCTGGTCTCCGGACAGTGCCAGATCACCTTGCGCCGCTATGTCGAGGCGGTTGCGTCTCTGGAAGAGGCCAAGCGCCTCGCTCCGGATTCCGCCGAAGTGGATCTCTTCCTGGGCATGGCCCTTTTCCACCAGGGGGACCTGGAGGGGTCGCAGAAGGCGCTCGAGGCCGCGGAACAGCGGCTGCCCGACCGCGCCGAGATTCACCTGTATCTGGGCCTGCTGGCCCTTCAGCGCGGCGAGGCCGCGGAGGCGGCATTGGCCCTGTCGCGCTCCGGCCAGGCAGACCCCGACGCGGTCGAGCCCATCGCCTCCTACTACGCGGCTCTCGCTTTCGAGATCGAGGGCGAACGGCAGGCTGCTGCGGAGGCCTTGCGGCGGGCCCAGGTGCTCGCCGCCGGCACCGTCTGGGAGACCCAGGTCATCGCGGCTCTCGAGCGCCTGGGCGAAGAGGGGCAGCCCCCCTGGAAGTGGAACAGCCCTCGCCCGCTCGAGATCCTGCGAGAGCGGTCCCCCGGCTGGTGGATCAACATCACGGGCGGCTTCGAGTACGACGACAACGTGGTGCTGCGCGGCAGCGGGGTACAGCTGCCCCAGGAGATCTCCTCGCAGCGCGATCACCGGGGCGTCTGGTGGGTGGAGGCCGGCTACGAGCTCTTCGCCAACTCGGACTGGACCGTCGGTGCCATGGCCACCTACTACGGCTCGGCGCACGACGACCTCCACGCCTTCAACGCGAACTTCCCGGGTGTCTCGCTGTGGGTGGACCGCCGGCTGAGGCAGGGCACCATCGGCCGCGTCCAGTACGACTTCGGCTACTCCTGGATCGGAGGCGACCCTTTCCTGATGACCAACACCGTCACGCCCGCTGTGTACCAGAACTGGGGCAGCGCGGGCACCACGCGGCTTTCTGCGCGCTTCCAGACGCGGAGCTATTTCTTCGACACTTTCGACGTGCCCGATGGACCGGGGCGGCCGGGGGCGTTCTGCCGGAGCGCCCGTCACGTGGTGTGCGGGCCGCGTGGGCTCAACGAGGAGCGAGAGCGCAAACGCGACGGCTGGGGCTTCGCGCTCGGCCTCGACCATGCCTGGCCCGTGTGGGGCGAGAAGCTGGTGCTGCGGGCCGGCTACCGGTACCGGCGCTACACGGCCTGGGGAAGCGAGTGGACCCTTCAGACCCACGAGGGACAGCTCGGCATGCGGCTGCTCCTGCCCTTCCAGTTCGCCTTCGAGGCGTTCGGGAGCTACGCCTGGGTGCCGTTCCGGAACCCCTCCACGTACCCCGACCCGGGAGACGTGTTCTTCCAGCGGGAGTATCCGCTGAGCGACACGGACCGGACGGACGACTTCGCCCGGGTGGACCTGGTGCTGGAACGCCCCGTCAACAAGTATCTCATGCTCTCGTTGCGGTACGCGTACTTCGACAACATTTCCAACGTCAACGTATTCGACTACGACCGCCAGATTCTGGGGATGTACGCCACGTTGCGCTTCTCCCCTTAGACAAGGAGACGAAACCATGCGAAGTGTGATCGAGCGAATAGTGCTTGTAGCCGTGCTCGGTGGGGTGCTCGGTGCGCTTCCCCTGGTCTCGGCGAGTGCCGAGACGGTTGCCGACGTCGTGTCGCTGGCGGGGAGTCCTCTCGCGGAAGGTGCAGACGGGAGTCGGAGCCTCGCGCCGAAAGGGATCGTGACCGGTGGCGAGCGGATCGTGACGGACGGGAGCTCCCAGGTGGGGCTCATGATGGGGGATGTGTACGTCCAGCTGGACAAGTCGACCAGCGTGACCATCCTGCGCAGCGAGACGGGTGCTCCGTCGCTCGAGGTCCACTCCGGTCGCGTGCGGCTGGTGGATACCAGTGCCGGTGGCGACTCCACGTTCGTCATTCTGACCCCCGATTCCCGCGCAACGGGCCGTGGCAGCGACACCGAGGTCACGGTCTCGAGCTCGGGCACGAAGCTCTGTGAGGGGGAGGCCGATCTGGCGGTCTCCCGGCGGGATGGGAGCGGGCCGCTGGTGGCGCAGCCCGGCCAGTGCATGACGGCGAGCGGTGCGGCGCCGCTGGCGTTGACTCCGGCAGGCGGAAGCCGCCTGGCTCTTCTCGGCGTCGGGGGCATCACCGTGACCGCGGTCGCTCACTTCCAGCCCGAGGTCGACGTTGCAGCGCCTCCGCCGACGATCGGGTTGGCTCCGCTCGATCCCGGCCGGCGCAGCTACCAGCCGTGCGATTTCGGCGCGTGCATGCAGGCCAACCCGACGCCCACGCGCAGCTCGGTCAGCGGTGGCAACGGCGGCAACGGCGGGGGCTTCGGCTTCAACACGGGTCCCGGCGAGAAGCCGGATCGGGGGCAGTCCGAATAGGGCTCGCTTCTCGTTCTTTCCCGGTGTTTCGATGAACCGCCGGGTGGGTCCTCACCCACCCGGCGGTTTCTTTTTTCCTGCGCGGCCGCGCCTGCACAGGAGCTGCCGGTTGCGGACGCGCTGCGCGCGAAGTCCCCGATCTTTTTGACACAAATCCGCTTCCGAGGCCACTCACCTATGCAGCCGGTGTTGAACCGGCAGTCGGAGGTGAAAGGGGGAGCGACTCATGCAGTGGATGATGCGGCCAGTTGGCCACAAGGTGGCAGCTCTACTCGGTGCATTGATTCTCCTCGGCGCACCGGGCGCCTTCGCGGTATCGATCCCGGACGACGTCTACACATTGCCCGTCGACCCGACCTTGGATTCCATGACGGTGGACCTCGGGGCACCCCCGCCCTTCGCCGGCTTTCCGGAGTGGCTTCGCCTGCGCCCGAACGATCCGACCGACACACTGACGGACTACGAAGCCTATATCAGCAATGTCTCCACGGTGGCCACGCCGGGGAACAAGCCGCGGGTGGGCGACGCCTGGACCTACGACATCACCTTCGCTGTCACCTGGCTGGGGACCATCGACGAGGCGACCCCTCCCGGCGCGGTCGCGGAGCAGATGCTCTTCGTGATCCTGGACTCGCGTTTCGAGACTCAGGAGGTCGGGGTGACCTTCGATACCACCTATGACCTGACCGACTCGGGCTTCGTGCGCGCGTCGGCAGGGGGCGTCTTCGAGGTCAACGGCGCTCCCTACGGTGCGCCCGAGATCGTCCGCGACGACACTCTCGGTCCCATGGGTCAGGGATTCGTGAATGACCAATACCCCGACGACTGGATCGGTATCTACCTCGATGCCATTCCCGGCGTCACCCAGACCGTCACCATGCGCTGGGCGCTCGGCGAGGAGCCCGATATGTCGACCGGGGGCGACGACGTCTTCTTCCCGAATGCGCTCTTCGTGGCGACGGTTCCCGAGCCCGGCGCGGCTGCGCTGATGGGCGTCGGCATGCTGATCCTGGGGCTGACTCGCCGCGGGCGTCGTTCGTCCGCCTGAGTTCATCCCGCCCCGGTCCAGGGGCAACTCGAGGAAGCCTCGATACGGGGGAAGCGGAGCGATCCGCTTCCCCCGTTGTTATGGTTGCCGGAACCCGTTGGAGGAACGGAATGGCCGGAGAACGCGCCGGGCGCGAGATCGAATTCGAGAGCGACGGGGAGCAGGCGAGGGGCTACCTTTCGCTGCCGGCCTCCGGCCACGGGCCCGGCGTGATCGTGATCCAGGAGTGGTGGGGGCTGGTGCCCCACATCCGCGACGTCTGCGACCGGTTGGCGCGCGAGGGCTTCGTAGCGCTGGCGCCGGATCTCTACCGCGGCGAGTCGACCGGGGACCCGGACGTTGCGAGCCGGCTGATGATGGATCTCGAGATCCCGCGCGCGGCGCGTGATCTCGATGCGGCGGTCTCGGCGCTGCTGAGCCAGAACGCCGTCGACGGCGCGAAGCTGGGGGCCATCGGCTTCTGCATGGGGGGGCAGCTCGCGCTCTTCGCGGCGACCCGCAACCGGCGCATCGGTGCAGTCGGCGACTTCTACGGCATCCACCCGAACGTGACGCTCGATCTCTCGGGGCTGGAAGCCGCGGTGCTGGGGATCTTTGCCGAGCGCGACGCCTACGTGACACCCGACGTGGTCGGCAAGCTCGAGTCCGATCTGAAGGCAGCGGGCAAACGGGTCCAGTTCAACATCTACCCGGGCGTCGATCACGCCTTCTTCAACGAGACCCGGCCCGATGCCTACGACGCCGTGGCCGCGACGCGTGCCTGGTCGGAGCTGCTCGCCTTCCTGCGGGCGGAGCTCGGATGAGCAGGGAGGCCTGGGGTGGACAGAGCAGGGGACTCGGTCTGCCGCTTCCGCTTTCCGGCCTGCGCGCCGAGCTCGACGAGCGCATCGCCCGGATCACCACGCAGCTGAACGAGTACGGCTTCGACCCCTTTGGTGCAGAGCCCGAGTACGCCCGCAACGTCGCGCTGCTCGCAGCGCTGCTCTACCGCTATTGGCTCCGCGTCGAGACGCGCGACATCGCGCGTGTTCCCGAAGGCCGTGTGCTGCTTGTCGGGAACCACGCCGGCAACAACTTCGCTTACGACGCGCTCATGCTGGCCATGGCGATGCTGCTGGAGGCGGAGCCTCCGCGGCTGGTGCGTGCGATGGGCGAGTACTACCTCGTGAAGCTCCCCTTCTTCGGCACCTTCATGCACCGCTCCGGGTCGGTGGTCGGGACTCCCGAGAACTGCGTCCAGCTTCTCGAACACGAAGAGGCGGTCATGGTGTTTCCCGAGGGAGCGGAGGGCTTCGTGAAGCCGTATCGAAAGCGCTACCAGCTGCAGCGCTTCGGTCTCGGCTTCATGCGGCTCGCGATCGGAACCGGGACGCCGGTGGTTCCCGTCGGCATCGTTGGCAGCGAAGAGCAGGCCCCCGGGCTGGCCGACGTGAAGTGGCTCGGCAAGCTGGTGGGTTCCCCAGCCTTTCCCATCACCCCGACGTTCCCCTGGCTGGGGCTCGGGGGCTTCCTGCCCCTGCCCGTGAAGTTCCGCATCCACTTCGGAGAGCCTCTCCACTTCGAGGGCGAGGCGAACGAGGACGACGCGGCGATCGAGAAGCGGGTCAAGCTGGTGAAACGGTCGATCGCCAAGCTGCTGGACGAGGCGCGCGGAGAGCGCAAGGGCTGGTTCTCCTAGCCACCAGCGGAGCCGGCTCTCGTCCTGGCTGGTTGAGGGTCAGCTCTCGAGCAGCGCGATCTCCGCGGGGTTGGTGAGCGGGCGGATGATCTCCAGAGACAGCGCGATGCCCGCTTCCTCTCGCGAGGCGTCGATTTCGAAGAGCGCCTCGCCGGGGAGTTCGACGAAGAAGTAGATCTCCTGGCCGCCAGGAACGGGCTCGCTGCTGAGGCGCTCGGGTACGCGCGTCTGCTCGAACAAGAGGCGGAGGATGGCTTCTGTGTCCTCCCGCGCGAGCTGGCGGTAGCGGAGCGTCCTCTGCTCGCCGCCCACGGCGAAGTCCGGCGGTCGGCCCACCCGGAAGTGGATTCGAGTGGCGCCTTCGGCGAGTCCGAAGCGCAGAAAGTGGAGCAGCGCGGTGGTGTCGATGCGTCGCAGCGAGGTGGGCACGGCGAGGCCTCCCAGATCGGCTTCCATGGAGAAGCTCGTGTGATCTGGGAGGCTTATCGGCGTGTTTGCCGGTTGCTTTAGGCCGGCTTGTTACCCGCGGGGAGCGGCTGTGGCTGGATCGAGGCTCGGAACCTCGGTGCGGTCCCTAGCCGAGGTTGGCCTCGAGGAAGCTCCAGTTGACCAGGTTCCAATAGCTCTCGAGGTACTTGGGGCGCGCGTTGCGGTAGTCGATGTAGTAGGCGTGCTCCCAGACGTCGCAGGTGAGCAGCGGGGTCTTGCCCTCGGTGAGCGGAGTACCGGCGTTCTGGGTCTGCTCGATCGAGAGGCTGCCGTCGGAATTCTTGACCAGCCAGCACCATCCCGAGCCGAACAGGGTGATGGATTTTCCGGTGAACTCTTCCTTGAACTTGTCGAACGAGCCGAAGGCCTGATCGACGGCGGTCTTGGCGGCCCCGCTAGGCTCACCGCCTCCGTCGGGAGACAGGCTGTTCCAGTAGAAGGTGTGGTTCCAGACCTGGGCGGCGTTGTTGAAGATGCCCCCCTCGGCCTTGCGCACGATGTCTTCCAGGGACGCCGAAGCGAAGTCTGTGTTCTGGATCAGGTTGTTCAGGTTCTTGACATAGGTCGTGTGATGCTTGCCGTAGTGAAAATCGAGGGTCTCGGCGGAAATATGGGGCGCCAACGCGCCCTTGGGGTAGGGAAGGTCCGGAAGCTCGATGGCCATGATGTGGTGCTCCTTTCGTCTCGTCCGCGCGGCCCGTGGTCACCTCCACCCCACGCGGCTCGAAATATGTTAGGAAAGTATGTGATTTAAAAATTTATGCAAGTAGATATTTGCCTTTTATCCGATACTGCTCTATTCTACCTGCGGAGAGCACAGAAGCCATGACGCCCGCACGCCGGAAGCTACTGGAGTTGCTCAAGTCAGGGGGCCCGCAGACCGCGACGGAGCTCGCGGCGCGCCTCAACGTGACTCCCGTGGCGGTTCGGCAGCACCTGCAGGCGCTCAACAAGGAAGGGCTCCTGGTCTATGTCGAGGAGAGACGGCCGGTGGGCCGCCCCGCTCGGCGCTGGAGCCTCAGCGAAGCGGCGCAGCCGCTTTTCCCCGACAGTCACCGGGAATTCGCGGTGGGCCTGATCGAGGCGATCGACGGCGCCTTCGGCGGAGAAGGTCTGCAGCGCCTCGTCGAGGAACGCGTCCGGCAGCAGATTCGCCGCTATCGGCGGCGGATGCCGGACCGGGGGGCGTCGCTGGAGGAGCGGCTCGACGCGCTCGCCTCGCTTCGCAATGAAGAAGGCTACATGGTAGAGTGGCATGCCGACGGAGAGGATTGCTGGGTCCTGGCGGAGAATCACTGCCCGATCTGCGCTGCGGCGAAGGTTTGTGGTGGTCTCTGCGCCGGCGAGCCGGCCCTCTTCCAGACCCTCCTGGGGCCCGACGTCGAAGTCCGCCGGACCGAACATCTGCTGGAGGATTCATACCGCTGCGTCTACCAGATCGTCAGCAGGGAGACCCCCTGGTCCGGATCGGATCGTGTCAACACCTCGGTCCCGCCCGGCGGTGCGACGGTCGAACGAGGAGAACCCGATGAAGGCCATCGTCAACTCTGACCTGTGCGAGGCGAACGCCGTCTGCGTTCGTTGTTGTCCGGACGTATTCCGGCTCCAAGACGACGACACCCTGACGATTCTCCTCGACGAAATCCCCGAGACGCTTCGCTCCGGCGTGGAGAGAGCGGTCCGGGGGTGCCCGCGCCAGGCCCTCTCGCTTCAGGAGTGACCCCGGCGGGCGGCCTCGCGTCGAACTCGTTCACGCCACCAGCAGGTAGCTGCTCATGGGGTGGGACTCGAGTCGGGCGAAGTCGATGAACTTCGCGCAACTCTCCAAGAGGCGGCGCCTGTTCTCCTCGAGCCTTGCCCGAGAGTCCCCCGCGGCGAAGAAGACCATCGGATCCGTGGCGGCCTCCGCCGGAAAGCCCTCCTCGACGATCGCGGACCAGGGTGGTGCGTCTTCGGTCAGCGGGCGGACGATCAGGTTCTGGATGTAGAGGAAGGTGCTCTGCGTCTCGATCGCGACCCGTGTGTGTCTTCCCTGCCAGGCGTCCAGCCAATCCTCCTGCGTCATGCCCGCGGGCTTCTCGAGGAATGCCACCGTGGTGATGCCCGGAGTGCGCTCACCGGGGGCGGCGATCCGGGTGGTGTTGGCGAGGGGCACGGATTCGAGGACGAGGTAGCCGGCCAGGCGCTGGCAGACGCTCTTCAGCAGATCCTGAAGAGGATCGCGGTCGAGGGCCGTGTCGAGCCAGATGGAGACGGTTCCCGACGGCGGGGCCTGCATCTGGGTGATGCGCATTCGCTCGGCGAAGGTCGACATCTCGTCGGCCAGATTCATCGAGAGTCCCCGCACGCCGAGGTCGCACAGTCCGCTCGCGACCGCTCCGAGCATCCGCTCCCGGAAGTCCGGGACGGACTCCTCCGCCTTCTTCCAGACTACGTAGAGCAGCTTCTCCACAGGTTCCCCTCGGATGCGACAGGTAGGATAGAATACGCCCCCCATGGACTCACTCGAGCAGACGATTCCGCGGCTGGTTCGAGGTGCCGCCGGGCGCTTCGGAGATCGGATTGCCATCGAGGAAGGCGATCTCGCCTTGAGCTTTGCGGAGCTGTGGGACGCGGCAACGCGGGCGGCGCGGGCCTTTTGTGCCGCGGGGATCGAGTCCGGCGATCGGATCGCGATCTGGGCGCCAAACATCCACGAATGGGTAGTCGCCACGATCGGCCTGCAGGCGGCGGGCGGGATCCTGGTGCCGCTCAATACGCGGCTCAAGGGGACTGAGGCCGGCTACATCTTGGAGAAGACCGCAGCGCGCATCCTCTGCACGGTGACCGGGTTTCTGGACACCGACTACGTCGGCATGCTGCGCGATGCTCTGGGAGGCTCGGGCTCCGCGGGGCCGATCGCCGATCTGCCGAGCCTGGAACGGATCATTCTGCTGCGAGGGAGCGCGCCGGGCACCACTCCCTGGCCGGAATTCCTCGCCGAGGGCGAGGCGGTGACGGCAGGGGAGGCGCGGCGACGCGCGGAGGCCGTCTCACCCGACGATCTCTCCGACATCCTCTTCACCTCCGGGACGACGGGAAGGCCGAAGGGCGCGATGACCACCCACGGCCAGACTCTTCGCTGCTTCGAGGCGTGGTGCGAGATCGCCGGTCTTCGGCAGAGCGACCGCTACCTGATCGTGAATCCGTTCTTCCACTCCTTCGGCTACAAGGCGGGCTGGTTGGCCGCGATCGTGCGCGGCGCGACGATGCTTCCGCACCCGGTGTTCGACGTCCCGGCCGTGCTGGAGCGGGTCGGCAGGGAGCGGGTCACCGTTCTTCCGGGCCCGCCCACCCTGTATCAATCGATCCTCGCCCACCCCGATCGGGAGAAGTTCGATCTCTCCTGCCTTCGGCTCGCCGTGACCGGTGCGGCCGCGATCCCGGTGGAGCTGATTCACCGGATGCGCCGTGAGCTGGGCTTCGAGACCATCATCACCGGCTACGGCCTCACCGAGAGCACCGGTCCGGTGACCATGTGCCGCGAGGAGGACGACGCCGAGACGATCGCCCGGACCTCCGGTCGGGCGATTCCGGATATCGAGGTGCGGTGCGTGGACAAAGAGGAAAAGGAGACCCCTCGCGGAGAGCCGGGCGAGGTGGTGCTCCGCGGCTACACGGTGATGAAGGGCTACTTCGAGGATCCCGCGGAGACCGCGAAGGCGATCGACGCGGAGGGGTGGTTTCACACGGGTGACATCGGGATCATGGACGATCTCGGCTACCTGCGGATCACCGACCGCATCAAGGACATGTTCATCGTCGGGGGCTTCAACTGCTATCCCGCCGAAGTCGAGAACCTGATGCACTCCTGGGAAGACATCTTCCAGGTGGCCGTGATCGGTGTTCCCGACGAGCGGCTGGGTGAGGTGGGAATGGCCTTCGTGGTGCCGGCGCCGGGCGCCGAACTCACGCCCGACTCCGTGACCGCCTGGTGCCGGGAGAAGATGGCCAACTACAAGGTCCCCCGGCGCGTCGAGATCGTGGACTCGTTGCCGACGAACGCCATGGGGAAGGTGACCAAGTTCGTCCTGCGCGAACGGGCAGGGGGCGGAAAGCCGTAGGATGACCACCGGGAACTGCGAGACGCGGTTCGCGAGATTGGGAGAACTGGTGGGATGAAACTGGCTGATAGGGTAGCGGTAGTCACTGGCGCAGCGCGCGGGATTGGCCGCGAGATAGCGCTGACTCTCGTTCGTGAAGGGGCCAAGGTGACCATATGTGATGTGGACATCGAGCCGCTGAACGATGTGGCTAGTGAAATCGAGGCCGCCGGTGGCCAGGCATTGGCCAGCAAGGTCGATGTGACCGAGAGCGGAGAGGTCGACCAGATGGTCGAAGCCACCCTGCAAAGGTTCGGGGGCATCGACATCCTGGTCAACAACGCGGGTGGAAGCGCGCGGGATCAAGCCTCTGTGTTTCACGAGGCGAGGGATGAGGTCTGGAAGTCGACGCTAGCGCGCAATCTCAACGCGACGATGATCTGTACCAGAGCGGTGATCAACCACATGGTCGGAAGAAAGAGCGGCAAGATCGTGAATCTCGCCTCGGTCAACGGCATCTCGGGACAAGCCGGGTTCGTCGACTACTCGGCAGCCAAAGCCGGGATCATCGGCTTCACAAAGGCGCTCGCGAAGGAGGTCAATCCCCACGGGATCAATGTCAATGCCGTCGCTCCAGGAGTCATCGAAACGCGAGTCGTCGAACAGATACCCAAGGAGACGATGGAGAGGATCCTGAATGAGTTGAAGCTGAACAGGCTGGGGCAGCCAGAAGATGTAGCCAATGCCGTGCTGTATCTGGCCTCCGATGAGGCGTCCTACATCACTGGCCATGTACTCGTGATTTGTGGTGGTGGGTTCATCTCATAGAACCCGCCCCCGACAGCGGCCAGATGAGTTCGCCGTCGCGGAGGGTGGCGACGACCCACTTGCAGGAGAGCTCCGATCTCGCCTTCGCCCAGGGACGGTCCAGGAGACAGAGATCCGCGGGCACGCCGGGCTCGATCGACCGCGGCGGTGCCCCCGGTCGATCGCGGGGCGATGTGAAGAGGGCGAGGGCCTGCTCTGGCGTGAGCGCCTCGTCCGACCCCACCTCGGCACCCGCTTCGGTGCGGCGGTCGACCGCCGCTCGCATCGCCCTCCAGGGGTCGAGATCGCCGAACGGGGCGTCGGTGCTCCCGCCGAGTGGCACCGAGGCACGCAGGAATCCTCTGCAGCGGTAGAGCCAGGGCCGATCCCGGGGCTCGACGTCGACGAGGTAGGCATCGCCGCGCTCACGGATGAAGCCGGGCTGGGTGACGACGGTGAGAGGGGAATCGGCGAGCATCCCAACTGCGTCGGGCGGCGCCACGGAGGCGTGCTCGATCCGGTCTCCGGGGAGGGCACCAGCCGACGCGAACGCAGCGGCGGCGAGGACGAGCTCCAATCGCGTCACGCAGTGGACGGCCACCGAGCGGCGATCGTCGCGCGCGTTCTCGATGATCCCCTGGAGCTGCTCGAAGGAGGGAAGTTTGCGCTCCTCGAGTAGCACCTTGACTGCACCCCGTTCGATCCTGTCGTGGTCCGGCCAGGGCAGATCGCGCCTGCCCATCAGCACGACGCGCTGCAGCAGCTCGCCTCCCTCGATGGCGGTCACGAAGGCGCGGAGCGCGGAGCTCGAGTTCTCGGCGGTCGCGTCCGTCAGCCCGGTCACGCCGAAGCTGGCCAGGCGCCGGCTCACGCTGGCGAGAGTCGGAGGGGCGCGATCCTCGAGCCGTTCGCGCAACCAGGCGTCGAGGCGGAAGAGCCGCCCGGTGGCGCGGCCAGCCTGATCGCGCTCGACACCCGGCTGATCCACACCGCGGTCGAGGCCGAGTTGATCCACGGCGGCGGAGTTCACCAGCCACATCGCCCCGCTCCGGTGTTGAATGCGTACGGGGTGGTCGGGAGCCAGTACGTCGAGGAGGAATCGGTCGAGCTCTCCGGTGACGGACTCGTGGTAGCCCACGCCGCGAATCCACCCGCTCTGCTGCGCCCCGAGGCGGAGGGCGCGCGCCAGCGACTCGATGTTTCGAACCTGCGGAGGGCCGCAGCGGATCGAAGCCCCGGCGGCGGCCGTGGCCATCAGGTGGATGTGGTGGTCGTGGAGGCCGGGAAGCAGCGCACCACCGTTGGCGTCGAGAACGTTCTCACCGTTGCGAGGGGCCAGCGCGGTACCGATCTCCTCGATCCGCCCTTCTGCGATCCGGAGGTCGAGCGGGGCGACCTCTTCGATCTCGGCGCGGGTGATCAGCATGGGATGGCCAGCTCCTGGAGCACGCTCTCGGTGTCGGCTCCCAGGGGCCGCGCCGCGCCAGGGACCGGCCTCGCTCGGGGTGGTGAGACGGGGGCTCGCTGCTCACCCGCGACGACCTCCCAGCCGGAGGCGAGCCGATTCACACTCGCCAGTGACGGAGGAGCTTCGAAGGCCAGGACATGGGCAACCAGATCGCGAAGCGCGAGATCGAGCAGGTAGCCGCCCCCTCCGCTCCAACACGCGAGCGCAGCCAGCGCAGCGTGGATCCCTGCGAGCGGATCGGCGACGGCGTCTCCACAGAACAGTGGCGGTCCCGCGCGATCGCCGTTCTCCGCTGCGAGGCCGGCGGCAATTCCGGCGTCGTCACCGAAGGCGATCCAGCGAGCCCCGGGCTCGCGGCGTCCGTGCCCGGTGAGGCTTACCCAGGTGAGGCCGGGAACGCTCCTCAGCATGGACTCTGCGTCCAGCCCGAGCTGCGCGAGCGCCCGGGGTCTGGCGCTCTCGACCACGATGTCCGCGCACTCCAGCATTCGGCGGAGCTTCCGGCGGCCGGAGTCAGCGCCGAAGTCGAGCGCGACGCTGGCCTTCCCGGCGTTGAGAAGCGAGAAGAAGGCGGGCGGACCCGAGCGGGCGCCGTCGGGCCGGCGGGTGCTCTCCAGCTTCACCACGCGGGCTCCGGCCAGACCCAGGAGGTGGCTGCAGAGCGGACCGGCCCAGAGCGATGAGAGGTCGATCACCAGGGGCAGCTCGCCCGCGCAACGGGGGGCCGACCTCCCGCGTTCAGCGACTCGGCACCAGGGGGGAGCGACGCCGGGCGGATCCACGGCGATTGCCGCCGCGAGCCCGAGGAGACGGGCACGCTCGACGACCTCGGCGGCGGGTCGGAGCGCCACGCGATCGGCAACGAAGCTCCAGGGCAGAGCGACGTCACCTTCGCCGAGCCAGGCGGGGATCGACCGGACGTCGTCCGGCCGGGCCAGGTTGACGGCGATCCAGCCGTCGGCTGCGCGCAGGATCCGACAGCTCCCGCCTGGTGAGATGCTCCCGCGTCGGTGGAGGCCGAAGACGGCCGCGCGTTCGCCCAGCAGCGCGGGCCCGTCGAGGTCCGACGGCCAGCGTTTCCCCGCGACCAGGCGAAGCGCCTCGATCGCGCCGCGGGCGCAGCTCGCCAGCGGGCCGGGCGCCAGCAGTGGCGGCCCCTCGGCGTGCCCGGTGAGCGCCATCGCACCCGAGCGGGCCCACTCGATGGCCGGGTGGGGATCGGCTGCGCAGCGCGAGCGCACGACGTCGGCGCCAAGCCACTCGAGCAGCGACGACGCGTAGTCGGAGCCCACTCCCCAGCCGGCGATCCGATACTCCGCGCCGAGCAGCGCGTTGCAGGGACTGCCGTGGGAATCATGAGCGGGTCCGGACGACGGTCTCCTCGCGCCTCTCGGGTCAGGCAGCGATCTCATCCACCAGTCCCCAGCGGAGGGCGGTGCGCGCGTCGATTCGCGCGCCGGAGAGGGCGAGGTAGGCGGTGCGTTGGCGACCGATGCGTCGCGTGACGCTGACGGTCCCGCCGGCCCCCGGCACCAGACCCATCGCGACCTCGGGAAGCTGAAAGAAGGCATCTTCCGAGGCGACGACCCGGCGGGCGAAGGCCGGAAGCTCGATCCCCGCACCCACACAGGCGCCGTGCAGCTCAGCGCGCACCCGGTCGCCACAGTCGGCGAGCAAGCGCGCCGGGCTGCGCACGGATCGGACGGCGTGGGCGGTGGCCGGGTCGGGAAGCGTGCCGAACTCGTCGAGGTCTCCACCGGCGCAGAAGGAGGGCCCGACTCCGCGGAGCACGATCTCCTCGATGGACCGATCGTCGATGACCATTCGCAGTCCTTCCACGAGAGCGTCGCGCACCTCCACGGAGATGGCGTTCCTCGTCTCCGGCCGGTTCAGCGAGAGCTCCAGGCGGCCATCGCAGCGCTCGAGGAGAACGGCTGGCTCCGGGTTGGAACGGGGTGCTCGCGCCGCGGGCCGCTGCGCGAGCCAGTCCCGGAACTCCGGTCCGCCCTGAAGTGTGGAGTAGACCAGCGACTCTGCGACCAGCCCCTGGTGCGCATCGAGACCGACGCCGTGTCGGAGCAACTGGACCAACGCCATCGCCGCCATGGGTGTTCGCCGAGTGGCAGCGACGATCTGCTCGAGATCCTCTTCGGAGCTCAGCACGACGTCGAACCGATCGAGGAGCGCGAGGACCGGCTCCTCGAGGGTGCCAGAGGTGAGGGCCACGGTGGGGCAGGGAAGGAAGGCGAGGCCGGCCCGCACCACGGCGAGTGCATCGCTGGCGGGCACTCCCGCGTCGGAGTCGAGTGCGACGACCAGGATCGGCTCCCCGGTCAGGGCCGAGAACTCCTCGGAGGCGAGGGGCGACCGCAGTCGCAGGGTCGCCTCCGCCAGCGAGAGGATCCCGGTCTTCGCTTCCCGTTCTACTGCTCTTCTCCCAGCATCTCTTCGCGCAGCTTTCGCCGCAGCAGCTTGCCGAGTTCGTTGTAGGGGAGCTCGTCGCGGAAGTCGATTCGCTGTGGCGTCCGGGAGGACCGCAGCCGGTCCTTGACCCAGTCGCGAATCTCCTGCTCGCTCACGGAGCTTCCCGGCCTGGTCACCACGGCGGCGGCGACGGCTTCTCCCCAGTGCTCGTCGGGGAGTCCGACGACGGCCGCATCCGCCACGGCCTCGTGTTGGAGCAGCACGTCCTCGATTTCGCCAGGGGACATGTTTTCGCCACCGCGCACGATGATGTCGTCGGCGCGCCCCTCGATGAAGATGTAGCCGTCTCCATCCATCGAGCCGCTGTCCCGGGTGGGAAACCAGCCCTCGCCATCGACGCTGCTGCCGCGTCCGAGATACTCACCGGAGACCTGCTCACCGCGCACGAAGATCTCGCCGCTCTCACCGGGACCGACGGCGTTCCCCGCTTCGTCGCGGATCTCCAGCTCGACGCTCGGCAGCGGACGGCCCACCGAGCTCAGGCGCCGCCGGATCGCTGGATCGTCGCTCTCGACCGCGCTGCGATGGTCCTCGGGAGCGAGGAGAGAGATGGTCGAGCTGGTTTCCGTGAGGCCGTAGGCGTTGGTGAACTCGGTCTCGGGAAAGAGCTGCATCGCTCTCTCGATCACCCGCTGCGGCATCTTGCCCCCACCGTAGGAGAGGGCGCGGAGATGCGGCAGTTCCGCGCTCCCCGCATCAGCGAGAGCGTCGACGACGCGTGCCAGCATCGTGGGGACCACGAACGCATTGCTGACCCGCTCGGCGCGGGCCACCTCCAGCCAGGCCTCGGCGCTGAAGCTGGGAAGCTGCACGATCCGCCGCCCGGCGTATACGGAGCTGGCGATTGCCGCCATCCCCGCGACGTGGTACGGCGGGACGCTCACCAGCGCTGCGTCGTCTTCAGCGGCGGAGGCGAACTCGACGGAACCGAGGATGTAGGTGACGAGGTGCTTGTGGCGGAGCACGGCGGCCTTGGGAGGGCCCGTGGTGCCGCTGGTGAAGAGGAGGATCGCGATCTGGTCGGGGTCCATCGGCCAGCTGGGGTCGGCGGCAGAGCCGGCGCCGGCGCGCTCGAGGAAGCGTTCGCGAACGACGACGGTGGTGCCTGGGAGCTTCGACAGGGACGGAGCGCGGTCGCTCTCCGTGATCAGGTAGGAGGGCGCGATCTCGGCCACCAGCCGCTCCAGCTCGGCCCCGGTGAGGCGGTAGTTGAGCGGGACGAAGGGCACGCCCGCCCAGGCGCTGGCGAACAGCGCTACCGGGACCGCCAGACTGCTGACGTCCAGGACGGCCAGCCGCTCGCAGCCAGAGCTGCCGATCTCCTCGGCGGCGGCGCCCGCGGCCTCGAAGAGCTGGGAGTAGCTGAGGGTCTCCGTTCCGCTCTGGACGGCTACCCGATCGCCGAAGCCCGAGGTGGCCATCTCGAGCAGCATCATCAGGTTCATCGTTCAGTCCGATGACGGCAGCGGCTTGGCTTCCTTGACGGAGAGCAGCGAGCCGCCGACGCCGAGCGAGCCCTCACCGGGCTTGGTGCACAGCAGCTCGAGGTCGCCGGCCTCGTCGACGTAGCGCTTCCCGAGCGCGGTACCCGCCGAGGCATCGGGAGAAAGTGATGCCCCCGCGGGGGGTTCGCCTTTCATGTCGATCATCGGGACACCGCCGCAGGTGATCTCCACCTCGTGCGAGGGTGCCGCGACCACCATCACCTCGGTGGCGCAGACCGCGCTGCGCATTCGAGTGCCTGCCTTCAGCTGAGCCATGTCTCGTTCTCCCTCCGGGCGGCGGATGATACTCGAGAAGGCTTCTGCTGTCCGCGAGGCCAGGACGGATGGCGAAGGCACGCGGGCCTGCCGAGTCCTGCGTCGAGCCCTCGGCTGCGGGAATTTTGGTAGTGTCGGCTTGCGATAGCAGCGGCTTTTCGAGGTCGGGTCCTGGCCCCCGCATGGCGTGAAGGAGGATGAGATCGTGAACTTCGAGTTCTCGGAGGAGCAGTACGAGTTTCTGGAGCAGGTCGACCGCTTCCTCGAGGAGAACTACGACCCGGAGGTGATGGACCCGAGCCGCGAGAACATGTCCCAGCTGGTGGACACGCCCAAGCGGCGCGCCTTCATGAAGCAGATCGGTCAGCGAGGCTGGCTGGGCATGACCTGGCCCAAGAAGTACGGCGGAAGCGAGGGCGAGGGCGTCTACGAGTACCTGCTGAACGAGCGCCTGGCCGGTGCGGGCTGTCCGCAGATCGGCAAGGGCGTCGGCATCATCGGAAAGACGCTGATCCGTCGAGGCAGCGAAAAGCTCAAGCAGGAGTTCCTTCCCAAGATCCTCGAGAATGACATCGAGTTCGCGGTTGGATACAGCGAGCCCCAGGCCGGCTCCGATGCCGCCGCCATGGCGCTCAAAGCCACCCGGGACGGCGATGGCTGGCGTCTCAACGGTCAGAAGATCTTCACGACATCGGCGCACTTCGCCGAGTGGTACTGGTTCGGCGCGCGGACTGATCCCGACGCGCCCAAGCACAAAGGGATCACGCTCTTCTTGATGCCGATGGATGCCCCTGGCTTGACGATCCAGGCGATGGCCACGATCGGGGAGCGCGAGATCACCAATCAGGTCTTCTTCGACGACGCGTGGGTGAGTGACGAGTACCGGGTCGGGGAGCTGAACCAGGGCTTCCAGTATATTTCCGAGGCCCTCGACCTGGAGCGGTTCACCATGTTCACCTTCGCTCCGATCCAGGGGAGGGTCGATCTGCTCTGCGATTACGTGGCCACCGAGGAGCGCGACGGAAAGCCGCTTCGCGAAGACCCGGTCATGCGCCAGAAGATCGCCCAACTCGTTACCCAGACCGAGGTCGCTCGCGTGCTCGGCCTCCGGTTCGTGGCCAAGTCGATCAAGGGCGGGGCTCCGCCCACCAACGAGGCCTCCCAGTACAAGCTCTTTGCCACCACCCATTCGGTGCGGGTGGCCAATGCGTCGATGGACATCGGAGGAGCCGCTGCACAGCTCCGGGTGGGCGTGGAAGACGCCCCCATGAACGGCAGAGCCGACACCAGCTATCGCTGCACGGTGGTCGAGACGATCGGCGGGGGATCGTCCGAGATCCAGAAGAACATCATCGCCCGCCGCAAGCTCGGCCTGCCCAAGAACTTCTAGCCCGATACCCGCCGCGACCCGACCAGAGCAGAGGAGCCCGCGATGGACCTGGATTTCACCGAAGAACAGCAGATGTTGCGAGAGATGGTGCGAGGGATGTGCGCCGAGTACGCCCCGGTCGATGTGGTCCGGGCCATGGAAGACGACCCGACCGGGTACCCCACGGAGTTCTGGAAGCAGCTGGGAGAGCTGGACCTGCTGGGACTCACCATTCCCGAGGAGTACGGTGGGTCGGGGCAGACTGCGCTCGAGGGTGCGCTCGTGTACGCGGAGCTGGGCCGCTCACTCGTTCCCTCCCCTCACTTCGTGAGCTCCGTGCTCTGCGCGGGCGCGCTTCAGCGGGCTGGCAATGACGAGCAGAAGAAGAGCTGGCTGCCGAAGATCGTCTCCGGCGAGGCGATCCTGACGCCCGCCTGGCTGGAGCCGAAGGGCGGCTACGGTCCGGCTGGCGTGCAGCTCCGCGCCGTGGCGGACGGAGCCGACTACCGCCTCACCGGAGTCAAGCAGCACGTGCTCTTCGCGAGCGCGGCGACCCGGCTCCTGGTGCCGGTGCGCACGGGCGAGGGCGAGGAGGACCTGGCGCTCCTGCTGGTCGATCCGCAGTCGCCGGGCGTCGAGATGACCCAGCAGCTCAGTCTGGCCTCCGACACCCAGTACAAGGTCAGCTTCGACGACGTTCGCGTGCCAGCGGCGGACCGGGTCGGTGCGACAGGATCGGGCTGGTCGACCTGGCACGAGGTCATGCTCGACGGAATCATCATGCTCGCGGCCCAGGCCATGGGGGGCGCCGATCGCGCGCTCGAGATCACGGTCGAGTACACGAAGGACCGCGAGCAGTTCGGCAAGCCGCTCGGCGCCTTCCAGGCCATCGCTCACTACCTGGCCGACGCTTCCACCGAGGTCGACGGGGGGATGACTCTGGTGTGGGAGGCCGCGTGGGCCCGATCGGTGGGAAACTCGGTGGCGCGTCTGGCGCCGATGGCCAAGCTGTTCGCCTGTCAGACCTACCGGGACATGACGGCGATGTGCGTGCAGGTCTGGGGTGGCGTCGGATTCACCCTCGAGTACGACATCCAGCTCTACTTCCGCCGGGCCAAGCAGCTCCAGCTCTCGTGGTGGGATACGCGCTACCTGGAGGAGCTGATCGCCAGCGACGTTCTCGATCGGACGGGCAGCTAGGGTTCCCGGGAGTTGGCGGAAGTCCGCGCCCTCGCTGGACGGCGGGTCCTGGAGCTGGCCGACGAGAGGGGCGTCTACTGCGGCAAGCTCCTCGCCGACATGGGCGCCGATGTGATCAAGGTCGAGCGGCCCGGAGGTGACGCGACCCGAGACATCCCTCCCTTCTGGGGGGACGAGCCCCACCCGGGAAAGAGCCTCTTCTTCCTCTACACGAACACCAGCAAGCGCGGGTGTGACGCTCGACATCGCCCGATCGGAAGGGCAGGCGCTCTTCAAGAGGTTGGCGGAGTCCGCGGACCTGGTGCTGGAGACCTTTTCGCCGGGCTTCCTGGAAGGCCTCGGTCTGGGCTATGCGAATCTTCGCAAGCTGAACCCGCGCCTCGTCCTCACCTCCGATCACGGATTTCGGGCAGACCGGGCCGCACCGCGGCTTCAAGTCCTCGGAGATCGTGGCGAGCGCGCTGGGCGGATCGATGTACGTCGTCGGAGAGGGAGAAGATCCTCCAGTCAGGCTGGCCGGCTCCCAGGCCCACATGATGGCGTCCACCTACGCAGCGGTGAGCAGCATGATCGCGCTCCACCGCAGCGCGATCAGCGGCGAGGGCCAGCACGTCGACATCTCGGTGGAGGAGGCCACTGTCTCGGTCTCCCACATCTGCGGCGTGGGCAAGTGGCTCGACGACGGCATCATCCCCAGGCGCCGTGGGACCGGTCTGTTTGCCTCCGTTCCCTCGGGCGCGTATCCCTGCAGCGACGGCATGATCTACCTGATGGTCAACCGCCCCCTTCACTGGCAGGCCCTGGCGCGGTGGATCCATGAGGTGACGGGGAACCAGGAGGTCCTCGATCCGATGTTCGAGGGCCCCTCGTCGGCGAGGCAACCCTACCGGGAGCTCCTGGACCTCTTCATCTCCGAGCTCACCTCGCGGTTCACGGTCGAGGAGATCTACCACGAGGGCCAGGCGCGGCACATCGCCTTCACGCCGGTGAACACCGCCGCGGCAGTGGCCTGCGATGCCCACCTCACCGCCAGGGAGTTCTTCGTCGGGGTCGAGCAGCCGGGAGGGGGGACGCTCCGCTATCCGGGCCCGGCGTACAGACACTCGGGGACTCCCTGGTGCATCAGTTCCCCGGCCCCCGCTGTGGGTGAGCACAACGAGGAGATCTATCGGGGGGAACTCGGCGTCGCTGGCGAGCAGCTCCGCTCCCTCGAAGAGGCCGGGGTGATCTGATGTCGAGCGGAGGCGGGGCGGTACAGGCACTCTCGGACCTGCGGGTGGTCGAGTTCGCCGCCGCCCTCGCGGGTCCCTGGATCGGCAGGATCATGGCGTTCTGTGGCGCGGAGGTGATCCGGGTCGAGTCGAAGAAGCGCCCCGACGTGGTGCGCGGATACGTGCCGCCATGGGCCCCCGAAATGGGCGTCCAGCCCCAGCTCTCCCCGTGGTTCACCGACTGGAACGCGGGCAAGCGCTTCGTCGCGCTCGATCTGACCCGCCCCGAGGCGGTGGAGATTGCCAGGCGCCTGGTCGCGGCCTGCGATGTGGTGATCGAGAACTACAGCGCGGGGGTGATGGAAAAGCTCGGGCTCGGCTACCCGGAGCTTCGCCGGGTGAAGCCGGACATCGTGATGATCAGCACCTCCGGCTACGGGGATCACGGACCCCATCGCCGCTACGTCAGCTGGGGGCCGAACCTCGAGGCGCTCTCGGGTCTCAGCAACCTCTCCGGCTTTCCCGAGCGGGAGTGCACGATGACCCAGTACGCGTATCCCGACACTCTGAGCGCACTCCACGGGCTCTTCGCGGTGATGTGCGCACTCGACCACCGCTCGCGGACAGGTGAGGGCCAGCACATCAGCCTCTCCCAGACGGAGGCGACGATTGCCGTGATCGGGGACGTGATGATGGAGTACCTGGCCAACGGGCGGGAGCCTGGGAGCCTGGGCAACCGCTCGCTGCACGCGGCGCCGCACGGCTGCTACCGATGCAGGGGCGAGGACAGGTGGTGCGCCATATCCGTGTTCAGCGAAGTGGAGTGGGAGAGCTTCTGCCGGGTGCTCGGTCACTCGGAGTGGCTGACCGATCCGCGCTTCTCCACGCTCTCGTCACGGCTGGAGAATGCCGGGGTTCTCGACGGGCTGATCGAGAAGTGGACTGCGAGCCGTGGTGAGTACGAAGTGATGGCTGCGCTGCAGGAGGCGGGAGTCGCGGCCGGTGTGGTGCAGAACACCGAGGACCAGTTGCGCAGAGATCCCCAGCTCGCGGCGCGAGGGTTCTTCGAGCAGGTGCCGCACATGGAGAAGGGGACCGTCACCGCTGCCGGGATTCCACTCGGGCTCACGGGAACGCCGGGACGCAGCGGCCGGGCCGGTGCTGCGGTGGGAGAGGACAACGAGTACGTGTTCGGGGAGCTGCTCGGACTGACGGCCGACGAGATCCAGCGTGCCACGCGGGCCGGTGCGATCGAGAGTCGAGAGGAGTGATGAGCGTGCAGGGAGACAGAAGCCAGCTCTCCGGTCCGAGCATCCGGCCCGTCGAGGCTTCCGACCGCGATGCCTGCGGGCGGATCCTCTACGAGGCGTTCACGCACGTCTCCGAGTCTCACGGGTTCCGGCCCGATTTCCCCAACCGCGAAATGGCGTTGCTGATGATGGACTCCCTGCTGGAGCTTCGCTGGGGCGCGGCGGCGGTGATCGACGGCCGGGTGGTCGGGTCCATCTTCGTGGAAGACGGCGACTGCATCGCCGGAATCGGCCCGATCACGGTCGACCCGGACATCCAGGAAACCGGAGTCGGAAGGCGCCTGATGCAGGCGGGAATCGAACACGGACGCGACCGGGAAGGGATCCGCCTGGTGCAGGACGCCTTCAACGCGGTCTCGATGTCCCTCTACGCTTCGCTCGGCTTCGAGGTGAAGGAGCCGCTGGCGGTCGTCGAGGGCCTGCCGGGGGCTGAGCCTCCGGGAGACATCGAAGTCCGTTTCCTCTCGTCCGGCGACGTCGATCTCTGCGCGGCTCTCTGCGAGCGCGTCCACGGCATCACGCGCTCGAGCGAGGTCCGCCTGGCACTGGAGCGATTTCGCCCACTCGTTGCCGAGCGGGAGGGGAGAGTGACCGGCTACGCCAGCATGCTCGGCCACTGGTCCGCTGGACACGCCGTCGCGGAGACCGAGCGCGACCTCGCGGCCTTGGTCTGCGGGCCGCGGGGCGAGCCCAGGCAACCGGCATCCTTCCTGCTTCCGACTCGCCAGGCGGGCCTGTTTCGCTGGTGTCTCGAACAGGGGATGAGAATCGTGAAGCCGATGACTTTGATGGCCATGGGCCGTTACCGGGAGCCGGAGGGTGTCTTCTTCCCGTCGGTCTCCTACTGAGCGGTCGGCCGGGCAGGGGGTATGCGATGGGTGTGACCAGAGTGGAGCCGGGCAAGACCCGGATCGGCTGGATCGGCACCGGTGTGATGGGGTCGAGCATGTGCGGTCACCTGCTCGACGCGGGCTTCGAGATCAGCGTCCACAACCGCACGCGGGAGAAGGCCGAAGTGCTGCTCGAACGCGGGGCCGAGTGGGCCGAGACGCCGAAGGCCGTCGCGGAAGCGTCCGATGTGGTCTTCTGCATCGTGGGCTACCCGAGCGACGTGGAGAGCGTGATCCTCGGCGACGACGGCGTCCTGCCCGGCTGTCGGCCGGGCGACATCGTGGTCGACATGACGACGAGCCAGCCATTGCTCGCCGTGCGGATTGCGCAGCAGGCATCGTTGGTGGGAGCCTTCAGCATCGACGCTCCCGTCTCCGGCGGGGACGTCGGCGCTCGCGAGGCGCGGCTCTCGATCATGATCGGCGGAGACGAGGAAGCGGTCGAGGCCCTGATGCCGTGCTGGCGGGCGATGGGCAAGACGATCGTCTACCAGGGCGGTCCGAGCGCCGGACAGCACACCAAGATGGTCAACCAGATCGCCATTGCCACCAACATGATCGGGGTCTGCGAGTGCCTGCTCTACGCTCATCGGGCCAGGTTGGATCTGGAGAAGGTGATGGAGTCGATCAGCTCGGGCGCAGCGGGGAGCTGGTCGTTGCTGAACCTCGGGCGACGCATCATGAATGACGACTTCGACCCCGGCTTCTTCGTCGAGCACTTCGTCAAGGACATGGGCATCGCGCTGCAGGAGTCGGAGCGGATGGGGCTCTCGCTGCCGGGCCTGGCCCTGGCCCACCAGCTCTACGTCGCCTTGATGGCCCAGGGTCACCGGCGCGACGGAACCCAGGCCCTCCAGCTGGCCCTGGCTTCGCTCTCCGGGATCGACTGGGAGAAGCGGTAGCGTCAGGACGGACGGTCTCCCCCTGACTGACCCATTCGGGTGTGGTGAAGTGCCACGCCGCGAAACCGCGAGCCTCCTCAAGCCCTCGGCCGGTCGTACCGAAACTAGAACCGCGATGGAAGTGCTCTCGGATTGGGTGCTCTGGCTAGGCAAGCTTTTCTTCGCGGTGGGCGGACTCGCCGCGGGCATCGCCGTGCTGCGGGCGTCCCCGCCGGGTGTGCGCCTGGGAACCCATGCTCTTGGTGTCGGTGCCATCTTCATCGGTGGGGTCGGCGTAGGGCTCATTCCGCTCGCCGAGAGACTGCCCGACTCGCTCGCGGGCTTCTCGATCTGGCTCTCCGCCGAGAGCTTGATGCGCACCGGACTTGCGCTGCTGGGTTTCTTTCTGTGGCGCGTCTTTCGTCCCCGCAGCCGTCTGGTTCTGGCTGGCGCCCTGGGTTGCGTGGTACTTCTGTTCGCAACGCTGGCCTGGGATCAGGCCGCCCAGCCGCGCTGGTGGGAGTACGACTACGGCCTCGCCAGCGCCTGCGCGGCGCAGCTTTCCTTCGCCGTACCGTTCGCCTGGTCCGCCGTCGAGACTGCACTCGAATGGCGGCGTTCGCGCAGAAGGGCAGCGCTCGGCCTGGGTGACCCGGAGGCCTCGCACCGCTTCCTGCTCTGGTCCGTCGCTACCAGCGCCTTCGTCGGGATCTGTCTCCTCGCCATGGTCGTTGGCTGGCTCGGAGCCCACGGCCGGGGCGAACTCGCCGCGGGCGCGAGGCTGGTGCGTGGCCTGCTGTACTTCGTCGTCGTGGGCTCGCTCTGGCTCGGACTGAGGCCGCCCCCGTTCTACCGGCGTCTCTTCTTTGCCAGTCCTCGGCACCAGCCTCAGGGCCGCTGAGCGCGCTGCATGAACTGCATCTGAGCCCCCAGCGCGGCGAAGCTTCCCGCGATGCGAAGCAGAAGGAGCGCCTGGCCCAGAGCGACGCTGGCCCACATGCCGGTGCTCGTCTCGACGCCGCCTGGCATGGGAGCGGTGGCGAGCCATGCCGTCAGCGCCGGGGCGGGAAGGATGAGAAGCAGCCACAGGACCAGCGTCGTGGTCCCCCGTCGCAAAGTGAACGAGATCGCGCGGCCGACCGCCCGTGTCGCCCCGCCGCCGGGCTGGAGGCAGACGCCGATGCGAGCATAGTCGTACACGCGGGCCACCCAGCTGCCGAGGAGGAACAGGATCCCCCAGAGAAGCCAGGTCAGGTAGAAGAGGGGCTGAGGAGTGGCGGCATCCTCGGTCGATGCCTCGAAGAGTCGGGCGAGAGCGTAGTGCGTGGGCCCCAGCAGCAGCGCTGCGATCAGCAGGGTGAAGAGGCCGACGCGCACCAGTGGCCAGAGGTTCCGCTGACAGGCGCGGAAGAACTCGCCCCAAGGCTCGCGAGCGCCGGCACGAAGCCGATGGAGGATGCCGCCCGTCAGGTACAGGTTGACGAGAAGGTAGGCGAGCAGCAGCGGGACGGAAGCCACCGCCGCCAGCCGGAGCTCGTCTTCGTGGGCGAGGGCGAACTCGATCACGGTGTCGGTGCCGAGGCGCGCGAACGCCTCCTCGCCGAGAGCGCTGTGGCCCAGAGCATCGGAGAGCAGGAGCGCCACCGGCGCGACGACCGCGACGGCCAGGACCATATTCACGGCCCACTTCAGCAGCAGGATGCCGGGCATGCCGAGCGCGGCCCGCCAGCCTGTCCACCAGGCGCCGGCGACCCCGATGCCCGCGCCGCGCGGTTCATTCCGGGTCGCGGGGCTGCTCCCGGTGTCGGAACTCATGCCGCCAAGGCCCCGAGGCCTTGCAGGAGGTGTTGGATCGTCATCAGCAGCTTGAGCCCCCAGCGGAGGTCGGCGCGCCGCGTTGGCTCCACCACGAACGAGTTGTTGGCGCGGTCCAGATCGATCAGGATCCGCTCGTCGGGGTCGACGACCACGCGGTCCAGCGCCGCATCGCGCTCGTAGCTGAAGCGCACCCACCGGTAGGCGCCGTCCCACCTCTCCCGCACCTCGCTGCCATCGGTGAAGCGGACCAGCACGTCGACGGGGTACTGGATCGTCCCCTGGTTCTGGATCACCACGGTGGTCCGATAGGAGCCGGCCTCGTCGCTGTCTTCGGCCTCCGCGCGCCGCTCTTCCGCCTCCTCCTTGGTCAGCGTGGTCCGTCCCTCCGGCGCATCGAAGACACCGGCCTCGAATCCCAGGCGCTCGCTCTCGGCCTCGGTGACGGCGTAGTCCAGCGTGCCGGTGCCGAAGAGCAGCTGATCGAAGAACCAGTCCAGCTCGCGGCCGGCGACCTCTTCGACCACCTCGATGAAGTCCCTGGTGTCGGGGTGACGAAACTGCCAGCGCTCGAAGTAGCGGCGCATCGCCCGCGCCATCACGTCCTCGCCGAGCTCCGTCTCGAGCTGCCAGAGCATGCTGGTGCTCTTCGGGTAGGAGTTGACGAAGTAGCTCATGATGCTTCGGAACTCCCAGGCCTTGCGCCAGATCCGGTCCTGGCCCCGATCCGCGATCGGCCCCAGCCGCGTGTAGTGGCGCTGCTCCAGCGGGGCGAAGCCGAGCCATCGATACAGCGGAATCGGAATCTGGTTCAGGCGGAAGTACTGCTCACTGACGCCGTAGGCGGCGTCCATGACGTGGGAGGTCGAGTAGGAGTTGATTCCCTCGTCCAGCCATGGCTCTTCGAACTCGTTGGTGGCGACCACGCTCTGCCAGTACTGATGCCCGAACTCGTGGATCGTCACGCCCTCGGGCCCGCTGCCCCCGAGGACGCCCCCGCGATTGTCGGCCGGCGCCAGCCAGCGCGTCCCCCCGGTGATGAAGGTCGGGTACTCCATTCCGCCGGAGCCTCCGGCCTCCCAGGCCGGATCCACCAGCGTGATGGTGGGGTAGGGGTAGGGGCCGTACCAGAGGCCGAAGTACTTGATCGCCATCGCGAGGGCGTGGAAGTAGCGATCGGCATGCGCCCGGTGCTCGGGCTGCAGGAGGAGGATCATCCTCGTCTCCGGCAGCCGGGCGTCGTCGGGGGAGATCCCGTGAAGCTCGGCCACTGGCCGGAGCTCCTCCTCCTTCACCCAGTCCTGCATCCGGAAGAGCCGCTCCTCGCGCACGAAGTGCGGGCTTGCGGTCCAGGCGAAGTCCACGACCCCATCCTGCGCGAAGCTGTAGGTCGTCGTCTCCCCCCGCACGGCGCGTCCGGTCTCGACGCCCGTCGCACCGACGACAAAGTCCGAAGGGAGAGTCAGGTGGACCTCGTAGCGCCCGAAGTCGGCGTAGAACTCACTCGTGGCGTGGAACTGGTGGCAGTTCCAGCCTGGTGCGGTGACGTGACGGCGTCCCAGGGGCTCCCAGACGCCGATCTTCGGAAACCATTGTCCGGCGAGGATGTAGCCGCCGCGGTAGCCGGTGCGGGCAAAGACCTTGGGAAGCTGGGCCTCGAATTCGAAGGCGACCTCGACGGTCTTTCCTGGCCCGAGTGGAGAGGCGAGGGGGACGCGTGCCACCGTGCGATCTTCGGGATCCGTGCCGTCGGGCTGGATGAAGGTCAGATCCGAGGTGCGATCCACAGCGTCGACGACGAGCCGCTGGACGTCGATCCATCCCCATCCCCCGGCGGGCATCTCGTCCCGGCGCAGATGGCCCGCGCTCTCCCGCATGAAGGTGCTCTTCTCGTTGCGGAAGGCGTTGAGGTAGAGGTGGAAGCGCAGGTCGGGGATCGCGTCTGGCGAGCGGTTCGTGTAGCGGAGGAGCTCGGTCCCGCGGAGACGCATCTCGTCGGGATCCAGCGTCGCCCGGATGGTGTAGGCGACGACGGGCGGCTCTTCGGAGGGCGCGTCCGTAACCGCCACCGCGCCACTGGCGCCGAGCGCGATCGCGAAGCAGGTCGCCGCGATCCAGCGCCCGCACGAAGCAGTCCGAATCCGCTTCCTCGTCCGCAAAGCCCCCTCCCTGGTGCGCGCGGTGGCAGGCAGGATGGCGCGCGTCAGTGCAGCGCCAATCGGGGTGATCAGTAGTCCAAAGTCAGGATGCGTCCCTTCGTGAAGCTGAAGAACGCATCCTTGTCGGCGACCTTCACGCCAGGCATCAGGTCCGCAGGCGTCTTGCCGGCTGCCTTCAAGCAGCCCGGACACGCGTAGACCCCGATGCCCATGTCGATCAGCTTCTGGAGCTGCGCCTTGGAGGAAGGGAAGTGGCTGAAGCTGAGGTCGGGCGCGTCCTGGAGCACGACCTCGATGCCCTTGATGTCGAAGTAGACCAGCACGTCCCGGCTCTCGGCCATGATCACGGCCATGTTCAGGGCCATCAAGACACGCTGCGGCTTGTCCACCCCGTGACTGACGTGCAGGAAGACCCCGTCGCGCGGCGTCGCTTCCTCGGCAACGGCGAGCTGCCCGCTGGCCAGCGGGACGAGCAATCCGATCATCATCACACATCGCAGTAGCGTTCTCGAAGACATGCCAGACCTCCTTGATGGTTTCGATGCCAGCGGAAAACCGATGGCTGTTTCAGGTTCTGCTCGCTGCAAAGACAGAGAGCCACAGCTGAAATAGCGCGGCTAGAGCGGATCGTAACGCAACGCCCGCGGGGTCGGCATCCTCGCATCGCTGGACGTCGCCGCGAGCTGCCCTCGAATTTCGAGGGCCCCGATGCGTCCGAGTGATCGAGGGCCCCAAGAGCCCGTGAAAGGAGACAGCCGATGCCCAACAAGACCCTCTTCGTGACCGTGCTGCTGGGTTCGTTTCTGGTGGCCTGTGTGGCGCCCGCAGGGGCAGACGATTGGGACCGCAAGCGTTCCCAGCGTCGCATGGACACGAGACGAATCGAGTCGCTTTCTCATCGGATCGAGCGCGGCGTGACACAGGTGCGGCGCGAGGCGGAGCGTCGCTACGGCGACCGGAGGCATCGCGGGCACGCGACGCTCCGTTCGCTTCACCAGCTCGAAAGGCGCGCCGACTGGTTCCACCAGCGGGTCGAGCGACGCCCCCTCGCGAGCCGGCGTCTCTACGCCGACTTCCGCTCACTCCAGGAGAGCTTCCGGGCCACCGACGCGCGGGTGCGTTACCTGCACTCCCGGCACCTGCATCGGGACCTGCGGCGAGTGGCGGTACTGCTGGGTGAACTCGAGCGCGAGCTCCAGCGAAGCCTGCGGATGGCTGGAAACCACGGGCCCCGACCGAAAAGAGACCACGGCCGAGACTGGCGCGACCACAGCCTGGCCTGGAACTGGTGACCCGACCGAAGGCTCAGTCCGGAACATCAGACTGTGGTTGAGATCAATAAATTCAAACCACTGAAAATGCAAAGAAATTCACCCCCCGGGATGGCCCCCCTCCCGGGGGGTGCCGCATCAGGGGCTAGAGACGCGACGCTCCCATGATGCCGAGGACGTCGTTGCAGCCGTCCTCGATCAGGGAGGCCCTGGCGTCCCGGAGGAGCTTCTCGATCGGGTACTCGCGGCTGAGTCCATTGCCTCCGAATATCTGGAGAGCGTCGCTCGCGACCTCGAACGCGGTGTCGGTGCAGAATACCTTGGTTGCGATGCTGTACTGGATCTGCGGCGGGTTGGCGGCGTTGAAGACGGCCACGCGCCGCGCCAGCGCCCGGGCGGCCTCGACCTTGGCGAACATCTTGAAGAGCCGGGCCTTGACGCTCTGGTGCTCGAAGATCGGCACGCCCCCCTGCACGCGCTCCTTTGCGTAGGCGACCGCGTGCTCGCAGGCCGCGCTGGCCACACCGACGAAGAGCTGGCCCATGGCGGCGTTGGCGTGCGCGAGCAGCATCTCCAGGCCGATCGCGTAGAGATCCGGCCCGAGCGCCATGTAGCTGGAGGGTATCCGGACGTCGTCGAAGAAGATCTCACCCTGGTTGAGCGGTCGCTGGCCGAGCTTGTCGAGTGGCCGCGGCCGGGAGACGCCCGGAAGGTCGAGCGGAACCAGCAGCACCGCGCCTCCCTTGAAGCCCTGGCTCTCGTCGAGGACGCAGAAGAGCACCGCGATGTCCGCAATCGTCCCGTTCGAGACCCAGGCCGCCTTCTGCCCCTTGATCACGTATGCGTCGCCCTCCTTGCGGGCGACGCAGTTCGCTTTGAGCGAGGGATCGCTGAAGTGCGCCTCACTGAGCGCGACCGTGTCGCTTCCGTGGTCGGGCTCGGTGAGTGCCCAGCAACCGATGGTGGGCTTCTGCGGCGAGCAGAAGCGCTCGATCAGCTCGGGATCGCCGGTCTGCTGTCACCCAGGGTCCGTGGAACCCGCAGAGTCCCAGGGTGATGGCGAGCCCCACGTCGCCCCAGGCGAGCTCTTCGTTGACGATCGCCATCAGGCGGGCTCTCGCGACGGGATCCATCTCCTCGTCGTCGGCCAGGCCGCCGAAGCCGAGCTCGTGGTACTTCGCGAATACCTCCCACAGCACCGACTCCGGAGCGATCACGTCCGCGGGGTCGTGCATGCGGTCGAGCTCCGCGCCAGCGGGCCGCAGCACCTCCTCGGCGAACTTGTGGGCAGTGTCGCGGACGGCGATGTCCTCGTTGGAGAGACCGATTTCGAGATCCAGCATGATTCTTCACCCCCGATCGAGATCCGCGGAGGGATGATGTCTACCGCACGACGCGGCTGGGCGCTCAGCCGGGGCGGGCCTGCCCCTGCACGACCAGCTCCGCGATGTCGAAGACCCTCCGCTCCGCGGTGTGTTTGCTCACCCCCTCCGTCAGCATCAGCAGGCAGAAGGGACAGGAGGTCGCGATCTTCTCGGCCCCCGTTTCCAGGGCTTCCCGAGATCGGACCTCGTTGATCCGCTCGCCGCCCTCGCCACCCCAGTAGTTCCCCCCGCCGGCACCGCAGCAGAAGCTCTGCTTGCGGTTTCGGGGCATCTCGACCAGCTCGCCGAGGGCGGAGAGCACTCCCCGGGCTTCGGACTCGATGCCGTTGTGCCGGGAGAGGTAGCAGGGGTCGTGAAGGGTGATCCGCTCCCCGCCGCTGGCGAGCCGGAGCTTTCCGGCTTCGATCAGCTCCTGGATCAGGGCGGCGTGGGGCAGCACCTCGTAGCTCGCGCCCAGCTCCGGGTAGTAGCGGGCGAAGCTGTTGTAGCAGTGGGCGCACATGGTGATGATCCTGGTGATTCCCAGCTCCTCGAAGTCCTCGATGTTCTGCTGTGCCAGCTCCACGAAGAGAAGCTCGTTGCCCATCTGCTTGGCCGGGTCCCCGGTGCACCGCGCGTGCTCCAGGATCCCGAAGGAGAGACCGGAGGCCTGGAGGATCCGCACCATCGCCCGAGCGATCTCCTGCGCCCGCTCCTCGTAGGTGATCGCGCAGCCGATCCAGAGCAGGTACTCGGTCTCGCCCTTCTCGAAGAGTGGAACCTCCAGGTCCCTTCGCCAGTCTTCCGGACTGGCAGCCGTTCCGACGAACGGGTGGCTTCGCCCCTCGAGATTCTTCTGGGCGTGTCCCATCACATCCGGGATCTCGGAGCGCTCCATGACGAAGTGTCTCCGGAGCTCGATGATGCTCTCCGGCTGGGCGATGCTGACGGGGCAGGCTTCCATGCAGGCGGCGCAGGTCACGCAGTCGAAGGTGGCCCGGATGCCGATGGCTTCGAGCAGCGAGTCGTCCTCGAACCGGCCCGCCCTCGAGTACTCCGAGAGCGTGGTCACCACGCCCTTGGGCGAGAGTGCCTTTCCCGTCTGCGTGGCGGGACAGACCTCGTCGCAGCGTCCGCACCAGAGGCAGGTGGAGGAGTCGAGCAGGATCTTGCGATCGAAGTCCACGAGCTTGGAAGCGCCGAGGGCCGGGACCTCTTCGGCCTCTTCGTCTTCCAGCGCGCTCCAGTCGATCGGCTTCAGAATCACCCCCGGGCGTGCAGCGGCGAGGGCGGAGTTGAGCGGGCCCAGCAGGATGTGCACGATGGGAGACCAGGCGATGCACGAGATGAAGCCGAGGCCGAGCAGGCCGTGGATCCACCAGGCGGCGTGAAAGCTCACCGAGCCGACCGAAGTGCCGACCCACTGAGAAGCGAGGAGATTCCCGACGAACTTCCCCTCGTGGGCGCCGGCGTGACCGATCCGGATCGCCTCGGCGCCGAATCCCGCGAGCACCACGAACAGGAGCAGGATCTCCATGACTACGAAGCCGGTGCGGCTCTTCGGCCTGGAGAGCCGCTCGGGCGGGAAGATCCTCCTGGCCAGGAAGAAGAGCAGACCGAGCAGCAGGGCCACGCCGGCGAGGTCGCGCCCCAGGCCCATGAACCAGAAGCCGATCCGTCCCTCGTGGACGGGCACGCCCAGGAAGTGCAGCCCGTAGGCGGCGTGCCCGAGGATCAGGACCAGCGACCCGACGAATACCAGTGCGTGGGCAGTGCCGGAGACGGGCCGCTGGAAGAGCCGCGAGGTGAGCACTCCTCTCTGCAGGAAGGCCGGCCAGTTGATCGGACCCGGTGGTGTCGAACGCTCGCCGGCTTCCGGGCGTTCCAGCGGCTGGCCCCTGCGTATGCGCTGCCAGCTCTGGTGAAGGCCAAAGCCGAGGGCGGCGAGCGCCGTCAAGAGCAGGAAAGACAGGAGCGCGTAGGAGATGTCGGGAATCAGATCCATCGCTGGCAATCTCTCGGCTGGGCCGATGCCGTCGGCCGATGACCGACCGGGCCAGGTGCACGAATGACACTCCGGTCCGCACGCTGCCTCGGTCCGGCGGCCTTGACGCTCACTGACTCTTGAGTAAGCTCTTTTCGTCGGTGCAAGTCAAGGGGATTTCTCT
Organism: uncultured delta proteobacterium; assembly: GCA_963783795.1. Taxonomy (GTDB): domain Bacteria; phylum Myxococcota_A; class UBA9160; order UBA9160; family UBA6930; genus CAVXZE01. Next base: position 799,517 of record CAWAPH010000013.1, on the reverse strand, counting down.
TCTCCGCCTTCTCGCAGCCCAGCGCGAGGAGCGGCCCGGCGGAGTGGATGGCGATCGAGATCCGGGAGACGTTTCAGGTCCAGGCGCCGATCGACGCCGTCTGGCAGTTCGTGATGGACCCGGACCAGGTGGTGACCTGCATCCCCGGCGCGCAGCTCGAGCAGAAGGTCGACGAGCAGACATTTCTCGGCCGCGTCAAGATCAAGCTGGGTGCGATCACGACCAGCTACAAGGGCAAGATCCGCTTCACCGAGGTGAACGAGCGGGAATACTCCGTGCGGATGCTGGCCGAAGGGCGTGAGACCGGTGGCGGCACCGCCCAGGGCAGCATGCGGAGCTGTCTGCGTGCGCTCCCGGACGGGCAGACCGAGGTCGTCGCAGAGGCCAGTGTGGATCTCACCGGTCGCGTCATGCAGGTCGGTCGCGGGATGATCCAGGGCGTCGCGCATCAGCTGTTTAAGCAGTTCGTGGCCAGCACCAGGGAGCGTCTCGAGGGGGCGCAGGAAGCGGGCGCGCAGGCGCCGGTCGAGGTCGAGCCGGAGCCGATTCGCGTGCTGCCGATGCTGCTGCGCGTTCTGTGGTCCCCCGTCGCACGATTCTTCCGCAGGCTGTTCGGGCGGCCGGCCTCCTGAGGAGGAGATGCAAGCCGACGCGAAGCTGACGAGCTCGGGACCGCCAGAAACAGTCGGGCTTCGGCCCGCGAAAGGAGGCGCCATGAGGAGGGGAGAAAAGCTAGAAATCGACAAGCTCGAAAGGCCCGCCTTCATGACCGGCGGAGAGTGGGAGGCCACGCTCGAAACCCTCTCGATGTTGAACGAGACCATCCCGGACGAAGCGTGGGGAGAGATCGGGAACAAGGTCACGTCGCTGGATCGCATCCGGTCGGACGGCTTGGATGATCGGGACAAGTTCCTGTCCAGCGAGGGCGAGGAGTTCACCCAGCCAGGGGTCGCCCCCACCGTGCTGCTGACCACGATCGGGCGCAAGTCGGGCAAGGAGTTCACGACTCCCGTCAACGGGATGCGGGATGGCGACAACTACCTCGTGGTGGCGTCCCTCGCCGGCTACGACGTGCCCCCTCACTGGTACCTGAACCTGGAGAAGAACCCGCGAGTATGGGTCCAGGAGAAGGGTGAGAAGGTTCCGGCCACCGCGCGCAGGTTGGGTCGGGAAGAGAAGGCCCGGCTCTGGCCGCGCATGCTGAAGGAAGGGCAGCCTCTCTGGGCGTACTTCCAGATGTTCACGGAGCGGGAGTTCCCGGCAGTGATGATCACTCCCGAGAGGTGAGCATCGGTCGCAGGCGCCCGGGAAGAGGCTCCGGGCAAAGCACGGAAGGCATTCGATGAGCAAAACGCAGTTCGAGCACCTCTTTTCACCCCTGCAGGTGGGGCCCATGCGGGTGCCAAACCGGATCTGCGAGACCACCAATACCATCAACTCGTCGATGATTCCCGGCGAGATCGACGAGAACTTCAGAGCGCACCATGGCTCCAAGGCCCGGGGCGGCACCGGGTGGATCGGCAGCGAGACCTGGCTGCTCAACTCTCCCGTTTCCACCGGAAGCGCCGGATGAAATAGGCCTCTCCGTAGGCTTCGCCTCACATTTCGCAGTCTATCAGAATCCGGCTTTTGCCGAGGGCATGACGAGAATTCATCGGCGAGGTGCACGAGGCCGGAGCGGTGGCGGTGATTCAATTGACCCACCTCACTTCCGTGTGGGCTCCTTCGTCAGTGCCCGTCGTCGGGGCCCAGGACTATACCCCGCATGTGCTCGGCGACGAGGAGATCGAGTTCTGCATCAGTACCTACGCCGATGCCGCGACGCTCGCCAAGGATCTGGGAGCGGATGGAATACAGATTCACTGTGCCCACGAGACCCTGGCCTACAGCTTCCTGTCGCCGGTGACGAATCGGCGCGCCGACAAGTGGGGCGGTGATCCCCAAAGAGCGCATCCGCTTCGTCGTGGAAGTTCTGGAGCGCGTCCGCAAGGTGATCGGCAGCGAGCTCGCGCTTGGGTATACGCGCTACCGGCCAGGAGTATCGGCAGGGCGGCGCCGATCATCTCCAGATGCGGGAGATGACCTACCATATCGGCGAAACCGGCCTGATCGATTTCGTGGACGTCGATGTCGGTCACTGCTGGGGTGCGCCCTCCTACGTGCCCTCGTCGTACTACGGCGAGGCAGAGTTCCGTGAGGTCGGCAAAGCGGCTCGCGTCGACCTCGCCGAGCTGGACTCGAAAGTCGCCGTCCTGTTCTCCGGGCGCATCAACGACGTCGGTGTGGCGGAGGAGTTGATCAGGGACGGGTATTGCGATCTGGTGGGCATGGTGCGAGCGGGTATCGCCGATTCCGAATTCGCCAACAAGGCCCGCGAGGGGCGCTTGATGGAGATTCGCCGCTGCATCGCCTGCACTCGCTGTATCGATGAGGCGGCAGCACCCGCGACCTTCCCCTACGCGCCGACCTGCTCGATCAATCCGGTCGTCGGCCACGAGGTGCGCTGGGAGCAACAGTTCCGGCCGGCGGACGAGCGGAAACGTGTCGTGGTCGTCGGTGGGGGTCTCGCCGGATGCGAGGCCGCCCGGGTGGCCGCCATGCGCGGCCATCAGGTGACTGTCCTGGAGCAGGGCCGCCGCCTGGGGGGTCAACTGCTCATCGCCGCCAAGGCCCCGGGGCGGGATTCCTTCGAAGACCAGATCTACTTCGAGGAGAACGAGATGACCCGCCTGGGAGTCGATGTCCGGCTCGAGGCGAATGCGGATATCGATGCAATCAAGGCGCTGTCGCCAGACGCCGTGGTCATCGCCACCGGCTCACTCCCGCGCGTGCCCGGGGATGTTCCCGGTATCGACCTGCCGCACGTGGTGCAGGGCTGGGACGTGATGCAGGGCAAGGCCTCGACCGGAGATCGGGTCGCAGTCGTATCGCAGGAAGACTACTACGAGACGCCCTGCGTCGCCGAATTCCTGGCCGAACGGGGCAAACAGGTGGAGGTGTTTCACAAGTCCACCCATCTGGGCTCGGAGATCAACAGATACTCGATCGGGATGGTCTTGAGCCGCATGGAGAGTTGCGGCGTGACCATTCACCCGAACCTGATTCTGAAAGAGGTTCAGGCCGACGGGCTCGAGTTCGTCTCGTCCTGGGGCGGGAAGACCTATCGCAAGGAAGGGTTCGATGGCGTGGTCCTGGTGTACGGGTCGGTGCCACAGCACGATCTGTACGATCGGCTCAAGGCCGAGGGCAGCATCTCGCAACTCTATCTGGCCGGGTCGGCCTGGGTACCCCGCTTCATGGCAGAGGCTACACGGCATGGAGCCGACATCGGGTTGGTGATCTAGGACGAGACGATCCGGGAATGGTCCAGGTGAGATCGAAATGAGGCGTTCATGAGCAGGGCCCTCGAAGGCGTCGTCGTCCTGGATCTCACCAGTGAACTCTTCGCCTCGCTGGCCGGGGCGCTGCTGGGCGACTTTGGAGCGACGGTGATTCGGGTCGAGAACCTCAGCGATCCGCGCAAGGTCGATCACGATCGCGACGGGATGCACCCGCCCGAACGCTGGAACTCCCTCGACGAGCTGGCCCATCGCAACAAGCAGAGCCTCGCGGTGGATCTCGACGAGCCGGTGGGGCGCGAGATCCTCGCCAAGCTGGTCGGCGGCGCGGACGTGTTCCTGACCGATATGCCGTTCCAGGCGGCGGAGGAGAAGGCCTGGGACTACGAGAGCCTCTGCAAGCTCAAGCCGGACATCGTCTACGCGCGCGGCTCGGGGTTCGGGCCCGAAGGCCCCGATCGGGACCTCCCGGCGTACGACGAGCTGGCGGCGGCTCGCACCGGCGTGATGCCGACACTGGTTCAGCCCGGGGAGCCTCCCGTCTACACGGGTGTCGGACAGATGCAGACGGCGGTGATGCTCGCCCTGGGCATCGTGATGGCGCTCTACCACCGCGACGAGTCCGGCGAGGGCCAGATCGTCGATGCGTCGCTGCTGGGCGGGAACATGTACTCACAGAGTCTCGACATGCAGGCCTATCTCGCCATGCGGGAGGATCGTTTCCTCGAGCCGATCTCCCGCCTGGATTCGAGCAATCCGATGAGCGGCCCGATGTATCCCAGCGCCGACGGCCGCTGGGTGACGCTCGCCATGCCCGATACCGACAAGTACTGGCCGGCCTTTGCCGAGATCGTGGGCCTCGACGTCGAGGACCCGCGCTTCGACAGCCATGAGAAGCGCTGCGGAGAGCATCGGCTGGAGATGATGCAGGTACTGGAGGAGGCGTTTGGCAGACAGCCGGGCTCTCATTGGAAGAGAGAGCTCGATGCGAAGCAGCTGCCGGCGGACGTGATCGAGAAGTACGACTACCCGGCGTCCGATCCGATCGCCGCCGCCAATCGGTACATCCTGAGCCTCGATCACCCGAGCCACGGCCCGATCCAGAGCCTGGGCTTCCCCATCTACATGAGCGAAAGCCCGGCCCGGCTTCGCGGCATGGCGCCCTGCGTCGGACAGCACTCTGCGGAGATCCTGCAGGAGCGGCTGGGGTACACGGATGCCGAGATCGAAGCGCTCGCGGCCAGGGGCGCGGTCGGGAGTTGACCATGACCAAGGCTCTGGAGGGCATTCGCGTTCTCGACTTCACCCAGTGGCTGCAGGGACCGGTGTGTGCGCAGCACCTGGCGGATTTCGGCGCCGAGGTGATCCACGTCGAGCGGCCGGGGACTGGCGATGGCGCGCGCGGGGTCCGCAGCATCAAGGCCCTGCCCGTCGGTGACTGGAACCAGTACTTCCTGGTGATCAATCGCAACAAGAAGAGCCTGGCGATCGACCTCAAGAAGACGGAAGGCCAGGAGCTCTTCTACGAGCTGGTCGAGAAGGCGGACGTGTTCTTGTCCAACTACCCGATCAGCGTCCTCAAGGGGCTGCGGCTCGATTACGAGAAGCTGAAGACGGTCAATCCCCGGATCGTCTACGCCACCAACACCGGCTACGGGCACGCGGTCGAGGTCAACAGGCCCTCCTACGACATCAACGTGCAGGCCCTGACGGGCATCATGACGCGGCAGGGCGAGCCCGGTCAGCCTCCGATCTATCTGGGCATGGGCTCGGGCGACACCTACGGGGGCATCATGTCTGCCTTCGGCATCATGCTGGCGCTCTATCAGCGGCGAAGGACGGGGGAAGGGCAGTTCATCGACGCCTCGCTCTACGGTGCACAGCTCTTCATGGGGGCGCCGACCCTCCAACCCTTCCTGGCCTCGGGCAAGGATCTCTACTCGACACAGCAGTCCCGCAAGCGAGCCCGGAACCCCCTCTGGAATCGCTATCGGGCGAAGGACAAGTGGGTCTTTCTCTGCGAGGAGAACGAGGACCAGAACTGGTCCAGGCTGTGCGAGAGCTTGGACCGGGCGGACCTCGCCGATGATGCGAGATTCGCGACGGCGGGGAAGCGAGCGGCGAACGCCGCGGAGCTGGTGGCCGTCCTCGATGAGATCCTGGGGGGGCGAGACGCGCAGGACTGGCTCGAGCGCTGGAAGGCGCGCGACATCGTGGCGAGCCCGATCCAGAACCTGAAGGACATCTCCGAGGATCCCCAGGCCTGGGAGAACGACTACCTGCTCCGGACACACTGCAACGAGGTGAATCGCGAGGTCGAGGTGCGCGGCCTGCCGATCGGCTTGAGCAAGACGCCTGGCAGCGTCGAGAGCCTGGGCCCCGAGCTCGGACAGGACACCGAGCTGATCCTCTTCGAGACGCTCGGGATCGACTGGGACCGGATCGGGCAGCTGAAGGAGCAAGGGGTGATTCCCTGATGGTGAAGCCGTCCCGCGATGGAGGGAGCGGCCCGCTCGAAGGCATCCGCGTCCTCGACATGTCGACCATGATGGCCGGTCCCTACGGCGCGACCCTGCTCGGCGACCTCGGCGCCGACGTGATCAAGATCGAGTCCCACTACGGGGACGAGAGCCGCCACCTGGGACCGCAGCGCGACGGCGAGAGATCGGCCTTCCTCAGCCTCAACCGGAACAAGAGGGCGATCGTGCTCGACCTGCGGCGTCCGCCAGCCCAGGAGGCCTTCGCGCGCCTGCTCGCCACCAGCCGACATCCTGATCACCAACATCCGCGGGCCGGCGCTGGCGAAGCTCGGAATCGACTACGAGCAGGTGCGCGAGCGCCGCCCGGACATCATCTGGGTCGGCGTCACCGCATTCGGAGCGGATGGCCCCTACGCGGGCCGCGCCGGGATCGACTTCCTGGCCCAGGGCTACGCGGGCCTGCTGGCGCTGAACGGCGTCCCGGGAGGCCCGACGGTCCGGGTGACGGTGCCGCTCGTCGACACGATGACCTCACTGCTCGTCGTGTCGGGAGCGCTCTCCGCGCTCCACGTGCGCGAGAAGAGCGGTGAGGGGCAGCGCATCGACATCTGCCTGCTCGACGCGCTGACACACGCGCAGTGCAGTGGTCTGGGCAGCTACCTCAATACGGGGGAGATCCCGCCCAAGACGGGGAATCGGAGCCAGTACTTCTCGCCCTCGGGAATCTACACCTGTGGCGACGGCAAGGAGGCGGTCATCACCTGTCCGTCGGAGAAGTTCTTCCGCAACCTGTGCTCGGCGCTCGAGGTCGGCTGGGCGGAGGATCCGCGCTTCGAGAACATCGAGCGGCGCCTCGAGAACGAGGACGAGCTCGACCGGGCGATCGCGGCGCGCTGCCGGGAGTTCACGCGAGACGAGCTGGTGGAGCGGCTGGTCGCGGGAGACGTGCTCACGGCGCCGATCAACGAGATCCCGGAGGTCGCGCAGAATCCGCAGATCCGTCACAACCGGATGATCGTCACCACCGACCATGCCAAGCTCGGCCCGGTCGAGGTCACCGGCCTTCCGATCCACTTCCACGGCACGCCCGGCAGTGTCCGAAGAGCCCCTCCGCTCCAGGGTCAGCACACCGAGGAGATCCTGGCGGAGCTCGGCTACGAAGCGGCAGAGATCGAAGCGCTGGTGGAGGATGGCTCGGCGGCGACCCGCGCGGAGGTCGAGCGTGCGAAGCGCGCTTGAGCGGCGGGCCGACGTGGGCTGTGAGCGCGGGGCAGCCCCTGCTCTAGTCCTCTCCTCCCTCGTACTCCTCGACGAGCTTCTCCCGCATGCGCTGTGCGCGCTTCCGCAGGCTCCAGAAGCGGGGAGGGCGCTTCTCCGAGAACGCGGCCCCTCCCTCCTTGCACTCGGGCATGTCGAACCAGTCGGGGTAGAACTGGCTCGAGATGACTCCCAGATCCGCGTACCCGTCCATCTCCTGGTCGAAGCTGGCCTTGAGGATCTCGAGACAGCCCGGGCTCACCGAGAGGAGCTCCTCGCACCACTGATCGACCTCCTGCTCCAGGCTCTCCAGCGGGACGACGCGATTGACCAATCCCATCTCGAGGGCCTCCTTGGCGGGGTAGCGGCGGCAGAGCATCCACATCTCGCGGGCCTTCTTGGCCCCGACCACCTTCGTCAGGTACGGCACGAAGAATCCATCCGCCGGGCTGGAGACCTTGGGGCCGGCCTGACCGAAAATCGCGTCCTCGGAGGCGATGGTGAAGTCGCAGCAGTAGGCCATGTGGTTGTGTCCGCCGAGGCAGTAACCCTGAACGGCGGCGATCACGGGCTTGCGGGAGAGGCGGATCAGGCGGTTGTGGGGGTAGCGGTTGTAGAAGGCCTCCCGCAGCCCCCATTTCTCCCACTCCACGTCGCCGCCTACCCCGAAGTGCTTGCCGATCGCGGCGACGATGAGGACGCCGATCCCGTCGTCGTGGTTGGCGTCGTAGAAGGCGCGGAACATCTCGTCCACCGTGACCATCGTCATGGTGTTGTACTTCTTTGGCTTGTTGATCGAGACCCGGGCGACGCCGCCCTCGAGCTCCGCGTGGGACTTCTTCTCGTAGATGATCTCCTGGAAGTCGAGGCCCTCGCCTTCCACCTTCTGCCAGGCACTCCAGCTCATTTCGTTCGCCCTCCCGATCAAAGGGTTTCGGCGAGCATACAGGATGAGAACGCCCTCGCGCTTGACCCGCGGAGGGGCACACGCAAACATCGATCTGCAGCGGATGCAGGATCGAGTGAGAGGGAAAGGTGAAACCGGCACCCTTTGAGTACTTCGACCCGAGAACGGTGGAGGAGGCGGTCTCGCTGCTTCGCGAACACGGGGACGAGGCGAAGATCCTGGCGGGCGGACAGAGCTTGATGCCGCTCCTCAACATGCGGATGGCGCGACCCGAAGCGGTGATCGACCTCTCCCGGGTGGAGGGACTCGACTACATCCGAGAGAGCGATGGAACGATCGCCGTCGGTGCGATGACGAGCAAGCGGGCGGTGGAGCGCTCGGAGCTCGTCGAGGATCGCCAGCCTCTGCTGCACGCGGCCACGCGCTGGATCGCCCATCCCCAGATCCGAAACCGCGGCACCGTGGGCGGCTCGATGGCGCACGCCGATCCCGCTGCGGAGTACCCGGCGGTGGCGCTGGTGCTGGGTGCGGAGATGCGCGCCGTGGGGCCGGATGGGGAGCGCAGCATCGAAGCGAAGGATTTCTTCGTCAGCTATCTGACGACGGCCCTGGCGGTGGACGAGGTTCTCACCGAGGTGCGCTTTCCGATGCTGGCCGAAGCGAGCGGCTGGGGCTTCCAAGAGATGGCGCGACGGCACGGCGATTTCGCGATGACGGGTGCTGCGGTGACGTTGTCCGTCGATAGCACCAGCCGCTGCGCGGCGGCGCGGATCGTTCTCTTCGCCGTCGGGCCGACGCCCGTTCGAGCGGACGGGGCAGAGCAGATGCTGGTCGGGGAGACCCTGGGAGCGCCCCAGCTCGATGGGGCGGCCCGCAAGGCGAGCGAGGACCTGGAGGAGCCGTTGTCGGACGTCCACGCCTCGGCAGAGTTCCGCCGGCACCTGGCCGAAGTGCTGACGCGACGGGCGCTCAGCGACGCGGTCGCGCGAGCGGCGGGAGGATGAGCGGAATGGTGGAGAAACGACCGGTTCGTCTGACGGTGAACGGGGTGGCTTACGAGGGACTGGTCGAGCCGAGAATGACCCTGGCGGACTTCCTGCGCGGTGAGCTGGCGCTGGTCGGTACCCACGTCGGCTGTGAGCACGGCGTCTGCGGTGCGTGCACCGTTCTGCTCGACGGAAAGACGGTGCGCTCCTGTCTGATGCTGGCGGTTCAGGCCGATGGCGCGGAGCTGATGACCGTCGAAGGACTGGATGAGGATGGACGGCTGCATCCCATCCAGGAAGCGTTTCTCGAGGAGCACGGGCTGCAGTGCGGCTTCTGCACGCCCGGCTTTCTGCTGACGGTCTGCGAACTGCTCGAGGAGAGCCCCGATCCCAGCGAAGACGAGATCATGGACGCACTGGGCGGCCAGATCTGCCGCTGCACCGGGTACCAGCCGATCCTGGCGGCCGTGCGGCTGGCCGCGGCGAAGCTTCAGAAGTCCGGGGCGACCGCCGCGCCTCAGTCATAGGAGCCCGATTCGAGGCTCACGAGGGGAAAGATGGCCATCGAGATCCCGAAGAGGCTGGAAGACCTCCCCACCAGCTCGCCCCGCTTCGTGGGCCGAGAGGTGAAGCGGATCGAGGATCCGGAGCTTCTCACCGGTCGCACCGAGTTCATCGACAACATCGTGCTTCCCGGCATGCTGCACTGCGCGATCCTCCGCAGCCCGTTCGCCCACGCCCGCATTGCGTCCATCGACGTCAGCGCGGCGGAGGCGATGCCGGGAGTCACCGCCGTGATCAGTGGCGAGGACGCGGCGCGTTGGAGCTTCGTGGCGACGACCTCACCCGAGGGCTTTGGCGGCCACTGCCTGGCGACCGAAAAGGTGCGTTTCGTCGGCGAGCCGGTGGCGGCAGTCGCGGCCAGCAGCCGCTACCTCGCAGAGGATGCGCTCGAGCGGATCGAGGTGGACTACGAACCGCTCCCGGTGGTGAGCGATGCCAGGAAGGCCGTGGAACCGGGCGGCTCACTGCTCTTCGAGGACAGCGGCAGCAACGTGATGTTCCAGCGAGTCTTCACCTGGGGCGACGTGGAGGAGACCTTCCGGAAGGCGCCCCACGTGTTCACCGAGGAGTTTCGCTGGCATCGCCTGGGCGCCAACCCGATCGAGACCTTCGGCGTGATCAGCGAGTGGAATCCCGTCGAGGGAAGCGTCACCTGTCACGGCGCCTACCAGTCTCCCTCCTTCGCGGGTCTGGCGTGCTCGGTGGGCCTGGGGCTGCCCTCCAACAAGGTGCGGATCATCAGTCAGCCCCACGGCGGGAGCTTCGGCGGCAAAGGCGGCGCCCGCGGAACGCTGATCACCGCACTCCTGTCGCGAAAGGCCCGCGGTCGCCCCGTCAAATGGATCGAGGACCGCATGGAGTACCTGGTGGCGGGTGGCAGCCAGGCCTGGGATCGTCACTACCGCGCCTCGCTCGCAGTCGAGCAGGACGGGACCGTCACCGGCTTGAAAGTCGAGCTGCTCGACGACCTCGGGGCCGGTGGCGAGGGCTTCGGAGCGATCAGCGCCGCCAAGCCGCTGGCCGCGTTCACCGGGCCCTACGCGATCGGGGTCGCGCAGTACGATCTCACCCTGGTCGCGACCAACAAGCTCCCGGCCAGCCCCTTCCGGGGCATGGGGCCTCCGCCGCACAACTTCGTGCTGGAGCAGATGATGGACATCGCGGCGCGCGGGCTGGAGATCGATCCCGCCGAGATGCGCCGCAGGAACTACATTCCGCCGGACCGGTTTCCCTACACGATTCCGAGCGGGAACGAGTACGACAGCGGGAACTACGAAGCGGCGCTCGACAAGGTGCTGGAGATGGCGGAGTACCGGGAGCTGCGCCGGAAGCAGGCCGAGGCGCGCGAGCAGGGGCGCTGCGTGGGCATCGGCCTGGCCAGCACCATCGAGCCGGGGGTCTTCGACTGGAACGCCTACGCGATCGTGGGCATGCCGGGTATCGGCGTGCCCGAGGGCGCCACGGTGAGCTTCGACATCCTCGGCAAGGCGACGGTGCGGGTGGGCTTCTCTATGGAGGGGCAGGGCCAGTTCACGCTCGCCGCGCAGCTGGTGGCCGACTACTTCGGCCTCGAGATGGAGGACGTCCGCGTCGTCACGCTCGATACGCAGTCGGCGCCGCCGCACTTCGGTCCGGGCGGAAGCCGGCTGGGAGTCGCGATCACCGGCGCGATTCTCGGCGCTTGCGAGCGGATCCGGGAGAAGTTCGTCAAGGTGGCCGCGGGCCTCCTGCAGTCCCCGCCGGAGAGCGTCGAGCTCGTAGACGGCATGCTGCGGGTGAAGGGGATGCCGGAGGCGGCGATTCCAGTGGCTGGGGTGGCGGGGGCGATGCTGGGCGCCAGCAACCTGCTGCCTCCCGAAGTCGATCCCAGACCGGAGGCCACCCACGTCTGGACTGCGCCGGGCCGGACGGCCCCCGACGAGGAGGGGCGTGCCAAGAGCTACCTGACGGCCGCCAATGCCTGTCACCTCGTCTCGGTGGAGATCGATCCGGAGACCGGGAAGGTGGAGATCCTCGAGTATCGGATCGCCGACGACTGCGGCACGCGTCTCAACCCGGCGACGGTGGAGGGAATGACCCAGGGTGGCGTGGCCCAGGGCGTGGGGGCCGCGCTGCTCGAGGAGTACGTCTACGACGAAGAGGGGCAGCTCCTCACCTCCACCTTCATGGACTACCTGCTGCCGACGATTCACGAGGTGCCGATGACGGAGAAGGCGGCGCTGGTGACGCCTTCCCCCTTCACGCCTCTGGGCGCCAAGGGATGCGGGGAAGGCGCCATCCACGCGGCGCCGGCGGCCGTGATGTGCGCCATCAACGACGCGCTGGCGCCGCTGGGAGTGCGTGCGAACGAGGTGCCAGCCACTCCGAACCGCCTCTGGAAGCTGATTCGAGGCGCAAAGACGCCCGCTACGGGTGGATAGCGCAGGAGGACGCCTTGGCGAGCAAAGACCACTTCGTGGCCCTCTCCGAATGCCACTTCATGAATCCCCAGACCATGTCGGAGATCCGCTACTACCCGGGCACGAGCCGCTGGTGGGCGAGCGTCGACGGGGTGATGCGGGCCTGGGCGGGGCGAGACCTCACCAGCGGTGACTCGTCGTGGCCGCATCCCATCGCCAGCGAGCTGATCAAGTACATGGACGAAGCCGGAGTGGACGTCTGCTTCGCTCTCCGCGAAGGGATGATGGACATCAGCGGCCAGACCGTCGCCTTGTCGACCAACGGCTTCATGTTGCAGCAGATCGAGCCCTATCCCGAGCGCATGTACCTCGAGGCGATGGTCGGGCCCATCCTGCGGCGGGGCATCGAAGACGCCCTCTGGGAGCTCGAGTACCTGGTCAAGGAGTGCGACGCCAAGCTCTGCAAGGTCTACCAGCCCGAGGATCTGGGTCCCCTCGACGACCGGCGGATGTGGCCCTTCTACGAGAAGGCCTGCGAGCTCGACGTCGCGCTGACCATGCACACCGGCATGTCCTACGTCGTGCCGCAGCCGAGCCGTCACACCCACCCCGACACCCTCGACCGCGTGCTGCTCGACTTCCCCGAGCTCAAGGTCATCGCCTACCACATGGGCTGGCCCCACACCGAGGAGCTGATCGGCCTGGCGGGAAAGCACCAGAACCTCTACCTGAGCCTGTCGGGCATCGTCGGCTGGTACCAGCGTTCGCCCTATCGCGGCTACCACGCGATCGGCACGGCGCTGCAGTGGGTGACCCCCGAGAAGCTGGTGATGGGTCTGGACCTTCCCTTTGACGACATCGGCAGGGTGGTCGACTTCATCCGCAATCTGCAGATACCGGAAGAGCTCCAGGAGAAGTGGGGCTATCCGGAGATCACGGACGAGATCCGCGCTGGGATCCTGGGTCTCAACCTCGCCAAGCTCGCCAAGATCGAACCCACCAAGCGCGTGAAGTGAAGGGCGGGCAGCGGCCGTGAGGGACCAGGCCTGTATCGTCGGGATCGGCGAGACGGAGTACGTGCGCCGTCCCGGCTCGGGCATGAGCCCGCTCGGGCTGCAGCTCCAGGCGGCCGTCCGCGCCATCGAAGACGCCGGCCTCGATCCAGCGCGGATCGACGGACTGATGCCCTTCCCGAACCTGGGAAGCGCCGAGGCGTTCGCGGCCAACCTGGGCTGCGAGAACCTGCGCTACGCGGCGACGATCCACATGGGAGGAGCCGCCCCGGTGGCCTCGCTGCAGGCGGCGGCCAGCGCCGTGATCGCCGGGGTCGCGAGCTACGTGCTGCTTCCGGCGGGGTGGAACGGCTACTCGGGGGCGCGGGCCCGACAGACGGTGGCGGCGGATACCGCCTCGATTCCGGGTGGTGAGATCGCTCGAGACTACTACCTGCCCCACGGCTTGACGGCGCCGCCCCAGTGGTACTCGCTGATGGCGCGACGTCACATGCACGAGTACGGCACCCGGCCGGAGCAGCTGGGAGCCATCGCCGTCGCGATGCGCAGGCACGCCCAGCGGAACCCCCGGGCGGTGATGCACGGCCGTCCGATGTCCCTCGACGACTACCTCGCCTCGCCGATGCTCGCCGATCCATACCGCCTGTTCGACTGCTGCCTGGAGACCGACGGCGCGGCGGCGGCGCTGGTGACGACGCCGGAGCGAGCCCGGGATCTCGGTGCGAAGCCCGTCTACATCATGGCGGCGGCCTCCGGGCAGCCGTATCCGGCGGACGAGATCACCAACCGCAAGGACATCTTCAAAACCGGGCTGACCATCGCGGCTCCGGAGGCCTTCGGCAGAGCGGGAATCGGCGCTGCAGACGTCGACTTCGCCCAGATCTACGACTGCTTCACCTTCGAGGTGCTGCAGCAGATCGAGGAGATGGGTTTCTGCGAGCGGGGTGAAGGCGGGGGCTTCGTCGAAGGTGGTCGCATCGAGCTGGGGGGAGAGCTTCCCGTCAACACCCACGGCGGTCTGCTCTCCGAGGCGCACGTACTCGGGATGAATCACATCGTGGAGGCGGTCCGCCAGCTCCGGGGAGACGCCGGTGAGAGGCAGGTCGAGAACGCCGAGATCGGTGTCGTGACCGGATGGGGTGACTTCGGGGACGGCAGCGTCGCCGTCTTGCGGCGATAGTGGGCGCAGCGCCGCGGGGCAGCGGTGCCGAGCGGATGAGCGAATGGGAAGGACCATGGCAGAGGCAGGCGCGGGATACTCCCGACCCCTTCCGGAGCTGGAGGGGTTCTCCAAGGACTTCTACGGGTGGTGCAAGCAGCGCGAGCTCCGTTTCCAGCGCTGCACCGACTGCGGAGCATGGCGTCACGTACCCCGCGAGATGTGCGCCGGGTGCGGCTCCTGGGGGTGGGAGTGGAGCCGGTCCAGCGGCCGCGGCACGCTCTTCACCTGGACCGTGGTCGTCCGCGCGATGCACCCGGCCTTCGCAGAGGACGTCCCGCTGGCGCCGGCGGTGATCGAGATGGAGGAGGGCGTGCGCCTCCTCAGTCAGGTCGTGGACTGCGCGCCCGAGGAGCTGGAAATCGGAATGCCTGTCGAGGTCGTCTTCGACGACGTCACCGCCGAGATCACACTGCCGAGATTTCGCCGGGCCCGGAGCTGAGCCCGAAACCACCGGAACAGGGAGGGAGGTGAACCCTTGAAGCGATCCCCTGGAATCCAGTTCGAGAAGCGCGATCACATCGCCATCGTCACCATCGACCGGCCGGAGGCGATGAACTCCCTCACCCGCGACATGCTGCTGGCGCTCGATGCCGCGTTCGTGGAGTTCGATCAGGACCCCGAGCTGTGGGTGGCCGTTCTGACCGGGGCCGGGGACAAGGCATTCTCGGCGGGAATGGACCTGAAGGAGGCGATTCCCCTGCTCACCTCGGGTGATCAGCTCGGCTACGAAGACACGACGAAGCGGCAGTTCTCCGACATCTTCAAGCCGATCATCGCAGCGGTGAACGGTGTCTGCATCGCGGGGGGCCTGGAGACCTTGCAGGCCACCGACCTGAGAGTTGCCGCGGAGCACGCGACCTTCGGCCTGGGCGAGGTGCGCTGGGGCATCATCCCCGCCGGTGGATCCCACATCCGCCTGCCGCGCCAGATTCCATGGGCCGTCGCCATGGAGCTGCTTCTGACCGGCGAGCCGATCGACGCCCAGCGCGCGTACCAGATCGGCCTGGTGAATCGCGTGGTTCCGCGCGGAGAGGCGCTCGGCGCCGCGGTCGAGCTCGCAGAGAAGATCTGCAGGAACGGGCCACTGGCGGTTCGCACTGCCAAGGAGATCGCCGTCCGCTCTCTTGGCCAGGAGGCCGGCTTCGTCCTGGAGAAAGCCCTGGGCGCCCGCGTCTTCGCGTCAGAGGATGCCAAGGAGGGCCCGCGCGCCTTCGCGGAGAAACGCCCGCCGCGCTTCGAGGGGCGATGACGGGCACGCCGGAGAGCGCATGAAGTTCGCCCTCGGAATGCCGGGCCTGATCCTGTATCCGCCCATCGTGAGCCCCTGGGAGCGCGACGCGACTCACGCCGACATCCTCCGGGTGGCGAAGGTGGCGGACCGGGCCGGGTGGGACTGGCTCACCATCTCCGAGCACGTGGTGATTCCCCGGGAGATGACGGACGTGATGGGTCCCCGCTTTCCCGAGGCGATCAGCGCCGCGGCCGTGCTGGCCGGTGCCACCCAGCGGATCAAGGTCCTCACCTACGTCCTGGTGCTTCCCTATCGGCATCCCGTCATGCTCGCCAAGCAGATCTCCACGCTCGACTTTCTCTCGGGGGGACGGATCATCCTGGGGACGGCCGTCGGTCACCTGGAACGGGAGTTCGAAGCCCTGAACGTTCCGTTCGAGGAACGCGGCGCCATGACGGACGAGTACCTGCGGGCGATGAAGGAGCTCTGGACCAGCGCCCAGCCATCCTTCCGGGGACGCTACGTGCAGTTCGAGGACGTCGTCTTCGAGCCGAGGCCGCTGCAGAAGCCACACCCGCCGATCCTGATCGGGGGCAACTCGCGAGTCGCCATGCGCAGGGCCGCCGCGCTGGGGGACGGCTGGCTGCCCTGGCTCGTGACGCGAGCGGAGCTGCCCGGCTACCTCTCCTACATGCGGGAGCAGCCCGGCTTCGAGGGGCGGCGCGCGCAATTCGAAGTCGTGATGCCCGTCTCGTCCCCCAACGTCGCGGACTACAGCCACGAGATCCGAGGCGAGACCCGTCTGCTCAGCGGGCGCGATGAGCTCCTCGAGGAGATCGGCCTCCTAAGGGAGGCGGGCGTTACCGCAGTTCAGGTTCCCCCGCCGCACACCTCCAGCGTCGGGCAACTCCTGGAGTGGACGGAGTGGTTCGCCGCCGAGATCATCCCGTGCTTCCGAGAGTGAAACCGCTTCCGAACCGACTGGCCGCTTGCGAGAAAGCGCATTGTCAGCCTCGACAGCCCATCACGGCGCAGGAGACGCAAGCACGAGTCATCGCTTGCCCCGTCGGCCGGTATGCTAGATTCGCGGCCTGGTTGCCGGCGGTGGCATCATCGAGCGTCGAGTGAGTGCCTCGGATTTCTCCAGATCACTTCCAAGAGGGAGAATCTCATGAGTTCCGAACCGAGGGTAACCCGCAGAGAGCTCATCAAGGGCGCAGCAGCCGGTGGCATGGCCGTGGCCGCTGCTGGCGCTCTATCGGGGTGTGCTCCTGTGGCTCCGTCGAATCTGCCGGAGAAGTGGGACCTGGAAGCCGATGTCGTCATCGTCGGTCTGGGCGGGGCCGGGGCGGCGGCGGCCATCGAAGCGGCTCGTGCCGGAGCCAAGGTTCTCGTCGTCGAGCGAATGCCCGTCGGCGGCGGCAGCACGGTTCTGTGCGGCGGACTGATCTACATGGGCGGCGGAACGCCGATGCAGACGGCGACCGGTTTCGAGGACAGCATCGAGAACATGTACAAGTACATGCTCGCAGCAGCCGGAGAGGGAGCCGATCCGGAGCTGATCAAGATCTACTGCGACGAGAGCCCGGGCTTGTACGACTGGCTGGTCGATCTGGGGGTGCCCTTCAAGGAGAGCTACATCCCGGGAAAGTATGCCGCGGTTCCCACCGATGATGGACTGGCCTACACCGGCAACGAGATGCAGGCCGACTACAAAGCCGTGGCCACTCCGGTGCCCAGGGGCCATCACGTCCAAGGGCTCGACCATACCGGCAAGGTCCTCTACCCACCCCTGCTAGCGGGTGTGGAAGCAGCGGGGGCCGAGATCTACTACGAAGCGCCGGCTCAGCGGCTGGTTCTCAACCCGGATGGGCGGGTCGTGGGCGTGGTAGTCGAAATCGACGGCGTAGAGGAGTACATCAAGGCCAGCAATGGCGTGGTCCTGTGCGCCGGTGGCTTCGGCGCCAACAAGGAGATGGTGGCGCAGCACTGTCCCCAGTATCTGCGTTCCCAGTTTCTGGTGGGAACCAAGACCGATGATGGCCACGGTATTCGAATGGGGCAAGGCGTCGGTGGTGACCTGCGGATGATGGGCGATGCTTTCGCCTACTCGGGCATCTACGAATTCGGGGAAGCTCTGGTCAAGGGGATCCTGGTCGATGACCGAGGCCGCCGCTTCATTGGGGAAGACAACTACGGATCCTGGGTGGGGAGAGCCCTGATTCAGGGCCATCCCGTCTCCTATGTGATCGTCGATCAGTCCATCTGGGACGAGATTCCAGAACAAGGACGGGCGTACATCGAAGAACACATCAAGTATGTCGGACCGGCCGACACCATCTCCCAGCTGAGCTCGGGAGGCGAACATCAATCTCGACTTGCTGGAGAACACGGTCCGCTTCTACAACGAGCACGCTGCCAAGGGTGAAGACCCCGAGTGCTCGAAGGATCCACACTACGTGGTGCCGCTGGAGAAGGGGCCATTCTACGCCGTCAACTTCCCGGCTGCCTTTGCCTGGTTCTTCACTACCGGTGGGTTGAAGACCAACGGCAAGGCCGAAGTGCTGAATCCATTCGGCCAGCCGGTGCCCGGGCTGTACGCCGCCGGTCGCAACGCATTTGGCGTGAGCGCACAGCAGTATCCCGGCAGTGGTACGTCGGTTGGAGATGGGCTGACCTTCGGTCGCATCGCCGGCAGCAACGTCGCTGCTCTGGAACCCTGGTCCTGACGAGCTCGCACCGTGAAGCGAGTGGTCGGGACTGGTCTCCGCGTTCTTCTGCTCCTCGCCGTCACTCATTCCTGCGCGATGGTCCGCGCCAGCGCTGGGGGTCCTTCCGGGCCCAGCCCCGACGCGCCCGGCAGCGAGGTCGTCTCTCCGATCTCCGGCACGCCGGCGCAGGCGTGTGCTCGAGCGGACGGTGGCAGCGAGCCGTGCGCCAGGCGATATCCGAAGGAGTATCGCGAATGGCAGGAGTCGGTTCATGGCAAGGCCTACCTCTCCGGAGACGCCGATGCCCCCGGCTGTACCGACTGCCATGACGATCCCGAGAGCGGCGACATCCGAACCGCGCTGTTCCGTCTGAGCATCCCCTCTCGCTGTGCTGGATGTCACGGTGATGAGAAGCTGATGCGTAAGCACGGGATTGTCAGCGATCTCTACACCTCGTACCGCGCCGACTACCACGGCTTCACGATCGATTACTACCGGACCCACGATGCCTCGACATGGCGCTACGAAGCGGTCTGCAGCGACTGCCACGGTAGCCATGCCGTCTTTCCGTCCCATGATTCTCGCTCGTCGGTCGCCCCGAGAGAATCTGCTCGACACCTGTCGTCGGTGTCATCAGGGAGCCGAGGCCAACTTCACGTCGTCGAGTGCCGGTCACTTTCGCACCAGTCCTGACAGCTCGTTGCTGGTGTACTGCGTGGAGTGGATCTACGAGCTGCTGATCCCGGCGGTGATCGGCCTGATGGCGATCTATGTTGGGGTGGATGTGCTGCATCGGTTGCGAAAGAAGCTCGCAGGGGCGAGATAGCCATGGCAGATAGAGCAACGGCAGAAGCTACGTTCATTCGCTTCTCTCGAAGCCAGAGGCTGCAACACATTCTGTTGATGGCATCCTTCACTGTCTTGTGTCTAACCGGCGTGCCGCAGCGCTACGGCGACGCGGACTGGGCGCGAGGACTCATCTCCTTGATGGGTGGCCTCGATACGGTTCGCCTCGTGCACCACCTGTCTGGAATCATGCTCCTGTTCCAGGGGATCTATCACATCATCGAGTCAGTCGGGGAGTTCGTCCTGGCGGACCGCGGGTCGAGCGCGATGTTGCCCCGTGCTCAGGACGCGAAGGACGCAGTTGGCCAGGTGGCCTACCTGGCCGGGATCAGAAGAGAGAAGCCCAGGTTCGGGCGCTACGATTTCCGGCACAAACTCGAGTACTGGTCTGTGGTGTGGGGAACGCTGGTGATGGCGGTGACCGGCCTGATCCTGCTCTTCCCCGTCCTTGCCACCAGCTACCTGCCCGGAGTCGTGGTTACGGCGTCGAAGGTCGCGCATAGCTACGAAGCGCTTCTGGCGGTTCTGGCCATCGCGCTGTGGCACTTCTACCATGCTCACCTCGCGGGCGAATCGTTTCCCATGGATACCAGTATCTTCACCGGGAGGATCAGCGCGGAGAAGATGCGGGAGCATCACCCGCTCGAGTACGAGCAGTTGAGGCTGGAGCGAATGCAGGCGACGGCTGGGGATGAGTAGGAGAGGGCTGCCGTTGGCGAGCGTGGCAGAAGCAGCAGCGGAGACGCGATGTCCAACGCGCTGAAGATGATCATTGCGGTGGTGCTGATGCTGGCGGGCCTGGCGAGCATGGGCGCGGTGGGTCTCAGAGACAGCCTGGAACGCCCGGAATTCTGCGTCCTCTGCCACCCGGACCCGTACTACACCTCCTGGGAGGATTCCGAGCACCTGGCCGCAGCTCATGCCAAAGCGGCCATCCCCTGTCAGGTTTGCCACCCCGTTGGCGTCTCCACGGCGATTCACAACATCGTCACGCAGATCGGTGGGGATTACAGGCTGCGACGGATGAGGGTCAAGAAGGAGGCGTGCTTCCGGTGTCACGCTCACGCGAGCTACGCCGAGCTGATCGAGCGAACCGACGACATCGGACCCGATACGGGTGCCGTCCGCGAGGCATCGAAGGATGGCGAGAGATCTGCCAATTGGCATCTGGCACAGAACCCCCACCGGGCCTACCACTACGGCGAGGTCGATTGCCACCTGTGCCACAGGATGCACCGGGCTTCAGAAGACTACTGCTCCGAGTGCCACGAACCCGCCACCTCCGCCGCGGAGTGGATCCTCCAGGAGAGGAAAGAGGGACAGGAGATCGTTGCACCAGGTGGGGTCCCTCGCGTCCTGTGACGAGAATCGCCGAGCAAGGCCGGATCCAGAATCATGATTGGATCGGGATGGCGCAGCGGAGCGGAGGGAAGGTGCGGCTCAGTAGATGATCTCCGCATCGACGAGCTCGCGGTAGCGCTCCTCGGCAATCCCCAGCAGCTCTCGGAAGACGTGGTCGTTGTCCTGGCCGATGCAGGGCCCCGGCCTGACCGAGACCCGCGTTCGACTGGTCTTCACGTAGGCGCCGTAGATGGTCTCCTGGAAGCCCAGCGGGTGCTGAACTTCGATGAAGGTGCCGCGCGCGCGGTAGTGAGGATCGTGGAGAAGGTCTGCGACGTTGAGGACGGGAGCGGCGGCCACACCGTGTCGCTGGAGCCGCTCGGCGAGCTCGCGATCGTCGAAGTCGGCGGTCCACCGAGCGAGTCGTGCGTGGAGGTCGTCGAGATTCTCGAGGCGGCGCTGCATGTCCGCGAACCCGGGCACCCGAGCCCACTCGGGGTCGCCCATGGCAGCGAGAAGACCTTGCCACTCGCGCTGATCGACCACGGCGATGCTGATCCAGCGGTCCTCCCCTGCGCAGGGGAAGACACCGTGGGGCGCGGCGGCAGCCAGCGGGTGTCTGTTGCCGATGGGGCCGGCGCTGCGTCCGTTCATGGCGTAGTCCATGAAGGCGGGACCGACCATCTGCATCACCGCTTCCTGCTGTGAGTAGTCGATGTGCTGCCCCTTGCCGGTGCGGTCGCGATGTCGGAGCGCGATGAGGATGGCGAAGGCACCCATGATTCCGTTGTACGGATCGGAGAAGGCGTTCTCGACGGGCACCGGCGGGCCACCCTGGTAGCCGGTGAGGCTGTCCAGTCCGGTCGTGCTGGTGAGACTCAGGCCGTAGGTGCGAATGTCCTTGAGGGGGCCGGTGAGGCCGGCGGCGGGCATCGAGAACATGATGAGGTCGGGCTTGACCTCGCGGAGCTCGGGGTAGCCGAACCCGAGCTGGTTCATGACGCCGGGACCGAAGTTCTCCACCACGACGTCACAGCGGGATATGAGCTGCCGCGCCAGCTCGCGGGCTTCGGGACGCTTCAGGTTGAGGGTCACGCTGCCGTTTCCAGCCCAGCAGGCGTGGTTCGAGAGGCTGCGGTCGGGGTCGCGGACACCCTCGGCAAAGGGAGGCAGTCCCCGGGTCAGGTCGACCCGGGCGCGCGACTCGATCTTGTACACCTCGGCCCCGAGAAAGCCGAGGGTCTGGCCGACGACGGGGCCGGCCCAGACCCAGCCGAAGTTCGCGACGCGAATGCCCTCCAGTGGAAGCGCGTCTGCCGTGACCCCAGCACTCCCGGCCCGAGTCTCCGCTTCGCGAGTGGTTCCCTCGAGCTCTCGGAGCACCTCCGCGTTGTGCTCCCCGAGTCTCGGGGCTGCGACGCGGGGTCCGCCCGGGCTCTCGGGAAGCTTGAAAGGGGCGCCGAGGTCGCGGAACCTCCCCAGCACCGGGTGTTCCAGCTCGACGACGTACCCGCGTTCCCGAAGGTGCGGGTGCTCGGCTGCTTCCTCGACGTTGAACACCGCGGTGACGGGACAGCCGGCTGCCTGGCACTGTTCCATGATCTCCCACTTGCTGTGCTGCATGGTCCACTCTTCGATCAGCGGGTAGATCGCGTCGGCGTTCTGGGCGCGCACGTACATGTCCTGGAACATCTCGAGCTGCATCCAGTCCGGGTTCCCCATGACTTCGGCGAGTCCGTTCCACTGGCCGGGCTCCAGGGCCAGCACCCAGACGTATCCGTCCTTGCAGGGGACGATGGTGGCGGGGGCGCCGAGTGGCATTCCCACACCGGTGCGGCGTTCGAACACGCCGTCCTGAGCGTAGCCGCCGATGTTCTGGCCGCCGACGAAGGTGGCGGCGATGACCTCGGCGCTGGAGACGTCGACGTGCTGCCCGCCACCCACGCGTTCCCTTCCCAAGACTGCCGCCAGCCCCCAGGCTGCAGCGGCGACGGCGCCGAAGAAGTCCGCGGCAAAGGTGCCGTGCTCTAGCGGCGGCTCGCCGGGATGCCCGCAGTAGCGGCTGCTGGCGCCGGAGAGGTGGTAGGCATTGAGGTCGTGTCCGTTCCAGTCGGCGTAGGGACCGGTCTGGCCGAAGGGAGTGATCGAGATCATCACAAGGTCGGGGTTCACTTCGGAGAGGCTGGCGTAGTCGAGCTGCCACTCGCGCATCCGTTTCGGCGCGTGGTTCTCGACCAGGACGTCGGCCCGCTCCAGCAGATCGAGCAACTGGTTGCGTCCACTCGCAGCGTTCACGTCGAGCGTGACACCGCGCTTGTTGGTGTTGAGGAAGTGGAAGAGGCCGCTCTTCTCGGGATCGGCCTGGTCGTTCGGAAACGGTCCCCAGCCTCGGGCGGGGTCTCCCCCCTCAGGCGCCTCGATCTTGACGACATCGGCGCCGAAGTCGGCAAGCAGCTTGGCGCAGTAGGGCGCCGAGACCATCCGACCCAGCTCGACGACCCGGATCCCCTCGAGAGCAGCGTCGGGCATTTCGCTTCCTTCCGGTGAGCGCAGTGAGTGACGTCAATCTAGACGGTGCACAAGTGCGGTGTTACTCTCGCGCAGCATACAGGCGACTCGCCACCAGTTGCCAGAGAAAGCTTCTCGGACACGGACAGGAGATCGGGGATGGCCAAGGATCCGCTGCGGACCAGTCTCTGCGAGATGTTGGGAATCGAGTTCCCGATCATCGCCTTCACGCACTGCAAGGACGTCGCGGTGGCCGTCATCAACTCCGGCGGGTTTGCGGTGCTCGGCGAGGCGATGCACACACCCGACGAGATCTCCGCCGACATCAAGTGGATCCGCGACCGGGTCGAGGGCAAGCCGTTCGGCATCGATCTGGTGGTTCCCGCCTCCGTGCCTCCCGCGGGCGCTCTCGACGATCTGATGGGCGAGATCCCCGAGACCCACTGGGACTTCGCCCGGCAGATCAAGGAGAAATACGAGGTTCCCGACCCCAAGGGGCCCGTTGCCCTTCATCAGTGGGGTGGACTGAACCAGGAGATGGCGCGGGCTCAGCTCGAAGTGCTGCTCGACGAGCGGGTGCCCGTCCTCGCGTCCGGTCTCGGCAGCCCCGTCTTCATCCTGGAGGCCGCCCATGAACGAGGGATCAAGGTCTTCGGACTGGTGGGGAAGACCCGTCAGGCCAGGAGACAGCTCGAGGCGGGGGTGGACGCGATCATCGCACAGGGGTACGACGCCGCCGGCCACACCGGTGCGATGGGCACCTTCTCGATCGTTCCCGAGATCGTCTCGATCGCGGGAGACACGCCGATCATCGCAGCCGGGGGCGTGACCACGGGCCGGCATCTGGCAGCCGCCCTCTGCCTGGGCGCGGCGGGCGTCTGGACCGGAACGCTCTGGCTGGCGTCGCGGGAGTCCGACGTCGACATGATCGTGAAGGAGAAGCTGCTCGCCGCCACGGCCGATGATACGTCCTACTCCAACTGCATCTCGGGGATGACCATGCGCACGCTCAAGTGCCCGTGGACGGAGGAGTGGTCCAAGCCCGAGGCCCCGAACGTGCTGGCGGCGCCCTACCAGATGCTCCTCAGCTCCGACTACATCCAGGCTGCCAACGATCACAGGCGGGAGGACCTGATGACGGAGGCGGCCGGGCAGGGCGTGGGATTCGTGACGACCATGAAGCCCGCACGGCAGATCGTCTTCGATCTGGTCGACGAAGCGCTCACTGCGATCGAGGAGTTGACCGGAGAGGTGGAGTGAGCCCCG
This sequence comes from uncultured delta proteobacterium, assembly GCA_963783795.1. Classification (GTDB taxonomy): domain Bacteria; phylum Myxococcota_A; class UBA9160; order UBA9160; family UBA6930; genus CAVXZE01. The sequence continues at coordinate 775,448 of CAWAPH010000013.1, read as the reverse complement.
GCGCGGCTATCGATTCCGCCCGATGGGATCCGCCCGCGTGGTTCCGCGGAGCGGGGCGGTGAGCGGAGCGGTCGCGAGGCGAAAGGGATTCGAGCCCGAGATGGCCGGCAAACGGGCCGAGTGCGACGGCGGCGGCCACATCGCCGGCACCCGCTACGCAGGTCGCCAGGAGTTCACGGGGACCCTCACCGGAGAGTTCGTCGACCACGGGGATCCACCCTGGCGCTGGTATCTGATGGTGGACCTGACGCGGAAGCCGGCGGGTTACCCCGCTGACTCCGTCTGGTGTGAGTCGGAGAGCGTCTTCGTCATGGAGAACGAATCGAGCTGAATGAGCCGGTCTGCTATCTTCGCGTTGGGAGACGCTGCGATGCGAATCGTCATCTGTGCCAAGGAAGTGCTCGACCCGGATGCGGTGAACAACTACGCGCTCGCCGGACGGCTGGAGATCGGCGACGACGGCAAGACGCTGACGCAGACCGCCATTCCCCGCCTGATCAACGGCTACGACGAGCAGGCGATCGAGGCGGCGCTCCGGCTCCGCGACGCTGGGCTCGACTGCACCATCAGCGTGGTCTCGGCGGGTCCCGACCAGGCGAGCCTTCTCAAGCATGCCGCGGCTCTCGGGGCGGACGAGATCGCCGCGATCCCCGTCGATCCGGCCGCCGTCGACTACCACAGCATCGCGTTCATGCTGGCGGGGTACATCCGCTCGAGCGGGGGCGCCGACCTCGTCCTCTGCGGGCGTCAGGCGTCGGACGACGACCAGGGGGTGGTTCCCGCACTGCTCGGCGAGTCCCTGGGAATGCCGATCGTCTCGATCGCACGGGCCGTGGAGGTGGTGGCGGGGGACGGCGGGCCCGCCGTGCGGGTAACCCGTGTCACGCCGGACGGGGACGAGGTGGTCGAAGCCTCCTGTCCGGTGGTGGTGACGATCAGCAACGAGCTGGGCGAGCCGCGCTTTCCGACCACGGCCAAGAAGATTGCCGCCCGTCGCATGAAGCCGACGCTTGTCTCTGTCGAAGAGCTTTCGGTTCCCGGCGAGGAGCTCCGGCCCAGGGTGACGATGACGCGGCAGTTCGTGCCCACGGTTCAGGGAAACTGCGAGTTTCTCTCCGACGGAACGCCGGCGGAGCTGGCCGACCGGCTGATCGAGAACCTCCGCAGAGATGGTGACTTGCAGTAGAACCAGATTTGCAGTGGGGCTTTCACGCGGGAGATCTGGGGAGGCCGAGTTCCAGCCATGACGTCATCGGTGGTGGTCTGCACCTGGGGTGAGGGTCGCGACGGCGTTCCCGACGAGTGCGAGGAGGTGCTGACGCTCGGGCCGCAAGGTGGCCGCGGCGCTGAAGGCGGAGCTCCACTGGCTGGTGCTGGGAGCGCTTCCGGCGCGGGCGGCCGAAGTCGCGGCGAGCTACGGAGTGGCGAGCCTCGACCGGGCCGACGACCCGAAGCTGAGCGACTTCCAGCCGGATCCGTGGGTCGAGGCCCTGACGCAGTACTGCGCGGAGCAGCCGCCGAAGCTGCTGCTCTTCGGCCAGAGCTTCGACGCGAGGCTCGTCGCGCCCCGGCTGGCGGGGCGGCTCGGGGCCGGCGTGGTGATGAACGGCGTCGACGTGGACGTCGGAGAGGGTGGCCGCCTGGAGATCACGGCATCGGCCTACGGCGGCGACACGCGGGTCGTCTACGAGCTCGCGGGCGTCGAGTCGTGCGTGGTGTCGCTGCTGGCGAACGCGGTCCAGCCGGAGCCGCGAGCGGGCGAGGGTTCGGAGCCGAGCCTGCGGGACATCCAGGTGAACCTGGGTGGCGTGGAGGAGCGGATCCGGACCATCGAACGGGCGGAGACGGAGGGCCCTCGACTCGAGGACGCCGAGATCATCGTCTCGGGTGGCCGCGGTCTCTCCGCGCCGGCGGATTACGAGCTGGTGGAGCAGCTGGCGAAGGCGCTGGGTGGCATGGCGGGCGCGTCCCGTCCGCTGGTGGACGACGGCTGGGTCGATTCCTCGCGGCAGGTGGGGCTGACGGGGAAGATCACGCGTCCCGGGCTCTACGTCGCCGCCGGGATCTCCGGCGCCAGCCAGCACATGGCGGGATGCGCGGCCGCCAAGACGATCGTCGCCATCAATCGCGATCCGGACGCGGCGATCTTCCGCTACGCGCGCTACGGGATCGTGGGGGATTGCCTGGAGATCCTCCCGGAGCTGATTCGAGCTGCAAAGGCGCGATGAAGGGTGGGCGCGCACCGCTCTGCGCCGACGAGGTGACCCTGAATGACGACGAGCCAATCCGTTCACGCGGCCGAAGGCCTGTTCACCGAGACCGCAGACGGTCCGCGCCTGCTGGGATCGAAATGCGCATCGTGTGGCACTCCGTACTTCCCGAAGTCCGCGGTCTGCCACAACCCGGAGTGCCGCGAATCGAAGATGGATGAGGCCAGCTTCGGACCGCGAGGAACGCTCTGGAGCTGCGCGATCCAGAACTACCCGCCGCCGCCGCCGGCCCGCTACGAAGAGCCCTACACGCCGTACGCGCTCGGGATGGTGGACATGCCGGAGGGCCTGCGGGTCGTGGCACGCATCAGCACCGACGACCCGGAGGGCGTTCGGGTAGGGGCGGAGGTGGAGCTCGTCCTGGAGAGGCTCTGCCTCGACGAGGACGGAAACGAGGTGATCACCTGGAAGTTCAGGCCGATCTGACGTTCCAGGCGTCGGCCGAGAACGGAGCGTGGGCAGCATGAGAGAGGTCGCGGCCATAGGCCTGGGGATGCATCCCTGGGGGAAGTTCGCAGACAAGTCGGTGACGCAGATGTGCCGGGAGGCGGTGGAGGCCGCGCTGCGGGACGGGAGCGTCGCCTGGCGGGAGGTCGAAGCCGTGGCCGCCGCGAGCTCGCGCTTCTCCGGCGGCAAGGGGTGGGGCCTGAACGGAAACGACATCGTCGAAGAGATGGGGTCGACGGGCGTTCCGGTCTACAACCTCTCCGCTGGCTGCGCCGCTGGCGGCAACGCCTTCAACATCGGCTACACGCTGGTGGCGAGTGGGCTCCACGACGTCGTCCTCGTGGTCGGCGGTGAGAAGATGCCCAAGGGATTCATCCAGACGTCGGGTGTCGAGGAGGAGACCGATCCGGAGTACCTGCGTCAGCGCTGCGTCGGCATGCCTGGACCCGCCTTCTGGGCGATGCTCTGTCGGCGCCGGATGGAGGAGCACGGGACCACCGAGGAGCAGCTGGCGAAGATCGCGGTCAAGTCGCACAAGGTGGCCGCGCACAACGAGTACGCCCGCTTCCGCAAGGAGTTCACCCTGGAAGAGGTACTCGGCTCCGCGATGGTGAGCTACCCATTGCGTCTCTACGAGATCTGCCCGGTGAGCGATGGAGCGGCGGCGGTGGTGCTCTGCTCGGCAGAGCAGGCGCGCAGGCGAAGCTCGAAGCCGGTCTGGGTCGCGGCGAGTGCGGTAGCCACCGCGCGCTTCGACGACGGAATCACCCGGGGGCTCGGCGGAATGGTTCCACCGGGCGGAAAGACATTGCACAGCGAGGCGGCGCTGGCTGTGAGCAAGGCGTTCGAGCAGGCGGGCGTCGGCCCGAAGGACCTCGACTTCGTCGAGCTTCAGGACAACACCGTCTACTACGAGCTGGCCTTCCCCGAGGAGTGGGGGCTCTGCCAGCCGGGCGAGGCGGAACGGCTGCTCGAGGCGGGCGAGACCCTTCCCACTGGACGCTTGCCGATCAATCCCAGCGGCGGCTTCCTCTCCTTCGGCGAGGCGACCACGGCGATGGGGGTCTTCCAGGTCTGCGAGCTGGGCTGGCAGCTGCGGGACCAGGCGGGGCCCCGCCAGGTACCGAACGCGAAGCTCGGGCTCGCCCAGACGCTCGGCCTGGGCGGCAACGGCACCGCTGTCATCGCGAAGAGGTAGGAGAGCGGGGACGTTCAGTAGCCCTTGAACTCGGGCTTTCGTTTGTCGAGGAAGGACTGGGTGCCCTCGCGCGCGTCCCGGGTGTTGGAGCTCAGGGTGGAGGCGACTGCTTCGTAGTCGAGCATTTCGTCGAGGGTCGAGGTCAACGACTTGTGGATGAAGCGGCGCGCGAGGTCGATCGCCACGCTGGGTCCGGTGGCGAGCCGCTTCGCGTACTCCATCGCCGCCGAGAAGTCCTCACCTTCGGGAACCAGCTCGTCGATCAGGCCGATCTCCCTGGCCGCCTCCGCTTCGAACATCTTTCCCGTCTCGACCATCATCAGTGCGGTGGGGAGACCGACGATCCGGGGCAGGAAATAGGTGACGCCGCAGTCCGGGCTGAATCCGAGCCGGACGAAGATGGCGCACATCCGCGCCGTGGTATCGGCGAAGCGGCGGTCGCAGGCGAGGGCGTAGGCGAGCCCTGCGCCCACCGCTGGCCCGTGGATCGCCGCGATGACGGGCTTCTCTACCTCGACGATCATCCGGGTGACAGCGGCAAAGGGACCGGCGGGTGTCTTTCTCTGGTAACGCGGCATCACGGTGTCGGGGTCAGACAGGCCCGGCAGGGGCCGGTCCCCGGAGCCGCTGACGAACTCGGCGTCGCCGCCCGCGCAGAACGCCCGTCCGGCGCCGGTCAGGAGTATGACGCGCACCTCGTCGCGAAAGCGGAGCTCGCCGAGAAGGTCGGCGAGATCGGAAGCCATCTCCCAGCTGACCGCGTTCAGGCGGTCCGGGCGGTTCATGGTGACGACGCCGACACCCTCTTCGATGCGAAAGAGGACGTGCTCCTCCGATGCCATGGCCGATCTCTCCCTCCGTTCAAGCTCCGATCGCGTGGCGCGCTGCGATGTAGCCAAAGGTAGTCGCCGGTCCCAGCGTGCTGCCGGCCCCGGGGTAGGTGTGACCCATCACCGACGCCGAGCAGTTGCCGATGGCGTACAGGCCCGGGATGGCTTCGCCGGACTCCCGCAGCACCCGAGCGCTGGCATCGGTCCGGAGACCACCCTTGGTGCCGAGTTCGCCCGGATAGGCCTCGAGCCCGTAGAAGGGGGGCTTCTCCAGCGGCGCCAGGCAGGGGTTCGGTGCGACCTTCTCGTCTCCGTAGTATCGATCGAAGACGGTCTCGCCGCGGTGGAAGTCGAGATCCTCACCGGTGCGCGCGTACTCGTTCAGCTTCCTGACCGACTCGGCTAGCCCGCCGGGGTCGACGCCGAGCTGCGCCGCCAGACCCTCCAGCGTGTCTGCCTTCTTGAAGTAGCCCTTGAGGGGGCCGGGGAGGGCCCAGTCGGGCTGCTGCGACGCCTGCAGGATCGGCCCGACCGGGTACTTCTGCCGGAAGCTGGCATCGAAGACCAGGTAGGCCGGAACGCTGGGTTTCTCGGGGGAGTCCTTCGCGTACATGGTGTTCACGACGTCGATGTAGGGCGCGGCTTCGTTGACGAAGCGCTCGCCGGCCTTGTTGACCAGGATGCTGCCCGGAAGGGACTTCTCGATCACGAGCATTCGCGCGTGATCCTCCCCCGGCACGACGCTGGTCGGTCCCCACCAGGCATCGTCTCATCAGGTCGGTGGCGGCGCCCAGCTTCTGGGCCATGCTGATGGCATCGCCGGTGTTGTGTTGGTTGGCGCACGACCACTCGGCGCGGGTCGGATTGGGCAGGTACTGCTCGCGCATCGCCTGGTTGCCCTCGAAGCCGCCCGCGGCCAGCACCACGCCCTTCCTGGCCGCGATGCGGATCGCGCGCCCTTCCTTCTCGGCCGCCACGCCCGTCACGCGATCCTGCTCGACGATCAGCTCTCGCGCGGGCGTGTTCAGCCAGAGCGGAATGCCGCGGTCCAGGAGCGAGCAACGCAGCATGCCGACCAGCGCATTTCCCATCGCCAGGTTCCGGTCGCGCCGTGACTTGAAGCGCCAGGGGATGTCGAGCCAGTACCTGGCCATCAGCCGCATCGTGATGCCGATCCAGCCGGGCGTCCGGCACAGCATCGTGCGCGCCTCGAAGACGGTCATGAAGATGCGCTTCATGATCAGCATCTGGTAGTTCTGCTCGCGCATCTTCAGGAACTCGTCACCGAGCAGACCGGCGTCGAAGTTCTTCGGCTCCAGCGAGCGGCCGCCGGGTCTGCTGCCCGGGACCTTCTGGTAGTAGTCCGCGTACTCGGGCAGGGCGACGAACTCGGCGCGCGTGTCTTCGCTGAGATAGCGGACCATCTCCGGGGCGGTCTCCAGGTAGGCGCGCAGCCGCTCCTCCGGAACCTCGCCGGCAGTGGTCTCCCACAGATAGGTCCAGGCATCCTCGGGAGTGTCGTCGATGCCCGCACCAGCCATCAGGTGGTTGTTGGGCACCCAGAGGCCCCCTCCCGACATCGCGGAGGAGCCGCCGTACTGATCGCTCTTCTCGATCAGCAACACGTCGCCGCCGCCGTCGTAACCGGCGAGGGCCGCCGTCATCGCCCCGGCCCCGGAGCCGACGATCAAGAGGTCGACACTGTGGTCCCACTGTCCCGTGTCCGTGTTGTCCATGGCTCTCTCCCACTCGTGGATGAGGCTCGTCCCGTCTCACCGGTTGGCGGTGCCGAGCAGATAGCGGGTGACACCGATCAGTTCCTGACGGAAGGCGGAGAAGACCTCTTCCCTATGCAGACGTCTGCTCTCTTCTCCGCCGAGCAGGGGGGCGTTGGTGACGAACCACACCGTCGCTCCCGCCAGGACGCTCACCACCAGGGCGGGGTCGACCTTGCGGAACGCGCCATCGTTCTGGCCCTTCTCGATGCCCTCCGTGACCACGGAGAACATCGGATCGACGAGCTGCCGGAGCTCGGGGGGCAGCTCGCGCGGGGAGTCGGCGACCTCGCGCATGAACAGGCGTGCCAGTGTCGGTCGTTCCGCGGCGTAGTCGACCCAGGCCCCGATCAGCCTCTCGACTCGCTCGGCGGGCGTGGCGTCGGCCTCCAGCGCTGCGCGGATGCGCTCGGCGAGGGCCCTGAAGGTGTCTTCGAGCACGGCTGCGTAGAGCGCCTTCTTGTCGCCGAAGTGATAGATGATGGCGGCACGGGTGATGCCGACCGGCTCGGCGATGTCTTCGAGGCGCGCCCTGGAAAACCCTCGATTGGCGAACTCGATCTCAGCGGCGCGGAGGATCAGCTCTCGGGTCTCCTCGGCGACGACGGTGCTGCGACGAGGCGGTCCCGCCTGGCTCACGCCCATGGCGCCAGCTTACTCGGGAGTCAGTGGAAGTCAAGAAAAAGCGCGGGGACAGGTGTCGCGAGATCAGATGCTCCTCTCGCGCCCCTTCCAGTAGCGCTCTCGCAGAAGACGAACGTGGAGCTTCCCTGTCGGGTACCGTGGCAGTTGGCTCTCGAAGTCGATCGAGCGCGGCACCTTGTAGTCGGCGAGTCTCTCGCGACCGAATGCGCGAATCTCGTTCTCGAGCTCCGGCGAGGGTTGCGTGCCCGGCAACAACTCGACGGCGGCCTTGACGGCCTCACCCCACTCCGCGTCGGGAATCCCGAAGACGGCGACGTCGGCGACCGCCGGATGCTCCTGCAGGATCTGCTCGATCTCGGCCGGATAGATGTTGACTCCACCCGAGATGATCATGTTCGACTTGCGGTCGGAGAGGAAGACGTAGCCGTCCTCGTCCACCCAGCCGACGTCGCCGATCTGGAAGACGTGGGGCTCCGGGTGGGCTTCGGCGGTCTTCTCGGGCGCGCCGTGGTACTCGAAGACCTGTCGCAGCTGCTCGTGCCGGGAGTAGAGAACACCGATCTCTCCGGGTGGCAGACGTCTACCCTGGTCGTCGACGGCGAACACCTCGAAGGACGAGACGGCCCTGCCCACGGTCCCCGGATGGGCGAGCCACTCCGCCGAGCCGACGAGTGTGGTCGTGCCGCCCTCCGTGGCGCCCCAGTACTCGACGAGGACCTCGCCCCACCAGTCGATCATGCGTCGCTTGACCTCGACCGACATCGGAGCGGCGCCGTGGAGGACCATTCGCAGTGCGGAGGAGTCGAAGGCAGCGCGAACCGCTTCGGGCAGGTTCAGCAGGCGGACGAACATGGTGGGCACCATGTGGGTGTTGCTGATGCCGCGCTCCTGGAGCACCTCCAGTGCGTGCGCCTCGTCCCAGCGTGGCATGATGATGAGCGGCGCGCCGTTGAGCTGGTCGTAGACAGCGAAGAGCAGCGGCGCGGCGTGGTACAGAGGGCCCGTCACGAGGTGCGGCCCGCTACCGTCGAGCCCCAGTCCCACGGCCTTGCCCGCGATTCCCGAGAGCGCGCTCCCCAGATCGGTTGGGCGGCTGCGCTTGACGCCCTTCGGCCGGCCCGTCGTTCCACTGGTGTAGATCATCGTGCCGCCGGCCGGGCCGTCCGGAGGCATCGGCTCGTCGGAGGCACCGGCGAGACCCGACTCGACCGCATCGATGGAGAGGAGATCCGCGGCGCCCGCCAGCCGTCTGGCCGTGGCTTCGTTCGCCTCGTCGGTGAAGAGCACGCGGGAGCCGGAGTCCTCGACGACGTAGGCCGCCTCGGCTTCCTTGAGGTGCCAGTTGATCGGCGTGATCCAGACCCCTGCGAGCATCGCACCGAAGATCAGCTCGACGTACTCGACGCGGTTGCCCATCAACAGCGAGACGTGGTCGTCGGACCCGAGGCGCAGCTCGTCCCGGAGGAGGTGGGCGATCCGGGTGGTGCGATCGATGAACTCGGCCCAGCTGCGAGTCCGTGTCAGATCGTCCAACGCCAGCGCGTCGGGGTTCACCGCCGCCACGTCGAAGATCATCGAGAGCCCACCTGCCGCCGCCAGCGCTGTGATTTACGAGACGCGGCGTGTACTATACCAGCCGCCGGGAGGGCGGGCGTGGATGGCACCCCCTCGGGGCAGCAAGCGGGAGCAGGAAGATCCGGTAGAGGGAGAATGGTGGCCTCGAAAGAGAAACGATACGTATCGTTTCGATTCTTTGCTCGGCTTGCATCCTCGGCCCTGCATTTCGAGAAGCCGCGCTGGAAGCAGACCAGGCCCGGTTCCCTGACGGTGAAGGAAGCTCGATGGACAAGCGCCTGACCGACGCCGATATGATCGCGGAGCTTCGCGACGGGATGACCATCGGCATCGGGGGCTGGGGGTCTCGGCGCAAGCCGATGTCCCTGGTGCGGGCCATTCTGCGGTCGCCGCTCAGGGATCTCAGCATCGTCTCCTACGGCGGTCCCGACGTCGGCCTGCTCTGCGCAGCGGGAAAGGTCAGGAAGGTCGTCTACGGCTTCGTCTCGCTCGACTCGATTCCCCTGGAGCCGCACTTCCGAATCGCGCGCCAGCAAGCCGCGATCGAGGCGGTCGAGTTCGACGAAGGCATGCTCCAGTGGGGGCTCTACGCCGCTGGAATCCGGCTTCCCTTCCTGCCGACGCGAGCCGGACTGGGCTCCGACGTGATGAAGATCAATCCCCAGCTGAAGCTGGTGAGATCGCCGTACGAGGACGGCGAGGAGTTGGTGGCGATGCCCGCGCTGCCTCTCGACGTGGCATTGATTCACATGAATCGCGCGGACTCCCGGGGCAACGGACAGTTTCTGGGCCCGGATCCGTACTTCGACGAGCTCTTCTGCATGGCGGCCGAGCGGCGGTTCATGTCCTGCGAGAAGATCGTGCCTACTGAGGATCTACTCCGGGAAGGCACCATCCACACACTGAAGATCGACCGGATGATGGTCGACGGCGTCGTGGAGGCGCCCGGCGGTGCACACTTCACCGAGTGCCCCCCCGACTACGGGCGGGACGAGGCTTTCCAGAAGGAGTACGCTGCGACGGCCAAGGACCCGGAGGCGTGGAACGCGTTTCGGGCCAGGTATCTCGACGTCGGAAGCGAGCGGGAGTACCAGGAGGCGGTGAAGTCCCGGTGAGCGGGCACACGCGAGCGGAGACCTGCGCCGTCGCCATCGCCGAGATCTTTCGAGGCGACGGCGAGATCCTCGCCAATCCGATCGGGAACCTGCCCACACTGGGCGCGCGGCTGGCCAAGCTGACCTTCGAGCCGGATCTCCTGATCACCGATGGCGTCGCCTCGCTGCTGGCCAACGTGCCGCCGGTCGGGGGAGGGCAGGGTGCACAGCCGGTCGTCGAGGGCTGGCTGCCGTATCGCCGTATCTTCGACCTGCTCTGGTCGGGAAGGCGTCACGTGGTGATGGGCGCCACGCAGATCGATCGCTTCGGCAACCAGAACATCGCCTGCATCGGTCCCTTCGAGAAGCCGAGGGCGCAGCTGCTCGGCATGCGCGGGGCGCCCGGAAACACGCTGAATCATCCGACCAGCTACTGGGTGCCGAACCACGGCAAGAGGGTCTTCGTCGAAGCGGTCGACGTGGTTTCCGGCGTGGGGTACGACCGCGCCGCCGCACTGGGAGAGACCGCTTCGCGGTTCCACGAGATCCGGCGGGTCGTCTCCAATCTCGGCGTCTTCGACTTCGAGACCCCCGATCATTCGATGCGCCTGGCGTCCCTCCATTCCGGCGTCAGTGTCGAGGAGGTGGTCGAGAACACGGGGTTCGAGCTGGTGATCCCCGAGGTGGTCCCCGAGACGCGAGCGCCCAGCGACGAAGATCTGCGGATCATCCGCGAAGTGCTGGATCCAGAGGGGATCGCTGCGAGGGAGGTGAATGGCTGATCCGCTCCACACGCCGCTGTGCGAGGTCCTCGGGATTCGTCATCCGATCATCCAGACGGCGATGGGATGGATCGCGACGCCCGAGATGGTGGCGGCCTGCTGCAACGCGGGGGCGATCGGCTTCCTCGCCACTGCGACCGTGAAGGCGGAGGAGGTCGATGGCCTGATCTCCCGGGTGGAGCAGCTCACCGACCGGCCCTTCGGCGTCAACTTCCTGATGGAGGCGCCGGGCGCCGAGCGGATCGTCGACACCATCATCCGGCACGGCGCGAAGGCCGCGAGCTATGCGCGTGCTCCCAGCCCCGAGTTCATCAAGCGCTTCAAGGATGCGGGGATTCTGTGCGTTCCGACCTGCGGTGCGGTGCGGCACGCGCAGAAGGCGGTCCAGCTGGGGGCGGACATCGTAATCGTGCAGGGCGGTGAGGGGGGAGGGCACACGGGGTCCGTCCCGACCTCGATCCTGGTTCCCCAGGTCGTCGATGCCATCGACGTACCCGTGGTCGCGGCGGGCGGATTCAGCGACGGGCGCGGCCTGGTGGCGGCGCTGGCCTGGGGCGCGGCCGGGATCGCAATGGGAACGCGCTTCCTGCTCACCGACGAGAGCCCGATGCCGGCGAAGACGGCAGAGCGCTACTTCGCCGCCGCTGTCGGCGACGTCCTGGTGACCTCCGAGGTGGACGGCATGCCCCAGCGCGTCGTGGTGAACGAGCTGGTTCATGAACTCGAGTCGAGCAACCGGCTGAGCCTGCTGCTCCGGGCGCTGCGCAACGCGCTCGAGTATCGCAAGCTCAGCGATGCGCCGCTGGGGGAGCTGCTCCGCTCGGCCCTCGCCATGCGGCGCGGAGAGAAGATGAGCCGGTCCCAGATGCTGATGGCTGCGAACGCTCCGATCCTGGTGAGGAAGGCGATGATCGAGGGAGATCCCGTCGGTGGGGTTCTCCCCAGCGGCACCGTGGCGGGGCTGATCAGCGATCGGCCGGGCTGCGCCGAGGTCATCGAGCGGATCGTGAGCGAGGCCCGACGCACGCTCGAGGCTCTCACCGGCTGAAACCGAGGTTCTGCGAATGACAGTACGTGTCCACGTCGAAGACGGCATCGCGGAGGTGGTGCTGGATCACCCGCCGGTGAATGCCCCTGACAGTGCCGGCTGGGCGAAGCTCGCCGAGACCATCGTCTCCGTGGGAAACGACGAAGCCGTGCGCGTGATCGTTCTCGGCGCGGAAGGCCGCGGTTTCTGCGCTGGGGTCGACGTCAAGGAGCTGGCCCGGGACAGCAGCCTGATCACCAAGGTGAACAAGGGCTGCTACGACGCCTTTGCCGCGATCCACGACTGTCCGGTCCCGGTGATCGCCGCCTGCCACGGCTTCGTGCTGGGGGGCGGCATCGGTCTGGTCGGATCCTGCGACCTGATCGTCTCCAGCGACGACGCGAGCTTCGGGCTGCCCGAGATCGATCGCGGAGCGCTGGGAGCGGCATCGCATCTGATGCGGATGTTTCCGATTCAGAAGGTCCGCAAGATGCTCTTCACCGGCGAGCCGATCTCCGCCCAGGAGGCCTACCGGCTGGGGGCCCTGGAGGCCGTCGTACCGCGAGACGAGGTGATGCCGAGGGCACGTGAGATCGCCAGGTCGATCGCGGCCAAGAGCCCCAAGGCGATGCGGCTGGCCAAGGAGAGCCTGAACGGCATCGAGTTGCTCGACGTCAAGCGGAGCTATCGCTTCGAACAGGGCTTCACACTCGAGCTCTACACCTCTCCCGATTCCCAGGAAGCGAGGGATGCATTCGTCGAGAAGCGGGATGCGCGCTTCTCCGGCAAGAGCGAGGAATAGATCGATGGATCTCACCTTCACCCCGAAGGAGGAGAGCTTCCGCAAGCAGGCGCGAAGCTGGCTGGAGGCCAACGTGCCGCCCGAGCCGCTCCCCTCGCTGGACACTGCGGAGGGTTTCGAGAGGCACCGGGAGTGGGAGGGCAGGCTCAACGCGGCCGGCTGGGCGATGGTGCCGTGGCCGGTCGAGTTCGGGGGTCGCGGGGCCAACCTGATCGAGTGGCTGATCTTCGAGGAAGAGTACTACCGCGCCGGCGCTCCGGGTCGCGTGAACCAGAACGGCATCTTCCTGCTTGGGCCGACCATCATGGAGTACGGCACCGAGGAGCAGAAGGCCCGCTATCTGCCGAAGATGGCCTCCAGCGAGGAGGTCTGGGGGCAGGGCTGGTCGGAGCCGAACGCCGGCAGCGACATGGCGGCGATCCAGGCCACCGCGGTGCGGGACGGCGACCAGTACGTGGTCAACGGTCAGAAGACCTGGGTCTCGCGCGGATCGTACGCCGACTGGGTCTTCGGTATGTTCCGGACCGATCCGGAGTCGGAGCGCCACCGCGGACTCAGCTTCCTCCTGGTACCCTTGGACGCCGAGGGAGTGACCGTGCGGCCCATCGAGCAGCTCGATGGGGAGGCCGGCTTCGCAGAGATCTTCCTGGACGATGTTCGCGTCCCAGTGGAGAACCTGCTCGGCGAGGAGAACAAGGGCTGGTCGGTGGCCATGGCCACCGCGGGCTTCGAGCGCGGTCTGATGCTGCGGAGCCCGGCCAGGTTCCAGAACACGGCACGCAAGCTGGTGGCGCTCTACAAGGAGACCCTCGGCAGGGGTGAGAGCGTCGATCCCACCTTGCGCGAGGCGGTTACCAGGGCCTGGATGGATGCCGAGGCCTACACCTTGAACACCTATCAGACCGTTTCGCGTCTGCTGGAAGGCGGGAAGATCGGCGCGGAGGCGAGCCTCAACAAGATCTTCTGGTCGGAGCTGGACGTGAAGATGCACGAGACGGCACTCGCGCTGCTCGGTGCGCGAGGGCAGCTCCTCCCCGAGGCGCCTGCCGCCGAGGGGGTGGGGAGCTGGCTGGATGGCTATCTGTTCGCACTGTCCGGTCCCATCTACGCGGGAACCAACGAGATCCAGCGCAACGTCATCGCCGAGCGGATTCTCGGGCTTCCCAGGAGCTGAGCATGCGTTTTCACTTCACCGAAGATCAGCTGCTGCTGCGCGACACCGTGCACGACTTCCTCGAGGCCGAGTGCACAGCGGAGGGGATTCGAGCACTCTGGGAGACCGAGACCAGGCGCTCCCCGGAGTTCTGGTCCAGCCTGGCCGAGGTGGGCATGCCGGGCCTTCTGGTCCCGGAGGAGCACGATGGAATGGGAATGGACGAGATCGATCTCGTCCTTCTCCTGGAGGAGAGCGGGCGCGCGGGGCTTGCCGAGCCGGTGATCTCGACGGCCGCGGTCGGCGTGCCGCTGCTCTGCGGTCTGGACTCGACGCTTGGTGAACGCTGGCTCGGCGGCGTGGCGGCGGGCGAGGTGATGCTCGCGGTGGGGCATCCCGTCAGTCCCTTCGTGAGCGATGCCCACGTGGCAGATCTCCTGCTCTTGCCGCACCAGGACGAGATCCACGCAGTTCCGAGAGAGGACGCGTCGTTGACCCACCAGCCCAGCAACGATCCCTCGGAGCGGCTCTTCAGCATCCAGTGGAAGCCCGCCGCCGGGACCTTGGGGGCTCGAGGTGAGGAGGCGAAGAAGCTGCAGGCCGCCGCCCTGGACCGGGGAGCCCTGGGCTGCGCGGCACAGCAGCTCGGGGTCGCCCAGCGCCTGGTCGAGATGACCGTCGAGTACGCTTGCCAGAGGAAGCAGTTCGGAAAGCCGATCGGATCGTTCCAGGCGATCAAGCACATGTTGGCGAATGTCCAGGTGCGTCTCGAGTACGCCCGGCCGGTGGTGTACCGAGCGGCGCACTCGGTGGCGCGGAACTCGGAGCATCGCGCCGTCGACGTCTCGATGGCGAAGTCGGCCGCCTCCGAGACCGCGCAACAGGCCGCCAAGGTGGCGCTGCAGGTCTACGGTGCGCTCGGCTACACCTGGGAGCAGGATCTGCACATCTGGATGAGGCGGGCCTGGTCGCTCGAGGCGGCATGGGGAGACGGCGCCTGGCACCGAGCCCGCGTGGCCGAGGCGCTTCTCGACAGCGACGCTGCGGCCGGGACGTTCGGCTACAGCGCGCCTTCCTGAGGAGACGCAGACGGTGGCGGTGGTTATTCTGAGAAACGCTGCGCGCCGACCCGATCGGCACGGAGGAGTGGATCGATGAGCGAGGCGAAGAAGCGGGTTCCTGCTGTCGAGGGTTGGTTCACCATGGACGATGAGCAACCCCGTCTGCTGGGGAGCCGGTGCAAGAGCTGCGGGACCTATTTCTTCCCCAAGGAGGCGTTCTTCTGCAAGAACCCGAACTGCACGGGGGCGGAGTTCGACGAGGTTCCGCTCAGCCCGATGGGGAAGCTCTGGTCGTTCACGAACAACTGCTACGCGGCTCCGGCACCTTTCATCGCTCCAGATCCGTTCGTACCGTATGCGATTGCAGCCGTCGAGCTCGCCGAGGAGCGAATGGTGGTGCTCGGCCAGATGGCCGAGGGGACAGAGGTGAGGCGATCTGAAGGCGGGGATGGAGGTAGAGCTGGTCCTCGAGAAGCTCTACGAAGACGAGGCGTCCGAATACATGGTCTGGAGATGGAAGCCGGTCGCGGCCTGACAGCGGCTCTCGAACCAGAGGAGATCAAAGATGGCAGATGAAGTCGCGATTCTCGGAGTCGGGATGCACCCGTGGGGGAAGTGGGGACGGAAATTCGTCGAGTACGGCGTCAAGGCCAGCCGCGACGCTCTCGAGGATGCCGGCGTGGAGTGGAAGGAGATCCAGTTCGTCTCGGGTGCCGACACCATGCGTTGTGGCTATCCGGGATACGTGGCGGGAGCGACCTTCGCTCAAGCCCTGGGATGGAACGGGGCACGGGTCGCCAGCTCGTACTCCGCCTGTGCCTCGGGCGCCACCGCACTCAACACAGCGCGCATGCAGATCCTGGCGGGCTTCTGTGACGTCGCGCTGGTGGTGGGGGGAGACACCACTCCCAAGGGCTTCCTGGCGCCGCAGTCCGGAGACCGGCCCGACGATCCCGACTGGCTGCGATTCCGCTTGATGGGGGCGACGAATCCCACCTACTTCGCTCTCTACGCGCGCAGGCGCATGGAGATCTACGGGGCGACGGAGAGCGACTTCGCCAAGGTGAAGGTCAAGAACAGCCGGCACGGGCTCTCCAATCCCAACGCGCGCTACAAGAAGGAGTTCACCGAGGAGGAGGTGCTGGGCTCGCCGATGGTGGCGGATCCGCTCCGACTCTTCGAGATCTGCGCCACCAGCGATGGGGCCGCGGCGCTGGTGCTCTCGAGCATGGAGTACGCGCGCAAGCGCAGCAGCGACCCGGTTCGGGTCGCCGCGATTTCCACGGTGACGCCGCAGTTCCCCAGCTCCGTCGTCGAGCTGCCGGATATTGCGACGGACTCCGCCTATAGCGTTCCGGTGCCGGACAACACCTTCCGGGGCTCGGTCGCAACCGCGGCCTACAAGGAGGCGGGGATCGGTCCGGAGGACATCGATCTGGCCGAGGTCTACGACCTGTCCTCCGCAATGGAGCTCGACTGGTACGAGGACATCGGCATCTGCAAGCGGGGAGAGGCGGAGAAGCTGCTCAACGACGGCGATACCACCATCGGCGGGCGGATCCCCGTCAATGCGAGCGGCGGCCTTGCCTGCTTCGGGGAGGCGGTGCCCGCGCAGGCGGTCGCACAGGTGTGCGAGCTGACCTGGCAGCTCAGAGGGAGAGCCGGTGAGCGTCAGGTCGAGGGCGCCAAGGCGGGCCTGACGGCCAACCAGGGGCTCTTCGGACACGGTTCGTCGGTGATTCTCAAGAAGTAGGAGCCTGAGGAAGCATCATGAGCAAGATCTGTGAAGGACGAGTCGTGATCGTGACCGGCGCCGGTCGTGGGATTGGCCGGGGACACGCCCTGGAGTTCGCCCGGCAGGGCGCCAAGGTGGTGGTGAACGACCTCGGCGCCGAGGCCGACGGACAGGGGAGCTCCGAGGGGCCCGCCGGCGAGGTGGTCGAAGCCATCCGCGCGATGGGCGGCGAGGCCATCGCCAACGGCGAGGACGTCGCGGACTGGGAGGGTTCGGGACGCATGGTGAAGGCGGCGCTGGACGCCTGGGGCCGCCTCGACGTGGTGGTGAACAACGCCGGCTTCCTGCGCGATCGGATGTTCGCGAGCGGCTCGGTCGAGGAGTGGGATGCCGTGATCCGCGTCCATCTGCGGGGCCACTTCTGTACCTCGCGGCACGCTGCGGGGTACTGGCGCGGGGAGTCGAAGGCCGGCAATCCCGTCGATGCGCGCATCATCAACACCAGCTCCGGAGCCGGCCTGCAGGGCAGCGTGGGACAGGCCACGTATTCGGCCGCCAAGGCGGGCATCGCCGCGCTCACCCTGGTTCAAGCCGCCGAGATGGGCCGCTACGGGGTGACGGCGAATGCCATCGCCCCGGCTGCGCGCACGCGAATGACCGAGGCGGTCTTTGCCGAGACCATGCAGAAGCCGGAGGACGGGAGCTTCGACGAGATGGCGCCCGAGAACGTGGCGCCGCTGGTGGTGTGGCTGGGCAGTGCGGAGTCGAAGGAGATCAGCGGACGGATGTTCGAGGTCGAGGCGGGCCGGATCTCGGTGGCGGATGGCTGGCGCAAGGGTCCCGAGGCGGACAAGGGCGCTCGCTGGGAGCCGGACGAGGTGGGTGCGGTCGTGCAGGACCTGCTCGCCAAGGCGGTCCCGCCCCAGAAGGTCTACGGAACCTGACCGCAGGAGTTCCAGCAGCCGGGAGAAGAGGCCAGACGAGATGCGTTTCGCGTTCACCGAGGAGCAGGAAGAGCTGCGCTCACAGGCCCACGGCTTCCTGGGGGAGTTCTCTCCTCCCGAAGAGGTTCGCAAGGCCATGGAGAGCGATGCGGGATACGACCCGGAGCTCTGGGGCCAGATCAGCGCCGAGCTCGGCTGGTCTTCGGTAGTGATTCCGGAGGAATACGGCGGGCTGGGACTCAGCTACGTGGAGCTGGTCGCGCTGATGGAGGAGATGGGATCGGCGCTGCTCTGCGCCCCCTTCCTCTCGAGCGTGTGTCTGGCGGGCAACGCGCTGATCATCGGCGGCACCGAGGAGCAGAAGCAGGAGTATCTCCCGGGCATCGCCGAGGGCACGACGACCGGCACGCTCGCCTACATGGAGTCGAACGGGCGTCCGGATGCCAGCGGGATCGAGGCGGAGGCCCGGCGCGAGGGGAGCGACTACGTCCTGCGCGGAGCCAAGAGCTTCGTCCTCGACGGTCACACCGCAGAGCTGCTCCTGCTGGCTGCGCGTCGCGAGGGCTCGACCGGTGAGGAGGGCATCAGCCTCTTCGCGGTTCCCTCCGCGAGCGCTGGCCTCGAACGACGCCCGCTTCCCACCATGGACCAGACCCGCAAGCAGGCGGAGATCCGGCTGAACGACGTGCGGGTGCCCGCCTCGGCGCTGATGGGAGAGGAAGGCGCGGGCTGGAAGACGCTCCGCGAGACGCTCGACCTCGCGGCCATCGCTCTGGCAGCGGAGCAGGTCGGCGGTGCGCAGCGATGCCTCGACATGTCCGTCGAGTACGCCAAGGAGCGCGTCCAGTTCGGCAGGCCGATTGGCTCCTTCCAGGCGATCAAACACAAGTGCGCCAACATGATGGTCGAGGTCGAATCGGCCCGCTCCGCCAGCTACTACGCGGGCTGGGCGGCGGCCCAGGAGACGGAGGATCTGCCGATCGCGGCCGCGCTCGCCAAGGCCTTCTGCTCGGACACCTACTTCCGTTGCGCCGCCGATTGCGTCCAGATCCACGGTGGCGTCGGCTTCACATGGGAGTACGACGTCCACCTCTACTTCAAGCGCGCCAAATCCACCGAGATCCTCTTCGGCTCCCCGGCCTACCATCGCGAGAGAGTCGCCCAGCAGATGGGTCTGTAGCGGAAGCTCCTAGCGATGCGAGATGCGCTGGACATGTCCGAGAAGGTGGCCATCGTCACGGGCGGCGGCCGGGGAGTGGGTCTCGGCATCACCGAGAGCTTTCTCGAGGCGGGCGCCAGCGTCGTCATCTGCGGGCGGCGGGAGCCGGAGGAGCTGCCGAGTGCTGGAGGGCGGCAGGCGGAGTTCATCGCAGCGGACGTTCGCGACGTCGATCAGATCGACCACGTCGTCAGCTCCACGCTGGAACGACACCGGAGTCTCGACATCCTGGTGAACAACGCCGGGGGCTCGCCGACCGCCGATACCGCAACGGCCTCGCCGCGCTTTGCCTCCTCGATTCTGAACCTCAATCTGCTCGCTGCACTCAGCTTCTCGCAGCGAGCCAATGCGGCGATGCAAGCCCAGGACTCGGGGGGCTGCATCATCCAGATCGCCAGCGTGAGCGGCATCCGTCCTTCCCCGGGCACGGCGGCCTACGGGGCGGCCAAGGCCGGGCTCCTGAACCTGACCGAGACCCTCGCCGTCGAGTGGGCGCCCAAGGTCCGGGTCAACGCCGTCGCGGCCGGCATGATCCGCACCGAGCAGTGCGCAACTCCACTACGGGGACGAGGCGGGGATCGCGCGGGTCGAGGCCACGGTTCCCCTCGGCAGGCTGGGCGAACCTCGAGACGTGGGAGACGTCTGCCTGTTCCTGGCCTCACCACTGGCGAGCTACGTGAGCGGCGCCCACCTCCTGGTGCACGGCGGCGGCGAGAAGCCTGCGTACCTGGGCGCGGTGACGACGACCTGACGGTGAGCCAGGGGGGGACGTTCTTTTCGTATTTGCGTTCCGCAGAGCGAAACGCAAATACGAAAAGAACGTCCCCGATCTCAAGGGTGCTGGCTGCTTACCGAGATCGACTCCCCGGTCATGTAGGACGAGTAGTCGCTGGCGAGGAAGACGATCACGTTGGCCACCTCCCAGGTCTCGGCGCCCTGGCCGAAGGCTTCGCGGTCGGCGAGTTCCTCGAGCAAGCCGGGAGGGGTCACCTTGGAGAGGAACTTGTGGACGGCGAGGCTGGGAGCCACCGCGTTGACACGCACGCCTGCCTCGGCGGCTTCGATCGCCGCGCAGCGCGTGAGTGCCATGACGCCGGCCTTGGCCGCCGCGTAGTGGGCCTGGCCCGCCTGAGCCCGCCAGCCGAGAACCGACGCGTTGTTGACGATGGCGCCGCTTCGCCGCTCGAGCATGTGGCGGAGCGCGGCGCGGGTCATTCGAAAGGTCCCGGTCAGGGTGACCCCCAGAACCGCGTCCCACTGCTCGTCGGTCATCTCGACGAGGTTGGCGGTGCCGCCGAGCCCCGCGTTGTTGACCAGGACGTCGATGTGACCGAGCTCCGAGATCGCAGCCTGGACCAGCCGCTGGACATCCTCTTCCTCGGTGACGTTGCACAGGAGATGAGGGGGGCGGGTGCCAGTGAGCTTCTCCAGCTCGTCGGCGGCCTCAGTCAGGCGCCGCTCGTGGATGTCGCTGATCATCACGGTGGCGCCTTCTTCCGCGCAGCGCCTGGCAGCAGCAAAGCCGATCCCGGTGCCCGCTGCGGCGGTGACCAGGACGGTCTTGCCCTCGAGCAGCTGGTGGCCCTCGATATAGCGGGGAGGTGTCCTGCTCATCGCCGCCTGTCTCCTCAGCGGGGAGCGGGGCTGGGCTCGCGGGGCAGACCGAGCGCGCGCTCCGAGATGATGTTGCGCTGGATCTCGTTCGACCCCGCGTAGATGGTGTCGGAGCGGGTGAAGAGGTAGAGGCGCTGCAGGAGAGTGAGATCGTAGGGGAGGCCCTCGGCGATCTCCGACTGCGGCCCCAACACGTCCATGGCGAGCTTGCCGAGCTCGCGATGCCAGGTCGCCCAGTAGAGCTTGGTGATCATGGCCTCGCGGCTCAGCTCTCCGCCCTCTGCGCTGCTGAGCACCCGAAGCGCGTTGAGTCGCATGATGCGCAGGCGGATCCAGGCGTCCGCCAGACGCTGGCGCATCACCGGGTCGGCCGCGGCGCCGTTGGCGCGGGCGATTTCGATCACCTGCTCGAGCTCGCTTTGAAAAGCCATCTGCTGACCCAGCGTGGACGCGCCCCGCTCGAATGCGAGGGTGCCCATGGCGACCTTCCAGCCGCCGTTGACCTTCCCCACGATGTTGTTGGCGGCCGTGCGCGCCCCGTCGAAGAAGACCTCGCTGAACTCCGCGTCGCCCGTGATCTGCACGATGGGGCGGATCTCGATGCCTTCCTGACGCATCGGTACGAGGAAATAGGAGATTCCGCGGTGCTTGGGCGTCGCGTCCGGATCGGTGCGACACAGGACGAAGATCCAGTCGGACCACTCCGCTCCGGACGTCCAGACCTTCTGGCCATTGATGACCCACTCGTCACCGACGAGCTCGGCCTTGGTCTGTACGTTGGCGAGATCGGAGCCCGCATTGGGCTCGGAGTATCCCTGGGCCCAGAGGTCTCCGCCGCTGACGATTCCGGGCAGGAAGCGCTGCTTCTGCTCCTCGGTTCCGAAGTGGATGATCGTCGGTCCGGCGAGGCCCTCGCCGATGTGGCCGAGCCGCCCCGGACCGCCCGCTCTGGCGTACTCCTCGTAGAAGATCACCTGCTGCATCAGACTGAGCCCACGGCCGCCGCACTCGGCGGGCCAGCCCACGCAGGTCCAGCCGGACTCGCCGAGCTTGCGCTCCCAGGCGCGCCGCTGTTCGATCAGCGCGCTCTCGTCGCCGGGTCCCCCCCGGCCGCGAAGGTCGGCGAACTCTCCGCTCAGGTGCTCGGAGAGCCACTGCGCCACCTCTTCGCGAAAGGCTTCGTCCTCTTCGCTGAAACGCAGGTCCATCGGTACACAGCCCCCTGAGACGCCGATCCTATGGCAGTCACCGGGACCTGTCAAAGACGCTTCGAGGGACTCGCGACACCGTGTGGAACCGCGCAGCAGGCCATCGGGTGCCAGGAACGGCTCATTCGTCCAGGCTGCTCTCGTACCCCTCGCGCTCCTCGAGCAGCGCCTCCATCTTCGAGGAATCGATGGAGATGAAGAGGCCTTCGGCCTCCGCGGTCAGCATCCCATTGGCGAGAATGCGGCCTTCGGTGAAGATCTTCCGGCCTTCGATGCGAAGCAACTCGCCTTCGATCAGGAGTTGGGTGTGCAGAGGCGTCGGCCGGCGGTACCTGACGGTCAGGGTTCCTGTCATCCCCGGATTCCCCCCCAGCGACTGCACGAAGCCGAGCACCTCGTCGAAAGTCGCCGCGACGAACCCCCCGTGCAGCGAGCCCGGGGGTCCCTCGTAGGCCGAGCCGAAGGTCACCGAGGCAATGGCGCTCCGCTCACCGGACTGGGCGATCGTGATCGGGGGGGCGAGTGGATTGGCGAGACCGATCATCGGGCTCTGGTCGAAGAACGCACCCACGTCGCCGGCATTGGCCGACTCGGCGTAGCCGTGGAAGTGCTTGAGGCGCGGGTGAGCTCTGAGCGCCTCGGCGTAGCGCTCCAGGCCTTCTGCCGCGGCGCGCAGCTCGGCCTCCGGCGCGTTGCTCGGCACGAGGCGTTCGATGACCAGGCGCATCGCCCGCGCCAGCCGGCGCTTCTGCTCCCAGGCGGCGGCACCCGAGATCTTGGTCGGATCCCAGTGCGCCCTGATCTGGCGCTCTCTTTCGGAGCTGTCGGCCACGGCCTCTTCCCGTAGCATTGCATAGCAGAGAGCGCGATCGTCATCACGCCAGCAGGCGCGGGAGGAGGGCCAGATGGGAATGCTCGATGGAAAGGTCGCGATCGTGACCGGAGCAGCGCGGGGCACGGGTGCGGAGACCGCACGGCTCTTCGTCGAAGAGGGAGCCAAGGTGTTGGTCGCGGACATTCGCGATGAACTCGGGGAGGCCGTCGCGCGGGAGCTGGGCGATGCGGCCCGCTACGCCCACCTCGACGTGACCTCCGAGAGCGACTGGCAGCGGGCCGTGGAGCTCACGACGGATCGCTTCGGAACGCTCAACGTCCTGGTCAACAACGCCGGTGTCCTGCTGCTGGCCGCCATTCCCGACACGGAGCTCGCCGAGTTCGAGCGAGTGGTTCGCGTCAACCAGACCGGAACGTTCCTGGGGATCAAGGCGGTGATCGGCCCGATGAAGGAAGCCGGCGCCGGCGCGATCGTCAACGTCTCCTCCGTCGACGGGCTCTCGGCGAAGAACGGCCTGGTCGCCTACGCGTCCAGCAAGTGGGGGGTGCGGGGCATGACCCGGGTCGCGGCGCTCGAGCTCGGCAAATTCGGCATCCGGGTCAACGCGGTCTGCCCCGAGGCGGGCAGCGCCGACATGATCGCCCCCTTCATTCCTCCGGGCGTGGACGTGGAACAGGTGATCGCGCACGGACAGCCCCATCTCGCGCCACAGAGATCGCGCTCCAGCCAGGAGAAGGTGCGGGACGTCGCCCGCTTCGTGGCATTCCTCGCCTCCGACCTCAGCGCCTCGTGCAGCGGCGGAGATTTCCCGATCGACGGTGGGAATACCGCCGGAAAGGTGGTGCGGGGCGCTCCTGGAGCCTGAATGCCCGCGAGCCGGCCGTGAGAGGCCTGAGACGTCTTCAGGCGATCGCGTTGCGGAAGCCGAACAGCCGGTTGGTGAGGCGAGTGGCGAGGGGGTTCAGAAACACGAAGCGGATCTTCCAGAGCGGAGAGTGACACTGCTCGGGTCCGATCCGGTCGTCGAGCAGCTCCGCACAGGCTTCCGCGGTCCTCTCGGCGAGCCTGTCGAGGATCCGGCCTCCGAGCTCTGCAGAGGCTCGGGCGGGCGCTCCCGAGTAGGTCTCGACCTCGAAGTACTGGAGCATCGTGCGATAGGAGCGCAGCATCTGCAGCAGGCGCCGGGGATTGCCGCGTTCGCCCGTGCTGCGTCGCTCCCCGCGGCTGCGCGCCCACGTGTCCACGGTGGACCTCGGCAGCTCCTTGAAGCCGGGGTCGACCCAGTCACCGTGAAGGTGGAGCAACTGCGAGGTCTCGACGATTCCGGCGTGGGTGTCGCCTTCCAGATCGGCTGGGTCGATCCCGGGCAGATCGCCCAGCACCTCGTCCAGGTCCGAGGTGCCCTCGGTGAGGCGGCGAATCATCAGCGAGAAGATCGAGATCATCCGGGTTCCGTGGCGCCGGTTCACCTTCTCGCAGGCGCGCTCGATGGCGAGGAAGTGGCGGGGGCCACCGTGGAAGCTGGAGACGAACACGTCGCGGAATCCCTGGGCCGCGAGGGTGTTTCCGAGGTCCGTCAGCATCGTGACGATGGTGGACGGCCGGAAGAAGAGAGAACCGCGCTGTGGCACCACGTCCGAGGCGGCGTAGATGAAGGGCAGCTTCAGGAAGGTGCGGCTCCGGTGGCGCTCGGGAAGAAACCGCAGCACCCGCTCGGCAAGACCATCCCCCTCGAACGCGTCCGCACCGAGGGGAAGGTGGGGGCCGTGTACCTCGATGGGCGAGCACGTGACGAGGACCACCGCGGTCGTGGGGTCGATCTGATCGAACTGCTGCTTGGTCAGGGTCTCCCAGCGAAGCAGTCGGGGGGTCGGGTCCAAGGGGGTTCCTCCAGCGCGAGTCATGCGGAGCTTAACCCGGATCGCGGGTCGGACCCGTGGCGGGCCCGCCGAGAGGCTCAACCGCTGTGGCGGGGCGGCGAGGCGGCGATTCGATTCGCCAGGTTGCGAATCATGCGCACGGCCACCGCCGGATTGCAGGTCACGAGCTGCTCGAGCTCGGCCTCGTTGAAGATGCAGACCCAGACGTCTCCCCGCGCGCGCAAGGTCACCTGCCGCGGGACCCCGGTGAAGGTGGAGACGGCGCAGAGGAAGGTCCCCTCTCGCGACTCGCTGGCGATGGTCTTGCCGTCGCGCTCCACCCCCACTTGTCCGCGAAGCAGGAGATAGGTGTGGTGGGTCTGGGCCCCGCTGCTCGAGATCTCCTCTCCGTCGACGAACTTGACGAAGTAGGGCTGGAAGGCGGGGGCGCTGCAGATCGATGACCAGAGGGGATCGACCAGCGACTCGACCAGAGCGTGCACTTCTTCGGGATCCGCACTGTCGCGCCGGGCCGCAGCCACGGTGCGGTTGTCGAGACCGAAGCCGTCTGCAATCGCCCGGATCCGACTCAGCACCTCCCCGGCGCCGCCGGGTCGGCTCGCCGGATCGATGAAGAGCAGTCCCATCACGACCTCCTCGAGTGGAGGAGGGCAGTGGATGCGCACGTCCGAGAGGCGCTGGAGGCCAAAGATGTTCCCGGGCTCCTTGTGCCGCAGGACGTCCTGGCGCTTGTTGAGATCGATGCCGGTGTACAGGGCCCAGGCGGTGGCGCCGACGCCCCACAGATCGGTCCGCAGGTCGAAGGACCCGAGCGAGTGGTCGGCCTGCTCGGGCGCCCGGTAGCCGTGGGTGCCGAGGCCGACCAGCAGGTGCCCCTGCTGCAGCATCCCCCTGCTCATACGCGGCGCCTGGGCGACGCCAAAATCTGTCAAGACGAAGCCGCCGTTGCCGTCGAGGAGCACGTTGGAGGGCTTCACGTCCAGGTGCAGGATCGACGCGCGGTGAGCCGCCGCCAGGGCGGAGAGCAGGTCCGACATCAACCGCCAGGTCTGCTCCTCGCCGAACTTTCCGATCACGGGCCAGGCGTCCGCCAGGCTACCGGCGGGGAAGTACTCCAGTACGGCGAAGGCCGGCTCGCTGTCGACGTTCCAGTCGTAGAGTCGGGGTATCCCGGGGTGTTCGATGGAGAGGAGGGCGCCGAGCTCCCTCTTGAGCGTGGTCCGGGCGTGCTTGCCGGTGGCCGGCGCGAGGACCTTGACCGCTACCTCGGCGGGCGGACCCCCGCCCTTGGAGCAGGCCGCGTCGAGAGGGCGCGCCAGGAAGACCGAGCTGAAGCCTCCCTTTCCCAGCCGGTGCTCGAGCCTGTAGCGGTGGCGGGCCTCGACCACGTCGCCGGGCTGGGGGCCGATCGCCGGATCTGCGTCGTCGGCCTGCGCCGCTTCTGATTGCGGAGACACGTTCACACGGCCCTGATCGGAAGGGCTCCACGCCGACTGTAGGCGGCGTCGCTGCTGGGCGGGGCTCGAGGACGATTCAGCGCTGGTCTCTCGCGGAGCCACGCCCGCAGTTGCGCATCCCTGCAGGGCTCGGCGGGCGCGCATTCAGGTGGCCGCGCGGAGCTGCGGTCAAGCGGATTCGCGGGTCGGACGAATCAAGGGGCGCGTCCCTATTTCCACCTTCCACGCCATGGAAGATCCCCGCATGCAGCGAAAAGCGTGGCTACTCACCTGCTTCGTCCTGGCAGCTCTTCTGCTGGCGGGTGCGCGTCCCGCCTCGGCCAAGATCTACCACTGGGTCGACAAGGCGGGGGTTCCCTACTTCACCGACCGCGCCGAAGAGGTCCCGCCCGCCTACCGGGATCAGGTCGTGAACTACGAGGAGGCGCTCGAACGGAGCAGCCGGATCAACGTCATCGAGGGGCTGAACCCGCCGAGCGCGGACGGGGCTGACTCCCCCGGGAGCGGCGCGGAGCCGGGCATTCCGCGTTCCGCCATGCCCGAGATGGAGGAGCTCCCCGGGTTCGCCGCAGACCCGACGGAGATGCTCGAGAGGCTGCAGGGCCCGGTGATGGCGGTTGCCATCGCACTCACGCTGGTCGTTCTGGGGTTCCTCTTCGCTTTCACGGCGATGGGCCTCCTGGTGGGCTGTCGCCTGGTCGGACAGGACAGTCCGGGCTTCAAGAAGGCCTACGGGATCGTGATCGTCCAGTTCCTCGCCGGCCTCGTCGCAGGCCCTGGCGTGGTGGCGATCTTCGGCCAGCCGAGCGTCGCGGACATGGGCGCTCTGCTGCGTCTCCAGGCGCTCAACCTGGGGATCTTCCTCCTGGTCCACTCGGCGGTGCTTCGGGGCATGCTCTGTGACACCCTGGGCAAGTCGATCGTGCTCGCCCTGGTCACGAATCTGGTGCTGCTCGGCTTCGCGATCCTGCTCGGCGTGGGCATCGCCATGTGCGCCGGCGGCGCGGCCCTCGTCGGTGGCGGCTGATCCGGCCCCGGGAAGGGCCCGGCTGCCCGCGAGAGCGCGCTCGAATGATTCGGGCTAAAACCGGACGGCCGTGAGTCGAACGATGCAGCGCCAGGGGCACGGCTGGTGGACCTACCTCGCCCCGTACGGCCTCTTCCTGATCCTGGTCGAGATCGGGGGGCGGCTCCCGGAACACCTCGCGCCGTGGATGCTCCCCGTGAAGGTGGCGGTGCCCGCGGCGATCCTTCTCTACTTCGTGCTGCGCGGAGACCTCCCCGAGCTTCGCGGGTACCGCCCTGGCTGGCGAGTCTGCCTGGACATCCTCTTCGGCGTCGCGATCGCAGCCCTGTGGATGGGCCCTTTCCTGCTCTTCGATGCGCTGCCTCGAGGGGCCGAGTCCAGCGCCTTCGATCCCAATCAGCTCGGCGAGTCGCTGCGCCGGGAGACCCTGGCGCTGCGCTTGCTCGGGTTCGGCCTGATCACTCCGTTCGTGGAGGAGCTCTTCGTGCGGAGCTTCCTGATCCGCCTGGTCGATGTGGTGGATGAGGGCCGCGATTTTCGCGAAGTGCCCATCGCCCGGTTCAGCTGGCGAAGCTTTCTGATCACCAGCGTGTGGTTCACCTTCACCCACGTGCGCTGGGAATGGCTCGTCGCCGCACCCACCGGCGTTCTGTTCAACCTCTGGCTCTATCATCGCCGCCACATTGGCGCGACGATCGTCGCCCACGCTGCCGCAAATGCCTCGATCTGGCTTGTGGTGGTGCTCGGCCCGGGGAATCTCTGGATCTTCTTGTAGGAGACCGCGAAACGGCGTCAGGCGCTGCTGCAGTGACCGCGTCGAACGCGCTGGGAGACCTCGGTGAGATCCGTGAGGCTCTTGCGCGCCGCCTCGGGGCTCTGCTCCAGACAGGCGGCGGCGACGCGGTCGGCGGCCAGGCCGAGGAGCTCGTAGCCGAGCTCGCGGGACTCGGCGCCGAACTTCTCCGCCAGCTCGCGGAGCAGCGCGAGATCAGCGTCGATCTCCACGTCCTGAAGCAGATCCACGCGCTCGCCCAGCTGGATCACGAAGGCGTCGATCCGCTCCTCGAGCTCCGGGTCGGCAGCGTAGCTGGAGATGATCGGCTTCGGCGGTTGCTCGGGTTCCATCGGCCGTCTCATCGGCCGATGCTGCACCCGACTGAACCACCTCCGGTGACGCTGTCCTGGGCTCCGGGATGGCCGTCAGAGCAGGTTCTGCAGGAGGGTCGCGATGCGTTCCCGCCGCGAGCGGGGCGCGGCGCCCGTTACGTGCACCGCGTGGGGCGAGGCGAGGAAGGCTCGGAGCGACGAGTCCTCTCCCTCCTCGACCAGGAGGCTCTCGGGGAGTGGTGGCTCGCGGATCTCGGCGAGCGCCAGGACGCGGTCCAGAAGAACCCGTGTAGCCGCCAGCGCCCGAGGCCGGTCGGGACATTGATCCAGTCGCCTCGCACCGGGCCGCCGCTCCAGCAGGAGTACCGTCAGATCGCCGCGACTCCAGGCGCCGAGCGGCCTGGGGCAGAGGCCGCCACGGGCCCACAGGAAGTTCGCCGTCGCCCAGATACGCCGTCCCGCGGATGAGCGAAGCCCGCCGTAGTGGACGCGCCAGAGCTCGCCGGCGGCTTCCACCTGGACCGGGGAGGACGATCTCCCCAAGCCGGACAGTGCTTCGAGAAGCACTGCGTCGTCGACGTCCGATCGCGCAAATCCCCGCCAGGCACCGGAGGACAGGCGCCGAAACCGGCGCCCCTGACGGATGGAGTTCCGCCCGATCCTCGCGAAGTCCCTGCGCGCCAGCACCGGTGCAAAGCTCTCGACGCGACGCCACCAATGGCGGGCCTCGTCGCGGTCTCCCGAGCTGTAGGCTCGCAGAAACCGCATCCGGTCTCCTACCGGGGCTCCTGCAAGCTCGCGGTCGATCTTGGCCAGCATGAAGCGCCGGGCCACCTCGTCGTTCCGTTTCCGGAGCTCCGCACGCTCGAAGTCGATCATGAAGAGATCAGGTACAACGCCCCGTCTTACCAGGAAATTATTCGGAGCAAAATCGTCCTGAAAGACACCGGCGTCGTGGACCTGCCTGCTCAGCACGCCGAAGGCCGCGATCAGGGCACGTCGCTCGCTGGCCCGAAGCCTCTCTCCATGCCAGAGCCGCCGGAGATCCACGGCACCCTCGAGGATGGGCACCAGCAGGTAGCAGGTGCGCAGGCGGCCCCGTTCGCGTCGTTCACCCGCGGCGAGGGGAACGACAGTCGGAATCTCCCGCGCGGCGACCTGCTCGGCCATTTCGAGCTCGTGGCGCGCCTTGGAGCCGCGCAGTGCGCGGCGTAGCCCGGCGCCCCCCCCGTAGTCGTTGACCTTGAGAAGATGGTCGGGACTGCCGCTGCTGCGGAGATCCAGCGGGTAGAGCTGCTTCCTCCGACCCGTCTTGAGGTTCGGCGCTGCTCCGCTGCGGAGAGCCTCGAGGGTGGCTTCGAGGAGGGGTTTCAGTTCCTCCGGGTCAGCCTCCCGGCACAGCCACCAGCGCACACCCCCCACTTCGACGCGGGTGCGAGAGCTCACGCTAGCGATGACCGAATTGAACCAGATCGAGACCGAGGCGGGTTCCGTCCGGGGCCTCGAGGTTCAAGCTGAGCTTTCGCCTCTCACCAAAGTCGGCGAGGCGGCGATGGGCGTCGCTGCCGCGTTCTACCCGGCGGATCTCCGCCGTCCCTCCCTTGAAGTCGACTTCGCGCAGTGCGTCAGGCGGCTTTCCCGGCTCACCGAGCCGCAGCCGCCCAGCCCGGATCTGGAATTCGAAGCCGCCCTGCCTGCGCAGCGCCGCCTGGAAGTCGTGGGCCGCCGTGTCGGGCCGCGAGCGCCCGTCGAGGGTCAGGAGCGAGGTTGCCAATCGCATTGGGCTGTTTGCCGCCGGTCTCGTCGTGGCAGCGGGTGCCCTCGGGTGCCTCCAGGTCGAAGAGCGCCAGGCGGTCCGCCGGAGTCCGCGTCTGGCGGGGAGCCGGGCTCACCAGCACCCGGCGCAGGGCCCGGTGCGGGACGCCCCCGATCTCGCAGATCAGCGGAGCGCGATACTCGCCGCGGATCCAATCGAGCGCCAGCTCAGCCACGCCCGGCCCGTCCGGCGACTGGCCGAGGGCCGCGGCGGCGAGGAGCAGCGTCAGGACAGCGAGAACGCACCTGGGCATGTCCACGCCAGACTACCATCGCGAGGCGGGCCATGCTCCGTGCCCTCCGGCTTGACAGGCGGGCCGTCCCACCGCACCGTCGCGCGATGCGTTGCTGTGCTTGCGATCTGGAGATCGAGTTGGCGGCCGGAGAGAGGGTCGGCTTCGCCGACTGCTGTGAGCGCTGCGACGCGGATCTGCACGTGTGTCTCCACTGCGGGTTCCACGATCCCAGCGCCTACAACGAGTGCCGCGAGTCGAGCGCGGAACGGGTCCGCGACCGCGAGCGCGCCAACCGGTGTGAGTACTTCGCCCCCGGAGATCGCCGGGGCGGCGGTGGCGTCTCGGCCCGAGACGCAGCCCGCTCGGCTCTCGACGATCTCTTCAAGAAGAGCTGAGGTGGAGCCCCTTCCCGAGTGCGAGGCCCACGTCTGGATCGCGAACCCGGACGGGATCCGCGAACAACGCTTGCGCGAACGCTGCCTCTCGCTGCTCGGAGCGGAGGAGCGCGAGCGCTTCGAGCGGCTGCGGCCAGAGGGCTCGCGACGCGAGTTCCTGGCAGCCCACGCTCTGGCGCGTCTGACACTCTCGCACTACGCGCCGGTGGCGCCCGAGGCCTGGTGCTTTGCCGCTGGCGAGCACGGGCGGCCGGAGATCAGCCACCCCTCCGGGAGCGAGCCTCTGCGGTTCAATCTCTCCCACACCAGGGGCATGGTGACCTGCGCGGTGGTCCGGGAGCTGGAGATCGGCGTCGACGTGGAGCGCGCGGGCCGCCGGGTCCGCCACCGCGAGGTCGCCCAGCGCTTCTTCGGCGAGGACGAGGTGAGAGCCCTCCGGGCTTTGGCACCCGAGGATCAGCTTGCGCGTTTCCTCGAGCTCTGGACGCTCAGGGAGGCGTACCTCAAGGCCGCGGGCCGCGGGATCTCGATCCCGCTCCGGAGCTTCCAGTTCCTGATCTCCGGGGCGGGGCCTCCGGCGATCCAGTTCGATCCCGCGCTGCTGTCCGACGATCCGGCGAGCTGGCAGTTCTTCCTTCACCACCCTGGACGGACCCACACACTCGCCCTGGCCATCCGCCGTCCGGATCGCCGCCGCGTCGGGATCCGGCTCTTCGACGGATTCCCCCTCGAAACGGACGCGGCACGGCCCCGCAGTGGGGGTGAGTGACTCCGCCAGCGGTCGCAGGTCGTTCCTCTCCCCGATTCACTAGACTCTTCGAGCGTGCGATGCGGGTAGCGGCTCGGAATCGGTGGAAGCCTGCGGAGGGAAGCCCAGTCGATGGTCGAAGACGCGCCGACCATGCTCGTCACCGGGGGAGCCGGCTTCATCGGCTCGAATTTCGTCCGGCTCGCCCTGGAGCGAACCGGCGGGCGGGTCGTGGTGCTCGACAAGCTCACCTATGCCGGGAGCCTGGAGAACCTGCGCGAGGTCCAGGAGAGCCCGCGCTTCTGCTTCGAACGGGGCGACATCGCCGACCGCGCCAGGGTCCGGGAGCTGTTCCGCAGGTACCAGCCCACTTCGGTGTTGAACTTCGCTGCGGAGAGCCACGTCGATCGCTCCATCGATGGCCCGCGAGACTTCGTCGAAACGAACCTGCTGGGGACCTTCGAGCTCTTGGAGGCCGCGCGACACCATCTGACCGAGCTTCCCTCCGGAGGGCGGGATCGCTTTCGCTTCCTCCACGTCTCCACGGATGAGGTCTATGGCTCTCTCGGGCCCGACGGCTACTTCACCGAGAGCACGCCCTACGCGCCGAACTCACCGTACTCGGCATCGAAGGCCGGTGCGGATCACCTGGTGCGCGCCTACTACCACACCTACGATCTTCCGGTGCTGACGACGAATTGCTCGAACAACTACGGTCCGTACCAGTATCCGGAGAAGCTGATCCCGCTCATGATCCTGAACGCTCTCGAGGCCCGAGCCCTCCCGATCTACGGAGATGGGGGCCACGTGCGCGACTGGATCTACGTGGAGGATCACTGCGAGGGCATCCTCGCGGCGCTGAAGGTCGGGCGTCCCGGGGAGCAGTACGCCTTCGGCGGCGGAAACGAGCGCACGAATCTACAGATCGTCGAGCGGCTCTGCGCCATCCTCGACGAGCTGCATCCCCCCGCTGGGAATCCATCCATGAGAGAGAGGAGCCTCGACCGCTACGCCGAGCTCGAGAGCTTCGTCGAGGACCGGCCCGGGCACGACCGCCGCTACGCCATCGACGCCTCGAAGGCCGAGCGGGAGCTCGGGTGGAGGGCGCGTCACGACGTCGACGAGGGGTTGCACCGGACGGTCCGTTGGTACCTGGAGCACGGAGAGTGGTGCGAGGCGGTGCAGTGCGACCGCTACGGGCGCGAGCGCCTGGGCCTCTCGGGGGAGAAGCCGTGAAGGGAATCCTTCTCGCAGGGGGCTCGGGGACTCGACTGCTCCCGTCGACCGGCGGGGTCAGCAAGCAGCTGCTCTCGATCTACGACAAGCCGATGGTCTACTACCCGCTCACCACGCTGATGCTGGCCGGTGTGCGGGAGATCCTGCTGATCTCGACGCCCCAGGACCAGGAAGCCTTCCAGCGGCTGTTCGGGGACGGCTCCCAGTTCGGCCTCGAGATCTCCTACGAGGTTCAGCCCAGGCCGGAGGGCATCGCCCAGGCCTTTCTGGTCGGGAGCGAGTTCCTGGGATCCGACCGTGTTGCGCTGGCTCTCGGTGACAACGTGTTCTACGGCCACGGCTTTCCGGAAGTCCTGGAGCGAGCCGCGGCCCGGGAGACCGGCGGGACCGTCTTCGGATACTGGGTGAAGGATCCGGAGCGATACGGGGTCGTCGAGTTCGACGGAAAGGGCAGGGCGATCGGGATCGAAGAGAAGCCCGCCGTTCCGAGGTCCCACTACGCCGTCACCGGCCTCTACTTCTACGACCAGCGTGTGGTAGAGATCGCCTCTTCGCTCGAGCCCTCCGACCGTGGAGAGCTCGAGATCACCGACGTGAATCGCGCGTATCTCGAGAAGGGCCAACTCGGGGTGGAACTCCTGGGGCGCGGGGTGGCCTGGCTCGACACCGGGACGCACGAGGCGCTGCTCCAGGCCTGCAACTTCATCCACGCCGTGCAGGAGCGGCAGGGTCTCAAGATCGCCTGCCCGGAAGAGATCGCCTACCGCAGGGGCTGGATCAGCAGGCAGGACCTCGAGGCGCAGGCTGCTCGCTTGAGCAAGAACCCGTACGGCGAGTACCTCGCGCGGTTGGCGAAGGACGACGGCGAGCCGTGAAGTTCCTCCCCACCGATCTTCCCGAGGTCGTGCTGGTCGAGCCCGACGTGCACCTCGACGCGCGCGGATTCTTTCTCGAGACCTGGCATGCGCGCAAGTACGGGGAGGGAGGCATCCCGGCGCAGTTCGTTCAGGACAACCACTCGAAGTCACAGCACGGCACGCTGCGGGGCTTCCACGCGCAGTCGCGACGTCCCCAGGGCAAGCTCGTCCGCGTGCTTCGGGGGGAGATCTTCGACGTGGCCGTGGACATCCGTGTCGGCTCGCCGAGCTTCGCCGGGCACACGTGCGTACGGCTCACGGCGGAGAGCTTCCGCCAGCTCTGGATACCGCCCGGCTTCGGCCACGGCTTCCTGGTGCTGAGCGAAGAGGCCGAGGTCGAGTACAAGTGCACGGACTTCTACGATCCCGGGCACGAGATCGGCTTCGCGTGGAATGATCCGGCGGTGGGCGTCCGTTGGCCGATCGACGCTCCCATCCTCTCGGAGAAGGACCGAGGGGCCCCCAGGCTGGCCGAGATCGAGCACCTGTTGCCGCGCTTCGAGGGTTCCCGGAGGTGAGGATTCTCCTCGCCGGGGCCGAAGGTCAGCTCGGCAGGGTGGTGCAGTCCGTCTTCGGCAGCCACCAGGTGATCTCCCCTCAGGAAGCCGCTCTCGACATCTGCGACAGGGGGCAGGTGGAGGAGACGCTCGATCGGGTGAAGCCCGATCTCCTCTTCAACGCTGCCGCGTACACCGACGTGGACGGAGCCGAAAGCGATCGGGAGGCGGCCTTCGCCGGCAACGCCCGGGGTCCCGGAATCCTGGCGGCCGCCAGCGAACGGCGGGGGATCCCCCTGCTTCACATCTCCACCGATTTCGTCTTCGACGGAGAAGCGGGACGTCCCTACGACGAGCGTGACGAGCCCGGGCCCTGCTCCGTCTACGGTCAGAGCAAGCTCGAGGGAGAGGAAGCGGTACGCCACGCCAGCCCGCGTCACTTCGTGGTGCGCACTTCGTGGCTCTATGCGCCCGAGGGGCGGAACTTCCCACGCACCATTCTCGAGCTCGCCGAGAGGCCCGAGGTGCGGGTGGTGAACGATCAGTTCGGGTCACCCACCTTCGCGCCGCATCTGGCTGCCGCACTGCTGGAGCTGATCGAGAGTGACTCCTGGGGCACCTACCACATGGCGGGTCGCGGGGTCGCCAGCTGGTGGGAGCTGGCCAGCGCACTCTACCGCGAGCTCGGCATCGCGACGCCAGTGCGAGCGGTCAGCACCAAAGAGTTTCCGCGGCCGGCAAAGCGGCCGCGGTTCTCGGCGCTCACGACAGTGCAGCAGCCGCGGATCCTGCTCCCTCCCTGGGAGGAGGGCCTCAGGGCCTTTGTCGCCGCTGAGCGAGACGCGAGCAGGCCGAACCCGATCAGGAGCGCGGTAGACGGCTCGGGGGTGTGGATCGCGCCTTCGATGAGCGGCGCCACGAGGCTCGCGATCAGCGCGTCGCCCGTCTCGAGCCTGGGGTGGACCCCGTCGTTCCGATAAAGGGAATCGGGTCCCGGGTGCAGACCGAATCGCGGGTCGGCTCGCGAAGGCCCCGTACAGATGCACGAAAGGGACGCCGTAGTCGAGCGCGAGGAAAGCAAGACGGTTCGAGAGATTGAGCAGCCGCGTGTCGATCTCGTCGCAGGTGAGGGCGTCGGGGTTTCCGCACGGCTCGAGGACCGGAGGAGGTGCGAGCAGGATCAGGGGGATTCCCTGGCTGAGGACGAGCTGGATGATGGACTCCACGTTCCCGACCGTCTCCAACGGGTCGTAGTCCCGGTTCTTCCATCCGCCCACGGCCTGATAGGTGTCGGGGGTGCCGGAGAGGAGGACGAGGACATCCGCCGTGTTTCCGGCGTCGATCCAGTCGCCGACCCGGGCCAGGACGTTACCCGAGAGGCCCGCCGGAACTCCGTTGTCGTCGATGATCGGGTCCGGCTCGAGGTAGTCACCCAATAGAGTGAGATAGCTCCCGTCGTCGCAGGTGGTGCACGTGATCGAGTCTCCGAAGCCGGCCACGATGCGGCGAGGCGCTCGCGAAGCTCGGAAGCAGCAAGACGGAAAAGACAAACGCAGCGATTCGCAGCGACATGGACGATGTCCCCCACTGATTCGACTGTATGTGGCGAATGTGGGGAAAAAGTGTCGTAGCGAAAACGACTACTATCCTCGACCTAGAGGCCCCTAGGGGACCGCTGCGCATGGCTGAAGGCTGATCGGTGCGGCTCTACCTCGTCTTCCGTCTGGCACCTCGCAGCTGCGTCAGGAGCACCAGGCCAGAGGCCAGGAGAAGAGCCCGTGCCCGGCTCGGGGATGCCCTGTGCCTGAAGAATCGGCACGAGGGACTCTGCAATCAGCGTATCGCCGGTCTCGAAGCGCGGGTGGAGGCCGTCATTCCGGAAGAGCGAGTTCGGCCCGGGGTGCTGGCCGAAGCGCGGAGTCAGCCTGGAAGATGGCGTAGAGATCCAGGAAATAAGCATCGGGATAGGCATCCAGGAGAAGTTCGATACCCGCGGCGAGATTGGCGAGATCCGCGTCGATTTCGTCGCAGGTGCGGACGTCGGGGTATCCGCACGGATCGAGGACCGGCGGAGGCGCGACGACGGTCAGCGGAATCCCCACGCCGAGCACGAGCTGGATCATCGCCTCGATGTTCCCGAGGGTCTCCGTTGGGTTGTAGGGCCGGTCCTTCCA
The DNA here is from genome assembly GCA_963783795.1 of uncultured delta proteobacterium. Lineage (GTDB taxonomy): Bacteria > Myxococcota_A > UBA9160 > UBA9160 > UBA6930 > CAVXZE01. The sequence goes on along the minus strand of CAWAPH010000013.1, from coordinate 739,745 downwards.
GCCACCAACCGCTTGATAGGTGTCAGGGGTCCCGGTTAGGAGGATCAGAGAATCAGCAGTCTGAGGGCCCAGCGGCTCCCACACGCCCTCGCCGAGGATCCAGTCCTCGAGACGGCCGAGGACCTCGATGGTGCGGTCCGCGGACACCCCGTAGCTGGCGTCCTCCGCCGAACCGATGTAGCCCCAGTCTTCCAGCAACACGAGGTAGCTGCCGTCATCGCAGTCCCAGCAAGTGATCGAATTGCCGAAGCCGACGATGTCGGCCGGCAAGGCACCGGCAAGACCAGGCAGCGAGAGAATCAGAATGAACGCAAGGATGCGCAAAGACACAGTTACCCCTTCCGTGCCCCCTCCCAGGATGCAAGGCTACAGGTTACTCTTGCAAGCTGCGTGCCCAACCCGCCTCGATGCGCTCGATCGGCTAAGTCCCTGAAAACACAGCGAGGGGGTCTCCCCGCATCCGCACCTCTCTTGCCTCGTTGTGAAAATCGTTGCCGTTTTTCGGAAAACTGGTTCCCAATTCTGGCGGTCACGCCTTTCCAGAAACCCTCCAATACGGCTCTCTGCTAAGGTCCCGGCCGAGGACTCTCTGCGAGCCCGATGCAACCCGGCCTGATGGCTCTCGGCCGCGGGGAGTGAGAGAGACTGCGCTGCTGCCAACCCGCTTTCGAAAGACCACCAGGCCATGGTCGAGCACGAAGAGACCCACTCCGACCCCGGACCTGCGGGGTCCACCGGAGCGGCTGCCGCGTCGCCCGGTCTCGCCTCTCCGAACGATCGGTCACTGGGCTCCCGGGCGCTGCGAGGCTCCCTCTGGTCGACCGCCGGTTTCGGGACAGCTCAGGTCATCCGGCTCGGCTGCAACCTGATTCTGACCAGGCTGCTCTTTCCGGAGGCCTTCGGCCTGATGGCCCTCTTGAATGCGCTTCTCGCAGGCCTCGCCATGTTCTCCGATCTCGGCCTGGCTCCCAGCATCGTGCAGAGCCCGCGGGGAGACGACCCTCGGTTCCTGAACACGGCCTGGACGCTGCAGATCGGGCGAGGGCTCGTCCTCTGGATCCTGGCTTGCCTTCTCAGCTGGCCCGTGGCGGTCCTCTACGACCAGCCCGCGATTCTGGCTCTGCTTCCGGTGGCGGCTATCACCGTACTCGTCGCCGGCTTCAACTCGACGTCGCTGCCGCGCCTCCAGCGCCATCTGGCGGTGGCCAGGTTGACCCTCCTGGAGCTCGCCGGGCAGATCTCGGCAGCCCTGGTGATGATCGTCTGGGCGCTGATCCAACCGACGGTCTGGGCGCTGGTGGCCGGCGGTCTGACGTCCAGCGTCGTCAGGCTCCTGTTGAGCCACACCGTGGTTGCCGACCGGCGCGACAAGCTGGGGTGGGAGCGGGATGCGGCGCGGGCGCTCTTCGAGTTCGGAAAGTGGATCTTCGTGAGCACGCTGCTCGCCTTCCTGGTGGGACAGGCAGACCGGCTGGTCTTCGGGAAGCTCGTTCCGCTGGGCACGCTCGGCGTCTACAGCATCGCCGCCATGCTCGCGCTGATGCCGATCCACGTGGTGAACAGAATCGGTAGCGCGGTCGTCTTCCCGGCCTTCAGTCGCAAGATGGCGGCGGCGGCGGATATCGGCCCCATCTACCGTCGGGCCCGGCGGCCGATCCTGGCGCTCGGTGGCCTGATCGTCGCGTGCCTCGTCGCCTGCGGACCGCCGCTCATCGAGACGCTCTACGATCCGAGGTACCACGATGCCGGCTGGATTCTCCAGCTGCTCGCGATCGCGGCGTGGTTCCAGATCCTGGAGGTTCCCAGCGGGTCCGCGCTGCTTGCGCTGGGACTGCCGCGCTGGCTGGCCACCGCCAACGCCCTCAAGCTCGCAGGCATCCTCGTCCTGCTGCCCGTCCGGCTTCTGGCTCTTCGGTTTCCCGGGCGCCATCGGCGGCTTCGTCCTGGCCGAGACGTTCCGCTACGCGACCTGCGCAGTCGGGGCGCACCGGCAGGGGCTTCCAGCGCTGCGCGGCGACCTCTTCGCGTCCGCGCTGGTCGGACTGGCAGCAGCGTGCGGTCTCTACGCGGCCTTCGCGATCGGGGAGGCCGGCGGACCCAGCTGGAGTCGCCTCGGGGGCTCGGCACTGGCCGCATCCCTGGTCTGGCTCCCGGTTTCCTACGGCCTTCTGCATCGCGAGGTCGCGGAGTTCGTCCGGTCTGCGCAGGAGACGCCGCAGCTGAGCGAAGACTTGCGCGGCCTCGCGGAGGGGCTGTACTTCAAGAACGGGTGACGAGTCGTCGCCAGAGGGAGTCGAGGTTGTCGATGGATGCCAGCGGATCGCCGTGTCGGATCTGTGGCGCGAGCCTGCGCCACACGTTCGTGGATCTGGGAGCCTCCCCGCTTTGCGAGAGCTTTCTCGCGGCGGACGAGTGCAACCGGATGGAGCCGTTCTATCCGCTTCACGCCTACGTGTGCGAACGCTGCTTTCTCGTCCAGCTGGAGGAGTACGTCGCGCCCGAGGAGATCTTCTCCGAGTACGCCTACTTCTCCTCCTACTCCGACAGCTGGCTGCGCCACGCCAGGGACTACGTCGAGGCCATGGTGGCCCGCTTCGCGCTGGGCCGGGAGAGCCATGTGGTCGAGTTGGCGAGCAACGACGGCTACCTGCTCCAGTACTTCGTGGAGAAGGGGATTCCCGTTCTGGGGATCGAGCCCGCAGCGAACGTGGCGGAGGCGGCGAAGCGCAGGGGAGTGCCCACGGAGGTCCGCTTCTTCGATGCGGAATGCGCTCGCGAAATGGCCGGCGCCGGAAGACGCGCGGACCTGCTGGTGGGCAACAACGTGCTCGCCCAGGTGCCCGATCTGCGGGGCTTCGTCCGGGGGATGAAGCTGCTCCTGAAGCCCGAGGGCGTCATCACGTTGGAGTTCCCGCATCTGCTGCGGCTGATGCTGGAGAACCAGTTCGACACCATCTACCACGAGCACTTCTCCTACTTCTCCCTGACCGCCATCGAGCCGTTCCTTCGGGACGAAGGTCTCAGCATCTTCGACGTGGAAGAGCTGACCACGCACGGTGGCTCACTGCGGATCTTCGCGCGTCACAGCGAGGACGATTCCAGAGCCGGCCACGGAGCGCGTGGCGCATCTCCTCCGCGTGGAGAGGGAAGCGGGGCTCGACCGGATCGAGACCTACTCCGCCTTTTCCGAGCAGGTGAAGGAGACCAAGCGCCGCCTGCTCGACTTCCTGATCCGGGCGAAGCGCGAGGGAAGCAGGATCGTGGGCTACGGCGCCCCGGGCAAGGGGAATACCCTGCTCAACTACTGCGGGATCCGCACCGATTTCATCGATTTCACGGTGGACCGGAATCCCTACAAGCAGGGGCGTTTCACGCCCGGCACGCGGATTCCGATCCTGCCGCCCGAGAAGCTCCACGAAGCGAGACCGGACTACGTCCTGATCCTCCCCTGGAACCTCAAGGACGAGATCATCGAGCAGGAATCCGGGATCCGCGCGTGGGGTGGCCGATTCCTGGTTCCCATTCCCGAAGTGAGGGTATATTCGTAGGCCGACGGGGAGAAATCACTAGAAAGCGGCTCTGCGCGGACGCAATCCCACTCCGCAGCGTGTCGATCGGAGAGATTTTCATGAAGGTCGTCCTGTTCTGTGGTGGCCTGGGGATGCGGCTTCGCGAGTTCTCGGAGGAGATCCCCAAGCCGATGGTCCCGATCGGCTACCGGCCGATCCTCTGGCACCTGATGAAGTACTACGCCCACTTCGGGCACAAGGACTTCGTCCTCTGCCTCGGCTACCGGGCAGACGCGATCAAGAACTACTTCCTCAACTACGACGAATGCCTGTCCAACGATTTCGTGTTGTCGGAAGGCGGCCAGCGGGTCGAGGTCCTGGCCCGCGACATCTCCGACTGGAAGATCACCTTCGCCGATACGGGGATGAACACCAACATCGCCGGGCGAATGATGGCGGTCCGCGAGCACCTGGCCGGCGAGGACTACTTCCTGGCCAACTACGCGGATGGGCTCTGCGACATCCCTTTGAACGCGTATATCGACGACTTCGTCGGACGCGACAGGATCGCGAGCTTCGTCGCGGTGCGGCCGACGACCGCGTTTCACATCGCCAGCCTGACAGAAGATGGAACGGTCGAACGAGTCGTCGACCTGGCGAACTCAGGCATCCAGATGAACGGCGGCTTCTTCGTCTTCCGCAGCGACATCTTCGACTACATCAAACCGGGGGAGGAGCTGATCAACGAGCCCTTCGCGCGCCTGATCGCGCAGCAGCAGTTGGTCGCACACAGCTACGACGGCTTCTGGATGAGCATGGACACCTTCAAGGACAAACAGCTGCTCGACGACGTCTACTCGCGCGGACGGGCTCCCTGGGAGGTGTGGAAGGCAGAACCCGCGGAACGGAGGAGCGGCGGCGAGCGGAGAGATCGGTAGTCCGTTCGGCGCTCAGCGTAGTTGGAGGTTTCTCCGCCGCAAGAGGAGAGCGCCCTCGAGCACGAGGTCCGGATGAAGGATCCCGCATCGGCCCGCAGTGACGTCCGGCTGATCCATGTTCTCTCCCTGGCGTTCTTTCTCTCGGGCTTCGCCGGCTTGACGCGACCGAGGGCCGGCCATCGATGGCTGCGCGCGGCGCTCCGATCGCTCCGAGGCAGACGGGCAATCCACGCGAACAGCTCTCGCTGAGATCGCGGATGCTCTTCAACTCGCTCGAGTTCGTCGCGTTCTTCTTTTTCGTCTACGGCTTCTACCTGTTGCTGCGCCACCGCGCGCAGAACGTCCTCCTCCTGATTGCGAGCTACGTCTTCTACGGCTGGTGGGATTGGCGCTTCCTCTCGCTCATCTTCATCTCGACCGTCGTCGACTACCTCGTCGGTATCAGCCTGCAACGCAGCGAAGACCCCGCACGGCGGCGTCACCTGCTGATCCTGAGCTTGGTCGTCAACCTGGGGCTGCTCGGCACGTTCAAGTACTTCGATTTCTTCTCACAGAGTCTCGTGGACGCCCTCGCGACATTCGGCGTACACCCGGATCGTCGCTTCCTGAACATCGTCCTGCCGGTGGGAATCTCGTTCTACACGTTCCAGAGCATGAGCTACACGATCGACGTGTATCGGCGAGAGATGGCGCCGACCCGCGATTTCCTGAACTTTGCGCTCTTCGTGGGCTTCTTTCCCCAGCTGGTGGCGGGTCCCATCGAGCGGGCGCGCCATCTGCTTCCTCAGGTCGAGCGTCCCCGGACCATCGATCGCGAGATGATCCGCGAGGGGACCTGGCTGATCCTGTTCGGCTATTTCAAGAAGGTGGTGCTCGCCGACAACATGGCGGTGTTCACGCGGAGCGTCTTCGAGGAGCCGGAGCAGGCCACGAGCGTGATGATTCTGGCCGGGATCTACGCTTTCGCGTGGCAGATCTACGGAGACTTCTCCGGCTACTCGGACATTGCCAGGGGCCTGGCGCGGCTCATGGGCTTCGACATCATGAGGAACTTCCGGATGCCGTACTTCGCCACCGGCCCGCGGGATTTCTGGCGCCGATGGCACATCAGTCTTTCCACCTGGCTTCGCGACTATCTGTACATCCCCATGGGCGGAAACCGCGGCAGTCGCCGCCAGACGTATCGGAATCTGATGTGGACGATGCTGCTGGGTGGCCTCTGGCACGGGGCCGCCTGGCACTTCGTGGTGTGGGGAGGGTTCCACGGCGCGGTGCTCGGCCTGGGACGCGCTCTGGAGGGGCGCGGGAGGTGGGTTCGGACCGCTACCGCCCGCTGGCAAACTCCCTGGAAGCTGGTGTCGATGGGGCTCTTCTTCCACGTCGTCTGCTTCGGCTGGCTGCTCTTCGCGGTGCAGGATCTGGGAGACGTTCCACTGCTCCTGCGGGGCCTCTTCGCCCCATTCGAGATGAACGCCGAGACGGCCATCGCGAGCATCCTGCTCTTCGCGGGGCCGGTGTTGTTGATCGACTACCTTCAGGAGCGAAGCGGTGACATGCTGGTGATACCGAACTGGCCCTGGATCCCCCGGCTCTTCGTCTACGGCACGCTCTTCGCCTTCATCCTGCTCGCAGGTGCGCCGAGAGGCCAGGAGTTCATCTACTTCCAGTTCTGAGGGGCGGTTTCGCGGATGGCCGTGTTCACGAGGGAACGCATTGCCGGGATGGTCAGCGAGGCGCGGGCGCAGCGCGGTCGGCTGGCTGCGAGCGGGCTGGTCTTCCTCGGGATCCTGGTCGCGGCCTGGGCCCTACTCGCCCCGTGGACGGCCCGGGAGAACTATCGCACGCTGGCGGTGGCGGCCCTCTCCGAGGAGACCCGCGTGCTGGTCCTCGGAACGTCGCACGTGGACATGGGGCTCGATCCGCGGCGGATCGAGGTTCCCGCGATGAACCTCTCCGCGGACATCTGTGACTTCGTGTGCCTGGAAGCCGTCGTGGCAGGTCACGTAGACCGCCTGCCAGGGCTCGAGCTCGTCCTCCTCGAGGTCGACGTCGTGTCCCTGATCTACGACACCTTCGCGACGTACCAGGGAGACCACCGAAACTTCCTCGATCTCGCACCTTCGATCGATGCGCTTCGAGAGAGCTGGGGCCGGAAGGCCCGGCTGCGCTGGGACCGCGCGCTGCTCTACTCGAGCTGGGTGGGACCCTTTCTCGCGAGGCAGAAGTTCGCGCCGCGGGAAATTCTCAGGGCGTGGCGCGAGAAGAGGGAAGGGCCGCGGCAGCCACTGCTGGCCGGCCACCGCAGCTTCGACAAGGTGATGACCGAAGAGAACGACGGAAAGGCGATCCTGGCGATTCACGCGGAAGAGGGATCGCTTGCGAACGTGGATCGCAATGTCGAGGCCCTGATCCGCACACTCCGCTTCTTGCGCGAGCGGGACGTGGGGGTCGTCCTGGTGCGGTTTCCGCACCACCGGAGCTACTGGGAGAACCGGCCGCAGAGCTGGGACGCTACCTACCAGCGCGCTCTCGGTCGGGTGTGGCGCGAGTTCGGACGCGACGCCTTTTCCTACTGGGATTTCGAGCGGATCCCGGTCTTCAGCGACGACGAGTTCCGCGATGGAGACCACCTGAACGCGAAGGGTAGCGAGCGCTTCTCCGCCGTCGTGAACGGGCGAGTTCTCGAGGCCCTCCCGGTGCGCGGATCCGGGGGAGGCCAGCAGTCCAGCTCGCTCCCCGGGGGGCAAGAGCGCGGCGCTCGGTAGACCCCACCCGCAAACGCGCGTACCCTCGGCGTCCGGCTAAGTTCACCTGGGGGGTTTGCGATGCGGAAGTCTGAAGACGCGCCATGCTCGAGCTGACCATCGAACCCGATCGCGCCTCGCCGCTGCACGTGCTGTGTCTCGGCGCCCACGCCGACGACATCGAGATCGGTTGTGGCGGAACGGTGCTCCAGCTGGCCGAGAGCCATTCAGATCTCCGCGTCTCCTGGGTGGCGCTCAGTGCTCACGGAGAGCGGCGCAAGGAAGGCGCCGAATCGGCCGAGCGGTTCCTGGAAGGCGTAGGCGCGAAGAGCGTCGTGCTGAAGGAGTTTCGCGACGGCTTCTTCCCGTATCAGGGAGCCCTGGTCAAGGAGTTCTTCGAGCAGCTGAAGAGCGAGGTCAGCCCCGATCTGATCCTGACCCACTACCGGGCCGATCTCCATCAAGACCACCGGCTGGTCTGTGACCTCACCTGGAATACGTTCCGCAACCACCTGATCCTCGAGTACGAGATTCCGAAATACGACGGCGACCTCGGCATTCCGAACGTCTTCGCGTCGCTCTCGGCGAGCATCTGCGAGAGGAAGACCGCGTACCTTCTGGAGCACTACGCATCGCAGCGCGAGAAGAGCTGGTTCTCTGCCGAGACCTTCCGGGCGATGCTGCGGCTACGGGGCATCGAGGCGGGATCCGGTACGGGCTACGCCGAAGCCTTCTACGGGCGAAAGCTGCCGCTGCGGTTCGAAAGGACCCGGCAATGAGTCGAGAGGATCCCTGCTGCCGCTCGTGCGGGTTCCCGGAGCCGGTTCCCATCCTGTCGCTCGGTCGGCCTCCGCTCGCGGATGTCCTCTTGGGTGAAGAGGAGCTCGATCAGACGGACCTCGCGTTCCCCCTCGACCTGCTCTTCTGCCCGCGCTGCGCTCTGGTCCAGATCGGCGAGACCGTGCCTCCCGAGATCCTCTATCGCGGGGACTACCCCTACTACACCTCCGTCTCCGACTTCCTTCTCGAGCACTTCGGACAGAGCGCCGAGAGGATCGTCGAGTCGAGGCGGCTCGGGCCGGACTCGCTCGTCGTCGAGGCCGCCAGCAACGATGGCTACATGCTGAAGAAGTTCGCGGAGCACGGGGTGCCCGTGCTCGGGGTCGATCCCGCGCGGGGTCCCGCGGAGGCCGCCGAGAAGGCGGGAGTTCCGACGCTCTGCGAATTCTTCGACCTCGCACTCGTAGAGCGCCTGCGCGCAGAGGGCAAGCTCGCCGACGTGGTGATCGGTAACAACGTCCTCAACCTGGTCACGGATCTGGCCGACTTCCTCACGGCCGTGCGAACCCTGCTGAAGGCGGATGGCCTCGGTGTCTTCGAGGTGCCCTACCTCGTCGATCTGGTGGACAAGTGCGCCTTCGACAGTGTCTTCCATCAGAACGTCTCCTACTTCTCGGCCACCGCACTCGACCGTCTGTTCCGAGCGCATGGTCTCTACCTGAACGACATCGAGCGGATTCCCACGCTGGGCGGCTCGCTTCGACTCTACGTGGAGCCGTCGGCATCCGTCTCGGAACGGGCGAAGCGACTCCTCGACGAGGAGGCTGCGAGGGGGGTGCCGGGCAGCGACTTCTACCGGGACTTCGCGAATCGCGTCGAGGCGGTGAGAGATCAGCTCCGGACCCTCACCGGAGAGCTTCGCCGGGAGGGAAGGCGGATCGTGGCCTACGGAGCAGCGGGCGGCATGGCGACGACGCTGCTCAGCTACGTGGACTTCGAGCCGGGGACCATCGACTACGCGGTGGACATCAATCCGGTGAAGCACGGCCGTTACACGACGGGGACCCGTCTCGAGATCCACCCGGTCGAGAAGCTCGAAGAGGAGATGCCCGACTACGTGCTGCTGCTGGCCTGGAACTTCGAGGAAGAGGTGCTGCGCCAGCAGGCGGCCTACCGGCGGAAGGGCGGCCGGTTCATCATCCCGATTCCGAGCCCGCGAGTGGTATAGGCATCGGGCCACGCGCCGACTGCGTCGGTCGCACGGAGGTCGCCAGATGAGAGTCATCGTCACCGGGCATCAGGGCTACATCGGTGCCGTGATGGTGCCCCTGCTCCGCGGAGCGGGTCACGAGGTCGCGGGTCTCGACATCGGCTGGTTCCACGGGTGCGACTTCGGGGAAGGCGCGCCGGCCGGCGGAGCGGAGCGAGTCGACATCCGCGACGCCACTGCAGATCAGCTGAAGGGCTTCGACGCGGTCATCCACCTGGCTGCGCTCTCGAACGACCCGCTCGGCGATCTGAACCCGGAAACGACCTACGACATCAACCATCGGGCCTCGGTGGGACTCGCGAAGGCCGCGAAGCGGGCCGGCGTACCGCGCTTTCTGTACGCCTCGTCCTGCAGCCTCTACGGCGCTTCCGGCGACGAGGCGTTGGACGAGACGGCCGCCTTCAATCCGGTGACGCCGTACGGAGAATCGAAGATCCGTTCCGAGCTCGACATCGGCGCGCTGGCGGACGACGACTTCAGTCCCACCTACATGCGCAACGCCACCGCCTACGGCGCCTCGCCGCGGCTCCGGGCAGACATCGTCGTCAACAACCTGGTGGGCTACGCGTTCACCACCGGAGAGGTCCTGATCAAGAGCGACGGCACCCCCTGGCGTCCGCTGGTTCACATCGAGGACATCTCGCGGGCCTTCCTGGCGGTGCTGCAGGCTCCCCGGGAGCGGATCCACAACCAGGCCTTCAACGTCGGACGGCCGGAAGAGAACTACCGGATCCGGCAGATCGCCGAGATGGTGGAGGCGGTGGTTCCCGGGAGCCGCGTCACCTTCGCCGGGGACGCCTCGCCCGACCTGCGAAACTACCGCGTCGACTTCCGCAAGATCTGCGAGTTGCTCCCGGAGTACGAGCCCGTCTGGACGGTTCAGAAGGGCGTCGAAGAGCTCTACCAGGCGTACCGCGATCAGGGCCTGACGCTGGAGGAGTTCCTGGGCGAGCGCTACGTCCGGCTCAAGCGGATCGACGAGCTCAGGAACTCGGGCGCGCTCGACGACAGCCTGCGCTGGACCGCATCGCCTCCGCTCGGGTCGCCCTGAGCGCGGGCCGCGGCCCGCTACGAGTTGTTCCTGCGCCTCGGGTACAGCCAGAGAAGCACCGGCAGGACCAGAACGAGCTCCGCGCCGAGGCCACAGACGGCCAGCGTCGTGGTCATCGCATCACAGCCCGCGAGGGGAGTGCCGTCGAGTGCCCGGGCCGTGAGGCAGGCCTCCGAATCACCCAGGGCGATACCGGTCTGCGCGGTTCGGTAGTAGGAGATCAGGTCCCTCTCGCCGTCCTGATTCACGTCCCGGTGACTGAGCCAGTAGACGAGGGGGTGGGTGAGGTCGAAGACGGGCGGGGCTTCTCCAGGCCCGAACGCCAACGTCGTCACGTCCACGTCGGATACGTCGAATGTCGTGCGGATCCGAACAGGGCCACGGGGATCAGGCGGCGGCTGAACGGATTCACCAGATTGGGATCGCTGCAGGGCTCGATGTCGATCTCGACCGAGATTGCCGGAACCCCGAGCTCGTAGGCCCCGATGTCGCACCCGGCACCCTGGGGACGGGAGACGCCGCGCTGATCGGTGAGGAGCGGTCGATCCGGCGTGTTCGGGTCGCCGTCGTCGTCGTAGCCGCAGTCCGGGGGAGCGACCGCGTCGATCGCCGGGCTACCGGGCAGGAGCGCGTGCGTGAGTGTCGGACCTCCGTTGTCGGCGAGGGGCCCGAGCAGGGGATCCGCGGTCCACTCGAAGGGGCAGGTGCCGTCGCTGTCGAGATTGCCTCCCAGAGAGATCAGATCCCCCGAATTGCGGCAGCTCTCCCCGTCCAGCGGGGGCTCTTCGAATCGGAGGAGCTTCTGGTTGGCGATGATCGTGTTCTTGATCCGGGCCGTGCCGTGGTTGTCCAGCCCGCTCGCTTCCACGTCGAACCAGAGCGAGCGGTTGTCCGTCGACCGTCGAGTTGACCAGGTCGAGCTCACCGGTGTTGAGCACGGCCCCGGCTCCCGGCGGGAACGGCGGCCCGAAGGATGCTGCGTAGTTCCCGCTCACCGTGGTGTTGACCAGCCACATGCGGCCGCAGTTGAAGACCCCGCCGATGTTGAACCCGTTGCGGACGACCGCCGAATTCTCGACGACCATGGTGCCCGACATTGTTGATTCCGGCGACGCGCTCCCGCGAGGCAGGAGGACGAGGTCGTCTGCGACAGGAGCCTCCCCCGTGAACCCGAGAGGGCGGAGAGAAGCCGTTGTCTCGGATCGTGGTGTCGATGATGATCGCCGTGCCACTCGAGAAGATTCCTACGGATCCGGACATACGATCTCAGTCGTGCGATCTCACTGTCTCGGACGAGGAGCTCACCTCTGTTGTCGATGCCGATGGGCCCCGCCTCCGTTGCGCCGAAATCCGAGATCGATGTCCCGATCACCTCGGCATCGGCCGTCCTCGGCCACCTCGATACCCGGGTCGAGTTCGAAGACGGAATCGGCGATGACAGCGTCACCGCTGATGAAGAGGGAAGTCTCGGTGAGCGGTGTCGCAGTCGTTGTCGCAGTTCGCGTTGAACTCCGAACCCGTCACAGCGAGCGAGCCGAAGCTCGAAATCGCTCCCGCCTTCGTTCCCAGAGCGGAGTTCCCGACGAGCCGGCAGGCGTTGACGGAGAGTGTCCCGAGGTTGGCAATGGCGCCGCCGCTGGAGGACGGGAAGTCGCCCAAGAGACGGTTGTCGCGAAGAACGCATTCATCGAGGGTGAGGGTGCCGTGGTTCAGGATTCCAGCGCCGCCACTGGGTCGCTGGGGGCTCGAGCAGGATAGCCATCGCGAATCGTGACGCCGGAGATCGAGGCGACCACGCCTGGGGCCACCTCGAGCACGCGAGACGCACCCTGCCCGCTGAGGGAGAGGAGCTCCGCTCCGGGGCCGAGGATGTCGAGATCGACGTCGACGAAGAGCTGGCTCTCGAGACCGATGGTCCCGGTGACCGCGAACTCGATCGCGTCGCCATCGCTCGCCGTCTCGATCGCCTCCCGCAGCGAGCCCGGCCCGCTATCGCCGAGCTGGGTGACGATGAGGGTCTCTGCCCAGGAGGCGGGTGCAGCCACGAGACTCAGGAAGGCGAGCAGACAGGCGAGCGCAGCAGGGCTTCGATGAGCGCGGAGCCGGGGAAGAGCAGCGAGTCGGCGCATTCGGACCTCCAGGTGGGCGACCACCCGGCATTCTGAACGGCGTTCACTGGTCGAGTCAACCGCGAAAAGCTGCTGTGGAACTCAGGAATCGCCTGGGAGGCGGCGGCTCATCAGTCTCGCGTGAAGGTCTGCGCGAAGCACTCTTCCAGTGTCCGGGGCGGACGCCAGCCGAGCACCTCGACGAGCTTCTTCGTACTGAACTCGAGGGGGCGGTAGCCCTGCGCGAACCTGGCCGGCACCAGAATGCTCGGGAGCTTGAGCCGCGGCCCGAGTACCCATCGGCCGATCCGGTGGATGATCCCGATCGGGTGACGCAGGAGCCAGTGGGGAAGGTAGATCCGGACCGCCCTCCCGGGGCGGCGCTTCAGGTACTCGCCCATGAAGCGCCAGGCGGTGAGCCGGTAGCCATCGACCAGATTCAGGGTCTGGCCGATCGAGGCGCGGTTCTCGATGACCTCGCGAAAGCAGTCCGCCGCGTTGACGACGTGGGTGAAGGGAAGCTGCCGTCCCGCGGACAGGACCAGCTGAAAGGGTCCGACCTGTGGCCCGATGCTCCCCCTCGGACACTCGTTCCCCCGGCCCCAGATGAATCCCGGCCGGACGACGCTCAGCTCCCAGCCGTGCTCGCGACTCATGCGCCGGGCGAGGCGCTCCTGCCAGAGCTTCGCCGCCGCGTAGCCCCCTCGCGTGTAGCCGGTCGGCCCCCCGAGCAGCGGCAGCTTCTCGTCGACGGTGCCCGACGCCTGGGCCCAGTCGTAGACCGAGAAGCTGCTGCAGAGCACCAGGCGGCCGACTCCCGCGCGGCTCATCGCAGAGAGGAACCTCTCGGTGCTGGTCACGGTCTCGTTGAAGCGAGCGAAGTCGCTCCCCGACATCGACGCCGCCAGGTGGATCACCGCATCCACACCCTGGAGTGCACCGGCCAGGTCGGGATCACTGCGAAGATCCGCGCGCCTGACCTCGACCGAGTCTCCCCATCCCAAGCTCTCGATCGCCGCCGCTGGACGGACCAGCGCGACCACCGGATGTCCGGCACGGACGAGGGCCTCCACGACACGCCGTCCGAGGAAGCCGTTGGCGCCGGTGACGAGAACGCTCAAGACTTCGCCGCCCCGGCGAGAAGGTCTGCAACCAGCTGGTTGACTGCCTCGACCTGGCATGTGGGGATGGGGGGCTCCCCACCTCGCCCCAGAGCTTCATAGGTCTGCCTGAGCAGCAGCCGCAAACCCTCGTAGGTGGCGGAACGCCCTTGGAGCTTGAGCCAGAGGCCGCGGAGGGCAGAGGCGGCGTGAGCCCTGGCCCCGGAAAGGCCGTTCAGTAGGGGAATCAGGGGCCGCGGACCGTCCCGCAGCCTCTCGGTGCGGAGAAGCGGCTCGAAGAGGCTTGCGGTCGCACGCATCCGCGTTCCGTGGACCCGAAGCGAGAAGACGTCTGGCTGGGCGTGGGCGCTGAAGGCCAGGTGCGCCGTTCCCCTCTCTCCGCTGACCACGGCGCGAAACTCGTCCCACCCGACCCCGGCGTCACGCTCCTGCCACGAGGTGTGGGCCTCGCGATGCTCACCGATGAACGCGTGCGCGAGATACGCGAGATGGGTGATGAAGTCGGATACGGCACCGCCGGGAAGCGAGAGGAAGGGACTCGGCGCGTTCGGGTCGGCGTACTTGCTCCCCTCCCCGAGTATGTTGACGAAGAACTGGGCATCGACGTGTACCACCTCTCCGAGGGCGCCGCTGCGGACCAGCTCCAGGATCTTCTGCACGGGGGGATTGAACAGGTAGTTGTAGTCCTCGAGCAGCCACCGATCGTGGAGGCGTGCGACGCGGAGGAGCTCCTCGAGCTCGTTGAAGTCGAGGGTGATCGGCTTCTCCACCAGCGCGTGGGCGCCTGCCTCGAGCGCGTCGATGGCGAGGGGCAGATGGGCCTGGGGAGGTGTCGTGATGTGGACGACATCCGGGCGCAGCTCTCGAAGCATCGCACGATGATCCGTGAACCAGGCCGCAACTCCGAACTCCTCGGCGGTCGCCTCCGCCATTCCTGCAGACAGGTCGGAGACGCCCACGGTCTTCACGCCCGGGAGGTCCCGCAGGGCATCGAGGTGCTCCCGGGCGATGTAGCCCGCTCCGATCAGGGCCGTGGTGATCAAGAGCGCCTCCTGGGCGGCACGTCGGCGCCCGCATGATGGCACTCTAGCGACTCTTCGTTGAACAGCTATTCGCCGCGACGCTCGCGCTGGCCGTCGGTCAGCGGGTCCTCGCGAAGGACATGCCGAGCGATCAGCGCCTCCAGCTTTCCGACCTCGGAGACCGTGTCGTGGCAGCGACGGACCGCCTCACGGCCCGCTCGCCCCATCTCCTCGAGCCGATCGACAGGAGTCTCCAGGGCGTCTCGGATCGCGTCTGCGAGGCGGTCCACCGAGCCAGGCGGCACGAGCCAGCCGTTCACTCCAGGTTCGACGAGCTCCGGAATCCCGGCGACGTAGGTACTGACGACCGGTCGGCAGAGGGCCAGGGCCTCCATCAGCACCACGGGCAATCCCTCTGCGAAGCTGGGCATGACCACCGCACGCGCGGCGAGGATCTGTTTGCGGACCTCATCGGTGTCGGCCCACCCGGTGATGGACACGCGGGACCGCAGGCCGCGTGCTTCGATCTGCTCCTCGATCGTCGCACGAAGCGGCCCATCCCCCACCAACACCAGGTCGAAGAGGATCCCCTGGCGGGCCAGCCGCTCTGCCGCGTCGATCAGTACCGGGACGCCCTTCTCCTCGCATATCCGACCCACCCATACCAGTCGTCGCTGGCCCTCGTTGGGAGTCGGCGTGGAGTCCAACAGGGCGGAGTCCGGGCTGCAGCGGACCAGATGGAGACGCGACCAATCTGGGTAGGGAACGTAGATCATGCACTGGCTTCGGGTGAACTCGCTGATGCAGGCGGTGAACGCGGAGCGGCTGATCTTCGTTCCGAGTGCCCAGCGCTCTGGGGCGCGAAAGATGTAGGGGCCGTGAATCGTCAGACTGTAGGAGATGCCGCTCAATTCGGAGGCCAGCATCGCGACGGTTGCCGAGTTCTCGCCGATGTGGTTGTGCAGATGTTCCACGCCGGCACGGAGCATCCGATCCGCGAGGAAGCAGGCTTCGAGGAAGTACGCCATCTGCCAGACCAGACTCTTGAGTCCCGGAGAGCGAGTGCGCAGCGAGAGCTTCAATGCTCGCCAGAACCGGCCCTGGCGAGCGGACGAGAAGCTTCAGCGCGGATAGCGGCGTCCGAAGAAGCTGATCGGACAGGATGTAGGTGGTTCGGGCCTCCTCTCGTTGCACCAGATCGCTCACCAGCTGCGATCTGTCGGCGCGGCGAATCGAGAACGTGTGCACCCGATGACCGAGCTGTCGCAGCTGAAGCACCTCGTTTCGCACGAACGTGTCCGTGGCCCGCGGATAGACGCTGGTCAGATACGCGAGCGTCATTCTGCTGCGCATGCAGTTGCACTCCGAGGCTTCGTGTTTCCAGCGCCGCCCCAGACAGGCCGGATGCCGGGTCGGCTCCGATCTCCGCTCCCTGTGGGGCGTCATCTGCTAGCTTACTATTTCTCCTGGCCCTTCCCGTCATGGTGGACAATCGGGGAAGGAGGGTGATTCCCCACGGGGCCAAATGCGGAGGCGGAAGCACGACATGGCCGGCCACGTAGAGGGTTTCGCGCTGAGCCCCACCTGCCGCACCGAGATCGCGTGCGCAACGCGAGACGGATGGCCGGCTCTTCGCTCCCAGAACCCCTGACATCCGATGGTGGAGGCAGGTCGGCTCGGGGTCGTCGTGATCGGCCGCAATGAAGGCATCCGGCTGGAGCGGTGCCTCGAGTCGCTGCAGCGGGAACCCCCTCGCACGGTCTATGTCGACAGCCACTCGAGCGACGGCAGCGTGAACCTCGCTAGAGCGCTCGGAGTCGAGGTCGTGGAGCTCGCCGCGTCGGCTCCGCTGACGCCGGCGCGCGGACGCAACGCGGGATGGCGGGTTCTCGAGGAGCGGCTGCCCGAGCTGGAGTTCATCCAGTTCGTGGACGGGGATTGCGAGCTGCAGCAGGGCTGGCTGGAGGCGGGCGTCGCCTACCTGCGGGAGCACGCCGACGTAGCGGTCGTTTGCGGTCGCTTGAGGGAGCGGTCTCGAAACCTGAACGCCTACCACCGGCTGGCTGACATGGAGTGGGACCTCCCGCCGGGTGAAGCCGAATACTGCGGCGGGATCGGGTATGTTTCGAGTCGATGCCTTGCGAGCGGTCGGCGGGTTCGACGAGTCGCTGGCGGCAGGGGAGGAGCCCGAGCTCTGCTTGCGGATCCGGCGCCGCGGGAGCCGGGTGATGAGGCTCGCCAACGAGATGGCTCTTCACGACGCTGCGATGAGCCGTTTCTCCGAGTGGTGGGTTCGGGCGATGCGAGGGGGAAGGGCGTATGCGGAGAGCGCGTGGATGTACAGGAGTTCGCCGGATCGCTATCGGCTTCGCGAGGTGGCTGTCCATTCTCTTCTGGGGCGTCGCGATTCCCGTCCTCGCCGCTGGCGTTGGCCTGGAGCACGTCAGGGCTGAGCCTCGCGCTCCTCGGCCTGTATCCGGTCCTGCTGGCCCGCGTGTTCGCCGCCCGGGTCCGCCGGGGGGACTCGAGGGCGGATGCTGCGCTGTACGCCGCGGCCTGCGTGCTCGCCAAGTTCGCCCAGGCGATGGGCCTCGCCCAGGCAATCTGGGGCCGAGCTCTTGGGCGAGGCGCCGAGCCTGCGCTTCTCCGCGGGAGCGGACGATTGATGTGTGCCGTTCAGGCATTCAGTCGACTTGGGGTTCGACCGATTTCGTGGCAGGTTGGAGGCCTGGCGATCGGACCTGGGCCTCCCCGCGGGGCGCGCAGTCGGGGCCCTCCGCGAGAAGGTTGCCCCCGACTGCTCGGCTGCGATGCCATCGACGAGAAGTCAGATGAAACCGAATGGAGCACAGGCTCGCTCCGCCGCCTTTGACCGTCATGGACCCTGAATCGATCGCCTCCGAAGACCGTGCCGATGAGTCCTTCCGGCCGCGCCCTCGCGTGAGCTTCGGGCTGCCTGTACGCAATGCCGAGTCGCTGATTCGCCAGTGTCTCGACTCGCTCCTCGGCCAGGACTTCGCGGATCTCGAAGTCGTGGTCTGCGACAACGACTCGACCGATGGAACTCGCGGAGTCCTCGAAGAGTACGCCGCCAGGGATTGCCGGGTCCGTTTCTTTCGGAACCCGAAGAACATCGGCCAGATCGAGAACGTGAACCGTGTCTTTCACCTGTCGGAGGGCGAGTACTTCCGATGGATCGGGGCAGACGACTGGCTCGAGCCCCACTACGCCTCACGGTGTGTCAAGGCCATGGACGACCACCCTGAGGCCGTGGCCGTGACGACCTACTTCCAGATCCACGCCGAGGAGGGAGATTCGGCCTACGAGGAGTACCGCGGCGAATGGGTCAGCTCTCTGGACCCGGCGCGCCGATTTGCGAGAATGCTCTGGTTCTTCCACGCGGGCGATCGAAAGTACGACCCCGTCTACAGCATGATCCGCCGAGACGTCTTGGGGCGTACCCAGTTGATCCGCATGATGGATCGCGCGGACCAGATGCTGGCGGCCGAACTGAGCCTGCTGGGCCCCTTCGCGCACGTACCGCAGTGCCTGGCTCATCGCAGGAAATCCTACCGTCACCTCAGGAACAAGCCGATGCTGATGCGCCGCTACGACGAAACGCATCACGCAAAGCTCCCGTCGTCAGCCCTCGAGACTTCTTCGGGTCTTGTTCGGAATCATTCGCGAACGCAGACCTCACGCCGGGAAGGCAAACCCGCTGCATATGGGCTGCCGACGGTTTTCAGCATACGCGATGCCTACCGCCGATGGCGCAGCCGTTTCCGCCTCTTCCTCACCCATCAACTTGGGCTGAGCCGCCGAAACCTGCGCTTCTGGACGCGCTCGACGCGCGGTCAGAGAAGCCAGTAGGCCCCAGGGTGGGTGGCATTCCGGAGCAACGGTAGTGAGCGAGACAGCGGGTCGCAAGCGGCTGGCGGTCGTCATCGTCAACTACCGTACGCCCAGAAATCGTGATCGATTGCCTGCGGTCGTTGAGCAGGAGTTGGATCCCACAGACGACTGCGTTGTCGTCGTCGACAACGGCTCGGGGGATGGCTCGCCGGAGTTGATCGAGCGAGCGTTCTCCCGATGACCGGTTGGCCGATCAACTGCGAATCCTTCGATCGCCGACCAACCGTGGATTCGCGGCGGGAACAACTTGGGGATCGCCTCTGTCGAGGCGGATCTCTATCTGCTCCTCAACAGCGATACGATCGTGGTGGCCGGAGCGGTCCACGAGTTGCTGAGCGCCGCGAGCACAGCATCCCGAGCCGGGCTCATCGGACCTCGCCTCGAGGACCGGGGGGTACTGCTCAAAAGGAGCACCTTCCGCTATCGAACGCCGTTCGGCGAATTCGTGGAAGCGGCGGCAACTACCCCGATCACCTGGCTCCTGAAGCGCCACGAAGTATGCCTTCCGGTCAGCGATACACCCACGAACCCGGAGTGGATCAGTTTTGCCTGCGTGCTCGTGCGAAGAGAAGTCATCGATGGGATCGGGGCCTTGGACGAAGGGTACTTCATGTACTTCGAGGATATCGACTACTCGCGACGAGTTCGCGCCGTCGGGTGGGATGTGGTTCACTGGCCAGCAGCCCGGGTGATTCATCTTCACGGTGCCTCATCCTCTACTGAGGAGACGATCCGGCAGCGGGGCAGAGCGCCTGCCTACTACTACGCTTCGAGGTCGAGGTACTTCGCGAAGTTCTATGGCCGGACGGGACTTTGGCTCGCCAATCTGTCGTGGCTCGCAGGACGGGGGGTATCCTTCGTTCGCGAAGGTTCTGGGTGGCAGACAGGGCCAGACCTGCGAGAAGGCATGGCGCGACATCTGGAGAAATGCGCTGCGCCCCCTTGGGACTCGCGTTGGCAGTCGACGTCATCCCCCCCGTGCTAGGAGGGCTGCGACCCGATCCACTCCGCCGTCTCGGCCCTGGTCTTCCTCGGACCTTCTGTAGGCTCGCGAGATGTTTGACGGGAACCCGCCTCCGCGGTTTCTTGGCCAGTCAAAAGCGCCTCGCTGACAGAGCGGACCGCACACGCTTCTCCGAGTTCCGTAGCGCTACGAGAGCGTTTCCTGCTTACGAGTTTCTGCCGGGAGAGCACCGCAAGGGGAAGCACGGTATGCTTTTAAGTAGCTTTCGTGAGGACTGCGCCGACTCAAGCACAGCCATGATCGGAGGTCGAGACCGATCCGCGTCTGCGTCGCCGCCCCCAACGGAATGGCCTGCATGATGGGAGACTCATAGGCGCCATGAACGTCTTTCTTTGTGGCTGGGGAGTCGGAGATGAGATAGCGAGACGCGCGCGACCGGAGCTCGAGCGAATGGCGAAGGTGTTTCCCCAGCTCGCTGCCGCCACCGCATGGCTACGTGACGACGGTGCCGGTCTGATCGCGGGCTCCGTACATACTCCCCAAGCTGCGCTTGGAGCCAAGCACTACGTCTTCGAGCGGAGCGATGGCGTGACGTTCTTTGATGGATTGATCGCCGATCCAGCCAGCCGTGTCGCTCTTGAGGATGCTGGGCAGGTTGAATCGCAATGGGACAGCCTCGCTGACTCGTGCGAAGGTGGCTTCGTTGCTGTGAGGGTTTGTTTCGACAAGCCATCCCTGGCAATCTGCAATGACCCTTTAGGCCTGCAGCAGGTATTCTATCAACGAGTCGGTCGAGCGTGGCTGATCAGCAACCATGCAGGACTGCTTTCCCGGATAAGCGGGGCAAAGGAGTTCGACTGCCTGGGCGCGAGTTCGATGATACTCATGGGCTGGCCGGCCGGGGATCGGACGCTCGTGTCAGATGTCCGTGTCATGCCTGGGGGCCAGGTTTGGGAGTGGCACGCGGGCGCGAGCGAGCCGCGAGCAAGAGCGCATTTCAACCGATCGGCGTCTGGCGGGGCGGGAACGCAACGTTTGAAGCCACCGCAGGTGCGCGAGACGATGAACACAATGGGTGCGTTCTGCCGTGCGGTTGCTGACAGCAAGGGTGTACTGGACTGCGGCCTGACGGGTGGGCGGGATTCGCGGCTACTGGCACTCATCTGTGCCGAACATGATGTGGCCGTTGAGCACATCACTTACGCACCTGAGGAGTCTGTAGACGCACGAATTGCCAGACGCGTAGCGACAACTCTTGGCCTCAACCACCGCATCGATTGGGATTCGAGCACACGGCTTGAAGACCTGTGGGGGACAGATCGTTCCCGGCTTCATTGAACAAAACGACGGGATGCTGAGTTTGTTTCAGGCACAGGTCATGGTGAACCGCCAGCCGACCGTAGCACGGC
Organism: uncultured delta proteobacterium; assembly: GCA_963783795.1. Lineage (GTDB taxonomy): Bacteria > Myxococcota_A > UBA9160 > UBA9160 > UBA6930 > CAVXZE01. The sequence goes on along the minus strand of CAWAPH010000013.1, from coordinate 718,917 downwards.
TAGGGTGCTTCATGCATGGCAATTCGGATGCTCGGGGTCTCTACATGGAACCCTCGGTGTTGTTCACGAAGCCCGGGGCAAAACGGATGAAGCGTTACATGGCGGGTAAGCTGACGTCGGTCGCGTCTGCTCTTGTACAGCCGTTGTGTCTGGAGGAGGTGCGGCGCTATCTCAACGAATTTGTCGAACGCTGCCTCGCTGATGGATTCTCACCCCTAGACGTACCGGACTTGTTCTATTTCGACCAACGAGCGCGTCGGTTCACCGGCAGTGCTGTGCGTGCCAGTCTGCCCATCGCTGACGTCATTCAGCCCTTCATCGTTCGTCGTTTCTTGACGACGTGCTATCAGATGACGCCCTTTGATCGCTTTCGGCAGCAGTTTCACAACATCGGTTTCGATCTGCTTGCCCCTGCCGAGCTCAAGGCGGTCCCATTTGATTCTGATCCCGCGCTATGGCGATCGTTGGCAAGAGGAGTGGGGCACACGGCGGCCCGGATGGGTGCTCGGGGACTCAGGCGGAGACGCTACTCACACACACCCCAGCGAAAGACGCTCGAAGCAGTCCTCCCAGAACTCCGCCAGGTGTGCCTAGATCAGACCAATTCGGATCTCTGGAGGCTGATTGACCGTCGGGTGTTCGAGCGGCTACTCGCCCCTCAAACACCGGCGCGAGACAGAGCGGCGTACACCGAAACGATCTTCCAGGTTGGGACCTTGTTCTGCTACCAGAACCTGCTTGACCAGATTGGTAACTGAGATCCCATAGCTGATTCACAATCAGAGTTTGAATCGGCAGCGGTTTGGCCGGCGGCTCCGGAAGAGCCATCAGTTTCCTACACCGTGAGGCAGATCACACCGCAAAGGCTTGCTAGACCGATAGGCTTTCAGGGCATAGGCGTCAGGTCCAATCGCCTGAGCTGTGCCCACAGCATCTTTCCAGCGAGCGGAGGGCAGAAAATGGTACGAAAGCTGGAGCTTTCGGCTTGGCTAGCCGCAGTGCTTTGCGCGTCAGTTGCATTCTTGGGATCCCGCGGGGCCGCCGGTCTCGACCTCGGGGATCTGCAGATCCCTGAGGAGAGGGTTCCCGTATGGAGTCCCGGCGTGGAGGGTGGCGTCCCGGACAGTTCCGCCTGGCCCGTAATCAATGCCCAGAACTATGGTGCCACACCGAACGACGGGATCAGTGACACTGCCGCGATCAACGCTGCAATTGCGGCCGCAGCAGCGCTCGATGGCAACACGGTCGTGTATTTGCCGCCAGGGACCTACCGCTTCCAAGTAGATCATAGCATCGTGATGATGTCGAATGTCGTGCTTCGCGGAGCCGGTCCGGAAGAGACCGTGATCACTGGTGAGAAGGGCTTGGTAGGGCACCCGATAAGGTTCGTGGGTAGTGCAGGGGCCGACGTCAGTATCACGAACTCCTCTCTTCCCAGGGGCACCAGCGACCTGACTCTTTCTACGGTGGCAGGCCTGGGAGTTGGCGATTATCTCTACATGTACCAGAACAATGATCCCTCATATATCACCGAGCCCGCACCGTGCCGCTGCAGGATCTACATGACTCACATCGCCAGGATATCGAGCATTTCGGGGAACACGGTCACTCTGGATCGACCACTCCGACACCCGTTCCTTCCTTCCTTCAATCCGCGCGTCAAGAAGATGAACCCAATAGAAAACGCGGGAATCGAGGACCTGAAAGTGATGTTCGATCTCGGTGCCACGGTCAATGGCTTCGATCTCGCGTATTTCAGCCACGCAGTGAACTGTTGGGCGAAGAATGTCTTCTTCTTCAACGGATACTGGCACCATGTCTCAGTCGAATTCAGCGCCAGAAACACTCTCCTCGGGTCCAAGTTCGAGATACTTGGCTACAACACTGGCTACTCTGTCGCATTGTTGGAGGCTGCAGTAGACAATCTGGTCACGAACAACGTGGTCTTCAACGTCAACACCGCTGTAGACTTCGCGCGTGGTGCTAGCGGAAATGTCTATTCCTACAACTACCACCCCGAAACAACTTCGCCGTCAGCCTATCGCGAGAACAAGATCTACTTCCACGGGCAATATCCGCATGAGAACCTGGTGGAAGGTAACGACACTGCTCGTAACGACGATTGGGGCGGCTTCAAGTACGACAACTACTGGGGGATACAGGGGCCGAGAAACACCATCTACCGAAATAGGTTTCGAAATAGGACTCCGTTCTATACTCACGACGACCGAGGTAAGGCGATCGGGACTTCGCTCAATGTACTCCTCAACACAGCGTTCTCGTTTCACAGGAAGCCCTTCTGCGATTACGAAGGCAAGGGGAACTGCGGTGATCTGGACGAGCGTCTCACAGGGTTGTGGGCTGAAAGGAACGTCGCCAGAGATGTGCGGGCTGACGATCAGCCACTCGCTGGTAGCCGGTACGGCTGGGTGCTGGGAACCCCAGAACCATCGACCGTGACGATCGAGAACGTCGACGCCGGGGCGGCGCCCGCGAGTTGGGCAACGTTCGCCGCACCGCCTTCGCTGTACTTGACGAGTCCACCAGACTTCTGGGGCGCAGACATGCCTTGGCCTGGGATTGGGGCGGACGTGGACGATCTGACGACCGGCAGTTTCACGAAGCTACCAGCTCAACTCCGCTACGAAGGGGTCGGTGTTCCCCCAGTAGCAGGGGACCCACCCGTGGCTCCGGTCCTGCTAGATTGAGGAAGCTCTTTTCCCGGTAAGCGCTCAGCGAACCACGCCAGCCGACCGGGCTGAATTGGCGGGCGGCTCATCCGGCGCTCCCCCCGTGGGAATGGTGGATCGCCGAACTTCCCAGGAGATGAGGAAGACTCGGTGTCCAGTCTCGCCGGAACTGCGAGGTCCAGCGACAGTGGTACAATCCGGGCCGAGGCCAGACGTCGATCAACTACGTTTCTCTCAATCAGTTCGAGCGGCGTCAGATGGGGGAGATGCGGGTCCCCCCGCCCAGATCTGATGATCGCAGGGCCAGGAGAGTTTCGACTCAATAGCGGTCACGTGTCCACAGAACGCAAGTGACCCCACTTTCGCGGTTCATCCAGCGGGAGAGCGAAGCGACAGGAGATGACTCACCCTGACTACGGACTGATTGTGGGGCAGGGCCGCTCAGGCACCAACTGGCTTCTCGAGTTGTTTGATCTCAGTCCCGAGACCTTCTGTCGCAACGAACCCCACGGCTCCCCTGGAGCTCCTCTGACTCTCCTCTTGCGTGACCGCTGGGTTGTCCGCGAAGGCGCAGAGGCGCTCGAACGAGACTGGAATGCCGCCGCCGCTTGGAGCTGCGGACACATTGGTCCTCGCGATCACATGGTCCGTGTTCCGAAGTGGTACCTCCACGACTGGGCTCGTCGATTTGGTGTCTACCGCGCCGCTCGCAGCTCCAAGCTACGGCGAACGCTTGGTCTCTTCTGGCCGCCGTTGAGGTGCGCCGAATGGCGAATTCCGTGGTGGCTCGGCAGCCAACAAGAGCTTCAACGCTCCCTTCCAGTACTGAAGCTCGTTCAAGCGCCGGGTTGGGCAGCGTTCGTGCTACGTCGCCGACCACAGATCCCGGTCTTCCACATTGTTCGACACCCTGGGGGATTCCTGAACTCTTGGCTCTCGCGCTATCTCGTCAAGCGGGACGAGAACGAGGTAAGGCGGGCCAACCAGTTGCGCCTGCGACAAATTGCCGACGTGGACAGCCAGTGGGCCACTTTGTTTGGCGACATCGGAGATATGTCGGCAGAGGAGAGCGAGTTGTGGTATTGGCGCTACGCCAATCAGGAAATCCATCGAGCTGGCCAGGGATCGAATGGCTACCACCTGGTGATATACGAAGACTTGGCAGCGGATACGGTAGCAATCATGAAACCCCTTTACCGTGCCTGTGGGCTGCAGTGGATGCAGTCCATCGAGCGCGAAATGAAGGCTAGAAGCGCGCGATCAGCCTTCATAGCAGATGCTTGGCGCGACAAGCTCACATCCGAGCAGGTAAGACTAGTCGAGGGCTTCGCCGAAGCGGCCAAGTCGTTCTATGTTGGAGCCCGTTGACAGGAGGCTCGGGGATTGCAGCCAACATGGCACCCGCCCGTGGCGCGGTGCAATGTTGCCAAACCTCAGCCGGAATGAAAATGCGACCGGGGCACCGGAGGCGTCGCTCAAGGCCCAAGAGTTCTTGGGAAGAGTCGCGGCGGCTCTCCACTCTTCGATAGACCTTCGGGCATACTGCCGGATCCCTTGCAGATGTCCTCCCGCTCTGCATCCTGGGGCGGAACAGCCTCATCTGTCGGAGAAACACGGAACGACTTCAGTCGGGCCCGCGCGGGTCGAACTGGAAGCTCGTCGATTCTGAACCGACGACTGGGGGGCTTCGCTCGGATGGCTCCCGAGGAGCCTTCTCTCCGGCAGCGCTCATCGAGTGTCCAGGGCCGACTGCGAAGCGCCGGACGAAGCCCAACAGGGCGCCACTTAGAAAGACGCTGAATGGAGATACGGTGGTATTCGGGATCTGGTCCGTGGCGTTGAAGGCGATGATCAGGCCCAGGCTCGCGACCAACAGACGGTCAGCTCGCCCAGGGATGCGCCGAATCCTCCGGAAGGCGCTCGCGACCGGCGCGAGCAGGACGCCAAACGACGAGACGAATCCCGCGAGTCCCAGGACCCCGAGCTGGATGATCCAGAAGCCGTCGGTGACGCTGCGGTCCCCTCGTCCGTCAGGATCGAAGACGCGGTTTCTCTTCCAACCTCCCCACCCGAAGAAGATCCGCTCGCGCGCCCTCGCCAGCAGCTGATCTTCCTGTTCGAATCGGAAGTTGAGCGAATGCGCCCTGTCCTCGCTGACCAGAGCCGCCGCCTCGACCATCTGCTGGGTGGGGAAGAGGCTCGAATGTTCGCAGCAACGGGTAGGAGAAGATGACCACGGAGACGACGCATGCGGCCAGGAGCTGTGTTCGGGGACGCGCCATGAGCACGATCGGCACCATGAGCAGACCGTAGAGGAACGCTGCCAGGCTCTTGCAGACGAGCAGAATGAACCCGAGGTACGCAGTGGCCAGGCTGGCGGGAAGCCCGAAGACCCGGATCCGGCAACGGGCCAGAGTCGCGGCTGCCACGGTCGCCGTGGCGACGAACAGCGCCAGGGCGATTCCGAACGACGCGAACACCATGGGCCTGTAGCCCCCCCCGCGGATGGCCATGGAGAAGGCGTGGGCGTGATACCCGTAGACGATCTTGTGAAGCTGTGGGCTCATGCGAGCCTCCCAGAGGATCGGCAGCGAGTAGACGAGCGCAGCGACAACGAGGAGCAGGAAGACGAAGCGGAGATCGGACCGTTCTCGCGCCAATCCGAGCCCGAGCAGGAACGGCAGGCCGAGCAGCGCCAGCTGCTCGAACGCCATCGCGGGCCCATCCCACCAGGTGAGCCCCGGCAGCTGGAAGGATCCGTAGACGGCGGGATCGCCGTTGCCGAGCGCGGTGAGGAGGGGCGCGACGATCAGAATCCCGATCAGTATCTCCGGAACTCCGGCCGGTCGGCGGAAACGGAGAGAGCCCGGTGCGATGAAGAGGCAGCCGAGTGTCGCGGCCAGAACCGCGATCACCTCGCGGCTGAAGGCGGGGAGCCCGGGGAAGTCGAAGGCGATCCGCGTGGGAAGGAGCAGGACGGCTCCCAGCAGCGTCAGGGCAGAGGCGACGAAAGGGCGCAGCGTGAGGAAGAGGACGATCGAGACGGGGATCCAGCCGATCAGGGCGATTTGAGCGATGATGTTCGCGTGGGATACGCTATAGGCTTCCACCACTTCCAAGCCCCCGCCTCAGCCGGATCTGGTAGCATCTCGAGTCGGTTTGCCCTCCGACCCGAAATGGAGACGCAACTCCTTGTTGATAGCATTTCCCGGTCGAGGTCTTGTAGTTGGCGAACTCGGGCGCCACGGTAGAGCTCCGGTCTTCGCGGACCACGGGCGTCGCACCGGGAATTCTCGTCGGTTCACCCGATGACGTCGATCGTGATTCCCGCACACAACGAAGAGGGGGTGATCGGCCGCCTCCTCCAGGGCCTCACCGATGATGCGGGCGATGAACAGCTCGAGATCATCGTGGCGTGCAACGGGTGTTCCGATGCGACGGCCGAAGTCGCGAGAGCCTTCGGGCCATCGGTCTCCGTGCTCGAAATCCCCGTCGCCTCGAAGATCGCGGCTCTCCGGGCGGGTGACGAGGTCTGCTCGCACGTTTCCGCGTTTCTACGTGGATGCGGACGTGAAGCTCCCGCTCGAGTCCGTCCGGGCGGTCGACGCGAGCCCTGGATTCGGGCAGGTGGCTTGCGGCCGCGCCGGCCATCCGCGTCGACCTCTCGGAACGAGGCCGGTGGGTCCGGGCGTACTACGAAATCTGGACCCGACTGCCGTACCACAGCGAGGGTACGCTCGGATCCGGTGTCTACGCGATGTCCGAGGCGGGTCGGGCGCGATTCGACGAGTTTCCCGAGTTGATCTCGGACGACGGATTCGCGCGTCTTCAGTTCTCGCCCGACGAGCGCGTTACGGTGGAATCCGCTCACTTCGAGATCCGCGCACCCGCGTCTCTGCGGGATGTCATCAGGGTCAAGACGCGGAGCCAGAAGGGAATCGTCCAGCTGCATCGGCTCTATCCGGACTTGAGGAAGAACGACCAGCGAGACTACGGAAGCTCCTTCCGAAGCCTGCTGCGTGAGCCGCGGCTCTGGATGCCCTGCCTCGTGTACCTGTGCGTGGTCCTGGTGACGAAGGCTCGAGCATACTGGATGAACTACATTGGGGGCCTCGGGGATTGGGAGCGCGACGAGAGCTCCCGTTCTTTCTCGGAGCGCAGCTCCGAGAAGCGGTGCGCGCGCGGCCAGGCGATGACGGATCGGAGAAGCCCTATGCAGGAGGACGCCCGCAGTCCTCGCTCGACTCTCGGTGACCAGGTCAAGTCCCAGATGAATCGGCCGGACATCCACGATGTCTGGGAGAGCACCTACCGCACCACCGGCAACGAGCGGTTCTTCGAGCAGTGCTACGACCACATCGTGGGGATCGTGGGGCAGCCGCCCGGTGCGCGGGCGCTGGACATCGGGGGCGGCATCGGAGCCAACGCGATCCGGCTGGCTCGACGGGGATACAGGGTCGACTCGTGCGACTACTCCGAGGCGATTCTCGAACGGGCGCGAGAAAACGTGCGTCGACACGGCCTGGCGGAGCAGATCGAGATCAGCCGCCAGGATGTCACCGATCTGCGCTTCCCGGACGCTTCGTTCGACCTCACACTCTGCTGGGGGGTGCTGATGCACATCCCCGAAGTGGACGATGCGTTGTCCCAGTTGGTGCGCGTCACGAGCTCGGGCGGGTACCTCGTCTTCGAGGAGATCAACGCGGAATCACCGGAAGCCCGGCTCAATCGCATCTACTGGAGGGCGCAGAGCGCGTTCCGCGAGAAGAAGATCGATCAGGTGAACACTGGCGCCGGAACGGAGCACAGCGTCGACTTCCGGGGCGAGAAGCTCTTCTGGCGACAGATCCGCCTCTCCTGGCTGATCGGGCAACTCGATCGCCGCCAGTGCCGCCTGATCGACGTCCGCGCGGGGATGTTCACGGAGCTTCACCTTCGACTGCCCGCAGCCCTCCAGCGACCGTTCGACGCCTGGAATCGGGTGTACCAGCGGAATCTCGGATGGACGCCGCTGGCGAAGCACACGGTGCTGATCTTCCAGAAGCGCTGAGGCGCGAGAGACACGCTTCACGGTCGATCGGCGCGGAGGATGGTTGGATGAGATCGGAACGGGCGGGGGACATACAGAGGCAGGGCGGGGCGGGCCCTCGGATTCCGAGATCGTCGCCGCCTCGCGTGAGTTCCTTTGCGAGATTCTCGACGCGACCCCGCTTCGCCGTTACGTCGAACTCTTCGAAGCGGGTGCATCGGCCGACGCGGCTGCGCTGGAAGAGTGCCTGGCAGAGGGTTACGACGCCTTTCGCTCCGATGCTTCGCGATGGCAGTGGTCGACGGACTCTCCCGGCGCCGTCTTCGAGCGCCTTCGCCTGACGCCGAATCTGCAGGCCTCCTATTTCTATCGGGTGAGCCACGCGCTGTTCGTCAGGCAGGTCGCAGTGGTGCCCGACGTGGTGGCCATGCTTTCGCGGGTCCTGACGGGTACGGAGATCTACTACTCGGCAAGGATCGGACCCGGCCTGAAGGTCATCCACGGTCTCGGAACCGTGATCGGCGCCCAGTGCGTGATCGGGAGCCACTTCACCACCTATCAGGGGGTGACGGTCGGCGACAAGCTCGGCCGCGATACGGGTCGACGGCCCGTGATCGGGGACTACGTGATCGTTTCCGCCGGCGCCCAGATCCTCGGCCCGCTGAGCGTCGGCTCCCACTCCGTGGTGGGGGCCAACGCCGTGGTGCTCGACTCGCTCCCCGACCGCTGCATTGCGGCGGGGGTTCCGGCTCGGGCCAAGCGGACGAACGTCTCGGAGGCGGAATTCCAGGAGTACTGGGACGCCGTCGGAAGGTGATTCAGTCCTGCCACAGAGCTTCGTAGGCCCGGAGCAGCTTCGGCGCTTCGTAGGGCCAGGCGAGCTCGTTCTCGACCCGCTCCCGACCGATGTGCCCCATGCGTGCGCGACGCTCGGGGTCCTCCAGCAGCTGGAGGATCTTCTCCGCAAGATCCTTCGAATCGTTGGGTCTCGCGTAGAGCGAGGCGTCTCCTGCCGAGACGCGGCCTTCCGTGAGATCGAACTGGACGATGGGCTTTCCCAGGCTCATGTATTCCATGACCTTGTTCATCGTCGACTTGTCGTTCATCTCGTTGTACTCGTCCGGGCACACGCAGACATCGGCGGTATTCAGCATCTCGAGCATGGCCTGGTCTGGAATCCGCCCAGTGAAGGTCACGTGGTCACGAATCCCCAGATCGCCAGCCAGGCGCCTCAGGTTCTCCAACTCCGGCCCTCCGCCGACCAGGCCGAAGTGAACGTCCGAACGCCCGAGCTCCAGTACGATATGGCGCGCCGCCTCGAGGAGGAAATGCACGCCTTCCTGCTGGCCCATGGTTCCCAGATAGCCGACGAGGTGGCGTCTTCCCTGCTTGAGCGACTCCACTGGGGGCACGATCTGGAGCCGGTCGAGGTCCGGCCCGCTCCTGACGACGAAGACCTTCTCCGAATCCATTCCGCCGCGCCCGATCGCGATTCGCCGATAGGACTCGTTGGTCGCGATCGAGACGTCGGCCGTGCGAAAGGTCCAACGCTCCAGCGCCAGGAGAATGCGGTACCAGAATCCCCGTCTTCCGAACTTGGCTTCGAAGAGCTCCGGGTTGATGTCGTGGTGGTCGAAGAGGAATCTGCGGCGCAGGAAGAGCTTGAAGAAGAGGCCGACGAGGAAGATGGTGTCGGGCGGGTTGCAGGCGTGGATGACGTCGAACCCCCGCGAGAAGAAGACCCGCAAAGCCAGGACGAACTGCCCGAACAGCGCGGCGGAGTACTCGAGCAGGAAGCCGAACGAGGTCCTCGCTTCCAGCGGGAGCGGATAGCGATGGATCGCGATGCCGTCGATCTCCTCGCGCGACTCGGTGTAGCCCGACATCTTCGGGCAAACGATGGATACGAGATAGCCGGCCTTCGCGAGGGTCGTCGCCTCCTGCCAGACCCTGCGGTCGAAAGGAGCCGCGAGATTCTCGATGATGATGAGGACGCGACGTCTGTTACCAGCAGATACCGTCGTACTCACCGTCACTGCGCCGTTTGGGTCGGCAACGTACCAGGTCCACCACGCGTTGGCCGGCTCGAAGGTCCTCGAGCACCCCGGCGAAGTCGGGGTCGTCGTTGCCGATCACGATGGTCTCGGCATGCTCGAGGACCTGATCGATCCGGTCCACCATCAGCTTTGAGATGTGAGGGATTCGGTTCAGGAGGTATTCCCGATTCGTGCCAACCAGCTTCCCGAGGTTGACGTTGCGATCGTAGACCCGCAGGTCGAAACCCTTCCCGATCAGGGACTCGATCATCTCCACGATCGGACTCTCGCGAAGATCATCCGTTCCCGCCTTGAAACTGAAACCGAGAATACCGACCTTCCGGCTCTGCTTCTCGACGACCATGCGGAGGGCTCGGTCCACCTGGAGGCGATTGCTGGGCAGGATCGACTCGAGGATCGGGACGCTGAGGTCGAGAGAACGGGCCTTGTAGGTGAGCGCACGAACGTCCTTGGGAAGACAGGATCCGCCGAACGCCTGGCCGGGCCTGAGATAGGCGGGGGAGAGGTTCAGCTTCTCGTCCCGGCAGAAGATGTCCATGACCTCGTGGCTGTCGATCTCGAGGGCCTTGGCGATGTTGCCGACCTCATTGGCGAAGCTGATCTTGAGGGCGTGCCACGCGTTGTCCGTGTACTTGACCATCTCCGCCACTGCGATGTCGACGCGGATGAGGGGCGCATCGCATCGCTCGTACAGGCGTGCGACCTGGCTGCTCGTCTCGAGGTCCGTCGCGCCAATGACGGTCTTCGGGGGATGATCGAAATCGTGGAGGGCGGTTCCCTCGCGGAGGAACTCGGGATTGACGGCGACGCCCAGGTCATCGCCAACCTCTCTTCCGGATGCCGTCTCGAGGCCGGGGATGACGGTATTGTGCGTCGTCCCGGGCAGGACGGTGCTGCGAATCACCACGGTGTGACGAGCCCGCTTGGACCGCAGGGCCTCGCCGATCTGGGTGCTGACTCGCGACAGGTGCTCGAGATCGAGGCTCCCGTTGGGCTGGCTCGGTGTTCCCACACATAGGAAGGAGAGATCGCTCTCGGCGACGCCTTCCTCGTAGTCCGCGGTTGCGCGGAGGCGGTGGCGGTCGACCGAGTCGGAGACGAGTTCCCCGAGACCCCCTTCGATCACCGGAGAAACGCCCGATTGGATCAGCTCGACCTTGCTGGGGTTCGGATCCACGCCGATCACGGCGTGACCGTCACGGGCGAGGCACGCGGCGGAGACGGTGCCGACGTACCCCAGACCGAAGACACTGATTCTCATTCTCGTGTCCTGACGCGACCTTCAGGCACAGCCCGAGTCGTCGCAGTTTCGACTCTCGCCGACGTGACGGCCACCGCCTGGGGTTGACAGCATGCGTGCGCCGAGCGCGGAGAAGGGATAGACCATTCGCGTCCCGGCGCAAGCGCGCGTCCCTTGCCGCTCAGCCGGGGCGCGGCCCGCCAGCTTCCATTTGCGCAGACGAGCGTGAAATCTCTCGAATTGTGGCCACCGTTTGGCGAGCCGAGGGCCACTAAGGGTCAGGCCGCGGTTTAACGGCCCGGGAGTCAGGCTCGCCATCGGTTTTCGTTTTGAAAGTGATATATTGGTAAAGTGGCGAGCTCGAGGGGATGACATGAGAGGTGAAACGGTGAGTGGGGAACATCCCGGAGTATTTCCCGCGGGGCAACGGCCTGGCGCCGACGGCTGGAGCGTGCAGCCGCTTCGAGTTCTGGTGATCGGCTTGGTGCTGGCGTGTGCCGCCACGGGGGCGAGCGCCGACCCGCTGATCGCCGGCTGCTGCGACTCGATCACCTCGCAGCCCAGCTACCTCGACCTGATCGAGGATGTCTACCTGGAACCCAACGTGGACGATCTCGGCGTGGACGCATCCCCATCCAGCTCCGGTTTGAGCAGGCTGAACGACTACCTGCTGACCGAGGATCCGGATGCCGTGATCGTGCTCTCCGGCACCCCCGACACCTTCTTCGGCCCCGACCTGGGGTCCGCCAGAGGGATACATCGAGGCGGTTACTGTCGGAAACATCGCGGGAATGGTCCAGGCTAGTCTGGCTGATGGCTCCGAGCCGATCGTGGTGGCTCCACCGCCCGTCTACGAGCCCTGTACCGGTAACGGCGGCCTGGAGTGCGACCTGATCGACGGGCGGCTCGCCGACCTGTCCGTCGCCCTGGACAACCTCGCGTTCCAGGAAGACGTCGCCTTCGTGGACCTCTACACGCTCGTCGACGAGCATCCCGATCCGCCGTCGCTCTTCAACGACGACGGCGTCCATCCGAACCATGACGTCGGTGATCCCTTCATCGCCGATGCCATCCTGCCCGAGCTCGCGGAGATCTTCTGCGGGGACGGTTCTCTCGATCCCGGAGAGGAGTGCGACGACGGGAACACCGACCCCGGGACGGCTGCTCTCCGACCTGCAGCGTGGAGCCCGAGTGCTCGGACGGCCTCGACAACGATGGCGACGGTGCCGCCGACTTCGGAGGGGACTTCGGCTGTGACTCGGCCGAGGACCTGTCCGAGCACTCGCCGCTGATTGCCTGTGACGATGGTGTCGACAACGATGGTGACCTGCTGGCCGATTTCCCTGCCGACCCGGGCTGTGGCTCATCCCGTGCAGATGACCGAGAGCCCCGCCTGCAACGACTCGGTCGACAACGACGGTGACAGCTTGACCGACCTCGACGATCCGCAGTGCGGCTCTGCGTCGCAGACCAGCGAGAGCCAATGGCAAGGCGTGCGGGCTCGGTGTCGAGCTCGCCGCCTTGCTGCCAGCGCTCTTCTGGTGGCGGCGCAGGCGCGGAGGCGCGCTCCGCCCGAAGCCCCGGGGATCCTTGGGGGCCCGCCGCAGGGCTAGGGCTGAGGCGTGATGATCCGGGGCTGTCCGGGGCGTCCGAGCTGCGCGCCTCCGGATGGCGCGATCACCTCGAGGTCGTCCCAGTACTTGCTGCCCGAAGCCATGGACCAGACGCCCACCGTGCCGGACAGCAGCCTGTTTGCCCGGGCATCCTCGCAGCGAATCTGCCAGATCGCCGGCTCACTCGTGCCATCCGCCCAGACCTTGGCGCGGATCGAGGTGAGCGTCGGCTCGGGTGCCACCTCGAAGCGGAAGCGGTACCAGGAGCCGGCCGCGGGCACGACTCCGGTTCGGCTCGACTCGCACTGAACCTGGGCCGGGTACGGGTGGGGCTCCAGGTAGAAGTCGGTCCCCTGCCAGCGCATGATCCGGTAGTAGGCATCCGCATTCGTGTACTGGCTGTGGACGGTGACTCCGATGCCCGCGCTGGGGTCCGTGATCAGCATCCGTCCGCCGAACTCGTAGGCGGACCATTCGGCACTCCCGTCCGCGACGTAGTGGGAGTGGATGTTGGTGCGCGTCGACGTGGTCCCGAAGACCCGGTTGCCGCCGAAGTACATCACCTGGAAGAGGGAGTCGTCCTCCACCAGGCTGTTGCCCGCCTTCGTGTCGACCCAGCCCGGCACGTTCTGCCCGATCGCACTGGTCTGGAAGTCCTCGCTCAGGATCGCTCCACCGCTGCCCGGATCGGCCGGGGGGGGCGTCGGACTCGGAGTCGGGAGTTGGATCCTCTACAGGGGGGAGACCTGTATCGGGCTCGCGCACGCCCTCGTTGGATAGCGGACTCTCACCGGCGGCGTTGTAGGCGGCCACGGCCACGAAGACCGTCTCCTCATCGGCGACGTACAGATCGTAGGAGTAGATCCCATCCGTTTTGCTGGGCAGGCCGATGGGGATGCTCTCCGTGTAGACGCCGGATGCCGGGCCGACGTAGACGCGGAATCCGGAAGCCTCCGGCGGCGCCGTGTGTGACCACCTCAGCGTCTCGGTTCGTGCCTGCGCGGCGGAAGCCAGACCGAGCGCAAGACCAGCGACGCACAGATTCTGCAGCAAGGCCGCGAGCCCCATGCTGCTCTCCGGGATCGGGATGGAAACACGCAAGATTGGGTCTTCCTCGTTTTTCCGCTTCCCGCGAAGCAGCGGGCGGCGAGATTGATCGTGGGGAGGCTACCCCATCCACGCCTCCCAGCGGATCTTCGGCCTCTCGGCCGCGCTCGCCTGTGATTGCGGTCACAGGTCGATTTCGAAGTGATTTCAGGAGGTTAAGAGAAGATGAAGCAGGCCGGGCTCAACGGATCCGGGGGATCACGCCGAGCGGGAGAGCCCCCGTCTGCCTCTCGAGCTGCCGTGAGCTCACGACGACGGGATCCATGAATTCGAGCAGCAGGCCTGCCAGGGCGGAGGCGCCGAGCACTCCCACCGCAGCGACCAGGGCGAACTTCCAACGTCTGCGCTTGGGCGCGGGGGGTGCCACGGCGGCATCGAGGCTCGCGACCTGGAAGCCCTGCTGAGCCTGTTGCAGACTCTCGGCCAGCTCGGCCTCCTGGACCTTTCTCGAAGCATCGACGAAGTGCTCGCGCAGGAGCTCCTCCTGCTGTTCGAGCGCCACGAGCTCCTCTCGGTGAGCCGGGATCAGCGCCACCGCGGTGTCCAGCGCGCCGATCTCCTGCTCGATCGAGCGCGCCTGCGCGCGAAGCGTGTCGACCTCGCGCTGCACTGCGGCAACCGAGGGGTCCGAGGAAACCGGTCTCGCTCCGGAGCCGATGCGCTGTCCAGCGAGCTTCGCCTCCCGGGCCTCGATCTCCTGCCGAAGCGCGATCACGTGAGGTGCCCCGTCGGTGTAGACGGTGAGCTCCTGGGCCAGGCGAGTGCGAAGCCCCTCCAATGCGTCCTCTTGGACCGGCTCCTGGCTCTGGAGGATGAGCAGGCGTCCCTCGGCATCGGAGATCTGGAGCGCCAGCGACTGACTCCGCTGCTGCAGCCTCTCCAGCCGAGCCAGCTTGGTGTCGAGCTCCGATGGGAGCTGTCCGCGATGAGCCTCCGTGAACTCGGTGATGCGCGTGCGCTGCTCCGCCAGCTCCGCCTCCGCGCGTTCCGCCTCCCGTCGCAGGAAGTCTGCGGTCAGCCTCGCCTGCTGGCTCTGCCGCCGGAGATGTGCGGAGATCAAGCGGCTGCTCAGCTCGTTGGCGACCTCGGCCGCAAGCTCGGGATCCTCCCACTCGAAGCGAATCGCCAGGATGAAGGTGTCCTCTCCCGCTCCGAAGTAGCGCTGGCTCTGCATGTCCAGGTCCTGCTCCACCGTGATCGCCTCGCGCATGCGCGCGATCAGATCCGCCGACGCTTCGTCGCCGTCTACCTCCTCGGCGAGGTGGGTGGCTTCGGCAACCGCTACCAGGGAGTCGCGAGAGAGGATCTCTCCGACGACCGCGTTGACGAGCTCTGGAACGCGTTCCATGGAGGTCGAGCGCACGAACTCCTCCGGGACCCTCTGGCGGGTCAGGAGAAGGCGTGCACTGGCCTCGAAGGTCTGGGGCAAGGTCGAGACGAATGCTCCCCCGGCAATCGCGGTCAGAATGAAGACGACGAGCATCCATGGCCAGCGGCGTTGGAACACGCCCTGAGGCTCCATCAGGAAATCGGGGAGTCCCGGCCGCCAGTCGAGCTCGTCGTAGTCAGCCATGGGGCACTCTCATTCCCCGGATGCCCGCTCGGGCGCTTCGCTGTAGTAGCCGTAGTGCTTCCGATGCGTCGGGAGGGCCCCCTCGTTCAGTACGGTTCCCAGAAGACGGTCGCTGCGAAGCATGTCCAGCATGCTCCTGAACGCTCGCTCGCGCGTCGCACCCGAGCGCGCCACCGCGATGTAGGCACCCACTTGTTCGAGGATCAGGCTCGTGTCAGGGAGGAGGAGCGCGGGCGGGGTGTCGATGATCACCGTTGCGTAGTGGCGTTCGAGCTCGCGCACCAGAGAGGCCAGGCCTGGCTGGGCCAGCAGTTCGTGAGCCGACTCGTTCGGCCTCACCGCGGGAAACACGTCGACCGCCGGGCGCTCGATGGGAACACAGACCTCCGAGAGCTTTCGCACACCTGCAATGACGTCTTCGACGCCCACATCGGTGGCGAGCTGGAAGTCGATGGCGACCCTCGGACGGCGGAGGTCCAGGTCCACCAGAGCGACCTCTCGCCCCGGCCTGACGGAGGCGAGCGCGAGGGCCATGTTGCAGGCGACGGTCGTCTTCCCTTCGCTGCGAAGCGGTCCGGTGACGATGACGCTTCGCAACG
Organism: uncultured delta proteobacterium; assembly: GCA_963783795.1. GTDB lineage: Bacteria > Myxococcota_A > UBA9160 > UBA9160 > UBA6930 > CAVXZE01. The sequence continues at coordinate 703,009 of CAWAPH010000013.1, read as the reverse complement.
AGCGCCGCTCCAGCTCGGCACGCACCCTGAGCGCCAGATGGCGGAACGACTCGGTGGAGTGGCTCTGTTCATCCGCCACGACGGCCCGAGCCCGCCAGTCGCCCACCAGGCCGCGGGAGAGGCTGAGCCGGTGTGCCTCGGCACGAGCTGCGACCGGGGGGCGGATCGCGTCCGGCTCGTGTCGCGGGATCGAACGGCGCTCGACGCGCCTGGAGAGAACCTCGGAGGAGGGGGGGGCCGGACCGCCGTCGCGCTCCCGCGGGTCGCTGCTGCGGTCGTTTCGCGCCCGGCGAAGTGCGTCGCTGATCTCGCCCACGCTATTCCCCTGCCTCGCCCCGATCGCCGAGCCCCTCGCTTCTGGCGGCGTCCATCTCCTTGGCCTTGCCGTCTACCAAGCTCGGCGGGACCGGGCGCAGGCTCTTTCCGTAGGCGGAGAGTAGAACGCGATCGGCGAGGAGGCTCACCAGACGCGGGCAGCCCGACGAGAAGGCGTAGAAGGTGGCCTCGGAGCCGGCAGTGAAGATCTCCTCGTACCTCCCGCCGGCCACCTCGATCCGATAGGCGAGGTAGGAGGCCACCTCGTCGGGCCTGAGGAACTCGACGTGGTGCTCGACGGCGATGCGCTGGCGAAGCTGGCGAAGCTCGGGCGAGGCGAGTTCCCTGCGGAGCTCGGGCTGCCCGGTGAGCACGATCTGCAGGAGCTTCTCGGTGTCGGTCTCGAGGTTGGAGAGCAGGCGAACCTCCTCGAGAAGCTCCGGCCCGAGGTTCTGCGCCTCGTCGATGATGAGCACGGTGTTGAGTCCCACCTCGAGCCGCTGGAGCAGCAATTCGTTCAGGGCGATGATGTAGTCGACCTTCGAGTCCAACGCGCGATCGAGCCGGAGCTCGACCGCGATCAGCTTGAGCAGATCGAGAGGGCGGAGCCCGGCGGTGTTCATCACCAGCGCCGATTCCGTCTCGGCCGGGATCTGGTCGAGAGCCGCTCGCAGCAGGGTCGTCTTTCCGGCACCGACCTCGCCCGTCAGCAGGATGAATCCCTTGCGCCGCGTGATCCCATAGCAGAGCGCCGCCAGCCCTTCCTCGTGGGTGTCGGAGAGCCAGAGGAAGCGCGGATCGGGGGTCAGCGCGAAGGCGGGTTCGCGCAGGCCGAAGAACGACTCGTACATCCCGAGGCCTCTCCCGATGCGTTCTGGAAGGCGGTGGGTCAAGTTGACCTTCGGCGAACCGCGATCCCGATGAAAGGTAGTTCCTTTCGACCCCAGGGGGAATACCCGCTTCGGCAACTGGTGGCGCGTAGCGTCTGCTTTCGGATAGCCGGGAAAAGCACTCGGATGCAAATTCCGGGTAGAAACTCGCGGAGTTCCGCGCTATAAAACCCTATTGAAGGGATTACCCCCCTCTCAAACTCGATTTGAGCCGCGCTGACGGGGGTTTCGTCTGGATTTGTGGAGATTTTCGCAGGTTTGGTGTGAATTTGCTTTTGTTCCGGTACACAATAGAAAACACCCCGACCGCGGTGTGAGAATCGCCCACAATCCGGTCCCGCCATTTCCCCGTGGGGGCGGAGTGCGCGGAAGTCACCCAGAGAAGGCAAAAGGCCACTAAGCAGACTGGAGGGCTTCATGGCCCTCGCAGCTCGAGAGTAGTAGACGTTGCTGAAAGCTCATTCCGACCGCCTGCGCATCCTGCTCGCGACTGTGGACGTCGCCGTAGGCGGAGCTGTCTTCGCTCTCGTGCTGTGGCTCACTGGAAGTCTCCCCGGCGCGGGCCATCCGCAGCTCGGGAGCCTCCTCGCACTTGGAGCGGTGGCGAGTCTGGCCTGGCCGGTCAGCTTGAAGCGCCTCAACCTCTACGTATCGCGGCGCGGTCAGGAGTTCTCGGGCGTCGTCACGGATCTCTTGATCGCAGGAGCCGCGTCCATCGTCCTTCTGGGAGCGGCTGCATTCGTCCTTCGAGCGCCGGTGGCCCCGATGTTTCCCCTGTTCTGCGGGGTCGCCCAGCTCGCCGCGATCAGCGCTCTCCGCTTCGCCATTCTGGGCGGGCTGCGCATCGCCCGACGACACGGAAAGAATTTCCGCAACGTTCTGGTGATCGGCTCCGGGCCCCGCGCGCACGACGCCGCGATTTCGGTCGAGGAGCACCCGGAGTGGGGACTGCGAATCGTCGGCTTCGTGGACGATTGCGACTGGCCGGTCGACGAACGCATCGACCCGGAGAAGGTTCACAAGTTGGTCGAGCTTCCCCACCTTCTCCACGAGACGGTCGTCGACGAGGTCATCGTGGCCTGCCCGCGGTCGATGCTCACGGCGATCGCACCCGCGGTGGGCTTCTTCGCACAAGTGGGTGTCCCGGTCACACTGCTGTCGGATATCTTCGGCGACTTCCTGCCACCGCCCAAGGTGACCCAGTTCGACAGCTACGCAGCCCTCAGCTTCGCACCGGTCCACCACAGCCCCAGGAAGCTGGCGGTGAAGCGAGCCATCGACCTGGTCGGGGCGGGGATCGGAATGGCGGTCGCGGCCCCGGTGATCATTGCGGCTGCGATCGCGATCCGCCTGGATTCGCCGGGGCCGGTCTTCTTCGGACAGACTCGCTGCGGTGTCAACGGAAGGCGCTTCTCCTGCTGGAAGCTGCGCACGATGTGTGTCGGTGCGGACGACCTGCTGGAGGGGCTGGCCCACCTGAACGAGATGGATGGCCCGGTCTTCAAGATCCAGGCCGACCCCCGCGTGACGCGGGTCGGCCGCGTGCTGCGGCGCTGGAGCCTGGACGAGCTTCCGCAGCTCTGGAACGTCTTCGTCGGCGAGATGAGCCTCGTGGGACCGCGTCCGCCCATCCCCAGCGAGGTGGCGCAGTACGCAGACAGCGAGCGCCGGCGTATCTCGATGCGGCCCGGGCTGACCTGCCTCTGGCAGGTCGGCGGACGCAATCACATCGGCTTCACAGACTGGGTGAAGCTCGACCTCGAGTACATCGACAGCTGGTCGCTGATCAACGACCTCAGGATCATGGCGAGAACGCTACCTGCCGTTCTCCGGAGAATGGGCGCCAGCTGAGCCGGAGCTAGAAGTAGGTCATTTCGTCCGAGAGGTCCGACTCGCCTACGGCGTTGAAGGTGCTCACGCGGATCCATCCCGGCTGCTCGGTCCAGGCGGCGAAGATGAAGCGCAGGGTGACTGCGTCGCTCTCGCCGTCGGCTCGCTCTACCCGAACGGGTGACCAGAACTCCAGGATCTCGTCCTGGGAGTCCAGCATCGTGTAGGTCAGCACCTCCGAGCCATTCTCGACGGTGCAGTCGTTGAAGACGATCCGACCGGCCTCCACGACGCTCGGGCTATCCGGATCCTCGGACCGCCAGAGCTGAATCCCCTCGATCGCGTTGCTGTCGAAGTCGGGAACCTCCACGACCAGGTGGTACCAGGGACACTGGGTCAAGGCCCCCATGAGGCTCAGCGCAATCAAACAGAGCATCGCACAGCCGAATCGATGGACGCTTCGTCCCATGGCCCTCGCACCTCCAAGACCGAGGCTGTCTTCCCCTCGCTCGAACCATGGAGAGCGATCGGCCGAGGCGTCGAGGAACCATGTGATCGGGATTACATGCAGTCTTGCCTTTCCCGCCGGACAGAGCTGGGCGATTTGGAGAAAGGCGAGCGCAAAGAAGCAGCTCAGCGGGTAGTCGCAGTCGCGATCTGGTGAGAAGTGCGGGCTAGCTCTTGGCGGCAGGATCGAGGAGGAAGCGGAAGTGGGTGTGGCCGATCTGGAGGTCGTCGCCGTCGGCCAGCTGCGAGGACCGCACCCGCTTGCCGTTCACCTTGGTTCCGTTCGTCGATTGCAGGTCTTCGATGCTGTAGCTGTCGTCGTCGGGGTCGTAGACGATGAGGGCGTGCTCGCGGCTGATCCCCTCGTCGAGCAGGGTGATGTCCGTCGTGGGGTTCCGGCCGATCAGGGTCTCTTCGGCCGTGATCTCGTAGGACATGCCCTCGAACCCGCCATTGCGGATCAGGAGCATCGCCCTGGCTCCAAGACGCTCGAGGTCTGCGGACACGCCCCCTCCTACCGATTCACCGGGACGCCCCGGCTCATCGGCTCAGAGGCGGCGATGCTTGAGGGCGGGAAGGGCGGCGCGAATCCGGTCCTGGTGCTCCAGGTCGCAGTCCGCCAGGATCACACAGGGGCGGTCCGGGGCTACGGCCAGCACCAGACCCCAGGGGTCGATGATCAGGGCCCGCCCGTAGCTGGCGCGGTCGGCGGAGTGCTGGCCCCACTGGGCGGGAGCCAGCACGAAGCATTGATTTTCGATGGCTCGCGCCCGGAGCAGCACCTCCCAGTGGTCCTTGCCCGTCTCGCGGGCGAAGGCGCTGGGAACTGCCAGGAAGCGGACCTCCTGAGCGCTCAGAGCCCGGTAGAGCTCAGGAAATCGCAGGTCGTAGCAGATGGTGAGGCCCACACGTCCAAAAGGCGTCCTGGCGACGATTACGTCCTCGCCCGGTGCGATGCTGGCAGATTCTCGAAAGCGGCCCTCTCCGCGGTCGCTCAGATCCACGTCGAACAGGTGGATCTTGCGGTACACCGCCTCCACCTCGCCGCTGGGTGAGATCATGACGCTGGTGTTGTAGACCCTCGAGTCCTCGGGTAGCGCTTCCGGAAAGCTCCCTCCCAGCAGCCAGACGCGATGCTCCCTGGCCATCCCGCGGAGGCTGCCCACGATCTCTCCATCCAGCCCCTGAGCGCAAGGGAAGGGATTTCCCTCTCGCCGCAGGTACGCGAAGCTCTCGGGCAGCGCGACCCATTCGGCGCCCCCCGCAGCGGCCTCGGCGACGAAGTTCCGGGCGGCGGCCAGATTCCCCGGGAGGTCGTCCGTGGACCGCATCTGCACGACGGCGACTCGCATGCGGCCAGGGTACCCGACGCCAGCCCGCCGCGCGCAGCGGCTCAGCGAAGCTGAGCCGTGCTCTCCTTCCGAACTCCGCTCGCCCCTGGCTCGCTGCGCTCAACGGCTCAGCTCCGCTGAGCCGTGCTTGCTAGCGGAACTGCGAGGGGTCCACCCCGGTGCGGCGGATGACGTCGTAGAAGTCCTTGCGGTCCTTTTTGGCGAGACGTGCCGCGCGGCTGATGTTCCCGCCGCAGCGGCGCAGCAGGCCCACCACGTAGCGGGTCTCGAAGGCGCGCTTCGCCTCCTTGAAGGAAGGCACCTCCTCCGCGTCCTTGGCGAGCATCAGAGCCTCGGCGCTCACGGCCCCGTTTCCCACCAGCCGGACCGCCTGCCGGATCCGCTCGCGAAGCTCGCGGACGTCGCCGGGCCAGTTCTCGCTCAACAGGCAGACGCGGGCATCGGAAGTGAAGCCGACCGGCTCCACACCCGCCTCCTCGGCGAAGGCCCGCAGGTAGTGCGTGGCCAGGGGCAGCAGGTCCTGCGGCCGGTCCGAAAGCGGAGCGATCCGGATCACGTGGTGCGGAAAGCTCGCCGGAGACAAGCCCGGAAGCAGTGCGTCCGCCGTGCCGATCACTCGGGCCTCGAGCGGACGCGGCGCGTTTTCGCCCTCGCGGCGGAACTCCTTCTTGGCGATGGTTTCGATCACCGTGTCGAGGAGATCGGAGCGAAGCCGGTCGACACCTTGCAGCAGCAGCGTCGCACCCGAACAGCGCTCCAGCGCGCCGGCGTACTCCGCGGGCAGCGCGGGGTAGACACCACCCGCGCATCCAAAAATCTCGCGGGCCTGGAGCACCTCCGGAACCGCAGGGCAGGAGAGCTCCTCGAAGGTGCGCTGCGAGCGCCGCCCCCAGGCGTGAATGGCGCGGGCGACGAGATCTTTGTCGCTGCCGGATGGTCCCGACGAGGATCACTGGGAGATCCGACCTCGCGGCGGCGGTCGCTTGTGCGACGAGATCCCTCGTGGCCTGAGTCGCCCCTACGATCCGGTCTTCGCGGCGGCGGCCCGCCAGCGTGGTGCGGATGGAATCGCCGGCCCCCTTTCCGGTGCCTCCGGATCCGCCTTGGATTTCGCTTTCGATCTGGCTCATGCTTCCAGTTGCCATGATCTCCCCCCTCCCGGAATCGAAGAAAAACTATTGTAGATTCGGGGGGATTGTCAACGAATTTGCGAGTCTCCGAAGGTTTTCAGGCCGCAAATCGCCACTCCGTGCCCCATGATACGCCCTAAGAGAGGGAGTAGCTGTGTCCAGACTGCCACAGAAGCGTGCAGAAATCACCAAAGAACCGCATCCGGTACGACGACTTTCCGATGCCCTGGTGGATCAGATCGCCGCCGGGGAGGTGGTCGAGCGCCCGGCCTCGGTGGTCAAGGAGCTGGTCGAGAACTCGGTCGATGCCGGCGCCCGGCGGCTGCGGGTCGAGGTCCAGGGGGGCGGTGCCAGCCTGATCGCCGTCGGGGACGACGGCTGGGGCATGTCGCCGGAGGATGCGAGGCTGGCCCTGGAGCGCCACGCCACCAGTAAGCTCACCCGGCTCGACGATCTCCGCGAGATCCGGAGCTTCGGCTTTCGCGGTGAGGCCCTTCCCGCCATCGCGTCGGTCTCGAGGCTCCGGCTCCGCACCCGGGCGCGGGGGCGGGAAGAGGGATTCGAGATCCGCGTCGAAGGCGGTGTCATCGCCGAGGCCCGCGCCGCGGCCGGAGCCGAGGGAACTCGGATCGAGGTCGCCGAACTCTTTGGGAACGTTCCGGCGCGCAGGAAGTTCCTGAAATCCGCCACCACCGAGTGGGGGCATATCGGCGACTGGCTGGCCCGGGCTGCACTGGCCCTTCCCCAGGTCCACTTCGACGTGCGGCGCGACGGCAGGAGCGCCTTCACCTGGCCGTCGGTGGAAGACCCACTCGACCGGATTGCCGCGGTGCTCTCCGAGCGCGATGCGGCGGCACTGGTGGCCGCATCGCGCGAGCAGGGGGAGACCGCACTCCACGCCTACGTGTCGCGGCCCGACGCCCATCGGCCCACCACCGCAGGCATCCACCTGTTCGTCAACGGTCGTCCCGTGCGCGACAGACTGATGCGCCATGCGCTCCTCCAGGTCTACCGCGATCTCGTTCCTCGCGGACGCTTCCCGACGGCGGTGCTCTTCCTGAGCGTTCCCAGCTCGACCGTCGACGTGAACGTGCATCCGGCCAAGTGGGAAGTGCGCTTCGACGATCCCCAGTCGATTCACCGGATGATTGCGGCCACCGTGAGCGAGGCGCTGAGCCACCGCGGCTGGCTCGGCGGGGAGGCCTCTTCTCCCGCCGGCGGCAGGCCGGGCGGGCAACCGGACCGGATCCGTGACTCCGGGAGGGACGACTGGATCTTCGCAGGGCAGGGTGGTGCCGAGGCCTCCTTCCCGCCGTCATCCGACCCGCAACACGAGCTGCGGGCCGAGGCCGACAGCCCGGCCGCCGCGCGCTTCCGCTTCGGAGACCTGCGCGTCCTCGGTCAGCTCTTGGGCACCTACCTGCTGGTCGAAGAGAAGCAGGGGCTCCTGCTGGTGGACCAGCACGCGGCGCACGAACGGGTCCTCTACGAGAGGCTCCGCGCGTCGTGGCTCGCGGGCAGCGTGGCGCGTCAGGCCCTGTTGCTTCCCACGACGCTCGAGTTGGAGGCTCCAGCTCTGGCGGCGCTCAGCGAGCACGCCGAGCTGGTCCGGGCCCTGGGCTTCGAGGTGGACCCCTTCGGCGAGGACACCCTGGCGGTGCGCGCGGTTCCGGCCCTGCTCGCGGAACGCGATCCCCTGGGTCTGATTCGAGGTCTGGCGGAGGAGCTTCGCAGCGGCGCCCAGCTCGGAGCCTCGATGCAGCCGGGCGACGCGATTCTCGAGGGCGCGGATCGTCTGTTCGCCAGCATGGCCTGTCACTCGGCGCGAAGGGCGGGCGAGGTCTTGAACCCCAGCGAGCAGCGCGCGCTGCTCGACTCCCTGGACGCGATTCCCTGGGCTCCCAGCTGTCCCCACGGACGGCCCGTGGCGATTCCCATTTCCCGGAGCGAGATCGAGCGGCGCTTCGGTCGCTAAGATCCGCCAATGGGAAAGAACGGCGAGAGCACCTCGCGGCCGCCGGTCGTGGTCGTGACCGGCCCCACGGCGTCGGGAAAGACCGCCATCGGAATCCGACTGGCGCGCCGTTTCGAGGGCGAGATCCTGAACGCCGACTCGATGCAGGTCTACCGCTACCTGGACATCGGCACCGCCAAGGCGACGCTCGCGGAGCGCGCCGAGGTGCCGCACCACCTGATCGACATCGTGACGCCGGACGTTCAGTACAACGCCGGTCTCTACAGCCGGGACGCGCGGCGGGCCGCGAGCCGGGTGCACGGCCGCGATGGCGTCGTCTTTCTCGTCGGTGGCACCGGACTCTACATCCGGGCGTTCCTGGAGGGGCTCATGGAGGGGTGCGATGCGGACCCCGACCATCGCCGCGACCTGGAGGAGGAGCACCGCGCGGCCGTCGCGGCGGGCGATCCCGGGCGGCTGCACGGCCGTCTCGCCTCCATCGATCCCGAGAGCGGTGCTCGCATCCACCCCAACGATCTGGTCCGCGTCATCCGCGCCCTGGAGCTCATCGAGGGCACCGGTCGATCAGTCTCCGAGCTGCGCCGGGGCCACGATCCTCGCGATCTCCCCTACCGGACGCTGCACCTGGTGGTCGACCCCGGTCCCGAGAACCTCAAGGTCTGCATCGATGCGCGTTGCGTGCAGATGATCGAGGCGGGGCTGCTGCAGGAGGTCCGAAACCTCCGCGGGCTGGGCTACGGCCCGGAGCTTCCCCCCATGCGCGCGATCGGGTATCGGCACATGCAGCCGGTGATCGACGGCGCCGAGACACTGGCCAACGTGTTGGTGGAGATGCAGAGGGACACGCGCCAGTTCGCGCGGCGCCAGCGCACCTGGCTCCGTGCCCAGCGCGACCTGGTGTGGATGCACCCGGACGACGAGGATGGCCTCCAGAGAGCCGTCGAGAGCTTCTTGCGCGGAGGCTGAGGCGGGCCTGGCACGAAAACAGAAAGCGGGCCCCGTCGAGTGGGGACCCGCTTTCGAGGAAGTGGCTGTGGCTCAGTAGCCGGCGCCCGTGTAGGCGACGCCGAACTTGAACCAGTAGACCGGTGTCTCGAAGTCGACGAGCGCCTCGTTGTCCACCGGCGGATCGAAGATCGGGTCGAGCTCCGCATCGAAGGGAAGCAGGCCGATCCCGGGCAGGATCTCGAAGACGCCGGCGACACCGCGGAGCACCGCGGTCCCGGCCTGGACGAAGGTGACCCAGGCGAACCCGGGCACCGTGTAGGCGACCCTCACCGCATCGCTGTCGTCGATGTCCCGGAGGTTCTGGTAGACGGTCCGGCCGGCCACGATAGGCGAGAGGGCGAGATCGAGAGGCCACTGCGTCAGGTTCTCGACCGAGCGCTTGAACGTCTCGGTGCCCGCCGACACCGGGCTCGAGACAACGAAGACGAGGGCAAAGAGGGCTCCGAACAGGGCGAAACGAGCGGCAAATCGTCGCGGCGCAGGCGAAAGCGAGTTCACGGAAGATCCTCCTTCCAGACGGCGGTCTGCCCGCCGCCCGGTACAATCAGGCCTCGGGCGTGGGTCGTCTCCCCCGCGCAGAGCTCAGCGACAATCCGGACACAGCCAACCCCCCGTGCGCAGATCCCGAGTCCACGCCTGAATCCACACCCCGCGGAAGCCTAGACGGGAATTCCAGCGCTTGTCAAGCAAACTTTCGCCAACGCGAGCGCTTGGCGGGTCGAGTTGCGCCTGCCGCCGGCCCCGTTAACGTGCCGGCATATCCCCCGAGGCGGCCGATGCCCTCCAGCCCGATTCCGATCATTGCCATCGTAGGCCGGCCGAACGTTGGGAAATCGACCCTTTTCAACCGCTTTGCAGGGCGGCGGCGGGCGCTGGTGGACGACCTGCCTGGCATCACCCGGGATCGGGTCGCCGAGGAGGTCGAGGTCGCTGGGCGGCGGATCCTGCTGGTGGACACCGCGGGGTTGGACCCGGACCCCGAAAGCGGAATCGACGCGGCGATCCAGGGCCAGGTGAAGACGGCCATCGACCAGGCCGATGCGGTTCTCTTCGTGGTCGACGGAAGGGCCGGTCTGATCCCGCAGGAGCAGGATCTCGCCCGGATGCTTCGGCGCACCGAGGGGCCGGTGGCGGTGGCGGTCAACAAGATCGACGCCCCGGGTCACAAGGCGTGGGTGGCCGAGTTCCACGCGCTCGGCCTCGATCCGATCCGGGGGATCTCAGCGGAGCACGGAACCGGCGCCTGGGACCTGCTGGAGGAGCTGGCTGCAGCGATCCCCAAGGTGCCGGAAGAAGCGGGGGAGGGCGTTCCTTCGGGTGAAGCTCCCGACGGCCTGCGTATCGCGCTGGTCGGGCGCCCGAACGTCGGCAAGAGCTCGCTGCTGAACCGGATCGTGGGGAGCGAGCGCATGGTGGTCTCCGATCTCCCCGGGACCACGCGCGACAGCGTCGACATCCGACTGGAGCGCGCGGAGGGAACGTATGTCTTCGTGGATACGGCGGGGCTGCGGCGCCCCGGGAGCCGGCGCCGCACCGCGGAGAAGGGCAGTGCACTGATGACCGTGAGAGCCCTCGAGCGGGCGGACATCGGTCTGGTCATCGCGGATGCCGGCGAAGGACTGACCGACCAGGACACGCACATCCTGGCGCTGGTGCGGGAGCGGGGCTGCGCGTCCGCGCTGCTCCTCAACAAGTGGGATCTGATCCAGACTCGGGGAGACGGCTCGGCCGACAGGGTGGCCTCGGAGGTCGAGCGGCGCCTACGGGGCTTCGCTGATCTTCCGGTGCTGCGAATTTCCGCGAAGACCGGGAAGGGCGTGGAGAAGATCTTCCCACGGGTCCGCAAGCTCGGGGACGCGTTCTCCCTGCGGGTTCCCACTGCAGAGCTCAACCGCTGGCTCGCGGACGCGGTCGGGCGCCACGAGCCAGCGATGGCCCAGAAGGGGAGCCGTCGGCGCCCGATCCGGTTCTTCTACGCCACCCAGACGGGCACCCGGCCACCCACCTTCGTGCTCTTCTGCACCGAGCCGGAATCGGTTCAGGCCTCCTACCTGCGCTTCCTTGCGAATCGGCTGCGGGAGCGCTTCGACCTCGAGGGCGCCCCGGTTCGGATTCGGCTCAGGGCGCGCCACGACAAGCGTCAACGCTGACGATACACTTCGCCGCCCACGACGGAGGAGCTCCCACCTTGGCCCAGCGCTCGGATTCGCGGCAGGCAACCGAAACCCTCCAGGAGATCGAAGGCGTCTTCGATCGCGTCGCACGCCGGGTGGCCGAAAACCCGCGGCAGGTGCTCACGGTGTTGGCACTGATCCTGATCGCGAGCGCCTCGGTCAGCATCTGGGACTGGAACCGCGGCCGGGCCGAGACGCACGCTTCGGCGGCAGTGGCCCGCGTTCAGGCGGCGTATCTCTCGGCCATGGGCGCAGCGCCTGGCAGCCTCGAGGTGGTCGAGCCAGCCAACCCAGAGACCGGCCGCCAGGTTCGGCGGGAGTTCGTCGTCCGGTTCACCGAGGTCGCGAACGAGCACGCGGGGACCGCCTCGGCTGTGCTGGCTCGGATGGAGGCGGCTGCGCTGCAGGCGCAGGCGGGGGACGACGAGGCCGCCTTGGAGAGCTGGCGGCGAGCCGCCGAGGAGGCCGAGAACGAAAGTGCCATCGAGGGCCTGGCGCTGGTGCGGCTGGCCCGGGCACTCGAGTCGGGATCCCGCTGGGCGGAGGCGGGGGCGGCTCACGAGCGGGCCGCCGGCATCGAGGCGATGCCGGCCCGCTTCCAGGCGCTGGGAGACGCGGCTCGCTGCTTCGTAGAGGCGGGCGACACGGAACGCGCCCTGGCGATCTTCGAGCGCATCGAGACCGAGGCCCCCAACGCTGCGATCCCGGACTACACCAAGGCGCAGCTTCTCGCACTGCGCGCGGCCAGCGGCAGCAGCCGGAGCGGAAGCGCGGCTGAGCCGACGCCAGAGGCGGCCGAGCCCGGTCAGCGCTGACCGAGCGAGGGGCCGCCGACAGATGCTGATTTCTGCCGATTCCAATAACGTCCGATAAGATAGATTATGTCAAATAGGATCACGAGGGCCGGCGGGGGCTCGCCAGCCCTCGCTCGCTCTGCCTCCGGCGACGCGGCTCTCCTCCCCTCCCGCGACTGAGCTGCCAAGCCAAAGCTGGCTCGGCACTTTCGCGGAGGAGCGATCCTGTGCTAATGGACGCCCCCGAAGGAACCACTGTCGAATGGTGTCTCTCGCACAGCCCGGGATGGATGCCCTGAGGGACCTTCGCGAGCGTTTCGCTCGCAGCGGTCAAGGCCACGTCTTCCAGTTCTGGGAGCAACTCGACGGGGCCTCTCGGGATCGATTGGCCCGCCAGGCCGCAGCCATCGATCTGGAACGAATCGCAGCGCTGCATCGCAGAGCGGTCTCCCTGGCTCGGCCGCGTCCGCGACTCCTGGAGCCCCTACCCGTCCAGCAACTACCTGAATACGGGGGTGATGCGGACGCGTTCGCGAACGCGCGGGAGCGCGGAGAGGAACTTCTGGCCGCTGGCCGGGTCGGCGTTCTGATCGTGGCTGGCGGCCAGGGAACGCGGCTGGGCTACCCGGGACCGAAGGGTGCCTTCCCGATCGGGCCGGTCTCGAGCCGGACGCTGCTCGAGTTGCTTGCGCAGAAGCTCCGGGGCCTCGCTCGTCGGCATGGCCGCGGGGTTCCGGCCTACATCATGACGAGCCCTGCCACCGATGCGGCTTTGCGCCTGCTGTTTCGGGAGAACGGACACTTCGGCCTCGATCGGAAAGACCTGTTTTTCCTTTCGCAGCAGTCGGTTCCGGCTGTAGACTTCGAGGGATCGTTGATTCTCGAGAGGCCCGACCGCATCGCCGAGAGCCCAGACGGCCACGGCGCCTCGATCCCGGCGCTCTCGGACAGCGGTGCGCTCGAGCAGATGCGGGAGCGGGGTCTCTGCTCGCTCTTCTACTGTCACGTGGACAACCCGCTGGTCCGGCTCGCCGACCCGGTCCTGCTGGGCTTCCGCGCCCTCAGCGGCGCCGAGGTGGCCTGCAAGGCGGTCCGAAAACGCGATCCGCTGGAGGGGCTGGGAACCCTCGCTCGGCTGGATGGGCGCGCCGCGGTCGTCGAGTACACCGAGATCGCAGAGCCGCATCGCTCGCTGCGAGACGCCGCTGGCGAACTCACCTTCTGGGCTGGCTCGATCGGGGTTCACGCCCTCGATCTCGCGTTTCTCCGCCGCGTCGCCCTGGACTCGGAGCGGCTGCTCCCCTACCACGCATCTCCCAAGAAGATCCCGAGCGTCGATTCGACCGGCTCGAGGGTGGAGCCATCGACACCGAACGGGTACAAGCTGGAGAGGTTCGTGTTCGATGTCTTTCCAGCGGCGAGGTCCCTGGTGGCGATCGAGGCGCGGCGCGAGGAGGAGTACTCACCGATCAAGAACGCCACGGGACCGGCATCTGCCGAGAGCGGGCGTCGGGACCTGGTGGCGTGCTACCGGCGCTGGCTCGAGGCCGCTGGGATGGAGCTGCCGGAGGATGAACTGGTGCTCGAACTCGATCACGGTTGGATCGACGGCCCCGAGGATGCCAAGGCGATCGGGATCCAGGTGGCCAGTGAGGCTCAGCATGCGATTCGCATCGCCAGTGGGGTGACGGGATGAGTCCGGCAAAGAAGCGCACGACCAAGGGCGCCAGAAAGACGGCGAAGAAGGCCACCCGCAAGTCCACTGCCAAGAAGGTGACCAAGGCAAAGCCCGGGAAGAAGGCCGCCTCGTCGGCTGCCAAGAGCGCGTCGGCCAAGAAGACTGCGCCGCGCAAGGCAGCCAAGAAGACTGCGCCGCGCAAGGCAGCCAAGAAGACCGCGAAGCGAGACGCCGCCGAGACTCCTGCGAAGCAGGCCCCGGCCAAGAAGGGCCCCGCTGCGAAGCCCTCCAAGACATCGGGAAAGCCGGCCGCGAAACGCCGCGTCAGCTCCGCCCGCCGCGCGGGCAAGGGACAGCCGAGACAGGGAGTTGCTCAACCCCTGGAGAGCGCCGAGAGGAAGCCGGAGCTAGGAGCCAAGTGGGCCTGCTTCAGCTGTGGCGCGAAGTTCTACGACCTGAACCGGCCGGATCCGATCTGCCCCAAGTGCCAGACCGATCAGCGGGAACAGCCCGCCAAGAGCGCGGATGTCACCCCTAAGCCCCCGAAGAAGCGGCCGGCGGCGGCGCCCATCTCGCGACTTCTCGACGAGGAGGAGGCTGCCGAACCGGCCTTCGAGGAGGACTCTGAGTCTGACGATGCCGCGGAGTTGGACATCGGAAAGCTCGACAACCAGGGGGGCTACCTCAACAACGATCAGTTCAACGATGACAGCGAAGCCTGAGCGGCGAGCCTGAGCGGAGACGTTCTTCTAGAGCGTCAGCAGCCGCCGCAGGTGAACCTCGAGGGAATCCGCTGAAGCGCCCCGCATCGACTGCTCCTTCCGAAGCTCGCGCAGGACGGCCTCGCGCTCCGCGACATCCGCTCCCATCGAGCGGGTCGAGGCGCCCCACTTCTGGGCCCGCTCGAACTCGCCGATCCGCTCGTCGATCAGGCCCCCGTTTCGCGCCTCGAAGTCGCGGCTCTTCGCGGCGTCGTAGCGCGACTCCAATGCCTCGACCTCGCCCTGATAGGCTTCGACCAGCGCGGCGATCTCCGCGTCGGAGTAGCCGCTGTAGGGGCGCGGAGCATCCTGCTCCTCAGCCGCCGTGTTTCGCTGGTAGTTGTATGCGCCTGCCACGCCGAGAGCCACCAGCAGCACGAGAGCCAGGAGCGTCGTTCCTCCCTTGCCCATTTCTCTCACCCCTCTTCTTCGGGTTCCCCGGTCTCCTTCGGCTGCGTCAGGGCGCTCGCAGGAAAGCTTCCAGCTCGTCCCTGCTCGGCAGACCTCCCTGTGCGCCGAGGAATCGGCAGTTCATCGCCGCGGCGGCGTTTGCCACTCGCAGGATCCGATCCCCGCTCATTCCCTCGAGAAGCCCCCAGATGAAGGCGGCGTGGAAGACGTCGCCGGCTCCGGTGGTGTCGCGCACGCCAACCTGGAACGCCGGGCTCTCGATCACTCCCTCGCGGCCTCCGGCAACGGCTCCGCGATCGCCCAGCGTTACCACGGGAAAGCGCGCTCCCAGAGCAGCGAGCCCCCGCAGAAAGCCCTGCGGCTCGTGGGTTTCAAAGTGCTTTTCGGCGAACTCCCTGGAAACGATAGGGAAATCGACCCGCCCCAGCAGTTCGTCGATACCGGGTGTGGGGGTATCGGCATCCAGGACCACCGGAATGCCCGCCTCACGCGCGACCCCAGCCGCCCAGATCGAGAACTCCACGTCCTGCGCATCGACGAGCAGCACCCGGCCCTGCTCGATCGCCTCGCGACGCACCTCGCCCACCCTCAGGCGAAGTCGAGGGTCGCGGTGCCAGAGCACCGTTCTCTCGCCAGTTTCCCGGTCGACCACGATCACCGAGATCTGGCTGTCCGCCCCCTGGATCACCTGGACGCCGCTCAGGTCCACTCCCGCCTCTCGCAGTGGCGCGAGCATGGTCTCGCTCGCAGCATCGCGCCCCACCGCAGTCACCGCGGCAGTCCGGAGGCCCAGCCGTGTGCAGGCGAGCAGCGCGGTGGCCACCTGCCCCCCGGGAGACCGGGTCAGCTCCAGGATCCGCTTCTTCCCCGTGAACTCCGGGGGCCCCTCGACCACGGCGACCTGGTCGAGGGCGCACTGTCCGACGCCGACGACGTCCAGCCTCGGCGCGCCGCGCCACTCGCTCCAGAGGGGTTCTCCACTTCGAGCCGTCAATAGAGCACCCGGTAGGCCTGCTGGCTGCGCAGCACCCGTTTCACGTACTTTCGCGTCTGGTCGTACGGGATCGCCTCGACCCACTCGTCGTCTTCCGCGTCGGGTCGCCTCTCGATCCAGCGCGCGACGGCTTCCGGTCCGGCGTTGTAGCTGGCCACCGCCGCCGAGGCCCGACCGTCGAACCGCTCCAGGAGCTGATCCAGATAGTGCGCTCCGAGGAGCAGGTTGCTGGCCGGTGTGAAGAGATCGTCGGGCTCGAAGTCCGCGAGCCCCACGCTTTCCGCCAGGCGCTCTCCGGTGGCCGGCATGATCTGGGTCAGCCCCCGGGCGCCGGACGTCGAGACCGCCTCGGGCCGGAAGCCGCTCTCCTCGCGCATCACAGCCTGGAGCAGGGCCGGGTCGATCCCCCACGTTCCTGCGGCTGCGGCCACGAGGTCGTCGAAGGCAGCGGGCCAGGCGAACCACCAGAGCGCCTCCCGGCCGGGCTCGGGGCCACGCGCGAGACGCTCGGCGTAGGGATCGAGTACGACTCGCTGAGCGCGGTGGAAGTCGTCCACGGAGCTGGAGAGGTGCGCGATCTCGAGACGATCGTCGACGCTGCGCGCCCTGCGCGCCAGGATCCCGGTTTCGGTCCTCGTCTCCTCCAAGAGGCCCGCCTCGATCAGGATCGCGATGCGCCAGAGTTCGGGCTCCCCGAACGAGACCGGGGAAGGCAGCGAGCGCTCGGGCGCCTCGCGCAGCAACAGGCTCTCGTCGATGCGGCCCGCCGCCCGCCAGCCGTAGTAGGAGAACGGGTACTCGCTGGCGAGGGCAAGAAACTCGGCGCTGGCCTCGCCCGCGCCGAGCTTCTCCAACGAGCGGGCCCTCCAGTAGCGAGCGCTGAGCTGGTCCAGAGGATCCGGAGTGGTCCGCTCGAGCTTCGTGAAGTGCTCGACCGCCTCGCGGTGGCGTCCATCGCGGTAGGCGCACCAGCCGAGCCTCCAGCGCGCGGACGCGCGCAGGCCGCGGGCCGGGGCCTTGGACGCGACCCGGACGTAGCGGGCCGCCGCGAGACTCCAGCCTGCCTCGTCCTCTCGAAGCATCGCTGCGAGGAACAGTGCGCGCGCCCCCAGAACGTTGAAGCGTTCGCTGGCCAGGCTCTCGAACTCCCGGATCGACTGATCGATGCGGCCGCTGCGCGCCAGCGAGCGCGCCCGCCAGAAGCGAGCGTCCCGCTCGTCGCCGAGCTCCGCGAAGGCCTGCGTGGCTTCGGAATAGCGGCGCAGGCGAAACAGGGTGAAGGCGCGCTCGCGTTTCAGCTCGCGCCGCGTGTTCCCGGGCAGATTCCCCTGGAGCGCGCGGTCGTAGGCCGCGAGCGCCTCCCGGTTGGCGCGGGCGGCGTAGAACGCCCGGGCGCGTCTGGCGAATTGGAGCGGTGTGCGCAGGGACTTTCCGCTTCGGGCCTCGAGGCGATCCAGGGCCGCTTCGGCCGTTCTCGCCGCCTCGCTGGTGGGTGCCTGGGTCCAGGCGGCCAGATAGGCGTCAGCCGCCTCCGCATCTCTCCCGGACCGCTCGAAGGACTCCCCGATCGACACGTCCAGTACCGACCGGGCCTCCTCGTCCCGGGCCTCGGGCCTGGCCCGCTGCCAGGCGGCGCGCGCCGCTGCGGGGTCTCCCAGGGCGCGATGGGCGTCACCGAGGAGGGTCAGGAGCTCGCCGCGAAGCGGCGAATCCGGGTAGGCCACCTCGAAGCCGGAGGCCAGGTCGGCGACTGCCTGGTAGCGCGAGAGCGCGAGGAGGGCCTTCAGCCAGAGCCGATGGCCGTGGTCGGCGACGATGGGGTAGTCCCTCGCGACCGCGGCAAACAGCCGAGCGGCGCGCTCCGCCTCTCCCCCTTTCAGGGCCGCCATGCCGACGCGCAGCATCGCCCCGGGCCCCGCCGGAGCGGCTCCGTTCTCCGGGAGGACGCGGACCGCCGCCGCCGGGGCCTCCACGGCTCGAGCCCCGGCCCACGGCCCCAGGCTCAGCGCAAGCGCGGCCAACACTCCCAGACCACGCCGCGCCCTGCCCTCCGCAGGTCTCCCGCACCTTCTCACCGCCGTTTCCCCATCACCGCGCAGCAGTGTGCGCGAGGACCCGGCTTCGTTCAACGGCGCCGGTTTGTTCGGCTCACGGCCGTCGGTTAGCCTTGATCCGCCTTGGCCCACACCACCTGTCCCCGCCTCTTCGCCGGCCTCGTGCTCGCCGTGGCGCTCCTTTCCGCCTGTGGCCAGGGCGAAGGGCTTCCTCCTCCCGAGCCCGACGCGTCGGCCGTCGAAGAACCGCGCCCTCCTCAGGGGGCGATACCTCGTCCCCGCGGCCTCTGGGTGCTCTGTGAGGGGTCCCAGCGCGTGCTGGAGAACCGCGATCGGCTGGAGCTCCTCCTCGAGGACGCTCGCGCCCTCGGCGTGACGGACCTGTTCGTCCAGGTCTACCGCGGGGGACGCGCCTGGTTCGATTCCTCGCTGGCCGATCCAGAGCCCTACCGCTCGACCTGGCGCAGTCCGGACGGCAGTGCCGGGGACGCCCTCTCCGTGCTGATCGAACGCGCCCACGCCCAGGGGCTGCGGGTCCACGCCTGGGTGAACGTTCTCTCGCTCGCCTCGAACGCCGATGCGCCGATCCTCCGCGATCTGGGACCCGATGCCGCAGCCGTCGATCAGAAGGGTCGCTCCATCCTCGACTACCCCCGCTTCGAGGTCCCGGAGCCGGATCGCCGCTACTACCGGATGGGCACTCCGGCCGTCTGGCTCGACCCCGCCGCCACGGGGGTTGCGGATCGGCTGGCGCAGACCTTCGCCGAGCTGGTGGTGCGGTATCCCACCCTGGACGGTCTTCACCTCGACTACATCCGCTATCCCGACGCCCTCCCCTTCTCTCCTGCGACGCGGTTTGGTGTTGGGCTGAGCTTCGGCTTCGGAGCGGGCTCCCGAAGCCGGTTCGAGGCCGAGACCGGCCTGCGCGCGCCCTTCGGCTCCTCCCTCGCGAATGGCAACCGCTGGGACGACTGGCGCCGTTCACAGCTCACTGACCTGGTGCGCCGCATCGCCGCAGAGGCGCGCTCGGGGAGCGCCGAGGTGAAGGTCTCGGCGGCCGTGCTCGCGGATGTGGAACGCGCCTACCTCGTCGACTCCCAGGACTGGATCGGCTGGCTCGACGCAGGTCTGCTGGACTTCGCCGTTCCGATGCTCTACACGCGCGATCTGCAGCTCCTGAGGTACGGCGTGGAGCAGTTCTCGGGCCTGGCCGAGGCGCGGGAAATCTGGGTCGGTCTCGGATCCTGGCTCTTCGCCGCTTCGCCCGCAGGAGCCGTCGCGCAGCTGCGCCAGGTCCTGGAGCAGGAACGGCTCGGCTCGGCCCTGTTCTCCTGGGATTCCATCCGCGAGCGTCCCGAACTGCTCCAGGCCTTGACGGCGGAGACGTCGCGTGAGTGAACCGTTTCCGCTGGAGCTCTTCGACTACGCGCTGCCGCCGGCGCAGATCGCCCAGCACCCGCTGCCGGAGCGAGACGCGGCCCGGCTCATGGTTCTGGACCGAAGCGGGGAATCCACCGAACACGGCCGGGTCCGCGACCTCTTGCGCTGGCTGCGACCGGGGGACCTGCTGGTCGGAAACGCGAGCCGGGTGCGGCCGGCCCGGCTCCGCGGCTGCAAGGAGACCGGGGGCGCCGCCGAGGCGCTGATCCTGGGTCTCCTACCCGACACGCCGTGCCAGTACCGCGCCCTGTTGCGATGTGGCGGGCGGCTTCGGAAGGGACAGAAGTTCCGGTTCGGTACCGAGGCCGAGACGATCGAAGCGGAGCTCATCGACGTCTCCGAGTCCGGCGAGGTCACACTGGCCTTCGCTACGGATGTCTCGCCCTACGCCGTCGGCGAAATGCCGCTACCCCCCTACATCCGGAGGGATCGCCCCGATCCGGAGGACAGGGATCGCTATCAGACCGTGTTCGCCTGCGACCCGGGCTCCGTGGCCGCACCGACCGCGGGGCTCCATCTCACCGCGTCGCTGCTCGGAGACCTGGTCGGGCGCAATGTCGGGTGGGCCGACGTGATCCTCCACGTGGGCCCCGGGACCTTTCGGCCGCTGCGACCCGAAGACCTCGCCGCCGGCCGTCTGCACCCCGAGCACTTCGAGCTTCCCGCGGCGACGGCCGCTGCGGTGGCGCGGACCCGCGCTGCAGGGGGACGCGTCGTGGCGGTGGGGACGACGACGACGCGGGTCCTGGAGACCTGTGCCAGCGAGGGCGGTCTGGTCGAGCCGGCCGAGAGCCAGACCGATCTCTTCATCCGGACCGGCTTCCGTTTCCGCGTGGTAGACGCACTTCTCACCAACTTCCACCTGCCGCGCTCTTCCCTGCTCCTGCTGGTGGCGGCGTTCGCGGGGCGGGAGCGGGTGCTCGACGCCTACGCCGAGGCGATCGCGAAGGGGTACCGCTTCTACTCCTACGGCGACGCGATGCTGCTCCTCTGAGATGGCGGAGCGCCTGTCCTTCGAGATCCTCGAGCTGGACGGCGCGGCGCGGCGCGGACTCCTCTCGACGCCGCATGGAGTGATCGAGACGCCCGCCTTCCAGCCGGTCGCGACCTACGGCGCGGTCCGCGGCGTCGGCCCGAGCGACCTGGCCGAACTCGGAGCGCAGCTGCTGCTGGCGAACGCGTACCACCTCCACGAGCGACCCGGTGCCGGGGTGGTGGCGGAGGGCGGCGGTCTGCACGGCTTCACCGGCTGGCGCGGGCCGTGGCTGACCGACAGCGGCGGCTTCCAGGTGACCTCGCTGGCGGATCGCGTGAAGGTCGAGGAGGAGGGTCTCGTCTTCGCGTCCCCACTCGACGGCCGCCGGCGCCAGCTCACGCCAGAGGGCGCGATGGAGATCCAGCAGGCACTGGGCGCCGACATCGCGATGGCCCTGGACGAGTGCCAGCCCCCGAAGCCCCGGGACGGCGGAGATCGCGGCCTGCGCATCGAGGCGGCCATGGAGCGCACCCTCCGCTGGGCCGAGCGCTGTCGAGCGCATCACTCGCACCCGGACCAGGCGCTGCTGGGCATCGTCCAGGGCGGAGACTCCGCAGAGCTTCGGCGCCGGAGCGCGCGCGCCACTGCGGCGATCGGGTTCGACGGCTACGCCCACGGTGGGCTCGGCCTCGGAGAGGAGGTCGAGCGCCGCAACGACCTCCTCTCCGAGACTCACGAAGAACTTCCCGCCGACCGTCCGCGCTACCTGATGGGTCTGGGGCGGCCGGAGGACCTGCTGCTGGCCATCGAGCGGGGAATCGACCTCTTCGACTGCGTGGTTCCCACGCGCCACGCGCGCCACGGCGTGCTCTTCACTCACGGCGGGCAGCTCTCGCTTCGGAACGCACGCTTTCGCGAGGACCACGCACCCCCAGACGAAGACTGCGACTGCCCGGCCTGCACGCGCCACAGCCGGGCCTTTCTGGCCCACCTGCTCCGGGCGAACGAGCCGCTCGGCGCCCGGCTCGCCTCGCTGCACAACCTCCGCTTCTACCTGCGGCTCATGCAGCGGGCGCGGCAAGCCATATCCGAGGGCCGCCTCGGCGCGCTCCGCGCAGCGGTCCTGGACGCGTCGCGGGCGCCGGCCCGGTAGGTCGAGTCGCCAACTCCCCGCCTGCCAAGGGCTTTCGCGGCTCAAGTGCTCCCCTCGCAGCGCCGATGCGCAGGCGGGGAGCGCAGGGGAGATAGGGGAAAGCATGGACTCTTCCAACGTCCGGAAGGCGAAAGCGGTCACCGAGCGCGTCAACACCCTCTTCGTGCTGCTCGCGACGGGGCTGAGTGGCATCGGCACTCTGCTGGTCCATTCCCTCACCGACAGCGCGCTCGCCGCCGGCGGCTGGGTGGCCGTGGCGATCGTCGCCACCCTGGCGGCCCAGCGCGCGATCTGGGAAGGCATCGCGGGGCCGGTCCGCCTCACCCTCGAGGCCGTGCAGAAGATCGCCCAGGGCGACCTCGACGTGCGTCTCACCCAGCGAGAGCTCGGACATCTCTCCGACTACAGCGAAACGCTGAATGCCCTCTGCCAGAGCCAGCAGCGGATCAACGAGGGAGTCTCCGAAGTCGTCGCACACCTGCAGGAGGTGCCGGAGCGAATCGTCGAGGCGATGGCGGAAATCCAGTCGGGTCGGGAATCCACCGAGGAGGCCGTCGAGGAAACGGCATCCTTGCTGGTGAACATCAACACCTCGATCCGAGGCATCAATTCCGAGGTGGAGAGTCTCTCCCGCGCCAGCGAAGAGGTTTCCTCCTCGATCCTCGAGATGGGAGGCTCCATCGACGAGGTGGCTCGCAACACCGGCTCTCTCCACGACTCGGTCGACGCCTCTACCTCCTCGATCCACGAGATCAGCGCCAGCATCCGTCAGGTCGCCGAGAGCGCCGACGCGGTGCAGAGCATGGCCGAGGAATCCGCCGCGGCCATGGCGCAGATGGACCGGGCGATCCAGGAAGTGAGCCAGCACGTCAGTGAGGCATCGGGGTTGACCGAGGAGGTGAGCCAGGGCGCCCAGGCTGGCACGCAGGCGGTGGGCGCCACCATCGACGGCATCGCCGAGATCCGTACGCAGACCCTGGAGGCCAAGCAGGTCCTGGAGCGCCTGGCCGGACGCATCGCCGAGATCGGCGAGATCGTGAACGTGATCGGCGGGATCAACGACGAGGCCAACCTGCTCTCACTGAACGCCGCCATCATCGCGGCGCAGGCCGGTGAACAGGGCAAGGCCTTTGCGGTGGTCGCGAACCACGTGAAGACCCTGGCGCAGCGCACCACGTCCAGCACCCAGGAGATCGGGGGCCTGGTCCGCGCGGTACAGCAGGAATCGAGCAACGCGGTGATCGCGATGGCGGGTGGCATCGAGGCGGTCGAGAAAGGGGTGGAGCGATCCCGCAAGGCCGGCGAAGAGCTGCAGAAGATCCAGGCCTCCTCGAGCGAAGCCAGCTCTCGCGTCGCGGAGATCGCCCGCGCCACGGGGGAGCAGAGCCGCAACTCCAAGCACGTGGCCGAAGCGGCCCAGCGCACCTCCTCGATGGTCCAGCAGATCAGCGGGGCGATGTCCGAGCAGTCCCGGGCCGGCGAGGCGATGCTGAAGAACGCAGAGTCCGCCCTCGAGATGTGTCGTCAGGTCCATCGCTCGACCGAGGAGCAGAAGGAGTCCGGGCGCTTCATCACCTCCAGCATCGCGTCCGTGACCGAGATGATCCGTTCGATTCAACAGAACACGGAGTCGCACGGGGCCGCCAGCGAGGCGGTTGCGGACGCGGTGACGAGGATCCTCGAGATTGCCCGCAAGAGCGGCGAGCGCATCCCCGAGGTGGTATCGAGCCTCGAATCGCTTCGCGCCGAGGCGCGCAGCCTGGCCGGCGCCGCCGGCTCCGCGAGAGAGCTGGATGCGCCGTCAGCCGACGCTGCGTAGTCCCTCGATTGCGACGCTGAGTCCCGCGTAGTCGGCGAGCTGATCTCCGAGCGCGGCGGGAACGATCTTCAGGCCGGTGGAGTGCGAGGGCCAGGTGCGCGCCGTGACCAGCTCTCGCACCGGGCCGAAGCAGAGCTCTTCGCCAGCTGCCACGGCGATCGTCCCCAGCACGAAGATCTCGGGCGCCAGCGTGAAGGTCAGGGTCACCAGTGCCCGAGCCAGGTACTCGTTGAAGCGGCGCATCTCGGAGAGGGCGAACTCGTCCCCCTGCCTGGCGGCCTCGACGACCTGTTCGGGCCCCGCGTGTTCGGCTCCGCCCGCGAGCGCCGCCACGCGGCTCGAGGGCGGCGTGATCTCCTTTAGCCGGCGCGCCCAGCAGGCGCCGCCGATGTAGGCCTCGAGACAACCCCGGAGACCACAGCCGCAGAGCTCGCCGTCCCACTCCACCAGCGTGTGCCCAACCTCCCCGGCGCCCACGGAGACCCCCCGGTGCACCCGCCCGCCCAGGATGAGTCCCCCGCCCACCCCGGTGGACATGGTCAGGTAGACCAGGTGCGAGAAGCCCCTTCCCGCTCCGAAACGCCACTCCGCCAGCGCCGCCGCGTTGGCGTCGTTCTCCAGGAAGACCGGGCAGCCCAGCTCCTCGGCGAGGACGTCGCGGACCGGCGCGCGCTCCCAGCTCGGGAGGTTGGGGGGATGCAGAAGGAGCCCGGCGTCCAGATCGAGAGCGCCGGGAACCGATGCGCCCACGGCGGCGAGCCCCTCTGCGCGACCGCCGGCCGCTCCGACCAGATGCCGCACCTCCTCCGCGATCCGGCGAAGGTCATCCTCCGCACTGTTCGAGGGGTGGGTCGCCCGCCGCAGCCGCCGCTGGATCTTACCCGTCTCGTCCCCGAGGGAGAGCTGGATCTTTGTGCCGCCGATGTCGATTCCGAGTAGAAGCAAAGCGGTCCGAAGCATAGCAGGCGCCTCAAGTCCGGGTCGCGGTTGCGCCGATACGGCGGGCAGGAAAATCGGACGAGGGAACACCGGCCTCCGGCAGTCCCTGCCGGTGAGCGGAAGGAGAGCTGACGATGCGGATTCCCACCGGGCTCCTGATGGCCGTCCTGTTTGCGGTCTCGGGGTGCACCTCGATTCTCACCGATCCCCTGGATCGGCGCGGCAAGTTCGAGGACACCCAGGAGCAGTTCACCCAGTACATGCGCTGGGGAAAATTCGAAGAGGCCAGCCTGTACGTGGACCCCGAACTGCGCGCGCAGTTCATGGCCTTCTCGCCCGAGCTCAGCGATCTCCGCTTCTCGGACTACGAGATCACCCGGGTCGACATCGGCGAGGAGCTCTTGAACGCCTCCGTAGAGGTCCGCTTCACCGGCTACCGGCTCAGCATGCCCGTCGAGCGCTCGGTGAATCTCGTCGAGGAGTGGACACGGGACGAGGAGACGGGTGTCTGGACGGTGAAGCTGGATATCGAGAAGCTGCGCAACGGCCTGATCAGGGGAACGCCCTAGGGCCCGCGCCGCTGCACCTGCTGGGGGGGAATGGTGGAGCCGAAACGGACCATCCTCGTCGTGGATGACCTGGCCATGTTCCGGGAGCTGGGATCGGTATTCCTGTCCCGATACGGCCGCGTGATCACTGCCGCCAGCGGCGCCGAGGCGCTCGAAGCGGCCCGGCGCGAGCAGCCCGATGTCGTGGTGCTCGACTTCCATCTGCCGGACATGGACAGCGAGGTCTTGTGCCGGGAGATGCAGGCCCTGGCCTCTCCCGAGCGGCCGGGCTTCGTGGTGGCGCTCTGCAACGGCGACTCCGCGGATCACGAGCGGGCGATTCGGGCGGGTGCCGCCGACGTGCTGTCGAAGCCCCTTAGCCGCGTCAGTCTGGTCGAAGCGGTGAACCGTCTGATCCGCTTCCCCGAAGTGCGCGGGATGGCGAGGGTCGACCACGCCGCGACGGTGCGGGTGTTGATGGAGCAGGAAGAGCGCTGGGGCACGATGCGGAACCTCTCACGCGGCGGCATGTATCTCGAGGCCAACTGGTCCGCGCCTCCCGAGTCGGAGATGCGGCTCGAGTTCCAGCTGCCGGAGGTGGGAGAGCCTCTCGCCCCCACGGCCAAGGTGATCTGGAGCCGGACGCGCTTGAACGGCGACGTCGCAGGCATGGGGGTTCGCTTTCTCGCACTGGATGCAGCCAGCGCCAGGACCCTCGACTCCTTCGTCTACGAACGGTTCGTTCCCGAGCCCGGCCCCGTCGGTGCTCTGGCTGGAGGAAACTGATGCGATTGGCCCTGATCCTTCTCCTGGCGGTGTTCCTTCCGCTGCCCTCCCCGGCCCAGGAGACTCAGCCGCCGGCCTCCGCTAGCCGCACCGGGTGGCGGAATCGACGCGACGCAGGTGGAGGAGTGGCGCGTCACCCTCCTCCAGGCGCAGGAGCGCGTGGAGGAAGCACGCGCGGAGGTCGAGGTCACACAGCGAGCGTTTCGCGACGCGCGGCGGCGCAATCGCCGCGGTGACGCGCGCGGGGCGCGGCTCGCAGAGCTGCAGGAAGCGCAGAGCGAGCTGGCGGAGGCGGAAGCTCAGCTGCCCGACCTCGTGGAGCAAGCACGACGCGCGGGGGTACCGCACGCCGTGCTTCGGGATTTCGAGGGCTGACCGGATCGCGCTCAGCGCGACGATTCGAAATCGCGCTCGCTCGGAGGATTGGCCGACTGGGCGGGACTGGCCGGCTTGACCACCGACAGCACCCGGTCTCCCTGACGCACCACGGTCACGTGCCGCGTGGAGATCGAGTCCGGGTCGCTGACCCGCATCTCCTCCACGATCACCGGGGCTCCCCCCTGCGGCATCGGCCGGGATCGTCAGCGCGGTCCGCTCGTCCGTCTTGATGATCAGCTGCGGCTTCACACCGGGGGCGGGGATCGCCACGCCAGGTGCAGCCCGATTCATTGCCCGAAGCCGCTCGAGCCGCTCTTGCAGGCGCTTCTGCTGCTCACTCTGCCCGGCGCTGTCGCGGGGAGTGAAGCGCTCGTAGCTGTCGAGTCCGCGGGTCTCGATCTTCTTGACCTGACTCCGGTAGCGCTCCGGAATCCGCTCCGGGTCGTCCGTGAAGGCCACGGAGCCGTCTTCGGTCGTCCACTTGAAGAGCGTCCCCGCCATGGCAGGCGTGGCGAGGGACGCGGCCAGAAGGATGGCAGCGAGCCAATTCAGCTTGGGGTGCGGCAGCATCTGAAGTACCTCCTCAGACGAGGAGTGCCCCCCGGCGGGCCGAAAGTGTCAGCCCGCAACCCCCCGGTACGGCAGGCCAACAGGCAACCCATGCGCAGGGGACCCCGTTGACGCCCTCCCCAGCGAGCATTAGTTTCCTCCGAGCTTTGCTGCGGGGTAGAGCAGTCTGGTAGCTCGTCGGGCTCATAACCCGGAGGTCGGAGGTTCGAATCCTCCCCCCGCTACCACCGAGTCTGAGGGTCGCGGAGTCCGCTTCGCGGCCCTCGGCATTTCGGGGCTCGGGATCGCGTCGCCCTCGATTCGCCCGTCTCGCTAGACTCGTTAGACGCAGGTCGGCGGTCACCGAGAAGGCTTCCCAGGGCCATCCGCCCACGAGCGACATCGCCCCGGCCGCGAACACGCCGGAGCCTTTCGGTGTGTCCGTGGGTACTGTGCTCTAGCGGCGCGAGCGCCGTCGCCCTGCGGCTGCGAGTCCCACCACACCCAAGCCGAGTAGCAGCAGCGTTCCCGGCTCGGGGACGAAGTGCAGGTTGAGGACACCGATGACTGGGAACTCGGGGAATGCCCCTACCAGGCTCGTGAAGTGTTTGGTGACCGTCACGAGCTGTACCACACCCGAATTCCGGGCCGTGCTCGAGGTGAGAGACGCCGGGCCATGGGCGAAGCCAGCCGGCAAGGAGGGCGTTGTGACGTTGCTGTTCGGGGTGTGGAACGTCATCACCGGTTGACCGATCATCCACGGGGTGTTCTGCATGGTCACAGCAACAGGGCCGGTGAAGGCTGCGGTTCCTCCGATTCCGAAGCCAGCGCCGCCACTCGTGGGCGTCAGCGGCATTGGGATGTTGGCGTACTCGCAGGGGGCGAACAGGAGGCATATCTTCGCCAGTCCCGACAAGCCCATCGGTCCGCCGCCTGGCGGCCCACCGGAGATCCCGGTGAAGCTCCCGCTCAGGTTCTGCGCGAGTGTGAGCCGGAGCGTCGAACAACCGCTACCAAGGAACTGCCGGGTCAGGGTAGTAGGGCCGAAGGTGCCACCGGTTAGCGTGAGCGATAGCAGATGCGCGTTACCGTCATCGGTCACCTCTGCCGCTCCCACACCCCCCACCGTCAGATAGAAGGGCTTCCCCGTTTCGCAATCGCGCAGCGCTGCGACCTTGATCGCCAACGTCCCCGTGAACTCGAGCGGCGCCGCACCGGCACTTCCGGCCACGCCGATAGCGACCAGCCCCACCAAGGCGACGAGCACCAATCTTCCCATGCTGTTACCTCCCGCGCTTCCGACGCGCGTGGAACGCCAAACCCGCTACACCCGAGCCGAACAGCAGCAGCGTTCCCGGCTCGGGGACGAAGTGCACCGTGAGGACGCCGGCCACCGGTATCTCGGGGAACGCGCCCGTAAGACTCGTGTAGACCTTGCTCACCGTTACGAGCTGCAGGGCGCCGGAGGCCTGGGCCGTGCTCGACGTGAGTGACGCCGGACCATGGGCGAAGCCGCCGGGCAACGACGGTGTCCAGGTCGAGCTGTTCGGGTTGTGGAGCGTCATCACCGGCTGGCCGATCGTCCACGCGGCGTTCTGCATGGTGGTCGCAACAACGCCAGTTCCGGTCCGCGTCCCGCCGATGCCGAAGCCGGCGCCCCCTCCGGTCGGAGTGAGGAGGAACGCAATGTTGGTAAAGCAGCCGGGCCCCGTGAAGCTCAAGCAGATCTTCGCGACCCCCGACAGGCCCATCGGACCTCCGCCTGGCGGCCCACCGGAAATCCCGGCGAAGCTGCCGGCCAGGTTCTTGCTGAGGGTGAACCGGAGCGACGAGATTCCGGTGCCAGTTGTACGGGTGGTCGGGACCACGACCGTGGTCGGTCCGAATGTACTCCCGGGCACCGCGAACGAGAGCAGGTGGAAGCTCCCGTCGTCAGTCACCTGCCCCAAGCCTGCGCCAGAAGCTACAAGTGGCGGGAAGCCAGAAACTGACGGGGCTATTTGCAGGCTCAGCGTCCCCGTGAAGGGCAAGGTGGCCGCCCCAGCGCTCCCCGCGGCGCCGATCGCGAGGCAGGCGACCAGCGCGCTACCCACCCCCAGCGAGAGAGTCCATCGTCGCACTGCGCACCTCCCAGGAGCCCGCGCGTAGCGGCTCCCTTCAAGGTTGCACCGCCATCTAGAAAGCATGCAAGAGCGACACCGTTCTTGGACGCCCTGGCGGGCGGTGCAACCCAATGAAATCGCGAGATATTTCGGATCTGAGGGGAATGCCCAGCGGCGCTCGTGGGAAAGGTTCTTCCACGAGCACGGAACCGCGCTTCCACTGGGCAGCTCGCTTCATCCCAAATGCGTGTCTCAATCCCCCGCGACTGAACAGAGTTCACCCGCTCCCGAGCCACCTGCGGAAGGCCTCCAGATTCCCACTATGCGGCGCGAGGCATCACCTTCCCGGCGACCCGCAGCACGACCCGCACCGGGAGAGACACCCGGGCGTAGCGCCCCCCCCGCTACCATCGAGTCTGAGGGCTCCGAGGTTCGCCTCGGAGCCCTCTCCTTCTATTGGAGTGAGCGCCGTCGTCGCCCTGCTGCTGCGAGCCCTGCCAGGCCTGGGGCAAAGTGCCTCAAATGCACCGTTGCCAGCGATTTTCTGACATTTCGCAACTTTCAAAACCACTCCTCGGGGAACGTTCACCTCTGAGGAGGCCCCTTCCATGCTTCACTTCCGGTTTCTGATCCCTCTCGCATTGCTGAGCCTCGTGGCTGCGCCCGTCTACGCCACCTCTCTGGCGGAGGCAGCGGTTCGCGACGCTTTCACCGGGGGAAGCTTCACCCCGATCTGCATGGACGGCGGCTCCGGCGAAACCGAAGCGGACGCGATGTGCGACCAGGACGACAACTACGGCTGGGGCCGCGCGCGTGTGAACGACGGTTCGGTCGAGAGCTACGCCAAGCTCTCGTCCTCTGGCCATACCCCGCCCACCGGGAACAAGAACTACCAGACCTACGGCTGGGCCCGATTCGAGGACCGTCTCTCGGTCGGCTCGGGGCTCCTCACTCCCGGGGAGTGGACCGACGTGAGGATCGTCATCGACATCGACGGCTTGGTGACGGAAGACGGACCGACCTGGATGGAGCCGGGCGACCTGTTCGTCGACTGGACCCTCACGGTCAAGGTCAGGAGCCTCGAGGTCCAGCCGTCCAACGGATTCCCCACTCTGGGCGGCTCGTCCTGGTACGACTTCGACATCATCCCCGATCAGGACACCCTCGTCTCGATCGAGCTGATCACCGACGTGCGGTGCTTCGGCTGCGAGGTGGGGTACGAGGGGATCGCGGACTTCTACGGCACGGCGAGCGTCTCTGCGGTGGAAGTGCTGGCTCTCGATCCGGGCGAGTACACGGTCACCAGCCTCGACGGCGCGAGCTACGCGAACGTCGTCCCCGAGCCCACCACCGCCCTCCTTCTCGGCCTCGGCCTCGCGGGGCTGGCACTGCGATGGCGGCTCGCTGCGTAGGGCGCTCAGCAGCCCCTCTCCAGAACGTGCCTTCGCAGGTCACAGAGACGTGCTCAGGGGCCACGCCCAAGATTCTTTCTGCCTGACTGCTGCTGGGTGATACCGCCCGATGTGAGATCAGGCGTTGTGGTGGTCTGAGGGCCGCGAGGTTCGCCTCGCGGCCCTCTTCTTCTAGCGAACTCTGCGCCACCGGCCTGCTGCTGCGAGTCCCACCACGCCGAGAGCGAGCATGAGTAGCGTTCCCGGCTCGGGGACGAAGTGCAGACTCAGAATGCCGCTCATTGGGTACTCATGGAATATCGGGTGCGTGGTGAATACCTTGCTCACCGTGACGAGCTGCAGAGCGCCGGAACGCTGGGCCGTGCTCGACGTGACCGAGGCCGGGCCATGGGCGAAGCCGCCCGGAAGGATCGGCGTCGTGACGTTGCTGTTCACCGTGTGGATCGTCATCACGGGCTGGCCGATCGTCCACGGCGCATTCTGGAGGGTGGCATTCATGCCATAGGGGCCGCTCACGGTCCGCGGCCCGCCGAGGCCGAAGCCGGCTCCCCCTGCAGTCGGGGTGAGAGGAAGCGGGATGTGGAGCTGGCAGGCGGGCAGAAACCAGAGGCATATCTTCGCGGTTCCTGACAAGCCCATCGTCCCGCCGCCTGGTGGCCCACCCGAGATCCCGGAAAAGCTCCCGCGCAGGTTCTGCGACAGTGTGAATCGGAACGAGACGACTTCGGTAACAAAGGTCGAGATGACATTCCGCGTGACGGTCGAGGGGCCGAAGGTGCCACCGGGCAGCGTGAGCGAGAGCAGGTGCAGATTTCCGTCGTCAGTCAGCTGCGCCGCTCCCGCACCGGGCACTGTCAGATAGATCGGCTTCCCCGTTAAGTCGGGTCTCTCGAGGATGCCGAGCTGCAACGTCCCCGTGAAGTCCAACGTCGCCGCACCGGCGCTTCCCGCCGCGCCGATGGCGAGTAGCCCCACCAAGGCACCGATCACCGATCTTCGCATGCTGTCACCTCCCGCGCTTCCGGCGTCCGCGCAATGCCAAGGCCGCTACGCCGGAGCCGAGCAGCAGCAGCGTCCCCGGCTCGGGCACGAAGTGCAGTGTCAGGATGCCGATCGCTGGATACTCCGGATAAGCCCAAGTGAGGCTCGTGAAGACCTTCGAGACCGACACGAGCTGCACGACGCCCGAGGGCTGGGCAGTGCTCGACGTGAGCGATGCCGGTCCGTGAGCGAAGCCGCCGGGAAGGACTGGTGTCGTCACGTTGGTGTTCGGGGTGTGGATGGTCACTACCGGCTGGCCGATTGTCCACGGTGTGTGCTGCATGGTGAGGGAAATGGCGGCGTTCGGTATGAACTGTGTGCCACCGATGCCGAAGCCCACTCCGCCGACTGGAGTCATCGGAACCGTGACGTTGGCGTACTCGCAGGGGGCAAAGAGCATGCAGAGCTTCATCAGGCCCGAGAGCCCCATCGGACCGCCTCCGGGCGGGCCGCCCGAGAGGCCGCCAAACGAGCCGGTCAGATTTTCCAGGCCAGTGAAGACTACGCTGTTGATCGACATCCAAACGGTCAACGAAAGACTGGTGGTGATGGGCCCGACCGCGCCCGCACCGATGACGAAGGAGTTCAAGTGTGTGCCGCCTACCGATCCGTTCACGAGAGCCGCTCCGGAGCCGGAGCCTTGGACTGACGGCGGGCTAGTCGAGAACCACCCGCTGAACGTCAGCGTCCCGGTGAAGTCCAGCGTGGCTGCACCGGCGCTCCCGGCTGCGCCAATCGCGATGCAGGCGAGCAGACCTGCTAGAGCAACGAGCATCCGTCCCCGCATACCATTACCTCCCGTCCTTGCGGTATGCGTACAGCGCCAGCCCACCCACGCCCAAACCGAGCAACAGCAGCGTCCCCGGCTCGGGGACAAAGTGCAAGGTCAGGACGGCGGTGAGCGGCACCTCGGGGAACGCGCCAGTGAGGCTCGTGTAGACCTTGCTCACCGTCACGAGTTGCAGGACGCCCGAGGGCTGTGCGGTGCTCGATGTGAGCGAGGCGGGGCCGTGGGCGAAGCCGCCCGGAAGCACCTGGCTCGTCGCGTTGCTGCCCGGCGTGTGGAGAGTCATGGTCGGCTGGCCGATGGTCCACGCCGCGTGGACCATGGTGAGCGCAACGGCACCGGTCACGGTCCTTGTACCGCCGATACCAAAGCCTGCTCCTCCCGCAGTCGGGGTCAGAGGAATCGGGATGTTCGCGAAACAGTCGGTATAGAACATGCAAAGCTTCGCGATCCCCGACAAACCCATCGGCCCGCCGCCCGGCGCCCCCCCGGAGATCCCCGCGAAGCTCCCGCTCAGGTTCTGCGCGAGCGTGAATCGAACCGATGAGATTCCCGTGCCGGCGATGCCTCCCGTGCCGTAGCGCGAGCCGAACCCCACGGTGGAGGGGCCAAAGGCGCCGCTCGGCAGCGTAAGCGAGAGCAAATGAAGACTTCCATCGTCGGTCAACTGTGCCGACCCCGCCTCGGCCACGGTCAGATAAATCCGAGGCCCATACCAAGGCGGGGAGGATATGGTTGACCTCAGTCCGAAGACGTTGATTCCCAGCGTTCCAGTGAAGTCCAGCGTGGCCGCGCCGGCGCTTCCCGCCACGCCGAGGGCGAGCAGCCCTGCCAAGGCGATGAGGATTGATCTTCGCATTCGGTTACCTCCCGCGCCTCCGGCGCGCGTGCAACGCCAGGCCCGCCATCCCGGTGGCGAGCAACAAGAGCGTTGCCGGCTCGGGCACCAGGTGAAGGTTCAGGATGCCGATCGCCGGGAACTCGGGAAAGGCGCTGGTGGCGCCCGTAAACACCTTGCTGACCGTGACGAGCTGGAGCGCGGCCGAGAAGCGGGCCGTGCTCGAGGTGAGAGAGGCCGGACCGTGTGCGAAGCCGCCGGGTAGCGCTGGCGAGCTGACGTTGCTGTTCGGACTGTGGATCGTCATCAGGGGCTGGCCGATGGTCCACGGGCCGTGCTGCAGTGTGGCCCGAAGCGGGGTCAGTCCGGGCGGTGACATGGGTCCCGCCGATGCCGAAGCCGGCTCCGCCCGCAGTCGGGCTCAGAGGTACGACGATTCCGGCGAGGTCACAAGGAGCGAACACCAGACAGATCTTCGCCAGGCCCGTGAGACCCATGGTGCCGCCGCCTGGCGGGCCTCCCGAGAGGCCGGGGCCGAAGCTGCCGCTCAAGTTTGCGATGCTCGTGAACACGACGCTGTTGATGGTGGAGCTGGTCGACCCGACCACGTAGGTCACGGTACTGAGGGGACCGAAGGCGCCCCCCCCGATCGCCAGCAAACTCAGGTGAGAGGCATCCCCCGATCCATTGACCAGGAAGGTCCCCGAGCCAGTGGTGGCGGCATGCGACACCAACGGACCCGGATACCATGGCTGGGGGATCAGCTCGAGAGTCAATGTCCCGGTGAAAGCCAACGTGGCAGCGCGGGCGGTCCCGGCCGCGCCGATCGCGAGACAAGCTACAAGCGCACTGCCCATTCCCAACGCAAGAGTCCATCGTCGCATGACGCACCTCCCACGAGTCCGCGCAGAGCGACTCCTTCGTAGCTCAAACCTCTGCTCGGAAACCATGCAAGATCAGCGCCGCCGCCAGGATCGGGTGGCGCGGTGCAACCCCCTGAAATCGCAGGGCATGTCGAATCAATGAGCATGATTCGCAGCGCTCGTAGGAACGGGTTTTCCACCAGAGCGGAAGAGCGTTTCCGCGGGTCAGGATCGCCTCTCCGAAATGTGTAGGTCGGTGCCGAGTTGCTGAACAGCGTTCGCCGCCTCTCCAGCTACCTGCGGAAACCCGCCGGAGGTCCCTACGCAACCTGGTGAGAAGTGCCGGCTGGGGTTTCGGCCTCTTCTCGGTTCGGGGGCAGCGGCCCCTGCCAGCTGGCACCTTTGAGCAGAGCGGACGCGAGGGTGCTCCTACCAGTCCACCACGGGGGGGTCGTCTACCAGGGCGCTCGAGTAGAAGTTGGCGCGCAGGCGGTGCGCCTCCGGAGCGATCTGGGCGCAGAAGTGGCCCTCGTACTCGCCGACGCAGCCCGGCGAGGGAGGAATGCCGGAGAGGCCGTCGGGTGCGAACTGCACGAAGGCCGCCGTGGTCTCGGCGTCCACGTTCCCCTGGATGGGAGCCGAAGCCACCGGGAGGTAGCTCACCCCCTCCACCGTGGGCGCCAGGTGCGGGATCGGTCCTAGCAGCCAGGCGAGCGCGCGGGTGGTGTTGTTCTTGGTGTAGGTGTCGCCGATCCCCTCCAGCACCAGGATGCTCGGCTTCCTGGTGGTGCCCCGCCACCTCCACCGGCTCGCGGTAGAGGAAGCTCGCGTGGTTCTGGGGATCCTCGTGATCGTAGAGCAGCGAGAAGAGTCCGATCCCCATCCAGATGTCGGGCATGGTCGCGCCGGGGACGTAGCCCGGGAGGGAGACGGTCAGGAAGGGATCACCGCCGTCCGGTGTGGTTCGGTCCTGGTACTCCAGCAGCTCCGCCAGCCGGGACGCGCCCACCACCAGGCAGCCTGCGCGGATCTCCGGCGCGTAGGCCAGGAAGGCCTGGCCGTGGATCGAGCCGTTGCTGATGCCCTCGTAGCTGATGGCAGTGGTGTCGAGATCGGGTACGCCGTCGGGCGCGCCCAGCGGGTAGTACGTCCAGCGTGTCGAGCGACTGGAGCACGCGAAGGAAGGCCATCTGCTCCGCGTAGGTCTGGAGCCAGATGTCGGGCATCCGGCCGGTGAAGAGGAGGATCGAGAAGATCCAGAAGTTCTGGTCCTCGACGACTCGGCCAGCGGCGGTTCAGCACGTCCGTGAAGCCACCGACCGCAAAGCCCGCCTCGGCCATGAAGCCCTGGGCGCTCCACGGCACCTCCCCCTCGGCGCTGCCCGGATTGCCGTGCTGGTACATGATGATCGGGGCCAGGCCTCCGGTCTCGGCGCTGTCGCGGCAGGGCCAGGATGAAGTCCAGCGTGCTCGTGCCGACCACCAGGGGCTCGCCGTCGGTGGCGCGCTGGAGGAAGGGAGACCCGGCCATCCAATCCGGCACCTCGAAGCTGCCGCGCACGATGGCCGCCACGTCACCGTACTCGGGCGTCACGCTGTCGATCGAGTAGCTCACCGGCGAGGCGTGGATGTCCTCGCGCATGGCGAGGAGATCATCCGCGAAGTGCTCGATGCTCCGCACGCTGATGCGCACCGCGAGCGCCGCGTCGTCGCGGGGGATCGGCAGCGGGTCGAGAGCCTCGAGTTCGTCCAGGACCTCCTCTGCGAGCGGCCGGGCGCGGACCACTTCCGGATCGGTTCCGGGGCCCGCTTCGCCGAGCACCTCCGCGAAGAATCCGGAAGCTCCGAGCGGCTCCCCCGCCTGGCTCAGCACCCGGTCGGTGAGCGACCAGGCCGTAGCGTCCCAGCGGCTCGAGGCGAATCCCCGGAAACAGGACCAGGGCATGGGCGGTGGGCTGGCCACTGATCACGTCGGCGCGGATCGTCAGCTTGAAGGGCACCCGCTCGCCGAAGCTCGCGCTCCCCGGCGTGAGGTCGAAGAGGCCCACGCTGGCGAGCGGGTCGAGCGAGTCTTCCTGGCTGAGCGGCAGGGTGTCCGGGTCGGGCGCGGCCGAGAGCTCGACCGTCAGGGGTCCGATCGGGCTCCAGCCGTCGGCCTCCGCCGCCGCGGAAGCCATCGCGCCCAGCAGCGCCTTGACGTCCGGCGCGTGGTCGGGGACGACGATGTTCGGGCGCAGGCCGGTGGCAGTGGTCGGATCCTCGTCCAGGAAGTAGTCGTCGGGGAACGGGAGGGGCAGGTTGCGGTCGCGCCGGTCGTAGACGACCTCGAACGGCGCTCCTTCCGGCTCCGTCTGGAAGTTGACCGTCACCGGCCCCGCCTCCGTCACCAGGCCCAGCCAGCAGGCGGCGTCGGCCGGGAGCGAGCCACGCGGGTTGATCACCAGCTCGTCCGGAGCCAAGCTGGTGAATCGTGCGCGCCACCAGCGACCCGTTGCAGGCCAGCCAGATGCGATCCTCGGCTCCGGCGGCGACCTCCCCGGCGAAGCGGGCCACGAGCCATGCGCTGCGCGAGACCGTCTCACCTTCGGTCGGCGTGCTGGAAACGAAGAGCGGAAGCATCGGCGTCGGGTGGCAGTGGAAAGCGAGGAGCGCGAGGGAGACTCCCGCCAGGCACGCGGCCACGACACGATGGCTGACTCCCCGACCCGGAGATCCTGGCGTGTAGGCGGCGCATCGCGGGCTCCTCCCCTGGTTGGGCGCATCGTACCACGCCGACACTGCAAAGAAGGTCGGAGAAAGGCCTCCGGGAGGCCGGTACCCTTTCGCGGAGCATGGGCGTAGACTGGATGGTCGTTCCGCAGTCTGTGAGCAGGAGCTGGAGCCCGGAGGCTGATGAGCGACGAGCTGGCGGCGATCGGAGCGGCCTTCGAGATCCCCGGGCGCTTCGCGGGCGCGGTGCCGGTCGGCTCCGGTCACATCCACGAGACCCTGACCGCGACCTACCGCGATGGCGGGAGCTCGCGCCGCTACGCCCACCAGCGTCTCAACGACCGGGTCTTCCCGGATC
Source organism: uncultured delta proteobacterium (assembly GCA_963783795.1). Classification (GTDB taxonomy): domain Bacteria; phylum Myxococcota_A; class UBA9160; order UBA9160; family UBA6930; genus CAVXZE01. The sequence continues at coordinate 666,438 of CAWAPH010000013.1, read as the reverse complement.
TCGGGCGCGCTGATGGACAACCTGGTTCGGATCACCCGCCATCAGCGTGGGCTGCTCGAAGCTGCGGGGGTGCCCGACGCGGAACGACGCTGCCTGCAGCTCGTTCCGACCCGTGACGGCCTTCCCTTCCACGTCGCCCCCGACGGCGGAACCTGGCGCACCTTCCGCTTCCTGGAGGGTGCCCGGTCCCGGGACACGATCGAGGGGCCGACACAGGCCTTCGAGGTGGCCCGCGCCTTCGGCCGCTTCGCGGCTGCGCTGCGCGACCTGCCTCCGCCTCCCCTGGCCATCACGATTCCGGACTTCCACGACCTGCGCAGCAGGTTCGAGGCCTTCCAGCGGGCCGTCGAAGCCGATTCCCACCACCGTGCGGCATCGGTTCCAGCCGAGATCGACCGGGCCGCGGCCTGGTTCCACGACCTCGAGCGTCTCCTGGCCGAGCGTGGATTCGAGGGATTGCCCAGGCGCGTCGTGCACAACGACTGCAAGATCAACAACGTCATGCTCGACGAAGCCAGCGGTGAAGGGCTCTGCGTGATCGACCTCGATACCGTGATGGATGGCACGGTTCTCTGCGACTTCGGCGAGCTGGTGCGGACCGGAACCTCGCGATCTCCCGAGGACGAGGTGGACCTGGGCTCCATCCACTTCGAGCTCGAGCTGTTCCGCGCGGCGACTCGAGGCTACCTGGCCGGAGCCGCACCCCTTCTCAGCGCGGAGGAGATCGGGATCCTGCCGCTCTCCGGACCGGTGATGGCACTCGAGAACGCGATTCGCTTTCTCACCGATCACCTGGAGGGCGACGTCTACTTCCGCGTCCATCGCGAGGGTCACAATCTCGACCGCTTCCGGGCCCAGCTTCGCCTCGTCGAGCTGATGAACGAGAAGCTCGAGCGAATGCGGGCGATCGTCGACGAGGCGTGGCGTGCCGAGCGCGCGGGGGCGAGGGAGTCGTCGAAGGTTTAGGTTCGACGCTCGAGGGGAGGGAGCCATGGCGCTCGTCGACGAAGTGAGCCGACAGATGAAGGAGGCCCTGCGCGCCAAGGAGGGCCTGCGCCTGGCGGCGCTCCGCGGCATCCGAGCGGCATTCGTCAACGAAATGAAGCGGGACGGCTCGGAGACCCTCGCGGACGAGGCCTGCCTTCCCGTGCTGCGCCGGCTCGAGAAGCAGCGCAAGGAGAGCATCGAGGCCTTCGAGCGCGGCGGCCGCGAGGAGCGCGCCGCGGAAGAGAGAGCCGAGCTGGCCGTGATCCAGACGTTCCTCCCAAGCCTGGCGGACGGGGAGACGACGCGCGCCTGGGTGAAGGAGGCCATCGCCTCCAGCGGAGCGACCGGGCGCAGCGAGATCGGCCGCGTGATGGGAGCCCTGATGAAGACCCACAAGGGCGAGATCGATGGCCGGCTGGCGAAGGAGATCGCCAGCGAGCTTCTCGGCGACTGATCCGAGCGAGAGATTTCGGCCGCCCGCAGCAGGCACCGGTCCCCGGCATCGAGTACGGTCCAAGGGCTACCTGGAAGGAGATCCGATGAGACCGGTCGACCCGTGGCGATTCACCGGGGGGTTCCTCACCAAGGTTCTCTCCGCTGCGATTCCCGACGAGCCCACGCACGCCGAGATCCCCTGGACAGAGGTCGGCAAGCCGCTCGCCGAGTCGAAGCTGGCGCTGCTCTCCACAGCGGGCCTCTCGATGCGAGACGATGCTCCCTTCGACATGGAGATGGAGCGCCAGCGGCCGACCCGGGGAGATCCCTCCTGGCGGAAGCTCCGGTCGGACGCCACATCCGCCAGCATCGAGGCCAACCACCTCCACATCGATACGGGCTACATCGAACGCGACCTGAACGTGGCGCTTCCCCTGGATCGCGTCCGCGAGCTGGTCGGGGAAGGCGTGGTGGGCGCCCTGGCAGACACGCACTACTCGATCATGGGCTTCCAGGGCAACGACAGCAGCACGCTGGAGAACGAGAGCGCGCCGCAGATCGCAGAGGCGATGCGAAGCGAGGAGGTGGACCTGGCGCTTCTGGCGCCCGTCTGACCCGACTGCTGCCGGTCGGTCGGACTGGTCGCACGCAAGGTCGAGGCCGCGGGAATCCCGACGGTCACGCTCAACATGATCTGGCCCTTCCATCGCCTGATCGGCATGCCCCGGGTGGCCGCCATCGAGCATCCCTTCGGGCGTCCCTTCGGCGACGTGGGCGATTCCAGCACCCAGCGGGAGGTGCTGCTCGGCGCCCTCGCCGTCTTCGCCGAGGCGCGCCAGCCGGGCCACGTCGAACACCTGCCCATGGTCTGGAAGGAGGATCCCGGCGACACCAAGTGGCACCCGGCCGAGCCCTCTCCCATCATCGCGCTGCTCACCAAGAAGAGCGGCTAACCCCCGGGACTCCTCAGCGGCGCATTTCCGGCTGCGATGGTTGCGTGCCGCGGGCCTCCGGTTGGCGGGGGGCCGTCGCGGCGAGCTCCGCGAAGGACTCCTCGATGGCGAGGACGAACTCGTGCAGGTCCGGCACCGCGTCCCAGTCGGCGACGAACCCCCAGAAGAGCTTCCCGGCGTAGCTGAACAGCGCCACGCCCAGCGCCTGGTTGGGCAAGAGGTTCACCACGGGGTAGCAGGTCTTCATCTCCGCCCCGAGCAGGTAGAGAGGAACTTGGGGACCGGGCACGTTGGTGACCACCAGGTTGTAGGGCCGGCCGCGAACGGAGACGCGAACGGCGAGCGAGAGCAGCGTGGCGCTGGTCCACTCGCTGACGGCGGAGAGCACCTCGGCTCCCATCGCCTGCCTCGACTCCTTGAGGCGCCTCATGTTCTCGCGGACGCGCTCCAGCCGCACGAGCGGGTCCTGAGCATCCACGGGCAGGTCCATCATGAGCAGGGCGATCCGGTTTCCCAGCGTCCCGCGCTCGTCCCGCGTTCGCAGACTTACCGGGACGTTCGCGCGAATCGAGAGATCGTCCACCGCCACCCGGCGAAGCTCGAGAAAGCGACGCACGGCACCGGCCGCCGTGGCGAGGACCACATCGTTGACCGTCCCGCCCAGGCGGTTCTTCACCTCCTTGACCGCCTCCAGATCCATCTCGATCCAATCGAAGCGGCGATGGGGGCCGATCGGCTGGTTGAGCGGCGTGTCCGAGGCGGAGCGCAGGCCTGCGCCCAGGGCCACTGCCACTGCCGCGACCCGCTCCTCGAGCTTCGCCAGCCAGTTCCTCGGCTCGCGCAACACCTGGGGCGCCTGGCCCGTGGCATCGTAGGTGGCGCCGAGGCGCCGCGTGATCTCTCCCCCGATCAGCTCCAGGCCCCTCGGGATCTCCTGGGGCTCCCAGGGAGGACCGGGCTCGAACTCCTTTTCCGGCGAGGAACTCATCAGCACTGCCATCAGGTCCACCGCCGAGATCCCGTCGATCATGCAGTGGTGAACCTTCTGCACGATGGCGAAGCAATCACCGCCCTCGAGCCCTTCCACCACCCAGAGTTCCCAGAGCGGCCGCTGCCGGTCGAGTTGCTGGGAGAGGATCCTTCCCGAGAGCCGCTTGAGCTGGCGCGCGTCCCCGGGCCGCGGAATCCCCGCGTGCCGCACGTGGTAGGCGATGTTGAAGTGCGGGTCGTCGACCCAGACGGGATGCCCGCCAATGGGGATCCGCGCGAGCCGCTGCCGATAGCGCGGGAGGAGGTGCAAACGCGACGCGATGTAGCCCCTCAGCCGCTCGATGTCGATTCCGCCGTCGGCCGTCTGGAGGGGACCCGCGCGAAACACGATCGTCGCAGCGATGTGCATGTGCTGGTTCGGGCTCTCGAGGTCGAGAAAGGTCGCATCCTGGGGGCTCAGTCGCTGATAGCGCGGATCGGGCATCGTTTTACCTCCGGACCCTTGGCTGACCCTCGGCCCCCGATTATACGCCGGCCCCGGACCTCGTAGCGCGGGGCCGCAAGACCCCGACTTCGCCGCTTCCTAGAAAGTTCATCAGGCTTCCCTACCCTTGCCGGCCTGGAATCATGGCTGAGGACCCGAAGCGCAGCGAGACCTTTGACGAGACCGGGCCGATCGCCTCCGCGCTCGGGCATCACGAGGTCGCAGCCGTGGGAATCCTGCTGGCCCTCGCCTTGCTGTTTCGGATCCTGCGCTGGTCCGCGACCGCCGTCATGTTCAACGATGGACCCGTCTTCATCGCGCTGGCCCAGGCCTTCGCGGATGGCGAGTGGGCGAGGGCTCTGGGCCACAAGTTCCATCCCCTCTACCCGCTGCTGACTGCCGCTTTTCACAGCGTGATCCGCGACTGGGAGCTCGCCGCAGTCGCCGTGAACGCAATCGGGGGCACCGCTGCCGTCGGTTGCCTCTACGGGTTCGCACGCGCCGCGTTCGGCCGCAGCGCGGCCTTCGCCGCCGCGGCCATCCTCGCCGTGCATCCGCACGCCATCGAGTTCTCCGGCGATGTGCAGAGCGAGGGGCTCTATCTGGGCTTCTTCCTGGGCGGGGTCTGGGCGCTCTGGATCGCCCTTCGCGGCTCGAGCCCGCGCGCCGCGCTGGTCGCGGGCCTGCTCTCGGGCCTCGCGTACCTGACGCGGCCCGAGGGAATCGGCCTGCTGCTGGTGGGCGGCTCCTTCGCTGCCTGGTACGCCCTGCGCCGTTCCTGGTCGCGCCGCCGGGCCGCTGCCTGGGTCACGTTGCTCCTGTTGGGGACGGCCGTCACGGCCGGACCCTACGTCGCGTGGCTCCGGATGGAGACCGGTGCCTGGTCCCTCACGCAGAAGAAGTCCGTCGGATGGGTTCTGGGCATCTCCGAGCCCGACGTCCCCTTCGCACCACAGGCCGCGCCTCCTCCGGCGAAGCCAGGAGACGGGCTCACCAAGCCCGCGACTCCCGGGCAATCCGAGGCGGCGGAGCCGAAGCGAGAGTCGGTGAAGCCCGCTGCGCCGAGCCGCCTGGCCCCCTACCTCGGCGCACTGTCCGAGCTGATTCGAACGGGTCTCAGGGCGATCCGCTTCGAGGTGCTCGCGGTCCTGGTGGCCGGAGCGCTGATCGGCCGCTGGAGATGGCCCTCCCCACGCGGCCAGTTCGTGCTGGTGATCCTGGGTCTCTACGCGCTGGTCCTCTTCGAGTTGGCGTTGAACGTCCGATACGTCTCGGCCCGGCACACCCTCCCGCCGCTGACCGCTGCATTCGGCCATCTGGGAGCCGCACTTCTCACTGTGGCCGGGGCCTTTTCCGCGCCGAGACGGGGCATCGTGGTCGCGCTGGTCTTCGGCGTCATCGCGGGCATCGGTCTCTCCAAGTCCCTGAGTCCGGATCGGACCGACTCCCTCGCGGAGCGACGGGCAGCTGAATGGCTGCGTGCCCAGGACCTGTCTCCGCGGGGCGTGGCGGTTCACAGGCGGCGCATCGCCTACTACGCCGGCTCGCCCGACGTGAAGATCCCCTCCAAGCCCTTCAGGTACGTCGTCGAGGAAATTCGGCAGCGAGGCGCCGACTACCTGATCGTCAACGAAGAGGACAGCCAGGACTACCCCTGGCTGGTCGAGGAGCTCCCCACGCGGGCCCGGCTTCTGCACCGCGAAGCTGCGCACGGCCAGACAGCATCCGTCTATCTGCTCTTGCAGAGGAAGGACTACCCCAGGGAGCCGGCAGCTCGTCGTCCCTGAACCCAGCTGACCAGGGCGACCACGAGGAGATTCACAGCCAGGCCGATGATGCCGACGTGGACCCCCTCGATCCGCTTCACTCCGGCCAGGGCGGCCCCCCCGGCGATCACGGTACCGATCACCACACCCGCCAGGCAGGGCATGGCCCGAAGACGCTGCCAGTGCAGCGCGAGCATGAACGCCGGAACGCACTGGATCAAGAGCTCCATCTTGAGCTCGACCAGCCGCCAGAGCGTGAGCTTCGGGACCAGCGCCAGGGTCACCGCAGCCGCCATCACCAGCGCGGCGATGCGCTTGCCGAGCTTCGTCGTCGCCGGATCCGCGCGGTCCCGGCCCAGCAGATCCACCGCGATCACTGCTCCCAGTGAAAGCAGCACGGAATCGGCCGTCGACATGATCGCGGCGAGCGCGCCGATGAAGACCACCACCGCGAAGAGCGAGTTCAGCGGTCCGCTCGCGGCCCATTCGCCCAGCAGCCGGGGCATCACGGTGTCCGCCTGGATCGCGCCGAGCGCATCGAAGCGGGGAATCGCAGCGAGCCCGATCAGCGTCACCACCAGCGTGGTGGTGAAGGGCATGAAGGTCATCAGCGCGAAGGCTCGCTTGAGGGCACGGGAGCTCCGCGCGGCGTACACGCGCTGGATGGCCTGGGGGTAGACGATGCTCGCCAGCCCCAGCAACAGGATCGTGCTGGCCCAGTTGGCACGCTCCTCCGCGTCGGGGACCGCCACCATTTCCGGGCGGAGGACGGTGATCTGGCGCGTCACCTCCCCCAGCCCGCCGGCTTCGCTCAGCAGCCACGCGAGCAGAGCGCCGAGGCCCACGAGCATCAGGACGCCCTGGGCTGCGTCCGTCCAGGCGACCGCCCGCATTCCACCGAGCGTCTCGTAAAAGAGGATCATCGCCGCCAGGCCGACCACACCGGCCCAGTAGGGAACCATCCCCTCGGTGACCTCGCTGGTCACGTGTCCCATCGCGATCAGCTGAGCGAGCAGGAAGTTTGCCAGGGCCAGGCCCATCAGCGCTCCGATGGCGATGCGGAGGGCGGGGCCGGCGGGCTCGGCACCGAAGCGGAATCTCACCCAGTCGCCGGGGGAGACGAATTTCTCCCGGACCGCGATGGGTCGCAGTCGAGGAACGAGGGTGTGGAAGACGACGACGATCGAGACCATGAAGCCGGTGGCCATGATCCAGGAGAATCCCCGCCGGTACGCCTCACCGGGGTATCCGAGCAGGGAGTTGCCGCTGTAGGTGGTGGCGTAGAGGGTCAGGAACAGTACGAAGACGCCGAGATGGCGGCCCGCCAGGAAGTGATCCGAGGGTGTGAGGTCGGTGCGCGCCCGTCGCGCGACCTCGGCGACCACCACGAGAATGAGGGTGTAGGCGCCGAGCGCCCAGAGACCGAGATCGCCCAGGCTCATCCGCTCGCGCCTCCCTCCGTCGGCTCGTCCGGGGGAGCCTCTTCGGGCAGGTCGGTGATCAGCCATGAGATGGCATTGAGCACCGCGGCCGCGAGATAGCAGGCCAGAGCGACGGCGACCCAGTCGGGCAAGCCGAACCAGATCGCGGGCGCCGCCCCCGCCTCGCGATACCACGGCACGGAGACGACGTAGAGGAGGACGACGATCGCGATCAGGACGAGTCGGACGCGGCGCGCCATGGCTCTTAGAAGTCCTCCACCCGGAGTTCGTCGGGCTCCGCCGCCTCGATGCAGCTCGGGTCGTCGTTTCGGGGACTGTTGACAGCGAAGCCGACTGGTTGGAAGCAGAGGCGGTCGGAGACGCTCGCCCCGGTCAGGGCGAGAATCGCGTCGGGATCCTGCAGCTCGGGATCCAGCCAGCGTTCGTAGTGCTCCGGGGCGACGATGATCGGCATCCGATCGTGGAGCGCACTCAAGCTGGCATTCGCCGCCGTCGTCAGCAGCGTACAGGACGCGACGGCCTCACCCTCCGGGCTCTTCCAGGCTTCGAAGAGGCCGGCCAGGCCGAAGAGGCCCCCATCGGGCAGACGGACGTGGTGGGGCCTGCGGCGCTTGGGGTGCGGCTTCCACTCGTAGAATCCGTCGGCCGGCACCAGACAGCGGCGGCGGCGGAACGCGGCGCGAAACGCGGGCTTCTCGGCTGCGGTCTCGACCCGCGCATTGATCATTCGCGAACCGATTCCGGGGTCCTTGGCCCAGGACGGAATCAATCCCCAGCGACGGGGCTCGAAGACCGGGGCGTCTCGGTCGGCGAAGCTGCGCACGGTCGCCACGGACTGGGTGGGAGCGATGTTGTAGCGGGGAGAGAGCTCGGGCACCTCGGCGAGGCCGAAGTGCTCGGCGATCAGCTGCGCCGGCGTGGCCAGCGTGTAGCGCCCACACATCGTTCCCGGTCCTCCATGGTGCTACAGTAGCTCGCGCAGCGACACGAGCGAGGAGAGGCCGCATTGAAGATCGCCATCACCTACTGTGTGCGTTGAAACTACCTCCCCGAGGCCACCAGGCTGGTGACCCGAATCAAGGAGGCCCGCGGCGTCGAGGCTGATCTCGTCGGGGGCGACAACGGCGTCTTCGACGTGGTCGTCGACGGTGAGCTGATCTACTCGAAGCACAAGACCGGGCGTTTTCCCGATCCCGACGAAATCCTCGCAAAGCTCGGCTGACACCCTCTCGCCCTCACTCGTCGCGGTGGCAATACGCGGCGCTCTGGGCGGCGTGCTGATGGGTCTCGCCAACCTCGTCCCGGGAATCTCGGGCGGGACCATGCTCCTCGCCGCAGGCGTCTATCCGGCCTTCATCGCCGCGATCGCCGAGATCACCACCTTCCGCTTTCGGCGTCGCTCGGTGGTGCTGCTGTCCGTGGTGGCTGCCGGTGCGGTGCTGGCGATCCTCTCTCTCGCGGGTCCCACTCGCGCCCTGGTGATCGAGGAGCGCTGGGTGATGTACAGCCTCTTCATCGGACTCACGCTGGGGGGCGTTCCCCTGGTGTGGCGCCTGGCGCGGCCGGTATCGCCCGGGCTGATCGCGGGGGCGGCCGCGGGCCTGGTCCTGATGATCGTGATGGCACTCGCGCCCGGAGCTGGATCGGCGAGCGAGGGACACGCCTACGGCCGCCTGCTGCTCGCCGGCGCCGCGGGCGCGGGCGCCATGATCCTTCCCGGGGTGAGCGGCGGCTACCTGCTGCTGTTGCTCGGGCAGTACCTGCCGATCCTCGGCGCTATCGACCAGCTGAAGCTGGTGCTGGTGGGTGCGAGCGCGGGCGAAGGGCTCGACCTCGTGCTCCTCGGCGAAGCGCTGCACGTGGTGATCCCAGTGGGGATCGGTGTCCTGGTAGGCATCGTCGGGATCAGCAACCTCCTCCAGTGGACGCTCGACCGCTTTCCCAAGCCGACGCTCGGACTGCTGCTCGGCTTGCTGCTGGGCGCTGTGGCGGGCCTCTGGCCGTTCCAGGAAGGCGTGGCTCCCGAAGCTGGAGACGTCTTCGAGGGCACGCTGATCAGCGAGGAGAGCGCAGCCGAGATCGATCCCGAGGACTGGCCGGTCGCGTTCTTCCGCCCCGACGCGGGCCAGCTCGCCGCTGCCCTGCTGCTGATCGGACTCGGCTTCGCGGCCACGCTCGCCATCGACCGGCTGGGACGGGTGGCGGGGGAAGAGGAGCCAGCTACCGAGGGTGGGTAGCTCCCTACCCTCTGCGAAGAATTTGCGCACCGGCAAGGGAGCGGCAGCTCTGCGCCGATCTCCTCGAAGTCGCTGCTGGAACCGGTCCTTCTCCCAGCACGCCGTGTCTGCGCACGCTTCTTGCAGACCCTCTCCCTGGATTCTTGTGTCGAGGTGAGATGATGTGGAGCGATTGCTTTCTCAAACTCTGGCTTCCAGTTCTGTGTCTTGCGGCCTGCTGTACGGGCTGTGCCTACAGCAACGTCACCAGGGACGCCGACAGACACCCGGTCGTCAACACGGGAGTCGGAGCCACCATCCTCTACCCGGGCCAGGGGCCCACCATGCCCCCGGTCCATCCCGGCTATCAGCTTCCCGGTGCCGCCCCGGAGCCGGGCGATCCGGGCGCCCGTGGGCCGCACGGGCAGCCGGTTCCGGTGGCTCGGGGAACCATCGGTGGCACACCCACCACCACTGCCCAGCAGGGTCAGGGCTCCAGTACCACCTCCTCCGGCAACGGCGGGGTGAGCTTCATCGGCGGCAGCGAGGTGGACGAGGACACCTTCAGAAAGGTCACTCAAGAGCCCAGATGGCTCAAGTACCTGCTCGCTCCCTTCGCCATCGCCGCGTATCCCTTCAAGGCCGCCTACAACGCGGCCACCCGAGACGATGGCCCGCCCCCTGCCCCGCTCGCGCCCCATGAGGCGGCTCCGCAAGTGCCTCCCCCGGCGCCCGTCGACGTCCAGACCCAGTACGAGCAATCCCAGCTCGAAGCCCTGGAACGCGAGCTCGGCGGCCAGCCCAGCAGCCAGCCTGCCGTGAGCGCTCCGGCGTCCCCGCCGCTGATCCGACGTCCCGCGCCCACCGGGAACTCGATCTCGGCCGAGCTTGCAGCCCTGCAGCGCGGCATCGCTCCCAAGATCCCCGGTGAGCCTGAGACAGCGCAGCAGATGAGCAGTGGAAGCGCCGCGCCGCAGCCGAGCCCAGTTCAGCAGCCGAGCTCGACCGGCGCAGTGCAGTCGAACGAGGCCGAATGGCCGCCGAGCAGCGCGCCGCAGACGGGCAAGTCCAGCCAACGCGGCGGAATCGCCGACCAGGTCACGGACCGCGATGGCGACGGCAGGCCGGATCACTGGATCTACCACCACGGCGGACAGACCGTGCGCGAGCTCTTCGACGAGGATGCCGACGGTGCGCCGGACCGGTACGTCTTCTATCAGGCCGAGACCGGTGAGAAGAGCCGTGAGGAGGAGGACACCAATCTGGACGGTCAGGTCGATTCCTGGCTCGAGTACCAGAGCGGAGAGGTCGCCCGCCACCGCCGCGACACCAACGGCGACGGGTTCCTCGACACCTGGAGCTTCTACCGCGCCGGAGAGCTCGCCCGGCAGGAGAGAGACCTGAACGCAGACGGCTTCCGGGACAGGGTGGGCTTCTACAGGAATGGCCGCCTGGCTCGCGAGGAGGACGACCGCAACGGTGACGGCCGCCCAGACCGCGTGACCCTCTTCGACGAGGAGGAGCGGATCCTGCAGCGCGACGAGGACCGAAACGGCGACGGCGTCGTCGACCTGCGCTCCTTCTACTCGGAAGGCCGCCTGATCAGGCGTGAGCTGCTCGACGAGGATGTCGAGGAGTCCATCGAGGAAGACGAGCTCGCCTCGGCCGCCTGGTCCAGCGGCGAAGAGGCCGAGTAAATGCCGAGGGACTTCTCGTCAGCCGGTTGGTTCCTGTTGGGCCTGTGGCTCTCGCTGTTCCTGCTCGGGCCGCTGAGCGCACCCTGGGCGAACGCCGCCGACCCCGAGCTGGCCCGGATGGAGGCGGGCCTTCACCGCTCCGTGAACCACTTCCGGTCCGAGCAGCAACTCATCGCACTCACCCGGGACGCGTCGATCGACGCCGTGGCGCGGGCCCACAGCGAGGACATGGTGGCGCGGCGGTTCTTCTCCCACGAGACGCCCGAGGGACGCAACTGGGTCGATCGCCTCCAGGGCGCGGGGGTCGAGGGATTCTCCATGGCGGGCGAGAACGTCGGAATGACCAGCCGCCCGGACCCGAACCATGAGATCCTGCAGGGGTGGATCCACTCTCCCGTCCACCGCCAGAATCTCACCGCCCGTCCCTTCAACGTCACCGGGATCGGCATCGCACGCGCCCCCGACGGGAGCCTCTACTACACGCAGCTCTACCTGAGCTTCCCGCGCGAATGACGCTGGCACCATTTTGCAGGCGCCAGCCGACCCGCCGGCCGCTGACGCTTCAGGAGCGTTGTGTTCCTGAGAATGGGTCTGGCACGGGATGTGCTCTGTAGGGGGGCATGCCGCGCTCTCGGGATGGATTCAGGCCGCCCTTCTGTCCCGCCCCTCGCTGCCGTTTCCATGCGGATCCGAGGGGTTGGCGCTTCAAGAAGAAGGGATTCTTCGCCCGACAGAGCGTCCCGCGGCACATCCAGCGGTACCGCTGTTCTCACTGCGGCCGGTCCTTCAGTTCACAGACCTTCCATCCCACCTACTACCTGAAGCGACCCGAGCTGCTCTCGGGTCTGATGCTGCGGGTGCTGGCCTGCTCGGGATACCGCCAGATCGCCCGGGAGAAGGGCGTCGCTCCCACCACGGTGATGCGCCAGGTGGAGCGTCTGGGCCGCCACTGTCTGCTGTTTCACGAGCGCCATCGTCCTCGGGGTCCATTGGCAGAGCCCCTGGTGGTCGACGGCTTCGAGAGCTTCGAGTACAGCCAGTACCATCCGATGCACTTCCACACGGCGGTGGGAGCGCACTCGCAGTTCTTTCACGGCTTCACGGACTCCGAGCTGCGTCGCAAGGGCCGCATGACGCTGGCCCAGAAGGAGCGTCGGGCCAAGCTCGAGGGTCTGGACGGACGTCCGGATCCCCGCTCGATCGAGCGCGAGATGGCCGCGCTGCTGGCACTGGTGGTTCCCGAGCGCGCAGCGGCCGAGGTGCGCTCGGACGAGCACCCGGCCTATCCCCGAGCGTTTCGCCGGCTGACCGACCGTCGGATCCGCCACCGGGTGACCTCCTCCAAGAGGCCCCGGACGCCCCAGAATCCGCTGTTTCCGGTCAACCTGCTCGATCTGTTGATCCGTCACAGCTCGGCCAACCACAAGCGCGAGACGATCGCCTTCTCCAAGCGACGCCAGTGTGCGGCCTACCGGCTGGCGATCCTGTTGGTGTGGCGCAACTACCTGAAGTCGGTCTCGGAGCGGCGTCGGGACGAGACGCCCGCACAACGGCTGGGCATCCTCGGGCGCAAGCTCGGTGTGACCGACGTGCTCGCCGAGCGGCTCTTTCCCACCCGGATCCGCTTGCCCGATCGGATCGGTCAGTACTACTGGCGGCGGATTCCCACCCGACGGATCCCCCACGCCCCCGAGCACCAGCTCACCTACGCCGCCTGAAACCGGAAAACACTTCCGTTCCCAACCACCTCCATCCCACAAGACCCATTCTCGGGAACACAACCTACAGGAAGCGGGCGGTGACGCGGCGGTCGTTCCAGTAGACGTCGAGGTCGGCGGACAGCTCGATCTGCGCGGGAAGGACCACGTAGCCGAGCACCAGCTCGTTCGCCTGCAGCGATCCGAGGCGTCCCTGGAGGATGCCGAGCTGCCGAGGGCTGGTGGCCTCGGGCTGGAAGGTCAAGTGGTCCTGAACGAAAGTGAAGTTCGCAAAGAACTCCTCGGCGTGCTTCGAGAGGGCCGTGAAGACCAGCACGCGGCCCTCGGCGAGGCCCCCGCGCGAGGCCCAGGCGTCGCGGAGCCGGCTCTCGAATGCTCCGGAGTGGGCGAAGGAAACCTCGAAGAGGCCGCGTCCATCCGCCGTCTCGCGGGCGAACGAGACAGGGGTGTACTCCTGGGAGAGCCGAACGATCTGGTAGAGATCGCGCATCTCCTGGTCCGCCATTCCCAGGTCGAGCGGCGCGACCTCGGACAGCGGCTTGGACTCGACCACCTCTCCCGGTTGCGGCCCGCTGGAGACGGCCGGCGGCGGCTGCGTGCCCGCTTCTTGTCCACCGTTCTTCATGGCGCGGATCTGCCGGGCGGCGTCGATCAGGTTGTAGGGATTGTTCGGATTCCGGCTCTCGTTGTAGACCTGCCACGTGTAGGGAGACGGCAGGTACTCCGGGCGCAGCGGTGGCACCTCCTCCGGCTCGACCAGCTTCGCGCCCCGGCAGGGGATCGAAGCCGCGGTCTGGACGATGAAGACGCTGCCGTCCGGACAAAGCCCAGTGATGGCTGCCGCAGCGTCGCCGCTAGCCCCGAGCACGAGCGCGGTGAGGACCCACAGGAGAGAGCGCAGCTTCAGCATCTGGCGCATGAGTCGCATACTCTAGGAGAGTCGTATCCTAGAAGAAAAAGTGACTCAAAATCAATCAGATCCGGAACTATTCTAGATTTGGTATTGGGTTCCGGTGCGCAATTCAGCCGTTTCCTTGCCCGGTTCCGCGCGAAGCTGCGCGAGGCAGATCCCGAAGCTCGCGGGCCGTCAGGCGCCGCGCCTGGCGGGGCTTCAGACGGCCGAGCTGAAGCGGTCCCATTCGGACCCGGATCAGCCGGAGCACCGGATGCCCCTGGGAGGAGAGCGCACGCCGGATCTGTCTCTTGCGGCCCTCGCGAAGCGTCAAGTGGAACGTGGAAGCGTCCGCCGCGGACTCGTAGCTGACCCGTCCCAGCTGACAGGGTGCCATCGGGCCATCTTCCAGCTCCACCCCTGCGGCGAGCAGTCGTCCGGTCGCGGCCGAGAGGCGACCCCGAACGGTGACGCGGTACTCCTTCTCGCAGCCCAGCGAAGGATGGAGCATGGCCTGGGCGACCTCTCCGTCGTTGGTGAGGAGCAGTAGTCCTTCGCTCTCGAGGTCGAGGCGTCCGACCGGGAACAGGCGCTCCTGACGCGCCTCGGCGGGCAGGAGATCGAGCGCGGTGGTTCGGTGCTGCGGATCGCGCGTGGTGGTGATGACGCCACGTGGTTTGTGCAGCATCCAGTAGGCGCGCGGCTGCGCCAGGACCGGCTGCCCATCCACCGAGACCTCGTCGCGCTCCGGGTCCGCGCTGGCTCCCAGGGAGGCGACGACGCCGTTCACGGCGACGCGTCCCGCGCGGATCATCTCCTCGGCGCTTCGCCGGGAAGCCAGCCCTGCACGGGCCAGGATCTTCTGCAGCCGCATCCGGCTCAGTGGAGTTCGCTGCTCCCGCTCTCGGCGGCGGCGTCCCCGGCCCCGGGCAGGGCCGTCTCCAGGGCGGCGGCTTTACCGCCTTCCACGCTGACCGGAGTGCCCGCGGCCTCGTCCACCTCCGGGTCGCCACCCGTCTCGGGAGGAACCAGGTCGTCGATTTCGCGCAGCGTCGGGAGATCCTCGAGCCGCGAGAAACCGAACACCTCCAGGAATCGCTTGCTGGTCGCGTAGAGCAGGGGACGTCCCGGCACGTCCCGATGGCCGGCAATGCGCACCAGCTTGCGCTCGACCAGGCTTCGGACCACGGCGCCCACGTCGACCCCACGGACGCCTTCGATCTCGGCGCGCGTCACCGGCTGTCGGTAGGCGATCACGGCAAGGGTCTCGAGGGCGGCCCGCGAGAGGCGGAAGGGCCGCTCCTTCTGGAGCTGACGCAGGTAGCCCGCGAACGCGGGCCTGGTACGGATCTGGTAGCCTCCGGCGACCTCCCAGATCTCGAAGGCCCGATCATCGCGCTCGTACTCGAGGTCGAGCTCCTTGATCAGAGCCGTCGCCTCCGACGGCTTGCACCCGGGCACGATGTCGGCAATCCGGGCCGCCGAGATCGGCTCGCGAGAAGCCAGCACCAGCGCCTCGACGATTTTCTTCTGTTGGTCCCGCTCCATCGTCTCCCTCAGGTCATATCCGAGATGTGTTGCTCCCACTCGCCGTCGCGGCCGCCGGCAGCCGGGCGAAGGTGGATCGGGCCCTCGGGCGCCCCGCTCTCACCCATCCCCTGGTAGACGCGCAAGGCGCTGAGCCGCACGAGCTCGAGGATGGCGAGGAAGGTCACCACGATCATCGTTCGGGTCGGCGAGGTGCCTCCGTCGACCTGGAACACCTGCTCGAACTCGAGCATCTCCCGGGCGTGGAGCGCGTCCATGACCGCGACCATGCGCTCGCGCACCGTGATGATCTCGGTCTCCACCTCGTGCCGAAGCTCGGCGCTCTCGGCGGCGCGCAGCACACTGCGGAAGGCGTCGAGAAGCTCGACCAGGCCGACCTCGATCTCCCGCTCCTCCTCCGATGTGACCTCGGGCTCCGCGCCGCGGACTTCAAAGATGTCCCGACCGAGGAGCTGCCGGTCGCGCAGCTCTTCCGCCGCTTCCTTGAAGCGTTGGTATTCGAGGAGCCGCGCGATCAGCTCGGCGCGAGGGTCCGCGCCCTCGTCCTCCTCCTCGCCCGGGGTGGGCGGGAGAAGCATGCGCGATTTGATCCAGGCGAGCGTGGCGGCCATCAGCAGGTATTCGCCGGCCACGTCCAGGTTCAGCTCGCGCATCAGGTCGAGGTACTCGATGTACTGCTCGGCAATCCGCGCGATGGGAATGTCGGTGACGTCCACCTCGTTCAGGCGGATCAGGTGGAGCAGCAGGTCGAGGGGGCCCTCGAAGACGGAGAGCTTCACCGCGTAGGCCGACTCCGATTCGGGAGTCGGGAGCTCGAGAGAGTCTCCGGCGGGACCGCTGGATGACATGACTGCTCCGCGGAGGCGTGGGCGTCGTGAGTGACTGGGGGGTGGAGCGATTATCGGGGATCCGGAGCCGGCGGGCAAATCAACCGCGACTCACTTGCGCTTCGCAGCCGCCTTCTTGGCACCTCGGCGAGCGATCTCGTCAGCCAGGGCCAGAGCCTCGTCGCGGCTCTGGACCGCGCGATCGAGGAAGGCGATCCGGATCCGCGCGAGGGCCCGTCCGACGGCGGGCCCCCGAAGACCGATCGCCAGCAAATCGTCGCCGCTGATGGGCAGCGGTGCGCGGCGATCTTCGACGGCATAGCGCTGAATCCGGCGCCGCAGGTTCGGTGGAGCCCAGGCGAGGAGAGCCAGCAGTTGCTCGTCATCGGCATCGCAGAGGGCGGCGTCGGTGGCGCCCCGTCCCCTGGCGCGGGCGATCCTGCGCAGCCAGGCATCGCGAGCCTTCGAGAAGGCCCCGATCTTCAGCGCCACCTCACCTCTGACCGCGAGTCGGCGCAGCGCCCGCCGGCGCAGGGAAGCATCCAGGGGCGCCATCCACACCATCAGTCCCATCACCCACGGCCGGCGGCTCCGCATGCCCCAGGGCGGATCCGTGATCGCGCGGCCCAGTCGGCGCAGCGGCGCGACGGATTCGGACGGCAGAGCGAGACCCGGCTCGAGGGCGGTCAGCACGTGCCAGTCGGCCAGCAGACGAAGCGCACGGGAAGGGTCGAGCCCCTGAACGGGATCCTCGAAGAGCCGCCCGATCTCCGCGCGCAGCCGCTCGCCGCTCACACCGCCGAAAGCCCCGTCGCGGAGCGCGGAGCGAAGCGCGGAGCGCGATCCCCTCGATAGCGTGAAGCCCAGCCGGGGAACCAGGCGTGCCGCGCGAAGCGCGCGGGTGGGATCGTCGTGAAAGCTCTGCTTGTGGAAGACCCGCAGCACCCGGTCCTCCAGGTCTCGAAGCCCCTCGCCGGGATCCACGATCGCCGGGCGCCCCCGCCGCGCCGCTCGAGTCAACGGGATCGCCAGACCGTTCACCGTGAAGTCTCGCCGGGTGAGGTCGTCTTCGAGAGACCCGCTGCGAACCGTCGGAAGAGCGCCGGGGCGCTCGTAGCTCTCCGCCCGCACCGTCGCCAGGTCGACCACGGCATTCTTCCCCTCCACGCGGACGGTTCCGAAGCGGTCGTGCGCGGTCACCCGGACGGGGTCGCTGGCGACCGCGCGTGCGAGTTCTTCTGCGGCGCAATCCCCGCTTGGCTCCACGATCAGATCCACGTCGCGCAGGGGGCGGTCGAGCAGCAGGTCGCGAACCGGCCCACCCACCAGGAGCACGCCGACCTCGGAGCGCTCGCCCTCCTCGATCAGCGCCGCCACCAGCTCACGAGCCGGCTCCGGGATTGCGCGAACGACCTGTCCGGGGCCCAGGCGCTTCACGGCTTCCGGCTCGGCCCGCCGCCACCGCGCGGATGCCTTCTCTCGACAACGTCTCGCAGCCGCGCCCGACTCACGTGCGTGTAGATCTGGGTGGTCGCCAGGTCTGCGTGGCCGAGCATGGCCTGGACCGAGCGAAGATCCGCTCCACCCTCCAGCAGATCCGTCGCGAAGGCGTGGCGCAGTACGTGGGGCGAGACGCGATCACCGGGAATCCCGGCGATCCCCGCCAGCTTTCGCAGCCTGGCGAAGAAGTTCTGGCGTGTCATGGGGCCGCCGCGGCGCGAGAGGAACATCGCGTCGGTCCTCTCCCGTTCGGCGCGGAGCAAGGCCGGCCTTCCCCCCTCGAGATAGGCTTCGACGGCGGCCAGCGCCGGCTCGCCCAGCGGAACCAGCCGCTCGCGGCGCCCCTTCCCGAAGACGCGGAGCACGCCAGACCGGGCGTCCAACGCGCCCAGCGGAAGCCCGACGAGCTCCGTTACCCGGAGTCCGGCGCCGTACAGCACCTCGAGCATGGCGCGATCCCGCAGTCCAAGCGGGGTGTCGGGCGCCGCGGCTGCGATCAACGCCGCGGTCTCATCGGGCCGCAGCACCTTGGGGAGCGACTGGCCGAAGCGGGGCGTGGCGACTCCCTCCATGGGATCGGCCGTGAGCTTCCCGGTGGCGAGCAGGAAGCGGATCCAGCGACGCGTCGCCACCAGGGTTCTCGTGCGGCTCCGAGCCGAGAGCCCCTGCATCTCGAGAGCAGCCGAGAATCCGGTCACGTGTTCGCGAAGCAGCGATCCGGGCGAGTCGACACCCGCGCCCTCCAGCCAGCTCGCGAAGCGCGCCAGGTCACTCGCATAGGCTTCGATGGTCTTGGGGGCGAGCCCGCGCTCCAGGGCCGCGTGGGAGAGAAAGGCGTCGATCGCGGCGTGAACCGCCATTCCGCGCTCAGCCATCCCCGCGATCCTCGACGACCACCTCGAGCAGGTCGCGGCGCAGCGCCTCGATGGCCTGAGGATCGGTCAGCTTCTTGCCGTCGCGGGTCTTCAGGTAGAACGTGTCCGCGACCTGGTCGAGCACGGTGGTCGCCCTGGAGAGAAACACCTCGAGCCCGTGATCCGCGATGGTGCGGGTCAGCGCGTAGAGCAGGCCCAGTCGATCGTTCGCGGAGAGATCGACCACCGTGTAGAAATCGGAGACCTCGTTGGAGATCCCGACGCTGGGAGGCAGGCGGGAAGGAGTGACACCCCTCCCGATCGGCCGCCTGAGGTGCCGGAGCATCGCCTCGAGTTGGCGGCGCCCCGAGAGCACGTCCTCGAGCGTCTGGTCCAGCTTCGCCCAGATGGCTCGTCTTTCCTCGGCCCGCCCGGCGGGTGTCGACACGCGGTAGATTTCCAGCGCCATGCCCCCGCCCATGGTGTACACGTGGGATGCCAGGACGTTGATTCCGACGGCCATCAGGCAGCCCGCGACCTGCGCGTAGAGGCCGTGCTGGTCCGCCGTGCACAGCGTGAAGGTGGTGATTCCGCCGGACATCTCGAGGACGGACGTGGCGACCAACTGGTCCGGCGCAAACGAGAGCACCACCCGGGCGTGCCGCACGATCTGACGTCCAGTGTGGGAGACGAAGTAGCGTCTCGGCATCCGCTGGAAGTACGTCTCGATGCGACTCTCGGCGAAGCCGAGCCTGCGAAGCTCGCACCTGGCCTCCTCACGCCGGGATTCGATGTGCGCCTCCATCTGCTCCACGGCGCGGCCGGGGTCGCCGTGTCCCGATTCCAGGAACTCGGAGGTACGTCCGAACAGCTCCAGGAGCGATGCCCCCTTCCACTCGTTCCACGCCCCCGGCGACGAAGCGCGCAGGTCGGCGTAGGTCGCCAGGTAGAGGTTCCTGAGGTTCTCTCGATCTCCGACGACTCTCGCGAAGTCGACGATGACCTTGGGGTCGCCGAGATCGCGCCGCGCGGCCACCTGGCTCATCGACAGGTGGTGCCTGACGATGAAGACGGCCCGCTCCACCCGCTCCCCGCTGAGTCCCAGCCGCTCCAGGCAGCTCCGCGCGAGGTCCGCCCCCTTGATCGAGTGATCTCCGCCCCTCCCCTTCCCAATGTCGTGCAGCAGACAGCCGAGGTAGAGGACCGGAAGATCGCTGACGGAACGGATCATCTCGGTGAGCCCGGGGAAGGCCCTTTGGTGCTTGCCGCGCCACAGGCGGCGCAGCTCCTCCACCAGGAAGATGGAGTGCACGTCCACCGTGTACGTGTGGTAGAGGACGTGCTGCCAGCGGCAGACGATGTGATCCCACTCGGGCAAGAAGCGACCCAGGAGTCCGAGCTCGTTCATCTCCGTCAGCGTACGCGCGACCCGGGACTTCGACTCCAGGAGGCGAAACAGCATGGCCGCGCCCTCGGGGTCGGAGCGGAACTCGTCGTCAACCAGGCCGAGGTTCTCGCGCACCAGGCGGAGAGACCTGCGTGAGAGCGCGACATCGTGGCGCTGGGCAATCTCGAAGCAACCGAGCAGCCGCAGCGGCTGCGCTCGGAGCTGGGCGGCATGCGGAATTTCCAGCTGACCCGATTCGATCCGGAAGCCGTCTTCCACCTCGCGAACGTCCGGCGACCGCGTCGCAGCGGCAGTGCGGGCCTGACACTGTTCGATCACCACCTGGGAGAAGGTCTGGACAGATCGCGCCTGCCGGTAGAACTCGCCCATGAAGCGCTCCACCGGAAGCTCCACTCCGGCGTCCGGCTCGGGGCGCATCATCGCCGCTGCGATCTCCTCCTGATGTTCGAAGCTCATCTGATCGGTCTTGCGGCCACAGAGGAGATGAAGCTGATTCCGGACTCGCCAGATGAACTCGAGGCCCTGTCGGTATCGCTCCATCTCCAGCTCGCTGAGCATCCCGACGTGGAGCAGGTCATCGAGCGTCCGCACCAGCGGCTCGGTCGCGAAAGCCACCCAGAGGGCCGTGTGGTAGTCGCGCAGCCCGCCGACTCCTTCCTTCAGGTTCGGTTGCAGCAGGTAGAGGGAGCCGCCGTACTTGGCGTGGCGCTCCAGCAGCGCTTCGGCCTGGGCACGCACGAAGTCGCGAGGGTTCGCCAGAAGCTGGCTTCGGATCGCGTCCGTGAACTCGTGAAACAGCTCGGCGTCACCGCCGAGAAACCGGGCTCCGATGACCGCCGTGAAGACGCTCGGCTCGCTCCGGCAGAGTGAGAGCGTTTCTTCGATGCTCCGGACCGCGCCGCTGACCTCAGCGCCCGCATCCCAGAGCCAGTACTGGATCCGCTCCGCGACGTGCGCGGCGAGCGGAGTCAACTCACCGGTGTGAAGGAAGAGCAGGTCGACGTCGGAGGCGAGGGACATCTCGCGCCGCGCGTAGCCGCCCACCGCCACGATGCTCATCCGCGCGGCGAGATCGCCGCCATCCGCGTAGTACTCCGATTCGGCGAGCTCGTGAAGCCGTCGCAGGAGCCGGTCCAGGGCATCCGAGTTGGCCTGGTTGACTCGCTGTCCCGATTCTCCGGCCCTCTGCCGGGCAGCCAGAAACGTTCGGACACTCTCCAGGTAGGCCCGGGCCCCCGATCCGCTCTCCACATCCCGCTGGCCGGCAGCCGCCCGCTGCTGGCCGAACTCGGGAAGAAAGCGATCGACCGACGGGGGCGCTCTCATCCGCCGGCTCTCGCGAGGGTGACCGTCGTCTGCCGGCGGTAGGCCGAAAGCCCGCGGGAGATGTGCTCGGCGAGCACCCGGAGATAGAAATCGCTGCGCAGCCGGATCGCGTCGGCGCGGTTGGTCAGGAAGCCGGTCTCCAGCAGAATCGAGGGCATGTTGGAGAGGAAGAGGACGTAGAACGGGCCTCGTTTCACGCCCAGATCCTGCACTGCTCCGTGGGTTTCACGGACGCCGGCGATGACCTCAGCGTGGACGGCTTGCGCCAGCCGCGCGGAGTACACCGACACCTCGGACACCCGGAGCTGCCCGACGATGCGCTGGAGATCGTCGAGGCGGTTGACCGGAACGCCGTTCTCCCGCGCCGCGACCCGCTGCGAGTGGCGCTCGTGGCTCTTGTCGAGGTAGTACGTCTCGATTCCCCTCGCGCCTCGACGCTTCGCGGCGTTGGCGTGAAGGGAGACGAAGACGTCGCCGCCCACCCCCTCGGCGAAGGCGGTCCGCTCCTCCAGCGAGAGGGTCCGGTCCGTTTCCCGAGTCAGCTTGACGCGAAAGCCGCGCTGCTCGAGCTTGGGACGGAGCCGCTTGGCGAGCTGCAGCATCACGTCCTTCTCTCGAAGCCCGTAGGCACCCAGCGCCCCGGGATCGCGGCCGCCGTGGCCGGGGTCGAGGACCACGGTCTGGACCCGCCGCATTCCGGGCGGCGGCTTCCCGGGTACGGGAGGCAGCTGTCGAGGGCTTGGCGGCGGACTCGGTTGCCCGCGTCGTCTGCTGCCGTAGACGTCGACGACGACGCGATCCGGCGACGACAGATAGAACAGCCGATGGTGGTTGAGGCGCTTGAGGTCGATCACGAGCCGGGTCGTGGTGCGAGTATTCTGACCCAGGCGGATGCCATCGAGGAGGCCGTCACCGACTGGAATCGGGTCCGCGTAGTGCAGGCCGACCCAGACCCCCGGCAGGTCGAGGTACAATCGATTCGGCCTTCCCTCCGCGCGGTCCGGCCCCAGCCGCTTGATCTCCGTCGTCACGGGCCGGGTGAGCTCGACGACCACGCGGGTGTAGTCGGCGTAGGAGAAGTGCCGAACGTCCGTCACGTCGCCGAGTCCGGGTGGACGATCCGCTCCGAGGAGCACGGGCAGGGTCAGGCACAGCAAGGCCAGCGCGGAAACGGTCCGCCTCACGACTCTGTTCCCTCCCCGCGCAGCCGGCCCGCGAGCTTGGCGAGAAGCGCCAGCGCTTCCATCGGCGTGGTGGCGTCGGGATCCACCTCGTGGAGGGCGTCGAGCACCTCCGTCTCGGCGGGGCTTCGGATCTGTCCAGTCGCAAAGAGCGCCAGCTGCTCGTCTTCGCTCGGGGGGACCGTGTGTTCTCGGCTCACGTGTTCCGCGAAGCGCGGGCGACCGTCCTCGCCGATCTCCTCGCTCTCCAAGTTGTGGAGGATCTCCCGGGCGCGTTCCAGGACCGGGGCGGGCAGCCCGGCGAGCCGAGCCACTTGGATCCCGTAGGAGCGGCTCGCCTGACCGGGCACGAGCTGCCGCAGGAAGAGAACCTCTTCTCCCCACTCACGGGCCTCGAAATGTGCGTTGCGGACGCCGCTCCGAGTGCGCGCCAGGTCTGCGAGTTCGTGGTAGTGGGTTGCGAAAAGGGTCCGCGGTCCGAGGCCCGGAGCGTCGTGTAGATACTCGGCAACCGCCCATGCGATCGAGAGCCCGTCGAAGGTACTGGTGCCTCGGCCGATCTCGTCGAGAATGATCAGGCTGCTGCTGGACGCCTGGGAGAGGATCTGCGCGGTCTCCCGCATCTCCACCATGAACGTGGACTCGCCCCGAGTCAGGCGGTCCGTCGCTCCCACCCGGGTGAAGATGCGGTCCACGATGCCGACGCGAGCGCTCTCCGCCGGGACGAAGCTCCCCATCTGTGCGAGCAACACCAGCAGCGCGACCTGGCGCAGGTAGGTGCTCTTTCCCGCCATGTTCGGTCCCGTGATGAGCAGAATCCGCGTGGAGCTGCGATCCAGGTCGGTGTCGTTGGGAACGAATTCCTCGCCCGTGCGCGCGGCGAGCAGGGGCTCGACCACGGGGTGGCGCCCGGCGCGGATCTGGAGCAGGTCGCTCTCTTCCACCGCCGGGCGGACCCAGCCGTCGCACCGGGCGACCTCGGCCAGGGACTGGAGTGCGTCGAGAGATGCGACGGCCTCCGCGGCGACCCGGATTCCGACGGCCCGGGCCAGGACGGACTGCCGGACGTCCTCGAACACCTCTCGCTCCAGAGCCGCTGCCCGCTCGTTGGCGCCGAGCACCTTCGACTCCATCTCCCGGAGCTCGGCTGTGGTGAAGCGCTCGGCGTTGGCCAGCGTCTGCTTTCGCTCGTAGTCCTCGGGGATCCGTTCCAGCTGCGACTTGCTGACTTCGAGGGAGTATCCGTGCACCGGGTGAAAGCGGACCTTGAGGTTCCCGACGCCCGTTCGTTCGCGCTCGCGCAGCTCGAGCCCAGCGATCCACTCGCGCCCTTTGCGGGCGCTGTCCCGCAGGGCATCGAGCTCCGGCCGGAAGCCGGCGCGGATATAGCCCGTCTGGTTGGCGCCCCGCGACCCCCTCGGAACCACGCGCGGATCGTCGACGATGGCCTCCTGGAGCAGCTCCTCGACTTCGGGCAAAGGCTGCGGCAGAACCAGCGCGGGCAGACGCGAGGCCTCGCCGGGGAGCAGCTCCTCCTCCTCGTCGACGAAGGCCGCCGCCACACCGGGCAGTGCGGACACGGAGCTTCGCAAGGCCGCCAGGTCCCGAGGCTGGGCACCCGGACGCGTGACCTTGGCGAGGATTCGTTCGAGGTCACGCACGCCCGCCAGCGCCTTTCGCAGTCGGCCTCTGGAGCGGTCCCGGTCGGCCAGGAAGGCAACGGCGTCCTGGCGGCTGCGAATCTCGCTGCAGTCGAGCAGGGGATAGGCGACCCAGCGCGCCAGGCGCCGGGCCCCCAGCGGCGTGACGGTGGCGTCGATCCGATCGATCAGCGTGCCCTTGCGGGAGCGGTCTTCGAGACTCTCGAAGAGCTCGAGATGGGTGCGCGTGGCCGCGTCCAACACCATGGCGTCACCCAGCCTGTAGCGGCGAAGCTCTGGTCCGTGGCGAAGCGCGAAGGGCTGGTTCGCCTCGAGGAAGGCGAGGACCGCAGCGGCGGCCCGGCCACTGGCACCGGGACCGACGAGGCGCTCGTCCCGCCGCTCGAAGACCGCAGGATCGACGGGCGTGAGCGCGGCCTCCGGCACCCGCTCGGCGAGCCGGGCGCGCAACCGCTCGGCTGCCGGCTCCGGGACCAGGACCTCCCGGGGCCCGATTCGCTCCAGCTCCTCGAGCAGCTCGCCGGGCATCTCCTCTCCGCTGACGCAGCGCACCTCGGTCGCCCGAAAGCTCCCGGTCGACGCGTCCAGGGCGGCGATGCCAGCCTCCCCTTCGGGGCCTCCCGTCGCGATCGCCGCCACGACCAGCTCGCGCCGCCCGTCCAGCCCTTCCGGGTCCCCGACCAGGCCGGGTGTCACCACCTCGACCACCTCACGTCGGACCAGGCGTTGGCCGCGGGTGTTCCTGGGGTCCTCCACCTGCTCGCAGATCGCAACCCGGTGGCCGAGCTCCGCCAGGCGCTTCACGTATCCGTCGGCGCTGTGCACGGGAACGCCACACATGGGAACGGCATCGGGCTTGCCGCGGTCGCGGGTCGTGAGCGTGATGTCGAGCAGCGGCGCCACGCGCTCGGCATCCTCGAAAAAGAGCTCGTAGAAGTCGCCCATGCGATAGAAGATGAACGCGTCGGGATGATGGGCCTTGATCCCCAGGTACTGCCGCATCATCGGGGTGTCGCGGGCGGAACGGCTCATTCCGTGGACTCCCGCTTCTCCAGCGCGCCGCCCCGCTCCAGCAGGTCCACCAGATCTGCGAGCTCCTTGACCGCCTCCGTTTCTCGTCCCGCAGTCAGCAGCAGGCGCGACAGCACCGCGTGCGCCCGAAGATTCTCGGCATCCCGGCCCAGCACGGCACGCGCCTCCGCGATGGCTACATCCGTCTGACCGCGAGCCGAAAGGGCGCCAGCCAGCGCCAGGCGCGCATCCACGTCGCCCGGGAACCTCTGCAGCAGCCCGCGCAGGTAGTCCTCGAACTCGCTGGCACGGCCGAGGGACGCGTAGGTCGACTCGAGGCGGGGGTAGACCTCGGCACCGCGGCGCCGGTCGAGCTCCCGGACCTTCTGCCATGCCGCCAGCGCGCGCTTGGATCGGCCTCGCTCCGCCTCCAGCACACCCAGGTGGATCCAGGCCTGGACGCAGGCCGGATCCCTGCGCAACGCACGCCGCAACACCCGCCGCGCCTCGTCGTTCTTCCCCTCGGCGTGGGCCGCTTCGGACAGCTCGACGAGCAGCCGAGCCTCATCGGCTCGCCCTTCCCTGCCCTCGGAACGCGAGAGCTGCCGTTGCAGCTCCACTGCCCGCTGGTAGTCACGGGCGTCCGCCTTGAGCCGAACCAGGGCGCGCAAGGCGTTCCGGTCCCGGGGCCGCCGAGCCAACAGCTCCTCGTAGGCGGCGATCGAGCGCTGCAGGAAGCCCCCCTTGCGGAAATCCCCGGCGAGGCCGAGGAGCGCCTCGTCGCGTTGGTCCGGCCGGATGTCGCTGCGAAGCAGGATGTTCTGGTGGACACGGATCGCCCGCCCGATCTCTCCGCGCAGACGGTAGAGACGAGCCAGGGACAGGTACGCGTCGACCTGATCCGAATCGATCCGGACGGCACGCGAAAGCAGCTCTCCGGCGGTCTCGAGGTCGCCGTCGAGAACGCTGCGCAGCGCCCTTCGCACCACGGCGTCCACGTCGCTCGGTGCGCGCGCCTCGCTCCGGAACCAGCGCCGGAACCAATTCATGGGAGTCACGGGCCCCGGCTGGCCATCCCGCCGCCTTCGCCATCATCGAGTTCCTCGCCCGCGCGCGGCGCCAGGGCGGAATCGGTGCCGGCGAGCGGCAGATTGCGGAGCTGGTGGACTTCCGACTCGAGACCCTTGATCGCCTTCCGGTAGCGCCTCGCGACGAGGTTCTTTTTGGTCAGCTGGTAGACGAGAGAGACACCCGCTGTGAGAACTCCGATGCCGAACGCACTCAGCAGGGCCACCCAGATCGGAACAGCGGGTGCTTGAAGCAGAAGGAGGTCGATCCCGATTTCGCCGGCATTTCGCGTGGCGAACATCCACACGACCATGAACAGCCCTGCGAAGAGAGCGAGCGCGAGCAAGCGACGGACTGTCCGCATCAGATCCTCGCCGATTCCTCAGCCGAGCGCGCCCGAAACGGCCACCTTGTCGGACACCTTCGAGCGGACCTCGTCCACCTTCTCCTTGAGCTCCTTGCCGACCTTGAAGAAAGGCGTCCGCTTCGCAGGTATCTGCACCTCTTCTCCCGTCTTCGGGTTCCGTCCCTCGCGCGCCTCCCGAACCTTGACCTGGAAGCTGCCGAAGCCGCGGATCTCGATCCGCTCTCCCTGCTTCAATGCCTCGGTCATCGAGTCGAAGATCGTGTTGACCACGACCTCGGTGTCCTTCTTCGAAATGTGCGGAGTCAGCTCCGCCACCCTCTCGATGAGCCCGCTCTTCGTCATCGGTCTCCCCAAGTACTCTGGTGCCGGCCTGGCGCACCTGCTCCAGGCCGGCACCGCGCTACTATTCCTCGGACTTCTGGGCGAGCTTCTCTTTGAGAAGATCGCCGAAAGTCGTCGTCTGGGTCTGCGACTGCTGCGCCGAGAGGTTCTTCAGCGCTGCACGCTGCTCGCGATCCGAAACCGCCTTGATCGATAGCGAGATCTTCTGGTCGATCGGCGCCACCTTCGTCACCAGCGCCGTCACCGTCTGCCCCACCTCCACTGCAGCCGACGGCTTGTCGACCGCTTCGGCGGAGAGCTCGGAGCTGTAGACCAGCCCCTCGATGCCCTCCTCCAGGCGGACGAAGGCGCCGAAGTCAGTGACGTTGGTGACCTCGCCGGTGACCTCCGAGCCCAGCGGGTACCTCCCCTGGATGCCGTCCCAGGGATTCGCCTCGAGTTGCTTGATCCCCAGCGAGAACTTCTCGTTCTCCTGGTCGATCTTGAGGACGACCGCTTCGACCTCGTCTCCTTTGTTGAACTTCTCGCTCGGGTGCTTGATCTGCTCCGTCCACGAGATGTCCGAAACGTGGACCAGGCCGTCGATCCCCTCTTCGAGACCCACGAAGACACCGAAGTTGGTGATGTTGCGTATGGTGCCGCTCACCTTCGTGCCGATCGGGTACTTCTCCTCGATCACGCTCCAGGGGTTTGGCTCGATCTGCTTGATGCCCAGGGAGATCTTTCGGCTCACCTCGTCCACGGCCAGGATCACCGCCTCGACCTCGTCGCTGATCGCGACCACCTTGGACGGGTGTTTGATCCGCTTGGTCCAGGACATCTCCGAGACGTGCACCAGCCCCTCGATGCCCGCTTCCAGCTCGACGAACGCTCCGTAGTCCGTGAGCGACACGACGCGGCCGCGGATCCGGATCCCGATCGGGTAGCGCATGGCGGCGTCCACCCAGGGATCGGGCTGGATCTGCTTGAGACCCAGCGAAACGCGCTCGGTCTCCGCGTCGAACTTGAGCACCCTGACCTTGATCTCGTCGCCGACTCGGAAGAGTTCGCTCGGGTGATTCACCCTGCCCCAGGACATGTCCGTCACGTGGAGCAGCCCGTCGATTCCGCCGAGATCGATGAAGGCACCGTAGTCGGTGATGTTCTTGATCACGCCGTCGACGATCTGCCCCTCCTCGAGCGTCTCCAGGGTCGAAGCGCGCATCTTCTCGCGCTCCTTCTCCAGCAGGGCCCGCCGCGAAAGGACGATGTTTCCGCGCCGCTTGTTGAACTTGATGATCTTGAACTCGAGCTTTTCGCCCAGCAGGCTCTCGAGATTCCGCACCGGGCGCAGATCCACCTGTGAGCCGGGCAGAAAGGCCTTGACGCCGATGTCGACCGACAGCCCCCCCTTGACCCGGGAGAGAATCTTCCCCTCCACCGGCTGATCCGCCTCGTAGGCACCGCTGATCTCGTCCCAGATCTTGAGGCGGTCGGCCTTCTCCTTGGAAAGGACGATCCGGCCCTCGTCGTCCTCGGTCTCCTCGATCAGGACGTCGACCTCGTCGCCGACCTCGATCAGGACGTTTCCGGCCTCGTCCATGAACTCCCAGGTATCGATGAAGCCTTCGGACTTGAAGCCGACGTCCACCTGGACGTTGTCGTCATCGATCGACAGGACCCTCCCCTTGACCACCTCCCCTTCCTGGAGCTTGCTGACGCTCTCCTCAAAGAGCTGGGCGAAGCTCTCTGCTCCGCCCGGATTGCTGATTTCCTCACTCATAGATCGAAGTGTTACTCCTCGTTGGCCGTCTTCTTCGAGACAGCCTGGATTTCCGGGTTTTCGCCCCCGGATCGGGCGTGGTTCGCGCCGTCGGCGAGCCGTTCGCGCGCCACGGCAAGGAACTGCTGTATCGCCCCCGCATCGCCCTTCTCCAACATGCGGGTCAGTGCATCGACTCGCTGGACCACGTCCTGAAGCGAGCCGGCGATCGCCTCCCGGTTGGAGACGAGAATGTCCGCCCAGAGCTCGGGATCGCTCCGAGCGATTCTGGTGAAGTCCCGGAAACCCGAACCCCTGACCTCCGCGGCACCCGGGGAGGCTGCGTCCAACGCGTGGGCGAACGCGAACGCGATGGCGTGGGGAACGTGACTCACCCAGCCCACTTCCGCGTCGTGGACGGCGGGGTCCCGCAGGAGCACCCGCGCGCCGAGAGCGGACCAGAAGCCGGAGACGCGCTCCACCGGGGCCCGCGCCGTTCCGGCGACCGGCGACACGATGCACGCTGCGCCTTCGAAGAGGTCGGCCCTGGCGTGGGCGAATCCGACCTCGTGGCTGCCCGCCATCGGATGCGAGCCCACGTAGGTCACGCCTCCGGGCAGGATGGGCGGCAGGCGGCGGGCGAGGAGGCCCTTCACGCTTCCGACGTCGGTGACCAGCGCACCTTCTCCGAGATGTGGAGCCGCCTTGCGCAGGACCTCGGCCATCGCAAAGACCGGCGTCGCGAGCACCACCAGCTCTGCAGCGCGAACACCCTCGGCGATGTCGCTGCCGGCCTGGTCCACCGCGCCGTCGCGCAGCGCGGCCTCCAGGGTCTCCGGGCGCCGCGTCACCCCGACGACGGTTGCGGCGATCCCCCGGAGCTTCGCCGCCATGGCCACGGAGCCCCCGAGGAGCCCCAGACCGATCACGGCAATCCTCTCGAAGGAGGCCGTCAACGGGCTCCCTCCCGGATCTTCTGGAGCGCCTTCACCAGCTTCTCGTTCTCCGCGGTGGTTCCGATGGTGATCCGGACGTGCTCGGGCAGTCCGAAGCCGCGCATGGGACGGACGATCACCCCTTCGCGGAGGAGATCGTCGTAGCTCGCGGCGCCGGTCCTGGCGAGCAGGAAGTTCGCGTCCGTCGGCCAGACCTCGATCCCCAGGTCCCCGAGCTCGCGGGCGAGGTACTCGGCTCCCTCGCGATTCATCCGGAGGGTTCGCTCGACGTGCTCCTCGTCGTCGAGGGCAGCGAGCGCCGCAGCCTCGGCGAGCAGATTCACGTTGAAGGGGTGGCGGGCCCGCTCCAGATAGCCGGCCATCTCCGCATCCATCACCCCGTAGCCGATTCGGAGGCCGGCCAGGCCGTAGATCTTCGAGAAGGTCCGCAGCACCGCAGTACCGGGGCGTCGGGAGACCCAGCCGAAGGAATCCGGGAAGTCGTCGCGTCGGACGAACTCGAAGTACGCCTCGTCGACCACCAGCACCACGCCCTCCGGGAGTGCGGTGACGAAGCGATCGAAGGCCTCGGCACCCACGCTGGTCCCGGTGGGGTTGTTCGGATTGCACACCAGCACGAGCCGCGTTCGCTCGCCGACCGCCTCGGCCATGGCCGGCAGGTCGTGGACCAGCTTCCGGTTCAGGGGTACTGCGATCGGTGTCGCACCCATCCCCTTCACGACGATCGGGTACATGGCAAAGGACGGCCAGGCGAAGACGGCTTCGTCACCCGGCCCGAGGAAGCACTTGGCGAACAGCTCCAGCATCTCGTCGGCACCGGCACCGAAGACGATCTGGTTCCCCGGAATCCCGAGCCGCTCCGAGAGGGCCTGGCGCAACCGGAAGCTCGCGCCGTCGGGGTAGCGGTTCACCCCCTCCGCCGCGGCCCGCATCGCCTCGACGGCCTTCGGCGAAGGTCCCAGCGGATTCTCGTTGGAGGCGAGCTTGATCGAGCCCTGAATGCCGAGCTCGCGTTCCAGCTCCTCGATCGGCTTTCCCGGCTGGTAGGGGTCGAGCTCGGCGACGTGGCGTTTCACGAATCGCTCCAGCGCCATGCCTAGCCCTCTCCAGCGGCGGCGCGCGGGGCCGCCGTCGCGCGCGGGAAGGACCCGAAGACCCTGCAGAAGTTGGCGCTACGCGCCGCCTCCTCGAGCGCCCGCTGCACCTGCGGCTCGCTCTGGTGTCCGTCGAGGTCGACGATGAAGACGTACTCCCAAGGCGCCCCCTCGAGGGGCCGGGCCTGCAGACTGGTGAGATTCACGTGGTGTCGGGCGAACGGCTCGAGCAGCTTGTGGAGCGCCCCGGTCTCGCTCTTGCGCACCGTGAAGGCCGCGTAGGTGAGATCGTTTCCGCTCGGTGGGGGAGGTTCTCCCCCGAGCACCAGGAAGCGGGTGGTGTTGTCCCTCCGATCCTCGATGGCGTCCGCGATCGTGAGGAGCCCTTCCAGCTCGCCGGCGAGAGAGCTCCCCACCGCAGCCACGTCGGGCTGCTCGCGCGCGAGCCTGGCAGCGGCCACCGTGCTCGCCACCTCCACGCGCTCCACGCCGGGAAGATGTCGGTCCAGCCAGCCGCGGCACTGGGCCAGCGGCTGGGGGTAGGAGGCAACGCGCCTCACGTCCTCGAGGCGCCCGGATTGCGACATCAGCTGGAGGGAGATCCTGAGCAGGCTCTCGCCGCGAATCGGCAACTCCGACCCGATCAAGGTGTCCAGCGTCGCCGTGACCACGCCCTCGGTGGTGTTCTCCACCGGAACGATCCCGTGGTCCGCCTCGCCGCGCTCCACCACTGCGAAGACGTCGGGGATGGTCGCCACCGCGACGCAGTCTCCCTGGCCACCGAAGACGCGGCGTGCAGCGAGGTGTGAGAAGGTTCCCTCGGGCCCCAGAAACGCCACTCGCAGCCGAGCTTCCAGGGAGCGGGTCGCGGAGATGATCTCTCGAAAGACGTGCGGAAGCGCGGAGTTCGGGAACGGCCCCGGGTTTGCCGCGGCAAGTCCTGCGACGAGATCCCGCTCGCGTGCCGCATCGTACACCGAGGTGCGCGAGGAACGCTTGAGCTTTCCGATCTCCTGGACCAGCCGAGCCCGCTCGTTCAGCTTCGCGAGGATCTCCAAGTCCACCCCATCGATCACCGCTCGCAGGCGCTCGATGCTGGCTCCGGACGCGGCAGTCGAGTTCTGCGAGGCGATCGCAGAATCACCGGAACGGGGCTCGTTCATTGTCCCTTTCGCCCCGAGCCGCAGCGCGATCAGCGGCCTGGGGGACACTTGGCGGGGCCGGAGCGGTCCGGACGCGTGAGAATTCGCCTAACCCCTCGAAAAGATTGGTGCAATATATCCGAGAGCCCGGAGGCGGTCAAACGGAGAATCGAGATTCCCTCGCGCTTCCGGGCAGTTACCGCCACGAAGCGCCGGTCCGGGCGCCGCCGCAGCACAGTCGCACAACTTACCGAAAATCAAGAAGTTTTTCCCGGTGTCCGGATCGGCCGGCCGGTCAAGACCACCAGCAGATCCGTCGATAACCGCAGGGAGCCCTGGCCCACGAGGAGAAGGCGCATCTCGAGTCGTGTGCTGCGCAGGCAGCTGTTCCGCAGCCTGACCACGAAGATCATCCTGCTGGTCTTCCTTGCGAGCTTTCTGACGACACTCGTCGTCAGCTGGATCCCCGTGCATTCGACGTACGGGTTCCTCCGCAGCCAGCTGCAGCAGCGCTTTCCGCGTCTGCTCGCCGGGAGCGTCGAGCGGGTGTCGAGCTGGCTCGACGGGGGTGGACTCGAGATCGAGCGGCTCGCGGTGGACCTCGCGGTGGCTGGCGCTTTGAGTGGCCAGGCTCCCGCGGGGCGCAGCGAGGAGCTGCTGAGCCAGGCGCTCGGCCGAACCGACTTCTTTGCCGCGCTCGTTCTGATCGACTCGTCGGACCGGACTGTGGCAGCAGCCAGCCGCGAGGACTCTTCGCCGCTTCCGATCTCGCTCGAGCACCTGGACCTGGATCCCGGCAGCGTCTCGATCCGGACGCTTTCCGCAGCCGGAGGCGTGGAGACGCCGGTGGCCGTCGTCGCGCTCGGGACCGGTCGCGACCGCGTCCTCGCCACCCTCTGCGGCGTCTTCCACGAGAGCGCGCTGTCGGGCTTGCTCGATGCCGGCCCGATCGGAGCCGGGGGCGAGCTCCAGCTGTTCGACGCATCTGGGAAGCTGCGTGGGCGATCGGGCCCAGCAGATCGCGAGCGGGCGTCGATGGCCGCGGAGCTCTCGCGAAGTCGCCGCGGAGAGGTGCGCCGATACCGCAGCGACTCCGCTGGGTGGATGGTCGGCGCGGCGCTCCCGCTGCGCCCGCTCGGCTGGACGCTGGTGGCGGAGCAGCCCCTCGAGCAGGCCTTCGAGCCGCTGCTGTCGGTGATGACCCGGCTGCTCGTGATCGATCTCTGCATCGTGCTGCTCCTGGTCCTGGCCGCGTACCGGGGCATCGCGACCTGGGTACAGCCCATCGAGGCACTCTCCGAGGGCGCGCAGCGAATCTCCCACGGTGAGCTCGAGGTGGAGGTCCCGTGCACCAGGGGAAGCGACGAGGTCGGGCTCCTGATTCGCACCTTCAACGACATGGCCAGAAAGCTGCTGCACCACCGAAGCGAGATCCAGGAGGCGAACCGAAAGCTGCAGGCGCAGAACGACGAGCTCCAACGGGCCAACGAGATCCTCGAACAGCTCTCGATCACAGATGGGCTCACCAAGCTCCACAACCACCGCTTCTTCCAGGAACACCTGACTCGCGAGATCAAGCGGGTGGAGCGGAGCGGGGAGCCCCTGTCGCTGCTGCTGCTGGACATCGACGACTTCAAGCAGCTGAACGACCATTTCGGACACGTCGCTGGGGACGAGTTGCTGGTTGGTCTCGCGCAGGTCCTGAGCCAGGCGATCCGCGACAGCGACCTGGTCGCGCGCTACGGCGGCGAGGAGTTCGCCGTTCTCGCGGCGAACACGGACCTCACCGGCGCCGTCAACCTCGGCGAGAAGATCCGCATGGCCGTCGCCGAGGCGGCCTTCATCGTCGACGACTCGATGCGTCCGACCAGGATGACGATCTCGATCGGAGTGGCCCAGTACCGCGGGAGTCGGAAACAGCTGCTGCGCAGGGCCGACAGGGCTCTCTACCGCGCCAAGGACGAAGGCAAGGACTGTGTGATGGCCGAAGAGGCCGATCCCGTCGAGGCAGGCCCCGACGCATCCGTTCAAGAGACTTGAGCTCACCCCACCGGCCGTGCGATCCTGCCCGCGGCCAACCACTGCAAACACGAGGGGTGAGCGGAATGCTGAATCGCCACGACGACTTCCCGATCCACCAGACCCCCGATCCGGTCGCGGCCGCGAGCAGCGGAGACCGGAACACCTACGACCGGTACTTCTTCAACGGCTACTCGCGGGATGGCGCGCTCTACTTCGCCGCCGCGATGGGCTTCTACCCGAACCGGAGCGTGCTGGACGCGTCGTTCAGCGTGGTGCGCGGGGGCGTGCAGACCTCCGTCCACAGCTCCCGCCGTGCGCCCCTGGAGAGGACCGAGACCGCGGCTGGCCCCATCGCCGTCGAGGTGCTCGACCCCATGCGCTCCCTCCAGCTGCGCGTGGGAGAGAACGAGGCCGGCGTGCGCGCAGAGCTGACCTTCGGCGCCCGCACCGTCGCCGTGGAGGAGCCCCGCTTCACACGGCGCTCGGGAACCCGGGTCAGGATGGATACCACCCGGTTCACGCAGTGGGGGAGCTGGCGGGGCTTCATCGAGGTGAACGGAGAGCGCCTCCAGGTCGAGCCCAGCGACGTGCTCGGCACGCGCGATCGCTCCTGGGGAATCCGCCCGGTGGGCGAGCAGGAAGGAGGAGCACCCGGCGACGCGCCCCAGTTCTTCTGGCTCTGGGCGCCCCTCCACTTCGACGACCTGTGCGCGCACTTCGACGTCGTGGAAGACGGCCGGGGGCGCGTCGAGAACTCGAACGGCAGCATCACTCCCATCCTGGCGAGCCCCGGAGACCCCGTCATCGACTACGAGGAGACGATTGCCAGCAAGATGGAATCGGTCTCCCACAGCGTCCGCTGGCAGCCCGGAACCCGGAAGGCCCAGTCCGCCGAGATCACGCTGGTCCCCCACCGGGGCGACGCTCGCGTCATCAGCCTCGAGCCGATGCTCACCTTCCAGATGCTCGGGCTCGGGTACCTCCACCCGGAGTGGGGACACGGCATCTGGAAGGGTGAGGAAGTCGTTGGCTGCGAGGCGTGGAAGCTCGCCGACGTGAACCCGCTCGATCCCCGCTACATCCACATCCAGGAGCTGTGCCGTGCCCGAATGGGCGAGCGCCAGGGAATCGGGATCCTCGAGCAACTCGTCATCGGACCCCACCAGCCCTCGGGATTCGAGGGGCTCTTCGACGGGGCCGGATAGGAGCGCCCGACGGACGCCTCGCCGCCGGCTGCCGCCTACGCGGCTCTCAGGGGCGCCTTCAGCTCCGACACGAACCGGGCGACGTCATCGATGGCCGCCTCCTTGGAGGGAGCGGCCTCGATCCGGTCGACGATGGCGCTGCCGACCACCACGCCGTCGGCAAAGCCCCCGACCAGGCCGGCCTGCTCGGCCGTGGAGATCCCGAAGCCCACGCAGACCGGGACGTCGGAGTGCTCGCGAATCCGCCCTACCCCGGCCTCGAGATCCCGGGAGAGCTCCGTCCGGGCCCCGGTGACTCCGGTGAGCGAGACGTAGTACAGGAATCCCCGAGTGCGGCCGGCGAGCATCGCGAGTCGGCGCCCCTGGGTCGTCGGCGCGGCCAGCAGGACCGGGTCGATCCCGCGCTGCTCCGCCGCAGCGTAGAAATCCTCACCTTCCTCCGGGGGCAGGTCCGGCACGATGACTCCGTCCACTCCGACCTCGGCAGCCGCATCGGCGAACCCCTGCGCACCCATGGCGTAGAAGGGATTCGCGTATCCCATCAGGAGCAGCGGCGTGTCCACCCGGCTACGGATTCTCGCGACCCGCTCGAGGATGCGTCGCAGCGTGGCCCCGCCCGCCAGCGCCCGCTCACTCGAGCGCTGGATCGTCGGTCCCTCGGCCGTCGGATCCGAGAAGGGCACCCCGATCTCGATCAGGTCGGCGCCGGACTCGGCCATCGCCAGCACCAGCGCCTCGCTGGTGTCGAGGTCCGGGTCCCCCGCCGTGATGAAGGGAACCAGCGCCCGGTCCCCGGCGGCGCGAAGCCGCGCGAAGGTTTCTCCAATCCTCCCCATCACTGCGCCGCCGCATCCCGGGAGCGGAAGATCTCGCGCACCTGCTCCGCGTCCTTGTCCCCGCGACCCGACAGGTTCACCACGACGATCGCGTCGCGGTCCAGCGTCGGCGCCAGGGTGCGCACGTGGGCGATGGCGTGCGCGGGCTCCAGAGCCGGGATGATCCCTTCCTTCCGCGAGAGGTACTGAAAGGCATCCAGCGCCTCGGAGTCGGTGACGGGCAGGTACTGGACGCGACCGGAATCGCGGAGATGGGCGTGTTCGGGTCCCACGCCGGGGTAGTCGAGACCGGCGGAGACGGAGTGGGCCGGGAAGATCTGGCCGTCGTCGTCGGAGAGCACGACCGTACGCTTGCCGTGGAAGATGCCAGCGACCCCGGTGGTCAGCGTGGCGCCGTGCCGGCGCGTGTTCACACCCTCTCCACCCGCTTCGACGCCGATCATCCGCACGCCGGCGTCCTCCAGAAAGGGGTGAAAGAGGCCGATCGCATTCGACCCACCGCCCACGCAGGCCACCAGCACGTCGGGAAGGCGGCCCTCCAGCTCGAGGATCTGTCGCCTGGTCTCGACGCCGATCACGCGCTGGAGGTCGCGCACCAGCGTCGGGTAGGGATGCGGGCCCATCACCGACCCGATGCAGTAGTAGGTGGTCCCGATGTTCGTCACCCAGTCGCGCATCGCCTCGTTGATGGCGTCCTTCAGCGTCCGCGAGCCGCAGGTGACCGGGTGGACCCGTGCCCCGAGCAGCTCCATCCGGAAGACGTTCAGCGCCTGCCGCGCGACGTCCTCCTCGCCCATGAAGACCTCGCAATCCAGGCCCAGGAGCGCACAGGCCGTCGCGGTGGCGACGCCGTGCTGGCCGGCGCCCGTCTCCGCGATCACCCGCCGCTTCCCCATGCGTTTCGCCAGCAGCCCCTGACCGAGGACGTTGTTCACCTTGTGGGCCCCGGTGTGGGCCAGATCCTCGCGCTTCAGGTAGATCTTCGCCCCGCCGAGGTCCTCGCTCATCCGCCGGGCGCAGTAGAGAGGTGTTGGGCGCCCGGCATAGCTCGACA
Organism: uncultured delta proteobacterium; assembly: GCA_963783795.1. Taxonomy (GTDB): domain Bacteria; phylum Myxococcota_A; class UBA9160; order UBA9160; family UBA6930; genus CAVXZE01. The sequence continues at coordinate 629,715 of CAWAPH010000013.1, read as the reverse complement.
GAAGCTCGTCGAGCTCGGCCCGGTACTCCGGGGTGCCCATCACCCGCGGAATCGCCTCCTCCAGCTCGTCGAGCGCCGCGATCAACGTCTCGGGGACGTAGCGCCCACCGTACTCTCCGAAATGCCCGCGTCGCGACCTGGCTTCGTCCAGCTTCGGCGCGCTGTCCGCGCCCCGCGCGCGCTCCTCGGTGGTTTTCGTCAACGTCCCTCCTCTACCTCGCGAACTGCCTTGACGAAGGCCTCGATCCGATCCTGGCTCTTCCGGTATCCCTCGGTTTCGACACCCGTGGCGACGTCGACACCCCAGGGTGGAAGGCCACCGAGACTCGTCAACGCCTGCCGCACGTTCTCGGGGTCGAGCCCTCCCGCCAGGATGATGTCGTATCCCTCGGCGATCAGCTCGGCGGCCTCGCTCCAGTTCCAGGCCTCCCCCTTGCCACCGCCTCCCATCGGGTGGTCGAGGAGGAGAAGGGCTCCGGGGTAGGTCTCTGCCGCCTCCCGGTCGGCACCGCGCACCGCCTTGATGACCGGAAAATCGACCATCTCGACCTCGTCCTCGGATTCCTCCCCGTGGAACTGGATCCGCTCGAGCTCGATCCGGCGCGTCACGGCCTCGACCTCGTTCCAGGGAGCGTCACGGAACACCGCGACCCGCTCCACCCGTCCGGCCACGCGGTTCGCGATGGCCTCGGCGGTGTTCAGATCGAGCATTCGCGGCGAGCCCGGAACGAAGTTCAGTCCGATCAGATCGGCACCCGCATCGACGGCCGCCGCCGCGTCGTCGGGATGAGTCACGCCACAGACCTTGATTCGAATCCGGAACCCGTCACCACTGATACCTGCGCTTTCGGTCACGATGTCCCCCGTAGTCGGCGAAGAGCGAGGCCAACGTCGGCCTCCCGCATCAGTGCCTCTCCCACCAGGAAGGCGTGGACCCCGATGTCCTCCAGGCGGCGGATCTGCTGGTGGGTGAAGATACCGCTCTCGGAGACGATCAGGGCGTTCTCGGGGACCAGCGGCGCCAGCCGTTCGGTCACCGCCAGGTCCGTCCGGAAGCTGCGCAGATCGCGGTTGTTGATTCCGATCAGGTCCGCACCGGCGACGAGAGCGGCTTCGAGCTCCGCCTCGTCGTGGACTTCCACGAGCACATCCAGGCCCAGGGCCACCGCTCGCTCGCGGAGCTGCCCGAGATCGTCCCCGGATAGCGCGGCGACGATCAGCAGGACGGCATCGGCCCCGCTCAGGCGGGCCTCGTCGATCTGATAGGGGTCGATCAGGAAGTCCTTCCGGAGCAGCGGCAGCTCCACCGCGGAGCGCACCGCCTCCAGGAACTCCAGACTCCCCCCGAAGTAGGGCCCGTCGGTGAGCACGGAGATCGCCGCCGCGCCGCCTTCGGCGTAGGACCTGGCGCAGCCGACCGGATCGAAGTCGGCGCGAATCTCTCCCTTGCTCGGAGAACGCCGCTTGATCTCGGCGATCACCCGAGCGCCAGATCCCCGCGCCAGGGCCCGCCGGAACCCGCGCGGGGTCCCCAGACAGCTCGCCGCGCGCTCCGCCATGCCGCTCGCAGGGAGGCGCTGCATGGCCGCAGCCACCTCACGGCGCTTCTGCTCGAGAATTTCGTCCAGGATCGTCATTCGTCAGTCCCGGCCGGCGAACTCCGCGCTGGCCCGGATCAGCTCCTCGAGCCGAGCCTCCGCCGCCCCCGAGTCAACGCTCCTCCGCGCCAGCTCGATTCCCGCTCCCAGGTCTGGCGCCGCGTCGGCTACGAAGAGCGCCGCCGCGGCGTTCAGCAGCACGATGTCGCGCCGCGGCCCCGGCTCGCCGGCCAGGATGGCCCGCGCAATCTTCGCGTTCTCCGCTGCGTCGCCACCGGCAAGTGCCGCCGCGGCGACGCGCTCGATTCCGAACTGCTCGGGATCGATGCTAAGAGGAGCCACTGTGCCAGCCACCAGCAGGGCTGCGTGTGAGCGCGCGGTGATCGTGATCTCGTCGAGCCCGTCCTCGCCGTGGACCACGAGGGCCCGCTCGGCGCCGAGTTCATCCAGCACCCGGGCCATTGTCTCCACCAGCGGCCGCGCGTACACGCCGATCAGCTGACGCCTGGCGCCCATCGGGTTGAGGAGCGGTCCCATGCAGTTCATCAGGGTGCGGATCCCGAGCTGCTGCCGAACCGGCGCGACGAAGCGCATGGCGGGATGGGCCCTGCGCGCGAAGAAGGGCGCGATTCCGACCTCGGCGAGTACCCGGGCGGCATCGCGGATCGCGAGGTCCGCGTGGACGCCCAGGGCCTCCAGCACGTCGAAGCTCCCGGCCCGGCTCGAGGCGGCGCGGTTTCCGTGCTTCGCCACCGGCACCCCGGCGCCCGCCACCACGAACGCTGCCACAGTCGAGATGTTGAAGGTGCCGGCCCCATCTCCGCCCGTGCCGCAGGTATCCACGGTGCGGGGGTCGAGCAGCGGCGCGGTCTCCGCCCTCTTTCGCAGCGCACGGGCGGCCGCGCTGATCTCGCCCACGGTCTCGCCCTTGACTCGCAGCGCGACCAGGAGGGCGGCGATCTGCGCGTCGGAGGCGGTTCCATCCATGATCTCCCCGAAGGCCTTCTCGAGGAGGTCGGGGCGAACCTCTTCCCCTCCGCTCGCCATCTCGATCGCCGCCCGCAGGCTCACGCCGATCGCCCCTCCGCACAGCGCGAGAGGAAGTTGGCGAGCAGGCGCTTGCCCTCGTGGGTGAGGATCGATTCCGGGTGGAACTGCACCCCTTCGACGGAAAGCTCCCGGTGGCGCAGACCCATGATCTCGCCGTCCGAGGAGCGGGCGCTGACCTCGAGGACCGACGGACAGGAATCCGGATCCACCACCAGCGAATGGTAGCGCGTCGCCTCGAGGGGGCTCGGCAGCCCTTCGAAGACCCCGCTCTCATCGTGGTGGATCAGCGAAGTCTTGCCGTGCATGATCGTGTGCGCCTGTGCGATTCGACCACCGAAGGCCTCACCGATGGCCTGGTGACCCAGGCAGACGCCGAGGACCGGGATTCCCTGCCGTGCGAAGGCCAGCACGGCGGCGACCGAGACCCCCGCGGCTTCCGGCCGCCCGGGGCCAGGAGAAATCACCAGTCCTGCGGCTCCCCGCTCGATCATCACCTCGAGCGACACGGCGTCGTTTCGCAGCACCTCGATCTCGGCGCCCAGCTCGCCCAGGTACTGCACCAGGTTGTAGGTGAAGGAGTCGTAGTTGTCGATCATCAGGAGCCGCATCAATCCGTTCCCTCGCGGGCCAGATCGATGGCCTGGATCAACGCCTGGGCCTTGTTCATCGACTCCTGGTACTCCGCGTCGGGAACCGAGTCCGCCACCACGCCCCCGCCTGCCTGGAGGTGAATGGTGTCATCCTTGACCATCAGCGTCCGGATGGTGATGGCCATGTCCATGTTGCCGGAGTAGTCCACGTAGCCAATGCAGCCACCGTAGGGGCCTCGTCGCAGCGTCTCGAGCTCATCGATGATCTCCATGGCTCGGACCTTCGGCGCGCCGGAGAGGGTGCCTGCCGGGAAGGTGGCGCGCAGCAGATCGAGCCAGTCGAGACCGGTCCGAAGCTTCCCGCGCACGTTGGAGACGATGTGCATCACGTGCGAGTACCGCTCGATGGATGCGTACTCGTTCACCTCCACGGACCCGACATCGGCGACGCGCCCGACGTCGTTGCGCCCCAGATCCACGAGCATCACGTGCTCGGCCAGCTCCTTGGGATCCGCCAGCAGCTCCTTCTCGAGCTCGAGATCCTGCTCGGATGTCTTGCCCCGGGGACGCGTCCCGGCGATGGGGCGGAGATCGATGCGATCGTCCTCGACCCGCACCAGGATCTCCGGTGAAGACCCGATCATCACCCCGCTCTCGCAGCGCAGGAAGATCAGATAGGGGCTGGGATTGATCCGCCGAAGCTGCCGATAGATCTGGAAGGGTTCGACCTGGAGCGCGATTCGGAAGCGCTGGGAGAGCACGACCTGGAAGATGTCCCCCGCCCGGATGTACTCCTTCGCTCGCTTCACCATCGCCTGGTAGCCGTCGCGCGTGATGCTGGGCCGGACGTCCATTGGCTGGCGCACGGCGGCGCGCTGAGGCTCGGGCGGCAGGGGTTCGCGGAGCGTTCGAACCGTGGCCTCGAGGGCCTCCTCCGCCTCTCGGTAGCGGCGCGCGACGTCGTCCTGCTCGCCAAGCGCGACGGAGCGGATCACCATCGCCGAGTGGCGCACGTTGTCGTAGACCACGACCGTCTCGGGAAACACGAAGTGGAGGTCCGGATACCCCAGCTCGTCGGGATTCTGGTCCGGAATCCGCTCCACGAAGCGAACCCAGTCCCAGCTGATCATGCCCACCGCGCCGCCAGCAAAGCGCGGCAGCTCGACAGCTTCGGGAGACACGAATCGATACCGGGCGAGGTGCTCGCGCAGCACCTGGAGAGGGTCGCCCTCGACGCGAAAGGAGCGCGTCTCGCCGTGCTCCGTCCACTCCACCACGGGACCCCGAGCGCGAAACAGCGCCCGCGCTCCCACCCCCATGAAGCTGTAGCGCGCCCACTTCTCGCCGCCCTCGACGGACTCGAAGAGGAAGGAGGTGCGGCCGTCGTCCAGCCGTCGGAACAGCGAGAGGGGCGTGTCCATGTCGGCCGCGATCTCGCGCACCACGGGAATCAGGTTGCCCCGGGAGGCCAGGCTCTCGAATTCATCCTGAGAGGGGCGAAGCGTCACGGTCCCGTTGCCCGGCTCGCGCCGAAGAAGAAAAGCCCTGTGAAAACCGCTTGTTATCAAAGGGGCCAGGGAGCGTCAAGCAGCCCGGACGCGGGCCTCAGTTCTGGCCGCCGGAGACCGGACCGCGGCCCCGCCGCCCGCCTCCGGAGAAGGGCCGGACCGAATCGTCACCGAGACCGAGCAGCACGTACTGCAAGCTGAACTCGACGCCGCCGGCACGGTCGGAACCGACCAGCACCCGGACCGCCCAGCACTTACACTTCGAGATGTACTCCACGCTACCCCAGTTGGTCAGCAGGATCTCCGATTCGAAGGAGTAGCGAAAGGCGTAGCCGACGGCCCAGTTTGGAGTGAGGGCCAGCCGCGCGAGGACGGAGAGCTGGTTGATGCTGAAAAAGCCCGTGGTGAACTCTTCGTAGCGGTCTTCGTCTCCCAGGAACGACTCGAAGAAGCGCGGGATCTCGCGCAGGTAGCGATAGCTGAAGGCGAGGTCGTGTCCCTTCGGGCTCTTGTAGCGGGCCTCGACTAGCCCTTCGCTGAACTCGCTCTCGAGCAGGTCCCAGCCCATGTTGAAGCGCAGATCGAGGTCCGGGTGGGGGAAGACGGCCCCCTCGGCAAAGAGCTTGACGTTGTCGTCCCTCGAGAAGTCGTACTGGGTGGAGAAGGAGAAGTCGGCGAAGAGCGCCGGGCCCTCCTCCTCGTAGCCGGGGAGGAAGATGCGGTTGCCGAGCCCCAGGGTGATGGCGTTCACGCTGTCGATGCGATCCGAGGGGTTGCGAGTGACGTTGAACAGCTCGAACTGCCGGATCCGGTCCTGCAGCGGGTTGGGCTTCGGGACGAACAGCGGGTCGTCGTTGTCGCCGGCGCTGGTGACACCGGTATAGACCAGGCGCGGCTCCATGACGTGCGTTCCCCATCCCTGGCCGAAGGGGAGGTTCACCTGACGGCGCATCCGGATGCGGGTGTCCAGCATGCCCGTGAGCAGGTTTCGCGTTACGCCGCCCTGCGCGGAGGTCTGATAGAAGGTTCCGTGATAGCCGACCTCGGGATTCACCTCGACGATGTCGGCGACCCGGAAGGGAAGGCCGAGTCGGGGATTGAGCACCACGCGGTGGCCCCGGTCGGCGAGGGGCTCTCCCGGGGAGAATCTCCCGTCGTTCTCGGGACCGGGGGGAAAGTCGTCGAGGTGTCCGTCCACGTTCAGCTCGGGAGGCTCGACGTCGGGGGGGAAGCTGGCGAGGAACTCCTCCACCGTCAGCACCGTCCCATCGGCCGTGATCACGTCCCCGTCCAGGGTGACGATGTTTCCGTTCTCGTCGCGTTCGTAGCCGTTGGGGATCGCGTCGATTCCGGTGTCCAGGAAGACGTCGTCGCCCACCACGTTCGCCCCGTCGTAGACGTCCTGAGGCTGCTTTCGGTTGGTGAAGTAGGTGTAGTCCACATCGAAGGAGCCGACGAGCCGACGCGCGAAGCCTGGAAGGGGCTGGGCCATCCCACTCATCTCCAGGTTTGGGAGCCTTTGAAGCAGGAAGTCGTCGCGGTCCTGATCGTCGGGGTTCTGCAGGTCGTCCGCCCACCAGACGCCGCCATTGAACCCGAACCGGTCGAGCGGGCCGAAGCGCTTCTCGACGAAAGCCTTCGACTCGAGGAAGCGGTTGTCCCTGTAGAACCGGAAGTCGTTGAAGTCGAATGGAAACAGGTTGTCGGAGAAGAACGTCGCGTCCACCTTGGCCCGCCAGCCGCGAGGCAAGTATTGGTCGTGAAGCCACTCCGCCGCCCAGCGCGTGGAGTCGAAGGGGGTGTCGATGCTGTTCTCATCCACGTCCTCGTCGTCGATGAAGGTCCCGTAGATGTTGCCCCAGGACTTCTCGCCGAAGACGTACTCGATCTCGACGCTGGGCTTGAAGCCGTGATCGAACAGGTAGGTCGGTGTCACCGTGACGTTGATGTTGTCCCGAGCCGCCCAGAAGAAGGGGAAGCCGATCCGGGTTCCGCTCCGGCCGGAGATCCCGAATTCCGGCAGCAGGAAGCCGGTCTGCCGGTCCGACTTGACCGGGTAGCGCATCCAGGGCAGCCAGATCACCGGGAACCCGAGGATCTCGAAGGTGGTGTTCCGCGTCGTGGCGTATCCGCCGACCTCGACGTCTGCCGTCTCGGCTTCGATCGCCCAGGGGGTCCGGCCCTCTTCCGGACACTTGCAGGTGGTGAAGCTGGCCTCCTCGAAGGTGTAGGTCTCCTCTCCCGTCCGGCGGACGGTTTCGCCAGTCATCTCGAAGCCGCTGCTGCGGGCGTCGAGCAACCCCTGGAGCACGATGCCCCGGAGCGTGTCGATCTCGAAGCTGAGGACGTCCGCGTAGAGGATGTCGCTCCCCTCGGAGAAGACGACGTCCCCGGTGGCGATCCCCTGCTTGGTGTCGGGGCTGAAGGTCATCCAGTCCGCGGTCAAGGTGCGGCCCGGCTGGGTGATGACGACATTGCCCCTGCCCACGTAGACGCCGCGCTCCGAGTCGAACTCGATCGCGTCCGCGGTAATGTCGAAGGGCGCGTCGTCCTGCGACTCGGTGCTTTCGAAGATCGCCCGCGAGGCCACGGGGAGGCTGGCCGCCAGGAGCACGAGCGCAACCCACAGGTGCCCCCGGCTGGACAGACGAAACCTACCCACGACCCCCCTCCGCTGAGCTGGCCACCCCGACAGGGGCGACGCTAACAAAGCGATCGGAGGTGGGGCAAGGCGGCTCGTGCAGAACCGCTTCAGAGAAAGCTAATCCGCGCCATCCAGGCAGGCGGAAAGGGCCTCGAGGTCGGGGATGACCAGGACGTCGTCGACCAGCCGAACCAGCCTTCGCTCGAGAAGTTGACCGAGAGCGCGGTGGGCTTCCAGGAGGGAGACCCCGGCCTCTCCGGCCAGACGCCGCAGCGTGGTGGCCAGCTTGCCGCCCCCGACCTCTCGATCGGCCCGGCGCACCAGGACCCGGACCAGCGGGCGCAGCACGTCGTCCACCCCCAGCGCCGCCAGGCGTTGCTCCAGCTCGATCACCCGCGCGGCCAGGCGCTGGATCACCCGGATGGCGATCTCCGGCCGGGCGATGCACATCTCCTCGAAGGTCGCCGCATCGAGCTCGAGCAGACACGAGTCGCTGATGGCCACGGCCCGCACCGAGCGAGGCCTTCCCAGCAGGACTCCCATCTCGCCGAAGAACTCACCCGGGCCGAGGCGGGCCAGCAGACGGGGGCCATCGGGACCCGAGCGAACCAGCTCGAGCATCCCCGTCTGGATGACGTAGAGAACCTCTCCCGGGTCTCCCTCGTCGAATACCGTCTGGCCGGCCTCGAAGCTTCGTTCGAAGGCACGCCGGACCCGGAACTGGGTATCTTCGCTCGGCCTGGGAGCAGCCGATTCGGGGCGCCGTTCCACCAGGGCGGTTTCGACCAGAGCGGCCGCGGACTTTAGTGTTCGGAGGGGGTCGACCCGGCCGGGCCGGAAGCCGCCACCAGCGCCTCCTCGAGCTCCTGCTGGCTGATCACCCCGACGTGCTTCGAGGAAATGCTGCCGTCGGGCGCGACCACATAGAGGGAAGGGAAGCCGAAGGCGCCGTACTGCTGCGCCAACCTCTCACTTCCGAGCAGCACCGGGTACTGGATGTCGTATTCGCCGACGAACGGGCCCACCACCCTGCTCCCCTGGGCGTCGACGGCGATCCCGAGCACGACCACGTCTCCGTAGTGGGCGGCCTGGAAGGCGTTCAAGACCGGGATCTGCTGCACGCAAGGTGCGCACCAGGTCGCGAAGAAGTCGACGATCACGGGCTGTCCGCGATGGTCGGCGAGCGAGAACTTGCTTCCCAGCAGGTCGGGAAGGGTGAACTCCGGCGCGAGCGGGCCACGCCCGTCCCGATCGGGCCAGGGTGCGTCTTCCACCCGACAGGCCAGGGCCAGCAGAACGAGCGCCAGGGCGGCAATCACACCGCGGGGCGATCTCAGAGCAGCCATTGCTCCCCGGCCTCCACGATGTGGTTCAAGAACGAGAAGTAGCTGTTGAGAGCGGTGAGGCGATTCGTCGCCACGAGCAGGCCCAGGGCGATCAGCAGCGCACCCGAAGCGATCTCGATGCGCCGCAAATGCGGCCTGAGCCGCTTGGCGGACTCGAACAGGAACTCGACGCTCCAGCCGGCCAGGAAGAACGGCAGTCCGAGACCCAGCGAGTAGACCGCCAGCAGCAGCATCCCCTGGTAGACCGTCTCCCGACCTCCCGCGATCGTGAGGATGCCACCCAGGATCGGGCCGACACAGGGCGACCATCCGAAGGCGAATGCCGCGCCCAGCAGGTACGTCCCGAGCGGTCCGGTCGGCTGTAGCTGGGAATGAAAGCGGGTATCCCGGTAGAGCGCACGGATCGGGAGGAGCCCGGTCATGTGCAGCCCCATCAAGACGATCACCACGCCTGCGACCTGAACCGCGCCGATCTCGATTCCGAACAGCTCGACCCGCCAGGTCTGGAGCACTCGACCCACCGCCGTGGCGGAGGCACCCAGGAGAACGAATACGGTCGAGAACCCCCCCACGAACCCGGCGCAGCCCAGCAGCACCCGGCGCCGGATCCCGCGCTCGCCCTCCCCTTCCGTCAGCTCCTCGACCGTGACGCCGGAGATGAGCGAGAGGTAGGCGGGCATGAGCGGCAGCACGCAGGGCGAGAGAAATGAGATCAGGCCGGCGGCGAATGCGGCTGCAAACGAGGCGATCGAGATTCCATCAGCCACGACCCATTCTCCACGAGCTCCACGAGGCTCTCGCCATCGATCACCAGGCCCGATGTCGATCGGCGAGCCCGAGTGCTCTCGAGCTGAAGTACGCCGGCACGCCGAGTTGGTTACGTTCCTCGGAGCGGGCCCCTGCCGGCCCCTGGTTTCGCCCTCCGATCAGACGCGCGGCCCGGTCTCAGAAGCCCTCGTGTGGAGACTCCTCCTTCCACGGAGTTTCGGCCGCATCCGCCTGAACTGGCGAGCGTCCGATGAAGTCCAGGCGCTTCTGCCCGCGTAGCTGGGCTGGTACGACCATGTAGTCGCCGCGCATCGACGCATCCCAGATCGGCCTGGCCACGTCGCTGTCTCCCGCGGAGAAGACCCACGCGAAGCCCGACACGAGCGCACCACCGGTGGCGTAGAGGAACTTGGTCGGACCGTAGATCAGGTTGACGAAAACACAGGCGGTACCGATCCCGTACTCCGACACCGGGCTCTCCGCAGCGGCGGGAGCGGGCGTCGCGGCCAAGCTGGCAGCCGCAGCGAACGCGATCAGGATCGACCGAATCGAAACATGAATGTGCACTGAACCTCTCCTCTCGACGGCGACCTGCGTCGCCCCCCTGGGCGGGAATTCTCCGGCTTTGCCTGGCGCGGGTCAAGAGGCGCCGTCGGTGCCGCGGCGGGCTCTCCGGCCAGGTCGCTAGAAGACCCTGTCCGTGTCGAGCAGGATGGTCACCGGGCCCGCGTTCAGCAACTCGACGTCCATCATCGCGCGAAAGCGGCCCGTGATCACGCCGACACCAGCGGCCTCGGCGGCCGCGACCACCGCTTCGATCAGGGGCTCGGCCTGCTCCGGCGGTGCGGCATTCGCATAGGACGGCCGCCTCCCGCGGCGCGCGTCTCCGAACAGTGTGAACTGCGAGACCACACCCAGCCGGCCGCCCGTGTCGATCAGTGAGCGGTTCATCCGTCCGCCCTCGTCCAGGAACACGCGAAGATGGACGAGCTTCTGGGCCAGATCTGTCGCCTGCTCGGGGCCGTCGCCACGCCCTACGCCCACCAGGGCCAGCAGACCCTCCCCCATCTCACCGACGCATTCGCCGTCCACCCGGACCCGTGCCCAGCGCACTCGTTGAGCGACTGCGCGCACGGCTCAGAGCTCGCTCTGCTGTGCGAAGCGGCCTCGGTAGACCGCCTCACCCTCGGTCCGAAACAGCACGATCTGGCACAGGCGAGTTCCGGCATGGATTTCCAGGGGGTGCCCGGAGACATTGCTGATCTCGAGGACCTGATGGTTCGAGACACCCGGCTGGACGAAGGCCGAGGTCACGTGGACCATCAGGCCGAGCCTCGCGAAGCGGCTTCGCCCCTCCAGGAACCCGCACAGATCCGGCGGCAGGGTCAGGCGCTCCCGCGTGATGCCGTGGATGGTCTGGCCCGGCTCGAGCACGAAAGGCGCATCGAGGGAGCAACGCCTGGTGAAGCTCCGATAGTCGACGTCGTCCGCGATCGGGATCGCGTGGAGGCCGGACTCGATCACCCGGATCTCATCGCCCAGGGTCAGGTCGATGGACGCCGGCCCCACCTGTTCCGGCGCGTACGGGTCGATCGCCAACCTTCCCGCCTCGATTTCGGCGAGGATCACATCCCGCGTCAGCACTCCCATGGGGCGCAGCATGATAACGTATGCGCCATGTCGCACCCCTACTTCGACCTGCCGAGACCGATCGTGATCGGGCACCGCGGCGCAAGCGGCGAACTGCCCGAGAATACCCTTCCCGCCTTCGAACGCGCCCTCTCGCAAGGGGCGGCGATCCTCGAGACCGACGTGCATCTGACGCGCGACGGCGAGGTCGTGCTCTGCCACGATCCGCAGCTGGACCGGACCACCGATGGGTCCGGCGCCGTCGAGCATCACACGCTGGCCGAGCTGCGAAGCCTGGACGCCGGGTACCACTTCAGCCCCGATGCTGGGGCGAACTTCCCCGAGCGCGGAAAGGGAATCCGGATTCCCACCCTGAACGAGGCATTCGAGGCGTTTCCCGGGATCCGCTTCAACGTCGAGGTGAAGCGAAATTCGGCTGCCTTGATCGAAACCAGCGTCGCGATCGTCGCCGAGGCGGGGCGCGAGGCCACCACATTGCTGGCCGCGGAGGCCGACGACACGATGTCGTCGCTCCGCGCCCACCTCGCAGCGAGCGGTCTTCGACCCGCCATGGGCGCCGCCGTCGGAGACGTGGTGGCTTTCGTGCGGGCGGCGGCCGAGGGGAAGGCGCCGCCCCCCGGGCCGATGGCGCTGCAAGTTCCGCCCAGCTTCGCGGGAGCTCCGCTGGTGACCGCCGAACTCGTCGAGTTCGCGCATCGCCATGACGTGCAGGTGCACGTCTGGACCATCAACGAGGAAGACGAGATGCGCCGGCTTCTGGACCTCGACGTCGACGCCGTGATGAGTGACTTCCCGGGTCTGCTTCGAAAGGTCGTCGACGAGCGTGGTCCCCGATCCTGACCCCCAAACCTCGGAGTTCTTCCGCGCCCGACAGGAGCTGTTGCTGGAGGCGGGCCAACTGGGACCCGTCCTGGACCTGGCCTGCGGTCGAGGCCGCCACAGCCTCGCCGCTGCGAGGCTCGGCCTGCAGGTCCTCGCACTGGACCGCGACGAAACGGCCCTCCGCAGCCTCCAGCGGACGGCACCGCCACGCGTCCATTGCGTGCGGACCGACCTCGAGGCCGGACTCGGCATCCCTGTAGTTCCAGGGAGTTGCGGCGTAATTCTCGTGTTCCGCTTTCTAGTGAGGGAGTTGGCTCCAGCAATCGTAGAGGCGCTACGACCGGGTGGACTCCTGCTCTATGAAACCTTCACGACCCACCAGAGAGATCTTGCGCAAGGACCTAGAAATCCAGCGTTTCTTCTCGAGCCTGCTGAGCTCCCGAAGCTCTTCTCCGAACTCCGGGCCATCGCCTACGAAGAGCTGGTCAGCGAGGGCCCGCGCCCGGCGGCCCTGGCGCGACTGGCGGCTCGCCGGCCAGCCTAGCCAGCGCCCACTGCGCGTGCTCGGCCAGCAGGGGATCCTCGCTTCCCGCGTAACGCCGAAGCGTCGGAATCAGCCGCGGATCGCCGCTGTTGCCCGACGCGACCAGCGCGTTGCGGAGCAGCCCCCGAAGCCCCGAGCGCCGCAGCGCCGTCTTTCGCGTCGCGCGTCGCCAGCTCTCCTCGTCGAGCGAGAGCAGCCACTCGAGGGAAGGCCCACGCCACTCCAGTCGCGGCGCGATCCTCTCTCGGAGCCCGAGCGAATCGGAGGGTACGCTGCGCCGCTTGCGCGAGTTCCAGGGACAGACCTCCTGACAGACGTCGCATCCGAAGACGCGCTGGCCCTGGGCCTTCCGCATCGGCTCGGGGATGCTTCCGCGCTGCTCGATCGTCACGTAGGAGAGGCAGCGGGTGGCATCCAGAACGTAGGGAGCCGCGAAGGCCTGGGTCGGACACGCGTCCAGGCAGGCGCGACACGTGCCGCAATGGTCGGGCTCGGGTGCAGTGGCCCGCAGAGGCAGATCGGTGATTACGACACCCAGCAGGAGGTAGGAGCCCAGCTCCGGATCGATCAGGCAGGTGTTCTTTCCGATCCAGCCGATTCCGGCCCGCGCACTGTGCGCCCGCTCCAGAACCGGCCCGGTGTCCACGTAGCTCCGGGTGCGAATCGGCCGTCCCGCGAGGATCTGCAGCTCGCGCTCGAAGGCGCGCAGGCGCTCCGCGAGCACCTCGTGGTAGTCGTCACCCCCGGCGTAGCGGGCCACGCTTCCGTGCCCGGGTCCCGGCGGCACTTCGAGTTCCGAGCCGTGGACCAGGGAAAAGGCGACGATGCTCCTGGCCCCTTCGAGAACCCGGCGCGGGTCCACCCGCTCCTCCAGCCGCCGCGCCAGGTAGTCCATCTCGCCGGCGAAGCCGCGCTCGATCCAGCGGCGAAGGAACTCGGTCCTTGGCGTCGCCTCCGCCGTCGTCACGCCCACCCGGTCGAAGCCCACGGCCAGGCCCAGCGCGATCGCGCGGTCCGTCAGATCCGCCAATCCGCGCTGCCTCCCTGTCCCAACCACGCGACCCTGGATCTTCGCAACCCCCAGACCGCCTCGAGAACGTAACACGGAGCGTTGCCGCAGCTTCCGGCGCGGCCTCCGGCCGCCTTCCCGGCCCCCGCCCCGTGGTGAGAAAAGCCGCCGGCGTCGATACACTCCCGTGTCGTGGAGAAACAGCGATGATCTCGCGCTGGATGAGCAGACTCCGGGGATTCCTCGGCCGCTACTTCGTGGCTGGGGTACTGACGTTTGCACCCATCGGGATCACGATCTGGGCGATCGCCTGGATCATCCAGCGGCTCGACAATCTCCTCCTGCCGCGGGTCCTGCGCCTCATATTTCCCGACCACGTCGAGCCACCGAACCTCCCGCTGGTCGGCGCGATCTTCACGCTCTTCGTGATCCTGCTCTTCGGAGTCGTGGCTCGTCATCTCTTCGGCCGGGAGATCGTGCGCCTCTGGGAGCGGCTGCTGTCGAGGGTACCGGTGGCCCGGAACATCTACGCAGCCGTCAAGCAGCTCCTGGACGCGATCTTCGTCTCGAGCTCGCAGACCAGCTTCCGCCGCGTCGTCCTGGTCGAGTACCCGCGCAAAGGCGTCTACGCCATCGCCTTCACCACCGGTCCCGCCCGGGGCCCCGTCGTCGGGTCGGTGGAGGAGGACGACCTGGTCAACGTCTTCGTGCCGACGACACCCAACCCGACCTCGGGCTTCTACCTGCTGGTGCCCGAGAACGATCTGACTTCGCTCGAGGTGACGGTGGAGCAGGCCTTCAAGCTGGTGATGTCTGCGGGTCTGGTCTCGCCCGACGAGTTGCCGGATTCGAAGACCGAGGCGAATACCGCAGCAGCCATCCCGGCCAGCGCGCCGGAGACTCGCTAATCGGGCTGGTTCGACTCCGAGTCGGCGCGCCGCTCGCGAACCGCCTTGACGGTGAACCAGATCGCGAGCAGCGAGAAGATCGCTGCCCCACCCCGGTTGAACTTGATCCACTCCATCTCGGGGTTGAACCAACCGTCGTAGATGAACCAGACCGAGAAGCCGATCAGCAGCACCGGGAGGAAGAACGGGTTGTCGAACGGCGTCCGCGCGTACTCCTCGTCGGAGTCGTCCTCGGCCTCGCCTTCAAGGTCTCTGGTGCTCTCCGGTTCCGTCACGCGCGCGACCTTAGCAATTGTGGGCTCAGAGCCGCACACCCCGTCTAAGGGGGGGCCGGTGGCCCGGCACGCGGTCCCAGGTGCAGCGCGGCGACTGCACCTGAAGCTCGAAAGCTGCAGCGCGTTCGCTGCAGCCACTTCGCAAGTAGCTGATTTTACTGCATTCAATCCTTGGCATCCGGTTTGCTAGAGATCCAGGCCATGACGGCAATGGGAATCGGTCGCCCACCGGCTCATAATCTCTGCACGGTTGCCCCCGAGAGGGAAGGGAGTCCGATGCCGCGTTCCTGGGACGACTCCGAGAGTCCCCGCCGAGGCCGCAGTCACGGCAGGCCCCGCCACCCGCGTCTCGATACCCGCCCCGAGCGGCCCGGAGCCGCAGAGGGCGAAGTCGCGGGCTCTCCGCCCGCCCGCCCGGGCAAGAAGACCCGCCGCGAGTTGACGCCGGAAGAGCGCGCCTACCGCGCCGCGCGCAGAGCGGCCAACCGGAAGATCGGGTTCCTCAGCCACCTGGTGCCCTACTGCGCCGTCTGTCTCTTCCTGCTCTTCGTCGCGGGCCTCCGGCCCGCGGCCATCGTCGCCCTGGGCTGGGGAATCGGGGTCGCACTGCACTACTTCTTCGCGATCGTCGCTCCCCGACTTCGCAATGAGCTGATCCACCGTGAAGTCCGCGAGAGAGTTCACGCCGATGTGTCGGAGCAGAAGCGGACCCTGGAGAGCCGCCACGCCCAGCACGTCGAGCAACTCTCGGCCTCCATCGCCCACGAGATCCGCAACCCGATCACCGCTGCCAAGAGCCTGGTCCAGCAGATGGGCGAAGACCCGTCGTCCGGCGACAACGTGGAGTACGCCAACGTCGCCCTCGAGGAACTCCAGCGGGTGGAGAAGAGCATCTCCCACCTGCTGCGCTTCGCCCGGGAAGAAGACGTGGAGATGACCGACGTGCGCCTGGCCGAGGTCGTGGACTCCGCGCTCGAGATGTTTCGCGACCGGGTCACACAGCTCGGCGTCGCGATCGAGCTGGACGTGGCCCCTGCGGCCGGACTGCGGGCAGATTCGGACAAGCTTCGGCGCGTGATCATCAACCTGGTGGGCAATGCGCTCGATGCCTTCTCGGAACGGGAGGTCGTCTCTCCGAGGCTGCAGATCCGCTCCGGAGAGAATCTGGCCGGCACCGAGCTCTGGATCCGGGTGAAGGACAATGGTCCGGGAATCCAGCCGGAGAAGCTCGACAAGATCTTCAGCCCCTTCTACACCTCGAAATCCTCGGGCACCGGCCTCGGTCTCGCCATCTCCAAGAAGCTGGTGGACGCCCACGGCGGCTCGATCGAAGCCCACTCCGATCCCGGATCCGGAACCGAGTTCGTCCTTACCTTCCCCAAGCCGGCCACCGGGGCGGAGGAGCGCGAGACGTGAACCGCGTCAGGTCCGACAGGGCGACGCGGGTGAGGAGAAGCCGCTTCGAGGGTGAGCCGATGCGCGAGAACGATCGAGGTCGCCGGCGCCGGAGCCGCAAGCGCGGCCGGAAACGCCAGCCCCGGCCCGGGCATGAGCCCGGAGCAGCTGGCCTACGAAGAGGCGCGCAGGCTCGCGGCCGAAAAGGCGAGGTTCGCGCGCAAGATCGTCCAATACGCCATCGTGGTCGGGGTGCTCGCCGTCTTCGTACGCCCCGTGGCCTGGATCGTGGGGATCTGCTGGGGTGTGGCCCTGCTCGGCGAGTTCATCAAGAGCCACCTCGAGCCCTCGCTTCGCCAGCGGTGGATCGACCGGGAGGTCTCGCGGCAGCTGGACCACACCGTCTCGGTCAAGCGGCGGGAGCTCGAAGGTGAACACACGCGCCGCATCGAGGAGATCTCGGCCTCCATCGCCCACGAGATCCGCAACCCGATCACCGCTGCCAAGAGCCTGGTCCAGCAGATGGGCGAGGACCCCTCGTCGCCGGAGAGCGTCGAGTACGCCGAGGTGGCGCTGGAAGAGCTGGACCGGGTGGAAAAGAGCATCTCGCACCTGCTGCGCTTTGCGCGCGAGGAGGAATTCCGGATCGCGGAACTGCGCATGGCCGAGCTGGTTCCCTCCGCGGTGGAGAGCTTCCGCGACCGTTTCGATCAAGCCGGCGTCGACCTCTCCATGGCGATCGATGCCGACGGGAGCATGCGGGGCGATCCGGAAAAGCTGCGGCGAGTGATCGTCAACCTGCTCTCCAACGCACTCGACGCTCTCGTGCAGAGCGGAACCCCCAGGCCCCGGATCGAGATCGAGGCGGGGGAGAACCTGGCGGGAACGGAGGTCTGGCTGCGGGTGCGCGACAACGGCCCGGGAATCGAGCCGGACCGACTCCAGGAGATCTGGAGCCCGTTCTACAGTTCGAAGGAGAGCGGCACCGGCCTGGGACTCGCGATCTCGAAGAAGATCGTCGACGCCCACGGTGGATCCATCGAGGTCGACTCGGGCCCCGGGCGGGGCACGGGATTCCTTCTCACCTTCCCGAAACAGCCGAACGGCGCAGAGGCGTGAATCCATGAAGGCACGAGTCCTCATCGTAGAAGACGAGCGGGCCATCCGGCTGGCTCTCTCCGGCCTCCTGCGCCGGGAGGGATACGAGACCGAGCAGGCCGAGAACGGCGAGGAGGCGATTCGGGCGCTGGCCAGCCACGACTACGACTTCGTCCTGACGGACCTGGCGCTGGGGGCGGGGGCGAGCGGCATGGACGTGCTGCGCAGTGCGAAGCAGCACCAGCCCGAGACTCCGGTGGTGATGATCACCGCCCACGGCAACGAGAAGATCGCCGTGGAGGCCATGAAGCTCGGGGCCGACGACTACGTCCCCAAGCCCTTCGACAACGACGAGATCCGTCTGGTGGCGAAACGCGCCCTCGAGCGGACCCACCTCTCCCGCGAGAACCGTATCCTGCGCGCCCGGGTCGAGAGGGACTACGGGTTCGAGAACCTGATCGGATCGGGGTCCGCCATGCGACGCGTCTTCGAGACGATCCAGAAGGTGGCGGAAACCGATCTGACCGTGCTGATCCGCGGCGCCAGCGGGACCGGCAAGGAACTGGTGGCACAGGCCCTCCACCAGCACAGCACGCGCAAGAACCAGCCCTTCGTCGCGGTGAACTGCGCCGCCATCAGCCGGGAGCTGGTGGAGAGCGAGCTCTTCGGCCACGAGAAGGGGGCGTTCACGGGCGCGGACGCGCGCCGTGCAGGCCGCTTCGAGGCCGCCGACGGCGGGACCGTCTTCCTCGACGAGATCGGCGACATGGCGCCCGAGACGCAGGCGAAGGTGCTGCGAGTCCTGCAAGAGCGCTCCCTCGAGCGGGTCGGCGGCACCCAGCCGATCGAGGTGGACGTGCGGGTGGTGGCGGCGACCCACCGGGACCTGGAGGCGGAGGTCGAGAAGGGTCGTTTCCGGGAGGACCTCTACTACCGCCTCAAGGTCGTGGAGCTCGATCTCCCAGCGCTCCGGAGCCGCAGCGAGGACATTCCGGCTCTCACCCAGCGATTCCTCGAGCAGGTGGCGGAGCGCCTGGGGCGCGAGAAGAAGCGGCTGACCGACCAGGCCCTCGCCCACCTGATGCGCCACCCCTGGCCCGGCAACGTGCGGGAGCTCCGCAACGTGATCGAGCAGGCCAGCGTCCTCGCCCCGGGCGAATCCATCGAGGAGGAGGATCTGAAGCTCTCCGGGGCCGCGGACGCCGGCCCGGGAGAGACGCCCGAGCTGATCGACGTGCCCTTCAGCGACGCCAAGAAGCGGGTGATCGAGGACTTCGAGCGCAGCTTCCTGCTGCGCGCGTTGCGAGACAACGACGGAAACATCTCCCGGACCGCGGAGGCCATCGGCATGGTTCGCCAGAGCCTGCAGCAGAAGATCCGGGAGCTCGAGCTGCGCGACGAGGACTGGAGAAAGCCCGTCTAGCGAGCGCGCACGGGAAGAAGTGAGGAGGACCGAAACATGTCACGAAGACCCGGATTGATCGCGAGATTCACCGGACTGCTCCGCGGCTGGGCCGCCAGCTGGCTGCGCGACCGCGAGGAGGAGAGCCCGCGCGCCGTCTACGAGCACGCCATCTCCGAGCGGGTCAAGCAGTATCGCGAACTCAAGGAGGCGGTGGCCGGAATCCTGTACATGCGGAACAAGCTGGAAGGGGAGCTCGAGACGCGGCGCAACGAGCTGGCGCGTACCCACGCGGACATCCGCCGGGCCGTCGGGCGTGGCGACGACGAGGTGGGGCTGGCCCTGATCTCCCACAAGCAGATCCTGGTGGGCGACATCGAGCGAACGGAGCGGGAGTTCGAAGGCTTGCGAGCCGAGGCCGAGGAGGCCAAGACCAACCTGATCCACTTCCGCGAAGAGATCCGCGCGCTGGAACGGGAGAAGGGGCGGATCGTGGCGACCCTCGCCAATGCCAAGGCGCGCCGCCGCATGTCCGAGGCGCTCGACGGGCTCTCGGTGGACGCGGACATGCGGGCCCTCGAGAACGTCCGCGAACGCGTCGCTCGCCTCACCACCGAGGGCGACCTCGACAAGGAGCTCGGCACCGAGATCGGGCTGGCAGCACGGGTCCGCGAGATCCGCGAGGAGGCCAATACGGACGCGGCCAGGCGCGAGCTCGAGGAGATCAAGCGCCAGCTCCACCCGACGGAGATCCCCGCTGAGTCCAGCACGGTCGTGCCGGTAGCTTCGCACTGAGTCCCGCGACTCCGGGGCGCACTGCGCCCCGGAGTTCGCCCCCGGCGGGCGAAGGAGCACGGATATGGAACCTGCGATCAGACTGCGAAACGAACGAGTCGCCCCGCGCGCCGACGAGGCGGATTTCCAGCACCTGTTGCGGCGCTACGAGATGCGCGAACAGGTGGAGAACCGGGTGCGCATCCTCGGCCGGCTGTACCTGGCCGTCGGCGTTCTGGGGATCCTGTGCGCTGGCATCGCATTCGTCGCCATTGCGCCCTGGGGACTGCTCTCCGGAGATCCCACCGCAACCGCCGTACTGGCCGGGATCGGCGGTGCTGTCGCCGCTGGCCTGCTGATCGTGTCGGCTCCCGGCCTGATCGGCGCTCTCGGCCTGCTCACGCGGCGCTCTTGGGCCAGGGCCTACGCGGTCGTCCTCGGCGCGGTGCTCCTGCTCTGGTTCCCCCTCGGAACCCTTCTGGGAGCCTACACCCTGTACGTGTTGCTCCAGCCCGACACGAGCCTCTATTTCGATTAGGGGCGAAGCCTCTAGAAGGCCTTGACGATCTCGTCCTGGTCGAAGCGGGGGAGATCGATCGCCTGCCCCCCGCTCACCAGCTGGATGCCCTCCGAAGGATCGACCGCAGTCGCGATGCGGGTGCAGCCGATGCCTTCGGCAGCGCAAGCCCGGATCACGCGCTCTTCGTCCTCGGGTGCGACGGCGACCAGGAGGGCTCCCGATGCGATCAGCCCCAGCGGATCGATTCCGAACTGTGCGCAGACCTCTCCCGCCTCCGCGAGGAGGGGTATCGCCGCCGCCGTCACGCGCATTCCGACGCCGCTGGCGCGGGCCAGCTCCCAGAGTGCGGTGGCGACTCCGCCCTCGGTCGGATCGTGCATGGCGTGAACCGCCGCCGCGGAGCAGGCGGCGCGCGCGTCTTCCAGAACGCAGATTCCAGGCTCGTGAAGCAGACCGGCGAGGTCCTCGAGGGTCTGCGGAGCGAAGCCCGCCTCGAGCAACTCCTCGCGCTTCTCCCTGGCGAGGATCGCACACCCCTCGAGCGGAATCGCCTTGGTGCACAGGATCGCGTCGCCGATCGCCACGTCGCAACTTCGCACCAATGAATTCCTTGGCACCTCGCCGACCATCGAGCCCGCGATCACCACCCGGCGGACGGCGCCCGTGACCTCGGTGTGGCCCCCCACCAGAGCGACGCCGTACCGGCTGCAGGCAGCGCGGAGCTGCGCGAAGATCGCCTCCACCTCTCCGCTGGTGACTCCCGAGTCGGGGAGAAGCAGCGTTGCCAGGAACCAGCGCGGCACGCCACCGGCGGTGGCGATGTCGTTCACGTTCACGGTCACGGCGTAGTGGGCGATCTCGTCCGTGGCAAACGTGATCGGATCGCTCTTCAAGAGCCAGTAGCGGTCCCCACCGCCGTCCACGACCGCGACGTCGCGCCCGATCCCGGGCCCCAGGACCACGCCGTGGCCCTCCTCGGGCGCACCCAGAAGCCCGGCGAGGAGATCCATATCGAGCTTCCCGGCCGGAAGGCGTTCCCCGCGCTCGCCCATCGGGCGATCCTAACACCCGCCGCACCCGCCCGCCGACGGACGGGCTCGCGAGATGAGTTCTAGTCGTCCGTCTTGAGAACGATCTCGACGGGCAGCTTCAGCTCGGTCTCTTCGAGCTCGGCCAGCGCCGCCCGAAGGGGCTCCGGGAGATCCGCCAGGCGCACCTTCACCTCCAGGCGGAGCGCCTCTTCGGTCACGACCGGAACGCCGGGACCCTCGACCTCGTGGGACGGGGAGGAAACCTCCTCGACCTCGATCAGCTCTTCGCTCTCGGCAGCGTCGCTCCCGTAGAGGCCGATCGCAGCAGGCTCCGGTCTCTCCTCCTCCTCGACGTCGTCGAGGGGGTAGAGCACCTCGGCGGGCAGCTCCGGCGGCTCGTCCGGCTCCTCCGCATCATTCAAGACCGCGAGATCGATTGCGGGCAACTCCGGCGGCTCGTCCGGCTCCTCCGCAGCATCCAACAGCGGTTGATCGATTGCGGGCAGCTCCGGCGAATCTGCCTCTTCCTCCGTATCGTCCAGCCCCGGGAAACCGACCGCAGGAACCTCCGCTGACCCGGACTCCTCGGGCTGAAGCGGGGACTCCACGAGCGCGCTCGGGTTGGTGATGGCCGGGCCGATCGGAAGCTCCTCCTGGAGCATCGTCATGTGGAAGCCGCCAGCGGCTTCGCCGGCGTCGGGGCCAGGGGGTGCGTCCGTCTTGACTTCGCTGCAAATCGGGTGGCGATCCAGCAGGAAGGTGAATTCGAAGCCCTCGATCTTCACCACGTCGCCGACCTCGAGACTGCAGCCCCGGCTCTTCTCTCCATTGACCAGGAGGCCGTTGACCGAATCGAGGTCGCGCACTTCGTAGCCACCGTCCTCCCGTACGAACACCGCGTGGCGCCGGGAGACCTCCGCCTCCTCGAGGTAGATGTCACAGTCGCTGGAGCGTCCGGCGACGAGCTGATCCCGATCCCAGCTGATGATGCGGTCGAGCTTCCCACGGTTCTGCACGATCAGCCCCGCGTGCCAGATCGGCTCCTCCGCCGGCTCCACTTCGGGAGCCGGGATTCCGGGAATCTCGATGGCCTGTTCGGCGTCTTCCCTCGGCTCCTCGTCGCTGGACTCGACCTCGTACTCCCGGACATCGATCTCCTCGTCGGCTTCTCCCGCCGGGCCGGCGAGATCCGCCTCGGCGCCGAACTCGAACGCGCCGCTGGCGCTCTCCTCGTCCAGGCTGACCGGCGCGTCGATCACCGCAATCTGGCCCCCCTGCACCAGCTCGTCAGCCTCGGGGGTCCAGGCTTCCAGCTCCTCCGCGTCGACATCGATCGGCTCCGACTCGGCCTCCCCGATCAACTCCTCCACGCTCTCCAGCACGGGCTCGTCAGCGGGCGGTTCGATCTCCTCCGGCGCGGTCTCCGAAACTGCCGCCTCCAGCACCTGGTCGAGAGACGGATCGGCCTCTCGTTCCGGATCCGTCACGGCGCCCGGCTCCGCTCCGAGGTTCTCGAGCATCTTCGCCTGGGTCTCGGCCCCGACGAAGTAGGTCTTGGATGCATCCCAGGCGTCGTTCTTCCCGTCCCTCGCGACTTCGGGCGCAGGAGTGTTCTCGTCCGCCCCTTCCTTCAACACCAGCTGGTGCTTTCCGATTGCGATCTCGTCGCCGGCCTCCAGCGCGATCCGCCCCTCAACCCTGGTGCCGTTCACGTAGCAGCCGTTCTCGCTGCCCGAGTCCTCCAAGACGACCTGATCATCCTCACGCCGGAGCACCGCGTGGAAGCGGCTGACGGAGGCATTGCTGATCACGATGTCGTTTTCCTTCAAGCGGCCGATGCGCAACGCGTCGCCCTCGAACGGCAGCGTCTGCAGCAGGCGGCCTTTGAGACGGAGCTGAATGACGGGAGAATTCATCGATCGATACACCCCTGGAAAAACGGGATTCATCCCGAGGATTTCCCCTTCTCTTCGCACGCCCCGGGGCGGGACTTGAACGGGCAGCGACAGAAGGTTGACTCTGAGTCACGTTCTGCTATAACGCATCGCGTTACGCGCTCCGGAGGGCCCATGCCCCGCTACTCCTACGATCGGCTCACCGCCCTGGACAACTCCTTTCTCCTGCTGGAGAAGCCCCACGCCTACATGCACGTGGCCTCTACGGGCATCTACGAAACGGGGCCCCTGGAAACCCCCGAGGGCGGCATCGACATCGACCTGGTCAAGCGCGGCATCCACAGCGTGCTACACCGCCTTCCGCGCTACCGGCAGAAGCTCGCCTGGATTCCCCTCGAGCGTCAGCCGGTCTGGGTGGACGATGAGCGATTCAACCTCAACTACCACCTTCGCCACGCCAGCCTGCCCCGCCCTGGCGACGACGAGCAGCTCAAGCGCCTCTCTGCGCGGGTGATGGGCCAGCGTCTGGACCGGACCCGGCCGCTCTGGGAGATGTGGATCATCGAGGGGCTCGAGGGGAACCGCTTTGCCGTGATCAACAAGGTCCACCACTGCATGATCGACGGCGTCTCCGGGGTGGACCTGATGACGGTGCTGATGAGCGCGGAAGCCGACGCCGAGATCCCCGAGGCCCCGCCCTACGTTCCCCGTCCCGAGCCCAGCGGCTTCGAGCTGCTCCAGGGCGAGATCGTCAGGCGCATGCGGTTGCCGTTCGAAGCGGCTCGCGATGCCCGAAATCTGCTGAACGAGGCGAGGGACGCCCGCCAGGAGTTTCTCTCGCGGCTTCGCGCCATCTCCGAGACCATCGGCACCACCCTGCGGCCCGCCTCGATGACCCCGCTCAACCAGCGCGTGGGTCCGCATCGCCGCTTCGACTGGACGACGATGGAGATTCGCGAGATCAAGGAGATCCGCCGGGCGCTGGGGGGAAGCCTCAACGACGTCGTGCTGACCATCGCGACGGGTGCGGTGCGCCGATTCTTGCAGCAGCGCCGGGTCGATCCCTCCGAGCTGGACTTCCGCGTCCTCGCCCCCGTGAGCGTTCGGACCCAGGACGAGCGCGGGAAGTTCGGCAACCGGGTCTCCGCCTGGATCCTCGCCCTTCCCGTCGGTGAGCCGGACCCCCGCGAGCAGCTGAAGGCAATCTCCCGGCGGACCGAGAAGCTCAAGAGCTCGAAGCAGGCCGTCGGGGCCGAGGTGCTGACCCAGGTCGCGGAGTGGACCCCGGCGACCCTGCTCTCCCTGGGTGCGCGAAACGCCACCCGGCTGCTCCCCTTCAACCTGGTCGTCACCAACATTCCCGGCCCGCAGGTGCCGCTCTACCTGCTCGGTGCCCGGATGGAGGAGATCTACCCCTACGTGCCGCTGGCGGAGAATCTCGGTCTCGGGATCGCACTGTTCAGCTACGACGGAAAGCTGGGCTGGGGATTCAACGCCGACTACGGATTGGTGCCAGACCTCGGCGAGTTCGTGAAGGCCATCCGGGACTCCTTCCAGGAGCTGCGCGTGGCTGCGGGAGTCGTGAGCCCCGCGCCGAGGAAGAAGCGGGCTTCCCGCTCCGGCGCCGCCTCCCGCGCCAACGGCGGCAGTGCGCCCGGCTAGTCCGACCCGCTCGCGTACCGGATGGCGACGACCGTGTAGGTGGCCGGCCCCTTGGGACGGCTGAGCACGAACTCGTCGCCTTCTTCCTTCCCCATCAGCGCGCGCCCCATCGGCGAGGCGATGCTGATCCTGCCGGCGGCGACGTCGAACTCGTCGGGGCCCACCAGGCGGTACTCGGTCACCTCTCCGCTCTCGCCCTCCAGGGTGACCCAGGCTCCGAAGTAGACCCTCCCCTTCTGGTCCGGCGACGCGCGCACCACCGTGAGCTCGTCGAGGCGCTTGGACAGGAAGCGCAGGCGCCGATCGATCTCCCGGAGTCGTTTCTTGCCGTAGATGTACTCGGCGTTCTCCGACCGGTCACCGAGCGCGGCCGCCTCGCTCACCTCGTGGGTGACCCTGGGGCGCTCGACCTTCCACAGCTGATCGAACTCCTCCTGGAGCTTTCGGAACCCCTCGGGCGTGATGTAGCTGGCCATCCCCGCAGACCATGGCACGTCCCGCGGGACACGACTAGCCTGCTGCCCCAGGGTGGACGATCTTTTCGAAACGGTTCGCGACCAGGCTTCGCGAGCTTCCTGGTCGCGGGGCGTCGAGCTGGCCCGGGCCGAGGCGGTGGTCGGCGAGCACGGCGACGAGGACGAGGTGGTGCTCCGGATCCACACCTCGGGGAGCGCGGTCCACCCCACCGTGATCCTCTACCCGCACGACTGTGAGTGGGAGTGCGATTGCGCTGGCGCCGACGATCCCTGCGCGCACGTAGCCGCGGCGGTGATCGCGCTGCGGCGCGCCCGCAGCGAGAATCGCTCCCTTCCCAGCGGTCCGCCCGGCGCCGCCCGGCTCAGCTATCGCCTCACCCGGGAAGCGGGCTCTCTCGCCTTCGAGCGATACCTGGTCAGCGACGACGGAGAGAGCCCGCTTCGAAGCACACTGACCGCACTCGCGTCGGGCCGCGTGGAAGGACCTTCGGTCGTGGCGACGCAGGCGGACATCTCCGTCGAGCGCGCTCTCGGATCCAGGCTTCGGGGCAGCATGCCCCGGGGCATTCTCCGCAATCTGCTCCGGGCGCTCCAGAACTGCCCCGACGTCCGCCTGGACGGCGAACCCGTGCAGACCTCGTCGGAGCCGGTTGCTCTTCGCGCCCGCCTCGTCGACGATCCGCTCGGCTTTCGTCTCCTGCTGGAGCGGGATCCGCCCGTGAGCAGCGAGGTCTGCGAGGGCTTCGCACTCTGTGGCGGCGTGCTTCGAGAGCTCGGAGAGACCGGGCTCACCGGCCGCGAGCTTCAGGATTTTCAGCCCGGGCGCACCTTCACGCCGGACGAGCTCACCGAACTCCTGACCGAAGTTCTGCCCTCCTTGCGCGAGCGGATCTCCGTTCTGGTCGAGACGAACCGCCTGCCATCGACCGCATCGGTCCCACCTCGCATCGTGCTCCGGACCGAGCGGGAGGGAGAGCGGCTCAGTGTACTCCCGACCCTCGTCTACGGAGATCCCCCGACCGCGCGGGTCGACGGCGGCCGACTGACGCACCTGCGCGGGCCGGTTCCCCTGCGCGACGAGGCCGCAGAGCGGGCTCTCACGCGCAGCCTGCGGACCCGCTTCGGCATGGTCCCCGGCCACCGCGTGACACTGGCCGCCGCCGACGCGATCGAGTTCGAGGCACAGCTCGAGGACTGGCCTGGAGAGGTTCAGGGGCGGGCGCACGAGTCCTTCTTCCTGGCCCCTCCGCTGCTTCCCGACCTCCGCCTGGAGGAGGGCCGCTTCGAGCTGCTCTTCCAAGCGCGCGAGCCGGGCGAGAGTGCCGGGGCAGAAGCCTCTGGCGGGAGCGCGGATCCCAACCGGGTTCTGCGGGCCTGGCGAAGCGGCGAGTCCCTGGTCCCCCTACTCGAGGGCGGCTTCGCTCCCCTGCCCACAGACTGGCTCGCGCGATTCGGCCCGCACATCCAGGACCTGCTCGCGGCGCGGGAGAGTGACGGGACCCTGCCCCGGAGCGCCATTCCCGATCTCGCGCGTCTTTGCGACGCGCTGGACCGGCCCCGACCTCCCGCCTTCCAGGAGCTCCGCCGCCTCGTCGAAGACTTCGCAGGCATCCCGGAAGCGCCCCTTCCCGGCGACCTGCGCGCCACGCTTCGCGGCTATCAGCGCGCCGGAGTGAACTGGCTCCGCTTCCTGCGCGAGGCGGGGCTCGGCGGACTGCTGGCCGACGACATGGGTCTCGGCAAGACGCTCCAGGCCCTCTGCGCGCTGCACGGCCGCACCCTGGTGGTGGCGCCCACCAGCCTGCTGCACAACTGGTCCGACGAGATCGCTCGATTCCGGCCGGGTCTGCGCGTCGAGATCTTCCACGGTGCCGCGCGCAGCATCGACCCGCAGGCCGACATCACCCTCACCACCTACGCACTGCTTCGTCGGGACCGTGAAGCGCTAGCCCAGGAGGACTGGGAGACCGTGATCCTCGACGAGGCGCAGGCGATCAAGAACCCCGAGAGCCAGGTGGCCCAGGCCGCCTATCAGCTCCGCGGGAGCTTCCGGATCGCGCTCACCGGGACACCCGTCGAGAATCGCCTCGACGAGCTCTGGAGCCAGTTCCACTTCACCAACCCGGGCCTCCTCGGCGGGCGAGCCGATTTCGATGAACGCTACAGCCGTCCGCTCGCCCAGGGGGACGCCGAGGCCGCCGCACACCTTCGCGAACGCATCCGCCCCTTCCTGCTGCGGAGGCGGAAGCGGGAGGTGGCTCCCGAGCTCCCACCCCGCACCGACCTGGTGCTGCACTGCGTCCTCAGCGACGCCGAGCGGAGCCTCTACGACGCCATCCGCGCGGCCACTGCGAGCGACGTGCTGGCACGTCTCGAGGCCGGCGGAAGCGTGCTCGCAGCCCTCGAGGCGCTGCTTCGCCTTCGGCAGGCCTGCTGTCACCCGGCGCTGGTCCCGGGCCAGGACGCCGAGGACTCCGCCAAGCTGGCGCTGCTTCTCGACCGACTCGACACCGCAGTCGCCGACGGACACAAGGCGCTGGTCTTCTCCCAGTGGACCTCGCTTCTGGACCTGGTCGAGCCCCGCCTCGACCAGGCTGGCATCTCCTACACGCGCCTGGACGGGACGACCCGGGACCGCGCCGCCGTCCTGCAGCGCTTCCAGCAGGAGGACGGGCCGCCGGTGTTCCTCGTCTCGCTCAAGGCGGGGGGAACGGGTCTCAACCTGACCGCCGCAGACCACGTGTTCCTGCTCGACCCCTGGTGGAATCCGGCCGTGGAGGAGCAGGCGGCCGACCGGGCCCACCGCATCGGCCAGGACCGGCCCGTCTTCGTCTATCGGATGGTCGCCGAGAACACGGTCGAGGAGCGGATCCTCGCCCTTCAGGAGAAGAAGCGCTCGGTGTCGGAGACGGCCCTCGGCGATTCGGGCGCCGCCCTCCGAGTCACTCGCGACGACCTGCTGGCCCTGCTCCGCTGATCCCGACTGCCCGTCTGCGGTAGTCTCGCCGTGGATGCACAACCACGCTCACGACGAACATCTGCGCAGCCGGGCCGACGACCGGCGCCGGCTCGCGATCACGCTCGCGCTGGTGGCCGGCTACCTCGTGGCGGAGGTGCTGGGAGGCCTCTGGACCGGCTCGCTGGCACTCCTGGCGGACGCGGGCCACATGTTCTCCGACATGGCGGCCCTTGCGCTCAGCCTCTTCGCCATCTGGCTGGCACAGCGACCCACCTCGGTGGAGCGGACCTTCGGCTATCACCGCGTGGAAATCCTGGCGGCGCTGGCGAACGGCGTGGGGCTGGTCGCCGTGGCACTGTTCATCCTGAGGGAGGCCTTCGAGCGCCTGAGCGCTCCGCGGGACGTCCTGGGAGCGCCCATGCTCCTGATCGCGGTCGGGGGACTGCTCGTCAACCTGGCCGGGCTCTGGCTGCTCCACGGCGGCAAGGACTCCAACCTGAACGTGCGCGGGGCCTGGCTTCACGTGCTGGGCGACGCGCTCGGCAGCATCGGAGTCATCGTCGCCGCCATCCTGGTCTGGGCCTTCGGCTGGACGCGGGCCGACCCGATCGCATCGATCGGGATCGCCCTGCTGGTGATCTTCGCGTCCTGGCAGCTGCTTCGCGAGACGGTGGGCGTGCTGATGGAAGCGGCCCCTGGCCACATCGACGTCGAGGAGGTGCGAGGAGTGCTCCGGGAGACGAGCGGGGTCCTCTCCATCCACGACCTGCACGTGTGGACGATCACCAGCGGCCTCGTCTCCCTCTCCTGTCACGTCGAGTCGTCCCACCAGGTGCCCGACCACGAGCTGCTGGCAGCCCTTCAGGCCGTCCTGCTCGAGCGCTTCGGAATCGACCACGCCACCATCCAGATCGAGCCCGCCGGCTTCGAGGAGAAGGCGAGGGTCTGTTAGCCTCCATTGCTCGCCGGTTCGTTACACTGCGACCCCATCTGCACGGAAGGAGAACCCCATGTCGAGCAAGGCCGAAGCCGCGCTGGAGATCTTCAAGAAGAACCTCGGGACCGATGAGGGCGTCGGCGAGTGGCACACCGTCACCCAGGACCAGATCAACCAGTTCGCCGATGCGACGCTGGACCATCAGTTCATCCACGTCGACCCGGAGAAGTCCGCGAAGCTCTCCCCTTACAAGGTGACCATCGCACACGGGTTCCTGACGCTGTCCCTGGTGGTGCACCTCCAGGGGAGCATCCCCCAGTCGAATCCCAAGGCCTACGACGGCGTGATCATGGGGGTGAACTACGGGCTCGACAAGGTTCGTTTCCCGAACCCCGTGAAGGTCGACGCCCGGGTGCGCGCCAGGCGCGAGCTGGTCGACGCGGATCTCAAGAATCCCACCGCCATTCAGCTCAAGAACCGCGTCACAGTCGAGATCGAGGGAGAAGAGAAGCCGGGCTGCGTCGCCGAGACGCTCTCGCGCCTCATCTACGCCTAGAGTTCATCTCAGAAGACGCCGACGAGGTCGGCCGGCATGTTGAAGGTCCGCTTGTCCAGCTCCTGGTCGAGCAGGAACAGGCCCCCTTCGGTCTTTTCGACCAGCTTGAGCTTCTGCAGGACCTCGTCGGCCGAGGCCTCCTCTTCCACCTGCTCGCCCACGAACCACTGCAGGAAGTTGGTGCTGGCGTGGTCGCTCTTGGCCAGGGCCACGTCCATCAGCTTGTTGATCAGACCGGTCACGTGCACCTCGTGCTCGTAGACCGCCTCGAAGACCGCCAGCGGCGATTCCCACTCCAGCTCTGGCGCGTCGATCGGCTCGAGCGTGACCCGGCCGCCCCGGTCGTGGATGTAGGCGAAGAACTTCTGGACGTGGGTCATCTCCTCGAGCGCCTGCACCCGCATCCAGTGGGAGAACCCCTTTAGGCTGAGCGCCTCGAAGTAGGCCGCCATCGCGTAGTAGAGGTACGCCGAGTAGAGTTCCGCGTTGATCTGCTGGTTGATTCCCCGCTCGACTTCCTTGTCCAAGGCTCTCTCTCCTCACGGTTCGACGATGCTGGTCCGATCCGATTGCCCGATGACTCGAGTATACCGAACCGCTCCGGGGCACGGAGCCGTCCCTATTCAACGCGGGCGTTTTGCTATCCTGCCGCCCCACGAAAGTGCTTGATTCTCGATAGACGGGTTCAATGCCGTCAATAGGAATTATCGATTTTACTAATCTAGGCGGATGCCCGACGCTGAGCCTTGGAAGACTCGAAGAGGCTCCACATGAATCCCGTGGTTCGACAATAGGAGGCATGCCATGCCCGCAGGCAATCTTGAGGAAATCCTGGACTTCGCCATCGCTGGAGAGCAGGAAGCCCACGACTTCTACATGGATCTGGCGAAGAAGGCGGAACGTCCCGGAATGGAGGGCCTCTTCACCCAGTTCGCCAGGGAGGAGCTGGGCCACAAGAAGAAGCTCGAGAGCATCAAGTCGGGCGCGCGAGCCTTCGTCCCCAAGCAGAAGGTGGTGGACCTCAAGATCGGTGACTACCTCGTGGATGTGGATCCGAACGCCACCATGACCTACCAGAACGCGCTGATCCTGGCGATGAAGCGCGAGAAGTGGCCGCGTTCCGGCTCTACTGCGATCTCGCAGCCCAGGCGGACGGACGCTGAGGTGAAGCAGCTCTTCGAGGGCCTGGCCCAGGAGGAGGCGAAGCACAAGCTGCGCTTCGAGATCGAGTACGACGACATGATCCTGACGGAGAACTGAGGCGACTCCACGCCCAGCCGTAGAGGTCGCGCGGGGACGTTCTTGCGTTCTCGGGATCCGAGAACGCAAGAACGCATAGAACGTCCCCGCTGAGTTCCAGCCACCCCCCTCTGCTCAGGCGCTCCTGTAGAGCTTGGTGAGCACGAACTCCCGATGGCCCAGAGCCTCGGCCGCGGTCAACCGGCCGCTGCCGGTGCGGAGCGTCAGGTCGATCAGCGCGTCCCCCGCCTCGTCGAGGTTCATCTCCCGCCGCAGGATGCCCGAAACGTCGAGGTCGATGTGCTCGCCCATCGTCCGCACGGTGCGCGGGTTGGCGGTGAGCTTGATGACCGGCTCGATCGGGTTGTCCGACGATGTTGCCCTGGCCGGTCGGGAACAGGTGCACGGCGAAGCCGGCAGCCGCCTGAAGCGTGACGCACTCGGCAGCGGCCGACGAGGTGTCCATGAAGTAGAGCCCCGCCCCCTTCGAAGGGGCTTCAGCCGGGCCGAGGACATCGATGTAACGGGCCTGCTTGCCGATCTTCTCGAGATTGCCGAAGGCCTTCTCCTCGATCGTGGTGAGCCCGCCTTCGATGTTTCCCTTGGTGGGCTGGCTCTCCGACAGATCCGAGGTCTTGTTGGGCTCGATGACCTCGTCCATGTAGGCCTGCCAGGTGCGCATGAACTTCTCGCCCACCTCGGGCGTCGCCGCCCGGTCCCTGCAGGCGTCCTCGGCACCGGTCAGCTCCGAGGTCTCGCCGAAGCAAGTGGTCGCACCCAGCGCGTCGAGCTTGTCGATCGCGTTTCCGACAGTCGGGTTCGACGCCAGCCCGGAGGTCGTATCGGATTCACCACACTTCACCGAGACCCATAGCTCCGAGACGTCACACTCCTCGCGCCGCAGCTCGGAAGCCCAGTGCAGGTACTCCTTGGCCTGGTACGAGGCCGTGGCGGTCGTCTGGATGTCGCCGTGCTGCTCGATGGCGAAGCCGGTCACGGGCTTTCCGGTCTCGGCGATTCCTTCGACCACGCGCTGCGTCCAGCCCGGCTCGATCCCGATCACCACCACCGCGGCGACGTTCGGGTTGCAGCCGGTCCCGATCAGCGTCCTGAAATGCAGGTCGAGGTCCGCGCCGAACTGCAGTCTCCCGTACGGGTGGGGAATCGCCAGCGTCCCCTTGATGTTGTTCCCCACCGCCTCACAGGCCGCGTTGGAGATGTCGTCGAGCGGCAGGATGACCACGTGATTGCGGATTCCGACGCGACCGTTCTCCCGTCGATAGCCCAGGAAAGATCCCTTGCTGCTCATGCCCTACCACCTCTTCGTCTTCAGGTTGTGCACGTGGACGTGGCGCCCCTTCGGGATCTCCGCGACCGCCTGGCCGATGTCGTGGCCGTACTTGAGGATCGTGTCGCCATTCCCGATGTCGCCCAGCGCGATCTTGTGGCCGAGCGGAATGTCATCCTCGGCCCGGACCGTGATGGTCTCGTCGGTCTCCATGACCCACCCCACCAGCTCGCTTCCCGACGCGGCATCCTCGGTCACGACCACACCCACCGTGTCCGACGTCGCGTGCACCAGGAAATCCGTTTTGCTCACCTCATTCCTCCTCTCCAGACCCAGCCTCGGGTTCCTCAGTCGGCCCAGAATTTCTCGACGAAGATGTTGCCCGCATCCCTGCGGCTGTGAACCTTGAAGCCCCTCCCGACCAGCATCTTCTCCATTCCCTCGATCATCAGCGGGTTGCCGCAGAGGAAGACGCTGGTCCGCTCCGGCTCGAGGTCGTGGTCCAGAAGGCCCGCCACGGTGCCGTCGTCGATGAACGCGGAGACGAAGCCCACCTTGCCAGGCCACTCGGGATCGCGTTCCACCTCGTCGATGATCGGCAGGTAGTGGAAGCCGGGCCAACGCGCAGCCAGGGCGGAGAGCTCCCGCATGTATCCCAGGTCCCAGGAGACCCTGGCACCGTGGATCACGACCGTCTTGTGTCCATCCTCGAAGCGGTAGCCGGAGCGCAGCATCGAGAGATAGGGAGCCAGGCCCGTACCCGTCGCGATGAAGAGGATGTCGTGGCCGGGCGTGGCGTCCTCCAGCGTGAACATGCCGACGATCTTCTTTCCCAGCCAGACGCGGTCGCCTTCCCGGAGGGCGAACAGCCGGGGGGTGAGAGCGCCCGAGTGAACCAGCGCGATGTAGAACTCCAGGTACTCGCCCTGTAGGCTCGAGGAAGCGACCGAGTACGCCCGCTTGATCAGCTTGTCGGGATCGGCAGCGGGCTCTTCGGGCTCGGCGTAGTCGACCCTGGCCTGCGACCCGGCTGCACCGAGCACGACGTACTGCCCCGCGCTGAACACCGGCAGCGGGTCGTCGGGGCTGACCCGCAGCACCAGCAGCCCGTGGTTGATCTCGTCCCTCTTCGTGACGGTAGCGTTCATCTCGACGGGCATCGAAGGCAACTCCTCTGCCGCTCCGGCGCAAGCGCGGGACTTCGAACGATAATCACCGAGCGCCGGACCCGCAAAGAACCGGCTTTCAAGTACAGAAACAAAGGAGGCACCACAAGTCATTGCGGCGCCTCCGGAAATCCATGGAGCGGGAAACGGGACTCGAACCCGCGACCCCGAGCTTGGGAAGCTCGTGCTCTACCAACTGAGCTATTCCCGCTTCGCGTCGAAGACTAGCAGAATCTCCCAGCCGCGAGCCGCCGGCACGCCTCCGCCATGTATGACGAGGCTCATACCGCCGCCCCTTCGGTAGCGGCGCAAACTACTGCGGGGAGCCCACGGCCGTGCGGCGGTGCGCGTCCGTGCTCTCGATGCGGGAACGGAGGTCGAGGTGACGGCAGTACGCGGCGGCTGGGCGGATCGGTATCGCAGCAGGTGGACCTGGGACGAGGTGACATGGGGCAGCCACGAGGTGGACTGCTATCCGGGCGGCTGTCCCTTCCGCGTCTACACGAAGGACGGAAGGATCGTCCGCGAGGAGCAGTCCGGCACGCTCCACCCGGTGGAATCCGGCATCCCGGACATGAACCCGATGGGCTGCCAGAAGGGGGCCTGCTGGAGCCACTGCCACTACTCGCCCGACCGCGTGACCACTCCCCTCAAGCGCGTCGGGAAACGCGGCGAGGGGAAGTTCGAGGAGATCTCCTGGGACCAGGCGCTCAGCGAGATCGCCGATGGCATCCTCGACGCGATCCAGGAGGACGGCTCGGAGTCGGTGCTCACCCTGCTGACACCCGAGATGGGCGCACTCCCGGCCCGCCAGTTCGCCAACGTGCTCGGGACACCCACCACCGACGGCAATGCGGAGTTCCAGGACTTCAGCCCCGGCTGGCACCTGACGTGGGGGCTCTACAACCCGACCGCCTCGATGGACGACTGGTTCCTGGCGGATCTGACGCTGATCTGGCACGCCAATCCGGTCTACACCAACATCCAGTGGTACCACTTCGTGGCCGAGTCCCGATACAACGGCGGCGAGGTGGTCACCATCGCGCCGGACTACAGCCCCTCGGCGATCCACGCGGACAACCACCAGCCGATCCGGATCGGCACGGACGCCGCGTTGGCCCTGGCGATGTGCAAGGTGATCATCGACGCGGACTTGTACCAGAAGCAGTTCGTGCAGGAGCAGACCGATCTCCCGCTGTTGGTGCGCAAGGACAACGGCCGCTTCCTGCGCGGCTCCGACGTCGTGGAAGGCGAGCGCGAGGATCAGTTCTACTGGTGGGACACGCTCACGGGGACGCTGACGCCCGCCCCGCGCGGCACCCTCGCCACCATGGGTGTCGATCCGGCGTTGGAAGGGTCCTACTCGCTGCTGCTCAAGGACCTGACCACGGTGGAGGTGGAGCCGGTCTTCGCCCGGCTGCGGCGCCACCTGGAGGACTACACGCCCGAGAAGGCGGGTGAGATCTGCGGGATCCACCCGGAGAACATCCGCAAGCTGGCCCGGAAGGTGGCGACGCGGAAGACGAAGATCTTCATCGGCTGGAACTCCGGGAAGTACTACCACGGGGACCTGATGGAGCGGGCGATGGCGCTGCTGCTGGGTCTCACCGCGAACTGGGGCAAGAAGGGCACCGGCACGCGCTCCTGGGCGATCATGGGACTCGACGGACAGGTGTTCCTGTCGCGCAAGGAGGCTCCCGGTCAAGAGGCGGCCCAGAAGCACATTGCCGGCATCATCGGCATGCGCCGCCTGCTCGCCGCCGAGGATCCCACCCTCACCACCGAGATGATCCAGAATCGCGGCGCCGCCATGGCCGTCGAACTCGGGGGGCTCGGCAGCGCCACGCCACCCGCCTTCCTCTGGTACCACCAGTACGGCTACAAGGAGCGCTGGAACGACCCGGAGAACAACGACCCCTCGATGAAGCGCAGCTTCGACGAGTACGTCCGGGAGGCGACCGAGAAGGGCTGGTGGGACGAGAGCTACGCCAGGGTCTACCAGAAGACCGCACCCCGGGTGCTCTTCGAAGCGGGCGGCAACCTGCTGCGCCGGCAGCGGGGCGGGCAGAAGCTCCTCCTCGAGCACCTTTGGCCGAAGCTGAAGCTGATCGTCTCCGTCGACTACCGCATCAACACCACCGGGCTCCACTCCGACTACATCCTGCCTGCGGCCCAGCACTACGAGAAGCTCGGCTGCAGCACCCGTTCGGTGCACCACCTGAGCGTGGTGCTCTGCGATCGCGCCGCGCCGCCTCGGGGCCAGGCGCTTTCCGACTGGGAGATCGGCGTTCGCATGGTGGAGAAGATCGAGGAGCGCGCCGCCGCCCGCGGCATGAAGAGCTTCAGCGACGCCAAGGGCAACGTTCGAAGCCTGGAGAACCTGACGGCTGCGCTCACACTCGACGGCGCGCTGCGCGACGAGGAAAAGCACTTCGACGAGACCATCCGCGACAACGCGGTCTACGGGCTGCTGCCCAAGGGGACGACCCTGCAAACCCTCCGCGAGAAGGGGACGGTCCGCTACGTCGGCTGGGGGATGGTGGGCCACGGGCAGTCCCAGGCCTCGACGATCCGTCCCGACGAGGTCCACAACCCGCTGCGCTGGCACACCGAAGACAAAGTTCCCTACGACACACTGGTGCGGCGGGCGCAGTACTACATCGACCACGAGTGGTTCCTGGAGGCCGGCGAAGAGCTCCCCACCCACAAGGAGCCGCCGAATGCGGGCGGCGCCGGGCGGCGCTTCCAGATGACCAGTGGGCACAACCGCTGGAGCATCCACTCGATGAACATGACCAACAACATCATCCAGAACACCCACCGCGGGGAGCCCTTCGTGTTCCTCAACGACGCGGACGCGGTGGAGCTGGGTGTCGAGAACGGCGAGCGGGTGCGTCTGGTAAGCAACGACGGCGACTGCCTGGTGCAGGCGAAGCTCTCGGCTTCGGTGCGTTCGGGCCAGGTGATCCTGTACAACGGCTTCGAGCCGTACATGCACGAGAACTGGTACAGTCAGGCGGACCTCGAGTCGGGTCATGTGAAGCACCTGGGCTTCGCGGCCGGCTACGGACACCTCCAGTACCGGCTCTTCTCCTGGCAGCCGATTCCGGCGGACCGCGCCGTGCGAGTGGACGTGGAGAAGGCCGGCTGACGGCTAGACCTGCTCGACCAGGTCGACGAAGAGGTCGTCGATCTCCTCGTCCTTGGGCGGACCCTCGTCCGGGAGAATCGGGATGGCCTCGGACGCACCGGGGCCATGGACCGGCGGGTTCGTGTCGGCGGCGATCACCTCGCCGATCTCGCTCGGCTCGTCGCCGGCGGCGGCGGCGAAGCCCGAAGCTCCCTCCGCTGGATCCGCTTCGTCCATCGAGAGACCGAGATCCGAAGCCGCCCGAGCCACGTCCCGCGTGGTCGCGCTGGCACGACCGGCCAGATAGGCCTCGAAGAGCGTGTTGTCCGCCAGGATGTTGAGGCGGCGGGGATTCCCTTCTGCGAGGCCGACGATGGCGTCGATCGCCTCCGCTGCGAGAATCTCCGGATCCCCGTCGACGACGCGAATCCGATGGCTGAGGTAGCTGGCGGAGCCTTCCCGGTCCAGCGGCGGAATCCCGACACGGATTTCCACTCGCTCGGCCAGCGCCCCGCCCTCGCGCATCTCTCTGCACAGCTGGGGCAGCCCGGCCAGGACCACGGTGAGCAGCCGGCGATCCTCGTACTCCAGGTTGAGCAGGCCGCGAAGCTCGCCGAGGAATCCCTGCTCTGCCAGCACCTGCGCCTCGTCGATGATCAGGACCGTCTGACGGCCCTCCTCGCGGACCGCGGCGAGCTGCTCGTAGAGCTGACCCAGCAGAGCCGCCGGCTCTTCCGCGGGCTCCTCTACGCCGAGCTGACGAGCGAAGCGGTCGAGGACCCAACGGCCATCCGAAACGCCCGGCATCGGGATCAGCATCACCGGCTCGTGCGCCGCCTCGTCGAGGGACTCGAGCAGATGCCGCACGACCATGGTCTTGCCGGAGCCGCCCGGCCCGGTGAGAAGGCACAGGCCCTTGCCCTGTGCGGCTCCGCGCGAGAGTCGCTTCTCCGCGCTGGCGAAGGCCTGGTCGTCGAAGTAGAAGGAGAGCAGCGAGTCGTTGCTGAAGGGATCTCCGGAAAGACCGAAATGCGAAAGGTGTTCCACGTGCGTCCCCTAAACGAAAGAGATCTTCTTGCGACGGGCAGGCTTCGCCGGGGCTGGGGCCTCCGGCAGCGGCGCTGATTCCGGCTCGGGAGCGGGCGCGGATTCTTCCGCCCTGGCCTCCTCGTCGGGCACAGGCTCGGCTTCGAGCTGCGCAGCTGCGGGCTCCGGCTCGACGGGCGGCTCCGTCTCGAACTCCCAGGCCGCGGGCTCCGCTTCGGCTGCTGGCTCGCTCTCGGGTTCGAGAGCTTCCGTCTCCGGATCGGGTTCCGGCTCCATCGCGAGGTCTGCGGCTTCGGGTTCCAGCTCGGGTGCCGGTTGGATTGCGAGCTCGGGCGCTTCGAGCTCCGGGGCTGACGTTCCCTCGGCCGCGAGCTCCGCCACCTCGGGATCGAGATCCGGCTCCGGCTCGGCCGCCAGCGCCGCAGCTTCCGGCTCCGGGGCTGACACCGGCTCGGTCACGAGCTCGGGCGCCGTCGCCTCCGGTTCCGCGAGGGGCGGGTCGAATTCGGCCGGCGGCTCGTCCTCTTGCTCGTCTTCCTCGTCCATCAGATCGTCGAAGGATTCGTAGCTCTCGGTTTCGGGCTCCGCGCTGGCTGCACCGATCAGATCGTCGAAGGATTCGAAGGTCTCTTCCTGCTCCTCGGTTGCCACCGCATCGACATCGTCACTGCTCTCGCTGCGCTCCAGCTCGGCGAGGCGCTCGCCCACGGCGCCGAAGTCCGGGTCCGCGGCAGCCACCGTCTCGTAGGCGCTTCGAGCCCGCGCCAGATCGCCCTTCTCCTCGTAGGCGCGGCCGAGGTCGAAGTGCAGCGCGGTCTGCTGCTCACCGGGAACCTCGGGGAGAGCGAGGGCCTGCTCGAGGTGTGAGATCGCATCCGAGACGCGCTCCAGTTCGAGCGCACAGAGGCCCATGGCGTGAAGTGAGGCGAGCTTGCGGGCGGGTGCACCGAGGGCGACCTGGAACTCGCCAATGGCGTCCTCCAGCAGCCCCATTTCCTTGTAGGCGATCCCGAGATCGTAGTGCGTCTCGAGATCTCCATCGCCGAGCTCCTGCTGCACGCCCTGCTTGAATGCCGCGAAGACCTGCTCGAACCCCTCTTCTTCGGTCGTGCCGGCCATTCCAGCCGAGACGGGCCCGGTGTCCTCCCCGTCCAGCACCCCCGAGAGCTCTGCCGCGAGATCGAAATCACCGGCTTCCCCAGCCTCGTCGGCATCGGCGTCCGGGGGCGCCACTTCGGCGACCAGGGGCAGGGTCTCCTCGGCCTGGGCGACCGCTGACGCCGGAACGGCAGGCTCGGCCGCTGCGTCCTCCTCGCGAGGATCGATTTCGAGGTCGAGCTCCGCGGCTCGGTCGAGGCCCGGCAGGGACGAGGCGTCCGGGAGATCGATGCCGAGATCGTCCGCTTCGCCGTCCTCCTCGACCATCGTCTCCAGCGCGCTCGGAGCCGGCTCTTCCACCTCGGCGCCCCCGTCTGCGGCGGGCGCGTCCAGGTCGAAGTCGGGCTCGGGAACATCCTCCTCGAGATCGGGAAAGGCGACGTCCGTTTCGAGGTCCGGCAGCGGGACTTCGGGCAGGGGCTCAGCCGGCGGCGCCTCCTCCACCGCTGCCGCCGCGTCCGCCTCGAGCAGCGGGTCTTCTTCGGGCTCCGGCAGGACCTCTTCGGAATCGCCGCGTGCCGCTTCGATCTCGCCCATTCGCAGCATGGCCTGCGGATGGTTGGGAGCGGCTGCGAGGATTCGGCTGTAGACCTCCTCCGCCTCCTCGAAGAGTCCCTGCTGGAAGTAGAAGTCCGCTTCCTCCAGATCCTCGACCATCCGCTGGGGCGTCGTGGCCGAACCACCGGACCGCGACGGCGTGGGGACTCCCCTCGCGATCGTGTCCTCGAGCGACGGCTCCGGAGCCACGGCCTCGGGATCCGTGAGGTCGATCTCCTCCTGCGCGTACTCGGCTTGGGCGGTCTCGAAGGAGGGCTCGGCATCCTCGAGGTCGAACTCGACCTCGTCGGGGTCCGGCAGTGGCTCTTCGATCTGCGCCGGAGGCTCGACCACTTCCTCCGCAACGGGCGGGGTCTCGTCGAGCTCGAAGTCATCCTCGATCTCGAACTCGATCGAGTCGTCGGCGTCCAGCGTCTCCTGGGTCTGCTCCGTCTCGACCCCGGACTCCACCTCGATGTCGATGGTCTCGAGGTGTTCGGAGAGGTCGGGCGCCTCATCGTCGGGGATCCCGCTCTCGACCTCCGGCGCCGCCGAAGCCAGGCTCTCCGCCGCCGCGGGATCGATCTCCTCGAGCTTCGCGCGCAGGCTCTCGAAGCCCGCGTCGTCACCCTCTTCCCGCGCGACCCCGGCGGCGCGGGCAAAGGCCGTGGCCGCGTTCTCGGAGTCGCCGGTGGCGACGAGGACCTCGCCGAGCTTGTCGAGCGCGGGTCGGTGACCGGGGGCCTGACTGAGCACGGCCCGCAGGCTCTCGATGGCGCGCTCGTACTTTCCGTAACGGAGGTAGACGCTCGCCTCGGCGAAGAGCTGCTCCGCGTCTCCTTCCGGCTCCGGCACCTCCTCCTCGGAGACAGACTCCATCCCCAGCGGAGGAAGCGGCGGCAGCGAGGTCGCCGTGGTCTCACCCGAGCTGGTTTCGCCGACCGGATCGGTTCCCTCGGAATCACCGATCCCTTCCCCGAGTCGAAGCCCCTCGCCGGAGAGGAAATCCGGATCCGTGCATTCGTCGGGCTCCAAGGCGAGCGTTCCGTCGCCGCCGATTGCCGCGTCGAGCGCGCCCTGGTCGTCCCCTTCGAGAACCGGGTCGCCGTTCTCATCTGCGCCCAGCGCCTCCGTCGACACGAAGCGCTGCATGATCTCCCGGGCGTGGTCTTCGTCCCCGCGATCCTTGTAGACCTCGGCCAGCCGCCGATAGACCCCCTGTAGCTCGTCGTCGCGGCCCAGCTCCTGGAAGATCTGCGCCAGCAGCTCGTAGCCTTCCGGCTCCGCCGCGAACGACTCGATCATCGTCTCCGCAGTCGCCTCGGCCTGACGCCAGTTCTGCTGCTCCACCCAGGCGCTTCCCAGGGCGACGAAGGTCACCATGCGGCTCGGGTCGATCTCCAGGATCTTCTGGAGAACGTTGATGCGCTCCTCCGCGTCCCCCTGCCGCTCGAGTTCCTCCACGACCTCGTCGTACTCGGCGACAGCCTCGTCCCGGCGTCCCTCCTGCCGCAAGAGCTCCGCGACCTTGAGCCGGTTCGTCGTATTCGACGGGTCGAAGGTCGCCATCTTGCGCAGCAGGTCGAGGGCCTGGTCCTTGTCCCCCTCCCGGTAGTGGGCGTCGGCGGCGGTCTGAAGCGCCCTCATCGCATCGGACTTGAGCCCGAGGCGCTGGTAGAGCTCGGAGAGTGGAAGGTAGATGTCGAACCTCTTGGGATCGATCTTCGTGACCTGCTTGTAGAGAGCGATCGCCTTGGAATCGAAGCCGTCCTTCATGAAGCGCTGGGCGACCTTGAGGTAGGACTCGACGGCCTCGTCGGTCTTGCCCTGCTTGAGGTGGATATCGCCCACCTTGAGACGGATGTTGGCGTCGCCCGGATCCGCCTGAAGAAGGCTGCCGTAGTCCTTGAGCGCCTTGTCCAGCGCGCCCTTCTGCATGTGCTTCTGGGCCGACTGGAGGATCTTCCGCTTGTTGATCGCCAAGAGCCCCTCAGCGTGGAATTGCGGGTAAGGAGTAACAGGGTCGCCGTTGCCCTGTATCTCCGTATCGGCCGACCCCACGGGCTCTTGAGGACCAGACTGCTAGAAGCTGAGCCCCCCTTCAGCGGGTTCGCCGCCCCGTAGTTCCATGCGACGCTCGGCGCGGAAGCGCTCGCTGGCGATCAACTCGGCCTCCTCCAGTGAAGTCCCCAGGGCGGTCCGGAAGGCCGCCGCCAGCGCATCCTCCAGCTCCCTCGCCTGAACCTGCACGCCCAGCTCGGTGAGACTCGTCGCAACCCCGGGGGCGAACCCCACCGCGCGCATCACCGCGACCGGGTCCGGAGCCAGCCGGATCGAGCCATGCTGGAGCACGCCCCCGCGCGCCCGACGCTGCGCGCTTCCCACCAGCTTTCGCCCCATCGCGGAGATCTCGTCCTCGGCTGGTACGGCAAAGCAGTCGAAGCTTCTCGAGACCTCCAACTCCCTCGGTCCCGCTTTCCGCTGCACCGGCACACCGAGGCTCTGGAGGCCTTCCACCAGGGCTCCGGCCACCAGCCTGTAGCTTCCGCGGAGACCTTCTGGGAGCGCCGCTTCGGGTGCCGCCAGGCAGTAGGTGAGATCGCGTCCGTGCAGCACCGCGCTCCCCCCGGTCACCCGGCGAACGATCCCGACGCCGGCGCGCGCACAGGCCGCGACGCGTCGCGGATCCAGGCGCTGCGAATAGCCGAGTGAGAGCCAGGGGCCCTCCCAGCCGTAGAATCGCAGGCTCGCCACACCCTCGCTGGCGGACTCCAGCAGCGCTTCGTCCACGCCCATGTTGAAGGCGCCGTGGGAAGCTCCGTGGCGAATCAGGCGCCAGGCGGGCGGCACCGGCGACTCGAGGCGGGTCAGCCGCGCAGGTGGGCGAGCAGGGCCTCCAGACCCAGTCGATAGCTCGCGGGGCCGAAGCCGCTCACCACGCCGACGGCGATCGGGGAAATGTAGGAGCGGTGCCGGAACTCCTCGCGCGCGAAGACGTTCGAGAGGTGCACCTCAACCGCGGGAAGCCCCACCCCGAGCAGGGTATCGCGCAACGCGACGCTGGTGTGGGTAAAGCCGGCGGGATTGATCAGGACACCGTCGGCCCAGCTCCCGGCCTCCTGGATCTGATCGATCAACTCGCCTTCGTGATTGGACTGGAAGCGAGCGCAGCTCCGCGCCGCGTTCCTTGGCCAGCGCAGAGAGCTCCAGGTCGATCTCCTGCAGCGTCTCGCTGCCGTAGATCTCCGGCTCACGGGTACCGAGCAGGTTCAGATTCGGTCCGTGGAGCACCAGGACACGCAGCGGATCACTCACGGCCCCCTCCTCGTCCGGCGTCACCGGAGGGTAGCGCTCAGAGTTCGTCGCGCAGCGCCAGGAGATGCCGGCGCATCAGAAAGCGCGCCTTGCCCGCGTTGCCATTCGGCTCGATCGCCAGGACCAGAAAGGTCTCCTCGTCCACCACGCGCATCAGCACCCAGAAATTGGAGAGGCGGACGGAGACCTCTTCCAGCCCCCCTCCATCCACCGAATCCGACGCCTTTCGCATCTCGTCCAGAATCCGCCCGAACTCGACCCCCAGCACGTCCACCTCGTCGCCGAGCGAAACGCCGGCCTCGCCGGTCGCCTCCACCTGTTCGATGGGAATGCCATCTGCGCCCATCAACGCGGCGGCCAGTCCGCCTCCGCACTCGTCGACGATCTCTTGAAGAATCGATTCAAAG
Organism: uncultured delta proteobacterium; assembly: GCA_963783795.1. GTDB lineage: Bacteria > Myxococcota_A > UBA9160 > UBA9160 > UBA6930 > CAVXZE01. The sequence continues at coordinate 587,011 of CAWAPH010000013.1, read as the reverse complement.
CTCATCGCGATCCTCTCCGGAGGGTTTCGAGCCAGCGTTCCAGTGTCGCAATCACGCGAGCCCGGTGATTCATGGCGTCGTGGATGGCCACACCGGGATCGGTCGCTCGCGCCGCGCCCGCCCCCGAGCCGTCGAGGGCATCCCGCACCGCCTGGGCTTCGCCGTGGCGGTCCTGCTTCTCCAGCAGGTCCGCGACCGTCTCGGTCGCAAAGGGCGAGTCCGCCGAGAAGGGCATCACTCCCTCGGGCTCGTCCTGTTCGATATCGCGCACCGCAGCGGCGACGAGGCGGTTGGCGCTCAACATCTCGTCGGGCTGCGCCTCCGCATCCTGGAAGGCGCTCTCGAGCTCGTCGTCCGCCAGGTCGCCGAGCGGCCCGGAGCTGTCCGTCAGCACCTCGATGCCGCCGAGCCCTTCCGGCGTGGCGCGGCTCAGGGCATCCACCGCCAGCGCGTGATCGGGAATCGTCTCCAGCACCCGGACCAGCTCGCTGCGAGCCTCCTCGACGCGCCCCAGGTCCAGCAGCGCCAGGCTCAACGCGACCCGCCCTGCCACGAACTCGGGACGCTCGCAGAGGCCCTCGCGCGCTACCCGCTCGGCTTCCTCCGCGCGCCCCGCGCGGCGATTGGCTTCGGCCAGGGCCGGAAACGCCATCGCACCCGGGTCGCCGCTGATGTGCGCCTCGAGCCGCGCGATCTCCTCCAGCGCTTCCTGCTGCTCCAACCCCTCTCCCCCGTTCCCTGCCGTTGGCGCTGCCAGGTTCGGGCCCCGCTTCATCGCCGAGTCTTCGAGCGAACCGGCGGCAGGATCTCCCGGGGCAGCAAGGGCACGGTCTCCGCCCTTCCGATGCCTCGGAGCGCCACGAAGCGAATCCGCGCCTCGCGCTTCTTCTTATCGACACGAAGCGCCTGGAGATAAGCCCTGCGCGGAAAATCCGGCACTTCGGTCGGAAGGCCGGCGCGCTGAAGCAGCGCGACCAGGCGCCCTGCTGTCCCCGCGGGGGACAGCCCCAGATCCTCCGAGCGCTGGGCCGCGAAGGCCATCCCGATCGCCACCGCCTCGCCGTGCAGGATGCCCCTGTACCGCTTCAACGTCTCGACCGCGTGCCCGAGGGTATGCCCGAAGTTCAAGAGCATCCTGAGCCCAGCCTCGCGCTCGTCTCGCGCCACCACCTCGGCCTTGATCGCGCAGCTACGCTCCAGCGCGTAGAGCAGCGGCTCGGCCTCGAGATCCATCACCGGCTCCAGCTCCCCCTCCAGCCACTCGAACAACGCCAGGTCCCGGATGGCGGCGTGCTTGATCAGCTCCGCCATCCCGGCCACCAGCTGACGCCGAGGCAGCGTTCGGAGCGTGCTGACGTCGATCCAGACCAGGGCGGGCTGGTGAAAGGCTCCGACCAGGTTCTTCCCGCGCGGGACGTTGACGCCGGTCTTTCCGCCCACACTCGAGTCCACCATCGCGAGCAGGGTGGTGGGGATCTGCACGACGCGGAGGCCGCGGAGCAGCGTCGCCGCCACGAAGCCGGCCAGGTCCCCGACCACACCGCCACCCAGCGCGACGACCGCGCTGCCACGGTCCGCTCCGGCGTCGAGCAATGCCTCGTAGAGACTGCTCACCCGGCGCAGGTTCTTGCTCCGCTCGCCATCCGGGACGTCGAAACGCCGCGCTACAATTCCGGCGTTCTTGAGGGACCGCATCAGCTTCGGCCCGTAGCGCCGACCGACCGGGGGGACGGTGACGACCATCGCCCGGGAGGCTCCGGTCCGCCGTTGGACCTCCGAGCCCACATCGCCCAGCGAGTCGACTCGGATCTCGATGGAGTAACTCCGCTCGCCGAGATCGACGTGGACGGTCCGCGCTGTCGCGTTCCCTCTCACCCGAGCGAGCATAACGAAAAGGGGGGGAGCACGGGCTCCCCCCCTTCCTTGGCTCGACTGCTGCGGGGCGCCGGCGGGTCCTGCCCTGGCGCCGCCCCGCCTGGCGTTCTCAGGCCCCGAGCTCCTCGGTGACCACGATCCGCGGAGTCACGAAGACCAGCAGCTCCTGACGGATGTCCCGGATCTCGATGTTCTTGAACATCAGGCCCAGGATCGGGATCTTGTGGAAGTAGGGCACCCGCGACGAGCGCTCCGCCTTCCGAATGGTATAGATGCCACCGATCACCAGCGTCTGGCCGTCCTTCACCAGCGTCTCCGTCTCCGCCTCGTTCTTGGCGATCGCCGGAGAGCCGGTCGGCGTCGGAACGCTGTCGTCCGGCGCATTCCGCTGCACCTCGATCTTCATGATGATGCTGCGGTCCGCGGTGATGTGAGGCGTCACCTGGAGGCGCAGCACCGCGTCGATGAACTCGAGCTTCGCGTCCCCGTTCTCGAAGGTCTGGAACGGGATCGCCACGCCCTGCTCGATCGACGCCTCGCGGTTGTCGAGTGTGACCACCCGCGGACTCGAGATCACCTTGCCTTCGCCGCTGCTCTCCGCGGCCTCCAGCCGGAGCTCCAGGTTGAACCTCTCGTCCAGCAAGAAGGCGCCCAGGTCCACCAGGCCATTGGAGAGGCTGGTGATCGGGTTGGACACGGCCACGTGGTTGAAGGTTTCCGTGAATCCGGTCAGCAGCGGGTTGGTGTGGAACCTGACGTCCTCGCCTCCCAGGTCTCGCCGCTGAGCACTGGTGGAGTCGAACCCGTCGACGAGCGGCTGCGCGCCGAAGGCCCAGGTGCTCCCGATCTCGCGAGAGAAGTCGAGATTCGCCTCGACGATCTTGGCTTCGATCAGCACCTGAGGCGTCTGGGTGTCGATCGCCTTGATCAGCGCGGTCGCCTCGGCGATGACGGAGGCGATGTCCTTCAGAATGATCGTATTCGTCCGGGCATCGATGTCCACCGTGCCCCGCGCCGTCAGCAGGCGTTTGACCATCTTGGCCATCTCACCCACGTCCGCGTAGTTGACCGGCTGCAGCTTCACCACCAGGTCTTCCAGCTTCTCCTTGGCACGGCGCTCCTGGAGACGTGCCTCCTCCTCCGCGGCCAACTGCTCGGCCGGCGCGATGCGGAGCACGCTGCCCACCCGTATGAAGCCGAGACCCTTGGTCAGGAGGATGACGTCCAGAGCCTGGTCCCAGGGGACGTCCACCAGGCGAATCGTCACCTGGCCGTTCACCTCGTCACCCGCGATGATGTTGAGATCCGAGACCTCTGCGATCAGGCGCAGCACGTCGTCGATCTCGACGTCCTTGAAGTCCAGGGAGATGCGGCGGCCGGTGTACTGCTTGCCCTGGACCAGACCTCCCTCTCGGAGGATGTCCATCGGACCAGCCGCAGGATCGATCGCCGCCGGAACCTCGGAGATCACCATGCCCTGCGCCTGCGCCACGGCCTTGCCGGAAGCGTTGCTGGGTGTCGCTCCGCTCGGAGCGGCGGAGCCGATCTCGTCGAGCATCGGCGGCTCCGCGGCGATCTCGCTCCCGCGCGGGAAGTCGAGGAAGATCATCGTCCCCTGCTGTTCGACCACGGGATCCAGACCTGCTGCCCGGGTGATGACCACCCGAACCTCGGGGCTCGCGGCCTCGGGCTGGGCGAATGCGGTCACCAGAGAGACCGACCCCGGCTGCTCCGGCGCGATCCGGACGGCCGCCTCGGGATCGATGGTCGCCCCGTGGATCCGCACCACGACCGTGTCCGGGTCGGGCTGGGCGAGCTCGTAGCTGGCCTTCCCATCGCTCAGGATCACCACACGGTCCGCATCGGCCTGGGCGTCGAACTGGACCCCGTAGATGTGGAGTACCGTGCTCCCCGGGGAGCTCGACTCCTGGCTGGAGGCTCCCGGAATCGGCTCCAGTGCGGCAGTCTCCACGACCACCTCGGGAACCGGTGCCGCAGCCGAGCCGATCACCAGCGTGAGACCGGTCGCGGTGGGAACCAGCTGAGCCGTCTCGAAGCCCTTCGCGGCCTCGCTGCCATCGACCACCACACGGACCTTGTCGGTGTGCTGACCGAGGCGCACGCGCGAGACCTCACCCGCCCCGACCGCCAGCTCGGCCTTGGTCGCCTTGCTCACCAGCTGCGGAAGATCGACCACCAGCCGGACCGGGTCCTCGACCACGAAGTGACTGGCACCGCTGATCCGGCCATCGGCCACGAGCTGGATGACCACGCCCTCGCCTTCGCTCTGCGCAGTCACGTCGAGCAGAGCCGTCGCCTCGGGGGCAGCTTCGATCGCGGGGTCCGCGGCCGGCTGCTCCGGCTGCTCCACCATCGCCGTCGCCGATCCGACCCACGGATCTTCGACGGCCAGCTCGAACTCGCTCTCCGGAACCACCCGGATCTCGAGACGATCCTCCAGCGCGACGACCTCGTGGCTGACCGCGGTGGCCAGTGACAGCTCGACACGGGTGTTCTCCTCACCCGCCGTGCCCTCGAACGGCGTCACCGTGATCTCCTCGACGCTGCCGTCGTAGACCGCCACCGTCTCGGAGATGGGTCCGGGCTTCACGCTTGCGAGATCCAGGACGATCCGCGCCGGATCGTCCTGCTGGAAGACCGTGTACTCCGGCTCCGCCAGACCCAGCAGGCTCACGATCGTTGCACCACCGTCGTTCTCGACCTGCAGCTCGGAAATCACCGCAGCTTCGGGGACCGGGGACGACTGCGGAGCCTGCGTGGTTGCGCAGGCGCAAAGCACGGCTAGCAGGCTCGCACCGGCCGCGAGTACCACTTTCTCGCGGAGACTGACGTTGCTGGTTGCGAACATCGCGGTCATCCCCCCTGACTCTGTCGAACGTGCATTTCGATTTCCTTCGTGGTCTTCTCTCCGTGGAAATCCACGTAAGCCTCGCGCACGACCACTACGTTGTCCTCGATCGCGATGACGCGACCGTCGTTCTTGCCGATCGCGTCACCCTCTTCGATGATGTAGCCCTGGCCCGCCGGATCCAGGATCAACGCCCGCTGCTGGGACGTATCCCAGACGATGCCGTTTACCGAGAGCTGACTCAGGTCGAACTGCTCCAGCGGCCCCTTGGAGGCCGAGTCGAGCTCCTTGAGGCGATCCAGGATGAAGGACCGGAAAGGATCGCGTTTCCCGACGGGATCGTAGACGTAGCCCTGTTCGTGGGCTCCGAAGCTCTGATCCGCCGCTTCGCCCGCCGCTTCGTCCGCCTTCGCCACGACCAGCGCCTGCGGTTTGGGCTGCCCCTTCTTGTGCTTCTCGATGATCGCGGCGCGCTGCTTCTGGTATTCCCCGACCGAGGGACCCACTGTCTGCTTCTTGCATCCCGCGCTCACGAGTACGAGCAGCGCGAGAAGCGCGATTGCCCACTTGATTGCACTCATCAGTGCCCCCTCCGACCTTGCCGCCCTGCGCTCGGCGTCGCAGCTCCGCTCTCCGGCTCCTCTTCAGGAGCGTCATCGAGGAAGCGGAACGTCGTGGCGCTTCCCTTCACGAGCAGCACCGTATCCAGGGAATTCTCGGAAGAGATGGCGACATCGAGCTCACCGATGTTGACGATTCGTGGCAGCCTGGAGATTTCGTCGAAGAACAAGGCCACGTCGTGGAAGTCGCCGATGAACTCGATCTCGATCGGGACTTCCGCGTAGAAATCGCGCCGCATCTCATCCTGGGGCCGGAAGGCCCGGAACTCCAGCCCCGCGTTCTTGCCCAGGCTGGTGATGTCGGTGAGCAGCACCGGTAGCTCCTTGCTGTCGGGAAGCTGCCGGAGCGCGACCTCCAGCTCTCTCTCCAGAGCCGCGATCTCTTCCTTCACCGCGGCTTCGTTTCCAGCGACCGTCCGGACTTCGCTGAGCTTGCGCTGCAGCTGAAGCTGCTGGTCCTGGATCCCCTCCAGCGTGGACTTGGCCGGCATGTAGAGGAAGTAGACGTAGACGGCGCAGACCAGGACGACGATGGTCGGGAGCATCGCCATCCGGTAGGACTTCGGGAGCTTCGCGACCTTCTCGAAGGCTCCGGTCAGTTCGTCGAGGCCCAGGTCCATGGAGCCCTCCTAACGAGCCGATCCGATCGACGCGATGGCGCCGTCGGAGGGCTCCTTCTTCGGGACAGTCGGCGTGGCGAGGTTGGCCCGCAGCTTGAACTCGTTGAGCTTGTAGCCGCCCAGCTCCTTCGCCTTCGTCTCACGCAGCTCGACGTCGGTGAAGTACTCCGACTCGTTGAGCGCAGTCAGGAAGAGCGCGACCAGCTCGTTGTCGAGGCTCATGCCCTCGACCGAAATGGTCCCGCCGTGGGCGTCCAGCTTCGTCAGCCAGAGCCGGGGCGGAGCGTGGGTCGCGAGCTCGTCGAAGACGTGGACCGGCCCCGAGCGCGATGCCTCGAGGCGCTCGATGACCTCCAGCTTCTGCTCGATCTCCGCCTTGGTCTTCCGATACTCTTCCACTTGTTTGAGCTGCGGCTTGTAGCGGTCGATCTCACGCTGAGTGGCTGCTACGGCGGCCCTGGCCCCGTTCACATCGCTGCTGAGCTTCGTGTGGTAGAGCACGACGATCGCGATGCTGCCGACGAAGACCCCGGCGAGAACCAGCCCGAACTGCCGGAGATCGGCTTTTCGGCGCTCCTCGCGGACCGGAAGGAGATTGATTCGAATCATCAGTCGTCCGTCCTGCGCAATGCGAGGCCCACGCTCACGCCGAGCGAGGGACTCACTTCTTCAAGAAACTCCTGGTCGAAACGGCTCGAGGGGATCATCTTGGTGAGCGGATTCAGGTGCTCCACGGGGATGTTGGTCTTGCGCTGGAACGCTTCGTCCAGCCCCGAGACCCTGGAGCCGCCACCCGTGAGCACGATCCGGTTGATCCTGCTCTCGGCTGCGGTCGCGGCGAAGAAGTCCAGAGATCGGCTGATCTCTCCCGTCACCGTGTCGGTGACCGACTGCATCGCCTGTTCCACCTCCTGGGGCACGACCTCCTGGCTCTGCTCGCTCGAGGCCTCCCCGATCTTGATCCGCTCCGCCTCCTCCCAGCTGACCGAGAGGGCCTTCTGGATCTCCTCGGTGTAGACGTTGCCGCCCGTCGAGATGTCGCGGGTGAAGGCCGGAACCCCATTCATGATGATGTTGATGTTCACGACCTGCGCCCCGATGTCCGCCAGGGCGACGACCTCCTCGCCGCCGGTCTCGTAGTTGGCCTCGAAGGCGTTCTCGACCGCGAAGGCCTCGACATCGAGCACGGCCGGGTGCAGTCCCGCTTCCGTGATCACCTTGACGTAGTCGTCGATCAAGTCCTTCTTCGCGGCGACCAGCAGGACATCCATCTGTCCTTCCGTCTCACCGGAGTTCAGGATCTGGAAGTCGAGGTTCACCTCGTTGATGTCGAAGGGAATGTACTGCTCGGCCTCCCAACGGATCGACTCCTCGAGTTCGTCGCGGGTCATCGCGGGAAGGCTGATCTTCTTGACGATGAGCGAGTGACCGGAGACCGCCGTCGCGACGTTCTTGGTCCTGCTGCTCGCCCCGTCGACGGCTTCCCGGATCGCCTCGACGATGGCGCTCGAGTTCAGGAAGGCGCCCTGCACGATCGCCTCCGGCGGGAGCTTGGCGACGCCGACGTGCTGGAGCTCGATCCCCTTGGCCTTGGCGGTCAACTCGACGGCCTTTACGGAAGCCGAGCCGATGTCGAGGCCGATGATGGAAGTCGATTTGCCGAACGGTAGTTGCACGGATCTCCTCCCCGAAGAGGTGTTCAGAATTGTTCCTGAATCTCGGTCACAGTCAGAGCGGCGCCTTCCGGCGTCGCAGGTCCGAACACCTTCTCCTTGTCCGCGATGTTGAGCCCGAGCGCGAGCAGGATCTTGCGCTTCGAATCGAGCCGGCACGGGCGGCCCGCCTCGATACGATCGATCGTCAGTGTCGACAGGCCGGCCTTTCTGGCGAGCTCCGCCTTGCTCATCATGAGCGTTTCGCGAAAGCGTTGGAGATTGTTGCTCGACACTGCATCCCCTCCGGTCGCAGAGTGAACCTACGGCGGGTGGTCACCTACCCGATCGTTCCGCCTATCGGCCTGCGCTTCCGGGGACTTGAGCGACCTCGTGTCCGGCGCATTGTGTCGCGGATCACATTTCACCTCGGTGCAGTGAGGCTGCAGCCGGCAGACCTCACGACAAGGCCCCGTTCTCCGATAAGTGTCTCGTGAGCGAACGAATTCTGATCGTGGACGACGACGAGACGCTGCGCGAGAGCCTCGAACTGGTGCTTTCGTCCGAGGGCTACGAGGTAGCGGGCGCCGAAGATGCCGAAGCCGCGCTCCGGCAGATCGAGGCCAGCCCGGTGGACGTCGTGCTCTGCGACCTCCGAATGCCCGGAATGGACGGGATGGAGCTGCTCCCCCAGATCGGACGCCGGCTCCCGGGGGTCACCGTCATCATGATGTCGGCCTACGGGACCGCCGACCTCGCCATCGAGGCGATGAAGCGGGGCGCCTACGACTACCTGGCGAAGCCCTTCCAACCCTCCGAAGTCCTCTTGACCATCCGCAAGGCCCGGGAACGCGAGCGGCTGCGGCGGGCGAACGCGCTCCTCCAGCGGGACGTCGACCGCGCGGTGGGAGAGCGGCCGATCGTGGCGGCCTCGCCCGGCATGATCGAGGTCCTCGAGCTTCTGGAGCGCGCTGCCGAGTTCAAGGCGACGGTGCTGCTCACCGGGGAGAGCGGAACCGGAAAGGAAGTTCTCGCCCGAGCGATCCACGCCCAGTCCGGGCGCCGAAACGAGGCCTTCGTCGCGGTCAACTGCGGAGCGATTCCCGAGACCCTTCTGGAGAGCGAGCTCTTCGGCCACGCCAAGGGCGCCTTCACCGGGGCCGACCGGGCCCGCCGGGGGCTCTTCGTGGCAGCGGACGGCGGCACCCTGTTCCTCGACGAGATCGGGGAGCTCCCGAACGTCCTTCAGGTAAAGCTCCTTCGCATCCTCCAGGACGAGGAGGTGCGCCCCATCGGCGAGTCCAAGTCGCGGAAGGTCGATGTCCGTGTCCTGGCCGCCACGGCTCGCGACCTCGACCGCGACGTCAGCGACGGCCGCTTCCGCGAGGACCTGTTCTACCGCCTCAACGTCGTTCGCGTCGCGGTTCCTCCCCTGCGAGACCGGCGCGAGGACATCCCGCTGCTGGTCGATCACTTCCTGGCGCACTTCCGGGATGCGTTGGGAAAACCGATTCGAACCATCGCCGACGACGCCCTCGACCGGCTGATTGCCTACCGCTGGCCGGGAAACGTTCGGGAGCTCGAGAACGTGATCGAGCGGGCGGTGATTCTGGCCAGCTTCGATCGCATCACGCTTCGGGAGCTGCCGGCCAACGTGATCAGTCTCGAAGCCGGGGAGGAGCCTCTCCGACCTGGCCAGCTGTCCCTCAAGCGGGCGCGCAGGCACTTCGAGGCGGGAATGATCCGAAAGGCCCTGGCCGCGACGGGGGGCAATCGCACCCACGCCGCGCGCCTGCTCGAGATCAGCCACCGCGCCCTGCTCTACAAGATCAAGGAGTACGGGATTCGCGGCGACGGGGAGTCCTAGAGGCCCGGCCCACAAGCAGGCGGCCCCGCCGCTTGCGGCGGGGCCGCTACCCCCATCTGTGGCACTTCTCGCCGGACGGGCCCGCGGGCCCGCCGCCTCTGCTACTCGACGATTGCGGCCTGGGTGATCGAGATGGCCACCAGCTTGCCCTGCTTCCGGGTGGCCTCGTAGCGAACCGAGGCCTCGCTGGTGATCTCCGTAAAGGGCCCCTTGCGCGGCGCCGTGGGCAGCAACTCCAGCCCGATCAGCTTCCCGTTCGCGTCCACGATCCTCGTCTCGGGCGTCACCTGAAGCTCGACCTGGCCGTCGAGAAGCACCGTCTGGCTCTCCAGGTTCTTCTCGAGCACGAGGCCCGCGCCGCTAACCGTCTTCGAGGGATCGCCCCAGGCGATGCTCGCAAGGCTGCAGGCGAGGAGCAGGACCAAGCCCAACATCCCGGTTTTTCGCAGCTGTCCCATCGTTTTCTCCTCCCTCACTGGCTCAGCTGGCGCCAGTAGAACTGCCCGACGCCCGAGCCGAATCCCGGCGGGGCCTCGAAGTTCTCGATCCCGCCCTCTTGCTTGTTGATGATCACCCGGTTGCCGCCCTCTTCCGGGCTGATGGTGATCCGCGGATCGGTTGGCAGCCCCTCTCCCAGGCTCACCCGGCTCTCCGGGTCGCCCGCGGCGTCGGTGAACAGGCCCTCTCCGCAGTACACCTTGAAGGCGTAGAGGAAAGAGGTTCCTCCAGCGTCGCACGGATCCGCGGGCGTCTCCGGGATGAAGGAGGCCACGAACACGTAGTAGAAGAAGATGTCACTCTGGGTGACGAACTTCTCGCCGTCATCTCCCATCAGGAAGAAGCCGTCGTACGCGGTGACATCGGAGCAGGTGCCGTCGCCAGTGAGGTCCGTGAGGGTCGTCTCCTCCAGGACCGGCAGCGGCGTGGCCTGCTTCTCGAGCGGATCCAGATCCTTGACGGCGTAGAAGCGGTTGTTCTCGCCGTCGATTCCCAGGAAGCCCTCGAACTGCAGGTTGGCCCGCTCTCCGCTCCCGAACGCCAGCCACAGCTTTCCGCTCTTGAAGGTGGCGCTGGGCGCGAAGAAGAAGCTCTTGAAGTACTTGTTGGTGCCCGAGTCGTAGATGGGCGCGCTGAAGAACTTCTTGAACGGCCAGTTGGGTTGCGAGGTGTCGGTCGTCGCCCCGTTGACCGGGTCGATTCCGATTCCCTCGATCACCCACTTCCAGAGGTTTCCGCCCAGATCCCCCACGTACACCACGTCGGCGAAGCCGTCGAAGTCGAGATCGTAGACCCCCGGCGTGGCGGCCAGCGCATAGTGCATGCTCTGCTCGGGATTGGCGGGATCGTAGGAGTGGAGAGCCGGGTCGGTCATTGCCGTGGTCAGGGTGGGATCGAACTGCTTCCTCCCCAGGATCTCGCCGCTCTTGAGGTCGAGCATGACGATGGCCCGGCCCGCGAGGCTCTCCACGTCGTACGAGGAATGGGCGTTCGGGTCGCCCTCCGGGTCGTAGCCACCCGCGAAGATGGCCACCCAGCGCTCGAACCCTTCTCCTCCGTTGTCGTTGCCGTTCACCGCGACCTTCACGCGGGTGATGATCGGCTCGGACCAGGTCTCACCCATGTAGTCGGCGATCGCCGCTGCTGCGTCTTCACGGGGGAACTCCCACAGGTAGCTGGGGTACCCGAGGGCGCTCGGATCGGTGATGTCCAGCGCGTAGTAGGAGCGGCCACCCTGTCGGAGGCCTCCGACCACGACGGTGCGCCACTCGCTTCCATTGGCGGCTTTGCTGTTCACTGTGGGGCTGGTGTAGAACCAGGCGTCGGCCACAGACGGTGAGCCGTCCACGAAGTAGAAGTCTCGGGCGCTGGTGTCGATCGCCAGCTCCTTGGCGTTCTTGCGCGCAGCGTAGGGCATGAAGCCGGCAATCTCGCCTCCAGTACCCTCGTCGTAGTTCGGCGGCACCAGACCCGGGTCCCAGGTACCGGCGTTCCAGATGCGGAAGAAGCCGTCGTTGGCGCCGGCCAGGATCACCCGGTCGCGCGTCCGATAGTCCGTGTAGAAGGCCTGGTAGCTCGGGCTGTAGACCCAGGAGCTGGGCGCCGGAACCACCACCGGGTTCGAGTGGAAGATGTCGCCGAGCTTCCAGGGCCGCTCCGTGCAGGCGACGCCGTTGGCACCGGTCCCGAACTCGCAGCCCCGGACGTTGGCGATCACCTCTGCCGTGAGCTCCTCGGCGTCGGCCGCGACGCTCCCCGGGTAGCCGGCCGGAGGCGGGAACGTCACCTCCAGGTCGGCCGCCGCGAGCACGCCGCCGTCGGAGGTGTGCAGGAACTCTTCGCGGTCGGCCAGGCCGGCGACCCCGGTCAGCTTCGAGGTGTAGAGGCTGCGCGAACCAGGGGAGGTCGCGTCCAGCACATCGCCCGCGTCCCAGTACGGCACGGCCGAGGACAGGAAGTTGCCCGAGAGGCACTGCCCCGCAACCGGGTCGTCGAGCGCGCAGTTGCCCAGACTGTCGCGGATCTCACCGGCGGAGTTGATCTCCCAGGACTTGAGGTGCCCCTCCCAGTAGGCCGTCCTGTCCGAAGGCACGAAGAGGCTGGTGTAGAACTTCCCGCCGGAGGCGGTCCGCGCGGCCGGCACCGTGGCCGCGGTGAAGGCCTGCGACTTCTGGATGATGTCGGCAACCGCATCCACGATGGCGGCGGAGAGCTCCTCGGCGTTGTTGCTGAAGAAGAACTGCCCGTTGCCGGCGGCGGCGGTATTGGAGAGCACGTCGTTGGCGAAGGGTGAGGTGGTGAAGCCGACCGTGTAGACATCGAGGACCTGCTCGCCGTCCAGGTCGGGGCGGAAGTCGACCGTCTGCATGAAGAGCGCGATGTCGTCCAGGTAGCGGGCCGACTCGCAGCCGACGCATCCCGGGAAGCTCCCCGGCTCCTCGTCCTCGGCGTCCCCGTCGTAGTTGCCGATCAGGGCGGACTTGAAGACGCTGAAGCTACCGGCCGTGGTGACGGGAACCTCGGTGTCGAAATCGTCCATGGTGGGCTCGCCATCGGTGATGACGATGACGAAGCTCTTCTGGCACCTCCACTGGACCGGGCTGTCGGGCACCGAGGGAGGGCCGCTCCCGCTCCAGGCCCCGCCACTGCTGGCGGTGGTGCTCAGGTATTCGTACTCGGGAAACTCCGTAGAGCCGTCCTGTCCCATCGGCCGATCCCCGCCGGTGCGGCTCATGAAGTAGGTGTAGACCTGGAAGAGCGTCTCTCCCAGGGGTGTCCAGGTGTTGGCGTCGATCGCCTCGATCGCGTCCTCCAGGTGCTGGGCGTGGGACTTGCTCGACCCGTTCAGCATGTAGACGTTGTGGGTCACGCCATCGGACTCGTAGTAGTCCTCGTTGGGGACGCGGACGTAGCCACCGTTGGGGTCGCCGCCCTCGCGAAACTGTGCGATGCCGAAGCGCACCCTTCCGGCCGCGTTGACCTGGCAGATCACCTCCCGCAGCACGTCCTTGGCCGCCGTGATCCGCGTGCGCCGGTACTTGTCGTAGGCCCCGCCGCCCAGGCAGCTGGAGTACGTTCCGTTGTTGGTGGCGTTGATCTCTGCGTTGAAGGCATCCGATTCCGGGCTGAACAGCCAGTTGAGGTAGCGGCCGGTGATGCGGTTGTTGTAGGGAGCGGTCCCGGGGTCGAAGTAGAGGTCGATCGTCTTGCTGCAGCGGTTGAGGCCCAGGATGTTCGCGCTGAAGGAGTAGTTGCTGTCGTTGTTGTAGTACGTGCAGGTCGGCGTGGCCGTCGGATCGAAGGCCGGGTGCCAGACCGCGTGGTTCATCGAGCCGGAGTTGTCCATCATCAGCATCACGTTCGGCGGGACCGCTACCGAGAAGAGCGCGGTGTCGTCCGCCGCGTTCGCAGCCCAGGGAGCCGCGAGCTGCGCGCTGAGCGCGAGTCCGATGATGGCCAGGGGGAAACGGGTACTTCGACGCATCGCACTGTCCTCGCCCGAGTGTTGGCTGTCCGCGAATCGTTCGACGTCTCAAAGAGCAATCGACGTGCCATGTGAAGAACTTGAGGGAACTCCGCGGAATCAGGCATGTTCCGATCCCGAGGAGCGTCCTTCTGGCGGCCCTGGCTACGCAGGCTGGTGCACAGCTCGCAGTGAATTGCAGGCCGTGTGGGTGCGCAGCGGCCGCCTGGCCCGTCAGGGTGTGGCAGCGGGGGGCTGTTCGCCGGCGTCGCCCGGGGTGGCGGTGACCGTCACCTCGAACTGCAGCGCCGAGCCGTCGCCGTGGGAGTCCTCGACCACCACCTCGACCTCGTGAACGCCCGCCTGATTCGCCTTGGGACGCCAGGTCGCCACGCCGAGGATGGGATCGATTCGCATCCCCTCGGGCGCCTTGCCCAGCTTGAAGCGCAGGTTGCGGTCGCCGTCGGGATCCTCCGCCTCGAAGGCGTAGCGGAACAGGCCGTCCTGGCTCTCCAGCTTGGGGATCTCCGCGATCATGGGAGCCGAGTTGCCGATCGTCGCCTCGCGGCTCTCCGCCTCGCGGCTCGCGTCGCTTCCGTCCGAGGCGATCGCGCGCACCCGCACCTTGTCTCCCCGCTCCAGACCGCGGGTGGGAAACGTGCGCCCGCGAGCTCCCGTCTCCGAGCCGTTCACCAGCCAGGCGTACTGGTAGCGGAGCGGGTCCTCGTCCGGGTCGTAGGCCTCCGGACTGGCGAGCATCTCGTCGCCGGGCCGGATCGTCCCCTGGGGCTCGAGGAGCACACCCTGGAGCACCGGAGGCCGGTTGCCGACGCTCGTCCGCTGACGCGTCGGCAAGCTCTCGAGCTGTCCGTCCGTGGCGATCACTGTCACCTCGATGCGGTCGTCCTTCTCGACGTTTCTCGCCACGAACCTCGGCTGGGGTCCGCTGGAGACGACTTCCCCGTTGACCTTCCACTCGAAACTGACGCGATACGGATCCCCGTCGGGATCAGACACTTTGACGTTCGCCTCGATCGCGGTTCCGGGGAGCGGGGCGCTCGGGTTCAGCACGAGGGATTCCACCACCGGGGGGGCGTTCTGCTCGTGCTCCTCCACCGGCGGAGGGGCGACCATGGAGGGTCCCGAGGGGCGCGGCGCTTCTTCCCCGCCTCCACAGGCCATCGCCAGGCCCAGCAGCGGAGCCGCCCACAATGAGACGCGGATCCCTCGACGGTTGTTTCGCATCGTCCCCCCCTGTTGGATGCGTGCGGTCGACACGGCCCTCAGTAGCCCGAGGCCAGGACCTTGGTCTCCACCACCTCGATCCGGGTGGTCGAGCCATCGGGGCTCTGCCCCTGGACGTTGATCTGCCAGAGCGTGTTCACGAACTTCTGGCCCTTCATCTGGAGATTCGAGCCGCCCGCCAGCCTGCTGTCGCGGATGTAGCGGATCGGATCGGCAAAGGCGGGATCACCCGTATAGCTGGGCTGGGCGAACTCCCGGTCGTAGAGCGCCGCATCGCCGAGCGCCCGAGGATTGAGCGCCGGCCGGTCGCTCCGCGAGCCGACGGTCCGCACCAGGCTGCGCCCCTCGGCAGCGGCCGCCTCGGCGGCGTAGAAAGCAGTCCTGGCGCGGTTCTGGAAGCCGGCCACCTGGCGATCCACCAACACCGTGTTGAAGGCCATGATCCCGAGCGCTCCCATCAGCGCCAGGATCATCACCGAGACGAACAGCGCCGCGCCTTCCTGGTGAGCCTTTCCCTGCATGGTCCGCTCCCTACACACTGCCCACGGGCCTCGCGCCGACGTTCCGCGGGCGGATGGTCGAGGTGTGTACGCGCCGCCTGAAGCCGTCGAAGCCGGCCGGGGGCACGCGGTTCTCGGTGTTCTGAAACTGACCCTGGGCCATTCCCGGGCTCTGAAGCACGTCGGGATCCTGGTTTCGGGTTCGCGCCACGATGTTCACGCGAATCTCCCTCAAGAAGGCGTTGTCCCAGAGTCTCGGCTGGTAGACCGGCCCGGGGCCAGAGCCTGGGTATTCGGTGGCCTCCCCGTCCATCACGCCGTCGTCGTCCACGTCGTAGAAGAGCGCGAACTGAAGGTCCTCGACGTCGTCTGCCAGCACCATCCCGTTGCGCAGCAGCTGGTTGTTGACCACCGTGTAGACGTGGGCGGGAACCGCCACCAGGTCGCCCGGACCGCCGGGTCCCAGCGGTGTTCCAGCGGGCGCTGCACCGTTCGACGTGAAGTCCACCCGGATGGTGTTGCTGCCTGCGTTGACATTCGTGACGATCCCGCAGGCGACGCCGCGCCCGGGATCGCCGCGGTCCGCCACGATCACACCGCCCTGGCGGAACGGCGTCACGCTCTCCAGGAAGTCGCTGTCGGCGACGCCGTCACCATCGCTGTCGTAGAAGGGCAGCCCGTCGATCACCTTGTCGTCGAGCGTGATGGCCTCGTTTCCGCCCGTCCCGTTGAAGCCCATCTGGATGCTGGCACCCATTCCCAGTCGGTTCTCGTTGGCAGGATCGAGGGCGCTGGAATCGCTCACGTAGAGGACGTCGGAGCCATTCGTCTGGTCCACCCCGCAGACGGCCGCCCCCTCGGGCACCATGAAGCCGCTCACCCGCACCTCCTGCTCGAGCAGGTCGGCGATCGCCCGCAGGTTCTGCTGAGCCTCGGTCACCTGATCGACGACCGTGTAGGCCTTGCTCTGGCGGCTCAGCATCTCCATGAGATACGCGACCACCACGAGCAGGACCGCCATCGCGATCATGAGTTCGATGATTGTGAAACCGCTTCGTCTCTTCATGGCTCTCACGGATCGTCGTGCCGGAGGGTGGACATGGCGTAGCGTTTCGGAGGCGCTCCGGGAGGCGCGTTCATCTCCGTCCAGTTGACCCGAACGTCCACGAGGCGGAGGTTCGTGTCGGCGGCATCGGCGCGGACCCGGTAGGAGACGGTGTAGGTCATCTCCTCCTGCAGGCCGTTGGCGGACTGCACCAGGACGGTTTGGGGATTCCCATCCCGCATGAAATCGACCGTCCAGTTGGTGGGCTGGATGGCGGCATCCGCCCAGTCGAGCCTGTGGAGAAACTCCATCTGGTCGCGGGCCATCTGCGCGGCTTCGGTGGTGTGGCGCCCATACTTCCCGCTGCGCATCGCCGAAATCTGCATCGCCAGCATCGCGAGCAACCCGACCGCGAGCACTCCGAGAGCGATCATCACCTCGAGGAGCGTCATTCCGGCGACCCGGCGCTCTCCCTTTCCTCTGACTCTTCGGCGGGCAGGGGCTCTCATCAGTTCATCCACGCTCCGGCTCCCCGTTCGAAACCGTTCACATGCGTGCCACCCAGCGGGGTGACCACGACTGCGTAGTCGCGATTCGTGTTGGTCACGTAGACTCCGCCCGCGCCCGACCCGATCTGGCCCGCGACACAGGCGGCGGTGAAGCTGACCGGGATTCCGTCGGGCCGGAACATCACCCAGCGGACCTGGTTGCCATTTCTGTCGGTAAAGCTGGAGCCCGTGGTGTGGTCGCCCGCCCCGCTATCGAGGGGCGAAGGCCCGACCGCGAAGGTGACACCCCAGTTCACGTTGTCCATCACACCCGGCCGCGTAAACACCGGCTCGTTGAGGACCCGCTCGCCCCCGTCGATGCAGCAGTTCGTGCCGGCCCCGGGCGGCCCGTCGTCCAGGATGAGCATCGGAACGGCCCTGCCCTGAGGATCGACCAGGGGGTTCCCACAGGCGTCGGTACCGGCCGCGCCGGCCAGATAGACGATGTGGTTGTTGCCGGTGGCGATGGCCTGGGAGCGCGCCGTCTGCATCATGTTGGCGCCCGCGCGGGTCACGTCGCGGAGCCTCTGGTTGATCTGGAACTGCCGCCAGCCGGGCAGCGCCATGGCCGCCACGATCCCGATGATGGCCACCGCGATCATCAGTTCGATGATGGTGAAGCCGCTGCCTCGTGTGCGAATTCCGGTCATCCACGCCTCCGCGCGCAGCTGTGGGCCCGTTGATCCACTGCACCGCAGCAAGCCACGTGCCATCATTGGGAATCGGATGAACCCGCGAGATCCTTGAGCTGGAGCGTCGATCCGGCGCCAGCGGGCGCGAAACCCGGGCCCCACCCCGCAAACGGCTGCACAGTGCGCAGCGGATTGCGGAGTCCGGACGGCTTCATTGCGCTCCCACCTCCCCGCGTGCGGACGAGTCCTCGGCTCGCCCCCGGACCGCCGGAAGCCGCAGCGCAAAGGCGGTCTGCGCCCCCTCCGGCGGGGGAACCAGCTCCAGCTGTCCGTCGAGTTCCTCGGCCAGGCGCACGGCGTTGGCCAGGCCGAGACCGGTTCCCTCTCCCGGCGGCTTGGAGGTGAAGAAGGGGTCGAAGATCCTCTCACGGTCCGCCTCCGGAATGCCGCAGCCGTTGTCCGCGACCACGCATTCCACCGCGTCCGGTGTTCGCCGCGCCGCCGCCGCCGTGGCGACCTCCCCCGCGCGGACCTCGAGCGCTGCGGGGCGCACTCGCAGCAGTACCCGCGGCTCCGAGCTACCCGCCACCGCGTCTGCGGCGTTCAGAACCAGGTTGAGCAGGATCTGGGTCACGGCGCCGGGGTCGCCCAGAACTGGCGGCCCCGCGCCCTCCCGCTCGACCTCGAAACGGATGCCGTCGTAGCGCCGCTGGGCCGAGACCAGGGCGACCGTCTCCTGCGCGAGCCCCACCAGCTCCAGGCTGGTGGGCGCCGCCATCGGTGGGCGGGAGAAGTCGAGGAGACGGCGCAGGATCACGCGCACCCGCTCTCCCTCGCGACCGGCCCGACGCAGATGCTCCCGGGTGTCTTCCGAGACCCCGGGATCCCGCGACGCCAGATCGACCAGAGCCAGGATCGCGCCGATCGGGTTTCCTACCTCGTGCGCCACTCCCGCTGCGAGCCGGCCCACCGCCGCCAGCCGCTCGGCTCGATCCAGGCCGGTGCGGGCGCGCCGCAGGTCCCGGTTCGCCGCCCGCAGATCCACCACCGCCTTCTCCAGTGCCCGGGTCCGGCTCTCCAGCGCGTCGGTCATCGCGTTGAACGACTGCCCCACCTCGGCGGCCTCTCTCGCCCCGACCACCGGAACCCGGGTTCCGAGATCGCCGCTCGCGACCTCTCCTGCTGCAGCCGACAGTCTCTGCAGCGGCAGCACGATCCGGCGGCGGAGCAGGTAGGCCCCGAAGGCGGTGAACACCAGCACGTCGGCCGTCACCATCGCCGCGATCACCAGCAGCGGCACGGCTCGAAGCCGGTACGAAGCTCGACGGGGAAGCCGCCCGGCCACCACCGCACCCGCCCCGTCGACGGGCGCGGCGAAACGGATCGGGTCCCAGACGCTGCCGGGCAGGAGCAGTGGTTCCGCGCGCGCCATGGCGCGCTCTGCGAGCTCCCGCGTCTCTGCATCCATGACACCGCCCGCGGGACCACGCGGTTCGATGCGGCCGTCCCCCGCAAGCGTCCACCACTGGGTGCCCGGAAAGAGGGAATCGGTGAGGGTCCGGGGCGAGCGCGCCTCGGCCAGCAGCGAGCGGCCGAGGATCGCGCGCAGCCCTGCTTCCTGGTGGGCCACGAAGACGGCGGTCAGGACCAGCGTCGCAAGCCCCATCACGAGCGCGAGGCCGAGAAGGACTTCGGTCTGGACCCCGGCGCGTCGCGCCACCGTCCTCCCCCTTCCCCTCTACTCCTCGCCGGCGGCGGGGTCGGCGTCGAGGCCGAGCTTCTCGAACCGGTAGCGGAAGGAGCGGAAGGAGATCCCGAGCAGCGCGGCGGCCTTCTTCTTGACGCCACCGCTGCGCTCGAGGGCCTCGCCGAGCAGGCTGCGCTCGAAATCGTTCACCATCTCTTCGAGACTGCCGCCCTCGGGCGGGAGCCGACTCAGGCTTTCTTCCTTCTTCGGATCGAGGATGGCCGGCGGGAGGTTCTCCAGCCCGACCACGCCGTCGCGGCAGAGGGCCACCGAGCGCTCGATCATGTTCTCGAGCTCGCGCACGTTCCCGGGGAAGTCGTAGGCGAGAATGCGTTCCATGGCGGCCTCGGAGATGTTCTGCACCTCCTTGTCGACCTCGCCGGCGTACTTCTCGATGAAGTGCTGCATCAGCAGAGGAACGTCCTCCATCCTCTCGCGAAGCGGTGGCAGCGCAATCTGGATCACGTTGAGCCGGTAGTAGAGGTCGTCCCGGAAGCGACCCGAGGAGATCTCCTCTTCCAGCTTCTTGTTGCTGGCAGCCACGATACGCACGTCGACGCGATGATCGCCGGTGCCCCCGACGCGGCGGACCGTCTTGTCCTGGATCACCCTGAGCAGCTTGACCTGAAGAGCCTGGGGGAGCTCGCCCACCTCGTCGAGGAAGAGCGTTCCGCCATCGGCTGTCTCGAAGAGTCCGGCCTTGTTCTGGACCGCTCCCGTGAACGCTCCCTTCACGTGGCCGAACAGCTCGGACTCCAGCAGGTTCTCCGGAATCGCACCGCAATTCACGGCGACGAACGGCTGCTCCCGCCGCTCGCTCTGCTCGTGGATCGCGCGCGCCACCAACTCCTTGCCGGTCCCGCTGTCTCCGCTGATCAGGACGTTCGTCTTGGTGCCGGCCACCTGCGCGATCAGGTCGTAGACCTTCTGCATCGCCGCGCTGGTCCCCACCAGTGAGCGGCTCCTCAGCTGGGTGCGCAGCTCGGTTCGGAGCCTCCGATTCTCGAGGGTCAAGAGCTTCTTCTCGAGTGCCTTCTCGACCACCAGCCGGAGCTCGTCCACCTTGAAGGGCTTGGTGACGTAGTCGTATGCGCCCTGCTTCATCGCCGCGATCGCGGTTTCGGTAGTGGCGAAGGCGGTGATCATGATGACGACGGTCTCCGGGGAAATTTCCTTCACCACCTGGAGGAGATCCAGACCGCTGCGCCCGGGCATCCTGACATCGCTGATCACGACGTCGAAATCGTCGGCCTCCACGGCGACCAGAGCGGAGTCGACGTCTCCCGTGGTGACCACGTCGAAGCCCTCGCGGCGGAAGAAGATCTCGAGGAACTCCCGCATGCTCTGCTCGTCGTCGACCACGAGGATCCGGGCCTTGTCACTCACGCGGTCTCCCTCTGCTGCGGGAATCGCACCCGAAGCGCCGTGCCCTGCCCGACGAGGCTCTCCACGCGGAGGTTTCCGCCGTTGGCTTCCACGATCCGATGGACGGTCGCCAGCCCCAGGCCGGACCCTTCCGGCTTGGTTGTGAAGAAAGGATCGAAGATGCGTTCGAGCACCTCCGGATCGATTCCGACACCGGTGTCCGCGACGGTGACCTCCACGAAGTCAGCCCCCTCCCCCGCCCCGTTTCGGCCTTCGGAAGCGCCCTCTTGAGGCTCGGGGGCGACCTCGGCGACCGAAATGCAGATGCACCCGCCCTCCGGCATCGCCTGGATCGCGTTCAGGATCAGATTCCACAGGACCTGCCGCACCTGGGTCGGATCCGCGAGGGCGGTAAGCCCCGGCCCGAGGTCCACCTCCATCTCCACGCCCTCCGGACGGGCCACCTCGATCATCCTCACCACTTCTGCGACCACGGCAGACAGGTCGACGGGCTCCCGTTTGCTGGGGGCTGGGCGGGCAAACTGGAGGAACTCGGTGATGAGATCGTTCAGCCGGTCGATCTCCCGGAGTACGATTCCCATCAAGCGTCGGGGTTCCGGGTCCCCTTCATCCTCCGGGAGACTGGGCTCGAGCATCTCCACCGACCCGGAGATCGCAGCGAGGGGATTGCGGATCTCGTGGGCGATGTCGGCTGCCAGCTGGCCGATGCCGGCCAGACGCTCCGAGCGGCGAAGCTCCTGCTCCATCGCCACCACCTCGGTCACGTCCTGGAAGATCACCACCCAGCCGTTGGCACGACCCTCGCCGTCGCGAAGAATCGAGCTGGCCAGGCCCAGATGCAGCTTGCGTCCCCCCGGCTGCACGAGCGGCATCCGGACGCGAAGACGCCCGCCGCTGGGGGTTTCTCTTCCCACTTCGAGCGCCTCGCGGACCCCGGGAAGGATCTCTTCCACGTCCAGCCCGAGCGCCTCCGCCTGCGTGCGCCCGGTGATGTGCTCCGCCTCGGGATTGAGCGAGCGGACCAGGCCACCGGAATCCGTGGTCAGCAGACCGCTGTTCAGACTGTCCACGGTGTGCTCATGGAGGTGACGCAGGCGAAACAGATCGCTGGCGCTCTCGTTCAGCGCCTCCCCCGCGATTCGCAGCTCGCGCGCGAGCGCACTCGAGAGCAGCGCCACCACCAGCAGCGCGGAGGTGTGCACCACCCACAGCGCGAAGACCCGCTCGAAGCTCGCCGCTCCGCGCAGCACCGACGCCATCTCGATGGGATCCGCCGAGAGCAGCACGGCGCCGTAGCCGGCGGAGGCCAGGACGGCGGTGCCGTACGCTCCGCGGCGGTCGAAGAGCACCGCCCCGTAGAGCGTGATCGGCAGGTACAGAAAGCTGAAGATCGAGTCGGCACCACCGGAGAAGAAGACCAGCGAGGTGACGATACCGACGTCCGTCGTCAGCTGGATGGCGGCGAAGCGCGCCGGACTCCGTATGAAGCGGAAGAGCGCCGCGTAGACGAGCGTAACGAGAAAGGTGAAGGCGATCGTGCCGTAGAGCCCCAGCTCGACGCTCTCGGCGCCCTCCTCTCCCGCCCCCACGAAGACGAGCGCCACCGCGAAGATGCCGAGGCAGAGCGCTAGCCGCGCTACCATCAGGCGCGCAATTCGCCGATGCGTCGTCTCCACTGGAACCGGACCCGCGGCGCCCCGCTCGAGCACCGACAAGCCTACTTGATGTTCTCCGCGATCTTGAAGATGGGGAGATACATCGCCATCAGGATCGCGCCGATGGTTCCGCCCAGGAAGACCATCATGAAGGGCTCCATCAGCGAGGTCAGGGCATCCACGGCCGCGTCGACCTCTTCGTCGTAGAAGTCCGCGATCTTGGTCAGCATCGCGTCCATGGCGCCGGTGGACTCACCGACGGCGATCATCTGGACCACCATTCCCGGAAAGACCCCGGCGGCCTCGAGTGGTTCGGCGATGGTGCGCCCCTCGGAGATCGCAGCGCGGGTCTTCATCAGCGCCGCTTCGATCACGCGGTTGCCCGCGGTCTTTGCGCAGATCTCCAGCGCATCGAGAATGGGCACGCCGCTCGAGATCATGGTTCCCAGGGTCCGGGTGAAGCGCGAGACCGCGACCTTCTTGAGCAGGGACCCGAAGATGGGGATCTTGAGCGCCAGCGCATCGGTCCGGTAGGCGAACTTGGGCAGGCGTTTGCGGGCCTGTAGGAACGCGATCACCACGAAGGCGATGACCCCGAGCAAGAGCACAATCCACTCCTGCAGCCAGGCACTGATGTTCACGACCAGCTGCGTCGGCGCGGGAAGCGTGCCGCCGAAGTCGTCGAACATCTTCTCGAAGACGGGAATCACCTTGACCAGCAGCAGCACGATCACCGCGATCGCCACGACGAGAATCGTGGACGGGTAGACCATGGCACCCTTGACCTTCCGCCGCAGGCTGTCCGCCTTCTCCAGGTAGACAGCGAGGCGGTTCAGGATCGTGTCGAGGATACCGCCGATCTCACCCGCGGCGACCAGGTTCACGTAGAGTTGGTCGAATGGCTTCGGGTGCTTCCGAAGTGCGTCCGCGAAGGTCGAACCCTGCTCCACGTCGCTCTTGACCGCCGCCAGGATCTCCTTGAAGGTCTTGTTGCCCTGCTGGCTGGTCTGGATCTCGAGACATTGGACCAGTGGCAGACCGGCGTCGATCATCGTGGCGAACTGGCGGGTGAAGATCACCAGTTCGCGGGTCTTTACGCCGCTCTTGAACAGGTCGAAGCCTTCGAAGATGTCCTTCGGCTTGGGCTTGACCTTCACCGGGACGATCATCTGCCCCCGGAGTTGTGCCATCACGGCGGCCTCGTTGGCCGCCTCGATGACGCCCTTCTTGGTCGTCCCCTGCCGGGAGCGTCCTTCCCAGGTAAAGACAGGCATGGAGTCCCCTCCTCGTTACCCTGCTGCGCTGGCAACCCGGTGCAGGGCGGCGCCACCGCCCCCGCCGATCAGTTGCCGCAGTTCCTCGACGTCGCTGCTCCGCCCGAGCGCGTCGTCCATCGAAATCATCCGCCGCTGGAAGAGCGAAGCCAGCGATTGGTTCATGGTCTGCATTCCGAACTTGTCCTGCCCGATCTGCATCTGCGAGTAGATCTGGTGGATCTTGTCTTCGCGGATCAGATTCCGGATCGCCGGGTTCGGAACCATGATCTCCAGCGACAACACCCGCCCCGGTCCGTTGGAGCGGGCGATCAACGTCTGGCTCAGCACTCCCTCCAGAACGAACGAGAGCTGCGCCCGCACCTGCGCCTGCTGGTAGGGCGGAAACACGTCGATGATCCGGTTGATGGTCTGCACGCACGAGTTCGTATGCAGCGTCGCGAACGCCAGGTGACCCGTCTCGGCCACGGTCAGCGCCGCCTCGATGGTCTCGAGGTCGCGCATCTCACCGATCAGCACCACGTCGGGATCCTGGCGCAGGATGTACTTGAGTGCGGCGCCGAAGCTGATTGTGTCAGCACCCACCTCGCGCTGGTTGACCAGGCAGCCCTTGTGGGGATGCAGGTACTCGATCGGATCCTCCACGGTGACGATGTGCTCGTTCCGCTCCGAGTTGATCCGGTCGATGATGCTGGCCAGGGTGGTGGACTTCCCCGATCCCGTGGGCCCGGTCACCAGGATCAGGCCGCGCGGCTTCTTGGAGAGCTCGTTCACGACCCGGGGAAGGCCCAGCTCCTCGAAAGTCTTGATCTTGTAGGGAATGGCCCGGAACGCGCCCGCCACCGCACCGCGCTGCTTGAAGATGTTGGCCCGGAAACGCGACAGCCCGCGGACGCCGAAGGAGAGATCGAGCTCGTTGTCCTCCTCGAACCGGTGCTTCTGGGCATCGGTGAGGATCGAGTAGCAGAGCTGCTTCGTCTCCGGCGGCGAGAGCGGCGGCATCTTGAGGGGGTGCAGCTTCCCGTCGATCCGCAGCTGGGGAGGGCTGCTCGTCGTGATGTGGAGGTCACTCGCGCCCTTCTCGATCATCGCCTTGAGAAGCTGGTGCAGATTCGCCATTGCGAAAGACTCCTAGAAGTCCGCGGTCGAGACGCGGAAGACCTCGCTCATCGTCGTGATTCCCTCGGCGAGCTTGTGCAGCGCGCTCTGCCGCAGCGTCACCATTCCCAGCCGGATCGCCTCGCGCTTGAGCTCCGCTGCCGAGGCGCCATTCAGCACGAATTCCTTCAGCTCTTCGCCGATCGGCATCACTTCGTAGAGCGCGATGCGTCCCTTGAAGCCCGTCTCCGAGCAGTTTCGACAGCCGCGACCCCGGTACGGGGTGACGTCCTTTGCCTTGCTCTCTTCCATTCCTGCGCGCACCAGGTCATCGACGCGCGTCTCCGTATCCGGCTCCTTGCACTCGGGGCAGACCTGCCGGGCCAGGCGCTGGGCGACGATGCAGTTCACCGAAGAAGAGACCAGGAAGGGCTCGATGCCCATGTTGAGCAGGCGGTTGATGGTGGAAGGGGCGTCGTTGGTGTGGAGGGTCGAGAGCACCATGTGCCCCGTGAGCGCGGCCTTGACCGCGATCTCGGCGGTCTCGAAGTCGCGGATCTCGCCGACCATGATGATGTCCGGGTCCTGACGCAGGAAGGAGCGAAGGGCCGCGGCGAAGTTCAGACCGATGTCTTCGTGCATCTGGACCTGGTTGATGCCCGTCAGGTTGAACTCGACCGGATCTTCGGCCGTGGAGATGTTCTCGCTGGTCTTGTTCAGCTCGCTGAGCGCCGAGTAGAGCGTGGTGGTCTTGCCGGATCCGGTGGGACCGGTGACGAGGACCATGCCGTAGGGCTGGTAGATCGAGCTCTTGAAGTCCTCGAGCTGCTCCGATTCGAAGCCGAGCTTGGTCATGTCGAGCTGCAGGTTCGACTTGTCGAGAAGACGCAGCACCGATCTTCTCGCCGAAAAGCGTCGGGAGCACGGAGACGCGGAAGTCCATCTCCTTGCCCCGCCCGAGCTTCAGCTTGATGCGCCCGTCCTGCGGCAGCCGGCGCTCGGCGATGTCCAGCTCGGACATGATCTTGACGCGGGAGGTGATCGCGTTCTTGAGCTTCATCGGCGGCTTCATCACTTCGTAGAGCACGCCGTCGATGCGGTAGCGGACGCGGAACTCCTTCTCGTAGGGCTCGATGTGGATGTCCGAGGCGATCTTCTTGATCGCGTCGGTGAGGATCAGGTTGACGAGCTTGACGACCGGCGCGTCTTCCGATTCCCTCGCGAGCTCGCTGATGTCGAGGTCGTCAGCGTCCTGGATGACCTCGATGTCGGAGTCGTCGAAGTCGGCCATCACGTCGTCGAGGCTCGAGCTCTGATCGTAGTAGCGATCGACGGCGCGCTTGATGGACTCTTCGGAGGCGACGACGACCTCGATGTTGTAGCCGGTGAGGAATTTGATGTCGTCGATGGCGAAGATGTTGGAGGGGTCGGCGGTGGCGAGGATCAGCGTCGATCCGGCGCGGTTCACCGGGAGCACGGTGTGCTTGATGGCGACCTCTTCCGGGATCAGCTGGATCACCGCCGGGTCGATCTCGAACTCTTCGAGGTCGATTCCGGGAACGCCATACTGTTTGGCGACGAAATCGGAGAGTTCGCTCTCCTCGAGGAAGCCGAGCTTGGTGATCTGAGCCCCGAGGCGCCCTCCACCCGTGCGCGCCTCGTCCCGTGCCTTCCGGAGCTGCTCCGCAGAGAGCAGGTTCTCCTTGACCAGCAGTTCGCCGATCCGCTCGTTCAAAATCCGTTCTCCGGCAGCCTTCTGGACATGCGGAAATCGCCCGCTGGCACCCGGCCTTGCGGCCATCGCCTGCGCGTGCAGGAAACCCCTGCAAACCCGATGAGTTATCGGCGTGCCGGAAAGGGATCTTTACCTGGCAGCGGGATCTTTGAGGGAACTGCCCCCGGCCTCGAGGGTTTCCTCGAGCCCGGTGCGGCGGAATCGGAGCACGATCAGGCCCACGGCGGTCATCGTCACCCAGAAGACGGCATGGGAGAGGGTCCCCAGCGCCACTGCCGTCTCCTTGGAGACCCCCAGGGGCTGGAGCGCCACCCAGCAGGCGGCGTGGTAGGGCCCGAAGAAGCCGGGCGCGGAGGGCAGCGCGACGGCTGCACCCACCCAGGTCAGGAGGTTGTAGGAGGCCGCCAGGGTATGGATCGGGCCCCCCAGGTCGATTCCCAGGGCCATCAGGGCGGCCACGAACGGAACGATCGAGATCAGGAGCCAGAGAGTGACCGTGTGGATCGTCACCCAGATCACGGAATGCCTGCCCCGAAGCCCGCCCATTCCTTCCGCGAAGTGGCGAAGGAGCTGCTCGACCCGCCGGTTCCAGCGCCGCGGGAGCACCGCGCCGGAGATCCGCGTTCCCAGGCTGACCGTCTGCTCCGGCGCCACCCGCAATGCCACGATGAAGACGACGGGGACCGCTACCAGCGCGCCCAGCGGTGGCAGGACCGCCCACGGATCGAGGCCCGTGGCGGCGGCTCCTCGAGATCCCAGCACCAGCGCCACCAGGCTCAGAACCACCGCCGCGTCGATCAGCCGCTCGACGATGACCGTGCCGAAGATGGCCGCGCTCGAGGCGCCCACTTCCCGGGCCAGATACCAGGCCCGGACCACCTCTCCGATCCGCAGGGGAAACACGTTGTTGGCCATGAATCCGACCGCGGTCGCGCGGAAGACGGCGCCCCGCTCGACCGGTGCAACCGCCAGGATCAGGTGCCGCCAGCGCAGCGCCCGGACGTAGAGGGTTGCCAGATAGGCGGGAATCGAGGGAATCAGGAGCATCGCCAGGTTGGCCCGGGCGATGTCGCGAGCCAGGGTGGCGAAAGAAACGCCCTGCAGTGCGAACCAGAGGGTCCCCGCGCTGATTGCCAGCCCGAGCAGAATTCGGGGGTCGCCGAGACTCGCGAGGCGGCGCCCGGCTCCGCGGTGTCCCTCGCGTGCTCGCATTCAGGGGCGCCCGAGCAGCTCTCGCGCCGAGGCCACGTCTGCGGCGATCTGGGCCTTGAGCGCCTCGGGCCCCGGAAAGCGGTGCTCGGCGCGGAGGTGGTGCTCGAAGGAGAGCTCGACCCGCCTTCCGTAGACCTGGGCATCGAAGTCGAGCAGGTGGGCTTCGGCGACGATCTCGTCGGCGTCCTTGAAGGTGGGGCGCCGTCCGACGTTGGTGACGGCGAGGTGCAGCGATCCGCCCGCCGGGTCTCCTTCGTCGAGGAAGCGAACCCGGCCGGCGTACACGCCCCGCGCTGGAAGGATCTCGTTCTCCGGAGCTAGATTGAGGGTGGGGAAACCGATTTCGATTCCGCGTCGGTCCCCCTCCACCACCTCGCCGCGAATCCGGTAGGGACGATCCAGCAGTTCGGCGGCCTCCTCCACCCGCCCCTCCGCCAGCAGCTCGCGGATCCGGGTCGAGTTCACGTCCCGGCTTTCCACGGTCACTTCGGGGATGATGGTCACGGCGAAGCCGAGATGTGGTCCCAGCTCGGTCAGTGTCCGCATCGAGCCACTGCGGTCCTTGCCGTAGCGGAAGTCGTAGCCCACGTAGACCTCGATCGGCCGGAGCCGCTCGAAGACCACCTCCCTGACGAACCTCTCCGCCGGCAGGGTTGCGAGCTCGAAGGTGAAGGGTTCCACGATGGCCACGTCCACCCCGATCCCTTCGAGAAGCTCGAGCTTCTGATCGAGCGTGGTCAAGAGCCGGGGCGCGCGGTCCGGATACAGGAGCTTCCGAGGGTGGGGCTCGAAGGTGAAGACAGCGGCTTCACCGCTCACCGAACGGGCCCGTCCGATCACCGTCCGCATGATCGAACGGTGGCCCACGTGGAGGCCGTCGAAGTTTCCGATGGTGAGTACGCCGTGCTGGAGCGGCTTTTCCAGCGCGTCGCTCCCCTGAACCACCCTCAATGCTAGACTCCCGCGCGTGACCGTCCTGGCGCGCTACATCTCCATGCGCTTCCTGCGATCCTTCCTGGGCTCGCTCGCGATTCTCGCGCTGATCGTGATCATCGTCGACATGCTGCTCAATCTGGAAGAGATCCTCGAGACCAAGGACACCGTCTGGGGCGCGATGCAGATCCTGGTCATGCGCGCCGCCTCGCTCTACCTGCCCTACCTGATTCCCTTCGCCACGTTCACGGGCGTCTTTCTCTCGCTCGGAATCGCCGCTCGCTCGCGGGAGATCCTCGCGATGAAGGCCGGTGGGGTCTCCCCGTTTCGAGCCGTTCTCCCGATCTTCCTCTGGTCTGTCGCGATCTCCATCGCGGCCCTGGTGCTGAACGAAACCATTGCCGTCCCGGCGTCCTCCTCCTTGGACGAGCGCCTGGGAAACCGTGCCGGGGAGATCTACCTGCGCTCCGGAACGATCTGGTACCACACCGGTCGCTTCATCTACAACATCCGCAGCCCGGACGCGGAGCGGGAGACCGTCCGCGACATTCAGGTCTTCGAGCGCGACGAGTCCGGGCGCCTGATCCGTCTGATCCGGGCGAGCGAGGCCCGCCGCGAGGCTCCGGGCGTCTGGCAGTTTCGCAATGCGACCGTACGCAGCTTCGACCCCGCGGCACCCCAGACCCCTCCTTCGATCGACCGGTCACCCGAGATCACCCTGGAGCTCGCCGAGGACCGCAGCCCGCGCCTGCTGCGGGCTGAACTCGGCACCCTCCCGCTCTCCACCCTGGCGCGGCACGTGATGTCCGTCCGGGCCAGCGGCGATCGAGCCCCCGCTGCCGAGGCACTGCTGAGCGAGCGCCTGAGCACTCCGCTGCTGGTGATCCTGTTTGCGCTCCTCGCCGTCCCTCTCTCCCTCCGCGTCGAGCAGACGCGCAGTATCGCCATTCCGGCCGTCGAGGCCGCGCTGCTGCTCTTCCTGTTCCTGATCACACGAGAGTACGTGCCGAGGTTCGCGGGCCTCGGCTATCTGGCCCCGTGGCTGGTCCTCACCCTCTTCTTCGCGTTCGGCGCCTGGCGGCTGGCGCGGATCCCCCGCTAGGTCCGCCCAGGCCCCTGGCTCACTCGGAGGATCCGGAGGGCTCCGAACCCCTCCCCCTGCTTCCGCGACTCAGCAGCTCGAAGAACTCGTGGTCCGGCGGAAGCACCATGGTCGTGCCCTCACCGATCGTCTTGCGATACGCCTCGAGGCCTCGAGTGAAGCCGTAGAAGTCGGGATCCGTGGAGTACGCCTCGGCGTAGATCCGCGCCGCCTCGGCGTCCCCCTTGCCGCGCTCGATCTCCGCCTGGCCGCGCGCCTCGGCCACGACCACGCGAGCCTCGCGGTCCGCCTCCGCGTGGATCCGCCGGGCCTGTTCTTCACCCTCGGCGCGATTCTTGCGCGCCTGCCTTTCGCGTTCCGCCCGCATCCGGGCGTACACGTTCTCCTCGGCGCCGCGCGGCAGCTCGGTCCGGTTGATCCGGACGTCGTTGATCTCGATGCCGAAGCGCTCGAGCGCCTCCCCGCTCTTCTGGCCGATCTCCTCCATGATCTCGGCACGCTTGTCCTTGAGCACCTCCACCAGGGTGTGCTGACCGATCACCTCGCGCACCTTCGCTCGCACCTGCTGGCCGATCTGGGTCTGCGCCTCGGCGATGCCGGTGGGGAACGACTTGTAGAACTGGAGCGGATCGGCGATGCGCCAGATCACGTAGTTGTCCACCACGATCCGCTCGCGATCGGTCGTCTGGATCTCCTTCGGCTGCGACGCCAGGTGCAGCCAGCGCCGGTCGAAGGTGCGTATCTCCTCCAGGAGCGGAAACCGCAGCGCCACCCCCGGCTCGGTGTGCTCGTCGCGGGGATTGCCGAGCAGCAGCAGGATCCGCTGCTGATCCTCCCGCGTCACCAGCACCGGACCGATCCCCTGACGCCCGAGCGCCGTCAGCCCGACTACGAGGGCTGCCAGAACCAAGATGGCGGACAGCAGCCGGATCACGGCCGGGGCTCCTGGCGGGCGGCACCCAACGGCAGGTAGGGAAGCACCGAAGCGGTGCCGGGCTCGATGATCACCTTCTCGACACCGGGCATCACCTCCTCCATGGTCTCCAGGTACATCCGCTTGCGGGTGATCTCGGGCGCCTTCTGGTACTCGAACAGGACCGCCAGGAATCCCTCCGCCTCGCCCCGGGCCTCGGCGATCTTCGAGTCCCGGTAGCCGATCGCCCCCTCCAGCAGCTCGCTGGCTTCGGCGCGGGCCCGCGGCAGCACCTCGTTCGCGTAACCCTCGGCCTCGTTCACCTTGCGGTTGCGGTCCTGCGCGGCCGCGATCACGTCATCGAAGGCGTCGCGGACCGAGGCCGGCGGCTGCACCTCCTGCAGCTCGATGCCCTCCACGAAGAGCCCGGACTCGTAGCGGTCGAGGATCTTCTGGAGCAGCTCGGCCGCCTCGTCCTGGATGATGCCCCGCTTCTCCGAGAGCACGTCGTCCACGCTGTTGCGGCCCACCACCTCGCGCATGGCAGCCTGGGCGCTGTCCCGCAGCGTCTCGCGCAGGTGGGCGATGCGGAAGCGCGATTCGAAGGCCTTTCCCACCTTGTACTTCACCACGAACTCGAGATCGACGATGTTGTTGTCTCCCGTCTGCATCGCCGTCTCGGTCAGCGTGGCCGCCTCGCGCGCCGTGTCGATGTCCCCGAACTGCTCCCGAGCCACCAGACCGACGTTCACGATCGCGCGGCTCTCGATGGGAGGAGGCAGATGCCAGCGCAGGCCCTCCTGCACCTCCGTGGTCTGATACTTGCCCAGGCGCAGGATCACCGCGGCCTCGCCCGGGTTCAGGCGGTACAAGCCGAACGAAGCCCAGAAGGCGAAAAGCCCCAGCAGCACGATCAGCGACGTGACCAGCCCCAGGGTCCGCGCCACGCCGCGCCGGACCTTCTCGTCGGCGTCTCCGTTGGCCATCTAGCCGCCCGCTTCCTCGTCCCCGCCGCCCTTCCCAGCGATTTCGTAGAAGGGCTTCAGGATGTCGATCGGGATCGGGAAGAGAATGGTGGAGCTGTTCTCCGTGGCGATCTCCGCGAGAGTCTGGAGATAGCGCAGTTGGAGCGCGGCGGGCTCCCCGGCGAGCACGCGGGCTGCCTCGAAGAGCCTCTGTGCGGCCTGAGCTTCACCCTCTGCGTGAATCACCTTCGACCGCTTCTCGCGCTCCGCCGCGGCCTGCTTTGCCATGGCCCGCTGCATGTCGGTCGGGAGGTCGATCTGCTTCACCTCGACGGCCCGCACCTTGACGCCCCAGGGCTCGGTCTGGAGATCGATGATCTCCTGGAGCTTCCGGTTGATGGCGTCCCGCTCCGCGAGCAGCTCGTCGAGCTCCGCCTGACCGCAGACGCTGCGCAGTGTCGTCTGGGAGAGCTGGGAGGTGCCGTAGAGGTAGTTCTCGACCTGGATCACCGCCTTCTCCGGGTGCAGCACCCGGAAGTAGAGCACCGCGTTCACCTTGACCGAGACGTTGTCGCGAGTGATCACATCCTGGGGCGGCACGTCCATCACGATCTCGCGGAGGCTGATGCGGACCATGCGATCCACCAGCGGAATGATCCAGCGGATGCCGGCCTCCCTGACGCCGCTGAAGCGCCCGAAGCGGAAGATGACGCCGCGTTCGTACTCCTGGAGGATCCGGACTCCTGCCAGGAAGATGGCGACCAGAATCGCGGCGAGAATAATGGGAAAACTCAAGCTCATGGGTCACCCCTCACAAGTGGTTGCGCATTCAGGAACGTGGACCGGCGCGCCGAACCCGAAGCTCCAGCCCCTCGACCGCGGTCGCCTCGACGCTCTCCTGGGCGGCGATCGGCTCGTCCGCCCTTGCCCGCCAGTACTCTCCGCGGATGAACACCGTGCCAACCGGGTCGAGCTCCGTGCTCGCGACACCGTTCATACCGATCAGCTCCGAGACGCCGGACTCCTGGCGGCGCCCCAGGGTGCGGCCCACGGCGTATACCACGAGTCCGCCGAACAGCGCCATTCCCGTAACCATTGGAACCAGCACCGGCCAGAACGAGACGTTGAGGTCGCTCAGATCGGGGCGATCGAAGACCATCGAGCCCCCGATCAGCAAGCACACGATCCCCAGCGCGAAGAGGAGCCCGTACGACGTGATGAAGACCTCGGCGGCGAACAGTCCGATGCCCGCAGCGATCAGGAGCAGACCGATCCAGGAGAATGGCAGGATCTGCATCGCGATCAGCGCGAGCAGCAGACAGGTGGCACCGATCACACCGGGAACCAGCGTGCCCGGCTGGTTGAACTCGATGTACAGACCCAGCATCCCGGCCATCAGCAGGAGCACCGCGACGTTGGGGTCCACGATCACGTTGAGGACTCGTGTCAGCGCGTCCATCGGAATCTGGCGCTGACGGGATCCGACGAGGTCGAGCACCACGGTCTCGCCTTCGAACGGGAAGGGGTGGTCCCGTAGCTGCGTCAGGAGGTCGGCGCGGTTCGAGGCCACGATGTCGATCACGCCCAGCTCGAGGGCTTTGGATGCGGTGACGGCCACTGATTCCCGGACGGCCTTGGCCGCCCACTCGACGTTTCGGTTGCGCTGCTCGGCGATGGACTCGATGAAGGCGGCCAGCAGGTTCTCGGCCTTCTCCGCGCCCGGATCCTTGGACTTGCCATCCTCGTCCTCCGGCGGCGCACCGCCGCCGATTCCCACCGGATGTGCCGCACCGATGCTCGAGCCCGGCGCCATCGCCGCCACGTTTCCGGCGATGGTGATGAAGGTCCCCGCCGATCCGGCCCAGGCGCCCTGGGGAGCGACGTAGACGATGACCGGCACCCGCGAGTTCAACATCGCCTGGATGATGTCCTTGGTCGACGCGACCAGGCCGCCGGGCGTATCGAGCTCCAGCAGCAGGGCCGCCGCTCCGTCCGTCTCACTCTCGGCGATGGCCTTCTGGAGGTAGTCGGACGAGGCGGGGTTGATGGAGCCGTCGATGGTCACCACGTTGAGGTGGCCGGTCCTCTGGACGGGCTCCGCCCCGGCGGCTGCCGTGCAGGCGGCCAAAGCCAAGCCGAGGATCCAGGCGATCTTGCTCAAGATCGGGCTCCTCGCAGCTTCTCGACCCGGTCGAGGATGCGGGCGGCCACCTCGGCCTTGGCGAGAAGCGGAAGCTCCTCGGCCTCCCCGCCCGGCGAGACCAGGATCACCGCGTTCTCATCGCTGTCGAAGCCGGCGTCCTGGCGAGAGATGTCGTTCGCCACCATCAAGTCACAGCCCTTTCGCTCGAGCTTTCGCCGCGCCGCCTCCACCAGATCGTGGCTCTCGGCGGCGAATCCCACCACCACCCGATCTCCGCGCTCGCGGCTGATCTCGGCCAGGATGTCGGGATTCAGGACCAGCTCGATCTGGATTCCCGCCCCGGGTGAGAGCTCTTCCTTCTTGATCTTCAGGGCGGAGGGATCCGCCGGCCTGAAGTCCCCCACGGCCGCGGCCATCACCACCACGGTCGCGGAGGCGAACTCGGCGTGAACCGCCTCGCGCATCTCGAGCGCCGTCTCGACGTCCAGCCTTCGGACTCCGGCCGGCGTCGGCAGAGCGCAGGGACCCGCGATCAGGACGACCTCGGCGCCTCGCAGGGCTGCCTCGGCCGCCACCGCAAACCCCATCTTGCCGGACGAGCGATTGGTGATGGCTCGAACCGAGTCGATGGGCTCCCTGGTCCCGCCCGCCGTCACCAGCACCCGCTCACCAACAAGGCTGGGCCGGCCCAGCAGGAGCTCCGCTGCCGCCTTGATCGCCCCGGGCTCCGCCATCCGGCCCTCGCCCTCGTGGCCGCACGCGAGCTCACCGCTCTCCGGTCCGACGAAGCGAACGCCCCGAGCCCGGAGAGTCGTGACATTGGCCTGCGTCGCAGCGTGTCTCCACATGTTCACGTTCATGGCCGGAGCGACCAGGACAGGCGCTCGGGTGGCCAGCAGCAGGGTGGTCGCCAGATCGTCCGCGATTCCGGCGGCCAGCTTGGCCAGGAGGTTGGCCGTAGCCGGTGCGACCACCACCGCCTCTCCCCAGTCGGCCAGGGCGATGTGGTCGATCTGCCCTTCCTCCGCCGGATCGAAGAGCGCGGTCCTCACCGCCTGCTGCGAGACGGTCTGGAGAGTCAGCGGCGAGACGAATTCCAGCGCGGCGCGCGTGAGCACACAGCGCACCTCGTGCCCCGCCCCTTTGAGCTGACGGACCAGCTCGGGAATCTTGTAGGCTGCGATCCCGCCGCTCACCACGAGCAGCACGCGCCGTCGCTCCATCGGAAAAAACCTTCGAAAATCAGGTGATTTCAGCCGAATGTACAGCGATTCCCGGGACCGTGCTAGGAGCCCGAACCGGGAGTGGGAGGCCTTCTGTCGGCGCCGAACCGGCTAACGGGCCGCCCGAACCAGCAGCCGGACCCCGGCTCGAAGCCGCCGCGAGAGCAGCCGGGGCCCCCGGGCCTCTGCGTAGACGCGCAGCACCGGCTCGGTTCCGGATGCCCGAAACATCAAGAAGCCGTCCTCCAGGCCGACCCAGAGGCCGTCGCGGTCTTCGCATTCCAGAACCCGCGCTCCGTCCACCCGGGAGGGCAGCGCAGCGCGAAGCGCGGCGAGTCCCCGGCGCGCACGCGGGTCTGCCTCCAGCGCGGTGCGGCCGCAGGCGCTTCGCCCGTGCTCCCGCTCCAGCGCTGCGAGGCGCGCGCCGAGCGGCGCACCCGTGGTCGCCACGATCTCCGCCAACAGGCAGCCGGCGAGGATTCCGTCCTTGTCCCGCGCGACCCGGCCCCAGGCAAAGCCACCACTCTCTTCCCCGGCCACGTCGGCCTCCCCCTCGACCAACGCGCGAGAGAGATGCTTGAAGCCGATCGGGAAGCGACGAACCGCGAGCCCGTGCGATCGCGCCACCCGCTCGACCAGCGACCCGGTGGCGATCGAGATGGCGACGCCCTTGCGCACCCGGCCCGTTCGAGCCAGGTGGTCCACCAGGAGTGCCAGGGCCGCGGATTCCGAGAGCACCCGTCCGCTGGCGTCGATGGCAGCGAACCGGTCCGCATCCCCATCCGTGGCGACTCCCAGACGCAGCCCCCTTCCCTTGCGCACCGCGGCGGCCAGCGGGCGGAGTCGCTCCGGAATCGGATCCGGCGGCTGGCCACCGAAGCACGGGTCCCGCTCCCCTCTGCGGACGTCCACCGCGACGCCGCAGCGTCGCAGGGCCTCGTCCAGAAATCCGGCACCCGTTCCGTGAAACGCGTCGTAGAGGACGCACACCCGCGATCGGCGCAGGCTCGGCCTGTCGAGCGCCGCGAGAAGCTCGTCCAGGTAAGGCTGGCGCAGATCCACCGATCTGCCCCGCGGCTCGGCCTCGGGCGGGGGCCCGGACGCCAGCGCCTCCTCGGCCCATGCCTCGAGCCGGGTGGTGATCTCGCCCGTCGCCCCGCCTCCCCAGGGCGCCACGATCTTGAGCCCCTGGTACTCCGGCGGGTTGTGGCTCGCCGTGATGATGATTCCCGCTCCGGCCCGCCGCCGGCGCACCGCGAAGCTGGCCACGGGAGTCGGCACCGGGCCGCTGGCGCGCAGCGGAGAAACTCCGGACCCTGTCAGCACGCGGGCCGCGACGTTGGCGAACTGCTCACCCAGGAAGCGGGTGTCGTGGCTCACGACGACGCGGCGCCGGGGCCCGGACTCCCGCACCCAGCGGGCCACGGCAGCGGATACCGCCCGAACGCCGGCAAAGCCGAAGTCGTCGGCGAGGATCCCGCGCCAGCCGCTGGTTCCGAAGCGAATCGCCATGACCGATGGATGGGAGAGCGAACGGACCGCCGCCGTGGCTCACCCCCGGTAGAACTTCTCCCGCATGCGTTTGGCAACGAGCGGAGGCACCCATTCGCTGATGTCCGCACCGAACTGCACCAGTTCCTTGAGCCGGGACGAGCTCACGTAGAAGAACTGCTGGCTCGTCATCAGGAAGAGGGCCTCGATCTCCGGAGACAGGTGCCGGTTCATCAAGGCCATCTCGAACTCGTACTCGAAGTCCGCGTTCGCCCGAAGCCCGCGGATCACCACCCGAGCACCGATCTCCTGCGCGTAGTCGACCAGCAGGCCCTCGAAGGCCGTCACGCGCACGCCCGAGAGCTCGCTGACCCCGGCCTCGAGCATCTCCACCCGCTCCTCGACCGGAAAGGTGCCCGACTTCTCCACATTGTGAGCCACCGCGACCACCAACTGGGGGAACACGCGCCGTGCCCGGTAGACCAGATCGAGGTGGCCGTTGGTGACCGGGTCGAAGCTCGCGGGAAAGAGAGCCAGCCCAGGGTCTACGAGATCCGTCATTCCGCTCCTCCGCATCCGTTGCAGTTCCGAAAGCGCAGCATGACGGTATCGCCATAGCGTCGCGCGTCCAGCCTCGCGAGCCCGGCGACCTCCCCGGGAAGCTGGTGCCGTGAGCTCTCCAGCAGCAAGATACCGTCAACGCTGAGAATCCGGGCCTCGGCCAGCGCCGCCATGGCCTTCTCCGCCTCACCCGAGGCGTAGGGCGGGTCCATCAGGATCAGCTCGAAACACTCGCCGCGCCTTCCCAGCCGCCGGATCGCGCTCCGCACGTCCGAGCGCAACACGCGACTGCGATCGCGCAGGTCCAGCTGTTCCAGGTTTCGACGCAACGCCTCGAGCGCCGAGGCCGAGCGTTCCACGAACACCGCGTACTCCGCACCCCGGGAGAGCGCCTCGATGCCGAGTGCTCCAGACCCCGCATAGAGATCGGCCACCCGCGCACCGTCCAGTGCACCCAGCGCCGCAAAGACGGATTCCCTGACGCGGTCGGCACTCGGTCGCACCCTTCCGCCCTTCGGCGCCTGCAAGCGGCGTCCCGCCAGTGCTCCCCCGGTGACACGCAGCGGAAAAACCCTCCCTTCGCTTTCGAAAAATACGCGCGGACTTCGAGCCTACCAGTCTTCTTCGCGATTTCCCCACGCGCAAAAAAAACCAGCCCGACACCGAAATGCACAACTTTGCAATTGCTGCAAGCGGGGAACCTCGCCTAGAATCCGCCTGCTGCGAAACCGACCTGACACGATCGCGTGACGCAGCCGGGCCGCGGCTCCGACCAGAGCGCGACCTCCGTACATCCGAGTGAACCGACCAGGGAGCATCGCCCCTGCCCCGGGGAGGCCGAGTTGCCTTCCAGGGGGGTTACCGGCAATCAACGCAATCATCAGGAGAATCTCACCGATGGCTAGCGCGGCAGTGGAACGACACAAGAGGAAGCTTCCGGAGCGGTTGGCGCAGGTCCGGGGCGATCGGTCCCAGCGGCAGTTTGCGCGCGATCTCGGAGTCTTCCAGCAGAACGTCAACCGTTACGAAAGCGGCACGACACCGCACACGGATTTCCTGATCCAGCTCGCGCTCAAGGAACACATCTCGATCGACTGGTTGCTTCTCGGCAAGGGGCGAATGAGGCGAAGCCGCTGAACCCGGACTGACCCAAGAAGGGAAGACGGCTACACACCCCCTGGGGAGCACCTGCACCCCGGGGGTGCCGTGGCACGCATACTCGCCCGGAAGCCATCGGACTCCCTGGGCGTTCGGATTCCGGGGTCGCGGGGCATGAATCTTGCGACGCCGGTGGCCATGCTGCACCTCCTCGCTGCCCTGACGCTGCTGGTGTCAGCCGCCGACCACTGGACGACCTATCTCTGCCTGCGGTCTCCGGTCAGCGGCTTCGAGATCACCGAGGCCAACCCGTTCGCCGCCTGGCTCTTCCACTCCGTGGGTCTGGTCGAGGGGCTGATGATCGACAGCCTGCTGACGATCGCCGCGCTCGCGTTCCTCGTCACCACCCACTGGATGCCGCGCCCGGCGAAGCTGGCGTTCCTCGTGGCCGTGATCGGATGGACCGGCTTCGCGGTGGCCAACAACCTTCGGGCGATCTACCTGCTGGGCCTCTCGCCGCTCGGTGCGGGTTGAGGCGAGGAATTCACCAGCGCTGCGGCGAAGCCGTCCAGGGCTTTCATCGCCTCCTTGTCGCCTCCCCGGTAGCCGTTCGCGAGTACCGAGAAGACCACCTCCCGCCCGGTCGCCGTCTTTGCGTAGCCGGAGAGACCGGTGACGCGGGTGAGGAGCCCGGTCTTGGCTCGCACTCGCCCCGCGGCGGCGGCGGCACGCCGCTCGAGGGTCCCGTCCGCCGCGGCGATCGGCAGCGCCGCCACGAACTCCGGGCCGAGTTCGAATGACGCATCCGCGACGCGCAGCGCGGCGACCAGCAGGCGTGCGGGCACCCGGTTCTCGTAGGAGAGCCCGGAGCCGTCGACCAGCCGCAGGCCACTGGTATCCAGGCCCAGGGATTCGAGCAGCTGCTCCTGTGCGGCCGTACCCGCCGCCCAGCTGCCCTGACGCGGCTCCGCAGCGGCTTGCACTCCCATCCCCTTGACCAGGACTTCGGCCATGAAGTTGTTGCTGTTCTTGAGAAACAGCCGGGTCAGCTCGCCGAGCGGTTTGCCCTCGAACTGGTGGAGACTCGTGGCACCCTCGGGAACCGCAGCCAGGCGGACCGCGCCCTTCACCGGAATGTCGTTCGCCTCCAGCTGCATTCGGAGCACCGCTCCCGCGTAGCGCGCCGGGCTGGCCACGCTGCGCCAGAACTCGACGGGTTCGCTCCCGGCGGGAATCGATCCAGAGACCAGGATCCTCTCGCGATCCCCGGCGAGCTGGCGCTGCACCTGAATCGACTCCGTCGAACCCTGCGCCCCCGTGCTCACCTGGCTCACCAGCCTCAGGTACGGAACCGGCGGGTCCACGCTGACCCGCGCGCGGCCTCCCGGAGCCGAGCCGGCCTCCACGCTCACCAGAAACGCCCCGTAGTTGGCGGACAGGGCTCCCACGGGCGCGTGGTAGGCGCGCGAACTGATCTCTCCCCAGGAGCGGTGCCATCGCTCGGCGTCGAAGAGCGTGTCGTCCAGGACGAGGTCACCGCGAACCTGCCGCAAGCCCCGAAGCCGCAGATCCGCCGCCAGCCGCCACCACTGCTCCGAGGTCAGCGCGGGGTCCCCGCCCCCGCGCACGTAGAGCGTCTCCACGGCTCCCTCCGCATCGAGCGCTCCGCTCGCCAATACTTCGGTGGTGAAGCGATGCGCGGGGCCGAACGCCGCCAGGGCCGCCACGGCCGTCAGGACCTTGAGATTCGAGGCCGGCACCAGGGCACGGTCGGGGTTCCGCGCAAAAAGCGTCTCACCGGTTTGGCGGTCGACGACCAGCGCGGAGATGTGTGCGTCGCGAAGCGCCGCGACCGCGAGAGAGCGCTCGAGAGCCGTCTCGAGGCCAGCGTAGCCGGAGTCCGCATCCACGGCGGGCGCGGTGGCGCACCCGCCCACGACTAGTGCCACCGCAAGTGCTCGGCACAGACCGAGGCTCTGAATCATCCGAATCTCGCAGCGGGGGAGGTGACTTGACTGGGAGGAGCTTATCCCCGAGGCTGCGCTACAGCAATCGCGACCCCCCGTCGATAGCCAACCGGGAAGGCGATGCCCCGCTGCGCGGACGCGGGGCACCCCCCGGCCGACCCGCCGCGAGGGGGATCACTTGCTCAACTGGATCTGGCTGGGGCTGGTGCTCACCTCGGTCGTCTTCGCCGCCTTCACCGGGCGGATGGAGGCGGTCTCCAAGACCTCATTGGAGACAGCCAGACGCGCCATCGAGCTGGTCATCGGGCTGACCGGCGCGATGGTGTTCTTCCTGGGACTGGTGCGGGTCGCCTCGGATGGCGGGCTGCTACGGGTCATCATTCGGGCCCTGCGCCCATTGCTGCGGCGTCTCTTCCCGGGAGTACCGCCCGATCATCCGGCGATGACGGCCATCGTCATGAACTTCGCCTCGAACATGCTGGGACTGGGCAACGCCGCGACGCCCTTCGGACTGAAGGCGATGGTCGAGTTGGACAAGCTGAACCGAAACAAGGGTGTTGCCACCGACGCGATGGCACTGTTCCTCGCCATCAACACCTCTTCGATCGTGCTGCTGCCCCCTCTCGGGACCGTCGCGGTCCGCGTCGCCACGGGGTCCGAGTCTCCCTTTTCGATCTGGGTGCCGACGCTGTTCGCGACCATCTGCAGCACCGTGGCGGCTGTGAGCGCCTGCCTGCTCCTGCAGCGCCTTCCCGTGTTCGCCGCCCGACCGCTCGGCAGCGGGGGCGAGCAGGAGGTGCCACCCCCCGAGCTGGAGGATCTCCCCGACCTCGAAGTCTGTGGAAGAGCCGGAGAGCCGCATCGGCCCGGGTCCCTGGCAATGGGCCATCCTGCTGAGCTTCACCGCCCTGGTGACCCTCGGCTTCGCAATGCACGCCGCCGACCTCATCCCCGAGGTGGGTGTTTTCGGCCTGCTCCAGGACACGATCAACGCCTGGCTGCTGCCGCTCCTGATCTGCGGCTTCCTCTTGATCGGCGTCGCCGGCCGCGTGGGCGTCTACGACGCCCTGGTGGAGGGCGGCAAGGAGGGACTCGAGGTCGCGGTTCGCATCGCGCCCTTCCTGGTCGCGATCCTGGTGGCGATCGAGATGTTCCGCGCATCCGGAGCGATGGAGGCGCTGATCGGTGCGATCGAGCCGCTCACCTCCGCCATCGGGGTTCCCGGCGAGGCGCTCCCGATGGCCCTGATGCGGCCTCTCTCCGGAAGCGGGGCCTTCGGGGTCATGACCAGCACGCTCGAGACTCACGGACCGGATTCGTTCGTGGGACTGCTCTCCAGCACACTGATGGGATCGACCGAAACCACGTTCTACGTGCTCGCGATCTATCTCGGCGCGGTGCGGGTGCGTGACGCCCGTCATATCCTTCCCGCCTGCCTGACGGGAGACTTGGCGGGCTTTCTGGGCGCCGTGGCCGCCTGTCACTTCTTCTTCGGGTGAGTTGTGGTGCGAAGAATGGGTCTGTGGCCGTCCAACCCCTTGGAAGAACGAGGGATCTTGCCTCGAGAGCGAGGAGCCCGCGCGGGGCGAGGGATTTCCGCGCCCTCACGCAGGCTTCGCGCCATGCCAGACCCATTCTTCGCACCACAAGACTTTGGGTGAGCGGGGTTGATTGAAGAACGCGGGGCGTGCGAGGCGATCGTGGCCCGAGTGGTCGAGCGGGAGCTCGGCGCGCGCGTCACGAAGCTCGAGCCCCTCGCGGGCGGGCTGGCACTGCGCCGCTTCTTCAGGGTGACGGACGGCCGGCGGGCCACCGAGCCTGATCGCCAGGCTGGAAGCACCCGAGGATCCAGCCGGGCGCCCGGGCGGCGTGCCGCCGGAGCCCCCGCTCGAGCCGCTGCGCAGCTTCCTCGAGCGGCGAGGGCTCCCGGTTCCGGCGCGCCTCGGCGGCGACCAGGAGCAGGGGATCGAACTCCTCGAAGACCTCGGCTCGCGCAATCTGGCAGCCGCCGTCGAGGGGGCAACGCCCGAGGCCAGGATGGCCCTCTACAGGTCCGCGATCGAGCTGATTCCCCGCCTGCAGCGCCTCGACGATCCCGCGGGCGATCTCCCCGCCTTCGGGCGGCGCCTCGACGCTGCGCTGTTCGCCTACAAGGCCGATCTCTTCGCGCGCTGGAGTCTCCCCGGCGCTCTGGGCCGCGACGCGCGGCCCTCCGAGACCGACGCCGTTCGCGGAGCCTTCGCCTGGATCGCCGCCGAGGCGGCCGCTGCGCCGGCTCGCCTCGCCCATCGCGACTTCCAGAGCCACAATCTCCACCTCGCCGGCGAAGGCGGCGACGAGCAGCGGCTGGTGATGATCGACATCCAGGGGGCGTTCCTGGCGCCGCCGGAATACGACCCGGTCTGTCTGCTTCGCGACTCCTATGTCGAGCTGTCCGAGGACGAGGTCCGCTCTCTCCAGGAATGGATCCGCCCGCAGCTACCGGACCGCCCCGATGCCGAGAGCTTCGCCCGGCGCTTCGACCTGCTTGACGCTGACGCGCAAGGGCAAGGACCACGCTCGCTTCATCTACTCGGCCCACAGCCGCGGCGACCACCGCTTCGCTCCGTATCTGTCCGCGACCGTTCGCGCGCTTCGAAGCGCCGCCGCCCGCGTCGCCAGCCTCGACCCCAGCCTGGCGCGGCTGGCGGAGATGGTTCGGGCGCTGCCGGAGGCGCCGTGCGAGGGATGATCGTGGCAGCGGGCCTCGGCACCCGCCTCCAGCCACTCACCCGGCATCGCGCCAAGCCGGCGCTCCCGGTCCGCGGAATCCCGCTGATCGCCTACCCGCTGGCACTCCTGGCACGGGCCGGCGTCAGCGAGGCCGTCATCAACGTGCACCATCTTCCCGAAACCCTGATCGCCGCCGCCAGACGCTGGTGTCCGGCGCGTCTCGAGCTTCGCTTCTCCTACGAACCCGATCTGCTCCACACCGGCGGCGGGATCCGGAAGGTCGCCGCCTTCCTCCGCGAGAGCGACCCCTGCCTGGTGCTGGGCGGCGACATGATCCTCGACTTCGATCTCGCGGATGTGATGCGCCGCCACCGCGACGAAGACCACGGGGCGACCCTGGTGCTCCGCGAGGACCCCCGCGCGCCGGCTTTCGGAACGATCGGTGTCGATGCCGAGGGGCGGGTGCGGCGCATCGCCAGCCGCTTCGACCTGGGAGGCTCGAAGCGGGCGGGCATCTATACCTGGGCGAACCTGTTCTCTCCGCGCGTCTTCGACAGTCTCCCGGATCGCCCGGTCTTCAACCACCTGGACGACTGGCTGGTGCCCCTCCTGGAAGCGGGTGCCGACGACATCCGGGCGGTGATCCTGCCGTCAGCCGAGTGTGTCTGGGAACCGGTGGGAACCCTCCCGGAGTACCTCGACGCGAATCTGCGTCTGCCCGGTCTCTCCTATCTCGACCCGGATGCCGTGGCGCGTGAGGCCGGAGCCCGGATCGAGGGCGACTGCGTGATCGGGCCCGGCGCCGCGATCGGCGACGGGGCCCGGCTCCGGCGGGTCGTGGTGTGGGATGGAGAGAAGGTACCGAACGGCTTCCACGGAGAGGACGGTGTCTACGCGGGAGGGACGTTCCACTCCCGCTTCGCAACCTCCAGTGCCGAAGAGGAAACGCTCGGATGATCGAGGTGCTGTGCGTGGGAACCGCTGATGCCTTC
This sequence comes from uncultured delta proteobacterium, assembly GCA_963783795.1. Classification (GTDB taxonomy): domain Bacteria; phylum Myxococcota_A; class UBA9160; order UBA9160; family UBA6930; genus CAVXZE01. Next base: position 543,370 of record CAWAPH010000013.1, on the reverse strand, counting down.
GGCTCGGGGGGCCGCCGGCAATCGGCGTACCTCGTCCGAACACCCTCCGGTACGGTCCTTCTCGACTGCGGGGCCAGCACCGACACCGGTCTGGCGCTACTCGCTGTCGAACGCGACGAGATCGACGCGGTCATCCTGTCGCACTTCCACGCCGATCACTTCGGCGGCATCCCGCTCTTCCTGCTGGCGGCGCTCCACCAGGACTCGCGACGGAAGCCGCTTCGGATCGCCGGCCCGCCCCGGGTGGAAGAGCGGGTCCGGCAGGTCGCGGCGGCACTGGGCCACCCGCTCGAGCGTCAGGACTGGAGCTTCCCGATCCGGTTCCAGGAGCTCTCCACGCAGGCCGAGGTGGAGACGGGTCCGGTCGCGGTTCGGACCTTCCCGACCCGGCATTCCCCCGACTCCCACCCTTTGGGAATCCGGATCCGGGCAGGCGCTCGAAGCCTGGCCTACTCGGGAGACACGGGCTGGTTCGACGAGCTGCCCGCGCGGGTCCACGGAGCCGACCTCTTCCTCTGCGAGTGCACCCAGGTGGACGGATCGTACGAGTTCCACCTGAGCCTGGAAGGACTCGCGCGGCGAAGGCGGGAGTTCGACTGCGGGAGACATCTGCTCACCCATCTTGGCGAGGAGATGCGCTCTCGCGGAGGCCACGACGGGTTCGAGGTGGCCGACGACGGCCTCGTGATCAGACTCTGATCCGAAGCCCGGCTGCTCCCGGCACGATCTCTCCCAGCACGGCTTCCCTCCGGGCACCCGTGCAGCGGGGGAGATGATTGGGAATGCCGAGCAGCGCGTTGCGGCCCATCAGCGAGAAGGCCATCGCCTCCGCCGCCTCTGCCGGAACCCCGGCGCTGTCGAAGGGCTCGACCGGAGTCCCCGGGAAACGCTCCGCCAGAGCCCGCATCAGCTCCGGGTTGCGGGTGCCGCCACCACCGACCAGGACGCGGTCCCGCGGAGAGCGGTCGAGGAAATCTCGAGCCGCGCGTGCCACCGCTTCCGCCGAGAAAGCCACCAGGGTGGCGATCAGATCGTCCGGGGGGCGCCCGGCTCGGGTCCACTCCCTGACCAGGCCTTCGGCCTCGGAGAGCCCGTATCGCTCGCGCCCCGTGGACTTGGGCGGGCGCCGCTGCAGGAACTCGTCGTCGAGCAGCCGCTCCAGAAGGTCGTCGGCGACGGCGCCCCCGCGCGCCCGGGCCCCGTCGCGATCCATCCGCTCGCTGCCCCCCGAGAGAGCCACGGCAACGCCATCGATCAGCGAGTTGGCGGGTCCCGCGTCGAAGGCCACCACGTCCCCGGGCGCCGCCTCGCGGGGAATCCAGGTGATGTTGGCGATTCCACCCAGGTTCAGTATGACGCGTCCCTCTGCCGGGTCGCCCATGGCGAAGTAGTGGAAGAAGGGAGCCAGGGGAGCGCCTTCGCCGCCCGCAGCCAAGTCACGCGGCCGGAAGTCCGCGACGGTGGTGCAGCCGGTGCGCTCGGCGATCACCGAGGGATCGCCGATCTGGAGCGTGGCGCGCTGCTCCGGGTGGTGGGCCACCGTCTGTCCGTGGGAGGCGATGGCGTCCACCGCCTCCAGGGCGAGGCCCGCACCCGCCGCCAGCTCCGCAGCGGCGGAAGCGAACTGCTCGCCGAGCGCGACATCCAGGGCAGCGAGCTCGGCGAGGGCATCCGAGACCGGCACGCGACCCGCCGCCAGACGGTGGATCCTCTCCTGGAGGTCGCGGGAGAAGGGCCGCTCGCGGTAGGCGAGCAGGCGAAACGGCTTCGCGGCCGGGGAGTCGGGCCACTCCACGAGCGCCGCGTCCACCCCATCTGCCGAAGTCCCCGACATCAGGCCGATCATCTTCACGCGCCGAATCATAAGCCGCGCCGCTCCGAGATGCCGGACCGCGAGGCGAATCGCCCCCCGGCTCCTCGCTCGCGCGGGGGCCAAAACCCCTCCTTTCCTGTTCTGACTCGACCGCCTAGACTTCCCGCTTTCACTCGACCGCTGGAGTTCGCAGGCGGATGGGCAGCGGGATCCGTCCCTGGCCGCGGACATCCAGCACGAGCTGGCGGGCCGGGCGAGGCAATCGCTCGTCGGCCCGCGGGACCGGAGCTTCATGACCGATTCTTCGCGCACACAGGGCGGGCTCATCTGCGCCGGCGCCTCCCTCGTCGGGTTGGTGTTCTTGATCGGTCTCGTCAAGGGTGCTTGGTGGGCCGTCGCCATCCCCGTAGGGGTCTTTCTCGCCTTCGTGCTCGGACTGACTTTCTGGGTGGGCTGGACCATCGCCACCGTCCAGGTGGAGCCCGAGCCGGACCCGGACGCCCCCGAGCCCGAACCCGCCTCCGACTCCAACGGAACGGCCTGAGGTCTTTCGTGCGCATCGCTCTCCTCACCTATCGGGGCAACATGTACTGCGGCGGGCAGGGCATCTACGCCGCCTACCTGGCCCGCGAGTGGCAGAAAGCGGGGCACGAGGTTCACGTGATCGCGGGACCCCCACTCCCCGAGCTGGAGCCGGGGATTCCCCTCCACGTGATCCCCAACCAGAACGTATTCGGCACCCCGTTCCGGGAGTGGGCAAGGCGGGGAGATCCCCGCCAGCTGTTGGCTCCGCTCAACCTGTGGGAGCTCGGAGTCTCCCGGATCGGCGTCTTCCCGGAGATGCAGACCTTCGGCCTGCGGCTGCTGATGCAGCTGGCGGCGCCTGCAGACCCGCCACCGGTTCGACGTGGTCTTCGACAATCAGTGCCTGAGCTGGGGGCTGCTGGGGATCCGCGCCACGGGAGTCCCCGTGATCTCTGCGATCCACCACCCCCTGCACATCGACCGCGAGGCGGACTTCGCGATCGATCCGCGCCTGATCAAGAAGATCAAGCGCACTCTCTACTTCCCCCTCTTCATGCAGCAGGTCGTCGCCCCTCGTCTCGACAAGATCGTCACCGTGAGCGAGGCCTCCCGCGCGGAGATCGAGCACTATTTCGGAATCCCGGAGAAGAAGATCGCCGTCGTCTACAACGGGACCGACACCGATCTCTTCCGCCCGATGGAAGGCGTCGAAAAGGAGACCGACCTGATCTTCGTGGGGAGGACGGAGGATCGGAAGAAGGGCATCGGAACCCTGCTCGAGGCGCTCTCCTATCTCCCGGAGCACGTCACCCTGAAGATCGTCGACGGCCGCATCCCGGAGAACGGGCTGGTGCCGCGCTTGATTCACAAGTACCGGCTCGGCAGCCGGGTGTCGTTCCAGAGCCGTTTTCTCGAGGTGCCGGAGCTGGTCCGGGAGTACTCGACGGGAAGGGTGGCCGTGGTGCCTTCGTTCTTCGAGGGCTTCGGATTCCCCGCCAGCGAGGCGATGGCCTGCGGGCTTCCAGTGATCGCCAACGCGGCCGGTGCGCTCCCGGAGGTCGTGGGCACCAGCAGAGAGGCGGGGCGGCTGGTTCCGCCGCGCGACGCGCGCGCGCTGGCCAGGGCGATTGCCGAGGTGCTCGCCGAAGGCGACGGGGCAGCCCGCATGGGCCGCGCCGCGCGCGCGCGAGTCGAGCGGATCTTCCGGTGGAAGGACACCGCGGCTCGCCTCGTGGACGTCTTCGAGGACACCCGCCGTGTTGCTCACCGTCGATCTCGAGCGGCTTAGGATCCGCCCCGGAGACACCCTCCTCGACGCGGGCTGTGGCGAGGGAAGGCACTGCTTCGGCGCTCTCGAGCGGGGCGCGCGAGTGATCGGGCTCGACCTCGACTGGAACTCGCTCCGGGCGGCTGCCGGCGGCCTCCGGACGCGCGCCGAAGCGCTGGGCTCCCTGGGGGTCATGCTCCAGGGGGACGCCTTCGCCCTGCCCTTTCCCGACGAGAGCTTCGACAAAGTGATCTGCGCCGAGGTGATGGAGCACGTCCACGACTTCTCCGCCGCCGCGCGCGAGCTGGCGAGAGTCACCAGGCCCGGCGGCAGGCTGGCCATCACCATCCCGACGGCCACCAGCGAGCACCTCTATCTGCGGCTGGGCGACGACTACTTCGAGAGCCCGGGCGGACACATCCGGATCTTCCGCCCCCGGACGCTGGCCGAGGCGCTGGCCAGAGAAGGTCTCGCCACAGAAGGAGTCGGCTTTGCACACGGGCTTCACACACCCTACTGGGTGCTGCGCTCGATCGTGGGGCTGCCCGGGTCGGACCGGAACCCCCTGGTGCGAGCCTGGCGCCTGTTCCTGATCCGCGCCACCGCTTCCAGGTTCATGGACTGGCTCGAGCAACGCGTACTCAACTACGTCTGCCCCAAGAGCCTGATCCTCTACGCGGAGAAGCGGCCGGCGAGGCCCCGCGGATGAGCCGCCCGCTTCGCGTCTGCATCGTCGGCTACCGCGGGAACATGCACTGCGGCGGCCAGGGAGTCTACATCTGGTTCCTGGCGCGTGAGCTGGCCAGGCTCGGACATCACGTCGACGTTTTCGTGGGTCCCCCCTTCCCCGACCCGATGCCCTTCGCCGGGGAGGTGGTGACCCTCCCCAACCAGCAGTTCTGGGCGAAGTGGTTCATGCGCGACTGGGCCCGCTTCCTGCCCCGCCCGAATCCGCTTCGCGTCTTCGAGCCGCTCAACTTCTACGAGCTGGCGTCGAGTCGGCTCGGCTTTCTCCCCGAGCCCTTCGCGTTCAGTGTTCGCGCGCTCCGAACGATGGCGGGGCGGCTGCGCCGCGGAGTGCGCTACGACCTGGTGCACGACGTCCAGTGTCTGGGCTACGGACTGCTGGGAATCCGCGCCCTCGGGCTCCCGATGGTGACCACGATCCACCACCCGCTCACGGTGGATCGGCGCGCCTCGTTCGTCCGCGACCAGACCATGACCGACGCCATCGGCACCATGCAGTTCTATCCGATCGGCATGCAGTCCTTCGTCGCCCGGCGGATGGACCGGGTGCTGACCTCCTCCGAGGCCAGCGGCCGCGAGATCCTTCGCGATTTCGGCGTCCGCCGCGACCGGCTCGCGATGGTCTGGAACGGGCTGGACACCGACCTCTACTCACCCGACCCCGCTCTGCCGCGCGACGAGAGTGAGATCCTCTGCGTGGGGCGGGCGTCCGATCCGAACAAGGGAATCAAGACCCTGATCGCGGCCCTCGCCAGGCTCCCGTCCCCCGTGCGCCTCACCCTCGTCGATGCGGGGAGCACCGGCAACGACGCCCGGAAGTGGGCCCGCGCACTCGGCTGCGAAGATCGCCTCGCGATCACCGGCCGGATCCCGACCGAAGAACTCGTGAACCTGTACCGGCGGGCCGCTCTGGTGGTGGTCCCCTCCCGCTACGAGGGCTTCGGCCTCCCCGCCGTGGAGGCGATGGCCTGCGGAACCCCCGTCGTGGCGACTTCGGCCGGCGCGCTGCCCGAGGTGATGCGGGTCGGCAGCGGCGGGCTCCTGGTCCCCCGAGACGATCCGGAGGCTCTGGCCAAGGCGATCGCAGAGCTTCTCGCGCAGCCGCAGCTGCGCCGCGAGATGGCCGAGCGAGCGCGTCCGAGGATCGAGGCCAGCTTCTCCTGGCCACGCGTCGCGGAGCGAACCACAGGGATCTACCGCGAGGTCGTCAGCGCCTCCCGCTAGCGCACTCAGCGGCCTCTCGGCCGCCCGACCAGGATCACGACATCTGCCAGGCTCGGCAGTCTGCGAGCCAGCCAGTCGAGACCGCGGAGCGCCAGATCCGCCACTCCTCCAGGGAGGCGATCCACGGAGCGGGTCCACGCCGGCAGCCCCCAGGCCATCGAAACCCCCACCGCCGCTTCGAGGTGGAGGCTCTGCGCGGCCTGCTCCTTCATCAGACCGATCTCGTAGCGCGTGAAGTGGTCGGCGGGGACGTCGTAGTGCCGGCGGCCGCGGCGGACCGGACGGCCGAGCCAGTGCTCGCGGATCTCGTCGCTGAAACGCGCGACCCGACAGGCGAGGGACTCGAAGTTGGCGGTCGCGAGCACCACCCGTCCCCGCTGGGAGGTGACGCGGGCCATCTCCGCGATCGCCCGCTCGGGCCGGTCGAAGTGATCGAGGGCGCCCTTGCACAGGGAAGCGTCGAAGCAGCCCGTCGCGAAGGGCAGCGCGTCGGACCAGCCACGCACCCATTCGGGGACCGGACCCCCGGCTTCCGCACTCTTCAGCCGGGCCCAGGCGGACATGCGCTGCGACGGCTCCACACCCACCACCCTCGCCCGGGACTCAGCCATCGCGATGGCGTCCTGGCCGAATCCGCTCGCCACGTCGAGAATCCTTCTACCCCGGGCCGGGCCCGCCATGGAGAGCGTCACCTCGGTCATCCTGTCGAACAGGAAGGAGCTGTCGCGGCTGGTCCCGGTCGGGATCACGTCGCTCATGTCGCGGTCGAGGTCCACCACCCTCATGGCCGCGAACTCTAGCCCGTTTGCTAGAGGCGTCCGGCGACGTAGTTCTCGAGGAGCTCCTCGAGCCCGGGATCGATCTCTTCGAAGCGCAGGCCCAGACCCTGCGTCCGCTCGTCTGCCCAGGCAACGTGAGCGGAAAGCTTGAGGGGAACCACGAACCCCGGCAGGGCAAACTCGCTCTCCACGATCCCCGCAGTGAAGGGATGTGCGCCCCCGAGGCTCAGACCGATCCCCCTGGCCGACAGATCGCGCGCCCGCGCCATCCGATGCGCGTCGCCCGCGGCGATACCCACCCAGCCCTCGAACCGGGCCCGGCGGCCGCTTCGTCTCTCGTCGTCTGCCACCTTCCGCTCCAACCCGAAAGTAACCTATGCAAGATTCGTGCGAGCGCACACCAGGCCGGAAAGACGCGAGGAGAGCTGTGGAACGCTCTCGGTGTTGGGGAGTGGCAGCGAAAGGTATGCTTCTCCTCGCCAATGGCGAATTCTCTTCCGCCCAACGGAAAGAAGTTTCCGCGCGAGTCACCGATGGCGGCTGTGGATCCGCCCGAGCAGGCGAGTCCGCTCGAACGCCTTGCCGCGTTCCGCTTCACCTACCTCTCCATCTTCATCTTCCTTGCAGCGTATGCCTTCACCATGGAGGGCTTCGAGGGGCTGATGAACCAGCAGTTCCAAGCTGCGGTTCTCTCGGCAGCGGATGCGGACCCCGTCGACGGACCAGTCATCGCCCGCATCCAGGCGGGCATCGACGAGGTTCTGCGCGAGTCGCGATGGATCCGCTTCGGGGGCGTTCGGGTTCGGGCCATCGCCCTGGGAGCCGACGAGCAAACCGTGCTGTACGCGGGCGTTCGCCCGGTAGCACCTCCCGCCGGGCTTGCCGAGGCGGATCTTCTACCGGTGACGATCGAGGTCGACGTCACCGTCCCGCTGAGCTCCGTGGCGGCCAATGCCATCCTGGTGGTCTACGCGGGCCTTCTGATCACGATCCTCCTGCTCTACACCCGGACCCTCACCCGACGGGAGCAGGCGCGTCTGGCGGAGGTGGTCACCGCACGCGACGCGATCGCCGGCCGCGCCCTGGAGATCGAAACCGAGCTCGAGACGGTTCGGGAGCACCTGGCGCGGATCGAGCCCGAGCAGGAGGTCTCAGCCGATGAGATCCGCGCCTTGGAGGAAGAGCGGGCGATGCTCAGCGAGAAGCTCGCCGGACTGGAGCAGCGGGAGGAACGGCTTCGCGCCCGTTCATCGCGAATCCAGGGGCTCGAGGAGGAACGCCGAACCCTGGAGGAGTTCCTCGACGAGGCCGTGCGAGATCTGGGGCGGAAGGACGAGGAGATCCAGTCCCTCGAGAAGCGAGTCAAGAAGGTCGGCAGATCTTCGGGAGCGCGGGAATCCGCTCGTGAAGCCGATACGCTGGCTCGGCGCCTTCGCACCCTCTACAAGAACCTGGAGTTCGACGACCGCGCCATCGCAGATCTGGTCCGCTACCGGGACCCGGCCATGAAGCTGAAGGCGGAAGAGGGCCTGAAGCGCCTCTCGGAAGAGGCGGACAACGTGGCGGTTCGTCGCAAGGTGGGCGGCCTTCCCCCACAGCTCTCGATCTTCGAGTTGGGCTTCGCCGGCAAGGGCCGCGTCTACTACACCAAGGGCCGCCAGCGCCGACACCGGATCCTCGCCATGGGTGCGAAGAACACCCAGAAGACCGACCTGGAATACTTGAGCCGGCTTCCCAGGGAGTGAGGCCGGGGGGAAGCCTAGGTGTTCTCCCGCAGGACCGAGCGGAGCTCGGCATCGTCCCATGGCTTGGGAATCAGGGCCCGGATCCCCAGCTGCTCGATCTGATCGGGGGGGATCTCCTCGGGCCAGCCGGTAATCAGGAGACGAGTCACCTCGGGATGGCGTGCCGCAACCTGCCCGAGGAACTCGAGGCCACTCATCCCGGGCATCTTCTGATCGCTCAGCACGGCGTCCACGTGCCGGGAAGCCAGGATGCGAAGCCCCTCGGAGACGGACTCCGCGGTCAGGATCTCGTATCCCTCCCGGCGCAAGCTTCGCCGCAGGGCCGACAGGATGCGCGCTTCGTCGTCGACGATGAGCAGGACGGGCCGCGAGGCTGATCCGCTCACCCCACGCTTTCCTGCTCCGGGTCCAGCGCGGCCAGCGGGAGAAGGACTTCGAAGCTGGTTCCCTGCCCCTCGACGCTCTCAACCCGGATCGTTCCCCCGTGCCGGCGGACGATGTTGAAAGAGGTCGAGAGCCCGAGGCCGGTTCCGACTCCCACCTCCTTGGTGGTGAAGAAGGGGTCGAAAATCCTGTCCAGGGCGTCGGGTGCGATCCCGGTCCCGTTGTCCGTCACCTGGACGGCGACAGCGTCGCCACGGCGCTCTGTTCGAAGGCGGATCTCGCCGCGAAAATCCCCCTCCCCCGTCTTCTCCTCGATCGCCTGGTACGCATTCACGATCAGGTTCATGAAGACCTGCTTCAGCTGCATCGGAAAGCACTGGACGGGCGGGAGCTCCTCGTACTGCTTGGTGAGCGCTACCGAGTGCTTCATCATCGTCCAGACGATGTTGGCCGTGGAGTCGAGACACTGGTTCACGTCGGATTCCACCAGCTCGGCCGTGTCCTGGTGGGAGAAGGCCCGGAGGTCCTGCACGATGTGACGGATCCGCTCGGACCCCTCGAGCGATTCTCGGACCGCCTTCCCGAAGTCCGAGATCAGGAAGTCCGCCTCGACTTTGTCGATGACGACGTCCAGCTCGCCGGCATGGCGCCCGATCTGTTCGGGAACACCCGGCACCGGCTCCCCCCCGCCGGCAGGTGCAGCTCCTGCACCGCCTTGCGAAGCGCCTGCACCCTGTCCCAGACCTTGGCCAGATCGTCCAGGTACTCGGACATCTGACACAGGTTGGCGTGGATGAAGCCCATCGGGTTGTTGATCTCGTGGGCGACCCCGGCCGCCAGCTGGCCGATCGACGCCATCTTCTCGGTCTGCAGCACCTGGCGTTGGAGCTGCTTGATCTCGGTGAGGTCCTGGAAGATCGCCACCGCTCCGAGCCGGGTGCCATCCCGGTCGGACATCGGCGCGCAGGAGATGCCGATCGGGACGATGCGGCCGCTGGCGCGCGTGATCACCGTCTCGGCGCCGCGGAAGCGCGTGTTCTCGCGGAGCGTGCGAGAGATCAGCGCCCTTTCCCGAGGCGCATCCGAAAACCAGTTCCAGACGGGGCGCCCGCGCAGGCCTTCCGGCTCCGTATCCAGAATGCGCTCTGCGGTCGGGTTGGCGTAGGTGATGCGCCCCTCGAGGTCGACGACGAGCAGGGCACTGTTCATGTTCTGGATGATGTTCTCATTGTAACGCTGCAGATCGTCGACCTGTTTCGCCAGGAGCTCTACCTCGGTCAGATCCGAGAGCACCAGCAGGAACCGCCCCTCGCCGAGGCGCCTGGCCCGAACGTCGAAGGCGCGGATGCCCCGCTCGCCATCGACGACGCGGGCGATCCTCGGCGCGAGCGAGCGCCCCTCGGCAGCGCGGGAGAGCGCCTCTCTCACTCCGCCGTGCTCCAGGAGGTCCGACGGCAGAACCTCCTCCAGGGGCCGGCCCTGGACTTCCTCGCCAGAAGTGCCCCAGGTCCGCTCGAATTCCGGGTTCACGGTGACCACCTGCCCCCGGCCGTCGAGCACGACCAGAGCCGCCGGAATCTCGTTGACGATGGCTTCGTGAAGGTGCTCGAGCCAGCGGATGCGACGCTCCGCGTCCCCCCGCTCGCGGGCGGCCCGCCAGCGGCGAATCTGTTCGAGCGCCACGACCGGGAGGACCTCGCCGTAGTCATCGGTGGCGGCGATGCAGTCGGCGGCACCCCGGCGGAACACGTCGACCGCGAACTCTTCGTCGAGCGCCGTCGTCACCACGATCACCGGCGGACCATCGCCGCGCAGTGCGGCCAGCACCTCCTGGAAATCGCTTTCGCCGATCCTGACGTCGAGAATCACCAGGTCCAGCAGCTCGCGCGCTGCGAGGTCGCAGCACGAGGCCCCGTCGTGAAGCACCTCGAGCGTCGCTTCCCCACCCAGCCGATCGAGCGCGCTCACCGTCCCCAGGTCGGCGAGCGGGGAGGCGGTCCGCGGCTGTACGATGGCGATGCGGACCAGCGCTGAAGCCTGGCTCAACGGCGCCTCCTCTCGGAGCGCCGCGCCGGCGGCGCGGCGCCGGATGTCCGTCTCTGCCGCCTTCCCGGCACGGCGGTACGACTGCGATTGCGGGGGGAGAACCCGAATCTACCGGATCGCGTCCTGCGCTCCAACTCCCGCGCCCGCAGCTCTCCGGCGGACGGCGATCCGGTGCTTGGAGAGCTTCCGATAGAAGGTCGAGCGTCCGATCCCCAGCCGACGCGCCGCCTGGGTCGCGTCTCCCCCGCTTTCCCGGAGCGCCCGCTCGATCGCGCAGCGCTCGTACGCCTCCAAGGAGAGGGGCAGGTCCGGAGCGAGCCGAGTCGCGGGCTCCACGCCGGACATCCCCAGGCCCAGGTCCAGCGCTCGCAGGCGCTCCCCGTTCGCCAGCGCCAGAGCGGACTCGATGACGTTCTCCAGCTCTCTCACGTTTCCCGGCCACTCGTAGCGCGCGAGCGCTTCGAGCACCTCCGGCTCGAAGCCCACCACCGGCGAGCCTTCGCGCCGGTGCTTGCTCAGGAAGTGGTGGGCGAGCTGATGAACGTCGTCGAGCCTCTCCCGCAGCGTCGGGATCTCGATGCGAACCACGTTCAGGCGGTAGTAGAGGTCCATCCGGAACAGACCGTCGTTCACCATCGATGCGAGGTCGCGATTCGTCGCGCAGATCACGCGAATGTCCACCGGGACCGCCTCGGACGCCCCGACCGGCCGCACCTCCTTGTGCTGCAGCGCCCGGAGCAGCTTCGCCTGGACTGCGGACGGGATCTCACCGATCTCGTCGAGGAAAAGGGTCCCGCGATCGGCCATGCGGAACAGGCCCGGGGCCCCGACCGCACCGGTGAACGCTCCGCGCCGATGGCCGAAGAGCTCGCTCTCGATGATCGATTCCGGGAGCGCGCCGCAGTCCACGGGAACGAAGCTCCCGGCCGAACGGGGGCTCGCGGCATGGATCGCGCGGGCGACGATCTCCTTGCCGGTCCCGCTCTCTCCCTGGATCAGCACGTTGCTCTCGTTGTGACGCAGACTCTCGATCATCCGGCGCAGGGCGCGCGTCTTCTGCGAACTCCCGACCAGCTCCGGACCTTCGCGCCGGCCTCGGAGTTCCTGCTCGAGCTCCCGGTTCCGGGTCACCAGCCGGCGCCGTTCGATCGCCTTGCGAATCGTGGTGCGAACCCGATGTGCGTCCGCGAAGGGCTTCTCCAGGTAGTCGAAGGCCCCCCTGCGCATGCAGCCCACGGCGCTCTCCACGCTGGCGTGACCGGTCATCACGATGATCTCGACCTCGGGCCGCTCTGATTTCACGCGATCCAGCACGTCGAGACCGTTCGCCCTGCCCAGGAACAGATCGAGCAGAATCACATCGAGAGCCGGGTCGTCCAGGATCGTGCGCATCTCCTCCGGACCCGAGGCCGTGGCGACCCGGTGGCCCTCCGGTCGCAGGATCCGCTCGAGCGCCCGGAGCAGCAGAGGCTCGTCGTCCACGAGCAGTACCACTCCGCGGACGTCACGGGGACACATCTCCCCCTCTGACGACGATGTCCCGGGTCGCGGGCTCATGCCGGCCCTATCGGCCCGGTATTCACGGCCCTTGAGGAGACGGCACCCGAGTCGGCTTGAACACGACCGAACCCGTCTCTACACTCGCTCCACCCCCTCCCCACGCGGAGGTGCCGCCCTGCAGAAGTCGCATATCCTCGTCGTCGACGACGAGGAACTCTATCGAAGAGCCCTGGAGAGGGTTCTCCGTCGCGTGGGGCATAGCGTCTCGACCGCCCGCAACGCAGCGGAGGCGATGGGGGTGGTCACCTCGAGTCCGCTGGACCTGGTGCTCTGTGACGTCAAGATGCCCGGGATCAGCGGGCTGGAGCTGGTCCGGCAGATCAAGGACGTCCATCCGGATCTGCCCTGCATCGTCGTGACCGGCTACGGAAGCCCCGAGAGCTCGCTGGATGCGCTGCGGGCGGGCGCCTTCTGGTACCTGGAGAAGCCCTTCGACCAGGCCCAGTTGGACGTGGTGCGACGGCTGGTGGAACAGGCCATCGAGCATGGCCGGCTCAAGGCCGAGAACCGGATCCTGCAGAGCCAGCTGCACCTGCGCTACCGCTTCGAGAACATCGTCGGCTCCAGCCCCGCGCTGCGGAGCGTTCTCGACGTGGTCGAGAAGGTCGCGGACACCGACAGCACCGTGCTCGTCACGGGTGAGAGCGGCACGGGCAAGGAGCTGATCGCACGAGCCCTGCACTACAACAGCCGGCGGGCGGAGCGGATGTTCGTCACCGTGAACTGTGGGGCGATCCCCGAGGAGCTGCTGGAGTCCGAGCTCTTCGGCCACGTTCGGGGCGCCTTCACCAACGCCGTGAGTCACCGCGAAGGCCGCTTTTCGCTGGCCAACGGGGGTACCGTCTTCCTCGACGAGATCGGGGACATGAGCCCAAACCTACAGGTCAAGCTTCTGCGGGTGCTCCAGGATCAGACCTTCGAGCCGGTGGGCTCGTCCAAGACGCTCAAGGTGGACGTACGGCTCATCGCGGCCACCAATCAGGACCTCGAGGACGCGATCGCAGAGAAGCGTTTCCGCGGGGACCTCTACTACCGGTTGAACGTGATCCCGATCGAGATCCCGCCCCTGCGCGAACGCCGCGAGGACATCCCGCTGCTGGTTCAGCACTTCCTCGAAGCCATGAACAAGGAGAAGGGCAAAGGGGTAGATTGCACGCTCTCGGAGGAGGTTCTCGACGGGATCTGTGCGTACGACTGGCCCGGCAACGTCCGCGAGCTCGAGAACCTGATCGAGCGGCTGGTGATCCTGCGGGGCGAGGGAGAGATCCTGGCGGACGACCTGCCTCCCGCGTTCAAGCGGAAGCCCGCCACGCCCCGTCCCGAGGCGCCGCGCATTCCCAGCGGCGGCCTCGCCTTCAACGAGGTGGTGAACCGCTTCGAAGCGGACCTCATCCTCCAGGCCCTCGAGCAGACCCACTGGAACAAGAATCGCGCCGCCCAGCTCCTCGGACTCAACCGGACCACCCTGATCGAGAAGATCAAGAAGAAGCGCCTCTCCGCCGATGACTAGGAAGGGACGCGCCCACTGGCGGCGGCCCAGGAGAGTGCATCACTGCACGGCGGCCGAGCGAGGCGTCGCCCGGCCACTGACGGAATCGTAACCGCCAGCCGCGCTTCCCGTCGGACGGCTGACGGTTCCGCCGCTCGGCGACACCGGCTGCCACCCGTTGCGGCAGGTGCCGTGCGCAATCTGCTTCGCACGACGCGATCCGGGCGCGCCGGGAAACACGCCAGGATTTCAAGGAGTTAGCGGGCCGCTCCCGGATCTGTCGGGCGCGCTGCCGAAGCTCGAGGCGCGCCAGTCCCAGATTCGCACCTCTTGGCATGCGCCCTGCTTTGACCTGCACGGAGCACGCAGCGAAGCGGCAGGCCAACCGGCTCTCCGACTGCCCTGCGTAGCCAATCGGGTCGACATCATCAGCTGGTAACGGGTTGGAGGGTTGAATGGAAACGCAGCTGCGAGACGCCAAGACGAAGAGCTCCGATATTCCCGCCTCGCTCAGAGAGCAGATCGTCCTCGAGCACACGCCCCTGATTCGCTACATCGTGAGCCGCATCGCCGTCAGGCTTCCATCCCACATCGATCTCGACGACCTGCACAACACCGGCGTGATCGGCCTGATGGACGCCATCGAGAAATACGACCCGGAGAAGAACTGCAAGTTCAAGACCTACGCGGAGTTCCGGATCAAGGGCGCCATCCTCGACCAGCTCCGTTCCCTCGACTGGGTGCCCCGCAGTATCCGCCAGAAGAGCCGCAAGCTCGAGCGGGCCTACGGCGAGGTAGAGCAACGGCTGGGGCGGTCCGCCTCGGAAGACGAGGTCGCCGACTCGCTCGGACTCCAGCTGGAGAAATTCCACGAGCTCCTCAATCAGGTTCGCGGTATCTCGCTCGTGAACCTGGAAGAGATCCGCGGCGGCGGTCAAGACGGAGATCGAAGCGGAAGCTTCGGCGACGTGGTCGAAGACGTCAGGGCCGAGAATCCCTTCGCTTCCTTCAAGTTCCACGAGATGAAGCAGATCGTCGCCGACACCATCGCGACGCTGCCGGAGAAGGAACGCCTCGTCATCTCGCTCTACTACTACGAAGACCTGAACATGAAGGAGATCGGCAACATCCTCGGCATCACCGAGTCCCGCGTCTGCCAGATCCACACCAAGTCCGTGCTCCGCCTCCGCTCGAAGCTCAAGGGAGTGCTCGAGCGCGGTTAGCGCGCCCGCCCAGCTACTCCCTCTTCTCACATCGGGCGAGAAGGACCGTGCTGTTGTCCTCGCCCCCCCTGCCGTTCGCCAGATCGATCAGCTCCTCGCAGATCTCCTGGAGATCGTCGTTTCCAGAGACCCGCTTGGCGATCTCATGGTCCTCGACGTGATTGGTGAGCCCGTCCGAGCAGAGCACGAAGACGTCGCCGGGCTCCAGGGTCAGCTCCACCAGGTCCGGCTCCACCGCGCGACGCACACCGAGCGCCCGGGTGAGCACGTGGCGATGGGGGTGCTCTCGCGCTGCGTCCTCGCTGATTTCGCGCCGCCGCAGCAGTTCGCCGACGATCGAGTGATCGTCGGTCAGCTGCCGGATGCGGCGCGCGCGGATCAGGTAGGCCCGGCTGTCGCCGACGTGTGCCAGGGCCGCCCTCTCCTCGTCTGCCAGGAAGGCGACCAGGGTCGTTCCCATCCCGGCGTACTCGTCGTGTTGCTGGGACTTGGTGTAGATGGCCCGATTGGCAGCAGCCACCGCGTAGCGGAGCCTCTCGGCGAGGCTGGCGGCGGCTCCCTCCAAGGTCTGGATCGCCTGCAGAGCGGTCTCGGCAGCCAGCTCACTGGCGACCTGGCCGGCCGTGTGGCCTCCCATCCCGTCGGCCACGAGGTAGAGGCCGAGCTGGGGCGAGAGGGCGTAGCGGTCCTCGTTCTCCTTGCGCCGGAGACCGACGTCGGTGCTGGCGGCTGCTCGAAGGATCATCCAGTCTCGCCCCCTGAAGCCGACCGCGATCGGGTCTGGCCCGTTTCGAAGGGTAACCCGAGCGCGAGAGGTCCGTGGGGGTGTATCGGAAAACCCACGCAGGAACTTGATTTTGGCCCACCACATCTCACGCTGCTCGACCGTGCGGAGGCATCTCCAGACGTGCGGACGCCGTGAGCAGCCCACAGCGCGCTGGCCTTCGGGACTTGCCGAGGCGCCCCGAAGGTGCAAAAACCATTCAATTCACCACCCATCGCCGTCGATAATACGACCGGAAGCGTTGGGTGTTTCGCCCGGGAAGTGCTCCCGGCTTGCGATCCGCCTCGCCGCTTCGAATTGCGCCGCTCCCGGGGAGGGGACAATGCCCAAGACCCTGCTTCTGGCAGACGACAGCGTCACGATCCAGAAGGTCGTCGGAATCAGCTTTGCGAACGAGGACGTCGCCCTGCTCACCGTGGACAACGGGGACGACGCCATCGCTCGAGTCCGAGAAGCGCGGCCGGACATCGTCCTGGCCGACGTCGTGATGCCCGGCATGAACGGCTACGAAGTCTGCGAGGCGATCAAGTCGGATCCCGAGCTCCGCAATACCCCGGTGTTGCTCCTGACCGGAACCTTCGAGGCCTTCGACGAGGAGCGCGCCACCCGAGCCGGCGCCGACGGCCACATCACCAAGCCCTTCGAGGCGCAGTCCCTGGTCGATCAGGTGAACACCCGCCTCGCCCAGGCCGTTGCCGCAGCGCCCGAGCCCGTCCCCGCTCCTCCCAGCTTGCCAGAGCCGATGCCAGCCCCCGAGCGGGAGGACTCCTTCGAGCTGCAGGCGGCGCCCGAAGCCAGCCCCGACACCGGCGCATCCTTCGACTTCTTCGACGAGGAGATCACCGAGCCGCGGGCCGCGTCCACCCCGGCCTCCGGCGCGGAGACCATGATCGTCAGCGACGACCTCGGCTTCGACGCGGGAGGCGAGGAAGCCTTCGCCTTCGACGCCGGCGGCGACTTCCAGGAAGACCTTTCCACCTCCTTCCCCTCGAGCCCCGGGTCGGACGTCGAGGCGGAAGCCGAGGCCGAGGTGGAGGCCGATGCAGAACCGCTGGCCCCGCTGGCGCAGGTCGAGATGGCACCGGACAGCACCGTGGCGATCCTGCCGGAAGACGACGCGTTCGAGAGCGCGCTGACCGAGCCCCCCACCGCCACGCCCATGCTGGGCGAGGCCGACCTGGCGGCGTTCGATTCCGAGGAGCCGCCTGCAACCCCGGAGCCCGTGCACGACCTCGAAGAACTCGCGACCGACCTGGACGAAGAGGCTGCGCCCACTTACGTGATCGGGGAGGCGCCGGAGCCGGAGCTGGATCCCGAGCCGATCGACGACGCGATCTCCGGCGCGTCCGACGCGACTCTGATCCTCTCGGATCTCGACACCGATTCCGTGGCCAGCCCTGCCCGGGGCGAGGCTGCAGAAGCCGCTGACCCGATGCTCCCGGCCAGCCTGTCCGATGACCCGCTGGCCCAGCTGGAACCCGATGACCTGGCGGTGGGGTCGGTCCTCGATCCGGCTGGCGGCCGGAATTGGGACATCTCGTCTTCGGATCTGGGGGACCTGTTGCACGAGCCGGCAGCACCGCGCGAAGAGCCGGAGCAGGAGATTTCCTCCCCTTGGCCCGAGCCCGAGCCGGTGATGGCGGAGCCGAACCTTCCCGTCGAGCCGGAACCGGACGAGTCCCCCGAGGCGCCCCTCGACATGCTGGTCACGGCGGAAGAGGACGCCGCGCCCGTCTCCAGCCTCGCCGACGCACCGGATCTCTCGCCCTTGAGGCGCGAGCAACTTCACGACGCGCTCGAGAAGATCGCCTGGGAGGCCTTCAGCAACGTCACCGAGCAGATCGTGAAGGAGGCCCTGGAGCGGATCGAGAAGGTCGCCTGGGAAGTCATTCCACAGATGACCGAAGCCTTGATTCTGGAGGAGATCCAGAAGCTCAAGGAAGAGGACGACTAGCAGCGCGGGGCGCTCCGATTCGGTTCGTTAGACTGGGCCGGTGGCTCCTCGACCCCCTCATCCTCCTGCCTCCTCCTGGCGAGACCTGCTGCTGCGCGCCCTCGCCGAGGACGTCGGGGCGGGCGATCTCACCAGCCAGCTGACCTTGCCGGAAGACCTCGAGGTCGAGGCCGTCCTGGTGGCTCGTGCACCGCTGGTAGTCTGCGGCCTCCAACTGGCCGCCAGCGCGTTCCTCGAGATCGACACCCGGATTCGCTTCGAGGCCGCCTTGAAGGAGGGCGCCAGCGCCTCGGGAGACGATCCCCTCGCGTTCGTCTCCGGGCCGGCTCGCGCGGTGCTGACCGCGGAGCGCACCGCCCTCAATTTCGTCGGGCGGATGTCCGGCGTTGCCACCACCACCCGCGAGTTCGTCCAGCGCGTTGCGGGAACCGGCGCCCAGATCGTCGATACCCGCAAGACGCTGCCGGGCTGGCGGGTTCTCGACAAGTACGCGGTGGCTGTGGGCGGTGGCATCAACCACCGCGGCGGCCTTTTCGACGCCATTCTCGTCAAGGACAACCACATTGCCGCCGCCGGCGGGGTCGCTGCCGCGGTCGAGGCCGCTCGCGCGGGCGCGCCGCCGCACCTGTGGCTGCAGGTGGAGGTCGAGTCCGAGGCAGATGCAGAGGCCGCCCTGCGAGCCGGTGCGGATGCCCTGCTGCTCGACAACCGCTCTCTCGAAGAGCTGCGCGGACTGGCCGCGCGCTTCGGAGACCGCACCAGCCTGGAAGCCTCCGGGGGAGTCGACATCGATACGGTGCGCGGGATCGCCGAGACTGGCGTTCACCGCATCTCGATCGGCGCCCTGACGCACTCCGCTCCCACCGCCGACGTCTCACTGGAGGTCCGCCCGTGAGCAGCGGTGCGGAGCGCGTGCTCGAGGCGCTCCGCCGAACCGAAGGCGGGACCTGCTCCGGCGCGGGGCTCTCCGAGCAGCTCCGAGTCTCCCGCTCACAGATCTGGAAGCACGTCGAGACCCTTCGCGGGAAGGGTTACGGCATCGACGGGGCACCCGGCGGCGGCTACCGGCTGATCTCGGTGCCCGATCGCCTCTACCCCGAGGAGATTCAGGCGGGGCTGGATACCCGCTGGCTGGCTCGCGAGATCCGCTACTTCGACAGCATCGACTCCACCAACCGGGTCGGGTTCGACCTCGGCCGGGAGGGCGCCCCGCACGGCGCCGTCGTGATCGCCGAGGGGCAGACCGCCGGTCGCGGCCGCCTCGGGCGATCCTTCTACTCCCCGCCGCACCACAATCTCTACGCCTCGGTGGTGCTTCGCCCCGCTCTCAGCGCGAGCGAGGCGGCCACCGTGATCCTGGCCGCGGCCATCGCGGTGGCCGAGACCGCAGCCGCGACGCTCGGATGCCGGGACGCGGTGGAGATCAAGTGGCCCAACGACGTTCTCCTCGGCGGGCTCAAGACATCGGGCATCCTGATGGAGCTCAGCGCCGAGGCGACCCGGGTGGGCTTTCTGGTGCTCGGGATCGGAGTCAATCTGAACGTGGACCGGAACAGCTTTCCCGACGAGTTCCGAGCCCTGGCGACGAGTCTCTCCTCCCATGCTGGCCACCCGATCGACCGGGCGCAGTTCGCGCGGCGTCTTTTCGTTACCCTCGAGGAGGTTCTCGACATCCACGCAGAGCGGGGATGGGATGCGCTGCGCCCCCGCTTCCAGGAGTTCTTCCGCATGGTGGGGCGTCGCATCCGCGTCTCGGATCTGGCCGAGGGCGAAACCACCGGTCTCTGCCGGGGGATCGACCCGGAGGGTGCGCTTCGCCTGGAGCGCGGCGACGGCCGGGAGGTTCGAGTCCTCGCCGGCGACGTGACGATCATCAAGGATGGAGGCGGCCGCGAATGACCACCCTCCTGCTCGCCGTCGACCTGGGAAACACGAATGTCTCGCTCGGGGTCTTCGACTACGAGACCGGCCAGGGCAAGCTCGCGCACCAGTGGCGGCTGAGCACCCACCGCGAGCAGACCTCCGACGAGGCCGCCGCCACGCTGCGCTCCCTCTTCTCGCACTCCGGGTGCGAGCCCGAGGAATTCAGCGACGTGATCCTGTGCAGCGTGGTGCCGCCGCTCCAGCCGATCTGGGAACGGGTGTGCCAGAAGCTCTTCGGCCGCCCTCCGATCCTGATCGGCCCGGGAACCCGCACCGGGATGCCGGTTCGCTACGAGAATCCTCGCGAGGTGGGAGCGGATCGGATCGTCAACGCCGTGGCGGCCTTCGAGCTGGTCGGAGGGCCCGTGGTCGCGGTCGACTTCGGCACGGCCACGACGTTTGATTGCGTCTCCGCACAGGGAGAGTACCTGGGCGGCGCCATCTTCCCGGGGATCCACATCTCCATGGAGGCCCTCTTCGAGCGCGCCTCGATGCTGCACCGGGTCGAGGTAGCACGCCCCAAGACCGTGATCGGCCGGACCACGACGGCCTCCCTGCAGTCCGGACTCCTGTTCGGGTACGCGGGGATGGTGGACGCGATGGTGTCGCGGATCCGCGCCGAGCTGGGAGGCGAAGTCCGTGTGATCGCCACCGGAGGACTCGCCCAGCGAATCGCCAGCGAGACTGAATCCATCGAGCGCGTCGAGCCCTTCCTCACCTTGGAGGGCCTGCGCATTCTCTTCGAGAAGAACCGTCCTCAACGCGCGGAGCGACCGCAAAAGGAGATGTAGCCATGCAGAACGTCGAAGCCAGCAATACGCGGAACTTCGCCTTGATAGGCCACACGGCGGACGGGAAGACCTCGCTCGGCGAGGCCTTCCTGCACGCAGCCGGCGCGACAACGGAGCTCGGCAAGGTGGACGACGGGACCTCCGTCCTCGACCACACGCCCGAGGAGAAGGAGCGCCACCACACCCTGACATCCTCGCTGTACGGCTTCCGCTGGAACGACCTCCACCTGACGCTGGTGGACACCCCCGGCGATCCGAACTTCCAGGGCGACGGTCAGGTAGCGCTACACGCGCTCGACGGAGCGGTCCTGCTGGTGTCCGCGGTCGATGGGACCCAGGTCGGCACCGAGGGAATGTGGCGCGCCAGCGAGCGGGCGGGCACACCCCTGGTCGCTTTCGTGAACGGCATGGATCGGGACAGGGCAGACCTGCAGGCCGCCCTGGAATCCCTGCGCCGGATGGGAGCCAATCCCATCGAAGTCGTCCTGCCGATCGGCTCCGGCGCCGGTCTCGAGGGAGTGATCGACCTCCTCCAGATGACGGCGACCGTCGGCGGCCGGGAGACCGAGATCCCGCCGGAGCTGGCCGACGAGGCGGCCGCAGCCCGTCAGCGACTGGTCGAGGCCGTGGCCGAGTGCGACGACGAGTTGCTGGAGCGCTACCTGGAGGAGGGAGAGCTGGACGAGGAGTCCCTGATCAAGGGCCTGGTGACTGCAGTCACCGCCCGCGGCCTGCTTCCCGTCCTCTGCGGATCGGCGACGGCGAAGATCGGGACCCTGGAGGCACTCCGCCTGGTCACACACCTGCTTCCCTCACCGGCCGACCGGGCTGAGTGGAAGGGCCGAAGCATGGACGACGACTCCGAGGTCGCCGTGAGCGGCGACCCGGCGGCCCCCTTCACCGCGCTGGTCTTCAAGACCGTGGTGGACCGCTACGCGGGGACCCTGTCGGTCTTCCGGGTGGTGTCGGGGACGATCAAGTCGGACACGCCGGTCTTGAACGCGACCTCCGGGCAGAAGGAGCGCCTCGGCAAGCTCCTGCTCCTGCAGGGCGCCGAGTACGCCGATGTGCCCGAGGCCGGCCCGGGCGACGTCGTCGCGGTGGCCAAGCTCAAGGACGTCCACACCGGCCACGCCCTCACCGAGGAGAAGGGCGGCGTGCGCCTGGCCGAGATCCCGATTCCCGAGGGCGTGCTCTCCTACGCGATCGGGGCGAAGACCAAGGGAGACGAAGACAAAGTCTTCACAGCACTGGGCCGGCTGGTGGAGGAGGACCCGATCCTGCGCCTGGGCAGGGATCCCTCCACGGGTGAATTCCTGCTCACGGGGATGGGAGAGCTCCACATCCGGATGACCGTGAAGAAGCTCCGCCGGCTCTACGACGTCGATGTGCTGCTCAAGACGCCCAAGGTGCCGTACCGGGAGACCATCACCCGGAAGGCCGAGAACGTCGAGGGCAAGCTGAAGAAGCAGACCGGAGGCAAGGGCATGTTCGGCGTCTGCTACTTGACCGTCGAGCCCCTTCCCCGAGGGGAAGGAATCGAGTTCGTCGATCAGATCGTGGGCGGGTCGATCCCCCGCAACCTGATCCCGGCGGTCGAGAAGGGGGTCCAGGAAGCGGCCGCCGCCGGCCCCCTGGCCGGCTATCCGGTCGTGGACATCCGGGTCCGCTGCATCGACGGCAAGCACCACTCGGTGGACTCGAACGAGATGGCCTTCAAGCTGGCCGGATCCTTCGGCTTCAAGGCCGGCGTCCAGCAGGGCAAGCCGACCCTGCTGGAGCCGATCATGAACGCCGAGATCGTGGTCCCCGACGACCACGTGGGCGACATCATGGGCGACGTGAGCAGTCGCCGCGGGCGGGTCCAGTCCAGCGAAGCCCGGGGAGCCAGCCAGGTGATCAAGGCCGAGGTCCCGATGGCCGAAATGCTGGAGTACGCAAGCTCGCTTACCAGTCTCACGGGTGGAAAGGGGGCCTTTCAGATGGAGTTCTCGCACTACGACGAGGTCCCCTCCCAGGTGCAGGAGAAGATCATCGCCGAGGCGAAGGCGGAGCAGGCGGAGGAGTCCTGAGGTCGGGTCGTTCGTGAGTTCCGGTCCAGCTCGGATTGACCGGCGCGCCTGCCCGCCACAGGGTCGCAGTGATTCGCAGCAAAGGAGCGTCCGGTCGTGGCGGAACCGCAGAAAATCAAGCTGGCCCTGTCGCCGCAGGCAGAGCGGTACGCGCGCCGGGATGCACCCGTCGAGGTGCGGCGGATGGCAGCGGGCGGCGCCCTGCCCCTCCCCCCGATCGAGCTGGCGACCGCGCTCTTTGCCCTCGCCCACGACCCCGACCAGGAGGTCAAGAACCGGGCGCGGGAGAGCCTCGAGAACCTCCCCGACAACATCTGCACGACCGTGTTGGGCGGTGAAACCCACCCGGCCCTGCTCGGCTACCTCGCGCACACGTTCAAGGACCAGGCCGAGCGGATCGAGAGCATCGCCCTCAATCCCGCCACCGACGACCGGACCTTCGCCTTCCTCGCGAGCCTCCCGCACAAGCGGGTGATCGACATCGTCGCCAACAACCAGCAGCGAATGCTTCGCTCTCCCGAGATCGTCGACGCCCTGGGAGGCAACCCGCTCACCGGCCGCGCCACCATCGACCGGATCCTGAACTTCATGGGGATCGAGCGTCCCGAAGCCGAAGTCGAGGAGGAGGTCGAGGAACAGCTGCGGCTGGCTGACGAGGAGATCACCGACGAGGCGGCCGCCGCAGCCCTCACGGCGCTGCTGGGGGACGACGCCAGCCACTTCTCCTCCGATCTGATCGAGGAGCACCAAGAGGATCTGGACCTGGAGACGGAGGGCAACCTCTTCAAGGTCATCCAGAACATGAACGTGATGCAGAAGATCAAGCTGGCCCGGCTCGGCAACAAGGATGCGCGCGCGCTGCTGGTGCGCGACCGCAACAAGATCGTCGCCGCCGCCGCGATCCGCAGCCCCAAGATCACCGAGAACGAGGTGGAGAGCCTCGCGCGGGCCCGCAACCTCTCCGAGGAGGTGATCCGGATCATCGGGGCGAACCGGGAGTGGACCCGGAGCTACCGCGTGAAGCTCGGACTGGCGACCAATCCGAAGGCCGGAATTCCCACCGCGATGAAGTTCCTGAACTTCCTCCAGGAGAGGGACCTTCGCAGCATCATGAAGAGCAAGGACGTGGCGACACCGATCGCAGCTCACGCACGACGACTACTGCAGAAGAAGGGGAAGATCTGATGGCCGAGTTCGGCGGAGACGGCGCCGAGGTCAAAGCCCGCATCGTCTTCTGGGGAGTCGAGGGCTCGGGCAAGTCGACCAACCTGCAGGTGATCCACTCGAAGCTCCGGCCAGACAACAGGGGCGAACTCCAGACGCTGCCCACGCGACTCGATCCCACGGTCAGCTACGAGACGCTGCCGATCGAGCTGGGCCAGGTCGGCGGCGTGCGAACCCGGATCCAGATCATCGCCGTGCCCGGCGCTCCCGAACACGCACCGACCCGCAAGCAGCTGCTGGATCAGGTGGACGGCATCGTCTTCGTCGTGGACACCCAGCCCGACCGCAGCGGGGAGAACCTCGCCTCCCTGGAAGAGCTCCGCGAGGCGCTGTCCTGCTACGGCCAGGCCCTCGAGGAGGTCCCGCTGGTCGTCCAGTACAACAAGCGGGACAAGTCGGATCCCTTCGCCCTGGAAGAGCTACACCGGAAGCTCAGCATGCGAAGCGTGGCGGCCTTCGAAGCCGTCGCCACCAGCGGCACCGGCGTCCTGCAGACCCTGACCACCATCTCGAAGCGCGTGATCCGGCACCTGCGCGAGCGAGATCCCGGTGAGGCGACGACCGCAGCGGGCGCCCAGGCCACGCCGTCCGAGCCCGAGCCGGAGCGGATCGAGCCGTCACCGCCCCCCGGCGCGAGCCAGATCCTGGAGACAGTCGTCTCCTCACCCGTCGTTCCGGAAGTCCCCCTCGACGAAGGCATCGATCAGACCGCTGCCGTCGATCCGGCGACCCTGTACGACCCGGACGACCCCGATGGGGCCGCCATCGACGCCACGACCGCCGCAGCCGAGGCGCTCTTCGAGCCCTCCTTCCGGCAGGTCACCCTGGAGATGGGATCGCCGAACGCCACCGACCTGGAGCCGGACCCCCCCGCGCCGATGGGACGGATCCACCTCGAGTCGGTCGGCGAGGCCATCCAGGCGGGATCCCGCACGCTGAAGATCCCGGTCGTGCTGCGGGACGACGCCGGGAGGTCCCTGGCGCTCTCGCTCAGGGTGGAGATCGAGGCGGACAGCATGGAGAGTGGGGACTGATGCGCAAGTGCCTGGCGATCTACGGGGCGACCCACGAGGCACTGCAGCTCATAGCGGTCCTCGAGGCGAACCCCGACCTCGAGATCGCCGCCGTCTACGATTCCGACCTCGAAGGCGCCAGGGAGCGAATCGAGGCGCTCGACCGCGACACGGCGGAGCGTCTGCTCGCCCGGCTCTCCGACGACCTCGCCGTCTTTGAATCCGGCGGCGGAATCCACGCGGTGATCGACGCCGGGCTGGACCCTTCCTTCGAGCGGGCCGTTCCGGACGCGAGCCTGCGCGGCGTACAGATCGTCTCCCCGCTCACCGCGAGGCTCCTGTGGGGCTACGGCGTCTCCGCGCGGGACAGGAAGGCGGAGCTCCTCCAGGCCCTGCACGAGGTGGTCGAGTCGGTCAACCTCACCATCGACGCCGACGAGCTCTTCTCGCGAATGCTGGAGATCGCCATGGGCGTGACCGGCGCCGACGGGGGCTCGCTCATGCTCCTGGATCCCAAGGCCCAGCTGCTGAGGATCCGCGTCGCGATCGGAGTCGAGCCGGAGCTCTGGCCGAAGATCAAGGTGGCCCTGGGAGAGGGCATCGCCGGGCGCGTGGCTGCCGAGGCCCGCCCGATCCGCCTGCGAGGGCGTGCCGACCGGGAGCGCTTCCAGATCGTGCGCGACCGCCTGGACGTCGAGTCGGCGCTCTGCGTTCCCCTGGTCTGCGAAGGCAAGGTGCTCGGGGTGCTGAACCTCCACCACAGCGAGCGGCCGGACGCCTTCACGGAAGACGACCTCGACTTCGCCGAGCAGCTGGGACGACTGGACGCGGAGATCATCGCCCGCGCGCAGGAGCACGAGGCCCTGCGAAGCCAAGCCGCCCGCTACGACGCGGTTCGCGAGGTCCGCCAGGCGCTTTCGGGTTCCGCGCCGCTCAGCGAGCGGCTGGGCACGCTCTGTGACCTGATTGCCGCCCGGCTGGGAGGTGGAATCGCCACCGTCTATCTGCACGACCCGGACGAGGGCGAGCTCCGCCTGGCTGCGACTTCCCTCCAGGGCGGCGGCTTCGGGGGCGAGTACAGGGTGGTGATCGGTCAGGGCGTGGACGGCCGCGCCGCCCAGAGCCGCTCTCCCGCCTTCCTTCGCGAGGACGACGGCTCCCTCGCCTACTCCGCGCTTCCGCTGGTCGCCGGAGAGGCCATGGTCGGGGTGTTGACCGTTCAGGGAGGAGGCGACCCCGCGCGACCCGCCGGCATGCGTCTCGGACGGGCCCTGGAGGAGACCCTGCTCGAGATCGCGGCGGCGGCGGCCGACGAGATTGCCCAGGCCAGGCGGGAAGCGCAGATGTCGATCCGCGCCACCAAGGTGAGCGCCATCAACGAAGCCGGCATCCGCTTGATCTCCGCCCGCGACACCAACGAGGTGGCCAGCCTCTCGACCTCTTCCGGAGCACTGATCCTCGAAGCGGACCACGCCATCCTCCGGCTCCAGGATCCCGAGAGCCGGCGCTACGTGATCCGCTCCTACTACGGCGCCGCCGACGGCCGGCTCCAGGAGAAGCTCTTCCGGCTCGACAAGCAGATCTCGGTGGACGCGATCAAGGGGCGCAGCGCGCGTCTGCTTCGAGCCATCGAGTCGCACCCCGCCTACGCGGAGCTTCAGTGCGGCGTGCGCTCCGCGATGACTGCTCCCCTCAAGCGCGAGGGCCGCATCATCGGCATCCTGGCTCTCTACGACAAGGTGGCGCCGGACCAGTTCTACGCGGGCACCTTCAACGACGACGACCTGCAGATCTTCACCAAGTACGTCCACTACGTGGAGCGCGCGATCGAGAGCGCTCTCTTCTACGCGCACACGCGCCAGCACCGCAGCTTCGACGAGGACACGGGGCTCCCCAACGCGGACTACCTGTCGCGCCGCCTGGACCAGGAGATCGCCCGCGCGGCGGGACGTGAAGGCGCGCTGGTTCTCCTGGTGTGCCGGATCGAGAACCTGGACGAGATCCGCCAGGGCGGCGACGCGATTCGCGCCGAGCGCGTCGTGCTGCGAACCGCGGAAGCGCTGCGCGCGAACCTCAGGGACTTCGACGTCCTGGGCCGTCTGAGCGAGAGCGAGTTCGCTGCGCTGCTTCCCGAGCCCGGCCCCGAGCCGGAGGAGCGAATCACGGCGCTGGCGCGAGGCGTGGCGGAAGAGATCGCCAAGGACGACCACCTGAACCAGCCCGGGCGGGTCGCCCTGGCCTTCGGCTACGCCGTCCACCCCGTCGAGGGAGACGGCCGGGAAGCGCTGCTCAAGAGCGCTGCGGCGCCCCGCATCCGGATGGTGTGATTCCCGGCAGGCGCGGAAGCCCTACCAGACGGGGATCAGGCCGTCGCCGTCGGTGAGCAGCGGGCGATCGCCGGATCCATCGACGGGTCGCACCATCAGCCGCTGGTAGTCGTCGTCCTCGGCCACGTAGACGATGAACTGGCCGTCCGGCGACACCGTCGGATCGCGCTCATCGTGAGCACTGGACCCGATCGGACGCCTTCCCGATCCGTCGGGACGAACCCGCCAGATCGCCCAACGCCCGCGACGCTTCGCGGAGTAGACCAGCCAGTCGCCGTCGGGAAAGAATGCCGGCTCCATCCCCCGAGCGATGCGTTTCGGCTCGCCACCCTCGAGCGGGTCGATGGCGAGGATCACTCCCGTGCCCGACTCGTCGAGACTCGAGTAGACCAGAACGCTGCCGTCCGGGGACCAGATCGGCCAGGCGTCCGTCGGACCCTGGGTGATTGGGCGCGCCTTGCCGCCCCCGGGCCGCGTCACGAAGATTCGCGACCGGGCCTGATTCCCCTCCCGCGGGTCCAGGCGCGCCAGCGCCAGCCTGTCGTCGGGACCGTAGCTCGCTCCCAGATACTGGTAGCCTCTGCCCGCGATCCGTCGAACCTCTCCGGACTCGCGATTCCAGGCGAACACCTTCTGGAGCTTGCCCCCGATCGGCGCGAGGTAGAGCAGCGACTTCCGGCCGGGAGACCAGGTGAGCGGCCGCGCACCGCGCGGCGCAAAGCCGAGCAGCTCCACTTCACCGGTGCGGGCGTCGAGCAGCGCCATCCTGCCCATGAAATCGGCCCGCTTCTCTTCCTTGGTCCGTCCCAGACCGAGGAAGTCACCGACATCCTCGAGCCGGAAGTGGTGCTCTCCGGGACGCTTGCGCTTCGGCTCTTCCTTCGCCCGGCTCAGGAGCTCCTTGCGGTGTTCGGACTCGTCGCGCGTCCGGTAGACGAACGCGAGGGGCTCCGAGGAGAGATCCTCGATCTCGAACCTCGGCCCCGCGCACGCGTAGAGGAGCACGGGAAGCAGCAGCGTTACGAGCAGCCCGCGTCTCATCGAATTCCTCACGGCACTCCCGCCACCACGAGGCGGCCCGCCTGGAAGCACCCGGCCCCGGGGGGCCGACGGAACAGCGCGGCCTCCTTCACGACTCGCTCCACCACCGAGATCACGATGTGGTCCGCATCTCGAAACGGATACATCCCGTGCAGTGCGGACTCCTGGTCTTCGATCGAGAAATGGGCACCCGCGTCCACGTGTGAGTGGTAGACGCCCGTCACGCTCGCCCCGCTGGTCTCCGCCTCGCGCAGGACATCCACGTAGTCGGCTGGCTCCAGCCGAAAGGCGTAGCGGCCTCCCCGGGGGTAGCTGGCGGGATCCTTGCCACGGCGCAGGTCGATCGCGTTGTCGCAGCGGTGCGCCTTCTCCAGGCAGCCGGGGTCTTGCCCCGTCACCAGCCCACAGCACTCGGCCGGATAGCTCTCGCGCGCGTGGGCGTAGATCTCGTTCAGCACTCGCCCGGAGACCACCACAGGGTCCAGCTTCCGGTTCACCTCGACACGTCCGCTCACCGTCGCACTCTCGCCGTCGCCCGAAACGGGGATGGCAGTCTAAGCAACCGTCGCTCCCCCTGCACGCTCACTCGGGCGTGGGCCGAGCAGGCGGCGAGCGCGACGCGATGGGCGGGTCCACTCGAAAGCTCTACGGACGCCGGGCATCGTTGAGAGGAAGCTGCCCGGATTGGCGGTCCTGATGGATCTCCGGCGCAGCGAGGCCACCCGCAGCACGGGCGAACTGCTCTCCGTCGTGGATTTCGTCGGCTCCCAGAGGGATCCCACGCTCCCCCTGCGCTGTGCCGTGGTCGCCACGACCGACCTTCGGTTCGGGCTGTCTCGCATGGCAGCCGCCTACGTCGAACGGTACGGCGTGGACCTGCAGGTCTTCAGGGACGTCCAGTCCGCGGAGTACTGGCTCGCCAACGGCTGAGCGGCCCCTCGAATGCCGCGACGCACTACGCCCCGGATCCGTCCCTCATTCCACCCCGCTGACCGCGGCGCTCCAAGGCTCGCCCTCTCCATCCCGTCCGACGAGGATCCTGAAGAAGCTCCCTTCCACCTCGACAAAGGCTGCAACACCTGGCCTCGGGCGCTCGCCAG
Source organism: uncultured delta proteobacterium (assembly GCA_963783795.1). Classification (GTDB taxonomy): domain Bacteria; phylum Myxococcota_A; class UBA9160; order UBA9160; family UBA6930; genus CAVXZE01. The sequence continues at coordinate 514,339 of CAWAPH010000013.1, read as the reverse complement.
CGGCGGCAGGGTCGGGCGTGCAGGCGCCCCGGGCCAGCGGGCCCGCTTGGAGGGCCGTCCCCAGCAGGTGGGTCGCCCCGACCATCGGCTCGAGTCCGGGCTCGACGCCGCGGATCACGGCGAACCCCGCCACGACCGCAGCCAGAGCCAGGATCACCAGGAAACGAACAGGCCGCATCAGCCCCCTCCTGTGAGCAGCGTCACACCCCCTCATCGGCCTCCCCCGGGGCGCGGCTGAATGGTGCCGCGGGGCGTGGAACGCGGCGCCCCCCGAGCCAGCCGGTGCTCGACGTCGAAAATGCGGCATGTTTCGCGAAGATTCTTCTGGAGGCTTGCGGCGTTCAGACCGCATACTGAGTGGCCGAATAGGACCCGGCCCGCCCCGATGGGGGCGCGCTCGTTCGAAACCGATTCGCCACAACGCCTGCCCAGGTGCCCCGATGTCCCTCCGCCCGCCTCGCCCTGCTCTCCCTCGTCCTCACCATTCCGCTCTCGGGATCCATGTGGGTGGATTCCCGGCGCCATTTCGAACGTCAGCACCCGGCCACCGCCAGGTCATCACGGACTTCAGCTTCGACGTGGAGGTCGAGCTGCAGGCGACCACGCGCGATCCCCTCCACGCTGACAGCGACTCTCAACGGCCAGCCCCTCGTCGCTCGAGCGGCGGACCCCTGCTCTTCACGTCGACGGTCGAACCCCGGGCCCCCGCTGCTCGACGACAACTTGCTGTGGTCAAAGCGAAGTCGATCAACCACTTCGGACGCAGACCAGGACGATCTCCCTTCCAGTACCTGCCCCCGAAGGCCCGCGCGCGGCGGATCACCGACCCCGCCGACCTGATCAGCGGCCCGCTGGCCCACGGCCGGCTGAACGACCTGCTGCTCGAGAACGACGTCGCCCGCTTCATCATCCAGGATGCGCCGCAGCGCGACCTGCACAGCGTCGGGCAGTTCGGCGGCAACATCATCGACGCCGAGGTGGTGGAGAGCGGCGTCGGGCAGGGCAACGACAACTTCCTCGAAGTCCAACCCGCCGTGAACCTCGAGACCGTGATCAACGCGGACGAGATCGAGATCCTGAACGACGGGGAGAACGGCCTTCCCGCGCAGATCCGCGCCTGCGGGCCCGACGACCTTCTCGACTACGTGAACGCCTCCGCCGAGGTCGCCGGGTTCGGTCAGCCGATGCCCGCGGGCACCAACGACACCGATTTCGACCTCGACGGCTGCACCACCTACACGCTGGAGCCAGGGGACCGCCACGTTACGATGGAGACCACGCTGACCTACAACTCGGGCCCGCCGGTGAACCTCCACGTGGGCGACTATATGAACGGCGCCGGGGAGCTCGAGCAGTGGACGAGCAGCGAGGCGATCTTCGGGCCCTCACCCCAGGGCATCGGAGAGATGCTGGCCAACTCCTCCTTCGAGGTCTTCGGCTACTTCGGCTTCGGCCAGGGAGCCGGCACGAGCTACTCGCTCCTGGCGAGCCCGATCCCGGGTGCAACGTTTCCGATCTCGAGCTCCTTCAGCACCGGCGGCGTGTCCTTCGTGCTGGCGGGAAGCACGATTCCGCTGGTCCTGTCCGGCTTCACCGTCCCCAGCTTCCTCAACGTCCCCGCCGGTGAGAGCCGCTCGTTCACCCGCCTGTTCGCCGTAGGCGACGGCAGCCCGTCGAGCGCCATCGATCTCAACCTGCTCGAGGATGGAATCGCCACCGGCACGCTCGAGGGCTACGTGACGGTGGACGGCGACCCGGCCCCCGGGGCCCGGGTCGTCGCCGGCCCGGAGAGCGGCGGCTCGATCACGGACTTGACCTCGGTCTGGGTCACCGACGCCTCCGGCTTCTACTCTGGCCAGCTGCCCGTCGGCTCCTACGGCGCGGCCGCAGCGCTGGAGGGGGTTCCCTACCAGGGGGGCGGGACCACTCCGGTTGTGAACTGCCGTGTCGATCACGAACGGCGGCCTCACTACCCAGAACATCGACCTCCCCGCGACGGGGCGCGTGCGAGTGGTCGTCGTGGACGACAACTCCGACCCGGTTCCGGCGCGCGTGAGCGTGGTCGGCCTCGACCCCAGCCCCGAGCCGAAGCTGTCCTTCAGCGAGGGCCCGATCTCCGGCACCACCGGGGTGTTCCGCGACGTCACCAAGGATCCGATTTCCTACGGACTGGTCTGGATCGAGTACGCCGGCGCCAACGGCATCGCGGAGTTCGACGTCGACCCCGGCAGCTACCAGATCTTCGTCTCTCGGGGGACCGAGTACTCGCTCTTCCAGCAGGCGCTCACGGTCTCGTCGGGGCCCTTCGGGACGGTGACGGAAACGGTGAACGCCCAGATCGTGCCGGTCGTCGACAGCTCCGGCTTCGTCTCCTCCGACTTCCACGTCCACATGATCGACAGCCCGGACTCGCGGATCAGCCATGCGAACCGGGTGCGCTCCTTCGCCGGCGAGGGCGTCGACAACCTGGTCGCCACCGACCACGACGCCGTCACCGATCTCGCCCCCGTCATCTCGACGCTCGGCCTGGTTCCGTTCCTCCACTCGACGATCGGAGAGGAGATCACCAGCTTCGACTACGGGCACTACAACGCCTATCCCCAGGCGTTGGACCCCGGTGTCCCGACCCGGGGCTCCACCGACTGGGCGGGAGCGGCACCGGTCGGCCAGGACTTCCCGAGCCTCGGGAGCTACTCCCTCACGCCCGCGGAGATCGAGGACGAGGCCAGGAACAAGCTGGCCAGCGGCGGGGGGGTGCAGAACGCCGGGCTCACCACGGCGGTCCAGATCAACCACATCGACAGCCACTTCGAGCCGCTGCGGATCGACACCTCTCTCGAACCGCCGGCGTCGGTGCTGGACCCGCTCGCGTTCGACCCCAGCACCGGCGACCCGTCTTCGATCAACCCGCTGTTCTTCCGTCTCGACCCTTCGGTGGACAACTTCTTCAACGTCTTCGACGCGCTCGAGCTCTGGAACGGCGCCACCCAGGGCTCCCAGGACAAGTTCCTCGGTCAGGTGGCCGGGATTTGGATGAACCACCTGAACCAGGGAATCTCCATCACCGCAACCGCCGTCACCGATACCCACACCTTCTTCGACCTGGAGACGGCCGGGCCGCGCACCTGGACGCCGACCTCGACGGGCTCGGACTTGCCGGCGGACATCCTCGACAACGACATCGGCCAGGCCATCCAGGACGGGAAGGCGGTGGGCGGCCAGGGCATCTACGTGCAGACCAAGCTGCTCGACACCGAGACCCTGGCGGAGGCGGACTTCTCGTGGTTCGGCTCGACGCTGATCGCGGCAACGAACAACGACGTCGATCTCGAGATCAGCGTCCGGGCCCCCATCTGGGCGCCCTACGACATCATCGAGGTCTACGCCAACGCGCAGACCTGCATCGCGGGAGAGAACCTGGGCGTCCCGGTGCTGTTTGGCGCCATGCCGGACCTGACACTCACCCTCGCGGCAGCCGACTTCACCGTGACCACCGAGACCCTCCCGAACGGCGGACAGCGCCTCGAGACCGACCATACCGTGAGCCTGACGCTGGCTGAGGACACCTGGGTCGTGGTGGTGGTGAAGGGGACGCAGGGCGCGAGCGGCTCGCCCCCGATGTTCCCCGTCTTCCCACGCAGTCTGAGCGCCGCCGAGAACCCCGACCTCCCGGCACTGCTCAACAACACCGCGACGGAAGACGGAACGCGCGCAATGGGCTTCACCAACGCCCTCTACGCGGACGTCGACGGGAGCCCGGGGTTCAACGCGCCGGGCTGCAGCGGCCTCTGCGGCGTGTCGGCTTGCCCCTGACCCGGGCCGCCCCCTGGCTGGCGGGCACCCTCGCCGTTGCCCTCGGGGCGGCGGCCGAGGCGGGGGTCCCGGCGCCAGGAGGCGAACCGCTGCTCGCGGCGGCCGAGACGGCCACCGCCACGGTGCTCGGGACTGTCGAGGAGCCCGGCCAGATTGACTTACACGGCTGGGAGGCCCGCCTGCGCGTCGAGCGCGTGCTGGCCGGCGACCTCGCCCCGGGGTCGGCCGTGCGCATTGCCTGGGAGGAGCTCTCGCGGGGCCGTCCGGCGCGCTTTCGCGACGGAGATCGCATCCTGGTGGCGCTCGACCCGCTCCCCGGCGCCTCGCTGTGGGGCCAGCGCTTCCCGGATCGCGACGCCCTGGCGGTGGCCGCCCGGGGCGACGCCTTCCTTCGAGCAGCCGACCCGGCCAGCGTCGAGACCCTCGCGGCCTACCTGGCCCTCGCGCCCGAGCAGCGCGTGGCGGAACCCGGCGTAGAAGCCCTGGCCGGCCTGGTCTCGAGAGCTCAGCCACCCCTCGCACAGGCGGCGCTCACACGGCTCGGCCAGGTGCCCGCCCTGGACTCCAGGATCTCGCCACACACGCGTGAGGAGCTGGCGCGCACACTCGCCGACCCGGCGCGCGCCAAGGAGCTGCAGCAGGCTCTCCTGCGCCTGATCGGCGAGCGACAGCTGCGCAGCCTGCGCCCCAGCATCGAGCCATACGCCCACGAGGGCTCACCCTTGGAGCCCGACGCGCTCGCAGCGCTCGCAGCGCTCGACGGGGGGCTGCCGGCCGAGCGCGTCGCGCTGCTGCTGGAGAGCGAGAATCCCAAACTTCGCGCGCTGGGTGTTCAGTACGCGCCGGGGACCCCCTCCGAGGGCCGGCTCGCGCGCCTGTTGCGCGAGGATCCCGACCCGCAGGTCCGGGCTGCCGCACTCGACGCTCTCCTGGCTTCCCGAGGCGAGGCCGCGCTCGGGGCAACGAGCGCCGCTCTCTTCGACAGCGATGCCCGGGTGCGGGAAGCGGCCGTGCGAGGGGTCGCCAGGCTCGGCGCCGCAGCGGTGCCGACACTCGAGCACCTGGTCGAGCGTCGGACCGCTCAGGAAGCCAGCGCTCCGCTCGCCGCCCTCGCCCTTGCGGGGCCTCCGGGGCGTGAGGCCCTGGGACGCGTCGCCGCCGATCACCCGGACGAGCAGGTGCGCGCACTGGCGCGGGCGATGCTGGGACAAGCGGCTCGCCCCGCAAACTGACCCGCGCTTGAAGAAGCCGGCCGGCAGGCGATACTCTGGATTCCCCGCCCGCTACCGCTCCCCCGGCGGGCTCGATCCATGCGCCACCGGACGGTCCTCCCCGATCCGGACCGCGGACGGAGATGCGAGCCGGTGTCGCGCATCAGCAGACTGCTGGAACGGATCCGCGAGGATCGGGATCTCCGCGAGGCGATCCGTCACCACGAGATTCTTCCGAGCAGGGATCCCCGCGCCGGCGTGCCGGAGGGCTTCGACCTGGCCCCCCTGGAGCCGGTGCTGCGCAGCCGCGGCATCGAGGTCCTCTACAGCCACCAGGCGCGGGCGCTCGAGATCTTCGCCAAGGGTCACGACGTGGTCCTGGCAACACCCACCGCCAGCGGGAAGTCCCTGGTCTACAACCTGCCCGCCCTGGCCCGAGCCCTCGCCAACCCCGATGCGCGGGCGCTGTATCTCTTCCCGCTGAAGGCCCTGGAGCAGGATCAGCGCAAGGGGCTGGAGGAGGACATTGCATCCCTGGCAGCGTCGGGAGTGCTGCTGGGCCATCTCCCCAGCGTGGCGATCTACGACGGCGACACGCCCTCCTCCCGGCGCCGAAAGATCCGCGAGTCGCCTCCCAACATCTTGATCACCACGCCCGACATGTTGCACATGGGGATCCTCCCCCACCACACCAGCTGGGAGCGCCTGTTCCGCGACCTCGAACTGGTGGTCATCGACGAGTTGCACACCTATCGCGGCATCTTCGGCTCCCAGGTCGCCCAGGTGCTCCGGCGCCTCGACCGCGTCGCCGCGCACCACGGCGCGCGGGCCCAGATCGTCTGCGCCTCGGCGACGGTGGCGAATCCGGGAGAGCTGGCGCGCAACCTGACGGGGCGCGAGTTCCAGGTGGTCTCCAGCGACGGTGCGGCGCGAACCGAGCGCCAGGTGCTGCTCCTGAACCCGAGCGGCTCGCCCTACACCACGGCCGCACGCCTGTTCCGGCTGGCGGTGAAGAACGGACTTCGCACGATCGCCTTCACCAAGGCGCGGCGGATCACCGAACTGATGCACACCTGGGTGATCGAGGCCGATCCCTCCATCGCGCCGGTGGTGAGCTCCTACCGGGCCGGATTCCTCCCCGAGGAACGCCGGGAGATCGAGCGGAGGCTCTTCCAGGGGGATCTCCTGGGTGTGATCTCGACTTCGGCCCTGGAGATGGGGATCGACGTCGGGGGTCTCGACGTGTGTCTCCTGGTGGGATACCCGGGAAGCCAGATCGCCACCTGGCAGCGCGCCGGCAGGGTCGGACGCAGCCGCGAGGCGCTCGTCGCCATGATCGCGCAGCCCGACGCCCTGGATCAGTACCTGGTCAGCCATCCCCGCGAGTTCTTCGATCGGGGCTTCGAGCACGCGGTGCTCGACCCGCACAACCCCGAGGTAGCCGCCGCCCACCTGCCCTGCGCCGCCGCCGAGATCCCGCTGCGGCGCAAGGAGTCCTGGCTCTCCGGCGAGGCGGTGCAGTCGAGCCTCGAGCGCCTGGAGCAGGCGGGTGCGCTTCTCCGCAGCGAGGCCGGAAACGAGTGGTTCGCGTCGCGGCGCAACCCGCACCGCGATGTCAGCCTCCGCTCGACGGGGTCGAGCTACGGCATCGAGTCCGGCGGATCCCGGGATTCGAAGCCCTGGATCGTCGGCTCGATCGGCTCGGCAAACGTGTTCGAGGAGTGTCACGAGGGCGCCATCTACCTGCACCACGGGCGTCAGTACCTGGTAACGAAGCTCGACATGGACGAGCGGATCGTCTCCGTCGAGCCGGTGGACACCGCCTACTACACCCGCGCGCTCAAGGACAAGGAAACCGAGATCCTCAGCCGGGAGCGCGCCCGGCCGGCCGGGAACTTCCGCCTCGCCCAGGGGCGCGTGAAGGTGACCACGCACATCACCGGCTACGAGCGCCGCAGGGTGCGCGGCCAGGACCTGCTCGCCACCGAGAGGCTCGATCTGCCCCCCACCTCCTTCGAGACCACCTCCGTCTGGCTCGAGATGCCCGACGAGATTCCAAGCGCGATCCAGGCCAGCGGACGCCACGTAATGGGCGGGATCCACGCCGTGGAGCACGCCGCTCTCTCCCTCTTCCCGCTTTTCGCCCTCTGCGATCGACACGACGTGGCGGGCATCTCGTACGTTCGGCATCCCCAACTCGAACGCGCCTCGATCTTCTTCTACGACCAGCACGCGGGGGGAGCCGGGCTGGCGCCCAGCGTCTTCGATCGCGTCGAGACGCTCCTCGAGACCACCCTCGAGCTGATTCGCGACTGCCCCTGCGAGGAGGGCTGCCCCTCCTGCATCCACTCGCCGAAGTGTGGAAGCGGGAACCGTCCGATCGACAAGCAGGCCTCGGTGCGCGTCCTCGAGCTCCTGATCGGACGCGACCAGCTACCGGCGCTCGAATCCGATCCGCTGGAAGCGCCTCGCCTCGCCGAGGAGCCAGCGCCGGAGCTGGCGGCTGCTGCGCCACCTCCCCGCCTGGTGGTCTTCGACCTCGAGACCCAGCGCAGCGCCAGCGAGGTCGGCGGCTGGCACAACGCCCATCTGATGCGGGTCTCGCTGGCCGTGGTCCATGACAGTCTCGAGCGGCGCTTCACGACCTACACCGAGGGCCAGGTGGAGCAGCTTCTCGCGCACCTCGCCCGCGCGGATCTGGTGATCGGCTTCAACGTACGCCGCTTCGACTACCGGGTGCTCCGCGGCTACACCGACGACGACCTGGCCTGCTTGCCCACCTTCGATCTCCTCGACGAGATCCACGCCCGCCTGGGCTTCCGCGTCTCGCTGGCCCACCTCGGCGAGGAGACCCTGGGCGAGTCGAAGAGCGCCGACGGGCTTCAAGCCCTCGAGTGGTGGAAGCAGGGACGCATCGACGAGATCGAGGAGTACTGCCGGCGCGACGTCGCCCTGCTCCGGAACCTCTTCGAGCACGCCCGCGAGCACGGACATCTGCTGATCCAGAGTCGCCGCGGCGGGAGGGTGCGCGTCCCCCTTCAGTTCTCCGTGGACGAGCTCGTCGAGCGCGCCCGCGCGGAGCGGGGCCGCACTCCGGCCACCCGCTGACGGGACCGGCTCTCCGGGGCCGGCGGCTCAGTGAAGGGTCGGATCCTTGCGGAGCCGGCTGTCGAGAAGCTCGAAGTAGAGCAGGACCAGAATGTGCCGGAGCGCGGGTGCCAGGCTCGAGATGTACTCCCGCGCAGCCTTCAGGTCGCGCAGCTTGAGCACGTGGCGGATCACGAAGTGGACCTCTTCGAGGCGTCCCGCCAGCGCGTCGCGAAGGCAGTCGGCGTCCTGCCGGTAGGCCTCGGCGATCGTCTCGGTGTCGAAGAGCAGGTGGATTCCCCGCGCCCCGGTCGCCATCAGCAGGTCGGTGTCCATCTTCATGGCACCCTTCCGCACCTCCTTCCTTTCCCCATCGGCCGGTTCCGGACCGGAGTTGAACCCAAGCTCGCGGAGGCCGGAGTCTCGGGCGGGTGCGAAATGATGGCTAGATTCTCCCCCATGCTGCTGCGGCTGGACGGAGTCTCGAAGAGCATCCGCGATCGCGTTCTTTTTGCCGGCGTCGATCTGACCGTGAACGCCGGTGACCGGATTGGCCTGGTGGGTCCGAACGGGGCGGGCAAGACGACGCTGCTCGGAATTGCCGCCGGCGACGAATCCCAGGACAGCGGCCAGCGCAGCATCGCGCGCGGAGTGCGCGTGGGAATGCTGCGCCAGGAGGTCGATCCGACCCAGCCGCACTCGGTCCGCGAGGAGGTCGCATCGGTCCTCCGCCGCCTCGACGATCTCGAGCGCGAGATCCGGGAGCTCGAGGAGCGCATGGCCACGCTCGGCAGGGAGGGAAAGGAGATCCCCCGCGCCCTCGCCGAGCGCTACGACCGCATCCACGGCAGCTTCAGTGCAGAGGGCGGCTTCGAGCGGGAAGCGCGCGTAGAGCGGGTCCTGGCCGGTCTGGGCTTCGACCCCGACGCCAGGGGACGTCCTCTGTCCACGTTCAGCGGCGGCTGGCTGATGCGCGTGGAGCTGGCGAAGCTGCTGCTTTGGGAGCCGGACGTGCTCCTCCTGGACGAGCCGACCAATCACCTGGACCTCCCCTCCATCCAGTGGTTCGAGGAGACCCTCACCGAGTTCAAGGGAGGCGCGATCGTGATCTCCCACGACCGCACCTTCCTGCGGCGTCACGTCCACCGGGTCGCCGAGCTCGAAGCGGGCCGCTTCAGCATCTACCAGGGAGGTTACGACCGCTACCTCGTCGAGCGCGAGACCCGGCGGGAAGCGCTCCTCGCCCGGAAGCGCACGCAGGACCAGAAGATCGCCGCCGCCGAGCGCTTCATCGAGCGCTTCCGCGCCAAGGCGCCCAAAGCGCGACAGGTCCAGAGCCGCGTGAAGGCGCTCGAGAAGATCGAGCGGGTCGACGTCGAGCCTTCCTCCCGGCGCAAGATGCGGCTGCGGCTCCCGTCCCCGGAGCGTGCGGGGGCGATCGTGATGGAGCTCGAGGGCGTCTTCAAGAGCTACGGCGAGACGCGGGTCTATCAGGGAATCGACCTGCGCATTGCGCGCGGCGACCGGGTTGCGTTGGTGGGACCGAACGGCGCCGGGAAGTCGACGCTGTTGCGAATCCTGGCCGGTGCGCTGACCGTCGATGCAGGCCGAAGGATTCCCGGCTACCGGGTTCAGCCCGCGTTCTACGCCCAGCACCAGATCGAGGCGCTCTCGGAAAGCCGCAGCGTCCTCGAAGAGCTCGCAAGCGTCGCGACGACGGACGACCACCCTCGCCTGCGCGGCCACCTGGGTGCTTTCCTCTTCTCGGGCGATGACGTCGAGAAGAAGGTCGCGGTGCTGTCGGGTGGCGAGAAGGCCCGCCTGGCCTTGGCCAAGATGCTGCTCCGGCCCTCCAACCTGCTGGTGCTCGACGAGCCCACCAACCACCTGGATCTGGAGGCCTGCGAGGTCCTGGAAGAAGCCCTCCAGCAGTACCAGGGCACCCTGGCCCTGATCACCCACGATCGTTCCTTCATCAACGCACTGGCCACCCGCGTGGTCGAGGTCCGCGCCGGACGCCTGCGCGAGTTCCTCGGCAACTACGACGACTACCTGCGAAAGGCCGGCAGCCCCGATCCCGCGCCGGACCCGGCTCCGCGCGAGGCCGAGACCCCACCCGATGCGGAGCCCGAGGCGCTCTCGCACAAGGAACGGCGGCAACTCGAGCGCGAGCGACGCAAGGCCCGGGAGAAGCTGGAGCGTCGGGTGCAGGTCATCGAGGCGGCGATCCTCGAAAAGGAGAGCGCCGTCGAAGACCTGGGTTGGAAGCTCGGCGACCCCGAGATCCATCGCGACGCAGAGCGCGTCCGCCACCTCGAAGCCGAGCGAACGGCCCTGCGGGAGGCCATCGAAGAGCTCTACCGCGAATGGGAGCGCCTGGCCGCCGAGTTGGAGAGCCTCGACCACGCACCACCCACCTAGCCCCCCCGGGAAGCTGCTCGAGCCCGAGCCCCGATGCGTTGACGGACGCCGCCCTCCTCCTTAGTCTGGGGTCAGTGCCCGGGTGGCGGAATTGGTAGACGCGCATGGTTCAGGACCATGTGGCCGCAAGGCCGTGCTGGTTCGATTCCAGTTCCGGGCACCATCTTCTCGTAGCACGGCCGCGCAGCGAGCCCTGGGTGAGCGCAGCGGGCGCCCGCCAGACGGGCCGTGCTGGTTCGATTCCAGTTCCGGGCACCAACCCCTCTAATTTCCACTTTCGCGCCTGCCAGCCTCGGGTCAGCTCAGCTGCCAGGCGCACCTTGACCGCCCCCCTCTTGGGCGTAGGTTTCGTGGAACCCAGGGGGCATTGTGTCTGAGAGCGAGAAGAAGTGGGTCTCGGTGGTCGGCGAAGAGGGGGTCGAGATCCCGGTGATCCTGCCGGTTCTGCCCGTGCGCGACGCGGTGGTCTTTCCCGGCATGAACGTCCCCCTCGTCATCGGGCGCCCGCCCTCTCTCGCGGCGCTGGACCAGGCGGGACAGGGCGGCTTCCTCGTGGTGGCGACCCAGAAGGACCCGACCACGGAGACGCCCGGCCTCGAGGACCTTCATCCGGTCGCCTGCGTGACCCGGGTCCTGCGAATCGTGGACGCCCGGCGCGAAGGCAAGCAGGCCATCGTGATGGGACTGGTGCGCACCCGCATCCGACTGGTCGAGAGCAGGGGCGCGGCGCTCATGGTGCACATCGATCCCCTGCCCGAGCCGCAGGCGGAGTCCGCGGAGCTGGAGACGGCTCGCCAGCAGGTCGTCGAGCTGGCCCACCGGGTCATCGACCTGCGGGCGGACTATCCCGACGAGTGGAAGGGAATCGTCTCGCAGCTCCCCAGCCCCGGACTGCTGGCGGACCTGATCGCCTCCAATATCGCCCTGCCGGTGGACGAACGGGTCGAGCTACTGGCGGAGGCCAGCCCCGGCCAGCGCCTCCGGCGCATCACCCGCCATCTCGAGCGCGAGGTCACGATCGCCGAGGCGCAGCGCACCCTCCAGGACGAGTCCGGAGCCGACGAGATGGACCCGAAGCGCCGGGAACGGCTGCTCCGCCGCCGCATGCGCGACATCGAGGCGGAGATCGGCGAGGGCGACGCGGGAGAGCGGGAAGCGGACGAGCTGCGCGAGCGCATCGAGGCTGCAGAGCTCCCCGAGGAGGCCCGGGACCACGCCGAGCGGGAGCTGCGTCGGTTCGCCGCCCTCCCCCAGCACGCTCCTGATCGGCACCTGATCCGGACCTATCTCGAGTGGTTGGCGGATCTGCCCTGGTCGAAGGAAACCGAGGATCACCTGGACCTGAAGGCCGGGCACCAGATCCTCGACGAGGACCACCACGACCTCGAGAAGGTGAAGGACCGGATCCTCGAGTACTTGGCGGTCCGCAAGCTGGCACCCGAAGCCAAGGCCCCCATCCTCTGCTTCGTGGGTCCGCCAGGCGTCGGCAAGACCTCGCTCGGGCGTTCGATCGCCCGTGCCATGGGTCGGAACTTCGCACGCGCCTCCCTGGGCGGAGTGCGCGACGAGGCGGAGATCCGCGGCCACCGCCGCACCTACGTGGGCGCGATGCCGGGCCGGATCCTTCAGAGCCTGCGGCGAGCGGCATCAAAGAACCCGGTCTTCGTGCTCGACGAGATCGACAAGCTGGGAGCAGATTTCCGCGGGGATCCATCCTCGGCATTGCTCGAGGTTCTGGATCCCGAGCAAAATTATACGTTTAGTGATCATTATCTCGAAGTTCCCTTCGATCTTTCACGGGTTCTCTTCATCGCCACCGCGAACACGCTCGCCACGATTCCGGCGGCTCTGCTCGACCGCATGGAGGTGATCGAGCTGCCGGGCTACGCGGACCGCGACAAGCTCGTGATCGCCCGCGATTTCCTGATCCCCAAGCAACTCGAGAACCATGGCCTCAGCGCGGAGAGGGTGACGGTCTCGGACGAGGCCGTGGACAAGGTGGTCCACGAGTACACGCGGGAAGCCGGGGTCCGGAACCTCGACCGCCACTTCGCCACGCTGCTCCGGAAGACCGCCGCGCAGATCGCCGCCGAGGATGCGGAGACGGCGACGCTCGACGTCGACGCGGAGTTCGTGAGCAAGGCCCTGGGTGCGCCGCCACATCTGCCAGAGACGGCGGAGCGCACCACCTTGCCCGGTGTCGCGGTCGGACTGGCGGCCACTTCGCAGGGTGGCGACATCCTCTTCATCGAGGCCACGGCAATCCCCGGAGGCAAGGGCGTTCGCCTGCGCCTGACGGGTCAGCTCGGCGATGTGATGAGGGAGTCCGCCGAGGCCGCGCTCTCCTGGGTGCGGGCCAACGCAGCGGAGTACGGGCTCGACTCGCCGGTCCTGAAGGCCGGCGAGGTCCACCTGCACGTTCCCGCCGGAGCCGTGCCCAAGGACGGCCCCTCGGCGGGCGTAGCGCTGGTGACGGCGATCGTCTCCGTGCTCTCGAACCGCCGCGCCCTGGGAACGGCCGCCATGACCGGAGAGATCTCGCTGCGCGGGCGCGTGCTGCCCGTCGGCGGCATCAAGGCCAAGGTGATGGCCGCGGCCCGGGCGGGAGTGACCACGGTGCTCCTGCCGCGGCGCAACGAGAAGGACCTGATCGAGGTTCCCGAGGAGGTTCTCGAGCAGCTGGAGATCGTCCCGATCGACAGCATCGACGAGGCGCTGGAAAAAGCGCTGGAGAGCCCTAGCAGCGCCGCCAGCGCTTGACCCGGTGAAGAGCTGGCGCGTTAGCGCACCACCCGATCAATCGCTCGCACGTCGGTGAGCAGGCGCTCGAAGTCGTCGTAGCACAGCTGGCTGGGGCCGTCGCAGGGAGCCGCATCGGGTTCCGGGTGTACCTCGATGAAGATCGCGTCCAACCCCACGGCGACGGCGGCACGCGCCAGCGGCGCCACCATGGTGCGGTCGCCATCGCTCGAGGCCTCACCTGGACGCCGGCGCTGGACCGAATGCGTGGCATCGAAGCAGACCGGCGCGAACTCCCGCATCTGCCTCAGTCCGCGCATGTCCACGACCAGGTCGTCGTAGCCGAAAGTGGTGCCCCGCTCGGAGACCAGGGCCCCGCCACTCCCGTAGGCGTTCACCTTCTCCACAGCGTGACGCATGTCGAGCGGCGACATGAACTGGCCCTTCTTGATGTTCACGGGCTTTCCGGTCGCGGCGCAAGCGATCACCAGGTCGGTCTGCCGGCATAGAAAGGCGGGAACCTGCAGGCAGTCGACGATGTCGGCCGCGGGCTTGGCCTGCCCAGGCTCGTGCACGTCCGTCAGCACCGGCATCCCGGTCTCGGCCTTCACCCGGGACAGGACCCGCAGTCCCTCGTCGAAGCCGAGACCGCGGTAGGAGCCCAGGCTGGAGCGGTTCGCCTTGTCGACGGAAGCCTTGAACACCACCGGGAAGTCGTGGCGTGCGGCGATCTCGCGAAGCTGGTGGGCCTCCGCCAGCGCCGCACCCTCGGACTGGATGACGTTGAGCCCGGTGATCAGGAGCAGCGGCGCCCCGCCCCCCACAGGGATATCGCCAATCCGCATGCACACCCTCCCGTCCAGAGCCGCTCTAGATAGCGCCCCTAATTGCCGTCCGCCTCGACCACCGCCCGGAGGTCTTGGAGGAAACCCGGGAGTGCTGAGGTAACGCGGTTCCAGTTGGGGATTTGGGGGGCTCCCATCGGATCCTGAACGAAGCTCAGGCCCGCCACGCGAAGTGCGTTGGAGAAAGTCTCGACGGCGAGCTCCTCTTCGTGGCGGTCGAACTCCAGGCCGTTCAGGGCGGCATCATCGTTGTAGCGCGACACGGCATCCTGAGCCAGGCGGACGTAGGCGACCCGGAGGGAGTGGAGGAAGCCGGCGTCAAACTGGACGCCGTAGCTGGCGAGGTTTCGGATCAAGGACGCCCCAATGTCGGCCACCATCCGATGTAGACCCTGTGAGATGTCATTCTCGCAGAGATCCTGGTGCTTGTGGTCGTAGTTCTCGACGATCTCGACCTGGCAGATCCGCCGCAGGGAGCACTTGCGGTAGACCTCCGCCAACATGCCCACCTCCAGCCCCCAGTCGCTGGGAATCCGGGTACTGCGCGCCAGGTCGGTCGTCATGGCGCACTCCCCCGCCAGGGGATAGCGGAAGGAGTCCAGGAATTCGAGCAGCGGAATCGGTCCCAGCACCGACTTCATGGCCCGCAGCAGGGGAGTCATGAACAGGCGGGTGACCCGTCCGTAGAGGCGGTCGGTGACACGGCTGTAATAGCCCTTGGCGAACTCGTAGCTGAGGTTCGGGTTCGCGATCGGAAAGCAGAGCCGGGCGAGCAGCGCCCTGTCGTAGTCGCGGATGTCGCAGTCGTGCACCGCGATGACCCGGGAGAGGTTCGAGGAGAGAACGTAGCCGTAAGCGATCCAGGCGCTCCGGCCCTTTCCGTCGTCGCCCGCGTCGAGACCCTCGCGGGCGAGCTGGAGATAGAGATCCCGCATCCGCGGCCCACCGTTCCAGATCACCGTCACCGGCTCGCCGTTCATCGTGCGCACGCCCTCGAAGGCCGCGCACATCTCCTCGAAGTCGTCCCGCCGCTCGGTCCCGGAGAGGCTGACGACGATCTGGCGGAGGTACCTGACACCCGTCAGGGCGTCGATGATGCCCTTGAGCGCCACGTCCCGGAGCTCCGAGTAGAGACAGGGCAGCACCAGGGCAATGGGGCGCACCCAGGCGTGGGCGTAGAGCTCGCGCT
This sequence comes from uncultured delta proteobacterium, assembly GCA_963783795.1. Lineage (GTDB taxonomy): Bacteria > Myxococcota_A > UBA9160 > UBA9160 > UBA6930 > CAVXZE01. The sequence continues at coordinate 499,034 of CAWAPH010000013.1, read as the reverse complement.
CCAGCCGGGCCAGGTCGGTGCGCCCGAGCCGGTGGAGCGTGGTGATCACCCCCGTCTGGTGGAAGTCGGCCATGCCCGGAAGCTCGCACCCCGCGGCTCGGAGGGCAAGCTCTTCCCCTCCCCGCGGGAAGTCCAGTCCGCGGAAGGGGCGCCCCAGGGGATCGCGCGTTGCGCTCAGATGCTGGGGATGGCCTCGGTGTTCTCTTCGATCAGCTGAAGCGCAGACGGATCGATGTCCAGGAACTGGAGACCGATGTCGCTGGTGATGGTGTCGAGTTCGGTGGCCCAGCAGACCTCGCCGACCGCGACCACGGTGTGTTCACCGATGTTGAACGTGACGCGGATCCTGTCACCGAGCTCCAGCTCGCAGCCCACGGCCTCGAAGCGAATGCCGCCAGCCGATACGTCGGTGCTGACGGCGAGGTGCTCGTCGGAGTAGTTCACCGGCGCAAAGGAAATCACCTGATCCGTCGGGATCCGGGGGAACTTGCGGCGATCGCGCCCTGACTCCTCCATCCGGTTCCCTCCCTGTGGATGGCCCGGCCCCCCAGACCAGGGGCGGCGCGGGGCGACTGATCTCCTTTCGGCGGAGAGAGGGCGCCGCTTGAGCCCCCTGCGGATTCCCCTTCAGCTCTGAGGGGGAACAGATCGAGCTGCCGCTCGTCGCGGGTCGGGCGAGTCAGCGAGGCCACGGCGAGGCCGACCAGGCGCACCGGGCGAATTCCGGCCTGGGTCTTGTCCAGCAGCTCCCGGGCCAGGTCCGCGAGCTCCTGCGCGGCGGAGACGGGGCGAACCAGGGTGCAGCTGCGGGTGGTCTGCTCCTGACCCGCGTAGCGGAGCTTCAGGATGACTCGCTTGGCGGCCCGGCGCTCCAAGAGCAGGCCGCCCTCGAGGCCCCGGGCCAGCTCCTCGATTCTCTCCTGGATCACCCCCAGGTCCACCTCGTCGGATTCCAGTGTCGACTCCTGGCTGAGGCTGCGGGCGTGAGGGGCCGCCCGGAGGCGGGCGTCGTCGCGCCCCAGGGCATACCCGAGGATCGCGAGGCCATGGTTGCCCAGGCGCTCCTCCAGCAGCTGCCGGTCGAGCGCAGCGACCTCTCCCACGCTGCGAACCGAGAGGTCGGCGAGCTTCTCCTGCGTCTTGCCACCGACGCCGGGAAGTCTGGAAACGGGAAGCGGCGCCAGGAATCCGGCCACCTCTCCCGGCTCGATGCGGAGAATCCCCGCGGCCCCGGACTCCTCCGCCGCGAGCTTGGCCAGGAACCTGGCGGGGGCGATGCCGATCTGCAGCGGAAGCCCCAGCTCCTCGCGGACGGTCTCGCGCAGACGCTCGGCCAACTCCAAGGAAGACTGCTCGGATCTCCCCGGCTCGAGGAAGGCGGCGTCGAGCCCGGCGGGCTCGAACCGGTGGGTGAGGCTCCGGAAACAGGCGCGCAAGCGCGAAGCCATCTCGCGGTACCGACGCATGTCCGTGCGCAGCGCGCGCGCCTGCGGGCAGCGCTCCAGCGCCTCGCCCATCCGCATGCCGACCTCGACTCCGGAAGCGAGGGCGCCGGCCGTCGCGGCCTGCACCAGACCCCGCTTGCGCGGATCACCGCCGACGATCACCGGCCGGCTGGCGAGTCTCGGATCGGCGGCCCGCTCCACCTCCGCGTAGAACCCCGGAACCACCGCGTAGAGCAGCATCGTCAGGGTCTCGGCTCGAGCTCGAGCCTGGCGCTGGCGCTCCCCTCCAGGACGAGCTGATTCGTCGACAAGAGCGTGGATCGGTCCTGACGCCAGCGAACCAGCCCGTCGGCGCTGTTTGGGTGGCCGGGGTGCTCCGATTGCCCGGGGGCCAGCGCGGTGAGCGCCTGGTCCAGGTCCGCTGTGTCCACGACGAAGCGGTAGCCGGAAACGACGCGGGTGTCGAAGGACTCGAGGGGCCGGTACTCCGCGATTCTCACACTCGCACCGTCTCCATCGAATGGGAACGGGCCGAAGCCGTCGTCCTGCCCGGCCCAGCCTTCGCGCCAGAGAGGTGCAAAACGCAGGCTGTGAAGGCGTCCCCAGGCCCATTTCTCGCGGTTCGCGCCGAAGCGTACCGACATGCGGATCCAGGTGTCGCGGAGGCTGCTCTGCACCGCTTGTCGGACCGTCCCCGGCTCGGACCAGCCGTCGTCCGGACCGCGCCCCTCCGCAGCCGCGAGCAGGGTCTGGTGGAGGATGCGGGTGGGGTCCGGCCTGCCGAGCGCCAGGTACCGCCGCAGCAGGTCATCCCCCAGCTCGGGCTCGAAGACGGCACGCAGCAGGAGGTCGAGGAACACGTGATACAGGGCCGCACCCACGCTCTGCGAGGATGCCCGCCCGTCCCACTCTCGGAGCATCCTCGCCACCTCACGGGCCTCACGCCCGAGCGGCTGGCCCTCACCCGCCAACGCCAGGGCCGTCTCGACGAGCTCAACGGCCCCCGCGGAGACCAGGTCGCCCTGGATGGACCCCAGCGTGCGCACGTTCGCCGGGCCCGACCGGGTGTGCTCCTCCAGCAGTGAAGCGATGCGCGCCGCGCGGCTGCCGCTCCGCCACAGGAACTCGATCTCGGAGCCCTCCCTGCCGTAGGTCGGATCGCCGTCCGACGCCACCAGCCAGCGCCCCCGCCTGCCGAGCCGGCGCGCCGGGAGAGCCTCGAAGTCGATCCGCCGGGTCCAGTAGTAGGTCGGATCGCGGCCGGGAACCGGAACCAGCCCCGACGGGAGCGAGCGCTTGGGAAGGAAGCCAGCCATCTGGACACCGGCGGATCCTTCCGTATCCGCGTAGGCGACGACCAACACAGGTTCGTGGTGCTCGGCGAGCGCACGGCGAAGCTCGGCGGAGCTGCGGGCGCGAGCCGCGGCCAGGAGCCCCTCGATCCCGGCGTTTCGGACAGCGCCGATCCAGCGGATCGCGAGCGGCTCGTGGGCCTCCTCGAGCAGTTCGTTCACCAGCGGTCCGCGGCGGGTCGCGCGAACCTCGAGCCGCAGCGGCTCCCCCTCCCGGACTTCGATCAGTTCGTCTCGGGTCTCGAGCTTCCTCCAACGAACCCCGTCGTGATAGCGGGAGGGGTCGCTCCGGTGCAGTGATTCGACAAACAGATCGGCGACCACTGCGGCGGCGTGCGTCGATGCCCAGGTCACTCCGGGAGTGAAGCCGGTCCATACCACCGGGATGCCCGGCAGCGTGGCCCCGGCCACGTCCACGGCCCCCCCGCGGAGATGCGCCTCGTAGAACTGCGCTGGCGCGGTGGGCTCGAAGTGCGAATCCGCGGCGAGCAGGGGCGAGCCGCTCGACGAGCGTCGCCCCGCCAGGACGAAGGCGCTGCTCCCGATGCTGCGACCGCAAAGCCCGATCGCCCGGCGCAGCGGGTCGGGAGTCGCCGCAGCGACGGATGACCCTCGCGGTGGGCGCACCGCGTCGATTCCCACGCCGGCGGGAAAGAAGCGCCTGGCTCCGAAGCCGCCGAGCCGCTGGATCAGCTCGCGCATCACCACGATCTCCTCGAGCGTCCCCCCGAGTCCCCAGGAGTGGAGCTTCAGGACGGCCAGCGTGTCGCCCGGCGTCCATGGCTCCAGCGCGACGCCCCAGTCCTGCACGGCGAGTGGCGCTGCGACGTCGCCCGCGGAGATCCGCTCCAGCCTCGCGTTGACGCCGGCCGCGTAAGCTTCCAGCAGGCCGCGAGTGCGCCGCGGCAGGCTTCGCGCATCGGCGTCCCCGTGCAGGCCCAGGCCCAGGATTCGAGCGCGCCGGTCTCCCGGGACACCGCGCTCCCCGACGATCTCCGCGCTGCGCCCCCGCGCCACGCGTTGCAGCCACAGCATCTGTGTGAGGCGATCCTGAGCATGTGCAAATCCGAGGGCGAAGTAGGCGTCCGCTTCGCTCGACGCCTCCACGTGGGGCACGCCGCGGAGATCGCGCAGCACCAGCACGGGCGCGCCGAGCCCCGCCAGTTCGAGGCGGCCGTGGCTGGTCGGGTACGCCGCTCGAACCGCCCGCCGCTCACCCAGCAGATAATGGCCCACGACCAGTAGCGCGCAGCACGCGACCAGCGCCGTGCCGCCCACTGCCCAGCGGGCCTTCGCACCCCGTCTGCCGCCTCGATCCAACTCCCTACCCCGATCTGCGTCGAGCGAGAGGATACTCGCTGGGCCGCTTTTCTCACCGGGTCGCGGAAACCCTTCGCCAATCGGTCGAGCTTCGGGCCGTTTGTGGATTATCCTTGCACGCTGGGTACATTCCCTGCAACGACCTCATCTGTGGAGGAAAGAATGCCCGTCAAGGTTGGAATCAACGGCTTCGGCCGCATCGGTCGACTCGCCTTCCGCGCGATGCGCGACAAGGATGTCGAGGTCGTCGGCATCAACGACGTGGTGGATGCAAAGACCCTCGCCCATCTGCTCAAGTACGACTCGGTCCACGGGCGTTACCCGGACGACGTCGAGGCCGACGCGGACCACCTCGTGGTGGCGGGCAAGCGCACGCCCGTACTCTCCGAGAGAGATCCGGCCAAGCTGCCCTGGAAGAAGCTGGGAGCCCAGATTGCCGTGGAGGGCACCGGGCTCTTCCGCTCGCGGGAAGACGCCTCCAAGCACCTGGCCGCCGGTGCGGAGCGGGTCATCATCACGGCACCCGCCAACGACCCCGACGTGACCCTGGTCCTGGGCGTGAACGACGACGCCTACGACCCCGCCAAGCACAAGATCATCTCCAACGCCTCGTGCACCACCAACTGCCTGGCCCCGGTGGCGAAGGTCCTCCACGACGAGTTTGGCATCGAGCGCGGGCTGATGGTGACCATCCACTCCTACACAGCCGATCAGCGTCTGGTGGACTCCCCGCACAAGGACCTGCGCCGAGCCAGGGGCGGGGCCATCTCGATGATTCCCACCAGCACCGGAGCGGCCCGGGCCATCGCCCTGGTGATGCCGGAGCTCGAGGGGAAGCTGGACGGCTACGCCATGCGCGTACCCACTCCGGACGTCTCGGTGGTGGATTTGAGCGTGCAGCTCAAGTCCAACACCGACGCCGATTCGATCAATGCGGCGATGCGGAAGGCAGCCGAAGGGCCTCTCGAGGGCATTCTCGAGTACGTCGACGAACCCCTCGTTTCTGTTGACTTCGTAGGAAGCCCGTACTCCTCCAGCTTCGACGCGCTGAGCACCCGGGTGATCGACGGCAACTTCGCCAAGGTGGTCTCCTGGTACGACAACGAGATGGGCTACGCGACTCGCGTGGCGGACCTCGCCGTCGTGCTCGGACGCTGATCCGGGTGGCCGTACCCACTGTCGACGCTCTCCTCGCCGAGGGCGGGGGTGTCCGGGGGCGAAGCGTCTTCCTGCGCGCCGACCTGAACGTTCCCTTGAACGAGCGGGGCGTCGCCGACGACACCCGGATCCGGGCGGCGCTTCCCACGCTGCGGCGGCTCCTCTCTGCTGGCGCGCGGGTCGTACTGGCCTCGCATCTGGGACGCCCGAAGGGGGAGCGGCGGCCCGACCTCTCGCTGCGACCGGTGGCAGCACGGCTGGCCTCACTGCTGGGCCGCGGAGTCTCCTTTTGCGAGGACATCGTGGGTGAGAGGGCCCAGGAAGCGGTCGCCGAGCTCGAGGACGGACAGCTCCTGCTCCTCGACAATCTGCGCTTCCACCCCGGGGAGACGAAGAACGATCCCGACTTCGCCCGGGCGCTGGCCTCGCTCGCCGATCTCTACGTGAACGACGCCTTCGGCACCGCGCACCGGGCTCACGCGTCGACGGTCGGCATGGTCCGCTACGCCGAGCGCGCAGCCGCCGGGGACCTGATGTGCTCCGAGCTCGACCACCTGAACGTGGTCCGCGAACCGGAGCGGCCCCTGCTCTGCCTGCTCGGCGGCGCCAAGGTCTCGGACAAGCTCGCGGTGCTCGAAGCCCTGGCTCCTCACGCCGATGTCCTCGCCGTCGGGGGAGCGATGGCGTACACGTTCCTGCACGCCCTGGGCCGGCCGACCGGTGACTCGCTGGTCGAGCCGGAGCGGGTGGACGACGCTCTCAAGGTTCTGGCGGCTGCGGAGAAGGCGGGAAGGAAAGTGCTGCTTCCGACCGACCACGTGGTGGCCCGGGAGATCGCAGCCGAAGCCGAGAGCGAGATCCGGGACGAGATCCCGGACGGCTGGATCGCCGTCGACATCGGTCCGCACTCCGCCGCGGCCTACGCCGCAGAGGCCAGGCGGGCGCGCACCATCTTCTGGAACGGCCCGATGGGCGTGTTCGAAATCGACGCCTTCGCAAAGGGCACCGAGGCGGTCGCGCTGGCGATCGCCGAATCGCAAGCGCGCTCGGTGGTGGGTGGCGGAGACTCCCTCGCGGCCGTGAACCGGCTGGAACTCGGCGACCGCATCGGACACCTCTCCACCGGGGGCGGCGCCTCACTCGAGTACGTCCAGGGGCTGACGCTCCCGGGTGTCGCGGCACTGGAGTCCTGAACATGCGCCAACCGATCCTGGCGGCGAACTGGAAGATGCAGAAGACCACCGGCGAGGCGGAGGCTTTCGTGCGGGCGTTTCTTCCCCTGGTGGCGGACGCGAGTGGAGTGGACGTCGTGATCGCGCCGCCCTTCACGGCGCTGGAGCGGGTCGCCGGCGCACTCCGGGGCAGCGGTGTCGTCCTCGCCGCCCAGAACGTGAACGCCGAGGAGAAGGGTGCATTCACCGGCGAGATCGCCCCTCGGATGCTCACCGATCTCGGCTGCGCCTACGCCATCGTGGGCCACAGCGAGCGGCGCACGCTCTACGGCGAGGCCGACCAGGTCGTCGCAGCCAAGGCGGCCGCTCTCCTGGAGCACGGCGTGCGGCCCATCGTCTGTGTGGGTGAGTCGCTCGAGGAGCGCGAGGCGGAGCAAACCCTCGCCGTGATCAGCTCCCAGCTCGAGGGGAGCCTGGCCTCCGTCCCTGGGGAGCGGGCTGAGGAGATCGTGGTCGCGTACGAGCCCATCTGGGCCATCGGCACCGGCCGCACCGCAACCCCGGAGATGGCCCAGGCGGTCCACGCGATGATTCGCGAGCGGCTCCAGAGCCGTTTCGGCAGCGCTGGCGATCAGATCCGGATTCAGTACGGTGGTTCCGTCAAGCCCGAGAACGTGCGCGATCTGATGGGTCAGGCGGACATCGACGGCGCCCTGGTCGGCGGCGCCAGCCTGGAGCCCGAGAGCTTCTCGAAGATCGTCCACTTCGATCGATAGGGAGGCCCCTGATGACGATCTTCCTCACCGTCCTTCACGTGATGGTGTGTCTGGTGCTGATCGTGGTGGTGTTGCTGCAGCGCGGCAAGGGCGCCGAGATCGGCGCCGTGTTCGGCGGTGGCGCGGGCTCCACGGTATTCGGCAGCCGGGGCGCGGGGAACTTCCTGACCAAGCTCACCACGGGCGCCGCGGTCCTCTTCATGTTCACCAGCCTGACCCTCGCCTACTTCGCCCAGGAGGGCAGCGAGAGCACGCTCTTCGAAGAAGAGGTGGAGGAGCCGGCTCCCGCGGAGGACAGCTCGCCCTTCGCGGAGGTCCCGGCCCCAGCCGAGGACGCTTCGCCCGAGGAGGTTCCCGGGGAGGAGAATCCCTAGGGCCTGCGTTAGACTGCTCTCCCCAGTGCGGCAGTGGCGGAACTGGTAGACGCACCAGCTTGAGGGGCTGGCGGGCGCAAGCTCGTGGAGGTTCGAATCCTCTCTGCCGCACCAAGCTCAGGCTGGGCCCTCCCCCAGCACGCCGGACTGCAGACGCCTGATCCAGTGCCGGTACAGGTCCGCGGGGTGCGCGCCTACGACGAACACACCGCTTCCCGCAACACCGCTGGCAGGGACACCGGTGACTCCCTGTGAGACAGCCTCCGCGTGCTGCCGCAGCGTCTCCTCCAGCAGCTCCGGCGCCTCGCTGCGCTCGAACTCCGTTTCGGGAAGCCCCGCCTCGCTCCAGATGGCGCGCAGCGTCGCCGCCGCGGTGATGTCGCGGTTCTCGGCGAAGTAGGCCCGCAGCAGCCGCTCGTGGACTCTGCGAAAGCTCTCGGCTCCCAACTCAGCGGCGGCCTTGGCCACCAGGTGTGGGGGCACACTGTGGGAGGGCGGGCCCTCGCCGCTCTCCCAGGGCCGGAATACGGGCGCGTCGGGGTCGGCCGCGGGCCGCAGCCAGGATTGCGTGTAGTGGGCGAACTTCTCCAGATCCCGGCCCGGCACCGGGCGGGGGCGGAGCAGGAAGCTCCGCCACTCGATCTCGAGGGAGTCCCCGAACTCCTCCTCCATGCGCCGCAGGCGGACCGCCGCGTTGTAGCACCACGGTCAGAGGTAGTCGGAATAGGTGACCAGCTGGACGGTCTCCATGCTTCCCTCCATCTCCGCCTGCAGCCCATGCGCGCTGCAGGGGTGGGCGCCCGCGGCACGCGCCGTCCCCGAGGGGACTGCTGGCCTAGAGGTCCTCGCCCTCTGTCTTCCTGCCGCTTGATCTCCGCCAGCTCCTCCTGGGTGATCGGGAGGTAGATGGTCGTGATTCCCAGCGGTGCGTCCTTGCCCATCCCTGGGCGGATCACGACGACGACCGTGGTCTGATCCGCGATGAGCTTCTCCAGATGACCGGGCAGCCAGGCCGGATCATCGGCGTCGTTCAGCATCTTCCCGTCGAAGTTGCTGCGCAGCTGAGTCACCGTCAGTCGGCCACCGGTGGGCTTCACCACCAGGTTGGTCGCCTTCTTCACCTTCCCCTTGCAGCCCTTGGGAATCCTCGACGCCGATTGGCTGTCCCCTTCCGGTCTGGGAAAGTACTTCTGGATCTTGCCCTTCTCGTGCGAGATCTCGACCGTCTTGGCTGCCGCGTCGTACGACTTGAACACCGCGAAGCTGGAACAGCTCTTCGCCTGCGCCTGAGCGGAACCCAGAACTAGCGCGAGAACTGCGAAGACCAGAAATCCCAACCACCCCGAACGCAAACGCATGATTCCTTTCCCCCTTTGGTTCTGCCGGGCCGGGCGAACTTCACCCGGCTCGGGGCCACTCGACCGCCCCCGCGCGAAACCTTCACTTGGGCGCTCCGGATGAATTAGCGCGGTTCGGGGCCCGAAAAAAGGGCCACTCTTCGTCCAGCTCCCCAGCCCGAAACCCATCTCTCCAGCGACGACGGGCCAGGCAGCGGAACCCGGGGGGAATCGAATTCCTCGCGCTCTCAATGCGTCCATGACCGTGTAGTCTTCCTGAATGGGGAGGAAAAACCGTGCCGACGAGAACACTGAGAAGGATTCTGGCCACACTGACGGTCGCGAGCTTCGCGTTCGCGTTGGTCGCGTCCGTCGCCCCGCTCGCCGAGGCGCAGAAGAAGAAGTCCAAGAGCACCCAGAACGAGGCGGAGTGGATCGCCTACGACGCGGCGGCCAAGACGGTCACCGTCAAGATCACCAAGAAGGGCAAGGGTCCCAACAAGAAGCTCCTCAAGGCCAGGAAGGAGGCCAGCTTCAACGTGATTCCCGAGGGCTCGATCCTGACTCGCACCTCGGTGGCGATCAACGGCGTCAAGGGAGAGCTCAGCGACATCTCGCCCGGCAAGACGGTCCTGATCTACTGGGTTCCCGACGAGAAGAAGGACGGCGAGCTCTTCGCGCGAAAGATCGACGTGGTCATGAGCGAGGAGGAGCTGGACGCGAAGTACGGCACGGGAGAGTAGGCCCGGCTCCAGCTGCGCTTCTCACCGCCTCGCTGAACTCTGGCTTCGGGGCAGCTGCCTCCAGCTGGAGTGCGCCTACTCCACCAGCACGAGGACGAGGTCCATCACGTTGGTCCGGGTGGGCCCCGTGACGAGAAGTCCGCCCTCGGCGCTGAAGAATGCGTAGGAATCGTTGCGTTCCAGGGCGGCGTGCGCGTCGAGGTCCAGGGCGCGTCCGCGCGCCACGGTTCCGCCGTCGGCGTAGGCTCCGGCGGCATCGGTCGGACCGTCGGTGCCATCCGTCCCGGCCGCGAGCAGGGCGATCCCGGAGCTCCCCTCGAGCTCACAGGCCGCGGCCAGGGCGAGCTCCTGATTGCGGCCACCCCTTCCGTCCCCGCGCAGTGTCACCGTCGTCTCGCCGCCCGCGAGCAGCACGAGCGGGCCGTCCGGGCGCAGGCTTCGAGCCAGCGCCACGAGCCTGCGCCCTGCTCCGCGGGCCTCCCCGCGGAGGAACTCGGTCGCGACGATCGCCGGCAGACCGCTCTCACGCGCGGCTTCGCGCGCCCCATCCACCGCGTCCCGGTTGCGCGCCAGGATCGTGCTGTGCACCCGCGCCAGGACCGGATCTCCCGGCTTGACCGACTCCTCACGGCTCGACTCGAGGTGGGCCACGATCCGCTCCGGAGCGCTGGCTCGAAGACCCCGCCGCTGCAACACCCCCAGCGCATCGGCGTTGCTGGACGGATCCGCGGCCAAGGGGCCGGAGCCAATGGTCTCGATCGCGTCGCCGGGAACGTCCGAGATCGCCAGGACCTCGATCCTTCGGCTCCCGGCCCGGCGCGCCAACCGCCCCCCGGAGATCTCGGTCAGGTGCTTCCGGACCGCGTTCAGCTCGCCGATCTCCGCCCCTGAGGCCAGCAGCAGCTCCGTGGTGGCCACCAGGTCCTCGCGCGAGAGGCCGGGCAACGGGCAGCTCAGCAGGGCGGAGGCGCCACCGGAGAGCAGAACCAGCAGGATCTCGTCCTGGCAGGCGCTCTCCACCAGCGCGATCGCCTCCCGCGCGGCGATCTCGCTGCGTTCGTCGGGGACGGGATGGCCCGAGTACAGCAGCGCCAGCTTGCCGAGGCGAGCCCCGTGGCCGTCCTTCGTCACCACCAGGCCCCGGTCGATGCGGTCGGCCGCGAGCTCCTCGAGGGCCACGGCCATCGCCGCCGCGGCCTTCCCGGCCGCGAAGACCACCAGCGGCGCGTCGTCCGGAAGCTCGCGGCCCGCGATCGCCAGCCGATCGTTGGAGCGCTGCACCTGCCGCCGCACGGCCGCCGCAGGATCCACGCAGCGCAGCGCCGCCTCGAAGAGGCCCTCGAGGGTCACGCGGGGTGTCGGTGCCGGTTTCAATCAGGCGCCGGTGGGTCCGTCGCCAGCGGTGCCGCCCCCTCGGCCGGGAGCAGGCGGATCTCGATCCGCCGGTTCCGGGCTCGACCCTCCTCGCTGTCGTTCGGCGCCACCGGCCGAAACTCGCCGAAGGACACGGCGCTCAGGGTCTCCGCTGGCACTCCGCTCTCCGCGAGGAGCCGCACGACGCTCGAGGCCCGGGCGCCGGCCAGCTCCCAGTTCGAGGGATAGCGCTTGGCGAGGCTGCCCCGGATGCCCCTGTCGTCGCTGTGGCCCTGCACCTCGATCCGCTGCGCGCTGCTGGCGAGGCGCTCTGCCACCTTGCGGATCAGCGCCCTCCCCCCCTGGTTCAGGCGCGCCGAGCCCGATCCGAACAGGATCTCCTGCGAGAGGTTGAGGCGCAGGCCCTCCCGGAACCGGTCGATCTCGATCTGCCCCGCGGCGACCTCGGCCTCCAGATCCGTCACCAGCCCCCCGTAGGTCTCCCGGAGCTGAACGACCTCTTCGCTGTGACGCTGCAGCTCCGTCTCGCTCAGACGGAGATTCGTCTCCAGCTCGACGCTCGTCTGCTCCAGCGCTTCGACGCGCCCCTCCAGCTCCTCACGGCGCTGCCGCAGGTCCTCGATCTCGTCGATCAGCGCCACGCGTTCCTCGGAGAGCGACGCGTTGGACGTCTCCAGCAGCTCGATCCGGCTCGCCTGGAGCGTCGACTGATCCCGGTACTGGTCGCGTTCCTCCGCCACCTGCTGGTGGGCGCCCCGGCTCACGCAGCCCGGTGCCAGGAAGAGCACGAGAATCAGTGCCGTCAGCTCGAGCGGGTCAAGCAGAAGCCGGGAGGAGAGTGCAACCGAGCGCTTCATCGATGGTCCCAACGTACTCGAGTTCCAGGCCTTCGAGTAGCTCCTCGCGGATTTCTTCCACGTCCCGCCGGTTCTTCTCCGGCACGATCACCCGGCGGATCCCCGCCCGCTTGGCGGCCAGGACCTTCTCCTTGATCCCGCCCACCGGGAGCACCTTGCCGCGCAGGGTGATCTCCCCGGTCATGGCGACGTCCGGCGGCGCCGGCCGTCCGGTGAGCAGTGACGCCAGGGAGGTGACCATGGCCACGCCGGCCGACGGACCGTCCTTGGGCACCGCACCCGAGGGAACGTGCAGGTGGAGATCGCTCGACTCGAAGGCCTGCGCCTCGATGTTCAGCTCGCCCGCCCGGGTGCGCAGCCAGGAGCGCGCCGCCTCGGCGGACTCGCGCATCACGTCCCCCAGCGAGCCGGTCAGCTTGAGCTCGCCCCGCCCGGGCATCTGACTGGATTCGACGAAGAGGATGTCGCCGCCCGCGGCCGTGTAGGCGAGACCCACCGCGACGCCGGGCCTGCCGGCCCGCTCGGCCAGCTCCGGCTCGTAGCGCACCGGACCCAGCAGCTCCGCGAGATCCTCCGGCCGGACTCGGACCGGACCCTCGATCCGGTCCTCCGCCACCTGCCGCGCGATCTTGCGGCAGACGGAGCCGATCTCGCGCTCGAGGTTCCGCACCCCGGCCTCGCGGGTGTAGCTCCCGATGATGCGTCGAATCGTCTCCTCGGGCAGCTCGAACTCGATCTGGGCGATTCCGTTCGCCTCGCGCTGCCGCGGCAGCAGGAACCGCTTGGCGATCTCGAGCTTGTCCTCCTCGGTGTAGCCGGGAAGCTCGATCACCTCCATGCGATCGCGAAGCGCTGGCAGCACCGGGTCCATGATGTTCGCCGTGGCGATGAAGAGCACGTGGGAGAGGTCGAAGGCGACCTCCAGGTAGTGGTCGCTGAATGTCGAGTTCTGCTCCGGATCGAGCACCTCGAGCAAGGCCGACGACGGGTCCCCGCGGAAGTCGGTACCGACCTTGTCCACCTCGTCCAGCATGAACACCGGATTCCGTTTTCCGCACCTCCGCATGCCCTGGATGATGCGCCCCGGCAGGGCGCCGACGTAGGTGCGCCGGTGCCCGCGGATCTCCGCCTCGTCGCGCATCCCTCCCAGGGAGACCCGCTCGAACTCCCGGCCCATGGCCCGCGCGATCGAACGTCCCAGAGAGGTCTTGCCGCTTCCCGGGGGACCCACGAAGCAGAGAATCGGGCCCTTCAGGTCCCGCTTCAGCGAGAGCACGGCGATGAACTCGACGATCCGGTCCTTGACCTTCTCCAGTCCCCAGTGGTCCTCGTCGAGGATCTTTCGGGCCTCCGCCACCGACAGCTGATCCTCGCTCTCCTGGTTCCAGGGCAGATCGACCATCCACTCCAGATAGGTCCGGATCACGCTGTGTTCGGCCGCGGCGGTGGGTGTCTGCTCCAGGCGCTCGAGCTCCCGGATCGCCTGCTTGTGGGCTTCCTCGGGCATCCCGGCCGACTCGATCCGCGAGCGCATGTCGGCGGTCTCCGCATCGGAATCCTCCGCCTCGCCGAGCTCCCGGCGGATCTGGTCGAGCTGCTGCCGCAGCATGTAGTCGCGCTGCGTGCGCCCCATCTCGCTCTGGACCTTGTCACGGATCTCGCTCTCGATCTTCATCGCGTCGCGCGCGCGCCGCAGCTCCTCCTGCACGGCGTGCAGCCGCTTCACGACGTCGAGCTCTTCGAGCAGCTTCTGCTTTCCCGCGACGTCGAGATCGAGATTCGAGGCGACCAGGTCGGCGAGCTTCGAGTAGTCGTCATCGAGATTCTGGGCGAGCAGCTGCAGGTCGTCCGAGAGACGGCTGCTCTCCACGATCAGCGTGCCGAACTGGTCCCGCACGTTTCGCGCCAGCGCGGTGGCCTCCACCGACTCGACGTCCCCCTCCTCCTCGAGAACCGCGATGCTGCCGGAGAAGAAAGGAGACTCGCTGGTGAACTCCTCGACCCTGGCCCGCGACACACCCTGGACCAGCAGCCGGTAGGAGTCGTCCGGGAACTTGATCATCTTCACGATCCGCAGGACGGTTCCCGCTCGATACAGATCCTGCGAGCCGGGGCTGCCCTCGACCGGGTGCCGCACCGCCACGCTCATCATCAGCCGCTGAGGCGACACCAGGACGGCATCGATCAGGGTCTTGGAGCGCTCCGTGTTCACCAGCAGCGGGTGCAGCAGGAACGGGAAGAGCACGGTGTTCTTGAGAGGCAGGACCGGAAGCGTGCTGGGGATCTCGATCTGGGGGGACTCCTCGTCCTCCCCGATCCCTACCACGACCTCGCTGCCGCTCTCGGCGACTTCCTCGTCGTGTTCCTTCACCTCGCCCGACTCCTTCTACTCCGTGCTGGGCTCGATCCGGCGTCGCCTCGGCTCGCTCTTGGGCAGGACCACCGAGAGGAATCCCTCCTCCAGATTGGCGACCACCTGATCGCGCTCGAAGGGGATCCGGATCCGAATGCTTCGTTCGAATGGCCCGAAGGCGATCTCCATCTGATGCAGACGCTCCACGTCGCTGTCCGTCGACGCAGTGCGCTCCCCGCGGATGCGCAGCCACTCGCCGTCGACCGAGACCTTGACCTGCGAGCTGCGGACGCCCGCCAGCTCGACCCGGACCACGATGGTCTTCTCGGTCTCGAAGACGTCTACGGCGGGCTGCCAGCGGTCACCTCGCAGGCGCCCGGGAAACTCTCCAACCAGTCCCGAGAGCGGGTTCGGTCGATTCGGTCGGTCCATGTCTGCCCGGGCTAGGAGTCGCCCTTCTCCTCTGTGTACTCGGCGTCGATCACGTCGCCGTCGTCGCCGCCCGAGGCCGATGCGCCGGGGCCCTCCCCGGACCCGGGGCGCCCTCGGCGGACTGGGACTTGTAGAGCACCTCGGCGATCTTGTGCATCGCCTGCTCCACGCGCTGGTTGGCGGCATCGATCCTGGCGAGGTCGTCGCTCTCCAGATCCTGCTTCGCCTCCGTCAGCACCTCCCCGATCCGCTGCTTCTCCTCCTCGGGAAGCTTGTCGCCGCTCTCGTTGATGGTCTTCTCCGCACCGTAGATCAGCGAGTCGAGGGCGTTGCGCTTCTCGATCTTCTCCCGCCGCTCCTTGTCCTCGCTGGCGTGAGCATCCGCCTCGCTGACCATGCGCTCGATCTCGTCCTTGGAGAGCCCGCCGGAGCCTTCGATCCGGATCGACTGCTCCTTGGCGGTCGCCGAGTCCTTGGCGTTCACCGACAGGATGCCGTTGGCGTCGATGTCGAAGGTCACCTCGATCTGGGGCACGCCCCGCGGCGCCGGCGGGATCCCGTCGAGGATGAACCGGCCCAGATCCCGGTTGTCGTTGGCCATTTCGCGCTCGCCCTGGAGCACGCGGATCTCGACCTGGGGCTGGCTGTCCGAGGCCGTCGAGAAGATCTGGCTGCGCTTGGTCGGAATCGTGGTGTTCTTCTCGATCAGCTTGGTCATCACGCCGCCCAGCGTCTCGATCCCCAGCGAAAGCGGCGTCACGTCGAGCAGCAGCACGTCCTTGACGTCGCCGGCCAGCACCCCACCCTGGATCGCCGCGCCGACGGCCACCACCTCGTCCGGGTTGACGCTCTTGTTGGGCTCCTTGCCGAAGAGCTCGCCGACCTTCTTCTGGACCAGCGGGATACGGGTGGATCCGCCCACCAGCACCACCTCGTCGATGTCCGACGGGCTGAGTCCGGCGTCCGTCAGGGCCTTGCGGCAGGGCTCCAGGGTCCGATCCACCAGATCCTCTACCAACTGCTCGAACTTGGCGCGCGAGAGCTTGAGATTGAGGTGCTTGGGGCCCGACTGATCCGCCGTCACGTAGGGCAGGTTGATGTCGGTCGAGGCGGAGGTGGAGAGCTCGATCTTGGCCTTCTCGGCGGCCTCTCGAAGCCGCTGCGTCGCCATCGGATCCTTGGTCAGGTCGATGCCCTGGTCCTTCCTGAACTCGGCGACCAGGTACTCGATGATCCGCTGGTCCAGGTTGTCGCCGCCCAGGTGGGTGTCGCCGTTGGTGGACTTCACCTCCACGACGTTCTCACCCACCTCCAGGATCGAGATGTCGAAGGTCCCGCCACCGAAGTCGAAGACGGCGATCTTCTCGTCGGCCTTCTTGTCCAGACCGTACGCGAGCGCTGCTGCAGTCGGCTCGTTGATGATGCGCTTGACGTCGAGGCCGGCGATCTTTCCGGCGTCCTTGGTGGCCTGGCGCTGCGCGTCGTTGAAGTAGGCGGGCACTGTGATGACCGCTCCGGCCACCGGGGAGCCGAGGTAGGCTTCCGCCGCTCCTTTCATCTTCTGCAGGATCATCGCCGAGATCTCGGGGGGCGTGAATCGCTTCCCTCCGATATCGACGGCGGCCATCCCCTCGTTCCCCTCCACCACCGTGTAGGGGACGAGGCTGATCTCCTCGGGAACCTCGCCGAGACGGCGCCCCATGAAGCGCTTGATCGAGTAGATGGTGCGCGTCGGGTTGGTGACCGCCTGGCGCTTGGCGACGGCCCCGACCGGGCGCTCGTCGTCCTCCGTGAATGCCACCACCGAGGGAGTCGTCCGTCCGCCTTCCTCATTGGTGATCACCGTGGGTTGACCACCCTCCATCACCGCCACCACGGAGTTCGTGGTGCCGAGATCGATCCCGATGATCTTGCCGCTACTCGCCATCTCCCAAGGCCTCCTTGTCGCCGCTCATGAGATTTCCACGAAACCTGTTTCCGGGAGCGGCGCTGTCAATGGCGGAGGGCGGAAAAGCCACCGAACGCGGGGCGCTTGCGCGATTCGCCTTCAACTGCTGCCGGCCGTCCGCCGATGTTTCCCGCGGAGCGGCACGCACCCCCAACCGACCGGGATCCCAGGCGTTTCGGAACGCTTCGGGCCCAGCCGGGTTCTCAAAGGCAGCGGAGGCGAAGCGCCAGGGACCCCAGATGCTCTGTTCACTTGAACCACTAACCCCCCGGAATCACGGGGAAACCGGACTGGAGGCGGGTGTGGCTGCCGCTATAATCCGGCAGCTTTTCGCCGCGTTACGGCCCACCCTCCACGGCCGGCGGCCAGACGCGGGAGCAGCGGGACGGATCGGATGAATCGCACGGGGATTCTGATCGCGAACGGCGCCCTGGTCGTTCTGTGCTGCTTTCTCGCAGCCCAGATCGTCGCCTCCCTCGGCGCCGAGATCCTGGCACCACCGCCCGCCGAGGACGCGGTGCTCTCGCAGCCTGCGCAGCCGTCGCGGCAGAGCGCGAACAACCCCCAGGTGATCCTGACTCGGAACCTCTTCAAGGTGTCCACGCTCGGCGCCACCGCGCAGCTGGACGACGACGAGACCTACGCCAAGACCAAGCTTCCCCTCCGTTTGCTCGGGACCGCCGCCGTGGGTGACACGGCCCTCTCCTGGGCGGCCGTGGAGGACCTCGACAGCCGGGAGCACCTGATCGTCCGGGTGGAAGACGAGCTCAAGGGCAAGGCCCAGGTGGTTCGCATCGATCGCCGGCGCATCGTGCTGCAAAACGGCCCCAGGCGCGAGGAGCTGAGCCTCGAGGAGGGCCCGGCGGACCCGGCGCCGCCTCGCCGCACGGCTCGGGCCGGCCGCGACCCCAGCAGACGCCGCAAGCCAGCGGCTGCGCGGGGAAAGAGCCTCACCTCGAACATCCGCAGGCTGGGCGAGAACCGCTTCTCGGTACCGCGAGCCGACGTCGAATCCGCCACAAACAATCCCGCTGCCCTCTTCTCTCAGGCCCGCATTCTGCCGAAGTACCAGGAGGGAGAAATGGTCGGTGTGCAGCTGAACTCGATCAAGTCCGGGAGTCTATTCGAGCAGATCGGCATCCAGAACGGAGATACGATCACGGAGTTCAACGGCATCCAGGTGACCGGACAGCAACAGAGTGCTGAAGTGCTCCGCGAGTTGACCGAGGCCAGCGAGTTCGACGTCAGCGTCACCGGAGAGGACGGAGCGACGCGACGGCTTCGGTACGAACTGCGATAGTCGGTGCGGAGCCAGACACCGCCCCCTGGGTGGGGGAGAGGGAGCGGAACGTGAGGCAGCAACTTCGAGCGAGCGCGTGGGCGTGGCGACTCGGTCTCGTCCTGGCACTCGCCCTGCCCGGCGCGGGCGCCCCGGCGCAGAACGCTGCCGAGACGACACCCGACGTCGTCATCGAGAACGACAAGGTGCAGCTCGACTTCACCGACGTCGAGCTCTCTGTCGTGATCGACACGATTGCCCAGCTCACCAGCAAGAACTTCATCTACGACGACCGGGTGCGTGGGCGCGTCACCATCGTGTCGCCGACCAAGATCAGCGTCGACGAGGCCTACGCGGTGTTCGAGTCCGTGCTCCAGGTGAAGGGCTTCACGACCGTGCAGGGCCCGGGTGGGGCGATCAAGGTGATCCCGATCCGCGAGGCCAAGGAGAGCAACATCGACACGCTGCGGGGGGCCCGGGTGACCCCGCACAGCGACCGCTTCGTCACCCGCCTGATTCCCCTCCAGTACATCGACGCGGAGGCGATTACCAACACCTTGAAGCCGCTGGTCTCCAAGGACGCCTCCATGGTGGCCTACCCGCCCACCAACACGATGATCCTGACGGACGCGGCCTCGAACATCCGGCGCATCCTGACCATCCTCCAGTCGATCGACGTCGAGACCTACAAGGAGGAGCTGACGGTCATCAAGGTCCGCCACGCCGATGCGTCGACGATGGCCCAGCAGCTCTCCGAGATCTTCGGAGCCGAGGTGTCCGACTCGGCGGCGCCCACACGCCGCACCCGCAGCCGGCGCACGGCGGCCCAGCCCGCCGCGATCACCGCTCAGGGCGCGCCGAAGGGGACGATCCGCATCCTCACCGACGACCGCACCAACTCGCTGATCATCCTCGCCTCCAGGCAGCGGATGGAGGAGCTGCGCAGCGTGATCGCGCGTCTCGACGTCCCGGTGTCGGGAGAGGGGCGCATCCACGTCTACTACCTCCAGCACGCAGATGCCGAGGAGCTCGCGAACACGCTCTCCGCGCTGGTCGGCGGCCAGCCGGCCGCCTCCGCTCCGCGCACGGCCGGCGGTCAGCCCGCGGCGGCGGCGATGCGCTCGGCCATCACCGAGCTCGCCGAGGGCGTCACCGTGACGGCCGACGCCCCCACCAACTCGCTGGTGATCCAGGCCAGCAAGGAGGGCTACGGAACCCTGTCCGATGTGATCGCAAGCTCGACATCCCCCGGCCCCAGGTGCTGGTGGAGGCCCTGCTGATGGAGGTCGACGTCACCGACGGCAAGGACCTCGGCTTCACCGGCCTGGCCAGGATCCAGCAGCGGCAAGACCGGCTACGCGCTCGGCTCTCTGACGGGCGTCGGCGGCCAGACCGGGCCTGCTCAGCCCCGACCGGTGCCGGACACGGCCCGACCCGTCGGCGTCGCCCGTCCCCGAGCGAAGTCACCAGTGTCGGCGACCTGCTCGGCGCCCTCACCGACGCGGCGGCCGCCAGCTTGGTCGGCGGCTTCTCGCACAACACACTGGACGTCGACGACGCCGGGAACGTCATCGCGGCACCCTCATCCAGGCCTTGGTCAGCGCCTCCGCCAGACTCTCGGACTTCAACCTGATCTCCGCTCCCCACATCCTCACCTCCGACAACGAGGAGGCCGAGATCAAGGTCGGCGCCAACATCCCCATCGTGACCAGCCGCGTGCAGTCGGCGGCCGGCGTCACCGGGGCCACGGACGGCCTCGCCACCAGCCAGAACATCGAGCGCCAGGACATCGGCATCACGCTCCGGGTCACTCCGCAGATCAGCGAGGGCGACACCGTGCGCCTGCAGATCTTCCAGGAGATCTCCGAGATCAACGAGGCTCTCACCCGAGAGACCGGGGACGCGGATCAGGTGGGCGTCTCCCTCAGCAACCGCCGGGTCGAGAACACGGTGGTGGTGGCCAGTGGCGAGACGGTGGTGATCGGCGGCCTGATCAGCGACCGCTATACCGACACGGTCAACAAGGTCCCCTGGCTGGGCGACATTCCCGGGCTCGGCTGGCTGTTCAAGAGCACCTCGAAGTCGCTCGAGAAGCAGAACCTGATCCTCTTCCTGACGCCGCACATCGTGCGCACAGCCGACGCCCTGGAGCGGGAGACGATCCGCAAGCGGGCCGAGTTCTGGGACGAATCGGACGAGGCCCTGAAGCTCTCGGAACGCGAGAAGAGCGAGCACGAGAAGCGCCGCGCCGAGGCGGAGGCCGCCGGGATCGTCTTCATGCCCCCGGACGCCCGGAATCCGGTGCGCGGCCGCCTGGAGAAGCACGCCAGGAAGTACCCCGTCGAGCGCATGCGCGAGATCGAGCAGGAGCGGGAGAAGGCGGCCGAGGCCGCGCGCCGGGCCGCGGAGGGCGCGGAGACGGCGCCCCGCTTCGGCGTGCTGGCAGCGACCTTCCGCGACGAGTCCGCCGCCACCGAGTCACTGCGCGAGCTGATCGACGCCGGCTACGACGGCACGCTGGTGTCCTGGGACACCCATGGCACCGTCCTCTACGAGGTCCATGTCGGCCCCTACCCCAGCGTCGAATCCGCACGAGAGGTGTCCGGGGTGCTTCGAGACGCCTTCGGCCTCGCTCCCACCGTGGTGGTGGAGGAGTCGGAAGAAGAGTGAGTTCGGAAGCCACCGACACACCCCTGGCCGCGCCCTCAGCCGGTGCGCACCGAGGACTGCGCGAGCTGCTGCTGCGCGAGACCCGCCTCAGCCTCGAGCAGCTCGACGAGGCGGTCCGGCGCAAGCAGGAGAGCGGCAGGCGCCTGCTCGACGTGATCGTCGAGCTCGGCCACCTGAGCGAAGAGGAGGTCCTGGAGGCGGTCGGCAAGCAGCTGGGCCTCGCCGTCCGCCCGCGCATCGAGATCGAGGAGATCGACGAAGCCCTGGTGGAGCGGATTCCGATCGCGTTCGCCAAGAACCACGGCCTGCTCCCGATCGAGCGCACCTCCCAGGACGCGATCCGGGTGGTGGTCTCGGACCCCTTCGACACCGCCTGTCTGGACGATCTCCGCCTGCTCTTCGACGGCGCGAGCATCGAGACCGAGCTCGCCAGCCGGCGCAACATCCTGGCCACCATCAACCAGGTCTACGACCGCGGCACCCACTCGATCGACGACATCGTCGAGACCGCCACCGACGACTTCACGGCCCTCGCCTCCGAGATCAGCGCCGAGCCCCAGGACCTGCTCGATTCCAGCGACGACGCGCCGATCATCCGGCTGGTGGACTCGCTCCTCCAGCAGGCGGTCAAGGAGCGCGCCAGCGACGTGCACCTGGAGCCCTTCGAGAAGGAGATCCGGGTCCGCTTCCGCGTCGATGACATCCTCTACGAGCCGGTCAGCCCGCTGCCGAAGGCGCTCCTGCCGAGCGTGGTCTCGCGGGTCAAGATCCTGGGGGACCTGAACATCGCCGAGAAGCGGCTGCCCCAGGACGGGCGCATCCGGCTGAAGATCGCCGGGCGGGACTACGACGTTCGCCTCTCCACCGTCCCCATCGCCCACGGCGAGCGCCTGGTGATGCGTCTGCTTCCGCGCACCACCGACATGCTCGATCTCGAGCGCCTCGGCTTCAACGAGGGGCACCTCGCCACCTGGGAGCGCCTGATCAGCCGGCCGAACGGCATCGTGCTGGTGACCGGACCCACCGGGAGCGGCAAGACGACGACCCTCTACGGGGCGCTCTCGCGGATCAACCGATCGGACCGCAACATCATCACCATCGACGACCCGGTGGAGATCCAGCTGCCCGGCGTCGGCCAGATCGAGGTGAACCCGAAGATCGGCTTGAGCTTCGCCAACGCCCTGCGCTCGGTGCTGCGCCAGGATCCCAACGTGATCCTGGTAGGCGAGATCCGCGACCTGGAGACCGCCGAGATCGCCATCCAGGCCTCGCTCACCGGCCACCTGGTGTTCTCGACGCTTCACACCAACGACGCACCCAGCGCCATCACGCGGCTGGTCGACATGGGGGTGGAGGCCTACCTGGTGGCCTCCTCCCTGGTGGCAGTGCTCGCCCAGCGCCTGCTCCGCGTGCTCTGCAAGGAATGCCGCGAGGCCTACACACCGACTCCCGAGGCGCTGGCCGAGATCGGCATCCAGTCCAAGGGCGAGGTGAGCGTCTACCGCGCCGTGGGCTGCGGCCAGTGTCACCACACCGGCTACCGGGGCCGGGTCGGAATCTTCGAGCTGATGCTCGTGGACGACGCGATTCGCAACCTCGTCACCCAGAGCACCGATTCGAAGAGCATCAAGCGGACCGCGGTGCAGCGGGGCATGAACACCCTCCGCGCGGACGGCGCACGCAAGGTTCTCGACGGCGTCACGTCGATCGAGGAGGTGCTGCGCGCCACCGAGGAGGAGGGTGTGGTCGCCCAGATCTAGTGCCCGTCTACACCTACAAGGGAGTGAGCGAGGCGGGGAGAGCCATCCGCGGCTTCATCGACGCGGAGAGCGATCGCAGCGCGCGAGCCAAGCTGCGCCGGGACGGCATCTTCCTGACGGACCTGGCCGCCACCAAGGGCGGCGAGGCCCGCCGTCGAGGACGGCCCTTCGCGCCGCTTCTCCTTCGAGATCCTGCGGCCGGTGGGGGGCACCGACCTGGCCATCGCCACCCGCCAGCTGTCCACCCTGATCGGCGCCGGCATTCCCCTCGTCGAGGCCCTCGGCGCGCTCTCGGAGCAGGTCGAGAACACCCGGCTCAAGGGCGCCATCGCGCGGGTCCGGGACCGCGTCAACGAGGGCTCCTCGCTGGCCGAGGCCCTCTCCCAGGCGGGGATCTTCGGCGATCTCTACATCAGCATGGTCCGGGCCGGAGAGGCCGGGGGGGCCCTCGAGCAGGTCCTGGAACGGCTCGCCGACTACCTGGAGAGCACGGTCCGGACCCGAAACAAAGTGGTGTCGATCATGATCTACCCCGCGATCATGTTCTTCGTCGCGATCGGCGTGGTGATCGCTCTGGTCACCGTCGTGCTGCCCCAGATCACCCAGCTGCTCGACAGCCTGAACCAGCCCCTCCCCATCTACACCGTCGCGGTCATCGGAGCCTCCAACCTGCTGCGCCAGTACTGGTGGGTGCTGCTGCTCGCCGGCGTGGTCTCCTTCGTGGTCTTTCGGGCCTCGGTGCGCACCGAACGAGGCCGACACTCCTTCGACGCCTTCAAGCTCCGCGTCCCCGTGTTCGGCAAGGTGATCCGCCAGCTCGCGCTGGCCCGCTTCACCCGCACGCTCTCCACGCTTCTCGCCGGCGGGATCCCGATCGTCCGAGCTCTGGACGTCGCCAAGCACGTCGCCAACAACGCGGTGCTCGGAGCCGCGATCGATTCGGCGCGAGAGTCCATCACGGAGGGCGCTTCGATCGCAGCGCCGCTGCGGAGGAGCGGGCATTTTCCGCCGCTGGTCACCCACATGGTGGACGTGGGAGAGCGCAGCGGGGAGCTGGAAACGATGCTCGCCAAGGTCGCGGACACCTACGACGAGCAGGTGGAGAACAGCGTCAGCCGGATGACGGCCCTGCTCGAGCCCATGTTGATCCTCATCATGGTGGGCCTGGTCCTCGCGATCATCCTCGCGACGCTGGTCCCCCTTCTCGAGATCACCAGCGCCATCCAATGACAGGAGAACCGCACATGCATCCCCTCCACACCCTCACGGACAGCGCGACGCGCGGGGCTCGCCCCCCCGCGGGCCCGGCCGCGGTGGGAGCGCCGCGGCGACGACGGCGCGAAGCGGCCTTCACCCTGATCGAGATCATGGCGGTGGTGCTGATCATGGGATTCCTGGCGGGGATCGTCGGCGTGGCGGTCGTCGGGCAGATCGACAAGGCCCGGGTGACGACGACCAGGACCCAGATCAAGCAGCTGGAGGCCGCCCTCACCTTCTTTCAGATGGAGAACGGCTTCTTCCCCAGCACCGATCAGGGCCTGGAGGCGCTGGTACAGAGGCCCAGCGCCGGCCGGGAGCCTCCGGGCTACCGAGAGGGCGGCTATCTCAAGGGGGGCGTGGTTCCCCTCGACGCGTGGCAGAGCCCGTACCAGTACCAGTCCCCGGGTCAGGTCAACCGGGACTACGACATCTGGTCCCTGGGCGCCGACGGCGCCCCGGGTGGCACGGGGGTCGACGCCGACATCGGCAACTGGCCGGAAGGTGCCGGCGCGGTCTGATGCAAGGCCCCAGCACAGCCGTGCCCCGGGGCACCAGCGGATTCTCGCTGATCGAGATGCTCTCCGTGGTAGCGATCATCGCACTGGTCGTCGGCGTGGCGCTGCCCAACTTGGGGATCCGGAGCCGGCGCGCGATGGAGGACGAGGCCAAGCAGCTGGCAGCCACTCTCGAGTTCGCCCGCCAGCGCTCGGTGATGACGGCCGTACCTCACCGGCTGATGATCGACGTCGAAGGCGGCGCCTACTGGCTCGAGTGGTTGGTGAGCGAATCCCGGGCACTGGGCGAGGACGACCCGGCGGAGCTCGCCGTCTACGAGCTGGAAAACCGCGAGACCGTCCCCATGGCACCACCCCGAGGCAGCGAGCAGCTCTATCGGGCCCTGAGCGGCAGTCTCGGCCACACGACCCAGATCCAGGAGATCATCCAGATCGACGCGATCGAGACCGGCGGCGGCTTCCTCGAGCGAGGGCTGGTCGGCATCGTCTTCGAGCGCGATGGGACCAGCGAGCCCGCCGAGATCCTTCTGTCCGACCAGGAAGGCAATTCCATGCGCCTGGAACTCGCGCCCGTGGCCGACACGGTACGGATCACCCATGACGACCGGTAAGCGACGCCGCGGCGCGGGGTTCACCCTGCTCGAGGTGATGGCCGCGGTGGCGATCCTCGGAATCGTCTACGCCGTGGTCGCCCGGGGCGCCATCCAGGGCCTGCAGGTGGAGGGCAACGCCAGCCGCCGGCTCCGCGCGTCCCTCCTGGCCGACCGGGCCCTGAACGATCTGGAGCTGACATTGGCGGCGGGAAACTCACCTCGGGTGGGCTCGACGGAAGCCCTCGAGGAGGAGTTCACGATCGTCGTGGATGTGACCCCATTCGACATCGCGAGCGTTCTCCTGGCCGGGGCACCAGAGGGCAGGCCTGCGTCGGGCTCGCCGGCTGCCTACCAGCTCCTCCAGCCTTCGGCCCGCGGGAGCACGCCTTCTTTGCTCGAGCTCGGCGTGACCGTGACATGGATCGAGGGCGTCACTCCACAGGAGGTCACCCGGACCAGCTTCGCCTTCGACCTCAACGCCGCCGCACCCTACCTGGAGGGGCTCTCCGAGGAGGAGCCAGAGGAAGCCGAGGAGGAGGCTTCGTGAGGCCCCGGAACGGGACGGCGCGATCACGCCGCACCCGCCGCTGGCACCCCGGCGGAGACGGACTCGGCAGGGCCGGGTTCACGCTGATCGAGATGCTCGCGGTGGTGGGTTTCACGGCGGTGCTGATGCTGTTCGCCGTGGACTTCTACATCGAGATCACCCGCGCCAGCCAGGCCGCGACGGCCCAGACCCGGAGCGGTCGCCGCGCCGCCGCCATCCTGGATCGCATCGCGCGCGACCTCGAAGGGGCGGTGTTGGTGCAGAAGCCCGAGGAGCTCGACCCCCTCTCGCACCCCTGGATCTTCCTGGCCGAGGACCGCGGCGGGGCCGAAGGAGCCGAGCGCCTCAAGTTCGTCACCCGCAGCCGACTCCTCCGCTCGGCCGCCCCTCACGAGTCGGACCTCGAAGTGGTCGCCTACGTCGTCCGTCCGGGGGAAGACGAGGGGATCGAGCTGCTGCGCTGGTCTTCGCCGCGGCTTCCCGAGGAGCTGGACCGGAGCTTTCCCGCCGGCGAGGTCGATGGCGCCGTTCGCTTCGCGGACGGTCTGGCCTCATTTGGCGTCACCTTCATGGACGACTCGAGCCAGTGGAAGAGCGAGTGGGACTCGTCGACACTCACCGACTCGAGTGAGCTTCCCCTCGCTGCCGAGATCTCGCTGGCCATCCTCACGCAGGACGACCTGCCCGAGGGGGAGTCCCCGCGGCTCTACCAGCGGCGGGTGCTCCTCCCGATGCGTCCCTTCGACCTCGAGGCGCTCCTGGCGGCCGGACCGGGTGCCGAGGGGGAGGAAGAGGACGAGGAGCGCGACGGCGAGTGCGTAGCCACCGTGAGCGAGTGCATCGCGAAGAACCCCGCGGCTTTCGCCCTGCTCAGGGCCACCAACCCGGACATCGGGGACTCGATCGACGCGATCTCGGACCAGTGCTGGGCCGACTACGCGTCGACATTCCCCATCGACGTGGAGGGCTGCCAGTGAGGGCGCGGAACCGGGCCGCCCGGGGGATCATCCTCATCACGGTGCTCTTCTTCATCGCGCTCCTGGCCAGCGGCGTCGCCACCTTCCTGCGTCGCGCCACGCTCGACGGGGTGATCGTCCGCAACAGGGATCTCACGCAACGCTGCGAGGCGCTCGCCCGGGGCGGTGTCCGCCTCGCCACCGCGCTCCTCCTCCAGGATCGCCTCAACGAGGCGGAAGGCCTGCCCCTCGAGACGCGCAAGGACCTCTGGGCGCTGGTCGGACACCTCGACCTCCCGACCTCCGACGGGGGCCGCCTGCGGCTGCGCATCGAGGACGCCTCGGCCCGGCTCAACCTGAACGGGCTCTTCGACGAGGAAGGCGCCGCCCACTCCGACGCGGAGCCTTTCCTCACCGCCTTCCTCGAAAAGGTGATCGCGGAGATGCCGATGCGAACCGAGGAGAAGCTCTACGACCCCGCCGAGCTGGCCCGCAACCTGCTCGACTACACCGACGCGGACGACGTCGAGCAGCGGGGCGACGCAGAAGACGACTACTACCAGCGCCAGAGCCCCGCCTACCGCGCTGCCAATCGCCCCCTGCTCTCGATCGACGAACTCGGGCTGGTCGAGGGATTCGACAGGGCACTGGTCGATGCGATCCGGCTCTACGCCACCGTGTATCCCTACACAGGGGGCGGAATCAACCCCAACACAGCGCCCACCCACGTCCTCGCAGCCCTCTACCACGGGCCCCCCGGCGACAAGCGCCTCGTCGACGAGGACACGGTCCGGCGAATCCTCACCAGCCGCAGCGGAGAGGGCATGCTCTGTCCCGAGGACGTCAATTCACCCGAGTGCACCATCCTGCTCGATCTCGGGATCGACGGGGTCTACCCACCGGACACCTACACGTCGAACGTCTTCCACGTGAGCGCCGAGGCGCGCTACGGTGACGTGCGGCGCACCATCGACGTGGTCCTCGACCGCAGCACCGCGACCAGCCCGCTGATCCTCTCCTGGCGCGTGCGCTGATCTGGAGATCAAAGATTCCACCATGGCACGGAGAATCCTCGGACTGGACATCGGGAGCCACGCGGTGAAGGCGGTCGAGTTCCGCCAGACGCTGCGCGGTGTCGAAGCCACACAGCTCCGCTCGCTGCCGCTCGACGACCCCTCGCCGGCCCTGGCCAGCGAACTCCGTGAGTTCATCCAGATGCACGACCTTCCGACCGAACACGTGGTCGTCAGTCTGGCAGGCGATCGGGTCTCCACCCGGCGCCTCTCCTTCCCCTTCCGCGACCGCCGCAAGATCGGCCCCGCGGTTCCCTTCGAGATCGAGGCCCAGGTCCCCTTCGACCTGGCCGACTTCTTCATCGACTGGGAGATCATCGACCAGCGGCCAGGCCGTACGGACGTGATGGCGACGCTGGCACCGCGCTCGGAGGTCGCGCTGCTCCTCGAGACGATTCGGGACGCCGGGATCAACCCGCGAACCGTCGAGGCGGAGGGGCTGGTGCTGGCCAACCTGACCTCGATCTTCAATCTCGAGGGGACCCGGCTGCTCGCGGACATCGGCCACCGCAAGACGACGCTCTGCCTGTGTGTGAACGGGCGGGCGGCCGCTGCCCGCACCGTCCCCATCGCCGGCCTGGCCATCACCGAGGCCGTGGGAAGGGAGCGTGGGATCGGAGAGGTCGAGGCGGAGGGATGCAAGATCAACGAGGGCATCTTCGGGGGCCCGGGACGCAAGGAGTCCCCGGCCGGAATCGCCGTCATGGAGCAGCTCGCCCGGGAGATGGTCCGCACCGTCGGCGCGCTGGAGACATCCACCGAGAGTGGCGAGGGCTCCGACCTCCGTGAGATCGTCCTGATGGGCGGCAGCGCAAATCTGCACCGCCTCGACGAGTTCCTCGCCGAGCGCACGGACCTCCCGGTCACGCGTCTGGCGCTTCCACCGACCGAGACGGGAGCCGCTCTCGTCGCCGGCGGTGACCCGCTGGTCTTCGCGCCCGCCATCGCCCTCGCCGTCCGTGGCAGCATGCGCGCGCGGACGCGGATGAACTTCCGCCAGGACGAGCTCGCGCGCCGGGTCGATCTCCGCAAGCTCGGCCGGGAGCTGCGCTGGACCGCCGGGCTCGCCGGGCTGGCCCTGGTGCTGGCCTGCGCATCCGCGGTCGTTCGCATTGCGCTCGAGTCGCGCCGGGCAGAGATGGTGGAGCAGCAGACGGCTCGTCTCTTCCAGGAGGCCTTTCCCGGGCGGCCCGCCCCGGGGAGCGTTCTGGCGGCCATGAAGGAGGAGGTCCGGAACGCCCAGCAGCGCGCCGACACGCTGGGTATCTACCGCGGCAACCTGTCGGCCCTCCAGGTACTGACCGAGATCTCCGCCCGGGTGCCGGCGGACCTCGACGTCATCTTCGAGGAGCTCTCCATCGACAGGCAGGTGATCCAGATCAAGGGACACTCTCCGAACTTCGGAAGCGTCGACCGCCTGCGGGCGGAGCTGGCCAAGTACGCGCCCTTCTCCGAGATTGCGGTGGGTGACATCACCAGCGACGCGCGCCGGGGGGGCCAGACCTTCAGCGTGCGAATCAGCCTCTCGTTGGGAGCGGAGTCATCGTGAAGGAGTTCATCTCTCGCATTCGGGCGGCCCTGGCCAATCTCTCCCCCCGCGAGCGCCTCCTGGTGATCGCCGCCGGCGGCGTATTCGTCCTGCTCGTGCTGGTCGCGGGTGTGGTGAATCCGATGCTCTCCGCTTCGAGCCGCGCATCAGCGCGGGTGGAAGCCGCGGAGGCGGAGCTTCGGGCGGTCCAGGTCCTGCGCTCACAGTACGATGAGGTCGACTCCCGGATGGCTTCCGTCGAGCGGCGGATCAAGAGCGGACCGAAGGGAGAGATCTTCACCACCCTGGAGAAGCTCGCCAAGGACTCCGCGGTGAAGGTGGACTCCATGGAGCCTCGGACCTCGCCGGCCAGCGACGACTACCGGGAGACCAAGGTCCAGGTGGTGTTGCGCGGCGTCACCCTGGCCCAGATGGTGAGCTACCTGAGGCGCATCGAGTCCGCCCCGCAGCTGCTCTCGATCAAGAGCCTTCGGGTTCGCACGCGCGCGGACAAGCCCGAGCTGCTCGACGTCAACTTCACGGTCTCGTCCTTCGAGGCGATCTGAGATGGTCGTCGGGGCGAGCCATCCGGAGCAGGCGCCGCGCGCCCGGCCGGGGCGCCTTCTCAGCTTCGGCTTGCCGCTCGCCGCCCTGACCCTCGTCGGAATCTTCGCCCTGATCCTGTTTCCGTACGGTCGCTTCCGCGATCTCGCCGCCGCTCAGCTCTCCCGTGCCACGGGCGCCGCGGTGTCCCTCGATGATCTCGACGGGGGAGTGAGTCTCGGCGGCCCTTCCTTGCGGGCGACGAACCTCCGGTTCCGCTGGCCCGAAGGCGAGGAGCTCCTGCTCGAACAGGCCCGGGTTCGACCGGCGTGGTCTTTCTCCTGGCTGCGGGGCGAACCGGCCCTGCGGATCCAGATGAGGGGACCGGCGGGAAGTCTCACCGGCACCGTCTGGCCGGGCCTTGGGCCCGCCTTCGAGGGCCGAGCGCGGGGGGTCGAGCTG
The DNA here is from genome assembly GCA_963783795.1 of uncultured delta proteobacterium. GTDB lineage: Bacteria > Myxococcota_A > UBA9160 > UBA9160 > UBA6930 > CAVXZE01. The sequence continues at coordinate 469,207 of CAWAPH010000013.1, read as the reverse complement.
TCGATGCTCCCCCTCGAACGACTGGCGGGCCCGCCGCCCGCCACGGGGCGCGTGGATGCCGAGATCGATATCCGGACCGGCCCGACCGGGCCCGTGGGCGAGCTGAGCTTCGAAGCCTGGGACGGAGCCATCGCGCTCCCCCAGATGCCGTTCGGAATCCCCTACCAGGAAGCGCAGGGTGAGCTCGAGCGCGGCGAGTCGGGCTCCCTCAGCGTGCGCGAGTTCGAGCTCACGGGCCCGATGATCGCCGCGACCGCCGAGGGCACCGTCGCTGGCGGCCGCCGACCCCAGGACGCCGCACTGGATCTCGAGGTGGACCTGTTGGTAGTGGACCCGGGACTGCGGGGGATGGTGCAATCCTACGGAATTCGGCTCGACCCGGAGGGAGCCGCCCACCTCAGCATCTCGGGGACCACGTCCCGTCCGATCCTCGACCAGCGCCCATAGCCTCGATCCCCCCGGATTTCTTGCAGGAACGTCCTCGCTCCTCCTGCTCCGCTATCCATCCCGCTCTCGATGCTCGTTGCGGCTGCGCAGGGGAACGATAGAATCAGTGTATCCTGATTCCCTGATGAATGGTGACCATGGGCACCGAGGCACTCCAGAAGGTCTTCAAGACCCTCGCGGATCCCACCCGGATCCGGATCCTGTTCCTATTGGAGCGGCAGGAGCTCGCCGTGCAGGAGCTCATGGAGGTCCTCGGCATGGCGCAGTCGAGAGTCTCCCGCCATCTGGGAATCCTCCGCGAGGCCGGCCTCTTGCAGGACCGCCGGGACGGCACCTTCGTGCTGTACCGGTTCGCCCTGCCGCAGACCGGCCACTGGCGCGAAGCGTGGGAGCTAGTGGGCAGCTCGCTGGCTGACGACGCGACCACGGAACGTGACCTCGCCGCGCTGGCGCGGGTGCTCGAGGCGAGGGCCTCCCGGAGCCGCTCCTTCTTCGACTCGGTGGGTCCGGAGTGGGATGCCCTCCGAAAGGTCTGGAGCGACGACCTGCTGCGGGCGCGGGCGCTCTCCAGCCTGATACCGCGCGGCTTGCCGGTCGCCGACATCGGGACGGGGACCGGGGTGCTCGCGCTCGAGCTGGCCAGGGCTGGACTCCGGGTGATCGCCGTGGATCACTCCTCGCGAATGCTCGAAGCCGCTCGCGCCAAGCTCGAGCTGGAGCCCGGGCTGGACGTCGATCTGCGCCTCGGCGACGCCGCCAGCCTCCCGCTGGACGACGCCGAGGTGGACGCCGCGTTCGCACACATGGTGCTCCAGTACCTGGCTTCGCCCCTGGATGCGCTGCGCGAGATGGCCCGGGTGGTGAGACCGGGCGGAAGCGTCGTCGTGATCGATTTCGTGAGCCACGACCGGGAGTGGATGCGGCAGGAGCTGGGAGTCGTGCGACTCGGCTTCAGCGCGGAGGAAATCGAGTCCAGCTTCGAGTCGCTGGGGCTCGAGCAGACGCGAGTCGAGACCCAAGCCCCTGCATCGCGCACGGCAGATCTCCCGGAGACGTTCATCGCCTCGGCCCGGAGACCGGGCCAGTGAGTTTCCCGCTGAGCGAATCGGAGAAGACGATCCGCGCGGCTCTCGAGGAGCGGATTCTGATCCTCGACGGGGCGATGGGGACCATGGTCCAGGCGCATGGCCTGGCGGAGGAGGACTATCGCGGCGAGCGCTTCCGGGATCATCCCCGGGAGCTCAGGGGCAACAACGAGATCCTGTCCCTGACCCGGCCCGAAGCGATCGAGGGGATCCACGAGGCCTTCCTCGAAGCCGGCGCCGACATCATCGAGACCAACACCTTCTGCGCCACGGCGATCGCCCAGAGCGACTATGCGATGGAGGGACTGGCGCGCGAGATCAATCGGGAGGCGGCGCGCATTGCCCGGGCAGCCGCCCAGCGTTGGAGCTGCCAGGACTCCCGAGCAGCCCCGCTTCGTGGCGGGCGCACTGGGACCGACCCAGAGGACCCTCTCCATCGGACCCGACGTCAACGACCCGGCCTTTCGCGCCATCGGGTTCGACGAGCTCCGCGATGCCTACGCCGAGCAGGTCCAGGTGCTCCTCGAGGGCGGCGTGGACCTGCTGCTGCTCGAGACCATCTTCGACACACTGAACGCCAAGGCCGCCCTGGTCGCGATCGATCAGGTCTTCGAGGAGGCCGGGCGCCGCGTGCCCATCATGATCTCGGTGGCGATCACCGAAGCCAGCGGGCGAACCCTCTCCGGGCAGACCGTGGATGCCTTCTGGCGCTCCGTCTCCCACGCCTACCCCATGGCGGTGGGCGTGAACTGCTCTCGCGGGGCGGACTTCATCCGTCCCTATGTGGCGGAGCTGGGCGAGATCGCTCCCGTCTTCGTCTCCGCGTATCCCAACGCGGGCCTTCCCAATGCCTTCGGCGAGTTCGACGAGAAGCCGGAGATCACGGCGAAGCTGCTGCGGGAGTTCGCCGAGAGCGGCCTGGTGAACCTCGTGGGCGGCTGTTGCGGCACCACGCCGGACCACATCCGGGCCATCGCGGCGGCCGTCGCCGGGATCGCCCCCCGCCCGATCCCCGAGACCGACCGGCTCACCACCTACAGCGGCCTCGAGACCCTCACCGTCAGGAGGGACTCCAACTTCCTGATGATCGGGGAGCGCACCAACGTCACGGGATCCGCTCGCTTCCGCAAGCTGATCAAGGCCGGAGACTTCGACGGCGCCACAGCGGTGGCCGTGGACCAGGTGCGTGCCGGCGCCAACATCCTCGACGTCAACATGGACGAGGGGCTGCTCGACTCGGAGCAGTGCATGACCCGGTTCCTGAACCGGATCGCCGTGGAGCCCGAGATCGCCCGCATTCCGGTCATGATCGACAGCTCCAAGTGGTCCGTCCTGGAGGCGGGCCTCGAGTGCATCCAGGGGAAGGGCATCGTCAACTCGCTCTCGCTCAAGGAGGGCGAGGAGGACTTCCTGGCCAAGGCGCGGCTGGCGCGCCGGCACGGAGCGGGCATCGTGGTGATGGCCTTCGACGAGCAAGGCCAGGCCGACACCGCCGAGCGCAAGCTGGAGATCTGTGAGCGGGCCTACGCGCTCCTCACCCAGAAGATCGACTTCCCGCCCCAGGACATCATCTTCGACCCGAACATCCTGGCCATCGGCACCGGCATCGAGGAGCACGCCGACTACGCCCGGAACTTCATCGAGGCGACCCGGCTCATCAAGGAGCGCTGCCCCCACGCCCTGGTGAGCGGCGGGGTCTCCAACCTCTCCTTCTCCTTCCGCGGCAACGACCGCGTCCGCGAGGCCATCCACTCGGCGTTCCTGTACCACGCGATCGCGGCGGGGATGGACATGGGCATCGTGAACGCGGGCCAGCTCGAGGTCTACGAGGAGGTTCCGAAGGACCTTCTCGAGAGGGTGGAAGACCTCCTCTTCAACCGTCGGCCGGACGCCACCGAACGGATGGTGGAGTTCGCCGAGACCGTGAAGGGCGCGGGAAAGCAGCGAGTGGTCGATCTCCGCTGGCGGGAGCGAAGCGTCGAGGAGCGGCTCTCGCACGCCATGGTCCGCGGAGTGGACGACTTCATCGTGGAGGACGCCGAAGAGGCGAGGCTCGCCTACGGGGACGCCCTGCGCGTGATCGAGGGTCCGCTGATGGACGGGATGGGTACCGTCGGCGATCTCTTCGGCGCCGGGAAGATGTTCCTGCCCCAGGTCGTGAAGAGCGCCCGGGCCATGAAGAAGGCGGTCGCGCATCTGGAGCCCTTCATGGAGGAAGGAACCAGCGCCGGCGCGTCCCGAAGCAAGGGCAAGATCGTCATGGCGACGGTCAAGGGCGACGTCCATGACATCGGCAAGAACATCGTCGGCGTGGTGCTGCGCTGCAACGGGTACGAGGTGATCGACCTCGGCGTGATGGTGCCCGCGCAGCAGATCCTTCAGACGGCCATCGACGAGGGCTGCAACATGGTGGGCCTTTCGGGACTCATCACGCCCTCGCTGGACGAGATGGTGCACGTGGCCCGGGAGATGGAGCGGCGGGGACTCGACCTGCCGCTGCTGATCGGCGGGGCCACCACCAGCCGGCAACACACGGCAGTCCGGATCGCTCCGGCCTACCACGAGGCGACGGTACACGTGGTCGACGCCTCACGGGCCGTCGGCACCGTGGCGACTCTTCTCGACGCGGATTCGCGCCGCGAGTTCGACCAGAAGAACCGCCAGGCCCAGGAGCTGCTCCGTTCCCTTCACGGGGAGCGGGGCAAGAAGCCGCTTCTGCCCTACCAGGAGGCGCTGGCGAACCGGACGCAGATCGAGTGGCGGGGCGAGGACATCGCGGAGCCCGGCTTCCTGGGACGCCGGCTGCTCCGGGAGGTCTCGCTCGCCGAGCTGGCCAGCTACATCGACTGGACCTTCTTCTTCTCTGCCTGGGAGCTGAAGGGAAGGTTCCCGCGCATCCTCGAGCATCCGAAGCACGGCGAGGCCGCCCGCGAGCTCTTCGCCCACGCACAGGATCTGCTGGCGAAGATCATCGATCAGGACCTGCTTCGGGCACAGGGCGTCTATGGGTTCTGGCCGGCGGCCAGCGAGGCAGACGACATCGTTCTCTACAGCGACGCCTCCCGCTCCGCGGAGCTCCTCCGCTTCCCCATGCTCCGCCAGCAGCGGGCGCGAGACGCCGGAGGCCCGAGCCGCTGCCTGGCCGACTTCGTGGCGCCCGCCGAGACGGGTCTTCCGGACTCGATCGGCGCCTTCGCCGTCACCGCGGGGATCGGGGCCAACGAGCTGGCGGACCGCTACGAGCGCGACGGCGACGACTACCACTCCATCATGACCAAGGCCCTGGCGGACCGGCTCGCCGAGGCCTTCGCGGAGTATCTGCACCAGCGGGCCCGAAGGGACTGGGGCTACGGGGCCGCCGAGGATCTCGACGGCGAGGCGCTGATCGCGGAGAAGTACCGGGGGATTCGCCCTGCCTTCGGGTATCCCGCCTGCCCCGACCACAGCGAGAAGCTCCGCCTCTTCGATCTGCTCGGGGCTGAAGAGACCGGGATCCATCTCACGGAGAGCTGCGCCATGCTGCCGGCGGCCAGCGTGAGCGGGATCTACCTGGCCCATCCCCAGGCCCGCTACTTCAATGTCGGTCCCGTCGATCGGGAGCAGGTCGCCTGCTACGCAGAGCGCAAGGGGCGGCCCCTGGCCGAGGTGGAGGCCTGGCTCAGGCCGAACCTCGCATACGACCCGGAAGAGTGACTCCCCCGTCGCGCGCGGTGCTGTTCGACGCCGCTGGCACGCTGCTCCTGTTTCGCGAGCCGGTAGGTGAGACCTACCGGAGGTTCGCCCTCGATTTCGGCGTCGACGTTCCGGCCGCGCGCATCACCGAAGCCTTCATCCGAGTCATCTCGCGCGCCGAGCGAATGGTGTTTCCCGACGCGCCCGTGGAGCAGCGCCCGAGCCTGGAGCGGGAGTGGTGGTGGCAGCTGGTGCGCTCCAGCTTCCGGGCGGCCGACAGCAGCGCGATCTTCAGCGACTTCGAGGCGTACTTCGATCGACTCTGGCTGCACTACGCCGGGAGAGCCGCCTGGTACCTCGCGCCCGGCGCCCGGGCGGCCCTCGCAGCGCTGCGCTCCCGGGGAGTGCCGACGGGAATCGTCTCGAACTTCGATCACCGTCTTCCACATATCCTCCAAGATCTCGATATTATTCACTATTTCGAAAACGTAACGATCCCCTCAGAGGCTGGTGCCGCGAAGCCGGACCGGCTCATCTTCGAGGTCGCCCTGCAGGCGCTCGCAGCGCGCGAAGGGGCGCGGCGCCTCTCCCGCCCCGCCGTCTACGTCGGCGACCGCGCGGTCGAAGACGTGGCCGGCGCCAGGGAGGCCGGCCTGGTTCCGATCCAGGTGGGAAGCCTTGCTACTCTCGAAGAGTTGCCCGCCCGCATCGACGCCTTGGAGCTGGACCTGCAATGAGCGACGCGGCGAACAGCGCGACTCCCCTGACCCTGTTCCGCGATCGCTTCGGGATGGATTCCCGCAGCCTCGAGGCGGCGATCGAAACCGCGCTCTCGCGCCAGGTCGATCACGCGGACCTCTTCTTCGAGTACACGATCCGGGACTCCGTGGTCCTCGAAGAAGGCATCGTGAAGAGCGGCGACCGTCACCTGGAGCAGGGCGTCGGCGTCCGCGCGTCGGCAGGCGAGCGCCAGGGATACGCCCACTCGGACGAGGTGAGCCCGAGCAGCGCGATGCTCGCCGCCGCCACGGCCCGCGCGATCTCGGAAGGGCCTTCCTCTCCCGGTGCGGTGTCGGTCGGAGAGAGCGCGGCGCCGCCCCGCGACCTCTACCCGGTCGAGACCCCACCCACCGACGTCCCGGTCGAAGCGAAGACCGCCGTCCTCAGCCAGATCGACGCCCACGCGCGGCGCAGCGATCCGCGCATCCGGCAGGTGATGGCCAGCGTCGTCGCCGAGCATCGTCACATCCTGATCGCGGCCAGCGACGGGACACTGGTCGGCGACGTTCAGCCGCTGGTCCGGGTCAACGTCCAGGTGATCGCCGAGAACGAGCAGGGGCGTCGCGAGGTCGGCTACCAGGGCGCGGGGGGTCGCTACGACCTCGCGCGGCTGCTCGCGTCGGATGGATGGAGGCCCATCGCTGACGAGGCGGTGCGCCTGGCGCTCTTGAACCTCGAGGCGAAGCCCTGTCCGGCCGGCACCATGGACGTGGTCCTCGGCCCCGGCTGGCCGGGGATCCTGCTCCACGAGGCGATCGGCCACGGCCTCGAGGGGGACTTCAACCGCAAGAAGACCTCCGTTTTCTCCGACCGGATCGGCGAGCGGGTGGCCACCGAAGGGGTGACCGTCGTCGACGACGGGACGATCGCCGAGCGGCGCGGCTCCCTCAATGTGGACGACGAAGGCACCCCCACCCAGCGCACCGTCCTGATCGAGAACGGAATCCTGCGCGGGTACATGCAGGACCGGCAGAACGCCCGGCTGATGGGCGTCTCCAGCACCGGCAACGGCCGTCGCGAGAGCTATGCCCATCTCCCCATGCCCCGGATGACCAACACCTTCATGCTGGCGGGTGAGGAGGATCCGGACGAGATCATCCGATCGGTCCAGAATGGACTCTACGCGGTGACCTTCGGCGGCGGGCAGGTCGACATCACCAGCGGCAAGTTCGTCTTCAGCGCCAGCGAGGCGTATCGGATCGAGGGGGGCGCGATCACCTCTCCCGTCAAGGGAGCCACGCTGATCGGCAACGGGCCGGACGTCCTGCTGCGCGTCTCGCGTATCGGCCACGACCTCGCGCTCGACCGCGGTGTCGGAACCTGCGGGAAGGACGGCCAGGGCGTCCCCGTCGGCGTGGGTCTCCCGACCATCCGCGTCGACGAGATGACCGTGGGAGGCACGGAGGGATGAGCGCCGACCTGCTGGAGACCGTGCAGCGGGCCCTCGCCCGCGCGCAGCAGGCGGGCGCGCACTCGGGCGACGCGGTGCTGGCCGAGGGCGACTCGGTCGAAGCCCGGGTCCGGGGCGAGGAGATCGACTTCGTGAAGCAGGCCCGGGAGCGCGTCCTGGGCATCCGGGCCTTCGTCGAGGGGCCGGAGGGGCTGCGCTCGGCGATCACCTCGACCAGCGATCTCGCGCTGGATGCCGTGGAGCGGCTGGCGGACGACACCGTGGCCCTCGCCAGGGCGACCGCCGAAGACCCGCACGCGGGACTCCCAGGCGAGAGCTTCGCCGGCGATCTTCCGGACCTGCAACTCGTCGACCCCCACGACAGGGACGTCAGCCTGGAGGAGCGGATCGACGAGGCGCGTCGCGCGGAGCGCGCGGCACGCGCCGTCGACGCCCGGATCACCAACTCCGAGGGCTCCGAGGTGTCTTCGAGCTTCTCGCGGATCGCCTACGGCAACACGGCGGGCTTCCTCGCCGAGTACGAGTCCGCGGCGCACTCGCTCTCGTCGATGCCCATCGCCTCGGAGAACGGCTCGATGCAGGCCGACCACTGGTTCAGCGTGGCCCGTCACCGAAGCGCGCTCGAGGAGCCGGAAGCCGTCGGTCGCCGCGCCGCCGAGCGAGCCCTCGCGCGGCTCGGCGCGCGGCGGGTTTCCACCTGTGAGGTCCCGGTCATCTTCGACGCGGTCACCGCCCGCTCCCTGCTGGGCAACCTCGTCTCCTGCCTCTCGGGCTACGCGATCTATCGCGGCAGCTCCTTTCTGGCCGGACGCCTGGGCGAGAAGATCGCCAGCAACCTGATCAGCGTGGTCGACGACGGGCGCCTGCCCGGCGGCCTCGGCAGCAAGCCCTTCGACGGAGAGGGACTGCCCACCCGCCGCAAGCCGCTGGTCGAACGAGGGCAGCTCGAGAGCTACCTCCTCGACAGCTACTCGGCGCGAAAGCTCGAGTTGGCCTCCACCGGCAACGCCGCCCGAGGCCCCGGCAGTGCGCCTCGAGTCTCGCCGACGAATCTCTGGCTCGAGCCGGGCGATTCCAGTCTGGAGTCGATGGTCGCGGGCACCGACCGGGGGCTGCTGGTGACGGGTCTGTTCGGCTTCGGCTTCAACGCCGTCACGGGAGACTTCTCACGGGGAGCCACGGGCATCTGGATCGAGAAGGGCGAGAAGATCCACCCCGTGGAGGAGATCACCATCGCCGGGAACCTGGCCGAGATGCTGACGGGGATCGATGCGGTCGGATCCGAGCTGATCTGGCTGGGAAGTGTCGCGGCCCCTGCGCTGCGCATCGCCCGGATGACGGTGGGGGGAGAGTAGGCTTGGCCAAGAGCGCCGAGACCATGATCGGGCTCCGGCTCCCGGACATCGCCCGCTGGTCCGATCGCGTCAGCGTCGCCCTGGGACAGAACCCGAGTCCCATCACCGGGCCCGGCACCAACAGCTACCTGATCGGCACCGGAAGCGAGCGCATCCTCCTCGACCCCGGAGAGGGCAAGGAGGAATACCTGCCGGTGCTCGAGAGGGCCCTGGAGCAGGCCGGCTGCGATCGGATCCAGGAGATCGTCGTCACCCACGCGCACCACGACCACATGGGGGGCGTCGCGTCGGTGCGGGAGCGGTTCGGCCAGCTCACGGTCTCCAAGAAACCATGGCCGGGGATCGACGAGAGCTTCGGCGTCGAGTTCGACCCGATCGACGACGGCGCGCTGATCCGCACCGAGGGCGCGACACTGCGCGCCATCCACACCCCCGGCCACTCTCCCGACCACCTCTCCTTCATGCTCGAAGAGGAGCGCGCGCTGATCTCTGGAGACAACATCCTCGGCGTCGGCACGACGGTCATCCCACTCGACACCGGCGACCTGCTGGACTACATGAGCTCGCTCGAACGGGTACTCGCGGAGGCGCCCGGACGCATCTACCCCGCCCACGGACCGCTGATCGAGGACGGCCCCGCCAAGATCCGCGAGTACCTCGAGCACCGCCTCGAGCGCGAGCGCGAGATCCTCGCCGTCCTGGAGCGGGGCCCGCTGGCGGTGATGGAGATCGTGAGGATCGTGTACGCAGCCTACCCGGAGGTGCTTCACCGGGCGGCCGGCCAGTCGGTGACCCAGCACCTGCTGAAGCTCGAGCGCGAGAAGCAGGTGAGCCGCGAGGAGGGAGCCGCTCCGCTCTCGGCGAGGTGGGCGCTCTCGTGACCCGGCCGCCCTCCGGGCTGCTGGAGAAGCTGACCAGTGCCGACCCCGAGGAGCGTCGCAGCGCCTGCCGCTCCGCAGCGGACGACCCGGCTGCCATCTTTCTCGCCGACGCACTGGCCGAGGCTCTCGGGGACCCGGAAAAGGCCGTCGCTCGCGCCGCCTCCGACGCGCTGGTGCAGATCGGCACACGCGCTGGCGGCGTCGACGACGCGCTTCGCAAGGCCCTGCAGAGCGACCTGCCAGGGCGGCGCTGGGGCGCTGCCTTCACCGCTGCGAGGCTCGAGCCCCCCGGCCCCCGGCTCCTGCCCGCCGCTGTGGAAGCGCTTGCCAGCGCAGACGGTGACGTGCGCTGGGCCGCCGCCCGGCTGATCGTCGAGATCGGCCGGCTTCGCGCGGAAGTGCTGCCTCTGCTTCTCGGCCTGGTCCGCAGCGGCGAGCAGGCCGTCGTGAGGAGGATGGCGACCTTCGCCTTGCGCGAGCTCGCCCCCGATCGCGGCGACGCCGCTCAGGTGTTGCTGGACGCCACCCGGGATGCCGACCTCCAGGTCCGGCGCGCGGCCTTCACCGCCGTGGCCTCCCTGGCGACTCCCCCATCCGGCCTCGTGGAGCGTCTCCTGGAAGCCCTCCGCGAAGACGAGGACGCCGCGAGCCGCCGACTGGCTGCCCTCGCGCTGGGAGAACTCGGCCGGGCGAATCCGCAAGTGCTCTCCCCACTCGTGATTCGCCAGCTTCGGGAGGTCGAAGAGCAGTCCGAAGATCCCGACCTGCGCCGCGCGCTCGCGCGGGCCCTCGGGCGCATGTCTCGGACACCCGATGCTCACCTCGAACCATCGAGCGGATGAGAGTCGCGCTCTGCACGATCGGCTCGAGAGGGATCACCGCTCATTGGATGCGCGTGCGCCCTGCGAAACCCTCCTCGTAACCGTGGAAGTACTCGAGGCGTTCCTCCGGCCACTGCCAGCAGTAGTACCCGCTTCCCGAGTCGAAATCGACCAGCCAGACGCCCTTCACGTCCAGGCCAAGCGCCTCCATCTCTCTCGCCCAGCGCTGCACCACCTGCTGGATGCGCTCGTCCACCACCCCGCGCTGGGGCGATTCCGCCGCCAGTGCGTCGCGTTCCGCAACCAGGGACTCGGTCTCCCGGACCGCCCGCTCGGTGCGAGAACGCACGTCGGGAAGCATTTGCTGCGCAGCCTCGAGAGTCCAGCGACGATCTGAGTCCACCCCCACCCCCCTTCGAGCAGCACCGCCGCTTGACGGTCTCTCCTCATCCCGGTACTCCCAGGGGGATGCTCGCATCATCGCTCGTCCTCGCAAGCGCATCTCCGCGGCGCCGGGACCTGCTCTCACGCCTCGAGGTGCCGTTCGTCACGCTTCCCGCGGAGATCGCCGAGAGACCGCGCCCCGGCGAGGCGCCCCGCGAGATGGCGGAGCGACTGGCCCGGGAAAAGGCCCAGGCGGTGGTCGCGCAGCTCGGTCCGACGCCGCGCCGGGTCGTGCTGGGCTCCGACACCATCGTGGTGCTCGGAGAGGAGGTTCTCGGCAAGCCGCGCGATCCGGAGCACGCGTTTGCCCTGCTGCGCAAGCTGACCGGCCGCACCCATCTCGTCATGACCGGGGTGGCGGTGGTGGAAACCGACACTGGCCGGGCGCGCAGCCGGGTCGTACAGAGCCGGGTAACGCTGCGCGAAGCCGAAGATGCGGAGCTGCGCGAGTACGTCGCCACCGGGGAGTCCCTGGACAAGGCCGGCGCCTACGCCTTGCAGGGCGAGGGGCGCCGCTTCATCGCGGGCCTGGAGGGAAGCGAGACCAACGTGATCGGACTTCCGCTGGAAGAGACCCGCGAGATGCTGGCGGACGCCGGAGTGGAGATTCCGGGGCGGTGAGGCGACCCATCCCCGAGAGGCTCCGCGAGGTCCGCGAGCGGGCGACGGCAGCCGCGTTGCGGGCCGATCGCGATCCGGGAGAGGTGGTGCTCCTCGGAGTCGGCAAGCGGCAGCCAGCCGAGCGAATCGTCGAAGCCGTTCGGGCGGGTCTCGACCACGTGGCGGAGAACTTCGCCCAGGAGGCTCGGGACAAGATCCCGCAGGTCGAGGCGATGCTCGGTGAGACCAGGCCTCCCCGCTGGCACTTCATCGGCCGCCTCCAGCGGAACAAGGCGCGCTACGTGGCGCGCCTGTTCGACTGTGTCGAATCCGTGGACCGGATCGAACTGGTCCAGGAACTCGATCACCGGGCCGCGCTCGCCGAGCGCCAACTCGACGTCCTGATCCAGGTGAGTCTTCGGGGAGAGGACCAGAAGGGCGGCGCAGCTCCGGACTCGCTCGCCCAGCTTCTGGAAGAATGCCGCGGCTACCCTCGCATCCGGGTCACCGGCCTGATGACCGTGCCCCCCGCCTCCCCGGATCCCGGGCAGGCGAGGCCCGTCTTCGCGGCCCTCCGCGAGCTGGCGCGCGAGCTTCGCGAAAAGCCGGGGGGCGAGGCGCTGCGGCAGCTATCCATGGGCATGTCCTCCGACTTCGAGGTCGCGATCGAGGAGGGCGCGACCATCGTGCGGGTGGGAACCGCGATCTTTGGGCCTAGAGACGCAGCCTGAAAGTCGGCCTGCATCCGGTCGCCTCCAGGAGGGATGAGCATTGGCGGAAGCACTGGAACGCACCCGGATCGGAATCATCGGAGCGGGAGCCATGGGCGGTGCCCTCGCGGGGGGCCTGCTCGCCGCGGGCAGACCCGCCGGGTCGATCCGGGCCTCCGATCCGGATCCCGACCGCCGTAGGGCCCTGGAGGAGAGCCGGAGCATTCCGTGCGGCGCCGACAACCGCTCGCTGGTCGACGAGAGCGACCTGGTCGTGCTGGCGGTCAAGCCCGCCCAGGTCGCCCCCGTGCTTCGAGAGCTGGGTGGAGCTGGCGAAGCGGGACTGGCTCGCCCACTCTGGGTCTCGATCGCAGCGGGAGTCTCGCTTGCCTCCCTCACTTCGGATCTACCTCCTGGCACCCGGGTGGTGCGCGCCATGCCCAACACGCCGGCCCTGGTCGGCGAAGGCGCGACTGCCTTCGCAGCGAACCCGGAGGCCACGGAGGCCGACCGGGCGGCCGCCCGGACCCTCTTCGAGGCGGTCGGAACGGTCTGGGAGGCGCCTCACGAGGAGCTTCTCGACGCAGTGACCGGGCTTTCGGGCAGCGGCCCCGCCTACGTGTTCGTGCTGTTGGAGGCACTCGCCGACGCGGGGGTCCGCGTGGGCCTGCCGAGGGATGCAGCTGGCAGCCTCGCCACGCAGACGGTGCTCGGCGCAGCCAGGCTGGCACTCGAAACTGGCCGCCACCCGGCGGCCCTCAAGGACCAGGTGACATCACCAGGAGGCACCACCATCGCAGGACTGGAGCGGCTGGAGGCGGCCGGGTTCCGGTCCGCGATCCACGACGCGGTGGAGGCAGCCACGCGCCGATCCCGCGAGCTGGGCGGGAGCTAGGCCGCTTCGCGGTTCCCGCCAGCAGTTGGTGCGGGGGATCACTCAAGCCCTCGACCGTTTGCGACGAAATCTGCACCATGAGGAGGTCGCCGTGAGACTCAGTCCGCTGGACGTTCGCAACCACCGATTCTCCACCCGCATGCGCGGGCTCGATGCCGCCGAGGTCGAGGCCTTCGTGCGCCTGGTCGCAGAGGACTACGAGGAAATCATCCGTGAGAACGAGGGGCTCCGGGAACAGGTCCAGCAGCTCTCCCATCAGGTCGAAGATCTGGCAGAAAACGAGAAAATCCTTCAAAGAACTATAGTTACAGCACAACAGCTAAGTGATGACCTGAAGAAGACCGCGGTCCGCGAGAGCGAGGTGCTGATCTCCGAGGCAGAGGTGAAGGCCGAGAAGATCCTGGCCGCCTCTCATCGCAGGGCGGCAAAGCTGGCCCAGGACATCCGCGAGATGAAGCTTTTGCGCACCCGGCTCAGCGCGGCGATCCGCGGCGCCATCGAAACCCACCTCGGCCTCCTGGAGAGCCTGAGCCAGGACGACCCGGACGACTCGGAGCATGCCGAGAAGATCTCCTATCTCACTCCCCCCGGGCGAGCTGCCGACACCAGCGAGCCTTGACAGGCGACATCGCGACCACACGTTTTTCCGGTGACTGAAGGCCTCGCCTTTTGGATCCACGTGACGCCTCGGGCTCAGCGAGAGGCGGTCGGGGGTCTCCGCGGTGATGCTCTTCGAGTCTGCGTGAAGGCACTCCCGGTCGCGGGAAAGGCGAACGAAGCCTGCGCCCAGGCCCTGGCGGAGGCCTTCGGAGTCAAGCGAAGCAACGTGGAGATCCATCCGGGCGCCCGGGGCAGGCGCAAACGAGTGCGCCTGGCCGGCGCCTCGCGGGCGCTGGAGGAGAGGCTCCAGGAGTTGGCGGGATCGACCTGATTGAGATAACAAGGCGCCCCACGAATGGCTGCAGTCACCGAGGTTCAGCGGCATGCCGGTTTACGAGTACATCTGCAAGGCCTGTGATCACGAGTTCGAGCGGGAGCAGCGAATCACCGACAGCCCCGTGAAGAAGTGTCCGCAGTGTGGGGCCATGAAGGCGAAGCGACTGATCTCCCGGACCTCGTTCGTTCTGAAGGGTGGAGGCTGGTACAGCGACCTCTACTCCAGCAGCGGTGCCAAGCCGGGCAAGGGCGAGGCCAGCGCGGAGAGCGACTCCAAGTCCGAGTCCGGCGCCGCGTCCAAGCCCTCCTCGGAGAAGTCCGCCTCGGAGAAGCCTTCCTCGAAGAAGAAGCCGGAGAGCGCCAAGGGGTCCAGGGCCGCCGCCTGAGCGGCTGTTATACTGCGCGCACGGCAGTGGCTCGCGTCGCGGAGCCCGCCGCGTCGAGACGGCTCCCAGCGGACAGGAGGCGCCCCCCCGTTGACTTCAGAAGCCATCGAAACCGTCGTCGTCGACGGCCTCGCACTCGCGCAGGAACTCCGCAAGGAGATGGCCGAAGAGGTAGGGAAGCTGGTCGAATCCGGTCAGCGTCCGCCCTGCCTGGCGGTCGTCCTGGTGGGAGACGATCCCGCCAGCGCCTCCTACATCAAGGGGAAGCGCCGCGCTTGCAAGCGAGTCGGCATGGAGTCGGTGGAACACGACCTGCCCGCCGACACGACCCAGAAGGGGGTGATTTCTCTCATCGAGCGCCTGAACCGCGACGACGGCGTCGATGGCATCCTGGTCCAGCTCCCCCTCCCGGACGAGGTGAGCGCGAACGACGTGGCTGCCGCCATCGATCCGGCCAAGGACGTGGACGGTGTGGGACCGATCAGCGGCGGCCGGCTGCTCGCCGGAGAGGAAGGGCTCTTCCCCTGCACGCCCCTCGGCATTCTGGCGATCCTGGACCACCACGGCATCCCTCTCAAGGGAGCCGACGCGGTCGTGATCGGGCGCAGCATGATCGTGGGCAAGCCGATCTCGCTGATGCTCCAGCAGCGCCACGCCACGGTGACCATGTGTCATTCGCGCACCCGCGACCTTCCCGGCATCTGCCGCAGAGCCGACCTGATCGTGGCCGCCACCGGCAGCCCGCGGATGGTGAAGGCCGACTGGATCCGGCCCGGGGCTGCTGTCATCGACGTCGGAGTCACCTCGGTGGACGGTGAGCTGGTCGGAGACGTGGACCTCGAGAACGCCATCGGAGTGGCGGCGCTGATCACGCCTCATCGGCGCGGCGTCGGTCCGATGACGATCACGATGCTTCTCCACAACACGCTGACCGCCTACCGGAGCCGGATCGCGCGTTGAGCGCACTGCTGCGCACACCCCTCCACCAGGCCCATGTGGAGCTCGGCGGCCGCATGGTCGAGTTCGCCGGCTTCGAGATGCCCGTTCAGTACCGCTCCATCGTGGCGGAGCACGCGGCGGTCCGCGAACGCGTGGGCCTCTTCGACGTCTCCCACATGGGGCAGATCCACTTCCGTGGCCCCGAGGCGGTGGCGACGGTGGAGCGGCTGGTCAGCTGCCCGGTGGCATCACTTCGCCCCGGACGCGTGCGCTACGGCTGCCTCTGCAACCACGAGGGTGGCGTCGTCGACGACGTCACCGTCTACAGGATCGCCGAGGACGAGCTCTTTCTCTGCGTCAACGCGGCGAACATCGCAAAGGATCACGGCTGGATACTGCGGCATTCCCCCGACGCCGCCGGCGTCAGCAACCGCAGCGACGAGACCGCGCTGCTGGCGCTCCAGGGACCCGAGGCCACTCCGCTGCTCGCCACCCTGGTCGAAGAGGGCCTCTCGGATCTCAAGCGGTTCCGGTTCCGCGGCACCAGGCTCGCGGGTCACCCCGCCACGATCTCGCGGACCGGCTACACGGGCTCCGACGGGTTCGAGATCTACCTTCCGGCAGAATTCGCAGAGCCGGTCTGGCGGGCGCTCCTGGAAGCGGGGGAGCCCTTCGGGATCGAGCCGGCCGGGCTGGGCGCGCGGGACACGCTGCGCCTGGAAGCCGCCCTGCCCCTCTACGGTCACGAGCTGGACGACGCCACCTCCCCGCTCGAGGCGCGGCTCGACCGCTTCGTGAAGCTGGAGGAGGGTGGATTCATCGGCGCGGAAGCCATCGCGGAGCGCCTCGAGCGGGGACTGCCTCGGCTCCTGGCCGGCTTCGTCCTGGAGGCGCGGGGCATCGCCCGGGCCGGCCACCCGATCGCCGCGCGCGGCGAGGAGGTAGGCGTCGTGACATCCGGCGCGCCCTCCCCCACACTCGGAAAATCCATCGGCCTCGGCTACGTTCCGCCGGCGCTGGCAACCGTCGGATCCGGATTCGAGGTGCTGGTTCGAGGAAAAGGGATTCGGGCGAGGGTGGTAGAAACCCCGTTCGTCCGGGCGCAACGCCGCTCGGCGAACGCAACATGAGGTCATGGGAGCTTTGGCCGCTGACTACGAAATTCCCGGGGATCTCCGCTATTCGGAAGAGGACGAGTGGGCCCGCGTGCAGGGCAAGCGGGTCACTGCGGGCATCACCGACTACGCCCAGCAACAGCTGGGAGACATCGTCTTCGTGGAGCTGCCCCAGCTGGGGAAGGTCCTCGAGCTCGGGGAGCCCTTCGGCGTAATCGAGTCGGTGAAGGCCGTCTCCGACCTCTACGCTCCGGTCGCCGGCGAGGTGGTGGAGATCAACGAGGTCCTCGCGGAGCAGCCGGAAGCGGTGAATGAGGACTGCTACGGCGACGGCTGGATGATCGCCATCGACATCGAGGACGAAGCGGTGTTGAGCAGCCTGATGGATGCCACCGCATACATCAAGTTCGTCAAAGATCGCTCCGAGTGACCGAGGGCGGTTCCCTGCGCTATATCCCGCACACCGAGGACGACGTGCGGCGGATGCTCGACGTCATCGGCAGCCCGCGGCTGGAGGACCTGTTCGCCTCGATTCCCGAGGCGCTGCGGCTGGCGCGACCGATCGATCTTCCCCCGCCCGCGAGCGAGCAGGGAGTCCTGGCGGAGCTCGAGCGCCTGGCGGCGGCGAATGCCGACGCCAAGAGCCACGAGTGGTTTCTGGGCGGCGGCACCTACGCACACTTCATCCCCAGTGCCGTGGATGCTCTGGTCTCGAGGGCCGAGTTCTACTCCGCCTACACCCCCTACCAGCCTGAAATGAGCCAGGGGACCCTCCAGGCGATCTTCGAGTGGCAAACGATGATCTGCGGCCTCACGGCGCTCGAAGTCTCCAACGCATCGATGTACGACGGCGCCTCCGCCACCGCCGAGGCCGCCCTGATGGCGATGCGAATCACCCGGCGAAACAAGGTGGCGGTGAGTGCCAGCCTGCACCCCCACTACCGCCAGGTGCTGGAAACCCACCTGGCCGGACTGCGAGCCGAGATCACCACCATTCCTCGGGGCGAGGACGGGCGCTCGGAGCCCGTCGGCGAATACGTGGATGCAGAGACGGCGGCGGTGATCCTCCAGCAGCCCAACTTCTTCGGAGTGGTCGAGGAGCTCTCGCCGGCGGCCGAGGCCGCTCACGCGGCGGGCGCGCTCCTCGTCTCGGCGGTGACCGAGGCGCTCTCGCTGGCGTTGCTCCGCCCGCCGGGCGACGCCGGCGCCGACATCGCCTGCGGCGAGGCGCAGAGCTTCGGGGTCCCGATGGCCTTCGGCGGGCCCCACCTGGGCTTCCTCGTCACGCGCTCGAAGTTCCTCCGCCAGCTGCCGGGACGCCTGGCGGGCGAGACCGTGGACACAAGGGGCAAGCGAGGCTTCGTCCTGACCCTCTCGACCCGGGAGCAGCACATCCGGCGCGAGCGAGCGACCTCCAACATCTGCACCAACGAGGGTCTCTGCCTCCTGATGGCGACCATCTACCTCGCCCTTCTCGGACGCGTGGGACTGCGCAAGCTGGCCGAGATGAACCTCGCCAAGGCGGAGTACGCGAAGGCGAAGATCCGGGAGACCCCCGGACTCGAGCTCCCGCTCTCCGCGCCGACCTTCAACGAGTTCACGGTGCGCCTCGCCGAGCCCCCCCGCGACGCCCTGGAACGAGCCCGGAGCGCCGGCATCATCGGGGGGCTCGATCTCGGTGCCCACGCTCCTGAGCTGGGCTCGGCGCTGCTGGTCTGCACCACCGAGCTGAACGGAAAGGAGTCGATCGACCGGTTCATCGCCCTTCTCGCTGAGAGCCGATCATGAGCGGGTCCGACGGGCAGGCCGGCGCTGGCGGCCGCGTACCGAACGCCGGCCTCGCCTACGAGGAGCCGCTCCTCTTCGAACGTGGCGCACCGGGCCGGAGCGGCCACGCCCTGCCGGAGCTCGACGTTCCTCCGGTCGATCCGGCAGCGGTGCTGTCCTCCGAAGCGGTCCGCAAGGACCTGCCCGGGCTTCCCGAGCTCTCCGAGGTGGAGGTGGTGCGGCACTTCACGCGGCTCTCCACCTGGAACGCCGCCGTCGACCTCGGCCCCTACCCGCTCGGCTCCTGCACCATGAAGTACAACCCGAAGTTGAACGAGCGGGTCGCCCGTCTGCCCGGGTTCAGCGCGGCCCACCCGCTCCAGTCCGATGCGGCCTCCCAGGGCCTCCTCGAGCTCTTCTACCGCCTCGAGATGCAGCTCGCCGAAATCAGCGGAATGGACCGCGTGACCCTGCAGCCCGCGGCCGGAGCCCAGGGCGAGCTGACCGGGATCATGATGATCCGCGCCTGCCACGAGCACCGGGGCGAGAAGCGCAGCAAGGTGATGGTGCCGGACTCCGCGCACGGGACGAACCCCGCCAGCGCAGCCCTCAACGGCTACGACGTGGTCGCGATTCCTTCGGGTGACGACGGGATCCTGCACCCCGAGGCCGTCGAGGCCGCCATGACCGACGAAGTGGCTGCGCTGATGGTCACGAATCCCAACACCCTGGGCCTCTTCGAGGAGCACATCACGCGCATCACCGAGATCGTTCACTCTCGGGGTGGCCTGGTCTACGGTGACGGCGCCAACCTGAACGCCCTGCTGGGAAAGGCGCGGCCCGGCGACATGGGCATCGACGTGATGCACTTCAACCTGCACAAGACCTTCTCGACCCCGCACGGCGGCGGCGGCCCAGGGGCCGGCCCGGTCGGCGTCAAGGAGGTGCTGGCGCCGTACCTCCCCGTGCCGGTGGTCCGAAGGCTCGACGGGGATGCGGGCTTCGAGCTCAGCGACGACGTGCCCGAGACGATCGGGCGCCTGCACGGCAACCTCGGCAACGTGGGGGTGGCCGTTCGCGCCTTCGCGTACATTCTCTCGCTGGGCAGCGAGGGGCTCCGGCGCTGCGCCGAGATGGCCGTGTTGAACGCCAACTACCTGCTGGCCCGCCTGCGGGACACCTATCACCTGCCCTACGACCGCCCGGTCATGCACGAGTGCGTGCTCTCGGATCGAAGCCTGCGCAATACCGGAGTCACGACACTGGACGTCGCGAAGCGCCTGATCGACTACGGCTTCCACCCTCCGACCATCTACTTCCCGCTGATCGTCGAGGGAGCGCTGATGATCGAGCCGACCGAGAGCGAAAGCCCCGAGGAGCTGGATCGACTGGTGGAGTCGCTCCTCGCGATCGACCAGGAGGCGCGGGTGGACCCGGAGCTGGTGCTCCACGCCCCCCATCGGACCCGCCACAGCCGTCTCGACGAGACGCGGGCCGCACGCAAGCCGGTCCTCCGATGGCAACCCGAACCCAATTCCGACTAGCGCTCGCAGTCTTTCTGGGCGTGCTCTCCTGCGTCCAGGACGACGGCTCCCGCTTCAATCCGATCGATGCGTACACCAAGGTCTCCGTCCAGAAGGAGCGGGAGATCGGTGTGGAATTCGACCGACAGGTCCGCGAGCACATCCGCCTGATCGACGATCCGGTCGTGCTCGGATTCATCAACGATCTGGGGCAGTCCATCGTCCGCAAGATCGAGCCCCAGCCCTTCATCTACCACTTCCGCGTGATTCCCGATCCGTCCCTCAACGCCTTCGCCGTGCCGGGCGGCTACATCTACCTGCACAGCGGCACGGTCCTCGGCGCCGGCTCCCTGGACGAGCTGGCGGGCGTGGTCGCCCACGAGATCGGTCACGTGAAGGGGCGGCACTACGCCCGGATGCGGGAGAAGGCCGCGATCCCGGACCTGCTCGCCAAGGTCGCCGGCATGGGCGCTGCGTTGGCGAGCGGAGAACCGGGATTCCTGGTCGCGAGCGAGGGACTCAACGTCGCCCTCCAGCTCCGATTCTCGCGGGAGTTCGAGACGGAGGCCGATGACATCGGCTCCAACTTCATGGCGAGGGCCGGTTACCACCCCGAGGGACTGGCTCGCTTCTTCGAGCGCCTGCTCGCCGAGAGCCACGACATCCGCACCCAGATGCCCCCGTACCTGTATAGCCATCCCGACGTCGAGAACCGGATCACCACCGTCCTGGCCGGTCTGGAGACGATCACGGTCACCGGCGAGGGCTCCCCCGAGCTCTACCGCGCGTTCCGGCACAGCCAGGCGCGCCTCGCCCTGCTGGTGGACAGCGGCAGGACCACCTGGCACGGCTTCGTCCCCGATCCCGACCGCTCGAAGACGGACCCCCTGCTCGCAGAAGCGCGGCGCAAGGCCGAAGCCGGGGAGATCGATGGGGCCCTGGTCCTGCTCGAAGAGACGGAGCGACTCGAGCCCTACGATCCCCGCGTCCCGTATCTTCGCGCCGAGCTTCTGGAGCGGAGCGGACGGACCCACGAAGCGATCGGGCCGTACCGCCGGGCCCTCGCCATCGATCCCTCGGTCGCCCTCGTCTACTACAAGCTCGGCATGGCCTACCTGACCCTGGGCAGCCGCCACCAGGCCACCTTCTACCTCGAACAGGCGATCGACCGCTTCAGCGGGGAGGGTCCGCTCCCCAGCCGGGCCCGGCGCGAGGTCGAGCGGCTCACCTTTCCCCCCATCGAAGAAGCGGGTATCGCGGACGGGGTCGAATCCGATGACGATGCGGCGCGCTTCGGCTCGCCCCGGGTCGAGTTCCGAGACGACGACGCCCGCGTCGTCTGGTGGGGAAGGGTCGCCGACCGCTACCGCGACTCGCGGAAACGGATTCGGGTCCGCTTCACCGATCCATCCGGGGTGGTCGCACAGGAACAGGCCGTCGAGCTGGCCCGAAAGCACCATGTCCACTCGACCCTGAAGCTCGACGGCGCGATCTCCGGCAGCCACGGCATCTGGCGAGTCGAGGCTCTGCTGGACGACCGGCCGATCGACCGGCAGACCTTCCGCCTGGCTCCACCCCTCGCTCGCCGCTAGTGCGGACAGGCCGCTATTCGGCCAGATGCTGGCGCGCGATCTCTGCCCAGCTTCCATCGGGAACCAGCTGGAGGTAGCGGCGCCAGTGTTGCTTCGCATTGCGCGGAAGCTGGAGCTTCTCGTAGAGCAGTGCCAGGTTGAGCTGCGCGTCGGGAAACAACGGATCCGCCCGGGTCGCCGTCTTGTAGCGGTGGAGCGCCCCTTCCCGCTGTCCGTCCTCTTCGAGAAGATTTCCCAGGTTGAAGTTGGCCTCGACGTGCTCCGCGTCGTACTCGAGAGCCTCCTCGTAGCAGGCCCGTGCCGGGCCCCGCTCGCCCTGGTTGTAGTGCGCGGTCCCCAGGTTGCAGTGAGCGTCCGCAAAGCCGGGGTCCGCCCGCAGCGCGTTGCGGTAGGCCTGAATCGCCTCCTTGAGGGTCGCGGCGCTGGAATCCAGCTGGCAACCCCGCTCGAACCATTCCAGCGCCGTCGCAAAGTCGGCTTCCGGCGCCACCGCTGGCCGCGTGGGGAGCGGAAGCGGCGCCACGTCATCCTCACTGGGCGGAGCCAGCTCGAAGTCCAGCACGAACTGACCGTCCGGCTCGAGCAGCGCTCCGCCGTGGCGCACCACAACCCGACCCGAGCCCGCCAGCCAGACCCGCAGCGCGCCCAGCGGCTGGTCGAGCTCCGGAATCCGCTCGCGAATGCGGTCGACGCTCCGCCGGATCCGGCGCAGGGGAACCCCGTTCTCGAGCAGCGCGAGAATGGTTCGGATGTAGATCAGATCCCTGAAGCCGAACGCCGGCTGGTCGTCTTCCAGACCGGACCTGTTCACCAGCTCGGTCCGCTCCCAGTAGCGGAGACGAGCTCGTGAGATGTGGAGAATCCTCGCAGTGTCCGCCAGCGAGTACGTCGTCACGCCGAGCGCATCTTAGCCGCCCCGCACCGATCCCGAGGATTTTTTTTGTAGACTCGGGGCGGAAGCGTTTCGAGGGCTGGTGCCTCGCCCGGACTTCAAATCCGGTGGGAACTGTGGCGACACGGTTTCGGCGGGTTCGATTCCCGTCCGCTTCCGCCATTTCAAGCCACACGAATCCGTCCAGCGGAGCGCTCTCGAGCAAGAACCCGGTTCGTGCGGTCAGCTTCCGGGCTCGTCGAACCGCGTGGCGCGACCCACGAAGTAGCCCTGGCCGTACGGGATGCCGAGCTTCTTCAGCGTCTCGAACTGCTCGGGGGTCTCGATCCCCTCGGCGATGATCTGAGCGCCGATTCGCCGGGCGATTCCGCTGAGGGCGACCAGCACCTCCCGGCGGATGGGATCCGACTCGATCGCCCGGACGAATGCAATGTCCACCTTGATGTAGTCCGGAGAGAGCTCCGTCACCGCCCTGAGGCTGCCGTAGCCGGCCCCCACGTCGTCCATGGCGATCTCGAAGCCCAGCTCGCAGTAGCGATCACAGAGCTCACGGAAGATCGCGAAGTTCCCGATCGACTCGCGCTCGGAGATCTCGAACACCACGTCGCTCGGGCAGAGCTGGTGGTCTTGCAGTGTGCGTCGCAGCGCCTCGCCCTCGAAGGCGGGATCGTAGATCGCGCAGGGAAGCAGGTTCAGGAAGAGCTTGCTCCCGTTCGGCAGGCGCTTGGCCTGGCGGAGCGCCTGGCGCCGGCACAGGCAGTCGAGCTCGAAGAGAAGATCCGTCTCGGCAGCGGCCTCGAAGAGCTCCTTGGGCGCGCTGAGAGCGGGGTTGCCCACCCCCCTCGCCAGCGCCTCGTAGCCCAGGACCTCGCGGTTGGCGAGCTTCGCGATCGGCTCGAAGACCATCGAGATCTGCTCGGCCAGCACCAGCGAGATGAACTCCTCGCGTCGCCGGCGTTGCTCGATGCGCAGGTTCAGGTCGGCATCGCGCAGCGCGTGGCCGCGCGCCCGCCGGATCAATGCCTCGGGCCGAAGCGTCGGGTCGTAGAGAGCGAGAGCCGATCCCACGGAGAAGCGAAGCGGCTCACGCGTGAACGGATAGCCGAGGCGGCTTTCGGTGCTCGAGAGGGATTCGCGCAGATTCGTGGCCAGCTCGGGAAGCTCGGAGCGATAGAAGTGCTCGTTCCCGCGCTCGCGAAACAGCAGCACGATGACCTCGTCGCGGCCGAGCTCGCCCAGCACCACCAGGTCGCCTGGCTCGAGCTGCTCCGACAGCACCTCGCGGACCCGCCCAGCAATCCGCCCCGCCACCTGCCGATGCGCATCGACACCGTAGGATCGCTCGATCTCGTCGAGGCTCATGGCATCGATCAACAGCAGGCCGAGGGCCCCGGTCTCGACGAAGCAAGTCCGAACCCAGTCGACTTCCTGGCCGATGTTTCGCAGCGGCGCTCCGACCCTGCTGGAGCTGGGTTTTTCCACGTCTGACTCATCGGTGGTCAGCCGGCGTTTCCTTACCCCTCGTGAATCGCCGGGACATCCCCGCTGGGAGCCCCTGGAAGCCGCGTCCCGCCGCAAGCTCAGAGCGGGGGGATCGCCCCCCGCAGGGCCGCACCCGTGTGGGATCTCCGGACCCGGGCGATCTGGCGCGGCGTCCCGGTGGCCACCACTCGCCCCCCGCCCGGCCCCCCCTCCGGACCGAGGTCGATCACGTGATCCGAATGCGCGATCAAATCCAGGTTGTGTTCGACCAGCACGGTGCTTCCGCCAGCCTCCAGGAGCTCGTCGAGGCAGCCCAGCAGCACCCCGATCTCCGACGGGTGAAGACCCGTGGTCGGCTCGTCGAGCACGTAGAGGGAATCCGGCTTGCCGACGGCCAGCGCCTGCGCCAGTCGGAGCCGCTGCAGCTCGCCACCGGACAGAGTGACGAGAGGCTGGGCGAGCGTGAGATAGCCGAGACCCACCCGTGCGAATGGACGCAGCCGGCCGGCAATGCCCCGATCTTCCGCGAACACCTCCAGGGCTTCCTCGATCGTCAGCGCGAGGACGTCCACGATGGAGCGGCCGTGGAGACGAACGGCCCGCGCCTCCTGCTTGTAGCGGGATCCGCCGCAGGCCTCGCAGGGAATCCGCAGGTCTTCCAGAAACTGCATGTCGACGACGGTCTCGCCGATTCCCTCGCATTTCTCGCAGCGCCCACCGGGCACGTTGAAGGAGAACCAGCCGGGCGCCAGCCCCCGCCGGCGCCCCTCGGCACTCGTTGCGAACTGCCGGCGAATCCCGTCGAAGGCCTTCGACACCGTCGCCGGATTGGAGCGGAGGCTCCGCGATGGCGGGGTCGGATCGACCAGCACCACGTCCCCGATCTGCTCCGCTCCCTCGATCCGGTCGCACTCCCCGCGGTCCGGATCCCTGCGCAGCTGGCCCACCAGCACTCCCCGCACCAGGCTGGACTTCCCGGCACCGGAGACGCCGGTAACGACGACCAGCTGATCCAGCGGGATCTCCACGTCCAGCTCCTGCAGGTTGTTGGCGCGAGCGCCCACGATCCGGACGCAGCGCCCGCTGGCGCGGCGCCGACGCCGCTGCGGACGGATGCCGCCAGACAGCGCACGGCCCGTGATGGAATCAGCCTCGCAGCGGATCTCTTCCACGCTGCCCTCGGCGACGAGGCTGCCCCCAGCGCGCCCCGATCCGGGTCCCAGATCGATCAGGTGATCCGCCGCCGAGACGATCTCGGGAGCGTGCTCCACGACCACTACCGTGTTGCCCTGATCGCGGATCTCGCGAAGCACCTCGAGAAGGCGCGCGACGTCGCGCGGATGGAGACCGACCGAGGGTTCATCGAGCACGTAGAGAGCCGCCGTCAGCACCCCCCCGAGCGCGGTCGCCAGCTGGATCCGCTGCGCCTCTCCGCCCGAAAGCGTGCGCACCTGGCGGTCCAGGCTCAGATAGGAGAGTCCCACCCGGTTCGCGGTCCCCACACGGGCGGCGAGGGCCTCGCGGAGCCGGCCACCCCGGGCCTCCAGCGCGGGCGAAAGTGTGAGCGAAGAGAGCCAGCTCCCGAGCTCGCCGAGGGTCATGCGCGCGAGCTCGCCGATGTGGCGCTCTCCGACGTGGACGTTCAGCGCCTCGGGGCGCAGCCGGGTCCCGCCACACGTCTGACAGGGATCGAAGCGGCGGTACCGCGCAATCTGGACTCGAGCCTGAACCTTGTAGCGGCGGCCCTCGAGCCAGTCGAAGAAGCCTCGCACCCCGTACCACCCGTTCCCGTCTCCTTCCACCACCAGCGCTCGCTGACGCTTGCCGAGCCGCTTCCACGGCCTGTCCGTTGGGATTCCCAGCCGCTTGCATGCGCGCATCAGGTCCCGCTGGCAGCCGCGTCCGCCGGGCGTCGCAAAGGGAGCGATGGCGCCGTCCCGGAGCTTTCGATCGGGATCGGGAACCACGCGCTCCAGGTCGAGTGCGGCGATCCTGCCGAAGCCCTGACACGCCTCACACGCCCCGAGGACGCTGTTGAAGGAGAAGAGCGAAGGCTCGGGATTGGGATGCACACGCCCGCAGCCATCGCAGGCGAAGCCCTCGCGATAGACCGTTCTCGCACCAGACTCGTCCACCACCACGGCGCGGCCGTCGCCGCGGGCGAATGCCACGGAGACGGCCTCCGCGAGCCTGGCGCGCCCTTCCCCCCGAGAGAGCGCCAGCCGATCGATCACCGAAAGCGCATTCCTCCGCTCGCGGTGGATCCGTTTGGGGGAGAGTTCGGTCAGATCCTCGAGCGATCCATCCCGGAGCAGCCAGCGCGTGTAACCCTCACGCGCCATCCGCTCGCCGAGATCCGCTGCGCTCTCGCCTCCGGACCGAACGATCCGGCTGCCGACCGTGATGCGCCTTCCCTCGAATCGAGCCAGAATCCGGTCGGCCACGGCTTCGACGCTGCCAGGTGCAACGGACCGCCCGCAGCAACGGGTCTCGCCGATCTTTGCGTAGAGCAGGCGGAGATGGTCCAGGATCTCGGTGGCGGTTCCCACCGTCGAGCGCGCGTTGGAGACGGGATTGCGCTGCTCGATCGCGATCGCGGGAGGAAGATCGCTGATGAAGTCGACCTCCGGACGCGGCAGCCGCTCCAGGAACTGCCGGGCGTAGGCGGAAAGTGAGGTCACGTAGCGCCGCTGGCTCTCGGCGTAGAGCGTGTCGAATGCCAGCGTGGACTTGCCCGAGCCGGAGACCCCCGTCACCACCGAGAGCCGGGCGATGGGAATCCGGCAGCTCACGCCCCGGAGGTTGTGGGAGCGGGCATTCTCGATCCGGATCTCGTCGGGGGGCATCGCGCTGCCTACGGCTGCGGAGGATCGCCGGCCAGCCCCAGGCAGAAGCTCGGCCCGACCCACTCCGGGGTCGTTCCGCTCTACTGGAGCGGATCGGGCTCCTCGTAGATGAGCGTCAGGCTCAGGTACTCGCCGTGCTCGCTCTGTGCCATGTGGAGCACGTTGACATCGTGACTGGCCAGGAACTTGTTCACGTCCTCTTCGACCTCCTTGACGAGGCCCCGCACCACCAGACATCTGAGCGCCATCGTTCAGTCCTCCAGCCGCGCCGCCTGCCCACTCGCCTCGGCGGCGTAGCGATCCTTTCCGGCAGCCCGGGCGGCCTCGGCCAGCGCCTTCCAGGTCGCCGCATCCACCTCCTCTTCGAGCGCCGTGCAGAGCTCGTGGAGCAGGAAGGCATCCCCCTCACTCACGGCCTGCTCCCGCAGCGTGGCCAGTCGGTCGCGTGCCTCCGCCTTCACCAGGAAGTGAACGGATTCGATCGCCCGACCCTGTTCCAGATACGCCTCGGCGACCTGCAGGGCGCGGGCCGGGTCGATCTCCTGCTCGACCATGTGCCGGCGCCGCAACGGATCCGGAAGCTTCTTCTTCGCCATCGTCGTCTTTCCCTTCCACCCTGCGGTTCCTTCGCCTCAGTAGCGCGGAACCTGCGGATCCACGGTGAGCGACCACGCTTCGATTCCACCCGAGAGAGCGGCCACGTCCCTGAATCCCGCCGCCAGCAGGACCCGACACGCCTTCTCGCTCCTGCCCCCCCGGTGACAGTGAACCACGACCGGGCGCTCCCGCCAATCCTTCAGCTCTCCGAGGCGTGCCTCGACCTGACCGAGCGGTAGCGACGTCGCTCCCACGATACGGGCCTTCTCCTGCTCGTCGGAGTCGCGAACGTCCAGCAGCAGGAACGCCTCTCCCCGGTCGGCGCGCCGCTTCACAGCGCCGGCGGAGACGGTTCGAAGCGGCGGCCGCTCCGCCCCGGCCAGGCCGCAGAACCCCTCGTAGTCGACCAGCTCGCTGATGCGCGGCTGCGCGCTGCAGATCGGACACTGCGGATCCTTGGCGAAGCGGTACTCACTAAACTTCATCTCGAGGGCGTTCACGTGAACCAGGCGCCCGATCAAGGGCTCTCCGATCCCGGCGAGCAGCTTGAGGGTCTCCGTCGCCTGGATCATGGCGACGATGCCCGGCAGCACCCCGAGCACCCCGCCCTCGACACCGAACTCGGGAAGGTAGAGATGGCGGCGATAGCGCTCGAACTGTTCCGGGCGCAGGAGCGGGGTCGAGCAGGTCATACGAGGAACCTACCAGACGCACCACCCCTGCACCGGCGAGCTACATGTCTTCGGCGGCTTCCTCCGGGGCGGGCTTCACGACGACCTTGTAGGCCTTGCGGGGCTTGTCGACGAACTTCCAGGATACGCTCACCCAGTCGTTCTTCTTGACCTTGTCCCACTCGGTCTTGAGACCCTCGACGACGGTCTCGTCGACTCGGACGAAGGACACCTTGTCACCCATCCGGTTGTCGACGAAGATCTTCTTCTTCGAGATCTTGTCGACCTTCCCGGAGAATTCGCGGTACTGCGCCGCAGCGGGGCCGGCCAGAACCATCGGCACTGCGACGAGCACCAGGGCAATCAACGCGAAGCTACGAAACGTCCTGAGCATTGTGAATCTCTCCCCCATGGGCGCGCTCCGAGCCGCGCGCCAGGTCGCTGCACAACAATCTTCGACGAGGGTCGTGTTCCATTATTCGCTCCCTCGGCCGATCCACTGGTGCCGGAGGTGGGATTCGAACCCACACGGCCCGCAAAGGCCGGGGGATTTTGAGTCCCCTGCGTATACCAGTTTCGCCACTCCGGCGGTTGCCCGCGACGACGGCCTCCGACGGCTCGCGCCGCTCTCGACGCCCCTCGCAGACGGAGGCGCATCATACCAATTGACCGGTGCCAGATCAGGACCCATCACCCCGCGGGGAGCCGTCCTCACCGACTCATCCACGCTTTGACAGCCCGCGATCCCGGCGATAGCTTGGGCTCTGAGTGGGGCTGTAGCTCAGCTGGGAGAGCATCAGGCTGGCAGTCTGAGGGTCAGGGGTTCGATCCCCCTCAGCTCCACCAAAGAATTCGCGGGGTTGGCGGCGCGGTCGTCAGCCCCGTTTTCGTCAGGGGCCGTATAGGCCGTTCGGGGCCGTCAGCGACCGCGAAATCGGCGAACCCGAGATCCGCCTCCTCCTCGCGCATCGCGTGGGCGTAGGTCTTGAGAGTCAGCATCGGCGAGGAGTGACCGAGCTGGTTTGCAACCCACCGGACGCTCTTGCCGGAGGCCAATGCCATGCTGGCGTAGGTGTGCCGGGCCGTGTGGAGCTTCAAGGGTCTCACCCCCGCCTTCTGGGCTTTCCGGCGGACCCGATACCACGCTCGCGACAGGTTCCTCTCGTCCAGAGCCGTGCCCGCCTCGGAGGGGAAGACCCACTCGGGGATATCCCCTCAGCCGAACCGGAGAGCCTCTTCTCGGCGAACGGCCAGGAGATCGAAGAGGGCCTCAGCCACCACTTCCTTGAGCTCTCGGTTCTCGGCCCGCAGCTCCCTTACTTCGTCGCTGGTCGCTTCGCGCACGGTGTCCCCGGCGAGCTGCTTCTTGCCAGCTTCGAGGAAATCCTTGCTCCAGCGGTAGTACAGGTTGGAAGCGATGCCTTCTCGGCGGCACAGCTCCGAGATGCTCTGCTGGCCGCGTAGGCCTTCGAGAACGATCCGGATCTTCTCCTCGGGGGCGAACTTCCTGCGGGTTCGGCGGCGAATCTCCCGCACGGCTGCTTCCGTGGATTGCTTGTTTCTTTCTGCCATTTCGAAACACTCCCCAGGGTCCTAGACCCTGTGATGTGTCTCTTAGAGTAGACCACTCAAACGTCCGAATGTCGTTGACGGGCTACACGGTGAGCCATCGACGTGGCGGCTGCCACGGTGTAGCCAGCATCGAGACTACCACGGGAGACCCACCCCGGGGAACCCTGACCAGCACCGCCCATCGGTTGCGCTGACCTGTTCGGCGGTGCGCTTCAGCGGCTAGTTGCGTGGCACACCACCACTCGAACACTACTCGTCGAGCTTCGCGATTCTCGGAACGTGTCGGCCGTCCTCAAACGGTGTGGCGAGCCATGTCTCCACTATCAGCAGTGCCTGTTCCGCTGAAAGCAGGCGCTGACCAAGAGAGATCATGTTCGCATCGTTATGCGCTCGGGCCAGCCGCGCGGTCTCTTCGGTCCAGCACAACGCGCAGCGCACACCGCGAATTCGGTTGGCGACCATGGCTTCACCGTTGCCGGACCCCCCCAGCACGATTCCACGCTCGCATTCTCCCCGAGCCACCGAGAGCGCAGCCGGCCGGATCAGGTCTGGGTAGTCCACAGGCTCCTCGGAGTCGGTGCCAAAGTCGGTGATCTCGTAGCCTTGGTTGCGGAGATGCTCCGCGATGATCGTCTTGAAGCGAAAGCCCGCGTGATCAGATGCGAGAGCTATTCGCATTCGCTCCCTCTGGTCGCGCCGCCCACAGGCTCGATACCATCGCCCTGCACGCGCAGATACAGAGCCCCAGTGACCACGGGCACGTCGAGGGTGGCCCGGAGCCGGGCGATCTTCGGCGGCTTGGGCCTTTCCCCCTTAGCGCCCACCGGCTTGACCTCTTCGACAGTGACCCCGGGTGTGCCGATGCCGAGGATCTCACTGAAGATCGGTGTGCCGGTGCAGTCGGCCACCTCGTACAGCTCGAAACCCAGCGGATCGCCAATCGCCACGTTCCTTCTTGACGGCTTTGTAGTCGGTGTCGCAGGCGACTGGGAGTCCGGCCCAGGCCGGGGCGGCGATGAGGAGTGCGGCGAGTAGGTAGAGGTGCATGGGTTGCCTCCCTAGGGTTGCCTCATGATACGACGCGCCGCTGTTGCTGGGGGATCAAGCCCGGCTGGCGGCTGGTGAACGCTGTTCGGTGGAAGCCCACGATCACATCCGCGTGTAACCCCCATTTGGGCGGGGTGGTTCTCGGGAAGGAAAGACTTTTCCCTGTTTATGGAAGAGCCCTTCCGCTCTGGGAAGAGCGGTGGCTCTACCGTCGCTTCTAAGTAATCGGATTCGCTCGCTTCTGCTCCTGCTTCTGATCGGTATAAAACTTGCATGTGTATAGCGGCGTTGCTCTTGGGAGGGGCAAGCAGTGAAGGCTGTTCGCGTTCTCCGTTCGCCATGGGCCGCACGTCTCGAAGTATTCCCCACTGACTCCAGGCCGGAAGCCCCCTCTGCAACCCGCGCCCAGGCGTGGGAGGCGGAGACGCTGGCTTTGGCCGGAGGCTTGCGGGACGGGCAACTCGAACTTCCTCACCAAGAGCAGGCGGCGGGTTCAGTAAGGAGCCGCGACCTGCGCCGCTCAATCGCGGATAGAGGAGATCATGCTATGAAGACGACTCAATCGGTATCGCACTGGCCGGCTTCTTAGCGCTCGGTGTGGCCGGAAGCGCTGGAGCAGCGACACTCGGCTATACGGGCTCGCTGACATTCTGGATAGGGGTCCTGCCGGGTGTCGTGGCGCCCGGTAGCGGCCTCGCTCTCGTGAACGGAAGCGGGGGCGGTCTACACCTGAACACCTTGGCGCTTGGGAGCGGCCTTGGGCCGGTGACCGCCTCGGTCCCGGTGACCGCGAGCAGCACCATCAACTCGGTGATCTTCACCGGCGATGGCGAACCTGAGTGGGAGCTTCTGCGGGATCTCGGGTGGGCCGTCCGGCGGCGGCCCCATGGGCCTCACCGGCACCGCGAAGATCTGCCTGGTCTTCTCGCCCTGCGCCTACGCGGCGGTGGTCGTTCCGCTAACGCCGGTAGGTGGGGTGGGCTTTGGTATCGGCGGGACCCAGATCGTCACCGGAGCCGTGGCGATCACCATGCAGCACTCCTCGTGGATGTTCAGCCCGCCGCCGTTTACCCAACACTCCCCGAACTCCAATGTGCTTACAAGTACGATCTTGCCCGGCATCGCTCATGGACCCGCCTCGCTCACGTCGAGCACGGCCCAGCCCTCGGGCGTCGTCCAGTTCGTGACGATGAGCAAGACCTACACGAGCCTCACGGGGGCGTTCCCGGAGTCGTGCTCATCGGGTTCGTCGATATCCACTTCATCCCTGAGCCGGGCACGCTGCTGCTCCTCGGCTCGGGCGTGGTGGGGCTCGCTGTCCTGGGACGGCGACGCCATAGCAGGTAAGGTCGAAGCCGGGTCTTGGAAAAAGGGAGTTTGCTGGCTAACCAGGATTACCCAAGCTGGGCTGCCGACTTCCTTCGATGAGAGCTGCATGATCCCAGCGAAGATGATCCTCTTCGGCGATATGGCCGTTTCAGACCCGCCTTCAACGGCGTACTACGACCTGAAGAAGCCCCGAAAGTTCATTAAGTTCAAGGTGAAGCCCCTTAAGCTGAACAAGTTCCGTGCGAAAGCGAAGTTGTTCTTCGACGGCGCCTACATCGGGAAGGCGAACTTCCAGGGAGCGTGGATTCTCGAAAGCATGGGGCCTCTCGACACACCATCGGCGTCATTTGCTGATACCGTTTTCACACCCGGTTTTCTTGGCCTTGTCGTGAAGGAGGCAGTATCCCGCGACGAAACCCTGACGATTACCGAGCAAGAGGTTTGGCGAGCACGCAACATCGGCGAGGTCGCATTCAGGGAGCGCACACGAACTTGGAAGAATCAAGTTCTGACGAGCGAGACCGACTGGATTGACGCCTGGCTCATCGACGGCTCACTCGGGGGACAACCGATCCCCTGAGGCACAGCCTTCCACTTCGGCGCTTCTCCAGATGCCATTGAGCAACTCTCGATCCTTGGAACCCAGCGGGAATAAGTGCGTCCTACTTCCGCCCCAGCGCCTCCACCACCAGCAACGTCACTAGCTCGATAGACTCCGCCGCTGTTCTTCAGCTCTCGCCTCGAGCTTGGCAAGTTCATCGGGCGTGAACGTGACACCCACCTCGAACTTGCTGCGTGGGCCGCTGATGGTCTTGAGTTTCAATCGCTTCTTGTGGGATCTCAGGTGTTGAACCACGATCCATCCCACGAGGTTGTCGATAGACCGCAGCTCTCGCTCTGCGGTTGCCTTGAGCTGGCGCTGCTCGGCACCCGTGAGCATGAGAGCCATGCGGAGCCGCTGGTTGCGTTGGCGCCGAGAGCCACGGGGGCCGACCCTGGAAGCAGGAACGCTGCGCTTTGCTGCCATGGTGCCCAGGGTAGCAGAGTATGCGCTCGCCTCGGCGGACGTCTCTGGACACTATCGGACGCTTCCTGGCAGACTGCGCCTCCGCCACAGCACTAGCAGGGCTGGTAGAAGCAGGGCCGGCTCCGCCGAGATCCTGCCGTGGGTTCACCGCATCTTCGGCAACCTCAAGACCTGGCTGCGCGGGACGTTGCACGGCGTGAGCCGCAAGCACATGCCCGCCTACCTCAACGAGTTCAGCTATCGCTTCGATCGGCGCTGGCGAGAGGGGGAGCTCTTCGGCTTCGTCCTTCGCCGCGCCGCCCGTGGCGTGCCCTTGCTCTACAACCGACTTGTCGCTGAGCTAGTCGGATAAGCAAGAGGCGGGGTTACCGGACCTCGAAAGACCGCTTCTTTCGCCTGTCCGCTCCCTTGAGTAGTCTCCGACCCAAAGGAGGCCCTCATGAACAAACACGCGGCAGTGGTAGTGATAACGGCGATCCTCTTTTTGGCCCCAACGTTTGCGACAGGTGAAACCATCTTAGTCTCTGCTCCTTTGATGCCTGGTGAGAACGGTCTCAGCTGCGCCTGTATTAACTTGAGTAAGAACATGATTGAAGTCCGCTTCACGGTTGGACCTGTCACCTGCATTACTGGCGGGGAAATAGCGAGCGGAGCTGTTGGATACTGTACTTCCGACCGCGTGGGTAACAATCCAAGTATCTGCAAAATAAATCGACCTGACGGAACGTCAGTATCGGCAAGGCAAATTAAATGTACTTTGTCAGCAATCGATGCTCTCGGGAACCCCACGGTAGTCATCCCGGTGGATACGAAATTCAAGCAATAACGACCCCACCGGACGACGACGCTCACCCCGCGAGAAGCCATCGCCTCCGGACACACCGAAACGCCCCGGCCCACTCGCGGTCGGGGCGTCGCCTTTGCGGCCCTCGCCCTCCGAAGGCGGCTCGTGGCGTAGGGCGCTCAGAGCCTCCGGCTGCGCCTGCGATGGAGCCAGATCAGCGGCGGCAGGAGGAATGCCAACTCGGTGCCGAGGCCGCAGGGCCAGGTGTCTCCGGCTTCAGCCATCTGCCAAGCATACGTGCACCACCCATCTTGACCCGCCTTGACGTAGCCGAGTGCAGATAGCCCTCCGTCGAAGTCGATCAGACCATCGCCGTCGTTGTCGAGCCCGTCCTGGCAGGCGCAGAGCTCGGAATGGGCGGCGGGGTGGAAGCAGGCCGGATCGCCCGGGTAGTCGATCCAGCCGTCTCCGTCGTTGTCGATGGTGTCGTCGCAGGCGAACAGCGCAGAGCGCTCCGACGGATCGCTGCTATGGTCGCAGCCGGGATCGCCTGGGGCGTCGGCCAACCCGTCGCCATCGTTGTCGAGGCCATCGGCGCACACTGGAACTCCAGGGCCCCCACCAGGTTCTTGGCAGGAGAAGCTGTCGGCGTCATCGGGATCGTTGACCCCGTCCCACACCGCTACTTGCGGGTACGGGCAAAGGGGCCTGCTTCGATCCGGGACTGCACCGCCGTGAGCAATGATACTTTCCGGCGCGATGCCCCCTTCTACCCAATCTTCAAGTATCGGCAGGAGGTCAACACTGTAATGGGCACCGGGGCCCGGGCCAATGCTGCCATGCCCGACACCCGGAAGGAGAAACAGACGGACGAAATCTCGGATGTCCTCTTCGCTGCCCTGGGCGTTCGCTTGGTTCGCTTCGGCGTCCTCGTAGTATTTGATGATCCCAAGCGCAGAGACGGTTGCGTCAGCCCAGCCTTGCCAGATGACCATCTTCCCGCCGTTGTCCCTGAATTCGCTCAGGTCCGTGTTGGTCGCGTTGATCACCTCGCCGAGGTCCAGCATCCTTTGCTCATACCCGTCGCACAAAGGGTCGTTCTGGAAGTCGAAACTGGGATCATTGCAGATGAAATACCTACTGGTTTCCTGGAAACCGCGGTAGCGGTAGTTGGGCACACCAAAGCGATCCAGAACGTCCGGTGCAAACACCATAGACCGATCCCATCCGGCCAGGCCAAAAGGATAAGGCCACCACTCCTCCCCTTGGTCGTTGATGAATGGGCGGTAGATCAAGTCTAGCACCAGTAGTTCTTCTTCCGTCAGACAAGTTGACGGGTCCTCTCCCGCTTCGCCTGTGCATTGCAGATCCCAGTGGTCGAAAGAGCAGTTGCGCGGGTCACCGATCAGCCCATCCACGACGCCATCCTCATGATCGCAGTTGGCGATCACTGCCTCATCAATCAACGGCAACTTCGAGACAGGGAGAACAGGATCGTCAAGCGCTCGTCCAATCGGAAACATCGCATGCTGGGTAGGTGGACCATTGGCGCGCCATCCATAATAGCCGCCACTAACTGCGATGATTCCATCAAAATCCTTGGGATAGCGCTGGGCCTCGATTAGGGCCTGCCTGCCCCCGTTGGAGCCGCCACGGAAGTAGGAATACTGTATGTCCTCATCATAGAAGATGCGGATGATCATCTTGGCGTTCACTGTCGTGAGATGGATGGCCCGGTATCCCCAGTTTACGATGCGTTCCCAATTATTGAGAAACGCGGATGCGTCGCTGGTGTGGGCCCCCTGGTGCCCCGTATCCGTGCCCGCCGTGGCATAGCCACTTGGGAGGGCGGCACCCCACCACTGGCTGTCTATCGACCCAACGAAGCCGCCACCACCGCCCATGTGGAACTTCCCATTCCAGGTGTACGGCAACCTCACCTCGAATCGGATCTCGGTCTCGATGGTCCCGAGAACGTGACAATGTGGAGCAATCCCTGTGAGAGCGATTGCAGCGGATTCAATGGTGACATCCGGCAGTTGTAGGGAGGAAGCGGCCAAACAAGCGTTGTACCAATCAGCAGCCAGAGGTTCACCGAGCACAGAGAACTCCCGGGAGTCCATGTCCTCGGTTGGCGTGCCGTTCGTGCTGCCCTGGATTCTGGTCTCCAGGGTGTTCTGGCCACTCTCCTCCTCGATGTTCAGCCCGTCCTCAGAGCCGAGGGTCGCCGTGAGCCGGTTCCGATAATCATCGTAGTCGAACCTGTCGGCGACCCCGCTCCCGTTGAGCGTGGCTTCGAAGGATTCGGGATCGGCCCCCTCCTCCAATTGAATGATGACTCTCACCAACTTGTAGGGAATGGCCTGGTCCTGCTCGGGATACTCGATGGTCGCCCAGTCGTCCGAGCCATTCGCCGCAAGGCTGGCACCGGGAAGCAGGACGAACATCGCGACCGTGATCAGGAAAGACAGTGACGCTCTTGTCAGCATGGCATTCTCCCTCGTCCCCTAGCGTTCGAAGGCCGGGCCCTTTCAACCCTGTTGATCTGACCGGGCCTGTCGCTTCTTTCCGTCGAAACAGTCTGCGAGCTTCGCCTGGTGGTGGATTCTGCCCGCTGCGACGGCTATGGCCGCACTGGGGATACCGTTCACGGATGGTGTCAGGGTCATTGGGAGGGGGAGTTGGCTAGCAGATTCGACTGGCGGACTGAATGTCAGAGCAGGACTTCGCGTGGGGAGATCGAACAAGGGGGGCGCTACGAAGAGCAGAGCGGGGTAGGCGGAAAGGAGACGCATGACAAGCCCTCGATCACCCCCCGGTGTCACCATACAATCATGGGACGCTGCTGAGTCAAGAATCCCGAGGGCCACCCACCACTTCGCGGCTCTTGCCATCACAAAGCCTGGCTGAACAGTGTTCAGCGGGCGGGCTGTGGTCGAAGCGGCTTCAGTGCATTTCTGGCTCTGCGACGGGGAGCCGGAGGACGGCTACCGCTCGGGAGCCCAACCACCTCGCATCCGAGGACTCCAATCCCGTGCCTTCGCGGGAGCCCAGCCCAGCGCGGGGACCACATCGACCGGAGCGAGTCCCAGCGCATGCGAGGCGGCCACCAGAGTCCTGACTCGGGTCGAGCCCAAGTTGCCCTCCTCGAGCTTGCGGATCGTTCCGAGGCTCAGACCACTTCGCGCCGCTAGTTGAAGCTGGGTCAGACCCGACCGGGCGCGCAGCTCTCGGAGCCGGCAGCGTATCTGCGGTCTATTCGGCATCAGGAAGCTCCACCCCCGGCCGCGTCTCGCTCCTTCACCCACTCCTCGCGCAGCACCTGGAGAGCGGCCGCGATGGCGAGCCCGTTCTTCCCGTATCGAGGTTCAACGTTTCGCCACTCGGCAAGCCGATCCGTCACGATGGCCCAAAGCGCCACACCGGGCGGCACCTTCCATGCTTCTGCGATCTCTTGGATGTCGGCTGCGTCATGGATCGTGAACGACACGCGAAAAGTGTTGTTGCGACGTAGGTGGGGAGGGAGGGGAGGCCGCCCGCCCATCGATCTAGCGTGCCGGGAGCCGGCCGTGTTGGACTTTGCCATCGGTCAAACCTCCCATGGGACGCACCCTCCAGACTGAGCCCAGTTGGAGACGAGAAAGCCGGCTGTTTCAGCAAAGGACGCATCAAAATGGAAACGCGGCGGCCCGGATGGCGAGAGCCTTGCAGAGGGCTGCCAGGGCAAGCGTTTCCCGGCCTGGAAGCTCGCTGGGAAGCCCGCGCCCCCCACGCTCGTTTGCCACGCGACGAAAGACGGGACACGAGAGACGGGAAGAGAGCCGAGAACCCCGGAGAGATACAAAGACGCGCTCTTTCAGCCGGGGCCGTCTGGTGCCGTGGGGCCGTGCTCGGTGGTGCTCAGTGCAGTCCTATGCACCCTCTTGCAGCGACGGAGACGCAAGTAGGCGTCACTTCAGGCGTTTCCGTCCTTCTGGCAGTCTGAGGGTCAGGGGTTCGATCCCCCTCAGCTCCACCAAGCTTCTCGCGGGGTGCGACCTTGGCCCTAGGGCCCCGTCGGCTCCGCGTCGAGCACAGGGTCTTCGTCTCCCGCATGCGGGATCAGGTCCGTCACCGCCTGCGCGAGCGGACGAGCCCACGCCGCAGCGGAGCCGGGGGGCATCGTGACCACCGGCGCCCCGGGAATCGGCTCGTCGCCGGGCAGCACGAAATCCTTCGCGCTCTGCACGATCCAGCCGTGGAAGCCGCGGTTCCGAGTGTCGTCCCCGTTCCCGAAGTTGCGTCGTGCGAGTCGTTCGCAGTCGCGATCGCCTGCGGATGCATCTCGAGATGCCCGCTGATGCTCCCCAACCCCAGGCTGCTCGGGGCGGGATAGATGCTGTTGCAGGCGTCGATGTCCTCCAGAGCGGTGATCTCGAAGCAGTCGAACTCGTGACCCCAGTCGCAGTACTCTTCGTCGTCGTTGTACGTCAGGCCGCCGATGGCCGACCTCGGAAGCGGAAGGTTTCCCGTCGCGAAGTCCAGCGTGAACAGAATCAGCTCGGCGTCGACCCTGTTGGCACCTGTCGTCCGGCCAGGGGCCAGGAAGTTCGCGGCCAGCGCCGCCGGGAACTTGGCGTACTCCAGACCGTCGAACGCGTACACCTTGTCGCCGTCGTTCGCGCCCTGCCCCGCCTGGAAGGAAATGGCGCTGAACGAGTAGGCCAGACCCGTCCACGAGTCCACGACGACGGCGTCGCCGATGAGCACGTCGGACGAGACTGTCGGGTGACCCTCCGCCAGCGGGTCGGCCACCGACACGAACATGATGCCGTTCTGGGCATTGAGAACCATGGCCTTCGGATCCGGATCCGAGGTCACATCGATGATGTTCCCCGCTGGGTCCCTGACCACGGTGCTGCACTCGACGTCGACTCTCGACTTGCCGTCCTCCCACGGAGAGAACACGAACGTCGTGGTCTCCCTGGCCGTCAGCGGGCAGACGAACGACTGGGTCTGGCACGCGTCCGAGGGCTCTCCGGGGGCCACGACGTCGCCG
Source organism: uncultured delta proteobacterium (assembly GCA_963783795.1). GTDB lineage: Bacteria > Myxococcota_A > UBA9160 > UBA9160 > UBA6930 > CAVXZE01. The sequence continues at coordinate 430,563 of CAWAPH010000013.1, read as the reverse complement.
CTGATCACGTCCACCTGGAGGATGACGCTCTCGCTCCATCCATTCGTGACCGTTGCCAGTGTTCTGGCGCTCTGGTTCGGAATCACGACGTCGCCTCGGACTCCGGCCTTGAGCGGGTTGGGGCCGTCGGCCCCCGTGATCACCGGCAGCACCAACGCCGCCGCCAGCTCGTCGATGTCCAGATTCTCTGCTCCGGCCTGCCCGGACCAGGCCCCCGCCGCGATGACCACAGCGAAGAAAGCAGCCAGGTACCGTCCGTCACGCATCTTTTTCCCCTCACCTCGCGTGCGCGTGATGCGCGCCCACGCCGTGCTCACTGTCTCGTTCTGACTGGGGGGGCCACGCCCAGGCGGGCGTTCTCGCGTTTGGAGATTCTAACCCGTCCATTCCACAGGGGATAGTGGCTTTCGGGGCAGCGCGAGGATCTCAGGAGAAGAGAAGTGTAGCGTTTCAGCTACAGCCTCCTTCGCTGTCCGCGATCTCAGGCGAGTTCGGGCCGACTCTCGTCGCTCTCGATCAGCTCGAAGATGAGCCCACCCTTTTCCCGGGTGTCGAGGTAGGCGTAGAACCGGCCCAGCGGCCCGGTCTGAAGCACCTCGAAGCCCAGCGCCTTCGCCCGCTCGAGCTTCGCCTCGAAGTCTCCCACCCTGAAGCCCAGGTGGTGGATGCCCTCGCCGTGCTCGCGCAGGAACTCCAGGTGCACGCTGTCGCCCTTCACGATGTGGATCAGCTCGAGCTCCACCTGGCCCATCATCGCGAAGCCGAGGCGGGCCTTGATGTGCTTCTCCTGCCCGCGGTCCCAGACGTTGGGAGCTTCCAGCTCCTCCACCCGGAATGGCCCCAGACCGAAGTTGGATTCGAGAAAGGACGCCACCCGGTCCAGGTCTTCCACCACTACTCCGATCTGCCCCACCGGGGGGAGATCCAGCTGCTGCTTCAGTTGGTCTGCTGTCATCTCGGGGTCGCTCCTCGCCGTTTCGGCTCTCGTCATCCCATCAGCTCGTCACTCCCGGATCTTCTCTCAGCGCAGGCCGCGAGGCAAACCCCCCTCGATCCGGTCCGCTCCACCCGGTCGCCCGGCAAGAGCTAACATACAGCGCACGGGGCCGTCGACGTTGCAGCTCCCAGACGGACGCGGCGCCACGGTGTGGAAGGAAACCCCTGGAGGAAGAGGAGCACCCCGATGAGCATGATCTTCAACGCCGAAGAGGTTCTCAAGATCGCGGAGCAGATCGAACGGAACGGCATCACCTTCTACGAGACGGCCGCAGAGCGCTTCGGCGGCGAAGCGAAGCAGATGCTCCAGCGGCTCGCCGACATGGAGCGGATGCACGTGAAGTTCTTCGCCAACATGCGCCGCGACCTGGCCGGCGCCGATCAGGCGCTCCAACCGATCGACCCGGACGGGGAGGCCGGGAGGTATCTCGCCTCCTTTGCCAACGGCCAGATCTTCGCACCGAAAGCGGACTCCAAGGCCCTGCTCAGCCCCGACAACAGCTACCGCGACATCCTCGAGATGGCGATCGGCCTGGAGAAGGACTCGGTCGTGTTCTACGTGGCGATCAAGGACGCCGTCCCGGAGAGCCTGGGCGAGGCCAACATCGACAAGATCATCCAGGAGGAGATGTCTCACATCGTCCTCTTGAGCCGTGTGCTCTCCTCGCTCGAGCAGTAGCCTGCACCCCAGCCGGCTCCGGGTAGACTGGCTCCTCGCTGCCATCCTGCTAATCGCCCTGTTCCTGAATCTCGTGGGCCTTCGCTGGGGCCTCCCCAACGTCGAGTCCTGGATGGCGGACGACATCGCCCCCTGGCTACCGCTGCGCGTGGGAAGGACCTACTTCTTCGGATGGCACAAGTATCCGCACCTCCACTCGTGGATCAGCCTGGCCCTCTACACGCCCTACCTCGTCTATCTGGTCGCCACAGGGAAACTCGACATCTCCTGCTACCCGAGCATCGGCGAGGAGTGTTTCTCGGACGCCTACGGACAGCTCGGGGCGCTGATCCTCATCTCGCGGCTGCTCTCGGTGCTGATGGGTCTGGGGGTGGTCTGGGGCGTCTACCTGCTCGCGCTCCGGGTCCACGGTGAACGAGCGGCGGCGCGATTCGCGGCGCTTCTCACCGCCTGCTCCTTCGTCATGGTCCTCTACTCCCACGTGGGCAACCTGGACGTTCCCCACTGCTTCTGGTTCGTTCTCTCGCTCTACTTCTTCGTGGGGATCCTGCAGCGCGGCCTGCTCTTCGACCACGTCGCCTTCGGCCTGAGCGCCGGCCTCGCCCTCGGCACCAAGGAGGGGATCGTCGGGGCCTACGTCCTCACCTGCGTCGCGATCTTCGCCGTCCACCTCAGGCGCAGCGTCCGCGAAGACGCGCGGAGCTGGGTCGCGGCGAGCTTCGATCGCCGGCTTCTCGCGCTGGCGGGATCGCTCCTCCTCGTCTACGCCGTCTCGCTCAACCCCCTCAACTGGAACGGCCTGATCGAGCACTGGAAGCTCTGGCTGCCGTCCCAGCCTCGGATGGCGGGCTTCCAGGCGCAGTTCTTCACCGGCTATCCCGACCTCTTCGGCAAGATCGCCCTCGGCCTCTGGAACGGGATGGGCTGGCCTGCACTGCTGCTCTGCACCGCGGGTGTCTTCTTCGCCCCCTGGCGGCGGCCCTGGAGCGCGGTCCTGCTCTTGCCCGCCATCTCCTACGTCCTCTTTTCGATCCTGCCCGCCAAGTACGCACCGATGCGGTTCATGCTTCCGCTGGTGCCGATCCTCGCGCTCTTCGGGGGGCTTCTGGCGAGCCGCCTGCTCCAGGTCCGGCCCGCTGCCCGCCTCGTCAGCGTCCCGATTCTCCTCTTCGTCTTCGGACACGCCTTCCTCCACGCCCTCAACGGCGACCTCATGCTCGTCAACGACTCCCGCTATCGCGCCGAGGCATGGCTGCGCGAGAACGTCGAGGAAGAGGTGCGAATCGGCACCTTCAGCACCTCGCAATACCTTCCCCGCCTGGCCTGGCTGGGGCATCGCGTCGAGCTCATCCCGAAGAAGAAGATCGGCGAGTCCGCGCTCCGCGAGCAGAGCCCCGACTACCTGGTGCTCTCTTCGCTCTACTACAAGCGCTTCTCCGGAAAGCGCCGTGCGTGGATCGAGCGGCTGATCGCCGGCGACGAGGGCTATCGCGAGGTCTTTCGGGAGCGGGGGCACTCACCGCTGGAGGGCTGGATGGGCCACCGCTACGCGCTCGCCGACGTCAATCCCGAGATCATCATCCTCGAGCGCGGCGCCTCCAAGTAGGACGGGCCCCGGGGACTGCCTCCCCGGGGCCCGCGTTCCGCGAACGGAAGCCCGCCTTGGCAAGAATGCTCTAGGCGGTGGCCTTCCGGTACATGGTCACCACGCAGGCGCCTCCCAGGCCGATGTTGTGCGACATCGCGACCTTGGCGCCCTCGACCTGGCGCTTCTCCGACAGTCCGCGCAGCTGCCAGACCATCTCCGCGCACTGCGCGAGACCCGTGGCACCCAGGGGATGCCCCTTGGAGATCAGACCCCCCGACGGGTTCACGACGATCTGGCCGCCGTAGGTGTTCGCCTCGGAGTCGACGAACTCCCCGCCCTTGCCCTCCGGGCACAGACCCAGGGCCTCGTAGGAGAGCATCTCGTTGGTCGCGAAGCAGTCGTGCAGCTCGATCACATCCACGTTCTCCGGACCCAGGCCCGACTGCTCGTACACCTTCTCACCTGCCATCTTCGACAGTGTGTAGCCACACAGCCCGGCGATGCTGTCGAAGGTGTCCTCGAAGTCGGTGGTCATCGTCATTCCGAGGATCTCGACCGCTCTGTCCTGCAGGTTGTGCTTCTTCATGAAGTCTTCGCTGCAGAGAATGGCGGCTCCGGCGCCGTCCGAGGTGGGGCAGCAGCACAGCTTGGTCAGCGGATCGAACACCATCGGAGCATCCTTGATCTCCTGCAGCGTGTATTCGTCCTGGAACTGCGAGTACGGGTTGTTGACCGAGTGCTTGTGGTTCTTGTAGCCGATCTTGGCGAACTGCTCGGCCGTCGTGCCGTACTTCTCCATGTGCTCGCGACCGGCGTTCCCGAACAGCTGCGGCATCGGCGGCGCCTTCTCGAAGCCGCGCTTCTCGATCATCACCTTCATGTGCCGGTCCATGGCGAGCGTTCGGTCCGTGTACTTCACGCCGAGCGAGCCCTTCTCCATCTTCTCGAAGCCGAGCGCCATCCCGCAGTCGATGACGCCGCCCTCGATGAACTGCTTGATCATGAAGGTCGCAGACGATCCCGTCGCGCAGTTGTTGTTCACGTTGTAGATCGGGATCCCCGTCATCCCCAGCTGGTAGACGGAGCGTTGACCGTAGGTCGAGTCCCCGTAGCAGTAGCCCACGGCCGCCTGCTCGATGTCCTGGATCGTGAGCCCCGAGTCCTCGAAGGCCTTGGTGCCGGCCTCCTTGACCATGTCCGGATAGTCCCAGTCCTTCGAAAACGGCTTCTCGAACTTGGTCATCCCGACGCCGACGACGAATACCTTGCGTGCCACTCTGTGTCCTCCACTGCTGGTAATGAGCTGGCCGGCCGGGACGGTACACCAACGAAACCTGCGCTGCCCCCCGCCGGCAACTTCGGAATCTGCCGGGCGCAGTCGGTCCGGCGCCTACCCCGGAACGGCCCCGGTTCCGTGCAGCAAGGTCCGAAACCGCTCCAGCATGTCTTCGTAGGCAGCGCGCGCGGCCGGGACCCGGGCCGTCATGCTCGCGAATCCGTGGATCAACCCTTCGTAGTTCTCGTAGGCCACGGCGACACCCGCCGCCTCGAGTGCCTCGGCGTAGGCCCGGCCCTCGTCGCGGAGGGGATCGAAGCCCGCCGTGACCACGTGTGCCGGCGGCAGGCCTGCGAACTCCTGATGGAGCAGCGGCGAGGCCCTCGGATCCGACCGCTGGTCTGCCGGGAGGTAGAGGTCCTTGAACCACCCTATGCGCACTCGCGTCAGGTAGAAGCCCTCGCCATAGCTGGCATACGACGGCGACTCCCGCGACAGGTCGGTCGCGGGGTAGATGAGCAGCTGGAGAAACGGGCCCAGCTCACCGAGTTGCGCGCACTGCTGGCTCACCACCGCCGCCAGGTTGCCACCGGCGCTGTCCCCGCCCACCGCCACCCGGGCCGGGTCGCCCCCGATCTCGCGCGCCTGCTCGCGGGCCCAGCGGAAGGCGTCGAGGGCATCGTCGACCGCGGCGGGGAAGACGTGCTCCGGTGCCATTCGATAGTCCACCGACACCACGACGCAGCGCGCGTCCGCCGCGAGCTGTCCACACAGGCCGTCGTGGCTCGCGATGGAGCCGAGCACCCAGCCGCCGCCGTGGTAGTAGACGAGAACGGGAAGGCCCGGAGCACCGGGACGGTAGATGCGGACCGCGATCGGGCCGCGCCGACCCTCGAAGCGCCTGTCCTCGGCTGCGATCGCGCCGGGCGGGCTGCCGGAGAGCACCGGAGCGAGCGCCTCCATCTCTGCCCGCAGCCGAGGCACCTCGGACACGGGCGGGGACTCGGGCCGCCCGAAAGCCGCCAGCCGGCAAAGCCACTGCATCTTCAGGTCGAGGCGCTGGCCAGCGACCTCCACCGGGGCGCCCGCAGCGGCCCGCATCAGGGGCCTGGGAAGACCCAGGAGCGAGATCAGTGCACTGCGGCGCAGCTCCTCGAGCATCGGCGGCCGCTACAAGTCATCCGGAAGGCGCACCCCCGAGACCTTCGCGTACGCCCTCAGGATCTGGCCCATGATGTCCGAGTTGAGTCCCCGGAGCTTCTTGATGGCGGGATTCGAGTGCAGGACGATCAGGTTGTCGAGCTCTTCGTCGTCGAAGACCTCGCAGAAGACCTCTTCCGTCATCGCCACCGCACTCGCGAAATCGTCCTTGTACTCGCTCCTCATCTGGGCGAGATCGGCCGCGAACTGGCTCTTGCCCTCCTTCTCGGCCTTCGCGACGAGATAGGCCAGCGCGTAGTCGACGATGCCCTCGTAGTGCCTGTGGGCTTCCGACTCCTCCAAGAACTGTGTGACCTTTTCCCTGCTTCCCATCGCGCCCTCCCTCACCAAAGGATACGATTCCCCGCCGCTCCGTCACCCCTGCCGGGTGACGGCCCGCGCTCAGCCGCGGAACCCGGTGCGGAATCGACCCTGCCGCCCGGGGCAAAGGAGGGAACCGATGAGGCTCACGCAGCGGGTGGCCATCGTGACCGGGGGAGCACGGGGAATCGGCGCGGGAATCGCGCAGTGCCTGGCCGACGAAGGGGCCCGCGTGGCCGTGCTCGACATCGATGCAGAGGAGGCCGCCCGGACCGCCGGGGGGCTCGGCCAGCAACACCTCGGATTGGGCGCCGACGTCTCCGACGAGGCGGCCGCCGCGGCCGCGGTGGATCGCGTCGCACGGGACTGCGGTCGCCTCGACATCCTGGTCAACAATGCAGGGGGTGGAAACCGCCGCTCTGCCAGGGCGAACGGCGCTCCCTTCACGCGGGTGGAGCAGGAGGGTTGGGACGAGCAGATGACGCTCAACCTTCGCACCACATTCGCGCCCACCAAGGCCGCGATCCCGCATCTGCAGCGGGCGGGCAATGCTTCGATCGTGAACGTCGCCTCGGTGGCCGGTCTGATGCCTTCGGTGGCCTTGCCGGCCTACGGGGCCGCCAAGGCCGGCGTGATCTCGCTGACTCGGACCCTCGCCCTCGAGCTCGGGCCGGATGACATCCGGGTGAACGTCGTCTGCCCCGGGCTCCTCTACACCCGGGCCTGGAAGGTGCTCGCATCGAACATCCAGAAGAGCGTTCCGAGCTACGCGGACAAGGATCCCTACGAGGTCTTCGTGGAGATCGTGAAGAGCCGGACGCCGCTGGGTCGCGAGCAGACACCCGAGGACGTCGGCAAGCTCACCGCCTTCCTCTGCAGCGACGACGCCCGCAACATCACCGGCCAGGTCATCTCCCTCGACGGGGGCAGCACACTGAAGGGCGGCGGCTGAGCGCAGCTCGCCGGGATCGGGCACCTCGATCCCGGGGGCGTCGATCGGCTAACGTCGCGCGATGGCCGAAGCAGAGGTCGACGCGGCGGGAGCCGGCCCCAGCCTCCGCAACAGGGTCGGCGTCTGGCTCGGTCTGCTCCTGTTCGCCGTCGTCTGGTTCGGGCCCGAGCTCGACCCCGGGCGGCCCGCGGTCAGCGACATGATGGCGATCGCCGTCCTGATGGCCACCTGGTGGGTGACGGAAGCCATCCCGATTCCGGCCACCGCACTCCTTCCCATCGTGCTCTTTCCTCTCACGGGCATCATGAAGGGTGCGGAGGTGGCCCGCGAGTACATGAGCTGGCTGATCCTGCTCTTCCTGGGTGGATTCCTGATCGCCATCGCCGTGGAGCGCTGGAACCTTCACCGGCGCATCGCACTACACATCCTCCGCGTGATCGGCGGCCAGCCCCACCGGCTGGTGCTCGGGTTCATGGTCGCCACCGCCTTCCTCTCGATGTGGCTCTCGAACACCGCCACCACCATGATGATGATGCCGATGGCCATCTCCCTGATCGTGCTCTACGAGGACCTCAACGAGAGGCGCTCGCAGGCCGGGCAGGTGGTGGATCCCCGGGCGAGGAACTTCCCGCTCGTCCTGATGCTGGGGCTGGCCCACTCCGCTTCCATCGGCGGAATCGCCACGCTGATCGGCACACCGCCCAACGGCGTCCTGGTCACCCAGTTCGAGCAGATCTTCCCGGGCGCTCCGGCCATCTCCTTCGCCCAGTGGATGGCCTTCGCGTCGCCTTTCAGTCTTCTCTTCCTGATCATCGCCTGGCTCCTCTTGAGCCGCGTCATCTACCCGCTGCCCGCCACCAGCCCCTTCAGCGGAAAGACCTTCATCCGCAAGGAGCTGGAGGACCTCGGCCCCATCACACCCGAGGAGAAACGGGTCGCCTTCGTCTTCGCGGGCGTCGCCCTGCTCTGGATGACGCGAAGGAGTATCGCCTTCGGCACCGCCTTCACCCTGCGCGGGTGGTCGTCGCTGTTCAGCCAGGAGTCCGGGATCGGCGCCATGATCGACGACGGCACCGTCTCCATCGCCATGGCGCTCCTGTTGTTCCTGATTCCCGCCAGCAGGGAGAAAGGCGGCCGCCTGATGGACTGGCAGGCCACCCGGGCCGTGCCCTGGGGCATCCTGCTTCTCTTCGGAGGCGGGCTCGCGCTCGCCAGTGGCTTCGAGGTATCCGGCCTTTCCGCCTGGATCGGCAGCAGGTTCGAGGTCCTGGCCGATGCGCCCGCCGCCGGACTGGTTGCCGCCGTGGTCGCCATCGTGGCCGGGCTCACGGAGCTCACCTCCAACACCGCCACCGCATCGATGAGCCTGCCGATCATGGCCTCCCTCGCGCGCGCGATCGAGGTCCACCCCCTGCTCCTGATGATCCCCGCCGCCCTGGCAGCGTCTTGCGCCTTCGTGCTTCCCGTCTCCACGCCGCCGAACGCGATCGTCTACGGATCCAACCGCGTTCCGATCACCAAGATGATCAAGGCCGGCCTGATCATGGAGCTGGTCGCTCTCGTCATGATCACGGCCCTGGTCTTCACGCTCGGCTCCCTGGTGTTCGGCGTGAGAGGTCCATTCCCCGACTGGGCCGTCCCCGGCCCTTGAGACGGCGGAGCGGCACCAGCCCCGGCGCGGAGGCCGGGCTCGAGGGACTGCTAACCTCCCGCGAAAGGAAGCTCCCATTGTCCAGCCCCGGCGCTCCTGCCACCGCCACGCTCCTGCTCTCCTGCCGCGACCGCAAGGGCCTCGTCGCTGCACTGGCCCAGCTTCTCTACGACCACGGCGCGAACATCCTGGACGCGCAGCAGCACACCAACGCCGCCGAGGAGATGTTCTTTCAGCGAATCCACTTCGATCTGGCAGAGCTCGACATCTCGCGAGATCAGCTCGAGGCGCTGCTGGAGATCGAGTGCGGCCGCTACCAGATGCGCTGGACGATCAGCTATTCCGACCGTCGCAAGCGGCTGGCGATCCTCGTCTCGAAATTCGAGCACTGCCTCTACGACCTGCTGCTGCGCCACCGCCTCGGTGAACTCGTCTGCGACATCCCTCTCATCATCTCGAACCACCCCGATCTCGAATGCGTCGCGGAGAAGTTCGAGATCCCCTACCACGTCTACCCGATCAGCAAGCAGACAAAGGCCGAGCAGGAAGCCAGGGAGATCGCGCTCCTCGAGGAGCAGACGATCGACCTGGTGGTGCTGGCCCGCTACATGCAGATTCTGAGCGAGAGCTTCACCGAGCGATTCCGTCAGAGGATCATCAACATCCACCACAGCACGCTCCCGGCCTTCATCGGCGCTCGCCCCTATCACCAGGCGCTCGACCGCGGCGTGAAGCTGGTCGGCGCCACGGCGCACTACGCCACGAGCGACCTCGACGAGGGTCCGATCATCGCCCAGGACGTCGTCCAGTGCTCTCACGAGGACACGGTCCAGGACCTGGTCCGCAAGGGCCGCGACGTCGAGAGGATGGTGCTGGCCCAGGCGGTGCGCTGGCACCTGGAGGACCGCATCCTGGTGCACGGCAGGCGGACCGTCATCTTCTGACTCGGGAGGGGCTACGCCTCCTCGAGGACGCGAAGCAGGTCCAGCGCGGTCACCACACCGGCCAGCGACCCCTTGTCGGTCACGAAGAGCCGGTGGATCTTCCGCTCGCGCATGATGGCGGCACCCGCCGCGGCGCTGAAATCGCTGGGAATCGTGAAGACCTCCTTGCTCATCAACGCCTCGATCGGCAGATCCGAGGAGTCGCGCGGCAGGTTGGCGAGATCCCGATACTCGTTCACGCTGGTGAAGAAGCGGCCCGACTCGCCCACCGTGGGGCGCTGGTCGGTCCGGCGGACCAGGTCGCTCTGCGAGACGACACCCAGGATCTTCCCCGAGTCGTCGACCACCGGGGCCCCGCTGATCCCCCGACTGGCCAGCAGGCTCCTGACCTCCGCCACGGTCATCTCCGGCTGGACGCAGACGACTGTCGGGTTCATCAACTCGGAAACGGGACGGCGGGGCATGGTCGGCAGAGTATCACTCTTCGTCACGCCGGGACGGGGCCACGGGGCGGGCTTCGCCGCAGCTTCGCTCTCACGCCGTACGGGCACCATATGCCGGCCCGGATGAGCTTCGAAAAAGGCCTCTCGCAGGCAGGGATTTCAGGTGCGAAACTGCGCTTTTCAGCGATCGGGTTGCGGGTTTTCGGTAGGAGGAGCGAGGATTCCAAAAAGGTGCCGAGGGGGCCTTGCCACGGGAGAGGTGTGTGCTATATTTACTTTACTGATTCGCTGATCGAGTCCGCCGCTGGCGGGCTTTTCTTTTGGGATGAAGTTTCGCTTTTTATTCGCCTTCGAGCGCTCTCGCCACGACACGCCCGATCTCCTCGCCAATCAGCCGATGCCCCGACCGGTTGGGGTGGTAGTCGTCTTGCTCCAGATAGAGCTCCCGCTCGTCTTCGCCAGCCGCCTCGAAGAGCCCCTGCAGGTGCGAATCCGCGGCGCCGAACTCCTCCGCCGCCCGCGCCAGGATCTCCTGGTACTGCGGGATGATCGCGTGGCGCTCCAGCAGGGACGCCGCGTAAGGGGGAAGCAACACGACCGCTTGGGCGCCCGCTTCCCCGGTCAGCCTCAGCATCGCCCGCATGTTCTCCTCGAACTCCCAGGGTGGAACCCGCGCCTGGTCTTCCTTGCTCCGGAGCTGCCGCAGGAACTTGCGGTCGAAGACGTTGGCGACCAGCTCGATGGCCTCCACGGTCCGGATCCGATGCCACCATTCGAAGCGGCGCGCCATTCTCCTGGGGATCTCCGAGTCTGTGTAGTAACGGCCGCGGCTGTGGTCGTTGTGGGCTCCGACGTAGAACACCACGACGTCCGGGTCGTAGGGCAGAAGACGCTCCAGCATGATGCGCGAGTGGTAGGAGCTGTAGCCGGGAATCGCGCCCACCAGGTAGTCGATCTCCCGTTGCGGAAGCCGAGCGGCGAGGGAAGCCACGGCGGTGGAGTACAGGGTCGCCGCTTCGGGAATCCCCACGCCGTAGACGGTCGAGTCGCCGATGAACAGGACTCGGAGCGTGCCCGGGGGCTTCTCCAGCGGCGGCGCCGGCCCGCGGAGTCCGAGCTCGTTGATCGTTCCCCAGGACACGTGTCTGCCGGGCTGGTAGGTGAAGCCGAGCTCCGGGTCTTCGACCCAGAAGTCCTCCTTGTTCACCCAGCAGGTATCGAAACGGGGGAGATCCAGCAGGTGGAGCAGCCCCTCGAATCCCGCCAGGACGACGAGCAGCGGGATCAGGCGAAACGAGACCTTCTTGACCAAAGCCCTCCCCCACCGACTCGCGGGCGATGTGGTCCAGGATTCCGACGGGGGAGCGGGCACGCTAGTCGGGCACCGGGAGCACCGCAAGTGCGGCCTCTCACAGCCGGAATCCGCCGAGCGGGATCCACCGCGACGGGGGAGTCACACGCGCTTCGACCTCGCTGAGAGGACGCTCCGGATCGCGGTCACCGAGCTCCTCGAGGAGCCGTCGCGAGCCGGCCTCGGCTTCCGCAGATCCGGTGGCATGGGTCGGCTGTGGCTGGGACAGGCGCTTCACGCGCGGTTCCAGGCAGCAGCCGCCGCGGAGGATCCGTCCTACCAGAAGGAGGTCTCCCTTCAGCTCGGCTTGCAGCACGCCGGCTGGGAGGTGCATCTCCACGGCCGCGCCGACGGGATCCGCGAAAGCGCGGACGGGGCCCTCGTCGTCGAGGAGATCAAGTCGGTCGGGCGCGGCGCGGCGACCGACGCCAGGCGCCCTGAGGTCCACCGTCTCCAGGTGGCCCTCTACGCGTGGATGGCCCACCTGGAACGCGGGCTGCCCGTCCGTGCAGAGCTTCTGATGGTCGAGATCGGCAGCGGATCCATCGCCCGAGAGGCCGTCCAGCTCGACTTCGCCGCGCTGGAGGAGACCCTTCGAACCCGCATCGACGAGTGGATCGAGAGATTCCATACCGGGAGAAGGAAACGGGCCAGGTGGCGAAACGCAGCCGAGCGAGTTCGCTTCCCGTATTCCTCGCTGCGCCGCGGCCAGGAGCAGGCCATCGAGGCGGTGGAAACGGCCCTCGAGCAAGGCGAGCAGCTGCTCCTCCAGGCGACCACGGGAATCGGAAAGACCATCGCCGTCCTGTTTCCGGCCCTGCGATTCGCTCTCGCCAACGACAAGCGGCTCTACTTCCTCACTCCCAAGACCCTCCAGCAGGACGCGGCGATGGCGAGCTTCGCGAGCCTCGGCCCCGGCGGGGTCGCGCTCGCGGTTCGCCTCCGGGCGAAGGCCGGCATGTGTGCGAGCCCGCTGACGGCCTGTCACGAGGAATCCTGCGAGTTCGCCCGGGATTTCGGCCGCAAGCTGCGGCAGGGGAAAGTCCTTCGCCGCCTGCTGGGCGCAAGGCCGGTCGTCGCTCCCGAGACGCTCTACGAGATCGGCGTCGCCGCGGGGGTCTGTCCCTTCGAGCTGAGCCTCCTCGCAGCCCGCGAGTCGGTCGCCACTGTCTGCGACTACAACTACGCCTTCGATCCACTCGTCTCCCTTCCGGAGCTCTCGCCCGACAGCGACCGCGGAGGTGCGATTCTCGTGATCGACGAGATCCACAACCTGGTGGACCGCGCCCGGGAGATCTGGAGCCCTTCCCTCGAAGGCGCCCAGATCCTCCGCGCGGAGGAGAACGCCGCGCTCGGCGGTGCGCTGGTCCACCGCGAGGTCGAGGCGCTCTGCCGCGACCTCCGCCAGGCGGTCGACCAGACGGTCTCGGAAGCCCTGCCGGGAGCGACGCAGCAGAGCTGGAGCATCGAGCACGCCCTTCCCGCGGAGCGGCTCTTCGCCCTCCGCGGCCGCCTCGACGCCGTATTGGCCAGCTACCTCGAGTACCGGTTCGACACCTCCACGATGGAGCCGGACGACCCCTTCCTGGCGCTCTGCCTCGCCCTGCTGCGGCTCCTCGACGCGCTGGCCAAGGGCAGTCACGGCTTCGCTCAGCTGGTCGAGCGAACCGGAGGGCACGGGCGTCTGAGGCTCCTGTGCACGGATCCCGGCGAGCGGCTCGCCCCGGTCCTCGAACGCTCTCACGCCGTCATCGGGCTCTCCGCGACGCTCACATCCCCGCAGTTCCACCGCGATCTCCTCGGGATGCAAGCGGAACGCTGCGCCGCCGTCGCGATTCCGAATCCATTCCCCCAGGAGCATCAGCGCGTGGTCATCGACGCCTCCGTCTCCACGCGGTTCCGGGACCGGACCCGGGAGGCGCCCCGCATCGCCCGGCGAATCGCCGCGTTCGCAGATCGGGTGCCCGGCCACTGTCTGGCCCTTTTCCCGAGTCACGCGTTCCTGGCCCAAGTGGCCGAACATCTGCCCGCCACGGCGAACCCCGTGCTTCGTCAGGCTCCCGGAGACGAGCTGCCAAAGCGCCTGGCGATCCTCGCAGAGCTTCGCGACCCGCAGGCGCCGCCTGTCCTTCTTCTGGCCACCGCCGGCGGGGTATTCGCCGAGGGGATCGACCTTCCAGGCTCGTGCCTGCGGGCCGTCGCGGTGGTGGGGCCGTGCCCGCCCCCACCGGACCTCGAGCGCGAACTGCTGGCGAGCGAGTACGAGGAGCGCTTCGGCTGTGGGTTCGATTACGCCTATGCGATTCCCGGAATGACGCGGGTCGTCCAGGGGGCCGGCCGGCTGATCCGCTCGCAGCGAGACACCGGGGTGGTCGCCCTGCTCGGCCGGCGCTTCCTTCGCGAGCCCTACCGGGGCCTGCTCCCCGAGGACTGGCTGGGCGGTGGCCTCCCGGAGGACCTGGTCGGCGACCCGGCGGCCGTCGCGCAGGAGTTCTTCGCCGGTCCCCTCGAGTCGCGGTCCTAGGACTCGTAGACCACGACCTGGTTGCGACCCGACTGCTTGGCGCGATACAGCGCGGAGTCGGCGGCACCCACGAGCGCATCCGCGTCGTCGAAGCTCGGCAGATAGCTCGCCACCCCGATGCTCAGCGTGGTGGCGAGCGTCTCCCCGCCCTCGAGCTCGACTGCCATCTCCTCGACATCCCCGCGCCAGCGCTCGGCGAAGACCACACCGCCCTCCGCATTCACATGGGAGAGCAACACGACGAACTCCTCCCCCCCGTAGCGGCCCCCGATGTCGCTGGCTCGCAAGCGTCGCAGCAAGCTCTGCGCCACCCCACACAGCACACGGTCGCCCGCCGCGTGACCGTAGCGGTCGTTGACCTGTTTGAAGTGATCGAGGTCCGCCATCAGGATGGTGAGGCCCGTTCCGTAGCGACGGGCGCGTTGGAACTCCACCGCGAGCATCTCGCGGACGAAGCGGCGATTGCGTAGACCGGTCAGGGAGTCGGTGGTCGAGAGCTCCTCGAGCAGCTTGTTCTTCTCGATCAGCTCCTTCTGGAGCCGCTGGAGCTCGAGGTGCAGCTCGATGCGGGCGATCAGATCGACCGCGTGGAAGGGCTTGGTGATGCTGTCGCGGGCGCCGTCCCGGAGCAGCTGCGCCTTGCGCTTGTGGTCGCTGACCGCGGTCAGCACCAGAAAGGGGATCTGGCGCCCGTGAGCGGAGTGGGCCATGCGCAGCAGCTTGTCCCCATCCAGTCCGGGCAGCTCGAGATCACAGAGCACCAGATCCACGGGCTCCGAAAGCAGCAGCTTGAGTCCCCGCAGGCCGTCCCCGGCCTCCAGGATGCGCTCGAAGAGGCCGGACTCGCGCAGCGCCTGCCGGACCTCCGCGCGCTGGCTCGCGGAGTCCTCGATGATCAGGATGCTCGCCATCGTCTGCTCTATCGGGCAATCAGCGCCTCTTCTCAAGATTTCAGCGCCGAGCTGCAGCCCGGAAGCTGCAGTTTGAAGTACCGTCGCTGCGGCAGAAGGGCCCAGGAGCAGCCTGGAGCCGCCGGCGCTGGCATGCGACTTGCTCCGGTGACTGCCGGAGTGGTTCCAGACCGAGGCGATCCCTCTGGAGGAAGATCCACCATGCGAAGCGGGTTTCTGGCGTTGCTGGTCGGCGTTTGGCTGGCACCCGTGACCGCGCTGGCCTTCGAAGAGGCGGTCCCGGTGGAGCCCGGCGGCAGCCTCTCGGTGGACGTGCATCTCGGCGAGGGCCTACGTCCCGACCCCGGTTTCCTCGAGCTCAGCTCCCACGACGCGGACGAAGTCCGGGTCGTGGGAGACGCCGATGGCTGGGCTTCCTGGGGCGTCCGTTTCACCCTGGAACCAGGCGGGCCTGCGGCCCGCCTGGACGTCCGCGTCGAGGGGGCGACCTCCTGGATGTTCGGGGGCCCGCGGGTGCGGGTGCGCGTCTGGGTCCCCCGTGAGTTCTCCGTGGACATTCGCAGCGATTCCGGACCGCTCAGGATCCAGGACATCGCGGGTAGCGTGCGCGCCAGGGTTCGCGACGCAGGAGTCGAGGTCCGGGGGATCCTGGGACCGGTGAGGCTGCGGGTGGTGAACGGCCCCGCGGAGATCGAGGAGATCACGGGCGACCTGCAGGTCACCAGCTCGGACGGCCCGATCCAGATCGCCTGGGCCACCGGCGATGTCGAGGCGCGGACCACGGCCGGGGAGATCGAAATGCGTCACGTCGACGGCGCCATCATCGCCAAGACCCTGGGCGGCTCCATCGACCTCACCGAGGTGCGCGGTCCCGTCGTCGCGAGGACCGAGAACGGATCCGTGCGGGCGAGCTTCTTCGGACCACCCGCGGGCTCCCTGGAAACCGAGAGGGGCAGCGTCGACGTGGTGATCCCGACCGACTCCGCCGCCAATCTCGACGCGCAGGCGACCCGTGGAAGCGTGGCGATCGACGCGGCCATCCGCTTGAACGGAGAGGAGACCGAGAACCTCGCGGTGGGAACGATCAACGGAGGTGGCGAGCTGCTGTCGCTGCGGACCTCCCGCGGTCGAATCCATCTGAGCAGGCGCTAGCAGCGCCAGGCGCCCGGCAGGAGTGATCGAATGCCCATCCTCAGCGACATCGCGAACCGGACCGGGGTGCTACTCGGCGCCATCGCGCTGCTCGGTGGCATCGCAGCCAGCGAAGCGAGGGCCCAGGACTTCGAGAGAACTGTCCCGGTGGAGCCCGGCGGAACCCTCAAGATCGAGCTCAGCATGGGCTCGATCGAGGTGGAGACCCACGACCTGGCCGAGGTCGAGATCGACGCGCGCACATCGGGGTGGGCCTCGCGGGCGATGCGCTTCGTCCTCGAGCACGAGGATGACGAGGTGCGTCTGACCGGCACCCGCTCCTCCTGGCTCCGAGGTCTCGGGCGCCGGCCGCGTGAACGTCCGAGCGCGGATCCCCCACCTCTTCTCGGTGGATCTCCGCACCAGCGGCGGGCACGTGGAGGTCGAGGAGGTCACCGGCCAGGTCGAGGTCTCGACCAGCGGCGGCGAGATCGAGCTGGATCGGATCTCCGGCGAGATCGAGGTCGAGACCTCCGGCGGGGGCATCAAGGCGCGGGAGATCCGGGGCGACCTGAGCGGGCAGACCAGCGGCGGGGCGATTCACGTGTCCGAGGTGAAAGGAGACGTCGAGGTCGAGACCAGCGGCGGATCGATCCGAATCCGCGACGTCGACGGCCGTGTGGACGCCGAGACCAGCGGTGGATCGATCTCCGTGCGCTTCGCCGGAGCGCCGGGGGGGGAAGTCGAGACTTCGGGCGGGGGCATCCAGGTGCAGATCCCCGCGCAGCTGGGGGTCGACCTGGACGCCGAGACCAGCGGCGGCCGGATCACCATCGATGAGGCCTTCTCGGTCTCCGGGAGGGTCGGCCGGAGCCGCGTCGAGGCCCAGCTCAACGGCGGTGGTGCTGACCTCAAGCTGCAGACCTCGGGCGGCAACATCCACCTCGGCGTCCGCTAGCGCTTCGCACCCGTCGACGCCGTCTGCCAGAGGTGTCCTTCTCTCGGGATGGATAGAATCTTCCAGTTAGCCATTGTCCCCTAGGGGATCATGGCGTTTATCGAGATTTTCTCTCCTATTTCTCAGACGATAGAGATCACACCGTCGATTTTTGTCGACAGAAACGACGTTTCGTATCATCCTCTTAGAGTTCGGGACCGATCTCCCCCATATCTGGTAGTTTTCTCTGAGATCGACCCGACTCCGGGAGCCCAAATGACACAAAGTATGCCCTCAGGAGCCGAAAAACTGATTCAGTGCCTGGAGCGCGAAGGCGTCGAGTACATCTTCGGGCTCTCTGGCGGTGCGGCGATTCCGCTCTTCGACGCATTGGTCGATTCGAAGCTCAAACTGATCCTCGTCCGCCACGAGCAGGGCGCGATGCATATGGCCGATGGCTACGCCCGCGCCACGGGCAGGCCTGGGGTCGTCGTGGTGACCTCCGGCCCGGGAGCCACCAACACCGTGACCGGCCTGCTGACGGCCCACATGGATTCCTCCCCCGTCATCGTGATCGCCGGCCAGACCATCACGGTCAATCTGGGCAAGGACGCCTTCCAGGAGGCCGACGTCACCGGCATCACCTACCCGGTGGTCAAGCACAGCTACCTGGTCAAGAACCCTGCCGACATTCCGCGGATCGTCCGGGAGTCCTTCCATATCGCAACCAGCGGCCGCCCGGGGCCGGTGCTGATCGACGTCCCCAAGGACGTGAGCTCGGGTCCCTGCGATGCGCCCTTCACCGACGTCGTCGACCTCCCGGGCTACAGGGTGCCGGGACGCGGCGATCCCACGGCCATCGCCGCTGTCGCCGAGTATCTGAAGGCGTCGCGGAAGCCCCTGCTGTACGTCGGCCACGGCGCAGTCATCGCCGATGCGGGAAAGGCTGTGATCACGCTGGCAGAGAAGCTCCGCGCACCCATCGTGAACACGCTGCTCGGCAAGGGAGCGGCCGATGAGAACCATCCGCTGCATCTGGGAATGCTGGGAATGCACGGCACCGCCTACGCGAACAAGGCCGTCGTCGACTGCGATCTGATCATGTCGATTGGCGCCCGCTGGGACGATCGGGTCACCAGCAATGCCGAGGCATTCTGCACCGAGGCCGTCAAGATCCACATCGACGTCGACCCCTCCGAGTTCAACAAGACGATCAGACCGGACCTCTGTGTGGAGGGCGACGCCCGGCTGGTGCTAGAAGACCTGATCCCCCTCGTCGACAGGGCGGACACCGCCGCCTGGCTCAAGCAGTGCGAAGCCTGGAAGCGGCGGTTCCCGCTCAAGTATCCGAAGAAGGGTGGACTCCGGGCACAGCACGTCCTGGATCGGCTTCAGGCCCTCACCGAGGGAAAGGCGGTGATCACCGTCGACGTCGGACAGCACCAGATGTGGGCCGCGCAGTTCATCCGCGCGAGCTCCAATCGGCACTGGATCACCTCCGGCGGCGCGGGGACCATGGGCTTCGGATTCCCGGCCGCGATCGGCGCGAAGTTCGGGCGCCCGCAGGCGGAGGTCTGGGCGGTGGTCGGAGACGGCGGCTTCCAGATGACCCTGTCCGAGCTCGCCACGGCAGCAATCCACAAGCTGGCCACGAAAGTGCTCATCATCAACAACAACTACCTGGGAATGGTTCGCCAGTGGCAGGAGGCATTCTTCGACAACCGGCTCTCCGGGGTGGACCTGGAGGGCAACCCGGACTTCGTCAAGCTCGCCGAGGCCTACGGAGTCAAGGGGCTCCGGATCCGGCGGCCGGCGGACATCGACCGCAAGCTCCGGGAGGCGCGGGACTACGACGAGGGCCCCTGCGTGGTGGTCGCCGAGGTGATCCGGGAGGACAACGTCTTTCCCTGGGTCCCCGCCGGCGCACCGGTGAGTGAAATGTTGATCGAGGCCCCCAAGGAAACCCTGGAGAAACCCAGTGGCAGCACCTGAGATCGAGACCGGATCGGCCCCCAACGAGCACATCATCTCGCTCTACGTGAACAACAAGCCCGGAGTCCTGGTGCGCGTGGCGATCGTGTTCGCGCGGCGCGGCTACAACATCGACAGCCTGGTGGTGAGTCCGGGGGCGCAGGGTGATTTCTCACGCATGACCATCGCCTGCTCGGGCGATCCCGAGACCCTCGAGCAGATCATCAGACAGCTCTCCAAGCTGGTGGATGTCGTCCACGCGACCGACCACACCGGCAGCAAGGCCTACGGGACCGAGATCGCCCTGGTGAAGCTCCAGTGCCACCTGGACGAGCGAGCCCAGATTCTCCAGATCGCCGAGCACTTCAACGCCAAGGTGGTGGACTACGGCACGCAGTCGCTGATGCTGCGGGTCTACGGAGCCAGCGAGAAGCTCGACACCTTCATCGAGCTGCTCCGGCCCTTCGGCCTGCGCGAGCTGGTCCGCTCGGGCACGGTGCTGATGGCACGAGGGCTCCAGGAGACCTGAGCCTGGCCCGCGCCTCTCACTCGTCGGTCACACAGCCTTCCGACGCCGACGTCACCGTCTTGATGTACTTGTAGAGGGTGCCGCGGGTGGCCTTGAGCGCTGGCGCCGTCCAGCGCTCGCGGCGGCGGACCATCTCCTTCTCGTCGACGTCGAGCTCGATGATCTGCTGCTTCGCGTCGATGCGGATCGGGTCGCCATCCTCCACCAGAGCGATCGGCCCACCCTCCTGCGCCTCCGGCGTGACGTGTCCGATGATGAATCCGTGGGAGCCTCCGGAGAAGCGGCCATCGGTGATCAGCGCCACCACATCGCCCAGACCGGCCCCCATCAGCACCGAGGTGGGCGACAGCATCTCGGGCATGCCCGGTCCCCCCTTCGGCCCCTCGTAGCGGATCACCAGGACCATGCCCTCCTTGACCTCGCCCCGCTCCACCGCCGCCAGCATGTCCTCCTCGCAGTCGAACACCTTGGCCGGGCCGCTGAAGCTGAGACCCTCCTTCCCGGTGATCTTCGCAACGGCTCCCTCCGGCGCGAGACTGCCCCGGAGGATCTGGATGTGTCCCGTCTCCTTGATGGGATCATCGAAGGGACGGAGGACCTGCTGCCCGTCTGCCAGCCCCGGCAGCCCCTCGAGATTCGCCGCCAGCGTTTCCCCTGTCACGGTGAGGCAACTGCCGTCCACCAGGCCGCGCTCCAGCAGCATCTTGAGCACTGCCGGCGTGCCACCCACCTCGTGGAGGTCCTGCATCACGTACTCGCCGCTCGGCTTCAGGTCCGCCAGGAAGGGAACGCGATCGCTCACGGCCTGGAAGTCGTCGATGCAGAGCGGAACCTCCACCGACTTCGCCATGGCGATCAGGTGCAGAACCGCGTTCGTCGAACCTCCCAGCACCGTGACCAGCACCATGGCGTTCTCGAACGCCTGGCGGGTCATGATGTCGCGCGGCCGGATCTCCCGCTCCAGCAGCTTGCGGATCGCGGCGCCAGCCTGACGGCACTCCTCCTGCTTGCGGGGATCCTCGGCGGGGATGGAGGAGCTGTAGGGAAGACTCATCCCCAGCGCCTCGATCGCCGAGGCCATGGTGTTCGCGGTGTACATCCCGCCGCAGGCGCCCGCGCCGGGGCAGGCGTTGCGCAGCAGGTCCATCCGATCCTCTTCGGTCAGCTTGCCGGCCAGCAGCTCGCCGTAGCACTGGAAGGCGGAGACCACGTCGAGCTTCTCGCCCTTGCGGCTCGTGCCGGGCCGGATGGTGCCGCCGTAGACCATCAGGCCGGGGCGGTCGAGGCGGCCCATCGCCATCAGGCAGCCGGGCATGTTCTTGTCACAGCCGGGAATCGCGACGCAGGCGTCGTACCACTGCGCGCACATCACCGTCTCGATCGAGTCCGCGATCAGGTCGCGGGACTGGAGGGAGTAGCTCATCCCCTCGGTCCCCATGGAGATGCCGTCGCTGACACCGATGGTGTTGAAGCGCATCCCGACCAGCCCGGCCCCGGTCACGCCCTCCTTGACCCTCTCGCTCAGCAGGTCGAGGTGCATGTTGCACGGGTTGCCCTCGAACCAGCAGCTGGCGATTCCGACCTGCGCTTTGGCCATGTCCTCGTCGCTGAGGCCGGTCGCGTAGAGCATCGCCTGGGAGGCGCCCTGCGACTTGACCTGCGTGACCCGAGCGCTGGTCCGGTTCAGCTTTTCTGACATCGCGTCCTCCCGAATCGGACCAGCCAGCCTATCATCCAGCCCGACTTCCAGCGAGAGGCGGGGAAACCCATGGTGGCGGCTCGGTCTGCGGCAATCGCCCTCCTCGCACTGCTCCTGCCCTTGCGCCAGGGGGCAGCCACTGAGGGCCCCTACCCGACGACGGAGCAGCGCGAACCCTGCGCCGAGTTCCATTCTCTCCGGCATCCCTATTTCGGCGACACCCACGTCCACACGGCCTTCTCCCATGACGCCAGCACCCAGGGCACGCGCAACACGCCCCGGGATGCCTACCGCTTCGCCCGCGGCGAGCCGCTCGGCATCCAGCCCTACGACGAGCGGGGCCGGGCGCTGCGCAGCGTCAAGCTCGCCCGCCCGCTGGACTTCGCGGTCGTCACCGATCACGCCGAGCAGCTCGGCGAGGTGCGCATCTGCGAGACTCCGGGCCTTCCCGGCTACGACTCATGGGTGTGTCGGATCCACCGGCGCTGGCCCCGCGTCTCGTTCTTCCTGATGAACGCCAAGGCCAACTACTTCGCTTCACCGAAGCGCTTCGGCTTCTGCGGACCCGCTGGCACGGACTGCCTGGCGGCAGCCCAAAGCGTCTGGCAGGAGATCCAGGAGGCTGCGGAGGGAGCGTACGACCGCTCCTCGGCGTGCCGTTTCACCAGCTTCGTCGGCTACGAGTGGACGGCCACCCCAGGCGGGCGGAATCTCCACCGCAACGTGATCTTCCGCAACCGTTTCGTCCCCGAGCTTCCCGTCAGCAACTTCGAGGCGCAGTCACCCCCCGCGCTTTGGCGGCAGCTTCGCGAGGGCTGCCTCGAGGGAGCGCCGGGCTGCGAAGTCCTCACCATTCCGCACAACTCCAACCTGAGCGGCGGGCTCATGTTCCAGCCGGTGAGCGCGGATGGAAGCCCGATCTCCAGAAGCGACGCCGAACTGCGAGCGGAGTGGGAGCCGCTGGTCGAGCTGATGCAGCACAAGGGCGATTCCGAGTGCCGGCTTGGCGCGGGAACCGAGGACGAGCTGTGCGGCTTCGAGAAGCTCTCCTACGACAGATTCACGGGGAAGTTCGTCTCCTGGGAAAGGGAGCTTCCCGGCCCCGGGAGCTTCACTCGCGACGCCCTCGAGCAGGGCATTCTCCTCGAGGAGAAGATCGGAGCCAACCCCTTCAAGTTCGGAGTCGTCGCCAGCACCGACACCCACCTCGCCACGCCGGGACTGGTCGAGGAGGATCGTCACCCCGGCCACGGGGGGGCCGGGGCTCCCGCCAGCGGCGCGACCGCCGAAGGGCTGCCGGACGATCTCGAGTTCAATCCCGGCGGCCTCGCGGTGCTCTGGGCGGAGGAGAACAGTCGGGATGCGCTCTTCGCGGCGATGCGCCGCCGCGAGGCCTACGGCACCAGCGGGCCCAGGCTGGTGGTGCGATTCTTCGGCGGCTTCGACATCCCCGCGGACCTCTGCGGCTCGGACCGCTTCGCCGAGATCGGCTACCAGTCCGGTGTGCCGATGGGAGGCGATCTGCTCCCCGGTCGAGACCGCGCGCCGAGCTTCGCCGTCTGGGCGCTCCGCGATCCCGGCACGGAGTCGCGCCCGGGAACGCTCGCTCCAACGCATCCAGATCGTGAAGGGATGGGTCGAGCAGGGCGAGGCCCGGGAGCGCGTCTACGACGTCGCGGGCGATGCCGGGAACGGCGCCACGGTGGATCTCGCGACCTGCGAGACCGAGGGCCCGGGCGCCGACCAGCTCTGCCGCGTCTGGACCGACCCGGACTTCGACCCTTCGCAACGAGCCTTCTACTACGCCCGCGTGCTGGAGAACCCCAGCTGCCGCTGGAGCCAGTACGTCTGCAACGCCCACGGCGTGGACTGCAGCGATCCCGCCCGGGTCGGAGAGTCCCTCGAGGCCTGCTGCTCCGAGAGCCACCAGAGGACCATCCAGGAGCGCGCCTGGACCTCGGCGATCTGGTACTCGCCGCCGCGCGGCCCCGCCGCCAGGCTCCGCCCGGGAGACGAGCGATGAGGCGGATCCTTCCGCTCTGCTTCCTCGCCCTCGGAGTCCTCCCGATACCCGCCGAAGGCCACCCGCTGGCTCCTTCCCTCCTCGAGATCCGCGAGCTCGCTCCGGGCCGGATCTCCGTTCTGTGGAGAACCCCGGTCCTGCGGGCCTCCGGGAGCGCCCTGCGCCCTGCCCTCCCCTCCTGCTACAGGCCGCTCGTGCCGGTGCAAGCTGCGGAGACCGATCTCGCCCTGATCGAGCGCCAGGAGCTCCGCTGCGGCGAGCGAAGCCTGGTGGGATCGGAGATCGCGGTGGAGGGGCTCGCCGGAAGTGGCACCGATGTCCTGATCCAGGTCCGTCTGCTCGATGGACGCAGCATCCGGGCGATGGCCTCGGCGCGCAGCCCGAGCTTCACCGTTCCGGAGCGGGAACGGGCGACCCGCGTCATCGGAGACTACGCGAGCCTGGGCATCGCACACCTCGCCTCGGGGCTCGACCACCTCCTCTTCGTGACCGGCCTGCTGCTGCTGGTTTCCGGCGGGCGTCGGATCCTGCTCGCCGTCACGGCCTTCACCGTCGGACACAGCGCGACCCTCGCCCTGGCGGTCCTGGGGATCGCCAGCCTGCCTGCCTCGCTGGTCGAGATCGGGATCGCCGCCAGCCTGGTCGCGCTCGCGGTGGAGCTCGCGACCAGGGCGCCGGGCCGGCTCAGGCATCCCTGGCTGCTGGCGCTTTCCTTCGGTCTGCTCCACGGCTTCGGCTTCGCGGGCGCGCTTCGCGAGGCCGGCCTTCCCGCCGAGGCGATCCCGCTGGCTCTGTTCTCCTTCAACCTGGGGATCGAGATCGGCCAGCTGGCCTTCGTCGCCCTCGCGCTCAGCGCGTTCTTCCTGGCCAGTGCCTTCCTGGATCGGATTCCCGCCGCCATCGGGCGGGTGCCCGCCTACGCGATCGGCTCCCTGGGCGTCTTCTGGTGCCTGGAGCGCGCAGCCGAGATCTTCTAGACGTGCCGGCTCTCGACTACCGCGACCGCGAAGCCGATCCCTCCGCCTGGGCGCGTGAGCTCGGCATCTCCAGGGAAGCGGTCGAGATCTACCTTACGAGCGATGTCATCGATCTCCACATCGACAGCTTCATCTGGAGCCGGGTGCTTGGCTACGACCTGCGGCGACGACATGGCCGGGGTCTCCTCGGGGCCCGAGTCTACAGCCAGGTGGACCTGCCCCGGGTCCGCGAGGCCGGGCTGACCGGCGCCACCTGGGCGATCACCACCAATCCCCTGCGGCGCAGCTCGGTTCGTCCCGAGGTGCTCGCCACCAACCTCGGAAGGCTCCGCGCGGTCCTCGAGAGCGCGCCGGAGGAGGTCCAGATCGTCCGCACCGCTGCGGAGTACCGGCAGGCTCGCCAGAGCCGGAAGCACGCTGCCTTCCTCGGAATCCAGGGGGGCAACGCCCTGGACCGCGATCTGGACGCCCTCGACCTGATTCCAGACGGCCTGGTCCTGCGAATCACACTGGTCCACCTCTCGAACTCCCGTCTGGGCGCGACCAGCGCACCCGGCATCTCCCGGCGCGACCGGGGTCTCTCCGCCTTCGGGCGCGACTTCGTGCGGCGCTTGAACGAGAAGCGGATCTTCGTGGATCTCGCCCACATCAACCGCCGCGGCTTTTTCGACGCCGTCCAGGTCCACGACCCCTCCCAGCCCCTGATCGTCACCCACACCGGCGTGAGCGGCGTTCACCCCCACTGGAGGAACCTGGACGACGAGCAGCTCCGCGCCATCGCCCGGACCGGCGGCAGCATCGGCGTGATCTACCACTCGGGCTTTCTCGGCGACTCCTACTGGGGGGGCCGTTCGGAGGCCATTCTCCGGCACCTCGCCCATATCGTGGATGTCGTCGGCGAAGACCACGCCTCCCTCGGAAGCGACTGGGACGGCGCCATCCTCCCGCCCCGGGACATCCCGACGCCCCTCGAGCTCCCGCGGCTGGTCGAGGGGATGCTGCAGCGCGGGTGGACGCCGGATCGCATCTCCAAGATCCTGGGCGGGAACTTCCTCCGCGCCGTCGCGGCACTCCGCGGCTGAGGCGATCGCGGTCGGAGCGGCCCATCGAAGCCGCGGGCGAGTTCGTCTAGGATTCCCCTATAACGGTCAGGTGTTGGGGGGAGCGCATTGTCCGATGAACCGCTGATCGCCGTCTTCGTCGACTTCGAGAACCTCGCCATCGGCGCGCAGCAGTCCAAGCAGGGGGCCTTCCGGATCGAACTGGTCCTGAAGCGTCTGCTGGAGAAGGGCCGCCTCGTCTTCAAGCGCGCCTACTGCGACTGGAGCAACTACCGCAAGGAGGAGCGCGAGTTTCACAAGCACGGCATCGAGATGGTCTCGATCCCGCAGACCAAGATGAGCGGCAAGAACAGCGCCGACATCCACATGGTCGTGGACGCCCTCGATCTCTGCTACGCGAAGCAGCACATCGACATCTTCTCTCTGCTCACCGGCGACAGCGATTTCTCGCCCCTGGTCGCGAAGCTGAAGGAGAACGACAAGCGGGTGATCAGCTGCGGTGTCAAGAGCTCGACCTCGGATCTGCTGGTCGCAGCATCCGACGAGTTCATCTACTACGACGACCTGGTCCGGGCCGCGGGGAAACCCCGCGCCAGGGCGCGGCCTCGCTCCGGCAAGAAGACCCCCGACGCTGCCGACGACAAGAAGAGCGAGGGGATCGACAAGGTCATGGAGATCGTCCACTCGCTCGACCGGGACTACGACCAGATCTGGGGCTCCATGGTGAAGCAGACGATTCGGCGGGTGTATCCGGGCTTCAACGAGGAGTACTACGGCTACTCCTCCTTCGCAGCCGTGCTCGAGGAGCTCGCCGATCAGGAGCTCGTCGATCTCGACTTCGACGCCAAGCGAGGCAACTACCTGGTGACGATCCGTGGCGGGAAACGGCGCTGAGCGCGCGCCCGCTTCCCGGGAAAGAGGTGCGCGGGGGGCAACAGGGCGATCGCGGATCTGCGCTGCCTGCCTCGCGACACTGCTGTGGGTGGCCTGCGCCCCGCGGACGGACGAGCGCCCGAGTCTCCTCCTGATCACCATCGACACCCTGCGGGCCGATCAGCTGGCCTGCTACGGTGGGGATCCCGCAGTCGGGACCGGCATCTGCGCCATCGCCAAGCGGGGCGCCCGCTTCGTGTGGAGCTTCTCTCCCGCTCCCTCCACCGCTCCGTCGATCGCGTCGATCCTGACCTCGAGCTGGCCTTCCGCCCACGGCGTCACGCAGTTCGCCACCAGCGCGCTCTCGGAGCAGGCCCGAAGCGTGGCGGAGCAGCTGAGCGATGCGGGCTACGAAACCGCCGCCTTCGTCTCCAACCCCGTGCTCCGGCGCGGCCGTCACTTCGAGCGGGGCTTCGGCATCTACGACGACCACATGACGCGGCGGGAGCCGAATCGCCCCGAGCTCCAGGAGCGCGAGGCGGGCGAAGTCAGCGACGCGGCCCTGGCCTGGCTGCGCGTGGCGCGTCGCCCCTGGTTCCTATGGGTCCACTATCAGGACCCCCACGGTCCCTACGAGCCGCCCCATGCACCGCGGCGGCGCGATCCACCGGACGCCTCTGCTCTCCCCGTGCTGGAAGACCACTCCGGCTACCGCGGGATCCCTGCCTATCAGGCGCTCCCCGGCCTGCGCACGCTGGCGGCCTACGAGGAGCGGTACCGCGACGAGATCCGCCACGTGGATCTCCACGTGGCGCGGCTGGTGGCGGGAGCCGACGCCCTCGGGCCGAGGCCCTGGGTGGTCCTCACGGCGGACCACGCCGAGGCCTTCGGCGAGGACGGGTACTACTTCGCTCACGGCCACTCGGTGGGGATCGACCAGATCCGGGTCCCCCTGCTCGTGCGCCCCGCCGAACCCGGCACGGGCTGGGTCTCGAGCCGCCCGGTGAGCGGCGTCGACGTGGCGCCGACCCTGCTTCGCGCCGCGGGCGTGCCGTTCCCGGAGACCTTCCAGGGCGAGCCGCTCCCGCTGGAAGCCTCGGACCAGGCACGGAGCTCTCGGACGATCGTATCCGAGCACCGGGCGCGGGCCGCCGTCGTGGTCGGCTCCACCTACTACGCCCGGGACCGCCGCCCACTGGCCCCCGGTACACCGGACAGGATCAGCGGCGGGGAGCTCCGCCCGCTCCCGCCGCGCGCCGCCAACCTCAGCGCAGACGGAGGGCTCCCGAGCTATCGGTCGTTGTCCGAGGAGAGCGAGGCCCGGCTCGACTCCCTGCTGGAGCGGGTGATGGCCTCGAGCGCCGATCCGGGCGAGATGCGGCAGCTCTCCGAGTCCGAGCGGGAGGGGCTCCGCGCACTCGGGTACCTCGAGTAGAACCGTGGGGAAGGCGCGAACATCTCTGGCGGCGTTGGCGTTCGCGCTGCTCGCCTGCGGCGAGCCGCCGCCCAGTATCGTGCTCGTCACCCTGGACACGGTTCGCTGCGATCACCTCGGCCTCTACGGAGGCCCCCCGGAGCTCTCTCCCCACCTCGATGCCCTCGGCGCTCGCGGGCTGGTGCACGAAGCCGCCTACACCACGATGCCCACGACGGGCCCCGCGCACCTCTCGATCTTCACCGGTCTCTACCCGTCGGAGCACGGCTCCCTCGCCAATGGCGAACCCGTCGCCAGCGAGCACCTCCCCCGCGAGCTCGCCCGTCGGCTGCGCGACCGGGGCTACGCCACCGCGGCGTTCGTCACCACCACGCTGCTCCAGCCGCGGGCGACGGGCCTCGCCGGCTTCGAGATCTACGACACGCCGCGAGGGCTGCTGCGCCCGGGCGAGGACGCCGTGCGAGCGGCGCTGGCCTGGCTCGACGCCGAACAGCGGCGGCCGGTCTTCCTCTGGGTGCACCTATACGACGCCCACGCACCCTACGGCGACGCCGGCGAGAAAGGGCGGAGCTTTCCGATCGAGCCGGGCCGCTACGGATGGGTGGACCGCGACCTCTACGCCGACCCGGAGGAGCGCGAGCGAGCGGCGAAGCGCTACGCGCGCGGGGTTCGCGATGCCGACGCCGCGCTCGGGCGCCTACTCGACGGCCTCGCCGAGCAGATCGATCCTCCACCGCTCATCGCCGTGGCCGGCGACCACGGCGAGGCACTCGCCGAGCTCTTGGATGCGCGCGGTTACGCCTTCGACCACGGGGAGTTCCTGGACCCGGAGGTGGTCTGCGTGCCCGTGGTCCTCGCCGGCCCCGCGGTCGCGCCCGGGCGCTCTGCTGGAGCCGTCTCGGTCCGCGACCTCTACGCGACCCTCCTCGCGACGGCGGGGCTGCTCGACTCCGGCTCGCGGGATTCCGAAGCAGCGCGAGATCTGCGCACCCCCAGCGCGAGCCGGCGAATCGTGGCCGTCGAGCGGAAGCGGATCGGCCCGCGGGCGCGGCCCCCCGTTCGGGCACACGCCGCGGCGGCATTCGATGGAACGAAAGGCGTGATCGTCGGCGAGGAGAATATCCCTCCCTCCGAGGCCTTCGACGGCCGAACGGACGAACTCTTCCGGGAAGCCATGCGCCGGTATCGGGCCAGGGCGCACGGCGCGGGAGCGCCGCAGCTGGATCCGGATCTAGCCGACGCACTGCGCAGCCTGGGCTACGCGGAATGAGGACTCAGTCGAGGTAGCCCAGAGCCTCCAACGCGCGGCGGGTCTCCTCGTCGACTGCGCGAGGCTCGGCAGCTTTCGCATCGAGCGCATCCACCGCACTCCGAAGCGCCTCCGGGAGGCGGACCTGCACCGTTCCGCCCTGCTCGAGAGGATCCCGATCGAGAAGGAACTCTCGCCCCCGTCCGTCCCGGCCCCCAATCCACTTGCGCGGCCAGTCCCGCAGGAACAGCCGATCGGGATGCCGCGTGTAGCGCTTGCGCTGGCCGAGCACCGCCGTGCGAGGAGACCGCGCCGCCTCTCCCGCCAGCCAGGGTCCGAGGTCGTGCCCGTCGAGACCGGAGGGAACCGCCACCCCGGCCAGCGAGAGCAGCGTCGGAGCGATGTCCTCGAGCTGCACCGAGCCGGACAGGCGGCGTCCGCCCGCCAGGCCGGGCGCGCGGAACACCAGCGGGACGCGCACCAGCTCGTCTAAGTGCGAAGGTCCAGCTCCGGCCAGGCGCGCGAGCTCGCCGGATAGGCGCGGCGGATTGGCAGCCTATCACAGCGCCCTCGGCGCCTCTTTCCGGCTTGGGTGGGTTTCACCCTAAGGGAAAAACTATTCCTCGAAAGCGGAAGGAGTGTTCCGCTCATGCTGGAGAGGCGAGCCGACGCGCTGCAGCGTCCGAGCCCAACTGACTGGTGTCATTGAGCTTTCTGAAACCTCACTGCTGCCATCCAACGGCACGCCGCTTGCAGACAGAAGCTGTTCAGGGAAGGGGATGCCTAGTGCATCCAGAGGGCTGGCCCCCTTCCGAGGAGGCCAGCCCTTGATCTCCCAAGTGGTTGGAGCCAGGGGAAAGCACGAGAGGGGGAGGATTTTATCGATGGGTGCCATCAGAATTATGGGCCGGTCCTTGGTGTTGTGCGCTGCAGTGGCGCTTCTTGGCCGCGTCTGCCCACGCGACGCCGCTGGGCTTGCAGTTCGGCGACGTGGTCGACACGATCGAGTGGGATGCCCTCGGCGGCAATGGCGACGGCGGCAACTACCTCGTCAGCACGGGCGAGCTTGCTCACGGACGGCCGGATCACGAATGTCGACGTGGAGCGCGCACCGGCCTTCCCGCCGACCCTGACGTCACTTCCCCAAGCGGGTGTGACGTTCACCTTCGGCGTGCAGCTCGCGGGCGGAAACGTCTTCCCGGGCGGGAACCTGCTCACCAGGTGGGTGGGATCCGCCCTGACGAATCCCGACGTCACGATCCAGCAGAATGGCAACACCATCCTGACCGGCGACTTCCTCGGGAACTTCTACTTCGGCGGCTTGCTCACCAGTGCCACGCTGGTCGCGGTGGGCGACATTTCCGTCACCGGCGGAGACCCGACTCTGGTAGCGGCAATCGGGAATCTCGCGACTCTCGAGCTCACGGCCTCCGTATTCGGCTTCATTCCGCCGCTCAACCAGCTTCTGGACGATGGCATCGCCGGAAACGAGAACTTCTTCGTCGAGTTCTCCGGCACGCTCCGCCCTGCCAACCCGTCGGCGTTCGTGCCGGAGCCCGGCACCGTGGCGCTGCTGGGTGCGGGCCTGCTCGGCCTGCTGGCGCTGGGGCGCCGCCGAAGGAGCCGGTAGCCTGGGACGCAAGACCGGGGGGTGTATGCTTTGAGCCCTGAATTCGCAAGGATGGAAGGGGGAAGACAAGTGGTGATGCGGTTAGCTTCTCGCTCCTGCGCGCTCGCGCTGGGACTCGCTCTGGCGACCGCCAACCTGGCGTCCGCCCTGGGAATCCACATCGGCGGCGTCGACACGGAGAGCCAGTACAACCGGCCCGGCGCGCCCGTGGCCGCCGGCGTCCTCACCTTCGACGACGAGTTCAACGGCTTCAATGCCGCCGAGCCGGGTGTCGTGACGAGCTCGGACCTCGCCGCCCTCCTGGGCGCGGACGTGAACCTGGAGGTGGCGCTCGACACCTCAAGCTTCGACCCGGTGACGGGAGACGTCCGCAACGCCGTCTTCGTCGGGACGGGAGCCGGCCCCGAGATCACCATGATGAGCGGCAACACCACCCTGCTCTCGTTCCAGGTCCACCTGCTCGACGTGCAGCAGGCCTTGCGCGCGGGGGGCATACTCGGGGGACCGGACGGGACGATCGGGCTCGGCAATCCGGAGCTCGAGAACTTCGGGATCTCCTCGAACCTCACCGTGGCTGGCGGGACGCTCAACGCGCTGGTCGGCGGCGTGGGCACTCGCGCGGTGATGGAAGTGCTCATGTCGAGCCTGAACCCGGCGATGACGCAGGCGCTGCGCGACGCGGGCTATCTGAACCTGAACTTCACGAACGGCGTCGGCATTTCGGCGGAGAGCACCACCTGGAACATCACCATCGTCCCGGAGCCGGGCACTGCGCTGCTGCTCGGCTTCGCCCTGCTCGGTGTCGTGGCCGCGGCGCGTCGCAGGGTACCGCGCTGAGGGCTCCACTGCTCGAATGATTCGGCGCCGAGCCCGGGCGCCGAGAAAACTGAGATGTGATCGTGGAACGCGCCGCGCGCGTCTGCTGTAGCTGCTCTAGCTGGGTCTGTGTGTTGCTGGCGCTCCTGCTCGCCATTCCCGGGGTCGCGTCCGCAGACCTGCTGGTAGGCGACCTCACGGGCGACGGCAGCGTCGATGCCCAGGACGAGCCCTGGCTGCGTGCTGCGTACGGCAGCGCCGCCGGGGATGCGGCGTTCGAGCCCGCCGGTGACTTCAACGGAGACGGGGCCGTCGATCACCGCGATCTCGCGCTCTTCGGGGCCAACTTCGGGGCCAGCGGCGGCGAGCTGGACGTGACGCCTCCCGTCGTTCTGCTGACCTTGAACGACATTCCCGACGACATGAACGACCTCCTGGTGGTCCCCCCGGAGGGCTTCCAGATCACGCTCCTCCTCGACAGCGCAGGCGGGAGCGCCATCGACACGAGCTCGCTCTCGCTGGTCAGCGATCAGGCGGTCGGCGCCTACGAGGCCGGGACGGAGCTGGGACCCCGCTTCCGGGTCGATCCCACGCGGGCCATGTGGGAGATTCCGGCGGGGAGCGACCTGGCCTGCACCACCCACAATCTGCAGGCCAGCATCGCCGATGCCGCCGGGAACCCCGCACAGCTGTCCTACGGGTTTGCCGTGCGCGACTTCGCCTACGGACCGCCGCTCGGCAATCTACAGACCATCTTCCTGGACTTCGATCAGGACCGCAGCCTCGGCCCGGAGATCGACTTCCTGGAGGACCTTCGCGGCTTCGGCCTCAGCTCGAGTGCCGATCTCGCCATCGAGGGCCTGATGCGCGACCGGCTGGTCGCCGAGATCCTGGCGCGCGTCCATCCCTACTACGGCCGTCAACCGGACGGCTCGGCTTCGACGGACGCCGCCAACGTCGTCTTCGTCGACGCCCCGCCCGGCGGAACCCACTCGCGGCTTTGCGTGGGCGGTGAATCCTACCTCGGAGCCTCTTTCCTGGGCGCCGCGACCATGGACGTCAACAACCTGGACGAGAGCCAGGACGAGTGCGGTGGCAGCGCCATCTTCGGCGTCTTCCCGCAGGCCCTCGACGATCTCTGGGGCAGCGAGGCGGAGTTCCAGGCGACCTTCGATCCCCTGATGACCTCACGAGGCGGCACGCCGGTCGGCGAGAACCCCCTCGACGCCAGCGTGACGGCATCGGGGTTCGATCCCGCTTCCGCGACGGCGGAGGAGCTCGCGCGCTGGGAGGCGATCGAGAACGCGGTGGACGGCTTCGCCCAGACCATCGCCAGCGTCGTCGCGCACGAGAGCGGCCACCTGCTCGGCCTGGTCGCTCACGGCCCCGCGCCGGCCGGACTCTACGGAGGCACCACCGGGGGCAAGACCGATCACAACGTGACGCCGAGTGGCGCGCACCCCACCGAGAGCTTCCTGATGAACGCCGGCTTCACCTTCAGCTTCGAGGAGATGACGGGGCGCAACGGCAGCCCGCTCCCCGTGTTCCGGACGCTCAACTGGGCCTACCTGCGCGATCGCATCGCGCTCAACACCCAGGTCGGCGGGCTCTTCCCGCCCCCGACTCTGGCCTCGGTGACGCCGAACCCGGTGAGCTTCCCGCAAGCTGAGCAGACCGTGATCGTCACCCTCCACGGCACCGACTTCCTCGAGACGCCGCTGGTGATCGAGTTGATCACGGAGGGCGATCCCACGCCCAACGACCTCCTCAACATCAGCTTCGTCGATAGCCAGACAGTGACGGCGGTGGCGAACAAGTTCCTGGTGCCTCCCGCGCTCTACGACGTCCACTTGATCAACGCCGACGGCCAGGAGGTCACCCTGATCGACGGGCTGGATGTCCAATGAGACGCCGCCACACCACGGCGATTCGGCTCATCATCCTCGCGCTTGCGCTCCGGGGGCTGCTGGGAGCCGACTGCGATGGCGGCCAGAGCCAAGACCTGGGTGGCGCTGGTGCCCGAAGTGAGCAGCGTCGCGACCTACTCGCGCTTCACGGTCGACGTCCAGGTGACCTCGCCCACGCCGGTGCAGGCTTTCGAGATGGGATTACAGTGGGACCCGCAGATGCTTCTCCCCATGGAGCGTGATCCCGCATCCCGATTTCGACGACGACGGGGCGTTCTTCATCCATCCCCGCTTCGACCTCGATGGCGGGAACGCTCGACCGGGTCGTGGACCTGCGGCACGGAGGAAGTGGCGTCGAGGGCAGCTTCAAGGTCGCGACCATCGAGTTCCTGTCCCTGGCGAAGGTGGGACCCACCACGCATCGGGGTGACCAGCGGCGGAATGGCCGGCGCCGACGGCATCGAGCCTACCGTGACCGATCGTCGTGCCGGTCACCATCACGATCGAGCCCTGAGAGCAAGGCGGGCAGCTCAGAGCGTCCCCGAGAGCGCCTCGAAACGCTGCGAGGCGAGCAGTGCCAGCGGACTGCCCGGGTGGGACAGAGCGACCACCCGGCCGTACAGGCGCAGCGCCATCTCGACGTCCCCTTCCACCTCGGCAACCATGCCCCGTCTGAAGCTCGCGTAGGCGAAGTCGGCGCTCGCATCGAGCGCGCGATCGTAAAAGTCCCTGGCCATCTCGCGATCCCCGGCCTCCCAGCGGAGATCGCCCACCTGGACCAGCAGCTTGGGATCCTCCGGAGTCTCCGCGAGCAGCCGGCGCAGGATCGCCTCGGCCGCGGCGTGGAGTCCGTTGCTCTGGAGCAGGCTCGCATGGACGATCGGCCCCTGCGGGAGGTCCGGATAGCGGGCGATGGTCTCCTCCCAGATCTCGAGAGCGCTCTCGTAGCGGTGCATCGCCATGTAGAACTGGGTCCGCCCGAAGCGCCTCACCAGATCGCTGGTGCTGCTGGCCTCGTCCAACGCTGGGAAGGAGTCCGGCGCATCGATCTCCACCTCCCGGATCCAGGGAAGCCCGGAGCGGCCCCGGTGCACGAAGACGGCCGTCGTGTCGTCGAGGTACGCGAGGAGCCAGTTCGAGTTCAGGTGCAGCCACCAGAGCAGCGCGTCGGACTTCACCAGGCCGAAGTGCACCAGCACCAAGCCGAACTGGTGCTCTGCGTCGAGCTGCTTGAAGCGGGCGGGATCGGCGACCTGCAGACCGATGAACCTCTCCGCCCCGAAGACCTCGAGACGGCCGTCCACCATCACCTGGTAGTCGGGGTAGAGGCGCCAGATCAGGTAGCCGCCATCCGCCATGTGGTGACAGATGGGCCCAGGGGGGCGTACCTCGGCGATCCACTCCGCCGCGCCGACCGGGTAGAAGACGTCGAGCGTTCCCAGACCGAATTCGCGGAAGGACCCGATTCTGCGGAAGAAGCCGTCCCGCGCGACGTCCAGCGTGAGGACCCCGAGTACTGCGACCGCCGCCAGGCTGGCCGCCGTCCCCGCGCGACGGGGAATCGGTCGCTGATCCAGCATCGCGTTGGCGTTGCGGACCAGGATCGGAGCCGCCACGATCGAGAAGAGCGCCAGATTGCGGTTGGCGCCCAACGCCAGGTAGGCGAACGCCACCCACAGCAGCGGATCGGCAGCCTGCACGCGGCGCCAGTTCCAGGCCATTGCGAGCAGGGAGAGGATGGCGAGGGCACCCGCAAGAGCCAGGGCCGGAGCAGAGTGCTGGCTTCCCCCGCCGATCGGCGGGATCAGTTCTGCGATCAGCGAGCCGAAGACGCCGCGATCCTCGGGGGGGCCGATCATCCCGAACTGCTGGATCGGGTAGAGCGCCCCCTCCAGACCGTTCGGGTTCGCCAGACAGACCAGGCTCCCGAGAGCGGTCACCGCCGCGAGGCGGCCCGCTGCGCGAACGTCGAGCCGCTGGCCCGGAGCGACCAGCGGCCGCAGCACTTCCGCAGCGAGGTAGATGGTGCAGAGCGCCAGACCCAGCGCGAAGAGCCCGTGGATGTTCGCCCAGAGCAGCTGCAGCGGCACCACGGCAAACACCCAGGCGTCGCGGCGCCGCTCGTGCCGATCCAGAAGCGCCAGGACAGCCGCCAGCAGCAGGAAGGATGGGAGCTCGGGCCGGGGCATGAAGCGGTCCGCGGCCACCAGGAGCATCAGGCCGAGAGCGAGGGCCGACACCCAGGGCCGCTCCCGGCGATAGCCGATGGGTGCCAGGATCGCGATCAAGGCACACACCGCCAGCCCCTTCGCCACCACCACCGCGTCGTGCCCGCCCAGGGAGTGGAGCCCGTGGAGACCGAGCTGGTGGAGCCAGTGGATGTCGATGTAGCGGGCGCCGGGAACCGTGTAGGTGTAGACGTCGTGCCTGGGAACCTCGCCCGTCTCGAGGATCAGGGCACCGGTCCGGAGCTGCCACCAGTAGTCGAAGGTGCGGATCTTCTGCAGCCCGAGCGCAAAGCCCAGCGCCAGGAGCGAGAGCCAGATGGCCAGCGAGAGCCAACGGCGGCGAGTCGGCTTGGAAACGGCTTGATCCACGCTCGGATGGGCCTCCCGGGTCTCGCAGGCGCCGGATAGATTAGCGACGGTATCGGGCGGGAGGCGAGAAGCACCAGATCGCCGAGGGGGACGCCATGCAGAGATCGGTCGCGTTCGCCCTAGGCCTCCTGCTGGCCGCAGCGCCCGCCCCTGCCCTCCTGGAGGTCCCGGGGGACTACGCCACCATCCAGGAGGCGATCGACGCCGCCGCCGAAGGAGACGTGGTGCGGGTGGCCCCCGGCACCTACACCGAGAGCATCCTCATCGAGGGCAAGGCGGTCGCGCTGGTCTCCCACTACTCGACCAGCGGCGACCCCGGCTTCATCGCGCGCACGGTCATCGACGGGGGCGGAGCTCCGCACGCGGTCGAGATCGGCGCTTCGGCGGGCCCCGGGACTGCCATCCAGGGCTTCACGATCCGGAACGCCGAGGACGGGGTGACGGCCTCGGGGAAGTTCGACCTCCTGAACTGCCGCATCACGGACAGCACCGATGGCATCGACTACGAGAGCGGCTCGGGCGGGCTCGTCCACGGCTGCACCCTGGAGGACAACCGCGACGACGGGATCGACCTCGACGACGACGTCGCGATCGTGATCGAACGCAGCATCATCCGGGACAACGGCAACGACGGGATCGAGGTGCGGCTCCACGACTACACCGGCCCCGAGGTGGCCGTCGTGATCCGCGAGCAACCTGATCTCGGGCAACGCGGGAGACGGCATCCAGCTGATCGACGACGAGGCGCCCTCCTCGAGGGTGTTCCGCATCGAGCGGAACCTCTTCCTCGGCAACGCGATGGCCGCCATTGGCATGATGTGCTGCATGAACACGCGTCGAGAGCTTCGAGGGCGCCAGCCTCAGCGAACGGGTCTACGTGCTCGGCAACAGCTTCGTGGGAAACCATCACGGGATCACGGGTGGCTCCAACGTGATCGCGCTCAACAACCTCTTCACGGGCACGACGCGGATCGCCCTCAAGCGGGTGAACGGAAGCTCCATCGCCGCCTTCAACCTGTTCTTCGCCAATGGCCGTGACTTCCTCGACTCCAATGTCGACGACGCCACGACCATCGGCGCCGATCCGCTTCTCGACGCCGCTCACCGCCCCTCGTCCCGAAGCCCGGCCATCGACGCGGGCACCGCCTTCTTCGAGTGGAATTCCGAGCTGGTCCTGAACCGCGGCCCCGGAGACTACAAGGGTCTCGCTCCGGACCTGGGGGCCTTCGAGGCACAGCGGCCGCTGGAGATCGCAGGCCCGTGGCACTGCGGGCTCGGCGCCGAACTTCCCTTGCTGCTCGGCCCGCTGCTGTGGCTCTCGCGGCAACGCGCGGCTCGGACGCAGCGGAGGTCCTGACCCAGCTTGTCGCTCGCTTCCTCCCGGCTGCTCGTCCTCTCGGCTGCCCTCCTCTTCTCCACCGGAGGAGCGGCGATCAAGGCCACCTCGCTCTCGGCGTGGCAGGTGGCGGGATTCCGCTCGGGCGTCGCTGCGGTCGCCCTGTTTCTGCTCCTCCCCGGCTGGCGGCGTGGTTGGAGCGCCCGCACCCTGGCCGTCGGCGCCGCCTACGCCGCCACGCTCGTCCTCTACGTCACAGCGAACAAGCTCACCACGGCAGCCAACTCGATCTTCCTGCAGGCGACCGCCCCGCTCTACGTCCTCCTCCTGGCCCCCGCCCTCCTCGGCGAGGCCCGGCGCCGAAGCGATCTGCCCCTGGCAGGGCTGCTGGTGCTCGGTGTGATCCTCTTCTTCGTGAAGGCGGAGCCGCCCCTGGCGACCGCCCCGGATCCCTTTCGCGGCAACCTGGTGGCGGCCGCCAGCGGGATCACCTGGGCCCTCTCGCTGCTGGGGCTCCGCTGGCTCGCCCGGTCCGAGAGCCCCGACTCCGCCGGGGCGGCCGTGATCGCGGGAAACGCCCTGGCCTTCGCGGTATGCGCCCCCCTCGCGTTCCCCGTACTCGACAGCACCCCTCTCGACTGGACCATGGTCGGCTACCTCGGCCTGTTCCAGATCGGCCTCGCCTACGTCGCGATGACTCGGGGGCTGAGACGCACACCGGCCTTCGAGGCCTCCCTGCTGCTCCTCCTCGAGCCGGTCCTGAACTCGATCTGGGCCTGGCTGGTGCACGCGGAGCGGCCGGCCACGGCGTCGCTCCTCGGCTGCACGGCGATCCTGCTCGCGAGCCTCGCCGCCGCACTCCGCCAGCGCGAATGAGGGCGGGCTCGCGGTTCCCGGCGCCCCGTGGTTGAATCTCCCGCAGTGGGGCGCACCGGGCTCTCGTCGCGGTGCGGCCTCGAGCAGAGAAGGAAGACCCATGCCCTACCTCGAGCGGCCAGGCGCCCAGCTCTACTACGAGGAGCTCGGCGAGGGCCCCGCCATCCTGACCACCCACGGCGTCACCGAGAACGGCCTCTACTGGATTCTGCCCGGCATCGCGGACCGGCTGGCGCAGGCCGGGTACCGCGTGGTCTCGACCGACATGCGCGCCCACGGCAGGACGCGCCAGAGCGGCGAGCCCCGGGGCTACGACGTGGAGACGATCGCGAGTGACTTCGGCGCCGTCGCAGACCACCTCGGGCTGACGCGCTTCCACCTGCTCACCCACGCCACCGGCGGGATGGCGGGTCTCCGCTTCGCGATGCGCCACCCGGAGCGCCTGCTCAGCCTGATGTCCACCGACACCGGAGCAGCGACCCTGCCCTCCGACGCAGCGGCCGAGGTGACGGACCCGGACGCGAGCTTCGAGCCGAGCCCCGGGCTCGGTGAGCTGATGGCGGCGGCCTTCCGCGGGCAGACCTGGGAGGCGATCCACCAGAGCGGCCGGGACACCGCGCGCGACAACGTGTTCCTCAACCGGATGCACGCCGCGCAGCACCCGGAGGCGGCCTTCGCGATGCTCGAGGCGCTCCAGCGCCGCGGCGACCCCGACACGCTCGCCGACTTCATGTCCGTCTTCTACGACGACCCCGATCCGCGCATCCGGGACCTCCGCGGGATCTCCTGTCCCTGTCTGACCCTGCTCGGTGAGCACGACGTTCTCTTCGTCAAGCCGTCCGAGCAGCTCGCCCGTGAGATCCCCCACAACCGCCACGTGGTGCTCCCGGGTCGCGGCCACATGACCGCTCTCGAGGACCCGGATCGCACCGCGAGCGAGCTCCTCGACTTCCTCGCGTCGGTCTAGTGGCTAGACTCCAGCCGGACTGATCGCGCTCTGAAGGAGATGGCCGTGGCAACAGGCAAGGTGGCATCGAAGAAACCGGCCGTGCTGGACCTCGAACCGGGAACCTATTACTGGTGCCAGTGCGGCGAATCGGGCAAGCAGCCGTTCTGCGACGGGAGCCACGAGGGGACGCCGTTCTGCCCCCTGGAGATGGAGATCACCGAGAAGAAACGCGTCGCGCTCTGCCAGTGCAAGCAGACCGCCAAGCCTCCGATCTGCGACGGCTCCCACAAGTCCCTGTAGGGCGAGGAGCCCGGAACCCTCTCAACCGGGATCGAGACATACTACGTAATCCCTCGATCCTCAACTGGAATTCCGGTGGGCCGCCGGGGACTCGAACCCCGAACCAATGGGTTAAAAGCCCACACGAACCAGCTGGAGAATCAGCTACTTACGGCGACGCCGTGGCACTCTTCGAGCCGCGGCTGCGGCAGCGAAGCCAGATCAGCGCCGGCAGGAGAAGGGCCAACTCCGCTCCGAGGCCGCAGACTCTGGTTCCTCTCTTCTCCCTGTTTTGCCACGGCTTTCCGACGCACTGCGGGTCCGGGTCGGTCGCCACGTAACCGAGCGCCGAAAGCCCTCCGTCGAAGTCGATCAGGTCGTCCTGCGCGGGGTCGTTGTTGATCCCATCCTGGCAGTGCGGGTCCTCTCGAACGGACGCGGCATCCCGGCAACCCGGGTCGGCGGCGTCGACGAACGCATCGCCGTCGTTGTCGATACCGTCCGCGCAAGCGGTCACCTCGTACGCCCCCATGTCGCAGCCGTCTCCCTGAGGTCGCACCACACCACGCTGGTCTTCGGTCAGGGGGACGTCGGGCGTCCCCGGATCGCCATCGTCGTCGTAGCTGCAGTCGGCCACGGGGATCGCATCGATGGCAGGGCTTCCGGGCAGCAGTGCGTGAATGAAGGTCGGTCCGCCGTTGTCCTGCAAGGGGCCAAGCATGGGGTCGGTATTGGGAAGGTCCGTCGGATCGGTCAGGTCGCAGCTGCCGTCGCTGTCGAGGTTGTGGCCCCCAGACGCGATAAAGCCAGAAGAACCGTTCGCGCAGTCGGCACCGGAGACTTGATCGGCGATGACGGAACCGTCCAGTGTGACGTGGCCGCCTTCGTTCGCGATCCCGCCCCCGAAGTTCTCGGACACGGTGCTGTTCTGAATGCTCGCGTCTCCTCCGCCGCAGGGGCATTGCCCCAACCCAATACAGCCACCACAATGCCAGCTAGTCGCAACTCCGGCGCCGAGGTTTCGCGACACGCTGGCGTTGAGTAGCCTGAGTGTTCCCCCCGAGTTGTAAACGCCACCGCCCTGCCCGTCAGCAACGTTGTCGAATACGGAGGTATCGACCAGCATCATCCTGCCTTCGACATACACCCCACCGCCTTGGTACAGCGCCTGATTGCCATGGATGGCGGAAGACTCGATCGTCGATTCGCTGTCAGGCAGTGGGACCGCGTATATCCCCCCGCCGTCGTCCGCGTTGTTGCCCGATACGACGACGCTCCTCGCCTGAAGGCTTCCTAGGAAAAGGAACAACCCGCCGCCCCAGCCCGCGCTGTTCCCTGAAACCGTGATATTGCGCAGCGAGAGCGACGCGAAGATGGCTTGGATGCCACCCCCAGTTCCATCGCCCCAAGAGGCACCCGGTGCGACTCCGCCGGTGATGGTGAGGTCCCTGATGGAGGCGGAGGAGCGCACATCGAGCACACGGTCCAGCCCCGCAGCATCGATCGTCGTGATCGCGGGGCCCGCACCCACCAGAGTGAGGTCGTCGAGAACGTTGAGGTCCCCAGTGGCCGCTGCGTCCTCGCCCGTGCCGGGGGGGATGGCGAGCACGTAGTTGCCAGCCGGCAGGACGATGGTGTCCGCGCCACTGCCTGTAGGGCAGTCCGGCCAGGTGGCGGCGTCGCCGTTGGCGTTGATGATGGCCTCGCGCAGGGAGCACGTCCCGTCGGTGGCCAGGACATCTGGTGCGCTGGCGGCCACCTGGAGGGTGGCAGCGTCCGCGGCTGGGGCCGCCAGGGCGCTCGCGAGGCCCGCCGTCAGCGCGAAGCAGAGGAATCGATTCTCCGCATGGCTTCGTCCTCCTCTGCGGTCCGGCTCTCGAGGGCGGCCGGCTCAATCGGCCGTTCAGAGCCGGGCCGTACGGCCGCAACCTACAGCAGATCGGGATCCGCAACTTGAGAGGAACTTGAGATCTTCTTGAGATCTCTGCTCGAGCCGCATTCTCACTGGGCCGGTGAACTCTGACCCAGAGCGAAGCTCGTCTCAGCGCGGTTCGCGGCGTCGGCGCGCCCGCAGGGGGATCGCCCCCTGGATTTCCTGCTGCAGCGCCTCCGCCCGCTCGGCCAGGGTGACCATGCCGAGTTCGCGTGCGGTGGCGAGGGCGCTATTCGGCGAGCTCGAGGGCCCGGTCACGATCGCGCGCCTCGCCGCGGGCCTGGAGCATGCGCGCGAAGTCGTGCTGGGTGTGGGCCGTCCAGGGGTGCGCCCCCATCCGGCCGTGCATCTCGAGAGCCGCCTCGAAGTGACCCTCAGCCTCCTCGAAGCGGCGGAGGATGCCGGCCAGAGCGCCCAGCAGGCGGTCCGTCGAGCCCCAGGAGACGGCCG
Organism: uncultured delta proteobacterium; assembly: GCA_963783795.1. Classification (GTDB taxonomy): domain Bacteria; phylum Myxococcota_A; class UBA9160; order UBA9160; family UBA6930; genus CAVXZE01. The sequence goes on along the minus strand of CAWAPH010000013.1, from coordinate 389,069 downwards.
TGTTGCCCACCACGACGTTCAGGCCGGTGTGTGGTCGGAGCAGCTCGTAGAGGACCTCGGCGCGATGCTCGTCCTCGAGGACCACGCAGACCTCGGCAAGAAGCACCAGGGAGACGAGCCACTGCGTGTCGGTCCGCGGGAGGACCGCGAACTCCGATGCGGCCAGCGCTTCGAATTCCCGGCGTGCGTCTTGGTTGCGGCCAAGCGCGGTGAAGAGGTCGACGAGAACGCAGCGCCAGGCGGGGACCTCGGGGTGCTGCTCGGCCCAGGCGCGCAGGCCCGCCTCCAGCTCGGAGAGGCGCCCCTGCTCACGCCGCAGCATGTACGTCTGGGCGGCCAGCCAGATGGAAATGGCCCGGACTTCCCGTCCGGCGCGCCAGCGCGGCTGCCTCATCGATGAGCCGCTCGGCCTCGTCGAACCGCCCGGCAAGGAGCGCCTTCATCACCTGGTATTGCGCCAGCATCGTCTGGTGCGGGCCGATACCACCGCGCCATCCTGTCCAGACGCTCCGCCGCGGCATCCGCCTCGGCAAGATTCCCCAGGCTGAGCAGGGCATGGATGCGCCACATGGAGGCGGCGGAGGAACTCCAGCCGCTCTCGTCGCCGGCCGCCTCGGCGAGCCTGCTGATCTCGTCGCAGGCCTCGAGCAGCTCCGCGGGGTGCGCCCGGTTCGAGCAGCAGATATCCCCGAATCGCAGCCACGCGAGCCAGCACTCGAAGATCGCCGAGCCGCTGGGCCAGCTCGCTCGCTTCCTCGAGCAGCGCATCCGCCCGCTCGAGCTGGTTGCTGGAACGGAGCACAAAGGCAAGCTGCGCAAGGAGCTCGGCACGCAGGGGCGTCTCGGCGGGACCGAGGGCCTGTAGCGCCTCCTCGACCAGGTGGACGCCTTGCTCGTCCGGGAACCCCACCTGCTGGTGGCGAATGAGGCCGATCGCGGCCCGGGCGAGGCGTTCGGCGTCCTTGCAGCGACGCGCCAGCTGGCCCGCCTCGAGGAATGCCTGACGGTAGAGTTCGCGGTTGCCCGCCGGATAGTGCGCCGCTCCGAGATCGAGCAGCAGATCACAGCGCTGGACCGGATCGCCCGCCCCGGTCCGTTCCAGTGCACGGAGCGCCCCCTCGAAGTGCTCCGCGGCCTCCTCCCAGGCCAGCTGACCCATCGCCCAGTGGCCGGCTCGGGTGGCGTAGCCCACCGCCTTCTCCGCGTCCCCCGCCGCAGCCGAAGTGGTGCGCGAGCTCCGCGAGATGGGGATCCGGATCCGCCGCGTGAAGCCGCTCCAGCGCTTCGCCGACCCTCCCGTGGAGCTGTGCTCTGCGGTGCGGGCTCTGCTCGACGTAGACGGCCTCCTGGGTCAGCGCGTGGGCGAAGCGGTAGCCCCCCCTCGGAGCCGCCGTCGACGAGTCCCGCCCGCCGGGCCTCGTCGAGCGCCTCGGCCAGGGACTCGCGACCGAGCTCGCTCGCAGCCTCCAGGATCTCCATCGCGAACTTCTGGCCGACGACGGATGCGGTCTCGAGAGCCTCGGCGCAGGCTGGAGAGAGGCGCCTCAGTCGGCCGCGGATCACTTCCCGCACGCCCAGCGGAACCTCGAGCTCTCGGCTCGAGGGATCCACCCGTGGGCTCTCGGCCTGTCGCTCGGCGAGCAGATTCAGCAGCTCACGGATGAAGAAGGGATTTCCGTCCGTCTTCTCGAGCAGCTCCGCGAGACAGGTCCTCAGGCGGGTCGAAACCCACGAGTCGCTGGAACAGCTCCCGGACCTCGTCGGGCTGGAGTCCTTCGAGGGGAATTTGGATACAGAGATCCAGCTCGGGCCAGCTCGGCGAGCCTCCCTGCCAGCGGATGATCCCGATCGACCTCGATATCCCGGTAGGTCCCGAGGAGCAGGATCCGCGCCGCTCCGATCTCGTGCGCCAGGAACTCGAGTAGCTGAAGCGACGAAGCGCCGGCCCAGTGGAGGTCATCGACGACCAAGATCCGCGCCTGGTGCGCGGAGGCGCGCGTGAGAAAGCCCGCGACCGCGTCGAAGAGGAGGAAGCGCGCCTCCTCGGGATCGGCCTCGGCGGGAACCTCGGGAAGGTCGGGCAAGCGCTCGCGAATCTCGGGAACGATCTGAGCAATGCGTGCGGCTCCAGCCCCGAGCTCGCTCCGCAAGGCACCGGCATCTTGCCCGTCGACGAGTCCGCGCAGGATCTGCACCCAGGGCCAGTAGGGCGGCGCCCCCTTCTCCTCGCGACACCAGGCCGCGTGGACGGGAACACCCCGCGAGGATGCGGCCGCTGCGAACTCCTCGGCAGTCCGCGTCTTGCCGATGCCGGCCTCTCCGGCCAGGAGGACGATCCGCCCGCGCCCGGCGAGCGCGTCTTCGAGGGCGGCGTCGAGCCGATCGAGGACGGGACCTCGGCCCACGAAGTCGGGCACACCCCCTCGCCCCGCATGACCCCTTGCGGGCGCGGCGGGCCGCTCCTCGACCGGCGCGACCAGACGGTATCCCTTGCCGCGGAGAGTCTGGATCACGCGCTGTTGCGAGCCATCGTCACCGAGGGCGCTCCGAATCTCCTTGATCGCTGTGGAGAGCACCCCCTCGCTCACCGCCGCGTCGAACCACACCCGGTCGAGCAGCTCGTCCTTTGGAATCACGCGATCGCGGTTCCGGAGCAGGTAGAGAAGCAGGCGTAGGGGCGTCGGGTGGAGATCAACAGGGCGACCCTCCCTGCGGAGCTCTCGCAGGCCTTCGTCCGCCTCGAAATCCTCGAACACGAAGACGACCGGCCGGCCTTCCATGATGCTCCCGATCCGGATCAGCCAATCGTCGCACATTCGTGAGACGCCCGCAGCGCCGATGAGCGTGGGTTTACGACCCGGATGAGCCAACACCTTCTTGAGTGTCTTCCGGGCACTCCTCCGCAGGAGCATACGCATGCCAGTAAAGAGGATTGCTCCAATGGCGAGGATGGCCGCGATCGCACTGATGGCTGCCTCGTGATCACTGAGCCAAGTCACGATGCGAGAGAAAACGTCCATACCTCAGATGGCGCCTCCGTTCACTCCGGCAGCCCGGCTTGGCGCAGGAAATCGATGACCACATCAACGAACGACGGGTCCGCGCCAATCAAGAGCAGCGCAACACCTGCCAACAAGAAGCCAAGATTGGCTCATTGTCGCACATTCGTGTTGCACACCAGCCGGGATTCGATCTTGAAGCAGAGCCCGCGAATCCTGGCGTGTCGATACTCGAGAATCCGTTACGCAGCAGTGAGTTGCAGGTGCTTCCTGCCTGAACGGCGCTCTGAAGCTCTCCGCTTTCGAGTTTGCCCGGGTTCACCAGAGCAGCGGGGCCGTTCCGAGCACCCCACGTCTCAAGAAGATCTCAAGATTCTCTCAAGTTACGGACTGGCGCAGGGTTTAAGATGGAGTTCTGATTTCCAGCAAGAGAGGTTGGTCACGAAGACTGGAGAGGGAGGAACCTCAGATGGGTCGCTCGATATCGCTCACGGTCGCTTTCGTGCTGCTGATTCCGGCTCTGCTGGCTCTTCGCTGCCCGCCTCCGGGCCCGGTGGATCGAGACAGGCTGGAGCTGCCCGGGCTCGAGAAGCGGGTCCGGGTCACGACCGACGCGCCGGGGCGTGCCGCACGTCTTCGCCCGCAGCCTGGCCGATGCGGTGCGCGTCCAGGGCTACCTGCACGCGCGCGACCGCTTCTTCCAGATGGACGTGCTGCGTCGCACGGCGGAGGGTCGGCTCGCCGAGCTGACGGGCAACTTCATCGACCTCCAGCGCGACGCCCAGACGCGTCCTCTCGGCCTTCGGATGGCTGCGGAGCGGGACGCGGCGCTCCTGACCCCGGACGAGAAGCGGCTGCTCCAGACCTATGCGGAAGGCGTAAACGCGTGGCTGGCCTCGAACCCGCTCCCCTCCGAGTACGCCGAGCTCGAGATCACCAGCGTCCCGTCCTGGGAGGTGCTGGATACGCTGACTCTCGCCAAGGCCGCCGAAGCCGGTTCAGCATCCAGTACGAGCTCTGGCACACGCCGTTCCTGGAGTCATACGAAGCAGCGGGAGAGCAGGCGGGCTTCGATGGCCGGGCGCTCTTCTTCCAGGACGTGGTGCGGGTCGGACCCATGGTGCCCGCCGCGACCGTCCCCGATGCCGGGGGTGACACCCCGTTCGTGGTCTCGTCGTCCTCGAGCCGGCGCGCACGCCGCCTGGCGGCCGCGGCGCATTCGGGCGATCGCGGGATTGGCCGTATCGCCCCTGCGCGGGAGTTCGCGCGCGCTCCTCTTCCTCGGGGCGGCGCGGAGGGAAGCAACGTCTGGGGGGTGGCTGCCTGGGCGAGTGCCGAGGGCGTCCCCGATGATCGCCAACGACGGGCATGTCCTCTTGACGGCGCCGGCGCGCAGCCACGAGATCCACCTGGTCGTGAAGCGTGATCCGGTCTTCGGGGATCTGAACGTGAGCGGCACGCAAAACCCCGGCGCGCCGGGCGTCTTCACCGGACAGAGCCGGTTCCTCGCCTGGGGCCTGACCGTTTTCCTCGGGGACGCATCGGACGTCTTTCTCGACCGCCTGGTGCGGGGAGACCCGGCCTGCCCCGCCCGGCTCTGCATCGACTCGGCGGGCGAGATGCACCCCGTGGAGGAGCGATCCGAGACCTACCGGCTCAACTGGCTCGATGGTGTCCCTGACAACTCCATCGACGTGACGGCCAGTGTCGCCTCCAGCGCGCCGCAGGCCGTGAACGTCCTCAGCGTCCCCTTCCGGAGCTTCGGACCGTTCCTCGAGGTCACGGACCGAAGCGTGGTCGACGACCCGGATTCCTCCCCGGCCGAGACGACCGTCTGGACACTCCAGTTCGCAGGCATGCACGGGACCCGGATTGCGCGGGCGCTCCTCGGGGTCATGACCGCCCGGGACGTGGGGGAGTTCGGAGAGGCGGTGCGGTACTTCGCCGGAGCCTGGAAGAACTGGGTGGCGGCCGACACCGAGGGCAACCTGGCCTACTTCACCAGCGGCGAGGTCCCCCTGCGAGCCGACCTCGAGGCGGGTCACGTGGTGGGAAACCAGCCCTGGCTGGTTCGCGATGGCTCGGGCCCCTGCAACTGGATTCGCGATCCGCTCGCTCTCCAGGGGCAAGGAGCTCCACCCTATTCCCAGGGTCAGACCCTCCCCTTCCTGACGATCCCCTTCGACGAGATGCCCTCGGTGGTGAACCCCCCGAGCGGGTTCGTGGTGAACGCCAACAACGATCCCTCGGGGACGGAGCTCGACAACGACCTCGTCAACCAGTTTCGGCCCTCGGGCGGGATCTACTATCTCGGTCCGAGCTTCATGCCCGGCTTCCGGGCGGGTCGTATCACCCAGCTGCTGCGGGAGAAGATCGAGGCGGGCGAGCCGATCTCGCTCGACGACATGAAGCGCTTCCAGGCCAACACCCAGCAGCTCGACGCCGAGATGATGAGGCCCTTCCTGCTGGAGGCGTACGCGAATGCCGAGCGGCCGGGTGCACCGGCCGAGCTCGCCGCGCTTCGCGAGCGATGCGGAGATCGCTGAAGCCATCTCTCGGCTCGACAGGCTGGGACTTCTCCACTCCGACCGGCATCCCGGAGGGCTACGACGCGGCGGAGGTCGACGGTGTCCGCGATCCCGGTGGTCTCCAGCGAGGAGGCGGCGCACAGCGTGGCCGCCACCCTCTACAACATCTGGCGGCTCAAGCTGATCGCCAACGTCATGGTCGGTCGCCTCCGCGACTTCGGCCTCGAGCAGGACATGCTAGAAGCGAGCTTCACTGGGCTGCACCACCTGCTCTCCCAGGAGCCCTTCACCGGGGTCGGGGCGTCGGGGATCGACTTCTTCCCCGAGCCCGCCAGCCTTTCGGCGAGCGATCGGCGCGACGTCGCCCTCCTCCAGGCGCTGCGAGGCGCCCTGAACGCGCTGGCGGGGAACGCCTTCGCAAGGGCCTTTGGCAACTCATCGAACCAGGACGACTATCGCTGGGGAAAGCTGAGCCGCGTCTCGTTGGCACACCCATTCGGGCGGATCGCGCTCGATTCCGCCTGCGGCGGGCTTCAGCGATCTCTCGCCGCAGCTCCGCGGCCTCGCCCGCGACGGTGGCTACCGGACCGTGAACCCGGGCGGAGACGCGAATGCCTGGTGGTCCAAGTTCACGGTGAACGCCGACACCTTCCATTTCTTCCGCGGCTCCCACTGGCGCCGGGTGCTGGCACCGGGGCACCGCCTGGGCCGACCCGACGGCGTGCTCGGCTTCGCCAGCCTGGCCGGGAGGATCTTCGGGAGACTCCGAGAACCCGCTCTACGCCTCGCAGCTCGCGAAGTGGCTTACGGTGGACTATCACCGTATGCCCATGAGCCGCCGCGACGTCCGCAGCGTCGCCGAGCGCGTGGAGGTCTTCAGGCCGCCGAAGCCGTAGACGGGTCTGCTGGAGGACAGCCGCTGGTGCGCAAAGCGGGCAGTGACTTCGCAGCCAGCTGCCACAGATCCGCCACGCCCGACCTGAGACTTCGTCGAGAGATCTCTCGTAAGTAATTATTTACGTTAAGAAATTCCGGTGGGCCGCCGGGGACTCGAACCCCGAACCAATGGGTTAAAAGCCCACTGCTCTGCCATTGAGCTAGCGGCCCGGGTCGTGATTACCACCGCGGGCCTCGTGTGTCGATAGCCTGCTCAGGCTCCGGGAAAGAGCTCCTCGCGGCAGATCGTCTCGTCCCGACCGGGCCCCACCGAGATCAGCTGAACGGGGACCTCCACCAGCGCCTCGATGCGCTCGACGTAGCGCCGCGCGTTGTCGGGCAGGTCCTTCCACTCGCGGACGGCGGTGACCTCCTCTTCCCAGCCGGGGAGCGTCTCGTAGATGGCCTCCGCGCGCGAAAGCTCTCCCAGCGTCATCGGGAACTCGTCGGTGAGCTTCCCGTCGATCCGGTACTTGACGGCGACCGGGATCTCCTTCAGCCCCGAGAGGATGTCGAGCTTGTTCATCGCCAGTCCGCTCAGGCCGTCCACGATGGCGGCCTCGCGAAGCACCACGGTGTCGAGCCAGCCACAGCGGCGCTTGCGCCCGGTGGTGGCTCCGAACTCCTTGCCCTTGGCGCCGAGCCAGTCACCGCCCTCCCCCTCGTCCTCTGTCGGGAAGGGCCCGCTGCCGACCCGCGTCGTGTAGGCCTTGGTGATGCCCAGGACGCGGTCGATCCGCGTCGGCCCCACGCCCGCGCCGGTGCAGGCTGCACCGGCGACGCAGTTCGACGAGGTAACGTAGGGATAGGTGCCGTGATCGATGTCGAGGAAGGTCCCCTGGGCGCCCTCGAACAGCACGTTCTTGCCCTCGCGGAAGGCCCGGTCGAGGATCCGGCCGGTATGGTCCACGTAGGGCTCGAGACGCTTGCCCATCTCGACGTACTCGGCGTAAACCGCCTCGCCATCGATGGGCTCGGCGCCGTGGATCTGGGTCAGCTCGAAGTTCTTCTCCTTGGCGAGCCGTTCGATGGCCTCGCGGAGCCGCGGCGGGTCGAGGAGATCCGCCACCCGGATCCCGCGGCGCGCGATCTTGTCCTCGTAGGTCGGCCCGATGCCGCGCCCGGTGGTGCCGATGGCACCTCCCCCGCGTGCCTTCTCACGGGCCTTGTCGAGGGCGGTGTGCCAGTCGAGAATCACGTGCGCGCGGCCCGAGAGGCGCACCCGCGAGGGATCGCGCAAGGCGCCGCTGGCGGTGATGTCGTCGAGTTCCTTCAGCAGGACCCGCGGATCCACTACCACCCCCGGACCGATCAGGTTGACGGTCCTGGGCTGCAGGATTCCCGATGGAACCAGATGCATCACCCGCTGCTTGCCATCCACCTCGAGTGTATGGCCGGCGTTGTTGCCACCCTGGAAGCGCACCACCAGGTCGGCGCTCACGCCGAGCCGATCCACGATCTTTCCCTTGCCTTCATCGCCCCACTGGACGCCAACCACTACGACTGCTGTCATTTTCCCAAATCCACCAACTGTGCCGCGATCATGTGGGGAAGCTCACGTAGCTTCTCCATCACATCATCGTCGGGCATTTGATCTACGTTCACCAACATGGCCGCCTCGGCCCGATCCGGAGCCAGGGCAAGCTGCATGCGGGAGATGTTGATCCCCGCCTCGCCGAGGCAATTGCCCACGCGCCCCACGACTCCCGGCCGGTCGTGATTCTGGAGCAGGATGGTCGGACCCTCGGGAATCGCCTCGAGCATGAAGTCGTCCACCCGCACGATGCGCGGCTGATTCCCGTGGAAGATCGCACCCGCAATCAGGCGCTCGACACTGCCGCGCACGCGGGTGGTCACGGTGCTGGCGAAGTCGATCGCCCGGTTGGACTTCGACTCGATCACCTTGATGCCGTGTTCCTGGGCGATGATCGGCGCGTTCACCATGTTCACGCGATCGCTGACCGACTCGAGCATGCCCTTGAGCACCGCGACCGTGACCGGCGCCACGCGCAGGTCGGCGACGTCGCCGGCGTACTCGATCTCGATCTCCTCGATGGCCCCCGGGCAGAGCTGCCCCTGGAAACGCCCCAGCTTCTCGCCCAGGGCCAGGTAGGGGCCCACCTGCTCGAGAAGCTCTGGCGAGATGGAAGGCACGTTGACCGCGTTTCGCACCTCGCCTTCCAGGAGGTAGTCGCGCACCTGCTCCGCGGCGGTGATGGAGACGTTGAGCTGGGCCTGCCCCGTCGATGCGCCCAGGTGCGGCGTGCAGATCACGTTGTTCATCGCGAGCAGCGGGTGGTCCGCCGGCGGCGGCTCCTCGGCGAACACGTCGAGGGCGGCGGCGCCCACCTTGCCGGATTCCAGGGCCTCGGCCAGAGCCTCCTCGTCCACGATGCCACCCCGGGCCGCATTCACCAGCAGGACCCCGGGGCGCATCTTCTCGAAGGCCTCCCGCCCCAGCAGCCCCAGGGTCTCCTTGCTGCGGGGAACGTGGACGCTGATGGCGTCGGCCCGCTCCAGCAGCTCGTCGAAGCCGAGCAGCTCGACCTCTTGCTTCTGGGCGACCTCTGCCGAGATGAAGGGATCGAAGGCGATCACCCGCATGCCGAGGCCACGAGCCCGGTCCGCCACGATCCGCCCCACGTTGCCGAGCCCCACCACGCCGAGTGTCCGGTTGTAGAGCTCGGTCCCCTTGAACTTCTTCTTCTCCCACTTGCCCGCCTTCATCGAGGCGGTGGCCTGGGGAATGTGCCGGGCCAGAGCCACCAGCAGCGCGATGGCGTGCTCCGCCGTGGTGACGGTGTTTCCGCCGGGCGCGTTGACGACCACCACGCCCTTCTTGCTGGCGGCGGCCACGTCCACGTTGTCGACGCCGACGCCGGCGCGTCCGATCACCTTGAGCTTCTCGGCCGCCTCCAGCACCTCCGCGGTCACCTGGGTGCCGCTGCGGATCAGGAGTCCCTCCGCGTCCCGGATCGCCTCGAGCAGACCTGCCTCGTCCAGATCCGGCGCGTTCATCACCTCGATCCCTCGGGCCGCTTCGAGGATCTCGAGACCTTCGGCTGCTAGCGGATCGCTGATCAGGACCTTGGGCACGGCTCTCTCCTGGTTGTTCGGCAGAGATGATCAGGGGCGGAGGCGGTTTCCAGCACGAATCCGCGCCAATCCGCACTCCGTCTGATCCAGGATGGTCCCCTCGCGGCTCGGGGTTCGCAGCTGGGAGGGGCCGCCAAGCCCCCAAGGAGCAAAGCGAATCCCGCACGAAACAGGAATTCTGGCGAACGCTTTCAGGGGTGTCAACGACGCGTCGGAATACCCCGCGGGTGCTAGCTTCCTATTCCAGGAAGAGTCATGCCGTCAACGCTGTCAGCAGCCCGCCCGGAGGTCGGGCCCCATGACCAGCCTGCCCGACCCTCTCCCGATTCGCGCCCGCGGGCCCCTCGACGCCCGGATTCGCGTTCCCGGCTCCCGCAGCATCACCAACCGCGCGCTGGTGGCCGCCGCCCTGGCCGACGGCGAGAGCCGCCTCGAGGGCGCCGCCAGCAGTGACGACACCGACGTGATGCGAGAAGGGCTTCGTGAGCTGGGCGCCCGCATCACCATGGACACCGACGCCTGGACCGTCGTCGGTGTCGGAGGTCGCTTCGGAGCCCCCCGCGACACCCTCTTCGCCGGCGCCTCGGGCACGACGGCCCGCTTTCTGACCGCCGCCGCCACCCTGGCGGCGGGGCCGGCCGTCGTGGACGGCATACCCCGCATGCGCGAGCGGCCGATCCAGGACCTGATCGACGCGCTCCGCGCTCTCGGTGCCGACTGCGAGGCCCGGAGCCCCGGCGGCTGTCCTCCGGTTCAGCTGGCCGGGGGCGGGCTCCCCGGCGGGCGGGCCGCGATCGACGCGAGGCGCTCCAGCCAGTACGTGTCCGCCGTCCTGCTCGCGGCGCCCTACGCCAAACGCGACGTGGAGCTCTCCTTCGTCGAAGGCGTGCTCGTCTCCCGGCCCTTCGTGGATCTCACCCTGGAGGTCATGCGCGCCTTCGAGGCCCGGGCAGACTGGCACGGGGATGGGCTGCGGGTTCGCGCGGGACACCCGTACCGGCCTCGGGCCTACCGCATCGAGCCCGACGCCCAGTCCGCCGTCTACGGGTTCGCGGCCGCGGCGATCGCCGGCGGGCGGGTCCGGGTCGAGGGAATTCCCGCGGAGTCGCGACAGACGGATCTCCTCTTCCTCGACGCGCTCCGAACGATGGGTTGTCGGGTGGAACGAATGCGGGACGCCGTCGAGGTGCACGGTCCGGAGGACGTGCTTCGGGGGGTGGACATCGACATGAACGCCATGCCAGATGCCGCGCTCGCCATGGCCGTGGTCGCGCTGTTCGCCCGGGGTGTGACGACGATCCGAAACATCGCGAACCTCCGGATCAAGGAAACCGATCGCCTGGCCGCCCTGGAGGCGCAGCTGCGCAAGCTCGGGGGGAAGGCCACGGCCGGTCCGGACTGGCTGCGAATCGAGCCCGCCCCGCTTCACGGGGCTGCCATCGACACCTACGACGACCACCGCATCGCCATGGCCTTCGCCCTGGCCGGACTGCGCGTACCCGGCGTGGCGATCCGCGATCCCGGATGTGTTTCCAAGACCTGGCCGAACTACTTCGATGCCCTGGAGCGTCTATGCTGAGGAGGGCGCTCTGCGCAGCTCCCTCGGGGCGCGCCGGCGGTGGAAGCGGCGCGGCCGGTGATAGAGCCGCGCCTCCGGGACCCGAGCGGCCGACTTCGCCGAGGCCGGAAGGCCCTGTGCGCAAGTGGGGCTACAGTACCAGGTCTCCTCGCTCTTGACGGCGTCGAGGGCGAGCGGGGCGCGGCAGGCGGCGCAGGATCCTCCGCCGCAGGACGGGTGGGAATGATTCACGGCGGGGAAGTTACGAACCTCTTCGCGACCAGGCAACCCGCGAGGGCGCTCCCGGTGCTCGGAAAGCCAGGCGCTCGTATCCGCGCGGCCAGCCCGTGCGTATCGGGTCTGACGTGACCGCCGAAGCTCCGGACATGGCCCGCACCGAGCGCTCTGGCGCGCGGATCGAGGCGAAGGGCTTGACGCGCCGCTTCGGCAGGCGCGTCGCGCTCGCCGGCCTGGACCTCCGGATCGAGCCCGGTGAACCCTTCGGCCTGCTCGGAGCCAACGGCGCGGGCAAGACGACCTTCATCCGCCTCCTGACGGGCTTCCTGGTCCCCTCGGCCGGGGCCGTGACGGTCGACGGCCTGTCACCCGTCCACGAGCTCGACGCGGTGCGCCGGCGCCTCGGCTACGTGGCGGAGACGTCGCGCCTGTACCCCGATCTCCGCGTCCGCAGCTTCCTTCGCTTCGCGGGCGGTGCCCGCCGGCTGGGGGGAGAGGCGCTCCGGGATGCCGTCGACCAGGCGATCACCCGCTTCGAGCTGGCCGACGTGGCGAACCGACTGATCGGCCACCTCTCCAAGGGCTTCCAGCAGCGGATCTCCCTCGCGCAGGCCTTTCTCACGGATCCGCCGTTGGTGATCGTCGACGAGCCCACCATCGGGCTCGATCCCGTCCAGCAGCAGGAGGTCCGCGGGGTCCTCGGCACGTTGCGCGGGCAGCGGACGCTGATTCTCTGCACCCACGACCTCGGGGAAGCGCGGCAGCTCACCGAGCGGGTGGCGATCCTGCACCGCGGCAGGCTGGTCGCCAAGGGTCCGACCTCGCAGGTGCTGGCAAACGGCGACGTCCTGGCCCTCTTCCGCGGCGAGCGCGGAGTCCTCGCGTGAGACCGCTTCTCGCCCTGATCCGCAAGGAGATCGCGGTCCTGTTCGGCTCGCCCATGGCGTACCTCGCGCTCACGCTGGTGGTCCTGGTGACAGCGCTGATCTTCTTCGACCACCTGCGGCTCTACAACCAGATCCTCTTCGTCTACGCGAGCAGCACCCTCGGCGGCTTCGAGACCGACACCATCCCCGACTACATCAACCTGCGAGACTCGGTCTTCTTTCCGGTCATGGAGACCCTCGGAATCACCCTGATCGGGGTGATCCCGTTGGTGACGATGCGCGTCTTCTCCGAGGAACGGGCACGCGGAACCGACGAGTTCCTGCTGACCACACACCTCTCGGCGGGCCAGATCGTGCTGGCCAAGTTCGCCGTGACCTACCTGTTCGTGACGCTGATGATGGCGGCGAGCTTCGTGTACCCCGCGATGGCGATCCAGCAGGGAGGCGTGGGAGCGCAGCACCTGCTGGCGATCTTCCTTGGACTCCACCTTCACGCGATCGCACTCGCCTCGATCGGACTGGCCTGCTCCGCCTTCACCTCGAGCCAGCTCGTCGCCGCCATCGCCGGCTGGGCGGTCGGCTTCGTGCTCTGGGACTTCGGCTGGGCGAGCCCGCTGGTGGGCGAATCCGCCACCCATTTTCTGGACGCGATCTCGCTCCACCTCCGCTACGGCAGCTTCGCCGAGGGGATCGTGAACCTCGCCAACCTGGCCTACTTCCTGGGCCTCGCCCTCGTCACCGCTGCCTTGGCGCGCTTCTCCTTCGACTGGAGACGGGTAGCGGGCTGATGCGTGAGCTGACCATCGTCGGGCTGATCGCCCTCGTCTTCGGGCTGGGGTCCTACTACGCCACGGATCACTTCGGCGCTTTCAACTACGCCAACGTGGTTCTGGGCGGCCTGGCTCTCGCCGCGGCCGCCGTTCTCGCTCTCTCCCGCCTACGCGGCGCCGGGCTGCCGGCCTTCCGCGGCACGCTCGTCCGCGGCCTGCTCTTGATCCTGGCGGCAGCGCTCCTCGGGGCGGCCATGGAGCGCGCCGCCCACCGCTCGCGCATCCAGTTCGACTGGTCCTTCGAGGGGAAGTTTGCGCTCTCCGACGCCACCCTCGCTGCGCTCGCCGACCTCCCCTGCGAGCTCACTGCCTCCCTCTACTATGAGAACTTCGATCCCCGAACCCGCAGCACGAGACTTCTGCTGCGCAACATGGCGCAGACCGGCGGTCTCCGCTTCGACGAAAGGCGCATCGACGACCATCCGGACGACGAGGACCGCTACGCCATCGGGAGCTCCAACACGGTCGTGTTCCAGTGCGGCGACGCGTTCGAGACGGTCGAGCGGCCGACCGAGGGCGCCGTCTACGAAGCCCTCTTCCACTTCCGCAGCTTCGACAGCCGGCTTCTCTACGTGTCGAAGGGGGCGGGCGAAGGATCCCTCGAACGCACCGATGCGCTCGGGTTCTCCGGGCTCGGGCAGGCGCTGCTGACCGAGGGCTATCGCGTGCGCGAGCTGGTCACCGCGTCCGTCAACGAGATCCCCGAGTCGGCAGACGGCGTGGTCATGCTCGCGCCCGCCCGCCCGCTCCGCCGCGAGGCGATCGATGCCCTGGACCGCTACCTGGAAGGCGGTGGACGGCTGGTGGCCCTCCTGGAGCCCGGAAGCGAGTCCGGGCTCGAGGAGCTGCTCACTCGGTGGGGGATCCGCCCGCTCGACTCCGTGCTGATCGACCCGGCCTCGGGCCCGGTCGACGACGACGCGCCGGGAGTGAACCCGATCGCCTTCACCTACACCCGCAGTCACCCCGCCGCGCGAGGCCTCGACTCCTCCCGCATGACCTTCTTCCGCGGGGCCCGGTCCTTCGAGCTTCGCAAGCCGGAGCCCCGTGACAAGCTGACGGGTGTGGTCTTCGCGAGCCCGAGATCCTGGCTGTACGACGATGTCGCTGTGCTCTCCCGCAAGGTCGCGCCGGAGCGGCCGCCGGATGCGACCCCGGACTACTACCCCATCGTCGTTGCTGGCGCCTTTCCACGGGAAGCCGGCCAGGCGCGGGTGGTCGCTTTCGGCGACAGCGACTTCGCCTCCAACCGGCACCTGCGGACCCTCTACAACCTGGACCTGGTGTTGAACTCGATCCACTGGGCCCTGGAGCGGGAGCCCGACATCACGCTGCGCCCCAAGACCAGCATCGGCGCCATGCAGTTCCCGGTGCCCCTCGCCAACACGCTCCGCATGTTCCAGGGGCTCGGGCTCCTGCTGCCCGAGCTGCTGCTCGTCGCCGCCGCCATCATCTGGCTGCGACGGCGCGCCGCCTGAGCGGCGGCGCCTACCTTCGCTTCTTCGGCTTGGTGGTGGCCAGGGCGAAGCCCTCGGCGCCGGCGAGCTGCGCCTGGTCGAGGACGTAGACCGCCTTCCCCAGCACCACCTCCTTGTCTCCGCGCAGGATCACCATCTTGTCCTCGGAGGCGACCAGCGCCACCTCGAGGTGCCCGCGCAGATCTTCCAGCCGCACCACCTTGTCGTTCACCTGCACGATGCCGTCGGCCGTGATCGTGACGGTGACCGCCTGCGGCGGCGTCTGGGTCTGCTGGGTCGCCTCCGGGAGATCCACCTTCTTCCCGGTGTTGGCGATCACCGAGGAGGTCACCATGAAGATGATCAGCAGGACCAGAAAGACGTCCGTCAGCGGCGTGATGTTGATCTCGGCGACGATGCCGCCGGCGTCGTCACCCTCGGGCAGGAATGAGGTTGCCATCCGACACCTCCGAGCTGCGGTCGGGCGTACCCGTGGGAGTCGCCTCCACGTAGAGCAGCGCCTGGATGAAGCGCTCGCTGGCCCGGTTGAAGCTGGCCGAGATTCCTCCGACCCGCACCTGGAGCCAGTTGAACAGGGCCAGGGAGACGATCGCCACCAGGAGACCGACGGCGGTGGCGATCAGCGCTTCGGAGATTCCGGCCGAGACCACCTCGAAGCCGGCGTCGCCGGACTCGGCGATGGCGCCGAAGGCCACCATGATCCCGATCACGGTCCCGAGCAGGCCGATGTAGGGGGCCAGGGAGCCGACGGTCCCGATGAACCAGAGGCCGCGACGCAGCTCGGTCAGCACCTCCTGCCTGGCCGTGCTGAGCACGTGATCGAGATCCTCGAGGGCGATATTCCGCCAGCGCAGCCCCTCGCCAAAGACTTCCGAGATCGGGGTGCTCGAGGCCTCACAGAGTGTGCGCGCCGCCGAGAGGTCGCGCCGGACCAAGGTGTCGACGAGCTTGCGGGTCAGCTCACGGGTCGAAGCGTCCAGCCCCCGGTACCTCCAGAGCCGCTCCAGGGCGATCGCGAACACGATCACCGACAGGACTCCGAGCGGATAGACGGTGAGGCGCCCCTGGTGCAGCAGCTCCAGGACGTGGCTCCATTCCAAGTTCACGGTGGCTTCTCCTCCTGATCTCCTCGCGGTCGACCCAAACTTACCCGGGCCGCTGCGCGTTGACACCCCCCGAACCCTCTCTTACGTTTCCGAGGGGGCGGGAGATTTCACAATCGTATCGAATAGTTGCGTCCCCGTTGCCGTCAGACCCCAAGGACGGCTTCACGCGATGCGATGTTTGGCCGATGAGATCGGCAGATCGCCCGGTACAGTTGAACCGGCGCGCAGCTCACCGGCAACTCTGGAGCTCCGATGGACGTCATCGGTGAGAAGAGCGTTCCGGGCCTTCTGGAGAGTGGGACACGATGACCGATGAGATCGTGATCTTCAGGCGGCAAGCCCGTCCCTCGCCGATGCGCACGCGTCGGATCGGCAGCATTTCCGGTGGGGGCGCTGCAGCGGCCGCTGATGTCGACTTCCCGGGAATCGCGATTCCCGACCCCGAGGGGGGGCGACAGCGGCTGATATCGGGGGGGATTTCCCTCCTTCTGCACGGGTTGGCAATCGGCGCCATCATTCTCGCCGCCTGGCTCGCTCCCGAGGAGCTGGTCGAGGAGATCATCGAGATCACCCGGATCGAGGATGAGGTCGCTTCGGAGGAGCCCGCGCCGGCGCCGCGGGTGCTCGCGGAGAGCTTCGGCCGCTATGACCCAGCTCCAATGGCCGTCCCCGCGCAGGTCGTGAGCCCCGCAGTGATCCAGCGCGCAGCACCGGTGATCAATGCCGAGCAGCTTCAGATCGACACCGTGAACCCGGTCCAGGCCCCCCGCGAAGTGCAGCGCGCGAGCCGCCAGGTGGAGACCGCACGGACCTACCAGTCCGTCGCCCAGGTCACGACGAGTCCCCTGACCATCGACGCCTCGGCTCCCGCGATCCGCGGCCCCGTCGAGCTTCAGGCGCCCTCCGGGATCCAGGCCGGGCCGCGACAAGTCGCTCGCGGGGGCAGTGTGGGAATCGCCGACCCCTCAGCGCTGGGGAGCGGGTCCTCGGTTCGCGAGGGCATCGCCTCCAACCGCGATGTCCTCGGCGCCAAGACCGGGGTCCGCGCCCAGGTCAACTGGGCCGTCGGCGACAGCAACATGCGCGGCAGCGGGGGCGACGGCACCGGCCCCGGCGGACTCTCCTGGGACCAGTGCATGAGCCGTCCCGAGGTCCAGTCCTACATGCAACACATCAAGACACGGGTGCTGAACCGGTGGGTGCTTCCCCCCAGCGTGGGCGCCGACCACGCGGTGACCCTGCGGTTCACGCTGGACCCGGCGGGTACTGCCAACCGCGTCGTCTTCGTCTCTTCGGACGACAAGGTCCTCGGTGCGAGTGCGGTCCGGGCGATGCGCTCCGCCTCTCCTTTCGACCAGATGACCGATCGGGTTCGCTGCCTGGCTGGAAATCCGATCATCGCCACCTTCCGCAATCCGACCGTTGCGACGAACTGAGCTCCATCTCCTCGTCGCCCTTCTGACGGCCGTCGTGTGGTTCGGGGCGGCCGGGGCCCTGGCACAGGCCAAGCGCCCCATCGTCCTGCTCTTCGACGACGAGGAGCGGCTCAAGGAGAAGCGCGCGGACACCAACGCGGACGGCCGCTACGACGAGTTCGTCTACTACGTCGAGGGCAACCCCGACCGCGCCGAGCAGGACACCAACCACGACGGAAAGACCGACACCACGATCCGCTTCGGCCCAGACGCCAAACCCCTGCTCCAGGAGCGCGACACCAACGCCGACGGGCGCACGGATCAGTGGATCGACTTCGAGGCCGGCCTTCCCAAGCTGCAACGGGACGACCACAACTTCGACGGCAAGGCCGACTCCAGCATCGAGTTCCAGGCCGGCGTGCCGGTGCGCAAGGAGGAGGACGTCAACTTCGACGGCCGCCCGGACCGGATCATCAGCTACACGAACGGTGAGCCCTCGGTGGTCGAGGAGGACCACACCGGGGATGGCCGCCCCGACTTCCGGGCGGAGTTCAACCCCGACGGCACCAAGAAGCTCGAGCTCCAGGACACCAACGCCGACGGAAGCTTCGACGTCACCATCCACTACGAGCGCGGCAAGAAGGTGCGCGTCGAGCAGGACACCGATCAGAACGGCCGCACGGACACGGTCACCCGATACCGCGGCGGCCAGATCGTCAAGCGCCGTGCCGACACCACGGGCGACGGGCGCTTCGACACGGAGTCGACCTACCAGAAGGGCAAGGAGCGTCGCCAGGTCCGGGACAAGGACGGCGACGGGAACCCGGAGGCCCTGATCGTCTTCCTGCCCAGCGGCGACCGGGAGAGCGAGGAATTCGATCCCGACGACGATGGGCGCGTGAGTCTGGTGCGCCTCTACCGCGACGGCGAGAAGGCCCGCGAGCGGGAGGACACCAACCTGGACGGCCGCTTCGACCTCGAAGCCTGGTTCGATGGGGATCGGCTCACCAAGACCGAGGCCGACACCAACCACGACGGGCGCAAGGACGTCTTCGTCGCCTTCCAGGCTGGAGCGCGAGCCAGCCAGGAGGAGGACCAGAACCACGACGGCGAGATCGACGCGGTCTTCGCGTACGAGGCGAACGGCGAGGCGATCCGCTCGGAGCGCCGCGACGCGGACTTCGACGGCCGCTTCGAGACGACGGGCGCCTACGAAGAGGGAGAGATCCTCCGCAAGGAGCTCGACAGCACCGGCCGCGGGACGCCGGACCGGGTCGAGCACTACGGCGAGGGAAGACTGCTGCGGGTCGAACTCGACGAGAACATGGATTCGCGCTTCGACCTCTGGAACTTCTACGACCCCCAGGGCCGGCTCGAGAAGCAGGAGCAGGACCGCAACGACGACGGCAAGCCCGACACCTGGGTCACCCTCGACGTCGAGACGGGCAAGGAGACCCGGGTCCTCGAGGACTCGAACTGGGACGGCAAGGTCGACACCTGGCGAGACAACGACCCCAGCGGAACGGCCCTCTCCCTGGAGGAGGACAAGAACGCCGACGGGAAGCCCGACCGGTTCGTGAAGTTCAGCGGCGGAAAGCCCACCAGCTTCGAGGAGGACACCGACTTCGACGGCAGGCCGGACGTGCGCGGGAAGCTGGCTCCGGACGGACGGGTGCAAAGCGAGCAGCGCGCCACCGGCACGGCAGAGGGCTTCGACCTCGAGGTCGTCTACCAGGGTGGAGAGAAGGTCCGCGAGGAGAAGGACACGCGCGGCGACGGCAAGCCGGACGTGATCACCCGCTTCGAGGGCGGCGTCGAAACCCTGCAGGAACAGGACACCACCGGCGACGGGAAGTTCGACACCCGGATCCGCTTCGAGAATGGCAAGCCCACGCGGCAGGACCGGGACACCACCGGCGACGGAGAGGTCGACCAGGTGACGCACCTCGCCGCCGACGGCACGACCCTGCGCGAGGAAGTCGACACCAACGCCGATCGTCAGCCCGACTTCAAGCGCTTCTACGAAGCCGGTGAAACCAGCCGCGAGGACCAGGACAAGGACTTCGACGGCCGCTTCGAGCTGGTGACCCACTTCGACGGGGGGAAGCCCCGCCGTTCCGAGGAAGATCTCGACGCCGACGGCGAGGCCGACGTCGTGGTCCAGTACCAAGACGGCCGCAAGACCGTACAGACCGAGGACCGCGACACGGACGGTTCGGTGGATGTGGTCACACACTTCGGAGACGACGAGAAGCCCGCCAGGATCGAGGAGGACAGCGACGGAGACGGCCGCCGCGAGACGAAGAGCTTCCTCGAGAGCGGGGTGCTGGTCCGCACCGAGCGGGACCGCGACGGGGATGGCAAGGCGGACGTCGTCGTCACCTATGCCAAGGGAGAAATGGTCCGCACCGAGCAGGACGACGACTTCGACGGCCTCTTCGAGAAGCGGGTCGCGGCCGGAAAAGGCGGGGCGCAGCGCCAGGAGGTGGACCAGAACGCCGATGGCAAGGCCGACCTCTGGATCACGCTCGGCGCCGATGGCGAAGTCTCCCGTCAGGAGGAGGACCGGGACTTCGACGGGAAGCCGGACCGCATCTCCAGCTACGAGGGCGGCACACTCCGCCAGCTGCGCGAGGATTCCAAGCTGCAGGGGTGCTTCGACCTGGAGGAGCGCTACGACGGGAAGGGAGAGCTCACCCGGCAGGAGGTCGACGAGGATGGCAACTGCAAGATCGATCTCTGGTCGGGCTTGGAAGGCGGCAAGGTGAAATGGCAGGCGAAGGACCAGAGTGGTTCCGGCCGGGCGAACGTCCTCACCCGCTACAACGGCAGCGGAACCGCCACCATCCAAGAGGTGGTGGGCGAGGGAAAACGAAGGCCGGACAAGAAGCTCTTCATCAATCCGGATGGCAGCATCCGCAGCCAGTGCGTGGATTCGGACGGCGACGGAGCCTTCGACGTCCGCTACCGGATCGAGGCAGGGGTCGCCAGCGAGGGATTGGTCGACACGGACCGCGACGGGGCGGGCGAGCAACGCCAGATCTTCGTGGGCGGGCAGCTTTCTCGCGTCGAGATCGACACCAATGACGACGGCCGAGCCGACGTCGTCCAGTATCTCAGCGACGGCAACGTGGTTCGCCAGTGCGAGGACAACGAGTTCGACGGCCAGATCGATCGCTGCTTCGAAGGCGAGAGCCTGGTCGGGGTGAGCGGCGTGACCGACGTCCGGGCGCCCATCGAGGAGCTCGGCTGCGGAGGCGTCCACCCCTTCTGGCGGAGTCGCTGAGCGGGCGTCCGGTTGGCCGAAGGCGGCGAAGCGCTGCCGCTTTTGGCGTCCACGCCCTCCCCTCCTGGAACCTCCGGCGGCTCGACGCGGCATGCCGGTTGCATCCGCCTGACTCGCCCCGAGTCAGGAGTACGCCATGCAACGCATCCGCTCCGTGCTGTGGATCGGCAGCACCCATAGCCTCGAAGACAGCCTCGCGACCGAGACGCCGTCCCTGGACCTGGTGTGGGCGCCGGACGTCGGGGGAGCCCTCGAGCTCCCCCTCAACTGCTTCGACGGCGTGATTCTCGACCGCCCGGACCCCGAGACCCTGGAGGACGACCTCTGCCGCCTGATCGGCGCCCCCGACCTTCCGCCCGTCCTGGTGCACCTCGCGGGCGGGAGCGAGGCGCTGGCCAGGAGAATCAGCGAGTCGGGCGCCAGGGAGGTGGTGCTCGCCGACCAGGGCGACCGACACCCCACGGCCCTGGACCTCGTCGAACGGCTGGAGAAATCCTCACCGACGCGGAATGCGTCCGCGCCACGGCTGGAAGGCGTCATCGGCGACAGCCCCGCCATGCGAGAGACCTTCGCCCTGGTTCAGCGCGCCAGGCGCTCCGAGGCGACGGTCCTGCTGAGCGGCGAAACCGGCACCGGAAAAGAGCTTCTCGGCCGGGCGATCCACTCGGGCGGCCGCCGACGCTCCGGCCCCTTTTTGGCGGTGAACTGTGCCGCCTTTCCCGACTCGCTGCTGGAGAGCGAGCTCTTCGGCCACACGAAGGGCGCCTTCACCGGTGCCGATCGCGAGAAGCGGGGACTCTTCCAGACGGCCGGAGGCGGCACGGTGTTCCTCGACGAGATCGGCGAAACCTCCGGACCGCTCCAGGCCAAGCTGCTGCGCGTCCTCCAGGAGAGGGAGGTCCGCCCGCTGGGAGCGACCCGCGCCCGCCGCATCGACATCCGCGTGATCGCAGCCACGAATCGCGACCTCCGTTTCGAGGTCTCGAACGGGCATTTTCGCGAGGATCTCTTCTACCGGCTCGCGGTGTTCCCGATCACCGTCCCACCCCTGCGCAAGCGCCCCGAAGACATCCTGCCGCTCGTGGAGCACTTCCTCCACCGGCACGGACGACGCGAGCGGAAGCCGGACTGCCACGTCTCCCAGGACGCTGCGCACCTGCTGCTCAGCTACAGCTGGCCCGGAAACGTGCGCGAGCTCGAGAACGAGGCCCAGCGCGCCCTCGCCCTCGCCGAGCCCGGACAGGAGATCACACCCGACCTCCTCTCCGACTCCGTCACCCGGATCGTCGAGCCGGTGCAGGCCGTGATGCGAGAAGGCGAGTCGCTGCAGGAGACACTGCAGCGGATCGAGGCCTGGCTCCTCCGCCGCGCCCTCCAGGCCCACCACGGCCACCGCACCCGCACCGCCCGCCGGCTCGGAATCACCCGGGAAGGGCTCTACAAGAAGATGCGGAGGTTCGGGATCGAGTGAGCGGCCAATCCCGGCGGCTTGCGGGCATCGACCAACGATGAGACAATGTGTGTATGAAACGTACGAATCTTGTGCTTGATGAGCAGATTCTCGAGGAGGCGACCCGCCTCTCCGGCGCCAAGACCTACTCCGCCGCAGTCATGCGGGCGCTCGAGGACTTCGTCCGCCGTGCCAAGGCACGCCAGATCCTCGAGCTCCGGGGCAGCGGCCTGTGGGAGGGCAATCTGCGCGAGATGCGCGGGGAGCGAACTCACAAGCAGAAGGCGTCGTGATCCTCGTCGACACCTCCATCTGGGTCGAGGTCTTCCGCGCTCGCCGCCCGCTCGACCTGGAGGCGACGCTCGACTTCGACGACATCGTGACCTGTCTCCCCATCGTGCAGGAGGTTCTGCAGGGCTTTCGCCGGGAGGATGCCCATCGGAAGGCGCGCGAGGCCATGCTCTCCCTCCCGTTCGTCGAGTCCCCACTCACGAGCCCGGTCTTCCTGGATGCAGTCGATCTCTACCGCCTCGCCCGCCGCAGCGGGAGAACGGTGCGGTCGTCCGTAGACTGTCTGATCGCCGCCTGCGCCATTCGTCACGACCTCGAGGTACTGCATCGCGACCGGGACTTCGCGAACCTCGCGCAGATCTCGGCGCTCCGGGAGCGGACGCCCTGATGCGAGCTGAGCTGGGCTGGCCAACCGGATGCCTGGAAAGCGCTTTCCATGAACAGGAAAACGCTTTCCACCGAACCCGCTGCACGACCCGCTGGCCAGGCTCCGACCTCCTGCTGGAATGCCGGAGAAACCCTATTGGATTCCGATAGTTGCAGTCTGGACCCGAGGCGCTGGCGCCGGGGCGCCAGCCTGGCGCGGTACTTGCGTGTAACTCCACGGGAGTGTGTATCGGGCTGAACGAACGGCCTGGGAGGGACGCGCCATGCAGCGGGCTCTCACAATTCGGGCAGCGATCACTTGTTTCTCGGCGTGCCTGGCGCTCGCTCCCGCTCCGGGCGCCCGCGCGGCGACGCTGGACTTCACCGGGACGCTGACGGTCCTCTTCGGACCCCTCCCCGCCCCCCTTCCCGCCGCAGTGGTCCCCGGCGCCGGGGCCGCGCAGGTCGTCAGCGGCGAGGGCGCCCACCTGCTCTCGGTGTCTCTTGCCGGCGGCGGGTTCGGGCCGTTCACCACCACGCTCGACGTGACCAACTACGCCGACCTGAACAGCGTCGTCTTCAGCGGCATCGAGAACCTGACCGGCTCGTTCGGCGGGATCTCGGGCGGGCCTCCCGGAGGCGGCGTGATGGGCCTGAGCGGCATCGCGAAGATCTGCCTGTACTTCGCACCCTGCGAGTACGCGGGCGTGTCCGTGCCGCTCACACCCACCGGCGGCGGCGCCGGCTTCGGCATTGGCGGCACGCACAGCACCTCGGGCCCGGTCGACTACACCTACCAGCACGCCCCCTGGACGATCGGCCAGCCGGTGATGACGATCCACACCGCGAACAGCAATGTCACGAGCCCGCTGCTGCCAGCCGGCTTCGCGCACGGGCCGGCGTCGCTCACCTCGAGCACGGCGCAGCTGTCGGGAGTTTTGCAGCTCGTAACGGTGAGCAAGGTCTTCACCAGCCTGACGGCCGCATTTCCCGAGTTCCCCTTCACCGGAATCCTCACTCTTCACTTCGTCCCCGAGCCCGCGACGCTGCTGCTGCTCGCCTCGGGCGTGGCGGCTCTGGCGCTATTCGGGCGCCGCGGGCACAGGAGGTAGCGGCATGCGAAGGTCACTGATCGTCGCCCTGGCGGGACTGATCGCGATCGGGGCGGCCGGGAGCGCCCACGCGGCGACACTGGACTTCACGGGGACGTTGCGAATCCACATCGGGGGGTGGCGGTACTACGGGGGGGACCCGGCGTATCTGACCGTCGCCGGCGGGGGGACGGCGTCCGTGAACGCGTCTGGCGGCGGCATCCACCTGACCTCACTCGCCCTGCCGGGCGGCAGCTTCGGGCCGTCGACCGTAACCGCCCCGTGGCCGGCTGTTAACTCCGTCAACTCGCTCGTCCTGACGCTCACGCAGAACCTGAGCGGCAGTTTCTCCGGGATCTCCGGAGGGCCGCCGGGCGGAGGAGCGATGGGCTTGTCGGGCATCGCGAAGGTCTGCCTGCTCTTCGCTCCCTGCCCGTACGCGAACATCCCGCTCCCTCTCACTCCGACTGCGGGGGGAGCCGGCTTCGGCATTGGCGGGACGCGCACCACTCCCGGCGCCGTAGCTGTCACCCTTCAGCACGCACCGTGGACGATCGGTCAGCCGGTGATGACGATCCATACCCCGAACAGCAATGTCACGAGCCCACTGCTGCCAGCCGGCTTCGCTCACGGGCCGGCCTCGCTCACGTCGAGTACTGCGCAGCTCTCGGGCGCCTTGCAGCTCGTGACGGTGAGCAAGGTTTTCACCAGCCTGACGGGCGGGCTCCCTGAGATGCCCCTGATCGGGATCCTCACGCTGAGCTTCATCCCCGAGCCCGGGACGCTGCTCCTGCTCGGCTCGGCCGTGCCGGCTCTGGCCGTCTTCGGTCGGCGTCGCAGAAGCCGATAGCGGCGCAGCGTACGGCGCTCGCCTCACCGCCCCGGCTACTTGCCGTACTTCTCTCGGGCGACGTCCAGGAACGCCTCGGCGAGAGCGCGTGCCTCCTGGCCCTCCGCGCTGCGCGAACCGTAGAGCTGCGCCGACACCTCCATGAATCGCGCGGCCGACGCGAAGCGCTCCTGCTCCGCCAGCAGCAGCCCCACGAAGCGAGCCACGCTGGCGAGGTCCGGATCCAGGGCGAAGGCCTCCCGAGCCTTGCGTGCGCCGACGAAGCGCGAGCTCTCCCCGGCCTCCAGCGCTTCGAGGACGCCGAGCCGGCGAAACTGCAGGTTGAGTCGCAGAGCCTGGGCGAGCGCTGCGGTCAACGCTTCGTGGTCGACGAAGGGCAAGACGTTGGTCCCCACACCGCCGGGGCCGAAACGGCGCTCGCGCGCGAGCTCGACGATCTTCCGGTTCGCGGGGTCGAGGGCCAGCGAAGTGCCGCTCGGGTTCATGATCGAGTCGAGGTCGGGGTTGATGTGAACGGCGCCGTAGAGGTGCAGCACCTCGTGGATCAGCGTGCGGCTCTCGACCCCGTCCGGCTCCAGGCGGACGAGCAGCCGCCTCCCCAGGTACTCGGCCTGACCGAGCCGCCACCTTCCCGGCCGCTTCGGCGCGGGGCGCTCCGTCGAGGCGGCGACGAGTCCGGAAGCGGGAAGCAACCGAACACTCGAGAGGAAGGCCGTTTGAATCGAGGCCAGATCACTCCCGGCGCCGCGCGACGAAAACGACGACAAGGAGAACGGAACGAAAGCGGTCTGCAGCACGGGATCCAGGGACGCCGAGAGCGCCGCCCAGACCGCCCGAAGCCGCATCTCCCAGTACGGTGAGCGGCGCGCGCGATCGTCTGCGTAGCAGTGCACGGGAACGATTCGCCTCTCGGCCCAGCCCTCGTCCAGGCGCTGCAGCAGGCGGAAGGCGGCCACGCCCGCACGCGGATCGAGGTCGGCGAACCAGGTGTGGTCCGCGAGCTGCGAGCGGGCCTCTTCGCGGCGGCCCGTCGCGAGGAGGAAGCGCGCTGCCTGGAAACGCGCCCACGGGTCGTAGGGATGCGCCTCCGACACACGGAGCGCCTCCGCCGAGTCCGCGCTGGGACGCCGTGGAGCCAGCCCGGTCAGCGCCGCCAGCTCGGAGTGAGCCTCGAGATGAAGGGGCTCCGCGCGCAGGGCCCGCTCGAGCGGCTCGCGTGCAGCGCCGTCGTCGCCAGCCGCACGCTCGATCCTCGCCAGGAGAACCAACGCATCCGGGTCTCCCGGCGAAAGCTCGAGCACCTCGCTCGCGAAGCGGCGAGCCTTCTCGAGTTCGCCGCGAGCCAGCGCCACCCGAGCCAGCCCAATCCGGGCAGAGGTCGCCGCAGGATCCGTCTCGAGAGCGCGCCGGAAGCGGCTTTCCGCGAGCTCGATCTCGCCGCGCTCGAGCGCCTCCTCCCCGAGATCCACGAGGGTCTCTACCCCCCTGGCCTCGCTGTGCAGGGCGGGAGCTTCAGTGGCCGGCTCCGGCGCGCTGACTGGGAGTCGGCAGCCCGCCGGCAGCACCATCACCAGAACGAGCCCGAGCCATCGCGAGCATCTCACACCGCAACGGCCGACTGCCGCGGCGCCGATCGGGTTCCTCACCACGAGTTCCCCTGAGAATCGTCGACGGATGACAGCATGGGAGCCTCAGTATCGGCCATTTCCCGGCGGAGCGAAGGGCAGCCGCGAGGCGCAAGACGGCGCCGAAGCCGACTGTCGGATTCGGGAAAAATCCGCTAGGGTGCCCGCCCGGAACGTGTCCATTCGACTACGTCGAAAAGCCATTGTCGACAGGTTGAGTGCGCCTGTCGGGACGTCGGCGTCCGTGTTCACAGGAGGCCACGGGTAGCGGGAGCCGTGTGCCTCGAGTCGGAGTCGACCGATCCGAGCCAGTCACCCCTTTTCATTTCCCGATCCCCAATAAGATGATTCTCGAAAGAGGAGGTAGGAATGCCGCTAAAGGATGTCTTGAGAGAGAAGATCGAGGCGCACCGTCCGAGGACCACGGCGCTGGTCAAGAAGCACGGCGACGTCAAGATCGGTGAGGTGACCATCGCCCAGGCCATCGGTGGCGCGCGGGGCGTGCGCTGCCTCGTCACCGACATCTCGTATCTGGACCCCGAGGAGGGGATTCGCTTCCGCGGAATGACCATCCCGGAGGTCATGGAAGCGCTACCCAGGCCGAAGGGGAAGGATTTCCCCTACGTCGAAGGCTTCTGGTATCTCCTGCTGACGGGCGATATCCCGACCGAGAAGCAGGCGCTGGAGGTCGTCGAGGATTTCAAGGCCAGGAGCGCGGTACCCGCAGTACGTCATCGATCTGCTCCGGACGCTGCCGCGGGACACCCATCCGATGACGATGTTCTCCGCGGCCATCGTCGCCATGCAGCGCGAGTCGAAGTTCGCGAAGAACTACAAGGAGAACCTACGACCGGATGACCGCCTGGGAGTACGATGTACGAGGACTCCAACGACATCCTGGCGAGGATCCCCGCCATCGCGGCGTACATCTACAGGATGAAGTACCGCAACGACACGCCGATCGCGCCGAATCCGGATCTCGATCTCGGCGGCAACTTCGCCCACATGATGGGAATCGATCCGCCCTACGACGATGTCGCGAGGATGTACTTCATCCTTCACTCCGACCACGAGTCCGGAAACGCCTCGGCTCACACCACGCACCTGGTCGCCTCCACCCTCTCCGACGCCTACTACGCGCTCTCGGCCGGCATCAACGCCCTGGCCGGGCCGCTGCACGGCCTGGCGAACGAGGAGGTGCTCCGCTGGATCCAGGGCGTCTTCGAGAAGCTGGGCGGCAAGATCCCGACTCAGGAAGAGCTGAAGAAGTTCCTGTGGGACACGCTGAACAGCGGCCAGGTCATTCCGGGCTACGGACACGCCGTGCTGCGGAAGACCGACCCGCGCTATGCCTCGCAGCGTGAGTACTGCCTGAAGCACCTGCCCGACGACGATCTCTTCAAGGTCGTGTCCGGGATCTACGAGGTCGCTCCGGACATCCTGCGGGAGCAGGGCAAGGCCAAGAACCCGTGGCCCAACGTCGACGCCCAGTCCGGCGTGATCCAGTGGTACTACGGGCTCACCGAGTACGAGTTCTACACGGTGCTGTTCGGCGTCGGAAGAGCGATCGGCGTGCTCGCCAACATCACCTGGGACAGGGCTCTCGGCTACGCCATCGAGCGGCCCAAGTCGCTCACGACCGCCATGCTCGAGAAGACCGCCGGAATCTCCTAGAGCATCCAGATCCTCTCGGTAACGGAGAAGGGGCCCTCGAGGCCGGGGGCCCCTTCTCTCGTTTCGCCACCTGAACGGCGCGAAAGAGCGATAGAATCCCAGAAATGGCTGACTACACGCAGGGCATCAAGAAGGAGGTCGCCGAGGTCAAGTTCCTGATCCACGATCTGCGGGTCGAGAGGTTCATCAACGAGGTGATCCACTTCCACGTGACCCTCAACACCGACCTCGAGATCTACAGCGTCGAGCAGGCGCAGATCATGCACGGCGAGGACCTGGAGGTGCTGAAAGCGAAGGCGATCGGCCTGCGGAAGGCCTTTCAGGACTACTCCAGCGCGGTCAGGAGCTTCTCGCCAGACCGGACCGTGCTCCTGACCGGCAGGCGCTACATCGACGAAATCCGCGGCATCTGCGCGCTGATCCTCAACCCTCTCTGGGGGCGCTCCGACAAGGTCCTCGACTTCCTGCCGGTGGATTCCCGATCGGGCCGCTCCCGGGATCACTACCGGAACTGCATCCACTGGATCGCCGGTGTCTCCCGCCGCATCGAGCACTTCCTCGAGCAGGAGCGCAATCCCGAGACCAGTCACGACTTCGACCTCGGCGCCGAGCTGCAGGAGTTCACGCGCTCCGTCGCGCAACCCTACGTCGCCGAGAAGGGCGACGCGGCGGTGGAGCTTCGCCTCGACAGGCTGGATTCCGCCAGGGTCCGCGGGAATCAGCCCCGCTTCCGACGCATGTACTTCAACCTGGTCATGAATGCGGCGGACGCCATGGCCGGGCGAAGCGGCGGCGTGATCGAAGTCAGCGACAAGGTCGAGGGAGATCGCGTGGTGCTGCGAGTCTGCGACAACGGATCGGGCATGCCCGTGGAGAAGGTCCAGCAGCTTCTGAGCGACAAGGAAACCCTCGACGGCGAACTCCACTCACTCGGCTTTGTCTTCGTGAGGCAGACGGTGGCGGAGCTCGGCGGGGAGCTCTCGATCGACAGCACCGTGGGTGAGGGAACCACGGTGACCGTCGACCTTCCCCTCCTTCTCGATCGGGGTGCCCCCGCGGCGACGCCTCCGGAGCGCACTGAAGCTCCTCTCCTCGCAGCCGCCGCTGCTCCTCCGTTGGAGACGATGTCACCCCGCGGCGGAGGCGAGAGCGCAGCTCCGGAGCCTCCTGCCCGTGGAGAAGGGGGCCACGCCCGCTGCGGCCGAACCCTATACGACGACTACGAGGAATCCCAGGCGCAGTTCCCCGGCAGCATCTTCGCGATCTCGGTCACCGACGAGGGCGCCATCGATTTCCTCGCCCACCGGCCCTACGAGCGCTACTGGAGCATGAATCACGAAGATCTGGCACCCACCTACTACGCGGCCACGTTTCGGGGCCGACTCGAAGAGGACGAGGTAAAGAGGCCGCTCCTGACCCTGAAGGAGCCCCAGAGCGTCAAGGAGTACTTCGACCTGAAGGAGTTGCCCGAAACGGAGAGAAGCGCCGAGAAGCACATTGCGATGGTCCACGACGAGTACATCCGAATCGCCCGGATGCTGATCGAGACCGGATTCCCGCCGCAGACCGGTGTACAGATGACGGGTTTGCCGAAGTTCTTCCCCGGTCAGCAGGAGCTCTCCGACGACGAGCCGTTTCCGCTGAGCCTCCTGGCGAGCCGGGCCCTGACTACGGAGGAAGGCGGGTAGGCAATGACGGCCCTTCGGGAGTTCGCGCCGGGTCTCCACCTGGCGGAGTCCACGGTCCGTTTCTACGGTGTCAAGCTTCAGACGCGAATGAGCGTCGTCACGCTCTCCGACTCCCGCTTGTTCGTCCATTCTCCCGTGGCGCTCGACGCCGCGCTCCGAGGCGAGCTGGACCGCCTCGGCGAGGTGGGGTTCATCGTCTCACCGAACAAGATCCACCACGTGTCCATGGGCGACTACATGGCCGCCTATCCCCAGGCAAAGGCCTTCGCATCCCCCGGTCTCCCCGAGCGCCGCCCCGACCTCGAGTTCGACGGCGTGCTCGGCGACCGCCCGGACCCGGCCTGGGCCGCAGATCTCGACCAGGTGGCGGTGCGCGGCAACGTCTTCTTCTCCGAGATCGTCTTTCTCCACCGGGCGTCGCGCACCCTGCTCGTGGCGGATCTCGTCGAGAACCTGGACCGGGAGACGGCATCCGCCTCGGGTCGGGCTCTCGCGCGGCTCTTCGGCGTCGGCTCGAAGCCGGTGGCATCGCCGGAGCACCGGCTCTACACGCACGACCCCGCGGCAGCTGCCGCGTCTCTCGAGAGGATCCGCGCCTGGGAGTTCGAGCGAATCGTCCTCTCGCACGGCGCGCTCATCGAGTCCGGGGGCCGCGAGGTCCTCGACGCCGTCGCCGAGCATCTCCTCCGTGGAGCCGGCGAACGCTCCAGGGCATCCAAGAAGATCCTCGCCGCGATGGCCAGGTTCCAGTAGCGCCAGCGCCCAGCTCGAGGTTTCTAGTCGCCCTTGAACTCGGGATCCCGTTTCTCGAAGAACGCCGTGATGCCTTCGCGATAGTCGTCGGTGGATGCGGTCAGCATCCACTGGTCGTGATCCATGTGCATGATCGAACGGTCGAGTGCGGAGACCACGGCGTTCACGCTCTGCTTGATCATCTGGGCCGGGATCGGGGGCTGGCGGGCGTAGTCGTCGGCCATCTCCAGAGCCCGCTCCAGCAGCCGATCGGCGTCGACGACCTCGTCGTAGAACCCCCATTGGAGCAGGGTCTCGGCGTCCTCATTGCGTCCCAGCGCGATCATCCGCTTGGCGCGTGACGGGCCGATCAGGTGAACACAGAGCGGCAGGGAAACCCAGTGCAGGTTCATGCCGCGCTTGATCTCCGGGTAGCCGCAGAACGAATCGCGCGCGCCGATCCGGAAGTCACAGGCGGTCGCGATGCAGGCACCGCCCCCCAGCGCTGCGCCGTTGACCGCTGCGATCGTGATCTGGTCCATTTCGAAGATGCTCCGGATCATCTCCGGCCCCAGGCGGGTCTCTCTCCGCTGCTGCAACCGGGTGGCTTCCGGTCCCCCTCCTCGCCCGGGATCTCGCATGTCCACGCCCGCGCTGAAGTGCTTCCCCTTCCCCGTGAAGACGACCGCCCGGGTGTCGAGATCCCCGTGAAACGCATTCGCCGCCTCGGTGATCTCGCGCATGAGGTCGCGGCTGAGCGCGTTCAGCTTCTCGGGGCGGTCGAACGTCACCACCGCGACGTTCCCGCGCTTGCTGATCTCCAGGTGCTCGTGGGGCACGGTCGATTCCTCCCGCCAACGGCTCCGACTACCCCAGCCTCAGCCCGTGGGAGCGAGTACGAGGCACGAGAGTGGCGGGAGGCGCAGGCGCAGTGAGTGCGGATAGCCGTGACAGGGAACCGGCTCCGCGATGACCGAGGCGAGCGTCTCGAAGTCGCTGCCTCCGAACTCGCGCGCGTCGGTCGATAGCTTCTCCACCCAGAGCCCCGGATGCGGAGAGCCGATCCGGTAGTCCACGCGCGGCTCCGGGGTCGCGTTGACCACCACGACCAGCTCGTCGTCCCCACTGCGGCGGCGGTAGGAGAACACCGACTGGTCCCGGTCGGAGCAGTCGATCCAGGCGAAGCCCCCCGGGTCCGGATCGGAGCGCCACAGGCACGGGTGTTCGAGGTAGAGCCAGCCCAGCACCTCGAGCAGCCGGGAGAGCCCGATCCGCCGGGGATCCCGGGCCAGATGCCAGTCGAGGCTGTTCCGGTAGTCCCACTCCCCGTGCGGCGCCAGCTCGGCACCCATGAAGAGCAGCTTCTTGCCCGGACGCGTGTACTGGTAGGAGAAGAGCAGGCGCAGGTTGGCGAACTGCTGCCAGAGATCCCCCGGCATCTTCTCCAGCAAGGAGCCCTTCCCGTGCACGACTTCGTCGTGCGAGAGCGGCATGATGAAGTGCTCACTCCCCTCGTAGATCGCGGCGAAGGTGAACTCGTCGTGATGGAACCGCCGGTGCACGGGAGCTCTCGACAGGTACTTCAGCGTGTCGTGCATCCACCCCATGTTCCACTTGAAGGTGAAGCCGAGCCCGCCCTCGTCCACCGGGCGAGAGACGCCGGGCCAGGCGGTCGACTCCTCGGCGGCGACGATGCAGCCCGGCTCCTCGGCGCGAATCACCTCGTTCAGCTCGCGCAGGAAAGTCCACCGCCTCGAAGTTCTCCGGGCCACCCAGGTAGTTCGGGATCCACTCCCCGTCCTCCCGGCTGTAGTCCCGGTACAGCATCGAGGCGACGGCGTCGACGCGAAGTCCGTCGATGTGGTACTCGCGCAGCCAGAACAGAGCGTTCGCGATCAGGAAGTTCCTCACTTCGTGGCGGGAGTAGTTGAAGATCAATGTGCCCCAGTCCGGATGCTCCCCGAGGCGGGAGTCCTCGTGCTCATAGAGCGCCGACCCGTCGAAGCGGCGCAGCGCGAAGTCGTCCCGAGGGAAGTGGGCGGGCACCCAGTCCAGGAGCACACCGATGCCGTTCTGGTGACACAGGTCCACCAGGTAGCGGAAGTCGTCCGGATCTCCGTAGCGCGACCGTCGGTGCGTAGTAGCCGCTCACCTGGTAGCCCCAGGAGCCGTCGAAGGGATACTCGGAGATCGGGAGCAGCTCGAGGTGCGTGAAGCGGAAACGCTTCAGGTACTCGACCAGCCGCGGCGCGATCTCGCGGTAGGAGAGCGGGCGATTGCCCTCCTCCGGCACGCGAGCGAACGAGCCCAGGTGGACCTCGCAGATGGCCAGCGGCTCCCGGAGCGGATCGCGATCGCGCCTCGCCTCCATCCACTTCTGGTCGTTCCAGGCGTACTGGGACTCCGCGACCCGCGAGGCGCTGGCCGGAGGGTGCTCCATGGAGAAGGCAAAGGGGTCGGTCTTGAGGCGGATCGCGCCGCTCTCCGTCTTGATCTCGTACTTGTAGAGCGCGCCTGGCTGGAGCTCCGGAATGAACAGCTCGAAGACACCCGAGACGCCGGTGCAGCGCATCGGGAAGGCGCTGCCATCCCACTGGCAGAAATCCCCCACCACGCTCACCCGCCGGGCCGAGGGCGCCCAGACTGCGAACGCGACGCCTTCGACGCCGTCGATCCGTCGCGGGTGTGCGCCGAGCACCTCCCACAGCCGCCGATGGGTGCCCTCCCCGAAGAGGTGCAGGTCGAGCTCGCCCACACTGCACGGAAAGCGGTAGGGATCCTCCCGATCCCAGAGGTTGCCATCCGAGAAGTGGAAGCGCAGCCGATAGCGCAGCGGCGTCGGGGCTTCGGGGAGAAAGCAGGCGAAGAGCCCGCGCGCAGCCCGCGGGCTGCATCGGGACCAGGTCGGATCCTTCGAGCACCAGCGAGGTGGCGACCGCGTCGGGGTGGAAGGCGCGCACCACGACACCCGCGCAGCCGTCGACCGTGGTCTCGTGGGGCCCGAGAATCAATTGCGGGTGGGAGAGATCGCCCGCTGCCAGGCGCGTTGCGTCCGCCGCCTCGACGGCCGCAGTCCAGGCGGGAAAGATCTGCTGCGCCTCGTGCTCGCTCATCGCGACCCCCGGCCGAGTCAGTGAGTGCAGCCGGGCGTCCTGCGGCGCCGGGCCGTCACCACTCGCCCCTCACGATTTCGGGCCGGCCGCGGCCGGCTCCACTCCCGCTGGAGCATAGCCGGGAACGGAGAGAGTGGGCGGCCCGGCTTGCCACCGGTGCAGGGGCGCGCCACCTCTGCTCTCTGGGGCAGCGGCTGACGCGAGCGCCGGCAGGCCGGCCTTGGCGAACTCACAGCTGCCTCCCAGGAGACCATGACTGCGCAGATGCTTCCCGAGACGATCGGCGACCTCCCCAACCTCTGCGGTTCGGAGGAGCTGATCGCCGAGGCGGTCGCCGGATCGGACCCCGTCTACCTGCCCGAGAGCGGGATCGACTTCGACCGCGCCAGGAGCCTCTTCGCCAATGCGCTTCACATGCAGCAGCCCCTGATTCCCGCCGGGGGCGACGATCTGCGAACGGCGCAGGTGATCAGCAACCTCCAGCACATGATGGATCACCCCGAGGTCGGCGACAATCACAACGCCTCGGTCTTCCACTGGTGCTACAAGCGAATGGGCGAGTTCATCCCCGAGCTGGTCGGGAACGGCAAGCGGCCGCGGATCATGCTCGAGTACTCCGGCTGCCTTCTCCACGGCCTTCGGCAGATGGGGTTGCACGACGTCTTCGACGCGCTGCGGGCCATCACCTGCGATCCCGTCTACCGCCGGCACGTCGAGTGGCTGGGAGCGCCGTGGGGCCACGCGGTCGCGCCCTCCACTCCGGTACAGGACTACCGCCTGCACGTCCGGGCCTGGCAGCACCACTTCGCGGCGATCTTCGGCCTGGAGGCGCTCGGCCGCGTCAGGGGGTTCTCGCCCTCGGAGATGGCGCTGCCCAATCATCCGGACGTCTGCTACGCGTTCGTCGAGACCCTGCTGGAGTGCGGCTTCCGCTGGGTCCTGGTCCAGGAGCACAGCGTCGAGCGTCTGGAGGACGGCGGCGAGCTTCGGGATCGCCACCTGCCCCACCGGCTGGTCGCAAGGAACTCCCGCGGCGAGAACGCAGCATCATCGCCATCATCAAGACCCAGGGAAGCGACACCAAGCTGGTCGCCCAGATGCAGCCCTGTTACGAGGCGCGAGGTCTCTCCCGCGCCGAGCTGGCCGGGCAGTCGGTCCCCCGGCTCGTGACACAGATCGCCGACGGCGAGAACGGCGGCGTGATGATGAACGAGTTCCCGCCCAAGTACCTCGAGGTGATGTCCGAGGCCTCGGATTCCGAGACGCCCCCGGTCAACGTCAGCGAATACCTGGAGTTCCTCGACAGCCATCGGGATCACCGCGGACCACTTCCGAGCCCATCCAGCCGATCATGCAGCATCGGATCTGGGAGCGGTTCCCGGAGGGATCCGGCCCGGAAGCCCTGGCGAAGCTCATCGCCGAGCTGACGGAGGAGGACCACCGCTTCCACATGGAGGGCGGAAGCTGGACCAACGACATCTCCTGGGTACGCGGCTACGACCACGTGCTCGGACCGATGGAGTCCGCCAGCGCGCTGTTTGCCGAGAAGGTGGTCGGGGCCGGCGTACCGACCTCCGATCCCCGCTACCGAAACGCGCTCTTCCACCTGCTGATGAGCCAGACCAGCTGCTTCCGCTACTGGGGCGAGGGCACCTTTGCCGACTACGGCCGCGAGCTCTGCCGCCGAACCATCGAGATCATCGAGCGCGACTTCTGAGCAGCGCTGGCCGCAACGCGGTTGTCCCCTAGTGAACCAGCTCCTCGTAGATCCCCTCGACCTGGCTGGCGACGACGTCCCAGCTGAAGCCGTAGGCCGCCTTGACGCGGCCCCTCTCACCCATCCAGCGCGCGTGTTCGAAGTCGCCGAAGACGGTATTGATGCCCCAGCAGATCGACTGCGGGTTGGCGTAGACGACGAAACCGTCCTCGCCGTGAGAGGTGAAGTAGCGAGGCCCGCCGTTCTCCGTCACCACCACCGGCTTGCCGGCGGCCCACGCCTCCAGGATGACCATGCCGAAGGGCTCGTTCCGGCTCGGGACGCAGACGACATCAGTACTCTTGTAGAGGTTCTCGAGGTCGCTCCCGGCTCCCATCGCGCCCAGGAAGCGGACCGCGTGGCCCACACCCAGCTCCCAGGCGCGGTGCTCCAGATACGACCTCATGTCGCCGTCTCCGACGAACACGATCTTCGCATCGGGCCGGTGCTCCAGGATCCCCGGCACGGCCTCCAGCAGCAGGTCCGGACCCTTCTGCGTGCTCATCCGTCCCACGTAGAGCGCCATCGGATCCAGGGGACCGATCCCGTAGCTGCTTCGACAGACGGCCGGATCGATCGACGCCGTCGAAGCGGCTGCAGTTGATGCCGTTGTGGACGGTTCGCAGCTTCCAGTCGGGCACCTGGTACTGCCACTTGACCTCGTCGGCCAGCGCGCCCGAGACGGTGATCACGCGATCGGCGCAGTAGGCCCCCTCCGCTTCGATGGCGCGGATTCGCGCCGACTGCCCTTCGTGGGAGAAGTTCCCGCAGCGGCCGTACTCGGTGGAGTGCAGCGTCAGGACGGCACGCCGGCCGCGATCGTTCTTCGCCTGGACCAGCGCCTTGGCGCACAGCCAGTCGTGCGCGTGGACGATGTCGAAGGCGCCGCTCCTGGTGGGCCTCCGTCTGCCCGAGGAAGTACACGAAGGCTGTTGCCCATGTTGTTCATCTCGGTGACGAAGTCGGGATGCAGATCGATCGGACAGCGGTGGTAGTGGACGCCGTCGATCAGCTCGTAGGTGGCCTGGCCCTCGCCGAGCCGCACGAACACGTGCGCTTCGTGACCGCGCCGGCAGAAGGCGGCGGCCAGCTCGGTCACGTGGGCCGCCACGCCTCCGACGGCAACCGAGTGGAGACTCTCCCAGGAGAAAAACGCAATTCTCATCGCGGACCCCCATCAAACCGGCCGTGGTTCTACCGCCTCCGCGGCGAGCGCCCCGCGCTTCCTGCGCCGGACAGATCAAGGGCTGCGCCATTCACCGGGTGAGATCGCGCCGTGGCAGCGACAATGTGCGGGGTGACGCTCGAAACGGAGGGGTAGTTAAGAAATAGCCGACTTTCAAAAAAGAGCCAATGCTTCGTTGGCAGCATCTGCCGCCCCCGGGGCGATCTCGCCGACCTGTCGGCCCGCCTTCGGCAACCTGAGGCAGATCGGACAGTTAGCGCAGGGCGCGGCGGGCCGCGGCGGCCGTGGAGGTGATCAGGAAGAGGGCCGCGTAGACGCAGACCACCGCGGGCCCGGTGGGGAGGTCCGCCTGGTAGGAGAGCGCCACCCCCGCCGGCACGGCGAGGATCACCACCAGGACCGCTCCCAGAAGGATCAGCCACATCTGGCGAAACAGGAGGAGCGAGATCATCGCGGGAATCAGCAGCGACGCGAAGACGAAGAGAATTCCCGCGGTCCTCATCGCCAGCGAGATGGAGAGCCCCAGACAGGCGTAGAAGCCGAACTCGTAGGCGGACGTGGGGAGCCCCATCGAGCGGGCCGTCTCCTTGTCGAAGGAGACGAAGATGAAGACCCTGTGCAAGCTGGTGAAGATCAGAAGCACTGCGGCCGCCAGGATGCCGAGCTGCCAGATCTCTCTTCCCGTCGCGTAGAGGAGTGATCCGGAGACCACGTCCAGCCCGTGAGCCTCGGCGAGGGGGTTCTTGGCGATCAGGATGATGGCGACGCCGGAAGCCACCACGTAGGCCCAACCGATCAGGCTCTCCTGCGAGAGAACCCTGTACTTCCCGGAGACCGAGAAGAGGAGCGCCGTCAGCAGCGTGAGGACGGATGCGGCCGCTTCGGGACTCCAGCCGAGAAACAGGCCGAGAGCCACCCCCAGCGCCGCGGCCTCGGAGAGGGCCACCCCGAGAAAGACGATCCTGCGCAGGATCACGTACA
Source organism: uncultured delta proteobacterium (assembly GCA_963783795.1). GTDB lineage: Bacteria > Myxococcota_A > UBA9160 > UBA9160 > UBA6930 > CAVXZE01. The sequence continues at coordinate 351,910 of CAWAPH010000013.1, read as the reverse complement.
CGCCGAGGAACGCGCAGACGCCCCCCGCCAGCAGCCCGGCCACCAGCGCGTAGCGCAGGAAGGGCTCCCGGAGCAGCTCGATGGAGAAGACGCTGCTCTCCCCCAGAATGCCTTCAACTCCCCCCAGCGCCGGCCTCCTCCTCCGGAACGATCACGGACCTGCCGTCGACCTCCTCGACCCGAAGCGGAATTCCGTAGATCTCGCTCAGGAGCTCCGGGCGAAGCGCCTTGCCCCTGTCGTGGATGCGCATCTTCCTCTCCTTGAGAAACAGCACCCGCTCGACGCAGCTGAACACGACGTTCAGCATGTGGCTCACGAGCACGACCGTGATCCCCGTCGAACGATGGATCTCCCGGATCAGGCGGACGACCTGGTGCTCGCCCTGGATGTCGAGGTCGTTGGTCGGCTCGTCGAGAAGCAGGACCTCCGGATCGAAAGCGAGCGCCCGGGCCACCAGGACCCGCTGCTTCTGTCCTCCCGAGAGGTCCCTGTAGCGCTCGCGGCGAAGATCCCGGATTCCGGTGATCGAGAGCGCCTCGTCCACCTCGCTCGAGATCGTCCCTGCCGAAGCGGCGCAGCGGGCCCACCCTGCCCAGCCTTCCCATCGAGACGATGTCCGACACGCTGAGGGGAAAGATCTCGTCGAGAGCCTGCCGCTGCATGACGTAGCCGAACCTGAGTCCCTCTCGGATCCCGATCGATCCGCGAACCGGCTCGAGCATGCCGAGAATGGCGCGCAGGATCGTGGTCTTGCCCGAGCCGTTCGGCCCGATGATGCCCAGGAAGTCCCCCTCCGCGATCGCGAAGCTGAGATCTCGGAGGACCGCGGCACGGCCGTATCCGAGGGACACCCCCTCGAAGACGACGGCCGCCCCATCTCCCGGCGCGCCACCGCCACTCATCCCGACAAGGCCTCGACGATCTGGTCGACGTTCCGCGTCAGATTTTCCAGGAACCCGTCGACCCCCTCTGCGCCCCCGGTGTAGAAGGGCAGGCGAAGCACCTTCGCGCCCGTCTCACGAGCCACGAACTCGACCGGCCGCTTCGGATAGTAGGGCTCGACCAGCATCAGCTTCGCCCCTTCGTGCTTCGCCCAGCTGACCAGCTCATCGAGGTGCGAAGCGGACGGGGGAATGCCGGGCTGCGGCTCCAGGTCTCCCACGATCTCCAGCCCGAACTCGGAGCAGAAGTAGTCCCAGGACCGATGATACTGGAGCACCTTGGTGCCCCTGAACGGCTCGAGCCGCTGGTGGAGCTGGTCGAAGACCTGGGCGACCCTCTCGAGGTAGGCCGCCTTGTTCCTCTCGAAGGACTCGGCGTCCTGCGGGGAAACGCGAATCAGGCCGCTGGTGATGTTCGCGACCACCTGCTCCAGGTTCTCACGAGTCACCCAGTAGTGCGGGTTTCCGTAGGGGTGGACGTCACCCATCGCCCCGTCGATCCTCCCCTTCGGAACCTGCATCGGCTGGATGCCATCGGACGGGTCGACGTAGCCCGGTGCTCCGAAACGGATCTTGCGATTGCGCGAGGCGTCGATCAGACCCTGGACCCAGACGTCCACGTCGAGACCCCCGACGATCAGCAGGTCCGCCTTGCGGAGCTTCATCACCTGGCTGGGCCGGGGATCGAAGAAGTGAAGATCGTACTTCCCCCTGGAGACGGCGTAGACGCTGACCCTCTCACCCCCGATCTGCTCGGCGATGTCCGCCATGTCGAGCGTCGAGGCCACGACGTTCAGCGTCTTGGCCTGGAGGGACGTCGGGATGACCGCCAGGATCACGGCGATCACTGCAATTCTCGTCAGAGCCTTCATCGCTGAATCACCTCCCATCGCGACGCCCTCAGTCTTCGAGCCGGTGTGCGTGGGGGCCGAGGCCCCAGACGAACTGCACGAGGGCGATGTGCTCACCGCCGCCGTCGGAGAAATGGTTGTAGCGGTATGCGGGTCTCAGGAACATCGAATGCGAGAAGAAGTAGCTCAGGAAGGCCGTCACTCCCCATTCGTCCCGATCGTGATCCGCATCCCACCAGTCGAAGAGGAGACCGGTCTCCCAGTATCGGCTCAGGGTCAGCTGGAGCATCGAATACCCCCCCCAGTCGTCGGCGTCGCGCGTCTCGGGCAGGAGATGATCGTGCTCGTGGTCGAATCGGACTCACTCTGGTGTCGCGAAAGAAGAGCTCGTTCTGCCAGCGAAGCCTCCGGTACGACTGCGGCCAACGGTGGATCAGTGTCACATCGAGGCCGTGAAGAAAGGTGTCGCCGCCATCGTCCCCCGCGAAGCTGTACCCCGGCATCAGATTGGTGTGCTCGGCGAGCGGAAAGTCGAGGCTGGCCCGCGCGGTGAAGACGTTCCCGTCCCAGCGCACCAGCTGACCCTCCCCGGCGGCTTCGTGCAGCGCCTCTTCGTGCTCGTCAGCGTGATCGTGGCCGAGCTGCCAGCCGCTCCACACCCCTCCCTGGAGCTTCACATACGCGTCCCAGGGGTTCGGGATCAGCGCGCTCACCTGCACGCCGTCGTCGAGCCATGGGTGATCGCCGAAGAGGCGGCGCAGCGGCAGCGGAGTTTCGGGAATCGCCCAGTGGTGGGGGTGGAGCGGGTTGAGGCGGCCGAAATCCTGGAGCTGGCGTCCCGCCTGCACCTGGAGACCCCCGGGCAGGTCGAGGAACGAGACGTACGCCTCCTCCAGGTCGATCTCGGTGGTGACGTGGCCGTCCGGCTCCACGTGCTGCTCCAGAGCCACGAAGGCATCCCCGCGGATGCCCGGCCAGAGGAATCCCTGAAAGCCGATCTCCGCCTCCTGGACCAGGAACCTCTGGTTCAGCGCGTTGTCACCCTCGCTGCTCAGGAACCCCTTCATGTTGGCGATCAGGCTGATGTCCGGATTCATGAGCCCGCCGTACGCATTCACCGGAGCCGAGGTGTGACGGGGGGCTTCCGCCCGCTCGAGCCGTTCGACTCTTCGGGACAGGCTGCCGGAATCCTGGTCGTCCTCCAGCGCGGCGACCTTGTCCTTCAGCGCTCGGATCTCGTCGTCCTTCTCGCCGAGCTCGGCCTCGAGCACCTCCTGCTCGGCCGCCTTCTGCTCGAGCGCTTCGATGCGCGCCTCATAGGACGCCCTCATCCGTTCGAGTCCGTCCCTGAGCTCGGACAGCTCGCCGTCGAGGTCACCGCGCTCGCGGGGCTCTCCGAGAGCCGCGCGCGACGGCAACAGGAGCGCCACCAGGAGAACCACCAGGCATTTCCACTGACGTGACTTCATGACATCGCCCACCTTCGAGGAGTGCGGCACGGCCCCGCATGGCCGCGGGCTGCACCGGATCGCTCGGAATCCGTTCGGGGAAGCCGCGCGCGAATCCCGGATCGGCGAACGATCGGGGTCCGCGCCGACGTGCTACGCGCTGGCAGGCGGCGGTGGGGCGCGAGGCGAGACGGTCAGCAGCGCCGGCGTGAGCGGAGCGAAGACGCTCCAGTCCGGGACGACGTGCGTCAGCTGCGACGGGCCGGAACCCAGCCCCGAGGAACGGAAGCTCCGCGACTGCCGCCGCACCGAGCCGGCAGGCGAGGCAGTGGTCCTCGTCGTGTACCGGCCTCTGGTGGTGATGGTGGTCCGGATCGGAGCAGGGCTCGAGCGGCGAGTGGGAGAAGACCCGCCAGCAGTCTCCGTCGACCTGACACTCCGCACACTGCTGTGTCTGGCTGCCCGGATGGCTGTGCAGCAGGTGAAGCTGGTGGAGTACCGGAGAGGCCCACCAGGCGAGATACAGCACCAGGAGGAGACTCGCGCCCTGTCTGGCACGAGTCGATCTGCCGGACTTCAGGGCTCGACCATCCAACTTGAGACCCGCTTCCGAAGCCATCCGCGCATTCGCGGGATACGACGCGACCGGATATCACGAATGCCTGGGCGCCGCAAACCCGACCCTCGGCTTTCCCCACGGGGAGGCCGTCTCCGTTGATTGTCCAGACCCTCGACGGGGATACACTGTCGGAGCCTGGAGAGTCGCCGATGGGGATCGAAGACGGGCTACCCATCGATGGAAAGGAACCCGATGGCCGACACCGACACCGCCGCTGCGAAGGACTACAAGGTCGACATTCCCGCACCGAACCCGCCCTTCTTCCTCAAGGGATCGAACAATCTCGACTGGGGAATGAAGAACCGCCTCTCGAACATCTTCAACCCGGAGTCGGGGCGAACGGTGATGCTGGCCTTCGACCACGGCTACTTCCTGGGCCCCACCAGCGGCCTCGAGCGCGTGGACCTCGACATCGTTCCGCTGACGCCCTACGCCGACACGCTGATGCTCACCCGCGGCATCCTGCGAAGCTGCATCCCGCCCACCTACACCGGCGGGATCGTGCTCCGCGCGAGCGGCGGCCCGAGCATCCTGAAGGAGCTCTCCGACGAGCAGATCGCCATCAGCATCGACGAGGCGGTGCGGCTCAACGCCGCGGCCATGGCGGTCCAGGTCTTCATCGGCGGCGAGAACGAGACGCAGTCGATCCACAACATGACGCGGCTGGTGGACATGGGCAATCGCCACGGCATCGCCACTCTCGGCGTGACGGCGGTCGGCACCGACATGGTCCGCGACGCCAAGTACATCCGGCTGGCCACCCGCATCTGCGCGGAGCTGGGCGCGTCGTATGTCAAGACCTACTACGTGGAGGACGGCTTCGACACCGTGGCCGCCTCCTGTCCCGTGCCCATCGTGATCGCCGGCGGCAAGAAGCTGCCCGAGGCCGACGCGCTTCAGCTGGCCTTCAGCGCGGTCCAGGAGGGCGCCAGCGGCGTCGACATGGGCCGCAACATCTTCCAGGCCGAGAATCCCCCCGCCATGATCCAGGCGGTCCGGAAGGTGGTGCACGAGGGAGTAAAGCCCTACGAGGCCTACCAGTACTACCAGACCCTGAAGGGCGAGCAGACCGGATCCGTCTAGGCCTGCCTGGAAACGGCCTCTTTCACCTGCTCCGCCCGCTTTGCTCTTGCCATGGAATGGTCGATCCCAACCCGGAGCCGAGGAGACCGCGATGGACAAGCTACCGATCGTACGAGACCACATGGACACCGAGGTCTACAGCGTCCGCCCGGAGACCGAAATCCTGGACGCCGTGGGGTTTCTCCTCGAACACCGGGTCACCGGGGCTCCCGTGATCGACGAGGCCGGTCACCTGTTGGGCATGCTGAGCGAGAAGGACTGCCTCCAGCTGGTCGCGACCGGCGCCAACTCCGACCGGCCTCGTGGCACGGTCGCGGACTTCATGTCGACCGCCTTGACGACGATCTCGCCGGACACCGATGTCTACTACGCCGCGGGCCTGTTTCTCAACTCGGTCTTCCGCCGCCTGCCGGTGGTGGAGGGCGGGAAGCTGGTCGGCGCGATCACGCGTTTCGACCTGCTGCGGGTGATTCACGCCAAGCTCCACTGAAGGCTCCCCGCCTTCAGGCGCCGTCGGTGGGACTCGTCTTCTACTCGTACGGGGTCTTCTTCAAGGCCCTGTTCGAAGACTTCGGGCGCTCTCGCTTCGGGGTCGCTACGGGCCTCGCGGTGGTGAACCTGACGATCGCAGCGGTCTCCAGGGAGTGGGTGTCGCGCTGGTCTACTCCGTCGCCGAGTATCCTTCGCTGCTTCTCGCCGGCGCGGTCTTCGGACTCGGAATGGGGGGAATCATTCCGCTCTGGGGAGTGACGATCGGTGCGGGCTTCGGGCGCAACGCCTTCGTCACCTTTCTGGGAGTCTACGCCCTGGCGATGATTGCGACGCTCTTCCTGCGTCTTCCCGAGGTCGAGCCGGGTGGAGCGCTGGAATCCGAGCACGTCGCCGCGGGCTCTCCCGCCACCGCCCCGGACGGCTGCTCCGGGCCCTAGCCCGCTTTTCTCGCCGGGTCGCGTAGCGAGGCGCACGAGAGAAGCAGGCTAACGGCGCAGCTTGATCAGCCCTGAGTCGAGCAGCGCCGACAGCGCCTTGTAGACCTCGGCATCGCCGTCCTCCACCACGTCGCAGATCCCCTCCACGTTGAATCCGTCAGCGGCGCAGCCCAACACCTCCCGTTCGAGATCCGTCAGCGACTCCTGCAGCTCCGCCACCAGCTCGGAAGCGAGCTCGAAGCTGTCGCCCGCGCCGAAGCTCTGGCCCTCCAGCCGTGCCATCTCGTCGAGCTGCACGGAGGCCGTCATCATCGCCGCCTCCAGCGGCTGTGGCGAAGCGCCATCTCGTGGCAGCTGCAGCTCGTGATGGAATTCGAAGCGGCCCTCCTTCCAGCGGAACATCCGCGAGAGGGCCTTCAATCCCGACACGATTCCCAGAGTGCAGTAGAGGATCTCGTTCTCCGAGAAGACGATCTTGCCTTCCTCGTCGCCTCGTGAGACGACCACGGTGCCCGAGGGCGCCGTGGTCACGAACATCTCCAGGATGCTCCCCAGCCCCGACTCGTCGATCTCTCCGGAGGTGGTCGCGAGCCGTTGGGCCCGGTCGAAGGCCCGGAGGAAGTCGATGAAGCTCATGACCTGGTCGATGCGATCCGCGGCGTAGTGGAGCTGGATTCCGTGTGCGACGAAGCCCTCGTCACACCGCGCACAGTGCACGATCTTCCCATCCACGCAGAGCTCGAGCTCCACGATGGGCTTCGAGAGAATGACTCGCACCTCCGTCCCCACCGGGATCGACGACCGCCACAGCAATGCCAGGACGCCGGAGTAGGAGATGTTCCCCGCCACGCCCTTGAAGCTGGCGTCCCGGGTCTCGATCCGGAGATCGGCATCGGAGCCACTGCGCTCCGCCGCACGTCGGTCGGCTCCAGGACGCCGGGCGCGCTCTGCGAGAGAAACACCGGACAACTCCTCCAGCCTGCGTCTGAGATCCGCAGGGTCGTCCGCGATGTGGAGCGAAACTCCGGCCAGTGTCCCTCCGGCCTCCGCCAGAGCCGAATCGATGACGACCGCGACCTCGCCCGAGACCCGGGTCGTCGCACCGGTGAAGACCAGATCCAGCGCCACCTCCACCACCTCCTGGACGGCGTAGGGATCTTCGCTCGGAATGAAGAGCGCGCCGTGGGCGATGCTCTCGAGGTATTCGCGCCGAAGCGCGTCAGCGCTCTCGAAGCGAACCCGGAGCTCTGCCCGTTGATTCGGGTCGGGAAGCGAATGCGGCGGAATCGACGGCTGCGGCATGCCCTGGCGGACCCCCATGGTTCTATCGGGCACATCCGGCGGATAGCTGAGAGTTCTGGGATTCCGTTCCCGGTGTATCTTTCCAGAATTCTGGTACACAATCCGTCTGCTGGCGGACCCCGGGGCGCTGGGCCCTCTCGGCGCACTCGCCGAGCCGACCCGAGCCCGGTCCGGCCACTGACCGAGACCCGACCAGGAGACCCGATGCGATTCGTTCTCGTCACCGCCACGGTCCTTCTCCTCGCCGCCCTGGTGGGGGCCTACGCGCTCTTGCGTCCCAACCGCGCGCAGTTGGCGCTTGGACTCCAGATCGAGACCTGGGACGTGGTCGCGGACGGAGAGCACAACTCCAACACGGACATGATCTTCTGGCGCGATCACTTCTGGCTCGTCCACGCGGCTTCGCCCTACCACCTGGGAACCCCCAAGTCCCGCCTGCTGATCCGCCGCTCCAGCGACGCCCGCAGCTGGGAGACCGTGGCGACTCTCCGGGTGCCGGGGAAGGACATCCGCGATCCCAAGTTCGCACCCATCGGAGGCCGGCTCTTCCTGTATGCGCTCTCCAACGAGGGAATCTTCGCAACGCCCGAGGGCAGCGTCGTCTCCATCAGCGACGACGGGAGGACCTGGAGCGAGTTCCAGCCCGTGGGTCCGAAGGGCTGGCTCTTCTGGCGGCCCAAGTCGCCCGACGGCAGGACCTGGTACGTGCCCGCCTACTGGTGGGACCATGGCGAGTCCGTCCTGCTTCGCTCGCTGGACGGGCTCGCGTGGGAGCGCGTCTCGACGATCTACCAGGGTGAGGGAAACGACGAGACCGCGATCCAGTTCCTGCCGGATGGGCGTCTCCTCGCCACGGCGCGTCTCGAGGTGACTCCCGACACCCTCAGCGGGAACAAGGACGCCTCCACACTGCTGGCCGTAGCCGAGACTCCCTTCGAGCGCTGGAGCTACCGCAAGAGCCGGGTCACGCGACTGGACGGCCCGGTGCTCTTCTCCCACGCCGGGCGCGTCTTCGCGGTGGCGCGCCACCAGGACGGGAAGCGAGGACCTCTGATGCGCCTCGGAGGGGTGTGGAGCCGCAAGCGCACCTCCCTCTACGAGGTCACGGAAGAGAGTCTCACCCATCTCTCGGATCTTCCGAGCGCGGGCGACACGTCCTACGCCGGAGTGGTGTTGCGCGACGGCTTCCTCTACACCGACTACTACACCAGCGCCATCGACCGGGACTACCCGTGGTTTCTGGGCATGTTCCTGCCCACCGACATCCGGATGGCGCGCGTCTCACTCGATTCGCTGGTCGCCCTGGCCGACGAGAAGCGCCTCGGCGAAGCCGCACCTTGACCCTTCCCTGACCGGGACGTCCCCGCTTTCGGGAGGTGCGGGCTACTCCCCGCTGCCGAAGACCGTCAGATGGAGAACCGCCTCCCGCCGGCCGTCGAAGCCCAGCAGCTCGTTGAGGTCGTCGTCGTAGAAGGCGGCCAGGTTACGAGCCGCGAGCCCGATCGCCTCCGCCGCCAGGTAGATCCGCTGGCCGATCTCTCCGGACTCGATCAGGAGCTCCCGGTAGCTCCTTCCGCCCCAGCTCGCAGCCGCATCGGCAATCCGTCCCACCATGAACAAGGCCGCCGCCGCCCTCCCTGCCTTCTCCTGGCCAAGACAGGCGCGAATCGCTCCCTCCCGAAGGTCTCCAGGCCGAACCCGCGCGATTCTCCCCGCGCGCGGGCGGTACTGGTAGAGCCCGGGCTCGATTCCGTCGACGCGATGAGCGGCGAGGAACAGCTCCACCCCGATCGAGTTCTGGGACGCCCCAGGGCCCTGCGCCATCTCGAGAACGAAGCCCAGCTCAGGAAGCCGTACCGCTCTCTCCCGGAAGAACGTCGCCGAACGCCGCTTCTGGATGGTCTGCTCGACCGACGCCTCCGGTCTCGGTGAGAGCTTCGGCAGCGCGACCTCCGGTCCCATCGCCGGCCGCTCGCCGGGCGGAGAAGCCTCGCCGTCCTCGACCGAAGGAGCTGGAACCAGCTTCGTCGCCTCGTGGTAGCGAGCCGGAGCCGCTCCGGATCGGGGCAGACTGTCGGGCGCGATCTCGAGCTTCTCGGCCAGCGGACGCAGCCTTCGAGAAACCGGCGCTTCGCTGCCCGAGGCCCGCCCGACAGCGTGGACGGCGCAGACGGCCTCCTCGCTCCCATCCACCCGGAGGAGCGCGTTCAGCGCGTCGTCTTCGAAACGCGATGTCCCGGCCCAGCCGAAGCCCGCTGACCTGGCCGCGAGCCGGAGGTTCTCTCCGATGTGTCCGGAGTCGATCAGGGCGTAGCGATAGCCGCGATTGGCGTAGCGCCAGCGGTAGCGTTCGAAGACGTTGGTGAGGAGAATCACCGCCGCCGCGCCTTCGATGGCCCCGGGCTCCCGCACTGCTTTAGCCACCGTTTCGAGCCGCGCGCCGGAGCGGAGCGCCACCAACGCGTGCTCCGCGACCGAGTAGTAGTAGACGCCCGGTGCCAGTCCTTCCACCCGATCGGCCACCAGGTAGACCTCGCCAGCGTAGAGCGCTCCCGCGGACGGTGCCGCACGCAACCCGGGCCCCGAGGACGGGCCCCCGACGCCACCGGTGACGCCATTGGTAAAATGGAGGATTCTGGAGAGACGACTCAGCGGAAGCGACTGCGCTTCGAACCGCTCGAGCCCGCCGTCCGTGGCGACCGCCTCGGCCAGCGGAACACCCGGCTCGTGGTTGAACGCGGGCAAGGCCAGGCGATCGGACCCCGGATAGGTCTTGAAGGGAGGTGGCTGTCCCGGCCTTGGCAGCGACGCGCCCAGCGCTCCGAGCAGGGTGTTGCGGGTCGCGCGGTGGACCTCGAGGGGCCCTGCGTCTTCCGCAGCTCGCGAGGCGCGCCCGGAAAGCAGTGCGATGCCGCTGCCGAGGAGCCGAAGGAAGTTCCGGCGATCAGTCCACGCCACCGGGATCGTGGCCCCTGCTGCGAACCCGACGTCGAGCGATGGCCCGCAGCCCGGCCACCACCGCGTAGGCCTGATCGCGAAGGGCGGTCCTGTCCTCGATCCCAAGGCCGTCGATCAGGGCGCCCTTCTTGAATTCATGCAGTGCCCCGTCGCGCGAGCGTGTGCCCTCCGCGACGAACAGCACCGAGACCTCCCTGGCACGCCGCATCATCCCCTGCTGGATCCGCTCGATGTCCCGCGCGGTCCGCGTGCGAACCACCCTCACGTTCCCGGCGAGACGCAGCGCCTGCCCGAAGATCGGTATCCGCATCACCTCCTTCTTGGCGACGTAGCGCACGAGGAAGGGCGGCAGTACCACGATGCAGAGAGCGGTGCGCAGCGGGGTGTCGACGGCTTCCGGCAGTCGCACCACGAGAGGCTAACCCAGACACCGCAGACTGCCACGCCCGCTACCCGGAAGGAATCGGCTTCGGATCCACCTCGTCGATCTCCAGCATCACCAGAGGAGGGATCGTCTTCAAGCCGATCCGCTCGGCGATCCTGGTGACCCCGTAGTACATCACGGGGATGACGACGAGGGTGAAGAGCGTCGAGAAGAGCAGACCGCCGACGATGACCGCGCCGATCGGGCGGCGGCTCTCGGCCCCCGCGCCGAAAGCCGCAGCGAGCGGAACCGCTCCCAAGATGGATGTCGCACTGGTCATCAGGATGGGACGGAAGCGAATCCGGCCTGCCGCGCGCAGCGCCTCGAGTAGCGACCTCCCCCTGGCTCGCTCCTGGTTGGCGAAATCCACCAGCAGGATCGAGTTCTTGGTCACCAGTCCCAGGAGCAGGATCAGCCCGATCTGGCTGTAGAGGTTCATGGTGTTTCCGGTGAGCGCCAGTGCGCCGAGCGCGCCGAGCGACGCCAGCGGTACGCTCAGCATCACTGTGAGCGGGTGGACGAAGCTCTCGAACTGGGCGGCCAGCACCAGGTAGATGACGAGCAGGGCGATTCCGAACGTCACCAGGATCGCGGATGACGACTCTGCGAACTCCCTCGAGATGCCACCGAGCGTGAGTGCGAAACCGGGCGGGAGCAGCTCCTCCACGATTCCCAACACCTGCGGAAGCGCCTCCCCGAGCGTCCCCCCGGGCGCGAGGTTGGCCGTGATCGTGGCCGAACGCTGGAGGTCGTAGTGGTGAAGGCTGGTGGGGCCGATGACCGGCACCACCTCGACCAGCGCGGCCATCGGAACCATCGAGCCGTCGCGCGCGCGCAGGTGGATCTCGCCCAGCTGATCCGGAACGCTCCGGTACCGCGTGGCGAGAGCCGTCACCACGTCGTACTGCTTGTTTCGGAGCACGAAGTCGTCCGTGGGCCCCTGCGAGACCAGGAGTCGCAAGCTCTCCGCCACCGACCTCACCGACACGCCGATGTCGGCGGCGCGCTCCCGGTCGAAGCGGAGATCGAGCTGTGGGCTCTCGAGCCGCAGATCGCTATCGACATTGACCAGACCGGGGATCCGCCGCACCCGTTCCAGGGCGCCATCCGTGACCAGTTGGAAGTCCTCGAGGGTTGCAGAGGGACTCTTCAGGATCACTTCGATGTCGCTGTTTCGCCCCTGCCCCAGCGACGGCGGGTTGATCGGGAAGGCCAGCGCCTGCGGGATCGCGAGAAAGCGGGGAAAGAGATCCGCCACGACCTCCTGCTGCGTCCGATCCCGCTCCTCCCAGGGGTGCAGCCGGGTGAAGACGATCCCCTCCGACGAGTCGGGGACCCCGCCCATCCCCAGGCCGATCGCCGCGAAGAAGCCCGCCACCTCGGGGGTCCCGGCCAGCGCCGCCTCCACCTGCCTCATCGCCTGATCGGTGTAGGCGGAGGTGGAGCCCTGGGGCGCGCGGATGACGGTGATGATGTTGCCGCGGTCCTCGATCGGCACCAGTGTGGTCGGGAGGATCGCCAGCAGGAGCGGGATCAGCGCGACGACGGCGAGCAGGACGCTCGTCATGACGAGGCGGTGCCCGAGGCTCCAGTCGAGGGCCCTGCGGTAGCCGTCGCCGGCGTCGGCCAGCACCCGCTCGATGGCTCGAAAGACGCGACCGTGCTCCCGGCTCAGCTTCAGGAACTGCGAGCAGAGCATGGGGACCAGGCTCAGGGCCACGAAGGTCGAAATGGCCAGCGCGAGTGCCATGGTGATCGCGAACTCGCGGAACAAACGGCCCAGGTTCCCGGTCATGATCGAGAGCGGAATCAGGACCGCCACCACCGCCATGGTGGTCGCGATCACCGGAAAGCCGACCTCCCGCGAGCCGTTTCGCGCGGCGCGAAGGGCGCTCTCCCCCAGCTCCTGGCGCCGGTAGACGTTCTCCAGCACCACGATCGAATCGTCCACCAGAAGCCCGATCGCCAGGACCAGAGCGAGCAGCGTGAGGAAGTTGACGGAGAACCCCAGCACCTGCATGAATGCAAAGGTGCCGACCAGCGAGACGGGGATGGCCACCGCGGTGATGGCCGTGGTCGTGGGCGAACGCAGGAAGACCAGATTCACCAGCACCACCACGAGAAAGACGATCCCGAGGGTCACCCAGACCTGTTTGAGCGCGGCCTCGACGAAGTAGGTGTTGTCCACGGCGACGTCGAGCTCCACGCCCTCCGGAAGGGACTTGCGAATTTCCGGGAGCTGGTCTCGCACGGCCCGGGAGACCGCAAGCTCGTTGGCGCGCGATTGCCGGACGATGCCCACCCCTACGGTGGGGCGTTGGCTGAAGCGCGTCAGTACCTGATAGTTTTCGGCGCCCAGCTCCGCACGCCCCACGTCGCCGATCCGGACGGACACGCCGTCGTCATCGCGAATGACGATCTGCTCGTAGACGCGCGGATCGTCGATCACCGCATCCACGTTCACCGTGAACTTGCGCGACGAGCCCTCCAGCTCACCCCCGGGCGCCTGGAGGTTGTTCTCCCGGATCGCGCGCTGGACGTCCGCAGCATCCACCCCGCGCGCCGCCATCTGCAGCGGGTCGAGCCAGATCCGCATCGCGTAGCGACGCGAGCCCCCGATCCAGGCCCGGGCCACGCCCGGCAGCACCTGCAGGGGCGCCTTCACGATCCGCTCGGCCACATCCGTGCGGTCGCCTGGCGTGAACCCTTCGCCCTTCACGTTGAGCCACATGATCGGCCGCGACCGCGCGCCCGACTTGGACACGATCGGCCGCTCCGCCTGCTCGGGCAGGTCGCGAAGCCCGCGCTGGATCGCATTGGAGACGTCGGTGGCGGCCAGATCGATGTCCCGTCCGATGACGAATTCGACGCTGATGACGCTCCTTCCGAGGCCACTGGTGGACTCGATGCTGCGGATGCCCTCGATGCCGTTCAGCACCTGCTCGAGCGGCTCGGTCACGGTCGTCTCGACGGTCTCCGGGCTGGCCCCCGCGTAGACCGTGCTGACAGAGACCTGGGGTGGGTCGACGTCCGGGTACTCGCGGACGGGCAGCACCGCGAAGGCCACGGCGCCCGCGACGACGATCAGGAGACTCATCACCGAGGCGAGCACCGGCCGCTCGATCGAGATCTCCGAGATCCTCACGACCCGTCCCCACAGTCGCCATCGGGGCCGAACCAGCCGAGGTCCAGATTGGGGTTCTCCGTGGGCTGGTAGGGTTGGGCGCTCGTGGGCGCTCCCGGCCGCAGCTTCTGATGTCCCGCCACGACGACCTCGTCCCCGGGATCGACGCCGGCCGGCACGTGAACGGTGTCGACGAAGAAGCTGCCGACACGGATGTCCCGCTGGCGCGCCTTCCCATCCCCGTCGACGACGTAGACCCTGTGCTTGCTGCCCTGGCGGATGACCGCTTGCCGGGGGATCACGACGGCGTCCGGAATCGAACCGGTCACCAACCGGACCCGGACCCCCATTCCGGGCAGCAGTCTTGCGTCCGGATTGGGGACCGTGGCCTGAAGGCGCACCGCGCGGGTGGCCGGATCCACGCGAGGATCGATCGCATCCACCCTCGCCTCGAAGCGCTGACCGCACGGGCCGACCGTCCCGAGCACGACCTGGTCGACTGCGAGCTCGCCCGCCCAGCGCTGGGGAATCCCGAACTCGAGCTCGAGCGGATCGACCTGGGTGATCTCCACGATCGGGTCTCCAGGATCGAGGTACTGCCCCCGGTTGACCTGCCGTAGCCCGAGGATGCCGCCAAAGGGCGCGCGGATTCTCGTCTTGTCCAGCCACGTCTCCGCCTCGTCGAGCTGTCCCCGCGCCGTGTCGAACTCCGCCACCGCGTCGTCGAGCGCCTGCTCCGAGCTCACGCTGGACGCGCGCAGCGAACGCAACCGCGCCAGTCGCGCCGAGGCGTTGGTGAGTCTGGCTTGGGCGACCTTGAGAGCTGCCTGTGCCTGAGCGTCGTCCAGCCGTGCGAGCAGGTGATCCGCCTTCACGTAGCGTCCCTCGGGGATCTCGATGGTGACGACCGTGCCGGCGACCTCCGAGGCGACAGTGGTCGTCTGCGGACTCAGGAGGGACCCGACGGCGGGCAACGTGCGCGGGAGTTCCTGCGCAGCGGCCGTCAGCACCTGCACCACCACCGGCGGCGGGCCGGCGCCCGTCTCGGGGCGGGACTCGGGTCCGCAGCCCCACAGCAGTACAAGCGCGGCAGCAGCCGCAAAGCCGAGAACCCCTCCGAGGGTCGTCAGGGATCGCTCCGATCCATCGAGCCGTTCCAGCATCCCTTCGATTCTAGGCCATCCGAAGCCAAAAGAATCGCAGCGGAGACTCCGGCTCTGCGGCTCGACGAACCCGAAAGCCGGTTCCACATCGCGCACTTGCCGGATTCCGGCGAGCACCGAAAAAACTTCGAGCCGGTGTGAACGGCTTCACTGCTCGCCCGCAGGGCGCGTGGCATTCTGCGCGGCGTCGAACAGCGCGTTCGCAATGGACGCCACACACAGGAGAAAGTCATGCGTGACCTGATCAAGCGATTCGTCAGCGAAGAAGACGGAATGGAGATGGTCGAGTGGGCCCTGGTGGCAGTGGTCTTCGCCCTCGCCGGTATCGGCGCCTGGAGCACCCTCGCCGACTCCCTGGAAACTGCGCTCGACGAGATCGGCGGGGTCGTCGAGGATCCCGATAGCTACACGAACTAATGTAATGCACCTAACCCGGACCATGACGATGTCCCAGACTCGATCCACCGCCATCGCGACCCACGATTCCCGCCGGGACTGCAGCGTCTCGCTGGCTGCGGCAGTCCTGACAGGCGCGATCCTGTTCTCGACCGGAGCCTTCGGCTCCTGGACGGGGATCGCAATCGTGGGTCTGCTGATGGCGGTGGTCGAGGAGGACGTTCGTCATCGAAGAATCCCGAACCGGATCACCTTTCCGGGGTTCGCAGCTGCCATCTTCCACGGGACCTGGCTGGCCGGATTCGACGGTCTGTTCTTCGCCCTCGCCGGGGCGGCCGTCGCTCTCGCCGTTCTGGCGGTCCCCTTTGCACTGCGTTGGCTCGGCGCTGGCGACGTGAAGGCCTTGATGGCCCTCGGAGCGCTCTTCGGCGCTTCGGCCCTTCCCGGTCTGCTCTGGTGGATCAGCATGGTCGGCGGCGCGCTGGCCCTCGGCACACTGGTCGCCGAGCGCCAGGGCATGGACCTGCTTCGCCGCTGGCTCAGGAGCCTCGAGCTGAGCCTGCTCAGTCGACGTCCCTGCTACGTGGGACCCGCGCCTGGCTCCGCCGCAGCCGCGGGCCTTCCTTTCGGCGTCGCCGTCGCCCTGGGCGTCGCCGCACATCAAACCTGGGGTATGACATGGATTTCCTGACCCGACACCCATCGAAAGCCTTTCGCAGCAGGAAGGACAGCCCCCGCCGGCAGAGCGGCGTCGCGAGCGTCGAGATGGTCGTGGTGCTCCCGGTCCTCTTGTTGCTGCTCTTCGGAATCATCGAGTTCGGCTTCATTTTTCGCGAGCAGATGGTTCTGTTCCGGGCCGCCGACCTGGCAGCCCGCACGGCGATCCTCGTCGATGAAACCTGCAACAACGGCGCGCTCCTGAACGAGGCCATCACGGCCGGAGAAGACATGCTGGCCCACGCCGGCGTGGATGGGGGAGACGTTCAGCGAGACTCGACGTCCTGCATGCCGTGCGAGCGCGGCACCATCACGATGACCGCCAGCTCCACCTATCACACGCAGGTCCTCGGAGCCTTCGTTCCCTCGCTGGCCACGCTCGACCTCAGCGCTTCGTCGATGCAGCGGACCTTTCATTGATCACGGGTTCGAACCCAGGAGACATCCCATGAAGAACCGACGAGCCGTCATCTTTCTCACCCTCTCTGCCCTGTGTGGCCTGCTCACCGCCGCCGCCGCGCCGAACTTCATCGAAGGCTCCGCAGCGACGACCGAAGGCAAGGTCCCCGTGGTGGTGGCCGGAGTCCCGGCGCCGCTGGGAACCGAAGCCTCGAATGCCAAGCCCAAGCTCGCCCACTGGCCCGCCGAGCTGGTGCCCGCCGGGGCCATCCGCAAGCCGGGCCAGCTTCAGGGACGTGTGCTCGCGCGGTCCGTGGTGAAGGGTGAGGCGATTCTGGAGTCGGCACTGCTGCCGTCCGGGGCCGCAGCGGGTCTCGACAGTCTGATCAGCGAGTCGGCGCGGGCCGTTTCGGTCCAGGTGGACCAGTTCATCGGCGTGGCCGGCTTCGTGCAGCCGGGCTCCCGGGTCGACGTCTTCTCCACGTTCACCCCGACGAGCCACGGAGAATCGCGTCGAAAAGCGGTGACACGGCCCGTTCTTCAGAACGTCTCCGTGCTCGCGGTGGACACACGGCTGGAACGCAGCGGCGAGGCGACCCAGGAAGTCCAGGTCGTGACGCTGGAGGTGAGCCCCGAGGAGGCCCGGGTGCTGGCCCACGCGGAGAACGCCGGTCCGATCAAGCTCGCACTACGCAATCCCAAGGACGAAGGCGAAGCCCACGCCACGCAGGTGGTCCTGGGCACCGACGTCCACGATGTGAGGTTCTGAGTCATGCGAACGCTATTCCCGCGAAACAGATCCCATCGGCTACTGGTCCAGATCGCCCTGACCGTGGCTGCAACCCTCGCGCTGAGCGTGGTCGGACCGGTGGTCCAGGCATACCTCGCGGAGAGCGGCATCTTCTCCGGGGGCGAGGAGCCCCGATCCGAGGAGCTGATTCCGAACGGCCGACGGGTCATTCCCATCAGCCGGGAGCAGAGCTCCGATGAGGTACTGCAGCGCGTCGAGCTCGAGACGGGGAAGTCGGTGGTGCTGATCACGGACTTCGACGTCCGCCGCGTCGCCGTGGGAAATCCCGAGACGGCCGGCATCGTGCTGACCGATCCCCGCACCATCCAGGTGGTGGCCCAGGCACCGGGCGGCACCAACGTGCTGCTCTGGGATGAGCACGATGAGCTGCTGACGGCACTCGATCTTCACGTGGGCCTGATGCAGACCCAGGTACAGGCCAAGATCCGCGAGATCCTCGGCAACCCCACCATCACGGTAGAGCTGGCCGGCGCGGAGACGATCGTGCTCCGCGGCGTGGCAAAGAACGTCGAGGAGCGCGAGCGAGCGGAGCAGCTGGCGCTGGCTTTTCTGGACGGTAGCGAGGACAAGGACCTCGGGGACGAGGTGGAAGGCGACAACGTCGTCAACCTGATCGACGTCGCCGGAAACCACCAGGTGATGATCGAGGTGGTGATGGCGGAGATGTCCCGGGCCATGGGGCGCCGCTTCGCGGTGAACTTCGAGGTGCTGGTCCAGCAAGCCGCCGAGGCCTACGCCTTCAGCAACGGGCTCGGAGCGGTCAGCGCCGCGACGGCCGACCTGACCGGCAGCTACGACGGCGCGACGACCGACGTCACCTCCGCCATTCGGGCCGCGCGCTCCCGGGGTCTGGTCAAGATCCTGGCCGAGCCGACGCTGGTCGCCCGGAGCGGCGAGCGGGCGAACTTCCTGGCCGGAGGCGAGGTGCCCTTCCCCGAGGCCCAGGGCTTCGGCGCGACTTCCATCGCGTTCCACCCCTTCGGCGTGGGCGTGGATTTCGTCCCGACGGTGCTCGACTCGGGACGCATCCACCTGCAGATCTCTCCCGAGGTGAGCGAGCCCGACTACAGCCTCGCCGTCAACACCGACGGCCTGCAGGTTCCGGGCTTCCGCACCCGACGCGCCTCGACGGGCGTCGAGCTCGGCGATGGCCAGAGCTTCGCGATCGCCGGCCTCCTCAGCGACACCACGACCACCGTCATCGAGAGGGTCCCCGGCTTCGGCGACGTGCCGATCCTCGGCACGCTCTTCCGGAGCCAGTCCTTCCAGAATCGGGAGACGGAGCTGGTCATCATCGTGACGCCTCGCCTGGTGAAGCCCCTCGGACCGGGACCGCACCCGCTCCCGACGGACCACTACCAGGCCCCCGACGACGTGGACTTCTTCATCCACGGCCGCGAGGAGGGCGGGCATCCGCAGGCCCAGGAGTCGGATCAAGCCACCGCGGGCGCGCCGCGAAGCTAGGCGAAGGCGCTCGACAACCGATTCGGGGCGTCCGCCCCGTGAAACGAGGAGTGAGAATCATGAAGCGAACGATCCGCGCTCTCTGGACCAGCCTGATGCTGGCGAGCCTGAGCCTGGCCTGCGCGCACAGCCCGAGCCAGGAGTTCACCGGAGAGTCCTACACGACGCTGAAACAGCAGCAGATCGCGAACCCGGATGCCGGCCAGGATGCAGAGCCCATCGAGGGCATCGCTTCCACGACAGCCGACCACGTGACTGCCAACTACCACGAGCGCCAGCAGGCCGGCAACCAGGACGGTGACGTCACCTTCATCCTGGACGGGATGCCGGGCCACAACTGAGGCCGGAGGAAAGAGCCATGCACGACAAGATTCCCTTCGCAGTCCTCTCCACACAGGAGCCGGTGCGAGCCGCCATCGCCCAGGGCATGGCGGCGAGCGGCGCGATCCGGGTGGTGGCAGACGCGTCTCGCCCCGAAGACCTGGAGTCGATGCTGCAGAGCAATTCGAAGCTGGGCGTCTACCTCGACCTCGGCGCGGATGCCGAGCAGGCGCTCGGCTGGGTCGAGACGCTCGGTGAGGCGGCGCCGCCCGTGCTCGCAGGTGGCCCGGCAGAGCCGCAGCTGATCCTGCGCGCGATGCGAGCGGGTGCATTGGGTTTCTTCCCCGATCACCGGTTCGACGACGAGCTCGAGCGCATCACCGCCCGGCTGCAGAGCCAGGCGGCATCGGAAGCCCCTGCCCAGCTGGGGCGAGCGGTCGCCGTGCTAGGCGCCAAGGGCGGCGTGGGAAGCACCACCGTGGCCTGCGAGATCGCGGCCGCGCTGGCTCGCAGCGGGGCGCGCACCGCCATACTCGACGCCAAGACCTGCTTCGGAGACGTCGCACTGCACTTCGACGTCTCGCCCGCCCACACGCTGGCCGACGTGGCCGAGCAGGCCGACGACCTCGACGCCTCCTTCCTCGCCACGGTGGCACATCTCCACGAGGGCTCCGGCGTTCACGTGGTGGCCGCTCCCAGCGATCCGGAGGAGGCCGAGGGCATCGACGTCGCGCACATGGAGCGAGCCATCGAGCTGCTCCAGTCCGAGTTCGACTGGGTCGTGGTGGACCTCCCCCGCATCAGCGACGAGATCTCGCTCCAGATACTGGACCGGGTGGACCAGACGCTGCTGGTGACCACCACGGAGGTCACGTCGATCGCCCGCGCGCAGCAGCACTGCAAGATCCTCGAGCAGCTCGGCCACGGCGAGGAGAAGGTCCACATCGTCGCCAACCGCGCCTCGCGCCCCAGCATCGTCGGGGATGAAGACCCCTTCTCGCTGCTGGGCCTCAGCGCGCATGCCCACATCCCCGACGACCCCGATGCGTTCTCGGCGAGCGTCGAGGCGGGGAGCCCGGTATCGGCCAACAGCCGCAGCAAGCCGGCGGCCGCGTTTTCCGGTCTGGTGCGCGACCTGCACGGCTGGTGCGGTGCGGAATGGCAGGAGTCCGAGGAGCAGGCTTCGCTCGGCGATCGCCTGCAAAGCATCGTGAGGAGTGTGAAATGTCGCTTGGCGCAAGACTGAAGAAGCAGACTCCGGAGACGCCCGCCGCGCCTGCGCCCTCGCAGGCACCGGAAGCGAAGCCGACGGCTCCCGAGCCCGCCGCCGGGCCACCGGAGCAGAAGGAAGAGAAGCGAGCCAGGCTCGAGCTGGTGACCCCGCAGCCCGAGGGCGCGACCAGGCCGAAGCCCCGCCGCCCGCAGCGCACGGCGCAGCCCCGGGACTCCAAGTACCAGGAGCTCAAGTTCCGCGTCCATCACCGCCTCTTCGATCTCCTCGACCTCTCACAGGCAGAGGAGATGAGCGAGGAGAAGAACGGCGACGAGGTCGTGGCGGCCACCCAGCGGGTGCTCTCCGAGGAAGGTGTTGCGTTGACCAAGGAGGAACGGCAGCGCCTGCTCCGCGAGATCAAGGACGAGGTATTCGGTCTGGGCCCGATCGAGCCCCTGCTTCGGGATCCGACCGTGTCCGACATCCTCGTAAACGGCGCTGGCCACACCTATGTCGAGCGCGCCGGCAAGATCGAGCTGACCGCCGCCCGGTTCCGGGACGATGCACACCTGATGCGCATCATCGAACGGATCGTGTCCCGCATCGGCCGCCGCATCGACGAGTCCAACCCGATGGTCGACGCCCGTCTGGAGGACGGATCGCGCGTCAACGCGATCATCCCGCCCCTCTCCCTCGATGGACCCTCCATGTCGATCCGGCGCTTCACCGCCGACAAGCTCGATCACAACGACATGATCCGGCTCGGGTCCATGACCGAGGAGTTCGTGGCCACGCTGCAGGCCGCGGTCCAGCTGCGGCTCAACATCCTGGTGTCTGGTGGAACCGGATCGGGGAAGACGACGCTGCTGAACATCCTCTCCAGCTTCATTCCCGAGGACGAGCGGATCGTCACCATCGAGGACTCGGCCGAGCTGCAGCTTCGCCAGGAACACGTGGTGCGGCTCGAGACCCGGCCCGCCAACCTCGAGGGGAAGGGGGCAGTGACCCAGCGTGAACTGCTGGTCAACACGCTGCGGATGCGACCGGACCGCATCATCGTGGGCGAGTGCCGCGCCGGTGAAGCCCTCGACATGCTCCAGGCAATGAACACTGGCCACGACGGATCCCTCACCACCGTCCACGCCAACACCCCGCGCGACGCCCTGTCGCGGCTCGAGACCATGGTCGCCATGTCGGGGCTCGACCTTCCCAAGGCAGCCGTTCGGCAGCAGATCACGTCCGCGGTCCATCTGATCGTCCAGCAGGCCCGGCTCTCCGACGGCTCCCGGAAGATCACCAGCCTCCAGGAGGTGGTCGGAATGGAGGGCGAGGTCGTGACGATGCAGGAGATCTTCAGCCTCGAGCGGAAGGGCCTCGATGCGGAGGGAAAGGTGCTGGCCGAGCTGGTCTCGACCGGAATCCGCCCGAAGTTCGTCGAGAAGCTCAAGGCCGAAGGGATCGAGCTTCCCGAGGAGATCTTCAAGCCCCGTCCGGGCGCGCAGCGCTCGTAGCGGGAGGGGTAAGAGAAGATGCTCACGCTTCTGATCGCAACGACCGTCTTCCTGTTCCTGTCGGGACTCTTCTTCGCCGTGATCGGCGGCGAGACGAGCCGCCGCCGCGCCGGGCTGGCCCGAATCGAGCGAGCCCTGTCG
Source organism: uncultured delta proteobacterium (assembly GCA_963783795.1). GTDB lineage: Bacteria > Myxococcota_A > UBA9160 > UBA9160 > UBA6930 > CAVXZE01. Next base: position 330,094 of record CAWAPH010000013.1, on the reverse strand, counting down.
GCCCGGGCCGGGCTGGATGCAGAGGCCACCTCGATCCTGCGCGAGACGGAGAGTGATCTCAGCTCGATGCTCTCCGACGCCGCGGAGCGTTTTCCTGCGGTTCGCTCCCTGGAGCTTCTGCTCTACCGCGCGGGGAACCCGATGACGCTTCCGCAATTCCTGACACTATCGGGTGGGCTCGCGGCAGCCGCCGGGCTCCTGGGGATCGTGCTGGGAGTCACTCCCGCCCCTGCCCTGCTGGGCTTCGTCCCCTGGCTCGCGGTTCGCCGGCTCAAGAAGAAGCGGATGACTAGCTTCGATCAGGAGTTCCCCCAGGCACTGGCCCTGTTCTCTCGGGCGCTTCGCGCCGGACACAGCATGTCCGCAGCCCTGCAGATGGTGGGCAGCGAGCTTCCCGACCCTGTGGGACCCGAGTTCGCGGTGGTGGCGAGGGAGATCGCACTGGGCCTCTCTCCCGCAACGGCAATGGCGAATCTCCAGGACCGCCTCGACGCATCCGACCTTCCGGTCTTCGTGACCGCGGTGCTGGTTCAGCTCGAGACGGGCGGGAACCTGGCGGAGATCCTCGACAACCTGGCCGGCGTGGTTCGGGAGCGGCTCCTCTTTGACGGAAAGGTGCGGGCCCTGACCGCCCAGAGCGCCATCTCCGCCAAGATCCTGGTCGTCGTGCCCTTCGGGATCGTGGGAATCATGCACCTGCTCAATCCCGCCTACGTGGAGCCTCTCTTCGAAACCGAGACCGGGCACGTGATGCTGTTCGCGGGCGTGGTGATGGTCAGCGTCGGATACCTGCTCTGCCGTCGGATCGCCCGCGTCAACGTCTGAAGCTCGAAGGAGATCGAAAGTGTCCTCGTTCCTGCTCTTCGCATTCCTGACCGGCACCCTGCTGGCTCTGGGTGTCGCGTCGATTGTCCAGCAACCCGCCGGCAGGCGCCGCCTGGTCCGCATCGCGGCCGGCGAAGAAGAAGGCCGACCGGCCTCCGGACCTGCCCGGCTCGAGAGCTTCCTCGCGCCGATCGCGGCGCGCGTGGGCGGCGCCTCCGGCGAGATCCGCGGGCGGCTCGTCCAGGCCGGGTTTCGCGACGAGTCGAGCGTGGTGATCTACGTCGGCCTGCGCACCGCTCTGCCCGCCGCCCTGGCCGCCTGCGCCTTCTTGTCCGGCAGCCTGCTCGGCGGTGATCCCTCCCGACAGCTGGTCGCAGTGCTGGCCGCCGCGATCGCCGGCTACGTGGGGCCGAGCCACTGGATCGACCAGCGCCGCAAGCAGCGACAGACCGAGATCCGTCGCGCCCTGCCCGACGCCCTCGACCTGCTGGTGGTGTGCCTCGAGGCAGGGCTCAGCCTGAGTGCTGGCATCGCCCGAGTGGGGCAGGAGTTCGTGCGCAGCTCGCCAGCGCTCTGCGAGGAGCTTCGCCTGGTGACGGCGGAGATGCAGGCCGGCAAGGGAGGCGCTGATGCGCTGCGCGCCTTCGCGGACCGCGTCGGCATCCAGGAGGTGAGCGCGCTCTCCGCCATGTTGATCCAGACGGAGCGCTTCGGAACCAGTGTCTCGGACGCCCTTCGCGTCCACTGCCAGGGGATGCGCCAGGATCGCCTTCAGCAGGCGGAGGAGATCGCGCAGAAGGCCGCGGTCAAGATGATCCTTCCCGCCTGTGTCTTCATCTTTCCCGCCACCATGCTGGTGCTGATCGGCCCGGCCGGACTCAAGCTGATCGAGGCCCTGTCGGGCACGCAATGAAGCGAACGGCTCGGAAGAGGAGCGGCTGGCGCCGCCCGCGAGTGAAGCGGTTCACAGCGCCGGAGTGGAGCGGTGGGCGATCCTTCGCCTCGAAGGGCGAGATCGAGCGCTCCCCTGCGAAGCTCGAATCAGCCCAGGCGGCGCCTCGGCAAGAGGAGGACTCCCCATGACCCCCGGCGAACGACGCCACTCTCGACGCGAGCGCGGCACGGTATCGATCATCGTCGCCATCGCCATGATCCCCCTGATCGGCGTGCTGGCTCTATTGCTCGACTACGGCAACTGCATCGTCGCCCAGACCGCGCTGCAGAACTACGTCGACGCCAAGGCGCTCGCACACCTGAAGGAGCAGTTCGGCCTGGCCGTCGAGGAGGTCAGCATCGACCACCACGTCCCCCTCTACGGAGAGGCGGTTCCCACTCCCGTACTGGAGCGGGGTGCCTGGCGCTTCGATCTGCAACGCTTCGACCCGTTCACCAGCGTCGCGCAACAGGGCGTTCCCGCGGTGGGGGTGCGGGTTCCCAGCTTCGACCGGAACCTCCTCCTGGGCGGCTTCTTCGGCGTCGGCAGCCAGCAACTCTCGGCCAGCGCCGTCTCCTTCGTGAGAAGGCGCCACATCGTGATCATCCAGGACGTCAGCGGGTCCATGCAGGGAGAGAAGATCCAGGAGGCCCGGGGCGCGCTCGGAACCCTGGTGGAATACATGGCGGTCAACCCCATGCCGGGTGACATGATGGGGCTCGTCGCGTACAGCGGCAGCGTCGACGCCAGCCAGAGCCGGGACCTCGCGCTGATGACGTCGTCCCAGGCCCATGCCCTGCGAAGCAAGGTGAGCGGACTGAGCGCGGGCGGATCCACCGCCACCGAGGACGGGATCAATCGCGCGCGGGAGATGTTCGAGGCCAGTCCCGACGACCTCGCCGATCAGGTCGCGATCCTGGTGAGCGATGGCAGTCCCAACGATCCCGGCGCCGCGCGCCAGGCCGGCGAGGATCTCTGCAACGCGAATCCCGCGATCCAGCTCAACACGATCCTGGTGGACCTCGATGGGAGTGACCAGCCAGACCCCTGTCACGGCGGAAGGCAATACGACAACACCGACCCGGACGAAGTCCGCAACATCCTGTTCACCATCTTGTCCCGCCAGAAGGTCCGCCTGGTCGAGTAGGAAGGCTCGTTCTCCCCAGACTCGAGCCTCCCCGTCCCGGGTGGCCTGCGGTGACTCCCCTCCACACCGCGGGCTGCCCGGGGCGACTTCTCGACTACGCGATAACCACCCGATCTAGAAATGGATTCCAGACGGCGTCCGGGGCCGTCCAGGGAGCGGCTCCGGGGTCGTGACACCGTCGGAAAACGGCCCCTCGACCGTACCCATCCCTCCCCTGAATTGATATACTGCGCGCCCCCAAGTGAATTGGTGTGCCTTTTTTTCGCAGATTTGCGGCGCACTGCCCCACCTGCACCGGGGAGGCGGTCGAGGGTCTGCACCCCTTCACCAAAAGGAGAACAGCAATGCTCAACAAGATTGGCCTGATCGGTGGTGGATACATCGGCGGCGTACTCACTCAAGAGATCGCCCAGCGGGGTCTCGCCCGCGAAGTGGGTCTCTCCGACCCGGCGCCGTTCGTGAACCCCGATGATCCTGCCGAGCGGCAGGAGGTGGCCAAGAAGCAGTCGGTCGCCAAGGGCAAGACCCTGGACATCTTCGAAGGTCTGCCCACCATCGGCCGCGATATTCGCTGCGTGGGCTCCAAGGACTACTCCTGCCTCGAGGGCGCGGAGCTGATCATCAACACCGCCGGCGTGCCGCGCAAGGCGCGCCCGGACGGCACCTTCCCCAGCCGCGAGGAGCTGTTGACCATCAACCTGAAGGTCACCAATGAGGTCGCCCAGGGAATCCAGAAGTACTGCCCCGACGCCACCATCATCTCCGTCGCCAATCCCCTGGACGCCATCGTCTACACCCTGGACAAGCGGCTCAACCCCCCCAAGAACAAGCTGTTCGGCATGGCGGGGCAGCTCGACTCGGGCCGCTATTGCTCGTTCGTGGCTGAGGCCGCCAACGTGTCGATGGAGAACGTGAACGCACTGGTGCTGGGCGGCCACGGCGACACCATGGTGCCGGTGCGCAGCTCCTGCACGGTCGCCGGAATCCCGGTCCTCAAGTTCCTGGATGAGAAGACCCTGGAGGCCATCGAGACCCGCACCCGCAAGGCCGGTGGCGAGGTGGTCGGTCTGCTGGGCTTCGGCTCGGCTTTCGTCTCGCCCGCCTGGGCAGCGCTGGAGATGGCCGAGGCCATCATCTTCGACAAGCGCAAGATCCTGCCGGTCTGCGCCAAGCTCGAGGGCGAGTACGGCGTCAACGGCCTGTTCGTGGGCGTGCCCGCCATCCTCGGCAAGAACGGCATGGAAGAGGTCATCCAGCTCGACCTGACCGACGAGGAGAAGAAGGCCTTCGAGCACTCCGCCGGCGCAGTCCGCAAGACCTGCGACGAAGTCGACGAGATGCTGAAGACCCTGTAGACCAGAGGTCTCCCGAGAACGATGGAGCCCTCCCCGCTGCGGCGGGGAGGGCTCTTTCTTTCCCCACGGGGATAGCGGCTCGGTGCCAGCGATTCGTGTAGGCTGGGATCTGCCGCCGGCCTGGCGCGCTGCCGGTGCGGCGCGGGTTCCCGGCGCGGGGGAGCTTTCCGTGATCTTTCCCTTCGGCAAGATGAAGGCCCTCGAAGCCGACGTCGACCAGTTCCTCGACCAGATCACCAAGGGCATGCTGTGCATGCGGGAGGCGCTCCGCTCCTATCTGAGTGGTGACGACGAGGGCTTCACGAGCAGGCTGGACAGGGTGCGCGAGCACGAGCACCGCGCCGACGAGCTGCGCAAGAGCGTGAAGTCGGACCTCTATACGTATTCGCTGATCCCCGAGTCCAGCGCCGACGTGATGGAGCTGTTGGAGACTCTCGACGATCTCATCGACTGCGCCAAGCACATCCTCCAGGAGTTCGAGGTGCAGAGTCCCGACGTCGAGATCGGCTTCCTGGACCAGTTCGCCGAGCTCACGGGCAAGAGCGTCCACGCCGTCGAGCACGTGGTGGACGCCGCGCGCTGCTTCTTCCGGGACGAGAGGGGGCTGCGCGACTGCATCAACAAGGTGGAGTTCTACGAGAAGGAGGTGGACGCAACCGGCCTGCGCCTCAAGAAGATGATCTACGAATCCGACATCGATCTGGCGCGCAAGCACCACCTCCGCTATTTCGCCGAGTCCCTCGAGTCGCTGTCGGACATCGCCGAGGGGGTGGGCGAGCGCCTGATCATCGCCAGCATCAAGCGGTCCGCGTAGCGCGCGATGTTTCCGGTCTTCCTGCTCAGCGGCCTCTTCCTGGGCTGGTCCCTGGGCGCCAACGATGCCGCCAACGCGTACGGGACCGCCGTGGGAACCCGGATGATCCGGTTCCGCACCGCGGCGATCACCTGCAGCGCCTTCGTCATCCTCGGCGCCGTGGTCGGTGGCGCGGGCGCCTCGGAGACGTTGGGCCACCTCGGCGCCGTGAACGCGCCGCCCGGAGCATTCACCGTGGCACTCGCCGCCGCGCTGACCGTCACCTGGATGACGCGTCTCGGCCTCCCCGTGTCGACCTCACAGGCGATCGTCGGCGCCATCATCGGTTGGAACTTCTTCTCGGGCTCGCCGACAGACCTCACGACACTGAGCGAGATCGTCCTGTCCTGGGTGCTCTGCCCCATCCTGGCCGCCGTCTTCGCTGTCGCGCTGCTCAAGCTCACGCAGGGTCTCGTGCTCTTGACCCGGCCGCACCTCTTCCGGATCGACGCCACCACCCGCTACGGGCTCTTCGTGGCTGGCGCCTTCGCCTCCTACAGCCTCGGCGCCAACAACATCGCCAACGTCATGGGCGTCTTCGTGCCCTCCTCGCCGCTCGGCGACCTTCAGCTGATCGGGCCATTGCGGCTCGACCCCGCCCAGCAACTCTTCCTGATCGGCGGCATCGCCATCGCCGTCGGCGTCTTCACCTACTCCGGGCGCGTGATGCGCACCGTCGGCTCGCGGCTGTTCCGGCTCTCGCCCCTCTCCGCCCTCGTCGTGGTCCTCGCCCAGGGGCTGGTCCTCTTCCTGTTCTCCTCCGAAGGTCTCGAGAGCTGGCTCTCCTCGCGGGGCCTGCCCACCATCCCGCTGGTGCCCGTCTCGAGCTCGCAGGCGGTGGTCGGCGCCATCCTCGGCGTCGGCCTGGCCAAGGGCGTGCACAACATCCGCTTCGCCATCCTGGGCCGGATCTCGTCGGGCTGGATCGCCACGCCGGTGATCGCGGCGGCCCTCGCCTTCCTGCTGCTCTCCATCGTCCAGAACGTCTTCTCGCAGCAGGTCTACACTCCGGTCCACTGACCCCTTCCACACTCCACCCCCGCAGGAAGCGCTGGACGCCCTCGACAGATCCCCTACGGTGAGCGGGCGGCGGGATCCCGGGCGGAGGAAGCAGATGCTGGTGGAGCTGGAGCGGTTCTTCGACCCGAAGAGCGTGGCGATCGTCGGCGTTTCCGGGGGAGGCTTCCGGTTCGGGGGAATGAGCTTCCTCTGGAAGCTGCAGGAGGCCGGCTTTCCCGGGAGCCTCTATCCGATCAATCCCAAGGCCCGGGAGCTGGGGGGGCTCAGAGCCTACCCCGACCTCGCATCCCTCCCCGAGGTCCCCGATCTCGCCATCGTCTGCGTGGCGGCACGCTTGGTTCCATCGATCCTCGAGGAGTGCGCTCGCGTCGGACTCCGAAACATCCACGTGCTCACCGCCGGGTTCCGGGAGACGGCGACGCCAGAGGGAAGAGAACTCGAAGCCCGGATCCAGTCGATCGCCCGTGAAAACGGTTTGCTGGTGATCGGTCCCAACTGCATGGGCCCCTATTCCCCTTCCGCCCACCTCACGGCATGGGGCGCGATCCCCGGTATGAGCGGCCCGCTCGGCATCATCTCCCAGAGTGGCGCGATCACCCAGCGCCTCACCGAGTACGCGCTCTCCCTCGGAGTCGGAACCGACAAGGGGGTGAGCTTCGGGAACGGCGCCGTTCTCGACGAGGCCGACTTCCTCGAGTTCATGGCGGCCGACGAGAAGATCCGCGTGATCGCCATGTACCTGGAGAGCGTTCGGGATGGGCCGCGATTCCTGCGCCTCGCCAGACAGGTGAACCGGATCAAGCCCATCATCATCTGGAAGGGCGGCGAGAGCGAGGCGGGTGCGGCGACCGCCGCATCCCACACCGGCGCCCTGTCGAGCGAGCAGAAAATCTGGGACGCCCTCTTCCGGCAGACCGGCATCACCGCGGTGCGCTCGATGGACGAATGGGCTGAGACCATTCTCGCCTTCGCCCGTCTCCCCGCGCCCTCCGGGAAGGGCGTCTTCGTGATCGGTGGCGGCGGTGGAAACAGCGTGGTCAATGGCGACGCCTGCGTCCGCGAGGGACTCGATGTCCCGCGACTCTGCGAGCAGACGCTGGAGAGCCTCCGCGAGAGCGTGCCCGCGGCGGGCTCGATCGCGGGAAACCCCCTCGACATGTTCCGGGTGTTCCAGGATTCCGAGTATCTCGGAGAGGTACTGGAGCTAGCCGATCGGGATCCAGGCATCGGCATGGTCATCGTCGATCGGGTCATCCCCAGGAAGATCTTCCACCTGCCAGACGTTCCCGATCCCACCCCGGAGACGATCCGCATGCTGCAGAGCAGGCCCCGGGCCAAGCCGACGGTCTTCTCGATCGACTCCGGAGGGGGAGATCCGGAGCTGGCCGCGCGGGGCGCAGCTCTGCGAGCGCAGTTCTGCAGCGCGGGGATTCCGGCCTACCCGGCCGCGAGAAGGGCGGCCAGGGCGCTGGCCAGTCTTCACCGCTACCACGCCTCCAGGAGCGCGCTCTGCCCCTGACGCGGGGCGCCGAGACGGAAGGAAGGAACGGATGACGGATTCCACACTTGCACGGACCCTCGAAGCGCACGCGACGCGTCTCCGCAGGCACGTGCTCACGATGGCCTCCGGCAGCCAGCCCATCCATCTGGGTGGCTCCATGTCCATCGCGGATCTGATGGCCGCGCTCTTCTTCCACTTCCTGCAGGTCGAAGAGGGTGAACGCCCCAGGGACCATTTCATCCTCAGCAAGGGCCACGCGGTGCACGCCTTCCACGCCTGCCTGGCCGAGCTGGGCCGGGTGGACGTGACCGAGTTCTCGACCCTCGGCCAGCCGGGCACCCGCCTCGCCGGGCACCCGAGCCTGAAGGCCCCTCTGGTCGAGTTCGCAACCGGCTCGCTGGGCCACGGGCTTTCGGTGGGCATCGGGATCGCCATGGCGGAGCAGCTCGACGGCTCCGGCTCACGGACCGTCGTGCTGCTGGGAGACGGAGAGCTGCAGGAGGGCTCGGTCTGGGAAGCCGCACTCTGTGCACCCCGCTTCGGACTCGAGAACCTGCTCGCCGTGGTCGACCGCAACGGTCTCCAGGCGGCCGCCAACGTCGATGACCTGCTGCCCCTGGGTCCGCTGGAAGAGAAATGGCGGAGCTTCCGCTGGAACACTCAGGTGATCGACGGACACGACATGGAGGCCATCCTGGCCGCTCTGGATCGCTTCCCGGCCGCCGAGGGACCGACGGTGCTGATCGCCAACACCGTCAAGGGCAAGGGTGTCCCCAGCGTGGAGGGGCGACGCCGGGCCCACTTCACGACGCTGACGGGCGCTGAGCTGGAAGAAGCTCTTGCGACACTGGAGGGGAAGTGATGCTCGGTTTCGAGTACGCCTTTGCACAGGGCGACGTGCTGACGAAGATGGCCGAGAAGAACCGCGACATCGTCGTCCTCTCCCAGGACCTCGGCCCGCTGCGTCCCTTCGCGAAGCGGTTCCCGGATCGGTTCCTGGACGTGGGAATCAGCGAAGCCAACCTGATCGGCGTCGCGGCCGGGCTGGCACACGCGGGCAAGCTGCCCTTCGTGCTGGCGATGGCTCCGTTCGTCAGCATGAGGGCGTTCGAACAGCTTCGCACCGACTGCGGCTACAACCGCAACGGCGTCAAGATCATCGCCCCCTGCTCCGGTCTCGAGGCCGGATACTGGGGTCCCACCCACCACGCGGTCGAGGATCTCGCGCTGCTGCGGCTGATTCCCGGGATGACGGTCCTGTGTCCGGCCGATCCGGCCGAGGCCACCCGGGCCGTGTTGGCCGCGGCAGAGGTGGATGGCCCCGTCTACATCCGTATCGGGTGGATACCGAGGATCGAAGGATACGCTGCGGAGCCGTTCGAGATCGGGCGGGCCCCGCGGATGCGAGAGGGCTCCGATGTCGCCATCATGGCCACGGGAGCCAGCGTGGCCCAGGCACTCCAGGCGCACGACCTGCTGCAGGCGCAAGGGGTCTCCGCCCGCGTCTTGAACATGCACAGCATCAAGCCAATCGACCGGGAGGCGATTGGCGAGGCGGCGGAGCAGATCGGCCGCATCCTCACCGTGGAGGAGCACTTCGTCGACGGCGGTCTCGGCGGCGCCGTCGCGGAAGTCCTGGCAGAGCTCGGAACCGGGCGCCTGCGGAGGATGGGTCTCCGGGACGACTTCATCGTGGAGGTCGCGGCCTACCCCGAGATCCTGAAGCTGGCGGGTCTCGACGCTGCCAGCATCGCCGCCACCGCCCGGTCGATGCTGGACGAGGAAGCCCGGTGACCTCGAGCCGGAGTCGCGAAACCCGCCACCCGGGCTTCGTCGTCGTCCGGCGACTCGACGCCCCCCACCCCGAGGAGAGCTTCACCCGCTTCCGGCCGCTGGGTCCCGCGATGCGGTCGGCGGTCCGCCGGACGGTCCCCGATCTGTTCGAGGAGCTCGGCGGAGCGGCGCTGCTGAAGGCGAGCCGCGACGTCTACATCAAGCCCAACGCGGTCGACGCCCGCCCCTACACCCACACGCGCCCGGAGCTGGTCCGCGCGGCGATCGAATACTGGCGCGACGCCGGAGCGCGGAACATCTACCTCTTCGAGAACGCGACGCAGGCCAACTTCACGAGGATGGTGTTCGCGGCCAACGGATACGCGAAGGTCTGCAAGGAGACCGGGGCGACACCGATCTACCTCGACGAGGAGAAGACGGAGATCTTCCGCTTCCACGGCAAGAAGTCCATCGCCGAGGGAGACCCCGAGGGCTACGACCGGACCACCTTCGAGATGCCCCGGAGCGTCGCCGAGAAGCTGGTGCGCGGGCGCGACGAGAACCTCTACGTGAGCCTGCCCAAGCTGAAGACGCACTCCATGGGCGTGGTCACACTGGGGATCAAGAACCAGTGGGGCCTTCCGGCTCACGGCTGCCGGCGCTTCGACCACAACTTCAACCTGCACCACAAGCTGGTCGACCTCCTGGAGTACGTCCGGCCCGACGTGACCCTGATCGAGGGCGTGGAGGGGACCATCCACGGCCACTACCCCGCGACCTCCCTGGCCGAGCAGTGCGTCAGACCGTTCCGGGTCCTGCTCGGCAGCCGCAACGTCGTGGCAGCCGATCTGGTGGGCGCCCGCATCTTCGGCTTCGAAGCCGGCGACGTTCCCCACCTCGAGCTGGCCCTGGAGCGCGGCTACGGAGACGGAGTCCGCGGGCCCGACGACATCGAGCTCTCGGGAGACCTGGAGAGCCTGGATCGCATCGACCTGCTCGGCGACCTGCCCGAGGGAGGGAAGTACCCCTTCGACCTGATCGACCGCTTCCCCGCCGACGTCCGCTTCGTGCGGGGAACCGAGCGCGCCTGCAGGGAAGGCTGCGTGAACAACCCCCTCGCGGGCATCCAGGTCTTCCACGCAGACCACGGCTGGAAAGGGCGGCTTCAGCTTCGTGTTCGGCAAGGGCCACGATCCTCGGGAGATCGACGCCATCGAGGGGCGCGTGCTGGTGGTCGGCCACTGTGCCGTGGAGGAGGTGTCGCAAAGGCTGATCGACCGCCTCGGGCGGCGGAACGTCTATCTCAGCGGGTACTGCAACGACATCTGCGCCGTCACCGAGGCCCTGTTCCACCTGATGAAGGTGAATCCCACCGACCTCACCTACCTCGGACCGGTCCGTTCGCTCCCCCCCTACCTCATGGCCAGGGCGAAGGGCTCGAGCTCACGCGTCCCCCACCTGCTCTCCCACGTCATCAAGCGGGTCTGAGGCCTTCGCATCCGGATCGCCGCGGGACTCCAGCCAGCCTCAGCTGCACTGGGGGGCCTTTCGAGACTCTTGTTCTACCTTCTGATCCCAGGAGGAGCGCCATGAAGTGGACACGCCGGGGGCGAAGCCAGAACCTCGAGGACCGCAGGAGCCAGAGAGCTCGCCCCAGAATCCGCCTGCCGGGCCGCATGGGCGGAGCGGGGATTCCCATGCCCATGCCCCGGGGACGGGGAGGCAAGATGGGCATCGGCTCGCTCCTCGTGGTGCTGGTGGTGATGTGGCTGCTGGGGGTCGACCCGATGACGCTTCTCGGAGCCCTCTCGGGCGGAGCGACCGGCGGCGGATCGATCCAGGTGCCGATGGGCCCCGGCACCTTCCCGGGCGGCGCGGAGGTGGCACCGGGGGGCAACGTGCGCAGCACCCCCGAGGAAGAGGAGCTGGTGGAGTTCGTCTCCTTCGTCCTCGACGACGCCCAGTCGATCTGGCAGAAGCACGTGCGCGGATACCCTCCGGCGAAGCTGGTGCTCTTCCGCGACGCGGTCCAGAGCGCCTGCGGCTTCGCCCAGGCGGCGATGGGGCCCTTCTACTGCCCCAGCGACCAGAAGGTCTACATCGACCTCGGCTTCTACGAAGAGCTCCGTCAGCGCTTCGGCGCCCCCGGCGACTTCGCCCAGGCCTACGTCCTGGCTCACGAGATCGGCCACCACGTGCAGAAGGTGACCGGTGTCGAGGAGCGGGTCCGGCGGGCCCAGCGTTCGCGCCCTCGCGACGCCAACGCGCTCTCGGTGCGCATGGAGCTGCAGGCCGACTGCTACGCGGGCATCTGGGCCCACTCCACGGCCCGCCGCGACCTGCTCGAGGCCGGTGACCTGGAGGAAGGGCTGGCGGCCGCGGCCGCGGTGGGTGACGACCGCATCCAGCGCATGTCCACCGGTCGCATCGCACCCGAGAAGTTCACCCACGGCTCCTCGAAGCAGCGCATGCGCTGGTTTCGAGCGGGCTACGAGAGCGGCGACCCCGCCGCCTGCGACACGTTCGGAGCGGGCTAGGAAAAGCGCCCACGCCGCGGCGTTGGGGCTCGTCAGGGCCGTCCCCAGGCAAGAAAACCCGGGGGCGGGACTGTGTCCCACCCCCGGGGTTCTTGCGTCCTAGTCAGCCTGCACTCGCGTCGGGGAAACGCGGGCGCTGGCTGGATCGGACCTACTGTCCCGGACCCATCGGATCCGCATCGAGCGTGGGCGACTCGTCGCCGGTCGCCGGCTCGAGGTCCGTCGTGCTCTGCGCGAGCGGGCGACCCCACGCCGCAGCGTTGGGAACCGAAACCGCCGGTGCGCCAGGAATCGGCGCGTCGCCGGCCAGCACCACGCCCGTCGAGTTCTGCACGAGCCAACCGTGGAAGCCGCGGTTCCGAGTGTCGTCACCGTTGCCCCAGATGTCGTCGTGCGAGTCGTTCGCCGTCGCGATCGCCTGCGGGTACATCTCGAGATGGCCACTGATGCTACCCAGGCCAAGCAGGCTGGGCGGTGCATAGTAGTTCATGTTGTCGTCGATGTCCCCAAGCGCAACGATCTCGAAGCAGTCGAACTCATGACCCCAGTCGAACCAATCCTCGTCGTCGTTGTAGGTGTACCCGCCGATGGCCACCCGCGGAAGCGGAATGCTGTCAGTGGGGAAGTCCAGGGTGAAGAGAATCATCTCAGCCTGAACATCGTTGCCACCCACGTCGACACCGGGAGCCAGGAAGTTCGTGGCCAGCGCCGAGGGGAACTTCACGTACTCACTGTCGTCGAACTCGTACACCTTGTCGCCGTTGTTACCCCTTTTTCCACTCTGGAACGGGATGGCGCCGAACGAGTACGCCTGACCAGCATCGGTGTCCACCACGATGGCGTCGCCGAAGAGGATGTCCTGGGACATGATGTACACGCCGTTGTCGTTGCTGGCTTCGCACGCAATCCCCGCCGTTCGCAGTCGTTCCCAAACGGGTCAGCCACGGCCACGACCATGATCCCGTTCTGGGCCTTCAGGATCTTGGCCCTGGGATCCGGCTCTGGGGTGACCGCGATGATCCTCCCACTCGGGTCCTTGAGCGCGGTGCTGCACTCGACGTCCAGTCTGGATTTCCCGTCGTCCGTGGGGGTGAACACGAAGGTCGTGGTCTCCCTGCCTGTCAACGGGCAGATGAACGAGTTGCTCTGGCACGCGTCCGAGGGCTCCCCGGGGGCCACGACGTCGCCGCTGATCACGTCGACCATGAGGATCACGGCTCCCTCCGACGCATTCGTGACCGTCGCGAGCGTGGCGGCGGTGTTGCCACCACCGAGACCGCTCCCACTGGCGATCACGACCTCGCCCCGCACACCGGGCTTGAGCGGGTTGGGGCCATCGCCACCGGTGATGACGGGCAGCACGAGCAGCGCCGCCATCTCGTCGATGTCCAGGTTGTCCGCTCCGGCCTGTCCGGACCAGACCCCCGCCGCGACGAGCACAGCGAGGATGGTAATCAGGTAACGCTTCATGTTTGACTCCTCACCTTGAGTATGTGGGTGTGATGCGCACCCACGCTGAACTCACTCCCCCTTTTTTGCCGGTCCGTGAACTTCACTTCCCGGACAAATCGTCTCATTCTTGCGCCTTGCCGGCGGCTTCAGCCGCCTTGCCCTCCGCCAGGGAGGTCTTCGCCGGGGACTTCGGGTGTCGACCCGGGTCCATGAATCGCGAGAGGCCGCCGTAGTTCGGCTTCTTGTACCAGGTGCCCTCGACCCGGACCCACTCCTCACCGACGCGCGCCTTCAGGTGCTCCGCGGTGTCCTTCCCCCTCGAGGCGGGCTGCGAGCGTCGGGTCGAGCAGCTGCTGTGCCTGCACGACCACCAACCCCCGGTCGCCTTCGGCCACGACGTACTCGATCTGGTACTCCTCGTAGTACACACCGGCGAACTCGGCGGGAAGGCGCCCGCTTGCCTGGACGTCGGGCGGATAGAACTCGTACACCTTGGTGGAGGCCTCCGCGCGGAAATCCCAGTACGCCCGGGCCCGCTCGAGGAGAGCCTTCTCGCCCTCGGCCTCAGCCACCGGCGCGCTCAGCGCAGTGCTCCCCGCCCGCTGCTCGGACTTCGCCTCGGCCGTCTCCGCCCCTGCCGCGCCTGCGACGCCCAGCCAAAGCGCCAGGCCGACGCCCAGAACTCGAGCTGCGATTCTGCTATTTGCCAAATACATCCAGCGGGACTTTCATCAGGTCAACTCCCAACAGTGAGTTGGCCGGTGGGTTCGCGAGTCGAACGAGCCTGCACCGATCATCGCTAGGGCCCGCCCAGATCCGCGTCGAGGACGGGATCGTCGTCACCGCGATCCGGAATCAGGTCCGTCGGGCTCTGGGCGAGCGGCCGACCCCACGCCGCGGTGTCGGGCACCGTCACGTTCGGCACGCCGGCGGTCGGCTGGCCGTAGCCGACCACCACGCCGGACGAGTTCGCGTTCTGCACAATCCAGCCGTGGACGCCCCGGTTCCGAATGTTGTTCCCATTGCCGAAGTGGGCGTCGTGCGAGTCGTTCGCCGTCGCGATCGACTGCGGATACAGCTCGAGGTGCCCGCTGGCGCTGCCCAACCCCAGGAGAAAGGGGGGCGGATACAGACTGTGGCAGTCGTCGATGTCATCCAGCGCCGCGATCTCGAAGCAGTCGAACTCGTGACCCCAGTCGCACCACTCCTCGTCATCGTTGTAGGTGAGCCCGCCGATCGCCACCCGCGGCACCGGCAGGTTGCCGGTCGTCAGGTCCAGCGTGAAGAGAATCAGCTCCGCCTGGACGCCATTGGCCCCCGTGTGGAGACCGGGGGCCAGGAAGTTCGTGGCCAGCGCCGAGGGAAATCTGGCGTACTCCTGGCCGTCGAACTGGTAGATCTTGTCGCCGTCGTTGTCTCCGCCGCCGGCCTGGATGGAGATGGCGCCGAAGGAGTAGGCCTGGCCTGCCGTGCTGTCCACCACGATGGCGTCGCCGAAGAGGACGTCCGTGGAGAGCGCCGGAAGTCCCAGCGCGAGCGGATCGCCGACCGACACGAACATGATCCCGTTCTGGCCTTTCAGGACCTTGGCCACCGGGTTCGGGTTCCGCTCGTCGATCTGGACGATCCTCCCCTTGGCGTCCCTGACCAGACTGCTGCACTCCACGTCGAGCCGCGACCTGCCATTCGAAAACGGCGTGAACACGAAGGTGGCCGTCTCCCTCCCGGTCAGCGGGCAGATGAGCGACTCGCCCTGGCAGGCGTCCGAGGGCTCGAAGGGAGGCTGCACATCCCCGCTGATGACGTCGATCTTGAGGATGACTCCTGCAGTCGAGCCATTCGTGACCGTCGCCAGTGTGGCGGCCATCTGAGCGGGAATCACCACGTCGCCTCGCATGAGGGGCTTCAGCGGGTTCCCTGCGTCGCCGCCCGTGATCACCGGAAGGACGAGCGCCGCGGCCATCTCGTCGATGTCGAAGTTCTCCGCCCGGGACTCCCCGGACCCGATCCCTATGGCGACCAATACAGCGAGGGAGGCTGCCAGCTTTCGGTCGAGACGCATCTTCATCCTCCTCACCTCTCGTCTGTGTGGTACGCCCCTCCTCGAACTCACTCCCCCCACTTGCTCTCGGGCCGTGCTTCGATCCCGAGTGAAAACCGTTTCCCCGATCCGAGAACCGTTCGTCTCTCCGGCGGCGCGATCCCCGCTTCGAGACGGCTCGAGGCAAGAAAGCCCGGGGGCGGGACTGCGCCCCACCCCCGGGGTTCTTGCGTCCTAGTCAGCCTGCACTCGCGTCGGGGAAACGCGGGCGCCGGCTAGATCGGACCTACTATCGCGGACCAGCCGCATCCGCATCGAGCGTGGGCGACTCGTCGCCCGAAGACGGCTCGAGGTCCGTCGTGCTCTGCGCGAGCGGGCGACCCCACGCCGCAGCGTTGGGAACCGAAACCGCCGGTGCACCAACGATCGGCACGTTGCCGGCCAGCACCACGCCCGTCGAGTTCTGCACGAGCCAACCGTGGAAGCCGCGGTTCCGAGTATCGTCACCGTTGCCCCAGATGTCGTCGTGCGAGTCGTTCGCCGTCGCGATCGCCTGCGGGTGCATCTCGAGATGGCCACTGATGCTACCCAGGCCAAGCAGGCTGGGCGGTGCATAGTAGTTCATGTTGTCGTCGATGTCCCCAAGGGCAACGATCTCGAAGCAGTCGAACTCATGACCCCAGTCGAACCACTCCTCGTCGTCGTTGTAGGTGTACCCGCCGATGGCCACCCGCGGAAGCGGGATGCTGTCGGTGGGGAAGTCCAGGGTGAAGAGAATCATCTCAGCCTGAACGTCGTTGCCACCCACGTCGACACCGGGAGCCAGGAAGTTCGTGGCCAGCGCCGAGGGGAACTTCTTGTACTCCGCATCGTCGAACTCGTACACCTTGTCGCCATTGTTTTCTTTCCTTCCGGACTGGAAAGAAATGGCGCCGAACGAGTACGCCTGGCCAGCCTCGTGATCCACCACGATGGCGTCGCCGAAGATGATATCCTGCGAGGTCACATCGTTTTGGACCGAGAACGGGTCAGCCACGGCCACGACCATGATCCCGTTCTGGGCCTTCAGGATCTTGGCCTTGGGGTCCGGATCCGTGGTAATCGCCACGACCTCCCCACTCGGGGCCCGGATCACGGTGCTGCACTCAACGTCGAGTCTGGATTTCCCGTTGTCCGTCGGGGTGAACACGAAGGTCGTGGTCTCCCTGCCTGTCAACGGGCAGATGAACGAGTTGGTCTGGCACGCGTCCGAGGGCTCACCGGGGGCCACGACGTCGCCGCTGATCACGTCGACCACGAGGATTACGGCTTCCTCCGAAGCATTCGTGACCGTCGCGAGCGTGGCGGCGGTGTTGCCACCACCGAGACCGCTCCCACTGGCGATGATGACTTCGCCGCGCACGCCGGGCTTGAGCGGGTTGGGTCCATCGCCACCGGTGATGACGGGCAGCACGAGCAGCGCCGCCATCTCGTCGATGTCCAGGTTGTCCGCTCCGGCCTGTCCGGACCAGACCCCCGCCGCGACGAGCACAGCGAGAATGGTAATCAGGTAACGCTTCATGTTTGACTCCTCACCTTGAGTGGGTGGGCGTGATGCGCGCCCACCCGGTACTTCACTCCCCTTTTTTACCCGGGTCGTGAACTTCACTTCCCGGACAAATCGTCTCATTCTTGCGCCTTGCCGGCGGCTTCAGCCGCCTTGCCCGCTTGCTTGCCAGCGTCCGCCGCCTCACCGCCCGCACCCTGCGGAGCCTTCTCCGCCGAGCGGGCCTTCTTGCGGGTCATCGAGTGGCGATTCGGGTCCATGAATCGCGAGAGGCCACCGTAGTTCGGCTTCTTGTACCAGGCGCCCTCGACCCGGATCCACTCCTCACCGACACGCGCCTTCAGGTGCTCCGTCAGGTCCTTCCCCTTCAGGCGGGCTGCGAGCTTCGGGTCGAGTACCTGCTGCGCCTGCACGACCACCAGCCCGCGGTCGCCATCGGTCCGGGCATACTCGACCTCGTACTCCTTGTAGTACACACCCGCGAACTCGGCGGGGTACCGGCCGGTGGCCTGAACCTCGGGCGGATAGAATTCGTACACCTTGGTGGAGGCCGCCAGGCGGAGATCCCAGTACGCCCGGGCGCGCTCGAGGAGGGCCTTGTCGTCCTCGGTCTCAGCCACCGGCACACTCTGGGCCGCGCTCCCGGTCTGGTCGGCCTTCGCCTCGGCGGTCTCCTCCGCCGCTGCCGCCACCGCGGCGCACAGCCAGAGCGCGCAGCCGACGCTCAGCACCAGACCTGCAACTCCGCTACCGCGTGACATGCACATTCATCCTCAGCTTCATCACGTCTCCTCCGAACGGTGAGTCGTCCGGCGGAATCGCGAGTCCAACGAATACCGGCCGCCCGCCGGCGCCAAGTGGCGTCCCTTGCACTGCGACCTCGTCACCGTTCACCGTTACGGTGCTGGTGCCGGTGGTGAGCGTCATCGGAATCTCGTACATGTTTCCGGTGTGGCTTCTCATCCAGAATGTCGCCTCCACACTCGCCTCGCCCTCGGCGTCGAATCGGCCCATGGCAACGGTGGGTTCGAACGCGAAGTACTCGCCGAGGGCGGCATCCACGGTGGGCAACTGCAGGTTGATCGCGAATGCCCGCGAGTCGGCATCGTAGGTGACGGAAGCGTGGGCCGCTGACAGCTTCGCTCCGGGTAGGAGTCGAGACGAACCTCGCCCCCCTCCAGCGTAGGGTTGGGCGCCATGGCGACCGGCTGCTCCTCCTCCGGCGCCGGCTCCTGCCCCGCTTCGGGCGCTGCTGTCTCCTCGGCCACGGCGAAGGCGGCTTCGCCATTGCCCGCCGCGTTGCCTCCGAGGTCCGACACAGCCCACGGGCCTCCCAGCACCTCGTCGGTACTGCGCGAGCCGCCGGCCGCGTCGTCCATGGCGCGCGTGCTGCCGGCCAGGCTGCCCTCGCTGTCGGCGCCGGCCAGCCCGCGGGTCTGCCCCGCCCCCCGCACGGCTACCGTCAGCTCCCGGCGCCCGGGATCGTTGCTGAAGATACGGAGCGCCCCGCTGACGGCCCCTTGCTTCCCGGGTGAGAAAGAGACCGGAAGGTCCAACTTTTCGCCCGGCTGGATCTGCCTGCTCCGCGTCGGCACCGCGAAGTTCGCCGGGGCGAGCAGTGCGGTCAACGTGAGCGGATCGTCGCCACCATTCCGGATCGAGACCCGGCGCGTCTGGCTCTTGCCCAGCACCACGGAGCCGAATTCGAGGTTCGCAGGGCTCACCTGGATCCGCGGCGCCGGATCTTCGTCCACCCCCGTTCCATCCATGGCCACGAACACCCTGCTCCGCTCCGGGTCGTTGCTGCGGATCGTGAGCGAGCGGTCGTAGTCCCTGGCGAGCGTCGGCTCGAAGTAGACCTCGAGAATTCGGGAGGTTCCCGCAGCCACGCTGGTCGAATCGATCACGGCGCGGAACGGCCGCCCGGTCGCCAGGGACGCCAGCTCCAGGTCCACCTCGCCACGGTTGGCGACCGTGATCGAGGCCTTGCCCGTTTCGCCGACCCGAACTTCTCCGAAGGACAGGAACAGCGGGTCCACGGCGATCTCGGCAGGTCCGTGGGAGTCCCCCTCTAGCCGCACGTTCCGGGTTCCACCCGCGAGGAGCGCGCTCTCCAGAGTCACCTGGCCCTCGGAACGGCCCGACTCATCGGGCGAGAAGGTGACCATGATCGCCCGCGACATACGAGCCCCCAGCACGAGCGAGTCGCGAGCGACACCGAACGGTGGCGAGGCTTCGATTCGCTCGATGGCGATGGTCTCGTCGCTGGTGTTGGTCACCACCACGACCCTGCGTTCGCTCTCGCCCGCCGCGATGTCGCCAAACTCGAGGTGGTCCGGAGAGACCACCAGCGCGGAGCGCGATCCGAACACGGTGGAGAATGCGAATACGGCCGTACCCGCAAGCAGCAGCAATCCCAATCCGAATAGAATCCGCTTCATCCTGCCTCGACCTCCGTGCGTCTCACTCTCGAGTCGACCGTGGCCTTTCTCCCTCTGTGAAAACCCTCAGTTCCGCTTCAGCACATTTCGAGCTGGAAGTCGGTTGCCGGTCTTGCCAGCGAGCTTTGTTGGATTTCCCCGCGCGCCTCGTCCGAAAAGCAACGCTCTGCACAACGCGGGCTTTCCAACCCGAAATCTGCAGACCGTAGTTTTTCGCCCCCTGTGAAAACCCTTATTAACTCCCGAACACAGGCAATGTAAAGCTGATTCTGGGTTTTCCCAGCCGCTCTGCTGCGATTTCAGGCCGTCGCGAACGCCCGCCAGCAGGCAACTGATGACCTATCACCTCGGAACATCGAGGGTTTTTGCCTCCAGAAGAAAACGTAACCCAGGTCACAAAATTTTTGTGGCGCAGGTCACAAAAACAGCGCCAGGCACCCTTCAGGGCCGTTGTACCCAGACCTCCAAGCTCCCCTGGCCGTTGCGCCCGAACCCGGCCGCGATGTCGCTGCGCCCGTCGCGGTCGACGTCGCCGACAGCCAGCCCCCAAGCCAGGACTTCCTCGCGCCCGAGAGGAAGGCCGGTCTCCTCGCACTCTTTCCAGACACCTGTGCCGTCGCCTCGCCAGAGTCGGATCCCGCTGCTTCGGTGATCCATCGCGACGAGATCGGCGTGGCCGTCGCCGGTGATGTCGGTGATCTCGATGTCGCGCAGTCTCGTGGTCCCTTCCTCTGGAAGCCCTTCCAGCGCCGGGAGCCACCCTGCGTCGGCCTCCGGACTCCAGAGATAGACCTGCAGAGGCCGACCGCGGTCTCGTGTCACCGCCAGGTCGTCATGGCCATCGGCGTTCACATCACCGAGGGCCACGCCGAAGGCCCTGCCGTCCCGAAACAGCTCGGTCGCCGCCGGGCGGAAGCGTCCCTCCGGACCGCCGAGCCAGACGTAGTTGCGGTGCAGCCCCGGAGGCGTCCGCTTGCCCGCGCCGCCGCTGTAGGCCGCGGCGAGATCGAGGATGCCGTCCCCGTTCACATCGCCGAGATCCAGGCCGCTTCCCCGGCCGAAATCGGGGAGCCCTGTGTCTTCGGCCGGCCGCGGACGGAAGGTTCCCTTTCCGTCCCCGCGAAACACGGCCAATCCCCCGCGAAACGAACCGATGGCCACCAGATCAGGGTGACCGTCCTTCTCGAGATCTCCGAACTGCAGGTGTTCGTAGCCGTGCCGGTCCTGCTCCAGCACCGAGGTGCTCAGTCGCCACGAGTTCCCGCCATCTCCCAGGAACACGAAGAGGCCCTGGCAGTGGTCCGCCACACCGAGATCCAGATTGCCGTCGCCGTTCACGTCGGCGAGGTCCACTCCGACGCCGCAGGAAAAGCCGGGCACCACCAGACCCGTGGAGGCAGCGGTCCACTTGAGCTTCCGATCCACCAGCCACACACCCGGGCCCTTCGCCTTGCGCGGGTAGCCCGCGACGTCCAGGCGGCCGTCGCCGTTGACGTCGCCGAGGGCGGGGAAGGTCCGCCACTCCGCCCGGGTGGGAAGTCCCTCCGAGGCCGACTCGAAACGGGGACAAGCTTCGCCAGAGGCCCGGGCGCCGTCGGCCGGAAGGAGCAGCAAGACCGCTGCAGCAATCCAGGGCGCCAGCCACCGCGCGGGCGGGCGAACGGCCACGCACCGCGAAGCCCTTCCCCGAGTCATGAGTGTCATCGCCTGAAAGGTCACTTGATCCTCCGCTCAGCGCGCGGACTTCCGCCGTGCAACCGCGAGGACGAGCAGGAGACCGCAGCCGACCAGCAGAGCGGTTCCCGGCTCGGGCACCGCGCCCTGGAGTCTGACACGGAAGGCGTCGTCGTAGTCGGCAGCGGCCGTCGAGTAGGGGCAGACCGAAGCCACCAGAGCCAGTTCGCTCGTCGCCGCGAGCCGGCCGCCCGTCAACTGGAGGGGAATCCCCGAGAAGACCTGGTCCCCCACGCGGCCCGCACAGCCGCCGGGGATGACGGTATTGCCCGTCGTCAAGCTGAAGACGAGGGTTCCGGGAGAACCGTTGGTCGGACTGGTCCCCCGCATGAAGTTGACCGAGACATCCGGAAACCGGATCTGTGCCAGATTAGCGTTTGCGGTCACGTTGCCCAGCAGCAGCGAGGGCACGCTGGTGAAGCTGAAATAGAGGCCTGGGACGCCGAAGCGGCCGGGCAGCGAGAAGTTGGTGATGCGCGCTTCTCCAGACTGGATCATTCCACCGCTGGAGGCGAGCTGCAGCGTGAGGACAGTCGCCGGGGCATAGAACTTGATGCCGCTGTCCGACGGTCGGTACCAGCTCCCGACGTCCTCCGGTGACCGCGTCAGCTTGAAGTCGAGCTCGACGAATGCCTGCGCAGCCTCGGCTCGCAAGCCCAGTCCGATCAAAAGCAGTCCGGCGATGAGCGAGCCGTTGGACGCGGCTCGGAGCGATCGGCGCATTTCGGGTTCCCCGCGATTCGAGCTGTCGGTCTTCTCGCCGGCTCTCGGGGAGCCCGGGAGCCGCGGCGTTACCCCCCATTTCGCAGGAAACGCCAGTCTCTCGACCTGTAGGTGGTCACCCGCTACGCAAAGTGGCGGGGGCCAGCTCGAGAAACACGCGCCTTCGTGCCAGCCGAAGCTCACTCTCACCCCAGACTGCTCCCCCTGGGAAGGCGGCCCGTTCGCGACACCTCGCCGGGGAGCGTGGCGAGTGCCGGCCGCTTGCTGGCAGAGATGCGGGACTCAGTGCGCGCGGCCCCGCCGCCCGACCCCGGCGAAGAGCAGGAGGCCGCCGGCTACGAGCGCGAACGTGCCCGGCTCGGGGACGGCGTTCGGTGAGACGATCCCTCGCAGTGCCAGGCGGAAGGCGTCGTTGTACTCGTACCAGTCCGGCTCCTCGGGCGTGCCGCGGTTCACGTAGTACGGACAAACCGAGGCCACCAGGCCGAGTTCGCCGGTGGCGAGGTCGAGGGGAGTGCCGGGGATCTCCTGATCCGTCTGGCGGAATGCACAGCCCGCCGGGATGGTGGTGCCCGCTGTGGTCAGTGTGAAGACGAGCGTTCCCGGGTTGGCATTGCCGATCAGCGACCCGCGCTCGAAGTCGACCGAGATGTCCGGAAAGCTGATCTCCGCCTGGCCGCCGGTCACCTGAACCGTCCCTTCGATCACGTCGGGCACGCTGGTGAACTGGAAGTAGAGGCCGAAGTTGAAGACGTATCCGGGGAGGGAGAAGTTGGTGATGCGGGCGACGCCGCTCTGGATCGCGCCACCGCTGGTGGGAAGCTCCAGCGTCATCACGGTTCCCGGGTCGTAGAACTCGATGGCGGAGTCCGCGGGACGGTAGTAGCTGCCGATCGACTCCGGTGCCCGCGTCAGGCTGAAGTCGAAGATGGCGAGCGCGCCAGCCGCATCCGGCCTCACCAGAAGGCCCGCCAGGAGCAAACCTGCGATCACCGAACTGGAGGATCCGAGGCGAAGCGTTCGTCTCAGTTGGGCTTCCCACATGTCCGAGCCTCTCCCCGGGGTCCCCAGGATCTCGGGAACCGCGGTCTCGGGAGCCGCAACGTTTCCACCCGCGGTGGGTGTGGTGTTGGCCCCTCAGCTCGTACGTGGTGATTAAGCCCCGAATGTGACGAAAGGTGGGTAGGAAATGCGAAAAAACGATGGGAATTTACACCACAGAAACGCCCCTGGGGGCCCTCGTCGGTCCCCCAGGGGCTATCCAGATGTCTTTCTGGCGTCAGACCTTCTTCCCGATCAGCTTCTTGAGCTCCACACCGTCCGAGGCGAGCAGCTCCTGGATCCGCTCCGGATTCACGTCGGCGACGATGATCTGCCCGACCTCGTCATTGACGTCGCCGAAGATCCCCATTGCCTGCATGCCCTCGGTCTGCTTGTGGTTGTCATCGGTGGGGCTCACGTAGTGGACCGAAACCGCCTTGTAGCGGTGGATCAGGAAGATGTGGAACAACGTCATCAGCCGCTTCTTCCGAAGCGACGTGTCGAAGGTCTCCTGATCCCGGATCGACAGGATGGTGTGGCCTCGCCGATCCTGGATGGTCGCGAACACGACGCGGGCCACCTGGGTGCCCGACTCGTCCAGGACATTCAGCGCCAGCAGGTCGGAGCCGGCGGTGTGAGGCCGCAGCTCCACCCGCAGCGCGCGTTCGATCTGGT
This sequence comes from uncultured delta proteobacterium, assembly GCA_963783795.1. Lineage (GTDB taxonomy): Bacteria > Myxococcota_A > UBA9160 > UBA9160 > UBA6930 > CAVXZE01. The sequence continues at coordinate 306,496 of CAWAPH010000013.1, read as the reverse complement.
GCTCCTGGGTCCACATCTCCAACCACTTCGCCAGGACGCTCGGCGGGACCTCCGTCTGCATCAGGTGCTGCGTCTGCGTCGAGCCCTTGCCCATGGCGTTGGTGGTGGCGGTGCGTCCCGTGCAGGCCATCAGCGCTCCGTCGAGACGCGATCCACCCACCAGTGTCTGCGGCGTCCGGTACGGCGACTCGACCAGCCTGATCTTCCGTTGCAGCCGCGCCAGTGCCAGCATCCCGTCCTGGCTGAGGGCGGTGGCGAACTCCTCGGCCGCCATGCCGTCGACCTGGTGACCACCGTAGGTGATGAAGTTGAAGACGAAGCCGAGCTTGCCCAGCTCCTTGGGGTACCGGCTCATCTCCTCGTCCGTCATCCCGGTCGTGTCCCAGTTGAAGGACGGTGACAGGTTGTAGGCCAGCATCTGATCCGGATACTCGGCGTGGATGGCGTCGGCGAACTGCTTCGCGTCGGCGAGATCCGCCGTCTTCGTCTCCATCCAGACGAGGTCCGCGAAGGGTGCGACCTGCAACGATCGCGAGATCGCGTACTCGATTCCGCCCTGAATCGGGTAGTAGCCCTCGGGCGTCCTCGGCAGCTCGTGATCCCAGATCACGTTGACTCCCATCGACCTCGCCTTTTCCCTCGCCTCGTTGAAGGACACCCCGCTGGACCAGTCGATCCACTCCTCGATGTCCAGCTCGAACTTCAGGCCCTCGTCGCTGTGGAAGGCCATCGCCTCGGCGACCGCCTCTCCGTAGGTCTTGAGTCCGGCTTCGACCTGCCACGTCTCGAAGAGCTTGCCGGTCAGCTTGTCGAGAGTGGTTCCGACGTCGGCGCCGCCGGACGCAGCGTGGCTCTCCGCCGCGTCCTTGATCGCGGGCATGAACCCGACCCGCTCGAACCAGGAGAAGGCCTCTTCGTAGGCGCTCTCTGGAATCGAGTAGAGCAGGTGACCGTTCACGTCCTCGATCCCCAGGTCGTGCATCTTCTTGAGAATCGCCAGCGATGCGACCTTGCAGCTCGGCAGATCGACCCGCGTCGCGCCGAGGATGAACGGGTGGTCGCGCTCGTCGCCGCGGGCATCCAGCAGCGTGGCCGCCTCCGCGTCGGTGCGAGCCACGATGATCCCGGCTACCCGCATGATGTCCAGCTGATAGCGGGCCGCGTTCAACCTCTTGATCTGCTCGTCGACGGGGACCAGCACCTTGCCGCCCTGGTGGCCGCACTTCTTGCAGCCGGGCTTCTGGTCTTCGATGTGATAGCCGGGCACGCCGACCTCGACGAACCGGCGGATCAGGTTCCGCACGTGCGCATCACCGCCGTGGCCGGTGTCGGCGTCGGCCACGATCAAGGGCCGGAAGTCGTACTCCGGCGTGCGGCGCCGCTCTTCCTCGCTCATCCTGGCGCGGGCGAAGCGCTGGTTCTTGTCGGCCGTGAGCAGGGCTCGCACGATCGGCGCCGCCTCGTCGGGAACCTGGCTCAGCGGGTAGCTGGCCAGGTCGGCGCCTGGATCCTCCGTGAACGACCCCTTGGCGGAGGTGGCCCAACCGCCCAGGTAGATTCCCTCGATCCCGATCCGCTTCATGGCCACGGCCTGCCCGGGGGAGTAGGGGCCGAAGGTGGTGATCGACTTCCCGGCGGCGAACAGCTCCCGGAGCCGCGCGTAGAGCGCGTCGGCTGCGTTGCGCGCGACGGTGTAGTCGAGCTCGATGGTTCCCCGCTGCTCCACCACCTGGCGCGCCGCGTAGAGCCGGGTGAGTCCCTCGAAGCGAGGGCCGTTCATCCATTCCGTGGTCTCGGCGACTTCCTTCTCGAAGTTGTCCATGTCAGCTCCCCGACCGATCGGCACCGGCAACCGGTACGAAGTCCAGATTCTCCGTGATTCGAGTCCCATCCCTCTTGAATGCATCCATGTACATTCTCGTCCTCTCCTTCGCGGTGGCCAGATCGTGGTTGTTCAGGTTGATGTTGAGGAGATCGACGTACCACGGCGGCTTGGCACCGTCGGCGGCGTAGGTGCGAACGATCTCCTTGACAATGGGCAGGGTCGTGGTCTTCGAATCGTCGTGGACGTCCCTGTTGCTGGCTCGGAGCAGCTTCCCGTACTCCTCCTCGAGCATCTTCTCGAACACCTCGGCGCTGAAGAGATCTCCGGCGGCGAGCCCCGTCTCCGGGTCGTCCTCGCTGAGCTTCGCCCCCTTGTGGATCCACTCCCAGAGGATGCTCATGCGGATCTCTCCCGTCGCCATGTCCTCCATCAGATAGAGCACGTCGTCGTTGCCGAAGAAATCGGCGGGCTTGAGCGCCGCGGCCTGGAAGCCCCGGCCGAAGGCGTTGCCGTACTGCAGTGCCACGCTGAGGAGATTCCGGGCCCCGCGGATCGTCCTCGGAGCCGGCTCCAGAAGCCTGAGTCCGTCGGCCTCGGCCTGGGTGTATTCGAGCGGGGGGAAGCTCCGTCCGAGCTGGTTGTCTTCGCCGGCCTTCTCCCAGACCGGCCGGACGATGTGCACCATCTTCCAGTGGGCGACCCACTTCCCGCTCGCGCCCTCCCGTTGCTCCCGCTCCGCACCGGCGACGGCCCTGGTCATGCTGTCGGCGACGCCCTGCTCGGAGCCGACCGGGATGTTGGGCTCCATCCCCCCCTGCCAGAGGGCGAACCCGCCATGGGCATCCGGCGTGTTGACGGCTCGGCGCACCCGGTCCTCGTAGTTCCGCATGTAGCCATACGTCATGACGATGGACTCGATGTTCGGATTGATGAACTCCGGGTCCCAGGCCAGGGCGTCCGACACGCTGTTGATGTAATCCCAGCGGCCCGTGTTGTAGCCGACGAAGTGGTTGCCCAGGGCGGCGCGGATCTCCATCAGCTGGAAGGTCGCTTCGAGCTGCTCGACCAGAACGTAGACCTTGACGGTTCCAGAGGGGAGGCCGAGGTGCGCCTCGAGGGCATCGATCATCTGGCTCCAGAGAGCCGCCTCCTCGGCAGTCTGGATCTTCGGCAGGTAGAGGACGATCGAAGCTCCCGCACGCCGGAGCTCCGCGTGGTTGTTCACCACGTACAGCACCATGTCGACGATGGAGGCCGAGAACGGTCCGCCCTCGCGATCCCGGATGTGCCTGTCGTCGAGGTGCAGTCCGCGCGCCCGGAAGATCTTCGTCGTGAAGTCGAGCTGGGCCCTCCAGTCGCTGATGATCTCTCTCTGGTGGAATCCCAGGGCCCACTGGTTCATCTCCTTGGCGACGCGTTCGGCGCCGTCCAGGAACACGGGAGCCTTGTGAATCGCCAGCTTCAGATTGCGCTGGTTGTCGAGGGACATCGCCGTGATCTGGCCGAGCGCGTCCTCGCCGTCGAACATCCAGCCGTCCGCGCCGGAGAGCAACGCGTAGGCGACGTTGCGGATGCTCGACTCGACCGAGCTGTTCGGCTTGGCTCCGGGGCCGGTGCCCTGGATCCACTGGCGCTTCAGGTCGTCCGGGATCTCCGCGCCGACGAACTTCCCTCCCCTTGCGTCCCGAACCGAGAGCGAGGTCCGGGCGATCTTCTGGTCGGGCTCGAGGAAGCCGATGCCCTCCCGGTTCTCGAACCGCCGGGCCCGCCTCTCGATCCTGGCGGCCATCACCTCCTTGATCTCCCGGTTGAACCCGGCCAGGGCTTCCAGGGCTTCGAGCGCCTGCGGGGTGTAGATGTCGTCGTAGCTGCCGAGCAGGTCGTCTCGGATCCGAAGCCTTCCGGGTTGGCTGGGACTCATCTTCTCTCCTGGGTGGACGCGGGTGCTGCCGGTGGATCGAGACCGGACCATCCGCTGCACCCCCGGGGGGCGCAGCGTCTGGATGGTCCCGCCGTGCCGCAGCCCGGCGCTGTTTCACGAGGCTATTCACAGGTTGGGCGAGGTTCGCGACTTAGGCAAGCAAGTGAGGAAATGAGCTTACTGCAATATCAAGTAAAAACGTAAACGTTGTAAAGTTCAAGTCCAGGCCTGCTTCGATCGCCCGGGCCCGATCGCGTGTTCCGCGGCCCGAAGGTCGTTCAATCCAGGCCGCTGACGAACTTGACCACGCCCGACTTCAGCGCCGCCTCTCGCACCGCCCTGGCCACCGCCGCGTGGACCTCGCGGTCGAGGATATTGGGCACCAGGTCCCCGTTCGTCGCGAAACTGGCGATGACCTCCGCCGCGGCGATCTTCATCAGGTTGTTCACCTGTGTGGCGCGAGCGTCCAGGGCCCCCCGGAAAAGCCCGGGGAAGGCCAGCGCGTTGTTGACGGCCTTGCCGTCGGCTGCGAATGCGGCGCCGGCCTCGATCGCCTCGTCCGGGTGGATCTCCGGATCGGGGTTGGAGAGCGCCAGGATCACCTGCTTCGGGCGCACCAGCTCGGGCCGGATCAGCCGCGGCACCCCGGTGGTGGCGATCACGATGTCGGCCTCGCCCATGATGGCTTCCAGCGTGCTGGGCACCCCGCCCTCGGCGGCGAAGTGCTCGGTCATGGCTTCGTTGATATCCACCCCGACCACCCGGCGAACGCCGTACGCGTGCAGCAGCTTGAAGATTCCCGCCCCCGCTGCACCCAGGCCGATGATGCCGACCACGGACCTGCGCAGGTTGATGTGGGTGTATTTCGCGATGTTGAAGAGCGCGGCCAGCACGACCACCGCCGTACCGTGCTGGTCGTCGTGAACCACCGGGATGTCGAGCGCCTCGTCGAGCCGCGTCTCGATCTCGAAGCACTCGGGGGCCCGGATGTCCTCCAGCTTGATCGCCCCGAAGGTCTTGGCGATCGAAGCGACGGTGCGGACGATCTCGTCCGGATCCTTGCTGTCGACCAGGATCGGATAGCCGCTGATGCCCGCCAGCAGGTGAAACAGGAGGGCCTTGCCCTCCATCACCGGCATCCCGGCCACCGGCCCGACGTCGCCGAGGCCGAGGATCGCCGTACCGTTGGTCACGATGGCGACGCTGTTCTGGATCCCGGTGAGCTCGTACGCGAGGCTCGGATCGGCCTGAATCTGTCTGCAGACCGACGCGACACCGGGCGTGTAGACCAGCTGCAGGTCGTTGATGCTCCTGACGTCCACGCGCGGCACCACCTCGATCTTGCCGCCCAGGTGGGTCTCGTGAACGACGTCCTTGACCTCGAGGAGGTCGACGCCCTCCATCTGGCGGATCGCGTCGCAGATCGCGTCGAAGGCGGCCTCGTCGGGGGCGATGATGTCCGCGTCGCGCACCCGGTGGTCCTTGCCGATGTGGACCGTGCTGATCTCGCCGAAGCGCGCGCCGTGCTCTCCGACCAGCGTGGCGAACCGGCCCAGATTCAGCGGAACATCCTCGATCTTGACGCGGGTCCGCTTGATCGTGTGGCTGCTGGTCTCGTGCTTCATTCCGGCCTCGCCGCCAGGCGACCCCGCGAGCTCGGGCCGTCCAGGCTCGGCAACACGCCTTCGCTCGCGCCCGACCGCGCCCAGTCTAGCCTTCATTTTCCCCGCCGGCCGGGGTCGCGAGAGCTACCATCGGCAGGGGTGATCATGGACTGGATGCAGGAGATGCTGCCCCGCGTCGAGGCTTACCTCTCGGCGCGCAGCTGGCGCGACGTGCCGGTGATGTCCGGGCAGAGTTTCCGGGTCACACCCCTCGCTCAGGGGGAGTACAACCTCAACTTCCTGCTCTCGAGCGACGAGACCCGTCTGGTGCTGCGCGTCAACATCGGCACGCAGATCGAACGCGAGGACCAGATCGTCTACGAGTACGAATCCCTCCGACTGCTGGAGTCCAGCGGCGTGACTCCGATTCCCTACTTCGTCGATGACACCCGCGCACACCTCGACCACGGCATACTGGTCATGGCCTATCTGCCGGGAGAGCCCCTCGACTACGAGCGCCACCTCGAGGCGGCCGCGGACCTGCTGGCCGTCGTTCACCAGGTCCCCGTGGCCGAGGAAGAGAACCACCTGATCCGGGAGGACGCCCCGCTCAGCCTGATCTTCGAGGAATGCGCCGGGCTGCTGGAGACCTATTTCGGGTCACCCCTCGCCGATCCCGACATCAAGGAATACCTGGGAGTCGTCAAGATCTGGGCGGATGCCGCGCGGGTGCAGGAGCGGTTCTTTCGGGAAGACCCCTGGCCCTGCATCGTGAACACCGAAGTCAACTCGGGCAACTTCATCGTCAACCTCGAGCAGCAGACCATCCATCTGGTGGACTGGGAAATGCCCCGCTACGGCGACCCCTCCCAGGATCTCTGTCATTTCTGCTCACCCCTCACGACCCTCTGGAAGACCCGCTACCGGATGACGGAGCGTGAGAAGCGGGCCTTCATCCGGAGCTACGCCAGCGAACACCGCGACCGGCACCTGCGGGACACCATCGGCGACCGTATCCAGGTCCGCGACCCGTTCGTATACCTCCGCGGCATCTGCTGGTCCGCCATGGCATGGACGGCCTATCAGACGGATTTCGATGGGGTCAGAAACGCGGACACATGGGCCACGCTTCAGCGCTACATGGACCTGGAGTTCATCCGGTCGCTCTTCGATCCGTTCATGGCCCGGTGGCCGGGTTGATAGCCACCCGGTTCACGGGGCCCCGCCGCTCTCATCCCGATGACTGAGGCTCTACGCCAGCAGCTCCTGATCCTCACCCGCTATCCGGATCCCGGAAGGGCCAAGACCCGGCTGATCCCCGCACTGGGCGAGGAGGGAGCGGCCGACCTGCACCGGCAGATGACCGAACACCTGGTCGCTGAAGCGCGGAAGCTCGCGGCGATCCAGCCGCTGCCGACCCGGATCTGCTTCGACGGAGGTGACGAGCCGCGAATGCGAGCCTGGCTCGGCTCCGACTTCTCCTACGAGCCACAGGGAGAAGGTGACCTCGGCCAACGCATGGCGCACGCGTTCTCGGGCGCCTTCCGGGACGGGTCCGAGCTCGCCGTCCTCGTCGGCACCGATGTGCCGGACCTGACGGCGCCCATTCTATACGAGGCGTTGCGCGAGCTCGCGGAGCGCGACCTGGTGCTGGGACCGGCGGAAGACGGCGGGTACTACCTGATCGGGCTCCAGCGATCGGCGTTCGAACGGGCTTCTTCCCGGCTCTTTGCCGGTGTCTCGTGGGGAACCTCGAGCGTCCTGGATCAAACACTACACGCCGCAAAGGACGCTGGTCTCCGCTTTCGCCTCACCGAACGCCTGGCGGATGTGGATCGTCCCGACGATCTGGAGTTCTGGAGGCGCCACCAGCAGGAGGAGGCAACGGCGTCGGCCAACGCCTGGATCTCCGTGATCGTTCCCGCCCTGAACGAGGCCGGCGGCATCGGCCGGACCCTGGCGCGGATCCCCCAGCGGGACGACGTGGAGACGATCGTCGTCGACGGCGGCAGCAGCGACGCCACCCCCGAAATCGCGAAGTCCGGCGGCGCGCGGCTGGTTTCCGTTCCGCCTCCCCGCGCCCGCCAGATGAACCTCGGCGCTGCCCAGGCTCGGGGAGACGTCTACGTCTTCCTCCACGCGGACACGCTGCTTCCCGAGGGATTCGAGGATCGGGTTCGCCGGACCAGTGCCGATCCGTCGGTCGCCGCCGGCGCCTTTCCCTTGCGGATCGAGTCGGCGCGGCCGGGCATCCGCTGGGTGGAGAAAGGAGCCGATCTGCGCTCTCGCTACCTGTCGCTCCCCTACGGGGACCAGGCGCTCTTCGTGAAATCGAGCCTGTTCTGGGAGCTGGGCGGATTCCCCCTGCTGCCGATCATGGAGGACTGCGTCTTCGTGCGCAGACTGGCAAGGAAGGGGAGAATCGCCCTGGTCGACCGGCCGGTGCTCACTTCCGGCAGGCGCTGGGATAGAATGGGAATCGCCCGCACCACGCTGCTCAACCAGCTGATGGTTCTCGGCTACTCCCTGGGGATCGCCCCCGAAAGGCTCGCCGCCTGGTACCGCCGCGGCGGGAAGACCCCGGCTACAGATCGTTGAGACTCCAGTCGTAGTCGAGATGGCGGACCCGCACGCGCCCAGCCCGCTCGCGAAGCAGCGCGCGGGCCTCGTCGGGCCCGTAGCGCTCGACGAAAGCGAGCACGCCGCCCTGTGCCTCGAAGTCCTCGGCGAACCACTTGAAGATCGAGCTCACGCGCAGGGTGCCGGAGTCCGCGTCGACCGCGACGCCCTTGCGCGGGTCGGCGAGCCAGCGGCGCATGTTGCCGTCGAGTTGCGCGTCGAGCTTCTCGGGCCGGTAGGGCTCGCGACGCAGCGGAGGGCAGGAGAGCGAGGCGCACACGATCGCTCCGTGAATCCTCGGGTCGCCCAGGGGGCGCAGGGTCCGATGCTCGATGCCGTCCAGGGTGACGGGGCGTCCATCGACGCTGCCCGCTCGGCGCTTCCAGACCGGCCGCAGCAGTGAACCGATGTCCTTGATGCTCGCCACCGGGTAGCTCCGCGCCACCAACTCGATGGCGAGGACGTTGTAGGCGTTGATCCAGAAGGCGAGCTTCTCCCTGTCCCGCAACCCGCCGGCCTTCGTGTCTTCGAGACTCTCTACCAGGAGGCGCCAGTCCGGGTCGCGGGAGACTGCGGCGTAGTCCACCCGGGTGCTCGCGATGTCCTCGACAGCCCGCGTGTGCCTCTCGAGGAGCTGCGCGTAGAGCTCCAGGTCGAGCGCGCCAGCGGACGCGCTCGCCGCGAGCAGCCCGAGCGTCAGGAGCAGGCTTCGCATCGGTCGATCCCTCCATCTGGGATGGAGGCACACCACCTCGGCGCGTCGATCCCAGCCTCGATCGAAGCTACCGAAGGCCCGATCCCTTCACACATCCGCAACTCGCTGGCAGACGGGATGTCGAACTGCGTCTGCATCTCGCAGCTCCACCCCTACCGGGGAGTTGCCGTCAGCTCCATCACGTTCTCGGCTTCCCAGCGCGACGAAGAAGAGGCCGGTTCGCGAAGAGCCCGGAGCTCTTCACGACCCCGAAGATTGCGGACGGAAAACGAGAGAAAACGAGAGGAACGCCTCATGCACTTGGAAAGGACGCGACTCGGCCTCATCTCGAGGCTGTTCGCACTGGCAGCGTGGCTGTGCGCCGGAGCCCCGATCTGGGCAATCCCGATCGATCACGGGGACTTCGCGGGCGACGACGTCGTGTTCCGCGCCGTGACCGAGGATTCGCTCACCGATCCCGGTGCACTGCCTCTCTTCGGGTCGCCGACGGTCGGAGGGAACTCGCTCGACTTCAACAAGATCTCGTTTGCGGCCTCCGTCAGAGCAAGGCGGCATCGACCTGACCAACGGCGCCTTGACGATGGGGATCGAGGCGCAGGGCGGCAAATCCATCGAATCGATCTCGCTCTCCGAGGCGGGGGATTACTCGCTCTTCAGCCTGGGAGGCGACCTGGCCATCGCGTCCGTCAGCGCGGTCGTCTACCTCGACATCATCGAAGTGGACGGAGTCGGGATCGATCCCGTCAAGGTGCAGGCCAACCTGACCTTCTCACCCTCGGGAGGTCTGTTCGAGCTGTCGACGACCGGCCGGATGACCTCCGCGATCTGGAACGGCGAGCTGACGATCGACGTCGCGGAGGCGCTCCAGAACCAGGGCATCACAGGAAACGCCACCAAGGTCTCCCTCACCCTGACCGATACGCTCGCGGCGGCGAGCGTGCCCCTGACGGCCTCCCACATCGGCAAGAGCGACCTCGACATCGCGTGTGGTCGTGGTTCCCGAGCCCGCGACCCTGGCGATGTTGGGCGCCGGCCTGCTGGGCCTGTTCCTGATGGGCGAACGACGTCGGCTCGCCCGCCGACAGGAACCTACGGACCCCGGGCCCTGAGTCGCCAGCGCAACTCGCCAGATGGTTCCGCCGCCCATCGCTCCATCACTCGACCAGCGTCGGCGCCTCCCGGAGGCGCCGGCACGAAGGAGTAGAAACATGTCGCGTCGACTCGCGATCCTCGCCCTGGCAGCTGCTCTGATCGGCCTTCCGGCCGGCGCCGCCCGGGCCCTCAACCTGATTTCGCTCACCCCCGTCGTCGACGATGTATCCGTCGGTGAGACGGTGCTCGTCCTGGTGCAGATGCAGTTCGACGACTCGACGATCGGCGGAGGGATCGAGGTCCTGTTCGACCAGAGCATCCTCGAGTTCAGCGGCTTCGACTTCGACCCGGGACTCGGCGATGACCCGGCCTTTCGTCTGATGCCTTCGACGCCAGCACCGGGCCAACCGCTGGTTCTGGGATTCGGCGAGTTCTCCGGCCTGGGCGGAACGCGAGACATCGGAACGCTCCGCTTCGAAGCGCTGGGCCTCGGAGTCGCCGATCTGACCGCGGCCGACAACGGGTCGCCGGTGGGCCCCTTCGTGTCTGCCGTCTCCCCTCCGGACCTGCTGCTGGTGGACTTCGAGGGCAGCACGGTCACCGTGGTGCCCGAGCCCGGCACCCTCGCACTGCTGATCCTGGGGTCCGGCGGACTGCTCCTCCACGGATCGCGCAGGCGGGCGCACGAGCGCCAGTAGCGAATTCCCCGACACGAACTCCGCGCGCCTGCGCCTCGACGGCGTGGCGCACCCGACAGGAACCACCCCATCGGAGGATCCCATGGACACGTGCCGAATCGGCGGACGTCTCTCTTCCCCGCCCGCTGGAGCCGGAACCCGAATCCTGCTCCTGGTCGCCTCTTGCCTGCTCGGCCTTCCCTCGGCGGCGATCGAGATCGCGACCCGGCAGGAGCCTCGACCGGGCGCGGCAACAGAGCAGCTTTCGTCCGCGGACCGGCAAGCGCCGCCCGCCTGGGACCGCCGGCTGCCGCTCCGTTTCGAGGCGAACCGGGGCCAGAGCGACTCGCAGGTCGAGTTCCTGTCGCGCGGCCGTGGGTACACCCTCTTTCTGACGCCCGCGGAGGCGGTGCTGGCCCTGCTGACTCGCGGCGGAGCGAACGACACCACGGCCGGCTCCCCGGCCGACACCCGTCCGCGATCCGCGGTGGTTCGAATCAGCCTGGTCGATGCCCAGCCGAGCCCGAAGCTGACCGGACTGCAGGAGCTGCCGGGCCGGAGCCACTACTTCCTCGGGGACGACCCGAAGGCGTGGCGCAGCAGCGTCCCTGGCTTTGCGAAGGTCAAGTACGAGCAGGTCTACCCCGGCGTGGATCTGGTCTACTACGGCAACGCCGGCCTGCTGGAGCACGATTTCATCCTGGCTCCGGGTGCCGATCCCGACGCCATCCAGATGGCGTTCGAGGGAATCGACGGGATGGAGATCGAGGCGGACGGCAGCCTTCTGCTGCGCACGCCCGCCGGTCAGATGCGGCTGCGAAAGCCCTGTGCGTTTCAGGAGACCGAGACCGGTCGGCGTGAGATCCGGAGCCGCTACGCGCTCACCTCGAGCCGCCAGGCGGGAATCGAAGTGGCGGCCTACGACGCGTCGCGCACCCTCGTGATCGATCCGATCCTGACCTACTCCACCTATCTGGGCGGAAACAGCGAAGACAACGGGGGCGGCATCGCCTTCGACGAGACCGGGATCTACATCGGGGGGCTCACCTGGTCGACGAACTTCCCCACGCAGGACCCCCTCTTCAACTGGAACTCGGGAGGCTTCGACGCCTTCGTGGCCAAGCTCGACCCGACGGGTTCGTCGCTGATCTTCGCCACGTATTTCGGCGGCAGCGGCGACGAGATCGAACGGGACATGGCGGTGGATGCCACGGGCAGCGCGTACCTCTTCGGCGAGACGACGTCCACCGACCTCCCCACCACTGCTGGCGCCGTCGACACGACCTGCGGAGGCGACGGCTTCTGTGACGGGGGCAGCCCGGACGTCTTCGTGACCAAGCTGGATCCGGCCGGATCCGCGCTCGTCTACTCCACCTATCTGGGTGGGGGCGGGAGCGACATCGCCGGAAAGATCGCAGTGGATGCGAGCGGCTCCGCCCACGTGGTGGGCTACACGAAGTCGACGGATTTCCCGACCAGCGCGGGCGCCTTCGACCCGGAGTGCGGCAGCGACGGTCTCTGCGACGGGGGGACCTGGGACGCCTTCGCGACCAAGCTCGATCCGGCCGGATCCAGCCTGGACCTATTCGACCTACCTGGGCGGGAGCGGCGCAGATCGGGCCTTCGGAGTCGCCCTCGACGCCACGGGACACGCCTATCTGGCGGGCTCCACCTTGTCCGCCGACTTCCCGGCCAGCGCGGGCGCGTTCGACACCACCTGCGGGTCGGACGGCTCGTGCAACGGCGCCGACGACGCCTTCGTCGCGAAGCTCGCGGCGGATGGCTCATCGCTCCTGTACGCGGCGTTCCTCGGCGGAAGCGGTGACGGCGACTTCGACATCGACGAGTACGCCTGGGCGATCGCCGTCGATCGCCGGGGCAGCGCCTACCTCACTGGCCAGACCGACTCGGCTGACTTCCCGGTGGCGAATGCGCTCTTTCCGGGCTTCGGGGGCGGAGGCCTCGATTCGTTCGCGGTCAAGGTCGATCCGCTCGGCTCGAGCCTGGAGTACGCCACCTACCTGGGAGGGAGCCGGACCGATCAGGCTTTCGGCATCGCGGTCGACTCCTTCGGAAACGCGTACGTGACCGGGACCACCGACTCGCTGGACTTCCCCCTCCAGGACGCCCTGCCCGGGCCCGGGAACACCTGCCAGAACTGCGAGTACGGGTTCATGGAGAGCTTCCTCCTGCGGCTGAATGCGAGTGGATCGGCCCTGCTCTATTCGACCTACCTGGGCGGCAGCAGCGCGGAGTACGGCTCCGGCCTGGCCTTGGGGGACTGGGGGGAGGTCTACCTCGCCGGCGACACCTACTCGACGGATTTCCCCGTCGTGGACCCCTTCCAATCCACGCACGGCGCGGGATCCAACTGGGACGCCTTCCTCGCCGTGATCGAGACCGACGACACGGACGGCGACGGGGTGCAGGACGACGCGGACAACTGCACCCGGGCCCCGAACCAGGACCAGCGCGACTCGAACGGCGACGGCTACGGGAACGCCTGTGATCCGGACCTCGACGGGAATGGCGTCGTCAACTTCATCGATCTGGGTGTCATGAAGTCGGTCTTCTTCGGAAGCGACGACGACGCAGACCTGAACGGCGACGGCGTGGTGAACTTCCTGGACCTCGGGATCATGAAGTCCTACTTCTTCGAGGCCCCGGGCCCGAAGTGCGACGCCTGTCCCCTCTAGCCCGGAGGTAGCGGGGACGTTCCTGCTCAGCGTCCGGAAAAGCTGGGCTTGCGCTTCTCGATGAAGGCCTTCTGCCCCTCCTTCGCGTCCTCGCTCTGGAGGGCAGCGGCGAACAGCGCCTCCGCCTCGCGCCGCGCATCCCCGGAGAGCGCCGCCGAGGCTTCGATCAGGTTGAGGATTCGCTTCATGCCCCTGAGCGCGAGCGGCGCGTTGCCGGCGATCTCCTCCGCGAGCCCGTAGCTCGTGGCCTCCAGCTCCGAGCGCGGAACCAGCCGGTCGACGAATCCGATCTCCCGAAGATCCGCTCCGCGGTAGCTGCGACCCGTGAAGAAGACCTCGCGGGCCCGCGCCATCCCGAGCACCTGCGCGACCTGCGCAAGGCCTTCGTGGGGGTAGACGACGCCGAGCCGCGCCGGAGGGATCCCGACCGCGATGTCGTCGGCGCCGACCCGGAGATCGCAGCACAGGGCGAGGTGCACCGCGCCGCCGAAGCAATGGCCGTTCAGCATGGCGATCGTCGGATAGGGGAAGTTCTTGACGCTCTCGAGGCCGAGTTGGAGCGGGTTGCCATCACGGAGTCGCTCGGCCGTCTCCGGCGTCACGTCCGTCGGAATGGCGAGAATGTCGTAGCCGGCGGAGAAGGCCTTCTCCCCGGCTCCCCGGATCACCACCGTGCGGATCTCGTCCTCCCGGGCCCAGGCCTCGAGGGTCTCGTGCAGGGCGATCAGCAGCCTCGGCGAGAGCGCGTTGCGCCGCTTCGGCCGGTTGAAGCTGAGGACGCCGATCCGATCCCGTCTCTCGGTCAACAGCTCGCTGTTCTCTTCCATGGTCCGGCTCCCCTTGTGCTCATTCCCCCAGCTCGAGGGCTTCGAGAATCGCCTCCGCAGCGCTGTAGGGATCCTGCTCCCCGCTCTGCACGCGCCCCACCGCCTCGTCGAGGCGGCGGTCGTTGCCGAACCGCTGCCGCACCACGCGGGCCAGCTCTCGCTCGATCAGTGTCAGGATCTCCTCGCGGACCCGTGCCGCCCCGCGCTGCTCCGAGGGCCCGGAAGGCCTCGAGTGCTCCAGCAGGGCCGCGACCAGCGCGTCCACGCCATCCCCTGTGAGGGCGCAGGTCTCGAGCACCGGGGGCGCCTCGCCACCTCGGCTACCGCGGAGCGCCAGCATCGCGTGGATGTCCGCCACCAGCTCGTCCGCCCCTTCGCGGTCGGCCTTGTTGACCGCGAAGAGGTCGGCGATCTCCATGATCCCCGCCTTGAGGGCCTGTATTCCATCCCCCTGCCCCGGCACGCAAACCACGACGACGAGATCCGCCGCCTTCACCACCTCGATCTCATCCTGACCGACGCCCACCGTCTCGATCAGGACGATGTCGTGACCCGCGGCGTCGAGGATGCGCGCCACGTCGCGCGCGCCCTGGCAGAGCCCGCCGAGCGTCCCGCGCGTGGCCATCGAGCGAATGAAGATGCCGGGCTCGGTGGCCACGTCGCGCATCCGCAGCCGGTCGCCGAGCAGGGCGCCGCCCGAGAACGGGCTGGTGGGATCCACCGCGATCACGCCGACGCGCCGACCCTGCGCCAGCAGGATCCCCGCGATCCGGTTGGTGAGCGAGCTCTTTCCCGCCCCGGGAGGCCCGGTGATTCCGACGATCGGAGCCGCGCCGGTGCTCCGGTAGAGCGCCTTCATGGCCTCCTGCCAACCCGCCTCGCGGTTCTCCACGCGTGTGATCAGGCGGCCCAGCGCGCGCTTCTTGCCGCTGCCGACCGCGTCGACCAGATCCTGCCAGGCCGTCTCCACGATTCGTCCCCCGCGAGCGCTCTCTCAGAGCTTGACGGGCTCGGCTTCCCCAAAGACGCCACGAAGGACGTCACAGATTTCCTGAATGGTGGCTTCGCTTTTCACGCATTCGATCAAGTTCGGCATGAGGTTCGCATCGGCCTGCCTGGCGCTGCTCTCCAGGGCTACGAGCGACCGCGCCACCGCCTTGCCATCGCGCTCGCGGCGCAGCTCCACCAGCTTCGCGCACTGCCGCTCTTCCGCTGTCGCCATCTGCCCGGGGTCGTACAGCTCGTCGACGGCGCGCTTCACCGACACTTCGAGCTCCTTCTCGCCGGTGAAGCAGTTGACGCCCACCATGAACTCCTCCTGCCGCTCGATCCGCTTCTGTCTCTCGTACGCGCTCTTGGCGATGGCCCGCTGCAGGTATCCGCTCTCGATCGCGGCCACGACGCCACCCATTCCGTCGATCTTGTCGAGCTCCGCCTGCGCAGCGGCCTCGGTCTCGTCCGTCAGCGACTCCATGAAGTAGGAGCCGGCCCACGGGTCGTTCACGTTGGCGACCCCCGCCTCGTAGATCAGGATCCGCGTGGCGTCTACCTGGAGCTGAATCGCCTCGAGACCGTGACCGAGGCCGAGCGGCTCGTCGAAGGGCGGATAGGCGGCGGGGAGCGCCCCGCCCATGCCGCTGGCAACGCCTCCGACCACGGCGCGGGCCAGGTTGTTGAGCGGCCGCTGCAGGGTGGTGCTGGTGCATCCGACGTGCGCTCCGATCGGCTGGCGAATCATCATGCCGCGGGGGTTCTCGGCGCCGAAGCGCTCCTTCACCAGCCGCGCCCACATCCGCCGCGCGGCGCGCTGGAAGGCCACCTCGTGGTAGAGCTCCATGCTGCCGCCGAAGGCGTTGAAGGTGAACATGGGAGCGAAGTCGTCGATCTCCAGCCCCGCGTCGACGCCGGCCTGCAGGTAGGTGCACCCGATGGCCATCGAGAAGGCGAGATCCTGAATGCGCGTCGCCCCCGCCTCGCGGATGTGGTAGCCGCCGATGCTGGTCACGTTGAGCTTGGGAAGGTGCTCCCGGCAAAACACCAGCGTGTCGCGGAACAGCCGCATCGAGGGCGCGGGCGGAAAGATGTAGGTGCCGCGGGCGATGAACTCCTTCAGGATGTCGTTCTGGGGTGTCCCCCGCAGCACCTCGAGCGGTATTCCCCGCTTCTCGGCCAGCGCTGCGTACATTGCGATGATCACTGCGGCCGGAGCGTTGATGGTGAAGTTGGACGCGACCTTGTCGATGTCGCGCTCACCGGTGAAGGCCTCGTAGATGATCTGGAAGTCGCGGAACGAGTCCAGCGCCACGCCGACGCGGCCCACCTCGCCGAGGGCATTGGGGCTGTCCGAGTCGTAGCCGCACTGGGTCACCAGGTCGAATGCGACGTTGGGCCCGCCGCGGCTGCCCAGCGACTGCATGCGGAGCTGGTAGTCCCGATAGTCTTCGGGTGTCCCGTAGCCGCTGTAGCGGCCGGCGCCGGCACCGCCTCCCGGCGTGTCCGGCCGGACGCCCAGCTTCGCCCCGGCCTCGGCGTGGGCGCGCCAGAAGTCGAAGGGGTTGTTCCCAGCCGTGAAGGGATACTGGCCGGGAAAGCCCACCTTCTCCAGGAAGTCGAAGTCCCGGTTGGCCGTGGGCGTGTAGAAGCGCGTCGGGCTCTTCTCGATCTTGAAGCGCTTCACGCGGGGCTCCAGGACCTCGCGCTGCCATCGCTCTTCGGCCTCGGCGATTCGCTCCAGGTCTTGTTCGCTCATGTTCGTCTCCTTCGCGGATTCCCCGGTCCGGTCCGCTACGCGTTCGAGATCCGCGACTCGATGAAGGATGCGATCGACGAGATCGGCGTTCCCGCGGTGAACACCTCGGCCACCCCCAGCTCCCGAAGCGCCGGCTTGTCGCCTTCGGGGATCAAGCCCCCGATCAGGATCGGGATGTCCGCTCCCCCCAGCCCCTCCAGCGTCTCGATCACCTTTCGGGTCAGCGCCAGGTGGGCCCCGGACAGGATCGAGAGGCCGATCACGTCGACGTCCTCCTGGACCGCAGCCGTCGCGATCTGCTCGGGAGATTGACGTAGTCCGGTGTAGATGACCTCGAAGCCGGCGTCGCGGAGCCCGTAGGCCACCACTCGCGCGCCGCGGTCGTGGCCGTCCAGGCCCGGCTTCGCGACCAGCACACGGACCTTTCGATCGCTGCTCATGGAAACCTCCTTCCGATCATGGAGCCGTTGGAGCCATCGCAGAGCCCGGCCGCGCCAGGCGCAGCAGCTCGGCGACGGAGTCGATCCGCTCCGCGGACCACGCGGCGTCGGCCAGCTCCGCCGCGCGACCCGCGCCGAGGACCGGCGCAGCGAGGGCGCTGAACTTGCGGCGCAGTCGTTCTCCCTGGGTATCCAGGTCCCCCGCCGGCACCCCGATGTCGGCCTCGGCCTCGCCGTGCTGGCCATCCGTCTCGATTCGCACCCGCGCCTGCATCGGCCCGATCCCCTCGGTCGCAATCACGCGCACGCGGTCACGCAGTGCGATGAGGCGAGGCTCCGCCATCTTCGCCTCGCTGAAGATCGCCAGGTCGCTGGTGTCCTCGCCCAGCAGGGCCAGCGCCGTGGTGGCACGCAGGCTGAACTTGCCTTCGAGGCCTGTCTTCGGCTCCTCGATGTTGCAGACGTCGAGGAGCGGGGGCGCGACGCGCACCTCGACTGCTCCGATCTTCTCGGGATCCAGTCCGTGCTGCTCGCGGAGCTTCCCGGCGGCTTCCATGGCGGCGTGGGTCAAGTGACAGGCGGCGTGGAACTTGAAGAGCGTGTCCCGGATCAGGAAGCGACCCGCGAAGGGCTCCAGGGCCTCGACGGAAGGCTCTGCACCGGCGTGGGTCGCCAGAAAGCCCTGAGGCACCTCGAGGATCGCCGGCTGGGAGGTGAAGCCGCCCCGAGCCAGCAGGGCGGAGAGGAGCCCCGCCGAAGAGGCGCGGCCGGCGTGGAGCGGCTTCGCCATGGTGCCGAAGGCCGACTTGAGACCGGCAGCCTGGGTTCCGGCGAGGCCGAGTGCGTGAAGCCAGCCTTTCTCGTCGAGACCCATCAGATGCGCGCAGGCCGCCGCGGCTCCGAAGGTGCCGACGGTCCCCGTGGTGTGGAAGCCGGCCGCGTAGTGCATGCCGCCGAGCAGGGTCCCGACCCGGCACTCCAGCTCCACACCCGCCACCAGCGCGGCGAGCAGCTCCTGACCGCTGGCTCCCTCCGTCTCCCCGAGCGCGAGCAGCGCCGGAAGCACGGGACCGGTGGGGTGGCCGATCATCGTCGTGTGGGTGTCGTCGAAGTCGAGCGCGTGACCGGCAGCGCCGTTCACCAGCGCGGCCGTGAGACGCGTCGCGCGCTCCTGCCGGCCGATGATCCCCGCCTCGCCGGCGGCCTCGCCGCGAACCACCTCCGCGACCAGGATGTCGGCGAGGGGCTCGCTCGAGCCCGCCAGCGCCACGCCGAGGAAATCGAGCAGGCAGTGGTGGGCGGTCTGTCGGGCTTCTTCGGGGATCTCGTCGTAGCGGATCCCTCGCACCGCCTCGACCAGCGCCCGGGTCACGCTCTCGCGCTCGTCACCGGCCATCGTCGCCCTCCCCTCGCACCGACAGGTGCCGGCGCAATGCGTCCTTCAGGCTCTCGCGTACCGCGTCGAGATCGAAGCAACGCGACTCCGCCATCCACTGCGTCGCCACGCCCCGCAGCATTCCCACGAAGACCGCCGCCTCGGCGTCGGGATCGAGATCCGAGCGGATCTCCTCGGCGTCGATGCCCTCCCGGATCCAGGCGCGCGCGCTGTGGCGAAAGCCGCGGTTGAGCTCGGCGAAGACCTCGTTGATCTCGGGCACCGGACCCAGAGCTTCGCCCATCAGCACGTAGAGAGCCCGCATGTACTCTTCGCGAACCACGAGCTCGTCCAGGTAGGTATCCATCGACGCGCAGAGCGCATCGAGGCCGGACTTGCCTCGCGTGGCGGCGAGCAGCTGGTCCTGATAGAAGCGGCCCGCGGCGCGCTCCACCAGCGCGCGCGCCAACCCCTCCTTGGAGCCGAAGTGATGGCTGACCAGCCCCCCGGTGTAGCCGGCCTGCTTGCCGACCTGCGCCAGCGTGGTGCGGGTGTACCCCTGGCGGGCGATCAGCCGGATGGCGGTGCGGATCATCCGCCGATTGGCGGTGGCGGTGCGCTCGGCCTGGGTGCGGCGTCGCTCACCGCCGGCTTCCTGACTGCCCGCGCGAACCATGGATCTATCCCCCCTCTTTCGCGTCGGCGGTGTGGATCTGCTCGAGCACGGGTCGCAGGTAGCGCAGGAATCGTTCGGGATCCTCGCTCATCGGGAAGTGGCCGAGCCCTTCCATGGTCCGGTAGAAGGCACCCGGGATCTGCGCGGCGACGGCCCGCGAGAGCGCCGGCGGCGTGCTCCAGTCGTACTCCCCGGTCAGGAGGTAGACCGCGACCTTCGAGGTGTCGATCTCCCGGGCCGTCTCTCCCATGGCGTGATCCACGTCGTGGTAGTAGAGGTCGCCCTTGAAGACTGGCGGAGCCCCCTGGCTGTAGCCCCACGCCGTCTCGCGCCGGAAGGCCTCGGGCGAGGTCGGCGACATCAGCCCGTACATGGCGCTGGCCTTGAAGCTGTTGCTCACGCGCGGATGGTTCCAGATCTCGAGGTAGCCGCCCGGCGTCGCCGCCGCGGCCTCGAGACCGATCACGGCGCGGAAGCCCTCGGGATGATGGAGCGCGAGATCGAGCGCGAGGTGTCCGCCGATCGAGCTTCCCATGTAGGCCGGCCGCTGGAGCTCGAGGGCGCGGCAGAGGGATAGCGGAACCGACATCAGGAAATCCCTGGTGAGGCGGTACTCCTGCTTCCACCACTCGACGCCCGAAGGCGGAAGCGACTTCCCGTGATAGGGCAGGTCGTAGGCGATCATCCGGAAGTGATTCGCGAGCTCCGGATCTTCGAGGACGTGGCGCCACTGCCGTCCGTCTGCCCCGGCGGTGTGCTGCAGCAGCAGGGGAATGCCGGCGCCGTTCTCCTCGAAGTAGACGCGGTACTCGATCTCGGCAATGTCGAGGTAGACATAGCGACCGGCTGCCGCATCGAATCGAGCCACGACTACTCCTCCCGCCCCTCGCGAAGGATCTCGACCAGGCGGCGCAGTGCGGGGTAGTAGGCGGCGTAGTCGAGCGGGTCCGCGCTGAGCTGGAAGCCGTGATGGAGCAGGGCGCCGAGGAGATCCTGGTAGAAGGGCCGGGGCACGGGCGCCAGCAGGCGCTCCCAATCCTCGACCGGGGCCGAGATCTGCAGGTCGAAGCTCACATCGCCCTCACAGGGCTCGACCTCGCACAGCTCGCCGTTGCGAAAGCAGAGCCGCCGGCTCTCTCCGCCGAGGTCCAGCCGCAGCCGCGCGTCCCAGAACCGCGAGGCGAGGCGAAACTCGCCGTCCTCGTTCACCCGGCGGGCCAGGTCGTCCCACTCGATCAGGGCCATCTCCGGCGTCTCCCGGTTCGGGAAGGATCGGCCGATGATCCTACCACTAATTGATTGATCAGCCAATTAGTCTTTGTATGCTACCAACGGAAACCTCGTCGAGAAGGGGCACTCTGGATGAGTGAACGAACCGGGCCGCTCTCCGACCTGCGCATCCTCGACCTCACCCAGGCCCTGGCGGGTCCCTTCTGCACGATGCTGCTCGCCGACCTCGGCGCGGACGTGATCAAGGTGGAGCCGCCACTAGGGGACATGGCGCGCTACCTGGGTCCCCACCCGGACGACCGCGAGACCTGCCAGTACGGCGGCTATTTCGCCAGCATCAACCGCAACAAGCGGAGCATCGTCCTCAATCTCAAGACGGAGCAGGACCGCGACACGTTCCTGCGACTGGCCGACACGGTCGACGCCGTGGTCGAGAACGCGAGGGTCGGGGTCATCGACCGGCTGGGCATCGGCTACGAGACGCTTCGCAGCCGCAACCCGCGCATCGTCTACGCCGCGGTCCGCGGCTTCGGCGACCCGCGCACCGGCGAGAGTCCCTACGCCGACTGGCCCGCCTTCGACATCGTGGCGCAGTCCATGGGTGGCATGGTCGCCACCACCGGGCCCAGGGGAAGCCGCGGCATGCCAGCGGGAGCCAGCGTCGGCGATCTCTTCCCGGGGACCCTGGCGGCGCTCGGGGTCGTCTCCGCGGTGCACGCGGCGCGGCGAAGTGGCGAGGGGCAGTTCCTGGACGTGGCGATGTACGACGGGGTGCTCCTGCTGTGTGAGGCCATGGTCTACAAGTTCTCGGCCTCCGGAGAGGTCCAGCTCCCCAAGGGCTTCGGCCACCCTGCCCTCTCCCCCTTCGACGTCTACGAAACGGAAGACGGCGCGGTGGCGATCGCCGCACCCAAGGACGAGCAGTGGAAGGCCCTCTGCGAGGCGATCGGGCGCCCCGACCTGGTCACCGACGAGCGCACCGTCAACGTGCTGGTGCGCGCCAACCACCGCGAGCTGGTGAACGAAGCGATCCTCACCTGGACGCGGCGCACTACCACCCGGCAGATCGTCGAGACGCTGGCACGCAAGGTCCCGGTCGGCCCGGTCAACACGGCCGCGGACATCTTTGCCGATCCCCATGCGAAGATCCGCGGAATGCTGGTCGAGGTCGAGCAGCCGGGGGACAACCGCCCGATCACGCTCGCGGGACCTCCCATCAAGCTGACCGGCACGCCTTCGCGTATCTACCGGCGCCCCCCCAACATCGGGGAGCACAGCGAGGAGATCCTCGCCGAAGCCGGGATCCGCAGAGCCGCGAAGTAGTCGTCGTGAGGACGAAAGCAGATCTCTGAAGGAGAACGGCGATGCAGCCGCGTTACGAGCAATGGATCGCTGGCGAGGCCGTGCCCCCCAAGGCGGGGCGCTATCTCGACTCGACCAATCCGGCCAGCGGAGAGAAGCTCACCGAGATCGCCCGCGGTGACGCCGACGACGCCGCGGCAGCCGTCGCAGCCGCCAGGGCGGCTTTCGCCGGGTGGTGCGATCGCAAGCCCATCGAGCGCGGGCGCGTCCTGCTCGAGGTCGCCCGGGCGATCCGGGCGCAGTCCAAGGAACTCGCCGAGCTCGAGCAGCTGGAGGCCGGGAAGCCCGCCTTCCAGGCGCCCTTCGAGGTCGAGATCGCCGCCCAGTACTTCGAGTTCTACGGCGGCCTCGTGAACACCCTGCATGGGGAGACCCTCGACCTCGGCCCGGGCTACCACTCCTACACGCGGCGCGAGCCCTTCGGCGTGGTGGTCGTGATCACACCCTGGAACTCACCCATCAACCAGGCGGCGCGCGGCATCGCTCCGGCCCTCGCGGCGGGCAACGCGGTGGTGGTGAAACCCTCCGAGTTCACCTCCACGAGCACGACCCTGCTGGCGCGAATCGCGGCGGAGTGTGGGCTGCCCGCAGGCGTCCTCAACGTGGTCACGGGAACCGGTCCGGAGCTCGGCGCCCCCCTGGTCGAGCACCCGGACGTGCGCAAGGTGGCCTTCACCGGGTCGATCCGGGCCGGCCGCGAGATCGGGCGGATCGCCGCCGAGCGCATCCTTCCGCTGACCCTCGAGCTGGGTGGCAAGTCTCCGAACCTGGTCTTCTCCGACGCCGACATGTCCCAGGCGGTGCCGGGCTCGATGCGCGCCTTCGTCACCAACGCTGGCCAGGTCTGCATGGCCGGAACGCGACTGCTGCTCCAGAAGGAGATCCACGACGAGTTCGTCGCGGCGCTGGCCCAGGCGCTCGAGGCAGTCAAGCCCGGGGGACTGATCGGCCCGCTGACGACCGAGGACCAGTACCGGAAGGTCCAGGAATACTACGGGATCGCGCGCGAGGAGGGCGCCACCGCGGTGGCGGGGGGCGATCTTCCCGACGATCCCGAGCTCGCGGGAGGCTGGTACGTCTGCCCCACCATCTACACCGGGGTGCGGAACGAGATGCGGATCGCGCGAGAGGAGATCTTCGGACCCGTGGTGTCCGTGATCCCGTTTGCCGACGAAGAGGAAGCGATCCAGATCGCGAACGACACCAGCTACGGACTCGCCGCCGGGCTCTGGACGCGCGACCTCTCGCGCGCCCACCGGGTCGCGGCGCGCCTCGAGGCGGGCCAGGTCTACGTGAACGACTGGATCACGGGGCCCGTGGAGATGCCGTTCGGCGGCTACAAGCAGAGCGGCTACGGCCGCGAGAAGGGCATCGAGGCCCTGCATCACTACACCCAGGTCAAGTGCGTGACCATCAAGCTTTGAGGTTTGAAATGAGATTTCAGGACAAGATTGCAGTCGTGACCGGTGGCGCCTCCGGGTTCGGAGAGGCCATTGCGAAGTGCTTCGCCGCGGAGGGCGCAAGCGTCGTGGTCGCAGACGTCGACGAGGCCGGCGGCAAGGAGGTGACCGCGGCCATCTGCGAGTCGGGCGGCGCCGCCATCTTCGTGCGGGTCGACGTCTCTCAGGCCGACCAGGTGAAGGCGATGATCGACGCCGCCGTCGAGCAGTTCGGCGGACTCGACATCCTGGTCAACAACGCCGGCTTCTGCCATCGCATGATGCCGCTCTGGGATCTCCCCGAAGAGGAGTACGACCGGGTCTTCGCGGCCAACGCGAAGGGCGTCTACCTCGGCTGCAAGTACGGGGTGCCCGCCCTGCGCGAGCGCGGCGGAGGCGTGATCGTCAACACCGCCTCGATCGGGGCGGTGGTCCCCCGGCCCGGCGTCACCGCCTACAACGCCACCAAGGGCGCCGTGGTGACCATGACCCGCGGGCTGGCGATGGAGGTCGCCCCCTACAGGATCCGCGTGAACGCGGTGAACCCGGTCGCCTCCGAGACCGCCTTCTTCAAGGGTGCGCTGGGAGTGGACACCCTCCCCGAGCCGATCCGCAAGGGATTGACCGAAGGGGTCCCCCTGGGTCGTCTGTCCGAGCCCCGCGACGTGGCCAACGCGGTGCTCTTCCTCGCCTCGCAGGACGCCGAGTTCCTGACAGGCGTCTGCCTCGCCGTGGACGGCGGCAAGAGCATCTCCTAGCAGACCTGGTTGCAGTCACTCCAACCCTGTCGCGGGGAGCCCGGTCCAGCGGACCGAGTCGGATCCAACTGGAGAAAGGCAGATCCATGAAGGCTGAGCAGTTCAGGGACATCCTGTACCAGAAGGACGAAGAGACCGGCATCGTCACGGTGACGATGAACACCCCGAAGCGGAAGAACGCGCTGAGCGCCTACTCCTTCCTGGAGCTCTGGTGGGCCGCCGACAGCTTCGAGAAGGACGAGACGGTCCACGCCATGATCCTGACCGGCGCCAGGGATCCGGACAATCCCGACCCCACCAGGGAAGCCTTCTCCAGCGGCGCTGCCTTCAGTCCCGATGCCGCCCAGGGAGTCTCCGAGGACCTCCTCGACCAGATCGACCCCACCGACATCGCCCAGAAGAAGCTCGTCCTCAAGCTCTGGTACCTGGACAAGCCGATCATCGCCGCCGTCAACGGCCTGGCCATCGGCGGCGCCTTCACCATGATCCTGAGCTGCGCGGATCTCATCTACATGTCGGAGCACGCCTGGGCCCGAATGCCCTTCGTCCGGCTGGGCATCGCCCCGGAGCTCGCGAGCACCTTCATCCTGCCCCGGCTGATCGGCATGCAGCGGACCAAGCAGCTGATGTATTTCGGAGAGGACATTCCCGCCAGGCGTGCGTACGACCTCGGCCTGATCAACGAAGTGGTCCCCCACGACGATCTCCTCCCCCACGCCCGAGCAGCCGCGCTGAAGCTGATCCCGCCGGGAGGCCCCGGCATGGCGGTGCGACTCACCAAGCGGGCCCTTCACCGGCAGCTCGACGGAGAGATCCAGAGGGCGCTGGACGAGGAGAACATCGCCCTCAACCAGTCGATCGGCAGCGAGGACTTCGCCGAGGCCATCACCGCCCGCATCCAGAAGCGAGATCCCGTCTACAAGGGCAGATGAGCGATGCCCCGAGACCGCGAGCTCCCATTTCAGGGCGAGGAAACAGCGCATGGAAGAAAGAACGCTCTTGACCAATTCCTGTTTCGTCATCCCCGTGCGGGAAAAGCTGGCAATCCTCACCCGGCGCTTCATCTTGATTCCCTATCTGATCTTTCGATACAAGATGCGGCGGCTGATTCCGACGAATCTGGCGGAACCAGGGGATGTCCTCCGCACCTATGTCCGGGACTACGAAGCCAGGCGGGTGCTCACGAACTTGGGAATCGAGGAAAGGGACGCCACAGCGGCCATCAAAGTGGCCACCTACATGCACAATCTCACCCACCCCATCGGCCGGATCACGGAAATGACGCCGGAAAGGAGCGTCCGGGTTGAAGAGCATTGTCCCTTTGCCAGATTCCTGACCCCTGACAAATGCAGAAACATCATCAGCGGTCCTGCCTTCAAGGGCGTCTGCGAGGCCATACATCCCCACCTCACCCACGCACATGCGACATATCTGTCCGGCGGCGACGACTGCTGCGACCTGGTGTTCGAACGCCGGTCAGAATGACACAAGAGCGCCGTTCTCCTGTCCTACCAGCACGCCACGAGGAATGGACTCTTGTTCGGTGATGGAGAAGGCGGCCTTCCGGTTGGCCGGCGAGAACCACATGCGGATGTGCGTGCTGCTCCCGAGCATGATCCTCGGTCCGCGCATCCTCCCGTCCCATGTCACGCAGCGCTGACGGAGATCGTTCCCGGCTTCGAGGCCCCGAAGGCGCTCGAGGAGCAGCCCGTCGCTCCGACGCGCTTCGACACCACTCGGCGGGACAGCCTCGGTGTCTGCGTGCGGGACATTCCCACCGCGCTGCGCGAGACGATCGAGTGGCTCCGAACGGATCCGTTCTCCAAAGCTGACCGGTGAGGTCGTTCGACGCTCAGCTTCAGTAGATGCGGTCGTCCCGCTCCCAGATCTTGGGGAGGTCGTAGTCCTGCGCGATCGCCTTGAAGACGCTGTAGCCGGGCCCGGCGCTGACGCCGTTACCCGCGCACAGGTAGAGCCCCTCCGTGCCGCTCCGGGTCATGCCCACGGAACGGTCGCCCTCCGCTTCCATGTCCATGTAGACAGGGGACTTGGGGCGTCCGTGGCCGAAGTCCCCTTCGGGCATGCCCATCTCCTGCTCGATGTCGTAGGGCGTGTAGAGGGCGTCGGCGATCACGTTGTCGCGCGTCATGTTGGGCGCGTACTTCTCCCAGAGCGCCAGGAAGCGGGCGTTGTAGGTCTGCTTGACCTCCTCCCACTCGGCCGGGGTCAGAGCCGATGCCTGGGGAAAGAAGTACCAGCCGTTCATGGCGTGCTTGCCGGGGGGAGCCTGGGTCGGATCCCAGAGCGTGTTCACCCAGATTCCGGCGGCGGGAAGCTCCGGTGGCCGATTCTCCATCGCGTCGAGGATGTACCGGGACACCTCCTCCGCGTTCTCGTAGCCGACGATGGTGTAGAAGGCGCGGTTGATGTCGGGATCGTGCCGGGCCGACTTGTAGTCGGGCGGCTCGTGGAGCGCGAACGACGGCGTCCCCAGGCAGTGCTCGGGACCGAAGCGCCAGTTGTCGATGAACGCCTGCATCTCCGTCGTGGCATTGCCCGGGCCCAGCATGTCGACGCAAGTCGTTCTCACGTCGAGGTTCGAGACCACGACCTTCGCCTCGATCTGGCGGCCGTCGGTGAGCTCGATTCCGCAGGCCCGGTCTCCCTGCATCAGGATGCGGCGAACCCGGTGGTTGTAGCGGAGATCCACGCCCGCGTTCAGCGCGGCGCTGGCCATGGCGTGGCCCAGCATGTGGGTGCCACCCACCGACATGTAGTGGATTCCGCAGAGCCAGAGACAGCTGAAGACGAAGGAGACGCCGTTGCCCTTGTGCGGGTCGATGCCCCACTCCAGCGCCTGTCGGTAGAGGGTCCCCCGCAGCTCGGTGCTCTCGAAGCTCTCGTCGATCAGCTGCTTGACCGTCTTCTGCATGTCGCCGAATTCGAAGCCGAGGTCCGTCCAGAGCTTCGTGAGCGCTCCGGTGGTGGCATGCACGTCGCGCGGCGTGTACATCACCGCCGCCAGGTGCTGGTCCACGGCCATCACCTTGCGCCGCATCTCGTTGAAGAGGTCGGCGTCGTGCTTCGAGTGGCGGGCGATGCTGGCGTGGGTCTTCTCCTCCAGCTCCGGCAGGTAGATCAGCAGAGGCGGCCGCCCGTCGGCAAAGGCCATCCCCACCTGGCACTCCGGCTTGATCACGCGCGCCCCGAACTTCGGAAGGTCGAAGTCGTGGTAGAAGGGCATGTAGTCGATGAACTCCATGTACTGCGCATGGAGGTTGTGCCAGAAGCCGGGCACCGTGGCCTCCGAGGTGTGGACCGCCCCCGCCTCCTCGTGACGGCTCTCGAACACGCCGACCTTCTGGCCCGCCCGGGCCAGGTAGGCGGCCGCGCAGAGCCCGTTGTGGCCGCCGCCGATCAGCACCACGTCGTAGCTGGCGTCCGACATCTTCGACCTCCTTCGAATCCCAGTTTAGGTGCTTCCAACGCGCCTGAAAACGAAGTCCGCCACCCCTGGATGCCTATCTGACGAACAGCGCATCCACCACGATTGGCTTTCCTTCTGCGATCACGATCGGGTTGAGATCGATCTCCCGGATCTCCGGGAACTGAACCGACAGCAGGCCGAGCCCGACCAGCAGGTCTGCCAGCGCCTCCTTGTCGGCCGGTACCATGCCCCTGATCGGTCCCAGGAAGTCGGCTGCCTGGATCGAATCGATCTGCCGCAACGCCTCCAGCCGGTCGAAGGGCGCAAGCCGCACTGCGCTGTCCTGGAGCACCTCGGCGAAGATGCCACCGAGACCGAAGAGGATCGCCGGGGGAAATTCCTGGAGTCTGATCATTCCGGCGATGACCTCCCGTGAGCCCTTCACCATCTCACAGATTAGAACCGGAACCCTTCCCACTGCGGCCTCGATCTCTTTGACCGGCTTGATCTCGCTGATCCTCCCGCTCACCATGCCCAGGGGAAGAACGCCCTCCTCGATGTCCCCGGTATTCATTGCGGTCCGCCCGCCCAGCCCCTGACCCTCGCCGCGGTGCGCCGACATGAACTTCCTGACGCCAGGAGCCCCCTCGGCCTGCTCGATCTCGAGAATCTCCTGGGTCCGCTTGTTGCGGATGGCGCGCACTGGGTCTCCGACAGACATGAGGATGTAGTCGGTCTCGTCGTACGCCGCGTCGACGATCAGCTGTTTCACCTTTGGGTGAATGATGCACTCCTCGGACGCACAGAAGCGGGTACCCATGTAGACGGCCTCGCCGCCCATGGCCAGCACGGCGGCCATGCCGCCCTGAATGTATCGGGTACTCGATTCCGAAAAGCCTCGTCAGGCGCGTTTCGAAGAAGCTCATTCCAGATCGCCCTGTGTCACCGGTCGCCGCTCGTACCGGCCTGTTGATCAGCAGATCCGACGCCCCTCATCGGACGTCCTCCGGTGTGGGGGGCGGCGGGATCTGCAAATAGGCACATACGGAGGCGGTCGCTTCGCGGACGAAGTCCGCGTCTGTGGTGGATTCGAGGCCGGTTCGCAGCAGAGCTCCATCCAGCCTCATCATCAGCATGGAGCGAAGCTGCTCCAGGGCAAAGTCGATGGCGAGCAAGGGGTCGCGGTGCCCGACCTCCCCCGTCCGGGCCAGCAGCAGCTCGCGCAGGCGCGCGCCGAGCTCCCGCTGAAGCTCGAAGACCTCCTCGCCGAAGGCCGGGTCGCGAAGGGCCAGCGCCAGCTTGCCCCGCTGCAGACCCGCCCGCTCCCGTCCCATTTCGATCGAGAACTGGAGATAGGCCTCCAGGATCTCTGCGATGGTCGCGCCTTCCCAACGCTTGGGATCGACGGCCTCGCGCATCGTCTCGCGAAACTCCTTGCCCAGGCGCTCGAGCAGTACCCGCAGTAGCGCGCCCTTGTCCCGGAAGTGGTGGTAGAAGGCGCCGACGGAACAGCCGGCCCGGGCGGCGACGTCGGCGACGGTGGTGTCGTCGATGCCCTTCTCGGAGATCAGCTCCTCGGCGGCGTCGAGGAGCCGGGCCGAGCGTTCGTCTGCCGCGCGGCTGCTTCGCCGTGCGAACCCAGTGCAGATCCGAGATCCAGGAGCTACGAGCCACCAGTATCCCACTGGTTTAGTTAACGTTTTAACCGAACTAAGGATCTGTTTTGCGACGGTAACAGGCTGGGAGAACCGCGTCAATCGGGTTGCACTGCCGCCGGAGGAGGTAGGCTCACGGAGAGCCCAGAAGCGGGGAGCAGGATGAGTGAGCAGCACATCCTCCTGGACGAGACCGATCACGTCGCGACGATCACCCTCAACCGCCCGGAGCGGATGAACGCCTTCGGCGGGCGGATGCGCCAGCAGCTCGCTCGTGATCCTCGAAGAGCTGGCGGCGAACGCCGCGGTCCGCGTGGTCGTCATCACCGGCGCCGGGAAGGCCTTTTGCACGGGGGGTGACCTCCGCGAGTTCGCGGATGGAACCGTTCAGGCACTCCCGGAGGAGGTCACCACCGAGCGCCCGCCCATGTGCAAGGCCGTGCTGGCGATCCACCGCATGGAGAAGCCGGTGATCGCAGCGGTCAACGGCGTGGCGGCCGGCGGAGGCTGCAACCTCGCCCTGGCCTGCGACATCCGCATCGCCAGTGAGACCGCGCGTTTCGCCCAGGTGTTCACGCGCCGCGGACTCCATCCCGACTGGGGTGGCATCTACTTCCTGCCGCGGCTGGTGGGATACGCCAAGGCGGCGGAGCTGATCATGAGCGGCGAGACCGTGGATGCCGGGGAGGCGCTGCGGATCGGCCTGGTGAACCGCGTGGTTCCGGCCGCGGAGCTCCCGTCCGCGAGCCGGGAGCTGGCGGATCGCATCGCCCGCAACGCTCCGCTGCCCATCGCCTTCGCGAAACGCGGACTCCAGAAGTTCGGGCACTGGGACCTGGCCCAGGCGCTCGACTACGAAGTCGCCGTGCTGGAGATGCTGCGGAAGAGTCGCGACGTCGGCGAGGGCATTGCCGCCTTCCTCGAGAAGCGAGATCCCCGCTTCGAGGGCCGCTGAGTGGCCGGGCTGGAGCTCCACTGCGATGTTCACGAGGGCAAGGGCCCCCACCTGCTCCTGGTGCACGGGATCCTGTCGAGCCGGGCCCAGTGGCAACCGAACCTCCCGGCACTGGCGCGAGTCACGCGGCCGGTCGTGGTGGAGCTCTGGGGACACGGCCGCTCGCCGGCGCCCGCCGAGCCCATCGCCTACCACCCGGACACCTACGTCGCGGCGTTCGAGACCCTACGCGAGCGCCTCGGTGCGTCGCGCTGGCTGGTCTGCGGGCAATCGCTCGGAGCCACGCTCACGCTGCGCTACGCCCTCGACCACCCCGATCGCCTGCTCGCCCAGGTATTCACGAATTCGACCTCGGCGCTGGCCGACGCGGAATGGGTCGCGGGGGTGCGGAGTGGAGGCGCACGGCAGGCGGAGGAGATCGAGCGGGGCGGCCGGGCCGTGCTCGAAAAGACGCCCCTCCATCCGCTGCACGCGAGACGGCTTCCGCCCGCCGTGCAGGCGGCGCTGATTGCGGACGCGGAGCTTCTCGATCCGAGGGGCGTGGCGCACACCATCCGCTACACCGTCCCCGAATCCTCCCTCCGTGACCGCGTGGAGGCAAACCGCGTGCCGACCCTGCTGGTCTGTGGGGAACGAGACGCTCGCTTCGAAGCCCCGCGGCAGTTTGCCGAGCGCCACCTGCCCCATCTCGAGGTGGTGGGCGTCGACGCCGGTCACGCGGTGAACATCGAGGCGGCCGACGCTTTCGACGCGGCGGTCACCGCGTTCCTGGCTCGCACCGGATCCTGTTAGCTACTCGTCGAGTCCCCCGTCGAGATCCTGGCCGTCCATGCCGGCGTTCTTGCGGGCGCGCTTGACCATGTCCCTGAGAATCGGGCCGAGCTGGGTCGGGTCCTCGACCGGCTCGATCGCCGGACCGCGGTGCCAGCCCTCGGCGACCGCGAAGACCTGGCCGGATCCCTCGAAGATGCGGCCGGTCACCCCCTTCGACTCGGCACTCGCCAGCCAGGTGGCGAGGGGCGCGACCCAGCGCGGGTCCCTCGCCTTCTTCTCCTCCTCGGAGAGCGGACCCGGAGCGAGGTCTTCGGTCAGGCGGGTGAGCGCTGCGGGTGCGATGGCGTTCACGGTGACACCGTACCGGCCCAGCTCGCGCGCGGCGATGATGGTAAAGGCCGCGGTGCCCATCTTGGCGGCGCCGTAGTTGGTCTGGCCCGGGTTGCCGTAGATCCCCGAGACGGAGGTGGTGTTGATGAGGCGCGCGTCCACCGGCTGTCCCGCCTTCGACTGTTCGCGCCAGTAAGCCGCCGCGTGCTTCGCCGGCGCGAAGGTGCCCTTCAGATGCACCTGGATCACAGCATCCCACTCCGCCTCGGTCATGTTGACGAGCATCCGGTCGCGCAGGATCCCGGCATTGTTGAGCAGCACGTCGAGGCGGCCGTAGGTGTCGATCGCCTGCTGGATCATGGCCCGGGCGGCGTCGAAATCGCTGACGTCGGCATCGTTGACCACGGCTTCGCCGCCAGCGGCCTTGATCTCCGCGACCACATCCTCTGCCGGAGCGGCATCCGCCCCCGTGCCATCGCGCGCACCGCCGAGGTCGTTGACGATCACCTTCGCACCGTGGGCCGCGAGCATCAGGGCGTATTCGCGGCCCAGACCACGGGCGGCGCCGGTCACGATCACGACGCGATCTTCGCAGAAACTGCTCATTGGAGATCCTCCTCGAGTTGGATCTCGCATTCTACGCCAGCCGGGTCTCGCTTTCCGAGGAGAATCCCAGCGTGGAAAAGAGGGCTCAAATGGCCTACCCCCTGGCCCGAACCGGGAGTTCCGATGAGCGAGAGAAACCCGATCGACGCGCTCTACCAGCCGAAGAGCATTGCCATCATCGGTGCGAAGAAGCGCGCCTTCGGCTTCGGCGCCAGCCTCCCCAGGTTCCTTCTCGAGATCGGCTTTTCCCCCGAGCGCCTCTTCCTGGTCAACCCGAGAGAGAAGGAGATCGAGGGCCTTCCCGTCTACCCGACGGTGAAGGATGTGCCTGCCGATGTCGATCTGGCGATCGTGATCGTGCCCGCCCCCGCCGTTCCGGGCGTTCTCCGGGACTGCGCCCTGAAGGGCGTCGAGATCGTCAACCTCCAGAGCGCCGGCTTCGCCGAAACGGGCGCGGACGGGGCGAATGCACAGGAAGAGATCGGACGGCTGGCGAAACGATCCGGGATCCGCGTGATCGGCCCCAACTGCGTAGGAGTGGTGAACGTTCCGGGCCGCTTCGCCACCTGCGAGGTGGATCTCGACGCCATCCGGCCCGGAGGCATCTCGGTCGTGGCCCAGAGCGGCGTCTTCGGCAACGTCCTGATGGACTGGGCGCCATCCCAGGGGATCGCCCTCAACAAGCTGGCGACGATCGGCAACCGCGCCGACCTCGACGAGAGCGACATGCTCGAGTACCTGCGGGACGACCCCGACACGAGCGTCATCGTCATGTACCTGGAGAGCGTGAAGGACGGCCGGCGCTTCGTCGAGGCGGCTCGCAGCGCCAGCCTCGAGAAGCCGGTGCTGGTCTACAAGAGCGGCGAGACCGAGGCGGGCAAGAAGGCCACGCTGAGCCACACCGGGAGCCTCTCCGGAGCCGATGCGGTATTCGACGGAGCCTGTCGTCAGGCCGGCGTCACCCGGGCGCGCGACCTCCCAGAACTCTTCGACATGGCCCGGGCCTTCGAGGCCTGCCCGCTGCCGAAGGGGCGAAGAGTCCTCGTGGTCACGGGCTCGGGCTCGCAGGGCGCCATGGCGGCCGACCGCCTGGTCCAGTGCGGGATGGAGCTGCCCGACATGACCGCGGAGTCGGCGGCCGAGATCCGCCAGAAGGCCCCCGCCTGGATGAACGTGGGCAACCCTCTCGACATCGGGCCGTCGGGTCTCTTCGCCCTGGGGATGAAGCTCGCGATGACCGACTCCAGCGTCGACGCGGTGATCACCATTCCCATCGCTCCCTGGAAGGTCTTCAAACCCGCGCTCGAGCTGGACTCCGAAGGGGTGACGGGGCTCCGCTACGTCGATCCGGACCTGCTCGAGGAGACCGCCGAGCGTCCGCTCCTCGTCTCCTGCATGGGGCACCCCGAGTGGGTGGAGAACGTCAAGCGCTTCTTCGGCCCTGGCGCACCGCTGATGACGACGCCCCAGAACGCCGCGCGGGCGCTGGCGGCCATGTGCGAGTACCGGGAGTGGCGCGACGCGCGCGTTCCCTAGCTTCCTCCGACCGCTGTCGGAGCCGGGCGGCCCGCTTCCCCAGCGTAGGCGAACCACCAGGGGAGCATGCAGAGGATCTGAAGGATCCGGGCCAGGAGCGCCATCGCCAGCGATTGCTCGACCGCCACACCCGCTGCGGAGAGAACCAGGACGAACACGCTCTCGTAGACCCCGATCCCCGCGATCGAGAGAGGTATCCGGGAGACCAGGTAGGCCAACGGGACCGCTGCGGCCAGGTGCAGAAGGCCGATGGGGACGTCGAGGCCGCGGCCTATCACCCAGGTAACGACGATCGGGAAGGCGTTCTCCAGGAGTGTCAGCAGGAAGAAGATGAAGAGCTCTCGCCGGGAGTGCCGGTAGTCCCGAAGCGTCTGGTGGGACCTCTCCAGCAACCGAAACACCCGCACCTCCTGAAATCGGCCGAGCAGGCGACCGTGGAGGAGATGGTGGATGCGTTCGTTGAGAGAGACGAGGAACGCCACCAGCCCTGCCGCGAGCAGCCCGAGACTCGCCCACCAGACCGGCTCCAGCTCCGGGTTCAGTTGGCCGAGCCCGCGCAGCAACACCAGGCTGCCGATCGCGAGGAGCGAGGTTGCGACCAATCCGATCATTCGCTCGATGGCGATGGACGCGATCACGACGCGTGCCGGAAGGCCCTCGCGAACGGAGCAAGCGGCCCGGATCGCATCAGCCCCCATCGTGGCCGGGAGAAACAGCCCCCAGACCGTGGAAGCGCAGTAGACCTTGATCCCTCGGAGCAGACCGAGAGCGTGGCCGCGCGCCACCAGAAGCCGGATCCACTTGTACGCCATCAGGGTGCGATCGAGCGTGATGAGCGCAAGGGCCACGACGACGGCGAAGGGCGAGAGGGCGATCATCTGCCTGCCGAGAGCCGCCGGGTCGCCCAGCATCCGCACCAGGAGAAACAGGAGTCCCACGGAGACGAGAATTCTGAGGAATCGCGTCATTCAGCTGGTCTCCGGCCGCGCTCAGACGACTGCCGCGAAATGCTCCTGAGGCGGAACGGATGGCGAGCCCCCAAGAGCGCATGCATCGCCTTCCATATTAGTGAAACCGATCACCAGGTCTTCCTCGTCTTGGATGGGCCCCTCGCTTCGGTATAATCGCGGCGCCGAAGCGCTCTTCTCGGGGAAGACTCGGGCTCGGGGCCGATACGATGTCGGGCAGCAAAGCGACCTCACCGACTTGGAGTCCCCGTTCGCTGAGTATCGTGGTGCCCGTCTTCAACGAGGAGGAGAACGCAGAGCTCCTCGTGCGCGGCATCGCAGAGGCAGCTCGACCGCTCCGCCTTCCCTTCGAGATCGTGATCGTCGACGATGGCAGCACTGACGGGACACTCGCCGCACTTCGAGGGCTTTTGCCCTCAACGCCGGAGCTGTCGGTGATCGCGCTACGCCGGAACTTCGGGCAGACTGCCGCCCTCCAAGCCGGGCTGGACCGGGCCCGGGGAGATGCGATCGTGACGATGGACGGGGATCTGCAGAACGACCCGCGGGACATACCGCGGTTGATCGAGGAGCTGTCCCGCGGCGCCGACGTGGTGAGCGGCTGGCGGAAGAACCGCCGCGACACATTGATTCTCCGCAAGATACCCTCGTGGCTCGCCAACCGCCTGATCCGGCTCGTCACCGGAGCACTCATTCACGACCAAGGTTGCTCTCTCAAGGCCTACCGCAGTGAAGTCGTACGGGGTCTCGATCTCTACGCGGACATGCATCGATTCATCGCGATCCTGACCATGCCGCTCGGAGCCTCGATCTCGGAAGTGGAAGTCCGCCATCATCCCCGAGTAGCAGGGGACTCGAAGTACGGCATCTCGAGAACCTTCAAGGTGCTCACCGACCTGTTCACGATCGAAATGCTGACCCACTTCCGCGAGAGTCCGCTGCGCTGGTTTGCGCTGGTGGGATCACCCTTCTTCGCCGCCGCCGTGTTGGCCTCGCTGGCGGTGCTCTTCGGCAGCGGGAGCACCGTGGTGATGACGGCCGTCGCCTTCCTGACCTCGACCACGTTCGTCGGTTGCCTCCTCGTGGGCCTGCTCGGCGAGTTCGTGATCCTGAGCTCGGCCGAGAATCGATCCCCTCCGGCCGCGGTACACGAATGGAGGAAGGGCATCTGAGCCGCGAAGAAACCGTCTCCGTGCTGGTCTCGGTGGACTCCGAGCCGGACGACCTCGATGAGATGCACCGCGAGCTCATCGGGGAGCTCGAGAAGCTGCGCGTGGACTACGAGGTGCTCTACCTCGTCGGACCGGTGGCGCGCGGCACGATCGTGCAGCTGCAGAGCCTGCAGCAGCAAGATCCAGAGCGGGTGAGGGTTCTGCGCTTCGCGGAGACCGCCGGGAAGGCCGGTATGCTGGCGGCCGGCATCGAACGCGCCAGGGGAGAAGTCCTGATGACGATCCCCGGCACCTTCGAGCTCGACCTGGAGGTTCTGGGCGCCCTCTACGAAGCGGTCCAGCAGGACACGGACCTGGCCTCAGCCACGCGAAGCCGAGGGCCGGTTGGCGGCTCCGCCCGAATCCAGTCGGAGCTCTTCAACAAGCTCGTCTCCCTGGCGGCGAGCTCTCGCTTCCGTGACGTCGCGAGCGAAACCCGGGCCTTCCGCAGACAGCTGGCCGAGGAGACGCCTCTCTACGGCGACTTCGACCGGTACCTCCCGGTGTTCGCCGAGCGGGTCGGCTTCCGAGTGCAGGAGATCCCCGCCCGGCAGCATGCCCGCAAGGCCACGCCCCCCTTGTTCCGACCGCAGGTCTATTTCTGGCGCGCGATCGACCTCCTCTCGATCTTCTTCATCAGCCGCTTCACCCGGCACCCGCTGCGCCTGTTCGGAGGGGTGGGCTCCGTCTTCGCTGCGATCGGATCGGTGATCCTGCTCGTGGTCGGCATCCAGCGGCTCGCCGGGGCGCCACTGGCCAACCGCCCGATTCTCGTGCTCGGCACACTGCTGATCGGCCTGGGTGTGCAGACCTTCGCCATCGGACTCCTCGGTGAGCTGATCCTGTTCTTTCAAACCCGCAACACCCGGGACTACCGGGTCAGCGCGGTCTACGAAGCGGCCCGGCCCCTGCCAGCGCAGGAAGAGCGGTCCGGGGACCAGCCGTGAGCTGCGGACCAGACGACCCGGCACCGACCTTGAGCTCCTCACAAGGCCCAGCCCCCAGCCACCGGGGAAGAACGGGGCTCCAGGTCCTGCTCCTCCTCGGGCTCGCGGCGCTCGCCTACTGGAACGCGGTGCAGAACCCCTTCGTCTTCGACGACGTCGAGCTGATCCTCCGCAACCCCGAGATCCAGTCCCTGTCCAACCTGCCGGCCATCGTGGGCTTCACGGACCAGGGCTTCGAATTTCGCAACCGCTGGACTCGGAGCTTCAGCTACGCCCTCGAGTTCGCAGCGGCCGGTCCCTACTCCCCGCTGTTTCACCTGAACAACGTGCTGCTGCACTGCCTGGTCGGGCTGCTGGTCTTCGCACTGATCCGGCGCGTGTCGAGCAGTTCCGGGCTGGCCTGGTGGACTGCCGCGCTCTTCCTGGTTCATCCGCTCGGCACCGAGGTGGTATCCCACGTCTCCGGACGGCGCGAGCTTCTGGCCACGCTCTTCTCGCTGCTCATGATGTCGCTGCTGCTGCCCTACCTGCGGACTGGCGGTTGGTGGAGGGGGGTCGCCGCCGCCATCAGCCTCTACCTGGCCACCTACTCCAAGGAATTCGCGGTGATGGCCCCGATCGCGTTCGTCGTGGTGGCTCTCTACGCGCGCACCCCACCCGCCGCGCGGGGCGAGCCGCCGAGCCGGGCCGGGCTCACCCCGCTCTTCGAGGACATCCGCGACCTGCTGCTGGGCCGGAAGCTCTTCTGGCTCGGGCTGGCCTGCCTGACACTGGCACTCACGCTCTCGCTTCTCCTGCTGACCCCCGTGACCGTGGAATCCACTCTCGGTGGACGTCAGAGCTACTACGAGATCAGCCAGACGCCCTTGAGCTTCCTCGACCGGGCGCGGCTGGTGGGAATGGCGTTGCGGCTGCTGATCGCTCCGCTGGGCCAGTCGGTGACCTACCACTACGACGCCCTGGGGCTCGCGGGGTCGAGCCGCGACCTCCTGCACCATCTCGATCTGGCTGCGCTCGGTGTCTTTCTGGGCCTCACTCTGCACGGACTGGTGCGGCGCTCCTGGGTCGGCCTCGGGGGTGCGTGGTTCTTCATCCTCTACCTCCCTCACACCGGTATCGTTTCGTGGCATGAGATCTTCGCGGAGCGCTGGCTGTATGCCGCCGGCATCGGGTTCCACCTGGCCGTGGCCTCGGCGCTGCTCTCGGCGTGGCGGGCGCCGCGCTGGCGCCCCCTGGTCGGCAGCGCGGGGATCGCGGTGCTGGTAGCGCTGGTCTTTGCGACCCACCTCCGCAACGAAGCGTGGAGCAGCCCCGAGACCCTCTGGAGCCGAGCGGTCGAGCGCTATCCGGGCTCCGCTCGCGCCCACAAGGGGATTGGGAACGTTCACCTTCAGAGCGGGCGCCGGGAGCTGGCGCTGGAGCACTTTCAGATCGCGGCAGAGATGATGCCGCGCTACCGCGACGTCCGTCTCGGAGTCGCCGTGTCGCTCAAGGACCTGCGTCGGACCGACGAGGCGTTGGCGTACATCGACGGCATCCTGGAGGACTGGCCGGAGGATCCCCACGCGCTCTACCTGAAGGGCCAGATCTTCGACCTGGCCGGCCGGCAGGCGGAAGCCGTGGCGCTGCACGAGCGCGCCATCGCGAGCGACCCCGGCTTCGCCCGTGCCTACAACGAGCTGGGCCGGCTCTACGCCATGGCCGGCGACGTTCCGCGCGCCATCGAGATGCTCGAGACCTGCCTGCGTCACGACCCGACCGTGCTGGCCGCGCTCCAGAACCTCGCCACGCTCCACATGGCCCTGGGTCACGAGAAGCTGGCGGCCGAATACGAGAGGCGCGCGCGCGAGTTCGCGCGGTCCCGAGGCCGGACGGACTAGCCGCCGAACTGCCTCTTCACCACGCCAAAGGCCTCGTCGGCGACGTCCAACGACTGCTGGATGTCCGCCTCCTGGTGGGCGGACATCAGGAACCAGTTGTGGTGGGGATGGAAGAGGACGCCACGCCGGGCGCACTCCTTGCTGAAGAGCTGGTTGCGCCGGAAGTCGCGCTCGTTGGCGAAGGTGAGGAACGGGATGGTGGGAGGTCCGGTGAGCTTGACCTGCAGTCCGTGCGCCTCGCCGCGCTTGACCAGGCCCTCGCAGAGCAGCTTCCCCATCTTCATCATCTGGTCGATCGCGTTCACCTCTTGCAGCGCATCGATGGTGGCGATGGCAGCGGCCAGGTCGGCGGCGGCCGTGTAGTAGGTTCCGGTGAAGAAGACCTTGGAAGCGGCGGCCTTCAATTCTTCCTTGCCCACGATGGCCGACACGCTGTAGCCGTTCGCGATGGCCTTGCAGAAGCACATCATGTCCGGCACGAAGCCGAAGTACTCGCCCGATCCATTCATGTGGAGCCGGAACCCGTCGCGGATGTCGTCGCAGATCAGGACGATGCCGTGCTCGTCGCAGATGCGACGCACGTCGGACCAGAAGCTGGGACCTGGCAGCACCTGCTCGTCGAAGGCGGGGTGGTGGTGGGGCGTCAGCATCACCCCGGCGACGTCCCCCTGGTGCTTCCTGACCAGGTCCTCGAGCTCGGTGGCATCGTTCCAGGTGAACGCGAGGATGTGGCGCTTGTCCTCTTCGATCAACCCGCCGTGTCCGGGTGTGCACCAGGCGTGCGAGCCGTGGTAGGCCCCCCGGGCCACGATGATCTTGCGCCGCTGCGTCTGCTCGCGGGCGGCCTGGATGGCGTAGGTGGTGACGTCCGACCCGTTGCGACCGAAGGCGGCCCAGTCCGCGCAGGGGATCAGCTCGACCATCTTCTCCGCCAGCTCGACCGTGCGAGGAGTAGGGTGGTTGAACGCCGAGCCCAGCGCGCGCTGCGCGTCGTAGGCGTCGTCCACCTTCTGGTAGCCGAACCCGAGAACCACCGGTCCGAAGCCGCACAGGTAGTCGATGTACTCGTTGCCATCCACGTCCCAGTAGCGGCAACCCTCTCCGCGCTCGGCGAAGTAGGGGAACGCGCCGGGAATCGCGAAGGCCGGGTTCTTGTTGCCAGAGATTCCGGTGGGAATCACCTTGGTCGCCCGCAGGAACATCTGCTTGGACTTCTCGAAACTGTTCAAGCTCATGGTCGGAAGTCTCCCAGGACTCAGGCCAGTAGATAGCCCACGCGGTCCAGCAGGGCGTTGAACTCATCGACCAGCGAGAGCAGCCCGCTGGCGCGGACGTCCTCCCTGCCGAGCGCGGCGAAAGTGTCGACCGTGCCCCCGAGCACACCGACGGCCATGTCCACGCCGTCGATGTCCAGGTTGGCGGCCGGTTCCGAGACCCTGCCGTTGCCCACGAAGATCGCCTTCTCCTTGTCCACGCTCGCAAATGCGTAGGGCCCGTCGGGAAGAACACTGAACTGGAGGGTGCCCCAGGGCAGCTGGTCGACCACGTGCTCCATCCTGGAATCGTATTTCGCGACCTCGGCCGCCCCGGCCAGGCCTGCCATCAGCGCCATCTCGACGTGCTTCTTCTTGAAGCCCGGATCCTCGAGATCGCTCTCCGAGGGCTTCAGGTATCGCGTCAGGATCTCCGTCAACCTGCTGAAGCGCTTCATCTGCCGCAGCTGGGTCAGCCCCCTGTAGGGCACGGGGATGGCGCGCTTCTCCATGAACAGGTTGTTGAGCTGGTCGCAGCTCGCGAAGAAGAGCCCGAGGTCGGCCTTGGCCTTCGGGTCGCTGCTGGTCCAGACCCCGCCGTCGGCGATCTTGACGATCCGCGACGGGCCCTTGCGCACCCTGAAGCGCACGCTGAGCTTCATCTCCTTCGCGATGGACTGCGCCTCGTCGTCGAGCTTGACCAGCTCCTCCAGACGCGGCAGAACCGCGTGCAGGTGGAGGTTGGCCAGGATCCGTGCTCTCTCGCTCACCTTTGCCTCCGCTACGCGGCCATCAGCTCCTCGATCATCTGCATCCGGATGCCGATCTCCTTGGAGTACTCCATCGCCCCCTCGGTGACCACGTAGCCCGCCTTGACGGCCTCCACCAGGGCGACCTTGCTGGTGAGAACCTGGTAGGCCCCCTCGATGCTCGGAAACTTCATCAGCACGAAGGGCCGGCGCCGGGTGTAGACGCCGCGGCCGGCCTTGGTCTTTCCGGCCTTCATCCTGAGATAGGCGGACGGCCCGCCCTCGACGATCCACTGGTAGATCCGGTCGGGGCTCTTCTCGGCCATCTTCGCCATGGTCGGCTCGCCCGCCTTGTTGAGCTGCGAGAGCGCCGATGGTCACCATGTAGAGCAGGAGCTTGACCTTGAGTGCCCGCTTGGCCGGATCCTTGGGGTCCGCATCCGGCATCAGCATCTTGAGGCTCAGCAGCAGCGGTACCGTGCGCAGGATCACGTCGAGCCGCAGCAGACCCTTGACGCTGGGCAACGCCAGCTTGCCCGCGAAGAAGTCGTTGAGCGACTTCTGGTCCTTGAAGGTGAACGCGACCGTCGGGTTCATCGTGAATGCCCTGCACCACCTCGAGACTGTCGTCGGCGAAGACCAGGTGAGCACCGGTGTCGGTGCCCCTGAACCGCGAACTGCACCACGGCGTTCATGTTCCGGGTCAGGCCCCGCATGCGCGGATCGTCCTCCCGCACCACCTTGGTGAGCGGCAGGGCCACGCGGAGAAAGAGGCGGCTCTTCAGTTCGTCGCGGGTCGACATCTCAGACCTCGTCCTCCCAGTCCTCGTCCGCCTCGAAGTCCATCTTCATCACTTCCTGGATGGTCTCGGCGATGCCGTCGCCATCCAGCTTGTAGCGGTGGAGGAGGTCTTCCGGGTAGCCGACGATGGAGAACTCGTCCTGCAGGCCGAGCTTCCGGAGCACGCAGCCCTTGCCCGATGCCGCGATGACCTCGGCCACTGCGGATCCCAGGCCGCCGATCACGCTGTGGTCCTCGGCGGTGATGATCCGCCGGGTCTCGCTGACCGCTTGCAGAACCGCGTCGGTGTCGATCGGCTTGATGGTGTGCATGTCGAGCACGCGCACGCTGAGTCCCTGCTGCTTGGCGATCTCGGCCGCCTCGAGAGCGGAAAGCACGGTGCGGCCGCAGGCGATCACCGTGAGGTCCGTCCCTTCGTGAATCTGGATCGCCTTGCCGATCTCGAAATCGAAATCCACGGACTTGTGCAGCGGCGGCTCGAAGGAGCGCCCGATGCGCATGTAGATGGGTCCGTCGGTGTCGACCGCCGCGGTCAGCGCCATCGCGGTCTCGAAGCTGTCCGCGGGAGCGATCACCGTCATGTTGGCGAAGGAGCGCATCACCGCCAGGTCCTCGGTGCAGTGGTGGGTGGTGCCGGCCTGGCCGAAGGAGGTGCCCGAGTGGGTGGCGATGATCTTGACGTTGCGGTTCTGGTAGCAGATGTCGGTTCGCACGAACTCGGCGCAGCGCAGGCTGGCAAAGACGGCGAAGGTCGAGACCACGGGGATGTAGCCCGACCGAGGCCAGGCCCGAGGCCATCCCCATCATGTTCATCTCGGCCACGCCCAGGTTGATGAAGCGGTCGGGGAAGTCCTTCTGAAAGCGGCCGATCTTGGTCGAGCCGGCCAGGTCCGCGGTGAGCGCGATGATCTTCTCGTTCTGGGCGCCGAGCTGGGTCAGCACCTCGCCGTAGATTTCGGCCTGGGTCATGTGGTCGGCGTCGTCGACCGTCCAGGTCAGTCCCTTCGCCATGACGTCTACTTCCTTTCCAGGCCCTGAAGGGCCTGATCCTGCATGGCC
This sequence comes from uncultured delta proteobacterium, assembly GCA_963783795.1. Lineage (GTDB taxonomy): Bacteria > Myxococcota_A > UBA9160 > UBA9160 > UBA6930 > CAVXZE01. The sequence goes on along the minus strand of CAWAPH010000013.1, from coordinate 264,339 downwards.
TCGTCCAAGCCGCCGTAGTGCCAGCCGGCCTGGTTCTCCATGAAGTCGACCCCCTTGCCCTTGATCGTGTTCGCGATGATCACGGTGGAACGCCCCGTCTCCTGGTGCGCGGCTTCGATGGCCTCGCAGATCTGATCGAAGTCGTGGCCGTCGATTTCGAGCGACATTCCAGCCGAAGGCTCTCCCACTTGTCCTACAGCGGCTCGAGCGACATGATGTCCTCGGTAGAGCCGTCGATGCAGAGGCGGTTGCGGTCGACGAAGGCGGTCAGGTTCGCGAGCTTGAAGTGGCCTGCGGCCATGGCCGCCTCCCAGGTCGGGCCACCGTTCAGCTCGCCGTCGCCGAGCAGTACGTAGGTCCGCCAGCTCTTGCCGAGCAGCCGCGCGCCGTAGGCCATGCCGTTGGCGATGCCCAGGCCGTGGCCCAGGGAGCCCGTCGAGGCGTCGACACCCTTCACCTTGAGCCGGTCGAGGTGCATGCCGAAGGGCGAACCGGTCTTGTTGAAGTCATCCAGCTCCGCGCGCGGAAAGAACCCGACGTCGGCCAGCACCGCGCCGTGGCCCACGCCGCCGTGGCCCTTGCTGAGGAGAAAGCGGTCGCGCTCTTCCCACTCCGGATTCTTGGGGTCGAACTTCAGGTACTTGTAGTAGAGCGCGACCATGAGGTCGGTCTGGCTCAGGGACCCGCCGATGTGGGCCCCGCCGCAGGTGTAGGTGATCTTGACGATCTCCTTCGCGGATCTCGTTCGCCTTGTCTTCGAGTCGCTGACGCTCGTCAGCCTGCAGGGGCATCGTCGCTACCTCGTCGTCATTCCGAAGGGCGAGGTCACCTGCGCCCGCCTCTCGTTCGCTGCTCGCAGGCCCGGTCGGCCAGCAGAGCAGCGCACGAGAAGCGCACGATCGCAGGTGGCCTCGAACATCGGTGATTTGCGCTCATCGGTCGCGCCCGGAATGGACCGCGAACTCGTAGCCTATGGGTGTGGCTACGGGGTGTCAAGAACCGCCAGGGAAGCGGGGGATGCTGCGTCATTCCAGCTTGGCGAGCGCCTCCTGGAGCTTCGCGGCCTCGGGGGGCGCCTCGACCTCACCACGAAGAATCGAGATCGCTTCGACGGGCTTCCCGTACGCCTTTGCGTTGTCCTCGTCGCGAACGCCGATGTATCCGCCGGCCAACGAACCGCCCCCGAAGAGCCCCACGGTATCGCCGTACACGCGCACGGCGACGTCGGGGTCGACCCCGCTGCTCGCCATGCCGCCCCACTGCAGGAACACGGCGCTCGCCTCGGCGCCGAAATCGGAGCTCCCCTTGGTGAAGGCCTCGACTGCAGCCGGAGTGAGCAACACGAACACGAGGTCGCTGTTCCTGGCCCCGAGCTGAATGCCGAAGCTCACGGCGCCGGCGCCGATCCCGGACGGAGGGCTCCACCCGTCTGCCGTCCGGGCCACCACGATACCCTGGCCGCCCGCGAGGCCGAAGACCACGCCCGCCTTGAACCACCTGGCGATGACGAGCCCCTGCGCCTTGGCGAGAACCTCCGGAGGAATCGCCCCCGGCGGCATGCGCTCCAGGACGCCGACGGCGTAATCGACCTCACTCTCCAGGTCCGCACGTGCGGGAAATGCTCCCAGTACGAGCGAGCCCAGAATCAGGGCCACTGCGGTGATCCGAATCGCGTTCATCGTTTCCTCCATGAAATCTGGCGGCGTGACGGCTCCCTGCGGTCAGGCCGCGCGGCCTGCTGAGTTTCCTGCGCCAGTGCGAGCGGCGGCAGGTCGTATCGTCCCTTTCGGATGTTGACGCCCACCAGCTCGGGCACGCTGTAGAGAGCGCCTTCGAGACCCGCGAGCAAGCGGCGGCCGCGGTCCAACGGAAGCGTCAGCGCACCCAGTCCGGCATGGGCCAGCCCGTAGCCGAGGTTGACCACGCCCTGGAGGGGGCGGAGCAGGACGGGCCCCTCGGTGAAGAACACGAAGGGCGCGTCGCGGAACGAGCCCTCGTAGGCCCGCGACGTGAAGGTGTTGGACTCGCGAAGCTTCACCCAGAGGGGGTTCTCGCGCTCTTCGAAACTGGCGACGAGCTGCCGGCGCCACGACGGCAGCTCGCGGGTCTCGAGGACCGACCAGCCCCGCCCCGCCGAACGGGCGAGCTCGGCGGGAATGAAGTGAAGCACGTCGTCGGGATCGAGCTCCCCTCCAAGAGCGAGGGTTGCCTGCTCCGTATCCGGAAACGCCGAAAGGACGGCGCGGGCGAGCTCGGTGGCGCAGTTCCGCGTGAAGAGGTCGTACTCGTGCAGGCCGCGCGCGCGGGCCAGCTGGGCACGCGCAGCCGCGAGGGCGTCCTCGCGCCAGCCGGGCGGCGGCGCGACCTCGGGCAGCGGCGCCGCTCCGCTCCGGGAGGGCGCGGCCCCTCCGCCCGCCCAGAGCCGCACGGCATCCCCACCCTCGAGCGCGGCGTCCAGCGAAGCCACGAACGCCGCCATCCCCTCCAGCTGGTTCTGGCGGAGCTCGTCGAACCCGCCCTCGAGGGCGGACGCCCGGGCGTCCAGGTAGGCGCCCCGCACCGCGGGTAGGAGCCGCTCGATGCTCTCTCGCCGATCGCGGAACGCCTCGGCGCCGACCACCAGCGCTCCGTCGGGAGCGGGATCGAGCAGCACCAGACGGCCGAGGGCCAGTGAGCGGCACACGGCCTGATGGCGTGCCAACGCGAGGAGCAGGGGGTAGCCGCGGTCCGATCGGCGGGAGCGCAGCAGGCGAAGCGCGGAGGCCTCGATCTGGCCCGCATGGCGCTCGAGCGATGCGCGCTCACTACTGCTGAGCCGAAACTGCTCGCCGGCATCGGGATCGATCAATGCGTCGGGGGCGAGGGACCACGCCTCGTCGAGTCCGCGGAGCGCCTCCCGAATCATCAGCAGGCCCCGCCGGCGCTCGGCGACGAGCTCCAGCATCGGCGGCGCGGCGGCCCCACCGGGCTCGGAGACCCGCAGTGCGGTGGCCCGCAGCTCCTGTTCCACGGCCCCGAGCTCTTGGCGAATGAAGTCCTCGCCGTAGCGCACCTCCACCGCCCGCCGCAGCCGCTCTGCTGCGGGATCGCCGCGCTCCCCGCGCGCAAACAGACCCAGGGCGGGAAGCGGAACGGACGCGCCCGCCGTGCCCAGGCCCTCCACCCACCGGGTCTCCAGCTCGAGCGCCTCCAGACGGGCCAGCTCGAGGCGATTCACGGTGCGCATCCGAATCAGCCGCGCTTCGATCCTCCGGAAAGCCTCCTTGTCCAGCGCGAGACGTTGGAGATCCAGGCTTCGATTCTCGAGCACCGTGTACTTGACCAGGAACGTGGGCCACTGGTCCCGCACGAGCCGCAGCACGAGGTCGTCGTCCGCCTGGTAGTGGTACACGGCGTCGCCGAGCCGGAGCGCCACGTGCCCACCGGCCGCGCCCCCGGTGTTGGCAGCGACGCGGATCAGCTCGGCGGGAAGCGGACCGGGCGGAGCGGCCCAGCCCGCAGACGTCCACAGTGCGAGCGCGATGGTCAGCACGACACAGCGCATCGAACTACGATTCGTATCCCTCGAAGACGGCGCGGAGTGCGCGCGCGTCGCTGCCGGCGATTTCCTCGGCGAAGCTGCGGGCCCGCTGCGGGTCCAGCCCGGCCTGTGCGAGCCCTTCTCCGACCGCCCGGTAGGTCAGCTCGTCGGCCTCCCAGTCCGTGATGCCGTGATGCACGGCGATGCGGCCCACCTGATCCCGAAGATCGCCGCCACTCGCACCCGACTCGACGGCCGCGAGAGCCAGCGCCTGAACGTCCTCGCGGTAGTCCTGACGGGCGGCGAACATCATGTCGGAAGAGCTTTGCAGCGATATCGTGGCCGACGCGAAGGAAGCCGAGCTGGCGGAAGACCGGGAGAGCGACCTGCAGCCCGTGGCGTCGAGCGCCAGCACCGCCAGCAACGCGAGCGCAGCCGCGGCACCCCGAAGCGAGCCGGAAGCGACGTACTTTACGTACATGTGTGTCTCCGAGTGCCGGCCGAGACCGGCAGGATGAGGTTGGGAAAAGGCCTGTGTTGATGCGTAGCAGGCGGCTCGCCGGCGTCAACCGCTTCGGTCGTCCGCACCCGCGTCTCCCGGGCTCGCCGCGTGTCTCACGGCGCCGGTCGGATCGCCGCGGCCGACATCGTCGAGTAGAATTCCGGGTATCGACCATCGAGGGAGGAGCACCGCATGCGGACCGCGTTGGCTTCTCGGCTTTGGCCCTGGCCCTGGCCGGAGGGTGCACCACCACGAAGACGAGTACGGTCGCGCACGCCGCACTGCGCGGGAGCTTCATCGACGCCAGCTTCTCCACGTCGTCGGGAGAGTGGCGGTTCCTGTTCCCCGCCAGCCCGGATTGCGCCGCGGTGCTCGAGCCGGAGGCGCCCGTCATCTACAACCCGGGGGGACTCTGGGGCCGGTTCCACAGCCCGGATGGCACCGTCTGTGACCCCGCCGGAGTCGGCAACCTGGAGAGGCGGCGCCGCTCCCGGGTCGAGGGCGAGGGGCGCCCCTCCAGCCCGGCGCGTTGGGAGATCATCCACCGCGACGACCAGGTGTTCCTGCTGCGAGGCCGCTTCGCCCTGGCGAGCCGGATCGGCTTTGCAGGCACCCACGACGTCGTCGCCATGGTGGCGAACGACGCCACCTGCCGGCCGGTGGCAGAATCCGGAGCATCCACGCTGGTCTTCCGCCAGTCCGGGCGGCCCGCCTTCGACCTCGGCCAGTGCCCGGTGCTCGCCTTCGCGCGAGCCCCCTAGGCGGCGCAAGACCCGGCGACGTTCTGCAAGAGCGGGTGGGGGTCAGTGCGGTGGGAACCCCGCGAGCACCTCGGCGACCGCCTCCCGGACGAGCGCCGTGGTCTTGGCACCATAGGTGATGCCGGGACCGAGGCCCTTGGTGGTCCAGGCGTGCCAGGCGATCCGGTCGTTCTCCAGCTCGACGATGTCGACCACCAGTGTGCCCCGCGTGTCGACCTCGAAGAGCTGACCCATCGAGGCGGTTTCGTAGTAGTCCCGGAACGGGGTGGGGATCCTGGAGATGGTGTTGGACGTCCCGCCCGTGTAGAAGCCGACCAGAAGGTGCGCCTCCTCGTCTCCAGTCGCCTGCCGAAAGCCCTTCATTTCCATCCCCTCGGCCAGAAAGCGGCGAATCTGGCGGTCGCCGGGCGTCTCGAGAGCCGTGCCAGCGGGCACCGGATCTCCGGGGCGCGGCGCGCGGGGGAAGGTGAAGGTGCGGATTCCGGAGAAGACCACGGCGGGGTCGTAGCCCCCGCCAGCGTGAGGCCCCATCTCGACCTCGGTGAAGCGGCGCGGTTCGATGTCGAGGCGGCGCGGCTCGGCTCGGACCGGTGCTTCGGCGACCTGTATGGAAGCGCCCTCGGGATCCGGGGTAAGCGTCGCAGTCAGCTCGTAGGGGATCTTGCCGCCCAGCGACTGTAGCAGGACGAAGTAGGTTCCCGGCTCGACCGCTGTCCGCACGGCGACGCTCGACACGTCGGTGCGCACGCCGCGGCCGGTGCCGTCCTGCCCGATGACGCCGCGGGTGCTCTCCAGCACCATGCGCACCTGCTGATCCTCGCTGGTGAGCTCCAGCATCGCCTGCGTCGTGAGCTGGCCGGGGCGCTCCACGATCAGGCGAAAGCGCTTCTGGCACCTGCGCGCGTAGCAGTTGAGGTCGTCCACATAGGTGGAATCGAGCTTGAGCTGCTGGAGCGCGTTGGCGGGGTCGACGACGATCTTCGGGTTCCACCTGCTCTGACCGGGGATCCACGCATTCCAGGTGCACGCGGAGAGAAAACAGGCCACCGCGGCCGCAACCGAGAGGAGGACGAAGCGAGGCTGGGGACTGCGGGGCTTCATGGACGCGAGATACTACTCGAAAGAGCCGTGTGGCGCGCTCCCCGCGGCTGCTATAAGTACCCGTCCAGTCCCGGAAGCGGGAGAGGGAGGGTGCGTCTCATGGGTCGATCGGTTGCCATCCTGATTGCAGCGCTCGGATTCGCCGTCTCCCTGGTCTCGGCGCCAGCCCAGGCCAGCTCCGACTCGCCGATCCTCTCGCGCATCGTGTCGAGCGGCACCCTGCGCGTCGGCATGTCGGGGGGACAGCCTCCCCTGAACTTCGTGAGCAAGAGCGGGGAGCTGATGGGTCTCGAGGTCGACATGGCCGGGGCGCTCGCCGGGCTGATGGACCTGGAGCTGGAAATCGTCGTCAAGCCGTTCTCGGAGCTGCTCGGCGCCCTCGCCGCGGGCAAGGTCGACCTCGTCATGTCCGGGATGACGATCACGCCGGAGCGCAACACCAGAGCCGCCTTCGTGGGCCCATACTTTCTCTCCGGCAAGACCATCCTCACCCGCTCCACGAGCCTGGCCCAGGTGAGCAGGACGCAGGACCTGAACCGAGACGACCTCAAGTTCGCCGCACTCGAGGGCTCGACCAGCCAGCGCTTCGTTCAGTCCAAGCTCCCGAAGGCGTCGCTGGTGACGACACCCGACTACGAGGGAGCCGTGAAGCTCCTGCTCGCAGACGAAGTCAGCGCCGTCGTCGCCGACCGGGAGATCGTCACCCTCACCGCGTTCCTGCATCCCAAGGAAGGCCTGTCGACGCTCCGCGAGCCTCTCACCATCGAGCCGATCGGCATGGCGGTCCCGCCCGGCGACGTCCTTCTGGTGAACTTCCTGGAGAACGCGATGGAAGCGCTCGAGGCCAGCGGCTTCATGACTGCGGTCCGGGCGCGCTGGCTCGAGCGCAACGAGTGGGTCCTGGAACTGCCCAAGCCCGACTGAAGCTGACTGAAGGCAGACCCCGCTGAGCCGAAGGCCCGTTTTTCGGGAAGGTGACCCGACGCCATCCCGCGCCTCTCTCGCGCCCCGGTCTCACAGCTCCTTCAGGACGGGCCGGAGGGCCTGGCGAAGCTGCTCGCGGCCCCGGCGCATCCAGGTGGCGACCGTCGCGACGGGGACGCCCGCGCGCTCGGCGATCTCGCGGTTCGAGAGATCGTGATTGATGCGCAGCACCAGGACCCGACGGTATTCGGGCCTCACCCGAAGCAGCGCCCTGGCCACCGCAGTCAGCGCTTCCGCTTCGAACGCCTTCGAATCGGGGGCGCGGTTCGCCGCAGCACCCGGCAGCAGAGCCTGAGCCGCCAGCTCTCCGTGGAGCCGCTCGACCCTTTTTCGGGAGCGGAGCAGATTGACCGACCCGTTCACGGCTGCCCGGTAGAGGTAGCTCCAGAGACTCGCCGACCCCCGATAGGCCGCCCGGGGCAGGGCCAGGAAGACGTTCTGCACCACGTCTTCCGCATCCGCATGGCTTCCGAGGATCCGGCAGGCCACCGCCTCCAACCGCGAGCGGTATCTCGCATACGCCTCTTCGTACGCGCCCGGATCACCTCTCAACCAGCGGTGGTCCAGCTCTGCGCTGGCCATCCCCGAGGTCATCGTGTCGCTCACCGATCCACTCATGCTCATCCCTCCGGAGTGTCCCGTCGGTTGAGCCGGGCGGGCGGACCCGCCCGGCTCCTGGCTCAGGCCGATGCGAACTTCACGGCGACGAACTGCTTCTCACCGCGGTGTTCGATCAGGAGCAGCACCGCCGGGAGATCCCGCTCTGCGGCCTCCCTCACCTTGGACACGACTTCGCCGGGCGACTCGACCGGCTCCTGGCCCACCATCTGGATCAGGCTTCCGCTGCGGATCCCGGCCTTCGCCGCCGGACTTCCGCGCTCGACGCCCGCCACCAGAACCCCGCCGCTCTCCTTGGCGATGCCGTACCGCTGGCGGGCCTCCGACGTCAGCTCGGCCAGGTGGATTCCGAGCCTGGCGGAATCGGGTGCCGCATCCGCCCCGGCGAGTGCAACCTCGATCTCGTCGCTCGGCATCCGCCCGATCTCGACAGCGACCTTGCGCGTCTTGCCACGCCGGCGCACCTCGAGGGTGGACTCACTTCCGGCACTGGCCTTCGCCACCAGCCTCGGCAGGTCCTTGAAGTCCTCCAGGTCCTCGCCGTCCATCCGGACGATCACATCTCCAGCCTCCAGCCCCGCGTGATCTGCCGGGCTGTCGGGCACCACGCTCGCCACCAGGGCACCCTGTGGCTCGCTCAAGCCCAGGCTCTCCGCGACGACCTCGGTGACGGGCTGGATCTGCACACCCAGCCAACCGCGCGCCACGCTGCCTTCGTCTCTCAGCTGCGCGATGATGTCACTCGCCATCGACGTGGGAATCGCGAATCCGATGCCGACGTTGCCGCCGCTCGGCGAGTAGATCGCCGTGTTGATCCCGATCACCTGGCCTTCGCTGTCGAACAGCGGGCCGCCCGAGTTGCCCCGGTTGATCGGCGCGTCGATCTGCAGGAAGTCGTCGAACGGACCGGACTGGATGTCACGGCCGCGCGCGGAGATGATGCCCGCGGTGACCGTGCCGCCCAGACCGAACGGGTTGCCCACCGCGACGACCCAATCCCCGACCTTCGCGTGGTCCGAGTCGCCGAGCTCGACGTGGGGCAGCGCTTCGTCGGCCTCCACCTCCAGCAATGCGAGGTCCGTCTTGGGGTCGCGCCCCTTGACGCTGGCGGGGTAACGGGTGCCGTCGTGCATGATCACTTCGATCTCGTCGGCGTGCTCGATCACGTGGTTGTTGGTCACCACGTGACCGTCTGCCGAGATGACGAAGCCCGACCCCGCAGCCCGGAACTCGCGTTCCACGCTGCCTCCGCCGGGCAGGCCCGGGTGGCCCTCGAAGAAATGCCGGTAGAACTCACCGAACGGTGAACCTTCGGGAAGGTCGGGCGCGCCGAACCCATGACCCGGCATACCAGCGGCGGCCCTGGCCGTTCCCTTCGTCGAGATGTTGACCACCGCCGGTTTGACGCGCTCCACCAGCTCCGAAAAGCTCGCGGGCCCGCTCCGCCGGCATCTGCCTCCAAGGGCGAGCGCCTGCGGCATCGCGACCGCATCCGGCACACTCACCAGCTGCCCGCCGAGAAACCCGCCTCCGAACAACAACGTGGCGGCGAATGCGCTCGCCATCGCCGTGCGTCCCAGTCGAAGCATTCGGTTGGCTCCCATCTCTCGTTCCTCCTGCCCTTATTCGAAACACTTGCTCGTGCAGCATCCCGGCTGCGTCGAGCTCCGATGCACCGAACATATGGGCGTGGGGGTTACGAGCTGCTTTCCGCAACATTACGTTTTGGTAATGTTGGAGGCGGCGGCGGCCCGTTGAGCCTCCAACTGGGCGAAACGGAGCTCACCGGACGAATGCGAGCACTGGTCGTCGAAGATGATCGCGAGGTAGCGGCCTACCTCGTCAAGGGGCTGAAAGAGCACGGCTACACGGTCGACCACGCCGAGGACGGCAAGAACGGCCTGTTCCTCGCCACCAGCGAGGAGTACGACGTGATGGTCGTCGATCGCATGCTGCCCGAGTTCGACGGCCTCACGATCGTGAAGAGCGTTCGCGCAGCGGGCAAGACCACACCGATGCTGATTCTGAGTGCGCTCGGCGAGGTCCAGGATCGCGTCGAAGGCCTGCGGGCCGGGGGTGACGACTACCTCACCAAACCGTTCGCCTTCACCGAGTTGCTCGCGCGGCTCGAGGCCCTGGTGCGCCGGGCCACGGCTTCTCCCACCACCGAGACCGAGCTGCGGGTCGGTGATCTCGAGCTCGACCTGCTCTCACGCGCGGCGAAGCGCGCGGGACAGGTGATCGAGCTGCAGCCGCGCGAGTTCCGCCTGCTCGAATACCTGATGCGCAACGCGGGCCAGGTGGTCACGCGCACCATGCTGCTCGAGCACGTCTGGGACTACCACTTCGATCCGCAGACCAACGTCATCGACGTGCAGATCAGTCGCCTGCGCGGCAAGATCGACAAGGGCCACGAGACGCCGCTGCTGCACACGGTGCGCGGTGCCGGGTACAAGATCAGTGAAACCCAGTGAGCTGCTGCGCACCTCCACCTTCCGCCTCGCCCTCCTCTACATGGCGCTCTTCGCCGGATCGGCGCTGCTGCTGCTCGGCTTCATCTACTGGTCGACGGTCGCCTTCATGGCGAACCAGACGGACGCCACCATCCAGGCGGAGATCGTCGGCCTGGCGGAGCAGTACCGGGAGCGCGGGCTCGCCGGTCTGGTCGAGACCATCAGCGAGCGCCTGGAGCGGGATCCCGAGAGCTCTTCGGTGTATCTCCTGGCCTCGCGGGGCTTCCAGCCACTGGCGGGCAACCTGACCGGCTGGCCGGAGGTCGAGCCCACACCGGACGGCTGGCTCGACTTCGAGTTCCAGGACCCGCGCGCGGGCGGGCGCATCTTTCACGCGCGGGCGCGCCCCTTCGTCCTGGAGGGCGGCCTGCATCTCCTGGTGGGCCGGGACACTCGCGAGCTCAAGGCTACCCAGCAACTGATCGTGCGCGCCCTGCTCTGGGGCCTGGCCATCACGCTCGCCCTCGCCCTGCTGGGCGGCATCTTGATGAGCCGCAGCATGTTGCGCCGGATCGAGGAGATCAACCAGACCAGCCGCGAGATCATGGGCGGCGACCTCTCCCGCCGCGTGCCCACCAGCGGGACCTCGGACGACTTCGACCAGCTCGCCGTCAATCTCAATGCCATGCTGGACGAGATCGAGCGGCTGATGGGAGGCATCCGCCAGGTCTCCGACAACGTGGCCCACGACCTGCGGACGCCGCTCACGCGCCTGCGCAACCGCCTCGAGCAGCTTCGCTCCGACCTGGAGGTCGGAAGCCCCCACGCGGAGCGCGTGGAACGCAGCATCGCGGATGCCGACCAGCTCCTCTCCACCTTCGCGGCGCTGCTGCGGATCGCGCGCATCGAGGCCGGGGGCCACAGGCAGGACCTGGAGCCGGTCGACCTGCCGAGAGTGGTGCAGGACGCGGCGGAGCTCTACGAAGCGCTCGCCGAGGAGAAACGGCTCCAGATCGAGACCTCACTCGCCCCCTCGGTGACCGTCCGTGGAGATCGCGATCTCCTGTTCCAGGCCATCACCAACCTCCTGGACAACGCCGTCAAATACACCCCGGACGGAGGCCGGATCCGGTTGAGTGTGAGCCGGACCGAAGATGCCGTCGACGTCGCCGTCTCCGACACCGGTCCGGGGATCCCGCCCGAAGAGCGCGACAAGGTGGCGCAGCGCTTCTACCGCCTGGAGCGCAGCCGCAGCGCTCCGGGGAGTGGCCTGGGGCTGAGCCTCGTCGCCGCGGTCGCGAAGATGCACCACGCGGAGCTCGTGCTGGCGGACAACTGCCCGGGGCTGAAGGCCACCTTGCGCTTCGTCTCCGGACAGGCCTAGCCGTCTCGGCCTCCCGGCGGAGCGGGTTCGTCAATCGGGCCGGAGACGGGACTCGTCCCGCAGGCGACCTCGAAGGTCGACGGACCAGGTCGCGATGCGGCGCGGCCGCGCCGGCAGAAGGGGAGTCCCGGGCGTCGCGAAGAGCGAGACGGCCAGCCGTTCCTCTCCGTCCCGCCGCAGCAGGTCGACGCGCGCGAAGCCGGGGCTGCTCTCGGCGAAGCGGACCACCTCGGCGTGGGTGCGCGGCTCCTTCGGGCAGCAGCCGCCCCCGGCGACCGCGAGAAATGCGGGCCACGGCGGCGGCTGCTCGATCACCTGCAGGCTGTGGTCGTGACCGGCCAGCATCAGCTGTACCGGAGCCCCGACCTCGGCGAGCACCCGCCGCACCACCTCGCGGTGAAGATCGTGGTACTCCGACTCACCGTGCATCGGAGCCACGGGGAGATGCCCGACGAGGATCCTCCAGGGCCCCTTGGCGGCGCGGAGCGCCTTCGCCAGCCCTCGAGCGTCGCTCTCGGTGTGGAGGTCCATCGAGTCGATCAGAATCAGGCTCACACCGTGCGAGAGCTCGAAGGTCCGTGCCGCTTCCGGGGGAAGCGTCCAGTTGGCCACGAACTCGGGCAGCACATCTCGCTGCAGCCCTGGGCTCTCCTCGGAGTACCGGTCGTGGTTGCCGAGCACGGCGTAGATCGGAAGCGGCGCTCCCCGCTCGGCTCCGGCGCCGGCGCAATCCCCCGCCACCTCCGGCCAGCGCGGGCCGGTGCTCGAGAGGAAGCGGCAGTAGGGCAGGACGAGGTTCCAGCGAACCCGCTCCGTGAGCTCGTCGCGCAGCAATCCGTTGGGGGGGAAGTTGTCGCCGAGGAACAGCAGGGCGTCGACCGGACGTCGACGGTCCTCGGCCTGCATGGATGCCCCGACTGCGAGCTGCGTGTTGGTCAGCCAGGACTCGCCCGGCTCCATACCCATGTCACCGAGCGCGAGCAGGGACAGCAGCACCTCACCCTCCGGCTCGTCCAAAGAGCGGCTGCAGCCCGTGGCGAGCAACGCCGCGAGGCCGAGGGCCAGGAGCGACCGAAGCAGGGAACTCACCTCGCTTTGCCCTCCAGCCCGAATCAAGGCAGCGGCGCTCTGCCACCCGGGGCTTCGAGCGTACCAGCCCTCGAGTTGGAGGCCCTCCGGCGCGATCTCCCAGGCATCCGGCACAGCTTGAGAAACCAGATTACCATTGTTCCGCAATCACCTGTAATCAAATGTTTTTTTGATCGACACCCCCGCTTTGGCTGTGCGCCGGTACGCGCAGACTGGATCGGAGATGCGGGCTAGGCTTCGCGGGCCAGGGCTCGCCGGCTCCGATCCGGAGCCTGCGACCGAGACCGGGAGGGCCTGAGCCATGTCCGACACCCGAGCGACGCGCGGCTACACCCTGTACGGCATGCGAGCCTCCCTCTACACCGGCAAGGCCCGCGCCTATCTGATCAAGCAGGGCATCGAATACCAGGAGCACGTGCCGGGGAGCCAGCGGTTTCTCGAGGAGATCATCCCGAAGATTGGTCGCTTCATGATCCCGACGCTGGTGACTCCGGATGGCGAGATCATCCAGGACAGCACGGAGATCATCGATCACTTTGAGGCGACGGGGCTGGCCAAAGAGAGCGCCTACCCCTGCACTCCGCGCCAGCTCGCGGTGGCCCATGTCCTCGAGCTGTACGGCAGCGAGGGCCTGCTCCGCCCGGCCATGCACTACCGCTGGAACTTTCCCGAGGTCAACGACGCCTTCATCGAGCGGAATTTCGCCGACGGCCTGCGGGCAGGCGCCCCCGAGGATGAAGCGCTCGAAGCCGCCCGGAATGGAATGCAGCGGATGCGGATGGCGGCCGCTGCGTTCGGCGTCTCACCGGACACGATTGCGCCGATCGAGTCGGCCTACCTCGAGCTGCTGGACCTTCTCCAGGCTCACCTCGGCACGGCTCCCTATCTGCTCGGGGGGCGGCCGTCGCTCGCGGACTACGGTCTCATCGCGCCGCTCTACGCACACCTGGCACGCGACCCCCACCCCTCGCTCCTGATGAAGCAGCGAGCCCATCGCGTCTTCCGCTGGACGGAACGGATGAACTCGAGGAATCACGAATACGGGGCCGCGCCGAGCAAGTCGGGCGATTTCTTCGCCGGCGACGCGATCCCCAACACGCTGAAGGCGATCCTGCGCCACGCCGCCGAGGATCTGGTTCCCGAGACACGGGCCGCTGCCCGCTTCATCGACGAGTGGCTGGAGACCCACGGCGAGGTCGAAGAAGGCGCCGTCCTGGAGCGAGGCCTCGGACTGTGTCGCTTCGAGTTCCGCGGAGCCACGATCAATGCCCTCGCGCAGCCCTACCGGATCTTCCTGCTGCAGCGCCTGCAGGACGCCTGCCAGGCCATGCCCGCCGACCATCGCCGCAGTGTCGAGGAACTGCTCGCGGAGGTCGGGCTCGGCGCCCTGCTGGAGATTCGCACACAGCGACGCGTGGAGCGCGCGCAGCACCGCGAGGTCCTGGGAGTGCGCGTGGCCTGATCCGGGCGTTCGTGTCATGATCGAGTGGATGAAGAGCGGGACGGCTCGTGTCTGGCGCAGGGGAGTGAGACCGTCTTCGGGAGGACCGGTGAGATGAGCAACGACGTCTACATTCTCGGCGTTGGAATGACCAAGTTCGGAAAGTTCCTGGAGAGAAGTGTCAAGGACATGGCGGGGCTGGTGCTGGACGAGGTGCTGAAGGACTGCGATCTCACTCGGGACGACGTCCAGGCTGCCTGGTTCTCGAACACCATGTGGGGCCTGTACGACTTCCAGCACGGGATCCGCGGACAGGTCGCTCTCACGGCGAACGGACTGGAGGGCATCCCCGTCACCAACGTGGAGAACGCCTGCGCGAGCGCCAGCACGGCCCTCCACGGCGCCTGGACGGCCGTCAAGGCGGGGCTCTACGACTGCGCCCTGGCGATCGGTGTGGAGAAGCAATACAACGAGGATCGCGCCAAGGTCATGCAGAGCTTCATCGCGGGCACCGACGTGGAGGAGATGAGTGCGCGGGTGGCCGAGCTTCGGGCGGCCGAGCAGAAGAAGAGAGAGGAGGCCGGAGAAGCCGGAGCTGCCGAGGGCCAGCAGGCCAAGGCGGGGGGGCACTCGGCCTTCATGGACTTCTACGCGGCCGGCGCCCGTGCCCACATGGAGGCGTACGGATCCACGCAGCGGCAGCTCGCCGTCGTCGCCTCCAAGAACCACAACAACTCGACCAAGAATCCCCTGGCGCAGTACACGTTTCCGCAGACGGTCGAGGAGGTGTTGAACGACCGGATCGTGGCGTATCCGCTCACCCGGGCCATGTGCGCACCGATCGGCGACGGCGCGGCGGCCGCCATCGTCTGCAGCGAGTCGTTTCTGAAAAAGCACCCGTCGAAGAGGGCGATTCGGGTCGCCGCCTCGATCCTCGAGGGGGGAAAGCGGACAGGCCCCGGGGACATCAGCGAGCGGGCAGCGAGCAAGGCATTCGAGGTCGCCGGCGTCGGACCCGACGACATCCACGTGATGGAGGTCCACGACGCCACGGCGTTCGGCGAGATCGCCGTGATGGAGGCGCTCGGCTTCTGTCCGCGGGGCGAAGGCGGCGTGATGGCGGAGAGGGGCGACACGGCCCTGGACGGGAAGATCCCCGTCAATCCCAGCGGCGGGCTGATCTCGAGGGGGCACCCGATCGGCGCCTCGGGTCTGGCGCAGATCTACGAGCTGGTGACGCAGCTTCGGGGCGAAGCCGGAGAGCGTCAGGTGAAGAACCACCGCATCGCCATGACCGAGAACGGTGGCGGAACGGTGGGGGCCGGCGAGGCCGCCATGACCGTCCACATCCTGGAGAAGCAGTAGAGCAGCGCTCCCTGCGGCCGAGGTAGCGAGCTGTTGAGGAGTACGGGCTACAGCTCCCCGCGAATGCAGCGGCGGTAGAGGGCTTTCATGTCCTCCACCGTGCACGGAACTGGATTGCTGCCCGTGGAGGGGTCGGCAGCCGCCATCGGCGCGAAGCGTTCGACCAGGTCCTCGCTCACGCCGAGGGCCGACAGTGTCTCCGGAATGCCCAGCTCCCGGCGCAGCGACACGATCCAGTCGAGCACACCGGCGAACGAGACCTGGGACAGGTCGAGATACCGGGCGAGGTCCTCCAGCTTCGCTTCGATCGCTTCACGGTTGAACTGCAGCACGTAGGGCATCACCACGGCATTGGTGAGACCGTGGTGGGCTCCCAGCACCGCGGTGACCGGGTGCGACAGGCTGTGCATGGCGCCGAGACCCTTCTGGAACGCGGTCGCGCCCATGCTGGATGCCGCCATCATCTGCGCCCGCGCCTCCAGATTCGCGCCGTCCCTGTAGGCGACCGGCAGCCACTGCCGGATCAGCTTGATCCCCTCGAGCGCGATGCCGTGCGCCATCGGGTGGTAACCGGGGCTGCAGAAGGCCTCCAGGTTGTGCGACAGCGCGTCCATGCCGACCGCGGCGGTGATCTGCGGGGGCAGCCCCAGTGTGAGCTCCGGATCGGCGATCACGATGGCCGGCATCATCTTCGGATGGAAGATGATCTTCTTGGTCTGGTCGCTCGGGTCGGTGATCACCGAGGCGCGGCCGACCTCGGAGCCGGTCCCGGAAGTGGTCGGCACTGCCACCACGGGCGCCATCCCGGCTTCGTCGACGCGCGTGTACCAGTCTTCGCGGTCCTCGAAGTCGAAGATCGGCCGCTCCTGGCCGACCATCAGCGCGATGGCCTTGCCCGCGTCCAGGCCCGAGCCGCCGCCGAAGGCGATCACGCCGTCGTGCCCTCCCTCTCGATAGGCTGCGACTCCGGCGCTCACGTTCTCGGCCACCGGGTTGGCGTTCACGTCGCTGAAGACTTCACAGCCCAGGCCGGCCTCGCGACAGGAGTTCACCGCCGCGGCCACCATGGGGAGAGGACGCAGGCCCTCATCGGTCACCAGCATCGGGCACCGCATGCCCAGCTCGCGGCAGGCGGCGGGAAGCTCGCGGATCCGGCCGGCCCCGAAGCGGACCGAGGTGGGGTAGTTCCAGTTGCCTTGGAGCTGCATGGCGTGAGTCACTCCAACGATCGGGTCGCACGGTCGAGACTGCACTCGACGAGTCGCCGATGGTAATACCCCCTCGGGGCTCCCGACAGGGGGCGTCCCCGCCCGGACTCCGCGTCCCCGAGTCAACGCCGGATCCGATAAGCTCTCGACCGCCATGAACGAGAGAGCCTTGAAGCGTGAACCGGTCGGGGGCACCGTTGCAGACCATCGTCTGCTCTCCGAGCCCTGGTACCTCCCCGTCGGCGACGAGGTCGAGGTCTTCCGCGCCGCGTACCAGGAGCGCCTGCCGGTGCTGCTCAAGGGGCCGACCGGCTGCGGAAAGACGCGTTTCGTCGAGCATGTCACCTGGCACATCTACCGCGGCGATCAGGCGGCCGAGCCGCACAGCCAACTCGAGACTCCGTTGATCACGGTCGCCTGTCACGAGGACCTGACCGGGACGGACCTGGTGGGGCGCTACCTGCTCGCCGGAGACGAGACGATCTGGATGGACGGCCCCCTCACGCGCGCCGTCCGCGAGGGGGCCATCTGCTACCTCGACGAGATCGTCGAGGCGCGCAAGGACACCACGGTGCTGATCCACTCGCTGACGGACCACCGCCGCATGCTGCCCGTGGAGAAGCTCGGTGAGACTCTCGACGCGCACTCCGACTTCCTGCTCGTGATCTCCTACAACCCGGGCTACCAGAGCGTGCTCAAGGACCTGAAGCCGAGCACGCGCCAGCGCTTCGTCAGCCTGGACTTCGACTATCCCGACGTCGAGCGGGAGACGCGAATCGTCGCGCGCGAGAGCGGGGTCGACGAGGTCTCGGCCGAAAGGCTCAGCGTGGTCGGCCAGCGGGTGCGCAACCTGCGCGAGCACGGCTTCGAGGAAGGCGTCAGCACCCGCCTCCTGATCTACGCCGCGAAGCTGATCGCGCGCGGCATCGCGCCGCGGCGAGCCTGCGACCTGGCCATTGCCCGCTCGGTCACCGACGACGCAGAGGTCGTGCAAGCGATCAACGAGATCGTCGACGTCCTGCTCCCCTGAGGCAGGATGGAAGCGGCCTCTCCCAGCGTGAACCTCGTCGAGGCCCAGCGCCTGCTCTCGCTCTTCGCGCAAGGGATCTCGGGCCGCTACTTCCACCTGCAGCCCCTCGCCGCCCTCACCGCCGAGTTCCGACCCGCAGCCCCGACCAGTGACGGGCGAACGCTCTTCCTCCCCGAGGCGGTCGAGGAGTTCACGGATTTCCGCCAGAACCTGGGCTTCTACAAAGTCGCGGTGATGCACCAGCTCGGCTTCTTCGAGTTCGGGACCTGGGCCTTCGATCTGGCCGAAGCGCGGCGGCGCCTGCCGGGGCTGATCCCGCGCGAGGCGCAGAGCTGGCGCGCGGAGCCCGGCGAGCTCGAGATGTTCTTCGCCTGCTTCCCGGAATGGCATCTGCTGCGCCGTCTCTTTGGCGTGCTCGAGGACCACCGCGTGGACTGTGGGCTGGAGCGCGTCTACCCGGGTCTGCGCCGGGACCTGGACCGCGCCATCGCCCTCGCCCTCGAGCGGCGCGGGCAGCTCCCACTCATCGAGGGAGCGGCCGGACTCCTGGAGGCGCTGCTGCGCCTGACGCTCCGCGCCGACGCCCCGGCGCTCTGCGCCGCCGACGCGACCGGTCTCGTCGATTCCGTGATCGAAGCGGTCCGGTGCGTCGGAGAGCCGCGGGCCGACGTCTACACCAGCGCCGAGCAGAGCGTCCGCTGTCTCGAGCTGCTGAGAGTCGCCGGAGTCGAGGAGACACTCGGCGTGCTCCCGCTCGATCAGATCGAAGGGGCGGTGGATCTCGTCGACTTCCGCGGCAACGCCCCGCTCGACCTCGCGCAGCTGCGCCTGCGGATCGACGCGACGCAGCGTGCGCTGGAAACGCTGGGAGAGGCGGGAGCTGCCATCTCGCCCGATGCGCTCGAGGGACTCAACCTGGACGCCCCCGAAGACGCGTCCGCCGAGGAGCTCAGCAAGAGGCTCCAGCGGCGCAGCGATGCCGATCGCAGCATGCTCCGCCGCGCCTTTGGCGGAGTCAGCCGCGCTGAGCGCAGCTTCCTCTACGACGAGTGGAGCTACCGCGAGCGGGGCTATCTCCGCGGCTGGTGCCGGCTCCACGAAGAGCGTCTCAAGGGCGAGGACGGCGCCGCCTTTCTGGAGTCGCTGCACCACCGGCACGGAGCGCTTCTCTCCCGCGTGCGGCGGCAGTTCCAGCACATCAAGCCCGAGTCGACCCAACGGGTGCGCAAGGTCTCGGACGGCGAGGAGATCGACCTCGACCGCGCCGTCGAGGCGAGGAGTGACATTCGCGCCGGCCTGGCGCCGAGCGAGCGCGTCTACATGCGCCGCGATCGCGCGCGCCGCGAGGTGGCTGCGGCCTTTCTGGTCGACCTCTCGGCTTCGGTGAGAGAGCCCGTGCCCGATCCGGACGGCGAGCCCGGGAGGCCGCACGTCGACGATGCAGATATCCGCTCCGTCTGGGGTGCCCGCCCTTCCCTGATGGACCACGACGAGCAGCGCCGCAGGGTGATCGACATTCAAAAGGAGGCGCTTGCGTTGATGGTGCAGGCCCTCGAGGCGCTCGGCGACGAGTACGGCATCTACGGCTTCTCGGGCGAGAGTCGCCAGAACGTCGAGTTCTACGTCGCCAAGGAGCTCGGCGACCGCTTGGGGGCGCCGGTCTGGAATGCGATCGCGGCCATGCGCTCCCACCGCTATACGAGAATGGGCACGGCAATCCGTCACACGATCCGCAAGCTCGAACGCCAGGACGCGCGCCGCAAGGTGATGCTCTTGATCTCGGACGGCTATCCGCAGGACATCGACTACGGGCCCGACCGCGACGACCGCCAGTACGGCATCCACGACACGGCACAGGCGCTGCGCGAAGCGGAACTCGCGCACATCCAGACCTTCTGCGTGACCATCGACCGGGCCGGTCACGACTATCTGAGACAGATGTGCCCCGAGGGGCGTTACCTGATCATCGACGAGGTCGAGTCGCTGCCGGTCGAGCTCGGCAAGGTCTACCGCCTCCTGACCCGGAGCTGAGCGCGGTTGCCACGGATCGGCTCAGGCCGGTAAGCTGGCGCCGGGATCCGGGGCGGATCTCGCGGTTCCGGAGCCGAAACGCAGAGAAGGAGACCGGCGGATGAGCGAGGAAGTCTACGCGCAGCTGAGAGAGTTCATGGACAACCTGCCCGGGGGCTATCCGGCCACGCCGACCGGGGTGGAGATCAAGCTGCTGAAGAAGCTCTTCACACCGGAGCAGGCGGAGCTGACCATGAAGCTGCGCCAGGAGCCGGAGGACGTCCCGAGCATCGCCGCCCGGACTGGACTGGACGAGAAGGAGCTCGCCGAGAGGCTCGAAGAGCTGGCCCTGAAGGGGTGCATCTTCCGGGTCCGCGAGGGCGAGAAGCGGCTCTACCAGGCGTACCAGTTCGTCGTCGGCGTCTACGAGTTCCAGCTCAACAATCTCGATCGCGAGTTCTCCGAGCTCTTCGAGGAGTACCTGCCCCACATCGGCCTCGCCATGGCCCAGGCGAAGACCAGCCAGATGCGCGTGATCCCCCTGGAGTCGGCGGTGGAGGCCACGCCTGCCGTCGAGACCTACAACCGGCTGCGGGATCTGGTCCGGCAGCAGGAGATCATCTCCGTCGAGCACTGCATCTGCCGCAAGGAGCAGGGCCTTCTGGGCAACGAGTGCGAGAAGCCCAAGGAGACCTGTATCGGCTTCGGCGACTTCGCCCAGTTCTACATCGACAACGGCATGGGAAGGCAGATCAGCGTCGACGAGGCGCTGAAGGTCCTCGACACGGCAGAAGAAGCTGGCCTGGTGGCCTGTCCCACCAACTCCGAGAAGATCGAGGCAATCTGCTGCTGCTGCTCCTGCTGCTGCCCGATTCTCCGGTTCGCCAAGCTGATGCCGCGGCCGGCAGACAGCGTCACCTCCTACTACGAGGCGAAGATCGACTCCGAGGAGTGCACGATCTGCGGTCTCTGTGTAGACCGGTGCCAGATGGATGCCATCGAAGAGACCGATGACGTCTACCAGGTCATCGACGGTAGGTGCATCGGCTGCGGTCTCTGTATCGCGGAGTGCCCGACGGAGGCCATCTCGATGGTGGCGAAGCCGGGCACCGAGCCGCCTCCGCCGACCTTCGACGAGACGCTGAACAGGATCGGAGCCGAGCGGGGCTTGCGGCAAGACCCGGCATGACCGCCTAGGTGATCGAAATCGCCCTGAGCGAAGCCCCGAGCGGGGCTCGGTGATGCCTGAAGCGGACGGGCGCGCGAACCCCGGCTTCTTCGGCTGGAAGAACGTCGTCCTCCTCTTCGTCGTCTACGGAGCGGTCTACGGGTTCGTCTTCTACGGCTTCACCGTCGTCTTCCCGGAGATGATCCGGGCCGAGGGTTGGAGCCGGGGCGACGCGTCCATGGCTCATACCCTCCGGGCGTTCTCCCTCGGCGCCCTGGCCCCGCTCGTCGCCGTCGCGGTGGGCAGGTTCGGCGCCAAGCGCAGCATGAACGCCGGTCTGTTGCTCGGCGTGCTCGTCATGGCGACGCTCGGCACCCTCACCAGCCAGCTCTGGCACTGGATCGTGCTGTGGGGGATCGTGATGCCCGTCTCGTTCTCGTTCGGCGGCGCCATCCCGATCCAGACGACGCTGACCCACTGGTTCAACGCCAGACGCGCCACCGCGCTGGGGATCGTCCTCTCCGCCTCCGCGCTCGGCGGGTTCGTCGCCGCACCGCTCTACACCCTGATCATGCGGGAATCCGGCACCTGGAGGGCGGGTTGGCTCGCCGCGGGGACCCTCTGCGCCCTCGCCCTGATCTGCTCGTTCTTCATGAAGAACAAGCCCGCGGACATCGGTCAGGTCCCCGACGGCATCGATCTCGAGCAGGCCGACGACTCCGCCGCCTCGAGAACGACGAAGAAGCCCAGGACCTATCGGACTTCTGAAACCTGGACGCTGAGAGAGGTCCTGCGCCAGCCGGTGCTCTACCTGGCCGGGTTCTGCATGGTCGCCCAGATGAGTGCCATCTACCTTCTGACCACGCACGGCGTCCTTCACCTGACGGATATCGGGTTCACCGGCATGCAGGCCGCCTCCGCGCTGGGCAATCTGATCTTCTTCAGCGGGTTGGCGCGGTTTCCGATGGGCCTTCTCGGTGATCGGATCGAGCCCCGATGGATCATGGTGGTCGCACTGACCGGGATGGGCGTAGCGATGATCGGCATCTGGAAGGCCCCGTCGGACTTCACGCTCCTTCTCGGAATCGTCGCGCTCTTCGGGTTCTCTTTCGGCTCGATCGTCCCGATCTTCCCGGCGATGGTCGGCAACTACTTCGGACCCTCGGCCTTCGCGCCGATCACCGGCTTCCTGTCACCCGTCATGATCCTGATCGGCGCACCCGTGCCCTTCCTGGCGGGAATCATCTACGACCGGTATGACAGCTACGACATCGCCTTCATCTACGTCGTCGTCCTCACCTTCGTCACCGCGCTCCTCTCCTCCATGCTGGTTCCCCCGAAGAAGAAGCAGCCCTCCTGATCCGACGCCACGGCCAGGCGTCCCCCACGGAGTGCCGCCGTTCGGAGTCGGCTCCGGGCCCCGGAGCGCGACCTCAGTCTTCGCGGTAGATCGTGTGGCTGGGGCGGCCGGAGAGGATGTGCTCCCTGCCCCAGTTCGTCACCTTCTTGAATGCGTCGGACGCGACGAATGCGCGGAAGGCCGACTCATCCGTCCAGCGCGAGACGATCAGGTACTCCGGACTCTCTGCTTCGTCGATCCGCCGAAAGACCCGCGAGCCGTCGTGTCCGTCCACCCCGCGCATCGCGTCGAGGACCTTCTTGCAGGCGCCCTCGAACTGAGATTCCTTGCCGGCGATGACGTGGTAGTCCATTCCAATGGTGACCATGGGCCAGGAGCATAGCGTCTGCCTTGGGGGCCGCGCGACGGGGAAGTGCCCATCAGCCGGTCATCCCGCTGGCTGCGCTATCCTCGCCCTGCGTCGATTCGAGGCGACGCCAGGAGGGAACGGTCGATGCCGAGGTCCGTCGACTCCCAGAACCCGCGAGGCGACGCTGGGGATGGCGCAGAGGCGCACGCGGAGTTCTCGCCCGGCCAGTTGATCCACCACAAGCTCTTCGACTACCGCGGCGTCATCGTGGACGTGGATGCGACTTGTCAGGCGAGCGACGAGTGGTACGAGCAGGTGGCGCGTTCGCGCCCGCCCCGAGATCAGCCCTGGTACCACGTGCTGGTGCACGGCGCGACGCACATGACCTACGTCGCGCAACGCAACCTGGAGCCCGACGACTCGGGCCAGCCGATCGCACATCCCCTGCTCGACCAGTTCTTCAGCGTCTTCCGCGCCGGACGCTACGAGACCGGAGAGCCTGTCAACTGAGCAGAGCGCGGCTAGGGGGGCCACGATGACCTGGGACTACATCATCGCGGGAGGGGGAACCGCTGGCTGCGTGCTGGCCAACCGGCTGTCGGCGGACGGTAGGAGCCGCGTGCTGCTGCTCGAGGCGGGCGGATCCGACAGGACACCGATCGTCCGCATTCCCGCCGGCGAGATCTTCGCCATCGCCAGCTCCAGGTACAACTGGAACTACGACGCGGAGCCCGACCCGACGCTGGCTGGTCGCGTGACCAAGTGGCCGGGGGGCAAGGTCCTGGGCGGCAGCAGCTCCATCAACGGAATGATCTACTTCCGGGGACAACACGAGGACTACGACGACTGGTCCAGGCTGCTCGGCGACACCGGCCTCTGGAGCTTCGCCGACGTTCTTCCCTACTTCAAGCGAATGGAGTCCAACGAGTTCGGCGCCAGTGAATACCACGGCGATAGCGGTCCCCTCTGCGCGACCCACGTGTCCACGCCACACCTTCTCACGAAGGTCTTCATCGAGGCCGGTGTGGAGCTCGGGATTCCACACAACCCGGACATCAACGGGGAAAGACAGGAGGGAATCGGTCCGATCCAGGGGTCGATCCGGCGGGGCCGACGGCACAACACAGGGCTCGCCTATCTCCGCCCGGCCCGCCGCCGGTCGAATCTCGAAGTCGTCACGCGCGCGGTGGTGGACCGGATCCTGTTCGATGGAACCCGCGCCGTCGGCGTGCGCTACCGCAAGCGGGGCAAGGTTCGGGAGGAGCGCACGCACGGCGAGGTCATTCTCTCTGCAGGCGCTCTCGCATCCCCGACCGTGCTGATGCGTTCCGGGCTGGGGCCCGAGGACCATCTGGTCCAGCTCGGCATCTCGGTTCTTCGTCCCCTGCCCGGCGTGGGCAAGAACCTGCAGGAGAACCCGATCGCTTTTCCCGCGGCCTTCGTGAACGTGAGCACGCACAACACCGAGCGCTCGCCCTACCGCTTCGTGAAGCACGGACTCAACTGGCTGCTCTTCGGCAAGGGGCCGGCCGCCGGACCGGTGGCTCACGCCGGCGCCTTCATTCGCACCCGCCCGGACCAGGAGACCCGCCCCGACATCCAGCTCCAGTTCTTCCCGGTCGTCTACGCGAGCGAGCCCGGAAAGCCGGTCCGCTTTCTCGACCGCCCCGGCGTTCTGATCGGCGTCAACACCTGCCGACCCCGGAGCTGCAGCGAGATCCAGCTTCGCTCGCCGAACCCCGACGATCCTCCCCGCATCCTGTCGACTCTGTTCAGCGACCCCGACGACGTCCAGCGCACCATCGCCGGCTGCCGCGTCGTGCGCGAGATCTTCAACAGCAAGGCCTTCGCCCCCTACTTCGAGCAGGAGGTCTTTCCGGGGCCCGCCGTGCAGAGCGATGCCGAGTTCGAGCAGTATCTTCGGATCGGCACGCTGCCCGCCTATCACCCGGTGGGGACCTGCAAGATGGGGGTCGGGGAGGACGCCGTCGTCGACGAGCGCCTGCGCGTCGCCGGGGTCGAGGGGCTCCGGGTGGTCGATGCCTCCATCATGCCGCTGATACCGAGCGCGAACACCAACGCCCCCACCATCATGGTCGCCGAGCGGGCCTCGGATCTGATCCTCGAAGACCGACGCCTGGCCTGAAGAAGCGTGAGCACGGAATCGCCTCTGCCGCGGCCCCCACTGGAGCCCCGGGCATGAGCGGGCTCTCGCTGTCAGCCCTTCCGGAAGCATGGGACGTCACTCGATAGGACTCGCATGAAGCCGGAGCAGGAGACACACCCGCGACCTGCCGAGAAAGACGCTGTGCTGACCCGCGTGGCTTTCGACGGCACCGACTTCGCACTCGGAGACGAGGCGCAATACGCCCACCTCGAGGAACAGTTCCGCGAGTTCTTCGGTCCCTACGCCTCGGTCCAGCAACTGATCGACGCCTGCTGCGTCGACGACGTGCGCCTTGAAGCGTTGCGCCTGTCGCGCCACGGCCCAGATCTCGCCGAGACACGGATGGGCTTCGCCAATCCGGAGCGGAGCGTGAGCGGCACCTTCGTGAACGTTTGGGAGCGCGACGCTCGGGGCCGGCTCGCCAGGACCAGCCAGGGGCGGCTCTTCATCAGCGGGTCGCGGTCGCGGCTGGCGCTTCAACTGCACGCCAACCTGGTCGACTTCGCCCGCCGCACCGGGCGTGTCGACCGTATGGAGGTGGAGGCGCGCGAGGTCGGCCGCTACGCCTACCGCTTCATGCACGGGGTGGAGGTGGACGCCACCACCCGCGCGGAGATAGGACGGCGACTGCAGGAAGCGCGTCCCCTGCTCGGCGTCGAGGTCGACACCGAGATCTTCGAGGCCCTGCGAAGCCCGCGCGAGATCGTCGACTTCCTGGTGCTCACGCGGATCCGGGAGCCGTGGATGGAGACCGTGGACGAGATCGTCCGGGCCCAGGGCTTCCGCTTCACGGCCGACCAGGTGGTGGACGTGGCGCGGCGGCCCGGGCTCGCCTTTCTCCTCGATCAACCGTCCTACTGCATGAGCTTGCGGGTCAGCGACGAAGCTGCGCACTCGCTGTTTCTCGAGTCCGTACGCCTGGGTCGCCGCCGCGAGTCGCTACAGCGGCTGCCGGGAGTGCTCGGCAACCCCTTCAGCCAGCTTCCCAAGCGGGTGCGCAGCGCACTGCTCGTCTACCGGCCCTTCCTCTTCCCGCTGCCCAGAGAGACGCCGAGGATCCCCGATCTCGAGCCCATGGCCACGCCCCGTCCGCCAGCTCTGGTGGTCGGCTTCCGCGCCTCGGACGGCACGCTGGTCCCTTCGGTCCCCGCCGATCCGCCCGGTGTGCGCCTGCGCGACTACCGCGCACAGGAGGTCGAGCAGGCGGTGCGCGCCGTCCTGGACGGAGCGCGCCTGGTGTCGGTGACCGGGCTCTCGGGGACGGGCAAGACCGAGCTGGTGATCTGGAACCTGGAGGCCGCGCTCGCGGCCCAGGGCCACCAGGTGGTCTCCCTCGACGCGCAGCAACTGGTCAAGCGGAGCAACGCTGCGGAGCTGCTGCGGGAGATCCACGAGGTGCTGCGGCCCACGGTGTTCATCTTCGATGAGTCCCTCTACATCGGCGGCCCGCGGAGAGGCGTCTTCCTGGACTTCGCCGAACGCCTCCTCGCCTGGACCGACCGCCACATCGTGTTCGTCGGGGGCGGGCGCCAGTCTCCCGAAGCTCAGCGGATCGCCATCGAACGCGAGCTCGGCGTTCTCTTCGAGCGGTTCGAGAACGCCCACGTCCCAGTGCTGCCCAAGCCCGTCAACCTCCTCCAGGCCTTCCGCTTCCTGGGTCTCGGCAGGATCACCTGGGCCGATGACGACCAGAAGCGGGCGCTGCTCCAATACGCTCTCGAACGGATTCCCCCCTACACGATTCCCCTGGTCACGGTGCGGCTCCACGAGCACCCCGAGGTGCAGGACGTGGGCGGTGCCCGCGCGCTGATCGACGCCGAGGTCGCACCGGACTACTGGCGTGAGATGGCGGGCATGGTGTTCGAGGGCGACGGCTGAGCGGAGCGCGCGGGTACGATCGGCCGCGGGAGAAGGCGCTGAAGGGCATGTTGGACGGAAAGGTGGCCCTGATCACCGGAGCCGCGAGTGGAGTCGCCCTGCCCCCCTGTTCGGCGGCGGTGGTGATCCAGTGACTTGACCTGCTTTCCGGTCTGTTCTATCGGAACAACGACACGGGTCCCCTCGAATGCAGATTCTCCTCGCCTACTACTCGAGAACCGGGCACACGGAGAGACTTGCGCGGCTTCTCGGCGACGAGCTCCGGAGTCGCGGTCACACGGTCGTGGTCGACCGGATCGAGGTGGTGCAGCCAAAGAGCCGGCGGAACCTTCTCGTCCGGCAGGTGTACCAGTATCCACTCGTTCTCCTCTCCCTGTTCAGCTCCCGCTTTCGCCGCTGGTGGTTGGAGCGCTACCCGCAGCCGGAAGACGACATCCAACCCCTGACGCAACCGGACGTATCCCGCTTCGATCACGTCTGTCTCGGTGGCCCCAAGTGGTGCTACATCTCCTACCCCGTGGCCCGATATCTCAAGCAGGTCCGAGGCCTTCAGGGCAAGGAGCTCAGCGCCTTCTCCACGTTCGGGGGCCCGCCGCTGGAGGTGTTCGAGCTGGAGCTTCTGTTCGAGCCGTTGCGGGCGCGCATCCAACGACGCGGCGCCGCGCTGGTGGCCACACTGGGAATCTCCAGCAACTACCACGAGTTCTCGGCGCTTCCCGTCTTCAGGCTGGTCACGCGCATCAAGTACGGACGCCCGTTGGAGTCCTTCACGATCGACAGTGACTACGGCCGGGAAGAGGTGAGAAGCTTCTGCGACAGGATCGGACGATCGAGTTAGACTGGCACGGGAGGAGAAACCCGATGGCGGAGCCGACGCTTCTGGACAGGACGTTCCATGCGATCATGACCCGGATGGTGGAGACGGGACAGGCGCCACACTTCACCGAGATCGCGGCCGAGCTCGGAGTCTCGCCCAGCGAGGGCCGCGCGGCGCTGCAGAAGCTCTTCTCCGTCCGGGGCCTGCCGGGTTGGCTCTATCCGAAGACCGACACCATCGTCTCCTTCGCCCCCTTCAACAACCTCCCCACCCAGTACCGGCTGACCATCGACGGACAGCAGAAATGGTTCGGGCAGTGAGCGTTCGAATCGCTGGCGGTCTGCTGGCTATTTCCCGGTAAGACGGTTCGAATCGATTCCGTCTGTCTCGATTGCGGTGAGCCCGTCCGGGTCGACGTGAAGGACGGTGTGATCGAGGTAGAGGAGCCCGAGGGGCTGATTGGCTACGTCTCGGTCCCGATCGGAAGGTGGATGCTCAGCGTCCCCTACTCGTGAAGCACCATGAACTTCTTCCGGTCGGAAGAACATCTTCGCAGGTGGGAGGGCTTCGAGGAGAAGAAGAAGGGCGGGATCATCTCCCTGCAATCCCTGATGGAGCTCTTCTCCGCGACCTATTTCCGTAACCGGGGCAGGCCGGACTACGTCTCACAGATGAGCGGGTACATGGCCGAGTTCCTCGGCAAGCTCGACCACCTCCAGGACGCCGGCGATCACTGGCAGATGCGGCCGCTCGAGAAGTTCGGCTTCTCCCTGGCGATGAAGCTGGGGCTGATGTAGCGACGCCGCCGCTGACGATGGTGGTCGAGTCGGAGTCGATCAGCGGACTTCGGTGGGGTCAATCCCACCACTGCTCGAAGACCCGCAAGTAGTTCCGCCCCAGGATCTTCTGGATCTCCTCGCGGCCGAAGCCCCGCTCGAGCAGCCCGTCCGTGATGTTGGGGAGATTGGCCAGGTTCACGATGCCCTCGGAGTAGAAGCTCTCCTCGGTCATTCCCTTCAGATAAAAGTGGAGGTAGTAGTTGGGACCGGTCACCGCGGCCTGGCCCTGTCCCATGCTGAGCAGCTCTCTCCGGTCGTACGCGCCGGGCTGCGCGTTCGAGTCCAGGCCGATGCCGACGTGATCGACGCCGACGAGGTCCGCCATGTAGCTGATGCTCTCCAGGAACGTCTCGAGGCAGGGCCTGCGGTCGGTCTGATCCCAGTGGATCGGGGGAAAGGCGCAGGCGCCCACCATTCCTCCCCGCTCGGCCACCTTCTTGATCTGCTCGTCGGTGATGTTCCTGGGGTGGGGAAATAGAGCCATCGGGTTGCTGTGCGAGAAGATCGGAGGCTTCTCGGAGCAGTCCATCGCCTCGAGCGTCGACCGCGCGCCGACGTGACTGAGGTCGACGATCACTCCCGCCCGGTTCATGGCATCGATCAGGGCCTTCCCGTGAGAGGTCAACCCCGCGTCGTCTCCGGTGGAGCATCCGTCCGCGGCAAAGGTCCGGTGGCTGTACCCGATCTGCATGATCCGCAATCCCATCCGCGCGAAGACCTCGGTCGAGGCGTAGAGATCCGGATGGAAGATGAACTCGCAGCTCTGGGCACCGATGATGATGCCGGTCTTTCCCTCGCGCTTCGCGTCGAGGATGTCACCACTACTCTCCACCAGCACCAGTTTGTCGGAGCTCCGGATGGTCTGGTGGTAGTCGACGATCTTCTTGACCGCTTCGCCCCGGCCATCCATCACCCCGGGGACGGTGCAGTTGAGGGCGGTGGCGCCGGACTCCTCCAAATGCCAGTTGTAGTCCTCCAGGAAGAAGCTGCAGGCATCGATGACCACCGATTCCTCGTGCAGGGCCCGCGCCTCGGGCGAGACCCCACGATTGATTTCCAGAGCCAGTTCCTTGACCGCAGGGTTGTCCTCACAGTAGAACCTCCGCGCCGCCGAAAGCATCTCCGTCTTCACCTTCTCGATCGCTTCGAGATCCACGTTCCACCTCTCTTCCTGATCGCCCGTTGCAGCCGGATGCCCTGAACCCGACAGGAGCGGTGGATGATACGGCCCTCCCGGCTGCGGGCAAAGCCGAAACCACCTCCCGATTCGGGGGTACACTCGGAGAAGTGGAGCCGAAAACGAAACGCCTGCTTCTGATCCTGGCCGACATCAGCGGCTACACCCGATTCATGCTGGCGAGTCAGCTCGCGCTGGTGCACGGGCAGCAGGTCATCACGCAGCTGATCGAGGCCATCCTGCGGGAGGTCGAGATTCCCCTGCAGGTCAAGGAGATCGAGGGCGATGCGGTCTTCCTCTACGCGGCCCACCCCGGCGACCGAGAGAGTTGGAACCAGGTCTGCGAAGAGGTCGGGCGCAAGCTCATGCGCTTCTTCGAGGTGTTCTCGGCGGCACTGGTCGCGGAGTCGGAGTCGACGCTCTGCCCATGCTCGGTATGTCGCAACCTCGCTGGGCTCAAGCTCAAGATCGTCGTCCACAGCGGCGAAGCCCTCTTCCACTCGATTGGCCGCTTTGCCGACATCTCGGGCGTCGACGTGATCCTGGCCCACCGGCTGCTGAAGAACTCGGTCGCCTCCGACGAGTACATCCTGATGACCGAGCCCGCCTATCGCGACCTGCGTTTCCCGACCGAGCTCGAGGTGAGGCAGGGCAGCGAGCGGTACGAGGGCTTTCCTCCGATCGTCACATTCGTCCATCTGCTGAGCGGTGTGTGGGAGCAGTCTCGACAAGCCTTCTTCGCTGCGCCGCTCGGCCAGATGCTGAGAACGACGCTCGGCGGCGGCCTCCGGGAGGTACTCGGCCAGCTGCGAACCTGGCCGCAGCGTCGCCGCCTCGCCGGCCTGCGAAAGCTCCCGGAAACGCGGCGGAGCACCGGCCGAGGGCTCGTCGTCGGGCTGTCGCTCTTGCTCCTCACCCCCATCCAGCTGTTCCTGTTTCCGCCGATCAGCACGGCTCGGGCGCTGGCACGTCGCTGGCGGCGTGGGCGCGAACTCCACCAGCCCTGACGCGACCAGGCTCGGGGACGACCCGGGGAGCAGGAAATACCCGCGAATCCCCTCGGGGAACCCGCTTTTGGCGGCTGCTCTTGCCCGGCTCCCAACTCGAGTGACAGATTCCGGTTCCTAAGCTCGCATGATTGCTCGTAAACCACTGAGTACAGGTGTAGGATGATCGAAGGACGGGGCTCGGGTGAAGACGGGAAATCATGAAAAAGTCGGTTCTATTTACCCTCGGTTGGGTCCTCTTTCTGCTAGCCCCGGTGGTGCACGCAGCCACATTCGACTTCGCCTTGACGCGGTCGCCGGAGTCCGTCGGTAGCTGGTACAGGCCCTCGAACAGTGTCATCAAGTTCTACGATCCGGGCACCGTGCTCACGCTGGAGCTCCCGTCGACTGATGGGACGCTCGCCGGCCTCGAGAGCGGTGTAGCGCGCATCACGGACTTCTCCCTCCCCGCAACCATCAACAGCTTCGGGCTCTACTTCGCGTTTACGAGCGTTCCCTCACCGATCGAGGGGACCGTGACCGTCAACGGGAACATGGCGGAGATCGTGTTTCCGGATGTCACGGTCGGCTTCGAGCGGGGCAGCCATTCGAACAACGCGTCGCCCGGGACCCTGGTCTTTACCCTCACGACGGCGGAAACCGTCATCCCCGCCGGGTGTGCCGGACGCCCCTTTCCTCCCCCCCCCTCCCGACTCCGACTCCCTCCCCCCTGCCGGGCCAGATCATCCCCGGCATTCCTCTGAGCCTGACCAATGGCCAGCTCGGCTTGGTGGCATCGGTCTGCCCCTACTCGACGGTAGCGGCTGACTACGACAACGCCTTTCGCCTCGCCATCCGCGGCGGGATCCCCGTCCCCGAATGCGGCGACGAGGTGGACAACGACGGAGACGGTCTCACGGACTTCGTCGGTGGCGACCCCGGGTGTACCGACGTCGGGGACTGGTCCGAAAACGAGGCGGGCCTGGATTGTGATGACGGGCTCGACAACGATGGTGATGCGCTCGCCGACTACCCCGCAGACCCGGGCTGCGACGACCCGCTGGACGCCACCGAGAAGTCGGACGCTCTCGTATGTGACGACGGCGCAGACAACGACGGCGATGGGTTGGAGGACGTATCCCGAGGATCCCGGCTGCGACGACCCCCTGGACGGTTCCGAGAGATCGGACTCCTTCCCCTGCGACGACGGCGTCGACAACGACGGCGATGGGCTGGCGGACTTTCCCGACGATCCCGGCTGCAGCAACCCGTTGGACCTCTCCGAGCGCTCGCCAGTTCTGCCCTGCGACGACGGTGTAGACAACGATGGGGATGGGCTCATCGACTACCCCGCAGACCCGGGCTGCGGCATCCCAATCGACATCTCCGAGAAATCGGCCGTCCTCGTCTGTGACGACGGGTTCGACAACGATGGCGATGGCGTGGCGGACGTCCCCGACGACCCCGGCTGCGACGACCCCGGGGATCCCTCCGAGAACTCAATGGCCCTGATCTGCGACGACGCGTTCGACAACGACGGCGACGGACTCGTCGACTATCCCGACGACCCGGGATGCGAAAGCCCCGACGATGTCGACGCCTCGGAGAAATCGGCCGCCCTGCCTTGCGACGACGGCGTGGACAACGATGGCGACGGACTCGTCGACTATCCCGATGACCCGGGATGCGAAAGCCCCGACGATGTCGACGCCTCGGAAAACTCCTTGACCCTGATGTGCGACGACGGTGCGGACAACGATGGCGACGGGCTCGTCGACTATCCCGATGACCCGGGATGCGAAAGCCCCGACGATGTCGACGCCTCGGAAAACTCCTTGGCCCTGATCTGTGACGACGGTTTCGACAACGACGGCGACGGGCTCGTCGACTATCCCGACGACCCGGGATGCGAAAGCCCCGACGATGTCGACGCCTCGGAGAAATCGGCCGCCCTGCCTTGCGACGACGATGCGGACAACGATGGCGACGGGCTTACCGATTACCCCGCTGACCCGGGATGCGAAAGCCCCGACGATGTCGACGCCTCGGAGAAATCGGCCGCCCTGCCTTGCGACGACAGCGCGGACAACGATGGCGACGGGCTCGTCGACTATCCCGACGACCCGGGATGTGACAGCCCCGACGATGTCGACGCCTCGGAGAGATCATCCGCCCTGCCTTGCGACGACGGCGCGGACAACGATGGCGACGGGCTCGTCGACTATCCCGACGACCCGGGATGTGACAGCCCCGACGATGTCGACGCCTCGGAGAGATCATCCGCCCTGCCTTGCGACGACGGCGCGGACAACGATGGCGACGGGCTTGCCGATTACCCCGCTGACCCGGGATGCGAAAGCCCCGACGATGTCGACGCCTCGGAGAAATCGGCCGCCCTGACTTGCGACGACGGCGCGGACAACGATGGCGACGGGCTCGTCGACTATCCCGATGACCCGGGATGCGAAAGCCCCGACGATGTCGACGCCTCGGAGAGATCATCCGCCCTGCCTTGCGACGACGGCGCGGACAACGATGGCGACGGGCTTGCCGATTACCCCGCTGACCCGGGATGCGAAAGCCCCGACGATGTCGACGCCTCGGAGAAATCGGCCGCCCTGCCTTGCGACGACGGCGCGGACAACGATGGCGACGGGCTTGCCGATTACCCCGCTGACCCGGGATGCGAAAGCCCCGACGATGTCGACGCCTCGGAGAAATCGGCCGCCCTGCCTTGCGACGACGGTGCGGACAACGATGGCGATGGGCTCGTCGACTATCCCGATGACCCGGGATGCGAAAGCCCCGACGATGTCGACGCCTCGGAGAAATCGGCCGCCCTACCTTGCGACGACGGCGCGGACAACGATGGCGACGGGCTCGTCGACTATCCCGATGACCCGGGATGTGACAGCCCCGACGATGTCGACGCCTCGGAGCGATCTTTGGCACTGATCTGCGACGACGGCGCGGACAACGATGACGATCAGCTTGTCGACTATCCCGCTGACCCAGGATGCGACAGCCCCGACGATGCCGACGCCTCGGAGCGATCGTCCGCGCTGATTTGCGACGACGGTTTCGACAACGATGGCGATGGCCTCGTCGACCTCGCAGATCCCGGCTGTGACAATCCCACCGACGCCTCCGAGCGCTCGCAGATCGCCTGCGACGACGGCAGCGACAACGATGACGACGGGTTCGTCGACCTCGCAGATCCCGGCTGCAGCGATCCCAGCGACACCTCCGAGCGCTCGCAGATCGCCTGCGACGACGGCGCCGACAACGATGGCGACGGGTTCGTCGACCTCGCAGATCCCGGCTGCAGCGATCCCAGCGACACCTCCGAGCGCTCGCAGATCGCGTGTGACGACGGCGCCGACAACGATGGCGACGGGTTCGTCGACCTCGCAGATCCCGGCTGCAGCGATCCCAGCGACACCTCCGAGCGCTCGCCGGCCCTGATCTGCGACGACGGCGACGACAACGATGGCGACACCTTCATTGACTACCCCCAGGACCCGGGATGCAACAGCCCCGACGATCTCGACGCCTCGGAGAGATCGTCCGCCCTGGCTTGCGACGACGGCGTCGACAACGACGACGACGGGCTCGTCGACTATCCCGCTGACCCGGGATGTGACAACCCCGACGATGTCGACGCCTCGGAGAGATCGTCCGCCCTGGCTTGCGACGACGGTTTGGACAACGATGGCGACGGACTCGCCGACTATCCCGCTGACCCGGGATGCAACAGCCCCGACGATCTCGACGCCTCGGAGAGATCGCCCGCCCTGACTTGCGACGACGGTGCGGACAACGACGGCGACGGGTTTGTCGACTATCCCGCTGACCCGGGATGCGACAGCCCCGACGATCTCGACGCCTCCGAGCGCTCGCCGGCCCTGGTCTGCGACGACGGCGTCGACAACGACGACGACGGGCTGGCGGACATCCCCGACGATCCTGGCTGCAACAGCCCCACCGACCCCTCGGAGCGCTCGATGGCCCTCCCCTGTGACGACAGCTTCGACAACGACGGCGACGGGCTGGCAGATTCGAACGACGATCCGGGCTGTAGCGATCCCGCCGATCCCTCGGAGCGCTCGCCGGAACTCGTCTGTGACGACGGCCAGGACAACGACGGCGACTCGAACAAGGACTACCCGGCCGACATCGGCTGCAGGGACCCGTGGTGGTCCACGGAGAACCCAGAGTGCTCCGACGGAGTCGACAACGACGACGACGACGACCCCGCTCTGGCGGACTGGGACGGCGCGGGAGTCGGACCGCGGGACCCGCACTGCTCGCGGCCGTGGGACAGGTCGGAGACGTTTCAGGGGCCGTGCGGCCTGGGTGCCGAACTGGCTCTGCTCCTGCCCCTCCTGATGCGGCGCTGGCGGAGACGAAGCCTGAGGATCTGACCGTTCACCCGTTCGGTCTCGATAGCCTCGACATCACTTGTTCTCGAGCATCCTCGGCGTCCGGTTGGTGGCTCGATGAATTCAGGGACCTCCCGGGTGCAGCTTCACGGCCAACGCATGAGCGGCCCGCGACTGGACGCGGGCAGGCGGCCTCGAGCATCGACACCCGTACTTGATCGAACGCTTCGTTCATGGTCCAATGGGCTGGAGTGCCGGAGCAGGCAACCAGAACAGTGTGTGAGCGGCAGGAAGCCGATGTCTTCCGAGAGCCGCAGGAACGGGTGCCGCTCCGCGTCCGGATGGGGAAGCTGTTCGACTGGAGTCCGGTCGACCGATGCCGGCTGCTGATCCTGCTCACCGTCCCCTTCTTCGCCGGGTACGCCCTACGGTCCGGCTACCTGCTGGCACACCCCGACGTGGAGCCCTATTACGACCGGGCCACGCTGGCCTCGATGCGCTTCGGGCTCTCGGCGGCCTGTCTCTTCTGGGCGCTGTTTCTCGCCTGGGGCTCGCTGGAGCGCCGCCGGTCAGGGTCGCACACCTTGTACCTGGTGGTCGGAAGCCTTTCCTGGTGGCTCGGCGTTGTCCTTGTTGCCTACGCGCTCGGCCCGATCACGACTCCGGCATGGATCGCCGTGATCATCGGCTGCGTCATGAACCTCTTGCTCCTGCCGCGGCGGGTGGCGTTCCTCTCGATCAGCGTAGGCTTGACGCTGCTTCTGGCGAGCCTCGTCTGTGTGATGACCGGCCTGCTCCCTTACGCCCCGGCGCTCGCCCAGACGCCGATCGTGGCATCCCAGATGGCGCTTCCATACGCGCTCGGCAACACGATCTCGAGCATCCTCGCAACGCTCGTGGTTGTCGGGGTCATCGCCTACATCGTGACGCAGTGGCGTGAGGCGATCGACCACCTCCAGCGCGTGAATACCGACCTCGACCGGGTCCTCGAGGACCGGACACGCGAACTCGAGCGGCGCACGCTGGCGGAGGGCGCCCTACTGGAGAGCGAGGATCGCTACCGGCGGCTGACGGACAATGCCTTCGACCTGATCACAGAGATCGATTCAGGAGGCAAGCTGCTCTACGCCAGTCCAAACAATCGCGCAGTGCTCGGCTACGACCCGGACGAGCTGATCGGTCGAATCTCGCTCGAGCTGGTCCACCCGGAAGAGCGACAGGAGGCGACCCGAGCCTTCCAGGATCTGTTCGGGGGCGGTTGGGGGCGTGAGGTCGTGACGCGGATCCGGCACAAGGACGGAAGCTGGCGCTGGTTCGAATACTCCGGAAACGCATACCAGACGCCCACTGGGGAGAGGCGGGCGGTGATCATCAGCCGAGACATCACCGAGCGCCAGCAGGCCCAGCTGCAGCAGGAGAAGCTCGAAGCGCAGATGCAGCAGACCCAGAAGCTGGAGAGCCTCGGTGTGCTGGCCGGTGGAATTGCCCATGACTTCAACAATCTTCTCGTACCCATCCTCGGAAATGCGCGCCTCGCCGAAAGCGAACTTGGACCCGATTCTCCGGCGAGCCCGTTCCTCGAACAGATCGCAACCGCCGCCTTGCGAACGTCGGAGCTGACCCACCAGCTGCTCGCATACGCCGGCCGCGGGACGCTGACCACGCGACCCCTGAACGTCTGCGAGCTTCTGCGCGAGATGGGAGAACTCATCTACACGGCAATCTCGCGCAAGGTCGAGCTCAGGTACGAGCTTCCGGATGCTCTTCCGCCCATCGAGGGAGACCCCGGGCAACTTCGACAGGTCGTCCTGAACCTGATCATCAACGCCTCGGAGGCCATGGGGGATGAGTCAGGCGTGGTGACCATCGGCGCCGGAACGATCGAAGCCGACCGCGCTTGCCTGAGCCAGACCTACCTCGGCCGCGAACTCCCCGAGGGTTCCTACATCTATCTGGACATTCGGGACAACGGTTGCGGGATGGACGAGGAAACCAGGTCGAAGATCTTCGATCCCTTCTTCACGACCAAGTTCACCGGGCGAGGTCTCGGCCTGGCGGCGCTCTTGGGCATCGTACGCGTTCACCGGGGTGCCGTCAGAGTGGAGAGCGAGCCCGGAAACGGGACGCGGTTTCAGCTTTTCTTTCCTTGCCTCTCCGGCTCGGCTGCGGCGATCGAGAAGACGATCGCACGCCCTAGCGAGTGGCGCGGCTCCGGAACGGTCCTGGTGGTAGACGACGAAGAGGCGGTGAGAGAGCTCCTGGGGAGCCTGCTTCCGAGATGCGGCCTGTCGGTGATCATGGCCAACGACGGACGGGAGGCCGTGGAACGCTTCCGGGAGCATGCGTCGACGATCGCGGCCGTGCTGCTCGACCTGACGATGCCCGGAATCGGGGGTGTCGAAGCCTTCGTCGAGATGCGGAAGATTCGGCCCGATGCACGCATCATTCTCTCGAGCGGATACAGTGTGGTGGACATTGCTGCTCGCTTCGAGGACCAGGAGATCGACGGCTTCCTCCAGAAGCCCTACGAGCCCGAGGCGCTGATCCAGAAGCTGCGTGAGCTGCTGGAGGGCTAGCCGTCTGGTTCGAGCCTGGATTCGGCCAGAAGCCGGCCTTCAGGGGCGCCACACACGACGCTCGGTCACGGAAAGAGTCTTCCGTCCTGGCGGAACTTCCCTCCCTACGCGGCCTGGTCGTCTGCCGATGCTGCCGCGTAACTAGCTGATTCCCCTAGCATCTGGCAGTCGCAAGGAGCGGCACTGTTCTTGCAATCTTGGGCAGTCGGGAAGGGGATGGCCTCGGGCTGTCCCCTTTTTTTGCGGGCGCCGGATCGTGCGCAGAACCGAGAGGGTTGCCAACGGGAGGAATACAGAGATGCTCGGATATTCGTTTCAAACCGCTCTAGTACACGTGCGCAGCCGGATGCTCCCTGTACTCGCCGCTGCACTCAGCTTGTCGCTCGTAGCAGCGCAGGCGCAGGCCACTCTCATCCAGGAGGATGATGCCTCGTTCGGAGCCAACTCGATCACCTTCGACGATGCTACGGGGCTGCGCTGGCTCGATCTAACGGTGACGAACCTCCAGTCTTACAACAGCGTTCTCGCCCAGCAGACGACCGGCGGAACCTATGAGGGTTACCGCTTCGCAACCCGTGCCGAGGTCGAACAGCTGTTCACCGGCCAGGGCGTGCAGACGGTTTCGGGTATGCCCCAATCGGCGAATTTTGGAAGCGGCGCCTCCAGCATTCTCGGCGCGACCACGCTCATCAGCTATCTCGGCGTCACCGAGTCCCAGGCACCGCGGGGCTCTCGGGGCTTCTTCGACAGCAGCGCCGCCACGAACGCACAGGCCTATCGCCTGTACGTGTGGGGCAGCGGCGATATCACGACGGTGGCCACCAGCAACACCGTCGCCAAGTCGTCCACTACCGCCAGCTATATGGGCCACGGCTCATTCCTGGTACAGGTCCCCGAGCCCGGTACGGGCCTGCTCCTCGCTGCCGGACTGGCAGGAATCGCAGTAGCTGGGCGGCGACAGTCACTCCACTGAACGCAACACCAGCGGATACACCGAAACGCCCCGGCCACCAGTGGGCCGGATGTGTCCGTGCGCATCGTCGTCTAGCGGAGTGACCGCCGTCGCCCTCTCGCTGCGAGTACTGCCACACCGAAACCGAGTAGCAGCAGCGTTCCCGGCTCCGGGACGAAGTGCAGTGTGAGGACGCCGATCAGCGGCGTCTCAGGGAACGCGCTCATAAGACTCGTGTAGACCTTGCTCACGGTCACGAGCTGCACCACGCCCGAAGCCTGAGCCGTGCTGGAGGTGAGCGACGCCGGGCCGTGTGCGAAGCCGCCCGGAAGCGTCGGCACCGAGATCGTGCTGGTCGGCGCGTGGATCGTCATGGTCGGCTGGCCGATGGTCCACGGGGAGTTCTGCATGGTGATCGGGAGGGAGCCTGGGAAGGTCGCCGTGCCGCCGAGGCCGAAGCCCGCCCCCCCGGCCGTTGGAGTCAGGGGAACCACGATTGCACTGGTGCAATTCGAAAACCAGACACACATCTTCGCGGTCCCCGACAAGCCCATCGGCCCTCCACCCGGCGGCCCACCGGAGATCCCGGAGAAGCCCCCGCTCAGGTTCTGCGCGAGTGTGAATCGCTGCGACGTGAAGACGGTTGCCCAGCTAGGCAGGATGTAGGTGACAGTCGAGGGGCCGAAGGCGCCACTGGGCACTGCGAACGAGAGCAGGTGCTGATTGCCGTCCTCGGTCAACTGTGCCGATCCTGCGCCGGGTACTGTCAGAAAAATCAGAGGCCCCGTATACGGATAGGTTTCGAGGTCGAGGTCTCGAAATCCGAAGATGTTGATCGCCAGCGTCCCCGTGAAGTCCAGTGTGGCGGCACGCGCACTCCCCACGACGCCGATCACGAGGCAGGCGACCAGCACGCTTCCCATTCCCAGCGAGAGAGTCCATCGTCGCATGACGCACCTCCCATGCAACCGCGCGGAGCGGATGCTTCTTAGGTCGCACCTGGAAGGAAGAACCATGCAAGAGCGGCGCCGCTCTCCCGGGTCGAGCCAGACGGTGCAACCGGATGAAATCGCGGGATATTTCGGATCTGAGGGGAATGCCCCAGCGGCGCTCATGGGAAAGGTTCTTCCACAATCACGGAAAAGTGTTTCCGTGAGCGAGAGGAGCCCCTTCGATGACTGCATGAGTCAGGTGCGTGTGGCGGACGCCCTCAGGGCTGACTGTCTGAACCGTACCGGATTTGCCGGGGGCTCTGCCGTGTCCCGGGTTTCGTGGAGGCACAACACTGGACTCCGCTGCCATGATCGTCAGAGGAGGACGATGTGGCACGGAGGGGCTACCGCCCCGGTTCCTAGCGTCGCCAAGATGAGGGAGTTGGTCGCTCGCACCTACGAACCCGGGATGTCCGGCTGGATCTGTAATTTCACACTCGCGCGATCAGCCAGCAACTCGCGGCCCCTCCCCGGAGTAAGAGAGACAAAAGCTTAGGCTCTCGGCCCCGCCTGGCCCGCTCACGGAGAGCTTTCCGTTCGTCTTGAACTTGAGCTTCATGCTCTCGCTGCCCGACTTGCCCTTCACCTTGGCTTTGGCCTTGACCTTGTCGATAGTCAGAGAGACCTCGTAGCCAGGCGGTAATTCGCCGATTGCGTCCAGGGCGAGGCCGAGGATGGCGTCAGCGAAATCCTGCATGTTCAGGGTCAACGTGGGCTTGCCCTTGCCCACTTTCTTCTCCGAGTAGGTCCCCGACACCGGGATCTCAAGCATGCCATCGTCGAGCAGCATCTCGACCGCGCTCGTGCTCAGGCTCGGAACGATCGTGGGGCCGAATGTGAGATCGACTAAGAGAAGGCCCGAGAGCTTGCCGACCTTCTGCATCTGGAACTTGGCTATTCCCGAGGTCGCCCACTTGCTCCCCGGAAGATCGATAGGCGCCTTCGCCGCGAGGGCGACGGAGCTGATTGCTGCAACCGCGAACGCGACCAGCGAGAAACGAATAGGCGTGGACACGATAGACCCTCCTGGTGCAGGCCCGAACTCCTGGCTGGAAGTCCAGTGGCCATGCTACCTGACGAGATCCAAGGGAATCAAGGGTCCTGGGGCTCTTCCGCTCGAGCCTGGGCACAGCGGACGGACAAGACACCGGTTGGCGTTTTCTCCTTTATTGAGCTCTATAGAGGACTTTCCCGAACAGCTGTCCAGTCCGTCCCATCTGTCGACGGTAGCGGCTGGCGCAGGGCACTCAGTCAGTGGCGTCTTCCGTGGGTGTAGGGACGAACCACAGGCAAGTCCCACCCGGACCTGCCAGCCCCTGGCGAGCCGCTTGACTCCGCCCTCCCTGCGGTGCTCTGATGGGGGTTCACCTGAACCTCTAGGGAGGGACCCATGCCCCACCTGTCGCGACTGCTTGCCGCCATCTGCGCCATCACCGTCATCCTCGTCTCGCTTCCCACCGACGCGGGGATCGGCGACAAGGATCTGCCGCTGCTCAATGGGCAGAAGACCAAGTTGCTCTACACAGTCACGGGTGTGAGGGACTCCAGCAATCTCGCCACGCTCTTTCACTGCACCTCGACCGAGAGCACCAGCGGCAAGGATATCCGGCTGGGTGTCGAGGTGTTCCAGTGGGATGGCACTTCTACCAACGACATCGCCTCGAACTTCGGGGTGGAAATCATATCCCCGGGACGCACCGTTACGCTGGCCACCCAGAGCATCTCCTCGTTCAGTGAAGATGATGCCATGAACACGGGGGCCATTTTTCAGGGCTCCGCACGCATCTTCGCCACCTCGAAGAACGTGCTTTGCGCGGCGATGATCGTCGATCCCATCAACGATCCTCCCACCTCGATGGTCATGCTCCCGATCTTCAGGGCGACCAAGCAGGGAGGGATGTAGTGTGAGTCTCAACGCCTAGCGACGACCGGCCCTGCGGTCAGGCTGCCCGTGAGGCTCGGAATGCCCTTCCACCGACCTTTGCCTTGAAAGGAGATCGTCATGCAGAAACGAATCGTTGTGCTCTCGGCTGCCATGCTGATCATTCTCGGGACAGGTACTGCGCATGCAGGAGACGCTGTGCTCTACACGCCGATGCTCTCTCCGCCTACGGGAGGGCAGCTCGTGTGCAACGTCACCAACGTTGGAAAGAAGACGCTTCCAAAGGTTGAAATCACCATAATGAACAATATCGATTCTGGGACGGACTGGTGTCTCGATCTTCTTTCGGCATCCGCTTCTGAGAGCGGCCATACGTGTTCTATCACAACGCCGAGTGAAGTATTGTGTCAGGTCACAATCACCGGGGGCAGCCACAAGTCCGTCCGCGCCGTCTTGAACGTCGTGGACTCCAGCGGGGCAACCATCCTGTCGGTTCCAGCAACGAAGTGAATCCAACTGGAAAGAGAGGAGAACCATATGCGTGCTTTACTGATCGTTCTTGCGGGAGTGGCTCTGCTGGCTGGCCTTGCCACACAACCGGCCAGCGCCGGGAAAGGGACCGACATAGAGCAATTCATCAAGCGGGTTGGGAAGTTCGCTGTCACTGACGAAGCCGATCCGAAGCCGAAGGGCCTCTGCGTCTGCCAGGACGGAAGTGGGAACCACACACTGGTAGGAACGTTGATCTACTCTGGACAGCTCGGCGACGCAAGGGTGACCATGTTCTGCTACGTGCGCAACTTCGAATCCAATGGGGATGATTGGTTTTCATCTACCTGTGACACCTTCGAGGTTCTCTCGAAGTAGCTGGTTGCTGGGCCACACTGTGTCGATCATCACCCCAGTGGTGGCAGCTGTTGGGAATCGCCCCTGAGCGAGCTTGCAGCGTTCTGCGGGTGCCCTACGCCGAGAGCCGCCTTCGGAGGGCGAGGGCCGCAAAAGCTATACCTGCCAAAGACCACGCCCCGACCGAAGCCGGGGCGTGTCGTTTGGAAGCCCAGTGGGCTGTCGCTTCCGTACCTACCTGCTGTGGCGTCGCCGTCCCAGCAGACCGAGCCCCGCCACGCCCGAGCCGAGCAGCAGCAGCGTCCCCGGCTCCGGTACGAAGCGCAGTGTGAGGATGCCGGTCACAGGGAACTCGGGGAACACCCAGCTCGTGTAGGTCTTGCTCACCGTCACTAGCTGCACGACGCCCCCGACCTGAGCCGTGCTCGATGTGAGCGACGCCGGACCGTGTGCGAAGCCGCCGGGAAGTGCCGGTGTGGTGATGTTGGTGTTCGCGGTGTGGATCGTCATCACCGGCTGACCGATCGTCCACGGGGCGTGGTACATGGTGTGCGAAAAGTTGCCGGCGACGCTCTGCGTCCCGCCGATTCCGAAGCCAGCTCCGCCCGTGGTGGGTGTCAGCGGGAGCGCGACGTTAGCGTACTCGCAGGGGGCGAACAGGAGGCACAGCTTCGCCGTTCCTGACAAGCCCATCGGCCCGCCGCCTGGCGGCCCACCGGAGATCCCGGAGAAGCTCCCGCTCAGGTTCTGCGCGAGTGTGAAATAAAGCGTAAAGAAGGTGCCGTAGGTCGGCGTGACGCCGGTTGTGACGGTCGAGGGGCCGAAGGTGCCACCCGACAGCGCGAACGAGAGCAGGTGTAGATTACCGTCGTCAGTCACCTGTGCCGCTCCCGCACCGGGTACTGACAGGTAGATCGGGCTCCCCGTCCTGTCATGATGCAGCCTGAACATGTTGATCTGCAGCGTCCCCGTAAAGTCCAGCGTGGCCGCATTGGCGATCCCGGCGGTGCCGATCGCGATGCAAGCGACCAGCGCGCTACCCATTCCCAGCGAGAGAGTCCACCGTCGCATGACGCACCTCCCAGGAGTCCGCGAGCAGCGCCTCCTTCCCAGGTCACACCCCTAAGCGGAAAGCATGCAAGATCGACACCGCTCTCCGGAGCCGAGCCGGGTGCTGCAACCCTTTGAAATCGTGAGATATTCCGCCTCGGGAGGAAAGGTCCCAACCGCGCTCGGGAGAAAGACTATTCCGCGCTCACGGAAAAGTGTTTCCACGGGAGAGAGCCACCCCACCCAACTGGAGGGTACACGCTGATGCGATAGTGAGCCTGACTGGACAGCGTTCACCCGACGCGAAACCGGACCACTCAGCGACAGCGCCGGGGCTTATCATGGGGTGACCCTTGGGGGAACACCAATGGCCCGCCTGCTCGCACTCGCCGCACTCCTCGCAGCCGCCCCCGCCTGGGCCGCTCTCCCAGTCGCCTACGATGCCGACTACAAGATCCTGAAGAAGGGTGTGGCCATCGGCGACCCCCTGACCTTCGAGCTGTACGAGCTGGCCGACTGCACCGGCACTCCCAGCTTCGAGGAAATGCTTGCTCCAGCGGTAGTACAGGTTGGAAGCGATGCCTTCTCGGCGGCACAGCTCCGAGATGCTCTGCTCGCCGCGTAGGCCTTCGAGAACGATCCGGATCTTCTCCTCGGGGGCGAACTTCCTGCGGGTTCGACGGCGAATCTCCCGCACGGCTGCTTCGGTGGATTGTTTCTTTCCTTCTGCCATTTCGAAACATTCCCCAGGGTCCTAGACCCTGCGATGTGTCTCTTAGAGTAGACCACTCAAATGTCCGAATGTCGTTGACGGGCTACACTGGGAGGCCGCCGGCGTGAGGCGCTGGCAAGAGGTTGGCCAGAGGTCCTGC
Source organism: uncultured delta proteobacterium (assembly GCA_963783795.1). GTDB lineage: Bacteria > Myxococcota_A > UBA9160 > UBA9160 > UBA6930 > CAVXZE01. The sequence goes on along the minus strand of CAWAPH010000013.1, from coordinate 220,580 downwards.
CTTGGGTCTTCTGCTCGGTGGAGGGCACGGCACTGAACGAGGGCAACGTCAGCCGTATCTGGTACCGAGTTCGACGGCGGGCTCAGGCTGAGGGCGTTAGACCCTTGAAGCTCCATAGCGCACGGCACACCTGGGCAACCGAGGCCCTTCGCGCTGGGAGAAGCATCCGTTGGGTGGCCGATCAGCTCGGGCATGCGGACCCTGCGCTGACCCTGCGAGTCTATGCCCACGCCATCCCGGGGGACGAGGCCGACCTGTCCTTCACCGACTTCGAAGCCGAAAACGACTCCCGGCGTCTCTATACGTCTCCGGAGATTTCCAACCCGACCGAGGAAAGCCCCAACCCTTCGAAATCCCTGGCGCCCCCGGCACGACTCGAACGTGCGACACCCGGTTTAGGAAACCGGTGCTCTATCCACCTGAGCTACGGGGGCGGGGAACCGGAAGCTAGCGAATTTCCGAGCGAATTCGCGAGGCTCGGTCCGCTTCCCGGCTCCCCGACCTCGCTTCGGCCAGCGTCAGGCTGTGTTAGATTCGAGGCGCTGGGAGGGCCGTAAATGCGCTGGATCAGGACGCAGGGCTTGCTTTTGGTGCCGGTCGTCGCGTGCGCGGTGCTGCTGGCCGCGCGCTCCGAGCCGGCCCCGCCGGTGGGCCGGCCCGCGGCAACCACCGCGAGCGAGGAGTACTTCACCGGGCGCCAGCTGGCCTATCTGACGTTCGCGACCTCGGAGCAGCACCCGGGCAGCGTCGCCAACGTGGTCATGCACATGGAGCGGGCGCGGGTCGACCCTAGCTACACGGCCCCGCTGGGACTGGCCGGGCCCGACGCCTGGGACTCGCTCTTCGCGAAGATCGCGGATCTCGAAGACACCAGCGACTTCGACATGCTCTATCTGCTGAACGCGTACCTCGGCTACAACGGAGATCCGGTCGTCGCCCCCGAGCTCTGGCAGAAGGTCGAGGACGCGATCCTGGGCTTCAAGTTCTGGTACGACCAGCCCACTCCGGCCGGCGTGATCGACGACATGTGGTACTGGTCGGAGAACCACCAGATCATATTCCACACCCTCGAGTATCTCGCGGGACAGACCTTTCCCAACCAGCACCTTCGCGACGACTGGAATGACCGGCGTGGAGCATCGGGAGCACGCGCGGGCCAAGATCCTGGACTGGCTCGACCACACGGCCCGCTACGGCTTCAAGGAATGGCACTCGAACGTCTACTACCAGAAGGACGTGACGCCGCTTCTCACGCTGGTCGAGTTCGCAGACGAGGAGGAGATCCGGACGCGCGCCGCCATGATCCTGGACCTCGTGCTTCTGGACCTGGCCATGCACACGCTACCGCGGCGCCTTCGGGGCCACGCACGGGCGCACCTACAAGAAAGACAAGATGTCGGCCCTCGACGAGGACACCTTCAACCTGGTGAAGCTCCTCTTCGACGAGACCGAGTACGAGTTCACGTCGAAGGGGGACGCTGGCGCCTTCCTGCTGGCGCGCGCCCAGCTCTATCGCCTTCCACCGCGTGCTGCTCGAGATCGCGAAGACGAAGGTCTCCTTCGCAGACCGCGAGCGAATGGGGATTCCCTACGACGAGCTCGCCAACTTTCAGGAGCCCTACGTCCACCCCTACGGCTACGACCTGGAGGACGAGGCGAACATCGCGCTCTGGTGGTCGATGCAGAACTACACCACATGGCAGGGCATCCCGCTGCTCTTCGACGTCGCCGACCGCTACGGCCTCTGGGAGACGGACCTGTTCCAGTACTACCGTGACCTGCGCGACGCGGTGGGGGGGAACGTTCAGTTCGCCCAGACGGTGGCCTATGGGCTTCCGCCGAGCCGCGCCGCTCGAGCTGCTCAAGGAGGCGAACACCTACGTCTACCGCACCGCCAACTACATGCTGTCCACGGTCCAGGACTACCGGAAGGGCGGCCGGGGCGCGCAGTATCACGCCTGGCAGGCGACCTTCGATGCCAACGCCCAGGTCTTCACCACCCATCCCGGAACGCCCTCCCGCACCTTCACGACCTGGCGCGACGACGGGGAGCCTGGTGCCTGGACCGGCACCGCCTCCATGCCGCGCTCGGCCCAGCACGAGAACGTGGGAATCCACCTCTACGCCCCCCAGTACGACGGTCTGGCCGGATCCGGGCTCGCCCTTCTATCCGATCACGCGCTACGAGCCCTACACACACGCCTACTTCCCCCAGGACCACTTCGACGAGGTCGTCGACGGAGGCACGGCCAACTGGACCTTCGGCCGCTTCCGCGACGGGTACATCGCCCTGTATTCCTGGCGAGCCGCCTCGTGGATCCAGTACGACCCCGCCGAGGTGCCGACCAACGGGATGGCCCAGCCCTTCGAGCTCCGGGCGGAGGGCGCGGCCGACAACGTCTGGATCGTCGAGTGCGGAAGTCTGGCGGAACACGGCAGCTTCGAGGAATTCCAGCGCCTGTTCCGCGACGATCTCGTCGCGGTGACACCGGTGACGACCGGGCTTCCCGCCGAAGCGCTCCCGCCCTTCTTCGAGGTCGTCTACGACTCCCCCAGCCAGGGGCCGATCAGCTTCGGCTGGGAGGACCCGCTGGTCGTGGCGGGGGTGGAGGTTCCGATCTCCGACTACCCGCGCTACGACAACCCCTGGACCAACGTCCCCTTCTTCGAGCAGAACGTCCGGATCTGGGATCCCGCGAGCCGTACCGGCCTCGAGCACGATCACGACATCCCCGAGCGTCGGTTGCTCGCCAAGCTCGATCAGGACCAGCAGGCTTGCGTCAACCGAATGAGCAAGAGCGCCGCGCGGCTGGCCCGGGTGCAGCTCGAGGAGATCGAGCTCTGCCTCGAGGATCTACCGCAAGCAGAAGCTCACCACGAGCTTCGAGGAGTGCCTTCACGGCCGACCGCAAGGGAAAGGTACAGAGAGCCAGGGAAAGGACCGCTGGCCGGAGAAGACGAGAAGTGCGGTCTGCTCTCCGAACCGCCGCCCTTCGGCTCTACCGATGCCGCAACTGTGATCGCAGCCGCCGTGGACGGAGCGGTTGCGCTCCTTCACGAGCTGCTCGGCGATCCGGTACCGGACGCCAGCCTCCACACGAATGCCGACGACCAGGCCGCGGCGGCGTGCCAGCAGGCGATGGTCAGGCGGGCGAACAAGCTCTACAGCACCGTCCTGAGGGAAGTCATCAAGTTCACGAGGCGCGCCCTCGAGGACGAAACGGTCGACGGGGTCGGAGCCCTCGAAGCGAACCTGGAGGACCTTCTCTCGTCGAGCAGCAAGATCGCCAGCGCCGAGCAGAAGCTCGTGAAGGCGGTCGACAGGGCGTGCGGTCCGGTGCCGGACCCCGACTTGATCTTTCCGGGTGGCTGCGCGGATGCCGACCTGGGCAATGTCGAGACGTGCGCGATCGCGGCCGCGCGCTGCCAGGCCTGTCTGACGGTCAACACGTCCAGCGACCTGGATCTGGACTGCGAGCAGCTGGACGACGGAACTGTCAACGGGAGCTGTCCGTAGTCAGGAGAGACAAGACCCGACGAGGGTCCCTGCTTTGCCTGCACCTCACGGGATCCGCGAATGGCTCCCCAGGCGGATGGAACGGCCTCCGGTGATCAGTACCGGATCACCGTGTGGATCGGATCGACGTCGAGCAGCTTGCGACCATCGAGCGCGCTGAGCTCGATCAGGAAGCTGCAGCCGATCACCTCACCGCCGGCCAGCCGGGCCAGCTTGACCGCCGCTGCCGCCGTGCCCCCGGTGGCCAGGAGGTCGTCGACGATGAGAACGCGTTGCCCATTCTCGACGGTGTCGACGTGCATCTCGACGGTGTCGGTTCCGTACTCCAGGTCGTAGCTCACCTGGTGGATCTGATACGGGAGCTTCCCGGCCTTGCGAACGAGCCCGAAGCCGACACCCAGCGATAGCGCCACGGGAGCTCCCAGGATGAAGCCTCGGGACTCGATGCCGAGCACCCGGTCGATGCGCAGGTTTCGGTACGGCTCGGTCATCGCATCGATGGCACCCGCCAGCGCCTCGGGATCGAGCAGGAGGGGGGTGACGTCACGGAACAGGATCCCGGCCTTGGGGAAGTCGGGTACGTCGCGAATGTATCGGCGGAGCTCTTCGGGGTGCACGCTGTCCTCGCGTTGGCGTCCGGTGAAGGACGGTTTCAGGGTAGGAATTCCAGTGGGTCGAGAGGGTGCTCTCCGCGGCGTATCTCGAAGTGAAGGTGAGGTCCGGTGGCGTTGCCCGTCTTGCCAACCTCCGCGATCACCTCCCCCCGGTCCACGAAGGCCCCCTTGCGAACCCGGTTCTTGCGGTTGTGGGCATAGACGGTGGAGTAGAGCTCGTCATGACGGACGATGACCACGTTCCCGTACCCGCCCAGACCGTTCCCGCTGTAGATCACCCGGCCCGACTCGGAGGCGCGGATCAGGGTACCGGGCTTCGCGGCGAGGTCGATGCCCTCGTGGAGGCGTCGTCTACGAGTATCGAAGCGCCCGCTGAGGCGTCCCCGGAGCGGCCAGGCAAAGGAGAGATTCCCGTGCTGAATCGAGTCGTTACGCGCCCGCTCCCGCGCCTCGCCGGGGCTCGCGGGAGGGCGGAGCAGCGCGTATCCGGGCGGGCGGCGCCGGGCCTCGGGAATCCACAGCCGCTCGCCGATCTGCAGCGCTCGTTCGTCCCGGATCTGGTTCGCCTCCAGGATCGAACTCACCGACACCTGGTAGTACTGGGCGATCCGGAAGACGTTTTCGCCAGCGGCCACGGTGTGGAAGACACCGTCTCCTTCCGGACCGTGGGCACAGTTCGTCAACAGGAGTGCGAGAACGGCGGCCGCGATCGCGGCGGCGCGCGCCGAGCGCTCTCCTAGGCGGCCCATCCGTGATCACCCACCAGGTCCACGAAGCGGCAGCGTCCGAGCTTCTCCTGCTCGAACCTGCCGTCGGGCCGTCGCGTGATGCGGAGCAGCACCTGCTCGTCGCGATCTCCGAAAGGTCCGACCAGGCGCCCGCCCGGCTCGAGCTGCTCCAGAAGCGGCTCGGGAACCGAGCGCGAGGCAGCCGTCACCGCGATGGCGTCGTAGGGGGACCCGGCGGGCCACCCCCGCGACCCGTCACCCAGGAAGACCACGACATTGTTGACGCCCAGCGCGTCGAGGGCCGAGCGCGCTCGGCTGGCGAGACTGGGAATCCGCTCCACGGAGATCACGCGCTCCGCGAGCTTCGAAAGGATTGCCGCCTGGTAGGCCGAGCCGGTCCCGATTTCGAGCACCGTCTCGTCGCCGCGCAACGCCAGGGCCTCCGACATGGCGGCCACGATCCCGGGCGCGGAGATCGTCTGCCGTTCTCCGATCGGGAGGGCGCTGTCATCGTAGGCCCGGTGCTGGAGCGCCTCTGGCACCAGGCGGTGCCTCGCAACGGATCGCATCGCCTCCAGGACCCGGGGATCGCGGATCCCCGCTTTCTCGAGACGCTCGACCATCCGCCGGCGCCGGCCCTCCTGCCCTGCCCCCGCTGCGGCCCTCCGATGGCTCACCAGCCACCCCCCACCCTCGCAGCTTAGAGCCGAACCCGTTGATTTCGCAACACACCGATCTCCAACAGGGAGTGCTTGCCCGCGCCGAGCTCCGCGAGCCGCTCAGCAAACCGGGCCTGCGATAACCTCGGGCGGCGGCGATTGCGGGTCCCTCCGCCTCCTGCACCTCCGGAAAGGGAACGTATGAGCTGGCTGGAACGAAAGCCTGGGACCTACGCCCTGCTGATGCACGCCGCCAGCGGCGGTTCCCTGGAAATCGGGCGGCTGGGGAGGCTCCGCCTCCAGCGAGGCTTCTACGTGTACGTCGGCAGCGCATTCGGGCCCGGAGGCCTGCCAGCCCGGCTCCGCCACCACCTGAGGCCCGCCTGCCGGCCACACTGGCACATCGACTACCTGCGCCCGGCGACACGCCTGGTGGAGGTCTGGTGCAGCCACGACCGGGCGGTGCACGAACACGCCTGGGCCAGAGGACTCCGACGAATGCGTTCCGCTTCGACGCCTCTCGCGGGTTTCGGGTCCAGCGACTGCCGCTGTCCCTCTCATCTGTCCTTCCATACCGAACGCCCCTCTCACCCAGCGCTGCGCCGTGCACTGCGCTCCTCCCTCCGCGAAAGCGCCAGCCTGCGCTGCATCGACGGCGCGGCATGTGTCGGAACACCCGGAGCGGGCTAATCTGAGCGCGAGGTCGCGCGCCTCGAGGAGAGACATCCCATGCAGATTTCGCCCATCCCCACCCTCGATGACGAGACCAACCAGATCCGCATGTTGACGGCGGACATCGTCGCCAACCACATCATTCCCAATGAGCACTTCCTGCGGCGCCGCGATGCCGATACGCCGCAGCGCTGGGCCAAGCTGATCAACATGGTGAAGGAATCGGGGCTCTGGGCGCCGCACCTCCCGGAGGAGTACGGCGGCATGGGCATCGGCTTCCTGAAGCTGGCCTACATGAACGAGATCCTCGCCTGGAGCCCCTACTCGAACCCCGTCTTCGGGATCCTGGCGCCGAACTCCGGCAACCAGAAGATCCTGATCAAGTACGGCACCCCGGAGCAGAAGAAGAAGTGGCTGGAGCCGCTGGTCTCCGGGGAGATGCAGTCCTGCTTCGCCATGACCGAGCCGGATTCGGCCGGCTCCGACCCCCGCTCCATCAAGACCCGCGCCGTCCGCGACGGCGACGAGTGGGTCATCAACGGCCACAAGTGGTTCGCCTCCAACGCCAAGGCGGCGCACTTCGCCATCGTCATGTGCCGCACCGAGATGGGCGACGGCGCCGGTGGCGTCAACGACAGGATGACCCAGATCATCGTCCCCACCGACACACCGGGATTCAACCTGGTTCGCAGCGTCCCCGTATGGGGTCACAGTAGCGGTCACCACGGTGAGATCATCTTCGAAAACTGCCGTGTGCCCCTCGAGAACCAGCTTGGCAAGTCCGGCTCGGGCCACCAGGCCGCTCAGGATCGCCTGGGTGCCGGACGCGTCTACCACTGCATGAACTGCGTCGGCCAGATGTGGCGCGCCTTCGACATGATGGTGCGGCGCACCATGGAGCGCGAGGTCCACGGCGGATTGCTGGAGACCAAGCAGTTCATGCAGGGATTCATCGCCGACTCCTACATGGACATCCAGTCCTCGCGGCTGATGACCATCCACTGTGCCGAGGTGATGGAGAGCGGCGGCGATGCGCGTACCGAGATCTCGGCCATCAAGGTCTTCGTGCCCGCAGCCATGGAACGGGTGGTGGATCGCGCCATCCAGGTGCACGGCGGCCTGGGAGTCACCAGCGACACGCCGCTCGAGGGCATGTTCCGCGGAGCTCGGACGCTCCGCCTCGCGGACGGGCCCGACGAGGTCCACCGCATCCTGATCGCCAAGAACGTGCTCAAGAAGTACCGCAACGGGGAGTCCTGGGACTTCGGGTGCTGAGTCGCTCCGGCACCCGGTCGCAGCCGAACCACCTTCACCACACAAGACAGAGAGGGAGCCAGCGTGGACACCGTCGGAAAATGGATTGCCAGCTACCTGAAGCAGCGCGAGATCGACACCCTCTTTACCCTGACTGGCGGGCACATCTTTCCCCTGCTGGACGGCAGCCTCGATGCCGGCGTCCGCGTGGTCGATACGCGGCACGAGCAGGCCGCCGCCTTCGCCGCGGAGGGCTGGGCGCTCCGCACCGGCCGTCCGGGCGCCTACGTCGTGACCGCGGGGCCCGGCTTCCTGAACGCGATCAGCGGCCTCGCCCACAGCTCGGTCACGCTCAGCCCCACGCTCTGCCTGGCGGGCGCGAGCCCGATCGCCGAGGACGACAAGGGCGCCCCCCAGGAGCTCGAGCAGCTGCGCGTCGCGGAGGTCTACGCGCGCTACGCGAAGACGGTGCGGCGGACCGACCGGGTCCCCCAGTACATGGAGGCCGCATTCCAGCACATGCGCGGACCGACCCCGGGGCCGGCATTCCTGGAGATCCCCACGGACGTGCTCTACAAGCCCCTCGGCGCGGATGCGCCCCAGGGATTCGGCCCGCGCCCGACGCCGCGATCCGCCGGCGACCCCGACGACATCGAGCGGGCGGCCGCCCTGCTCCGCGGCGCGGAGCGACCCACCGTCGTGGTCGGGGGCGGCGCATACTGGTCGGGCGCGGCGTCCGCCCTCGCTGACTTCGCCGAGCAGACGGCACTACCCGTCTTCACCCGGAATGCGGCGCGTGGGCTGCTGCCCGACGACCACCCGCAGTGCTACGGGGGATCACCCGGCCTCGGTGTCTTCAAATCGGATCTGGTGCTGGTAATCGGCTCCCGCTTCAACGCCACCTTCTACTACGGTCAGTTCGCAAAGGACACGCGGGTGATCCAGGTCGACTGCAACGCCGCGGCTCTCGGCGACAATCGCGGCATCGACGTCGGCATCTGCGGCGATGCCCGCCTGGTGCTCGAGCAGCTGACCGCGGCCCTCGAAGACTACACCGCTCCAACTGACTGGATCGCGGCGCTGGACGCCGCAGTCGAGAAGAGAAAGGCGAAGTTCGCAGCCGGCTTCCAGTCCGCCACCACGCCGATCCATCCGATGCGCCTGTTGCACGAGATCAATGCCTTCGCCGCCAGCGTCGACGCGACCATCACCATCGACGGTGGAGACATCGGCGTCGCTGCGGCGCGGCATCTGCAGGCGAATCGGCCCGGATCCCAGCTCTCCAACGCCAGCATCCTCGGCTCGCTGGGCCCCGGGCTGCCCTTTGCGATCGGAGCCAAGGCGGCTGCGCCGGACGATACGGTGATCTGCATCACCGGTGACGGCGCCTTTGGCATCGGCGCCATGGAGATGGACACGGCGGTGCGATTGGATCTTCCCTTCATCTGCGTGATCGGAAACGACCAGATCTGGGGGATGATCGAGCGCTCCCAGAGTGATCTCTTTGGCGAAGACCGCTTGGTGGCGGCGAAGCTCGGCGACCGGCCCTACGAGAAGATGGTGGAGGCGCTGGGCGGGTACGGAGAGCGCGTGGAGGACCCCGAGCAGATCCGCCCCGCCCTGGAGCGCGCGCGTGACAGCGGGAAGGCCGCCTGCCTGAACGTCATGCTCGACCCCAAGGTCACCGGCTAGAAGCGCCTTCCTCCACGGCGTCTCGGCCGGCGGGAAAGGCCATCGAGTCGACGAAGACCTCCTGGAACTGCGGGTCGGTGGCCAGGGGAACGTGCTCGATCCTGTCGCGGAGGCTCTCGAGTCCGGGCGAACCGGGCTCGTCGGCGAAGAGCGCGAGCTTGGCACCGAGCAGCGCCGTGTTGCCCGCCGGCTCCACCATCTGGTCGGGGAAGTCGATCAGGCCGACCCGGCGCGCACTCGCCGGATCCACGTAGTTGCCGAAAGCGCCGGCGAGGTGGACCCGGGAGAGATCCCCCGGCGACGCGTTCCACCGCTCCAGGAGAATTCGGATCCCGGACGCCGTCGCCCCTTTCGCCAGCTGGAGCTGCCGGACGTCGCGTTGGTTGAGCGCCACCTCGGGCGTCAGCGCGAAAGGCCTGTGATCGCCCGAGAGGCGGCCGCTCGGATCGATCGCTCCGAGGTCCAGACCTGCCGCGATCGCATCGACCAGACCGCTCCCGCAGATTCCACGAGCCGGAACGTCCCCCTGCACCCGGCAGCGGAGACTCCCGTTCTCGAGACTCACCGCCGTGATCGCGCCCGTGGTGGCCTGCATTCCCATGCTGATCCCACCGCCTTCGAAGGCCGGCCCCGCCGCCGTGGAGGCGCAGAGGATCCGCTCCCGGTTCCCGATCGCGATCTCGCCGTTGGTACCGAGATCCACCAGGGCGGCCAGGGAATCGCTCTCGTGCATCCCGGTCGCCAGCACGCCGGCCAGGATGTCGCTTCCCACGAAGCCCCCCAGACAGGGCAGGAGCCGCACGGGCGGATCGCCAGCGAGCTCCCAGCCGAGCTCGCTGGCCGGAAACTCGTGGGCCCCGTCGGCCTCCGTCTCGAAGGGGTAGTGCGATAGGGGCTCTACGTCGAAGCCACCGACGAAGTGGTGCATGACGGTATTGCCGACGACCACGACGCTGCGAAAGGGAGTCTCCTCGCACTCCGCGGAGGCGACCAGCCGCCGGATCAAGCTGCCGATCTTGTTGCGGATCAGCTCGACCAGGGTGCCGTGCCCCTCCGGCTCGAGGGCGAACTGGATCCGGCTCATCACGTCCGCCCCGTAGCGCGCCTGGGGGTTCAGTGCGGTGCGCACACCGAGAACCCGTCCGGACGCCAGGTCGATCAGCTGGGCCACCAGTGTCGTGGTTCCCAGATCGACCGCGATCCCCCACCCTTCACGAGGGGCGAAGGAGAAGGCCGCGTGGTCGGTGAGGATCGCCGTCTCCCACTGAGCCACCTGGAGCGTGAGCGGGCTCTCCGCCACGCACTGGCAGGCGAGCCGCCAGCCCTCCGCGAGTTCTGCCGGGGAGAGGATCTCCTCCTGCGAAGGCGTGACCGGCGCGGATCCCTCGATCAGTCGGACCCGGCAGCCCCGGCAGCGCCCCTGGCCTCCGCAGGGGAACTCGACTCCGTAGCGGAAGAGCACATCCTGCAGACTGGTGCCGCGCTCGACCTCGAGGGTCTGCCCGAGCGGCTCGAGTGCGATGCGGACGCGATTCGTCATGGCCGGGAAGATATACTCTCCTCATGCGTGGTCGAGATCCCTCCATTTCCCGGCGAGCCGCTTCCAGTGCCTGAGCTCCAGCAACCCGTGAGGATCCTCGCGTGTCCCGTCCTACGGGACCTGATCGAGCCCCGCATCGCCGGCAGCGAGACCTCGTCCCTCTACCTGGACTACGGGCTTCACGTGCTTCCCAAGCGGATGGCTCCATCCCTGCAGGAGGAGCTGGACGCGCTGCCGGAGCCCAGCCTGGTGCTGATCGGCTACGGGCTCTGCGGAAACGGTCTGGATGGCTTGCAGGCGGGACCGCACACGCTGGTGATCCCGCGCGTCGACGACTGCATCGCCATCCTGCTGGGATCCCACCAGGCCTATCTGCAGGCTCAACGCGAGCACCCCGGGACCTACTACCTGACCCGCGGCTGGCTCGAAGCCGGCGCCCACCCCCTGAGCGAGTACCAGGAGTTGGTGGAGAAATTTGGCCAGGAGAGCGCCGACCACGTGGTGGACATGCTCTTCGGAAACTACACCCAGCTCTGCCTGCTGGCGTCGACCGAGGCCGATCTCGCAGCGTGCAGAACCGAGGCCCGCGAGGTCGCGGACTTCTGCGCGAGGCGGTGGAACATGTCCTACCAGGAGCGCATCGGCTCCGAGGCGCTTCTGCGCGGCCTTCTCGACGCCCCACGCCAGATGGGGGCTCTCGGGGAGGAGTTCGTGGTCGTCCCGCCCGGCGGCCGCGTGCAGGCCCAGATGTTCGCCCGCGCCTGAGGTCCGGCGCCCAATTCCAGCAGCGGCTTGCGCATCGAGGCGGTCTCGCGAGCTCGCGGTCCTTGACAATCGCTTTTTTTCGACAATACTGTCGAAAACAACGAACCGGCAAGAGAGCCACCCAGATGCCCAAGCTGGTCGATTCGGTGGAGCAGCGGCGCGAAATCCGTAGCGCCGCTCGGCGCGTCTTCGCGCGCCGCGGCGTCGCGGGCACCGGACTCACCCACGTGGCCGAGGCGGCCGGCATGGGTCGCTCCAGCCTCTACCACTACTACCCGGACAAGGCCGCGTTGATGCGCGACCTGCTCCGCGAGGTGATGGGTGAGGAGGAGTCCTTCTTTGCCGCGGCGGTCCAGGGCGAGGGAACCCCGCTCGAGAGGGCCGAGCGCCTCGCGAGGGTCCTCGCGGGCATGTTCGAGAAGTGGGCGACCGTGGCACGCATGCTCTTCGACTTCCGCCTGCGAGAGACGCGCGGCTTTCGTCCCTTCTTCCGGCGGATCCGCGAACACCTCGCCTCCCTGATCGCGGAGGGGCAGCGGCTCGGTGAGATGGATCCCCGCCTCGATCCCTCTCTCGGCGCCGCCATGCTGATCGGGACCATCGACGGCCTTCTGCTCCAGCACCTGGTGGATCCGCGCGCCTTCTCGGACACGCAGGCGCTCGAGGAAGCGCTTGCTCTCGTCGTCAGAAAGCTGCTCCAGCCATGAGCTCTCTGGCGTTGATGCGGCTGCTCGAATCCGCGCCGGACCGCTACGACGCGGGCATGCGCGCCATCACACTGGGCCGCGTCTCGCAGCTGCACGATGCCGTTGCCCGGGCGGCGGCGACCCGTCCCGAGATGCGGGTCCTCGAGATCGGCTGCGGTACCGGCGCCGTCACCGAACGCTTGGTAGCGCTGAACGCGCGCGTGACCGCTCTCGACCAGAGCCCGGAGATGCTGGAGCTCGCGCGGCGCCGGCTCGCCGAGGTCGCACCCGATCGGATCTCCTGGCTGGAGAGCACCGCCTCCGAGATCGACGCACTCCCCGAGGCGAGCTTCGACGCCATCGTCGTGAGTTTCTGCCTCTCCGACATGTCCGCTGGCGAAAGATCCTTCACGCTCCGCGCGGCGGAGCGCCGGCTTCGTCCCGGCGGCACGCTCGCCGTGGCCGACGAGGTGATCCCTCTGCGAGCCGGCGAACGCTTGCTCCACGCACTCCTGCGCCTGCCGCAGTCGCTCGTCGGCTGGCTGCTGTCCGGTGCAACGTCCCACCCGATCCGGAACCTGTCGGGAGAGATCCGGGCCGCGGGCTTCGTCATCGACCGGGAACGGCGCTGGCTGCTGGGCAGCCTGGCGGTGGTCAGCGCGTCGCGGCCGCTGCGAGCTGAGGAGGAGTCGACGTGAGCATCCTGCGCGGTGGAATCGCGGACCTGTGGCGCGAAGCTCTGATGACGCTCCTGCGCCTGTTTCCCTGGTCGACGGAGCCGGGCCTCCGAAGTGCGGGGAATCCGGGACGCTCCAGCCCGGTGCTCGTCACCGGGAACTACGACCTCACCGTGCGGCGACTGCTTCGCGCTCTCGAAGGGGTGGACGCCTGGGTCGTGGTCGCGCCCTCGCGAGGCATCAACGTGTGGTGCGCCGCGGCCGGCGGACACCTGACCTCCCATCAGGTGGTGACGGCCCTCAAGACATCCGGCGTGGAAGAGCGCGTCGAGCACCGGCGAGCCATCCTTCCGCAGCTCGCCGCTACCGGCGTCCAGGCGCGGGAGGTGTCGCAGCGCTGCGGCTGGAAGCTGCGCTTCGGCCCCGTCTACGCCGAGGACCTCCCCCGCTACCTCGCACAGCACGAGAAGAAGAGCGACGACATGCGGCGGGTCCGCTTCGGACTGGCCGAGCGACTGGAGATGGCGGTCGCGTGGGCCGCTCCCACCAGCCTGGTGTTTGCGGGCCTGGCCGCGCTGTTTCGCCCCGCCTGGTGCCTGCCCGTCGTCGCCCTCGCCTGGGCTCTGGCCATCGCCGTATTCATGATCTACGACCGCATTCCGGGTCCGCGCCGGCTGATCCTCGCAGGCGGCGCCATCGTACTATCACTGCTGTGTGTCGGACTCGCAGGGGGCGGGCCGGCCGCGCTCTCGGCGGCGGCGCTCGCAAGCGCGCTGTTGACGGCGATCCTCACCTACGACTACTCCGGCTCGACCCCGATCGAGGGCGGCAGCCACTTCGAGGAGCGGCGCTGGACCGTCATGCTCGACCGGGAGCGCTGCAGCGGGATCTACTCCTGCTGGGAGGTCTGCCCCAGCGCTTGCTTCGACAAGCCACCGGCCGGGAAGGGAGACGGAGAGCGAAAGGTCGCTCTGGCCCGCCCACAGGACTGCATCAGCTGCGGGGCCTGCGTGGTGCAGTGCCCCGAGGACGCCCTCTTCTTCCAGAGCGAAAAAAGTCAACGAATCGAGCCAGATACGATCCGACGCTTCAAGCTCAATCTGATGGGACGCCGAGCCGTCGCCACGGCGGACACGGAAGCCAGCGACTGAGAGACCCCGCGCGGCAGCGGCCTCAGGCCGCCAGGCGAAGCACCTCGCCAACCAGCTTCTCGATTCCAGCGGCGACATCCTTGATGCCGGGGCCCAGCATGTACGCCGGGCAGGTCACCAGCTTGGCGCGCTCGTCGCAGACGAAGGACTCCACGGCACAGGTCTTGTGGTGCGCACCCATCTTCTCCAAGGCGCCGGCTGTACCCGGATCGGAGCCGATGGTGAGATCCACTCCCGGAAACAGTCGCGCGCCGACGGCGGGAGCGATGCAGATCAGGCCGATCGGCTTGCCGGCCGCGTGAGCGTCGCGGAGCAGCCGCTCGACACCCGGGTCGACCGAGCAGTCGGGGCCCTCGACGGCGAAGCTGGAAAGGTTCTTGGCGGCTCCGAAGCCACCGGGAACGATGACTGCATCGAAGTCCGCAGCGCTGGCACCGGCGACGTCACCGATCTCACCGCGGGCGATCCGCGCCGACTCGGCGAGCACGTTGCGCGACTCTCCCTCGACGGCCTCGCCCGAACGGTGGTCGACGACGTCCCGCTGTGGCTTGTCGGGCGCGAAGCACTGCACCTCGGCGCCGGCCCGGTCCAGGGCGAGCAGGGCGATCACGCTCTCGTGAATCTCGGCTCCGTCGAGATATCCACACCCCGACAGCACGACGGCGACACGCGGCATTTCGGTTCCTCCCATGAATCTCGGTGTCTTCGCGGGCGAGTATACCCCCGTGCGGAAGCACCTTCGAGTTCCGGCGCCTCGTGAGACGAGCGCCGCCTGCGCCGCTCAAGCGAGGATCGAGCGGGCGATGGTCTCGAGCTGGATCTCGTTGGTCCCACCACCGATCTCGAACATCTTCGCGTCGCGCATCAGCTTCTCGAGGGGAAGCTCCGCCATGTAGCCCGCCCCACCGTGGACCTGGATCGCATCCAGGGAGACGCGCACGGCCGCCTCGGCACAGTAGAGCTTGGCGAGCGACGCGAGGCGCGGATCGAGCTTTCCGGCGCGCTGCGCCCAGGCCAGCTTGAAGACGAGATTGCGGGCGTTCTCGAGGTCGAGCTCCATGCGGGCGAGCTTGAAGGCCAGCCCCTGGAACTGCCCGATCGGCCGGCCGAACTGCTCCCTCGTCTTCGCGTAGCTCACCGACTCCTCGACGCAGCGCTCGATGATGCCGAGGCACATCGCCGGCATCACCGAGCGCTCGGCGTTGATGGTGTCGAGGGCAGTCCCCCCACCGCTGCCGCCCTTGCCCTCGAGGCTGCCCAGAAGGCTCTCCTGAGGCACGCGGCAGTCGCGCAGGAAGATCTCGCCGGTGGGCGAATCGTGCATCCCCATCTTGCGCATCGGAGGCCCCGTCTCGAGACCAGGCGCATCGCGCTCGACGACGAAGGCCCGCACCGGACCGCGCTCCTCTCCCGTGCGGACCCGCGCGTAGATGGCGAAGATGTCGGCGTACGGCGCGTTGCTGATGAAGGTCTTCTGCCCGTTCAGCACGAAGTCGTCGCCGTCGGCTACCGCTGCGGTTCGCATCCCCCCGAAGGCGTCGCTTCCGGCGCTGGGCTCGGTGAGCGCCCAGGCACCGACCTTCTCCTGGCGGAAGATCGGAACCGCATGGCGCTCGATCACCTCCGCGCTACCGCGTTCCATGATCGTCATGGCGCAGCCCAGGCTCGAAATCAGCACCATTCCCACGCCCGGCGAGACCCGCGAGATCTCCTTCAAGAGGACACTGGTCAGCATGGGGTCGCCTCCCAGGCCGGTGGAGGTCCCCCCGGACCCGGATCGTTCCGACTTCCCGGAATCGCCGCGAAGCCGGGCGAGGCGACTCTCGGCCATGGACGCAAGCATCTCCGAGATGCCGAGATCCGCGCAGAGCCGGCGCAGCAACTCGTAGGGGAGAAGCTCGCCCGACTCGAGCTCCGGCAACGCCGGCGCGAGCTCGTTCTCGCACCAGCTCCGCGCCGCAGCCTCCACCATCCGCTGGGTCTCGTCGAGCTCGAACATGCTGGTCACCCTCCCGCTGCCGTTCCTCTGCGTTTCGACGGCGGGAATGTACCAACTTCGGGGAACGCAACGCCGCGCTGGGCTTCAGCGGCTGACCCCAGCCAGCTCGAGCGCTGCGCCGAGCAGGACGTCGGTGCCAGCGGCAATGTCTTCTTTGCGCGCGTTCTCGGCTTCATTGTGACTGACCCCGTCCTCGCACGGAACGAAGATCATGGCCGTGGGAGCTACCCGCGCCAGGTAGACGGAGTCGTGGCCTGCGCCACTCACGATGTCGAGGTGGGAATGGCCGAGCCGGTCTGCGGCCCCGCGCACGGCGCTGACGCAGCCCGGGTCGAAGGAGACCGGCTCGGAAGCCCAGACCGGGGTCAGGCGCGAGCGGACTCCGCCATCGCCCTGGGCCTGGGAGAGGGCGCGAAGCTCGGCTTCCATCTCATCCAACACCGATGCCTCCGGGTGCCGGAAATCCACCGAGGCGCGCACCTGGCGCGGCACGGTATTCCTGGAAGAGGGCTCGGAAAAGATCTGGCCCACCGTCGCACGGGCGGCGGGGCCCCGGCGCCGAGCGATCTCGAAGACCTCCGACAGCGCCCTTGCAGCGACCGGAACCGGGTCCCGGCGCAGGTGCATCGGAGTCGGGCCGGCGTGGGCCTCGGCGCCCTCCAGTTCGAGGTCGTACCAGCGGATCCCCTGGACCCCGGTCACCACGCCGATGCTGACGGACTCCTGCTCGAGTACCGGCCCCTGCTCGATGTGCAGCTCGAGGTGCGCGCCGATGCGTCGCCCACCGACAGCGGAGGGCCCCGCGTAGCCGATCCGGTCGAGCGCCTCGGCCACCGAGGTGCCCTCGGCATCGGTTCGCCCGAGAGCGTCTTCGAGGTCGAACACGCCCGCGAACGCTCCCGAGCCGAGCATCGCGGGCGCGAAGCGAGCCCCCTCCTCGTTGGTCCAGACGGCGACCTCGAGCGGCGCTTGCGTGGCAATGCTCAGCTCGTTCAGCCGGCGAACGACTTCGAGACCCGCCAGCACCCCAACCACACCGTCGAACCTCCCCCCCGTGGGCTGTGAATCGAGGTGACTCCCGATCACGACCGGAGGACGCGCGGGGTCTCTCCCCTGGCGCCGGGCGAACAGGTTGCCGATCCGATCCACCGAGACCTCGCAGCGCTCCTGCGCGCACCAGGAGCCGAAGAGCTCGCGCGCCGCGCGATCCTCCTCGGTCAGGGCCAGGCGGCGAACCCCGCCCCGGCTGGTGGCGCCGATCCGCGCCATCTCCATCAGGCTCTCCCAGAGTCGCCCGCCGTCCACGCGGAGCTCTTCCATCACTGTGCCTACCGTCCCTGCCTCCGGGTCCATCTCTCCAATCCTCACCGCTCATCGAGGTAGAGCGCCAGGTAGCCCTCGATGGCCAGAAAGAGCTCCCGACGCTGCGCCTTCCTCTTCGCCGCGGGGCCGAGATCCGCACGGTCGAGGAGCGCCATCGCGATCTCGAGTGCCGTGCGTGCGACCAGGCGGCGCCGAGCCGGCCCGCTGTGCATTCCGCGCATGCGGAGATCCTCTGCCAGGACTTCGGCGAGCGCGTCGTTCAAGCGATCGTCGACGGCGCGAAGCGCGGGGCTGCTCTGGACTGCGCAGCGCACGGCCCGCATCCCCGGCTCGTCCCCCACGGCGGCATCGTAGGCCTCGAAGGCGCGGCGCAGCGCCGGCCGCCACGGCACTTCGGGGCCGCTCAGCGCGAGGCCCGCCAGGAAGGCCTTCTGCTCCCGCTCCGCGATGCGCTCGGCCACCGCACGGATGACCGCGAGCTTGTTCGGGAAGTAGCGGTAGACGTTGCGCACGCGGATCCCGGCCCGCTCTGCCAGGCGCTTCGTGGTGAGCCCATCGGCGCCACCCTCCTCGAGGAGTTCCACCGAAGTATCGAGAATCAGCTCGAGGGTGCGCTGTGCCCGTTCCTGCCGGGGGCGGGTACGAGGCGAAATGTCGGTTCCAGCGGTGCGACCCATGGGCTCCCGAGACCATTCTCCGCAGCCGGCTGCGGTCGCTCTAGCCTAGCGCAGAAAAGGAGCTATGCTCCCTTTCTTGAGACCGGAGCCTCATCAGCCAGATCGTGGAGGGAGCCACATGGATGCCTATCGCACGCCCAAGTCCGACCGGATCGGAGAGACCGCGGGAGGGGTGATCCCCGGCTCGCTGATGAGCAACTTCCGCAAGTACGAGGACCATCACCCCATCTACATGAGCCACGGCAAGGGCGCGCGGCTCTACGACGTGGATGGAAACGAGTACATCGACTACAGCCTGAGCTACGGGCCGGCCATCCTGGGGCACAGCAACGAGCACCTTCGGCAGGCGATCATCGACCAGGCGCAGCGGCTCTACAGCGGTGAGGTGAGCGAGTTGCAGGTGGAGGCGGCGAGAAAGGTCTCCTCGCATCTCGTCTCGGCCGAGCGGGTACGCTTCGCCTGCTCCGGCACCGACGCGACCTACAACGCCCTGCGTGCGGCCAGGGCCTACACGAAGCGGAACATGATCGTCCGCTTCAACGGTCACTACCACGGCGGCCTGGACGAGTTCATGGGCGGGATCGTGACCGCTCCAGAAGACCCGATTCCGGTCGCGGGAGAGCTCGAGGAGGACATCTACTCCCAGATGGCCAACACCGCTGGAAGGGCCGCACACGCCTTCAGCGACAGCTACATGCTCGAGTGGAACGATCTGGGCGCGCTCGAACGGCTCTTCTCTGCGCACGGAGCCGAGATCGCCGCGGTGATCATGGAGCCGGTGATGGTGAACTGCTCCGGCTGCGTGCCCGAGCCGGGCTATCTGGAGGGCGTGCGGGAGCTCTGCACGAAGCACGGGACGGTCCTGATCTTCGACGAGGTCCTCACCGGCTTCCGGATCGGTCTGGGCGGAGCCCAGGCGCACTTCGGGGTCGTTCCCGACATGACCACCCTGGGCAAGGCGCTGGGGGGAGGCTTCCCCGTCTCCGCCTTCTGCGGAAAGGCCGAGATCATGGAGACCATCGCGAGCACGGAGGTGGTGGCCGGCGGCACCTACAACGGCCATCCGCTCGCCATGGCGGCTGTTGTCGCGAACATCGAGGAGCTCGAGAGAGACGACGGCGCGGTCTACGGCCGCATCGACGGGATGGGCCGGATGCTCAAAGAAGGGCTCGACGCGATCAGTCGGAAACACGGACAGAACCTCCTGCTCCAGGGCTTTCCCGGCTCCTGGACGTTCACGACCTCGACGAAGCAGAAGATCGTCAATCACAGGGAAAGCCTCGGCCCCGGCATCGCGCTGGCGGGTATCTTCGCCGCGCTCTTGAAGCAGCGGGGCGTGCTGACCAGCTTCCGTTTCTGCACCTCGGCCGCCCATGCGGAGAGAGACGTCGCGGATGCGCTCGAGCGCGCCGAAGACGCCATGCAGGAGCTGGCCAGGGCAACGGCCGGGGCGTAGTGGGGAGGTCCTGATGAAAGTGAAGAAGGCACTCCGGATCTGCCTGGTTTCCGTACTCCTCCTGATCCTGGTTCCCACCGTCCTGGCCATCATCGCCGGGGGGGTCTTCCTGGGGCGGCTCGAGTTCGGCCCGATGGAGCCGATGCAGGTCGTCGATACGCGCTCGCTCAGGGCGGAAGCCGAAGCCCCGGGAGAGCAGGTCCGCGTGGCCGCCGAGTGGGAGCCCGCCCTCGGGGCGCTGGTACGCTGGCCACTCATGGTTCCAGAGGCCCTGGTCGTCGAGATCGCCAGGGACGACACGCTCTTTCTGCTGGTCGAGGACGAGAAGAGCCGGGCCGAGGCGGAGGCGAAGCTCGCCGAGTGGGGAGCCGACCTCGAGAACGTGCGCTTCATCGCAGCTCCGCAGGGTGGCGCACACCCCTGGACCCGCGACTGGGGTCCGCCTGCCCGTTTCACCGAAGCGGAAGGCTACAGCCTCGTCGACCCGTGGTTCGACGACTACCCGCTCTCCGGGCCGGAATGCGAGGGGCACCTCTACTCGCAGAGGCGGATTCTGTTCAGGGACTTCACCAGCGACGACCTGGCCACCGGGGTCGTCGCAGAGGCCCTCGGATTCGCCAACACCCGCCTGCCCGTCGCCCTGACCGGCGGCAACGCCCTGGTGGACGGCCACGGCACCGCCTTCTCCACCTGCACCATGCTGAACGAGAACCGCGCCCTGGGCGTGAGCAACGAGGAGTTCTTCGCGGTCGTGCGTGAGGAGATGGGGATCAGCAGACACGTGGTGATCCCGAACTTCGAGCTGTTCGGGATCCAGCACATCGACTGCTTCCTCAAGCTGCTGGACGAGGAGAGGATCCTGGTGGCGCGGCCACCGGAGGATCATCCCCACTACGAGCGCAGTGAGGCCATCGTCCGGGAGCTGTCCTCGCTCACCAATGCGTACGGGCGCCCCTATCGGATCATCCGGATCGACACCCCGCCCTACTGGTGGGACTTCATGCCCGCCTACACGAACTCGCTGATCCTGAATCGCAAGGTCCTGGTGCCGCTGTACGGAATTCCCGCAGATCGGGACGCCCTGGAGACCTGGCGGAAGGCGATGCCGGGGTACCAGGTGATCGGCTTCGAGCATCACGGAAGCTGGTACGAGCGCTGGATGTCGTTCGATGCGCTGCACTGCCGCAGCCGTGCCATCTGGGATCCGGAGATGCTCTACCTGGCGCACAGGCGCATCGACGAGAACGTAGCGCCGGCCGCGGCGTATCCGGTCGAGGTACGGATCGTCGATTACAGCCGGGCCGGTCTGACCTCCGAGGCGCTCCAGCTCTCCTGGCGACTGGCGGGGAAAGACGAATGGCGGGTGATTCCCTTGCAGGCCACCGCAGACCCCGAGGTCTTCACCGCGTCGATTCCAGCCGCATCCGCCGGTCAGGAAATCGAGTACTTCCTCTCCGCCGCCGACCGCTCCGGGCGCCGGGAATCCCTGCCCCGCACGGCGCCTGAAGGTTACTACTCGTTCCGCGTGGGCTCCGGGGATTGACGCTCGCTCAGTACCCGACGCGCATCGAGAGCTTCGGCAGCAAGCCCCAGGCCGCACCCTGCACCGAGTCCCGCAGGGCCTCCTCGGTGAGCTCGTGGCGCCGCCGCCCGACCTGCAGCGGGAAGAGGAAGCGATCCGCAGCGACTGCCCTTCCCCGCGCGCAGGCGAGCATGACGCCACTGCGAACCTCGACCGCGCAGATTTCTGCGCTCGTCCGGATGCCGAGATCGGTTCCCGGAAAGAAAGGAATCGTGATCAGGCCCAGGTAGCCGATCGCGAACGGATTGAGGCGCTTCTCCTCCACGATGCCCGTCTCCAGCAGCAGGGCGACGTCGTGCTGGAACCGGGCGGAGAGCGCTCGGACCGCGTCGACCGTGTGCCACCTGAGCGGGGTGCCTTCTTCCAGGGGCACGACGGGGAGGGGCACCACGGTCATGAACGGTTCGTCGCGCAGCGCCTCGAGGACCGCGTCGAGGACGCCGGTCCGCAGGTACCCCGAGACCGGGACGTGGTCCCAGTCGCCGCTGGAGTCCACGGGCGCCTCCCGGAACCAGGCGAGGCCCGCGCTGACCGGAGGAGTCAGCCGCCAACGGTAGTCGAGGGCGGCTGGAATCAACTCCGGTCTCATGTCACTCAGGCTGGGGTGGAGGGCCTGCTCGTACTGGACCGAGAAGGGGCGGCGCTTGGATGCGCACCCGAGATGTCCAACGACGAGGAGAACAGTCAGCACTGCAGCCATCACCAGCCGGGTGGTCAGCATGGAATTCTCCGTTCTTGCCGCGATCTCGCCGCGTTGTTGCGGTCTTCTTGCGGCCTGCCGAAGGGCTGGGCAGAGGTCCGTGGCAGACATTCATTCTCGTATCAGGAGTTCCGGATTGTCAAGCGTTGGTGACGGGTGCCGTGGGGTCTTCACGAAGCGGCAACTTCGGGGCCGTCGTGCGGGAAGCGTCTCAACCCGCGCTTCTCATCAGCTCGCTACACAGGAACGCCGAGGGTCCCGAGCTCCGCGCGCAGCCGATCGACATCCAGCGCCGGCGCGCTGCTATCGGAATCGCGGATCAGGCGCGCCGCCAGCGCGACGGCCTGCCCCTCCAGCATGCAGGGGCCGATCACGCGCACCGACCCGAAGGCGCCCGCATCGGCGGAGAGGCAACGGCCTGCGACCAGCAGATTGCCGATGCCGCGCGGCAACAGGGCGCGATACGGAATCGTGTACCAGGACCCTCGCTCGAGGAACCGCCACAGCGTCTCGCCGCCGCGGACGTGACGCTCGATGGGCCAGGCCGAGCGGCCGATGCCGTCCTCGAACTTCCGCGCTCCCAGGACATCGTCCTCGGTGAGCGCGTACTCCCCCGCGATCCGCCGAGTCTCGCGGATCCCCAGGCGCGCGGCGCTGTCGGCCAGGAATGCCTCCGAGAAGCCGGCCACCTCGCGCCGGAGAAACTCCGAGAGCCGGGCCGCCTGGCTGCGCCCCTCCATCTCGGCCCAGCTGAGCTCCTCGGCATCGGTCGCGTTCACGGGGCGTCCCGCGAACTCGAGCCGGGAGAGGGCCACCAGGATCTCGCCCGGCCGTCCCGTCGGGATCAGGTTTCCGGTCTTGCGCGGGAGCTTCTCGCTCTCGAAGTGCGAAGCGAGGATCTGCGGCAGCTCGGCGAGCTTCGCGAACGCCACCCCCAGGTCGACGTTCTGCATCGTGAACATCATCGACGGGTACTGGATCTCGTCACCCTGCCGGGTCTCGGCGCCGGCCAGGCGCGAGAGCTCCGCGTCACCGCTGGCGTCCACGTAGACGCGCGCGCGAAGACCGGTGCGCCCCGCACGCGTCTGCACCACGACGCCCTGGATGTCGTTCTGCTCCACCAAGGCGTGGGTGAGCTTGGCGTGGAGCGTCACGTGCAGTCCGGGCTCGGCGCGCGCGAGCTCCTCCAGCAGCACCTTCACCCCCCACGGCACGTAGGGGAGCACGGCGGTGTCCTTGTAGGGGATCGGTCCGAGAGCGTGACCGCGCCCGAGCAGCGTCTCCGCGATCTCCAGCGGCAGCCCACCGACCACGGGGACGACCGCGCCCTCGGGATCGAGGGTGTAGAAGCCGCAGAAGGTCCCGACGCAGCCGCCGGTGGTCATGCCACCGAGGAATGGCATCTCCTCGATCAGCGCGGTGCGGAGACCCTGCCGGGCCCCGGCAATGGCGGCGGCCGTGCCTGCGGCCCCGCCACCCACCACGAGGAGATCCACCTCCTCGCTGACCTCGACCTCTTCCGCCGGAATCCGCAGCCGACTCAAGCCTCTCCTCCCCACCCCGCTCGGGTCGCCGGCAGGGCTTTCGTCAGTGGCTCTCGCGCCACGGATCCCAGTCCTTGCGGATCTCCGGCAGCAGGTTCCTGTCGCCCAGAATCTGACCTTCCAGAACCATCTTCAGCAGATCGACTTCGAGCACGGCGCCGGCGGCGGCCACGCCACCGCGCATGACGCCGGAGATCCCGGGACCGGATGGAGTGCTCGCGCCGCACAGGAACAGGCCCGGGATCTCCGTCGCCGGCCCCATCCGGAAGGGGCCAACCTGGTCGAGGCTGAGCGCGATCCCGTACGAGGTCCCGCCCGTCGAGCGCGTGAAGCGCTCCTGGGTCACCGGGCTCGCCGCCTCCTTCCAGTCGATGTGCTCGCGGATTCCCGGCAACACCCGCTCCGCGGTCGCGATCATCTGGTCCATCACCTCCCGCTTTCGCCGACGGTACTCCGGATCGCGGTGGTAGCGGCCTCCCTCGGCCGGGCTCCGCTCCAGGTTCCAGATCTCGTGGTCACCGGGCGCCAGCGTCATGATCTGGAGATTCGTGTAGCCCTTGGGCGCCAAGTGCCGGCTCACCGGATCCTTGACGGTGGCCGCGGTGATGTAGGCGACGGTATCGGCCGGGATCTCACCGGAATCGATCCGGTCGTAGAGCCCCTCGATGTCATAGGTACCGAGGAAGAAGTGGTTCGTGTTGGGGATCCCCTGTGCAACGAGGTCGACGTCCAGGCCCAGGTAGACGCAGAAGAGCGGTGTCGCCATCTGGAAGGAACGCACCCGCTGCACCGTCTCCGGGGCGAAGTGGGCCTCACCCACCAGATTCAGGACCGTGCGCTTGAGATCCGCGTTCGACACGACGACTTCCGCATCGATCTCCTGGCCGGTCTTGCCCAGCACGACACCCGCCACGCGGCCGTTCTCGATGCGAACCCGGGCGACGGGCGAGCGGGTTCGCACGTCGCCCCCGTAGGCCCGGATCGCCTCGATCAGGCGCGCGGCCATCACCTGGCCGCCTCCTTCCGGGTAGTAGGCCCCGCGCAGGAAGTGATGCGAGATCCCAGCCTGCACCACCACCGGTGTCCGGGAAGGACGCACGGCGTAGGTCGCCTGCTCGCCGAGCAGGACCGCGCTGGCCTGCGGCGAGAGCCCGTGCTCCGAGAAGAGCTCGGTCACCGGGCGCAGGCCCCACTCCAGGAAGCGGGGCGCTTCGGTGGCGGCATCCTGCATCTGGAACTCGCCGCGTTGAAGCCTCCGACCCTCTTCCCCGACCTGACGCAGGATGTCCACCACCGAGCCGAGGCCCGCGGCCTGATCGGGGAAGGTTTCGAGCAGGCGCTGGCGATAGCGATCCCAGCCCACCGGGACGCGGAAGGTGAAGTCCGGGAAGACCAGGGTCGAGTAGCCGTCGGGATCCAGCGGACGGAAGACGACGCGTTCCGCGAGACCCACTCCGTGCAGAACGCTGCTGATCATTCCGTCGCGGCCACACTCCCCGAGGTAGTGGATTCCCACGTCGAACTCGTAGCTGCGGTCGCCGATCCTTCTTCGGAAGACCTGGGAGTTGCCACCCGCCACGTAGTGGGCTTCGAGAACCAGCGTGCGCCTTCCCGCGCCGCACAGATAGGCGGCTGCGCAGAGGCCCCCGAGTCCCGAGCCGATCACGATGGCATCCCAGCTCTCCCGGTCTCCACTCAGCCATGGATCCTCCCGTTGCTCTCGATCCGCGCCCTCCGCTCAGTCGCGTATCAGGGAAGCCGGAATCGGAACGACCTTCGCGCGCAGGTACTCGCCGAGGCTCTTCGCCTGGGGATCGCTGCGCAGCGAGGCGGCCACGCCGTCTCCCAGGAGCCCCTTGACCACGAAGTTCAGCGCGAGCAGGTTCGGCAGCTCGAAGCGATCGATCTCGAGCGGGCGCGTCTCGGGGAGAAGCTCGCGCAGCGTCGAGACGGTCAGGAAGCGCTCGAGCCAGCGATACTCGTCCGGGCTCCGCACCCACACCCCGCAGTTGGCGTTGCCGCCCTTGTCTCCGGAGCGGGCCCCGCAGATGGTTCCCAGCGGCACGTCGCGGGTCGGACCTCCGGGAAGCGTTCCCCCCTCGAGCGGCACCGCCGAGGGCGGCGCTGAATTCGGCTGGGATCTCCGTCGGCGGGATCGGGATCCTCTCCTCGCCCACCACCGCGCAGTGGGAGAGCTCCTCGGAGGGAACCAGGGCGGGCCAGTAGACCGCCACCCGCGACTCGCGGGCTCGGCGGCGACGTCATGGTGAAGCCCGGAAAGCTCGCCAGCGCCATCTCGACGGCCTTGTTGGCGAAGGCGCGCCCGACCTTCGCCGCGTCCGGATCCTTGACTGCGATGGTCAGCTGGGCGAAGGCTTCTTCGTTGGTCGCCGGGTTCGGGCGGTCTCCGCGGCGCAGCGTGACGCTGCTCTCGGCGAACTGCTCGCGTCCTCCCACCAGCTGCCACATCGTCTCCTCGGCGAGGCGCGCCTTGTCCTCGATGTCGAGGCCGGCGAGCACGAAGGTCATGCTGTTCCTGAAGCCACCGAAGTGATTGATGCAGACCTTGGTGGTGGGCGGCGGGGGCTCGCCCCGGACCCCGCTCACCAGGACCCGGTCGGGGCCATCCTCGGAGAGCCGGATGCTGTCGAAGCGCGCCGTCACATCCGGGTTCGGATAGTCAGGTCCGGCGATCTCGTAGAGCAGCTGCGCCGTCACCGTGCCGACCGAGACAAGCCCGCCAGTCCCCGGATGCTTGGTGATCACGAAGCTGCCGTCGGACCGCATCTCCGCGAGAGGGAAGCCGGGATGCTCGAGACCGGGCACCTCGTGGAAGAAGGAGTAGTTGCCCCCCGTGCACTGGGCGCCACACTCGATGATGTGGCCGGCGACGATTCCGGCCGCCAGGCGATCCCAGTCGTCCCGCGCCCAGCCGAACTTCCAGGCCGCCGGACCCAGTGTGAGCGCGGCGTCCGTCACTCGCGGGCAGATCACCAGGTCTGCGCCCCGGTCCAGCGCGGCGACGATCCCGAAGCCCCCGAGGTAGGCGTTGGCGCTCAGCACCGGTCCATCGAGCGTGGAGAGCGGCACTCCCTTGTCGAGGTGATCGAGAGAGACGCCCTTCGCCTGGAGCTCTTCGAGCTTCGGCATCAGGTCGTCGCCTTCCAGGTGCGCGACGACGGCATTCACGCCGAGCTTCTCGTAGAGCGCACGCGCCGCCGCGGCCATCCCGGCCGGATTCAGCCCACCGGCATTGACCACGATCTTGATGCCGCGCTCCTTGCACGTCGTCGCCACCTCCTCGAGCTGCCGGAGAAAGGTGCGCGCGTAGCCGCGATCCGGGTCCTTGAGGCGATCCTTGAGCAGGATCATCATCGTGAGCTCGGCGAGATAGTCGCCGGTCAGCACGTCGATGGGTCCATCTTCGACCATCTCACGGGCCGCCGAGAGGCGGTCGCCGTAGAAGCCACTGCAATTCGCGATCCGGAGAACGTCCGTCATCTCGCACCCATTCGTCGGCGGGGGCTGTCCAGCACGCCCGCGCCCGGTTTCACTCTGCCCACTTGGGCGGGCGCTTCATCACGAAGGCCCCCATCCCCTCGCCCGCCTCTTCCGAAGCGAAGAGCTCGGCGATCTTCTTCTCGGCGTAGGCAAAGCCCTCGTCCATCGAGACGCTGGAAACGGTCCGAATCAGGCGCTTCGCCTCCGCGACCGCATTGGGCCCGCCGAGCGCGATGGCCTTCGTCTCCTCGAGGACGGCTTCCTCCAGCGCCTCAGGCGCGACCACGCGGTGCACCAGACCGTACTCGTGAGCCCGCGCCGCCTCGAAGCGATCGCCCGTCAGGAAGAGCCGCATCGCGTTGTGCACGCCGAGCTTGGGCAGGACCACCACCGAGATCATGGCCGGAATCAGTCCAAGCCGGACCTCGCTGAAGCTGAACTTGGCCCCCTCGGCCGCGATCGCAATGTCCGACGCCGCCACCAGCCCGATCCCGCCGCCAAAGGCGTGTCCGTTCACCGCCGCGATGACGGGCTTCGAGCCATGCCACATCAGCTGCAGGATCTCGACGAAGGGGTTGGTGCCGCTCCCGGGGGCCACCGCATCGCCGCGGCTCTTGAGATCCGCCCCGGCGCAGAATGCCGGCCCATTTCCCGTCAGCACGATCGCACGCACCTCGGGGTCCTCGAGTGCCGCCTGGAGATGACCCCGGAGCTCCGTGACCAGCGCCACCGAGAGAGCGTTGCGGTTCTGCGGCGAATCCAGCGTGATCCAGGCCGCTCGCTCCTTGACCTCGTACTTGGTCGCCTCCTGTGACGTCATCGCTCTCGCCCTCGCTTGCGGCTCACTCGTCCGCCGTGACCAACACCAACACCTCGTCGGGCTCGACCATCTGGTCGACCTCCACCCGCACCTCCGCCACCACGCCCGGAGCGTGGGCGGTGATCGGGTGCTCCATCTTCATCGCCTCGAGGATCAGCATCACGGTGCCCTCCTCGACGCGGTCGCCGACCGACACCCTCACCTCCCGGACGGCACCCGGCATCGGAGCCACGTAGCTGCCGGCGGCGGCGTCACCCCCGGCGGAGACGAAGCGGGGGACTGGCGCGAGCTCGGCGCTTCCGAGCGGACCGTGGACGAAGGTAGCCTCTGCCCCGACGGCGATGGCGAAGCGACGGCGGATTCCGTCGATCTCGAGCGAGATCGCGTCTTCGCAGGCCTCCATCACCCGCACCTGCGAGGCCGAGCCCGATGCCTCCACCTCGAAGCTCCCATCCGGGCACGCCTCGTAGAGCACCTCGATCGCCTCGGTGCCGATCTGATACGAGACGTCCTGCTTGCGCCAGCGGTTGTTGCGCCAGCCCGACGGAATGCTCGGAGGCAGCGGCCCGGGCACCTGCCGCCTCCGCTCGTGATCGTAGAGGGCCGCGACGATGGCGTGAACGCGATCCGCGGCGGCATCGCGCGATGCGCTGCGCCCCTCCATCGGCAGGTGCCGTTCGATGAAGTGCGTGTCGGTCTCGCCTTCCTCGAAGGCGGGATGGGTCAGCACCTCGATCAGGAACTCGCGGTTGGTGGTGAGGCCGGCGATGCCGAGATCGCGGAGCGCCCGCACCAGCCTGCGAGTGGCTTCGTCCCGGTTCGCGCCGTGGGCGATGATCTTCGCCAGCATCGGATCGTAGTGCGGACCCACCACCGTCCCGGCCTCGATTCCACCGTCGTAGCGGACGCCGGGCAGGCTCGCGGGCTCCCACAGCGCGACCGTTCCGGTCTGCGGCAGGAAGTCCCTGGCCGGGTCCTCGGCGTAGAGACGGGCCTCGATGGCGTGTCCGTGCAGCGCGGCCTCCCCCGCGGCTGGCGGAAGCGGCGCGCCCTCCGCGATCTCCACCTGCAGACGGACCAGGTCGAGACCCGTCACGGCCTCCGTCACCGGGTGCTCCACCTGAAGCCGCGTGTTGACCTCGAGGAAGTAGAAGTCACCCGACTGGTCGAAGACGAACTCGACCGTCCCGGCGCCCTGGTATCCGATCGCCTCGCCGGCCGCCACGGCGGCCGCGCCCAGCCGGCCGCGCAGCTCCTCATCCACGGCCACCGAGGGTGCCTCCTCGATGATCTTCTGGTAGCGCCGCTGCACCGAGCACTCGCGCTCGAACAGATGGATGACGCGCCCCTGGGTATCCCCGAAGATCTGCACCTCGATGTGTCGGGGCGCCTCGAAGTAGCGCTCCAGCAGCAGCGTGTCGTCACCGAAGGCGCTCGACGCCTCGCGCCTCGCCCCCGCGAGCGCCTGGGGCAGCGCCGCCTCGTCGGCCGCGATGCGCATTCCCTTGCCGCCCCCGCCGGCCGATGCCTTGATCAGGACGGGAAAGCCGATCTTTCTCGCCTCGGCAACGAGCGCGTCGTCCGAGAGACCGACTCCCGAGCAGCCGGGAATCACCGGCACACCCGCAGCGGCCATGATGGTCTTCGCCTCGATCTTGCTCCCCATCTTGCGGAGCGCCTCGGGCGGCGGTCCGATGAAGCTGAGCCCCGCCTCGGCGCAGCGCTCGGCAAAATCGGCGTTCTCCGCCAGGAAGCCGTATCCGGGGTGAACGGCGTCGGCGCCCACGGACCGGGCCGCATCGATGATCCGGTCGATCACGAGGTAGGATTCGCGGCTGGGAGGCGGCCCGATCCGCACCGCCTCATCGGCCTCGCCGACGTGCGGCGCAGTGGCGTCCGCGTCCGAATAGACGGCCACGCTGGCGATTCCCATCTCGCGCAGCGTGCGCATCACCCTCCGCGCGATCTCTCCGCGGTTGGCCACCAGTACCTTCTCGAAGTGCCTCTTCGCCGCCTTCACGCACCACCCCGCTGGCACACGGAGAATCCCCGCTCCATCACATGCGAAAGACGCCGTACTGCGTCGTTCCCTGGATCGTGTTCGAGTGAAGGGCCGACAGGCTGATCCCCACCACCGTCCGCGTGTCCCGGGGGTCGATCATGCCGTCGTCCCACATCCGCGCCGTGGCGAAGAAGGCGTAGGACTCCTTCTCGATCTGCCCCTGCACCATCGCGCGGATCTTCTGGTCCTGCTCCTCGTCGAAGGGCTGGCCGGCCCGCTCTGCCGCCGTGCGCCGCACGATCGAGAGCACGCCCGCGAGCTGCTCCGGACCCATCACGGCGATCCGGTGGTTCGGCCAGGCGAACAGGAAGTTCGGGTCGTAGGCGCGCCCGCACATCCCGTAGTTGCCCGCCCCGTAGGATGCTCCCACCATCACCGTGATCGCCGGGACGCCGCTGTTCGAGACGGCGTTGATCAGCTTGGCGCCATCCTTGATGATGCCGCCCTCCTCGTAGCGCTTCCCCACCATGAACCCGGTGATGTTCTGGAGGAACAGCAGCGGAACGTCGCTCTGGTTGCAGAGCTGGATGAACTGCGCCCCCTTCTCGGACGACTCGGAGAAGAGGATTCCGTTGTTGGCCAGGATGCCCACCGGGTAGCCGTGGATGTGCGCGAAGCCGGTGACGATGGTGGTGCCGTAGGTCGGCTTGAACTCGTGGAAGCGCGACCCGTCCACGATCCGCGTGATGACTTCCTTCACGTCGAACGGCTTGCGGATGTCGATGGAGGTGACGCCGAGAAGCTCGTCCGGGTCGTAGAGCGGCTCTTCGACGGGCACCCGCCGCTTCGACGAGCCGAGCTTCCGCCAGTTCAGCTGCGCCACGATCTCCCGGCCCAGCCGGATGGCGTCGCGCTCGTCCATGGCCAGGTAGTCCGACACGCCCGAGACGCGGCTGTGCATCTCGGCGCCGCCGAGCTCTTCCTCGGTGCTGTCCTCGTGGATCGCCATCTTGACCAGCGGCGGTCCGCCCAGGAACACCTTCGCCCCTTCCTTCACCATCACCACGTAGTCGGACATGCCGGGGATGTAGGCGCCACCGGCCGTGGAGGAGCCGAAGACCAGACAGATGGTGGGGATGCGCTCGGCGGAGCGGCGGGTGAGCTCGCGGAAACCGTGCCCGCCCCGGACGAAGATCTCCGACTGGAAGGGAAGGTCCGCCCCGCCCGACTCGGTGAGATTGATCATCGGCAGGCGGTTCTGCTGGCAGATCTCCATGGTGCGGGTGCTCTTGGTCACGCTGTACGGGTTCAGGCTTCCGCCCCGCACCGTCGGCTCGTTGGCCGTGACCACGCACTCGACACCGGAGACCACGCCGATCCCCGAGATGACGCTCCCGCCGAGGTGGAAGTCCGTTCCCCAGGCTGCGATGGGCATCAGCTCGAGAAACGGGGAATCGCGGTCGAGGAGCAGCTCGATACGCTCGCGGGCCATCAGCTTGCCCCGCTTTTCGTGCCGCTTCACGTACTTCTCGCCGCCGCCGGCGCGGACCTGCTCGAGTTGCTCGTTCAGCAGAGCGATCTGCTCGAGGAAGCCGGCGCGATTCTCCCGGTAGGTATCGGAGCGCGTGTCGGCGTGGCTGCGAAGGATCTCCATCAGGCGCTGCTCCCGCTCAGAATCCCAGCATCTTTGCGAGGTAGTGGATCATGACCTCGTCCGCGCCGCCGCCGATGCTGATCAGGCGGCTGTCCACGAAGGAGCGGCCCGCCTCGCTCTCCCGCATGTATCCGTAGCCGCCGTGGAGCTGAAGGCACTCGTCGGAGACGAACCGGCTCATCCGCCCGCTGAAGACCTTGGACATCGAGATCTCCCGGGTGGCGTCCTCGTCCTTCAGGCGCTTGCGGACGCAGGCGTAGGCCAGCTCCTTGGCGGCGGTAATCTGCGTCATCATCTCGACGAACTTGAACTGGGTGACCTGCATCTTGCTGAGCGGCTTGCCGAAGAGCACGCGCTCCTCGCAGTAGCGCTTGGTGATCTCCCAGAGGATCTCGGCGCCCGCATTGGCCATGATGCAGGCGATCAGTCGCTCGTCCTGGAACTGCTGCATCTGCTGCTGGAAGCCCCGTCCCACCTCTCCGATCGTGTTCGCCACCGGCACCCGCACGTCTTCGAAGAAGAGCTGCCCGGTGTCCGAGCCCCGGTTGCCGATCTTGTCCAGCAGTTGGTACGAGAAGCCGGGTGTATCGGTGGGCACGACCACCTGCGAGAAGCCGCCGTAACCGGCCTCCGGGTCGTTCACGACCAGCACGCACATCCAGTCGGCGATCGCGGCGTTGGTGATGTAGGTCTTGCTGCCGTTGATCACCCAGTCGTCGCCATCTCGCACCGCGCGGGTCTTGATCCCCGACACGTCGGATCCCGCGTCGGGCTCGGTCACCGCGACGGCGCTCACCGTCTCGCCCTTGATCGCGGGAACCAGGTAGCGCTGCCGAAGCTCGTCGGAGCCGTACTCGTGCAGCGAAGGAGTCGCCATGTCGGTGTGGACGCTGATCGCCATGGTGACACCCGCGTTGTCGCAGCGCGCGAGCTCCTCGAAGAGGACGGTCGTGAAGGACCAGTCCAGCCCGGCGCCGCCCCACTTCGGGTCGTAGCGCAGTCCGAGCATGTCGAGCTCGCCCATCTCCCGGAAGATGGTCTTGTCCATGCGGCCCGCTTCGTCGAACTCGCGCGCCCGCGGAGCCAGCTTGTCCTCGACGAACTTGCGCGCGGTCTCGCGGAACAGCTCGTGCTCGGGAGTGTCGAAGAACTCGGCTGCCATGGTCGGATCCTCGCTGCTCTGACGGCGTGCGTGCGGACTCCCGCTTCGCGACCGGCCGCCGCTCTCGGCACCCTTGTTAGCCTCCCACCTCCCGCGAGTCCATCGCCCTGCGCCGCTCGGTTTTGACTCCAAGTCACCGATCCCTGCCCGCAATGGGGTCTTTTGACCCACACCCGCGGCCCCTCACCGTATGACCCCTGTCATGCCACGCAAGAGCCCAGCTCACCTAGCCTCGAACCACACCGGCGGAGCCGGGAATTCGATCCCACGGCGAGGAGGGGGCGATGGCGGACGAGATCAAGCGGCAGCTGGCGATGGTCATGGATCTCAACAAGTGTCTCGGCTGTCAGACCTGCACCATCGCCTGCAAGCGGCTCTGGACCCGCGACGAAGGCATGGACTACATGTGGTGGAACACGGTCAACACCCAGCCCGGCCGTGGGACACCGCGCGACTGGGAGCAGTCGGGGGGCGGCTTCGTCGAGGCCGAGGTGGCGCGGGCGGGGATCCTGCCCACGCGCGGGGAGTTCGGCGACGCCTGGAAGTTCAACCACGAGGAGGTCTTCTTCGGCGGGAAGGGCGACAAGGCCCATCTCCAGGTGGTGGGGGAGGAGCCCGAGTGGGGTCCGAACTGGGACGAGGACCAGGGGGCCGGGGAGTATCCCAACGCCTACTACTTCTATCTGCCGCGCATCTGCAACCACTGCACGCATCCCGCCTGCGTGGCGGCGTGTCCGCGCCAGGCGATCGTCAAGCGCGAGGAGGACGGCATCGTCCTGGTCGACGAGGACCGCTGCCGCGGCTACCGCTTCTGCATGGAGGCGTGTCCGTACAAGAAGATCTACTTCAATCACGTCGCAAGGTGGCCCAGAAGTGCATCTTCTGTTTTCCTCGGATCGAGAAGGATGTGGTCAACGCCTGCGCGCGTCAGTGTCCGGGCCGGATGCGTTTCGTGGGCTACCGGGACGACGAGAACGCGCCGATCTACAAGCTGGTGGACAAGTGGAAGGCGGCGATTCCGCTGCATCCGGACTTTGGCACCGCAGCCGAACGTATTCTACGTGCCGCCGCTGGCGCCGCCTCGCTTCGACGAGAACGGTGAGATCGACGAGTCGAAGTCCGCGGATTCCCGACGAGTATCTGATCTCGCTGTTCGGTCCGGTGGTGCTGGAGACGCTGGAGATCTTGAAGGCGGAGATGGCCAAGACCCGCGTCGGGAGGGAAGTCGGAGCTGATGGATCTCCTGATCGCCTACCGCTGGACGGAGCTGTTCGGCGGCTTCGACCGCGACCCCGCCACACTCAACTGGAACAAGGCCTAGCAGGCAAATGACCGAGCAGACCCTGACGGAGATGACGGGCGAGGCAGCGACAGCGGCAGCGCGGAGCCGAACCTACGAGATCTTCGCCCGTCTCTTCGATTACCCCGACCAGGCCTTCGGCCAGGCGATCCGGAACGGCGAGCTCGCAGAGACGATCCGCGAGACGCTCCGCGCCCTCGATCCTTCGCTGCTCGAGGGCTCGGACTGGGATGCCCTCGGAAACGCCGGCGAGGCAGAGGACGACCTGGCCGTCGAGTACACCCGGCTCTTCGACGTCGGCGCCTCCGGACCCCCCTGCCCGCTCTACGGAGGTCTCTACGCGGGCGCTCGAATGAAGACCATGGAGGAAACGGTCCGCTTCTACAATCACTTCGGGCTCACCCTCTCGGACGATCCGCGGGAGATGCCCGATCACATCACGACCGAGCTCGAGTTCCTCCACTTCCTCGCCTTCCGCGAGGCCGAGGCGCTGCACGGCGGTGAGGACGCCGGGCCCTTCAGGAGGGCCCAGCGCGACTTCGCCGCGCGCCACCCCGGCCGCTGGGTCCCGCAGCTGCGCGAGCGCCTCGACGCCCAGGATCCGATGCCCTTCTTCCGGGAGCTCGTCTGTCAGCTGGAGCGCTTCCTCGCCCACGACCAGGCCCGGCTCGCCGAGCTGTCGGGCCCGGCCCCCCATTCGCTCAGGTAACCGAGCCGGGACGTTCCCGTAGCAACAGCAGGGCGGCGCCGAAGCCCAGTACGAAGCCCAACACTGCGTTCACGGCGAGGATTCCCACCGCCGTTGCCACGACCACGAAGAACTCGTTCCGCCCGGAGACTTCTCGCGCGGGCAGCCCCAGCTCGAGCCCCGCGAAGGCCAGGAGCACGCCGAGCAACGAGCTCGGGAACGCGGCCAGCACCACGCCGACCGCCGAGCCGAACAGGATGGCCAGCCCCACCTTGCAGAGCCCTAGAACCACCATGCTCCCGCCCGTGCGCGCGCCGAAGCGGTGCTGCCCAGCCAGCCCGCCCGAGCCGTGGCAAGACGGCATCCCGCCGAACAGGCAGGTTCCCAGGTTCATGACCGCGACGCTGAACGCCATCGGGCGGGTGCCGACGGCGCGCCCGGGGAATAGATCGCCGGAAAGCGCCGAGATCGCGATCACCGAGTTGAGCAGCGTGAGTGGGAACTGCGGCAGCGCCCCCTGTGTGAGGCCGAGCTGCCATTGATCGAGAGTGGGCCAGATCCAGACGGGCCCCGACCATCCCAGCGAAACCCCGGCGAGTTGCTCCATTCCCCCAAGAGGAATCAGGGCGATTCCCACGACGAGCAGGATCAGCGCGGACGGGAAACGTTGCGACCGCGACGTGGCGAGCACCAGGAGCGCCGCGGCCAGGGCGAGGAGGCGGCCATCCAGCTCCCACCAGCCACCGCCGAGAGCCAGCGTCACACCCTTGCCAGCCAGGCTGAGGCCGACGCCGAGCTGAATGCCGCGCACCACCGCCTGTGGAATCCACCGCTCGGCAGCCGCCACCAGACCCGTGAGCACCAGGGCCAGCAGGATCGCCCCGCTGAGAAAGCCCGCCGCCGCGATCTCCCCGGGCGCGAGCGCATCTGCGATCGCGACCGCCGCGATCGCCTTCATCGGCTGAACCGGGATCGGCTGGTTGAAGACCAGCCCGACCAGCACGTTCAGGAGACCGGCGAAGAAGAGGACACTGCCCCCCTCCATGCCGCAGACGATGATCAGCGAGGCGGTCAGGGGCACGAAGGTGCCGAGGTCTCCGAGCCCTCCGGAGATCTCCGGGAGGTTGAAACGCATCGCGGCGAATCGGGCGCGCAGCCAGTCGAGCATCCGCCCCGAAGGGTAGGGGGACGTTGTTGAACGTTCAACAACGTCCCCCTACGATGGTCACCACGGGAGAGAGCCATGACCGAACCTGCCGTTCTCTACGAATCCGACGAGCAGATCGCGCAGATCACGCTGAACCGGCCCGACAACCGCAACAGCATGACGAAAGACGTGCTGGAAGGCTTGCGCGAGGCGGTGGACAGAGCGCGGTCCGAGCAGGAGCTGCGCTGCCTGATCGTCACTGGGACGGGAAAGAGCTTCTGCGCCGGCGCCGACTTCAAGAGCCAGGGGCAGGAGGACGAGGGTGCGCGCTTCCGGGCGCCCAACGAACGCACCTTCGACATCTACAGCCCTTTCCTCTCGCTGCTCGAGGTCGAGGTGCCCGTCATCGCGGCCATGCAGGGACACGCCATCGGCGGCGGTCTGGGGCTGGCCGTGGTCTGCGACCTGCGCGTAGCCAATCGCGAAGCCCGCTACGGCGCAAACTTCGTGCGCCTCGGCCTGCACCCCGGCATGGCGACGACCTACATCCTTCCTCGTCTTCTGGGCCTGCCGCGCGCGGTGGAGCTGCTGCTGACCGGGCGGATCATCAGCGGTGCCGAGGCCGCCGAGCTCGGTCTCGTCCACTACGCCGTCGATGCGGATCAGGTCCTGGGCAAGGCCCGGGAGCTCGCCTCGGAGATCGCCGGCTGTGCGCCGCTGGCCGTTCGCTGGACCAAGCGCTCGATCTATCGCGGGATCGACTGGGATCCTGGCCGGGCGGCGGAGCTCGAGGCGCACGCCCAGTCGCGCACGCTCGAGACCGAAGACGTGCGCGAGGGGATCCGCGCACTGCTCGAGCGGCGAGATCCCATCTTCAAGGGGCGCTGACCCCGGTCAGGAGGAAAGCATGCGAGCCGCCGTGCTGCGCGAAGTCGGAAAGCCGCTCGCGATCGAAGAGGTCGCGCTGGAAGCCCCCCACGCCGGCGAGGTCCGGCTGCGGATCGCCGCCAGCGGAATCTGCGGCAGCGACCTCGCCAACGCCAGGGGGGTACTTCGCACGCCCCTGCCCGTGGTGCTCGGGCACGAGGCGGCGGGCGAGGTGCTCGAGACCGGCGCCGGGGTCAGCGAGCTCGCGCCCGGAGACCGCGTGGTGGTCTCCCTCTCTCCAGAGTGCGGCGAGTGTCTCTTCTGCCAGGAAGGCAAGCCGCACTTCTGCGTGCAGATGATGCCCGGCATGCTGCACTCCACCGCCGTCGACGGAACCACCCGCCTGCAGGCCGGAGGCGAGCCCATCTATCAGCTCTGCGGGGTGGGATCCTTCGCCGAGGAGGCGGTGGTCTGCGCGACCTCCTGCATCCGCGTTCCGGACGACCTGCCGCTCGAGCGGGCCTGCCTGCTGGGCTGCGGAGTGCTCACCGGTGCCGGCGCCGCGCTCAACACCGCTCGCGTGGAGCCGGGAATGTGCGTCGCCGTGATCGGCTGCGGCGGCGTCGGCCTCTCGGCCATCCAGGGGTGCCGCATCGCCGGGGTCGAGCGCATCATCGCCATCGACGTGGATCCGGCCAAGCTCGAGCTCGCCCGCGAGCTCGGCGCCAGCCACGCCGTCGACGGCCGCGGCGACGTCGTCCCGCAGGTTCGCGCCATCGAGGGTCTCGGCGTCCACGTGGCGATCGAGGCGATCGGGAAGACCGAGACCGTCGAGACCGCCTGGGCGATGCTCCGCCCGGGCGGCCTGGCCGTCGTGATCGGCATGCCGTCGGCGCGCGAGAAGGTGCCTCTGCGCGTCGGGGGCTTCTTCCAGGAGAAGCGGATCTCGGGATGCGTCTACGGAAGCGCTCACGCGCACCGCGACATCCCCCGCCTGATGGAGCTGGCCCTCCGCGGCGAGCTGCGCCTCGACCCGCTGGTCTCGGAGGAGCTGCCACTGGAGCGCGTCCAGGAAGCGCTGGACGCCCTGGCGCGCGGCGAGGGAGCGCGTCGCGTGGTGGTGAACCGCGCGCGCTCCTGAAGCCGGCGCCGCCCCCGCGAACCGCCGCGCCCCCTCGCTCGGACCGGCTCAGTCCAGCTTCTCGATGTCCACGTGCACCGCCCGGTCGGCGGGAATCGGCTGCCAGGAGAAGAGCCGGTACTTCAGGTGCCCGTAGCCCGAGGCGAAGCCCAGGTGCTTGACGTGGCCCGCCTCCAGATCCGCCTGGCCGTACCAGTTCTCGTGCTGGTAGGGCTCGAAGCCGTTGTACAGAATTACCTGGCCGGGCCGCACCGAGGGCGAGATCTTCGCCTGATTGATGGAATTCCCTTCGTTGCTGACCAGCCGCACCTTGTACTGCCGTTGCTCGATGCCGAGCTCGGCGGCGTCCTTGTCGTTGATGAAGACGAAGGGCGTCCCTCGATGGGTGTTCTGGATGATGTTGTTGGTCATGTTCATCGAGTGGATGCTCCAGCGGTTGTGGCCGCTGGTCATCAGGAAGCGCCGCTTGCCGCCGCCGACGTTGGTCGGCTCCTTGTGGGTCGGCAGCTCCTCGCCGGCCTCCAGGAACCACTCGTGGTCGATGTAGTACTGCGCCCGGCGCACCAGGGTGTCGTAGGGGATCTTGTCCTCGGTGTGCCAGCGCAGCGGGTTGTGGACCTCGTCGGGCTTGATGGTCGAGCCCTGTGACTGCCCGTGGGCCGCCATCCCCCAGTTCGTGAAGCGCACGTGGCCCTTCTCGCGCAGCGTCTCGAGGTTGGTGCCCTCGGGGAGCACTCCGTAGACCGCGGAGTCCTGGAGCGCCTCGTCCCAGTAGGCCTCCTCGTCGCTGACCTCGCCGTTCAGCGTCATGCGGTCGGACATGCCCGCGATCTCATGGGTGAGCCCCTTGAAGTCCGTGAACTTCTCCATCCCCCGCGCCGCGGCGCGGCGCTCCAGGGCCGAAAGCAGCGCCATCGAGATCTCGATGTCCGGCTTGGCCTCGCCGA
This sequence comes from uncultured delta proteobacterium, assembly GCA_963783795.1. Taxonomy (GTDB): domain Bacteria; phylum Myxococcota_A; class UBA9160; order UBA9160; family UBA6930; genus CAVXZE01. The sequence continues at coordinate 182,115 of CAWAPH010000013.1, read as the reverse complement.
GCGGCGGCGTGGCGTGGTCGGTCAGCACCCAGTGCAGGTGGTGCACCGAGGCCATGGAGTGGCCGATCTTCTCGTAGTGCTGCGCCGCGGGAAGGATGTAGTCGGAGTAGAGGCCGGTGGTGGTGATGCGGTAGTCGACCGATACCACCAGCTTGAGCTTGGGCCAGAGATGCTCGAGCAGGTGCACCTGGCCCGCCGCGATTGCGGCGCAGCATGTTGCCGCCGGCCTCGAAGAGCACCCGCGGCTCGACGCGTCTGGTAGGCCTTCGCGTAGCTCTCGCCGAACCAGCCCTTCTCGATCGCCTCGGTGACGTACTCGTCGAAGCTCCGCTTCATGGTGGGGTCGTTGTTCTCGGGATCGTTCCAGCGCTCCTTGTAGCCGTACTGGTAGTACCAGAGGAAGGCGGGCGGAACCGGAGCGCCCATCTCACCCGTCTCGGTGATCATCTCCATCATGCGGTTCTGGACCATCTCCTTGGTCATGGTCGGGTCCGTGGAGCCCACCAGGCGCCGCATGGCGATCATGCCCGCGATCATCTTCTGCGCCTCTTCCTGCCCGCAACCTTGCTTCCCGGCCATCATGAACTCGCCGTCCATACCCATGATCGCCCAGGAGCGGGTTCCTGTTCCCTTCTTGCCCCAGTTGCCGGTGAGACCCAGCAGGAGCGCCATCGAGCGCTCCATCAGATCCCCGTGGTAGTACTTGCCCGAGTTCCAGCCGATGAAGATCTTGGTCTTCCGCGTCGCCACCTTGCGCGCCAGGCTGCGGATGTTGTCCGGGTGAAGCTGGCAGATCTCCCCCGCCTTCTCCGGCGTGTAGTCCTCCAGATGCCGCCGCAAACGCGCGAAGACCGGCTCCACCTCCACCTTGCTCCAGTCCTTGAGCACCACCTCGTAGCTTCCCTCCAGGGCCGGATCCACGTCCGCCGACGCCAGCGTGTGCCGCGGCGCCGACGCCAGCGTGTTCGCGGAGGTGTCCCACCAGAAGAACTGGTCCTCCTTCTCCCCTTCGTAGACCTCGTCGCCGCGCAGGAAGCGCCCGGTGTCCTTGCGCACCAGCAGCGGCAGGTCGGTCTGCTCCTGTACGAACTGTTTGTCGTACAGATCTGCGTCGATGATCACCTTGCACATCGCCAGCGCGAGCGCCGCATCGGTGCCGATCCGCACCGGAAGGTGGTAGTCGGCCTTCGTCGCCGAGGGGCTGTAGTCCGGCGCGATCGTCACCACCTCGCCGCCGTTGTAACGGGACTCGGCGATGTAGTGGTACCAGTGGATGTTGGTGTAGACGGGATTGGCGTGCCAGATCAGCGTGAGATCGGCCAGGAACCAGTCGTCCATGGTGGAGACGGGGTTGTAGAGCCCCCAGGTCAGGTGGTATCCGGGGCTGAAGTCCTGAAACTCGGCATTGCCATCCGTCATCGGCGTGCCGATGAACCCGGTCCAGGCGCGAGCGCCCTGCGCCCCGAGCTCGGGTGTCAGCGGTGTGATGATCGACTCGGGTCCCTGCTCCTGGATGGCGTCGAGCATCTTGTCGGCGATGTCGTCGAGCGCCTCGTCCCAGGAGACTTCCTCGAACTTGCCCTCGCCGCGCTCGCCGACGCGCTTGAGGGGCTTGGTGACGCGGTCCGGCGAGTAGTGGCAGTGGCTCCAGCAGGCCCCCTTCTGGCAGCCCATCGGGTTCATGTCCGGGATGCCCTCTTCGATCGGGTGGTGGCTGCCGGACTGCTCCTCGCGGACGATCTTCCCGTTCTTCGTGTAGACCTTGAAGGGACAGCCGCCGGGATAGCAGTCCACCGCATGGGTCCCCCAGGTCACCGAGTCCCAGCTCCACTTCTCGCGGTACCTGTCCGCCCAATCCCCACGAATCGCTGCCACGTTCGATCTCCTTTCAGAAGCTTCGACGGGTATTTGTGCAACATCGAGAAGTGGGGTGATATGAGGATGGTCATACGCACCCGCCACCAGGAGGAGGAGAGCCCTCCCCAGGGGGGAGGCGTCCCGTTTCCGGGAATTCCGGCTCCGACAGCATGCGTCCCCTCTTCCAGTTTCTGCTGCTCGGCGGTCTGCTCTTCGCGGCCGACCGCTGGCTGTTCGAGCGCGCTGAAGACCGGGACCAGGCGCTGATCGAGATCTCCTCCGAGCGCCTGGGCGCGATCCAGCGAAATGCTCTGGCCAGCTCGGGGCGGTTGCCCGACGAAGCTGAGCTCCGGGCGCTCGTCGACGCCGAGGTCGCCGAGGAGATGCTCTACCGCGAGGCACTCGCACTGGGACTGGTCCGGCACGACGAGGTGGTCCGGCGGCGCCTGGTGCGAAACATGCGCTTCCTGCGGCCCGAAGACGAGCGAAGCGACCGAGGAACTCTTCCGCGAGGCCCTCAGCCTGGGCATGGAGGGCAGCGACCTGGTGGTCCGCCGGCGCCTGATCCAGCGAATCCGCCTCGCCATCGAGGCGGGCGCGCGCGCCGAAGAGCCGACCGAGGCGGAGATGGCCGCGTATCTCGCGAGTCACCCGGAGCGCTTCTCCGCAGCCGCCCGCTGGTGAGCTTCGCCCACGTCTTCTTCGACCCGGCGAAGCGCGGCGCTGCCACCGGGTCACAGGCGCGGGAGCTCCTCGGGAGCCTCAGGGCTGCGGAAGGGGGCGCCGAAGCAGGCCTTGGCGAGGGGGATCCCTTTCTCGCTCCCCTCGACGACGGACTCCACTCGGAGCGGGAGATCGCGAAGCTCTTCGGCCCGGGGTTTGCCGACACTCCTGATGGAGCTGACTCCAGCGACCTGGCATGGTCCCCTCCCCTCCTCGCGCGGACTCCACCTGGTGTGGGTTCGCGAGCGGCGGCCGGGGGCAACGCCCTCCCTTGCCTCGGTCCGCGGCGAAGTCCGCGATGCCCTGCTGAGCGAGCGGGCGGAGACCGAGCTGCAGCGAGCCATCGAGGAGCTCCGCAGACGCTATCAGGTCAGAATCGCAGCCCGAGGTACACGAGATGAGTGAGAGACAGAACCGACAGATCGTCCTCCAGCGGCGCCCGGTGGGCGAGCCCAGGGAAGACGACTTCGAGCTGGTGACGGCGACGATCGGGGATCCCGGAGAGGGCGAGATGCTGCTGAAGACGCTCTGGCTCTCGCTGGACCCCTACATGCGCGGCCGGATGCACGATGTGGAGTCGTACGCACCTCCGCTGCGACTGGGCGAGACGATGATCGGAGGAACCGTGAGCCAGGTGCTCGCCTCCGGGATTCCCGAGTACCGACCGGGTGACATCGTGTGCGGGAATCACGGCTGGCAGGAGTACGCCATCGGCCGCCCCGACGACGACCGGCTCACCAAGATGGATCCTGAGCTGGCACCCATCTCGACCGCCCTCGGGGTGCTCGGGATGCCCGGCTTCACCGCCTACTTCGGTCTGCTTCGAGTGGGGCAGCCAAAGGCGGGAGAAACCGTGGTCGTCTCGGCTGCCGCCGGCGCCGTCGGATCGGCCGTGGGCCAGATCGCGAAGACCCAGGGATGCCGCAGCCGTCGGCGTCGCGGGTGGGCCCGCGAAGTGCAGCCACGTCGTCGACGAGCTCGGCTTCGACGCCTGCGTCGACTACAAGGCCGGCAGCCTGGAAGCAGATCTACGCGCCGCATGTCCCGACGGGATCGACGTCTACTTCGAGAATGTCGGCGGAGCAGTGCTCGACGCCGTCGTGCCCCTGCTCAACCCGGGAGCGCGCGTCCCGATTTGCGGCTTCATCTCCGCCTACAACGCCCGCTCCCCCAGCGAGGTGAGGACGCCCTTCGACGTCCTGGGAGCCCTGGAGCCCTCGCCCTCCCACCGGTTCTTCCTGGTGGGGGAGTGGACCCGGGAGTACCCGGAGGCAATCGCCACACTCGCCGGCTGGGTCAAGGAGGACAGGCTCAGATACCGCGAGACCATCGCAGAGGGACTCGAGAACGCACCCCGTGCCTTCATCGGACTGCTGCGCGGCGAGAACCTCGGAAAGCAGCTGGTCAGGATCGCGGAGCCGGAGTAGGCGACTCAGCTTGGCTCGCGCCTCTCGAGCCCCGGGCGCTCCCCCCGCAGCCCGCGCACGGCGAGATCGACGGCGCCCAGGCGGCGCTCGCCCTCGGCGGGGAAGGCACCGCCGCCGCGCTGGGACATGATCAGGTAGTCGGCGAAGGCGGCCTCCATCGCCGCGCTGTAGCCCTGGATGTCCTGGGTCTTGTTGATGGCGAGCTTCGACATGCGGAGCGCGGTGCGGCTGTTCTCGGACACGCGGCGGGCATAGGCGAGCGTCTCCGCTTCCAGCTCGTCCGCCGGGTAGATGCGGTTCACGAAGCCCAGCTCCCGCGCCTCGTCGGCGTCGATGAAGCGGCTCTCGAACGCCAGCTCCTTCGCCTTGCGCGGGTGGATGTCCCAGGGAAGCGAAAAGTACTCGACCAGGCCGGCGAGGAAGCGCGCGTCGGGCGAGGCGAACACCAGGTCCATGGCCGCGGCGATCATCCAGCCGCCGAAGATGCAGTATCCGCGCACCATGGCGATCGTCGGCTTGGTCAGGTTTCGCCACTTGAGCGTGTAGTCGAGGTTGTACTTGCGGAAGGCCTCGTAGAACTGGATCCCGCCCTCGGGGATGTTTCGCGCTTCCCAGTCCGCCCGCTGCTCGGGCGTGCCGAGATCGTGTCCGGAGGAGAAGTGCTCTCCAGCGCCTCGCACCAGCACCACGCGGACGGCGTCGTCCTGGACCGCGCGGTCCAATGCAGCATCCAGAGCGTCGAGCAGCGGCCAGCTCTGCGCGTTCCGGTACCTGGGACGATTGAGCGTGATCAGGGCGATCGCGTCGTCGACCTCGTAGAGGACGTCTTCCGTAGGCATTGCAGCTCCTCCATCTCGAATGCCCTGAGCATACTCCGCATGCCACCCCGACGGGTGCCGGTGGATGGTCTATCCTTCGAGAAGTCGCGGGAGCCAGAGATGAAGGACTTCACGCCGCCCACGCCTCCCGGCAGCAGCCCGACCTCCACGGGTTCGGGGAGCCGCCCGACATCCCTCGGAGCCCGGCGGCTCACGATGGAGCCGCCGCCGCTCTATCCGGGCGCCATGGTGAACGTGACCAATCACTGCAACCTCCACTGCAAGCACTGCTTCGTCTTCCGGGAAGGCAACCCGAACCAGGCCGAAGGCGAGATGAAGCCCGAGCGGGTGCTGTCCGAGCTGGAGCGTCTCCGCGACCGGCACGGGATCCGCTTCATGATGTGGATGGGCGGGGAGCCCATGCTCCGCTGGCGGACGGTCGAGAAGGGCATCTCGCTATTCCACCGCAACCACATCACCACCAATGGCACGGTCCCGCTCAAGGACTTCGGACCCGACATCACCTATGTGATCTCGCTCGACGGTCCCCGCGAGGTGAACGACGCGGTGCGGGGAGCGGGAGTCTTCGACCGGGTCATGAAGACCATCGCCGCCATCCCGGAGGGCTTCAGCTCGCATGTGGTGGTCCAGTGCGTGGCACACCGCGAGAACCAGGACCACCTCGAGGAGTTGGTGCGCGAGCTACGCCCCACCAGGGCGCCCGGTCTGACGTTCAGCTTCCTGGTGCCGCGCGCCGGAGAGGTCTCGCCCAGAGCTTGGGAGAGCAACGAAGAGCGCGAGCCGGTCATCGACCTCGTCTTCGAGTTGAAGCACCGCTATCCGGGCTTCATCTGGAACTCGACCCGCAGTCTCGAGCTGATGCGGCCGGCCACGGCCAAGCTGGTCACCGACCACTGCCCGATGCTGAAGACCATGCTGCCCCTCTACATCGAGGGGGATCACTTCACCACGCCCTTCTGCTGCTACGGCAACGACGTGGACTGCGACCGCTGCGGCTCCTGGGGTGTGTTCGCCGCCGCCGCCAAGAATCCCGGACCCTGGGATTCAGCGAACCCCTGAGCCAGCCCGCGAGGCCTCTTCGGCCTGCACCTCCACCTCCTTGCGCTGCCGCTCCCGGCTCCGCTCGAGCTCCGCCAGGGCCTCGATCTCGGCGGTCCGGCGGCGCAGCTCCTGGACCAGGGGATCGTCGGCCGGATCCTCGGAGGCGGAAGCGGGAGGGCCGGCGGACACGGCCGCAGGTGCGGCGGGCTGCTGATAGGTCACCCAGCGGTCCACCTCGTGGACCCTGCCGTCGCGTCCTCGTGCGGCAAAGCGCAGCTGGTTGCGGCCGGCGGCCAGCTCGACGAATCCGTCGAAGCTGCCGTCGGGAAAGATGCGGAGTGCACGCGCATTCGCTCCCGTGGTCTGGTTCACCACGCTGACATCGGTCATCCCGACCAGATCGAGCCTGCGCAGCTCGGCCACCACGGCTGCGGGGCGCGAGACCGTCTCGAGACGTCCACCGGTCCAGACGGCCATGCGCTCCATCACCTGGAGCCCGGCCTCGGCCTCGGGCCCGATCGCGAAGGCGTAGAGCTGGATCCCGTCCAAGGCGGCCTCCATCGCCGCCGTGAGAGCGAATCTCTGTGCGCGGTCCCCGTGGATCGGCCGGGTGGGCGCCCCGTCCGAGAGGAAGACGATCGAGCGAAGCCGGTCGTCCTCGATACCCGGCTCCGGGCGCAGGACCTGGTGCGCGAGCTCGATGGCCGCCGCGAAGTTGGTGCCGGCGAGCTTCAGGTGGAAGTCCTGGTGAAGGCCTCGAAGCGCCTGCTCGAGCTTCGGGCGAGAGCTTCCCAGCGGAGCCAGCACGTGGGCTTCCTCCGCAAACGCCAGAATCGCCACGCGAAAGCGGCCCGGATCGAGGCGTTCCGAGAGAACGCGAGCCGCCTCGAGCTCGGCGGCCAGGACCGTGTCGTCGAAGTCCTGTTCGTCGCGCAACCGCGCCACCAGGTCCGTCTCCCCCAGCTGGTTCTCCAGCCAGGCCACCAGCTCGAGATCGGAGCGGCCCAGCGGGCCGTCGCCGTCGAGATCGATCCCGGTGTCTCCCAGGGTGCTCTCGGAGACGTCGATCACGATCGCCACGTCGTGGCCGCTCCCGCGCCGGGCGCCGCCGTGGCCGCGCACCTCGAGCAGCGCGCGCTCCACCTTCGACTCGGCGTCGCCTGGCGCGTGCACGACGAGCCACGGCCGCTCCGCGCGGGCGCCGACGCCGATCAGGAGCAGGATGCCGACGAGGAGCGCGGAAAAAGCGATGGGTCGCGAGGAAGACGTCACGGGTGAATCCGTCGCTACTTGCCGCTCAGGGGAGCGACGACCTCTTCGGCGAAGCGCTCCACGAGCTCGGCGTCACCCCCCTGGATCACGACGTAGCTGATCCCTGTCTGTTCCCGCTGCCGCTCCAGGCGCTCGCGGATCTCCGGGCCGGAGCCCGCCAGGAAGAGCGGCGACTCGGCCACCTCCTCCTCGCTCATCCCGGTGTTGCTCGCGAGCGCCTCGCGCAGGGGCCCCGGATCGTCGGTGACGGCGCAGACGAAGCTGAGAGAGCTGAGCTCGATGGATTCCGGGTCGCGCCCGGCCTTCTCGGCAGCCTCCCGAACCCAGCCGATCTTCTCGCGCACGCGCTCGAGGGTCACATCCCGCGCCGTCTCCGGAACGACCTCGCCTCGATCGACCATGGCGCTGATGCCGATGATGTCGGCATGGCGCCCGGCCAGCCGCAGGATCCGGGGGCCCCCGCCGCCGATCAGGATGGGCGGGGCCGAGCCCTCCGGCAGGTTCGCGGCCCGCTGGGCATCCTCGGTGCGGTAGTGCTTCCCGGCGAAGGTCGTCTTCTCGTCGGTCCACATTCCCCGGATGATCGCCAGCGCCTCTTCGAGTCGCTCGATGCGGAGGCCGGGCCGGTCGAAGCCGATTCCCGCCTCGCGGTAGTCCGACTCCATCCACCCGGCCCCGATCCCGAACTCGAAGCGGCCCCCCGAGAGCAGGTGCGTGGTCGCCGCGGCCTTGGCGAGCACGACCGGGTGGCGGTAGTCGATGTCGTAGACCAGGGATCCGACCCGGATCCTCTCCGTCACCGCCGCGATCGCAGCGAGCGCCGCAACGGGCTCCCACTGCGGCCCGAAATGGTCGGGGCAGAAGATCGTGGAGTATCCGAGGGCTTCGACGCGCCGCACGCGTTCGCGCCATTCATCTGCGGGAAGCTCCGAGAGCTGGACGCCGAAGCGGAAGGGATGAGTCATGGAACTGCTGTTCCTCTCGAGCCATGCACCGCAGCTACTCGCGCGGCAGGAGTCGCATCACGTTGTCGTCGGGATTTGCGAACAGAATGTCGATCGACCCGTACTTCTCTCGAAAGGCGTCGCCTGCGCGCTTCTTGATCGACTCGTCCGTCACCAGCTCGGCGCGGAGCGGATAGGAATGGCCCCCGATCCAGAAGTCCACGTCCGGGTCGCGCTCGATGTTGCGGAACCAGCGGCTGTCGCCGGTGCGGATCAGGCCCTCCCCGTCCACCACCACGACCCAGAGCTTGGTCACCCGCTCGTCCCCGTCCGGGTCCTGGGTGACGATGGCCGGAGTGCCCTGATCGGCCACGGCTGCCCAGTCGATCGGGGTCACGGAGGCGGGCGGCACGCTCGTGGCGCACGCCGCGAGAATGACGAGCAGGCAGGCGATCAGCAGCGCTCGGATCATCTCGCTTCCTCCGGGGTCCTGCGGGAGCCAGGCGGGCCCCTTCGCCAAACAATGAGAACCAGTTTACCATCGGGACATCCCGGCGGGGAGCCCCGTCTCGGATGAGCTCCAAAGCGGCGCTCCGGGCCCGATTTGCGACCTAGGTCACAACCCGATCCCTGGCGCTGCTCGATGTTCAGCAGGCCCGAATCGCTCACTGCTCGGCTGCGAGGAGATTCTCGTGCGTGCTCGCCTCGTCTCCCTCCTGTCCTGCCTCAGCCTGGCCGGCGGGCTCCTGGTCGGCGTCGCCCCGGCCCATGCGGCCCTCGATCGCTGCATGACGCCCTTCGAGGACGAGGTATGGCTGCTGGTGAACCAGCGGCGCGCACAGGGGGCCTACTGCGGAGGCGGCTACCATCAGCCTGCACCGCCCCTCGCAGCCGAGCAGATGCTCCACAATGCCGCCAAGCGCCACAGCGAGGACATGGCGATCCGGGACTTCGTCGACCACATCAACCCGGACGGCGACAGCATGGTGGATCGGGTCGAGGCCGAGGACTACTCGTGGTGGGCGCTCGCCGAGAACGTCGCTGCCGGCCAGCCCACCCCGCAGAGCGTCGTCGACGGCTGGATGGCGTCGACGGGGCACTGCGAAAACATCATGAACTCACTCTACACACAGGTCGGCATCGGATACGCATACGACCAGGACGATGCACACCGGCCGGCCTACGTCCACTACTGGACTCTCAACCTGGGGTACCCCGACGGCCCGACGACCGGCCCGACCGCCGTCGACTGCCCGCCCTGCGACGACGGATTCGACAACGACGGCGACGGCTGGGTGGACGCGCTCATGGACCCGGGGTGCCGCGACCCGGCCTGGTCCCTCGAGGACCCCAAGTGCGACGACGGCCTCGACAACGATGGCGACGGCTTCATCGACTGGGACGGCTTCGGCTCCGGGGACCCCGACCCGCACTGCGTGGATCGGCCCTGGGGGCAGCGGGAGAACACCGCTGCCTGCGGTCTCGGCGTCGAGCTGCCGCTCCTCCTTCCACTGCTTGCCGCGCTCGCCATCCGGCGCCGTAGCTGATTCTCGAGCGGTTCTCAGTCCCCAGCCGGTGCAGTTGCCGATGCAGCCGGCCCTGGCCACACTAGGGGGCATGCTTCGACTCAGCGCGGTTCTCTCTCTGCTCGCTGCTGGCTTGCTGCTCGCACCTCCCACACTGGGGGAGACGGCGCGCGGCTTCGTCTTCGAAGACCGTGACGCCGACGGCGTCCGCGACCCGGACGAGCCCGGTCTCCCGGGAGTGGTCGTCTCCGACGGCCAACGCGTCGCCGTCACCGGCGACGACGGAGGATGGCAGATCGATTTCGAGGGAGAGGCGGTCTTCTTCGTCAGCAAGCCATCCGACTGGATGACTCCGGTCAACGAGTGGATGATCCCGCGATTCCACTACGTGCACCAGCCGGAGGGCTCGCCACCCGGCCTGCGCTACCCGGGCGTCGAGCCGACCGGTCCGCTTCCGGAATCGATCGACTTCGCCCTGCGCAAGCGCGTGGAGCCCCGCCGCTTCGAGGCCATTCTGTTCGCCGATACCCAGCCACAGACCCAGGCGGAGGTGGACTTCATCCGCGACGACGTGATCGCCGAGCTGATCGGCACCCGCGCGGGTTTCGGCATGACACTGGGCGACATCCTCTTCGACGATCTGTCGCTGTTTCCCCGCCATCTGGCCGTGGTCGCCCGGCTGGGCATTCCCTGGTACAACGTGCCGGGCAACCACGACATGAACCTGGCGGCCGCCGACGACCGCCACGCCCTGGAGACCTTCAAGCGCTACTTCGGCCCGCCCTACTACTCCTTCGACTACGGTGACGCCCACTTCGTGGTGCTCGACAACATCGAGTACGGCGGGAACGGGAAGAGTGACCCCGCGGACTACCGCGGGGACGGCGGCTACGTGGCGCGCATCGGCAAACGCCAGCTCGCCTGGCTGGAGCGCGACCTGGAGCACGTCCCCGAGGACAAGCTGGTCTTCCTCGCCATGCACTCGCCCCTTCGCAACGATCTCGGCGACAACCCCCGCAGCAACACGCAGGACCGGCGCGATCTGTTCCGCATCCTCGCAGGCCGCGAGCACCTCTACGCCGTAGCGGGGCACACCCACACCACGGAGCACCACTACTTCGGCTCGGAGGACGGCTTCCCCGGACCGGGCGTCTTCCACCACCACGTCCTCACCACGGTCTCGGGGAGCTGGTGGAGCGGACCGCTCGACGAGCGGGGAATCCCCGTGGCCGAGCAGCGCGACGGCACGCCGAACGGATACCACGTGCTCGAGGTGGACGGCACCGAGCTCTCGGTCCGCTACAAGGCGGCCGGCAAGCCCGACGACTACCAGATGCGCGTCGTCTTCGATACGGCGTACTATCACTACCGCCCGGAGGCGCTTCGCGACTTCCGGCCTGGCGATCTCCTGGACGGACGGCTCTCCATCGACGAGCTGCCCGCCGCCCAGGTGGTGGTGAACCTCTTCGACGGCGGACCGAACTCCACTGTCGAGTTCACACTGGAGGGTGGCGAGCCGGTCCGGATGCAGCGCCGGCGCCAGATCGACCCCTTCGTCAACGAGCTCTTCCTGCGCCACGAGGACGTGAAGAAGCCCTGGGTCGAGGCGGTCCCGTCATCCCACGTCTGGGTCGGCGACCTCCCCGACGATCTCGGGCCCGGCTTCTACACGCTCACGGTGAAGGCGACGGACGAGTTCGGCCGCCTCCACCACGCCCACCGGGTCCTCGAGATCGTGGGATCCAGTGCGCCGCCGCCCGACCGGCTGCACTATCCGGAGTAGACCCGCCCGCGACTCGAGGTTGCTCCGTTGAGCAGCAGCATCTTCGACATCTTCAAGATCGGCATCGGGCCCTCGAGCTCCCACACCGTGGGGCCGATGCGCGCTGCGGCGCGTTTCGCCGCAGCCCTGGACGACGACGCGAGCCCGGTGCGCCGGCTCTGCGTGGAGCTGTTCGGCTCTCTCGCGCTGACCGGCCGGGGGCACGGCACCGACGCCGCCATTCTGCTGGGCCTGGAGGGACATCTCCCGGAGCAGATCGACCCGGACGCGATCGCGTCCATCCTGGATCGGATCCGCTCCCAAGGCCAGCTGCGGCTGGGGAGTGGCCGGCCCATCGACTTCGACGAGGGCAGCGACCTCGTGATGCGCGGGGAGCAGCGCCTTCCGGGGCACAGCAACGGCATGCGATTCACCGCCAGCGAAGCCGGCGGGGCAGTCGTACTCGAGCGCGAGTACTTCTCCATCGGCGGCGGCTTCATCCTCGAGGGCGGAGCCGAGGCTCGGCCTGTGGACCAGCGGCCGGAACGACTGCGGTACCCGTTCGAGTCGGCTTCCGACCTCCTCGAGATCGGAAGGCAGACCGGCCTCGCAGTGGCAGACATCGCCATGGCCAACGAGACCACCTGGCAGAGTGAATCCGGCGTCCGCGGCCAGTGCCAGCGAATCTGGAATGCGATGGACCGGTGCATCCAGAAGGGCCTGGAGGCGGAGGGGACCCTTCCCGGTGGACTCGACGTCCCACGCCGGGCGCCACGTCTCGCCCGGGAGCTGGCCGGCGCAGACGGGAAGCCTCCGCTCGACGCGTTGGACCGGGTCAACGCCTGGGCGATGGCGGTCGGCGAGGAGAACGCGGCCGGGGGCCGCGTGGTGACCGCGCCCACCAACGGAGCCGCCGGAATCATCCCAGCGGTGCTCAGGTACTACCTGGAGTGCACCACGGGTCCGAAAGACGAGGGTGTGCACCGGTTCCTGCTGACCGCGGGCACGGTCGGGATCCTCTACAAGAAGAACGCGTCTTTCTCTGCTGCCGAGATGGGCTGCCAGGGCGAGGTCGGCGTCGCCTGCTCGATGGCGGCGGCGGGCCTGGCGGCGGCGCTCGGGGGTTCCAACGCCCAGGTCGAGAATGCGGCCGAGATCGGCATGGAGCACAACCTGGGGCTGACCTGCGATCCGGTCGGCGGTCTGGTGCAGATTCCCTGCATCGAGCGCAACGCGATGGGAGCCGTCAAGGCGATCAACGCGTCCAGGCTGGCGCTGCGCGGAGACGGCCGACACATCGTCTCGTTGGATCAGGTCATCGCCACCATGCGGGAGACCGGCCTCGACATGTCGCGGCGGTACAAGGAGACATCGCAGGGCGGTCTCGCCGTGAACGTGCCCGACTGCTGACCCGGTCAGCCGCCCTGCCGCCCCGCCTCCCACTCCGCTCGCCCGAGCCGGTAGAGCACGTGACGGCGCAGCGGATGGCCCTCGGAAATGCGGGGGTGATCGAAGTCGTCGGCGGCCGTGTGGTGCATGCCGATCCGCTCCATCACCGCTCTGGAGCGGCAATTGGCGCTCACCGTGAACGAGACGACTTCGCCGAGGCCCTGCTTCAGGAAGGCGAAGCACAGCGAGGCTCTGGCGGCCTCGCTTGCGTAGCCCTGGCTCCAGCTCGCGTGTGCGAGGCGCCAGCCGATCTCGACGGCGGGGGTGAAGTGTGCCACGAAGGGGACGACGCCGAGCCCGGCGAAGCCGATGAAGGACGCGCTCCCCTTCAGCTCCAACGCCCAGAACCCGTATCCGTACTGATCCATGTGCGCCCGCACCCGAGCGATGAAGCGCTCGCTCTCAGGGCGTGAGAGCGTGGAAGGGAAGTACTCCATCACCCGTGGATCCGCGTTGAGGGCTGCGAAGGGCTCGAGGTCGGCATCCCGCCACGGGCGCAGCAGGAGTCGCTCCGTCTCGATCGGCTCCACCCGAACCGTCCTCCTCCAGGCAACTGGAAGCCGCCCAGGGTAACACGGCTTGAATCCGGTCGACCGGCGTGGAACCCTCCGGCCGGGCGATCCGCCGGCAGGGAAGGCATGTTCGGAGATTACATCAGACTCATCAGGGACTTCCCCCGGTTCCTGGCCTTCAGCACTCTACACATGTTCTTCTCGGGCCCGGGGCAGTCGTTCTCCTTTGCCCTCTTCGCGCCATCCTTCGCGGCGGTGTTTGCGCTCGGCTCCGGAGGCTTCGGCACACTCTACTCGCTCGCCACCCTGATCAGTGCGGGACTGATGCCGTTCTTCGGACCGATCATCGACCGCATCGACCTGCGCATCTGCAGCGTGGCGGTCGGGCTCGCCATGGTCCTCTCTCTCCTGACCACGTCGCTGGCGCCCTCGCTCGCCGTGCTCTTCGTCGGGGTTGTCTTCCTGCGCCTCTCCGGACAGGGACTGATGCCACAGATCGGCGGCGTCTCCACGACCCGCTTCTTCGGCAGCCAGAGAGGCAAGGCGCTGGCCATCGTGGGGCTGGGGTTCTCGCTCGCCGTCGCGCTGTTTCCCATGACCCTGGCGTACCTGATTGCGCGGATCGGCTGGCAGCAGACGCTGCAGGTGATGGCGGCAGGCGTGGTGCTCGTGTTTCTCCCCGCCAGCCTCGCCCTGATCCGGAAGACCGACCGCTTTCAGCGGCCGCCGCAGCGCTCCGCATCCCCGGCGGCCGGGGATGCAGCCGCCTGGACCCGAAGCGAGGTGCTGAGAGCTCCCTTCTTCTACTTCGCCGTTCCGGTGACGCTCCTGATGCCATTCTTCAGCACCGGTCTCATCATCCACCTCAGCAGGATCGCCGAGCACAAGGGTTGGAGTCTGGAGTGGACCGCGTCCTGCTTCATTGCCTCGGCCGTGATGGGACGGGTCGCCTCGTTCTGCATGGGACCCCTGGTGGATCGGTTCACGGCCAGACGGCTGTTCCCGTTCGTACTGGTGCCCTACGCATTCGCCCTGACCGTGCTGATGCTGAACACCCATCCCTACACCGCACTGGTCTGGCTGGGCATGGCGGGTCTCAGCTTCGGCTGTGTCTCCGTCACGATGCCGGCCCTCTGGGCCGAGGCGTTCGGGGTCGAATCCCTGGGCGCGATCAGCAGCATCGTCGGCTCGGCCGGCGTCTTCGCCACCGCCTTGAGCCCGGCGCTGTTCGGGTGGCTGCTCGCGGGCGGACTCGACGTCGATCTGCTGATTCTGGGCGGCGTGGTGCTGGCGGTCGTGGTTTCACTGCTCGCCCTGATCGCTCCTTCACCGGCCAAACGGCAGCGAGCGAGAATCTCCGACGGCGGAATCCGCCGCGCCTGATCGCCGATCAGACCGGTCCGATCTCCCTGCGTTCGGCTCGTCTCTCGACGAGGCGCAGATACGCGGCCGGTGGTGCGAAGGTGAGACAGGGAACCACCGCGAAGAGGAGGCCGCTCGACGTGATGACGACCGAGGCCATCAAAGAGTTCGTCATCGCCGTCATCCCGTTGAGATACAGGCCCAGCAGAATGCTGACCATGACGCAGGTCGCGGCCGCGCCGGCTCCCCATACCAGGAATCGATTGGCCACGAGCGGGTCGCTGAGACCCAGCGCCAGGCGGCGGCGGAGGAGACCGTGGTAGCGGAGTGATTCGACCGCCATCCACCCGAACCCCAGCGCGAAGCTGGCCACCGCCGCGGGCTCCCAGAGCGGAATCATCTGGTTGGGTAACCCGCTCAGGAGCCGGGGTGCCGACTCCACCACCATCATCGCCCGGCTGACGGCAACCACGGCAACGATTCCGGCGAAGAGCACCCAGCGCCAGCGGGTGTGGGGGCCGAACACGCCCACCGCGAAGAGACACAGCCCGGTCTGGGCGACCAGATAACCCAGCTGCATCGACACGTACACACCGAGAGCGAGCTCCGGGCCGAGTCGAGCGCCGAAGCCGCCGAAGGCCAGCCGGCTCGCCTGCGCCAGGGCGAACGCGAAGAGCCCGACGCCCATGCAGAGTTCGGGCAGCTTCCGGGTCTTCGTGGTCAGCGAGAGCAGCCGGAGGCCGACGAAGCTGCAGGCGACGACCGAGGCAATGATGGACAACACCACCGCAGGCACCGGGTCTTCCTCCCTGCTTCGCTTGAGGAATCGGCGATCCGGGCAGGAGCCTTGAGAGTTTGAGCCCCCGAGGGAGTGTGTCACAGTATTCAGAATGAACGATCACCCGGAGTATCGGCCGATCCGCCTGGGCGTCGCCCTCCTCCCGGTGGTCTTCCTGGTCGGGTCGCTGGCGCTGACGATCAGCCTCTACCGGCTGTCGCCCCACATTCCGTTGATCGCTGCGGCGGCCGTGGCCGGAACCGTGGCGGCACTCCACGGCATCCCCTGGAAGGAGATCCAGGCAGGCATGGTCCACGGCATCGGCCTCGCCATGGGCGCCATCCTGATCCTCCTGGTCGTCGGCACCATGATCGGAACCTGGATCCTCGGCGGCGTGGTGCCAACCATGATCTTCTACGGACTCAAGATTCTCTCCCCGGGGATCTTTCTGGTCATGACGATGCTGATCTGCTCGATCGTCTCCCTGGGCACGGGGTCTTCGTGGTCCACCGCGGGTACGGTCGGGTTGGCCCTGATCGGTGTGGGTGCCGCGCTCGGCATCCCGCTCCCCATCGTGGCCGGAGCCATCATCTCCGGGGCCTACTTCGGGGACAAGATGTCCCCTCTCTCCGACACCACGAACCTGGCACCGGCGATGGCCGGGACCGACCTGTTCTCCCACATCCGGCACATGGTCTACACCACCGTGCCGGCCTTCGTGATCGCCCTGATTCTCTACGCAGTGATCGGGATGCAGTACGCGGGCGGGACGCTCGAGGCGCAGCAGATCGACACCATGCGGGGCGCGATGCAGACGAACTTCTTCATTCATCCGCTGCTTCTGCTCCCGCCGGTCCTCGTGATCGCGATGGTCGTGGCGCGCGTCCCACCGCTGCCCGCGCTCTTCGGCGGAACGCTGATCGGGGGGATCTGCGCCGTCGCGACTCAATCGAGCTCCCTCGCCGACGTGATTGCAGCCGCCCACTCCGGATACGTCTCGGCCACGGGAATCCCCGAGGTGGATGACCTGCTCAGCAGCGGCGGACTCATGAACATGATGGAGACCATCGGGCTCATCATCTGCGCGCTCTCGTTCGGCGGAATCATGGAACGCTCGGGCATGCTGGAGGTCATCGCGCGCGCGCTGCTCCACACGATCCGGGGAACCGGCTCCCTGGTGGCCACCACCGCGCTGAGCTGTATCGGGATGAACGCCGTGGCCTCGGACCAGTACATCTCCATCGTCATTCCCGGCCGCATGTACAAGAAGGCCTTCGAGGAGCGAGGACTCGACCCGAAGAACCTCTCCCGGGTGCTCGAAGACTCCGGAACGCTCACTTCGCCCCTCATCCCGTGGAACACCTGCGGGGCATTCATGTGGGCGACCCTCGGCGTCCATCCCCTGGCGTACCTGCCGTACGCATTCCTCAACCTGTTGACTCCGGTCGTCTCCCTCTTCTACGGGTTCACGGGGATCACGATGACGAAGGCGAGCGGGGGCCCGGCGACAGAGCAGCCGGTCGAGCGTTTCGGCATGCGGGAGGACGGATGAAGCGATGAGCACGGGCTCCCTCTACACGATCGGCCACGGCAATCGCTCCCTGGAGGATTTCACGTCGATGCTCGTGGAGAAGGCGGTCCAGACCCTGGTCGACGTGCGCTCCTGGCCTCATTCCAGCCGCTTTCCGCACTTCTCCACGGACGCGCTGCGCCAGGCGATCGAGCCGTCCGAGATCGTCTATCACTGGGCCGGGCGCCAGCTCGGAGGCCGCCGGCCCGCGAGACCGGACTCCCCGCACGAGGCGCTGGACGAAGAGCTGCGCGGCTACGCGGACTTCATGGACAGCGAACAGTTCGAGCAGAGCGCCGGCCAGCTGGTCCGCCTGGCCGCCAGGGACACCACCGCGATCCTCTGCGCGGAGCGCTCACCCGAACAGTGCCACCGAAGACTGATCGCCGACTACCTCGCCTTGCGGGGGGTCGAGGTCGTCCACCTGATCGACCCCGGCTCGTCTCGGGTTCACCAGCTGAGCCCGGAGGCGCGGCGCGAGTCCGCCCAGCTGATCTACGACCGCCAGGCCGACGCCAAGCTCCCTTGGTGAACGGGGTCTCTACCCCGTCGTCGAGCTCGCCTTCGCCTCGATCGCCGCACGGATGCGTTCGTGCTCCCGCTGGTCGATCGGATAGCGGCGAAGCAGGTAGGACCCGGTGGCGAAGCACACGGCAGGCAAGATGAAGTAGAGGGTCTTGAGCGTCCAGATCACCCGGAACGACTGCGCTTGATTGGGCACGTAGCCCATCAGATCGATGGCGTACATCCCCACGAATACCGCCAGACCCAGGGCCGACTTGTCGACGAACGACCAGATCCCGAAATAGGCGCCCTCCCGGCGCCTGCCCGTCTCCAGTTCGTCCAGGTCGATCACGTCGGCCATCATCGAAGGGGCGAGGGCCATGCTGCAGCCGTATCCGAACCCGCCGAACACGGCCATCAGGAGCCAGAGCTCCCAGGTTCCCTCGTGGATGTACGTCCCCACCCCAAAGGCCACGGAAGCGAGAACCAGCGCCCGCGACCAGGTCTCCTTCTTCCCGATCCGGCGCGAGAGGCGCAGCCAGAACGGGATGGCGATGGCCGCGGTCACGATGTAGGTGAAGATCACGTAGGGTGCCATCTCCGGCATCCCGACCACGTACTCCGACATGTAGAGGACGAGGATCGGCACGAATGCATTGCCGATCAGGACGACCACGAAGGCGACCACCAGCGTGCGAAAGGGCCGGTTCCTGTAGAGGGCGATCAGGCCCTTCCTGATCGAGATGGGGGTCTGCGTCCGGGAGCCGGGCTTCTCCTTCAGGCTGAAAAAGCAGATCAGGATGAAGACCGCGGTGACCGCGCCGACCGTTCCAGCCAGGTAGGAGAAACCTCTCGCCTCGCCTCCGAGTCGGGCGGCGAACACCGGCGGCAGGAGCGTACCGACGAGGATTCCCAGGAGACCGAGGCCTTCTCTCACGCCGGTGAGCAACGAGCGCTCGTGGTAGTCCTTGGTCAGCTCCGCTCCCAGGGAGTTGTGGGGAATGGAGAAGACCGTGTAGAAGGTGTAGGTGGCGAGATAGGCCAGGGTCAGGTGGACGAACAGGCCCCAGTCCGCGAGCGTCTCGGAGGGAGACCAGAGATAGAAATAGGCAATCGCCACGGGAAGTGCGCTCAGCAGGAAGTACGGGCGGCGCCGTCCCATGCGGGTCCGGGTCGCATCCGAGAGGTATCCCATGACCGGATCGGTGAGACCGTCCCAGAGACGGCCGATCAGGAAGGTCCAGGCGACGAAGGCGGGCGCGAGGAGCAGTGTGTCGGTGTAGAACTTGGACAGGTAGATCGCCACCATGACGAACATCATGGCCGAGCCGGAGCGCGGGAGTCCGTAGGCCACCATCTCCCGGGTCGAGAGCGTCCGGCCGCCCGATGTAAGGCTGGGCTTTTCGTCCATGAAGGCTTCTGCTCCCGGATCGGAGGCTACGCGATTCTGGATCGCGTCGAACCACCGCCGTGTGGAGCGGAGCTCACCTCCTGCCTGTCAACTTCCGCCCGATCAGAAAGGCCTCGTCGAGGAGAGCCTGGTCCTTCTCGGCCGGGCTCTGATTGCTGTCGGAGTGAACGATCCTTCCGACCTCCTGCATTCCGAATCCGCTTCCCGTCATGCCCGCCAGCCAGCGGACGGAACGCTGGTACTGCTCGGCTTCCGGGGCTCCTTGAGACACCACCAGCGCATAGGTCTTTCCAGGGGGTATCGCGGAGTCGTAGCCTCCCTCCTCGCGGCTCACGTAGTGGGAGTAGCACCGGTCGACGAAGAGCTTCATCTGGCCGCAGATGCGGTACATGTAGATCGGCGCGCCGACCACGACACCCTGACAGGTCTGCATGGATTCGAGATGGGGGCTGAGTTCGTCCTGCTGCGCGCAGACCCCCGGCTTCTTGCGGCAGGCGAGGCATCCCTGGCAGCCCTTCATCTCGAGGTCGTGGAGCCTCACCTCGACTGTCTCGGCCCCTTCCGACTCCGCTCCGTCCAGGATCGCCCGGATGATCGTCGAGGTGTTTCCCTTCTTTCGCGGACTGCCATTGAACGCCAGAATCTGCATCTCGGTTCTCCTCAGCGGCCTCTTCAGCTCCCGTGGATCGTCGGAACGGCCTTCCCTATTGGAAGGGGTACTGCTTGTTCTTGTCCCTGGCCACGGTCTGCAGCAGCTCCGCGTCGTCCGAGAAGATCGGCGACGCCTTGTCCCCCTGCTTTCGCGCCAGGGTGATTCCCTCCGTGGGACAGGTCGTCACGCAGAGAGCACATCCGATACAGGCCTCCTCGTCCACGGCTGCAACGTCATCTTCCATGCGGATCGCATCGACCTGGCATCGATCGACGCAGACCTCACAGGCGTTGCACTCGTCCTGGTCGACGACCGCGTAGTAGTTCGAGCGGGCGACGGCATCCGGGTTGTTGTGTTTGTTGATATGAGCCAGCGCCTTGCAGCAGCAGCCGCAACAGTTGCAGATGAAGATCTTCTTGCCGAGATGATTGGACGAGTGGTGGACCAGGCCATCCTCCTCGGCCTTCTCGAGGATCTGCCTCGCCTCTTTCTTGGTGATCTCGCGGCCGCACTCGTTCTCGATGTAGTACTCGGCGGCCGCGTCGAAGGTCATGCAGGCCTCGAGGAGCTTGTCGCAGCCGTTGCCCATCATCTGCGCCTCTTTGCGGCAGATGCAGTCGGCGACGGCAAACCTGCTGCTCGACTCGATGATCTCGGAGACCTTCTCGTACGTCTCGACCTCGGGGTGGTTCTCCACTTCCTGCTCGACCGGGATCACCCGAAAGCCG
Organism: uncultured delta proteobacterium; assembly: GCA_963783795.1. Classification (GTDB taxonomy): domain Bacteria; phylum Myxococcota_A; class UBA9160; order UBA9160; family UBA6930; genus CAVXZE01. Next base: position 161,758 of record CAWAPH010000013.1, on the reverse strand, counting down.
GCTGCCTTGGTCTTCGCCCGCTCCGGAACCATCGCCTCTTCGTGGTACTTCTCGTAGAGGTGGATGTTCTCGCTGTTCAGGTTCCCCACCTGGAACTCCCAGATCCCGACGACCCAGGGTGTGAGGAGGTAGACGGAGTCCTGCTCGTTCACGCGAAAGCGCAGGATCAGCCCGCGCTTCGACATGTCGTAGAGCTGCTCCGCCAACTCCGCTTCGTCCCGCCCCATTCGCTCGGCGACGGCGGAGGGGGCTTCCGGAGTGGGCCGGAGGAAGAGCATGATCTCGGCCTCATCGGAACTGAAGAGCTCCCGCAAGATCTCGAGCTCGACGCGGCTCTCGGTCCTCGGAAACCCTTGAGGAAACATATCCAGTCGCTCTCGGAGCTTCTCGTAGATCTCGGACATCGCCTTCCTCCGAGCACACGGGTGTAGTAGTCGGCGATTATAGAGTCCCTCCATCTTCCCAGACAGCCCCCGCAACGGGTCGCCCGGGATTTCCGCAATCGCCTAGAGACAATTCTCCGCACAGGAGATAGAGTCGGCGCTGGAACAGAGGAGACGGGTGGCATGGGCAAGTGGATGGACGGCTACCTCGAGAGGCTCGACCTCAATCGCCGCGAGAACCTCGAGGGTGGCGGCGCCGAGCGGATCGATATCCAGCACTCCCTCGGCAAGCTCACCGCACGCGAAAGGATCGATCAGCTGGTCGACGAGGGAAGCTTCGACGAGATCGGCTCCCTGGTCAGGGACAGCCGTCCGCCCTTCGACGGCAAGCCCAGGCCCAGCCCGGGCGAGGGAGTGGTGATGGGCTTCGGAAGGGTCGACGGCCGTCCCGTCATGCTCTTCTCGATGGACTACACCGTCATGTCCGGATCCCTGGGAGACCAGGCCGCCTGGAAACTGTCCGACCTCACCGTGATGGCGTCGAAGCGGCGGCTGCCGCTGATCGGCATGATCGATTCGGCCGGCGAGCGTCTGAGCCTTCGGGACGGAGAGAGCGGCATGAACGGTCTCGCCAGGTTCGCCCGGAACATGAGCCTTCATTCCGGCATCACCCCCAGGATCATGCTCCTCCTCGGACCCTGCACCGGAGCCATGGCGGTGATTCCCGCACTCGCGGACTTCCTCATCATCAACCGGGACACCGGGTTCCTCTGGCTCGGCGGGGAGGTCGAGTCGGAGTCTGCGGGCAGCGCCGAGTTTCACATGGAGAGGAGCGGCCAGTGCGACCTGATCGGCGAGAGCGACCAGGACGCCATCGAGAAGGCCAAGCAGCTGCTCGCCTTCCTCCCGCAGAGCTGCTTCGACAAGCCCGAGCCGGTCGAGACGGGCGACGACCCCGGGAGAAGAGAGGAGAGCCTGCTCGACGTCATGCCCGATGATCCGAAGTTCACCTACGACATCCACGAGATCATCGAGAAGATCGTCGACGACGGGGATTTCTTCGAGCTGCAGGAGGAGTACGCCACGCATCTCGTGATCGGTCTTGCGAGATTCGGCGGTCGGGTGGTGGGGATCGCGGCCAACAACCCGGACGAGATGAGCGGGGTCTTCGAAATCGATTCCGCCGACAAGTACGACCGCTTCATCATGTTCCTGGACGCCTTCGACATCCCCCTGCTCACGCTGGTCGACTCGACGGCATACGTCCCTGGCGACAAATGGGAGAGGCTCGGAATCATCCGACACGGCGCCAAGAACCTGCTCTCCTACTCCCATCTCACCACACAGAAGATCACCATCGTCCTTCGGCGGGCCTACGGGGGCACCAACATCGTGATGGGCTGCTCCCAGATGAACCCCGACTTCGTCCTGGGATGGCCGACCGGCGAGTTCGCTCCCACCGGTCCCGAGACGGTGGTCCAGGCCGTCTTTCACAAGGAGCTGGAGAAGGCGAGGGAAAAGGGCAACTACGAGGAGTTCTACGACTCCATGGTGAACGCGGTCAGGCAGCAGATGAGCGTGTTGTCCCTCTCCAAGCACTGGACCTCCTACTACATGCTGCAGGAGGCGATCGATCCCAGGGACACACGCCCCGCGATCATCAAGGCGCTCGAGGCCACTGCCAGCAAGCGGGAAGAGCTCCCCAGCAAAAGGCGCTACATCAAGCCCGCATAGCGGTCACTGGAGGCGGCATGCCCAATAGAATGGAAGCGGCCCTGCAGAGGCTTCGCGAGATCCAGGAAAAGAATCTCGTGGGCGGCGGCGCCCAGCACATCGAGCGGCAGCACAGCCGGGGCAAGCTGACGGCTCGGGAGAGGATCGACCTGTTGGTCGACCCCGGGAGCTTCGTCGAGATCGGCTCCTGCGTCAGCACCACCGGCGCCCGGATGGACGGCAGGAGATCCGAGGCCCCCTGTGACGGCGGGATCATCGGAACCGGCAAGATCGAGGGCCGGACCGTGGCCGTCTACGCCAGCGACTTCACCGTGCTCGGCGGCTCGCTCGGCACGCAGCACATCCAGAAGTGCGCCGAGCTGATCGAGATGGCCGCGGCCTGGGGCATCCCCATGATGTGGCTGCTCGATTCCTCGGGCGGCAGGCTGGGCTACTCCGACGTGATGCTGGCCGGTATCGACTGGTACTTCTTCATGATCTCCCGCTACTCCGGGTTGATCCCACAGATCAACGTGCTGATGGGACCGTGCATCGCGGGACAGGCCTACGCGCCGACCCTCTGCGACTTCCTGCTGATGAGCAGGGAGACGGCGAACCTCTGGCTGGCCGGTCCGAGGCAGGCGCGGGCAGCCACGTCGGAGGAGTTCGACCGAAGCGTCGGCAGCGCCGACTACCACATGGTCCACAGCGGCACCTGCGACGTGGTGGGCGACAACGACGCCGAGAGCATCGCGAAGGCGCGCGAGTTGGTCGGGTTCCTCCCCTCCAGCTACCGCGAGAAGCCCCCTCGGAAGACGTCCTCCGACGGCCCCGACCGGCTGGTGCCCGAGCTCATGGAGATCGTACCGGACGAATTCGATCGCCCCTACGACATGCACGCCGTGATCGCGTCGCTCGCGGACGACGGTCACTACTTCGAGATCAAGGACGCCTACGCCACCAACCTGATCACCTGCTTCGCCAGACTGGCCGGCGAGGTCGTCGGGTTCGTGGCCAGCAATCCCGCGAAGCCCGGAAGCATCCTCGAGATCAACCCCTGCGACAAGTACTACCGCTTCATCCAGGTTCTGGACGCCTTCAACATCCCGCTCGTCAACCTGGTCGACACACCTCCCACCCTCCCGGGTGAGGAGGAGGAAGCGAAGGGCCTGCTTCGCCATTTCGGGAAGATCCTGGATGCCTACGCGACGGCCACCATTCCGAAGATCAGTGTCGTCCTCAGGGAGTGCTACGCGGATGCCGGCGGCATGATCATGGGCGGGGTCAAGGGAATGGGCGTGGACCTCTGCTACGCCTGGCCGATCGCGCGCTTCGCGGTGGAGGCCTCCGAGCTGGACCTGAGGGCGGCCTACGGCAAGGGCGTGGAGGAGGACGCGTACGAGGGCTACCTGAACCGTTCGCGGGAGAAGGTGGACGTGTTCGACGTCGCCAGGGGCTACACCGCGCAGGTCGTGGACGAGATCATCGAGCCTCAGGACACCAGGATCAAGATCATCCAGGCTCTGGAAGTCACCAGGAACAAGAGCGAGGAGCTCCCTGCCAGGGCCAAGATGCACGGAACACCTCCAACGTAGTGCGAGGGGGGAGATGATGGCCGAAGCAGGCAAGAGGCTGGTCGAGGTGAGAGCGAAGATGTCCGGGGTGTTCTACCGGAGGCCCTCACCCGAAGAACCTCCCTACGTGGAGGTGGGATCCGTGGTGAAGAAGAAGCAGGTGCTCGCCCTCCTCGAGACGATGAAGGTCTTCCAGAAGGTCAAGTCCCCGGCGAGCGGCAGCGTGGTCGAGATCGCTGCCGAAGCCGAGGCTGCGCTCAAGGACGGCGAGCTGATGTTCGTGATCGAGGCGAGCTAGGCGCCCGTGTTTTCCAGAGTACTGGTCGCCAACCGAGGCGAGATCGCGCTCAGGGTCATACGCGCCTGCAAGGAGATCGGAATCGAGACGGTCGGAGTCCACTCCGAGGCGGACGCCGACTCCCTGCACCTCGTGCTCGCCGATCAGAAGGTGTGCATCGGGCCGGCGCCGAGCGCCAAGAGCTACCTCGACATCGAGAGCATCGTCGACGCGGCCGTGCGCACGAGCTCCGATGCGATCCATCCCGGCTACGGATACCTGGCCGAGAACCGCGAGTTCGCCGCGCGTTGCGAGGATCGCGGTATCGCTTTCATCGGTCCCACCCCCTCCAACCTCGCCCTTGCAGGCGACAAGATCGCGGCCAAGCGGGCCATCGAGGGGGCTGGGATCCCCGTCGTGCCGAGCAGCCCTGGAGGAATCGGCAGCGTCGATGAGGCGATTCGCGTCTCCTCCGAGATCGGCTACCCGGTGATGCTCAAGGCCGCCGGGGGCGGAGGCGGGCGGGGCATCCGGGTCTGCCAGGACGAGCAGGGGCTCCGAGAGGACTTCCCCGTCGCGAAGATGGAGAGCCGCGCCTCCTTCGGAGACGACCAGCTCTACATCGAGAAGCTCGTCGCCGAGCCGAGACACATCGAGTTCCAGATACTGGCGGACCGTTTCGGCGAGGTCACCCACCTCGGCGAGAGGGAGTGCACCATTCAGCGGCGCTACCAGAAGCTGATCGAGGAGTCCCCCTCTCCCGCACTCTCGGCGCCCCTGCGACGGGAGATGGGCGAAGCCGCCATCGCAGCCGCCAGGGCCATCGACTACTTCAATGCCGGCACCGTCGAATTCCTGCTCGACCCGACGGACCGGTTCTACTTCATGGAAATCAACTCCCGGATCCAGGTCGAGCACCCGGTCACGGAGTTGGTCACCGGGATCGACCTGGTCAAGGAACAGATCAGGCTCTCCTGGGGCGAGCCGCTCGGCTACGGTTTCGACGACCTGAACCTGCGGGGCTGCGCCATCGAGTGCAGGATCAACGCCGAGGATCCCTGGCAGAACTTCATGCCGTCGCCCGGCACCATCGACCGATACCACCCGCCAGCCGGGTTCGGTGTCCGCCTGGACAGCCACCTGTACCAGGGCTACGAGCTGCCGGTCTTCTACGACTCCCTGATCGCCAAGCTGATCTGCTTCGACCTGACGCGCCAGGGGGCGATCCGCGTGATGAGGCGGGCCCTCGAGGAGTTCGCGATCTCACCCATCAAGACCACCATTCCGCTGTACCTGCAGATCATGGATGACGCGTCCTTCCAGGAGGGCCGGTTCGACACCGGCTTCATCAAGAGGTTCGTCCCGGACGACGTGACGAAGATGACGACGACGAGGAAGACGACTGAGGGGTGGTCGTCAAGCCAGAAGGGAACGCAGGACATGAGCATGGATCGGGCTTCCGCGGTTTCCAGGGACAAGATCGTCGTCACCTGCGCGTTGACCGGGGTGCTCACGGATCCAAACAAGTGGAACGTGCCGGTCACACCCGAGGAGATGGCCCGGGCCACCAGGCAGGCCCACGACCAGGGCGCCAGCATCGTGCACACGCACTTCAGGTCCCAGCAGCCCGGCGCCGGAGCGCTGCCGACCTGGGACCTGGGCGAGGTAGGCGAGATCCTAGCCGCGATCCGCAGCGAGGTGCCCGAGATCATCGTCTGCATGAGCACCGGCGTGGTGGGAACCGACATCTCCGGTCCGGTCGCCTGCCTGAAGGCGTTCTCTCCCGAGGTGGCGGCCTGCAACGCCGGCTCGCTCAACTACTTGAAGATCCGCAAGAGCGGCGCCTGGGCCTGGCCACCGCTGATGTTCGACAACCCGGTGGAGAAGGTGAAGAGCTTCCTGGACGTGATGACGGAGCAGAACATCGTCCCCGAGTTCGAGTGCTTCGACACCGGCATCGTCCGAAGCGTGGGCATGTACAAGGAGAACGGGATGTTCTCGGGCGAGCCGCACCTGTCGTTCGTGATGGGCGTGGAATCCGGCATGCCAGCCCGCCCGGATCTGGTGCCCATCCTGAAGGACGAGCTGCCCGAGAGCGCCCACTGGCAGGTCATCGCCACCGGCTCGGGACGCGAGCAGGTCTGGGAGCTTCACCGCGCCTGTGCCGAGCTCGGTGGAAACGTGCGAACCGGGCTCGAAGACACCTTCTACCTGCCCGACGGCGAACAGGCGAGCGGCAACGGCCAGCTGGTCGAGGCGCTGGTGGAGATCGTTCGCGAGGTGGGCCGGGAGCCCGCCACCCCGAGCGAGACCCGGGCGATCCTCGGAATCGCACAGTGAGCCGAGGCTGCTGATTCCTGCCTCGGTTCGCTTGGAGCTGTCTCAGCCCGTCGGGCCCGAGTACACCTCGACGAATCGCATCAGCGGATCACCGGGCGTCGCCAGGTTGGCATCGCGATCCGTCCGGATGCAGACCACCGCCGGGCCCTTCTCCGCCTTGGCGCTCTGGAGCGCGGGCTCGACCTCCTCGAGCTTCTCGGCGTAGAAGCCGGCGCACCCGAGGCCCTGGCCGACCACGTCCCAGCGCACCGTGCCCATCGCCGTACCGAAGGTGCGCCCGTAGAGGAGCCGCTCGTTCGGCTCTTCCATGGTCCAGGAGCCCTCGGCAAAGACCACGGTGGTCATGTCGACCCCCTCGCGCGCGGCCGACTGCATCTCCATGAAGTTGAAGCCAGCCGCGCCGTCGCCGGTGACGCAGACCACGTCGCGATCCGGATTGCCGAGCTTGGCGCCGAGCGCGGAGGGGATCCCCGTCCCGAGCATGCCGAGCTCCAGGATGTTGAGGTAGGAGCGCGGCGCCGTCGGCGGGAGGAACCAGTGGGCCCACAGCGACGTATTGCCCCCGTCCGCTACGTAGATCGCCTCTCGGCCGAAGACCCCTCCCACCGCCTTCATCACCTGCGCCGGGTGGAGGCCCGGCCCCGACCAGCTCTCGACCGCGGCGAACTGCTCCGTCTCCCAGGCCAGCTGCGCCTCGCGGCAGCGAGCCAGATCCGGCCCCTCGGAGCGGCGCACCCCGCGCTTCTCGAGGACGCGCACCAGGCCCTCGAGGGTGCTCTTCGCCTCGGCGAGGATGCCGAGCGTGAGCGGCCTCGTGACTCCCACGTTTCGGGGGTCCACGTCGATCTGAACGATCTTCGTCCCGGCCGGGTCGCCCCAGTACTTGTCGTAGGGCAGGTCGAGGTTGCCGAGCCTGGATCCGACCACCAGCACCACGTCCGACTCGCGCTTGACGAGATCGCCCCCCGCGCTGAACCCGTAGATGCAGTGAGCGTGGTCACGGGGAACCACCGCACGTCCGGACATGGTGGGCATCACCGGACAGCCGAGGAGCTCGACGAGGCGGAGCAGCGCCGCGTTCGCCCCTGCCCGATCGACACCCGAGCCCGCGATCACCGCCGGCCGCTCCGCCGACGAAAGCAGCTCCGCCACCTGCTCGAGCTGGGATTCGGAGGCCTGCGGCTGCGCCGCCCGGTAGCTCTCGGGCGGGGCCAGGCGAAGACTCGACTCTTCGCCCGTCGCGTACATGATCGGCTGCGGCACCTCGAGCTGCACGGGTCCGGGCCGCCCGGACCACATCTCGCGGAACCCGGTGCGGATCACCTCCGGGATTCGGTCCCAGGAGAGGATCGGCGCACCCCACTTCACGCTTGCGCTGAAGGCCTCCAGCTGATCCTGGCCCTGGAAGGTGGAGGGGAGCGAGGGGTAGACGTTCCCGAGGTGGTGCTGCGCCGTGATGGCCACCAGCGGGACGCCCTCGTGACGCGCGGTGATCACGCCGGGAATCAGGTTCGCCGAGCCCGGGCCGGGGTTTCCGAGGACGGCCGCCACCTGCCCGGTCGTCTTGTAGAGACCCTCCGCCATGTGGGCGCCCGCCGCCTCGTGCCGAAGCGGGACCAGGCGGATCTCGTGCGCCTCCAGGGCTGCCAGGAGCGGGTCCACCTCGGGACACGGGAGTCCGAACACGAAGCGCACCCCTTCGGCCTTCAGACAGCGTGCGATGACTTCTCCACCGGTAATCTCGGCCATTTCAGCATTCCTCCCTGTCATCAGCTTACGGTATCCCCGCCGCGGCCGTCCAGCGGACCGCCAACCCGTTCCTCGGGCGCCGATCCCGTCCGACCGATGATCGGCGGCGGATCTTCAGCCTGCCTGGCGAGAGATGCAGGCTACAGCCGCTCTGCCACGGAGACGGTGCGCGCGATCAGATCGTCGACGGAGAGCTCTCCCATCCCGGCCAGGTTCACCGCCACCCTCCCCTGCCAGGGAGCGGTCCAGTGTTCCGGGATCGGCCTTCCCGTGAGACCCCAAAGGCCACCCACCGTCGCCCCGTTGCAGTCGGTGTCCCAGCCCGCGGCGACCGTATCACCGACGGCGGCGGAGTAGTCCTGCTCGCCCGCGAGCAGCCCCCAGACGACCAGCGCGAGATTGTTCACGGTGTGGACCGGCGAGAGCCCGGCGTAGCGCTCGTGCAGACGAGCGACTGCGTCGCGCCTCCCGACCAGCGAGCGAGCGAATGCAATCGCCTCCGCCGCCTCGGAGCCGCCCGGAACCTCCGCCACGGCCGCGTCGATCGCTTCGTCGATGGACCCGTAGACCGGAATGGCCGCTCCGAGGGCGGCCACGAAGGCGGCACCGTGAATCCCCTCACCCCGATGGGAGAGCGAGGCATCTCTCCTGGCCAGGTCCGCGGCGAGCGCGGGCCGCCCGGGACAGACCCAGCCGTAGAGATCGGCGCGAATCTGCGCGCCGATCCACTCGCACCACTCGTTGTCCGCGCACTCGGCGAGATCGAAGCCCGGCGGCAGTCCGAAGCTGAATCCGACTTCCGCACGCTCGAGCAACGTGCGATAGGCGGCTCTCTCGGCCGTGAAGGTGGCGCCTCCGGGCAGCAGCCGAAGCCAGGCGCGAGCCACGTCGGCGGTGGAGAGGTCCAGCCCACGCTCTTCCATCAGGACCAGAGCGAGCACGGTGTAGTTGATGTCGTCGTCGGGTTCGCTGCGGGTGATGGTTCCCTTGCAGGATCGGGATCCGACCGCTGCGGCCAACGTGTTCCCCAGGAGCGGTACGTAGTCCCGGAGTGGAAGGGCCCCGGCTCGCTCCAGATACTCGGTCAAGCCGCCCAATCCCTGTCTCATCGACACGAGCTCGACGGGCTTGCCGAGCTGGCACCCCGAGATCCTTCCCAGCCAGGCGCCGCGGATTCTCTGGGGATCGACCGGAAACGCACCCATGGATGGACCCTCCACGTCCCTCTGCACGGTACCCCGGAAGCGCCACTTCGCGCCCTGGCTGCGCGACCCACTCCAGGATGCAGGCTAGATTCCACCCCATGCTGAGCTGCCTTCGTCAGGCGCTGATCCTGGCCTTCTGGATCGGTGCATCGCCCCCTCCAGCCAGCGCCGAGCCATTCGACTTCACTCAGGCCGAGTGGGAAGAGTTGAAGGAGAAGCAAGGAATCCGGACGTTTCGATGGCGGCCACCAGGTCGCGATCTCTTCGCCTTCAAGGGAATCGGTGTGATCGATGCGCCGATCGCCAGAGTCGCCACTCTCTTCGCAGACTGGACGCACATGGTGGACTGGGTCCCCGATCTCATGGAAGCTCGCATCATTCGGCACGTGAGCGCGATCGAGCGAGTCCAGTACATGCTCTTCGAGACCCCATTCGTCGTCAAGGATCGGGATTTCGTGGTCAGAACCCGCGCCCACTTCGACCCCGAGACGCATGTGACGAGAATCGAGTTCCACTCGGTTGTCGATGAAAATACGCCGGAGACGGAAAACGTTCGGGGCAGGATCGTGGCGGGTGAGTATCTCCTGGAACCGCTGGAGGAAGACGAGAAGACGCGGCTGACCTTGCAGGTGTATCTGGACCCCAAGGGGACCGTTCCCCGCTGGATCGTCAACCGCATGCAACGGTCGTTCCCGACCAGGACGATCGGCGCCCTTCGTGAACGGTGCGCTCGTGAAGACTTCCCGGACCACCCCCTCGTCCGGGCGGTGCTCGACGGAGAGATCGATCCGGAAGCCGAAGCCATCGAAATCCCGGCCGGGTTCTGAGGCGGTCGCGATGGCACGAGCACCCGAATCCGAGGTCTCGCCCGGGTACTCCTACTACGTTCTGGGCCTCCTCTTCACCGTCTACGTCTTCAACTTCATCGATCGCCAGGTCCTCGCGATCCTGCTGGAGCCGATCAAGCAGGACCTGCAGGCCTCCGACACCGCGATGGGCCTGCTCGCGGGCTTCGCCTTCGTGGTCTTCTACACCGTCGCGGGGATCCCGATTGCCCGCTTTGCGGATCGGACCTCGCGCCGCTCCGTGATCGCGCTCGGGCTCGCGGTCTGGAGCGCGATGACGGCAGCTTCGGGACTGGCGCGCAGCTTCACCCAGCTCGCGCTCGCGCGAGTCGGCGTGGGTATCGGTGAAGCCGCAGGAAGTCCGCCGGCGCACTCCCTGATCTCCGACTACTTCCCTCCCGAGCGTCGCGCGACGGCGCTCTCGATCTACGCCACGGGCGTCTATGTCGGGGTCATGATCGCCTTCGTGGCGGGCGGATACATCCGGGAGCACTTCGGCTGGCGGCTCGTCTACCTGTTGGTGGGCCTGCCCGGCATTCCGCTCGCGCTGCTGGTGCGCATGACCATCCGCGAGCTGCCTCGCGGCTTCTCGGAGAGCGCAGCGGTGGACACTGGAGTCGTCGGCCTGGGGGAGGTCATCCGCTTTTTGCTCTCCCGTCGCTCCTTCCTCTTCATCGCGGCCGGCGCCTCCTGTCAGTCGTTGGGCGGCTACGCGATCCTGAGCTGGGGACCTGCGTTCCTGGAGCGCGTGCACCAGCTGGGGGTCGTCGAGATCGGCACCTCGCTGGGCCTGATCGTCGGTATCGGTGGCAGCGCTGGCGCCTACCTCGGCGGGAAGCTCGCGGACCGGCTCGGCGCCCGGGACCCGAGCTGGTACATGCGGCTGCCCGCGATTCAGGCGTTGCTCGGAGTGCCCTTCGTCGTCGGGTTCCTGCTCATCCCGCGTACGGACCTCGCGCTGCTTTCCTTCATCCCCTACTACTTCGTTGCGAACATGTACATCGGACCGATGCTCGCGATGACCCAAGGCATCGTCAAGCTGCGCATGCGCGCGACCGCCTCGGCGATTCTTCTCTTCATCCTCAACATGATCGGACTCGGCATGGGCTCCTTCGTCGTCGGATTCTCGAATGACCAGCTCGCAGCGCGATTCGGGATCGAGGCGATCCGCTATTCCCTGCTCGGCGTCGCGCTGGTGGGATGTCTGGCCAGCGTCTGCTTCCTGCAAGCCAGCCGGACGCTGCCCGACGACCTGCGCGCCAGCGAGGCCTGAGGATTGGCACGGCTCCGCGTTCAGTTCATCCACGGCCTGGAGGGGAGCCCTCGGGGCAACAAGGCGCAGCTCCTCGCTCGACACTTCGAGGCGCTCACACCGGCCATGGACACGAGCGATTTCGAGGCCTGCGTCGCGCTGCAGGCGGAGGCGCTGGTCAGCTTCCGGCCCGATGTCCTGGTGGGCTCCTCGTTCGGTGCTGCCGTCGCCGTGGAGCTGCTGGAACGCGGCCTCTGGCGTGGGCCGACGCTGCTGTTGGCGCAGGCGGCCGTCCGACGTCGCGCCAGCGCAGCGCTGCCCCTCGGCGTGCCAGTCTGCCTCGTCCACGGCCTTCGCGACGAGCTGATCGATGTCGAAGACAGCCGCGTTCTCGCGGCCACCGGGTCGCCGGAGTGCGTGGTGCTTCACGAGGTCGACGACGACCACCCCCTGCACGAGACGGTTCGCAGTGGGCGGCTCGTGGAGCTGGTGCGCGAGATCGCGGACAGCGCTTCCAGCTGAAGGAGGTTCGAGGAGACCGATCCACCGCGACGGATCTGGTGCAACGCGTTTCCGAGGGGGGCGCAACCACCCGACGCGTACTATTCTCGTCTTCATGAGAGCGATCCACGTGACGGCGGTGGGCGGCCCGGAGGTGCTCAAGGCGGTCGAGGTCCCCGAGCCGGAGGTCGCACGGGGTACGCTCCGCGTGCGCAATCGCGCCATCGGCGTCAACTTCCACGACATCCAGGGGCGCCGACGCGGCGTGCGCGGCCAGACGCACCCCTTCATACCCGGCACCGACTTCGCCGGTGAGGTCGACGCCGTCGGAGAACGCGTCGAGGGCTTCGCGGTGGGGGACCGGGTGCTCGGCATCAACGTGACGGGCGCCTACGCGGAGAAGACCGTGGTCCCCGCCGTCCTGGCCGTCCGAATCCCCGATGAGGTCAGCTACGAGCAGGCGGCTGCCTGTCCCGTGGCAGGGTTCACCTCCTGCTTCATGATTCGCGACCACGGCCTCGGCGAGGCAACCAACGTGGTGGTTCACGCCGCAGCCGGCAGCGTGGGCTGCTTCATGGGCGGTCTTCTCGCGCAGATGCGCGCGCCCGCGATCGGTCTGGTTTCTAGCAAAGCCAAGGCCGAGGTGGCGCACCGCGCGGGCTATCTCCACGTCATCAACTACCGCGAAGAGGACCCCGTCGAGCGGGTGCGCCAGATCACGGCCGGTGGAGGAGCCGACGTGGTCTACGATTCCGTGGCGGGGCCCGGATTCGCCCGCAGCTTCGAGATGTGCCGGGCCGGGGGCACCGTGGTGAGCTTCGGCTTCGCTGCGGGAGAGCGGCCGCGGGAAGTCCTGGAGGAGGCCTTCTTCCACGCCGCACGCAACCTCGGACTGCGCACCTACTCTCTGGTGACCGTCCTCTTCTCGGATCCGCGTTCGATTCGCGACGCCTCCAAGACGCTGTTCGAGGGATTCGCCAGCGGCGCCATCCAGCTCCCCATCGAGACGGTGCCCTTCGAGGCGGCCGCCGACGCCCACGCCCGGATCGAAGGCCAGCAGACCGTGGGCAAGCTCATCCTGCTGCCGCCGACCGACTGATCCCTCCGATCCCGGGTAGTCGCGCGGGGACGTTCCCCTCAGATCAGGGAGGCGACGGCGTCGCAGAACTCCGTCGTGCTCGCGCTACCGCCCTGGTCCGGCGTGAGCACGCGTCCCTCGGCGTAGATGCGAGCCAAGGCGGAGTCGAGGCGTTCCGCAGCTTCGGCAAAGCCCAGGTGCTCCAGCATCATCGCCGCCGAGAGCAGGGTCGCCGTCGGATTGATGATGCCCTGGCCCGCGATGTCCGGAGCCGTGCCGTGGGCAGACTCGAAGTAGGCGTAGTCGTCTCCATAGCAGCCGCTGGGAGCCAGGCCGAGGCCACCGACCAGCCCCGCGGCGGCGTCCGAAAGAATGTCTCCGTAGAGGTTGGGCAGCACCACCACGTCGAAAGCCTCCGGGGCCGACACCAGTTGGTGCGCCAGATCGTCGATGATCAGGCTGCGAAACTCGATCTCCGGGTACTCGCCTGCCACCCGCTCGGCGACGCTCCGGAAGAACCCATCGCTGCGGGGCAGCATGTTGTGCTTGGTCCCGCTGGTCACGCGGCCCGGCCGACCCCTCCCCTTTCTCTGCCGGGCCAGCTCGAAGGCAAAGCGAGACACCCGCTCGGAACCGGCCTCCGTGATCACCTTGAGGGCGTAGCGGCCCGGAGTCATCTCGGCCACGGCGCGGCCAGCGGTGGGACTCACCAGCCCCAGCGGCGCCAGCTCCTCGACCTCCCCCTCGAGAAACAGATAGGAGTCTTCGAGGTTCTCCCGGACGATGACGAAGTCCACCGCTTCCGGACCGGTCAGGCGGCTCTTGTAGCCTGGGCGGAAACGCGTCGGCCGTACGTTGGCGTAGGTCTGCCTGCCCCAGCGAAGATAGAAGAGCGCACCCGCGCTCAGTCCGCTGGTCGCGCCGAAGAGCGTCGCATCGGAGGCGTCGATGGCCTCTCGTGCCTCGTCGGGAAACGCCTCGCCGGACTCGTCGATTCCGCGCTGGCCCACCGGAGGATGGACCCACTCGATACCCAGTCCGAGACCGTCGATGAGAGCGACACTGGGTCGAATCGCCTCGGGCGCCGCATCCTCCCCCTCGATCACCACCACCCGCTTGGCGCTCACTGCGCTGCGTCCCCGCCGGCGCGCAGGCGCTCCTCCAGCACCTTCATCAGCCCCCCCTTCTCCACGATCTCCAGCATGTCGCGGGCGTATGGCTCTCCCTCGAGCTCGGTCCCCCTGCTGAGGTTTCGCACGCGCCCGCTCTCGATGTCGAGCTCCAGCTCGTCGCCCTCCTCGCACGCCGCCGCGATGCCGGAACAGACGAGGTTGGGAAACGCGATCGCGATGCAGTTCCGGAAGTAGATCCGCCCGAAGGACTCCGCGACCACTGCGCCGACGCCGAGGAGTTTGAGGTTCTCCGGTGCGTGCTCGCGGCTGGACCCGCAGCCCCAGTTGCGGCCCGCGACGATCACGTCTCCCGGCTGCACCTGGTCTGCGAACCCCGGCCGGATGTGCAACACCGACCCGCGCCGCTCCTCCCAGGGTGCCGAGATGGTGTTCCAGGGAGCCATCACGTCGGTGTCCACATCGTCGCCGAACTTCCAGACCCGGCCTCGAATACGCGTCTGCATCGTCTTCATCCTCACCCGATCGTGGTCCCGTTCCAGAACTCACGCGGGTCCACGATCCGGCCCGCCACGGCGGCCGCAGCTACGCTGGCTGGCGAGCCCAGGTAGACCTCGGCCTCCGCGCTCCCCATGCGCCCCTGGAAGTTGCGGTTGGTCGAGGAGAGACAGACCTCCCCCGGCGCGAGGAGCCCGCCGTGCCCACCCGGACACGCGCCGCATCCCGGCGTCGTGAGGTGGGCTCCCGCCTCCAGCAGGGTCTGCGTGTAGCCCGCCCGGGTCGCGTCGAGGAGCACCTGGGAAGAGGCCGGCGTGACCAGGAGGCGGGTGCCAGTGTGCACCTTTCTCCCTTTCAGGATCTCCGCCGCCACGGCGAGGTCTTCGACCCGCGCGTTCGTGCAGGAGCCGAGGAAGGCCTGATCCACGCGCACCTCTTCGATCTCGGAGACCGGCTTCGTGTTCCCGGGGTTGTGCGGACAGGCGATCTGGGGCTCGAGGCGAGAGATGTCGATCTCGTGGACCGCTTCATACTGCGCGCCCGCATCGGGCCCGAAGGGTGAGATCGGCTCCTCGGTGCGCTCGCGCAGGTAGGCGCAGGTGATCTCGTCCGCCTCGAAGAAGGCGAACTTGGCACCGAGCTCGATTCCCATGTTCGCCATCGTGAGGCGGCTCGCCACGCTCATCCGCGACGCCGCGGGGCCGGCGTACTCGATGGACCGGTACTGCGCGACCTCCGTGCCGAAGCTCCCGGCCACTTGGAGCACCACGTCCTTCGACATGATTCCCGGCGGCGCCTCCCCGTCGAAGACGAAGCGAATCGTCGGCGGCACTCGAAGCCAGATCTCTCCCGTGGCCAGGACGTAGCTCACCTCGGTGAGACCGAGCCCGGTACCGGCCGCACCCACCGCTCCGTAGGTGGTGCTGTGAGAGTCGGTCCCAAAGACGAGCTGACCGGGATGGATGTGGCCCTGCTCGACGAGCACCTGATGGCAGATGCCCTCCGTTCCCAGGAAGTTCCGTACCCCGAAGCGTTCGACCAGTTGACGCGCGACGGCGTGGCCGCGCGCCATCTGCTCCGTCGGCGCAGGGAAGTAGTGATCCAGGATGACGATCACCTTGTCGGGGTCGGCCAGCCTCTCGACGCCGAGCTTCAGCAGCTGAAGACCACAGAGCGTGAAGGCCTCGTGGGCCATCACGCGGTCGGCCGTGGCCGTGACGAACTCCCCGGCGCTCACCGACTTCCGGCCCGACGCCCGGGCCAGCACCTTCTCCGCCATCGTCATCGACATCATGGCGTCAGGATATCAAAGAGAAGCGTGCCGGCTCACGCCAGCTGCGCCCGCAGTGCGGCCTCGCGTTCCGGGTCGGCTCCGGCCAGCACGATCCCCTGCTCGCCAGCGACCCCGATTCCGATCTCGACGGCCCGCTTCAGCATCGGGATCGCCCACACGGAACCCTCGCCGATCTCCCGGTTGGCCCCCTCGAGGCGGAGGTGCGCCAGCCCGATCGCGTCGATCGCCACCGGGTCGGAGCCGGCGGCGATGAAGCCGGGATGAGCCAGATCGCCCGAATCGGGCCCGCCGTCCGTGAAGCCCTCGCGACCGTCCATCACGACCAGGGAGGGACGCACCACCAGGTTGATCTCCGCCAGCCGCTCCTTCAGTCCCCACGGAATGTGCATCCGCAGCCGGCTCCCGTTGGCCACCACGCCGACGTTGTTCTTCATCGACATGGTGAAGTCGCCCAGCTTGTGAGTCCGCGGGGTGCACAGGTTGATGATGTGGTCCGCTCCAGCCACCGGCGAGTAGATGGGAACCGCGTGCGCCGGACCAGTGCTCCGCCAGCGGGTGGGGAATCGAAACGGAGTCGTCATCGTCCAGCGCCCGGCACGGAATCCCGGCCTGCTCGGCGGCACCCCGGATGCCCGTCTCCTCGAAGGCCGTCTCCGTGGAGTGCAGGAACATCGTCCGATCGGCGACGAAGGGCTCGCCGCCGGCCTCCTTGACCAACTCCGCCACCACCCAGATCGTCTCCGGGTCGGTGGTCGCGGGATACCGGTTGGTGCTGTTCACGGCCGGCTTCAGCAGGACCGTCTCGCCGCTGCGGATGAACCCGAGCCCGCCGGCCAGCTCGATCGCGCGAGCGACGGCCTCGCGATGGCTCGGGTGCTCCCCGGCTCGAACCACCGCGACGCGGCTCTTCGCGGGCGGCGCGGGCTGGTCGGGCAACCGATGGCGGCTGGTCACGGCGTCCACGCTCGCCGCAGAAACGGCGTGATCCCTTCGCCCGGTGACGCAGGTCCCCAGCGCCAGCGCGGAGGCTCCGAGCAGGGAGGTCTGGAGGAAGCGCCGGCGGTCGAAGCTTCTGCGAATTCTCGGCTGGTGCATTACAGTGGACCTCGTTTGCCTCCGCCCCGGAGTGGATGCGGCGACGTCACCCTCAAAGGTGACCCGCTCGCGCGGGAAATCAAGCTCTCCCGTGGCACCGCTCCAGCGGAGCTGGCGAGGCATCCGCTTCTCAGCGTGAAAGGACGACAGCATGGCCAGGACGAGCCCGGTCTCGAGAGAAAGGCAGAGGAAGAAGCTGACCCGCCGCGCGTTCCTGAAGGGCGCGGCGGTGGGCGGCGCGGGGATGTGGGCGGCTTCGGTGCTGCCGCGGCAAGCGTTCACGAACGATCCACACCGCCCTCCGAAGCTCTACGAGTACTTCCTGGACAACTTCTGGTTCGAGGGAGCGGGGCTCTACGGGGAATCGATCGATCGGCCGCTGCAGGGCAGACAGCTGGCAGACATCGCGATCGTGGGCGGCGGGTTCGCGGGGATGTCGGCGGCCTACAACCTGCAGCGACGCTTTCCCGGCAAGCGCATCGTCCTCCTGGAGGGCGCCTGCTGCGGCTATGGCGCCAGCGGAAGGAACGGCGGCTTCGCCGACGCCGGGATGCCCGGCCTCGGCTACGTGTACGAGAACGCGGGGCCCGAGGCGGCGCGCACCTACTACGACGCCACGCTCCTCGGACTCGACCAGATCCGGAGCTTCGTCAGCGATCACGGGGTGGACTGTGACTTCGAGCTGAACGGCGCCTTGATGATGGCCACGGAGGACCGGCACCTGGAAGACCTCGCCGGGGTCAAGCAGCGCTTCGACAGCATGGGCATCGAGGTCGAACTGCTGGACAAGGCCGAGGCGCGCAAGCGGGTCGGTTCGGAGCGGTTCGTCGGAGGGATGCGCGATCCGAACCACGCGATCCTGAACCCCGCCAAGCTGGCGCGCGGCATGAAGCGCGTGATCGAAGAGATGGGGGTCGTCGTCTCCGAGCGCTCGAAGGTGATGCGCGTCGAGCCGGGAGTGCCGCTGCGGATCGTCACGGAGTTCGCCGAGCTGCGCGCCGACCAGGCGGTGATCGCGCTCAACGGCTACGCACCCCAGCTCGGGTTCTTCCGCAACCGCGTGATCCCGCTCTGCAACTACGTGGCCGCCACCGAGCCCCTGAGCGATGCGCAGCTCTCCAGCATCGGCTGGGCCGGGCGGGAGGGGCTGAGCGACCGGCGAGTCCAGTTCATGTACCTGCGGCTCTCGGCGGACAACCGCATCGTCTTCGGTGGCGAAACGGCTCCCTACTTCTACGACAGCTCACCGAGCAGCGGGAACTACCAGCCGGCGCTCGACAAGCTCCACCGGAGCCTGCTCGTCACCTTCCCGCAGCTGGAAGGGATTCGGTTCACCCACGGGTGGGGAGGCACGATGGCATTCAGCATGGACTTCGTGCCCTCGGTCGGCAGGCTGGGCGACGCAAACAACCTCTTCTACGCGGTCGCCTTCAATGGGGAAGGAGTGGTGATGACGCAGCTGGCGGGGCAGATCCTCGCCCAGCTGATCGCCGGGGAGGAGAGCGAGCTTGACGAAGCTCGCCCTGGTGAACAAGCCCCTGCCCTACGTCGGCCACGAGCCGTTGCGCTACGCGGGGGTGAAGCTCTACGAGCGCGCACTCGGCATGTTCTCGGGCAACCCGCTTCACTGACGACTTCGCGAGCCCGGACGGCGATCGGGCGGGGCCGCGGGCCTCGACGGATCAGCCTCGGAGCACCCGGCCGGCCCGGCTGCCCTCCACGTAGGCAGAGTCCTTCACCACCTGTTCCCCGTTGAGGAAGACGTGCAGAATGCCCGAGGGTCTCCCGGCCGGACGACCCTCCTCCTGCGGCGCGTCCGCGACCACTTCGGGGTCGAAGACCACCAGGTCGGCGGCCTTTCCCTTGGCGATGACTCCGCGGTCCTGGATGCCGAAGCGCTCCGCGCTGGCCGAGGTCATCCTGCGGATCGCATCCTCGAGCGAGAACAGGCGCCGCTCGCGCGCGAACTCACCCAGCACCCGCGGAAAGGTGCCCGTGGCAGCGGGGTTCGGATGGCCCTGGCGCCGCACCAGGGCGTCGGTCTCGAACAGGCAGTGGCTGTCGGCCAGCACCGCTTCCAGCGCTTCCTCCCGGCCCGGTGCACCGCTGTAGCTGTGGAAGAGCATCAGTGTCTCACCCTTGCTCTTCTCGCTCAGCTCCAGCAGCGTGTCGAAGGGACGCGCCTTCCGGCGTCTTGCGATCTCCGCGATGGTCAGCCCGTTGAGCTCCTCCCCCCTTCGATCGCCGCATCCATCACCTGGAAGTCGTCGTACACGAAGCCAACCAGCCGGAAGCCGATCTCCAACTCCATCCGCAGCCTGGCCCGCGCCGCCCTGGAGCGATAGCCCCTGGGACCCATCGCCAGGAACCAGTAGGAGAGAGGAGCGTTGATCGTGGTGTTCCCGCAGGTGTAGGGGAAGCCGTCGATCATCACGTCGACGCCATCGCGCCGCGCCTGCGCCACCATCTCGAGCGCCCTCTCCGCCGTCCGCCAGCTCCTCCGTCCGACGAAGATGAAGTGCGAGACCTGCAGCGCGACCCCGGTCTCGCGGGCGATGTCCAGCATCTCCCGCAGCGCCCGCAGGTTGTGGGGCTTCAGGTAGGTGACCGGATAGGTCGGCGAGATCGCGCTCAAGGCCTTGAGGTGCACGGTGACGGGCTTTGCGGCGTCGGCGGCCACCCGGGAGAAGGCCGCCAACTCCTCCAGCGGCGAGTACATGCCGGGGTCGTAGCCGAGGCCGAAGCTCAGCCCGCAGGCTCCCTCGTCGAGGCAGCCTCTCGCCTGATCCAGGCAGCGTTCCAACTCCTCGGAAGGCATGGCGCCGCGAGGCCTGGCGCCAGCCGCGGCGCGGATGCTGGCGTGGCCGACCAGCTCCGCCATGTTGACGAGAGGCCGGTTCTCCTGCACGCGGTCGAGGAACTCTCCCATCGTGTACCAGCTGAAATCGAGCGGCTGATCGAGCAGCAGCTCCACCAGGGAGCCCTCGGCCGGCCCGGGACCCCCGCGCGCGATCGGGGCCGGTGAGAAGCCGCAGTTCCCGGCCACGACGCTGGTGACCCCCTGCTCGAGCGTCACCTTCAGCTCCTCGTGGTCTGCCAGTGCAAGCGCCCAGTCCGCGTGGGAGTGCATGTCGATGAATCCGGGCGACACCGTGCAGCCACTGGCGTCGAGTACCTGCTCCGCAGCAGGGGTCTGTTCGCCGTGCGGAAGCACCGCGACGATTCGATCATCCTCGACGAGCACATTTCCCTCGAAAGCCGGGGCCCCGGTCCCGTCCAGAATCCGGCCCCCCGTGATCAGCAGCGTCGTCATCGTCGGCCTCCCGTGCGGCATTGTTCCACTCCGGGACGATAGACCACGGAGTGGGCGTACACCTCGCCCGGCTCCAGCACTGCGGAGGGAAACGAGGGGTGATTCGGCGTATCGGGGAAGTGCTGCGCCTCGAGGCAGAAGGCATGCCAGCGGTCGTAGGAGACGCCGCCCCGGCCGACCAGACTGCCGTCGAGGAAGTTCCCGGAGTAGAGCTGCAGACCGGGCTGGGTGGTGAGCACCTCGAGGCTCCGACCCGTCTCCGGGTCGCTCACCCGCGCCGCGAGCGTCGGCGCGGCCTCCCGGGCCTGCAGAACCAGGGTGTGATCGTAACCGCCGCGAGATGCGACGAGGTCCTGGATTCCAGCGCCCAGAGCGCGCGCTGAGCGGAGATCGAGGGGCGTTCCCTCGACCGGGCGGATCTCACCCGTCGGAATGCCCTCGTCGTCGATCGCCAGGTACTCGTCCGCCTCGATCCGGATTTCGTGAGAGAGGATCGGGGTCGCCCCGCCGCTCGTCAGGTTGAAGTAGCTGTGGTGCGCCAGGTTCACAGGTGTGGCCCGATCCGTCGTGGCGCGGTAATCGATTTGCAGGGCGCCGGACGGATCCAGTCGGTAGCTGACGGACACATCCAGCTCACCCGGGTATCCCTGGTCGCCGTCAGGGCTGCGGTGACTGAATCGAACTCCCACCTCGTCATCCGATTCGATCGCCTCTCCCCTCCAGACCGCCTTGTCGAAGCCACGCTCGCCACCGTGAAGGTGGTGACGGCCCTCGTTGCGGGTCAGCTCGTAGCGGTGGCCCTCGAGGACGAAGCTCGCGCCGGCGATCCGGTTGGCGAAGCGCCCCACTGTCGCGCCGAGATAGCCGCGACCATCGAGGTAGGGCTGGAGGGTGTCGAAGCCGAGAACGACGGGACCCACACTGCCCTCGCGGTCGGGGGCCTCCAGGCTGGTCAGTGTGGCCCCGTACTCGATCAGCTTCGCGGCGATGCCCGCCCCGCTCGCGAGCGTGAACTGATGCACCTCTTCACCCGCCCGGGTGGCACCGAATTCGGTCTTCTCGATACGCATCGCAGTCAAGGCGAGGTGCTTCCTTTCATCTAAGGGCTCAGTTCAGTACGCCCGCAGCGTCGAGCCGGTCGATCTCCTCGCGGGACAGCCCCAGGATCTCCGAGAGAACATGGTGGGTGTGTTCGCCGAGGAGTGGCGCAGAGCGGCGCACGCGCACTCCCTCGAGCCTCCAGGGCGGCCGCACCACCTCCTTCTCACCGATTCTCGGGTGGACCACCGTCTCGAAGACGCCGCGCTGCCGGACGTGAGGGTCCTTGCCGATGCTGATGCCTGTGTGGACCCGCATTGCCGCCACGCCCGCCCGCTGGAGGACTTCCATCGCTTCTCCGGGCTCCCGCTCCCGCGTCCAGCGCTCGATGATGGCGTCGAGCCGGTCCTGCTGCTCGAGCCGCCCGAGCGGACCCGCGAAGGCGTCGTCTCCCAGCTCTGGATCGGTGATCACTGATCGAAGCGCACTCCACTCCGCCTCGCTGGCGACGGCGATGCTCACCCACTGTTCCTCACCCCTGCAGCGATAGCAGTTGTGCGGAGCCATGAGCCGGTCGCGATTGCCGCTTCGCTGGGGGAGGCGACCGCACGTGCTGTACCCCAGGAAGGCCTCCCCGATCATCGAGCTCATCACCTCCGTCGAGGAGAGATCGATGTGCTGCCCCTCCCCGCTCCGCTGCCTGTGATGGAGCGCCGCCAGCACGGCGAAGGCGGCCGTCGTACCCACCCGCAGGTCCACCGCTCCGCTGAGCGGCGAGGGAGGCTGGTCGGCGTAGCCGGTGATCTCCACGGCGCCGCTCATGCAGGCGAAGGTCGGCGCGTAGCCGGCGTAGGACCCCTCCGGACCGGTCGCCCCGACAGCCGACGACGACAGCATGATGATGTCCGGCTTCACGCGCCGGAGATCCTCGTAGCCCAGTCCCAGGCGGTCCAGCACTCCGGGTCTCATGTTCTGTGTGACCACGTCGCTCGTGGCCACCAGGCGGCGAGCGATGTCCCGCGCCTCCTCCTTGCGCAGGTCGAGCGTGATCGAGAGCTTGCCCAGATTCAGGTCGTTGAAGATCGGCGACTCGTCGAGGTCACCGCGGACCGCCCCGGCGGTGAGCGAATGGACTCGGGCGTGATCGAGGCGCGCGTGACTCTCGATCTTGATGACCTCCGCACCCAGCATCGCCAGGAGCAGGGTGCCCTGCGGTCCCGCCCAGGCCCAGGTGAAATCGGTCACCCGGATTCCCGCGAGCGGCCCCTGACTCTCCGGAACATCCCCCATCAGATCACCTCCGCCGCCGCCAGGCGCACCAGGTCCTCCCGCGAGTAGCCGAGACCGTCACCGTAGACCTCCTGGTTGTGCTCACCGAGGAGCGGCGCGCGTGAGCCTGCCCACGGCGTCTTCGAGAAGCGGTAGGGAGCCGTCGGATACACCTGCGTACCGGCCTCCGGGTGGTCGAGCTCGACGAAGAAGCCACGCGCTCTGGCCTGCTGCCAGGCCTGCACCTCCGCCACGTTTCGCACCGGCCCCGCCGGCGTTCCCGCGGCCTGACAGGTGTGATAGATCTCGTCGCGGGTGAGCTCCGCCGCCCACGCATCGATGTGCTGCTTGGCCTCGGCCGCGTGCTCCAGGCGTCCCTTCTCTTCTCTGCACCAGTCGGCCTTCGACCAGTCCGGCTCTCCCATGGCTCGGATCAGCGACTCCCACTGGTGCTTCTCGAGGGGCGTCAGCATCAGGTAGCCGTCCTTCGCCCCGGTGAGCCCTCCGACCATGCGCCGCGGCTGCGGATTCGGATCGTTGGTGAGGCGTCCGACGTCGACCCGCTCCATGCACATCATCGCTTCCTGCTTGGAGACGTCGACGTGCTGTCCGCGCCCGCTCGCCACCCGACCCATCACCGCCGCGATGGCTCCGATCGCCGCCGTCAGGCCCGCGTCGTAGTCACCGAGCTCGCCGCCCGCCTTCGCCGGCGGACGCCCCTCGGCGGCGCCGGGAACGTGGAAGGGCGAGGAATGGCCCCCAGCGTGGTAGGAGTTGAGATGGTGGCTCCGGTAGCCGGAGTAGGGACCCGTCTGACCGAAGGGCGTGATCGAGGTGACGATCAGCCGGGGGTTGGACTCGGAGAGCCCGGCGTAGCCGAGCCCGATGCGTTCGAGCTCCCCGGGCGGGCGGTCCTCGATCAGCACGTCGGCGCCCTGAACCAGATCGCGGAAGATGTGGCGGCCCGGCTCCGCGCCCAGGTCCAGTGTGACTCCGCGCTTGCTCGTGTTCAGGTAGAGGAAGAGCGCGCTTCGCTCGAGATGTGGCACGTCGTCCGGAAACGGACCGCGACGGCGAGCCGGGTCTCCAAAACCCGGCGTCTCCACCTTCACCAGGTCCGCGCCGAGGTCCGCGAGCAGCTTCCCGCAGTATGGCGCGGCGACCATGCTCCCGAGCTCCACGACCGAGAGCCCCGACAGTGCACCGGCCGTCATCCGCGTCTCCTTCACCGTAGCCAGCCTGCAGTCCGCGCGGTACCGGCCTATTGGTAGTGGCTGAGCGCTGCAGCTTGATAGGCGGCGTAGTAGGCGTGAGCGAACTCGCGGAAGCGCAGCACGTTCTTCTCGGAGTCCGGGTCGGCGAGCACCTCGCGAAGCGCCGAGGTCAGCGCGCCCGGGATCTCTCCCACCGGCCAGATCTGGGCCAGGAGTTCTTCCTCGCGGCCTCCCACCCGGAAACGAACCAGATCGGCGAGGGCCTGCATCAGCAGAAGTGTGTAAGGCCCCTCCCAGGTCTCGTAGATCGCGGCGTCTCGCACCAGGCGCGGCAGCGCCGAGAACCGCTCCTCGATGCCGTTTCCAGCCGGCAGCATCATCGCCTCGTACGCCACCGCCTGCGCCATTCGCGTGGCCACCGCCTTTGCGATGCTGACGTGAACCCTCGCCGCGACGTCCCCGAGGCCTCGCCCGTGCGACGCGTGCCGGAGCCAGAGGTGGATGGTCTCGAAGGCGCCGGCCAGCGCCAGGTCGGCTTGCCTCCGGATCCGCTGCTCGCAGTCCGCGACCAGCGGCATCTGGCCGATGCGCGAGCCGAACGCCTCGCGGAACCCGCAGTAGGCGCTCGCGATGCGCGATGCCCCGCGCATCAGCCCGGCAGCGCCGAGCACGTTGAAGACGCGGGAGGTGACCAGCACGATGGCGACCATGTTCTTGAGCCCCGCGTCCGGCGGACCCAGCATCCAGCCCTCGGCACCTTCGAACTCGATCTCGGCAGTCGGAAGCGCCCGCGTCCCGATCTTGTCCTTGAGCCGGTCCATGGAGTAGCCGTTCGGCGCCCCGTCCGAACCCAGCCGCGGCACCACGAACAGCGCCACGCCCCGCGAACCCTCCGCGGCTCCCTCGGGCCGTGCCGTCACCAGCCAGTAGTCGGCGGTGCAGTTGGAGCAGAACCACTTCTTCCCGGAGAGCCGGAACAGGCCGTCGCCCTTCGCCAACGCCTCGACGGAGTTGGCGGCAGCGTCGGATCCGCCCTGGACCTCCGTCACGAACTGCGCCCCGTGCACCCAACTCTCGGGCGTGTTTTCGAGGAGGTGCCCCAGCACGCTGCGCGAGCGGGGGTCTTCCCCGAGCTCCCTGAGTGCCCGGATCAGCCCGTCGGTGCAGGCCAGCGAGCAGAGCGTCCCGGTCTCGCCGTTCTGTGCCAGGAGGAAGATGATCCCGTAGCGCACCAGGTCGTCGAGCTCTCCGCCGGCGAGCCGCGCGCCGTGCTGCTCGCCGAGCATGCGCAGCGTCTCCGCTGGGAGCACGACGTGGTCGTGGCGGCGATCGTACGGGTCCTTGCGCGAGATGCTGGGGAGCTTCTCGGGGCGTTCGATCACCTCCGCCAGCTCGCGGTAGGCCCCGGCCGCTCGCTCTCCGAAATCGACGAGCAGAGCCTCCGAGTCCCGGGTGGCCTCTGGCGCGAGGCGGGATAGAACCCGCCGTAAGAGCTCGTCCTCGAGGTACCAGTTCCGCCCCAGGGATGCGAGATAGGGCGAGAAGTCGTATTCGGGGAAGGAGGGCATACCCGGGCTCGATCGTATCCCATGCACGCCGCTGGGGGAAGGATGCCCGCCGGCACTCGCCCCGGCGCCGCTGCCGACTTGCGCTTCGGAGCGGCGTGCGCGAGAAACTCCAGATCATGGCCGAGAGACGCGGCGAGGGCGATCCGTACTTCTCACACTGGGCCGACCACGCGGCGCAGCGGACGATGGCTGCCCATCCGGGAGCCGAACGCTTCGTCGTCGCCGCCGGCATCACCCCCTCGGGCGTCGTCCACATCGGGAACCTCCGCGAAGTCATCACCGTCGACTTCCTGGCCCGGGCACTGCGCGACCAGGGCGCGCAGGTCCGCTTCATCTACTCCTGGGACGACTTCGACGTCTTTCGCAAGGTCCCCGCCGACATGCCCGAGCAGGAGATGCTGCAGGCGAACCTGCGCCGCAGCATCGCCGACGTTCCGGATCCCTTCGGTGAACACGACAGCTACGCCAGCCACCAGATCGACGCCTTCGAGAAGAGCATTGCGCCGCTCGGGATCGAGCCCGAGTTCATCCGGCAGTCCCGGCGCTACCGCGCCGGCGACTACGCCGAGGGCATCCGGCGCGCTCTGGAGCACAGCGATCGGATCCGGGAGATCCTCGACCAGCACCGCACCGAGCTGCTCGACGACGACTGGCTGCCCCTGGCGGGCTTCTGTGACGACTGCGGCCGCGACCAGCTCGACTTCGAGTGGGACGGCGAGTGGGGCGTGGGCTACCGGTGCCGCAGCTGCGGACATGCACACCGGCTCGATCTGCGCGAAGGCGGCGACATCAAGCTCCCCTGGCGCGTGGACTGGCCGATGCGCTGGGCGCAGGAAGGGGTCTGCTTCGAGCCCGGCGGCAAGGACCACACCTCCGCCGGCGGGAGCTACGACACCGGCAAGGAGATCGTGCGCGACGTGTACGGCGGTCGCGCGCCGGTGTACGTCGCCTACGACTTCGTCCGCATCAAGGGGCGTGGAGGCAAGATCTCGAGCTCCTCGGGGGGCGCCCTCACGGTCAGCGACGCGCTGGAGGTCTACGAGCCCGAGATGCTGCGCTGGATCTTCGCGAGCTATCGCCCCAACAGCGAGTTCCAGATCTCCTTCGATCTCGACGTGATCAAGCTCTACGAGGACTACGATCGCACCTGCCAGGTCGCTCACGAGCCCGACGACGGCGGGCGCCAGGATCGCAAGCGGCGGACGGCCCGCCGGCTCCTGCAGCTGGCCAGCGTCGGCAACCACCGGATCCAGCCCGGCGACCCGCTTCCCTTCGTGCCCGCCTTCCGCCTGCTCAGCCTGATCCTGCAGATCTACGACGGCGACGTCGAGCGCGCACGGGAGTACTACGAGGCTGCGGCCCTGATCAGCAGCGATGCCGAGAGGCACCGCTTCCGGGAGCGGGCGCGCCGCGTCTGGGCGTGGATCGAGAAGCACGCGCCCGACGACTTCCGCTACCGGATCCGCTCCGAGGCCACCGTCCGCGAGCTCAGTGACGACCAGGCCACCGCTCTGCGTCAGTTGGTGGAGGTCCTGCGAAGGGACCCGCACCAGGACGAGATGGCTCTCGTCTCCCACGTCAAGGCCCTCTTCGAAGGCACGCCGCTCCGCCCCGAGGATCTCTTCCCGGTGATCTACGATCTGCTGATCGCCCGTCCCAAGGGCCCCAAGCTGACCACCCTGCTGGCCGCCATGGGCGGCGATCGGGCCCTCCCCCTGCTCGAACCCAGCCTCGAAGCGCGGGGCTGAAGCTCACCGGGAGACGGGATTCATCCCCCGAGGAGCAGCCACACGACCGCGGCGGCGAGCAGCAGCCCCCCCGCCACACTCGCCACCAGGATCAGGGGATGCACCCGCCGTTCCGGGACAGGCGCCAATTCGCCCCGCGCGTCGGCGCCACCGCGCCCGGGCGAGCCGGAGTCCGGAATCGCCACCACCTGTACCGTGACGTTGTCGTAGCCCCCGCTCCCGTTGGCCCGTTCCACGAGACTGCGCGCGGCGTCGGGCGGCCGCTCCCGCTCCAGGATCTCGCGGATCTCCTCGTCCCCCAGGTAGCCGCACAAGCCGTCCGAGCAGAGCAGGAACCGGTCGCCGGGCTCCACGGCGACCCGGCTGACGTCCACCTTCACCGAGGGAGACACCCCCACCGACCGGGTCAGCTCGTTGCGCCGGGGATGCAGCTGTGCCTCCTCGGCGCTCAGAAAGCCGTCTCGCTGCATCTCCGCGACCAGCGAATGGTCCTCGGTGAGCGCCTCCAGCCTGCCACGCCCGGAGCAGGTAGAGGCGGCTGTCTCCGACGTGCGCCACCCACGACTCGCCTTGCTCTCCGAAGCAGAGGGCAACGACGGTGGTGCCCATTCCCGTCAGATCCGGGTCTTCCTGCGCGGTTTCGTACACCCGCCGGTTCGCCGTTTCGACGGCGGTCCTGACCCTCCCCTCGAGCGCCTCCTCGGAGCTCTGGAAGACCTGACCGATGGCCTCCACGGCCAGGCGGCTCGCCGTCTCTCCGCCGCGGTGCCCGCCCATTCCGTCCGCCACCACCAGCAGGCGAAGACCGCAAGCGTCCTCGAACTCGGCGAAGCGGTCCTGGTTGACGGTGCGTACGCGGCCCACGTCGGTGCGGGAGACCGCGTCGATCCGCTGCGGATCGATCCCGCTCATTGCTCGAACACCATTTCCACGTCACCGATCCGGATCCGGTCACCGAGCTGGATCGGACTCACCTGAATCGGCACACCGTTCAGCAGTGTGCCGTTCGTGGAGCGGAGATCCTCGATCTCGATCTTCTTGAGGCCGGCGCGAATCTCGGCGTGGTGGCGAGAGACGACCTCACTGTCGATCACGACGTCGTTGTCCCCGAGCGATCCGATTCGCGTCCGGCCCCTGCGCAACGCGAAGCGCCGATCCAGCATCGGGCCCTGTAGCACCCGCAGACTCCCCGGAGAGCCACCCCAGACCAGCGCCCGCAACAGCAGGGTCGCGACCACCGCCACGCCGGCGAAGAGCGGCCAGCGCCAGAGCCCCCCCCGGAACGTCGGGTGGGTCGAGCTTCGGGAGTCGGGCTTGCCCTCCACGGCGACCTCGACGACGTGCTGACTTCCGTCCATCTCGGACTCGTAGCGAAGCACGTAGCTGCGGCGCATCTCGCGGAGGACGGCGTCGTAGAACTCGTTCAGACGAGTGGCGCGGCTGGAAGCCCCGCCCGTTTCGCTGGCGAGGTTCTCGAGGGTCTCGATACCGCCCCCACCGCGCCCGGCGTACCCCACCGTGAAGATCGGAATCCTCGGCTGGTTCTCGCCCCCGTTGGCCAGCCGAATCACCTCTTCGAGCGAGCGGCCGCTTCCCCCGTCCCTGCCATCGGAGAACACGACCACGAGGGCCCGGCGGGGCAGCTCGAAGCCGTGGCGCACCAACTCGGTGGCCCGGTAGATCCCGTCGTAGAAGACCGTGGACATCGCTTCGGAATCGATCTGCAGACCCGCGACGCCGGCGCGCGCACTGGGAAGGCCGTCGCTGAAGGACGCCACCACCTTCACCGTGCTGGCAAAGGCGACGATCGCCACCGCATCCCCGCTCCCGAGCCTGTCGAGGAAGCGGACGGCCGCCGCCTTCGCCCGCTCGAAGGGCTCGCCCAGCATGGTGCGGCTGGCGTCCAGGGCGATCACGCAGGTGACTCCCAGCCCCGCCTCCTCGAGAGTCGTCATCTTCACGATCTCGTCTGCGGGTACCTTGCGCGGGCCCTCTCGTACCTCCACGTCCACCAGCCGCAGGTTCTCGACGGGTTGTCTCTGCGCGGCGAGGGCGCGGAAGTAGAGGTCGACGACCTGCTCACCGCCGACACCGGCGTGGACGTCGTCGAGGTAGACGCGCTCCACCCAGCGGATGTCCAGGGGTGCGAACTCCGCGGACGGAGGCTCGGCGGCGCTGGCGCCGAGAGCGGCGAAGAGCAGCAGCGAGCTGAGCGGGGAGATCTGCATCGCCATCAGACGGAGCGGAACCTCAAGGTGGTCTTCCCGAGCGTGATGTAGTCGCCGTCGTGAAGCTCGCTCCCTTCGATCCGCTCGGTGTTGACGACGGTCGGCTTGTCGCTCGATGCCTCGATCGTGAAGGCCCCCTCGCTGTACTCGATCTTCGCGTGATGGCGCGAGATCCACTCGCTGGGAAGTGAAACCTCGCATTCGGGATGGCGCCCGAGCCGATTGTCTCCGCTCACGACCGGGGCGATCGTACCCTCGAGCTCCCCCTCGACGGCCACCAGCACTCCCACCACCTGGCCCGGCGGCTTCTCCCCGTCAGCCGGGAGCACCCGGGTCGCTGCGAGCCGGTCGACCTCACTCCCGGGTGGCTGCTGCACCGCCGCGGCCCGGGGCGCGGTCCGCTCGGCATCCTCGGCCGGCGGGGCTTCGGCGGCCGGGAGCGGCTGAGGCGCCGTAGAGGGCTGCGCCGGGGCGTGCGGCGCGATCACAGTGGCCGAGCCGGACTCCTCGGCCTCGGGCGCGCGGGAGGAGCCGGAAAGAGCGCGGGGTTCGTGGGCGGAAGCGGAGCTTCCCAGGGCGACCGTCGACTCATCCGGCTGCCGGCGCGTCTCCCGCCCCCCTCCTCCACTGCTCTTGGAGAACTCAGCGGGGCGCAGGCGCTGGCCCAGGCGGCGCAGGGAATCACGAAATGCCACGCGGTTTTCTAAGACCTCCGTTGCAGACGCATCCGGGGCGCCGGCGATGGCCTCTTCCGATCGGGGCGGCCAGCCCGCAGCATACCTCGCGAACGCCGCGCGAAGGAACCCGAAAACGCCATCTTCGTGCTCGTTTCAGCATGGCCCGGACCGCTCAGTAGCCCGCCGCGGCGAGCACCTCGCTGCTCGGCACCCCTGCCTCGCCCGCGATCGCCGCGGCCACGAAGCGCGTCACGTAGAGCGCGGTCTCCTCGGGGAGCAGTCCGTTCTCGACCAGCCCCCAGTAGGAGCGATCGCTGAACGGATCGTCGAGCCGCTTCAGCTTCTGGCGGACCGTCCCCTGCCCGTGGTTGTAGCCCGCCAGCGCGAGCAGCAGGGCATCGGAACCGAACTCGAAGAGGAGGTGTTGCAGGTAGAGCGCCGCGGCGTCACTGGACCTGGCGACGTCCTCCCGCTCGTCGACGAAGCGGCTGACCTCGAGACCGTACTGGCGCGCCGTGGGACGCATGAACTGCCACACCCCCACCGCACCCTGGGGGCTCCGGGCATCCGTCCGGTAGCCGCTTTCGATCAGCGCCACGTAGTGCAGGAGCGGCGGCATCTTGTTCGCCACCAGCGCCTCCTCGAGCTCGGGGACGATCGGCGCACCGCGGCGCAGAGCGCGCTGGATGAACTCCCGCTCCAGGCGCAGCTGCCGTCCCACAGCAGCGTAGAAGTAGGGCGGAATCTCGTCCACCGGCTGGCGCAGCTCGGCGAAGAGCGAGCGCACCTGGGCCGCGATGCAGTCCTCGATTTCGCTGGCGTCGACCCGGTCCAGCCGGCATCCGGCGCCCCCCAACGCAGCGGGCGCGCCGGGGCGCGCGAGGCGGGAAGCCTCGAGCACGCGCTCGTAGAGGGCCGGCAGGTCGATGTCCTCGTCGAGGCGCTCGCCGATGCGCTCCATCGCCACCGTCATCACGCGAGCGCGCTCGAAGTCGTCGAGCTCACCGTTCTTGTAGAGCACGCCGGCCGCGGACTTGAGCCGCGCCCTGGCCGTGGAGGAATCGCCCGCGCGCTCCGCCGCGATTCCCTCACGAGCCAGCTCGACGGCAGCGACCCAGACCGGGTCGTTCCGGCGCCGCAGCTGCTCCGAGACCAGCCAGGCACCCGCCACCAGCAACACGACCCCGGCGAGCGCCCCCAACCAGAGGCCCGGGCGAGATGCCTCGACCCGATAGACGAGGCTGACCTCTCCGGCCAGACCGATCTCGTCGCCGTCGCTCAGAGTGATCGGACCCGGCAGGGGATCGCCATTCAGAAAAGTGCCGTTGACGCTTCCCAGGTCCGAGAGCACGTGGCGTCCAGCTTCGCGATGGATGCGGGCATGACGACGCGACACGTTCTCGTTGTCGATGCGGAGACCGGCCTTCGCGTCTCGGCCGATCTCGAGGGCGCGCAGCCCCAGGGCGGTCGAGGCGGACGGGCGACCCTTGGCGACCTGGATCAGGCGCGCCCGCATCGAGACCTGCACTCACGGCGCGCCGCCAGCCGGGACGTCGATCTCCGCCG
The DNA here is from genome assembly GCA_963783795.1 of uncultured delta proteobacterium. Taxonomy (GTDB): domain Bacteria; phylum Myxococcota_A; class UBA9160; order UBA9160; family UBA6930; genus CAVXZE01. The sequence continues at coordinate 130,203 of CAWAPH010000013.1, read as the reverse complement.
CCGTCTGCGGCGTGATCCGATCGGCGAGCTCCGTCGCGATTCGCGCACGACTCCCCTCCTCGAACACGTCAACGATCTCGATCTCGGCGATGGGCCTGCCGCTCTCGATCAGGCGACCCCGGAACCCCTTGTGAAGCCCGTTCTTCCGGCCTCCGTCGATGACCACGAAGCGCGGCCGGCCCATCTCCGACTCCACCTCGAGAACCATCCAGGAGGACGTCTCGAAGCGCGGCCGCGAAGCCTCACCAGCCGGCTGGAACCACGCCACGATGTCGTACTGCAGCTCGGTCTGCATGGGGTCGGAGCTGACGGCGGCGAGGTAGGCGCCCGGACCGCCGGACCAGGTCATCCGCACCTCGCGGCGGCCCTGGTTGGAGACTCGCCGGAGCGGCTCCCCCCGGCCGTCCGCGAAGATCACGGTGTAGTCGAGATCGGGATCCTCGGGGCCGGAGGCGGTCACCTCGAGGCGGATCTCACCGGCTTCCGGGAGTTCGAGGGCGAACCAGTCGATGCAGTCGGGCCGCCGCTGGCTCTGGCAGGCGAGCCCGTCGCCGTGCTCCGCGTTCAAACGAAGCGCGCGGGCATCGCCAGGGCTCCCGTCGGAGTCCGAGAACAGTGTCGCGCAGCCGGCCATCAGGGCTGCAGCCAACACTGCGACAACCCGGGACGGACGCTGAGTTCGGCGCATGGTTCACTCGCGGCTGCCGGCCGATCGCCGCTGGCGGGTGACCGGAGAGCCCCTCCCTGCTTCGGGTCCGCTGCGCGGCGACTGTAGGTCTTCGGGCTGGCTCGGACAATCGACCCGCGGCTGGTGGATCCGCCGCTCCCCTGTGATACTGGGGCGATGCACGACCACAGCATCGACCCCGCGGACGAAGCGCGCCACGAGCCCACCGAAGAGCGATTCTGGAGCGAGTCGTACTACTTCGATTTCCACGACGATGACGGGTCCCTCGGGGGCTACGTGAGAGTCGGGCTCTACCCCAACCTCGGCGTGACCTGGCAGTGGGCCTGCCTGGTCGGCGCCGGATCGTCCGCTGGTGACGGCGATCGATCACCACGCCCCGCTTCCGCCACCCGGAACGCTCGAAGTCCGCCACCAGGGGCTTCGGGCCGATCACGAGTGCAGGTCCCCGAACCAGAGCTTCGGTGTCATCATCGAGGCCAGTGCGGCCGTGCTCGACGATCCCCTGCTGGCCTATCGGCCCGATGGAAGGGGAGCGAGACCCCTCTCGCCTTCGACCTCGAATGGGAGACCGACGGTCCCGGGGGCTACCGCTTCCGCGACATGGCACCGCTACGAGATCCCCTGCCGGGTGCAGGGGCGGATCCGCGTCGGGGACGAGAGGATCGAGTTCGCCGGTCACGGCCAGCGCGATCACTCCTGGGGAGTTCGCGACTGGTGGAACATGGCCTACTGCTGGAATGCGGGCCGCCTCGACGACGGCACCTGGTTCCACTCCGTGGCACCTCGCACGCTCGACGGGCAGGACATGCCCTGGGCAGCGGGATACGTGCAGGCTCCCGGGGACGCTTTGGTGCCGATCCACAGCTCCCTGGCCCGCGAAGAGACCGACTCCCACGGACTCCCGACCGGAGGGCGGATCGAGGTCGGCGACCTACACCTAAAGCTGTCACCGCTGCGGATCGCGCCCGTGCTGATGGTCGACCCGGACGGCCGGGTTGCGAGGTTCCCGCGCTGCCTGGCCCGCTTTACCCACGCCGACGGGCGCAGCGGTCCCGGTTGGATCGAGTGGTGCCAGGTCCAGCAGCAGTAGACCTTCACCGTTCTGCAAAGCGGGTGGATGCAGGAGCGCTTCCCGGGTAGTGTCTCCCGGATCGTGGAAGAGCCCCTCTGGCAGCCCTCCAGGCAGCGCGTCGCGGCGGCCAACCTCACGGCCTTCATGGCTTCGGTCCGCGAGGATTGGGGCATCGCCCTGCCCGACTACGCGGCCCTCTACGACTGGTCGATCCGCGAGAAGGAGCGCTTCTGGCAATCGCTCTGGTCCTTCTGTGACGTCCGCGCCGAGACCCGGGGCGATGTGGTCCTCGCGGACGGTCACCGGCTACCGGGTGCGCACTGGTTCCCGGAGGCGCGCCTCAACTTCGCCGAGAACCTGCTGCGGCGCCGCGACGACGGCGAGGCGGTAGTCTTCTGGGGCGAGGACGCGGAGATCCGACGCCTCTCGCACGAACAGCTCCACGCCGCCGTCTCCCGTCTCGAGCAGGCGTTCCGCGCCCGCGGCGTCGGCGCAGGCGACCGCATCGCCGGCTACCTGCCCAACCTGCCCGAGACGCTGATCGGCATGCTGGCGGCCGCCAGCATCGGCGCGATCTGGTCCTCCTGTTCTCCGGACTTCGGTCCACAGGGTGTTCTCGATCGCTTCGGACAGATCGAGCCCAGACTGCTGCTCTGCGCCGACGGCTACCGCTACAACGGCAAGCGCCACGACTGTCTGGACAAGCTCTCCGAGATCCTCGAGGCCCTTCCCAGCGTCGAGCACGCCATCGTGGTTCCCTTCACCAGCGAAGCGCCCGCGCGGGGCGCCACCCCGAGGACGAGTCTCTGGGACGACTTCGTCTCGGACTTCGAGCCGGGCGAGATCGCCTTCCCCCGCCTCCCCTTCGACCACCCCCTCTACATCATGTACTCCTCCGGAACCACGGGCGCTCCCAAGTGCATCGTCCACGGCGCGGGTGGCACGCTGCTTCAGCACCTGAAGGAGCACCGGCTGCAGTGCGACGTGAGGCGCGACGACCGCGTCTTCTACTTCACGACCTGCGGCTGGATGATGTGGAACTGGTTGGTCTCGGCGCTGGCCTCGGAGGCGACGCTCCTCCTCTACGACGGCTCGCCCACCCATCCCGACGCAAACGCGCTCTTCGATCTGGCGGAGAGGGAGCGCTGCACCCTCTTCGGGACCTCGGCCAAGTTCATCGACGCCATCGCCAAGCAGGGTCTCGACCCGATGCGGAGTCACGATCTCTCCTGTCTCCGCACCGTGACATCGACCGGATCGCCCCTGTCGCCGGAGAGCTTCGACTACGTCTACGACAGGATCAAACGGGACCTCTGTCTCTCGTCCATCGCGGGTGGAACCGACATCATCTCGTGCTTCATGGGTGGGAACCCGATCGGCCCGGTCTGGCGCGGCGAGATCCAGGCGCGCGGCCTCGGGATGCAGGTCGAGGTCTTCGACGAGGACGGAAACGCGGTGCAAGGCGAGAAGGGCGAGCTGGTGTGCACGGGAACCTTCCCTTCCATGCCAGTGGGCTTCTGGAACGATCCCGAGGGCACCCGGTATCACTCGGCCTACTTCGAGCGGTTCCCCGGCGTCTGGTGTCACGGCGACTTCGTGGAGCTGACGGAGCACGGCGGCATCATCATCTACGGCCGCTCCGACGCCGTCCTCAATCCGGGCGGCGTGCGCATCGGGACCGCCGAGATCTACCGCCAGGTCGAGCAGCTCGACGCGGTCGTGGAGAGCCTCGTCATCGGCCAGAGCTGGGAGGGCGACGTCCGGCTCGTGCTCTTCGTGGTGCTGCGTCCCGGCCTCGTGCTGGACGAGGCGCTCGCTGGGGAGATTCGCCGCCAGATTCGCGAGAACGCGACGACCCGCCACGTCCCGGCCCGGATCCTCCAGGTGAGCGACATCCCCCGCACCAAGAGCGGCAAGATCGTGGAGCTCGCCGTGCGCGACCTGGTACACGGCAAGCCGATCAAGAATCGCGACGCGCTCGCCAACCCAGAGGCGCTGGAGGAGTTCCAGAACCGCGTAGAACTCCAGAGCTGACAGGGGTTTACCGCCTGGGCTTCTAGCGTCCCTTGAAGACCGGCTTGCGCTTCTCGAGGAAGGCGGTCGGGCCTTCCCTGGCGTCCTCGGTGCTGTAGATCGGAATCCCGATCGCCATCTCCTTCTGCTCGAAGGCGTCCTTCTCGGCCATCTGGGCGGTCTCGCGCACCGCCCGGAGGATGGCCTGCACGGCGAGTGGCCCGTTCGCGGCGATGCGTTCGGCGATCCTTCGCGCCTCCGCGAGGGCCTGGCCATCGGGGACCACGTGCCCGATCAGCCCCATCTCCTTGCACTGCGCCGCCGTGTAGGAATCGCCGGTGAGAAGCATCTCGACCGCGAGGCTGTAGGGAACCTGCCGGGGAAGGCGAACCGTGGAGCCGGCCATCGGAAACAGCCCGCGCTGCACCTCCGTCACGCCGAACACGGCGCTCTCGGCGGCGACGCGGATGTCCGTTCCCTGGAGGATTTCGGTTCCGCCAGCCAGCGCGAAGCCCTCCACCGCCGCGATCACCGGCTTGGTGGGCCGGTAGGTCTTGAGCCAGCCGTTGAAGATGATGCTCATGTCCTTCGCCATGCGCTCTTCGTACTCGTCCTCGGGCGGTCGTCCAGAAGTGAGCTTGTTGATGACGCCGAGATCCATTCCCGCGCAGAAGTTTCCGCCGGCTCCGGTGAGGATCGCCACCCGTAGCTCGTCGTCCTGATCGAGACGATGCCAGGCGTCGTTCAGTCCGCAGAGGACCTCCGCATTGACGGCGTTCTTCTTCTCCGGGCGGTTGATGGTGACGGTGAGAACGTGACCGCCCTTTTCGGCAAGCAGCGCAGGTTCCGACATCGCTTCTCTTCCCCCATTCGCGAAGCCGTCCGGCTCGATCGAGAGAGAACGAGCCGGACGCCGGGTTGGACCGCGAGCGCAGAGAGCGATCCACTCTACCACGCTGCCGCCGGTGTCCGCGATGGGGGCGCGGCGGCGGTGGCCGGTCCGGCTACGAAGGGGAGTCGAGCGTGTCGCCGGTCGGAAGGACGATCTCGAAGCGGGTCCCTCTTCCCGGCTCGGATTCGACCAGGATGTCGCCCCCGTGGTTCTTCACCATCTGATAGGAGAGCGAGAGACCGAGCCCCAGACCCTCCCCGACCTGCTTGGTCGAGAAGAAGGGATCGAAGATGCGATCCAGCAGGTCCGGCGTGATGCCGCACCCGTCGTCCTCGAACGTGACGACGATGTCCGGATCCACGTACTCCGTGGAGACGCGGATGCTCCCGCCGTCTGCGATCGCATGGGACGCGTTCAGCAGCACGTTGAGGAAGACCTGCTTGAGCTCCTGCACACGGGCTTGAAGCAGTGGGAGCTCGCCGAGTCGGCTCTCGACCTTGGCCCGATGCCGGAGCTTGGGCTCGGCGATCCGCAGTGTGGAATCCACCAGCTCGTTGACGTCGGCTGTTTCGCGCTCTCCCTGGCCGGCATGGGCGAATCCGCGGACGCCCTTCACGATCTCCGCGACGCGCGAGGTTCCTTCCAGGGACTCCTCGATCAGCTCCCAACCCTCTTGGAAGGCATCGGGGTCCAGGGACTTCTCGGCAGCTCCCCACTGCGCCGCGAGCTGGTTCAGGTTCGCCTGCACGAAGGCGATCGGGTTGTTGATCTCGTGCGTGATGCCCGCCGCCAGCTCTCCCACCGCCGCCAGCCTTCCCGACACGACCAGCCGACTCCGCAGGGCGGCCACCTCGCGCAGGTCGCGCACCGCGAGCACCTGCCCCACGCGATCGCCGAGGCGGTCGCGGATGAAGCTGGAGGAGAGCGATATCGCCATCGGTGGCTCGGAGCCGGCAACGAGCTGGCACTCGTGCTCCTCGACCTCCTGATCCGCGATCCGCGGATAGTCGGGCAGGAAGTCGGCGATCGCCCTTCCGACCAGCTCGTCCTCGGCACACCCGCAGAGCCGCGCCAGGCTGGCATTGGCGCTGCGGATCATCCCGTCGTGGCGCACCAACGCCACGCCGTCGCGAAGCGTGGCCAGGATCTCCGAGGCGAACGTCCCCGGCACCAGGAGCGAGTAGCCGTAGTGCTGGGCGCTCCAGGCGATCGCGCCACCGATGATCACCAGACTGGCGCCCCCCAGCTGTGGAAGGTGAATGCCGCACAGCGGGAGGATCGCGTCGGTCGTGGAGGCCACGGCGAGCGGAACTGCAATCGCCGCGAAGGCGAGGAGTCCCTGGCGGCGCTCGTTCGCGGGAGCGTCGGCCGGATAGACGCGCCGCCAGAGCACGCCGAGGGACATCGCCACGGACGCGATGGTTGGCGCGAAGAAGAAGATGAAGAGCGGGCCGGGTGTGAAGCCCCAGCCCCAGCTGGTGCGGTGGATGCTCTCGAAGCCCCAGGGTGTCGCAATACAGATCGCGATGGACGCCGCGGCGAGCCCGTAGAGAACGGGCAGGCAGCGCCGCCAGAGCCACGAGGTGTTCTCGCCGATCAGCTCGAGAAACAGGTGGAGGCAGAGTGCACCCAGGGGAATCCAGCCGATGCAGGAGATCCGCGTCAGCCAGAGAACCGCAGTCGGCTGCTCGCGCGAATGGGAGAGGAACTCGATCATGGACCAGTAGGAGATGCAGCAGAAGATCACGCCAAGCAGACGGTGGCTGCGGTTCCCGAAGTCGCGAGAAAGGATCGCGGTCGCCACGATCGCAGCCGCGAAGGCGGAGAAGAGCGGTATCACGAGATACGGATGCACTCCACGATCTCCCCGGGGCCTGGGCACGGCACCAGGCAGGCCGAGTCAGTAGATCGACCAGGTTCCCGAGGAGCTTGATCGAGCGGCGTAGCGGGCCTTCCCCGCGGGGCACAGCGCGGTCGGCGCTACTCCCCGCCTGATGGCCGCCCTCGCAGGCGCGGCGGGCGCCACAGCATGCTGTCGTCGGGGTCGTGCTCGCGAAGGCGTCCCAGCGCGGCCTCGCGGCTCCGGGTCGCGTAGCAGTAGCGGCAACCGAAGGCACAGGTGTCGTATGCCCCGATGTCCACGGACTCGGTGCAGCCGCACTGATCGCGGGTGGGGCGCCGCGGAGGCCGCTCGTCCACGTCCGGCCGGAGTTCGCGAATCCAGGCCAGGTCGATGCAGCGCCCCGTCTCCACCCCCTCCTCCACCAGCTGAGCCTCGCAGCAGGCGTGGAGCGTCATTCCACGCCTGGCGGCCTCGTCGCGAAGCCGCAGGACGAGCTCCCTCCGCTCCCGTATGTCGGGCTTCGGGAACTCGATGCCGTGCTGCCGCCTCAGCCGCTCGAAGTTCTGTCGGGTCTTTCCGTAGCAGTCGACGAAGGAGAAGTAGACCCGCCGAGTGGCGCCCTCGAGATCCCGCGCGATCGACGCGAAGTGCTCGAGGTGGAAGGCGAGCGGCGTTCGCGAGCTCACCACGATCGGGTCGTAGCGCCAGATCACGGCTTCGGGGCCGATCCGCTCCGCGAGCGTTCGGAGCCGCCGCACCGAACGCGGCAGCTCGGGGTTGTGGCTCTCCAGCGGCTTCGGATAACCGGTCGCGGTGAAGTGGAAGCACGGCACGTGGCCGGCGGACAGCAGGTCCGGAAGCGCGGGAAGCAGCGGCTCCGGATTGCGGGTCCAGAAGACGATGGCGAGGCAGTCCTCCGGCCGAAGCGAGACGCGCCCGACCTTGCCCGTGAAGGGATGGACCCACTCGCAGTACCCCTCCTCCAGGCGCCGGAGAAACCACCGGCTGTAGAAGGCCGGGATGTCGCTTCGCCGGCTGGCGCTGATGATCTTCCGAGACACGCTGGCTAGAGGATACCGGCGGCCGGAATTCGGAGCGAGGCGAGCGCGGCTACTCCTCGTGCCCCGACTGTTAGAATCCGCCGCACCACAGATGGAGCAACTCGATCTGGATCTACGAGGGCAGGCAACCATGAGGGAGAATCACCGGCGCGCCATCGACCGCTTGACCGCCGAGCTGGAAGGAGATCCGCGCTACCTGGCGGTGATCCTGGGCGGGTCGGTCGCCCGCGGCACGGAGCTTCCCGATTCGGACATCGACCTGGTTCTGGTCGCCAGCGAGGAGGAGTACGCTCGATGCGTCGCCGAGGGCTACTTCGGCTACCTGAACATGGATGCCTGCGACTACCCCGGCGGCTACGCCGAAGCGAAGGTGATGTCGATCTCCTTCCTGGAGGAGATCGCCGATCGCGGGAGCGAGCCGGCGCGGGCGGCGTTCGTGGGAGCGCGGATCCTCTCTTCCCGCGTGGCCGGGCTGGAGAGGCTGCTCGAGCGCGTGACGAGGTATCCGGAGGAGGAGAGAATCGCCAAGATCCAGACCTTCTACGCCCACTTCCTGACCCACTACTGGTATCTGGGCGAGGCGGAGAGACGGAGCGAGCGATACCTCCTGCTGCGCTCGGCCGCGGAGGTCGCGCTCTACGCCGGGCGCCTGATCCTGGCGCACAACCGGATCCTGTTTCCGTACCACAAGTGGTTCATGCACGAGCTGCGGCGCGTGCCGGAGAAGCCGGACGAGCTGATCGACGCGCTGGAGCAGCTGCTCGCGGAGCCCTGCCTCGACAACGCCAACCCCGTACTGGGGTGCGTGTTGAACTTCCGGGAGTGGGAGAAGCCACCGAAGGATACCTCGGCCCAGTTCATGAAGGACAGCGAGTGGAACTGGCGAGAGGGCCTCGCACCGGTGGCGGACCGTTAGCCCGAGTTGCCTGCGCTGCTGGAGACGTGGACCCGGCCCTCGCGGAGCTCCCACACCGTGTGGGTGCAGCAGCGCGCGAACGCGTCGTCGTGGGTGACGACGACGAGTGCACCGGGATAGTCGGCCAGGGCCGCCTCGATCCGCTCTACCGAGGGAAGGTCGAGGTGGTTGGTGGGCTCGTCGAGCACCAGCGCCCAGACTTGGCGGGCCAGGCCAGAGGCCAGCGCGAGCTTGCGCGCCTCGCCGGGCGAAGGGCGCGCCGAAGCCAGCAGCGCATCGGGGTCGACACCGAGTGCGGCAACGATCGACAGAACCCGTCCCTGCTCCGAAGCGGGACTCGTCCGCAACTCGTCCAGGAGTGAGAGTTCCTCCGAGGGCGCGAGCTCCTGCGGCAGATGGAGGACTCGAGAGGCGGGCACGCGGAGGTTCTCCAGCAGGCGCCCGAGGAGCGTGGTCTTGCCCGCTCCGTTGGGTCCAGCCACGTGGACGCGGCTTCCGCGTTCCACCTGCAGGTGAACCTCCCGCAGCAGCAGCGCGTCTCCCGCGCGCAGTCGATCGAGCTCGAGGCTCATCAGCCGAGGGGTCGGCGACGGCACGAAATCGACCGCCAGGGATCGACCCAGAGCCTTCTTGAAATCGAATCCCTTCGCCCGCGCTTCGGCTCGGTCGATTCGACCGCGGAGCTTGTGCGTCTCCCGGCCCTGGGCCACCTCCGCAGACCTCCTGCGCTTGGCCTTGAAGCGCCCCCGGGCGTCGGCGTCCTTGACGCCCTTCATGTGTTTGGAGGTACGCATCCGGGATTCGGCGACGGCGCGCTTCTGCCGAGCGTCGGCGAGCCGTCGCTTGAGCTTCTTCTTCTCCGACTGGAGCTTCTGGTAGGAGCCCACCTGCTCGCGCTCCTCCTGCTCCCAGGCTTCGCGCGCCACGGTGTAGGAGCCCCGCCAGGAGCGGATGACTCCGTGGTGAAAACGGATCGTCCGGGTCGTGAGCGCTTCGAGAAGGGTCCGGTCGTGTGAAACCGCGACCCCGATGCCGCGGAACCCGCGCAGCGCTGCGATCAGGCGGTCCCTCGCGTCGGCGTCCAGGTGGTTGGTCGGCTCGTCGAGCAGGAGGAGATCCGGATCGCTGCAGAGCGCCGCTCCCACCTGCCAACGCTTGCGCTCGCCCGGCGAGAGTCCGCCCCAACGCTCCAGCTCGTGGGCCTCGAGCGCCAGTTGCCCGCGGATCCGCTGCGCCTCGCCTTCGCTCGACTCCGCCAGCAGCATCACCTCCGGCGTGCAGCGGTCCACCGTCTGGGGACAGAGCTGTCTCCGCAAGCCTGGAGGGTGGACGCGAACCACCCCGGCATCGGGCTCGCGATCGCCAGCCAGCAGCTCGAGCAGTGTGGTCTTGCCCGCTCCGTTGGACCCGACGACACCGGTCCAGCCGGGATCGACCCGCAGGTCCAGATCAGCGATCAAGGGAATCGAATCGGAGTGGGAGAAGGAGACTTCGGTAAGGACGATCGATGCAACCATGGCTGCTCCCGCGACCCCAGAGCGACCGCGCCGAGGTACTGGGCAATCTGCTCGCGACCCGGAGCCCGCTCTCGGGCGGCCCGGATTCCCGCGCTTCAGCTAGCCGTGCTGGTGCATTCCTTCCTCTCCTTCCCTGGCGGATGATAACCGGAGGCAGGATCCGCGTCTCCCAGACCGGCTCGCGGGCCCCGTGAGCTGGGACAAGGTCATCGACGGCCCCAAGCGCTTCAAGGTGCTGAAGCAGTTCGATGGCGCGGCGGTGCGGGCGCCAACACGGACCACTGATCCGACCCGAGCGGGCTACTCGGAGGACTTCGAGGACGTGAGCGAGTCCAGCGTCGAGGCGTCGAACGCGCCGCTCACCCCTTCCACTTCACGGGTCTGTCCACCGGAGCTCATGAATCCCCGCATCCGCTCCCGCGCGACCGGTGTGGCTGCCGCCTCGTCGAAGAGCCGCGCCTCCAGGGTGAGACCCGGCTCGGCCGGCGGCTCGGCAGCCAGCGCGGCCTGCTTGGCGCGCGAGATCGCCTCGGCGGGGAAGGAGGCGATCCTGTAGGCGAGGTTCTCGACGAAGCTTCTGATCTGGTCCGGGGGCAGCGCGCGGTTCACGTAGCCGTAGCGCTCGGCCAGCTCGGCCGGGAAGTCCTCGCAGCCGAGAATCACCTCCAGCGCGCGGCCCCTTCCCATCAGGCGCGGGAGCCGCTGGGTCCCGCTGCCGCCGGGGATGATTCCCACCGCGACCTCCGGCTGACCGAGCACCGCCTTGCCGATCGCCGCGAAGCGCATGTCCATCGAGAGGACGAACTCGCTGCCACCCCCACGGCAGATCCCCTCGATCAGCGCGATCGTCGCCTTGGGCATGGTCCGAAAGCGATCGACCATCTGCTGGAAGAAGCTGGGCTCCTTCGGGGCTTCCCGCGTCTCCTCGGACCCCGCGAGGATCAGCTCCACGTCCGCGTGGGCGATGAAGAAGTCCGGATCCGCGCTGTCGACGACCACCGCGCGCACCTCGGGATCGGCTTCCAGCTCGCGCCCGAGGCGATCCACCTCGAGGATCAACGCCATGTCGAAGAGATTGATCGGCGGGTGGTCGATGGTCACGAAGGCCACGCCCTGGCTCGATCGGACTTTCAGGCACTCGAAGCCGGAATAGGACATCGGCTCTCTCCCCTCGTCACGGAATCCCGGGCACGCGGCCGGAATCCAGGCATCCGCTGGAGCTCTCGCTGCGACAGATCCCGACTCTATCGGCGGCTTCGGGCGGTGTCCATCGCCTGTCCACCTCGGCGTGATACGCTCGGGGCGAGAGTCCGGCCAGCGCGACTCCAGGTGCCGGGCGGAGGCAGGTCATGACACGTGAGCCCTTTGCAGCGCGTCTCTACTTCATACCCACTGCGCTGCGGCGTCCGCACGCGCTGCTGATCGGTGCGCTTCGCCACTACTTCGCCCGGGCGCCCGGCTGGGTCATCCTCACCACGACGGGCCGCAAGACGGGCCTGCCCCGAGAGGTCCTGCTCCCGTGCGAGCGCTCCTCCGAGGCGGTGATCGTGATCTCCACCTACGGATGGCGCTCGCACTGGATCCGCAACCTGGAGCGAGACCCGCAGGTCCGCTTCACCGCCGGTGGATGGGTCCTGAGTGGAGAGGCCGAGGTGATCGAGGACCTGGAGACGAAGCACGCCATCGTCACGGCGGATCCTTTCTTCCCCCCGGCTCCCTTCACGATCGTCCACGCCCTCCTGCGAACCCTGCTTCGGCCCCTGCTGATCGGCTTCATCCGACGTTGGGTGAGTCCACGCCCCATCGTCCTGATCCGCCCCCAGGAACTCGTCTCTCCCGAGGGAACTCGGACGGTCTGAGCAGAGCGGGCCAAAGGCGGGGAAGCCGCCTCCTCAGGCGTTCTTGCCATCGAGATCGATCGCGGCTGCGACCTCCCGCATCCCCGCGATCGTCTCGCTGATCAGCTCATCGAGCGGCATTTCCAGACGCTCAGCGCCCTTCTCGATCAGGGAGCGATCGACGCCCGCTGCGAAGCGGGCGTCCTTCCACTTCTTCTTGACCGACTTCGGCTTCATGTCGAGCACGCTGCGGCTGGGTCGCACCAGGGCCGTGGCCGTCACCAGGCCGGTCAGCTCGTCCACCGCGTAGAGGCACCTCTCCATGTCGCTCTCGGGCACGACCTCGGTGCAGATGCCCCAGCCGTGACTCATCACCGCACGCACGATCTCCTCGGGCCAGCCTCTCTCGCGCAGGATCGCCTCGCTCTTCTGGCAATGCTGCTCGGGGAACTTCTCGTAGTCGAGGTCGTGGAGGATCCCCACGATTCCCCAGAGCTCCTCGTCGCCGCCTCGCTTTCTCGCCAGGTGTCGCATCACGCCCTCGACGGCGAGTGCGTGGTTGCGGAGTGACGGGCTCTCGTTGAGCTCGCAGAGCAGCGACCAGGCTTCTTCACGTGTGGGAATCATGTCATCCAGCTCCTCGGCTGCGCAGGATATTGTCTCCGTCCCGGCCGACGCAAGGGATGCCTTCGGTTTTTTCCCATCACCCAGCCGAGCTCGGTCCGAGAGGATCGAAATCGACATTCTCGCCCACCACCAACTCTGGTAGGCTGAGCGCAGGAAGAGGAGGCTCTGGTTGATGGCGGATCACCGCTCCAATGTCGTGCTGATCGGGATGCCCGGCGCCGGGAAGAGCACCGTGGGTGTGATCCTGGCGAAACACACTTCGCGCGATTTCGTCGATACCGACGTCCTGATCCAGACGTCCGAGCAACGGCCTCTTCAGGAGATCGTGGACACGGACGGCCACATGGCGCTTCGCGGAATCGAAGAGCGGATCCTGCTCTCGCTGGATCTGGCCAACCACGTGATCGCCACCGGTGGAAGCGCCGCCTACAGCGCGAACGCCATGCAGCACCTGAAGAAGAACGGCATCGTCGTCTTCCTGCACGTCCCCTTCGACGAGATCCGCGAGCGGGTGCGGGACTTCGCGACGCGCGGGATCGCGCGAGCCCCGAACCAGAGCTTCGCCGACCTCTTCGAGGAGAGGTACGTCCTCTACCGGAAGTACGCCGACCTGACGGTCGCGTGTCAGGGGCTGACCCAGGAGGAGGTATCGGAGACGATCCGCCGGAAGCTCGGTCCCGATGAGTAGGCCGAGGAAGGGAGAACGAAATGGCGGCGCACGAAGAGAGACCGGGGCGGGAGCGTGCGCTGCGTGGGCAGCGGCGGTTCGTGTGGCTGCTACTTCGCGCTCCTCGCTCTTCCCGGCGTTGGCTGCGAGCGGAACGAGCCCGCACTCCAGGTTCCCGAAGATCCATCGGACTACACACCGGTGATGGTACCCGGAACGACCGTCCACTGGCAGGGGGAGATGGCGGGCGAAGTCACGCAGGAGACCGTGATCTTGCAGGCCCGGCTGACCGTCGATGGAAACGTCCACCTCCTCGATGTCGAGGGCCGTCCCGGGATCGGAGCCTTCGCACTCTCCACGGACGAGGACTTCGACAGGGCGTTTCGCACGCGCTGGATGGCCGCGTCCGCCGATGGCGACTTCATCCTGAAGACGAAAGTCACCGGTCTGGAGCCGGGCAAGCGTTACTTCTACAGGCTGCTTTCCCAGGGAGTCGCGGGAGAGCGAGCCCGCAGCCGGCCCGACCGGGACCTTCGCCACGCTGGGCGCGCGGGGCACGGCCCGCGAGGTCAGCTTCGTGGTCGTGACCGGCATGAACGCGTTCGCCTTCCGCTTCCGAAGCTCCGCAGAGAGGAAGGAGCTGGGCTATCCGGCCCTCGAGACCATCGTCTCCCAGAACCCGGACTTCCTGGTCGCCACCGGTGACAACGTCTACTACGACACCCCGTACCTCGGGCGGGCGAAATCCCGCGGCAGCATGCGGGCGAAGTGGCACCGGCAGTTCGCCACGCCGCGGTTCGCGGCGTTCTTCCAGCGCGTTCCGGTCTACTGGGAGAAGGACGACCACGACTACCGCTACAACGACGCCGACCCCCACGGAGAGCTGGAGCCCTCCCACGAGCTGGGAGTCGGAGATGTTTCTCGAGCAGGTGCCGGTCGCCCCACCCGGAGACGATGAAGCCCTCACCTACCGCACCCATCGCGTCAACGATCTGCTTCAGATCTGGCTTCTGGAGGGGCGCGACTACCGGGATTCGAACATCGAGCCCCCCGGCCCCGACAAGACCATGTGGGGAGCCGCGCAGAGGGAGTGGCTCGAGAGGACCCTGCTCGCCAGCGACGCGGTATTCAAGCTCCTGATCTCGCCCACGCCGATGATCGGCCCCGACGACAAGCTGACCGGCACCCAGGGCGGGATCCTCTCCCGTCTGGTGGGAGGCGCGGTCATCGGCCAGGAAGGGGACGACCGGAAGCGGGACAACCACACCAATCCGTATGGCTTCAAGGACGAGGCGGATGCCTTCTTCGCCTGGCTGGCCGGGAACGGATTCCTGGAGCGAAACTTCTACATCGTCTGCGGGGACCGCCACTGGCAATACCATTCGATCCGGCCCGACGGATTCGAGGAATTCTCCTCGGGAGCGCTGGTCGACGGAAATGCGCGCCTGGGACCCAGTCCCGGAGACCCGATGTCGACCGATCCGGATGCGCTGATCTCCCAGGTCTACACACAGGAGGAAGCATCCGGAGGATTCCTGAACGTGACTGCGAGTCCGTCCAGGAATGGAGAGCCCGCCACGCTGCGATTCGACTTCTACGACGAGAATGGCGCGCATCTCCACGGGACCGAGAAGCCCGCCCATCGATGAGGACCGCTCGCCCGTGAGGCTCGATCCGAGGCACCCGCGGGGACCAGGCCTCTCCGGACCCCGCCGAGTCCCATGGCCAAAGACCCGCGCTCCGCCGATCGATCCCGCCGCGTGTCGTGAGCGCGCCGCCCGCCGAGGTGATCGCTCGCATTGGCATGGTCGCGGCTTTCCGAAAGGGCCGAGCGCGCCGGATTCGCCCTTTCCGAAAAGCGCAACCCCTTACCAAAACGCGCCGCAGTTACTAATAGTATGTCAGTGAATCTCCAGGACGCGGTTCACCGGCACCGCCATCCGTTGCGCGCAGCCGGTCTGAACCCTTGACAGGCGGAGAGCAATGTATTCACACGACGTCGTCATCGTAGGATCCGGCCTCGCGGGATTGCGGGCCGCGTTGGAGCTGGCCGGGAATCTCGACGTCGCCATCGTCTCCAAGCTCTACCCGAGCCGCAGCCACTCGGGCGCGGCCCAGGGAGGCGTGGCCGCAGCACTGGGCAACGTGGATGGGGACTCCATCGAGGACCACGTCTACGACACCGTCAAGGGTGCGGACTTCCTGGGCGACCAGGACGCGATCGAGCTCCTCTGCAACGATGCGCCGCGCACCATCTACGAGATGGAGCACTGGGGCTGTCCCTTCTCGCGAACCGACGATCAGAAGATCAACCAGCGCGCCTTCGGCGGTCACTCCTACCTTCGGGCCTGCTTCTCCGCCGACCGGACCGGTCACGCCCTGCTTCACACCCTCTTCGAGCAGACCTACCAGGCCGGCGGAAAGCTCCGGCTCTACTCCGAGTGGCACATGCTCCGCCTCATCATCGAGGACGGCATCTGCCGGGGCGTGGTCGCGATGAACATCCACACCGGGAAGCTCGAGGTCATCCGCGGCAAGGCGGTCCTCTTCGGCACCGGCGGATACGGGCAGGCCTTCAAGATCACCTCGAACGCGTCCGCCAACACCGGTGACGGCATCATCGCAGCGTACCGCGCAGGCATCCCCCTCGAGGACATGGAATTCGTGCAGTTCCACCCGACGGGGCTCTACGAGCACGGCATCCTGCTCACCGAAGGGGCCCGCGGCGAGGGCGGCTACCTGCTCAACGGCGAGGGCGATCGCTTCATGTCCAAGTACGCGCCCAGCAAGATGGAGCTCGGGCCGCGCGACATCGTCTCCCGATCCGAGCAGGCCGAGATCAACGAGGGCCGCGGTGCTGGACCGGAGAAGGAGTACGTGCTGCTCGACCTGCGGCACCTCGGCGCCGAGAAGATCATGGAGCGCCTGCCGCAGGTCTACAACCTGGCCAAGGACTTCATCGGGGTGGATTGCATCGCGGACCCGGTGCCGATCCAGCCGACGGCGCACTACTCGATGGGCGGCATTCCGGCGGACAACGACTGCCACGTCTTCCTCGACGAGAAGGGCACCCAGGTGGTCGGCTTCTACGCCGCTGGGGAGTGCTCCTGCATCTCGGTCCACGGCGCCAACCGCCTGGGCACCAACTCGCTGCTCGAGGCCCTGGTCTTCGGCCGCCGGGCCGGCAAGAGCCTGCTCCAGGACGTGCCGCAGCTGCAGCTCGCTCCGGTGGACGAGCAGCGGGAGATCGCGGCCACCCAGCGCGACATCGAAGAGCTCTACGAGGGGCCGGGCACCGAGGACCTCGACACCATCCGCGAAGAGCTGAAGCAGACCATGACCATCAAGGTCGGCGTCTATCGGGATGCTGAGGGAATGGAGCCGGCCCAGGCGAAGCTCAAGGAGCTTCGGGAGCGCTTCGCGAAGGTTCGCGTGGGAGACAAGGGGAAGGCCTTCAACATCAACCTCCTCGAAGCGGCCGGGCTCGGCAACATGCTCGAGTTCTCGGAGCTGATCCTCGACGGGGCGATGGCCCGTGAGGAGAGCCGCGGCGCGCATTTCCGCAACGATTTCCCGACGCGCGACGACGAGAAGTGGATGAAGCACACCCTGGCCTTCCGCACCGAGGACGGCGGCCACGAGCTGCGGTACAAGCCGGTGACTGTCACGAAGTACCAGCCGGAGGAGAGGAAGTACTGATGGCGAACAACAAGGTGTTGTTCCGGATACAGAGGTTCGATCCGGAGAAGGACGAGAAGCCGCACGACCAGGACTTCGAGATCGAAGTCCTGCCCGGCGCGACCATCCTGAAGACGCTCCACCGGATCCGGGCGGAGCAGGATCCGACGCTGGCCCTGCGCTACTCCTGCGGCTCGGCGATCTGCGGTTCCTGCGCGATGAAGATCAACGGCCATGCCATCCTGGCCTGCAAGACCCAGGTCTCCGAGTGCGTGAAGGACGGCATGGTCCGCGTCGCCCCGATGGGGAACCTCAAGGTTCTGCGCGATCTCGTGGTGGACCTCGAGCCCTTCTGGGAGTCGCTGGGGAAGGTCAAGCCCTACCTGATGCCCGCTGGAGGGGCTCCGGACAAGGAGCGGAGCCAGACCCCGGATCAGTTCGGGAGCATCGACCCTTCCACGACCTGTATCCTGTGCGGCGCCTGCTACTCCGACTGCAATGCGCTCGAGGTGGATCCCAGCTTCATCGGGCCGGCCTCGCTGGCCAAGGCCCACCGCTTCATCTTCGATTCCCGCGACGCCAACGACCAGCCGCGGCTGCGCGAGATCTCGGAGCGCACGGGAGTCTGGGACTGCACGCACTGTGGTGAGTGCTCCACCCGTTGTCCGACGGAGACCAAGCCGCTGGAGCGGATCGAGGAGATCCGCGTCCAGGCGATGGCCGACGACCACCACGGAAACGCCGGCGCCCGCCACGCCCTGGGCTTCCGCGAGTCCGTTGGCAAGAACGGCCTCCTGAACGAGAGCTGGCTGGCGCTTCGGAGCGTCGGGTTCTTCAACCTGCCGGGTCTGATCTCGATCATGCCGGTAGGGCTTCGGATGATGATGCGGGGCAAGATGCCGCCGCTGGTCCCCCATAAGATCGACAAGGTCGACGAGGTCAAGAAGATCTTCGCCCGCTTCGAGGAGCTGAGGAAATGAAGTACGCCCTCTACACCGGATGCGTTGCCAAGGCCGCGGGACGGGAGCTGCTGGCCTCCGCCAACCTGGCTTGCGAGAAGCTCGGCATCGAGCTCGTCGAGATGACCGATGCCGCCTGCTGCGGCGCCGGGGTGATCGGCGAAGACAACCCGATGGTCGCCGACATCCTCAACGCCCGCACCTTCGCCCTGGCCGAGGCGCAGGGTCTCGACATCATGAACATCTGCGGCACCTGCCAGGGGGTGCATCGCAAGGCCCAGCGGAAGTTCGAGAAGGATCCCGCATACATGGAGCGGGTGAACGCCGAGCTCAAGAAGGACACCGGCCGCGAGTACAAGGGGACGGTGAAGATCAAGCACTTCTACGAGGTGCTGCTTCAGGAGGTCGGTCTCGACAAGCTCCGCGAGCAGGTGGTCCGTCCGCTCCAGGGCTTGAAGGTCGCCCCGTTCTACGGGTGCTACGCCTTGCGGCCTCCGGAGGTGAACGACCTGAAGGACCCGGATGATCCGGACGAGCTCGAAGGGTTGATCGAGGCGCTCGGCGCCACCCCGATCGCGTACTCGCAGCGGCTCAAGTGCTGCGGGTTCCCGATCATGATGATGAACCGTGACAACTCCATGCAGCTCTCCGGGAACGCCGTAGCGGGCGCCAAGGAGGCCGGAGCGGACGTGATCGTCACGCCCTGTCCGCTCTGCCACCTGAACATGGACTCGTACCAGCCTCAGTTCGCCTCCAAGGTGGGGCAGAAGCTGGGAATCCCGATCCTGCACGTCCCGCAGCTGGTAGCGTTGGCCCTCGGCTGCTCCCAGGCGGACCTGCAGCTGCAGAAGCACGTGGTGCGCCCCACCGGAGCTCTGGCAGCGCTCTGAGGCACAGCGGGTAGCAGACGTCGTCTGGCAGTGGGGCGCGACAGGTGTCTTGTGCGCTCCAGCCGGTCAGCTCACCCCGCCGCGCGGCGAAGGTGATGATGGCGGTGTACGGCAGCAGCGACGTTGATCCCCGACTCGATCGCCTGCTGGGTTCCCACGCCCGTGCCGCCGGCGTCGCAGCCCACGTAGAATAGACCCCCGATCGGCGCCTTGATCGAGGGCTTCTGCGCGCCGCACTGACCGGCGATCTGCCCCAGGCCGATGGTTTCGCCACCGGCCCCCGGCACCACCGAGTCGCGGGTGGCATTGGAGACGCTGCGCGCGGTGTAGAGCTCTTTGGATTCGATCGCAGCTTCCAGGTTCGGAAAGGCGCCGAAGAGGGTCTCTTCACCGGCGTCCGCCCAGGCCTGGATCTCCTCCTTGCTGAGCTCCGGGTCCGACGGACAGTAGGCGCCTGTCATCAGCATCTGCCTTCCCTCGGGAGCCGCGTGGGGATCGTAGTTGGCGGGTACCTCGTAGTAGAGCACCCCCTCCTTGGAGGCCTTGCCCTCCCGCGCGAGGCTGAAGCGTTCCAGGCTCCAGGGACTGTCGCTGGAGAAGACGACCCCGTAGGGTCGATCCGTCACCGGCCTGCTCAGGAAGTAGCGGTACCCCAGAAGCGAATAGGAGGGAACCAGCTCCTTGACGTAGTTCGCGTAGCTCTTGTCGAAGTGCTCCTCGCCCACCAGCTTGAGAACCGTGGGCTGGATGCCGGCGTTGCTGATGACGATGGGCGCTTCGAAGCTGTCCTTCTGGCTCTGGACGCCCGTCACACGCCCATCCTCGACGAGGATCTTCTCGGTCCGCGTGCCCATCAGCACCGAGCCGCCGTTTCGGCGGACGGCCTCGCAGCAGGCCTCGGCCACGCGCCCGAAGCCCCCTTCGCAAAAGACGCCGCCACCCCGGGTGAACATCTGTTGCAGACTGGTGATGGCCTCCGCCGCGTCGAGGGAGTCCACGGGAACCATGAACATGCCGTCACAGCAGAGGCTGACCAGAAAGGCGTAGAGAGGCCTGGGGATGCCCTTGGTGGAGATCCACTGCTCGAGGGTGAGTCCGCTGAGCTGCTGCACCTGCTCGGGCGGCATCAGGGTCATCTCGGCGAAGAACTGCAGCGCTTCGGCCCTCTGCGCCTCTTCGATCTCGAGCCACTCGAAGATCACGTTGGGATCGGTCTGCCCGGCCGGCATCGACGGCAGCAGCTGATACTGGCCGGCAGGCGTCTTGTAGATGCTTCCCTGCGTCTCGGTGGAGACGAGCTTGGCGAGGTCGGAGACATCCAGCTCGTCGAGGACCACCTGATAGAGGTTCCCCTCGACCGGAGCCCCGATCACCACCCAGGCCGTATAGGTGAACCCCTTCTTGGAGAGACTCATCGCCTTGCCGCCGGCCTGGGCGTTCTTCTCGACCAGCAGCACGTCGAGCCCTCTCTTGGCGAGCAGCCCGGCGCACGAGGCTCCACCGAATCCGGCGCCGACCACGATGACGTCGTAGGATCTCGCTGCCACTGGCCCCCCCTCGAACCTGCTCGGCTCGCCCCCCGGCTTCCGCCGACCCGATCAGGACCCGGAGGCTACCAGATCCCGTGCCACCGAGACCGCCTCACCAGCGTCGGGCGCGTAGCCGTCCGCTCCGATGTCGTCGGCGAACTTGCGATTGACCGGCGCGCCGCCCACCAGCACCCGCACGCTCTGGCGGAGGCCCTTCCGCCCCAGCAGGTCCAGCACCTTCTTCATCTCGGGCATGGTCGTGGTCAGCAGGGCGGAGAGCGCCAGGATGTCGGGCTTGTGCTCCTCCACCTGGCGCACGAACTCCTCGCTGTCGACGTTGATCCCCGCGTCGTGGATCTCGAAGCCGACCCCCCGCAGCATGGTGGCGACCATGTTCTTGCCGATGTCGTGGAGATCTCCCTTCACCGTTCCGATCAGCACCCGGACGTTCTTCTCCTGCCTCTCGCCACCCAGGTGTGGCTCGAGCATCTCCAGCGCCTGGTTCACGGCGCGGGCCGAGAGCAGCACCTCGGGGATGAAGGCCTCTCCGGTCTTGAAGCGGCTGCCGATCACCTCCATGCCCGCGACCAGTCCGCGGTCCAGGATCTCCCGGGCGCTGGTCCCAGCACCCAGCAGCTTCCGGACGGATTCATCCAGGCCTGCGCCATCGCCCGCGATCACCGCGTCGCGGACGGCGTCGAACTCGTCGCTGCCGCCCGTATCGGGCGAGACCGCGGCCGCGGCTTGCTCGAGGCTTTGCTTCGAGATGGTCCGCGCCGCTCCCGCCGCGAGCGGCAGCCGGCCCTGCGTCTCGATCCGTTCCCCGATCCGCAGCAGCCGATCGAAGACGGCGTTGGGTGGGACCGAGTCGGCGACACCCAGCACCAGGCGGTCGCCCGGGACGACGCTCTCGAAGAGATGATCGAGGAACGCCTCGAACTCCTCGTCGCTGGCCGTCTCCTCCAAGAGCACGCACTCCGGAATGCCCCCCATGATGGTGAGGCTGTCCCGCCACCTCGAGTAGTACTCCGCGATGTCCACCTTGGTCATCGGATGGGGTGTCAGCGACTCGGCCACGTGGACGCCCGAGTCGCAAATCAGATCCATCAGCCCGAGGTTCTCTCCGTCGGTGTGGGTGGCCACCAGCTTGCCCCTCGCACCCAGCGTCTCGGCGACCCTTCCCAGCCAGGGTGAGATCTCCTTCTCGAAATAGGGCGGGTAGGTCAGCATGTCGTCGTAGTTGGCGCCCCAGAGCACCACCTCGGCTGGAGAGTCGGCGATTGCACCGAGAACCTGCTCGAAGTAGGGGGTGATGCGCTCGGCGAGATCCCGCATCGGGCCGTAGTGGTCCTGATACTCGAAGAAGAAGCGCGTGGGGTCGAGAAATTCCTTCTGGATGTGGTGCATGGGAGAGGCCGCCAGCGATGGCCCACCGGCGGCAAGCACGCCGTCCTCACCCAATTCATCGGCGTAGGCGAGGAAGTCCCCGGGATTCGGGTGCACCTTCAGGTTCTCGAAGATGTAGCCAATCACCTCGTAGTCGGCGGGCTGCTTGATGACGTGCTCCTGGGTCCAGCCCAGGGACGCGCCGGCCCGCATCATCTCCTCGCTGAGCCCGCCCAGCGTGCTGACGGTGCCGCGTGGCGTGCGGTACTCGACCCGCTGCTGCCCGCCTGCGCCTTCGACACTGATCTCGACGTCACCCCCGAACTCCCAACGGTAGACGGCCTGGCGAAAGCGGTAGAGACCGATGGCCCGGTGAAGAACCGCATCCGTACCGCCAGCGACGCTGGTGAAGTCGGGAACCATCCTGTAGAGCGGCCAGCCGTTGGCCCGCGCGATCTCGTCGTGCTTCATCTCCCGGTACGGCTCCGGGAGCGTCCCAGCCAGGGAGTTGGCCAGCCACCAGAGATCGAGCCTCGGAACGAACGGGATCACGTCCACCATCTCGCCCCGCATCGCCGCCAGAATCCGCTCTTTGTGCGTGGTCATCAGGGGCCTCCTTCCCGCCCAGGATTGCACACATCCGTCCCTCTGGAGCACGGCCGCAAGACGCCCCGAGGCCGGCCCCGCGCGAGAGCCGAACGATCAAGAAAAGACCATTGGTTACAGAATCTTGCGAGCGACCTTTCGAGTACTTGGCGAGCCGCTCGAGGGAGCCCCGAGAGGCCGGCCCGCGGCCGCTCAGTTGGTCTTTCGACCCGCGACCCCTTTGGTGCTCTTGGTAACCCGCCGGGCCGCCTCCTTGGGGCGAAGAGCGCGCACCGCGGCTCCCGCGCGCCACATCTCGGAGTTGCCGATCTCCGCCAGCTCCTTCCCGAGGACCTTCTGGTAGTCCTTGCGGCCGCACGACGTCAGCACGCGCCGGGTTTCCGCCCCGGACTTGACGCGCTTGTAGAGCTCGCTGGAAGACCGGCAGCACCGCCTTCTTGAACTTCGGCTTCCAGTCGAGGGCGCCGCGCTGCGCCGTGGCCGAGCAGTTGGCGTACATCCAGTCCATGCCGTTCTCGTCGACCAGACGGATCAGGCTCTGGGTGAGCTCTTCGACCGTCTCGTTGAACGCTTCGCTGGGGACTGTGGCCGTGCTTCCGGAGGACCTCGTACTGCGCCTCCATGATGCCCGCCAGCGCGCCCATCAGCACGCCGCGCTCGCCGGTGAGATCGCTGTACACCTCGTTCCGGAAAGTGGTCGGGAACAGGTAATCCGGACCCCACCGCGATGCCGACCGCGAGGCAGCGCTCCTCGGCGCGGCCGGTGGCGTCCTGCTCGACGGCGTAGGCTCGAGTTGATCCCGGCGCCGGAGAGGAAGTTCCGTCGCACCGAGGTGCCCGACCCCTTGGGCGCAACCATGATCACGTCGACGTCCTTGGGCGGGACCACCCTGGTCTGGTCCTTGTAGACGATCGAGAAACCGTGCGAGAAGTAGAGCGCGTCGCCGGGGTCGAGGTTCTTCTTCACCATCGGCCAGATCGACGCGCTGCGCCGCATCCGAGACCAGCATCTGGATGATCGTCCCCCGCTTCACCGCCTCGTCGATGTCGAAGAGCGTCTTGCCCGGCACCCACCCGTCCTTGCGCGCGCGCTCCCAGTCCTTCTTGAACCGCTTGGCCTGGCCCGACGATCACGTTGACCCCGTTGTCGCGCATGTTGAGCGCCTGCGCGGGGCCCTGGACGCCGTAGCCGATCACGGCGATCGTCTCCTTCTTGAGGACTCTCCTCGCCTTCGCGAGCGAGAACTCCTTGCGCGTGACGACCCGTTCCCTCTCTCCGCCGAAATTGATGACGGCCATGTCTTCCGTCCTCCTCCTCTCTTGGACTTGCTCTAGCCCTGGATGAAGCCCCTCGCCTCCTGGCTCAGCCAGTCGGCCCACTCGTTGACGCCCTGACCCGTCTTGGCAGATAGCTCGAACACCTGAATCGTGGGATTGAGCTTGGAGACCCTCTGCTTCATGGCCTCCATGTCGAAATCCGAGAGTCCCAGGTAGTCGATCTTGTTCACCAGGAGCACGTCGCAGACGCTGAACATCAGGGGATACTTGAGGGGCTTGTCGTCCCCTTCCGGAACGCTCAGGATCATCGCGTTCTTGATGGCGCCGGTGTCGAACTCCGCCGGGCAGACCAGATTTCCCACATTCTCGATGATCACGACGTCCAGGGCGTCGAGATCCAGTCCGTCGAGCCCCCGGGCCACCATCGCCGCATCCAGATGACAGAACCCACCGGTCCGGAGCTGGATCGCCGTGATCCCCTCCGCCGCGACCTTCTCCGCGTCCACCATCGAGTCGATGTCCGCCTCCAGCACACCGAACTCGAACGCGCCCCTGAGCTGTCCGATCGTCGCCAGAATCGTGCTGGTCTTCCCGGCACCCGGCGACGACATCAGGTTCAACAGGAAGGTCTTCGTGTCGAGGAGGCGGGTTCGGAGCTCCTCGGCGGCCTTTTCGTTGTCGGCATGAATGTCCTGCTTGACCTCGATCAGCCTGACCTCGTCCATCAGATCACCTCGATGTTCTTCACGACGTAACCTCGGCCGGAAACCAGCCGAGAACGGGATTCACCGCAGCCGGGACAAAGGGCCTGCTGAAGCTCGTCCCGCGACAGCTCGAATTCGGTGGCGCAGGATTCGCAGCGCATCGTGATCGGCTCTCTCTCGATCGCCAGCCTCGCATTCGCCGCCAGCGTATCCTTGCTCAGGTAGTCGAAGTAGCGTTGCAGCCACTCGTCTTCGAGATCGGAGAGCTCACCCACCTTCAGATGGATCACGACGATGCGGCTCACATCGTGTCCGGCGGCGTGCTTGAGCACGACGTCGAGGATGCGCTCCGTGACCTGCAGCTCGTGCATGCGAAAAGACCCTTCCAGCGGGCGTTCCAGCGCTCGGGAGCCAGCCAGTCCTTCTCGCGGCTCCGGGCTCGCGGCTCGTCACGGACTTCCGGGAACGAACTCCTCGGCTCGCGCCTCCTGCATGAGGATCGCATCCGTCGGGCAGACCACCTGGCAGAGCCCGCACCCCATGCAGTTCTCCTCGTCCACCACGGCCAGCTGCTGGTCCTCGTCCATGCTTAGCGCATCGAAGTAGCACCGCTCCAGACACACGTCGCAGCCGGTGCACTCGTCCGAAACCACCCGCGCCTTGTAGCGACTGGGGGCCACGAACATCCCCCGCTCGGGTCTGACGTTGGGCCAGTAGATGCAGCAGTCCTCGCAGCAGTTGCAGATCACGTGACCCAGCGCCTTCTTGTTCTCGGAGACGTGGACCAGCCCCTCCTCCTCACACCTCTTCAGGATCTCGAGGGTCTCCTGCTTGCTCACCTGCCGCCCCGTTCCCCGTTCGATGGCGTAGTCGGCGGCGCGGTCGATCTGGATGCAAACGTCCGTCTCCTTGCCGCACGCGCCGTCGATCGCGCGGCAGGAGCACCGGGTCACGGCGATGTTCCTGGCGGCATCGATCAGGCTCTTCACGTCTTCGAAGGCGAGCACCTGCGTGTTCAGGTCGACGCTCACGTTGACGGGAATCACCCGCATCACCGAGCTGGGCAGCTTCTCCTCGAAGCTCCGCGAGAAGTCGGTCCACTCCTCGTCCATGAACCGCTTCCAGAGATCGAGCATTTCGCGGGAGGGATCGATCGCCACCGCCGTGGCGTCGTGCATCTGCAGCAGGTGTCGGACCCGGTAGTATCGGGTGGCATCCGGCTTCTTCGATTTGAACAGCAGCCCCTTTCGAAACAGCGGGTCAACCATTCCCTCGATGTCGCTGGCTGGAATGCCGGTCTTCTCGGAGAGTTCCTCGGCCGTGGCCGGCGGCGCTGCCGCGAGAAGCAGCCTGGCCTCGTTCTCATCGGTCAGGGCTCCGAAGATGGCCGCGACGATCTCGGAGTCCCCACGGCCGACCTGCTCGGCCAGCTGCTGATTCAGGGTCCTTTCCGCCATTGCCATGCCTCCCTTTCCACTCTACCCACAGCCTCGCCAAGGCGTTCGAGAAGGC
Source organism: uncultured delta proteobacterium (assembly GCA_963783795.1). Taxonomy (GTDB): domain Bacteria; phylum Myxococcota_A; class UBA9160; order UBA9160; family UBA6930; genus CAVXZE01. Next base: position 104,527 of record CAWAPH010000013.1, on the reverse strand, counting down.
TACACCCCGGCTGGAGAATCATCAAAGCCTACCCGATCCACCGCGAGCCGGTGCTGAATCACGGTCCCAGAGGGATACCGGGGGGCAGAGGCCCGCGCCCGGGAAGCGGCGCAATCACAGGTGGCTGGCCGCCTTGGTCATCAGGATCTCGTTGGTCCCGTCCATGATCTTGAGCAGCTTGGCGTCCCGAGCGCACTTCTCGACCGGGTATTCCCTGGAGATGCCATAGCCGCCGAGCACCTGGACCATTTCGGCCGTGTGGGTCACCGCCATCTCGGTGGCGAAGATCTTGGCGCCCAGACTGGTCTTCAGGTCGCCGGGGAAGTTCTCCTTCGAGAGCCAGCTTCCCTTGTAGAGGAACGCGCGGGAAGCCTCGATCGCCTGCCAGCACTCGAAGAGCTTCTTGGCGACGAGCTGGTGCTCGAAGATCGGCTTGCCCCACTGCACCCGGGATTTGGAGTGTTCGAGCGCGTTCTCGTAGGCCGCCCGCATCAGCCCGACCGCGAGGTACCCGACGGCGAGGTTCCCGACGGTGATGATCGCGTTGTGGAGCATGGGGTAGGACTCGCCGTGCGGGAAGATGAGGTGCCCCTCCGGAATCTCGACGTCGTCGAAGAACACGGAGGACTGGTTGAGGGTGCGAAGCCCGGTCTTGTCGATGGCCCTGCCACGGGAGAGCCCCCTGGCGTCGCCCGGGACGACGAAGGTGCCCGAGCCCTTGATCCCCATCGACCGGTCCACGGAGGCGAAGACGATGTAGGCGCTGGCGATGCCGCCGTTGGAGACGAAATCGGACTTGGTGCCGTTCAGCGTGTAGCTGCCGCTCCCGAGTCTGGCGCCGGTGTGGTGATGGACGTCGGCGTCCTCGTAGTTGCTGCCGTCGGACCCGACGTCGGGCTCGGAGCTGCACCAGGCGGTGATGCGCCGGCCGGTCTTGTCCTCGCAATAGGGACGCACGAACTCGTCGATCAGATCCTTGCGGTCGGGGACGAGGAAACAGAGCAGCTGGGGAACGACGGCGCCCGGCATCAGCGAGGCGGCGAACCCCGGACCCCAGCGGGCGAGCTCCTCCCAGACCATCCCCGTGGTCTGGGGGTCGAAGCCGAGCCCGCCGAACTCCTCGGGGAGGGCCATCCGGTTGAAGCCCAGCTCGAAGGACTGGCTCATCACGTTCCAGTAGCGGTCGCTCGCGAACACCTGTTCGGGATCGGCGACGAGGTCGAGCTCGGCCTCGGCCGGGGCGAGGACGCCTGTTCCGAACTCCCGGGCGGTGCCGACGATCTGCTCCTGAGTGTCCGTCCGCTTGAAGTCGACCATGAAGCCTCCCGGCTATCCAGAGAAGAAATCGGTGATCTTGAAGTAGTAGGGCAGGTACGCGTCAGCATCGATCTCGCCCAGCACGGAGCCGGGCTGCATGGTGTTGTCGCTCACGAGGTAGAAGCCGACGTTCACGTTGGTGATTTCGATCTCGGCCCAGGGGTCGTCCTCGGACTCGCGCAAGACGACTTCGGCGGCGCCGATCTCCACGCTCTTCATCTCCACGGTGGTCTGATGGCGGCAGAGCAGGACCGGCCCGTCGAATCCGGGCTGGAGATCGATCCGGGGCGAGGCCTTGAAGAGGAAGTTGGGCCCCTGCGCAGGCATTTCCGGCAGCGTGCCGCTGAGCTCGACGGAGACCTCGACGAAGCGCTTTCCGTGGCGCTCCACCCACCCGCGCACCCGGCTCTCCTGTCGCTCCAGGTGGATGTCGGCTTTCTTCTTGGGAAAGCCGAAGATGTCACGGCCGTTGTAGATCCTCGACTCCAGACTGTCGATCGGCATGGCCAGGCAGTAGCTGCCCGCCTCCCCCTGATACCGGCAGCGGATGAACAGCGCCGCCTCGCGGTACCCCGGCCCGAGGTTGGTCCTGGGGTACTCCGCGATGAAGATCAGACCGCCGGGAGCTTCGGGAGGCTCGAGTGGCGGCGGTAGGAGACGCTCCACGATCTCCATCCGGGTCTCGAACATCACGCCCAGCATCTGGGCATCGATGAACTGGCGCACGCCGAGGCCGTAGTAGGCATCGAGCTCCTGCTTCGTCTTCACGAATCCCATGAGTCCTCCACTTCCGCTTTCCGACCAGCTGCGCTGCGAGAGCGCTAGTACGCCCCGAACTCCTCGACGGCCTCGAAGAACGCCACCACGTTCGCCCAGGGGATTCCCTCGGCCGGCTCGAGGTCGTAAGCCGGGGAGATGATCAGCCCCCCGCCCCTGCCGACCACCGCGATCCGCTTGCGAACCTCGGCGCGGATCTGCGCCGGAGTGCCCCACGACCAGAGCTGCGCGGTGCCCACGGTTCCGAAGAAGGTCAGCTGTTCGCCGTACAGGAGCTTGAGCTTCTCCGGATCCATGACGTCGGGCTGCACCGGGTTGAGGATATCGACGCCGATCTCCACCAGATCCGGAATGATCGGCTCGATGTTGCCGTCGCTGTGCCAGAAGATGGCCAGCTCGGGGTTGGCGCGGCGGCAGGTGCCGATGATGGTCTTCAGGTGCGGCTTGAAGTAGCGCTGCCACATCGCCCGGCTCATCAGCATCCGGCTCGGCTCGCCGACGTCGTCGTCCAGCGCCAGGATGTCGATGCCCGCGCGGGTAAGCAGCAGCCCCACCGCGAGGTGCATGGCGGTGATCTGCTCCAGCAGGTAGTCGACCAGTGGCGGGTTCTCGAGCATGTCGATCATGAACTGCTCGAAGCCGCGGAGCCTGGAGGCGGTCTCGAACAGGTCTCCACCCAGGTGGGGCGGCGAGGCCATCACCGGGTACCCCTGCGCATGTTTTCGCTCGACGTCGGCCCGGAGCCGCTCCGGGTCCACCGGGGCGAGGACGTCCGGGAGCGGTGCCGCGGCGATCTCCTCGATGCTCTTGGCGTCTCCGAGGCGCGCGTGCCGCGGGATCTCCGGATGGTATCCCCAGTCGTGGTAGGTGCGCAGGATCTCTCGCGTGCCGACGTAGGTGTCGGCCGGGAGCGACTTGAGATAGCGGAGGAAATCGGCCTGTTCCTCGGGCTCCGGAAAGCCCGTGAAGCGGATGTCGGTCTCGAACCTCTCGTCCCCGCTCCGCCCCGGGTGTTTGCCGAACACGGTCGGGTAGAAGTTGACCATCCGCGGTACGCAGTCGGGCTGTCGGTGCTGCAGCACGGACCGGACCCGCTCGAGGGAGTTCACCCGCTTCTACCCGCTGCAGAGCCGGGTGCTGGCGCCAGGATCGCCAGCACCACGAGGCGCCCGGGCCCGGTGTTGCGGATCCCGTGAGGCACGCCCGAAGGCGCCACCAGCATCACGCCGGGTTCCATCGGTAGCTCGCGATCCTCCAGCAGGAAGAGCCCCGTCCCCGCGATCACCTGGTAGACCTTGTCCATGCCGTCGTGGGCGTGGAGTGCGTGCTCCTGCCCCTGCTCGAAGCAGTTGAGCCCGACCAGCATCCGCTCGGACTCGAACAGCGTCACCTTGCCCATCTTCTCCGGATTGAACGCCGCGTGGGCTTCGGGCCGGATTGCACTGGGATGGCGCATGGGTTCAGACCTCCGCGGAATACGGCGGTGCCGGATCGTACTCCATGGCGCGTTGGACCAGGCGGGCGTGTTCCACGCCGTACATCTGTCCCACCAGCCAGAGCGACATGTCGATCCCGGCAGAGACGCCCGCCGCAGTCACGAGATTTCCGTCGCGCACGTAGCGGACGCCTTCGAGCACGGTGGCGTCCGGGGCGGCTTCGCGCAGCATATCGAGATACGCCCAGTGGGTCGTGATGCGTCTCCCCTGCGCCAAACCCGCCGCGTGCAGCAGCGCGGACCCTGTACACACGCTGGTGACCCACTGGCAGCGTTCCGCCGTCGCGGCGAGCCACTCGAGCAGGACCGGGTTCTTCATCTCGGCGCGCGTCCCCTGGCCACCCGGCACCAGCAGGACGTCGAGCTCGGGCGAATCCTCGAAGCTGCAGTCGGGAAGTACGCGAAGCCCCTTGGCGCAGCGCACCGGCTCGAGGCTCTCGGCGATCAGGACGACGCTGAGCTCTTCGTGGCCCATCCGGGCCATTTGGAAGACTTCCCAGGGCCCCGCCCAGTCCAGCTCTTCCGCTTCGTCGAAGACGACGATTCCGACGGTGGCACTCACCCGCTTCTCCTCGGCAGTGGGCCAACGCTAGCCTGGATCGCCATCAGCGACCACGAACCCCGTCCAAGAGACGCGACGAGCGGGCGCGACCGTCACGAGTCGTACGAGAAGGTCGGGGACTGGCCCGGCTCCTCTCCGGGCAACAGCGCCGAGACCTGCGCACGGGCTTCCTCCGGGAGCGCCTTCCAGGCGTCGCACACTTCGCGCCACACCCGCACCTGGAAGGTCTTGACGACAGAACGGAACGGCCTGTCCAGCAACTCTCCGTCGTAGCAGGCGCGCCCTTGATCGAAAGCGCTCTCGTTGAAGAGGCTCTCGCCGCCCTCCCGCATCGCCTGGTACGCCTGGGCGTTCTGGCGCATCAACGGGTTGAAGGTCGCCGCAATGGTGGCCAGGAGCGGACGCAGGGCCTGGCTCAGCTGAAGCGGGCCCGGTCTCGCCAGGTCTGCGCCATCGCGGATGGCGCAGAGCCACTCGTGGGTCACGGGTGCGCGTTCGCGCATCAGGTCCGAGGCCGTCGGGTCCGCGAGGTTCATGCCGAGCTGCCCGTAGACGGAGGCATCTGCGATCGTGAATCGCTCGCCGAGCAGGAAGGGCTGCAGGCTGAGAACGGCCTCCACTCCCGCCAGGTAGCGCTCCCACGCCTCGTCGAGCAGCCCGTGGGTCTCGGGGAATCCCTCCCTGGAGGGAGGCGTCAAACCGCGGGGAAGGCCCGGTATCGCGAATCCGGTGGGAGCCACGCTGAAGAGATACGGCAGGCGCCGCACCTGGCGCCGGGCGAAGCGTCTGGCGAAGACCCTGCCGGTGCCCGGCAGTCGCACGCGTGCGAACTCCCGTGCCAGGCGGGCGCCCGCGTCGTTGCTGACCGCCGAGAGAACCCAACGCTTGTGGTGCACCATGTAGAGGCCGAACTCGTCGAAGGCCTCGTCGATCAGTTGCGCGACGAAGGCGAGGCAGGGGTCTTCGGGAAAGAGAGGACCGGGCTCCGGCAGGCGGCGTTCGTCGATCCAGCGCGCCAGCGCCGACGAGTCGCAGTAGACCGTTCGCCCGTTCTCGATCAGGAAGGGAACCAACGGGTACTCGTCGAGTTCGCTCAGCTGCGGGTGGCGGATTGCGCTGCGGCTGCGCTTTGCCCGGCTGATCGTCAAAAGAGCGCGGTAGTTCTCGAGACGCCTGCCGTCAGCCGGGAGCCACGCGTAGCGGAGGGCCGCGAAGTCGCAGAGCGCGCGGAGCTTCAGCGCGAACGGGGAGAGCTCGGAGCCCCAGATCGCATGCTCCGGGGAGCCCGGGGGACCCCCCTTCGGCTCCGCGCCGCGCACCCTGGACGACTTCATGGTCTCCTACGGGTAGCGCGGAGTCTCGAGTCGGGCCCGGCACCTGCGCGGAAGCGCTTTGGTTTCAGTGGGTTGCGCGCCCAGCCCAAAAGCCTTCGGAGTTCGTTGCAGTCCGGCCCGAACCCGTCCAGAATCGGCCCAGCAGGGGAGGAGGCATCGAATGGGAGAGGTTGCAGTCGTCGGTTCCGGGGCCTGGGGAACCGCCCTGGCCTGTCACGCCGCAAAGCTCGGCCACCGTGTCGGGATGTGGGCGCTCGAGCCCGAGGTCGCGGAGGAAATCAATGCGAAGCACACCAACTCCATCTACCTGGAGGGCCAGGAGCTTCCCGAGACCATCCGCGCGTCGTCCGACGCTGCGGAGGTGGTGCGCAAAGCGGAGATGGTGATGCTGGTGCCGCCCTCCAAGCACCTGCGCTCGGTCTCCGAGCTGGTGGCGAATGCCGTGCCGAAGACGGCGGTCGTGGCGGTCGCCAGCAAGGGAATCGAGGAGGGGAGCCTGCAGCTCATGTCCGCGGTGCTCGCGGAAACGATGCCCGACCTCGGGGCAGATCGGCTCGCCTTCCTCTCCGGTCCGAGCTTCGCCAAGGAGGTCGCACGAGGCCAGCCGACCGATGTGGCGGTGGGCTCCGAGAAGATGACCGCCGCAGAGCGGGTGCAGTCGATGCTCCACTCGCCGAGGTTCCGCGTCTACACCAGCGCCGACCCCACTGGGGTGCAGGTGGGAGGCGCGATCAAGAACGTGATGGCGGTCGCGACCGGCGTCTGCGACGGCCTGGGCTTCGGCACCAACGCGCGCGCGTCCCTCATCACTCGCGGCCTGGCCGAAATCACCCGGCTCGGCCTCACCCTCGGGGCCGATCCGCTCACCTTCCTCGGCCTGGCGGGGGTCGGAGATCTGGTCCTCACCTGCACCGGTGATCTCTCGCGAAACCGCACGCTGGGAAAGAAGGTGGCCGAGGGAATCGATCCACAGGAGTACCTGGGGAACCGCCGCACCGTCGCGGAGGGGTTCTTCACATCGGCTGCCGCCTGGGAGCTCTCCCGAAGGCTCGAGGTCGACATGCCCATCACCGACCACGTCTTCCACGTCCTTCACCGAGGGAGGCCACTCAGCGAGGCGGTCGACTTGCTGCTCACGAGGGAATCAAAGGAGGAGCTGACCGGAATCCGGGACGACTCGCGCTGAGCCCGTGGCAGCGGGAACCGACCAGCGCTCGATGCTACCCTCCCAGGTGTGAGTCTTTCCGATCGGAAGCAGAGCGGAGACGGCGCCTTGGCGGAAGACGGGGGAACACGGCCGAGGACGGCGATCCGAAGGGTGCCGCAAGAGGAGCTGCCGGGGATCCAACCTCTCCTCTTCCGCGAGCTCGACCACCGCATCGCCCAGACCCGGCTCGAGCACGAGCCGCTCCCCGAATCCTTCCTCATCTCCGAGACCCAGGAGGGTGGAAGCGTCCTGGTCTTCCGGGGCGAGCGCTACGACCTCAACCTGACACTCTTCCGTCTGCAGACGCAGTCACCCGAGACCCGCCGGGGGGGCGGCGTCTTCGTGGTCTCCAATGGCGCCGGCGTTGCGACGAACACGGTCGATCAGCTCTCCCGCAGCATCTGCGTCTCCGGGATGGTCGATCTGAAACGGAACTTCAACCAGGAGAAGATCTCCGCTGCCTTCGAGATGATCCGCAGCGTCCGCCCCGATCTGGACGCCCTGGTCATCAACATGATCAGCGGAATCGCGCTCGCCCCGGAGATCGCACAGGCGGTCGAGCGATTCTGCGCCTCCGTCGACGGAAGCACACCCGTCATCCTCCGATTCAGCGGCCCGCAACCCGACCAGAGCACCTCGGCCCTGGCCGGGATCGCTCAGCGCAACCCCGCGGTGACACTCGCCGACTCGACGCGCGACCTGATCGGGAAGACGATGGCGCTGTTCGGGATCGTGCCGGACGCCACGGCGACCGCGAATCACCTGGCCAAGAAGGTCGATTCTGCGCTCGAGATCCGCTCGCGTCTGGGCGTCACGATGGACCCAGGAGCGTGGCTGACCCCTGACCGGACCATCGAGCACGTCTTCGGCACCAGGGCGAGCACGCGCGTTGGAGTTCTCGGGTTCGGCAGGACGGCCCAGTTCCAGATCCGGGTGATGAAGGAGCACGGCGCCCGCATCTCCTGGGTGGTGACGCCCAACGCCGCCAAGCACGCGGACTCGGGCATCCCCGAGATCGAGGTCTTCTCCAGCGTGAAGCGGGCGGTGGCGACCCGCGGAGATGTCGACGTCGTGGTCAGCTACGCCCCGGCCGCCCACGCGCTGGATGCCACGCGCGACTGCATCGAGGGGTCCGCGCAGGCGCGGCTGATGATCCTCGTCGCCGAGAACATGCCCTACGAGAAGACGATCCAAGCGATGGACGCCCTGGAAGAAGCGGGAATCAGCTGTATCGGGCCGAACTCGCCCGGCGTCATGATCGTCGAGGAGCGCAACGGAAAGCACGACCTTCTCAAGCTCGGCAACATGCCGCCCCGCATCTTCCAGAACGCCGGAGGGGTGAGCGTCGTGGGCCGAAGCGGCACGATCATCTTCGACGTCGTCGAGAGGACAGCGGCGAAGGGCATCGGAACGCGGATGGCCTGGGCGATTGGAGGAGACAAGTACACCGGTCTGGGATTCCTCGAGTCCCTGGTCATGCTGGAGCAGGATCCGCACACGCGCTTCATCGTGCTGCACGGGGAACCGGGCGGCATCGGGGAACAGCTGGCGGCTCGGCTCCTCGCTACCGGCATCGTGACCAAGCCGGTGATCGCTCTGGTGACCGGCGAGAGCCTCCCCGCCGGAGTCCAATGCGGCCACCAGGGAGCGGTCAAGTTCGCCGAGGCGGACGATCCGCGCGTCAAGGAACGGCACCTCATGGACGCGGGAGCCATCGTCGTCTCGAACCCGACGGAGGTGAGCGCGGTCATCCACCAGATCGAGCGGGTCGGCTGGAATCTCGACGAGCGGCGACGCGAGGCACTCTGGGAGTATCTCGTCGGCAGGGGCAGAATCACCGGCCATCGCTGGCACGAGGAGCTGCGGCCCGCCTACGACCTTCTCTATGCCCTGGTCGGCCACTACCGGATCTTCGACGCCCACGAGCGCACCCCCGATCATCTCCACGAGCTGGCCACGCACCTGATGGAAGTCGGGCCCGATCGCTTCTCCTACCTCCTCTCGACACTGATCCGGCCCGAAGCCTTCGTCACCGCCTTCGAGAAGAGCCGCGAGTACGTCGCCGAGCTGGTGCGGGGTATCCACGAGGCCGGGCTGGAGAACTTCACCACTCTCGTCGAGGAGGTCTTCAGCGAGGAGGCCTTCAATGCCGCCCTGGAAGCGACACCCTGGGCGGCGGCGGACCTGGTCAACGAGGCCCACGAGGTCGGCATCGCGGAGACCCGGACCACGATCGCCAAGACGATCGGCGTGCGCCTGTTCCGGGAAACCCTCACGGAGCGGCCCTGGAACACGGCCCACTCCTTCCGAAGCATCAACAACATGCGATGGTGGCGCTACGTCCGGGCCTACGACCGTTACTGCACGCATCTCACCGGCGACAACCAGCTCCCCAAGGCCTCCTGGCGGCGCAATCCCTGGGCGTCCGTCAAGCTGGTACGAGGCTACGACCGGATGCCCGAGGGCGAGCTGGAGCGGGCCCTCGACGACCCCGAAAGCCGGGCACTCTTCTTCGAGAAGAGCCGCGGCGATCCCCAGGGACTGCTCGACCTGGGAAAGAGGGCGTTCCGCGCGGCCCGCAGCTCGGGGAGGGTGTTCCACGAGCTGTACCGTGAGCAGGTGCACGCGGGGGTTCCGGACCGTCCGGAGATCGAGAGCGAGATCGAGCGGATGGGCCCCGAGGATTTCCAGGAGCTGGTCGAGGCGTTGTTCACTCCCGAGGGCTTCGAACGCTCGCGAGAGCTTCACGCGAATTCCACCGCACGGGCCCTTCGCATCATCAACGAGATGAGCGACGCGGAGAGCTCCGGTGCCCAGAAGATCCTGAGAGTGCATCGCGACCACCTGGAGACCTTCGATACGCCGAGCTTCCGCATGGCAGTCGAGCGAAACCTGTGGATGGTCGTGGACCTCCTCCGCGCCACCAGCCGCCTCGACCCGACCAGTCTGAACCGGATCGTCGACTACGTCGTGTCCCAGCAGAAGTTCAACTACTCCGTCGCCGAGCACCAGTGGGGCACCAGTCAGGCCTTCCACAAGATCGCCGACATGGGAGCGACCCGGTTCCTCGACACCCACCGCATCCTCGAGGACGTGACCCACGACCGCGAGTGCTTCGCCGCGGGCTTCAAGAAGAACCCCCGGGACGCGGTGGAGATCGTGCAGGTGGTGGCGAACATCGGCGAAGAAGCCCTTGGCAAGCTGATGCAGGACCCGGAAACCCGGGAGGCGTTTCTGACCCGGATGCGCGTCTGCCCCCGCAACGCGGCCCACTTCCTCCAGGAGGTCGCGCTGATGGGCATCGACGTGTTCAACGGACTGGTGGACGACGATCTCGGCCGGCCCCTGGTCAACGAGATGCTGCGCACCCGCGGATGCAACCTGGTTCGCATGATGCGGCGCCTCAACATCGTCGGGGTCGCGGACTCCCGGCGCGAGCTCCGAACCTGGCGAGATGGGAACCCGACCGACGGTCTGACGCCGGGGAACGCCGTCGACATCATCGGCCTGGTCAAGGAGCGGGTCCTCGCGCGCCGCTTCTCGGATCCCGAACGCAGGACTTCCGTGACGCTCCCTGCGGAAGCCACCTACAGCGTCTCCGAAGGCGAGATCCGTGGGCTCTACCACTCCTACCCCGAATGGGGCGACGTGCTCTTCAAGCTCCAGGGCGGAGAGCCCATGACACCCGCGGAGCAGGTCGACGTCTACCGGCTGGTGAGCGGGAGAAAGCGATTCCAGACACACATGGTCTCGATTCTCGCCAACTTCCTTCCACTCCAGACGATCCGCGCGAGGATCACCGCGGGGGAGGCCCTGATCCACGAGATTGCCCGCCTGCGAGGCGTAACCCAGGGTGCGGGCCACCGCTTCGACGTCTACTTCCACACGCTGGAAGTGCTCGACCAGCTCGTCAACAACGTGCTCCCCCTCGACTTCGTCTCCGAAGCCGTGCGCCGGCGCGTGCACGGGATGCTCGAGCAGGAGATCGGACACGTCAGCCGTCGCGACCTGCTGGTGCTAGCCACCGCCCTGCACGACCTCGGCAAGACCGGCGGTGGAATGGACGAGACCGCGACCCATGCGCGGCGAGGCGTCGAGGCGGCGCGGCCGGTCCTGGCGCGCTCCGGGCTGAGTGATGCGCAGAAGGAGTTGGTCCTGGACGTGATCGCCCACCACGTGCCGCCGAAGCAGCGCAGACCGGGCGAGCGCTGGGAGGACTTCGTCCGGAGAGGCGGCCTCGACGGCCTGTATCGGGAGATGACGAGACCGGGAGAGGTCGTCTATCCGGTCGAGACGATCCTTCACTACCACGCAGATATTCTTGGCAGGCAGGGAGACGAGACGCCGCCGTTCCAGGTGGAACGCCGCAAGCAGGTGACGGCCTTCCTGCTGGAGCGCTACATGCGGGAGCACCCCGAAGTTCCGGTCGCGACTCGCGAACACGCAGCCTCGTGAGGAGCCCTGGCTCGCCGGCATCCCTGCCGGCTTCCACTGCCACCGTCCAGGCACGAAAGGAGTGCGTCCCATGGCGATCACCGGCTTCCAGGCCACCTACCTCGACATCCCCCTCCCCGCCGACTTCTTTCCCAGCTGGATTCCGGGAAGGACCCAGAGCCACAACCGCTGCGTCGTCATCGAAGTGACCGACGACTCGGGTCAGGTCGGCATCGGCACGGCCGCCTGCTTCGAGAAACAGCAGGCCGAGGTCGTCAAGTACATCGCAGTCGACCTGATCGGGCAGTTCCTGATGGGAGCCGACCCCTTCGAGATCGAGAAGCACTCCAAGCTGGTAACGCGCTTCGCGATGATGTTCGGCGGGAGGCCGTGGCTGCTGGAGTGCGCTCTTTGGGACCTGATGGCAAAGCTCGCCGGTCAGCCCCTCTACAAGCTCCTGGGCGGGTCGAGAGACAGCATCCCCCTCTACTGCAGCTTTGGCGAGAGCCTGCTGATCAAGGACGTGGAAGCCCGCAAGGAGGCGGTCGATGCGCGGCTCGCTGAGGGCTTTCGCGCCTTCAAGCTGCGCAGCCGCAGTGCAGACTACCGCGACGACGTCCGCCTGATGGAGTCGATTCGCGATCACGTCGGCGACGAGGTCGACCTGATGATCGACTGCAATCAGGGCTGGAACCTGAGTCCGCTGGGGGCGGAGTGGAGCTACGAGGAGGCCCGCCAGTTCTGCAGCGCTGCCGGAGCGCTGGGCTTCCGATGGGTGGAGGAACCGCGAGACCGCTTCGACTTCGAGGGCCTGGCGCGGCTCTGCTCCGAGGTGGACGTGACCATCGCGGGCGGTGAGCTCAACCAGGGACTGCACGAGTTCAAGGTCCTGCTCGACTGTGACTGCCTCGACAAGCTGCAGCCGGACGTGACGCTGGCCGGTGGCATCGGAATGGCCAGGAAGGTCGCGACTCTCTGCGAGGCGCGCGGCAAGGGCTTCAGCCCACACACCTGGACCAACGGCATCGGCCTGCTGCTGAACCTGCACCTCGCCTGCGGCGTGCCGAACTGCGACATCCTCGAGTACCCCTTCGAGGCGCCCGGCTGGATCCCGGATGCCCGCGACGCAATGCTTCTCGACCCTCCCCGTCCCCAGCACGGCGTTCTCCAGGTGCCGCGTGGCCCGGGGATCGGGGTCGAGCTCGACCGCGAGGCGATGGAGAAGTACGGGACGCGGCTCTGAGAGCCACTGGCCCGGCGTCGCGGCCCTCGAAATCACCCCTCGCCAAGCCCCCGGCTGAGACCCCGCCGCGACGGAGGCCCTGGCCCTGCACCCTTCGCCTCCGGGCGCGAACGCCTCCAATCGATCAGGGCGGGGAGGACCACCAGCGTGCTGAGCAGCACGAAGAGCATTCCGACCACCAACGTGACGCCGAGGCTCGCGATGCCCCGGTGGGAGGAGAAGGCGAGCGCGCCGAAGCTGGCAATCGTGGTGGTGGCGCTGTAGAAGACGGCGCGCGCAGTGGTGGTCCCGAGCAGGCCGCCTTCCGCGTCCGGCTCGACGTTCGCGCGGTGCACCAGATGGATGCCGCTGTCGACACCGATCCCCAGCAGCAGGGGAATCACGATCACGTTGGCGAAGTTGAAGGGAATGTCGAGCAACACCATCGAAGCCGCAGTGAGCACGGCCCCGAGCAGCAGTGGCGTGAGGACCAGCAGCATCTCGGCGAGGCGGCGCCAGAGCAGCCACAGGAGCAGCCCGATGGCGAACAAGGCGGAGATCAGCGCCTGGCGCAGGGACTGCACGGTGACCCGGCCGAATTCCACCACGTTGACCGCCAGACCGGTCGCGTTCGGCGCCACGGACCGGACCGCGTCCACGAACCGCGTGAGCGCCTCGTCTCCGGCCTGGATGTCCTCGCTCGGGTAGGCGATCACGCGAGCGCGGCCATCGGGAGCGATCATCCGGCTCACCACCGGTCGGGGCAGGCTCTCGATGTCGATCGGCGCCGGGTCCAGAGCGCTGCGAAGCCGCTCCATGTGGACGGGCAGCTGGCCCAGCAGCGTCTCCTCGAGGCTCTCCAGCGCTGCGCGCGCGTCGGCTCCCGAGTCCACGCGCGCCAGGAACTCGTCGAGCACCTCCTCCAGCCTGCCGACACTCGCCAGGAGCTTCGTATCGCCGTGGCCCAGGCGGGAGGCCGCCAGGAATTCCCGCAGGTCCCGCAGTGCGGAGATCTGCTCGTCGTCGCTGAGCGGGTCTGCCGAGGCGCGCTTCAACGCGGGCGTGTCGATCAGAAGCGACAGATCGGCGAGGACCTCTCGTTTCTCCTCCTGCTCCTCGGGGATGTAGTCCGCCAGGGTCACCGCCGTGGAGACCTCCTCCAGATCGACGAGCTCTGCCGCCAGCACCTCGGCCGCCTCGAGATCGGGAGCGAGCGCGTTCGCGTACCACGGCGAACCGCGCTCGTTGCTGGCCGCCAGGTCGTTGAACGCCTGAACCGACTCCGTCGAGGGATTGCGCATCTGCACCACGTTGGGATCGAATCGCGTATTGGGGAGGAGACAGAGCGCGCCGATCCCGGCGGCCAGTGCCGCCCAGCGCACTCCTCTGGCGTGGCGCGTGATCGCCCGTGCCGCATCGCCGCGAAAAGTCAGGCTGGCGCGCGGTGATTCGCCCTCGGGAAGCCGCAGCACCGAGGTGAGCAGGGCCGGGAAGAAGGTCATCGTCAGGAACAGGATGATCAGCATCCCGCTCCCCGAGATCAGGCCGAGCTCCGCCACACCGAGGTAGTCGGTGGGAATGAACACGTAGAACCCGATCGAGGTGGTCAGCGTGCAGAGCACCAACGAGCTTCCCACCGAGTCGACTGCAGCCAGCAGCGCAGCTGGGTGATCCAGACCGTCGCGGCGCCGCGCCGCGTAGCTCATCCCCAGGTGGATCGTGAAGTCCACTCCCAGGCCGATGAAGAGCACGCCGAAAGACAGGGAGATCAGGTTCAGGTGCCCGACGGCAAGCGTGGCGAAGCCCGCAGTCCACACCAGCCCGACCAGCAGAGTGGCGACCGCGGCGGCGACCAGACGCAGCGAACGCAGCGCCAGATAGAGCACGAAGATCACGAAGAGGAAGCAGAACACGCCGCCGGCGATGACGTCCCAGGCGATCCCGAACATCTCTTCGTGATTGAGCGCCGGGTTCCCGGTGACGCGGACGACCACGCCCCGCTCCGCGGTGAATCCCAGATCACGCACGGTGGTCCGAATCCGTTCCAGCGCGGCGCCGGCGGGCAGCACCGAGCCGAAGTCCAGGACGGGCTCCACCATCAGGACCCGACGGGTCGAGACGTCGAGAGAAGATCCGCTGAGCAGGAACTCCTCCCATGAGATCGCCAGTGGAAACTCGTCGAACGCGCCCGCGGTGGCGTTGCTGACGCGGTCCAGGACGGCGGCCCAGTGCTCGGCATTCGGATCGTCAGCCGACACGCGCTCCAGCCCCGCGCGAACCAGCGCGGAGACGTTGGAGATGCTCGCGTCGCGCTCCAGCTCGGCGATCATCGGCTGGACCAGCGCCATGTGATCGGTGAAATCGTAGAGATCTTCGACGCTGCGATACAGGAGTCCGTTTCGCTCGAAGAAGTCGCCCCCGCCCGGAATGAAGACGTTGGTGAAGCGATCCCGCTGCCGGGCCAGCTCGATCGAGAGCTGGCTGGCGGCGTCCCGGGCCAGCTCCGGGGTCTCCGCATCGACCACGACCAGGATGGCGTTGTTCAGGATGGGAAAGAGCTCGGCGAACTCGTCCAGCGCCCTGCGGGAAGGAACATCCTCCGCGATCAGGCTCACGTTGTCCGAGTTGACCCCGAGGTAGGCGACGGTGTATCCGAGCAGGAGCAGGGCGAGGATCAGGACCGACCCCACGACGGGGGCCGCCTTCGCGAGTACGAACCGGACCCAGCGGGTGAGAATCCTCCCGATCAGATCATCGAACCGTCTCTTCACCGGTGGCTCCCGCGGCGACAGGTGATCGCGCTCCCCCGCGGAGTCTGACAGCGACACCGCGACCGGTCGACTGAAGCAGCGGCTCGAGAGAAGCCCTCACCCCGCCGGGAGTCTAGCCGGCCTTCCACGAGGAGTCGCCTGGCGGGAACGCCCGCCGCTTCCGGTTCCGTCACGCCGTCCGGCCTGCGCTAGGCTCCGAAAGAACGGTGGGTGAGCGAGAAGGAGGGTTCCCGGTGAAGCTCTATGACAGTGCGATGGCGCCCAATCCGCGCCGCGTCCGCATCTTCCTGGCCGAGAAGGGTATCGAGGTCCCCGTGGAGCAGGTGGACATCGGCAAGGCGGAGAACCGCAAGGAGCCGTTCCTCGCCAAGAACCCCATGGGCACGCTGCCCGTGCTCGAGCTCGACGACGGTACCCACATCGCCGAGAGCGTGGCCATCTGCCGCTATTTCGAGGCTCTGCAACCCGATCCTCCGCTGCTCGGCACCGACCCCAAGGACATCGCCCTGGTGGAGATGTGGAACCGCCGGATGGAGCTCGAGGTCTTCAACACCATCACGGGTTGCTTCCGCAACACTCACGACTTCTTCAAGGGCCGCATCCCCCAGGTCGCCGAGTGGGGCGAGGTCTGCCGCGGCGCGGCCGAGAAGCGGCTCGCCTGGCTCGACGAGGTGTTGGCGGATCGCGAGTTCATCGCCGGCGAGCGCTTCACGGTGGCCGACATCACGACACTCTGCGGCATCGACTTCGGACGGATCACCAAGATCGGGATCCAGCCGGACCAGAAAAACCTGGCGCGCTGGCACGGAGCCGTCTCCTCCCGGCCGAGCGCCAAGGCCTGAGGCGGCCGGCCGGCTGGACGCCGGCTGGCTCAACCGGAACGCAAGCCGTCCAGGATCTTCCGCCGGGTGAATCTCGCCGCGGCCAGCCCGCCCTGGTCCGCGAGGGTCGGAGCAGCGAACTCGATGGCGATCGGATCCACGCCCTCGATCAGGATCTCGAGCCGCTGCGGGACATCCGTCAGCTCGCCCCAACGAAACTCGGGTGGATTCCCGGCTCTCGCCTGGCAGAGTTCCCGTGCAGCCTGCTCCACCAACGCCCTGCCCCGCTCGACCTCTGCACTCATCGGCACCCTCCTCGATTTTCTCGGTCGCAACCCACCAGATTAGCCCTCGGGATCAGTGCACCGCACCCCCTCCCACTAACCTCGGGTGGTCTGCGGCTCCGCTCCTTCCGGCGCTGCGGCGGCCCGGGGAAAGCGCCGTCTCAGCCGCTCCTGCAACGCGATCAGCGCGGTGTAGGAGAGCGGCACGGCGAACAGCGTGCCGAACATGGCGACGATCAATCCGAAGGTGAGTGCCGCGGCGAAGGGCCCGTAGCTCTTGGAGACGCCGGCCAGACCCAGCGCCATCGGCAGCAGCGCGAGGGCGGTGGTGAGTGTGGTCAGGAGGATCGGCCGCAGACGGCGCGCGCCCGACTGCCGGACCGCTTCCAGAAGCGGCATCCCGTCGCCGCGCGCCCGGTTGATGAAGTCGACCATGACCAGGGAGTCGTTCACCACCACGCCGGTGAGGCCGATGGTGGCGTAGAGCAGGCCGAAGCTCACCGTGTATCCCATGATCCCGACCCCCGCGACCACCCCCATCAGGCCGAAGGGAATCGCGGTGGCCACCACCAGCGGCTGCACGTAGCTCCGGAACTGGGCGGCCAGGATCATGTAGATCAGCAGCAGCGCCACGGGGAAGGCCGCGCGGAGGTTCCGGAAGGCCTTCGCCGTCTCCTGGAACTCTCCTCCGTAGATCACCTCGACCTCGGGGTAGCGCGTCCCGAGATCGGCGAAGTGGGTCTCCAGAGCGCGATTCGCGCTCACCGAGGTGGCCTGCTCCTCATCGACGTCGGCGTAGACAGTGACGGCGCGGGTGCCGTCGAAGTGGGAGAGCGCCTGGTATCCGCGCGCGAACTCGACCTCTGCCACATCGGACAGCTTCATCAGGTAGCCGCCCGGCGCGCGGACCTCGGTCTCGAGGATGCTGCGCACGTCCTGGCGGTAGCGAAGCTCGGGAAGCACCCGGATGTCGAACTCTTCTTCCTCCCCGGGGTCCCGGAAGCTCGATGCGGTGAGGCCGTCGTTGGCGGCGCGGAAGGAGGCCGCGATCGCCTCGAAAAAGAGTCCGTGTTGCCCGGCCCGCTCATCGTCGACGACCAGCCGGATCTCCCGCGGACCCTCGCGAAGGTTGTCCTCGACGTTGGAGACCCCGGGCATGGTTCGCAGATACTCCTTCATTTCGATCGCGATGGACTTCGAAACCGAGTAGTCGTCCCCCTGCAGCCTGACGGCGACCGGCTTCCCCACCGGCGGTCCGCTCCGCGGCGCCAGGGCCCGCAGGTCGACGATCTCCGCCGGGTTGGCCTCGCTGAGGCGGTCGAGCCGCGCCTGCACCAGGGCGACCGCCTTCTCCGGCGCGAGAATGTACTCCTCGCGATCCACGATGGTGGCGAGGGCCATGGCGACGTTGCTGCCCGAATAGGGCTGCGTGTCTCCCGTGACCGCCCGGCCGACGAACGTCGAGTACTCGATCAGGAGGTCCCCCAGCAGGCCGTCGAGCTCTGCTTCGACCTTGCGGAAGACCTCGTCCGTCCGGTCCAGACCGAAATCCGTCGGGACCTCGAGGACCACGAAGAAGTTGTTGTACTCGGACTGGAACATGACCACGGGAAGGTGCGTCGCCACGCCCGTGGTGAAGATGAACAGCGCCACGGCGAGAGCGCCGAACGACAGCCGATGGCTCAAGACGACGTCGAGCGCTGTCAGGTAGAGCCGGCGCAGCTGGCCGATGCCCCTGTCCACACGCACGTGCATCGCGGCGAAAACGCCGACGATCCGCCCCAGCCTGCCGCGCGCCGGGGGTCTCGCCTCCGCGGCGTGACGGCTCCCCAGGTCGTAGTAGTGGGCGGGCAGGATGATCAGGCACTCGAAGAGAGATGCGATCAGGCAGACGATGACGGTCTTGGGGAGGATCGACATGAACTCGCCGGATGTCCCCCCGATCAGCAGCAGCGGGAAGAAGGCGGCGCAGGTGGTCGAGACGGCGGAGATCACCGGCCACATCACCTCTTCGGCGCCGCTGACGATGGCCTCCCGCAGGGGCTCCCCCTCTTCGATGCGGCGGTAGATGTTCTCGAGGACGATGATCGCGTCGTCCACCAGCATTCCCGAGACCAGGAGCATCCCGATCAGGGACATGGCGTTGATGGTCAGGTCCATCACCGGGAAGAGGATGAATGCCGTCAGGAAGCTGAAGGGAATCGCAACGATGGTGAGCGTCGCGTTGCGGAACCCGATCGTGAACCAGAGAATGGTCATCACCAGGAGAACGCCGGTCAGCAGGTTGTTCCGGAGCACGTCCATGCGGGCGGAGACCCAGCGCGAGGTGTCCCAGACCACGCTCAGCTCGATACCGTCGGGCACCGTCCCCTTCTGTGCCTCGACCCAGCTCCGCACAGCGGCCGCGACGTCGGTCAGGTCGGAGTCGTCTTCCTTGGAGAGCCCGATCATCAGCGATGGATCGCCGTTGTAGCGGCCGTAGAAGCGGCGCTTCTCCAGCTTCTCCTCCACCCTGGCGAGGTCCCGCAGGTGCACGTAGGTGCCGCCCGGGCTCTCGCGAAGCACCGTGTTCAGGATCTCGTCGACGGACTGGTAGTCGCCGGTCGCGCGAAGCGTCGCCTCGCCCTCGGCCCCCGTGAAGGTGCCCGCGGGCAGGTTCAGGTTCTGGGCCCGAATCCTCTCGACGATGTCGAGCAGGGTCAGGTCGTAGCGCGAGGCCTGATCGCGGTCGACGATCACGTGCACCTCGCGCTCGTGCTCACCCCGCATATCCGCCGTGCGGACGCCCGGGATGTCGTCGAGTCCTCTCTTGATGTCTCGCGCGACCTCCAGACGTGTCATCTCGCCCAGGTCGGCCGTGTCGGCGACGACCACCATCAGGATCGGATAGGTCTCGCCGACGGAGAGCTCCCGGATCAGGGGATCCTCCGCGTCGGGCGGCAGATCGTCCACCCGCTCGACCGCAGCGCGGAGATCGTTGATCGCCGACTCGTACTCCGAGTCGGTGAGCGTCTCGTCCCACTCGATCAGGATTTCCGAGTAGTTGGCCCGGGACTCGGAGGTCATTTCCTTGATCTCCGGGATGTCGCGGGCCTCCTCCTCGATCTTGGTGGTAATGAGCCGCTCGACCTCCTCCGCCGACGCGCCGCTCCAGACCGTGGCGATCAGGGTGGCGTTGAAGGAGATGTCGGGGAAGAAGTCGACGGGGAGACGCCGGAAGCTGACGAACCCCGCCACCATGCAGACCATGAACAGCACGTTGACCAGGACCGCCTGCCGGACGCTGAAGGCGGGGAGGCTCACGACCCTTCTCCGGCAACCCGGACCCGCTGTCCCTCGCGAAGCTGGCGAACGCCGCTGACCGCCACGCGGTCACCGTCCGCGAGCCCCTCGACCACCTCGACCAGACCCGGGCGGAACGGCACCGCCCGCGCCTTTACCCGCCGCCGGCGGACGACCGGCGCACCCGAATCCCCCTCCAGCACGAACAGGTAGTCGAGCTCGAACTCGCGCTGGATTGCGCGGCGCGGAATCCAGACGGCGGGGCTCCCGTCGCCCACACCGAACCGGACCTGCCCCAGCATGCTGGCGAGCAGTCGGCCGTCGGGATTGGGCACGTGCACCTGCACCGGGTATTTCCGGGTCCGCTCGTCGGCGGCGCGCCCGATCTGCGCGATGGTCCCGGCGAACGACTCCCCGGGAAACACGTCGACCTGTAGCCGGACCGGATCGCCGACCCGAAGAGCCACCACCTCGCGGTCGGTGACACCGAACTCCACCTCGACCTCGGAGAGATCGAGCAGCTCGACGACCGCCTGCCCGGGCTGCAGGTAGGCGCCGGGCTCGAGGTCGAGAGAGTTGACGACACCGGCGAAGGGAGCCGTGATCGAGGTCTTCCCGAGCCGCGTTCGAGCATCGGAGAGCGCCGCGCGCGCGTCGAGCAGCCCCGCGTAGGCCGCGCGCTCCTCGTTCGTCGCCCGGTCGAGCTGAGCCTCGCTGGCCACCTCCCGCTCCGCGAGCCCCCGCTGCCGCTCGAGGTCCGTCACGGCGAGCCCGTGACCGGCCTTGGCGCGAAGCAGCTGTGCGCGGGCGCGCTCCACGGCGGCCTCGAGGAAGGTCCGTTCGATCTCGATCAGCGCTGCACCGGCTTCGACCCGCTCGTGCTCCTCGGCATTCACCGCGACGACCTGCCCGCCCACCTCGGCCGCGACCACCACCGACCGGATCGGCGAGAGCACCGCGGAGAGCTCCGACGTGATGTCTCCGACCTCGCGGCGCGCCACGTGGACGTCGACTATGAGCTGCGCGCCAGCCGGCTCCCGATTCGCGACGGCGGGGTCCGCGGCCTCGCCTCGCGTCGCCGTCACCGCCTCCTTCCGCTCTCGCCGCGCGACCGCCTCGGGGGACGTCCAGAACATCAGCATCCCCCCGAGCACGGCCGCTGCGGCCAGCGCCAACACCACCATCGGCACCGTCTTCGCGGTCATCGCGGCCTCCCCTCTCGAGCCGCGGGTGCCCGGTACAGGCCACCGCAGAGCAGCTGCAGCACTGCGTCGAAGGCGCGGGATGGATCGACGCGCTCTCCGTCGAAGCTGGCGCGGCGCAGCAGGCCGTCGAACAGCGCCAGGAGCAGCAGGCTCACCTCGGCGGGATCCAGATCGGAGCGGAACTCACCGGCTTGCGCGCCGGCCTGGATGAGTGCTCCCAGATCCCTCTCTCGCTCGCGGTAGAACGCCTGGTTCGCAGCGAACAGACGCCGGCGAGCCTCAGGATTGCGCGCGGTCACGCCCCACACCTGGTTGTAGAGGGAATGGAAGCGCCGGGTGAGTTCGGGGAGCGCGTCGACGATCAACATCCGAAGAACTTCTTCCACCGACCGGGTCGGTTCGTCGGGGCTCGGGTCGACTGCGGTGGCGATCCGCTCTCGCACCTCCTCCATGGAGGCGATC
Source organism: uncultured delta proteobacterium (assembly GCA_963783795.1). Taxonomy (GTDB): domain Bacteria; phylum Myxococcota_A; class UBA9160; order UBA9160; family UBA6930; genus CAVXZE01. Next base: position 83,354 of record CAWAPH010000013.1, on the reverse strand, counting down.
ACCGCCTGGATGAGCAGATCCTCCTTGGAGTCGTAGTAGTTGTAGAGGGTGCCCTTGCCGACCCGCGCGCGGCGCGCGACCTCCTCCATCCGCGCAGCGTCGAACCCCTGCTCGGCGAAGACCTCCTGGGCGGCGGCCAGGATCCGGGGGCGTTTGTCCTTCTCGCGGCCGGGCTCGCCGGCCGATCGGGCAGCAGTTGCAGTCGCCACGTCGTCTCCAGTACTGACTGGTCAGTACTGGAGAATAGCAGCCCAGGCGATCCCGGTCGCACCGGCCCCCATTGACGAGCGAGCCCCACCTCGGTGAGAGTGGGGTTGTCTGACCGGATCTCCCCGGGGGGCAGGACCAGCCCCGCGCGAAGGCAGCCCGCTCGCTGAGGGACGATCCGGGAGCTGCGAGGAAGAGAGCCATGGATCTGAGCTACAGCCCCAGCTACGAGGCCTTTCGCCGGGAGGTCCGCGACTTCCTGGAGAGCCATCGCGATCTCGCCTCCTCCGGCAGCATCGCGATGCGGCTCGGCGAGCGGGATCCGAAGACGCTCGAGTGGCAGAGGATCCTGATCGAGCACGGCTACGCCGCCCGAACCATCCCCCGCGAATACGGTGGCTACGGCGCGGACCCGGATCTGCTCGAGCGCGTGATCATCGACGAGGAGTTCCACAGGTCGGGCGTTTCACGGGGCATCGGCGGGCAGGGACCCGAGATGCTGGTGCCCACCCTGCTCGAGCACGGCAGCGAGGAGCAGAAGCGCGCCTGGGTCGGTCCCACCATCCGCGGAGAGGTGGTCTGGTGTCAGGGCTACTCGGAGCCGAACGCCGGCAGCGACCTCGCCAACGTGCAGACACGGGCGGTGGAGGACGGAGGCGACTTCGCCATCAACGGCCAGAAGATCTGGACCACCACCGCGCACCTGGCCGACATGATGTTCGCGCTGATCCGCACCGAGCCCGGCGCTTCCAAGCACGCCGGCCTCAGCTACCTGCTGATCCCGATGGACATCCCGGGCATCGAGATCCGCCCACTCAAGACGATGACGGGCCATTCGGAGTTCAACGAGGTCTTCTTCACCGACGCTCGAGTGTCACAGTCCAACGTGGTCGGCCAGCGCGGCGAAGGCTGGAAGATCGCCAACACGACGCTCAAGCACGAGCGCAACATGCTGGCATCGAGCTCGCTGCTGGACGGTGTGTTCGGCGGACTGGTGGCGATCATGCAGCAGGAGACATCGAAAGGCGTGCGGCCGATCCAGAGCCCGGTGCTTCGCGACCGCCTGCTGCGCCTCCAGGCCCGGGTGATCTCGATGAGGTATCACAGCCTCCGCATGCTGACCTGCAACCTGAAGGGCGAGTCGACGGGAGTCGCGGGCCTGGTCACCAAGCTCACCGGCTGCGAGCTGAGCCACCAGATCGCAGCGCTGGCGATCGACGCGCTGGGCGAGCTCGGCGCGCTCTACGATGACTCCAAGTACCTGCGCAGCGGCGGGATGTGGCAGTTCCAGCACATGTTCTCGCTGGGTCTGATCATCGGCGGCGGCACCGCCCAGATCCAGAAGAACATCATCAGCGAGCGAGGGCTGGGAATGCCCCGCGAGCCGCGGTTTGAGAAGGGTCGGTCCTGATGGATTTCGGATTGTCGGAGGAGCAGCGGCTGCTCGAGGAGATGATACGGCGCTATCTCGACAGCGAAGCGCCGATCACCCGCGTACGGGAGATCGCGGAGACGCCAACCGGGCACGACGGAGCGCTCTGGGAGGCGCTCGCCGAGCTGGGTGTGGCGGGGATCCTGGTTCCCGAGGAACACGGTGGAAGCGGCTTGACCCTTCTCGACGCCGCCGTGGCCGGTGAATCGCTGGCCTGGGGCGCGGCGCCTGTGCCCTTTCTGGGCACGGGGGTGATGGCGCCCGTCGCCCTGACCGTTGCCGGAAGTCCGCAGCAGCAGGCCGAGTGGCTGCCGCGGATCGCCTCCGGCGAGATCTGTGTCGGCGTAGCGGCGACCGAGCTCTCCTCGGTTCACGAAGATGCCGGTGTCCGTCTCGAGGGCGGACGGCTCCAAGGGAAAGCGCTCTTCGTGATCGACGCCGCCGCCGCGGGCGTCTTTCTCGTCCCGCAGGGCGGCTCGAGCCTCGCGCTGGTCGGCGGGGACGCCGAGGGCCTTTCGCTCGAGTTCCTCGCGACCATCGACCGCACGCGCCGGGTCGGTGAGCTCTGCTTCGATGGCGTCGCACCGGGCGATTGGATCGGCGGCGAGGGAGCGGCTGCCGAGGGAATCACGCGAATGGTCGACGCGGGTCGGGTCGCAGTGGCGGCCGATCTGCTGGGCGCCGCCGAGCGCTGCCTCCAAGAAGCGGTCGAGTACGCCGGGCAGCGCGAGCAGTTCGGCAGGCTGATCGGCTCCTTCCAGGCGGTCAAGCACATGTGCGCCGAGATGGCCGCCGAGCTCGAGCCGGCGCGCTCGCTGCTCTGGTACGCGGCCCACGCGTGGACGGAGCTGCCCGGTGAGGCATCGCTGATGGCCGCTCACGCCAAGGCGCACCTGGCCGAGATCGCCACCGAGATCGCGCGCACAGCCACCGAGGTGCACGGGGGAATCGGCTTTACCGACGACTGCGACCTGCATCTCTGGTTCAAGCGCGTGGGCTTGAACCGCCAGCTTCTCGGAGGTCCCACGCTGCTTCGCGAGCACGCCGCGCGCCTTCAGGGATGGGCGAAAGCCTGAGCCGGGGCGCCAGGAGGACAAGGTTGAGCAAGAGAACTCTCAGGACGAAGCTGTGTGACATGCTGGGGATCGAGTACCCGATCCTGAGCGCGGGCATGGGACCGAGTCTGGTCGGTGAGAAGACGGGTGCGACGGTCGAGCTGGTGGTCGCCGTCTCGGAGGCCGGCGGTCTCGGTGTCCTGGGCGCCGCCGGCTACACCGTGGACGAGCTGCGCGAAGCCATCCGGGAGGTGAAGAAGCTCACCGGCAGGCCTTTCGGGGTGGACCTGCTGCTGCCCCGCGACATCGTCGAAGCCGGCGACCAGGAAGACACGGGTATCCGAAAGGCGGCTCTCGTCGACCTCATCAAGAACCTGCCGAAGCCCCACTACGAGTGGTTGATGAAGGTCAAGCAGGAGATGCGACTTCCCGACCCCGACGCCACCGTCCGGGTCGCATCCACCACCGCCCGCCCTCACGCCTCCATCCAGGTCTGCATCGAGGAAGAGGTCCCGCTCTTCTGCGCCGGTCTCGGCAACCCGGGCTTCATGGTCGAGAAGGCCCACGCCGCCGGAATGAAGGTCCTGGGCATCGCCGGCAACAGCAAGAATGTGCGGCGCATCGCCCAGGCCGGCGCCGATTTGGTGGTCGCTCAGGGACACGAAGCGGGCGGCCACACCGGCCGGGTCGGGTCGATGGCCCTCTGGCCGCAGGCGATCGACGCCGCGGCTCCGACGCCGGTCCTGGCCGCGGGAGGAATCGGCGACGGCCGCGGCGTGGCCGCCGCACTGGCCTTGGGCTGCGTGGGCGTCTGGGTGGGCACCCGCTTCCTCGCCTCCGTGGAGGGCGGTGTCCTGGACGTCCAGAAGGAGCTGATCCTGGAGTCCGGCGACGAAGACACCCGGCGAACCTACCTCTACACCGGGAAGACTTCGCGGGCGACCTACTCGCGATTCCACGATCTCTGGGACGAGTCCGGCCTCGACCCCCTGCCCTTCCCGATGCAGGTGCTGCTGGCGTCGGCGATGGTCGAGATGTTCCGCAAGGCCGGGAAGAAGGACTACATGGGTCCCTTCGCCGGCCAGGTCGTCGGTCTGATCCACGAGATCAAGCCGGCCGCCCAGATCCTGGAGGACATGGTCGAGGAAGCGGTGGACGTCCTGACGCGGAGGCTTCCCGAGCAGGTCGTCGCGAACTAGCCCTCAGGCGGGTTTCCCCACCAGCGACGCGCGCCTCGAATCCGGCTTCTCGAGGAGGATCTGGCAGACGCCGTTGGTCCGCTCACGGAAGCCCGCCTCGCAGTAGCAGAGGTAGAACTCCCACATCCGCAGGAACCGATCCGTCAGGCCGAGGTCACGGATCCGCTGCAGGTTCTCGTACATCTTCTCACGCCAGCGACGAAGCGTCTCCGCGTAGTGGGGGGTGATGTCCTCCAGATGAGTGAGGCGCAGGTCGGTGGCGCGAGCCAGTGAACGGCAGATGGCGCCGACGGAAACGAGCTGCCCTCCCGGAAAGATGTACCGCTTGACGAAGTCGACGCTGCGAACTGATGTTGAAAAGTTCGGATCGGGGACGGTGATGGCTTCGAGGAGCATCAGCCCGTTCGACCGAAGCCGCTCGCTGCAGACCCGGAAGTAGGTGTCGAGGTGCTTGTGGCCTACTGCCTCGACCATCTGGATGGAGACGAGCTTGTCGTAGCTGCCGCGCAGGTCCCGGTAGTCCTGCAGGAGCACATCGACGCGATCGGTCAGGCCTGCCTTCGAGATCCTCTGCCTTGCCAGGTCGTGCTGCTCTCGCGAGATCGTCGCGGTGGTGACGTGGCATCCGTATCGGCTGGCGGCGTGGAGCGCGAATCCCCCCCAGCCGCCTCCGATCTCGAGGACCCGGTCGGCCGGCCCGAGTTCGAGCGCTCGGCAGACCCGGTCGTACTTCGCGAGCGACGCCTCCTCCATGCTGGCGTCGGGATGCTCGAAGACACCGCAGGAATAGGTGAGGGTCGGGTCCAGGAAGAGGGCGAAGAAGTCGTTCCCGAGATCGTAGTGCGCCGCGATGTTGCGCCGGGATCCGCGCCGGCTGTTCCGGCGCAGGGCGTGCAGCAGCCGAAGCCCGGGACGAAACAGACGCACCGCGCCTCTCTCCATCCCCTCGAGCGCCTCCCGGTTGCGCGCAATGATCTGCAGCAGCGCCGCCAGCGTCGGAGACGACCAGTGGCCCTCCATGTAGCTCTCGGCCCCGCCCAGAACACCCCGGAGCGCAACCGAGCGGTAGAAGGCGGGCTCCCGAACGACGAGCTCGGCGCGAAGCTCGGAGTTGCGGTCGCCGAGCTCGGCTCGCTCCTCCCCGTCGGATACCACGAGGCCGCCGTCCCGGATCCTGCCCAGACGGTCGAGAACCTCCGCTCGGACGAAGCGTTCGAGCGCCCCGCGCCGGGCGCTCGGTGCGGCAGCTTTCGCACCACCGATAGCTTCCCTCATGGGCCCGCTCCCTCCAGTCCGCCTCGGAGACCGCGGGGATGTGGATGAACGGGAAGCCGCTTCCGCCGAAGACGCTGGGCTTCCCAGTAGATCCTCGCGACCACCTGCACCGTCACTATAGGGTAGCGGACCAGCGCGCCCGCCAAGGATCGCCCGGAGACGGCCGACCGACTCCCCGTCTAGGAAGCCTGTTCTTCCCGGTAGTGGTGCACGTCCTGCTGCGGGTACGGGATCGAGCAGCCCGCAGCCTCCAGCTCTTCTTTGAGCTTGCGGGTCAGGTCGAACCGCAATCCCCAGTAGTCGCTGCCCGCACACCAGGGGCGAACCACCAGGTTTACCGAGGAGTCCGCCAGCTCCGCCACGGCGACAGCGGCCTTCGGCTCTTCCAGCACTCGCGCGTCGGCAGCGAGAACCCGTTGGATCGTCTCGATGGCCCGTGCGATGTCGTCGTCGTAGGAAATCCCGATCACCAGGTCGTTGCGCCGGGTGTCGTTGGCACTGTAGTTCTTGATCGTCTGGCCGAAGACGGCGGAGTTCGGAATCGTGATCCGGACGTTGTCCGGCGTATGGAGAACGGTGGAAAAGACCCCGATCTCCTGCACCGTGCCGCCTTCGCCACCGGCCTCGACGTAGTCGCCGATCTTGAAGGGCCGGAAGACCAGGAGCATCACCCCCGCGGAGAAATTCGAGAGCGTTCCCTGCAGTGCCAGGCCCACCGCCAGGCCCGCGGCGCCGAGTACGGCGACCAGCGAGGTGGTCTCGACGCCGAAGAGGCCGAGAACCGCGATCAGTACTGCCGCCAGTGCCAGGTAATACACGCCGTTGGCGAGGAACGGGATCAGCACCGGTTCCAGCTCCGCCCGCTCCAGAGAGCGGCGGGTCAGACGGCGGAGCCATCCGGCGATGATTCGCCCCACGATCAGGACAGCGAGCGCCCCGATGACTTGGAGGCCCCAGGTCGAGACGAGGGTGACGAGGGTCTGGACGAGCCCTTCGGCGTTGGCATCCATCTGGCGGTTCCTCCGAGCGCGCTGCGTCGCCAATCCGCCCGCGCTGCTTCCTTATATTGCCTGTTCCAGCCACCCGCAAGCCCAATCGGCTCAGGACTGGAGCCGTGCGGACTCCGCGCGAGCCAGCTCCCGGAGACGGCCCATCCCCAACTCTCGAGAAACGGCCTCCGCGCCCGGGTGCCGGAGCCGGAAGCAGGCAGGGCTGCGCCGGCCCTCGACCCGATTCAGCGAAGGATGCTCGAGGTGCTCGGCTATCTGCAGTGAGCGCCTCGGTAGTCGGCGCGCCGCCCCGCGGCCCCTTTTCCGCCCCACCGGTCCCGAACCTCGCGATCGATTATGCTGGGGGATGTTCCCATTCCCACGGAGGAGTTCCCCCATGATCAAGCTCTACGGAGTTCCCATGTCGCGCGCCCTGCGCTCGCTCTGGGCGCTCGAGGAAATCGGCGTCGAGTACGAGCACGTGCCGGTGAACACCACCGACGATTCGAAGAAACCCGACTATCTGGCGATCAACCCGAACGGGCGCATTCCCGCCCTGGTGGACGGCGACCTGACCCTCTTCGAGTCGATGGCGATCAACCTCTATCTGGCCAGGAAATACGACGGCGGTCTCCAGCCGAAGACCCTCGAAGACGAATCGCGCGCCGTGCAGTGGAGCTTCTGGGCGATGACCGAGCTCGAGCCGCACCTGCTCGAGATGCTGAAGCACCGCGTCCTCTTGCCGGAGGACGAGCGGAACGCCTCCGAGGCGGAGGCCGGCGCCGCCGCTCTTCATGCGCCACTGCTCGTGCTCGATGGCGCACTCGAGGGCCGATCTTGCCTGCTGGGAGACAGCTTCACCATCGCGGACCTGAACGTCGCGGCCGTGCTCTCCTGGTCGATCTTCGTGGGCCTCGACCTCTCTGGCTTCTCGCACGTGAAGTCCTGGTTCGACGCCTGCATGGGCCGGCCGGCCGTCGCCCGGGCCCGGAGTGCCGGAAGCTGACCGCCCCGGGGACACCCACAGCGCTTGACGGCGTGAGCGCAGACCAGAGCTTCAAACCCACCAACCGGCACGGGCTCCTCCTGTACGATTTTGGGGCCTCGCCGTGCGCGCGGCGCTGTCGCATCACGATGCTCGAGAAGGGGCTCTGCTGGGATACCGAGACGATCGACCTCTCGCGGCTCGAGCAGCGCAACCCCGCCTATCTCGAGATCAATCCCAACGGCTTCGTCCCCACCCTCGCTCACGGCGATCGCGTCATCTTCGAGTCGAACGTCATCACCGAGTATCTCGACGACGTCTTTCCTGAGGTTCCCCTCTACCCGAGCGACCCCTGGGAGCTGGCGCAGGTCAAGATGTGGCAATCGGCCGAGGCCGCCATGGCCAAGGACTACCGCATGCTGATGTACCAGCGGGTGATGGGACCGCTGCTGCGACTCACCCGAAGCCTGGAGGAGGCGCTGGCCGTTGCACGACACTCCACCTCCGAGCCGGCCGACCTGGCCTGGGAGGCGCGCGTCTGGCGCCTCGCGGTGCTCACACCCGCCGAGGAGAGCCAGTGTCAGGATCGTCTGCTTCGCTGGCTGGATGCGCTGGAGAAGCGACTCGAAGACCGGGACCATCTGGTCGGAGACGGGTTCAGCCAGGCCGAGATCTCGGTCTACCCGCGCGTGGCGATGTACCCCTACATCGGCCTCCGGATCGATTCCCACCGCTATCCCTCGGTCTCTCGGTGGATGCAGCGCCTCCGGGAACGCGCGTCCTTCGCAAGCACGCTCTCCGAGCAGGACCGCGGCCTCACCAGGCTCTCGCGAACGCCGCTCCTGCCCTGGCTCGCGCGGACCCTTCGCAAGGCCGAGAGCGAGCGTACGCCCTGGGAGGCGCTGCGCCTCGCGATCCTGAAGCGGGCCGCCAGGCGCTTCCTGGCCGGCGAGAAGGCCGCCTCCGACGCCCCACCGGCCCCGACGCGGCGAACCCGACCACCCCGCACCGGCGAGATCGCACCACGCGACGCCGCAAGCAGGCTCTTCGGAAAGGCCGTGGCCGGAGAGATCGACCCACAGCTCACGCTCTACGACTACCCGCACTCACCTCACGGGCGCCGGATCCGGATCCTGCTCGCGGAAAAGGGGCTGCCGTGGGAGACCGTCCGGGTCGACATGGCGCGGATGGCTCACAAGGCACCCGACTACCTCGCCATCAATCCGAACGGCGAGCTTCCAGCTCTGAGACACGGCGATCGGCTGCTCTACGATTCCCAGCCGATCGCGGAGTATCTCGACGCCAGCTTCGAGGGAGCCGAGCTCTATCCGCGCAGCGCCTACCAGATCGCGCAGGTCCGTATGTGGCTCGCCCTGGAAGCCGGAACCCACAAGGAGTTCCGTCCCCTCTTCTACCTGCATGTCCTGCGCCCGGCAGCGCTGGCGGCCGGAATCACCGTCGAGAACGTGGACCAGGTCGTGCCTCCCGGCGTTCATCCCTCCCACCTGGAGTGGCTTCGCAGCGCGCTGCGAGGCAAGGTTCGCTTCGACACCAGCGAGGCCCTGGCTCGCCAGATCATTCTGTCCAAGCTCGAGGTGATCGAGCGAAGGCTGGCGGACTCGGCCTACCTGGTGGGCGACACCTTCGGCATGGCCGACCTCGGCTGGTTCAGCCGCATCGAGACGCTCCCCGCTCTCGGTATCGACGTCGAGGAGCCACGCTTCCCCGGCATCGCGCGCTGGCTCGAGGCGACCCGCCGGCGCCCGGCGGTGGCAGCGAATCCGTAGCCCTCACTCACCCGTGAATCGCGGCTTGCGCTTCTCCGCGAAGGCGCGGGGCCCCTCCCGAGCGTCCTTCGAGGTCACCACCGCGACCGATACCTCGTTCTCGATCTCGAGAGCACGGTCGAGGGGAAGGCCACTGGTACGCACCACTCCCTCCTTGATCTTGCGCACCGCGAGAGGTCCGTTGGCGGCGAGCTTCTCGGCCAGCTCGAGCGCCTTGTCCATCAGTTCTTCGGGGGGCACCACGTAGTTGAGGAGACCCATTTCGAGCGCCTGTCGCGCATCGAAGGAACCGCCGATCAAGCATGCATCTCCATCGCTTTCGCGTAGGGAATCTGACGGGGCAGGCGGCTGATCGAACCACCGCCCGGCAGCAGCCCGACCTGGCCTCGGGCAGGCCGAAGACCGCGTTCTCGGAGGCGACGCGCAGATCACAGGCGTTGGTCAGCTACGCTTCCACGCCCCCAGCGCATTCCCGTTTACCGCCGCAATCACGGGCTTGTAGAGTATCGTAAGCTCACGCGGATGGCGTCCGAGAACTGGGTGAGATTGGCGACCAGGCGGTGTCCCTCTCGATTCTCGGCTTCCGCGCGCCGGTCACGAGCACCGGCATGGTCAGCTTGAGGTCGCCCCCCGCGCTGAAGTCCTCGTCACCGGCGCCGGTGCGGATCGCCACGCGATGGTCCTTCGTGTCTCGGAACTCGTATCCACGCACTCGGCCATCAGAACCAGCATCTGCGGGCTTCAGGGCGTTGCGCGCCGTCGGGCGGTTCATGGTGAGGATCAGCACGCCGTCACGCCTCTCGACGAGCAGGTGACGTTCCTCCTGTGAGCCGTGTTTCGGTCATGACTCTCTCCCCTGGCCAGGTACCCCTCCGACCCACGGCCGTTCAAGCTGGCTGTGCATCGAGCTCCTCCGGCGGCTTCGCGGGTCGTGCGAAGAACATGGCGATCGCGGCGCAGAAGGTGAGCAGGCCCGTTACCAGGAAGCTGATCCGGTAGGAGCCGGTCGCATCGAAGACGGAGCCCGCGAAGATGGGCCCCAGGGCGCTGGCGAACATCATCACGGGGTTCATGAAGCCCTGGATCTTTCCCAATGCGCTGACGCCGAAGTACTCGGCGCGGATGGCTGGCATCAGCGGAACCGTGCCGCCGAAGCCCACGCCGAAGAGGAAGATGAACAGGTAGACCCTCGGCATGGTGTCGGCGTCCATCAGGACCAGCAGACCCAGCCCGGTGAGCGCGTAGGCGACCATGAACAGGTATCGCTTGCTGACGTAGTCTCCCAGGAATCCGAACCCGAGCCGGCCGATCACACTCACCAGGGTGAGCAACCCGAAGCTGAGGGCCGCCGTCGTCTCCGGGATCCCGGCATCGGTCAGCGCGGGGACGGTGTGCACCGTGACGGTGGAGTGGGCCATGCCGAAGAAAAAGAAGGCCAGCGCGAGCATCCAGAAGACGGAGGACTTGAGGGCCTGCTTGAGCGTGTACTCGCCGGACGCCGGGGGCGCGCTGGGCCTTGACTTCGAGTCCGCTGCCGAGTCGTCCTCCTGCGGCGAGCCCTCGGGCAGGGGATCGCCGTCCGGCGCAAGCCCCATCTTTGCCGGGCTGTCCCGCACCACCAGGGACAGCGGAATCGCCACGACCCAGATCACCACGCCCAGGATCACGAACGCCGAGCGCCATCCGAAGCGCTCGATCAGGAACGCCGACGCGGGAGCGCAGATCAGACCTCCGATGCCGGCGCCCACCGCGAGCAGGGCCATCGCCGCCGAGAGGCGGCGCTTGAACCACTTGGCGATCACCGTCCAGGCCGGGAGGTACAGCATCGCGCTCATTCCGGTGGACAGCAGGATTCCGTAGACGAGGTAGAAGCCCAGCAGCGAGTTGACGAGCGGCATCATCGCAAAGGAGGCTCCGGAGACCACCGCTCCGAAGAGGATCACGATGCGCGATCCGTATTTGTCCACCGCCCAGCCGACGACCGGCGAGGCGATCCCTCCCTCGATGCTCCGGAGCGAGTAGGCGCCGGCCGTCATCGCGCGCGTCCATCCGAACTCGGCCGACATCGGCTTGAAGAAGACACCGAAGCTGTAGAGCCAGGTGCCGTAGCCGATCATGCAGATGACGTGCGTCGCCAGCACGATCCACCAGCCGTAGAAAACCTTCTTCATCCCCGCTCAGTTCGAAATCCGCAGCAGCTCTTCCCGGTGACGAATCGTCGATCGCCCGGCACGCCCTGGCCTCGGCGAAACGGAGCATAGCCCAGCCGCTCTCGGGAAAAGATTCCCGCGCAACTTCGCGAGCGGGCGGACGTTTTTGGCTCCCCGCAGTCCGGAGACCGCGCGCATGCGCTTCGTTTCCGGCGGTTCCCGTACAATGCTGCTCGCACCCACCACGATAGCTGCGCTACCTGCGATTTCCTGTTATCACGGAATGGATGGAGTTCTCTTCTCTGACCACCCAGCCACAGCGGTCGCAATCATCGCAGAACACGCTCCGACTTGTAGAGGTAGACCATGAATGAGTTCCTGAAAGCGGTTGCCGCAGCCATTGATGACATGGATCTGGATGGAATCGAAGAGCGCGTTGAAGCCTGCTTGCGAAGCGGGATCGAACCCGAAGAGATCATTGAAAGAGGGATCAGCCCGGGATTGGACATCGTCGGGCAGAAATTCGAAGAAGGAGAGTATTTCCTCGGAGACCTGGTCATGGCAGGAGAAGTCGTCAAAGCCGGGATGAAACGGGTGGAGGCGGTGATGGACCCTGCAAAGTCGGGGCAAAAGGGGAAGATCATCCTGGCCACCGTGGAGGGCGGCTATCGACTCCCCGGAGGCCTTTGAGGAATGGCCCCACTTTGTCGACCCCGCTGATGCGGCGCAGCGGGCATACAATTTCCATCTCAAATCGCTCGACAAATATGGGGAGAAGATATGCTTGATGCCGCAGGTTCAGGGCATCCATGAAACCATGGTTCTCTCCCTGGGTTTCGTGAACATGGCAATCTTTGTCAGGAGAGAACCGCAGTTGATCAAGAGATTTGTCGCCTATCTCGAAGACTACGCCATGAAGCTCTGTATGGCCGTGATGGACGCAGGGATCAAGGTAATCCTTCTCGGAGACGACTTCTCGAACAAGACGGGGCCTTCGCTGAACCCGAGGATCAATGACGAGCTATTCGGGGAGCCGTATCAGAGGATTACAAAGGCGGTTCACGAACGAGGCGGAAGAGTGATCATTCACTCCTGCGGCGACAACACCAAGATGTTCGATCACTTCATCAAATGGGGATTCGATGGCGGGCACGCCTACGAGAACACATCGAATGTGGATATCTACGAGGAGAAGAAACGCCACGGGGATCGGTTTACGATCGTCGGGGGTGTAGGCGTCGATTACCTTCTGACCGAGCGCTCAAAGCCCCATGAGGTCGAAGAGGGGGTGAAGACGCTGATTCAGGCGCTGGCCCCGAGCGGGCGATTCATCATCGGACCTGTTCACACTCATCCAGATATGGACATCTCGAAAGTGAAGATCATGATCGAGACCGTTCGTGAGCACGGACACTATCCAATCGCGTAGAGGGAGGCACCCAGATGAGAGGACTCGCGATCGCGGTCTTTGGCGGTCTGGCTCTCATCGGAACCGCAATCCTCGCCCTCGGACTCGGGTGGCTTGGACGACACGAAGGTCCGGGACAGGTCACGGATGTCCCGCTACCTGTGTCCCTGCTCGACGAACGGCAGGCGAACGACGGCGAAGCGTCGCGGACCGTTGGCGCCCGGGACGCCAAGCAGATCCTCTTCGGCGATCTGCACGTCCACACCACCTTTTCCTCAGACGCCTTCGTCATGAGTCTGCCACTCGTCTCCGGCGAAGGTGCACATCCGCCTGCCGATGCCTGCGATTTCGCTCGCCACTGCGCGGCGCTGGACTTCTGGTCGATCAACGATCACGCCGAATCCCTCACGCCGGAACATTGGCGGGAGACGATCGAGAGCATCCGCCAATGCAATGCCGTGGCCACTGACCCGAACAATGCGGACGTGATTGCGTTTCTCGGGTGGGAATGGACACAGGACGGATGGGCGCCAGCAAACCACTGGGGACACAAGAACATCGTCTTGCGTGATACGGACGAGGAGCGGATTCCAGCGCGACCGATCGGCGCGCTCTTGCCCGATGGCGACATCGTAGCGATGCCGATGCTCGCACGGGCTGGTCTCGCGGCTCTCATGCACGACCGACGAACGCTCGATTTCACGCGGTTCCTGCAAGAAAACGCCGATCTTCCTGCTTGCCCTGTTGGCGTCGCGGTGCGTGATCTCCCGCCTTCCTGCAAGGAAGCCACACGCACTCCCGCCGAGCTTTTCGCCAAGCTCGACGAGTGGGGCGTCGAATCGATCGTCATTTCCCACGGCACCGCCTGGGGAAATACAGCACCCCCGGGGGCCTCCTGGGATACCCAGATCGCCGGCAAACAGGACGATCCGACACGCCAGACGCTCGTCGAGGTGTACTCGGGCCACGGGAACTCCGAGGAGTATCGCGACTTCACCGCTGTCGTCCTGGACGATTCGGGCGAAGCGGCGTGCCCCCCTCCGCAGCCGGGGCCCGGCGGCTTTCTTCCGAATTGCTGGCGTGCTGGCGAGATCATCTTCGCGCGCTGTATCGACGCGGGTCTACCGAATGAAGAGTGCGAAGAACGTGCCGCCGCTGCGCGGCGCAACCACGTCGCGGGCGGCAAATCCGGCTTTCGCACCGTGCTCGGCGCCTCCGTCGAGGATTGGTTGGACGCCGGGCAATGTCGAGATTGCTTCTTGCCAGCGTTCGACTACCGGCCGCGGATGTCCGCCCAGTACATGCTCGTGCGGAAGAGGTTCTCCCGCGGCAAGACCGCCAGCCAACGCCTCGGATTCATCGCGTCGAGCGACAACCATACGGCGCGCCCCGGAACAGGCTACAAGGAGTTCGATCGCAGTGAAATGACGGAGGGCAAAGGACCGAGAGCCGGCGCACCCGACTTTCTGGGTAACGTGAACGAACCCGAGCCTCGGTCGGTGCCGCTCGACGAGCAACCCTCGAAGCCCTTTGCCAGCCGCGACGTCGAGCGCATGTCCTCGTTCATGACGACCGGGGGACTGGTCGCCATCCATGCCGTAGGCCGCAATCGAGATTCGATCTGGCAGGCTCTCAAACGGCGCGAGGTCTACGGCACCAGCGGAGATCGCATCTTGCTGTGGTTCGACTTGATCAATGCGCCGTCTTCGGCCGGCGAGTCGGAGGGCGCGGTCGCGCCGATGGGCTCGGAGGTCGTGTTGAACGACGTGCCTCGTTTTCGCGTTCGCGCAGTAGGCGCGCGAACACAACAGCCCGGTTGCCCCGAGAGTTCACTCGCCGCCCTTGGCCCGGAGCGACTCTACGATCTCTGCCGGGGCGAGTGCCATCACCCCTCGGATGAACGTCGCCGTATCACGCGAGTTGAAGTGATCCGGTTGCGACCACAGCTGCGCGACACAGAACCGATCGGCACGTTGATCGAAGACCCCTGGCGCAGCTTCGTCTGCCCGGCCGACCAGGCTGGCTGTGTGGTCGAATTCGAGGATCCGGACTTTCCGCGCGACGGTCGCGATTCGGTCTACTACGTTCGCGCGATCGAGGAACCCAGTCTGGCCGTGAACGGCCACAACCTCCGCTGCTCCTACGACGAGCAAGGCAATTGTGTCTCGCTCGAGCCTTGTTACGGAGACGATGCGAAGACCCCCTATCAGGACGACTGCCTCGCCGAGATCGAGGAACGTGCCTGGTCCTCACCGATCTGGGTCGATCAGCCTACTCCTACCGCCATCACGCCATCAGGACATCGAGATTGATCGGGCGCCGTATGCCCAAGCCACGGAATGCGGAGGCACCTCAACCAACCACGTAGTCGCACTCGCCGTTTCTCCGGCACCTCCTAGAGTTCTCTTTCCCTTCTTGCCTTGTCGATCGTCCTGTTGAGAACCCTATCGACCGCCCAGGGCGCAATCCGGTTGGCAACGTGGAGCATCTTGCCCGACAGGCCGGGAATGATGATGAATCTGCCTCTCTTCATCCCCGCGAGTGCCGCTCGGGCGACATCGTCGGGCAGCAAAGGCCTGGCTCCCTCCGATACTCGCGAGTTCTCGATTGGCTGTTCTCTCTCCACGTAGTGTTCCGGCCTCTCGACTTCGACATCGGGCGGACACAGTGTCGAAACCCTGATGCCGTATGGGCGAAGCTCGCTCCGAAGTGCCTCGGAGAAGCCCATGACCGCGAACTTCGAGCCACTGTATCCCGCGTATCCGAAGATGCCCTTGAGACCGGCCAGGCTCGATACGTTCAGTATCCAGCCTTCTCGCCTCTCCATCATCCCCGGAAGCACCTGTTTCACCGCGTACACGGTCCCCAGATAGTTGACCCGGATCTCGTCTTCGATATCGGATACGGGGACCGCTTCGATGTAGCCGGTTCTGTGAAACCCGGCCGAGTTGACGAGAACTGCCGCAGGACCACATTCAACCTCGGCGGCCAGAATCGCAGCCTGGACGGCGGCCCGGTCCGACACATCCGCGCTGAAGAACCCGAACCGCTGCGATCCGTCTTTCGCTCCCTGCCCTACTTCTTCGCACGCCGCCTTCAAGAGCTCTTGCGTTCGCGCGACCAGAAACACATTGGCGCCATTCCGCGCAAGCAGCTGGGCGATGGCCTTTCCGATCCCGTTCGAACCCCCGGTCACGACCGCGCACTTCCCGTTCAACTTCATTGTCTGCCCTCTGCCGGCACGGTCTGCCTCGCGGGCTACTCCTCAGTCAGGAACACCCCGCTGGATCGTCCGCGCGACATACCACCCGAGGCCTCCCACCAGCGGAATCACCAGCACGTAGAGAAGATACGGGATGCGCTCCGACTGGGGCTGCGGTGGGGGCGCATAGCCCGGGTTCGGCTCCAGCGAGCCGTGAGAAAGCCCCCTGAAGCTCGCGATCTCATGCTCGCGGAGCCCACGCGCCAGGTCGTAGCGAGGCTCGCGCGGCTCGTCCGGGTCGAAGTGCAGCGCCAGCGGTAGATCTGCCGCCGCCGGCGCAAGGAAGCGCAGCTGCTGTTGCGGCCGAGTCGCGCGCGCGGCGCTCACCGGCACCGGCTCGTCATCCCCCTGATCGATCATGAGGACCAGCGTGGCGACGTCCGTCGAGAAGCCGGTGAACTCGGCATGCACGTCGTCCCCGTACTGGAAGACCACCGTGCTCGCGAGCCGGCGCGTGCGGCGCCCGCGCTCCTCGCTCCACTCCCAGAGGTCCGCGGAGCGGGAGTAGTCGTCGGCCGGGATGCTGAGCTCGACCTGGTCCACCCCGAGGTCTTCCCCGCCCAGGTCGAGGGTCCAGAAGCCGTGCCGGACGTCGGAGTCGTGCGGATCCTCGAAGGGCTCGAGGCGCACAGGCACGGCGAGCGAGGAGCCGCGCTTCACGACCTGGCGTACGTCCACGCCCCCGATCTCGAGGGGCTCGTCAGCATCCTCGGGAGCGATCATGGGCTCGAGGGTAAAGCGGTAGTGGCGAAATCGGGCCGTCGGCACCCGAAGCACGTTGTGGACGTAGCGAATTCCTTCCTTCTTCACCGTGTGGCGGATCAGGTGAAGGCCGTCGCGCAGAATTCGCCACTCCTCCCCGTCCGGGCTTCCCTCCACCCGCACCCGAAGGTTGTACTCCTCATCCTCGATGTGGAAGACGAATTCGTTGACGGGCTGGGGCTTGCGCTCCGTGAGTTCCACCGAGAGCGTCTGCGCGCCACCAGCCTCCCAGGCGCGGTTGTAGATCGCAACTGGCCGCTCGATCACCTCGCTTCGCGAATCCGCGGTGTAGACGAGGGACGGGACTTCGCGCCCGGCCCCATCGAAGAGGCGCAGCTCGCCACCTTTCTCGAGAGCAGCCACCGCCTCCAGCGAGAGCGAGACCGCGTGGGCCTCGCCCGGCGCGACGGCGCCTTCGATCAGCGCGCGGCGATGGAAGTCACTCGCCGCGCGCCGTTCGATGTCGGCCGCGGCCGAACCGGCCGGCGCCAGCATCATCAGCACCAGTATCGCGAGACCTGCAATCCGGCTATGCATGCTGGCGTTCCTCCTGGACCCGCTGCTGCCGGTTGGCGAAGTACGAGCTCACGAAGAGGATGGCGGCAAAGACCAGCAGCGAGAATGCACGGTATAGCTGGTTCTGCGCCTCGAGGTCGAACAGGTAGACCTTGAACGCCGTAAACACGTAGAGTGCGTAGGCGGCGTGCAGGCGCGGGCGCAGCCCCGTGCGAACGGCCGAGACGTAGACGCCGAAAGCCAGCAGCGCGTAGCTCAACGACAAGATCGTGCGGTAACCGGCGCGCCGCGCGTCCTCGGCAAACAGGTCCATGAACGGCGGCGCGTGGGTGATCGCGAAGGCCTCGCGCCGCAGGAGCAGCATCGCCACCACGAGGGTGAGCGCGAACACCAGCGCCTGAAGCCGCTCGCGCGGCATCCCCAGCCCGGATTCGGGAGCCTCCCGGGCCAGCCGCCCCAACAGTACGAGCAGCGGCGCCATCAGGAGCACGCCACCGTGCAGCCACCAGAGGCCGAAACCGTCGCCCACGATGCGCTCCATCGTCGAGTAGCCGCCCATCCACAGGAGTGCTTCGGAGGTCAGGACGATCAACGCAGCGGCCAGGGCGAAGGACAACGCCCAGGGAAGGACCTCGCCCAGTCTCGTTGCAGCACCGAACCACAGCGCGCACATCACCGCGATCAACAGGCCCGCCTGGATCAGGCTATGCAGGCCGCCGCTGGCGAGGGGCGCGATCGTGTGGCGCGCCAGCCGGTGGGCCTCGCCGTCCAACGCCGCCAGCAAGACCAGGCAGCCGATCCCAAGCACATATCCCACCGGGACCCGGACGGACGGCATGCGTCCCAGGAGCCGCGCCGTCAACCCGAAGGTCACCGCTGCCGCAAAAGCCGGCCAGCTCCGCAGCTCGGCCAGGGGGATGTAACGCGCCTCGCCGCCGGCCCATTCCATCGACAGCAACCCGTCGTACGCGAGGAGGCGGACCAGGATGATCGCCGTCATCCCGAACACGTGAAGCTGCAGGAAGCCGAAGCGCGGCCGGGTACAGGCCCAGGCCAGGAACACCGTCTGCACGCACCAGATCAGAGTGATCGAGGGTCCTGTCGCGAGATACGGGGTGGCCAGCAAGAGGAAGCCGGCCGCGGTGCCGGTGAAGACGCGCAGGCCCTTCGCATCCAAGCTGGGCTGCCGGACCAGCTGAGACGAGACGCCGGCGTAGAGGAGCGTCACGACGACCGCCACCAGACCCAGCCAGGCACGGTGCTCCTCGTGGAGCGCCACCGCCGCGAAAACGAAGTGCACGATCCCGTTGGCCACCGTCAACACCTGGCCAAAGGCGTCGATCGGCTCGCGCAGCCGCAGGCTCCGCCAGGTCGGAATTGCCGCGAAGAACACGAAGAACGCCGCCAGGTAGGGAAGCAGCCAGGAGAGCTCCAGGAAGCGCGTGTCGCCCGCGTGTTCCGCGTAGTCGGAGACCCAGGTGCCCGTGTAGACCACCGTCAGCAGGAAGGCCATCCACTTGAGCGGCTGCCAGTTGCGCCGGAAGGCGATCGCGAAGACGCCGCCGTTCAGCACCAGGAGGTAGGTGGACAGGAAGGCGTAGTTGCCGTCGCCGGTGCTCGCGAGGACCGGCGCCAGATACCCGCCCACGAGCCCCCAGACCGCCAGGGCCAGGGAGTCGTAGCGCAGGGACTGCGCCACCACTGCAGCAGTCACCGCGACATAGAGCGCGAAAGCGACGGTCGCAGGAATCACACCGTATTGCTGTTGCCCGAACCAGACGGCGACGAAGAGCAACCCGTTGCCCCCCGAGACCAGCCCCGACGCAAAGCGATGCCAGCCGCGGCGCGCGTAGAGCTCGCCCGCTGCGAGCAACACGGCGCCCGTGACCAGCCCGAGCGCCACCCGCCCGGTGGGCCCGATCCAGCCGTTGTCCACCGCGTACTTGAAGACGATCCCCGCACCCACGATGAGACTCAGCGCGCCGAGCTTGTTGAGCGGGTTGCCCTCGGCCAGGAATCCGCGGACCCAGCGCTGGAGCGCGGAGGGGGGGCGAAGCCCGCGCCGCATCCGGGGCACTCGGGGAGGCGAAGCTTCGCTACGAGGTGGAGCTGCGGTCGTCGTGACCACCGCGGGCGGCCCGGCGGGCGCCGGGGTCTCCTGCCCCGCGCTCTCCTCGATCGCGCGAAGCTGCGCGCCGAGCCGATCGAGCGTGTCCTCCAGCACCGAGAGCTTCGTGCGAAGCTCCGCCAGTTCCCGCCGCTCCTCGTCCGTCATGGCCCCACCCCATGCCGAGCGCCAGCTCCGGGAGGCTAGCCCTCCCGGGCGACGGCCGCACCGCTTCGGCGTTCTATCGACATCCCATCACCACAGAATGAGTCAGGGCGACTACCGATTGGGCTAGAGTGGAGAGCCGGAATCCGCCCCAACTGCGAGGCGCATGTTCACAGGAGAACCCATGGCCAGCGACATCACCCCCTTTCGCATCGAGGCGACCGAAGCAGAGCTCGACGATCTGAAGCGTCGACTCGCGGCCACCCGCTGGCCGGAGCTGGAGACCGTGGACGACTGGTCCCAGGGGATTCCCCTGGCCTACGTGCAGGAGGTCTGCGGCTACTGGGCCGAGGAGTACGACTGGCGCGAGCGCGAGGCGCGGCTCAATCGCTTCGCCCAGTTCAAGACCGGGGTCGACGGCCTCGGCATCCACTTCGTCCACGCGCGCTCTCCCCACGCCGACGCGCTTCCCCTGCTGATCACCCACGGCTGGCCGGGCTCCATCGTCGAGTTCCACAAGGTCATCGAGCCGCTCACCGATCCCACGGCCCACGGCGGTGCGGCCGCCGACGCCTTCCACGTCGTCTGCCCCTCGCTTCCGGGCTACGGCTTCTCGGACAAGCCGACGACGAGCGGCTGGGGAGTCGGGCGCATCGCCGACGCCTGGGGCCAGCTGATGCGACGCCTCGGCTACGAGCGCTACGTGGCCCAGGGAGGAGACTGGGGCGCGATGGTCACGACCTGCATCGGCTCACAGGACCCCGAAGCCTGCATGGGAATCCATCTCAACATGCCCATCGCCCTGCCCGACCCGGAGACTCTGGGGAGTCTCAGCGAGCGCGAGCAGTCGGCCATGGCGAGCATGCAGCACTACGAGCAGTGGGACTCGGGCTACTCGAAGCAGCAGAGCACGCGTCCGCAAACGCTCGGCTACGGGCTCGTGGACTCGCCGGCGGGTCAGGCAGCCTGGATCCTCGAGAAGTTCTGGAGCTGGACCGACTGCGACGGACACCCGGAAAAGGTGCTCACCCGCGACGAGCTGCTCGACAACGTCATGCTGTACTGGCTCCCCGGGACGGCGGCATCTTCGGCGCGCCTCTACTGGGAGAGCTTCCGCTCCCCGCCCATGGACCCGGTGAAGGTCCCGGTCGGCTGCAGCATCTTCCCGAAGGAGATCTTCCGCACCTCGAAGCGCTGGGCCGAGAAGCGCTTCGGCGAGCTGATCCACTGGAACGAGCTCGACAAGGGCGGCCACTTCGCCGCCTTCGAGCTGCCCGAGACCTACGTCGACGAGGTCCGAACCTGCTTCCGGTCGATCCGCTAGCAGCTCACAGCGACCTCAGTGTTCCTACCGCGAGGTGAACCATGCCGATCGAAAGGCCATTCCAGGAAGGGGCGGATTTCGACCACCTCCGAGAGGTGATCCTTCGCCGGACCACTGACGGGCCCGTACCCGTGATCGAAATGATGGCGGATGGTTCGATCATGGGTGAGGTCACCGGTTTGGACTATACGATTGACCAGATGACAGAGCTGAGGGATCTGGGAAACCCGGACAGG
This sequence comes from uncultured delta proteobacterium, assembly GCA_963783795.1. Classification (GTDB taxonomy): domain Bacteria; phylum Myxococcota_A; class UBA9160; order UBA9160; family UBA6930; genus CAVXZE01. Next base: position 62,495 of record CAWAPH010000013.1, on the reverse strand, counting down.
AAAGGCCCCCGAAGAGCGCCGGGAGACGGGTTGAGATTCCTCGAGCTGAATCTCGCCTTCAGCAAGGCTGTGGGTTACGACAGCGTCATCGGTTTCGTACCGGTTCCCCTCACCCAGACACGAGCCCAGTACAGCGAATCCGGGGGAGATCATGGCTCCCGGCCCTGGCAGAATGAACATGGCGGTCTGATTCCGGACAGAGCCGCGTTCGACGCTTTCGAGTGGCCGGACCCAGATCTGATCAGCACCGGTGCGCTTGATTTCATAGCTCCACAACTGCCACCCGGAATGAAGATCCATGTGATGCACATGGGTGTATTCGAAGATCTCAGGGCCCTGATGGGCTTCGAAGCCATGGCCATCAAGAGCATCGAGGAGCCGGATCTGCTGGGCGATATCCTGGAGAAACTGACCGGTCTGGCGGTAGAGGCGATCGATCGAGCCGCGGCCCATCCGGCTACCGGTGCCGTGTTCTATGCCGATGACATGGGATTCAAGACCAGCACCATGCTCTCTCCAGGCTTCTTCCGAGAATGGATCATCCCCCGCCAGGCGCGGATCTCAGAGGCGTGCCACAAACACGGCAAACCTCTCCTGTTTCATTCCTGCGGTTACGTCGACACGCTGATGGAGGACTTGATCGAAGTGGTCAAGATCGATGCCATCCACAGCTTCGAGGATGTCATCGAGCCCGTGGAATCGGTCTTCCGGCGATACGGAGATCGGATTGCCGTTCTAGGTGGCGTCGACGTCAACCTGCTGGCCCGGGGTACACCGCAACAGGTTCGTGCGCGTTGCCGGGAGATTCTCGATGCTTGCGGGGGCAAAGGGGGGTTTGCCCTCGGATCGGGAAACTCCCTCACCAACTACTGCAAGATCGAAAACTTCTATGCCATGATCGACGAAGCAAGGAGCTGGAACCAGGAAAAGGGGCTTGGCGACGGGTCTTGATTGCGGATCCGATGGTCCGGCTTGCGTAACGGGGATGGTCAGATCGCCAGTCCGATGGATTCCGCGAACGCGAGCATCTCCCTGGCCGTCTCGGCCATGGCGTAGTCGACCATGTCCCCCCGATAGGCGACTGCCGCGGTTCCGCCCGCCTCGGCCTCCTCCACGGCGGCGATCATCCCCTTGTAGTAGGCGATTTCGTCCTCGGAGGGCGTGAATACTTCATTGACCACCGGTACATGGGAGGGATGGATGACCGTCTGCCCCCGGAACCCGAGTTGGCGGTTGAATCGTGCATCGCGCTCGAGGCCTTCGAGGTCTCTGATGTTCCACCACGATGTGACCATCGGAAATCGGATCCCCGCCGCCTGGGCGTCCAGCACCGCCTTCGAGCGTAGATAGAGGGTTTCCGTCCCTTCTTTGGACCACACGTACCCGATGGCCCGATTCGCATCTCCTCCGGGGCCGACGGCCAAGGTCAGATTGGTCACCCTCGGAGAAGCCACGACGAGCTCGTACGCGTTCCGCATCGCTCTGGCCGTCTCCAAACCGAGACCGGTCGCGACGCTTCCCGGCTCGATTCCCTCTCGCTCTTCGAGGCGCGTCAACAGCGCGTCCAATTCTTCCACGTCCTCGACGGTTTCCAGCTTCGGAAGGCTCACGGCCTTCAACTCCGGGCACATGATGCTTTGGAGATCGTCGAGCGTCATCCCTGTGGCGAGTCCGTTGAGCCGGACGGAGCAGTGCTGACCTTGCTCGTCGAGCGCCATCAGCGCCTCCCGGACGAGGAGGCGGGCCGATCTCTTGTCCGCGACGGGGACGGAATCCTCGAGATCGATGATGAGCGAGTCGACTCCCGAAGCCACGGCCTTCTCCACCCAGGAGGGCTTGTTGCCAGGAACGAACAGTGCCGACCGGCAGGGTTTCGTCACACGTTGGTTCAGCATGCATCCTCCTCAGGAGAGCCGGCGGTTGCGACAGGGACGAGACGAGCGCGCGCCGGCGCCGCGCAGCTCAGGCGTCGCTCTCGGGATCGTGTCTCTCCGGGTCGAAAAGGTGCTCCGAGAAGACCCGAATCGCATCCCCGAGGCTGCGGCTCCGGTCCATAGTCTCCCGGCTCTCGGCGGCGAAGGGTGTGGACGCCATCATCCGGAAGATCGCTGCAGCGCCTCGGTGAAAGCCGTCCGGTGTGCCGGCGTCGCGGAAGGTCGCGGCGATCTGCTCCATCTCCCCGATCCAGCGCCCGGAATCCGCGGGCAGGAAGGGAAGCACGCCCATGCGGGCCCAGGCGTCCGACTGGCTCTTCTCGAGCTCTCTGCCCAGCTCGTCGAAGACTCCGAGCCGCATCGCGGTGACCAGCACCGCAACCTGGAGGGTCATCGTGCCCTTGGTGAGTGCCGCATAGGTCATCTTGATGGCCGAGGCCCTGCCGATCTCGTCGCCGAGGTCGATGACGGCGATGCCTCCTTCCTCTCCCCGCCCGGCAAACCCTTCGAGCCAGTCAGCCCGAGGACCGCTCGCGTAGAAGCGGGTGTCCCCGCGGTCGCGGCCGGGCGAGGCGCCGATGATGCCCGCATCGATGAACGGAGCGCCCGCGTCGCTGATCACGGCGGCGATCTGCTGCGTCGTGGCGGGCGAGACCGCGTTGCACTCCGCGTAGATGGGCGTCCGCCCGGTGCGCAGCATCGCTTCGGCCACGCGGCGAGCCAGCGGCTCGGCCTCCGAGGGAGGGAGAATGGCCAGGATCCCCTCCGCAGCGCGGACCACGCCGTCGAGATCTCCAGCGTCTTCGATGCCGGCGCGCTCTGCCCGAGCGCGCGTCAGCTCGCTGCGTCCGGCGAGCGAGGTGATCACCCGAAAGCCGCGCCCCGCGAGACACGCGCCCACGGCATGACCCATGTCCCCCGCGCTCAGGATCGCCACGCACCTCTTCGTCATCGCCTCTCTCCGCTCACCAGGGCTGGGGCCGGGGCTTGCGCATCGGCCCGACGTAGATGGCGTCTTCCGGGCAGTCGAGCTCGCACGCGAAGCAGGTCTGGCAGTCGTCGCGGTAGGCGATGCGAACCAGATGCTCTCCCGGCACGAGGCGGAACACGTCGCAAGGACAGACCTGGAAGCAGATCTCGCAGCCGCTGCACTTCTGCTCGTCGATGGAATCGATCATGCGCTCGCCCGCTCTACGCGCGGCTGGATCGGGTAGCTCTCGAGCGGTACCGGCTCGGTCTCGACCCGCATCCCGCCCTCTGCTTCCTTCCGGAGGTTGATCCAGGAGAGCCAGCGCTGGTTGTCGGGCTCCGGGTGATCGGCGCGGAAGTGGGACCCGCGCGACTCGGTTCGCGCGAGAGAGGCGCGCAGGAACATCTCGGCGACCCGGATCATGTTGCGCGCCTCGTGCAGCTTGACGAGCTCGTGGGCGTCGCGAGCGGCGAGGTCGGGAAGTGCGCCGTCGCGCAGGTCCTCGATCTCCCGCAGCGCTTCACGGAGGCTCTCGTCCCGCTTCGAGATGCTGACCTCCGGACGAAAGATCAGCGCCTGCAGGCGCTCGATGACCTGATCGGGACGAGGTGCACCCTCGACCCTCCGCTCGAGCGGAGCGGTGGCCCTCGCCACCAGTGCGGCGACCTCGTCGGAATCGGGTGAGACCTCTGCTGCGCCCCGAAGGTACGCGGCGGCGCCGCGGCCGCTCCGCTCTCCCGAGCCCATCGCGCGCATCGTCGACCAGCCATTGAATAGCCCGGGATCCAGCGCCTCGGTCATGCCCGCCGCGAAGAGGCCGGGGAGGTCCGACTGGCCGTCGGGCTCGACCCTCACGCCCCCGCGCAGGGTCTGCACGGCGGGCACCCACTGCTGGCGCTCCGCGAGGTCGACGCCTTCCGCCTCGAGTCTGGCCAGGTTGAGGGGCATGAAGCCGCCGATCCCCGCGAGCGCGGGACCGATCATCGTCTTCCAGGCGTCGCCCATCTCGATGTAGAAGGGTGGACCGTGCCCCTCTTCGGCCTCGCTCACCATCGCCCGGGTGAGCTCATGGATCTCCGCGGCGTTCGCATCTGGGTGGTAGCTTCTCCATGAAGCTCTCGCCTCTGCGCATTCAGCAGGCGGCCACCCCACTTGAGGGCCACACCGGTGCCCTCGAAGCCGAAGCTGGGCGAGCCGGTGTTGGTGCAGAGGAACTCCATGTTGGAGAGGCGCACCCCCTGGTCGTAGGCGAGGCGGAAGCCGTCGCCGGTGGTTCCATCGGTGCAGACGTAGTTGCCGCGGAAGCTGCAGTCGGCCGTGGCGAGCAGCACGGCCCGCGCGCTCCAGGCGATCGGCTCCGCCGTGGTGCGGTCCAGGCCAATCGCCCCTGCGATGCGGCCGTCGCGGCGCAGCAGGTCGGTCACGAACACGCGCGGATGCTGCCTGATGCCCGCGCGAACCGCCCGGCGCCGCAGCGCATCGACCACCGCCGAGCCGCCGACGCGATCGCGGAAGCGCGGAACCACCATCATCTTGACGTGCTCGAGGCCACGCGAGGGAATGCGAAGGTAGACGTGGTCGGGCGCCGGATACGCGACGCCCCACTCCTCGAGCTTGCAGAGCCTCCGGTGCGAGGTTTCGAGGATCTCCGCCACCAGGGGCTGGCGGGAGAGGAAGCCGTTCGCCTCGACGATGTCGCGCAGCCAGACCTCCGCGTCGTCCTCGGGCAGACAGTAGATGGTGGCCCCGGCGCAGAGCCGCGACTGGCTCGACATGGCGATCGCCGCCTTGTCGGTGACGGTCACGCGGGGAACGCCAGCCTCGCGCGCGGCGATCGCCGCCCACAATCCGGCGAAGCCGCTGCCCACGATCAGAAGATCCGTCTCGATCCGCTCGGCTTTCATCGGCCCATCCGTGGGGTGTGAAGGCACGGGGCGCACGCTCCTGTTGCGACCCGCCCCCGTTGGGCGATCCCTGCCCTCATGAATCCGGCCGGTAGCTCGCGATGGCCCGGTCGAAGCTCGGCCGCCCGGCTACGCGCTGGTACCACTCGAGGATCCGCGGCCGATTCGAAAGCTCGCACTCCGCCTGTCGGAGCCGGTGCACGTTGACGATCCAGGAGACGTCGGCGAGGCCAAAGCGGCCCCCGCTCAGCCAGGGACCGTCGCCGAGGACGCCCTCCAGCCGCTCCAGCGCCATCGCCATCTTCCGCTCCGCCTGGGCGACCCGTGCCTTCCAGGCCTCGCCGTCCTCGGAGAAGTCGCGCATGAAACCGATCAGAGTCGTGTCGTGGTGCCGCTTCGCGAAGTCGTCGACCTGGTCGGCGGACATCTGCCGGAAGGGCCGGAAGAGGCGCTCGTGGCTGATGGTCTTGATCGACTTTTGAATTGCGCTGGCCGCCTCGACCAGTTCGATCATCCGCTCCCGCTCCTCGGGTTCCGTCGGTGTGAGAGGCGGCTCCGGAAACTGCTCGTCGAGGTACTGGATGATGTCGTTCGACTCGATGACCACCTGCCCGTCGTGGACCAGCGTCGGGACCACGCCGCCCGGGTTGATGCTCTGGTACCAGTCGGTCGCATGCTCGTTGGCCGGGAGGTTCACGTGGTGACTGGTCCACTCGAGCCCCTTCTCCTCGAGGGCCATGCGCACACGCTGGGAGCAGTTGGACATGAAGAAGTGGTAGAGGTGGAGACCTTCCAGGGCCTTCACCTCCGGGTTCCGGCTTTCGAAGAATCCCATTCCTCCTCCCCCCTCAGTGATGAAAGAATCAAGTATGACGAAAATCTAACAACATGCTACACTAGTTCATGAACCGTTTCAGGAGGATCGCACCGGTGGCAGCTCGAGGAAAGCGCCCCGTCGGCCGAGGGGAACGCCGAAGACAGGAGACGCGCGCCAAGCTGATCCGCGCAGCCCACGAGCTGATGGCGGAAAAGGGGATCAATGCCACCACCATCCAGGAGATCACCGACACGGCCGACGTGGGCTTCGGCTCCTTCTACAACCACTTCGAGTCGAAGCAGGCGATCGTCCAGGCCATCATCGACGAGACCATCGAGAGCTACGGCGACGCCCTGGACCACATTGCTGAAGCAGTGGAGGATCCCGCAGAGATCCTGGCCGCCTCGGTCCGCTTCGTGGTGATGCGAGGTACCGAGGACCCCACCTGGGGATGGTTCCTGCTGCGCTCGGTACTGCTGGCGCAGGCCCTCCGCACCGGCTTCGGTGGGCGCCTGATGCGCGACGTCGGCCTCGGCATCGAAGCGGGGCGCTTCCGGATCAGCGACGTCACCCAGGCGGCGCTGGGGATCGCCGGTGTGACGATGTCGGTCCTCGCCGCCCGGCTTCACGGAGAGCTCGGTGAGGACGCACCCGAGACCGCAGCGACCATCGCTCTCAAGCTGGTCGGACTCCCCGCCCGCCAGGCGGAGGCCATTGCAGGCCGCCCGCTTCCGGAAATCCCCTTCGGCAGCCGGAACGGAAGCCAAGACGCCGCCGCCTGAGCAGCCGCGAGCGCGCAGCTGCGCCTCTACCGTCCCTTGTACTCGGGCTCCCGCTTCTCGGTGAACGCCCGCACCGCCTCCCGGAAGTCCTCGCTGGCCATGGTTCCCTCCTCTAGCTTGAGCGAGAGGGGAAGTACCACGTTCGAGACCATCTTCATGTACTGATTCACCGCGACCTTGGAGGCGGAAATCGCCAGCGCTGGACCGGCTGCCAGCCGGTCCGCCAGCTCCAGCGTCCGCTCCATCAGCGCATCGTCCTCGACGACGAAGTTGACCAGCCCCATCCGCTCGGCCTCTGCGGCGGAGATCCGGTCACCGGTCATCAGATAGTACTTGGCTCGGTTGACCCCCATGAGGAGAGGCCAGATCAGCTGCCCTCCATCGCCCGCTGCGATCCCCATTCGCACGTGCGTGTCGGCGAACACGGCGCTACGGGCCGCGAAAACGACATCGCCGAGCAGTGCGACGGTGGAACCGAGCCCCATGGCATACCCGTTCACGGCTGTGAGGATCGGCTTCCGGCAGTCGAGGAGGTTGTTCACGAGGCGAGCAGCCTCCAGCCAGAGCTGTCCCCCGCGTCCTCGCAACCCGCCGGAGAAGTCGCCGCCCGCACAGAAGGCGTCACCGGCGCCGGTGATCACCACGACCTTCGTGTCCCGATCCGTGTCCGCGTCGCAAGGGAGCTGGCCCAGCTCGCGGTGCATCGCGTCATCGACGGCGTTCCGCCTCTCCGGTCGGTCCAACGTGGCGAGCACCACACCGTTTTCGCGCTTCTCGATGTGGATCGCGCTGTAGGCGTCGGGAGCGAGCATCGGTGTCTCCTCTTCCAGGGCTTTCTCCCACTCTCGGGCTGCGTGCCCGACAGAGCCGGGAGCGGCTCCGTGGGAAATCTAGAATAGAGGACGCCGCTTGGGGAACACCCTACTCCCTATTTCTTCGCATCCGACGCGATATTCGCCTCTTTCTGTGCTTTGGTCAGCTGATCCGGGTCCTGCCTGAATCCATCCATCACGGCCTGGATATCCGGAGAGTAGACGAGCCATTGGATGGCATTCCGCTCCAAGGCAAGAGCCGTGTCAATGCTGCCACATTCCTGGGACTTGCCCATGACCTCCTTGGCCATGCGAAGTGCGTTGGGCTTCTTCGCACTGATGTTGCTCACGACTTCTTCGAACTTCGCCTCGAACTCCTCATCCGGGAATACCCGCGTCAGGAGCCCCATCTCGAACATCTCACGGGCCGTGTAGTCCTTCCGGCCGCTATAGATGATCTCTCTTGCCCGGAAGACGGGCATGCTCCTGACGATTCTCGCGGTGCCACCCCACCCGGGGAGAATCCCCAGGTTGATCTCGGTCGTGCCGATCTTCGCAGACTCCTTTGCGTAGATGAGATCACATGCCAGGGCGAGCTCCAGACCGCCCGCGAGGCAGTGACCGTCGACCTTGCAGATGACGACCTTCTCACACCCGGTAATGGCGTTCTGAACGTCGAGGCCAGCGTGGGCAAGCCAGTTGAGCGAGTTCGAGTGCTCGGCCAGGGAGGGGAACACCGACAGATCGCCACCGGTGCAGAATCCCTTCCCGGCGCCGCCGAACACGACGACGCCAACCGCCGGCTCGTCCCTGACTCTCCGGAATGCATCCACGAGTTCGGCCGCCATCTCCCTGTTGATGGCGTTGTACTTGTCCGGGCGGTTCATCGTGATTCTACATACGGCGCTGTTCTCAGCGTCGATCTCGTACAGCAACGTCTGATAGTCACCCACTGCGATCTCCCTACTTCTGGAGTGGTCTGAAATAGGGCAGTTTGAACTCGTCGTTCAAGTCGTGAAAAACGACTTCTACCTCCATGTCGATCTCGATGTCCTCCGGCTCGCATTCCACGATCCGCGTCATCATTCGAACGCCTTCCTCGAGATCTACATAGGCGACGGTGTATGGAAGATCCGCCATGAATCTCGGTTCGACCATCTGGTATGCCGTGGTGAAGGAGAAGATCTTCGCCCTGCCCGACGCTTGGATCCAGTCGAGGTTGCCGGACCAGCACTCGGGGCAGAACTTCCTCGGGTAGAAGATGTTCGAATCGCAGTCCCCGCAATGCTGAATGAGCAGCTTTCCTTCCCTCGTCCCCTCCCAGAACTTCTCCGACCAGGGCTGCGGCTCCGGAACGGGCCTCGTCATGTCGAATTCCATACTCATCCTAGACCTCCCTTCCCCAGATGGTGACGATATTGTTGAATCCCGAACCGCCCGACGTATTCTGGAACACGTACTTGCAGTCCTTCACCTGCCTCTCGCCCGCCTTTCCCATCAGTTGCCTCGCTGTCTCCACATAGATGGCAGCACTGACACCCGAACCGGTATGTCCGCGGCCTGGTGCATCTCCGATGGAAGCCCACGGGATGTCGCCGCCGAACGACATTCGGCCCTCGGCAAAATACCTGGCGCCTTCGCCGAAGGGGGCAATCCCCAGCGCTTCTGCCATGATCGGGTGAGCCATCGGGTAGGCGATGTACACGTTCCAGAGATCGATATCCTGCTTGGTGATCCCTGCCTCCGCGATCGCCTCGTTCGCAGTCACCGCAAACCCCTCGCTGACCTTCTCCATGTCACGTAGCAGAGGAGTACCGCTGAAGTACCTGGCCGACTCGCCGAGCTTGTAGGCAACGGGCTTCCCCATCTTCTTTGCGTCCTCAGCGGAAACCACGACCATTGCCGCACCGCCGTCGGCCAGCACATTGCTTTCCCGCTTGCGGAGCGGCGTATTCAGAAGTGCTGACTCGAGGACCATCTCGGGCGTCGGGACCTTCTTCTGGTAGAAGAGAGAGTGGGGATCCCTCGATGCCCAGCTTCGGAGCGCCGTGACGACCGAAGCCATGTGCTCGGGCTTGGCCCCCGTATCGTGCATGTAGCGGTTTGCCATCAGCCCCATGATGATGTTGTAGGTCGATCCGAATGGATACTCCCACTGCATGTCCACGCCGGCCTTTGCGAAGAAATTGATCTGCTCCGGCACCGGGATGGTGGACTGGACGGTGACGTGGGGAATCAGGACGGCCTTGGCCAGCCCTGACGAAATGAACTGCTCGGCCATCCTCAGGCAATTGCTGGTGCTGGCGCCACCTGCATTGCACACGACATTGTCCTTGCAGCCGTCGAGCCCCAGCTCCTCGGGGAGCTTGCCGAAGGAGATCTCCGCCGCGAGTTTCGGCTGCGCCTGAGGAGCGACGGCGACGACGCCTTCGATGTCGTTCTTGTGGAGGCCTGAATCCCTCACGGCCTCCATGCAGACGTCGTAGATGATGTCCCATCGGGTTCTTTCCGGATCGATCCTGGTGGGGACCTCTCCGATTCCCACGATCGCGATCTTTCCTTTGCTCACAATACCCTCCTCGAATTTCGAATGGTCTGTTTCGAGAGCTCGACTGGTCTCGCGCCCACCTCTCCATCTCACGCTGACTGCTCAAGAACTCGACGCGAAACGCGAGCCGCAGTTCGAGGGCAGCTTGACGCTCCTCGCTTTGCCGAGCCGAGCCGGGAGCCAGCATGGGGTGTCTCCTCCTCTCGGGTTCCGCCCCGCCCCGTGGGGCACCCGCGCGCCGGGGCTCCGAGGAGGCGGCGATCAGTACCAAAATAGAGGACTTGATCTATTCTGATGATTATGTCATATTTCTCGAATCCGAGCAAACCAGGCCCCGAAGGCCAGCCGGGGCCCACAGAGGAGATCCAGCCCATGGCCAAGCCGAGCCGCAAGTCCGCTGCGAGCGCCCCGAAGGGTGCGAATGAAGGCGCCACCCGAGGTCCAGTATCCGGAGCTCTTCCAGCCGATCAAGATCGGGAAGTGCCAGATCGAGAACCGGATCGTGATGGCCCCCATGAACGTGCTGATGTCGTCGGGCAACAACGGCCTGGTGAACGATCAGATCCTGGCCTACTACGCGGCCCGGGCGCGCGGTGGCACCGGCCTCCTCATCTCCGAGTGCGTGCTCGGCACCCGGCTCGCCTCGCGCTTCCCCTACACGTCCAATCTCCATCTCTTCAACACCACCCACCTCGCCGGACTCGAGGAGCTGACCGAGACGGTTCACGCCTTCGGCTCCAAGATGTTCATCCAGCTCTCGATCGGCTTCGGGCGCCAGGGGCACAACCCGGACCACGAGTCTCCCCCGGCCCCGTCTGCGATTCCCTACCAGACCGACCCGGAACTACCTTCCCAAGACCGTGCTCAAGAACGCCACCAAGGAGTTCTCCTGGTTCCTCCACCCCGAGACGCCATTCGCCTCCCGCGCCGACATGCCCCGCGAGATGAGCCGGGAGGAGATCCATTCCGAGATCGAAGAGTACGGGAACTCCTGCCGCCTGGCGGTGGTGGCGGGCTTCGACGGGCTCGAGATCCACGCCCCGCACGGTTACCTCGAGCACCAGTTCCTCTCGCCCCGCTCCAACAAGCGGACCGACGAGTACGGCGGCTCGCTCGAGAACCGGATGCGCTTCCTGCTCGAATGCTACGACGCCGCCCGCGCGGCGATCGGCGATGCGATTCCGATCGGAGTCCGTCTCTCCGGGGACGAGCACATGCCGGACGGGATCCACCACGACGAGCTCAAGATCGTGGTCGAGACGCTGGGGGAGCGCGGCATCGACTACGTGCACCTCTCGAACGGCTCCTACGAGGCTCTCAAGCACTTCTTCCCGGAGAAGGACGGCACCATGCTCGAGCCCGCGGAGGGCTTCAAGTCGATGCTTCCCGAGGGCGTCCCGGTGATCTGCTGCTCGATCCACGACCCGGCCAAGAGCGCCGCGGCGATCCGGAGCCGGACGCATCGACATGGTCTCCATGGGCCGCCAGATGCTGGCCGATCCCGACTACGCCAACAAGGTGCGCGCCGGTGAGAAGTACGACAAGTGCGCCCGCTGCAACGAGTGCCTGCTTCGCACCGCCCGCGGCCTGACGGTCCGCTGCTCGACGAACCCGAATCTCGGCCGGGAGCGGTTCATGCCCGAGTACCAGCGGCCGGCGCGCGCGCGGAAGAAGCAGCGGGTGCTCCACACCCTCCCGGAGATTCCGGTGGCCGGGCTGGATGAGCTGCGGGAGATCGCGGAAGCCGCTCGGAAGGACGGCGCCGTTCCGGAGTTCGCGGAGGCCTTCCGGAAGGCCGGAGCGACCGGCTCCTGAACCGGGTCGCCCGGAGGCGCAGGAGAACGGACAGGAGAGAATCCACAGGGAGGTCAGAGAATGCCCTACTTCGACTGGGACGAAGAGCACCTGGCGGTGGTGCGCGGTTCGATCGAGAAGTTCTGCGAGGCTGAGCTCAGCCCGGAGTACGTGCGCTGGATGGACGAGAACTGCGACTTCCCACCCGACGATCTCTGGAAGAAGCTCGCGGAGCACGGGATCTTCGATCGCAGCCTGGCGGACTCTCCGTACGAGTTCCTGATCATCCAGGAAGAGATCGCCACGGCCTCGGTGGCGGTGATGCTCGCCATCGGGGCCTCGATCGGCTTCGGACAGGGCTTCATCGCCATGCTCGGCACGCCCGAGCAGCGCGAGGAGTTCCTGCCCAAGCTGGCCACCGGCGAAGTCAAGATGTGCATGGCGCTGACCGAGCCCGGGGGAGGCACCGACATCCTGGGGGCGCTCCGCACCACCGCCGTCCCGGACGGAGACCACTACGTCCTGAACGGCCAGAAGGTATTCATCACCGCGGCTCACGTGGCGGACTACCTGATCGTGATCGCGATCACCGACCCCAAGGCGGAGGACAAGAGCCAATCGTGGTCGGTGTTCCTGGTGGATGCCAAGACCCCCGGCATCACCATCCGGAAGATTCCCAAGCTGGGCATTCACGCCTGCGCCTGCAGCGAGATCTTCCTGGAGAACGCGCGCGTCCCGAAGGAGAACCTGCTCGGGCCCAAGAACGGGGCCTATCGATTCCTGGTCGGAGGAGGGGGAAGCAAGAAATCCGGCAAGGCCGTCGGCGGCGCCGCCAAGGGCGATCCGAGAATGAATGCGATGCTCAACATCGAGCGAGTCAGCACCTCGATTCTCTCGCTCGGGATCGCCAAGGCCGCCTACAAGCAGGCGCTGGACTACTCTCTGGAGCGCGAGGCCTTCGGCAAGCCCATCGGCCAGTTCCAGATCATCCAGAGCTACCTGGTCGAGATGGCCATCCAGATCGAGAACGCGCGCAACCTGATCTACGGCACCGTCTCCCGGTCGCTGGCGGGCCAGTCGGCGGTGGTGCAGGCTCAGATGGCCAAGATCGTGGCAGCTCGGGCCTCGGAATACTGCTCCATCAAGGGGATGGAGATCCTGGGCGGCTGGGGCTACGCGATGGAGTACGACATGCAGCGCCACTTCCGCGACTACAAGCAGATGGTGTTCGCACCCATCAGCGACGAGATGGCGATCAATGTGATCGCGCGGATGCTGGGGTTGCCGAAGTCCTACTAGGAGCCTCGAGGAGGAGCCGAGCATGGCCTATCTGAGCGACATGGTGGCCGAGCAGGCCGCCAGCCAGCCCGACGCAGAGGCCGTGGTCTTCGAGGAGACGCGCCTCAGCTACGGCCAGCTGAACGAGCGGGTCAACCGGCTCGCGAACGGACTCGGGGCACTGGGGCTCCGCCAGGGGGACCACGTGGCCCTGGTGCTGGAGAACTGCCATCAGTACCTGGAGGCGTACTACGCGCTCTCCAAGGCGGGCATGGTCGCCGTGCCCCTCAACTGGCGCCTCTCCGACGAGGAGCTCGGGTACATCGTCGATCACTCGGAGTCCGTGGCCCTGATCGCGGATCGGGCCCATTCGCAGACCGCCCTGCTTCTTCGCGACAAGATCGAGAGGCTCGAGCGGCTGATCGGCGTGGGGGTCATCGACTCCGCCGACATGACCCCCTACGAGGAGATGCTCGCCGCCGCCAGCCCTGCCGAGCCGAGCCTGGAAGGCCTCGACGAGGACGGGCTCGCGGTGCTGATGTACACGGGTGGGACCACCGGGCTCCCCAAGGGCGTGATGCTCTCTCACCGCAATCTCCTCGCGGCCGTCAACGCGATCGCGGGAATCGGCATGCAGGCCAGCGGCGCGCGCACGCTCTACGCCCTCCCCCTCTTCCACATCGCCAACTGGCAGGCCTTCCTGTTCCACGCCCTCGGCGGCTGCGTGATCATCAGCAGGCGGGCCGACCCGAAGCGGATCGTCGAGCTGCTGCTTCGGGAGAAGCCGGTGCTGGTCAATCTGGTGCCCACCGTCTACGAGTCGCTGCTGGCGCTCCCGGGTATCGAGGACCTCGACTTCTCCTTCGTCGGCCGCTTTACGGTCTCCGGGGCACCGATGGCCGCGGATTCGATGCGGCGCTGCGAGAAGGTCTTCGGAATGCGCTTCGGCAAGGGCTACGGACTCACCGAGGCGGCTCCGGCGGTCTCCAGCCTGAATCCCGACGACTACGCCCTGGAAGGCGACCCCAAGCTCGTCGCGCAGGGTCGATCGGTCGGGAAGCCCCTGGCCAACGTCGAGGTGAGGATCTGCCGCGAGGACGGCAGCGAGTGCAAGACCCGCGAGGAGGGCGAGATCACGGTCCGGGGACCCAACGTGATGCTCGGCTACTGGAGGGATCCCGAGCGGACTCGCGAGACGCTCCGCGATGGCTGGCTCTGGACCGGAGACCTCGGCTTCGTCGACGAGGAGGGCTACCTCTTCCTCACCGATCGCAAGGGCGACATGATCATCTCCGGGGGCGAGAACGTCCACCCGACCGAGACCGAGAACGCGCTGCAGGAGCACCCGGCGGTTCGCGAGGTCGCCGTGATCGGCCTGCCCGACCCGAAGTGGGGAGAAGCCGTGAAGGGTGTGGTGGCGCTCGAGCCCGGCCGGGCGGTTTCTGCCGAGGAGCTGATCGCCTTCTGCAAGGAGCGGATCGCCGGCTACAAGTGCCCGAGGTCGATCGACTTCGTCGATGAGCTGCCGAAGTCGACGGTGGGAAAGATCCTCCGGAAGGATGTCAAGAAGTGGTACTCGGAGAGCGAGGCCTGAGGAGGAACGATGCTCGAGAGCCGATATGACGTGGTGATCGTCGGCGCGGGCCCGGCCGGGGCGGCCGCGGCACAGGCGATGCGCGGGCATGGCCTCGAGGGCGTCATCATCGAGAAGGCCAGGCTGCCGCGATACAAGATGTGCAGCGGCATCCTCTTCCCCAGCGCCCGCAAGCTGATCGCCGACGGCTTCGGCCCCATCCCGAAGGACGTGCTCTGCGAGCCGGCCCGCGTGCGCGGCAATCGGGTCTTCCTCACTCTGGAGAGTCCCGTCTTCGACGCCCCTTTCAGCGTCTTCGACGACGGTCCCGGCCTCGGCGAGGACGGCCTCAACGCCAGTCGTTCGGCGCTGGACCACTGGCTCTGCCTGGAGAGCGGAGTTCCCATCGTCGACGATTGCCTGTTCAGGACGTTCCGCCGGGATGGCGACGACCTGGTCCTCGAGCTCCGTCGGGGCGGCGAGGACGTCGAGGTCAGAACGCGATATCTGGTCGGCGCAGACGGTACGCGATCGGCCGTTCGCGGCGCGCTCTCCAGCGGCTTCGAGCAGACGCTCCGCCTGATCCCGAACTACGAGGAGTGGTACCTCGGCGAGATCGATCTCGAGCCCGAGTGGCTCTACCTGTTCTTCGACAGGGAGATCACCGGGTACTTCGCCACCGTCTTCCACAAGGACGGCAGGATCATCGCCGTGACCGGCACCCGCCAGGGGGACCCGGTGAAGGAGTGCTTCAAGAGGTTCACCGCCCATCTCCAGGAGAGGCACGGGCTCGTGATCGAGAAGAGAGCGGCGCGTTACGGGTGCTCCGTGCACGACATGTCGGCGACGGACAACTACTGCCTGGGGGAAGGAAACCTGCTTCTCGCCGGTGAGGCCGGCGGATTCAACCGCTGCGGAGAAGGCATCACCTCGGCCCTGCTGAGCGGCCGAGCGGCGGGTGAGTGCATCGTGCGATCCGTCGAATCGGGCCGCTCCGCATTCGAGTTCTACCCGGATGCCGTCGCCGGCGAGATCGAGTCCTGCACCAAGGTGAACGGGCTGATCGAACAGGCCGTCGGGCTGAACCCGTTCACGCGCGACTAGGTTGGCGAGAGGTCGAGGATGAGCGCGCCGCCGATGAGCTTCATGCGCGAGAAGGTCGAGACGCAGTACAAGCCCGTCCTGGAGATGCTTCGGGCGGACCTGATACCGCACGGACGCCTGCTCGCGGGCGGTCTGGAGCTGGCGATCGCCCACTACGAAGAAACCTTCCGGGCCATGGACGAGCGGCACAAGAAGCTCGGCTGGTACAGCTTCTGCCTGACCCCGGAGCTCTTCCTCGCCATGGACATTCTCCCCTTCCTCGGCGAGAGCCATCCGGTCACGGTGACGCGCGCCTCGCCGGAGGTGTGCTGGGAGTACGTCGATACCGCGGAGGCGGCCGGCGTGCCCTCCGAGCTGTGCGCGCTCGACAAGTTCATCTACGGAGCGATGCTGAAGAACGAGATGCCGAAGGCGGACTTCATCGTGACGGGGAGCGCCCCCTGCGACAGCTCGCGCATCGGATACCAGATGTTCGAGCAGCTCGCCGACTGTCCCGTCTTCCGCCTCGACGCTCCGGTGGAGGACTCGCGCGAGGCACACCTCTACTACGCGAGCGAGATCCGCAAGCTGATCGGCTTTCTGGAGGAGCAGACCGGGACCCGCCTCGATCCGGACCGCCTGCGCGAGGTCTGTGAGGAGTCGAACCGCGCCACGGAGGCCTTCCTCGAGCTGTTCGAGCTGAGACGCGCCCGGCCCTGCCCCCAGGCGGGTGCGGTGACGGCCGGCGCCTATATGGCGATGGCCACCGAGCTCGGTACGCCGGAGCTCACCGGCTATCTCGAGTTCCTGCGTGACGATGCGGCGCAGGCCGTCGCGGAAGGCCGAGGCGCGGTCTCGGAGGAGAAGCACCGCGTCTTCTGGTACTGCGTGCCGGTCACCTTCGACCTCGGGTTGCACGAGTGGCTCGAAGAGAACTTCAGCGTCGTCGTGCTGATGGACCAGCTGGGCAGCTTCTGCCGAGAGGACCCGATCGACACCACGAGCCTGGACACGATGCTGGTGGACCTGGCCCGGCGCGGCCTCGAGACCACCATGAGCCGCCTGCGGGTGACGGCGGACAGGATGAAAGAGCAGTTTCTCCGGGACTACAAGGATCTCCGGGCGGACTGCGTCGTCTTCCCGGCCCCCGCGGGCTGCAAGCACGCCTGGGCCTGGCTGAGCCTGCTGAAGGACACGTGTCGCGAGCGGGAGATTCCGATCTGCTCCTTCGATCTCGACTGGCTGGACTCGCGCGTCCGCTCCGTCGAGTCGATCCGCGAGACGCTCGAGGAGTTCTTCACGACGGTGATGGAGTAGCGGAAGTCTTGGGAGAGGCGATCGACTTCAACCGGCTCGCCGGTCCGATCGAGAACGACTACGTCCGGGAGTGGAAGGCCTCCGGACGTCCCGTGGTGGGGTTCTTCTGCGCGCACACGCCGGAGGAGCTGCTCTGGGCGGCGGGGGTCCTGCCGTTGCGGCTGCGGGGCACGGGAAGCGAGAACACCTCGCACGCCGATCAATACCTCGGGCCGTTCAACTGCCGCTTCGTACGGCACACGCTGAGCCGGCTGATGAAGGGCGATCTCGCCTTTCTGGACGGCCTGCTGGTCACCAACAGCTGCGATCACATCCGGCGCCTCTTCGACATCTTCGCCGCCAAGGAGGTGGCGCCCTTCAACCACTACCTCGACGTCCCGCACCTGAACAGCGAGGAGTCGTTCGAGCGTCTGACGGGGCAGCTGCGGGACCTGCAGGCGAAGCTCGAGAGCTTCTTCGGCGTGAGCATCTCGCGCGAGGCGCTCTCCGAGGCGATCCGGCTCCACAACCGGACGCGCCTGCTGCTCGGTCGGGCCTCCGCGTTGCGCGGCGAGGATCCGCCGCGCGCCACCGGCAGCGAGGTGCTCGCTCTCTCGGTCGCCAGCGCCAGCATGCCCAAGGACCGATTCAACCCACTGCTCGAGCAGCGTCTCGCGGAGCTCGAGCGCGGCGATCCCCCGCCCGCCAGCCCCGGACCGCGCCTGCTGGTGCTCGGCGGAGCGCTCGACGAGCCCGGCTACCTCGAGCAGATCGAGTCGTTGGGCGCCTCCATCGTCGCCGACCAGCTCTGCTGGGGGTCGAAGAGCTTCGCCGACCTCGCGGACGAGGAGATCGATCCGATCGACGCGATCGCCCGGCGCATTCTCGAGCACATGCCGTGTCCGCGGATGCTCGACCAGTATCCGCAGCGACTCGCGCACCTGCTCGAGGCGGTGAAGCAGTACCGGGTCGACGGGATCATCTGCGAGCGGCTCAAGTTCTGCGACCTCTGGGGCGGCGAGATCGAGATGCTGCGACGCTCGCTGAAGCAGGAGGCGGGGATCCCCCTGCTCGTGCTCGAACGCGACTATGCCGCGGCCGGCGGCGTCGGGCAGCTCCGCACTCGCGTCCAGGCGTTTCTCGAGACGCTCGCCCGAGAAGGACCACGCACCCAATGATCCAGCATCAAGGAGGACTCTGATGGCTGACGCGGCTTTCGAGCAGGACGACTATTTCAAGATCGACCCGGAGCTCCACATGGTGGGCGACATCGCGCCGCTCAACCACTTCCCCGGTGTGCAGATGTGGTGGCGCGCCATCGACAACATCAAGCGACCCCTCTTGCAGGGAACGCCAGAGGGCGCGCTGGATGGAATCGACCCGGCCGATCTCAACAAGACTCCGGATCCGGAAGATCTGCTCGGCGCCATGGACCGCTTCGGCGTGGACATCGGCTGTCTGCTCCCCGAGTCGATGATGGACACGACGGGATACTCGAGCCGCTGGGTCTCCAACGGCGACATGGCCGCCGCCGTGGAGAAGCATCCCGACCGCTTCATGTACCAGCCGAACATCTCGCCCATCAAGCAACGGGGCGTCGACAACGCCGTCTGGGAGCTCGAGTACTGGGTCAAGGAGAGGGACGCTCGGCTCTTCAAGTTCTACCCGCCCGAGGACACCTACATCAACGACCCCGATCTCTGGCCCTTCTACCGCAAAGCGGAGGAGCTCGGAATCGTTCTCGACATCCACACCGGCTTCAGCTGGGTGCCCCCGGGAAAGAGCAAGCACTCACTGCCCATCCTGCTGGACGACGTGGCCCGCGACTTCCCCGACCTCAAGATCGTCGCCTTCCACATGGGCTACCCCCACTGCGACGATCTCAACATGGTGGCGCTGGGGCATCCGAACGTCTATCCCTGCCTCTCCCTGCTGGTCCCCTGGGCGATCTCGGCTCCCCGCAAGTTCGCCCGGATCATCGGCGAGGCGCTCCGCTTCGTGCCCGCCCGAGCGAATCATCTGGGGGACCGACTGCGCGGGCTTCGGCGTCCAGATCGCGGCGGCGGTGAAGGGCTTCCGGGAGTTCCAGATTCCCGAGGACATGCAGGAGGCGTACGGCTACCCCGCCATCACCGACGACGACCGGCGCATGATCTTCGGGGAGAACCTGGCGAGGCTGCTCGGGATCGAGCCCAAGCGGAGGATCGGAAAGCCCTGAGGCTGTCCCGTGAGATTTGAGCGATAATCGAGGGCAGGCGGCAGCAGACGCGCAAGCAGCCCACATGGCGAGGAAGACCCGTGGAAGCTCTGACGGCATACGCCCGCATCGCCCGGAAGATCGACGAGCAGGAGCCGCACACCGCTCCCAAGGCCGCGGATGGAAGCATCCACGAGGCCTTCATCGGCCACCTGAAGCTGGTCTATTCGCCGGAGGAAGCCGAGATCGTTCAGCACCTGGACGTTCTCGAGTCCTTCACCTCTGCCGAAGAAGTGGCTGAAGCCTCCGGGAAGAGCCTCGAGTACGTCAGCCGGATCCTGGAAGATGCGCACTCGAGAAACAGTCTCCTGGGCTTGGGAAACATGTACTGCCTGCCCCCCATTCCCCTGCTGATCAATATGCATCACTTCTACCCCGAGATCCGAGAGGGTGACGTCGAAGCGGCCAAGCTCCACGAGGAGTACTTCGTCAAGAGCGGGTTCTACAAGAAGTACGAGACCGTGAAGAAGGGCATGCCTGTCGGCCGCGTGATCCCGATCGACCGGGCCATCGAAGCCGACCAGAAGGTCCTCGCCGGCGAAGAAGCTCACGATTTCATCCTGAACCATTCGTCGGACCAGCTGGCGCTGGTTCCCTGCCCATGCCGCACCCGCACCGAGAAGCTGGGGACCCGCGAGTGCAAGGATGAATTCCCCATCGCGGCCTGCATCATGATGGGCGCCGCTGCCACGCATTTCGAGATGCTCGGCCTCGGCAAGCCAGTCAGCAAAGCAGCAGGCGATCGAGTACTTCGACGAGATGGTGGAGCTCGGTCTGGTCGGACATACATTGAATGCGGAGGTCGGAGACCGGCTCATCTGCGTCTGCTGCGGATGCTGCTGCTCCCAGACGCGGGGGAGATTGGTGTGGGACAATCCGGATGCCCTCTCTCCCTCCAACTTCGCTCCCCAGCCCGGTGAGGATTGCATCGGCTGCGAAACCTGCGCAGACCGATGCATCTTCGAGGCCCTGTCCCTGGACGAGGAAACCGACCAGATCCGAGTCGACATCGACAAGTGCATCGGCTGTGGAGTGTGCACCCTGGCGTGTCCGCAGGAGACCTTGAAGCTGCACCGGCACGAGCGCTCTTCCATCGGCTTCGAGACAGCGCGGAACCTGGACGAAGCGATGGCCCGCGAGAACCGTGACTGAGAGGCGGACCGTTCGCTCCGCCTGCCGGATGTGCCACGGCGTCTGTCAGGTGCTCGTCCACCTGGAAGACGACCGCGTGGTCCAGGTGACCGGCGATCCGGAGAGCCCGATCAGCCGGGGCTATCTCTGCCCCAAGGGCAAGGCCTCTCCCGCGCTCCTCGACCACCCGGATCGCCTCACCCACCCCCTCCGGCGGGTGGGGGCCCGCGGCGAGAACCGCTGGCAGCGCGTGTCGTGGTCCGAGGCCATCGATGAGGTGGTGGATCGCTTCGACAGCATCCGGAAGCAGAGCGGCTCCGAGTACCTGGCCATCGTGACCGGCACCGGGCGGCCCTACATCCAGATGAGTCTGCGCTTCGCCAACGCCCTGGGCACACCCAACTTCGTCGCGCCCGGTCAGGTCTGCTACCTGCCGCGGCAGATCGCCAGCCGCCTCACTCTGGGACAGCTTCCCGTCTGCGACATCTACGGCCACGGCGGCGTGATGCCCGCCTGCATCCTGGTCTGGGGCTGCGACATCGTCACCAACGCCGCTTCGGACGGCATGTGCGGGGGGCCGTTCCTGCAGGCGGTCCGGCAGGCCAGGAAGGTGATCGCCGTCGACCCGCGGAGGACGAGCCTGGCCAAGCGGGCCGATCACTGGCTGCAGCTTCGCCCCGGCACCGACGGTGCCCTGGCGCTGGCCATGATCCACGTGATCATCGCGCGAAGACCTGATGGACCACGACTTCGTCGATCACCACACGGAGGGCTTCGACGAGCTGGCCCGTCACGTGCGCGAGTTCACGCCGGAGTGGGCCGAGTCCATCACGCGGGTCCCGGCCGAGGAGATCCGCGTCGCGGCGCGCACCTACGCGACGACCCGGCCCGCCTGCATCCAGTGGGGTCAGGGCGTGGATGCCAGCGCCTGCAACATCCAGACCGCCCGCTCGCTCCTGATCCTGCGCGCGCTCACGGGAAACCTCGACGTGCCCGGCGGCGACGCGCAATGGCTTCCGCCGCGAAGGGCTGAAGAACGTCGCCATCTTCAACAGCCCGGAGCAGCGGGGCGACATCTTCCTGCCGCCGGAGAAGCGCGCGCGGATGCTCTCCGCCGGACGCTTCGCCGCGGACGTGAACCTGCATCCGCCCACCTTCTGGGAGACCGTGATCAGCGGCCAGCCCTACCGGGTCCGCGGTCTCTGGATCCTGGGATCCAATCCGCTGCTGACCGCCACCCAGGGGCGACAAGATCGCCACGGCCCTGAAGGAGCACCTGGAGTTCACGGTGGCCTCGGACTTCTTCCAGACGCCGACCACGCAGCTGGCGGATCTGGTGCTGCCCGCCGCCACCTGGCTCGAGCAGGACGACGTGGCCTTCGTACACAAGATCTGGTGCGTGCTGGCCCGGCGCAAGCTCGCCCAGGTCGGAGAGGCGCGGGACGACCGCGAGGTGCATGATCGAAGTGGCGCGGCGGCTGGGACTGGAGGCCGCGTTCCCCTGGCGGAACCTGCGCGAGTACCAGGACTGGGTGCTCGAGGACACCGGACTCGATTTCGAGGCCTTCTGCGAGCGCGGGATGCTGATCGGCGAGCAGCAGTACCGCAAGTACGAAACCAAGGGCTTCGAGACCCCCTCCGGCAAGGTCGAGCTGAAGAGCCGCCTCTGCGGCCTCCTGGGGCTGGCCCCACTGCCCGAGTACCGGGAGCCCCCGCTCTCTCCGCTCTCCGCGCCGGAGATCGCGGAGCAGTACCCGCTGATCCTGATCACTGGCGTGAAGATCAAGCACTTCTTCCAGTCGGAGCTCCGACAGATCCGCGCCCTGCGGCGGGCGAACCCCGACCCCCTGGTAGAGATCCATCCCGACACGGCAAGCTCACTCGGGATCAGCCGCGGCGACTGGGTCTGGATCGAGACCCCCGTCACCCGCGTCCGGATGAAGGCGAAGCTCTGGGACGGCGTCGCCCCCGACGTGGTCAGCGCCCAGCACGCCTGGTGGTTTCCCGAGGAGGGGCCGCCGGACTACGGCTGGGAGCGCTCCAACGTCAACCTGCTCTTCGGACGACGACGGCTTCGATCCCGAGACCGGCTCCGAACCGCTCAAGTCCATCCTCTGCCGGGTCTACCCGGTGCGTTGAGACGGCCGATTCTCGCCGAGCGTCTTGCAGGTCTCGGCTTGGTCGGCTGTCGGGATCCTGGAAGGAATCGAGCGGGGGCGCGGAAGCCGATAGCCTAAGGCGGGCGCGATCGTGGATCGCGACGAGGAGCTGCGCCTGCGCGACCCGGCCTATCGGGGGCGCACCGCCCGCGCCCTTGCGCGGGCGATCACACGCTTCGCAGCCGGGCCTCCCCGACGGCCGGCGGATCTGCCCGCAGCCCGAACGTCTCTTCGCTCGGCGCTCAGGGCAACATCTGATCGACGCGCCAGGAGAGCGAGCAGCTCTTCGGGCCGAAGCACTGCAGCTGAATCCGATCGACGGCCGCCTCGCAGAACCCCACCGTTTCACCGGCGTAGATGTTCCAGGTCGTCGAGCCGCCGGCGAGCCGGGTGAAGCTGATCTGGCCATCTCCATTTCCGCCCGCCACGGTGACGCACACGTCGAGCGCCGGGTTGAAGTGGGCCAGCTCCTCGCTGAAGAACGTCTCCGGCGGGAACGTCAGCGAGCCGGGCCCCACGATGGTTCGGCCCCCGGCCTGCAGCGTACTCTTTCCCTTCCCGGCAGCGACCAGCAGCGTCGCGGTCACGGCGAGCGCCACCCCCAGGACCCACGGGCCCAGCTTGCGTTGCATGTTCATGACTCGACCTCCTTTTCCACAACAATGGAACCGCGGATGGCGTCAGGCCAGGCGCAGCACCTCACCTCTCCGGTGATCGACCACGTCGCGCTGCGGCTTGTCCGGCACCGGGCACTCCACCTGGGCGCCCGCGCGATCCAGCGCCGGCAGGGTGATCACGCTCTCCTGGACCTCCGCTCCATCCAGGTACCCGCAGCCCGACAGCACACCGGCCACACGCGTCATGAGCCTCCCTCATCCCTGTCTTGTAGCGCACCCGGTTCCCTGGCGGTGCCCGAGCTGGTGGCTCTGGCAGGGAACTGCGCCACCCGGCGCTTCCTCGAGCTCCTCACCGCCGGCGAGGCGCGCCAGCTCCTCGACTCGATCGACGCCCGCTCCATCGTCGGACTCCGCGACCGCGGTCCGATTGGAGTCAACATGGACGCCTATCTCGAGGCGGCCGGAATCGCCGAGGAGAAGAGGAGCCCTCTCTTTCGGAACGTGGATCGCCGCAGGAGCCTCACCGCGCAGCCTGTGGCGAGAATGGACGTTCTCCGGATGATCAAGCTACTTCTTCGGCGGGCGCTCCAGCTTGCCCGGGTCCACGGTGTAGGGGCCGAGCAGCTGGTTCCAGTCGCGCGCGATCAGGATGTCGATCAGCTCCGACTTCTTGCCCGAGGCCGCCTTCTTGCGCTCCGACTCGACCTTGGCCAGCGCCTTCTCGACTCCGGGACCGAACAGCTCGCGCAGATAGTCGAGCGGGATCCGTGAGCCCTTCTCGTCGAACTCCCCTTTCTCGTCGAAAGCCATCGGCGAGCTCGGCGGAATGTAGAAGACGTTCGGCTCCACCTCGAAGTCCGGACGCAGCGGAAGCGCCACCTTCCACTTCTTCACCAGCTTGTGGATCGGACTCTTCGGATCGTCCAGGTAGCCGATGTGACGCATCCGGCCGGGACACTGCCGGACGCAGGCCGGCGCCACACCCGCCTCCAGACGCGGGTAACACGAAATGCACTTCTGGGCGATCGCCCGCTCCAGGTTGAAGTAGATCCGCTTGTACGGACACGCCTCGATGCAGAACCGGTAACCGTGACAGCGCTCCTCGTCCACCAGCACGATCCCGTCCTCCTCGCGGCGGTAGATCGCGTCGCGAGGACACGCCTCCAGACAGGCCGGCTTGCTGCAGTTCATGCACAGAAGCGGCAGATAGAAGAAGTACGAGTTCGGATACTCGCCTCCTCCCATGTCCTCGTCCCAGTTCGGACCCCACTGCGGAGACGCACCGTCCCGCTCGCGGGGACGAAGGTACGAGCTCCCCTCGCCGCTGCGCGAGAAGACCTCGTCGTACTCGAAGTCCCAGGCCTCCCCCCACTCGCTCTGACCCGGAAGCTGACCGGGGACCGGCTTGCCGTCCTTGTAGCCGCCGCCCAGCTCGAATGCGTCCCGGGGCGTGCCGCGACCGGGCATCGTGTTGACGATGTTCCACCACATCGCCTCCATCCCCGTCGCCTGCGTCCACTGTGTCTTGCAGCCCACCGTGCAGCATTGACAGCCCAGACACTTGTTCAGATCGAATACCATCGCGAACTGATGCCGCGGAAGCTTCGAAGCCGCCATCTCGCGCTCCCTCCTCAACCCATCACAGCCGCAGCGCGCAAGGCTGCGGCGAGTACGACTTGAGACCCGCCCGCTCCCGCGCCGCACCCGACCACACCGCAAACGCCACCGGCAGAGCCGATCCCTTCCGAAGCGGGATCCCATGCGCACCCAGCGGACCCGCCAGCACCACCTGCCAGCAGCCCTCCGCCCAGCGCGCCCGGGCCTGAACCGGATGCTCCTTCGCCCGCTCCACCGTGCCGATCCCCGTCGCCATCACCGCAAACGGAAGCTCCGTCCCGGCGCGCCAGTGCCAGCCACCCACCGGGTGCTCCGGGCTCCCCATGCTGCCGAGCTCCGCCTCGCGGCCGTCCGCCGGAAACAAGAGCGCACAGGCGTCCGGATACACGTTCACGTCGCTGATCGAGCGCGAGGGACGCAGCGCCCCCCACTCCAGACGCACCGCCAGACCGCCGCCTTCGCCGGCAGCCGCACGCACCCGCACCTCGCCGATCGCGCCGCGGGGACGGTCCTTCCACGACGCCTGCACGTACGCCGAAGGCAGGCGCTCCAGCGGCGTCGGCTCGATCGCGACCACCGTTTCCTCGGCCTGACCCCACTCCGCGGCATCGGGAGCCAGGAGCTTCTCGGGACCGACCTCGACCTTGCAGACCTGGATCGAAACCACATCGACAGCCATCGTCACACCTCCTCCCGCACCCTCTCTACCTCCACGGCCACTTCCTTCGGGATGTTGTTCATGGAGAGATACGCCCCGCGGTACTGGATGTGCCCGTACCCACCCGCCATGTTGTTGGGCTTCAGCGGGTTGGCCCCCACGTCGTTCTGGGTGGCGCCGTCGGGGAACTGGTAGCCCTCCCAGGCGTGGTAGCAGATCAGCGTGCCCGGCTGAACTGCCGGAGAGATCTTCGCCCATAGCGTGAACTCGCCCACGTCGTTGTAGACCCGGATCCGGTCGTTGTCCGAGACCCCCCGCTCCCGGGCGTCCGCCTCGCTCAGGTAGGCGACCGGGGAGCCCCGCTGCAGGCGCAGCAGCGGCTGGTTGGCCCGGAAGATCGAGTGCTGGCTCCAGCGGTTGTGGCCGCCGGTCAGACGCAGCGGATAGGAGCCACCGGCCGCGACCGGCTCCTTGTGCACGGCCAGCCCCTCGCCCACCTCGAGGTACCAGTCGTGGTCGATGTAGAACTGCTGGCGGCCCGTGAGCGTCGGCCACGGGGTCTTGTGCTTGTGGAACCAGCCGAACTGGTTCATCGGCTCGCTGTAGTCGAAGTCGCTCATCATGCAGCTGAGCATCATGGCCAGCTCGAGCCCGGCGACCTTCTCGATCTTCACCATGCCCTCGTCGACCGCCTTCCGCCACGGCTGCTCGCCGAGGTCTGTGTAACGGGTGACGCCCGAGTTCCGCATGATGTAGTCGAGCGCTGCCGTCTCGCCCTTCTCGCCCTCCACGTAGACGCCGTCCACGGTCAGCCAGTCGTAGAAGTTCTCCAGCGTGTGTTCCTCACCGAGGTGGTCGGTGAACCCCTTGACGCCTCTGGCCCTGGCGCGCTCCTGGAGCTTCTTCGCGAGTCCCAGCATGATGTCCCACTCGTGCTTGGACTCGTAGAGCGGGGGCACTGCCCGGTCCCCCACCACCACGTAGGGGATGTAGGACATCGTGTACTTGATGCCCGGCTTCTCGTAGTAGCCGCAGGCCGGGAGGATGTAATCGGACCACATCCCCGAGGTCGACATCCGGAAGTCGCAGGTGACGATGGTGTCGAGCTCCTTCCAGAGGCTGTCGCGGATGGTCCTGGCGTTGGGCCAGCGGCGGAGCGGGTTGGGACCCGAGTAGTAGAGAAACTTCGGCTTCTTGGGCGGCTTCGGCCGAATCGGCTGCCACTCCCTCTCGATGATCTCCTCCATGTACTCGGAGACCGGGCGGGGAAGCGCCGGATCCGCGTAGGCGTCGCGCCCCGCGGCCTCCGCGAACTTCGGATCGTGGGCGTAGAGCCAGGGGATCAGCGGCGTGGAGCGCAGCCTCTGGCTCATCAGCGCGAACATCAGCTTGGAGACGTTCTGCATCTGGGGATGCTCCATCGGAACTTCCATCCGCGGCTCGGTCTGGAGCTCCTCGCCCATCCCCATCAGGACCATGCCCGGCATCGGCCACCAGGTGGAGACCTTGATGCCCGAGCCCGGCTTCCCGCCCGAATTGCCCGTCAGCGCCATCAGGTAGACCATCCCGCGCTGGAACAGATCCGAGTGGTAGTGCTTGCAGGCACCCCAGGAGGCGAAGATCATCGACGACTTCGCCTTCGCCATCTCCCGCGCCACCACGCGAATGTTCTTCGCCGGGACCCCCGTGATCTCCGCCGCCCGCTCCGGCGTGTACTCCGCCAGATGCGCTTTCAAGAGCTCGAACACCGGACGCACCCGGACCTGCTTGCCGTCCACGAGACGCACCTTGTGCGTCCCCTCCAGCGCCGGGTCCGTCTCCTCGTCCAGCGCGATCGTCATCACCTCCGAGCCCCAGGTGCCCGTCGCCAGCTGCTTGCGACCCTTGGCCGCGTTCCAGAAGTAGAACTGATCGTCCGCTCCACCCTCGACCACGTCACACTCGCGAAGGAAACGGCCGTTGTCGTCACGCACCAGGAAGGGAAGATCCGTCTGCTCCTTGATGTACCCGACGTTGTGAAGACCCTCGTCCACGATCACGTTCGCCATGCCCAGCGCCAGCGCGGCGTCCGTCCCCAAACGCACGTTCAGCCAGCGGTCGGCGTGCAGCGTGGAAGGGCTGAAGTCGGGGCACACCGCCACCACCTTGGCTCCCCGGTAGCGCGCCTCGTACAGGAAGTGGGCGTCGGGCTGGCGCGTGTAGTTCGGGTTGCCCAGCCAGATGAAGATGTAGTCCGAGCGGAACCAGTCGTCGGCGGTCCCCTCGCTCATGTAGGTGCCCCAGCTCTGGATCAGACCCACCGGCAGGTCACCGACACCCGCCCAGGAGTCGATGTTGTTGGCAGCCAGGCCCCGGAGAAACAGGAACATCTCCAACGTCGAGGCGATGCCGTTGTCGATGTTGGTGGTGCCCTGGTCGAACATGATGCAGTCGTGGCCGTCCTCGACGATCACGTCGATCAGCTTGTCCGCGACCTCCTCCAGCGCCTGATCCCAGCTGAGCCGCTGCCAGCGGCCCGAGCCGCGCTCTCCGATGCGCTTCATCGGGTAGCGGATGCGCGTCGGGTCGTACATCTGCGCGCTGTAGGCGCAGCCCGCCGTGCAACCCCGCGGATTGAAGTCGGGGATGTCGGGGAACTCCTGCGGATAGTTGGCGTTCTGCTCCTCGCGCCAGACGATGCCGTCCTTCACGTAGGCGTCGTACGAGCAGGTGGAGATGCAGTTGACGCGAAGGTGCGAGACGTGCACGACGTCGTCCCAGGTCCACTCCTCGCGGTAGACGTCCTCCCAGCCCCGGTACTCGTAGGGGCGGGACATCAGCTTTCCGAGACGAGCCTCGGGATCGACCTGCGCGAGACGGCGCAACCCAGCGGTGGACGAGACACGGGCATCAGACACGACCAGCCTCCCTATCGAGGACCGAGGCCCCGGCTTGGATCGGAGAATCGCAGTTCTCGGCAGATCCCGTCAGCCCGCGGCGACGAAACGACCAGGAGAACGGCACGCCTCTCCCTCGCGCTTCGAACGCCACGTCTGTCGGTGCGTGCGCCAAGCAATCCCATCCGCAGGCCAAGGAACACACAGAATTGGATTGGACGATCAGGTCTTTCGACTTGACCGAGCATGCTACCTGAGTATAGTCTAGTACTCAAGTAGGATTTGATACCCTAGTTTAACTCAGGCCGCGATCGGGCTGCCGCTGCTCCGGACTCCCAGCGCGGCGAGAGGGTGCCGATGGACCCCCAGGCGAAGCCTCCTTCGCGACGCGAGCGAAAAAAGGAGCGCACGCGGCAGGAGGTCTACACGGCGGCGATGAGGCTCTTCGCCGAACGCCGCTACCACCAGGTCACCGTAGAGGAAATCTGCGAGGAGGCCGACGTCGCCCGCACCACCTTCTTCGCCCACTTTCCGTCCAAGTCGGCCCTGCTCCGGGAGTACAGCCGGGGCATCGCGTCTCGCTTCCGCGAGTCGCACTCGGATTCGGAGACCTCCGCCACCGAGCAGCTGCGCGCGCTCGCTACGCTGGTGATGGAGACCTGGTTCGCACAGGCCGAGGTGATGGGCGCCATGCTGGTGGAGTCCTCCCACCCCACTTTCGCCCAGCTGGAGAGAAACGAGGAGGCGAACCCGATCCTCGAGCTCGTGGACGACATCATCCGCCGCGGCCACAGCCGGGGAGAGTTCCGTCCCCGCATCGCAGCCGACATCGCGGCGCAAGCCTTCCTGAGCACGGGCTCCATCATGCTGGCTGCCGCCGCCGGGCGGCGGGCCGACCTCGGCCCCGAGGAGCTTCGCGATGAGTTCCTCGACTGGTTCCTCCACGGCATGGTCCACACAGACTGAAATCAACAGGAGCGACATTGGCCAAGAAGCAGAGAGCCGCAGCCGGCTTCGGCCGCCACCAGGTCGAGGACTTCCGAATCACCGAAGAGCCCTTCTACCTCCCCATCGCAAACGAGGTCGAGCTCTTCGAGGCCGCCTACCAGAAGCAGATCCCGGTTCTTCTGAAGGGTCCCACTGGATGCGGGAAGACGCGCTTCATCGAGCACATGTCCTGGCACCTTCACCACCATGCCGGCAACCGCGAAGAGGAGGGCGTCCCGCTCATCACAGTCGCCTGCCACGAGGATCTCACCGCCTCCGACCTGGTGGGGCGCTACCTGCTCGAGGGCGACGAGACCCGCTGGATCGACGGCCCTCTCACTCGAGCCGTCAAGGTCGGGGCAATCTGCTATCTCGACGAGATCGTCGAGGCGCGCAAGGACACGACGGTCCTGATCCACCCGCTGGCCGACTACAGGCGACTGCTTCCCGTCGAGAAGCGCGGCGAGCTGCTCGAGGCGGCGGATGGGTTCCTGCTGGTGCTCTCCTACAACCCCGGCTACCAGTCCGCGCTCAAGGACTTGAAGCACTCCACCCGCCAGCGCTTCATCGCCATCGAGTTCGGCTACCCCTCGCGCCAGCAGGAGGCAGAGATCGTCTCGGCGGAGTCGGGCTGCACACCCGAAGCGGCGCTCGATCTGGCGAAGCTGGCCGAGAAGGTTCGTCATCTGAAGGACCACGGTCTGGGCGAAGGCGTGTCGACGCGGCTTCTCGTCTACGCGGGGAAGCTGATCGCCGGTGGCATCGCTCCGCTCCTGGCCTGCCAGACGGCGATCGCGTGGGTCCTCAGCGACGACGCCGAGCTCCAGCGGTCCATCGAAGAGGTCGTCACCTCCGTCTTCGAGGATTGACGGCGTGCACAGGGATCCATGAGCCGCGCCGCCGAGCTGACACAGCGCCACCAGGCTGAGCTTCGCAGCATTGCCACCGCACTGCCCGAGCGCTTCGCCGAAGCGGCGAGCGCGCTCGAGTCACACCTCGATCGGGAAGGGCTCCTCGAATGGGCACGCCTCGGCCTCGATCTGGCCCGGCTCTCGCGCCGTTCTCCCGAGGTGGCGGTGGCGTTCTTCGGATCGAGCCCGGTCGTCGGCCAGCTGGGCATCGCAGCCCTCTCCAGGTGGGCCGAGATCTCGACCGCCCTGTCCGATCGGGCAGCTCGGGCCGGCGCCGGCTTCCTCGAGGCCACGCCCGCCGCCCTCGCCCACCTGGAGCCAGCGGACCTCGAAACCTGGGCCGATCAGGGACGCCGACTTTGCAGGGGCAGCTGGAAGTCGGCGAGGCTGGCGGCGGACTACTACAGGATCAGTCCAGGTCTTCTCGAGTCGCTGTCACTGCGAACGCTCGATCGGCTCGTCGATCTCGTGAGCCAGCTCGCGAAGCGATCGCACGAGATGGCTTCGCTCTGTCTGCACGAATCTCCAGCACTCATGGCGCGGCTCGCCGACGACGATCGCGAGCCGTTTCTCGCCTTTGCGCAGGCGCTGTGCAGTGCATCCTGGGTGGACACCCACGCGGTCTTCCAGCGCGGACCCGATCTGCTCGCAGCGGTGCCACCTCACGAGCGCAGCGGCCTTCTCGATCTGGCTGCCGCCGCGGCATCCCAGATGGGGAGCGAGAGCCTCTCGATGCTCGTCGCCTCCGCAGAGGCACTCGGCGCCCTCGACCCGGAGGAGCAGGTCGAAGTGGCCGCGTTCGCTCGCCGGCTGGCGCCCCACGGCGCCAGGGCGGCCGTCGAGTCGTTGATCTCCGCACCCGAGGTGCGCCAGCGCCTCACGCCCCTCCAGGCGAAGCGCTGGTCCGAGGCCGGTCTCGAGCTGCTGATCCAGGGCCAACCTCGGGAGAAGGCCGAGAGCTACTTCCGCATGGAGTCGGCGCTGGCGGAGGAGGTGCTGGCGGAGCTCACGCCGCGCGTCGAGCTGGTCGGCGTCGCCAGCATCCTCCGGCTCTACGCCAAGGCGCTCTCGGGCGGACAGGTCCTCGTGCAGCCCACCGCAGCGCTGGTGTCCCGCAACATCGGCTGGGCCGCGGACGCAGCGACGAGTGACGGCATCTCGATCTTCCTCCCCGCTGCGGTCGACCTCTTCAACGACGAGTACGCGAACTTCCAGGTGTACAAGGTGTACACCACACACCAGATCGGAAGGCTCGAGTTCGGATCCTTTGGCTACCGTTTCGACGCCGACGGAGCGCATCTCCCCTCGACCACTCTCGCGCGCGAAGCGCAGCAGCTCGAAGCCCCGGAAGCAGGGCGCGATCCGCCCGCCGACGCCGAGCCCCTCTCCCCGTGCTGCTTCGCCGATGCAGCGGTTCTTCGATCTCTTCGATGACCGGAAGCTGGCCCTGGAGCTCTTCACTCTGGCCGACGACACCCGTATCGACGCCTGCGTGAAGGAGGAGTACCCGGGCGTTCGACACTGGCTTCAGCGCCTCCAGAGCCGCGAGGCGGAGCGGCGGCCCGAGGTGCGGCTGATGGCGCTGCGCCAGGCTTTCGTCGAGAACCTGCTGCGAGCCTCGCTGGGCCGGCTGGACACCATCCGCTGGCCTGCCGGTCTGGCCGCCCGCCTCGCACACGCGGTGTTCACCCTGCGGTTGGCCGGGCAAGTAGACGCCACGGTGCAGGACTCCGCCGAGGCCGCCGCCCGGCTCTACGACCTGGCCACGGGGCTTCCCAACATTCCGGCGCGCCTGGTGCCCGGCGACTGGGAAGGGCTCGACGAAGACGCGATCTCGAGCGCGTCCGCGCGGCCCGAGATCGAACCCTACGCCGAGGAAGAACAGCTCGACGGCGACGAAGTTCCCTACCGGAGCCCCGAGCAGCCCCAGTACCGAGGCGACTTCAAGCCCGAGCTGGTGCAGCTCCTCGACGAACTGGCCGACCCGCAGAGCGAAGCGGAGGGCGAAGCGCCCCTCAGCCGGGAAGAGATCCTCGAGCTGCTCGAGAGCTCGGCCGAGATCGAGCTGGCCGATCAGGCCGACGACGAGTCGCCCGACGTCGACGCACTGCTCGCCAACATTGAGCACGAGGCGAACGATCGCGCCGAAGACGCTGCGGAGACCGCCGCTGACGAAGTGGACGAGGCGATCGAGTGGTTCCGCTACGACGAATGGGACTTCCGGGCCAACGACTACCGGCTCGATTGGTGCCGGGTCGGCGAGCGCACCGGCGCTGAGGGCGAGGGCGACTTCTACGAAGAGACACTCCGCCGCTACCACGGACTGGTGGTCGAGACCCGGCGGCAGTTCGAGCTGATGCGGCCGGAGTCCTTCCGCCGCCTCAAGCGTCTCGAGGACGGCCACGAGATCGACCTCGACCAGGCCATCGAGTTTCACGCCGACAAGAAGGCCGGCGTCGGCCCCCTGGCGCGGTTCTACACGCGGCGCAACAAGATCAACCGCGACGTCGCGGTCGCATTCCTGTTCGACATGTCGGGCTCGACCCGCGAGGAGATCACCCCGCAGGCCGCGGTTCCGGCTACCGCGGACGGCTCGCGTGTCCGCCCTGCCTCCGCGAGCGCGGCAGGGAGTAGCAAGCGCATCATCGACATCGAACGCGAGTCCGCCGTGCTGGTAGTCGAGGCCCTGGAGGCGATCGGCGACGCCTATGCCATCTACGGCTTCTCCGGCCACGGCCGGGAGAACGTCGAGTTTCACGTGATCAAGGATCTCGACGAGTTGCTCGACGACTCGGTGCGGCGGCGGATCGACAAGATCGAGCCGATCCGTTCCACGCGCATGGGCCCGGCAATCCGCCACGCGATCACCAAGCTGAACGACTACGACGCCAAGGTGAAGATCCTGATCCTCGTCTCTGACGGCCGCCCTCAGGACGAGGAATACGGCCGCGACGGCGGAGAGAAGGAGTACGCAGTTCACGATACCAGGCGGGCGCTCACCGAAGCCAGGCGCCAGCAGATCACGCCGTTTCTCATCACCGTCGACAGCGCCGGGCACGACTACCTGCGGCACCTCTGCGACGACATGGGCTACGAGCTGGTCGCCGACATCGAGTCGTTGCCGCGCCGGCTCCCGAAGCTCTACCGCCACCTCGCTGCCGAGTAGGCGAACTCCTCGACCGATCCGTTCGCGGCGCCTCGCGGAATCGCACGCCTCGGGACGAACCGCGCGCTTTCCGCCATACTCGTGCGCATGGAACTCGAAATCCGCTTCCTCACCGAGAGCGATCTCGAGGAGGCCTTCCGCCTCGACCGGGAGACCTTCAACCTGCCGGAGGAGCGCCGCGAGCGCTGGATGCGAAGCTCGCAGCCGGAACGCAAGCACGGGGCCTTCGCGAACGGCCGACTTGTCGGGGCGACACACGCCCTCTCCTTCGGCCAGTACTTCGGGGGCCGCTCGGTTCCGATGGGCGGCGTGGGCGACGTCGCCGTCGCGCCCGAGCAGCGCGGGAAGGAGCTGGCCCGCCGTATGATGACGGAAGCCTTGATGGCGATGCGCGACCGCGGCGAGGTGATCTCGGCGCTCTTTCCCGCGACCACGTCTCTCTATCGCCGCGTCGGCTACGAGCTGGCCGGCGCGGCCGTCTGGCACCAGATCTCGCCGCGCGCAATCGACCACCTTCGCGGGTCGAGCCTCCCTGGAGACCCACCGGGTCGAGAAGGATGACGACCCGGAGGGAATCCGGCGCTGCTACGAGCGCGTCGCGCCGGGGATCAACGGCTGGCTGGAACGGGACGACCGCCGCTGGCGGAACCTCTGGGACGCCTGGCACGACGGACATTTCGTGTACGCCTGCGCGAACCCGGGCGGCGAGGTCGAGTCCTATCTGGTCTACCGGCACGAGCCCAACCCGCCGGGTGCGCAGGGTGACTTCGCACTGCGGGTCGAGCAGATCGTCGCGGCGACGCCCGAGGGGCTGCGGGCAGCGTGGTGGACACTCGCCTCGTCCGCCTCGCTCGTCGAGGCGATCACCTTTGCCGCCTCACCCGAGGATGCGTTCCTGCTGCTGATGCCGGAGCAGCGCAGCTCGGTGCGCGCACAGGTGCGCTGGATGCTCCGCATCGTCGACGCTCCGGGTGCGGTCGCGGCCCGCGGCTACCCGCCGTCCCTGCAGATCGAGGTTCCATTCGCCGTCGAGGACCCGATCCTCACAGACAACGCCGGCGCCTGGACACTTCGCGTGGCGGACGGCGCGGGGCGTCTCGAGCCGGGCGGCAAAGACGGCCCCCGGCTAGGAATCGGCGCCCTCGCCTCTCTCTACACGGGTTGGGCGAGCAGCGGTACGCTCGCGCGCGCCGGGCTCCTCGAGGGCGGCTCCTCCGAGCAGCTCCGGGCGCTGGACGCGGCCTTCGCCGGTCCCACGCCCTGGATGATGGAGGAGTTCTAGACGAACTCACTGCCAGGCGGGATGTGACGCCTTCATGAAGCGCAGCATCATCAGCATCCCGGCGACGTCTTTGCCCTCCGATCATCTCACAAGAGCGAACCGGGAGGAAGCCTCCAGACGCTACTGGCCCTCCGACGCCAGGTCGCGTACGTCCTGGAGCAGGCCGGCGACATCCTCCTCGGCGGTCTCCCAGGAGCACATGAAGCGGGCCCCGCCAGCCCCGATGAAGGTGTAGAAATGCCAGCCTCGCTCCCGGAGCCCCTCCACCACGGCGGCCGGGAGCTCTGCAAAGACCGCATTCGCCTCGGTCGGAGCGGAGATCTCGACCCCCTCCACCTCTCGCAGACCGGCCTCCAGCCGCCGGGCGCAGGCATTCGCGTGCCTGGCGTGCTCGAGCCAGGCACCGCTCTCCAGCAGGCCCACCCAGGGCGCCGCGATGAACCGCATCTTGGAAGCGAGCTGGCCCGCCTGCTTGCAGCGGTATTCGAACTCCTCGGCCAGTCCTCGGTCGAAGAAGACGATCGCATCGCCCACCGGCATGCCGTTCTTGGTGCCACCGAAGCAGAGCACTTCCACACCCGCCTTCCAGGTCATCTCCTTGGGGGAGACGCCGAGAGACGCGACCGCGTTGGCGAAGCGGGCACCGTCCATGTGTAGGCGAAGCCCGAGCCGACGAGTCGTCTCGCTGACGGCATCCAGCTCCGCGGGGCTGTAGACGGTGCCCATCTCGGTCGCCTGGGTGATGCTGAGGACGCGCGGCTTCGGGTAGTGGAGGTCGGTTCGCCGCTCCACCGTGTGGCGCACGCCGTCCAGATCGATCTTCCCGTCCTCTCCTCCCACCAAGAGCACCTTGGTGCCGTTGGAGAAGAACTCCGGGCCGCCGCACTCGTCGGTCTCCACGTGGGCTTCCCGGTGGCAGATGATGCTGTGGTACGACTGGCACATCGACGCCAGGGTAAGCGAGTTGGCCGCGGTGCCGTTGTAGACGAAGAAGACCTGGCAGTCGATCTCGAAGAGCTCGCGCAGCAGGTCGCACGCGCGCTGCGTCCAGGGATCCTCACCGTAGGGGGCCGCGTGCCCCGCGTTCGCGGCCTCGAGCGCGCTCCACGCCTCGGGGCAGATCCCCGCCGTGTTGTCGCTGGCGAACTGAAGGCGTCGGCCGGACCCCGGCTTCGGATCGCTCGCCATCCCTAGCCCTCCCCCATCAACCCTCGAAGCTCCCGCTTCAGGACCTTGCCGACCGCACTGGTGGGAAGCGCGTCCACGAAGTCGATCCTCTTGGGCACCTTGTAGGGTGCCACCTTCTCCCGCATGTATTTCAGGATCTCCTCGCGGGTTCCATCGCTCTGCTCGACACCCGGCTTCAGCACGATGGCCGCAGCCACCGTCTCGGAGCCCGGCCGCTTTGGATCGGGCAGGCCGATGGTGGCGGCCACGTCGATGTCGGGATGCTCCATCAGCGTGTCGTCCACCGTCCGGGTGAAGACCTTGAACCCCGAAACGATCACCATGTCCTTCAGCCTGTCCACCACGTAGAAGTAGCCGTCCTCGTCCATCTTGCAGATGTCACCCGTGTAGATCCATCCATCCCGAAGGGTACGCGCCGTCTCCTCGGATCTCTTGTGATACCCCGCCTCGAACACCTGGGGCCCCTTCGCCACGAACTCACCCGCTTCGCCCACGGGAACGATCTCTCCCGTCTCCGGATCCACCAGCTTCACCTCGGTGTCGGGATACGGGATTCCAACGGAGCCGAACTTCTTCAAGCCGTAGCGCGGCTGACTCGTGGTGATCGGGTTGGTCTCGGTCATGCCGAAGACCTCGAGCAGCTTCCCCTCTCCCACCACGCTCTCGAACTCCTTGATGTACTCGGTGGGAAAGGGCATCGCACCGCTCAGAAACCACTGGACACCCGAGAAGTCGAGCGCTCGAAAGGCCGGCTTCTTCAGAAGCTCCAGATTCAGGGTGGGAACGTTGCCAATCCCAGAGGGTCTGTGCTTCTCGATGGCGGAGATGATGAAATCGAGATCCCTCGGATTGGGGATCGCCACCTGGGTGAGGCCCCCGAGCAGGCACACCTTCGCCATGAAGAGGCCGGCGTGGTGAAACATGGGAAAGGCGGAGAGAATGGTCTCCCCACCCAACTCGGCGTCCAGCCAGACCCTGATCTGGGTGAAGTGGCGAACGAAATTCCTCTGGCTGAGTATCGCACCCTTCGGCGGGCCCGTCGTGCCGCCCGTGTATTGCATCATGATGGCCGCATCGAGCGGCACGTCCTCCTCCACCCTGTCTTCGGGCATCTTCTTCAGAATGTCCCGAAATCGCTCCAGCCTGATCCCGGAGACGGGACCCACCTCCCCGGTCGGGATCTTCTTGAGGAGCTTGCCCAACGTCCGCTTTCCGAAAGAGAGGAAGTCCCCCGTCTCCGCCACGGCGATCGCCCGCAACCCGGTCTTCTCCGCCACCTGCTGCACGCTTCCGAACAGCGCGTCCAGCGTCAGCAGCGCCTTGGCCTCGGAGTCGTTGAGCTGATACTCGAGCTCTTTGGGCGTCAGCAGGGGACTCACCCCCGAGAGCACGCAGCCGGCCTTCTGGATGCCGATCACGGCGATGTAGAAGGCGGGGATGTTGGGGAGATGGACCCCGACGACGTCTCCGAGCGTGAGCCCATTCTCCTTGAGGAAGTGGGCGAACTTGTTGGAGAGGACGTCGATCTCGCCAAACGTGATCGGGGTCCCCATGTAGTACACGGCCACCCTCTCGGCACGCTGCTCCACGGTTCCACGGAAGAGCTGGAGGAAGCTCTTGTCTTCGTACTTCAGCGCCGGCGGAACGTGCTCGTCGTAGAACTTCAGCCAGGGCTTCTTGGCGTACGGATTTTCGGTCTCGTCGCTCATGCAAGACACTCCCTCTACGGGTTGACCCGTTCGACACACTCCACGCTCAACCGCCCCCGGATCCGACCACCGGAAGCTCCAGATAGGACGCCTGGACTCGATTGCGCTCCACGGTGATGACGGGACTCCCCTCTGCGGGAATGCGATCGAAGTTGTCCTCATCGTGGCCAGCGATGGAGACCCGCAGGCGCCAGCCCTCGGGAACGAGAGCCGACGTCGGCTGAAGACCGAAGCGCAGCTCGGCGACCTCGCCGGGCACGAGAGGGACGCCGTCGGCCCGCTCGAAGCTGTGATACGGCTCCCAGACACGGTAGGGCGGCGTCCCCCGGCTGACCTTCCGGTGCAGGGCGCGGAGCTGGCCGTCGGTCAGATAGACGATGCGGCCGTCGGGTGCTTCGGCATCCAGGTAGACGTAGAAGGCGCCGTCCTCGTGCGTCGAGCGCACCAGCAGAGTGACGACCACATGGCCGGTGATTTCCGTGGACCTCGAGAGCGGCTCGCTCCGGTAGGAGAGCAGCTTCGGGACCTGCTCGGCGCGCCGGTCATAGACCACGTCGCTGCCATCGAGCTGCGTGTACCAGCGGTTCGTGGTTCCGCTCGTCGCGCTCCAGTCCACTGCGTACTCGTCCGAACCCTCCGGTTCGCGCGGCGGCGACTCCGAGAGCCCGTAGTCCGCGGCCAGGTAGTAGCGCTGCATGGTGGTTCCCTCAGGCGGCCAGACCGCGGTCGCCTTCCACCTGCCCTCGCCCGCAGTGTAGTAGTGCAGCAGCTTCTCGGACATCACGCCGTTGTCGACGTCCTTCAGGTAGTGATCCAGGAAGCGCAGGCAGTCGAGCATCTGATCGTCCTTGCTCGGCCAGAGCGTTGCGTCCGCGGGCTTGAAGGGGTCCGCATCGCCGCGCGCGCCGTGGCTCCAGGCGCCGATCACAGCCCGCTGGGGATTCGTGTACGTGAAGAAGTGACGCAAGACCGCGTTGGCCGTCCCCGCATCGAGCCAGCTGCCCCAGATATAGTAGGCGGCGCCGGAGCGCTCCGCGGCTTCCCGGTAGCTGTGCAGACTGATGGTGTCGATGGTGAAGTCGAAGCCCTCCGGAATGTCGTCGCGGTAGGTGACGCTGTGGGCCAGGGTCAAGAGATGGCCGTTGTCGGCGTGCTCCGCGATGGCGGCGCGCAGCAGGGAGCCGTCGCGGTCCGCATCCACCGGCTTGACACCGCGCAGCATCAGCCTGGCGAAGAGCCCCTCCCCCTTCAGTGAGATGACCTTTCGCGTGTCGTTGGTGTCCAGCGCCCAGTTGCTCTCGTTCCAGAGCGAAATGAAGCCGCTGTTGACGATGCCGCCGGGAAAGGGCAAGTCGGTGTACTCATCGAACTCGATGAAGCGAGGCACGACGGCCTTCACGGCCGGATGATTGGGGATGGGCAGGGATGCGGCGGCATTGCCGCGATAGGAGATGCCCTGGGCACCGACCTTCCCGTTCGACCACGGCTGCTCCACGATCCACTGCACCACGTCGCGGCCGGTGTCTTGCGCCTCCTGCGGCGTGTAGGAGATCGGCCAGGAGCCGAAGGAGGCGCCGGTTCCCCGCACATCCACCTGGACGACGGCGTAGCCGTTGCCGGTGAAGAAGTCCACGAACTCGTCGCGGTCGAAGAGGCTTGCCGGCCAGCGCAGAGAGATGGCTCGCCAGTAGCGCGTCATCTGCATGACCGTCGGGACCTTGGCACCCTCCGGCAGGCCTTTGGGAAGATGGAGGTCGATGGCGAGCCGGGTCCCGTCCTGGGCGCTCACGTAGAGCGCCTCGGTGGTGTAGCCCTCGTACAAGGGACCCGTGTGGCCAGGGTACCCCCCGAAGTCGCGCGCCGACTGGGCGACGCCCGCCGGCGCGAAGCCCACGCCTGACACCAGCCAGAGGACCGTCCCCCACGCCGTGCACCTCGCGATCCGGCGACACCGCGCCGCGCCCTCCAGGAAATCTCGCGAGATCATCATCCCATCTCCAACTCGGGTCGCTCGCACTCAAAGGCCGTGATTGGGCCAGTCGGGCTTCAGGTTTCCGGCCTTGAAGGCGGCCGCTCCCAGCGTGTGCTTGTCGCGGCGCATGAACATCGAGATGATCATCTCGGCCTCGATGCGGAGCCTCTCTTCGAGGGTTCTCCCGACGCCGCGCAAAACGGTCTCCTTGTCGGAGCGGATCGCGCCCTGCGGAAGCTCGGCGATCTCGTGCGCCAGCTGCTGCGCCCGCGAGAGCGCCTCTCCCTTCGGAACGATCTGGTTGACGAGGCCAATCCGTTCCGCCTCCACGACGTCGATTCGCCGGCCGGTGATGATCAGCTCCATCGCACGCGCGAAGCCCACGATCAGCGGCAGCCGCGCCGTCAGTCCGTCTCCACCGACGATGTTCCAGCGCCTCTCCAGGGCGCCGAACTCGGCGTTCTCGGCCGCGATGCGGATGTCCGCGAGCAGGGCCGTCTCCAACCCGGCGGCGAAGGCGTATCCGTTGACCGCGGCGATCACGGGCTTGAAGATGTCGACCTTCCGCGTGTAGCCGCAGGCGCCCGGCAGGTTGTAGAGATCCCGGCGGTAGTGGTCGAAGTCGCCCGGGTCGCCCAGCTCGGAGGCATCTTGCAGGTCCCAGCCCGCGCAGAAGGCGGCCTCACCCGCACCGGTGATGACGAGCACGAAGGCGTCATCGTCGTCCCGGAAGCGCTGCCAGGCGTGGTGCAGCTCGAGGTTCATCTCCTGGCTGATGGCGTTGTGCTGATGGGGGCGGTTGTAGGTCAGGGTGACGACGTGGTCCTCCTGCTCGTAGAGCAGGGTCTGGTAGCTCATCGGGCCCTCCTTCTCCCGCGACGGCGCACCGCGGACCCCCACCGTACGCCATCCTGTGGGCGGGTGTCAGCAGCTCTCCGGGTCCGGCGGCCTCGGCCGCCCGGCCTCAGGGCCTGGGCTGATCGAGGAAGATCGGCGACGACCAGGCGCGCTCGGAGACCGGCGCCAGGCAGTCCTCGTCGAAGGGGGTGCGGTAGTCGCCGTAGCAGGGCTCGATGCTGACGGCGTTGCCCTCCGCGTCGAACTCGGTACGGAGGTCGGCGCCGTTGATGGCGGGGGTCTCCTCCTGGATCGCCCGGGCGTAGTAGAGCACGTCGCGCCCGGAGGTCGGGTACTCGGGGTCCTCGAACTCCACCCGGCAGCCCCGGGGATCCGGCTGGCAGGGGAATCGCTTCCAGGGATCCTCGATCAGGGAACCCACGCTCTCGCCGGCGAACACCTGGGGCCGGATCCGGATGATCTCGATGGCGGCAATCGAGAGCCGCTCGTCGCCCGGGTGATAGCACTCGCCCCGGCACAGGCGTTCCAACCGTTCCGGGGAGAGCGCGTCGACGCTCTCCTGCGGACAGCCGGGAAGCTGCTCGAGGGAACCAGCGGCCCGTACCTCGAATCGCGGGACGCCTTCGAAACTGAGCTCGCTGCCCATCGGCACGGGGCCGCCGGGTGCATTGGCCAGTTCGAACCAGAGCAGGATCCGCGGTCCGCTGGTCCCGTAGACCTCGCGGCGTCTCAGCGCATCCCAGAGTGCTTCGCGGCTCCGGCCCTCGCTGTGGACGGCCACCAGCCCACCCGTGTAGAAGAAGCTCGCGACCCGCTCGGTGTCCCGCTGCATGAGCCCGCCCTTCAGCTCGACGGACTGCGGCTCCTGGGGATCGGCGTCGGCGCCCAGCTTCGCGAGTCGGGCGTAGAACTTCGACCGCACGCCCGTGAGGTCGGTCATCAGACGCCGCTCGTACTGCTTGTAACCGGTTCCGGGGCGGGACTTGTGGTTGTCGCTGGAGGCGATGAAGCCGTAGCGGAAGCGCAGGGGGTCGCCGGCTTCGTCCGTATCTTCGAAGTTGGAGAGCGCCATCGCGTACTGCACGGACTCCCGGGGGCGCTGTCCGAAGGCGGGCTTGAAGCAATCGCGGCACTGCCCGCAATCGAGCCAGTCCTCCCCATTCGTGTCGGGGAAGACCAGATGCGGCGTGACATTGGCCTCCATCGCCAGCTGCTTGGCACGCTCCACGCGCGCCTCGCACTCCGACTCGGGAAGGTCACCGCAGCGCTCCCGCATGATCTCGCCGGCCCGCCAGCAGCAGGGGAGATAGTCGGGCGTCGGCGCCGGGCAGACCTTCTCGCCATCGGGGCCGATCTCGAACTCGCGCCAGTCGCGGTACTCCTCGGAGTTGCCGTGGCCAGACATGATCTCGACCAGCCTCTGGCGCTCGGGATCGTGCATGGTGCGGCTCAGCTGCTTGTCCATCGAGACGCCGGGGGGCGTGTAGATTCCCCAGGCGGTCCCGTGCGGAATCACCATCTCGCCGTGGCCCCACTGGCGGAGCTTCTCGAAGAGGCGATCGGGCGTCGTGGCGCTCTCCCTGCAATCCGTTGGCAGCGACCGCGGGTCCGCGCCCTTGGGACAGAGCGGCGTCTCCGAGAGTTCGTTCAGCAGCCACAGGAAGTCCGAGTACTCCTTCCAGCCCAGCGGGTCCACCCAGCGGCCCGCCCCGACCACTTCGAAGCCGGAGACCAGACCGCCCTCTCCCTCCACCGAGCCGATCGGCCGGGCCGGGAGCTCGTCCTCGCCCGTGCCCGGGTAGATCACGCACCTGTGGCCGAAGTGCGTCTCGGGAGAGAGCCCCACCTGCGTCCACTCGAAGCCGGTGAGGGCAACCAGATCGGGGTCGGCGGAATCGCCCCCGCGCTCGTTGCACTGGCGGATGCTCTCCTTCACCGCAGTCCAGTGATCCGGCGTCAGGTTCTCGGCGTGATCGGTCAGGGCGTAGAAGTCCAGCGCCGAGCAGTAGCGCGCGAAGTCGCAGGCGTCGGCGGGAGGATGCGCGCCCTCCCCTCCCAGCAGCGGGAGGGAATAGAGGAAGGCATCGAACGAGAAGGTGCTGTGGACGTGGAGATCGCCGAAGAGGATCGACTTCGAGGCGCCTCGGGCCTGCCCGCCCAGCGTCAGCGCTTCGCGGGCGCTGTCCTGCTTCTGCGCGGCAGCAGCCACGGCGTCCACGGAGCGAGCCGGCCCCTCGACCTCCCCCGCGGTTCGGTCCCCACCTCCGCACGCCAGGGCCAGGCACGCGACCACAAGTGCGGGGCGCGCTCGTCGATT
The DNA here is from genome assembly GCA_963783795.1 of uncultured delta proteobacterium. Taxonomy (GTDB): domain Bacteria; phylum Myxococcota_A; class UBA9160; order UBA9160; family UBA6930; genus CAVXZE01. The sequence goes on along the minus strand of CAWAPH010000013.1, from coordinate 19,999 downwards.
CACCCAGTCGATCATCGGTCCCTCCATGCGCTAGCCGTTCACCAGTTGATAGACGTTGTACTCGACGGCGCCCGGCAGAACCCGCCCCTCCGCCACCGCGACGATGCGGTTCAGCCACTGGTAGCGGGGGTCGCCGGTCTCGAAGCGAGGCTGGGTCATGAAGTAGGTGTCGCCGAAGTCGGTGTCCTCGCCCTTGGCGAGGGCGCTCTGAACCTTCTCGTTGAGCTCCAGCACGCCGTGGTAGTGGATGTAGACCCGCGCGCCGTCGTCGGTCTCCAGCGTTCCCCGGACGTCGAGATACCCGGTTCCGTTGGCGTCCACCAGCAGCCAGTCGCCCCCGCTCGCCAGGAGCTTCCCGCGCAGCCGCGGTCCCTCGGCGGTCCCTCCGATCACGTCGTAGATCGCGCGGGTTCCGAAGGGTCCGGCACCGATCTCCGCCGGCGGCTTCAGATCCGCGCGGTACGTCAACAGGTATTCGAGCTTCATGGGAGGCCTCCCGGGACGAGACGCGGCCGTGCCCCGTCCGCACTGCGAGTCCAGCCGATGCTACTTCGGGTCGCCGCGAAGCGCCTGCGTGATCTCCGCCATGATCGCGACCGCGATCTCGGCGGGGGAGCGGGCGCCGATGTCGAGGCCGACCGGCGCGTGGATCCGGCCCGTCTCGGCATCGGCCAGCCCGGCAGCCTCGAGCCGGCGGAGACGCGCGGCGTGAGACTTCCGGCTTCCCAGGCTGCCGACGTAGAAGGCCTCCGAGCGAAGGGCGACGATCAGGGCCGGGTCATCGAGCTTGGGGTCGTGGCTCAAGGTGACCACGGCGCTGAGGCGGTCGAGTCCCAGCCGCATCAAGGCCTCGTCGGGCCAGTCGCTCGCAATCTCCACCTCGGGGAATCGCTCCTCGGTGGCAAAGGCCCGACGCGGGTCGATGACCGTGACCGCGTATCCCGTCAGGGCTGCGATGCGAGCGAGCAGCTGGGCGATGTGCACGGCTCCCACGATGAGGAGCCGCGGGGCGACCGAGAAGATCTGCACGAAGAGCTCGCCCCGGCTCGTCTCGACGAGACCGCTCGCCCGGCTCGCCAGCATCTCGTCCAGCCGTGTCGCTACCTCGTCCAGCAGCGACTGCGGGCCCAGTGTCTCGCCGGAAGTCCGAAGTGCCTGCTCGCCGGATTCCAGGTCGGTGACGAGCGCCGCCGGCTCCCGCGCCGCCCGCGCCGCGACGAGGCGCTCCAGCAGGGCGCGCCTCAATCCACCGGCTCCAGGTAGATCTCGACGGTGCCGCCACAGGCGAGACCCACCTCCCACGCCTTCTCGTCGGTGACACCGAAAGAAAGGCGCCTCGGCGCTCCGTCTGCGATGACCTCCACTGCCTCGTCCACCACGGCGGACTCGACGCAGCCGCCCGACACCGAGCCGACCATGTTCCCGTCCGCTCGGACGGCGAGCTGGCTTCCGACCGGCCGCGGCGACGAGCCCCAGGTCCTGATCACGGTGGCCAGGGCAACGCCCTCGCCCGCTTCGCGCCAGCGCGCGGCCGCGGCGAGAGCGTCCTCGAGATCCCCCGCACTCCTAGCTCGCATCGCTCACGCCCAGTCCGAGGACGCCGCGCGTTCGGGAACGCAGAACTCGCCCTCGCCGGCCTTGCCGACCACGGCTCCATCGAGAACCACGCTCCGCCCGCGAACCAGCACCCGCTCCGGATAGATCGCCTGCATTCCCTCGTAGAGCGTCCACTCCACGCCGACCTGGTCTTCCACCATCACCGGCCGCTCCCGATCCAGGTCAAAGATCGCGAAGTCGGCATCGGCGCCGATGCTGGCGCTCCCCTTCTTCGGGTACAGACCCGCCACCCGGGCTGGGCCCTCGCTCATCAGACGCGCCAGCTGCGGGAGCGTGATCCTGTTCTTCTTGACGCCCTCTTTCAGGACCAGCGGAAACATGGTCTGGATCCCCGGGGCCCCAGCCGCGGCCTCCCAGATGCCCAGCTCCTTGAACGGCAGCGGATACGGCACGTGATCGGAGGCCAGGCTGTCGACCTTGCCCTCGCGGAGCCGCTGCCAGAGTGCCTCGACCTCTCCGCGATCGCGGAGGGCCGGAGAGAGCTTGGCGAACACGCCGCGCGAGTCGAAGATCGAATCGTCGAGTACGAGGTAGTGGGGGCAGGTCTCCACGCTGACTGCCTGCCCGCTCCGCCGCGCCTCATCGATCATGTCCACCCCCTCGCCGATGCTGCAGTGGGCGATGTGGATGCGCGCTCCCGCGCGGCGCGCGAGGAAGAGCGCGCGGTGGATCGCCTCGAGTTCGGTGATCGGAGGATGGCAGTCGAGGAAGGCCCGCGGGTCGTTTCGCCCCTCCCGCTTCAGCTTCTCCTCGAGATGGGCGATCATGTCCTGGCTCTCGGCGTGGATCGCCGCGGGCAGATCCGCCGCCTGGAGCTCAGCGAACGCCTCGACGAGCTCACCGTCCCCGTGGAGCGGCATCACGCCTTCGACACTCCGCTGCATGACCAGCTTGATGCCGACGGCGCCCCGCTCTTTCAACTCCGGGATCGCCCCGGCGCCGCCCGGTGCCAGGGTCGCCCAGAGGGCGAAGTCGACGTGGGCCTTGGGCGCGATGACACCGAGCTTGGCGTCGAAGCTTTCTGCGTCCGTCGTGTTCGGGATCTGTATCGGCATGTCGACGATCGTCGTCACGCCACCCAGCGCTGCCGCCCTGGAGACCTCCCCGAAATCGAAGGCTCCCGGATCGCCCCCGTGCACGTGCGTGTCGATCCCGCCCGGAAGAATCACGCGCCCGCTGAGGTCGACGACGTCTTCGGCGTCGACGAGACTGCCCCAGTCACCGATCGCGGCGATCGAGCCGTCTCGAATCCCGACGTCCACCGCAGAGATCCCTGCGGAGGTGGCGAGTTGGCCGTTCACCAGCTTGAGATCGAACCATGCCATCCGACGCTGCCTCCGAGGGTCATGACGCGACCCGCTCCAGAAATGCACCCGCTGCATCCGCCAGGACCTGCGCACCGAAGACGATGTCCGCCTCGGCGGTGTCTTCGGCGACGTCGTGACTGCGGCCGCCGATGCTGGGTACGAACAGCATGGCGCTGGGCACCCGGCTGCTCAAGACCATGGCGTCGTGTCCCGCCCCGCTCGGCATCTGGAGAGGATCCTCGCCGCGCCCCCGAGCCGCCTCGACGATCAGCCCGGCAATCTCCGCACTGACACCCGTCGGCGACAGCCCCAGTGGCTGTGTCGCGCTGACCGCCACGCCGCCCCGGCCGTCGGCCGCTCCGACCGCCGCCTGGATCTCCGCCTCCATCCGATCGAGCACCTCCAGCGACTGGTCCCGGTACTCGACCATCACCTCGGCAGCGCCGGGGACCACGTTCGCGACTCCCGGATCGAAGGCCACCTGGCCCATGTTCCAGACGCCGTTCGCACCCCGCGTCTCCTCCAGGCGTGGCCGCAGCTGATGGCAGAACTCGATCAGCGCGCTGCCCGCGTCCCTGCGCAGCTGCATCGGGGTGGTGCCAGCGTGATCGGCTTGCCCGGAGAAACTGACGCGGATGCGGCGAATGCCGACGATTCCGGTGACGACGCCAATCCGCCTGCCCTCCGCTTCCAGGCGCGGACCCTGCTCGATGTGTGCCTCCAGGAAGGCGAGGTGCCGGTCCGCGTCCAGACGGGCGAACGGACGGCCCGCATAGCCCGCGTCCGCCAGTGCCTCTCGCAGGCTGCTGCCTCCCTCGTGCGCGGCGGCGTCGATCTCCGCGTCGGAGAGGTAGCCGCAGAACGCGCGACTGCCCGCCATTCCAAGGTAGGCAGACTCCTCGTCGGCAAACGAAACGACGTCGATCCCCGCCGGCCCCGCCTGGCCGGACTCGCTTCGGGCGCGCGCGATTTCGAGGCCGTAGACCACACCCAGCGCACCGTCCAGCCAGCCGCCCTTGGGCACGGTGTCGCTGTGGGAGCCGATCAGGAGCGCGCGTTCGACGTCGCCGGCCTGTCCGTACACGTTGCCGATGCCGTCGATCCAGGCGTCGAGTCCCGTGTCCTGCATCCGCTGCACCAACCAGTCGCGTGCTGCTCGATCCTCCTGCGAGAGGAAGGGCCGATGCACGCCGGTACCGCAGCGGCCGAACCCCGCCAGCTCCCGGAGGTCGGCGAGAAGGCGATCTCCGTCGATCCGCATGCTCCCTCCCGCCTTGTAGCTTCCTCGCGGCCGGGGATCACTCGCCCCGATTCACGGCCTCGACATGATGGCCAGTGCCGCGCCGGACGTCCACCCCGCAGCCGCATCGCGCGGGGCCGGCTCGAGCCCGTGCCACAGCCAGAGCGCGATCGACTACCCTGATTGCACTCGCACTCGAAGGATCTTCATGGAGAGAATCACCTGGATCGCAGTTCTACTCGCGCTCTCCCTCACGGAGGCTCGCGCGGAGACCATCGAGCTCATGAACGGCGACAAGCTCTCGGGCGATGTCGTCGAGCGGACCGGGGATCGGATCGTCCTGGAACACGAGGTGTTGGGGCGCCTCACGATTCCCACGGCCCAGCTCGAGCCGCCGGAGCCGGAGGATCCCGGACTCTTCGGCACCTCCTTCCTGCGAGGCTGGGAGCGGAGCGCCGAGATCGGCTTCAACGGGGCCAGCGGCAACTCCGACACGACGGATCTTCGCGCGGCGCTGAACCTGGGCTTCGAAGACGAAACCCGGCGTTGGAGGTTCGAAGCGCGCTACCTCTTCAGCGCGAGCGACAACGAGACCAGCCAGAACAACTTCTACACCCTCCTCAATCGCGACTTCCTGCGGCCGAACTCCCGCTGGTTCTGGTTCGCGGGCAGTCGTTACGACTGGGACGACTTCCGGGACTGGAAGCACCGGCTCAGCCTCAGCGCTGGACCCGGCTACGAGTTCGTATCGTCGGAGCGGTTCGATCTGCTCGCACGCGTCGGCCCCAGCTTCACCATCCAGGGAGAGGAATTCGACGAGACAAAGGGCGAGCTGCTCCTCGGCCTCGAGGCCCAGTGGCGCATCAGTGACACCCAGACCCTGAACCTGCGCAACAACCTCTTCCCAGAGCTCAGCGACCCGGGCGAGTTCCGCAATGTCACCAACGCGAACTGGACGATTCGCCTGAGCGAACGCCATCCACTCGCCATCAAGCTCGGAATCGAGAACGACTACGAGTCGAGCGTCGATCCCGACAGGGATAACAACGACTTCAAGTACTTCGGATCGCTGCTATACAGCTTCTGAGGCGGCGGGCGCTCAAATGAACGGCCGGCGGTCGAGCACCAGCCGCAGCGGTGGATCGCTCCGAAGCCTGTCCCCCAGCAGCGTCTGGAGCTCCGCCAGCGCGCACACCGTCCCAAAGAGATTGTGGAGATCGTCGAGTCCCTCATCGGTCGCCGGATCGAGGGAGGTGAGAAAGGCCACGTGGCGCTCCGCGAACGCGGCCAGGGCGCCCTGCGCGTCCGCCGCGCGGTGGTCGCAGCGCCGCAGGCTCCGCGCCATACAGTAGACCCAGTCGATCTCCGCGAAGCCCACGTAGCGGGAGAAGGGGAAGAGTTCGCGCTCGAAGACGCGCAGACAGGTTTCCACGAGTCCCTCGGGATGCGGCAGGGCGCGCCTCGCGTGCTCGAAGTTGAAGAGATAGTGAAAGGTTCCGGCGAGGTGCGGGAACAGCAGCAGCTCGGCCTTCGGTATCTCGGGCACACAGTCGCGCCGCAGGAGCCCCGTGGCCGGGTCCACCTCGCGCGCCAACCACCCGAAGTAGCGATCCTCCCAGGCCGCGTCGACGTCGCGGACCAGGACCAGCGCCGCGTACAGTCCCGCACCGCGGTGCGACTCGATCCAGGGGTTGCCGGACCAGTCGAGGCTTTCGAGAAACGCCTCCATCGCGCCCGGCTCCCGCAGATTCGCGAGACCCCGGAGCGGATGGCGCGGCAAGGCGTCGAGCAGCTCGAGTGCTGCCACACAGTGGGCCGTGGTGTGGATCGGGTCGTGCGTTTCTTCGTGGAAGAGCCCGTCTTCCGGGTCCTGGAGGCTTTGGAGTGTATCGATCCACACGCTTCGCTCCTCAGCGCGCTCGGGGAGCCTCCCCAGCGTGTAGAGCAGGTTGACGGCGTCGGCGCAACCGTACGGATTGAGGCCGAGGTCGCGGCAATCCTGGGCGTCAGGAAGGGTCCAACGGGCGAAAGCGCCGGGCGCGCCGAGCGCATGGCGGGTGACGATCGATTCCACCACGTCGAGGAAGGGCTGGAGGTTGGGGGAAAGCACGTGGGCGCCGGACATGGTGCGCGAGCATAGCGGGATGGCGCTGGGTCGCATTTCTCATCGGACCTGGGACACGAGAGCGCAGCCCTCACTCTGCGCGTCTACTGTGAGCACCTGCCGAACATGCAGCGGCAGGCCGCCGATCGCATGAAGCGGTTGCTGGGCGGCCAGGCCGCGGGTCGGGCCTACGCCCGGCATCCCTGGCCGGCCGCGAATCGCGGCCCCAACAGCAGAGGCGACACTGGCGCCCCATAGCGACACCCCCCGGCCGGTCCCTCATCACGCCAAGGCTCATGTCCCACATCACGCTACGGGACGTGGCCAAGGCCGGGCCAACTCCCGGGAACTGAAGGCTGCTTGACCCGACGCCCGCTCGCCTGCCAGAATAAGGGACCAATCAGTCCTCGAATACTTATTGGGCGGCTGCGCGTGACCCTCTCCATGCGAATTACGAGCTTGAGCTCCATCACAGTGCTCTTGGCCTGCGCTTCGTCGACCCCAACCGGATCGCCATCGATCCGAAAGCGCGTTGTCTATTACGATGTATTCGGGGAATCAGAGAGCGCCTTGCGGTCAAGTTTGGATCGAGAGCGCTCGAGTTTCGTGCCGGGTGGAGAAACCGATGGCTACGTCAACTCACTAGTAGATCCGCGCTTCACCATCGAGAGCTCAGAGCGGGGGTGCCGCGTGGCAAGCGCGTCAACGACGCTTTCCATGGAGGTCATCCTCCCGCGTTGGATCATACCTCCCGATCCAGCGCCGGCCCTACTCGACAAGTGGTCGCGCTATATGTCCTCGCTCACCACGCACGAGGACGGCCACGTCGAATTGGCCCGCAATCACGAAGCTGCGGTTGACCGTGCCATCTTGGAAGTCCCTGGGGCGCGTGACTGTGCCGAACTCCAGGAGAAGGTCAACTCGGCAATCGTTCGGACGCACGAGGAGTTCGCGGAACGCCACCGGGAATACGATAGGATCACCGATCACGGCGTAACCCAGGGCGCCGAGTTCCCATAACAGCCGCCCAACAAGCCGCTCGAGCTGACGGTCTTCCCCTCTCGCGCGACCAGCGCGATCGCATCTCGCTTGAACTCGGGCGTGAAGGTTCTTCGAACTCGGGCCATTTGAACACCTCTCTCCGGGCATTGTGCCCCAAGTCATTGATCTCTGCATAAATAATGTCCTATTCTCCAGGTGGGGGGAGGGCATGCGACCGAAGGGCAGTGCAAGTGAGCTGGAGCGGCGACGCCAACGTGCGATTGAGCTGCTCCAGAAGGGTCACGCGCCGGTCGACGTGGCGCGGATGCTTGAGGTAGATCGTCGAAGCGTTCGGCGGTGGAAGGCGGCTCATCGCAAACGCGGCGCGAAGGGAATCGAAGCGCGGCCCACGCCGGGCCGGCCGCCGAAGTTGGATCGGCGCCAGCGCGCCCGGTTGGAACGGCTGCTGCTGAAGGGAGCCAAGGCAGCAGGCTACGAGAGCGAGTTGTGGACGTGCCGCCGGATTGTGGATGTGATCGCCGACGAGTTCGGGGTCGTCTATCACCGCGATCACATTGGCCGTTTGCTCCGGTCGCTGGGCTGGAGCCCGCAGCGGCCTCAGAGACGCGCCCTGGAGCGCAACGAGAAGCGCATTCGCGGTTGGATTCGGGAGGACTGGCCCCGCATCAAAAAAAAGCCTCGCGGCGGCAAGCCTGGCTCTCGTTCCTCGACGAGAGTGGCCTGATGATGGCGCCGTTCATGCGGCGCACCTGGAACCCACGGGGCGAAACACCACTGCTCCATCACTGTGGGGGCACCCATCGCAAGGTGTCCGCCATCGCGGCGTTGTGCGTCCCTCCCGAGCGCGACGACGTCCGCCTCTACTTTCGCCTCCACCCAAACGCCAACATCAACGCCGAGCGGGTCGTCGACTTCCTTGGCCAGCTCTTACCCCAGGTCGACGCGCCCATGGTTCTGATCTGGGATCGGCTCAATGCCCACCGCGCGGTTCGCGTGCAGACGTTCCTCGCAGACCACCCGCAGCTCGTGACTGAGTTCTTTCCGCCCTACGCGCCGGAGCTCAATCCCGTCGAGTACGTGTGGGGCTACCTGAAGCTGAACCCGCTGGCCAATCTCGCCTTCTTCGACCTCGAGGAACTCACGACGACCGCACGGAGCCAGACTCGGTCGCTCCAGCGCAAGCCCGGCCTTCTCCGATCCTTTCTGAGGCACAGTCCTCTTTCTTTACGCCTCAGAAAAAAGCACTACTCATACATGTATCAATAAGCCACCCGCTTGTTTTGCATAAACCCGCAGGATCCGCCTGTCCGCGTTTGCGGTGAAGAGTGTGTCCGGCCGCACCTCACGCATGGCGATGGGGAGAGGCTCAAACGAAGCGCCGCTCGTCTTTCTCCTGGTCCTTGTCGCCTACTTCCAAATTGCCAGCACTCCGCATGGCCTCCTCGTCACCGCGCCCCGGGATCGCGGTCGAAATGGCGGTCGTCACAGTCGAGGGTCTCGCGGAGCGTCCCGACTTCGTCGGCTAGGTCCGCCGCGGCCGGGCCTCGCACGAAGAGCCATTCGTTCCGCCAGCCGATGGCTCGGGGCCAGCAGCCGATCGACGAGCTCGAGCTTTTGGCAGGCAGCGCGGAAGCGTTCACGCTGGAGCATGTTGCCCGCCCGGACCAGGGCGCGGCGGGTCCTGCCCAGCGCCGAGTCTCTACCCCGGAGGTCGCCAGCCGCACGCGCGTCATCAAAAAACGCGACCAGCTGCCTCGCCCGCTGGTAGAAGGGACCCTCGCGGGCTGCCACCGCGTCGCGCACCGCGAAGTAGGCGGGCTTGGGATCGAGTGCCGCGTCGAAAAGAAGCGGCTCGTGCGGCGCCAGGGTGTCGAACGGTGGAAAGTGATCGAGCCAGGTGCGCGAGTCGTCGATACCCCAGGTCGTCACGGCGGTGCACCTGGCAACCGCCATGCACGCTTCGACGACTTCGCCGTAGAACTCCGCCTGTCGCGCGAAGGGATCCGGATCACCCCGGAAGTAGTTGATCGAGACGTCGAGCTCCGTGAGCTCCACGAAGACTCCGAGATCCGCCAGCGCTCGGAGGAAACCCTCGAACTCCTCCCGCGTCGGGAGCGGGAGGAAGGCCGCCTCGAGGCTGGTGAAATGGGCCTGGACGCCAACCCCGTGCACGGGGACTCCGCGGTCGAGGAGCCGCTCCACGAGGTCGATGAATCCCCGGGCCTTCCCTTCAAAGGGCGTCCCGAGACCGTAGGAGATGAAGACCTCGTTCAGGACGAGCTGCGCGTCGGGATCGAGCTCGTGTACCCGGCGGAATGCCTCGTCGATGTAGGTTTCGCCGAGGGTGCGCCCGAAGATGTTGGGATCGAGATCGCCTGTGAATTGCTGGAGCGGCTCGTTGACTACGTCCCAGACCGCCACGACGTCTCGGTAGCGCGGGACCACCGTTGAAAGGTGCTCGTCGATCAGCTCGCGGAGCTTGGCCGCCGGGTCGGTGGCCGCCTCCACTGTGTCCTCGAGATCCGCTGGAAGCTGCATCCGACCCCAGAGGAGCGTGTGACCGCGGAGACGCACCCCCGCGGAGGCGGCGAAGTCGGCGATCACATCAGCATCCCCGAAGTCGTAGCTTCCCACCGTGGGCGCCAGACTCCCCCACTTCATCGCGTTCTCGGCCGTGATCGAGTTGAAATCGCGCGGAATCGTGGCTTGCTCCGCCGGCAGATCGGGGCTTCCGATCGCGGCACCCACGAACACGCCGGCCTGACGGGCGGTCTCGGCGAGCGTGCAGGCTGCGCCCGGTAGGGCGCAGTCCTGCTCCACGACTCCGCTCACCGGCCCCGCCAACACCAGCAGCGCGGCGACACCCAGGAGCCCCTTGACGGCGCCCGACAGGCTGGAACGGGAAAGACGGGCAATCGCTTCTAGCAGCAACACGAGGAACCTCCAGCTTGCAGCCACCCCTCCGATCCGCCGGCATCACGAGCGTACTGCGGGTCAGATCAGCGTCCCTGGTCACTGCCCTGACAGAGGATGACGATGTCAGCATCCGCAATTGGACCACAATTCGGGCGCTCGTGTCCAGACTGTGCATCCCGAGGATCGGCCTCAACCTCGAGGGCTGTAGGCAAGAAGAAGAAGGGGCCGCAAACAGCCGAATCTTCTAACGATGGGAGTCCCGAGCGCTTCCCGCGCGCTCCCCGTCTTAGGGTCGGGCGAGGTCTTGCGTTCCCAGGCGCTGCACTGGACCCGGTCGCTCCAGCGCAAGCCCGGCCTTCTCCGATCCTTTCTGAGGCACAGTCTACTCTTTACGTCTCAGATAGGATATTACTTATGCATGTATTAATAGGTGTCCACTCTCCCGGGAAACTCCCGCCGGCCGAAAGTGTTGGCGTGATCGATCCGCGGTGTCGGTCAGGGTTCCCCAGGGTGGGTCGCCCATGGTAAGCTCCATGCCGGCCGCAGCTTGGCGGCCATCCGTTGGGCGGCCGGTGGGATCCGCATGGACAAGATCAACCTCTCCGAGAAGCTGCGCCTCTTCTCCGATTACTGGAATCCAAAGGTCATCGGCGAGCTGAACGGACAGCATCTCAAGCTCGCCAAGTTCAAGGGGGAGTTCATCTGGCATCGCCACGAATCTGAGGACGAGCTGTTTCTCGTTCTCAACGGCACTCTCGCTATCCTGCTACGCGACCGCACGGTCCACCTTGAACCCGGCGAGATCTTCATCGTTCCCAAGGGTGTTGAACACAAACCCGTAGCGGAACTCGAGGCTCACGTCCTTCTCCTCGAGCCTGCCAGCACCCTCAATACTGGCGATGTGCGTAACGACAGGACCGTCGCGAGCCCGGAGTACATCTAGGGCGCTCTTCTTGGAGCCTCCGCCTGACAAGCTGAAGCTGACGGCCGAAAGCGTAGACGCAATCGATCCACGGTGGTGTTCAGGGTTCCCCGAGTGGCTTGCCCATGGTAAGCTCGATGTCGGCCGCAGCTTGGCGGCCATACGTTGGGTAACAGCATGAAACGCAAGCTTCTCATGGTCCAGGTGATCCTCGCTGTCCTTTTCGCACAGCACGCTGCGGCTGCCCCACCCGCGACCGAGTTGCCCAGTGTCCATCCCTCTGTTTCGCTGGTCGAGACTTTCGGGCTTTGGGAGCACGATGGCCGCCATGGCAACTTTCGGCTCGTGGTCACCAAGACATGTTCGCCCGAGCACTGCTTCGATCGCGCGTACCTTCAGTGGCTAGAAGCCATCGCGGGTGCTGAGGGTCGCTACGAGCGGACTGACGTTCTGCGAACGGTCGATCTCCGAGAGCTCGGGGACTTCGCCGTCGTTCACTCCATCTCCCTCTCGCCCACCCCGTCCGACCAGAACCGGTTCGAACTGCGAACCGCAAACACGTATACCCTGGAAGAGCGACGGCTCTGCGTTCTACCCGCGGATCCCGGCAAGTACTCGATCCAGGAGGGGGCGTGCCCGGCCGCTTCATCCAACCATGGCGCGAATCATGGGAGCCGCTGAAGCTGGCGGCCAAAGTTCGCACCCCATCTCGCACCACCACAGCGCCCCCCGGGAACTCCATCAGGAGGGCACTCACTCCAGGCGCGGTATCTTTGCCAACAGCCTTTTTCGATCGAGGAAGACGCCAGGAGCCAGCTCATGAGCCAGACCGATACCCTTCCCCTTGGACAACTGGACTTGATCTCGGCCGCACAGTACGGGACCCAGGGCTATCCGCACGAGGCCTGGAGCCGGCTGCGGCGCGAGGCGCCGGTCTGCTGGATGGAGCCGCCGAGCTACAAGCCCTTCTGGGCGGTCACGAGACACGCGGACATCATCGAGGTCTCGAAGCAGCCGGGCAAGTTCCGGAGCGCCGGGCGCTTCGTCCTCTTCCCGGAGATGAACGACGGGAGGACCTCCGAGAGTCTGACCAACGACCCGCCCCTGCGCATGCTCGTCAACCAGGACCCGCCCGAGCACCGGGACTTCCGCGGGCTCGTCTCCAAGTGGTTCACACCGCGCTCGGTGAATCGCCTGGAGGCGCACCTCGAGGAGATCACCCGCGAGATCTTCGACGAGCTGGTCGGCGAGGGCGAGTGCGAGTTCGTGAGCACCATCGCGGCCCGCCAGCCGCTGCGGATGATCACCGAGATCCTGGGGATTCCGCGCGAGAAGGAGGACTTCGTCCTCCGCATCACCAACGAGAACTTCGGCACCGAGGACGCCGAGTTCGAGCGCGAGGGCGACACCCGCGAGGAGCGCCTGGCCTTCATCCAGGAGGCCTTCGCCTTCTTCGACGAGCTGCTGGAGTCGCGCCGCCAGGAGCCCCGAGAGGACCTCGCCACCGTGCTCGCCCAGGCGACGCTACGGGGCGACCCGGTTCCCCGGTTCGAGCTCTTCTCCCTGCTCTTCCTGGTCATGGTGGCCGGCCACGACACCACGCGCAACGCGATCTCGAGCGGTCTGCTCGCCCTGCTCGACCACCCCAAGGAGTTCGAGAAGCTGCGCAAGGATCCATCGCTGATCGACACGGCGGCGGACGAGATCATCCGCTGGACCTCGCCGGTGATTCACTTCGTGCGCACTGCGACCGAGGACTACGAGCTGCGGGGCCAGAATATCCGCGAGGGCGACTCCGTGGCGCTCTTCTACCCGTCCGCCAACCGCGACGAGGATGTCTTCGAAGACCCCTTCAGCTTCCGGCTCGACCGCTCTCCGAACCCGCACCTGGCCTTCGGCGTCGGCGAGCACTTCTGCCTGGGCTCCCACCTGGCCCGGATGGATGTCCGGGTCTTCTTCCGCCAGCTGGTGGAGCGGTTCGAGTCGATCGAGCTCGCCGGCCCCGTGGAGCTGCTGCACGCGAGCTTCGTCGGCGGTCCCAAGCGTGTACCCATCCGCTACCGGATTTGCCCCTCGAGCTGAGTGCGGCGGTCCGGCGATCGCCTGGTCAGGGCACGAGGACCTCTTCCAGCCAGTCGTCGCCCCGCCGCCTGTAGCGGCGCCGGTCGTGCATGCGATCGGTGGCGTCGCCGATCCAGAGCTCCAGGAAATCCGGCAGCAACACCAGGTTGACGACCTCGACCGGCTTCTCGATCTCCCGGTCCGAAGGAAATCGGTGCCTCAGATCCGCCAGCTCCTGCAGCAGCACTTCCCGGGAGGCGACGACGCTGCTCTGCGGCCTGCAGTGGACGTGGTAGAGGTCCACCATCTTTCCCCCGTAGGCCCGCCCTTGCCATCCCCGCGCGAGCTCCGGGGAGTCCTCGATGCGGTAGCTGCCGCGGATCCGAACCTGGCCCAGCACGTTCGGCCAGAACAGGTGGGCTTCGTAGCGCCCTCCCTCCGCCAGCTCCTGCATCTTGGGCGAATCGCGGTTGGCCGTCACCACGATGCCCTCCGCGCTGACGTCGCGAATCGTCATGATGCGGGCGACGGGGAAACCCTCCGCATCGACGGTGATCAGGTTCAGCCAGTCGGCGCCGGGGTCCCTCGCCCGTCGCGCGCCTTCCAGCGCTTCCATCAGCTCGAGCATCGGATTCGACAAGAGGCCCCCGCTCCCTTGGAGAACATACGCCGCCTGACCGGGGAGAGCACTCCCGCTCGCTCCCCGAGGCGAAACCGTGGGCAGCCGCGCTGACTCAGAAGTTGACCGCGAAGTCCACGAAGCCGCCGAAGCTCCAGCTGCCGTCGTCCCGTCCGAAAGCGGGGCCGGCGCGAAAGGCCGACAGGGCCACGTGGAACTCGTACCGCTGCCACTCCTCGACGGCGAGCACCAGGTCGACGGCCTGACCGAGGTTCCGGTGCCGCCCATCGAGCACCGCCTCCAGCGACGCGTCGCGCAGGAAGAGTGCGGGCTCGGCGAGCCAGTAGTGGTGGTACACGAGATCCAGTGAGCTCGAGCGGAAGAGCGAGATTCCCGCGCCCAGCGTCAGGATTCCGAGGTTCGAGAGCTCGGGGTCGAGCTGGATGCCGTAGGAGGGAAAGCGCTCGACGCCCCCGAAACCCGCTTCGTTGGCCTGGATGCCGCTCTGGCGAAACGAGCGGTCGGCACCGCTCTCCGGACTGCCATCGCCGGAGCCGAAGGCGAAGCCCGCGAACAGACGGGGCTCCCAAGCGAGGGCAGCAGCCAGTTGACTCCGGTGTCGAACGCCCAGCCCCGTATGTCTCTGCGGGTGAGCGAGGAGACGACGCTGCGGCCCGGAGCGAACTCCTCGAACTCGAGGGACCATTCGTCGCCCCAGACCCAGGCGGCGTCGAGCCAGTAGCCGAGGAGCCCCCGGTCTTCGAGATCGAAGACACCCATGGCGCGCCCTCCGATCCAGGTGAGCTGTGCGTCCGACGCGTCCTCGCGGTCGGGGCGCACCAGCTCCCCCGGCTGCGGGGTCGGCGAGTGGTCGTCGGAGTAGAGGGCGAAGAGCTCGACCCCGTGGTTCTCGTGCCAGTCCCAAGACGCCTCCCCGAGCACCCGCAGCACCCGGTCGTCTTCCGGCTCGGTGAAGTTGCGGTCGGAGCGGTACGTACCGAGCTGACGGGCCAGCGCCACGACGATCTCCACGGTCTCGGTTTCGTAGGCGAGCCGCACGGCGTCGATGTCATCGTCCCACCACCAGCGGCGGTCGTCCTCGAAATTCAAGCCGTCCAATGTCGAAATTCAGGTGGGTGCCGGCGATGTTCTCGGTGTAGAGCCACATCTCGCCCCGCTCCACGAAGAGGTCCGACACCTCGTCGGGAGTGTCGTCGAGCAGGTCCTCCACCAGCCCCAGGCGGACCTGGGCGAAGACGGAGAAGGCGGGCCCCAGCGTGTAGAACGCCTCGACCTCGAGCTCGGTTTCGAAGAGCAGTCGATCGGGCTGCTCGACGCGCTCTCCCAGGAAGCGGGGCCTGGCGCCGGCCAGCGCCGCGGCCCACTCGCCGCTGAGGGTCAGGGGGTGTCCGAAGACCGCGGTGCACCACGGTTGGCGGGGCGGCGCCTGTCCTCGCGCTCGGTGAGGCGCTCGCGGAGGCCCTCTTCGTCCTCATCGCCCTCCGCGCAGGGGTCAAGCCCGGGGTCGGCGGAGGAGGTTCCCTGGTCCCCGGCTCCGGCTGAGACACCGAGGAGGAACAGGGCCGCAGTGACGCACGCGACCAGCGATGATCTCCACCGCGGCATTGTCCGGCCTATTCGACGCCTTCGATGGGAGCCAACAAATCCTCGAGGAAGAACGCCGAAAGAGCGGCACGCCCGGTCAGCCCCGACTTGGAGTAGATCGAGCGCGACTGCTCCCGCACCGTCCGCTCGCTGACGGCGCGCACCGTCGCCACCTCCTTCAGGCTGAGCCCCTTGAGCAGGAGCAGCGCCACCTCGCGCTCGGCTTCGGTCAGGTTCCACTGGGAGAACTGCGTCTCGATGGCCTCACCCAGGCCGTTCAGATAGGTGCGCGCCTCGCTTCGCCAGCGGCGACCCTGTGCCCTGGCCAGTTCGAGGTCGCGAATCACCTTGACGTGATCCTCGCGCTGACGCCGGGTGACCTGGACCAGGAGCACCACGCCCACTGCAGTCAGCACCACCGGGGCGATGCTGATCAGCTCGAGCAGGAGCTCTCCGGTCCCGATGCCGGGCTCCTCGTAGACCTCCAGGCCGAGCATGAGCGCGACGCCTGCGATGACGGCGACGATGGCCCAGTTCCGGGTACGGCTGTCGATCCATTCGCTCATCGGGCGACCTCCAGTGTACAGGGGTGCCAGAGCGCCCGCCCGGCGATTCTCCGATCGCCGGGCGGGCCACCCCGGGCCACGCTCAGGGCATCGGCAGGTCCGAACACCGCACGTCGAAGTTGCACTCCACCAGCTGGGAGATCTCCCCATCGTCCGGCTTCACTTCCAGGAACCCGCCGATCCCCGGTGCGAAGTACTTGCGCTCGAACGCCCCGGGGTCGATCGGCGTGAACTCGGCCAGCACCACGCAGTCGTGGTCAGGGCAGAGGAGCTCGGCCAGCTCCTGGGGCACGAACGCGTCGAGCTCGGGATCGGTTCCGTAGCCGTAGGTCGTCGAGAGCACCAGAGCGGCGTCCTCCGCGTTGCCCGCAGACCACTCCTGGCGAAACGCCTGCCCGACCACCGGCGCGGCCGGGAACAGAGTTCCCGACTTGTCGCCGTCGCGTCCCACCTTGAACGAGCCCTCGCGCGAGATCAGCTCGGGCTCCATCGGGTCGTCGCCCGCGAAGATCTCGAAGTCCTGAACGCTCTCGCCGCAGTAGTCGACGGTCCCGTCCTTGCGCTGGGCGAGCCAGTCGTCCGTATCCTCCACGGGCACGCCGTCGGCCGAGACCACGTCGTTCACCACGATGCAGGTGACGCCCTCGATCAATTTGGTCTTGTCCATCACCTCGATGGTGGTGGTCTCGTCCTCGCTCTCGAAGACCTTGCGGTTGCCGACGGCCAGGGGGAACCAGGGGTTCGGGTTGGTGAGATTCCCGAAGTCGTCGTCGAAGTTTGCAGGGTCGAAGTCCGGCTCGTAGCGGTCCTCCCCGAGCAGCTCGCAGAGCTCGCGCCGGGCAGCCCGCTGATCCTCGCAGAGCTCGTCGGCTTCCCGCCGTTCCTGCGCGCCGTCGTCGAAGCACTCCTCCCGATCCCGTTCGTCGTCCACGTTCATGCAGATCGCCCGGGCCGTGTAGTAATCGTCCCGCACCTCCTTCCCGCAGGCCTTGTACTGGAGGTTCGCCGTGGCGGTGCAGAGCCCTCCCCGCCGGCCTCCGCGCGCTTCGGCAGTCTCGACATGGGTCAGGATCCCCAGGGAAACAAGCAGGCCAAGCACCGCGCTCGCCGCCGTTTCGATTCGAATCTTTTTGGTCATGTTCCCGCTCCTCGTTGGAGCCGCTCCCCAAGGGGCACCGCGGACATCGCGGCGCATTCACTCGGGTCGGCCTGGAGCGTGTCTACGCCCGGTCCGGAGGGCGGTCCATCGGGAGTGCGACATAGGAGATCCGTCACACGCCCTGATTACGGGCGGGAGCGCGCCGGGTCCATTGGCGGAATGTCCTAGGCGCTTCGCGGGGCGCCGGCCCACGCGGCGTTTCGGCGTCCCTCGAGCCGGTCGGAGCCCTGGCTCCTCTCGGATGAAGAAGGTGCGACCCGGGAAGAGTGCTCGACGCCAGAAAAAAGCGCCCCGACCCCATCCGGGGCCGAGGCGCCTTCGTAGGGCTGCCCTTTGACCGCTAGCTGCGCTTGCGGCGACGGCCTGCGGCCAGGAGACCCAGCAGCGACAGCCCCATCAGCGGAAGTGGAAGACTGGGGGGTTTGGTGGCACGGAAATCGCTCACAAGAGCCACTCCTCTTCGACGGAGTTTCCCGGGGGGCGGTGTGAGCCACGAGGCCGCTCAGAACCAGTACTCCGCCTGGACGAAGAAGTTGCGGCCGGGGCCCGGCAGGCGCTCGCCGAGTTCGAGATCGACCGGATTGCCGCTCCGATCGGCCACGACCCGGTTGAGGCCGGCCACGTGGCTCTGGTAGAAGCCGTCCAGGACGTTGCGGATGCCGGCACGAATCCGGAGCGAGTTCTTGAAGGTGTACTGCCCGTACAAGTTGAGTAGCGCGTATCCGTCGGTCTCCTGCTCGGCGTTGGTCTGGGAGACGTCGCCCTGTCTGGCGAAGAACTCGCCCTCGGCGGTCACCGACCAGTTGCTGCCGAGATAGCTGAGATCGAGGATGCCGTTCGGCGGGGCGATCCGGTACAGGTCGTCTTCGATGTCCCGGCGCCTGCCGCGCACGTAGCTCAAGCTGCCGTCGATCCGCCAGCTGTCGGTGATCGCGACGCCGAAGCCCGCGTCCACGCCCCAGAACTCGGCATCGACGTTGGTGAACTGCAACGGCACGCAGCTGGGGTGGGTCGGATCGGCCTGGCAGAAGCCGAGGCCCCTGACCATGTTCGCGGCCGTGCGGCGGAATGCGACCGCGGGGCCGGAAGTCAGCGGGGTGCCCTGGATGTAGTCGTCGACCCGCTTGTAGAAGACCCGCGGCGTGAAGTAGAAGCTGCGGGTCGCGGCGTTCAAGCCGATGTCGAAGTTCCAGGCGGTCTCCGGCTTCAGGTCGACGTCACCGACGTAGTTGCGGCCGTCCGCCAGGCCCGCGGTGGACTCCAGCGGGAGCCAGAGGTAGCGCTCCTGATAGCTCGGGGCGCGCTGCTTGCGCGCGGCGCCGAACTCCAACGCGATCGCGTCCATCAGCCTGACGCTCAGGATCGCCGCCAGGTCGAGGAGGTTGTCCCCCTGGCTGCGGTCCGAGGCATTGAACGCGGTGGCGAGCAGGTCGGCGTTCGCCCTGATTCATTCCGAGACCGGTTGCGCTCACCCCGTCGGCATCGGAGCCGACCCACGCGTAGCGCGCGCCGGCGACCAGGCCAAAGCGGTCCGCCAGCTCGCCCTCCCACTCGCCGAAGAACCCCAGACGGTTGCGCGTCACGCCATTGAAGTTGACGATCCTGAAGAGCGGGTCTTCCGGGTTGAAGATGTTCGCGTCGTACTTCGGCAGCCAGCCGTCGGTACCCAGGAACAGCTCGCCGCCGCCCAGCGCCAGCGACCCGCGCAGGTCGTAGGCGTAGTCCCGGGCGGAGGACTTGGACAGGCGCCGCATCTGCACGCCGCGGATGTTCCGCGGCGGGCTTCGCAGCGAGAAGTTGTCCATCTCGTGATCGACGTCGATGTAGTGGAACCTGGTCTCGACGTTCACCGGGCCGAAGCTGTTGCCGTAGTCCGCACGGAACGTGTGTGCATCGACCGAGCGGACGTCCATCGGCAGCGCCGGGGTGCCGGTGCTCCCCGTCCTGTCGAAGGAGTAGGACAGGCCCCCTGCTGGACGCCGTGCTCGAAGCCGTAGCCGGCCCCGGCGTTCCAGCGCTGGTACTCGGTCGGAACGACCTTCTTGCCGTTCCCGGTATCGAAGTGGTTGCCGCCCAGGTAGGTGCCGGAGACCTGGAGACGGTGGCGGTCGTTGCTGACCCACAGCAGCGCGTTTCCGTTGTAGCCGATGTCGACCGTCTGGCCGCCGGCACCGATGATGCCGTGCGGCTCGAAGCCCTCGCTCTCGCCGAAATCGCCCTGACGCGGCTTCGCGCGAATCGTGCCGCCGACGCTCTCGCTGCCGGCGCTGACCGGAGAGATCCCGCGAACCACGGCACCTCGTGGAGGTCACTGGTCGGGATGAAGCTCAGCGGCGGGTCCATCCAGTTTGGACAGGCTGGGCTGACGTTGAGGCCGTCCACCTGGGTATTGATTCGCGACCCGAACATGCCGCGGTACTGCGAGATCCCCGTCAGCGGGCCGTTCTTGTTCACGGCGGCCCCGGGCGCGTATTTCAGCATGTCGGCCGGATCGAGGGGTACGTAGTGCTGCTCCGAGGGCAGCAGCGTGTCTGGTGGAAGCCCTCCACCGGCCGGCTCTTCTCCTCGAGGGCTGGGAGCCTCCCGGGCGCGGGCTCGGGGGCCGGTGGCGCCTCTTCCGCCCCCGCCGCACCGACCACGATCAGACAGACCACCCCCGCCAACGCCCGGCCGCCGTGCCGCACCCTACGTCGTCTCCTCTCTGCGATGAGGTCTGCTCGAGAGCGGGCGCGCCGCGCGTTCAGCGCGCGTCCGCCTGGAGCTTGACCCAGAACATTCCGCGGAACTCGCCATTCTCGAAACCGGTCGCCTCGTCCTCGGGATAGAGCGCCTGCAGACGGGCCTGCACTCCCGGCTCGATCCGATCGCCGTGGCACTTCAT
>CAWAPH010000012.1:0-16896 GCA_963783795.1 uncultured delta proteobacterium | reverse complement strand
TGCCGGATCGACTCGGCGATGGAGTCCCTGGACAGGGTGTAGAGGACGATGGCACCCAGGTCGCGGGCGAGCTCCATCATGCGGAGCACCTGGGACTCATCCCGGATCTCGCCGAAGAACCGGTAGCGCCACCGGGTCCGGAACTGACTCATCGCCGCGCGCGCGGCCGAGGCCGCCGTCTCCCCGGTGTGGTCGGAGACCAGGAAGATCTCGGGGGCCTTCTGCTCTTCCTTCGCCATGGATCGAGACTAGCAGGTCGCCGGGAGACGAGCGTGAGAAGGCCCGCCCGAGCGGGGCGATTGACGGCCGCTTTCAGGACCGGCACTTTCCAGCGACCATGCCTTACGACCCGAAAGCGATCGAGGCCCGCTGGCAAGACTACTGGATCGAGAAAGAGACCTTCAAGGCGACCCTCGACACCAGCAGGCCCAAGTTCTACGTGCTCGACATGTTCCCGTACCCCTCCAGCGAGGGGCTCCACGTCGGACACCCGAAGGGGTACATCAGCACCGACGCCATCTCGCGCTACAAGCGAATGCGGGGCTTCAACGTGCTTCACCCGATGGGCTGGGACGCCTTCGGCCTGCCCGCCGAGCAGCACGCCATCGAGACCGGCACCCATCCGCGGGACACCACCCAGAAGAACATCGACAACTACCGGCGCCAGCTCCGCAGCCTGGGGCTCAGCTACGACTGGTCCCGCGAGATCGACACCACCGATCCCAAGTACGTGAAGTGGACCCAGTGGATCTTCACCAAGCTCTACGAACGGGGTCTGGCCTACGAAGCCGAGGTGCCCGTCAACTGGTGCCCGGCCCTGGGCACGGTGCTCGCCAACGAGGAGGTGATCGGCGGCAAGAGCGAGCGCGGCGGCCACCCGGTGGTGCGGATGCCGATGCGCCAGTGGATCCTGCGCATCACCCACTACGCGGAGCGCCTGCTCGAGGACCTGAAGGAGGTCGACTGGCCGGATCGCATCGTGAAGATGCAGCAGGAGTGGATCGGGAGATCCGAGGGTGCCCGGGTCGAGTTCCCGGTCGTGGATCGAGACGGCGAGGTGATCGAGGTCTTCACCACCCGTTCCGACACGCTGTTCGGTGCCACCTACATGGTGCTCGCTCCCGAGCACCCGCTGGTCGCGAAGATCAGCAGCGACGAAGCCCGGGCCGCCGTCGACGCCTACCTCGACGCCACCGCCCGCAAGAGCGAGCGCTCCCGGCAGGCCGAGGGCGAGGAGAAGACGGGCGTCTTCATCGGGGCCTATGCGGAGAACCCGGTCAACGGCGAGCAGATTCCCATCTGGATCGCCGACTACGTGCTGGCCAGCTACGGAACCGGCGCCATCATGGCCGTCCCCGGGCACGACGAGCGCGACTACGAATTCGCCAGGACTTTCGACCTGCCCATCGTGGAGGTGGTGAAGGGGGGAGACCTCTCCAAGGAGGCCTTCGTCGGAGTCGGCACCTCGGTGAACTCCAGCTTCCTGGATGGCCTCGCGACTCCCGACGCCATCTCCAAGATGAACCAGTGGCTGGAGCAGGAGGGCAAGGGAGAAGCCACCATCAGCTACAAGCTGCGGGACTGGCTCTTCAGTCGACAGCGCTACTGGGGTGAGCCATTTCCGGTGCTCCACCTGCCGGATGGAACCTGCAAGCTGGTCCCCGAGGACGAGCTTCCGGTGCTGATCCCCGATCTCGACGACTTCGCTCCCAGCGGCGATCTCGAGACGCCGCTCTCGCGGGCGACAGAGTGGATCGAGACCACCGATCCGGAAACGGGTGTCCCGGCCCGCCGCGACCCCAACACCATGCCCCAGTGGGCCGGAAGCTGCTGGTACTTCCTGCGCTTCTGCGATCCGACCAACGACGAGGCGGCGTTCTCCCAGGAAGCCGAGAACTACTGGATGCCGGTGGACCTCTACGTGGGCGGCGCCGAGCACGCCGTGCTGCACCTGCTCTACTCCCGCTTCTGGCACAAGGTGCTCTACGACGTGGGCGTGGTGCACACCAAGGAGCCCTTCCAGAAGCTGCTCAACCCGGGGATGATCCTCGGCTACAGCTACCGCTACTACGACGACAACCTCTCCGACGACCCCTCGGCCACTCCCCGCGTCTTCCCGTCCTCGGCGGTGCGCCTGGAGGGCGAGACGCCCGTCGCCACCGAGAGCGGCGGGGAGCTGAAGGCGCGCTGGGTGAACCCGAAGCAGGTGCGCCGGGACCGGGACGGGAGGCCCCTGCATCCGACACTCGATGATGTCATTCTCGAGGAGGTCGTCGAGAAGATGTCCAAGAGCCGGGGGAACGTGATCTCCCCCGACGAGGTGATCGCCGAGTACGGGGCCGACAGCATGCGCCTCTACGAGCTCTTCATGGGGCCGCTGGAGAAGGGAGCCCCCTGGTCGACCGAGGGGATCCCCGGCTGCTTCCGCTTCCTCCAGCGCGCCTATCGGCTGATCGTCGACGAGGAGAGCGAGGGGGAGCCGCTGCGCGAGCTGGCGGAGGGCGACGGCACCGGGGCGCAGGCGCGGCTCACCGCCAGGACCATCGACGGCGTGACCCGGGACCTGGAGAAGACCCAGCCCAACACGGCGATCTCCAAGCTGATGGTCTGGAGCCGCAGCATCACCGACGAGGGGCCGCTGCCGCGCAAGGGCGCCGAAGCCTTCCTGCGGATGCTCTCGCCCTTCGCGCCGCACCTGGCGGAGGAGCTGTGGAGCCGGCTCGGGCACCCGGAGTCGGTCGCCCACGAGCCGTGGCCGGAAGCCGACCCCGCACTGCTGGTGGCGGAGACGATCACGCTCGCCGTCCAGGTGAACGGGAAGCGCCGCGACGAGATCGAGGTCCGCGCCGACGCGGACGAGGATGAGATCAGGGCCGCGGCCCTCGCCTCCGAGAAGGTGCAGAAACACGTGGGAGGCAAGGAGCCGAGGAAGGTGATCCTGGTGAAGGGGCGGCTCGTCAACGTGGTGGTGTGAGGCCAGCGGCGAAGACCGGCATCCCACGAGGCGAGCTCGAGGGGTTTCCCAATGCATCGCCTGGTCTGTCTGGGAGACAGCCTGACCCAGGGGTTCAGGAGCGGCGCGATCTTCGAGCCACACCTCTCCTTCGCTGCGATCGTCGCCTGGGAGATGGGCCTCGCGGAGGCGGAGTTCCGCCACCCGTCGTTCGCTGGAGAAGGCGGCCTCCCCGTCAACATCGAGCTTCTCCTGCGGAGGCTGGACCTGGAATTCGGGCACCGGCTCCAACTGTGGGAGCTTCCGCTCGCCGCGGTCCGGCTGCGGCGCTGGATGGACCGCAGCGAGGACTACTGGGAGCGGGGCGCCGGAAGCCAGCCCCTGCCGGACTCGGGCCCTCATCACAACCTCGCGGTCTGGGGCTTCGGGCTGCAGGACGCCTTCCAGCTGAGCGCGGGCCTCTGCCAGGAGATCATCCGGGATCCGAGCGACGCCTGGCTGCTTCAGGTCCCCGAGCGCGCGATGTACCGGACGGCGCTGCGGGTGCTCAACCCCTCCCACTCCCGGCGGCAGGAGGATCGGAAGGCGACCCAGCTCCGGCGGGCCGCGGAGCTGGCCAGGGGCAGCGGGATCGAGAACCTGCTGGTCTTCCTCGGCGCGAACAACGCGCTCTCCACCGTCATCGGTCTCCACCTCGAGGAGAGCAGCGAAGCCGACCTGGAGCAGATCGATCCCAGAAGGCGCAGGGCCACGCTGTACCGCCCGGAGCACTTCGACGAGCTGCTGCGGAGGGCCATGGAGGAGATCGAGGCCCTGGGCACGGGCGGGGGCCGCGTGGACCGGGTCTTCTGGGGAACGGTTCCGCCGCTGACGATCCTCCCGGTCAGCAACGGCATCGGCGGCCGGATGGACTCCGCCGCAGGACTGCGGTCCCCCTACGGGCCGGGCGACGATCCCGCCTGGTTCAGGCGCTACTTCAAGTTCTACGTCCGGCCCTGGGTGTCGGGGTCGACCTTCCGCGACCAGCGGGATCCGCACCTGACGGGAGAGCAGGTGATCCGCATCGACCAGACGATTGCCAGCTACCGGGAGATCCTGCAGCGCGGCGTCCGGGATCACAACGAAACGCGGCGCAGGGCCGGTCTCCCGCAGGACTGGTTCGTCGCCGACACCCACCAGGCGCTGGAGCGGGTCGCCCACCGCCGCTACATCGAGGATCCCTCGGTGCCCCCGCCGCCGGGCTGGTCGCGCTACCAGCTGCCCGAACCCTACGAGCGGGCGAAGCTCGACACGCGCTTCCTGCGAGCGCGAGATGGAAGGCGCGTCGCGGGCGGTCTGTTCAGCCTCGACGGTGTGCACCCCACCACGGCGGGCTCCGGACTGGTCGCCCAGGAGTTCGTCGACGTGATGGCGAAGGCGGGCGTGCGCTTCTTCGAGCGCGACGGTCAGACCCCCCGAAGCGGCCCCATCGAGGTGGACTTCGAACGGGTGATGCGACTCGACTCGCTCGTCGAGAAGCCACCCTCCACGCTCGACGATCTCTGGGACACGCTCGTGTACGGCAATCCGATCCTCGGGCTCTTCACGCGGGCCTGGCGGGCGCTCTCGAGCAGCCAACGAGGCCACTAGCGGGGACGTTCCTGCCTAACTGCCCAACCAACGACCCGACTGCCGCTCTTGGCGCCCGGAGTCGCGGTTGGGCAGTTAGGCAAACGTCCCCGCTTCCGTCCCCAGGCCATCGCGACTCAGGCGAGCGGCGTCAGGACCGGCACGACCGACGCCTCGACCTCGATGGCGAGAGGCGTGGTGCCACGGTAGTCGCCGTCGATCTGGACGGCGGCGGGCTCCTCCGACTCGATCGCAATGCGGCGCCCGGTCCGGTAGGCGACGTCCGGGAGCCGGGAGACCCGGCGGGTCAGCGCCGCGAAGCCGTAGCGAAGCAGGTCCGTGACGCGTTCGCCGCTGAACACACAGATGTCGAGCACCCCCGAGTCGGGGCGCGCCCGGTCCGCGATGGAGAAGATCCCCCCGTAGTTCCGGATGTTGCTCACGATGGCGAGCGCCCCGGGGAGCGGCTCGGCCCCGTCCACGCTGACGCTGAGCTGCGGAGCGCGGTATTCGCGCAGCGCGCGCAGGATCGGCCGCGCGTAGCCGGGATAGCCGAGAGTGCCGCGGCGCGTGCGCGAGACGGCGCGGGTCACCATGGCGTCGAAGCCGCTGCTCGCCACCATCAGGAAGCGGCGCTCTCCGGCCCTTCCGAGGTCGAGGCGACGGAACTTCCCGCTCTCCACCAGCGCCGCCAACGCGCCGGGGTCGGCGGGGATGCGTAGCTCGCGGGCCAGCATGTTGGCGGTCCCGTAGGCGAGGTGCGCCAGGGGGATCCGGGAGGGATCCTCGAGTCCGTTCAGTACGTCGTTCACGGTGCCGTCGCCGCCCGCGACCACGATCCGGTCGAGATCCCCCTCCGCCTCCCGCTTGCGCACCCGCTCGCCGGTCTCTTCCGGATCCCGCGCGGAGAAACGCTCGACCGCGTGCCCCCCGCCCTCGAGAAGCTGGACCAGCCGCTCCGCCCCCCGCGCCGCCCTGCCGCCGCCAGCGATCGGGTTGACGACGACGAGGACGTTCATCCGCCGGCCGCTTCGGGACGGTGGCGACGGGCGAGCACGGCGAGGCCCGCGATGCCCCCGAGCACCAGGAGCAGGCTGATCAGCTGGTTGTTGGTGAAGTGAACTCCCGCCGCCCGGAACATGATGATCTGGCTCTCGTAGGAGCGCACGAAGTCCAGTGCGATCCGATAGCCCCCGATCAGGATCAGGGCGCTGCAGAACACCGCGCCGGGGAAGGGCCGGCGCCGGGCCAGCCAGATCAGAAAGACGAAGCTCGCGAAGCCGAGCAGTGAGGCGTAGAGCTGGGTGGGGTGGACGGCCTGGCCCGGGAAGAGCGCCGCGGCGGGGCTGCCGTCGGGAAACCTCATCCCCCAGGGCGCCGTGCAGACCAGCCCGTGACAGCAGCCGTTCAGGAAGCAGCCGATGCGGGTGATCCCTTCGCCGAGCGGGACCGAGGGGATGATGACGTCCACGTAGGGCAGCAACGGGAGCCGGTGATAGGCGAAGAAGGCGATGGAAGCGACGAGCGCGAGGACGACGCCCCCCAGCATCGAGAGCCCGACGATGCCGAAGCCCGCCTCCCCCTGGAACGGGTTCACCGCGTCGATCCAGCTGCCGTGGGGCGGGCGAAAGACGGCGGTGTGGGTCACGACCCAGAGAAGCCGGGACCCCAGGATCGAGCTGACCAGGATCAGCATCGCGCAGTCGAGAACCCGGTCTGCATCCAGGCCCTGCGCCCGCGCCCGCCGGGTGGCCACGGCGATTCCGACGACGAAGGCGAGCAGCAGCGCCGCCCCGTAGGCGGCCACGGGGTAGCCGAAGATCTCGAACAGGATCGGATGCATCGACCTACGGGTAGCACTCTTCCTCTGGACTCCTCCTGCCTATTTGCGCCAGAACTAGAACGTGTTCTATCTGTCGCGAGGGCTCCGCCCCGGACCCAGCAGCGCGACAACCGGCGAGCCAGACACGAGGGCACCCATGGCGAACGACAAGGCAGCGACCGGCGAGAGCCGGGTTCTCCCCTCCGAACCGCGACCGCTCCACGAGGTGGCGAAGTGGGACATGGAAGCGGACGTGGTCGTCGTGGGCCTCGGTGCGGCCGGGGGCTCGGCGGCCATCGAGGCGGCGCGGGCCGGCGCCGACGTGTTGGTCCTGGAGCGGGCGGCGGCCGGCGGAGGGACGACGGCCGAGTCCGGCGGCCTGATCTACTTCGGCGGCGGGACGCCGGTGCAGAAGGCCTGCGGCTTCGACGACACGCCGGATGAGATGCGAAAGCACCTGATGCAGGTCAGCCGCGGGGCCAACGAGGAGAAGGTGCGGCTCTACTGCGAGCAGAGCCTCGAGCACTTCGAGTGGTTCGTCGCGCTGGGGCTCGAGTTCAGGGAATCCTTCTACCCGCACAAGGCTCCGGTCCAGGAAACGGACGACGGCCTGATCTACTCCGGGAACGAGGCTGCGTTCCCCTTCAGCCAGGAGGCGAGACCGGCGCCCCGCGGTCACAAGCCGAGGAAGGAGGGAGACGCCGGCGGCCTGATCATGCAGAAGATCATCGCCGGCGTGGATCAGGCGGGTGCCCGCACGCTGGCCAACGCGCTCTGCGAGACGTTGGTGACCGACGAGGCTGGCCGCGTGGTCGGCGTGGTGGCCTCGATCGACGGCGGGGAGAAGCTGGTTCGCGCGGGCCGGGGCGTCATCCTCGCCGCCGGCGGCTTCATCAAGAACAAGGAGATGCTCGCCAGGCACGCGCCGCAGCTGCTCCAGGCCAACTACCCCCTCGCGACCGACGGAGACGACGGCCGCGGCATCCTGATGGGCATCGGCGCCGGCGGGTCCGCGATCCACATGGGAGAGGGCTTCGTCTCGGTTCCGTTCTACCCGCCCTCGGACCACGTGAAGGGCATTCTCGTCAACGAACAGGGACAGCGCTTCATCAACGAGGACGCCTACCACGGACGCAGCGGCGACTTCGTGGTGAACCACCAGCGCGGCGTCGCCTATCTGATCGTCGACGACGAGCTCTACGGCCCGACCCCGGCACTCCACAGGATCGTGGCGGTGGAGGAGACCATCGAGGCGCTGGAGAAGGCGCTGGGCTTCCCCGAGGCGACGCTCACCGCCACGGTGGAGTTCTTCAACCGGCACGCGGCGAACGGCGAGGACCCGCTCTACCACAAGGCGCCCGCCTACCTGCGGCCGCTCTCGGCTCCGCCCTACTCCGCGCTCAACCTGAGCGTCGGGAAGTCGATCATCCCGGCCTTCACCCTGGGCGGTCTGGAGACCCTTCCCAGCGGCGAAGTGTTGACGCCCGAAGGCAAGCCCGTCCCCGGTCTCTACGCGGCGGGCCGGACCACCGCAGGGCTGCCGCACGCAGCGGGCGGCTACGCCAGCGGCCTCTCGATCGCCG
This sequence comes from uncultured delta proteobacterium, assembly GCA_963783795.1. Lineage (GTDB taxonomy): Bacteria > Myxococcota_A > UBA9160 > UBA9160 > UBA6930 > CAVXZE01. The sequence goes on along the minus strand of CAWAPH010000012.1, from coordinate 8,930 downwards.
ACGGCAGCTTCTTCGGGCGTCAGGCGGGCCGATCGGCGGCCAGGGCGGACGCCTGGTAGCGCGACAAGGACTAAGCTCGGCCCCGTGACGTCCGTCGAGCTGCTCCTGGTGCTGACCTCGGCGCTGCTCCACGCGATCTGGAGTGCGGCGATCAAGGGCAGCGAGAACCCGCTCGCCTTCAACCTGCTCCAGTCGGGCATCGGGGTGATCGCGGCGTTGCTGATCCTCCCGCTCGTCGAGCTGGGCGACATCCCGGTGAGGGTCTGGCAGTTGACCGCGGCCACTGGCGTCGCTCACGGCCTCTACTTCTACTTCATGAGCCGGGCCTTCCAGGAAGCGGATCTGAGCCTGGTCTACCCGATCATCCGCTCCACGCCGGCCTTCCTGCCGCTGATCGCGGTGCCCTTCCTGGGAGAGTCGGTCTCGGCGTGGGGAGCGCTGGGCATCGCGGTCCTGGTGGCCGGCATCTGGCTGATCCACGCCGATCGGAGCCTGGAGCTGCGGAAGCTGCGCTCGCGGGGAATCCGCTTCGCCTATCTGACGCTGGCAGCCACCGTCGCCTATTCCCTGGTCGACAAACAGGCCATGCTGCACTTCTCGGAGGCCAGCTGGACGGGTCCCCTGCCCCGGACGGTGGTCTTCTACTTCATGCTCTCGGTGGCGAACGCGCTGCTGTTCGTCCCCCTGGCCCTGCGCAGGGTCTCCTGGCCAACCCTTCGTCAGGCGGCGAGGCGCGACGGGGCGCGGGCGGCGGCAGCGCTCTGCGGCAGCCTGTTGGGCTACAGCCTGATCCTCCAGGCCTACCAGACCGCACCGGCCAGCTACGTCGTGGCGGTGCGGCAGGTGAGCGTGCTCTTCGCACTGCTGTTTGCCGTCGTCTGGCTGCGCGAGCGGCCGGACCGGCGCCGGATCGTCGGCGCCATGGCGACCGTGGCCGGTGTAGCACTGATCTCCCTGCTGCCCTGACGGGTCTCGGCGCGAGGAGTCGGGGTCGAGGGCCGGCTGCGCTTCGGCCGAAATCACCGCATGGGACATGGGCTAGCGTGACGGGAATGCGGCTCCCGCGCGACTCGCGGCGCTATCGCGTCTGGCTCGCCTTCGTCGGCTTCGCCGGAGCGCTGCTGCTGCGCCTGCTGGGCGCCACCTGGCGCGTGCGGACGGTCGGGGAGGATCCCTTCTCGAAGCGGGAGCCACTGGTCATCACGACCTGGCACCGGGGCCTCCTGATCGCCGGCTACCACTTCAGGGGCCGGGGGCTGATCGTCCCCGTCAGTCAGAGCCGCGACGGCGATCTGGCCAGCTCCGTGCTCCAGCACCTCGGCTTCGACGCGAGCGTGCGGGGATCGAGCTCGAGAGGCGCCACCAGCCTGCTGCGAAGCCTGATCCGCCGGGCGCGAGCGGGAGAGCCGGTGGGCATGCTTCCCGACGGTCCGCGGGGACCGGCCGGAACAGCCAAGCCGGGAGTGATCGCCCTCGCCCGCGCCAGCGGGGCCCGTCTGGTGCCGGTCGGGCTCTCGGCGGCCCCGTTCAGACGCTTGGGCAGCTGGGATCGGGCCATCCTCCCGCGTCCCTTCGCACGGATCATCTGCAGCTACGGAGAACCGATCCACCTGCCGAAGAAGGCCACGGACGAAGCGGCCGAGGGGTTTCGCAGGGAGCTCGAAGCCACCCTGGATCGCATCAACCTGGAGCTGGACGTCGAGCTGGGCGTCGCCAACCGGCCCGGGTTCGCACCTGACGAGCGCTGAATCTGGCAGACGCATCGTCCGAGAACCGAGGGATCAGAGAGACCAGCGGTTTGGAGAAGAGAGCCTTGGAACACAAGCGCGGCCATCTCCGAGTGCTCTCGGCGAACCTGTGGCGGGGCCGCGCCAAGGCAGCGGCCCTGGGCCAGCAGCTCGATGAGCTCGAGGTCGACCTGGTCGCCGTCCAGGAGCTCGCTCCCGATCAGGCCACCGCCATCTCCGAGCGGCTGCCCCACGGAAAGCTCGAACCCACCGGGGATGGACTCGGCATGGGGATCGCGCTCCGCCACCCCGGAAACGTCGAGCACCTTCCGCTGCGTCACCGGGACGCCCGCCTCGTCGAGCTGTGCCCCGGCGACTGGCCGGACCTCCCGGACCGCGTCGAAATCGTGACCGTGCACGTCCAGGCGCCCCACTGCCTTCCGCACTGGCGCTCGCTGGCGCGCCGGCGGGACCAGATCCGGGCGCTCTGCGCCTATCTCCAGGAGGCACCCAAGCCGCGGCGGGTGGTGATTGGAGACTTCAATGCGACTCCGATCTGGCCGGCCTACCGCGCCCTGGCCGCGCGCCTCCACGACGCCGCGAAGCTCCACGCCGAGGTGGTTCACCGCCGCCCCGCCCGCACCTGGGGCCCCTGGTCGAGCGCACCGCGCCTGCTCCGGATCGACCACGCCTTCCTCTGCGGGCTTCGCGTCGCCCACTTCGAAGTCGTCGAGATCGCCGGCAGCGACCACAGCGGCATCCTGGCCGACCTGCAGCTGTAGCGGGGACCTTACGAAGCCAGGGAGCGTTCGATGGACCGCTCGAGCCAGCCGCCGATGTCGGGATGGTCGAGCAGGTCCGAGCTTCGCAGCCGCTCGGCGGCGATCGCCTCCACCTCCGCGACGCTTCCCGCCTCGAGGGCCCGGCGCGCGTCGTCGGCGACCTTGCCCATCTCGAGGGAGCGGACGATCTCCTTCACCACCGGCACGGCGCTCGCCACACCGGATAGCTCCCCGATTCCGAGGCCCACCAGCAGCGGAACGGCGAGGGGATTGTTCGCCATCTCCCCACACACGGAGACGGGAATGCCCGCCCGCTTCGCTCCCTTCACCGTGCGGTCGATCAGGGTCAGCACGGCGGGGTGAAACGGAGAGTAGAGATGGGCGACCCTCTCGTTGCCCCGATCCACCGCCAGGGTGTACTGGGTGAGATCGTTGGTCCCGATGCTGAAGAAGTCGCACTCCCGGGCCAGGGGCTCGCTGATCAGCGCCGCCGAGGGAACCTCGATCATCACGCCGACGGGGAGATCGGGGTCGAAGCTCGCACCGCGGCGGCTGAGCTCCTCCTTGGTCTCCTCCACCAGGGCGCGCACTGCGGTGAACTCGTCCACGGTGGAGATCATCGGGATCAACAGCCGCACGTTCCCCTGGGCGCTGGCCCGGAGAATCGCGCGCAGCTGGGCGCGGAAGCTCTCCTTGTCGGAGAGGGAGATCCGGATCGAGCGCCAGCCGAGCTGGGGGTTCTCCTCTCCCGTGACGGCCAGCTCGGGAATCACCTTGTCCCCACCCAGGTCGAGGGTGCGGATCGTGACCGGGCGCGGGGCCATCGCCTCGGCCACACCTTCGTAGAGCTGCTCCTGCTCGTCCTCGCTGGGGAACCCGCGGTGGGCCAGGGCGATCAGCTCGGTCCGGAACAGCCCGATGCCCTCGGCGCCGTGCCTCTCGCACAGCCGCAGGTCGCTCAGCAGACCGACGTTGGCGGTCAGCCTGACCCGGGCGCCGTCCCGGGTCTCCGCGGGCCGGCCGGACAGGGCGTCGAGATGCTCGACTGCGATCAGGTCGCGATGCTTGGCCCGCTCGTACTCCTGCCGGATCTCTTCGTCCGCCGAGAGGTAGATGAGACCGGCGTAGCCGTCGACGATCGCCTGCTCGCCCGGACGCGCCGCTTCGAGGATGCCGGTCGCCCCCGTGACCGACGGGATCTCCAACGCGCGGGCGAAGATCGCACCGTGTGAGGTGGGACCGCCGTGCTCCGAAACCACCGCCGCGATCTTCTCGGTCTCCAGCAGGGCGAAGTGGGCCGGGAGCAGGTGGGAAGCGACCACGATCGCCCCCTCGGTGAGCGGGATGTTCCGGATCCGGACACCGAGCAGCTTCGCCATCACCCGCTGCCCGACGTCCACCACGTCGATCCCCCGCTCGCGGAAGAAGGGGTTCTCGATGCGCGCGAAGATCTCCTGGTAGGCGGCCAGCACGTCGCGGATCGCCTGGAGCCCGCTCCCGGTCTGTCCGACGCTCTGCTCCAGCTTGGAGACGAAGCCCTTGTCCTCGAGGATCTGGATGTGCATGTTGAAGACGGCGGAGAACTCCGGGCCGAAGCGCTCCCCGACCTCGTCCCTCACGTCGTGAAGCTCGCGCCGCGCGTCACCCACGGCGTCCAGCAGATCCCTCCGCTCCTGCGCCGGATCGGAGTTCGCGACGTACTCGATGCTCTCCAAATCGACCGTGTCGTCGAGGAAGTGGACCGGCCCGATGGCGATGCCGCTCGACGTGGGGATGCCGCGCACCTCGACGTTTCGCTCAGCGCGGCCGGGCCCCTCCACTGCGCCCAAGCCGGGTACGGCACCGCCGAGCTGCGAGACGATCCACGCCCGCACCTCCTCGGGACCCGACATCAGGGCGAGGAGCTGAGCGTTCATGACCAGCGGAGCGATCAGGCGGGCGCAGGTGTCGAGCAACTCCGCGTCCCTCGCCTGGAACTCGCGGGGGTCCCGGGTCTGCACGACGAGCACGCCGATCGAGAAGTGCCCCAGACTGGTCGGGGTGCTCACGGTCAGCGGCGCCGCCATCAGCGAGGGGAACCGCTCCTCACCCGTCTCGGGGAAGTAGCGGTAGTCGGGATGGGAAGAAGCGTCCACCACTGCCAGGGACTCGCCCCGCTGCGCCGCGTGGCCGACCAGCCCTTCTCCGAAGCGGAGCCGCACCTGCCCCACCGCGTTCCTGTCCAGGCCGATCGTCGCTCTGAGGATGAGGTGCTTGAGATCGGGTTCCGTCAGGTAGATCGAGCAGACATCGGCATCCATCCGCTTGGCGACCAGATCGACGACATTGTCCAATGTCTCGTTCAGGTCGTGGGACCGCGAGACGATTCCCGCGACATCCGCAAGCAGCGTGTATCGGTCCGGAATGGTACCCCCTTGGTGAGCAGACCACCGAAAGCGCGACTGACGGTCATGTTAACGGAAGCCAGTCAGAACTGCGGCCCCGGAGGGATTCGGCGAGCGGAGAGCGCAGATCGCCCGGAAGGCCGGGCGGCTGGTGAGGTGCAGACGCTGGCGGGGAGACTAGTGCGGCAGGAACGGATCCCGTTCTTGCCCCTGGACCGGGGAAGCCTGGAGCGAACGCTGGGGCGGGAAGACGTGATCCTTGTCCTCGAAGCGCATTCCGAGAGCCAGCAGGATCTTCCGCTTCGTATCCATACGGCAGTTCATGCCCTTTTCGACGCTGTGAATGGTGCGAAGCGCGACCTTGGCCTTGCGGGCCAGTTGCGCCTGCGTCATGAGCCGATTCTCGCGCAGCTCACGTACTCGGTTGGGACGGTCCTCGGTGTCGCTCACGTCGCATTCCCTCAGTTGTCGCGCGGCTCGGCGCTGTGGCAACTGCAGAGAATTTCGGATGAACTGAGGATTTCTTTAGAAAAAATCGGTGCTTGGAGGATCTTCCGAGTCCAGACCGAACACTTTCCCAAAGCTCAGATTTCCCGAGGGGATGCGGGCTCGGGCGCGTATTTGCGACACCTCTTTGAACCCTACCTTCACGTCAAAGATGCGCAGCTTCGAGGCCGGGGCGCCCTGGCGCGCTGCCGCCAGAGGGCGCGAACTCGGCACCGCTCGAATGGTGAGGAAAGCGAGGCCAGGAGAAGATCTTGCAGCGAGCGCTGATCCTCGGCCTGATGGGCCTGGTCCTGCTCGCCGCCGTGGTGTGGGCGGGCCTCACGCTGGCGGGGCTCATCGCCCCGGAGCGCCTCCGGATCGAGACCGAGCGGCGTCTCTCGGCTCTCCTCGAGGCGCCGGTCCAGGTGGATCAGGCCCGGCTCTCGCTCCGCTGGGGCCTGGTGCTGGAGGCCACCGGGGTGGAGGTGGAGCCCGCGGGGACAGAAGGCCTGCTGCGGGTCGAGCGCGCGTCCGCCCGACTCGATCCGGTCGCACTCTGGATGGCCCGCTTCTTCATCGACCGGCTCGTGCTGGAGGGAGTCAGGCTGAGCCTCCGGCGCGGCGTCCAGCCTCCGGAAGAAGAGGACGGCGAGCTCGAGCTTCGGGCGGCGATCGAGGCGCTGGAAGGTGTCGCCCGCCTGCTGGCGCAGGGGACGCTCCCGATCCGGGACCTGGAGCTCCGGGGCGGGACCCTACTGTTCAGCGACGAATCCCTCGAGAAGCCGTTTTCCATCCGCATCGAGGCACTCACCGGCCTGGCTCGCCGGGCGAGCTTTCGCCGCAGGGCCGAGCTTCGGGTCCGGGGGCGAATCCGGCACGGAGAGGCGGAGGGAGGAGCCATCGAGCTGCGCGCGAAGGCCGATCGGGAAGTCCGCGCCACGCTCGAGTTCGAGAAGATCGATCTCGCGATCCTGGCCCCCTATGCGGCCATGGGGGGTGTCGCGTCGGACCCGAGCGGTCTCGTCCAGGGGAGCCTCCGCTGGCAGTACCGGCCGGGGCGGCCCCAGAGCCTCGCCGTCCGGCTGCAGGGCAGCGGGCTCGGCGCCTCACTGCCCCTGGCCGAGCGGGCGAGCCGCCACCGGATCGCGCTGGAACGCTGCAGACTGGCGGCGCAGATCGAGGCCAGCCCGGCCTCGCTGCGCCTCCAGCAGGGAGAGATCTCGGACGGCGAGGTCACGCTTCGGGCGCAGGGAAGCCTGTCCCTCCCCGTCAACCGGGGCGCAAAGCTGCGGCTGGCGCTGCAGCTCGACGAGCTCCCCCTGCCGCGCATCCGCGAGCTTCGGAGCTACCTCTCTCCCGGGGTCCGCGTCTGGCTGGATCCCTTGAGCGAGCGGATCGAAGCGGGCCGGCTGCTGGAGCTCAGCGCCGAGGCGCACACCACGCTGGAGGGCTTCCGGGAGCTGATCGAGACCCGGCTGTTGGGGCGTCCGGGGGAGGTCACGGTGAGGGCGGAGGTGGCCGATGCGCGGCTGCGAATCGGCGCGGGCGAGAGGCGTCTCGATGAGCTCGGCGGCAGCGCGATCTGGAGCGCCGACGGTCTCGAGCTCCGAGACGTGCGCGGCCGGCTGGGCGAGCGGCCGCTGCCCAGGCTCGACGCGACCATCCGCGGCCTCTCCCAGATCCGCTCTCCCGACGAGGTCAACTGCATCCCGCCCGCGACGAAGGCCTCTCCGCCGGGGTTCGGCGGAGTCTGGCGCTGGATCCGCTCGCACCGCCGCAAGTCCGCCGAGCCCTCCTGGAGCAGCTTTGCGGTCGACGCGGACTGGATCGTCCACCCCGCCCTGCTCTGCAGTCTCGAGCACGTACGCGGAGAAGTCTTCCCGGCTCCGGACGGCCTCGACTTCGCCGTCGAGCGCGGGGTGTGGGCGGGGGTGCCGATCGCGGGAGAGGCCTCGTATCGCCGGGCGCCCGAGCCAAGTCTCCGGGTCGAGCTGCGCCTGGGGCCTCCTTTCGAGTCCATGCAGCTCGAGCCGAAGCAGGACCCCTGGGCGAGCGGCCGCTGGGAGTATCGGGCGAACCGCCTCGGCCAGTGGCAGATCCGCGGCGGCTCGGGAGGTTTCCGGCTCTCCCGCAGCACGCTGCACATGGAGAAGTCCACGCTCTTCCTGGCTCCCCTGGGCGAGCTCGAGGGGAACGCAGAGGTCGCCCTGGGGAGCGGTGAGGAGCTTCCCTTCCGCCTCGAGCTCCAGGTGCGGAAGATGGACCTGGTGGATGTCACCCGCGCGGCCGGGCGCGAGGACGAGCTTCTGAGCGGCCACCTGTTCGGAGCCGGCGTCGTGAGCGGCCGGCTTCACGAGGGTCGTTCACTGCTCGCCGATGCGGATGGCGTGCTCTCTCTCCACGCCCGGGAGGGGAAGATCCACCAGCAGCTCCCGGTCTTCGTCGCCATCGCCGTGGCCAGCGACCGCTTCGACCCGTTCCGCTATCGGGACGAGATCCCCTACACGGCCATCGATTTCGTGGGCCGGATCGAGAAGGGCCGGCTCTACTCGGAGTCCCTCTCACTCGACGCGCAGTCGCTGGGAATGGTGGTCTCGGGTCAGGCCGATCTGGTCAAGCCCTACGCTACCGAGGCGGTCACGGGCCTGTTCTTCCTGCGGACGCTGGATTCTCTCATCAACCGGGTTCCAGTGCTAAACAGGGTCATCCTCGGGCGAGACGAGAATCTGGTGGGCGCCTACTTCGCGATCACGGGAAGCTGGCCGGAGCTGAAGGCGAAGCTGATTCCCATCAAGTCCTTCGCGGAGGGGCCTGCCCACTTCATGTTCGCGGGACCGAGCTTCGTCTGGAACGGGCTCAAGCGTCTGGAGTCGATTCTGAACCCGCCCGGTATCGAGGCCTCGAGCGAGCCCCCGGCGAATGCCGGAGGCGAAGACGGGAGTGTCGACGACGGCGTCGAGGAAGCAGAGACGGAGACGCGCGAAGGCCTGGACGGGAACGAGGGCACACAGATGGACACACAGGCGAGGCCCGGGTCTTGAAGCTCTCGAAGGCACGGGACAAGATCATGAGCCGCCGCGACGCGGCCCGGGCCGTGCGCGCCGCGCAGCGGCGCGGAGAGAGGGTGGTGTTCACCAGCGGCTGCTTCGACCTGCTTCACGTCGGGCACGTGCGGAGCCTGGAAGAGGCGCGCAGCTTCGGCGACCGGCTGGTGGTCGCGGTCAACAGCGACGCTTCGGTGCGGCGCTTGAAGGGGCCCGAGCGGCCGATCGTTCCGATGCGCCAGCGCGCGGAGCTGCTCGCCGCCCTCGAGTGCGTGGACTGGGTGACGAGCTTCGGCGGCAGGACCCCTCGCGCCACGATCGGCGTGCTGGCTCCGGACGTCTACGCCAAGGGCGGAGACTGGCCGCTGGCGACCCTGCTGGCGCAGGATGCGCCCCGCGGCTGGGAGGGCGAGGTCAGGCGGCTGCGCCAGGTCCCCGGCATCCGCACCACGGCGATCCTGGAGGGGCTCCGCAGCGGACGTCGGTGAGCGAGTTGCTAAAATCCAG
>CAWAPH010000011.1:0-36533 GCA_963783795.1 uncultured delta proteobacterium | reverse complement strand
GTCTGACTTTCAATTCCAGGAAATCTTCGAGTTCGGTCCCGACGAGACCGAGTACCGTAAACTCAGCAGCGATCACGTCTCCACCGCCCAGGTGGACGGACGCACGATCCTCAAGGTCGACGAGCAAGCGCTGACCTGGCTGGCGAACGAGTGCATGCGAGACATCTCGCACCTGTTCCGCGGCGAGCACCTGGCCCAGCTCCGCGCGATCCTCGATGACCCGGAGTCATCGGAGAACGATCGCTTCGTCGCACTGGAGCTGCTGAAGAACGCCAACATCGCGGCGGCGGGGGTGCTGCCCACCTGCCAGGACACCGGCACCGCCATCGTGATGGCGAAGAAGGGCGCGAACATCTTCACCGGGTGCAACGACGAGGCCGCGATCGCCCGCGGCGTCCACAAGACCTACACGGAGGGCAACCTGCGCTACTCGCAGATGGCTCCCCTCTCTATGTACGAAGAGAAGAACACCGGCTGCAATCTCCCCGCCCAGATCGAGATCTACGCCACCGAGGGCGACGAGTACAAGTTCCTGTTCATGGCCAAGGGCGGCGGATCCGCCAACAAGAGCTTTCTCTACCAGCAGACCCTGGCGCTCCTGAACCCGGAGTCGCTGCTCAAGTTCGCCAACGAGAAGATCCGCTCCCTCGGTACCGCGGCCTGCCCGCCCTACCACCTGGCCTTCGTGGTCGGCGGACCGTCGGCGGAGTTCACGCTCAAGACGGTGAAGCTCGCCAGCGCCCGCTACCTCGACTCGCTCCCGACCAGCGGGAACGAGACGGGACGCGCCTTCCGCGACCTGGAGCTCGAGGAGCAGATCCTGAAGCTCGCGCAGCAGACCGGGATCGGCGCCCAGTTCGGCGGCAAGCACTTCTGCCTCGACGTCCGGGTGATCCGCCTGTTCCGCCACGGCGCCTCCTGTCCGGTGGGCATCGGCGTCTCCTGCTCGGCGGATCGCCAGATCAAGGCCAAGATCAACCGGGAGGGCATCTTCGTCGAGAAGCTCGAGACGGATCCCGCCCGCTACCTGCCCGAGGTGAGCGCCCAGGAGCTCGGCGGCGAGGTGGTCGAGATCGATCTCTCCATGCCGATGGACGAGATTCGCGCCATCCTCACCAAGTATCCCACCAAGACCCGGCTCTCCTTGACCGGCACCATCGTGGTCGCTCGGGACATCGCCCACGCCAAGGTCAAGGAGCGCCTCGACGCCGGCGAGGAGATGCCCGGGTACTTGAAGGATCACATCATCTACTACGCCGGCCCGGCCAAGACGCCCGAGGGCTACGCATCGGGCTCCTTCGGCCCCACCACCGCCGGCCGCATGGACTCCTACGTGGAACTCTTCCAGTCCAAGGGAGGCAGCCTGATCACCCTCGCCAAGGGGAATCGCTCCAAGCAGGTGACCGACGCCTGCAAGAAGTACGGCGGCTTCTACCTGGGCTCGATCGGAGGCCCCGCGGCGATCCTCGCCAAGAACTGCATCACCAAGGTCGAAGTGCTGGAGTATCCGGAGCTCGGCATGGAGGCGGTCTGGAAGATCGAGATCGAGAAATTCCCCGCCTTCATCATCGTCGACGACAAGGGCAACGACGTCTACGCGGATATCTAGGGCGCGCGCCGAGCGAAGTCGAAAAGACTAGAACGCGAGCTTCAGGCCCGGGGTTCTCCAGGTCGTGCTGACCAGGCGCCCCGTCGACGACAGCGTGATGTAGGCGGTGCGCAGGTCCGGCCCCCCGAAGCAGATGTTGGTGGTGATCGGGTCCGGCATGGGCACGTGATCCACCGACGAGCCGTCGGGCGAGATCACCGTGATGCCGCCGTTGACGATGGTCGCGACACAGACGTTGCCGTCGGCGTCCACGGCCATCGAGTCGAAGAGCTGGAGACCGGGGACGCCCGCCAGCAGGCTGACCCTGATTGGGCGAGAGCGGGTTCGGCCGGATCTGCCCGGGTCCCTCCAGGTCCCAGGCGTAGACGCGACCCGTCAGCGTCTCCGCCGCGTACACGCGGCTCTGGTCGGGTGATAGGGCGATGCCGTTGGGCGTCTCCAGCGGGAAGACCATCTCGCGAATGCTCGAGCCGTCGGGGAGCGCGTAGAAGATCCCCGTCCGGTCGCGCTCGCGGGGGCGGCTCTTGCCGAGATCGGTGAACCAGAAGCCGCCCTCGGAGTCGAAGACGATGTCGTTGGGACCCTTCAGGGGGATGCCATCGCACTCGGTGTAGAGGCTCTCGACGGCGCCGGTCCGGAGATCGACGCGCTGGATGCTGCCGCCGATGTAGTCGGCCGGCTGGTCCCCCGGCAGGAACATGCCGCCGAGATCGTGCCACTCGAAGCCGCCGTTGTTGCAGATGTAGACCTGGCCGTCGGGCCCGATGGCGGCGCCGTTCGGGCCTCCGCCGGTCTCGGCCACGATCTCCTGGCTGCCGTCGGGAAGCACCCGGGTGAGCGTGCCGCGCCTGATCTCGACGACCAGGACGCTGCCGTCGTCCATCGCGATGGGGCCCTCGGGAAACTGGAGCCCACTCGCGATCTCGCGAATCTCCGCCATGGTCGAAGCCTTTCCCAAGCTGGCCGGCGAGAGCTGCAGGCCAGGAAATGAAACTTCCAGGGATTGGAGCCTAGGACTGGGCGAACTGCTTGGCGTAGTCGACCGTCAGCCAGTGCTCCGGGCGCATCCGGTAGCAGACGGTTTCGCCCCGCTCCGCCTCGGCGCGCGTCGCCTCCACGTACTGGTCGCCCAGCTCCGGACCCAGGTAGCGGTGCGCCATGGAGCGGCCCACGTCCTCCATGTTCGTCGCCTCCACGGACGCGATCGGTCCCTCGACGGTGACGTACTTGTAGGGGGGCGCCTCCGTCTGGGCGCAGATGCTGAAGCGCCCGGCTGCGTCCAGGAGCTTCCCCTTGCGGGAGCCGCGATCGGTGATGACCCAGAGCTCGCCGCCGGGCTCGTAGTCGTACCAGATGGGCACGGTCAGCGGTCCGCGCCCCGGCTCGTCGATGCTGATCACGCCGACGTGGAGATCCGCGAGAAAGGCTTCCCGTTCCTGCTTGGTCATCTTCAGCGACATCTCTTCTCCTTCCGAGGTCCTGGCCCGACCCACCCGGTTCAGGCGGCCTCGTTGTCGTCGTTGGGAAACAGATTGCGCAGGCACTCGCCGAAGATCCGGCAGGCGTCGCTGGTGGTGAAGATCCCCACCAGCTTCCCGCGCTTCACCACCAGGGCCGAGCCGAGGTGGGACTTCGCCATCGTCAGCAGCACGCGATCCAGCCGCTCGGTGAGCTCGACCACGGAGGCGCCGGCCAGATGCGCGTCCCGCACCACCCGCGCGTCGGTTGCGACCTCGAGCTCTCGCGCCGAGATCACCCCCACCAGGCGCCCTTCGTCCGTCACCGGAAGGTGGCGGATCCGATGCGCGCTCATCGCCTGGCGCGCCTTCTCGATGGAGTCGCCGATCTCGACCGCGTAGGGGAAGGGCGTCATCACCGCCTTGATCGGGGGAATCCGCTCCATCTGCCTCGGATCCATGCGCGAGAGCTTAACCGAGGACGACGCGAAGCGGGGATCTTCCGTGGTATCTTCGCCCCTCTTGCGAGAGGAGCGAAGCATGCCGGAGTTCTGCAGGACCGAGCGAGAGGGGCGGATCCTCAACGTCGTCTTCGACCGCCCGGAGGTTCGCAACGCGATCCACCCGCCGGCGGCCCGGGAGCTTGCGCAGGTCTTCGACGCCTTCGAGGCGGACCCGGAACTCTGGGTCGCGATCCTGACGGGTGCCGGCGACCAGGCCTTCAGCGCCGGCAACGACCTCAAATACGTCGCCAGCGGCGCCGAGATGAACTGGCCGAAGACGGGATTCGGGGGCATGACCCTCCGCTTCGACTCGGTCAAGCCGATGATCGCCGCGGTCAATGGCGTGGCCCTCGGCGGCGGCTTCGAGATCGCTCTGGCCTGCGACCTGATCATCGCTTCGGAGCGCGCCAGCTTCGGCCTCCCCGAGCCGCGCGTGGGGCAGGCCGCGCTCGCCGGCGGTATCCATCGCCTCTCGCGGCAGATCGGACTGAAGAGAGCGATGGGAATGCTCCTCACCGGGCGGCGGGTGGGTGCGGCGGAAGGCCGGGAGCTCGGCTTCGTGAACGAAGTCGTGGAAGCGGACCAGCTGATGGGTGCTGCCCGCCGCTGGGCCGATCAGATCGTCGAGTGCGCACCGCTTTCGGTGCGCGGCACCAAGCAGGCCGCCCAGAAGGGCCTCGACGCCCCGAGCCTCGAGGAGGCGGTGAAGGGCCGCTACGACCTGATCCACGCCATGCTGAAGAGCGAGGACTACATCGAGGGCGCGCGGGCCTTCACCGAGAAGCGCCGGCCCGAATGGAAGGGGCGTTGACCCATCGCTCTTCGTGCCGGCCCTCAGAGCTCGACCAGCTCCTCCAGCTCGGCCAGGTCCGCGATCGTCCAGTCGGGGGACGGCCCCTCCCACTCGCGGAGCTTGGCCTCGGGGTCGCGGACCCGACGCGTGATCCAGGCGGTGCGGATCCCGAGGGGCGCTGCGCCGCCCACGTCGGCTCGAAGATCGTCTCCCACGTGGACGGTCTCCTCAGGTCCGACGCCGAGGGCGTCCAGAGCCACCTGGAAGATCTCCGCCCGCGGCTTGCGGAAGCCGACCGCCTCCGAGATCGCCAGCGCGTCCAGATGGGGGCGGAGCCGCGCCTCCTCGATCACGCGCAGGGCGGTCTCGGTGTGGCTGAAGTTCGAGCAGAGCCCGATCTTCGCGGCCTGGCCGAGGCGGCCGAGGACCTCGCCGTGATGCGGGAGCACGACCACACCCTCGTAGATCCCGCTCATGTGAGCGGCGGTCAGGATCTCCGGAAGCTCTGGATCGTCGAGGCCGAGGAGCTTCACGACGGACGTGAAGCGCTCCAGGGTGGGGTACTCGCGACCCTCCTCGTAGCGGGGCTTCCGCTCGCTGCGATCGACCTCCGAAAACGCCTCCATGAAGCTGTCGAGATCCACTTCGGCGCGCTTGCGAAGCGCGGCGTAGAGGCGGGCCACGAAGCTGTGGACTCGGCGCCCCTCCACCTCCGTGGTGTTCGAGGGATCGAAATGGAGGTCTACCAGAGTGTCGAAGAGATCGAATAACATGGCCCGGATCGGCATCGAGCGAGCTTAGCGGTCGCAACGGGAGAACCACATGAGCCAGTCCCTCGCGGAGGTCACCAGTGCACTCACGGCAGCGGGAGCGCCCTTCGAGATCGAGGAGGTCGAGATCCGCGGCGTCCCCACCAGGACCTGGAAGAACACCCCGCCCTCCTTGCGGGCCGTCCTCGAGGGAAGCCGGCTCCACGGCGAGAAGACCTTTCTGGTCTACGAGGACGACCGGCTCAGCTTCAGCGAGCACTGGAGCGCCGCCGCCCGCCTGGCGCGCACCCTGGCCGAGGAGTGGGGCGTCGCCAAGGGAGACCGCGTCGCCATCGCGATGCGGAACCTCCCCGAGTGGTCGATCGCCTTCTGGGCGGCGACCACGGCCGGCGCCGTGGCGGTGCCCTTGAACGCGTGGTGGAAGGGAGAGGAGCTCGAGTACGGCCTCTCGGACTCGGGGGCGGAGGTGCTCTTCTGCGACGCGGAACGCGCCTATCGCCTGGCACCGCATTTCGATGGCTCTGGGTCTGCGCAAGATCGTCGTGGCGCGCGACCAGGCCCCGCCGGTGGCGGGTCAGCTCCGCTTCGAGGAGGTGCTCGCCGCGTCGCCTCCGGAGGCCGAGCTTCCCGAGGTGGCGCTGCAACCCGAGGACGACGCCACCATCTTCTACACCTCGGGGACCACCGGGAAACCCAAGGGCGCCCTCGGCACGCACCGCAACATCTGCAGCAACCTGATGAGTCTGGCCTTCGTACAGCTGCGCGCCGCAGTGCGCAGCGGGAAGCAGCCCGCACCCGACGAGGAGCGCCCCCAGACCGCCCAGCTCATCTCCGTCCCCTTCTTTCACGCCACCGGATGCCACTCGATCCTGTGTGCCGCCACCAGCTTCGGTCTGAAGCTGGTGATGATGTACAAGTGGGACGCCGAGCGGGCACTGGAGCTGATCGAGCGGGAGCGGGTCACCAGCTTCGGCGGCGTCCCCTCGATGGTCTGGCAGGTGCTGGAGGCGGCCAGCTTCCACAAGCGCGACCTCTCCAGCGTCCAGGGCGTGGGCTACGGCGGCGCCCCCGCCGCGCCGGAGCTGGTGCGCCGCATCAAGCAGGCGTTTCCCGAAGGCTCGCCCACCAACGGCTACGGCCTCACCGAAACCTCTTCCGTCAGCACCATGAACACCGGCGAGGACTACGTGGCCCGCCCGGACAGCGTGGGGCCGCCGGTACCGGTCTGCGAGGTCCTGGTGGTGGACGAGCAGGAGAAGCCACTTCCGGCCGGGGAGATCGGCGAGCTCTGGATCAAGGGACCGAACGTGGTGAAGGGCTACTGGAACAAGCCGGAGGCCACGGCCGCGAGCTTCCAGAACGGCTGGCTCCGCACCGGCGACCTGGCGCACCTCGACGAGGACGGCTTCGTCTACATCGTCGACCGCACCAAGGACATGCTGATCCGGGGCGGAGAGAACATCTACTGCGTGGAGGTGGAGTCGCTCCTCTACGACCACCCGGAGGTGATGGACGCGGCGGTGATCGGGCTTCCCCACCGGGTGCTGGGAGAGGAGGTGGGCGCCGTCGTCCAGGTGACGGCCAACTCCGCGGTCACCGAGCAGGATCTCAAGGATCACGTGGCGGCGCGCGCGGCGACCTTCAAGGTGCCGGCGCGCATCGAGATCCGCCGCGAGCCGCTGCCGCGCAACGCCAACGGCAAGCTGCTGAAATCGCAGATCAAGCAGGAGATGACCAGCGAATAGCGGCCGGCACGTTCCCGCTCACGTCGTCAGTCCTTCGGGATCAGGTCTTCCAGGGCGTACCTCTTGATCTTGTGGCGGAGCGTGCTGCGCGCCAGCTTCAGGCGGCGGGCCGCTCGCGACACGTTTCCGCCCGTCGACTCCAGGACCGCGGCGATCACCTCGGACTCCGGACGGTCCGTACCGGTCGGGTCGCTCAGCCAGCGCCCTTCCGCGCAGGTCGACTTCCGGCCCGGCGACCTCCTCCAGGTCCGCGACGTCGATGAATTCCCCCGGATGCGTCACGACGAGGCGCTCCAGCAGATTCATCAACTGCCGGACGTTCCCCGGCCAGGGATGGTTGGCGAGGCGCTGAAGCAGTCCCGAGGTGGGACTCGGAGAAGGAAGACCGAGGTGCCGCGCGTGCCGGCGCAGTCCGCGGATGACGAGATCCGGGATGTCCTCCTTCCGTTCGCGCAGCGGTGGCACCGCGATGCGCAGCACGTTGAGCCGGTAGTAGAGATCCTCGCGGAAGCGGCGCTCGCGAACGGCGCGCTCGAGATCCAGGTTGGTGGCTGCGATCACCCGCGCGTTCATCGGCAGGGTCCTGGTGCCACCGACGCGCTCGAAGCGCCGCTCCTGTAGCACGCGTAGCAGCTTGGCCTGCAGGGAAGGTGCCATGTCCCCGATCTCGTCGAGAAAGATGCTCCCCGAGGCTGCGAGCTCGAAGCGCCCTGCGCGCCGGGTCTCCGCGCCCGTGAACGCCCCGCGCTCGTGGCCGAAGAGCTCGCTCTCGATCACCGATGACGAGAGCGCGGCACAGTCGACGTGAACCAGCGGCGCATCCCGCCGCTCCGAAGAGCGGTGGACCGCCCGCGCCACCACTCCCTTGCCCGATCCCGTCTCGCCGGTGATCAGCAGTGTCGCCGGCGTCGCGGCGGCCACGCGGACCTGGTGGCGCAGCCGCCGAGCCTCGGGACTTCGGCCGTCGATGCCCGGCTCCTCCTCTCGCCTCTCGTCGCTGGCAACCCGCACACTTCCGCCTCTCGAAGGGATGACGCAGCATTGCGTCGAGCCTCCAACCCTATTCCGGGAGAGCGTCCGAGCTCAATGACAACCACCGGCCGTGCGCGTCTGCGGCGGTCACGGGGTGTTCGGGGGCGTCCCCCCGTGCCCGCCCGGCGCTCAGTACTCCCGGCGCAGTGGGAGCCCGTGCTTCTCGGCGAGCCGGTAGACGGCCGGCCGGCTTCTGCCGAGAAGCTCGGCGGTCCGGGTCACGTTCCCACCCGTGCTCCGCAGCGCTTCGATCAGGGTCTCGCGCTCGATCATGCCCTGGCGCTCGCGGATGCTGGCGACGCTCTCCCTGACCTCGGCGAGGACTCCCACCAGCTCGCCGAGCCGGATCTCCCTGGTGGGAGAGAAGGCGATCAGCTTCTCGAGGATGGCGGAGAGCTCTCTCACGTTTCCCGGCCAGTGTTCCCGGCGCAGACGCTGCACGACTTCCGGCGCCAGGCGGGCATCGGACCGGCCCAGCGACTGCCCGAGTTGCTCGACGAGCACCCGGGCCAGGACCGGGATGTCCTCGGGGCGCTCGCGCAGGGGCGGAAGCGAGATCTCGAAGCGAAGGAACCACTTCGCCAGCTCGGGATCGACTCGTCCCTCGTCGAGCGCCATCCGCAGGGGGCGCGAGAGCGAGGCGACGACCCGGAGCTGTGGAGACTCGATACGCCCCCCCGCCGAGAGCCGCTCCAACCAGTAGCGCTGGGCGTCCCGGGAGAAGCGATCCAGATTGTCCAGGTAGATCGTGGCCGAAGCCGGAAGCCGCCCGCTGGCGGACCGGCCGCTCGAAGCCACGTGGACGAACTCCCCAGCGCGTGTCACGCCGAAGTCGTGGAGGGCGCGGGCGACGCGATCCCGGCCCGTTCCCGGCTCGCCGCAGATCGAGACCGGCTCGGCGAGCGTGGCCAGCCCCGCGATCCGCTCGCGCACCCTCTGGATCGCGGGGCTCTCGCCCGGGAATCGCTCCGCGATCCTCGCGGGCAGGTCGACGGCGCCCACTCCCTCGATCAAGCGGGAGACCAGCCCCACCAGCTCTTCCAGCTCGATGTCCGGGGAAGCCACGAATTCGTCGGCTCCGCGCTTGACCGCGGTCACCGCCGCCTCGATGCTCCCGTGGGCCGTGAACACGACCACCGGAACCTCGCAGCGGGTGCGGATCCGCGTGAGAAGCTCGATCCCGTCGCTGTTCGGCATCACCATGTCAGTGATCACGAGATCCGGCGCGCGCGCGCAGAATCGGTCCCAGCCGCGGGAGCCGTCCTCAGCCTCGATCACCTCGTAGCCCGCGTCCTCGAGCTCCGCGGCGAGCGCTCGGCGAGCGCTGCGACTGTCGTCGACCACCAGAACGCTGTTCCGCATCGGCCTTGCCCCCTCCATCGGCCCCGCAGCGGCAGGGCTCCCCGGGCGTCGATTCGACACCGACCGGGGGGTCGAATTCAAGAGACGAGCCCACTGCTGAGGAATTGCTGAGGTTTCTCGGAAGCGGGACGTCCGGAAGCGTCCGGCTGCGTCTCCCGATGGGGCCGGGTTCGGGGGGGGGATTGACAGGCAGGCGATTGTCAATATATTAAATCTAGATATTTAATAATAAGGCACGCCGGACGCGATCCGGAAAACCGGAGAGGAGCAGGCGATGCAGTACATCGAACACATGTATCTGAAGGCCCAGAACAAGGTGCCCGTGCCGCGGGCGAGTTTCCAGGAGGTGACAATGCTCAACGAAGGGATCATCAGGCCGGACACCCGGCAGCTCATGAAGACCGAAATGATCCGGGAAATCCACGAACTCGGAAAGGCGACTCCGCTCGACTGGCAGCACGCCGTCTTCAAGCGCTGCACCGGCGAGGACTTCTCGGAGCTGGACTGGGATTTCGAGGACAACAGGGCGGGCGCCTTCCTCTGGACCAAGAGCTTCGATGAGCTGGTCGTAGAGCTGGTGGCGGACGGCTTCGTCTGCGAAGCGGAGGACGAGAAGACCGGCAAGGGCGTGATCGTGCCCGTCGACGTGGATCCCGACATCGACTGGTCCAGGTTCGTCTACCCGAAGGCCTGATCTCGCAGCCAGGCCTTCTGTTTCCAGGTGCACCAGCGCCTGGTCGATGGCGAATCGCGCGCCATTCTGGGATCGTCTGAGGCTCGGAACCCTCGTGAAGGAGGATTCGCATGGCCCCCGGCGCTCCCCGTGCGCTCCGCTGTGAGTATCAGGTCGACCCCATCGGGCTGGGAGTGCACCAGCCCCGTCTCTTCTGGAAGCTGGACGACGATCGCCCGGAGGCGTGCCAGAGCGCCTACCGCCTGCTGGTCGCCTCCGACCCGGAGCGGCTGGCGCGGGATCAAGGCGACCTCTGGGACAGCGGCGAGGTCGTTTCGAACGAGTGCGCGCACGTCGTCTACCAGGGCACCGCCCTCCGCTCTCGCCAGCGCGCCTTGTGGAAGGTGCAGAGCTTCGACGCCGCGGGAGAGCCATCCGGCTGGAGTGACCCGGCCCGCTTCGAGATCGGCCTTCTCGAGCCCTCCGACTGGACGGCGCGGTGGATCGCATCTCCGCTCTGGGGTGCGCCGATGAGCTCGCCGCCGGTCCCCGCGCTGCGGCGCGCCTTCGAGGTCGCCAGCCCGGTCGCGCGGGCGCGCCTCTACGTGACCGCGCTGGGCCTCTACCAGTGCTGGATCAACGGCCGCCGGGTCGGCGATCAGGAGCTCGCGCCCGGCTGGACCGACTACCGCCGACGCGTCCGCTACCAGGTCTACGACGTCACCGAGCTTCTCCGCGAGCGCGAGAATGCGATCGGCGCGCTGCTCGGCGACGGCTGGTACTGCGGCTGGCTCGGCCTCGAGAAGACCCGCGAGATCTACGGACGGCGCCCTGCCCTGCTCGCCCAGCTCGAGATCGCTCACCGGGACGGGAGCGAGACGACCGTCGCCAGCGACGCGGAATGGCTCTGGCACGCCTCGCCCATCCTCGCCTCCGACATCATGCAGGGCGAGACGCTGGACGCGCGCCGCGACCTCGGCCCGTGGGCGGATCCCGGCCAGCCGGGTGAAGGCTGGGCGCCGGTCGAGCTCGCCGCGACGCCATCGATCTCGCTCGACGCCATGAGCGGTCCCCCGGTGCGGGTGGTCCGCGAGCTCAAACCGGCAAAGGACCCCGTGCGCAGGGGAAGTCCGCTCTTCGCTCCGCGCTGGATCTTCGATCTCGGCCAGAACATGGTGGGACGGGTCCGCCTTCGCGTGCGGGGCGGAGGAGGGCACGACGGTCCAGCTGCGCCACGCCGAGGTCCTCGACGAGTCGGGCGAGCTCTACACGGCGAACCTCAAGGACGCCCGTGCCACCGACACCTTCACGCTTCGCGGCGACGGCGAGGCGGAGACCTTCGAGCCGCGCTTCACCTTCCACGGCTTCCGCTACGTGGAGGTGTCGGGGAGACTCGAAGAGGGCGCCATCGAGGAGCTGAGCGGGGTGGTGCTGCACTCCGACATGCCCGAGACCGGGAGCTTCCGCTGCTCGGATGCCGACCTGAACCAGCTCCAGAGCAACATCGTCTGGTCGCAGCGCGGCAACTTCGTCGACGTGCCCACCGACTGCCCGCAGCGCGACGAGCGCCTCGGCTGGACCGGCGATGCGCAGGTCTTCGTCCGCACCGCATCGTTCAACATGGAAGTGGCGGGGTTCTTCTCCAAGTGGCTTCTCGACGTCGAGGATGCCCAGGCCGAGGACGGGCGCGTGCCTCCCGTCGTCCCGGCGGCGGGCCCCGGTCCCCTGCACAGGCTGGACGGCGGGCCCGCCTGGGCGGACGCGATCGTGATCTGCCCGTGGACGATCCACCGCTGCTTCGGCGACCGGCGCATCCTCGAGGAGCGCTTCGCAGGCATGGCGGCCTACATCGACTACCTGATGCGGCGCTTCCCGCGCGGAATCCGCTCCGACCCGAGCCTCGATCCCTGGGGCGGTTTCGGCGACTGGGTGGCGCTCGACGGAACCGTCCGTCAGGAGAACAGGCTCGGCAGCACTCCCAAGGACCTGATCGGAACGGCCTTCCTGTGCTACTCCGCCCGGCTCCTGTCCGAGATCGCGCGCGAGATCGATCGGCCCGAAGAGGAGAAGCGCTTCCGGGAGCTCGCCTCCTCGGTGCGCGACGCCTTCCGCCGACGCTTCGTCACGCCCGACGGGCTGGTCGCCGGAAACACACAGACGAGCTTTGTCCTCGCCCTCCACTTCGATCTCCTCGAGGAACACGAGCGGGGGGTCACGGCCGCCGCCCTCGCCCACAACGTCGAGCAGCACGGTCATCTCACCACCGGCTTCGTGGGGACGCCCTATCTGCTGCCCGTGCTCACGCGCTGCGGGCGCCTCGACCTCGCCTACCGCCTGCTCCTGCGCCGCGAGTTCCCCTCATGGCTCTTCCCGGTGGTGAAGGGCGGCGCCACCACGATCTGGGAGCGCTGGGATGGCTGGACCGAGGAGCGGGGCCTCTTCGACCCCGAGATGAACAGCTTCAATCACTACGCCTACGGTGCGGTCGGCGAGTGGCTGTACGGCACGCTGGCGGGTCTCGACCTCGACCCGGAGCTGAGCGGCTGGCGCCGCGCCCGCCTGGCGCCGCGTCCGCCGCTGCATCCCGGCCTGCCGGACCCGCCGCTCCTCAGCCGCGCCAGCGCCGAGCTCGAGACCATCCACGGCAGCTACGCGGTGGCGTGGCGGATCGAAGGCGGACGCTTCCGTTTCGATGCGCGGGTGCCGGCGGGCTGCTCGGCGCGGGTCGAGCTGCCCGACGGGAGCAGCGACGAGGTGAAGGCCGGACGCCACCGCTTCGAGATCGACGTCGACGCGGCGAGAACCTGCTAGCGTGCGGAACATGGCGACCGAAACGGCGCGCAGCATCGTGGTGACCGGCGCCTCGACCGGGATCGGTGCAGCCTGCGCCGAGTACCTGGACGAGAAGGGCTTTCGGGTCTTCGCAACGGTTCGCAAGCAGGCGGATGCCGACCGCATCGCAGCGCTGGGTAAAGCCCGCCTCGAGCCGCTCTTTCTCGACGTCACCGATGCCGAGTCGATCGCCGAGGCAGCGCGGAAGGTCGAGACGTCGCTGGAAGGCGCCGGGCTGGCGGGACTCGTCAACAACGCCGGGATCAGTGTCGACATTCCACTCGAGTGCGTGGACATCGACCTGCTCCGCCGTCAGCTCGAGGTGAACAGCGTCGCCCCGGTGGCGGTGACACAGGCATTCCTTCCCCTGCTGCGGCGGGCGCGGGGCCGCGTGGTGAACGTGAGCTCCGTGAATGGCCGCGTCGCCTCGCCCTTCTCGGGCCCCTACTGCATGTCGAAGTTCGCGCTGGAGGCATTCACCGACTGCCTGCGACAGGAGCTGGCCGCCTGGGGGATGCACGTGTCCTCCGTCGAGCCGGGAGCCATCGACACGGCGATGTGGGAGAAGGCGATCCAGACCGATTGGACCGCCGAGGCCGGGGAGCAGGAGCTCGAGCTCTACGGAAAGGCCTACCGGGCGTTCCGCAAGTTCGAGGAGCGCAACGCGGACGGCGCCGTTCCCTGCAATGCGTGCAGCGAGGCCATCTTCCACGCCCTCACGGCGAAGAGACCGCGCACCCGCTATCTGGTCGGCAGGGACGCCCGCCTGTACGGAGGGCTCGGCGCGGATCTTCCCCGACCGCGCCCTGGACTGGGTCACGCGCAAGGTGATGGGTCTCGGTTGACCTCGCGGGTCAGCCGACCAGTCCCCACCACAAGATCTGCAACAGCATGATCAGCAGACAGGCCTCTCCCAGCAGGAAGCTCGTCGAGCGCCACGGCTGCATCGCCCGGATATAGAAAAGCGAGAACAGGCAGCGAAGCACGGTGAAGGTGACCAGGAGCGCTTTCGCCAGCGCTGCCGGTGGACCGATCAACACGTAGACGAGGCCGATCGCCAGGAAGGGCAGCGTACTCTCGAGGTCGTTGCGATGCGCGCGAAGGCCGCGCTCCACGTCCGGATGCTCGGCGCTGGCGAACTCGTCCATCTTCGAGAAGGACTGGGCGTCCTCGGGATTGAGGTAGACGGCCCGCCGGATCCGAGTGATTCCGGTGTAGTGACCGACGGCGAGCATCTTGAGACAGAGCACTGCCGCGCAGACGGCGAACACGACGAATACGGAGTCCTGACTGAGTTCCATGTCGCTCCTCGCTTCGGGATGGCCCGGGTCGTTCGAGCGAGAGCCCTGCCTCCCGCTTCGGCACGCCCCGGGTCGGTCGAGCCAAGGATAGTCCGGGCGGCCGCCGCGATCGATGCTCGCGGCGGAATCAGTCCGCAGCGCGGAGGTAGATGGCGAAGGTCGTCCCGCGGCCGGGCGCGCTCTCCAGCTGCAGCAGCGCGCGGTGCGCGCGGGCGATGCCGAGCACCGTCGAGAGGCCGATGCCGCGGTGCTTGCCCTTCGAGCTCACGAACGGTTCGAAGACGCGCTCCTGGGCCTCCATGTCGATCCCGGGTCCGTCGTCGGCCACCCGAAGGAAGACGAAGACGCCGGGCGAACGGTCGGCGCCCAGGACCAGGCCGCGGCACTCGGGCGGATCGACGCGCGCGGTTCCGGTCGAGACGCGGATCACCCCGCCGGATGGCTGGAGCGCCTCGCGGGCGTTCACCAGCAGGTTGAGGAGGGCCTGCCGAAGCTGGGTGGCATCGCCGAACAGCTTCGGCTCCGAGCGGGCGAGGTCGAGCCGCAGCGCCACCTGGGCCCCGGGCTCGGGCTCGATGCCGTCGGCGGTGTCCCGCACCATCTCGTTCAGGTCGACCAGGGTCACGACCGGGTCGGCCCCGCCCGCGTAGAGCTCCAGCTGGTCCGCCAGCTCGGTCGCCCTCTGCCCGAAGCGGAGGATACGGTCCAGGCGCCGCTCCACCTGGGGCTGCCCGCGCAGGTCCTGGGCCAGCAGCCAGGCGTTGCCGCGCATGACGCCCAGCACGTTGTTGAAATCGTGGGCCACGCCCCGGGCCAGCTCCGCGACGCTCTCCAGCCTTCGGGCGCGCCGCAGTGCGGCGTTCGCCTCCTCCTCGGCGGTGACGTCGCGGACGCGGAGAACCAACGCGGCGAGGCGATCACCTCGACCTCGCACGGCATGGCCCGAGATGCGCAGCGAGCGCGCCCCGTCCAGACCCTGGCGATAGACACGGCCGCGCGGGTCCAGGGTCTCCGACCACCAGCGGACGCCGGCATCGCCGTCGCTGTCACCAGCGTCCGTCGCGGGAACCAGATCGGGCAGGTCCTGCGGAATCCGCGCGCCGACACCCAGGGGAGCGGGGGCGAGAAGCTCCCGCGCCCTCGGATTGCAGTGGACCAGACGGCCGCCAGGACGAACCACCAGGAGTCCGTCCCGGTCGTGCTCGAAGATCACGGCGAGTGCTGCAGGAAGCACGCCGAAGAGGCCCTGCCGGTACATCCCGACCGCGAGGATCGCGCCAGCGGCAGCGAAGACGAGCAGTGTCGCTGAGGGGTGGACGCCGGAGCCGAACACGTACGCCCAGTTGCCGAGGAGCGCGAGGCCGCTCGAGGAGACCAGGACGAGGCCCTGCCACCTCACAGCGGGCCGGGCGATCTGCAGCGAGACCCGCGTCACCAGTCCCGCCGCCGCCAGAATGAGCGCGTAGTTGGGGATCGCCATCACCCACCAGAGCAGGCCGTACTCGTTGCGCCCGCCGAGCACGGGCGTCAGGAACCCGCCGTGCCAGGGGTTGCTCGCCATCACCAGCCACATCGCAGCGGCCCAGAGCAGCGGCACTCGCACCCAGAGCGGGTGCTTCAGCTTCGCCGCGCCCCGTGCCTCCTGCGCCCAGCGCACGGCCAGGGTCCACCAGAACACCGGCAGAAAGATCGAGCCGCTGTACAGGAACACCAGACCGATCCGCTTCTGGACCATGTCCGTGGCGCTGCTCGCGACCACCTCGCCGAGGGTCCAGAACGCCATCGCGAGGACCAACCACAGGAGCGAGCGGACCACCCGCGAGTCGGGCAGCCTCGCCATGGCCAGCAGAACCAGCCCGATGCAGAGGCCGACGAGTCCCGCACTGACGGCCTGCCAGAGGTCCATGACCGCTCCGCTTCCGCTAGCCCACCCCCGCCTGAGCCACGTTCCAGCATACCACGGCGGGCCACCGCTTCCGAAGAATCCGCGTTCCCCAAGGCGGGCCGCCAGATCTGCCGATATTTGCCGGTTCCCGAAAAATCCCTGCTGCCTAAGGCGGGCCCTCGAACCTGCCGATGTTTGCAGGGTGCAGGTGCGCTGCGGCGCACCGGGGAGGTGAGGGTATGCGCGGGGCCGAGCGCACCCTGCGGGTGAACTTCGAGAGCCCCGAGGCGTTCCAGCAGGAGTACGCCGCGAACCTCGCCCATGGGGGAGTCTTCATCCCCACCGAGGAGACCGCCGAACTCCTCGAACGCGTGCGCGTCGAGTTCTTCCTGGCCTTCTCGGGCGAACGGTTCACCCTGGCGGGCGAGGTGGTCCACTCGGTCGCACCCGAGATGGCGCAGATGGGCGCTCCGGCCGGGATCGCCGTCGAGTTCGATGGGTCGGCGGAGATGGTCCGCAAGCGGCTCGAGCCGCTCTGCGCGGTCACCGGGGCGCCGCCGCCCAAGCTGATCGACGCGGGGAGGCGCCGCGCGCCGCGTGCCAGGGCCAGGGTCCCCGCACAGATCGCCGGCAAGGCGGGCGAAGTCGCAGGGCAGACCCGCAACATCAGTCACAGCGGCGTGCTGGTCTCGACGCGCGGGAAAGGAGTCGCGGTCGGCGAGAAGGTGCGCCTCGCACTCGCCCACCCGAGCAGCGGGGAGTCGATGCAGGTCGACGGAACCGTGGTGCGCGACATCCAGGGTGACGGCGGGATCTCGGGGGTCGGCATCGCGTTCGAGCCGGGCGAGAGCCAACGCACGGAGCTGGAGCGCTTCGTGGACAGCGTTCAGAGCAGCGAGCACACCCGGCGCCTGGGCGGAATCACCGGGGAGATTGCCGAGGTCGGCATCCACAACCTGCTCCAGATGTTCGTGAGCATCGTGCCGACGGGAACCCTCACCCTTCAGCAGGGCGAGCACGAGGGCGTGATCGGCTTCGAGGCTGGCATGCTCTGCTTCACACGGCTGGGGGCGGTTTCGGGCCGCAAGGCGCTGGTCCGGCTGCTCAACTGGACCGAGGGGCGCTTCGAGTTCCACGCCTCGTTCGACTCCTTCGAAGAGCGCGAGTCACCGGTGCCCGTCGATGCGGCTCTCTTCGACGCCGTGCGCCTGCTCGACGAGGGCAATCGGATCGACCGGAGCCAGCTGCCCCACGAGGCCCGACCGCGCATCGCGAAGGCGAACGCCGAGGGCGACGAGCTCAGCAAGGTGGAGGCGACGGTCCTCGAGCTGGCGGGCGCCGGCTTCACGGTACAGCGCATCGTCGACGTGATTCCGGAGCCGGATCCCGAGATCTACCACGCCCTGGCGTCGCTCCTCGACCGGGGCGCCATCTCCTTCTGAGCTCCCGCCGCCGGCGTGGCCGCCCGGGAACGACCTTCATCCATCCTCAGGCCGGGTGACCCCGCTCGGCTGCGAGCGCGCGGAACTCGCGGGCGATCTCCTCCGCGACACCCTCCGGCGTCAGCGCGTCGGTGTCGACTTCGCGATCCGCCGCGGCCCCGTAGAGCGGGAGGCGCTCCGCCAGGACCTCCTCGACCTCCTCCAGGAAGGACCGGCCCTCCGTCAGTGATGGCCGCTCCGTGCTCTGCTGGATGCGCTCGACGATCACCTCCACCGAGGCCTTGAGCCAGAACAGCGCCCCGCCCTGCCGGAGGTTCTCGGTGTTCTCCGGGCGAAGGATCACTCCGCCGCCGGTGTCGAGAATTGCGCGCTGGCGCCGGGCGAAGCGCTCGACGATCTTCGACTCGAGATCGCGGAACCAGGGCCAGCCGTGCTTCTCGACGATCTCCGGAATCGGCATCCCCGCCTCTCGCACGATTTCCCGATCGAGACTCACCGCCGCCATGCCGAGCTCGCGCGACAGGATTTCGGCCACCACCGACTTCCCGGTTCCGCGGTACCCGATCAGTACGAGATTCATCGCCCCTCTGCCCGTCCCTCAGCCGGTGAGGTGGTCGAGAACGACCTGCCTCATCACCTGCCTCGGCGCGCGCTCTCCCGTCCAGGCCTCGAACTGAAGCAGCGCCTGATTCACGAACATCTCGATGCCGGGAACCGTCGCGAGTCCCTTCGCCTCCGCATCCCGGAGGAGCCTGGTCCGGTACGGGTTGTAGACGATGTCCATCACGGCGAGGTCTGCGTGCAGCAGCTCCGGCGGGACCAGCGACTCGTCCTGTTTCGGGTGCATCCCGATCGGGGTGGCGTGGATCAGCACCCGGCTCTCGGCGATCCGCCTCTCGAGACTCGGGCCGGTGAGGAGCTCGCCGGAGACCGGGGCGGCTGTCTTCTCCGTGAGGTCCCGGGCCAGGGTTGCGAGCTCGTCCTCGACCACGCCCAGGATGACCAGCGACGAGAGCGCAGCGCGGTGCGCCAGATCGAAGCCGATGGCCCGCGCGGCTCCCCCCGAGCCCAGGATCAAGACCGACTCACCCGCGACGTCGACGCCGGCTTCGGCGAGCGCCTGCTGGGCGCCGGGACCGTCGGTTCCGAATCCCCGCAGCCTTCCGCCCTCGCTCACCACCGTGTTGATGGAGCCGATCTGCTGATCGACTTCGGCGACCTCGTCGAGGTGCTCGATGATCGAGACCTTGTGCGGGATCGTGACGCTCATCCCGCGGAAGTTCTCGAGGGCCCGCATTCCCGACACGGCCGACCCGACGTCCTCCACGCGGAAGGCGAGATAGACGAAGTCGAGCCCCAGCTCCTGAAAGGCCCGGTTGTGGATCGCCGGTGAGAGCGAATGGGAGACCGGGTTGCCGATCACCGCACAGAGCTGCGTGCTGGGACTCAGGTCGGCCATGGATCGCATCGTCGCTCCACCCTCTTCGCCGCGCCGCGCAACCATAGCCCAGCGCCCTGCCCTGGAAGAACCCGGAACGCCCGGCGATCATTGAGGATTCCCGAGCAGCGCGGCGGCGCGCTCGGACCGCGCGATGGCCTGGTCCCGGGTGTCTCCAGCGCGGCTTTACTACGGTGATGGAAAGAGGGCGCGCAAGGTCGCCGGGCGCATCCTCTCGGAGGGTTGAATCGATGCGAATCCACCACCTGAACTGCGCGACGATCCGTCCTCCGGCGGTGCCGGAGATGGTCACCCACTGCCTGCTCATCGAGACCGGAAGCGAGCTGGTGCTGGTCGATGCTGGCTACGGTACCGGCGACATCGACAGCACCCGGAAGCGGATGGGCGCTCTCCTCCCGCGCCTGCTCCGACCGGCCCTCCAGCGGTCCGAGACGGCCATCGAGCAGGTGCGGAGGCTCGGCTTCGCGCCCGAGGACGTGAGGAACGTGATCCTCACCCATCTCGACGTGGACCACGTGGGAGGCGTGAGCGACTTCCCCTGGGCGCGCGTGCACCTGACTCGCGACGAGCTTCGCGGGGCCTTCGAGAGCCCGAGCTTCGGCGAGCGCACACGCTTCGGCCATCTTTCGTGGGCGCGCCACCTGGACTTCGCCAGCTACGATCCGAAGGGCGAGCCGTGGTTCGGCCTCCCCTGCGTTCGGGAGCTCGACGGACTGCCGGCCGATCTCCTGCTGGTGTCGCTCCCGGGCCACACCCGCGGTCACGCGGGCGTGGCGCTGCGGCTCGGCGAACGCTGGCTTCTGCACTGCGGCGACGCCTACTTCTACTACGCCGAGATGCGACCGGAGCCGCGCCGCCCCCGCGCCCTCGCGCTCTTCCAGCGCATGTGCATCGACGACGCGACACGGCGCGAGAACCAGGCGCGACTGCGACAGCTGGTCAAGAACCACGGCGACGAGGTACAGGTCTTCTGCAGCCACGACCGGCGCGAGTACGAGGCAGCGCGAGACCGGGCAGCCAGCGGAGCGTGAAGGCTGGCGCTAGGGTGTGTTCCTCCGCAGGAACTCGCGGACCTGCTGCACCGCGTCCGCCACCAGCTCCGGCTCCTTCCAGCGTTCGACCAGCTCGGCGTTCGGTGCCAGCTCCACGATCTCGCGCGAGGTCTCCGACGGGTGGTAGAGATCGTTCCCCAGCAGCACGAGCATGGGGACCCGGCATCCGCGGACGAAATCGCGTGAGACGTTGAAGACGAAGTCGCCGTCGTACATCCGAGATCGGAAGCTCCGCCATGCGTCTGCGGCCACCTCGGGCCGGCTCCTGGCGAGCTCTTCGGCCCAGCCGTCGAACATCTCGTAGAAGGCCTGCCGGTTGCCGTTGCTGCTGCCAATCGGCTGCTGCAGCACGGCTGCCGCCACGCGATCGGGCGCAGCCTGCATCAGCCCCAGGCAGTAGGGGCCCCCGATGCAGCCGCCGAGCACGTGGCAGCGCTCGATGCCCAGGTGGTCGAGCAGGGCGAGGTGGTCTGCGGTGTAGACGTGCCAGCCGTCGTCGGCGTGAACCGGCGCCCGGGAGTTGCCCGCGTTGCGCTGGTCCATGGCGACGACCCGGAAGTCGCCAGACAGCTCGGCGATCGGGTTCCAGGGAGCCTGCTCCCAGTGCGCGATGCTCGAGCGCATGCCACCGGGTGCGAAGAGCAGCACGGGGAAGCCCTCTCCGTACTCCTCGTAGCAGATGCTGACGTCGTCGCGGTCGAAAGTGGGCATGCTCTCGAGGGTACCCTATACCTGAACAGGGCGTTCTGCCCCGGAGAAAGCCCCGAACGCGGCGGCCGGCCTTCCGAGGAGTCGAGAAGCGGATGTCAGACGGGACGGGGCGGGTCTTCTACGGCTGGTACATCGTCGCCGTCTGCTGGGTCGTCAACTTCATCGTCTTCGGCATCTCGGTCAACACCTTCACCGTCTACGTGAAGCCGATCCAGGCCGATCTGGGATGGTCGCGCGGACAGATCTCGCTGGCCATCTCCCTCGCAGCCGTCGCCATGGGGCTGGGGGCGCCCTTCATCGGCCGACTGATCGATCGCATTGGAGCGAGGCTGGCGATGGCGACGGGAGCCGCCATCATCGGCGTCTGCACGATTCTCCTCTCGCGGGCGCAGTCGCTGCCCACCTTCTACGCGCTCTTCATCCTCTCCGGCGTCGGCCAGGGATTGGCCACCATCATCCCCGTCTCCCTCGTCATCTCCAACTGGTTCACCGCGATGCGCGGAAAGGCGCTCGGCACCGCGATGACGGGCACCGGACTCGGCGCGATGGTGATGGTCCCCGTGAGCACCTGGATCGTGCTCAACTGGGGCTGGCGCACGTCCTACGCGATCATGGGTTGCATCATCCTGTTGATGGTGCCGCTGAATCTGCTCTTCATACGCACCCGCCCCGCCGACGTGGGTCTGCTCCCCGACGGCGGTCTCGCCACGGAGGAAGACCCCGCCTCGGCCGAGGGACTGAGCGTGCCCGAGGCGGTGAGGACGCAGGCCTTCTGGATGATCGGCGCCATGATGGTGCTGGCGGGCCTGGTGGCAATGGGCGTGGGCGTACACCTGATGCCCTATCTGACGGACATCGGGCATACGGAGTCCAGGGCGAGCCTGATCATCGCCGTCATCTCCGGCATGACGTTCCTCGGGAAGATCAGTCTGGGCTTCATCGCTGACCGCTGGGGCGTACGGCCGGCAGTGGCTCTGGCCTTCGGCCTGATCCTGGCGGGAATCCTGCTCTTGATGGGCGCGGGGGCACTCCCCGTCGCCTTCGTCTTTGCAGTCGTCTACGGCCTGGGAATCGGGGCACCGCTCGTCATCAACGCCGCGCTCACCGCCGAGCGCCTCGGGCTCAAGCAGTTCGGTGCGGTGTTCGGGATCCTGACGCTTCTCAATACCGCCGGCGTCGCGCTGGGCGCGGTCCTGACGGGCTTCATCTACGACGCGGCCGGCTCCTACATCCCGGCCCTGCTGCTCTTCGTCGGCTTGACGGCGGTGGCGGGAATCTGCGGCGTCGCGGCGCGCCGCGAGATCAACGGGGACGTCGAACGTTCGATTCCGCAGCCGGTGAATTGAACGTTCAACAACGTCCCCACTCACGGAAATGCGAGGGACGACATGGCGAACAACCGACAGATTCTGGTGAAGGAGCTTCCGGAAGGGCCGCTCGAGGAGCGCCACTTCGAGCTTCGCGAGGCGCCGATCCCGACGCCGGGCAGCGGCGAGGTGCTGATCCGGATCATCTACCTCTCCCTCGACCCCGCGAACCGGGCCTGGATGCGGGGCGCCACCTACCGCGCGCCGGTGGCGGCGGGCGACGTGATGGCCGGCTACACCGTCGCCGAGGTGGTCGAGTCGCGAGATCCCGGCTTTCGACCGGGCGACCTGGTGGAGTGCGACGGCGGATGGCAGGAACACGCCGTCCGCCCGGCGGGCGCGCTGAGCCACCTCGAGCGCCGGGGCCCCTTGAGCCATCACCTCTCGGTCCTCGGCATCACCGGCCTGACCGCGTACTTCGGCCTGCTGGAGGTCGGACAGCCGAAGGCGGACGAAACCGTGGTGGTATCCGCGGCGGCGGGGGCGACCGGGAACGTGGCCGGCCAGATCGCCCGGATCCTCGGCTGCCGCACCGTCGGGCTGGCGGGATCCGCCGAGAAGTGCGCATGGCTGACGGAAGAGCTCGGCTTCGACGCGGCGATCGACTACAAGACCGAGGACCTGCGCAGCGCCCTCAAGCAGCACTGCCCGAAGGGCATCGACATCTACTTCGACAACACCGGCGGCCCGATCCTCGAGGCAGCGCTCTTCCGCATGAATCTGCGCGGCCGGATCGTCTGCAGCGGCGTCGTCTCCCAGTACGACACCGCCACGCCCGCACCGGGCCCGCGCGGAGTTCCCGGGCTGATCGTCACCAAGCGCCTGCGCATGGAGGGCTTCATCGTGTCGGACTTCTTCCGGCAGCGCACCGAGGCGACCGACCAGCTGGCGCGCTGGATCGCCGACGGCGAGATGGTGATCCGCGAGGACATCCTGGAAGGTCTGGAGGCCGCGCCGCGCGGGCTGATCGGCCTGCTTCACGGCGAGAACATCGGCAAGCGCATGGTCCGCATCGCCCCGGAGCCGTAGACGGGGACGTTCAGAGTCTGGCGTGGCCGTCGCTCGAGTAGAGCACCTGCCCGTCGGACATCTCGCGCTGGATCAGCCCCTTCTGCTCGACGTACCGGATGTGGGCGATCGCCTCGCCGGTGGCGAACCAGCGCTGCATGATCGGGAAGTCCTCCCAGGATCGCGCCACGATGTCCCAGCTCATCTCGCCGGCAGTCTGGTAGGCGGTCTTTCGCTCGCCGGTCAGGATCGAGATGACCTCGTTCGCCCGCAGCCGGTGGTGCTCGACCAGCTCTGCGACCCGCTGCCCGAAGTCCTCGATCAGACTCCGGTGGCCGGGAAGGCAGAGCTCCACGTCGAGCCCGTCGACCTTCGCGAGGCTCGAGAGGTAGGTGGCGAGCGGATCGTGCTCGTCCGACCAGGCCTGGATGTTCGGAGTGATGTCGCCGAGGACGTGATCGCCGGAGAAGAAGAGCTTCTTCTCCGGCTCGTAGAGCGCAATGTGCCCGTTGGTGTGTCCCGGCGTCGCCACCACCTCCAGGCGGTAGGCTCCGACCTCGAAGACCTCGCCGCCCTCGAGCGGGGTGTAGTCCACGACCCTCTCCCCGCTGTACTTGTTGCCCGGGTGGTTGTGGAGGGACTTGCGAACCTCCTCGGCGGGGAAGCCGCTGCGGACCGCGTACTCGCGGAGCGGGATGACCTTCGTGATGTCGGCGAAGTCGAGCTTCATGACCTGGGCGTCGAGAGTGCCCATGAAGGCGCGCGAGCCGCTCCGGATCAGTGTCGAGACCAGTCCCGCGTGATCCGCGTGCAGGTGGGTCGCGATGAAGTCCGTCCGCTCCAGATCGACCCCGATCTCGTCCAGACCGGCCTCCAGCACCTCCTGGCACTCCGGCCGCTTCATCCCCGTATCGATGATCAGGTTCCGGTCGCTCGAGGTGAGCACGTAGGAGTTGATCTCCTTGAGCGGATTCCCGGGCAGGGGCACCACCACGCGGTGCAGCCCAGGCCGAATCTCTTCGATCATCTTCCTCTTCCCTGCGGGGTCGGACTCGCCTCCGCGGCGCTCGGATCCCGTTCTGCGGCTCCCGGCGAGGGCACCGGGACGGCGTCACTCTGCTGAGCGCGGCCGGAAGGTTACCAGAATCGAATTTCGCTGTACCGCATAAAATCATTGCATCGCTAAATTCTTTATGATACAAATCTTTCGTGAGCGAGGGACTGCGAGAGCGCAAGAAGGCCCGAACCCACCGGGGCATCGTGGAGGCGGCGCTGGAGGTCTTCCGCGAGCGCGGCTACGAGAAGACCACCGTCGAAGAGATCGTCCGCCGGGTCGAGATCAGCCAGCCCACCTTCTACAAGTACTTCGGCTCCAAGGACGCGGTGCTGCGGGAGGTGGCCGGCGGCATGCTTCGCGAGTGGGCCCAGGAGGCCGAAGCCGCTTCTCGCCAGGAGGGCGAGGGCACCGGCTCGGCGCTGCGCCGCATCTTCGAGCGGATCGCCACGACCATGCTCGAGGACCGGGCGCTCTGGCAGTGCATCGTGCTCGCCGACGCCCTCAACCCGATGCGCGCGCCCGAGCAGCGGGACGCCGACCGCGACGCCACCCGCGGAATCGCCGCGATCCTCGCCCGAGGCCAGCGCCGGGGTGAGATCACCGAGCGGTTCTCGGCGGCCCGGCTGGCCGAGAACCTGGTCGCGATGCAGCTCCTGGCATGCCTCGCCTGGGGCGTCGACATGCTCGACGGTGGCGGCATCGAGCAGGTCCTCGCCGAGAACCTGGAGATCTTCCTGAGCGGCGCCGCAGCCGCGAAGGGGTGAGTCCTACTTCAAACCCAGACTTCGAACGGAGGTTTCCAGCATGGCAAGGGACATCGAGAAGCTGAACGAGGAGAAGCTGCCGATCTCCGGCGAGATCCTGAAGCGGGCGCGAAAGGTGCTGCTCTCGCCACAGGTGACCGGTCCCTTCCGCGCACCCAGCTCCGTCGCCTTCGTGAAGGAGGCCCGGGGCTCCAAGATCATCGACTACGACGGCAACGAGTACGTGGACGTCACCATGGCCTACGGGCCGCTGATCCTGGGCCACAGCCACCCCGTGGTGGTGGAGGCCGCCGAGAAGGCGATCCGCAACGGCACGGTCTACGCCATCGCCCACGAGACGGAGGTGCGCTGGGCCGAGATCATGGTGGATTCGATTCCCTGCGCCGAGCGGGTGGCCTTCGTGAACTCGGGCACCGAGGCCACCATGCACGCCATCAAGATGGCGCGGGCGCGCTCCGGAAAGGACCGCATCGCCAAGTTCGAGGGCGGCTACCACGGCGTCCACGAGTGCGCCCAGGTGAGCAGCATCATGGCCCCCCAGATGGGCCCGGTGGAGGATCCGGAGAGCGTGCCCGACACGCCGGGGATCCCCCAGGCATTCGTCGATCAGGTCCTGACGCTGAGCTACCTGCAGCCGGAGAGCCTCGACAAGATCAAGAAGCACAGCGACGAGCTGGCCGCCGTGATCATCGAGCCGGTGCCGAGCTCCTTCCCGGTCGACATGGGCGACTACCTGCGGGAGCTACGCCGGGTCACCAGCGAGTGCGGCGTGCTGCTGATCTTCGACGAGGTGATCAGCGGCTTCCGCCTCCGCTACGGCGGAGCCCAGGAGTACTTCGGGATCACCCCGGACATCGCCACCTACGGCAAGATCATGGGCGGGGGCTTCCCGGCCGGCGCGATCGCCGGGAGCGTCGACGCCCTGCAGCCGATCATCACCAGCGGGAACCCCCTGCAGGACTTCCAGGAGAAGCTCCTGATCGTCGGGACCTTCAGCGGCAACCCGGTGACCGCCAGCGCGGGCATCGCCACGCTCGAGTACCTGCGCGAGCACCCGGAGATCTACTCGCCACATCGACGGGCTCGCCGAGCGGATCAAGCAGGAGGTGCACGCCTTCTGCCAGGACGAGGGCTTCAAGTTCCGCTTGATCGGGCTCGGATCCTGGTTCCTGCCCTTCTTCGTGGACGCGGCACCGAGCAGTGTCCGCGACCTGGGCGGTCTCGAGAACCTGGTGAGAGGAGAGATCCTCGGCAACTACATGCGCTACCACGGCGTGTATCTGCCGGACCTGCACACGGTCTTCATGTCGTCCGAGCACAGCGACGAAGACGCCGACAAGATCATCGGGGTCTTCGAGACCTCGCTCATCGAGATGAGGGAGGACGGTCTGCTGTAGACTAACCCGGGGGTCGGGGACGCTGTCGAGCCCTCGACGGGGTCCCCGCTTCTCAGCCAGCGCAGGTACGCGGCCGGAGGCAGGAAGGCGAGGTAGAGGAAGAGGCTCGCCAGCAGCCCGCAGACAGCCGCGGTGAAGAGCGCGACCGGGGCGCTCATGTAGTTGACGTCCGCCAGGCGCAGCAGCGTGAGGATCACCAAGGCAGCTCCGGCGGTGACGCCGGTGAGCCCCCAGAGCAGCACCCGGTTGGCGACGACCACGTCCGAGAGCCCGATGGCCAGACGGCGCCGCAGCATGGCGTGGTAGCGGAGCGCCTCGACGGCGCTCCAGAGAAACCCCGCCGCCGCGCTGGTGAAGAGCAGGATCTCCCAGCCGCGGACCAGCTGGAACTTCTCCTCGCCGCTCTCGACTCCGACGGCCAGCCACACCGTCGCGGCCGTGGCCAGCAGGGCGGCCCCCGCGCCGAGCACGGTGAGCGCCAGCGCCCAGCGGGAACCGGGCCGGAACACCCTCCACGTGAAGACGTAGAAGCCGGCGAAGCCCAGCGCCACCACGAAGGAACCGACGAAGTCGGCGGCGAAGGTGAGCGCGGGCCCGATCGCTTCGCGGAACTCGGTGAGGAGAACGATGGGAAAGCCGATCCCGGTGATGGCGGCCAGGGAGAAACCCAGCACGAACTCGGGGAAGCCCCGCGTGCGCCGGGACACGATCAGCAGGCGCGCACCCACCACCATGGAAGGCAGCGCCACCAGCGCCACCGCGAGCAGGGCGAGCGTCTCCATTCGGATCTCCTCGGGTGAAACATCGACCGCCCGCGCCCCGAGATTGAGTGGAGAGATACGAAAGAGAATCGATTCGAAAACCGCGCGACCGGAGATCCTGGATCGACGGGCCAACGTGAGGTGCGGCGCGCTACGCTTGGTCGGTCACGCCCGCGCCGAGACGGGCATCGAGGAAGCGCCAACAGAGAGGGCATTCGACATGAGCGACGACGTCTACCGGAAGCTGGCCAAGGCTCTCGACACACTTCCCAACGGATTCCCTGCGCAGGGAAGACGGGCTCGAAATCAGGATGCTCGAGAAGATCTTCTCGCCCGAGCAGGCAGAGCTGTTCTGCGACCTGCGGCTCTCCTTCGAGTCCGCCGAGCAGATCGCCGAGCGCACCGGCCGACCGCTCGAGGGGCTGGAAGAGAAGCTGGTCACCATGCGGGATAGGGGGCAGCTCTTCGGCGTTCAGCTCGGAGAAACCTGGGTCTTCAAGATGGTGCCCTGGGTGCTCGGAATCTTCGAGTATCAGGTCCCGCACATGGACCGAGAGCTGGCCGAGATGACGGAGGAGTACCACAAGACCTTCGGCCCGCAGTTCTTCTCGAAGACGCCGCAGATGATGCAGACGCTTCCGATCGAAGAGGAGATCTCGTCCGAGCAGCAGGCTCTTCCGTACGAGAAGGTTTCGTCGCTGATCGACAACGGCCAGTCCTTCCTGGTGAACGAATGCGTCTGCAAGAAGGAGCACAAGCTGGTGGACCATCCGTGTGATCGGCCGCTCGAGGTCTGCCTGGCCATCGCCCCCCTGCCGGGCGTCTTCGACAATCCCCGCGCCGGCAAGGTCATCAGCAAGGAGGAGGCCTACAAGCTGCTCGAAGAGTGCGAGGAGAACGGGCTGGTCCACCTCACCGGCAACACGCAGAACGATCGCTTCTACATCTGCAACTGCTGCAAGTGCTGCTGCGGCGTCCTGCGCGGGATCAACGAGCTGGGCATCCCCGCGAGGGACGTCATCAACTCGCACTACTACGCGGTGATCGATGCCGACGAGTGCAACTTCTGCGGCGTCTGCGCGGACGAGCGCTGTCAGGTGGGCGCCATCGACGAGAAGGACGACTCCTACGAGATCTCCGCCGAGAAGTGCATCGGCTGTGGCCTCTGCATCACCACCTGCCCGGAGGAGGCCATCCAGCTGAAGCGAAGGCCCGAGAGCGAGATCGTCCATCCCCCGGCTCGACGAGGGGCAGTGGTACAAGGATCGAGGCCAGGTGCGCGGAGTCGATTTCAGCCAGTACGAGTAGCCCCCGGCACTCCACGGCTCGACCCGTAGCTCGCCGTGCCTGCGCGAGCCGCTGTGGGAGTCTCTCGATCGGACATCCTCAAGGTTCCCGACAGTGCTCCGATCAGTGTTCAGTAAGCCTTCACTGACCGTCTCCGCCCCCCGGGGTGCCCGGGTGGGTGAGGGGAACTATCTAAGCGGACTCCCGGAGCCACGATCCGAAGATGGCAGCCCTTCAGCTCGGAGCGACGAATGCCTGAAGCCCGAGCGCCGGCAGCGCCCCGCCGAGCGCTGGTGGCCGACGACGATCGGGTGACGCGGCACGATGATCGTCGAGGCGCTGCAGGAGATGGGCCTCGCCGTCGAGGAGACGGAGGACGGAGCGGCGGCTCTCGAGGCGGCGCGCCGGGCGATGCCCGACCTCTTCGATCCTCGACGTCCACATGCCTCGGCTGGGCGGGTTCGAGACCTGTAACGCGATCCGGGAGCTGCCCGGCGGCGAGGACGTGCCGATCCTGATCGTGACGGCGCGGGACGACCTTCCCTGTATCGAACGCGCCTTCGAGGTCGGGGCGACGGACTTCGTCACCAAGCCGATCGACACGGCGCTCTTGCAACACCGGCTCCGCTTCCAGATGCGGGCCAGCGACGCCTTCCGCGAGGTGAGCCACACGCTCGCGGAGCTCCGCGCCAGCCAGCGACGCCTGGACAAGTCCCAGCAGCTCGCCCGCCGTCGGCGACTGGGAGTGGAACTTCGAGACGGACCGCCTGATCCTCTCGCCCAGGCCATCGGATCCTGGGCTGCGGCTCCGATCCGCTTTCCAGCCCGCTCGACTTCCTGGCGCGCTGCGTTCATCCCGACGACCGCGACGCCGCCTGGAAGTCCCTCCAGGAGGTCCGCCAGGCCTCCGGGAACGTCCGGTTCGAGCACCGTCTTCTCGATGGGAGCACGCGTCGTCCACCACTCCTCGAGGCGAACCAGTCGATCCCGGGCGAAGGGCCGACCGCTGACGGGAACGGTGCAGGACATCACCGAGCAGCAAGCGCGCCGAGGAGCAGATCCGCCAGCTGGCGTTCTACGACAGCCTGACCGGCCTTCCGAACCGCCGCCTCCTCGAAGATCGGCTCACTAGCGCGCTGGCTGGGCCGAACGCTCCGGGACCTTCGTCGGGCTTCTCTTCGTGAACCTGGATCGACTTCAAGCGGGTCAATGACAGGCTCGGCTACATGGTGGGTGATCAGCTTCTGAAGCAGGTGGCCGAGCGCCTGCTCTCGTCGCGTGCGCTTCGCCGACTCGCTGGGAAGGCCGCACCAGGCGCCGCGTGGCGCAGACCTCGGTCTCGCGATTCGGAGGTGACGAGTTCGCCGTCGTGCTCTCCGGACTCCGCGACGCTCAGGACGCGGGGCAGGTCGCGCAGCGGCTCCGGGAGAACCTTCGCCCTCCCTTCATGGTCCAGCGAGCAGCAGGTGAGGATCTCCGCCACGGTCGGGATCGCGATCGCCCCGACGGATGGCACGGACCGCGCGTCCCTGTTCCAGAAGGCGAACATGGCGATGCATCACGCCAAGGAGACGGGAGCGCGACAACCATCAGTTCTTCAATGCCTCGATGAACGAGGCCGCCACCGGGCGATGGAGATCGACAAGCTCGTTGCGCCGAGCGCAGGAGGAGAACCGCCTGGTGCTCTACTACCAGCCGCTGGTACGCGTCGAGCTCCGGCGAGATCGTCGGCGCGGAGGCCCTGGTGCGAATGTGGGGGCCAGATGGAGAGCTGATGCCTCCCACCGCATTCATCCCGATCGCCGAGGAGAGCAGCCGGATCGTGTCGCTGGGGGCCTGGGTTCTGCGCAACGCCTGCACCCAGTTCGCGCGCTGGCAGGCCGAGGGATGGGAGCCTCGCGCAGAATCGCGGTGAACATCTCGGCCAACCAGCTCCGGCGGAAAAATTTTCTCCGGATCGTCAGAGGGAGTGCTTGAACCAGACCGGAGTCGATCCGCTCTTCGCTGGAGATCGAGGTCACGGAGAACGCGCTTCCTGGAGGAGGCGGGAGCGGAGACGCTGCAGGAGCTCCGGCAGATGGGGATCTCGGTTTCGATCGACGACTTCGGTACTGGGTTCTCCTCGTTCAGCCTTCCTGAGCCGGCTGCCCGCGGACGTGCTCAAGATCGACCGCAGCTTCATTCAAGGCATCGGCGACGGGGAGGGCGCAATCGTCTCGGGCATCATCGCCATGGCACACGAGCTCGGCTGCTCCGTCGTGGCCGAGGGCGTCGAGACCGACGCAGGAGCTCGAGTTCCTGCGAGCGAACGGATGCGACATCCTGCAGGGCTCGCACTGCGGCCGGCCGGTGCCCGCCGAGGAATTCCGCTGGCAGGGCGGCAGCCGCTGAGGCCTCGCCCCGGGCGCCACGCCGGGACGCTAGCCCGCTACTGACCGGCGCCTCTCGGAACAGCGCTGCCCACTGATCGGGCGCGACGGGCATGCTGGAGAGGAACCCCTGGTACTCGTCACAGCCCGCTCCTGCGAGAAACGCCAGCTGCTCCTCCGTCTCGACCCCTTCCGCCACGACCCTGAGCCCCAGACCGTGTGCCATGGCAATGATCGCGGTGACGATGGCGACGTCGTCGGCATCGCTCGGAACCCCGTTCACGAAGGATCGGTCGATCTTCAGCTCGTCGAGCGGGAACTTCTTCAGATAGCTCAGGGACGAATAGCCGGTGCCGAAGTCATCGACGGAGATCCTAGACCCATCTCCTTGATCTCGCGCAACATCTCGAGCGTCGCCTCGGGATTCTCGATCAGCAGGCTCTCGGTCAGCTCCAGGATCAGGTGCTTCGCCTGCAGCCCGCTCGCCTGCAGGGCTTCCCCGGATCGTTTCGAGGAGGTTGCCAGAGCGGAACTGCTTGCTCGACACGTTGACGGAGACCGGAACCGGCCCCAAGCCGGCGCTCTGCCAGGCGCTGTTCTGCCGACACGCTGCCCGCGAGCGCCCACTCGCCCAGCGACGCGATCAGACCGGTTTCCTCCGCGATCGGGATGAAGCGATCCGGCAGACAACCCGAGCTCCGGATGCTGCCAGCGCATCAGCGCCTCGGCTCCGATGATCCGGCCGCTCGCGAAGGTCGACCTTGGGCTGGTAGTAGAGCAGCAGCTCCTCGCGCTCGAGGGCTCCTGCGCAGCTGGTTCTCCAGGCTCAGTCGCTCCAGCGATTCGGCGTTCAGCGACTTGCTGTAGAATTGGAGTCGTCTCCCTCCGCGCTGCTTGGCATGGGACAGCGCGACATTGGCATTCCGGCCAGCGTCTCGGCGTCCTCCCCGTCGCCGGGAAAGAGCGCGATCCCGATGCTGGACGTCACGAAGAGATCCTGCCCGTCGATGCAGAACGGCTCCGACAGGTCGGAGAGCATGCGCCGCGCGATCAGCGCTGCACGGTCGACCGAGCGGATCTCCGGAAGGAACAGAAGGAACTCGTCACCGCCCACACGCGAGAGCGGGCTGTTCTCCGTCCGGATCGCCGAGGTCCCGAGCAGGTCACTGACGCGAACGGACTTCTCCAGCCTCTCCGCGACCGCCTTCAGCACCGCGTCCCCGACGCGGTGTCCGAGCGCCTCGTTGATCTGCTTGAAGCGGTCGAGGTCGATGTGGAGCACCGCGCACTGCGCCGACCTCGCCTCGCGCGCTCCAGCGCCCGATCCGTCCGCTCCACGAACAGCCGCCGGTTGGGAAGACCCGTCAACCCATCGAAATAGGTGAGATGGTCCTGATACGCCTTGGCTGGCGAGGGTGTTGCGCAGCCGCAGCGCGAGCTCGCTCGGGTCCACCGGCTTGCCGAGGAACTCGGTCGCTCCGAGCTCCAGCGCTTCGAGCTTGGTCTCCTCCTCCGTAGAGGAGGTGAGGATGATCACCGGAATGTGCTGGAGCGCCTGGTCGTTGCGGATCATGCTGAGGATCTCGAGGCCGCCCAGGTTCGGCATGCATCAGATCCAGCAGCAGGACGTCCGGCCGCTCGCTCTCGAGGAGCGGCAGAGCCTCTCTCGAGTCGGTCGTGGTGACGAAATTCTCGTAGCCCTCACCCTCGAGGAACGCCTCGAGAACCTCGATGGTGGTGGGCTCGTCGTCCACCATCATGATGACCGCCCCCCTGGCGACTTCGAGGCGTTCTTCGGTCGCCGCCCGGACGGCTCGGCGCAGAGCGTCGTCCGCCCCTTCTCACGCAGCTGCCTCCCCGCGAATCGTCGCGTTGGGCTCGATCTCGGCCCTTGGGTGTGTCCATTTGTGCCTAGGGCCTTTTCCAGGTCGAGCGCCGGGTCCTGCGGGCGATCCAGCGCTTCGTCAGGAAACTTCGACCTCCAGGCCGGATCCTTGAGCCGGGTTCTCCCTCGGGTCAGACTTCCTTGAGAGGTCGGTCCTACCGCTTCAGGCGTGTCACGGCTCCGCACGCCGATCCGGTCGGCCAGCCGGCGCAGCTCCGAGATCCACGCCTCGATCTCACTCTCCTTCCGCTCCTTGGCGAGCAGCTCGAGCATCGCGGCAGGGGGACCGAACGCGTCGAAGCCCACCTGCCGCCCGAGCCCTTCAGCCAGTGCGCCAGCTCTGCCAGCTCCTCGAAGTCACGGCATCCCAGCATCGCCTGCATCGCCTCGAGCTTCTCCTCGAGCCGGCAGACGAATTTCTCGACGGTGGCGTGAAGCCGCGGGTTGGAGGCGAGTCGCGACACCAGCGGCGTGTCGTCTCCCGGTCCACTCCTGCTCCGGCCGCTCCGAGCCACTCGTCGTCCGGCCGGCGCTTCGGCTCGCGGCTCGCTCTGCGCTCACCCCCGAGCAGCTCGGCCAGCTTCTCCATGAGGGCGTCGATGTCGATCGGCTTGGTGAGGTAACCGGAGCAGCCGGCCTCGAGGCACTCCCGCTCGAAACCCTTCATCGCGTTGGCGGTCAGCGCGATGATCGGCGTCTCAGGCCATCTCGCGCAGGACGGAGGTCGCCGTGTAGCCGTCCATCACCGGCATCTGCATGTCCATCAGGATCACGTCGAAGCGTCCCGACCGGGCCATGTCGACGGCGACCTGGCCGTTCTCGGCGCTGTCGACCTCAAGGCCGGCCTCGCTCGAGCACCAGCTTGACCAGCTCGCCGATTCTCTTCGCCGTCGTCGACCACCAGGACGCGGGCCGCCGGGAAGCGCCAACTCTGCCCGTGCCGACGGCCGACTCTTCGCGTGCTGCCGAGCACCTGCGCCTCCGTCGGCTCCAGCAGCCGACGCCGTCCAGCGGCCCGGCATCGATCGTGCACGCGTGAAGGTACTGCCTTTGCCCGAGTTCGCTGTCGACGGTGATGTCGCCACCCAGGGCTGCGCAAACCGACGGCTGATGGCCAGCCCCAGCCCGGTGCCGCCGAAGCGCCGCGTCACCGAGCTGTCGGCCTGGACGAACGGTCGAAGATCTTGCTCGAGCGCCTCGGGCGAGATGCCGATGCCGGTATCGATCACGTCGACGCACGATCGGGCATTCTCAGCCGTCGTCTGCCAGGCGCGCGACGACCTTGACCTCGACGCCGCCCTGCTCGGTGAACTTGATCGCGTTGCCGACCAGGTTGGTGACGATCTGGCGCAGCCGCGTCGGATCGGATCGATCCGTCTCCGGCATCGTCTCGGCCAGCGTCGAAGTCGAGCGCGATGTCCTTCTCGCGCGCCTTGACGCCGAGCACCGTGACCACCTCGCTGGATCAGCCGGTGCGGGGCGAACGGATGTCGATTCCACCTCGAGCCGGCCCGCCTCGACCTTCGACAGGTCGAGGATGTCGTTGATCAGCTCCAGCAGGTGCTTGCCGCTGGAGTGGATCGTCTCGAGGTACTCTGCCGGTCTCGGTCTCGTCCTTGCTCGTATCCCCGCTGCAGCACGTTCGGTGAAGCCGAGGATCGCGTTCATCGGCGTGCGGATCTCGTGGCTCATGTTGGCCAGGAACTCGCTCTTGGCCCGGTTGGCGGCCTCGGCCTCCTCCTTGGCCGTCGACAGCTCGACCTTGTTCTCCTCGAGCTGCGTGACGTCGTCGAGACTGACCAGCACGCCTCCGTATCTTCCCCCGCTTCCGAGTACCGGTGAGCAGTTGGCGATGAAGGTGCGGAGGTCTCCACTCCGAGTCGCGCAACAGGATGATGTCGTTCTCTGCGCGGCTCGCCGTCCTCCATCGCGCGTCGCCAGGGAAACTCTTCGGGC
Organism: uncultured delta proteobacterium; assembly: GCA_963783795.1. Classification (GTDB taxonomy): domain Bacteria; phylum Myxococcota_A; class UBA9160; order UBA9160; family UBA6930; genus CAVXZE01. Next base: position 2,056 of record CAWAPH010000011.1, on the reverse strand, counting down.
CTTGCGGCCGTGCCGTCGGCGTTCACCCAGGGAAGGCCCGCGCGGAGCGGCCCATCAGCGAGTCCGGCGTGGCCAACTGGCGAAACGCGCTGGTTGGCGAGGACGATGTGCTCCTTCATGTCCATGATGAGCAGACCTTCGGCGAGCGTATCGAGCGCCGAGCGGACATGAGGCGGCACCGCCTGGGACGGGTCGAGGTGCTGCAGCATCTTGCGCAGGTAGAGATAGAAGACGCGAAGCCGACAGCGCGAGGAACGCCACCATGGCGCACGCGCGGATCCCCAGCCATCCCGGACCTGCAGCTCTAGAGGCCGAAGCGCAGCTCGACCTGCCCCCAACGTTGGCCGCCCGACCAGACCGGCACCATCACCTGCGACTCGTCGAATAGTCTCCGTCCCTGGGTCTCCCAGTGGCGACGTGGTCTCCGACGCCGACGAGCAGCTCGCCGTCCGCGCGCCGCACCCCCGCCGAGAGCAGGTCGTCGTTGCGTTCCACGACGAAGCCCAGCTTGTCTCTCCAGCCGCCTGACGTCTTTTTGCGTGACCAGGGCGGAACTGTTCGCGGCGAGCGCCTCGGCGGTAGCGCAGCGCGGCCCTCTTGCCCGCGCGCTCCAGGTGGTCGGGAACCAGCCCGAGAATCACCGCGGCCAGGAGCAGAGTCGTCATCAAGAAGGTCTGCCCCAGAGCGATGTGGGTCGTCTCGGCTGCCTAGATTTCGCATCTTCCGTTTCGCCCTTGCATTTGCGTTACGGTAAGGGGGCTTGGTCTTTAGTACATCTCTTTTTCACCCGCTCCTCCCCTCGGAAATCATGAGTCCAGCGATTCCTCGTCATCCTCATCGTCCTCGCTCGTCCGTCCCGACGATAGTGCCAGCACCGCGATCGGATCGATCAGCCGCCAGGCCGGCCTAGCGACGAGAGAAGGCTGGCCAGAAGCAGACCGCCGCGCGTCAGCCAGATCACGTCGTAGCCGATGGAGAGACCCATCGTGACCGCGATGCTCGACCCAACCACGGTCGTCTCGAGGCCGACGAACGATTCGATCTCTTCCTGTAGCCGGTCGAGCTCCTGGAAGAAATCGTGCTGCTGGAAGATGAGGTCCGTGAGCCGGTTCTGGGCGCGATCAGCGGCTCGTCATCGAAGACCTTCTCGAAGACCCCGATGGCAGTGCGCGCCACCGAGAGCGCGTCGGAGCGCGTTTCGTACTTGACATCCGGCCGGTGAGAGAGAGATCCAAGGAGACGCTCTCCTCGGACTCCGGCGCAGCGACCGCGACCGGCTCGGGCGGCGGCGCGGAAGACATCTGGCAGGGACGTGTCCGCGACCGGCGAGGCGGCAGTCTCGTCCGTCGGGGCCGGATCCTCCTCGGGTGCGATCTCCTGTTCCGGATCCGTAACGGGATCGTCGGCCTCCTCGGGAATCTCTTCGGCGGCGGATCGGGAGCTCCTCCGGCCTGACCGCAATCGATCCCGTGGCGGTGAGACCACCAGCATCGGTGACGGTCACTGTCAGGTTGAAGACCGGCGTGGTCTCGAAGTCGAGGCCGGCTGGCGTCTTGGTCACGGTGATCTCACCCGTCGCCGCGTCGATCGCGAAGGCCCCCTGCCGGATCTCCAGCCGTGATCGCGTAGGAGAAGCGTGTCCCCCGCATCCACGTCGGAGGCGCCCGACCGTCTCGACCACCGTGCCATTGGCACTGTCTCGCCAGCGCGAAGCTGTGCTCGCTGGCTTTGGGAGCCTCGTTCAGATCCGTGAGGCTCACCGTGACAGCGGCCGTGTCAGCGAGACCACCGGCGTCCGTCACGGTCACGGTGAGGTCGAAGACGGGCCTCGTCTCGAAATCGAGTCTTCCAGCCGTCAGCCACGGTGATCTGGGCAGTCGCCGAATCGACTCGCGAAGGCCCCGCCCGGGTTGCCCGCGGTGATCGCGTAGGAGAGAGTGTCCCCGGCATCCACGTCCTGGAGGCGCTACCGTCTCCGAGGGCCACGGTGCCAGTGGCGCTGTTCTGCCAGACCAAAAGCGTGGTCACTGACCGTAGGCACCTCGTTCACGTTCGC
>CAWAPH010000010.1:0-20164 GCA_963783795.1 uncultured delta proteobacterium | reverse complement strand
CCCGGCGCGTCGGATGGTGATGAGGAGAGACACGGCTCGGGCCGAGGAGCGATATCTGCCAGTCCGCTTAGGCCGGTAGTGATGGTAGTGATGACGGGGGTGTCGTGACCACGCGATCGTGCGCGAATTCCGTCCCGAGGAGGACGCCGAGGCCGTCGCGGATCTCTGGAGTCGCGTCTTCGGCCTTCCGGCGGGTGGGCAAACGATCGAGTGGCTGTTCCGCCCGGGCCGGCCGGGGCACCCGTTCGCAGCGTGATGGAGGTGGAGGGTCGCATCGTCGCCCACGCCGGGGGCGCGCCGCTGCGGCTCTGGCTCGCCGGCGAGGAAGTGCGCGGGGCCTACTCGGTCGGTGCCATGACCGATCCCGCGGTGCGAGGCCGGGGCTACTTCTTCCGAGTGGCTTGCCATCTCTACGCCCGGCTCGAAGAGCTGGGTTTCGCCGTTGTCGCGGGCTTCTCCAATCGCAGCTCCTACCGTCTCATGACGGGTCCCCTGCAGCGGACGCCGGTAGGGCCTTTCCCGTGGGCGGTTCGACTCCTCCGACCCCTCTCCCTCGCCCGAGCGTTGCTCGCCCGCCGTGGCGCCGAAGAGCAGCAGCCTCCTCGCCCCTTCGAGGCGCGCCGGGAGGGCGAGCTGAGTGTTGCGGCCTGCGAACCGGACGACCCACGGCTGGACGAGCTGTGGGCGCGGGCGGCCCCCGCCGTGCGCCTGGGATGCGTGCGGGATCGAGCGTTCGCACACTGGCGCTACGCGATGCGTGCCGACGCCGACTATGTCTTGCTGCTCGCAGAGCAGGCGGGGAAACCGGCCGCCTTCGCAGCCCACCGCATGCTGTCCCTGCGAGGCCTGCGCGCCGGCTTCCTGGTGGATTTCGTCGTCGCGGAGGGAGAGGAGGCTGCCGGTAGGGCGCTCCTCGGCGCGCTGGCGGCGTGGTGCCGGGATCAGGGCGCGGAGCTTCTCTCGGCGCTGCTACCGGGATCGGGACCTGCGCGCTCCGTGCTACGAGGAGCCGGCTTCCGCCGGATTCCCGAGAGGCTCCACCCCCAGCTCATCCGTTTCAGCGTTCGGGGTCTGGGAGCCCACGCGAACCACCCGCTGCTCAGCGATCCGGCGGCGTGGTATTTGAGCTGGGCGGACACCGACGTCGTCTAGCGATGTCCCGGGTCGCCCGGTCCTCATCCGGGTCAGCGCGCTGGGGCCCCACGCGCAGTCGCCTCGAGCTTCGCGCCCACGCGCTCGACGGCTCGTTGCCCGCCGGGGACAAACAGGGAGTGGTACTCTCCACGTCACTTGTCGTCGCGGTGTCGCTGGTGCGCTCTTCGACGCTTGAAGCGGCTCATTGCGAGCCAACGAACTCGCAGGCGCCTGATGTCCGTGAGCGTGCAAGTCCCCACGGAACCTTCGTACCATCTCAGATCTCGCCATCACCCCGACATCCGCGCCGGCGTCAATGGCTGGCGAACCCGGGGCCAGATGGAAATCTCCCAAGTCGCTCCGTGACCTGAAGCTCGGACTTACGAGGCCCGGGTTCACGTGCCTGTCGCTACCCACGGCCCACCTTCTCTCGAACTCGTCCTTCTTGATCGTTCGCCCGCTCGCTCGACTGATGACGACCAGCGCCCTCGACGCGGGGTTGTGGAAGATGTTGTTCGAGAACGCGTTTCTCTCCCTCATGGGCGGGCCGGACTCCCCCGTGCGGTCAGATAGACCAGACCCCAGAAGATGTTGTTGCGGATCTCGTTGCCCTCGAAGGTGCCGTAGGAAGGCGACTCATCGATATCACCTAGTGTAGGCGGCTCCACCGCGATCGGGCAGGCTGCGACGGACGGTGCTGTTGAGGATCTTGACGCCGCGTCGCGGTGAAGAGCCGCGATCCCCCAGGCGTGAGCGCCGACGATGAGGTTGCTCCGGACGACCGCCGTCTTGCTCAATTGGCTCAATTCCGAGTGGAGTTTGACTCCGTGCCACCTGGACGGTTCGATGATCTTGTTTCAGTTCCGACCACGTGCCCGCCCTCGCCGGCAATGTCAATCGCCTCGTGGCAGTGATAGAACTCGTTGTCGTGGATCCAGATGTGCCCACCCTTCGGCGCAGCGACATTGATGGCGTCGACCTTGTTGAGCATGGCTCCCGGCATTCCGCCGATTCCTGCTGAAGGACGACCAGCCCACCTCGATGTGGTGGAGGGGCTTCCAGCGCGGCAGGTCGGGTACAGACGTGACCGGGTTGCCGGGAGGGTTGAACATATAAGATCCCCGTTCCGCCTTCCCTCTGGTCCTCCAGGGTGTTGTCGAATGCCGTCCGGAGCACGCGCACGTGGCTTGTGCCGCTCTCGTGTGTATCGGCCCGGAGCCATAGAAACTCCCCAGTGTTAGCCCCGCCCACCAGGTGGAGGTCCTGGATCGTTACGTGATGGAGATGCTGAGCACGTATAATGGCATGACCTCGGTCCAACCCCACCCCGCTCAGAACCGGTCTTTCGCCCGCGCCATAGGCGCCGATCGTGATCGGGTTTTCAGCAGTTCCGGTCAGCCCCTCGAGCCACATCATCCACTTGAGATCGAGTTCGTTCCACAGATCACCCCGCTTGAGCAGCACCCTATCACCTGGACGAAGCGTGTTCTTCTTGCTGAGCATGCGTGTCTTGCTCAAGCTCCTCCACGGACCGTCGGTACCGTCGACATTGGGCTCCGCGAGTTCACCGCTCCAGCTGTCGTTCCCGGACGTCGAGAGGTAGAAGTCCGCTCCGGCTGACGGATCGGGATCGCCGTAGAGGAGCACTGCCCCGACCAAGCCGATGACAATTGCCCTAGAAAGCGACCGTCGTCTCATGGGACCCTCTGATCTGGCCTGTCTGCCGCCCTCCGGGGGCGTGCAGGGACACGCCACGGATCAGCCTGCTCGTGGTAGCGAGCTAGCGGGCGTGGCTCGCGTCGGCCCACATGTCGCCGTCCGAGTCACCCCGGGTGAGGTACCAGTTCGACGGATCGCGCGGATCGGGCAGACCGGAGAGGTGTTCCAGGTTCGTGACGACGTAGGTGACCTTTCGCGGGCTCCTGCGAAACCCCATGTTCTCGAGCCGTTCGCGGAACGCCGGGTAGGTCGTGAGGATGTGGAGGATCTCGGCTTCCTCCGCGCGGGCCGCCTCGACGGCGGTGGCGATCGCGGCGCCGAAGGCGTTCGGGTGGCCCGGGTCCGCGAGCAGATCGACGATGACGGCGTCGCGGTGTCCGCCCTCCCGCTCCTCGGTCCGCAGTACCACTAGGCGTCCGGGGAGGAGGAGTCGCCCAGCAGGAATCGCCGATAGTCGACATTCGGGCCGTCCACGTACTTCCAGTTCAGGTACGGCGCGGTGCGCTCCACCATCAAGCCCAGAGAGGGACAGCAGCGTTCGAAGAGCGCGTCTACCCCCTCGTCGAACCGGTCGATCTCCTCGACGGGCAACCGGCGCCCCGGGATCCGTCGCATCGACAGGCGTGCGAGGACGTTCACGCGGGTCCGAGAAGCCGAACCGCGGTCCGGGAGCCTAGCCTCCTCGCCAGAAGCGCACGGCCATCCAACGCAAGCCAGTGGGCGTGGAAGGGCTCGACCGCCTCCCAGCCGACCCTCTGGTGCAGGGCATAACAGGGCTCCGTCATCCAGATGCCGCCAGCCACCGAGGGCGCACCGGCCGTGACCGCCCTGACCAGCTTCTTCGCCAGTCCGGCTCCGCGATAGCTCGGGTCCACGAGGAGATCGAAGGAGAAGTGCATGTCGAACTGACGCTCGCCCGCGCGGAGACGGACCGGCAGGGAGCCGAGACTTCCAACTACCTTCGTGCCATCGAGCACCAGGTACCGTGGCGAGCCACCGGGGCACCGGGGGTTGCGCTCCGTCACCCAACGAAAGGCCGTGGCGCGGCGTTCCACGACGTCCGGCTCGTAGGCGAGCGACCACAGTCCTTTCGAGACCCGACAGATCGTCGGTCGTGTAGAGGCGTTCAACGAGGTCCGGCACATGTCGAGTCTACGGTGCCCGAGCGAATGGAGCAAGACAACGGGCCGCGGGCCGTCTCGCTGCTCAGCGTCGCGCCCGCACCTTGGCATCGATGACCTCGAAGCGCTTGCTGCGGGCGAGGTGATGGGTACCGATTGCGTTCGGAAGCCAGTCGGGCGTGATCCGTTCGATCATCGTCTCGCGATACTCCGACTCGGTGAGGACATCCACGCGGTTCAGGGTGAGCGCGTAGCCGTAGTCGCGGATCCGTCCTGCGCCGGACGGATCAGGTCGCCGCCCACTCGGAAAGGCCGACCGGCCGACCGGGCACAGGTGACATTCGATACCACCGGATTGTCGCGGTGAGGCGCCCACTCGCCGAGGGGCGAGTCGCTCCAGTACGCGAACAACTCGTCGTCCTGCCCGCCGCCAGCGACGCTCTGGTTCACGAACATCCACCAGCGATCCCCGCGCTCGAACACGGTCGCATCGACGGCGACGACATCCTCGAAGATCACCTTCTCGAGCTCCCAGCGGTACGGGAACTCTACCGCGCGGTAGAGCTCGAGGGACGGTTCCCGCTGGTCTCGGGCAGCATCCAGATCTCGTCGCGCCACTCGAACACGTAGGGGTAGGACAGGTGGTAGGGGCGTTCGAGGACGGAGGTCACGTCGCCCAGATGGCCTTGCTTGTCGACCTCTGCCACCGAGATCCGACCGTGCCGACCCTCCGAGTAGCTGATGTCCTCGAAGAAGACCCAGGCCCGGCCGTCGCGCTCCAGCGGAAACGGATCCGCGTAGCCCCGCCCGGGGGGCGGGGTGACGAGGTGGTATCGGTCAGGCGTGGGAGACACCAGGGTGTCGTCTTCCAGGCGGCGAACGCCGAACACCCATAGGTTGTAGCGGGAGCGGTTGGAGACCCGATTGCGCAGGATCCGCCCGCCACCCGCGCCACGTAGCGCAGCATCTGGAGATTGCCCGGCTGTCCGTGGCGGCGCCGATCGTCGTCGATTCGCTCCGCGTAGGTGTCTCAGGCACTCGATCGCCCCGAAGCCGCGGCTCGCGAGATCGCGCAGTCGCCGCCCCACGAACTCCGAGGCCTTCCAGTAGATGGGCGCCCGGTTTCGATGTAGTGACGTCATGTCCGTCGAGCCGAGCGACCGATAGATGACTCTTCCCGCGTCGCTGTCTTCCCAGAGGATTCGTAGAGTCACCGCGGAAACCGGCTCGCCTCGTAGATCTCCCAGAAGAGCGGCGGTGCGCCGTGGTGCTCGTTGACGTCGCCGGGCTGGTACGACCAGACGCCGTAGCGAGCGGCCGCGCAAATGGCGCCGCGAACGACAGCGAATCCGAAGCGCAGGATCACGTCCAGGTCGTGGGCACGGACCCGCTCGATGTCATCGGCCTCCATGCGCTCCTTGGTCGGCGCCACCGGAAGCACCGGGATGCCCGGGTAGCCCAGGCGCAGGTCGACGCGTTCGAGGGGGTCGCGCTCTCCGGCGACCAGGCGACGGTCGATGCGCTCATAGCACTGTAGAGAAACTGGCGAGAGGCTTCGCGTAGCATCGAAGCACGCTCGGTCTCGCATACTCTGCCCCGCGTTCAGGATGAAGACCCGTAGCTCCGCCACGTTGGAGCGCTGCAACTCGGCCAGCACTCTTTCGATCCAGCGCGGGACGACCATTCGTTCAGCATCACGCCGACGCGCAGCTTCGCAGCCTCGACTTCTCCGACAGTTGGCAGCCGCGTCAGTTGTCATCGCATTCACCATCGGAATCCGGCTTACTCGGCCTAGGGAGCGCTTCGTCCACCACTCGCGCCGGGTTGCCCACCACGATCGCGTAGGGTGGAACGTCCCGCGTCACCACTGCTCCGCTTCCCACCACCGCTCCCGTCCCGATCGAGACCCCGGGAAGGACGGTGACCATCGCTCCGATCCAGACGTCGTCACCGATCCGGATCCCCTTTTTTTCCGGAATGCCCTGCTCTTCGATCAAGCGGCTGCGATCGCGAAACCCGTGGCCGCTGGAGATCAGGGACACGAACTGGGAGATCAGGCAGCTGTCCCCGATCACGATCTCCGACCCATCCGCGCGCAGGTTGTTGTACTCCCCGACGTAGGTTCGACGGCCGATCCGGATCGACGAGGGGCCGGTCTCGTCGGACTGGGCGGCCAGGACGGTGCCCGTGCAGACCCTCGAGCCGGCTCCCACCTCGAGGGTGCTGTCGGGAGTCGACCTGGACGACCGCCCTCCAGGCGATCCGGCCTTCGCAGCGCATCACGGCTCGAAGGAAGGCCCTCCTCTCCGAGAGGAGGGCACTGATCTCCCGCTTGAAGACACTCAGCGTTCGGCGCCAGGTTCTCATCTTTCGCAGCTCTCCAGGTGAGTTCGGCTTCACGGACTCCCGCCGTTTAGTAGCTTCTCCAGCCCCGCCGCGTCCAGGATCTCGACTTCCAGCTCCTGCGCCTTGCGCAGCTTGCTTCCGGCCTGCTCGCCGGCGATCACGTAGCTGGTCTTCTTCGAGACGGAGGAGGTGACCTTGCCGCCAGCGGCCTCGATGCGCGCCCTGGCCTCGTCCCGGCTGAGCCCCGGGAGGGTGCCGGTCAGCACGAAGGTCTTTCCCGAGAGCGATCCATCCCGAGGAGCCTGAACCCGCGCCATCCGCGGGAAGCGAACCCCGAGCTCGCGAAGGCGCGCGACCTCCACGCGGTTGTCGTCGTCGGCGAAGAAGCGGGAGACGCTCTCGGCGATGATCGGTCCGACGCCCTCCACGGCTTCGAGCTCTTCGGGTGAAGCAGCCATGATCGACTCGAGGTCGCCGAAGTGGCCTGCCAGCAGCTCGGCCACGCCTGCGCCGACATCGCGGATGCCGAGGGCGACCAGGAAGCGCGCCAGTGTGGTCTCGCGCGCGCGATCCAGCGCCGCGATCAGATTCTCCGCGGACTTCTCGCCCATGCGTTCCAGGCCTTCGAGGGTCTCCGCCTCGAGCCCGAAGAGGTCGGAGGGACGGCTCACGATCCCGCTCTCCACCAGCTGATCGACGAGCTTCTCGCCGAGGCCGTCGACGTCGAGCGCATTGCGGCCCGCCAGGTGGCGCAGGCGGTTCTTGAGCTTGGCGGGACAGCTCGGATTCGGGCAGCGCGTCACGACCTCGCCCTCGGGCGCACGGCCCCCGCGTCGCAGACCGGGCAGTGTTCGGGAAGCCGATAGCGCCGGGTGCCCGGGGGGCGCTTCGACTCCACCACCTTGACGATCTGGGGGATCACGTCGCCCGCGCGCTGCACCACCACGGTGTCGCCCGCCCGCACGTCCTTGCGCTCCACCTCGTCCTGGTTGTGGAGCGAGGCGCTCGAGACGGTCACCCCGCCCACGAAGACCGGTCGCAGCTTCGCCACCGGCGTGAGGGCTCCGGTGCGGCCGACGCTGGCGAAGATCTCCTCCACGACGGTCGTTTCCTGCTGGGCGGGGAACTTGAAGGCGATCGCCCAGCGCGGCATCCGCGAGAGCTCGCCGAGATCCCGCTGGAGGGCGAGGTCGTTGACCTTGATGACGGTGCCGTCGATCTCGAGGCCGAGGGAGTCGCGGCGCTCCAACATCTCCTGGTGGTATGCGACCACCGCATCGGCATCGGGACAGAGCGCGTAGTCGGGGCTCACCTGGAGCCCCCAGGCCGCCAGGGTTTCGAGTACCCCGATCTGCGTCTCCACAGCCTCCGGAAGCCCCTCGCCCACGCCGTAGGCGCGGAACTCCAGCACCCGCAGCCTGGCCAGGTCGATGTCGTGAATCTGGCGCAGCGCGCCCGCGGCGGCGTTTCGGGGATTCACGAAGGGCTCGTCGCCGCGCTCCAGCCGTGCGGCGTTGAGGCGCCGGAAGTGGCGGATCGGAAGGACGACCTCACCTCGCAGCGAGACCGCATCCGGGACCGGAATCCGGCTGCCGTCCAGCTTCAGCGGGATGCTCGAGCAGCCGCTTCAAGTTCGCCGTCACGTCCTCGCCCATGTGGCCGTCGCCCCGGGTGGAGCCGACCGTCAGCAGTCCCCGCTCGTAGACCAGCTCGACGCCGGCGCCGTCGAGCTTGGGCTCGACGGCGAATGCGATGGCGCCGTCGCGATCGAGCAGCCGGCGGATCCGCTCGTCGAAGCCCCGCAGCTCGTCCTCGTCCATGGCGTTGTCGAGGGAGAGCATGGGAACGCGATGGGCGACGCTCTGGAAGCCTTCGGCGGGCGGAGCGCCGACTCTCTGGGTCGGCGAATCGGGCAGCTGGAGCGAGGGGTGGGCCTCTTCGAGGGCCTGAAGCTCCCGGAACAGACGGTCGTACTCGGCGTCGCTGATCTCGGGCGAATCCTCGAGGTGGTAGAGCCGGATGTGGCGATTCAGCTCCTCGACCAGCCTGCGGATGCGCTCCGCTGCCGAAGCTCGATCTTCGGAGGTCACGGATCCGGCTTCCTCCTCACGATTCCCATCCATTCCCGAGTCCCGGGGGGAGTCGGCCGAGAACCGCACCCCGATCGATGCGATCGAGGCGCGGAAAAGCCGCGTTTCGCCTTCGCGATGACGATACCACGCGGTGGGCCGCCCGGAATCGAGGGCACGGAGCAGGTCTCGCCGTTCCGCTGACACCCCACGAGGCATGGGTACAATCGGCTCTTCTCCGAGGAGGGTGAAGGTGTGGGAAGAGAGCGCAATGTGAGGATTGCAGCTCTGCTGGTGAGTGCCCTGGCTGGCGCTCTCTGGGTGGCAAACTACCCCCTTCGCCCCCTGGATACAGGACTGGTCGTCCTCGCCCATCTTGTGGCAGGAGCCGGGCTGGCGCTGTTTCTGCCTCCAGTCCTACGGCGCCTCGCACCCCGCGCGCCGGTTGCGGCCGCAGCCCTGACCAGCACGTTGCTCTTGATCGTGCTCCCCGCGCTGCTGAGTCTGCTTCCCTTCGCGGGCCTCTCGCGCCCGCTGCGTGCCTCGGCGGTTCTGGCTGTGGGGGGGGGGCTCCTCGCCTTGGGGATCGCAGTGGGGCGCGCCGGCTGGTGGGCCAGCCTGCTGACCGCCGGCGCGCTGCTGGCACTGCTCGTCGCGCTCGGACAAAAAGACGTTGAGGTGCTTCCCGCTCGACCCACGGTCGAGGTCGAGCGCTCGGATTCCGCCGCGAGGCGTCTCCTGGTGATCGGGCTCGATGGAGCCGACTGGAGCGTCGTCGACCCGCTGCTCGAGAAGGGTGAGTTGCCGCACCTGGCGAGGCTCGTCGGCACGGGTGTGACCGGAGTCCTCGAATCCTTCGAGCCGAGTGCCTCGCCGGTAGTCTGGTCCTCGATCTTCTCGGGCAAGACACCTGAAAAGCACGGCATCACGGGCTGGCATGTCGCCCATGCGGCCAACCGGCGTGCGGCCATGCTGTGGGAGATGATCGCCGGCGCCGGCCTCGATTCCCTGGTGGTGAACGTTCCCGGTACCTGGCCGCCGGGGCGGATCCGGGGCAGTCTGGTCTCCGGTTTTCCCATCCCCGGCGTGGTTCGGAATCTTCCGGGGATCGAGGGGAGCCACTACCTGGGCACGGTGGTCGCGCCCGCCGAACGGGGAGGGCTGATTCCGACGGCGATCGCTTCTCGCCGGCCCGATGGATCGCTTCACGCGGAGGTCACGATCGGCGAGGTGCCCCCCGAGCCCCGGGTCGCACTCCGGCACTATCCGATCGACGTCCTGATCCGACACCGCCTGCTCGGTACCCCCACCAAGCGGATCCCGGTTCGCATCGAGCCCGCGGATGGGCGGGCTCCCCAGCGGGTGGAGATCGAGGGACGCGAATTCGAGCTCGCCCAGGGCGCGTGGTCCGGCTGGCTCGAAACCGACGTCGCCGACGTCGGCGCCCGCTTCAGGGTGCGACGCGTCGGCGATGATGGGCTCTACTTCACCCCGCCGTTCCAGGATCCCGAGGCGCCGCTCTTCCCCTTCACGAGTGGCCCGGAGGTGCGAGCGAGGATCTCCCAAGACGCGATGTACGTCGTCGAGGGTGCGGGCTGGAAGGGCGCCGTCGATCCCGACATTCACGACGCCCTCTTCGAACACCTGCTGGATGTCGAGCAGCAGCATGTCGATGCGACGCGTGCCCTGGCCTCGATGACTCCGGAATGGAGCCTCCTGATCCACATCTTCACCGTCACCGATCGCGTGTCCCACGGGTTCTGGCACGTGAGCCAGCCCGGGCTCCACGGCGTCGCCGACGAAGAGGGTGGAGAGCCGGGACCGCTGGTGCGGGAAGCCTACCGCTGGGTGGATCGCCGAATGGGGGAGCTTCTGGACGAGATCGGTGACGGGGCGACGGTGGTGCTCCTGAGCGACCACGGCTTTCAGGCGGATCCTTCCATGGGCTACGGCGGACATCGCGTGGAGGGGATCCTGGTCGCCTCGGGTCCCGGGATCCGCCCTTCAGGCGAACGGCTCATGTTGAGCGTGCTGGATGTGACCCCGACACTTCTCGCGTTGCTCGGTTTGCCCGTGGCCGCCGACATGGACGGTCAGATCGCGGGGCGGGTCCTTGCCGGCCACGGCTCCCCCCGTCGGGTTGCCACCTATGAGCAGCAGAGCGACTCGGAGCAGCGTTCCAGAACGCAGATCGACGACACGACGGAAGAGCAGCTCCGCAGCCTCGGCTACGTGGAGTAGCCCCCTCCCACCTGCACCCTCAGGAATGCCGCGCTTCCCGCGGGGACCCTCCGTTAAAGCTGGGCCCCGAACGGAACGATAGAAGTGCCCATACAGCCCATCTTCGCGTGCCGATGGCGATGCCGCGCCGTCTGCGGAGCGCAGAGGCAACCGGGCGGTCGGGAGACAGGATGGCGGCACCCGGTGAGGTTCAAAGAGCACCGGATCCCGCTGAGAGTCCCGCCCGGCGTATCGCGGAGGCCCTCTCCGTGGGCATGCTGGAGGGCCGGTGCGGCCGGATTGCCTGGGCGAACACGACGCTGGCCGAGCTGGCCGGGGAGAAAGCGTCCTGCGACCTGGAGGGCCGGGCTCTCGACACGCTGGTGATGGACGCCGGGGGCGGCGTCCCGGACTGGGTTTCCAGCAGCGCGGTGGGGCGGGCTGTCGAATGCTGGCTGCTGCGGCGCGAGAAGGATCCGCTCACGGTGGCCGTGCGCTGCCTGGGCGGAGGCGAGGCTCCGGGTGATGGCTGGTGGGAGGTCCAGGACTTGACCCCGCTTCGTGCCCTCGAGGACGAGGCCCACCGACTCGGTCAGCAGCTGCTTCGGGCGAACCGGGAGCTCGAGGATTCGCGCGCTCGCGTCGAGCGAAACGCCAGTCAGCGGGAGGAGCTCCTCACGGTGGTGAGCCACGAGCTGCGAACGCCGATCACCGTGATCGCCGGCTTCAACAAGCTGCTGCTCTCGGAGAAGGTAGGACCGCTGACCGAGGAGCAGCAGCACTTCCTGAACGAGAGCGCCAAGAGCTGCCGACGCCTGAGCGCATTCATCGGCAATCTGATCGAGGCCGCCAGGGAGGTGGCGGGAGAGCGTCCCCTGGAGCTCGTGGAGACCTCTCTCAGCGGCACCATCGAAGGAGTGCTGGCGTTCCTCCGGCCCCTGCTCGACGAGCGGTGTCAGAGCCTCGAACTCGATCTGGATCCGGCCGCTGCGCGGGCGCGCTTCGACCCGATGAGGGTCGAGCAGGTGCTGACCAACCTGATCGGCAACGCTCTCAAGCACGGCCGGAGAGGGGGCGTGATCCGTGTCTCGAGCCGCCCTGTCGAGGCCGCAACGGCAGCTGCTGGACGTTTCGTCGAAGTGGCGGTCAGTGACGACGGACCGGGCATCCCCGCCGAGGACCGCGAGCGGATCTTCGAGCCCTACGTCCGAGGCGGGGGAGCCAACAGAGCCGGAGGTCTCGGCCTCGGTCTCGCGATCTGCAAGCGCATCGTCGAGGCCCACGGTGGAGCCATCCTGGTGACCGACGCCCCGGGCGGGGGCAGCCGATTCTCCTTCACCCTTCGTGCTGCCAGCGGGGACACCTCGCAATGACGGCCAGGCGCATCCTCGTGGTGGACGACGCCGAGGGAATCCGGAGCTACCTGGCCAGCCTCCTCGAGCTCCGGGGCTTCCAGGTGGACACCGCCGACGATGGGCAGAGCGCCCTCGCGCTGCTCGAGAGCGGCGCGGCCCCGGACCTGATCATCCTCGACGTGATGATGCCCGGCGTCGACGGCCTCGAGACCCTGGGCCGGATCCGCGCCAGGGATCCGGATGTCCCGGTGGTGATGCTCTCGGTCGTGGGCAAGGCTGCCACCATCGTGGAGGCGATGCGGCTCGGGGCGAACGACTACCTGAACAAGCCCTTCGAGGAGGAGGAGCTGGAGCTCACCATCTCGAAGGCCTTCGAGAGGCGCGGCCTCGAAGAGGAGTGTCAGCAGCTGCGAGCCGACCTCGGTACCGACGCGGCCAAGGAACCCGCTGTGTGGGAGGGGGCGACCCTGGCGGGGATCCGAGACCTGCTCGCACAGATCTCCGATACGGACGTCAGCGTCCTGATCCAGGGCGAGAGCGGCGTCGGCAAGGAGATCGTGGCCCGGGCCGTCCACTCGACCTCGCAGCGGCGGGACAAGCCCTTCGTCAAGGTGAACTGCGCGGCGCTTCCCACGGAGCTTCTCGAGAGCGAGCTCTTCGGCTACGAGAAGGGTGCGTTCACCGGGGCCAGCGCCCGAAAGCAGGGGCGGTTCGAGCACGCCGACGCGGGCACCATCTTCCTCGACGAAATCGGGGAGATGAGCCCGGCCCTGCAGGCGAAGCTGCTCCAGGTGCTCCAGGACGGCACCTTCACCAGGCTGGGTGCCAACCGGGAGGTCAACGTGGACGTGCGGGTGGTGACGGCTACCAACCGTCCGCTGGAGGAGATGGTCGCCGGCAAGGGATTCCGCGAGGATCTCTTCTATCGTCTCAACGTGGTCGGCGTCAGGATCCCGCCGCTCCGCGATCGCCGCGAGGAGATCCCGCGGCTGGTCGACCACTTCCTGCGCCGCTTCAACGCCCAGTACGGCAAGTACCGCGTGCACGTCAGCAGCCGGCTGATGTCCCTCTTCGATCGCTACCCCTTTCCCGGCAACATCCGCGAGCTCGAGAACATGATCAAGCGGATCGTGGTGCTGGAGAGCGAAGACCCGGTCGTCGCCGAGCTGCTGAGCGGCGGCGAGCGCGGCGTCCGATCCACCGTGACGGCATTCCAGTGCCTTCTCGAAGAGGTGGAGGAGTCGGCCGGAGACCTCCCGCTGCGGGAGGTGGGACGCAAGGCCTCCCTCGAGGCCGAGCGCGAGGCCATCGAGCGGGTCCTATCCAGACCAACTGGAACCGCAAGCGAGCGGCCCGCCTGCTCCACGTGAGCTACAAGACGCTGCTCCAGAAGATCCGCGAGTGTGGGCTGGAGCCGATCTGAGCGGACTGCGGACTGGAAAGCAAAGAGAAGAGACAAGACTCTGCCCGGCTCTTGGATTCGGGATCCAAAGGCTGTCGCAGCTCTTGGATGAAAGTGTGAGGTTTGTGAACGAATCAGCGGGCGTACCCCGCGAACATTTTCCGCGTCTTCCAAGTCATTTCAGTGTCGGAAAGCGAAAAGTAGATTGTCACCGAACCGCCAGACGGTGGTGAGTTCCGACCGACCTCACGCTTCTTCGCCTTCTTCGAGCGCCTTCCTCTCGTGCCACCGGTTCATCACCGTGACGACGACGGACCAGAGCGCGTGGGTCGAGGCGTTTGCCGCGGCGGCTCCCAGGATTCCGAAGCTGGGGATGAGGGCGAAGTTCAGACCGATGCTGACGGCCGCGGCGAACAGCGAAGTCCAGAAGTTGCCCTCCACCCAGCCGGCAGCGTACATGGACCGACCCTGGGCAGAGCCGAAGCCCCAGAAGATCTGGCTGAGCAGCAGGATCTCCAGGGGGAGCACCGATGCCTCGAATGCTTCGCCGAAGACCGCCGGGATCAGCCAGGGAGCCACCACGCCGACGGCGCCAGCTGCCGCGATTGCGAGGGCGAGGGAGTGGAGACGCATGCGTCTACGCAGGTGCCTGAGCCGGTCGAGATCGACGGAGACTCGAGTCATCTCCGGGAAGCGCGTATCGAGGTAGGCGTTCATGGGAACGCGAACGATCTGCTGGAATACCGTGGCCAGGGAGTAGATGCCCACGGCTGCCGCGTCTTCGGTGAGAGCAGAGATCAGCAGGATCTCGGCGGTGACCAGGATGATGCCCAGGAAATTCGTGAACACCCCCCAGGCTCCGAAGCGCAACAGCTCGCGTCGGGGTACTCTCGACGCCAATCGGGGACGCTCCGCGAGGGTCGCCACGAAGACGAGCGTGATGCCAGTTCCCACCAGCGACCCGGCGACGATCCGCAGACCGCGCCCCGGAATCCGTCGAGCCATGCCCCCCCGATCACGCTCACCACCAGCAGGACCTTGTCCAGGAGCCGCAGACGGCCAGGGCGCGGATCCTCTCCTGCGACTGGCAGTAGACCTGCGCGCAGTTGGCGATGCTTCGGGTCGGGAGGGTGAGCGAGGCGAGCGGAATCCACAGGGCCGCGACCGGGTCGAAGACCCAGAGCGGTGAGTAGCTGAACAGCGATCACGGCGATCGTCACCGCCACGGAGATCATCGCTGCCAGCTGCGCGCCGCTGCGAAACACGGCCCAGGCCTCCGCGGGCAGCTTCTGTGCGGCTGCGTAGCGGAGCACGGAAGTGGTGAGGCCGGCGGTGGCGAGAAGCCCGGCGAAGTGCATGGTCGTGTTCAGGACCGCCATGTGCCCCAGGCCCTCGGGTCCAGGATCCGCGCAAGAAAGACGTTCTGGACGAAGCCGAGGGCGAGGACCAGTCCCATCGAGGCGCTGAGGTCGAAGACGCCGCGCTCGAGGATCCTGCGCGTACCCCCCTGACCATTTTTGGCGGCAGCTGTCGAGGTTCAAGTTCACATGCAGCTTCCTCCGACCAGAGGTGCTTCTCCGCCACCCAAGCTGAGTTGGCGAGCATGACGCGCGACAGGGAAGGCACCGCCGGTTTGCCCGCTCGCAGGGTTCTGCTCCGATCCGTTCAATGGTTCTGAGCTCCCGACGAGGATAGCGGTCGGCCAGGAGCAGGCGAGCGGGTGTGACGGCCACTGAGGGGCGTTGGCCGTTTCTTGGAACGAAGACGCAGCAGCCCGGCACCTGTCACGACCTCGACGGCCGGTCTCCAACCTGCTCGAGGAATCGGAGCATCCGCTCTCCGAGCATCCGGTAGTCGAACACCTCCTCCGCCCGCGCGCGAGCGGCTCTCCCCATCGCTACTCCCCGATCGGGAAGATCCATCAGCCTCTCTACGGCGCGAGCGACGGCGGCCGGATCATCGGGGGGAACCACGAACCCATCGATACCATCGCGGACGTACTCGGGAACATCACCGACTTCGTGACGATGACCGGTCGCTCCAGAGACATGTACTCCGCCACCTTCTGCGGAGGCCGGCGAGCGCAAAGCGCTTGAGCGGGCGGGACAGGATCATCGCATCGCAACGGCCAAAGGTTTCGGGAAGCTCCTCCTGAGGCAGCTTGCCGAGCAGCTTCACGGAGTCCTTCAACCTGGGATCGGCTTCGAGGAAGCGGCGAATCCGGCGCATGTAGCGATCGTCATGTGGAGCCCCCGCCGCCCAGAGCTCCACCGAACGCCCTCGTTGGAGCAGCAATCGCATCGCCTCCAGCATCTCGATGAAGCCATCCTTGTCGCTCCAGGTTCCGAAGTAGCCCACCCGAAAGCTCCGTCCCTGATGGGCTTCGATCGGGGCCGGTGTCACCTCGCTGACATCGGATGGTGTCGGCAGCCTGAGGACGGGAAGTCCCCCTTTCCGTAGTAGCGGCACAGGTAGGAGCTGATTCCGATGACGCCGTCCACTCTCCAGTTCTGTACGCGCATGCACCACGCGTGGGCCATCGCCCGGAGGGTGTCCATCCACCTCGCCAGGCAAACGCGTTGAGCCACTCGACCACGTCGCTGACGACGTGCATGCCGCATTCGCGCGCCGCGCCGATCATCGGCGCGCCTTCGATCGCATCGTTGGTGTACGTGACCAGCACGTCCGCCCCGAACTCGCGGAGCATTTCGGCGAGCCTCGATCGCACGTGCTTCTTCTCGCGAAGTACCACGTCCGTTCGCTCCGGGAGTGTCGCGTTTGGCTCTCGCTCGAGACCGATGCTCTGGTAGTCGATTCCCCTGTAGCGGTATCCGCCTTCCGCGGTCCGTCCGCTTCGCGGGGCGTGATCGGAATCGTGGGAACCACCTTCACGGTGGCCCCCGCCGAGACCAGGCCGCTCGACAGGAGCCGGATGCGTGTGGCAGAGGCACTTCATAGGGGAACAGGAAGTGTCCCGCGTAGACGATCCGCACGATCTCGAAGCCCTCGAGCAGCAGCGATGGGGCGATGACCAGGCCGGAACGAGGTCACCGCGGCAGGAGCACAACGAAGTCTGATCGGTGTTTGCACGCTGATTTGGGCGTTCAAGGTCGATCTCGACCACTGCTTCTGTGCCGGGAGTTGTCTTCGACTTCTGAATGCTCGCGCGCGGAAGGCGTCAGTGCCACAAAACACATGGGCGTCTCTATCCCCGGCTGGAGCCGGGCCGAATCCGCGCGTTGTCCCGCGCAATGTGCGGCAGTGCGGATTGCTACAACTCGGTCTCGGGTTTGTGCCCCGGCGATGGCGTGTTCGAACTCTAGTGTACATGATCGGGTTCTGGAAAGGAGGTTCAGTCAGAGTTCCAGCCGAAGCCCCGCTGACCAGCCGATCGACAAGCTTTGGAGAGGCCACGGCCTCTCGCCGAGGAGATGCGCTTGCTGAGACTGGGGGTAGGTCCGCGAGCGAACGGTGTTTCGGCTGCGCGAAAGCCGGATCTACGCCTGCGGTGTCGATATCGATTCGACGCGCATCGAGAACGGACGCCGGATCGCTCGCGCGGAGCCTCGACCCCGAGCGGATTTATTGCCGAACCTCGGCCAAGGCCCAGCTCGAAGGCCAGCTCGCCGAGAAGCTGCGCTTCTTCAGGAAGCCCGACTTGCTGATGGTCGACGAGCTCGGGGGCTATCTGCCTTTCCGAAGCGCGGTGCGCGCCTGTTTTCCAGCTCCGTGGCTCGTCGCTACGAACCGGCGGTCCTGCTGATCACCACGAACGACTGGTCACGCGAGGTGGGGGAGGTCTTCCGGATGAGGTCTTGCCGCCGCCGTCCTGGATGAGCTGCTCGTCACTCCCACCCCCTGCTGATCCAAGGGAAGAGCTCCCCGCTCAAGGAGAACGCAAGGCTGCTTTTGTTGGGAAGAACCCGCAAAAGGCGGCGAAACGAGGGCGCACGGAGGGGGCAGTTTTAGTGTCGCAACCGGGTCGATAGTATTCGCACTTGACGATAGTCGGGTGGCTCCTCGGCATCGTCAATTCCGCATGCCGAGTAAAGAGGAATTCCATGGAAGGCGGGGCGGTTCTAGGTGCAATTGGTTCCCAGGGGGAGCGATTGAGTCAGGGGCTCTGGTTTCTTCGTTGGGAGATCCAAATGGAGCCTAGCTCGCATTCGAATAGTATCTATAGTCTAGTTATGCTCTCGACACGGAGTAATGGGAAAATGAATCATGATTCGATCATGAAGATTTGACTCGAAGTTACTGCATTCGATTTCTGGAGCAGGTGGGGAAGCTGGCTGCAGAGGGCAAGAGTTCAAAAGCAGATCGCCAAGACCTTTGGATTCAAGACCACATTCACCCTCAACAACCGTCTGGTAAAGGCCTCCCAGGTCGCCAGTGTGCCGGTGCCGCCCTTCAGAATCCACAACGGAGCATGCCACCAAGAACCGCCGACGGTGGAGTTCGTGGAGGTGAGGCGCCGCGGCAAGGGCGATGCCTTCGGGGTAAACGTTCCCCGGAGCCCCTGGAGCGGGCCAAGATCAAGGCGGGCGACAAGCTTGATGGTCTCGGTCCGAGGCAAGACGGTTTCCCTGACTGTGGCCGACTTCGGGCGGCGCTGGCTTGAGGTCCGCACCCCGTTGCGTCCTTAGCCGGATCCGGGCTCGGTTTTCGACGGCAGAGCCTCTGCGCCGACCCGCGGGTTTAGGCGGTCTCGCACAGTCTCGCTGCGGCTGGGGACATCGCGGGCCCGCGGCTCGCTCGTCACCCGACCGGGCCACTGTGGATCGAGTTCAAAGAGGCCAGCAGCGTCAACCGAGGGGATGTTCACTGCGGGTGCGGCTCTTCAAGGTTTTGGCCCGATGCGCCGTTCCAGCCTTTCGAATGATTAAGATACGTTCTGGTTGCTGACTAGCGGGAACTCCTTTACAGGTTCGAGGAGGCAATGGTACTCATCGAGCAATGAGGGCGGCAGACCAACCGATTCCGAGCGCAGAGTGGCATCAACTCAGGCTCTTTCACCGGAGCGGTCGTGGCGGCCTGCCAGGCTCTCTCCTGCTGCGCCCGGTGGCTGCTCAAGGGCCGAAGCAGGGAGCGCTTCGAATACCGGGCCACGCACATGCCGAAGAAATTTCGTGATTTCCCGACCTACTCTCTACCCCCTTGGAAGAGCTCACGTCTACCGCTCAGAGCGCATTTGGGAACACGAAGTGGCTCACCAACAATGGTCCGTACCACCAAGATTTCGAAGCGCGGTTGGCCGACTACTTGGGCGTGATAGTCTGCTGCTCTTCGCAAACGGGACTCTGGCATTGGTGACGGCGTGCAGGTGCTGCGGATAACAGGCGAGGTCATTACGACACCGTATAGCTTTGTGGCAACCACGCGATACGTAATCTGGTGAACAGCATCAAACCGGTCTTCGTCGACATCGAGGAGGACTATTGCACGATGGACGCCCCCGAGAATCGAAGGCAGCTATCGCTCCGAACACCACTGCAATCCTACCCGTTCGACGTTTACGGGAATCCCGCGAACGTCGAGCGATTCAAGATATGCGAGATCTACGGACTGGAAACCCATCTACGACGCCGCGCACACTTTCGGCGTGAAATACAAAGGGCGGTCGATCCTGAACCACGGGGACCTCTCGATCCTGAGTTTTCGCGCCACCAAGCCTTTCACCACGATGGAGGGCGGAGCGATAGTCTAGTCATGATGCATCGATCAAGAAGAGGATCGACTACTAGAGACTTTTGGATTCGCCGGGGAAACCAAGGTGATGGCTTACCAGGAATCAATTCGAAAATGAATGAGATGCAGGCTGCTCTTGCGGACTCCTGCAACTCAACGTCACACTTTCGAACATCCTAAAGCGGGCGGCGATAGCGAAAAAATACACCAAGTGTCTCGAAAGATCCAGGCATGTCGAAGTTATCTCGACGCCCATCCCGAGCTCAGCGATTACAGCTATCCCATATTTTCCGATATTCATCGACGAGCCCCGATACGGCGCCTCTTCAGGGATAATCTCTGCGAGCGCCTAGAAAAGCAAGAACGTCTTCTGTCGGCGCTATTTCTACACATTGAGTCAGCCAGTTCCCCACCACTCCCGGACAAGCCCCTGAGAATTTTCACAAACCCGGCTGATCTGAAACTTGCTAAGCGGTATCGCGGAGCAAGTGATCTGCTTGCCGATCTACCCCGCCCTGGAAAGCGAGTATGTCACCAACATCATCGCCTACATCAAAAATTCTGGAGGTGGAGAAATTCCTTCCTTGATGAAAATGAGCTTGCCAGCCTCGGACTGAACTCCGTTGCGAGAACCGACTGTCTAATTAGCCGTCTTGCCCAGTTCTATGATCCAGGGCGGATCTCGATAGGAAATAGTGTAAGAATCGACGACTTTTGCATTCTCTCCGGTAACATACGCATTGGATCATATGTTCATATTTCCGCTTACTCCGTGCTCTATGGTTCCAAGGGAATCGACATAGAGGACTACTCTGGTGTTTCTGCCAGAGTGACGATCTACAGTTCGGCTGATGATTTCTCAGGTGACTATCTGATCAACCCGATGATTTCAAGCGAACTTACCAATGTCACTGGGGGTCGGGTACATCTGGAAGATACGTGCAGCTCGGTGCCAATTCCATCGTGATGCCCAACCTGTCGATTGGTACAGGTACTGTCACTGGAGCGTTCACCTTCGTCAACTCCGATCTTGAGGCTTGGAAGATCTACGCCGGTATTCCCGCGCGGATTCTCAAGGAGAGGAATAAGAACCTGCTCGATCTCGTGGAT
>CAWAPH010000009.1:0-128938 GCA_963783795.1 uncultured delta proteobacterium | reverse complement strand
CTTGCGCCAAAATCCAAACCGCAAGCCTCTGACCAGGGGTTTTGTGTGCCAGAGTGTGTAGACGTTCGTCATCGTTGCTGGAGCGTTGCTCCGCCGGTTGCTCCGCAAAGCTGGTACGGTTGCTCCGCACGTTGCTCCGCAAATCAGCCGTTGCGGAGCTCCCGAAGCGAGGAGCCAAGCCATGCCAAGGCCGCCACGAGGGAAGCGAACGACCACCGCTGCGGGCGAGGTCGAGGTGGTGTCGAAGAACTCGAACGGCGATGGATCGGTCTACTTCGAGCCACCTCGCACGTCGAAAGACGGCAAGTGCCCGACCCGGCTACTGGCGAGCGAGTTATCGAGATGCCGACGGCAAGCGCCGAACCGTGTCCGGACCGACCCGAGTGCAGGCCGAGGCCCGACGTGAGGTGAAGCTCGCCCAGATCGCCGCCATGCCGGCCGTCGGCAGCCGGTTCTCCCGAGAGACGACGGTCGCCGAGCTGACCGATTGGTGGCTCGATTCCGTTGCACGCCACCAGGTGAAGACCTCCACGCTCGACAGCTATCGCAAGTTCGCCAGCTACCTCGCCGACGACATCGGAACACACGCCGTCGTCGACGTCGGCCCGGAGGTACTGACGCAGTGGCAGTCGAAGCTGCTCGACAAGTACGCGCCGTACACGGTGCTCAACTGCCGAAAGGTCTGCCGCCAGGCATTCACCGAGGCCGTGAAATTCCGACTCATTCCCGCCAACCCGTTCGATCTGGTGAAGGCGCCGCGAGCGAAGCGGGTCAAGGCAGGCCGCGCCCTCTCCCCCGCTGACGCCAAGGCACTGATCACCGCGTCCCAAGAACTGCGACTCGGCGCGGCCGTGACGCTGCTGTTCTGTCAGGGCTGGCGAGTGAGCGAGGTGCTTGGACTGGCCTGGGAGGACCTCGACCTCGATGCCGGCACTGCCCAGATCCGACGTGGAGCGTCCTACACCTCGTCGGTCGGGATGGTCCTCGGGTCAACGAAGACATCTGGGGCCGAGGGCATCCACTACCTCGCACCGGTCTCGGTCGCTCACCTGCGCGTGCGACGTGATGAACAGAAGCTCGAACGACACGCGATGGGCGCCAACTGGCGCGAGCACGTCTACGACGGCGAGCGGCTGTCAATGGTCTTCACCGCGGTACACGGCGGGCTTGTCAACCGTCAGGCCGTGACGAAGGAGATCGGTCGCGCAGCCAAGATCGCCGGCCTCGACCCTGAGGGCCTCGCGAGCCACAGCGGACGACGAACAGTCGTCACGGCGCTGTATGCCGACGGCCGCCTCGACCTCGCCGACGTCGCCCGCCACGTCGGCCATTCAGATCCGTCGACGACCGCCGAGTACGTCCGCAGCCTCGGCAGTCGACCTTCCGACACAGCGGCCCGCGCCGCCGAACTCCTGGACCCGACGATCTGACTCGCCACTTTTGGGATCCTCTCGTGTCGATGTGTGCGCTCGGCTCGGGCCGCAACCGAGTCACGAAACGTCGGCGAGCCCTTGGTGCGGCGCACGCGCGACGACGCTCTCGCCCCAGTGGATGGGCGCACATCTGCCAGATCGTTGGGGGCACGAGCCGAGCCGCCGCGCCAGATGTCGACATGCTGCCCCAAGTCCGGCGGCAGTGACAGTCGCACAAGGCGTCTCAGTTCAGGTTCCCTAACCGGACAGGGTGTCCGCGACTCGGCACCTGGGGGTGGGTGCGATCGGTAGCGGGTCGCGGACCGAGTACCCTCGACCTGCGCGCTAGCGACTTTCCTGTCGTTGTCGATCAGGGTTCCCAACAAGGACCATACGCCCGCTCGTAGGTGATCTCACCGGTTTCCGGGTCTAAGCCGAGTGTTCCGCCGGTGGCTGTCAGATACTGGCCATCGAGGTCGGTGATGGTGTAGCGCCACTTGAGTTCCAGATCGCCTGCGATTTCGGTGATCGTGGAGATGTCGGAGATGTCATCGAAGGTGATCTCGCCTCTGAAGGTCACTCGACCACTTACGAGGATCGGCTCGGTGTTGTCCGGGTCCTCGTTTGGGTTTGGGTCGTAACGGACGTTGTCGAATCGCTGCGTGTATTTGCCGGTGAGTGTGTCGTTCGAGACTTTGCCGGACACGTGGAATTCGTGCTCGATCGCCGGGTTGTAGTACCCATCGTTGAGGCCGTCGTTGTCGAGGTCGCAACCGGGGCCGCCGTCATATGGCTGCGCTGGCTCCCAGCCGGCTGCGCCGGCGGAACCGACGCTTGCCAGGAGGAGTGCTCCAAGGCCGAAGGCAACTCCCAGTGCCTTTGAAAGGGGTCGCATGATCAAGCCTCCTCAGGGTTGGTCGTCAACCTCACGTTGCGCCGCGCTCGGCTGCAACGCCAGAGACCAATGTCCTGACCCGCTCGCCGGATGCTGTCATCCCCACCGCGTCGCGGTGGGCCGTGGGCGCACAACGTACCGTTCGGCGACGCCCCCTGCGCTCGGACCGCCGCTTGCAGCCGGCGTCCGAGAGATGGACGCCCGCCGGACGAATCGCTGGTTCGTAGCCCGACGGGCGGTTCGACGAGATCGGTCTCACATGACGGGCGGCTTTCGGACGCTCGCCGATTGATCAGGGCGACCGGGCGGGGCACGGTTCGTGGATGGATGAAACACTGATTGGATACGCCCGATGCTCCACTGACGAGCAAGACCTCACCGCCCAACGCCAAGCGCTTCACGCGCTCGGCGTTCCGCCCGATCGCGTCTACATCGACCACGGCATCAGCGGCACTAAACGCGAGCGACCCGGCCTCGACCAGGCACTGGCGGCGGTACGCACAGGCGACACGCTCGTCGTACCGAAGCTGGACCGGCTTGCTCGATCGGTTCCCGATGCTCGAGACATCGGCGACACCCTCGCCAAGCGTGGTGTGCGGCTGTCGCTCGGCGGTCAGATCTACGACCCCGACGACCCGATGGGGAAGTTGTTCTTCAACATCCTCGCCACGTTCGCCGAGTTCGAGGTGGATGTGATTCGGATGCGCACCCGTGAGGGCATGGCCGTCGCGAGGGCTCAGGGCAAGTTGAAGGGCCGTCAGCCGAAGCTGTCTGCGATGCAACAGCGCGAGCTGAAGAGGATGCACCAGACCGGTCGAATACACGATCTCAGATCTCGGCGAGCTGTTCTCGGTGTCGCGACCGACGGTGTACCGCACGATCGCCCGGCCCACCGCATAGGCCTTGAATCCCGCCGTTGGATGCGGCGTTTCGGACCGGGGCTGTTGAACCGGCTGGCGTCGCGTTCGATGACGGTTCAATTACCGGTCGATCGACTTTCGGTGCCGGTGTGCGCTGCCTCACTCTGATGGTGGTTCCAGAACAGTTCGCAGTGGGGTTGCTGTCGGCTACGGGACGATCGTCGAGACACCGAGCGACGGTGTTCGAGCGAGACGCTCGTCCGCTGTCACGAGCGTGGCGTCAAGATGCTGGGCGAGCACGACATACAACGCGTCGGCAACGGTGATTGACGCCCGACGTTTCCAGGCCTCGCTGAGCAGTGGGCGAACTTGCGCCCGAAGGAATACTGCCCGCTCGAGCATCACAAACGCCTGGTCGACCTGTGCCGGCGCAACGGTGTAGTTCAACGTGGCACGCCGGAGCGCAGCAGCCACTTCAACGAAGTAGTGCTCTGGCACCCACCATTGGGCCGACGCAGGAAACTGAGCGGACAACGACCGTGCACGCGTCGTGTTCAGAAGTAGCTCGACGCCCGTGGACGCATCGAGGACGAGTCGCGTCACGCCTCGTCAACGCGAGCCTGAGCGACGAGCTCCGCTCCCGTTGTGTCAAGCTCGACCGGCGGATCAACGAGGAGCTCGCGGAGCCACACGTCAAAGGACTCGGCAGGCTCCTCGATGAGGACCACCACCGGATCAGTCGACAAGTCGTCTGCGCGTCGGACCATGGGTTTGAGCCTACTCGCAGCACTGCGACCGTGGTCGCAAGGTTCATCAACCGACCCCTACTCGCGTTCGATGGGCAGTCCCGGATGGGACAGATCCCGCTGTCCGATGGCGGTTGGGTATCCGAGACAACCTCGAATCCGCCTCCACTTGCCGGTGGCCAACGGCACCCTTGACCGCTGAGCGGCCCGCAGTCGAACACCACGCTCCACCGGCGCGAGGCTGTCCAGAACATGCGGCGACGCCCGGACTGTCGCTCGCCGAATCGCGGATGCCTGGCGCATCGTCACAGAGCGACCATGATTGCGGAAGGTTCCGCAACCAGCACTTCAGTCGCCGACTTGGCTCGGCTCGCCGAAGTAATACGTCGTCGAAGCACACGCACGTATTGCTTGCTGGCATCGGCGTTCGGAGCGCTTCCCTACCTCCTTACCGGCACCCTCTCTCCGGTCGATGCCTTCTTCGAGTCGGCCTCCGGCTTCACCACCACCGGCTCCACCGTTCTCACGGACATCGAATCCGCGCCCCATGCCCTCCTGCTTTGGCGCTCGCTGAGCCAGTGGGTCGGCGGGATGGGCATCATCGTGTTCGCCGTCGCGGTGCTTCCGCTGCTGGGAATCGGGGGAATGCAGCTCTTCAAGGCCGAGGTTCCCGGCCCGATCACGGACAAGCTCACCCCCCGGGTCTCCGGCACGGCGCGACGACTCTGGGCGGTGTACGTGGGGTTCACGGCCCTCGCCTTCGTGGCTCTCACGGTCGCCGGGATGCCGCCTTTCGACGCCATCAACCACGCCTTGACCGCCCTTGCGACTGGGGGATTCTCGACCCGCAGCGCCTCGATCGGGGCTTTCGGACCGGCCGTGCAGTGGGTCGTGATCGTCTTCATGCTGGTCGCCGGCATCAACTTCGTCCTCCACTACCACGTGCTGAGCGGACGCCCTGGCGCCCTGCTCCGGGACACGGAATTCCGCTTCTTCTCGCTGATCGTGGTGGCGCTGATCGCGGCCATGACCTGGATACTCCGAGGCACGGACGAGGCGGGCGAAGTCCTGCGCGCCGCCGCCTTCCAGGTGGTCTCGCTGATCACCACCACCGGCTACGGGACTGCCGACTACGCGCTCTGGCCGCATTTGGCGCAGGTCCTGGTCTTTCCCCTGCTGGTGCTGGGCGGCATGGCCGGGTCGACTGCGGGCGGGATCAAGTCGCTGCGGGTGCTCCTGGGCCTGCGGGCTCTGCGGGCGACGGTGGCTCGGATCATCCACCCCCAGGTGGTGAGCTCGGTTCACTACGGCGATCGGCCGGTCTCCGACGAGGTGGTGAGCGGGATCGGCGTCTTCTTCTTGGCCTACCTGCTGATCGCCTTCAGCGTCGCCCTCGCGGTCGGCTCGGCGGGCTACGACGTGGTGACCTGTCTCTCCGCCGCGCTCACCTCGGTCGGCAACGTCGGGCCCGGGCTGGGCGCCATCGGCCCCAGTTGCCACTTCGCACACTTTCCGGGCTACGTGAAGTTGGTCCTGGCACTCGCCATGATCGCGGGAAGACTGGAGATCTTCACGGTGCTCGTGCTCTTCTTCCCCCGCTTCTGGCGGAGGTGAGTTGTCGGTCCCCAAGCAGGCAGCCGCGCTCGCCCTGGCCTGGCTCGCGCTCGCCTGCGGCTCCGGCCAGGACGGCCAGATCGTGATCCGCTTTCCGGGCAGCGCAGTCGGCGCCGAGGGGGAGCTGCTGGCGGAGCAGCTGCGGCGCTTCACGGCCGAGCATCCGGGCATTCGCATCGAGCGCCGCGCCACTCCCGATGCCTCGGATCAACGGCACCAGCTCTACGTGCAGTGGCTCAACGCCGGCGTTGGGGATCCGGACATCCTGCAGCTCGACGTGATCTGGACCGCGGAGTTCGCGGCCGCCGGCTGGATCCTCTCGCTGGACCGCTTCGGTCCCGACACATCCGATTTCCTTCCCGGTCCCCTCGGCGCCTGTCGCTACCGGGAGCGACTCTTTGCCCTGCCGTGGTTCGTCGACGTCGGCCTCCTCTACTGGCGGACGGATCTGCTCGAGACGGCACCCGCCCGCTTCGCGGACCTGTCGGGCCCGGTCTCCGAGGCCGCCGAGAGAGCCGGCCTTCCCTACGCCTTCGTGTGGCAGGGCGCCCGGTACGAGGGGCTGGTGACGGTCTTTCTCGAGTTCCTGGGCGGACACGGGGGGAGCATTCTCGACGAGCAGGGCGCCGTGGTCGTCGACTCGCGGGAGGCGGTTCGCGCACTCTCGGCGCTGAAGCAGTCCATCGACTCGGGGCAGGCGCCGCGCGCCGTGCTCGGCTGGCAGGAGGAGCAGGTGCGCTTTGCCTTCCAGAACGGCAAGGCGGTGCTGATGCGGAACTGGCCCTATGCCTTCCCGCTGATGCAGCGCAGCGCGGAGTCGAAGGTCGCTGGGCGCTTCGCCGTGGCCCCCATGCCCTCCACGCCCCCCGGAGAGCCGACCGCCGCCCTGGGCGGCTCGCTGCTCGCGATCAACGCCCGAAGCGAGCACCCGGAAGTCGCCTGGGCCGTCGTGGACTACCTGACGAGACCGGAGCAGATGCGCGATCGGGCGCTTCGAGTGGGCCAGTATCCGGCGCGCCGATCCCTGTACCAGGATGGGAGTGCGCTCCAGGACCAGTTGGCGATTCCCCTGCCCGCGATCCGCCGGGTGATCGAGCGCGCCCGGCCGCGCCCGGTGACTCCCGTCTACTCCGAGCTCTCGGGTCTTCTCCAGGTTCGGCTGCACGAGGCCCTCTCCGGGCAGCGCGATCCCGGAGAGGCGCTGGAGATGGCAGCGCGAGAGATGCGGGCGCTGCTGGCGCGCAAGGGTCTCGAACCCGGATCCGAGAAGGCGGAAGATGCGGGCTAGCCGCGCGAGGGGGGAGGCCAGACTCGCCTGGCTCCTGATCGCACCGGCCCTCGGGATCGTCGTCGGCATCGCGCTCTTTCCCCTCGCCTGGGCCGTCTGGGAGTCGTTCCACCTCCACGACCTGCGCGCGCCCTGGCTGGGCCAGCCCTTCGTCGGGCTGGCCAACTACGCCGAGGCGCTCGCGGACGACCGGCTCTGGCTGGCCCTCGCGCACACGCTGGGATTTGCGGCCGTGAGCGTGGCTCTGGAACTCGCCCTGGGGCTGCTGCTGGCGCTGGTCCTGCACCGGGTGGTCGCCGGCCGCGGTCCGATCCGGACCCTGGCGCTGATTCCCTGGGCACTGCCGACCGTGGTGGCGGCGCTGCTCTGGCGCTTCCTCTTCGACGGGCCCACCGACTGGCTCGCCGACCCGCTTCGCGCCTGGATTCCGATCGTACTGGCTGACGTCTGGAAGACCACGCCCTTCGTCGTGCTGCTCCTGCTCGCCGGGCTCCAGACCATCGACGAGTCGCTCTACGAGGCCGCGCGCATCGACGGGGCGACGGAGTGGCAGCAGTTCCGGCACGTGACCCTCCCGCTGCTGCGTCCCGCACTCCTGGTGGCGCTGATCTTCCGCACCCTGGACGCGTTCCGGGTCTTCGATCTGATCTACGCGCTCACTGGTGGCGGTCCCGGAACCGCGACCGAGCCCGTCTCCCTCTACGCGTTCAACGTGCTGCTCCAGTACCTCCGTTTCGGCTACGGCTCCGCGATCGCCGTGATCATCTTCGCAGTCACCTTCGGGCTGGCACTCCTCTACGTCCGGACCGTGGGTGCGGGCCTGCTGGAGGAAGACGGGTGATCCCGCGCCTCTTGGCGATGCTGGGGCTGGTCTTCCTGGCCGCGCCCATCTACCTGGCCGCGCTCGCCTCGCTGACCCCCGAGGCGCGTCTCTTCGAGGGCCCGGTCCTGGTTCCTTCGGCGCTCTCGCTGGAGCACTACAGGGATCTCTTCGCGGGCCGCGGTTTCTGGCAGCCGATCCGGAATTCGCTGATCGTCGCAGGCACCACGACCGGGTTGTGTGTCACGCTCGGCGCCTTCTGCGCCTATGCCATCGCCCGCCTGCGGTTCCGCGGCAAGCGCCTCGTCCTGGGGACGATCCTGGCGGTCAGCATGTTTCCCCAGATCTCGATCGTCTCTCCACTCTACCTGCTCTTGCGGCAGCTCGGCTTGATCAACACCTACCCGGGGCTGGTGCTGCCCTATCTCACTTTCGCCATGCCGCTCACCGTCTGGCTGCTGGTCGGCTACTTCCGGCAGCTCCCCGCCGAACTCGAGGACGCCGCGAGGCTCGACGGTGCGGGCCCGCTGCGGACCCTGGGCGAGGTCGTGCTTCCCCTCGCCGCGCCGGGGATGGCTGCAACGGCGATCCTGACCTTCATCTACTGCTGGAACGAGTTCCTGTTCGCGTTGGCCTTCACCCTGGGTCCGGAGCGACGCACCGTTCCCGTCGCCATCGCCCTGTTCCGCGGCCAGTACCAGGTTCCCTGGGGCGAGATCCTCGCCGCATCCATCGTCGCGACCGCGCCGGTCGCCCTGCTGGTCCTGCTCTTCCAGCGCCGTATCGTACAGGGCATGACGGCCGGGGCGGTGAAGGGCTGAGCGATGGCGAGCATCTCGCTTCGAAATCTCCGCAAGACCTTTCCCAATGGTCACTGCGCCGCCAGTGACCTCAGCCTCGAGATCGGCGACGGCGAGCTGCTGGTGCTGGTGGGACCGTCCGGCTGCGGGAAGTCGACGGCGCTGCGCCTCGTCGCCGGACTCGAGACTCCCGACGCCGGGAGCGTCTGGATCGGCGGAGAGGACGTCACCGGGAGGCCGCCTCAGCTACGGGACCTGGCCATGGTCTTCCAGAGCTACGCGCTCTACCCGCATCGCAGTGTCGCCGAGAACCTCGGCTTCGGACTGCGGATGGCCGGAATCCCCCGTGACCGGATCCGCCAGCGCGTCGAGAGCGTCGCGCGGAGGCTCGGGCTCGCGGATCTGCTGGACCGCCGCCCCTCGCAGCTCTCGGGAGGACAGCGTCAGCGCGTGGCGCTGGGTCGGGCGATCGCGCGGGAGCCGAAGGCGTTTTTGCTCGACGAGCCGCTCTCGAACCTCGATGCCAAGCTGCGCGGCGACACCCGCGCGGAGATCGCGCGCCTGCACCGCCAGCTGGCCGCCACCATGCTCTACGTGACCCACGATCAGGAGGAGGCGATGACACTCGGTGACAGGATCGCCGTGATGCGCGAGGGTCGCTTCGAGCAGGTCGGCGAACCTCTCGACGTCTACCGAAAGCCGCGGAGCAGCTTCGTGGCCGAGTTCGTCGGAGCGCCGACCATCAACCTCGTGCCGTGTCAACGGATGGAGGAGAGCGGAAGCAGCTGGCTTCGCGGCGCGGGACTCCGCCTGCCCGCCCCCTCGGACCTGCCGGAGACGCGCGCGGTCACGCTGGGGATCCGGCCCCAAAGTCTCAGCCTGACCTCAGTGGCCGACGCCGACCTGGTGGCGCGAGTCGACGTGGTCGAACCGCTCGGCAACACCACGCTGCTGCACGTGGCGACGGGGGAACGCGCCGAGCTTCGCGTTCTCCTGGCGGATTTCCCGCGGGAGCGCGCCGGAGACGAGGTGGGGCTTCGCCTCGACCGCGCTGCGCTCCACTTCTTCGACTCGGAAAGCGGGCTTCGCATCCGCACGGCTTGACGTCTTTCGGACGGTGCTTACGTATGGGAACCAAGGAGGTCACCATGCGTATCCACACAGCACCGAGTCTCTTCGACCGATTCTTCGACGAGGCGCTCTCTCCCACGCCGGTGGCCCGACCGTTTCGGCCGGCATTCGACCTGATCGAATACCCGGATCGCTACGAAGTCGTGGCCGACCTGCCCGGGGTCGACCAGAAGCAGGTCGAGGTCGAGTTCATCGAGGGCGTGCTCCACGTTCGCGGCGAGCGGACCGGCGACACCCTGTCCGATGACGCTCGGCCGTGCCGCCGAGAGCGCGTCACGGGGAAGTTCGCGAGATCGATCGGCTTCCGCGACGACATCGACGTGGACGGGATCGACGCATCCTTCCATGCTGGTGTGCTCCGCGTGAACGTCGCGAAGAGCGAGAAGAACAAGCCCCGCCAGATCCCGGTGATGGTCAACTAGCTAGCCGTCGCGCGCGGCACCCCGCTGACGGGGTGCCGCCGGACCTGGCCGCGGGCCCGTATCCCATCCGTCACCACGACCGGCTATGCTTGCTCCCCGGTGAGATCGCCGGAAGGCGCGCAGCCGGCCCGGGTGGCGAAATGGGTAGACGCGGGCGACTTAAAATCGCTTGGCCTTGGCCGTGCAGGTTCGAGTCCTGCCCCGGGCACCGGCAAGTGCCACTCGCCTTTGGCGAGTGGCGCGCGCAGCGAGCCGCAGGCGAGCGAAGCTCGATGAGGCGGACGGGTCAGTTCGTCGGCGGCAGGCCCAGAATGCGCTCTCGAACCTCGTCGAACTCGAGGAGTTCCTCGAGCGAATCCCGATCCATCAGCGTGGTCCGCTGATAGCCCTGCTCGGGGATCTCGATCTCGAGGCGGAATAGTTCTCGAGGCTCGCTGAGAATCCGCCGCACCCTGACCGTCTTGATCGCGTCGTCTGCCGTGATCTGGGCGCGCAGGGAGTCGAGGATGCGCTCGACGCGCCGCGCACAGCGGATCGCCGGATCGAGGTATCCGCCGAAGCCTCCGCTGCGGCTCTGGAACTTGTAGCTGCCGCGAATCGTCATCGCACCGGATAGCATAACCGCACCCGGCGCGGAGCATCAAGAGAGCAGCCCGGAGGCGAGGGTCACCTCTTCGGAGGCTTCACCGCGTCGCGGGGAACGTCGAGGTAATCGGCGAGTGCACTGAGCGGATCTCCGGATGAGCCGAGAAACTCGACACCCACGCCGCTGCCCTCGGGGTCGCCCGTGTCGTTCAGCACGGTCTTCGACCACGCGACCCGCCCGATGGCCTCGACCGGCTCGCCTTCGGGAACGTGGATTTCCACCAGCACCCTGCGGCCCGGCGAGAGCGGATCGGAAGTTCGGATGAAGGCCCCGCCCCGAGAGAGATTCGCGCAGTACTCCCTGGTGGCGCGGAAATAGGGGCGCCCGGTTCGCGGATCCGTTTCCGGATCGATGGTCGAAATGCGCACCGGCATGTGAACGGCGATTCGCTGGTGGCGTCTCTGCCTGCTGTTGGAGTCGAACATCTCCACCCCTCCCTCACCCCACATCGGCTCACAAGAGTGCAGCTTGAGTGCAAAACGCGGGCGGCAGGGTGGCCTTGGCGCCGCTCTCAAGCGGGCCGCTCTCCCGGTCGAAGAGACGCCGGGGAGGGGCGTTCCAGTGTCCGAACTCTCGGAGATCCCGGCAGTCAGCAAGGAGCTCAGCGAAGCGCTTCGAGCCCACCTCGGTCTCGCGAAAGGGGAGGTGCTGCGGCTCCTGGAGTCAGGTCCCCGGACCATCATCCTCGAACGCGCCTGTCAGGAGGACGATCTCCCCTGCAGCGGGCCGCCCGCCCTGCGCTCCGAGATCGCAGTCTTTCCCCTCTTCGACATGTTGGGGGCGATCCACACCGCCGGGAAATCGGGTTTCATCTGCTTCACCTATCGCGACCACCGGAAGTCGGTCTACCTCCACAAGGGTGAGGTCGTGTTCGCCTGCTCGAACCAGCGGGTGGACCGGCTCGGGGAGTGCCTGCTGCGAGCCGGAGTGATCTCGCTGGAACAGCTTCGCGAGGCCGAGCGCTGCTTCTCGCCGCCGGCCCGGTTTGGAAAGGTTCTCGTCGAGCGGGGCTTTCTGACCCCTCGCGAGCTGTGGACGGGAGTGAAGTACCAGGTGGAGGAGATCGTCCGTTCCCTGTTCTCCTATCCCGCCGGACAACTCCTGTTCTGGGAGGGCGAGATCCAGCCAGACAACGTGGTGCGCCTGTCGCTCGACACCAGCCGCCTGATCTCCGAGGGAATCCAGCGCCGGGACGAGCTGCGGAAGTTCCTGAGCGTGCTCGAGGATTCCCGGGTCGAGCTGGCGACGATCGAGGGAGCGAGCGCCCGGCTGGCCGGAAACGAGCGGGCACTGGCCGACGCGATCGGTTCGGGCACCCCGTTCCCCGAGGTCTGCGAGGCGCTCGGATGCGACCGTGAGTCGGCCGCCCGAAGCATCCAGTTGATGCGCCTGGTGGGCGCCGTCAAGCTGGTTCGGGTGCAGACCCACGACGGCTTCCTGGGCGAGTCGGACCTCGAGCGCCACGACGACGAGCAGCTGCGCGTCCTCGTCACCAATCTGACCAAGCTGATCGGCGAGCTGGCCGCACCCCTCGCCAGCGCCGAAGGGCAGCCGGACGGGATTCGCGATCGCCTCGGCCGCATCCTGGACGAAACCGCTGGACGCTTTCCGGCGCTGCTCACCGGGGTCGCGCCCTCCTCCGATCCGAGTCTGGACCCGGAGCCCCTGATCGAGCGCGCTCTCAAGCTCCCCGGAAACCGCGAGGAGCAGGTGGCGCTGGCCCTCGGCGAGCTGGTCTCCTATCTGGAGTTCGAGATCAAGAACCACCCGGGCATCGACGACTCCGAGGCGTTTCTCGCCAGTCTGGCCGACCTCCGAGCCGCTACGGGTACCTAGCCCGCATTTCTCACCAAGTCGCTACTGCGGGCGCCGATAGCACCGCATCTTCACGACCTTCTCCCTCCAGCCGCCTCAACGTACTGCCAAGTACGCTTTCGGCGCCCTCCGGTCCGAGGGCCGCGAATCTGCGGCACTCTCGGCGCCCTCGCTACGCGACCTGGTGAGAAATGCGGGCTAGCCCGATACGGCCAGATCTCGAGGGGCCCGACGGTTCGCGTTCGTCTCGATACCCTGGGCGGGTGGGAAATCGAACCGGAGCCGAGCTGATCCACGGTTTCCATCCGGTGCTCGAGGCGCTGCGGGCCCGGCGGCGCCGCCTGATCCAGCTCTGGATCCGAGAGGACCTGAAGCGGGCGGAGCTGGAGGAGCTCTGCGAACTCGCCCTGGCCGCGCGGATTGCCGTGGAGCGGGTGCCTCGGCAGGCGCTGGAAGCCAGACTGCCACCGGAAGCGAGGAGTCAGGGTCTGCTGCTCGAAGCGGGGCCGCTGCCCGTGCCTTCCCTCGAGGAGCTTCAGAGCCTGCCCGCCCCCCGTGGGGGAGAGCGGCGCCTGCTGGCCCTCGACGGAGTCGAGGATCCCCAGAATCTCGGGGCCATCATCCGGGTCGCCGATGCCGCCGGGGCAGTCGGACTCGTTCTCACCTCTCGCCGGGCTCCGCCGCTCGGCGCCGCGGTGGCCCGGGCGAGCGCCGGGGCGGTTGAGCACCTTCCGGTCGCCCGGGTCGCCAACCTCCGGCAGGCCTTGGGCCAGCTCAAGGAAGCGGGCTTCTGGGTGATGGGGGCCGACGCGGAGGCTGGAGAAAATCTCTTCCGGGCGCAGGACCGGATCTGGCGGGGGGACCTGGTTCTGGTCTTCGGCGCCGAGGGTCGCGGGCTCCGGCCGGGCGTGGTTCAGCTGCTGGACCACCGGGTCCGGATTCCGATGGCTGGCCGGGTCAGCTCGCTGAACGTCGCGGCGGCGGCCGCAGTGGTCCTCTTCGAGGCCGTCCGTCGAACCAGAACGGATAGGGGTTAAATCACCCCATTTCTGGCGACCTCGACCCGTTGCCCGCGGGGTACCCGATGTCTATAGTGTCCAAAGCCCAGATCCAGGCTGGCGTAGCTCAACTGGTAGAGCGGCGGATTTGTAATCCGCAGGTTACGGGTTCGAGTCCCCTCGCCAGCTCCAACCAGCGTCGATGGGAGGGGGGCTCCCGGGGCGGCGGTTTGGAGAACGGCCGCTAAACTGAAGGTTTCGTATCGAAATCACTGCGAATGGCAGGCGAGGTTCGCGCGCGTCTGCTGGGCAATTGGCGCTTCATCACGCGACCTGACAGCCAGCGTTCCATTCTCGACTACCCCTGAGGGCCTCGAAGAGTGGCGGGCATGGCGTTGGGGTTGCTTACGCTTTTTTTCCGATTTCGGGGATGACGAGGGGGCAACTCGGGGCAGAGTACTGGCCTCGTATGCAGATGGCGGAGAGGTACCGAAGCGGTCAAACGGGGCAGGCTGTAAACCTGCTGGCTTAGCCTTCGGAGGTTCGAATCCTCCCCTCTCCACCAACAGCAAGGGGTGTCGGGCGGGAATAGCTCAGTTGGCTAGAGCACGAGCCTTCCAAGCTCGGGGTCGCGGGTTCGAGTCCCGTTTCCCGCTCCAAGGTTTCCAGGAGGATCGGGTGCTCACGTAGCTCAGGTGGTAGAGCACGTCCTTGGTAAGGACGAGGTCAGCGGTTCGAATCCGCTCGTGAGCTCCAACGATTCGAACAAGAGCCGGAACCCGCAACAGGGAACGGAAAGGGCAGAAGGGCGAAGGATCCATGGCGAAGCAGAAGTTCGAGCGCACGAAGCCTCACGTGAACGTGGGCACGATCGGTCACGTGGACCACGGCAAGACCACGTTGACGGCGGCGATCACGGCGCGCCAGGCGCTCAAGAATCTGGCGACGACGACTTCGTTCGACGAGATCGACAAGGCTCCCGAGGAGCGGGAGCGTGGGATCACGATCGCGACGGCGCACGTGGAGTACGAGTCGGACAATCGTCATTACGCGCACGTGGACTGTCCGGGTCACGCGGACTACGTGAAGAACATGATCACGGGTGCGGCTCAGATGGACGGTGCGATTCTGGTGGTGAGTGCGGCGGACGGTCCGATGCCGCAGACGCGGGAGCACGTTCTTCTGGCGCGTCAGGTGAATGTTCCTCACATCGTGGTGTTCCTGAACAAGGTGGACCAGGTGGACGACGAGGAGCTTCTGGAGCTGGTGGAGCTGGAGGTTCGGGAGCTTTTGAGTGGATACGACTTCCCGGGAGACGACATTCCGGTGATCAAGGGGTCGGCGCTCAAGGCGGGTGAGGAGCCGACGAACGACGCGGAGAACGCGTGCATCGACGAGCTGATGGAGGCGTTGGACACGTCGATTCCGGTGCCGGAGCGTGCGTTGGACAAGCCGTTCTTGATGCCGATCGAGGACGTGTTTTCGATCACGGGTCGCGGGACGGTGGTGACGGGTCGTGTGGAGCAGGGGGTGATTCACACGAGCGAGGAGGTGGAGATCGTCGGGATCAAGGAGACCCAGAAGACGGTGGTGACGGGAGTGGAGATGTTCCGGAAGCTGCTGGACGAGGGTCAGGCGGGCGACAACGTGGGTTGTCTGTTGCGCGGGATCGACAAGGACGCGGTGGAGCGGGGTCAGGTGCTGGCGCATCCGGCATCGATCACGCCTCACACGAAGTTCAAGGCACAGGCCTACGTATTGACGAAGGAGGAGGGAGGTCGTCACACGCCCTTCTTCAACGGGTACCGTCCCCAGTTCTATTTCCGGACGACGGACGTGACGGGTGTGGCGACCCTGCCCGAGGGCACGGAGATGGTGATGCCCGGTGACAACGTCGAGATGAGCGTGGAGCTGATCACCCCGATTGCGATGGACAAGGAGCTTCGTTTCGCGATCCGCGAGGGCGGACGGACCGTCGGCGCCGGCGTCGTCGCGGAGATCATCGAGTAGACGAATCGAGTGGACACACAGGCGCGTAGCACAATTGGGAGTGCACCGGACTCCAAATCCGGAGGTTGGGGGTTCGAGCCCCTCCGCGCCTGCCAGTTCTGATACGACTTTTTGAACCTTGAATGGGAAGCACGAGAGCGTTGGAGCGGAATCCTGCGGTGTGGTGGGAGAGCGGTCGCCAGTATCTGAGCGACGTTCGAACCGAGTTCCGGAAGATCACCTGGCCCTCACAGAGGGAGTACGTGGGTGGGACAGTTGGCGTGGTGGTCATCGTCGCCATCCTCACCCTGGTGCTCGGTCTGATCGACATGGGGCTCAGTCGGATCATGGAACTCATCCTACGCTGACAAGTGGGTACTGACCGCGGCTCTCGGAGAACGCGATGTCGAAAAGGTGGTACATCGTTCACACCTACTCGGGGCACGAGGCGAAGGCCAAGCAGTCGCTCCTGGAGCGAGCGAAGACCTTCGGCCGCGAGGAGGAGTTCGACGAGGTGCTGATTCCAGAAGAGAACGTCGTCGAGATCGTGAAGGGAGAGAAGCGCACCTCGAAGCGGAAGTTCTTTCCCGGCTACATCCTGGTGCGAATGAATCTCAAGGACGATACCTGGCACATCGTCAAGGACACCCCCAAGGTCACCGGCTTCGTGGGCGGCGGCGAGCAGCCGACGCCGATCGACGACGAGGAAGTCGCCCGGATGACCCGGCAGATCAAGGAGGGCGCGGCCAAGCCCAAACCGAAGATCCGCTTCGAGGAGGGGGAGAGCGTCAGGGTGATCAGCGGACCGTTCACCAATTTCTCCGGCTTCGTGGACGAGGTGCTTCCCGAGAAGGAGAAGGTCCGGGTGATGGTGCAGGTGTTCGGCCGGGCCACGCCGGTCATGCTCGACTACATGAACGTGGAAAAGGCCTGACCGATTCGTCGGGCCCAAAGCGACGGGGAGGTCGGGAACTCTGCCGGCCGTTGACCCGCGAGGAGAGATTTCGAGATGGCGAAGAAGGTTGTCGGCATTGTCAAGCTGCAGTGCCCGGCCGGGCAGGCGAACCCGTCCCCTCCGGTGGGGCCGGCGCTCGGCCAGCACGGCGTCAACATCATGGAGTTCTGCAAGGCGTTCAACGCCCGCACGCAGGACAAAGCCGGATTGATCATTCCCGCGATCGTGACCATCTACGCGGATCGCTCGTTCACCTTCGTGCTCAAGACCCCCCCCGCCGCGGTCCTGCTCCAGCGGGCCGCGAAGATCGACAAGGGGTCGGGAGAGCCCAACCGGGAGAAGGTCGGAACCGTCACCCGAGCCCAGCTGCGCGAGATCGCGGAGATCAAGATGCCGGACCTGAATGCCCACGACGTCGAGGACGCGATGCGCATCGTCGCCGGCACCGCCCGCTCGATGGGCGTGGACGTGGAGGGCTGACATTGACGGCGCACAGCAAACGCTATCGGACCGGACTCGAGTCGATCGATCGGGGCAAGCTGTACGGGCTCGGCGAGGCCGTGGAGCTGCTCAAGGGGTGCCCGGGAGCGAAGTTCGACGAGAGCGTCGACATCGCGCTCAACCTCGGCGTCGATCCGAAGCACGCGGACCAGATGGTGCGCGGGGCGATCGTGCTGCCCCACGGGACCGGACGATCGGTGCGCGTCCTCGTCTTCGCCAAGGGCGACAAGGAGAAGGAGGCCCAGGATGCCGGGGCCGACTACGTGGGGGCGGAGGATCTCGCCAAGAAGATCCAGGACGAGGGCTGGCTGGACTTCGAGCGGGTCATCGCGACGCCGGACATGATGAGCGTGGTGGGGCGTCTCGGCAAGGTGCTCGGCCCGCGAGGCCTGATGCCCAACCCGAAGCTCGGCACCGTGACGCCGGACGTCGGGAGGGCCGTGTCCGAGAGCAAGGCGGGCAAGGTGGAGTATCGCGTGGACAAGAACGGGATCATCCACGTGTCGATTGGGAGGAAGTCCTTCGAGGCAGCGATGTTGATGGAGAACGCGGGGGCCATCATCGACGCAGTGCTGAAGGCGAAGCCCGCCGTCGCCAAGGGAACCTATCTCAAGAAGATCGCCATCTCGACCACGATGGGTCCGGGCATCCGGATCGATCCCTCGTCGGTCCAGAAGGCCGCCTGAGGGAGGAGTGGAGCCGTGCTGACAATCGCACAGAAGAAAGAGGCGGTGGCCGAGCTTCGGGAGAAATTCGGGCGCGCGAAGGGGATCTTCGTGGCCGACTACTCCGGCCTCGACGTGGAAGCCGTGAACGAACTGCGCCGGAGCCTTCGCGCAGACGGAGAGGGCGACTACGAGTACCGCGTCCACAAGAACACGTTGATGCGGAGGGCGGCGGAGGACTCGCACGTCGAATCGATCGCCGAACACTTCGTCGGTCCCACGGCGCTGGCGATCTCCTACGGCGACCCGGCGGGGCTCGCCAAGGCCCTCGTGAGCTACACCAAGCGGCACGAGGCCTTCGAGCTGCGCGGCGGGCTGCTCGAGGGACGCGCCATCGACACCGGCGAGGTCCAGACGCTGGCGACCCTGCCCAGCCTCGACCAGATCCGGGCGCAGCTCATCGGGCTGATCCAGGCGCCCGCACAGAAGATCGCAATGGTGCTCGTCGCACCCGCAGGCCAGCTCGCCCGTGTCGTCGAGGCGCGCCGGGCCGCAATGGAGGAGTCGGGGGACGGGGCCTAGCGCCTTCGTCCTTGGAGTTTCAAACGGCGGGAGGGTCCGGCGACGGACCCGCCGGCACCGCCATCAACACGGAGTGTCAAACCCAAATGGCCGATCTGAACGCAATCGCAGACCAACTATCGACATTGACCGTCATGGAGGCGGCAGAGCTCGCCAAGCTTCTCGAAGAAAAGTGGGGCGTCTCGGCGGCGGCTCCGGTGGCGGTCGCTGCCGCCCCGGCGCTGCGGGCGGCGAGGCTGCCGCAGCAGAGGAGCAGGTCGAGTTCGACGTGATCCTGATCTCTCCCGGGGAGAAGAAGATCCAGGTGATCAAGGAGGTCCGCGCGATCACCAGCCTGGGCCTCAAGGAGGCAAAGGATCTGGTGGAGAGCGCCCCGAAGGCCGTCAAGGAAGCGATTCCCAAGGACGAGGCGGAGAAGATCAAGGAGAAGATCGAGGCAGCGGGTGGTCAGGTGGACATCAAGTAGGCGGCGGGCTTCCGCCGCCGCGACGGAGCAGTCCGGGCCGGATTCGCCGAGGCGGATCGCCCGGGGCCGTCCGAAGGTCCCCAAGCGCTCAACAGAGTTGGGAGGGCAATGAGAGCCGTGCCCCAGATTCAATTCTCCGAAAACGCCCCTCGAGTTCGCAGAGACTTCACCAAGATCTCCAGGCTTCTGGAGATCCCGAATCTCATCGCGATCCAGAAACAGAGCTTCGAGCGCTTTCTGCAGGTCCGCGTCGAGCCGGAGAAGCGCGAGAACACCGGGCTTCAGGCGGTCTTCAACTCGGTCTTTCCGATCACGGACTTCAACGACACCGCCTCGCTGGAGTTCGTCGGGTACGCCCTCGAGGAACCCAAGTACGACGTGCAGGAGTGCCTGCAGCGCGGGATGACCTACGCCACGCCCTTCAAGGTCACGATCCGGCTGGTGGCGTGGGACGAGGCCGGCGGAGGCCAGGCCATCCGGGACGTGAAGGAGCAGGAGGTCTACTTCGGGGAAATCCCGATCATGACCGACAACGGCACCTTCATCATCAACGGCACCGAGAGGGTGATCGTCTCCCAGCTCCACCGCTCACCCGGCATCTTCTACGACACGAGCACGTCCACGACCATCAGCGCCGCGGGGAAGAAGCTCTTCTCCTGCAGGGTGATTCCCTACCGCGGCTCCTGGCTCGACATCGAGTTCGACCACAAGGATCTCATCTACGCCCGGATCGACCGCCGGCGCAAGATCCTGGTGACCGTGCTGCTCAAGGCGCTCGGCTACTCCGCCGAGGATCTGCTCACCTACTTCTACGAGCCCGAGACTCATCCGG
This sequence comes from uncultured delta proteobacterium, assembly GCA_963783795.1. Lineage (GTDB taxonomy): Bacteria > Myxococcota_A > UBA9160 > UBA9160 > UBA6930 > CAVXZE01. The sequence continues at coordinate 109,501 of CAWAPH010000009.1, read as the reverse complement.
ATCGAGGGCAAGACGGTCATGAAGAAGGTCGTCCCCGACCTTCTCACCGGACAGCGCTGCACCAAGGACGTCAAGGACGCCGCCGGCAAGGTGATCACCCGCAGGGACCGGAAGTTCACCAACGCAGCCGTGCGCAAGATCACCGAAGACGGGATCGAGTGGATCCAGGTCGCGGTCGAAGACGTGATTCGCGAAGACGCGGTGAAGCGCGCCGTGCCCGTCGACATCGTCGACGAGTCCACCGGCGAGGTGATCATCGAGTGCAACGAGGAGATCACGCAGGCCCACCTGGACGAGCTCAAGGCCCGCGGGATCAACGAGTTCCCCCTGCTCTACCTGGATCCGCTCAACACCGGGACGGCACTCCACGACACGCTCCTTGCCGACAAGACGGCGACGCGGGAAGAGGCGATCATCGACATCTACCGGCGCGTGCGCCCCGGAGACCCGCCGACCCTCGACACCGCGACGAACCTGTTCCGCAACCTGTTCTTCAACCCGGAGCGCTACGACCTCTCCCGCGTCGGACGCCTGAAGCTGAACCACAAGCTGGGCTTCGACCCGGAGGAGCGGGTGACGTTCCGGCCCAAGGGCGACAAGGGCACCGCGGAGGAGATCCCGCTCCGGGATCTCCTGACGCTCCGCGAGGACGACATCCTCGCCGCGGTCAAGTACCTGGTGGATCTCAAGAACGGGTCCGATCCGGACAAGCGGGTGGACGACATCGACCACCTGGGCAATCGCCGGGTGCGGGTCGTGGGGGAGTTGCTCGAGAACCAGTACCGCATCGGGCTGGTCCGGATGGAGCGCGCGATCAAGGAGCGCATGTCCCTCCAGGAGATCGAGACGCTGATGCCGCACGACCTGATCAACTCCAAGCCGGTCTCGGCGGTGATCAAGGAGTTCTTCGGGTCCAGCCAGCTCTCGCAGTTCATGGACCAGACGAATCCGCTCTCGGCGGTCACGCACAAGCGCCGCCTCTCGGCCCTCGGGCCCGGCGGGCTGACGCGTGAGCGGGCGGGCTTCGAGGTGCGGGACGTCCACCCGACGCACTACGGCCGCATCTGTCCGATCGAGACGCCGGAAGGTCCCAACATCGGGCTGATCGCTTCGCTCTCGACCTACGCGCGGGTGAATGACTTCGGCTTCATCGAGACGCCCTACCGGGTGGTGTCGGAAGGGACCGTCTCCGACGAACTCAGGTACCTCTCCGCCCTCGAGGAGGAGAAACTCTCGATCGCCCAGGCGAACGCACCTGTCGACGAAAACGGCACCTACGTGAGAGACAGCGTGACGGCGCGCAAGGGCGGCGAGTTCCAGATGATTCCGCCGGGCGAGGTCGACATGATGGACGTCTCGCCGAACCAGCTGGTATCGGTGGCGGCTTCGCTGATTCCCTTCCTCGAGAACGACGATGCGAACCGCGCGCTGATGGGTTCGAACATGCAGCGGCAGGCGGTTCCGCTGCTGCGAACCGACGCGCCGCTGGTGGGAACCGGCATGGAGGCGGTGGTGGCGCGCGACTCGGGCGTCACGGTGGTGGCCAAGCGCGACGCGAGCGTCGTCTCCGTGGACGCCAGCCGCATCGTGCTCAAGCCCGACGACGACGAAGGCGCCGGCTCCAACGTCGACATCGTCAACCTGATCAAGTACCAGCGCTCGAATCAGAACACCTGCATCAACCAGAAGCCCATCGTCAAGGCGGGAGACCGCGTCAAGCAGGGGCAGGTGATCGCGGACGGCCCCGCCACCGAGCGCGGCGAGCTGGCGCTCGGACGGAACGTGCTCGTCGCGTTCATGCCCTGGGGCGGGTACAACTTCGAGGACTCCATCCTGATCTCCGAGCGCATGGTGAAGGACGACCTCTTCACCTCGATCCACATCGAGGAGTTCGAGTGCGTCGCCCGGGACACCAAGCTCGGCAGCGAGGAGATCACCCGCGACATTCCCGAACGTCGGCGAAGAAGCGCTCAGGGATCTGGACGAGTCCGGCATCGTGCGGATCGGCGCCGAGGTCAAGCCCGACGACATCCTGGTCGGGAAGATCACGCCCAAGGGCGAGACCCAGCTCTCTCCCGAGGAGCGCCTGCTTCGGGCGATCTTCGGCGAGAAGGCCGGCGACGTCCGCGACACCTCGCTGCGCGTGCCGCCCGGGGTCGCCGGGACGGTGATCGGAGCCCAGGTCTTCTCGCGCCGGGGCGTGGAGAAGGACGAGCGGGCCCGCGCCATCGAGGAGGCGGAGGTCGAGCGGCTCCGCAAGGACCAGGAGGACGAGATCAAGATCATCCGCTCCAGCGCGATGCTCAAGGTCGAGGAGTTGGTCGTCGGCAAGACGGCGGCGAATCGGGTCTACGACGAGCGCGCAAGGAGACCTGGCTCGAGTCGGGGCAGACGATCACCGAGGAGGCGCTCCGCGAGATCCCGACCCGGAAGTGGAAGGAAGTCCAGGTCACCGATGGGAAGGCCCAGGACCAGATCGACCGGATCTTCGAGAGCGTCGAAGAGCAGGCGGGCGTGATCAAGGCCGTCTTCGACGAGAAGATCGCCCGGCTCAAGAAGGGCGACGAGCTTCCGCCGGGCGTCTTCAAGATGGTCAAGGTCTACGTGGCCATCAAGAGGAAGCTCTCGGTGGGCGACAAGATGGCCGGCCGGCACGGCAACAAGGGCGTGATCTCGCGGATCCTTCCCGAGGAGGACATGCCCTACATCGCCGAGGGAGAGCCGGTCGACATCGTGCTGAATCCTCTGGGCGTGCCCTCGCGAATGAACATCGGGCAGATCCTCGAGACGCACCTCGGCTGGGCCGCACGCGGGCTCGGGGAGCAGGTGAACGAGTTGCTCGAGCAGCAGGCTCGGGACCGATGCGCTTCGCGAGAAGCTGAAGAGTGTCTACCGCGACGACCGCATCTCGGCCGTTCTCGACGAGGCCTCACCCGACGCGATCCGGTCTCTGGCCGAGAGCGTCCGCAGGGGGATCCACGTCTCCTCGGCGGTCTTCGACGGCGCCGTCGAGGAGGAGATCAAGGCCGAGCTCGAGCAGGCCGGGCTGCCGACGTGCGGGCAGACGGTGCTCTTCGACGGCCGGACCGGAGAGCCCTTCGACTCGGACGTCACGATCGGCATCCTCTACATGCTGAAGCTCCACCACCTCGCCGACGACAAGATCCACGCGCGCAGCATCGGGCCGTACAGCCTGGTGACCCAGCAGCCGCTGGGCGGCAAGGCGCAGTTCGGCGGTCAGCGCCTCGGCGAGATGGAGGTGTGGGCGATGGAGGCCTACGGCGCCGCCTTCAGCCTCCAGGAGTTCCTCACCGTCAAGTCCGATGACGTGCTGGGGCGTACCCGGATGTACGAGTCGATCGTGAAGGGCGAGTGCACCCTCGAGCCGGGCCTGCCGGAGGCCTTCAACGTGCTCGTGAAGGAACTCCAGGCGCTCGGGCTCAACGTCGAGCTCATCGAAGACAAGACCAACTAGGGGGTGACGATTTGCGCGATCTCTACAATCTTTTCGAGAAGCCCAAGGATCCGCTGGCCTTCAACGCGATCCGCATCTCGCTCGCATCGCCGCAGTGCATCCGGGAGTGGTCCTTCGGCGAGGTCAAGAAGCCGGAGACGATCAACTACCGGACGTTCAAGCCCGAACGAGACGGCCTCTTCTGCGCCAAGATCTTCGGTCCGGTCAAGGACTACGAGTGCAACTGCGGCAAGTACAAGCGGATGAAGCACCGCGGGGTGGTCTGCGAGAAGTGCGGCGTCGAGGTGATCCAGTCCAAGGTCCGGCGTGAGCGCATGGGGCACATCACGCTGGCGACCCCGGTCGCGCACATCTGGTTCCTCAAGTCCCTTCCTTCGAGGATCGGGAACATCCTGGAGATCACGCTCCGCGATCTCGAGAAGGTGCTCTACTTCGAGGCCTACATCGTCATCGATCCCGGCGACACCGGCATGAAGGAGGGCGAACTGCTTACCGAGGATCAGCTCGCCGAGGCCCGGGAGCAGCACGGACGGGACGCCTTCGAGTACGGGATCGGAGCCGAAGCGGTCCGCGAGATGCTCGGCCGCCTGGACGTCGAGGAGGAGTGCAAGACGCTGCGCGTGGAGATGAAGGAGGCGACCAGCGAGGCGAAGCGCAAGAAGCTCGCCAAGCGCCTCAAGGTGCTGGATGCCTTCCGCGAGTCGGGGAACAGCCCCGAGTACATGATCCTCGAAGTGGTCCCGGTGATCCCGCCGGACCTCCGACCGCTGGTCCCTCTGGACGGCGGGCGTTTCGCCACCAGCGATCTGAACGACCTCTACCGGCGCGTCATCAACCGCAACAACCGGCTGAAGCGGCTCCAGGAGCTGAACGCGCCGGAGGTGATCATCCGCAACGAGAAGCGGATGCTCCAGGAGGCGGTGGATGCGCTCTTCGACAACGGCCGTCGCGGGCGCGTGATCACCGGTCCCAGCAAGAGGCCGCTCAAGTCGCTGTCGGACATGCTGAAGGGGAAGTCCGGACGCTTCCGGCAGAACCTGCTCGGAAAGCGCGTGGACTACTCCGGCCGTTCGGTGATCGTCGTCGGTCCGGAGCTGCGGCTGCACCAGTGCGGCCTTCCGAGCCGGATGGCGCTGGAGCTGTTCAAGCCCTTCATCTACTCGAAGCTCGAGCAGCGCGGCTTCGTCACCACCATCAAGGCGGCCAAGAAGATGGTGGAGCGCGAGCGTCCCGAGGTCTGGGACATCCTGGCGGAGGTGATCAAGGAGCACCCCGTGATCCTGAATCGCGCTCCCACCCTCCACCGCCTCGGCATGCAGGCCTTCGAGCCCGTCCTGATCGACGGCAAGGCGATGCAGCTGCACCCGCTGGTGTGCAAGGCCTTCAACGCCGACTTCGACGGCGACCAGATGGCGGTTCACGTGCCGTCTCAGCGTCGAGGCGCAGATCGAGGCGCGCGTGCTCATGATGTCCACCAACAACATCCTGAGCCCGGCGACGGGGCGGCCGATCATCGGCCCGAGCCAGGACATCGTGCTCGGCTGCTACTACATGACCCGGGAGCGGCCCGGTTCGCGCGGCGAGGGGATGGTCTTCTCGAGCCCCGAAGAGGTGCGGGTCGCCTACGACGCCGGCGAAATCGAGATCCACGCGGGCATCAAGGTGCGGATGAACGGCTAGCTGGTGGAGACCACGACCGGCCGCATCCTGCTCTCGGAGATCGTTCCCGAGGATCTCCCCTTCGAGATCATCAATCAGGTGATGGACAAGAAGGCGCTCGGCGAGCTGATCGACCAGGCCTACCGGCATCTCGGCAACAAGGCGACGGTGATTCTCGCCGACCGGCTGCGCACCCTCGGCTACCAGCATGCGACCCGGGCCGGCATCTCGATCTGCGTCGACGACATGATGGTCCCGCCCGACAAGGAGAGGTTCATCGCGGCGGCCAGCGAGCAGGTCAAGGAGATCGAGCAGCAGTACCAGGATGGTCTGATCACCGACGGCGAGCGCTACAACAAGGTGATCGACATCTGGGCCGAGGCCACGGAGCAGATCGCCGGGCAGTTGCTCGAAAACCTCGGGGTCGACATCGTGAAGGCCGCGGACGGCTCCGAGGTTCGCGTGCCGAGCTTCAACCCCATCTTCATGATGGCCGACTCCGGAGCCCGTGGCTCGGCCCAGCAGATGCGACAGCTCGCGGGAATGCGCGGCCTGATGGCGAAGCCCTCCGGTGAGATCATCGAGACGCCGATCACCTCGAACTTCCGCGAGGGGCTCTCGGTGCTCCAGTACTTCATCTCCACCCACGGCGCCCGGAAGGGTCTGGCCGACACGGCGCTCAAGACCGCGAACTCCGGCTACCTGACCCGGCGTCTGGTGGACGTGGCCCAGGACGTGATCGTCCGCGAGGAAGACTGCCACTCGAGCGACGGCATCGAGATGGTGCCCCTGGTCGAGGGCGGCGAGATCATCGAGGCGATCGGAGAGCGAATCCTCGGCCGCGTGGCGCTGGAGGACGTCCGCGACCCGATCACCGGTGAGGTGCTGGTGCCGGCGGGGGTCGAGATCGACGAGGACCGGGTGCAAGCTGATCGAGGAGGCCGGAATCGAGCGGGTCGTGATCCGCTCGGTGCTGACCTGCGGCGTCCCCCGCGGCGTCTGCGTGTTCTGCTACGGGCGCGATCTGGCCCGGGGCGAGATGGTGAATCTCGGCGAAGCGGTCGGTGTGATCGCGGCTCAGTCGATCGGCGAGCCGGGAACCCAGCTCACCATGCGGACCTTCCACATCGGTGGGACCGCGACACGGCGCGTGGAGCAGTCGCACCACGAGGCCACGAGCGAGGGCGAGATCCGCTTCACGAACCTGCGCCACGCTCGGGACCGGCAGGGTCGGCTGATCGCCATGAACCGCAACGGCGAGATCGGGCTGTTCGACGTGAGCGGCCGCGAGCGCGAGCGCTACCCGGTCGTCTACGGCGCTCAACTGAAGGTCGAGGACGGGCAGCAGGTCAAGCCCGGAGAGCGTGCTGCTCGAGTGGGATCCCTTCGCGAACCCGATCCTGACCGAGGTGGGGGGAACCATCGAGTTCGGCGACATCGTCGAGGGCGCGACCATGCAGGAGCAGGTCGACGAGTTCACCGGTCTCTCCTCGCGGGTGATCATCGAGTCGAAGGACCCGGAGATGCGGCCGCGCATCCTGGTCAAGGACGAAGAGGGAAGCGCCGTTGCCCAGGCCCTGCTTCCGGTGGGGGCCTACGTCTCCGTCAGCGAGGGGCAGGAGGTCGCCGCGGGCGACGAGGTCGCGAAGATCCCGCGCGAGACCACCAAGACGAAGGACATCACGGGCGGTCTTCCCCGGGTGGCCGAGCTCTTCGAGGCCCGCAAGCCCAAGGAGTGCGCCATCGTCTCCGAGATCGATCGGGACGGTCGCTTCGGTCCGGACTCCCGCGGCAAGCGCCGCGTGATCGTCACCCCGGACGAGGAGATCGGGGAGCCCCAGGAGTATCTGATCCCGAAGGGCAAGCACATCAGCGTGCACGAGGGAGACCGGGTGCGCGCCGGCGAGGCGCTGATGGACGGTTCCTCGAACCCCCACGACATCCTGAGGATCAAGGGCGAGAAGGAGCTGGCCAAGTACCTGGTGGACGAGGTCCAGGAGGTCTACCGGCTCCAGGGCGTGAAGATCAACGACAAGCACATCGAGGTCATCGTCCGGCAGATGATGCGCAAGGTCCGCGTCGAACGACGTCGGGCGACACCGACTTCCTGGTGGGGGAGCAGGTGGACCGCGTGCTCTTCGAGGAGACCAACCAGCGCATGGACGCGGCGGGCAAGGAGCCGGCGACGGCCGAGCCGCTGCTGCTGGGGATCACCAAGGCGTCGCTCTCGACCGAGTCGTTCATCTCGGCGGCGTCGTTCCAGGAGACCACCAAGGTGCTCACCGAGGCGGCGATCTGGGGCAAGACCGACTCGCTGCGCGGCCTCAAGGAGAACGTGATCATGGGCCGTCTGATTCCCGCCGGGACCGGTCTCGCCAAGTACAAGAACATCGGGATCCAGATCGACGCCCCCGAGGAGCTGCTCGCGATGCAGGAGGAGGAGGCTGCGGCGGCCGGCGCGGAGCTGGAGGAAGAGCAGCCCTCACCTCCCGCTGAAACCGTTCCGCAGCCCGTTTGAGAGAGGGAGAAAACCTACATTTCCCTAGAGCTGAGCCCCTGCCCCGGTCTTCCCGCAGACGTTGACAGGGGATGCAAGCCCGCTAGTATGCAGCGGTTTCAAGCTCCAGGGCAAGAGGCCCCACCGCGGCCGCCCCGGGATGGCGAAGAGCAGGCGCCCGAAGACGTTCTTCCGGCCTCTTCGCTGCTGGGGGTGATGTCGAGAGGGGTCTCGCGTCTTTCCGAATGCTCCAATAGGGGATTCTCCCGAGTCGGAGGCTCGATGCCTACGGTCCAACAGCTCGTGCGCAAAGGGCGGACGAGCAGGAAGAAACAGTCCAAATCGCGCGACCTCCAGAGCTCGCCGCAGCGGCGCGGGGTGTGCATCCGCGTCTACACGGCGACGCCGAAGAAGCCCAACTCGGCGCTTCGCAAGGTGTGCCGCGTGCGGCTGACCAACGGGCGTGAGGTCACCGCCTACATTCCCGGGGTCGGCCACACGCTTCAGGAGCACTCGGTGGTCCTGGTTCGCGGTGGCCGCGTCAAGGACCTCCCGGGCGTTCGCTATCACATCGTCCGCGGGACCCTGGATTCCGTGGGCGTGGCGGACCGGAATCAGAGCCGGTCGAAGTATGGAGCCAAGCGACCCAGGTGATGCCTTGCCGGCGGCCGGTCGGGTGCTCAGGAGCACCGATCGGCCTTCGGCCTCTTTGGTGAGATGAGATGCCGCGACGCCGCGAAGTCGAAAAGAGAAAGACCGAGCCGGACCCGAAGTTCAACGACCGCATGGTGGGTCGTTTCACGGCCGTGCTGATGCTGGCGGGAAAGAAGAGCGTCGCGGAGCGGATCGTGTACGGAGCCTTCGACGTCATCGAGAGCAAGACGCGAAACGATCCGCTCGCGATGTTCAGACGAGCGATCGACAACGTCCGACCCCGGATCGAGGTGAAGTCGCGCCGCGTCGGGGGGGCCACCTACCAGGTGCCCATCGAGGTGCGTCCCGAGCGGGCGACCTCCCTGGCGATGCGCTGGCTGGTGAACTGCGCCCGCTCCCGCGACGGGAAGAGCATGCAGGACAAGCTCGCCAACGAGCTGATCGACGCCGCCAACGAGCGCGGTGAAGCCGTCAAGAAGCGCGAGGATACCCACCGAATGGCGGAGGCCAACAAGGCCTTCTCGCACTATCGGTGGTGAGGGAGGTGGAGTCGGCGCGCTGGTGCCGAACCAGGACTCATCATGCCGCGAACGGCACCTCTCGAGAGAACCCGCAACATCGGCATCATGGCACACATCGATGCCGGCAAGACCACTACGACCGAACGGATCCTCTACTACACCGGCATCAACTACAAGATGGGCGAGGTCCACGACGGCGCCGCGACGATGGACTGGATGCCGCAGGAGCAGGAGCGCGGAATCACCATCACCTCGGCTGCCACCACCTGTTTCTGGAGGGACCACCGCATCAACATCATCGACACACCTGGTCACGTGGACTTCACCGTCGAGGTGGAGCGGTCGCTGCGCGTACTGGACGGCGCGATCGCCATCTTTTGCGGGGTGGGTGGCGTCGAGCCGCAGTCGGAGACGGTCTGGCGGCAGGCGGACAAATACGGTGTCCCGCGTCTCGCGTTCGTCAACAAGATGGACCGGGTCGGGTCGGATTTCCCCCAGGTGGTGAAGATGATGCAAGAGCGACTGGGCGCGAATCCGCTTCCCCTGCAGATACCGATCGGTGAGGCGGAGAACTTCACCGGAGTGGTCGACCTGCTGCGCGAGAAGGCCATCTACTGGGACGACGACGATCTCGGCAGCGAGCCCCGCGAAGAGGAGATCCCCCCTGCCCTGGTCGCCACCGCTGCCGAGTATCGCGAGAAGGTGATGGAGGCGGCGGCCGACGTGGACGAGGCGCTGCTCGCCAAGTACCTGGATGGCGGGAAGATCGACGCTGCGTCGGTTTCGAAGGCGCTCCGCGAGGCGACGCTGAGCCTCCGGATCGTTCCGGTGCTGTGCGGCTCGGCCTTCCGCAACAAGGGTGTGCAGCCCCTGCTCGACGCCGTTCTGGACTACCTGCCCTCGCCGCTGGACGTGCCGCCGATCGACGGCGTCCGGCCGGGCAAGGACGAGGTGGTTCGGCTCAAGGCCGACGACAACGAGCCCTTCGCGGCGCTGGCGTTCAAGCTGGCCACCGACAAGCACGTCGGCCACCTGACCTACATGCGGGTCTACTCGGGCAGTGTCAAGACGGGCAACCAGGTACTGAACGCCGCCACCGGCCGCAAGGAGCGGATCGGCCGTCTACTCCAGATGCACGCCAACAAGCGTCAGGAGCTCGACGAGGTCAACGCCGGCGACATCGCCGCGGCGGTGGGACTGAAGGGAATCGGCACCGGGCAGACGCTCTGCGACCCCAGGCATCCGGTCCTGCTGGAATCGATCGATTTCCCCGAGCCGGTGATCTCCATCGCCATCGAGCCCCGAACCCAGGCGGACATGGACCGCCTGGCGACGTCCCTGGATCGGCTGGTCTCGGAGGATCCGACCTTCCGGGTGAGCGTCGACGAGGAGACAGGCCAGACCATCATCTCCGGGATGGGTGAGCTTCACCTCGAGATCATCAGCGATCGCCTGCTCCGGGAGTTCAACGTCCGCGCCAGCGTGGGCCGTCCCCAGGTGGCGTACAAGGAGACCATCACCGAGGCGGTCGAGGCGGAGGGCCGCTACATCAAGCAGACCGGCGGCGCCGGGGATTTCGGCGTGGTTCGGATCGAGGTCGAGCCGGGCGAGCCGGGGAGCGGGTTCGCGTTCGCGACAGCCCTCCGGGGCGGCGCGATTCCGAAGGAGTTCGTTCCGGCGGTGCGCCAGGGTTGCCAGGAGGCCTGCCAGAGCGGAGAGATCGCCGGCTACCCGGTCGTGGACCTCCATGTTACGCTGGTGGACGGGCAGACGCACGACGTCGACTCCTCGGAGCGATCCTTCAAGATCGCGGGGGTCATCGCGATGCGGGAGGCCCTGCGCAAGGCGAAGAGCGCGATCCTCGAGCCCGTGATGAGCGTCGAGGTGGTGACGCCGGAGGACTTCGTCGGTCTGGTGCAGGGTGACCTCAACAGCCGCCGCGGCAACATCACGGGCGTCGCGGTTCGTAGAAATGCCCGGGCGATCCGGGCCGAGGTCCCGCTCGCGACGATGTTCGGCTACGTGAACTCCCTGCGCTCCATGACCCAGGGGCGGGCCACCTACACGATGGAGTTCTCCCACTATTCCCAGGTCCCACCGGCGGCCGCCGGCGGGATCGTGAAGATCTACTAGGTAGGAGCGAAAGGCCGATGGCGAAGCAGAAGTTCGAGCGCACGAAGCCTCACGTGAACGTGGGCACGATCGGTCACGTGGACCACGGCAAGACCACGTTGACGGCGGCGATCACGGCGCGCCAGGCGCTCAAGAATCTGGCGACGACGACTTCGTTCGACGAGATCGACAAGGCTCCCGAGGAGCGGGAGCGTGGGATCACGATCGCGACGGCGCACGTGGAGTACGAGTCGGACAATCGTCATTACGCGCACGTGGACTGTCCGGGTCACGCGGACTACGTGAAGAACATGATCACGGGTGCGGCTCAGATGGACGGTGCGATTCTGGTGGTGAGTGCGGCGGACGGTCCGATGCCGCAGACGCGGGAGCACGTTCTTCTGGCGCGTCAGGTGAATGTTCCTCACATCGTGGTGTTCCTGAACAAGGTGGACCAGGTGGACGACGAGGAGCTTCTGGAGCTGGTGGAGCTGGAGGTTCGGGAGCTTTTGAGTGGATACGACTTCCCGGGAGACGACATTCCGGTGATCAAGGGGTCGGCGCTCAAGGCGGGTGAGGAGCCGACGAACGACGCGGAGAACGCGTGCATCGACGAGCTGATGGAGGCGTTGGACACGTCGATTCCGGTGCCGGAGCGTGCGTTGGACAAGCCGTTCTTGATGCCGATCGAGGACGTGTTTTCGATCACGGGTCGCGGGACGGTGGTGACGGGTCGTGTGGAGCAGGGGGTGATTCACACGAGCGAGGAGGTGGAGATCGTCGGGATCAAGGAGACCCAGAAGACGGTGGTGACGGGAGTGGAGATGTTCCGGAAGCTGCTGGACGAGGGTCAGGCGGGCGACAACGTGGGTTGTCTGTTGCGCGGGATCGACAAGGACGCGGTGGAGCGGGGTCAGGTGCTGGCGCATCCGGCATCGATCACGCCTCACACGAAGTTCAAGGCACAGGCCTACGTATTGACGAAGGAGGAGGGAGGTCGTCACACGCCCTTCTTCAACGGGTACCGTCCCCAGTTCTATTTCCGGACGACGGACGTGACGGGTGTGGCGACCCTGCCCGAGGGCACGGAGATGGTGATGCCCGGTGACAACGTCGAGATGAGCGTGGAGCTGATCACCCCGATTGCGATGGACAAGGAGCTTCGTTTCGCGATCCGCGAGGGCGGACGGACCGTCGGCGCCGGCGTCGTCGCGGAGATCATCGAGTAGACGATGGCAGACCTGAGCTCGCAGAAAATTCGGATCCGGATGAAGGCCTACGACTTCAAGCTTCTCGACCAGAGCGCGGGGGAGATCGTCGATACGGCCGTTCGCACCGGCGCACGCGTCGCGGGGCCGATCCCGCTTCCGACCACCATCAACAAGTACACCGTGCTGCGAGGGCCGCACATCGACAAGAAGTCGCGCGAGCAGTTCGAGATGCGGACCCACAAACGGCTGATCGACATCCTGGATCCCACACCCCAGACCGTCGACGCGTTGATGAAGCTGGAGCTGGCGGCGGGTGTGGACGTGGAGATCAAACTCTAGCCATGGCGAGTCTGGACGTCCTCGGTGCAGGAGGAGAGAAGGCGGGCTCCGTCGAGCTCGACCCGAGAGTGTTCGAGGTGCCGATCAAGCCGCACCTCTTTCACGCCGAGGTGCGGCGTCAGCTGAGTCGGCGTCGGGCGGGAACCCACGCCACCCGGAATCGCAGCGCCGTGTCCGGCGGCGGGTCCAAGCCCTACCGCCAGAAGGGAACCGGCAGGGCGCGGCAGGGAACCACCCGCGCCCCGCAGTACCACGGCGGAGGTGTGGTGTTCGGCCCGGTACCCCGGAGCTACGAGCAGAAGCTTCCGAAGAAAGTGCGCCGCGCCGCGCTTCGCGCGGCCCTCTCCCTGCGCTTGCGGGAACAGGCGGTCAGCGTGGTGGAGTCCTTCGGCCTCGAGGAGTACAGCACGAAACGGATGGTGGGGCTCCTCGAAGGTCTCGGGGTGATGGATGATTCGCTCCTGATCGTGCTCGAGGCGGGTGATCCGCACGTGGAGCGCTCGGCCCGGAACCTGCCGCGCGTGAACGTGATCCGGGCGGAGGGACTCAACGTCTACGATGTGCTTCGGCATCGTCGGATCCTCCTGACCCGGGAGGCGGCCCAGGCGGTCCAGGGCCGGCTCGGGGCGGCCAGCGGAGGGGTGGCGTCGTGAGAGTGCACGAGATCATCCGGCGCCCGGTGGTGACGGAGAAGAGCACCATCGCGCGCGAGCTCTCGAATGTCGTGACGCTGGCGGTGGATCCGCGAGCCAACAAGCAGCAGATCCGCGCGGCGGTGCAGGAGCTCTTCGACGTGACGGTCGTGGACGTGCGCACCATCCGCATGCCGCGCAAGAAGCGGAGAGTCGGAAAGTTCACGGGCCGAAAGCCCGAGTGGAAGAAGGCGATCGTGGTCCTCGCGGAAGGGCAGTCGATCGAGTTCTTCGAGGGAGTATAGAGGCGAAAGATGGCGGTCCGAATCTACAAGCCGACATCGCCCGGGCGCCGCAAGATGAGCGTCTCGGACTTCGGGGAGATCACCCGGGGCTCTCCCGAGCGGTCCCTTCTCGAGGGCCAGATCAAGAAGACCGGCGGACGCAACAATGGCGGCCGCGTCACCTCGTGGCACCGAGGAGGGGGGCACAAGCGGCGCTTCCGGAAGATCGATTTCCGGCGCGAGAAGATCGGGATTCCCGCGAAGGTAGCGACGCTGGAGTACGACCCGAACCGCTCGGCGCGGATCGCGCTGCTCCACTATCGGGACGGCGAGAAGCGCTACATCCTGGCGCCGGCCGGGCTCCGCGTGGGCGACCAGGTGATGGCGGGGCCGGACGCGGAGATCCACCCGGGCAACGCGATGCCCCTGGCCAGGATTCCCCTCGGAACGGTGGTACACGCGATCGAGATGAAGCCCGGAAAGGGCGCTCAGTTGGTTCGCGCCGCCGGGACCGGCGCCCAGTTGATGGCCCGGGAGGGGGACTACGTGACCCTGCGGATGCCGAGCGGCGAGAACCGCATGATCCACGTTCGCTGCTTCGCCACCGTAGGACAGGTCGGAAACCTCGAGCACGAGAACCAGCGGATCGGAAAGGCCGGCCGCTCGCGCTGGCAGGGGAAGCGACCCAACGTACGTGGCGTTGCGATGAACCCGGTGGACCACCCGATGGGCGGGGGAGAGGGCCGGTCCTCCGGTGGGCGTCATCCCTGCACGCCCTGGGGCCGGCCGACCAAGGGCCACAAGACCCGTCGAAACCATCGTTCGGATCGGTACATCGTCAAGCGGCGAGGGAAGAAGTAGATGGCACGCTCTCTGAAGAAGGGACCCTTCGTCGATCCGAGTCTCCAGCGGAAGCTGGAGAAGTCGATCGAGTCGGGCTCGAGACAGGTGATCCGGACCTGGTCTCGCCGCTCGATGATCACTCCGGAGATGCTCGGGCTCACCTTTCACGTCCACAACGGCAAGCTGTTCATGCCGGTCTACGTGACGGAGAACATGGTCGGGCACCGGCTCGGGGAGTTTGCGCCCACGCGCAAGTTCACGGGGCACGCCTCGGACAAGAGGGTCAAGCGCTGAGATGCAGGTCAACGCAAAGCTTCGCAACTATCGGGTGAGTGCGCGCAAGGCGCGGCTGGTGGTGGACATGATCCGGGGCCGGCAGGTGGAGGTTGCGCTCGCGCATCTCGACCTCTCGTCCAAGAAGTTCGCGAGACCCCTGGCGAAGCTGGTCCGCTCCGCGGTCGCGAACGCCGAGGACAAGAACAACCGCGACAAGGCGGGGATCGACGTCGATAACCTATTCGTCCGCACCGTGATGGTGGATGAGGGCTCGAGCATGTGGAGGATCCGGCCGCGGGCGCAGGGCCGCGCCAACTGGATCCAGCGCCGCACGAGCCACGTCACCGTGGTGCTGGAAGAACGCTGAGGAGAGGGAGGGAGTCTTGGGACAGAAGGTCCATCCCTACGGATTCCGCTTGGGGACGCTCTACGGATGGAAGTCCAACTGGTTCGAGGAGCGTCGCTACGGCGAGCAGATCCACGAGGACTACCAGATCCGGAAGTTCATCAAGAAGAAGCTCTTCCACGCCGGAATTTCGAAGGTCGTGATCGACCGGACCGGCGAGAAGATCGTGGTCAACATCCACACGGCGCGCCCGGGGATCCTGATCGGGAAGCGCGGTGCGGAGGTGGAGACTCTTCGGAAGGAGCTGGGGCAGTTCACCTCCCACGAGATCTTCATCAACATCAAGGAAATCCGGAAGGCCGAGCTCGACGCCCAGCTCGTGGCCGAGAACATTGCCCTCCAGCTGGAGCGGCGCGTTGCCTTTCGCCGCGCCATGAAGAAGGCGATCACCTCGACGATGAAGTTCGGAGCCGGCGGAATCCGCCTCGAGTGCGGCGGCCGGCTGGGCGGCGCGGAGATGGGACGCCGCGAGCGGTACGCGGAGGGGCGGGTTCCCCTGCACACCCTGCGCGCGGACATCGACTTCGGGAAGGCCGAAGCCAAGACCACCTACGGGGTGGTGGGCGTCAAGTGCTGGATCTTCAAGGGAGAGACCGCGGCCAAGGACCTGCGGGAGGGGGCGCTTTCCCAGCGGGTGCAGGACGAGGCGGTGAGGTAGGAGACAAATGCTTCAGCCGAAAAAGGTCAAGCACCGCAAGCTCATGAAGGGCCGCATGAAGGGCAAGGCCCATCGCGGCAGCACCGTCTCCTTCGGCCAGTACGGCCTGCAGGCGGCGGATCGCGGCCGCATCACGGCTCGGCAGATCGAAGCGGCCCGGATCGCGATGACCCGGTACGTGAAGCGCGGCGGCAAGATCTGGATCCGCATCTTCCCCGACAAGCCCATCACCAAGAAGCCCGCCGAGACCCGGATGGGAAAGGGCAAGGGCAACCCCGAGGAGTGGGTGGTCGTGGTGAAGCCGGGTCGCGTTCTCTACGAGATGGAAGGCGTGAGCGCCAGGGTGGCGCAGGAGGCCTTCCGCCTTGCAGCACACAAGCTGCCCCTGGCTACCCGCTTCGTGTCTCGGGGAGACCTGTGATGAAAGCGCCCGAGCTTCGTGACCTCTCCCTGGAAGAGCTTCTGGCGAAGTCCGATGAGCTTCGTGGCGAGGTCTTCAACGCGAAGGTGAAGATGGCTACGGGACAGCTCGGAAACACGGCGAAGCTCCGGTCGCTTCGCCGAGACGTGGCTCGCGTGGAAACCGTGCTGCGCGAGAAGCGTGGAGCGAATCAGTGAAGGAACGCGGAAACCGTCGGATGATTGACGGTGTGGTCGTGAGCGACAAGATGGACAAGACGGTAGTGGTCCGGGTCGAGAGACTGGTCCAGGACCCGATGTACAAGAAGTACGTCCGTCACTACTCCCGTTTCATGGCCCATGACGAAGAAAACGCCTGTGGAGTGGGCGACCGGGTTCGAATCATCGAACACCGGCCCCTCTCGAAGCGAAAGCGCTGGAAGGTCCAGTCCACGCTCGCGAAGGCAACGTAGGCCTGGCGGAGAGGACCAATGATCCAGCCGGAATCGACGCTCGAAGTCGCGGACAACTCCGGGGCCCGGAAGGTTGCCTGCATCCGGGTGCTCGGGGGGTCGGGGCGAAAGTACGCCTCCATTGGCGACATCATCGTCGTATCGGTCAAGGATGCCGTTCCGAACGCCAGGGTGAAGCGCGGCGAGGTGCGCAGGGCCGTGGTGGTTCGTACCAGGAAGGGGATCGCGAGGCGCGATGGTTCCTACATCCGCTTCGACGACAACGCCGCCGTGCTTCTCGACACGCAGCGGGAGCCGGTGGGAACGCGGATCTTCGGGCCGGTGGCCCGGGAGCTGCGGGGGCGGAAGTTCATGAAGATCATCTCGCTCGCTCCGGAGGTCCTCTAGATGACGCCGCGCCTCCTCGAGCGATACCGCTCCGACGTTCACGCGAAGCTGATGGAGGAGCTCGGATACCGGAATCCGTTCCAGGTCCCGACTCTGTCCAAGATCGTCGTCAACATCGGCCTCGGCGAGGCGGCCGCGAACCCGAAGCTGCTCGAGAATGCCTCGGAAGAGCTGGCGGCGATCACCGGCCAGAAGCCGACCATCCGGAAGGCGCGGAAGTCGGTGGCGAACTTCAAATTGCGCGCGGGTCAGCCGATCGGTTGCGCAGTGACCCTCCGGGGAAGTCGGATGTGGGAGTTCCTGGATCGGCTCACCAGCGTGGCGCTGCCGCGGGTGCGCGACTTCAAGGGGACTTCTCCCAAGGCCTTCGACGGACGCGGGAACTACACGCTGGGCATCCGGGAGCAGATCATCTTTCCGGAGGTCGACTACGACAAGGTCGAGAGGATCACCGGAATGAACGTGACGGTTTGTACGACGGCGAACACGGATGCGGAAGCGAAGGCGCTGCTTTCGCACCTCGGCATTCCCTTTCGCCGGTAGCTGGGGCAATCACCATGATGACGGATCCCGTCGCCGACATGTTGACACGCATCCGCAACGCGGGGCGTGCAGGCCACCCCGAGACGACACTCGCCTCCTCCAAGATGAAGCTCGCGATCGCGAGAGTGCTCAGGGAAGAGGGCTTCATCGATGACGTGCAAGTGGAAGCCGCCCTGGGCAAGCCGATCCTGCGGATCGCGCTCCGCTACGGCGACGAGGGCCAGCTGCTGATCGATGGAATTCGCCGCGTGAGCCGCCCGAGCTGCCGGGTGTACGTGGGAGCCGCGGCGATTCCGAAGGTTCGCAACGGTCTCGGCATCTCGGTGCTGTCCACCAACAAGGGCGTGATGTCGGATCGCAGCGCGCGTGAGCAACACGTGGGCGGCGAGATCCTCTGCGAGGTCTGGTAACCATGTCGCGCGTGGGACGATTGCCCGTGGCGATTCCGAGTGGCGTGAGCGTGGGGCGCGCCGAAGGGGCGGTTCAGGTCAAGGGCCCGAAGGGCGCGCTGTCCGTACAGCTCCCCGAGGGCATCACCGTCGCGGTCGAAGCCGAGCAGATTTGCCTCGGACGCAGCGACGAGAAGAAGAAGACCCGGGCGCTCCATGGACTCGCGCGGGCGCTCGTGGCGAACATGGTGACGGGAGTGACGGAGGGCTTCGCGAAGGAGCTCGAGATCCATGGCGTCGGCTACAGAGCGGAGGTCGCGGGAAAGACGCTCAAGCTGGCAGTGGGCTTCTCGCACACCGTCGAGCTGCCCATCCCGGAAGGACTCTCCGTGTCGCTTCAGGATGGGAAGGTTCGCATCGAGGGAATCGACCGGCAGCTGGTGGGTCAGTTCGCCGCGAACGTGCGGTCGACGCGCCCGCCTGAGCCCTACAAGGGCAAGGGGATTCGCTACGTGGGAGAGCGGGTCCGTCGGAAGGTGGGCAAGGCGGGCACGACTTGAGGTCTGGTTCGGAATGAAACGGAAGTCTGGAAACCGCAAACGAGGGAAGCTTCTCGCGCGAAAAGAGCGCGTGGCCCGGGGTCTCGGCGCGTCCAACCGGACACGGCTGACGGTGTACCGGAGTGCCCGGCACATCTACGCGCAGCTGGTCGATCCCGGTTCCGGCCGCACCATCGCGTCGGTGTCGACCCGCTCCAAGGACGTCGCTGGCGACGGCAAGTCCGGGGGGAACGTCGAGGCGGCGAAGCGGGTGGGCCAGGCGATCGCGGAGCTGGCGAAGCAGCAGCAGATCGAGGAAGTGGTCTTCAACCGCAACGGTTTTCTCTATCACGGTCGCGTGAAGGCCCTGGCCGAGGCCGCCCGCAAGGCCGGGCTTCGGTTCTGAGGTGGAGCGAGGATGAATTCCGAGAGGCTCAATCCCAACGACTTTGCGCTGACGGACCGCGTGGTCCACATCAACCGCGTCGCCAAGGTGGTGAAGGGCGGTCGGCGCTTCAGTTTCAGTGCATTGGTGGTCGTCGGTGACGGCGAAGGCATCGTGGGCGTCGGCCTCGGAAAGGCCGGCGAGGTCCCCGAGGCGATCCGCAAGGGCGTGGAGCACGCACGAAAGACCCTGATGCGGGTCCCGGTCGTCGCGGGAACGATTCCGCACGAGGTGATCGGGCGTTTCGGGGCCGGCCGGGTGCTGCTCAGGCCCGCTTCCCCCGGAACCGGCGTGATTGCGGGCGGCGGTGTCCGGGCGGTCGTGGAGTCCGCGGGGGTGCGCGACGTCCTCACCAAGACCCTGGGAACCAACAACCCCCACAACGTGGTGAATGCCACCGTCGTGGCCCTCCGCGAGCTTCGGGATCCCGAAGAGCGAAGAAAGGAGCTGGCGCGACCATGACCGCCCAGGAGAAGCGGCTCCGCGTGACCCAGGTGCGCAGCCAGATCGGCTTCGACCGGCGGCAGCGTGCAACGCTGCGCGGCCTCGGCATCTCGCGCATGCACCAGACGGTGGAACTCGAAGACACGCCCCAGGTACGCGGCATGATCCGCAAGGTGGTGCACCTGGTGAAGGTGGAGGAGTAGGGGAATGCTCGACCGGCTCTCGCCCCGACCGGGCGCGCGACATCGAGCCAAGCGCATCGGCCGGGGGCCCGGCAGCGGCGTGGGGAAGACCAGCGGCCGCGGCATGAAAGGGCAGGGCAAGCGCTCCGCGGGCCGGGAGACCCCTTTGTGGTTCGAGGGTGGCCAGATGCCCCTGGTCAGGCGCGTGCCCAAGCGGGGCTTCACCAACATCCACCGCAAGCGCGTGGAGATCGTGAATCTCCGCGATCTGGCGAGATTCGGCGAGGGGGCCACGATCGACGTCGCGCTTCTCGTGGAGCGCGGTCTGGTCCGCGGTCCGGGCGCCGAGGTCAAGCTGCTCGGGGAAGGCGATGCGCCCAAGGGGTTGACGGTGAAGGTCCATCGGGCCAGCGCTTCCGCACGCAAGAAGGTCGAGGAAGCGGGGGGCAGCGTGGAGATCCTGTCTTGATCGGAGGGATCCAGAACATCGGGAGGATCCCGGAGCTGCAGCGCCGGATCCTCTTCACCTTCGGGATGCTCGCGGTCTACCGCGTGGGCGCCAAGGTGGCGACGCCGGGAATCAATCCCGACGTCATTCGCCAGGCCTTCGAACGGCTCTCGGGCACTGCCTTCTCGCTCTTCAACGTCTTCTCCGGAGGCGCACTCGAGCAGCTCTCGATCTTCGCGCTGGGCATCATGCCGTACATCAGCGCGTCGATCATCATGCAGCTGCTGACCGCGGTGATCCCCTCGATCGAGGCCCTCAAGAAGGAGGGGGAGCAGGGCCAGAAGAAGATCACGCAGTACACGCGCTACGGCACCATCGTGCTGTCCCTGTTCCAGAGCTTCTTGATTGCGACGGCGCTCGAGAGCGGACAGTTCGGCGCCGGCGCCGTCCTGGATCCTGGCCTCGGCTTTCGGCTGATGTGCATGATCACACTCACGTCGGGGACCGCCTTCATCATGTGGCTGGGCGAGCAGATCACCGAGCGAGGGATCGGGAACGGCATCTCGCTGGTCATCTTCTCGGGCATCATCGTCCAGATTCCCGGAGCCCTGGGGCAGCTCGTAGAGCTCCTGCGCACTGATCAGTTCACGCTGCTCCAGGTCCTCTTCCTGTTCGGGTTCATCATCGTCCTGACGGGCTTCGTGGTCTTCGTCGAGCGCGGGCAGCGGAGGATCCCGATCCAGCACGCTCGCAGGGTTGTCGGGCGCAGGGTCACCCAGGGGGGAATGAGCTACTTTCCGCTGCGGGTGAACACGGCGAACGTGATCCCTCCGATCTTCGCCTCCTCGCTCTTGATCTTCCCGAGCACGATCGGGCAGTTCACCGACATGGAAGGGGTCAACCGGTTCTTCCAGGACTACCTGTTCCCAGGGGGCATTGTCTACAACGCCGTCTACGTGGGGCTGATCATCTTCTTCTGCTTCTTCTACACCGCGATCGTCATCAACCCGGACGACGTGGCGGACAACATCAAGCGCTCGGGAGGCTTCATTCCGGGAATCCGTCCGGGCAGGCGGACCGCGGAGCACATCGACACGATTCTAGGCCGGATCACCTTGGTCGGTGCAGTCTACGTCTCGGCGATCTGCGTGGTTCCGGTGATGCTCTCGATGCGGTTCGGGGTCCCGTTCTACTTCGGCGGAACGGCACTGCTCATCGTGGTCGGCGTCGGCCTGGATCTGATCGGACAGATCGAGGCCCATCTGGTGTCGCGTCAGTACGAGGGCTTCGTGCAGGGCACGCGGATGCGGGGGCGCCTGGGCAGATGAGCGCGGGTCAGCGGTCCGAGGGGCATCGGGAGGCAGCGTGAAGGTTCGAGCATCGGTCAGGAAGATGTGTGACAAGTGCCGGATCATCCGGCGGCGCGGTGTCGTCCGCGTGATCTGTGAGAACCCGAAGCACAAACAGCGTCAGGGGTAGAGAGATGGCACGAATCGCGGGAGTCGACCTGCCGCGCAACAAGCGGATCGAGATCGCGCTGACCTACATCTACGGGATCGGCCGAACGCGGGCCAAGGAGATCTGCGGCAAGGCGGAGGTCGATGTCGCCACCAAGACAGACCACCTCGGCGAGGGGGAGGTCATCAAGATCCGAGAGGTCATCGAGCGTGAGTACCAGGTCGAGGGCGACCTGCGGCGCGAGGTGGCCCAGAACATCAAGCTGCTGATGGACATCGGCTGCTACCGAGGGCTCAGGCACCGTCGCGGACTGCCGGTGCGGGGCCAGAGGACACACACCAACGCGCGCACCCGAAAGGGTCCGCGCAAGACGGTCGCGGGCAAGAAGAAGACCCTGGCCAAGAAGTAGAAGATATGGTGAAAAAGGGCGCGAAGAAGAAGGTCAAGAAGAACGTCCAGACTGGCGTGGCGCACATCCAGTCGACGTTCAACAATACGATCATCACGATCACCGATCCCTCCGGGGGTGCGCTGGCCTGGGCCAGCGCCGGTCAGCAGGGGTTCAAGGGCTCGCGGAAGTCCACGCCCTTTGCTGCCCAGGTTGCAGCGGAGGAGTGCGTCAAGAAGGCGATGGAGCACGGGGTCCGGACGCTCAGCGTCTACGTGAAGGGGCCCGGGTCGGGGCGGGAGGCGGCGCTGCGCTCGCTGCAGGCCGCGGGCATGCGCATCACGTTGATCAAGGACGTGACCCCGATCCCGCACAACGGTTGCCGTCCGCCGAAGCGGCGTCGGGTCTAGCGAGGGCAAAGAAAAATGGCTCGGTACAAGGACTCAGTTTGCCGGCTCTGCCGCCGCGAGGCCCAGAAGCTCTTCTTGAAGGGGGACCGCTGTTTCAGCGAGAAGTGCGCGGTCGAGAAGCGGAACTACCCGCCGGGCCAGCACGGCCACGGCCGCCCGCGCTTCTCGGACTACGGAGTGCAGCTGCGCGAGAAGCAGAAGGTGAAGCGGATGTACGGGCTCCTCGAGCGCCAGTTCGAGAGAACCGTGTACACCGCGACCCGGATGAAGGGACGGGCCGGCGAAAACCTCCTCGCACTCTTGGAGCGCCGCCTGGACAACGTCGTCTTCCGGCTCGGCTTTGCGACCTCGCGCGCCGAGGCCCGTCAACTGGTGCGTCACGGCCACTTCCTGGTCAACGGTCGCAAGACGACCATTCCGTCATTCTTGACGAAGCCGGGGATGAGGATCGCTCTTCGGGAGAAATCGCGGAACGTGGTGCGGATCGTCGGAGCGCTGGAGACCCTCGAGGGTCGCAGCCTTCCGCAGTGGCTCGAGATCGACAAGGAAGCATTCGCGGGGACGGTCAAGGCGAACCCGGTTCGCGAGGACATCACCCTCCCCATCGAAGAACAGCTCATCGTCGAACTCTACTCTCGCTACTAGGGAGATACCCAGCATGCAGCAGGACTTGATTGCCAAGAACTGGCGTGAACTGATCCGGCCGCGCCGCCTGGACATCGAGGATGACGAGAACACCAGGGACAGCTACGCGCGCTTCTCGTGCGAGCCCCTCGAGCGCGGATTCGGCCAGACCCTGGGCAATTGCCTCCGTCGGGTCCTGCTCTCGTCACTGCAGGGCGCGGCCATCACCTCGGTTCGGCTCAGCGGCGTTCTCCACGAGTTCTCGAGCATCCCGGGGGTGCTCGAAGACGTGAGCGACATCATCCTCAACCTGAAGGAAGTGCGGCTACGGCTCCACGCCGATGGGCCCAAGGTCGTGCACGTCAGCCGGAAGGAGGAGGGCGTTCTCACCGCGGGCGAGCTGATTTCCGACGATTCCACCGTCGAAATCATGAACCCGGAACAGAGGATCGCCACGCTCACGGGCGAGGGCGAGGTGGATATCGAGTGCACAGTCTCCAGCGGCAAGGGATACGTGCTCGCCGAGAAGAACAAGTCCGAGGAGATGCCAATCGGGACGATCCCGGTGGACTCCGCCTTCTCGCCCGTTCGCCGCGTCAACTTCACGGTGACTCCAGCGCGGGTCGGGCGGGAGACCGATTTCGACCGGCTCAATCTCGAGGTGTGGACGGACGGCTCGGTGATTCCCGCCGATGCCCTGGCCTACGGGGCGAAGATCTTGAAGGAGCAGCTCGGCATCTTCATCAACTTCGAGGAGCCGGAGGAGTTCGCCGCGCCCAGCACGGAGGAGCCGGAGCCGCTCAATCCCAATCTCTTCCGGTCCGTCGACGAGCTCGAGCTTTCGGTGCGCTCGGCGAACTGTCTCCAGAATGCCAACATCCGCTTCCTGGGAGAGCTGGTCCAGCGTACCGAGGCGGAGATGCTCAAGACCAAGAATTTCGGGCGGAAGTCGCTCAATGAGATCAAGGAGGTCCTGGCTTCGATGAACCTGGGCCTGGGCACGAATCTCGAGAGCTTCCCGTCCCGCAAGGAGCTCGAGCAACGATCGCGCGAGCGTGAGGCCTAGGCGTGCGCCACCGCAAACGACACGGGAAGCTCAACCGAAGCACTTCGCATCGGAAGGCGCTGCTCCGCAACATGGTGACGTCGCTTCTCGACGAGGAGCGAATCGAGACGACCGACGCGAAGGCGAAGGAGCTTCGCCGCGTTGCCGACCGGATGATCACGCTCGGCAAGCGTGGGAGCCTGCACGCCCGGCGCCAGGCCCTTTCGGTGATCCGGAGCAAGGAGGTCACTGCGAAGCTCTTCGACGAGCTCGCCGACCGCTTCCGGGAGCGTCCGGGCGGCTACACGCGGGTGCTCAAGGCGCGCCGGCGGATCGGGGACGCCGCTCCCATGTCGATCATCGAGCTGGTCGAGGCGCCGGCGGAAGCATCGAAGGGCGCGGACAAGAAGGCCGCCAAGCAGAAGTAGCGGATCGCCGGGGCCGCGGGGGAGGTCGCCATTTCGACGCGGACGGGTGGCTTTCTGATCGGGTTCGCCGTGGTCTTGGGCGTCCTCTGGGCGCTCTCTACCGGCGACCGGACCCGGGATCCGATCGAGCCCGGCCGCCCCGCGCCGGACTTCTCGCTTCCGGTCCTGGGGAGCGACGCGTCCCTTTCGCTGGGATCGCTTCGGGGTCAGGTCGTCCTGCTGAACTTCTGGGCCACCTGGTGCAAGCCCTGTGAGGACGAGATGCCGGCCATGCAGAGCCTCCACCAGGCGCTCGGCGATCGGGGATTCGCGCTGCTCGCCGTCTCCGTGGACGACGACCCGCGCGCGGTCGAGGAGTTCGCGACCCGGCTGGGCCTGAGCTTCCCGATCCTCCTCGATCCGGAGAAGAAGGCTGCGGATGCCTATCAGAGCTACCGCTTTCCGGAGTCCTACCTGATCGATCGGGAAGGCGTGCTCGTGACCCGCTACATCGGGCCCCGGGACTGGGACGCGCCCGCCTATCTCGATAGGATCAGGCGACTGCTGGAGGTGCCCGCGCGGGACTAGCCGGGTACACTGGGGTCGGTTCACCCTCTTGGGGGGGAGGGAGCTGAAGCGCTACTGGATCGCACCTGTGATCATCGCCGCGGCGCTCGGCCTGGTGATGATCGACGGCGAGTCGGGGCTTCGCAGCTGGCTCCGTCTGCGGGGAGACCTGCGGGCGGCGGAGGCTCGCATCGACACGCTCCAGAACCAGATCGCGGCTCTGGAGGAGGAGACCGAAGCGCTCCGGAGCGACCCGATCGCCATCGAGTCCGCGATCCGGGAGGATCTCCACCTGGCGCGGCCCGGGGAGACGGTCGTGAGGCTGATCGACGACACAAACCCACGGATTCCTTGACGAAATGGTTGATGGAGGCGACTCTGGGGCGCCATGCGGGAGAAGCTCGAGGAGCGCCTCCAGGAGGCGGTGAGACGGCTGCTGGACGAAGCCGGCGACGAGGGGGAGATCCCCCCGTTCGGCGTGGAGGTCTCCCGGCAGCGGGAGCACGGGGACTTCGCCTGCAACGTCGCCATGATCCTCGCCAAGCGCCTGCGCCGTCCGCCGTCGGAGATCGCCGAGCGGCTGATCGAAGTCCTGGGCGAGGCCGGCGGCCTGGTGGGACGCGCCGAGATCGCCGGTCCCGGCTTCGTGAACCTCTGGCTCTCCGGAGACCGATGGCGGGAGGTGGTCAGGCAGATCCTGAGTGCGGGAGAGGCGTTCGGCAGCTCCCGCATCGGCAAGGGAAGGCGCGTCCAGGTCGAGTTCGTCTCCGCAAACCCGACCGGGCCCCTGAGCATCGGGCACGGCCGCCAGGCCGTCCTCGGCGACAGCATCGCGCGGGTGCTCCTCGACGCCGGCTACGACGTCACCCGGGAGTACTACTTCAACGACGGCGGCCGCCAGATGCGGGTGCTGGGAGACTCGGTCAGGGCCCGCTACCTCGAGCAGCTCGGTCGCGCCGCCCCGCCCCCGCTGGCGGCGGATGCGGACGCACAATGGCCCGACGTCGTCGACGGCCTGCCGGTGGTCTTTCCGAGGGACGGCTACCGGGGCGACTACATCGGGGAGATCGCCACTTCACTGCGCGAACGCTACGGCGAGGCGCTCGTGGAGGAGCCCGGCGAGGGCCGCTTCCGCGAAGAGGCCCAGGCAAAGATCTTCGAGGAGATCCGCTCCAGCCTCGAGTCGCTCGGAATCCGCTTCGACGTCTTCTACAACGAGATGTCCCTCTACGAGAAGGGGAAGATCGAGGAGACGCTCGCGGACCTTCGCGCCGCAGATCTCGCGTACGAGGCCGAAGGTGCCGTCTGGCTGCGTGCGACGGCGCTCGGCCTCCCGCGGGATCGGGTCCTGGTGAAGAGCAGCGGCGAGCCCACCTATCTGCTCCCGGACGTCGCGTATCACCGCGAGAAGTTCCGCCGCGGCTTCGAGACCGTGATCGACGTTCTGGGAGCCGACCACATCGATCAGTTTCCCTTCGTGCAGCAGACGATTCGCGCCCTCGGCTACGACCCGGAACGCATCGAGCTCGTCATGCACCAGTTCGTCACGCTCACCCGGGAAGGCCAGACCGTGAAGCAATCGACGCGCGCTGCCACCTTCGTGACTGTCGACGAGCTGGTCGACGAGGTGGGTGTGGACGTGTTTCGCTTGTTCATGATCCAGCGCAAGCCGGAGGGTCATCTCGACTTCGATCTGGATCTCGCCAAGGAGACGGACTGGACCAAGAATCCGGCCTACTATCTGCAATACGCTCACGCCCGGACCCATGGGATCGAGCGCGAGGCGACCAAGCGGGAGGTGGCGATGCCCACCGTCGACGAGGTCGACATCACACCCCTGGTGCTGCCCGAGGAGATCGAGCTGATCAAGAAGCTCGCCGAGTTCCCGGAGGTGACGGTGCGTGCCGCCGAGACCCGGGAGCCCCACCACATCACCTACTACCTGAGAGAGCTGGCGGGGCTCTGGAACCCGTACATCCAGGACGGGAAGAGGCATCGCGTGCTCTCGG
This sequence comes from uncultured delta proteobacterium, assembly GCA_963783795.1. GTDB lineage: Bacteria > Myxococcota_A > UBA9160 > UBA9160 > UBA6930 > CAVXZE01. The sequence goes on along the minus strand of CAWAPH010000009.1, from coordinate 82,777 downwards.
AGAACGCGGCGCTCTCGCGGGCCCGCCTGGCGCTCACCCTGGCCGTGCGTACCGTGTTGGCCAAGGGTCTGGGCCTGCTCGGCATGTCCGCGCCGGAGCGGATGTGATGGCGGTGCGGAGGAACCGGCAGCGGGAAGAAGCCGGACCGGGCTGGCTCGCCACCCTGGGAGGGGCGGCGCTGCTGCTGGTACTGGGCTTCGGCGTCGGTCTGCTGGCGGGGGCGCTCTCGGAGGAGCCGGAGCTGGTGATGGATCACCTGGCTGGGCGAACCACCGAGCTTCCCCTGGCGGCCGAGCCCCCGCCGGATCCGCCGAAGGCCGCGCACGCCAGGAGCGTGGAGCGCGTCGCCAAGCCCTTGGGTGCCCGTGGGACCAGACCGGAGGCCCCGAGCGGCGAGGTTCCGGTGGATCTGCCCTCCGTTTCCGCAAGACCGCCCGCCCCCAGCCCCGCTCCGCCGCCGACGGGCGGCTTCGAGATCCAGGTCGGCGCCTTCGGCGACAGGGGCGCCGCGGCGCAGCTCGCCGGCGAGCTGCGCGCGGGCGGCTTCTCCGTCCACGTCCTCGAGGAGGACGGTACCCGCGGCGTGCGCTTCCGGGTCCGCGTCGGTCCCGTCCCCAGTCGAGAAGAGGCGAAGCGGCTGGCCAGCAAGCTCCAGTCCGAGCACGAGCTGCCGACGTGGATCCTCTCGCAGGATTCGCGCTGAGGCCGATTCGCGGGAGTCCGCGGGAGGAACCGAGATGCCGGAGCGGCAGCAGCTCAAGCGCGTACTCGTCACCGGTGGTGCGGGATTCATCGGCTCGCATCTGTGCCGGCGTCTGCTGGCGGAGGGCTGCGAGGTCATCGTCTTCGACAACCTCCTTACCGGACACATGGAGAACATCGAGCCGCTGCTCGGCGACCCGAGATTCTCCTTCGAGCACTACGACGTCACGAACTACCTCTACGTGCAGGGGGATCTCGACGCGATCCTCCACTTCGCGTCGCCGGCGAGTCCAGCCGATTTCGAGCGGCTTCCCATCCAGATCCTGAAGGTCGGCTCCCTGGGCACCCACAAGACCCTCGGGCTGGCCAAGGCCAAGGGGGCCCGGCTGCTGCTGGCCAGCACGTCCGAGTGCTACGGCGACCCCGAGAGGAGTCCGCAGGCGGAGACCTATCTCGGCAACGTGAACCCGGTGGGAATCCGGGGGGTCTACGACGAGGCGAAACGCTTCGCCGAAGCGATGACGATGGCCTACCACCGGCACCACGGCGTCGACGTTCGCATCGTCCGGATCTTCAACACGTTCGGCCCGCGCATGCAGGTGGACGACGGGCGCGCGATTCCGAACTTCTTCACTCAGGCGATCCGGGGTGAAGATGTCACAGTCTACGGCGACGGCTCGCAGACCCGATCGATCTGCTTCATCGACGACCTGGTCGAGGGCATCTGGCGCCTGCTGAATTCGCAGTACGTCGGTCCGGTGAACATCGGCAGCGAGGCGGAGGTCTCCATGCTCGAACTCGCCCAGACGATCATCGGGCTGGTGGGGAACGGCAGCCGGATCGCATTCCGGCCGCTCCCGCCGGACGATCCCAAGGTCCGCCGCCCGGACATCTCGCTGGCCCGGCGCGTTCTCGGCTGGGAGCCGCGGGTCTCCATCGCCGACGGGCTTCGAGAAACCCGCGACTACTTCGTGGGGGCGCTCGCCTCGCAGGCGGCGGGCTCGCGCCCGTGACCTCCAAGTGGACTCGATGAGCGCTGGAAGCGAGCCGGTTCCCGAGGAGGTGAAGTCCGCATCGCCCTCGATTCTCGATCAGCTGGCGACGATCGGGATCGCGGTGCTGATCGCGCTGGGAATCCGGGCCTTCGTGATCGAGCCGTTCCGGATCCCGTCGGAGTCGATGCTCCCCACCCTGCTGGTGGGTGATCACCTCTTCGTGAACAAGTTCCTGTACGGCGCGAAAGTCCCGTTCATCGACTGGCGGCTCCCGGGGCTGCGCGAGCCGCGGCGGGGCGACGTGGTCGTCTTCGAGGTCGCGCGTCAGGGCGGTGCCATCTACCCGGCGGACCTGCATCCGAGACTCCCCCGGGACCGCTTCGTGAAGCGGATCGTGGGGATGCCCGGCGACACGATCGAGGTCACGGATCGGGTGGTCACCGTGAACGGCGAGCCGCTCGAGCGCGGGGAGTTCGGTACCCGCTTCGTCGATGGAATGGGCAACTCCCTCCGCTCCGGGGTGGAGCTCCTCGACGGGCGCCCCCACACCGTACTGGCGGATCCGGAGGCGTCTTCGCGCGACCACGCTGCCTCCCGGATCGAGCCTGGCCGCTACTTCGTGATGGGGGACAACCGGGACCATTCGAACGACAGCCGGAGCTGGGGTACGGTGCGCTTCGAAGAGTTCAAGGGGCCGGCCTTCATCCTCTACTGGTCCTGGGACTGGAATGGAAGCTGGCGGGAGCTGCTGCGACCGGGAACGTGGTGGAGCCTGCTCGGCGAAAAGACGCGCTGGGAGCGGATCGGAGACGCGATCAGGTGAGTGAAGAGAAGAAGAAGAAGTCGAGTGATCTTCCGGGCCTGCTGCTGGCCGTGGGCATTGCACTGCTGATTCGAACCTTCATGTTCCAGTCGTTCTACGTGCCTTCCGATTCGATGCTGCCCACCATGCTGGTGGGAGACCACGTCTTCGTGAACAAGCTCGCCTTCGGTCCCAGCGTTCCCTTCACGGAGATCCACATTCCCGGCTACCGGGAGCCGGAGCGGGGCGAGGTCGTGGTCTTCAACCTGGCCCGGGGCCCTCGTGGCATCTACCCGGCGGACCAGCGTCCCGAGCTTTCCCGAGAGGCTTTCGTAAAGCGGCTGGTCGGCCTGCCCGGTGACCGGGTCGAGGTGCGGGGTGGCCGGGTCACCCTGAACGGAGAGCGCCTTTCGATGCAGGCGACCGACGAGACGGTCAGCGACTCGTCCGGACGCGTCTTGCGCGTCTACATCGAGACACTGGGCGAATGCCGCCACCGGGTTCTCGACGATCCCCGCCAGGCGGGGATCGACATGGAGCTGCGGACGGTCAAGCCGGGTCGCTATCTCTTCATGGGCGACAACCGCGACAACTCCTACGACGGCCGCAAGTTCGGGACCGTGCGCCTCCAAGAGCTGGAGGGCCCAGCAGGCGTCATGTACTGGTCCTGGGACTGGAACGGGAGCTGGTTCTCCCTGCTGAGTCCCCTCACCTGGTGGGAGAACCTGACCGGCAAGACCCGCTGGGACCGGATCGGTCGCTTCCAGGGCTGTCTCCCGAACTAGACTTCCCGAACCGGGCGTAGAACGCTGGTTGGACGTGCCCGGAAATCGTCTCGGATTCCGGTGCAGGCGCAAGTTCGATTGGCACAGGCCAGTCGGGGGGTGTATGATCCTGTGACAGACATGAGCGGTTCCTTTTAACTCCGTCCAGCGAGGCGGAAAAAGGTCCGGAGATGACGAACGACTCCCCCCGATCCCACCCTGCGCAGCCTGTTCAGGCCGAGGGTACAGAGCCTTCCTCCCGCATCGTTCTCGACGACGTCGCGATCAGCCGCGCTTTGATGCGGATCGCTCACGAGATCGTCGAGCGGAACGAGGACCTCGGCAATCTCTATCTGGTCGGTGTGCCCAACGGGGGCGTTCCCCTCGCGCGGCAGCTGGCGGCGAATCTCCGCGAGATCGCCGATCTCGAGACGGTGGTGGGGATCCTCGATACGACGCTGTATCGCGACGATCTGACTGGCAGCGGTGCCAGGCCGCCGCTTCGCCGCACGGAGATGCCCTCGGCAGTGGACGACCGCGTGGTGATCCTGGTGGATGACGTCGCCAGCACCGGACGCACGATTCGAGCGGCGATGGACGCGCTGATGGATTTCGGCAGGCCTCGGGCCGTGCAGGTGGTCGCGCTCGTCGATCGCGGCCATCGGGAGCTGCCGATCAAGATCGACTACGTGGGCAAGAACATTCCGACCAAACGGGAAGAGCTCGTGCAGCTGCGGGCGCAGAACGGCAGCTACCAGAGACCGCTCGAGGTGGTCGTGTTTGACGAAGGGGGGAGGGCCGAAGAATGATGGGGAAAGGGCTCCTCGGAATCGAGGACCTCGAGCGTTCCGACATCGAGTTGATTCTCGAGACCGCGCAGCGCATGCAGGAGGTCGGCCGGAGGGACGTGAAGAAGGTGCCGACCCTTCGCGGCCGCACCATCGTGAACCTGTTCTTCGAGCCATCGACGCGCACCCGGACCAGCTTCGAGATCGCCGGCAAGCGGCTCTCGGCCGACGTGGTGAACTTCACGGCCGCGTCCTCGAGCCTCACCAAGGCCGAGACCATCCTCGACACGGCGAAGAATCTGGACGCGATGGACCCGGACGCGGTGGTGGTTCGCCACTCCGTGTCGGGTGTCCCCAAGCGGATTGCCGACGAGCTCGGCGCGCCGGTGATCAATGCGGGCGATGGCGCGCACGAGCATCCGACGCAGGCCTTGCTCGACCTCCTCACGGTGTACGAGAACAAGGGCAGGATCGACGGGCTGACGGTGACGATCATCGGCGACATCGCGCACTCGCGGGTCGCGAGGTCCGACATCTACGCATTCCGCAAGATGGGCGCCGAGGTGCGCCTCGCCGCACCCCCGACCATGCTTCCGGTGAATGTCGAGAGCCTCGGAGTCAAGGGGTTCACATCGCTCCGAGAGGCGATCGACGGAGCGGACGTGGTGATGGCTCTCCGGATCCAGTTCGAGCGGCTCGCGGGGGCCCTCTTCCCGAGCGTGCGCGAGTACTCGGCGACCTTCGGCGTGGACCGCGCGAAGCTTCGCTACGCCAAGGACGACGCGATCGTGATGCATCCCGGGCCGGTGAACCGGGGCGTCGAGCTGTCCCACGACCTGGCCGACCACCGGCCGAGTGTCATCCTGGACCAGGTGCGGAACGGGGTGGCCATTCGCATGGCCGTCCTCTACCTCCTCGCCGGTCGTACGAGAGTGGAACGCGAGGAGGAGTAGAGCGGTGGGCCGAATTCTGATCCGAGGGGGGCGGGTCCTCGATCCGGCGACGGATCGCGATGCGCCGGGTGACGTTCTGATCGAAGACGGTCGGATCGCCGCGGTCGAGAACTCGATCGAGGGGGCCGACGCCGAGGTCATCGATGCCGAGGGTCTCTGGGTTACACCGGGGCTCGTCGACATCCACACCCATCTCCGGGAGCCCGGGCAGGAGTACAAGGAGGACATCGGGTCGGGTGGGCGCGCAGCGGTCGCCGGGGGCTTCACCTCCGTGGCCTGCATGGCGAACACCGACCCGGTGAACGACGATCCTTCCGTCACCGACTACATCCTGGATCGCGCCCGTCAGGACTCGCCGGCGAAGGTCTACCCCATCGCCGCCGCCACCAAGGGTCTCGCCGGCGAGGTGATGACCGAGATGGTGGCCCTGGTGGAGGCCGGCGCCGTCGGGTTCAGCGACGACGGCAAGACCATCATGGACAGTGGCGTCCAGCGGCGGGTGCTCGCGTACTCGAAGCTCGTCGAGAAGCCCGTGATCGTCCACGCCGAGGACCGCACCCTGGTCGGCAAGGGGGTGTTGAACGAGGGGCCGATCTCGACGCGTCTCGGGCTGCCGGCGAATCCCGCCGTGGCCGAGATGGTGCAGGTGGCGCGGGACCTGATGCTGGCGGAGGTGACCGGAGCGCACCTCCACGTGGCACACGTCTCGACGGCGGGTGCCGTGGAGTTGATCCGCGCGGCGCGAAACCGCGGGCTCCAGGTGACCGCGGAGGTGACGCCGCACCATCTCGCCCTCACCGACGAGGCGGCGCTGGGCTTCGACACCAACACGAAGATGGCACCGCCGCTGCGCTCTGCTGCCGACGTGGAGGCTTGCCGGCGGGGGCTGGCCGACGGGACCATCGATGCCGTCGCGACGGACCACGCGCCCCACGCGCTCCACGAGAAGGAGGTCGAGTTCACCACGGCGCCCAACGGCATCCTCGGCCTGGAGACGGCGCTTCCCGTGGTCCTCGACCTGGTGCGAACCGAGAGCCTGACACCCCTGCAGCTGATCCGGCGCATGACGTCGAACCCGGCGCAGATTCTGGGCCTGGAAGCGGGACGCCTCGACCCCGGATCCCCGGCGGACGTCACCTTGACCGATCCCGAGCGAACCTGGGTCTACGATCCCTTCAAAGGCTACTCGAAGAGCCGGAACTCCCCCTGGGCGGGGCAGACGCTCCAGGGAAGGGCGGTGGCGACGATCGTCGCCGGTCGGCTCGTCTACGACGTCGACCGGGGTGTCCTGGCTCCATGACCCCGCGGAAATCTCCCCCGCGTCCCGCGCGTCTCGCGCTCGCGGATGGGACCGTATACCGCGGCTACGGTTTCGGTGGTGAGGGAATCGGCGTCGGGGAGGTCTGCTTCAACACCAGTATGACCGGCTACCAGGAGATCCTCACCGATCCCTCCTACGCCGGGCAGCTGGTCACCATGACCTACACCCAGATCGGGAACGTCGGTGTCAACTCGGAAGACGAGGAAGCCGAGCGGCCCCGCCTTCAGGGCTTCGTGGTGAAGGAGCCTTTCGAGGTTCCGAGCAACTGGCGCTCCCAGGAGTCGCTGCACTCCTTTCTGGAGCGGTTCGGCATTCCCGCCCTGGCGGGCATCGACACCCGGGCGCTGGTACGCCGGATCCGCGATCACGGCTTCCAGAACGGCGTGCTCAGCACGGATCCTTCCGTACAGGACGAGGCGGAGCTGGTCGAGCGCGCTCGCAACGCGCCGCCCCTCGACGGCAGGGACCTGGTGGCCGAGGTCACCTGCTCGGAAGCCTACGAGTGGACTGCGTCCGCCTGGCAGGGAGTCGCGGGACAGCTGCCCCGGGAGCCCCGGCCGAGCCCGCCGTTTCGCCTGGTGGCGTACGATTTCGGCATCAAGCGGAACATCCTCCGGCTCCTGTTCGACGAGGGCTTCGACGTCACCGTGGTGCCGGCGCGAACCCGCGCCGACGAGGTGCGTGTGCTGCGCCCCGACGCGGTCTTTCTCTCCAACGGTCCCGGCGACCCGAGCGCCGTCCAGGGCGTCCGGGAGCACGTGCGCGACCTGGCCGGAGAGTACCCGCTCTTCGGCATCTGCCTGGGGCACCAGATCCTGGGTCTCGCCCTGGGTGGCGAGATCAGGAAGCTCAAGTTCGGCCACCACGGCGGCAACCAGCCGGGCAAGGATCTCGCCACCGGGAAGGTCGCGATCTGCGCCGAGAACCACGGCTACGCGGTGGACGCCGACTCGCTGGAGCGGGCCGGCGAGCCCGTGGAGGTCACCCACATCAACCTGAACGATGGGACGGTGGAGGGCCTGGCCCACCGCGTTCGGCCGTTGTTCTCGGTTCAGTACCACCCGGAGGCCTCTCCCGGACCCCACGATGCCCGCTATTTCTTCCGGCGTTTTCGCGAGATGGTCGCTCGCCGCAAAGCCGGCGAGCTGGTCAGCGGAGCACAGGTCGCGATGGGTTCCTAGTGCCGAGGCGAGACGACATCCAAAACATTCTCGTGATCGGCTCCGGCCCGATCGTGATCGGGCAGGCCTGCGAGTTCGACTACTCGGGAACCCAGGCCTGCAAGGCCCTCCGGGAGGAGGGCTACCGGGTCGTGCTGCTGAACTCGAACCCGGCGACGATCATGACCGATCCGGAGATGGCGGATCGCACCTACGTCGAGCCGATGACCGTCGACACGGTCGAGAAGATCATCGAGATCGAGAGGCCCGACGCACTGCTTCCGACGATCGGCGGGCAGACCGGGCTCAACCTCGCCGTCGACCTCGCCGAGACCGGAGTGCTGGACCGCTTCGGCGTCTCGCTGATCGGCGCCCAGCTCGACGCGATCATGAAGGCCGAGGACCGGGACCAGTTCCGGGTGTCCATGAGGAACATCGGCCTCTCGCTACCGATGTCCGGATACGCGCGCTCCCTGGAAGAGGCGCGGAAGATCGTCGTGGAGACGGGAATCCCCGCGATCATCCGCCCCAGCTTCACTCTCGGCGGCACGGGTGGGAGCGTCGCCTTCACCGAGGAGGAGTTCGAACCCCTGGTCGAGTGGGCGCTTCGTCAGTCGCCGCGCCAGGAGTGCCTGATCGAGCGAAGCGTGCTCGGCTGGAAGGAGTACGAGCTCGAGGTGATGCGCGACGCGGCGGACAACGTCGTCATCATCTGCTCGATCGAGAACTTCGACGCCATGGGCGTCCACACCGGCGACTCGATCACCGTCGCTCCCGCGCAGACGCTCACCGACCGCGAGTACCAGGTGATGCGGGATGCGGCCGTGGCCATCATCCGCGAGATCGGCGTGGACACCGGCGGATCGAACATCCAGTTCGCCGTCAATCCCGAGGACGGCTCGCTGGTGGTGATCGAGATGAACCCGCGCGTCTCCCGATCGTCGGCCCTGGCGTCGAAGGCGACCGGCTTTCCGATCGCGAAGATCGCCGCCAAGCTCGCGGTTGGGTTCACCCTCGACGAGATCCCCAACGACATCACCCGCGAGACACCGGCCAGCTTCGAGCCCAGCATCGACTACGTGGTCACCAAGGTGCCGCGCTTCACGTTCGAGAAGTTCCCCAGCGCCGACAACCTGCTGACCACCCAGATGAAGTCGGTGGGCGAGGTGATGGCGATCGGCCGGACCTTCAAGGAGAGCTTCCAGAAGGCGCTGCGCTCGCTCGAGATCGGCCACGCGGGGCTCGAGCGGCCTCGGGTGCCGGAGGGCGACGAGGGGACGGCGGCGCTCTGGAGGGAGATCGAGCAGCCGCGGCCGGGTCGTCCCTGGGCGATCGCCGAGGCATTCCGGCGCGGCGTGGACCTCGAGGAGATCCAGCGGCGCTCGAAGATCGACCCCTGGTTTCTGGGCAACCTGCGCGACATCGTCGAGATGGAGGCCGGCCTCGCCGCCGCCTCTGCGGACGAGCGCGCCGCCTGGCTGCGGCCGGCGAAGCAGGCGGGCTTCTCGGACCGCCGGCTAGCCAGCCTCTGGGACGCGAGCGAGGACGAGATCCGGGAGATGCGCCACCGCGAGGGGGTGCGGCCCGTCTTCAAGCGAGTGGACACCTGCGGCGCCGAGTTCGAGGCCCACACGCCCTATCTCTACTCGACCTACGAGGACGAGTGCGAGGCCGAGCCGACCGAGCGCCGCAAGATCATGATTCTCGGAGGGGGGCCGAACCGGATCGGGCAGGGGATCGAGTTCGACTACTGCTGTGTCCACGCCGCCTTTGCCCTGCAGGAGGCCGGCTTCGAGACGATCATGGTCAACTGCAATCCCGAGACCGTCTCGACCGACTACGACACCAGCGACCGCCTCTACTTCGAGCCCCTGACGCTGGAGGACGTGCTGGCGATCGTCGATCGCGAGAAGCCGGAGGGCGTGATCGTCCAGTTCGGCGGACAGACGCCACTCAGCCTCGCCATCCCCCTGGAGCGGGCCGGGGTCCCGATTCTGGGGACCCCGCCCGATGCCATCGACAGGGCCGAAGACCGCGAGCGCTTCGACGTCGTGCTGGAAGAGTTGAACATGCGGCGGCCTCCGAGCGGTATGGCGCGCAGCCTCGAGGAGGCCGAGGTCGTGGCGAAGCGGATCGGCTATCCGGTCCTGGTCCGCCCCTCCTACGTGCTTGGCGGCCGCGCCATGGAGATCGTCCACGACGCCCGTTCCCTGGCCAACTACATGAAGTTTGCCGTCCGGGCTTCGCCGGAGCGCCCGGTGCTGGTGGACCGCTTCCTGGCCGACGCCATCGAGGTCGACGTGGACGCGATCGCCGACGAGGAGCGGGTGGTGGTCGGCGGCGTGATGGAGCACATCGAGCAGGCGGGTGTCCACTCCGGAGACAGCGCCTGCTCGATTCCGCCGTTCTCTCTCTCCAAGGGCGTCGTGGACGAGATCTGCGAGTCCACGCGCAAGCTGGCGCTGGAGCTCGGGGTGCGCGGGCTCATGAACGTGCAGTACGCGGTCAAGGGCACCGACGTCTACGTGCTCGAGGTGAATCCCCGCGCCTCGCGGACGATTCCTTTCGTCTCCAAGGCGATCGGAAGGCCGCTGGCCAAGCTCGCCGCGCTGGTGATGAGCGGCAAGACGCTGCGCGAGCTCCACTTCACCGAGGAGATCTGGCCCCGGCACTTCTCGGTGAAGGAAGTCGTCCTTCCCTTCGTGAAGTTTCCGGGAGTCGATACGCTGCTCGGCCCCGAGATGAAGAGCACCGGCGAGGTGATGGGAATCGACTCGGACTTCGGCCGGGCCTACGCCAAGGCCCAGATCGAGGCGGGCAACCCCATCCCCATGAGCGGCCGGGTCCTGCTCTCGGTCCGTCAGGAGGACAAGCCGAGGATTGGAGAGGCGGTGGAGGAGATCGCTCGGAGCGGCTTCGAGATCTACGCGACGGAAGGCACGGCGGGTCTGGTCGAGGCCTTGGGATTTCCGGTGAAGGTGGTCCCGAAGGTGGGTGAGGGGCATCCCGACGTGGTCGAGTGCATCGAAGCCGGCGAGGTGGATCTCGTCTTCAACACGGTCCAGCAGGACCCCACCGTGGTTCGGGATTCCTTCGCGATCCGGCGAGCCGCACTCACCCGGGGGCTTCCATATTTCACCACCTTGGCTGCGCTCCGCGCGGCGGCCGGGGCGATCCGCGCCATGCGGCTCGAATCCATCGGCGTACGTGCGCTGCAGGAGGTGCATCGGCGCGCGAACTGATTCGATGGCCGGTGTAGAGCGATCCAAGAGCGGCGAAATCGAAGAGGGAGGAGTCGTGGCTGCGACTCCCTTTGCAGCGGCGATCGACGCGGTCCGCAGACCCCTCTGCTTCGCAGCCGAGGACGGGTTCGCGCGGGTGGAGCGGCTCCGCAACCTGGAGAGCAGCGTCGCCGGAGCAGCGGAGCGCGCGGCCTCCCTCGCGATTCCGTCCGACGCCCGTCTGATCTTCGAGAAGGTCGCGCGTCGCTTCAGCTCACCTCTCGAGGGAGAGGCACGCCTGGCTGCGGTCCGGGAGGCCCTCGAGCTGCTCGACCCCCTCGCCGATTCGTCCTGGGCCGGCCAGGCCCTGGAGCGTCCGGTCGGGAAGCTGCCCGGTGTCGGACCGCGCCGCGCCGAGGCCCTGGCGAAACGCGGTCTTCGCAGCGTCGGAGATCTGCTCTTCTGTCTCCCCAGCCGCTACGACGATCGCCGGAGCTACGCCGTGATCGGTGAACTCGAGGTGGGAAGCCGGGCGACCTTCCTGGGGGATGTGCTCTCAGCTGACTTCGTCGCGCGCCGCGGTCGCGGGCAGCGCATGTTCCAGGCCCTGGTGGGGGACGACACCGGGACCGTGATACTCAAGTGGTTTCGCGGCGGGCAGGCGCTCCAGTCTTCGCTGCGCAAGGGGCGGCGGATCCGCGTCACAGGAGAGGTGCGCCGCTACCGCTTCTCGCGCGAGCTGATTCATCCCGAAATCGACCTGCTGAGCGAGGAAGAGGACCCGGGGGACGTGGAGCGGCGGGTGGTGCCGGACTACGCCGTTCCGGAGAGCATCCCGCCCCGCACCTTTCGTCGGACCATCGCGGCGGCCGTGAAGAGCTATGCCGACCTCGTGCCGAGCCACCTTCCGCCAGCGCTGGCGCGTCAGCTGCCCGAGACCCCCGCTGCCCTGCGCTGGATCCACGAGCCGGACGGCGAGCTCGAGCTCCCGGCTCTGCGCGAGCGCCGCACGCCGGCTCACGAGCGGCTGGTGCTGGAAGAGCTCTACCTGCTCGAGGTAGGTCTGGCGCTTCGCCGGGCGAAGCGGGCCGCAGAGTCCGGGATCGCCATCGACGTGGCGCGGCGGCGAATCGATGCCGCGGAGGCCGCGCTTCCGTTCCGGCTGACGTCGGCGCAGTCTCGCGCCTGGGCGGAGATCCGCGCCGACCTGGGCCGCCCTCACCCGATGTCGAGACTGCTTCAGGGGGACGTGGGGAGCGGCAAGACGGCGGTTGCATTCCTCGCGGCGATCGCCGCATCGGAGAGCGGCTTTCAGACCGCGCTGATGGCGCCGACCGAGCTGCTGGCCGAGCAGCACGAGCGGACCCTCCAGCAGCTGGCGGCCGGGGGTGGGGAAGCCACCGGGATTCGCATCGCCCTGCTCACCGCCTCGGTTCCGCGCGCCGACGCCGAAGGGATCCGCTCCCGGCTCTCCCGGGGAGAGATCGACCTGGTCGTCGGCACGCATGCGCTGGTGCAGGGAGAGGTCGGGTTCGCGCGACTGGCTCTGGCGGTGGTGGACGAGCAGCACCGCTTCGGCGTGCTCCAGCGGGCCGCCCTGGCGCAGAAGACTCACGCCGGGCACTCGCCCCACACGCTGGTGATGACGGCCACGCCGATTCCGCGCAGCCTGGCCCTCACCGTCTACGGCGACCTCGATCTGTCGGTGATCGACGAACTCCCTCCGGGCCGAAGACCTCCCGAGACGGTGCTGCTGCGTTCGGGAGAAGGGCAGCGCGTGACCGAGTTGATTCGCGAGACGGTGGCCCGCGGCGAGCAGGTCTACGTGGTCTACCCCCTGGTGGAGGAGTCCGAGAAGATCGATCTGCGCGCCGCCGCCGAGTCCACCGAGCGGATTCGCGCGGCCTTCCCGGAGGCGCGCGTCGATCTGGTCCACGGTCGCCAGGGCGCGGCGGCCCGCGGCGAGGCGATGGCGCGATTCGTCGAGGGGGCCACGCAGATCCTGGTCTCCACCACCGTGATCGAGGTCGGGGTCGACGTTTCGAATGCCACGCTGATGGTGGTCGAGCACGCCGAGCGCTTCGGCCTGGCCCAGCTCCACCAGCTGCGCGGACGGGTCGGACGCAGGGACCGCCTCGGCACCTGCGTCCTGGTCGCGCGGGCGGCCAGCGAAGACAGCGAGGCGCGGTTGCGCGCCATGCTCGAGACCAGCGATGGATTCCGCATCGCCGATGCGGACCTCCGCATCCGGGGCCCCGGAGAGTTCCTGGGAACCCGCCAGCACGGCCGGCTCCCGGATCTTCGCATCGCGGATCTGGTTCGCGACACCCGCCTCGTCTCCCTGGCCCGCGAGGCGGCACTGGAGACGGTGCGCCGCGATCCCGGCCTGCGCCGCGCCCCAGAGCTGGCACGCGCGGTGGAGCTCCGCTGGGGAGAGCGCCTGGCGTTGGTGGAGGTGGGGTAGCGGCGCGCACTGGACTTCTCGGCCGCGGCTCCAGGACCACTACAGTCGGCGCTCGAATCCGCCGATTCCCCAGAGATGCGCCGGATGATCGCCCTGATCCTGCTCTGCCTGTCCGTGAGTGGTTGCCTGCTTCCGGACGGCACCCCCGTCTACATCGACGGGCGGAACGGCAAGCTCTGGTCCGGCAACGGAGTCCTGCTCGAGGTCAGCGAGGATCAGCTGTACTGCCGGGTCGCCGCCCGAAACCGCGCCCTGGTGGTCGAGAAGAAGTGGGTCGACTGCGGCGCCGTCCACCCGCGCCTGAGCCGCGATCTCTGAGCGCCCGCAACACCTTTCAGCCCCCACCTGCGCACTGCTTCGCTCGGAGGATGGAGCGGAGCGGTTCGTGGGAAGGTATGGTGGAAGGCGATGGGGGCTCCTGGCTTGGACGACCGCCATCCGCGCGATCGCCTGAAGCGACAGCTCTCGCTCCAGGATTCGATCTTCCTCGTCGTGGCGTCGGTGGTGGGCTCCGGGATCTTCCTCACTCCCGGGACCATCGCGGACCGGCTGCCTCACGCCGGGCTGATCCTGGCCGTCTGGGCGGTCGGCGGCCTGCTCTCCGTGGCGGGGGCGCTGGCCAACGCCGAGCTCGGGGCGATGTACCCGCGCGCGGGGGGCGACTACGTCTACCTTCGCGAGGCGTTCCACCCGCTGGCGGGCTTCCTGGTCGGCTGGCTCAGCTTCTTCGCCATCTTCGCGGGCACCATCGCCGCACTCGCCACCGGCTTCGCCGCGGGAATCGGGGCCTTCTTCCAGCTCGAGCCTCCAGTCGTGCTGGGCATCGGCGTCCTGACCATCGTCGCCTGCTCGGCGGTCAACCACCTCGGAGTTCGCTGGGGAGCGCTGGCGAACAACATCACCGGCTACGTGAAAGTGGTGGCGCTGCTCAGCCTGGGATTGGTGGCGCCCCTCACGGGAAGGGGCAGCGTCGAAAACCTGCGTCCGCTCGTGGACGGAATCGGGAGCGCTGCGGCCCCGATCGCCTTCGCCCTGGCGCTCTCACCGGTGCTCTTCAGCTTCCTGGGCTGGAATGCGTCGATCTACGTGGCCAGCGAGATCCGGCGACCGGGCCGAAACCTCCCGATGTCCCTGTTCGTTGGCCTGGCCGTCTGCACCGCCATCTACCTGGTGCTGAACGCCGTCTACCTCTACGCACTTCCGGTGGGGGAGCTCGCCCAGGTGGACAACGCCGGCCAGGCCGCGGCCGCGGTGCTCTTCGGCTCGCTCGGTGGCTCGCTGGTGGCCGGCTTCGTCCTCGCCTCGATTCTGGGAACCTTGAACGCGCACGTGCTCCTGGGGCCGCGGATCGCCTATGCCATGGCGCTCGACGGGCTCTTCTTCGGCGGAGTCGACCGGGTGCACTCGCGCTTCCACACCCCGGCCGCCGCCATCTGGCTGCAGGCCGGGGTGGCGGTCGCCCTGGTCCTGCTGCTGCGCACCTTTCCGAACGCCCTCGACTACACGACCTTCGCCATCCTGCTGGCCACCATCGCCGACACCGCCGCCCTCTATGCCCTCCGCCGGAGCCAGCCGGACCGTCCGCGGCCCTACCGGGCGTGGGGATATCCATGGGTGCCCGCGCTCTACATCGCGGCCAATCTGGCCATCGCCTGGAGCCTGCTCTGGTTCCGGTCCCGCGAGTCGCTGATCAGTCTCGCGGTTCTGCTGGCCGGGCTGCCTTTCTACCTCTTGTTCGCGGCCCGCCATCGCCGCCGCTGAGAAAAGCCGGACTGCCGCCGTCTGCGGACCTCCGTCTCCGCTTGCTGCGGCTGGATTTCTCCAATAGTCTTGCGGATCTAGCGAGGTTCTCGTGCCCAGCTCACCGGTCCAGATCGGCTGCGGCGGCAAGGCTTTTCGCCACCGCCGCCTGCCTCCCCAGTGCCTGCGCCCAGCGGGCGTGCGCCCCCCGCTCCGGCATCTCGAGCGCATGCTTCGCGAGCTCGGTCTGCACACCGTATGCGAGGAGGCGCGCTGTCCCAATCGTCCGGATTGCTGGCCCCGGCGGGCCGTCACCTTCATGCTGCTCGGGGACGTGTGCACGCGCGCCTGCCGGTTCTGTGCCGTCGCGACCGGGGAGCCGTCGCCGCCGGATCCTGCCGAGCCCGGCCGCGTTGCCCGTGCCGTCGCCGAGCTCTCGCTCTCCCATGTCGTGCTGACCTCCGTCAGCCGGGACGATCTCGCCGACGGCGGCTCGGAGCAGTTCGCGAAAACCGTCCTGGCCATACGTGGAAGCCGCGTCGCGGCGACCGTCGAGGTCTTGACCCCGGACTTCGGCGGGGATCTCGCCGCTGTCTCCACCGTGTGTCGGGCCGCCCCGGATGTCTACAACCACAACGTGGAGACGGTGCCGCGGCTCTACCGCCGCGTGCGGCCCGCTGCGGACTTCGACCGCTCTCTCGCAGTGCTCGCCGAGGCGAAGCGTCTGCGGCCCGACTCGATCGTCAAGTCCGGGCTGATGGTCGGCTTCGGTGAGACGCTCGAGGAGGTGACCGAGGTCCTGGCCGCCCTCCGCAGCGTCGGTGTCGACAGCGTGACCGTCGGGCAGTACCTGCGCCCGTCGCGGCAGCATCTGGAAGTGGAACGCTACTGGGAGGTGCGGGAGTTTCGGGAAGTCGAGGCCCTGGGCCGGGCGCTCGGCCTTCCCCACGTCGCCAGCGGGCCCCTGGTGCGCTCCTCCTACAACGCGGATGAGATCTCGAAAGCGATTCTCGAGGATCGCGAAGCGCAGGCGCGCTCATAGGCTGGCCAATGTCCCGCATCCGTCACGACTTCGCCAAGCTGAATCGATTGCCGCCCTACGTGCTGGCCGAGGTCACCGACCTGCGTCACGCCGCGCGCCGGGCGGGCGAAGACATCATCGATCTGGGGATGGGCAATCCGGACCTGCCCACACCGCCCCACGTGGTCGAGAAGATCTGCGAGGCGGCGCAGAACTCCCGCAACCACCGCTACTCCGCTTCCCGCGGCGTTCCCAACCTGCGCCAGGCCGCCTGCGAATGGTACCAGCGCCGCCACGCTGTGGAGCTCGACCCGGAGACCGAGGCCATCGCGGTGATCGGCGCGAAGGAAGGGCTCTCCCACTTCGTGCTGGTCACCGTCGGTGCCGGTGACGTGGTGCTCGCTCCCGATCCCACCTATCCCATCCACCAGTACGCCGTGATCATCGCGGGGGGAGACCTGCGCCACGTTCCGTTGACCGTGGACTCGGACTTCATCGAGAACCTGGAGTTGGCGATCCAGCGCACCTGGCCGAAGCCGAAGGCGCTGATTCTCTCCTTTCCCCACAATCCGACCACGCGCGTGGTGGACCGTGCCTTCTTCGAGCGGATCGTCGAGTTCGCCCACGAGCACCAGTTGACGGTGATCCACGACTTCGCCTACGCCGAGGTCTGCTTCGACGGCTACCGACCGCCCAGCATCCTCGAAGTCCCCGGTGGACGCGACGTCGCCATCGAGTTCGTCTCGCTCTCCAAGAGCCACTCCATGGCCGGCTGGAGGGTCGGGTTTGCCGCTGGCAACGCGGAGATGGTTCACGCGCTCACCCGGATCAAGAGCTACCTGGACTACGGAATTCCCCAGCCGATCCAGATCGGTGCCATCGTGGCGCTGCGTGGTCCCCAGGACTGCGTCACCGAGAATGCCGAGGAGTATCGGGAGCGCCGCGACGTGCTGATCGAGGGCCTGGCGCTGGAGGGCCCCGGAGTCTGGAAGATCGAGAAGCCGCTTGCGACCATGTTCGTCTGGGCTGCGATACCGGAGCCGCTGCGAAGCCTCGGATCTCTCGAGTTCTCCAAGCGGCTGCTCCGGGAGGCCAAGGTGGCGGTGGCACCAGGGATCGGCTTCGGCGAGAGCGGCGAGGGATACGTGCGCTTCGCACTGGTGGAGAACCGGCACCGGATCCGTCAGGCCGTGCGCGGCATCCGGCGCTTCCTACGAACGACGGTGGGCTGAGTGATGACAGGTGAAGAAGCGGTGGGAGTCGGAATCATCGGCCTCGGGACCGTCGGGACCGGGGTTGCGAAGGTGCTGGGCGCGAACGCCGCGGTGATCGGCCAGAAGCTCGGCTTTCCGCTGCGACTGCTTCGCATCGCCGACATCGAGACCGAGAGGGATCGAGGTGTCGACCTGCGCGGTGTGAAGTTCGATTCCGACGCCGAGGGTCTGATCGACGATCCCGACGTCTCGATCGTGATCGAGCTGATCGGCGGCTACGACGTGGCGAAGCGTCTGACCCTGCGCGCCATCGAGCGGGGGAAGCACGTGGTGACGGCCAACAAGGCCCTGCTCGCCCTGCATGGCAAGGAGATCTTCGATGCCGCCGCGACCCGCGGCGTGGACGTGGCCTTCGAGGCCAGCGTGGGCGGTGGGATTCCGATCCTCCGCTCCATGCGCGAAGGGCTGGCGGCGAATCGCATCCAGAGCCTCCACGGCATCATGAACGGCACCACCAACTACGTTCTGACGGAGATGGAGCGAACCGGCGAGCTCTTCGACGTGGTGGTCAAGCGCGCCCAGGACCTCGGCTACGCCGAGGCCGACCCCAGCGTCGACGTCGACGGAATCGACGCGGCCCACAAGCTGACGCTGCTGGCAGCGATGGCCTTCGGGGCCGAGCTCACCTACAAGGAGATCCCCACCGAGGGAATCCGCGAGCTCACACCGCTGGACTTCGAGGCGGCGAAGGAGTTCGGATATCGGATCAAGTTGCTCGGGATCGCCAAGCTGCGGGATGACGGGGACGGCGGGGAGCGCATCGAGGCGCGCGTCCACCCGGCCATGATTCCCACCTCGAGCCTGCTGGCCAGCGTGGACGGGGCCATGAACGCCATCGCCGTGCACGGCGACGCGGTCGGTCCCACGCTCTTCTACGGGGCGGGCGCGGGCGAGCTTCCCACTGCCAGCGCGGTGGTGGCGGACACCATGGAGGTCGCCCGGGAAATCCGGCGGGGCACGGCCGGCCGCGTGGCTCCGCTCTCCTACATGCCCGACGCCCTTCGGGTCAAGCCCCTGGTGCCGCTCGGCGAGCTCCAGGCCCGCAGCTATCTGGTCTTCAGCGCCCTGGATCGCCCCGGTGTGCTGGGCCAGATCGCCACCGTGCTCGGGGAGAACGGCATCAGCATCGAGTCCGTTCTCCAGAAATGGCAGAGCCGGTCCGCCGAACCGGTTCCGATCGTCGTGCTCACCCACCCCGCCCGGGAGCTGGCGATCCGGCGCGCCATCGCCGAGATCGACCGGCTGCCCGAGGTGACCGCGCCGACCCGGTTGGTGCGCATCGAGGAGGATTTCTAGGCGTGACCCAGAAGGACGAGCCCCGGGCCTGGTTCGAGAGCCTCCGCGACCCGACGGAGCGCTATGAACTCGACGAGGTCGTCTACACCGACCGGAACGGGGGCCTGCTGCGGGTCGTCCACGACCTGGACGCGCTCAAGAAGACGCCCGCCGGGGAGTGGAAGGACATCTTCGAGAAGCGCGCTCACCAGAACAAGTGGCCCTACGGTTCCGGGGTCTGGGGCAAGAAGGAGTGGGTGCTTCCCGACATCGACAACGAGAACGTCGTCTCGATGTACGAGGGCAACACGAACCTCTTCTGGGCCGGCCGCTACGGCGAGCAGCTCGGTCTCGAACGGCTCTGGATCAAGCTCTGCGGCAACACCCACACCGGCTCCTTCAAGGACCTGGGGATGACGGTGTTGGTTTCGATGGTGAAGGAGATGATGGCCAAGGGGAAGGACGTTCGCGCCGTCGCCTGTGCGTCCACTGGGGACACCTCGGCCGCACTGGCCGCCTACGCCGCCGCGGCGGGAATCCCCGCCATCGTCTTCCTGCCCCGCGGCAAGATCTCGACGGCGCAGCTGATTCAGCCGATCGCCAACGGGGCGATCGTCTTTGCCCTCGACACCGACTTCGACGGCTGCATGGAGATCGTGAAGAGGGTGGCGGAGCGGGACGGGATCTACCTGGCCAACTCGATGAACAGCCTGCGCATCGAGGGCCAGAAGACGGTCGGGATCGAGATCGTCCAGCAGAACGACTGGGAGGTCCCGGACTGGATCGTGATCCCCGGCGGCAACCTCGGCAACGTCTCCGCACTGGCGAAGGGCCTCGACCTGATGATCGAGCTCGGCCTGGCCGACAAGAGACCGCGCATCGTCTGCGCGCAGGCCGCTGAGGCCAATCCGCTCTACCTCGCCTACCAGCGGGATTTCGAGGTCTTCGAGCCAATCGCGGCGCGGCCGACGCTGGCCTCCGCGATCCAGATCGGGAACCCGGTCTCCTACGAGAAGGCGGTCTTGGCCCTGCGCCGCTTCAACGGCATCGTGGAGCAGGCGACGGAGGAGGAGCTCGCCGAGGCGGCCGCCCACGCCGACCGGACCGGACTCTTCAACTGTCCTCACACGGGGGTCGCACTCGCGGCCACGCGGAAGCTGATCGATCGGGGTCTGATCAAGAAGTCGGACCTCGTGGTCGTGATCTCCACCGCGCACGGGCTCAAGTTCGTGGACTTCAAGGTCAGGTACCACGACATGCAGCTCGAGGGGATCGAGTCGCAGGATCCGAACCCGGCCATCGAGCTCCCCGCGAGCTACGACCAGGTTCGCGATCGGATGCTGCGAGAGATCGAGCTGCGGTTTGGTGACTAGTTGACCGAGGCCGCTGCGCGCAGCTTTCTCCGGCTCGTCGTCTTCGCCCTGCTCCTCGCGGGGCCGGGCGCGGCTGGGGCGCCCGATAGCTGGGAGTCCGTGCTCGACCGGGTCGTTCCGAGCGTGGTCGCGGTCCGGGTGAGCGCCACGCGCCCCTTCGACACCCAGGCCGCTTCGAACTCGGTCGCGACGGGATTCGTGGTCGACGCCGAGCGCGGCCTGGTCCTGACCAACCGGCACGTGGTGCAACCCGGTCCGGTCCGGGCGAGCGCGATCTTCCTCAATCACGAGAAGGTCGAGCTCCTGCCGATCTACCGGGATCCGGTGCACGATTTCGGCTTCTTCCGCTTCGACCCTTCCGAGGTCCGCTTCATGGATCCGGGCGAGCTGCCCCTGGCTCCCGAGGGCGCCGACGTGGGCGCCGAGATCCGGGTGATCGGCAACGACGCCGGGGAGAAGCTCTCGATCCTGGCCGGTACCATCGCGCGCCTGGACCGCGAGGCGCCCCGCTACGGGCAGGGCCGCTACAACGACTTCAACACCTTCTATCTCCAGGCCGCGTCGAGCTCTTCGGGCGGGTCGTCCGGCTCACCGGTCATCGACCGGCGCGGAAGGGTGGTGGGGCTCAACGCCGGCGGCAGCCAGAGCGCCGCCTCGAGCTTCTTCCTGCCGCTGGATCGGGTGGTGCGCGCCCTGGACCTGATCCGCGCCGGGGAGCCGGTGCCCCGCGGAACCATCCAGACCGTCTTCCAGTACGAGTCCTACGACGAGCTGCGGCGGCTGGGTCTGCGAGCCAAGACCGAGGCGGCGATGCGCGAGGCGTTCCCCGATGCCATCGGGATGCTGGTCGTGAAGGAGACCGTCCCCGGTGGCTCTGCCTACCAGCGCCTCGAATCCGGCGACATCCTGCTTCGCGTGCAGGGCGAGAGGATCCACAGCTTCCCCGCTCTCGAAGCCATCTTGGACGACTCCGTCGGGAAGCCGGTGGCGATCCGGGTGGAGCGGGGAGGCGCAGTCGTCGAGGTTACGCTCAGCGTCGAGGACCTCCACGCCATCACGCCCGCGACCTATCTGGAGGTGGGCGGAGCGATCCTGCACCCGCTCTCCTATCAGCAGGCGCGCAACTACGCGGTTCCAGCCGGCGGCGTCTACCTGGCGTCGAGGGGCTACGTCTTCGCTAGGGCGGATGTCCCGAGCCGCGTGGTGATCACCGAGGTGGACGGGAAGCCGGTCGCAACCCTCGACGACTTCGAGCGGCTCGTCGCATCCCGCGCCGACGGCAGCGCGGTTCCGATGCGGTACTTCCCCGTCTACGCGTCCCGAAGCGCCGCCGTGGCCGTGGTGACGCTGGACCGCCGCTGGTTTCCGATGCGGCGCTGCGATCGGGACGACCAGGCAGGCCGCTGGCTCTGCCGTCCGTCCGCGGAGCCGCCCCCGCCCGAGCCACGGACGCCCGCCAGCACCGGCATCGCCGTGGAGGGATCCGCAGCTGCCCGCGCCCTGGCCGCCTCACTGGCCGCGGTGGACTTCGACGTCCCCTACAGGGTCGATGGCGTGGCGGGCACCGCCTACTCGGGGGCCGGGCTCGTCGTCGATTCGGAGAAGGGGCTGGTGGTGGTCGACCGCGACACGGTCCCGGTGACTCTGGGCGACGTACGCATCACCTTTGGAGGGTCCGTCGAGGTACCGGGGCGCGTGGTGCTGCTGCACCCGGACCACAACCTCGCCGTGGTCGCCTACGATCCGAGCTCGATCGGCGAGACACCCGTTCGGAGTGCGGAGCTGAAGCCGCGCCCCCTGACGCCTGGAGACGACGTGTGGCTGGTGGCGTTGACGCGACGGCAGCAGGTGGTCTCCCGGGAGTCGCGCGTGGCGCGAGTGGACGCCGCTTCGGTTCCAGTCCCGGGCGTGCCGCGCTTCCGCGAGACCAACGCGGAGCTGATCTCGCTCACCGAGAAGATCGAGAGCATCGGCGGAGTGCTCGCCGACGAGAAGGGCAGGGTGCTGGCCCAATGGGCATCCTTCTCGACCACCGGCGGCGGCGGCAAGCCGGAAGCCTTCTTCGCTGGAATCCCGGCCCGGCTGATCGAGGATCTGGTCTCGCCGCTTCGCGCCGGGGAGCCCTTCCTCTGGCGTTCCCTGGGTGCGGAGTTCGAGGCGGTGCCGCTGGCGGCGGCGCGGGCCCGGGGGCTCGACGAGGAGGCTGCCGAGCGCCTCGAGCGGCACGATCCCCGGGGCCGCAGATCGCTGATGGTGCGGCGGCTGACGGCGGGGACTCCCGCGGCAGAGGCGCTCGAGGTCGGCGACCTGGTCCTCGCTGCCAACGGGGAGCCGGTGACCAGCTTCCGCGAGGTGGAGGAGGCCGCCCAGAGCGGCGAGATCGAGATGACGGTGCTGCGCGACGGCGCGGTGCAGGTTCTCACGGTGCCCGCTGTCGCGATCGGGGACGGCGGCACGGATCGGGCGGTGATGTGGTCCGGGGCGCTTCTTCAGGCCCCGCCCCGCGAGCTCGCGCAGCAACGCGGGCTTCCCCGGGTGGGCGTCTATGTCGCCGATGTCCGGCGGGGCTCGCCCGCCGGGCGCGACGGGCTTCAGCGCACCTGGCGCATCACCGCCGTGGACGGGCGTCCCACCGCGGACCTGGAAGCCTTTCTCGGCGTCACGGCGGGGAAGAAGGATGGAGAGTCGGCTCGCCTCCGCATCGAGAGCCTGGCGGGCAAGGTCCGGGTGCTCACCCTGGAGACCGACCTTCACTACTGGCCGACGGAGGAGCTGCGGAAGACCGCGGACGGCTGGGTGCGCCGGGAGTTCTGACCGGCCAGCAGAGCGCCCGCCCCTTGACAGATCTGCGATCCAAGATAGACTGACCAGTCGGTTTATGAAGAAAGCCGAACGTCAGCCGAGAAAGCACGCACCTGCAGAGGTGCGGCAGGCGCAGATCCTCGACGCCGCCCTCGAGTGCTTCTCCGCCCGGGGCTACCACACAGCCACCATGGACGACCTGGCTCGCGCCTCGGGGCTCTCGAAGGGGGCGCTCTACTGGCACTTCCCGAGCAAGGAGGAGGTGTTCCTGGCGCTCTTCGACCGCTTCATCGGGCGGATGTTCGACGCCTGGAATCGCCTCGAGACCGAGGGCAGGCCGTGTCTCGAGGTGCTTCGCGCACTGGGCGAGGTGTCCGTGGATCAACTGGCCTCCGGAGCGATCCCGCTGGGGGCCTGGGCCGAGTTCCTGCTCCAGCCACGCGCCCGCGAGCGGTACGCGTCCTCGCTGCGGGAGAGCCGTGCACGGCTCGCTGACCTGGTTCGCCGGGGAATCGAGGACGGCGAGATTCGCGATCTGGATCCGGAAGGGATTGCGGCGGTCCTCACCGCGGCCATCGAAGGAACACTGCTCCAGGCGATGGTCGATCCCGGGTTCGATGCGAGAGCACACCTTCCCGTGCTGTGGGAAGGGATGGAACGGGGGTACCTGCGATGATCGGAAGCTCGGCTGTGGCCGCAACCCTGCTGATGCTGTGGGCGGGCGTTGCCACGGGTGCGGATCTCGAGCCGGCCCCGCCCGGGCTCGACGCCCGGGCGATCGCCGAGAAGGTGGAGGACGTCTTCCGCGGGAACAACAGCTACATGGAGGCGGCCATGACCGTGGTATCGCCTCGCCTTCCCACTCCGCGCCGCGTCGCGTTCCGCGCCTGGGACGACCGCCCCCAAAAGCGCTCCTTCATCCGCATCCTGGCTCCGGCCAAGGACGCCGGCATGGCCTTCCTCAAGCTCCACCCGAACCTCTGGAACTTCGTCCCCAGGGTGGAGCGGACGATCCGGATTCCCCCGTCGATGATGCTCCAGTCGTGGATGGGTAGTGACTTCACCAACGACGACCTGGTGCGCGAGTCGAGCCAGCTGGACGACTACGATCACCTGCTGCTGGGCATCGACCCGGATCCCGACAGCGAGGAGAGCGAGCGCGCCTACGTGATCGAGTACCGGCCCCACGAAGATGCGCCCGTGGTGTGGGGCAAGATCGTCACCTGGGTGGATGCAGAGCGTTTCGCGCCGCTGCGCCAGGATTTCTACGACGAGAGCGGGGAGAAGCTCCGGGTGATCCGCTTCGCGGAGATTCGCGAGGTGCAGGGTCGGCACTACCCCCATCGCTGGTCGCTGGTGCCCCTCGACAAGGAGGGACACGAGACGCTGATCGAGATCGAGGAGATCCGCTTCGACGAGGACTTCGACGAGCGCATCTTCAACAAGCGCAACCTGACACGCAAGGACTAGCCCGCGAATGCCGCTCGAGCTGCGCCTGGCCTGGCGAAACGTCTGGCGAAACCCACGGCGCACCGGTCTCACGGTCGTTGCCACCGTCTTCGCCGTCTTCCTGGTGGTCTTCTTCGTCGCGCTGGCCGCCGGCCTTCACGAGAAGATGATCGAGGACAGCGTGCGGATCCACTCTGGACACCTCACAGTGTCGGGAGAGGGATACCAGGAGAATCAGACCCTCGAGCAGTTCCTCGAGCTGTCCCCGAGCTTCGAGGCCGCCCTGGCCTCCACTCCTGGTGTGCGGGGCATGGCCCCGCGTGTGGTCGGCTTCGGGCTGCTCTCCAAGGACTCGGCCACCCAGGGCGTGGCGCTCTTCGGCGTCGATCCAGAGCGGGAGGCCAGCGTCTCCACCCTTCCGGAGCGGATTCGGCGCGGCCGCTTCGTTTCCAATGAAACGCCCCTCGGCATCGTCCTGGGAGAGCGGCTCTCGCAGAACCTCGGCGCGGATCTGGGGGATCCCGTCCTGGTCTACTCGGTCGCCTACTCGCTCGAGATGGCTTACGAGATTTTCACGGTGGTGGGAATCGTGAAGCTCCCGGAGCCCGCGCTCGACCGCGGCCTCGCCGTGATCTCCCTCCGCGACGCACAGGAGTTCTTCGTTTACGGAGACCGGGTAACCGAGGTGGCCCTGTTGGCCGACGATGCCGACGCGGCGCCCGTGCTGACGAAGAGGGTGGTGGCGGCGCTGCCGGAGATCTCTTCCGCGCCCGCGGAGGTGCACACCTGGGAGGAGATCATGCCGGAGCTCGAGCAGCTGATCTTTCTCGACGACGCGGGGATGTACATCCTGCTGGTGATTCTGGTGGTGGTGGTGGCCTTCGGGATCCTCAACACCATCCTGATGTCGGTGCTCGAGCGCACGCGAGAGCTCGGCGTGGTCCTCGCCCTGGGTCTTCGCCCCGCCGCCGTGTTCCGGCTGATCTACCTCGAGTCGATGTTGCTGGCGCTCGGCGGGCTCTTGCTCGGTCTCGCGCTGGCGATCCCGGCCGTCCTCTACTTCGAGGCCCATCCGGTGGTGCTGACCGGGAGCGCGATGGCCGGCATGGAGCTATTTGGAATCGAGCCGGTGATGACCTGGAAGCTCAAGCCGTGGAACCCGGTCGGCTCGGCGATCACCATCTTCGTCGTCGCCGCCATCGCCGCGCTCTACCCGGCCTTGAAGGCCAGCCGCGGCCGTCCGGTGGACGCGCTGAGGAGTCTCTGAAATGGGCGCGGGAACCTGGCGAATGGCGTGGCGGAACATCGGCAGAAGCCCGCGGCGGACCGGCATCGTGGTGACCGCCGTCTCCGTGGGGCTTGCCGGGGTCCTGCTGGCCATGGCGGTGAACTACGGCATGGTCTTCCAGATGGTCGAGACGGCCATTGCCACCGAGCTCGGTCACATCCAGATCCACGGAGCCGGATTCGACCGGAAGCCCGGTATCGAGATTCGCATCGAGGAAGGAGAGCGGCTCGCGAGCGGCAGCCTGTCCGAGCTTCCCGGGCTCGAGGCCTGGGCGCCCCGCGTTCGGAGCCAGGGCCTGGTCTTCTCGCCCCGGGCCAATGTGGGTGTTCAAGTGGTCGGGATCGATCCGGCTCGCGAGGCGCGGGTCTCGGTGCTGGCCGATTCGATCGTCTCGGGCCGCTACCTGGATGGGGAGCGCCGAAAGCTCCTGCTGGGCGAGAAGCTGGCAGACCGCCTCCACGTCGACGTGGGCGACAAGCTGGTGCTCTCGGTGCAGGACGTGCACGGAGAGATGACCGGGGAGGCGTTCCGGGTGGGTGGCCTGTTTCGAACCGCGTCGAGGGATCTCGACCGGGGCTCCGTCTTCCTCCGCATCGAAGAGGGGAGGCAGCTCTTCGGGCTCGGCGAGGCCATCTCCGAGCTGGTGGTGATCGCCGACCAGCGCCGCCACGTCGACGATCTCAAGCGAGCCATCGAAGCCAGGCTCTCCGGAGATCTCGAGGTGCGGACCTGGGAGGAGATCCAGCCCCTGCTGGTCTACTTCGTCGACCTCTTCGATCAGATGGGCTGGTACGTCTACGGGGCGGTCTTCGTGGCGATGGCCTTCGGCATTGCCAACGTGCTCCTGATGTCGGTCTACGAGCGGATCCGGGAGATCGGCATCCTGATGGCCATCGGCATGGGACCCCGGCGGCTGGTGGCGGGTATCGTGATCGAGTCGCTGCTGCTGACACTGCTGGGCGTGGGGATCGGCCTGGCCGTCGGAGTGCTCTCGGTCTGGCTGCTGCGCGACGGGATCGATTTGTCTCGCTGGGCCGAGGGGCTCACGGCCTACGGCATCGGCACCAAGATCGTCCCGGTGATCCGGAGCAAGGACCTGATCCTTCCGACGCTGGTGGCGATCGTCACCGCGCTGTTCGCGAGCTTGTGGCCCGCCCTGCGCGCCGTGCGGATTCGACCTGCCGACGCGGTGCGACACGTCTAGGCTCAAGGAGAAGTCATGTCGATGCTGGAAGCCAGGGGAGTGAGCAAGGTCTACGAGACGCGGGGGATGAAGACCGTGGCGCTTCGCAACGTCGACCTCTCCATCGAGAGCGGGGAGTTCACCGCGCTGGCCGGCCCCAGCGGCTCCGGCAAGACCACCCTGCTGAATCTCTTCGGGGGCCTGGATGCTCCCAGCGAGGGTGTCGTGGTCCTGGACGGCGACGATCTCGGCTCACTCAGCTCCTCGCAGCTGGCCGAGGAGCGACTCCACAAGCTCGGCTTCGTCTTCCAGGCCTACAACCTGATCCCGGTGTTCTCCGCCCGGGAGAACGTGGAGTTCGTGATGGAGCTTCAGGGTGTTTCGACCTCGGAGCGGCGCCGGCGGGCCATGGCGATCCTGGAAGAGGTGGGTCTCGGAGATCTCGCCGACAAGCGTCCGCTGGAGATGAGCGGCGGGCAGCAGCAGCGGGTCGCGGTGGCACGCGCCATCGTGAGCCAGCCTCGCGTGGTGCTGGCCGACGAGCCCACCGCGAACCTCGACTCGAAGACCGCGGGGACGCTCCTCGACCTGATGGAGGAGCTCAACCGGGAGCACGGGGTGACCTTCGTCTTCTCGACCCACGATCCCATGGTGATCGAGAAGGCCAGGCGCACGGTTCGGCTCCGGGACGGCGCGGTGGTGGCCGACGAGCGGAAGACCGCGGCAGGCTAGACTCGCGGGGGTTTCCTCAGAGGAGTCGATCCAGAAGCAGTGTGCCTATCTGCAGGAAGGCGAAGAATCCAACGAGGTCGGTGATGGTGGTGACGAAGACGCCGGAGCCGACGGCGGGGTCCTGCCCCAGTGCCTTGAGGAGCAGGGGCACCGCGGCGCCCATGATTCCGGCGACCGCCATGGTGATGATCATGGTGACGAAGAGGACGAGACCGAGATAGGGGCTCCCCTGCCACAGGAAGGCGAGCGTGCCGCTCACGATACCCGTGATGATGCCGATCACGATGGCCACGCTCACCTCCTTGCCGATCGCTCGAAAGCCGCTGCTGAACTCGAGCTCGCCGAGCGCGATGGCGCGGGTGATGACCGTCAGGGCCTGGATGCCGCCGTTGCCCCCCATGCCCGCCACCACCGGCATGAAGAAGGCGAGCGTGACGATCTGCTCGAGCGTGCGCTCGAACAGACCGATCACCCACGCGAGCATGAAGGTCGCAGCCAGGTTCAGGAGCATCCAGGGCAGCCGCTTGCGGATCGCGTGATGCGCGGGGCTGAAGACGCGGTCCTCGTCGGAGAGTCCCGCGAGGTGGTAGATGTCCTCGGTGGCTTCCTCGGTGATGACTTCGATCACGTCGTCGACGGTGATCACGCCGAGGATCCGGTCCTCTGCATCGACCACGGGAACCGCCAGCAGGTTGTAGCGGGCGACGATCTGGGCCACTTCCTCCTGGTCCTCCTCGGCGCGCACGGAGACGGGATCCTGGACCATCAGGTCGCCGCAACGCCGGGCCGGGCTCGCGGCCACCAGACGCCGGAGGGGAACCACGCCGCGAAGCTGCTGCTTCTCGTCGACGACGTACAGATACAGGATCGATTCGGCATCGTCGCCGGCCTGGCGGATGGCCTCGATCGCCTCCTGGGCGGTGGTTCCCTCGTCGAGGGCGAGGAAGCGGGTGGTCATGACGCGGCCGGCGCTGGAGGGCGGGTACAGCTCGGACTTTCGCAGCTCGGCGCGCTTCTCTTCGGGGAGCAGGGCGACGACGGGCTCCCTGCGCTCCTCGTCCAGCCACTCCACGAACTCGATCATGTCGTCGTGCTCGAGCCGCTCGATCACCTCGGCGAGCCGCTCGTCTCCCACCGCGTCGAAGATCTGGGGCAGGAGCTCCGGCGGGAGCTCTCGGAGCGTGCTGGCCGCGCGCTGCTGTTGGAACAGCAGGTCGATGACGGTTCGGATTTCGGGAGGAGTGAGCCCCGAGAGCACCGGCCCGCGGTCCGCGGGGCGCATTCGTGCCAGGAGCCGGTCGGCGCGAGCGGTCATGCCGCTCGCGAGCAGCCGGCGAAGGATCCTGGTGGTCTCCTGAGAATTCGCCATGGCAGAGGCCTCGATCCCCGCGCCGGGGAGGCCTCTGCGAGCCCCTAGGCGGGAGAAAGCTCTTTGGCGAGACCAGGTTGCGGTTCCGGCCCCGCTTCGCCTGTGTTGCCGTCGTCTTCCATCGATTCCGTGCTGTTTTCTACCCCAGATCGCGCGATTTCTCTACCCGGCCAGCCCCGCCGGTTTCTCGCGAGGCGTGGCAGGATGCGGTGGTAGGATTCGGGGAGGAGGTCGCAGCTTGAGCGCTCATCATCTGGTCCTGGTTCCGCACACACACTGGGATCGCGAGTGGTACCGGACCCACGAGCAGTTTCGCTACCGGCTGGTGCAGCTGCTCGACGGACTCCTCGACATGCTCGAGGAGGACTCGGGATTCCGTCACTTCACCCTCGACGGTCAGACGATCCTCGTCGACGACTACCTCGAGGTGCGCCCAGGAGCGCGAGATCGCCTCGCCAGGTTGGTCCAGGAGGGACGGCTCCTGGTCGGTCCCTGGTACGTGCTGCCCGACGAGTGGCTGGTCTCGGGAGAGGCCCTGATCCGCAACCTGCGCCTCGGGATCCGCAAGGCCCGGGAGCTCGGCGGCTCGATGAACCTGGGCTACGTCCCCGATCAGTTCGGCCACGTCGGGCAGCTTCCCCAGATCTTCGCCGGCTTCGGGCTCGAGGCCGCGATGCTGTGGCGCGGCGTCGGCGCAGACGTGGAGGAGACCACCTTCCTGTGGGAGGCACCGGACGGAACCTCGCTCTTCACGGTCTATCTCCGCCACGGCTACGGCAACGCCGTGATGCTGCCCCTCGATTCCGAAGCACTGGCGAAGCGACTTCGAGAGGCTGCCTCCCACCTCGAGCCCCACTCTCGAATCCCCACCCTGCTGCTGATGAACGGGGCCGACCACCAGCTTCCCCAGGCGGGCCTTCCGGCCGCTCTCGAAGGGGCCGCGGGGTTGCTCCCCGGCTGGGGTGTGGAGATCGGAACGCTGCCGGGCTTCGTCGCGAGGGCCAAGCTGGAATCGGCATCGGCGCTTCCCGTTCATCGGGGAGAGCTTCGCTCGGGTCTTCGCTCGCCACTCCTGCCGGGTTGCGCCTCGGCCCGTCTCTCCCAGAAGCGGGAGGATTTCGAGAACGATCGGTTGCTCACCCGCTACCTGGAGCCGCTGGCGACCTGGCTCTCCACACTGGGTGGCGACCCCGACGTAGAGGTGATCGAGCTCGCCTGGCGAATCGCCCTGGAGAACCACCCCCACGATTCCATCTGCGGCTGCTCCGTCGACTCCGTGCACGAGCAGATGGAGAGTCGCTTCCAGCGGGTGCGCGAGCTGGCAGGCGCTCACCTGGAGCGCGTGGCATGGGACTGGACCCAAGCGGTGGCCGTTCCACAACAGGGATTCGGGCGTGGTGCCGGCGAGAGTCTGGTCGTCTGGAATCCCAATGGTGCCGGTCCGACGGAGGTGGATGCGCTGG
Source organism: uncultured delta proteobacterium (assembly GCA_963783795.1). Lineage (GTDB taxonomy): Bacteria > Myxococcota_A > UBA9160 > UBA9160 > UBA6930 > CAVXZE01. The sequence continues at coordinate 52,638 of CAWAPH010000009.1, read as the reverse complement.
TCGAGGTGGACCTCCCGGCTTCGAGGGGAAAGCTGAAGACCGTTCATCTTCGCGACGCGGGGGGCCGGCGGATTCCCGCCAGGGCCGAGGCCGCCGAGCCAGGTATGCGGCTGTACGACTGGGTGTTTCCCCCCCATGTCATGGAGATGGTCCTGCCCGGCCTCACCGGCGACACCACCTCCCACCTCCGGGAGGTGCGCATCAGCGGGTCGGGGGCGCAGCTCATACTCGACTTCCGGCTGGCCAGAAGCCCTTCGGGATTCGACGCCGAGCCGGTGAAGCGAGAGATCCTCCGCCGGCTCGAGGACGGCCAGGTCGAGGAGATTCGAGTGCGGGGCCAGTTGATTCCCCGCATCAGGCTTCGCTTCGTCGACGATCTGCCCGGCCACGGCCTGCGCGTCTATCGCATCGCGCCCGGAAGGGCGCGGCGCGGCCGGGACCCCGGTGACCTGCAACGCGAGCGTCGCGCGGATGGCGGCGTTCGCATCGCCAATCAGAGCTGGTCGGTGGAGGTCAGCGCCGACGGCCGCGTGGGTTTCTCGAACCGGACCCACGGCATACGCATCGAGGATGCCGTGCGGGTCGTCTCCGAGGGAGACCGGGGCGACGAGTACAACTTCGATCCGGTGCCCGAGGGCGTGCGGGTGGAGCGTCCGCACCGCGCCCGGGTTTCTCTCGAGCCGGAGCGAGAGGGTGAGGCCAGCGCCGTCATCGCTGCCAGGTACCGGGTGCCGTCCGAGCTCGCGCCGGACCGAAGCGCGCGCGGCAAGTCGTGGACTGTCGTTCCCGTGACGGTTCGGATCCGCCTCGTCTCCGGACTCGACCGGCTGGACCTGGAGGTCGAGGTCGATAACACCGCGCGGGATCATCGGCTCCGCTTGCACCTTCGCGCTCCTTTCGCGGCCCGGCGCTTCGAGGTGGAATCGGCCTTCGAGATCGCCGAGAGGCCGATCGATCCCCGGCCGGACTGGTTCGGAAGCGAGAGCCCGTCCGAGTTCCCCGTCGGCGCCACGCCCCAGCGAGGCTTTGCGACGCTGGACGACGGCGAGCGTGCACTCACTGTGGCGAACCGGGGGTCGCCCGAGGTGGATGCGGTTCCCGAAGCGGACGGCACCACGTCTCTCGCCATCACGCTGCTTCGAGCGGTCGGGTGGCTGTCGAGAGGGGATCTCCGCCTTCGCCCCGGCGATGCCGGCCCGGGCCTCGAAACTCCCGGCGCCCAGGTGCCGGGACCTCACCGCGCCGAGCTCTCGATCCGTCTTCACCCTGTCGATGACGTCGAGCGCATCTCCCAGGCCCACCGGTTCGCCAGCCCGCCGGGTGCCTGGATGGGAGGAGGCTCAGCCGGCGCGCCGCTGGCCGATGGTGCGCGACTGGTCGAAATCGACGATCCCGCGGTGGTGGTGTCCGCCATCGAGCCGCGCCCGGGTCGCAGTGCGGTGTTGCGGCTCCTCAATGCTTCGGCGGAGCCGCGCAGCGTGGCGCTCCGCTGGAACGGGCCCGGCGCTCGCGCGCTCGAGCCCGTCGACCTGGCCGAGAAGGCGCTGCGAGACGATCGCTTCGCCGCGGAGAAGACCCGTGCGACGCTCTCGCTTCGGCCCTGGGAGATCGCCACGCTGCGGGTCTCCTGAGTCCGGTCCGAGCTCGCCCGGGGCGGCAAGGGCGTCCCGGACCCTCGCGGGCTCCTCCCGGGCGACCGCTGGCGGTGTCTAGCCCCCTCAGCGGGGCGTTTCAGCCCGCACCCTCGCAAAAGTCGCTGAAAAACTGGTGGCATCCGGCGGAAGATGCATGTGGAGATGCCCGCCGCCGCTTCATCCCGTCCACAGAGATACTGGCCAGGTCCGAAAAACCCGGCGGTTTCTTCTCCAGAAAACCCCAAAAGGAGCGTAGACTGCACCCTATGAGTTGATCCGTATGGGTTGCGTTGCATCCCGGCCGGCGTGCGCGATGGGTGAAGTGGGCACGCCGGCTCGGGGGTTGGGAGAGGCACATGAAGCCGCTCATCGAAGCCATTGTTCAGGCGTTGGTAGACAAGCCGGAGGAGGTCCAGATCAAGGAGGTGATCGGGGACCACGCACACGTGCTCGAACTCAGGGTTGCGAAGGAAGACCTCGGCAAGGTCATCGGCAAGGGAGGAGCGCACGCGTCAGCGATCCGCACCCTGATGGCGGCCGCCAGCGGCAAGGAGAAGAAGCGCTACATCCTCGAGATCATCGAGTACTAGAGAGTCCGTTCCTACCCATCGCCCTTCGAGAAGTGTGACTGCGCCCGACGCGAGGCCGGTCCTGCGCCCGCTGCTCGCGCCACACCTCTGAGTCACGGTCCCGTAACCCGAATTACAGTTTGGTTCTTGTGGGGACTTTGCCACAGCTCGAGCTGTTTCCTCGATTCGTCTGTTTCCCGGAAGCTTGGAGCATCTGTTGCCGATCGAAAGAGTCGGCACGCGTCTTGCCTTGGAGAGGGGCAAAGACAGTGAGTCCCGTCACGAAATGGCTTTCGGGGAGGCTTCGTTCGACATGCAGGTGTCATTCACTGCGGAAGAGCACTACCGCCGCGGCAGGGAGCTGCTGAAGGGAGGAGAGGAGCGCGACGCCTTCGAGCATTTCCGCACCTCCCACCACCTCGACCCGGCAAACCCGCGCTATCGCTCCCATTACGGCCTCGGACTGGCCCTCGTCGAGCGGCGCTTCGACCGCGCGCTCGAGCTCTGTCGTTCGGCGGCCAAGGAGGAGTTCTTCAATCCCGACCTGTATCACAACCTCGCGCACGTCCACTTGGCCTTCGGTTTCAAGGCCGAGGCGATTCGCTATCTGCGGCGAGGGCTGATGATCGACCCCGGGAACTCGCCGATGGTGGACGATCTGAGCCGTCTGGGTTTGAGGCAGTCCCCGGTCCTGCGCTTCCTCCCACGCCGCCATCCGATGAATCGGCTGCTGGGACGCTGCCGGAGCTGGTGGGAGGAAGATCAGCAGGCGGGCCCCATCCATCACTCTGCCTGACTCTCCGTCGCCCCCTGCGCTTGACGGGAGAGCGGCAAGACAGTATTGATCCCGCCGCTCGATCCATACCCAGCTGGCGAGGAGAGCGGTTTCCGTGGGCAGCGTGATCAAGAAGCGCCGCAAGAAGATGCGCAAGCACAAGAAGAAGAAGCTGCTCAAGCGCGCGCGCCACAAGCGCAAGCGCTGATACCAGCCCTTTTCCACGACCATCCCATCCGGGAGGCTCGCCTGGTTCTACACCGTGGCGGGTTTCGTTCGGTCGCGGGCGGCGAACGCGGTTTGATGCCTGCGCTCTGCGCGGCCGCCGCTCCGCTCGTATTCAACGATCCGCTCGACCGAGCTTCGGGGCGAAACTGATGGATCGCCCGCAGCTTCGTCCTACATGATCTTGTTTTTCTTGTGGTTCTCTCTTGACGGCGGCAAAAAAACGCTGTTAGCTTGACTTGCAACTGTGGCTCTACTTCCGCGGATTGCGGCGGTAAGGGGGCACATAGCCTTCAAGTCGCCGGTTCCGGGCTCCGATAGGGGCAGGAGCCACCAAAAGGGGGGTGACCCAAGAATGGCAGCTCGTAAGAAGGCGACACGCAAGAAGGCCACGCGTCGAAAGGCGACGCGGAAGAAGGCCACCCGCAAGAAGGCCACGCGCAAGAAGGCCACCCGCAAGAAGGCCACCCGCAAGAAGGCCACTCGCAAGAAGGCCACTCGCAAGAAGGCCACTCGCAAGAAGGCCACTCGCAAGAAGGCCACCCGCAAGAAGGCCGGTCGCAAGAAGGCCGGTCGCAAGAAGGCCGGTCGCAAGAAGGCCACTCGCAAGAAGGCCACTCGCAAGAAGGCCACTCGCAAGAAGGCCACGCGCAAGAAGGCGGCCCCCAAAAAGGGCGCACGGAAGAAGGCCAGGCGAAGGAAGAAGGCCTCCTGAGGAGGATCTGACTCCAGGAAAGCCTAGGTCTTCGGACCCCGGCCGGCGACGCCGGCCGGGGTTTCCTTCTTCCATGGGCTAACCTAGAGTCTGGCCCTTCTCACGACCCCTCCATTCCTTCGAAGAGGATCCGATGGCGCGAATCACGATCGAAGACTGCACCCGGAAGGTTCCGAACCGCTTTCACCTGGTTCAGATGGCTTCGATCCGGGCCAAGCAGCTGAAGAAGGGGGCTCGGTCCCTGGTCGAGACCGAGGAGAACAAGGAAGTCGTCACGGCTCTGCGCGAGATCGCCGCGGGCTACATCACGCCCGATTTCGGCGATCCCGAGGAGACCGAGGCGCCGGAGTAGCTCGCAGCTGGCCGAACGCTGCGCCCGGCGCCGCCTGCCGCGCCCCAGGGGGACTCCTCAGCTGACGACGTCCACCGGGACGTGGAAGGTCACGGTGGTTCCGCGACCCACGTCACTGGACAGCGACATCTCGCCGTCCAGCAGGTTGAGCAGATCGCGCACCAACGCCAGCCCCAGGCCCGCGCCGCGGTACTTGTTCGAGGACAGCGCGTCGACCTGGTAGAACTCGTCGAACAGGAACTGCTGATCGTCCGCGCAGACGCCGATGCCGGTGTCGCGGATCTCACAGCTCAGGCGGTCTGCCAGAACCTCCACGCCGATCTCGATGGTTCCCTCGGGCGTGAACTTGGCCGCGTTGTCGAGCAGCAGGAACAGGATCTGGTTCAGCTTGGCGAGGTCTGCGCGGACCCTGGGAAGGGGCTCGCTGATCTTCTTCTCGATCGAGACGGGCTTGTCGCCCAACGTGTCCTGGACGCTGAAGATCGCCTCCTCCACCACCTCGCGGAAGTTCACCTCCTGGCTCTCGATCGGAAGCTCGCCCTGCTTGATCCGCCACAGGTCGAGGATGTTCTGCAGGGTCCGGAGGAAGGAGGTTCCGTCGTCGAGGGCGTGGCGGAGGTTCTCCTTGGCGGCGTCGGAGAGGCTCTCGTTCTCCCCCGCGAGCACCGAGATGATCGCCTCGATGATTCCGTTGAGAGGGGTACGGAGCTCGCGGGACATCTTCTCGATGAAGTCGTGCTTGAGCTTCTCGACCTTTCCGAGCTTCTCGCTGCTGCGCAGCAGCTCGATGTCCTGCGCGAAGAGCGCCTCGGAGAGCTTGAGGATTTCGTCGCTCTTCTCCAGCTCGTCGCGACTCTTCTTCTGGGCCCGGGACTCGAGCCTCTCGACCTCCGATACGAGCCTGTGGTGATCGAGGCGAAGCCCGATGAACTGCGCGAGCGCGGACAACCGCCCGCTGGCGGCATCGGAGATCTCCGCTGGAGACGCCACCGCCAGGGCACCGTGGATCCGGCCTTCGAAGGCGATCGGGGTGACCCACAGACCGCCGTCGCCGCGCTCTCCCAGTGAGACTTCGGTCTTTCCGGTCTGGACCTCGCCGGTCTCGATGGCCTCGCGGACCATCGCCTCCACGGCCGCGGCACCGACCCGCGCCGCCTCCGGAGACGCGAAGCCGGCCGCCGCGCGCAGTCGGGGCGGCGTCCCGGCCTCGTCACTGAGGCGAATGAAGATCAGTGAGAGACCGCCGCCGACGATCTCGGAAGCGGCCAGACTCCTCTGGCGAAGTGCGGAGGCGAGCGTCTCGACGCCTTCCGCATCCGGAGTGGGCCGTCCTGACTCGACCTGTTCTGCGCTGACCGGGGCGCCCACGGCTCAGAATCGTCCGTCCGAATCGATCTCGAACGGCTCCAGCGGCTTGTCTCCCTCGCCCTCTTCGTCTGGCACGTGTCCCTCCAGAGACAGCTTGGTCTGGAAATCCGTCGGGTTCGAGGCTGCCGCGAGGGCGGTCTCGACGGAGATCTTGTTGGCCTTGAGAAGGTCGAGGAGGTGCTGATCGAAGGACTGCATCTTCTCGGCGCGCCCCCGCGCGATGAAGTCCGTCAACTCGGGCGTCTTGGCGGGGTCGCGGATGCACTCCTGGATGGTTCGGGTGTTGCGCAGCACCTCGACCGCGGGGACACGACCGGTCTCCTTCTTGTTGACCAGCAGCCGCAGCGACACGATCGCCTGCACGTTGTCCGCCAGGCGGGCGCGGACGTTTCCCTGCTCCTCGGTCGGGAAGAACGACACCAGACGGTTGATGGTCGATGCCACGTCGGAGGTGTGGATCGTGGAGAAGACCAGGTGACCGGTCTCCGCCGCCTTGAGCGAGGTGTCGACGGTCTCGAGGTCCCGCATCTCACCGACCATGATCACGTCGGGATCCTGGCGCAGGGCCGCTCGCAGAGCGTCTGGAAAGGATGCGGTGTCGGTTCCGATCTCCCGCTGGGTGATGATGCACTTGTCGTGGGTGAACACGAACTCGATCGGATCCTCGATGGTGATGATCTTCGCCTTTCGGCACTTGTTGACCTCGTTGATCATCGCGGCCAGGGTCGTCGACTTGCCCATGCCCGTCGCGCCGGTCACCAGGACGTAGCCGCGGCCGAGACTGGCCATCTCCCGGAGCGCCACTGGGAGATTCAGCTCTTCGAAGCTCTTGATCTGAAGGGGAATCACGCGCAGCACGATGTTGAAGAAGCGCCGCTGGCGCGAGATGTTGACCCGGAAGCGCCCCTCTCCGGGAAGCTCGAAGGCGAGGTCGAGCTCGTTGAAGCTCATCTCCTCGCTGCGCGGGTCCCCTTCCAAGAGCATGCGCGCGATCTCTTCCGTGTCCTGGGGCGTGAGCACTTTGTAGCGGAGCTCGACCAGGTCTCCGTTGAACCGGTAGAGGGGCAGATTTCCCACCTGGAAGTGGATGTCCGATGCGCCCTTCTCGATGCCGAGACGGAGCAGACGATGCAGCTTCTCGCGTTCCATCTACCGATTGCCTCCCGTCGGACAGACTGCGCCCGAAGACCGAGGACCTCGCAGTCCGTATCGGCTTTTCCCATCGGCTCTTGACTCCGATTCGCCTCGACGGGGTCGGGAGGCGCTCGGCTATAGTCCCGGGAACGGCCCCCATTCCCCCGAGTGCCCGGGAGTGGGGGTGGAGGGAGAAAGACCTTGAATCGCCGTGTCCTGCCGCTGGCGCTCCTGCTGCTCCTCGCAGCGGCGCCCGCGTGGGCCCAGAAGCCGAGCCCGGCGACTCCCGAGGGGGATTCTCCCCAGGTGGCCTTGGACAAGCTGCTCAAGCTGCCGTCCGACTACACCACACCCTCCGTCGAGAAGCGGGGGGGTCTCACCGCAGGAGAGTGGCGCAGCCGCTTCCAGGAGCTCCGCAAGGCCCTCGAAGCCGAGGAGGAGGGGCTCGAGGTCGCTGAGGCGGACCTGGAGCGCGTCGCCGGCACCGCAGACGCCTGGTCGGTCGGTCCTCCGATGCCTGGTATGTCCCAGGCGTCCTCCGAGGCGCCTCTCGACTTTCGGATTCGACATGCCATCGACCGGCATCGCTCCGAGATCGAGCGATTGAAACGCCAGCTCCGCGAGCTCGAAGTCGAGGCGAACCTGGCGCTGGTACCGGAGAGCTGGCGCGAATAGCCCCCCCCGGGGGGGGCTCAGCCTTCGTCGATCCAGCGGCGGGCGCTGGGGAGGAAGGCGAAGGCGGGAAGGGCGAGGACCGCCGTGAGGGCGAAGTAGGATCCGTATCCCATCCACTCCACGGCCACGCCCGAGGCAGCGCCGGCGAAGATGCCGGGGAGGGCGTAGAGCCCGGTCAGCGCGGCGTACTGGACTGCGGCGTGCTTGCGGTCGCAGATGTTCATCAGGAAGGAGAGGAAGCCGGCGGCGGCGAGCCCGCTGCAGAACGACTCGATCAGCGAGGCGGCGTAGATCCCGGCGCGGTCCGCTCTCGGGGAGCCAGGCGGCGCCGGCGTAGCCCAGGTTCGAGGCCAGGGCGAGGATGCCGACGACGAGCAGCGCGCGTCCGATTCCGAGACGCGCCACGATCCAGCCTCCCACCACGGCTCCGCCCGCAGTGGCGACGGCGCCGAGCGTGGTCGAGATCAAGGCCATCTCTTCGAAGGAGTGTCCCCGGTCCACCCAGAGGGGCTTCAACATCGGCGCCATTCCGATGTCGCCAATGCGGTAGAGCAGCACGAAGCAGAGCAGGAGCACCACGTTCCGCCGCGGCCCTCCCAGCTGCGGAACGCACCACGCACGTCCCGCCGCGCCTCCACTGGAACTTCGACGCGGGGACAGGCGAAGACCCCGGCGGCCATCGCCGCCATCAGCGCGGCGGCCACAGCGAAGGTGGCGGGCCAGCCGATCTGATTCGGCAGCAGCAGCAGTCCGCCGCCCGCCGCGATCAGACCGACGCGGTAGGCGATGATGCGCACGCTGTTGGCCGGTCCCTCTTCGCCGGTTCGACGATGCCGATCGTGTAGGCGTCGATGGCGATGTCCTGGGTCGCCGAGCCGACACAGAAGGCGATCAGCACCGCCCAGAAGAAGATGTCGAATCCGCTCCAGACCGACGGCGGGGCAGGAGCAGCAGCGAAGCCGCCATCGCGCACAGGGCCGCTGCGATCCACTGCCTGCGCTCGCCGAAGCGGTCGATCAGAGGAGACCAGAGGAACTTCAGCGACCAGGCCAGGTACAGCCCGCTCACCGCGCCGATGGTCGCGAGCGAGACGCCGTGGACCCGGAAGTAGACCGGCCACAGGTCCCGAAAGATCCCCATCGGGAATCCTTCGATCACGTAGACACCGGCGATGATGATCAGCTTCTTGCGGAGATCCACCCCTCACCCCCCGAGAGGTTGCTGAACGGTACACCGTTCAGCCCCGCCTGACCGGCCGTGGCTCCTCGATCGCATTCTGGAAATGGAGGACGTCATCGCGGCCTACTACGAGCGCCAGGGCGTCGGTGATCTGTACGAACAGCAGATTCCCAAGAAGTAGGAGAGGGGCCATCACATCTGACCCAGTCCCGAGTTCTTCAGCCAGACCCAGGCTCTGGTGCGCCAGACCTACGAACGGTCCCTACGTCCAGGCCACCGGCTTTGCTGTCGGCTCACGGCTCCTTGCAGTCGGTGCGCTCGCGCAGGGTGCAGGTGTTGTACGCCCAGGCCGCGACCCAGTAGTCGATCGCCTTCTTCACGTCCGCCCAGTCGTCCATGTTCTTGATCGTCTTGCCGCCCACGCGCTTGTCCACGGCCGCCCCCAGCAGCTCTCCGGTGTGGGCGTCGGTGATCTTGCCCTCGAAGGCCGCCTCGCCCACGAAGGCGGGCTTGCCCGTGGTGACGGTCTTGAGCTCCGAAAGGAGCCGCATCTGGGGCACGTAGGTGGAGACGGTGTCCAGCGTCACGTTGCGGTCGCCCAGGCGGGTGAAGGCGACGGACACGCGCAAGGTGTTGGGCTGGGGGAGGCTCACCATCTCGAAGTCCTGGGACATGCGCTCGTAGAAGGCCGAGTGGAAGTAGTTGATCAGGCCCTGCTTCTGGGCCTCGCTCAGGCCCGCCTTCTCGTCCGCGCCCCTCCAGAACTGCACCGGGTCGAGCAGCATCTTGTCGTAGCGCTTCCAGTCCACCCCCTCGCGCATGTAGCGGAGCTGCGCGCCCGGCCCGGGGTTCTCCTTCAGCATGGAGTAGTCGCCCAGGAAGCCCCGCTCGGCCTTTCTCGGGTTTCGAGCGCCCTTGGTGGCTGCGCAGGCGAGGCAGAGGCTCGCGATCAAGACGGCTCCGATGGCTCTCCTCATGATTGGATCCCCTCCTCAGGCTTCTTCGAGTGGCGCATTCCAAGCTAGCCCGGGCGGCGCCCAGGTGCTCCGCCGACGCCGGGAAGAAGCGATCGGGCGCCGAACGGTGATGGCGGCTAAGCTGCCGTTCTCGAGCGAGCCACCAGCGGAGACAGTCGATGTCGGACGATCAGGGCGAGCGAAGCGGAGTCGACAAGGTCACCATCCTCTACATCCTCGGTGGCATCCCCGCGATCGTCGCCTTCGCCGCGACGCTCTTTACCCTGGTGCGGTTCTTCCCCTCCATCCCCGCCTGAGCGCTTCCGGTCGGCTGCCGTCCCCCTGCCGGAAAGCTGCCGGCACGTGGAGCGGAAAGTGTGATCGAAGTCGCTCCCCGCGCCTGGGGAAAGCTGGACGCGGACGAAAATCTTATCTATTTCAGTAAGTTACGCTCAATCAGCGGCATTCCCAGGACGAAGAAACCAGGGAGATGCCTTCCCCCGGACGCCGACATCGAGGCCGTGTCTGGCTCGCGCTCCAAGTAGCGTGGAGCGCGGCGTTGCTGCTCTCGCTGGGATGCGTGACGCCCTCCGTCTTCCGATCGGATTTCGTCGACTACGACTACTTCGCGAGCCCCGCCCCGACGGACGCGTGGACCCCGAAGATCACGGGCTGGCAGTCGCGGGAGCAGCGGCTGCCCGACACGGATCACCTGCAGACGCCGGCCTCCGTGTCCGGACCCGGGCAGACGCGCCTCGCCCCGCGCAGCGGCGGGAGTCTCCGCACCGAGTACTTCTCGTTCCGCGCCGAGCGCAAACGCAAGCTGGCCCGAGAGACGGCCGAATGGATCCAGAAGCAGGCGAGGAAGCACTACCTCCCCGACGGGCCGATCGACCACTGGGCGACCCTCGAGGAGACCTTCGCCAAGAACGGCGAGGACTGCGACGGCCTCGAGCTTCTCGTCTACAACGTCTTGCGGGATCTCGGTTTCGGCCAGGACGAGGTGTTTCGGGCGATCGTCTTCCGGGCCAGCGACGGGCAGCACCACATGGTGACGCTCTGGTTCGAGCAGGCCAACGACCCCTGGGTCATCGACCCCACCGGCGCCATGACCAGTGGCATGCCCCGCATGTCGGAGGTGCCGGGGTGGGCTCCCCTCAAGGTCTTCACCGAGACCGAGGAGTTCACCGTCAAGAAGGTCCGCTCCGCCGCCAACCGCTAGCTGGAGCCGGGGTTCTCCCCGAACCCGGATCGGCGCTAGGCTCGCGGCGTTGAGTCAGCTGCATCCCATCGAAGCGTCCGAGCTGCACGCGCGCCGCGAGCGCGTCTTCCTGGTGCTCGCGGGCCTGTTCCTCGGGTCGATGACGATGCTGAACATCCTCGGCGTCTCGCGCTTCATCGATCTCTCCTTCGAGCTGTTCGGCATGCGCATCCCCATGATGCTTGCGGTCGGCGTGCTTCCCTATCCCATCACCTTCCTGTGCACCGATTTCATCTCGGAGCTCTACGGACGCGCCCGGGCGAGCTTCGTCGTGTGGGTTGGCCTGGGGCTGAACTGCTGGGTGCTCTTCTTCCTCTGGCTGGGCGGGGAGCTGCCTCCGGTGCCCGCCCTTCGACCCGGCTACGGGCCTGCCGCCGACGGACGCACTACGCCTTCGCCTTCTACCGCATCCGGATGCTCACGATGGGCGCGGTGGTGGCGTCGATGGTGGCGTATCTCGCCGCCCAGCTCTGCGACGTCTACCTCTTCCACTTCTGGAAGCGGTTGACCGGGGGGCGCCATCTCTGGCTGCGCAACAACGGCTCGACCATGGTGAGCCAGCTCGTGGACACCTTCGCGGTCATCAGCATTACGCACTTCTACGCGCGAGGACTGCCGATCGACCCCCAGGCAGCCATCTGGCCCCAGCTCTGGGTCTTCATCGGATCGGCCTACGTCTTCAAGGTGGTGGTGGCGGCGCTCGACACGCTGCCCTTCTACCTCGGGGTCCGATGGCTGAGCCGCTACCTCGAGATCGATACGCGGGCGGAGCGAGGCGAGGAAGAAGCCCGGGTGTGAGGCGGATCGACCTCGGTTCTTGTCGCGCAGACGATCCGATGCGTTAACTTGTGAAGGGGGGGCATCGGTGACTGAGTTGGATCGCGTGAAGGACAACGCCGCAAACGGCGAAGCTGCGGCCGCTGACTCGCAGGCGAACGCGGATCGCGAGCGGGACGCCGAGCTCGGCAACATCGAGAAGCAGTCGGATCACCCCTGCTTCCAGTGCGTCCAGTGCTGCACCTACGTCGCCCTCGAGATCGACACCCCCACCACGATGAAGGAGTACGACTACATCGTCTGGTACCTCTACCACCAGAACGTCTCCGTATTCGTGGACTGGGAAGGTTGCTGGTACATCAAGTTCGAGACGCGCTGCAAACACCTGAGTTCCGTGGGGCTCTGCGAGATCTACTCTTCGCGGCCGGTCATCTGCAAGGAGTTCGACTGGCGGGAGTGCGAGAACCGCCTCAAGAGCGAGCCGGCCGACAAGTGGCTCTTCGAGGATTCCGATCAGTTCCTGCGCTGGTTCGAGAAGAAGAGGCCCAAGACCTTCAAGCGCTTCCAGAAGCACATGCGCAAGAAGCACCGAAACGGGCGGGAAAAGGAGCTGGAGCGGTTGAAGGTCACCCAGCTGCTGCCGCCTCCGCCGGGCCGCTAGGCTACGGCCCGGGTGAAGGCTCGACTTCGAGATCCAGCTCCTTGCGCTGCTGCTCGGCGCGCTGCTGAGCCTGGCTGCGCTCCCGCTCGATCTCCAGCAGAAGCTCCTTGCGGGCCACCTCGACCTGCTCCTGCTCGGCGGCGATCCTTCCCCGTTTGATCTCCACGAGCTGCTGCTCGAGCAGGCGGTTTCGCTGGCTCATCAGCTCCCTGGGCAGGAGGATGGTGTCGACTCCCCGCGCGTAGTCCACCGTGATCTCTGCGCTGGCCTCCGCTCCGTCGTTGGCCCGGGCCGTCACCCGGATCCGGTTGTGGCCTTCCCCGACCGGCACCAGCGCGCTGAAGCTCCCATCCGCATTCGTGATCAGCTGCGATGCCGATTCGCCGGTGCTGAGGTTCTGGATGGTGACCTGGTCGATGTTGGCGAAGCTGACGTTCTCGACGACGCGGACCAGGTCGGCCGGATGGCGCACCGGGGTGAAGTAGCCGCCGGTCCGCGCGGCCATTTCGACCGCGGCCACGGGTCCGTCCAGGGCCTCGGGCCCGATCGCGAAGGAGTGGATCTTGACCTTCATCCGCTTGGCGCGGTCGGCGGCGCGGAGGACCGCCTTCACGTTGTCGGATTCGAAGAAGGGCTCGTAGGGCAAAGTGGGCTGACCGTCCGTGAAGAACAGGATCACCTTCTCGCTGTCGCGGTCGGGCTCGGAGAGGCCGCCCTTGAGCCCGGTGAGCTCGACCCAGGCGAGGTCGAGGCCCTCGGCCATGTTGGTCATCCCGTCCGGGCCTCGCTCGAACACGTCGTCGAGGGCGCGCTCGATGCGGGCGTAGTCGGAGGTGAGCGCTTCCTCGGTGATCGCCGCCTTGCGCGGCCGCCGCGAGAACAGGCCGCCCTGTCCCGGCGGGTCGCCGGCGAAGGTGACGAGGCCGACGCGCGTGTTGCGCGGGTCGAGGCCGCGCAGCATCTGGCGCGCTGCCGCGACCTCCGCGGCGAGGATCGAGTCACCCGGATCCGTCGGGTTGAAGAGTCCGCGCAAGCCACCCCGGCCGATGATGCCGTTGCCGTTGATGTCCGCCCCGGTCATCTCGGCGGTGGAGCCCGAGGTGTCGAGCACCAGGAGCACGTCGAAGCGCTGGAGGTCGCCCAGCACGGCGAGCGCGCGCCCGGCGACGAAGGCGCCCGTCGGTTCGCCGACGACGGCGCCCTCCTCTGGGTACTCGATCTGGACGAGAAGCTCGGAGGACGTTCCGCCGGCCTTCCCCAGCAGCGTTTCACCCTCGGGGGGGGCGCGCTTCGTGACGCGGGCGGAGATGGCCACCGGCTCCTCGCGCGGCACCGCCGGACGGGGCGTCCGGCTGGCCAGCTCGGCTCCGGCTGCGAAGCGCGCGAACGGAAGACCTCGTCCGCCCTCGAGCGGGCGTTCCAGTGCATCGAGGACACCCCCGATGGGCGCGACCCCGACGCGGAGCGTTTCTCCCGTCGGCCAGGCGGCCTCGAGGATTCCGATCACCGCGCCTTCGGGATAGCGGAGCACGGGCGCGCCTCCCCAGCCGCGCAGGTCGACGGGCACGTCGAGATCCACCTCGATGCGGGAGCGCGTCACGGCGCGCACCCGTCCGAAGATGTCGTCCTCGTCCTGTGGAATCGTCGCGGGAACGCCGAGGATACGCACCCGGGCGCCGTCGAGGTCCGATGCATCGACGTCGGGTTCCAGAAGCCGGATGCCGAAGGGGGGAGCGTCCAGCGCGAAGACGATGAAGTCGTCGCGCAGCGTGGCGCCGGGCTCGCTGAACGGTCGCCCGGGCTCGGTGTAGAGGCGGCTCGCGACCGCCACCCGACGCCGGGAGTGCCCGAGGCGGAACTCGACCTCGCGGGCCCGGGAGAGCTCCCCGAGGTCGAGCGAATGGGCGGCGCCGACGGCGGCGACGCCCACGTCGTCGGATACGCGGACGAAGAAGACGGTGCCCGAGCCGAGCTCTTCGTCTCCGGCCGTGAAGCGGGGACGGGCGACGGCGGGAAGCTCGCCCTGATTCCGGCCGGTCGCGGACGCGGCCAGGAAGAGGAGCGCCAGTGACAGAGCGACCCGGAACACCATCTTCCTTCGACGATACGGGAGGTGCCTGGGGCTGTCACCCGGACCGGAGCGCGGTTCCCCCGGGCCGACCGGCTGGCTCGAAGGTTCTCTGCGCGGGTGTTTGATAACCTCCCGGTCGGGGGGAAGAGGGGTGCTGAAGGACCGTCGGAATCGCCGGATCCGGCTCGCGACAGCGGTCGCGGTGTGCGCGCTCGCCCTTCTCGCGCCGCCGGGAGGTTCGGAGCCCCGGCCCGATCGCTTCGACACGGTCGTCATCGACCCCGGCCACGGCGGCGAGAACCAGGGCGCGCGCGGCGCCGGGGGTCTCCTGGAGAAGGACCTCGTCCTGGATGTGGGCCTTCGCCTGGCGAAGCGCCTCGAGGAGCGCGGGGTGGGAGTGGTTCTGACCCGCAGCGACGACCGCTTCGTCTCCCTCGAGGAGCGCACTTCGATCGCCAACGATGCGCGCGGCGATCTCTTCGTCTCCATCCACGCCAACGCCTCCCGGACCAGGAGCGCTCGGGGAATCGAGACCTTCTTCGTGTCGATGGAGGCCAGCGACGAAGCTGCGCAGCAGATCGCCAACCTCGAGAACCAGGCTTTCGCGGGCTCGGAGGCGGTCGCGAAGATCAACGAGGATCCCCTGCTGGGAATCCTCGGCGACCTGATCGCCACCGAGCACCTGGTGGAATCCCAGGAGTTCGCCCGCCTGGTCGAGGGCAGGCTCGCCAGCGACCGCTCGCGAGGGGTGAAGCAAGCTCCCTTCGTCGTGTTGATGGGCGTGCAGATGCCCGCCGCCCTGGTCGAGATCGGCTTCCTCACCAACCCCGCGGACGAACGAGGCCTGCGTTCCTCCGCCGAGCGCGACCGGCTCGCCGACGGCATGGCGGGGGCCGTCGTCGAGTTCGCAGAGCGCTACGATGCCCGTCGCGGTGCGGCGGCGGCGCCGGCCGACCAGGACGACAGCGGAGCCGCAGTACAGTGAGCCGTGGCGGTCGGCGGGCCGCGCGAGCTGGATGAACCGGGGCGGGCTTCCGCCCGATCGGAGGACCTGATGCGCTCGGATGGACGGGCTACGGACCAGCTGCGCCCGATTCGTCTCCTGACGGACTTCACCGAGAACCCGCTGGCGTCGGTGCTCTGCGAGTTCGGTTCGACCAAGGTGCTCTGCACCGTCTGCAACGAAGAGGCGGTGCCCCGTTTCCAGCACGGCAGCGGAAGGGGTTGGGTGACCGCGGAGTACTCGCTCCTGCCCGGCTCCACGGACCGCCGGGTCGAGCGGGAGGCCGCCAAGGGCAGGCAGTCGGGGCGCACCCTCGAGATCCAGCGCTTGATCGGCCGGGCCCTGCGCGCGGTCGTCGACACCAAGGCGCTCGGTGAGCGGACGCTCTGGGTGGACTGCGACGTGCTGCAGGCCGATGGAGGAACCCGCACGGCTTCGATCACCGGCGCCTATACCGCTCTCTCCCTGGCGCTGTCGCGATTGGTTCGCCGGGGCGCTCTGGACGCCACACCGCTGCGGAGCTCCATCGCCGCTGTCTCGGTCGGAATCGTCGACGGTCAGGCGATGCTCGACCTGAGCTACGACGAGGACTACCGCGCCGACGTGGACATGAACGTCGTCGCCACCGGCGATGGACGCCTGGCCGAGATCCAGGGCACGGGTGAGGAGGCGACCTTCTCTCGGGAGGAGCTCGACGCGATGACGACGATGGCGCTCGCTGGAATCGAGGAGCTCACGCGGCTCCAGGAGGCCGCGCTGGCCGAGGCCGGAGCGGCGCGCTGATGTCGGCCTCGCCGCTTCCCCTCCGCGAGCTGGTGTTCGCGACCTCCAATCCCGGCAAGCTGCGCGAGTTTCGCGCGATTCTCGGCGAGCTCCCGGTCGCGTTCTCCGCGCTCGACGCCTTCCCCGGCGTGCAGCTTCCCGAGGAGGGGGAGGAATACGAGGAGAACGCCGTCGTCAAGGCCCGCGCCGTCGCCGACCAGACGGGACTGCCGGCGCTGGCGGACGATTCGGGACTCGAGGTCTCCGCACTCGGCGGCGCTCCCGGACCCCTCTCGGCGCGCTTCGGCGGCGCCGGCCTCGACGACGCTGGCCGCGTGGAGAAGCTGCTGGCCTCAATCGCCGCGAGCGGTACGGAGGACCGCAGCGCGCGCTTCGTCTGCGTGGTGGCGCTGGCCTTCCCCGGCGGCGAGGTGATCACCGCGCGCGGTGAGTGCGCCGGCCGGATCCTCGCTGCGCCCCGGGGCCACAGCGGCTTCGGCTACGACCCGGTCTTCGAGGTCGAGGGTGACGTCCGATCCATGGCGGAGCTTTCAGCGGACGAGAAGAATCGCATCTCGCACCGCGCGCGGGCGCTCCGCTCCCTGCGCGACGCGATCCAGCCCCGCTAGTGTTCCTCGCGCTCGGAGATCGCTGCGAAGCGCTCGTCGGGGGTGAGGATGGTGGGGTCGTATTTCGCGACCCTGCGGCACAGGCGCCGCAGCGCCCGCCGCTGCATCGACAGCCCGAACCTGTGCAGGTACGACGCTAGCGGCCCGTCGCAGAAGGCCATTGCCTGCTCCCGGCTGAGCTGCTCCGGGTCGATGTTCCAGTGGTGAAGCTCCAGCCACAGCTGGTAGCGTGGAACCGCCACGCGCAAAGCCAGGGATAGCTCGGCGTGAAGGTTGTCGAATCGGCGGCGTCCCAGGCGCGGCTCGACGCGCGGGAGTCTCGTCGGCTGCCGCACCCGGTCGGCGGCCCTGCTCCGGGGTCTTCTTCCCACATCTACTAGTGGGAGCTACCGGCCGCTTGTGTCAACGCGAAGACGCTAGAGTGACGGCATGGGGGGTGGGAAAGGCAGGCGCCTGGCTCGCAGGGCCGGGCTGTGGGCTCTCGCAGTCGCGCTCGGCTGTACGACCGGCGCCCCCTCGTTCCTGCCTCTGGAGGAGATCCAGCCGCTCCAGGAGCGCACCGAGCAGGCGCGGGGTCTCTCGTTCGCCGAGCCGATCCGCGCCCAGCTGGTGTCCCGCGGGAAAGTCGAGTGGCTGCTCGAGGACGCGATCGGAAGGGCCTACACGCCGGAGCTCCGCTGGCGTGACGAGGCGGTGAAGAAGGCCCTCGGGCTGCTGCCGGCGGAGGCAGACCTCTGGAAGGCGCTCCTGGAGTTCCAGTCTGCCGCGTTGGTCGGCTTCTACGCTCCCTTGGATCGGCAACTCTACGTGGTCGCCGAGTCCGGAGAGGAAGGCGGCGATGCGCTCCTGGGTGCGGAGGTGGCGCAGATCCTGGTGCACGAGCTGGCTCACGCGTTGCAGGCCAGCCACAGCGTTCTGATCGACGTGACGCTGGGACTCGTGGACCACGACGATCTGGCTTTCGCTCTCGGCGCGCTGCTGGAAGGGGATGCGACCTGGACGGGTTACCGGGACGAGGCCCTCCGCTATGGACTCCCCATGCCGAGTCCCGAGGCCGTGGCGTCGGAGTTCGAGGCGCTCTGGCCGGGGGGGAGCACCGGGACGTCCCCCGACTGGTGCGCGAGAGTCTGGTGCTGCTCTACCCCTCGGGCTACGAGCTGGCGGCACGGCTCTTCGAAGCCGGAGGCGTTCCCGCACTCGATGCGGCGCTGGCGGACCCGCCGCTCTCGAGCCGGGACGCGCTGCACCCGGACCGCTACCTCGACCCCTCCCGCCGCAGGCCGCTCCGGCTGCTCCAGCTGGCGGGCGAGCGAATCGCGCCTTCGCCGGAGTGCACGACAGTCGGCGCCAACAGCTTCGGCGAGTTCGGTCTGCGGATCTGGGCCGAGGAACGGGAGCTGGAGTCCTCCGAAGCCATCGCTGCCGCCGAGGGCTGGGATGCCGATCGCGCCCTCGTCCTCGACTGTCCCACGGGCGAGGCCTTTGCCTGGCTGGTGCAGTTCGAGAGCGCGGCGAGGGCGCAGGCGTTCGCCGAGATCGCCCGGCGCGTGGCGCGGCCCGCGACCGACGTCGACGAGCTGGGAACCCGGGTGCTGCTCTCGGCCAATCTCGCCGAGAGCGGGCGCGACAGCGCGCTGCTGGATACGGAGAGCCGGAGCTACCGGGACCTCTCCGAGTACCTCGAGGCCCGGCCGGAGATCCTCGAACGAACCCGAGAGCTCCGCAGAAGGTCAGCGGACGGCGGCGATGACGGTGGCCACGACCCCGCCCAGGGCCGCGGCGGCGAGAGCGAGGGGGATCTGTGACTTGACGTGATCCATCAGGTCGCAGCCGGTGAACATGCTGGAGAGAATGGTCGTGTCCGAGATCGGCGAGCACTGGTCGCCGAAGACGGCGCCGCCCAGCACCGAACCGAAGCAGAGCTGCACGTAGAGCGGGTTCGGATCGATCGCGTAGGCCAGCGGCATGGCGACCGGGAATACCACCGCGTAGGTGCCCCAGGACGTGCCGGTGGAGAAGGCGATCCCCATGCAGAGCAGCATCAGGATCGCCGGCAGACCGACCCTCGGCAGGGTCTCGCCGATCGCCTGGACGACCCAGGTTGCCGTCCCGACCTCGCGCGACACCGCGCCGAGGGTCACGGCCAGGCCGAGCACGATGGCGCCGATGGTCATGTTGCGGCACCCGGCGACGAAGCCGTCGAGGATCACGTTGAGTGACATGCCGCGCGCCGCGGCCAGCAGCATCGCCGCCAGCACGCAGAGCAGGAAGGCCTCGTTGATCCGGTCCATGTCGAAGAGCATGAAGGGCAGGATCGCCACCCCGAGGAGCACGCCGATGGGCAGGATGAAGTCGGCCAGGATCGGCTGGTAGCCCTCCGCCATCGACTCCTCGCCCTCCTCGGCGGGGAGGAGCGGCTCCGCATCCGGCGCATCGAGCGCGCCGCTCTCTCGCGCGCGCACGCGCGCCCGGGCCATCGTTCGCCCCACCCACGGGAGCAGCCCCAGGGAGAAGAGGAGCGTGGCCGTTACCGCGAAGAGCGCGTAGAAGTTGAATGGAATCGAGCTCAGGAAGAACCGGTAGCTCGCCGCCTCGTCCGGAAGCAGCGGAATCGTTCCGGCGACCAGCGTCGCGACGTAGGTGGGCCAGGCGTTGAAGGGAAGGATCGTGGCGACGGGAGAGGCCGTCGAGTCCACCACGTAGGAGAGCTCCTCGTGGCTGACGCGGTGGCGGTCGGCGACCGGCTTGACGGTGGTGCCGGCGAGCACCGTGCTCACGGTTCCGCCCTGGTGGAAGAGAATCCCGACCAGCCAGCCGAACAGCAGACTCGAGCGCGGGCCCTGGGCCATCCAGCCACCCACCGTCGCGGCGAAGTGTCGAGCCCCGCCGGTCTTTCCCCAGATGCCGATCAGCCCGCCCAGGCACCACAGGTAGAGCAACAGGATCTTCGCGTAGCCCTTGGAGCCGATCGCCGGCAGGAGAAAGCGGGTGATCGGATTGGCGTCCGAAATGCTGCTCCCCTCGAGCAGCAGCACCACACTCCCCGTCAGCACACCTGCGAACAGCGCGACCAGCACCTGCCTGGTGGCGAAGGCGAGAAAGATCGTCACCAGTGCCGGAAGCAGCGACAGCCAAGTCGGATCGGACCCCTCCATCGGGCCGTAGAGTAACCGAAGTCGGCCCCGGATAGAGAACTGGGGTTCGAATCCCTAATGTTCCAGGCGTATGGATTCGCTTCTCTGCATCCGCCATGCGCAGTCCACCATGAACGCCGAAGGGCTCTGGCAGGGTCAGGCGGACCCCCCCCTTTCCGACGAGGGCCGGGAGCAGGCTCACGCCCTCGCGGAGCGCCTCGCCGGGGACGCACTCTCGCTGCTCGTGGCGAGCAATCTGCGCAGGGCCCGCGAGACCGCCGAGATCACCGCGCGAGAGCTGGGGATTGCCACCGAGCTCGAGCCGGGGCTTCGGGAGCTCGATGTCGGAGCCTGGAGCGGCCTCGCCCGCGAGGAGATCGCCCGGCGCTGGCCCGACGAGTTCGCCCGCTTTCGGACCGGCGACCTCGACGTGCGGGCCGGGGGGGAGAGACTCGCCGGGAGCTCCGCACCCGGGTGCTCGCCGCGCTGCGTTCTCTCCAGGAGAGGTACCGCGGTGAGCGGATCGGCGTCGTGACCCACCTGGGCGTGATCCGGACGCTGTCCCCGGGGCTCCAGATCCTCAACGCCGAGTGTTTCTGGCTCGACATGGCCACGCTCTAGGCGTCATCCTCTCTCCCGCTGCGAAACGCACAAACAGGAGGCACACCACCTTGAGCGCGAGAGTTGTCGCTTCTTTTCTCGCAGTCACCGCCCTGTGGATGACGGCGGTGGCGCTCGGAACCGGCGCGCTGGCGTCGCTCCTGGTGGCACCGATCGCATTCGGGCTGGTGGTGCTGGCCCTGGGCACCCGCCGGGAATTCGCGCCGACCACCCCGCGCTGGATTGCCGGGGCCGGCCTCCTGACCGTCGTCGCCGGGCTCGTCCTGGCGGCCGCCGGCTCCACCGGCGGAGGTCTCGCCACTGCGGTGCTGGGGGCGGGCGTGGTGTTCACGGGGAGCCAGCTGGCGCTTCAGCTCGACCCCCCACGGAGCGGGAAGGAGCTCCCCTCGACCCTCTCTGTGGGGCTCAACGCGGGGGTCGCCGCCGACGAGCTGGTCAAGCTGATGCTTCAGCTCGGCGCCGCGTCTCGGCCGGCGCGGCCTCTGGGCGAAGTGGTGCAGGATCTTCGGGCAGCGGCGGAGCGGCACCTGGAGCAGGGCTGGGTCGCCGAGCCCCTGCGCGCTCACCCGATGCCCCCGGCCCTCGAGAAGGCGGACCTCAGCGCGACGCGAATCACCGGAGCGGGGCGGCTGGAGCACCTCCGCTTCGAGAGCGAGTACCAGCCCCAGGATCCCGAGATCCGCGACGATTACCTCGCGCACGCGCGAAACCGCGTCGCCCACGCCTACCTGTGGCGGCACGCGTCCGAGCCGCGCCCGACCCTGATCTGCATCCACGGCTACGGGATGGGGCGCATCGGGCTGGACGCTCGGGCGTGGGACGTGGGCTGGCTGCACCGGCGCCTCGGCCTCGACGTGGCGGCGGTGGTGCTCCCGCTCCACGGGCCCGCGGGCGATCCGCCGGCGCTCGGGGGCCGGGTTCTTCGACTCCCATCCGCTCTGGACCAACGCGGCCTTCGGCCAGGCGGTCTGGGAGCTGCGCCGGCTGGCGGGCTGGCTGCGCAGCCAGGGCGCTCCCCTGCTCGGCGTCTACGGGATGAGCCTCGGTGGCTACACCGCCGCGCTCTTCGCCTCGATCGAACCGCGGCTCAGCTGTGTGATTGCGTCGATCCCGCTGGTTTCCCTCAAGGCCACGATGCGGCGGGATCTCTCCGAGGAGAAACGCCTGGCCCGGGAGGCCATGGGTCTCAGCGAGGAGCTGCTCGATCAGGTGTGGGCGCCCCACGCGCCGCTCGCCCACGCACCCCGGGTGGAGAGGCAGGGGCGCCTGATCGTGGCCGGTCTCGCCGACCGGATCTGCACCCCCGACCAGGCGGAGGCGCTCTCCCTGCACTGGGAGAGGCCCCCCATCCACTGGTTCCCGGGCACCCACACGGTGCCGATCGGGCGCCGCGCGACCCGGGCGCGAATCGAGCAGCACCTGCGCGATACACTGCTGGCCGAGTCCGCCCCGAGCCCGCTGATTCTCACCCGCTTCCGGCAGGGAGGCGAGGTGGAGCCATGACCCGGCGCGCGAGAGCGCGCACGGCGCCGGGTGCGAGGCGCTTCAGGTAGTAGATGATCCACGACTCCGGGCTGATCGGCGCCACCGTCCGATTGCGCTGGATCGCCTTGAGCACGTTTCTGGCCACCCGCTCCGGGCCGTAGTTGCGGCGCTGGTAGCTTCGGGCCAGCCGCTCCCGCTCGCCCGGCGCGTCTGCCGCGCCCCGCATCCGCGTGTTCGCCGTCAGGGGGGTGTTGATGACGCCGGGGCAGACCGCGGTGACGCCGATCCGGTGGCGGAGGAGCTCGTTGCTGAGCGCCTCGGAGAGCCCCAGCACGGCGTATTTCGAGGTGGTGTAGGCCGAGAGCTCCTCGCTCGGCATGTAGGCGGCCAGGGACGCGACGTTCACCACGTGTCCCCCCGCGCCTCGCGACACCATCGGCGGCACGAAGAAGTGACAGCCGTGGATCACGCCGCGCAGGTTGATGCGCAGCAGCCAGTCCCAGTCCTCCAGCCCGGTGTCCAGGAACGAGGCCGCCAGTCCCACGCCGGCGTTGTTCATCAGGATGTCCAGGGCTTGCACCTCGCCGTGTACCTCGGCTGCGAACGCGCCCATTTCCTCGGGATTGCCGACGTCCACGCGCCGGCTCATGACGCTCCGCCCCTGCGCCGCGAGTAGCTCCCCGGTCTCGGCCAGACCCGCCTCGTCCAGATCGCAGATCACCAGATCCGCCCCGCGTGAGCCGAAGGCGAGGGCGCTCTCCTGGCCGATGCCGCTCGCCGCGCCGGTGACGAGGACGGTCTTCCCAGTCAGGTCGCGGACGTCCACGAGAGCCTCCCTTCCGTCCCCACGAGCACCCGCAGGCCCTCGAAGAGGATCCAGATGTCACAGACGAGGACCAGGCTCCCGCTCACGGCCAGCAGCCACTGCTCGCCGAAGTGGGCGTAGTAGCCGTAGACCTCGCCGAGCATGGCCGTGATCGTCGCCGCCGCCACCAGCAGCATGGGGACGAGCGTGTAGACCACGGGCCGGCCGTTTCGCTTGAGCCAGATCGAGACGACCAGCAGCGTCACCCCGGCGACGAGCTGGTTGGTGGTGCCGAAGAGTGGCCAGAGCGCCAGTCCTCCCTGGCCCCCCGCCTGGGTGAGCGCCAGGAGCAGCGTGGCGCCGATGCCCAGTGCGCCCGCGGCGAAGCGGTTGGTGAGCGGCTTGACGCCGTAGGTCTCCGCCAGTTCCCCGATCACCAGCCTCTGGATGCGCGCGCCGGTGTCGAGGGAGGTGGCGGCAAACGCGATCACCATCACGGCGATGAAGGTCCGCGCCGACGCCACCGGAATGCCGAGGGAGGCCACGAAAGTGGCGCCTCCGCTCACGAAGGCGTCGAGCTTGGCGCTGAGCCCGCTCGCGGCGCCCCAGCTCGCGTAGTGACCGGACCAGTCGGCGTAGCTGGCAAAGCCGGCCGTCGAGGCCAGCACCGCGAGCATGGCCAGCGAGCCCTCCCCCAGCATCGCCCCGTAGCCGATCGAACGGGCGTCGGTCATGCAGGCCACCTGCTTGGAGGTGGTGCCCGACGACACCAGTCCGTGGAAGCCGGAGATGGCGCCGCAGGCGATGGTGATGAACAGGAAGGGAATCAGCGGCGGCGCGCCCTCGGGAGAGGGATTGAAGGCCGGGGCGACCACGTCGGGACGCAGCACGACGAGGCCGAGCGTGAGGAGAGTGAGGCCGGTGATCAGCTGGTGCGCGTTCAGGTAGTCGCGCGGCTGGAGCAGCAGCCAGACCGGCAGCACCGAGGCGGCGAAGGAGTAGACGAGCAGGATCCAGACCCAGCTGCTGACCGAGATCTCCGCAAGCCAGGGAAGGGCCTCGGCCACCGCGTTGCCGTAGAAGATCGACGTCAAGAGCAGCGCGTATCCGATCAGGGAGGGGATCAGGACCGGGACTCCGCGCCGGTAGATCAGCCAGCCCAGAACGAGGGCGACGAGGATCTGGATGTTGATCGGAAAGATCGCCCCCGGGTTGGAGACGAACAGCGTGCCGATGATGAAGGCGAAGACGGCCAGGACGATCCAGATCAGGAAGGAGATGATCAGCAGGAAGAGCACCCGCACCCGCGGGCTGATCACGCTGCCCGCGATCTCGCCGATCGAGCTGCCCCGGTTGCGGAGGCTGATCACCAGCGCCGAGAAGTCGTGGACCGCCCCCATCATCACCGTGCCGATCACCACCCAGAGGAGCGCCGGGACCCAGCCCCAGATCACCGCAATGGCCGGCCCCACGATGGGCGCCGCCCCGGCGATGGAGGTGAAGTGGTGGCCCCAGAGCACGCCCTTTCGGGTCGGGACGAAGTCGACGTCGTCGCGGAACTCCACCGAGGGGACGCCCTCGTCCTCGGCCAGCTGGAAGATGCTGCGCGAGAGGAAGCGCCCGTAGAAGCGGTAGCCGATCAGGAAGATCGCGAAGGTACAGAGCGCGAGGACGGCGGCGTTCACCTGGGAAGACTCTCCATTCTGTCGGGGACTCCCGCTTCCGGGGACTCTATCCCGGGCCCGCGTAGTGGAGCGGGCCCAGCGGACCGAGCTCGATCCCGATGCCCATCCAGAGTACCAGCAGGACACACCACGCCACGAGGAAGGCGAAGGCGTAGGGCAGCATCAGCGCCACCAGGGTCCCGATTCCGGCTTTCGGCACGTAGCGCTGCATGAAGACCAGGATGATCACCACGTAGGGATTGAGCGGCGTGATGACGTTGGAGACCGAGTCGCCCACCCGGTAGGCGGCCTGGGTGAGCTCCGGGCTGATGCCCACCTGCATGAACATGGGCACGAAGACCGGCGCGAAGAAGGCGAACTTGGCCGACATCGAGCCGATGAAGAGATTCCCGACCGCCACCACGATCACGAAGGCCACCATCAAGAGCGGTGCCGGGAGGTCGGCGCGGGTCAGCATGCCCCCGCCGGCGATGGCGAGCATCTCGCCGAGCCCCGAGTAGCGGAAGTACGCCACGAACTGCGCCGCGAAGAAGGCCAGCACGATGTAGGGGCCCATGCTCGACATGGTCTCGCCGAGCAGCCGGGCCGCGTCGCGATCGCTGCGCAGCGAGCGGCTGGCGATGCCGTAGGCGAGGCCGGGGATCAGGAAGCCGAGAAAGAGCAGGGGGACGATGGCCGCCACCCAGCGGGGGAAGCGCCCGTCCATTCCGTGCAGCGGCGCACCCGGGATCCAGGTGGCGGCGATCATCAGCGACAGCGTGACGGCCACCGCCAGCCCGCCGGCGCGCAGGCCGCGCTTCTCTTCTTTGCCGAGCCTGTGCTCCTCGGGGTCGAGGTCGGACCGGGCTGCCGGGCCTCCCTCTTCCGGCGACTTCGCGGCGAAGCGCGGCTCGACCCACCAGGCCGTCACGGCCCAGCCGACGGCGACGAGCAGGACGGTCGAGACCTGCATGAACCAGAGGTTGGCTCTCACGTCCACGGCGTACTCGGAGTCGAGGATCTGCGCGCCGGCCGTGGAGAAGCTGGCCAGGATGATGTCGAGGCTGGTGATCATCAGGTTGGCGCTGAAGCCGGCCGAGACCCCGGCGAAGACTGCCGCGAGGCCCACCAGGGGTGAGCGTCCGGCGGCGTGGTACAGGGCTGCCGCGAGCGGCGGGAGGACGACGTACCCCGCATCGAGAGCCACCGACGAGATCACGCCGACGAAGAAGACGGCTGGGGTGAGCAGGGCGGGCGGGACCGCCAGCAGCGCGGCCTTGAGTAGCGCCCCGATGAAGCCGCTGCGGTCGGCCAGGCCGATGCCGAGCATGCCGACCAGGACGATGGCCAGGGGTGGGAAGTTCTTGAAGTTGTCCACCATGCTGGAGACCGCCCAGTAGAGGCCGTCCGAGGAGAGCAGGCCCCGCGCCCTCACCGGCACCCGGGCGAGCTCTTTCATGGGCTTGCCGGTCTCGGGGTCCAGAACGGCCGCGGTGATCTCCTCGCCGCTCTCTGGATCGATCAATGGACTTCCAGAGGCATCCAGTACGGTCTGGCGCAGCGGGCGCGAGACGGTCTTCTCGACGCTCCACTCGAGGCTCGCGGCCAGCTGTGAGAGCAGCATCACCAGCAGGGCGCCGATCAGGAAGAGCGTGGTCGGATCGGGCAGGGCGTTGCCGATTCGCTCGATCCTGTCGAGAAGGCTCTGCTGCTGCGTCATCCGCCGACCTCGCCTCCCGGTCGTCTCACCTGCAGGATCCTCGAAACGCCGACCAGCAGGAGGAGCAGCGTCGCGCCCGCGGCCACGTCGATGGAGACGTCCACGGCGGAGCCGGTGCGCGCCGCGGCGAAAGCCTGGTGTGTCTCGTCGGCGACGGCCACCGCGGCCACCAGCGCCAGTGCGAAGCCGGCAGAGCGCCACGGGTGCAAACGCTCGCGCAGCGCGCGGTAGGCAAGGGCGGCCAGCACTGCATATTCGAAGGCGTGCGCTCCCTTGCGGCTCAGGAACAGCAAGGACTGCCGCGTCTCCGCACTGATCGCGGGAAGGACCCAGCCCAGGAAGGGCCCGAGGTACCGAGAGGTCGACTCCGCCGAGAAGCGGTCGCTGGAGAAGGTGAGGATGACCGCGACCCAGAGGCCCACGGCCACCCACCACAGCCACTGTCGCTGGTCCCGCTGCATCGACCGAGCCTTCCCCTGACCCAAGGCTACTCGAACACCTTGCCGGGTTCAGTACCCAGCATCTGATTCTCGATTAAGTGCTGTAGATCCAGCTTGTTGGATCTGGTGTCTCAACCATGACTTCAAGCGGGGACGTTGTTGAACGTTCAATATCCCACGGCGTGGGATATTGAACGTTCAACAACGTCCCCGCTGCGCCATACTGGGCGCGGGGGATGGGATCGGCGTGAGTCGGGCAAGCGGTGACGGCGCCGGCGGGCGGCGCGTAGCGGCCGCCGCCGCGCTGCTGGCGGCGAGCTTTCTCCTCTCCCGGGTGCTGGGCTTCGTGCGGGAGGCGGTGCTCGCCGACCGCTTCGGCGTCGGGGCCGAAGCCGACGCCTACTACGCCGCGTTCCAGATTCCGGACATCCTCAACCACTTTTTGGGGATCGGCGCGCTCTCGATCGCCCTGATTCCCCTCTACACCCGGATTCGCAGCGAACGGGGAGAGGATGCCGCAAACCGGGTCTTCGCGACCGTTCTCGGCACGCTCGGCCTGGCGGCGCTGCTGGCGACCTCGCTGCTCTGGTGGTTCGCCGACCCGCTGGTGGCCATCCAGTTCCCCGATTTCGCGGCCGAGAAGCGGGAGTTGACGGTTCGGCTCACACGCATCGTCCTCCCCGCACAGATCTTCTTCGTCTGCGGTGGAATCATCCGCGCGGTGCTGATGGCGAAGGGGCGCTTCGGGGCCCAGGCCGCAGCACCGCTGATCTACAACCTCGGGATCATCGCCGGGGGCCTCTTTCTGGCGCCGGTGATCGGCATCGATGGGTTCGCCTGGGGAGCGCTGCTGGGCGCCGTCCTCGGACCCTTCGGCTACGCGCTGATCGATGCGCGCGGCCGGGTGCCGCTCCGGCTGCGCGTGGCGCCCCACGACCGCGACTTCCTGCGCTACCTGCTGCTGGCGGCGCCGCTGATGATCGGCGTCACGCTCCTCACCATGGACGAGTGGTACGACCGCTGGTTCGGCGGCGTCCTCGGCGAGGGCACCATCGCGTTGGTCGTCTACGCCCGCCGCCTGATGCAGGCCCCGGTCGCCGTGGTGGGACAGACCACGGCCACCGCCGCGCTTCCCACGCTATCCAGGCTGGTGGCCGAGGACCGACGTGAAGAACTCTCTGGCCTGGTGCTCCGAACCCTCCAGATCGCGATCGGCCTCGGCATCCTGGCGGGCGCCGCGACCTTCGCTCTCGCCGACCCGTTCGTGGCCCTGGTCTACCTGCGCGGTGCCTTCGGCGAGGGCGACGCGCGCGCGGTCGCGGACACGTTGCGAGTCTTTGCGCTGGCGGTGCCCGCCTGGATCGCCCAGACGGTCGCGGTGCGTCCATTCTACGCACGCCGCGACTTCTGGCGGCCGATGCTGCTGGGAACCGCCATCGCCCTTCTCGCCATCCCGCTCTACCTCGCCCTCGGCCCGCCCTTCGGCGCTCGCGGACTCGCCGGCGCTGGCGCGATCGCCATCACCGCCAACGCGCTGGCGACGCTTGCCCTGGCGCGCTGGCTCCACGGGGCGCCGCACTTCGCGCCGCTGGCCTCCACCGCACTGCGGGCGCTCCTGATCTCGCTCCCCGCCGCGGCGGCAGCGTTCTACTGCCAGCTGGGGCTCGGCGGTGGCTTCGGCGCGCTCGTCGATCTCGCCAGCGGCGCAATCGCCTTCGCGCTCGTCGCGGTCGCGGGCGTCTTTGCCATGGGAGACGCACCCATGCGCGAGGTGCTCGCGGAGTCCTGGCGCTCGCTCGCGCGGCGGCGTCCGGCGGCGTGATATCGTCTCCTCCGTGAACATCTTCGGACCCGAACGACTGCGAGACCAGGGGCTCGTCCCGGACCAGGAGGAGTCCGGGAATCGAGCCATTGCGGCACTCCTCAGCGATTCCGAGGTCGCCGAACAGACGGATCTGGTGGCGACCTACCGGAGGGGAGAAGACGAAGCCGAGGGCGGGGAGCGGGGAGCCTACGAGGTCTGGGCGGCCCGCGGCATGGTTCGCTTCCAGCGGCTGTGCCGCGACGACGGGAGCCTCGACTACCGCATCGTCGAGCAGGTCGGAGAGAACCCGATCGGCAATCAGGATCCGCACGCCCTGCGCAGCCTCGCCGAGGAGAAGGCGGCGGCGCGCGCTTCGGGATTCGATCCGGAGGATCCCGCCCGGCGCTTCATCGCGCCGGAGCAGCAGTCCTACCCCTTCGCTTACGAGCGGGTGGCGCAGCTCTTCGACTCGCCCAACGCGCCCGACCTGGTCATCTCGCCGCGCGACTGGTGCTGGGGAGTCGAGCTGGGAATCCACGGCGCGCTCCACGTGCGGCAGGCGCGCGGGCCCCTCTGGTTCTGCGGCCCCGGCGTGCGGGTCGGGCGGCACGAGCTCGCCGCCCGCGCGGTGGACATCGCGCCGACCTGCCTGGCTGCACTGGGCTTCCCCGCCATCGACGGCGCCGACGCGAGCGGGCGCACCTCCTCGGAGCGCGGCGTGGCACCCGACGTGCTGCTCGCCCGCCAGGACGGCCGCATCCTCACCGAGATTCTCGATTCTGCCGCCAAGCCACCGAATCGACTCTATTTTTTCCTGATCGACGGAATCCATCCCACGGAGCTCGAGGACCGGCTCGAGAACGACCCCGAGGCGCTTCCCAACCTGCGGCGGCTCCGGGCGAAGGCCGCGGTTCTGGCCTCCGGGTCGATCGTCAACTTTCCCTCCATCACCTGGCCGAGTCACACGGCGATCGGCACCGGCAGCTGGTGCGGTCACCACGACGTGGTGAACCCGACCTACTACCTGCGCGAGAAGCGCGAGTTCGTCTCTCCCCAGGGCCAGGAGATCAACAGCGAGGGCTTCGTGAGCCCGCGCGTCGAAGGCCTCTACGAGGCCTTCCACCGGGTGAGGGGCGAGGAGGTGATGACGGCGGGCATCCACGCCCCCTTCGGCCGCGGAGCCGATCACACCGTCATGGAGGGCCGCAATCTCGGCGACCGGGAGCGCCTGAAGGAGCTCACCAAGCAGGTCTCCGTCGACGAGAATCCGCGCTGGAAGGCCGACGGACACAAGACGGTGGTGCGCGAGGCGATGGTGGACGGCCGAGGCGTCGCCCAGGTGATCGAGCTCTTCACGCGCGACGACCTGCCGCCGCCGAGCTTCGTCTACCACGAGCTGCTCCTCACCGACGGCGCCGGGCACGACTACGGCCCCCACCACGAGGGGCTGCGCCAGGCCCTCGACGAGACCGACCTCCGGATCGGCCGCGTGCTCGACCTGCTGGAGGAGGTGGGGCTCTTCGACGAGACCCTCTTCGTGGTGACGTCGGACCACGGCATGGCGCCCCAGGACGTCGCTGCTCGCCGCCAATCCCTCCCGGCACGTGGAACGGATCGGCATGGCCGCGAAGGTGGCCGAGCCGATGATCTGGCTTCACGACATGGCCGTCAGCGTCGAGCGCGCCGGCGACGGCCGCACCGGCCGGGTGATCGTCTCGGAGGCCGACGCGCTGGCCTCGGGCGAGCGCCCGGCGCTGGAAGGCGCCGAGGTGGTGGTCGAGCTCCACGAGACGGAGGCGGCCCAGGCCCGCGAGCTGGCGCGCGGGCGCACTGGGCCGGGGGGCGTGTTCGGCTTCGGCACGCCCTCGGACGTGGCCTCGGAGCGCATCGCGCTCTTGGTGCGGCACCCGGACTTCAACCCGCGCCGGCTGCGGCTGGACGGCAAGCGCCTGGCCCTCGACCTTCGCGCGGCGCTCTACGGAACGTGAGCTGGCAGTTCTGGATCGACCGCGGCGGCACCTTCACCGACTGCATCGGCATCGCGCCCGACGGGAGCCTCCACACCGCCAAGCGGCTCTCCTCCGACGACGCTCCGGTGGAGGCGATCCGGGAGATTCTCGAGAGAAGCGCTGCCTGGGCGCCGGGCCAACCTCCCCCGCCCTGCAGCGTCAAGCTGGGAACCACGGTGGCCACCAACGCGCTGCTGGAGCGGCGCGGTGCGCGCACCCTGCTGGTCACCAACCGGGGCCTGGGAGATCTCCTCGAGATCGGGACCCAGGCCCGCCCCGAGCTCTTCGAGTTCGAGATCCGCAAGCCGAGCCCGCTCCACGAGCGCGCCCTCGAGCTGCCCGGCCGGCTGGGTCCGGAGGGCGGTGAAGTCGAGCCCCTGGACGAGGGGATGGCCCGCGAAGCCCTCGCCGAGGCGCGGCGAGCCGGGCTTCACTCGGTGGCCTGCGTCGGGATCCATTCCTACGCGAACCCGGCGCTCGAGATGCGGCTGGTCGAGATCGCGCGAGAGGTCGGCTTTCCCTACGC
Organism: uncultured delta proteobacterium; assembly: GCA_963783795.1. Taxonomy (GTDB): domain Bacteria; phylum Myxococcota_A; class UBA9160; order UBA9160; family UBA6930; genus CAVXZE01. The sequence goes on along the minus strand of CAWAPH010000009.1, from coordinate 21,684 downwards.
CGTGGCGTCGTCGGAGATCGCGCGGGAGATGGGCATGCTCGCGCGCGGCGAGACCGCCACCACCGACGCCTACCTCACGCCACTGCTCCAGGCCCACGTGCGCGCGCTCGAGAGCGCCCTCCCGAATGCTCGCCTCGCGTTCATGCAGTCGTCGGGAGGGCTCACCGACGCCAGGCGCTTCCGCGGACCGGGGGCGCTGCTCTCGGGTCCGGCCGGCGGCGTGGTCGGTGCGGCGCGGGTCGCCGCGGAGGCGGGCTACGAGAGCGCCGTCGGGTTCGACATGGGCGGTACCTCCACCGACGTCTCCCTGATCGAGGCGGGCGAGTGCGAGCGCGCCTTCGAAACCACGGTCGCGGGCGTCCGGGTCAAGGCCCCGATGCTGCGCATCCACAGCGTCGCCGCAGGCGGGGGCTCGCTCTGCCGCTTCGACGGTTTCCGCCTGAGCGTCGGTCCGGAGAGCGCCGGCGCCGATCCGGGCCCCCTCTGCTACGGGAGAGCGGGTACGACGAGGAGCTCTCCGCCGGCGCTCCGCAAGGGCTCGGCGCAGCGGCGTGACCGCGCTGCCTCGGAAGGGCTCGCGCTCACCGACGTCAACCTGTTCCTGGGCCGCATCCAGCCCGAGCGCTTCCCCTTCCCCCTGCAGATAGGGCCGGTGGAGGCTGCTCTCGCCGCACTGGAGCGGGAGCTTCGCCAGGCCGGGCACGCTCTCGACGCGGAGGAGATCGCGGCCGGCCTGGTCGAGATCGCCAACGCCAGCATGGCGCAGGCGATCCAGGAGGTCTCCGTCGGGCGGGGGGTCGATCCGCGCGGCTGCGTCCTGGTGGGCTTCGGCGGAGCGGGCGGCCAGCACGTCTGCGCGCTGGCGCGGCGACTGGGGATCCGCACCATCCTGCTCCACCCCCACGCGGGGCTGCTCTCGGCCTTCGGGATCGGGATTGCCGAGCTGAGCTGGGATGGGCAGCGCGACGCTGGCCGGCTGCAGCTGGGCGAGGCCGGCGATCCGCCCGAGGCGGTCGAGCAGGCGCTGGCCGCGCTCCAGATCGAGGGAGTGAGCGCGCTCGAGGACGAGGGCATCGATCGCGACCGCATCGCGATCGACCGGATCCTCGACCTCCGCTACGCCGGCGCCGAGACGGCGCTCGCGGTGGCGGAGCCCAAGACAGGCGACTACGCCGACGCATTCGCCGCCGCCCATCGGGCGCGCTTCGGCTATACGCGGCCGGGACGTCCGATCGAGATCACGACCGCCAGGGTGCGCGCCCACGCACCCGATCCGAGGGTGGCATCGACCCGGACCCGCGCCGCGGAGGGCGGTAGGGCGCCGCTCCCGCGGCGCCGGGCGAACGTCTGGTTCCCGGAGATCGGCCGCCGCGACGTTCCCGTGTACGACCGCGAGGTCCTGCGCGCCGCCGACGAGATCGAGGGGCCCGCCATCGTGCTGGAGAGCACCGGGACGGTGGTGCTCGATCCGGGCTTCCGCGCACGGGTGGATCCCCGCGGCGTGCTGGTAGTCGAGGACACGGGGGCGCCGCCGAGCCGGCGCGAGCTGGACCTAAGGGCGGCGGATCCCGTGCGCCTCGAGGTCTTCGGCAATCGGTTCATGTCGATCGCCGAGCAGATGGGCGCCGTGCTTCGCAACACCGCGCTCTCGACCAACATCAAGGAGCGTCTCGACTACTCGTGTGCGGTCTTCGATCGCGAAGGGGGCCTGGTCGCGAACGCCCCGCACATCCCCGTGCACCTGGGAGCGATGGGAGCCACGGTGCGCGCGGTGCTGCAAGCCATTCCCGACCTCCAGCCGGGCGACGCCATCATCACCAACGATCCGGCCGAAGGGGGATCCCACCTCCCCGACGTCACGGTGGTGACGCCGGTCTTCCTCGAGGGCGCCCTGCACTTCTTCGTCGCGAGCCGCGGCCACCACGCCGACCTCGGCGGGACCACACCCGGCTCGATGCCGGCCGACTCCCGCACTCTGGAGGAGGAGGGCGTGGTCTTCCGCGCCTTTCCGCTGGTGCGGGGCGGCCGCCTCGACGAGGAGCGGGTGCGTCGGCTGCTCGCGGAGGCGCGCCATCCGGCCCGCAACCCGGAGGACAACCTGGCCGACTTCGAGGCCAAGGTCGCGGCGAACCGGGCCGGCGAGCGCCTGCTCCGCGAGATGGTGGAGGAGCAGGGCCTGGCAGCGGTAGAGACCACGATGGGGCAGCTACAGCAGGCGGCGGCCGCCAAAGTCGCGCGGGAGATCGCCCGGCTCGGCGATGGCGACCACGTCTTCGAGGACCACCTCGACGATTCGACACCGATCCGTGTCTCCCTGCAGGTGAGGGGCGAGCGGATGCGGATCGACTTCGCGGGCACCGGCGCGGCCGTCGCCGGGAACCTGAACGCGCCCCGGGCGGTGGTGGAGTCCGCGGTGATCTACGTGCTCCGCTGCCTGGTGGCCGAGCGGATTCCCCTGAACGGGGGCTGCCTGGCCCCGGTGGAGATCGCGATTCCAGAGGGCTGCCTCCTCGATCCGCCTCCCGGCGCGGCCGTGGTGGGGGGCAACGTGGAGACCTCCCAGCGGATCGTCGATGTGCTGCTCGGCGCCATCGGCCGGGTGGCAGCCAGCCAGGGCACCATGAACAACGTGGCGTTCGGCGACGACCGCTTCGGCTACTACGAGACCATCGGGGGCGGTGCCGGAGCGGGTGATGGCTTCGACGGCGCCTCCGGCGTCCACACCCACATGACCAACACCCGCATCACGGATCCCGAGGTGATGGAGGCCCGCTATCCGGTCCGCCTGGAGCGCTTCGCCTTGCGCAGCGGATCGGGTGGCGCCGGGCGCTTCCGCGGGGGCGACGGGTTGGTGCGCTGCTACCGGTTCCTGGCCCCGCTCACCGTCTCGCTCCTGACGCAGCGCCGCGAGACCCAACCCTATGGCCTCTCTGGGGGAGAGCCCGGAGCAGCTGGGCGAAACCGGCTGCGCCGCGCGGCCGGGGGCGAGGAAGTGGTGCCGGGCCTGGCGAGGCTTCGCGTGGAAGCGGGCGACCTGCTGATCGTCGAGACCCCGGGCGGAGGAGGCTTCGGCAAGCCCATCCTTTTCGAGCAGCGCCTTGCAGGTCCCGCGCGTGGTGCGTAATTTCCGTCTAGTGGGCGCGTAGCTCAGTTGGCAGAGCAAGGGACTCTTAATCCCTAGGTCGAAGGTTCGAGCCCTTCCGCGCTCACCACCCCACCCACCGAATTCCGCTAGCCTATCGCCTCAGTGCCGGGGTGGCGGAACTGGTAGACGCAGTGGCCTTAGGAGCCACCGTCTTCGGACGTGCAGGTTCGAGTCCTGTCCCCGGCACCCGCTCCAGGAGAAGCCATGGCCGCCAGTGAGGATTCGTCCCTTTCCGTCTCCACGACCGAGACGAGCCCCATCGTCCGGACCCTCGAGGTCGAGGTCGCCGCCAAGCGCGTCCGCAAGGCATTCGACCGCGCCTATCGGGAGCTGGGTCGCCGCGTCCAGGTGCGCGGCTTTCGCCCGGGCAAGGCGCCGCGCTCGGTTCTCGAGAAGCTCTACGGGGCCTCCGTGGCGGAGGAGATGAAGCAGAACCTGGTGTCGGAGACCTTTCCCGAGGCGGTCGAGCGGAGCGGGGTGGCTCCGGTGAACGAGCCTTCCATCGATGCCGACGAGCTGGCGGATGGCGAGCTGTTCCGGTACCGGGCGAGCGTCGAGGTCAGGCCCGAGATCAGCCTGCCGGAGCTCGACGGGCTCCCGGCCCGCCGCCCGCTGGTGGAAGTCGGCGTCGAGGATGTCGAAGGCGAGCTCCAGGGACTTCGGGAGCGCCGCGCGCCGCTGGTCGACGAGCCGGAGGGAACGGCCGCCGCGCTGGGCCACACGCTGGTCATCGACTACTCCGGCCGCATCGACGGCGAGGACTTCGAAGGGGGAAGTGCAGAGGGTGCGACCCTGGAGCTCGGCTCGGGGCGCTTCATCCCGGGCTTCGAGGATCAGCTCGAGGGAGCCACGGCCGGCGAGGACCGCGAGATCCGCGTGCGCTTTCCCGAGGACTACGGCGCCGAGCAGCTCGCCGGCAAGGAAGCGGTCTTCTCCGCGCACGTGGTGCGGCTGCAGCGGCGCGACCTTCCCGAACTCGACGACGCCTTCGCCAAGGAGCTCGGGGAGTTCGAAACCGTCGCGGACCTGCGCGCACGGATTCGCGCGGATCTCGAAGCCGGGCGCGAGCGCGAAGCCAACGCGGAGCTGCGTCGCACGTTGATGGACGCGCTGATCGAGCGCACCTCGTTCGAGGTTCCGCCGGGCATGACCGAGCGGCGGCTCGAGCAGCAGCTCTCCATGGTGCGCGAGCAGCTGGGCCGGGCGATTCCCGAACAGGAGCTGAACGAGCGCCTGCTCCAGTGGCGCGATGGCTGGCGCCCCAGGGCCGAACGAGACGTTCGCGAGCTGCTCCTCCTGGAAGCGGTGGCGCGCGAAGCGGGCCTCGAGATCGAGGACGACGAGGTCGAGGAGCGCATCCAGCAGATGGCCCGGGAGCAGGGAATCGATCCCGCGCGGCTGCGGCAAGCCTACGGAGAGCGGGGGATGCGCGATGCGCTGCGCGCCCAGATGGTCGAGGACAAGGCGCTTGAATTCCTCGCCTCCAAGGCTAAAGTCGAAGAATTGACGGGCACTTAGGTCCCGTTCCTTCGTTCGGCGCGCGTCTGGGGGGGCGCGGGCTGCTCGCTCTGGCTGTTACAGTTCACCCTTGGAATGAACGAGAATCCACCGGATTCAAAGTGGCTCCGGGAGGGGCGGGCATGCCTCTGATTCCCATCGTCGTCGAGCAGGACCATCGGGGCGAGCGCGCCTACGACATCTACTCCCGCCTGCTCAAGGACCGGATCATCTTCATCGGCGGCGGCATCGGCGACGAGACCGCGAATCTGGTGATCGCCCAGCTGCTCTTCCTGGAAGCGGAGGATCCCGAGCGCGACATCCACCTCTACATCAACTCCCCCGGTGGCGCGGTCACGGCGGGCCTCGCGATCTACGACACCATGCAGTACGTGCGCGCGGGAATCTCGACCTTCTGCGTCGGGCAGGCCGCCTCGATGGGAGCGCTGCTGCTCGCCTGCGGAACGCCGGGCAAGCGCATCGCGCTTCCCAACTCCCGGATCATGATCCACCAGCCCTGGGGGGGCGTGCAGGGCCAGGCAACGGACATCGACATCCAGGCGCGGGAACTCCTGAAGATCCGCGAGCGTCTGAACGTCATCCTCTCCGAGCACATCGGTGTCTCCCTGGAGCAGATCGCCAAGGACACCGACCGCGACTACTATATGTCGGGAGAAGAAGCCCGGGAATACGGAATCGTCGATCAGGTGGTCACGCACCGTCCTCCGGCCGGGGGAGCGGGCGATGACCCCGCAGGACCTTCGGCAGCGCCCTCGGGGGAGAAGTCGTGAAGAAGCGCGACGACAACGCCAATCTGTCCTGTTCCTTCTGTGGGAAGAGCCAGAAGGAAGTCCGCAAGCTGATCGCGGGTCCCACGGTCTACATCTGCGACGAGTGCATCGAGCTCTGCAACGACATCATCGCCGAGGAGTACGGACAGGAGGAGCCGGGCCCTCAGGGGTCGCAGGTCCCGAAGCCGAAAGAGATCAAGCAGACGCTCGACGAATACGTGATCGGTCAGGAGCGCGCCAAGAAGACCCTCGCCGTCGCCGTCCACAACCACTACCGCCGGATGGAGAGCCAGAGCTTCGTGGGCGACGTCGAGCTGCAGAAGGCGAACATCATGCTCCTGGGGCCGACGGGCTGCGGGAAGACACTCCTGGCGCAGACGCTGGCCAAGATCCTCGACGTACCCTTCACCATCGCCGATGCCACCACGCTCACCGAGGCGGGCTACGTGGGCGAGGACGTGGAGAACATCATCCTCAACCTGCTGCAGGCGGCGAACTACGACGTCGAGCGGGCCCAGCGGGGCATCATCTACATCGACGAGATCGACAAGATCGCGCGCAAGAGCGAGAACCCCTCGATCACCCGCGACGTCTCCGGTGAGGGCGTGCAGCAGGCGCTGCTCAAGATCATCGAGGGGACGATGGCGAGCGTCCCGCCCAAGGGGGGGCGAAAGCACCCGCAGCAGGAGTTCCTCCAGATCGACACCTCCAACATCCTCTTCATCTGCGGCGGTGCGTTCGTGGGGCTCGAGCAGATCATCCAGCGCCGAATCGGGGTGAAGGGAATCGGCTTCGGAGCCGATATCCAGGTCAAGAGCGATCGGAGGCTCGGAGAGGTGCTGCGGTCGGTGCAGGCGGAGGATCTGCTGAATTTCGGGTTGATCCCCGAGTTCATCGGCCGCGTCCCCGTGATCGCCACGCTCGACGAGCTGGACGAGGACGCCCTGATCGACATCCTGACCAAGCCCAAGAACGCGCTGGTGAAGCAGTACCAGAAGCTCTTCGAGTTCGAAGGGGTGGGGCTGCGCTTCACCGATGGCGCGCTGCGCGCGGTGGCGCGGCAGGCCATGGAGCGGAAGTCCGGCGCCCGGGGACTGCGATCGATCCTCGAGGTCGCGATGCTGGATCTGATGTACGACATCCCCTCGCGCGACGACGTCGAGGAGTGCGTCATCAACGAGGAAGTGATCCAGCAGGGGAACGAGCCGCTCCTGGTATTCAAGCGGGAGGCCGAGTCCGCATAGGGGCCACGGCGGACAGCGCCTCGGGAGAAGCAAAGACATGTCCTTCTTCAAGAACGACGAGGATTCGAACGGGACCCCGGCCCCGGAGGGTGACTCCCAGGGCGTTCCGCTGCTTCCCCTGCGCGACATCGTGGTGTTCCCGAACATGGTGGTGCCGCTCTTCGTCGGGCGCCCCAAGTCGATCAAGGCCCTGGAGGACGCGGTGGCCGGGGGCCGGGAGCTGCTGCTCTCCGCTCAGCGCGTGGCCGCCAAGGACGAGCCGCAGGAAGACGACATCTTCCGGATCGGCACCCTCGGCTCGATCATCCAGCTGCTTCGCCTGCCCGACCAGACCGTGAAGGTGCTGGTCGAGGGCAAGGCCCGCGCCTCGATCCGCTCCTTCACCCAGGACGAGCCCTACTTCGCCTGTGACATCGAGCTGCTGGAAGAGGACGAGTCGCCCACGCCGGAGCTGGAGGCCCTGCTGCGGAGCATCCACTCGAGCTTCGAGAACTACGTCAAGCTCAACAAGAAGGTTCCGCCCGAGGTCCTGACCAACGTCAGCCAGCTGAAGACGGCCTCGCGCCTCGCCGACACCATCGCGACCCACCTGAACCTCAAGCTGGAGGATCGCCAGAAGCTCCTGGAGCTGATCGATCCGGCCAAGCGCCTCGAGGAGGTCTTCGGCTACATGCAGGCCGAGATCGAGGTGCTCGAGGTGGAGAAGCGCATCCGGGGCCGGGTCAAGAAGCAGATGGAGCGCTCGCAGAAGGAGTACTACCTGAACGAGCAGATGCGGGCGATCCAGAAGGAGCTCGGCGATCGCGACGACTTCAAGAACGAGGTGCAGGAGCTCGAAGAGCAGCTCCAGGCCAAGAAGATGCCCGACGAGGCGCGCGAGCGGGGCGAGAAGGAGATCCGCAAGCTCAAGATGATGTCGCCGATGAGCGCCGAGGCGACCGTCGTGCGCAACTACATCGACTGGATGCTCTCACTGCCCTGGAGCGAGTACAGCGAAGAGAACGCCGACGTCGCCGAAGCCGAGCGCATCCTGAACGAGGACCACTACGGTCTCGAGAAGCCGAAGGAGCGGATCCTCGAGTACCTCGCGGTGCACGTCCTGGTCGAGAGGATGAAGGGCCCGATCCTCTGCCTGGTGGGTCCGCCGGGCGTCGGCAAGACCTCGCTCGGCAGATCGATCGCGCGAGCCACGGGCCGCGACTTCGTCCGGATCAGCCTCGGCGGCGTTCGCGACGAGGCCGAGATCCGCGGCCACCGGCGCACCTACATCGGAGCGCTGCCGGGCAAGGTCATCCAGGGGATCAAGAAGGCGGGCTCCAGCAACCCGATCTTCCTGCTCGACGAGGTCGACAAGATGTCGATGGACTTCCGCGGCGACCCCTCGTCGGCGCTGCTGGAGGTGCTCGATCCGGAGCAGAACCACACCTTCAACGACCACTACCTGGATCTCGACTACGACCTCTCGCGGGTGATGTTCGTCTGCACGGCCAACGTGCTGCACCAGATCCCGCGTCCCCTCCAGGACCGCATGGAGATCATCCAGCTCCCCGGCTACATCGAGAACGAGAAGCTCCAGATCGCCAAGGACTTCCTGGTGCCGAAGCAGCTCGAGGCCAACGGCCTGAACGAGAGCCAGATCCACTTCAACGATGCCGGGATCCTCGAGGTGATGCGCCACTACACCCGGGAGTCCGGCGTCCGGAACCTGGAGCGGGAGATCGCCTCGGTCTGCCGCAAGGTGGCGCGGCAGGTGGTGACCGAGGGCGAGAGCGCCAAGAAGACCAAGATCACCCCGGCGGCGGCCAAGCGCCTGCTGGGCGTCCGCAAGTACCGCCACAGCCAGGTCGAGGAGCAGGACCGGATCGGGCTCTGCAACGGCCTCGCCTACACCGAGGTGGGGGGCGAGATCCTGCACACGGAGGTGGCGGTCACCACCGGCAAGGGCAAGCTCCTGGTCACCGGGCGCCTCGGCGAGGTGATGCAGGAGAGCGCCAACGCCGCCATGTCCTACGTGCGCTCCCGGAGCAAGCAGCTGGGCCTGACCCCGGACTTCTACTCCCACGTGGACGTCCACATCCACGTTCCCGAGGGCGCCACTCCCAAGGACGGGCCCTCGGCCGGGATCACCATCGCCACCGCGATCGCGTCGGCGCTCACCCGGGTGCCGATCCGCTCCAACGTGGCGATGACCGGAGAGATCACGCTGCGCGGCCGGGTGCTGCCGATCGGCGGCCTCAAGGAGAAGATGATCGCGGCTCACCGCGGCGGCATCGACACGGTCCTGATTCCCAAGGAGAACGAGAAGGACCTGAAGGACATCCCCGCGCAGATCAAGCGGAACGTGAAGATCATCATGGTCGACCACATGGACGAGGTCCTGGGGAGCGCCCTGGCCCTGGAGGATGCCCAGACCTTCCTGCAGGAAGGCGACCACGCCATCGAGAACATCTTCGAGGTTCCCGGCCGCGGCGCTGCGGGGGACGACCTCACCACCCCGGCCGGCGTCAACTGATCGCTTTGGGCGTGTAGCTCAGCTGGAAGAGCACCTGGTTTACACCCAGGAGGTCACAGGTTCGAGCCCTGTCGCGCCCACCAGCCGCACCGAACGATTCCTCTTCTATTCCGTCGGCTTGCAGCTCTTGCTCTGCTTCGCTCTCAGCGGGCTCAGAGGCAAGTGGGGTCACATTGGGGTCACCTTCGAGAGCCAGACGCGCGAGCAGGTCGGCGGGAACCTCGCCGGACTCCAGCCGCATCGGCTCCCGGTAGAGGTCGTCTTCGATCCAGCGCGCGTAGTGGCGCGCGGTCACCGCGACGTCGCTGTGACCCAGCTGAATGGAGACGTACCCAAGCTGGACGCCAGCGGTGAGGAGCTGGGACGCGAAGGTGTCGCGGAGATCCTTGAGCGCCCGATGCCCGATCTCCGCCCGCTTCAAGATCCTCCGCCACTCGCGACTTCGGAAGTTCGACGGCTCGACTCCATCGAGGACGTAACCCTCAGCGCGGGCTTCGCGCACAAGAGCTTCGATTTCCTCGGGCCGCTCGATGGGCCCTCTTTGCGGAGGTACGCACGCCGATCAGAGAGAGTCGTCTCCGCGAGGTGTCCGGTGTCCTCTTCGAGATAGCGTTGGGCGAACTCGCGAAACGTCAGCATCTCTACGGTCGCGAACGGCAGCCGCCCGATTCCCTTCCGCTCCTCGTAGAGCCGCGCGACCGACACGGCCTTCCCCCAGTCGTCCGTCTTGCAGGAGAAGCGGATCCGCTTCCCGCCCACCCGCCGCTGGTACTAGATCACGCCGCCGCGAGCGAAGAGGTTCTTGTACTTCTGGCCGGAGGGCTTGCGCTTCATGATGCTTCCCCTTTGGCCACAAGGCCATCGATGACTTCGAGCGCCTCCTTGCCCGTCATCTTCTTTCGCCTCAGAAGCTCTTTGGCCAACCCGGTCACCGCCCACCAGTGGACGTCGATCACCTCTGCCGCTCGCTCGTCGAGCCAGTTGACGAACAGTTCCAGTTCGCGGTCAGCGGTCACAACATGCATTCCAAGGCTCACCGCGCTGGAGTAGTCCTGGGCGCTGCCCTCATGGTCGAGTAAGCGACCTGCGAAACGCCTCTCGGCAGCGGAGCCTGCGAGGTAGGTCACGATGGTGTCCACCACCCGCTGAAGCGGCGGGTCAATATCGGGCCGGAAGGACGGGGCAGGAAATGGCACTACGTGCCCGAGCGTGTCTCCCTCCGGAACGATTGAGAGACGGCGAATCGCCGTAGACTTCTTGCCAACGTACGCAGCAACGAAGTGCCCAGCCTCGTGATAGGCTGTTCGCTCCTCAAGGGTGGTGCGCCGCTCCGGCTTCACTCTCATCATCCCGCGCTCCCTTGATTCCTGCCAACCTCTCCCGCTCTCTCGAACCCTAGCACCTCCGCCATCCCGATCTGCCTCGCCGGTCGGGGCTCCCCGGGGAGGGTCGCCCATGGTATTCTCAATACCGGCCGCTGCCTGGCGGCCAGCCGTTGGGCGACGGGGGGCTCGCCTCTGGTACTCGATGATCAAGAACTTCAGCGATCACGCGGCTAACGAGCGGACCTACAATCTCCTGCGGTTTTAGTGCTTTCTCGGGCGGTTCGACTTTGCACCCAGGAGGTCACAGGTTCGAGCCCTGTCGCGCCCACCAGCTCAGCCCTCTGGCCCGCATTTCCGTCAGGGTCGCGTAGCGAGGGCTTCAACGGCTTCCATCAAGCTCGGATACACTAAGAGCGACCTCATGGACTGGGGCTCCGCTCGATCCCTTCGGGGAGAGCGGTGGCCCCGCCATTCACACGATCACCTGCTGACAGGGAGGCCCCATGAGCCAGGCAGGCCAAGAACATCCGATTCCTTCGAAGGGCCAGGCCGGCGCCGATCCCTACTCGATTCCTCTGGACAAGATCGACGTTTCGGATCCGGAGCTGTTCGTCACCGACACGCACTGGGGATATTTCGAGCGCCTGCGCAAGGAAGATCCCGTTCACTACTGCGCCGAGAGTGAGAACGGCCCGTACTGGTCCGTGACGCGGTTCGATGACATCGTCCACGTCGAGAAGAATCCCGAGATCTATTCCTCCGCGCGCAGCATCTTCCTGAGCGACCCCGAGCCTGATTTCCCGCTGGAGGGCGGTTTCATCACCATGGATGGGCCCGAGCACGACGCCCAGCGCAAGGTCGTCCAGCCCGTGGTGGCCCCCCGAAACCTGAAGGTGCTCGAGCCGCTGATCCGTCAAAGGGTGACCGCGATCCTGGATGGCCTGCCCACCGATGACAGCTTCGATTGGGTCGACCGCGTGTCCATCGAGTTGACTACCGGAATGCTCGCGACCCTCTTCGATTTCCCCTACGAGGAGCGGCGGAAGCTCACTCACTGGTCGGATGTGGCGGCGCTTGGCGCTGGCGGAGGGATAGCCAGCATGGGCATCACCGAGGAGGAAGGTCGAGCGACACTGATGGAGTGTCTCGATGTATTCACGGCGCTCTGGAAGGAGCGAGAGAAGAAGCCCCAGGAAGATCGCCTGGATTTCGTCACCTCGATGATCCACGGAGCCGCCACCAAGGGCATGCAGCCGCTCGAGTATCTTGGAACGTTGCTGCTGCTGATCATCGGAGGCAACGACACCACCCGGAACTCCATCTCCGGGGGCGTCGTGGCACTGAACGAGTACCCGAAGGAGTATCAGAAGCTGCGCGACAACCCGGATCTCATCCCGAACATGGTCAGCGAGATCATCCGCTGGCAGACGCCTCTGGCGTACATGCGTCGGACGGCGATCGTGCGACACGGAGCTCGCAGGAAAGAAGATCAAGAAGGGCGACAAGGTCGTCATGTGGTACGTGTCGGCCAATCGCGATGAGACCGCCATCGAGCGTGCCAGCGAGTTCCTGATCGATCGTGAGGATGCTCGAAAGCACCTGTCCTTTGGAATCGGCGTCCACTTCTGCATGGGCAGCCGCCTTGCAGAGATGCAGCTCCGCATTCTGTGGGAAGAAGTCCTCGAACGCTTCCGCACGGTGGAGGTGGTCGGAGAGCCGATTCGCGTGCAATCCAGCTTCATCCGGGGCTACGCGCAGCTGCCGGTTCGCGTCCATCCTCGGTAGAGCGCGCGACTCCCGAGGTGCCAGTCCAAGAGGCGCTCCCGCAGCCGCGCGATTCCTTCGCGGAGACTCCTACCCAGGACCGTCGGCTACCTCCAGTCGACCCCGAAATCCCGGCGAAATTGCAGATTCATGACCCGCACAGCGCGGTTGAAGGGTGAGATGAGAGGGAGAGGAAAGCATCGTGAAGGCGAACTACGACGTAGTCGTGATCGGCAGTGGCCCCGGAGGTCTATCCGCCGCCACGCTGCTGCAGAAGCGCGGCCAGAGCTGCCTGCTCATCGAGAAGAACAACCTGCTCGGTGGCAAGATGATCAGCATCGAGAAGGATGGCTACGCATACGATCTCTTTCCGCACGGGCAGGTGCCGATGCGCGGCTCGGCCTTCGAGCCGATCTTCGCAGAGCTGGGCGTATCCGATGAGTTCGTGCCCGCCCTCGAGCCCGACGATCCGCGGGACATCATCACTCTGCTCTACCGCCGCGGCGACCGCAAAGAGTACAACAGGGTCACTCAGGGCCAGGCCATGGCCGATCCCGAGCCCTTCTTCAAGCTCTGGGATCTCGAGGAGATCCAGAAGGAAGCGGCCATCAAGGTGATGACCGAGATGGCCATGATGCCCGACGAGGAGATCGACAAGCTGGATGGCATGACCATGGACGAGTGGCTGGCGGAGCGCGAGGTCCCTGGCCCCCTCTACAACTACCTGGGCTTCCACGCCAACGCATCGCTGGCCGAGCCGATCGACCTGGTCGCGGCTTCCGAGCAGATCCTGATCATGAAGCAGATGATGCTCCAGGGCGGCGGTGGCCAGTACAAAGGCGGATTCGGCGGCCTCACCAAGGTGATGGTGCGCGAGTTCGAGAAGAACGGTGGAACCCTGATCAAGAACTGCAAGGTCGACCGGATCGACATCGAAGATGGGGCCGTAACCGGCGTCACCGACGCCCGAGGGAACCTTCAATGCGCCCGTGGTCGTCAGCTCCGCTGGCATCCAACCGACCATTCTCAAGCTGTGCGGTGAGGAACACTTCGACAAGACCTACCTGAACTACATCAAGGGCCTGGTCCCGGGATGGGCCTTTACCTCCATCCGCTATTTCCTGAACAAGCCGGTGATGGATACGGCGATGTACGTGATGTACTCCGACGATTCCTGGCTGGATACCGCGCGCTTCGAGAAGATGAAGAGCGGCGAGATCCCGGAAGAGGTGATCCTCTTCATGGTGAACCACAACTTCTACGACGAGAACGCGGCACCTCCTGGCAAGCAGGTGTTGGTGAGCGGGACCGTCTGCTCCTCCAACCCCGAGGCGAAGGAGATCGAGGCGCTCTGGGAGAAGATGGACGAGCAGATGCGGGAGTTCTTTCCCGAGATCTGGGCAGCCTGCGAGCGCCGCGAGTACAACGGCCCCAAGGACATCGCTGAACTCACACGCGACTCCGTCATCGAAGGTCAAGGCGGCGAGTGCGTGGGGCTGGCGCAGATCGTGGGCCAATGCGGCTCCATTGAAGCCGAGCTCCAAAGCACCCATCAACGGCTTGTACATCGCAGGGGCGGATGCGGGGTCCAAGGGGATGGGTACGCATCAGTCGGCGCTATCCGGTACGGCCGTCGCGCGCATGGTGCAGCAGTACCTGCGCGGACGGGCCAAGATGCGCTAGGCGGTTCCTCCGGAAAACCCGATTTCGGCAGAATCGCGCCCACCAGCGCAGGCTGTTGATGGAGCCTCGCTCTTCCACCGCGTCCAGGATGAATCGGTCGATGCTGACGCTGGAGAAGAGAATGGTGCGCTTCAGGGCGAATACCAGATCGGCGAGCTCCAGGCCCGCTCCTGGTGCTTCATGGGGACCTCGGGGTCCATCTTCACCCCGAAGCGCAGCGCGTCGTAGGCGGTCCAGCGCGGGGTCGGGATCTCGATCACCCGCACGTAGTAGAACGCGGGCTCGCTCGGGTCGAAGTCGGGGTCCTGCCAGACGGTCGTCAGGTCGGGATCGCCGATGGTGTCGGTCCAGGTGGCCCGCGCGACATCCACCGTGTCGCCCACCGGCGGAAGCTTGCCGTTGGCGCCGAGCTGGCGGCGGTCGGCGTCGCCCCACGCGACCTCGTAGATCGACTCGTGGGTCTCGCCTTCGGCGTCGAGCCAGCCCTTCACGATCTGGATCCGGTCCAGATTCCCGGAGCTCGGGTCCTTGAGGGCCGCGACCAGGAAGGTCGGCGCCTTCGCTCCAGGCGACTTCGGCGGGAGATCGGCGCCCATGGGCACGCCCTTGGCGTAACCCGCATCCGCGATGCGCCGACTTCGCGCGTCGTCCGCCCCGAAGTCCCAGCCGCCGAAGAAGCGCACGGTCATGCGGGTCCCGGAGGTCGCGTAGACCTCCTTTCGCATCATCGCGTCCCAGATCGCCTCGCGCGTGTTCTCGGAGGCCCAGACCGCGGCATAGCCGGCTGACATGAGGTGCCACGTGTACCGGGTCTTGCCGAATCCCTGCCCGCTGGCCTGCTTCCAGCGCTCCGGGCGCGGCTCCTGGCTCACGTGCTTGCCCATGAAGTTCTCTTCCTCGATGGCGGTGAGCGAGGTGTGGACGTCGCTGCTGCCGATCATCCCGAACTGGAAGGGATTGGTGCCGAGCTCCCGGCCCAGTGCCAGGCCGTTCCGGAGCCCGCCGCGCAGGTACATATAGGGGCGCATCTCCGGCGTCTCGAGCTCGTCCTCCAGGCTCAGGTTCCCGTACTCCCATCCGGCGATGCCGAAGTTCGCGAACTCGTCGTTGGGTGAGAGCGTGGGGTGGGTCTCGCTGTTGCCCTTGACCTGCATCACCTCCTGCAGGGGTTCCCAGCGGGCGCGCCGTCGCGCGTAGTCCTGCGAGAGCGGGTTCCCCTCGAAGTCCAGCAGCGCGAACATCCGGCCGTTCGAGAGGTTGGCGTTGTGGGGGATGGCGAGGATCTTCCCGCCGGTCTTCTCCTCGTAGCCCGCCATCCACTGCCAGAGGTCCTCGGGGTCCTGGCTCTGCCAGGACGAGAAGGGCATGACCTGGGCGGCTCGGTCCTTGCCGTCGCGGAACAGGACGTTTCGATGCAGGTTGTTCCCGCCCGGCACCGACGTCCACTCGAAGCCGATCATCGCGGTGAATTCACCGGGCTCGTTGAACCGGTCGGCCGTGGCCGTGTACTTCTGCCAGACGGTATGGATGATGGGACCGACGATCGCCGGATCGGTGATGGGCTTGGGCAGCGTTCCCTGGCCCTGGGCCGAGACGAGCTCGTGCAGGGCTTGCCCGGCCTGCTTCCCGCCCGCCTTCATCATCGCGTTCCAGCGCGCGAGAGTGGGATCCTCCATCAGCACGGGATTCCCGTCGAGCAGCTCGTATCCGACGCCGAGACCCTCGGCGTGATCCGAGACCACCAGGAAGTCCAGCGGGCGCGAGAGCTTCGCCAACACCCCCGAAGAGGAGACCACCTCCTCGCCGCGCGCGAAGCGGTAGGCCTGTTCAGGGGTCAGGCGGTTGCCGCCCGTGATGGCATCGCCGGAGTTGGACGTGTGGTTGTGGGTGTCGCCCCAGAAGACCCGGATGGGGTAGTCCCGTCCCGCGTAGGGGGAATAGCCCGCGTCTTCGGCGGTGGCGCCGCCCGCGAGAAACACGAGAGCAAGCGCGATACTTCCACGTGCCATGACAGCCAGTCGCATTCGGGTTCCTCCTCGTTTCGAGGACCGACTCTAGCAAGCGACGGGGCACGGTTTCGAGCCCTGTCGCGCCCACCGGCACAGCCCTCTGGACGCCTCGAGCTCTTCCGCCAGGACCAGCGTGTCAGACTGGGCGCGGGCCGGCTCCGGCGAAGTCGTGGCGCCCGCCGCGCCCGCGGCGGCGACGCGGACTCGAAGCGTCGCTGCCGGTACGGCGCCGCGCCGCCTGGCGGTCGCCGCGCTCCGGGTGCGCCGCGGGCTGGCTCCCGCGAATCGGCTGGAGTGTAGTCGGCGTCTTCAGCTCCGGGATCTTCCGCCGGGTGAGACGCTCGATGGACGCGAGCTGTTCGCGCTCGTCCGCCCCGCAGAGCGACAGGGCCGTTCCGCTGGCGCCGGCGCGGCATGTTCGCCCCACCCGATGGACGTAGGTCTCGGGCTCGTTCGGGATGTCGAAGTTGATGACGGTGTCGATGTCTTCCACGTGGATGCCGCGCGCCGCGACGTCGGTCGCGACGAGTACGCGCGTCCGCCCGCGCTTGAAGCCCTCGAGCGTGCGGACCCGGGTGCTCTGCGACTTGTCGCCGTGGATGGCCGCCGCCTCGACGCCCTCGCGGCTCAGGCTCCGCGCGAGCCGGTCCGCCCGGCGCTTGGTGCGGGTGAAGACGAGCGCCCGGGCGATTTCGTCGCTCGCGAGGAGGGCGAGGAGCAGGCCGAGCTTGCGCGGCCCATCCACGAAGTAGACCGACTGGGAGAGCGGCTCCACGGTCGAGGCGATCGGATCGACGGCCACCTCCACCGGCTCGTGGAGGAGCCGGGTCGCGAGTTCGCGGATCTCGCGGGGCTGGGTCGCCGAGAAGAGCAGGGTCTGCCGCTGGCGCGGAAGCGCCTTCGTGATACGGCGGACGTCGGGGATGAAGCCCATGTCGAGCATCCGATCGGCCTCGTCGAGGACGAACATCTCCACCTGGGAGAGACTCACTTCGCCGTCGCCCATGAGGTCGAGGAGCCTTCCGGGCGTGGCGACCAGGACGTCGACGCCGCGGCGCAGCGCCGTCACCTGGGGCCGCTTGCCGACGCCTCCGAAGACCACCTCGGAGCGGATGCGGCCGCCGGGCGTGTAGCTCCGGAAGCTCTCGGCGATCTGCGCGGCGAGCTCGCGCGTCGGGGCCAGCACCAGAGCGCGGATCGGCCGGCGGCGACCATCGGGCTCGATGCGCAGCAGCTCGTCGAGGATGGGGAGGGCGAAGGCCGCGGTCTTTCCGGTGCCGGTCTGGGCGCAGGCGAGCACGTCGCGGGCTTCGAGGGCGTGGGGGATCGCCTCTCGCTGAATCGGGGTCGGCTCGGTGTAGCCGAGGGTCTGGAGGACGGCGATCAGCTCGGGGTCGAGATCCAGGGTCTCGAATCCTCGCGCGGAGGGGCGCGAGCGGTTTTCTTGGTTCATTGCAGAGGTAGACAAATGGGTTTCCTGTGGTCGGCGCGTGCGGCAGGCGAGTGGTGCCTGAGCTTCGCGCTCGGGTCGGCGGGTTCTCCAGGCGAGCCCTGTGCTCACCTGGGCAGCTTCGAAAACGAACACCGGGCCGACTTGCAGACTGAGACGAGGCTCGGAAGGAAAGGCGGGCAGGGCCTTCTCTGAGGCTGAAGGGAATGTAACGAAGGTCGGCAGGACGCGCCCGGGACCTTAGCGCGGGCGATCCGGTCAGTTCTTCGGGGTCGCTTTGGCCGGGCTAAGCCCAGCCAGACTTTCGTCCGACTGGGCGCCACGGCGGATGGTGAGGATCTGGCTCTGGAGGATCTCCCACGTCCAGCTGTACATGGCGTCCGCCGGCTTGGCTGTCATCGGCTTGGTGCACATGAACTCGCGCCGGCCCCAGAGCAGGAAGTAGGGCCGCTCCTCCTCCCGGGCGATGCGAAGCTCGGTGCCCACGCGTTCCGAGCAGTCGGTGTGCTCGCCGCAGATGACGATGACCTCGTCCGCCTCCCGGATGTCGCGGCGCAGCTCTTCGTCCAGGAAATCCGTCGGGGCCCGGACCCTGGATTGCGCCGAGATCTCGAATCCAGTCAGCGACTTCGATGCCTGCGCGACGAGCAGATCGTGCAGGTCCCCGTCGTGCTCGCGGTCGTAGCTCACGAAGACGCGAATCTGCTCCGACCCCGCTCCGAGACGTACTGTTTCGAACATTGCCGCTTCTCCAGCGCCAGCCGTGAGGAATGGCCGCGCCCGATGTCCGGTCCGGCCCAAGAGCTCCTTCGCCCAGGGCCGCCCGGCTCCTCTATCCCTTTTCCTCGATACAGGCCTCTCCCCGCTGCCGGTAGCCCGGATCGCAAGTCCATCTGTCTCCCGCGTAGCTGAGGTGGGCGTTCATCGGCACCTGGATAGACAGGCACGAGCGGACTCCTTTCTTGAAGCCTCGCTCGCAGTCCCAGTCGCGTCCCGACGAGTCGAGGTACCCGTTTGAAGGCACCTCGACCGTGACGCACGACGTTTCGCGTTTCCGGTAACCGCGATTGCATTCCCAATCGCCGCCCGAACGCCCGATGTATCCTTCCTCAGGAACCTCGAGGGGGGCGCACGAGTCGCCGTTCTTGCGGAAGCCTCGCTCGCACTTCCAGCGGTCTCCGGCAGAGTCGAGATAGGCATTCTCGGGAACCGCGATGGCCACGCACGACCGGTCGACCCTTCGGTGCCCTCGACTGCACTCCCATCCGTTTCTGTGGGAGTCCGCGAGATAGGCGTGCGGAGGCACTTCGACGGCGATGCAGGACTGGTCGACCCTTCGGTAGCCTCGATCGCACTTCCAGTTGCTTCGGCGGGAAGCCAGGAAGGCGTGCGGAGGCACTTCGATCTTCGCGCATGCCCCGTTGGCCTTTCGGTAGCCCCGGTTGCATTCCGACCCGTGTCCCGACGCGTCCAGATGGGAATTCGTAGGCACCTCGACGGCCACGCATGCCTGGCGGACGCTCCGGTAGCCTCGGTCACACTCCCACCCGCCTCCGTACCGTTTCATGTGTGAGTGGAGAGGCACCGCCCCCGCGGAATCATCCTGCGTCGCTGCGGTGCCAGGCCAGGAGGCCAGGGTCAGCAAGGCGATCAGAAGAAGACAGGGCCCGGTTTGCTGCCGTAGCGACTCGAGGTTCATGACTGGGATTCTCCGTTCCTCGTTGCTTTTCGATCTTCGCGGCGCCGAGATGGCCCTCATGGAGCCGTCGGCTCAGGGGCGTGAATGGGCTTCCGCCTCACGCTGTCCCTCGCGCACTTCGGCCCAGAAGCGGGCGCGCGCCTTGGCCGCCCGGCGTTCTTCGGGACTTGTCTGCGACCGTTGCCAGAGGCGCCACAGGGCGTGGCGCAGACGTTTCCACATGTCAGCTCACCTCTTCGCGCAGTCCACCGGCGCTCCGGCCTACATCCCCATGTCGCCCATGTCGGGCATGCCACCCATCGCGCCGCCCGCCGCCCCGGCCTTCTTCTCCGGGTTCTCCGCGATCAACGCCTCGGTCGTCAGGAGCAGGGACGCCACGCTGGCGGCATTCTGGAGCGCCGCCCGCACGACCTTGGTGGGGTCGATGACCCCCGCCTCGACGAGATCTTCGTACACTTCGGTCGCCGCATTGAAGCCGAACGCCCCGCGACCTTCCTTCACCTTCTGCACGACGATCGATCCCTCGATCCCAGCGTTTTCGGCAATCCAGCGCAGCGGTTCCTCGATTGCACGGCGGAGGATCTTTACGCCGGCTCGCTGATCTGCTTCCGGGAGACTCTCTTCGAGGCCGTGGAGGTTGCTCTGTGCTCGGAGCAGCGCCACGCCGCCCCCAGGCACGATACCCTCCTCGATCGCGGCTCGGGTCGCGTGCAGCGCGTCCTCTACCCGGGCTTTCTTCTCCTTCATCTCGGTCTCGGTGGCCGCGCCCACCTTGAGCACCGCCACGCCGCCGGCGAGCTTCGCCAGCCGCTCCTGGAGCTTCTCCTGGTCGTAGTCCGAGGTGGTGTCCGCGATCTGCTTGCGGATCTGGTTGCAGCGGCCCTCGATGTCCTTCTTCGAACCCGCGCCCTCGATGAACGTCGTGTCGTCCTTGCTGATCACGACCTTCTTGACACGACCCAGGTCCTTGAGCGTCACGTTCTCGAGCTTGAGACCGAGCTCCTCGGCGACTACCTGACTGCCGGTCAGGATCGCCATGTCCTCGAGCATCGCCCTGCGGCGATCGCCGAAGCCGGGCGCCTTCACCGCCGCACATTGCAGCGTGCCCCGGATCTTGTTCACGACCAGGGTCGCCAGCGCCTCTCCCTCGAGGTCCTCGGCCACGACCAGGATGGGCTTGCCCTGCTTCGAGACCTGCTCGAGAAGCGGCAGAAGGTCCTTCATGCCGCTGATCTTCTTTTCGTGAAGGAGAACCAGCGCATCCTCGAGGACCACCTCCATGCTCTCGGCATCGGTGACGAAGTAGGGCGAGAGGTAGCCGCGGTCGAACTGCATGCCCTCGACCAGGTCGAGGGTGGTCTCCATGCTCTTCGCCTCCTCGACGGTGACCACGCCCTCCTTGCCGACCTTCTCCATCGCCTCGGCGAGGATGGTTCCAACCGCCTCATCGCCGTTGGCGGAAATCGTCCCCACCTGGGCGATCTCCGCGCTGGTGCGCGTCTCCCTCGACTGCTTGCCGAGGTCCTCGACGAGGACCGCCACCGCCTTGTCGATCCCGCGCTTCAAGTCCATCGGGTTCATCCCGGCGGCGACCATCTTGGTCCCCTCGCGGAAGATGGCCTGCGCGAGCACCGTGGCGGTGGTCGTGCCGTCGCCTGCGACGTCGGAGGTCTTGCTCGCCACCTCGCGCACCATCTGCGCACCGAGATTCTCGAAGTGGTCCTCGAGATCGATCTCCTTCGCCACCGTGACGCCGTCCTTCGTGATGGTCGGAGGTCCCCAGCTCTTCTCGAGCATGACGTTGCGGCCCCTGGGGCCCAGCGTCACGCGAACCGCGTGGGCGAGCTGGTCGACGCCACGCAGCAGACGCTCCCGGGCGTCGTGTGAGTACTTGATTTGCTTTGCTGACATCGCTGCATTCTCCTATTCGAGCACCGCGAGGACGTCGTCCTCGCGAACGATCAGATGTTCGTCGCCCTCGAGCTGGATTTCGGTACCGGAGTACTTGCTGAAGAGCACCCGGTCACCCTTGTGCACGTCGAGCGGAAGGAGCTTGCCGTCGTCGTTCACCTTGCCTTTGCCGACGGCGATGACCTTGCCCTCCTGGGGCTTCTCCTTGGCGGTGTCAGGGATGATCAGTCCACCCTTGGTCTTCTCCTCTTCCTCGATACGCTTCACCAGGATCCGGTCGTGCAACGGTTTCACCTTCATGGCTCGATTCTCCTTCCGTGGCCTCCGCGCGCAGGAGCTCGCGCACGCTGCCTTCGGAGTCGATGTAGAACTCCCCACGCTCCGTCCTGAAGTAGCTGCCGTGCGTGAACTGGGCGCGCTGCAGGGCCCCAACCGGGGGCTTCCAGAGCACGCTGCTTCCCTTCACCCAGACGAAATCCTGCTCGAGCAGATGCTCCTTCTGCTCCGAGGTCAACGCGACCACCATGTCGTCTCGTTCCCGAGACAACAGCTTCTCGCGTTCACGAGGCTGGAGCCTCGTCCGGGTCCAGTCGATCCATTCGGCTCCACGCATGGGATCCCCTTCGTCGCAGCTGCTTGGGAGCGCGGCTGTGG
>CAWAPH010000008.1:0-611775 GCA_963783795.1 uncultured delta proteobacterium | reverse complement strand
GATCTCGAGGCCGCCCAGGTTCGGCATCATCAGATCCAGCAGCAGGACGTCCGGCCTCTCGCTCTCGAGAAGATGGAGAGCCTCTCTCGAATCCGTCGTCGCGACGAAATCGCGTGCCCCTCACCCTGGAGGAAGCTCGAGGACCTCCATGGTGTGGGCTCGTCGTCCACCATCATGATGGTCCGCCCCCCTCGAGCGCTTCGAGGCTCTTCGCTATCGCCGACAGGATGGCAGAGAGGTGCTCCGCCAGGGCCTCCCGCACGGCTCCGTCCCGCGAAACAGCGCGTTGGATCGATCTGGCCCCTGGGCCTGTCCATTTCTGCCAGTGCCTCTTCCGTCCGCCGCCGGGACCTTGGGCCACCCCAGCGCTTGGCTCGGACTCTTGTCCCCCTCGATCCTTGAGCCCGGCCTCCCCTCGCCTAACCATGGAAGACGAGCGGACCATACCGAGTCGATCGTCGTCCTCGCTCGCCACGACGATCCGGTCGGCCAGCCGCGCAGCTCCAAGATGGATATCCTCGATCTCGCTCTCCTTCCGCTCCTGGCGAGCAGTTCGAGCGTCTGCCGCGGGCGGCCAACGCTCGAACCCGACCATTCCGCCCGAGCCCTTCAGCCAGTGCGCCAGCTTCGCCAGCCCCTCGAAGTCACGGGCTTCCCAGCGCCCCGGCATCGCCTCGAGCTTCTCTTCGAGCCGGCAGACGGCTTCTCGATGGGGCGTGAGCCGCGGTCCGAGGCGAGTCGCGACACCACCGCAGTGTCGTCTGCCGGTCCACTCCTGTGGCCGCTCTCCAGCCACCTCGTCTTCCAGAGGAGTCTCCGGCTCGCGCGCTGAATCTTGCGCTCACCCCCGAGCAGATCGGCCAAGGTTCCGAGGAGAGTGTCGATGTCGATCGGCTTGGTGAGGTAATCCGGTCAGCCGGCCTCGAGGCACTCCTCGCTCGAATCCCTTCATCGCGTGGGCGGTCAGCGCGATGATCGGCGCCGTAGGCCTTCCTGCGCGCAGGATGTGCGTCGCCGTGTAGCCGTCCATCACCGGCATCTGCATGTCCATCAGGATCACGTCGAAGCGTCCCGACCGCGCCAGGTCGACGCCGACCTGGCCGTTCTCGGCCTCGTCGACCTCGCAGGCCGACGCTGCACGAGCACCAGCTTGACCAGCTGGCGATTCTCCGCGCCGTCGTCGACCACCAGCACGCGGCAGCCGGGAAGCGCGAACTCTGCCCGTGCCGTCGGCCGACTCGTCGGTCCCTGCTGAGCCGCCATGGCCTCCGTCGGCTCCAGCAGCCGACGCCTGTCCAGCGGCCCGGGGTCGATCGTGCAGCCGTGAAGGTGCTTCCTTTGCCCGAGTTCGCTGTCGACGGTGATGTCGCCGCCCAGCAGCTGGGCGAACCGCCGGCTGATCGCCAGCCCGAGCCCGGTGCCGCCAAACCGGCGGGTCACCGAGGTCGGCCTGGACGAACGGCTCGAAGATCTTGCTTCGAGCGCCTCCGGCGGCATGCCGATGCCGGTGTCGATCACGTCGATGGTCATAGCCAGGCGATCCTCGTCTGCCGGCGCCAGGCGGGCGACGACCTTGACGCCGCCCTGCTCGGTGAACTTGATCGCGTTGCCGACCAGGTTGGTCAGGATCTGGCGCAGGCGGGTCGGATCGCTGGATCGTCTCCGGAATCGGTCTCGGCCAGCGTCGAACGTCAAGCGTGATGCCCTTTCTCGCGCGCCTTCACGCGCGAGCACGCTCGACGACCTCGGGATCAGCCGGTGCGGGGCGAACGCGGTCGGTTCCATCTTCGAGCCGGCCGGCCTCGATCTTGGAGAGGTCGAGGATGTCGTTGATCAGCTCGAGCAGGTGCTCGCCGCTGGACTGGATCGTCTCGAGGTACTTCGGCGGTTCTCGGTCTCGTCCTTGCTCGTAACCCCGCCGCAGCACTTCGGTGAAGCCGAGGATGGCGTTCATCGGCGTGCGGATCTCGTGGCTCATGTTGGCCAGGAACTCGCTCTTGGCCTGGTTGGCGGCCTCGGCCGCCTCCTTGGCCGCTGAAGCTCGACCTGGTTCTCCTCCAATTGGGTGACGTCGTCGAAGCTGACCAGCACGCCGCGGTATCGCCCACCGCTTCCGAGCACGGGTGAGCAGTTGACCAGGAAGGTGGAGCCGCTCCGAATCGCGGTCGTGCAGGTGGATCATGTCGTTTCTCTGCGGGCTGCCGTCCGCGAGCGCTCTCGTCCAGGGGAGAGCCTCCTTCGCGAAGGGCGTGCCGTCGGGACTGATCCAGGCGAGGTCCGAGGCGGAGCGGCCCATCAACTCTTCCGGCTTGCGGCCGACGGTGGCGGCAAACGCCTGGTTCGCCAGCACGATCTGTTGCTTCAGGTCGATCACCATCAGACCCTCGGCCAGGGTGTCGAGTGCGGAGCGGACGTGAGGGGGAACGGCCTGGGAAGGGTCCAGATGCTGCAGCATCTTGCGCAGGTAGAGATAGAACACGGCGAAGCCGAAGAGCGCGAAGAAAGGCGATCAGCTTGGTCCGGGCGTTCTGGACGATCCCCAGCCAGCCCGGTGCCGAGAGCGGCGCGAAGCGCAGCTCCACCTGCCCCCACTTCTGGCCCGCTGACCAGATCGGCACCTTTGATCTGCGAGTCCGTCGAGTAGTCGCTGGCAGCGTCGTTCCAGTGGCGGTCGTGTTCTCCGATCGTGACCAGGGCTCGGCCGCCCCATCGCCGCACCGCCGCTGAAAGCACGTCGGCGTTGCGCTCCACGATCAGTCCGAGTGTGGCCTCGAGTGCGCGGATGTTTCCACGAGTGACCTGGGCGGACCGTCGACAGCGATCGCCTCGGCGAGCGCAGCGCGGCCCTCTTGCCGCGCGCTCAGGTGGTCGGGAACCAGCCCGAGTATTACCGCGGCCAGGAGCAGAGTCGTCATCAAGAAGGTCTGCCCCAGAGCGATGTGGGTCGTCGCGCCTATTTCGCATCTTCCGTTTCGCCCTTGCATTTGCGTTACGAAGGGCTGGTCAGACATCCTCACCCGCTCCTCCTCGGGAAATCAGTTTTTTTTTTTTTTTTTTTTTTTTTTTTTTTTTTTTTTTTTTTTTTTTTTTTTTTTTTTTTTTTTTTTTTTTTTTTTTTTTTTTTTTTTTTTTTTTTTTTTTTTGAGTCCAGCGATTCCTCGTCATCCTCATCGTCCTCGTCATCCGTCCCGACGAAGGCCAGCACCGCGATCGGATCGATCAGCCGCCAGGCCGGCAGCGACGAGAGAAGGCTGGCCAGAAGCAGACCGCCGCGCGTCAGCCAGATCACGTAGCCGATGGAGAGACCCATCGTGGCCGCGATGCTCGACCCAACCACGGTCGTCTCGAGGCCGACGAACGATTCGATCTCTTCCTGTAGCCGGTCGAGCTCCTGGAAGAACTCGTGCTGCTGGAAGATGAGGTCCGTGAGCCCGGCTCCGGGGGCGATCAGCGGCTCGTCATCGAGGACCTTCTCGAAGACCCCGATGGCAGTGCGCGCCACCGAGAGCGCGTCGGAGCGCGTTTCGTACTTGACATCCGGCCGGTGAGAGAGATCGAAGGAGACGCTCTCCTCGGACTCCGGCGCAGCGACCGCGACCGGCTCGGGCGGCGGCGCGGAGACATCTGGCAGGGACGTGTCCGCGACCGGCGAGGCGGGAGTCTCGTCCGTCGGGGCCGGATCCTCCTCGGGTGCGATCTCCTGTTCCGGATCCGTAACGGGATCGTCGGCCTCCTCGGGAATCTCTTCGGGCGGCGGATCGGAAAGCTCCTCCGGCCCGACCGCAATCGATCCCGTGGCGGTGAGACCACCAGCATCGGTGACGGTCACTGTCAGGTTGAAGACCGGCGTGGTCTCGAAGTCGAGCCGGCTGGCGTCGGCCACGGTGATCTCACCCGTCGCCGCGTCGATCGCGAAGGCCCCGGCCGGATCTCCAGCCGTGATCGAGTAGGAGAGCGTTTCCCCCGCATCCACGTCGGAGGCCTTTACCGTCCCCACCACCGTGCCATTGGCACTGTTCTCCGCCAGCGCGAAGGTGTGGTCGCTGGCCCTGGGAGCCTCGTTCAGATCCGTGAGGCTCACCGTGACAGCGGCCGTGTCAGTGAGACCACCGGCGTCCGTCACGGTCACGGTCAGGTCGAAGACGGGCCTCGTCTCGAAATCGAGCTTCGAGCTGTCAGCCACGGTGATCTGGGCAGTCGCCGAATCGATCGCGAAGGCCCCGCCCGGGTTGCCCGCGGTGATCGCGTAGGAGAGCGTGTCCCCGGCATCCACGTCGGAGGCGTTCACCGTTCCCACCACGGTGCCAGTGGCGCTGTTCTCCGCCAGACCAAAAGCGTGGTCACTGACCGTAGGCACCTCGTTCACGTTCGCCAGGCTCACCGTGACGCTGGCCGTGTCGGTGAGGCCACCGGCATCGGTCACGCTGACAGTCAGATTGAAGACCGGGTGGTCTCGAAGTCGAGCTGCGTCGAGTCGAATACCGTGATCTCGCCGGTCGCCGGGTCGATCGCGAAGGCGCTGCCGGGGTCGCCGCCCGTGATCGCGCTAGGACAGCGTGTCTCCGGCGTCCACGTCGGAGGCGATGACAGTGCCCACCAGGGTGCCATCTGCGCTGTTCTCGACCACTGAGAAGCCCTGGTCGGCAACGACAGGAGGATCCTGCACCGGTGTCACGTCCACCGTCATGGTGTAGGCCGCCGCGCTGTAGGCCGTCCCGTCGTGGACGCGGAACCCGAAGCTGTCGCAGCCGACGCCGCTCTCATCGGCGGCCGGCGTGAAGCTCAGGTTCCCGCCGCGATGTCCGTGCCGAAATCACCTGGCCCAGCGTCACGTCCGCTCCGCTCAGCTGAAGCGAGCCCGCGCTCTCCAGGCTGGTGATCTGGATCAGGAACAGGCTGTCGCCCGCGTCCACGTCACTGAACCCGAAGTCCAGCGTGCCGAAGACGTAGGCCGTGTCCTCCGCCGTGGTCACGGTGTTGTCCGAAGCCGTGGGCAGGTCCTGCACCGGCGTCACGTCCACCGTCATCGTGTAGGCAGCAGCGCTGTAGGCCGTCCCGTCGTGGACGCGGAACCCGAAGCTGTCGTAGCCGGCCCCGTTCTCGTCCGCGGCCGGAGTGAAGCTCAGGTTCCCCGCCGCGATGTCCACCACCGAGATCACCTGGCCGAGCGTCACGTCCGCTCCGCTGAGCTGAAGCGACCCGGCGCTCTCCAGGCTGGTGATCTCGACCTGGAACAGGCTGTCGCCCGCGTCCACGTCGCTGAACCCGAAGTCCACCGTGTCGAAGACGTAGGCCGTGTCCTCCGCTGTGGTCACGGTGTTGTCCGCAGCCGTGGGCAGGTCCTGCACCGGCGTCACGTCCACCGTCATCGTGTAGGCGGCCGCGCTGTAGGCCGTCCCGTCGTGGACGCGGAACTCGAAGCTGTCGTAGCCGACCCCGTTCTCGTCCGCCGCCGGCGTGAAGCTCAGGTTCCCCGCCGCGATGTCCACCACCGAGATCACCTGGCCGAGCGTCACGTCCGCGCCGAC
This sequence comes from uncultured delta proteobacterium, assembly GCA_963783795.1. Classification (GTDB taxonomy): domain Bacteria; phylum Myxococcota_A; class UBA9160; order UBA9160; family UBA6930; genus CAVXZE01. The sequence continues at coordinate 606,247 of CAWAPH010000008.1, read as the reverse complement.
AAGCTGAAGCGACCCCGCCGTCTCCAGACTGGTGATCTGGATCTGGAACAGGCTGTCGCCCGTGTCCACGTCGCTGAACCCGAAGTCACCCGTGTCGAAGACGTACGCGGTGTCCTCGAGCGTCGTGACCGTGGCGTCCGAGCCCGTCGGCAGGTCCTGCACCGGCGTCACGTCCACCGTCATCGTGTAGGCGGCCGCGCTGTAGGCCGTCCCGTCGTGGACACGGAACCCGAAGCTGTCGTAGCCGGCCCCGTTCTCGTCCGCGGCCGGCGTGAAGGTCAGGTTCCCCGCTGCGATGTCCGCCGCCGAGATCACCTGGCCCAGCGTCACGTCCGCTCCTGAGAGCTGGAGCGATCCCGCGCTCTCCAGACTGGTGATCTGGACCTGGACCAGGCTGTCGCCCGCATCCACGTCAGCTGAAGCCGAAGTCCGCCGTGTCGAAGACGTAGGCGGTGTCCTCGGATGTGTGACCACCGTGCCGTCCGAGCCCGTGGGCAGGTCCTCGACCGGCGTCACGTCCACCGTCATCGTGTAGGCGGCCGCGCTTAGGCCGTCCCGTCGTGGACACGGAACCCGAAGCTGTCGTAGCCGGCCCCGTTCTCGTCCGCGGCCGGCGTGAAGGTCAGGTTCCCCGCCGCGATGTCCGCCGCCGAGATCACCTGGCCCAGCGTCACGTCCACGCCGCCGAGCTGAAGCGACCCGGCGGTCTCCAGACTGGTGATCTCGATCTGGAACAGGCTGTCGCCCGCGTCCACGTCGCTGAACCCGAAGTCCGCCGTGTCGAAGACGTAGGGCGTGTCCTCGGCGTCGTGACCGTGCCGTCCGAACCCGTGGGCAGGTCCTGCACCGGCGTCACGTCCACCGTCATCGTGTAGGCGGCCGCGCTGTAGGCCGTCCCGTCGTGGACCCGGAACTCGAAGCTGTCGTAGCCGACCCCGTTCTCGTCCGCGGCCGGCGTGAAGGTCAGGTTCCCCGCCGCGATGTCCACCGCCGAGATCACCTGGCCGAGCGTCACGTCCGCTCCAGAGAGCTGGAGCGATCCCGCGCTCTCCAGGCTGGTGATCTCCATCTGGACCAGGCTGTCGCCCGCGTCCACGTCAGCTGAAGCCGAAGTCCGCCGTGTCGAAGACGTAAGCGGTGTCCTCGAGCGTCGTGACCGTGCGCATCCGCAGCCCGTGGGCAGGTCCTGGACCGGCGTCACGTCCACCGTCATCGTGTAGGCCGCCGCGCTGTAGGCCGTCCCGTCGTGGACACGGAACCCGAAGCTGTCGTAGCCGGCCCCGTTCTCGTCCGCGGCCGGCGTGAAGGTCAGGTTCCCCGCCGCGATGTCCGCTGCCGAGATCACCTGGCCGAGCGTCACGTCCGCTCCCTAGAGCTGCAGCGACCCCGCGCTCTCCAGGCTGGTGATCTGGATCTGGACCAGGCTGTCGCCCGCGTCCACGTCGCTGAAGCCGAAGTCCGCCGTGTCGAAGACGTGTAGGCGGTGTCCTCGGCTGTGGTGACCGTGGCGTCCGCACCCGTGGGCAGGTCCTGGACCGGCGTCACGTCCACCGTCATCGTGTAGGCGGCCGCGCTGTAGGCCGTCCCGTCGTGGACACGGAACCCGAAGCTGTCGTAGCCGGCCCCGTTCTCGTCCGCGGCCGGCGTGAAGGTCAGGTTCCCCGCCGCGATGTCCGCCGCCGAGATCACCTGGCCCAGCGTCACGTCCGCTCCGCCGAGCTGGAGCGATCCCGCCGTCTCCAGGCTGGTGATCTCGATCTGGACCAGGCTGTCGCCCGCGTCCACGTCACTGAAGCCGAAGTCCGCCGTGTCGAAGACGTACGCGGTGTCCTCGAGCGTCGTGACCGTGCGCGTCCGCAGCCCGTGGGCAGGTCCTGCACCGGCGTCACGTCCACCGTCATCGTGTAGGCCGCCGCGCTGTAGACCGTCCCGTCGTGGACACGGAACCCGAAGCTGTCGTAGCCGACCCCGTTCTCGTCCGCGGCCGGCGTGAAGCTCAGGTTCCCCGCCGCGATGTCCACCGCCGAGATCACCTGGCCGAGCGTCACGTCGGCACCAGAGAGCTGGAGCGATCCCGCCGTTCTCCAGACTGGTGATCTGGACCTGGACCAGGCTGTCGCCCGCGTCCACGTCGCTGAACCCGAAGTCCACCATCGCCGAACACGTAGGCCGTGTCCTCCGCGGTCACGACCGTGTTGTCGGAGGCAGTGGGAGGATCGTTCACCCCGATCACGTCCACCGTCATGGTGTAGGCCGCCGCGCTGTAGGCCGTCCCGTCGTGGACCCGGAACTCGAAGCTGTCGTAGCCGACCCCGTTCTCGCTGGGGGCCGGCGTGAAGGTCAGGTTCCCCGCCGCGATGTCCGCTGCCGAGATCACCTGGCCGAGCGTCACGTCGACACCAGAGAGCTGGAGCGATCCCGCGCTCTCCAGACTGGTGATCTGGATCTGGACCAGGGTGTCGCCCGCGTCCACGTCAGCTGAACCCGAAGTCCACCGTGTTGAAGATGTACGGCGGTGTCCTCGGAGGTGACCACCGTGCCGTCCGCAGCCGTGGGCAGGTCCTGCACCGGCGTCACGTCCACCGTCATCGTGTAGGCCGCCGCGCTGTAGGCCGTCCCGTCGTGGACCCGGAACCCGAAGCTGTCGTAGCCGACCCCGTTCTCGTCCGCGGCCGGCGTGAAGGTCAGGTTCCCCGCCGCGATGTCCACCGCCGAGATCACCTGGCCGAGCGTCACGTCCGCTCCGACGAGCTGGAGCGATCCCGCGCTCTCCAGACTGGTGATCTGGACCTGCGACCAGGCTGTCGCCCGCGTCCACGTCGCTGAAGCCGAAGTCCGCCTCGCCGAACACGTAGGCCGTGTCCTCGGCCGTCGTGACCGTTGCGTCCGAACGCCGTGGGCAGGTCCTTCACCGGCGTCACGTCCACCGTCATCGTGTAGGCCGCTGCGCTGTAGGCCGTCCCGTCGTGGACCCGGAACCCGAAGCTGTCGTAGCCGACCCCGTTCTCGTCCGCGGCCGGCGTGAAGGTCAGGTTCCCCGCCGCGATGTCCGCTGCCGAGATCACCTGGCCGAGCGTCACGTCCGCTCCAGAGAGCTGGAGCGATCCCGCGCTCTCCAGACTGGTGATCTGGATCTGGACCAGGCTGTCGCCCGCGTCCACGTCAGCTGAACCCGAAGTCCCCCGTACCGAAGACGTAGGCGGTGTCCTCGGACGTGGTGACCGTGCCGTCCGAACCCGTGGGCAGGTCCTGCACCGGCGTCACGTCCACCGTCATCGTGTAGGCCGCTGCGCTGTAGGCCGTCCCGTCGTGGACCCGGAACCCGAAGCTGTCGTAGCCGACCCCGTTCTCGTCCGCGGCCGGCGTGAAGGTCAGGTTCCCCGCCGCGATGTCCGCTGCCGAGATCACCTGGCCGAGCGTCACGTCCGCTCCCTCGAGCTGGAGCGATCCCGCGCTCTCCAGACTGGTGATCTCGATCTGGACCAGGCTGTCGCCCGCGTCCACGTCGCTGAACCCGAAGTCACGCCGTGTCGAAGACGTAGGCCGTGTCCTCGGACGTGACCACCGTGCCGTCCGCACCCGTGGGCAGGTCCTGCACCGGCGTCACGTCCACCGTCATCGTGTAGGCCGCCGCGCTGTAGGCCGTCCCGTCGTGGACCCGGAACCCGAAGCTGTCGTAGCCGATCCCGTTCTCGTCCGCGGCCGGCGTGAAGGTCAGGTTCCCCGCCGCGATGTCCGCTGCCGAGATCACCTGGCCGAGCGTCACGTCCACACCCGAGAGCTGGAGCGATCCCGCGCTCTCCAGGCTGGTGATCTCGATCTGGACCAGGCTGTCGCCCGCGTCCACGTCAGCTGAACCCGAAGTCCGCCGCGTCGAAGACGTAGGCCGTGTCCTCGGACGTGGTCACCGTCCCGTCCGCAGCCGGTGGGCAGGTCCTGCACCGGCGTCACGTCCACCGTCATCGTGTAGGCCGCGGCGCTGTAGGCCGTCCCGTCGTGGACCCGGAACTCGAAGCTGTCGTAGCCGACCCCGTTCTCGTCCGCGGCCGGCGTGAAGGTCAGGTTCCCCGCCGCGATGTCCACCACCGAGATCACCTGGCCCAGCGTCACGTCCACACCCGAGAGCTGGAGCGACCCCGCGCTCTCCAGACTGGTGATCTCGATCTGCGCCAGACTGTCGCCTGCGTCCACGTCGCGAACCCGAAGTCCGCCGTGTCGAAGACGTACGGCCGTGTCCTCGGCCGTCGTGACCGTGCCATCCGCACCCGTGGGCAGGTCCTGCACCGGCGTCACGTCCACCGTCATCGTGTAGGCGGCCGCGCTGTAGGCCGTCCCGTCGTGGACCCGGAACCCGAAGCTGTCGTAGCCGACCCCGTTCTCGTCCGCGGCCGGCGTGAAGGTCAGGTTCCCCGCCGCGATGTCCACCACCGAGATCACCTGGCCCAGCGTCACGTCCACGCCCGAGAGCTGGAGCGATCCCGCGCTCTCCAGACTGGTGATCTGCGATCTGCGCCAGACTGTCGCCTGCGTCCACGTCAGCGAACCCGAAGTCCGCCGTGTCGAAGACGTAGGCGGTGTCCTCGGCTGTCGTGACCGTGTTGTCCGAGCCCGTCGGCAGGTCCTGCACCGGCGTCACGTCCACCGTCATCGTGTAGGCGGCCGCGCTGTAGGCCGTCCCGTCGTGGACCCGGAACCCGAAGCTGTCGTAGCCGACCCCGTTCTCGTCCGCGGCCGGCGTGAAGGTCAGGTTCCCCGCCGCGATGTCCGCTACCGAGATCACCTGGCCGAGCGTCACGTCCACGCCCGAGAGCTGAAGCGATCCCGCGCTCTCCAGACTGGTGATCTGGATCTGCACCAGGCTGTCGCCCGCGTCCACGTCGCTGAACCCGAAGTCCGCCGTGTCGAAGACGTAGGCCGTGTCCTCGACCGTCGTCACCGTGCCGTCCGCACCCGTGGGCAGGTCGTTCACCGGGTTGACGGTGATGGCGATGTTGTCCGTGTCACTTGTCTGGGCGTTGAACAGCGCCGCGATCTCGCCCGCCGACAGCGCGCGATCGTAGATGCGCACGTCGTCGAGCATCCCGTGCAGGAACTTCGACGGGCTGGTCCCGTTACGTCCCAGGTAGGTATCGCTCCCGAAGTCGTAAACGATCGACCGGCTGCTGGTCGAGGCGTCCCGCCGACCCCGTCGACGTAGATCGCCTGAAGGTCGTTCGCGTCGTCGAAGGTGAACGCGACGTGATGCCAGCCCGTGCCGTTGATGAATACGTTCGAGTCGGTGTGGCGCCAGGCGCCGCCGTCCCAGAAGAAGCCCGTGACCCCGTTGCCCGCAATCGTGTCGTCGAGTCGCAGGGAGATGTTGTTTCCGATCGAGAGCACCTCGTTGTCGAAGAAGCCGCCGTCCAGGTTCACCCAGGCTGCCAGGGTGACGCTCGAGGGCTCGCCAAACAGACCGGAAATCCGCACGCTGTCGTCGAAGCCATCGAATGACAACACGTTGCCGCCGCGGGAGGCGTCGAAGACCGGCGTGGCTCCCCCGAGCACGGTGCCGTCGTTCGAGCCGGACGCGCTGTCGTCGTTGCCGGGCGTCGCCCGGGTTCTCGAAGCTGTAGTAGGCCACAGGCCTGCGTCCGAGACCTCGGCGAGCGACGTCGTGATCTGGAGGTCGGCGGGACCGTGGTAGTCCGCGTCCGGCGTGTAGGTGAGTCCCTCGAGGGCGGCGTTGATCGCGCTCTCCAGGCCGGTGACGGTCATCGAGGAGGTCCCGTCCGCACCGGCCTCGAAGGTCAGGCCGACGGTGCCGGACAGTGTCAGCGTGCCGTTGGTCACGGAGAGCGAGTCCGCAGCACCGAATCGGCCGAGGTCCCATCGTCGACGCGGATGGGGTTGCCGTTGGCGTTCGAGAAGACCAGTGCGGTGTCTTCATCGGTGCTCTGGGGACCCGGCACCGTGTTCTCGACGGCGGCGCTACGGTGATGTCGACCGTCGCCCGACCGAGGCTACCCGTGGTCAGGGCGACGATGTCCTCGGGGGCCAGCGCCTGGTCGAAGACCATGACGGAGTCCAGGGAGCCTCCGTAGAAGCGGTCGGCATCGAGATCCTGGCGAGCACCCAGGTACAGACGGTGTCCCGGGTTGATGCCGTCGTCGCCCCGCGCCGACGCTGGCCCGCGACACGCCGTCGATGAACACCTCCGATCCGACCCCGGATGTCACCGTCAGCGTGTAGACATGCCACTGCCCGTCCCCGACCAGGCCGCTGATGTCCACGTTCAGCGCGGTGCCGTCGGAGCGTCGTTGGCGTCCCGAAGGTTGGTCAGCACGATGCCGGCAAAGCCGGAACCGCTCTCGCCGATGTAGATGTTGAGGGATCCCGGAGTATCGACGGCTCCGTGGCTGTAGAGGTACTGAAAGCGGTTGCCCGAGATGTCATCCACCTTGAAGGCGAACGCCACGGTGAAGTCGCTCGCGTAGGAGAAGTCCGGAATCACCACATGGTCGTCGACCTGATCGAAGCTCAGCGCGTCGCCGTAGAAGCCGGGGACGGTCGTCGTCCCGAAGACGGCCCCATGGCTCGAGCCCACCGAGTCGACGGCGTCGCCGTCGAGCTTCCAGTAGTGCGTCATCCCGCTCGTGACGTCGCTGATGACGTAGTCGAAGCTGTCGGGGCCGCTGTAGCCCGGATCCGGCGTGTAGGTGATGGTGTTGTCCGGGTTGAGGACGGCGGTGCCGTGCGCGGGCTGGGTGTGGTCGAGCACGTCGATGGGGTCGCCGTCCGGATCCGTGTCGTTGGCGAGGACGTCGATGACGACCGGCGTATCCGCATCGGTGCTGACCGAGTCGTCGTTGGCGACCGGAGGCTGATTCTCCGACGGCTCCAAGGACCAGTAGCCGGTCAGGTAGAACTGGTAGTCGTCGCTGACGTCCTCGTGGTAGAACTCGATCGCAGAGCTGGAGTCGGCGTTCACGTGCATGCGGCCGAGGTCGGCGCCGCCCGAGCGATCGTTCAGGTCGAGCAGTGCGGGCGAGCGAGGAGCCGCTCTCGCGCACGCCCATGTCGTTGTCGCTGCCGCCGCCCTGGTCGTTGGCGAGGATGAACTCCGCGACGGCGTCGCCCGGAACGCCGAAGGGGCCGAGATCGACGGAATCCCAGGTCTGGTTGGCACTGGGGTTCCCGATATCGCTCCGGGCCTCCGTGTAGGTCCCCGGCGCGGTGCTCCAGTAGCCGACGACGTGGAACTCGACATCGGAAGCGACTTCGGCATAGGCCTGGATCCGGGTGGCACCGGTGCCGTCGGCCTGGACGAACAGGGTGGCGGTGTCGACTCCCCCGCCCTCGGCATCGTGGAGCCTGACGATTCGATCGAGCGAGGAGCCATAGGTACGAACACCGGCGTCCCGTCCCTCGGAGGCGTGCTGGTTGGCGATCACGATCTCCGCGACCTCTCCGCCTCCGACGCCGAAGCCGCTCAGGTTCTGCGTGATCCAGTCCGTGCCGTCCCCCACCGTGAAGCTGGCGTCGGTCTCGACGTAGGTCCCCGAGTCCCAGTAGCCGAGCAGTGTGAACTCGATGTTGCTGGCGTCGCTGGCGTAGGTCTCGATACGAGAGCTGGCGTCCGCCTGAACGTGCATCACCACGTAGTCCTTGCTGTCGCCGTCTGCTGGGTGGAGATCGAAGCTGCGGTCGAGACTGGAGCCGAAGGCGCGAACCCCGCCGGTTTCGGAGTTGCCGCTTTCGTCGCTGGAGATGGCGATCTCCAGGACAGCGTTGCCCGGCACGTTGAAGGGGCCGCCGCTCAGGTCCACGACCTCCCAGGTGCCCGAGTTGCCCGGCGTCCAGGTCTCGAAGCCCTCGATGTAGTCCAGTACGGCGTGCCAGCTCTGCTGGGCCGGCGTGCTGAAGGGAACCGCGGCCTCGATGTCGCCCGTCGCGTACTCGAGATCCCAGTCGCCGCCCAGGGCGGCCGCACCGGTGAGATCCGTGCTCGCCGCCACGTCGGCGCCGGTGAGCGTGGAGAGGGCGTCGACCAGTGTCTGCCCTTCGCCGCTGGCGGCCAGGTTGCAGCCGTAGATGAGGAGGTCGGCGTCGTCCGTCAGCGCACCCCGCCAGCCGGTCAGGGATTCGGCGCGCTCCGGCAGGCTCTCCAGGCTGAGCCAGGTGCCGCCCAGCTGAACGCCCTGGTCAGTTCCGTGCGAGACCAGGTGAACGGCGTCGAGGTCGTGGTCGTAGGCGGCGAGGATCTCTCCGATCTGCTGGACGCCGTCGCGGTCGGCGTCGAGCAGCCGGACCTCCACACCGCGATCCCGCAGGTCGCCGAGGAGCTTCTCGCTGGTCCTCGACGCCGGCATCGACGATCACCAGCTCGCGGGCCGATGCGTGCTGCCCGGCCGCAGCGCTTCCGCTGTCGCGCGCCCCGACCGCGTCCGCGACCTCGGCCACGGGCTCGTAGGGCGCGGGCAGCACCGCCTCGAGCGACTCGCCCGGAAGATCGGCGGAGAGCAGGAGACGAGGCTCCAGCTGCTCCACGGCCGCACGCCGGCGCCAGGGGCGGCGGCCACGCTTACCCCTGGGACCGAAGGGTTTCGCCATGGGGATACTCCGACCCCTCCGGAGAGGGTTCAAGGTGTCATCGGTCACCGAATCCGAACGCTTGAGCCAATGGTGTGTAAATCGCCTACACCTGCTCGTATGGAGGCAACACTCTGTAAACCAAAGGGATTTCCGATCCGACGGGGACCGGCGTCGAGGCTCTGCGGGGAGGCGATCGGAACCGGTCAAGCGGGGGTGCGGGAAAGCCGAAACAGCCCTGGGCAACTCCGGGATCAGCTCCCCGTCACCTCAAGAGAAACCGGACGACGGGAAGGGGAAAGGTGGAATCGCCGCTCCAAGCCTGGCTGACGCTTCAGTGCCAGACGATCACGGGAGCCGAAGCCGCCCTGGCAGTGCTGGGCGCCTCCGAACACGCGCCTGGATCCAGCGTGGCTCACTGGCCCTCGCGGGACGCAGCTCTCCCCTCGCCTCTCCGCCACGGTCGAAGCCGCCCTCGAGCGCGGCAAGGTCGCGGTGCAGGAGCCGGCGGCAGCGACCGAGGGCGCTCCGGCGACGACGCACCTGGCCCTGCCGGTGGTGCGGGCGGGCCGCGTTGCCGGTGCGGTGGGAGTGAGCGTGCGAGGCGTCTCCCCCGCCGAGGTCAAGGCCATCGCGGATCTCCTGGGCCGGGGCGTGGGCGCGCTGGAGCTCTTGATCGAGGCAGAGGGCGACCGGGAGCGCCTCGCCGGTCTCCTCTCACTCGCGGGCTGCCTGCTGGATCACGAACACCTGGCGCAGGCCAGCCACGCGCTGGCCGTCGAGCTGGCCCAGCGCATCGGGTGCGAGCGCGTGGCGGTCGGACTGCTCCGAGATGGCCGGATGCGGGTCCTCGCGCTGTCCAACAACCTGCACTTCACCGAGGAGAGCGAGGCGGTCCGAGAGCTGTGCGGCGCCATGGAGGAGGCGGCCGATCTGGACGAGGTGGTCGAGCTCCCGGCGGCCTCGGGGACTCCGCCTCGAGTGGCCGGGCGCCCACGACCTCCTGTTGCGAAGCTCGGGCGCCGGAGCAGTCTGCACGGTCCCGCTGGTGGCCAGGGGGCACGGCATCGGCGCTCTCACCTGCGAGTGGAGCGGAGCGAACGCCGTCGGCGCCACTGCGCGCAGCCGCGTCCGCGACGCCGCGCTGCTCTGCGGACCGATCCTGGAGCTGATGGGCCGGGCGGAGGCCCCCCCGCTCGAGCGGGCCAGGGCGTGGCTGGCGGGGTGGATCGAGCGGCACTTCGGCGCCGACCGCAGCCTGGCGAAGGGAGTGGCGGTGGCCGCCGCGGTGCTGGTGCTGGTGCTGATCGTGGCTCCCGCCAGCTATCGCATCTCCGCGCGGGCCAGTCTGGAGGGACGGGTGCAGCGGGCGCTGGTCGCCGCGGTCACCGGATACATCGCCGAGGCGAACGCGCGGGCCGGCGATCTGGTGCTCGCCGGCGACGTGCTGGCGCGGCTCGACGACCGCGACCTTCGCCTCGAGCACAGCAAGTGGGCGAGCCAGCGGACCCAGCTCGAGAAGGAGTACCGCGAGGCCCTGGCGGGACAGGACCGCACCCAGGTGAGCATCCTGAGCGCCCAGATCGAGCAGGCCTCCGCGCAGCTGGGGCTGGCGGCGGAGCAGCTCGGGCGCACCAGCGTCATCGCGCCCTTCGACGGCGTGGTGCTGGAAGGCGACCTGGACGGGCTGCTGGGATCGCCGGTGGAGCAGGGAACGGTGCTGTTCGAGGTCGCACCTCTCGACGGCTACCGGATCATCGTCGAGGTCGACGAGCGCGACATCGCCGACGTCGCGGTGGGCCAGCGCGGCCGGCTGGCGCTCTCGGCGCTGCCCGGCCAGCCGCTGCCGCTGGTCGTCGAGCGCATCACCCCGATCGCCACGTCGGAGGACGGGCGCAACTACTTCCGCGTCGAGGCCGTGCTCGAAGAGCCCTCCGACGACCCTGCGCCCGGGAATGGAGGGCATCGCCAAGATCGACGCGGGCAGACGCAGGCTGCTCTGGATCTGGACCCACGAGATGTTCGACTGGCTTCGCCTCTCGACCTGGTCGTGGATGCCCTAGGAAGCCGCCGGTGGAATCGCTCTACAGCCCGTCCTGGCATCGCGTCGCGGAGCTCCGCCCTCGCGTGAGCCGCGAGGTGCGCTTCTACCGTCACGAGTACCGCGGCGAGCCCTGGTACGTCGTCCAGAACCCGACGGGCGGCCAGATCCACCGCCTCACCCCCGCGGCCTACGCACTCGTCGGCCTGATGGACGGCGCGCTGACCACGCAGGAGATCTGGGACCTGGCGGTGGCGCAGCTGGGAGACGACGCGCCGACCCAGGACGAGACCCTCTGGGCGCTGGGCGTCCTCTACGTCGCCGACGTGTTGCGCTGCGACGTGCCTCCCGACACGGCGGCGCTCTTCGGCCGCATCCAGCGGGAGGAGAACCGGGAGCGCTGGCGCAAGCTCAGCCCGATCGCCTTCCGGGTGCCGCTCTTCGATCCCGACGCCTTTCTCTCGAGGTGGCAGCACCTGGACCAGGCCAGTCTTCTCTCGGGCCGGCGCGCTCGTCTGGTCTGCCGTGGTGCTCGCCGCCGGCGTCGCCGCCGTGAAGAACGCCCCGGAGCTGGCCGCGGCGGGCCCATCGCTCCTCGAGCCGGCCAGCCTGATCGCCCTCTGGTTCGCCTTTCCGCTGGTGAAGGCGCTCCACGAGTTCGGCCACGGCTTCGCCGTCAAGCGCTGGGGCGGGGAAGTCCACGAGATGGGCATCCTGTTCCTGGTCTTCATGCCGCTCCCCTACGTCGACGCGTCGGCGGCCTCCGTCTTTCCGGAGAAGAGACACCGGATGCTGGTGGGCGCGGCGGGCATCGCGGTGGAGCTCTTCCTCGCAGCGATCGCGACCTTCGTCTGGATCGCCGTCGAGCCCGGGCTGGTCCGCCAGGTCGCCTTCGCTGTGATGCTGGTGGGCGGGCTCTCCACCCTGCTGTTCAACGGCAATCCCCTGCTGCGCTTCGACGGCTACTACGTGCTCGCCGACGCCATCGAGATCCCGAACCTCGCGTCGAAGGGAAACCAGTACCTGGGCGCGCTCGCCCGGCGCTGGATCCTGGGTCTGCGCCAGACGAAGCTTCGCGAAACCGCGCCCGGCGAGTCGGCGCTGGCTGGTCGGCTACGCGATCGCGTCGTTCGCCTACCGGATCACGGTGCTGCTCGGCATCGCGCTCTACCTCTCGGGGCGTTTCTTCCTGGTCGGCGTGGCGCTCGCACTCGCCGTGCTCGGTGCGCGGCTCGCCCTGCCCTTGCTGCGCCAGCTCTCCTTCGTGCTGACGGACCCGGTCGTGGGCGAACGCCGCGGCCGCGCGCTCGCCGGCAGCCTGGGGCTGGCGGCGGCGGTCGGCGCCCTCCTCTTCGCACTGCCGCTTCCGCTCCACACGCGCGCCCAGGGCGTGATCTGGCTGCCCGAGCGCTGCCAGGTTCGCGCGGGCGCGGAGGGCTTCGTCACCGAAGTGCTGGTCGAGCCGCACAGCAGCGTGCACGCCGGCGAGCCGCTGATCCGGACCCGCGACGCCCCGACGGAGGCGCGCGTGCAGGCCCTCGAGGCGGAGCGCCGCGAGCTCCGCCTGCGCGTGCTCGCGCTCTCCCAGGAGAACCGCGTCCAGACCGAGATCGCCCAGGAGCGGCTCGCCCACAGCGAGGCCGCGCTGGCCCGGGCGCGCGAGCAGGCCGGAGAGGTGCTGATCCGGAGTCCCACCGACGGTGTGTTCGTGCTGGCGGGCGGAGAGGATCTGGTCGGCCGCCTGGTCGCGCAGGGGGAGGTGGTCGGCTACGTGGTCGATCTGGCTGCCGCCACCGCGCGCGTGGTGGTGTCCCAGGAAGAGGTGGCGCTGCTGCGAGAGCGCGCCGAGGCCGCCTGGGTCCGGCTCGCCCACGACATCGGCACCGTGCTCCCGGCCCGCATCAGCCGGGAGGTGCCGGCGGCCACCGACAGGCTGCCCACGCGCGCACTGGGAACGGCGGGGGGCGGCCGATTCGCGGTCGATCCGGCCGACCCGGATGGCCTGCGCACCACCGAGCGGATCTTCCAGTTCGACCTCTCGCTCCCCGAGGACGCCGCGATCCCGGTGGCGGGGGGACGCGTCTACGTGCGCTTCGACCACGGCGCCGAGCCGCTGGCGCAGCGCGGCTACCGGGCGCTCCGGCGTCTCTTCCTGAGACAGCTCGGTGTCTAGCCGGGCGGAAGCAGCGGTCGCGTTTCGGCCGGGCGTGGCGCAGGGTGCCTATCCGGAACGGGGGGACGATCGGCCGCCGCCGCTCTCGCGGGCGATGCACGCGCTGCTCGGCGCGCTGAGCGTGCCGCAGCGCGCGAGCCGCGCGAAGATCGCGGCCTTCGTCCGCAGCGTCGACTCGGAGGCGACCGGGCTGGAAGAGCTGAGCGAGGCCCGCTTCGACGACGCCGTCGGCGAGCTGCGCGCTGCGCTGCGCCGCGAGGGCCTCCGCGAGCCGCTGCTGCCCCGCGGATTCGCGTTGGTGCGCGAAGCGGCGCGGCGCACGCTGGGCGTGAGCCACTTCGACGTCCAGCTCTTCGGCGGCCAGGTGATGGTCCGAAGTGGACTCGCAGAGCTGGAAACGGGCGAAGGCAAGACACTGGCGGCGACGTTGCCGGTATCGGTCGCCGCGCTGGCGGGGATCCCGGTCCACGTGATCACCGCGAACGACTATCTCGTCGAGCGGGACGCCGACGAGATGGGCCCGATCTACGCGCGGCTGGGCCTCACGGTGGGGAGCGTGGTGGAGCGGGAGCAGAGCCGGCAGGCCAGGCGCGCCGCCTACGCCTGCGACGTGACCTACGTGACCAACAAGCAGGTCGCCTTCGACTACCTCCGGGACCGCCTCGAGGGTGCGGGCGCTCGCCAGCTGGCCCGCGAGCTGGGGCTCGAAGACGACGCCGGCGGGCTGGTGCTGCGCGGCCTCTGCTTCGCGATCGTCGACGAGGCCGACAGCGTTCTGATCGACGACGCTCGAACGCCGCTGATCCTCTCCCGCCCGGGAGCGCCGGTGGACGAGCGCTCGGTTCGAACGGCGCTCTGGCTGGCGCGTTCGCTCGACGCCGGGACCCACTACCAGCTGGACCGACGCCGCGCCCAGGTCGAGCTCACCGAGGAAGGCCGCACCCGCCTCGAGGATCTAGGCCGGTCGCTGGCCGGCCCGCTCGCCGGCCCGCGGCGGCGCGAGGAATGGGTGGAGCGGGCCCTCTCGGCGGATCACCTCTTCGAGCGGGACCGCCACTACCTGGTCCGCGACGGTACCGTCCAGATCATCGACCTCCCCACCGGGCGCCGCGCTCCCGACCGCTCCTTCGAGGGCGGCATCCACTCGCTGATCGAGGCCAAGGAAGGCGTCGCCCTGACACCCCAGCGCGAGACGGTCGCCCGCATCAGCTACCAGCGCTTCTTCCAGCGCTACCTGCGCCTGGCGGGGATGACCGGGACGGCCCGGGAGGTGGCCCGCGAGCTCTGGAACGTCTACGGCCTGCGCACGGTGACGGTGCCGACGCGCCTCCCCTCCCGTCGCCTGGACGCGGGGCTACGGGTATTCCCTACCGACGGCACCAAGTGGAAGGCCGCCGTGGACCGGATCCGCGGCCTTCACGGCGCGGGGCGGCCCGTCCTTGTGGGGACGTCCAGCGTGGAGGCATCCGAGCAGCTGAGCGCGCTCCTCGAGGAGGCCGGGCTCGCGCACCAGGTACTGAGCGCGCGGCAGGATCTCGAGGAGGCCCGCGTGGTGGCGAGGGCCGGGGAGCCCGGCGGGATCACCGTGGCCACCCGCATGGCCGGGAGGGGAACAGACATCCGACTCGACCCCGGGGTCGCCGAGGCCGGCGGCCTGGCGGTGGTCGGCACCGAGCTGGGAGAAGCTCGCCGCATCGATCGGCAGCTCTTCGGCCGCTGCGGACGGCAGGGCGCCCCCGGGAGCTACGAACAGCTGATCTCGCTGGAGGAGCGGCTGCTGGAGAGCCGCCTGCCCTCCTGGATCCGGCGCGCCATGGGTGGGGGCGTTTCCCCCGGGCCGCTTCGGATCCTGCTCACGCGAATCGCCCAACGCGCCGAAGAGAGGCGGAACGCCCTGGCGCGGCTTCGGTTGCTGCAGTCCGAGCGGACGTTCGAGGAGATGCTCGCGTTTACGGGTCGCAGGGAATAGTCCATGACGAGCTCGAGCAAACAACCGCTCGAAAACCGACGCAAGCGCTGGTGGGCCGCACTCGGCGCGACCATCGTCTTCACGCTGGTCGGGCTGGCCCTGGCTCCTGGCCTCGCCCGGCGCGAGCCGACTTCCCTCCCCAAGCCGGACCCGTACCAGAACCGCCTGGAGCGCATGATCCCGGGCGGCGAGCCGAAGCCCGCAACGGACGGGATCGAGAGCGCTGCCCGCAGCGGCGCCTGCCGATCTCTCCGCCAGCCTGGAGGCCCACAGCTTCGACTGCATGGTGATGCCGAACGACGTGATCGAGATCGGCAGCGCCATCACCGGCCTGATCGAAGAGATGCCGGTCGAGAGGGGCGACTACGTCGAGGCCGACCAGGTGGTGGCCAGGTTGGAGTCGACGGTGGAGGAGGCGGCCGTGCACGTCGCCGAGGCCCGCGCCCGCCGCCGGGGCGAGCTCGAATCGAGCAGGGTCAGCCTCGAGCTGGGCCGGAAGCGCCGCGACCGGGCGGTGACTCTGTTCCAGCGCGACTCTCTCTCCCTCGACACGCGGGAGGAGGTAGAGACCGAAGCGAGCCTCGCCGCACTCGAGCTCGAGCAGGCGCGGGAGAATCTTCGCATCGCTTCCCTTCAGCTCGACCAGGCTGTCGCCTTCCTGGAGCGCCACACCATCCGGAGCCCGATCTCGGGGTTCGTGATCGAGCGGCTGATGGCCCCGGGAGAGGTCGTCGACGAGGAGACGATCCTGCGCATCGCCCAGGTCGACCCGCTTCGCGTCGAGGTGATCCTCCCCTCACAGCTCTTCGGACGGGTGCGGCCCGGCGATATCGCCGAGATCGTCCCGGAGCCGCCGCTCGATCAGGCACGGACTGCCGAGGTGTCGATCGTGGACCCGCTCATCGACGGACCCAGCGGAACCTTCGGCGCGCGCCTGCTGCTCCCCAACCCGGACCGCGACCTGCCCGCCGGTCTCCGCTGTCAGGTCCGCTTCCTCGACGCTCCCTAGCCGCCAGCCCCGAGAACCAGCGACCAGGAGAATCGGCTAGCGCTGGCGCAGCGCGTCGCGGATCTCGGTGAGCAGCAGCTCCTGCTTCGGCGGCTCGGCGGGCGCCTTCTCCTCGTCCTTCTTCTTGGCCGCGTTCATCGCCTTGATGACCAGGAAGATCGCGAAGGCGATGATCAGGAAGTCGATCACAGTCTGCACGAAGGCCCCCCAGTTGAGCGTCACCGCGGCCACCTCCTCGGTCGCCTCCTGGAGGGTGATCGTCAGGCCGGTGAAGTCCACGCCGCCGAGCATCAACCCGATGGGCGGCATCAGGACGTCGTTCACGAAGGAGCTCACGATCTTGCCGAAGGCCCCACCGATCACGATGCCGACGGCCATGTCGACGACGTTGCCGCGCATCGCGAAGTCCTTGAACTCTTGCGCCATGCTCATCTGTGGATCTCCCAAGCTTGAGATTGCAGGTCTTCATGACCCGTTACACCAGCCTACTCGAGCAGAGCGATGAAGGCATCCGCCTTGGAGATCGCGCGCTGCATCTCGCGGATCAGCCCCACGACCTCTCCCGTCGGACGGCGGTGACCGCGTCCGGGTGCGTGTGGGGTTCATCCCCTCGTCCGAGGGAGCACCGGCGCCGTCAGTCGAGCTCCACGGTGCTCATGTACTCGGGGATCTCCGTCGGCCAGCCGAGCCGGTCGCGCACGGCTGTCTCCATCGCCGCGAGACTCTTGGGCTCCCCGTGCACCAGGATGGTCCGCTTCGGAGGCCGCGCCGCGGTGGAGAGCCAGTCGAGGAGATCCTTCTGGTCGCCGTGTGCCGAGAAGCCGCGGATGTTCACCACCTCGGCGCGGCGCGGCACCATCTGCCCGTGCATCTTGATCTGCTCCTCGCCCTTTTGCAGCCGCCAGCCTCGCGTCCCGACGGCCTGGTAGCCGACCAGCAGGATGCTGTTCCGCTCCTCGGGAAGCAGGCGCTTCAGGTGGTGGATGACACGCCCGCCGGTCAGCATGCCGCTCGCCGACACGATGATCGCCGGCGCGCGCAGACCGTTCAGCCGCTTCGACTCCTCGACGCTCCGCACGTAGTGGGTGTTGTCGTCGCGAAGCGGAGAGAATTCTCCCCCGTCGGTGCGCAGGTCCGCGGCGAGATTCGGGTCGTCCCCGAAATGGCAGTAGATCTCGTTGGCGCTCACGGCCATCGGGCTGTCCACGTAGATCGGAATCTCGGGAATCGCCCCGGCGCGCTCGAGCTGCTCGAGGCGGTACAGCACCAGGGTGGTGCGCCCGACCGCGAAGGCGGGGATCAGGGCGATCCCACGCTTCGCCACCACGTCATTGATGGCCCGGGTGAGTTCTTCGTCGAGGGACTGCTCGCCGTGCTCGCGGCCACCGTAGGTGCACTCGACCAGGATCGCGTCCGGCGCCGGCTCGCCGATGGCTGCCGCCGGGGTCATCAGCGGCTCCCCGTCCTGGCCGAGGTCGCCGGAGACGAGGATTCGCCGGGGGTCCCCCTCCCCGTTCTCCACTTCGACCATGACCGAGCTCGAGCCCAGGATGTGTCCCGCGGAACGGAGCCTCACTCGCACCCCGTCCGCGGCCTCGACCCACTCCTCGTAGGGAACGGGCGAGAGCCGCTTGACCGCCGCCGCTGCGTCATCCTCGTCGTACAGGGGAAGCGCGGGCTGGTGCTTCGAAAACCCCTTGCGGTTGGCGTACTCCGCCTGCTCCTCCTGCAGGCGCCCGGAGTCGGCGAGGATCAGCTTGGCGATCGCGACGGTCGGAGCCGTCGCCAGCGCCCTTCCTTCGAAACCGTCACGGACCAGCCGCGGGAGCCGGCCGCAGTGGTCCAGATGCCCGTGCGTCAGGACCACCGACGAGATCTCGCTCGCCTCCACCGGGAGAGGATTCCAGTTGCGCAGGCGCAGCTTCTTCGGCCCCTGAAAGAGCCCGCAGTCCACCAGCACCTTGGCGCGCGGCGTCTCGAGCAGGAAGCGCGAGCCGGTCACGGTGCCGGCCGCGCCCAGGAAGCGGATGCGCAGAGAGGATTTCACCCCGGTTTCCTCCATCAGCAGTGGCTGGACAGCATAGGGGTTATGCCGGAGAGCGCCTGAGCGCCCGGCGTCGCCGCGGATCGAAGCTTCAGAAGTCCGGCTCGGCGATGCCGTCGGCGCCCACGCGCCAGGGGGTCCACACCAGGGCCACGCGCTCCACGGAGAGATCCGACTTCCTGGGGCGGATGGGGAGCTCCTCGCAGACCAGCTCGGCATCGCCCAGCTTCTCGCGAACCGCCTCGAGGCGCTCCGAGAACTCCGCCTCGAGCTCCTGGAGCTGCTGCTCCAGGGCCTCGGCGTCCTCCTGGGCGCGGGCCACGTCGCCCCGCTCGCGCGCCGCGCGGCTGGCCCCGCGCGCCGCCGTGCTGGCGCGTCCGACGTTGCCGACGCTCCCCAGCTTGCGGCCGAAGAGCGCGCCCAGCACCGTCGCCCCGACCGAGACCACCGTGTGCATCTTCTGCTGCTTGTACTGCTCGCGCTCGCGCTCGATCCGCTGCTCCGCCTTGCGGATCCGGTCCTGCAGCCGCGCGAGCTTCGGCGCGTAGCGCTTGCGAAGCTTCTCCAGCTCGAGGTCGCGCTTCTCGTGCAGCAGCTGGCGGAGCTGCGCCCGGAACTCGCCCTCGCTCTGGCCGGGGCTCGAGATCCCCTTCGGATCGGTGGAGCGCCAGACCAGCAGCGGGCAGCTCCGGTAGAGGTGGGTCCGGAGCATCTTCGACCAGCGCGTGTAGCTGGCCGGGCGCGCTGCGGCGGAGGGGAGCGAGGCGAACTCCGCGCTCTCCAGCGGCTCGTCGTCGAGGTCGGGGGCAGCACCCTCGAGCACGGCGGCGCCTTCCCACGGCATCCGCAGCGACTCGTCTTCGCGGAGCGGGGCGAGCAGCGCCACGCTCCGCCAGACGTCGATGTCGGTGCGCGCCTTGGTGTAGTGGAGTGTCGCGATGCCCAGCGCGGCGGGTCGGTACACGAGCCTTCCGCGGCTTCCCGCCGCTGCGCCGGCCTGGAGAAAGCACTCCTCGATCTTCGGGGGCACGACCGGACGCGTCGAAGCGGCCGGCGGCGCCGCCTCGGGAGCAGCGGGCGCCGAGCGGCGCGGCAGGGTGCGGCGCCGAGGGCGGCTCGGCGACCTGCTTGCGCTCCGCCATCAGGGTGGCGATCTGCGCGCGCGTCATGGGTCCGCGCAGGTAGGAGAGCGCCCAGCGCGTCTGGAAGACGACGGCCTCGTCATCGTGGACGTTGTTCATCAGGAACACGCGGCTTCCGAGCCCGGCCAGGATCTGCTCGGTCCGGGCCCGATCGAAGCCCGCGCCGGCGGCTGCGGAGGCCCCCTCCAGGCCCTCCATCACCCGCGCCTTGTCGCGCTCGGTCTGCAGTCTCCCCAGGAACCAGGTGCCCGCGTTCGAGAGGCCCTTGTAGTCGAGGTCCACGGGGTTCTGCGTCGCCAGCACCACGCCGAGTCCGTAGGCGCGGGCCTGCTTGAGCAGTGTCAGCATCGGCAGCTTCGAGGGCGGATTCGCCGTGGGCGGGAAGTAGCCGAAGACCTCGTCCATGTAGAGGAGCGCGCGCAGGCTGCCGGTGCCGGGCTGCTTGCGCATCCAGGCGATCACCTCGTTCAGCAGCACCGTCACGAAGAACATGCGCTCCTGGTCGGAGAGGTGTGCGATGGAGAGGATCGCGATCCGCGGCTTCCCCTCCGCTGTGTAGAGCAGGCGGCCCACGTCGAGCGGCTCGCCCTGGCTCCAGGCGGCGAAGGCCGGCGAGGCCAGCAGATTGTTGAGGATCATCGCCAGCTCGAAGCGGTCCTTCGACGGGAAGAACGACTCGAGGTCCAGCACGCCGAACTGCTCGAAGGGGGGGCTCTGGATCGCGCGGATCAGCGAGGCGAGATCGAGGTCGCGCCCCTCGCGCCAGGCGCGATCGAGGAGCGCCGAGAGCAGGATGTGCTCGCGGCTGCGGATCGGATCCGCCTCGATCCCCAGCAGGGCCAGCAGCCCCGACACCGCCGAGAGGGTGCGCTCGCGAAGCGCCTCCTCGTCACCGGCCATCTGGGGCGGGGGTGCGGCGAACGAGCGCAGCACGCTGAGCGGAATCCCCGCGCTGCCGCCCGGGGTGTAGATGGCGAGGTCGGCCGCATCGCGGAGGCGGGCGATGCGCTCACCCGACTGACCCCACTTCGCCAGACCTTTCCGCCACAGCTCCGCCGTCCAGCGGGCGTGCTCTTCGGTCGTGCGGCCGGCCCGCGCCGCCTCTGCCGGGTCCACCCAGGGGAGGAAGTCCGCGGGACGCAGCTGGGGAAAGTTCAGCAGCAGGTTCCCCAGGTCGCCTTTCGGATCGATGGCGATGGCGGGGATGCCGTCGAGGGCGGCCTCTTCGAGCAGCGTGACGCAGAGCCCCGTCTTGCCGCTGCCCGTCATGCCGACGCAGACGGCGTGCGTGGTCAGGTCCTTCGCGTCGTAGAGCAGGTCCTCGTCACCGACGCGGGATTTCTCCAGGTCGTGGACGCGTCCGAGATAGAAGGCCCCGAGCTTCTCGTAATCCGCCATCCCGTTCCGCCTCCAGCTGGTTCTCCGAGTTCGGATCTCCTTGGACGGAACGAGTCTAGCGGGCCGGCCCGCCGATCGTGGCCGCATTTCGGGCTCGCAGCCGGCTCCCCGGCTCAGTGGTCATTCAGCTGGTTCAACAGCTCCGCGAGATCCTCCGCGAAGTCGGACGGATCGACACCGCGGTCCTGCAGAACCCGCAGTGTGTCGTCGCCCAGCAGGTCGACATCCCCCTCGTCGATCACCTGCTCCAGTGTCTCCTCCGTCAGCTTCTCGGAGTGCTGCCCGTCGGGCGAGAGGTAGAGGTGATCCTGGTAGAAGCGGATGTCGAAGCCGAGCTCCTCCAGGTGGCTCGAGACCTCCTCGGTCTGGAGCTCGCGCGCGGCCGGTGACGTCTCGAGGATGGTCACGATGGGGTCCGTCGCAGTCTCGGGCGAGCCCAGCACCTTCCCGTCCAGCAGCGGATCGAGCTCCGACTGTGCCGGCTCCGCCGGCGCCATCTTGGCCGGCGCATTCTCGAGCCGCGTGGTGACGGCCTTCCGGCGGCCCGGCTCGGGCTCGCCCACCGGCGCGATCTCGGCCAGCTCCTCGGCGGCGGCGCGCCGGCCGACCTCGACGGCCGCGTCGAGCTCGGGATCGGGGGCTGCGGCGGCGTCGAGGAGCCCGCGGATCTCGCTGGGGAGAGGTGCGCCCATCTCCCAGGCGCCCCAGGGGTCGCCTCCCGAGATCGCCATCAGCTCGAAGGGGCGGTCCGAGCCGCCGGCGGCGGCAAATCCTTCGTGGACCAGGACCTCGAGCTCCAGTGCGCTCTCCGGAGTGCGCACGCCCACCGTGCCGCTCTGCACCGAGACGACCGCGAGGCCGGTCTCGAGGGCCACGGCGAAGCGCGTCCCCTTGACGCTCACCACCACCTCGGCGGCCTGGACCTCGAAGGCGCCCTGCGAGCCGCGCTTGAACACGTTGAAGAGCGAGCTGCCCCGCTCCAGCCAGATGGCCCCTGACGACCCGTCGGCGACGAGCGGGATCCGGACCATCGAGTTCTCGTAGAGGCGCGCCGTCGCGCCTCGGATCTCCACCGCGGCCCGTCCACCGGCGCCGGTGCGGACGAGGTCGCCGGGCTCGAGCGGCTGACCTTCCCGGGCGGGCTGCCAGACGGGCGGCTCCCCGCGGCCGATCTCCACCGTACCCGTAGCGCTCGAGACGAGCCCGGCGGGCACGGCCGCGGCCGCGCTGCTCGCGGCCATCGCAAGCGCTAGAAGCAGCGGAAGGACGATCCATCCCGTGATGCGACGCTCTTTGCGGTCCATGTTGCCTCCCTTCTCGAATCCTCGAGGAGGATTCAGCCCGTGGTGGCTTGGATGTACAGCCCGACCACGTGCCGGTCGTAGCCGTAGACGTCCACGTTCGAGATGCGGCGCGTTCCCCGCCAGCCGAGCTCGAGCCGCAGGAAGCGGCCCAGCCGCCGGCCGATGCTCAGCCGGCCCTCGATCAGCCAGTCGCGGCGCTTGCGGGGGTCGAGTGTCCCGACGCCGTCGTCGGTGATCATGTCCACGACGTTGGGGTTTTCGTAGAGCTCTCGGCCCGCGTAGACGGTGGAGCGTACGTCGAGCTGCCAGGGAAGCGGGCAGTAGAAGGCCAGCTTGCCCGCAAGGCGATCGTGGTCGTACGCGCCCTCGAAGCCGAAGAGGTCCCGGTCCGCGTCGGTCTGCGTGCGGTCGAAGCTGGCCTGGATGGCGACCCAGGCGCCGCGGCGAAAGCCGAGCGGCAGGATGTGCTCGAGCCCGCCGCCGTACACGATCCCGTCCCGCTCGAGCGAATCGAGAAACGGCGTGTCGCGGAACTCCCGCCGCTCGAAGCGTGCGAAGCTCCGGAGCACGCCAGCTCGCCGGGGGAGCGTCCAGAACAGGTTCGGCTGGACCGACTCCGCGTGCAGATAGGGAGAGCCGTCGAGGTCGAGCGCCAGGAAACGGCCATCCAGCCGCAGGCTGACCCGCTCCGCCGTACGCCAGAGAACCGACGCGAAGGCGAGGTGGCTGCGCTGATCGAAGGCCTCGATCTCCCGGTGCCTCGACTCGTCGTAGCGGTATCCCACGACCAGCCCGACTCGCGAGCGCTGGAGCGGCCGCCAGACGACACCCCCGGACCAGAGGTATCGGAGGTCCTCCCGGTCCGAGTGCACGGCTGTCAGGAGAAGGTCCGATTCCAGTGTCACGTTGGAGTCGAACTCCAGCCCTCCCCGCGCGAAGATCTCCCAGGAGCGCGAGCTGGCGCTGGAGGCGCCGCCCGTCCGGGCGCCAGCTCGAGTCGGCGTCTGCGCAGCGTCCGGATCGAGTCCGCGCGCTCGCTCGATCAGGCGCTGACCCTCCTCGGCATCACCGGCCTGGAGCCGATCGAGGCCCCGCAGCCGAAGCGAGGTGGCCGCGAAGGCCGGCTCCAGGGCGGCTGCGCGCTCGAGCGCCTCGGCTGCCTGTTCCGGCTTTCCCAGGCGCCGCAACGAGAGCCCCAGATAGAACTGACCCACGGCGTCGTCCGGGAACCGCGCCAGGTAGTCCCGGAGGACGGCCACCGCTTCCCGGTCGCGTCCCGTCTCGTACAGCAGACGGCCGAGAGTCCGATCCGCTTCCGGACGGCGGCCGGGCCAGCGTTCGCGAAAGTCGCGCACGGCCCCGAGCGCTGCCTCGGGTTCGCCCTCGTCGGAGAGCGCTCGCGCCAGCGTCCAGGCCAGGTCCGGGTCGTCGGGATGGGCAGAGGTGGCCTGGCGGAGGCGTTCGAGTGCCGCCTCCCCCGCCAGCTCCGCGCTCGCGGCCTGGACCGGCAGGATCAGCGCAGCGGAAACCGCCAGGGCCAGGATGCGCGCCTGAAGTCTCTTCACACCCGTAGCCCCTCGCGTCCCTGGAACAGCTCCAGCAACTCCTGCCCCTCTTCGTCGAGAACGCGAAGGAACACATCGACGAGTTCGGGATCGAACTGAACGCCGCGGCCCTTGGTCAGCGTCTCCCGAACCATGGCTTCCTGCCGGGCCTCCTTGTAGGGGCGCTTCGCCGAGAGCGCGTCCCAGACGTCGACCACGCCGACGATGCGCGCCGGGAGCGGGATCTCCTGGGCGGCGAGGCCGTCGGGGTAGCCGCCGCCGTCCCATCGCTCGTGGTGGTGGCGGACGCAGGCGAGGGTCCAGTCGTGGATGCCGTGGATCGCCTTCACGATCCGCTCGCCGATCAGCGTGTGGCCCTCCATGGTCTTGCGCTCGGCAGCCGTCAGGGACCCGGGCTTGAGCAGGACCCGATCCGGGATCGCGATCTTGCCGACGTCGTGCAGGAGCGCCCCGAGGCGGACCGCCTCCAGCTCTTCTGCGGAGAGCCCCAGCCGCTCCGCCAGGGCCACGGAGAAGGCGGCGAGGCGCTCGCAGTGAATCTCCGTGTACCCGTCACGCGCCTCGACCGCGGTCGCGATCGCGACGATCGATGTGGCGAAGGATCTGCGGAGGTCTTCCACCAGACGCAGGTTCTGCGCGGAGAGCGCCAGCTGGGCCGCCGCCGTCGCAACGGTGCGCAGCTCGCTCTGGTCGAGCGGGGTGCTCGCCTCGTGCTCCAGCACCAGCACCCCGATGGCGTCGTCGCGGGCCCGCAGCGGCAGGTAGACGGCCGAGCCCCCGCTACCCGCGCGGCCGGGAATGCCGCCCTCGAAGATCCGAAGCGAGCCCGAGGCCAACACACGCTCTGCGGTCTCCGGGTCCCCGACGGCCGCGCCGGACTGCCTCCTCCACTCGAGCCGCGAGGCGTCGGGAAGGACCTGCTGAGCGCCCTGCAGGAGTGCGACGCCGTCGGCCCGCGCCACCTCGCCGAGCAGCTCGAGGGCCAGTTCGAGCCCTCCCTCTTCGGGAGCTGCCGTTGCGGTCGCCTCGCCCACCTGAAACAGGGCCGAAAGCGAGAGCTCGCGCTCCGCCAGGCGTCGTCCGAAGCGGCGGCGGACCGACTCGAGGCCGAACAGGTAGTGGGAGGCGAGGATGCCGAGCGGAACCACCGGGTCGAGCAGCCAGCCGTGCCCGGCCAGGAGGAACAGACAACCGGCCGGTGTCGCCACCGCCAGCAGGCCCAGCCCCGAGCTTCGGCGCGCGTGGGACAGCAGACCGAGCGCGCCTGCTGTGGCCGTGACCCATAGTGCGAACGCGATCTCCACGGCTGCCGGAACCGCGCGAAGCACCGGCAGCCCGGCGCGCTCCGCGGCCAGCGTGCGCGTGGCGAGCGCCTGGATCAGGACCCCGGGCTGCGCCGGCGCGATCGGCGTCGTCCACAGGTCCTGGAACTCCACCGCGGTGGCACCCACGAGCACGATCTGGCCCGCGACCTGGCCCGCATCGAAGCGGCCTTCGAGGACGTCGACCGCGGAAAGCGTGCGAACCTCAGGAAGCAGGCGCCGGTAGTCGACGGGCACGATCCCGATCGAGGCGACGCTCCCGGGCGGGTCGCGCAAGGCGATGCCCAGACACGCCTCGGCGAGCGAAGGCGTTTCGATGCCCCGGATCCGGGTCGCCCGCGGGAAGCGGCGAACGACGCCATCCGGGTCCACCAGGGCCAGCACGCTGCCGACGGCGGCGGCACTCCCCAGGAGCTGCGGGCTCGGGACGCTCGCGACCTCGACCTCCGCCCCGCCCGCCACCGGCTGCAGCTGGCGGAAGGCTGCCAGCGCCACCCGGCCCGAGGCGGCCATGGCCTCGGCGAAGCGGGCATCGCCCTCCGGATCACGGGGCGTGGAGAAGTCGATGTCGAAGCCGATCGCCCGAGCGCCCGCCGCGTCGAGCCGCTCCACGAGCCGCGCGTGGACTTCGCGCGACCAGGGCCAGTCGGTCAGCGCCCGCAGGCTCTGCGGGTCGATGGCCACGATCGCGACATCCGGCACGGATGCCGGGTAGGCCGGCGGGCGAGAGCTGGCGATCCGGATCAGGAGGTCGGCGGCGTCCCGGCGAAGCGGGGCGGCGACCCCGGTGAGGATCACGAGAGCAGCGGCGACGCCCGCGGCGAGTGCTGCAAGCAGACGGCGGCCCTGGCGTCGCCGGCGAGTCAATGCGAAAGCCCCATGAATACAGGGGCTTATCGGCCGGCCGCCGGGGGGTCTGAACCGGTCTAGAAGACCTGCTCCTCCCCCAGACCCGCCTCGGGCGCGCCCTGGCAATGAACGGCCGCCAGCGCCTCCCGCTGGAGAACGGCGCCGAGGCTTTCCTCACGAAACCAACCGAAGAACACCGGGAGCTGCGCCTTCTGGGGGCCCGTGAGGTAGTCCCAGTTGGTGTCCATGTCGGTGATCTCCCACCACTCGGGCTCGGTGAGCGCGGCCAGCTCGAGGTGGATCGTCCGCAGCCGCTCCTGCGACTCGTGCCTCATGTCGTCGTAGATCCGGCGGGCCTTCTCCGATTCCCCGTGGCTCAGGTAGTAGGTGGCGAGCTTCACCTGGGCCTTGCGCACGCCGCTGAGCGCCGACTCCTGTCCGGCCAGGCCGCCCGGCTCGCGGTCCACCTCCAGGAGCGTGTCGAGCATGGCGTCCTGGTTGGGAGCACCCGCAGCGTGGGCGTGGATGATGATCTCTGCCAGGTCGTGAGCGGCCGTCTCTGTCACGAAGTTCGCGCCGACCTCGAAGGAGACCCTGGCGTAGTGCTGCACCCAGTCCGCGAGCTCCCTGACCAGCTCGAACTCGCCGGTCTCGATCAGCGTGTCACAGGCGAGGCGCCTGAATTCCGCCAGCATGGTGTGGCCGGCACGCAGGTCCCGAACCGCGATGCTTCGGCTCAGGTAGGTGTTGAGGAAGCGAAGCGCCAGGCGCAGCGCGTGACGATCACCCTCCTCGAGAGCTGCGGTGGCGATGCGCCGGGTATGGATCGCAACCAGGTGGCTGAGATCCGGGGCGCTGTTCAGGGCTCGAAAGACGGCGGTCTGGTAGCTGCGCAGGATCTTCGCCTCGAGCCAGGTCCGGCGCTCGTCGAGGTGACCCACCATCTGGCGATCCAGCGTGGCGAAGTCGCGGTCCGTCTCCGCCAGGGAATCGATGGCGAACCACTCCGCCGGGAGCTCTCGCTTCGCTCGCAGGTGAACTTGGGCCAGCTCCGACAGCGCCTCGATGGCTGGGATGGCGAGGGCGCTCTCGTCGTTCTTGATGCCGATCACCGTCATGTCCGCGAGGTGCTCGACGCTGCCGATCACCCTCTCGCGTTGCCGCTCGACCGAGGCGCCCGGTTTCCCGGCGCTCCGGATGGCGCGCTCGGCCTGGCGCTGGATGCGGCCGATCACGCTGACGGGAGAGAGGAAGCCGAACAGATAGCCGAAGTAGGGCAGCAAACCGAGGACGGACAGCGAGAGCGCGACCGTCGTCACCAGCACCATCACCTCGGGGTAGTCGGGGCCGTAGAGGCTCATGTCGACCCACAGGACCAGCACTACCGTGATGACGAACGCGCCCAGGACCAGCGCGTTTACCGGATCGCGCACGAAGAGCGGAGCGATGCGGGCGGTGAAGCGGCTCGCCGCCAGCTCGACCAGGATGGCCACCACGGTGAGCGCGATCGCGAGGACCGCCACCGTGACTTCGCCAAATGCGGACAGGAAGTCGGCTGCCCTGGGGCTGGACCAGAGCTGGATGAGCCCCACCGAGCCGGGCTGCCCCCCGAAGTCGATGAACCAGAGCACTCCGTAGACGGTGCAGCTCGCCGCGAGGAGAAGAACGAAGCCGATGAACACCAACAGCCGACCGGGTGGCTGCGTCGGATACTGACGTGACACGGGGAACTCCACCACTCAGGTCTCCCGATCGGCGCAGCGGACGATTCTGGCTGACGCGCCGTGAGAAGTTCGGCTACTCGTTTCCGATCTCGCGCCGCTGGCAGATCGCCGCCAGCAGGCTACCGATCTGGGACAGGGTGACTCCCCGAGCCCTGGCGCCGCTCTGCTGCGCCGCTTCCCTCGCGAGGTCAGCGAGCGAGAGCACGCCGATCACCCGCTCCGAGCCATCCACGACCGGAAGCCGGCGCACCCGCGCCTCACCCATGATCGCCATCGCCTCGGAAAGGGGGTCTTCCGGATTGCAGGCGCGGGCCACCTCCGTCATCACGTCCTCCACCCGGAGCTCCCGCAGATCGCCCCCCTCGAGGCGGAGCGCCATGCCGAGGTCGCGATCCGTGATGATCCCGAGCAATCGCTGGGACCCGTCGCAGGCCGTTACTGGCAGGCACCCGCAGTCGTTCTCCCACATCATCTGGGCAGCCTGGCGGAGCGTGTGGCCGGACCGGCAGGTCGTGCTGACCTTCGTCATGAGCTGCTCGATTCTCATTCGGACTCCCTCCTCCCAGGGTCGCAGGAGCCTCGGGACCGATGAGAGATTCTCGCCCCGCCTGGGGGAGGTGGAAATCCCGGGATCCAGGGAGATCGGGCACCAAATCCCATGAGTCGAGCCGCTGGATCTAGTGAGTTCCGGATTCCAGCCCGCTCGCAGAGAAGAGCTTGCGCGAGAGCTTCTTGTTCAGCTCGATCTCGTCCACCAGAAGCTCCGTCCGGGTCTCGTTGACGAGATCCTTCACCAGGACGTGACGCGGCACCCAGCTCTCGCCCTCCCGGCTGATCTCCTCCACGGGCATCAGCAGCAGCTTGCGCAGACGCTCGCCCTTTTCGTAGAGCTCGATGCGGATCGGGATGCAGCGCTCCTGATCGACGAAGGAGACCGACCGCTCGTAGGCGGACTCCTCGCCGCGCGACGGGCGGCCTTCCAGCACGAAGACCTTGCGCCCGTCGACTTCGCCGTCGGGCAGGCGCTGGAGCTCGCCGTCTTCGCCGAGCCCCTGCAGGCGCTCGAAGTCCTCGTAGCTGAAGTCGGTGCCGAACATGGAGCCGGCGACGGAGTGCTTGCTCACCCGGCGCACCCTCCGGAGCTCGGGCAGGTACATGAACATGTCCGCCCGCTCGTCCTCCTCCAGCAGCAGCAGCGCCGATCCCCGGAGATCCGGCGGAGCGCTGAAGCGAATCAGCGCCTTCGATTTCTCGCCGAACTTCTGCCAGTAGATCGTGGCTTCGGAGTCCCGCGTCTCGCCCGTCCGGTCCACGGTGCGCAGCGTCACGGTCTGCTCGGCGGAGAGCCGGGGCTGGTTCGCCCTCACGCAGTCGGTGACCTCGTCGACGCCGCCTCCGGCTTCGGCGTTCGCGGCGAGCGCCGGGAAGCCGGCTGCGAGCAGGACCAGCGCGGTCAGCCTGGCGAGAGCGGCGGCCATCGGGTCGATCTCCTCCTCGTGCGCGGGTGGGAGGAGGCCCGATCCGGACAGCCGCCCCACCCTGCAGCACGGAATATGCGAGCCCAGCTCGCCGCCCGCCAACTTGGCTGCGTGGCTGCGGCCGACTACGGCTTGGGCATCGCGCCGTGGCGCAGCCTCAGGAGCGCGGTCCCCTGGATCTGCCGGACCCGCTCGCAGGAGAGGCCGATCCGATCAGCCGTCTCGCGGAGGGTGAGCCCGGGCTCCCCGTTCAGTCCGAAGCGCCAGGTGAGGATGTCCCGCTCGCGAGCGCTGAGGCGAGGAAGCAGCGAATCGATTGTCCGCATCAGTTGCGCGTGAGCGAGCTCCTCGACGGGGTCGAGGGTCTCGGGGTCCTCGAGGAGATCGCCGAACGACTCGCTGCCAGCCTGCGTGACCGGCGCGTCGAGGGAAGCCGGCTTCAGGCTGACGCGCATCAATCTGTCGACCTGCTTCTCGTCCATCTCGAGCTCCCGGGCCAGCTCCTCGAGCGTGGGCTTGCGGCCGAGCTCCGTGGCGAGCCGCGCTCCGGCCTTGCGGAAGCGCCTGCTCCGATCGTGGACGCGGGAGGGCAGCCGGACCGTGCGCGACTGCTGCTGGATCGCGCGGACCATCGCCTGGCGAATCCACCACACCGCGTAGGTCGAGAACTTGAAGCCGCGGCGGTAGTCGAACTTCCCGACGGCGTGGAGCACGCCCAGGCTTCCCTCCTGGACGAGATCGGGAAGCGGGACGCCCATCCCGCGGAATTCCTTGGCCACCTTGACGACGAGCTTCAGATTGCGCCGGGCGATCTCGTTGCGGGCCTCCTGCAGGCGGCTCTCCGCCCGGCGGATCCGGCCCATCCGCTCCCGAAAGTCCGCCGGCGAAAGGCCGATCTCCTGCTGCGACACGGCCAGCAATGCTCCCCACGACGCCCCGATCTGCCCCGAGAGGGCCTCTCGTTCGCGAAGCGTGGTCAGGACCTCGTCGAGGAGGGAGGTGGACAGGTCGGCGCCGAGCAGTGTCCACTGCATCTGGCGGTCGATGTGAGCCAGCTTCGCCTGCGACGGGCTCCCGGCGCCGTCGCCGTGGAGCTTGTCGCGGAGATCGAGAAGAATCGAGACCCTGTGCAGCGCGTCGTCGATGCGGGCGCTCGTATCGGGAGAGCAGCGGTCGGGAGCAAGGGCGGAAAGCGAGGCCGTGGAGCGTTTCTCGCTCCGAAGCTCACACCAACGCCCGACCAGCACCCGCGCGGCGAGGGGAATGCCGAGGATCTCTCGCCGCACCACCCGGCTCTGATCGTCGACCTGCTTGGCCAGGGCGACTTCCTGCTCGGAGGTGAGCGTCTCGAGGGGGCCGATGTCGCGGAAGTAGGGCCGGAGCAGCTCGAAGCTGTCGTCGGAGACGACCCTCTGTCTCTGTGCCCCATCTTCGGCGGGAATCGCGCGAGCCAGCTGCATCTCGGAACCAGTCATCATTCCACCCCAGAACCCACACCAGAAGGAAGCTCGAGCGCTCTCCTCGGCTTCCCCGCGGGCCCGTCCAGCCCCGCGAGGCCTGAATGAATTCTCTCCTAGCCCTGGCGAGAATGGGAATACCGGAACCCAGGTGAATCGGGCCCTAAATCTGGGGGGTCGGGCGAGGGGAATCGAACGCAGAGGACCGGAGAGCTCAGCTCTCCAGGGAAGTCAGGCCTTCCCGAATCGCGTACTTCGTGAGCTCGGCGACGCTGTGCAGATCGAGCTTCTTCATGATGTTGCGACGATGGCTCTCCACCGTGGTGGTGGCGATGTGGAGCCGCCGGGCGATCTCCGAGGAGGTGTGTCCCTCGGCCAGCAGCTGAAGGATCTGCCGCTCCCGCGGCGCCAGCGCCGGGGTCACCGAGGCACCCTCCGGGGACGGCCCGCGCAGATGGGAAGCCACCACGGATCCCGCGATCTGTGGACTCAGGTAGTGGTGGCCTTCGGCCACCGCCCGGATCGCGCGGCGCATCTCCTCGACGGCGGCGTCCTTGATGACGTATCCGGAGGCGCCGGCCTGGAGCATGCTCAGGACATAGGATTCGTCGGCGTAGGTGGAGAGCGCGATCACCTGCGCCCGCGGGTCGTCGGCCTTGATCTGGCGGGTCGCGTCGATGCCGTTCAGGTCCTTCATCCCGATGTCCATCACGACCACGTCGGGGCGCAGCGTCCGGGCCAGCTCGAGTGCGTCGTAGCCGTTCCCGGCTTCGCCGACCACCTCGAGATCGTCCTCCAGGTCGAGGATCGAGCGAAGGCCATCCCGCAGCATCTGATGGTCGTCCACCAGCAGGATCCGGACGCTCATACCGATTCTGCTCCCGCCGCCGAACCCGTGGAATTCCTGGGCGCAATCAGGGCGATCCTGGTCCCTTCGCCGGGCTTCGACGCGATCGTCATGATTCCACCCAGGTGGTGCAACCCCTCTCGCACGCTGAAGAGACCGTATTCGCTGCCGCCCTGCGAGGGATCGAACCCGGCGCCCCGGTCTTCGACGCTGATCATGACGTCCCCTCCCAGACGCGAGACGCGAACGGATGCCCGGTCCGTCTGCGCGTGCTTGGCCACATTCACCAGCAGCTCGTGCACGCTTCGGAACAGCGAGATGCGCGTCTCTTCGCCCAGCGATTCGCAGTCGCCCTCGACCTCCACCGTCACGTGCAGCCCGTAGCGCCGCTCCATGTCCTTGGCGAGCCAGCGAAGCGCCGCGACCAGGCCGACCTCGTACAGCACAGGCGGGCAGAGCTGCCAGGTCATCTCCCTCGACTGCTCGCGCGCCTCGACGACGAGGTGCTCGATCTCCTGGATCCGCGGCTCGAGCTTCTCGGTGCCCGCCTCGTTGCGAAGCAGCCCGAGCTTGATGTTCATCAGGGCGAGCAGCTGACCGATGCCATCGTGCAGGTCGACGGCCAGCCTGCGCCGCGCCTGCTCTACCTCCAGAGAGACCTGAGCCGAGTGGGATCGCAGATGCTCGTGTGCGTCCTCCAGCTCATCGGTGCGGGCCTCGATGCGCTGAATCAAGGGAGATGTGACGCGAATGATCAACGCGACGCCGATGAAGATGGCGAAGAAGGCGATGCCCGAGACCATCAGCACCGCAGGCAGCAGGGGCCCTCGGACCTCCGCGATGTCGATCTTGGCGACGACTCCCCAGCCGAGGTCGGGAAGCCACTCGTACGCCGCCAGCACCTCCACGCCCCGGTAGTCGAGCCCCACGACGGTCCCGCTCTCCCCGTAAAGTGCACGGCGCATCGGCTCGGCCACTCTGGAGTCGAGAGGAATGGGGTCGGGCATCTCGGCATCCTCGTGCCGGTGCTTCAGAAGCCAGACGATCTCGTGGCCCTCGGCTCGGGCGAGAACGAACTCCCCGGTTTCGCCGAAGCCCTCGAAATTCTCGTGCGCTTCGACGACCTGGCTCAGCGTGGCTGCCTCGGCCCCGCCTGGAACGTCGTCCGCGCTGAAGCTGGAATCGAAGCGTGCCATGGCCTCGATGATGCGCGCCCGGCTCTGCACCACCTCGTTCAAGCGGGCCCGGTGAAACCTGAACCCCGCGTCGTGCATCACGTAGATGGCGATCGCCGCGGTCGAGAGCGAGATCGCCGCCATGATCCCGATCGAGAACAGGAGGATTCGCGCGCGATCGGTCACGAGACGGAGAACGACGACAGTGTGGGGTCCGCCCGCGGCGGGCCTACCACTTGTCGGCGAGACCCCTGAACTTGGAGTCCGTCATGGTGTACTGCATGACCTTCAGCAGGTGCCCCTTCTCCGCCTCGATCACGTCGTCGAGGGTGTCGTTCCCGCCGAGAACCTCCTGGAGCGCGATGTAGAAGTGCAGCGTCGCCTTCTCGAGCTCGAAGGCGATGCCGAGGGCTTCATCCTTGCTCTCGATCTTCCTGGCCAGCTTCTTGAGTCCGTCCGGGCCCATGAAGAACTGGGAGAGCGACATCGCGCGGAGGTACTGGAACTCGGGGCCGGTGGATACGCCCTCGTCCGGCGGCAGCCCGTCCAGGAGCTTCTTGAACTGGGCCGCGTGCACCACCTCCTCCTTCCCAAGCAGCTCGAACAGCTCCTTCAGCTCCGGGTGGTCGGAGAACCTGGTGGCGAGCTGCTTGTAGAACTTCTCGCCCAGCTCTTCGGTCTTCACCGCGAACTCGATCGCCTGCCGGGGTGTCATTCCATCGGTCATTTTCGTCTCCTGATTCGAGAGGCCACGAGTTTCCCGGCCCATCGACAATCTTCGAGCGCCTCGAACCGGGTCCGGGCGCATTCTGGGTTTATAAGCTTTCTCAATGAGAATATACGATAATCCGGAAGGCGGGTTTCCGGGACCTGGCCCTCAGCCGCGAGGCGCGGCGCCTCCGGGCGAGGGCCGCCTGGCCCGCCGGCTCGCCGCTCGCGAACCCTCGGGGAAGCAGACCCCCCGCACCTCCTCGAATGTGCTGACGAAGTGGGGCCGGATGCCTCTCACGACCTTCTCGTCGAGGTCTTCGAAGTCGGCGCGGTTCTCCTGGGGCAGGATGAGGGTCCGTACGTCCGCCCGGCGGGCCGCGATCACCTTCTCCTTGACGCCGCCGATCGGCATCACCAGGCCGGTCAGGGTGAGCTCCCCGGTCATCGCCAGGCGGTCCGGCGGCGGCCTCCTGGTCACCAACGAGTAGAGGGCGCAGGCCATGGTGATCCCCGCCGAAGGCCCGTCCTTGGGGGTGGCCCCGGCCGGGACGTGGAGGTGGACCATGTTGCTGTTGAAGAACTCTTTCGCCTCGGGATCGTCCCGGAAGAGCGAGCGGATGTAGCTGTAGGCGATCTCCGAGGACTCCACCATCACCGCGCCCAGCTGGCCGGTCTGTTTGAACCCCGCCCTCGACGCCGGGACCGGTGCGGCCTCGACGTGAAGCGTCGCGCCTCCGAGGGCGGTATAGGCGAGGCCCATCACCACGCCCACGCGCGGCTTGGCGAACGCCTTCTCCTCGCTGAAGAGCCGCTTCCCGAGCAGACTGGTGAGATCGCCGACCTCGACCTTCACCGAATCCACGCCCTCCTCGACGATCCGCTTGGCCGACTTGCGGAAGATCTTCTTGATGTTGTTCTCCAGGCCTCGCACCCCGGCTTCCCGGGCCCACCCGTCGATGATCTCCCGCAGGACCTTCTTCGGGATGCTCACCTGGTTCTTGCGCAGGCCGTGCTCCGCGAGCTGCTTCCCGATCAGGTGCCGGCGCGCGATCTCGAGCTTCTCGTCGAGGATGTAGCCCGAGACCTGGATCACCTCCATCCGGTCGAGCAGCGGCCGGGGAATGGTCTCGAGCTGGTTGGCAGTGCACACGAACAGCACCTTCGAGAGGTCGAAGCGAACGTCGAGGTAGTGGTCGAGGAAGTCCCGGTTCTGCTCCGGATCGAGGACCTCGAGCAGGGCCGAGGCGGGGTCGCCGCGGAAGCTCGCGCCGACCTTGTCGACCTCGTCGAGCATGATCAGCGGGTTGGCCGTCTTGCAGGTCTTGATGGCCTGGATGAATTTCCCCGGCATGGCCCCGATGTAGGTGCGCCGGTGTCCCTTGATCTCCGCCTCGTCGCGGATGCCGCCCAGCGAGAAGCGGTAGAACTCGCGGCCCAGGGCCCGCGCGATCGAGCGTCCGATCGAGGTCTTCCCCACGCCCGGGGGACCGACCAGCAGCATGATCGAGCCCGCCAGGTCGCCCTTCACGATCCCGACCGAAATCAGCTCCAGGATCCGGTCCTTGACGTCGGTGAGGCCGTAGTGGTCTTCGTCGAGGATGGCGGCTGCGCCCTTCAGGTCGTAGCTGTCCTCGGTGTAGACCCCCCACGGAAGCACCGTGAGCCAGTCGGCGTAGGCGCGGACGACGTTGAACTCCGGCGACGACGGCTCGAGCAGCTTGAGCTTGTCCAGCTCCTCCTCGATCCGCTCACTGGCCTCTTCGGTCAGTGTCCGCTCGTCGATCCTCTCCCGGAACCGGTCCACCTCGGTCTGCGCGTCCCCCTTGGCCAGGCCGAGCTCCTGCTTGATCTCCTTGAGCTGCTCCCGGAGGAAGAACTCGCGCTGCTGCGCGGACATCCTCTCTTCGATCCGCTTCGAGATCTGCGTCTTGAGCTTGGAGATCTCGATCTCGCGCTTGAGCAGGATCAGCACCTGTTCGATCCGCTTGCGGACGCTTCGCGTGGCCAGGATCTCCTGCAGCTCCTCGCCCGAAGCGGTGGTCATCGCAGCGGCGAAGTCGGCCAGGACTCCCGGATCGTGGACGTCGAGGCGGTCGAGGATCAGCGAGAGCCCTTCCTTGTAGAGGGGGTTGAGGTTCATCAGCTCCTTGATGCTGTCCACCACCGCGACCGAGTAGGCCTTGAGCTCCTCGTTGGTCTCGAACCCCGTCTCGTGCCAGTAGTGCACGCGCGCCCGGAACACCGGACCCCCGGAGACGAACTCGAGGATGTTGAAGCGCTCGAGCACCTGACCCACGAGCTGGATGGGGCCGTCGGCCGGGGGCGGTGAAGCCTGGATCACCTGGACCGCCACTCCCACCTCGTGGAAATCGTCGGCTGCCTCGGGTCCCTCTGGAGGCCCGACAGACCCGGGGCGCACCAGCACCACACCGAGGTGTTGCCGCTTCGACTTGAGGGCCTCCGCCACCTCCCGCTTCATCTCTTCCCCACCGATCATGATCGGACCCATCATCTTGGGAAAGAGCGGACGCTCGAAGGCCGGCACGATCACGAGGGTTTCGGGAAGAACGTCCCTGGGGAGGGCAATCGTCCGATCCGACGACCCGGGCGCCGCGTCGTCCCCCTCGCGTGTCGGCTCGACGTCGATGATCTGCGGTTCCTGATCCTTGGGCATCTCGCTACTCCGGAGAATGGTCGGCAAGCCGGGTCGGGTTGAGTCTCCGGACTCTGGAGCCAACGACGCTAGCGAATCGGCAACACGCTGGACTTGCGCACGGTGCGGAGCGCGAAGCTCGACTGCACGCGCGCGACGCCGGGAAGGCGGGTGAGGTGCTGGCTGTGGATGCGCTCGAAGTCGGCGGCGTCGGAGACGACGACGCGCAGCAGGTAGTCGAACTCCCCGGTCATCAGGTAGCACTCGATGACCTCCGGCACGTCCTGTACGGCCTCCTCGAAGGCCTGGAGATCGGCCTGGTCCTGGCGCTGGAGCATGATGTGGACGAAGACGTTGACGGGGATCCCGGCCTTCTGCTGGTTGACGACGGCCGCGTACCGCTCGATCAGGCCCTGGCTCTCCAGGGCGCGAACTCGCCGGAGGCAGGCGGATTCCGAGAGGTGGACGCGGCTGGCGAGCTGCACGTTGGGGATGCGCCCCTCGCCCTGAAGCACCTCGAGAATGGCCCGATCGTGGCTGTCCATCTTCGCCTCGGCTGAAAGATTCAACAGATTCTGCCATTTTATTCCACATCGTCGACAGATTCCTCTGTTTCAGAAGAAGAATCAGGCAAGTTTTCAGAGATCCTTCTGGCTTCAGGGTGTATTCTTGTTCCGCGAACTGGCCGGATCTAACCGCTCTGACCAGCGGCGAGGAGGGTGGTGTGAGGATCGGAGTCCCCAAGGAGATCAAGGTCCACGAGTACCGCGTCGGGGTGGTGCCCGCCGGGGTCCGCGAGCTGGTGGCGGCTGGCCACGAGGTGCTGGTCGAGACGGGCGCCGGCGGCGGGATCGGATTCGACGACCAGGACTACCAGAACGCCGGTGCCCGGATCGCCGACGCGGCGGCAGCGGTCTTCGCCGAGACCGAGCTGGTCGTCAAGGTGAAGGAGCCGCAGCCCCAGGAGTGCGCCATGCTGCGGCCCGGCCAGGTGCTGTTCACCTACCTCCACCTCGCACCCGACCCGGACCAGGCCCGCGCGCTCTGCGACTCGGGCGCCAGCGCCATCGCCTACGAAACCGTGACCGCCCCGGACGGCTCGCTGCCGCTGCTGACGCCGATGAGCGAGGTGGCGGGACGCATGTCCGTACAGATCGGGGCGGCCTGTCTGCAGAAGGCCAACGGCGGACGGGGTGTGCTGCTCGGCGGCGTGCCGGGCGTCGATCCCGCCAAGGTGGCGATCCTCGGCGGCGGCGTCTCCGGCACCCACGCAGCGGAGATGGCGGTGGGCATGCGCGCCGACGTCACGGTGGTGGACAAGTCCGTCGCGCGACTCCGGGAGCTCTCGGCCCTGTTCGGAGCCTCCCTCAAGACGACCTACTCCACGGCCGACGGAATCGAGTCACTGGTGACCTGCGCGGATCTGGTGATCGGCGCGGTGCTGGTCACCGGGGCCGCCGCGCCCAGGCTGGTCTCGAGGGAGATGGTGCGGAAGATGAAGCCCGGATCGGTGATGGTGGACATCGCCATCGACCAGGGGGGCTGCTTCGAGACGAGCCGGCCGACGACACACGCCGAGCCCACCTACGTGGTGGACGACGTGGTGCACTACTGCGTCACGAACATGCCGGGTGCCGTGCCGCGCACCTCCACCTTCGCTCTCACCAACGTGACGCTTGCCTACGCCAAGGCGCTGGCGGACCTGGGGCTGGAGGCGGCGCTGGCCGCCGATCCCCACCTGGCCCGCGGCCTCAACGTGCACGACGGGCACATCACGCACGAGGCGGTGGCGCGCGACCTGTCTCTCGAGTACCGGCGCTTCTCCGCCGCGGCGTAGCCGGAGGCGGCCTTCAGTCGCGCCGAAGCGCCGCGGCGTCAGCCAGCGACGTAGGCTCCGGGTCTCGGAGCGGATCATCCACCCATCAGAGCCGGTGCAATGGCGATCGCCCAGAGCGCGGCCGTGACCGCGTAGGCCTTCCAGCCGATGCGGATGCCCTGGCCCTCGGGCGCGCGCGTGCGCAGCAGCGAGATCGCCATCAGCACCAGCCAGAGATAGAGGGCGGCATTGACCGGTACGGTCGTCACGTCGAGTGCGGCGAAAGGACCCTGCAGGGGCTCCATCGCCATGGGAAAGCTCGCCACCCCGATCGCGATGCCCACCCAGCCGAGCGAGCGGTCGAAGAGCCGGCGGCCCAGCATCGAAACGCCGAGCAGCGTGGTCCAGATCGCCTGGCACAGGAATCCGACGTGCTCGCCCGACGCCATTCCCACGTAGCGGTTGAACGCGCCCTCCAGGAGCGCCACCTGCTCGAGGGGCGCTCCCGCCTGCCACGACTCGACCAGCCAGGGGATCAGCACCGGCCAGCGGATGAAGCCCATCACCTGCAGCAGGCCGGTCACCACTCCGAACACGACCGTCATCGACACCAGCGAGGTGCGGCTCCTGTCGAGCACGTGGCCGAGCAGCACGCTGATCGCAATCTGGGTGATGCCGGTGAGAGCGAGCAGGTAGTAGGTGGGGATGATGATGCCGCGGTTGTCGGCGAAGAGCTGAAAGCGAACCTCGGCCGGCTCGCGCAAGATGTCCGGGAACTGGAAGACTGCCGCCAGCACCTCGAACCCGACCACGAGCAGCGCGACGTGCACCAGCAGCAGGACCCCGGTGACGACGTAGTCGCTCCGTTGCCGATTCATGTTTTTCTCCCCGAGTCGTCTCCGCGCAGCACCGCCAGCACCGTGGCCAGGCCGGTGACGCGGCGATGCCAGCTCGCCAGGTGCGGTGCGGATGCTTGCATTGCGGAGTTCATGGCAAGGCTCCTCCTCTCAAAGGTCTCGAGCGGATTCCGAGATCTCGAGCTCGGGATGGCCGATCGCATCGATCACCTCGGAGAGACCCCCGCAGCGCAGCGGGTGTCCCGCACCGACCACCTCGGCGCAGACCCGCCGCCCCAGACCCCCAGCGGAGCCGATCACCAGGATGGGTTTCGTGTGGTCGCTTCTCATCGCGGACGAGCCAGCCGTGCCCTGCTCAGCCGGCGACCCAGAGATCGTGGGAGAGGTGCTCACCAGTCAGGTTCTCGTGACCCGTCTCCGTGATCAACACCAGGTCTTCCGGCATCGCGCCGAAGACCTCGAGCTCGGGATCCATGGCGCCGATCTCGATCGCCACCACCATTCCGGGCCGCAGCTCCTCCTCCTCCTTGGCCGTGACCCAGGGCGGCTCGTGGTGATTCAGCCCTTCCTGGTGACCGATGAAGGAGATGAAGTGAGGGCGGTCGTAGCCGCGCCGGCGGAGCGCGTCGAGTGACGCATCCCAGAGGTGGCAGAGCCGAACGCCCGGCTTCATCTGCGCGATCGTCTCCAGGTGGGCCTCGGTGGCGATCCGGTGGTAGCGGAGGAGCTTCTCCGGAGGCGTTCCCACGCAGAAGCTCCGCTGGAAGTCGAACTGGTAGCCCTTGTAGGCGGGCCCTCCATCGCAGATCCCCACGTCCCCGTCCTCGATGGTCCGATCGACCGGGCCGGTGATCCAGCGGTGGAAGCCCATCGGCTCGCGCGCGTTGCTGGTGAAGCAGGTCCAGGTACCCCAATAGGGTGCGCCGATCATGTCGAGCTCGGCGGCCTTCTTCCAGAAGGCCCGGTGCACCTCCATCTCGTTCCCGCCCGGCCGGAGCGTCTCGAACCCTGCGCGGACGCACTCGCAGGAGCGGCGCACGCCCTCCCGCATCACCTCCTGCTCCCAGGGTGTCTTGATCATGCGCTGTGCCCAGATGGCCGGGTCTGCGCCGACGATGCGGGCTTGCGGCAGGGAGCGGCGGATCTTCTCGAACTCCTCGAACGAGAGGTAGGTGTCGATCTCGGTGCCCATCTCGATCCCCAGCGTCCCGCCGGAGAGGCCGAGGTCTCGGAGCGTGTCGAAGAACAGATCGTAGAAGGCGGACGCCTGGTCCAGGTTGAGCGGGGTATCGATCTGGGTCCAGATGCGGACGTCCTCGACGTAGGACATGGCCGCGATCGAGGCCTGGAAGGCCGCGTGGACCACGGCCACCGGATCCCGGTCGCGGGGCACGATCAGGGCGCTGCGCCAGACCTCGTTGTGCATCTGTGCCGCGTCGTTGAAGCCGCCGTAGTAGTGCCAGTTGGTCGGGGAGAAGAGCAGCATCGCATCGAGCCCGTGCCGCTCCAGGCACTGCTGGGCGCGCTCCACGCGGGCGCGGTACTCGGGATAGGGAAACGTCGGCCACTTGACGGACGGCTTCATGAGGATCCTCCTTGGCTTATGGAGTGACCAGTCACTCCATCCTCTATAGACTCGTTTTCGCTCGCACGGGGAGCCGCTCAGCCCGCCGAAGCGAGCCCGAGGCCCTCCGTCAACATGGCCATGACCCTCTCCGCGTCGCCCTCGCGGTCGACGGGCTCGGTGCTGACCCAGGCGTAGAGGTTGAGGGCCTCGATCAGGGCGACCACCTGGAAGACGACCCGCTGCTCCCCCCGCGCCTCGAACCGCTCGTCGCCCATCCAGCCCCGGCAGATGTCCCCGATCAGGGCGAAGAACTCGCGGTAGGCCCCCATGGCGAGGGTCAGGTAGCCGCTCCCCTTTCCATACAGGAAGTTCGCCCCATAGAAGATCGACACCATCAGCATGTAGGAGTCCTGGTGCTCGTCCATGAAGAGCAGGTCGGCGAGTACCAGCTGGCGCATCCGCTCCTGCGGCGGCGACTTCGGGGACAGGTGCGACTTGACGTGGGCGATCACCTGACCGGCGGCGTACTCCACGGTGCGAAGGAACAGATCCTCCTTGGAGCCCACGTAGTTGTAGAGCGTCCCCTTGCCCACCCCGACCCGCTCCGCGATCGCATTCACGTTGCCGCGCTCGTAGCCGCAGCGCGCGAACTCCGCGCAGGCCGCCTCGAGGATGGCCCGGTAGCGCTCGGGGCGCTCGACGCGGAGGCGATTGGGATCTGCCATTTGAACCTTTCTGAGTGACCGGTCACTCAGTTTAGTCTGCCGGAATCTGGAGGTCAAGGCCTTCTTCTCGGGCCAGGCTGCGAAGACCCCGAAGCGGGAGCGGCTCAGCCGCCCATGGCCCTGAGCCGGGCGATCCGCTCGTCGAGGGGCGGATGCGAGGCGAAGAGCGCCCCGAAGCGAGCCTTGCCTCCACCGGAGATCCCGAAGGCCTGCAGCGCCTGCGGGAGCGGCTCTGCGGCGCCCGCCTTGAGGCGCTCGAGCGCGGCCACCATGCGGTTCGCCCCGGCGAGCCGTGCGGCTCCCGCGTCGGCCCGAAACTCGCGCTGGCGGGAGAACCACATCACGATGGTGCTGGCCAGAATGCCCAGGACGATCTGCGCCAGGATCGTCACCGCGAAGTAGCCGATCCCGTAGCCGCGCTCGTTCTTGAGAATGACGCGATCCACGAAGTGGCCAATCACCCGGGCGAAGAACAGCACGAAGGCGTTGATCACGCCCTGGACCAGCGCGAGGGTGATCATGTCGCCGTTGGCGACGTGACTCACCTCGTGGGCGAGCACGCCGTCGATTTCGTCCTTGGTCATTCCTCGCAGGAGCCCGGTGCTGACCGCGACCAGGGCGCTGTTGCGGCGGGCGCCGGTGGCGAAGGCGTTCGGGGCCGGCGAGTCATAGATCGCCACCTCGGGCATGGAGATCCCAGCCGCCTTGGCGTGCTTTCCGACCGTCTCGAACAGCCACATCTCGGCCTCGCCGCGGGGGTCCTTGATGACCTGGGCTCCGGTGCTGCGCTTCGCCATCCACTTGGACAGAGCCAGGGAGATGAAGGACCCGCCCATCCCGTACACCGCCGAGAAGATCAGGAGCGCCCGGATGTCGAGGTTGACACCCTGCTCGTCGAGGATGCTCTCCACACCGAAGAGCTGGAGGACGATGGTCAGCACCACCAGCACGGCGATGTTGGTGGCGAGGAAGAGTGCGACGCGTTTCATCGATGGACTCCGGGGTCGGTGGGGGGAGTGGCAGGGGCGCGGAGCTCGCGGTCCACGTACTCGATCGAGTATGTGAACCCCCCGCCGCCCGTCAAGCTGGCAGGGCGCAAGCCTGACGCCAGGCGCACTGAACGCCGTTCGGGGCCTGGAACCGCTAGGGCTCAGGCGCCCCCGAGGCGCCGGAAGATGGCGTCCGGAGTCTCCCCGACGTCGCCCGCGTCGAGGTCCTGGAGGGCCGCGCCGATCGACGCGCAGAGGCTCGCACCAGCCTCGATGCCGCGGGTCGAGAGCTCGTCCGGGAGGATGCGCGCGACCACGACGGCCATCTGGTCGGGGCTGACGGCGCCGGCCTCGAGGCCGGCCTGCTTGAGTGCCAGGCGGACGGTGCCACGAGCCTCGAGCCGGCCAAGAGAAGTGCGCTCCTCCAGCCGTTCGCAGACGAGAGCGAATGCTCGACTGTCCGCCATCGGTCGGCTCCTTCTCGGCAGGATCGGCTCCGCCGCAGTCTGGAAGTCTCGAGCGGGGGCCCGGGCGCCGGTGGCGCCAGGCGGCGAGACATCGACCTTGGGGATTCCTCCGATGACCCGATCGGAAGAACACCGCACGCCCTTGAGATCCGGAATCTGCCCAGGCGATCCAGTATCCTGGCCAGATGCGAAGCCGGGCTGCGCTGCTGGCACTGCTGGCCCTCCTGTTCGCATCGGCCTGTGCTCCCGCTCCGCAGGAGACGGAGTCCGAGCCGCCCCCCCGGCCGCGGTCCCTGGTGTCGGTCTCCGATGTCGCGGCCATCGGGCCCTACCTCGGCGCCACGCTCTCGAGCGAGAAGTTCTCCTTGCGGTTCTTCTTTCCGCAGAGCCCGGATTGCCTGGCCCTGGTCCGTTCCGAAACCGAAGTGCGCTACCTGCAGATGGGCTCGTTCGGCAGCGTCGTCGGTGAGGAGAGGCGGCGCTGCGAGCCCGTCGGTGTGGGCTCGCTGCGAGAGTGGCGCGATCAGCAGCCGCGCCGGCGCGATCGTCACTTCACTCCCCGGGTGCACGTCGATTTCCGCAGCGTCTTCGAGGGAGAGGACCTGTTGCTGGTGCGGGGCCGCTTCCCGCTGGCGCTGGAGATCCGCTGGCCGGCGGCGAT
The DNA here is from genome assembly GCA_963783795.1 of uncultured delta proteobacterium. Classification (GTDB taxonomy): domain Bacteria; phylum Myxococcota_A; class UBA9160; order UBA9160; family UBA6930; genus CAVXZE01. The sequence goes on along the minus strand of CAWAPH010000008.1, from coordinate 563,736 downwards.
GGACACGGTGGTGATGCTCCCGGCGGAGCCCGCCTGCGACGAGGTGCGCCAGCGCGGCGAGGCCACCATGGAGTACCACGAGACCGGACCGGACCCATTCCTGCTCGTCGAAGCAGAGCACCGTTGCCCGATTCTCGGCTTTGCCGCCCCGATCGAGGCGGACTGACTCGGTGAACGTTGTTCAGTCGTTCCGGCTCGAAGCCCATCAGCGCACGGGAGTCCGCGCCAGCGGTGCAGACCGACCGCTGCAGTACACTCCCCATTCACGCCGAGGATGCCGTCATCGACCCGGAAGCCCACGCAGCGCAGCACCCAGATTACCCCGCCGACGTCCACCTGGTGTCACTCGAAGACCGGGAATTCGTCCTGGTGGGCACCGCGCACATCTCCCGCGAGTCTGTCGACCTGGTTCGCGAGGTGATCGAGAAGGAGGAGCCCGACTGCGTCTGCATCGAGCTCGACTCCCGGCGCCATCAGGCGCTCTCGCAGGAGACGCGTTTCGAGTCGCTGGATCTCAAGCAGGTGATCCGCACCCGGCAGCTCGCCACGCTGATGCTGAACCTGGTGCTGGGCTCCTACCAGAAGTACCTCGGCCTCCAGCTCGGCGTGCAGCCGGGGACCGAGCTGCTGGAGGCGGCGCGGACGGCGGAGGCGCGCGGCATCCCGGTGGCGCTTTGCGACCGCGACATCCGCGTGACGCTTCGGCGAGCCTGGCGTTCCCTCTCGCTGTACAGGAAGTTCCTGCTCTTCTCCTCCTTCCTCGGCGGGATCTTCGAGAAGCCAGAAATGAGTGAGGAGGACCTCCGGGAGCTCCGCAAGCAGGACGTGATGTCCAAGCTCATGCAGGAGCTGGGCGAGGCCTTTCCCGGTCTCAAGACCGTGTTGATCGACGAGCGCGACGCCTTCCTGGCCGAGCGGATCAGGCAAACTCCCGGGCAGCGCATCGTCGCCGTCGTGGGAGCCGGGCACGTGGAGGGAATGCGGCGGGCGCTCTCCGAGAATCGCCGCGCGGACCTCGAGGCGCTCGACACGATTCCCCCCGTCTCGGGGGCGTGGAAATGGGTCGGCTGGGGCATCCCCGCCGTGATCCTCGGGTCCCTGCTCTTGATCGGACTTCGCCAGGGCGCCTCCGCCGCGGGCGAGAACCTGATCTTCTGGATCCTGGCGAACGGCATTCCCTCTGCATTCGGCGCCGCGGTCGCCCTCGCCCATCCCCTCACCATCGTCTCCGCCTTCCTCGCCGCGCCGATCACCAGCCTGACGCCGGTCATCGGCGCCGGCTACGTGACTGCCTTCGTCCAGGCCTACCTGAAGCCGCCGCTGGTCAGCGAGCTCAAAGGGGTGTCCCAGGAGATCGGGACCCTGACGGGCTGGTGGAGAAACCGGCTGCTGCGGGTCTTCCTCGTCTTCCTCTTCACCACCTTCGGAAGCCTCCTCGGCACCTGGGTGGGCGGCGCCGAGATCGTCTCCAACCTCTTCTGACCCGGCCGAGCCAGGCGTCGTCCCCTTCCCTCACGGCCGGAAAATCGAACCCAACCCGAACCCATTCCGCCCCTGATGCGTAGTACAGTTCGAGACCAGGAGGAGACCTTCCAGTGCCGACACAGCGTCCAGGGCTTCAGCGTTCCCGCGACCAGCGCATGATCGCCGGCGTCTGCGGGGGCATCGCCGAATGGCTGGGTTGGAGCACCACTCTGGTGCGAGTCCTGTTCGTGCTGGTGTCGGTGCTGTCCGCCGCATTCCCGGGGATCATCGTCTACATCATCCTCTGGGTCCTGATGCCGAACCGCGACCGCTGATCCCCGCACTTCGCCCTTGAGCTTCCCCGGGGCCCGTGGTATTGGTTGCGCCGGACGAATCGGAGACGCGCGATGAGAATGGAATCCGACGGCAGCACCCATCGCGCGTCCGCTCCAGACCCAACACGAGCCTGAGACGGCAGCTCCGGAGGCCGCGGACGCGAGAGCGACCGCGGCCTCCGGCGTCTTGGAGCTTTCGAAGTGGCGAACCCGACCGAAATCGTCCCCCCGGCTGTACCGAGCTCGGTGCGTGGAAACCTGCGCGAGGTGGGGCTGCTCGCCTATCCGGTGATCCTCACCCAGCTCTCGGCCACGGTGATGGGAATCGTGGACTCCGCGATGGTGGGCCGGCTGGGTGCCACCGAGCTGGCGGCGGTGGGCTTCGCGGGCGTCTGGAGCTGGACGATCTTCTGCTTCTTCTTCGGAACCGCCTCCGGCATCCAGACCTTCGTCGCCCAGGCCGACGGCGCAGGAAGGCAGCGGGAGTGCGGCAGCTGGGCCTGGCAGGGCCTGTACGTGATCGCGCCGACCACGCTGCTCTGCACCGTCGTGGTCTGGATCGCAGCGCCGACGCTGCTCGCCTGGCTCGGTCCCTCGGAGGAGCTCCAGGAGGCAGCGGTGCACTATCTGCGGCCGCGACTCCTCGGGATCAGCGGGATCGGGATCGCCTTCGTCTGGATCTCCTTCTTCCGCGGCATCGGCAACACCCGCACGCCCCTCTACGCAGCCATCACGGCGAACCTCGTGAACGCCGTGCTGGACTACGGCTTGATCTTCGGGAAGCTCGGGCTCCCGGCCTGGGAGGTGGCCGGCGCGGGCGCGGCGACGGCGGTCGGCGAGTGGATCTACGCGGTGTTCCTCGCGATCGCCTTCCACCGCAGTGCGCTGGCGAAGCGCTTCGCGACGCAGTTCGCCCGCCCCCGTCCGAGCCAGATTCGCCGCTTCGTGCGCACCGGAGTGCCGATCGGCGGCCAGTGGACGATCGACATGGCGTCGTTCGCCGTCTTCACGACCCTGGTGGCCCGCATGGGGGACGTGCAGATGGCGGCGAGCCAGGCCTTCGTGATGCTGCTCTCGATGTCGTTCATGCAGGCGATCGGGATCTCGGTGGCCAGTTCCACACTGGTGGGGCGCTACATCGGGGCAAAGGACATTCCAGCGGCGATCCAGAGCTTCCGCTCATCGATGAAGTTCGCCGGAATCCTGGGGAGTGCGATCGCCGTGCTGTTCCTCGCCCTGCCCGAGCTGCTGATGCGCGTCTTCACCGCCGACCCGGAGGTGATCGCACTCGGTGCACCCCTGGTGCGCCTGGGGGCGCTCTTCCAGCTGATGGACGCCTTCGGAATCGTGGCCAGCGGCTCGCTGCGCGGCGCGGGAGACACGCGCTGGCCCTTCCTGGCCCAGTCCGTTCTCGCCTGGGGCCTCTTCGTCCCCCTCGCCTACCTGCTGGGGGTGACACTGGAAGGCGGCCTGGTCAGCGCCTGGATCGGTGGCACGGTCTACGTGTTGGTGCTGAGCGCGACGCTGGTGTGGCGCTTCCGATCGGGAGCCTGGCAGAGGATCGAGATCTGATCCCGAACCTCGCCGGCCGCGGCGTCGGCTATGTCCACTTCGGGCTCGATCTCGCCCCGCCCGCGGGCGCCGCGCCGGTCGCGTCGCCGCTCGCGGAGTCGCCAGACTTCTCGTTCGAAGGCATCGATGGCATCGTGAAGCGCCCGTCCCACCTGGTCGGCGCTTCGGGCGGCGACGATCTCTCGACCGCGCGCCTGGCATACGATCCGCACCTCTTCGCCGGCGCGGGCGCGATGCCCATTCTTCTTTCCCATGATACGGAGGTCGATCAGGTCGGTGTGGCTCGCGTCGAGCTTTCGGAACCTGACCTCGGCACCCTGCCGATCCTCTTCCTCGAGACCATCGAGATTGATCCAGTGGATCTCCACGTCACCTCCTCGTCGGTTGCCGAGGATGGGGTCGCGATCCCCGCGGGGCGAGAAGGACACCCAGCTCACCGGATGTCCCCCCATCGACGGCCCGGCACTAGCTATGATTTTACTCGATCACCCCCGCCCAGGCCCCGGGAATCTCGCCGCTGCGGGGCCGGCCGGGGTCTCTAGCGCGATCTCCGTGGCCGAGAGCGCGCCGATTCTGGTATGCAGGACACGTGCTGGGCAGAGACGGCTCGCAAGAGGAGCGACGCGACGCGATGGTCCGCGATCAGCTCCTCCCCCGCGGCATTTCGGATCCGCACGTCCTCGCCGCCATGCGCGCGGTGCCCCGCCACCGGTTCGTGCCCCCGGATCTCGTGTCTCACGCCTACGACGACGGCCCGCTTCCGATCGGTGACGGTCAGACCATCAGCCAGCCGTACGTGGTCGCGGTGATGACGGAGCTCGCCGGGGCAGCGCCGGGCAAGCGCGCGCTGGAAGTCGGAGCCGGCTCCGGATACCAGGCGGCGGTGCTGGCGGAGATCGTGGACGAGGTCCACGCCATCGAGCTGGTGCCGGAGCTGGCCCAGGCGGCGAGGAAACGTTTCGAGGAGCTTGGCATCACGGGTGTGCAGCTCCGTCAGGGAGACGGCTGGAACGGCTGGCCCGAGGCGGCGCCCTTTCACCTGGTGCTGGTCGCCTGCGCCGCCGACCAGGTGCCCCCTCCTCTCGTCGAGCAGCTCGCGCCGGGCGGTCGCCTGGTGATGCCCGTCGGCGGGCGCGGACTGCAGCGCCTCACCGTGGTGGAGAAGCGCAGCGACGGTACCAGCGAACAGCGGACCCACGACGCCGTCGCCTTCGTTCCCCTGCTCCGCGCGCCGGGCCGGCGCCAGCCGCTCTGAACGCGGTCGGAGAGCCAGCGCACAGGGCTCTTTGACTCCTCGCTCAGCCGAGCGTAGGGTGGTAGACCCGCACTGGGAGGAGTTCCCTTGCGCACGCGAACGTTCCCTTCGCGCGATCTCCGCTCACCGCTGACACCGAAGCGTGCGCTGCTGCTGGTCTCTCTGGCCACCGCGGCTTCCCTCCTCGGCTGCGGGTGGGGCACCGGGGCGGGCGCGCCGGAGGCCAGCGCGCTCCGTCCGCAGCCGCAGCAGGCAGCGTCGGTCACTGCGCAAGGCACCCCGGACGACTGGCTGGGGCGCGTGCAGCGGGGGCTGGCGGAGCGGGAGTACCGTGCGAGCAGGAGCCACGCGGGTCTCCAGGCACCCAACCGCGCCCAGAATCTCCGCACCTACTTCGAGGCCTCGGGGATCCGTGTGCACGACCGCACCGCGGCGGGGAGTCCCGAGCTGCTCTCCCTGTCGCTCCTGGGTGTGGGTCGCGGCGCCGACGTCGCGCCCGTCGAGCCCGGCGAGGTGAGCCACGCAGGCACGCGGGTGGAGATCCGGCGCCCCGGCCTGCTGGAGTGGTACGAGAACTCGCCCGGGGGTCTCGAGCAGGGGTTCACGATCGAGGAGCGGCCCGAGGGAAACGGGCCACTCCTGCTGGAGCTGGCGGTAGAGGGCGCACGCGCAACGCGGCGCGGTGAACGGGTGATCCTGCAGGCACCAACCGGGCGGCGTCTCGAGTACGGGGCGCTCACCGCCGTGGACGCCGGGGGCCGCACCCTGGTGGCCCGGGTCGAGGTACCGGAGGCCTCGCGGCTGCGCCTGCTGGTGGAGGACGAGACCGCCGCCTACCCCGTGGTGATCGATCCGCTGCTCTCGGCGACGATCGACGCTCAACTCGAGTCGAATCAGGCGGACGCGCGCCTGGGCGAGAGCGTCGCGGGGGCCGGGGACGTCAACGGAGACGGCTACGACGACGTGATCGTCGGCGCTCCATACTACGACGCGGGCCAGTCGGACGAGGGCGCCGCCTTCGTGTTCCTGGGCAGCACCTCGGGGATTGCCGACGGAAACCCCGCCAATGCCGCGACCCAGCTCGAGTCCGATCAGGCGGGCGCTTGGCTGGGCCGGAGCGTGGCTGGCGCGGGAGACGTGAACGCCGACGGCTACGACGACGTGATCGTCGGCGCCCGCTCCTACGACGCGGGCGAGATAAGCGAGGGCGCGGCCTTCGTGTTCCTGGGAAGCGCGTCGGGAATCGCCGACGGCAAACCGCGCAGGGCCGCAGCCCGGCTTCAGTCGGACGAGCCGAACGCATGGCTGGGCTGGGGTGTGGCGGGAGCTGGGGACGTGAACGGTGATGGCTACGACGACGTGATCGTGGGCGCTCCGGGGTACTCCGGCGGGGGTGCGGCCTTCGTCTTCCTGGGAAGCGCCACTGGAATCGTAGCCGAGGGGTATCCGGACAACGCCGATGTCTGGCTCGAGTCGGACCAGGTGAGCGGGCTGCTGGGCGAGAGTGTGGCGGGAGCCGGAGACGTGAACGGGGACGGCTACGACGATGTGGTCGTCGGTGCCTTCCTGTACGACGCCGGCCACCGAGAAGAGGGAGCAGCCTTCGTGTTTCTGGGGAGCGCCTCGGGGATCGCCGATGGCAACCCCGACTCCGCTGCGGCCCGACTCGAGTCGGACCAGGAAAACGGACACCTGGGCTACAGCGTCGCGGGGGCCGGGGACGTCGATGGGGACGGCTATGACGATGTGATCGTGGGCGCCCCGTTCTACGATGCGGGCGAGGGACATGAGGAAGGCGCAGCCTTCGTGTTTCTGGGGAGCGCCTCGGGGGTCGCCGACGGCAACCCCAGCACCGCTGCGAGCCAGATCGAGTCGGACCAGGCGGAAATCACGGACGCGCTGCCGGCCGCGCGCCTGGGCGAGAGCGTCGACGGCGCCGGGGACGTGAACGGCGACGGCTACGACGACGTGATCGTAGGGTCCCCGGGGTACGCCGGCGGGGGAGCAGCCCTGCTGTTCCTGGGGAGCGCTTCGGGGATCGCCGGGGGCAATCCCGACGCCGCCAGTGCCGAGATCGTGTCGGACCAGTTCGAAGCGGGTCCGACGACGCTCGAGGGCGCGCGCCTGGGCACTAGCGTCGCCGGCGCCGGGGATGTGAACGGGGACGGCGCTGACGACGTCATCGTCGGCGCCCCATTTCACGACGCGGGCGAGGGGCGGGGAGAAGGCGCGGCCTTCGCATTCATGGGAGGCGACCCGGCTCACCCCGATGGCCTCGCTGACCGACAGCCAGCGGGCGTGCGTCAACGAGATGAACAGGAACGGTGCGAAGGCGAACCGGGCGCAGCTGAGGGAGAACAAGAGGTGCCTGGAGGACCATCAGGAGGGGAGGCTCGCCACGTCCTTCGAGGTGTGCACCACGGACGACCGCTGGAACAGGATGCAGAAGGCCGACGACGAGCTGGTGCACGGTGATGCGAAGCGCTGCGACTCCCTTCCCGCAGCCCCACCCTTCGCCTACACGGGCGCGACGACCGTGTTCCAGGCTGCCGTGGCGGGAGCCCAGGCGCTGGCTCGAGAGCTCTTCGGCGATCCGGTCGACGATGCCGACCTCGCCACGAAGGCCGACGACAAAGGCACTGGCCAGCTGCCAGCTCGAGATGCTGAAGCGCGCCGGCAAGCTCCACAGCACCGTCCTCGAGGAGACCAACCAGGCCAAGAAGTCCGCCCTCAAGAACCCGGCGGTCGACAGCGCTTCGGCGCTCGAGACGGCGCTGGCCGGGGTCTTCTCCTGGAACGACAGGGTCGCGAAGAGCGAGGGAAAGCTCGTCAGGCGGGTCGAGAAAAAGTGCGCCTCACTGCAGAGCCCCGCCACGGTCTTCCCGGGGGACTGCGCGAACCAGGACCTGCGCATCGTCGAGGACTGCGCGATCGCGGCGGCGCGTTGCCAGGCCTGCTCGCAGATCAACGCGTTCGACGCCCTGAGCTTGGACTGCGACCTGGCGGACGACCGCAGCGCCAACGGGAGCTGTCCGTAGGCAGGCGTCCCGACGCCCTCGTTCTCGACGCGGACGGGAGAAGCCGGAATCTCGGCTTCGGGGCCCCGAATTCCTCGGTGCCGTATCCAAAACCATCTATGATCTCGCCAAAGGGAGGATTCCCGCTTGAACGAAGCCCTCTCGAGCGTCGTCTCGATGTTGTCGGAGGACCCCCTGGTCGTCCCGGCGCTCTTGATGATCGTCGCCGTGTTGCTCGGCGTCGCCGTCGTCTTGCTCGCGGTGCTGCTGCGCCGGACTTCGCGGGACCCCGCCGCGGCTCTGGCTCCGAAGATCGACGCGCTCTCCGCTCGCGCAGGAGCAGAGCGAGCGCCGGGTGAAGGAGGAGCTCCGGCACAACCGCGAGGAGAGCGCGGGAAGTGCCAAGAACCTTCGCGAGGAGGTGGGGACGACGATCAAGGGGATGAGCGACTCGGTGGAGAAGCGCGTCAACGAGATGCGCGGCGTGGTCGACGTGCGCCTCCAGCAGATCCAGCAGGAGAGCGGAAAGAAGCTCGACGCGATGCGGGAGACCGTGGAGGAGAAGCTCCAGGGGACCCTCGAGAAGCGGCTGAGCGAAGCCTTCCAGCAGGTCAGCGAACGCCTCGAGGCCGTCCACAAGGGGCTCGGCGAGATGCAGACGCTGGCGACGGGTGTCGGCGATCTCAAGAAGGTGCTGACCAACGTGAAGACGCGCGGCACCTGGGGCGAGATCCAGCTCGGCAACCTGCTGGAGCAGCTGCTCACGCCCGCGCAGTACGAGTCCAACGTCGCCACCAAGCGGGGCGGGAGCGAGCGGGTCGAGTTCGCCATCAAGCTGCCCGGACCCGAAGAGGATGAGAAGAGCGTCGTCTGGCTTCCGATCGACGCCAAGTTTCCCCAGGAGGACTACCAGCGGCTCGTCGAAGCCCAGGAGCGCGGCGACCTGGAGGCGGCCGAAGAGGCCTCCCGCCAGCTGGAGGCGCGGATCAAGGGAGAGGGGCGCACGATTCGCGACAAGTACGTGAATCCGCCCCGGACGACCGACTTCGCCATCATGTTCCTGCCGACCGAAGGGCTCTACGCCGAGGTGCTGCGGCGCCCGGGTCTGGCCGACGGCCTGCAGCAGCAGTACCGCGTGATGGTCGCCGGACCGACCACGCTGGCGGCGCTGCTCAACAGCCTGCAGATGGGCTTCCGCACGCTGGCGATCCAGAAGCGCTCGAGCGAGGTCTGGAAGCTGCTCGGCGCCGTCAAGAAGCAGTTCGGCCAGTTCACCGGAATCCTCGAGAAGGTGCAGAAGAAGCTCGACGAGGCGAGCAGCAACATCGGCGACGCCTCGAAGAAGAGCCGCAGCATCGAGAACCGCCTCAAGAAGGTCGAGGAGCTCCCCCCCGGCGAGGCGGAGCGCCTGCTCCCCGAGCTCGGCTCCGAGGACTCGACCAATCCGGAGGCTTGAACGTCCCCGGTCAGGCTGAGAGGAACTCGATGCTCACCTCGAAGCCGCCGCCCTCGGCTGTTGCGGCCGGAGATCGCCGCATCCATCCGCTCGACCAGGCCCTTGACCAGCGCCAGGCCGATGCCGGTTCCCTTGGTGCGGCGGGTGAGCTCGGTCTCGCCGCGGTAGAAGGGCTCGAAGAGGCGGCCGAGGTGCGTGCTGCGCGACGCCGGGGCCGCGGTCGCGGACCAGCACCGCCACGCCGCCGTCGCGGCGCCGGCACTCGAGCGAGATCAGCCGCTCCGGTGCCTCCCGGGCGTACTTGATCGCGTTGTCCACCAGGTTGAAGAGCACCTGGAGCAGCGCGTCGCGGTCGTAGCGGACCGGCGGGAGATCGGGATCGGACTCCACCTGCAGGGTGAAGCCCTCGCGCTCGGCGTGGGGGCGCAGCAGGTCGGCCATCTCCTCCACCACCGGGGCCAGCGGACCGGCGACGAGGTTCATCTGCCGGTTTCCCTTCTCGAGGCGGGAGAACTCGAGCACGTTGTTGATCAGCCGGCTCAGGCGCTCGGACTCGGAGGTGATGGTGCCGTAGTACTCCTGGCGCTTGCTCTCGGAGGGGACGATCCCGTCCCGCAGCATCTCGGCGTACATGCGAATGGCGGTGAGCGGCGTCTTCAGCTCGTGCGAGACCGCGGCGACGAAGTTGCTGCGCCGCTCGGCGAAGCGCACCGTCACGCCCACCATGCGGTAGAGGGCGAAGAGACCGGCGGAGCCGGCCAGGAGCAGGAGGATCGACAGCAGGTAGACGCTCCTCGCTCCGGAGGCGCCGGGGAGGGGCGCGAGATGGAGCGCGACCGCCAGGTCGTCGAAGGGCTCGGCGAAGCGGTGGCGGTAGGCGTAGCGGCCCTCCTCGTCGCCGGGGATCGCGCCTTCCGGCTGCGCGGTGAACACCAGGCTCGCCCCGGGGAAGCTCGCGGTCTCCAAAGGTCTCCCTGCGAAGGAATTCGGTCAACTCGGGGATGTCGAGCACCAGACCCTGACGGAACCCCTGGTCGTCGACCAGCACCGTGCGGTAGAGGAGGAGATGTCTCTCATCGATGGCGCGACCGTTCAGCGGATCGAGCGCGATCCGCAGCGTCCTGCGCCGCTCCGCTGCGGGGGCGCTCTCCAGCGCTCCACCGAGCGCGGCGGGGCCGTCCCGCTCGAGCGTCCCCTCCAAGGGCTCCTCCGCGAATCCGAAGTCCGCTTCGTCTCCCACGGTCGCCGGCCTCGGAGCTGCGGCCTGCAGCCTCGCCTCGGGAGCTTCGGCCTGAGCCATCGCTTCCGGCGCAGCGCGCTGCTCCACGACCTTCTGGCTGCGGGAGGCGCGAGAGACGGCCCCGCGGTTGAGCGACTGGATGGCGTCGTAGGCCGACGCGAACACCTCCCGCTGCGCCACCTCCTCCTCGAGTACATCGTCGGAAGCGCCTGCTCGCTCGCGCTTCGCGTCCTTTCGGGCCTCGCGGAGCGAAACGGTGGTTCCGGGCGCCTGCGCCGCCTTCTGGAGGGCTGGCTTCTGCTTCGCCCCCACGGCGCTGGGCTTCGCCGCTGCGGAGCGCGCTGGCGCCGCCCAGTGTGCCGACACCACCGCGAGTGTCTCGTTCTCCGAGCGCTCCACGGCGGGCGTCGGCCGGTAGTCGCCGGACGCGCGCGCCGCCGCCTCGTCGCGCGGCCGGAGCGGGCTGTGCACGCTCCCGTCGGGGTCGACCTGGAAGTACCCGACCACGAAGTCGCGGTCGGGAGGGTCCGCCAGCGGCGAGCGCGCCAGGGCACCGACGCCGACCACGGCGCCCTCGGGTGTGAAGTAGAACCGGTAGTGCCCGAAGGGCCGCTCCTCCTCGCGCGCCAGGAAGGCCGAGAGGGAGCGCTCCATCTCGTCGAAGATCCGCTCGGCCACGGTGCGATGCCGGGCGGCCTGCTCGACTTCGACGCTCTGCAGCGCGCGGCGCACCAGGAGACCGGTCGGCACCAGCAGCGCCACCGCCAGCACGGCAAAGACGATGCGGATCCTTCTCACGGACACCTCATCCCGAGAACCTGTAGCCCTCGCCGCGGACCGTCTCGATCAGCTCCCGCGCCTCACCGAGCTTCTTGCGCAGCTTGGCGATGTGCATGTCGACGGTGCGCGTCTCGATGCGCTCGGGCGTATCGAAGCCCCAGACCTCGGCGAGCAGCGTGCGCCGGCTGACGATCCGGCCCTTCTCCCGGGCGAAGAGCGCCAGCATCTCCACCTCGCGGCGCGAGAGATCGATGGCGGTCTCGCCGTAGCGGGCGATGCGCTCCGCGGCATCGACCTGCCACTCGCCCATCTCGAACGCCTCTTCGACCGGCAACTCGAGCTTGCCAGCGCGGCGCAGCAGGGCCTCGACCCGGGCCAGCAGCTCGGAAATCGAGAAGGGCTTGGTCACGTAGTCGTCACTGCCGCAGCGGAAGCCGCGCAGCACGTCGTCCTCGGCGCCGAGCGCCGTCAGCATCAGGATCGGCAGACGCGGAAGCTCCGCGCGCAGCTGCTGACAGACGTCGAAGCCGTTCACGCCGGGGAGCATGACGTCCAGGATCACCAGCTCGTAGCGGCCGGTCCTCCCTTCCCGGAGCCCATCCTCTCCGGTTTCGACGCCGGTCGGCTGGAAGCCGTGAAAGGCGAGGACGTCGCAGAGCCCCTGCTGGATGGCGCGCTCGTCCTCGACCACCAGAATCGCCGCCTTGGAGTCCGCCATACTACTTACGCTCCGATTGCGCTCCGCTCACCACGCCAAAGTGTAGAGAATCGGCGCTCATTCTCGGTAAACCCAACGTAAATATCCGGTGTCTCTGTTTACAGGCCTTTTGCCACGGCGGCGCGGGTTCTTCGGTATATCGGTGCAGAACGCATCGGAGCGTTCGCAGCGGTTCTTGAACGGAGGACACCACCATGGAATCGAACCGAGTCAAGCGCGCCCATCGAACACCTCTCTGGATCGGGATCAGCCTGCTGGCGCTGACCATCGGCATCGGAGCCGCCCGGATCGCGCCGGGCAATTCCGGGGGCAGCGACGACGGGTCGGAGCTTCCCCTCCACTTCGGAGCACCCGATGGCGGCGGCGTCGGCTTCTCGGGGCAGCTCGACAAGACGGCGGTGCTCGCCGGCCAGGACGGCCTGGTCCGCATCGAGCTCGCCATCCGCGGCGAGGCCGCGGCTTCGGGAAAGACCGTCGCAGATGCCGTCGGACATCGTGGTGGTGCTGGATCAGTCCGGATCCATGGCCGGTGAGAAGATTGCCGACGCGCGCGCCGCGATCCGGGAGCTGATCTCCGCCCTGGGGCCGGAGGACCGCTTCGCCCTGGTGAGCTACTCCGTCGGCGCGCATCGGACCATCCCCCTCTCGCAGGTCAGCGGACCGGCGAGGGAAGGATGGCGCACGATCGTCGATCGGATCTCCATCGGCGGCGGCACCAATCTTTCCAGCGGACTCGAGCTGGGTCTCGAGATCGTCGACGGCAGCCGGCTCGGCGGGCGGATCCCGCGCGTGATCCTGATCTCCGACGGACTCGCCAACCAGGGCGACACCTCGCTCTCGGGGCTGCGCGCGCGCGCGCGCCGCGCTGCGGTGGGCGAGTACACGCTCACCACGATCGGCGTGGGCAACGACTTCGACGAGCAGCTGCTGGCCACGCTCGCGGACGCCGGCACCGGCAACTACTACTACATCGAGCGCGGCTCCAACCTGGCGAAGATCTTCTCCGACGAGTTCGAGACCGCACGCGAGAGCGTCGCCCGAGGACTCGCCGTGGTGATCCGCCCCGCCGCGGGTGTCGAGGTCGTGGATGCGGCCGGCTACCCCCTGGAGCGCGAGACGGAGGGCGAGACCGTCTTCCGACCCGGGACGCTCTTCGCGGGGCAGGACCGGCGCATCTGGGTGACGCTGCGGACCCGATGGCACTCGCAGGGAACCCGCGAGCTCGGCGACTTCCGCCTGCAGTACACCGAGGGAGAGGAGCGGAAATCCCTGAGTCTCGGCGAGATTCCGCGAATCGCCGTGGTCGGTGACGAAGACTCCTTCTACGCCTCCGTGGATCCGGCGAGCTGGTCGCGCTCGGTCGTCGTGGACCAGTACAACGATCTGCGGCGCAAGGTGGCCGCCGAGGTGAAGGCGGGCGACGCGGCGGCGGCGAAGCTGCGCATCGAAGCGTTCCGCGACGAGAACGAGCGGATGAACGCGCGGATCCGGTCCCAGGAAGTCCAGGCGCAGCTCGAAGAGCTCGAGGGCCTCGCGGCAGAGGTCGACGACCACGCGACGGGAAAGCGGGCCATGTCACCGGGAGCGCTCAAGCAGCTCCAGTCGCTCGGCTACAGCGCCGGGCGCGTCGGCGACCGCAAGTAGCAGAAGCAAGAAGAAGGAGAACGAAGGTGGTGATGAAACTGTTCGATCGAATGACGACACTGATCAAGGCCGACGCCCACGGAGTCGTGGATGCGCTGGAGGAGCGCTCGCTCCTGCTGCGGCAGCACCTCCGCGAGGCCGAGCTCGAGCTGCTCCAGAAGCGGGCCCGGGTGGAAGCGCTGACGGAGGAGGAGACGAGGCTTCGCGACGAGCTGGCGCGCTCTGGCAAGCGGGTCGCAGCACTGGACGAGGACATCGCCCTGGCGCTGGACGGCGAGAAGGAGGACCTGGCGCGCTTCGCGATCCGCCGGGTGATTCCGGAGCGCAAGGAGCAGAGCGCGCTCGAGGCGCAGATCGCCGAGGTGCAAGAGACCCGCGCCAAGGTCGCCGAGCGGCTGGAGGAGCAGGAAGGGCAGTTCGAGGCGCTGCGCCAGCGGGCGCGCACCCACCTGGCCGACGCGGCCCGGGGTGAAAGCGATCTCGCGTCGCTCATCGAGCCCGGGGTCGCCGACGAGGAAGTGGAGCTCGAGCTGCTCCGGCGGCAGCAGCAGCGTGCCGGGGGGGTGGCGTGATGCGCTGGAACGGATTCGCTCGAAGCCTGTTCTTCGCCGTGCTGGCGGCCGGCGCCTATCCGGTCGTCGCCCTGCTGGCCAACCCGATCCTCGGCCCGGTGCAGACCCTCTCGCTCTACCTGATCGGCATCGCGGTGCTCTACGTGGCGGGGCTCGCGCCCCGCCGGGCCCGCGCCATCGCCACCGCCGGGGTCGCCTCGGTGCTCGGAGTCGGCGTCCTGCTTCTGGCTCCGAGCATCGGGACGATCGCCGCCGGCGCCGCGCTGACCCTTGGCGTGTGCCGAAGCGGCGTGCTCTACCGGTCGCGGCGGGCGCGCGCGCTGCTGGCGGAGATCTGCCTTCTAGCCGGCGGCCTGGGCCTGGCGCGATTCCTGGCCGGGCCGGACACGCTGCAGGTGGCCTTCGCCATCTGGGGCTTCTTCCTGGTGCAGAGCTTCTACTTCCTGCTGGGCGGAGTCCGCGAACGCACGGCAACGACCCCGAACCTGGATCCCTTCGAGGTGGCGCGCAGCCGGGCCCTGGCCCTGATGGAGGGCGACGTGTAGTGGTGTCCGGGCGGGGGAGTGTGGGTTCAGTACACGCCGCCGAGCTTGCGGTGATCCCAGGAGACCACCTTGTCGGGCTTGATCCGGATCCGGCAGCGCTTCCGCGCGCTGGCGAGCAGGCCCTCGCGGATCGCCTCCGTGTCCTCGGCCCGGACCGTTCCCATCCGGACGCTCACCCTTCTGAGCGTCTCGAACACGCTCTCGACCTCGGCTTCGATCTCGGCGCTGCCGTAGATCACCACGCCCCGCAGGTCCGAGTAGGTCTCGCCGGCCTCCGCCAGCAAGCTGACCCGCGGATCGCGTTTCAGGTTCTGGATCTTCTGGCTCTTGGTGAAGGTGGTCATCACGACCGCCCCGTCGTCATCGAGCGCGAACCACATCGGCATCGGATGGGGAACGCCGCTCTTCCCGATGCTGCAGATGACCATCGTCTTGGTCTGGTCGAGGAACTCCCGCAGCTCGTCGTCGGTCATCCGGATCTGATCGCGTCGTGACACTGGAATTCCCTCCTCAAGCGAGACGCTGAGGATAACGCGAAATTCAGGGACCAACGTGGACGACGACGCTGCGCCGCCCGGACCCGTGGCGGTGCTCCCAGAGGTAGATCCCCTGCCAGGTCCCGAGGGCGAGACGGCCCGCCGAGCACCGGAATCGAGAGCGAGGTGGCGGTGAGGGCCGACTTGATGTGGGAGGGCATGTCGTCCGCGCCCTCCAGTGTGTGCGTGAACAGCGGGTCTCCTTCGCGGACCAGGCGGTTCAGCCACTGCTCGAGATCCCTGCGCGCCGAGGGGTCGGCGTTCTCCTGGACGGTGAGGCTCGCCGAGGTGTGCTGGACGAAGACTGTGCAGACGCCCTCGGAAACCCCGGACTTCGTCACCACCTCCTCCACCTGATGGGTGAACTCGTGAAGCCCCTGTCCCGGGACGGTGATCCGCAGGCGCTCGACCGTCACTGCGACTCCCCGCGCTTGACGCGGCTCCAGATCTCGAGCCACTCGCCGGCGTCGATCTCTCCCGGCGATCGGCCGCTGGAGTGGACCTCTGCCTCGGCCGCCCGGAAGCGCGCTTCGAAGCGGGCGTTCGCGCCGCGCAGGGCCTCCTCGGGATCGACGCCCAGGCGCCGGGCCAGGCCGGCGAGGGCGAACAGCGAGTCGCCGAGCTCCTCGGAGAGCCGCGTCTGGCTGCCTCCGGAGGAGAGCTCCGCGCGCAGCTCGCCCAGCTCCTCGTCGAGCTTGTCCAGGGCCTGGCTGGTCTCGGGCCAGTCGAAACCGACCCGCGCCGCGCGGCGCTGCAGCTTGGCGGCCCGGGTGAGCGCCGGGAGCGTTCGTGCGATTCCGTCGAGAGCGCGCTCCTCCTCCCCGCTCCGGTTCGCCTGGGCGCTGCGCTCGCGGGCCTTCGCCTCCTCCCAGCGCAACGTCTGGGCCTCGGCGCTCTCCACCTCCTCCGTGCCGAAGACGTGGGGATGACGCCGCACCATCTTTTCGCAGATGGCGGAGACGACCTCTCCGAAGCCGAAGAGCCCCTCCTCCCGAGCCATCTGAGCGTGGAATGCGACCTGGAAGAGGAGATCGCCGAGCTCGTCGCGGAGCGCCTCGAAGTCCCCACGGCGGATGGCGTCGTCGACCTCGTAGGCCTCCTCGATGGTGTGGGGCGCGATCGAGGAGAAGTCCTGCTCCAGGTCCCAGGGGCAACCGCCCTCGCGGTCCCGCAGCCGCGTCATGATCTCGAGCAGCCGGTCGATCTCACTCACGAAAATGAGTATCCGCAATCCGCCGCGGGCGCGGTACTCTCCCGGGCGTGAAAGTCCCCTGGGACGAGTCCAGCGTCGAGCTCCCGAGCGGGGCCATCCGGGTCCTGGAACGGGGGGAGGGGCCGGCGCTGATCTGGAGTCACGGCGTCCTTCACCCCATCGCGCTGGAGGAGCTGACCCCCCTGCGCGAGTTCTTCGACGCGATCCAGGGCCGCCGCGTAGTCCGCTACGACGCGCGCGGACACGGGGGCTCGGCGGGGGGACGGAGCGACGCGGCCAATCGCTGGGACGAGCTCGGCACGGACCTGCTGGAGCTGGCCGGTGCGCTCGAGATCGATCGGTTCGTGGCCACCGGTGCATCGATGGGAGCGGCGGCATCGCTCTACGCCGCGCTGCGCGCGCCCGAGCGGATCGCCGCGCTCCTGCTGGTGATCCCGCCGACGGGGTGGGAGACCCGCCCGGAGCAGGCCGCGCTCTACCGCGCGATGGCGCAGCTGCTCGAAGAGAAGGGCTCGGACGCCCTCGCCGAGGTAGTGGAGGAAGAGCTTCGCAAGCAGCCGGCGGCACCGGGCTTCGAGCCCGCGCAGGAAGCGCTCTGCGCGGCGCTCCGAACCTGGGACCCGTCGGCGCTCGGCCACGTGCTCGGCGGCGCCGCCGAGAGCGACCTCCCCGATCCGGAGCGGCTCGAGGAGATCGACGCACCTGCGCTGATCGTGGCGGCGCGGGACGACCCCGGCCATCCCCTCTCGACGGCAGAGGAGCTCGCCGAGCGGATGCCGCTCGCGGAGCTCCGGGTGGTGGACACCCTCGCCGAGATCGAGGAGATCCGCGCCAGCACCACCCGCTTCCTCGGCGAGCTCGCCAGCGCCGGCTGCTGAGCGGTCAACGAACCCGCGCTAGCCGCGACGGAGCCTCACAAGCACCCGCCGCAGGTACTGGCCGGTGAAGCTCTGCTTGCACTTCGACACCTCTTCGGGTGTTCCGGTGGCCACCACCTCGCCGCCGCCGTCGCCACCCTCGGGACCGAGATCGATGACGAAGTCGGCGGAGCGGATCACGTCCAGGTTGTGCTCGATCACCACGACGGTGTTGCCCGCATCGACCAGGCGGTCGAGCACGGCGAGCAGCTTGCGGAGATCGTCGAAGTGCAGGCCGGTGGTCGGCTCGTCGAGGATGTAGAAGGTCCTGCCCGTCGCCTTCTTGGCGAGCTCACGGGAGAGCTTGATGCGCTGCGCCTCTCCCCCGGAGAGCGTGGGGGAGGACTGGCCGAGCTTCACGTAGCCGAGCCCCACCTCCGAGAGGGTGCGGAGCCCCGCCACCACCCTCGGCTGGTTGGCGAAGACGTCGAGCGCCTCGCTCACCGAGAGGTCGAGAACCTCCGCGATGTTGAGTCCCTTGAAGCGGACCCGCAGCGTGGCCTCGTTGAATCGCCTCCCCCTGCAGACCTCGCAGGGCACGAAGACGTCGGGGAGGAAGTGCATCTCGATCCGCCGGACGCCGTCGCCCTCGCAGGCCTCGCAGCGTCCGCCCTTCACGTTGAAGGAGAAGCGTCCCGGCTTGAAGCCGTAGGTCCTCGCCTCGGCGGTCAGTGAGAAGACCTTGCGGATCTCGTCGAAGACCTTGGTGTAGGTGACGGGGTTGCTGCGCGGGGTGCGGCCGATGGGCCGCTGGTCGATGTCGATCACCTTGTCGATGTACTGCTCGCCCGCGATGCGCCGGTGGGCCCCGGGGACCTCCCGGCTCGCGTACAGGAGCCGCCGCAGGGCGGGGAAGACCACGGAGTTGACCAGCGTGCTCTTCCCCGCACCGGAGACGCCGGTCACCGCGATGAACGTCTCGAGGGGAAACGCGACGTTCACGCGCTTGAGGTTGTGCTCGCTGGCGCCCTCGACCCGGAGCTTCTTCCCCGAGCCGCGGCGGCGCTTGCGAGGAGTCTCGATCGCGAGTCGTCCCGACAGGTACTTCCCGGTGAGGGAGCGCGCCGACCGCGCCAGCTGCAGCGGCGTCCCGGAGAAGACGATCTCGCCCCCGGCGACGCCCGCGCCCGGTCCGAAGTCCACCACGTGGTCGGCGGATCGGATCGTCTCGGCGTCGTGCTCGACCACCACGACGGTGTTTCCGATGTCGCGCAGCCGCTCGAGCGTGTCGAGCAGCCTCCGGTTGTCTCGCTGGTGGAGCCCGATGGAGGGCTCGTCGAGGATGTAGAGGACCCCGGTGAGCTCGCTTCCGATCTGGCTGGCCAGGCGGATGCGCTGGCTCTCGCCGCCGGAGAGCGAGGGCCCCGGACGATCCAGCGTCAGGTATCCGAGGCCGACGTCGACCAGGAAGCCCAGACGACCGTTGATCTCCTTCAGCACCTCTTCGGCGATGCGGCGCTCGGTCGTGTCCAGGGAGAGGCCATTCAAGAATTCGCGGGTCTCGCGAATCGTGTGGGAGCCCAGCTCCGGGAGACTCAGGCCGCCGATCGACACCGCGCAGGATTCGGGACGCAGCCGGCGTCCCTCGCAGCTCGAGCACTCGGTCTCGGAGAGGTAGCGCATGTAGTACTTGCGCATGCCCTCCGACTTGGTCTGCCGGAAGCGGCGGTAGAGCCCGTGGAGCGCTCCCTCGAAGGAGCGCTGCCACTCGATCTTCCCCGTCGAGAACTTCATCGTCATGGCGATCTTCCTGCCCTTCGAGCCGTAGAGCAGGAGTTCGCGGTGGCGCTTGGGGAGCTTGTTCCAGGGCCGGTCGAAGTCGATGCCGTATTCCTTGGAGAGGTTCTCGAGCATCGACCCCGTCCAGCTCTCGGAGCGCTCGATCACCTTCGCCCAGGGCTCGATGGCTCCCTCCCGCACGCTGCGGGTCGCGTCCGGGACCACCAGGTCGGGATCCATCTCCGGCTTGGTACCGAGGCCGTTGCACTCGGGGCACATGCCGATCGGGGAGTTGAAGGAGAAGCTCTGGGGAGTGAGCTCCGGGAATCCGAGATCGCAGTGGTGACAGTAGAGGTGCTCGGAGTAGAGGTGCTCCTCGCCGCCGACCACGTCGCAGATCAGCAGGCCGTTTCCCTTGGCGAGCGCCGTTTCCACCGAGTCCGTCAGCCGCGCGCGGTAGGCCGGGTCCCGGCGCGCGGGCGCGGAGAGCCGATCCACCACCACGTCGATGCTGTGCTTCCTCTTCTTGTCGAGAGCCGGAAGCTCGTCGTCGCGATAGATCTCGCCGTCGATCCGGAAACGCCCGAAGCCCTCGCGGATCGTCTCCTGCAGCAGCTCGCGGTACTCGCCCTTGCGGTTGTCGACGACGCGGGCGAGCAGCATGAAGCGGCTCCCACCGGCGAGCGCCAGGATGCGCTCGCAGATCTCCTCGGCGGAGAGGCGCTCCACGGCGCGCCCGCACTGGTGGCAGTGCTGGTGCCCCACCCGCGCGAAGAGCACGCGCAGGTAGTCGTGGACCTCGGTGATGGTGCCCACCGTCGAGCGGGGATTGTTGCTGGCCGCCTTCTGCTCGATGCTGATGGTGGGACTGAGACCGCGGATGTGGTCGTACTTGGGCTTGTCCACCTGTCCGAGGAACTGCCGGGCGTAGGCGGAGAGGGACTCGACGTAGCGGCGCTGGCCCTCGGCGTAGATGGTGTCGAAGGCCAGGGAAGACTTGCCGGAGCCGGACGGGCCGGTGAAGACCACCAGCTTGTTCTTGGGAATCCGCGCGTCGACCTTCTTCAGGTTGTGCTCGGCCGCACCGCGGATCTCGATGGCTTCGTCGCGACGCCCCATTGCTTCCTCGGCTTTCTCTCACTCTTCTGGCTCGGGTCGGGGCAGTGTCGGGGCTTTCCCCCCCACTCGCCACCCCGAGGCGCGGAGGCTAACAAGCTCCCATGCCGGAGCTCAGTCACCTCGCCGCGTCCGCCGTGATCGTGCTGGCCGGCGCCTTCGTCCAGGGCTTCCTGGGCTTCGGGTTCGCGGTCGTGGCGATGGCTGGGCTGACCCTCTCCCGCGATCTGCTCCACGCGGCCGGCGTGGTCAACCTGACCGGGATCCTGGTGGCGGCGTCGGTGCTGATGGCGTTGCGGCGAGACGTGCTCTGGCGGCCCGCCCTGCGCATCATCCCCGGGCTCCTGGTGGGCGTGGTGCTGGGCGTCCTGGCGCTCGGCTCCCTGGATCGCGACTTCATGGTCCGAGCGCTCGGGCTCACCATCATCGCGATCTCGCTCTGGAATCTCCGCACCCCCCGCCTCCAGAAGGGCGAGGCCCCGATTTGGGACGGCGTCACCGGGCTGGTCGGGGGGCTCCTGGGGGGGGCATTCAACACCGGAGGCCCGGCGATCGTGGCGCACCTGTACCGGCGCGCGGACCCGCCAGCGGCGCTGAAGGCGACCAACCAGCTGATCTTCCTCTGCATGGGCCTCTGCCGCCTGCCCGCCGCCACCGCCCAGGGCCAGATCACCGCCTCCATCTGGACCGAGGCGGCGATCGTGAGCCCGTTCGTGCTGGCAGGCCTCCTGATCGGGATCTGGCTGGGCCGCCGGGTCAGCCCGGCACAGTTCCGGCGGGTCTCCTGGCTCGCCCTGGGCGCCATGGGGATCGCGCTGGTCCTCTCCCCCTGACCCCCTGGCGGCGGCTGCCCTCTACACGAGCTCGTCACTGATCGCTCGGTCAAGAGGCCTCTCCGTCTCGCCGATTCCAAGCTGCGGAGAAGATCCGACTCATGCACCTGTACGCGCTCATGCCCCTCGCAGCATGCATCGCCTCGGCGGCGATCGCGGTCTCACTGTGGCTTCGCGCACCCTCGAACCGCCGGGTCCTCCCCCTGGTCTGGCTGGGAATCGCCGGCGCGTTCTGGGCGCTCTGCGAAGTGCTGTGGGCCCTGGCAGACAACCCGGAGACCGCCCTTCCCCTGCAGCGCCTCTCGGCCCTGGGCTGGATCGGCCTCGGGCCACTGTCTCTTCACGTGGTGCACCGGGCGATCGGACAGCCGGATCGCCGCATGTCGCGGATCATCGGCGCGCTCTACGCCTTCGCCGGAGTCTTCCTGGTCCTCGCCTGGACGACACCGTGGCTGATCGAGCGCGCGGTGCCGACGTTCTGGGGATACGGGGTGGTCCCCGGCAGGGCCTTCCCGGTCTGGTACGCCGTCACCATCGCAGCGGCCAGCGCCGCGCTGCTCCGCTGGGTCCGGCACGTGCGAAGCACGCCCACAGGGCTCCGGGGCTGGAAGGAGTGGCTGGCGACGATCGGGCTGCTGAGTCCGATGTTCGCCGCCTCGCTCACCGACGCGATTCTTCCCAGTCTCGGCGTACATCCCCCCCGGATCGGCTCGGTGTCGGTCGCCGCCCTGGCGGCGCTTCAGCTGATGAGCTTTCTGCGCTATGGGCACGCCCTGCTGGTTTCCGAGGGCTTCACCGCCAGGATCCTGGAGACGATCCCGGACGGAATCGCTGCCCTCAGCCTGACCGGTCACGTGCGTGCGATGAACGACGCCATGGCCCGGTTCTTCGGGGTTCCCCGTCAGGATCTGGTTGGCGCCTGCCTGATCGACGCGCTCTCCGAGAACGTGCTGGATCCACCGAGGGAGGTCCGCGAGCTGGAGTGCCAGGTGATCCCGAGCGCCAGCCCGCCGATCCCGGTCTCCATCTCGACGATGGTCCAGACCGACAAGCTCGGCTTGCCGGAGGGCGTCGTGCTGGTGGCCCGGGATCTCCGAGAGGTGGTCGCGCTTCGCAACAGCGTGATGACGTCGGGACGCCTGGCCGCGGTGGGAGAGCTCGCCGCGGGAATCGCCCACGAGATCAACAACCCCATCACCTACGTGCGCAGCAACCTGTCGGTGCTCCGCGACCACTGGTCGGTGCTGGGCGAGGCGCTCTCGAAGGCCGGGGCGCTCGGCGCCGACGAAGACGTGATCGGCGAGGTGGAGGAGCTGATCGACGAGTCACTGGAGGGCGTGGACCGCGCTGCGGCGATCGTGCGCGACGTGAAGGAGTTCTCCCATGCGGGGTCACAGGCACTGGAGCTGGCCGACGTCAACCAGCTGCTCGATCAGACACTGCGGGTGGCGCGCCTGCAGATCCCGAAGCAGGCGCGCATCGAGAAGCAGCTGGGAGAGCTTCCGTTGATTGCCTGCCAGCCCCAGCGGATCAAGCAGGTGCTGATGAACCTGGTCCTGAATTCCGCGCAGGCCATCCAGAGCGACGGATTGATCCGCCTGGCCACGGAGCACGTCGGCGACGAGGTATTGATCCGGATCGAGGACGACGGCTGCGGGATCCCCGATCAGTTCATCCACCGGATCTTCGATCCCTTCTTCACCACCAAGCCGGTGGGAGTCGGCACCGGGCTCGGCCTCGCCATCACCTTCGGAATCGTCAAGCAGCACGGCGGCAGGATCGAGGTCAACTCGATGCTGGACCAGGGCACCTCGATCGTCGCGCGCCTGCCCGCGGATCCCAAGCCGGAGGGCACCGCTACCCATTGACCCGGCTTCGCTAAGTTCCCGACCTGGGAGGACCCGATGTACCAGGAGATTCTCTACCAGGTCGAGGATCCGGTGGCGACGATCACGCTGAACCGCCCGGACCGCTTGAACGCATTCACCAACCGGATGGGCGACGAGCTGAAGCACGCCGTGGCGCGGGCCGAGGACGACCCAGCAGCCGTGGCGATCGTGCTGACCGGGGCCGGGCGCGGATTCTGCGCGGGCGCCGATGTCGAGCGTCTGAAGCAGATCGGCGACGGCGAAGAACAGGACGCGGGCGTCGACCTCCCGGCGGATCCGGGCGACCCCGAGATGGACTCGAGCTTCCGGGGGCCCTACTCCTATCTCCTGTCGGTGCGCAAGCCGATCATCGCGGCCATCAACGGCCCGATCGCGGGTCTCGGCTTCGCCATCGCCATGTTCTGCGACATGCGCTTTGCCTCGGACCGGGCGATCTTCACGACGGCCTTCTCGCGGCGCGGGCTGATCGCAGAGTGGGGGATCGGCTGGACCCTGCCCCGGCTCGTCGGCACCGCACACGCCCTCGACATCCTGCTCTCGGGACGCAGGTTCGACGCGGTCGAGGCGGACCGGATCGGCCTGGTCAACCGCGTGCTGCCGCACGACGAGCTGCTTCCCTTCGTCGTGGACTACGCGAAGGAGCTCGCCGAGAACAGCTCGCCGGCCTCGATGGCGGTGATGAAGCGCCAGGTGTACACAAGCCTTGCCAAGGGTCTAGGCCACGCCATGACCGAGGCGATCGCGCTGATGGTGGAGAGCTTCGGGCGGGAAGACTTCAGGGAAGGCGTCCAGTCGTATCTGGACAAGCGCCCGCCAAACTTCAAGAGGATCTGATCAAGCGCCCCTGCGAATCCTGATCTCGGTGATCTCGGAGGGGGCGAAGAGACGGATCGGCGGCCCCCAGAAACCGGTGCCGCGGCTCACGTAGAGCTGACTCCGGCCGCGCCGGAGGAAGCCGGCGACCTGGGGCACCGCCAGGCGCACCAGGTAGTTGAACGGCCAGATCTGGCCGCCGTGGGTGTGGCCGGAGATCTGCAGATCGACCTGCATGGCGGCGGCGCGCTTGAAGCTGGTGGGATCGTGCGCCAGCAGCACCACCGGCCGATCCGGATCGCGACCGCCGAGCGCCCGCTCCAGGTCCGAGGGGGAGCCGCGCACCCAGTCGCCGCGGTGGTCGTCGATGCCGGCCAGGTCGAAGACACCGTCTCCGCTGCCGATCGGGACCCGCTCGTTGCGAAGCGCCCGGATTCCGAGCTCGGAGATCCGCTCCAGCCAGGCCTCCGCGCCGGAGTAGTAGTCGTGATTGCCGGTGACGAAGTAGACACCGTGCGGTGCCGAGAGCTCGGCGAAGGGCTCCACCTCGTCGCGAAGCTGACGCACGTCTCCGTCGACCAGATCACCTGTCAGGGCGATCAGGTCGGGAGCCAGCCGGGTCACCTCCGCGACCAGCCTCTCGGCGAACTCGCGCCCGAGAATCGGCCCGATGTGGAGGTCGCTCAGCTGGACGATCCGGAAGCCGTCGAGAGATTCCGGCCAGCGCTCGATCCTCACCTCGACCCGCCGCACTTCGGGCAGCGCCAGCGCCGAGCGCAGACCAGCGGCACTCGCCACGGCGACCACCCCGACCACGAGCAGCGCGCGAGCCCGCGCCGCGCCCTCGGCCGGTGCAGCTCCCAGGAGCCAGAGCAGGCCGTCGGTGGCGCCGAGGGTGACCACCGTCAGGAACAGAACGCCCATCCAGAGCAGCGGGATCCAGGACAGGCGCCGCAGTGCCTGGTTGTGGTAGAGGCGCTCCGCTACGGGCGGGAGCACGATGGAGGCACCGAGCGTTCCGATCACCCAGAGCAGCGCGCCGCCGGCGAAGCTCTCGAGACCTGGATCGATCACCAGCCGGACCGCGACGTAGTAGTGCGCCGAGGCGATGAGTCCGATCGCGACCCCGAGGAGCGCGAGGGCCAGGGCGATGCGAGCCGTCCGCACTACTCGAACTCCTCCGGCGCCAGCTCGAAGCCCTCGAACTCGAAGGCCGGGGAGACCGTGCAGCCGACCAGAGTGTAGCCTCCGGGCGTCTCGGCGCGGCTCCGGGCGCTCTGCCAGGCGCCGGCGGGAACCACGAGCTGAGGAAGCTCTCCCCGCGCCAGGTCGCTCCCGAGGACCGCGCGGGTCTCGTCGCCGCCGTGGCGGACGCGAAGCTCGAGCGGCGAGCCCGCGTAGAAGTGCCAGATCTCGGCGGCGTCGATCCGATGCCACGCCGACGCTTCACCGCATCGCAGCAGGTAGTAGATGGCGGTCCCCGAGCCCCGTCCTCCGCTATCGGGAACGTCGCGCCAGGTCTCCGTGTAGTAGCCCCCTTCCGGGTGCTCCTGGAGACCGAGGATTTCGATGATCTCGTCGGGTCTCATGGCGGGGAGATGATTGCACAGAGGTCCGGGAAAGCGACGGCTCCTTGCGAGCGCTTCTGCACCCTTGTGATCAGGAGTTGCCGATTGCTGAACCCCTTCAGTTTCGCTGGGTTTCGCCGATACGGCGCAGAGAACCAGCCACCGCATGGGGGGATCAGCCATGCTCCGACACCTGCGCACCGCGTTCGCCGCTCTCGCCGTCGTCGGCATGCTCGCGGCTCCGGCAACCTCGGCATTCGCCGCCAGCAACATCGAGTTGATCGAGAACGAGAAAGCTCCGCCGATGGTGGACATCTTCATCATGCGGCCCCTCGGCCTCGCGATGCTCGGAGTCAGTGCGGCGCTCTGGGTTCCCGCTCAGGCGCTCACCATGATCGTCCGCCCGAGGGAATACCAGAAGCCGATCGACTACATGCTCAAGAAGCCGGCGAGGTTCGTCTTCGTCGATCCGCTCGGCGAGCACTAGCAGCGATTCACTCCGAGACGGCCGGCCGCCTCTGGCAGTCGGCCGTCTCGTGTTTTTCGCTCACCAGCCCCGCAAGTCGACGGGCCAGCTGTCCACCACTTCTTCCCCCGAGACGATCTGCAGCGACTCGTGGTAGGCCACGGTGGGATCCACGTGTGCCGGCCAGACGCGGATGCGCTCCCCCGCCCGGAGTGGACGCTCCGGCGCGAAGGTGACGTGCTCGTCGGAGCAGAACCAGACGCTGGCGCCCTCGATGGTCGGGTTGCCGTGATCCATTCCCAGCGCCTTGAGACCGCAGTCGGCGACTGCGAACCCCGGTGATACCGAGATCACCGTCGCCAGGACCGAGAGCGCCTGACGGAAGGGAAGGCCGAGCTTCGCGTAGGCGGTATCCATCAGGGCGTAGGAGCCCGCCTGGATCTCGGTGGCCAGCTGGTTGATGTCGTAGCTCCCGGTGCCGCCGGCCGAGACGATCTCGCCGCCAACCAGCGCGTGCGCGCTGGCGAGCTTCGCCATCGACTCCTCCACCCCACGAGCCCGGTCCGCGCTGTCTTCGACAGCCATCAGGTGGCCCTCGTAGCCCATCACGCCGCGCACCTCGAGACCGCGAGAGCGGGCCAGATCGGCGATCCGACCGGCGTCTTCGGGGGCGCAGCCGCAGCGCGGCAGGCCCACGTTCACGTCCACCAGCACCTCGGCCACGCCTCCCTCGCTGGCGGCGACCACCGTCGCCTCGGAATCCACGGCCAGCGTGACCCGCGCATCGACCGCACCGAGGCGCCGGGCATCGAGCACCTCGTTGGCGAGGAGGAGATCTTCGCCGAGACCCGCTGCGGCCATGCCCTCGACCTCGCGGATCGTCGCGCAGGTGAAACCGCGGCTGCCGAGCTCGGCCTGGCGCCGCGCCAGGCTGGTGCACTTGTAGGCCTTCACGTGGGGTCGAAGCCGGGCACCGGGTAGCGCCTCGGCCATGGTCCGCAGGTTGAACTCGAGGGCTTCGGCGTCCACCAGGAGCGCCGGGGTAGGAAGCTCGGGGAGCTGCATCGGACTTTGTTCTCGCCTCCAGAGTAGGGATCGGGATTGTATCACCCCCGGGGAGGCCTCTCGATCCGCCCCCCGGACCGGCAAGGTGTTAGCCTTGCGCCGCCATGGTCGCGCTCGAGCTCGCCTCCGTCAGCAAGCGCTACGGGTCCCGCACCGCGCTGGCCGACATGAGTCTGACGGTGAGCGAGGGGGCGTCGGTCGGTCTGCTCGGACCCAACGGTGCCGGGAAGACCACCGCGCTGCGCCTGCTGCTCGGGTTCACCAGGCCGAGCGGCGGGGGCGTCGTGCTGCACGGCCACGACCCCATGGACCCGGCGGCCCGGGCGGGGGTCGGCTACCTGCCCGAGAGGCTCGTCCTCCCCGGGCGCATGAGCGTGCGCGGCTTCCTGCGTCTGCACGGCTCCCTCGCCGGTCTCAGCGGCGCGAGCCGGGACGAAGAAATCCAAGAGGTGATGGAGCTGACGGGCATCGCCGACCGCTCCCGCGACCGGCTCGCGGGTCTCTCGAAGGGACTGCTTCAGCGGGTGGGATTCGCGCAGGCGTTCCTGGGGAAACCGCGGCTGCTTCTCCTCGACGAGCCGACCAGCGGGCTCGATCCGATCGGTGTTCACGACGCGCGGGACTGGATCGCCGGCGCCCGGGCGCGAGGCTGCACCGTGCTGGTGAGCTCGCACATCCTCTCGGAGGTGGAGCGCACCTGCGACCAGGTCGCCATCCTCCACGAGGGCCGGCTGGCGGCGAGTGGTCCCCTCGATCAGGTGGTGGGAACGGACGAGAGCCTCGAGGATGCCTTCCTGCGGCTGGTGCGCGGATGAGGCCGTCCCTGCTGATCCAGTTCCGCACGCTGGCCGCTGAGGCGCTGCTCGATGCGGTGCGCAGGCGCATCGTCGTGGCGATCGCCGTCGTCTCGCTGCTCTCCCTGATGCTGGTCGACACCTGCACCACCTGCAGCGGCGGAGAGGTGGTGGTGAACGGCCAGGTGAAGGACATGGTCAACCTCGCGGGCTGGACCGGGACCGTCACCTTCGCGGTCCTCGGCCTCTGGAGCATCGTCCTCGCCGGCGTCCTCGCCTCCGAGCACCTGGCTCAGACCCTCTCCGACGGATCCGCGACGCTCGCCCTGGCCCGTCCGGTGGGGCGCGGCACCTTCGCCTTGGCGCGCCTGGCGGGATCGCTCGCCATCGCCTTCGCCACGGGCGCCGTCCTGCTGGGCGGGACCGCCCTCTTCCTCCACGCGCGAAGCGGCCTGCCGACGGGCCCGGCCGTGGTGGCAGGGCTCTCCTGCGCGCTGGGCATGGTCACCGTCGCTGCGCTCGCGATGACTGCCTCCCTCTACATTCCGCGCATCGCGACCGTGATGCTGGTCTTCATCGCGACCGGCGCGACGGCACTGGCGAACGTGTTCGCCATGTTCCGCGACGCGACCAGCGGCGTGATGGGCGCGATCGACCGCTTCGGGCCGCCACTTTGCAGCTCGATCGCCGTGGCGCTCTCGCCGTGGATCACCGAGGTCGGCGTTCCGGGCTCAGCGACGGAGATCGCGACGCGCCACGCACTCTGGGCCGCCGCCAGCATCGCCCTGCTCTGGGCCGCCTTCCGAAGGATCGAGCTCCGCGACTAGCGGGGACGTTCCTGCCCAACTGCCCAACCAAAGACCCAACTACCGCTCCTGGCGCCCGGAGTCGCGGTTGGGCAGTTGGGCAGAACGTCCCGTTCTTCTAGCTCAGACGTAGGTCAGCCAGTGCTCGCGCTTCTTGTCGCGTCCGGCGACGACGTCGAAGAAGGCGTCCTGCAGGGCCTTGGCAATCGGGCCGCGCTTGCCCTCGCCGATGCGGCGGTTGTCGATCTCGCGGATCGGCGTCACCTCGGCAGCGGTACCGGTCAGGAACACCTCGTCGGCGATGTAGAGGACGTCGCGGGTGAACCCCTCTTCCAGCACGGTGATCCCCTTCTCCCGCGCCATCTCGATCACCGACGCTCGGGTGATCCCGTCCAGAACGGTCTGCAGGGGCGGCGTCCGGATCACCCCGTCGCGCACCACGAAGATGTTCTCCCCGCTCGCCTCGGACACCATCCCCTGGGTGTCCAGCATGATGGCCTCGTCGTAGCCGTCGAGGAGTGACTCGCGCTTGGCGAGGATCGAGTTGACGTAGTCGCCGCAGGTCTTGCCCCGGGTCATCTTCGCGTTCACGAAGTGGCGGGTGAAGGTGGAGACCTTGGCGCGAATGCCGCGCTCCATCCCCTCCTCGCCCAGGTACTTGCCCCAGGGCCAGACGATCACCGACACGCGGACGGGGTTGTCGGCCGGGTTGAGGCCCATGGCCCCCTCGCCCACGAACACCAGCGGCCGGATGTAGCCCTCCGGCAGCTTGTTGACGCGCAGGCAATCCAGCACCGCCTCGGTGATCACCTCGTGCGAGAAGGGGATCTCCAGCAGGTTGATGTGGGCGGACTCGAACAGGCGCCGGATGTGCTCGGGGAGCCTGAAGACCGCCGAGCGCCCGTCATCCGTGCGGTAGCAGCGGATGCCCTCGAAGACGCCGAGTCCGTAGTGGAGAGTGTGGGTCAGGATGTGGATGTTCGCGTCGCCCCAATCCACCATCCGACCGTCTAGCCAGATCTTCTCTCCGGTGATGCCAGGTGCCGCCATTCGCTGATCTCTCCGCCGGGGTCAACGGCGGAGGATCCGCCTTACGAGCCCCCTCGACTTCTCGCGCCGCATGTTGAGCAGCCGCAGCTCCCGGAGTGCTTCCACGCAATCGGGATCGAGCTGCACTGCGCGGGCGAACATTTTCTCCGCGATCTTGTCGCGGTTTGCCGCCTTGTACAGGCGACCCAGGAACAAATAGGGCTTCTCGCGAGCTGGCGCCAGCTTCCGGCCCTTGAGAACGTGCTCCAGGGCCTCCCTGAGGCGCCCGGGCGCCTCGGGCTTGAGCAGGTAGAGCGCCCAGCCGTAGTAGGCGTGGTACTCGCCCTCTTCCGGGTAGGCTCCTACGGCCGCCTCGAAGTGATCCACCGCCTGCTGGTAGGCCTTCTTCCGCAGGAAGGCCTCGCCCTTCTGGAACTCCAGCTCGGCCTTGAGGGCGCGGTGGCCTTCCTCGAGCTCCACCGCGTCGCGGGCCTGGTTGCCGCGGTCACGGATGTACTCCAGACGCCGGTAGCGGTCCGACAGCGTCTCGTGCGCGCGGGAGATCAGGCCGAAGATCTCCTCGGCCAGATGCCTGACCGGATCGCTGGCGCCGCTGAAGCGGTCCGGGTGGGTGCGCTTGGCCAGGTCCACGTAGGCCCTGCGAATCTCGTCCTCATCGGAGTGCTTCGAGACCCCGAGGATCCCGAAGTAGTCGCGGCCCCGGAGCTTCCCCGCCATTTCCGCCAGCTCGATGCGGAGCCCCTCCTCGGCGCGATCGTCGGTCTCCCGCCGCCGCTCGGGCGGCGCGGACCGCTTCGTCGCCTGCCGCGGCCGCCGCGCGGGGCCTGCCGGGTCGGCTGCGCCGGCCGCGGCTTCGGGCGCGGGGCGGTGCGGACGGGCGCCGATCGAGCGGGCACTGGAACTTCTCGCAGCTCGATCATCTCCAGCGTGATCAGCGCGTAGAGCGCACGCCGGGTGGTCTCGTCCTCGTCCAGCAGCTCACTGAGCGGCCGGGTGCCGTCGAGGCCATTCAGCAACCCCTCCTCGGCGCTGTCGAGCTGGATGTCCTGGAAGCGGTAGAAGGGGCTCTCTCCCCGGGCCGGGTACCGCTCGGCCCGCTCGCCCAGGAAGCGGTCGATCTCGCCGATCGAGAGCCGGAAGCTCACACCGTCCATCACGAGGTTGGCCGGGCTGACCTTGAGGGTGAGCGCGTTGGCGTCGCGCAGGCGCGTGCCCTTCTTGAAGCGGAAGCTCCCCGTCCGCCAGGAGAAGATCTCGAACAGCTTCTCTTCGGCCTGGTTCCGCAGGGCCATCGCGAGGTCTTCCTGATCGAGCATGTGCATCGCGATCAGAATCTGACCCTGCGGTCCCTCGCCGCTCTGCATCCGCTGGATCGACTCGTGCAACACCTCGGAGGTGATCTTGCCGGTGGCGAGGAGCAGGTTTCCCAGGCACTCGTCCACCAGGTTCGAGCGCACCGCCACCGGATGTCCCTTGTCGACCTGGAGCAGCTTCTTCTTCTTGCCGGATTGGAGCTGGAGCACGCCGGTGGCGCGCAGACCGTGGAGATGATGGAGCAGCGCCGCGAACGGCACGTCCTCGAAGGAGCCCGAGAGCGCGATCTTTCCGTTCGGCTTCTTCTTCTTGCTGCGGGTCACGACCTCGAGACGGGGCCGGGTCCGGTCTGGCTCCGTGTGCGCGCTGATCTGCTTGGCGACGAGCTCCAGGATCTCCTTCAGCGGGACCGGCTTCTTCAGAACTGCGTCGGCGTGGAGCCTGTCCGCCCGGCGCTGGTAGTTCGGCGTACTGGTGCAGCCGGAGAGCAACACCACCGGAGTCTGACCGCGGGAGCCTCCCTCCTTGCGGATCGCTTCCAGCACCTCGAAGCCGTCGCGCTTCGGAAGCAGGATATCGAGCGTGACCAGATCCGGCGCGCACTCGCGCACCTTGGCGAGCGCGACCTCGCCGTCGTGGGCCATCTCCACCCCGTAGCCCTCGGCGCGGAAGGCCCGGGAAAGGATCTGACAGAAGTTGCGATCGTCATCGACGCAGAGGATTGTCGCGGCCACGCCCGGGGGAGACCTCCTGGCGGGTCTATCGACCTCCCCCATACCCTGACTTGAAGGATGAATCCGCCGAGGACTCAGCTACCGGCAGCCGAGGTGCATCAGGACTGCAGAAGAGACGCAAGAGAGGTGTCGTAGGGCTCCCGGGCGACACCTCGGTCGGTGATGATGGCCGTGACGAGCGCTGCGGGCGTGACGTCGAAGGCCGGGTGACGGACCGGCACGCCCTTGGGGACCACGGGCCGCGCGCCGAATTCGGCGACCTCCTCCCTCCCCCGCTCCTCGATGGGAATCCCCTCTCCCGTCGCCATCGCCGGGTCGATGGTGGAGAGCGGCGCCGCGACGTAGAAGGGAATGCCGTGCGCCCGGGCCAGCACCGCGACACCGTAGGTGCCGATCTTGTTGGCGACGTCGCCGTTGGCGGCGATGCGATCGGCGCCCACCACCACCAGGTCCACCTCGCCCCTCTGCATCAGGTGAGCGGCCATGTTGTCGGTGATGACGGTGACCGGGATCCCGTCGCGATAGAGCTCCCAGGCGGTGAGGCGCGCACCCTGGAGGAAGGGGCGCGTCTCGTCGGCCAGCACCGACACGCGGCGGCCCGCTTGCACCGCCGCTCGCACCACGCCGAGTGCGGTGCCGAACCCTCCCGTGGCGAGGGCGCCGGCGTTGCAGTGAGTGAGGATGCGAGCGCCGTCGGGGACCAGCACCGCACCGAAGTCGCCGAGCGCGCGGCAGGCGGCGATGTCCTCGTCGAGAACCTTCTGGGCCTCGCGCACCAGGCGATCGCGAAGCGACGCCACGCTCGCCTCCGGCCTGGTGAGCTCTGCGTCGATCACGTCGCCCATGCGGCGGAGAGCCCAGAACAGGTTGACGGCGGTGGGGCGGGTGCGCTCCAGCCGCTCGATCGCAGCCTGGAGGTCCAGCTTCAGCTCGGGCAGGCTCTGCGCCTGACTGACCACCGCAGAGCGCGCAACGCCCATCGCCGCGGTGCAGCCGATCGCCGGCGCACCGCGAACCACCAGCGACTCGATGGCCTGGGCGATCTCCTCGACGCTGCTGAGGGTCAGGTAGATCTCCTGATCGGGAAGCCTGCGCTGGTCCAGGAGCTGGACACCTTCTTCCGACCAGCGGATCGTGAACCACGGCTGCTCTGCGTTCACTGGCTCTTCTCCCGGGGCTGGCCGCTGAGGAGCCCATCCAGGGCATCGAGCACCTTCGCCCCCTCCCCCTTTCCGAGGTACTCGTCGATCTTGCCCTCCCACTCCTCGCGCCGTTCGTGGGTGGCGTAGAGAGCGGCAAAGCGGAACACCGCGTCGTCGGTGACCTCCACCCGCGGCGAGTCGAGGGTCCCCGTCACCCGGGCCAGGGGAATCACCCGGGAGCTCGCGGGCTTTGCCTTCTGGCCAGCTGCGCCCTGGCTCGCGATCGCGCCGTCGATCTCCTCGTCGATGGTGAGCTTTCCCCGCAGGTCCAGCCGCTGGTCGGCGAGGGCGACGCTGCCGCGAAGGTCCACGGTGTAGTTGTGGTAGACGAGCTGGAGATCGTCGGTGCGCGCCAGCCCGCCTCCGATGCGCAGCGTCCCTCCCAGGTACTGGAACTCGTCGTCGTAGAAGCGCTGGAGCGTGCGCCCGCCCTTCTCCTCTCCAGCGACGAGCGCCGCGTCTCCGACGCTGCCGACCCTCTGGAAGGTCTTCTCGAGCAGTGAGACGCCCTTCAGGCGGCCTGGCTCGATGCGAAAGCTCACCCTGCCGTTCACCGTCTCCGCGAGGGGCTTCCCCGCGCCGAGGGGGCTCCCCAGCGAGCCGCGCAGCTCCATCGGGCCCTGCAACGTGTCCTTCTTCTCGGAGAAGAGCGCGACGAGATCGCTCGACTCGAGATCGTCGGCCTCCACCTTCGTCACCAGGTGCGGTGTCGCAGCCAGGTCGTTCAGCTCGACGGAGAGCCGGACCTGCTGGCCCGCGACCAGTGCGACCAGGTCCTCGCTGCGGATCCTCGGGCCCGTGCCCCGGAAGCCACCGCGCAGGAAGATCTCGGCGCCGCTCTTCTGCTGCAAGCGAACGTCCTGGAGGTCGAGCGCGCCGCGCACTTCCAGCGGCTTCGTCGTCACGACCAGACCCCGGGCTGCGAGCGTGCCCGTCGGGGCGGACTGCTCGAGGGCCGGGATCATCGTCCCCCAGCCGGTGAGATCGAAGGGATCGGCCTCGATGGTGGTGCGCCTTCGCGCCCCGGTTTCCACCTGCACCTCCGCCTCGAAGTTCTTGATCGTGACCTCGGTATCCTCGAGCCCGATCTCTCCATCGGCGCCGGTGACGATCCGCCCGGTCGCGGTCGCCGCCGTTCCACGCCCCTTTCGAAACGCGGCGCCGTACTCGAGCTCCGCGTCGGTGGCATCGAGCTGGAAGGTCCCGTTCGGCTTGCCCAGCCCTCCCTCGAGATCGGCCTGGAGCTTCATCTCGCCCCGGATCGCCAGATCGTCGGCAGCCAGCTCTCCACCACGGAAGCTCACGTCCACCGTCACCCGGTCCGCTTTCTCCTCCTCTCGGAGGATCGAGACGGTCCCGCTGACGGCTCCCCCGAGCCGCCGCCCCTTCGAGAGATACGGTGCGAGCGGGGCGAGGACCACGTCCGTCAGGTGGTAGTCGATCCGGAACGGCCCCCCGATCTCCGCTTCGCCCTTCACCCGGATGGAGCCGCCGCTGCTGAGAGCCCCGTCGATCTCGAAGTCGATGGGGTCCTTCGTCGACTTCCCGGTCGCCCTGGCGGCGACGTCGCCGACCTCCCAGATGCCCGGCGGCGAGAGCGTCTGGTCCTCGAGGAGCACCTTGCAGTCCCGCAGCGAGACCTGGCGAAGCGCCAGGGCGAAGCCCTCTTCGCCGCCTGGCTCCTTCTCCTTGCGCGCCTCGGCGTCCTCGGGCTTCGGCGGAGCGGGCGCGTCCTTCCCCTTTTCCGAGGCCTTCTCGGCGGTCGGCCCCGCCGGAAGCTCGATGCCCTTCTCCGTTCGGAGCAGGCGCATGGTGCCGCCTTCGACCACCAGGGAATCGATCACCACGGCTCTCGCCAGAAGCGGAGCGAGCGCGATCTCGAGCTCGACCCCGGCCGCCTCGAAGACGGCGGGTGCGTCCTCGGACGCCCCACCCATCCTGGGTTCCTTCACCACCAGTCGAGGCGGCAGCAGACCGAAGTCGAGCTCCCCGTAGCGAACCTCCCGGCCGGTGGCTTCCTTGGCCGCGGCCTCGATGCGGGCGCGGGCCGCGTCGCTCCCAACCAGCCGGGGAAGGGCGACGGCGAGAGCGACGAGCGCCACCACGACCAGCACCACCAGGATTCCTGCGATGCGAATGGCGAGACGCATGGGCTATCCCTCGAGTTTTCTCGCCAGGATCTGGCGGACCTGTCCCGGATCCGCCTTGCCCTGGGTCTTCTTCATCACCTGGCCCATCAGGAAGTTCGCCACCTTCTTGTCGCCCTGCGCGTAGCGCCCTGCGGCGTCCGGGTTGGCGGCGATCACTTCGTCGGCGACCGATTCGAGCAGCCCGGCGTCCGAGACGGCCTCGAGGCCGCGCTCCCGAACCAGCGCTTCCGGGTCGCCACCCCGCTCGGTGAGCTCGGCGACCAGGTCCCTGGCGCTCTTCGCAGTGACCTTTCCCTGGTCCACCATCTCGATCAGCCTGGCCAGCGCCTCCGGCGCGATGGCCGCCTGCTCGATCTCGATCTCCCGCTCCTTCAGCGCGGCCAGGAGATCGCGAAGCACCCAGTTGGCAACGCTCCTGGCGGTGCCGTGAGCGCGCGCCGCCGCCTCGAAGAAGTCGGCCAGAGCCCGGCTGTCGCAGAGCAGGCGCGCCTCCTGCGCGGTGAGGCCGTACTCGCTCTCGAAGCGCTGCCGCTTCTCGTCCGGCAGCTCGGGGAGCGCGGCGCGGATCGCCTCGATCCGATCTTCTCCGAACTGAAGGGGAATCAGGTCCGGATCCGGGAAGTAGCGGTAGTCGTCCGCGTTCTCCTTGACGCGCATCACGAAGAGGCGCTCGGACTCGGCGTCGTATCCCAGTGTCGCCTGCTGGATCTCGCCGCCCTCATCGAGGACGTCCGCCTGCCGGTCGATCTCGGCCCGAATCGCATCCTCGACGAAGCGGAACGAGTTCAGGTTCTTGATCTCGGTGCGCGTTCCCAGGGTGCTGGCGCCCTTGAGGCGCAGCGAGACATTCGCGTCGCAGCGGAACTGGCCCTTCTCGAGATCGGCGTCGGAGCTCTCGATGAAGCGGAGGATCGCGCGCAGGGTGCGGAGATAGGCCCCGGCCTCCTCGGGAGAGCGCATGTCCGGCTCCGAGACGATCTCGATCAGCGGCACGCTGGTGCGGTTCAGGTCCACGTGGGTCTCGGTGGCCGCGTCGTGGATCGACTTGCCGGCGTCTTCCTCCATGTGGATCCGGGTGATCCCGATCCGCTTCATCTCCCCGCCCTCCACCTCGATATCGATCCAGCCCTCGGTGGCGATGGGCTTCTCGAACTGCGAGATCTGGTAGCCCTTGGGAAGATCGGGGTAGAAGTAGTTCTTGCGGGCGAAGATCGAGCGCGGGTGCACCTCGCAGTGGGTCGCGAGCCCGGTGCGGATGGCGTGCTCGACCGCCGCTTCGTTCAGGACCGGCAGCGCGCCCGGAAGCGCCAGGCAGACCGGGCAGGTGTGGTGGTTGGGGGCGTCGCCGTAGCTGACCGCACAGGAGCAGAAGAGCTTGGTCCGGGTGCGAAGGTGCGTGTGCACCTCGAGCCCGATCACGACTTCGTAGCGGGGGTGAACGTCGCTGCTCATCGGGGATCCGGAGGGCGCTTCAGGTGGAAGTCGGTGCGGCGTTGGTAGGCGTCGGCGACGCGCAGGGGCGCCCCGTCTTCGAGGGGCCGGCCGAGGATCTGGAGCCCGACGGGCATCTGGTTGGCGAAGCCGCAGGGGATCGAGATGCCGGGGAGCCCCGCCAGGTTCGCCGACACCGTGAAGACGTCGGAGAGGTACATGGTGAGGGGATCCGAGGTCTTCTCACCGATGCGGAAGGCCGTCTCCGGCGTGGTCGGCGTGATCAGCACGTCGCAGTCCGACAGCGCCTGGTCGAAGTCCCCGCGCAGGAGCGTGCGCACCTGCTGCGCCTTTCTGTAGTAGGCGTCGTAGTAGCCGGCGGAGAGCACGAAGGTCCCGAGCAGAATTCTGCGCTGCACCTCGGCGCCGAAGCCCTCGGAGCGGGATCGCTCGTACATCTCCGTCAGCCCCCGCACGCCCTCCGCCCGCCGGCCGTAGCGGACTCCGTCGAAGCGGGCCAGGTTGCTCGACGCCTCGGCGGTCGCGATCAGGTAGTAGGTGGCCACGGCGAACCGGGTGTGGGGAAGCGAGACCTCCCGGGTCTTCGCCCCCGCCGCCTCCAGCTCGGCCACCGCCTCGCGGACTCGTGCCAGCACTTCGGGATCGACGCCCTCGGAGGCGAGGTATTCATTCGGAAGCCCGATCACCAGCCCGGAGACGTCCCCGCTGAGCGACGCCTGACAGGACGTGGCGGGCTCGGGAAGAGAGGTCGAGTCGAGGGGATCGTGCCCCGAGATCGCGTCCAGGACCGAGGCGCAGTCCGCCGCAGTCCGTGCGAACGGGCCGATCTGATCCAGCGAGGAGGCAAACGCCACCAGGCCGTAGCGCGAGACCCGCCCGTAGGTCGGCTTCATCCCCACCACCCCCGTGAACGCGGCCGGCTGGCGGATGGATCCGCCGGTGTCGCTGCCCAGCGCGACGGGGACGATCCCGGTGGCGACGGCGACCGCCGATCCGCCCGAGGAGCCGCCCGGCGAGCGCTCGGGGTCCCAGGGGTTGCGGCTGGTCCCGTAGGCCGAGTTCTCCGTCGAGGAGCCCATCGCGAACTCGTCCATGTTGGTGCGCGCCACCGCCACCGCGCCGGCCTCGCGAAGGCGGGCCACCGCCGTGGCGTCGAAGGGAGACACGTAGCCCTCGAGAATCCTCGAGGCGCAGCCCAGCTTCTCTCCCGCCTGTGCGAGATTGTCCTTCAGGGCGACGGGGATTCCGTCCAGGGGTGATCGCACCTCGCCGCGGGCGCGGCGTTCGTCCGACTCTGCGGCCTCGGCGCGCGCGCGCTCCTCCCGGGTCGCGAGCAGCGCGTGCAGCGCGGGGTCCACCAGCGCCGCGCGGGCGAGAGCGCGATCCACCAGCTCGGCCGATGACACCGCGCCGGAGTCGAGATCGCCTCGCAGCTCTGCGAGGGTTCCGAGGGGCTCGCTCATTGCCGCTACCCCTCGTCCTCGCCCTCGAGGACCTTGGGCACCGCGAATGCGGAGCCGTCCCTGGCCGGGGCGTTGGCGACGGCCGTCTCGGGGGGATAGGACTCCCCCGGCCGGTCGTCACGCATCGGTGTCGCCAGCGGAATCACGTGGGAGGTCGCCTCCACGTCGGCGGTGTCGAGCGTGTTCAGCAGCTCCACGTAGCCGAGAATCGACTCGAGGTCGGAGGCCATCGCCGCAGCCTCCTCCGGCGAGAGCCGCAGCCGCGCCAGGTGCGCGATCCGCTCCACCTCCTCGCGGGTCATGTGGGACATGCGGGCAATATAACAGCTCGGGGTTTCATGGGGTCGGGCGCTCGTGGTCGCCTTCATGTCGGCCGCAGCCCGGCCGCCAGGAGTTGGGCGGATCAGCGATAGACGCTGCTTCGATGGCCGATCTTGAAGATGTCGATTGCCCGCTCGACGTCATCCACCTCGTAGACGATCCGATAGCGTCCTTGGCGAACGCGGTACCGTTCCTGGCTGCCCACGAGCTTCTGACACCCCGCTGGCCGCGGATCCTCGCCAAGTGCTTCGATTCGCCGCACGATTCGCCGGCGCTCCCTCTTCGGAGAGATCGCCTCGATTTCCTTGATCGCCGAGGTCCTGATCCGAACGCTATATCGCGCCACGCTGCTTCAGCCGCTTCACGACGTCTTCGAATCGGACACTTCTCTCTCTCGCCCGCTCCTCGAAGGCGGCCAGGTCCTCAGCGTCCTCGGCCAGGCTCTCCTTCACGGCCTCGTTGACCAGCTCCGACATCGAGCGCTCGGTCTCCGCGGCCTTGAGCCGCAGCACCCGGTGGATCTCGGGATCGAAATACACGGTCGCCCGTTTCGGCTCTTCGCTCATGATGGGACATTTTAGCGTTAAAACGTTATGACGTCATATCTCCAGGAGAATAGCGGGTCGCTGGGAGATGCTCGCCTCGAATCGATCCGTTGCGGGTGCGATTCCGGATCGGTGAGTTCATCGTCGGGCGATCCAAGACAGCGTCCCGGTAGTGGAATCACCTGCCTCATCCGTGGTATTCCGGTTAGAATCGGGCTCCGGGAACCGTGCGGCTCGAGGAGAACGAGATGTCCGAGATCAAGCCCGGCAATTCGACCGATCGGCGCAGGTTTCTTCAGTACCTCGTCATGCTGGGGGTCGGTGGGGGGCTGCTGCGGCCGAGGGTCACCGCTGCGGCGGACCCGACCGCGGCCAGCGCAAGCTGGCCCAAGATGACGTACCGCAAGCTCGGCCGGACCGGGTTCCAGGCCAGCCGGCTGGTCTTCGGATGCGGTGCTGCGTTGAAGAGGGGGCGCAAGGACGCCCTCTTGAACACCGCATTCGAAGCCGGCGTCAACGTCTTCGACGTCGGCTTCAGCGCCTACTACAAGGATGCGGAGCGGAATCTCGCCCCGTTCTTGAAGGAGGTCCGGGACGAGATCTTCCTCATCTCGAAGGCGATGGTCTCCCTCGGCGTGAAGCCGGACGAGACCATCACGGTCCAGCGCGCGAAGACCGCGGCCGCGACCTGGCTCGAGATGCTCGACCAGAGCCTGCGGGAGCTTCAGGTAGATCGCGTCGATGCCTACTACCTGATGGCATCCAACAACCCTTCACTCATCGCGAGCGATGAGATCCACACTGCCTTCCTGAAGGGAAAGCAGGCTGGGAAGGTGAGCCATCTGGGCTTGAGCACGCACCAGAACACCAAGAATGTGCTCGAGACTGCCGTCCGGACCGGGTGGTACGACCTGGCCATGATCGCCATCACGCCGGCCGGCTGGTACGACTGGGAGGAGAAGGGAATCCTGCGGGATTCGGCGCCCATGGCGGCTCTCCAGCCCGTGCTGGATCGAGCGCGCGCGTCTGGTATGGGCCTGATCGGGATGAAGGCAGGCCGCCACCTGGCCGGTCGCAGGGTCCTGGGCTGGGAACGGCCGAACGCCTTCGACGAGTTCTACGACGAGAAGCTGCTCGCCTCCAAGCTGTCGGCATTCCAGCGCAGCTATGCCTTCGTTCTCGCCCACGGCCTGGATGCGGTGAACGCGGACATGCAGAGTCTGGCGCACCTCCATGAGAACTTCGTCGCCGCGGCCACCTCGTCGGAGTACTTCGCCTGACTCGTGCGGGGCTTCTCTGCCGCTCGGCCTGCTCGGCTAGCCCGGCCTCCCGCTTTGCCTGGACATCGAGCTTGGAGAGGTGCGACGTATCCAGGAAGACATGATCCAAGCCTCTCTCGTCGTCGGTTTACACCGATCTTCCGTCGGGTTAGCGTGCGACGGCCAGCATCACTCGAAGAAGGAGGCGTGGCATGAAGCGGCAAGTCGGTGCGATCTGGACATGGGTCCTGTGTTTCCTGGTCACGGTGGCTTTCTCTGTCCCGGTGAGCGCCGCTGGTCCGAAGCCAAAGGACTTCGTCTCTTACAACGGAAGAATTGCCCCGGATGAAGCCGGCAGCTTCGACATACCGGCCGGTCGAATCCTGGTGATCACCGACGTCGTCATCCAGAACAGACAAGCTGGGGACGCACCCGTAGATCCCTCTCAATTCACGACGGTCGCCTTGTCTGGGGACCCCTATGACATCTCCCTGAATATCGTCGGCAACGATGGCCTCGTCCTCCACTTTGCAACGGGCATCCGTGTGAACACGATGTTCCCCCGAATCGCGAACCTGGGAACCAGCACGGCGCCCTTGATCGAGTATTTGATCAACGGATATCTGACCAAACCGCCCAAGGGGTTTTGAGACTGGCGATGGCGGGGGCCAGCGCCAGCCCGTGACCGCGCTGATGCAGGCGTTCAGGCGGCCTTCCAGCGGCGTCGCCAGAACAGGCAGGCCGCCAGGAGGGCTCCGTAACACAAGGCCTCGATGGCGAGAATCCGCAGCATGGCCAGGTCTGGCACCGAGTCTCGTTGCATCACGTGGAACCACGGGATGGCGAGGTTCAACGACGCGTCGCTCAGCGGCCAGAAGATGCGGATTCCGAGGCCGTGGCTGTAGAACGAGTCCAGCAGGAAGTGGCTCAGCCAGGCGGCCGCGCCGCCGGCCACGACCCAGCGCCAGGCCGGGTCGCTCCGCCAGGCCCGAGAGCTGGCCAGCAAGCCCACCACAAGGGCGATCAGAGCCAGGTTGACGAAGAGGCTGTGACTCACCCGGTAGCTGAAGTGGCCCCAGAACGGGATCGGAAGATCGGGCACGCTGGCCACCAGGACGATTGCGCAGGTTGCGGCGACCTTCTGCTTCCGCTCCCAGCTGCGAGGCACGACCAGCGCGGCGATGGAGAGACCCGTCAGGCAGTGCCCCACACTCGTCATCGCGGTGCAACCAGCCGCGAGGCGAGCCTGCGCTCACACACGGCGATGGCGCCTCTGCCAGAGCCATGCGAGCAGCGGCAGTAGTACGGTCAGCTCCGCGCCGAGTCCGCAGGATCCCCGCGAGGGCGACTCCGACTTGTCCCACGCCGCAGAGCAGTGCGGATCGGGATCTCCCAGGCCGGCTCCATCCCAGTCGGCGAGGGCGAGATCGTCGGCGTCCG
This sequence comes from uncultured delta proteobacterium, assembly GCA_963783795.1. Taxonomy (GTDB): domain Bacteria; phylum Myxococcota_A; class UBA9160; order UBA9160; family UBA6930; genus CAVXZE01. Next base: position 522,473 of record CAWAPH010000008.1, on the reverse strand, counting down.
CGTTGTCGACCCCGTCGTCGCACTCGGGGTTCTCGGTCGCCCAGCGGGCGTCCCTGCAGCCGATGTCGGCGGGCTCTCCCAGGGGACCGCCGTTCCAGTCGACCTGTCCGTCGCCATCGTTGTCGATGCCGTCGCTGCAGGGCAGAGCGAACAGCTCTCCCCACTCCCACTCGAGCCGCGCGGTTCGGCCGCTGTCGAGCCTTCCGTCGGCCCAGAGGGTCATGTCCTCGCGGCCGCGGTAGGCCACGCTCAGCTGGTGCAGGGAAGCGCCTGCGCCCGCCAGGAGGTTCCAGTGGCTCTCCAGGGTCTTGGCTGACTCGTCGCCGTAGTAGGCGTCGGCACCGAAGTCCTCGTCCACCGGCGTGGTGGTACCGTCGGTCTGGGTGTTGGTGGTGATCATGGCCTCGCCGTGGTGCCAGGCCTGCCGGGGCACGCGAAGGTCGTGGAAATCGGGACCGGGCTGGTCGGGGTCTGCGGTCATGACGCCACCGTGACCTTCCGGCACGTAGTAGTTCACGAAACCGCCCGTCATGATCTCGTAGAGCTGAAGCTCCAGGAACACCTGGGTCAGGTGGCTGGAGAGATCGGTACCGGATGGAAAGGTGAGCGCGTGGCGGGCTGCGACCATGCGAGGCATGCGCCCCGCCGCGAGGTCTGCGCCATCGGAGTTGAAATCGTGCAGCGAGGCCAGCGTGCCGAACTCGTTCACGCCCGTCACCACGGCGACGGATCCGGGCCAGCCCAGGTTGACCCAGCGCGGCGAGCCGTCGCCGGGATTCCTCGCGACGAGCACGTGGTGATGCGCCGTGTCGACCGGCGAGCCGAAGTCCAGCCGCCGGGTGGCCAGCGTCTTGATGGGCGGCGCGACGTAGCGCCCCCAGCAGATGTGGCTGCGACAGGCGTAGCTCCAGTCGCCGTAGGTGTTGATGACCTTGAGATCGACTTCGTCGATCCCGGCCCCCGGATGGCTCGATGCCAGGGAATCCACCATGCCGTCGAGCTCGTCCTCGATCTCCGGCGGCTGCCAGACGGCGCTCGCCGCGACGCCTCGCAGGTAGTCGTAGGTGACAGACCCGACGTACGTCCTGGTCTCGTCGACCGCATCCACGATGTGGTCTCCGAGCAGGCTCGCCTGCGCGTAGCCCATCTCGTAGTGGGTGCCCCAGACGCGGATCACGGAGTAGCCCTGATCGCTGACATTCAGGTCCTGCTCGAGAAGAACTCCGTTCTGGGCCGTCGCCGCCCCGGCCACCAGCAGCCAGCACACCAGCGGGCACGCCCATTCTCTCCGGATCTTCAGCTTCATCTGCTCGCAGCCCTCACGGTAGTCCCGCCCCCGGCACGTCGACGGGAACGGTGAAGATCCTGCCGCTCATCAGCTCCGAGGTCTTGGGGCGCTCATGGGTGTCGGCACCCATGATGAAGAGCGTCTTCCCGTCAGCCCCACCGAGCATGCAGGCATAGGTGTTCATCTCGGACACCGGGATCCGCTGCTTGATCTCGCCCCCCTCGACGACGCGAATGACCGTGCCCGTGGCCGGCGAGGCGAACCAGATGGCGCCCTCGGCATCCAGACAGCAGCCGTCCGGCGTCTCGCCCGGCACCTCGGCCCAGACGCGGCGATTGACGAGCGCCCCGTCCTCCTCGATGTCGAAGGCCGTGTAACGAGAGGCGAATGTCTCGCCACACACCAGGGTCGCACCGTCCGGCGTGATCACCATGCCGTTGGGAAAGATCAGCCCCTCGGCCGCTGCGGAGCAGCTCCCATCCGGACGCACCAGGCCCAGAGGAGCGGGCTTCGGCTCGCTCCCGCTCAGGAAGTCGTAGCTGATGGTGCCGATGTAGGCGTTCCCCGCGCTGCTCACGACCATGTCGTTGTAGAGAAGCTGCTCGAGCGGGCCGAGATCGGCGAACTCGCGGAGCTCCGACCCATCCCAGCGAAACAGCTTGCGCTCGGTCGCACCGACGATCAGGAGATCGCCATTCGGCGTCCAGGCAAGGCCCGAGATGAAGCCGGGCACATCGACCATGCTCTCGCAGCGACCCTCGAGATCGATCGGCCTTGACCTTCCCCTCGTCGATGTCGGAGAACCAGAGCCTCCCCTCGTGCCAGCGGCCGGATTCGGGAAAGGTCAAGCCACTCACGAGCAGCTCGGGATTCGGATTCATCGTGTCCATCCTCTCTCGCTCGGCTCGAAGCGACCGCCTTTCGTCAGGCGAAGGCCAGCACCCTGGCGGGGTTCTCGACGCAGAGCATCCGGATCTCGTCGCTGCTGAATCCGGAGCGCGCCATCATCGGGATCACGTTGTCCAGGATGTGCGTGTAGCTCTCACCGCCGTAGCGCGTCAGGTGGATCTTGGTGCAGATGTCCTGCGAGACGAGCAGCTTCTCTCCGAAGCCCGCATCGATCAGCGCGCGCAGATAGGAGATGCGCGTCGCGTCGTTGGGCATGTCGATCGGGGCGATCGGGTAGAAGCTCGACTCCTGGCCGAACAGATCGAACTCCAGATAGCAGCCCGTCTTCGCGAGCTCGAGGATCGAAGCGGAATCGAAGAGTGTTCGGTCGATGTGGCAGATGATCGACCGCTCGACGTCGCCGCCCGCCCGGCTCACGATCTCGAGCGCCTTGCGGGGTCCGTCCGGATCGCGCGGGGGATGAATCAGGAGCTCCGCACCGGTCGCGCGCTGCGCGGCGGCCGCAGCGCGCAGGACCTTCTCCTCCCCGGGCTTGAGCGGGTGCCCGAGGCCGATCTCGCCGACGATGCCCGCGCGGATCCCGGTCCCATCCACCCCTTCGAGGAGGTCCTGCGCGATGCGTTCCGCGATCGCCTCCTCGGAAGCGCTCTCGAGGTCCGGCGGGTGATAGACCGCCTCGTAGTAGCCGGACCCCATCACGATGTGCACGCCGGTCTCCTGCGAGATGCGCAGCAGCCCCTCCGGATCGCGGCCGATGCCGGTGCAGGTGGCGTCCACCAGCGCCCCGCCGCCGGCCTTGCGATAGCGGTGCATCTCCTCGATCGCGTCGTCGATGCTGTCCAGGCGCAGGTTCTCGAAGTTGCTGGTCCAATTGCGGCGCAGATGGCCCAGCGTCTCCATCCGGATCGGCTCGCCGGGCACATCGCAGAAAGGTGGCGGAAGCAGATTGACCAGCAGATGTTCGTGGGGATGCAGGTGACCCAGCGCCTGCGGATCCACGAGGCCCTGCACCGTCTGAACCATTCCCGATCGCTCAGCCATGCGTACCTCCCGCGCTACTCGACGACGCTCAGGCTAGCGAATCGAGTAGGCGGGACCGACACTGGCGACCCGGGCCGCGCCCGGGGGAGCCATCGCTGGTCGGCCCCTCAGCGGGTCTCGCGCAGGGCCCGATCGACGCGGTCTTCCGACTCTCGATAGGCGCGATCGAATGCGTCTCCCGCTCGCTGTGGTGTCGAGCGCGTGTCGGTTGCCTCGGGAGTGGAGGAGCCCAGCTTGCCTGCGAAGAGACCGCCGAAGGCCTGGTCCGCACCTTCCGTCAAGACGGTGGCTCCGATCCAGATTGCGACCACGATCATTGCGATGACGAGTATCTTGCCCATTCCTGAACCTCGGAAGCGGGGAGGCAGACTGCCTCTTTCGGAATGATCGGCATGCCGCCGGGGAAGCCTGAGCGGGTGCTCGCGGGCTCCGCGGCGAGTTCCGAAGCCGACTGCGCTTCTCCGGCTAGCGATGCAGGTAGGCCACCATCATCAGGAAGACGAAGAGTGTGGTGGAGGCGAGCTGCCGGATGCCGATCTGCGTGGGTCTGGCGCCAGGCACCGGGCGGAGGACGCAGTCCACCGCGTCGCCGAGCACGACGCCGAACGCGGCGAGGGCAAGCCAGGGCGCGAGTCCGCCCGTCGCGAACAGCAGCGCGAGCAGGAACCCGAGAGCGTGGTGTGCGAGCGTTCGCAGGCCCGCGCGCAGACGTTCGACCAGGCGCGGCACCTCCGGCCAGCGGCGTTGCTCGAGGCGGAGGTACACGTTCGCGATGGCCGCCATCGACTGCGCCCAGGTGAGCAGCCAGAGAACCCAGGGCTCGGGGTAGTCGGCGCCGCCGCCGACCCAGTAGGCGGCTGGCGCCCAGAGCGCCATCACGCCGGCGCCGACCATCTCGACGGCCATCTGCCGCCGCTCGGCCCTGCGGTAGATGAGCGCGAGGTGAAAGGCAAAGAAGGGAAGACCGACCGTTGCGAGCCAGACGAAGCGGGTGTGACCGCGGAGCACGAGAAGCACCACCGCGGCGAGCGCGATCAGTCCGTACGCGCCGACCCAGAAGAGCGCGGGTGCGAGATCCGTCTTCGGCCGGCGCCCCGCCAGCGCCCGGACGGCGATCGCGGAAGGTTGATGGACGAAGAAGCTCGCGAGCGCGGCCACCAGCAGGATCACCGCGTCCCACTCCGGACAGCGCGCAGCCGCGATGCCGATCAGGAGCGGTCCGAGCCACCAGCTCCACGCGCCGTGCTCGGAAGGGAGCAGGTACTGCTTCTTCCAGAATCGCGAGCGGCGGACGCGGGCGCTGTCGCGTGATTCTGCCAGGAAAGAACCTCCTGCTCGTCTGTCAGTACGGCCGTCTACCAGATCCCCGGTAGCCGCTCACCGAGCAGGACCACGCCGAGGTAGAGCCAGGCGCGTCCCAGGAGGCATCTCATTCTCCCCCTCTCCCGGGTGTGTCGAGGGAAGCTCTCCCGCTGCTCAGACTACCACACGAGCGGCTGCATTCTTGAGCGCCGAACTTCTCCGGTCACACCGGGAAGACGCTCTCCAGCTCCCGAAGCACGGCCTCCTCGCGGCGCGAGATCGAGCGCACACCGAGGAAGCCACCGGCCGCGGCGGCGACCTCCCGCGCGCGGCCCAGAAGGTTCTCGCGGAGCTCGAGCTGACCCTCGATGCTGAGCCGGGCGCAGAGCGCCGCGACGAAGTCGCACCAGACCTCGAAGATCTCCGGGTCCGGCTGCTCCTCCAGCCAGGCGCGCAGGAGGGCGTGGTCCTGGCTGTCGCGCGCGATGCCGACGCTCTCGGCCCCCTGGAGCACCGCAATCCGCTCCTCCGCGTCGAGCTGGTCGTCGGCCCAGGCCACCCGCACCAGGGGAACCAGCGTCAGCGCGGCCAACGTCTCGGTTCGGATCCCGAGCCCGGCGAGCGTCTCGGAGAGCGACGGATCGAGGATCAAGTCCTCGCCGGGGCCGGTATCCGCGCCAGGACGAAAGATCGCGGGAACCTGGAAGAAGGCGTCGTCGAGTGCGGACTCCCTGGTGCGCAGCGCGAGTTTCGCCGCGAGCGTCTTGTTCAGGTTGCCGTGCAGTCTGGCCGCGACGCGCGGGTAGCGGCGGCCGAGCTCCTCGAGGCATTCGCCCGAGAGCCGCAGCATCCGCGCCTCCTCCTCGACATCGCAGTGTGTGGCGTGCTCTCCCTGGAAGAAGCCCACCTCGCCGACGCTCTCGCCGCGCCCATGGTGTCCGAGGGTCACCTCTCCCTCGTGCCGGTTCACCCAGGTGCGAACCCCTCCGCTGATCACCACGTAGAGCCCGCTGCCCGCCTCTCCGGTATGGAAGACCCGCTGGCCGGCGGGTGCGTCGATCAGCCGCCCCATCAGCGCGACGATCCGCGCCTGGCGGGGTGAGAGCCCGTCGAAGACCCCGATCGAGCGGTGTGGCTCCGGGCCGAGGTCCAGGGAGAGCAGGTCCCAGAGCGTCACGATCCTCACCCGGCTGCAAAGGGCTGGAGTCAGCACCATGTCCGTCAGCCACGCGAACGCCAGGGAGAAGGCGGCCAGCACGCCGATCTCGGCCTGGGTGCGGAACTCGGCGAGCAGGAGAACCAGGAAACCCGTGCAGAGCGCCGCCGTGGTGTAGGTCACCGGGCGGCCGACCGTGGAGAGCGCCGCCGCCGTGGCGCGCTCCTCGTCGCCGAGCCGCTTGGCTTCCTTGATGAAGCGGGCGAAGTAGTGGATGGTGTCGTCGACGGCGATCCCGACGATCACCGGTGCGATCAGGCCGGTGCCCGTGTTCAAGCTCGTGCCGCTCCAGCCCAGTGCACCGAAGTAGGCCGCAACCGGAAGCACGTTGGGTATCAGGGCGATCAGCCCGATGCGGAAGGAGAGGAAGAGCAGCGTCAGGATCACGTAGATGATGCCGAGGGCGGCGACCACCGAGAGCGCCTGGCCGCGGATGATCCCGTCCAGCGCGCGGTTGAGGACCACGGCGATGCCGGTCACGCGGCCCTCCAGCCGCTCCGGAAGCTCGGCGAGCCGCGCTTCGATGCGCCGGGTCAGCTGTTCGACGTCGTCCGAGTCGATCACGCGCGCGCGAACCTGGATGGTCGTGGTCCGGTAGCCCGCCTCCACGAAGCGGCGCAGCTCCGGACTCGCTCCGAAGAGCAGCAGCTGACTCACCAGCTGGCGGCGCTCCGGGATGGCGAGGTACTGCGGCTGGTTCTCGTGGAAGCCCCGGTTGAGGAGCTTCACGTAGTCGGCGAGCGAGGTCGTACCGCCGATCTCCGGCTGCGCCTCCAGCCACTCCTGCAGCGCCTCGATCTCCCTCAGGTTGTCGGGCTCCAGGAATGCGTCGCGAGCCTCGGACTCGAGGACGACGAAGAAGGGGTTGGCACCCTCCAGGTGCTGGTTCACCGCCTCGAAGTGGACCCGGACCGGGGAGTCCGGGCGGAACTTGCTGATCTGCTCGGTGCCGATCTGGATCCGGGTGGCGCCGAGCAGCGCCAGCGCGAAGAGCGCGGCAAAGGTCGCGAGGATGAGTGGCCGCCGGGTGAGGTCGAAGTGCGCCAGAACGGCGGCGAAGCGTGCGAAGCCGGCCCCGCCGCCCGGCGGAAGCCGGCGCGGTGCGGGGAGCAACGCCAGCACCGCGGGCGTGAAGCTGAGCGAGGCCGCGACGGTGCAGACCGACCCCGATCACCGAGAGCAGCCCGAACTCCCGCACGGCGGGAAGAGGCGAGAGCATGAGCGAGGCGAAGCCCACCGCGGTGGTGAGCCCGGTGAGGGCGACCGGGAGCGCCACCTTGGCAAGCGCCGCAGTCATTCGCTGCGCCGGCCCGCCCTCCCGGCTCTCTCGCATCGCATCGTAGTACTCGGACACCACGTGCACGGAGTAGGAGAGACCGAGCGCAGCCAGCAGCGCCGGCAGCATGAAGGTCACCGCGTTGAGGGTCTGCCCCATGGCCACCACCAGCGCCATGGTCCAGGCGGTGGCCAGCGCGATCGTCGCAAGCGGCAACCAGACGCCCCGCCAGGTGCGGAACGACATCAGGAGCACGCCCGCCAGGGCGAGGCTGATCAGGACCGGGAACTTGACCGTCTCCCGCAGCAACACGCGAGCCGTCGCGTCGGCGATGTGGGGGCCGCCGGTGACCCAGACCTCGTCGCCTCCGCGCTCTTCCTCGGCGATCGCGGTGATCTGCGCGTCGAGACCGCGCTCCAGGAACTCGCGGTTCGGCATGTCCACGAAGCTCACCACCACGGCGGCGGCTCGGCCATCCCGGGAGACCAGGCTGCCCCCGTAGATCGGGTTCCCCAGGACCTCGCTTCGCAGCGCCGCCAGCGCCTCCCGTGACTGCGGTGGCGTCACGAAGAAGGGCTCGATCTCGAGCCCCCCCTCCACGCCGCGCAGGTTCTGGGCATTGGCGATCGAGAGCACCTCCCGCACACCATCGACCGCCCGGATCCGCTCGGTGAGACGGGCGAGCCGGGTCAGTCTCTCTGTCGTGAAGACGTCGTCCGTGACCAGCGCCACCACCAGCTGGTCGTCGCTCCCGAAGAGGCGCCGCACGCGATCGTAGAAGAGGCGATCTTCGTCGTCTTCGGCGAGCAGCCGGTCGTCCGACGGGTCCACCTCGAGCCTGAGCGTGCCCGTCTGCAGATCGACGAGGACGGTCAGCGCGAGGAGCAGGAGGCCCAGGGCCGCCGCCAGCACCCAGCCCGACCGCCTGGCAATCAGCTCGAGCCCTGCCATCGCCCGGTCCTCGTCCTCACCCGAGCCGCCATCGCCCGAGCGCCGTCATCCCCAAGCCCCCGCGCGGGCTCCGCTCGCGCTCCTTCGGGATGGTACCACCGCTGGGCGCCTGTAGGCGCAGCCGGAAGGCCTAGCTTGGCCGATCCGGGCCCGGGTGTTAGGCTCGGCGACACTTTGTCAGACAACGCCCACTCACTCTTCGAAGAGCTTCCCGACGACGTCCGCTCCGGCATCGCCGACCTCGGCTGGAGCGAGCCGATGCCGGTGCAGGAGCAGGTCATCCCATTGATGCGCCGGGGGGTGGACGTGATGGTCCAGGCCCGCACCGGCAGCGGCAAGACCGGCGCCTTCGGCATCCCCATCGTCGCCGACACCGACATGGAGCTGGCGGCTCCCCAGGCGCTGGTGCTGGCTCCCACCCGGGAGCTCGCCAACCAGAGCGCCACCGAGATCCGCATCGTCGGAAAGCACCGGGGAGTGCGCTGCCTGCCGATCTACGGCGGTGTCGGCTACACCGCGCAGCTCGATGGCCTGAAGGAGGGCGCGCACGTCATCGTCGGGACGCCGGGCCGGATCCTCGACCACCTCGGCAGCGGCCGCATGAGCTTTCAGCACGTCCGGACGGTGATCTTCGACGAGGCCGACGAGCTGCTCTCGCTGGGCTTCTGGCCGGACATGAAGGAGATCCGCTCCTACCTCCCGGGCAAGCGCCAGTCCTGCCTGTTCTCGGCGACCCTCCCCAACCGGGTGCTGGCCCTGGCGCGGGCCTTCCTTCACGAGCCCGAGTTCGTCTCCCTGGTCGAGGGCCATCTCTCCCCGGACGAGATCGAGCACTTCTTCTACGTCACCACCGCGCAGGAGAAGGAGGCGAACCTGCGCCAGATCATCGAGTACGAGGAGCCCGAGAGCGCGATCATCTTCTGCAACACCAAGGACGACGTCCGATTCGTGACGGCCTATCTACAGCGTCACGGCTTCGACGCCGACCAGATCTCCGGGGACTTGCAGCAGTCGGCGCGCGAGAAGGCGATGGCGCGGATCAAGGCCGGCGAGCTGCGCTTCCTGGTGGCGACCGACGTGGCGGCGCGGGGCATCGACATCAGCGACCTCAGCCACGTGATCAGCTACGCGGCGCCGGAATCCGCCGAGGTCTACGTCCACCGCACCGGCCGCACCGGCCGCGTCGGAAAGGCCGGCGTGGCGATCTCGCTGATCTCGGGCTTCGACATCGGGAACTTCCGCAACCTGCAGAAGGTCAACAAGATCGAGATCGAAGAGCGCAAGCTCCCCAGCGATACGGACCTCCTCGCCCGGCTGCGCGACCGCCTGGCCGTGAAGGTGGAGCAGGAGATCCGCCAGATCGCCCAGCGGGAGCGGGCCTGGAAGGTCGATCGGCTGATCCCGGTGGTCGAGGACATGGCGGCCAGCGACGACGGGCGCCGTGATCTCGCCGCCATCTGCGCCTCCTACCTGCGCGAGCATCGCCCCGAAACGACCATCCGCGACGAGACCGGGACGAGCAGCCCGGAGCCGCAGAGGAGGCCTTCCAGGAACGGCGGCGGTCGCCGGCGCAAGCGGCGGCGACCCTAGCCCGCGCTTCTCAGCGGAGGAAGTCGATGGCTTCCGCCGCGGCTTCGCGCACTTCCCCATCCGGGTGCTCGAGCAGGGGCTCCAGGTCGGGAATCAGCGAAGGGTCCTGCGCATACTCGAGCGTGTCGATCACCGCGAGCACGACCTCGGGCTCCGGGTCGGCGAGGGCGGTGATCAGGCTGCGCGTGGCGCCGATGGAGTCGGCCCCGACGAGCCGGTAGGCCGCCGAAGCGCGGACCCCGGGATCGGGGTCGTCGGCAAGGATGGTCTGGAGACGGCTGGCGCCCTCGTCCTGGGGACGGATCCGGCTGACCGCGCGGCTGCGCACCTCCGGGTCCGGGTCCCCCAGCAGCTCCTCGGGGTCACCCTGCTCCTCCGGGCGCTCGGGGCGCTGCACCTCGCGCTTCTGATCGCGCCGCTCGGCTCGACGAGCGGCGGCCTGCTTCCGCCGCTCACGCCGGAGGGCCAGCCGTTCGCGTCTCTCGCGCTGCTCCGGCGTGAGCTCCGAATCGTCCTTCCCGAATCCCGTCCGCTCGCGAAACCGGGCCAGGCCCTTTTGCCGCTGCTCTGCCCGCAATGCGCGGCGCTCGCTGACTCCCACCCGGACCATGCTGAGACGCGATGCACCCGTCTCCAGATCCGGCTCGTAGCCGAGCGAGTAGGGAACGTCACTCAGCAGCACCGCCACGGCGTCGGCCAGCCTCACCCCGGCGAGGTCGACGCCGACGTCCTTGGGGGGGATCGGTGCTGCGTGCACCTCGAAGCCCGCCGCTTCTCCGAGCTTCTTGAGCAGCCGCACCCGGGGCGCCTGCTGTGCTCGAAGCGTCACGCGCTCGCCCGCGATCTCGATCACCGCCCCGTCGAGACCGGGCGGCACGGGATCTCCGGGAAGAGACGAACCGTCTGCGGCAGGAGCACCCGCCTCGCCCGGCTCTGGCGGCGGCTCGGCGCCGGGGATCCAGCCCGAGAGTCGATCACAGGCGAAGAGCAGTGCGGACAGGAGACACAGACCCAGAACGGTGTCACGCGAAACGATTTTCAGAGCCTTCACGCTTTGCTCCCGACACAGGTCGGAGACGCGCCAGGCACCAACTCGAGACGAGCTAGCCGAGCCACTCGAGTGGAGCTCCTAGTAGTTGTAGCCCCAGTAGGCGGGAAGCTGGCCCTTCCCCTTCAGCTCCCCGATGACCTTCTTGTAGAGCTTCTGGTCGTCGCTGCTGAGCCAGGAGAAGGCCTTGGGGTTGCAGCCGACCTTCCAGCTCGCCGATTCCGGCAGGCCGTTGCCGTTCTTGTCCTTGGCAGTGAAGCTGCCCTTGCATCCCGAGATGGGCATGAAGGGAGCCCCGATGAACCACATCGGGTAGCTCTGGAACGGCGCTCCGGAGTAGCTGTAGATCGAGGTGATGACCGAAGCATAGGGAGAGTTCGCGGAGAAGGCCCCCGCAGTAGCCGTGAGATAGAAGGCGAACCTGGCGAAGTCGGACTGCTTCATCTGCCAGCTGCCGGCGCCCTTGCGCTTGATGTCGTCCGGCTCGTAGAGTTGCATCGCGAGGACCCCGACGGCGCCGTCCTTGGTGTTGGCGTAGCGGTATCCGTAGAACCGCGGGTACAGGCGGCCGGAGCCACCATTCATGTTTACCATGACGACCGAGTAGCCGCTCTTCGTGGAGTTCGTGAAGATGGCCTGCACCACGTCCGAGAGATCCGGGTTGTCGAGGGGCTGAGCCCGGACGTTCCCGCCGATCGCCAGGACGGCGGTCGCCACCATCACCGTCAGTACTGCTCGCGCCTTCCGCATCGGATCGGTCCTCCCCTGAGGTGTCCGATGCAGCTTAGCTCCGGGGCGAGGAACGAGGCAACAGGAGGGCGGACGCACGAAGAGCCCGGCGCCGGGCCGCGGGAGCCCAACGGCGAGATCCTGGCGGGCTCCGCTGGCTTGGAGCGCCTAGTAGTAGACCGCCCGATAGGCCGGGAACTCGGCCTTGCCCTTCATCGCCTTGAGGACCTTCTTGTAGAGCTTCTGGTCGTCCGGGGAGAGAAACCCGAGGGCCTTGGGGTTGCAGCTGGCCTTCCAGCTCGCCGACTCCGGAAGGCCGTCCTGGTTCTTGTCCTTGGTCGTGATGGTGGCATTGCATCCCTCGAGCTGGGCGAGGGCGGGACTGCCCGGGATGTACAGCCAGTAGTTGGAACTGGGCAGCGGCGACCCCCCAGTGTAGCTATAGAGCCCGGTGAGATAGGTAAAGTAAGGCGAGGCGTTGGAGAGAAGAACACTCGTGCCGGCGCTGTGGATCGAGAACGCCATCTGCACGAAGTCCGTCTGTTTCATCTGCCAGCTGCCGGCGCCGCTTCGCCTGACGTCGTCGGGCTCGTAGAGATCGAACGAGAGGATGCCCCCGTTGCCGCTCTTGGCGTTGTAGGCGTAGCGGAAGCCGTAGAGGCGCCCGAGGGCGTTCCCGTAGCCGCCGTACATCGTCGCCATCACGACTGAGTAGCCGTTCTTCCCGAAATTGGTAAAGACCGCGCCTCGGACATCGGCGAGTTCCGGGTTCTCGAAAGGCGCCTGGGCCTGGGCGCTCCCGCCGATCAGCAGCAGGGCGATCGCAACCGCCAGTGTGACTCGTGCGTTTCGCATTGGATTCCTCCCTCCCCAAGATCCTCGGCTAATTTTAGCTCCGGATCGAGGAAAAAGCAGTCGTCGGGGGCAGTCTAGTAGAGACGCTCCGGTAGGCCGAAGAGATCGCCCTTCCCCTTCAGCCCCTTGAGGACCTTCTTGTAGAGCTTCTGGTCGTCACTGGAGAGCCACCCGAGGGCCTTGGGGTTGCAGGCGGCCTTCCAGCTCGCCGAGTCGGGAAGGCCGTCCCGGTCCTTGTCCTTGGTGGCGATGCTGGCGTTGCAGCCCTGGATCTGGGCCGAAACGGGACTGCCCGGGAAATTCATCGGGAGGCCCATGGGTATCGACCCCCCGTTGTATGTGTAGAAGGGGGTGAGGAAAGTCGAGTAGGGCGAGGCGTTCGTGAATCCGTGGCCGTAGGGCGTAGAGAGCCAGAACGCCATCTGGACGAAGTCCGTCTGCTTGACCTGCCAGCTGCCCGCACCGCTACGCTTGATCTCGTCCGGCTCGTAGAGATCGAACGCCAGAACGCCCTGGGCGCCGTTCTTGGTGGTGGCGTAGCGATAGCCGTGGAAGCGTGCGAAGGAGTTCCCGTAGCCGCCGCCCATGGTCGCTATCACGGCCGAGACGCCGCTCTTCCCGTAGTGGCTGAAGAACGCGGCCTGCACGTCCGCGAGCTCCGGGTTCTCGAAAGGCTGCTGGGCCCGAGCGCCCCCGCCAAGCAGCAGCAGACCCGTCACCACCGCGAGCACGACTCGCACGTCGCCCATCATGAGTCCCCCCCGAACTCTCTCGGCGCAGCTTACCTTGGCGACGAGGAACGGGTCAACGAGTTCCTCACTGCGGAGCCGGCGACCCCTCTCGGGCTCCGGACCGGATCGCGCGCTCGGAGTGCAGAGCGGCGCGCGGGTCGCCCCGGCGGGAGTAGATCCGCGCCAGGTGGAAATGGGCCTTGGCGTAGTCGGGGCGCAGCTCGACCGCGCGCAGCAGGTGGCCCTCGGCCTCCGCATCCTCGTCCGTGGCGAGCTCGACCAGCGCCAGGTTCAAGTAGGCCTCCGGAAGCGCAGCGTCGAGCGCGAGCGCCTGGCGGTAGTCGGCTTCCGCTTCGGCGAGCCGCTTCGCGCGGTGGTGAACCATGCCCCGCTCGACGAAGAAGGCCGCGTCGCTCGCGTCGATCGAGATCAGCATCTCGGCCTCCGCGAGCGCCTCGTCCAGCCTGCCGAGCCTCCGGTAGATCTTCGCCAGGGCAAAGCGGGATGCCTGGGCAGTGGGCCGCTCCGCCAGCACCGTTTCGTGGAGGGCCGCCGCCCGCTCGAGATCTCCGTCTTCGAGAAGGATCTCCGCGAGCAGCGCCCGATGCTGCAGGGGCGGGGGGTCCGCGGCCTCGAGAACCTCGACGGCTTCCGGACGCCGGTCCGTGGCGAGCAGCATCCCTGCCAGGAGGAGCCGCGTCTCCGTCAGACGGTCCGGGTGGGGCGCCTCGGCCAGGGCCTGGCGCAGGCGCGGAATCTCCGGTTCGGGCCCGCTCTCGGCGGCGCGGATCCGCGAGGCGAGAGCCAGGGCGGCGTCGGCGTGGGGATCCTCTTCCAGCAGAACCTTCACGGCCTCGGCGGTCTCTTCGATGCGGCCGAGGCGAAACAGGATCCGGGCGCGCATCACCCGGGAGGAGAAGCGCACGGTGGGCAGCTCGGCAATCGCCTGGTCCAACAGGGCCAGCGATTCCTCGAGCTCGCCAGCGGCGAAGAGCGCTCCGACCAGGGCGAACTCCGCCTCCGGGGTGCGGCTCTCCTCGATCAGCGCGCGGCGGATGCTGATCGCCTCTTCGAATCGGCCCAGCTCCTGGTAGAGGGAGCCAGGTGGCGCGCCGCGAGGCTGCCGACGCTGCGGCTCTCGCGAAGGATCTCGAGAGCCATGATGGCATCGCTCACGCGCCCGACGGAGGCGAGAGCGCGGGACTGCTCGACCAGGGTGAACGCGCTGACCACGCGCCGGGGGTCCGGCCGCTCGCCGGCCTCGAAGTGCTGCGGCTGGCTCACGTAGCCGAGAGCCGCGAGCTGCTGCGTGAGCTCGGGGGAGAGCTCCGCAGAAGGCGCGGCCTGGGGCTCCGCGCCCGCAGATTCGCTGCGGAGGCGCTCCATCCGCGCCACGGTCTCCGGAAGCTCCTCGGCGCGGTTGCGCAGCTCGTGCGGATCCTCGCGGATCTCGTAGAGCTCGACGGGCTTCGGTTCCGCCGTGTACTTGAAGCGCGAGGTGCGAACCCCCTCGATGGGCTGCCAGCCGAGCCCGAAGGAGGGCCCGTGACTCTCGAAGTATCCGATGACTTCCTCCGCGTCGTCGCCACCGAGGCGCTCCTGGAGGGGTCTGCCTCGACTCGCGGCCAGCGCCGGCTCTCCCACTGCCGCCAGGATGGTCGGCGCCACGTCGACGGTACGAGCGAGAGAGCTGGCGCGAACCCCGGCCGGGAAGCCCGGACCGGCGACGATCAGTGGAACGCGCAGGGTCGAGTCGTAGGCGAGCAGGCCGTGGGTGAGCTCACCGTGCTCGCCGAGGCTCTCACCGTGATCGCCCACCACCACGATCAGCGTCTCGCGCTCCGCCGCCGCGTCGGCGCTTCGCCCCAGCAGCCGCCCCACCTGAGCGTCCACGTAGGCGAGCTCCCCCGCGTAGGGATCGCCTAGCTGGTCGAATGGCGGGGGCGGACGCCGCGGTGCATGGACGTCGTAGTAGTGGACCCACAGGAAGTAGGGCCGGTTGCGCTCCCGCTCCAGCCAGGCGAGGGCGAGATCCGTCACCACTCCCCCGCGCCGGCTCGGCACCGCGAGCTGCAGGGGGTTTCGGGACAAGGTGAGGTCGTCATCGTAGAGCTGGAACCCGCGATCGAGACCGAAGGAGGAGTCGAGCACCGCTGCAGCCACGAAGGCCGCGGTGTCGTAGCCGCGGGCCGTGAGACGCTCGGGGAGCGTCTCCAGGGACTCCGGCACGATGAAGCGGTTGTTGTCGTGGACCCCGTGGAGATCGGGATCGATCCCGCTCAGGATCGTGGTGTGCGAAGGCAGGGTGAGGGGCACACTCGCGAAGGCCTGTTCGAAGAGAACGCCACTCGCCGCCAGGGAATCGAGCACCGGCGTGCGGGCCGTCTCGTCTCCCATCGCGCCCAGGCGGTCGGCGCGGGTGGTGTCGAGTGTGACGAGCAGGACGTTGGGATCGCCCGGCAGCTCGGCGCGGCCGCACGCCCAGCAGGCGAAGCTCGCCACGAGCAGGAACGCAGCCCGCCGGCGAAGCGCGGCTCTCCCGCGGCGGCTCACCTCTCCACCCCCGCCGCGCCCTCGGCTTCGGCCCGGCGCTCGAGCGATTCCAGGGTTTGCCGGGCGCGATCCGCCCAGGCGGCGCCGGGTTGTGCCTGCAGAGCGGCGCGCAGCACCTCCTCGGCACCGACCAGATCCCCAGCCTGCTCCAGGAGCAGGCCGAGGCGCGCGCGGTCCTGGAAGCGGCCGGGATCGAGCTCGACGGCGCGTTCGAGCGCAGCCAGCGCGATCTTCGGATGCCCGAGCTGGTGGGCGCCCCATCCGAGGTTGGACTGGATCTGCGGGCTCTCCGCGTCGGCAGCCGCCGAGGACTGGAGGAGATCCCACGCTTCGTTCTCCTGATCGGGCCGCCCCCAGACGGCCAGGTAGTAGCCGAGCCAGCTCTGGAGCAGCGGATCTTCCGGCGCCTCCGCCAGCAGCGCCCGAAGCTCCGCCTCGCCACCGTCCAGCGGCGCCACGTCGACGACCAGCGCAGCGCGCTGGTGGAGCCGGGCGTTCCCACTGCCCGGTATCGAGAAGGCGGCATCGACGCAAGCGCGGGCCTCGTCCACGCGGCCGAGGCGCATGAGCGCGCGAGCGCGCAGGAACTCGACGGCCGGTGTACGCATCCCGAGCGAATCGAGGGCAGCGAGGACGCGCTCGGGCGCGCCATCCGAGAGGGCCACCCGCGCCATCGCGAAGTAGGCCTCCTGTGAGCCGGTCAGCTCGATGTACTCGCGGTAGGTGGCCTCGGCCGCGTCGTACCTCCCCTGCGCCTCGTAGAGTGGCGCCAGCGTGCGAAGCACCAGGCTCCGCACCGACGGGCTGTGCCTGAGCGTCTCCAGGGTCTCGATCGCCCGCTCCCAGCTCCCCGCCCGCGCCATGGCCCGCGCTCCTTCGACCCAGGACCAGACGCCCACGAGCGGCCGGGGGTCGGGCGGCGGCCCTTCCGGGCTCTTCCGGGGTGCTGCGACGTAGCCAAGCGCGGCGAGGCGCATCTCTTCCTCCGGATCGAGCGCTGCGATCGATGCGGGGCGCGCGCCACTGGCGAGGTTGCGTCGAAGCTCGTCGTAGACGTGGGTCATCCGCTCTCGAACCTCCGGCTCCGCGGCGATGCGGTTCCGCAGCTCTCGCGGATCGGCGAGAACGTCGTAGAGCTCCTGGGGCTCGGGGGAGGCCGTGAACTTCCAGCGGCGGGTCCGGACACCGAGGATCTCGGCCCAGCCGAGGTCGAAGTGGGGACCGCGGCTCTCGAAGTAGCCGAAGACCGCGTCGTCCCCGGCCCGCTCTTCCAGCCGCGCCGCCTCGAGGAGATTCCTGCCCGGCAGACCCTCGGGCACCGGCAGACCGACGCTGCGCAGCAGCGTCGGAACGATGTCCGAGTGGCGCGCCAGCACGCCGCTCCGCACTCCGCGCGGAATGCCCGGACCCACGAGAAGCAGCGGCACGTGCAGGGTCGCGTCGTAGGCGAGCACTCCGTGGGTGGACTCGCCGTGATCGCCGAGGGCCTCGCCGTGGTCGGAGGTAAAGACGATCAGCGTTTCGCGCTCTCCCGCGGCGCGCTCCACTCCTTCGAGGAGCCGCGCCAGCTGCGCGTCGGCGTGCGCGATCTCGGCGGCGTACGGATCGCGAAGCGACTCGAAGGGCGGCCTGACCTGGTGCGGCAGGTGCGGGTCGTAGTAGTGGGCCCAGAGCAGGAACGGCCGGGCGGGATCGCGCTTCTCGAGCCAGGCGAGTGCCTCGTCGGTCACCTCGTCGGCCGGGCGGCTCGGCACGGCGAAATCGAAGGGATCGCTGCTGGCACGGGTCTCGTCGCCGTAGACGCCGAAGCCCTGGTCGAGCTGGAAGCGCGAGTCGAGGACGAAGGCCGACACGAAGGCGGCCGTCTCGAAGCCCGCGGAGGCCAGGCGCTCGGCGAGGGTCTCGAGGCTCTCGGGCACCCGGAAGCGCCCGTTGTTGTGCACGCCATGGGAGATTGGCGGCACTCCGCTCATGATCGTCACATGGGATGGGAGCGTGAGCGAAACCGCCGCGTAGGCGTGATCGAAGCAGAGGCCCCGCGCGGCCAGGCCATCCAGAGTCGGCGTCCTCGCGCTGGTGTCCCCGGCGAAGCCGAGGCGGTCGTAGCGCGTGGTGTCGAAGGTGACGATCACCACGTGGGGAGGCGAGGGAGCGCCGCAGGCGCCGAGCAGGAGAGCCAGAACCGCGAGACCCAGGCAGACGCGGGTAGTAACCAGAGCCTTGCGAGCTCCGCCCCCGTTCACTCCGGGATCCGTTCCGGGTCGGCCGGGTTCAGCACCAGGACGCGGTCGCCGTGGGCGGAGAGAATCCCGCGCAGGGCTTCGGCGTCGAGCCGACGGCTGGACCGGCAGGCCTTCTCGACCGAAGCGACCCGTGTCGGCTCGCCGGCGCCCAGTGGCAGCCCTTCCGTTTCGCGATGGACCCGGCGCAGCTCGCCCTGCAGATCGACGCGCACCAGAGCTCCCCCGGCGTCGGCGAGCAGGATCGACGCGCTCCCCCCGGCCGGCCGGCGCTCGCACCATTCGACGGCCTTCTCGGCGCTGTCGAAGCGCTGGAGGCAGTCCTGCACCAGCAGCGCCGCCGCTGCGGCGCAGTTGGAGAGCAGCGCCGCGGAGGACCCCAGCCCGCTCGCCGCGACGGCCAGGCCGTGTTCGTTCACACCCGCCAATGCGGGAACCCGCCAGGGAACCGCGACATCGAGGGAGCGGTAGTCGTTGTCGGGCTGACTGCGCCGCAGGAAGAGTGCCGGCTCTCGCTCGACGGCGAGGGCGATCCACACGCCCGATCCGGCAGCGCCAGCTCTGACACCGATCAGCGTCCCCGAGACCCCGCGCTGCTCGTTCGCCAGCAGCGCCCCGATCTGGGTCCGGGGAACCCGTGCGCCGCACGCGATCCCCTCGGCCCGTTCGGCCATGTGAGGAAAGAAGCGCGCCGTGTCCCGCACCGCCCGAGCCGTCTCCGGGTTGCCGCCGAGCAGCGGCGGGAGCAGGCGCCGGACGCCCTGTCTTCGCAGGCGGCGTCCGACCTCCGCGCGGATCGCGTCCCGGAAGCGAAGACCCTGGTCGAGGCCAAGATCGCGGGGCGCCCCGCTGCAGACCAGTGCGGGCGGGAGGCTCATTCGTCCGACTTGGGCAACGGCCAGAGCACCTCGTTCAGGGCACCGCTGCGGTAGCCCTCGAGATCCAGCGAGACGTACTGAAAGCCCAGGGGCTTGATCGCCTCCAGCATCGCCTTCGCCATCACCGGATCGAGTGCGCGGGGAAGCTCGGACGGATCGATTTCGATGCGCGCGATCTCGCCGTGGTGGCGAAGTCGAACCTGCTCGAAGCCGAGACCCCGCAGCCGCTCCTCTCCATCCTCGACCTGCCTGAGGCGCTCCGGCGTCACCTCGGTCCCGTAGGGAAGCCGCGACGCCAGGCAGGCGGAGGCGGGAAGGTCGGCGGTGGGAAGACCCGCAGCGCGGGAGAGCGCGCGGATCTCGGCCTTGGAGAGCGCCACCTCTTCGAGCGGGGCCAGAACGCGATGCTCCTCGGCCGCCTTGTGGCCGGGCCGGAAATCGTGGCGGTCGTCGGCGTTGATGCCGTAGGCGACCGCAGCGAAGCCGACCTCCTGCCGGAGGCGGCCGAGCACCTCGAACAGCTCGGTCTTGCAGAAGTAGCAGCGGTCCGATCGATTGGCCCGGTAGCCCTCCCGCTCCATCTCGGCGGTGTTCACGTAGCGGTGACGGATCCCGATCCGACCCACCACCTCTTCGGCAATCTTGCGGTGGCTCGCCGGGTAGGAGGGAGAGATCGCAGTCACGGCGAGGGCGTCCTCACCGAGGGCGCGGTGCGCCGCGAAGGCCAGGTAGCTCGAGTCCGCGCCGCCGGAGAAGGCGACGATGACGCTGCCGGCCTCCCGCAGCCGGCTCTCGAGGGCAGCCGCTTTCTCCTCGAGTTCCGGGGGGATGGGAGGCATCGAGGAAAGGGTACGAGCGGCCCCGAAGGCGGTCAAGCGGCCGGGTGGTGCGATCCGATACCCTGTGCTGGGGGGAAGGTCATGGAAAAGCTTCGCGTCGGGCTGGTCTTTGGTGGACGCTCCGTCGAGCACGAGGTCTCCGTCACTTCGGCGACTTCGATCCTCTCGGCACTGGATCCCGCCCGCTACGAGGTAACGCTGGTCGCCGTGTCGCAGGCCGGACGCTGGCACCTGGGAGCCCCGGGGATGCTGCCCGAAGCGGTGGTGCGCGGCGACGAGGTCACGCTGCCCGCCATTCCGGGTGAGAGCACGCTGGTCTCCGTCGGCGACGGCACGCCCGCCGCCCGCCTCGACGTGATCCTGCCCATCATCCACGGCACCGGCGGCGAGGACGGCTCGCTCCAGGGTTTCCTCGAAATGGCAGGCGTCCCGTACGTGGGGGCCGGCGTGCTGGGCTCTGCCCTCCAGATGGACAAGGAAGTCACCAAGAGACTGCTGGCGGCAGCGGGCATCCCGGTGGTTCCGGGCGTCCCGATCCGCGCCTCGGACCTGCACCGCGGTGACACGGCTGCAGTCGAGATGGTCTTGCGCGAGATCGGCCTTCCCGCCTTCGTCAAGCCGGCCTGCCTCGGCTCCTCGGTGGGAATCAGCAAGGTGCGAAGCCGCGAGGAGCTGTCTCGCGGTCTCGCTCACGCAGCGCAGTACGACACCAAGATCCTGGTGGAACGCGCCGTGGACGCGCGGGAGATCGAGGTGGCGGTGCTGGGCAACGAAGCCCCCGAGGCATCGATTCCGGGCGAGATCGTCCCCAAGGCCGAGTTCTACGACTACGAGGCCAAGTACGTGGACGAAGACACGGAGCTCCTGGTCCCCGCGCCGCTCTCGGAGGAGCAGACCGCACGCTTCCAGGAGCTCGCCGTGGAGGCGTTCCGTGTGCTGGAGGGATCGGGGATCGCGCGGGTCGACTTCTTCCTCGACCGCGAGAGCGACCAGATCCTCCTGAACGAGGTGAACAGCCTGCCCGGGTTCACGGAGGTCTCCATGTACCCGCGCCTCTGGCAGGCCTCCGGCCTCTCCTACCCGGCGCTGCTCGACCGGATGATCGAGCTGGCCCTCGAGCGGCACCGGGCCCGCTCCGCCCTGGAGCGCACCTACCGAACGGGTTAGCCAGGAAGTCAGGTGGAGCGGGCCCAGAGGTAGCGGAGGCTGCCTCCGGGAACGATCGGGATCTCACCCATCTCTTCGAAGCCGACCTCGCGCAGCTCCGAGAACAGCTCCTGCGGGTCCGGCAGGCCGTGGAGATTGCTGTGTGCGCGCAGGAAGAGATCGAAGGTCGCAGTGCTCTGGACCCCTCCCAGCGCTCGCGTGACGGGGCCCGCGCTCGTGACCGGAGTCTGGAGGGCAAACACTCCGTGGCCTGCGAGACATCCGAGCACCCGCGCGAAGAGCGGCCTGCGCTGTTCCGGCGAGAAGTAGTAGAGGTTGTTGTTGAGCAGCACCAGGTCGTAGCTTCCCTCCGCGAGGTCGAGGGTCATGAAGTCGCCGACGCGGATCTGCGCCCTGCGCGAGACCTCCGCCTCGCGCAGGATCCGGTGGGCCTCTTCGGCGACGGAGGGATCCAGCTCGATCCCCAGTCCGTTGGCGTCGCGGTAGTGGGAGAGAAAGCCCGCGAGGTAGGTGCCGTGGCCGCAGCCGATGTCGAGGACCCGCCGCGCCGCGCGCACACCGGGGATCCGTGCCAGGGACGCGAGCGCCCGGCGCTCCATCAGGCGAGAGGCGGCTGCGGTTCGAAGCACCGCGTCTTCACTTCCGAATTCCGGACGCCGCTCGGATTCCATCAGCTCCGGGAGCTCGGCCAGCCGCGGAACGTAGGTGAGGGCGGCCTGGTCGAGGATGGCCCGGATCGCGGGCGCCTGCTCGGCCTCGAGGACCCAGCGGACGAAGCCGGTGATCTGGTAGTTCCCCTCTTTGCAGCGGACCAGACCGTGCGCGTGGACTGCCCGCAGCCAGGAGGCCACCAGATCTGGCGCCAGCCCCAGCCGCTCCGCCAGCTCGTCGGCAGCGAGGGGTGAGCGAAGCGCCTCGAACAGCCCCTTCTCGAGCCCGATCCGCAGCAGCGGCAGCCTCATGTGGGCCTGCACGATCCCGGTGAGTCGCCGGACCTGGCGGATCTCATCGAGCTTCGACGTCATCGCACTCCATACTATCTATTTAGCTACTGCGTCCGTCGGACTCGAGCTCCAGGTTCGCGTAGCGAACCACCACGGTCTTCACACCGACCCTGTCGAAGCGGATCCGCAGCTTCTGGTTTCCGCCCGAACCGACCACGGCGAGCACGCTGCCACCTCCGAAGATGGGATGGCGAACCCGAAGTCCGGGGAAGACCCCCGTGGACTCGTCGCGGCTCTGATCGTAGGAGTAGTCGAGGGAGGCACCGCGGGGAGCCTCCACGCGCTCGCGGTGGCGGCCGGCGAACCCATCCACCAGGGAGGCGGGGATCTCGGCCAGGAAGCGGGAGGGCGCCGCGTAGCTCTCGGATCCGAACCTGCGGCGCTTCCGGGCCCAGGTGAGCGTGAGCTGTTCCATGGCCCGCGTCATCCCCACGTAGCAGAGGCGCCGCTCCTCCTCGACGGCGACGTCGTCGTGGAAGGAAGAGGCGTGGGGGAAGATGCCTTCCTCCATTCCCACCAGGAACACCACCGGAAACTCCAGCCCCTTGGCCGAGTGGGCCGTCATCAGGGAGACCCGGTCGTCGCGCATGTCGGCCTGGTCCAGGTCCGAGACCAGGGACACCTGATCCAGGAAGAGCTCGATGAGACTGCGCTCGTCTTCCGAGAGGCCCGCGTTCGCCAGCTCGAACTCCTCGGCGCCGACCAGCAGCTCGCGCAGGTTCTCCAGCCGCGCCTCGGCCTCGCCGGTTCCCTCGGCCTCCAGCTGCTTCCGGTAGCCGCTGCGATCGAGGATCGCCGCGAGAGCCTGAGCGGGCTTCCGCCCCAGCACCTCGCCGGACAGGGCGTCGATCAGGCCGAGGAAGGCATCGAGGCTGCGGCGTGTGCGTCCGGACGCGCCGTCTCCGGCGAACAGACGGAGTCCCTCCAGGAGTGACAGCCCCCGCTCCGCGGCCAGGGCCTCGACGCGGCCCAGCGTCGTCTTGCCGATGCCCCGCGCTGGCCTGTTCACGATCCGGCGCAGCGCCACCGCGTCGCTCGGGTTCACGATCAGGCGGAGATAGGCGAGCGCGTCCTTCACCTCGGCCCGGTCGTAGAAGCGCACACCGCCCACCACCACGTAGGGGATGTCGTACTTGAGCAGCTCCTCCTCGATCGGCCGCGACTGGGCGTTGGTCCGGTAGAAGACGGCCGCAGCTCCGAAGGAGCGGCCCTCTTCGTCGGCGGCCTCCAGAATCTTGCGGACCACGTACTGCGCCTCGTCGCGCTCGTCGCGGCACTCGTGGAGACGGATCCGCTCCCCTTCGCCGCGTTCGGCGAGGAGCCGCTTCTCCCGGCGGCTCTCGTTGTTCTCCACCACCGCCGAGGCCCCGCTCAGGATCCGCTGGGTCGAGCGGTAGTTGCGCTCGAGCTTGACGACGCGCGCGTCACTGAAGTCGCGCTCGAAGTCGAGGATGTTCCGGATGTCCGCGCCCCGCCACGCGTAGATGGACTGGTCCGGATCGCCGACCACGCAGAGGTTGCGATGCTCCGCCGCCAGCTGGTTCACCAGCTGGTACTGCACGCGGTTGGTGTCCTGGTACTCGTCCACCAGGACGTACTGCCAGCGCTGCTGGTAGTGCTGCAGGACCGCAGGGAAGCGATCCAGGAGCAGCGTCGTCTGGAGCAGCAGGTCGCCGAAGTCGAGTGCGTTGGCGTCGGCGAGCAGCCGCTGGTAGGAGGCGTAGACCTCCGCAGCCCGCGTCGCATCGAGGTCCTGCGATTCTTCGGCAGCCTTGGCTGGAAGCACTCCCCGGTTCTTCCACTGGTCGATGCGCCAGCTCAGGCGGCGCGCTTCCTGGGTCGCGCTCTCGAGTCCGTGGCGGCGAAGCGCTTCCTTCACGACGCCGAGGGAGTCGGACTCGTCGTAGATCACGAAGCCGCGCGACCGCCCCAGATGTCCGATGTCGCGGCGCAGGATCCGCACGCAGGCGGAGTGGAAGGTCGAGAGCCAGACGTTCTCCGCCTCCGGACCCAGCAGCTTGTGAACGCGCTCGCGCATCTCTCCCGCCGCCTTGTTGGTGAAGGTGACGGCGAGGATGGCCTCGGGCGCGATGCCGCAGGCGCCGACCAGGTAGGCGATGCGGTGGGTGAGGACGCGGGTCTTGCCGCTTCCCGCGCCGGCGATGATCAGGAGCGGCCCCTCGGTCGTCTCCACCGCCGCCCGCTGCGCGGGGTTGAGGCCCTCGACGATCGACTCGGCGAGCAAGACTGGACTCCTGGTTGGGACCGGATGGGGGGATGTCGGGGAGTTGCGGCAGCTTAGGCGAGCCCCGCAGAGGCTGCACCCGAAAGCGGCCCTCCAACCCCGCGAGTGACCGTTCGTTCACTCGATGAAGAAGGGGCTGGACCAGGCGGCCCCGCCGTTGGCCTGGATGACGCGGACGTAGAGCGTCCCCGGACCCGAGGAGCTGATCTCGGACTCGAAGACGATCACGCGCCTTTCTTCGCCGGGAAGCGACTCGACGACCTGACCATCGGCCACCAGATCGACGCGCTCGAGCGGGTCGGGAGCGATCACCTTGACCACCAGACGGCCGGAGCCGGCCAGGGAAACCACCGATCCCATCGGCCTGCCGTCCAGCTCCACGTCGAGGATGATCCGGGCGCCGTTGGTGGCGTAGGCACGGCGTTCGCGCAGCGCAGCCAGCACCGACTCGCGCGTGGCCTCCTCGCTCAGGATCGCCGCGAGGCCACCGCCACCCGACGCCAGGTGGGAGAGGCCGGGATGTCCGTCGTGGCCGTCGCCGCTGCCGACGAACCCGAGCCGAAAGCCCTTGGCGAGAGCATCCCGGACGAAGTTGCCGGAGATCGGTGAGTAGATCCCCCCCGGGCTGTCGGGGGATTCACTGCTCCCGTGAACCGAGACGATCTCCGTGACCGGCTCCAGCTCCGGATCCGGTGGAAACGACCAGTCGGTCGCGATGGGACCGCCGGCCGAGTGGTGTGCGACCGTCAGCACCGGCTCGCCGCGTAGCGAATCCCAGAGCTCGGTGGGGGTGTCGAAGGCTGGATCGATCGAGCTCCGAATCGTGAGTCCGGTGCCGAAGTGCAGCACGTGCCGGTGACCGTGGATCCAGTTCGTCCACTCGTAACCCTCCAGCGTGACGAAGCGGCCGGGCTCGTAGAAGCGGTGGGTCTGCCGCTGAATCTCCTCCCAGAGCTGCGGCGACTCGTCGAGAAAGGGGATGCCCCAGTGGTCGTGGTCGGTGAGGACCGCCACGTCGAGCGCCGCCACGTCCCGGGCGTAGCGGTAGTAGTCTTCCGGCAGTCCCGTCCCGTCGGAGTAGTTCGAGTGTCCGTGGAGGTCCCCCCAGAGGATCCGCCGCCCTTCCGGAGTCACCAGCATCGGATTGCTCTCGGCCGAGAGACCGTCCGGACCCGTCGCCCGCAGCCGCACCACGCCGGCCTGCCGGGCGACGAGGGGAACGCTGATCCGCCCTTCCATGGCCTTGCCGAGCGCGATACGGCGCTCCACCTCGACGCCTTCCGGCGCGGCTTCGAGCAGGATCTCCCCCTCGAAGGGAAGGCCCGTGCTTCCGGTGCCGTCGAGGACGGCGGCGGTCAGGTGCACCGTCTCACCGGGACGCGCCACGCTGGGCAGGTGCAGGAGCAGCAGCTCCGCCGGACCGGGCGCCACGTCCAGCTTCGGGGGATCCGGGACGAAGGCGCGGATGCCGTCGGCGTTGCCATCCACCGCCAGCCAGAAGGGCGAGCCCCGCTCCGCGAACCTGTCCACCGCAGCGCCCGCCGGACTGCTGCCGAAGTCGATCCGCACCCGCTCCCCGGACTCGAGGCGGCGACCGCCGATCCCGACCGCCAGCAGCTGCGGCCCGACGGTCTCGGGCTCGAGAACCACACCCTGCGCCTCCGTCGTCACCTCGGTGAATCCCGGAAGGCGCAGGTCCTCGATCTGGGGCGTGCTCCAGCCCCAGTAGGGCGAAGCCTGGAAGAAGAGAACGCCGCCCTCGTCGATTCCGAGTGGTCCCGCTTCGAAGACGATCGTGAATCGCCCCTGCTCGCCGACCGCGGCCCGCGGGAGCTCGCCTTCCACGGGCTCCAGCCAGGCGCGGCCGGCGCCATCCGAGGGATGGCGGAGGGTCGCGGCCGACTCGCGCAGATCGTCGACGAGGTCCCAGAGGGCGGTGGGCGGTCCCTCGCGCGGGGGAGGCGGCTCCGGCGCCGGGGTCTCCCCGTCGCAGGCTGCGACCGCCACCACGGCCGCGACGAGCAGGCGCACCAGCGCGGAGACCGGAGCTCCCCGCGTCACTACTCGACCGTGACGCTCTTCGCGAGGTTCCGGGGCTGATCCACGTCGGTACCCTTGAAGGTCGCCACGTGATAGGCGAGCAGCTGCACGGGAATGGTCGCGATGATCGCGGTCAGATAGTCGCCGAGATCGGGGATCTCGATCACCTCGTCGACGCGCTCCGCGATCTTCTCGTCCCCGGCGGTAGCGATGGCGATGATCTTCCCATCCCTGGCCTTCACCTCTTCCAGGTTGGAGATCACCTTGTCGTAGACCGGGCTCCGATTGGCAATGACCAGGACCGGCATGTTCTCGTCGATCAGCGCGATCGGTCCGTGCTTCATCTCGCCGGCGGCGTAGCCCTCGGCGTGGATGTAGGAGATCTCCTTGAGCTTGAGTGCGCCCTCCAGGGCGATGGGGTACATGACGCCGCGGCCGAGGAAGAGGAAGTTGGGCGCCTTGTGGTAGCGGCGCGCCACCCGGCGGATCCGCGAATCGAGCAGCAGCGTCTCTTCCACCATCCGTGGCAGCCGGCGCAGATTGGCAAAGGCGGACTCCAGCTCCTGCTCGGTGAGCCTGCGTCTCTCCATGCCGAGCTTGAGGGCGAGCAGGTAGAACGCGACCAGCTGCGTGGTGAACGCCTTCGTCGACGCCACACCGATCTCCGGACCCGCATGGGTGTAGAGCACGTCGTGGCTCTCCCGGGCGATGGTGGAGTCGCGCATGTTGCAGATCGAGAGCACGCGGGCGCCGCCCTGCTTGCCCTCGCGGAGTGCGGCCAGCGTGTCGGCCGTCTCCCCGGACTGGGAGACCGGAACCACCAGGCACTCCTGGCCGACGATGGGCTGGCGGTAGCGGAACTCGCTGGCGAGATCGACCTCGGTGGGAATTCCTGCGATCTGCTCGATCATGTACTTCCCGACCAGGCAGGAGTAGTAGGCCGTGCCACAGGCGATCAGGTAGATCCGCTCGATCTTCTTGACGGCTTCGCCGGAGAGGTCGATCCCGTCGAGGTCGAGTCCCCCGTTGTCCTCGCTCACTCGTCTGCCGATGGTGTCGCGGATCGCGCGGGGCTGCTCGAAGATCTCCTTTTGCATGAAGTGGTCGTAGCCACCTCTCTCGGCGGAGACCGGGTCCCACTGGATCAGCTTCGGCGCTCGCTCCACCAGGTGACCGTCGGCGTCGGTGATCTGCACTCCCTCCCGTGACAGGGCGGCGAACTCACCGTCTTCGAGAAACAGCATCTGGCGGGTGTAGGGGAGGATCGCGGGGATATCGCTGGCGAGGAAAGACTCGCCGCTGCCGATCCCGAGGATGATCGGGCTGCCGCCGTTCTTGGCGACGATGATGCTCTCCGGGTGGGTGTCGGAGAGGACCCCCAGAGCGTAGGAGCCCACCAGACGCCGCGCGGCGGCACGGACGGCGGCGAGCAGATCGGCACCACCCGCGACCTCCTGGTCGATCAGGTGCGCGATCAGCTCGGTATCCGTCTCCGAGCAGATCTCGCGGCCCGCCGACTCGAGCTCGCCGCGGATCTCCCGATAGTTCTCGATGATCCCGTTGTGGACGATGGCGACCGAGCCCGCGCGGTGCGGGTGGGCGTTGCCTTCCGAGGGCTTTCCATGGGTGGCCCAGCGGGTGTGCCCGAGGCCCACGTTTCCGTTCAGGGGCTCGTCGTGAAGCGAGCCGTCCAGGTTGACGAGCTTCCCGACGGCACGGCGCACCGAGAGGCCGTCGTCAGCGAAGATCGCGACCCCCGCGGAGTCGTAGCCCCGGTATTCGAGCCTGCGGAGGCCTTCCACCAGGACCTGCTGGGCGCTCCGGTCACGGCCGACGTAGCCGACGATTCCACACATGGGTCTACTCCTTGTCCGGGGGCTTGCTCTTCCCCTCGGAACCCGGCCCTTCCCGGTCGGTTCCCTGCTTGCGCCGCCGGCTGACCCAACCCTCCACGTTCCGCTGGCGGGCGCGGGCGACGGCCAGGGCGTCGCTGGGCACCTCCTTGTTCACGGTCGAGCCGGCGGCGACGTAGCTGTCGTCATGCAGGGTGACCGGTGCGATCAGGTTGGCGTTGCAGCCCACGAAGACGCGCTCGCCGACGGTGGTGCGGTGCTTCTTCTGACCGTCGTAGTTCACGGTGACGACACCGCAGCCGAAGGTGGTTCCGGCTCCCACGTCCGCATCGCCGATGTAGGTGAGGTGGGCGGCCTTGACCCCCTCCCCGACGTCGCTGTTCTTGATCTCGACGTAGTTGCCGATCTTGACGCGGGTCCGCAGGTGACAGTTGGGGCGCAGGTGAGCGGCGGGCCCGAGCTGGACGTCGTCGTCGAGCTGGCTCGACTCGATCACGCAGTGCGGTTTCACGTGCACCCGCTCACCCAGCCGGCTCCCGGCCGTGATCACCACGCCGGGATCGATCCTCGAGTCACGGCCGATCTCCACGTCGGTGTCGATGTAGGTGGAATCCGGATCGACGATGGTGACGCCTTCGGTCCATCAGCCGCTCGGCGGTGCGCCGGCGCCAGACGGCGCCAGCCTCGGCCAGCTCGGCACGGGTGTTCACTCCGAGCGCCTCGTCGGCGTCGTCGAGCAGCAGCGCCTCCACCGCGAGCCCCTCGCCGACCGCCAGGGATACGATGTCGGTCAGGTAGAGCTCGCCCTGCTCGTTGCGGTCGTCGAGCTGGGCCAGGTGCTTGGCGAGGAGCTCGGCGTCGAGCAGGTAGACGCCGGTGTTTCCCTCCTCGATCGACAGCTCGTCCGGGGTCGCGTCGGTCACCTCGACGATCCGCAGCACCTTGCCCGAGGCGTCGCGAACCACGCGACCGGGCAGCGCGAGTGGCGCGGAGAGCATGACCAGGTCGGCGCGGCGCTCGGCCTTCAGCGCCTGCATGCGCTGGATCGTCTCGGTGCGGAGCAGCGGGGTGTCCCCGTACAGGATCACCACGTCGCCGGAGAAGCCGGAGAGCTCGGGCAGGGCCTGGCGCGCGGCGTGGCCCGTCCCGCGCCGCTCACACTGCACCACGAATCGCGCGCGCCCGCGGAAGTGCTCCTCGACCTGCTCGGCGTCGCACCCGATCACGACCACCAGGCGTTTCGGCTCCAGGGCCTCGGCGACGGCGAGCGGGTAGCCCAGCATCGGACGGCCGCCGATTTCGTGGAGGACCTTGTTGCGGTCGGAGTGCATCCGGGTCCCCTCGCCGGCGGCCAGGATGACGACGGCGAGTTCTGTGGCAGGGGCTTGCATGGTTCTCCCTCTTCGGTGCGGCGACTGTTCTTCTTCGGCGCGCCGAGACCGTCAGAGTAGTCGCTCGCCCTGGCGCTGCGATGCCCGGCGGATCCCCGAGGGGAACGATGAGTGCTTGCCACATCAGTCCCCCGTTTCGTACCCTTTCGAGGTCCTCCCTGTTTCAGCAGCAGCCCACCTTTGCGCGCCGGGGGCGTGTCCGTTCGGGCTTTGCTCCTGCCATCCGAGGAAAGCAAATCCGCGTCTTCGGCAACACCCACGGGCTCAAGTCGAGCCAGGTCAAACGGCTCGAACGCCTGGGCCGTCGCCGTCTGCCTGCGGATCGGCTGGTCACCCAGGAGCTGGCGCGCGAGTTGACGGGAATTAGCCACGAAATCCGCCGGCAGGTCGGCGTCCTGGTGGACCGTCGGGGCAGCATCGGCCACGTGATGGTGGGCGACGCTCGCTCCATCGAGATGCCGGACTGGGGACGTATGCGCGCCGGAAAGGGCCGCCTGCGTGGCCTGCGCTGCATCCACACCCACCTGCGCGACGAGGGCCTCAGCCGCGACGATCTGACCGACCTGGCGCTGCTCCGTTTCGACGCCATGGCGAGCATCGCCACGAACGAGAACGGGCTCCCGGGCGACGCCCACGTGGCCGCGCTGCTCCCCGCCAACCAGGAAGGGGACCAGATCCAGTACCTCGACCCGGCCCCCCCCGCACAGTTCGACCTGGACTTCCAGGACTGGATCCGCGCGCTCGAGGAGGAGCTGGCGCGGACCACCCAGACCCGGAGCATCGGCGCTGCGGAGCGCGCGATCCTGGTCGTGGTGACGGCGGGACGCAAGGCGGACGATCTCGAGTACGCCACCCTGGAGCTCAAGGAGCTGGCCCGCTCCGCGGGGGTCGAGGTCGCCGACGTGTTCATCCAGCACCGCCCCCAGGTGGACCGCAGGTTCGTCGTGGGACAGGGGAAGCTCCGCGACCTGATGATCGGCTGCTTCCAGTCCGACGTGGACCTGGTGATCTTCGACGGGGATCTCACCCCCACACAGGCCCGAAACCTGGCGGAGCGCCTGGATCTCCGGGTGATCGACCGCACCCAGCTGATCCTCGACATCTTCGCCCAGCACGCCATCACCCGGGACGGGAAGCTCCAGGTCGAGCTCGCCCAGCTCCGCTACGTGCTGCCACGCCTGGCCCAGCGGGACACCTCGCTATCGCGCCTGGCCGGCGGGATCGGAGCCCGGGGCCCGGGTGAGACCAAGCTCGAGGTGGACCGGCGCCGCGTGCGGGACCGGATCGCACGGCTGGAGCGGGACGCGAAGAAGCTCCACCGCCAGCGAGAGAGCCGCCGCGCCTATCGCACCCGCCGGGGGCTTCCGGTGCTGTCGATCGTCGGATACACCAACGCCGGCAAGAGCACCCTGCTGCGCGCCCTCACCAAGAAGGAGGTGCCGATCGAGGACAAGATGTTCGCCACCCTCGATCCCGCCTCGCGGAGACTCCGCTTTCCCCGCGATCGCGAGGTGATCGTGACGGACACGGTGGGGTTCATCCGCGATCTGCCCCGCGACCTGATGGTGGCGTTCCGCGCGACACTGCAGGAGCTGCGAGAGGCGGACCTCTTCCTCCACGTGGTGGACGCCTCCGCGGAGGACCTGAAGCGGCGCATGGCCGCCGTGCGCAAGGTGCTGGAGGAGATCGATCTCGGCGAGACCCGGGAGCTCCTGGTCTTCAACAAGATAGACCTGTTGCCGCCGGGACAGGGTGCGTCGCTGGCGGAGCTTCACGGTGCGGTGGCCGTGTCGGCCATGGAGCGCACCGGACTTCGAGAGCTGCTGGAGCGCGCGGAAGAAGAGCTCTGGCGGAAAGACGGCAGCGGAGCGCGGGTCGAGCTCGCGGAGCCGCTGGCCGCAGATGGGAGTTGGAAATGACGCTGCGGGCAAAGATCACCGGGACCGGCATGTACGTTCCCGATCGCGTGGTCACCAACAAGGACCTCGAGGAGGTCATGGACACCAGCGACGAGTGGATCCGCCAGCGCTCCGGCGTCGAGGAGCGGCACTGGATCACCGAGGGCCAGACCCCGTCGGAGCTCGCCGAGCACGCGTCGCGGAGGGCGCTGGAGGATGCCGGGCTCGACGCCGACGACCTCGACTGCATCATCCTGGCGACGCTCTCTCCGGAGCACGAGTTCCCCGGGACCTCCTTCTTCCTCCAGGAGCGCCTCGGTGGGGAGACACCCTGCTTCGACCTGCGCGCCCAGTGCAGCGGCTTCCTCTTCTCGCTCAGCGTCGCCCGGAGCTACGTGCTCTCCAAACAGTTCGAACGGGTCCTGGTGGTGGGCTGCGAGGCTCACTCCACGGGACTCCAGGTGAGCACGGAGGGACGAGACGTCTCGGTGCTCTTCGGAGACGGGGCCGGCGCGGTGATCGTCGAGGCCAACGACGATCCCCAGGACGACAGCGGAATCCTCGAAGTACGGCTTCACGCCCAGGGGAAGTTCGCCAGGAAGCTCTGGATCGAGAGCCCCAGCTGCGCGCAGCGCCCGTTCCGTTTGACTCACGAGGATCTGGATTCGGGGCGGGTCTACCCCAAGATGGAGGGGAGATTCATCTTCAAGCACGCCGTCACCCGGATGCCCGAGATCCTGCTCGAGACCCTCCAGGCCGCCAGCATCAAGAAGGAGGAGGTGGACCTGTTCTTCTTCCACCAGGCGAACCTGCGAATCAACGAGTACGTGGCCAACTCCCTGGAGATCCCGCCCGAGAAGGTGCCGAACAACATCCAGCGCTACGGGAACTGCTCGGCCGCCTCGATCCCGATGCTGCTCGCCGAGGCCAAGCAGCGGGGAGAGCTCACCCCGGGCACCATTGCGTCGATGACGGGCTTCGGATCCGGCTTCACCTGGGCCAGCGCCGTCACCCGCTGGTGACCATGCCGCAGCGCGTTGCATTCCCCCGGGGTAGCGCAACGCGTCAGGTGTAAGGCTCTGAATTCAATATAGAAATATCGAATTACTGACACTCCTTGACGCACTAACGCGATGTGTTAAGATAGGTCTGCTCCACGTCTCCCAGCTGCGAGACGTCCCATTTTCAGACCTGACAAAGGCACCCAAGGAGAGATTTGCCATGGCAGAGGCCAACTTCATTGAGGAAGGCATGGACCGCATCGAGGACGCCTTCCGTTCGATCGAGAGAGACTTCCGAAGGATGCAGAAGCGCGCGGACCGGCGCCGCAAGCAGATCGAGAAGCAGGCGGAGAAGCGGGTCAAGCAGTTCCAGACCGACATCCGCAAGAACCCCGTCGTGAAGCGCGCCGAGGATCTCCGCCAGGACGCCGTCAAGACCGTCGAGGAGCAGGTCAACTCCCTGCTCTCCAATCTGCGCATCGCCTCCCAGACCGACGTCCGAAAGCTGGAGCGCAAGGTCGCGCAGCTCAACAAGAAGGTCCGCGAGCTCGAGAAGCACAGCAAGCCGGAGGCCGCGTAGCGGCACGGCTTCGCCCCGGCGGCAAGCCCGGCGAACCACAGGGAGAGCCGGGCGCGCAGCGAGCCGAAGGCGAGCGTAGTTCGACAAGGCTTCGACTCAGAGGCCCGGCGGGGAAACCTGCCGGGCCTTTCTCGTGAGTCCGCCGCCGCTACTCTTGCCGGTTCGAACGGAGGACGATGTGGCCGACTTCAGCGGCGTCGACTTCCTGCGCCTCGACGACCTCCTCTCCGACGAGGAGCGGATGGCGCGGGACACGGTCCGGGAGTTCGTCTCCCGGGAGTTCCTTCCCCTGATCCAGGAGCACATCCGCAAGGACGGCTCCTTCCCGATGGAGCTGGTGCCGCGCATGGGAGAGCTCGGGCTCTTCGGCACCAACCTGCACGGCTACGGCTGCCCCGGGATGAACAACGTCGCCTACGGCCTGGCCATGCAGGAGCTGGAGCGGGGGGATTCGGGCCTGCGCTCGTTCGGCTCGGTCCAGGGCTCGCTGGTGATGTACCCGATCCACACCTATGGCTCGGACGCCCAGAAGGATCGCTGGCTACCCGCCCTGGCCGCGGGGACGGCCGTGGGCTGCTTCGGCCTGACCGAGCCCGACTTCGGCAGCTTCGCCCAGGGCATGCGCACCCGCGCCGAGCGGCGCGGCGACAGCTGGCTGCTGAACGGCACCAAGCGCTGGATCACCAACGGCTCGATTGCCGACGTATCCCTGGTATGGGCCCGGACCGAGGAGGGGATCCGCGGGTTCCTGGTCGAGAAGGGCACCAGGGGCTTCGAGACCCCGGACATCAAGGGGAAGTTCTCCCTGCGAGGATCCATCACCTCCGAGCTCTACCTGCAGGACGTCGAGGTCCCGGAAGCGAACCGCCTGCCGAATGCGGAGGGAATGAAGGGCCCGCTCTCCTGCCTCACCCAGGCCCGCTACGGCATCTCCTGGGGAGCCATCGGCGCGGCCATGGCCTGCTACGAAGAGGCCGTCGAGTACACCAAGGAGCGGACGGTCCAGGGCGGGCACCTGGCGCAGAAGCAGCTCACCCAGGAGAAGCTGGTGATGATGCTGACGGAGATCACCAAGGCCCAGCTGCTCTCCCTCCAGGTCGGGCGGCTCAAGGACGAGGGCAAGCTCCATCACACGATGGTGTCGATGGCGAAGCGGAACAACGTGGACGTCGCCCTGGAGATCGCCCGCCGCGCCCGGGACCTGCTCGGCGCCAACGGCATCGTGGACGACTACCAGTCGATGCGGCACATGGTGAACCTGGAGACGGTCCGAACCTACGAGGGCACCCACGACATCCACACCCTGATCCTCGGCGAGCACATCACCGGAATGCGGGCGCTGTAGCCTGCATTTCTCGCGGGGTCGCGCAGCGAGGCCGCCAGCTCCAGATCAGGAGCGGCAGCAGCAGGGCCAGCTCGGCGCCTGCGCCGCAGGCCTTCTCGTCGTTCTGCCAGGCGTAGACGCACTGGGGATCCGGATCTGCAGCCAGGTAGCCCAGCGCCGACAGCCCGCCGTCGAAGTCGAGCGTGCCGTCAAGGTCGTTGTCGTCGCCGTCCTGACAGGCGGAGTCCTCGGTATCCGCGGTCGTGTGAAAGCAGCCCGGATCGTTCGGGTGGTCGATCAGGCCGTCCCCGTCGTTGTCCTCCCCGTCGTCACAGACGGGCAGAGCCGCGAGGGCTGCGGCGCAGTCCAGCCGCGGGAACTCGAGGCCGTTCTTCGGGTCGGTGACCCAGGTAGCACTCGTCCGCAGCGCCACCTCGATCGACACGGCTGTGGCCGCGGGATGCTTCTGCTTCAGCAGCGCTGCGCACGATGCCGCCAGCGGCGCGGCTGCGGAGGTACCGCCCCAGTGGTGGTCGACGCCACCTCCGAGCGCGGGGCAGACGACGTTCGCTCCCGAGGCGAAGACCACCGTGGTGGGATCGCTGTTGCTGAAGCAGGTCACCTGATCCGCCTGTGTGCTGGGATCGGTGCACTCGAAGCCCGAGTTGGCGTCGAAGGACGTCTGGGGTCCGAAATCGTCATCGTAGACGGCTCCCACGCCGATCACTCCGGACAGGCAGGCCGGCAGCCCCATTCCCGTGCCCGAGCCCGCGTTGCCGGCAGAGGCCAGGAGCACCACCCCGTTTGCCCGCAGCTGGTCCACGACCACGGATCCCAGCCAGGTCGCGCTGTCGTAGTCGTCGCAGGGACTCTCGTAGACCTGCGGTGTCGCCAGGCTCATGTTGATGACGTCCACGTCCGGTCGTTCCACGCGGATCCAGTTGCCCGCAAAGAGCACGTCCGTCACCGCGCTGGCGACGTCCAGCTCGCCTCCCGTCGCCTTGATCGCCAGGATCTCCGCATCCGGCGCCCCGCCAGGTGGCGCGAGGGTACCGCGCGACGTGATGATCCCGGCGGCGCTGGTGCCGTGACCGTCGTCGTCCTCGGCGCTCCCGGGGCCGCTCTGCCGTGTCGAGCCGTCGGGGCAGCAGCCTCCGAACGCGGAGCAGAAGCACCGCTCGCCGACGAGGTCGTCGCTGAGGTCCGGGTGGTCGGTGTCGATCCCCGAGTCGACCACGGCGACGGTCACGCCCTCGCCGGTGAAGCCGAGGTCGTGGACCAGGTCGAGGCTCGCGTGCGGCACCGCCTCGGCGAGCTGCGATACCACCGGGGGGTCCAGCCCGACGCGCCGGACGTTCGGATCCTCCAAGGTGCGAAGCAGACCCTCCCGGCTGATTCGACCGGCGAGCGCGCCGAGCGAGGGAAATCGCCGGATCAGCTCGAACTCGCCCGGGGCGAACCGAGCCAGAATTCCTTGCCCGACCGAGCGAATCCCACCGTCGCCCCGCGGGTCCGCGCCGACCGCGATCCTCGAGGATGCGGGCGCTCCGGGCATGGCGAAGAGGATGATCGCCCGCACTGCATCCCGGTCTTCCAGCGCGGCGATCAACTGCTCGTCGACGACTCCAGACGCGAGCAGCATCTGCCTCTCGACCGCCGACCAGGCCCCGGCCCCGTCGAGGCCCAGATGCTCTGCCCGCCGCGTGGGCGACGCCGGGCCGGCCTCTGCACCGATCAGAACCAGACAGGCGAGCGCTGCGAGGGGGAGGGCTCTGGAAGGCATGCGCACTCCAGCTCCCTCCTACACCCGACTGGGTCGGATGTCAAACGAGAGCGAATCCCTGGACCTGGAGCCAGTGGGGCCGGAGTGGACCCGAACCGTGTCTACTGCGGCTCCAGAAGCCGAGGACCCGGGGAAGAGGCCGGCCTCCTCCGCCGTTGCAGCAGCCACGCGAGCGGCGGCAGGAGCAGAGCGAGCTCAACTCCGAGGCCGCAGCGGCGGGGCCGCAAGCCGAACACGAGGTATGCGATCTGCTCGGTGGTGTGAGAGCGCTCCGAGTCCCAGTACCAGTCCTCTTCGATGGCGAGGCTGAGGGCGTCGTGCGCGACTGCGCCAGCGCCGTAGAGAATCGGCCAGCCTCCTTCCAGCCCGTCCATGCCCGCCGGACTCGCCAGCGCAGAAGTAGCCTCGGCCGGGAAGAAAGTGAGCGGGTAGAGGTAGGGTGGTGCGTCGCCGACCCCGCGCACCGTCTCGGCGCCGAGACCCGCTTCGTAGGCGACTCCGTGGATTCTCCCGGAGCGCGCCTCCATCACCACGTAGACCAGCGTCTCGGGGGGGCGGGGGTTCGGGTCTTCGGCGGTGTGCCGACCGACGAACAGCGCCGTGGCCGAGGGCGGATCGAGCGAGGTGGCTCCGCTCGCCCAGAAGGTGGACCACACGCCGAGGTCGCCCGGCAGGCCGGGACCGGCCGAGACGACCTGGCCGAGCACGACCGGCTGGCTGTAGCTCTGCGCGTAGCTGCGGGCGGTGCCGACCCACGAGAAGGCGTCGTCCTTGCCGGAGAACCCGTCGAGGCGCACGGCCTCGAGCTTGAAGCCCGCCTGGTCGTAGACGCCCTGGCGCACCACCATGCAGTGGACCTCAGCCGAGGTCTCCTCCCCGGGAAAGGCACCGAACCAGGGCCGCCCGAGGCCCACCTCGAAGCTCGCACCCTCCGCGTTGCGCACGCGCGCGACCAGCGGGCCGAGGCCGTTCACGTCGTAGAGTGGCGTGCAGATCGGCACCATGTCGGCGCCGTAGTCGTGTGGGAGATCCACCTGCGTCCACGCGTCGGTGCGCGCCGTGCCCGTCCAGCGCGAGAGCGAGACTCCCGGTGGCTCGACCAGCACGTCGACCCCGGCGACGAGCTGGTCGTTTGTGGGATCGTCGTCGCCGAGCTGCAGCGTGGCCGAGAGGGTGTGCGGGCCGGAGCTGGCCGGAGTCCAGGTGAAGTCGAGCTGCGCCTGCTCTCCGGGTGCCAGGGCCGGCGCCGTGCGGGTCGTGCTCGTGGCCTCGGTCTCGTCGTCGAGCTCGACGTCGAAGGATGAGAGGGGCTGGTTGCCGAGGTTGCGCACCGTGACGGGAACGTTGGTCGCCTGGCCGACCAGCACCCAGGGCGGGGCGTCGAGGCTCTGGACCGCGGCGTCGGCGAACGGCCCGGTGGCGCCGCCGTCGTCGATCGTCACGCCGAAGCGATCGAGCGCCAGGTCGATCCGACTCACGATGGTGTCGGTCTCGCTGCCAGCGAAAAGGAGGCCTACCGGGTGGTGGAACCCGTCGTCGCTGACCACGAGCGAGCCCGAGTCGCCGCCGTCGCTGAACATCCCGGCCGTGTGGGGCACTGCGATCTGATCGACGAAGCGGGCGACGAGATTGCAGAGGGGGTCGTAGCAGACGTCGACGGTCATCCCGATGGTGCCGACCGACCCCACCGTGTCGCCGGTCGTCCGGCCGTGCTTGCGGACGCTCGTCTGGAGAAGATCGCCGAGCGTCTCGTCCCCGATCACGGCGGGATCGCCGTAGGCGGGGTGGAGCTGGAAGTTGGGCACGCCGTAGCCGGGCACCGAGCCGAACTCGCCGCCCGGCGTGGCGAAGCCGAGGTCGGCAGGGGTCGTCACCGCGAGCGCCGCGTCGAAGGAGTTCACCACGGGACAGGAGACGATCGGGAACAAGATGACCTGGCAAAAGGCGATCGGCTCGAAGTCGTGGAGCGTCCCGAGCTCGTCGCCGAGCGCCTCGGAGCCTCCGTCGAAGGGGCCGGGCTGCAGGGCGGCGTCGCCGATCAGGGCCGCGTTCGAAGCGGCGAGGACGTGGTTGTTCGAGAGCGCGAAGACCTGGGCGCCGTCGCTCACGCGCGCGGCGATGGTGCCCGCGGTGATGGCGGGATGCCCGATCGAGACGCCGATCGGGACTGGGCGCGGCCAGCGCTCGGAGGTGTCGCAGATGCCGTCGCCGTCCACCTCGCAGGTGGGGCCGAGCCGCGCGTAGAAACGCCCCGAGACGCGCGTGCGAACGCGCATCCCCTCGAGCTGGGCGGGGAGCCCTCGGACCCCGGGCTCGGCCGTGAAGACGCGGATCTCGGGCGCGCCGTCGGCGCCCAGGGCCGTCCCGCTGGCGACGACGCCGCGGATGGCCATCAGGGCGGGAGCGTGGCGCCTATGCACCTCGGCCGCCGCGTGAAGGCGCGAGAGCTGATCGGCGCGGTCTCGGGGCGCGCCGGCCGTGGGGGCGGCGAGGAGCGCCAGCGAGAGCCAGCTTGCGACCAGGACCGAAACCCGGAAGCGCATGGTCACCATTCTAGTCCGCCTCGGCGAGGCGTGGCGGCCCGCTCGTGAGCGGGGTCACCCCGGCGGGGAGTCCTTCCCCGGAGGTCGTCCCCGCTAACCGCGGCGGGCGAGCTCGATGGCGTCGTGGGCGCTGCCGTGGCACTGCCGCAGGAGCTGCCTGGCGCGGAAGAGGTCGACCCCGCCGAGCGACATCACGATCCGGACCGCACGGCGCTCGAGCTTTCGCGACGACGGGTGCAGGTTCGTCATCAGGTTTCCCTCCACCCGGCCAAGCCGGACCATCACCGCGGTCGAGAGCAGGTGGAGCACCATCTTCTGGGCCAGGCCACCCTTCATCCGCGTCGATCCGGCGATGACCTCGGGGCCGACGACCGGAGCGATGGCCACCTCCGCAGCCGCCGCCAGCGGGGACTCCGGATCGCAGGTGACGGCGATGCGGCGGGCGCCGATGCTCTTCGCCTCGGCGAGGGCACCAATTGCGAACGGCGTGTGCCCGCTGGCGGAGAGGGCGACGACGGCATCGCCGGGCATCAGGTCCCGCTCCCGAAGCGCGGCGCGAGCGTCCTCCGCGACGTCCTCGGCCCCTTCCACGGCCCGCACCAGGGCGCCGGAGCCGCCCGCCATGATCCCCACCACCCGCTCGGGGGGATAGCCGTAGGTGGGCGGGATCTCCGAAGCGTCGAGCACCCCGATCCGGCCGCTGGTCCCGGCGCCTACGTTGAACCAGCACCCGCCGCCCTCGAGGGTGAGGACGAGGACTTCGACGGCGCGCTCCACGTCCGAGAGAACGCGTCCCACCGCCTCCACGGCGCGATGGTCCTCGGCGTGGATGGCGTCGAGGATCTCCCTGACGCTTCGCCGATCCAGGTCCCGCGTGGACTCCAGGATCGCTTCGGTGAGCAGCTCATCGGCCATCGCCAGCCCTTTTCGGCAGGACCGCCCGGCGAGCTGAACGAGGCGGAGGTCGCTGGGCGAAGCCAGTAGAATGGCGGCGTGCCGTTCAGCGTCTCACAGAAGACCCTCGATCGTCTGGAGTGGCCGGAGGTCGTCGAGCGGCTGCGGCGGCACGCGCGCACGCCGCGGGGCCGGGTCCGCTGCGAGGCCGACGACTCGCTCTTCGAGGTGGAGATCGGAGGAGCGCGCGCGCGCCTCGCCGAGACCAGCGAGGCCCGGGCGATCCTGGACGCGGGCCTCATTCCTCCCCTCGACGGGGTGCGCGATCAGGCCCGCGTGCTCGGCCGGCTGCGAAAGGGAGGGATGCTCACCGGCGAGGAGCTTCTGGCGCTCGGCTCGACGCTGGGCGCGATCCGCGAGACCGCGAGCTTCCTGCACGGCCGGGCAGAGGAAGCCCCGCTTCTCGCCGAGGCGGCCAACTGGTTGGTGGACCACTCGGGCCTGGAGGCGGCGATCCACGCGGCTCTGGAAGCGGACGGCGAGGTCCGCGACTCGGCCTCCCCGGACCTGGCCAGGGCCCGGCGGGACGCGCGGCAGATCACGGGCGACGTGCAACGCCGGATCGCGAGCTGTCTGAAGGACCCGGAGATCGTCGACTCGCTCTCGGATTCGTTCTTCACCATCCGCAACGATCGCTACGTGCTGCCCGTCCGCGCGGATTCTCGCGGCCGGGTCGCCGGCATCGTGCACGACGCCTCCTCCACCGGCGCGACTCTCTTCGTCGAGCCGCAGGCAGTGGTCGATCTCAACAACCGGCTCAAGCAGGCCGAGCTCACCATCGAGCGGGAGACGCGGCGGGTGTTGCGCGCTCTCACCAGGCAGGCTGCCGAAGCCCGCCAGGCGATCGAGTCCAACCTGGAGGTGCTGGAGACGATCGATCTCGCCTTCGCGCGGGGCGAGCTCTCCAAGGAGATGGAGGCGGTGGAGCCCGCGCTCGGCGAGGACGGCGTGTATCGGCTGCACCAGCTCCGCCACCCACTCCTCCCGACCGCGGAGGCGGTTCCCAACGACCTGCAGCTGGGTGAGAGCTTCACGGTGCTGGTGCTCTCGGGCCCCAATGCCGGCGGCAAGACCGTGACGATGAAGGCGCTGGGCCTCGCCGCGCTCTTCGCGAGGGCCGGCCTTCACGTGCCCGCCGCTCCGGGCGCCCGGGTGGATGCGGCCGAGTCGATCCTCGCCGACATCGGAGACGAGCAGGACATCCGGGAGAGCCTCTCCACCTTCTCCGCCCACATGGCGAACCTCGCCGGCATCGTCGAGTCCGCGGGCGAGCGGAGCCTGATCGCGCTCGACGAGGTGGGCGTGGGCACCGATCCCGGCGAGGGTGCCGCACTCGGCCAGGCGGTGCTGGAGGCACTGGCCGAGGCCAGGGCGCGAGTCGTCGCGACCACCCACTACAACCTGCTCAAGGAAATGGCCGCCGTCGACCCGCGCTTCGCCAACGCGAGCGTCGAGTTCGATTCGGAGACCCTGGCGCCCACCTACCGTCTCCGTATGGGAACCCCGGGCGCCTCTTCGGCGACGGCGGTCGCCGCGCGGATGGGAATGCGCCGCGACATCCTGGAACGGGCCAACGCCCTGCTGGAGCGGGAGGACCGCCGTCTGGACCGGATGCTCGCCGAGCTCGCCGCGAGCCGCCTGACGCTGGAACGCGAGCTTCGCTCCGCCGCAGTCCTGCGCGAGGAGAGCGAGGCGGCGCGTGACGAGTACCGCGGCAAGCTGGAGCGGCTCCAGGCGCGGCGCGACAAGCTCTTCGAAGAGATGCGGAGAGACCTGGACTCGAGCTTCCGGGACGCCCACGCGCAGGTGGCCGGCGTGATCCGCGACCTGCAGCGGGGCGGGCGAGCCCAGGACGCGGCCCACGCGCGGAAGCGCCTGCTCGCCCTGGAGGAGAAGGCTCGCGAGGCCGAAGCTGACTTGCAGCTGGAAGAGGAAGCGCCGGAGCCCGCCGCCCGGATCGACTGGACACGAGCCAAGCCCGGCGACCCGGTGCGGGTGCCCGGCGGTCAGCGCGGTACGCTGCGTTCGCTGCCGGACCGGCGGGGAAGGGTCGGCGTCCAGATCGGCAACGCCAGGCTCGAGGTCCCGGCGGACCAGGTCGCGGCGTCAGCAGAGGACGCCCCGAAGCGACGCGAGCCGCGTGTCGCGGTACAGATGGTCCCGCGCGAGGCGGCGGGTAGCAGCACCCGCTGTGACCTGCGCGGCCTGCGGGTGTCGGAGGCTCTGGACCGGATCGCCTCGGCCCTCGACGACGCCGCCAGCTCGGGCGCCAGCCGGCTGGTGATCGTGCACGGCCTGGGAACCGGTGCACTTCGCAAGGCGGTCCACGAGCACCTGCGCGAGTCCGTCTACGTCGCGCGCTTCGAGGCGGCCGACGCCAGGGAAGGCGGCGACGGCGTCACCGTGGCGCTGCTCGAGGACTGAGCAAGCGCGCCGAGCCGGGGGCGAGGCGCGCGCGCAGCGAGCCGAAGGCGAGCGAAGTCCAGAAGACGGGCATCCGGACAGCGGCTACGCGATTCCGAGATCCCCGAGGATCTGGTCGGCGGCGCGGAGGCCGGAGGTGACGGCCCCCTCGAGACTCGGGTCCACCAGGTAGTCACCGGCGAAGTAGAGCCGCCGGCCCCTCGCGCGAAGCTCTCGCTGCAGCTTGCGGAAGCGGGCGATCTCCCGATATCGGCCCACCTCGAAGCAGGGAAAGGCCCGGCGATGTCGCCACACGGCGGTGAAGGAGACCGCCGAGCTGCTCCCGGGATGCAGCCTCTGGAGCAGGCCGAGCAGGTCCTTCCCGACGATCTCGTCCGGCGCCTCCAGGTGCGCACGGCTCCACGGGTCGCAGGCGGTCACGACCGCGAGCTCCTTGCCCTCGGGCGCGGGCCCTCCCGGACCGCCCGGCTCGACGGCGATACTGACCGCCGGCCATCCCTCGCTGCGCGGAATCCGGGTCCGGGTGGCGCAGCCCACCACGGTCTTGTCCAGTGCCACCGCCATCACGA
The DNA here is from genome assembly GCA_963783795.1 of uncultured delta proteobacterium. Classification (GTDB taxonomy): domain Bacteria; phylum Myxococcota_A; class UBA9160; order UBA9160; family UBA6930; genus CAVXZE01. The sequence continues at coordinate 480,251 of CAWAPH010000008.1, read as the reverse complement.
TCGCCGCGAGGTAACGGACACGGGCCAGCAGCTCCCGCTCGGCGGTCTCCAGCAGGGGATCCGCGATGGCTCGTGCAGCGGGCGCTGGCGTGGCCAGCACGACGGCGTCGGCCTCGATTCCGGGGGCTCCCTGCGGCTTGGCAACCCGCACGGCGATGCCATCTCCAGCCTGCTCGAGCGTCTCGACGGCGACTCCGAGACGCGTCGCCTCCCCGTCCGCGAGCGCGTGCACCAGATCGGCCGGACCCGAGCGGAGTGTTCCCAGGGACGCATGGCGGCGGGCCAGGTAGCGGAGCAGGAACAGGACCCGACTCGCCGAGTCCGGATCGCAATGGCACGTGTCGGTCGCGAAGGGTGCGACCCAGCCCTCCAGGACGCTGCGCCCGAAGTAGAGGCGGGTGAAGTCGGCGATGCTGCGATCGTCCAGGCGCGCGGCGGATTCGGGCCGGTGGGGATCGAGGATCCCTCGGAAGCGGCGCAGGATCCGCGCCAGGCGCCCCACCCGGAGTGCCTCGTGAAGCCGTACGCCCGGCAGGCGGGCGACCCCCAGCACGCCCACGGGGTCGATCGGAACCGCCTCGCCACCACGCAGCTGGGCGAGGGCGAAGGGCCGAAGGGGGAGGAACTGCTCCTCGAGACCTGCCGACGCGATCAGGCCAAGGAGATTCCGGTCGCTGGCGCACACCTGGTAGGCACCCGAATCGAGACGGAATCCCTCCCGCGGAGCGGTCGCACTGCCTCCGACCCGGTCGGAGCTCTCCAGGACGGTCACCTGGCATCCGCGCTCGCGCAGCCGCCGTGCGGCGGCCAGCCCGGCGATTCCCGCGCCGATCACGGCGATGTGGCGGCTTTCCGGCATCTCTCATCCAACCTGGAGGAGCCGGGCAGGATATCACAGGAACCGTGAACCCCGGCTCTGGCCGGTGCGTACTATGGGTACGGCGGGGGCGAGGCGGTGTGACCTGGTGCGGTAACGTGCGCCGCAGTGACTACGGATGAAGAGTTGATGGTGCAGGTGCAGGCCGGGGACGAGGGCGCGCTCGCCGCGCTGATGGATCGGTACAAGGGCCCGCTCTACGGCTTCCTGAACCGCCGGGTGGAGGATTCCGTGGTGGACGATCTGTTCCAGGAGTCCTGGCTGCGGGTGGTGAGGGCTCGCGACCGCTTCGACCCGCGGCGCCGCTTCTCCACCTGGATCTTCCAGATCGCCAACAACCTGTGCCGGGATCGGGGCCGCCGCCGGGCCGTCGAGACCCGCCACCTGGAAGAGCTGGCGAGAAGCCGCGGCGACGCTGCGGAGCGGGCCGCGACGGCCCCCATCGAGCTGAGGCTCGACATGGGCCAACGCCTCGATGCGCTCCCCGAACGACTGCGCGAGGTGCTGGTGCTCCGCTACTACCAGCAGCTCCCGGAGCGGGACATCGCGGAGATCCTGGGGATCCCGCGAGGAACGGTCAAGAGCCGGCTGCACGCGGCGGTGAAGGCGCTCCGAGCCCAGGAGGAGAACGATGAAGCCGGTTGACGAAGAGCTGGCGCGGCTGGCCCCGTCTCTCGATTCCCTGGAGGCCCCGGAGCCCCCGGAGCGGCTCGTCAGCCGCACGCTCGAGATGGCATCGGCGGAGCTTCGCGCGGGAACACTGGCCGCGCTGCCGGAGCGGGGCCGCAGCGTCGTCCCGGCCGGCTTCCACCGGGAGCTGGCGCGGCTGCTGGGAGCCAGTGCGCTCTCGCTCCCGCTCTTCGTGCTCTGGAACCTCGCGGTCCTCTGGCTGGGTCGGGAGATCCTGGCGGCCTGGCTTCCCGCGTCCTTCGCCTGGAGCCTGGCCGCCGCCTACCTGTTCGGAGCGATCGGATGGCTGGCCCTGGTCCTTGGATCCCTGCCCGTTCTGGCTCACAGACGGGCCCTGCTGCGCCACAGCGAGGGCGTGACATGACCGATACGAAGCTCTGTCCCTACTGCGCCGAGGAGGTTCGCGCGCAGGCCATCAAGTGCCGGTACTGCGGCTCGCGGCTGGATGACCGGCCTGCCACGGCCGACTGGTTCCGCACCGCCAGCGACCGCATGATCGCGGGGATTTGTGGCGGTCTGGCCCTGCAGTTCGGCGTGCCCACCGCCGTGGTGCGGCTGGCTTTCGTGCTGATGACGCTGTTCGCCGGCGGGATCGGCCTGGTCGTCTACGCCGTTCTCTGGGTGGTGATGCCCCTCGACGGCTGGTTCGAGGAGTAAGCGCCAAAGCGCCCCGCTCAGGAGAGGCGGGCGAGGAGTCTCTCCAACCCTTCGACGACGTCGTTCAACGTCGCGAAGGGCTCGAACGCGACGCCCTGGCGAACGAGCTCCTCTGCCAGCGAGTCCTTGGCGAAGACCACATCGGCAACCTCGCAGGCACAGAGGTCCGAGACCCGGCCGTTCCCGATGTGAACCACCGCCGTGCCGTGGTGGATCTTCTGGAACTCGCGGATCCGGGTCTGCTTGCAGGTCCCCGTGCCACACGAGCACTCCGGGTTCGGGTGACCGGGCGAGATGCGCCAGGTGCCGCTCTCGTACCAGAGCCGGTTGGCGTCGTAGGCGAAGCGCACCCCGTGAAGCTCCTGGAGCCGCTCCAGGTTCCGATCGAAGCCGTCGGAGAGGATCCGAAAGGGAACCGCGTTCTCCTCGCACCACGCGACCAGGCGGTGGGCGCCGGGATCCGGCTCGACCGTTCGCAGGAACGCGTCGAGCTCCTCCTCGGAAAGCGGCAGGCCATCGAGGAGCTCCATGTTGTACGACCAGGCGTTGAACTCGCCGCTCTGAAGCCGCGACCAGAGCGCGTCGCGGCGCTCGCCGGCGTGACGCCTGGCCAGCGTCGCACCCACGTCCTGCACCGCGAAGGTCCCGTCGTAGTCACAGAAGACGGCGAGGCGCGGCTTGCGGCGTACCCGCAGCAGCGCGCTCTGGTGCGCGCCGAGCTCGAAGCGCGGGCACCCCTCCGCTGCGCCCGGCTGGGGCTCGGGGGTGCCGAGCAGCGGCAGCGGCGGGATCCCCGTCGGCGGAAGGCCGATGCCGGCGAGATCGAGCTCGATCTCGCGCGGCGAGTCGGAGGCGTTCACCCGCGCGACGACGGCGCCCGAGGCCGTGTGTCCCGCGACCCCGGCGGCGAACTCACCGCCGAGGAGGTCGATGCAGCGCGCGGTGCCCCGGGCGCCCCCGGCGTCGACCTCGCGGGCCAACGCGATCGTGTCGCGGATCAACGCCCGGTCGTCCGCCGAGAGCAGCGAGACCTGGTCGGAGAAGATCACCATGCCGCCGGTCGCCGCGATGCTGGCGGCGAGGGTGGTGGTCTCCGCCGGCGCCAGGCTGGTCTCGCGGGTTCGCACCATCAGGCAGTCGGGGTCGTTCAGCCAGAGGCGACGGTGCATCCAGGCCCGCGAGAGGACGTTGCGCACGGCGCTGCGGGTCGCGGGAATGGTGGGCTCGAGACCGGGAATGGCGCTCGCCTCGTCGGGTGCCCAGGCGGGCGCCACGTCCGGACCGATGCGCATGCCGTCCACCGCACCGACGGCCGCGCCGAGTGGACAGCCGCAGCCGAGCAGAAACGCGTCGGGCCCGGCGCCTGCGCGCACCGCGTCGAGCCCCCGCCGCAGCCGCTCGGCCCGGGTCAGGCGCCGATCGTGCGCGTCGGCCTGCATGGCGACGGCGTAGAGGAAGTCGAGCTTCAGGTAGCTGAAGCCCATCCCCACCAGCGCTGCGAAGGTTCGCGTGAGGTGGGAACACACCTCCTCCCGTGAGGTGTCGAGAACGTGGATCCAGCCCCGCTTCGACCACTCGGAGTGGAAGAGCCCGCGATGCAGCTCCGCGCCGCTGCGCAGCAGCCAGTCGGCGTGGCCCTGGTGCAGCCGGCTCTCCTCCGCGACACAGAAGGGAGCCGTCCAGATGCCGGGGCGGAAGCCGGCGTCCCGGATCGCAGCCGCCAACGGAGCGAGGCCGCGGGGAAATCGCTCGTTGGTTTCCAGCCAGTCACCGATCGCCCGCTGGTAGCCGTCGTCGAGCTGCACCACGTCGATGGGGATCTCCTGGCGGCTCGCCGCCAGGCTCTCCAGATTGCCGAGCAGATCCTCCTCTCTGACTCCGTGGAAGTAGTGGTACCAGCTGCACCAGCCGGCCTGGAAGGGGCTCCCGGTTCGCGCGCCGGCCGCCTCGCCGAGCTCGGCGGCGTAGTCCTCGAGGAGGCGGTTCGGCTCGTTGCCCAGCGCCAGCCGGATCCGCTCGACCGCGCGAAGCTCGCCGGGATCGATCGGAACCTCGAAGCGGACCTCCAGCTCCACGCGCACGCCATCCGCGTCGGGCTTCAAGTAGACGAGACCCGTTCCGACGCCGCGCTCCAGCACGCCGGCCAGGCAGGCGGCGCCGGACGGCGAAGCGCCGACCACCGAGACCAGGTCCGACTCGTGCCACCCGGCGCGATCTGGAGGCGGAGCACCAACGCCGTGGTGGATCCCGCGCAGCCAGGGACCGGAGGGAAACTCGGGCTCGCCCGCCTCGTCCAGCGCGCGCCCGCCGGTGAAGGACCAGGACTGCCAGCCGTGGCGCAGGAAGCGCAGGGATGCCTTCTCGATTCCCGTCCAGCGGAAGCCGCACACCACCGATTCGAGGTGGAGCGGGGCCTCTGCCAGATTGCGAACCTGGAGGTCGTAGCTGGCTGCGTCGCCCGCCGCGTCGAGAGAGACGGTCAGCTGGAAGGGTCCGAGTTGCTGGACACCCGGCAGGAGCGCTCCCTCGACGAAGTGGATCGGTCCGATCACCCCGTCGCCGCTACGCTCCGGGACAGCCGCCTCGGAGTAGCGCACGCCCAGGCGAACCACCTCCAGACGCCCCCCCTCGTCGAGGCGTGCGACAGTCAGGCTGCGAGGCATCGGCGCGGAGTATAACGGGACGATGAGGAACCCGGAGAAGAGGCTGCGCGAACGCCTGGCGACGGGGCCGCCGCTGATTCTGGATGGCGCCACCGGAACCGAGCTCGAGCGGCTCGGAATCCCCTCGGAGCTTCCCCTCTGGTCGGCCCGGGCCGTGATCGAGTTTCCGGAGGCAGTGCTCGCGATCCACCGCGCCTACGCAGCGGCGGGGGCGCAAGCGCTGACCGCCAACACCTTCCGGACCCAGCGCCGCACTCTCGAAAAGGCGGGACGTCGCGAGCGGGCCGCGGAGCTCACCAGCACGGCGGTGGCCCTGGCGCGCGAGGCCGCCTCGGAGACCGGCGCCTTGGTTCTGGGCGCAGCGCCGCCGCTCGAGGATTGCCTCCACCCGGAGCGGGTCCCCGATGACGCGACCCTCGCCCGGGAGCACGCAGAGCACGCGCGACACCTGGCCGTCGCCGGAGTCGACGCCGTCCTGGTCGAGACGATGAACACGACCCGGGAGGCAGTCGCCGCGGTTCGGGCCGCACGCGAATCCGGCGCTGCCGTGCTCGCCAGCTTCGTCTGCCGAGGCGAAGCACGGCTGCTCTCGGGCGAGCCCCTCGAAGAGGCCGCCGCCGCCGTCGCCGAGCTCGGCCCTCTGGCCGTCGGAGTGAACTGCCTGCCGCCGTCGGCCGTCTCTGCTTGTCTCGAGGTGCTGCAACGCGCCGAGCCACCCTCTCTCGTGTACGCGAACCTGATCGGGCCCGGCGAGGAGCGCTCGCCGCAGGAGTACGCAGATCTGGCCAAGGGCTGGATCGAGGCGGGCGCACGCGCCGTCGGCGGCTGCTGCGGCACCCGACCCGAGCATATTCGCGCCCTCTCTGGCGTCGCCGACGCAAATTGTGTCACCCGCGGCGAATTCGTTGCTCACGAGTTGCCGCAGCAGTCTGAGGCGGGGGCCGATGCCCCCACGAAATCGCGTACTTAGCGAAGATCAGCAGGAACGGCCGGTCTGGCACGCGCCTTGCTCCATACACGGACAGCGGCGAACGAGGCTCTCAGCGCCCGGACTGGCTACCCCTCCCCTCGCGTGTTTGCGCGAGGAGTCAGCCCGGGCGCTTCGCCTTTGCGGGGAATAGACTCCCCGCCATGACGCCCCTGCTGCCCGCTCCCAAGAGTGTTCGCACCGCCACCGGGTCCATTGCGCTTCGCGACGGCCTGCCGCTGGTGCTCGCGCCCGACGCCTCGGACTCGGATTTCAGCGCCGCGCGCGCCCTGCGCGACGCCCTGCGAAAGCTCTGCGGCCTGGATCTCCCGATCGAGGGGCATGCCCGCGGCAGCGGGCTGGGTCTCCGCATCGACCTTCTGCGGGAGGGAGAACAGGGCGAGGCCTACCGGATCGTTGTGACACCGAACCGCGTCGAGGCCTCCGGCGCCGGGCCGGCAGGCCTTCGCTACGCCGTCGAGACCCTGATCCAGCTGGTGACGCCGGCTGGGCGAATCCCGGCCTGCCAGATCGAAGACGCGCCGGATTTCCCGCTCCGCGGACTGATGCTCGACGTCTCCCGGGGCAAGGTCCCCACCCCGGAGAGCCTGAAGCAGCTGATCGATCTCTGCGTACGGCTCAAGCTGAACCTGCTGATGCTCTACACGGAGCACACCTTCCGTTTCCGGCGCCATCCGCTGATCGGCGCCGAGGACTCTCCTCTCGACGCCGAGACGATGAGAGAGCTCGACGCCTACGCGGCGGAGCGCCACGTGGACCTGATCCCGACGCTGCAGTCGTTCGGCCACATGGGACACATCCTCAAGCACGCGGCCTACGCCGAGCTCGACGAGACCGACGCGGGCTGGACCCTCTCCCCGGCCGAGCCCGGGACCTACCAGCTGCTCCGGGATCTCTACGACGAGTACCTCCCCAACTTCCGCTCGCGCTTCTTCAACGCCAACTGCGACGAGCCCTGGGACCTGTGCAAGGGAAAGTCGAAGCAGCGGGGGGAGGAGATCGGCCGGGGCGGCGTGTTCCTGGAACACGTCCGCCGGATCCGCGACCTCGCCGCCGAGCACGGCAAGCGAACCATGATCTGGGGCGACATGGTGCACAGCGACCCGGAGCTGATTCCGGAGATCGACCGCGACACCGTCCTGCTCGACTGGGGGTACGAGGCCGAAGCCAACTACGACAGGGTGAAGATCTTCCAGAAATGCGGGATCGAGTTTCTGGTCTGCCCGGGCACGTCGAGCTGGAACTGCCTGTTCCCCCGGATGGAGAACAGCATCCTGAACATCTCGCGCTGGACCGACGCGGCCAGACGCCACGGCGCGCTCGGCGTGATCTGCACCGACTGGGGGGACTTCGGGCACTACAACCTTCAGGGAAACTGCTGGCTCGCCTTCGCCTGGGCCGCCCAGCTCACCTGGTCCGGAGAGAGGGACCCGAAACAATTCGATCGCGCCTTCGGCCGGGTATTCTTCGGCGAGGCGCGAGGGGCGGCGGCCGGCTGCTACCGCGCGCTCGGTGCCGTCCACGACGCGGGCTTCAAGGTCGGCAACGGATCGGCACTCCAGTTCCTCTTCTTCGACGACCTCGACCGGGCCTTCTTCCTGCAGCAGGCGAGGCCCGCAGTCCTCCGTCGGACCCTGAAACGCCTGGAGCGATGCAGGGCGCGGCTCGACGACGCGGCGGACGCGTTCGAGGAGGACCCGCTCACCTACCAGGAACTCGTCTACGCCGCCGACGCGTCGCTCTTCGCGGTGCGCAAGTCGCTCGCCGCCTTCGAGTGGCTCGCCTGGCGGCGGAAGCCCGAGAGCCTCGACGCCGGCCGGAGGCGGCGCCTGGCGCGATCCCTCGAACTCCTCGCTGGGGAGCAGACGGCCTTCGGGAGAAGGCTCACGCAGCTCTGGCTGGCGCGCAGCCGGCCGTCGAACCTGGACGTCACGAAAGGGCGGATCAACCGGGCACAGCGAAGCCTTCGGCGTGCGGCGCAGGCCTTGCGGCGAAACGCGCCGCCGCCGCCGCCGCCGGGTCACGAGGAGGTCGGACTGCGCACCATCTACACGGAGCTTCGCGACCTCTGCGAGGGGCGCGCCTGAGATCAGGCCGCGCGTTCGTCCAGCAGGACGCGCCGCGCGATCCCGGCCAGGTACACCGAGCCGGCGACACAGAGCAGGTCCTCCGGCCCGAGCTCCTCGCGCGCCTCGCGAACGGCGAGCTCCGGATCCGGCTTCACCCGCGGCGTGAGCCCCGCGGCAGCGCTGCGCACGGCCGCCGTCATCTCCTCGGCTGCGAGCGAACGGATCGGCTCGGCCCGGGTGATGGTCAGCTCGTCGGCGAAGGGAACCAGATGGCGGCAGATCGCCGCCAGGTCCTTGCCGATGGAGACGGAGAGCACCAGGTGACCGCGGCGCCGCGGGATGCGAGCCAGCGTGCGCGCCAACGCCTCGGCCGAGGCGGCCGTGTGCGCCGCGTCCACCACCACCCAGGGACTGCGGGAGAGGAACTCGATCCGCGCGGGTAGCCGGGCGGCGGCAAAGGCGCGCCGGGCCACATCGGCGAGCTCCCCATCGGAAATCGCCCCGAGACGGCGCACGCAGGCGAGAGCCAGCGCGGCATTGTGCGCCTGGTGGGCTCCGGCGACGGCGAGCTGCGCCTCGAAGACGAGCGAGCCGTCCCGAAAGCGGACCCGCTGCCCGTCGAGATCCTCGTCCAGTGTCTCGGCAGCGAACTCGCTCCCGTATCGAGCCAGCTCACAGCCGAGCCTTTCCGCGCGCTCTTCCACGACCGCGGCTGCCTCCGCCGGAAGGGCTCCCATCACGAGGGGAACGCCTGGCTTGGCGATGCCCGCCTTCTCACCGGCGATCGCCGCCAAGCTGGTGCCCAGCTTCTCGGTGTGCTCGAGCTCGATGCTCGTCACGCAGGTGACCGCCGGAGTCACGACGTTCGTCGAGTCGAGCCGCCCGCCCAGGCCCACCTCCAACACCGCGTGATCGACCTCGGCTTCGGCGAACAAGGCGAGCGCCGCGGCCGTGGTGGCGTCGAAGAAGCTGGGCGCGTCCCCCGGGTTCTCGTCTCGGAGCGCGTCGATCTCCGGCCGAAGCCGTTCCACGACCTCGGCGAGCGCCTCGCCCGCCACCTCCTCTGCGTCGATTCGAAACCGCTCCGTCCACGACGACAGGTGGGGCGAGGTGAAGGTTCCCACCCGGAGCCCGTGGGCCCGCAGCAGTCCCTCCGCGAGCAGTGCCGTGGACCCCTTCCCCTTGGAGCCGGCGATGTGCAGTGCGGCGAGCTTCGCGTGCGAGATGTGCGCTCGACCGAGCAGCTGCCGGATCGGCTCGAGGGAGAGTCGGGCGCGGCGGAAATCGGGAGATCGCTCGACGTTGATGAGCCCCGCGAGGTAGGCCGCCGCCTCGTCGAGAGTCGCCATGAAGGGGCAGGCTAGCCCCGAAACGAAAGCGAGGCGACCGAAGGGGCCGCCTCGCGTATCGCCGTCTCCCTGGCGGACTATTGAACCATGTACTTCTTCCACTGGCGGTAGTTCTTCACCGCGGCGCTGGTGCCCTCGGCAGCCGGGTAGTAGAACCGGACCGCGTGCCCACAGGTCTCGCAGACCTTGTAGCAGAACTTGAAACCGTCCACCTCGCGCACGTTGCCCACGGTGATCCGGTTCTCATCGATGCAACAACTGGAGGCCTTCGGCGGTGAGATGATCTTCTTCGGGTAGTCGTTTAGCGGCTTCTCCTCATCGCTGTATTGGATGATGTTGCGAATCAGGCGATTGCTTCTCTGGTCCGCGTTTTGCTTGCGAATGTTGCTACCGATTCGTCTCAAATTGCCTTCCTCTTGGCAGTCCCTGCATCGACGCCGGCTGCGAGGTCCAGCTCGAACAGGAACGGGGTCAAATCCTCGTACGCGGTCTGGCAGGGAGCGCCTTCCGCGTGGTGAAACTCGTTGTGCGAAGCGTCCGGCCCCAGCCGGACCAGCGTGCTGCTCCGGGTCCCGTAGCCACCCGCGTGGATGCAGGTGTCGTCGAGTGCACCGCGTGCTCCATCCCCCTCGTGCGACCGGCACACCTCCGCCAGCGCTTCGAGAGCGTCGTCGACGCCGCCTGCCGCGATCCTCTCCGCGCTCGCCAGCGACCGGGCGATCTTGGGAACGCGGCGATCGTCCGGATCGGCGTTGCCGATCACGTGCGGGCCCGGATCGAGTCGGGCGACGCGCAGCTTGCCCTCGTAAGTGGCGGCGAACGCCGCATCTCCATCGGAGACGAAGAAGTTGAACGGGTTGTACGCGCGCTCCGGCAAGGTCCCGAAGGCGGAGATCACATCCGCCGCGGACGCCTCGCACAGGGCGTCGAAGACGACCAGCCCCCGCGACCGGAACGACGGGTCGGGGCTCTGGCAGGGGCGGTTGGTGACGGCTGCGAACACGCCCACATCGTTCAGCCCCAGCCAGGTCCCCCCGGCGCAGAGATCCCGCGGGGCAAGAACCTTGCGGCTCCCCGGCTGATGCAGCGTGGGCTTCTCCGAAGGCCGGTTCAGGAACTCGTCGCGGTTCGCGGCAAGAACGAGCGGAGCCTCGGCAAAGCAGCGATGGAGGACGATCAGTGTGCACATCGCGCAAAGAGCCTTCTCCCCAGTGCACAGAAAGTGGCGCCAGGTTGAAGGCGATATAGGAAGGTATCACGATTTCCCCCGGGGAGCAACTCCTGAGTCAGCTCCAGGCCCGGGAAGACCGGGCCGAACACCCGGTTTCTCGCGAAATCGCCGCTGTTTGGGATGTTTCTAGGCGCGTTTCGCGTTCACGAGGCGCAACGGCAGGGCGTCCTTCGAGGAAGCGGGCGGGGGCTCTTCGGTGATCTTCCAGCCCCTGGCCTCTCGCAGCCGCTCTGCCTTGCGGCGCGCCGCCTCGCGGTCCATCTCCAGGCCGTAGCGGCCGAGGACCCTGGCCAGCTGATCGTGGTTCTGCTCGATGGTCCTGCGAACGGATTCGAAACCCTCGCGGATCGCCTGGGCCCGCTTCCAGAAGGCCAGCGGGTTGATGGCGAAGAACTCGGCGTCGCGGTCCCGGGGCTCGATCAGAACGATGTCGCCCTGGAAGCGCCGGTCGGCCAGGTACCACTGGAGGGCGAGCTTCAGCCGCGAGTGCAGCAGTGTGCGGAACACCTGGTTGATCACGACCTTGAGGCCGCGGTCCGCGAGATAGCGGCCAGCCGCAAAGTACTGCGACTCGCCCTGCTCGTCTTCGATCCGGTTGAGGAACGGGCGGAACGGGTTGTAGCAGATGATCAGGTCCGCACCCTTTTCGATCGCGACGTCGATGTTGGCGGTGTTGCGGATGCCACCGTCCATGTAGTCGACGCCGTTCAAGCGCGGGGGCTTGTAGAAGATCGGCAGCGCCGTCGACGCCTGCACTGCCTGGGAGATGGTGAGGTCGCTGTTCTCGTCGGCACCGAAGATGACGCGCTCTGCAGTATCCACGTCACACGCGGCGATGTAGAGCCTGCGGCCCCTCTTCTTCTCGAAGCCCTGGAAGTCATTCGGAAGGCGGATACGCTCGAGGTTCTTGCGCAGCCAGCGCTCGAGCCCCCGGTTGTCGAAGATGCCCGTCGGGATGTGGTTGGTGAGGGCGGGGATCTCGCGCGATGGCGAAACGTGTTCGATCAGCTTCATCGCCACGGCTTCTGCGCGCGTGTAGCTGGGCTTCTTCAGGAAGGCGCTCAAGCTGGGGCCCAGGGCCTTGGGTAGTTGCGGGACCTGACGGGCGAGCTCATAGGCCACACCCGGCGCGTAGGCGAGCAGGTCGTAGGTGAACTTCGCGGGCCGCTCGATGAACTCGCGCAGGTTCGGCCTGTAGAAGTCCATCGGGTTGAGCTGGTCGAAGCGGGTGCTGGTGCCCTCGAGAACCTTCACCATCTCGTCCGGAGTGATGCCGGCGGCGAGGGAGACCGCCAGCATCGAGCCGGCCGAGAGCCCGACGTAGAGGTCCATGTCGCTGATCTTCCGGGTGACGAGAAAGTCGTCGAGCGCCTTGAGACCGCCCACCTTGAAGGCGCCGCCCGACACGGCCCCACCCGCGAGCACCAGCGCCACCTTCGGATTCCCCTTGGGGCGAAAGGTGTCGCTCTTGCGAATCAGTGTCAGTCCCACGGCGTCCCCTCGTCAGCTCATCGGCGACTCATGGAGGTCCCTTGCGGATCGAGTGCTGGTTTTCGTGCCGTGGGGGTGGCTGGTGACACGCCAAAGCACGCAGCGGCCGAACGGCCAAACAACCGCCGCGCTGCGTTAGGCTAGCTCGGATCCCCCCTCGAGTCGATTGAATAATCCGGCCGGAAAAGCGTCGACATGTGGGGCTCTCATCCCGGAGAGCAGGCATTTCGAGAGGAAAAGGGCCTGATTGGCGCGACAATCGCGGTTTCTCGAGCGGTGGAGCCGCGGCTGTGGCGAGATGCCGCGCCGCGTCGGTGCGCCTGTCTACTCTGTGACCTGCGGCCTCGTTATGGTACTTATGGATTGGTGGGGCCAGGCGGAGAGGAGCGCCAGCATGCGCCGACCGATGTGCGGGTTTCAGGGTGCTGCCCGGGCGCTGCCGGCGGCATTCCTGCTCGCCCTTTGGCTCGCGGGCTGCGCGACCACGCCATCGGCGCCCCCTGACCCGAACGCCAACCCGAGCGGGGGCGGCTCCATCGGGACCACGGTTGGCCAGCGCGCCCAGAGCGCCGTCGAGGGCATGCTGATGGGCGCCATCATCGGGGGCCAGGCGGGTCCGATCGGGGCGGCGGTCGGCGCCGGCACCTTTCTGATCTACAGCGCCATCACCGGCGAGGTCCCACTCAAGACGGGGCGCTCTGCCCATCCCACCGGCCGCACCGAAGCCGAAAGAGAGGAAGAACTCGAGCAGCAGATCGAGTCCGAGATCGCGCGACAGGACTCCCTCGAGGAGGAGATCGAGGCGGAGCTGCGACGGCAGGAGGAGCTGCTCCGGCAGATCGAGCGGGACGAAGCCCTTCACACCGAGGGCACGTCCAAGGAAGACGAAGCCGAGGCCGATACCTTGATCGCGCGGGCCGACCCCCGGGCGGCGCCGGCGGCTCCAGAGGACCGCGACCTCCCCCTCTCCATCTTCGACGAGGAGGGGCGCACCATCGCCAAGGGACAGTGGGACAATCCCAAGGAGATCGACGTGGTGGCGCGCTCGCTCGATGCGGACCGCGACGGGAACCCCGAAGAGGTGCGCTACCACGACGCCCGTACCGGGCGCATCCTCCGCAAGGAGGAGGACAAGAACTACGACGGAACCATCGACACCTGGAACAGCTACGAGAGCGGCGTCCTGTCGGAGATCCAGAAGGACAACAACGAGGACGGCGAAGCCGACGAGTGGCAGCGCTACGGTCCGGATGGACGCATGGCCGCCCGCGAGGTGGACCGCAACTACGATGGAACCCGGGATGCGTTCTTCGTCTACGAAGACGGCTCACTGGTCGAAGAGCGCCACGACGGCGACTCGGACGGGTCGGTGGACCGGGTCGTCCGCTACGAGCGGCGCGCGCTGGTGAGGAGCGAAGAGGACCTGAGCCAGGACGGCCGGATGGACACCTGGACCTACTTCGAGACGCTGGGCGGCGAGGAGGTGATCGTCCGGATCGAGAAGGACACCAGCGGCGACGGCAAGCCGGACACCTTCGAGACCTACGAGCAGATCGCGGGCAAGCCCACCCTCAAGCAGCGCGAAGAGGACAAGAACGGAGACGGCACCATCGACATCCGGTCCGTCTACGAGAACGGCAAGCTCAAGCAGCGCGAGATCAGCGACCCGGCCCTGGTTCCGCTCTAGCCCTAGTCCTCCGGCTTCTGCTCCGGAGTGAGGGTGATTTCCTTGCGCTGCTGCTCGCGGAAGGCCTTGATCTCGAGTTCGAGGCGCCGGAGCTCGAGGGCCTTGTTCTGGCGCTGGATCTCCTCGAGCTCGCGCATCTTGTCCCGGCCGCTCAGCTCGGAGCGCTTGAAGACGAACTCGAACTCCACCGCGCCGCGGGTGCCATCGCTTGCGAGCGCGATCACGCGCACCCGATTCGCCCCCTCGTTGGCTGGCACGTAGCCCTGAAAGCTCCCGTCGGGATTGAGGCGAACGTCGGTGGAGAAATCTCCCGTGGTGAGGTTGCTGAACACCACGTCCTCCACGTTGGCGAAGGACACCCCCTGGAGCAGCATGATGATGTCGCCCGGATTCTGCACCGGCGTGAAGGTGCCGAGCGAGACCCTGGCCATCTCCGTCACGACCTGTGGATAGGTGAGCGCGCCCGGCCCGAGGGCGTAGGTGTTGATGGTGATCCCCGCGCGATGGGCGACCTGGGCCGCGCGTACCGCGGCCTCGCTGTCTCCGGCGTCGATCTGGTTGCCGCGGCCGCTGGGAAGGGTCGGAGCACCGTCGGTGAGAAAGAGAATGACCTTCTTCGCCTCCGGCCGCGCCTGGCTCCGGGCGCCGCTCAGGCCGGAGAGCTCGCGGATTCCGAGGCGCACACCCGCCGCGAAGTTGGTGGCACCGCGGGCGCCGCGGGCGATGATCGCGTCGAGGGTGCGGTCGATCTGTGCCAGGTCCGAGGTGAGAGGCGCATCGACCCAGGCGTCCTGCTGGTCGAGGTGCTTGCGCATCCCGGTCTTCGGGTCCACCTCCCCCGCGAAGGAGATCACGCCCACGCGCACCCGCTTCGGATCCAGTCTCTTCATGAGCGCCCGCGCGGCAGCGATCTCGGCGTGCAGGATCGAGTCCTGTGGATCGGAGCTGAGCGACTCGTTGGAGTAGGCGGTGGGCGGCAGGAGCTCGAGCAGTGGGTTCTCACCGACCATGCCGTCCCCATCCACGTCGGCGCCGCTCGCGGCCCCGGTCGAGAGGGAGACGTCGATCGCCAGCATGACGTCGTAGAGCAGGGGCTCGTCGCCCTCGGCGAGGGCGTTGCCGGAGATGCGCGCCTGGTGGACCTGGCTCTCCACCACGACGCCGGGCGCGGGATCGTCGATCAGGATGCGGACGCGTTCCCCTTCGGCCTGCGCCAGCCGCGGCGCGGAGAGCATCAGGGCCGCGAGCACGGCCAGCGCGGCTGCCTGGAGGTGCGCGCGACGCAAGCTGTGCCCGAATTCGCTCATTGCGATGGTTCTCCTTCGGGCGGCTCCGCGGTCTCGACCACCTCGGCGGGGTCAGGCGTCCCGGCCGCTTCGATCGGCTCGACCACTTCGGTCGGCTCGGGCGCGTCGGCCGCATCGGCGGAATCGGCCGTCTCGGCTGCCTCCGCGGGCTCGGGCGGTGGAGCGGGAACCGGCCTTTCGCTGAAGCGATCCACCTTTCGCAGCAGCGCCACCACGTCCCGAAGCGCCGTGTTGGTCACCGTGCCCACGATCGCGAGGCTCTCGGGATCGCACTGCTCCAAGGTGTCCTCCTCGGTCTCCCAGTAGACACCCGGCGCTTCGTCACCACCGAAGCGATCGTCGATGACGAGCATCACGCGCCGGAAGCCGACGGACATGAATACACCGTGTCCCCCGGACGGGCGCGAGAAGGACTGGTCCTCGGGGAAGGCCGATCCGTGACCGAGCTTCCGGGCAGAGCGATGGAATGACTTGCGGACGACGCGATCGGAGCGAAGATCCCGCGCGATGCTGAGATCCCGATCCGCAACCTGATTGAAGTACACCATCAGCCGGAGGCGGGAGAGCGCATCGGACTCCTGGATCTCCTTCACCAGGACCCTGCTGCCCACCAGCTGCCAGTCGGGCCCCGCGTCCTCGCCGCGACCGGCGTCGCCATCCAGGAACACGAACCAGACGGTGTAGGGAATCGGATCGACGCTCAGCACGCGCGCCATCTCCAGAAGCAGCGCGGCGCCGGAGGCACCGTTGTTGGCGCCGACGTGGGTGAAGCTCTCGAAGTGCCTGGAGTCATAGGGGGCGGCGAGCACCACGATGTCGTCGGACTCGCCCGGCATCACCGCGCGAAGCGTCTCGAAGCTGGCTGCCTCGACCTCGCCGTCTGCGAGCTCGTTCTCCACATCGAAGCTGATGGAGTCCGCCTCGAGGCCAAGCGCCGCGAGCTCTGCCCGGATGTAGCTGCGCGCCTTCTCGGCCCCCGGGGTACCCGAGACGCGCGGCCCGATTTCGACGAGCTTCTCCAGGTGCTCCCAGGCCCGCTCGCCCGAGAAGAGGGACGGATCCGGCTCCGGCGGGGCGGGCGGCGGAGCGGGTTTTGCGCAAGCCAGGCCGAGGAGGGCCATCAATGCGCACGGAATCAGGATCGATCGAAACATGGCTTTCTCCAGGGGGTGGGCCTTCACAACGTATAGGTGACGCTGCCCCTTTCTCCTGGGCAGGCAGTTTTTCAAACACGCCGCCATATCGCTGACACATTTTGCGCTCTCGCACCACCTAATCATTGAATGCCCCATCCCTGGCGGGGCTTCTCAAAGGTGGAAGGCAGGGCCTGCAGCGCAGGCCCTGCCTTCAACCCTGTTGCTGTTCCCGCCGGGGGGGCGCTAGCGGTCCCGCGGAGATCCCCGTGTCTCGCATTCTGGGGGCCGCCCTCTCGGGTGTCGACGGCATCCCGATCGAGGTGGAGGTTCGGATCAGCTCCCAGCTTCCGCGGATCGACATCGTCGGTCTGCCGGAAGCCGCCGTTCGCGAGAGCGCGGCTCGAGTCAGGGCCGCCATCTCGTCGATCGGATGGACCTTTCCTGCGCGGAGAGTCACCGTCAATCTGGCCCCCGCGGGGGTGAGAAAGAGCGGGGCGGGCCTCGACCTGCCGATCGCGATCGGAATCCTGGCCGCGGACGGCGCTCTGGAGGCGAGCCGTCTGGAGGCACTCGCACTGATTGGGGAGCTGGCCCTGGACGGCCGGCTCCGAGCGGTGCGCGGCGCCCTGGCGAGAGCGCTCTGCCTGGCCGCGGCCGGAGCCCGCAAGGTGATCGTTCCCCGAGAGAACGGTCCCGAGGCAGGCCTGGCTCCCGGCATCGACGTGCGGGTCGCGGAGGATCTCGCGTCGGTGATGCGATCCATCGAAACCGGGGAGGAGCTGCCCCGAGCGCCGGAGGTTCCCGCTGCGCGATCCCCGAATCCCTCCTACCGGGCGGACCTGCGCGACATCCGGGGCCAGGCGAGGGCCAAGAGGGCCCTCGAGATCATGGCTGCCGGCGGTCACGGGATGCTCCTGCTGGGCCCGCCGGGAACCGGCAAGACGCTGCTGGCGCGGAGCCTCCCCGGGCTGCTCCCCGAGCTCGGCTTCGACGAGGCGCTCGAGGTGACCCGAATCCACGGCGCCACCGGCCGCATCGACCGCAAGGCCCCCCTGATGCGAGAGCGCCCCTTCAGGGCACCCCATCACACCGCCAGCCGGGCGGGTCTCCTGGGGGGCGGCTCTCCCCCTCGGCCCGGTGAAGTCTCGCTGGCCCACCGCGGCGTGCTCTTCCTCGACGAGCTTCCGGAGTTCGAACGGCGCAGCCTGGAGTCCCTCCGCCAGGTGATCGAAGACCGGCGAGTGTTGATCGCGCGGGCCCAGGGCACCTCCGAGTTCCCTGCTCACTTTCAGCTCGCGGCGGCAGCGAACCCCTGCCCCTGTGGCTGGCGGCTCTCCGAGATCCGGGATTGCCGCTGCGACGACGCCGCCGTGGCCCGCTACTCCGCACGTCTCTCCGGCCCGCTCCGGGACCGGATCGACCTCCACGTGACCGTCCCCGAGGTCTCCTGGCGCGAGCTCGATGGGCCGGGAGAGGGGGCCGAGAGCGCCTGGGTGCGCAAGCGGGTCGAAGCCGCGCGGCGCCGCCAGGCACGGCGGTTGGCGGCATTCGGCATCGCCACCAACGCCGAGATCCCCGTCGGCGCCTTGCAGGCCGCAGTGGACGCGACTCCCGAGGCGCGCGCCTTCCTGGCCAAGGCGGTCGAGCGGCTGGCGCTCTCCGCGCGCGCCGCGCACCGGGTCCTGCGGGTCGCCCGCACCGTCGCGGACCTGGCCGATGAGCGCCGCGTCGGCCCGGCGGCCGTGGCCGAGGCCGTGGACCTCCGCGAGGAGGTCCACGGCACGAGCGCGATCCGCTGACGGGTGCAGTCGGGTGGTGCACGCGCCGGATCCGGTGTCCGAAAATTGAACACTCAGTGACCGAAATCCGTCACATGTACGGGGCCCGAGTGCCGGGCCCGGCGGCAGCGGATCGAAAAGCGCTGCAGTTTCGAGCCTGTTCACGGCTGTAGGAACGCGGGCCCGGGATGGCACGCATCCTGCTTGGCAAGAGGGAAGGAAGGCCAGCGACCATGGGCGCTCTCGTCGATACGATCTCCCGCAAGACCAGGCGGCGCCTCCGGCGGCGGGGGGGACAGTGCGTCGACACGACGCTCCTGGAGCTGGTCCAGGCCATCGCCGAAGACACCCGGGACGACCGCGAGATCGTCGCCACCGTCGTCCACCTGCTTCGCAGCGGCCGAGTGCGCCTGATCGGGAGCTTCCGCGGCCGCCGTCTCGACGCCGCCTAGCCATCCCGCGGAAGCTTGACCGGCCCCGCCGCGGGGAGGATCATGGCCCCGTGCCTGAATCCGGGGGGGTGATCGGCATGGGCGATCAGGAGTCCTTTGCCTTCGAAGCGGCCGGCCAGAAGCGCCCGGCGCAGTCAGCCGCCAAGAAGCCCAGCGCGCCGAAGCGGAAGGCGCGCCAGGCCAAGCCGCGCAAGTCGCCCCCCGCCAAGCGCTCCGCGCCGAACTCCCACCTGACGGCGAGGGAGATGGCCGGGCGCCAGCGGGACATCTCCGTCTCGGAGTTCTTCGCCAAGAACCGGCACCTGCTCGGCTTCGACAACCCCTCGAAGGCGCTCCTCACCACGGTGAAGGAGGGCGTCGACAACTCGCTGGACGCGTGTGAAGAGGCGGGGGTCGTTCCGGACATCCGCGTCGAGATCGCCCAGCTCGACGAGACCCGCTTCCGGGTGGCGGTCGAAGACAACGGGCCCGGGATCGTCCGCTCCCAGGTTCCGAAGATCTTCGGGCGCCTGCTCTACGGATCGAAGTTCCACCGCCTGCGCCAGAGCCGGGGTCAGCAGGGCATCGGCATCAGCGCCGCGGGCATGTACGGACTTCTCACCACGGGAAAGCCCGTCCTCATCACCACCCGCACCGGAGAGAAGAAGGCAGCCCATCACTTCGAGCTGGTGATCGACACCAAGAGCAACGAGCCCAAGGTGAAGCGGGACGACGAGGTCACCTGGGAGAGGGACCACGGAACCCGGGTCGAGATCGAGCTGGAGGGCAGCTACCGCGGCGGCCAGCACTCCGTGGACGCCTACATCCGGCAGATCTCACTGGCGAACCCACACGCGAAAATCACCTTCGTCCCGCCCAAGCCAGAGAAGTACGGCTCCGAGCACGTCTTCGACCGCGTGACGGAGGAGCTTCCTCCCGAGACCGCCGAGATCAAGCCCCATCCCTACGGCGTCGAGCTCGGCGTGCTGATGCAGATGTTCCGCGACACCAAGGCGCGCAACGTGCGCGGCTGTCTGATGAAGGATTTCTCGCGGGTCTCGAGCCGCATCGCCGACGAGGTCTGTCAGAAGGCGAAGCTTTCCCCGTCGCGGCGCCCCGGGGAGATGAGCCGGGACGAGTCGGAGAGAGTTCACAAGGCGATCCAGGCCACCAAGATCATGGCGCCGCCCACCGACTGCATCGCCCCGATCGGGGAGGAGTTGATCGAGAGCTCCCTTCACGCGGAGGTGCAGGCCGAGTTCTACACGGCGGTGACGCGGCGCCCGACCGTCTACCGGGGGAACCCCTTCCTGATCGAAGCCGGCCTCGCCTACGGCGGCGAGCTCTCGGCGGAGGACCCGGTCACGGTCTTCCGCTTCGCGAATCGCGTGCCGCTTCAGTACCAGCAGGGCGCCTGCGCCATCACCAAGGGCGTCTCCGCCACCGACTGGAAGTCCTACCAGGTCCAGCAGCCGCGCGGCGGCTCGCCGATCGGCCCCATGCTGCTCATGGTGCACATCGCGAGCGTCTGGGTTCCCTTCACCTCCGAGAGCAAGGAGGCGATCGCCCACTATCCCGAGATCATCAAGGAGGTCCGCCTCACCCTCCAGGAGTGCGGCCGCCGGGTGGCGACCCACATCCGCAAGCGGAAGCGCGAGGCGGACGAGGCCAAGAAACGCGCCTACATCGAGAAGTACATCCCGCAGGTAGCCGTCGGGCTCCAGGAGATTCTGGGCTTTCCGGAGAGCGAGCGGAACAAGCTCGTCACCGACCTGACCGATGTGCTCGAGCGCAGCCGGAGGCTTTGACCGTGGCCGCACGCAAGAGTCCCACCCGAACCCAGGCGACCCCGCGAAAGACCAGCGCGAAGCGCGGCGCACGGGTCTCGAAGAGCGCGGCGCAGAAGCAGGCGAGCGACGTCGCCAAGCGGAACCGGGAGCTCGACAAGCTCACCGTGAGGCTGATCCAGAACACCGCCACCAGCGTCCAGAAGCACATCCACCAGCGCAAGAAGCCGGACCTCTCCTTCCCGATCCGCTCGCTCGGCAACGTCTCCTACTCGCAGAAGCGGGGCTACTTCGAGATCGGCAAGCAGAGGAAGACCCGCACACTCACCGTCAATACCGTCAAGAACTTCGCCCAGACGCTGCGCATGATGGGGCTCTCCAAGAGCCTGGTGGAGGGCAACGACTTCGCCACCAAGCGGGATGCCTACTACCAGAGCAAGAACTGGGAGGAGGCGAAGTTCGACGAGCAGCCCGAATCCGACACGGTGATGGACGACATCGAAGCCATGTTCTCGATGCAGGGGATCTCGCGCGAGCAGCTGCGGTTCGTCCCGGACGAAGCCTACAACGGATCCGTAGCGGGACAGCTCATCGTCCTCGACCCCGACCGGGAGACGGGCGAGGTCGAGCGCATCGACTGCACCCGCTTCGGCTCGGGCGCGTACTCGATCCCCTCCTCGGTCGAGCAGCTGTCCTTCGAGACCGACGCCCGCTTCATCCTGGCCATCGAGACCGGCGGCGTCTTCCAGCGCCTGCAGAGCCACAAGTTCTGGCGGACGGCCGGCTGCATCCTGGTCTCGCTGGGAGGCGTCCCGGCCCGAGCCTGCCGGCGCTTCATCCGCAAGCTCTCCGACGACTGCAAGCTGCCGGTCTACGCCTTCGTGGACTGCGACCCCTACGGCATCTCGAACATCTACCGGACCCTCAAGGTCGGCTCCGGCAACGCCGCTCATCTCTCGCAGTTCTTCTGCGTGCCCCAGGCCCGCTACCTGGGAGTCACACCGAACGACATCCGCGAATACGATCTGCCGACCCATCCGCTCCAGGACGTGGACATCAAGCGCGCCAAGGACGCGCTCAAGAACGACCCCTTCTTCAAGTCCCAGAAGCCCTGGCAGAAGGCGATCAACGATCTCTTGAAGATGGGGGTGCGCGCGGAGCAGCAGGCGCTCGCCAAGTGGGGCCTCAACTACGTGATCGAGGAGTACCTGCCCCGCAAGCTCGGCGAACCCGGCAAGTTCCTGCCTTGACTCGGGGCTCTCGCCTCAGCTGGGCTCATCGGTTCCGATTGCCTCGAAGCGCTTGACGCGGCCACCCCAGAACTCGACCAGGGCGCGGTCTTCACTGCGCGAGGGCTTGCCCGTCGTGACCCCCGTTCCGATCGCCACGCCGGACCCGAGATAGCTGCCCGTCCCCATCCCGATGCTGAAGCCCGGGACGCTCTTGCGGTAGGTCCAGATCTCCCCCAGCTCGTCTTCCGGCTTCGCCTCGACCTTGCGGTCCGGCTCACCGAGGGCCATGACGACCATTTCCGGGGTGTAGCCGACCTCGATGCTGCCATTCCGGATGTTCTGCTGGATTTCCGGCGGGTAGCTGTCGAAGAGCGCCTGCTGACGGCGGATGCGGGAACCGGTCGTGTTGCACGCCAACAACGCGATCGCGGCGATTCCAAGAAGCGCAGCAGAAGCTTCCGATTCGCATCCTCACTCCCTTCCCATTCGAGCCGACGGGATCATAGCGTCCGGCTGCCACCGGGGCGCTTGACCGAGCCCTCCAGGTAGGGCACGAGGAAGCCGCCCCTCGAGAGAATGCGCCAGGAGACCAGCAGGATGGCCAGCGCGAGGGGCAGGCCGCTGAAGAAGAGAGTCCACTCCTTCAGCCATGCGGTCATGAAGAGATTGAAGCCGACGATGAAGACGAAGAGCGCGAAGCCGCCCAGATGCATGTACGGGATGGCCGGCCGAGGGCCTGGTTCGCCCCTCCCGTTCGACAGAGCATCGATGGCCTGATTGACCCCGATCGTGACGGCCGTGACGAGATACCATCCGGCGAAGTTGGTCCAGGGCACGCCGAAGTAGTCTCCTCCACGCGGCCATCCGTGGATCTGGCCCAGGAACCAGCGATCCCCCATCAGTGCCACCGGATCGATGATCACGTCCATCAGGGTGGTGATCAGCGCTCCGAGGACGAGGACCCAGGGAGACCTGCGCAGGACCTGATAGACGGATTCACTGTGTCGGCCGTTCCTGCTCTTCAGGGCCGCCGCGAGCTGCCAGGCGCACGTGAATCCGGTGAAGGTGAGGAAGCTGAAGGACAGGGAGTCCATGAAGGGCACGCCTGCGATCCAGAGCTCCCGGTCGCGCGTCGCTTCGAGGTAGTAGTAGTCGCCGAAGGGGAAGCCGCCCTGGATGGAGCTCCACTCGGCCGCGAAGGCCACGGCGTATCCGCTGATCGTCCAGATCAGGGTGCGTCTCCAACCGATCTGCTGGGATGCGACGAGGAGATAGATGGCGAGGAAGATGAAGACGTAGGGCCTGAGAACGACGGTTCCGATCAGCAGTGAGATCGTTTCCACGGGCTCCTCGCGTTGACCGACGACCGGAGCCTTCTGAGAAGAAGACTCCCAGGCGCAGCTTCATCTTAACGCGAACCCGACGTCGGGTGTCCGGCACCGACTTGGTGAGAAGTGCGGGCTAGCCTCGACACGCAGGAGGAACGACCTCGTGCGCGGGCCTCGCGGGGGGCGCGGGCAGGTCTTTCCGGCCCCCTCTCGCAGGCTCATGCGTTCGCTGCGCAGGGCTCGGCTCAGAAGTCCTCTTCGAGCTCCACCTCGGACGGATCCTCTCGGGACCCCTTGAGGGTGAGCGGCGCCTTGCAGTAGGCGCAGAAGACCTCTTCTCCCAGCTTCTCTTCACCGCTGAGCGGGACGTCGGCGTTGCAGATCGGGCAGCTGAGCTCGGAACGCATGGCCTCCTTTCGATCGGAGCACCGGCCCGGCAGCTTGAGGGATGACCGATCCGGTAACATCACCGGAATGGACGAGTTGGCCCGGCCTGTCGCGGAGGTGGCCTTCGCAGCGCTCCTGGGGGGCCTGCTGGGCCTGCCGCTTCGGGACATCCACCGATTCCCCGTGGGCGCGCTGATCGCCATCGGTGTCGGGATGGGCACCGCCCGCCTGCTCGACGCGCCCTGGGGCTGGTCCCTGCTGGCAGCGGCCTCGGGCGCCGTCATCGCGCTCGGGGCGCCCGGACTCGGCGCACTGCGGCCGCAGCGAAAGAGCCTCGGGAGCGGCGCGGCACCGGGCTTCTCCGGAGGTGCCACCGCCCGCGGACGAATCTCCAGGATCAGCCCGTCGGTTCTCCTCGATCCTGCCGATCGGCTGCGCATCGAAGGAGCGGTGCTCGAAGCGGAGCAGAATACCGCCGGAGAGATCGTGGTGGCGTTGGTCAGCTCCTGTGCGGAGTACGGAAGCGTCGGCTGGCGGATCGGAACGGTGCTCGCCCTGCTCTGCTTCCTCGGGATCTGGATCTTCGCGCCCGGAGCCGGCCTGGGGATCCTGCTGGGCGCCCAGGCTGGCGGGCTCGTGCTCGGGCATCTCCTGGCCCGGATCCAGGTCGTCCGCCGTTCGCTGGTCGCCGACCGCTTCATGCAGACGTGCGTGGAGCAGCGGGCCTGGAGCGCGTTCGCCGAGAACGGGCTGGCCCGCACGGCCGAGCGCACGGGAATCCTGATCTTCGTGGCGCTGTTCGAACGCAGGGTGATCGTGCTCGGCGACGAGGGCGTGGACCGGGTGCTCGACCCGGACGAGAGCTGGCAAGAGGTGGTCGAGCTGATCCTCGCCGGAGTCCGGGAGAGACGGGCGACCGAGGGAATCCTCGCGGCCGTTCGCCGCTGCGGGGAGATCCTGCAGGCTCACCTGCCGGCGGCACCCAAGGCGCTCAATCAGCTGCCGACGGCACTGATCCTGGAGGATTGACCTCCAGCCGGGTCTCGCGCGCCCGCGCCTCCGCGGCCTGGAGGTTGCGCCTGGCGGCGAGGTTGCCGCAGTCGAGCGCTACCGCGCGGCGGAAGGCGAGCAGCGCCTCGCCGTCCCGACCCTCGGCGGCGTAGGCCAGGCCCAGGTGATTCTGGATCTCGGACGCATGGGGGACCAGCTCCGCTGCGCGCTCGAGGTCCGCGACGGCGCGTGCGCTGTCACCCCGCTCCAGGGCCTCGGTGCCGCTCGAGTAGAGCTGGCCCGCCTCGAAGGTGGCGCAGCCCAGGAATGCCAGTACGACGAGAAGGAACGTCGCCACGGACCGGCGCATGTTCAGTCCGTATCCGACGGTCTCGCGTCGACGCGGATGTGGGCGATCACGGGAAGATGATCCGAGGCCTTCCTCGCAGCGGGACTCGTGTGCGCCTCCATTCGGCCGACGTCGGCGCCACGAGCGTAGACGCGATCCAGCGCGAGAACGGGCCGGGAGGCGGGAAAGGTGCGAGGCCAGGTGAACTCGGCGCCGCCGACCATCTCTCGCTCCAGGGTCCGCGTCGCCTTGCAGCGCCGCCAGGCGTTCATGTCTCCCAGCAACACCACGGCGCCCTGAAGCTGGGGATGCCCGAGAATCGACTCCACCTGGCGACGGCGGGTCCGATCGACCAGGGCCAGGTGCGTCGACACCACGGAGAGGGGTCCGAACTCCCCTGGAAACTGCGCCGCGACCGCGGAGCGACGCTCCACGCGGGAGAAGGAGAGATCGAGGCTGAAGACGCTGGTGATGGGCCAGCGAGAGAGAATCGCGTTGCCGACCTCACCGCGGCGATGCACCCGGGTCGCCACGAAGGCGAGGTGCAGATGGAGCGAATCGGCGAGGCGCTCGAGGGGATCTTCCACGTCGAATGGGCGCAGCACCTCCTGTAGCGCGATCACGTCGGCGGAGAGCTCGGAGATCACGAAGCCCGCCCGCGCCGGGTCGGGCGAACGGGTTCCGTTTTGTCCCAGCCAGCGGTGGACGTTGTAGCTGGCGACGGTGAGCTCGCGGCCCATCGCCTTGCCCCTGGGAAGAGAGGGAGCCCTCACCACCGAGAGGTACGGAATCGCGGCCGAGAGGGCCTCTTTGCGCGCAGCGGCCCGCTCGCGCTCTGCACGGGGCTTCCGCCCCACTCTTCTTCGTGCGGGCATGGTGTCCTGGTCATCGGCCCCCGACACGGAGCAGTCAAGGGCGAAATGTGTGGTGGATCTCGAGCACCCCCAGTGGCGAATGATAGCGGACAGCCCCAGGTCGCGGGAAACTCCCCAGTGAACGACGTCCTGCCAGCACGGCAGGTGCGACGAGCGCGCGCGGGACGAAGCGGGCAACGGTCGATACGCTCCAGGGAGGAGCGGCCTCGGGAGAGCGGGAAGAAAGGAGAGCTGCAATGCTGATCCTTCGCCCGGTGGCAGTGGGCGACCTGGACGATCTCGTCGCGCTCGCCGGCCAGCTCGACTCGGCGAACCTGCCGCAGGACGCCAACTTCCTCGCAGAGCGCATCGCCAGCTCGCTGCGCTCGTTCGCAAGAGACCTCCCGGACGCCCGGGATGCCACCTACGTCTTCGCGCTCGAGGACACCGAGACGAAGAGAATGGTCGGCACCTCGTCGATCATCGCAAAGCACGGACGGACGGGTTCGCCCTTCGAAGGACCCGGGCGAAGCCTGCTCTGGGACGCCTTCGGCGCGCGCTTCACCGGTCTCCCCTACCGCGAGGCCGACCATCTCAACGCTCGCAGCAAGCAGTTCATCGCAGATCTCTTTCCCCGGGATCCCGTCTACGTGACGCTGTTCCCGGAAGGGGAGCCGATCGTATCCGTCGAGTGCCGGGAAGCCCTCGGCGTCTCGAGCGGTGACCGCGTCGGCGTCACGCCGCTACCCTGAGGCTCGAAAAGGTGAACGACTTCCTGAACAGCGTCTCCCCGGCCGATCCCAAGGACGACCTCGGCCGGTTCCCGGTCTGGGATGCGGGCGCGGTGGACGAGGCAGTCCGCCAGGCCCGCGCGGCCTTCCCCGCCTGGCGCGACGCGGGATTCGAGGCCCGGGCCAAGGCGATCGTGGGCTTCCGCGACCTGGTCCGAAGCCGGCGAGAGGAGCTGGCGGAGTTGATCGCCCGGGAGGTCGGCAAGGCGATCTGGGAGGCGCGCAGCGAGGCCGACCTGCTGCCGGCGAAGGCCGACGTCACACTGAACGAAGGTATGCGCTTCACCGCGCCGCTCTGGGCGGAGCCGAACGCCTGGGCCGGGTTCCATCCCCGCGGCGTGCTGGCGGTGCTCGGCCCATTCAACTTTCCAGCGCACCTTCCCACCGGCCATATCGTCCCGGCGCTGGCGACGGGCAACACCGTCGTGTTCAAGCCCAGCGAGAGCGCTCCCGCAGTGGGCGACTGGCTGGCGCGGATCTGGCGGGATGCCGGGCTCCCGAGCGGCGTTCTCGAAACCGTTCAGGGACGCGCCGAGACCGGGCGCCATCTCGCCGCGCACCCGGACGTGGACGGGATCCTCTTCACCGGATCCTACGCCGCCGGCCGCGCACTCGAAGAGGCGATTCTCGATCAGCCGGGGAAGATCCTCGTCCTGGAGATGGGCGGCAGGAACGCCATGATCGTCCTGGAGGACGCCGACCTGGATCTCACCGTATCGGAGGCGGCGATCTCGATCTGCGCCACCACCGGCCAGCGTTGCACGTCGCTGAGTCGCATCTTCGTCGAGGGGTCTCGGATCGACGAGTTCGCCGCCCAGCTCTCGCGGGTTCTCGCGGGTGTCCGCATCGGGCCTCCGCTGGATCCCGACGTCTTCATGGGGCCGCTGGTGTCCCGCTCCGCCTTCGGCAAGGTGATCCGCTACCGCGGCCAGGCCGCCGCGGCCGGGGGTGAGCGGATCTTCCGCGGTGAAATCCACCGCCTCGCCCCCTACATCGCCCCGTCCCTGGTCCGCTTCGGGAGCGCGGAGCAGAAGCACCCCTACCAGCGGGACGAGATCTTCGGGCCGGAGGCGGCGCTCTACCCCGTCGCCGGGCTCGAAGAGGCGATCGCGGCGGCGAACGACACGGACTACGGGCTCGCCGCCTCCGTGATGAGCCGAGACCGTTCGAAGT
Source organism: uncultured delta proteobacterium (assembly GCA_963783795.1). GTDB lineage: Bacteria > Myxococcota_A > UBA9160 > UBA9160 > UBA6930 > CAVXZE01. The sequence continues at coordinate 453,006 of CAWAPH010000008.1, read as the reverse complement.
ACCAGCACTGCATCGGGCGGATTCGCACCGGTGTGCTGAACTGGAACCGGGGAACCGTCGGCGCCAGCGGCAGTCTGCCCTTCGGCGGTGTCGGGCGAAGCGGAAACGACCGGCCGGCGGGGATCCTCTCGACGGTCTACTGCAGCTTCCCGCAGGCCCACCTGGAGAACGAAGGCGGCTTCGACCCGAAGGGCCTGCCCCCGGGCATGCCGCGGCCGTGAGCGCCAGCTACCGGCGAGCGGTCCTGATGGGCGACTGCGTGACCTGCTCCTGGATCTGGGTGTTCGGGTCCTGGTGGTCCCTCCCGAGCGCAAGCAACCCGGCCTCGTCTACCCGGCGAACGCCGGCTTCCAGACCGATCTCGACCAGGAGAAGCCGCTCTCCGAGAAGCGCTTCTACCTCGCCAACCTGCTCCCCACCCGGGCCGGCGAGCAGCCGATCTACCGGCGCGTTCTCGAGGATGCGGGCTTCCGAGTGGCGACGCTCGACCCGCACTACCGCCTGGAAGGCGAGGCCGACTTCTTTCCCATCGGCCCCTGCCACCTGCTGACCTTCGGCCGGATCGAGAAGCAGCGCTTCGTCCCGACACTGGCCTTCCCGCCCTGGAAACGCATCTACGGGTTCCGCAGCGACGAGCGGGTGGCTCGGATCCTCGAGCCGATCGTGGCGCCGAGGCCGATCCTCAAAGTCGAGCTGCTGCTCGAAGCCCACTACCACGGAGACACGGCGTTGTGTGGGTTCGGGTCGGGCCGGGAGTTCCTGCTGGCCTGGCCCCACGCCATCACTCCCACGGCCTGGGATCAGCTCCGCGAGGCCTTCGGGGACCGCGTCGTCGAACTCGAAGAGCACGACGCGCAGCGGTACGCCGCGAACGCCTTCACCCTGACACAGGACAGCGACTCCCTGCTGCTCCTCCCCGACGGCGTCTCCGACCGGCTGCTCGCTCAGGTCCGCGAACGCGGCGTCACCCCCATCACCGTCGACGTCTCCGAGTTCCTCAAGAAAGGCGGCGGCTCGGTCAAGTGCATGATCGGAGATCTCGGCCCGGTGGAGGATGCGGTGTCACTGGGACGCTTTGAATTTCGGGGGGTTGCGGGGCGTAGCGAGCGGGCGTCAGCCCGAGCAGGGCGGGGTGCCGTCTGAGGTCGCCGAGAGCACGTCGGCAAGCCGGGTCCGTGGGAGGTATGGCCGTAGGTATCGAGCAGCACCTTGGCCGTGGTCCATCCGCCCTGAGCCTGAATCCACTTGAGGGGCGTTCCCCGCGCCATGTGGAGGCTGGCCCAGATGTTAACGTTCGTTATTTCGGGATCCTTTCAGACTCCTTGTTCACGGAAGCAGTGTTCACAAACACGATTCCACTAGAGGCGTTTGCCTTCGACCGAGTTAGCTACGGAAGGTCGGTGATCCCCGAGCCCTCCACGGCCGCCCTTCTGATTGGCGGTCTGGCGGCCCTCGCACTCCGAAGACGGCTTGCGGCGTAGGGCGCTTTCAGACCGCCACCGCTGGCGTGATGGCCAACGTTCGTTGACGGAGCGGTCAGCTACTTCGAGAGGACCTCGAAGGTATCGCAGGTAAATGTCGCAGTGAGATCCCCAGCGGAGGCAAACTGATACGCATAGCAATGCACGCTCACATCCGGGTCGCCGAGGCTTCCGGAGTAGATCAAGGCTCCTGATAGGCCGTGGTTCCCGCTCCCGTCCTGACAGACGCACAGACCCTTCGGCTTCTTGAGAAGGGTGTTGTTGACGGCAAACTTCTCTACCTGCTTCACGAACCGATCAAAGTCGGTCCCTTTCCCGGCGCTAGCCGGCTGCGTGGCAACGCCAACTAGCACCGCCATGGCTCCAAGCACCACAAGCAGAGTACGCATCTGGTTTTCCTCCTCTCCAGTTAACTTCACTTGCTCGCTGGCACCGACAGAATGGTCGCTCCGCTGGAGTCCACGACGTTCAAGACGGCTCGGACAGAGCGGTGGCTACCACCCTTGACCGTGACCTCACAGACTGCGGAGGTCGTTGTGGTGACGGAGCACGTGGCCTCGCCCCGAGCATCCCATTGCGGGGGAACATCAGGGCATCCTTGATACGTCATACTGCTTCCAGCGAGCAACCTGACCCCAAGCAGGGAAAGTGACTTCTTGCCCACGTTTGTGGCGTGACAGTCCAGCCTGCCGCCGGTGGGCGAGGACAGCATCGGCGTGTACAGCGTAGTGTCTGCATAGGCTGTGCCCGCTCCGAAAACGATCAGCATAGCGGTCAAGGCTGCGAAGATTCGCTTCTTCAAGGGGATCTCCTAAAAGGTTCGCGTGGAACGAAAAGGCAATCCTAACCGGTTATCGCGACCCAAACAGGTGGTCATCCTCAGGAGAGCAAGCCCCCGCTACATCCCCCCCTGCTTGGTCGCCCTGAAGACCGGAAGCATGACCATTGAGGTGGGGGAAGCGATGCTCGCGTTCACGAGCACCGCGGAGCACAGCACGTTCTTCGAGGTGGCAATGATGCGTGCGGAGCCCTGTTGAATAGTTCCCGTATTGATGATAACCCGCACGACAAACACCTGGGTGTCTTGGGTACCCACAGTAGCAGTGTGGCCGGGGGGAATGGATACCGTCCCCGAACCCAATGCAATGTCGTTGGCCACGCCGCCGTCGTGTTCGAACACCTCGATGCCGAGCTGGATCGTCTTGCCGTTGTCGCGTTCGGTTGACGTGCAATGAAAGACTGTGGTGAGATCATTGCGGTCTGTTACACCGACGACGGTGTAGAGCAGCTTGGCCTTCTCTCCATTGAGAAGGGGCAGCTCCTTGTCCCCGATTCCCGCATCGCTGGGAAGCGAGACCAGGATGACAGTGACGGCACAGACGGCGGCCAGCAGTCGCGACGGATGGGGCATGGCGCTCTCCCTTGTGACTCGGGTGAGACACCATCAGAACATCGCAGACCGGGTGGGGTCAAGAGCGTACAGGCAAGAAGCTCGTCCTATTTCCGCCCCAAAGCCTCCACCACCAACAACGTCACGTAGCTTGAGAGACTCCGGCGTGTAGCCCGTCAACGACATTCGGACATTTGGGTGGTCTAATCTAAGAGACACATCACAGGGTCTAGGACCCTGGGGAGTGTTTCGAAATGGCAGAAGGAAACAAGCAATCCACCGAAGCAGCGGTGAGGGCCAGGCAGGCGAACGCCGCGAGGGGAAGGGTTCTCGGACTCATGGACGTTTCACCCCCTCTACACCCTACTAGGTCACATGTCAAGCAAGAGCGAGTCATCGTCAGCGGGACAGTTCGATCCGAGGTGGATCTGAACTCCGTTCACTCTCGGCTTCGCAGCAGGCTGCCGCGGAGTTCGTCGCCGAGTTACACTCGGCGTCCGCGCAGCGAAGCTCCGAGCTGCGGCGCATCCCGCGCGGCGGCCCGGCGGAAGCCGGCTCGGGGCTCGGGAGGTGGAGCAGACATGGGGTACGTCGAGCCGAATCCGCGCCGCTTGCAGGCCTTCCTGGAGGCAGGTGGCGACGCTGAGCCGATCGTCATGATCAACCTGCTCCGCTATCGGGAGCGGGCGTCATACCCTGAAGGATTCGCTGCGGAGCCGTGCAGCGGACGCGAGGCATATCAGCGCTACGGCGCGGTTGCGGTGCAGCGGATCGCCTCGGTGGGGGGGCGAATGCTCTGGATGGGGCAGGTCCAGACGACCGTGATCGGTCCCGACGCCGAGCAATGGGACGATGCGCTCCTGATCGAGTACCCATCGCGGAAGGCGTTCCTGGAGATGGTGTCGCAGCCCGAGTACCAGGCCGTCGTTCCCCATCGGACCGCGGCACTCGAAGACTCGAGACTCATCGCGACGAGAACGCAGGCGAACCTGCTACCGGGCTGACTCGCCTGCGGCCAGAATCACGGCGGAGCAGAGCAGGTTCTTCGACGTGGCGATGATGCGCGCAGAGCCTTGGGCGACCTTCGTCCCCGCCACCGCCGCAGCAAGAGCGGCAGGATCAGAGCCAGCTCGGCCCCGAGGCCGCAGGGAGAGGAGGGCGATTCCGACTTGTCCCACGCTGCCGCACAGTGCGGGTCGGGCTCGCCCAGGCCGGCGCCGTCCCAATCTGCCAGGGGCGGGTCATCGCCGTCGGCGTTGTCCACCCCGTCGTCGCACTCGGGGTTCTCCGTCGTCCAGGCTGCGTTCCTGCAACCGATGTCGTCAGGGTGGTCCGTGTCTCCGTCACCATCATTGTCGACGCCGTCGGAGCAGGCCGGCGGAGGGGCGATCGTAAACTGGAGATCGTCGTCGGTCATGACGGTGGCCCAGCGTCCGCTGGTTGGTGGGGCAGTGTTCTCGTGGAAGCTCTCCTCGGTCAGGAAGATCCGCAGCTCGTAGCTGCCGGCCGGAAGCGAGAGCTCACCCGGCAACGCGCGGCCGGGCTCCCACTCCGCGTACAGCGAGCGCGTCTCGTCCGGTTGGGAGCTCGCGTACCACTCCGAGGCACCATCCACCACGAAGACGTGAGTCTCGGGATCGGAGTCGTTCGGACCGGGCTGCCGCTGGCTGGTCTTCCAGAGCACGTGGAAGCTGCTGTCCACCTTGACCGCCCGCGAGACTTCCCCCGCTGCGTCCGTCACCGCGAAGTCGAAAAGGAGATAGCCTTCGAAGACATAGACGTAGGTGCCGTCCGTGAAGCCGTTGTCCTTCCAGTGGGTGTACTCGCCGTCGTGGCTGTTCCAGGCGTCCACGACGTCGCCCGTCGAGATCTCCACCTGGCTGAGCCACCAACGCCCCGCGAAGCCGAGGCGCTCATTGGCGAGGTCGTCTCCCGCGGCGCCCCAGAGGTAGCTGGGCTTTCCGTTGAGCTTGACCTGGTAGCTGAAGTTCGGCTTCAGGCCGCTGCCAGTCAGGACCCCGGCGAGGGCAGGCCCCGACTCCGCATACTCGAGCTGGACCGTCGCACTCGCGTAGTCGTAGCTTCCGATCGGACCGGCTGCGTACGGCGTGGTGGCGGTGTCCCGCCACCGCTGGTTGCCGATGTCCCAGTACACGGCGGAGAGCGACGCCGTCTCGCCATGCGCGACCGCTGCGGCGGCTCCGACGAGCAGCGCCACCAGCCACCGCCTGGCCCGACGCGGGGGAACGAGACGACGGGCTCCTCCATGGTGAAAGTCTGTCAACACGAATATGCGTCCAACGAGGATCAGTCCTCGCCGAGTCTGCCATCTCCGTGGGGCACCGGTCAACATGGGTCCCGATTCGGTCGAGAAGCAATGACCCGGCTCTCGCCGGGTATGTATACTGGCTCTCCATCTCTCAGCAGGAAGCCTCCGATCATCCGCCGGAAGCACTGGATTGCAGTCGTCGTCGCCATCTCGGCCGCCCTCGGCCTGGGTCTGGCGCTCTTCGTCCGGGTGGCGGCGCCGGTGGGGACGGCGCTGGCCGCGAAGCAGCTCTGCTCGCTCGCCTACGTCTCCGGGCTGAACCGGGAGTTCGCTCGCGCGGCCTACGTGGACCCCCACGTTCGGCAGCTCTCGATGTCTCTCGACGTCCGCTACGACGACTCGGCGCGCAGCGTGGAGACGCTCGGCTTCGGGCTCTGGTCGGCCCGTGCCCGGCACCGTCCCGGCCTCGGCTGCACCCTGCTGCACCCCGATACGCGGTTCGAAGAGCTGGCATTGCCCCGCATGGCCGCCGTGCCCGTCTCGATCGACCGCGACCACGCCAGGGCGCGATTCGACGTCACCGCCCTGGAGAGAGCGCTCGATACGGCGTTCGCCGATCCCCGGGGAGGACCGCCGCGGCATACGCTCGCCGTGGTCGTCCTTCACGAGGGCCGGTTGGTAGCGGAGCGCTACGCCGCCGGAGTCGACGAGGACACCGCACTCCCAGGGTGGTCGATGGCGAAGAGCGTCACCGCCACGCTGGTCGGGATCCTCGTACGCCAGGATCGCCTCGACGTCGATGCAGCCGGGGCGATCGTCGAATGGCGCGGGTCGGAAGATCCCCGCGGCGCAATCAGCGTCGATCACCTGCTGCGCATGACCAGCGGCCTCGCCATCCGCGAGGATCAGACCGGCGTCGACCCGAACTCCCGAATGCTGTTCCTCGAGCCCGACGGCGCCGCCTACTCGGCGGAGCGCTCGCTCCTCGCCGAGCCCGGGACGCACTGGGAGTACATGAGTGGCAACACGGTGCTCGTGAGCCGCCGCATCCGGGAGCTCGCCGGGGGCTCGCTGGAATCCGTGAGCTCCTTCGTCCGCGCGCAGCTCTTCGAGCCGCTCGGCATGGCCACGGCGGTGCTCGAGCCCGACCCATCCGGCACGCCCGTCGGCTCCTCCTTCATGCTCGCCTCCGCCCGCGACTGGGCCCGCCTCGGACAGCTTTACCTGGACGGCGGACGATGGAAGGGCCGGCGAATCCTTCCCGAGGGTTGGGTCGACTACGTGACCCGCCACACGCCAGCCTCGGGAGAGGCGAACTACGGCGCCGGCTTCTGGATCAACGACGCGCCCGAGGGTCCCCGCTGGCCGCTGCTGCCGCGTGACACCTATGCGGCATCGGGCTTCCAGCATCAGCGCATCTTCATCGTGCCCTCAGCGCAGCTGGTGGTGGTGCGCCTGGGCGCCACGCGGGGAGATCGATCCCACCTCGAGCAGCTGGCCGCGGGAGTGATCGCCGCGCGCCGCTGATCCGCCCGCTGCTCTCCCGCCGCTGACGCGGGCTACCTCCCTCCCCACCCGGCCATCCTCATTGGCATACACGAGCCGGCAACGGGATTTCTCCGGGATTCCGGCCTCGCAGCTGTGAAACGCTTCACAGCCGACCGGGCTCCCCGCGCCTTATGCTCGCCAGCGTCATCCGAAGGGCCGAGCGGCCTGGAAGAGAAGCGCTCGAGCAGAGGAGATCCATGATGAGTTGCAGAGTGGTCAGCGCAATCGCAGTCGTCGCGTGTGTCATGGCATTCGCGGTGGAAGCCTCGGCCGTGGCGAAGCCCGACGCGAGGAAGGCCACCATCTCCAAGAGGGCAATCAGTCGAGCTGAGAGGGCCGCGATGGGCCCGCAGGGCCCCTGCGGCTGGTTCAACCCGGATGGCTGCCCCGAGCGTCGGCGGGTGGAGGAGCCGCAGGGCTGCACCTCGAGGCGAACGAACAAGATCGACAGCACCGCCTCCTCCTATCCCTACTCGCGCTTTATCGGTGACCCCACCGGCGACTATGTCGAGGTCGGCGAGGGCTGCAAGAGGGACTTCGAGCAGGGAACGATCTACGTGGCGACGCCCGTCCGGTACTCCAAGGTCGTCTGTGGCCCGATTCGGGACCTCTACGTCCTCCTGGGAGAAGACTCCAGCGAGCTGGGCTGGCCTCGGAGCTCCAAGGCGCAGCTGCCCCACAACCACGCACCCTACGCAATACCGTGGCTTCCCAACGCGGACCTCTCCGCCGTCGGCTGGGACTTCGCCGCCCTCGAGCACCGCTATCAGTTCGCCAACGGATGGGTCTACTGGCACCCCGACTACGCGACTCCGCACGTCGTCCTCGACCCCGTCCACGATTTCTTCGAAGCGGAAGGGGGCACCCCGGAGCTGGGCTTTCCCCGCAACGACGAGAGCCCGGACTCGCACACGGGAGAGGTGCTCTTCCAGGCCTTCGACAGAGGCCTGATCTTCGAGAACGTCCACGGAGACCTGGAGGTGATCCGCGACGGCGTGTTCGACTCCTACCTGGCCGCGGCCAGCGAGTCCCGCGGCACAGGTCCCATCGACGACCCCCTGGATGCCGAAACGGAGCTGGGTCTGGTGACGTCGGACTACCTCGAGACTCCCAACGGCAGAGTCCGGACCCTACATCGCGGAACGATCTACTACCGCGGCGGCGACGCGCTCGAAGTCTTCCCGGACTCCGTCCTGCTGCTCGATGGCCGCGTCGTCGTCCCCGGTGCAAACCCCGACACCGCGGCGATGCGGATCGCCATCGAGGAAGACCCGTATCTCGCGGACTTCAGGAAGGACGTGGTGCTGGAGGCGCTCCGCCACGAGGGGCTGTGTGGGGATGCAGCCCGGAGGTCGGTCGGGACCATTTCCACGGAGTACTGCTCGGAGTTCGTCCGCGAGGTCTACACCGACGCCGGCGTCGACCGGTTCCTGTGGGGAGGTGGCATCTACCTGTGGAGCGTGACGTACGCCTCACAGCTCCGATGGATCTTCCAGCACAACTCCCGCTTCGTTCGTGCGCGCGACGCCGATCTGCTTACCGCTGAAGCGGGGGACTACCTGTCCGTCGATGATGAGGGGCACTCCGCCCTGGTGGTGGCCACCTCCGCGGACGGAGCCCACCTCTTCCGCGTCGGAGGAAACGAAGGTGACCGCGACTGCGTGAACTACTGGCGGGACACCTACTTCGACGCAAGCGGCGACATCAACGAGAGCTTCTACGGCTTTGGAAAGCTCCGCTCCTCGTTCTTCGACTAGAGTGATCCCTGACTACGGACAGCTGGCATCGGCGTTCCCGTTGTCCAGCTGTTCGCAGTCCAGGCTCAGGTCGTCGAATGCGTTGATCTTCCTGCAGGCCTGGCAGCGCGCTGCGGCGATTGCGCAGTCGACGACGTTGTTCCAGTCGGCGTCACTACAGGTGCCCGGGAAGATCGTGTCCGGGCTGGAGAGTGCGCTGCACTTCTTCCCGACCCCGCTCTCGAGCTTGTCCTCGAGCTTGAGGAGATTGGCATTCGCCGGGTCGAGGGCTGCGGCCAGGGCCGTCTCGAGCGCCGCCTCGCTGGTCGTCGCCGTGTCCTTGAGGGCGGTCTTCTTGGCCTTGTTGACCGCCTTCACGACCGCGCTCTCGAGCTTGCCAGCCTGCTTCAGCATCTCGCTCTGGCAGGCGGCCGTGACCTTCTCGGCGTCCTTCGTGGCCAGGTCGGCATCCTGTACCGGATCGCCGAACAGCCTGTCGACCAGCACCAGGGCTTCGCTCACCGCGGCCAGGTTCACGGTGCTGGCGTCGGTGTAGCCGAAGACCGGAAGGTCATCGGGGAGCAGCTTGTCGCACTTCTTCTCCTCGCCACTCACCGTCTTGTCGGCGGCCTTCTGCACCTTCCCCTTGCGGTCCGCGGTGGTGCACGCCTCGAAAGTCGTGGTCAGCTTCCCATTCTGGAAGTCCTTCAGGCAGGTATCGTGCTCCTTGAGCTGCGCCTTGTTCACCTTCGCGCCATTCTTGTTCATCTCGTTGACACAGGCCTGCTGGCCCTTGGTCAGCACCACCGGTGTCGGGGTCTCCGTGGGGTCGAGGGGATCGTCGCAGCCCGGATCCTCGGGGAAGTCGATCAGCAGGTCGCCGTCGTTGTCCACGCCGTCGTCACAGACCAGGAGCAGCGACTTCTCCGAATCATCGTACACGGTGTCGCAGCCGGGATCGCTCGGGTAGTCGGACACCATATCGCCGTCGTTGTCCGCGCCGTCGTCGCAGGTCAGGAGCAGCGAGTGCTCCGAGAGATCGTCGGGGGCGTCGCAGCCCGGATCGTTCGGGTAGTCGGACAGCCCGTCGCCGTCGTTGTCCGCTCCGTCGTCGCAGGGCAGCGTCAGCGAACGCTCCGAAAGGTCCGCAGGGGAATCGCAACCTGGATCGGCAGGGTAGTCGGACAGGGCGTCGCCGTCGTTGTCCGCGCCGTCGTCACAATCGATCAGGGGCGTTCGTTCGTCGTCGTCGAACGGGTCGTCGCAGCCCGGGTCCCAGGGGTAGTCGGCGAGCCCATCGCCGTCGTTGTCCGCTCCGTCGTCGCAGACGAGGCCTGGACCCCTCTCGGACCAGTCCTCGGCATCGGTACAACCGGGGTCACCACCGGAGAAGTCCGTGAAGCCGTCCCCGTCGTTGTCCAGCTCGTCGCCGCACTCCGGAACCGGCAGCCCTCCTCGAACGGCGAGGCGGAAGGCGTCGTCGTACGAGGCGCTGGATGTCGCGTAGGGACACACGGAGGCGACCAGACCCAGCCGGCCGTTCACGAGGCTCAGGGGAATGCCCGGAATGAGCTGGTCACCGGTGCGTCCGGCACAGCCACTGGGGATGGTGGTTCCGGCCGTGGTGAGGGTGAACAGCAGGCTCCCCGGAGTCGCATTGAAGGGATTGCTGCCCCGCTCGAAATCGACCGAGATGGCGGGAAACTCGATTTCCGCCTGATCGCCGCTGACCGTGACAGTCCCTTCGATCAGCGAGGGAACGCTCGTGAGCCGGAAGTAGAGCCCGAAGTTGTCGATGGTCCCGGGCAGCGAGAAGTCCGTGATGCTGGCTGCGCCGGTCTCGACCCCTTCGAGCGTCCCATCAGTGGATGGGAGTACCAGCGTGAACGTGACGCCGGGGTTGTAGAACTTGCTGGCCGTGTCCGAAGGCCGGTACCAGCTGCCGACCGCCTCGGGCGATCGCGTCAGGGTGAGCTCGAACGTGGCCGCGTGGGCCCCCGATGCGGCCAGGAACAGACTCCAGCCGAGGGCCAAGAGAGAGAGCTTTCGCATGGTTTCCTATTCTCACGAGTGCCCGCCCTTGCGCCATCCTACACTGGATCCGCGAAATAGGGGCAAAAAACACCCACTTAAGTTCTATGACTCCCCCTCTTGGAGTGGCAAGATAGCGGACACCCGGTGCGCCGGTTTCGGAAACTGCCCGAAATCCCCGCGGGGAGACATCTTCCTGCCTTCGCCTCGGTGGAGGGTTTCCTGGGGTAGGGTTTCGTGTGGACCACGGCCCGGCGGGCAGCCGCCCAGCAGCGGAGCGACCGTGATGGACCTCGGCACTCTCGCAAATCTGGCAGAGATCTTCGGTGCCCTCACCGTGGTCGGCGGTGTGGTCTTCGCGGCGGTCCAGATGCGCCAGTACCGCCAGCAGCGCAGTGAGAACGCGGCGATCGAGCTGGTGAGGTCGTTTCAAACCCCGGAGCTGTTGCGCGCCTTCAGCTTGCTTCGCCTTCTCCCCGACGGCATCTCCGCCGAGGAGCTTCGCGGAAAGGGAAGCGAGTACGAAGACGCGGCCATCACCATCTGCGGGATGTACGAGACGGTCGGCCTGCTCGTGTTCAAGGGCATGCTTCCACTGGCGATCGTGCACGAACTCGCCGGGGGCCTGGTCTCCGTGCTCTGGAGAAAGCTCGGCACCTGGGTCGAGGAGACGCGCGCGGAAACCTCGCACGAGAAGTTCCTCGAATGGTTTCAGTGGCTCGTGGAGCAGCTCGACCGGGCCCATGCCAAGAGCGGGTCGCAGCCGGCGTACGAGCGATTCGCGTCCTGGAGGCCGCGACGCTGATCCTTCCCACGCCTCCCGTCGGGGTGGGAGAGCTAGCTTCGGCGCAGGACCCAGAGCACGGCGAAGGGAAGCACCAGGTCGTGCCAGAGCGAGGGTCCGACGTGACCCATGCTGAGCTCTCCCTGGACCAGCCAGGCGTGTAGATGAACCAGCGCGAAGTAGGCGTAGCTGAGGCCCACGACCGCGAGCTGAGCGCGAAGCCAGGCGACTCGCCTCAGGGCGGAACCCGTCAGCAACGCGACGCCCAGGCCCAGTGCCCAGGTTCCGTGCTGAGCGACGAACGAGAAGCGACCGCCCCAACCGAACAGGTTCCCCAGGCCTGCGAAGGCCACACAGAGAATCAGTGCGTACGCGACTCCGTGTAACCCCTGGGTCTTCCGCCGCAATCCGCACCAAGCTCCCACCAGAGAGAAGCTCAGCTGGTACCCCGCGGTCTCGACGGCGAAGTGGCTGTCCTCCCAGGCGAGCAGCGTCGCCGTGTACTCGCCCCGTATGATCTGGATGTATGCGACGACCAGTTTCAGCAGGCCCGTCGCTGCCGCAAACGCGACCAGAAGCGCCCCGGGTCGCCGCCTGACCCATGGCACCCACCGCCAGAACGCGATCGGAAGCAGGAGCAGCCCGAACTTCAGTGCAACCTGCGCCGTCTCGCGAGACGACCAGTTCTCGAGGATGAATTCGACGGCCTGCAACCCTGACCCGCTGGCGTGGCACCACCGACGGCCACCTCGAGAGTCTCGCCCAGAACGGTTGCAGGCGCACTGGTGCCCGGGCCACCCGGATGTGGAATCATTGCTGTTCCGGGGGCTGCGGAGGGGAGAAGCCGATGCGCACGGAAGTCTGCAGGCAACTCGGAATCGAGTACCCGATCTTCGCCTTCTCGCACTGCCGCGACGTGGTTGCGGCAGTCAGCAACGTCGGCGGGCTCGGGGTGCTGGGGGCGGTCGGCTTCACCGCAGAGCAGCTGGAGAGAGAGCTGCTCTGGATCGACGATCGCGTGGGCGACAAGCCCTATGGCGTGGACATCGTGCTTCCCGGCAAGTACGAGGGGAAGGGCGAGCAGATCAGCGCGGAGGCGCTGGAGGAGAAGCTCCGGGCCATGGTGCCCGACGAGCACCGCGAGTTCGCCAGGCAGCTGCTGGCCGAGGCCGGCGTGCCCGAGCTGCCCGAAGGTGAGAGGGTCCCCGAACTCCTGGGCTGGACGGCGGCCACCGCCGGCCCGCTGGTGGAGACGACACTGAGACACGACAAGGTGCGGCTGCTCGCCAACGCGCTGGGCACCCCACCCTCCGACGTGATCGAGGAGATCCAGGTGTCGGGTCGCCTGGTCGCCGCACTCGCCGGTAGTGTGAGACACGCGCTCTCCCACAAGGAGGCCGGCGTCGACATCGTCATCTGCCAGGGCGGTGAGGGCGGCGGTCACACCGGTGACGTCGGCAGCATCGTGCTCTGGCCGGAGGTGATCGACGCCGTAGCCCCCACGCCGGTGCTCGCCGCGGGCGGAATCGGGAGCGGGCGGCAGATGGCGGCCGCCATGGCCATGGGCGCCCAGGGCGTCTGGTGCGGCACGATCTGGCTCACCGTGACCGAGTCCGACTGTCCGCCGGAGCAAAAGCAGTCGTACCTCGACGCCACCAGCGGCGACACGGTTCGCTCCCGAGCCTTCACCGGGAAGCCCGCCCGCCTGCTCCGAAACGACTGGACCGAGGCCTGGGAGCGCGCGGACACTCCCGACCCCCTGGGCATGCCGCTGCAGTACATGGTGGCGTCCGAGGCGGTGGTGCGCGGCCATCGCTACCCCGCCCCGGCCCAGCGGGTGGGTTTCAACCCCTGCGGCCAGATCGTCGGATCACTCGCCGCCGTGCGCTCGGTGCGTCAGGTCGTGGACCAGATGATCGAGGAGTTTCTCGACTCCGTGGAGTGGCTGAACGGCTTGCTGCCGGAGTGATTCGGCCCCGGGTCGCGGCCAGACCCGGTCCGCTCCGAGGAGCGGGCTTCTCCGCCGGCTCCGAGGTCGAATCCGATCGAGCGCCCGCCCGCTGAGCGGGTAAGCTTGAGCCCAGATGCCCGGCGCCTTCCGGGGAGAGGAGTCTCCCCGGGAAGGAACAGCAGCGGGGATGTTCCACCGCTGTGAGACGGAGTCCCCGTGAGCGGTTTCACCTTCGGCCTGTTGCTGCTGGTACTGGCTGGAGTCACCTGGTGGCTGACCCGCAGCCGCGAGTCCCGTCCCATCTTCCTCTGGGCCTGCGGGTGGCCGTTCCTCTTCGTGATCATGGCGATCCTCCTGATCGGCGGGGACACGGACTGGACGAAGAGTGCGATCCACGTGCTGGGGCCCTTCTTCCCCGCCCTGATGCTGGCCGGCACCCTGGCTTTCGCGAAGCGATCGGTTCCCCGCTGGCTGCTGCCCCTGGCCTTCGCCTTGGGGATCGTGCGCTGGGGTCTCGACCGGGCCGGCGTCGAGATGATCGACCACGGGATCGCGCTGGTCTTCGAGTCCGGCGCCGTGCTGGCCGCGGCCTTCCTCGCCTTCCAGGTTGCGCGCCGGTACCCCGGCTCGGCAAGCCACCGCCTCCTGGCTCCAGCCTTTCTCGCCATCGGTGTCATCGAGGCCACCGACGCCGTGGCGATGATGCGTGGCTCAGACGTGATGGCGCCCCACCTGGTCGCCTGGGTGCTCGTGGCTCCATTTGCCCTCGGGGTCCAGATCGCAGTGACGCGGGACCGGTACATCGGACGTCACCAGCAGGTGGAGCGCGCGCTGGGCGAGAGCGAGGAGCGCTTCCGGGCACTCACCGACAACGCCTTCGACCTGGTCGCCGAGACGGATCCACACGGAACGTTCACCTACGCGAACCCGCGTTGCGAGGAGTGGCTCGGGCGTCCGCGAGAAGAGCTGATCGGAACCAGCGCCTTCGAGCTGGTTCACCCGGAAGACCGCGAGCGCGCCCTGGCCTGGTTTCGAGCCGAGGACGCAGAAGCCGAGGAGCCGCTCCTGACCGTCCGGGGGCGTCACCGGGACGGCAGCTGGCGCTGGATCGAGATCAGCAGCGGACTCTATCGGGCCGGTGGGGAAAACAGGGTCGTCGTGAACTCGCGCGACGTCACCAGACGCATGCAGCTCGATGCGATCCTCCGCCGCACCCACGACGATCTCGAGCTGCGGGTGAAGAAGCGAACCGCCCAGCTCCACGCCGCGGTGACGAGCCTGGAGGAGGAGGTCTCGGAACGCCAGCGGATCGAGCACGAGCTGCGCCTGAGCGAGGAGCGCTGGCGAAACCTCTCCGAGTTGAGCTCGGACATGAGCTACGCGATCGCCGTCGAGCCGGATGGCTCTCTGACACTGGAGTGGATCACGCGGGCAGTCTCGCGGATCACCGGCTACAGCGTCGAGGAGATCGAACGGCGCGGATGGCGTTCTGTCATCCACCCCGAAGACGTCGAGCGGATGGCGCCCCTCGTCACCCGGACCCTCGAGGGCGAGATGCAGGAGATCGAGGGCCGCATCATCACCCGGGATGGTGAGGTGCGCTGGCTCCGGGTGCTCGTCACCGGCGCCCGGTCGCCGGTGGACGGGAAGCTGCGCGTGCTGGGAGCGGTTCGCGACGTCACCGAGGCGCAGCGGGCCGAGGAAGAGAAGCGTCGCCTGGAGGCGCAGATGCTGGAGGCGCAGAAGCTGGAGAGCCTCGGGATCCTGGCCGGTGGAATCGCCCACGACTTCAACAACCTGCTGGCCGTGATTCTCGGGAACCAGACCCTCGCCATGGCCAACGCAGAAGAGGGTTCCCGCCTCGCCAAGCAGCTCGACCGGATCCGTTCGGCGGGAAAGCACGCCGAAGCGCTCGCGAACCAGATGCTCGCCTACTCGGGCAAGGCGGCGGTGAGTCTGAAGCCCTTCGACCTCTCGGGTCTCGTCGAGGAGATGCGCGAGCTGCTGGAGGCATCGATCTCCAAGAAGTGTCGCCTGGAGATCTCCCTCGACCCCGGCGCCACCGTGGTCGAGGGAGACCCCACCCAGCTCCGCCAGGTGATCATGAACCTCGTCACCAACGCCTCGGAGGCCCTCCAGGATCGCGCCGGACGCGTCACCGTCAGCACCGGCCTCATCGGCGTCGACGCGGCGTATCTCGCGCGCACCTTCGGTGGGGGGGACTGGCCGAGGGCAAATACGTGTACCTGGAGGTATCCGATACGGGGGAGGGGATGGACGAGGAGATCAGCACGCGGATCTTCGAGCCCTACTTCTCCACCAAGTTCGCAGGCCGCGGCCTCGGTCTCGCATCCGTGCTCGGAATCGTGCGCGGTCACCGCGGCGCCATCCAGCTCGTGACCGAGCCGGGCGACGGGACCACCTTCCGAGTCCTCCTGCCGCCGGCCGAACGCGCCGTCTGTCCCGCGCCGGAAAAGGCTCGTCCGCGACAGGGCCCGACGCGCCAGGGCACGATCCTCGTGATCGACGACGAGGAGTGGGTGCTGGAGCTGGCCCGGGAGTTTCTGGAGAGGAGCGCCTTCGCGGTGGTGACCGCCGACGGCGGAAGGGAAGCTCTGGAGATCCTTCGCGGAGGGGCGGGAGAGAAGATCGATGCGGTGGTGCTGGACCTCACCATGCCCGACCTGGACGGTCAGCAGACCTTCCTCGAGATCCGCGCCCTCCGTCCCGAGCTGCCGGTGATCGTCGCGTCCGGCTTCAGCCAGGAGGCAACCGAGGACCGCTTCCCGCCCGAACAGATCGCAGCCTTCGTGCGCAAGCCCTATGAGCCCGAGGACCTGATCGACGCGATCCGCACCTCACTCGGCGAGTGAAGCGGCCATCAGCGCCGGCGTGCGATGAAGCGGCCCTGGGCGAACTTGCCGGTGTGGGCAAGCTCCTGGAGGAAGGCGAACTCTCCGGCGATGGCAGCCATGCCCTCGACATCGAAGCCGAGGATCCTGAAGACGTCATAGGTCAGCTGCATCTCGATCATCTGGAGGTAGAGATCGATGTAGGGGGCGAAGCGCTCGGTGTCCTCCGCCACGGCGACATCGCAGCCGTTCTTCTCCAGCAGGCCGCGGTAGTCCGCGATGCTCGCGACGCTGGGGAACTTCATGAAGGGCAGGAAGCGCCCGGCCTCGGAATCGCTCAGGCCTGCGGACCCCTCGACCCAGTCGGTGAAGGCGATGGTGCCGCCGGGCTTGACGATCCGCGCGGCCTCGGCGACCAGCTTCGCCTTGTCCTCGACGTAGCACCAGGCATCCTCACCCCAGACGAAATCGGCCTGGCCATCGGGAAGGCCGCTGGCGCAGACGTCGGCGAGCTGGAGCTCGACGCGGTCGGCCACGCCCTCTTCCTCACACCGCGAGCGCCCGCGCTCCACCACGGTCCGGGTCGCATCGACCCCGATCATCGAGGCGACGTCGCGAAATCGGACCAGAAAGCGCATCCCGGCGCCGTTGCAGCAGCACAGATCGACGCCGCGCTGTCCCGCTCCGATTTCGGCGCGCTCGGCGAGGTCCATGGACGCCTTGAAGCCACCGATGTGGAGCTGGTGGCCCATCAGAAGCTCCCAGAGATCACCCTCGGGCCCATCGTAGACGGCGTTCACGTCGCTGAGTCCGATCTCCTGGATTGTCTTCATGGATTGTCCCTCCGAGAAGATGCTAGCCTGTTTTTGAGGGCGCGAAGCGACATCGAAGACGGCGGGAATTGACAATGGTCAACGTGCTATCGGGTTTTCGACGTGCGCTCGGCGATCTGGGCGGGGCCGTGCTTCCCCTCTCGATGCGCGAGCTTCAGCTCGAAGTCCGGGACCGGCTGCGCAAGGCGCCGCGCAACCTCAACGACTACGGCTACGACCCGTTCGGCTTCAACCCCGAGTTCGCGAGCCACATGGTGCTCCCCGTGGCCGCCCTCTACCGCTACTACTTCCGCGCCGAGACGCACGGCATCGAACGGGTTCCGTCAGGGCGGGTCCTGCTGATCGCAAACCACGCGGGGCAGCTGCCCTACGACGGTGTCATGCTGACGGCGGCGATGCTGCTCGACGCCAACCCGCCCCGCCTGGTTCGCGGCATGGGCGAGTATTTCATCTGGCGACTCCCCTGGCTCGGAGTGACCGCGGCGCGGGGGGGAACCATCGTAGGGACGCCAGAGAACTGTGTCGCAATGCTCGAGGCGGAAGAGTGCGTGATGGCCTTCCCCGAGGGCGCGCGGGGGATCAACAAGCCCTTCCGCCAGCGCTATCAGCTGGAGCCCTTCGGGCTGGGCTTCATGCGCCTGGCGCTCGAGACCGGGGCTCCCATCGTTCCCGTCGGGTTCGTGGGCTCGGAAGAGCAGCAGCCGGGTCTCGCCAACTTCCGGCAGGTGGCGGAGGCCGTGGGTCTGCCCTCGCTTCCGGTCACGGTGACCTTCCCGTGGCTGGGTCCGCTGGGTCTGCTCGTCGCTCTTCCGGTCAAGTACCACATCCACTTCGGCGAGCCGCTGCACTTCGAGGGCGATCCCCACGAGGAGGACAGCGTCGTCCAGAAGAAGGTGGACGTGGTGCGGACGGCGCTCACCGACCTCCTCGAGCGTGGCCGGAGCGAGCGCCGAGGCATCTTCCGCTGAGCTCACCAGTCAGGTCGAGAGCGCCCTCCGGTGTCAACAACGTCTATAGGCCCCTCAGCTACCCCAACGACATCCAGAGGGCCATCGCGGCGTAGGCGCGCCACGGCCTCCAGGCCTCCGCGATCTCCTCGAGCCGTGCGCTCGCGATCGGCTTCGCTCCGCTGGCCAGTGCGCGCCGCAGACCGAGGTCCGTGGCCGGAAAGGCATCCGGTTCCCCCAGTGCCCGCATCGCGATGTAACGGGCAGTCCACTCGCCCACACCCGGCAGCTCTTCGAGGCGGCGAAGGGTCTCGTCGAGGCCGAGGCCGCTCTCGATCGTCAGCTTCCCGTCCGCCACCCTCTCGGCGAGGTTCGAAATGGCGGACGCGCGGGCACGCGTGAGTCCGACTCGGGTGAGATCGGCGCGCGCCAGGGACTCGGCGCTGGGGAACGTGAAGCGCAGAGTCTCGAAGCCCTCGCCGGCGATCTCCGGGGCCAGCGGCTCGCCGTGCGCCTCGACCAGCCGTCCGGCCAGGGTGGTGGCCGCCTTCACACTGACCTGTTGGCCGATGATCGCGCGCACCGCCAGCTCGAATCCGTCCCAGGCACCCGGAACCCGAAGCCCCGGGAGGCGCTCGAAGGCCTTCGCGAGATGCGGGTCACGACCGAGCTGCGCCCGGATGGCTTCGGGATCGGCGCCGAGGTCGAAGACGCGGCGCAGGCGCTCCGCCAGCTGGATCAGATCCGCGCTTCCGGCGAGACGAATCCGCGCCACGAGCTCGTTCGCGCCCTCCGACGGAGCGACCTCGACCGTCCCTTTCACGCCGTCGACCGACACCGTACGGCGATAGACCCCCCGGCCGACGCTCTCCACACCCGGTGTGAGCCTCGGGAGCAGGAATCCGATCAGCGAGGACCAGTGGAAGGGCGGTCGAAACGCGAGCTTCAGCTCGATGCCCGAGCTCCCCGTCCAGCCACCTCGCGCCCCCTGGCTCCCGCGCAACTCCCGCGGCGCGCGGCCGTAGGTAGCGCGGATCGCTGCGTTGAAGCGCCGAATGCTCGAGAAGCCCGAGGCGAGGGCGACATCCGCCATCGATAGCCGGGTCTCGTCGATCAGCTTCTTGGCGAAGTGAACCCGCCGGGTCTGTGCCACTGCGACCGGGGACGCTCCCAGGTGTCGGCGAAACAGGCGGCGCAGGTGACGATCGCCAACACCGAGGCGCGCAGCGAGGTTCTCGACACCGCTGCGGTCGAGGGCGCCCTGGGAGATCAGGCGCAGCGCGCGCGAGACGGTCGCCGAGGTCCCCTGCCAGGCGGGCGTGCCGGGCGAAGCCTCGGGGCGGCAGCGAAGGCAGGGGCGAAACCCCGCCTCCTCCGCGGCGGCAGCACAGGGGAGAAACAGGCAATTCGCCCGTTTCGGCGCCAGGGCCGGGCAGACCGGCCGGCAGTAGACCCCGGTGGACCGCACCGCCGTCACGAAGCGGCCGTCGAAACGGGCATCGCGGGTCTGCAGCGCCCTCCAGCAGGCATCCTGGCTGAGTTCCACGCTTCAGGTGTAGCGCTTTCCCGACCCCGAGATGGCCGTTTTCGGACCTGGCGTGCGAGACCCCGGGGAGCCCCGGCACCCGTGACCTCCGGGTCCGGATCCGGCCAGATTCGGGGGACGAAAGCGCGGAAACTGGACTCGAGGACGGGCTGGACCCGATCCCGGCAACTGGAGTCGACAGCATGCAGACGAGAGCCATCGAATTCGCCATCGTTCGCTCTTCGCTGGGCGATCTGCTCGTGGCGGCCAGCGAGAAAGGCGTCTGCCACGTCCGCTTCGCAGAGCCCGGCGTCGATCTCGCGGGGAACTCGCCCGGGAGCTTCCGTTCGCCGCGCTGCGGGAGAACCCGGCTCGGCTCCGGCCCTGGACCGACGCCCTGCTCCGCTACGTGGAGGGGCGTTCCGCCCTCGCCGAGATTCCCCTGGACGTCAGCGGGAGCCGTTTCGAGCGGAGAGTCTGGGCGGCGCTGCGCGAGATCCCGCGCGGTGAGACGCGGACCTACTCCGAAGTCGCCGACTCGCTCGGTGAGCCCAAGAGCGCCAGGGCGGTGGGGCGCGCTTGCGCGAGCAACCCGGTTGCGGTGGCGATCCCCTGCCACGAGTCGTGGCCAGGAACGGCGAACTGGGCGGCTACCGCTGGGGGCTCGAGCGCAAGCGCGCGCTGCTGCGGCGCGAGGCGATGGGGAGGACGCAATCGGTGCCAGCCACCCTGCCGCTTCCGCTATGATGCGCGCGGAGGCAGACAGATGGCTTTCGCTTCGAGAATCGCTTCGACACTTCTCTTCGCCGTTCTAGCCGGCGCACTCTCCGCCTGCGCTCCGGAGCAGCAGGATCCGGCCGACGAGCTCGTCCTCGAGACGGAGGACGACAAGACGATCTACGCGTTGGGGGTGAACCTGTCGAGAAATCTGGATCACCTCCCGCTCAGCCAGGCCGAGAAGCGCGTGCTCCAGGCTGGCTTTGCCGACGGCATCGAGCAGCGGGACCCCAAGGTCGATCCCGTCCGCTACGGCAGGAGAGGGGAACAGCTGTTCGTGCGCCGCAACGCCGACCTGGCCAAGGCCGAGAGCGGAGCGGCGGAAGCATTCCTCTCAGAGGCCGCCGCTGCCGAGGGCGCCGTGCGGACCGACTCCGGAATGGTGATGGTCGTGGTGAGCCCCGGAGAGGGGCCCTCACCCGGCCCCACCGACCGCGTCAAGGTCCACTACCACGGAACCCTTTCGGACGGGACCGTCTTCGACAGCTCCGTCGCCCGCGGAGAGCCCGCTGTCTTTCCTCTCAACCGCGTGATTCCCTGCTGGACCGAGGCGCTGCAGAAGATGAAGGCGGGGGGCAAGAGCCGCATCACCTGCCCCCCCGACATCGCCTACGGAGAGCAGGGCGCTCCTCCGCTGATCAAGCCCGGCGCCGCGCTCGCCTTCGACGTCGAGCTGATCGAGGTGCTGGAGTAGTCGCCTCCCGGCAGCGAAGCACCCCCGCGCCAGGCCGGCCTCGCGGCTCGAGCCCCACGGGGCACAAGCCGGGGAGAAATTCGGCCTAGCTAGGACTCGATCGAGACCCGGTACGTCGCGTTGGCGTGCTTGGGGATCGGCCCCGCCTCCTCCAGGCCCTCGCGGCTCGAGAGCTCCTTTGCAGTCTCCTCGGAGATCAGGACGCCGTCGATGGGCGCTTCCTTCTGCAGGTGGCCCGCAGCGTCGAGAACCGGGCTGTAGGCGATCCCGCTGGCGAGATCGACCGCGGACCGGCCGGTGTGGATGCCCGCGCGGACCCGGAAGGGGCGACCGAGCAGGTTCTCGCTCTCGTTGAAGCCGGCCAGGCCGGCGACGATCGCCCTGGCTGCGGCGAGGGAGTCGTCGGCGACCCTGAAGAAGCTCATCACCTCATCGCCGTTGCAGTTGAGGACGTCTCCGCGGTGGGCCGTCACGGTTCGCTCGACGTAGGCGCGAAAGCGCTCGAACGAGACCACGACCCGGTCCGAGCGAGCCTCGGACGACTTCATGCCAAAGGAATCGACGACGTCGACGTCGAGAAAGCTCCCGTCGCGCAGGAACTCCCGCTCGATCTGCTCGTCGAGATCGACCCGGGCCTCCATCGCTTCGCGAAGCGTGCGAGCCCTGGCGGCGCCGAGCGGTGCCCGGTGAGAGGGCGCTTCGAGCTGGAGCACGACGCAATCCGCCAGCTGGATCTGGTCGCCGTCGAAGACCCGCTGCTGGTCCTCGACCGGCGCGCCGTTGACGAAGGTTCCATTGGTCTGGCTGCGGTGGACGAGCAGCAGCTCGCTCCCCTCGGCCCGCAGTGTGGCATGGAACCTCGAAACGCTTCCCTCCAGGAGGGAAACGTCGCATTCCTTGGTCCGGCCAAGCGAGGTCTCGCCGGCCAGGAGCGGAAAGCGCTGCCCCCGCAGGACCGAAGGCCCCTCGACCAGGATCAGATAGCCGGGGCTGGGAGCCTCGCGCTCCAACGCCCCGGGCTCCCGGTCGGGGATGACCTGGGTGCCCGCACTCCGGATCGCGTCCGTCGACTCCCCCCCACCGGAGTTCGAAGGGGCTTCCGCAGCGCCTTCGGCGCCTTCAGGAACCGGGTCGGGCTTCTCCCGACTCCTGGATTTCCCGAACCAGCGAGGCACGACGAGCGATCTCCTTCCGCCAGGTCCGCGCGATGTGCCCCCTCCCGGGACGGGCCTGCGTGCGCGCAGACAGGCGCTCCTATTTTCGCCGATTCCGCGCCGCATAGAAAGCATCCATCTCCCGCGAGCGAAAAAATCGCAGCCGCGCGGGAGGCACCTGGCCCGGTCGGCCCCGCGCGCGTCGGCGCGCTAGCTAGAAGGACTCCTTGTAGGGACGCAGGTCGAGCTCGAGGGTCCAGGCGCTGCGCTCCTGCCGGTGCAGGCTCCAGTAGGCCGCGGCAATCGACTCCGGATCGAGCATGCCGTCCTCCCCCCGCTGCTCCTTGAACTGCGGGAAGCGCTCGTTGACGCGGTCCCCGTCGATCACGCCGTCGATGATGACGTGGCCGACGTGGAGCCCTCGAGGGCCGAACTCCCGGGCCATGCCGAAAGCCAGCGCGCGCAGCGCCGCCTTGGCCGACGCGAAGGCGGTGAACGGCGGCCGCGAGCGGATCGATGCGGTGGCGCCGCTGAAGATCAAGGTCCCCCCTCCCTGCGGCAGCATGCGGCGCGCCGCCTCGCGGCCGGCCAGGAAGCCACCGAAGCAGCACAGGCGCCACAGGTCCTCCCAGAACCGGGCGTCCATCTCGAGGAGGGGTCGGAACTCGTTGTTGCCGGCGTTGTAGACGACGATCTCGGGCGCACCTCCCCGACCCTCGGCGGTGTCGAAGAGCCGGATCACGTCCTCCTCCGCGGTGGCGTCGATCACGACCGGGACGGCGTCTCCGCCGGCGCGCGCGATCTCGCCAGCGACCCTCTCCAGCTTGTGCTCGGACCTTCCGGCCGCGAAGACCCGGAGGCCTTCGGCTGCGAAGCGGCGGCAGAGCGCCGCACCCAGCCCGGCGCTGGCCCCCACGCCGATCACGATCGCGGATCCGCTCATCTCGTGGCTCCTGTGCCTCCCCCGTTCTAGTATGCAGCCTCTCGAGGAGAGCGAAAAGAGGATCTGCGATGACTGAGCTGTTCGACCTGAGCGGAAGAGTCGCCGTCGTCACCGGCTCCACCAGGGGAATCGGGAAGGCGATCGCGGAGGCGATGTCCGCACACGGTGCGAAGCTGGTGATCTCGAGCCGCAAGGGCCCGGCCTGCGATCAGGTGGCGGCGGAGATCCGCGGAGCCGGCGGTGAAGCGATCGCCATCCCCTGCAACGTCTCGCACAAGGACCAGCTTCGGCACCTCGTGGACGAGACACGCCGGCAGCTCGGAGCGATCGACATCCTCGTCGCCAACGCCGGTGTCAATCCCTATTTCGGTACCAGCCTGGAGATCCCGGACTCCGCCTTCGAGAAGATCCTCGACGTCAACGTCAAGAGCAATCACTGGCTGTGCCAGCTGGTGATCCCGGAGATGCGGGAGCAGAAGTCCGGCGTCATCATCATCGTCTCCTCCGTCGCGGGTCTGAAGGGAAGCGCCGCGCTCGGCAGCTACGCCATCTCCAAGGCGGCGGACATGCAGCTCGCCCGCAACCTGGCCGTGGAGTTCGGGCCCGACGGGATCCGCGCCAACTGCATCGCCCCGGGCGTGGTCAAGACGGACTTCGCCCGCGCGCTGTACGAGAATCCGGAGGAGGCAGCGAGCCAGGAGGCGTGGACACCACTGCGGCGGCTGGGAACACCCGAGGATATCGCCGGGGCGGCCGTCTTCCTCGCTGCGCGCGCGGGAGCCTGGCTGACGGGGCAGAGCATCGTCATCGACGGCGGCGCGGCGATCGTGGGTGTCGCCCCGACAGCCTGAAGCGAGCGGCCATCAGCCGAAGAGCGCGTCCGTCGCCTGCTCGAAGCGCCGCAGGTCGGACTCCAGCAGGTCGATGGAGGCTGCGGGACCAAGGATGCGCGCCTTGCGCCTCAGGTAGCGGCGGGGAACCTCCCAGCGCGAGCGAACCGCCTCGAGCATGCTGTCGAGGGTGCGCCGCGAGATTCCGGCGTCGAACACCGCCGGCTCCAGGAAGTGCTCCACGCGGCGGCGGCGATAGAGCTCGAGCTTGCCGGACACCTGGTCGTAGAGCCGCCCCCAGGCGGAGATCCCGGTGACGCCGAGGTCGGCGGCGAGTGTCTCGAGCGGCTGCACAGCTGCGAATCGATACCCGTCCCGTCACCTTGCGGGAAGACGCTAGCCCGCATTCCTCACCGGGTCCCGTAGAGATGAAGCAACCACTTGCGGAAGCTCCATCTCCCGACGCAGACTGGGAGAGCCGCATCGACCACGAGTCGGGTAGCCGGCCCGGCAAAGCTGTGAGGATTCTCCCATGAAGCGCCAGCACGACGGACCCGCATCGCCGCTCTTCGAGGCCCTGCCCTTCGACGGGAACACGTCGTTCAAGGCGCTGGTCCGCGCGGAGGTGTCGCCGGCGCTGCGGAGCTCGGTGCCCAAGGCGCCGAAGGGCCCGTGTACCAGCTGGGGAATCCCCTTCGAGATCAAGAGACCCCTGCTGGTGAAGGAGGGGCCCGTTTCGGTGGACCTGGGACCGGTGAAGGCGGAGTGGCTGGTCTTTCTTCACGCCTCGGACTCGGAGCCGCTCCCGTGGAACCGAGACGGCTTCGTCAGCGCGACACCGGGCTACGGCCGGCTCGGCGAGCACCTGGCGGACTACGTGATCCACTACGCCGACGGAAGCGAGGTTCGACAAGCGATCAGGCGGCGGCACCAGATCGGGATGTTCCAGAGGGGCTGGGGCGAGAACTGCTTCCAGGCGGTCTGCATGCACAAGCCCCACCCGGTCCCGGCTGTCCACGAGCAGGACTCTCCGGCTCCCCTGGGAATCCGAACGCTCTACTGGGGAATGTCGCAGACGCGCGCTCGGGTCCGGGACCTGGTCAGCTGGTGCAACTGGCTCTGGGCCTGGGAGAACCCGCATCCGCGCAAGGCGATCGCGGGCCTGCGAATCGAGCCCGTGACGGGGGCGATCGTGCTCTCCGCGCTCTCTGCGGGCAAGGCCAGCTCGCTGCCGCTTCGCTGGGAGACGCGCCGCAAGGCGCTGCTCCGGCTGGGCAGGGATGAAGCCTTCGACCCGCACCTCGACGAGCAGGGGCTCCTGGAGCAGATCCAGCTCGACCTGGGACAGGTGATCTCCGCCCAGCCGCGCTCCCTGTATCCGAACCAGGATTGGGCGAAGACCTACAACAACCAGCCCGCCGGAATCTCGAGCCGCGAGATCCTGATCGAGTACACGGCCCATCCCGACGCCCGCTTTCACCTCGCCGGGGGGAAGACGGTCCCCGTCTCGAAGCTGCAGCAGGAGCGGAGCGCGGGAGGGCTGGCACCGGTTCGCCCGGCCCTTCAGCGGGTCAAGCTCCGCGTGGTGGAGAAGGGCAGCAAGCAACCGGTGGCCGTCAAGCTCCACGCGCACGGCGAATCGGGCGAGTACCTGGCGCCGCTGGACCGGCACCGGATCCCGAACATCTCGTGGTTCGAGGACTACAGCGCCGACTTCGTGCACGTCGATTCCCTGACCGGAAACCGTCACCAGTGCACCTACATCCCCGGTGAGGCGACGCTGGATCTGCCCCTCGGCAAGGTCTACCTGGAGGTGAGCAAGGGCTTCGAGATCCGGCCCGTCCGCAAAGTGGTCGAGATCACCCGGTCCACCCGAAACCTCACCCTCAGCGTCGATCGGGTTCTGCACTGGCGAGAACGCGGCTGGGTGACCGCAGACACCCACGTGCACTTCCTCTCGCCGGCCACCGCCCGGCTGGAGGGCGCCGCCGAGGGCGTGAACGTCGTCAACCTGCTGGCGAGCCAGTGGGGAGAACTGATGACCAACGTCGGCGACTTCGACGGAGAGACCACCTTCGGGTCCCGGGAGGCCGGGAGCGATGGAGAGTGGCTGGTGCGGGTCGGAACCGAGAACCGCCAGCACGTGCTGGGCCACATCTCGCTGCTCGGCTACGGAGGCGAGATCATCGCGCCGATGTGCGCGGGCGGACCCGACGAGGCGGCACTGGGTGACCCTGTGGGATCGCTCCTGACCGAGTGGGCGCGCCAGTGCCGCGACCGCGGCGGTCTGGTGGTCTTCCCGCACTTCCCGGACCCGCGCGCCGAGAACGCGGCGGCCCTGATCCACGGAGATGTGGACGCCGTGGAGATGTGCTCCTGGGGCAACCTCTACTTCGGGATCGACCCCTACTCGCTCTCCGACTGGTACCGGTACCTGAACTGCGGCTACTTCTACCCGGCGGTGGGCGGAACCGACAAGATGAGCGCCAACACCGCCGTCGGAACGGTGCGGACCTACGCGCGGATTCCACGGGACACACCCTTCAGCTACGACGCCTGGATGGATGCGGTCCGGTCCGGCGACACCTTCGTGAGCTACGGACCGCTCCTGGAGTTCCGGGTCGAGGGAAAGTCGCCGGGAAACCGGATCGGGATGAGCTCCCGGGGCGGAACGGTGGACGTGGAGTACGAGCTTGCCAGCGTGACGGTGCCGATGTCGCGGGTCGACCTGCTCGTGAACGGAGAGATCCGCGAGAGCCGGCGCGTCGGCTCGAAGAGCGCTCGAGGCAGCTGGGCCGTCAGCCTCGACAGGAGCTCGTGGCTGGCGCTACTGGTGCGCGGTCACTACCGGGACAGGCCGGAGATGATCGCGGCCCACTCGTCACCAGTGATGGTCGATGTCGCTGGCTCGCGTTTCTTCGCGGCGGCCGACGCGGTCACCATCCTGGAGCAGATCGACGGCGCGCTGGCCTACATCGACAGCGTCGGAACGCGCGCCAGCGAAGCGGCCTACAAGCGCATGCGCCTGGTCCTGACCTCCGCGCACCGCAAGCTCCACAACCAGATGCATCGGCAGGGGCGCGGCCATCGCCACCTCCGGGCGAAGCTTGCCTGAAGAAGCCGGATCATCTATGCGTGGGGCATGGGACGCCTGAGCCAGAGAGTTGCGGTCGTTACGGGGGGCGGCAGGGGAATCGGACGCGGCATCGTCCTGGCGCTGGCCGAGGCGGGCACCGACATCGCCATCGCCGACGTGGATGCCGAGAGCGCCGGGCGAACCGCCGAAGAAGTCGCGGGCCTCGGCCGTGAGGTCCTCGTCTGTCCGGTGGACGTCTCCGACACGCAGTCGGTTCAGAGGGGAATCGACCAGATCCTCGCCCGCTTCGGCAGGGTCGACATCCTGGTCAACAACGCGGGCATCGTCCAGGATCACCTGGGCAGTGCGGTCACCGGCGATGACTTCGACCGCTGCTACCAGGTGAACCTGCGCGGAATCTGGAACGTGAGCAGCAGCATCGTCCCCCACTTTCGCGAGGCTGGCGGGGGGAAGATCGTGAACATCGCCTCGATCGCCGGGCGGGTCGGCAACAACGGCCTGGCGCCCTACGCGGCGTCGAAGGCCGGCGCCATCAGCCTGACCCAGTCGATGGCCTTCTCGCTGGGGCGGCACGGCATCAACGTCAACGCCGTCTGTCCGGGCCTGCTCTGGACCCCGATGTGGGAGAAGCTCGAGGGGATGTTCGGCCGCGACACCGATCCCGAGGTGGTCTCCCAGCGCGCCGCCTTCGAGGCCTACATCCAGGCCAACTGCCCGCTGCAGCGGGAGCAGACCCCCGAGGACATCGGCCACGCCGTCGTCTTCCTGGTATCGGACGAGGCGAAGAACATCACCGGTCAGGCGCTCAACGTCGACGGCGGCATGCAGATGAACTGAGTTCCGCACCAGCGGGACTGCTAACCTCCGGTCCGGTGAACTTCTTCGGTCACGCAGCGGTCGCCAGCTGGCAGGCGGCGGATTCGCCGGGGTTCGTCCTGGGCGCCATGCTGCCGGACTTCGCGAACATGAGCCAGACGCGCGTCGTGGAGGTGAGCCATCCGGAGCTCTGCGCTGGCGTGGAGCTGCATCACCGGACCGACCGGGTCTTCCACGCCACCTCCCGCTTCGTCGCGCTGTGTCGAGAGGCGACGCAGACCCTGCTGGAGCGGGGGGTCGGAAAGGGCCGCGCGCACGCGGTGGCACACGTGGGTGTGGAGCTCCTGCTCGACGGCTGCCTGGTCGAGCAGCTGGAGGCGCGGCAGGCCTACACGGCCGCGATTCGCTGCGCCAGCGATCGGGAGCTCGGCGGCTCGATCCGTTGGCTGGACGAGGAGGGACGCGCGCGCTGGCTCGCGCTGCGCGGCAGACTCGAGCGCTACGGCCCGCCCGACGACTACCGGGATCCCGCCGTGGTGGCCTCGAGGGTGGAGCGCATCCTGCGGGGGCGGCGGCGCCTCGCCCTCGACGCTCCGCAGCTGGAAGTCGCCTCCCGCTACCTGCCCGAGCTACAGCGATCGGTGCAGGCGCAGACGGTGCCGCTGATCGCCGAGCTGCGTCGGGGTCTGGTGGAGGAGATCGACGAGCCGGCCCCCCGGGGCCCCTGGCGGGGGCGAGAGCGGGCTAGCTGACCGCGTCCGAGAGCTCCTTCTCCAGCGAGCGGATCAGGTCTTCCTCGCGCATCTCGTGATAGATGAAGGCCTCCGCGAATTCTTCGAACGAGCGCTGCGCCTCGTCGAGCTTCGCGGCCTGGATCTGCTCGAGGATCAACCCGAAGCGGCGGATGAACTGCCCGTGCGCCCGGCCGACCCGGTCCACTGCCTCGGCGCGATCCGGCCGCAGGGCGCGGATGGCCGGATAGTAGAGCCGATCTTCCTGCTCGAAATGCGTCTCCAGCTCCTCTCGGAGCCTCCCGAACGCGACTGCGGCGTCCGCCTCGTCCCCGTCCCGGAAGGCGGCGCGAGTCTCCTCGAACATCGCGGCGAAGCTGCGGTGGACTGCAGCCACCCGGCTGATCACCGGATACCCCCTTTCAGCTCTCCCTCAGCGGCGAGGCTTCGGCACTCCTTCCCCCACCCCCAATGATGGGCCCTGATCGCCCGAGTCGAGTATGATGCCAGTCATATCGGCGCCCGAGAGCTCTTCACACGCGGAAATGGACCGAGGTGGAATGAGTCGTGAGGTAGAACTCGAGCACGCAGAGTTCTTCCGGGCGCTGCCCCCCGAGCGGCGGAATCAGATCAAGTCGGTCCTTCGAGAGAAGCGCTTCACCCGGCAGCGGGTGCTCTTCTTCGAGGGCCAGCCCGCCGAGTACCTGTGGGTGGTGCGCCAGGGAGAGGTGCGGCTCTACAAGGGCTCGGCGGACGGGCGCATCACCACCCTGGAGGCGCTGGGGCCGGGCGAGATGTTCGGGGCCGTCTCCTCGCTCGACGAAGACGTCTACACGGCCAGCGCCGAGGCGGTGACGAACGGCGTGGCGTGGTGCCTGCCGAGGCGGGTCCTGATGAGCCTGGTGGCCGACGTGCCCGTGCTCGCCGTCGAAATCCTCGTGGTCACCTCGCACCGCCTCCGCGACGCCCACGAGCGCCTGCGGTCCTTCGCTCACGACCCCGCCCCCGCCCGACTGGCCCGGGCGCTGCTCCGCTCGGCGCGGGACGGAGAGGCGCGTGTGACTCGCCGTGCACTCGCCGAGGCTTCCGGCACCACGGTGGAGACCGCGATCCGGGTGCTGCGGCGCTTCGAGCGCGACGGCATCATCAGCGGCGCCGTGGGCCGCGTGCAGGTCATGGACGAGCCCGCGCTGGAGCGAATCGCGACCTCCGCATCCCGCTAGTTCCCCCGCCGGGAACCTATGACGGTCGTCATACCCCCGCCGGGGCCCCGGGGATAGCTTCGCCGGGCGCTATCCACAGGAACCAGTCTCGAAAGCGCTCGAGGGGAGGTGAGGTGGCATCCCTGACTCGGCGGCAGTTCCTCCAGGCGAGCACGGCGACCGCTCTCGCTCTGGGTCTGACCCGGCTCGAATGGGTCACTCCGCGACCGGCCGCGGCGGATCCCGTGCCCGGCTACGACAGCTTTCGCGACATCTACCGCGAACGCTGGACCTGGGACAAGGTGGTTCGCGGCACCCACACCAACGTGAACTGCGTCTCGTCGTGCGCCTGGAATCTGTACGCGCGCGAAGGAATCGTCTGGCGCGAGGAGCAGTCGTCTCCCTACGGCGCGTCCAACCCGAGCGTTCCCGACTTCAACCCGCGCGGCTGCCAGAAGGGCGCGTGCTGCAGCGATCTGACACTGAGCGCCTCGCGCGTGATCCACCCCATGAAGCGGGTCGGTCCTCGCGGCTCCGGGAAGTTCAAGCGGATCAGCTGGGACGAGGCCCTGGACGAGGTCGCCGAGAATCTGGTCGACGTGCTGGCGAAGCGCGGAGGCGAAGGCGCCGTTCTGGAGCTGGGACCGAACCAGGACTACGGCGCCAACACCGCGGCGGGACTGCGCTTCTTCCGGCAGATCGGCGCCCCGATCACCGACTCCAACGCACAGATCGGCGACCTGGCCGTCGGGGGAACCATCACCCTCGGCAACGCCCACTGCGACGGGACCTCCGACGACTGGTTCCGCTCCGACTACCTGGTGCTCTGGGGGTTCAACCCGGTGCTCTCGCGGATCCCCGACGCCCACTTCGCCGCGGAGGCGCGCTACGGCGGGACGCAGGTGGTCACGATCGCTCCGGACTACAGCCAGTGCGCCATCCACTCCGACCTGTGGCTCTCGCCGCGGCCCGCAACCGACGCCGCGCTGGCGTTGGCCGCCTGCCAGGTGGTGATCGAAGAGGGGCTCTACGACGCCGACTACATTCGCGAGCAGACCGACCTCCCCTTCCTGATCCGCAGCGACAGCAAGCGCTTCCTGCGCGAGGCGGACGTGGTGGAAGGGGGCAAGGACGACCGCTTCGCCATCTGGGACGAGGCGAAGGGCGCGCTGCTCTGGGCGCCCGGAACGAAGGGCGCCTCGCAGCAGACGCTCGAGCTCCCGCGGGGTGTGGTTCCCTCCCTCGAGCAGCGCAGCCGAGGTGGAGCTCGCCGACGGGAGCCGGGTGGAGGTGCGCACCGCCTTCTCCCTGCTGCGCGAGCGCCTCGCCAGCTGCCGGCCCCGAGCAGGCGGCCCCGATCACGAGCATCTCGGCCGACACGATCCGCCGCTTCGCCCGGTCGTTCGCCAAGGCGCCCGCCGCGCTGATCGTCTCGCAGTGGGGAATGTGCAAGAACCTCCACTCGGATCTGATCCAGCGCAGCCAGATCCTGCTCGCCTCGCTCACGGGAAACCTGGGGCGCGTCGGCGGCGGCTGGCGCTCGGGGGCCCTGATCTCCGCTCGAGGGAATGGGCCTGGTTGCCATGCAGGACTCGCTCGGCCTGCCCTCCCTGGCCTTGAGCGCCCTGCGCGCCCTCTGGGACTACGAAGGGGTGATGCACGAGTTCGAGTCGATGTACGTGCCGAGCTCGATCTTCCACGCGGTCCACGGCGGCCTGCTCGAGTTCGAGGGGGCCCCGGAGCACAACGACCCGCTCCTGCCGGAAGGGTCGGGGCCCTATCTGGAGGAGGCCGTCGAGAAGGGACACTTCCCGGTGGGCCCGGCGCCGAGCGCCGGGCCGCCCGAGATCATCTTCTCCTTCTGCGGAAACGTGCTGCGCCACACCCGGATGGGGAACAAGCTTCGCGAGAGGTTCTTCGATCCGGCGCGGCTGGTGGTCGACGTGAACTTCCGCATGAACGAGACCAGCCGCTACGCCGACATCCTGCTCCCCGCGACCGCCTGGTACGAGAAGATCGGCATCAAGTACATCGCCGCCCTGGTGCCCTACGTGACACTGGCCGACCAGGGAGCGGAGCCGCAGGGGGAGGCGAAGCCGGAGTGGGAGATCTTCTCGCTGCTGGCCGAGCACGTGGCCGCCGCCGCCCGGGCGCGGAATGTCACCAGCGTGCGCGGCTTCCGGGGCCAGGAGTGCGAGATCGCCAACCTGGGCGAGCGCTTCACCGACGCTGGCCGCTTCGGTCCCAAGGCGCAGGAGGATGTCGTCGAGTTCATCCTCACCTACTCCCGCCCCACGCGTGGCATCAGTCTCGAGGATCTGCGGCGCGAAGGGGGTGCGATACGAATCAAGGGTCTGGGCCCCCAGGGTCCGGGCGCGACCGCCGGCATCTACACGGACTACAGCGTCGACGAGCCGGTGGTGCCGCTGCGCGACTTCACCGAGAAGAAGGAGCCCTACCCCACGCTCACGGGCCGCCAGCAGTTCTACATCGACCACCCCTGGTTCCTCCAGGTCGGCGAGGAGCTCCCGGTCCACAAGGATCCACCGATGGCGGGCGGCCAACAACCGCTCACCATGACCGGCGGACACGCGCGCTGGAGCATCCACTCGATGTGGCGGGACCAGAGGCTGATGCTGCAGCTGCAGCGCGGGGAGCCGGTGATCTACATGAACCCCGGAGACGCGCGCGAGCGGGGGATCTCCGAGCACGACCTGGTCCGGGTGCGGAACGACATGGGCGAGTTCGTGGTGAGAGCCAAGATCGCGGGGACGATCCGGCCCTCCCAGATCCACATCCTCCACGCCTGGGAGCCCTACCAGTTCCGCGATGGGGGCTGCCACCAGTACGTCTCGCCGAGTCCGTTCAAGGTCACCCAGCTGGTCGGCGACTACGGACAGCTGCGCTGGGGATACCAGCACTACGAACCCAACCAGACCGATCGGGACACCCGTGTCGAGGTCGAGCGGCTCGAGAGTCACTCCTGAACAGGGCAGCGTGACTCGGCGAGCAACGCTTCGAGCCACCTCGGCCGCGGGCTGAGGCGGGAGCTCGGCGTGCCGCGTCCCGGTCGCATCTGGTTTCTCTCCCTCACCGCCCGCGCCTACGATCCCGTGGTGCTTCTGTTCGGCTTTCGAAGGCTGTGGAAGACGATCGCCGAGTGGGGCGTGCAGAGCACCGGCACGCCGTGTCTGGAGGTCTGCGCGGGCACCGGCGGAGTCGCAGTCGAGATGGCGCGCCGCGGGAGCCGTGTCTTCGGTGTCGACCTGTCACCGGGAATGCTCCGGCAGGCAGGGCGCAAGGCCCGCCGCGCCGGTGTCGCGGAGCGAGCGCAGTGGGTGCAGATGGACGCGCGCCGGATCGCCTTTCGGGACGACTCCTTTCCCCTGGTGGTCTGTGCGATGTCGTTCCACGAGATGGGCGAGGAGGAGCGCGCGCAGGTGCTCGGCGAGATGCGGCGGGTGTCGAGCGACCGGGTCGTGGTGGCGGACTACCGGGCTCCCAGCGCGGGCTGGCGGCGCCCCCTGTTCTGGGTGTTCCGGGTGGTCGAGCGCCTCGAGAGCGAGGACTTCGACGCTTTCGCGGCGCTCGACGTTCGCGAGTGGCTCGAGGGCGCCGGGTTCGTCGTCGAGCCGCCCTGGGATATCGCCCTGTACCGGGTCTGGCCCTGCCGCGTGAGACGAAGGGAGGCTTCGAGTTGATCGATCTCACCCGACGCGAGCTGCTGATCGCCGGCGCGATCGGATCCGTGGCCCTGTCGCTCCGAGGGCTGGCGCCGCGAGCCGCGCTGGCCGATGACGGAGGCGCGGCGATCGCCGAGCCGCCGGTCTACCGCGACTACCGCGATCTCTACCGGAGCGCCTGGCGCTGGGACCGCGTGGTGCGCGGAACCCACCTGCGGGCGAACTGCTTCAGCGCCTGTGCCTGGGATCTCTACGTGAAGGACGGGGTGGTCTGGTACGAGGAGCAGAGCGACGTCTACGCTCGCGAGGTTCCCGGGCTCTCGGACTTCGCGCCGCGCGGCTGTCAGAAGGGCGCCTGCTACAGCAATCTGATGACCAACCCCGACCGCATCACGCACCCCATGGAACGGGTGGGACCGCGCGGCTCGGGCCGCTGGCGCCGAATCTCCTGGGAGAACGCCCTCACCCGACTGGCGGACGCCATGCTGGACGCCACCGAAGAGGGGGGGGCCGAGACGGTCGTCTACGACAACGGGACCTCGAACGTCGACACCGGCCCCGGGGCCACGGCGGAGATGCGGCTCTTCTCCCTGCTGGGCTCCACCTTCCTCGACGGCTTCGGGGGCACCGGGGACCTCGCGATGGGCGCGGTCCAGACCTGGGGCACCACCTTCGTGGACGGGAGCTCCGACGACTGGATGCGGGCCGACACGCTGGTCTTCTGGAGCAGCAATCCAGTCACCACGCGCATGCCGGACGCCCACTTCGCCACCGAAGCGCGCTACCGGGGCACGACAGTCATCACCGTGACGCCCGACTACTCGGCGAGTGCGATCCACGCGTCGCTCTGGGTGAACCCGCGCCAGGGCTCCGACGCCGCGCTGGCGCTGGGGATTGCGCGGGGGATCCTCGAGCGCGGCGCGATCGACGAGGACTACGTCCGCGAGCAGACCGACCTGCCCTTCCTGGTCTGCGACGACACCGGCCGCTTCCTGCGCCAATCGGACCTCGAGTCGGGCGGCAGGGACGACATCTTCTACGTCTACGACCTCGAGTCGCGAGAGATCGTCGAGGCGCCGGGAACACGGGGGCGGTGGAGCGACTCACTCGACCTCGACAGGCTTCGGCCCGCACTCGGCGAAAGCTACCGGGCGAAGACCACGCGCGGCGTGGTCTCGGTCCGTCCGGTGATGGAGCGCCTCCGGGAGCGGCTCTCCAGCTTCACGCCCGAGTACGTGCAGCAGGTCACCGGGGTCTCGCCGTCGACCCTGGAGCGGCTGACGGACCAGATCGCCGGCTCGCGCCGCACCCTCTTCTACCCGTCCTGGGGCTCCAACCGCCAGTACCACGCCGACCTGCTACACCGCTCCCTGATCCTGATCTCCGCGCTGCGCGGACACCACGGCCGAAGCGGAGCGGGGGTGCGCTTCGCCGCCTGGCTCCCCTTCGACGGCGTCAACGAGTTCACGCCGGGCGCACAGGGAACCTGGCTGCAGCGCCTGCTGATGCGCTTCTACACCCCGCCGCCGCGAATGATGGAGGACGGGATCGCCGGCGTCTCGCGGGGCCCGCTCACCTGGACGCCCTCGCACCTCTTCCTCTACCTGCACGCGGGACTCGACGCCATCCAGGACCCGGACTCCGACGATCCCTCCCTCCCCCGGCCCGCCCGCGAGTACCTGAGCGAGGCACTGGAGCGCGGCTGGACCTACCCGAAGCCGGCGCCCGGAAACCCGCCGCGTGTGCTGATCACCTCGGGCTGCAACCCGCTTCGCCGCTGGCCTTCGCCGCAAGTCGTCGAGCGCGTGCTGTGGCCCAAGCTTCGGATGATCGCGACGATCGACTTCCGCGTCTCGACGACGGGTGCGAAAGCCGATCTGCTGCTTCCGGCGGCGGGGTACTACGAGAAGCTGGGGATCAAGTACGCGGTGGCGCTGGCGCCCTACGTCGTGGTCGGCGAGCAGGCTGTGGCGCCGCTGGGCGAGTCGAAGAGCGAGTGGGAGATCATCAGCCTGCTGGCGAAGCGCCTCCAGGAGCGCGCGCGCGAGCGGGGCATCGGGGGAAGTCTCGCGGAGGTCTACGACGAGTTCAGCATGAACGGCAGCTACGGCCCGAAGGACGATGCGAAGGTGGTGGACCGGATCCTGCGGACCTCCCCGCTCACGGGCGGGATCGGCTGGGACGAGGCCCGCAAGGCGGGCGCGATTCCGGCCGCCTCGGCAGGGGGCTGGGGGATCACCAGCGGCATCGGGAGCGACGTGGAGCCCGGGGGCACGCTGACTCCCTCCCGCATCCACGTGGAGGAGAAGCACGCGTGGCCGACCCTGACCGGCCGCCAGCAGTTCTATTTGGACCACCCGTGGTTCGAAGAGGCGGACGAGGTGCTGCCGCGCTTCAAGCCCCTGCCGAGGCCGGGAGGCGAACACCCGATCCTGCTCACGGGTGGCCACAACCGCTGGAGCATCCACGCGATCTGGCGGGCCCATCCGGACATGCTGCGGCTCCAGCGCGGCGGGCCGGTGATGTGGATCTCGGTCGACGACGCGGCCGCACGCGGAATCGAGGACGGCGCGCAGATGCGGGTGTGGAACGACCACGGCTCCTTCGAGATCGGCGCCAAGGTCTCGCCCAGCATGCCGCCCGGCGAGGCCCTGGTGTACCACGCCTGGGAGCCGTATCAGTTCCCGGGCTGGCGCGGAAACATGGAGGTGGTCTCGTCGCCGTACAAGCCGCTGCACTTCGCGGGCGGCTACGGCCACCTGCGCTACCGCCTGTTCTTCGGCGGCCCGATCCACGTGCCGCGGGGCATCCCGATCGAGATCGAGCCCGCCTAGAGGCGCAGCCTCCAGGCGGCTCGTCTCACCGGATCAGGCGGGCTTGCGGCAGACCCAGCGGCCGAGCTCCATCTTCCCCTGGGCGAAGTGGATGTCCATCTTCTCACGCTCCAGGGCCGCGATGTGGGCGTCCTTCCCGTAGGCCTCGATGTACTGCGCGATCTTGGCGGAATCGCGGTTCCCGGCCCGCTGGACCAGGCTGGTGAGGCCCATCTCGATCGCATGGGTGTCGCCGGCGACGGCGTACTCGCGGCCCACCTTCTCATCGCTCAGGATCTCGAAGCCGGCTTCCTTCAGGAGCTTGGGGTAGCTCTCGGGGTTCTCCACGCCGGCAAAGGACCATGCCTCGATGAAGGCGTCGTACTCCGACTGGGTGATGAACTCGCCGCGCATCCAGTCGGTGAAGACGAGGTAGCCACCGGGGCGCAGCACGCGGAAGCACTCGGACAGCACGCGGGGCCGATTCGGGACGTGGCACAGGCCGTCCTGGCTCCAGATCAGGTCGACCGAGCCATCTTCGATGGGGAGGTCCAGTGCGCTCCCCTGCTTGTACTCGACCAGCGACTCGAGCTCGGTGCCCACGGTGACCTTCTTCGCGAAGTCGATCGAGCGCTGGGTGATGTCGACTCCCGTCATCCGGCAGCCGAGGCGTCCCGCGACGTAGCGGGTCGGCACGCCCCAGCCGCAGCAGACGTCCAGCACGTGCCACGACTTGTCGACACCGAGGCCCTCCAGCTTGTCGGCGAGCTGCTCTGTGGCATAGCCGAAGCCGAGGTGGTAGTGGACGAAGCCCTGGATCTGGCCCTCGGAATCGAGGACGTCGTTGATGTGGGTGTAGAGGTCGGCTGCCCGCGAGACCTTCTCGCCATCCGAGAGGTTCGACTGCTGCTGCTTGTCGCTCATCACAAAGTCTCCTTCCGTAGCTGGGTGGGGGTTGCGAGCTCCCCGGGTCGGGCGTTCCGAGAGAGCGGAAGATTAGCGGACGGGCCGGAGCTCGGCCCCCTTGCGGGTCCCCCGCCTCCGGCCGTAGGCTCCCGGAACCATGAGTGAATCCAAGACCGAAGGCTCGGTCCCCGGCGCCTGCCTGTGTGGGGCCATCCAGTACCAGATCGATCTCCCGACCCTGGGAAGCATCCATTGCCACTGCACCATGTGCCGGCGCTGGAACGGCGCCGGTTATACGAGCTGGTGCGCGGTCCAGAAGGACCACCTGCGGATCCTGTCGGGCGAGGACAAGCTGGTCCGCTACCAGTCCTCGGACCACGCCGGGCGCTTCTTCTGCAGCGTCTGCGGCAGCTCGCTCTTCGGCGACTCGTCGAGGACGCCGGACGCCATGTACATCGTGATGGGCCCCCTCCAGGGCGAGATCGACAGCGCCCCGATGGCCCATATGAGCATCGAGAACAAGGCGTACTACATCGCCATCGGCGACGACCTGCCGCACGTGGAAGGGGTGGGGGAGCTGGAGACGGAGCCGGGCTAAGCCCGCGAAGAGTCGGGCGCAATTTCCCGTGGCGGCCGAGGTTGGCCAGTTGGGCAGCTTCGCGCTATGACCTGAACCGTTTCGGAGGGCCGAGGCTTTCCCTGGGGGGGTGAGGGCCACCGGGCCCGAGGCGATCGGAGGGCGAGCGGGTGAAGCATCGCTTCCCGGCCATCTATTTCGAGGCGACCCGGCTCTGCAATCTGAACTGCCCGATGTGCATGACGTCGAGCAACGACGACGAGTGCGTCCAGAAGAGCCGGGGGCGCGAGCTCTCCTTTGAGGAGATCCGCGACCTGGTCCTGGTCCCGGCCAAGCGACTCGGCACCGTCGCGATCGGCTGGAGCGGCGGCGAGTTCCTGCTGCGCCCGGACGCCTTCGACCTGCTGCGCCTGACCGCGGAGCTCGGCTACCGCTGCAACGTCTGCAGCAACTGCGAGATCCTGGACCGGGAGCTCCTGGAGCAGATGAAGGAGGCCGCGGGCGGCAGCCTGACCATCTCGGTCGGGATCAACTCGATCGACGACGAGAACGCGCGGACCCGCAATACGGAGGTGGACCACACCCTCGAGGTGCTGGAGATCTGCCGCGAGCTCCACATCGACCGCCACGTCATCATCACGATCGGGAAGCACAACACCGACAGCTTCGAGAAGACCATCGACTACCTGGTCAAGCGCCGCATCTCCTACAACCGCTCCCCCCTGGTGGCGCGCGGCTCC
This sequence comes from uncultured delta proteobacterium, assembly GCA_963783795.1. GTDB lineage: Bacteria > Myxococcota_A > UBA9160 > UBA9160 > UBA6930 > CAVXZE01. The sequence goes on along the minus strand of CAWAPH010000008.1, from coordinate 414,696 downwards.
GGTGTCGAGCAGTGGAAGGAGATGGCGTTCGACCGGGAGGACCTGAAGGAGAGCTTCCATCCCGCCCTTCGCCGCAGCGTGAACGGCTACGTCAGCTACACGCCCTTCTTCCTGTCACCGGAGCTCTACAGCGAAGTATCGGGCCAGGAGATCGACGGGCACGTGCCCCAGAACCCGCCGATCGGCTGCTGGGCGGGAACCTGGCTGACCATCAACGCCGAGGGCGACATCTCCGTGTGTCCCGTGCTCCTCGACGAACTCAGCGGCGGCAACGTCCGGGAGAAGCCGATCGACGAGCTCGTCCTCTCGAGCAAGCTGTTCGCGGACATCACCGATCGCAGCAAGCTCAAGGGCCGCTGCGGCCGTTGCCGCTACCAGTACACCTGCGGCGGCTGCCGCGCGATGGCGTACTTCCACAGCGGCGACTACATGGGCGAGGACCCGACCTGCTTCTTCGACCCCGTCGACGAGACCACGGTGAGCGAGGAAGAGGAGGAGACGAACCGCCTCTTCAAGAAGTACCTGATCGTCGCCCGCCACGCGGGCTTCTACAAGCGTCCGACCTGAGCGAGGTGACGCCCTTCTCGACAGGGTGGAACCCCCACAGCCATGGGAAGGATGCCCGAAATCGCATGGCTGTGCGGTTGCGAAGAGCGAGCGGAAGGCGTTTCTCAAGAGGCGGGCCCGGTCATTCGAAATACTCCCAAGACGTACGAGCAAGGGAGTAACGATGCCCGCAATCACACGAATCGCGCTGACGATCGGACTGCTGGTAGGGGCCTTGTCCCTCGCCGGCTGTGGCACGATGTACCAGGACCTGGTGAGCGTCAAGATGAAGCCCCGGGCCTACAAGCCCCAGCCGCTGACCAGCAAGCACAAGGAGAACTACCTCCAGATCCTCGGCAAGGGGAAGAATCCGCCGCGCCTCGGATTTGCGCGCGTGGGCTACGAGCTCTTCGCACCTTGGAGCGTCGGCTTCAGGATGGGCGGCTTCGAAGCCAAGTTGCTCGAGTACTCCCTCAACCAGCAGGGCTGCGTCGAGTTCGACGTGCCCAGCTCGGATCCGCTGCAGTACGCCGCCTTCTGCGGGTTCAAGACCAGCCTCGCTGGAGACTGGTCCATGACCGTCGGGTATAACCTGGGCGGCAGCTCCGGCCAGAGTCCCTTCGTCGACTTCAACGGTGCGGGCGACCGCATCAAGATGAAGGTCGAAGCGGACGACCTGAGCGTGATCCGCTTCTACGCCAAGCCCGAGGCCGTCATCGACTGGACCCTGGTCTACGGTCTGGACGCCGCCGCCCTGGGCTTGGACCTCACCCAGGACAGCCTGCTTCCCGCCGTCGGTGGGGCCAGTTTGAACAACAAGGGTGAGATGGGGTTCGCCAGCTTCTGGGGCAACACCGCACCGCGCCCCAACGCGACGGACGAGGAGATGGTCCTGGACTCCACCATGGAGGGGATCAAGCTCAACCTCAAGGTGGTCCAGAGGCTCGACAACCTGGTCCCCGACGATGTCAACGCCCTCGACCACCTGAACGAGGCGAAGCTCAGCTACCAGTCGGCCTACGATGGCATCATGCTCAACCTTCCCGATACCAAGGAGAACGGAAAGGCCCTCAAGTTCCTGGGAAAGGCGATCCAATTCACGGACGACGCGCTCGACAAGACCCAGGACGAGAACTGGAACTCGGCCATGAGCCGGTCCAAGAAGGCCGCCAAGTCGGGCGGAAAGGCCGCGGACATCTATATGAAGCTCGACCTCGACTTCTGAACCGGGCCGCCCGAACCGCCCCGGGGTTACCGGAGGTAGTCGAGGCGCTGGTCGGCCTTGCCGTCGCTGCCGGGGTCAGCTTCGCGCTGGGATGAAGTCGCACCTGGGGGTCCTCCTCTCTGAGGGTCTGGAGTCTCAACAACCCCATTGTTCCTCAGAGAGCACCCTCAGGTATCCACAACCTCCTCGGGACCCACAGCTAAGCCCAGACGATCTCGGCCGGGTCGCGCGAGAGGTGACCCAGGCAGTCCTGCCAGCGATACAGGATCAACTGGTCCATCAGCTCCGACTCTCCGCCCCGGCGTTTGCGGTCGAGCTCGATGCGCAGCACGTCGAGCGTTCCGTGCACCTCGGGGCCGAAGAGGCTCTCGAGGTACGCAGGCGGGATCCGGTCGCCAGCGTCGTCAAAGCTGCCATCCTCGCGGATCGGCGCCGGCGAGAGCGGCGGCACGTAGTAGACGTTCGCCTCCGTGCCGAACTCCGGGTGTAGCGGCAGGGCCACCTTCCACTTCTCGACCAGCTTGTATACCGCACCCCCCTTGTCGTCCAGGAAGCCCACGAAGGCCGCGCGTCCCGGGCATTGCCGCACGCAGGCCGGCGCCACGCCCTGCTCGAGGCGCGGGAAGCAGCCGATGCAGTGCTGGCTCACCTGGCGCGCCTGATTGAAGTAGATCTTCTTGTAGGGACAGGCCTGGGCGCACTGCTGCGAGCCCCGGCAGACGTTCTCGTCGCGCAGCACCAGTCCGTCCTCGGTGCGCTTGTACATCGCGCCCGAGGGGCAGGCCTCCACGCATGGCGCTCGCGTGCAGTGGTTGCAGGTGCGGGGCAGGTAGAAGAAGTAGGCGTTCGGGAACTCGCCGCCGCCCTCGTCCTCGTCCCAGTTCATGCCCCAGCTCCGGCTACCGGCCGTCTTCTGCAGATGCACACTCCGGCCGCCGCCGCCGCGCAGCACCTCGTCGTAGTTGTAGTCCCAGCCGCCGCCGAACTCCTCGGCGGTGGGCAGCTTGCCCAATGCGAGCCTTCCCTGTCCGTCGTAGCCTCCCCCCATCTCCTCCCAGTCGCGGGGAGTCCCTGCGCCCGGCTTGGTGTTGACGGTCATCCACCAGTGGTGCTCGGCACCCTCCTCTTCTTGTGTCCACAGCATCTTGCACGCCACCGAGCAGGTTTGACAGCCGATGCACTTGTTGAGATCGAAGACCCAGGCGAGCTGACGGTTCGGGTTTCGGTCGGTTCCCATGATGTCTGATTCCTTTCCAGGTGACTCGCGCTCGGGGCCCCTCAGCCCAGCTTCTGGATATCGACACGCACCGCCCGGTCGGCCGGGATCGGCTGCCAGGACATGAGGCGGTACTTCAGGTGTCCGTAGCCCCCGGCGAAGCCCAGGTGCTTGGTGTGCCCGGGCTCGAGGTCCGACTGGCTGTACCAGTTCTCGTGCTGGTAGGGCTCGAAGCCGTTGTACAGGATCACCTGCTTGGGCCGCACCGAGGGCGAGATCTTCGCCTGGATGATGCAGTCGCCCACGTTGCACACCAGCTTGATCTTCTCGCCGTTCTCGATGCCGAGTTCACTGGCGTCCGCGTCGTTGATGAAGACGAAGGGCTCACCGCGGTGGGTGTTCTGGATGATGTTGTTGGTCATGTTCATCGCGTGGATGCTCCAGCGGTTGTGGCCGCTGGTCATCTGGAAGCTCCGCTGCGCACCACCGTGGTTGGGCGGCTCCTTGTGGGTGGGGAGCTCCTCACCGGCTTCCAGAAACCACTCGTGGTCGATGTAGTACTGTGCGCGCCTCACCAAGGTGTCGTACGGGATCTTGTCCTCGGTATGCCAGCGCAGCGGGTTGTGCACCTCGTCGGGCTTGATGGTGGATGCCTGCGACTCCCCGTGGCCGGTCATTCCCCAGCCGGTCATGCGCACGAAGCCCTTCTCTCGCAGCACCTCGAGGGAGGTCCCCTTGGGCAGGATGCCGTAGACCGCGCTGTCGCGAAGATTCTCGTCCCAGAAGTCCTCCTCTTCCCGAACGCCCCCGTCGAGCGTCATCCGATCCACCAGCCCCTCGAGGCTGTGCTTGGTGCCCGTCCAGTCCTCGAGCTCCTTCATGCCGCGGGCCGCGGCGCGGCGCTCGATCGCCTCGAGGATCCGCACGCCGATCTCGCGATCCGGCAGGGAGTTGCCCGCCGGCGGCACCGCACGGTCGGCCAGTACCCAGTTCAGATGGTGGACCGAGGCCATGGAGTGGCCGAGCTTCTCGTAGTGCTGCGCCGCCGGAAGGATGTAGTCAGAGAAGAGGCCGGTGGTGGTGATCCGGTAGTCGACCGAGACCACCAGCGAGAGCTTGGGCCAGAAGTGCTCGAGCAGGTGCTTCTGGCCGCCGCGGTTGCGGCGCAGGTAGTTGCCACCCGACTCCCAGAGCACCCTCGGCTCCACGGTCTGGTAGGCCTTCGAGATCTTATCGCCCCACCAGCCGCGCTCGATCGCCTCGGTGACGTACTCGTCGAAGCTGCGCTTCATCGAGGGGCAGTTGTTCTCGGGATCGTTCCAGCGCTCCTTGTAGCCCATCTGGTAGTACCAGAGGAAGGCGGGAGGAGTCGGAGCGCCGGCCGCTCCGGTTTCGCTGGCAGCCTCGAGGATCCGGTTCAGGAGCATCTCACGGGTCTGGCTGGGGTCCTGTGCGGCCATCAATCGGCGCAACGCGATCAGGCCGGCGATGTGCCGCTGGGCGGCTTCCTGGCCGGGGCCGTCCTTGAGCGGCATCATGAGCTGACCGTCCAATCCGGTGACCGCCCAGGAGCGCGTGCCGGTGCCCTTCTTGCCCCAATTCCCGGTCAGGCCGAGGAGCAGTGCCATGGCCCGCTCCATCAGGTCTCCGTGGTAGTACTTGCCCGAGTTCCATCCGATGAAGATCTTGGTCTTCCGCGAGGCCACCTTGCGGGCGAGCTGGCGGATGTTCTCGGGATGGATCTCGCAGATCTCCCCCGCTCGCTCGGGCGTGTAGCTCTCCAGATGCCGTCGCAGCCTTGCGAAGACGGGCTCCACCTGGACGCTGCGGAGATCCTTGAGCGTGACCTCGTAGCGGCCCTCGAGGACGGGATCGATCCCGGTGGTCGCCAGGGTGTGTCGCGGCGCCGGCGTGAGCGTGTTGGTGAGCGAGTCCCACCAGAAGAACTGGTCCTCGCGGTCTCCTTCGAGGACCTCGCTTCCGCGCAGGAAGCGCCCGGTGTCCGTGCGAACCAGCAGCGGGAGATCGGTCTGCTCCTGCACGAACTGCTTCTCGTAGAGACCGGCGTCGATGATCACCTTGCACATCGCCAGGGCGAATGCGGCGTCGGTACCGATGCGGATGGGCTGGTGGTAGTCCGCGTGAATCGCCGAGGGGCTGTAGTCCGGCGCGATGGTGACCACCTCACCGCCGTCGTAGCGCGACTCGGCGAGGTAGTGGTACCAGTGGATGTTGGTGTAGACCGGGTTCGCGTGCCAGATCAGCGTGAGATCGGCGAGAAACCAGTCGTCCATCGATGCGGTGGGATTGAAGAGCCCCCAGGTGAGATGCCAGCCGGGGCTGAAGTCCTGGAACTCCGCTTCGCCGTCCGTCATCGGTACGCCGACCAGCTGGGCCCACGCGCGAGAGGGAAACGCCCCCACCTCCGGAGTGATGGGAACCACGATCGACTCGGGCCCCTGCTCCTCGATGGCATCGAGCAGCCGGTCGGCGATGTCGTCGAGAGCCTCCTCCCAGGAGACCTCTTCGAACTTCCCCTCGCCTCGCTCGCCGACGCGCTTGAGCGGTGCGGTGACGCGGTCCGGCGAGTAGTGGCAGTGGCTCCAGCAGGCGCCCTTCTGGCAGCCCATCGGGTTCATGTCGGGAATGCCCGCTTCGATGGCGTGGAAGGCACCAGCCTGCTCTTCGCGGAGGATCTTGCCGTCCTTCGAGTAGACCCGGAACGGACAGCCGCCGGGGTAGCAGTCGACGGAATGGCTGCCCCAGGTCACCTTGTCCCACTTCCACATGCTCCGATAGCGCTCTTCCCAGTCTTCGAAGTCTGCGGTCATCTCTGGTCTCCTTGCGTGGATTCGAAGCTCTACACTTAGTAGAGTCAAGCGAAGCGGACACCGAGGTAGCCGAGGAAGGCCCGTGTCAGCTCCTCGGTCAGGCGCTCGTCGGAGCGCGGGATGCCGTGGGTGCCCGGTGCTCCGAACAGGATCGCCTCCTTGAGCACGCCGAGGAGGAGGCGAAAGGCGAAGTTCGCGGCGAGGACCGGCTCCGGGTGGCCGATCTCGTCAGATCGAGCCAGCAGAAGCGCGGCCAGCTTGTTGCAGATGTGGCTGACCACGCGCTCCAGCTGAGCGCCGAGCTCGGGGTCGCCGGGAGCCCGGCCCATCGCCTCCCGCAGGACGCCGATGCGCTCGCGGTGGACCCGCACCATGAACCCGATCGCCACCTGTGCGATCTCGGGGATGCTGGCCCCCTCCCAGCGCGCCGGATCCAGGGCCGCGTCAGCCGTCGCGCACACCTCTTCCCACAGGCGCTCGCGGATGCTGCGGAGGATTCCCGCCTTGTCGCGGAAGCGGGCGTAGACCGCACCGACCGAAAAGCCCGCCCGGCGCGCGATCTCCGCCACCGGAATGTCGGCGACGCCCTTCTCGGCGATCAGATCTTCGGCGGCGTCCAGGAGGCGCTGGCGGGTCTCCTGGCTCCGGGCCTGGAGGGCGGGACGAACCCAGGCGAGCTGAGAAGTGTCGCTTAACACTCTGATTTACCTCAGTATAAATGATAATAGCAATTCGCATTATTAATTATCACAATCCCCGATCGAGGTCAATGCCGAGCCGGCCCGAGGCTCAGACCCCCGAGTCGGATCTGCGCAGAGAACCGCCGTCGGTCACCAGGCAGGCCCGCGAAAAGGCGAGAGGCAACAGCGCCCCCGCTGAAGAACGCTCAGGCGGTGTAAACCCCCTCGGCATCGGGCGCGAAGCGCTCGACCAGGAAGCGCTCGATCGGCTTCTCCGAGGCCGTCTTGGGGATCTCGTCCAGGACCTGCAGGTAGGAGGGGACGAAGTTCGACTCCAGTCCTTTCCGGCAGACCGCCGAACACCGACTCCGGATCGATGCTCTTCGCCGGCCACCGGCACGATCGCGGCGACCACGTCCTTCTCGCCCGGCGCACCGGACTTCGCCGGTATGCCGTAGACGCAGACGTCCGAGACGTCGGGGTGCTCCGCGATCACCTTCTCGACGAAACCCGGGTTGACGAAGTCGCCGCTGCGGCGGATGCCACCGCCCTTGCGGTAGTCGAAGAAGAGCCAGCCCTCTTCGTCCGTGTGGCCGATGTCGCCGCTGCGCAGCCATCCGCCCCGGGTCTTCTTCTCGGAGGCCTCCGGGTTCCCGTGGTACTCGACCTCCGCCGACTCTCCGGTCGCCGGTCGCGAGCAGATCTCGCCGGGAACGAAGGGCGGACACTCCTCGTCGTTCTCGTCGAGGATCTTCATCTCGAGACCCGGCCCCGGCTTGCCGAAGGAGCCGATCGGACCCTGCCCGATCGGCTTGAAGGCGAGTCCGCCCTCCACCGCGCCGTACCACTCGAAGATCTTCAGGTCGAAGCGCTTCTCGAAGGCCTCCCAGATGGCGTGCGGCATTCCCGCGCTGGTCAGCATCCGCACCGGGTTGTCGGCGTCGTTCTCCTTCACCGGCTCGCTGTAGATCGCGGTCGCCATTCCCCCGAGCTGCGAGAAGGTGGTGCAGCCGTGCTTGCGGCAGATGTCCCAGAGCCTCGACTTGGTGAAGCGGCGGCTGATCACCGCGGGAAGCTCGATGCAGAGGGCGGCCGAGAGCGTCACCGCCTGGGCGTTGCCGTGGGTGAGCGAGAGTCCCGTGTAGAGCTTGTCCGTGGGCTGGAACTGGAAGATGAACCTTCCCAGCATCGACATCCCGCCGTAGCGGCCGTTCTGCATCACCACGCCCTTCGGGTCCCCCGTGGTGCCGGAGGTGTAGATGATCTGCAGCGGGTCCGCCTCGCTCTCGAGCCGGATGTCGACCGTCTCGGCGGGCCGGTCCAGCACCTCACCGAGGGGCTCGACCCCCTGGAAATCCCCGATCGGCGGCGCCCCGTCTTCTCCGGTCTCCAGCGCGCGAATGAAGGAGAGGTCCGGCACCGACCCGCGGATCTCCTCGAGCTGCGGCGAGGTTGTAGTCCGCCAGCAGGATCCCCCTGCACCCCGCGTTGCGGAGGGTGTAGGCGAGCTTCTCGCCCTTGGTGCGGGGATCGATCGGAACGAAGACCGTCGCCGAGATCGATGCGGCGATCATGGTCTCCACGAACTCCGGGTGGTTGCGCATCATCAGCGCAAAGCGCTCGCCGCGCTGGAGACCACGGGCGATCAGCTCCGCCGCGATCCGGTTTCCGCGCTCCTGCAGCTCGGCGAAGCTGCGGACCTCGTCCTCCTTTCCGGCGCACTCGAAGGTCAGCACCGGGAAGTCGGCATTCCGCTCGGCCCGCGCCGCGATCAGGTCGGCGAGAATCAGATCCGAAGGTTCTCGTGCCATCTCGGCTTCTCCTAGCTCGAAACGATCGTCACACACATGGCGGCGGCGTCGGTGCCGATGGTGCCGCCGCCGTTGTGGGCCATCCCGACCTTCGCACCTTCCACCTGGCGTGGGCCGCTCTGACCGCGGAGCTGCTCGACCAGCTCGGTGAGCTGGGCCAGGCCGGTGGCGCCCACCGGATGCCCCTTGCGCAGCAGGCCTCCACTGGTGTTGACCGGAATGCGCCCGCCGAGCTTCGTCGCCCCCGAATCGATCAAAGGACCGCCCTCGCCGATCTTGCAGAGACCGAACTCCTCGTAGTAGACGACCTCCGACGGTGCGGAGGCATCGTGACACTCGATCAGGTCGAGGTCCTCGGGGCCGACGCCCGCCTTCTCGTAGGCCTCGCGCACGCAGCGCTCCGTGACCCCCTCCTCGTCGGGTCCGTGATCCCAGCCCGATCGCAGCACGCAGGCGTCGATGTAGATCGGCTTCGAGATCCCCATCTCCCGGGCCTTCCGCTCGCTCACGATCACCGCTGCCGCCGCGCCGTCCCCGATCGGCGAGCACATCGGCCGGGTCAGAGGCTCGGCGATCATCGGCTCGGCGAGCACGTCGTCCACCGAGAGCTCCTTCTGGAACTGCGCCTTCGGATTGAGGCTTCCGTGGTAGGAGTTCTTGGCCGCCACCGCCGCGAACTGGCGCGCCGTGGTGCCGTACTTCTCCATGTGCTGACGGGCCATGGCGGCGTAGAAGTCCATGAACATGCTGCGCTTCTCGCCGGCCCCGCTGGAGGCCTTCTCGGCACCCTGCGCGGCGGCGTTCTTCTTCAGCATCTCGATGATGGTCGCGATCTCCTCGGTGTCGATGGCGCTCCCGATCGCGGCGAAGCTGCGCTTCTTGTCGGGGTGGTAGAGCTTCTCCACGCCCAGGGCGAGCACCACGTCGTAGATCCCTGCCGTGACCATGGCGTTGGCCTGGTGAAGCGCGGTCGAGGCGCTCGCGCAGGCGTTCTCGACGTTCACCACCGGGATCGCTCCGATCCCGGCGGAGCGCAGCACCACCTGCCCGCGGATGCACTCCTGGCCGGTGACGAGCCCGGCCATCGCGTTTCCCACGAAGGCCACCTCGATGGCCTCCTTCTCGATTCCCGCGTCGCTGAGCGCCGCCAGCAGCCCCTCGCGGCCGAGCGCCTTGAGCCCGGTGTCCATGTGTTTCCCGAAGCGCGTCATCCCGACGCCAGCGACCACAGCTCGTTCCATCGGATTCTCCTCATTCTGCTTCTCGGCGGGCGCACCTGGTCCCCCGGGGATCGGCGCATTATACCCCGATCCGACCTTCGACGTCGGGCGCCGGCACCGTCTGACCGGAGGAGCCCTCGGGTGCCACGGGCGGCTTTCCGCCTGCCCTGCTAGCGAACCTTTTCGACGTCCACGCGGACCGCGCGGTCCGCCGGAATCGGCTGCCAGGAGAGCGGACGGTAGTTGAGGTGTCCGTAGCCGGCCGCGAAGCCCAGGTGCTTCACGTGACCCGACTCCAGGTCCGACTGGCTGTACCAGTTCTCGTGCTGGTACGGCTCGAAGCCGTTGTACAGGATCACCTGCCCCGGACGCACCGAAGCCGAGAGCTTCGCCTGCACCAGGCAGTCGCCGTCGTTGCTCACCAGACGCACCCGCTCGCCGTTCTCGACACCCAGCTCCACCGCGTCCGCGTCGTTGAGGAACACGAAGGGCTCCCCGCGGTGGGTGTTCTGGATGATGTTGTTGGTCATGTTCATCGAGTGGATGCTCCAGCGGTTGTGCCCACTGGTCATCTGGAAGCGCCGCCCGGCGCCGCCCGCATTCGGCGGCTCCTTGTGGGTGGGGAGCTCTTCGCCGGCCTCCAGGAACCACTCGTGGTCGATGTAGTACTGCGCCCGCCGCACCAAGGTGTCGTAGGGGACCTTGTCCTCGGTGTGCCAGCGCAGCGGGTTGTGCACCTCGTCGGGACGGATCGTCGAGCTCTGCGACTGGCCGTGTCCCACCATCCCCCAGCCGACGTAACGGACCGCCCCCTTCTCGCGGAGGGTTTGCAGGGTCGTCCCCTTGGGCAGCACGCCGTAGACCGCGTTGTCGCGCACGATCTCATCCATGCGCTTCTCCTCGTCCCGGAGCGCACCGGACTGGGTGATGCGAGCCGTCAGGCCCGTCAGGCCGTGCTTCGTGCCCACGCTGTCGGTGAACTCCTTCATCCCGCGCGCCTCGGCGCGCTCCTCGATCTTCTCGACGATGCGGATGCCGATCTCGATGTCCGGGAGCGAGTCGCCCAGGGGAGGCGCAGCCCGGTCGCAGAGCACGTAGTTGAGGTGGTGCACCGAGGGCATGCTGTAGCCGAGCTTCTCGTAGTGCTGGGCCGCCGGCAGGATGTAGTCGGAGTAGAGCCCGGTGGTGGTCATCCGGTAGTCGCAGGTGACGATCATGTCGAGCTTCGGCCAGAGCGTCTCGAGCAGCAGCTTCTGCCCGCCCCGCTGGCGGCGCAGCACGTTGCCGCCGGACTCGAAGATCACGCGCGGCTCGATGTTCTGGAAGGCCTTCGCGTAGCGCGCATCCCACCAGCCCTTCTCGGTGGCCTCCTGGACGTACTCGTCGAAGCTGCGCTTCATCGAGGGGTCGTTGTTCTCCGGGTCGTTCCAGCGCTCCTTGTAGCCGAACTGGTGGTACCACATGAAGGCGGGAGGCATGGGGAAGCCCATTCCGCCGAGCTCCGTCGCCATCTGCGCAATCCGGTTCTGCATCATCTCCGCCGTCATGGTCGGGTCGTCGGCGGCGATGAGACGGCGCATGGCGATGATGGCAGCGATGTACTTCTGGGCCGCCTCCTGGCCGGGGCCTTCCTTGTCGGACAGGAAGGCGTCGCCGTCGTAGCCCATGATCGCCCAGGAGCGGGTGCCGGTGCCCTTCTTGCCCCAGTTGCCGGTGAGACCCAGGAGCAGCGCCATCGCCCGCTCCATCAGGTCGCCGTGGTAGTACTTGCCCGAGTTCCAGCCGATGAAGATCTTCGTCTTCCGCGTCGCCACCTTGCGGGCCAGGCTGCGGATGTTGTCCGGATGAAGCTGGCAGATCTCTCCCGCCTTCTCCGGCGTGTAGTCCTCCAGACGACGGCGCAGACGAACGAAGACCGGCTCCACCTCCACCGTGGTCAGGTCCTTGAGCAGCACCGAGTAGCTGCCCTCCAGAGCCGGATCCACGCCCGTGGTGGCCAGCGTGCCGCGCGGGGCCGGTGTCAGCGTACCGGTCAGCGTGTCCCACCAGTAGAACTGATCCTCGCGCTCTCCCTCCACCACGTCGGAGCCGCGCAGGAAACGCCCGTTGTCCTTGCGGACCAGCAGCGGGAGATCGGTCTGCTCCTGCACGAACTGCTTCTGGTACAGCTCCGCGTCGACGATCACCTTGCACATCGCCAGCGCCAGCGCCGCGTCGGTGCCGATGCGCACCGGCAGGTGGTAGTCGGCGTGCGTCGCCGAGGGGCTGTAGTCCGGTGCGATGGTGACCACTTCGCCGCCGTTGTATCGGGACTCGGCCACGTAGTGGTACCACTGGATGTTCGTGTACACCGGGTTCGCGTGCCAGATCAGCGTGAGATCGGCCAGGAACCAGTCGTCCATGGTGGAGACGGGGTTGTAGAGCCCCCAGGTCAGGTGCCAGCCGGGGCTGAAGTCCTGGAACTCGGCGTTGCCGTCGGTGGTCGGCAGGCCCAGGACGTCGCCGAAGTACCGCGCGTTGGCCGCACCCACCTCGGGCGTGAACAGGGTGACGATCGACTCGGGCCCCGGGTCCTGGATCGCGTCGAGGATGCCGTCGGCAATCTCGGTGAGCGCCTGGTCCCAGGACACCTCCTCGAACTTGCCCTCGCCGCGCTCGCCCACCCGCTTGAGCGGGCTGGTGACGCGGTCGGGCGAGTAGTGGCAGTGGCTCCAGCAGGCGCCCTTCTGGCAGCCCATCGGATTCATGTCCGGGATCCCGGCCTGGACGGGCGAGAGAGTGCCCGACTGCTCCTCGCGGACGATCCTTCCGTCCTTCGTGTAGACGCGGAAGGGACAACCGCCCGGGTAGCAGTCCACCGAGTGGCTGCCCCAGGTCACCCCGTCCCAGGTCCATTTCTTCCGGTACGCCTCAGCCCACTCGCCGCGTAGCTCGCCCACTCTGCTCTACCTCCGTGCTCTTCGATCCGCTCCCCGCCGCTTCACTTCCAGACGATGTCGGCCGGGTCGCGGCTCAGGTGCCCCAGGCAGTCCTGCCAGCGGTAGAGGATCAGCTGGTCCATCAGCTCCGAGTCCAGGCCCCGCCGCTTCTTGTCCAGCTCCGTGCGAAGCACGTCCAGCGCACCGTGAACCGCCGGACCGAACAGCTCCTCCAGATACGAGGGCGGAATCCGGTCCCCGCCCTCGTCGAAGCTGCCGTCATCGCGAAGCGGTGCCGGCGCCAGCGGCGGCACGTAGAACACGTTCGCTCCCGTCTTCCACTCCGGGTGCAGCGGAAGCGCCACCTTCCACTTCTCCACCAGCTTGAACACCGCGCTGCCCGCATCGTCCTTGAAGCCCACGAACGCCGCGCGGCCCGGACACTGACGCACGCAAGCCGGCGCCACGCCCTGCTCCAGACCGCGGGAAGCAGCCGATGCAGTGCTGGCTCACCTTCGCGTTCGCGTTGAAGTAGATCTTCTTGTACGGACACGCCCGAGCACAGTCCTGGCTGCCCTGACAGACGTCCTCGTCGCGAAGAACCAGACCGTCCTCCTCGCGCTTGAACATCGCGCCGCTCGGGCACGCCTCCACGCAGGCCGGCTGGTCACAGTGATTGCACATCCGCGGCAGATAGAAGAAGTACGCGTTCGGGTACTCGCCCCCGCCCTCGTCCTCGTCCCAGTTCATCCCCCAGCTCTTGCTGCCCGCCGTCTTCTGCAGGTACACCTCGCGACCGCGGCCGCCTCGAAGCACCTCGTCGTAGTTGTAGTCCCAACCACCGCCAAACTCCTCCGGCGTCGGAAGCTTCCCGAGCTGCATCTTGCCGTCGCCGTTGTAACCGCCGCCCATCTTCTCCCAGTCCTTCGGCGTACCCCGGCCCGGCTGCGTGTTCACCGTCATCCACCACTGGTGCTCCGCACCCTCCTCCTCGTGCGTCCACAGCACCTTGCACGCCACAGAGCAGGTCTGACAACCAATGCACTTGTTCAGATCAAACACCCACGACAGCTGCCGCTTCGACTCCGTGATCGTTGCCATCTGACTCGCTCCTCCCTGATCGCGATCCGACCGTGATCTCCAAAAAAAAGCCGAGGACGGCTCAGCCGACCTTTTCCACGTCCACCCGCACCGCGCGGTCCGCCGGAATCGGCTGCCAGGAGAGCGGACGGTAGTTGAGGTGTCCGTAGCCGGCCGCGAAGCCCAGGTGCTTCACGTGACCCGACTCCAGGTCCGACTGGCTGTACCAGTCCTCGTGCTGGTACGGCTCGAAGCCGTTGTACAGGATCACCTGCCCCGGACGCACCGAAGCCGAGAGCTTCGCCTGCACCAGGCAGTCGCCGTCGTTGCTCACCAGACGCACCCGCTCGCCGTTCTCGACACCCAGCTCCACCGCGTCCGCGTCGTTGAGGAACACGAAGGGCTCCCCGCGGTGGGTGTTCTGGATGATGTTGTTGGTCATGTTCATCGAGTGGATGCTCCAGCGGTTGTGGCCGCTGGTCATCTGGAAGCGCCGCCCGGCGCCGCCCGCATTCGGCGGCTCCTTGTGGGTGGGGAGCTCTTCGCCGGCCTCCAGGAACCACTCGTGGTCGATGTAGTACTGCGCCCGCCGCACCAAGGTGTCGTAGGGAACCTTGTCCTCGGTGTGCCAGCGCAGCGGGTTGTGCACCTCGTCGGGACGGATCGTCGAGGCCTGGGAGAGGCCGTGGCCGACCATGCCCCAGCTCGTGTAGCGCAGGGCCCCCTTCTCGCGGAGGGTCTGCAGCGTCGTCCCCTTGGGCAGCAGACCGTAGACTGCGCTGTCGCGAACGACCTCGTCGAAGCGCTTCTCCTCGTCCCGGAGCGCGCCGCCCTGGGTGAGACGATCCACCAGACCCTCCAGACTGCGAGGGTTCCCGCTCACGTCGGTGAACTCCTTCATTCCCCGCGCCTTGGCGCGTTCCTCGATCTTCTCGACGATGCGGACGCCGATCTCGTAGTCCGGGAGCGCCTGGTTCGGAGGAGGTGCGGCCCGATCGCAGAGAACGAAGTTCATGTGGTGAACCGAGGGCATGCTGTTGCCGAGCTTCTCGTAGTGCTGGGCCGCCGGCAGGATGTAGTCGGAGTAGAGCCCGGTGGTGGTCATCCGGTAGTCGCAGGAGACGATCATCTCGAGCTTGGGCCAGAGTGTCTTGAGCAGCAGCTTCTGCCCGCCCCGCTGGCGGCGCAGCAGGTTGCCGCCCGCCTCGAAGAGCACCCGGGGCTCGATGCTCTGGAAGGCCTTGGCGAAGCGCGGGTCCCACCAGTCCTTCTCGGTCGCCTCCTGGACGTACTCGTCGAAGCTGCGCTTCATCGAGGGATCGTTGTTCTCCGGGTCGTTCCAGCGCTCCTTGTAGCCGTACTGGTGGTACCAGAGGAAGGCGGGTGGCATGGGGAAGCCCATTCCGCCGAGCTCCGTCGCCATCTGGGCGGCCTTGTTCTGGATCATCTCCCCCGTCATCGTCGGGTCGTCGGCGGCGATCAGTCGGCGCATCGCGATGATTCCGGCGATGTGCTTCTGGGCCGCCTCCTGGCCGGCTCCCTGCTTGCGCGACAGGAAGGCCTGACCGTCCATCCCCATGAATGCCCAGGACCGGGTGCCGGTCCCCTTCTTGCCCCAGTTGCCGGTGAGACCCAGGAGCAGCGCCATCGCCCGCTCCATCAGGTCCCCGTGGTAGTACTTGCCGGAATTCCAGCCGATGAAGATCTTCGTCTTCCGCGTCGCCACCTTGCGGGCCAGCTTGCGGATGTTCTCCGGGTGGATCCCGCAGATCTCGCCCGCCTTCTCCGGCGTGTAGTCCTCCAGGTGACGACGCAGACGAACGAAGACCGGCTCCACCTCCACCGTGGTCAGGTCCTTGAGCAGCACCGAGTAGCTGCCCTCCAGAGCCGGATCGACACCGGTCGTCGCCAGCGTCCCGCGCGGGGCCGGCGTCAGCGTACCGGTGAGCGTGTCCCACCAGTAGAACTGATCCTCACGCTCTCCCTCCACCACGTCGGAGCCGCGCAGGAAGCGCCCGTTGTCCTTGCGGACCAGCAGCGGGAGATCGGTCTGCTCCTGCACGAACTGCTTCTGGTACAGCTCCGCGTCGACGATCACCTTGCACATCGCCAGGGCCAGCGCGGCGTCCGTGCCGATCCGCACCGGCTGGTGGTTGTCCGCGTGGATCGCCGAGGGGCTGTAGTCCGGCGCGATGGTGACCACCTCGCCGCCGTTGTATCGGGACTCGGCGACGTAGTGGTACCAGTGGATGTTGGTGTAGACGGGGTTGGCGTGCCAGATCAGCGTGAGATCGGCCAGGAACCAGTCGTCCATCGAGGAGGTCGGGTTGAAGAGCCCCCAGGTCAGGTGCCAGCCGGGGCTGAAGTCCTGGAACTCCGCATTGCCGTCGGTGGTCGGCGTCCCCAGCATCTGTGTGAAGGCCCGCACCGGCTGAGCGCCGAACTCCGGCGTGAACATCGAGACGATCGACGCCGGACCCTGGTCCTCCAAGGCGTCGAGCATGGCGTCGGCGATGGCGGTCAACGCCTCGTCCCAGGACACCTCCTCGAACTTGCCCTCGCCGCGCTCGCCGACCCGCTTGAGCGGGCTGGTGACGCGGTCGGGCGAGTAGTGGCAGTGGCTCCAGCAGGCGCCCTTCTGGCAGCCCATCGGATTCATGTCCGGGACCCCGGGCTCGACCGCGGAGTGGATGCCGGCCTGCTCCTCGCGGACGATCTTCCCGTCCCTGGTGTAGACACGGAAGGGACAGCCGCCCGGGTAGCAATCTACCGCGTGGCTTCCCCAGCTCACCGCATCCCACGTCCAGCTCTTTCGATAGCGATCCGCCCACCCACCTTCCGCTCTCCGCGGCTTCGTCGTCGTCATCACAAGCTCCCTTCGTCGTTGGGCTTTCGCAATCCCGCTCTGCTGCAGTTTCCGGTTCCGGATTTCCCGCTCCGCTCCTGGACCGCCAATCAGGGGAACCGTCGCCGCGGGAGGGACCGGCATCCACTACCTGGATCGATATCCGGGTTGCAGCCCCGTCGTTATGACCGGAATCATACGGCTCCGGGAGGGGCTACCCGCTCTCGCGGGGGCCCACCACCCGGCCGTGGAGGACGGAGTGGTAGCGCCAGCGGCCCGGCATGTGGGAGCTCACCCCACCGATGATCACGGCGAGGGTGAGCAGGAGCACGCGAAAGTCCCAGAGCGGTGCCACGGCCGCCACCAGGGCGAGCTTCACCAGGGTCGCCACCCCGCGGACCTGGATCAGCCAGACCGAGGCCTGGTAGACCTCCAGCGCCAGGAATCCCCCCCCGGTGGCGAGGACGGCCGCCAAGGCTGGCACGAGCCGCTCCGCCTCGACCCCGTAGACGTGGCCTCCGTAGAGCGCGCCCGTCGCGATCAGGTGGGCCGTCCGCAGCGTGGTGCGCAGGATCCGGCCCGCCGGAACCGGACGCGGCTCCACGCGAAGCCACCGGTCCGCAAGCTCTTGCAGACTGCTGCCACTGGCCGATCGGCGACCCATCCAGCCCTCGACTCGGGGCTGCTCCCCCGCTCGGTCCCCAGCCTACACGGCGGACGCTCCCAGGGGATATGACCCGCGTCATGGCCTGCGGACCCCAGTTCGCGTACGCTTCCTGGAGGGAATCGGACCCCGCCGCGCCCGATCCATTCGCGGTGACCTCGCTCGCCGGAGGAGAGGGCGATTGCGAGGCAGCGCCGGTCGGAGTGAAGAGCTGATGAGCGAACCCGCGATCGTGGGCGTGGCAGGCCCCTCCGGAACCGGGAAGACGACGCTGCTGGAGCTTCTGATCCCGGAGCTCACCTCCCGGGGCCTCAGCGTCGCCGCCGTCAAGCACACTTCCCACGGCTTCCTGGCGGACCGGCCCGGCAAGGACTCGTTTCGGCTCTACGAGTCCGGCGCCGCATCCGTCGCCCTGATCTCCCGTGAGCAGCTCGCCACCTTCACGCGCCGCAGCGTCGATGCCAGCGTGGACGTCTCTCTCGACACCGCGCTCACCTCGCTTCCCGGGGACCTCGACGTGGTGCTGGTGGAGGGCTTCTCCTGGGAGCCGATCCCCCGCTTCGTGCTGGTTCCGGAGGCCGGAGCGCCGATTCCCGAACATCTCTCGCGCGGCGAGGTGCTGGGAATCGTGCGCGTGGCCGAGGCGCCCGAGGGAACGAAGCCGACCTTCCCGCGGTCGCTGGTCGCCGCCGTGGCCAGCGAGATCGAACGGCGCGCCCGGCGGGGCAATGCGAATTCGCCGGTGAACACCGGGAGCGACGAGACCGAGGCCGATCTTTCCACCGGAGGCGGATGAGGCCACCTCGGGTTCGAGGCGTGGCCTGCGTCCGCGACGGCGCGGTGTCCGGCGAGGAGGGGGCGATGGCGGGTGAGATCCAGCGGCAGCTGGCGATGGTCATGGACCTCAACAAGTGTCTCGGCTGTCAGACCTGCACCATCGCCTGCAAGCGGCTCTGGACCCGCGACGAAGGCATGGACTACATGTGGTGGAACACGGTCAACACCCAGCCCGGCCGTGGGACACCGCGCGACTGGGAGCAGTCGGGGGGCGGCTTCGTCGAGGCCGATGTGGCGCGGGCGGGGATCCTGCCCACGCGCGGGGAGTTCGGCGACGCCTGGAAGTTCAACCACGAGGAGGTCTTCTTCGGCGGCAAGGGTGGCCAGGCCCACCTTCAGGTGGTGGGGGAGGAGCCCGAGTGGGGTCCGAACTGGGACGAGGACCAGGGGGCCGGGGAGTATCCCAACGCCTACTACTTCTATCTGCCTCGGATCTGCAACCACTGCACGCATCCCGCCTGCGTGGCGGCGTGTCCGCGCCAGGCGATCGTGAAGCGCGAGGAGGACGGCATCGTTCTGGTCGACGAGGATCGTTGCCGCGGCTACCGCTTCTGCATGGAGGCGTGTCCGTACAAGAAGATCTACTTCAACGAGGTGGCCAAGGTGGCCCAGAAGTGCATCTTCTGTTTTCCGCGGATCGAGAAGGATGTGGTCAACGCCTGCGCGCGTCAGTGTCCGGGCCGGATGCGTTTCGTGGGCTACCGGGACGACCAGAACGCGCCGATCTACAAGCTGGTGGACCAGTGGAAGGTGGCGATTCCGCTGCATCCGGACTTTGGCACCGAGCCGAACGTATTCTACGTGCCGCCGCTGGCGCCGCCTCGTTTCGACGAGAACGGTGAGATCGACGAGTCGAAGCCCCGGATTCCGGACGAGTATCTGGTCTCGCTGTTCGGTCCGGTGGTGCTGGAGACGCTGGAGATCTTGAAGGCGGAGATGGCCAAGACCCGCGCGGGAGGGAAGTCGGAGCTGATGGACCTCCTGATCGGCTACCGCTGGACGGAGCTGTTCGGAGGCTTCGACCGCGACCCCGCCACACTCAACTGGCAGAAGGTCTAGCGGGGACGTTCCTGCCTAACTGCCGAGCAGGGTCTCCATCACCAGGCCGCGGATCCGCCCGGCGTCGACGTCCGTCGCGACCTCGATGTTGGCGGGTCCCGGACGGCGCGCGTAGCCGCTGTCCCCGTCCTTCTCGAGGCGAATCGGCTCCATCGGGCAGAGGTCCGGAACCGGCAGGGAGGCCACCGTCAGCGGGTCGTGCAGGAGGATCTGAGGGCTGGGATTCCCGATCTCCTTCAGCTTCTCCAGCCAGATGTCGCTCATCGAGGCCAGCGACCGGCACAGGGAATCGCCCCCGGCGAGAGCCGCCTGATCCGCCGACGAGATGGGTGTGCGGAAGGTGATCTCCGCGGGAAAGACGCGCGGCAGCCCAACGCTGGGCGGCTGCTGCGTGAGCAGCGTGACCGCCGCATCTGGATCGCAGTGCCAGTTCCACTCGTCGATGGTAGGCGTCACCCCTTTGGTTTCGACCCTGGCGGTCTGTCCCCCCATGATCGAGAGGCGCGGCAGGGACACACCGGCGCGGATCAGCGCCGCCACGTTGGTCAGCGGTCCGATCGCGACCAGCGCATCGGCGCGGGCAGCCTGGATGGCCTCGGCGAGCGCGTCGACGCTCCGCCCGGCATCCAGATCGGACTCGGTCCTGAGTCTCGGCGACGCATCCTCCAGGAGCCCGGCCCCCTCGTGGCCGAACATCAGCCCGATCCGAATCTCCGTCAGCGGCTTGCCGAGGCCTGCCAGGACGGGAACGCCCTCGGCTCCTCCGAGGCGCAGGAGGGCCTCGACCATGCGGGCGCGGAGGTCCACGTCTCCGAAGACGGTGGAGACACCCACCACCTCGAGCTCCGGGTGCCGGAGAGCGAAGGCCAGGGCGATGGCGTCGTCTACGTCGGTTCCGATGTCGGTATCGATCCAGATGCGGGTGGTCATGTGCGGATCGCTCCTCGGGTCTGCGCGTATCCTCCCCATGCTAATCTGTCGCGCTCCGGGGCGCCTGCCTCGGCTCCGCCCGGGAATGATTCACACCGGGCAGCGCCCACCGATGGCTCCCTGGCGGAAACCCCAGCGAGGCGTTAAGCAGGAAACCATGACTCGCTCCACCCTGATCGCGCTCCTGCTCGCTCTCGGCTGTGCGACCACTCAGCTTCCGCCGAGCTCCGGATTCGAGGAGGCGCTGGACGTCTACCGCCTCTCGAAGGGCAAGAAGGCACTGGCACTGGCCGCCGACGAGAGCGGAAAGAGGGCGTTCGCCGCCCTCTACGGCAGCTGGTCGCAGAATTCCGCCGACGAGAAGGCCCTCGCCGCCTGCAACGAAAACGCGGCAACGAACGGCGTCGAGGCGCCGTGCTACCTGTTCGCGAGGGGAGACGAGGCCGCGCCTTCCACGATACGCGGCTGCGCCGAGGGGCGGATCGGCGCGAAGCGATGCGCCCTGCAGCGGCAATACCCGCTCGGTGGCGACTGAGGCCGGAGCGCCCGGCCGCCGGAAGCTGCTGCTCTCCTGGAGCAGCGGGAAGGACAGCGCCTGGGCCCTTCACAGGCTTCGGCGGGCGGGCGAGTTCGAGGTGGTGGGACTCGTCACCACCGTGAACCGGCGCTTCGAGCGAGTCGCCATGCACGCCGTCCGCGAGGCACTGGTCGATCTCCAGGCCGCCTCTGCCGGCCTGCCGCTTTGGAAGGTTCCCATCCCCCACCCCTGCAGCGACGCCTGCTACCAGAAGGCCATGGCCGACCTCCTGGAGCGAGCCCGCTCCGCGGGAGTCGACGCCATGGCGTTCGGCGACCTCTTTCTCGAGGAGATCCGCCGCTACCGGGAGAAGCGGCTCGAGGGCCAGGAGGTGGAGCCCGTCTTCCCCCTCTGGGGTCTGCCGACCGCGGAGCTGGCGCGGGAGATGGTGGACGCGGGGCTGGGCGCGCGAATCACGTGCATCGACCCCAAGCTGCTACCCCGGCACTTTGCATGCCGCGAGTTCGACAGCGCCCTGTTGGACGAGCTTCCCGCCGGTGTCGATCCTTGCGGCGAACACGGTGAGTTCCACACGTTCGCACACCGGGGCCCGATGTTCCGCACACCGATCGCGGTGAAGCCGGGTGAGATCGTCGAGCGGGACGGCTTCGTCTTCGCGGACCTGCTACCCGCCGACCCGTAAGCGGGGACGTTCTTTACGTATTTGCGTTTCCGGGTGGTCAGCGCTGCTCCGGCTCCTCGGGTTGGATCAGAAGCTCGAGGCGCTGGGTGCTCCGACCCTGCTCCAGCTCCGCCCAGAGCTCGGTCTCGCGGGTTCTCCGGCGAAGCTCCTCCAGGAGAGCCTGGGCGCGTTCGCGATCGTCCCCCTCCCCTGCGTCGGGGAGGCGGGTCACCTCGCGGCCGACCGAAACCTCGCTGCCATCCCTGGCGGTGGCTACGAACTCGAGGTGGTTCCTCCCCGGGGAGAGTTCGACGAAGCCGTCGAAGGATCCGTCCGGGAAGATCCGAAGTGCGCGCGCCGGCCTCTGGTTGGAAAGGTTCACGACGCGAAGCTCCTCCAGGTCTGCCAGGTCGACCCGGCGCAGCCGCGCGATCGCATCCGCTGGCCGAGCGATCTTCTCGAACCTCCCACCGCTCAAGACGGCCATCCGGCGGTAGACCTCGAGCGCCTCCGCCGCCTCACTGCCGAGTGCAAAGGAGTAGAGCCGGATCCCATCGCCGGCAGCAGCTCGCGCCGCCTGGAGCGCGTGCGCCTCGGCGCGATCCTCGTGGACGGGAAGCGTGGGTGCACCGTCGGAGAGGAACAGGATGGAGCGCTCGCGACCTTCGCCGGAGGGCCGTACCCCTTCCGCCTCTCCGGGATCCGGCGCCAGCTCCGCGTGCGCCAGCCGGATGGCGTCGCTGAAGTTGGTGCCGCGCAGCTCCCGAAAGAAGCCGAGACGGACCTCGCGCAGCGCCCCGGTCAGACGACCGCGAGGGCTTCCGAGCGGCGCCGCCACCCGGGCAGTGTCGGAGAAGACGACGATCCCGATGCGAAACACGCGCGGATCCAGCCGCTGGATCAGGGCTTCTGCGGCCACGAGCTCCGCCATCAAGATGCTGTCGTCGAGGTCTACCTCTCGGAGCCTCTCCACCAGGGCACCCCGAACGCCGGGCTGCCCAGCCAGCCAGCCGAGAAGCTCGGGGTCGGTCCGGCCTTCGGGGCCGTCTCCGTCGAGATCCACTCCGGAGGAGAGGATCGTGCTGTCCGAGAGGTCCAGGACGATCACAAGGTCGTGACCGCGCTTGCCCCGGGCGCTGGCCAGACCCTTCACCTCGATGAGCGAAAGGGTCGTGCTGGACCGCGCCTCCTTCGGCGCGTCCACCTCGAGCCGCGGCCCCCGTTCTTGACCCGCAGCTGGCGTGGAGGGGAACCCATACGCGAACCCGACGACCAGCAGGGCCCGAAGCAACCAGTCCACTCGCGACTCCATCTGCCCTCACGGGAAAGGATGGAGCAGATCGGGCGTCGGTGAAAGCTAGAACGGGATTCCCAGGCTCCAGGCGGTGACGATCAGCCAGCCGAGGACGCAGATCTGCAGTGAGCGCGAGCGGTAGGCCATCTCTACGGGAGACCCGCCGGCGCCCTCACCGATTGCCATGCGCAGGTAGTCGAGGATGCCGAACGCCACGAACGGAATGCCCAGCAGTTCCCGCCCTTCCACGAAGGCCGGCGACTCCTGGCTGTAGAGGGCGTAGGCGAACAGCGCGATCCCCGCCGTGATGCTGAGTGCGGCATCGAGGAAGGTGAGAGTGTACCCGGCGAGGGAGGCGCGGTGCTCGCTGGTGAGCCCGGCCGCCAGGTCGGCCCGGCGCTTCCCGAAGGCGAGAAACAGGGCCAGCATCGACGTGCAGAGCAGCAGCCAGTTGGACGGCGCCGCAGCGACCAGCACGCAGCCCAGGATCACGCGGATCAGGAAGCCCGAAGCGAGCAGGAAGGCGTCCAGGACGGGCAGATCCTTGGCACCCAGCGAGTAGACGAGGTTGGCGGCCAGATAGATGAGGGAAAGGAGGACGGCGTCCCGGATCCCCGTCATCCAGCAGAGCAACAGACCGAGGCACGCCAGAACCGCTGCGACCGACAGCGCCAGACCGGGGGAGACCGCGCCCGAAGCCACCGGGCGGCTCCGTTTGGCGTCGCTGTGGCGATCCGCCTCCGCGTCGCGCACGTCGTTGAAGGCATAGGCGGCGGAGTTGACCAGACAGAACCCGAGCAGCCCCAGGCCAAAGACCGCGAGGTCCAGCTCTGCTCCGACCGCCAGGGCAAAGGGAACCGGGGCGAGGACGAAGCTGTTCTTGATCCAGTGCCAGGGGCGGGCGAGCTTGATCAGCTGCACGAGGAGGTGCCCCATCGACTCACCAGCTTCCGCCGCCACCGCCGCCGAAGCCGCCGCCGCTGAAGCCACCACCGCCGAAGCCGCTGCTACCGGACCCGCTGGACTTGGGTGAGGAGCGCATCGTCTGCCCCATGGTGCTGAGAGAGCGCCCCACGTCGGCGACGAAGAGGCGGGGCATGAAGCCGTGTGAGTAGCGGGGTGAACGGTACCAACTGGGCGGCTCGGTGTAGATTCCAGCAAACGCGTCGGCCCACTGGTCGGCGACGCCGAGCACGATGGCGTAGGGCAGCACCTTCTCGAACTCGCCCACCGAACGGCCTCCCATCCGCTCGAGCCGGTCCGCATCCACTCGCTCGACGAACTCCTTGAAGCCGAGGATCTGCTCGTAGACCTCCCGCCCGCGGCGGGTGCGTCGAGGCATGATGCGCGAGAACAGCAGGGTGATCGCCCCACAGGTGAAGACGGCCGCGCCGGGGAGCACGCGCGAGAGCATCGTGAAAATGAGAAAACCGAGCACCAGCAGAACCCCTCCAGCGACTGCATAGCCCTTCCGCACCCGGTCCGGCGACACCGGGAAGTAGCCCCTGGTTCCGCTCAGCTGGCTGTACAGGGAGCTCTTGAGCTCCGGGAGATGCTTGTAGAACTTCTCCTTCAGCGACGAGATCGTGACGCGGTCTCCCGTCGCGAACAGATGGGAGAGAAGGAGACGCTCGTGGGGCTGGAGGCCTGCATCGGGCTCACTCTTCTTGACCAGCGCCCAGTCGCGATCGGAGAAGAACAGGAACTTGGTCGCTTCGAGCTCCTCGATCTCGAGAAAACCCCGCACCGCGAGATCGAGAATCGAAGAAGTGATGTCCTCGATGTCGACCCGCTCGTCCACGAGCGTGCCGAGCTCGGCGGGAGTCAATCCCTCTGGAGGCTGATAGGAGACGGGGACGGCCTCGCGCCCGCCGGGATCGCGCCCGCGGCTGCGCCACAGCTGGGCCAGGCCCAGGAAAGTGCCGAGGGGCAGGAGCGCCCAGAGACTCAGGTAGTCGCTGATCCGAGAGAGGAGCCTCTGCAGCGCGGTCGGCTCGACGAGCACGCCCTTGGGCAGCCAGACCGCCAGCGTGAGCCCCTCGTTTGGGCGGAGCGGGCGGTTCGCCTCGAAGGAGGCGACGCCACTGGAAGCCCGCATCGAACAGTCGGAGCCGACGGCCCCCATCGGCCCCGTGAAGCAGTTGAAGTCCATCAGCTCCAGCGGTGCGCCCTGCGGGAGGAAGACCACCGCCTCGGCGCGGTCGATCGCCACCGGCCACTCCGTCCCGGTCGCGTTCCAGTAGAGCTCGTCGTGATCGTCGAAGTAGAGAATCCCGCGTTCGACCCGGTAGCGGATCAGGTAGCTCTGGACCCCCGTCACCTCGCGGTTCGGATCGCCGATGCGAATGCGGAGATTCCTTCCCTGGCTGGTGACCTTGTAGGGCCAGGCGTTGCCGGTCTCGCCCGTGACCGATTCCACCTCGAGGGAGATCCGGTAGTCCGCCGCCCGACCGCGCCCGTAGCGAACCGGGATCTCCCGGAAGATCCCGTGTCGGCGCTCCCGTCCGAAGTCGTACTGGATCTTCTCCACGACGGTGAAGGCGTCCTCGGCCTCGAGGTGGACCTCCGTCGTGAACAGCCGAATCGCCTCGCCAGCCGATCCGGCCGGGATCGAGAGCGCCAGAGCCGCGAGGATCAGGCGGACCGCGCAGCGCATCTCAGGAGCCGAAGCTGACCGAAGGAGCGACGCGCTCTTCCGGCGCGTCGAGCTCGAAGTACTCCTTCTTCTCGAATCCGAAATTGTTGGCGACCAGGTTGCTCGGGAAGGCCTCGCAGCGGGTGTTGAGATCGCGCACCACTGCGTTGTAGTACCGCCGCGCATTCTGGATCGCGTCTTCCAGGTTCGCGAGCTCCTCCTGGAGCGAGAGGAAGTTCTGGTTGGCGCGAAGCTCGGGATACGCCTCGGCCACCGCGAACAGGCTCTTCAGCACCCGAGTGAGATTCCCCTCGGCCGCCGACTTCTCGCCGGGTCCGCTGGCCTGCATCGCCTGGGAACGCGCCTTGGTCACCTCTTCGAAGGTGCTCTTCTCGTGCTCCGCGTAGCCCTTGACCGTCTCCACCAGGTTGGGAATCAGCTCGTAGCGGCGCTTGAGCTGGACGTCGATGTCGCTCCACGCGCTCTCGGCCCCGTTGCGGAGCTTGACCAGCTGGTTGTAGAGCGAGACGACATAGGCGACCAGGCCTCCCGCCGCGATCAGAAAGATCAGAAATCCCATCGGTCCTCTCCTCCCAGGGGTAGGCATCGGCATTCCGCCGAGCACCCTGAAACAGTGACGGTGTGGTGTGCCTCGCGCTGCCGGACCGGTTCCGGCACCTCCTCGCTCACTGGTCGGCTCCGACCCCGAGGAGATCGCGGGCGCGAGCCACCTTCTCGGTACCTCCGAACACGAGCAGCCGGTCTCCAGCGCGGATCGGGAAGGATGGCTGGGGGTTCGAGCTCGTCGTCCCTCCGCGGTCGACGGCCAGGACACTGGCGCCGGTCCGGCTGCGGAACTCCAGATCGGCCAGGCTCGCCTCCCCCTCGAAGCCCTCGGGCACCTCGAGCCACTCCGTCGAGACCTGCTCGAGCAGCTCGGTGAGCCAGGGGTCGAGCGCCAGCGCGGCGGGTGTCCGGAGCATCTCGTAGCCCTCTTCGCGAAGCTCGGCGGTGAAGCGATCGATGGCGCCTTCGGCGATCCCGAAGATGCGCAGCGTCTCGGAGACCAGGTCGATGGTCCCCTCCAGCTCCTCGGCGACGACCACGTTGGCACCGGCCAGGCTAGTGGATCCACGTCCAGGACGTAGCGGGTGCGCGCCAGGATCGTGGCGTCGGGATTGAGCGAGCGGGCGAGGGTCACGATCTGGTCGCGTCGCGGTGGGATCCGTGATCGCGACGCAGACCAGCTTCGCCCGGGAGATGCCGACGCGCCGCAGGAGCACGGCGCGGGTGGCGTCCCCGAAGACCACATCCTCGCCCTGACGCTGCGCCTCCTGCACCGCCGTCGCGTTGGCCTCGATGGCGACATAGGGGATCTCGAGCGAGCGGAGCACCCGGGCCACGTTCTGTCCCGCCAGTCCGAAGCCGACCAGCACGGCGTGGTCCGAGAGCCGCACCTCGTCGGTCCGCCTTTGCAGGAAGGGAGCACCTCGAGTCAGGCGGGCCGCGATCGCCGGAGACGCGCGCACCAGGAAGGGGGTCGCCAGCAGGGAGAGCACCGACCCTGCGATGAAGACCTGCTGGAGCCCCTCGTCGAGGAGTCCGGCAGAGGCGGCCACCGCCGCCAGTACGAAGGAGAACTCACCGGTCTGTGCCAGGGCGAGACCCGACAGGATCCCCAGACGGAGGCCCTGGCGAAGTCGCCAAGGCCGACCACCGCGACGATGATCCCCGCTTTCAGCGGAACCGCGGCGGACACGAAGAGGAGCACGCCGCCCGCATGCTGCAGCGCGATCTCCGGGTCGAAGAGCATCCCCACGGCGGTGAAGAAGACGCCGAGCAGCACGCCGCGAAGCGGAATCAGCTCGGCGAAGAGCTGATGACCGTAGGGCGTGGAACTCACCGCGAGCCCGGCCAGGAAGGCGCCCACCGCCAGCGTCAGCCCGATCCGCTCGGCGGAGACGGCGGCCCCGACGACCACCAGCACCGCGACCATGCTGAACAGCTCCTGGGAGCGCAGCTTCGCGACTCTCTCGAGCATGCGGGGCAGGATGAAGCGCGCGGCCACGAAGAAGACCGCCAGGGCGGCGGCGGCGCGCGCCAGGGCCATCAGGAACGGGTACGCGGAGGTCGGTTCCTCCCCGGCGAGAATCGGAATCACCAGCAGGAACACCACGATGCAGATGTCCTGCAAGAGCAGGATGCCGACGACCAACTGGCCGTGAGGTGCGTCGATCTCCCCCCGCTCGTTCAGGATCCCCATCACCAGGGCCGTGCTCGACATGGCCACCAGCAGGCCCAGGACCAGCGCGGTGCGGGGCGGCACGCCCAGGAACGACGAGGCGGCGGCGACCAGGATCACGGTGAGGACCACCTGGAGCCCACCCGCCAGCAGCGAAATCCGCCAGAGCCGCCAGAGCTTGTCGGTGGGAAGCTCGAGAGCGATCTCGAAGAGCAGGAAGACCACGCCGAACTCGGCCAGTGCCCGGACCTGCTCCGGGTCGGAGACCAGGCCGACGCCCCCGGGCCCGAGCAACGCCCCTACCACCAGGAAGCCGGCGATGGCGGGAAGCCGGAATCGCTCGAAGAGGGCGACGCCGGCGGTGGCGAACACCATCAGCAGGACCAGATCGGTCAGGAAATGCGTGACTTCCACGAGTGCATTCTACTTCGGCAGGGGAAACCCGACCCCTTTGAGTGATAGGTTTCCTCGTGCATGGAGCCCATGGATCCGAGCTTCACCTTCGCCCTCGCACTCGGTGCGGGCGTCGTCGCCCAGCTGATCGCCGGGCACCTCCGGGTTCCGAGCATCGTGCCCCTGCTCGGGGCGGGAGTCGTCCTGGGACCCGACGGGCTGGGGCTGATCCTTCCGCGATCGCTCGGCGAGGGGCTCTTCCCCCTGGTCTCCCTGGCCGTCGCCGTGATCCTCTTCGAAGGCGGCCTGAACCTCGACCTTCGGACGGCTGCGCCGCGAGGGATCCGCGATCCGGAGACTCGTCACCGTCGGCGCCCTGGTCACCACCCTGGGCGGCGCTCTCGCCGCCGGGTCGATCATGGGCTGGTCAGCCGAGGCTGTCCATACTGTTCGGAACCCTGGTCATCGTCACCGGCCCCACGGTGATCCGGCCGCTGCTCCGGAACGTCCCGCTGCGGCCGCGGCTGGCCACCGTGCTCGAGGCCGAGGGCGTGCTGATCGATCCGATTGGCGCCATCGTCGCGGTGGTCGCTCTCGAGATCATCCTCACCCCCGGCCTCGACTCCTTCACCTCCGGCTTCCTCGGCCTCCTCTACCGCCTCGGGTTCGGAACGGGAGCGGGCCTGGTCTTCGGCTTCGGGATCGTCGGGATGCTGCGAATGCGGAAGGCGATCCCCGAGGGCCTGGAGAACCTCTTCGTGATCGGAACGGCGCTGGTCACCTTCGGGGTCTGCGAGACGGTCGTCAGCGAGAGCGGGATCCTGGCGGTCACCGTCGCCGGCGTGGTGGTGGGGAACATGGAGACCCGCGTGAGCCGCGAGCTCGGCGAGTTCTCGGAGCACCTCACCGTGGGCCTGATCGGCCTTCTGTTCGTGTTGCTGGCGGCAGATGTCCGGATCGGCGACGTGACCGGGCTCGGCTGGCCCGGCGTGGCCAGCGTCGCGGTCCTCGCCTTCGTGGTCCGGCCGCTGGGAGTGATCCTGAGCACGACCGGCTCGGAGCTCGACGGGCGCGAGAAGGCCTTTCTCTCCTGGGTCGCACCGCGGGGAGTGGTCGCCGCCGCGGTCGCCTCGCTGGCCGCGGCCATCCTGGATGAGTCCGGAATCCCGGGCGGAGCCGAGCTTCGCGCACTGGTCTTCCTGACCATCGCGTTCACCGTCGTCGTGCAGGGGGGAACGGGTGCTCTGGTGGCGAGACTGCTGGGTGTGCGTCAACCGGGGCGGGACACCGTGGTGATCCTCGGCGCCGAGGAGCTCGGCTTCGCACTGGGCGAGATCCTCCGGAAGAGCGGGGGACAGGTGCTCTTCGCCGACAGCAACCCCGGTCACTGCCGAGCGGCCGAGGAGCGCGGCTTTCCGGTCGTGTACGGAAACGCCCTCGAGCTGCGCACGCTCGCGCGCATGCGGCTGGAACGGGCGAGGGCGGTGATCGGCCTCACCGCCAACAACGAGGTGAACAGCCACTTCACGGGGGAGGCCCGCGACGAGTTCGGCGTCCGCGACGGTTACGTCGCGGTGAACCCGAGCAGCGGCGAGGTCACCTCCCGCATCGTCGAGAAGCAGGAGAGCCGCGTTCTCTTCGACGGGCCCAAGGACGTGGAGCGCTGGCACGTGCGTTTCCGCCACGGCGACGTCGAAGTCCGGGAGTACCGCCGCCTGGAGCTCGAGGGAACACCCGAGGCGGAAGGCGAAGCGCCGGGCCCCCGGGAGAACCGGGGAGCCGCAGCCGGTTGGACCGACCCCTTCCTCCTGCTCGCCGTGAAGCGCGGCGAGCACTGGGAGCCCATGTCCCCTGAACTCGACATCGAGGCCGGCGAGGCCTCGGCCGTGGCGATCTACCTGCCCGCCGAGGAGGCGGCCCGCGAAGCGCTGGTGCGGCTCGGGTGGGCCGAGGCCGAGCGGGAGTCCGAGTAGCCCCGGTCGCCAACCCTGCGGGGGTGGCAAGACGAGGCTTGGATTCTCGAGGGAATTACTCTACACAGAATGATTCCCCCGATGAGGGCGGGCGGAGAACAGCGCGTGACCCACCCGATCGTGAGCGAAGAGCTGCGACTGCTCGAGCAGGTCTGCGCCGCCCTGGATCGCTCTCCGGAGATGGAGCCCCCTTCGGAGGCCTCTCTGGTGGACGACCTGGAACAGATCCGGGAGCAGCTCCTCCGCGGCGAGATGGACTACTTCGAACGCTCTGCCCTCAACACCCGTTGGAACCTCCAGAGCGCGCTCTTGAAGCAGCTCCGCAAGTCCCGGAGCATGCCGCGGGTCGATCGCGAGTCCCCCTATTTCGCCCACCTCCGCCTCCAGGAGGGGGACCGGGTCCGGGACCTCTGCCTGGGCAAGGCCACCTACCTGAGGGACGGCCTCCGCATCGTCGACTGGCGCGAGGCGCCGATCGCCCAGCTCTTCTACCGCTACCAGCAAGGAGAGGAGTTCGAGGAGGAGATCAACGGGCGGACCCTGCTGGGGACGATCGCGGCCCGCCGCACCCTGGCGATCCGCCACTGCGCACTGGAGCGGGTGGAGGCGCCCGAGGGCACCTTTCTCTCCGATCCGGCAGAGCCCGACGGCTGGAAGCGCACCGGCCGCCGGGCGCCCCGCCTCTCGGGGGGCGAGGGCGCAGCCCTCCGCGTCCACGGAGCCGGTGAGAGCGCCGGCAGGCGTCTCGGAACCGATCTCTCGGGCTCGAGGCGGCGGGCGGACAAGCGCCTGCCGGACATCGCGGGACTGCTCGGTCCGGAGCAGTTCGACCTGATCACGCGCCCCGATTCCGGCTTCGTGGTGATCCGGGGCGCCGCCGGCTCCGGCAAGACGACGGTGGCACTCCACCGCATCGCCTATCTGGCCTACGAAGAGCCCGCCATCGACTCGAGCCGCACGCTCTTCGTGGTCTTCTCGCCCGCCCTTCGCGACTACGTCGGCCACGTCCTTCCCGCGCTCGGCGTGAAGCGCGTGCAGCTGCGCACCTTCAGGGAATGGGCGATGGAACAGACCCGGAGGCTCTTCCCGGACCTCCCCGACCGCCGGCGCCAGGACACCCCGGCCGCCGTCCGGCGCCTGAAGCTGCACCCCGCGCTGCTGATCGCACTGGAGAGGCAGGTCGAGCGCGTCACAGGCCCGGCCACCCCCAGCCAGGCCATCGACGACTGGGCCAGCGTGCTGACCCAACACGGGCTCCTCGACGAGGTCTTCCGCGAAGCTGCGCCCGGCGCCTTTCGCGAGCGGGAGCTCGCGGAGGCTGTCGATCAGTGCCGGCGGCGCAACGAAGAGCTGGCCTCCTGGCTGGAAGGAGATCGCGATCTCCCGGGCGAGCTCGACGAAGAGGACGACGCGTTGCTGCTGCGCGCCTGGCAGCTGCGCGTGGGCCCGATCCGCACCGGCGCCCGCCGCCCTCTCGAGTACCGGCACATCGCCATCGACGAGGTCCAGGACTTCGCGCCCACCGAGGTGAGGGTGCTGATCGACTGCCTCAGTGAACACAAGAGCCTCACCCTGGCCGGCGACACCCAGCAACACGTGATGCAGGACGCGGGATTCACCTCGTGGAGCGAGTTCTTCACTCATCTCGGGATCGACGGGACCGAGGTCGAGACCCTCCAGCTGAGCTACCGCACCTCACAGGAGGTCGCCGAGTTCGCAACCGCACTGCTGGGAAAGCTGCGGGAGGACGACATCCCCCTCGTCACCACGCGCTCCGGCCCCCCGGTGGAGTTCTTCCAGTACACCGATCACGGCGCCTGTATCGCCGCACTCGCCGACGCGCTCACAGAGCTCGCCGGCGAAGAGCCGCTGGCGTCGGTCGCCCTGCTCACCCCGTCTCCCGCCCTGAGCGAGCTCTATTTTTCCGGGCTCGAGCGGAGCGAGGTTCCGCGTCTTCACCTGGTCCGCCGCCAGGACTTCCGTTTCGCCCCGGGCGTCGAGGTCACCGAGATCGAGCAGGTCAAGGGGCTCGAGTTCGACTACGTGATCCTGGTCGGGGTCGGTGAGGCGGACTACGCCGACCAGCCGATGGCGCGCCGGCTCCTGCACGTGGGCGCGACCCGCGCGGTCCATCAGCTCTGGCTGACCAGCGCCGGGACGGCGTCGAAGATCGTGCGGGAGGCGATCCTCGCCAGCCGCTCGGTGTAGGGGGCGGAGATGAGCGCCAGGCGTCGGGAACGGGGCCAGCTCCCGTGAGCCGCGTTGCGACGGTCATCCTCGCCGCAGGCGGGTCGCGCCGGATGGGCTCGCCCAAGCAGCTGCTCCGGGTCGCTGGAACGACGCTCGTGCGCAGGAGCGCCGAGGTCGCGTTGGCCTCTCGCTGCGCGGGAGTCTACGTCGTCGTCGGCGCCGAGGCGGAGGCGGTGCGCCGCGAGCTGTCGGAGCTCCGCCTGGAGGTGGTCGAGAACCAGCGCTGGGAGAGGGGGCTGGCGGGATCCATCCGCGTTGGCATCGAAGCGGTCCGAGCCGCTGCTGACGGGTTCGACGCGGCGATCCTGGCTCCCGTGGACCAGCCCGGAGTGCAGCCCGCGCTCCTCGACCGGCTGATCCAGGTCTTCGAGGACGGCGAGCGGGAAATCGTCGCCAGCGCCTATTCGGACACTGTCGGCGCGCCAGCCCTGTTCTCGCGCCGCCACTTCGCCGAGCTCGCTGCTCTCCGCGGCGACAGGGGCGCGAAGTCCGTCCTCCAGGCGCGCGAGGCAGAGGTGGCGCGGGTCCCCTTTCCGGAGGGGGCAATCGACCTCGACACGCCTGACGACTACCAGCGGTTCGTCCAGCGTGGACGGGGTAGCCTCTAACGGGGAATGAGGAGGTCGAGGAGTGTGTGACACCGCTGTCGTCCTGAAGGAAGGGCGGGTGCTGTTCGCCAAGAACTCCGATCGGGACTCCAACGAGTCCCAGTTGCTCGACTGGCAGCCGGCCGCCCACCACGAGTCCGGCGCCCGCTTGCGCTGCACCTGGATCGAGATCCCCCAGGCTCCGGAGACCTTTGCCGTGCTGCTCTCGCGGCCCTTCTGGATGTGGGGTGCCGAGATGGGAGCCAACCAGCACGGCGTGGTGATCGGGAACGAAGCGGTCTTCACCACCGAGCCCTACGCAGACGAGGGACTCACCGGAATGGATCTGCTGCGCCTGGCTCTGGAGAGGTCCGCCACGGCGGAGGAGGCGGTCGAGACGATCACGCAACTCCTCGAGATCCACGGCCAGGGCGGCGGCTGCGGCCACGAGGACCGGCTCTTCAGCTACCACAACAGCTTCATGGTCGCGGACCCGGGTGGCGCCTACGTGGTCGAGACCGCCGGGCGGCGCTGGGCCACGGAGAGAGTGAACGGCGCTCGGACCATATCCAACGCCCTCAGCATCGAGCCCTTCGCCAGCCGCTACGCCACCTCGCTGAAGACCAGCGTGGCGGCTGCCCACCAACGCCAGGCCTGCACCCAGCGCCGCGCCAGGAAGGCCGGAAGCCTCGCCGACATGATGGCACTCCTCCGCGATCACGGAGCCGGAGGCGACTCCGCGGTCTACTCGTGGGTGAATGGCGGGATGGGTGCGCCCTGCGTCCATGCTGGCGGGATCCTGGCCAGCTCCCAGACCACCGCATCCTGGGTGGCCGAGCTCTCGCGGCTCGGGGTACAGCACTGGGTGACGGGCACCGCCGCCCCGTGCACGGGACTGTTCAAGCCGGTCCGCGTGGAGGAGCCCGTGGATGTGGGTCCCGCGGCGGATGATCAGGCGGACGAGGCGAGTCTCTGGTGGCGCCACGAGCACCTCCACCGACGGGTCGCCAGTGACCCGGAGCGCCTGCTGCCCCTCTACCGGGAAGAGCGCGACGCCATCGAGAAGGCCTGGCTGGCCGACCCGCCGGAGCCCGCTCGGGCCTTCGCGGAGGCAGACCGGCTCCTGGAGGACTGGGAGCGCCGGGTCGCCCGCAAGACGGGCGCCGACACCCGGCCCGGGTTCGTGCAGCGCTACTGGAGGAAGCGCAACCAGCGCGCCTGCCTGCTGCTAGATTGAAGGAGCTGCATCAGCTTCCGAAACCCACCGTCTCGTCGAATCAAACCTGGCGTACCGGTGGCGGGCGCGGGCATCCGCCGCCGAGTCGATCCACCACGAGGTTCGAAGTCACCGACTCCCAGCGCACCATCGCGAAGTACATCCTCTTCCAGCTTCCCGAGCTGTCGGTGGTCTCCGTTCTGGCCATCGGAGCGCGAAGCTGGGTGGAGCTCCCGGACTGGGCCGCCGCGGCGATCATCGGGGTCTGGGTGATGAAGGACTTGGTGATGTTCCCCTTCGTTCGGGTCGCCTACCAGCCGAGCTCCAGGGGTGGTGCCACCGGTCTTGTCGGGGCGCGGGGAACCGCCCAGGACTCCCTTTGCCCCTCTGGCTACGTCCGCATATCCGCGGAGCTCTGGCGCGCCGAGCTCGAGCCGGGGGCGCCACCGGTAGAGCCCGGGGGCCGCATCCGCGTGGTCGGCGTCCGCGGACTCACACTGTCGGTGGAAGCCGACGAGAGCGAGCAGTGACCCCTCAGAAGAGCGACGCGACCATCTGGAGCGAGCGCTCGGTCACGGCGGAGGCGCAGCCCGGGTCGAAGGTCCCCGACATCCGGTAGGCCAGTGGGGCGAGCTCGACCTCGTAGCCGCCTTCGGAGTGCGCTTCCGCGGTGGGCAGATAGCCGATGCAGCCGTTGCTGTAGCCGGCGAAGAGCGTGTGCGGAGCGGGGGACTCCCGCTTGATCGCCTGGCCGATCTCCGAGAAGGTCTCGGCAGCGAGGGCGACGAGGGCCAGTTCGCCGATCCGAAGGACCTGCACCTCCATCGGAAACTCGAGCCGGCCATCCGTGCCCGGCCGCAGCCGTGGCCGCCAGGGATAGAGGTGGCGCAGCAGGCGGTCGATGGCGAAGGCGGGCACGTGCAGGAACTTCGCCGCGGTCTCCCGATAGGTCTGGTGGGGGCGCTCGATCACCGGGAGGCCCACCTCCTCCCGCACCGACGCGAGCGGAGTGGCGGCGAGCGGAGCGGCGCCGCTCTCCAGAGACTCGAGCACCGCCTTCCCCATCTCTCTGCCCAGGCGCTCCATCGCCGCCAGATCCCGATCACCCCACTCGTGCTTCGGGTTCACGTCGGCCGTCGCTCCCTGCAGGAAGAGACAGGGTGCCCCCGTCGCCGCCTCGACCTCTCGGCGCATGACGCCGGGCCACTCGGCGGAGATCTGGCGGTTCTTCGGAGAGAGGATGGCGGGGTGACAGGCGTAGTTCACCAGCGTCGCGCGGACGGCTCCTCTCGGATCGAGAAGCTGGAGCACCGCGAGCGTCGGGTCCACCGAACCGCCGGGGTTCACGCCGATCTGGATGCGCCCGTTCGCATCCAGCTCCCGGCGGTTGACGCCGATCCGCGCCTCGCCGAGGGCGATGCGAAGCTCTGCGGGCGCGAGGGATCGCCCCGCTTCGGCCGCCGCCCACACCACCTTGTCGACGACCCCTTCGACGAGGTGGCGACGCCTGCGGCTGCTGCGCCGGTCGGCGAACGCGATCGGTCCCGCGTGGGTGTGGGAGCAGGCGATCAGCACCTCGCCGCTGCACTGCTCCCGGATGCGCGCGACGAGGTCCTCGTGGAGACAGAGCATGTCGAGGGCGACGAGGGTGAGGCGGGTGGAGCCGTCGTCCAGCGCCAGCGCCGTGGCGGTGAGATCGTCGTGGACCCGGGTCGCCCCGCGGAAGCGGTCGCCATAGCCGATCAGGTAGCTGCCGCGGGGCGGCGTGATCACGGACCGGGCCAGTCCTGCGCGCAGCGATTCCATCCCTCCAGCCTATCCCAGCCCGCCGGGGAGCGGCGAACCAAACCAGGGGTTCATGCGTATTAGGGGTATCTGGGGTGCTGGAGAGCGCCGAAGCGAGGAAGAACCGATGAAGCAACTGGTCGCCGGTCAGCTGGGAGAGTGGACCCGGGATTTCGAGGAGAAGAAGATCGCCGGCGTCTGTGCGGGCATCTCGAGCCAGCTGAAGATCCCGGTCACGGCCGTTCGCGCCATCTTCGTGCTGCTCGCGCTGCCCAACTTCTCCAGCGTGGGGATCGCTCTCTATCTGATCCTCTGGTTCCTGATGCCGGCGAGCCCCGGAGAGCGCTCCGGACTCGACCGCCTGGTGGACGCGATCTGCGGACTGACGAGCGACACCTCCCCCGACCGCTCGGGCGGAGAGGATTCCTCGCGGAACCACGCTCCCACTGACTACTCGCTGTAGGCGAAACCGTGAGACGCCTGACGCGGTCCGGCACACGCACTGCGAAACGCCTGCTGATCGGGCTGGTGGGCGGCGCGATCGTCGCACTCGGGCTCCTGCTGGTCGTCACGCCGGGTCCGGCCCTGCTGGTGATCCCGGCCGGGCTCGGCGTCCTCGCCCTCGAGTTCGACACCCCGCGCCGCTGGCGGGAGCGGCTGGTGAGGTGGATCCGCGAACAGCGCGAGAGGCGGCGCTAGCCCGCAGTAGCGACTTGGTGAGAAATGCGGGCTAGCCCAGCAGATCCGCGACGCGGTGGACCTCGTCGGGATCAGAGGTCGTGGGCGCGAGGATCAGCTCGTCGCCGCCGAGATTCTCGACCATCGCAATCGCGTCCCGTAGGGCCTGCGCTGAGGTCGTCGCGACACTGGGGCCCAGCTTCTCGGCGACGCCCGGCCCGAGGAAGTTCAGGTATCGGTGCAGGTATTCGTCCATCTGCGCGCGCGCACCGCTCCCGAGAGCGAACCAGCAGCCGGTTACCAGGCGAGGGGGAACGCTGCGCCCCTCCTCTTCCCACGCGGCGCGCGCGAGTTCGAACTGGCTTCCAATCTCGTCGGCGGAGGGACCGAAGCTGAAGCTGCAGAGCCCATCGGCCCAGCGCGCCGCGCGGCGGATGGAGCGAGGGAAGAGCGAACCGGCGAGGATCTCGGGGCCACCGGGCTGGATCGGGGCTGGCTCCACCGGGCGAAGTGCAGCTTCCACCACGATCTCGCCCGCCCAGGCGCGGCGCATCAGGCCGACCTGCCGCTCCAGGCGGCCCAGACGCTTCTCGTCCCAGACGGCGCCCACGGCCCGGTAGTCCTCCTCGCGACCGCCCACACCCACGCCGAGCGTGACGCGGCCGCCCGAGATCACGTCCAGTGTGGCCACCTGCTTGGCGATCAGTACGGCGCTGTGCATCGGCAGGACCAGGACGTTGAAGGTCAGCCGGACGCGTTCGGTGACGGCGGCCGCGGCGGCGAGGGTCACCATCATATCGGGGTTGGGAAAGTTGATCCGCTCGCCGGCGGCGAGGCTCGCGTAGGGACCCGCATCCACGCGCCTCGACCACTCGAGGATGAGCTCGCGGTCGAGGCCCGGGACCATCACGGGGAGGTTCAT
Source organism: uncultured delta proteobacterium (assembly GCA_963783795.1). Lineage (GTDB taxonomy): Bacteria > Myxococcota_A > UBA9160 > UBA9160 > UBA6930 > CAVXZE01. Next base: position 377,660 of record CAWAPH010000008.1, on the reverse strand, counting down.
CCCGATCTTCACGCTGCAAGAGCCTCCTGGGAGTGACGCCCGACCGCCTTCGCCAGCGGATCACCGTCTCGGGCTGGGCGAGGAGCAGGCTCGATCGCCACCAGAGTACACGGAGTGGCCCCGTTGCGATAAGGCCTCCGGGTTGAATCGGGGTCAGCGGGAATCGGCCCAGCGGAGATAGCGCTTGAAGAGGGCGAAGCCGATGCTGTTGAGCGGCTCAGGTGCCGACGGCGACAGGCGGCGATCGTGAATGAACTCCAGGGCCGAGGGCAGGGGCTCGCCGGCATAGAGGTCGCGCAACAGGCGTCCCGCCAGGAATGCAGGGGGAACTCCGTGACCCGAGTAGCCGCCGGCGAAGAACAGGTTCCGCGCGGGGGCCTGAACTCCGACGGTCGGAACCATGTCGAGCGTGAAGCCCACGTGCCCGACCCAGCGGTGCGTGATGGATATCGGACCGAGCGCGGGAAAAGTGCGATGGAGGGCGCGTTCCAGCCGCGCGTAGTCGCGGTGGCTGGCGCCGTCGAGGACCGCGCCGCCCCAGCAGTAGAAGGCGTCGCCGCCGTTGTGGAGGATGCGATTGTCGCGCGTGAGCCGGAACAGCTCGAAGAACGCGCGCACGTCGAGGAAGAAACGCCTGTCGCGCCAGTCGAGGCTCTCCATCTGGGCGTCGGAGAGCGGCTCGGTGGCGATGCAGTAGCAGTGCACCGGAAGGATGCGCCGGCGGAACATGCCCAGCTGTCCGGTGTAGGCGTTGGTGGCCAGGATCAGCGCGGGAGCGCGAGCGCTCCCCGCGGGCGTCCGGACCGTGACGGTGGCTCCCGGTACGATCTCCAGCACGGGGCTCTCTTCGTAGATCTGGACGCCGCGCGCCTGAACCAGTGCGCGCACTTCTCGGGCGAGCTTTCCGGGATGAACCATGGCGCGGGACTCGATGCGCAGGGCGCCCCGGTACTTGGCGGGGTCGACGCGCGGGCGAAGCGCTGCGCGGGGCAGCCACTCTGCCTCGACACCGAGAGCCGCGTACATCTCGCGCTCACGCTCCAGCTGCTGCTCGTGGCGCGCCGTGAGGGCTGTGCGCATCGCATCGACCCGCTCCCACTCGCAGTCGAGGCCATGCTCCGCGACGAGATCCTCGATGATGCCGATGCCGGCGGAGGTCTCCTCGTAGACCTGCCGGGCTTCCTCCTCCCGCCCCGTGCACAGGAGCTCCTGAACGATCTTCTCGGCGCCGTTGATGAAGGGGAGCAGGAGACCGGAGTTCTGCCCGGAGGCTCCGTATCCGATTCGGGCGGCCTCGAGGAGAAGGATGCGCCGCTCGGGAAAGCTCTCCGAAAGATGGAGAGCCGCAGAGAGACCCGTGAAGCCCCCGCCGATGATGAGCACGTCTGCCGTCTGGTCTCCGCGGAGCGCTCGCGGCGGCGGAGCGTTGCCGCGCGCGGATTCGAGCCAGTAGCAGCCGGCGCCCCCGGAGAGGGGCGCGCCGGGAAGAGTGCTGTCCTGCGGCGTTGCGGTAGACACGCGGGGCTCCTGGATCCGACGCCAGGTTAGCGGGACTCTCCGCCGAGCTCGCGCCTGCGATAATCTCCCGGCGATACTCCGGTCCAGCGGCGGAAGGCGCGATTGAACGCGCTGAGTTCCGAATAGCCGAGGGTGAAGGCGATATCCGTGAGGTCGACGGATCGATCCTTCAGGTGATACAGGGCGAGCTCTCGGCGAACGCCCTCGGTCAGCTTCTTGTAGACGAGTCCGTGATCTGCGAGACGCCGCTGAAGGGTCCTCACGCTCATCGAGAGCTGCTGCGCCACCATGCCGATGGGAGGGTGGCCGTCCGGCAAGGCCCGGATCACCAGCTTCCGTACACCATCGAGCCACGTCTCGGAATCGGCCTCGATCATCGCGAGCGAAACCCGGTGGGCGTGTGGTGTGCGCGCCTGGAGATCGGCCGCGGCGAACACGACGGCGTTGGTGGACTCGCCGAAGCGGAGAGGGACGCTGAGAATGCGCTCATGCTCGGTCGTGCTCCGGGGTTCGCGATGCTGGAAGCGCACCTCGGAGGGTTGCCAGCGCCCACCCGCCAGGCGTCGGAGGAGACGTATCCCGATCGCCATCACCGCCTCGACCTGTTGGCGTCGAGTCGCTGGCGTAGCGAGGTCGATGCGGTAGACGACCATCGCCGTCTCGCGCTCGCGGTGGAGCTCGAATCGTGCACCCTTCAGGTGGATGGGTGCGTAGCGCTCGACGGCCACCAGGGCCTTGTGCATCGACGGGCCGGACAGGATCCCGTGATAGAGGCTGCTGATGCTGTAGAAATCGAAGGCGCTCCCGAGGTGAAGGCCGAGAGCATCGTCCCCGAGGTCGCGCGCGGCCCACTCGTAGAGCTCGATGTATTTCTCCAGATCCACGAACTGGTCGGGATCGGCGAAGTCCTCCCGCCGAAGGCCGACTCGCTCCAGGAGGTGCTGCAACGATCCGCAATGGGCAGAGAGGATTCCCAGGAGGCCGGATATGTAGGCCACGCGAATCTGGCCCGCCATGGCACGCAATGTCAACCCAGCGGCACCCATTGTCAAGCGGCCGGGCCGCCACGCGTGTAGGCTGAGTCCCGTGGTCTTCAGGACTGGGAGGATCCATCTCGTGACTCGACTGCCCTATCTCGATCCGAATCTCGCGTCAGCACCCGTGCAGGATGCTCTTGCGGCCCTTCCCGATCTGCACCTGTTCCGCGTTCTGGGTCACGCCGAGAGCGTGCTGACACCGTGGCTTGCACTGGGTGCCGCGCTCTTGTCCTCGCTGTCGCTGGACCCGCGTCTTCGCGAGCTGGTGATCCTGCAGGTCGCCCGATCCGCCGGCAGTGACTACGAACGCGTCCAGCACGAGGCCATCGCCGCCGGTGTCGGCGTGCCTCCAGAGCAGATTCGCGCGGTTGTCAGCGGGCACCTCGAAGACTCCGCGCTCGGCGACAGTGCGCCGGTGCTGCGGGTCGTCGACGAGCTGGTCCGGACCCATGCCACCAGCGATGCCGGTTTCGCCATCCTTCGCCAGCACCTCGACGATCGCGAATGCGTCGAGCTCCTGCTCGTCGTCGGCCACTATCTCGGCCTCGCGCTGCTGGCTGCCGCCGTCGACCTCGAGCTCGACCCGTCCGCTCAGATGGCCGTCATCGATCTGGCCACCGCACATCGAGGAGAGACGACATGACTGCCGACTCGGCACAGGCAGCCGTTGGAGGTGACCGCTCCCTACATGCCCGCTACCGCGCTCGGCACCGCTCCCGGGCGCGCTCTGCTCGCCGGCCGGCGGCTGCTCGTCGTCGGCGGCGGGCAGCAGACCTACGGCCAGAGCGATCCGCCGGTCGGCATCGGGCGAGCCATCGGCACGCTCGCCGCCCGCGAAGGCGCAGCCGTCGCCGTGGCCGACATCGACCGCAGCGCCGCCAGCGATACCGTGGACCGCATCACTGCCGACGGTGGCACCGCCCACGCGATCGATGCTGACGCCGCCGATCCCGAGCAGGCTGGCCAGCTCCTCGCCCGGGCCGCAGACAGGCTCGGCGGGCTCGACGCTCTGGCTCTCAACACCGGCATCGCCGCTGGTTTCGGGCTGTCCGGTACCCGCCCAGCCGACTGGGACCGAGTCATGGCTGTCAACGTCCGCTCCCACTTTCTCGCCCTCCAGGCCGCTCTGCCGCTGCTCGAGCCCGGAAGCGCAATCACACTGACTTCATCCACCGCTGCTCGAGCCGTCACCACCACCGACATTCCCGCCTACGCCACCAGCAAGGCCGCCCTCACTGGACTCTGCGCCTACGCCGCCAAGGAGTACGCACTCCGCCGAGTTCGAGTCAACGTCGTGATGCCCGGACTGATCGACACCAGCCTCGGGCGCCTCGCCAGCCTGGTCCATCCCGAGCGCGACACCACCCACATCCCCCTCGGGCGGCAAGGCACCGCGTGGGACATCGCCGAGGCCACCATCTTCCTGCTCTCCGATGCCGCCTCCTATATCACCGGAGTCGTGCTTCCCGTAGACGGCGGCCTCGTCAACATCGCCTGAGGCTCCAGTTCAGACTCACCCCGCTCGCTGGGATCCCCTCGGGAATTGACGGACGCTGCGCCATTGGAGCTCGACCAGACCCGCCCATCCAGCTGATCGCCCGATTCTCCAGTGATCACAGCTATTTGTCGAAAGGCGCCCCAGCCGAGAGCATCGCAGCCAGGCGGCACGAAAGCGTGCGGCACTCGTAGGAGACTCGGGACGACCGGGTGCCGGACCCGGTAGCTGACGGCCCGGATCTTCGAAGCAAGGGTCTCTGGATCGTGTAGGCTTGCTTTGCGATCGGAGAACGACACGGATGCCGCCGACCCCGCAACCGAACGATCGGGTCCAGAGGGCGAAGCCGGCCTGGTCACCATCGCCTATCAGGGTTCTGCTGCTCGCGATCTCGGCGGTCTTCTTGACCGAAATCGCAATCATGATCGCCCTGCCTGCGATGCCCGCCTTGCCTCGGACGCTGGAGGCCCTGATCGATGCCGCGGTGCTCAGCGCAGTCATCCTTCCGATCCTGCTGTTCTTCGTATACGTGCCCATGTCGCGTTTTCTCGAGCAACGCGACCGGGCTCAGCAAGAACGACAGCTTCAGGCGTCGGCTACCGAGCAGAGCACTGCGGGCGTCGCGGTCGTCGACATGGAAGGCAACATCCGGTTCCTGAACTCGTCCTTCGCCAGCCTGCACGGCTACACCTCGGACGAGCTCCTCGGCAAGAATCTGTCCGTCTTCCACACGCCCGACCAGATGCCCTCCGTCGATGCGGCGAACCAGCAGGTCAAGGAGACCGGCGAGTTCACTGGCGAGATCTGGCACACCCGGCGTGACGGCTCTGTCTTCCCCACCTGGATGCACAACTCTCTCCTCAGGAACGAGCAGGACGAACCGGAGGGCATGATCGGGACTCTTCGCGACATCACCGAACAGAAGAAGACCGCGGCGGCGCTGCGCGAGAGCGAGGAGCGACTGCGCGGCATTCTCCGGTACAGCCCTTCCGTGATTTTCCTCAAGGATCCCGAGGGGCGCTACGTCCTGATCAATCGTCGTTACGAGGAGCTCCACCATATTACGAATGAGGAAATCCAGGGGAAGACGGATTACGACTTGTTCCCAAAGGAAGCAGCCGACGCCTTCCGGAAGAACGACCAGGCGATCCTCTCAGCTGGAATACCCCTCGTACTGGACGAAGAAGTCCCGCACGATGACGGCATGCACTCGGTTCTCTCGATGAAGTTCCTGGTGAGGAACGCGGAGGGTGAGATTGCAGGGGTTTGCGGTATCGCCACGGACATCAGCGAACGAAAGCGGGCCGAGGAGGAACGCCTGACCCTCGAGCGAAAGGTACAGCACGCCCAGAAGCTGGAGAGCCTCGGCGTCCTGGCGGGAGGAATCGCTCACGACTTCAACAACCTCCTGACGGTCATCCTGGGCAATACCGATCTCGCCCTCCAGGATCTCCCGGCCGATGCGCCGGCTCGAGGCAACGTCAAGGAGATCAGGCAGGCCACGCTGCGCGCGACCGGTCTGGCCAGGCAGATGCTCGCCTACTCGGGGAAGGGCAGGTTCATCGTCGAGTCCGTCCATCTGAACGAGCTGGTCGAGGAGATGGCTCATCTACTGGAGGTCTCGATCTCGAAGAAGGCGATACTGCGGTTCGACTTTGCCGCGAGCCTCCCGGCCTTCGAGGGCGACGCCACCCAGATCCGCCAGGTCATCATGAACCTGATCACCAACGCATCGGAAGCCTTGGGCGACGAGAGCGGGGTCATCTCGATAGCGACCGGGACGATGAACTGCGACCGCGACTTTCTCGATGCGACGGGTGCGGCGTTCCGTACCGGTCTGAACGAGCCCCTGTCCGAAGGCGAATACGTCTACATCGAGGTGACCGACACGGGCTGCGGAATGGAGAGCGAGACCCTGGAGCGGATCTTCGAGCCGTTCTTCACGACCAAGATGACCGGCCGTGGACTGGGCATGGCGGCGGCGCTCGGCATCGTGCGCGGACACAAGGGATTGATGAGGATCAGCGGCAAGGCTGGCGAGGGCACGACCTTCAGGATTCTCTTTCCGGTGAACCGGGACAGCTCCGCTTCGGCCAATACAGACGAGAAGGAAGAGATCGGAAAGGATTCCTGGAGTGGCGGCGGAACCATGCTCGTCGTCGACGATGAAGAACAGGTGTGCTCGATGGCCAGGGAGATGTTGGAGACGCTCGGCTTCTCCGTGCTGACGGCAGCGGATGGACGTGAAGCGATCGAGGTCTACCGCGAGCACGCGGCCGAGATCGTCTGCGTGCTGCTCGACCTGACGATGCCTGATCTCGACGGCGAGCAGGCATTCCGCGGGATGCGAGCGATTCGCCCCGATGTCAAAGCGATCATCACCAGCGGCTACAACGAGCAGGAAGCCAGGCAACGCTTCGCCGGAGAGAGCCTGGCAGGCTTCTTGCAGAAGCCGTACCACCTGGAAACTCTTCAGGAGGCACTGCGAGGGGCACTGGAACGCAAGTAGACGCGGCGTATTTCTTCTTGCCAGAAAATGACGCACTCGGATGGGCGAAGGCGGCTCAAGTCTCCGCGCGGAGCGCCGTCGAGATCTCGATCCGGGCCACTCTGCGAGCGGGAAGCGCCGCCGCGACCGCCGCCACGCCCAGCACGGCGACAAAGGTCACGGCGACAGCGGGCAGCGAGATGATCGGCTGGGGGAGCGCTTGCGAGGCGGAGAGCCGCCCGATGACGGCGCAGGCGGCCAGGCCGAGCGCCACTCCGCCCAGGGCTGCGCCCCCGGAGACCAGCAGGGACTCCAGGACGGTCTGAAGGAGCAGGGTCCGATTCGTCGCACCGATGGCCTTGGAGACGGCGATCTCCACACTGCGCTCGCGGAGCGTGGCCAGGTGGTAGTTGGCGATCCCGATGGCGCCAATCAGCAGCGTGACGATTCCCGCTACACCGATGAAGACGCTGAAGCCCGCGTAGAAGAGGTCCACCAGGCCGAGGTGCTGCGCGAAGTCGAACCACTTGACCGCATCGGCATCGTCGGGGTGGAACCCCGCCCGCGGACCCAGGCTGGCCAGCACCGCCTCCACCGAATCCGCCGCGGAGACACCGGGCAGTTGATAGACCATCAGCCTGGAAACCGCCTCCTTCCGGTAGCCGAGCTTGTCCTCGGCCGTCGTGATCGGAACGATCAGGAGGCGGTTGTCGGGCCGGTGCGTGTTCATGTACTGCCGGCCCTTCCGATCGGCTACGCCGATCACCTCGAAGCCGCGGCCCTCCACGCGAATCCGCCTGCCGACTGCCCGCTCCGCGGTGCCGAAGAGATCGACCGCCGCATCGAAGCCGAGAATCGCCACGGCCCGGCGACCCTCGACGTCGCTGGCGTCCAGGAAGCGCCCCTGACCGACCTCGAACTTTCGGTAGTGCGCGTAGCGTGAATCGCACGCCGAGAGGTCGAGGCGGCGCACGCGATCTCCAGCCTCGACGAGCACGCGCTCTTCGGAGAGGTGCTCGGGGAGAATGGCCTCGACGAGGTCGGTATTCCCTCGCTCGGCGATCGCGGCGTCCTCCCGCGAGATCTCGACTCGAACGCCCTTGCGGTAGCCGGGAAACCCGGAAGAAGTGCTCGCCGGGTACATCATCACGGAGCGCCTGCCGTAGCGGCTGAGCTCGCTCTTCATGTACTCCCGGAAGCCCGCGCCCCAGGCCATCAAGAGGACGATGGCGGCGGCGCCCCAGAAGACACCGAGCGAGCAGGCGACGACCCGCCTGGGATGATCGGAAAGGGTCTCGACCGCCTGACGCAGGGACTCGCGGAGGTCCATCAGGTCACCCGAAGCGCGGCGGAGGGATCCACGCGGGCGGCGATCCGGGCCGGCGCGATACCGGCGACGAGACCGACGGCGGTGAGGACGGCGAAGGTGGTGAGCAGCACGCTCGCCGACACCCGAGGGGCGGGGAACGCGGGCGGCAGCGGGGCGAGGCTCAGAAGGGTCGTGATGAGAAGGGCGACGGCGACACCGACGGCTCCGCCGAGTCCGACCACGACGAGCGTCTCGACCATGAGCTGGAGCAGCAGATCGCCGCGCCGCGCCCCACAGGCCCGGCGCATCGCGAACTCCCGGCGGCGCCCTTCCACGACGGCGATCATCAGGTTCGCGACGCTCACTCCCGACATCGCCAGCGTGACGGTCCCGATCACACCGAGCAGCGCCTGCAGCGCGACGAAGACCTTGCGGACCGGGCTCATGATCTCCGGGACGCTCTCGAAGAAGATCCCTTCGGTCTCCTCCGGGTGCAGCGAGTGCAGCGGCCAGAGAGCCGCCCGGATCTCTCCCTGCATGCGGTCGCCCTCGTCGATACGATGGGGCTCCACGTAGATGTGGTCGAGCTGCCTCCTGCCGCGGAAGAGCCGCCAGCCCGCACCCAGCGGGACGAAGACCATCCGATCGTGGAGATCCATGTTCGTCATCAGCTGGGCGCCCTTTGGCGCCAGCACACCGACCACGTCGAACGGCACTCCGTCGATCTGGAGGGAGTGGCCTACCCCGCCACCGGCGGCGAAGAAGATCCGCTCCAGCTCCGCTCCGATCACGGCCACCCGGCGCCCCGAGCGCTCGTCGGAGGCGTCGTAGTAGCGGCCGCGCCCGACCACGTGGTTGCGGATCCCCCGGATCTCCGCACTGCCGGCGGAGACCACGGTGGCCCGGGTTCGGTCGGGCGTCTCGACGCTGGCGACCGCGAGGATCTCGCCGGCCGCGCGGCGCGCACTCGGCACGCCCGCCCGAATCCGTTCGAGGTCGTCGACGCTGAGCTGGACCCGCCGACCGGGACGTGCACCTCCCAGCTCGGCGGTGGTGTACTCGCTCTGCACGACGGTCCAGCGGTCCCCGGTCTTGCGAAAGCCGAGGTCGAGGAACTCGGTGAAGCCGGCGCCGAAAGAGAGGAGCAGGACCACGGCGGCGGCTCCCCAGACCAGGCCGATCAAGGTCAGCGCCTGGCTTCGCCAGGCGCCGCGAAGCTGCGCCACGCCGTCGTCCACGATCGGGTGGAGCATCCGCAGCCGGCGGCCGATGGCGCGTCCCATGGAAGACCCCTAGGCGATGCGCCCGTCGCGGAGGCGAACCACCCGCTCCGCGCAGGAGGCGACCTCGCTGTTGTGGGTGACGACGATGAGGGTGCGCCCTTCCCGGTGCAGCGCCCGGAACAGCTCCAGGATCTCCCGGCTGGTGGCCTCGTCCAGATTGCCGGTCGGCTCGTCGGCGAGGATCACCCGCGGCTCGTTGACCAGCGCCCGGGCGATGGCGACCCGCTGCCGTTCACCGCCGGAGAGCTGTGCGGGGCGGTGTCCGAGACGGTGGCCCAGCCCGACGCGATCCAGCAGGTCCGTGGCCCGCTCTTCGCGCTCCCAGCGCGGCACGCCGGCGTAGAGCAGCGGAAGCGCGGCGTTGCGCACCGCGGACATGCGGGGCATCAGGTTGAAGGTCTGGAAGACGAAGCCGATGCGGCGAGCCCGCAGGTCGGCCAGCGAGTCGTCGCCGAGCTCGTGAATCGGCTGGCCGTCGAAGCAGTAGCTGCCCTGGCTGGGACGGGAGAGCGCGCCCAGGATCTCCAGGCAGGTGGTCTTGCCCGAGCCGGAGGGTCCCACGATCGCGACGAACTCGCCGGCGCGTACGTCGATGTCGACCCCGTGCAGGATCTCCACCTGCTTCGTTCCGAGCCGAAAGCTCTTGCGGATCTCGCGCAGCTCGAGGAGCGCGTTCATGGCTGGGCGCCCTCCGATCGAACCAGCACGGTGTCGCCCTCGCTGAGACCGCGAAGCACCGCGGTCTGGAAGCCGTCGCTGTAGCCTTCGTCGATGGGCACGAGCTCGACGCGGCGGCCCTGGCTCGCGACGCGGACCCTCGGCCCCGCTTCGGATCGCACCAGGGCGGTGTTCGGCACCAGCAGCACCCGCCGGTGCCTGCGCACCTCCACCCGCGCGTCCGCCGACATGCCGACCCGGATGCGCTCGTCGGGAGCGAGCTCGATCTCGACGTCGAAGCTGGAAACGCCGCCGTCGCTGGTGCCGGAGGACGAGACCTTGCGCACCTTCCCCTCGAATACCTCCCCCGGAAAGGCGTCGATGTGGACGCGCGCGGGCTGTCCCACCCTGACTCCCGCCACGTCGTTCTCGTCCACCTGGGCGAGGACGTGGATCCGGCTGTCGTCGGCGAGGGTCGCCACCACGGTGCCGCCGTTCTGGAGATCGGCGACGGCCGTGCCCACCTCCACCGTCCGGCGAACCACGACGCCATCGACGGGAGAGCGGATCACGGTCTTGGCGAGATCGCGCTCGACGCGGCGGTGGGCATTCTCGGCCTCGAGGACCGCCGCGCGCCGCGCCGCCAGCTCGGCGTGCGCGTCGGAGAGGGCGATCTCCAGTACCCGCACCGCGTGGGCGAGATCCTCGATCCGCTCCTTCGAGGCCACGCCCTTCTCGTAGAGCTGCCGTTGCCGTTCCAGGTCCCGGTGCGCCTCGTCGAGCTCGGCGCGAGCGCGGCCCGCCAGATCGAATCGCGCGCGGGCGCGGCGCATCTCGAGTCCGGCGGCGAGCTCCGCCACCCGGTCCCCGAGCCGCTCGCGGTCCAGCTCCACCAGCGGCTGACCCTTCGCCACCCGCTCGCCGTCGTCGATGTGGACCGCGGCGACGATCCCCGGGATCTCCGACTGGACGACCACCCGGGCGCGCGGCTCCAGGACGCCGGTGGCGACCACCGTCTCGGGGAGATCCCCGCGCGCCACCGCCACCGGCTGGAACACCGCGTCCGGCTCCCGGGCGCCGGAGCGGAGATCCCAGGTGAGCCCGAGGTAGACCAGCCAGAGCAGGCCCACCAGGCCCGCTGCGCAGGCGAGGGCAGTCACCAGCTTCCTGCTCCGGCCGGTCGAGGCGATGGGTTGCGCCGTCATGCCCGATCGGAATTCGCAAGACGCGGGCCAAGCCGTGGAGGCCGGAGAAGCGGATTCACTGCATCGGGAGGCCGGGGAGCGCAGTCTCAGCGCGACAGGTGCAGTGCGAAGACTTCACCTGCCAGCAGGCGAAGCGCGATGATGGTGAGGACGCCCACGTAGAGGCGCTGGAAGAAGCGCTCGCTCACGCGTTCGAGGATCTGGCTTCCGATCCAGGTGCCCGCCACGACGCACGCCCCGGCCGAGAGCAACAGCGCGAGGTGCGGCCCGTAGGCGAACCCCGCAATTCCGAACAGGGCGATCTTGACCAGGTGACCCAGGGTCTGACAGGCGGCCTTGGTGCCGACGAGGGCGCGCCGATCGAGCCCGAGGTTGAGGAAAAAGGGCGCAATCAGGGGCCCCGTCGCCCCGATCGTGATGTTGAGCACGCCCACCACGCCGCCCAGGACGAGGAAGCGGCGGCCGGGATTCGTCTCCTCGGGATGGGTGCCGAGCAGCAGCCAACCCGGGAACCAGGTCGCGATCAGGACGAAGATGCCGATCAGGACCCGGGTCGCCGAGGGAGGAAGCGCGTTGGCCAGGTGGATCCCCACCCAGCCCATCGGAACCAGCAGAACCGAGTAGCGCAGAAGGATGTGCAGATCGACGTGTTTCCGTTGGATTGCGGTGCGCGAGCTGTTCGAGACCAGCTGGATCACGCCGTGCAGGGGAATCGCGACCAGTGGTTCGAGGAAGAGCAGCATCACCGCCAGCAGGGTGATGCCACCGGCCATCCCGACGATCGCGGACAGGATCGAGGTGGCAAAGGCCGCGGCGGCGAGGATCGCGAGGTCGAGCGCCTCCAAGCGTCCTCAGCCCTCGGGGGCGGGGCGCCGCGCGAGCCAGTCGATCAGGGCGCCCACGGCGTCGACGTTGGGCAGCCGCCGCGAGGCGGCCGTCAGGGTCTCGGCTGCTCCGACCCGGAAGGTGATCGCCAGGCCGGCCAGGAAGCGGAAGGCATCCTCGTCGGTCTGGTCGTCGCCCACGTAGATCACGCGCACCCGCTCGGACCAGGCGCGTCCGTAGAGCGTGCGCAGGATGTGAAGAACGGCGCGCCCCTTGTCCCAGCCGATGGGCGGCCGCGCCTCGACCGCGAGGTGCGCGTCGCGGGGCTGGTACCCGGCGTCGCTCATGATCCGCCGCACCCTCTCCGCAGCAGCCTCCCGCTTCGGCTCCGGAACCATCCGGTAGTGGAAGGTGAGTGTCGGGCCCTTGGCCTCGGTCCAGGCTCCGTCGGCCTCGACCGCCTTGAGGTCGGCGGCGAGTGCGTCGGCGCGCCGGCGGTAGTGGACCAGGTCCTCGTGCCGGAACGGCTCGAGACCGGGGCCTTCGATCTCGAGGCCGTGGTTCCCGGCGTAGATCACGTCGGGTCGGCCCACCATCCCCGCAACGTCGGCGAGGGAGCGGCCGCTCACCACCGCCACCTCCGTGTCCTCTCTCTCGATGCAGGCGTCGAGCGCCTTGCGCATCTCCCTCGACATCTTCGCCTTGGACGGGTGCGACTGCAGGGGCGCCAGCGTCCCGTCGTAGTCGAGGAACAGACACAGCGGAAACTCTCGGAGGAAGGGACCCAGCCAGGAACGGATCTCGGTGTCGCTGAGGGGCTGGATCTTCGCACGGCTCGCCTCGGCCGACTCGAGGAAGCGCCCGACCCAGGCCTCCACGTTGTCGCGCTTCTCGCGCCGGCGAAGCGACGCGATCCTCGAGGCGCGCTCGTCTGGCTCCATCGTGAGAGCGCGGTGGATCGCCTCGGCGGTTCCGTCCAGGTCGAAGGGGTTGACGAGGAGAGCCTCGTGCATCGTCTCCGCAGCCCCCGCCAGACGCGAGAGCACCAGGACGCCCGGATCGTCCACCTGGCACGCGACGAACTCCTTGGCGACCAGGTTCATCCCATCCCGCGTCGGGGTGACCAGCCCGACGGCGGCGTCGCGGTAGAGGGCGACCAGCCGGTCGCGAGGAAGCGAACGGTAGAGGTAGCGGATCGGCGACCAGTTGGCGGTAGCGAAACGGCCGTTCACGCGGCCCACCAGCTCGTCGATGGCGCGTTTCAGACCCCGGTACTCCGACACCTGGGAGCGGCTCGGAACCGCGAGCTGGAGGAAGACCACCTCCTCCCGGTGGCGCGGATGGAGTTCGAGGAGTCTCTCGAAGGCGCGAATCCGCTCGGCGATGCCCTTGGTGTAGTCCAGACGGTCCACGCCCAGCACGACGCGTTCGCTCCCCATGTCCGGAGAGTTCTTGCCCTCGCGAGCCATCCCGTCGAAGAGATCGAAGTCGATGCCGATCGGGAAGACTCCCACCTGCGAGATCCGATCTCCCAGCTCGACGACCATCGCCTCGCGGTCGACGCGAGCGCTCAGCAGCCGCTCCACGCAGTCGAAGAAATTGGTCGCGTAGCTCTGGACGTGGAAACCGATCAGGTCACAGGCCAGCATGCCGCGAAGCAGCTGCCTGTCCCAGGGAAGGAGCCGGAAGATGTCGTAGGGGGGGAAGGGAACGTGCAGGAAGAACGCGATCCGCTGACCGGCGGCGCGCTGGCGGAGGTACTCTGGGACGAGCATCAGGTGATAGTCGTGAACCCAGATCAGGTCCCCTCTCTTGACGTTCTCGGCGGTCACTCTGGCGAAGCGCTCGTTGACCTTCTCGTAGCTCTGCCAGTCCCGGCGCTCGAAGCGGGCCAGTGCGGGAAGCGAGTGGAGGAGCGGCCACAGGGTCCGGTTGGAGAAGCCGTGGTAGTAGCGCGTGACCTCGCCCTCGGAGAGCAGGACCGGAGCGATCTGGTAGCTCTTGACCTTGGTCGAGATCCGTTCGCGTGTCCCGAGCTCGATTCCCGGCCAGCCGATCCACGTGCCACCGCGCTTGCTGATCACCGGCTCCAACGCGGAGACCAGCCCACCGGAGGAGGGACGACGCTCGATGCCCCGCGACCCGCGCTGAAACGTGAAGGGAAGGCGGTTGCTGATGACGACCAAGGGACGCCCGGAGTCGCCCTGCTCGCTCCTCGTTGCCGGCACGGAGGAAAGATTAGCCGGATCGCGGCCTTCCCGCCCTTCACCAGACCGTCATCGATCCCCTCTTCCCGGGAGTGGGCAACTGCTGATATCGTGGTGTCGTGAAGATTCCGTGCCTGCTCTTCTTCTCGCTGGCTCTGGGGGTCTGCGTGGCGGCCTTCGCCGCGGAGATCAACTGCCCCGAAGGTGCGACCCTCGAGGGCACCGCTCCTCCGGAGGGACACAAGCAGTGGTGCCAGCTCCCCGATGGAACCCAGCACGGTCCGAGCGTCTTCTGGTATCCCACCGGCGAAAGGCGCGTGGAGGCCAGCTTCGTGAGCGGGAAGCTGCAGGGTCCCTACATCGAGTGGCACCAGAACGGGCAGACCGCAGAACAGGGGTCCTACCTGAACGACGAACGCGACGGCACCTTCACCACCTGGTACCGGGATGGAACCAGGGAATCGGTGGAGGGATACAAGGCGGGAGCTCTAGACGGAAAGTCATCGGCCTGGTATCGGAACGGCAAGCCGATGCTGGTCTCCGAGTACCGTGACGGCAAGCGCCACGGCCCCATCACCACCTACTACGAGAACGGACAGGTCGAAAACCAGGGACAGTTTCGCAACGGGAAGCTCCACGGTACCTGGACCGGCTACTGGGAGGACGGGGCCAAGAAGAAGCAGGCCGAGTTCGAGGACGGCGTCCAGCTCCGCGGGGACTACTTCCCGATGGCCGAGTAGCCGCCTACTCGGCTTTGGCAATCGAGATCTGGACCGTCTGGTTGGCGAGACTCGCCTGTGACTGAAAGAGAGCCCCTTCGAGCTGCGCTCCCTCCACGTCGAGCTCGCTGGCCAGTGTGTTCTCCGCCAGGTACTCGCGGAACGCCGTGGCGGCGACCTGCCAGTCCGGCGGAAGCGAGAGAGAGAGCCGGATCCGATCGGAGACGTGCAACCCGGCCTCGCGCCGCGCCTGCTGGACCAGCCGCACCAGATCCCTCGCCATGCCCTCCTGCAGCAGGCTCTCGCTGAGCTCGAAATCCAGCACCGCGACCATGTCGTTGCTGGAGAGGGCTTGACAGGCGACGCCCTCGGCGGGCTTCAGCAGGAGCGTGTACTCGTCCTCGGAGAGAACCTGTCCGGCCACCTCGACCCGCCCATCCCCGCTCGTCGACCACTGCCCCTGCTTGGCGGCGGCGATCACCGACTTCATTTGCGGTCCGAGCCTGGGCCCGAGCAGCCGCGCGTTGACCTGGAGCTGGAAGCTGGCGAAGTCCTCGATCTCCTCGCGGAGCTGCACCTCCTTCACGTTGACCTCGTCCTGGATCAGATCCACGAAGGGACGCAGACGCTCGACCTGCGGGCCCGCAACGGCTGAGGGAGCGCAGCGGCTGGCGGACCCGCACGCTGCGGGTGCGGCGCATGGCGAAGGCCGTGGAGCAGACGTCGCGCACCCGGTCCATGTCCGCGACCAGGTCCGGGTCGGCCGCAAGGCTGGCCGGATCGGGCCAGTCTCCCAGATGCACGCTCTCGTCCCCGGTCAGGCCGCGGTAGATCTCATCGGTCAGGAAGGGCAGGAGCGGACTCGCCACCCGGCAGAGCGTCACCAGCACCGTGTAGAGGGTGTCGTAGGCCTGCTGCTTGTCGTCGTCCTTCTCGCTCTTCCAGAAGCGCAGGCGGCTGCGCCGGATGTACCAGTTGTTGAGCGCGTCGATGAAGGCAACCACGCGACTGCAAGCGCCGGCGATGTCGTAGACGTCCATCAGCCCGCCGAGGTCGTCCACCAGCTCGCGGGTCTTGGCGAGGATGTAGCGGTCCAGGACGTTCTGGTCCGGCGTCCCGGACTGCGCACGGATCTCGTCTGCGTTCGCGTAGAGCGAGAAGAAGTACCAGGCGTTCCAGATCGGGTTCAGTACGTTCCGCACCACGTCGGCGATCGGCTTGTCGTCCTGCTGTACGGGCAGGTCGTTGCCCTTCAGCAGAGGTGAGGCCATCAGGTACCAGCGAAACGCGTCGGCTCCCTGGTTCTCGAAGACCTCCTCCGGATCGGGGAAGTTCCTGAGCCGCTTGGAGAGCTTCTGGCCATCCTTGGCGACGACGACGCCGTGGCAGATGCAGTTCTCGAAGGGATGCCGGTCGAACAGCGCGGTAGCCAGCACCAACATCGTGTAGAACCAGCCGCGGGTCTGGGCCACGTACTCGACGATGAAGTCCGCCGGGAAGTGGCTCTCGAACCACTCCCGGTTCTCGAAGGGATAGTGGACCTGGGCGTAGGGCATCGAGCCGGACTCGAACCAGCCGTCGAGCACGTCGGGGATGCGCCGCATCACGCTTCTTCCGCTGGGATCGTCGGGGTTGGGGCGCACCAGCTCGTCGATGGCGGGGCGGTGAAGATCGTCGGGGCGCACCCCGAAGTCCCGTTCGATCTCGTCGATACTGCCGTACACGTCCAGGCGCGGATGCTCTGGATCATCGCTCTTCCAGACCGGAATCGGCGCGCCCCAGAACCGGTTTCGACTGATCGACCAGTCGCGGGCGTTCTCGAGCCAGTTTCCGAAGAGTCCGTCCTTGATGTGCCCGGGAACCCAGTTGATGTTCTGGTTCAGCTCCACCATCCGGTCGCGGAACTCGGTGACGCGCACGTACCAGGAGTTCACGGCCCTGTAGATCAGCGGGGTGTCGGTGCGCCAGCAGTGCGGGTAGTTGTGGAGATGGTTCACGTGTCTGAAGATCAGACCGCGCTCCTTCAGGTCGCGAATGATGGTGGGGTTGGCCTCGATCACCTGGACGCCCCGATAGGGCGGCACCTCGGCGGTGAACTTCCCCTCGTCGTCGACGGGACAGACGACCGGGATCCCCTCCGCTTCGCAGAGGTCCATGTCCTCCTCGCCGAAGCCGGGAGCGCAGTGGACCACTCCGGTCCCCTCTTCCACGTCCACGAACGGCGCCGCGACGACGCGGAAGGCGTTCCGGGTCCCCTCGAAGAACGGAAATAGCGGCTGGTAGCGGCGGCCGGCCAGCTCCGAGCCTCTCACGGTTCCGACCCGCTCGGCCTCGGCGAGCTCCGCGGCGTACGCCTCCACGCAGGCAGCGCCGAGCAGGAGCCGGCGTCCGGCGAGTTCGAAGATCGCGTAGTCGATCTCCGGCCCCACGGCGAGGGCGAGGTTCGAAGGGAGTGTCCAGGGGGTCGTGGTCCAGGCGAGCAGGTCGGTGGGGCGATCGTCGCCCTCGGGGTGCAGTGCAAAGCGCACCGTGATCGCCGGATCCTCCCGCTCCCGGTAGGAGTTGTCCATCCGGGTCTCGAAGTTGGAGAGCGGAGTCTCAGCAGCCCAGGAGTAGGGCAGGACCCGCTGCCCCTCGTAGAGCAGTCCCTTCTCCCAGAGCCGCTTGAAGGCCCACAGCACGCTCTCCATGTAGTCGCGGTCCATGGTCTTGTAGTCGTTCCCGAAGTCCACCCAGCGGGCGGACCGGGTCACGTAGCGCTGCCATTCATCGGTGTAGCGAACCACCGACTCACGGCAGTGGGCGTTGAAGTTGCCGATTCCGAACTGCTGGATCGCGGCCCGCCCCGAGACTCCGAGCTCCTTCTCGGCCCCCATCTCGACGGGAAGCCCGTGGCAGTCCCATCCGAAGCGGCGCTCGACCCGACGTCCGCGCAGGGTCTGGTAGCGCGGGACGATGTCCTTCACGAATCCGGTCAGCAGGTGGCCGAAGTGGGGCAGGCCGTTGGCGAAGGGCGGGCCATCGTAGAAGACGAACTCATTCTCCCCGTTCTCGCCCGCGGGCCGCTGCTCCACCGACCGCTCGAAGGTTCTTTCCCTGCGCCAGCTTTCGAGAACCCGCCTCTCGATCTCTGGAAAGTTCGGCTGCTGCGGAACGTCGGGGTAGGGCTTCCGGTTCTTGGAGTCGCTCATCGGTTCGAGGGCCTCGGGCCTGCGTTCTTCACCTACTCGCCACTGCGGCGGGCGAGAATCTAACCGATCACTCTCTGCCCCGCGGGGAGGCTCCTGCTTCGCAGAAGCGTGTCGTAGACCCCCCGGCGGGTCGCGCGAATCCCGCTCTGTTAGCATCCGCTCTTCGCGTTGCCCGCCGCCCGAAGGAGGACTCCCGATGCGCGCTGCCGTGATGCGGGGTGGAGAGATCGTCGTCGACACCATTCCCGACCCTGTACCGGGCGAAGGCCAGGTGCTGGTGAAGACCCTCGCCTGTGGCATCTGCGGCTCGGACCTCCACGCCCTGCACCACGCGGCGGAGATGAACGCGCTGGCAGAGGCGGCCGGGTCTCCCTTCTTCAGCATGGACCTCGACCGCGACGTGGTGATGGGTCACGAGTTCTGCGCAGAGATCGTCGAGTTCGGCCCGGGCACCGCCGAAACGCTCCAGAAGGGCGACCGGATCTGCTCCCTGCCGATCGTCCTCCACCAGGGCGGCGCAGCCGGAATCGGCTACTCGAACGACTTCCCGGGTGGCTACGGGGAGCTGATGCTGCTCTCGGAGTCGACGCTGCTCCCGGTCTCCGACGACCTCGCGAGCGAGGTGGCAGCGCTCGTCGAGCCGATGGCGGTCGGGATCCACGCGGTCGCCAAGGCGAACCTGCAGCCCACGGACGTCCCGCTGGTGATCGGATGCGGCCCGGTGGGTCTCTCCGTCGTCGCCGCCCTCCGCCTCCTGGGCCGTGAGCCCATCATCGCCGCGGACTACTCGGCCAGGCGCCGCGGCCTGGCGGAGCACCTCGGCGCCCACGCGGTGATCGATCCCCGGCAGCAGCCCGCCATCGAAGCCTGGGCCGAGAAGGCGGGAGCGGGATCCGCCCTGGTCTTCGAGTGCGTGGGAGTCCCGGGGATGATCCAACAGCTGCTCTCCGACGTACCCCAGGGCGGGCGCATCGTGGTGGCCGGCGTGTGCATGGAGGACGACGTCATCAAGCCGATGGCGGGCATCTACAAGGAGGCCAACCTCCAGTTCGTCCTCGGCTACACGCCGGAGGAGTTCACCTCTGCCTTGCGCGCGCTGGAGGAGGGCGAGATCGACGGCGCACCGCTGGTGACCGGAAAGGTCGGGCTGGACGGGGTGGCCGGGGTCTTCGATCAGCAGGGCAGCCCCGACGAGCACGCCAAGATCATCGTCGAGCCCTGGCGGTAGGAGTTCAGCCCAGGTGCCGGAGCTTCCCGAGGTCGAGGTGACACGGCTTCGGATCGCGCCGCTGCTCGAGGGCCGCACCGTCTCGGAGATCCACACCACCCGGCGGAGCTACTTCTTTCTCACCCAGCCGGCGGCGCTGCGCCGCCGGCTGGCGGGCCGCACCGTCCGAAGCCTCGCCCGCCGCGGCAAGTATCTGGTCGCCGCTCTCGACGACGAGAGCCGTCTGGTCCTTCACCTGGGGATGACCGGCCAGCTCTTCTCCAGCCAGGCCGCGAGCCCTCGCCTGCTCTCCGCAACCAGCCGGGCGACACTCTCGCCCGAGCAGCAGGGCCGCTTCCGTCCCGACGCCCACACCCACCTCCGCCTCGGCTTCGAGGATGGCGGCCCCGAGGTGCTCTTTCGCGACGTGCGGAAGTTCGGAAAGGTTCAGCTGCTCGCGCCGGGCGAGCGCAGCCAGCGGCTGGACCGGCTCGGCATCGATGCGCTCGAGCTCTCGGGGCAGGATCTGTTTCGCGCGACGCGGCGCCGCAAGGTCGCCATCAAGAGCCTGCTGCTGGATCAGTCGGTGGTCGCCGGAAGTGGGAACATCTACAGCGACGAGGCGCTCTTCCTGGCCGGCGTGCGTCCCACCCGCCGCGCGGGACGGATCACCCGGCGGGAGTGCGATGCGATCAGCCAGGCACTCGAGCGGGTGATGCGGCGCTCCATCGAGACCGGCGGCTCGAGCATCAGCGACTTCGTCGCTCCCGACGGACGCGATGGCGGATACCAGGACGAGCGGCGGGTCTACGCGCGGGGGGGAGAACCCTGCTACCGCTGTGGACGAAAGCTGCGCCGCCTGGTGATCGGCCAACGCAGCACGCACTACTGTTCGGGATGCCAGAGGTAGCCGGTGTGCTGAGCCTTCGTGAGCTACGCCGAGCGGTTGCCGCACTCGAGCGAGAGCGGCTGGGCGCCCGCCTCGACAAGGTGGTGCAGGTCGACGACTTCGAGCTGGTCCTGATCCTCCGCGGAGGCGGGGAACGCCCCGCGCGGGACAAGTGCCACCTGCTGCTCTCCTGCCGTCCCGGCTTCGCACGTCTCTCCATCCTCGCCAGGCCCCGCCAGGCCCCCCCTGAGCCCCCCGGGTTCGCCCGCTACCTGCGCGCCCACGCCGAGGGCGGAAGGCTCGAGGAAGCTCGGATCGTGAGCGAGGATCGGCAGGCCCTGCTGCGCTTCGCAACCGCCGAGGGATCGATCGACCTGCTGCTCTCGATTCTCGGACCCCGCAGCAACGTCTACCTGATCGATGGGGCGGGGATCCTGGTGGGGGCGCAGCGTCCGCTCGACCAGACGCGTCGCGATCTCCGCGGGGGAGAGCCCTGGCGGGATCCGGAGACCCGCCCCCCGAGCGAGGGCGAGGACCGCTTCGCGGAGACACCGGAAGAGCAGCTGCTCGCCGCGATCGAGGAGCTCTACGCGTCGCTGGAGGCGGAGACGCGCAAGGACGTCCGGCTGCAGCGAATCGCGCAGGCCCTGAAGAAGCAGCGCGGCCGCGTCGAGCGCAAGCTTCAGGGCCTGGAGCGGGATGCCGAGTCAGCGGCAGAGGCGCCGGAGCTGCAGCGCCAGGGGGAGCTGCTGAAGAGCGCGCTCGGCTCGGTTCGCCCCGGAGCCGACCAGGTCCTGGTGAGGGATTTCGAGAGCGGTGCGGAGCTGAGCGTTCCGCTCGACCCCGCACTCTCGCCAGCGGAGAATCTCCAGCGGATCTTCAAGCGCGCCCGCAAGGCGGAACGCCGGGCACACAAGGCGGCGCAGCAACTGGGCGAAGTGCAGGGACGCCTGGAAGAGATCGATGCGCTGCGTCACGAGTGCGCCGAGCTCGGCGAAGGTGGGGAGCCGAGCCAGGAGGACCTCGACGCCCTCGCCGCTCGGCCCCCGATCCGGCGCCTGCTGGACCGCTACTTCCCCCAGCCAGCCGACCAGAAGACCGCTCCGAAGAAGAAGCCGGTCTGGAAGATCGGAAAGACCGAGATCCCGACCCGGCTCCAGCCCAAGCGCTACCGCACCTCGGACGGACTCGAGATCTGGGTGGGGAAGAGCGACGAGGGCAACGATCTGCTGACGACGCGCCTGGCCCGGGGCCGGGATCTCTTCTTCCACCTGGAGGGATCACCCGGCAGCCACGTCATCCTCCGCACCGAGGGCCGCGACGATCCACCCCGGGAGTCGCTGCTCGAAGCCGCCGAGCTGGCCACCCACTTCTCCAAGCAGAAGAACGCCACCCGGGCCGGCGTCCACGTCGCGGCCATCAAGAACGTCTCGAAGCCATCCGGCACCAAGCCGGGGCTGGTCTACGTCCACCGCGGCCGCTCCATCGATCTGCGCCGCGATCCGGCCCGCTTGAAGCGGATTCTCGACGCCCGCATCGACGACTGAGCGGGTTCAAGCGGACCTCCGGAGAGGCCGATGTCTCCCGAACATGGGCCGCTCCACCAGCATCCACGACATCAAGACCCTGGTGCTCTCCTTCCACCCGGTCGTCGCGATCGACACGGTGGAGGAGGAGCGGGTGGAGCAGCTCCTGGACGCCGTGGCCGAGGAGCTCTGCATGCCGGTCTTCGAGTGGACCATGACGCGGGGCCTGGTCCAGAAGCCGACGGCACACGGCAATCGCAACACCGCCTCTCCCCTGGGCCTGATGGGACATCTCCGCACTCTCCAGGTGGAGGGGATCTTCCTGCTGAAGGATTTCGCACGGCACCTGGAGGACGCGGCGATCTGCCGGGAGTTCAAGGATGCGGCGCGCTCCTTCTCCCAGGGCTGCGCCACGATGGTGATCACCGGCGCTTCCCACCGTTTCCCGCCCGACGTGGACCACGAACTCGTCCACTACGAGCTCTCGCTGCCCGGGGAGCAGGAGCTACGCGACGTGGTGGTCACGGTGGCGCGCTCGCTCCGCCAGCGCCGGGGAGCCCAGGTCGAGCTGAACCGCGACCAGCTCGACGAGCTGGTGCGCGCTCTCTCCGGGATGACGGTGAACCAGGCCCGCCAGGCCATTGCCCGAAGCGTGCTCGAGGACGGCAGGCTCGACTCCGCCGACATCAAGCAGATCCTCGACCAGAAGGCGCGCGCAGTCGGGGAAGACGGGCTTCTGGAGTACTTCCCATCGGAGGACAATCCCTTCGAGCTGGGCGGCTTCGCCCGCCTCAAGCGCTGGCTGGACCGGGCACGGATCGGCTTCTCGAAGGAGGCGGCGGCCCTCAACCTGAGCCCACCTCGGGGAATCCTGCTGGTGGGCGTCCAGGGCTGCGGCAAATCGCTGGCGGCGAAGGCCATCGCGCGCGAGTGGAGCCTGCCGCTGGTGAAGCTCGACGCGGGCCGCCTCTACGACAAGTACGTGGGAGAGTCCGAGAAGAATCTCCGCAGAGCCATCGACGTGGCCGAGTCGATGGCCCCGGTCGTGCTCTGGATCGACGAGATCGAGAAGGGATTCGCGCCGACCGGCGGCGAGCAGGACGGAGGCCTGAGCAAGCGGATCTTCGCCACCTTCCTCACCTGGATGCAGGAGAAGAAGAAGGAGG
Organism: uncultured delta proteobacterium; assembly: GCA_963783795.1. GTDB lineage: Bacteria > Myxococcota_A > UBA9160 > UBA9160 > UBA6930 > CAVXZE01. The sequence continues at coordinate 354,938 of CAWAPH010000008.1, read as the reverse complement.
TCTTCCTGGTCGCCACCGCGAACGACGTCTTCTCGCTTCCGCCGGAGTTCCTGCGCAAGGGCCGCTTCGACGAGATCTTCTTCGTGGACCTCCCCGACCCGGAGGAGCGGGCCACGATCTTCCGCATCCATCTCTCGCACCGCATGCAGGACCCCTCCGTCTTCGACTTCGACCAGCTGGTGGCGCAAAGCGATGGCTTCAGTGGAGCCGAGATCGAGCAGGCGGTGATCGCCGGCCTGTATCGATCGCTCCACGAGAAGCGCCCGCTCGACACGGATCTCCTGGCGAGGGAGATCGGCAACACGGTGCCGCTCTCGGTCTCCCGGCGCGAGGACATCGATCGACTGCGCAGCATGGCAGTGGAGCGGTTCGTCCCGGTTCGCTGAGGCCTATGGCGAGGAGCGAGTGGCGACCCAGAGCCGGTGGCTCCCGCTCTCGCGTTCCACTCTCACCGCGGCGAATCGATCCCTGAGCCAGCGCCCCAGGGCTAGCCGCCGTTGTGTCACGACCTGGAGCTCGCCGCGCCGACGGAGCCGCTGCGCCGCTCCGTCGATGAGCGTGCGGATCAGCTCGTAGTCCTCCTCCTTGCCGCGGTGAAAGGGGGGATTGCTGACGATCAGATCGAAGCGAGCACCCGCTGGCAGAGCCGACCAGGCATCTCCAAGCGCCGCGCGGACGCCGGGCAGGTTCCGGCGGGCGGCCTCGACGGCCAGGGCGTCGGAGTCGACGAGATCCAGGTCCGCCTCGGGGAAGCGCTGCCGAAGGGCCACGGCGATGACGCCGGCGCCGCAGCCGAAGTCGAGCACCTTCGGGCCAGGGAGCCTGCGGGGAAGGGATTCGATCAGGAGACTGCTGCCCCCGTCGAGGCGGCCGTGCGCGAAGAGGCCGGGATAGGTGATCAGCTCGACTGCACCGCCCGGCAGCTCCAGCGTGAAGCGTCCCTCCCAGTCGGCCAGGCGAGACTGCAGCTCGCCGGTCCCCTCACCTCTCTCCCCATGCCAGACCCGACAGTGCGCTCGGGTCTCCACGGTCCGCACCTCGCGGAGCACGCTCTCGAGCAGCGGCTTCGCCGATCGCGCGCCCTCGTCGTTGGAGCCGTAGAGCCAGGCGCTTCCCCCCGGAAGGACGCGGGAGACAGCCGCGTGCAGGACCATGCGAAGGCTCTCGCGTCCCTTCGGCAGCCGTAGCGTGGCCGCATCGAAGGGGCCATCAGAGGGCCACGGCTGCGCGGGGCGTTCGCCCACTGCCTTGCGCCGCCACGAGGTCGGTCGCGCGCCGCTCCGCGTGAGCGCCGCCTCGACGGCGCCCGTCTCGTCGTCCACCGCGAGCACGCGCCCGGAGAGCGGCTGGCCGGACGCCAGATGCGCCGCCATCACGCCCGCTACGCGCGCCTCCCGGGGTATCCGCCTAGCGGGCATCGACGGAGGGCCTCAGCGTTCTCATTCCACCCTCCCTCGGCCAACCTATCACAGAGGCTGATGCTATTCTTCGCATCCGACCCAGTGCACCACGGAGATCGCCCAGTGTCGCTGGAGGAGGCCGAACAGCTGGAGCACAAGCTCCGGCACGTGAGCGAGTCGTCGATGCGGCGTGAGCTCGTGCTCGAAGCCCTCGAGCAGCGGTCCGCCGGCGACGCCTTCGCACTCGTCCAGGCGGCTCTGCACCAGACCGCCGGCGAAGCACCCGGCCTCGAGCTGCTGCGCGAGACCGTGCTCGCGGTGCTCGTGCACGGCGGCGCCACGCGATCGATTTCATACCAGCGGGCCGAGGCGCTCTACGCCGCAGCCGCAGAGCACGGCGACGAGTTACTGATGCGCCTGATGCGCACTCCGACCTCGGAGCAGTCGATGCGTGATCCCGCAGCGAACCTCCCCCGAGAGGTCGGGGAGATTCCGCTGGGCGTGCGCCGCTCCCTCGCCAGGGGCATGGACAAGCCCGTGCTCGACAAGCTCCTCCTCGACCCCGACCCGGTGGTGATTCGCCGCCTGCTCGACAACCCGCGCATCACCGAGGACGACGTGATCCGGATCGCGGCGCGCCGCCCCATCCCGGGCTCCACGCTGCACGAGATCGCACAGAGCCAGCGCTGGGCCACGCGGGTCAAGGTGCGCATCGCGCTGGCGCACAATCCCTACTGCCCGACCGACGTGGTGCTCCGCATCCTCGGCTCGCTGCCCCTCCGGGAGCTCCGCGAGCTGCGGCGCGACGCCACGCTTCACGAAGAGGTCCGAAGACAAGCCGCGGCCGAGCTGTCCCGCCGCAACCCGAAGCCGAGCTAGCGGGGACGTTCTACTCGCCGAAGTGACCGCGCAGGAACAGCGGAGTCATTTCGCGGTGGGCGACGATCTGCTCCATCGAGGGCGCCTCGGCTGCCTCGCCGAAGGACTCCGCAGCCCGGAGCATGCGCTCCAGCAGCGCCACGTCGCTGGCGCTGTTCACGAAGATCATCGGCCGGGAGAGCGCCCAGTGGACGGCGCGATCGATGTCGGCCTGCCCCTCCAGCGGCTCGTACCAGGTCGTGGTGCGGGGGGACGCGCCCTCCGGCCAGCGTCGGCGCGCGACGCACTTGATGGTCTGGACTGCCACGTTCCGGTCGGCGCAGATTTCGAGAAGCGATTCGAAGTCCGAGGCGTAGTCGGGATCGCTCATCTGGAGGAAGTTGTAGGGCAGGAGCACCGAGTCGAAGTCGAAGCGCTCGAGGCTCGCCCGGTGCGCGGCGGCGACTCGGGTCCCGTGGCCCGTGACGCCGATGAAGCGCACCAGCCCCTCGTCGCGGGCCTCGACGCAGGCTCGAAGTGCGCCGTCTTCCGAGAAGGCCTGCTCCCGATCCCCCGGCTCCACCAGGTGGTGAAGCTGGATCAGGTCCACCCGATCCACCTGAAGCCGCTCCAGTGAGCGGCGGATCTCCTCCCGCGCGTCCTGATAGCTGCGCTGGCCCGTCTTGCTCGCCAGGAAGAAGCGTTCGCGATGCTCCCGCATCCAGCGGCCCACCCAGAGCTCCGCGTCGCCGTAGGATGCCGCCACGTCGATGTGGTTGATTCCGTGCTCCAGCAGGAGCTCGAGAGCGCGGGCCGCCTTCTCCTCGGTGGGCTGGGCAAGGGCGGCGGCACCGAAGAGGATGCGCGTGCTCATGTGGCCGGTGCGACCGAAAGGCTGGGTCGGGATCAAGGCGGTCCTCCTGCGTCGGCCGCAGCGGCCGCGCCAGTCATCTAGAGCGGTTCGACTCCACTCTCCCCGCCGAGGCGGGGCAGCGAGTCCTCCGAGCGTCACCCACTCCACGTGGCGGTCGGAGTAGACGTGGACCTGCGGCTCCCGGTCGATCGGACCCTCCACGTTGGCGAGGGGAATGTCGAGCCTCTCGGCGTCGAGCGTGGACTCGAAGAAGAGGGAGCTTCCGCAACTTCCGCAGAAGGACCGCGTGCCGTGATCGGAGGACTGGAAGCGGACCAGATCCGACTCACCCGCGGTGATCCGAAGCTGCGTCCTGGGAATCGAGAACCAGGTCACAAAGGCCGCCCCGTGGATACGGCGGCACATCGAGCAGTGGCAATGTGCGCAGAAGAGACTCGGCATCGACGCCTCGAAGCGCACGCATCCGCAGAAGCACGATCCGGAGGCGACCTGGCTCGCGTCTCGCACGTCGCCGGTGCTCATCGATCCATCTCCGCGTCGATTCGGCTCAGTTCACGCCGTGGGTCTGAATCAGCGTCGCCGGCTCGATCCCCAGACTTCGCACCACGTCGTCCCAGAGGCGGTCCTGCTCCCCCTCGAAGACCAGGTGCGGAGACACCGGAGCCACCAGCCAGGCTCCCTGGGCCAGCTCCCGCTCGAGCTGCCCCGGCCCCCAGCCCGCGTAGCCGAGGAACATGCGCAGCTGCTGGGGAGGGTTCTCGGCCACCTCGCGCAGTATCTCGTTGGAGCGGGTGAACTGGATCCCGTCGGTCACCGACTCCATCTCGGGGGCCTCGAAGCCGCCCTGGCCCATGAGCATCCAGCCGAGCTCCGGCTGCACCGGGCCACCCCAGTCCACCCGCATTTCCGGTGAACCGTGCCAGGTGAGGCCGAAGGTCTCGCAGAGGCTCGCCATCGGGAGGTCCGTGGCTGCGGTTCACCACCAGACCGATCGCTCCCTGGTCGTCGTGGTGGAGCATCAGGACCACGCTGCCCCGGAAGTTGGGGTCCCAGAGTGAGTTCATGGCGACCAGGAACGCCGGCGCGAGGTCGGAGTCGGCCATGAGTCGAGCGTAGCAGCCCCCACGTGGGCGGGAACGGCCTAAGCTGGCCCCCATGCCGCACGCGGGACCCGACGCCGCCGGCACCGGCTTTCCGAAGGGACTGCTCCCCGTGGTCGTTGGGGCGGGCATGGCGCTGGCGCTCATGCCGGTGCCGGAAGGGCCGGACGCCGCCCTCTGGGGAACTCTCTTCACACAGGCGGCCTGGATCCTGCTGGCCTTCTGGGGCGCTGCACTCTCGAGACCACCTGGCCCTGGCCATCGCCTCGGCCTGGGGCGAGGCGACCTCCCGATCTCGACCTCGCTGGCCCTGGTGCTGGGCTTCGTCGCCCTGAGCGGCGGGCTCCACCAGGGGCTGGTGTCACTGGGGCTTCGCGAGACCGGTGCACTGGCCGAGATCGACGAGCTGGTCCGGGAAGCCCGGACGCGGGCTCCCACCCTGCTGTTGGCGTTTCTGGCACTGGGAATGGCGCCCGGCTTCGGGGAGGAGATCCTCTTCCGCGGCTTCCTCCAGCGTGGGCTCATCCCGCGCCTCGGCGTCTTCTGGGGAGTCCTGCTGTCCGCCGCCGTGTTCGGCCTGGCCCACTTCGACCCGATCCACTCGAGCCTCGCCTTCGTCCTCGGCGCCTACCTGGGCGTGGTGGTGCATCTGGCCGGATCCATCCGCACGGCGATCCTCTGCCACGTGGTCAACAACACCCTCGGCATCCTGGGGCCGGCCATGATGCCGAGTGGCTTCCCAGCAGGAGGAGCGTGGGCGATCCCGCTGCTTCTGGGGCTGGCGGGGGCCGCACTCCTCTACGCGGCACGGCGACGAAGATCGCCCCGCGGGGATTCTCCGGGCTACAGCGATTGCGGGGAATCGCCGACTTAGGGGGAACCCCCAATGGAAGGTCGCTGATGACCACGACCGCTCAGGTCCTGCTTCTCCACGATGGGGAACTCGACGACGTCGTGGAGCTCCTCTCAGAGCTCGCGGTCGAGTACGTGCACCTTCGCGGAGGCGCAATTCCGGATCGGGTCGATCCTCCCGAGAAGCTGTTCATCGCCACTTCGCGGCGCGCGATGATCGCGAACGAGTGGCCGCTCCGCCAGAACACCAGCGCCTCGCCCCAGCCGTTCAAGATCGGAATCGTCACCGAGGATTCGAACACCCTGCGAAGCATGCTGCGGCGGATCGGGTTCGACCTGCTGATTCGCCGACCGGTTCATCCCTACGCGCTGCGTCTGCTGATCCTGCGCGCTCTCTACTGCGGCGACGAGCGCCGGCGGGAGAGCCGCGTCCCCGTCGGCTGCGAGGTCTCCTATCGGAGCGGAATCCGGCGAAGGAAGGCCATCCTGGTGGAGCTCACCTCGCGCGGCTGCCGCGTGCTGTCGGAGCATCCCGTCAGCGTCGGATCGCGGCTGACACTCGACCTTTCCCAGGAGATTACCGGCGGCCGCACGCTTCAGCTGCGAGCCAAGGTGCTTCGCATCGATCCCGAAGACCACGGAGCTTCCGGACAGCAGCACGCGGTCGCCCTCTGCTTCGAGAAGCTGAACGTCACCAAGGCGCGCCAGCTCCTCGAGATCATGAAGCGTCAGGCGAACGGCCCCGCGGTGCTCTCGGAGGCGATGGCGGAGGCCAGCGGCGCGGTGACGGCTTCTCCTCCTCGGGAAGCCAGCCGGCGCGCGGGGCGAACGCCGGCCGCAGCGCCGGCTTCGCTCGAGGATCGGCGCAAGAACCCCCGGGCTGCCTACGAGCGCAGCATCCGATCTCTCGACGAGGAGGCGAGCCTGGTCCTGATGGGGAGAGACCTCTCCGTGGGCGGGATGCGGATCGAACCGAACCCGAAGCTGGAGGCGGGAACCAGGCTCCGGCTCGCGATCTACGGCGAGCCGAGGGAAGAGCCCTTCGTCGTCCGCGCCAGGGTGGCTCGAAACGATGGAGACGAGGGCGTCGGCCTGCGCTTCGAACAGATCGCGGCCGGTGTCGCGGCCCGGCTCGAGTCGCTGGTGGCCAGCCTCCCCAGCGTCGAATCCCTGCACGGCGCTGAGACCGACGCGCTCGGCAGCGTCGTCTCCCGGATCCTCGAGGGCGAGGACGAACTCTAGCCCGCTGCGTGGTCACGCTCCTCCGCGCCTGATCCTCACAGAGAAGCCGGCGAGGCCAGCGACAACGAGCAGGGCGGTGGCGGGCTCGGGAACCAGGATCATCCCCGACGTGTCGATCCCCGGATCGAGGATCGTCGCGGCGTCGTAGAAGGCCCCAGTAAAGTCCGCTTTGTCGGCATTCGCGAGGCTCGAGAAATCGGCTCCGAGCAAGCTCGCCCCGGTGAAATCCGCGTTCTTCACGTCACTGCCGCTGAAGTCGGTGCCGTCCAGGATCGCGCCCGTGAAAACTGCATTCTTGGCCGCCGTTCCGGTCACCGCGGAGCCGCTGAGATCCGCCCCGCCAAAGTCCGTTTTCTCGATATCGGCGCCCGTCAGAATGGCCGAGATCATGATCGCGTTGGTGAGGACCGACTTGCTCAGGTTGGTGGAGGTGAGATCGGCGCTCGACAGGATGATGTCGTTGAGAATCTCTTTGTCATGATTTTCGAAAGAGTGATCCTCACCCGTGTGGTCGCCGAAAGCGAACAGCGGGGTTGCGTGTGAGACGCCGGCCGGGAGGAGCAGGACCAACAGCACGAGCAGCGCCGCCCCGGCGGTGGAGCCACGCGATCCACCGCGCCACGTGGGGAGCGAGCGCGCCGGAATCGCTTCGTCGCGCTTGGGGTGGCTTCCCGCGAGCGAGAGCCCAAGCATTCCGACGAGCAACAGGACTAGTGCGGTGAGGTCCGAGACACCGACCGCGGTTGCGGTCGATACGGCTGGCGCGGGCTGAGCGATGAAGAGGGTGTTGGCAAGGATCGTTCCTTGAATCAGGAAACGCATGGCATCGGCCTTTCCGGTCCGCAGAGCGCCCGTGCGAAGCTGTTTCACCCAGGCGGGGCGGTCACTCGAGAGGCATGGTTTCCATGCGTTTCGGCAAACAGAAGTGTGGCCTTTAGCACACAGTTAAAGAATAAAGGCGCTGCACCATCAGGCCGGCAGGGAACCGGCAGCTCGTGTGCAGGCGCCCGGCATTTGTGTCCTCACGCCCGATGGAACAGCGGGTCGCCTGCGTCGCGAAACCTCGCCGTGGCTACGGCTATGCCTTCGGTTTCGCGCCTTGCCAGCGAACCGAACTCCCGTCTCTGGCTCGGTCCGGGTTTCTGAGCTGAGCTCTAGTCGATCACCTCGAAGAACTCGAGCTTCGGCGGACCGGCCATGCAGGCCCCCATCTTCGGGGTCGCCGCCTTGAAGTAGTCCGAAGAGGCGTGCTGGGTGAAGGCGTCCTGATCCGTGTAGTTCTCCAGGACGACGTAGGTCGGCCCCTGGGCGGACTTGCAGAGCTGATAGAGGGTCGTTCCCGGCTCGCTCGCCCGAACCTTCTCGGCCAGCCCCTTCATCACTGCCTCGAATTCCGCCTCCTGGCCTTCCTTGATTTGAATCGTCGCTACGACTGCGATCACGGCTCTCCCCTCCGCATGGGCCCGAGTGCAACGCGGAACCCGGCCAAAGGATGCAGTCTAGCGAGCTGCCCCGCCGTTCTCGACGACTGAGGCCGACACGGGGATGGCCTCTCCCCAGCGCTCGGCGGCGGCTTCGCTGCAGACGCCCTTGGGGCAGAAGACCACCTTCAGCACTTCGGCGGCAACCTGCGAGGCGCTGACCCAGTAGAGCGGCGCCTGGACCGACACCACCGCGATGGCGATGGTCGGCTGTTCGACGGGAGCGACGCCGATGAACCACTCGTAGCGTCCATCGGGATCCTTCCCGTTCAGACTTCCGGTCTTCCCGGCCACCTTCACTCCCTGGAGCAGGGGGCGGCCGCGCCGGTCCCGGAAGGCCCGCCGCGCAGTCCCACGTACGGTGGTCTCCGCCAGCATCCCGCGCAGCTCGGCGGCGAGTTCCGAAGTGAGGACCTTCTGCTGCGGACGCTCGGGGGGCAACGCCAGCTCCCGCCCCTCGGCGTCGCTGACCCGGCGGATCCAGCGCGGCTCCATCCTCCAGCCATCGGCGAGCGCAGCGGCGAGGCTCACGGCGTGGAGGGGAGTGATGCGCGCTCCCCCCAGACCGCAGCCCAGGCGGCCGAGGGCGTAGGCATCGTCGCCGGGATCGGCGACTACGCCCTGGGCGTGTCCGGGGCCGGGGACGTCGAGCCAGCCAAAGCGGTCGATGGCGCCGAGCAGGTCCGGCCCACCCACCGCGTGCACCGCCAGCTGGGCGAAGCACTGGTTGTTGGAGGTGATCAGCGCCTTGCGGAGTGAGACGGAGTTTCCGCCGCGCGGCGGATCGACCCGCTTCGGTGTCAAACGGTACTGGTTTCCGACGTACCGGCAGGGACGCGTGACCGCCTCCGGGGCGGAGTCGAGAGCCGCGGCCATGGTGATCACCTTGACGAGTGACGCGGCCGGATACGGGCGAGTCGGGGGGAACCGCTCCACGTCGGTGGAGATGTAGGCGAGCAGGTCTCCGCTCTCCGGATCCATCACCAGCACGTGCCCGAGGGCGACCCGGCCCCGCTTCAGGATCTTCCAGATGGAGCGGGTGAGGTCGGGGTCGAGCGTGTACTCGACGTGCAGCGGACCGGCGATGTCGCCCCGGTCCTCGGGTGCGGGAACGCTCCCGGCCTCATCCAGCGCGCCCCGACTGACGGGCGGATCGAAGAGCAGTCGCAGCGGGGCCATGGGCGGGGGCGCATCGACCGGAGGAGCGGCCTCGGCAAAGCTGACGGCTTCGCCCTTGCCGCACCCGAAGCTACGCAGGGCTGCGTAGCTCGCTCCGACAGCGACCGCGACCAAGGCCACCAGCGTGATGCGGCCCCGGAGCAGCATTCGCCTGCGTCGCCCCCCCGACACTCGTTCGTCCGCCCTCGATGCCTCGCTTCAACTGGTGCGCCCGAGGGGGGATCGGGGCGCGTTGCATCCTAGCGTCTGTCAGACCGAGACCACACTGGTGACCTCGGGAACCTCCTCGCGAAGTCGCGCCTCGATTCCGAAGCGCAGCGTCGCGGACGCGCCGGGGCAGCCGGCACAGGCGCCCTGGAGATACACCTCGACCACACCGTCCTCGAAGCCCGCGAAGATGACGTCGCCGCCGTCCATGGCGACCGCGGGGCGGATCTCCTCCTCGAGGACCTTCTTGATCTTGTCGACGACATCCCCCTGGGGGTGCGCGGCGTTCTCGTCGTACCCGGGCCCGAGCGGTGACTCGTTCGCAGTCACGAATCCCTTGATGGTCTCCGCGAGGGACTCGACGATGTCGTTCCACTCGACGTCTTCGCGCTTGGTGGTGGTGATGAAGTTCCCGGCGAAGAAGACGCCGACCACGCCGTCCACCGCGAAGAGCCTGGCGGCGAGGGGGGAGACCTCGGCATCCACGGCCTCCTTGAAGCTGGCGCTGACGCCATTCGGCGCGATGGGCTGGCTGAGAACCCACTTGATGCTCTCGGGGTTCGGGGTGCGCTCCGCGTGTAGTTGAAAGCTCGAACTCATGGTGACCTCCGGCTCTCCGAGCTTAGCAGCCCGCCCGAGCCCTGCAGGAGAGCCCCGGAGGGGAATACGTCATGTGAAGAGCTGCGTCTCCAGGTCGTCGAGGCGCAGAACGAGATGTCCCGCCCGCTCGGCCGCCTCCCACTCCCGCCTGCCGTTGTAGCCCCAAGCCGCCAGGCCACAGCGCACCCCGAGACCCGACACGGCGTCCAGGTGGTTCAGCTTGTCGTCCACGAAGGTGATCGCCTCGAACGGCACCTCGAGGCTGGCCTGCAAGCGCTCCAGATGGAACCGCTTGGTGACACCGGTCTCCTTGTCGAGCACCAGGTCGTCCCGAAAGAGCGACTCGATCCCGTAGTCGCGAAGCAGCAGCCGGACCGAGCGGCCATCCTTGGCCGTGGCGATGGCCAGGGTGACCTGGGAGGCCCGGCGGTGGAGGATCTCGAGCATTCGCGGGTAGGGAGACAGCAGCCGCCGCCAACCCTCCGGGTCGCGCTCCGACCAGGAGGTCCGCGCCCGGTAGAAGTGCTCGTGGAACGCCGCGAGCCGCTCCGGATCCCGCTGGCGATAGAAGGCGTCGTAGTCCGCCTGGTCCGCAATGCTCGCCCCCGCCTCCAGGGCAGCCAGGATGACGGCGTAGTCCTCGGCACGGTTCCCGAGCGGCATCAGCTCGACGAAGCCCGCGTAGAGTGCGTCGGTCTCCTGCAGTGCGGACCCCGGCCAGACGGTCGAGTAGGTCTGGAGCGCCACGGCGAAGGCCTCCCGCGCGCTGTCCGAGATCACCCCGTCGAAGTCGAGTGCCAGTACCCGCATGGCCCGGATGCTTACCCCAATCCCCAGCCGACCGCCTACGCGCGATCGGCTGCTCCGATCTCCAGCACTGCGGCACCGCGGATGCGATCCTGCTTCAGGTCGACGAGCGCCTCGTTCGCCCGCTCGAGCGGATAGGGAATGGTGTGGGTGACGATGGGAATGGCCTCCGCCAGCCGCAGCAGCTCCTCCCCATCCTCGCGGGTGTTCGCCGTCACGCTCCGCAGCACCCGCTCCTGGAAGAGGTGACGCTGGTAGTGCAGCGGCGGAACGTCACTCAGGTGGATCCCGGCGATGGCCAACGTCGCGCCGCGGTCGAGGACCTCGAGGGCGGGTGGCACCAGCTCGCCGACCGGTGCGAACAGGATGGCGGCGTCGAGGGGAGCGGGTGACGGGTCGTGGCTCCCGCCCACCCACGCCGCGCCCAGCTCTCGCGCGAGCGCGCGGTGGCGATCGCCGCGGCTGAACACGTAGACCTCGTTGTCGAAGTGGCGCGCGATCTGGATCACGATGTGCGCGGAGCCGCCGAAGCCGAAGATTCCCAGCCGCCCGCCCGGCGCGACCCGGGATTGGGCGTAGGCCCGGTAGCCGATGATGCCGGCGCACAGCAGCGGCGCGGCATCCCGGGGAACCAGGCCCGAGGGCAGGGGATAGACGAACGCCTCGGGCGCCACCGTGTACTCGGCGTAGCCCCCGTCCACGTCCCAGCCGGTGAAGCGGGGCCCCAGGCAGAGATTCTCCGCGCCCCGCCGGCAGAACCGGCACTCGCCGCAGGCGCGGTGGAGCCAGGCGACACCGACCCGGTCTCCCTCGCGAAAGCGCCGCGCCTCCCGTCCCCGCGCGTCGATGACTCCGACGATCTCGTGGCCGGGAACCAGCGAGGGTCGGCGGGGCTCGAGGTCTCCCTCCACCACGTGGAGGTCGGTCCGGCAGACACCGCAGACCTCGACGCGCACCCGCACCTCGTCGGCCGCCGGCTCCGGAATCTCGCGCTCGGCCAGATCGAGCGGCCCCTCCTCGGCGGGCCGCGGATTCGACACCGACATCGCGCGCATGGGAGCGCCTCTCCTCACCGCCCTCCCGGGATGATACCGGGAGTGCTAGCGCGAGACGAAGGACCTGGTTCGGACCGTCACCACCGGTTGGGACTCGACCAGGCCGAGCCCCTCCTGGATGCGTGCGAACAGCGTTCTCACGTCGGGGTGCAGCTCTTCGGAGCGCATCGCACGGGCGATGCGCCCCGGGGCGACGGGGCGGCTGAGGAAACGCGCCACCGGTCCCTTGCGCCCGAGCAACTGCTTCGCATCCAGCTCCCGCAGAGCGGCCTCGTCGTCGAGATCGGGAAGGTGCGCCCGCATCAGCCGGTCGAAGCGCCCGTCGTGGTTCCGGATCCGCAGCCCACGCCGGATCGCGTCCGGAACCAGCAGGTAGCTCTCGATGTGCCGCCGCCCCCAGGTGAAGAACTCGAGGCCGGGCTCGACAGCGGGCTCCGGGGTCTCGTACCCGTCGCGGTCGAGCACGCAGATTCCCCGAGCCTCCGACTGCTCCTGGCGGCGTTGGCGAAGGTTCTCGGCCGCGCGGGCGGGCTGGCGTCCCCCCAGGATCACCGTGGACGCCACCAGCTCTCCAGAGAGCCGCGGCGCGATCCGGCGGGCCCAGGCGCCGAGGATGTCGCGATCGCGAGGCCCCTCGACGTATACGACGAACCCGACTCCGCCCCGACCGCCACCGCCCGCGCCCGTTCGAAGCGACACGACGCCTCCGAAATCCGTTGACTCGCTGGGGAATCAGGTGGCCTGGATGAGCGGATTCTAGCCCGCATCCCGGAGAGCCGCAGTCGGGGCGGCAGGGGTGGCTCCCTGGCCTCCCTGCTGCGGACTTGGAGTGAAGGGGCAAGCAGAGGTACCCTGGGCTTGTGATATCGGTACTGATCGCCGACGACCACGGGATCGTCCGGGAGGGCCTGCGACGGCTTCTCGAGTCGGAGGCCGACATCGAGGTCTGCGCGGAGGCCTCGGACGGGCGCGAAGCCCTGGAGCTGGCCGAGAAGCACGAGCCGGGCCTCGTCATTCTCGACATCACGATGCCCAGGCTGGGCGGCCTCGAAACCCTGGAGCGGCTGCGGGCTCAGCACCCTGGCGTGAAGGTGATCCTGCTGTCGATGCACGGCGACCCGCACTTCATCCAGAGCGCCGTCGCCCTCGGTGTGGACGGCTACATCCTCAAGAACGGCCGGGCCGGCGAGGTGATCGCGGCGGTGCGGGCGGTGATGAAAGGGGGCAGCTACTTCAGCCCGCCCGTCGCCCGGGAGATCGTCGAGCAGGTGCGATCGCCCAAACGCGGTGCCGGCGAGCCCTTCACCACGCTTTCCGCCCGGGAGCGCGAGGTGCTGCACCTGATCGCCGAGGGCCTCTCCGCCAAGGAGATCGCGCGCGACCTCGGAATCAGCACCAAGACCGTCGAGGCCCACCGGACCAGCCTGATGCGCAAGCTCGGCGCCCGCAAGGCGACGGAGCTGGTCCGCTACGCGCTCCGCCACGGTCTGGTCGAGCCCTGATCCCCATCCCCCAGGGGATTGCTCTTTCGGCAGCGTGGGATCGGGGGTCCGTCAGCCTCTCTCGAGGACGGCGAGCGCCTCGACGTGGGGGGTCTGCGGGAAGAGGTCGAAGCCCGTGACCCGGACGAGGCGAAAGCCGCGCTCCGCCAGGGACGCGAGGTCCCGAGCCAGGGTGGCCGGGTCGCAGGAGAGGTAGACCACTCTCTCCGCGGCGAGAGCCGACGCGGCACCTCGCGGAAGGCCGCTTCGGGGCGGGTCCAGCACGATCACGTCGGGCCGGAGGTCCCGCAGCGACGGCTCCGTGAGGGCATCCTCGACGCGCCCGGTGCGGACCTCGGCCGAGTCGATGCCAGCGGCGCGCAGGTTGCCGCGCAGGTCGCGGGCCGCACGGCGATCCGACTCGACGGCCACGACATGTCCGAAGCGGCGGGCCAGGCCCAGCGTCAGGAAGCCCGCCCCAGCGAAGAGCTCGAGCGCCAGCGCTCCCTCGCCCGCCGCTTCGTGCACGGCTGTGGCGAGTTCCGTTCGCAGCGCGACGTTGGCCTGGCAGAACACGCCCGCCGAGATCGCGAGCGCGTCGCGGCCGAGCCGAATCCGGACCCTCTTCTTGCCGCGTGCGCTACCGCTCGGAGCCAGCAGGGAAACCTCGCCAGAGTCGCCGGCGGCGAGCTCCCATTCGCCGCGAGGTCGGCGCCGCGCACGGCCGAGCGCCGCCAGCGAGGCGTCGAGGGCGGGCACCAGGATCGGGCAGTGCAACGTGGCACAGACCTCGCGGGAGCCGCCGCGCCGGAAGCCCACGCCGGCCTTCTCCGCCACCACCCGGGCGCGGCTCCGGTACTGGTAGGTCGCCACCGAGGGGCGCATCTCGATCCGCTCCGGGACCCCGCTGAGCTTCCCGATGCGCGTCAGCGCGTCGCGCAGGATCCCGGCCTTCCCGCGGAGCTGGGTGGCGTAGCGAAGGTGCTGCCAGGAGCAGCCGCCGCAGACTCCGAAGACGGGGCAGACCGGCTCGACGCGACAGGGTGCGGGCGAGATCGCCTCGATCAGCGAGGCGCGGAGATAGCGGCGGTGCTCCTCGGTGGTGCGCACCCGAATCCGATCGCCCGGTGCCGAGAAAGGGACGAAGACGACGCGCCCGTCCGGGGCCCGCCCTACTCCGTCCCCGCCGGCTGCGAGGCGCTCGACGCTGAGCTCAAGGATGTGCGGCGGAGGCACTGTTGCGATCGAGGTGGACGGGAACTGACTTCTCCGGGTCCCACACCGAGGAGGCCACGCGATCGGCGAAGCCGTACTTCGCGGCCATGGCCCGGTTGACCGCTCGCCGCAGCTCCGGATCGTCCACTGGCCTGGCCAGGAACTTCTGGATCGAGTCTCCCCGCTCGAGCTCCACCTTCGGCTCGGCGCGGGCTCGCTCGAGCCACTTCGCGCCTGCGTAGTGAGCGCGGAGGTAGAACTCGCCCCCTTCCTCGACCACCCAGAGCTGGGTGTCGTAGCGATCACCGTCGGGGCCCAGCGTGTGGAGGGTCACCAACTCGCCCTCGTCCACGAGCATGACGCCTGCCAGCACCCCCCCGATCACGAGGGCGATGATGAGCATGGCATTTCGCATCGTCCGAAGAACCCCCCGCGGTGATCCGCTCCTCTATGCTTACCACGCTCGTGGCCGCCGGTCCCGCCCGGGCGGGCGGGACATGCCGGCGCCTCTCACCGGCTCACGGAACCCGCTGCTCGGCGAATCCCATGGCGTCGAGCTCCCGGCGCAGCGGACTTCCGGACTCGAGAAGCCTGCGCAGGGCCCGGACCGCCGGCCGTTCCCAGCGGTCCTTCGGAATTGCGAAGTCGTAGTGCTCCGCCTGGAGTGGCCGGAAGAAGAGGCCGCTCTGCCGCGCCACGGTCTCGATGGTGACGCCCCAGTCGGCCCGCTTCTGCGAAACGGCCGCCGCCACCGCGTAGTGGGAACGGGGTTCGTACACGTATCCAGGCGGGCGGCGGTCGCCGAGCAGCCGATCGATCAGGATCCGCGTTCCAGCGCCGCGATTGCGGTTCACCATGCGGAGCGTCTCGTCGGCCAGCAGCTCCCCGGTCTTCCGTCTTTCGTCCGGGCGGGTCACCACACCCTGCATCCTGGCGTAGCCGCGCAGCAGGCGAAGTCGGTCGTCGAGGAAGGGCTCGTTGTAGCGACCCGAATCTGCGTCCAGCAGGTGGATCGGCGCCACGTCGCACTCGCCCCGACCCACTGCCGAGAGCCCGCCCTGACTGCCCACCGCCAGGACCTTTACCGTGAAGCCCTCGCGCGAGAGCGCGCCGGCGATCAGATCCAGCCCGGCGCAGTGGCTTCCGATCACGACGAGGTCGGAGATGCGCAGCTCCCGGCCGATCAGCATGACATCGACCTCGCTCTCCGCTTCGACGATCTCGGTGTTGCGCGCGATGCGCACGAAGCCGTCGGCCCGGCTGAAGGCCGTCACCGACCCGCTCCCCTTGCCCATCGGGTAGGCGGAGAGCCCACCCTCGGGGCGGGTCACCAGTCCGACGAGGAGATACTCGACGCGACCCCGCTCGGAGACGGTGCGCAGCGCCAGCTTCGCGCGCACCGCTTCGCGGCGGTCGCGCGGAAGGCCCGCGAGCTCGCGCAGCACGGGCGCTACGAACTCGTGAAAGGTGAAGACCGCGGAGGTGGGAAAGCCGGGCAGGATCACCACCGGCTTGGTGCCCTCGGCTGCCAGGCAGATCGGCTTTCCGGGCTTGAGAGCGACACCGTGCACCAGGATTCCGGGGTCGAGCTCGGCGACCACGCGCGCGTTCAGATCGCCCTCCCCCTTGGAGGTGCCACCGGAGAGCAGGACCAGGTCGGCCAGCTCGAGGGCGCCGGCGAGCGCAGCGCGGAGAGCGGACTCGTCGTCGCGGAATGCGCCGAGGAAGCGCGGATCTCCACCGAGCTCGCGGACCGCATCGGCCAGGATGCGGCCGTTGCTGTCGTAGACGAGACCCGGTGACATCGCCTCGCCCGGCTGCACGATCTCGTCGCCGGTCGAGAGAATGGCCACGATCGGGCGGCGCACCACCGGGACCCGCTCGCAGCCGATCGCGGCGAGGACGCCGGTCTCGCGGGAAGAGAGCGGCGTGCCGGCGAAGAGCACCGTCTCTCCGAGCCCCATGTCGGTGCCGGCGAAGGAGACCGCTGCGCCGGGCACGCAGGCGCGGCGCACCACCACCGTGCGCCCGTCCTCTTCGAGGTCGGTGTACTCGACCGGAACCACCGCGTCGGCGCCCCGGGGAAGCATGCCGCCGGTCGCAATCGCGCTGGTGGATCCGGACTCCACCTCCTGTTGCGGAGCGACGCCGGTGGGGATCGTCTCCGAGTTGCAGCGCAGGCGGGCCGGCTCTTCCTCGGAGGCACCGAAGGTGTCCTCGGCCCGGACCGCGAAGCCGTCCATGTTCGATCGGTCGAAGCCCGGGACGTCGACGCCGGCCCGGACGTCGGCGGCGAGAACCCGGCCGAGCGCCTCCACCAGGGGAACGTCCTCGCTCTCCAGGGTCCGAACCTCGATCCTCTCGCGCCAGCGGCGCTCGGCCTCGTCCCGATCCAGGACTTCGAGGAACTGCCGCTGCTTCACGGGAGCACCTCGTCGTAGAGCAGCACCTCGACCTCCTCCTCTTCCGGCATGCCCTCACAGCCGCGGGGCACGATCACCGCTCCAGCGGCGCGAACCGTCGACGAGAGAATCGACGCGCCGGAGGTGGCGATGGGAACGACCCGACCCTTCTCGATGGCGACGCGCACGTAGTCCTCCCGTCCGATGGCGGAGCTGATCTTGCGAGCCAGGGGAAGGCGCAGGCGGCGGTGGGGCCACTCCATGGACCGTCCTCCCATGGCGCGGATGGCAGGCCCCGCAAAGAACTCGTAGGCGCAGAGGCAGCTCACGGGATTGCCGGGCAACAGGAACACGAACCGCTCGGCCTCGCCGCCCGGAAGGCGGCCGACTCCCGTGGGACTCGAGGGGCGCATGGCGATGCCGTGGAAGTCGAGCTCGCCGAGCTCCGCCACCAGCCGCGGAGCGTGGTCCTCCTGGCCGACGGAGCTCCCGCCGGAGACGAGCAGGACGTCTGCGGCGGAATCCTCGAGAGCCTTGCGAATCACCTCGGCGCGATCGGGCAGGATGGAGTAGGGAAGAACCTCGCCCCCGTCCCGTTCGACCAGCGCTCGCAGCACCACCGAGTTGCTGTCGACGATGCGCGCGCCCTCGGGGCGACTCCCCGGCGGCAGAAGCTCGTCACCGGTGATGAGGAGCTGAACCCGGGGCCGCCGCACGCAGGCGACGGAGGAGACGCCGATCGAGGCGAGCAGACCTCCGTCCTGCGGACGCAGCCGCCGACCCGCCTCGAGCACGCGGTCGCCGACGCGGATGTCCTCGCCGCGGGCTCCCACGTTCTTTCGCGGCGCCACCGCGTCGCGGATCTCGACGACACCCCCGAGCTCCTCGCAGACCTCGGCCATCACCACCGCGTCGGCAGCCTCGGGCATCGGCGCCCCGGTCATGATCCGGACCGCCTGCCCCTTCCCCACCCGCCCGACGAAGGGACGGCCCGGAAGCACCTCGCCGATCAGGTCGAGGCGAAGCGGGTCGTAGCTCGAGGCGCCGAAGCTGTCCTCACCGCGGATCGCGTAGCCGTCCATCGCGGCGCGGGGAAAACCGGGGACGTCGAACTCCGAACTCACCGGCTCGGCGAGAACCCGTCCCACGCAGTAGCCAGCGGCACGGGCTCCGGACCGAGGCGGGCGGCGGTCCTGGCGAGGAAGGCCTCCACCTCCTCGACATCCACCCGCTCGGCGAATCCCCGCATCCTGACGTCACGCATCTTGGGCCGGGTCTAGCCTACAGCGGGCCGGGCGCAGCGCGCCCCGCTCCACCCGTGGCAAGGCGATTCGAGCGGCTACCCGGAGGCCTTGGCGCCGAACAGATCCTCGCTGGCGGGCATGCGCCGCTTGGCCGCCTGAATGACCTCCTTGGGCACGTCGAAGACGGTGGGAGGGTTGCCGATGGCGTCCTGCAACAGGCAGTCGGCGAGCTTGTCGTCGGCGTCGGTGAACCCGGCTCCATCGTTGAACGCCCACTCGTCGGAGAGGCACTCCCAACCCAGGTCGTGGATCGCCTCGCGGCTGACCGGCTCTCCGTAGAAGGCCGCGTAGAAGCTTCCGGATGTCGTCGAGCGACGTTTGCAGGAACTGACAGAAGCCCGACGAGTCGCAGACGGCGTTGACGATCTGCACCTTCTGGGACTCCCAGGCCATCTCCTCGGTGGGCATGCCCGGCTTCACGACCAGCCCCGCGGTGTGGTCCGCCCCCATCGCGCTGGTGCAGTAGGTCACGCCAGTCGCCTTGAGGGGCCGAGGGTCCCAGGCCGGAATCGCCTGGCCGCGGCTCTCCGGCACGCGGTGGTGTCCCGTGTACTTGCCGGTGGCGACCGCGCCGTTTCCGATCGCCCTCCCCAGCTCGGTTCCCTGGACGATCTCCTCCACCAGGCGCTTGGTGGCCTCGGCGTCGCCCCACTCCATCCCCCCGGAATCCATGTAGACGGCGATGGCGGCACCGGTCTCGATGGTGTCGAGACCGAGCTCGTCACAGAGGCGGTCGAGGTCGGCGACGTCTTCCCAGCTCGCGATGGCGCAGTTGGAACCGAGCAGCGTCAGCGTCTCGAACTCGAGGGCGGAGGTCTTGTACCTGCCCTGCGCGTCGTGGACGATGTTGCTGCACTTGACGATGCAGCCGGTCATGCAGTTGTGCATCTTGCCCCCGCGCTCCGCGAAGCTCTCGTTGATGCGGGCACCGTCGAGCGTCTCGACGTCGGGGGACTGTCCGCTGGTGCGGTTCTTGTACGCGAAGGTGTGCAGCGCGTTCGCCACGGGGACGACGCCGGCCGTCCCCGTCTTGAACATCTGCGGGCCGGCCAGGTATTCCTTGGTGTAGCTCTTGCAGAGCTTCGCGAACTCCTCGCGGTCGGCGGGCTGGCGAATCGGCGCGCGGCCGGGGTCCACCATCACGTACTTGAGGCCCTTCTTCCCCATCACCGCGCCGAGCCCGCCGCGCGCCGCGTGGCGGGCGGGGTAGCGGTTGTCCTGGTCGGTGGTGGCGACGGATGCACCTCGAAGCCCGAGCTCTCCGGCGGGTCCGCAGGAGATGAAGGAGGCAGTCTTGGAGTACCTGCCGTGGAGCGCCTCGCACAGGGCGTAGTTCCACATTCCCTTGTACTGGTCGGCGGGGACCACCTGGATCCCGTCGCTGCTGATCTCGAGAGCGTATCGGCGCTCTGGATCGGGGGCGGCGCCCGTCACGACGATGGCTCGGAAGCCGAGCTTCATCAGATGCTGACCCGGCTGACCGCCGGCATTGGCCTCCTTGATGCCGCCGGTGAGCGGGCTCTTGCCGCCGATCGAGATGCGGCCGGAGGTGGGCGCTGCAGTCCCGGAGAGCACACCCGGCGCCATCACCAGAACGTTCTCGGGCCCGAGCGGATCACAGGTCGGATCGCACTCCGCCAGCAGGATCTTCGCCGAGAGCGCTCGCCCGCCGAGGAGCTTCCACTCGTCCGGAAAGTCCACCACCTGCGCGGTCTGCGCAGTCATGTCGACGCGGATCATCTTGTCGCCGCTCGGTCCTGAGCTCATGCCTCATCCTCCATTGGCGCGCGGGAGCAGTTCACGGGTGCCACGACGCGGCGGGTCAACCGCCGCCGACGGCAGCCAGGATCTCGACCTGGTCGTCGCGCTCCAGCTTCATGTCCAGGTCTCCGGCATCCACCTGCTCCTCGTTCACGAAGAGCTTTGCGAAGCGCTGGACCGTCCCGTCCGGCCTCACCACCTGGGCGAGGAAGCCTTTGTGGTCGGCCTCCACGGCGTCGAGGCACTCGCGGATCGTCGTCCCCTCGACCTCGATCTCCCCCCGACCCTGTGTGGGGCCCTGGAAGGGCGCAGGAATCACGACTCTCGGCATCTGGGACTCCCAGCGCGGCGGTGGGCCGCAACGCGTCGAGTGTAGCGGGAATCCCCGCGGCGAGGTTTCGCGGGCGGGATCGGTCGAGGCTGCGGGGCCCTCCCGGGCCTCCGACGGGGCAGGCCCGACTTCTCGGTTTCGCGAAGCAGCGCCTCGCCTCGGGAGTCTGCAGCGCGGTGGGCGATGCACCCTGCGATGACGCTCTCGGGAAGCGATTCCTGCCGGCGCGGCTCACCGGTGTCGGTCGCTCTCGAGTTCCTCTTGCGCGAGAGCCGAACTCGACGCTGACGAGCTCCGAGACCCTGACTTCTCGCGCGGCGGAAGCCGAAGTTGCGACCCACCGCGATCGGCACGAGGGGCGCTTCCCTCTTCTCCGCGATTGTGTTGGAAGCTCCCGGGTCCGGGAGGACTTCCCGCACGATGTTCCGCCGCGCCGCTTCGCTCGCCTCGAGCAATCGCGCCGCACGCGGACACGCTCACCCCTGCCGGCACTCGACACCGCATCCCGATAATGTGGCGCGACTTCCGGCCGGCAGAGCGAGACCTCGCCCTCCTTGCGCCACACGTCGGGATACCACTCCAACTTACGCCCGTCGCCCTCGCGATTCAATCACTTTGAATGATTCCCCGCTGTTTTCCGTTTACCGAACGGTGGTTTCCCCGCCGGGGGACGCGGGCGCCTCGCGGTAGTACTTGCGCTGCGCGCGCACCTGGCAGAACTGCTCGTCGGGAATGGCGAAGGGGTCGTCGCCGGTCGGATCGGGGAGCCACGCGGTCAGGAACCCGTCGCGGTTCCTTCCGTGGTGGACGCATCCGGTGTCGAGGCCGCGCAGTCCCGGCGCGACGTGCAGACCCTGCAGAGCCCAGTGTCCGTAGACGACGCCGTAGCCGTGAGCGCGGCAGCTCCAGGCGGCGTGCCAGGGAACGGCGGGCGGCACCGGCTCCCGGCTCGACCAGCTGCCGTCCGGCCCGATGCTGCGGCAGCTCGTGATCAGCCGGAGCGCGTCGAGTGCGGCGTCGCTCCGGCGGTCGCCAGCGAGGAAGCGCTCCGCAGCCGAGCGATCGGGATCCCCGAGCCGGGCCTCGGCCGCCCGCGCGCACTCCACCAGCGCTGCGAGGTCCCAGTCCGGGCGGACCGCCGCGTGGACCATCGCGAAAGAGCGACCCGAGAGCTCACCCGTTTCGACCAGCGGCCGGCGCCGGATCCACTCGACCCAGTCGTCGATGTCCGGACGCGCCAGCAGATCGGCCATGGTGTCGGGGTGGGAGAGGGGACGCTGGCCGAAGAAGGCCTCGAGCAGCCAGATCTCGTGGTTCCCCAGCACGCAGCGGGCCCGGCCCACGTCCACCAGCGCCCGGACCGTCTCGAGCACCAGGAGGCTCGACGGGCCCCGGTTGATCAGGTCTCCCACCAGCCAGACCTCGAGCTCGTCGCCGTGCAGGGCGCGGATGCGCTCGAGAAGCTCGGCGAATTCCGCCGCGCACCCCTGGACATCTCCGACGAAGACCGGTCGCACGACCGCCAGTGATAGGCGCCGCCCGGGCCTCGGGCAACGGAGCCGGCCCGCTCGTGCGCGTCTGGTCTTGCCTTTGGATGCCCAGCGGGTGGCCTGGACGCTCATCCCCCCGGGGAAGAGTTCGGTCATTTGGAATCCACGGCCGACTCCTCAGTCCGGTAGAATCCTCGGTTCTGGGGAACCCCCCTCCAACGGGAGGGAGACCGCTCACGGAACGGGGGACGGGTGGCACGCCGATTCATCGTCTGCGACGGAGCCGACATCGCTCGGCTCTGGGCGCGCATCGGAGCCGGCGAGAGCGAAGAGCTCTTGTGGGTGCCGCGTGAGAGCGAGTCCCGAGCGCGGCCGCCCCGGTTTCGCTCTCTCCAGGGTGGCCTGGACGTGGGGGCGATCGGAAAGCTCAATCCCAAGGAAGGCGACGAGTTCGCACTCGCGTCCGAAGAGGGACCCTTCGTCCGCGCCGCAGTGGCGGCAGTCGGCGAAGCGGCGCCGGGCGCGCCGATCCTGGTCATGTCGGACAAGCTCCAGGACGACGACCTGCCCGAGCATCCCTGCTTGCGCCGGACCGGCCTTCGCACCCTGATCCGCGACGACGTGGATCAGGAGTTCGCCCATCTGGGCAACCTCCACCGGGTCGTCGAGATCCGCAAGCTGCTGGGCGCGAGGGACAAGCTCGGGATCCTGCTGCAGCCGGACCCCGATCCGGACGGAATCGCCTGTGGCTACGCCCTGCGCGCGCTGCTCGGCCGCAAGTCCCCGACCGCCCCCCTGATCTCCTTCGGCGAGGTCAAGCGGCCCGAAAACCAGGCGATGGTCAAGGCCCTGGGAATCGAGGTGCGTACCATCACCCCCGAAGATCTCGACGAGTTCGACGGGCTCGCCCTCGTGGACGTGCAGCCGACGGTCTTCGGCGAGAACCCGCCTCCGCGGGTCCTCTCGGTGGACCTGGTCATCGATCACCACCCGGAGCGCTCCGGCTACGACGCGGTGATCAAGGACATCCGGGTGGGCTACGGGGCAACGGCCACCATCATCACCGAATACCTGCAGGCCGCCGGGATCGACATCCGGCACAAGCTCGGCACGGCCCTGCTCTACGGCATCAAGAGCGACACGCAGCTCCTGGGACGCGACACCAGCAGCGCCGACATCCAGGCCTTCGCGGCGCTGCACTCCTGGCACAGCCCGGCGCTGCTCCGGCGGGTAGAGCGGCCGGCGCTACCGCACGACGGGTTGCGCGCCCTCGGCCGCGCGCTCTCGAAGACCACGGTCGAGGAGGGAATCCACCTGCTCGTGCTCGGGCGCGTGCGGGAGGACGTGATTCCCCAGGTGGCGGAGCTGGGGCTCCAGGCGGAGGGCGCCGAGTGGGCGATCGCCGCCGGAATCGTGAACTCCGACCTGGTCTTCTCGGTCAGGAACGTCGGCTACGTGCGGGCGGCGGGTGAGGTGGTCCGCGCGGTGGTCGAAGGGCTGGGTGTCGGAGGCGGACACCGCTCCATGGCCAAGGGGATCATTCCGCTCAAGGCCTTCCGGATGGTCTACCAGCGCGCCGATCGCGAGACGATCCGCCGCGCCCTGCTCGAGGCCTTCGTTCGCGCGATCCGCCGAGACAACGGCTGACCCTCCCGCCTTCTCGAGCGGGGACGTTGGTGAACGTTCACCAACGTCCCCGGATCACGGATCAGCGCCGCTTGGTGAGCTCGTTGACCGAGATCATCCGCTTGGCGGCCCGGTCGGGCGGCGGTGTGGAGACGTTGTTCCACGACTCCCGGCGCCAGCTGCCCGCCTCCGACAGGTTGGCGAAGGCCGCCCCCACCGAGTCGAGGACGCGGATCTCCCGCTCCGGATCGTCGGGCCACGGGGGATAGTTCTCCCGGTCCTCGCTCCAGCGGCCGACGTAGTAGCCGACGTTGGTCATCTCGCCCTTGCTGTCGTGGGTGGCCATGTAGAGGGGCTGAAGCGTCTGGAGATCGACGTACATGATCAGCTTGGCGTCGTGGTCTCCGCCCACGGGATTCTTCGCCGTAGCTTGTAGGACCAGGGCGCGCCGGAGATCCCAGCGGTCGCTGGCGAAGGAGAGCCCCCACGGACCGAAGTCGCGATCCGGGTTCTCGGGATAGCAGGGAATCACCGCATTGATCGGCGCCAGCACGTCGTGCAGGCCGACCACCTTCACGTCGTAGAGGAGAGGACGCAGCTCGAGCCCCTCGTACCCGCTCCGCTTGGCGGTGATGGTGCCGCTGACGCCACCGACTCCACCCGCCGCCGCCATCCCGCCAGTTCCCGTGCCGCCCGCGGAACTGACCGGCAGCTGCTGGTTCTGCTGCACGCCCACGGAGAAGGAGGGCATGTAGATCCCCTCGACCTGGTTGGCGTTCAAGCGCCGCACCCGCCGCCACTGGGGCAGGTAGGCGTGCAGGTCGTCGGAGCGATCGGGCTTGGTCTGGTGCTCGATATCGCGGAACTGGCGCCACGCGTACTCCCGGGCATCGAAGGGCTTGAAGAAGAGACCGCCCGCGATGAAGTGCTTGTTGCGGGTGCCCTTCATGACGTAGTCGGAATCGGGCTGGTCGGCTCGGTGGGAGGCCAGGATCTTGAACATCTCCCCCTCGAACGGCTCGGCTCGGCCGATGCGTCCGAGCAGGTCGGTCATCCGGAACTTTCCGCGGAAGCCGGCTCCCTGGTAGCGGTGCTCGACGTTCCACAGCCACTTGAGACCAGCACGGGGATCGTCGCGAGCGACCAGCTCGGGGGGGAAGGGAAGCCCGGCGACGTAGTCCTCGAGACCGCCGTTGTCGAGCAGCCTCGGCTTCCCCATGTGGGCGGTCGTCGCTTCGGCGAAGAAGCCCGGCGCGCCGTAGTCGCGGAAGCAGGGCCCGATCTCGAGCCGCATCCCTTCGTAGAAGAAGCGCTCCCGGTGCTCCCAGATGAATCCGGGAAGGTAGTCCTCGAGCAGGTCGACGCGGTCCAGGCCGAACACGTCTCCCGGCTGGAAGGGAATCGGCGCCGCATCCTCGCGTAGCGCCGGGACGCGCCAGCAGGCCCCCCTTCGGAGCGCAGGAGCCCTCTTCGGGACTCGGCCAGGCGGCCATCGATTCGTTCTCCGCCCCGGCAGGCTGATTCACGAGGAGCAGGGCGGGGAAGGGATCAGCAACCCGGCGAGTGTGGCAAAGATCGGCTTCGCAGTGCGGGAGTAGCGCATCGTCCCCTCCTGGCTTCGGGTGAAAGCGATCCGGATCCCCGATCATACGCGCCAACCGGATCCGCCGCCCCCCGCGTCCGTCAGCACGACCCTGCTATCTTCGGGCGCCCATGAAGAGCCGCTTTACGGAGGCCGGCGCGCAGCAGGCGATCGAACGCTTCGCAGAGCGTCACGGCGAGGACCTCGCGCTGCGCCTCTACACCTCGCACCTGATCGGCTCCGATCCGGATCTGGTGCTGCACGGCGGCGGAAACACCTCGCTCAAGGCAACCCGGGCCACGCTGCTGGGCGACCGCCTCGACGTGCTGTTCGTCAAGGGGTCGGGCAGCTCCCTCGACGCAGTCGGGCCACGGGACCTGCCGGGCCTGGACCTGGCCCGTCTTCGCCGACTCCGCGCGCTCGAGAGCCTCTCCGACGACGAGATGGCGAACCAGCTTCGCACCCACCTGCTGGACGCCACCTCGCCCAACCCGTCGGTGGAGACGTTTCTCCACGCCTTTCTGTCGCACCGCTTCGTCGATCACTCCCACGCCGACGCCGTTCTCACGCTGACGAACCAGCCAGAAGCCGAGGCGCTGGTGCGGGAAGCGTTGGGCGACAGGGTCGTGGTGATCCCCTACATCATGCCCGGCCTGCGCCTGGCGAAGGCCGTCGCCGAAGCCGTGGAAGAGCACCCGGCGTCGCAGGGCGCGGTTCTGATCCAGCACGGCCTCTGCAGCTTCGGCGAGGACGCCCGCACGAGCTACGAGCTTCACATCGAACTCGTCGATCTCTGCGAGCAGCTGCTGGCGCGCAGGGTGGGAAGTCGCCGGCTCCTGACCGCGCGACCCGGCGCAGCGGCGAGCGGCTCTGCGGAGACGCGGGTCGCGGCGGCAGCCCCGATCCTGCGCGGGCTGCTCGCCGAAGCCACCGACGACGAGGATCACCCCCACCAGCGCTGGCTGATGGATTGGCGTGGAGGGCCGGCGGTCCTCGACTTCTGTTCGAGCGAAGAGGCGCGAGAGCTGGTCCGCCAGGGGCCGCTGACACCCGATCACGTGATCTGGACCAGGGCCCTCCCCCTCTACGTGGATGATCCACCCTGGGAGGACCCCGATCGCCTGACCGAACGACTCGGCGAGGCGGTGGCGGAATACCGGCGAGCCTGCGACGCGACCTTCGAGGAATGCGCCGGGGCGAGGGGTGTCGCGGCGAGCGGACTCGACTCCTCACCGCGGGTGGTGTTGCTCCCCGGAGCCGGGGCGCTCTGCTTCGGGAGGTCGAAGCGGGAGGCGCGCATCGCCGCCGACATCACCGAACACACCCTGGCCGCCAAGGCCGTGGCCCAGGCCGTGGGCCGGTACGAGTCGGCATCGCCGCTGGACCTCTTCGACCTGGAGATCTGGAGCCTGGAGAGAGCCAAGCTCGGGAGCTCCCGCGAGCGCCCCCTCGAGCGCCAGGTCGTCTTCGTGACCGGAGGAGCCGGCGCCATTGGCGTCGGCGTGGCAGACGTGTGCGCCGCGGCTGGGGCTCACGTGGTGGTCGCGGACGTCGAAGGGGAGCGAGCCCTGGAGACGGCCGCGCGGCTCGAAGCCAGACACGGCACCGGGTCGGCCACGGGTCTGGAGCTCGACGTCACGGACGAGGCCTCGATGCGGAATGCTTTCGACGCCGCCTGCGTCGCCTACGGGGGTGTGGACGTCGTCGTGCCCAACGCGGGAATCGCACTGGTCTCACCCGTCGAGGAGCTCTCCAGCCGGGAGGCGAGGCGCGTCTCGGAGGTGAACTACCTCGGAGTCCTCAACACCATCCGGGAGGCGGCACGCGTCTTTCGACTCCAGGGGACCGGCGGACACGTGGTGGTGAACTCCTCGAAGAACGTCTTCGCCCCGGGCAAGGACTTCGGCGCTTACAGCGCCAGCAAGGCCGCTGCACACCAGATCAGCAAGATCGCCGCCATCGAGCTGGCGCCACTCGGGGTGCGGGTCAACCTGATCAACGCCGACGCGATCTTCGATGAGGGAGAGGTCCGCTCGGGCCTCTGGGAGACCGTCGGACCGGACCGCGCGCGGCGCCGCGGGCTCGAAGCCGAGGAGCTGCCAGAGTTCTACCGGAAGCGGAATCTGCTCCACGCGCGTGTGCGGGCGCGCCACGTCGGGAACGCGGTCGTCTTCTTCGCCAGCAATGCCACCCCGACCACGGGAGCTACCCTCCCCGTGGACGGCGGGGTTCTCGAGGCGTTCCCCCGATAGGCTCGGCAGATGCTGGGCGGGCGGAAGCCAGAGTGGTAGGATCCGCCGTCCAACGGGCTGGGAGCCTGGGTTCCTCCATGGCTGCGCGAACGGTGCTTCCCGATATCGCCTCGATCGAGTCCCTGGTGGGCAAGGAGCTCGGGACCTCCGAGTGGCTGGAAATCGACCAGGAACGGATCGACGCCTTCGCCCGTGCCACCGGCGACGACCAGTGGATCCACACGGATCCGGAGCGGGCGAAGCGGGAGTCACCGTTCGGCGGAACCATCGCCCACGGTCACCTCACCCTGTCCCTGGCGCCCCGATTGCTCCGCGACATCCTCGAGGTGAAGGGCGCCCGACTCCTGGTGAACCCGGGCATCGAGAAGGTCCGGCTGCGATCGCCGGTCCGCCCGGGAGACCGGCTGCGAATGACGGCATGGGTGACGAAGGCGCGGAAAATCAGGGGTGGTGGGATCCGCGCCACGCTGCACTTCGTGTTCGAGATCGAGGGTGAGAAGCGTCCCGCCGTCTTCGGCGACGTCCTCGCCGTCTTCCTGCCCTGAACGCTATCCCGGAGGCCCGGGACGCACGTCGTCGAGGGGAGCGGACTCGAGGCGAACCTCTCCCCTCTCGCCGGTGAGGTAGTGCACGCTTCGGTACCCGGCCTGTGCGATCGCGCGCATGCAGGCGTCGAGCCCGACTCCCACGTCCGCGGGTCCGTGGCTGTCGTCGCCGAGCGTCACGGGGATCTCCATCTCTCGGGCGCGCTCCAGGATCGCGGGTATTGGATAGACCGGGCCGAACTTGCGACGAGCCGGCGCGGCATTCACGTCGAGAGCCGCCCCGGCGGCCCGCACCGCCTCGAGGGCTCGCTCGATCTCCCTCCACGTCTCGGGCGCGAAGGTCTTCTCGTCCCCTTCGAACTTCCGGATCAGGTCGAAGTGCCCGACGACCTCGGGGCGGAGCCGCTCGACCATCTCGGTGACCTGCTCGAAGTAGAGGCGCTCGAGGGTATCCCTGCCTCCCACCTCCTCTGCGACCCTGGCGGTGAACTTGGGGTGCATGTCGATGCTGGCGTCGCCCAGGTGATGGACGCTTCCCACCATGTACTCCAGCTCCGGATGCCGGCGTTCCAGATCTCGCATCCGCTCCGGCCAGCTCTGCGGCGGGAGAACCTCGGTCTCGAATCCGATCAGGAGCTCGATGCGATCCGCATGGCGATCGCGAAGTGCCAGCGCCGTCTGGACATACTCCTCGAACATCCGCACCAGATCCTCGGGAGTGAGGTCGGACTCGTCGGGAAAGAGATCCTTCGCGCGATAGCGCGGAGCGTGCTCGGAAAGTCCGTATGTGGAGAAGCCCGCTCGGATGGCGCTCTCGACGACCTCCGTAAGCGAGCCCGCGGCGTGGCGGGCGAACTGGCCGCTGTGGCCTCCGTGGTAGCTGAACCAGGGCACTTCGGAAATGGACTCCTACTCGTCGAGGAAGTCGCGCACCAGGCGAAGGAACACTTCGAGGCGGTCGTGGTGGACCCAGTGGCCAGCGCCGTCGATGGTCGCCGCCCGCGCGTTCTGGAAGTGCTGCAGGCGGCCGTCCTCCTCGGGATCGCTCGCCCAGCTCTCCTTGCCGCGGACCAACAGGGTCGGGCAGTTGATCCGCGACCAGATCGACTTCATCTCCTCGAGGTCGAACCGGTAGGGACCGAAGGCGCGTACGTAGTTGTCGAACTTCCAGCTGAAGGTGCGGTCCTCGTTGCGGGCCACGCCGTGGATGGTGAGGTGACGGGCCTGCTCCGCGGAGAGGAAGGGGTTCTCGTCCTGCATCCGCTTGGCGGCCGCATCGATCGACGGATAGCGCCGGGGGCTGCGGCTGGCGAGCTTCTCCATCGCCTCGATCCAGTTCCGCATACGCTGCCAGGTGGGCACACCGACGTATCGCTGCAGCATCTCCGGCGGCGGGCCCATTCCCTCGATGGCGACCAGCTTGAGGACGCGCTCCGGGTAGGTGCCGGTGTATTGAAGCGCGACGGAGCCTCCCATGGAGTGGGAGATGATGGTGAGAGGCGAAAGTTGGAGAGCCTCCACCAGCTGCGTGATGTCGAGGACGAACTCCGACTGGCTGTACATGCCCCCGATGGCCCAGGCACTGTCGCCATGACCCCGGAGATCCGGAGCGATCACGTGGTAGTCGCGTCGCAGGTCCCGGGCCACCCAGTCCCAGTTGCGGGCGTGGTCCCGGCCGCCGTGGATCAAGAGCATCGGGGGCGCACTCTCGTTGCCCCAATCCACGAAGTGGAGCTTGAGGCGCTGGGAGATGTAGAAGCTCGAGCTGGGACCGATGATGTCGACGCTGTCATCCGGCATGGCGCCAACTTAGCAAAGCCCCAGAGCGGGAAGGCTGGCCGGGGATTGACGGAGGCGGGCCTGCCGCCGATCCTCGTCCCGTGAGGATCGCCATCGCGCAGCTCAACCCGACGGTCGGAGACCTGACCGGGAACCGGAAGCTCGTCGAGGAGGCCGCGGCCCGAGCCGAGGCCACCGGTGCGGAGATCGC
Organism: uncultured delta proteobacterium; assembly: GCA_963783795.1. GTDB lineage: Bacteria > Myxococcota_A > UBA9160 > UBA9160 > UBA6930 > CAVXZE01. The sequence goes on along the minus strand of CAWAPH010000008.1, from coordinate 325,304 downwards.
CCTCTTCCCGGAGATGGTCCTCACTGGCTACCCGCCGATGGACCTGCTCGAGCGGCACGGCTTCGTGCGCGACCAGCTCGCCGAACTCGACGCCCTGGCGCCACTCTCGCGAAACATCGACCTGGCTCTCGGGGCCGTGGTCCCGGTGCAGGGAGGGAGCTCCAAGCGCCTCGCCAACGCCGCCGTCCTGCTGCGCGGAGGGGAGCAGGTAGCGGTCCGAACGAAGAGCCTGCTGCCGACCTACGGCGTCTTCGACGAGAAGCGCTACTTCGCCCCGGCCAAGCGGCGCGAGCCGGTCCGGACGCGGGACGGCGGCTCGCTGCTCGGCCTCACCGTCTGCGAGGACGCCTGGGTCGGGGAGATCCCCTACTCGGCAGATCCGGTCGGGGATCTTGCCAAGGCGGGCGCCGAGCTGGTCCTGAACCTCTCCGCCTCGCCGTGGCACGTGGGCAAGCCCACGGAGCGGCGCCGGCTGATCGCCGAGCTCGCCGCGCGCCATCGCGTCCCCATCGTCGTCGCCAACCAGGTGGGCGGAAACGACGAGCTGATCTTCGACGGAGCCTCCTTCGTCGTGGACGGAGAGGGAAGGATCCGCTCGACACTGCCGGCCTTCGAGTCGGCCTTCGAGATCGTCGACCTGCAGAACCTGGGGCAGGGACGGTTTCTCGAGGAGATCACCGACCCCGATCGGGTGGCACAGCTCGAGGCGGGCCTGGTGCTCGGAGTCCGCGACTACTTCCGCAAGCAGGGACTCCCCCCCGGTGCCGTGGTGGGGCTCTCTGGAGGCATCGACTCGGCGGTGACCGCACACCTCGCCGTCGAAGCCCTGGGAAGCGACCGCGTCGTGGGAGTCGTCATGCCTGGCCCCTTCTCCTCGAGTCACAGCGTGAAGGACGCCCTGGCACTGGGAGAGCACCTGGGCATCGAGGTCCGCACGGTGGCGCTCGGCCCGATCTACGAGGCCTTCCTGAACGTCTTCGCGGATCTGTTCGGAGAGCGCAGCGACTACGGCGTGGCCCAGCAGAACATCCAGGCTCGGATTCGCGGCTCGATCCTGATGGCCGTCTCCAACGCCGAGGGCCGACTGGTTCTGGCCACCGGCAACAAGAGCGAGCTCTCGGTCGGCTACTGCACCCTCTACGGGGACATGGTGGGGGGCCTCGCAGTGCTGGGCGACGTCTACAAGCGCGACGTCTACGCCCTGGCGCACCACGCCAACAGCAACGGGGAACGGATTCCGTCGAACACGATCTCGAAGCCACCCTCGGCGGAGCTCGCGCCGGATCAGCTCGACAGCGACGATCTGCCCCCCTACGAGGTGCTCGACGAGATCCTGTACCAGGCGATCGAGGGCGGCCTCGGCTCCGCGAGCGTGCGCCCGCCCGAGGGGGCGACGCCGGAAGTCGTCCGCTCCGTCGTCAGACTCCTCGACCGCAACGAGTACAAGCGCCGCCAGGCCCCGCTGGTGCTGCGGGTCTCGACGAAGGCATTCGGAAGCGGCCGCAGACTGCCCATCGTCCACCGCTACCACGGCGCCGAGAGCTGACAGCGAGCCGCAAGCGCCAAAGGTGCGCGCAGCGAGGCGAAGCCGAGCGAAGTCGAGAACGCTGGCCGAGCGAAGCTCAGCTCAGGGCTGCACTTCCGGAGGGATCTGGCGGACGTGCTCGGCGCGAGCGCCGCGAGGGCCTTCCTGGATCACGTACTCGACGGTGTCCCCTTCGGAGATCGAATCGTAGTCGGATCCGTTCATGCCGGAGCGGTGGAAGAAGACCTCCTTGCCGTCGTCCCCGCGAATGAATCCGAACCCGCGATCGCGCACCATCTTCTTGATCCGTCCCTTGGACTTGGGTCCGGTGGGAGCCGGAGTCGGGCCGGCCGCCCTGCGGGCGCGAGAACGTCCGCGCCCGCGTCCCCGAGCACGGCTTGCGTGGTAGCGCTCACCGAGAACGAACTCGCTCAGGAACAGTGCGGTGGGAACCACCAGATCCTGCAGGTCCTCGGACTCGGCGGAGAGCAGGATTTCTTCCTGTCCGACCTCCACGACGCTGTAGCGAAGGCCGGTGTTCTTGTGGGTGCACTGAGCCCCCTGTTCGATCTCGTCGAGCGACAGCATCGCACTACCTCAGCTTCGTCGGTCTCGGTCCGAGAGGACTGGAAGCCGCAGGAGGGGCCGCGGGAACCGCGGTACTGCGAATTCTCGAATTTAGGCGATCCCCATCAGACCGTCAAATCTTTGGCGTCTCGGCTACAATGCTCGCTCGCCAAACTCCCGGGAGGTCTCTTGCCCCACCGCGCCGTCTTCTTCGATTTCGGCGGAACTCTCTTCAGCTACGCGGAGATGCGTCCCCACTTCGACCAGATGCTTCTGGACCTGGCAAGACACCACTCCATCAGCGTGCCGATGGAAGAGATTCGCGGGATCTACCGCGACATCGTCACCAGAAAGATGGCCGCGTTCCTTCCCCGCCCCTTCTACCTGCATCGGGAACTCTTCGACGAGGCCCACGTCGAGCTGCTCACCGCGCTCGGGGCGCATCCGGATCGGATCGGTCAGACCAGCCTGTACATGGGTCAGACCGAGGTGGGCCTCGCCGCGGTGAATCCCAGGGAGGGCGTCCACGACACCCTGGCCGCGCTGCGCGGGCGGGGCCTCCACCTGAGCATCGTGAGCAACATCGACGAGGACCAGTTCCAGCCGCTCTGGAAACGGATCGGCCTGGGCCCCCACTTCGACGCCATCACCACCAGTGAGGAAGCGCGTTCCTGCAAGCCGCATCCGGGAATCTACCACCACGCCCTCAGCAAGGCGGGAGAGGTGGCTCCGGAAGAGGTGGTCTTCGTGGGCGACTCGGTCGAATACGACGTGGCTGGAGCCAATGCCCTGGGGATGACGACCGTCTTGATCACCGAGGGCCCGGGCCAGGCCGAGGGCAACGCAGACCCGGACCACGTGATCGAGGCGATCCCCGAGCTCCTCGACATCGTGAGTGCGTGAGGGCCCTCGCACCGCTGCTGCTGTCGCTGCTGGTGGCGCTCTCCGCGGCCGGAGCCGAGGAGAGCGGGGCCCTCCGGGTCGGCGTCAGCGGAGACTATCCCCCGTTCAGCTTCGCGCCGGCGGACGAGCCCTCGGATCTCCAGGGATTCGACCTGGCCGTCGCCCGGTCCTACGCGGCCGACCGGCACCGAGCGCTCGAGATCGTCAGGTTCCGCTGGCCCGATCTGCTCTCCGATCTCGCCACCGACCGCTTCGATGTGGCCATGAGCGGCATCACCGTCCGGCCCGAACGCTCCGTCGCGGGCACCTTCACCGTTCCCGTCATGGCCAGCGGTGCCGTGGTCCTGGTCCGAGAGGACGCCGGCTTTCCCGACCTCGCCTCGCTCGACCGTCGGCGCGCGCGAATCGCCGTCAACCGGGGCGGGCACCTGGAGCGCGTCGCCCGGGCCCACTTCCCCCGGGCCACGATCACGGCGATCCCCGACAACGCGGCCGTTCGCGAGGCCTTGCTCTCCGAGAAAGCCGACGCAGCGGTCACCGACACGCTGGAGGCGCCGATCTGGCTCGAGGGAGCCGAGGGCGTGGTGCAGCTCGGCCCTTTCACCAGCGACCTCAAGGCCTATCTGGTCCGCCCCGATCGCGGCGAACTCGCCTCGGACCTGAACGCCTGGCTGATCTCCCGCGAGGGCGACGGAACGCTGGCGGCACTGCGGGCGCGGTATCTGGGCCACGGCGACTCCCCGCGCAGCGCGGGTCCGCTGTCCGCGCTGCTGGCTGCCGTGGGCGAGCGGCTGGACCTGATGCCGCTCGTCGCGGAGGCGAAACGCGAGACCGGCGCGCCCGTCACCGTTCCCGACCGCGAGGCCTTCGTGATCGAAGCGGCGCTCGCGGCGGCCCGCACGGCCGCCCGCGACGCACGTCTCGACCCGCTACCCGATCGCGCGGTCCGCGCCTTCTTCGAAGCACAGATCCGTGCTGCAAAGGAGATCCAGCGCGCGATCCTGGAGGGCCCGGCCGGGCAGGGCCCGGCGGCGGACCTCGACACGGCACTGCGTCCCGCTCTCTCCAGGATCGGCGAACGGATTGCGTTCCTACTGCCGATGCTTCCGAAGCGGATCGACCGCAGCGCTCTCGAGGATCGCGCCCGCGATCGCCTGCGCACGCCCGGCCTTTCGGACGCTGCGCGCGACGCACTGGTCGAGGCGATCCTGGCGCTCTGCGAGGCGTAGCAGAGCCGGGCCTGGCAGGCCCTCACCAACTCCGCTCAGCGAAGGGGACGGGCGAGAGCGCTCATTCCAGCTCCTCGAGCAGGTGCTGGCGGTCGCGGTCGAGAGCGGGCGCCGGCTCTCGCGTCGCTGGATCCTCGAATCCGGAGAGCTTGATCGGGTTGCCGGCCATCGGGATCTCGCCCGCTTCGTCGTCCAGCACCCGGATCAGCATATTGCGCGCAGCCAGCTGCGGGTCCGCCATCACCTCCGCCACGTCGTTGATGGGACCACAGGGAACGCCGGCGTCCCCGAGGGCGGCGAGCCAGTCGGCACGGGTCCGCTCGAGCAGGACCAGCTCGATTTCGGCCTTGAGTTCATCGGCGTGGCTGCTTCGCGCGTCGTTGCTGCAGAAGCGGGGATCGTCCGCCAGCTCGGAGCGCCCGAGCACATCGCAAAGCTTTCGAAACAGCCCGTCGTTGCCCGCGGCGATGACGAGATGTCCGTCGGCGCTCGCGAATGCGTCGAAGGGGGCAATGGAGGGATGGCGCGATCCCATGGGACCGGGCACCTCGCCGGTCGCGGCGTAACGCGCGATGGCGTTCTCGAGAAGCGCCACCTGGCAGTCGAGCATGGCGACGTCGATCCTGGTGCCGACACCGGAGAGCTGCCGGTGGTAGAGCGCTGCGTTGACACCGACGGCGGTGAAGAGGCCGGCGGCGATGTCGCCGATCGACGTGCCCACCCGGGTCGGCTCCCCTCCGGGTTGGCCCGTCAGGCTCATCAGCCCTCCCATGCCCTGGGCCACCAGATCGTAGGCGGGTCGCGACGCGTAGGGTCCGGTGTGGCCGAAGCCAGAAGCCGCGGCGTAGATCAAGCGGGGGTGCCGGGCGTGAAGCGCTTCCCAGCCGTAGCCCAATTCGTCCATCACTCCGGCCCGGAAGTTCTCGACCAGTACGTCGGCACGGGAGAGAAGCTTCTCGAAGATCTCGCGGTCGGCCGGAGCCCGGAGATCGAGGGCGATGCTCTCCTTGCCGCGGTTCAGCGACATGAAGTAGGCAGACCTCGCCTTCACGAAGGGGCCGATGGCCCGGGCGTCGTCGCCTCCGCCGGGGCGCTCGACCTTGATCACGCGCGCGCCGAGGTCCGCCAGCACCATGGTGCAGAACGGGCCGGCGAGCACACGGGTCAGGTCGAGAACGGTGACATCGGAGAGCGGGCCGCGGCGGTCCATCAGTTCCCTGACCGCGGAGCGTTGCCGCTCCGGGCGCAGAATCAGCGCCGGGTGAGCGCCCGCACCAGCGCCACCTTGCGGAGGTCCGAGAAGACGACTTCTTCAGTCCGCGCCGTGGCCCTTTTCGCTACCGGCTTCCTGGACCTGGCCGGCTTCTTCGCTGCCGGCTTCCTGGACCTGGTCGTCTTCTTCGCTGCCGGCTTGCTGGACCTGGCCGGCTTCTTCGCTGCCGGCTTGCTGGCCTTGGCCGTCTTCTTCCTGGCGGCCTTCCGGGGGGTCGGTTTTCGGGTCGTGCTCTTCCGAGTGGCCTTCTTGGCACTGCTCCGGCGGGTCTTCTTTCTGGCAGCCATGAGTGCTCGCTCCCTCCTCGACGCGAGAGTGCAGCTTAGCCGATTGTCTCGCGCATCGCGTGGCGGGTGTGTACTTCCTCAGTAGAAGGTGCACCGGGTGCGGTGGCGCGGGCGCGACTTGATCTCCGGCGTCTGTCCGCGAGTCCAGAGAATCGTGTCGAGCTGGTGGGGACGCACCTCGAAGCCACGCCGAGCACAGGCCTGGCTGAGGCGCTCCACTGCGTGAACGGCCACGGCGCGGATCTCGACCTCCTCGACACTCCGAGATGCGATCAGCTCACCTTGCTCGATACGCCGAACGAGCTCCGGGTCGTAGACGAGGACACCGAGCATCCGCAGCACGTGAGGAACCAGGTTGTCGGCGAAGAGGGTCAACTGGTCGAGGTCACCGAAGCGGCCGAGCCCTTCTCCGTCGAGTGCAATGGCCAGGTCCAGACAGGTAATCTGGGCGCGCTTGTAGAGGGGCACCTCGAGCTCGCCGTGGCGCGCGACGTCCTGGTAGAGCTCCATCTTCGCGAGCTCTTGCACCAGCCGTTCAGCAGACCCCCCGGCCGCCTCGACCGGGCCCTCGAAGCGCCCACCGTGCCGTTCGAGAAGGAAGCGCCCGAGGTCGCAGAGCGCTCTCGCGAAGAGCCCCATCAGCTCATCCACGGCGGGCTCGGGGACCTGGCCGAAGACGCTTGCGCACTCGGCCGCGGTGAGCCGCGTCAGGTCTTCCGCGCTCCACGGCCCCTCGCGAGCGAAGCGATCGCGAAGACAGGTAGAGAGAGTGAGATAGCCGGAGAGGCCCGGCCGCTTCCGCAGCCGGGGGAAGTACCCCGAGCCGAAGTTGACGGCGTCCATCGTGACGACGAAGGCGAGGGTGGTGGCGGGATCCCCGAGCTGCTGATGGGCTGGATCGGCTCCGCGCGCCGGCTCTCGCTCCCGTGCCAGCAGGCCGGCGAGCGACTCCAGATCCTGCTCATCGATCCGAACCATCCGCGCGCGGCGCGCCACCTCGGCACAGGCGGAGCGAATCCGTTCGAACAGCGTGTCGCTTCTCGGAGAAGGGCTCACACCGGGGTGCCGAGCACCGAGATCGCAGCCGGCAGCACTTCGATGCGGGCGGGGAGTGTGCCCAGGGGCTCGCCGTCGATCTCGACCCAGACTCTGCCCGGCGCCGCCTCGGCCTCGATGCACTGGCCGCGGTGGAAGGAGACCTCTGGGACCTCGAGGTGTGTGCCGCGGTAGATGCGCGGCAGTTCGCGAAGCAGCCGAGCCTTGGAGAAGCCCGGAATCACGACCACGTCGAAGAGGCCGTCCGCGGGCTCGGCCCGGGGCGCGACCTGCATGCCTCCCCCGAAGAAGCGCCCGTTCGCCGCGGTCCCGAGAACCAGGGGACCTTCGTGGACCAGCTCTCCCTGGACGCGAATGCGCACCTCCTCGGGCTGATAGCGCGCGAGCGCGCGCAGCGTCCCGGCCAGGAAGGAGACGCGGCCGCCGAAGGCCTTGGTGGTGCGATTCACCAGCTCGGTGATCAGGCCGCTCACACCGAAGCTCGTCACGTTCAGGAAGTGGGTGGTGCGCTCGCCGCCGTCGCGGTCCCTGAACGAGATGCGGCCGGCGTCGACTTTGCGGCTGCCTCCGGCTGCGATCCCTTCGAGCGCGCGATCGAGCTGGCGGGGAACCTCGAGGGTCCTCATCAGGTCACCGCCAGTTCCCAGGGGCAGCGGCGCCACCTCCGCGTAGTCGCCGAGCTCCGCGCCCAGCAGCCCGCTCACCACCTCGCTGGTGGTGCCGTCGCCGCCCGCTATGACGATGCGCTCGATCCCGGCGCGGACTCCCTCCCGGGCGATGCGCTCGGCATCGCGGGGAGCTCGGGTCCACTCCACCTCGATGCTCCCCAGGTAGTCGCGGAGCCGCGGCTCCAGGGAGGCGAATCGGCGCCCGGTCGCACCGCCCCGGCTGCGCGGATTCACCACCACGAGTGTGCGCACGGGCATTGCGGGCTCAGCTTAACCCGGATTCCTCACGAAGCTCGCAACGGGTGAGCGCGGAGATCAGGCGGCGTACTGGACCTCGGGCGGCGGAGCGATCTGGTACCGGGTGCGAATCGCCGAGAGGTAGTCGGCCGCCTCCTGGCGGGTCCGGTCGGGATCCCAGCCGGTGGCCGCGGCGGCGACCTGGGCGATCTCGTCCAGCTCTCGGAGTCCCTGGCCGATGGCGAACAGCGCCATGCGCATCCGGTGCTCCAAGAGGTCACAGAGGGTCAGGGCGCACTCGTTGCCAAAGCAGAAGGGGATCTCCGCGTAGGTGAAGCGGCTCTCTCCGATGGGGCGGCGCAGCTCCGGACCGGCATCGCGCAGAAGCACCTCGGCGTCGAGTCCGTGGGTGCGCACCAGGTGCGCGATCCGATGCGGCGCGAGCTGGTAGCGCGCCTCGAGCTCCGCCTCCAGCTCCGCGACCTCGAACTCGCCCTCGCGCAGCGGCAGCTTGTCGGTCAGGCTTGGACCTGCCGCCGACTGTCGCTCCTCCGGAAGCCGGCGAAGAGCCTTCTTCACGACCGCCTCGCCCATGGCGCGATAGGTAGTGAGCTTGCCCCCCGTGACCGAGATCAATCCGGACGGATCTTCGTAGATCTTGTGCTCCCGGGAGACCGAGTTCGACGGGGACTCCTCGTCGCCGTCTGCGACGAGGGGCCGAACGCCGGCGAAGGCGGAGCTGATGTCGTTGGTGGTGAGCGCCAGATGCGGGAAGGCATCGTTGGCCGCGGAGAGCATGTAGTGAACCTCTTCGATGGTCACCACCGGCTCGTCGATCTCGTCGGTGAAGGAGTCGGTGGTCCCGATCAGGGCCACCTCGTCCCAGGGGATCAGGCAGAGGTGGCGTCCGTCGCGGGCATCGAAGGCAACCGCACTCTCGCAGTGGATGCGGTCTCGCGGGATCACCAGGTGAACGCCCTTGGCCGGGCGAAGCTCCGGCTTCTCGACCGGCCGATCCAGCCCCCGCACCCGCTCGACGGCCGGGCCAGCTGCGTTCACGACGACATGGGCCCGGATCGTCCGGCTCTCTCCGCCTTGCCTGTCGCGTACGCGCACGCCGACGATCCTGCCATCGTCACCGCGCAGGAACTCGAAGACCTCGGCGTAGTTCACCGCCTCGCCACCGAGACGGCGGGCACTGACCAGCGTCTCCATCACCAGCCGCGCGTCGTCCACCTGGCCGTCGTGGAAGAAGCCGGCGCCCTTGAGCCCCTCGCGCCGCAGATCGCGTGAGAAGTCGAGGACCTGCTCCGGGCCCAGCATGCGGGAGCGCGCAGAGGAGCGGAAGCTGGCGAGGCCCCAGTAGGCAAACAGGGCGGCGCGAACCTGCCACAGAGGCGTCTTGCTGTCCTCGAAGGCCGGCCACAGGAACGGAATCGGGCGCACCAGGTGGGGGTTGAGACGGATCAGAAGGTCCCGCTCCCGACAGGACTCCCGGGTCATGCCGAGCTGGCCCTGCGCGAGGTAGCGAAGACCGCCGTGGATCAGCTTGGTGGATCGGCCCGACGTCCCGGAGGCGAAGTCGCCGCGCTCGAGGACCAGGGCGGAGAGCCCGCGGGAAGCCGCATCCCGGAGAACCCCGGCGCCGGTGATGCCACCGCCGATGATCAGCAGATCGACACCTTCTCGCTCGGCCTTCTGGAGGGCCGTCACGCGCTCGTGAGCCGACCAGGGCAATGCAGTCATGACCGACCTCCCGGACCCACCGCGAGGTTTGGATCCGCCGCCGCCGGATCGCGCTCGCTTGCTCCGACGCTTCCGCTGGCTTCGCGAGGCCGCGCAGACGCCGTGCCGGTGCGCGGCCCGATCCGGCCCTCCGCCTCGAGGCGCTCGATCTCGCCGGCGATGGCGGACTCGCTGTACCCGAGCATCTGCTCGAGGACCTTTTGCGCCGCCAGAGGGTCGCGAGCCTCGAGAGCGTCCAGCAGCTGGGCGTGCGTCTCCAGGGAGCGGCGGAAATCGCGGCTGTCGTTGTAGTAGAGGGGGCCGAGCCGGTGCAGCAGCTTGGTGAACAGGTTGCTCACCACCTGGTACATGAGATTGCCGGTGGCCTCGCCGAGCAGGCGGTTGAACTCGACGTCGAGCGTCAGGGCCCGAGTCGGGCTCATCCCCTCCTTCTGCTCCTTCGAGAGCAGCACTCGCGCCCGTGCCAGCTGCTCCTCGGTGCGGTGTAGGGCCGCCAGCTCCACCACCTTGGTGGTGATGTGGCGCCGGAACTCCAGGATCTGGCGCAGCAGGTCTCGGGTCACGGTCCGGGGATCGCGGAGCAGGGCATCGACCACCTCCAGAGAGGAGGACTCCGAGACCCCCTTGACGAAGGTGCCCAGACCGTGGCGCACCTCCACCAGCCCCAGGTACTCGAGCCGCTTGACCGCCTCGCGGACCGAGGTCCGATTGACTTCGAAGCCGTCCGCCAGGTCGCGCTCGTTGGGAAGCTGTTCCCCGGGCAGGAGAGCGCCGACCAGGATGCGAGAGCGAAGCTGCTGAAAGACGCCATCGGCGCGGCGGAGGGGGGGACCCAGGGACTCCAGCTCGAAGGTCATCTCGTGCTCCTGTGCTGGCGCGGTCCCGAATAGAAGGCCTGGGAGGCACTCCAGGCACTCTGCGCCGGAACGCTCCATCGAGACATCGGACGTTGGAGGTCCAACCTTTACCACATTCTAAAGAGAACCTCAATATCGGAGGGGGTATGCGACCGAGTTCGCGAAGCAGGCTCAGCCGAGCGGAGGGCGTTCAGCTTCTGCCGCGAGGTAAGAGCGCAGCCCGCGTGAGATGCTCGAGTCCTCTACGGGGTTCCCCCGCGCCGCCCCGAGCTGCAGTTCGCGGGCGAGCCACGAGCGGCAGAAGCTGAACGCCCTCCGCTCGGCCCCCCGGCGCGCGACCCGGTTACTCCCCCCGCAGGATGTTGAGGGCCGACCCCGCCTTGAACCACGCGACCTGGTCCGCATTCAGTGTGTGGCGCACGGCGACCGTGTCGGACGACCCGTCCTCGTGGTGGAAGGTCACCTCGAGCGGCTTCCCGGGAGCGAGGTCCGCCAGACCGTGGACGCTCACGCGGTCGGTCTCGCCGACCTTCTCGTAGTCCGCAGGGTCGACGAAGGTGAGCGGCAGCACGCCCTGCTTCTTGAGATTGGTCTCGTGGATGCGGGCGAAGCTCCGGGTGATCACGGCCGCTGCACCGAGCCAGCGCGGCTCCATGGCGGCGTGCTCCCGGCTGGAGCCCTCGCCGTAGTTCTCGTCACCCACCACCACCCAGCGCAGCCCCGCGGCCTTGTAGTGCCGCGCGATCTTGGGGAACGGTTCCCCGCGCTCGCCGCTCGACTGGTTCAACCCTTTCCCAGCCTCTCCGGTGAAGGCGTTCACCGCGCCGATGAACATGTTGTCGCTGATCCTGTCCAGGTGACCGCGGAAGCGCAGCCAGGGACCGGCCATCGAGATGTGGTCGGTGGTGCACTTCCCCTTGGCCTTGAGCAGGAGCGGGATCTCCTCGAAGTCGCTCCCATCCCACGCCGAGAAGGGCTCAAGGAAGGACAGCCGCTCGCTCTCCGGAGCGATCCGTACCTCGACCTTCTCGCGATCGGCCGGCGGGGCGATGTAGCCCTCGCGGGTGCTGACGAAGCCGCGCTCGGGTACGTCCGGAGCGGGGGCGGGAGGGGCCAGCTTGAAGCGCTCGCCCTTCTCGTTCTCGAGCTCGTCGGTCAGCGGATTGAACTCGAGGGTGCCCGCCAGGCCGTAGGCCACCACCACCTCGGGGCTCCCGATGAAGGCGAGCGTCTCCGGGTTGCCGTCGTTGCGCTTGGGGAAGTTCCGGTTGAAGGAGGTGAGGATCGAGTTCGACTCGCCCTCCTTGACGTCGTCCCGCTTCCACTGCCCGATGCACGGTCCGCAGGCGTTGGCCAGCACCACGGCGCCGATGGCTTCGAGGGCGTCGAGCTGGCCATCGCGCCGGACGGTCTGGTGAACCTGCTCCGAGCCCGGCGTGCAGAAGAGCTTGGTCTTGACCTTCGCGCCGTGCTTCTGGGCCTGGCGGGCCACGTCGGCTGCCCGCGAGAAGTCCTCGTAGGAGGAGTTGGTGCAGCTTCCGATCAGCGCCGAGGAGAGATTCGGCGGGTAGCCGTTCTCCTTCACGTCAGCCGCCATGCGGGAAACGGGTCGGGCCAGGTCGGGCGTGTGGGGTCCCACGATGTGCGGCTCGAGCTTCGAGAGATCGATCTCGAGGATCCTGTCGAAGTACCTGCCCGGATCCTTCTCCACCTCCGGATCCGCCTGCAGCAGGGCCCGCTTCTGATCGGCGAGGTCGGCGAGCGCATCGCGTCCGGTGGACTTCAGGTAGAGCGCCATCCGCTCGTCGTAGGGGAAGATCGAGGTGGTGGCCCCGAGCTCGGCCCCCATGTTGGTGATGGTGGCCTTCCCGGTGCAGCTGAGCGAACGCGTCCCCGGGCCGAAGTACTCGACCACCCGGTTGGTTCCGCCCTTCACCGTCAGCTCGGCGCAGACGCGGAGGATCACGTCCTTGGGCGAGCCCCATCCGTCCAGCTCGCCGGTGAGGTGGACGCCGACCAGTTTGGGATACAGCACCTCCCAGGGGAAGTCGGCCATCACGTCGACCGCGTCGGCGCCCCCGACGCCGCAGGCGAACATCCCCAGACCGCCGGCGTTCGGCGTGTGCGAGTCCGTGCCGATCATCATTCCGCCGGGGAAGGCGTACTGCTCGAGGACCACCTGGTGAATGATCCCGGCGCCCGGCCCCCAGAAGCCGAGCCCGTAGCGCACCGAGGCCGAGCGCAGGAAGTCGTAGACCTCCCGGTTGGTGACCTGCGCGTTCTCCATGTCGGGGCCGGCGCCCTGGTAGGCCATGATCAGGTGGTCGCAGTGAACCGTGGACGGCACGGCGGCCTCGTCGCGGCCCGACGTGATGAACTGGAGGAGTGCCATCTGGGCCGTGGCGTCCTGCATGGCGACGCGGTCGGGCCGCAGGTCCAGGTAGCTCGTGCCCGCCTCGAGCTCCTGGGTGGAGGGGTTCGCGAGGTGTCCCAGCAGCACCTTCTCCGCATAGGTGAGGGGACGGTTCAGGCGCCCTCGGATGACTTCGAGATTGCGCTCCAGTGTCTGGTAGACGTTCTTGACGAATTCGGGGGTGGTTTCGATCGACGACATGGCTCCTCCAGTAGCGGGGGAAAGACCTTAGCGGCACGGGGCGGCTCCGGCGAGTTTCTACAAGCGGGGACGGCCTGTTAGGATGTTTTGGATGGAACCGCAGTCTCGCAGCCTGCCCGGTTCGGACGGCCTCTCGATTCACCTGCTCGAGTGGAGTCGGGAAGGCGTCGGCCTGCTCCTCCTCCACGGCTTCGGCAACGAGGCGCACATCTGGGACGACTTCGCACCGGCCGTGGCGCCCTACTACCGGACCGTCGCGCTGGACCTGCGCGGTCACGGGGACTCAGCCCACGACCCGCAGCGCCGCTACGACTACGAGAGCCACGTTCGCGACGTGGAAACGGTCAGCGCAGCGCTGGAAATCGATCGGCTGGTGCTGATCGGCCATTCACTCGGCGGCCGGATCTCGACGCTGTTCGCGGCGAAGCACCCGGAGCGGATGGCAGGCCTGGTCCTGGTCGATGCGGGGCCCGAGCTCGACGCGCGGGGCGTCAGCCGGATCAGCCTCGACGTCGAGAGGAGCACCGACGCCACCTTTGCCTCGCTGGCAGACTGCAGGAGCGCGCTGGCGCACGCCTACCCCGCAGCGGGCTCCGCAGCCATCGAGCGAATGGCCCGCCATGGCATGCGGCAGCTCGAAGACGGGCGTTACCAGCGCAAGACCGATCCGTCCTATCACGCGGCCCGCGGCGAGCTCACTGCGGAGGCAGCGGAAGCGCTGGAGAGGAAGACCTCGAAGGAGCTATGGGATGCGCTCCGCCGGATCACCTGTCCGGCTCTGGTCGTCCGCGGCGCCGCCTCCGACGTCCTCGATCCCGACACCGCCGATCGAATGGTCGAAGAGGTGATGGCCAACGCCCGGCTCGCCGTGGTTCCACGCGCCGGCCACTCGGTCATGACCGACAACCCCGAGGGCTTCTCCGAAGCCGTCTCCGCGTTCGCCCTGGGTGAGGGCTAGCCCCGACCCCGTTGCGCTCCGTCCATGAGTGTGATCAGAGCCGGGAGCACCACCAGGTTCGCCAACAGCATCAGCGCGATGCCCAGCGTCAGGAGCTGTCCGAGGCTCGCCATGCCGCGATGCGACGCGAACGCGAGGCTGCCGAAGCTTGCGATGGTGGTGAGCGCGCTCCAGAGCACCGCGCGGGAGGTGCTGGTTGCGAGCAGGTCCCCCCGGAGATCGATCGCGGATCGGTGACGGTGCACCAGGTGGATCCCACTGTCGACGCCGATTCCCATCAGCAGGGGAAGCACGATCACGTCCGCGAAATTGATCGGGAGCCCCGCAAGCACGGAGACGGCGCCGGTGAGGAGCCCGGCCAGCATGAGCGGTGTCAGCACCAGAACCAGATCGCGGAGGTTCCGCCAGACGAGCCACAGCAGCGCTGCGATCAGGAGGAAGGCCAGCAGGAACGCCTGTTGCAGCGCCGTGACGACGACCTCTGCCGAGTCGAGCATGTATACCGAGCTTCCAGCTGCGTCGGGGGCGATGCTCCGCACCTCGTCGACGAACCTCTCGAGTACGGCGTCGTCGTTGAGATTCCCGGCGGGGTAGACCTCCACCAGCGCTCTTCCCTCGGCGCTGACCAGCCGCTCGCTCACCGCAACCGGGAGGTCGTCCAACGTCACGGGCGAAGCCTGCAGTGCGAGCTGCAATCGCTCGATGCGCTCCAGAATGGCTCCAACCAGACTGGTCTCGAGCGCCGCCATGGCGGCGGGCCCGGTGGTCGGGTGCCGCACCTCATCGAGGAACCGATCGAGGGTCGCGATCAGCTCGCCTGCGCTCTCCACCACCGGGGCGGAATCCTCCGACTCCTGTAGCTCCACCAGTGCGGTGCGAAGGCGCTCCAACGACTGTACCTGTTCGCCGAACTCCGGCGGACCCACGGCCTCGGTGCCGAGCGGCAGCTGCAGAAAGAGCGACACGTCCTCGAGAATCAGGAGCTTCTCCGCCTGGTTCTCGGGCACGTAGTCAGTCAGGGTCGCCGCGCGATCCACGCTCTCGAGCTCGCGCAGGCGAAGCGAGAGCCGGTCTGCCTCGGCCAGGTCCCGCGCCAGGACTTCGATTCTCCACGGATTGACTTCGCCTTCTTCGACCAGCTCGTCGAAGGTCCGAACCGACTCGACGCCGGGGTCCCGCACCCGGAGCGGGTTTGCGTCGAAGCGGAGCCGGGGGATCAGCACCAGGGCCCCGAGCGCGAGCACTGCTGCGACGGCGCAGACGGCTCGCGGATGCCGTGTGGGGAAGGTCGGAAGCGCGAGCTCCGGCTGCTGGGGTCTTCGCAGCCGAGTGCCGCGCGGCTCGCGGAGGCCGAGGCTCATGAAGGCCGGGAGTACGGTCAGGCTGCCCAGAAGGCTGATGAACATGCCGCTCCCGGAGATCACGCCGAGCTCTGCGACGCCGACGTAGCCGGTTGGGATGAAGGCATAGAAGCCGATGGCCGTAGTGAATGCGCATAGAACCAGAGAGCTCCCGACGTCCCGGGCCGCGTGGCCGAGAGCGCTCGCGTGACCGAAGCCGGCGGCCTCGGCTTCGCGATAGCGAAGACTGAAGTGGATGCCGAAATCGACGCCAAGGCCGATGAAGAGCACGGCGAAGGCCACGGAGATCAGGTTCAGGTGTCCGATGGCCAGGGCTGCGAAGCCGGCGGTACAGGCCAGGCCCATGGCGAGCGTGAGCAGCGTCGCGACGATCAGGCGAAGGGAGCGGAGCGCCAGAAACAGGATCGAGCCGACCAGCAGGAAGGAAGCGAGCCCCGCCATCGCCGCCTGCCTCCGAACCGCCTCGAGCTCTTCGGTCTGCAGCACCCTGTCGCCCGTCATGCGCGCGCGGATCGGTCCCTCGCCGCTCCAGCCGAGCTCCGCGAAGATCTCTTCGAGCTGCCGAAGTCCCGCCCGGCCCGGGGTGAAGTCGCTGAAGTCGATCCGCGGCTGCACCGCGACGTAGCTGCGGGGGCCCAGGCCACCGGCCCCCCCACCCAGGATCAGCTCGCTGAAGCCCCGTGGGCCGACGCGCAGACGGGCCGCATCGCGCACCGCACTCCCCACCGCGTCGAGCACCTCCGAGAGCTCCAGACCACCTCCCCGGACGGCGGGAGCCCGGTCGACGATGGTCGTCAATAGATCGAAGAGGCCGCGCAGGCTCCGGTCGCGCGAGAGCTCGGTCAGAAATGGCTGGGCTGCGGCCAGGTGGTCGGCGAGCTCCTCGAGGTCTTCGAGAGAGAGATACAGGAGCCCGTTCCGGTCGAAGAACGGGTTCACCCCCGGGGCGTAGACGCTGGCGAAGGTCTCCCCCGCGCCCTGCAGGCGCTCGACCAGGGTCCTCGCCGCGTCTTCCGCCTCGTGGCGGCTCGGCGCATCGATCACCACCAGGACCACCTCCTCCAGCAAGGGGAACTGGCGATCGATCTCCCCCCGCAGCTGCCGGAAGTGCAGGGACTCGTCGAAGAGCTCTTCGTTGTTCGCGTTGACCCGGAGGTGGCCGACCGCAAAAGCGAGGCAACCCGCAGTGACGAGGAATCCGATTCCGATCACCCAGCCGGCGCGCCGCCGGACCCAGTCCACCCAGGCAGCAAGGAAATCCCCGAGAGCTGAGTCGATCCCGGTCGCCACAGTCGCAAGAGGCTAGCCCGGATTCCTCACCGGCTCGCCATGCGGCCGCCAGCCCGAACGCAGGCTAGAATCCGGCCCGTGAGACCTCTTCTACTCTTTCTGATTCCTGCCCTGGTGGCTTTCATTCACCCCGTGCCCGCCTGCGCCGACGAGGTGGAAGCCAGCGTGAGCGCTGCACGCGCCAGCGTGGAGCGGCTCTACGACGAGCTACTGGCCGTGATGAAGCAAGGAGAAGAGCTCGAATACGCGGGGCGCTTCGCCCGGCTCGACCCGGTGATCCAGGAGATCTACGACCTTCCCTTCATGTCGGCCAAGACGCTGGGAAGGTACTGGCGGGGCCTGTCGGAGCAGGACCGCGAGCGCTGGATCTCGGCCTTCACGCGCATGACGGTCTCCACCTACGCAGACCGTTTCGACAAGTACTCCGGCCAGCGGTTCGAGGTCCTGACGGCCGAGCCCTCCGCCCACCAGACCATCATGGTGCGAACGCAGATCGTCCCGTCCAATGAGGACCCGGTGGAGCTCGACTACCGGCTCCGCGGCGCGAACGGAAGCTGGCGGGTCATCGACCTCTTCATGAATGGCACGGTGAGCGAGCTGGCGCTGCGCCGATCCGAGTACTCCTCGGTGTTCAAGCGCGACGGCTTCGAGTCACTCCTCTCCTCGGTGGAAGAGAAGGTCCCCGAGCCCTGATCTGCCGGCGCTACCAGTTGCGGCAGTAGAGCGTCGCCGAGAGCTCCGGGCAGTCGTAGCCGAGTACGGTCTGGATCCGCGCGTCGCGATCCATCAGGTAGGCGCTCCGCAGGGCGGCGTAGAAGTCCACGGAGGTCCGGCGGAGCGCGTCGAGCCGCTCGCGCTCGATCTCGTAGCTGGTGAATCCGTCGGTGGCCGCCACGACGAGGCGGGTGCCGGGAGAGAGGAGCCAGGTGTCGGGGCGCATGGCGCCGTCGACGAGCTCGCCGAAGGCATCGCGGACGGTCGAGGGGCCCATCACCGGGATGATGATGTACGGACCGCTCCCCACCCGGTAGACCGCGAGGGTCTCGCCGAAGCGGCTGGTGTGCCCTTCCAGTCCCCAGGCGGCCGCGGGATCGAAGAGCCCGCCCACGCCCGCCGTGGTGTTGACCAGAAACCGGGCCCCGGTCGAACCGGCGCGCACCGGCTTGAGCTGAAGCAGGTCGTTCACCAGGGTGACGGGCTCGCTCAAGTTGGAGAAGAAGCGGCGAACCGCCCTGCGGCCCGGACCGGGCATCACGAACTCGTAGGCGCTGGCAAACGGGTTGACGAGCCAGGTGTAGATCACCTCGTTGAACCCGAAGACACCCCGGTTCAAGAACTCGAGGGGATCGCGATCGGCGGGATCCGGGAGGTCGCCGTCGAACAGCCAGTCGGTGTCCGCGGCGATCGGACCCAACTCCGTCCAGGCGTTCGCAACGGTGGCGGGCAGCGCGAAGAAACTCCACGCCAGGCTCAACGCCACCGCGA
The DNA here is from genome assembly GCA_963783795.1 of uncultured delta proteobacterium. Lineage (GTDB taxonomy): Bacteria > Myxococcota_A > UBA9160 > UBA9160 > UBA6930 > CAVXZE01. Next base: position 307,248 of record CAWAPH010000008.1, on the reverse strand, counting down.
TGGCCGCTCTACGCAGTACCACGGAATCCCCCGCTCCCGGGCGGGGGACCCGGGCACGTAAAGGTTAGGGCTGCTTGCTCCTCGCTTCCACCACCACCCCGCATGGCCACTGAGGCTGGAATCGCGGCAGATCCCCGGGGGGACATCGCCCTGCACGCGCCTGCGTCGAGGGGCCGATGATGCGAGGTGCTAGCCTGCCTTTCTTATCGGCTGGCCGGGGCGAGAGCCCCCAAAAAAAAGCGGGGCCCCTCCGCCCCCAGCGAAGGGAAGGAGTGCAGATGCAGCGCTGGTTCATCCTCTCGGCGATCGGCAAGGATCGGCCCGGCCTGGTGGCGGACCTCTCCCGACTGGTGCTGGAGGCGGACGCGAATCTGGAGGATTCGCGAATGACGATCCTGGGCAGCGACTTCGCCATCATCCTCCTCTGTTCCTCCACTTCGGACGACGCGGGCGATCACCTGGCCGTCGGCGTGAAGCGGCTGGAACGCGACCACGGCCTCACCATTCTACTTCGGCACCTGGAAGGAGGACCGCGGCCGGCCGTACCTGCCCCGGGCACCAAGCTGTATCGGGTGGAGGCGTCGGGCGAAGACCGAGCGGGCATCGTCGCGTCGATCTGTGGCGTCCTCGCGGAGCGCAGCATCAACATCACTGAACTCTCCACGCGGAGCCGCCCAGGCCCTGGAGGCTCACCGCACTACGAGATGGTGATCTCGGCAGAGGTTCCCGACGATGTGGAGACCCGCGAGCTGCGCGACGCCCTCGAGATCGAGGCCGACCGCCTGGTGATCGACGTCGCGCTGATGCCGGCCTGAAGACCGGGAACCGACGGCGGGAGCGGGGCAGGCAATCAACCCGCTGCGGCCAGGAACATCTCGACGAAGCGGTAGGTGAGCCCCCACACCACGTGCCGGTCCGGATCGCCCACCAGGATGCCGGGATAGGTTTCCGCACCGAGCAGTGGGTGGACGTACTCGACTCGCCGCGCGGGATCGGCGAGAGCCGAGAGCGATACCCAGAGACCCTCGTCCACCTCGTAGTTGAGCCGGAGCGCCCCCGGCGACCGGTGGTGATAGACGAACGCGGAGATCACGATGCCCGCGGAGCGGCCGCCGCCGCGGAGCCCCTCCAGGTCGTCGAGGCGACCCAGCCTGTCCGCCTCCTGCAGGGAGAGGCCGACTTCCTCCAGCGTCTCGCGCTCGGCTGCGGACTGGAGCGTCTCGTCGGCGGGTTCTACGCGGCCACCGGGAAAGGCCATCTGGCCAGACCAGGGATCCGCGGGGTGCTCGGCTCGCTTGATGAACAGCACCTCCGGCTGGCGATCCTCTCCATCCCGCAACACCACGGCAACGGCGGCCTTCTGACATTGTGGGTCGGAGAGGATTCGGGGGGTGTGCTCGCCGAAGCGCCGCCGGATGTCCTCGATCCTCAGCACGCGGGCAGGATAGCGGACGCAGCTGGCCGGAAGGCCGCTTCGCGCTTCACTGAGGGAGGCGGAGCAGGTGCCAGCTGCCGTTTTCCGCGCGGCGTCGGACCAGAATCGGCCCCTCGCCTTGCGATCGCCCGGTGGGGGCTGGCGGGGTCGAAGCCCTGTTTGGACGGATCGAAGTCCTCCAAGACGTCCTGCGGTCGAAGCCCGATCCGCTCCGCCGCACCTCCGGGGAGGATCACCGAGGCGAAGACACTGTCGCCGCTGCGGTAGAGCAGGGCTCCGCTGGCGCGGACCAGCGCGTAGTCGGCGCCGAGGAAAGTCGAAACCATCCCCGGCTCCCTACGCAGCCAGAGGCGCTTGCTGGGGTAGTCGATCCGCACGGTGAGCTGTGAGAGCAGATCGAAGCCGATCAGCGAATCGTTCGCAGTCCCCTGCTGGTACAGTCCGCGTGGCGCGACGACCACCGGCTGGTCGGAGAACTCCAGCGCTCCCACCCGCACACGGCGGGCCTCGGCGAACTCCACGCCGATCTCCCCCATCACTCCCGCGGCCGAGAGCCCCGCGGCGGGGCGGGAGGTGAGACCCGCATCGCGGGCGACGCGGCCCCCGATCAGAACGCCGTAGGAGGCGCCGGTATCCAGGAGCAGCCTCACGGGATGTCCGTCGATCTCGATCTCGACGATGGGGCGGTTCGAGATCAATTGCAGCGGAAGCACGGTCTCATCCGGAGCCGCTGTCTCCTCGGGAACCTCGAACCGCTCCGGATCCAGGAAGCGGACCCGCCGCCGTGGGAAGTCGACCTCGACGACGTATTCGACGAGGAAGTTCCCACCCAGCAGTCCGAACTCCCTGCCGGTCTTCGAAACGGTGTCTCCGTGATGTGCGTCCACCTGGAACTGCAGGTCGCGGCCCAGACGCGTCGCCCGCCGGTAGGGAGATCTCTTCGTCGAGCGAACCCGCACGCCGAGCTCCCGGGCGAGCAGGGGAGTCAGCGTGCTGAAGCTGGCGCCGGTGTCGAGAACCAGCGGGAAGGGGCGCCCTGTCTCTTCCTTGGCGAGATCGATGACGATGGTGCTCGGGCTCGGCGAGTCGAGGAACGGAAGATCCGCGACCAGCGCCGCGGGCGGGGGACTCTGGGCCTGCAGCGCGGCCGTCGACAATGCAAGCGCCAGCAAAACCGCGCCCGCGCCTTCTGCCCCGCGACGCGCGAGCGTCGCGAGAAAGGAAGCAGCCGACGCCGCGACGGCTCTCCAGACGGGCCCGATCAAGCTGTCACCTCCCGCTGTCCCCCACGGCAAGTGCCCGGAAGGGTATCACGTCGCCGTCTGGCGCAGAGTCAGTGCTACGCTCCGATCCGATGGCAGCTCTCCCCTCTCCCCCCCTCCGGTGCGCCGGATCCTCCAGCTTGCTCGCAACGACCGCGCCGCCGCCTGCGAGGCGATGGCGACGCTGAGCGTCGAGGAACAGACGGCGCTGGTCTGCGAGGCCCCGGTCTCGCGGCGCAGCGAGTTGATCCTGCTGGCACCGGAGCCGGAGCGTCTGATTCCGGCGTTGCCGCCGGCCGAGCTCTGCTTCACCGCGAAGGCGGTGGGCCTGCGCGACGCGGGCTGGCTGATGGAACACGCCACCCCTGAACAGATCACAGCCTGCCTCGACCTCGACGCCTGGCGGGACTTCGAGGCCGACCGCTCCAAGCTCGACGAGTGGCTCGAGGCCTTCGCCGAAGCTGGCGACGACACCCTGCTGCGCTCCACGCGGGCGATGGATCTGGAGCTGCTGGTTCTGCAAATGAAGTCGCGCATCGGGGTGGTGCTCAAGCCGAACGAAGAAGGATGGGAGCCGCCGGGGCAGGCGCGCACACTGGACGGCCAGTTCTACTTCTTCGCGCTCCGCGAGAAGGACGACCTGGCGGAGGTGGAGTCGCTGCTGCGCACCCTCTTCCAGAACGACTACTGGGTCTACTTCCGACTGCTTCAGGGCGTGATCTGGGAGCTGGTACCGGAGACGGAGGAGTGGGCCCTTCGCTGGCGAACCGGCCGCCTGCAGGACCTGGGCTTCCCCACCTGGGAGGAGTCGATGCGGATCTACGGCTTCCTTCGCCCGGAGGCACTGCGCCTGCTTCCCGAGGCAGACCGCTTCCTCGAAGTGGGCGAGTGGCCCCTGCCGATCTGGATGCCGGACCTTCCGGTCGCAGCCCAGGCGGAGCGATCGATCTTCCGGGCGATGGCGGAGCTGCCCGAGGAGGAGCGGCGTCCCCATCTCTACGCCCTCCTGGCGCTGGCCAACCGGATTGCCGTGGCGGAGCGCCTGCCACTGGGCGATGCGGAGAGCATCCCACGGGCGATCGAACGGGCGGTTGAGGTGACCAGTCGCGGTCTGGACTACCTGTCGCGGGAGAACGCAGTCGATCCTGCCGAGGTGCTACGCCGCGCCACCTTCGAACGTCTGTTCCGGGTCGGGCACAACCTCGACCAGGGCGAACCGGACAGTCGGCCCGCGTAGGCCGCGAACGGCCGGACAGGCGGCAAATAAAAAAGCCCGCCGGAGCAGATCCCGGCGGGCCCCTTTTCCCTGCGATCGACGATCCCGTCTAGAGATCGACGGCCTTCAAGGTCTTGCGCTTGTTCCCGATCGCACGAGCCTCTGCGCCCTTGATCATGTCTCGAACCACACCGTCGAGGGCCGCGTAGAACTCGGCGCCGACGTTGCACTTCTTGACCGCCGCCTTGGTCCGAGCCTTCGAGATGATAAGCTCGGCGGGTTTCGCTGTCCGCCTGGCTGCCTTCTTTTTTCGTGCTGCCATTCCACCTCTCCCCAACGCCAATCCTTCGGCGTCTATCGCCAATCTTCGGCGTCAATCCCCCCGGCGCTTGGCACGCCGTGGTCAGCAGCGTCGAATGTAAACGTTCCAACCGGGTAGTCAAACGAAAAACGCCCCCAGACGGGCTGAGAGTCGCGAATTCGGCAGCTCGGCGTCGTCGCGCCGTCGATGGGAAGTACGCCTGCCACAATGAAACACGATTTTGCAGAGCGGGAAGCGGAAAGGATCTTGCGATACTCTGCGCGCCGCATGCAGGGACGCGCAGAGCGATTCACCGCGCGAGAGCTGGACGGAGTGCACCTTCACGCCGTTCACCACGGCTCGGCGAAGCGTGCCAAGCTGGTGCTTCTCCACGGCGCGGGGGCAAACGCACACTGGTGGGACCAACTGGCTTCACGTCTCGCCGAGCGTTTCCACGTGGTCGCGCTCGACTTCCGAGGCCACGGAGATTCGGATTTTCCCGAGCAACTCCGGGCCGGTGCGTTCTCGGACGACCTCGACGCCCTGCTCCGACACCTCTCCGCACCCGGGGCGATTCTCGTCGGTCACTCGCTCGGTGCCCACGTCGCCCTCGAGCACGCCGCGCGCAGTGCCAGGACGCCCGGCTTGATCCTCATCGACCTGACCCGGGGCGCGTCCCGGATCCGGAAGCGCGCCACGCGGCTGGCTCTCACACTCCGCCGGAGCTATCCGACCCGCGAGGAGGCGATCAGGCGCTTTCGATTCCTCCCCCAGGCCGACCGGGCCGACGAAGAAACGCGGAGACACATCGCAGCCCACTCGGTGCTGCGAGAGGCGGACGGGCGCTACGGCTTCAAGTTCGACGCGCGCTGGTTCGGGGTCCCGCCACGGAGCCAAACGGAGCTGGAAGAGGTCCGGTGCCCCACCCTGCTGCTGCGCGGGGAGGAGAGCGCGCTGCTCACCCACGAGGGCGCTCTGGAGATCGTCTCGGCGATTCCCGACGCGCGGCTGCTGGAGATCCCGAGCGCCGGCCACCACGTCCACATCGATCAGCCGGAGCGGGTGTTGGAGGCGATGCTGGACTTCCTCAGCCGCCTCGGTTGCGCCGGTGGGCCTCTTCCCAGTGACGTCCGTCGAACTGGGTGACGGGGATCGCGGTGATGTCGACCCCCTCGACGCAACGCAGGTTCACGTCGATCTTGTCGGGATCCGAGCGCGGGATGTAGAAGGGAGCGACGCCGCAGACCGGGCAGAAATGGTGGCGGGCGACGCCGGTATTGAACCGATAGGTCGAGATCGCATCCTCTGGCGTCAGCAGCTCGAAGCGGTCGGGGGTCACGTACCAGTGCACGTACCCCTTCATCCGACAGATCGAGCAGTTGCAGATTTCCGCCGCTTCGATCTCAGCGCTGACGCGAAAGGCGATGCGCCCGCAGTGACAGCCACCGCGATGGACCGTCACGGCGCGAGGACCTGCTGCCCCAGGGCGGGAAGGGTTTCCTCGAGCGGATCCTCGAGCTTCCAGTCCGCGGCGTCGTCGAAGGGCGTCTCGGACGCCGTGAGGATCGCGGTGTGCGCCCCTGCCCTCCTGGCCTCGACGAAGAGCTGGTTGATCGGACCCACCACCAGCGAGCTGCCCACGGCGACGAAGAGATCGCAGCGCGCCGCCTCGTCGAAGCTGCGCCGGAGGTCCTCGGCGACCAGGCTCTGTCCGAACGAGATCGTGGCGGGCTTGTAGGCTCCTCCGCAGCTGCAGTGGGGAACCAGCTCGCCGGCGTCGTAGAGCTTCTGACCGACCTCGCGAGGCTCCTCCGTCCCGCAGCTCACGCACTGGACCCGGGAGTCGGTTCCGTGGATGTTGACGAGGCGATCGGAGGGAAACCCGCTCCGCTCGTGAAGCCCGTCCACGTTCTGCGTGACCAGAAGACGGATCCGGTCGGCGCTGCCCAGCTCGGCGAGTGCGCGGTGGGCGGCATTGGGCTTCGCCGAAGAGATCAGCTCCCAGGTCTCGCTCTTGTAGCGCCAGTACTCACGCCGGGACTCCTGATACGCCAGGAAGTCCTGGATCGTGACGGGCTGATAGCGCTCCCACCTTCCGCCTGGCGAGCGGAAATCGGGTATGCCAGATGCAGTCGAGATCCCGGCGCCGGTGAGCACCACCACGCTCTCCGCTTCGCGCCAGCAGCGGGCGATGGGGGTCATGGCATCCATTCGGCCAGTCTAGCCTGCGCTTTTTGCCGAGTCGCGTAACGAGAGCTCCGCAGATTTCCGGCCCTCGGACCGAGGCACGCCGTAGGCGTGCCGTGCGGGAAGGCCGGCTTTGCCGGCCGTTAGCCCGCGGAGCCAGGCACGCCGTAGGCGTGCCGTGCGGGAAGGCCGGCTTTGCCGGTCGTTAGCCCGCATGTCGCGGTGGATGCCCCGCAACCCAGCTCCGACGCTATCCTGCGAGCCATGAAGGTCATCGATCTCCGGAGCGACACGGTCACCCAACCCACCGCAGCGATGCGCGAGGCGATGATGGCGGCGGAGGTCGGAGACGACGTCTACGGCGAGGATCCGACGCTGAACCGCCTCCAGGAGCGCGCAGCGGAGATGCTCGGCAAGGAGGCCGCCCTCTTCTTTCCCTCGGGCACGATGGCGAACCAGGCCTCGATCCACTCGCTGACTCGCCCGGGCGACGTGGTGCTCGCGGCTCAAAGCTGCCACATCCTGAAGTACGAAGCCGGCGCAGCCTCCGCGGTGTCGGGTGTGCAGATCAAGACGCTGGGCGCGGACGGCGTCTTCGACGCCGACGACGTCCGCGAGAACCTGCACCCCGACGAGCAACACTTCGCTCCGACGACGCTGGTAGCCGTCGAGAACACCCACAACATGGCCGGCGGACGGGTGTTCCCGGCCAACCTGCTCGAGGGGGTGGTGAAGGCCGCCCGCGAGGCGGGCCTGCTGCTGCATCTCGACGGCGCCCGGCTGTTCAATGCGGCCGTCGCCAGTGGGGCCGACGCGGCCCGTCTCGCGGAGCCCTTCGACACCGTCTCGATCTGCCTCTCCAAGGGGCTCGGGGCCCCGGTGGGCTCGATCGTCGGTGCTTCGGCCGAGCGAATCCACCTGCTGCGCCGGATCCGCAAGATGCTGGGAGGTGGCATGCGCCAGGCCGGCTTCCTGGCGGCCGCAGGGCTCCACGCCCTCGAACACCACGTGGAACGCCTGGCCGAGGACCATGCCAATGCCCGGTTTCTCGCCGAGGGGCTGGAACGGCTCGGACTCGGCGTGCGGGGCGCCCCGGAAACCAACATGGTGATGTTCGAGTTCGAGGACGTCATGGCCTTCGTGCGGGAAACCCGGTCGCGCCAGCTGCTGATCAACCCGACCGGGCCGGGGCTGTTTCGGGCGGTCACACACCTGGACGTCTCCCGCTCGGACCTGGAAGAGACCCTGCAGCGGCTCGGCGCGGCTCTCGAGGAGATCCGCGGCTGATGCAGACCGTCGTCGGGGCAGGGTCGGTAGGCCTGGCCCTGGCCGCACGGCTGGCGCGGGCCGGGATTCCGGTGCGCGTCGTGACGCGGGACGCCGACTCGGCTCGCTCGCTCGAATCCGCCGGCATCCGGGTCGAAGATCCGGCGAGCGGCGAGCGCTGGTCCGCCCCGATCCATGCCGTCGCCGGAGTGGAGAATGCGGAGCTCCGCGCCAGCGATCGCCCCGTCCTGCTCTGCGTGCGCGCGATCGACACCGAAGCGCTGGCGTGTCGCCTGGCCGAGCGCGCTCCCGGCATTGCGGTGGTGAGTGTGCAGAACGGCGTGGAGGGCGACGCCCTGTTGTCGAGGCACTTCCCGCAGGTGATCGGCGCGGTCTGGAGGCAGACCTGCACCCGGGTCGAGCCGGGGTGGGTGCGCTTCAGCGGCCGCGGGCGCGTGATCGTCGGACTACACCCGGAGGGCACCGCTCCGGAGGTGGACGTTCTCGCTCGGGATCTCCGCCGAGCGGACCTGGACGTGGGGATCTCGTCACGAATCGCCGAGGACCGCTGGCTCAAGCTGTGCGTGAACCTGATGAGTGCGCCCAATGCACTGATCCGGAGAGCGGACCACGACACGCTGCGAATTCGTCGAGCTGAAGGCCCGCCTTCTGGAGGAAGCGCGGCAGGTGCTGGCCGCCAACCGGATCGTGGCGCGCTCCTGCGACGGGCGGGACCGATCCCTCGACGAGGAGATCCGCCACCAGCGCGAGTCGCTCGCGCGGGGAACCAGCGCCCGGCGGCTTCCCCTCTACAACCAGGTGTGGAGCAGCCTGCGGAGCGAAGCTCCCCTCGAGGCGGACGGATACCACCAGCGGATCCTGGAGCTCGCGGCGGCGCGTGGAATCGAGGCGCCAGCCAACGCGCGGGTGCTGAAGAAGCTGGTCGAAGCGAAGTCCAGCCGCCTTGGGCCGGAGTGCTTCAGCGCCACAGAGCTACTCGCTCCCGCCTGACCCACCCGGGTCGTTCCAGATCTCGGTGTCGGGGTGGAAGGCCTTCCAGGCGAACCAGTACGCTTCGGTGACGTCCACGCTCTCGGCGATCTCGTAGCTGAAGATGCCGTCTTCGGTGCTGTAGACGAGCTGGATCTTCTCCCCGCCGAACTCGTCCTCGACCTTGCCGCCGGCCCTGGTGACGAGGGATCCGAGATATGCGCGCGCCCGGCCGCCGACGACCACGCCGAGCAGCAGCTCCTTCGCATGGAAGCGATCATCCTGCGCCTTGACGGGAAAGATGATCTTGTCCTGCACCATGTAGCGCGTGTAGCGGCTGTAGCGGTAGTCGATCTTGGTGGGATAGGGCCGCGACAGCACGCGCGAGCGCGGATGACGGGAGAGCCAGGTGCCGAGCAGCTCCTGACGGATGGGGACTCGCTCGAGCCGCTTTCCGGCCATGGGTCCCGCCACCGCCTCGCCGGTGAACTGGAGCCAGAGGCTCTCGGTCTCTCTGTCGTAGAGCAGGAAGTTCGAGTTGTAGATCAAGCCCGAGACGCCGAAGCTGAGGGCCTTGCCCTCGACCTCCCTCCGGAAGGCGCGGGGCACTGCCACCAGGGGGTCGAAGGTGACCGCGACGGGCACGCCCCCCACCACATCGTTCACGATCTGGTGTGGCTCGATCAGGTGGATGGGATAGACGTGGGCCTCTTCCCCCAAGGCGACGCCGAGCACGGGGTTCTGCTCCGTCACCCACTGCGCCTCCTCCACCGGGACGAACTGGGGATCGTCGACGCTCTTGATCCCGTCGCGGGGGGGACCGCCCGAGCGGATCTCCTCCTGCGGCAGCAGTGCGCCCTCGAGATCGAACCCGCTCCCGGAGGCATCCGCGGCCAGCGCGGGCTGCGAGGCGAAAAGTCCGATCAGGATCTGGAGAAGCCCGCCGATGATGAGGTTGAATCCGCGCGCCATTCCGCGCAGTCTAGGTTCGGAGAGGGAGGGATGCCATGACGATGGGAGGGCCCGAGATCTCGGGACGAAGGGAATCGCAGCGGAGCGGCCTCAGAGTCTTTCTCTACGTCCTGCTGGCGTTGGGATGCCTCGGCGTCTTCACCTGCGGCGGCCTGCTCTTCTTCGCAGCGCGCAACCCCCTGGTGCAGGAGTTCGTCGAGACGGTGGCCAGCTCCCAGTCCGCGCCGGGGACCCAGGAGCTCCGCGACGCCGGCTGCAGCACTGCCCAGGTGTTCGACCTCGGGAGCGCAGTGGCGCTGCTCTCCGAATTCGGCAATGCGGAGATGGAAGATGCCGAGGCGCTGCACGGCCTGACCCTGGTCCAGTGCGTGCTCGCCGCTCCGAACGCGAGCCCGATCGGCTGCGACGAGGTGGCGGAGGTGTTCCGGACGGCGGTGCCCGATCCGCCGGAGCGGTTTCTGGCCCAGGTGACGGCGCAGTTCTCCTCGGAGCCCCGCTGCCAGGTGGTGTACGGCGCGGACGGGCAGGAGATCGCACCGCTGGAACAGTATGCCCCCGACGCGGGTTCAGGGCCGGAGCTCTGAAACCGACTCGCGAACGATCGCGAGCAAGCGATCGAGAACGTCGTCCGGGATGTTGAGGGGTGGCGCCACGTAGACCACGTTGCCCATCGGCCGCAGGTAGGCGCCCCTCTTGCGGGCTTCGTCGTAGACCTGCCATCCGGCTCTGGCCAGGTAGCCTTCGCCGCCGGCCAGATCGACGGCGCCGATCATCCCCAGGGACCGGGAGCGAGAGACCGGGGGCAGCTCCGCCAGCGCCTCGAAGGCCGCGGCGATCCTCGCCGCCTTGGGGCGTGCGCGCTCGAGGATCTGCTCCTCCTCGTAGACCCGGAGCACTTCGAGCGCCACCGCCGCACCGAGTGGGTTGCCGCAGAAGGAGTGTCCGTAGTAGAAGGCGCGGTCGGCACTGCCGAGGAAGCCCTCGAAGACGCGTTCCGAGACCAGGGTGGCCGCCATCGGAAGCATCCCTCCGCAGAAGCCCTTGGCGATGCACATCAGATCCGGGACGACCCCGGCGTGCTCGCAGGCCCACATCGGCCCGGTGCGTCCGTATCCGGTGAAGACTTCGTCGGCGACCAGCAGAACGCCGTGCTCGTCGCAGAGCTCCCGGGCGACACGCAGGTAGGCGGGAGCGTAGATCTGCATCCCCGCCGCGCCCTGCACTACCGGCTCCAGCACCAGCGCTGCGATGGTCTCGCCGTGCCGCTCGAACACGCCACTCAGGGCCTCGGCAGCCGCTTCGAGACCGCCGGCCTTCTGGGGTGACGGAACGCGAAGCTGCTCGGGGATGGCGCCCGCGAACGGCCGCCGGAAGAGCTCCACGCCCCCGATCGCCGTCACGCCGAGTGTCTCGCCGTGGAAGGCGTCTTCCAGGGAGACGAAGCGCTTCCGGGACGGGTCGCCGCTCTGGGCCCAGTATTGGAGGGATGCCTTGAGCGCTACCTCCACCGCGGTCGAGCCGTTGTCGCTGTAGAAGACGTGGTCGAGACCCGCCGGCGCCACATCGCTGAGGGCCTCGCCGAGCAGCGCGGCGGCCTCGTGCGTCATGCCCGCGAGCGCGCTGTGACAGTTCCGTTCCGCCTGCCGCTTCAGGACCTCGACCAGGCGCGGATGGTTGTGACCCAGGGAAGCCACCCACCAGGAGGAGTTGGCGTCGATGTAGCTGCGGCCGTCCAGATCGTGGAGATAGGGTCCATCCGCGCGGTCGACGACGATCGGGTCGATCCGCTCCCGGTAGTCGTCCATCGCCGTGTAGGGATGCCAGACCCTCTTCTTGTCGAGGGCGACGATGCTCTCGCGACTCATCGCCGCCACGGTAGCCCAGCCCGCGCCGAAGCGGGGAGATGCTCAGGCGGCGTCGTCCTGCGGCACTGCCACCAGCGGCAGCTCGATCGCGAAGATGGTCCCGCCTCCGGGCGGACATTCCACGGTCATCTTGCCCCCGTGGCGCTCCACGATGCCGTGAGAGATCGAGAGGCCCAGGCCCGTCCCCTGACCCACTGGCTTGGTGGTGAAGAAGGGGTCGAAGATGCGCCCGTGCATCTCCTCGGGAATCCCGGGACCGTCGTCCTCGAACTCGAGCCGGACTCCATCCGGCAGGGTCCGCGTGCGGATGCGGATGTTCCCCGTTCCCTCGATGGCATCGCAGGCGTTCATGACCAGATTCATGAACACCTGGTTGAGCTGGGCGGGGAAGCACCGGACCGCCGGAAGCGCGTCGAAGTCGCGTTCGACCGAGACGCCGCCCTTGAAGCGGGGCTCCATCAGGCCGAGCGTGCGGATCGATCTCCTCGTTGAGGTCCGTCTCGGAGAGCTCCGCCTGATCCATCCGCGAGAAGGTGCGCAGATCCAGCACGATCTTCTTGACCCGCTCCGTCCCTTCCCGGCTCCGCGCCAGCAGCTTGGTGATCGCCTCCCGCACCTGCCCGGCTTCCACTCCGGCTTCCTGGGCCCGGATCAGCTTGCCGATGTAGCCGTCGAGCAGCTGCAGGTTGGCGTGGATGAAGCCGATCGGGTTGTTGAGCTCGTGGGCGACGCCGGCAACCAGCTGACCCAGCGAACGCATCTTCTCGCTCTGCATCAGCTGTGCCTGCGCGCTCTTGAGCTCGAAGGTGCGCTCGTTCACGCGCGCCTCCAGCGTCTCGTTCAGCTTCGCGATCTCGTCGAAGGCCTGGGCGTTCTCGATGGCGATCGCGCTCTGGTTGGCGAGGGTGCGGAGAAGCTGCCTGTCATCGGCTCCCAGAAGCTCGCCGGAGAGCTTTCCGCCCACCGCGATGACGCCGAGCAGGTCGACACCGAACAGGATCGGCACCAGGAGCTTCACCTCCAGGGTGTCGAAGAAGTCGCGGCTCAGGTCGCGGGTCTCGTCGTCGGCGGCATCGTCGAAGTCAGCACGAGCGAGCTCTTGACGTCGCATCCACAGGTGCTTCCCGACCGGATGATCCACCGACAAAGCGATCTCGAGATCGCCCTCTTCCCAGTCGCCGCGCCAGGCCACTGGCCGAAGCACGTGCTCGTCCTTGCCGAGCAGCAGCACCATCGCCCGGTTCACACCCATGGTGTCGGTCACCGCAACCAGCAGACGCTCGCTGATCTCGCTCAGCGACAGCATCGCGACCATGGCCTCCGAAATCTCGCGAACGGCCGTCCGGTAGCCGGCGCGGTCGCGGTCGAAGAGCCGGTCGACCAGCGACTGGAGACGGTTGCGAAGGGGATTGAAGGCGAGAATCGCGAAGAAGAGGAACGTGACCGAGAAGTAGGGCGAGCTGGCTTCCACGTTGAAGCGCGCGAATGCAGCGTCGGCGAACGTGATCAGCGAAGCGAAGAGCCCGGTGATCGCGAGCGTTGCGACGCCGTAGGCGGCCGAGGAGCGCGCCAGCCCACGGATGTCGAAGAACTCGCCGCGAACGATGCCGTAGGCCACCGCAATCGGGAATACCACGAACCAGAGGAGGGCCAGCCAGAGAGGGAAGGTCACGCGCAGCAGGAACACCTGCACCGCGAGCACCAGCAGCACCGGCACGAAGCTCACCAGAGCGCCCAACAGCACCACGTCGGAAGTCGCAGCCGCCTCGGACCCTCGCATGCGGATCCGCTCTCTCACCACGATCAGCACCGATGCCAGCGTCCCTCCGAAGGCGACGGCGTAGCTGAAGGTGGGGACCACGGCCTCCGGAATCCCGACCAGCGTGTCGCCGACCGCCAAAATGGCGATGAAGGCGGCGATCGGATAGGGAACGAAGCGGATCCAAGGGCGGCGGAGCACCCAGGGAGGCTCGAAGGGCAGGGTGGTGAACAGGTGGAAGGCCGTCGCGCCTACGAATGGCAGGTTGATCATCATCCGCTGGTAGCCGAGGAAGGCGTCGTAGGTGTGAAAGGAGCCGTAGAGCTGGGTCGCAATCGCCGCGGTGAAGAGCAGGAACGCCCAGGACTCTGCCCGATCGGGTCGGAGCGTCCAGACGAAGAGACCGAGGAACAGGTAGGCGCTGCCCACTACGATCAACGCCATCATGATGGGCAGCAGAAAGCGAGCGTAGGACTCGCCGCGGATCTCCGGTGGAAGCTCGACCGAGTACCGCTCGCCTTCCGGGGTCTCGACCAGGTAGCGGACCGGAACCGCGGAGCGGAGCCCGTCCCAGCCGCGATCGCGATACCAGTGGCGGACCGGAACCCCGTCCACCTCGATGACCCGGTCACCGAGGGTGACGCCCGCCTCGATCGCCTCGTCGCTACACCAGCTGATCAGCGCGACACCGCTCAGTGCCGTGGTCTGGATGGGCGCGTAGACGGTCCGTGCCGAGAAGAGCTGCCCGTGGATCGCGAGCACCAGGGCCGACACCGCCCAGAGCACTGCCAGGAGGGCCGTGGCGCGGCGAATCCGCTGGGTGGCTTCCGGGACTCACCGCACCTCCTCGACCGGCGCCTCCAGGGGAAGCTCGACCGCGAAAGTCGTCCCATGGTTCGGCTCGGAATCCACCGACATGCGGCCACCGTGGCGTTCGACGATTCCGTGGGAGATGGAGAGGCCGAGACCGGTGCCCTTGCCGACGTCCTTGGTGGTGAAGAAGGGTTCGAAGACGCGGCTCTTCACCTCCGGCGACATTCCGGGTCCGTCGTCCCCGATCTCGACCCGCACACCTCCGTCCACTGACCGGGTCCGGACGGTGACCTCACCCCTCCCCTCGAGGGCGTCGCAGGCGTTCATCAACAGGTTCATGAAGACCTGGTTCAGCTGACCGGCAAAGCAGCGCACCGGGGGCACCTGGCCGTATTCGCGAACCACCTGGATGCCGTCCTTGAGGCGCGGCTCGATCAGCGTGAGCGTGCGGTCGAGCTCTTCGTTGACGCAGATCTCCTGGAGCTCGGCCTGATCGATGCGGGAGAAGGTCCGCAGATCCTCGACGATCTGCTTGACCCGTTCGGTCCCCTCCCGGCTCCTGGTGAGGAGCTTCACGATCGCCTCCCGGACGCGGTCGCGGTCGCCGGGCTCCACGCCCGGACGCATCAGCTTCTCCACGTACTCGTCGAGGAGCTGGAGATTCGCGTGGACGAAGCCGATCGGGTTGTTGAGCTCGTGAGCCACGCCGGCGACGAGCTGACCCAGTGAGCGCATCTTCTCGCTCTGAACGAGCTGGGCCTGGGTGTCGCGCAGCTCCCGGGTGCGTCCCTCCACCCGGCCTTCCAGGGTCTCGTTCAGCTTCGCGATCTCGTCGAAGGCTCTGGCGTTCTCGATGGCGATGGAGCTCTGGTTCGAAAGTGTTCGCAGCAGCTGGCGCTCGTCCAGGCCGAGGCGCTCCCCGGAGAGCTTCCGCCCCACCGCGATCACGCCGAGCAGGTCGACGCCGAACAGGATCGGAACCAGGAGCTCCGCGTCGAGGGTGTCGAAGACGTCGCGGCAGGCCTCGCGGATCTCGGGATCCCCCTCGTCGTCGAAGTCTCCCCGGCTGAGCGAGGTACGCCGCATCCAGAGCTGCCGGCAGAGCGGGTGATCGGCGCGAAAGGTGGTGCTGATGGCCTCCTCGTCCCAACCGCCGCGGGAAGCCTCGGGACGCAGGACCTCGTCCTTGTCATCGAGGAGCAGGACCATCGCGCCCTCGACCCCCATCGTGTCGGTCACCGCGACCAGGATGCGATCGACGATCTCCTTCACCGAGAGCATGGAGACCATGGCCTCGGAGATCTCGCGCACTGCCTCCCGATAGGCGACGCGATCGCGGTCGAAGAAGCTGTCCACCAGGCGCTGCATCCGGACCCGCAGCGGGTTGAAGAGAAGGATCGCGAAGAAGAGAAAGACCACCGAGAACGCCGGCGAGCGCGCGTCGACGTCGAAGCGCCCCACCAGCGCATCGGTGAACGTGATCAGGAAGGCGAAGAGGCCGGTGATGGCGAGAGTCGCCGCGCCGTAGGCAGCCGAACTCTTGGCGACGACGCGGATCTCGAAGAGCTCCTGACGGAGGATCCCGTAGCCGACCGCGGCCGGGAACATGAAGAAGCCGAGCAGCGCCACGTGCCAGGGGAAGGGCATGCCGAAGGCGTAGTGCACCATCAGAAAGCTGATGACCGGCAGGAAGCTCAGCGCGCCGCCGGCGAGCATCACGTCCGCGCGATCCGCGGCCGCGTCGCGGCGGACGATTCCAGCGCTCGTAGAAGAGGATGCCGATGCAGATCAGCGAGAGGTCGACCGTGAAGAAGGTCCCGATGGGAGCCAGGATCCCGGCGGGAAGTGCCGAGGTAGGGCTCGAGAACCGCGACGGCGGCGATCAGGGCGGCCAGCCCGTAGGGGATCACCCGGATCTCGGGATGGCGCACGATCCAGCCGGGCTCCATCGGATAGCTGGTGAAGAGGTGGAAGGCCGTCGCACCGATGAAGGGAACCGTGGCCAGGTTCAGGACCACCCCGACCGCGCTGTACGCACCGGCCACGAAGAGCTGCGCGGCGACCACGCCGCAGAAGAGCAGCAGGGCCCAGGCTTCGGGCCGATCGCGCTTGAGCCGCCAGACTCCCACGCCGATCGCCAGGTAGATCATCGCCACCAGGGGAATGGCGAAATCCAGCACCCGCTGCGGAAGGAACGTCTGGATGTTCGGGGGCACCGGCTTCAGGGCTGCGCTGAGCTTGCGGCCGTCGGGCTTCAGCACCGTGTAGGTATTCGCCACCCCGATCTCGAGACGCTCCCGGCTCCGGAACCACCAGCCGATCGGCTCACCGTCTACCGTGAGCAGGCGGTCCCTCGCCTCGAAGCCGGCGGCCTCGGCAGCGGGCGTGAGGGTGTGGATCACCATGCGACCAGCTGCTGCGGACCAGGTAAAGGGCATGGCGGGAGAGCGGGAAGCCATGAACTGGCCGTGGAGCCCCGCCGCGAAGGCGAGCACCGCCCACGCGATGGCCAGAGCAGCCGTCGCCCGTCTGAAGCGAAGCGTCGCTCTCGGGTTCATCCCACTCCAGGCACCCGCGGGGATTCTAGTCTGAGGGCGCCCGCAGTGTCAAAGATAGGACGTCAGCGGCTGGTTGGGGCCTGCTCCTGCTGACGTTTTGCCTCGGTCTCGACGATCTGGAGCTCGCGCAGGGGATCGCGCGGAGTCCGGTAGTTGTAGCCGCGGCCGTTCAGGAGCACGGGCTTCTCTCCGTCGGCCTGCATCTCGGCGCGGAGCCGCTCGGCGACCCGGGCGGCCAGAACGGATCGGTCCACCCGGGGTGCAGACTCACCGCCGACCCTGCAGGAATCCGCGCCGTCGTTGGCGGTGACTTCGGCCGGGGAGCTATCGGCGGGAGGATCCTCCGCCCGGGCCACGCGGACGCCGGGGGAGGCCAGGGCCAGCATTCCCAGGAGCGCCAGCAATCCCACGATCGTCGTCATTCCGGATCCAGGTCGCATTCGGACCTCCGCGCCACACCGTCCCCTTTCTGAATCGGCCGCCGGCGCCGCCCACTTGACCTGAACCCACGCCACCCGATCCCGGGAAACCCCGGGACTGCCGGCGGCCTGCCATCTCTCCGCCGGCGAGTTGCGGATCGACGAGCGGAAGTGCGGGCTCGCCTACTTCCCGCTCCACGGACGCACCGCAGCCGGATCGCGAACCCGCGCCGCGAGTTCGGCGATCGTCTGTCCCGAGCGCGGATCCACCCGCTCGGGCGCCAGCTCGCAGAGCGGCTCGAGCACGAAGGCCCGCTCCTGCATGCGCGGGTGCGGGACGGTCAGCTCCTCCTCGTCGATGCAGCAGTCGCCGAAGAGCAGCAGGTCGAGGTCGAGAGTTCGCGCTTCGTCCCGAACTCCGCGGCGGACCCGGCCTTCCCCGGCCTCGATCTCCAGCAGGCGCTCGAGCAGGGCCCGGGGCGAGAGCTCCGTCTCGACCTCCGCGACCGCGTTCAGGTAGGGACCCTGCGGAGGCGGCCCCACCGGATCGGTCTCGTAGATCCGCGACGACGCGACCCGCCCGATGCCGCGGGTCGCGCGAAGGGCATCGAGCCCGCGCCGCAGGTGGGCCTCGCGATCGCCCAGGTTGGATCCGAGCGAGACGAAGGCCGTGCTCGTCACGGCGGGTCGCCAGTGCGCGTGGCCTGGCCCGCGCATCTCGGCAGGGTCGCCGAGCGAGGGCGATCGGGAGCGCCATCCGCGCCAGTCTGACATAGGCCGTGAATGCCCGCCGCCGGGCCTTGCTCGCCCATCCCGTCCGAGGTGGCCGGGGCTCCGACCGCTAGGATATCCGCGTGCCGCACTGGAAGACGTCTCCCCCGAAGCTGCTGACGCCGGTGCCCGGACCTCGCTCGCGGGAGCTGGCGGAGCGCCTGGCGAAGGTCGAGAGCCGAAACGTGACCTGTCTGGCGCCAACCGCGCCGATCTTCTGGGAGCGCGCCGCCGCCGCGAACGTCTGGGACGTCGACGGCAACCGCTTCGTCGACCTGGGCGGAGGTTTCGGAGTGGCCAACGTCGGGCACGGACACCCACGAGTGATCGAGGCCGTCTCGCGCCAGTCGGAGCGCCTTCTCCACGCCATGGGCGACGTGCACCCCCCCGACGTGAAGGTCGCGCTCCTGGAAGCCCTGGTGGCGCGGTTCCCCGGCGGCGAGCCCGCCCGCGCCGTGCTCGGCTGCTCGGGCACCGACGCCGTGGAGACCGCTCTCAAGACTGCGATGATTGCAACGGGCCGCTGCGGCGTGGTGGCCTTCGAGGGGGCCTACCACGGGCTCGGACTCGGCGCCCTCGACGCCACCTGGCGTCCGTTCTTCAAGGAGCCCTTCGAGGCGCGCCTCCCGGACGCCACGGTCTTCGCGCGCTTCGGGGACGCAGACGCTGTGGCGAGGGCAGCCGCGGACTGCCGTCAGCCGGTGGGAGCGGTGCTGGTGGAGCCGATCCAGGGGCGCGGCGGGGAGAGGATTCCGCCCCGGGGCTTTCTCCGGAAGCTCCGCCACCAGTGCGAGAGCGAAGGCTGGCTCCTGATCGCCGACGAGATCTACACCGGCTTCGGCCGCACCGGGCGCTGGTTCGCCTGCGAGCACGAAGACGTGGCGCCCGACCTCCTCTGCGTGGGCAAGGGGCTGGCCTCGGGAATGCCGATCTCCGCCTGCCTGGGCCGGGCCGAGGTGATGGACGCCTGGCCGGCTTCGGAGGGCGAGGCGCTCCACACCCAGACCTTCCTGGGACACCCGCCCGGCTGCGCGGCCGCCCTCGCCTCCCTCGCCGTGCTGGAGGACGAGAGGCTCGTCGAGGCCGCCGCGGAGGACGGCTCCGCCGCCCTGCAGTTCCTGCGAGGCAGGCTCGACGGCGAGGCGCGGGTCGCAGAGGTCCGAGGGCTCGGGACTCATGATCGGCATCGAGTGCGACCGACCCGAGACGGCCGCGCGCGCCTGCGCGGCGGCGCTCTCGCGCGGAGTCATCCTGCTTCCTTCCGGCGACGACGGCCGCGTCCTCTCCATCACGCCGCCGCTCTGCATCGGGCGCGATGCACTGATCTCCGCACTGGAGGTCGTGGTGGAGTGCATCCGATGAGCCGCCCGGACCCGGCGCGCGCGGATCTCGACGGGCGAATCCTCGACTGGATGGGCGAGGCGGATGCCGGCGAAGACGAAGCGCGCTTCGAGCAGCTGGCTCTGGAGCTCTTCGCCCACCAGTTCGCCCACTGCGAGCCCTTCGCGCGATTCTGCCGAGCCCGGGGCGCCACACCCGAGAGCGTCAGCTCCTGGCGGGAGATTCCCGCGGTCCCGAGCGGCGCCTTCAAGGAAATGGCGCTGCGCTCCTTTCCCCCCGACCGCGAGTGCCACGTGTTCCGCACCAGCGGCACCGCGACCCGCCGGCGGGGAGAGCTCCACCTGGACACGCTCGCGCTCTACGAGGCCTCTCTCCTTCCCAGCTTCCAGCGCCACCTGCTTCCCGATCTCGGCGAGCCCCCGGAGCGGCTGCGAATGGTGATCCTGGCTCCTTCCCCGGTGGAGGCACCCGACTCCTCGCTCTCGCACATGTTCGGCGCGGCCCTGGAGCGGTTCGGCACCCGGGAGAGCCAGTTCCTGGTCGAGAGCGGCGCGCTCCAGATCGATCGCCTGCGGATCGCGCTCGAGCGGGCCGCGGCGAGCGAATCGGCCTTGCTGCTCTGCGGCACGGCCTTTGCCTTCGTCCACCTCGTGGAGGCCCTGGAGAGCGCGAAGCAGAGGCTCGCGCTTCCGGAAGCCTCGAGGATCATGGAGACGGGAGGCTTCAAGGGGCGCTCGCGGGAGCTGCCTCGCGAGGAGCTCTACCACCGCCTGCACCGCGCCCTCGGCGTCCCTCCCGAGAGGATCGTCAACCAGTACGGGATGACGGAGCTCGGCAGCCAGTTCTACGACTCGGTGCTGCGCTTTCCGGGGACGCCGCGGCGCAAGCTCGGACCGCCCTGGGCGCGGGTGCGGCTGATCGACCCGGAGAGCGGCGAAGAGGCAGCCCACGGCGAGATCGGCATCGTGACGGTTCTCGACCTGGCCAACACCGGGAAGCGTCCTCGCCATCCAGACCGCGGATCTCGGGCGCGCGCTGGCAGACGGCTTCGAGGTGCTGGGAAGGGAGGCCGGCGCCGAGGCCCGCGGCTGCTCGATCGCGGCGGACGAGATGCTGCAGGAGCGAAAGCCCGAGCGCTCCGCACGAGTTCGGGAGCGGGGGCCCGTCGTGACCGGCCCCCAGGAGATCCGGGCGGCGCTGGAGCGGCTTCGAGGCGCCGGCCAGCGCCTGCGCAATCGGCCCGCCCGGGATACGATCGACGCCCTCGCGTCGGTGCTCGAGACCTGGCGCGAGCCGGACTCGCGTCCTCGCGGCGGCGATGCGCGAGGAGTACGCTCGCGCCACCGGGTCCTCGCCCGCGATGGTGGACGCGGGTCTGGCCCGGGCGCTGGCCGGGTGGAGCGGCGACTCGCTTCGATCGCTGGTGGACAGCGAGCTCGGCGGGATCGCGGCGCTGGAGGGATCGGCCCCCCGGAACGCGTCAGGCTTCGAAGTCACCTCGGTGCTGCTGGCCGGATCCCTCCCCTCCCCGACGCTGCTAGGACTGCTCGCCCCGCTGCTGCTCCGCTCTCCGGTGCTCGCCAAGACCTCGGCTCACGATCCGGTCACGGCCGGCCTGGTGGCGGAGTCGATCGCGGCCAGCGACCCGGGGCTCGGCGCGTGCGTCGAGATCGTTCGTTTCTCCGGAAGTGACACCGATAGCGTGGACGCCCTGCTCTGCGCCGATTGCGTGGTGGCCAGCGGCTCCGACGACACCATGGCCAGCATCGCAGCCCGGGTCAGACCCCCGCGAAGGCTGGTCGGCTACGGCCACCGGCTCTCGGTGGCGGCGCTCGCCCCTGATCGGTGTCCCGACTCCGCGGAGCGGCTCGCGGAGGACGTCGCCCTCTGGGACCAGCTCGGCTGTCTCTCGCCGGTGGCGGTGTTCGTGGCCGACCGCGACCGAAGCGGAGCAGAGGCCTTCGCCGCGGAGCTGGCGGCGGCACTCGCCGAGCTCGAGGATCGCTGGCCGCGAGGTGCCGGTCACCCCGGAAACCGCTGCCGCCATCCGGAACGAACGGGACGAGGCCGAGATGCGCGCCGCTTCGGGCGCGCCGGTTCGCCTCCACCGAGGCGAAGGAAGCAGCTGGACGGTGGTGGCCGAAGCCGACTCCCGGATCAGGCCGGCTCCACTGCACCGCTTCGTGCGGGTCCATCCGGTTGCCGGAGTTCCCGAGCTCCTGGAGGCTCTGAACCCTGTCGGACGGCATCTGGCCTGTGTCGGCGTGGGCGGCTTCGCGGATCGCCGCGCCGAGCTGGTCGCCGCCCTCACCCAGCTCGGGGCCTCCCGCATCTGCCCCATCGGCGCCATGCAGGCGCCCCCAATCTCCTGGTGCCACGACAACCAGGGCGTGCTGCTCCCGCTGGCGCGCCTCTCCGACGTCCACGGGGCCTTGTTCGAGTTGTGAATCTTCGGGCGACTTTGGCGGCCAAGCATCATTGATGAGATGGCGTCTGCGAGCAGCAACGTAAGTCCCCGAGAAAGAGAAGGTTGGCGCCTCCCGGCCTCGTCGGACATCCTTGAGTTGGGAACAAAATGCCGGAAACGGGTGCCGCCCGAGCCGTGTACTCCGGGCAACGGCGACGCTGTGAACATGCGATCACGCGATCGCTCCCCGGGCTCCGAGCGATCGCGAGACGCGCTCGACCCCAGGCACGGACTTCGCAAGTACGCCGGGCGCGATGTCCGCCGAGTCGGTCGCTTCCTTTGACCACACGCTCCCCGGTCCGGACGCGGGTGCGCGCTACACGCCGCGCCGCCCCGAGCAGACCCTCCTCCACCGGACGATTCGCGAGCAGCTCGAGGGCTTCCTGGCCCGGTCTGCCGAACGCGGGCATCCCGTGCCCCGCTTCGTCGAGCAGGAACTCCGCGCCTTCGTGCGGGCGACGCCGCCGTGCGCCAGCTGGCACGGCGGGTGGGGCGAATCGACCGTCTGGTGCGCGTGGTGCGAGCAGACCAGGCCGGACGTCCACCTCGCGAGCCAGGGCGGTTCGCGGCGGGGGACTGGCTCTTGGAGCGAGCGCGGGCGCTCGATATCGAGGCAGCAGCTCCCGAGCGCATGGCAAAGGGGCGGCACCTGATCCAGCTGGGGTTGAGCTCGGGGCCGCGGCTGGGAGCGATCCTGGAGGCCTGCTACGCCGCACAGCTCGCGGGAGAATTCTCGACGCTC
The DNA here is from genome assembly GCA_963783795.1 of uncultured delta proteobacterium. Taxonomy (GTDB): domain Bacteria; phylum Myxococcota_A; class UBA9160; order UBA9160; family UBA6930; genus CAVXZE01. The sequence continues at coordinate 284,884 of CAWAPH010000008.1, read as the reverse complement.
GAGGAGGGACTCGAGTACGCCAGGGCACGCTGGGGATCGGGAACGGACCACGGCGCGGATCCGGCCTGACGCCCGAACGCGAGAAAGGCGTCGCGATCCCGTGGCCGCTACGAGTCGTTGGCGTCCTCGGCCGCGCGGGATTCGAAATGCCGCAGGAACTCCCGGTCCTTCGGGCGATCGCTCAGCTCCTTCGACCGAAGCAGCTTCTCGAGCCGGCCCACGCGAACCTGCGAACCTGCCACGGTGAAGGTGCAGGCATCCACGGCGAGGTCGGAGTACGAAAAGCCCTTGACCGAGAGCATGAGGTCCAATTGAGTTCCGTCTTCGTGGAGGGCCGTGACACGACCCCCCAGTGCCACGATTCTCACGAGGATCATCTCGTCGTTCCTGTCGAGAAACGGCTCCCCTCCGGTCTCGAAGGAGAACCCCCCTGCGGAGAGCGCTTCCAGGGCGCAGCGGAGATTGCCGGGCTCGGGAGCCAGTAGAAGATCCAAGTCCAAGGTGGCGAAGGCGTGCGCCCCGTCGCGCGCATAGAAGTTGATCCCACCCACTCCGACGAGGACGAACTCCACGCCGGCGCTCGTTAGCGCAGCGACGCCTCGAGCGAAGCCGCTAGGCGTCGGCGACACGGGTAGCCTGCCGAACCTCTCGCATGAAGAGCCGCTGCTGCCACATCACCTGCAGGACCCAGGTCTTGTCGGTGCCAGGCCGGTTCCAGGGCCGATCCTGAAGCCTCCGAGCCAGCTGAACGAGTTGTTCGCGCACGGGTACCGAGCATAGCCGACGCGCTTGGGCCCTCGCCCGCGGCTTCACCCGACGTAGCAGGAATACTCGGTGCCGTCCGAGATCCGCAGCGTGACCGACTCGAAGCCATTGTTCCCGGACTGGAGGTATTCCACGTAGGGACGCAGAGCCTTCCGGAAGGTGAAGATGTTGTCGCCGAGAACCACCGCCCCCGGGCGGAGCTTCGGCTTGAGAAGCTCGAGCACCGGAATGTAGAGATCCTTCCAGCCATCCAGAAAAACTAGATCGAGCGGCTCCGGAACCTCCTTCAGCGTCTCGAGCGCATCCCCCAGACGCACCTCCACCACGTCTCCGAGTCCGGCCTCCTGGAGGTGGGCCACGGCCCGTTCGTGCTTGGACGGCTGCAGCTCGGTTCCGATCACGATCTCGCCGCCGTTGTCCCGCACCGCCGCCGCCAGATAGAGCGTAGAGATCCCGAAGGAGGTCCCGAACTCGACGACCCGCTTCGCGCCGAGGGCGCGGGCGGTCAGATAGAGGAAGCGGCCCTGGTCTCGCGAGACCGGGATGTAGCAATCCTTCATCGCTTCTGGCGAGACGGCCTCGGGGAATGTCTTTCTCCGGAGCAGGCCTGAGGTGATTTTGGGAGCGAGGCGGACGAAGCGGAGTAGATCCCAGCGCGCCGCCCGGTGGAGGCGGTCGAGCACCGCCTGGATTCGGGGTTCGCGAAGCGAACAGAGCTGATTCATCTGGATTTCCGTCATGGTGTGCTGGGTTCCGTTTCCTGGATCGACTGGAGCCGGAGTCGAGAATCTCTTTCTCGACCGCCCCTCTCGTCTTCCTACGAATCGGAGCCCTGGAAATTACGCCAGATGGGCGGCTCTCGTGCCTGACCAGGGTTTCGGTGTAGATTCGTGGATGATGACTCTTCGGCGGGCGATCGGACTGATTCTGGGGGCGCCGGTCTTCGCAGCGCTGCTCGGGTTCATCCCGGCCGTTGCGGCGCGGCGGGGGCCGGCTACCGGCGCGGGCAACCAGGGGCAAGAGCTCGGCGCTGGCATGTTTCTGGTGGCGACCCACCGCATCATCGATCCCCGATTCAGCCAGAGCGTCATCCTGTTGACCCAGTACGGCTCGCAAGGCGCGATGGGTGTCATCATCAACCGTCCCACCGAGCATCGCCTTCCATAGGGTCGGAGCGCAAGACGCACTTTCCCCATCGCCGCAGATTCTTCGATCCGGGCGTCTGCTCCCGTTCTGGCTGGGCGGTCTCGAGTTGAGACTTCGTGCTCGCGGTTTCGCCTGAGCAGCGGCGGAAACGTTACGAGCGGCTCGGTCTGGAGATTCGGTTCGAGGGCAACCTCATCGCATTGCGATTCGTTGGCGTGTGTGCTCTCCACGTAAACGTGGGAACCATCCTTCCATCTGGGCCTCTTCTGGCCATCGCTTCGTTTGGTTCTTCGGAGGGGCATAGCTTATCCGTCGGACCTCCAGGCTGTGAGCCGTAGGCCAGGAATTTCATGGATGCTCACCTCCGCGGCCACGCATAGCGTGGCATGCGAACACTCTTCGCGGGTGCGTACTCGGCTGGTTGCCTTCTCGTGGACTCTCCCGATCGAGCCGTTGCCTAGCCTTCGCGTATCTCCGTGGGCGACCGGCTCGTCCGGGGTCGTACTCCTCCTCGTCCTTCCACATCCGCAGTACCGTCGCTGCGATCATGCGCGCCAAGCTCAACTTCGCGAGCGTCGGCTTGGTGCCGCCGTCGAGGAGCCGCTGGTAGCGCGCATGGATGGGATCCTTGTTGCGCTGCGTGATGACCGTCGTCGCGGCGCCCTTGAAGATGCTCTTCAAGACGCGATTGTGCTGGCGGGAGAGGCCTCGCGTCTGGGGAACGCGCGCCTTGATCCAGCCTCCATCGGCCGTCTGGACCCAGTCCGAGCTCGAGCGAGTCACGATCCCGAGCCCGCAGTAGCTCCAGAACTGTCGCTTGGTTCGGAACCGATGGGGGGTCACGACGATCGGAACCAGCCGGGCCGCTCGGATCGGTCCGAAGCCGGGCGCCGTCTCCAGGATCCGGACGATGGCGTGACCCTTCGCCTCCCGAAGGAGATCGGCCTCCGCCTGCTTCTTCTGCTCCAGCAAGAAGTCGAGATGATCGTAGAGCCGGGTCGCCCTCGTCTGAGCGCTGGAGCAGAGCTGCTTCTGCCACTCCTCGCGGCGACGGGGGCCGTAGACATCCACGCCCGTCACCAGGACGCCGCGCGAGCGATACAGGCTCTTGATCCGAGCCTGTACCCGCACCACATCTCCGACCAGCGTCATGTGGATCCGTGACAGTTCGCGAAGGCGCGTGAACTGTCGCGGGGCCTTGAAGACGGTCTTGCCGAGGTCCCCCACGCGCAGCTTCTCGGCCAAGCCATACGCATCGCGCTTGTCGCTCTTCGGCCCCCGGCTCTCCGTGATCCCGCAACCACGATCTCGTCCACGTGACGACTCAGCGTCTCGTAAAGCCAAGCGCTCTGAAGCCCCTCCTCCAAGGCCAGGTGCTTGCGACCAGCGATCATCCGCACAGCCTCGACCAGTGCCTGGCCGTTGGTCTCGACCGGAAGGTCCTTCAGCCGCTTCCCGGTCTGCGAAATCACCGCCAGCGTGCAGCTCGCAGCGTGGACGTCCATGCCAATGTATCGTTCCATCGGTGCCTCCTCTCGTTGGGTGTTGTCTGGTTCCCAACTCGAGGATGTCCGACGAGGCCGGGAGGCACCAACCTTCGTATTCTCGGGGACTTACGCCGATCCGCGCAGACGCCATACCCCTATGATGCTTATCTGCTCGAGGTCTATCGATAGTCGAGGCCAGCCCCTCTTCAGGAATTCCGGGCGACGATGAAGCGGCTAGGAGGGGAGGGCGGATAGAGGCCGGTTTCGATGATCTCGAAGTGCGCGCTGGCGATGATGTCCTCGAGCTCGGCGACCTTCAGGCACTTGACGTAGGGGGCGAAACCCAGGGGTCTCATGACGGCCACGAGAAGACTCCAGAGACGGCTTTGTTCGGCAAGGCAGACGGTCTTCGAGATGAACACTCCGCCGGGCCTCAGCAGTTCTTTGACCCTGTGGACCGCGCCGGGGATGTCCTCGAGCAGGTGCAGGAAGTTGAAAGCCATGACGACGTCGAAGGAGCCCTTCGCCAGGGCTTCATCGAACAGGGTGCCGCGATCGAAGCGGGCATTCTCCACTTTCTGAGTCAAGGCCTTCTCCCTGGCGATTTCGATCATTCGGGAGGAGATGTCGCTGGCCGTGATCTGCTTCACGCTGGGAGCCAGTAGCAGCGCGGTGGTTCCCGTCCCGCACCCGACCTCCAAGACCTCGTCGCTTGGGGATAGGTGTTTCCGGGTGCACTCCAGGGTCGTGTCGTAGTTGTCCTGATCCTTGACGGGGCTCTTGGAGTACTTGTCGGCGCGCTTGTCCCAGAACCTCGCAGAGTCAGGCAATGCTTCCTCCAGGCAGACGAAAGGGCGACCCCGCGGATCACTCGCAGGGATCGAGGCGCAGCGTGATCGTCTCGGGGGCGGGTCCGTCGCCGAACATGCCCAGAACACCTCCGAGGCGCTGGGCGGCGTACTTCTCCTGACGCAGGTCGAAGGTCCGACGGTTCGCAACGGGGTCGTCCACGATGCGAGGAACCACGCAACGCGTCGTCCCAGCGCGTAGCAGCTCGAGTCTTGCACCGTCCAGGCCGTTGGTCTCCGCCTTGGAGCGTGGCATCGAGACCCATTCGACCCCCTCGTCATCGACGATCCACAGCCGCAGCTCGGCGTTGTCGGCGTAGAGGACGACGACCTCCTCGAGCTCTGCGAATGCGCCGTAGAGCGAAAGGGACAGAACGAACGGTGAGGCGACCAGTGCGATTCCGCGCACAAACCTCGGCGCACCGCGTACCAGCAGCACTGCGGAGATCGCGAAGCAGAGAAGCCCACCGATCAGGCCTCGCCCGGGGATTCCATAGGGACCCGCGTGCTGGAGAGGAACGAGAAAGGCGGCCAGTCCGGCGCAGAGGATCAGCAGGCCCACGATCGATGCGACGATGGATCGCTTCTTCGTCTCGCTCATCGAATGACTCCTCATCGACACGCCACTCGGTTCCTCGAGCTCCGCACTCCACCACGGGTGAGCGGCCAGGACAAGAGCCAGCCAACCCGGTTGGCTGGGTGTGCCCATGCCCACTGTACCCGACGCCGTGAGAGCAGGCGAAGGCATCCACGGCGAACACACGCTGGAGCAGGTCTCCTCGGCGTCGGGGACCCCGCGGAGGCTTGACATCAGACCCGTACTCGGACCTTGCGCGGGCTCCCAGCTTGGAATCCCTGTCTGCCACCGGATTCAGCGTTCTGGTGTCCCGCTGCTGCAAGAGCTGGCTGTCAGAGGAGGCCAGAATCGGGATCCGGACCGGGCCGGGTCATTTCCGTGCCCGACTCCCACTCCCTTTCCTCTCCTACGGAACCCGTGTCACGCCCGCGTGGCATTGCTGGTGGTCGCGCTCAATGAGCCGGAGAATCTCCTGTGCGTCGGGGTTGACCAGGTCGGGTCGAGGAAGCGCATCGCTGCGCAGCCGTTGCAGGCGCAGTACATCGCCAGCCAGGTATTCGGGCAACACGGCGCAGAACAGGAACCGGTCGTTCCGCAACGCGTTCGCTGCGGCCGGCGTCGCCGGATCACTCATCGACAGATCGACGTGGACCACCTCCGCCGTCTTGTCCGAGATCGCCGCGGCGATGACGCGCGGGAGATCACGTCCGGGCCGACGCACCTCGAAACGCAGCAATCCGCGCCGCGGATCATGGAGCGTTTCAACGATCCCTTCTTGCGCGTTGACGTCCGCAAGAGATGTGGCGAACTCGCGCTCGAGTCTCGCGCGGCTGTACGCCACGCCGATGACCTGGCTGTAGTCGGCAGGCGCGTAGACAGTGCGCGGCGGGCAGGGGGCGAACGGACGCCACACGACGGTGACTGCGGTCCGGTCAGCAAGCGGTTCCCCTCCGAGCTCGCGATACTCGGTGCCCGCAGGAATGTAGGCGAGCATGACACCCGTTTCCGTGCCTTCGTCTGCCACCGAGAGCTCCTGCATGATGGCGTGTACCGTCGTCGGATAGTGGTGGTATCCGAGAAATCCCTCATCAGCGCACAGTGCATTCAGGTGGAGCCCGAGGTGCACGACGATCTGCCGCCCTCGGAATCGCGGATCCACGATCGTGTTCCCCGCATCTACCGTCTTCGCATCCGGATGGCGCAGCGTGAGGCCGATATGCCCCACGATCTCGCCATTGGCGGACTCGGCCACCACAGAGCGGAGCCGGCCGGAGGTGATGCGCTCGCGAAGGCGGTCGAGATCGTAGAAGTCCCCGACCACATAGCTGTCTCCATAGCAGCGTTCGAAGCACGCCTTCAGCTCGCGCACATCGCCCGCAACGAGGCGTCGAATCGCAACTTCTTCAGTCACCGTAGCGACCTCCGCAACACGGCCGTCTCGTCACAGGTCATCCGACGTGGACCTGGAGAGCCGAGGGACTTCGAAGCCAGACGCGATTTCGTGGCGGGCAGCCCGATCGGTGCCGGCGAGCTCTCGATCCGCTGGTTCGGCACCGCCGCCTAGCGGCTCGAGTACGAAGGCAAGGTGCTGTGGCTCGATTCGCCGCATCTCCGTGCAAGGCTCTTTAGATCTGTAGTGGATCCGAGCTGTGGAAGCAGGTATGGGACTCGATAGTTTCAAGAACGAACCAACATGTACTAGATTCGAACCATGGCCGACTTCCGGTATGCGCAGTTCTGCCCCCTGGCGCGGGCGGCCGAGCTGATCGGCGAACGTTGGACGCTCCTGGTGATCCGCGAGCTGCTGACCGGCCCCCAACGCTTCAGCGAGCTGAAGCGGCGACTCGAGGGGATCAGCAGCAGCGTCCTCGCCAGTCGATTCGGAGCGCATCAGGGCCTCGTCGTGCTTGCGCTCGCCCGGGGCGATCTCGACCCGGGGACGGCCCTCGAGCAGATGGAGTGCGAAGGGGACCGAGCCGCACTCGCCGATTTTCCACGGCTCTTCGATCTGTCGGTCGAGAGCCCGGAGTCCACTCGCTGATTGCGCGGGTTGGCCAAGAGAAAGGAGCAAAGGATGCCCACGATCCATGGAGTCAACGCCTCTCCGTTCGTTCGCAAGGTCCGCGTCGCCCTGGCCGAGAAGGGCATTGCCTACGACCTGATCCCGGTCATGCCGATGGGACAGTCGCCGGAGTTCCTGGCGATCAGCCCGCTGGGCAAGATCCCGGTCTACCAGGACGGCGAGTTCACGCTGCCGGATTCGTCCTGCATCATCGCCTACCTCGAGAAGACGACACCGAACCCACGCCTCTACCCCGCCGACGCCCACGCCTTCGGGAAGGCGCTCTTCTACGAGGAATACGCCGACACCAGGCTGATCGAGGTGCTCGCCCCCCCCTTCACCCAGCGCATCGTCACCGTCAAGATCATGAAGGGCGAGCCGGATCAGGCCGCGATCGAGGAGGCGCTCGCGAACACGCCGCCGGTGCTGGACTACCTGGAGGCTGCAGTCGGGGAGGACGAGTTTCTCGCCGGAGGTCAGCTCAGCGTGGCCGACATCGCCGTGGCGACGATGTTCGTCAACTGGGCGCACGCCGGCGAGACGGTCGACGCCACGCGCTGGCCCAAGCTCGCCGCCTATCTCGAGCGCATCCACGCCCGGCCGTCCTTCAAGGCGGTGATCGAGGAGGAGCAGGCCCAGCTCCGCGCCATGGGCTAGATCCAGCCAAGAATTCCGGCGAACAGGACCAGTGCGCCGGTGTTGATGAGAGCCATGGTGACCAGGGAGCGCTGCTGGGTGCTCACCTGCCAATCGTGACAGAAGAACTCGGCCAAAAAGAACGGGATGTAGGTACCTTCGATCTCTTGGATCAACCAAGACCAACCGCGAAGGAAAGACCACGATGAAAACCATTCTGGGCGTCGACATCGGGGGTTCTGGCATCAAGGGCGCACCCGTCGACATCAAGAAGGGCGTATTGGCGGAAGAGCGCTTCCGCATTCCCACCCCTCACCTTTCCGTACCCGAAGCCATCGGCGATACGGTGGCGGAGATCGCCAACCATTTTCGATGGAAGGGCCCCATCGGATGTACTTTCCCTGCGATCATCAGAAAGGGCACGGTCTATAGTGCCGCCAACGTCGACAAGTCCTGGATCGGCGTCGACGGCAGGAAGCTGCTGAAAAAGAAGACCGGTTGTCCGGTGCTTCTGATCAACGATGCGGACGCCGCCGGCATCGCCGAGATGCGATATGGCGCCGGTCGCCTCCGCGCGAAGAAAGGGGTGATCTTCGTGCTCACCCTCGGCACCGGCATAGGCAGCGCCGTATTTGTCGACGGATCGCTGCTGCCCAACACCGAGTTAGGTCATCTGGAGATGGGCGGTATGGAGTCCGAGCACTATGCCTCGGATCTGATTCGCAAGAAGGAAGACCTGAATTGGGAGGAGTGGGCCGCACGAGTCAACGAATACCTGGATTTGCTGGAAGCCCTGTTCTCTCCCGATCTGTTCATCCTGAGCGGCGGAGTGAGCAAGAGACACAAGAAGTACCTGCATCTTCTGAAGACACGGGCCCAGGTGGTGCCCGCCCAGCTGCTGAATGAAGCCGGTATCGTGGGTGCAGCTCTGGCGGCCAAGACCCTGGTCAAGTGAACGGGCACTGGCCGTCAGTCGGGTGCGACCATCTTCGCGTAGCCAGCAATGAAGGGCGAAAGACTCACATCGTCGACCTCGACATTGATGATCGAAGGTCTGCCGTTGGCTGCCGCTCGCTTGATGGCCGGTATGATCTCGTCGGGATCGGTGACCTTCTCACCATGACCCTCCCAGATCGCCGCCATCTTCTCGTAGGCGCGCATGGGGTGCAGCTCCGTATTGCACTGCCCCTGCTCCGCAATCTCCTTGGGCCGGATGTAGCGCTCTGCCAGCCGGATCATGCCCCAGGCCGAGTCATTCGAGATCACGCAGACCACGGGAATGCCCAGCCTCGCCATGGTATCCATCTCCATGGCATAGAATCCGAAACTCCCGTCGCCGGTGTACCACAGTACCGGCTTCTTGTTTGCCGCCCAGGCTCCGATCGTCAGGCAAGGCCCGGTCCCGATGGTGCCATTGGCTCCTGATGAATGGATCTGGCCTGGACGCGTTGCCGTCGAAGCAATGCCCATCCACACACTGGCTTCACCACCGTCGGCGATGAGGTTCCAGTCCGCCCCCTCTCCCTCCAGGAATTTCGCCACTTCACCAGCACAACGGGCCGGATGGACGGGGGTCTCCTTTGCTCGGTACGGGTCGGGCAAGTTGACCGTCCCGCCGGTTTCGGGCACGGGCATCCAGCACTTGCCCGTATGGGAACTGCGCCTGGTCTTGATCGCCTCGAGTATCTGAGCGGTCGTAGGGCCTGATCCACCGACGATGCCCAGATCTGCACGAGTGTTGAAACCGATCTGTCTCGAGTCCGTATGTACCTGGATGATCTTGGCATCCTTGGGGATGAAGCTGCCCGATCCCAGCCTGAAATCGAATTTGCAGCCCAGGGCCAATACCACATCGGCGAGAGCCATCCCATTGGTCTTGAGTAGAGGCGTCTCCAGTTCGCTTCCGAACAATCCACGGCATAGATTCCCAGAAACTCCAACCGGCATCTTCAGGTAATCGGAAAGCTCTGCGATAGCCTCCGCATGCCGGCCCATCGACCACCTCGCGCCGTCATCGATGATCATCGCCGGGCGTTCCGCGGCCGCCAGCATTTCGGCAGCCTGATCGACCAGTTCGAGATCGCCAACGGGAGCTGCCTCGGTCCGGCAATTCACCGGGTAGTGGACGTACTCCTCTTCCACCTTGTTGAACACGAGATCCGTCGGTACCTCCAGATAGACCGGCCCTGGAGCCGAATCCGTGGCATGCCGGAGGGCCATGGTTACATACTCCGGAATGCGGTGAGTACTGGTGAGCTTCCTGGCCCACTTGCAGCAGGACTCCATCAGGGTCAGCGTCGACATGTCCTGCAGATCCCCAGCGTCGCGCTTGTTCATCGCCACTGCGCCGCCGACTTGCAGGAGCGGAATCCCCAATGACTCCGCCTCCATCATCCCGGCCGGGGTATTTCCGACGCCCGGACCCGCGGTAGTCACGACCACGGCGATCTTCCCGGAGGCGCGCGTATAGGCGATCGCGGCGTAGATCGCCGCGCATTCGTGACGGACATCGATGATGTGGATTCCCGCATTCCGCATGCCGTAGAAGATCGGCATGATATGTCCACCAGTCAGGGCAAAAGCCTGTTCCACACCCTCGTTCGCCAGAGCCTTCCCGAACAGCGCGCCACCATCGATCGAAGCCATCTCTCAGTTCCTCCAGGTTTGCGGGACGATACATCGGCGTTCGAGGTTGTTCTAGCTCCCTTGGGCCTCATCCTCCCGCTGGCGCGCCTCTCCGACGCCGAGATCTGAATCGCGAGAACCCATGCCCTGCAACCGGCTGGCAGTACCGCCATCCTCGCAGTGGCCTGGTCCGTCTTCCGGAGGCAGGGCAACGCAAGGTCAGCCTCTCCACGCCAGCTTCGAACGCCGACTCGGACGCTACGCCTCTTTCACGATGCCCTGGGCGATGAGTGCGTCGATGCTCTCGTTGGCGTAGTCGATTCCCTCGAGAATCGCCCGCGTATGCTCGCCCAGGAGGGGCACGCCCGAACGCGGGCCCCAGACCTCGTCGTTGACCCGGTAGCCACTCGTGGTCACGTGGATGTCGCCCGACGCGACCTCCAGCGGTACGGTCACCTCGCGGGCTTGCGGTTGGCCGGTCTCGAACACCTCGCCGATCTCGCGCACCCCGCCGCCCACGACGCCTCGTTCGCTGAAGATCGCATCCCATTCCATCGCCGTCTTCTCACGGATGCGCGCTTCCACGGCCGTCTGGATCTCCCCGCCCCGCGTGAACATGTCCTCCAAGGAGATGTCCACCCATGCATCGAGGCCGATGGCCTTCGCGATCGAGCTGCAATGCTGGGGCAGGTAGCCTGCCAACATCACGTAACCTTCCTTTGCGGAAAATCGTCCGAGCATGGGCCCCTCGATGTCGCCGCTGGGTTCGGGTGACACGCCGGTCTGGGATGTGCCCCCGGTCTGGTAGTTCATCAGCAGCATGGTCACGTCCTGCATGGCCATGTCGACCCGCTGGCTCTCGCCGGTCTTCTCGCGAAGCATCAGCGCGGCGAGGATCGACGACGTCGCGTGCATGCCGGTGGCGTAGTCGAGAACTGGCCCGCCCGTGCGAAGTGGTTGGCCGTCGCGCACGTTGATCGACATGAACCCGGAGGTAGCTTGTACGACGTCGTCGAATCCCGGGCGGTGACCGTGCGGTCCGGTCTGCCCGAACGCGGTGATCGATGCGTAGACGATGTCCGCGTTGCGCGCCTTCACGTCGTCGTAGCCCAAGCCGTACTTCGCTATCGCACCGGGCCGATAGTTCTCCATGAACACGTCCGCGCGCTCGGCGAGCGTGAGCACGATGTCCCGCCCCTCGGGCCGGGTGATGTCGACGCAGATGCTGCGCTTGCCCGCGTTCTGCGAGACGAACCCCGCGCCGAGGCCGGCGAGCACCTGTTCCCGTGTCCCGCCCCAGATGCGCACCATGTCGCCCCGTGGTGACTCCACCTTGATGACATCGGCTCCGAGGAGCGCGAGCTGATACGCGCAGTAGGGCCCGGCGAGCACGTGAGTGAGATCGACGACGCGAACACCGTCCAGCGGTCTATCTGCCATGGTGATACCTCCGATGCGCCCTCAGTGTATCGGGAATCAACGAAGGCCGGGATGTAGCCTCAGCGCCGCCATGGACATGGAAGGAGGCGCGATGGCGAGGAACCCGAAGCGGCGGCATGGTACCGAGCCGGGGCGTGGTGATCCAGCGCTGTTCCCGGGAGGCCGTAGACGAGGTAGGGTTCCTCCCGTCTCGTGCCCTCTTGCGCAGATCGAGAGGTGCCCTTGATCAAGAAGATTCTTCTCGGCCTGATCGCGCTGGTGGCGATCGCCATCGTCGTTCTCTGGTCCACTGTTGGCCGAGGTCCCTATTATCGCTATCGCTCCAACGCACCACATACTGCACCCGAAGAGTACGCGCAGCAGGACGACAGCCGGATCGAGATCCCGCCGCTGCAGGTACCAGAGGCGCGGCCCTACGACCCGCTCAAGAACGTCTTTTGGGGAGACGTTCACGTCCACACGGTGGCGAGCTGGGACGCGGTCCTCTTCGGTACCACCGCGACGGTCGAAGAAGCCTACCGCTTCGCGAAAGGCGAGAAGCTCCGAAGCGCGGGCGGAGAGATGATGCAGCTGTCCCGGCCTCTCGATTTCGTCGCGATCACCGATCACGCGGAGAGCTTCGGTCTACGCAGTCGCTGCGGGAACGACGATCTGACGCTGGTCGAGGCGGTCATTTGCTGGGGGAGTGAGACACCCAATGTCCTGACCTTCGACTGGGTGGCCCGCAGCGCGCGGCAGAAAGGCCTCGAAGAGCGCGTCACCACACCCGCTGGCGTCCATCAGGGGGAGACGCGAAGGCGTCAGCGGCGGGAGACGAATCCGATCTGCTTGCGCGGCGAGGGCGGCCCGGAGCGATGCCAGCGCGACGGCAACGCGGAGTGGAGCCACTACATCGAGCTCGCCAATCGCTACAACGAGCCCGGCGTCCTTACCACCTTTGCCGCTTACGAATTCTCACCCCCGCTGTCCGATTCCGGGAAGCACCATCGCAACGTCATCTTCAACGGCGACGACCTCCCCGCCCACGCCATCTCCGCCTTCGACGTGGACAACGCCATCGATCTCTGGCGGGGCCTGGAGGAAACCTGCACCGGGACCTGCGATTTCATCACCATTCCGCACAACATGAACAAGGGCTGGGGGCTCTTCTACAGTCGCTACACCTGGGACGGCAAGAGCTATGGCGAAGAGGGCTGGCGCCTGCGCACCCGGCGGGAACGCCTCGCCGAGATGTACCAGGTCAAGGGCGCCTCCGAGTGCGCCCTGGGCGTCGGGGCCACCGACGAGGAGTGCGCTTTCGGGCAGATCCTGAAGCCCTGCGAGCAAGGACAGAGGACGGGGTGTGCCTTCCAGACTTCCTTCGCCCGGCAGGGTCTCAAGATCGGTCTGCAGCTCGATCGCGAGCTCGGCTTCAACCCCCTCGCCTTCGGGATGGTCGCCGCAACGGATACCCACAACGCCAATCCGGGCGATACCGAGGAATGGGATTTCGTTGGCAAGATCGCCTCGCTTTCCTCGCCCGCTCTTCGCCGGCTTCGGAAGACGCCCGACCAGAAGCCCTACAACTCGATCCTTCCATTCCACACATCGGGTGGTCTGACCGCCGTCTGGGCAGAGGAGAATACGCGGGATTCCGTTTTCGCCGGAATGAAGCGACGGGAGGTCTACGCTACCTCCGGCACGCGCATCCATCTGCGTTTCTTCGCAGGCTGGGGCTTCGATCAGAGGATCATCGAGGATCGCGAACCGGTCGCGACGGCAACCGCCGGGGGCGTGCCCATGGGAGGTGTACTCCATCCTGAAGAAGGCAGGAGCGAGAGCCCTATCTTCTTCGTCTGGGCCGGGGCAGACCTGCTCAGCGCTCCGCTGCAGCGCATCCAGGTCGTCAAGGGATGGATCGACGCAGAGGGAGCCACTCACGAGCGGGTTCAAGATGTCGTCTGCTCGGACGGACTCAGCGTCGATCCCGCGACGAAGCGATGCCCCGACAACGGCGCTTCCGTGGATACAGCCACGTGCGAGACGCTGGGAGGAACAGGTGCTGTCGAATTGATGGCGGCCTTCCAGGACCCCGCCTACGACGCCAGCCAGGGCGCCTTCTACTACGTACGCGTGCTGCAGAACCCCACCTGTCGGTGGTCGACCTACGACGCCATTCGCCTGGGCCGCGAGCCCGATCCGAGCGTCCCCGCGACGATCAGGGAGAGGGCCTGGTCTTCGCCGATCTGGATCGATCCCAAGGATTGAAGGGGGGCGGGGCCCCCGGTCGAGTTCGAGACGATGTAGGATGGGGGTCTAGCCCTGGGCCTTCGCACGGGCGCTGCGCCGCTGGTGCGCTACCGCTCCAGCGACGTCGAAGCTCCGGAGACCGAAGCCAGCGCCCTCGCGTGTCGGCAAAGAGCGGCCTGAGCTTTCGCTTCAACGCACTGAAATCATTGCTGTTTCCAGGCCCTCTCGGGAAAGCGGCGAGCGGCAGGCGCCGCCAGCTTCGAGCATTGGACCCCGAGAAGGACTCCACTCGTTTTCCGCGAGCGTACAGGATAATTCCCCAGGGGGAAGGAAGCTTTCAATAGTACTAGATCGGTCCTATATTTACAGTACCGGTTTGGTCCGATATGATCTCCGCTCCGAAACCGGGGAGACAGGAATGCTCCGCATCACCAAGCTCACCGACTACGGGATCGTGCTCCTGGTCCGGCTCGCCGAGGACGCGACGAGCGGGAGCCAGAACGCCCGGACCATGGCCGAGGCCACCTCGCTCCCGCTTCCGGTGGTGAGCAAGATCCTGAAGTCCCTGGCACAGGGGGGCTTCTTGACCTCCCAGCGCGGCGCCAAGGGGGGCTACACGCTTTCGCGACGTCCCGAGGAGATCAACGTCGCCGAGGTCATCAGCGCCATCGAGGGGCCGATCGCGCTGATGCAGTGCAGCGCCGGCCCGGGACACTGCGAGCAGGAGACGAGCTGCCCGGTGCGCGACCCCTGGCAGCGGATCAACGAGGCCATCCAGGAGACACTCAGCCACGTCACGCTGCGCGAGCTGGTGGATCCGCCCAAGGCGGACTTTCTGTACCGGGAGTCCGAGGAGATCGAGGTCGAACATGTCGAACGCAACTGAGCTCTCCGAGTTCACGGATCGCGAGTACCAATACGGCTTCGTCACCGACATCGAATCCGAGACGATCCCGAAGGGGCTCTCCGAGGAGATCGTCCGCATCATCTCCGCCAAGAAGGAGGAACCCAGCTGGCTTCTGCAGTGGCGCCTCAAGGCCTACCACCGCTTCGTCAAGATGCTCGAGGAGGGCCACGAGCCCACATGGGCGATGGTCAGCTATCCCGAGATCGACTACCAGGACATGTACTACTACTCGGCTCCCAAGCAGAACGAGGAGCTGGAGAGCCTGGACGAGGTGGACCCGGAGCTGCTCCGGACCTACGAGAAGCTCGGCATCCCCCTCGAGGAGCAGAAGCGCCTGGCCGGCGTGGCGGTCGACGCCGTCTTCGACAGTGTGTCGGTGGCGACCACCTACAAGGCCGAGCTGGAGAAGCAGGGCATCATCTTCTGCTCCTTCTCCGAGGCGGTCAAGCGCTGTCCCGAGATCGTGAAGAAGTACCTGGGCTCGGTGGTGCCGTACTCGGACAACTTCTTCGCCACCCTCAACTCGGCCGTCTTCAGCGACGGCTCCTTCGCCTACATCCCCAAGGGCGTGCGCTGCCCGATGGAGCTCTCGACCTACTTCCGGATCAACGCTCGGGAGACCGGACAGTTCGAGCGGACCCTGATCATCGCCGAAGAGGGCAGCTACGTGAGCTACCTCGAGGGCTGCACGGCGCCGATGCGCGACGAGAACCAGCTTCACGCCGCGGTGGTCGAGCTCGTCGCCCTGGACGACGCGGAGATCAAGTACTCGACGGTGCAGAACTGGTACCCCGGAGACAAGAACGGCAAGGGCGGTATCTACAACTTCGTCACCAAGCGCGGGAAGTGCCAGGGCAAGAACTCCAAGATCTCCTGGACCCAGGTGGAGACCGGGTCCGCGATCACCTGGAAGTACCCGAGCTGCATCCTGCAGGGCGACCGCTCGGTGGGCGAGTTCTACTCGGTGGCGCTCACCAACAACTACCAGCAGGCCGACACCGGCACCAAGATGATCCACATCGGCAAAGACACGAAGAGCACCATCATCTCCAAAGGCATCTCCGCCGGCCACGGCCAGCAGTCCTACCGGGGCCTGGTGAGAATGGGACCGAAGGCGGCGGGCGCGCGCAACTACTCGCAGTGCGACTCGCTGCTGCTCGGCGACAAGTGCGGAGCCCACACCTTCCCGTATCTCGAGGTCAAGAACTCCTCGGCGACGGTGGAGCACGAGGCCACGACTTCGAAGATCGGAGAAGACCAGCTCTTCTACTGCCGCCAGCGGGGCATCTCCGAGGAGGACGCGATCTCGATGATCGTGAACGGATTCTGCAAGGAGGTGCTGCGCGAGCTTCCCATGGAGTTCGCCGTGGAGGCCCAGAAGCTCCTGGGCGTCAGCCTCGAAGGAAGCGTGGGATAGGAGGAGACCGTGCTCGAAATCACAAACCTCCACGCCAGTGCGGGAGAGTCCGCGATCCTGAAGGGGATCGATCTCTGCATCCGGCCCGGCGAAGTCCATGCCGTGATGGGCCCCAACGGCTCGGGCAAGAGCACGCTGGCCAACGTGCTGGCGGGGCGGCCCGGCTACCCGGTCACCGAGGGCCAGATCCTCTACGAGGGCCGCGATCTCACCCAGATCGAGCCCGAGGAACGGGCCCGGGAGGGCATCTTCCTCGCCTTCCAGTACCCGGTGGAGATCCCCGGTGTGGGCAACCACTACTTCCTGAAGACGGCCCTCAACGCGATACGCACCCATCGCGGCCAGGAAGAGCTGGACGCGATGGACTTCCTGGCCCTGGTCCGGGAGAAGATGAAGATCGTGGACGTGCCGGAAGACCTGATGAACCGCTCCATCAACCAGGGCTTCTCGGGAGGCGAGAAGAAGCGCAACGAGGTGCTGCAGATGCTGCTGCTCGAGCCCAGGCTCTGCATCCTCGACGAGACCGACTCGGGTCTCGACATCGACGCGCTGCGCGTGGTCGCGACGGGTGTGAACGCACTGCGCGGCCCAGAGCGGTCGCTGCTCGTCATCACCCACTACCAGCGCCTGCTCGACTACATCGTTCCCGATTTCGTCCACGTGCTCTCCGAGGGGCGCATCGCCCTCTCGGGCGGAAAGGATCTGGCGCTGGAGCTCGAGAAGAAAGGCTACGGCTGGCTCGAGGAGGCGCCCCCGGGAGCGGAGGCGACTGCCAGCCCATGAATCCCCTCGAGATCGCACGCGACCGCCTGCTGGCGCAGACCTCCGAATTCCAGCCCGGAATCGGCGAGGGGGACTCCGCCCACCTGTGCCGGCTCCGCGAGGAGGGACGCAGCCAGTTCGCGGCACTGGGTCTTCCCACCACCCGCCTGGAGGAGTGGCGCTACACCAACGTGACTCCCATCGCGGCCACGGACTTCCGGCTCGCGGGCCGACGCTGCGCGCCGATCTCGCGGGAGATGGTGGAGGAGATCTCCTTTCCGGTCTTCGCCTGTACCCTCTTCGTATTCGTGAACGGGTATTTCGAGCCCGAGCTCTCGGCGTCGAAAATGCCCTCCGAGATTCGAGTGGAGAGCCTGGCCCGGCTGCGCAGCGAGAACGCGGGCGTCCTGGAGCAGCACCTGGGCCGCTACGCGGATCTCAAGCAGCACTCCTTCGCCGCGCTCAACACCGCCTTTCTGGACGACGGCGCAGTGGTAACGATCCCCAGGGGCGCGCGGTTGGAGAACCCCGTCCACCTGGTCTTCATCTCGAATGGCGAGGCCAACACGCTCTCCCAGCCCCGCGTCCTGGTGGTCGCCGAGGAGCAGAGCCGTGCCGTGGTGATCCAAGACCACGTTTCTCTCGGCGAGGGGGTTCGCTTCACCAACAGCGTGTGCGAGGTGGTGACCCGTCCCGGTGCCGATCTGGACCTCGTGGTCGTGCAGCGCGAGAGCGGCTCCACCCACCATGTCTCCCATCTCGCCTCCCGGCAGGAGCGCGACAGCCGTTTCCGGGCCCACACGATCACACTGGGCGGAGACCTGGTGAGGAACGACCTCGGCGCCCTGCTCGCCGACGAGGGTGCCGAGTGCACGCTCAACGGAGTCTTTCTGGGCCGGGGCAGGCAATTGGTCGACAACCACACGCTGGTGGACCACGCCGCGCCGCACTGCACGAGCCGCGAGCTCTACAAGGGGATCCTGGCAGGGAAGTCCAAGGGTGTGTTCCGCGGACGCGTCGTCGTCCGCCGCGATGCCCAGAAGACCGACGCCGAGCAGTCGAATCCGAACCTGCTCGTGGCCGACGGCGCAGAGATCAACAGCAAGCCCCAGCTCGAGATCTACGCCGACGACGTCAAGTGCAGCCACGGCTCCGCGATCGGGCGCCTGGACTCCGATGCGCTCTTCTACCTGCGTTCCCGGGGCATCGACGAGGAGCGGGCGCGACTGGTGCTGACCCGCGGCTTCGCCGTGGAGGTCCTCGAGCAGCTGCCGGTCCCGGCCCTCCGCGAAGCCACTCTCGAGCTCTTGGAGGAGCACCTGCGAGACGCCGGAGTCGGGTCGTGAGCACGGCGAGCAGCAGCGACGCACCGTTCGACGTGGAGAGGATCCGCAAGGACTTCCCGATCCTCCGCCGGAAGATGCGCGGCATGCCCCTCGCGTACCTCGACAGCGCTGCGAGCGCACAGAAGCCGCAGGCCGTTCTCGACGCCATCACGGATCTCTATTCGAACCACTATGCGAACATCCACCGCGGGGTCTACGAGCTCTCGGAGAGGACCACCGAGCTTCACGAGCAGGCGCGGAGCAAGGTCCAGTCCCTGCTGCACGCCGCGGAGCCCCGCGAGATCGTCTTCACGCGCAACGCCACCGAGGCGATCAATCTGGTGGCGAGGAGCTACGGCTGCGGCCACCTCGGACCGGACGACGAGATCCTGATCACCGCCATGGAGCACCACGCGAACATCGTCCCCTGGCAGATGATCTGCGAGGAGCGGAAGGCCCGGCTGCGCGTCGCCCCGATCAGCGACGCGGGGGAGCTGCTCTGGGACGAGCTGGACGCGTCGATCGGTCCGCAAACCCGCCTGGTGGCCGTCGCCCACGTCTCGAACGTGCTCGGAACCATCAACCCGGTGCGCCGGATCATCGAGCTCGCGCACGCCCGGGGAGTGCCGGTGCTGGTGGACGGCGCCCAGGCGGTCCCGCGCCTCGCCGTCGACGTGCGGGAGCTCGGCTGCGACTTCTACGTCTTCTCGGGCCACAAGCTCTACGGCCCCAGCGGGATCGGCGCCCTTTACGCACGCGCCGAGCTTCTCGAAGCGATGCCCCCCTACCAGGGTGGGGGCGAGATGATCTCCTCCGTCAGCTTCGAGAAGACCCTCTTCAACGAGATCCCCTACAAGTTCGAGGCGGGGACGCCGGACATCGCCGGGGCGATCGGCCTCGGCGCGGCCATCGACTACGTGGAGTCGATCGGCCTCGAGCGCATCGCCGCCCACGAGCACGCCCTGCTCGTCTACGGGACGGAGCTGCTCTCGGAGATCCCGGGTGTCCAGCTGATCGGAACGGCGCGCGAGAAGACCGGCGTGCTCTCCTTCGTCATCGAGGGAGTCCACCCCCACGACGTGGGGACGATCCTCGATGCCGAGGGCGTGGCGATCCGCGCGGGTCATCACTGCGCACAGCCGCTGATGGATCGGCTGGGGCTGCCCGCCACGGCCCGGGCCTCACTCGGTCTCTACAACGACCGGAGCGACCTGGACCGGCTCGCCGAGGGGCTCCGCAAGGTCATCGAGGTGTTCCGCTGATGTCGGATCTCCGCGAGCTCTATCAGACCACCATCCTGGATCACAACAAGAAGCCCAGGAACTTCTGCAGGCCCGACGGTGCCAACCGGGAGGCGAACGGCTGGAACCCGCTTTGCGGAGACAAGGTGACGGTCTACCTCACGGTGGACGACGACGGCATCGTGCAGGAGGTGGGCTTCCAGGGCTCGGGCTGTGCGATCTCGACGGCATCCGCTTCGATGATGACCCAGGTCGTGAAGGGGAAGACGCTGGACGAGGTCCTCGAGGTCTTCGATCGTTTCCACGACCTGGTCGCCGGTCCCTCGCCAGCGGAGGGCGACCCGGAAGCGCTCGGCAAGCTCACCGTCTTCAGCGGCGTCCGCGACTACCCGATGCGCGTCAAGTGCGCGACCCTGCCCTGGCACACGCTGCGCTCGGCGGTGCGGGGCGAGGGCGAGCCGGCCAAGACCGAGTGATCGGAGGAGCCGAGGATGGCTCTCGACCAGGAAAAGCTGAAGGAAGAGGTGATCGCAATGCTCCGGGACGTCTACGATCCGGAGATCCCCGTGAACATCTTCGAGCTCGGACTGGTGTACGATGTGGAAGCCGACGAGAGCGGCGGCGTCCGCATCGTGATGACGCTGACCTCGCCGATGTGCCCGGTGGCGGAGATCCTGCCGGTGGAGATCGAGAACAGGACCCGGGAAATCGAGGGCGTTCGCGAGGTGGCGATCGAGCTGGTCTGGGACCCGCCCTGGAATCCGGACATGATGTCCGAGGCCGCCCGCCTCGAACTGGGGATGTAGCCTGGGCCGGATGCGTGGCCGCGTCCTGGCGCTGGTGTCGATCTCCTTTCTCCTCGGAGCCTTCGTCTTGCCCATGGGCCTGATCGACCGGCTGATCTTCCAGCCCTCCCCGGGCATCGACCTCGAGCCCGAGGCGCTCGGAATCGAGGCCGAGAGCATCCATCTCGAGAGCGAGGATGGCGTGCGAATCCACGCCTTCTTCCTGCCCTCGCCCGGCGCCAGCCGTTCGCTCTTGTTCCTGCACGGAAACGCGGGGAACGCCTCCCACCGCCTTCCCAACGCGGCCGATCTGGCCGCGCAGGGTGCCGACGTTCTGCTGCTCGACTACCGCGGATACGGACTGAGCGAGGGCAGGCCCGACGAGGAGGGCGTCTATGCGGACGCGCGGGCTGGTCTCGAGTACCTGCAGAGCCACCGCGGCGTCCCGCCCGAGCGAATCGTCGTCTTCGGCCGCTCTCTGGGAGGGGCGGTCGCGGTGGATCTGGCAGCCGACCGTTCCCTGGCGGGTCTGATCCTGGAGAGCACCTTCACCTCGGTTGCGGACATGGCCCGGGCCGTGACCGGAGTCCCGCTCGGGGCGCTGATCGGTCGGCGTTTTGCCTCGGACGAGAAGATCTCGCGGGTGCGCTGCCCGATCCTCTTCTTCCACGGCGACAGGGACCGCATCGTTCCATTCGAGCTGGGCCGGCGGCTGTTCGAGGCCGCTCCCGAGCCGAAGGACTTCGAGACGATCGCGGGCGCGGGCCACAACGACACCACTTTGGTGGGTGGGGCGCCCTACTACCAGCGGATCCGCGACTTCCTCGACCAGGTCGCGCCCTGAAGCCGTGGCACCGACATGGGGAAGGGTCGACCCACTCGTGGGTCGCCCGGTGGAACGGTGATATGCTGAGGAGAAGCCTCGAGGTCGAACGCTGGTGACGGAACGAAGAGAGCGGATCCTGGTGACCGGCGCCAATGGTCACGTGGGAGTCCGGCTGATCCGCAGCCTGGCGAGCCGCGAAGCCGCCGCCCCGGAGGTGCGCGCGCTGGTCCGCTCGGAGCGCGCGGCTACTGGTCCTGCGCGAGCTTCCCGAGGGCTGCCGTCCGGAGCTGCGCATCGTCGACTACACCGATGCGGACGGTGTCGAATCCGCCACACAGGACTGTGACCGCATCGTCCACCTGATCGGAATCCTGAAGGAGACCCGGACCGCCCGCTACGCAGACGCCCACGAGGCCGCTTCCAGTGTCCTGGCCAGAGCCGCCGAGAAGGCGGGCGCACGCAGGATCGTCTACATGAGCATCCTGGGCTCGGACCCGGCCTCGGGGAACGTCTGCCTGGCCTCGAAGGGAAGGGCGGAGCAGATCCTGCTTGGCTCCCCGGTTCCGGTGACGGTGCTCCGCGTGCCCATGGTCCTCGGCCCGGGCGAGATCGCGGCCTTCGCGCTGCTCGGCAGGGTCCACGCGCCCCTGGTGCCGCTGGTGCGCGGCGGCGCCACCCTCGAGCAGCCCATCGACTCGGACGACGTCACCAGGGCGATCGAGAGTGCCCTGGCCGACGGGACCGGCGAAGACGTGGTGCTCGACCTGGCCGGTCCCGAGTCACTCAGCCACCGGGAGCTGGTCTCGCGCGCGGCGAAGCTGGTCGGGAAGCGGCCGCGCGTCCTGCCCGTCCCGCTGGGCGTCGTCTCGCTGTTCGCGCGGCTCGCGGAGCGCTTCGCGGCCAACCCCCCACTCACGCCAGCAATGCTGGAAGTCCTGGAAGAGGACGACCAGATCGACCCGGCCCCCGCCTGCGCACGGCTCGGGCTGACCTTGACACCCCTCGACGAGACCTTGAGGCGCTGCCTCGAGGAAGACGGGACCGACTGATGACCGCGAGCGACACACCGGAAGCAGCCAGACCGCGCACGGCGCTGTGGAAGCGCCTCCTGCCGTGGGTGATCACCATCGTCTGCTTCGGTTTCCTCTACTTCCGCATCGCCGGCGCCGCCCAGAACGCCGACCCGCCACAAACCGTAGTGACATATCTCTCGGGAATCTTCGCGAGCGTCAACTGGATCCACTGGCTCGCGCTGATGGTTCCCTACTCGTTCCTGTACCTGCTGATCGACACACTGGTGCTCTGGCGGGTGGTGAACTGGTTCAACGCCAGGGTGCCGTACCTGGCTCTCCTCCCGGTGCGCGCCAGCGCCTACATCATCTCGATCGTGAACGAGCAGGTCGGCAAGGGCGCCATCGCCGTCTACCTCAACCGGCGCGACGGCGTCCCCGGCTGGCAGATCGGCTCGAGCATGCTCTTCATCATGTTCTGCGAGTTCTACTACCTGCTCTTCTGGGCGCTGGAGGGCGTCGCGCTGCGCTGGGACACGCTCCCCGAGATCTTCCACTGGATTCCCTGGATCGCCGTGGTCGCCGTGGTCTTCTTCGCAGCCTTCGTCTACTACTTCCGCAGCCCGCGCTTCGCCTCCTCCACGCTGAGAGAGCGCCAGCTCTTTCTCTCGTTTCGCAAGGCCCCGGTCTGGTACTACCTGGTCATCATCGTGATCCGCTCACCCGCGCTGCTGGGCGCGGCCTGGGTCTACTCGGAGGTGGCGAAGCTGTTCGGTGTCCCTCTCGGCTTCGTGGACATGCTCGGCTACCTGCCGGTGATCTTCTTCAGCACGCTCGTTCCGGGCCCCTTCCGTGCGGTGGCCGTCACGATGTGGTCGATCCTGCTCCCCGGGCACGCGGGAGAGATGGCGGTGTTCGGCCTCGTCCAGCACAACTTCTTCGTGCTATTCAACGCCGCCATCGGCCTGGTGTTCCTGCGCCGCGTCAGTCGCGAGCTGTTCGGAGCGCCCGCCGAGCAGAGCTCCTGACCGAGCCAGCCGCTCGCTGAAGACGGGGCTTCGGGCGAGGCCGGAGGCGATCGCCTCCGCGACGGCCTCGTTCCCGGCCGGCGTCAGGTGAACGTGGTCGCGGAAGTTCTCGACGCGGTGGGGAACCGCGGCGTAGGCGTCGACGAAGAGCCCGCCGTGGCGCTCGGCGGCCTCGCGCTGGATGGCACCGATCGCCTTCCACTGGCGGAGGACCTCCGGGTAGTCGAGGCCCTGGTACTCGGTGTAGACGCGGCGCCGCACCTCGGGATCGTCGAGATTCCCCTCCGCCAGCAGTCCCGCCTGTGAGACGAAGATGGGCAGCACGCCGTCCGAGTTCGCCAGCAGGGCCAGGTCCTCGTAGTTGGCCCGTTCCCAGCGATGGGCCCGGCCGCCCTCCGGGATCACCACGGCCTCGGCGGGGTCGGCTTCGAGCCAGCCGTCCTCCCTGGGTGGAAGGCCGCCTTCGGATTGCTGGAAGAGGCCGCGCAGGCGCCAGACGATCTGGAAGCGGCGCAGGAAGTCGCGAATCGGGCGGGCGCGGAAGGAGGGGCCTCGAAACTCCTCCCCCTCCTCGAGACGGCGGAAGAACTTCATGTCGTTCCAGGCGTGGTAGACGATCAGCGCATCGGGCTCGATGTCGCGGATCCGGTAGAGGTAGTTGACCTTCGAGCTGAAGACGCTGTAACCGGGCACGCCGGCGTTCACTACCTCGATGGCAGCGCCGAAGCGGGCCCGCAGCTTCTCCTCGAGTCGTCGCGTCCAGATCTCGTCGTCGTCCGTCTGATAGGAGAAGGTGGAAGAGCCGCCGAGCGCCACGATCCGGAATACGCCCGGAGGTTTGGGAGTCTCGAACTCGGGACCGCGATAGCCGAACCTGTTCACCGTACAGACGCCGCCGTCGGCGAGGCGGTAGCGCCGCTTCGGCACCAGCCTCTGTGTCACGAACCCGTCCGGCTTGTACTCGACCTTCATCGAGTAGGGGATCGGCGCGAAGAGGCGCAGCGCGACCTCGGCTGCCACGACGGCCAGCAGCGCGGAGACACAGAGCAGCGCGGCGGTCTTGAGGGCGCTACGCATGGGAGCCCGCGCGCCAGCCCGCCCCCAGCCGCTGCGCCATGGAGGCCAACGTGCTGGCCACCAGCACCCATCCGAGCGCGCTCACCAGCGCCGCGCCCGGCCAGCCCAGGCCGAGGCCGTCGCGTACCACGGGGATCCCCAGCAGCACGAAGTAGGCGACTCCGTTCCAGCGCCCGAGAGCGCTGCTGCGAAGCGGCCTGCCCGCCGCAACCCGGGAGTCGACCGCGTACTGGAGGAATGCAGCCGCGATCAGCCAGGGTAGGATCAGCGGAACCTGACCCGTGCAGCCGAGGGCGGCGTTCCCCACGGTCACGAAGGTGGCGTCCGTGGCGTGGTCGAGAACACCTCCCAACGGCGAGGCATCGCCGAGCCGGCGGGCCAGCCATCCGTCGAGGAAGTCCGTCAGTACCGCCGCCACGAAGACCGCGAGGGCGATCCCGTGGGCCTCGCGCAGGATCGCCAGCGCGATGATCGGAGCCCCCACCAGGCGCGCCGCCGTGAGCCCGTTCGCCCAGGTGAGCCAGCGTGCGGGGCGCTCCGGTGAAGCGGTGAGCGACATCGCGGCCCAGGATACCGCAGCCGGGAGTCGGGGACGTTCTCGCCTAGCGCCTCTCTTCCAACACGCTGTTGATGACGGCGTCGGCGGCCTTGTGGACGTCCACGTCTCGCTTGCGGCTGCCCCGGCGGCGGAAGACCTCCACCTTGCCGTTCGCCAGGCCCTTCGGCCCGACGGTGACCCGGTAGGGGATGCCCACCAGCTCGGCGTCCTTGAACTTGACGCCGGGCCGCTCGTCGCGGTCGTCGAAGAGGACCTCGATTCCTTCGCCCTGCAGCCCTTCGTAGATGCGCTGCGCCGCCTCCGTGCACTCCACGTCCTTGGGGTTGAGCACCGTCACCACGACCTCGAAGGGCGCGATCGAGAGCGGCCAGACGATGCCGTTCTCGTCGTGACAGGACTCCACCACCGCGGCCACGGTGCGCCCGATGCCGATGCCGTACGAGCCCATGATGATGCTGCGAGACTCGCCCTTCTCGTCCAGCACCGCCGCCCCCATCGCCTCGCTGTACTTCGTTCCCAGCTTGAAGATGTGGCCCACCTCGATCGTCTTGCGCACGCTGAGCGGCGCGTCGCAGGCGGGGCAGAGGTCGCCCTCGGTGACCTCCCGCAGATCGAGCCAGCGGCTGGCGCGGATGTCGCGCTCCACATCCACGCCGCGCAGGTGAAAGTCGTCCTGGTTGGCGCCCGTGGTCATGTTCGTGCGGCCGCGGAGGGCCAGGTCGGCGAGCACGGGGTGCTCCTCGACGCCGACCGCGCCGAGGCTCCCGGGCCCGGCGCCGAGCGCGGCCCGGACCTCGTCCGCCGCTGCGGGGCGAAGCTCGCTGGTCCCCGTCTCATCGATCAGCTTCTGCTCGACCAGGGCGTGGTCGCCGCGCAGCAGCACCAGCGTAGGCTCCCCGTCGATCAGGTAGACGAGGGTCTTGATCTGCCGCTCCGGCGCCGCGCCGCCCTCGAACCGGGCCAGCTCCTCGATGGTCCGGACTCCCGGAGTCGGGAACTTCTCGGGGGCGTCCGGCGCGGGCGAATCCTCCACGGGTGCGAGACTGGAGGTGGCCTTCTCCGTATTGGCGGCGTAGCCGCAGTTGCCACAGGAAGCGATCCAGTCCTCGCCGGCGTCGCTGGGGATCATGAACTCGATCGACTCGCTGCCACCCATGGCGCCCGAGGAAGCCTCGACGGCGATCGGATCGAGACCGCATCGCTCGAAGATCCGGCGGTAGGCTTCGAAGTGCAGCTGGAAGGCGCGATCGAGCCCGTCCTCGGCCAGGTCGAGCGAGTAGGAATCCTTCATCACGAACTCGCGCACGCGGAGCAGGCCCGACTTGGCGCGCGCCTCATCGCGGAACTTGGTCTGGAACTGGTACCAGATCTGGGGCAGCTCCTTGTAGGAGCGCAGCTCCGCGGCGATGGTGGCGAAGATCTCCTCGTGGGTCATTCCCAGACAGAGATCGGTGCCGTGGCGGTCGCGCAACCGGAAGAGCTCCTCCCCGACCGCATCCCAGCGACCGGACTTCTGCCAGATCTCCGCGGGGTGAAGCGCGGGAAGACAGAACTCCTGCGCACCGATCCGGTTCATCTCCTCACGGATGATGCCCTCGACCTTGGAGGCGACGCGGAAACCGAGCGGCAGGAGCGCGTAGGCGCCGGTCATGAGCTGACGGATGAAGCCCGCGCGCAGCAGGAGCTTGTGGCTCGGCGCCTCGGCGTCGGCCGGGTCCTCGCGGAGCGTCGGGATGAAGGCGCGGGACCAGCGCATCGGCTTTCTCCCTCGGGCAAAAGCCAGAAGCTACCGCTAGATGGGCGTTCCCGTCGAGCGGACGAGCCGCTCGAAGGCCTGGGAGAGGCGCTGCGTGATCGGGCCGGCCCCACCCTTGCCGATCCGGCGGCCGTCCAGGGAGCCGACCGCGACGATGCGAGCGCCGCTACCCGTGATGAAAGCCTCTTCCGCGCCCAGCAGGTCGAAGCGGCCGAGCGTGCGCTCCTCGGCGGGCAAGCCTTCCTCCCGAGCCAGCTCGAGCACGCTGGCCCGGGTCAGGCCTTCGAGGGCCCCGTCGCTCGCGGGGGGAGTCACCAGCTTCCCCGCCCGAACCGCGAAGACGTTGGCGACGCTCGCCTCGGCCACGTGGCCAGCGCGATTCAGGATCAGGGCCTCGTCGGCCCCCTGGCGGCGCGCCTCCTGCTTCGCGAGAACGTTGTTCAGATAGTTGAGGCTCTTCACGCGCGGATCCAGGACATCGGGCGCGGGCCTGCGCAGGCTCGAGGTCACCAGGGCGATCCCGTCTCGGAGCTTCTCCTCGGGATAGAGACGCACCTGATCCGCGATGCAGACGACGCGCGGTTCCCCGCAGCTACTGGGATCGAGACCCAGCGGTCCCTCGCCCCGGGAGACGATGAGTCGCAGGTAGGCGTCCTCCTCACCATGCGCTCGCGCGGTTTCGATCACGATGCGGCGAATCGCCTCGACGCCGCCGGGAATCGTCAGATCCAGGCAGCGCGCGCAGTTCTCCAGCCTGGAGAGATGGTCGTCGAGACGAAAGATGCGCCGGCTGTAGACGCGGATTCCCTCGAAGATTCCGTCGCCGTAGAGGAACCCGTGATCCGTCACGGGGATCCGCGCCTGCTCGCCTTCCACGATGGCACCGTCGAGCCAGACCTTCATGTCGTTCTTCCCTCCATTCGATCGACGATGCGCTGCGCGGCCTCGACGATGCGGCTGGCCACGGCTCCGCCCTGCAGCACCTCGAAGCGCGGAGAGGAGGTCGCCAGCGCCAGCGCCGCCACCAGCCGGTCCGCGACGAAGACGGGCGCCGCGATCGCAGACAGACCGGGGATCCATTCTTCGCGGTTCTCCGCGTAGCCCCGCTGCCGGACCCGCTCGAGCTCCGCCGACAGAATCGCCGGGCTCGTCGTCGTCGAGGGTGTGAATGCCGTGAGCGGCTCCTCGCCGAGCGCCACGGACTCCGGCGCGTGGGTCAGGTAGAGCTTTCCGACCGCAGTCGCGTGCAGCGGGACAGTCGAGCCGATCTGCGGCGCTGCGCGGAGGAAGCCGGTTCCTTCGGCCTTGTCGAGCACGACGACCGCACCGGCGCGCGCCGCGGTGAGAAACACTGTCTCGCCAAGCCGCTCTGCTTCGGCTTCCAGCACCGTGCGCGCCGCGGTCACCAGGGGATCTTTCTGCAGCACGCCGTAGCCGAGCGCGACCAGACCGATCCCCGGTCGGTACTGGCCGCGCTCGTCTCGCTCCAGCAGACCGCGGCGGGTCAGCGTGGACATCAGGCGATGGGCGCTCGCCTTCGGAAGATCGAGCGCCTTGCCAACCGCTGTGACCCCGCGGGGGGCCGCTTCCGCGTGAAGATGGAAGAGAAGATCGATGGCCTTCTCGACTGTGCTGAGCGATCCCATGCGATTCCTCGAGATTGTTTCACTATATGAAACAAAGTATCTTTATATGGGACATATTAGCCAACGAGCTTATCGCTGCAACGCCCCCGCGGGGTCCGTCTTTCGCCCCGGTTTGCCCTGGGCTAGCCTTTTTCTTGGCTCGTCGCGCGCGATTCTCCCCTGCGGCGAAGCGCCCGGGCACGGGCAACGAACACCGAATCCGAACAGAGCCCCCCGGAAACTGAGGCGTGTGTGGCAGATTTCGGGCGCATCGAGAACCAACGGGATCTCGAGGCGCTTGCGCAGGAGCTGCTCTCCAAGAAGGTCGTCGCGATCGACACCGAGGCGGACAGCTTCTATCACTACTTTGACAAGACCTGTCTGGTTCAGATTGCGACGCGGCAGCAGACCTACCTCGTCGATCCGCTGGCGCTGGGCGGCCCGTCGAAGCTGGCTCCACTCGGACCGGTGCTCGAATCACCGGACGTTCGCAAGATCTTCCACGCAGCCGAGTACGACATCTACGTGCTGAAGCGGGACTGCAACTTCCGCTTCGTCAACCTCTTCGACACGATGGTGAGCGCCCAGCTGCTCGGATATCCGTCCATCGGTCTCGCCGCCCTGGCCGAGCGGCACTTCGGCGTATCCCTTCCCAAGGACGAGCAGCGCTCTGACTGGTCGGTGCGCCCGCTGCGCGACAGCCAGCTCACCTATGCCGCGGCGGACGTGACCTATCTGATCCCGCTCGCGGAGAAGCTGGAGAAGGAGCTCAAGCAGGCGAAGCGACGGGCTTGGGCGCAGGAGGAGTTCGAGACGCTGACCCTGCGGAAATGGCCCGAGCGCGAGTTCGACAAGCTCGGCTATCTGCGCATCAAGGGTGCGAAGACCATGGACCCGCGCGCCCTCTCGGTGCTGCGCGAGCTCTACCTGGTCCGCGACGCGCGGGCGCGGGAAATCGACCGACCTCCGTTCAAGGTGCTGAGCAACAGGGCGATCCTCGAGATCGCGCAGCAGCAGCCGGGCTCCGAGAAGAGACTGGGCGAGATCAAGGGGGTCACGGATCTGATCCTTCGCCGCTTCGGCCGCGAGATCCTGGGTGCGGTCAATCGGGGCGTGAAGCGCAATCACGGCCCGATCCCGAAAGGGTTGAACAGGCTCAACGGGGGTGGCAATTCTCGCCGCCGCATGGATCGCGGTACGGAGAGGCGGCTCAGCCTGCTCAAGCGCTGGCGCACCAGGCGCGCCAAGGAGCTCTGCCTCGACCCTGGCGTGATGTGTCCCAACTCGGCGCTCGAGGCGATCGCCTGGCTGAATCCGCGCGAGGGGAGCGAGCTGGCCAACCTCTCCGAGGTGAAGGGCTGGTTTGCGGAGAGCTTCGCGGACGAGGTGACCGAGGCGCTGCGCTCCACGGACTCCGCTGAGGCCTGAGGCGCGAGCCCTGGAAAGCAAAGGGCCCCCCGGCGACTTGCCGGGGGGCCGTTCAACCTGATGCCCTAGAACTCACGGGAAAGGCGGGGTGCCGTTCTGGGGGAAAGCGCCTTGTCTAACTCCCTGGAGGTTCTGGACTTCGGACTGGGCAGGTGAGCGCGCCCGATGCCACCAGCTTCGTCCTAATCAGGTTGGCTCCGTTCATTCTGCAATCCACGTTTCGTGCCAACTCTGCAGGGACTCGCAAGATAGGCGATAAGTATCTGAAAAAATGAATCTTTCTCCTTCCTTGCCGAGCTGCCTCGACAACCTGGGACGCAGCCATAGGCTGCACTTCTGCCGGGCCCCGGCCGTGGCGATGCTGAAGAAAGCGGATGGATCTCGGCTAGTTGAACCCTCAAACGGGTATGCAATCCGATGCTGCAGTGCCGCAATAATATGCGCACTGTTCCTAGGCTGTGGAACACGACTCCCAGTAGAGCGCAGCGAGCAGCACTCGTCGGTGGTGACCGCGCCCGCCCCCAGCGAATCCGAGGAGTACTGCGCGTGGTACGGTGATTCCGCCGATCGGGTGCTGTATTTCGGGGCGTCCCCCTTCTGGCCCGCCATGTGGGGGGCGGGAAACGACCCGACCGCCGACCTGCGACACGAGGGCCCTCAGTTCGTCGGGCGCTTCGACTTGGAGCGGATGGCCTTTGCCGCGCCGCTCGCGGTAGGGGGGCCCGGCGCCCGCGCCGGCGTCTGGGACGTCCTGGCCCACCCCAACGGCCGGGTCTACTTCACCACCTACTTCGAGACGGCCGGCTACGTCGACCCGGCCAGCGGCGAGGTGCGGCGTTTCGAATCGGCTGGACCCGGGCTGAACGAGCTGAACCTCGCCGAAGACGGTGTCATCATCGCGACCCGCTACGGCCGGGGCGCAAACGGTCAGGGCTCCGTCGTCTATCTCGACGAGGAAGGGGAGATCCTCGGCGAGTACCCGCTCACGGCCCTGGACGGCTACCAGGCCGCCCCCAAGAGCCTCGCCTTCGACCCCCTCCGCAAGGAGATCTGGGTGAACACGGATCTTCTGCCGACGACCAGGAGCGGAGGCGAGGTCCGCTACGACACCAGGATCCTCGCACTCGACGGGCGCGAGCTGCTTCGATTCGAGCGCCCCGAGGTTCAGTTCATGATCTTCGCTCCCGACGGAACCGGCTATTTCGCCGAGCGCAAGGGACCGCTGCTCGACCTTCGAATCCGGCCGCCGGATCGGGCGGGCGCTCCCATCCTGACCGGACGAATCGTCGCGCTCGACGACGAGTTCCCCGGCGACCGGGACTTCGTCCAGGACATCCAGCTCGACGGCAGGGGCGGGGTCGTCGTGACGCGCTGGAGTGGGCGAATCCACCTGGTGAACCGGCGCGGTGAGAAGAGCCTGATCGAGCTGCCGCGGCCCGGCGGGAAGGGTCTCTACTACACCGGCGTCACCGACCGCGGCCGGCTCTGCGCGACCTACTGCAACGGCGTGACGGTGGTCTGCCAAGACCTCGCGCGCTGAGAATCGCTCCCGCGCATGCGGTATGCTGCTCTGCAGTGCACGCAGAGCGGCGACGCCTCTTCCTCGACGCCATGGGTGAGGACTCCGTAGCGCTGATCCTGGGCGCGCGACCCGCCACCCGCTCGCACGACACGCAGTACCCGTTCCGGCAGGACAGCGACTTCTGGTACCTGACCGGCTTCGATCACCCGCACGCGGTGGCGATCCTGCGCACCGATGGGGGCGCTCCCTACACGCTCTTCGTGGAGCCTCGGAACCGGGATGCGGAGACATGGACCGGCTACCGCCCCGGAACCGAGGGGGCCAGGGACGACTACGGGGCCGACGAGGCCTTCGAGATCGGCGACCTCGAGAAGGAGCTGCCCGGGATCCTCGAGAAGGCGAGGCAGATCTACCACGTCCTCGGCCGCCAGCGCGACCTCGACGCGAAAATCAGCGAGCTTCTCGACGGCATGCGCCTGCGCTCCCGGCAGGGATTCGAGCCGGCCGGGCTCATCGCCGACCCCCGCGACGTGCTGCACGAGATGCGGCTGCGCAAGGAGCCCGCCGAGCTCGAGATCATGCGGCGCGCGGCGGCCATCACGGCCGAGGCCCACCAGCAGGCGGCGCGGCTGATCGGCGAAGGGCGCTTCGAGTACGAGGTCGCGGCGATCCTCGAGTACACCTTCCGCAGGCTCGGCGCGAGCGGGCCCGCCTACACCACCATCGTCGGTAGCGGGCCGAACGCTACGACCCTCCACTACATCCGCAACGACAAGCAGCTCTCGAGGGGAGAGCTGGTGTTGATCGACGCCGCCTGCGAGCTCGAGGGCTACGCCTCGGACGTGACCCGCACCTATCCGGTGAGCGGATCGATGGAAGGGCCGGCGAGGGCCGTCTACGAGGTGGTCCTCGCCGCACAGGAGGCATCGTTCCAGGCCTGCCGCCCCGGGGCGACCCTGGATGAGGTCCACGACGCGTCCGTGCGCTCCCTGGTCGAGGGCCTGGTCGATCTCGGTCTGCTGTCGGGGAACGTCGACCAGCTCATCGCCGATGAGGCCTACACCCCCTACTACATGCACCGCACCAGTCACTGGCTCGGCCTCGACGCCCACGACGTCGGCAGCTACAGCGTCGGCGGAAAGCCCCGCGCTCTCGAGCCGGGCATGGTCTTCAGCGTCGAGCCCGGACTCTACGTGGCGCACGACGACGAGAACGCCACCCGGGAGTTCCGGGGCATCGGCGTTCGAATCGAGGACGACGTCGTCATCACCGAGGACGGCTTCGAGAACCTCACCGCCGCCATCCCCAAGCTCGCCGCCGACGTCGAGGCGTGGATGCGAGACGCGAACTGAGCGAAGGAGTTCCGGACCCATGCCCGACATCGAGTCCCTGCTGAAAGAGAAGCGCGTCTTCAAGCCGAATCCGGAGTTCACGCGGCAGGCGAACTGGAACAAGAAGACCGTCGCGGAGCACCGGAAGCTCGGCGCCCAGAACCCGGAACGCTTCTGGGCGAAGATGGCGAAGGAGAACGTCTCCTGGTTCACACCCTGGAAGAAGGTGCTGGACTGGAAGCCGCCCTTCGCCAAGTGGTTCGTCGGCGGAAAGCTGAACGTCTCCTACAACTGCCTGGATCGGCACATCAGCGGCGAGAACGCCTGGCGCAAGACGAAGGCAGCGATCATCTGGGAGGGCGAGCCGGGGGACTCGCGCGTCCTGACCTACGGCGAGCTGCACCGCGAGGTCTGCAAGTTCGCCAACGTGCTGAAGGGGCTGGGCGTGGGGAAGGGCGAGCGCGTCGCCATCTACATGCCGATGGTGCCGGAGCTGGCGATCGCGATGCTGGCCTGCACGCGGATCGGCGCGCCGCACAGCATCGTGTTCGGCGGCTTCTCCGCCGAGGCCCTGCGCGACCGCATCGTCGACGCGGGCGCCAAGGTCGTCATCACCGCCGACGGCGGATTCCGCAAGGGCTCCCAGCTTCCGCTCAAGCCGGCCGTGGACGAGGCGATCGAGGGCCTCGACGAGGTCGAGCACGTCGTCGTGGTCGAGCGCACGGGCTTCCCGACCGCGATGAGGGAGGGACGCGACCACTGGTGGCACGACCTGATGGCCACCGCC
This sequence comes from uncultured delta proteobacterium, assembly GCA_963783795.1. GTDB lineage: Bacteria > Myxococcota_A > UBA9160 > UBA9160 > UBA6930 > CAVXZE01. The sequence goes on along the minus strand of CAWAPH010000008.1, from coordinate 251,683 downwards.
GACTGGAAGTGCCCTGCCGCGAAACTGGGTGCCGAGCACCCGCTGTTCATCCTCTACACCAGCGGTACCACTGGAAAGCCCAAGGGCATCCTGCACACCACCGGCGGCTATCTGACCCACGTCACCACCACCGCCAAGGCGATCTTCGACCTGAAGGAGGAAGACATCTACTGGTGCACGGCGGACATCGGATGGGTCACCGGTCACTCCTACGTCATCTACGGGATCCTCGCGAACGGGGCGACGACCGTGATGTACGAGGGCGTTCCGACACATCCGGGACCGGACCGCTGGTGGGCCCTGATCGAGAAGTGGGGCGTCACCGTGCTCTACACCGCGCCCACCGCCATCCGCACCTTCGTGCGCCTGGGCGAGGAGCACCCGAAGAAGCACGACCTCTCGACACTGCGTCTGCTCGGAACGGTCGGGGAGCCGATCAATCCGGAGGCGTGGATGTGGTATCACCGCGTCATCGGACGCAAGAAGTGCCCGATCGTGGACACCTGGTGGCAGACCGAGACCGGCGGGATCATGATCACGCCGCTGCCCGGCGCGGTGGACGCGAAGCCGGGATCCGCGACGCTGACCTTCCCCGGAATCGACGCCGAGGTCTACAGCCAGGAAGGCGATCCGGTGAAGGCGCCGGACGGCGGGCTGCTGGTGCTGCGCAAGCCATGGCCCGGGATGCTGCGCGGCATCTGGGGCGACCCGGAGCGCTACAAGCGAACCTACTGGAGCAAGTACCCCAACGAGTACCTCACCGGAGACGGCGCCCACCGCGACGACCGAGGCTACTTCTGGATCATGGGACGCGTCGACGACGTGATGAACATCTCCGGACACCGGATCGGAACCATGGAGGTGGAGAGCGCACTGGTGTCGCACCAGGTGGTCGCGGAGGCCGCCGTCGTCGGCCGGCCCGACGAGATCACCGGCACCGCCATCGTCGCCTTCGTCACCCCCACGGCGGGAGTGAACGCGGGCAACCAGCTCGCCTCGTCGCTCCGCGGCCACGTCACCCGGGAGATCGGAGCCATCGCGAAGCCGGCGGACATCCGCTTCACCGAGGCGCTTCCGAAGACCCGCTCCGGCAAGATCATGCGCCGCCTGCTGCGCGACATCGCCTCCGGAAAGGAGACCGTCGGAGACACGACCACGCTCGAGGACTACAGCGTGCTCGCGACAGCTGCGGGAAGCCGAGGACAGCTAGGAGGGCTGGGCTGAATGGAACGTGTCGGAATCGGGATGCTGGGATGCGGTCGCATCGCGGATCTCCAGTGCCTGGGATACCTCGCGCACCCGCGCGCCAAGATCGTCGCGGTCTGCGACCGGGACGCGGAGAGGGCGCGAAGGCGTGCGGAGGAGTGGGGGGCGCAGAAGAGCTACACCGATTTCGACCAGATGCTCGCGGATCCCGAGGTGGATGCGGTGGACATCCTGACGCCGCATCACCTGCACGAAGACCACGCGCGGGCTGCCCTCGGCGCGGGGAAGCACGTCTCACTGCAGAAGCCGCCGACCCGGACCCTGGCAGAGCTGGACCGGGTCGCACGAGCCGCGGAAGAGGCCGGGCGGGTCCTCCGGGTGTTCGAGAACTTCATGCACTACCCGCCTCACGTGAAGGCGAAGCAGCTGATCGAAGAAGGAGCGATCGGCGACCCGATCTCGGTGCGGGTCAAGACCGCCGCGGGCCGGATCGGCGACGGCTGGGAGATCACACCGCAGACACAGGCCTGGCGCATGGATCCCGAGACCTGCGGCGGAGGACCCACCACCTTCGACCACGGCTATCACTGTTATCACATGGGACAGTTCTTCGTCCCCGCGGAGATCGAACGCGTCCACGCCTTCATCCACTGGACGAAGCTGGCCGAGAAGCAGTGGATCGATGGTCCTGCGCTGATCTCCTGGCGCTACGCGGGCGATCTGCCCCGCTACGGCTCCTGGGAGGTGATCGCCTCCCTGGGAATGCGCGTTCGCTCCAAGTACTACGCGAGCGACGACCGCACCGAGATCCACGGAACCGAGGGACTGATCTGGGTGAACCGCTGTAGCGGGAAGCTCCTCGACGAGCCTTCGCTGGTCCTCTACCGGGACGGGGAGACCCGGGCCTTCCACGACATCGAGGCGGACTGGGCGGAGTCGTTCCGGCTGGGCGGAATCGACTTCGTGGACGCGCTGCTCGAGGGAAGGGCTCCCCGGCAGACGGTCGCTGAAGCGCGCAAGACACTCGCCTTCGCGCTGGCCTCGGTGCAGAGCGCCGCCGAGGGGAGAGAGGTGGCCCTGGACGAGCTGACCGCAGGGGAATAGATGGCTCCTTCCCTTCCCGATCTGCGGCAGGCGAAGCGGATCCTGGCGATCCAGCCCCACTACGACGACAACGACCTGGGTGCCGGGGGCACTCTCGCTGCGCTCGCAGAAGCTGGCGCCGAAGTCGACTACTTGACGGTCACCGACGACCTGGTCGGCGTGCTCGACGCGACGCTCAGCGACGAGGAGGCGACGCTGCAGCTACGCGGCGAGCAGGAGAAGGCGGGTACCGCGATCGGCGTCGGGCGCCAGTTCTGGCTCGGCTATCCCGACGCGGGCGACTACGACTACTACACGCTTCGAAGCGAGATCATCCGGCACATCCGGATGCTCCGGCCGGACTTCCTGTTCAGCGTGGATCCCTGGCTTCCCTACGAGGCTCACGGCGACCACCTCAAGACCGGGCGGGCCGTGACCGAGGCCGCGCTGCTCTACGGGTTTCCGCGCCTGGCCACGGACCCGGAGGTGGACCGCGACTATCAGCCGCATACACTGATCGGGATCGCACTCTACTTCACCCTGAAACCCAACCAGAGCTTCGACATCAGCCAGTTTCGCGAGCGGAAGCACCGCGCCATCGACGCCTACCGGGCCCAGTTCACCCCGGAATCCATGCAGCAGCTGCACCAGGGACTGGACTTCATGGAGCGGGCCTGGGCCGAAGGCGAGCCATTCTCCCACGGCGAGTCCCTCAAGCTGCTGACTCCCTCACAGCTCCACTGCGGCCTGCTGCCGCTGGACTAGCAAGCACGGCTTGCCGAAGGCAAACAAAGCTCACAAGGAAAGCGAGCCTGGGGGAGGACGAAACGCGGTCTAGTAGGGGTAGTCGAACACCCGCCGCCAGCGTGGCCACGCGATCAGATCTGGACTTGTGGCCCCGCGATCCTCCAGGTAGTCGATGATGACGCCGTTCGCGGCGGTAAAGGTTCCCCCTGCGATGAGCGCATCGAGGGTCAGGCTCCCGTCCAGCTTCGCGTTGATCTTGCCCGACTCCCGCACCCAGGCGTTTCCGGCTACGAGAGGACTGAAGGCAGCGCTCTCCCACGTCTCGCCAATGTGGGTCATGAAGACGTCGTGAGTCCCCTTCATGGTCTTCGGGACGGAGTTGATGGTTGCACCGCCCGGAAGGCGGACCGAGTCCACGACCTTTCCCTGCAGCATTCGCATGACGGTGAACGTCCGGCTGCCGGCCGACGCTGGAAGCGGGTCCGCGTCCGAACGCGAATCCAGGTCCACGCTGATCCACTCCTTTCCCTTGCTGTCCCGCGTTCTCACCCACGCGGCCGAAAGTGTCTCGGTCGAATGGGTGCGGTAGCCGAACTTGTTGTACCAGTAGTAGTCGACGCGGGTCTCGTCCGCTGGATTGAGTACGATGAATCCCTGGTAGCTGCCGCCCCCCTTGCCTCCCCAGACGGCGGCCGGGGCATCGGGGGAGAAGACCTGCTCCCGCTTGAACTTGCACGAGTAGCCGTAGACCCAGACCTCCGCCCGACAGGCCTCGGTCAGCAGCAGCGCGCAGAGCAGAAGAATCAGGTGACGCATGGCGCTCGCTCCTCTCGTAGCGGGGACGTTCCTTGCATTTCTCGGATGCAAGGAACGTCCCCGCTGCTTCCGTCAGACCTGGAACCAGCCACCCCTGGCGTCCCGCGTGAGTGTCACGAGACCACCCAGCTCCGGGTCGCCGAGCGGTAGAGCCTCGCCGCTGAGCTCCTCCACGATCACGCGGATCACGCCCTTGTGGAGAGCCAGCAGCGCGGAGTGGCCATCGGCGGCCATCAGGCGCTCCACGCCGCGGCTGACACGGGCGCGAAACCCCTCCCGCGATTCGCCCTCCGGGTAGCCGAATCCGGCGGCGCCGGAGACCCATTCGGCGCAGAGGATGGGGTCGCGGGCCGTGATCTCCTCCGCGGTGAGGCCCTCCCAGCGCCCGAAGTGAACCTCGCGGAAGTCCCTCTCGAGCCGGACAGGCACTCCGCCCCCCACGATCCAGGCAGCGCGCCAGGAACGGCGCAGGGGGCTGGCCACCACCATGTCGATCGGCTGACCGCGCACCCGGCGGGCCGCTCGCTCCATCTGCTCCAGCCCCTCGGCGCTGAGACCCACGTCCGTGGCTCCGTGAAAGCGGATGCTGGACTCGCCGTCGGTCTCACCGTGGCGTACCAGAAAGATGCGACGCAGACGCGACATCGGTTCTCCCGGCTCGAAGATCAGCGACCCGGTGCGCTTCGTCAATGAGCAACGGGGGTCTGGTAGACTTCGCTGGTCCGCGAATGGGGGGGAAGATCGTGACGGCAAGGGCTTGGGGAGTCATCCTCCTGATCCTGCTCATGGCGGTGGCCGGTGGGGCGACCTGGCTGCGCTGCGAAGGAGAAGCACCCGGCATCGAGGCGCCGGAGGCGCTGCTGGTCGGACGGGGCGGGGCCGCCGTCGTGCTGCGCGTCTCCGACCCGGACTCGGGAGTGCGCAAGGTGGAGGTCCGCCTGCTTCACGAGGGAGAGGAGCAGACGCTTTTCGAGGAGTCCTATGCGGGCAACCCCTTCGCGGGTGGGGTCGCGAAGCCCGACGCCCCTCCCATCGAGATCGCCATCGAGCCCGAGCCGCTGGGCATCGGGGATGGGACGGCGATCCTGACGGTGAAGGCGACGGACTGGTCCTGGGCGGAGTTCTTCTCGGGCAACAGCCGAACCCTGGAGATCCCGATCCGCTTCGACCTCGAGCCTCCGCGCGTCGGGATCGAGACCGGACTCACCTACGTGCGCCGCGGGGGCGCCGCCGCAGTCGTCTACTCGATCGACGAGGAGACCTCCCGGGATGGGGTCGAGGTGGGCGACACCTTCTTCTCCGGCTTTCCCTTTCCCGGCGAGGAGCCGGGCGGAGCCGGAAGCCGAAGGCGGCGCTTCGCCCTGTTCGCAGTGCCCCGGGACGCGCCACCGAACCCCGCGATCCGCGTGGTGGGGGTGGACGAGGCCGGGAACCGCACGGCGCTCGGATGGCAGACCCGCCTCCAGGAGCGGGAGTTCTACAAGGTCAGGATGAATCTCAGCGGGAACTTCCTCTCCTCGAAGGTCCCCGAGCTGGCCTCCAGTCTGGGCGTCCGGGAGACCGACCCGATCGCGGCCTTCCAGAAGATCAACAGCGAGACCCGCGCCGCCAACGAGTTGCGGATTCGCGAGATCGTCGCCGCCAGCTCGCCGGAGCGGTACTGGCGCGGCGCGTTCGTGCAGCTGCAGAACTCGGCGGTCACGAGCGTCTTCGCCGAGCACCGCGCCTACTTCGCCAACGGCGAGAAGGTCTCGGAGGCGATCCACTACGGCTACGACCTGGCGTCCACAGCCGGCGCGCCGATCACCGCCGCCAACGCGGGCCGGGTGATCTTCACGGGACAGCTCGGGATCTACGGCAACTGCGTCATCCTGGATCACGGTCTCGGCGTCACCAGCCTCTACGCCCACCTCTCGCGGATCGACGTCCGCGAGGGAGACCTGCTGGAGAAGAACCAGGAGCTGGGGCGTTCGGGCGCCACCGGGCTCGCCGGAGGCGACCACCTTCACTTCGCCGTCATGGTGGGCGACACCTACGTGGACCCCAAGGAGTGGTGGGATCCGAAGTGGGTGCGGGAGCACGTCGAAGAGCGCCTGGCGACCGGGACTCCGTGAAGGAGGTTCGCAGAGCCCTGCTTTCCTGGTACCGGCGGAACCGGCGGAGATCTCCCCTGGCGGCGAAGCCGAGATCCGTACGAGATCTGGGTCGCCGAGACGATGCTGCAGCAGACCCGCGTCGAGACGGTGCTCCCCTACTACGACCGCTTTCTCGCGCGCTTCCCCGACCTCCAGTCCCTGGCGACCGCCGACAGCGACGACGTGCTCGGGGAGTGGGCGGGTCTCGGCTACTACGGCCGCGCGCGAAACCTCCAGGCCGCCGCCCGCCAGGTCGTCGACGACTGGGGCGGCGAGATGCCCGACGACGTGGAGGGGCTCCGCTCGCTCAAGGGGGTGGGGCGCTACACGGCCGGAGCGGTCGCCTCGATCGCCTTCGACCGCCCGGCGCCGGTGGTCGACGGCAACGTGGCTCGCGTGCTCTCGCGGCTGCTGGAAATCCGGGAGGACGTGAAGAGCGCACCGGTGGCAGAGCGGCTCTGGGAGGAGGCCGGCGCCCTGGTCCGAGGGAGATCGCCCGGAGATCTCAACCAGGCACTGATGGAGCTGGGGGCGACGGTCTGCACGCCGCGCTCCCCGCGCTGCGAGGACTGCCCGATCTCGGCTCACTGCCGGGCGTGGGAGGCCGGCGACCCCGAGGCGATCCCGGTGAAGCGGCCGCGGCCGAAGCCGAAGCGAATCGAGGCCGCAGCGGCCTTCCTGAAACGCCGCGGCAAGGTCCTCGCCGTTCGGCGTCCGCCGCACGGTCTGCTCGGGGGGCTCTGGGAGCTTCCCGGGGGAGAGCTGCGAGCGAAGGAAGCCCCCGAGAAGGGCCTGGCCCGCTCGATCCGCGACCAGATCGGGCTCGAGCTCGCCGAGACCGAGAAGCTCGGAACCGTGAAGCACGTCTTCACCCATCGGGTCCTCCACCTCCACGTCTTCCGGGCCCGAGGACGAGCGGGGCGGGTGCAGCTCTCGGGCTTCGACGCCCATCGCTGGCTGCCGCCGGACCGCCTGGCGGAGCTTCCCCAGAGCGCCCTCACGGGAAAGGCCCTCCGCCTGGTGGACGGACCTTGAGCGCGCCGTTCACGGTTCGCGAATCCGGGGAACGGATCGAAGGTCTCGCCAGCGGAATCGACCGCGCCCACCTGGACCGCCTGAAACGGGGGCAGATCCCCGTGGACAGCGAGATCGACCTGCACGGCCTCACCAGGCGCGAAGCCGGGTCGGTGATCCGAGCCGAGCTTCTGGATGCGTTCCGAATGGGAGAGCGCTGCGTCCTGATCATCCACGGGAGGGGCGCCGGCTCCGAGACGGGCCCGGTGCTGAAGGAGGCGCTGCTCGGCTGGCTCTGCAAGCCGCCCCTCGACCGTCTGGTGATGGCCTTCTCCTCCGCCATCCCGGACCACGGAGGCGCGGGAGCCAGCTACGTGTTGCTGAGAAAGCAGAAGTCCGGGTAGGGCCGACAGAGTCGACAAGGCTGGCCGGACGAAGCATGCTGCCGGACGGGCAGGAGAGTTGCAGTGGCGAGTGAATTCGGGCGCATCTTCCGGATCTCGACCTTCGGAGAGTCTCACGGGGGCGCCGTGGGAGTCGTGGTGGACGGCTGTCCGCCGCGGCTGCCGCTCTCATCGGAGGAGATCCAGCGGGATCTGGACCGGCGCAAGCCCGGCCAGAGCAAGCTGACCAGCCCCCGCCAGGAATCGGACCGGGCCGAGATCGTCTCCGGCCTCTTCGAGGGCCGGACGCTGGGAACGCCGATCGCGATCCTGGTGGGCAACGAGGATGCCCGGCCCTCGGCCTACGAGGACATGAAGGATCTGTTTCGCCCCTCCCACGCGGACTACACCACCGAAGCCAAGTACGGAATCCGCAACTGGCAGGGCGGCGGACGGGCGAGCGCCCGGGAGACGGTGGGGCGGGTCGCCGGCGGCGCCATCGCGCGGCAGCTGCTGCGCCACGCGCTCGACGTGGAGGTGCTGGGCTGGGTCCAGCAGGTTCACGACGTCGACGCGCGGGTCGACACGGGGGCGGTGACACTATCCAATGTCGAGGCGAACCCGGTTCGCTGCCCGGACCCGGCGGCAGCGGAGCGGATGGCCGAGCGCATCGACGCTGCCCGGCGAGCGCGGCGATTCACTGGGCGGCGTCGTCGAGTGCGTCGCTCGGCGCGTCCCACCCGGCCTCGGAGAGCCCGTCTTCGACAAGCTCGAGGCGGACCTGGCCCGAGCCCTGATGTCGATCCCTGCCTCGAAGGGCTTCGAGATCGGCAGCGGCTTCGCCGGAACGCGGCTCTTCGGCTCGGAGCACAACGACCCCTTCGTTCCCGGCGACGGCGGCCGCCCGCGTACCACCACCAACCACTCGGGCGGCGTGCAGGGGGGCATCAGCAACGGCGAGGACATCCTGGTCAGGGTGGCCTTCAAGCCGACGGCGACCATCCGCCTCCCGCAGCAGACCGTGGACCGGGCGGGCACTCCCCGGACCCTCGAGGCCCAGGGCCGCCACGACCCCTGCGTCCTTCCGCGCGCGGTTCCCATCGTGGAGGCGATGGTCTGCCTCACCCTCGCCGACCACTGGCTCCGCCAGCGCGCCGTCGACGTACTCGAGCAACCGGAGAGCTAGCGGGGACGCCTGGCTCAGCTACTCGACGCGGTGGATGGCGTCTTCCGGCAGGCGCTCGAGCAGCGAAGCGAGCGCGCGCTCCAGGTAGTCCGCGTCTCGCGACTCCAGTGTCAGCAGAACGCGATAGTCCTTCTCTCCGATGCGCGGATAGGAGCCCAGCATCAGCTCCGGGAACTCGCCCAGGAGCTCGTGCAGGGAGGAGGCGATGTCGCTCTCCATCCGCTTCACGAAGACCCGCCGGAGCAGCACCGGCACGCCCCGGAAGCGCGCCCGGATCGACTCGAACTTCTTGCGCAGCAGCTCGGGGATGCCCGGGAAGATGTACACGTTCTCGACGATGACCACCGGGAACCAGAAGTCGGCTGCATCCACCAGCTGGGCGCCTTCGGGGATCCTCGCCATCTTGAGCTGGCTCTGGTTGGGCTTCTTCTTCTGCGCCCGCTCGATCCGCGCGGCGATCGAGTCGTTCAGCTGGATGGCGCGCCCGAAGGCCTCGGCGATGCCGTCGATGGTGAGGTCGTCGTGGGTGGGGCCGATCCCACCGGAGGTGAATACGAAGTCGTAGGCCGCGCTCATCTTGCGGACCTCTTCGGCGATCGTCTCGACGACGTCGGGAATGGTGAGGATCCGCTCGACGTCCACGCCGAGCTCGCGCAGCTCACGGCACAGGTAGGTCGAGTTGGTGTCGGTGACCTTCCCGGAGAGGATCTCGTTTCCGATGATGAGGATGCCAGCGGTCGGCATGTCTGCAATTTAACCCGGATTATTCATGAAGCTCGTAGCGAGGACGTCGAGAGTACAGCAGATTCGCGAGCCTCGGACCGGAGGCCGCCGGAGGCGTACTTGACAGTACGTCGAGGACGGCCAAAGGGAGAAGGTCGCGAAGATGCTGTGCTCTCGGCGTCCGCAGTAGAGCGCTCATGAATAATCCGGGTCAACCCTTCTCTTCGAAGCGGCGCCCGTGGACCCTCCAGTTCGCGAGTGCGGAGATGCAACCGCTCGCCGAGAACACGGCGATCGCGAGTAGCAGCCGCCCCAGGAAGGTCGGCTCCAGCAGCGCGCCGGGCAGCTCGCCGCTGGGACTGAAGGCCTCGATCAGCAGCGCGACTGCGATACCCATCGGAAGGCCGCGTAGGATCACGCCGTAGCGGAGCAGGTACCGGCCCCTGCCCTCCGCTTCGAGCTTCGCCCACTCCTCCCGGCCGTGAATCCGCATGGGACCTCCGCGATGCCAGAATGACGCGTGACCGGAGCGATGTCATCATCCCCGGACGCCATGCGCCCCACCGCACCCCTCGCCGCGTTCTGGTTCCTCTTCCTGGGGGGACTGGGCGTGGTCTTCCCCTACCAGAGCCTCTACTTCAGCGAGAACGTGGCGCTCCTCGGCACCCAGCTGGGGCTGGTACTGGCGGTCCGCCCCCTGTTCGGAATGCTCTCTCAGCCCTTGTGGGGCCAGCTGGCCGACCGGACCGGCTCACGAACGCGGACGCTGGTGGTGCTGGCGGCCGGGACCACCCTCGGCTACCTGCTGCTTCCCCAGGCGAAGACGTTCCCGGTCCTGCTCGCCGTCATGGGCTTCTCGGCTTTCTTCTCGAGCGCGGTCATGCCCATGGCCACCTCGGTCTGCATGGCGGCTCTCGGGGCGCGAGCCTCCGAGAGCTTCGGGCGCATACGGGTCTGGGGCACGGTCGGCTTCTTCGTGCTGGTGGTGAGCTTTCCCTTCCTGCTGCACCGGGTCCAGGCGGCGCGCGGGCTGGAGCGCGAGCCCGGGGGGCCTTCGGAGCCCGGTCTCGAGCTGATCTTCTACGTGGCCGCAGCGCTCTCAGCAGCCGCGGCGTGGGTTGTCTGGCGGCTGCCCCGGAGCGGCGCCATGGCCGTTCGCTCCCAGCGGGGCGACCTGCGCCTTCTCCTGGGCCACCGCCCCTACCGCCGCCTGCTCTGCTTTGCATTCCTCGGCCACCTGTTTCATCAGGCGCCCATCCAGCTCTTTGCCCCTTTCGTCGTCGCCCACGGCGGCAGCATCGAGACCGTGAGCCGGATGTGGATCCCGATGCTGCTGCTGGAGATTCCCCTCATCTTCTACCTGGGCGCCGCGGTCGATCGGCTCGGCATTCGCGGGCTGCTGGCCATCGGAGTCTTCTCCGATGGATTCCGCTGGCTGGTGTGCTCCCTGGCGGGCGACCTCCGCGTCATGTTCGCGGTGCAGCTGCTTCACGGTGTGGTGGTCGCGGGGCTCTTCGTCGGCAGCGCCCTCTACGTGGAAGCCACGGTTCCGGAGCGGCTTCGCTCGACGGGTCAGGGGCTCCTGGCGATGATCGGCTTCAGCTTCGCGGGAGTGGTTTCGAACGTCGCGGGAGGTCTGCTGCTCGAGCACCTCGGGCCCGACGCACCCTACCGCGTGGCAGGGTGCGGCGCGCTGCTGCTGGGCGCAGCGCTGCCGTTCCTGCTTCCCAGACCCGAGCGGCCCGACGAGACCGCTACTTCTTCGGAGGCCTAGCGCCCTTCGGCGCCGACGCCTTCGCCCTCTTGAGGCTCTCGCGGATGTAGCGCTTGCTGATCGGCGAGATGTCGTCGTGCGGCACCCGGGCCTCGATGATGACGAAGCCCGTGAGCTCGTGTGCCGCCTGCAGGGCCTCGCGAAGCTCCGGCACCGTCTCGGCGCTGAAGCCCACGCCGCCCCAGCAGCGCGCCAGCTCCGCGTAGGGCCAGTTGGGAATCTCGAGGAGGTCCTGGCGGGGCGAGACCGGACGGAAGATCCCCCAGCCGCCGTTGTTCACCACTACGACGATGGGTGAGAGCCCGTGCTTGGGCGCGTGGGAGACCTCGATGCCGGTCATCTGGAAGGCGCCGTCGCCGCACAGCACGACGGGGCGCACCCCGGTTCCGATCTGCGCACCCATGGCGGCGGGCACTGCGAAGCCCATCGACGCGTAGTAGCCCTGCGCGATGTAGAGGCCGCCCCGGAGCCGCAGCTCGAGCCCGCCGAAGAGCATGTCGCCGGATTCGGCGACGACGAAGTAGCCGGGGTGGGTCCCCAGGAAGCGGTTCAGCTCGGCCAGCATCTCGCTGACGCCCAGCACGGGCTCGCGCGAGGAAGCCCTCTTCGCGGGGCGCTTCAGGTTGTCGTGGTAGGTCACCTTCTCCCGGAAGCGCGGGAGCTTGCGCCTGGCCAGACCGGCGACGAAGTCGGACAGCGAGACGTCGCTGTACTGGTGATAGGAGATGTTCACCCGGCGATCCGCCGCCCAGACCGAGCGATCGCGCGAGACCTGGGGCCTCGCAGCCCCCAGGTTGATGTCCGTCAGCTGGGTGCCGAGGGCGAGCACGAGGTCCGCCTTCCGCACCCTCTCCTGGATCGGGGCCGGGCTGAAGGGTCCCATGTGGATGCCCATGTGAAGGGGATGGTCCATGGGAAAGACGCCCTTGGCGAGGACCGTGGTGACGACCGGCGCTCCGAGCTTCTCCGACAGAGAGAGAAAGCTCCGCTCAGCACGCTCCCGAAACAGCTCGACGCCCCCGATCAGGACCGGGCGCCGTGCGGCCCGGAGCCGCTCCACCGTGTCGTTCACCGCCTCGCTGAGCTTTCGCCGATCCGAGCGGGGCCTGGGAAAGGAACCATCCCAGTCGAGGATCTCCGCAGGCACCTCGATCGGAATCTCCACGGTGTCGCGGTGGATCTCCAGATAGCCGGGGCGGTGCTCGGACATGATCTGCTGCACCGTCTCGTGGATCTGCCGCGCCGCCAGCTCCGGCTGGCGCAGAATACGAGCCGTGCAGGTCACCTCGGCGAAAATCCGGCACTGGCCCTCGACGTCCTTCACCTGGTGGTGGACACCGGCGACCTTCTGCTCGGCTTCCCCGGGGCCACCGGAGACGACCAGCAGCGGAACCTTCTCGGCGTAGGCGCCCGCGATCGGGTTGACGATGTTGTGCCCGCCGGCTCCATACGTGACGCAGACGACGCCGAGCCGCCGCGTGCTTCGCGCGTAGCCGTCGGCGGCGAAGCCCACCGCCGGCTCGTGGGAGAAGGTAATGATCTCGAGGCCGCGCGCCTCGCCGAAGCGGTGGAAGAGCGAGAGCACCAGGTCCCCGGGCAGACCGAAGATGTGGCTCACGCCCGCGCGCCTCAGATAGGCGACCAGGAAGTCGCCGAGCACCATCCTGGGCTTCATCGCCCACCTTCCGGGCAGAGCCGCTGCCCTCTATTCGATTGTGCTGTTCAGGACGAACCAGTAGAGCGCCGCCACCACCAGTGCGTGATCGATCCGGCCGCGGCGAAGCTGGTCCGGGATCTCTGCCACCGGCACCAGCTCGACGACGGTCTCCTCGAGCTGGGTGTTGCTGATCTCGGCCACCCGCACCGAGCCCGGTGCGAGGAAGGTGTGGACCCGGTTCCCGAACAGAGCCGGGTTGGGGTTCACGACACCGATCGCCTCGACCCGCTCTGGCCTGTACCCGGTCTCCTCCAGGAGTTCCCGGGCAGCCGCCTCCGCCGGCGTCTCTCCCGGATCCACGATCCCACCGGGGATCTCCAGGGTGATCTCCCGCGAGCCGTGCCGGTACTGGCGAACCATCACCACTTCATCGTCGGTGGTGATCGGAACCACGTTCACCCAGTCGCCGGCGTCGATCGTGAAGAACGGGTGGATCTCTCCGGTACCCGGCGATCGGACCATGCTCCGACTGACCGCGAAGACCTTGCAGTCCTGGAGCTGCTCGGCATCGACCAGCTCCCACTCCCGCGGCGCCCTCATTGCTCGAAGTTAGCATGGGGACAACCGCGTCGAGTAGGATGCCGCAAGCGCCGTCGGCGCGCGCAGCGAGGTGTAGCCGAGCGAAGTTCGGCAAGGCCGGGCAAGCCCGGCCGGCCCGAGGAGAGTGGCGCGCGCAGCGAGCCGCAGGCGAGCGAAGTTCACCAGGATGGATCGGCTGACTTCGACATTGCAGTGGAGGCGTGGGGGGCACCTCTCCATGGTGCTGGTCGCCGTGAGCTGCGGCCTCGCCGGCGCCTTCGGGGCGATCGTCTTCCGCCTGATGATCCGCCTGTTCCAGGGCCTCTTCTTCGGCGGCCTGGAGGGAGTCACGGCCGTCTACCAAAAGGGATTCCTGGCCGAGGCCAGCGATCCGCTGGCCGTGGCGCAGACTCTGTCCTGGCCGGTCCTGCTGGTGATTCCGGCGCTAGGAGGTCTGATCGTCGGCCCCCTGGTCTACTTCTTCGCACGCGAGGCCAGGGGCCACGGCGTTCCCGAGGTGATGGAGGCGGTAGCGCTCCGGGGCGGGGTCATGCGCCCCCGGATCGTCGCCGTGAAGACGCTGGCCTCGGCGATCTGCATCGGCTCCGGCGGATCGGTGGGTCGCGAAGGTCCCATCGTCCAGATCGGCTCCGCGCTCGGGTCGGCGATCGGGCAGATCCTTCGCGTCCCGGCGCGGCAGATGCGCACCATCGTCGGATGCGGCGCGGCAGCCGGAATCGCCGCGACCTTCAACGCGCCGATCGCCGGCGCGCTGTTCGCGGTGGAGGTGATCGTCGGCGACTTCGCCGTGACCCAGTTCAGCCCGATCGTCATCTCGGCGGTGGTGGCGACGGTGGTCTCCCGGTACTTCCTGGGCAACACCCCGGCCTTCCAGGTTCCCGAGTACGAGCTCGTCAGTCCCTTCGAGCTGGGCCCGTACATGATGGTCGGCGTGTTGGCCGGTCTGATCGGCACGGTCTTCGTCCGCACTCTCTACGCCACCGAAGACGCCTTCGGAAGGATCGGGATTCCGGAGTGGGCCAAGGCGAGCCTCGGGGGACTGATGATCGGGGCCCTCGGGATCTTCTTCCCACACGTCTTCGGTGTCGGTTACAGCAGCATCGAGATGGCGCTCTCCGGTGAGCTGCCGCTGTACCTGCTCGGAGTGCTGCTGGGCGTGAAGATCCTGGCGACCTCCATCACCATCGGCTCGGGCGGCTCTGGCGGCATCTTCGCGCCCTCCCTCTTCCTCGGCGCGATGGCTGGCGGGCTCTGCGGCAGGCTGCTCCAGGGCTGGTTCCCGGACTCGACCGCTGGCTCCGGCGCCTACGCCCTGGTCGCCATGGGCGCCGTGGTCGCGGCGACCACCCACGCGCCGCTCAGCGCCATGATCATCATCTTCGAGCTCACCCAGACCATCGACATCATCCCACCGCTGATGGCGGCCTGCGTCGTGAGCAGCTTGATCGCGATGCTGCTCTCCAAGGACTCGATCTACACGATGAAGCTCACCCGGCGGGGTGTGGACATCCATCGCGAGGACGACCCCAACGTCCTGAAGAGCCTCTACGTCCGCGAGATCATCGACCGCCACCCCGAGGTGATCCCGGCCTCGGCGAGCCTCGGCCAGGTGCTCAGCCTGATCGTGGAGAGCGACCACACCGAGTTCTTCGTCACCAACGAGGCCGGGGAGCTGGTCGGCGCCCTCTACCTCAATGAGCTTCGCCGCATCATCCTCGAGCAGGATCACCTGCGCGCCCTGGTGGTGGCGGAAGACCTCCTGGAACGAAACCGCCCATCGGTTCGGGAGGACGACGACCTCGACGTGGTGATGCAGATCTTCAGCCACGAGGAAATCGAAGAGCTGGCCGTGGTGGATGCGGAGAACAAGCGGAAGCTGGTCGGATCCGTCCACAAGCGCGACGTGATCAACGCCTACAACCAGGAGGTGATGCGGAGGGACCTGGCCGGCGGCGTCTCCACGACCATCGCCGTGGTGGACAAGGTCCATCAGGTGGATCTGGGCGGGGGATACGTGGTTCAGGAGGTGTTGACGCCGCGCGCCTTCGTCGGCCAGTCCCTGCGCGACCTCGACCTGCGCACCCGGGCGGGCGTGCAGGTGCTGATCATCCGCGGCGCCGCGGCGAAGCCCGGCATGCCGGCCATCCGCATCCCCGACCCGACTGCGAGGATCGAACAGGGGGACAAGCTGGTCGTGGCCGGGCCCAAGGATTCCGTGGACTCCCTGGCGAACCGGTAGCGCTCAGAGAACCTCGTCGATCAGGATCGTCACGCCGCTGGCTCCGGGGGAGAGGTCCCCCTCGGATACTCCACGGAGGTCTCCGGCCGCGCGCGTCGCGGCGTCGCCGTCGGAATCGACGCGGGCCGTCAGCCGCAATGGACCCTGGAAGGGCATCTCGCGGCGCATCCGGTCGTCGGGGCCCAGCTCGAAGTCGAGCGGGAACTCTGGAGACGAGATCAGCTTGGCCGCCACCGGCGGACCGGATCTCCCGGCCCGGGCGATGAGGAACAGGACCGCGCCGCTGGGAACGCGCTCGGCGAGCTCCGGCGCCAGGAGGATCTGCCCGCTGATCGGGGGACCGGTCACGCCCGTCGCGCGCCGGCCCGCCATCGGCATCGCGGGACGCCCCTCGGCACCCGCAGCCTTCGAACGCTCGGCACCCTCGGGAAAGATCGCCGAGAGGTCGGGCTCCACCACCTGCTCGTCGGGATCGAAGGGCTCCACGTTCCGGTGGCACCCAGCGACCAGGGCGAGCGGCAGAAGCAGGCTGATGATCCAACGACCCATCTCTCGACGACATTAGCGGACAGCCCGCCAAGGTGAGATCGGGCGGCTCTTTGTCGGACACTCGGGGAAGCTGCTACTTTCAAGAGAGCTGCGGAGCCTGGGGGTGGCCCGGCGAGACCGAGCCTGAGATCACACCCCTCGAACCTGATCTCGTTCGTACGAGCGAAGGAAAGGGCGCGAGCTTCTCGGACCCATCTCCGGCGCCCCGCGCGATCCCGAAGGAGCGTCGACCATGTCCGAGCGCACGCAGCGAGATTCCCGCTTCGAGCTTCCGCCTCTCGGCGGCGATCCCTCGGCAGGCAGCGTAGGCACGACGCCTCGGAGCTTCGCCAACCCCGCCGACGTGGGCGGCCCCAGAGCCTACAGCTCCCCGGATACACCGGGAATGCCGGAGCCGTCACCGAAGACCGCCTGGGACTTCCTCCCCCCTGGCTGGTCGCTCGAGAACGGGCAAGCCGTTCCCCCGCAGGGGTTCGAGCCGATCACCCAGCTCGAGTCAGCGCGCCTGGGGCGAATCACACCCGAGATGCAATTGGCGGCGGAGGGGGAGCCTCACCTTTCTGCCGCGCAGATCCGCGACGAGGTGGCGGCCGGGCGGATGGTGATCACCGCCAACCGGGCTCACCTCCAGCACCGCCTCCGTCCCATCTGCATCGGCCGGGCGGCCAGGACCAAGGTGAACGCCAACATGGGCGCATCTCCGGTCTCGAGCGGAACCGAGGCCGAGCTGGAGAAGCTCCGCTGGGCGGAGCGCTGGGGAGCCGACACGGTGATGGATCTCTCCACCGGAGGCGATCTGGACGCCACCCGGGAGGCGATCATCGCGAACTCCACGACTCCGATCGGCACCGTGCCGATCTACTCGATGATCATCGGCCGGCGAATCGAGGAGCTCGACGAGCGGGCGATCCTGGAGGGAATCGAGCACCAGGCGAAGCAGGGCGTGGACTACATGACCGTCCACGCAGGTCTGTTGCGCGAGCACCTGCCTCTCGTCAAGCGACGCCTGATCGGCATCGTGAGCCGCGGGGGCTCGCTGCTGGCGAAGTGGATGCTCCACCACGGCAAGCAGAACCCGATGTACAGCCTCTGGGACGACATCTGCGAGATCATGCGCCGCTACGACGTCACCTTCTCCATCGGTGACGGCCTGCGGCCTGGAAGCCTGGCCGACGCCACCGACGAGGCCCAGCTGGCCGAGCTCGAGACCCTCGGCGAGCTCACCGAGCGCGCCTGGCAGCACGGGGTCCAGGTGATGGTGGAGGGCCCCGGACACGTCCCCTTCGATCAGATCGAGTTCAACATGAAGCTCGAGCGGCGCCTCTGCCACGGAGCGCCCTTCTACGTGCTGGGGCCCCTGGTGAGCGACATCTTCCCCGGCTACGACCACATCACCAGCTGCATCGGGGCGACGGCCGCCGCCTACCACGGCGCCGCGATGCTCTGCTACGTGACCCCGAAGGAGCACCTGGGACTCCCGAAGAAGGACGACGTGAAGCAGGGCTGCGTCGCCTACAAGATCGCCGCCCACGCCGCCGACGTGGCGCTCGGCATCCCGGGCACCCGGGAGCGCGACGACGAGCTGACTCGGGCGCGAGCTGCCCTCGACTGGGAGAAGCACGTCGAGCTCGCCTTCGACCCGGACCTGGCGCGCGCCTTCCACGACGAGGACCTCGACGTGGACACCGACTTCTGCGCCATGTGCGGCCACGACTGGTGCGCCGTCCGGATCAGCAAGGAAATCGCCGCCTTCCAGAGCGGGCAGGAGTCTCCGCCCGACTGCCCACTCGTGAAATAGATCGCCCCGGAACCCTCGGGCTCCGGGGCGTCGAGACCGCGAGCTTCACCCCCCCCTGGCTTGGCTCGGATCTATGCTCTCTCTTCTCGGCGAATTCCCGCCGGACTTGAGCACTTCTTGCCGGCGGGGTGCGCTTTCCCGCACCGGCAGCTTCGGCGGCTCAGCAGCCGGATCCGCTAGGCGGCGGGGGATTCCTCTTCCTCGCTCTCGGATTCGTCGGCCTCGGCTGGAAGCTCCCCGGGCGGCTCGGGCTGATCCGGCGCCCACTGAATCCGGGTGTAGTCGAAGCTTCCCTCGACGATCAGATTGAACTTGATGATCTCGAAGTAGGGCGAGAGGTCGAAGTCCCGGGGCGTCAACAGCGTCGGGTGGCGCATGCGGAAGATCCCGGTGTAGTGACCGGCGTCGTATCCGAAGATCAGCTGACCCAGACGGCGGCGCCAGACGGCGCCCGCTTCGCGCCCGTCCGGGAACTCCACCGCCGGGAGGATCGGAAAACGAACCTTCTGGAAGAACTGGCCGATCAGGCTCGAGCAGATCACCTCGGTGGGAACCCCGCTTCCGAAGTGCAGGGCCGTGCGCCGCAGGCGGCTCGGAATCAGCGAAACCGGGACCAGATAGCGAGCCAGGTCGAAGATGTTGCGCAGGTCGTAGCGCCAGCCGATCGCTGCAACATGGTCGTCCACGACGGACTGGAGATGGTCCGAACGCAGCCGGTGGGGCCGCACCAGCCGGATGTTGAAGTCGATGTACTTGGAGAGCGGCGACGCGACCACACCCTGTGGCAGGGCCTCCACCATCAGCTCTGCGGCCTCGTCACCGAAGGCCCGGCGCACGTGCTCCGCCTGCTCGCCTCCGCGCCGCAGCATCTCGTCTCCGATGTAGAACGCGGAGTGCGACCAGGAGCTCTGGGTCAAGTATTTGATGATCGCGGAAATGCGGCTGTCTCCATCGACGAGAAGGACGTCGCCCTTTCGGATGCTGCGCCGAAGCGCGTCCGGGTCGTTCCAGCCACGGCGTTCGTAGCCAGGAAGCGGCTCCGTCAGAAAAGCGACGAGTCGATCGGTGATCCAGCCGCGAATGCCCAAGTCGACCTCCTCACTCCCTTTTTCGGCGTCCGCGGCCAAACAGAAAAGTCGGGAATTCCGTAGCCGTTTCGAGAGGCGTCGTGTATCCTTTGCGCCGTTCGGAGAAAATTTCTTTCTTTTCGGACACTTAGGGCGGAATCAGAGCCTTCGATGGACGTCAGGATCAAGACCAGCGTCGAGTTCACCGTCTCGGGCAGCGGCCTCGAGGACGCGATGGCCGAGTTCGACGAGCTCACCGTAGCGGGTCTGATCCGCGAGGTTCTCGACAAGGCCATCGCCTGCGACGACATCCGCGTCGAGGTGCTCGACGGGCCCAGCAGCCTCGAAGAGTACGATTCCCAGCAGAGCGGCTGAGCCTCCCGGTTCAGAACAAGCTCAGCTGCCGAGGTGCCCGAACGGCTGATTCGCGCAGCTCGTTTCTCGGAGCTGCCGTTGCGGCCGTCGCACGGCGGCCCGGACGATAGATGCCCTGATCCCGCGCGTACTGCAGGATCGCCGTGTAGAAACCCTGGAAGTCGTGTCCGTGGTTGAAGTGCTTCAGATGAGCCAGCTCGTGACAGAGGGTGCTGACGAGGCTGGAGTACTTGAGGGGCTTGCCGGTGGTGGCGTGCCGTAGACGAATACGGATCGTCCCATCCGAGTAGCAGATGCCGTAACGGCGTTTCACCCTCGGAGCTTCTGCTTCGAGGGACCGGTAACGGAGACCGAAGCGCGCCGCGAGCAGCGCCGCGTCACGGTTCAACCGTCCCATCATTGCACGCGTCGTCTGACGATCCATCCAAACGGGTGAAGTAAATCCCCGTCAGTGCCGGTCGTCAAGGCGCGCGTTCCAGCTTCGCCGCACGGCGCGCGGACCGATTTCCAACGGAACTTCTTCTTCACAGTCGCCCCCGCCCCCAGCCGCCGGGCCGGCCGATGTAGAGGCGGCGGGAGGAACGAATCGGAAGTCGAGAAAAACATCGTTTTTGTTTGTTTTTCGAAGATAATCGATGAAAGAGAGCGATTACGATCAGACCGGCAGCCGCCCCGCGACACCTTTGTGCATCGGCTCAATTCCTTTCAAGACTTCGCGGGAACTCCGCGAAAGCGTAACGTGTTCCCACATACAAACACTGGTTCTCCGTCGGGGAAAGACCCTATCGCGGCGAACCTGTGGCGTGTCGGTCCGACGTGTCGATCCCGCGCTTCCGCGATTGCGCCCTCCCGGGCGGAGTGCTCTAATCCGGCCCTAGTTCGAGGCGGAGGGCGGTGGATTCTCCGCTGGAAGCGGCTCGAAATCCCCGAGAATCAATAGACAGAAGAGAATGAACGGTCCCCCCTTGCTCTGGGGCCAGGTCCTCCATCAGCTCCAGAGTGACCTTTCGGAGTTTGCTCTGGAAGCCTGGATTCGTCCTCTCGCGATCCGCGAGGATGGCGATCGGCTTCGGCTATTGGCGCCGAGCCCGTTTCACAAGAAGCGGGTAGAGGATCGTTTTCTCGATCGGATTCGCGAAACGGCGACAGCCAGGGCCGGCCACCCGGTCGATGTCGCCGTCGAGTTCATCGCTGCTGGCGGCGCCCCGCCCCGCCAGCAGCGGCAGACCCGGCGGGCCCCGCCGCGGCAACCCGTGGGTCCCAAGCGCGTCTCCCAGGCGCGGCAACCGGTCCTGCCCTACAGCTTCGACACCTTCGTCGTCGGGCGCACCAATGCGTTGGCGCGCGAGGCCTCCCTGGCCCTGGCTCGGGGAAAGCAGAACGGCGTGAGCCCGCTCTTTCTGGTGGGCCCTCCGGGCAATGGGAAGTCGCACCTGGCACAAGCGGTGGTTGCCGAGGCGAGGCAGAGCGGGATCGAGCGGGCGCGGCACACCTCCGCCGAGTCGTTCACGACGCACCTTCTCTCCTCGATCCGTTCCAAGCAGACCGCCCGATTCAAGCAACGCTTCCGCGAGCAGTGCGACCTGCTGGTGGTCGAAGACGTCCAGTTCTTCCAGGGGAAGGTCGCTACCCAGCTGGAGCTCTTCCATACCATCGAACACCTCCGCAGCGTCGGCGCACGCATCGTCCTGACCGGGGACCGGCTCCCCCGAGACATTCCGAAGCTCGACCAACGTCTCTCCTCGCAGATGTCGAGCGGCATGGTGGTGGAGGTGGAGCTTCCGGACGCGCAGCTCCGCCGCAAGCTCCTGATCGCGAAGGCGTCTGCCGGCGGCGTGAACCTCCCCGAGCCCTGCCTGGATCGCCTGGTCGAGGCGGTGCGCGGAAGCGTGCGGGACCTGGAGGGCGCGCTGATCCAGCTGGTGGCGACCGCTTCCCTGATGAAGCAGCCGATCGATCTGGCGCTCACCGAAGCGGCCCTGCGCAAGGTGGCGGAGCCACGCGCCGGAACCGGGGCCATCGGCGTGGATACGGTGATCCAGACGGTGGCCGACTTCTTCGGCGTATCCCACGACGAGCTCTGCTCGCGTTCCCGCAGGCGGAGCGTCCTGGTGCCCCGCCAGCTCGCCATGTTCCTCTGCCGCCGCTACACGGAAGCATCACTGACGGAGATCGGTCGCGGCCTCGGCCGCGACCACCCGGCGGTCCGCAACGCCGTCCAGGTCATCGAGAGAACCATCCTGGAGCGGGCCCCGCTGCGCTATCAGGTCGAGGAGCTCGCCTCCCGGATCGAGAGGCGCCGCAGCGACGGCTCCTGATCCCTGTCTTCTTCTGGCCGCGGCTCCAGGGAGGGAGGGTCCAGGGCAGGGTCGTCGAAGCGCCGCAGGATCTCGTACTCGGTGCTGCGCTGCACGGGAATCCGTCCCACCTCGCGAATCAGGCGCCGCATCTCCTCGGGGGGAAGGTTCTCTCCGTGATCTGCGCCGGACTCACGGCTGATCGATTCCTCCATCAGCGTCCCGCCGAAGTCGTTGGCTCCGGCGAGAAGCGCGAGTTGCGAGAGCTTCCCACCCAGCTTGACCCACGACATCTGGACATTGGTGATCCAGGGCCGGAAGAAGAGCCGCGCGACGGCGATCAGGCGAAGATCGTCGGGGGCCGAGGGGCCGGGGCGGGTTCCCGGGCGGTGACCGAGCGCGGTCTTCTGGTGGATGAAGCCCAGCGCCACGAACTCCGTGAAGCCCCCGGTCTGCTTCTGAAGATCTCGCAGCAGCCCGAGGTGGCTGACCACGTGCCGACTGTTCTCGACGTGCCCATACATGATAGTGGCGCTGGAGCGGAGCCCGACCGAGTGCGCCGTTCTCACGATCTCCAGCCAGCGCCGCGTCGCGAGCCTCCGAGGCGCCACGCGAGCGCGGAGCACGTCGTCGAGGATCTCGGCGGCGGTCCCGGGAATCGTCCCCAGCCCTGCGTCCTTCAGCCAGACCAGGTACTCGTCGAGCGGCATTCCGCTCTTCCGGTGACCGAAATCGATCTCCTCGGGGGAGCAGGCGTGGATGTGGAGATCGGGAAACTCCCGCTTCAGCCGCAGCAGGATCTCGCGATAGTGGTGGTGGTCCTTGCGGGGATCGATCCCGCCCTGGATGCAGACCTCCGTAGCACCGCGCGAAACGGCGTTTCGCGTCTTGTCGGCGATCTCCTCCGGGCTGGAATCGAAGGCGTCGTCGTCGCCGCGGCGCCGCGAGAAGCCGCAGAAGCTGCAGCCGGTGTAGCAGACGTTGGTGAAGTTGATGTTCCGGTTGATGACGAAGGAGACATCGGCGCCGACGTCCTCGGTGCGTGCGACGTCCGCCGCGCGCGTGAGGGCCTGGAAATCGGCGCCCTCGGCTTGCAGCAGCAACTCGGCGTCTTCGGAGCCGAGCTCGTGGCCGGAGAGCGCGCCGTCCAGAATTCGCGCGACCTCGGGTGAGATGTCGGAGAGCAATCTTTCGAGCATCAGGCAGCCTCCTGCCGAGGATCAGCAAAGCCGTTCTCGTTGGCAAGCCGGAGCGCAGCTGCCCGCAGCTTCGAATCGAGAAACTCCGGCCGGCTCAGGAACTCCGGATGGACCGGCAGCCGCTCCACCAGTCTCTGCCCGGCTGCTGCGGTTCGCTCGCGCAGCTCCCGGAGTGCCGGCCAGGGCGCTTCAGGATTGACGAAGTCCACGGTCACCGGAGACACCCCGCCCCAATCGCTGACGCCGGCGTGCAGCATCAGCTCCAGCACTCCGGGGGTCAGGTTCGGCGGCACCTGCACCTGGATCTCCCGACCCAGCACCAGCCGCGCCAGCGCCGCCCAGCTGGCCACCTCCTCCTCGGGGAGTGAGGAGACGGCCCGCATCCGCGTCCCGGGCTTGGGATGGAAGGGCTGGATGATCGCTTCCTGGATGTGGCCGTAGCGGTCGTGAAGGGCGCGGATGGCGAGCAGCGTCTCGACCCGCTCCGCTGCGGTCTCACCGATCCCGAGCAGCATTCCGCTGGTGAACGGGATCCGGAGCTCTCCCGCCTCCCGGTGCATGCGGATGCGCGCTTCCGGGTCCTTGTCCGGCGCGTGCTGATGCGCCATACCCCTTCCGCGCAGGCGAGGGCTCGTGGTCTCGAGCATCAGGCCCATGGATGCGTTCCAGGGGCGCAGCCGCTCCATCTCCCGCTGGCTCAGCACGCCAGCATTCGTGTGGGGGAGCAAGCCGCTCTCGAAGGCCAGGCGGCAGGCTGCCACCAGATACTCGGCGGTGCTCCCATAGCCGCCCTCCGCCAGCCACTCCCGGTAGGACCGGTAGGCAAGCTCCGGCTTGTCCCCGAGACAGAAGAGGGCCTCGATGCAGCCCGTGATGACACCCCCTCTGACCACCTCGGCCACCTCGCCGAGGCTGTAGGTCCGGGCCTCCGGCGAGTCCGGTGGCTTGGCGAAGGTGCAGTAGGCACAGCGGTCCCGGCAGAGATTCGTGAGCGGAACGAAGACGTTGCGGGAGACGGTGACCACGTCGCCCCGGGCCAGCCGTTTGCTCTCGGCCGCTCCCTCCAAGGCAGCGCCGCGGATCCTGGCATCGGCGAGGTGCTCACCGAGGGCGTGGGCGAGCCCGGCGTCGAGGCGGCCGTTGGCGACGGCTTCGAGGACGACTCGCTCGCCGTCGTGGGGACTGAAGGGGCTCACCCGGCGAAATATACCAGCCCGCCAACGGGGCGCTTGACGCACGCAGCGGGGGCGGCTCACACGGCGTTAGCCAAGAAAACCCGTCCCCCTGGGAATCCCCACCGTCACGTCCAGGCCACTCACGGAAAGGGGCGGTTCTGCATCAAGGTCGCGTGTGAACCGTCCGATTCTTCGATCCTGAGCGGCTGCGCGGGGAGCTGATGGGGAGCGGGTGCGGGGTGCAGTGGAAGCATCGATTCACGGGGCTGGCGTTCCGGATCAGCTTCGTGGTGTTCGCCGCCACCCTCTTTACGTCGCTGGTGATCAGCTGGGTCTCGATCCATTCGATCGGGACGTTCCTACGCGGTGAGCTCGACCGGAAGCTTCCCAACCTCCTGGAACGAACGAGCAACCGGCTGGATCTCTGGTACGAGCAGCGACAGCGCGACGTCACGGCCTTCGCACGCAACCAGGTCCTCCTGGAGGGCCTGAGCCACCACGGCGACGCGGACGAGAAGGAGCTGTCCTGGTACCTCTCGTTCGTCCTGGAGCGCTTCCCCGAGTACTCCGCGCTGATCCTGCTGGACGAGGCGGGTGAAGAGCTGCTCCGTGCCGGGGCGGCCCCCGAGCTGGATCCGGCCCTCCACGCCACGCTGGTCGGCATCGACGGAACCGGCGTGAGCGTGCTCCGCCAGATGGGAGGCCACCGGATCCAGATGGTCTCTACACCGGTCGTGAACCCCCGGGGCGAGCGGATCGCCACGCTCCACGCGGTGCTCGCGCTCGAGACCCTGGAGCCGCTGCTCGATCAGCCGCAGATCTCGGGGAGCGCCACCCTCCAGCTCGTGGACCAGAACGGCAGGGCGCTGGGCGACGAGCCTGCGCTCGCGCCGCGCGGGGTTTCCGTCGAGGCGGCCGAGGGGGATGCCACCCCCGAGATCGTCATCACCGAGAACGCGTCGGGTGAGCGAGTCGTGGCTGGCGTCCTCCACCTCCCCCGCCTCGGATGGACTCTGCTGGCGGTGGAGAGGTACGATGCCGCCTTCGCTCCGGTCGGAGCCTCGGTTCGGCGGACCCTCGCCATCAACCTGCTGACGGTGCTCTTCTCCAGCGCCGGCGCCTTCGCCTTCGCGACCTGGAGGGTGCGGCCGATCCTGGCGCTGTCCGAGGGAGCGCGCCGTATCAGCGAGGGGGAGACCGCCGTCGAGGTGCCCGATTCGGGCTCCGGCGACGAGATCCAGAGTCTCGCCCGCAGCTTCAACCAGATGTCTGCGAGCCTTCGCGAGAGCCGCCGCCAGCTGGAATTCCGGAACGAGGAGCTCCAGCGCGCCAACGAGGCTCTCGAACAGCTCTCCATCACCGACAGCCTGACGCGTCTCCACAACCACCGGTTCTTCCAGGACCAGTTCGCTCGCGAGGCCAAGCGGGTCGAGCGGAGCGGGGCGCCGCTGTGCCTGGTGCTGATCGACATCGACGACTTCAAGAACCTGAACGACCAGCTCGGTCACGCCGCCGGCGACACCGTCCTGCAGCGAGTCGCCGAGGTGATGGGCGGGGTTCTGCGCGAGACCGATACGCTCTGCCGCTACGGCGGTGAGGAGTTCGCCCTGCTCTCGCCCCAGACGGACCTTCACGGTGCCATCGCCCTGGCCGAGAAGATCCGCAGCGCCGTGGCCGAGAGCGGCTACGCAGTCGTCGGCCCCGCCGGGCCGGTCCAGATCACCGTGTCGATCGGCGTCGCGGAGTTCGCGCGATCGACCGGCGACACCTTCGACGAGGCAGACCGCGCCCTCTACGAGGCCAAGGCGGCGGGGAAGGACTGCGTGGTCGCCGCCTCGCCCAGCGGCTGAGGCAGGCGTGAGTCGAGCCGTCCTCGCAGTTCAGGCGGGGGGGCGTTCGCGCCGAATCCTGACCCCGGCGTATTCGAGCACGCCTGCGATGGGCTTCGGCTTCCGGACCGTGACGGTCACGGCATCGACGTCGAACTTGCCCAGAACCGCCTCGGCGATTCGCTCGCCGAGCGCCTCCACGAGCTTGTGCTCATGGCTGCTGGCGACGTCTTCGACGACTTCGAAGACACGTTTGTAGTGGACGGTCTGCCTGATGCTGTCGCTGCTGCCGGCGGTCCGGAGGTCGCGTTCGAGCTCGAGGTCGAGAGTCACCGGCCTGCGCATCTGGCGTTCGGCTGCGGTGACACCCAGCGCTGCGGGGATCTGGATTCCCTCGAGGAAGATCGTGTCGGCCATGGGGGGTGCCTCCGCGACGCCGCAGCCCGAAGCTGCCGGCGCGAACTGTATCGGGCCTTTTCGACCTTCGCTCGCCTGCGGCTCGCTGCGCGCCCGGCTCAGCGGTCGAGCGGGGACGTCTGGTGAACGTTCGACCGAACGTCCGCCCGTGAGGCTAGATCGAGTGGCCTCTCGTCGTCGGCGAGGGTGAGCACCTCGACGCCGTCGTCGGTCACCAGGCAGGTGTGCTCGAACTGGGCCGACAGGGCCCCGTCGACGGTGACGGCGGTCCAGCCGTCGTCGAGGATCTTGGTCTTCCAGTGGCCCAGGTTGATCATCGGCTCCACGGTGAAGGTCATGCCCGGGACCAGGAACTCCCCCGTTCCAGGCGCACCGAAGTGGAGAACCGAAGGGGCGGTGTGGAATTCCCGGCCGATCCCGTGACCGGTGAACTCCCTCACCACGGAGTAGCCCTGGGCCTCCGCGAACGTCTGGATGGCGTGGCCGATGTCGCCCACCCGGGCCCCGGGTTGGACCGCCCGGATGCCCAGCCACATGGCCTTGTAGGTGTCGGCGACCAGGCGGCGCCCGATCGGCGAAACGTCGCCCACCAGGAAGGTTCGCGAGCTGTCTCCGTGCCAGCCGTCGAGAATCGGCGTCACGTCGACGTTGATGATGTCGCCATCCTCGAGCTTGCGGTGGTCGTCGGGAATGCCGTGGCAGACCACGTCGTTGATGGACGTACAGCAGTGGGCGGGGAAGCCGCGATAGCCGAGAGGAGCGCTGCTCGCGCCGTGGGAGCGGGTCACCTCGTCGACCAGCCGATCGATCTCGCCCGTGCTGGCACCCGGCTGGATCTGTTCGGCGACCCGGCCGAGGATCTCGACCGTCAGCCGGCCGACGGCCCGCATCTTGTCGATCTCGGCGGGGCTCCAGGTGCTGATCCCGCTCCTCTGCTTCTTCGTCTTGCTCTTCTTGCGGTTGCGCTTCATCGGGGTTCGAGCCTGCACGGTCCTGGCTCCAAGATAGGCGATCCCGGTACCCCGGGCCCGGTGCTGCCTACCCGTCCAGCTCCGCGCGCAGGCTTCGAATCAGGAAGGCCCGCATCCCGCTGGGATCGACGATCTCCTCGATGGAGCCGACATCGCGGGCGCGTTCGACGCTGTGTACCCCGTCGAACTCGGCGGCGAGCGCCGCCTGCTCCTGGAGGATCACCTCGTTCAGGGTCCGTTCGAAGCGCCCCCGCAGATCGTCCCCGGAATCCGACCGCAGGCGCTCCTGGAGAGCTCGCACCCGGGGGTCGGCCATCGCCCGCCCGCGCACCTCTCGAGAGAACACCACGGCCGCCGCGGGCCCGCCCCCGATCACCGAAGCGAAGGAGCCGGTCAGGGCCGAAGCCCGCAGCCGGGGGTTGAGCGCGCGAGAGAAGACCACGTAGGCGCCGCCGTGGTAGCGGGACACCACCAGGAAGACGATCGGCCCTTCGAAGTTCACCACGGCCCGCGCGATCTCGGCGCCGTACTCGAGCTGGAGCTTGCGCATGGATTCCGGGGAGCCGTCGAAGCCCGAGAGATTCGCCAGCACCACCACCGGCCGGTTTCCACTGGCGGCGTTGAGGGCGCGGGCCACCTTCTTCGAGGAGAGTGGAAAGAGCGTGCCGCCGGTCCAGGAGGCGGGTCCATCGAGCGGCCGGTAGCCCTCCCGGTCGATGTTCTGGCTCTCGATTCCGATCAGGCAGACCGGCTGACCGCCCACGTGCGCGTCCCAGACGATGGCCATCTCCGCGCCCGACATCGAGCGCCAGCGCTCCAGGTGCCCACCGTCCTGATCGATCACCGCCTCCATCACCGACCGCATCGGAAACGGCCGCTTGCGTTCCGGGTTCGTCAGGTCGTCGAACACCTCGCCGACGTTGCGGAATTCGCCCTCGCAGGGGTGATCCTGGACCGCGCGGTGCTCTGCGTCGGTGGTCGGGTAGCTGCGGGGGCCGCTCTCGCCCGGGACCACGTAGGTGTAGCGGTAGTGTTCGTAGAGGATCCGGTAGGCGTCGGCGATGTCGGTGGCGTAGTACTGGGCTTCGCCGTTCGGGCCCATGATTCGCTCGAAGCCACCGATGGCCAACTCGTCCTCGGCGGAGACGGCTCCGGAGACCTCCAGCGCGGCGCGGCCGGTGAGCACCATGGACGCCCCCGGCGTCATGATCAGCGCTCCGCGCGTGTGCGTCAGCATGGTGGCAAGGGCGTCGAAGTAGCTCTGCGCTCCCACGTTCACGCCGGCGACGATGACGTGGATGGTCCCTCCCGTCTGTGTGAAGGTGACGATGCGCCGCGCCACCCGCGCGGTCGCATCCAGGTTCTCGGTTCCGCTGTCCATGGCGATGCGGGCACCGCTCGAGACCGGCACCCACTCGAGCGGAATGCCCTGCCGCTCGGCGAGGTCGATGGCGGCCACCAGGCGGTCGCACTCGGCTGCGCCGAGGGAGCCCATTCCCAGCGTCGGGTCCGAGAGCACCAGCACCCGTCGCATTCCCTCGGGCACCTTCTCGGTCGGCGTATCGATGATGCCGAAGACGACCGAGCTCGAGTTGACCCCGTAGGGGCGCCCGGAGAAGCTGCGCGGCGTGGGGGCCTCCGCCTCGGGATCGAGGTCGTACTCCTCGAAGCTGCCGGTGGGCAGGCCGGCTCGACGCTCCCCGCCGTTCGCCCCGCTCGCGCTCCCGGTGAGCATCCGGACGATCTCGTAGGGGTAGACGAGCCGGCGGCGGCGGGCCTCGACCACCTTTCGCTCGTACTCGCTACGGGGGAGCAACCGGCCTCGCCGGGGCTCCCGCCAGACCAGGTTCATCTGGGATCCGGTGATGTCCGAGACCGCGATCTCGACCTCGCGGGCAGCCTGCTCCGGCGCTTCGCGGTCGAGGGTCCTCGCATGAACCACCAGCTTGTCCAGGCCCAGGTGGCGGGTCGCGGGCGCCAACCGGTTGGCGAGCCGTCCGACCAGGTCGGGATCCAGAAACACCTCGGGCGCGACGAAGATCTCGATGCGATTCCACTGGAGTCGGCGCTTCGGATCGCGAAGCGTCAGGATCGCGCGCAGCGAGCGGGTCGCCTCGTAGAAGGCGTGCTCGAAGGCGGCGATGTGCAGATCCGCCTCGCGCCCGTCGTTCGGGGAGCGGCTGCGCAGATCCGCCAGGACGAAGACCCTCTCGTCGCCGGGGACCTCGCGACTGTGGCCGTGGAAGCAGTAGATGCCCTCGCTGGCGGGGATCCGGTGGAGCTCGAAGCCGGACAGCCGGTCCAGATTGATGCGCCGGGCGGCGTCGGGATGGATCTGGTGAAGGGAGCCGTCCTCCCGGAACCCGTCCCGGGTGGGAACGAAGCTCCGGTGGGAGTCGGGTCCTCCCGGCCGCACCAGGTTCAAGGTGAAGCGCCCCGAGGGAAGACCTCCCGCCAGTGCCGGCTCCAGCTCCTTGGCGAGATCGTCGGGGTGAGCACCCTCCGCGGCCGGAACGAAGAGCTCGATCGCCTGGACCGCGGGCCACTCGTGGCTCTCCCGCTCGCGTTCCGCCGCCTCGAACAGGCGAGCTGCCGTGGCACCGATCTCCTGTGCTGAAGCGACACCGCCCAGGACGGTGCGCATGCCCGGAAACTCGAGACGGTCGATCCAGATTCCGTCCTGGCGCGAGGTGACGTGGAGGGTCGGCTCCGCGGGCGAGTAGGCGCGGCGCAGGTGGGCGGACAGAGCGATCGCGCGCCGGCGCGGATCGCTCTCGGCGAGCCAGCGTCCGACCCGGTCGAAGACGCTCCGGTGTGAGTCGGCCAGGTGGCGAAGCACCTCCAGGGGAGGCGCCGTGGGCTGGGACTCGACCGCCGCCAGCCAGCTCTCGACCTGCTCGCTGGTGCGCTCGGCCTCCCGCTCGATCTCGGGCCGCTCGAAGATCACGTAGCGGGCCTCGATCGCGGCATCGGCGACGGCGTGGGAGACCCCGCCGCGCATCCCGGCAATGCCCCGAAGCGCAGTGGCCAGCTTCGCGTCGCCGCGCAGCTCGACACCGCTGCGGACGAGCGCGGTCACCCGACCGAGCAGTCCCAGGACCAGTCGGTCGCGGAGGTCCGAGGAAGATTGGGCTGCCAGGACCCGCAGAACGGCGCGCTCCAGGCCGTCACTCGGCTCGAGGCCGTTGATGTCGTAGTGCGCGAGAGCGGTCCTGAGCAGCGCCAGGAACTCCGGCGCGACACCCGTCCCGCCGGCGCGCACCCGTCTCACGTAGCTCCGAAGCCGCGCACTGTTGGACGGACCGAGCTCTCCCGAAACGGAGGCCCGAGGCGAGCGAACCGAGAGCCGCGCCACGTCCGCGAACAGGATCAGCTCGTGGCGGATCTCCGCGAGCTCGCGGCGGAATTCACCGGAGAGCCGGTCGGGAAGGGGCGCCTCCAGGAACTCGCTCAGTCGCTCGCTGCGCTCCTGGTCGGCGTCGTAGCCGAGGAGCACCCGGCGCACCTCCTCGCGGGCGGTCTCGATGGCACGCCTGCGCTCCTCCGCCGAGGCGCGGTCGGCGGCTACGAGGTCCGGCTCGCCGAGGCGGCCGCCGGGTAGAAGCTGGAACAGCAGCTCCAACGGATCGGGAAGCTCCCGGAGCTGCAGCCTTTCGCCGGCAACGGGAGCGCACTCGTCCCGACCGGACGGATCGATCACCAGGAGCACGTCGCCCGCCGCGACCTGCTGTCCCTTGCGCACCCGGACCTCCGTCACCACCCCGGTGACGGGCGCCTCGAAGGCGATCTCCATTTTCATGGCCTCGAGCAGGCCGATGGGCTGACCGGCGCTGACCCGGTCTCCGGGCGCCACACCGATGGAGACCACCATGGCGGGGGTGCCAGCGCGCACCTGACCCGCGGCCTGCGACTCGAAGCGATGGGCGTGCCCCTCGACCTCCACCCGCAGACCCACGTCGCGGACGTCGTGGAGAATGCGCAAGGTGCGCTCACCGATCTCCAGGCGGGCGGTGTGTCCGCGGTCTCCGCGGAGAGTGGCCGCGACGACCCGGCCGTCGAGGTGCACCCGGTACCTCCAGGAACCGATCGCAAACACCTGGAGCCGGTACTGCTCGCCGCGGTGGGTGAGATCGATCTGCTGGCCCCGCGAGGCCGGAATACGCTGTGGCGTGACGCCCGAGGGATCCCCGTAGAAGTTGAGCTGGACGGCGGCCCGCGCCCGCTGGTAGCAGAGGATCGCAGCCGCGATCAGTGCGTCCGCGGCGTGCTCACCATCCTGGCCCCGGGAGGCGCTGAAGCGATCCAGCCAGCCGGTGTCCACACCGCCGGAACGGAACTCGGAATCTTCGAGAATCCCAATCAGGTAGCCCTTGTTGGTGGCGCCCCCCTCGATCACCAGGTCGAAGTCCGCCAGGGCACAGGCCAGCCGCGCGCGGGCCTCCTCGCGGGTGTCACCGCTGGCGATCACCTTCGCCACCAGGGAATCGAAGGCTGCCGGAACTGCGCTCCCCGCGGCCACGCCGGTGTCGATGCGGATCCGGGGACCGAGCGCCGGATCGAAGCGGACGATCCGACCGGGCGCCGGAGCGAACCCGGCATCGGGGTCCTCGGCGCAGACCCTCGCCTCGATGGCGAAACCGCTTCGACTCACCGGGATGTTGTCGGAGAGGGACTCCCCGCGCGCGATCTGGATCTGGAGTCTCACCAGATCGAGGCCGGTGATCTCCTCGGTGACGCCGTGCTCCACCTGCAGGCGCGGATTCACTTCGAGGAAGTGGTACCCGTTCCCGGTGACCAGGAACTCGACGGTCCCCAGCCCCTGGTAGCCAACCGCGGTGGCGATGCGAACCGCGGCCTCCTGCAGCGACTCGAGCAGCGCCTCGGAGAGGCCGGGAGGCGGCGCCTCCTCGAGAAGCTTCTGGTGTCGGCGCTGCACCGAGCACTCCCGGCAGCCGAGGGCGAGCACGACGCCCGAACGGTCGCCGGCGATCTGCACCTCGACGTGACGCCCGGATTCGATCCGTTTCTCCAGGAACAGGCGTCCGTCTCCGAACGAGGCTTTCACCTCCGCCGCCGCCGACCGAAAGGCCTCATCGATGGCCCCGGGATCCTCCGCGACGCGAATTCCGCGGCCGCCCGCGCCGGCCCGGGCCTTGATCACGACCGGGTAGCCGATCTCCTCGGCGGCGTTCCGGGCCTCCTCCGCGTCGGCGACGGCCGCGCCGCTCCAGGGAACGACCGGCACGTTGGCCGACTCCGCCAGCTCCTTGGCGGCAATCTTGTCACCGAGCAGGCGAAGCGCATCCGCCGTCGGTCCCAGGAAGCAGATGTCCAGAGCGGCCAGGCGTTCGACGAAGGCGGGATCTTCGGCGACGAAACCCCAGCCCGGCCAGACCGCGTCGGCCCCCACCCGCTGCAGCGTCTCCAGAAGCAGGTCGTGGTCGAGATAGGCCGCCACCTCGCCCCCGACGACCGGAAGCTCCACCGCCAGGTCCGCGTGGCGCACGAAGGGCGCGTCCCGATCCACCTCCGTGTAGAGGGCCACCGCGCTGATCCCCGAGCCCTCCTCGGCGCGCAGGGACTTGACGGACCGGATGCAGCGCATCGCCGCCTCACCGCGGTTTACGACGGCGAGGCGCCCTACGGAGCGGCGTTGACTCACTCGCCGACGCTCCGCGGCGGGGGCGGGAATGTTCTATCCACCGTACATGCCCCCGTTCACGTGAACGACGCTGCCGTTGACGTAGCCGGCCCGGGTCGCGAGCCAGCTGACCACGTCGGCCACCTCCTCCGGTGTCCCGAGCCGGCCCTGGGGGATCCGCGTCGTGATCGCCTGACGGACCTCTTCGGGAAGCTCGGCGGTCATCTCGGTCTCGATGAACCCGGGTGCGACGGAGTTGACCAGGATCGGACGTCCGGCGAGCTCCTGGGCCAGGGACCTCGTGAGCGCGTCGAGGCCCGCCTTCGCCATGGCGTAGGGCGACTGGCCCCGGTTTCCGGTGTGTCCGACCACGCTGGAGATGTTGATGATGCGCCCGCCATCCTGGCGCAGCATGAAGCGCCGGAGGACCAGCTTGCAGAGGTACCAGGTGCCGCGAGCGACGGCGGCGACCGAGTCGTAGTCGTCGAGCTTCATCATCGGCGTTGGCCCGTTGACGTTGTAGCCGGCGTTGTTGACCAGAACGTCGATCCGGCCCGCCTCCTGCTTCAGCCTCGCGATCAACGCATCGATCTCCTCGGAGCGGGCGAGGTCGGCACGCAGCGCGAGGGCAGCGGGCAGCTCCCGGACGAGCTGCAGCGCCGCGCCCTCGCTGGAGCGGTAGTGCACGACGACGCGAAAGCCCTCCGCCGCGAGCGCGCGGGCACACGCTGCGCCGATCCCCCTGGCAGCGCCCGTCACCAGCGCCACCCTGGCGTGTTGCTCGCTCAAAGTCCCGATCCCTCCACCAGGAAGGCTAGCCCGCCTGGCATCTACTGCGCCGGGCTTGCCTTTTGGACTTCGCTCGGCTGCGCCTCGCTGCGCGCGCCGCCCGGCACCGCCGGGCGGCGCTTGCTAGCCCATCCAGGCTCCGTTGTTGGGATCGAACGCCTGGCCCGTGAACGCGATTCCCCCCTCCGAG
Source organism: uncultured delta proteobacterium (assembly GCA_963783795.1). Lineage (GTDB taxonomy): Bacteria > Myxococcota_A > UBA9160 > UBA9160 > UBA6930 > CAVXZE01. The sequence goes on along the minus strand of CAWAPH010000008.1, from coordinate 217,823 downwards.
ACGAGGAACTCGACCAGGGCCGCGATCTCCTCGGGCTCGCTCATGCGCTGCAGGGGCACCGCGTCCAGCATCTCCTGGCGAACCTTCGGGTAGGGCTGCCCCTGCTCGGCGGCGATCTCCTCGATTCTCTCCACCGCCATCCGGGTCTCGACCCAGCCGGGGCAGATGGCGTTCACCAGCACCTTCTGGGGGGCGAGCTCCGCCGCCAGCGAGCGGACCAGGCCGAGCTGACCCGCCTTGGCGGCGCTGTAGGCGGAGACTCCGGGCACGCCGAAGCGGGCCACGCAGGAGGAGATCACCAGGACGTGGCGTGGGTTCGAGCCGCGCTCCATCGACTCCTCGAAGGCGCGGATGCAGAAGTAGGCCCCGTCCAGGTTGGCGCGCACGATCTCGTCCCAGCGATCGCCCTCGCCGAGGTCGTTGGGGCCACCGATCCCCGCGTTTGCGACCAGGATGTGGAGCGGTCCCAGCTCTGCCGTCACCGCGCGAAACGCCTCCTCCACCTCCGAGCGGATCGCCACGTCCACGCTCTCACAGACGCACTGGTTCTCCGCCTCTGCGGCCACCGCCTCGAGCTTCTCGAGATTGCGGCCGAGCAGGGCGAGCCTGGCGCCGCGCCGGGAAAGGCGCAGCGCGATCGCCCGTCCGATCCCCGACCCCGCGCCGGTCACTACCGCCACCCGCCCCGTGAGATCGACCATCACCTCAGCCTCCAATCCCGACCTCCGCGAGGATGCTGGAGAGGTCCCCGAGCGTCGCCACCATCACGCGGTTGCCAGGCGGCAGGGCCTGCTCCAGCCGGCGGAAGTAGCTCTTCTCCGTACGTCCCTCGACGATCACCACGATGCCGCGATCCTCCTCGGTCCGGATCAGCCTGCCCGACATCTGCTTCAGGTTGAGCAGCATCCTCCCCAGGGTACAGCGCTGGAATGCGGCCACTCCCTGGCTCTCGAGCCTGCGCTCGCGGCGCTTGCGGAGCTCCGTCGGCACCTCGAAGGGTAGCTTCTCGATCACGACCGCCTGCAGGCGGTCGCCGGGGATGTCGATGCCCTGCCAGAACTTCCGGGCCCCCAGCAGCACGGCGGCTCCGTGCACGAAGCGCGCCACCAGGGCGCCCGGGTCGTCCGAAGCCCGGCGCGGTGCGAGCACGTCGATGCCCTCCTCGCGAAGCCGGGCGGAGAGGTCGTCGCTGACCTCGTCCATGCGGCGCAGACTGGTGAAGAGGCCCAGGGTGCGGCCGCCCAGTTGGCGGGCCAGCGACTCGAGGACGGTCGTCGTCTCGTCCACGAGGTCGGCGCCACCCTGGAGAGCGACCACCCGCATGTGCTCCGCGTAGGGGAAGGGGCTCGGCACCGAGTCCCGCTGGAGACGCTCGCCGGCACGGACTTCGATCTCCAGGTCTCCCAGGGCCGCGAAAGCGTCACCCCCGATGAAGAGGCTGGCCGAGACGCCGGCGAACGACTGCAGCCCATCCAGGAACTGCGCGTGGAAGGAGTCGGCCGGGGAGACCTGACGAACCATCAGGCGCCAGCGGTCGAAGGGCGGCAGAACGCTCTCGAAGCCCGCCACCGCCTCGGGATGACCCTCCTCGAAGGCGAGTCGCAGGGCCTCGGCGGCGTTGCGGAGGTCTCCGAGGTTGCGATCCAGTGCAGCGGCGTTTCCCTCGGCGCGAGCCCCCTCGTCCGCCGCGTCGGCGACCTCGTCGAGCCGGCCGGCGACGCTGCCTGCGATGGAGGCCGCCGCCGCCAGGGCCGGCCCGCGGGACTCGGGGATCTGGACCTCGCCAAAATCACCGGCGCTGTCTCCCAGCGCGCGCCCGAGCGCGACGAACTCCTGGGAGAGCTCCCGGCGCCAGGCACGCGCATCCGGCTCCAGCGCGCGGCGGCTCTGCGAGGAGAGCAGGGAGTTCCGGCGCCTCCTGCGCCCGACGGCCGGGCGCCCGAAGACCTCGTCGAAGCGATCCAGGACCTCCTCGGGAGACAGGCCCAACGCGTAGACTTCGTCCGCCACCTGAGCCAGCTCGTGGACCTCGTCCACGATCACGTGCTCGGGGCGGGGGTAGTCCGGCGGCCAGCGCAGGATCAGGTCGTGATTGGCGACGATCAGGTCCGCACGGCCGAGCGCCGCGCGGCGCCGACCGAGCGGACAGTCTTCCCGGCTGGCGCACTGCTCCCGCGAGCACTGCTCCGACCGGGCGGCAACGGCGCGGCGCAGCAATGCGCGCAGCGCCGGGTAACGGCGCAGCAACACCGCGGGGACGCTTCCGATCTCGCCGTGCGGGCGGATCTTCGCACAGCTCTCGAGGACCGCGTAGGCGAGGCGGTCCTCCGGGAAGATGCTCTGCTCGCTTCCCTCGGCGAGGGCGATCTCCAGGCGGCGGGCGCAGGCGTAGTTCGCGCGGCCCTTGATCGAGACCGCGCGGAGCCCAGGCGCCCCGAGGAATCGCGCGGCGGCGGCGATGTCGCGATCCAGTAGCTGATCCTGGAGCAGCTTGGTGCGGGTCGAGATCACCAGCGGAGATTTCTCTCCGGCGGCAGCGCGCTCCAGGGCGAAGGGAATCGCCGCCGCCAGGTAGGCCAGCGACTTCCCGATCCCCGTGCCCCCCTCCGCCAGCAGGATCTCGTCGTCGGCCAGGTTTCGGACGAACCGCCTGGCCAGGCGGATCTGCCCCTCTCGGACCCGGTAGTCGGGGAAGTGACGGCGCCCGCGAGCCTCGTCCGCCAGTGCGGCGGCGATCGCTTCCTCGTCGAAGGGAACGGGCGGCTCCGCCGTCTCGCCGATCTCGACGAAATCGGACTCGATCCGATCCGCCACCGGCCCGCCCGCCTCGGTCAGCAGCTCGAGCCACTGCGCTTCGGGCGCGAAGCGCTCGAGTGCCCGGCGGGCCGTTCGGTAGCGGAACTCGCCCTGCGCGGAGCCGGCGCCGACGCGAGAGATGATGCGGGCGGTGTCGAGCGCGTCATCCAGCGCCCGGTGCCGCTCCTCGTCCCCGAGCAGGATGCGGGTGAACGACTCGAGGCGGAGATCGGGTGCGTCGGGGTGGGTCAGCGCGAGGAGGTCCAGCGTGTCCAGGTAGGTCGCCTTGCCGAGCTCCGGCGCCACGAACCGGGAGAGGAAGCTGCGCTCGAAGTCGGCGTTGTGGGCGATGATGACGCGCCCCTCGAGGGCTGAACCGAAGGTCGGCGCCAGATCGACGAGAAGCGGTGCGTCGCGGACGTCTTTGTCGTCGAGCCCGGTGAGCCTCTTGACCGCCCGGGGGAGCGGCCCCCTGGGGCGGAGCAGGGTGGTCAGGGTGACCACTCGCGACGCTCGCGGGTCGACGAGCAGGGTGCCGAACTCCAGGATCTCCGCGTCTGCGTCCGAGGCCAGACCGGTGGTCTCCAGGTCCACCACCGCGAGCGGGCCCATGCGATCCGCGAAGCGCGCGAGCACCTCGGCATCGAGTCCGAGGGCGCCGGGCTCGCACTCCCGGCGCAGGACGGGGTCGCTCACCATCTGCTCGACTCGCTCGACTTGACCCCCCTGCCGGGCGCGCCGGCGCTAGACGTAGGTTCCGCCCTTGAACTCGCGATCCTGACGGATCACCACGTTCACCAGCGCCGGCTTGCCGGACGCGGCGGCGCGTTCGAGTGCCGGGCGAAGCTCGTCCGGGCGCTCCACGAGCTCGCCGTGACCTCCCATGGCCTCGACGATCTTGTCGTAGCGAGTGTAGTCGAGCAGGGTGGCCGAGAGCCGGTCCCAGCCGTAGACGGCACCCTGGGGGCGCATCATCTGTCCCCAGGCGCCGTCATTGCCCATCACACCGACGATGGGCAGACCGAAGCGAACCGCGGTGTCGAACTCGAAGCCGTTCAGGCCAAAGGACCCGTCGCCGTAGACGATCACCACGCGCCGGTCGGGGTGCGCCAGCTGAGCCGCGAGCGCGAAGGGCATGCCGACGCCGAGCGTGCCGAGGGGCCCCGGGTCCATCCAGGCGCCCTCGCGCTTGACCGGAAGGATCTTCGCAGCCGTCGCCACGATGTCGCCGCCGTCGCCGATCACGATCGGATCCTCGAGGGTCTCGAGCCAGTCGCGCAGCTCGCGGCACATGCGCTGCGGGTCGATGGGAACCGCGTCGCTGTTGAGCTCCGCCTCGACCTTCTGCTCCGCCAGGGTCTCGATCTCGCGCAGCGCGTCGCGGAACCCGGAGAAGTCGAGCTGCAACCCCCGGTTCTTCATCTCCTCCAGCAGCAGCTCGAAGCCGTTCCCGAGGTTTCCGACCAGTCCCACGTCGGACTGGCGGTTCTGCCCGATCAGCGTCGCATCCATCTCGAGCTGGATGATCCTGGCGTCGGCGGGAATCGTCTTGCCGAATTTCATCCTGAAGTCGAGCAGCGTCCCCGCCAGGATGATGCAGTCGGTCTGCTTGAGGGCCTCCCGGCGGGACCGGTTCCCGAACTCGGGTGAGTCCGGCGGAATCGTCCCGCGTCCCATCCCGTTGGTGAACGAGGGAATGTGGATCTCGCGGATGAAGCGGTTCATCTGCTCGCTGGCCCGGGACCACTTGACGCTGGTGCCGGCCATCAGCATCGGCTTCTGCGCCTGCTCGAGCAGCTCGATGGCGCGACGGACCTCCTCGCGATCGGGGGAGAGCCGCGGCGGATCGGTGCGGATGCGCGGAACCTGGACCTGGTCGTCCTCCACCTGAGCCATGAAGACGTCCATCGGGATCTCCAGGTAGGCCGGGCCGGGAATCCCCGAAACCGCGTGGCGAATCGCCAGCTCGATGTACTCGGGGATGCGATGGGTCTGGTAGACGGCATCGGCGTACTTGGTGATGGGACGAACCACACCGATGTGGTCCATCTCCTGGAGGGAACCGCGGCGCAGGTTTTCGAAAGGGCCCTGGCCGCCGAATACGAGAATGGGCGAGTTGGCGCGCCAGGCGTTGGCGATGCCGGTGATGCCGTCGGTCACTCCCGGCCCGGCGGTGATGGCGGCCACACCGATGCTCCCCGGCCTGCAGCGCGCCCAGGCATCCGCTGCGTGCACCGCTGCCTGCTCGTGGCGCACGTCGACTATCCGGATGCCCTCGTCGAGGCAACCGTCGTAGAGGGGCATGATGTGGCCCCCCGGAAGGGTGAAGACGATCTCGACGCCGGCTCGTTTGAGAGCCTTCGCCGCCAGCTTCCCGCCGTGCAGAGGCATATCGCAGATCCCCGTGAATGGATTGGAGAGGATCGACGATATCACCACGCCCGCGGGGCGGCCAACGGGCGGCCGCACCGGGTCGCGTTCCACGGGGGGATGCGGGAACGCGAGCGGCCCTGCCGCTCACGCCGCTCGTCAGCGAGGGATCTGCGCGGCCCGCCTCGGCGCTAGCGCATCACCCGGAAGTCGGAGCGGCGATTCCACTTCCAGGCGGCCTCATCGTGTCCCTGCACGGCGGGCTTGCTCTCACCGAAGCTCACCGTGTCGACCCGCGATGCGGGGATGCCAGCGTTCACCATGTACTGCTTGGCGGAGTTGGCGCGGCGCTCACCCAGCGCGAGGTTGTACTCCTCGGTCCCGCGCTCATCGGTGTGGCCCTCGACCACGATGATCCGCCACTCGCCATGCTCCTTGGCGGCGCTCGTGTTCGACCGCATGCTGGGCTTCTGGTCGTCGCGGATCACCGCGCGATCGAAGTCGAAGTAGACGGTCTGGAGCTCTGCCACCTCGAAGGCACCCGACTCGTCTCCGGAGAGCCCACCGCTGCCGCTGAGCCCTCCCTCCGAGAACTCACCTCCCTCGCCACTGCCGGCGAGCTCCTCCTCGCCGCCGCCAAACAGCGCGCACCCGGTTGTCATGCTGAACGCCGCAGCGGCCAGGGCCGCTGCGCCCAACCACGAGACGACTCGTCGCTTCATGGGCTTTTCAATCCCCCCAATGGACTTGGCTGGCACCGCGGAGCCACCGGTGGTCTACCTAGAGAGACCCCGGTGCACATCCTCACTACACCACGGCGCCTTTGCGTGAAACATTGTGGGGACTCGTGACGAAGCTTGCAAGGCAAGGCTGCGTGATCCTCCCCACGGCTGAGCTGATCGAGGCAAAATTCCGCCCGCACCTCGGCGGTGCAGGCGAGAGATCGAATCGAGAGCGATGGGATTCCCCCACGTGAGATTCCAGGGCCGAAATCGAGCTCACGGTCTCCTGCCTCCGTTCACTCCCGCCTCGCCGAGCCGACGAAGCGGACGGACTCGAGGACGGCCTCACCAAAGGTCTCCGTGTCCGGGAAGGAGAGCGAAGGGATTCCGTCGGCGGCGAGAGACTTGATACAGGAGTTGCAGGTCTCGGGGCCGATGGCCAGCTGGATGGCCCGAGCTGTTCGCATGGCGTCCTCGCCGGGCTCTGCCTCCATGCGACAGGCTACGCAGACGGGCCCGTTCACTTCCACGGCCAGGTCGAAGGCAATCGTGCGGACTCCTTGCGGCTCGCCGACCTCGGCGGCAAAGGCGTACTCGACGCGGCCCCAGGCGAGTAGAAAGCGCTCGCTGCCACGCCGGTAGAGAACGCCTCGCTCGGTCGGCTTGGCGCCGGGCAGAAGATGCACACGGTAGTGCGACGGGACCTCGGAGGCAGTGGGGTCCTCGGCCGGACTCTTCAGCACGGGGGGTTCCTCGCTGCAGGCTACATCGGCCGGCGACCAGCCCACCTTGACGTGAACATCTCCGCTGCGCAACTCGGCGGCAGCCAACCCGCACTTGCCTCATCGAGCTTCGCTCGGCTCGCCCTGGCCCGAGCCGCGCTTGCTAACTTGAGGGTGTGAAGACCCCCGGCGACGAGCCCGATCTGGTCCTGCTGCGGTTTTCGGGCGAGCTCTCGACGAAGGCCAAGGCCACCCGCCGTCAGTTCGTGACGCAACTCCTGCGCAACGTGAAGGATGCGCTCGCCTCCGAGGGCTACGAGGGGAAGATCGAACGGCATCACGACCGGGTCTTCGTCGAGGTGCACAGCCCCGGCGTGATCTCCGTCCTGGAGCGGGTCTTCGGGCTGCAGTCCCTCTCCCCCGCGTTTCGACGCCCGGGTGCCTCGCTCCCGGAGATCGTGTCCGCCGGGCACGAAATCTTCGGGGACGCCGTCCGCGGCAAGCGGTTCGCCGTCCGCTCCCGCTTCGTCGGAGACCCCGAGGTCCGATCCTTCGGCTCCAAGGACGTGGAGATCGAGCTGGGCGAGTCTCTCCGCGCCCTTGCCTCGCGAGTGGACCTCCGGGATCCCGAGGTCACGGCCCACGTCGAGATCTATCGGGGACTCGCCTACTTCTTCGCTTCGAGGCGCCCGGGGCAGGGCGGATTCCCCATCGGTTGCGGGGACCGCGCCGTCGCCCTCGTCTCGGGTGGCTTCGACTCGGCGGTGGCGGCCTGGCTGCTGCTCAAGCGCGGCGTGACCCTCGACTACGTCTTCTGCAATCTGGGGGGTGCGAGCCACCGGCTCGGTGTCCTCCGCGTCATGAAGGTGATCGCCGACCGCTGGTCCTACGGCTCCCGACCGCGTCTCCACGCCGTCGATTTCGAGGGGGTCTCCCAGGAGTTCCAGAGCAAGACCACGCCGCGCTACTGGCAGGTGCTGCTGAAGCGCTCGATGCTGCGAGCAGCCGAAGCGATCGCCGACGACTGCGGTGGTTGCGCCATCGTGACCGGCGAGGCCGTGGGACAGGTCTCGTCCCAGACTCTCAGGAACCTGGCGACCATCAGCCAGGCAACCCCTACACCGATCCTCCGACCGCTGGCCGGCTTCAACAAGGACGAGATCATCGCGGTGGCCAACCGCATCGGCACCGGTCCCCTCTCGGCAGTGGTCGCGGAGTACTGCGCGATGGTACCGCGGCGCCCGACCACCAGCGCCAAGCTCGACGTGATCCGGGAAGAGGAGCGCCGCGTCGACGCTTCGATCCTCGAGAGGGCGATCGCGAACCGCGAGGTGCTGAAGCTGCGCGATCTCGACCCCGACGACGCTGGGCTCGAAGAGATCGAGAGTTCGGAGATCCCGGACGGAGCGGTGGTGATCGATCTGCGCAGCGAGGCGGAGTTCCGCTCCTGGCACTACCCCGACGCCGTGCGACTCGACTTCCGCGAGGCCCTCGAGGCCCATCCGTCTTTCGCCAGAGATCGCGCCTACGTGCTCTACTGCGAGTTCGGACTCAAGAGCGCCCACCTCGCAGAGCTGATGCTGCGCGAAGGCCTGCGCGCCCACCACTTCCGCGGAGGAACCCGCGCCATCCGCCGCCACTTCGAGCAGCTGGAATCGAAGAGGCACTGACCTTCCGGAACGTCCCCGCTGAGAGGACGCTCAGAGCTTCTCCCCCAGGAGGGCGGGGAGCCCGTCCACGCTCTCGCGGTTGTTCTGGAGCTGGTAGTCGCGCAACCCGTTTTCGCCTTTGCGCTCCGCCCAGGCGGTGAGCTGCGTCCGCTCCCCTTCGAAGCGATAGAGGGGAACGCCGAACCCGCAGGAGTCGGCGATCCGGGTGACCGAGACGCGGATGATGGACCGGGTGCCAGGGTGCTCGGGAAAACGGGAGAGGAGCGCGTCGAAGCCCTCGTCCCCCGGCTCGAAGACTTCACCTCGACCGTAGAGGCGCAGCAGCCGCGGCGGCCCTTCGAAGGAGCAGAACAGGATCGTGATCCGCCCGTTCTCGCGGAGGTGAGCGATCGTCTCGGCGCCGCTTCCGATCAGGTCGAGATACGCGACGCTGTGGGGGTCCAGGATCGCGAAGGAGTCGAGGCCCTTGGGCGAGAGGTTCACCGAGCCCTCCGCCGAGAGCGCCGCAGTCGCCACGAAGAAGAGATGCTGCGCCTCGATCATCTGGGCGAGCCGTTCGTCGATCGCCTCGTACACTTTTCCCATCGGAACCTCCCAACGATGAGCTACCAGGGATGGAATACCAGAGTTCCGACGCTTCGACCGCGCCTCACTCCGGCGGCAGCGCGTCCAGGAACCCGATCACCGCCCGGTTGAAGGCCTCTTCCTGCTCGATGTTCACCACGTGCCCGGCGTCGGGGATCACGACGTGCGTCGCATTCGGGAGCTTGGCCGCCATCACCTCGCCGGCTCGGGCGTAGGCGGTGTCCTGCTCACCCACCAGGACCAGCGTCGGCGCCTCGATGCGCGAGAGATTGTCGATCACCCCCGCGGCCGGCCCGACCACGCGGCGGCCGAAGCGCGCCACGCCGTGGGGATCCTGCGCCAGGATGGCCCGGCCCGCAGCCTCGGCCGCCGGGAGATCCCGCCGGCGCCCGATGGCGGTGGCCGCGGCGCGACCATCGACGTATCCCTCGAAGCCGATCTTCTCGAGACGGTCGGCGATGCGACCGACCTGCGCCTCCCAGCTCGCCTGGGCCTCGCGCTTCTTGAAGCCGGGTCCGCTGTCGAACAGCAGCAGGGCCCGGACCCGCTCGGGACAGACGACCGCGAAGTGAAGCGACGCGAGGCCGCCGAAGGAGAGTCCGCCCAGCACCGCGCGCCGGCCGGGCGCCGCCCACTCGAGGACGCGATCCATGTCGTCCAGCACCCGCTCCATGTGGTAGGCATCGTCGTCCTCGGGGGCTTCGCTCTTGCCGTGACCGCGGTAGTCCCAGAGCACGACGCGGGCCCCGGCCCCGGCAAAGGGCTCCACCTGCGGGCGAAAGTTCTCATGAGTCTGGCAGTAGCCGGGGGAGAGCAACAGCGGAAAGCCCTCGCCGTGCGCCTCGACGTATAGCCTCACCAAATCGCTGGCCGTCACAGTCGCCATGGTCGCGTCATTTCTTTGCCGCGCGAATGCGCCGCTTGAGAGCCTCCACCATCTGATCGATCTGCTCCTGCATCGGCCCCTTGATGGTGAACTCCGGCACCAGGGTCTTGGTCTTCCCGTCCAGCTCGATGCAGACGCGGGTTCCCTTGCCCCGTTCCTCGAAGGTCAGCGAGCCGCGTAGCGAACGCCAGACGTTCCCATCGCAGACCTTCTCGAAGCGGACGTTCCCGTCCCCGAGAAAGTCGAAGTGGAAGGTCGCCTCTCCCTCGCGGCCGAGCAGGTGGTAGCGAGAGACGGTGGTCTTCCGGTCGCCGCTCCGCTCCATCACCGCAGTCTCGGTGTCGGGGAAGAGGCCGGTCAGCGTCTCGTCTTCCTCGACCAGCGCGACCACCTTCTCCCGGGGCTGGCGCACCTGGAACTGCTTCTCGAGATGCATGGCGAGCTCTCCTCAGTGGATCTCGGTGAGTCCGGGCGGAATCAGCAGCGGCGTTCCGGAGGGAAGCACCTGGAGCGTCGAAACGAGCTCCGCGACCGCGGGCGGCAGCGACAGGGAAGGTACGCTGGCGCGAAGCGAGGCGCCGAGCGCATCTGCGATCTGCTGGGCGAGAGGCCTCGGCAGGGGATAGGAGACCAGCACCACGTCGTCGTCCGCCTCGAGGCCGACCGCCTTCTTCGCCTCGAGCACGGCGCTGCGCACTCCGCCGAGAGCATCCACGAGACCGATCTCGGCGGCCTGGGCACCGGTCCAGACGCGACCCTGACCGATGGCGTCGACGGCTTCCGGCTCGAGTTTGCGGCCCTCGGCGACGCGGCCCACGAAGGTCTCGTAGACGCTGCGCACATCCGCCCGCAACCGGCTGCGGGTGCGCGGCGAGAGCCGCTCCGAGGAGAGCAGCAGGTCGGCGTGCTCGCCGCGGGTCATCGCCTCCACACCCACCCCGAGCTTGTCGTAGAGCCCGCCCAGGATCGGGCGGAGCACGAAGACTCCGATGGAGCCGGTGAGGGTCGCCGGCTGGCTGACGATGCGATCCGCTCCGCAGGCCACGTAGTAGCCCCCCGAGGCGGCCACGTCGGAGAAGGATGCGACCACGGGCTTTCCCGCCTCCCGGGCGCGTTGCGTCGCGTGCCAGACCAGGTCCGAGGCCATCGCAGAGCCACCGGGGCTGTCGATGCGGAAGATGATGGCGGCGATCTCGGGATTCTCGGCGGCGGCTTCGAACGCCTCGGAGACGCTGGTGGAGGCGAGCACCTCGCGGCCCGCCGGGCCGCTGGAACCCGCGCCGGCCACGACCGGGCCGGTCCCGTAGATCAGGGCAAAGCTCGCCACCGGATCGAACCCGACGCTGGACGGATCCACCCCCGCGTACTCCGCCGCCTCCATGACGGGCCGCTCCTGCTCGGCTCCGCGGACCCGTTCCAGGATCTCGTCGAAGAAGCCGATCCCGTCGGAGAGCCCGTGCTCCTGCATCTCGGCGGGTGTCGTCGGCGCGGCGTCGACGGCTGCGTGGACCTGCTCCGGGGTCAGCGAGCGCCCCTCGGCGACGGCCTCGACGAAGCGGCCGTAGACCGAGTCGAGCAGCGCCGTGGTCATCTCCCGATTCGCCTCCGACATCTTCGACTCCGCGAAGCTCTCCACGGCGCTCTTGTACCTGCCGATCCTCTCGTACTCGATCTCGACGCCGATCTTCTCGAAGAAGCCGCCCAGGAAGAGATACTCGGCGGCCAGACCGACGAAGGGATTGCGCGAGCCGGGGGCCAGGTAGATCTCGTCGGCGCCGCTGGCGACGAAGTACTCGAGGTTGGCGCCGAACTTCTCGATCTCGAGGTAGGCGACCGTGCGCCGGCCGCCTTCTCCGATGCGGGCGATCGCCGCCCGCAGCTCATCGGCCTTTCCCCAGCCGATGGCGAGCGGGCGGATCCTGAACACCACTGCGGAGAGTCTCTCGTCGCGCTCCGCCTTGGCGAGCTCCGAGAGCAGGTGGATCAAGGGCCGCTCGGGTGAACCCATCAGCCTGGAGAGATAGGGGGTGGCGTGGCTCTCGACGTACGCCCCCTCCAGATCCATCACCAGGACGGTTCCCTCCTCGACTCCGGTACCGCGGTCGACCATCAGCCATGCCAGAACCAGCAGGAGCACGGCGAGGCCGGCGATCCAGCGCTTTGCCACGGTTCACCTCCCTCGAAGTATCCGGGGACCGTAGGGTATCCTAGGCGGCCATGGCCAAGTCGGTCTACATCGCGGGCGTGGGTCTGACCAAGGTGGACCTCACCGGGCGGGTCTTCGGCAGCGTCTTCGACCTGTTCGCCGAGGCGTACCGCGCAGCCCTGGAGGATTCCCCGGTTCGCTCCTTCGGCGCCGTGCAGATCGGCATCATGGACAGCGAAGAGTTCGAGAACCGCGCCAACATCGCCGCCAAGGTGGCGGATCGGCTGGGACTGACCGGGGTGCCGGCGATTCGCAGCGAGACGGCCTCCTCCACCGGCGCCGCCGCCTTCCACGAGGCCTACTACAAGGTCGCCTCGGGGGAGTGCGAGAACGTGCTCGTCCTGGCCGGCGAGCGGATGAAGACGGTCACCACCCAGACCGCGACCAACATCATGTCGAAGACGGTGGATCCCGTGGAGCGGCGCTTCGGCTTCACGATGCCGGGGCTGATCGCCCTGGTCACCCAGGCCTGGTTCCGCGAGCGGGGCATCAAGGGGAAAGAAGTCGACAACGTGCTGGCCCGCCTCATGCAAAGGGCCCACGCGCTGGGGGCTGAGAATCCCCTGGCGGCATTCTTCGGCAAGCCCGAGCCCCTCTCGGCCTACTTCGACGAGTCGCAGAACTCCCCGGTGGCAACCCCCCTGATGCGCAAGGACTGCTCGCCGATCTGCGACGGCGCCGCGGCCCTGATCCTCACCTCGAAGCCGCAGGCGGTCCGGGTGGCCGGCCTCGGCTCCGCCACCGAGACCTCCTCGATTCTCGACCGCGAGTCCCTCTCCCACCTCGACGCCACCCGGCAGGCGGCGAAGATCGCCTACTGGCGCGCTGGAATCGCCGATCCCCGCCGGATCGAGCGGCTGGTCGTCGAAGCCCACGACGCCTTCAACAGCCTGCTGCCCATCGGTCTCTCCGACCTTCTTCTGGTCGACGAGGACGAGGCCATCGAGGCCCTGATGAAGGGCTCCAGGAAGGCCCTCGGAGACCCGTTGGAGCACCCGCTCACGGGGGTGAAGGGCCGGATTCCCACCAACCTCTCCGGCGGGCTCAAGGCGCGCGGCCACCCGGTGGGCGGTACCGGGCTGTTTCAGATCTCCGAGACCTACCTCCAGATGACCGAGCGCTTTCCGAATCCCCGAGCCCAGGTCCGCCGCGCCCGGCTGGGCATCGCCCACTCGATCGGCGGCCCCGGCAACAACGTCTACGTGACCATCCTGGAGCGCTCGGATTCGAAGCGGAAGCGGGAACACGTGGCCAGGCCGCGCCTCCAGTTCCGGTCCGCCCCCCGGGAGACGGTGAAGGAGGACGGCGCGGAGCTCCACGGCGCGCGCGCCGTGGTGGAGGCCGCCACCACGATCTTCGTCACGCCGGGCCGCAGTAGCGAGCCGGTCCACGTCGCGGTGCTGCGGATCGACGGACGGCGCATGTTCGCCAAGCTCGACCGTCCCGCGGATGCGGGCGAGGCCCCCCTCGAGGTCCTCGCTGGTCAGAAGGCGAAGTTCCTGGTCAAGGACGACGGGGACCACTACTTCCAGGTCGACCGCGGCCGAAGCCGCGACCTGGGACGCCTCGTCGACCGGCTCCGCTCCCGCCTCTCGCGGGGCGGAACCACTCCTACATGATCAGGACGCCGCGGGCGTTCACCCCCTGCAGCATGTCGTCGAAGGCGCGGTTGATGTCGTCGATCGGGTAGGTCGCGGTGACCAGCTCGTCGAGCTTGAGGCGGTTCGACCGGTAGAGTTTCAAGAGCCGCGGGAAGTCGATCGTGGGCCGCGCCGATCCGTACATGGAGCCGGTGAGCACCTTCTCCTGGAACGGCATCATGAAGGTGCCGAGGGTGACGGTCGCGTCCGCCCGCGTCACACCGACCACCACCGCCGTCCCGCCCTTGTGGATGGCGGCGTAGCTCTGGGCGATCACCTCGGGGACGCCAATACACTCGAAGGCGTAGTCGGTTCCCCCGCCACTGAGCTCGCCGATCTTGGCGACCGGGTCGCCGTCGCTGCCCGGGTTGATCGTGTGCGTCGCCCCGAACTGCTGGGCGAACTCGAGCTTCTTGTCCTCGAGATCCACGGCGATGATCTGCTCGGCACCGGCCAGCGCCGCGCCCTGGATCACGTTCAGGCCGATGCCCCCCGCACCGAACACGGCGACGCTGGAGCCAGCCTGCACCTTGGCGGTGTTGAGAGCGGCGCCCACGCCGGTCATCACCGCGCAGCCGATCAACGCCGCCTTGTCCAGGGGGATATCGGGATCGATCTTGACCACGTTGTCCCGGTGCACGGTGGCGTACTCGGCCATCACTGCGACGCCCGCGTAGTGGTGGAGCGGCTTCCCGTCCGCATCCGTGAGGCGCGAGGTGCCGTCGGGCAGCGTGAAGACGGCCTTGGCACTCATGTCACAGAGCGCCGGGCGGCCCTCGACGCAGTAGCGGCACCGCCCGCACATCGGTATCCAGACGATGGCCACGTGGTCGCCGACGGCGATGTCCTCGACCCCCTCGCCCACCTCCTCGATCACACCGGCGGCCTCGTGGCCGAGCACCAGCGGGGGAGGCATCGGGATGGTCGCGTTCACCGCCGAGTAGTCGCTGTGGCAGACGCCGCACGCTGCGATTTTCACCATCACCTCGCCGCGCCTGGGAGACCCGACCTCGACCTCCTCGACACTCACCGGCTTGTTGTACTCGCGGACGATGGCGGCCTTGCCTCGCTTGCCCATGGTTCTGGTTCTCCTGACGCGCCGCGCACGGCTTCGGTAGGGGGTTGGACTTTCGAGTCTATGTCGGCGCCGACTTCGCTGTCAAACGAGCGGCCCCAGTTCTAGTTCGCGCTCCGCTCCAGCTCGATGGTGGCGATCTCGCGGGGGCAGTTGATCCGGAGGGCGGGTCCGGCGACTCCGGCGCCGCGGTTCACGTAGAGAACCGAGCCGTTCTCCTGGAAGAGCCCGCGGTGGTAGCGGGTGACCAGGCGCGCCAGGTTCAGCTGACCGCCGGCACTGGGAAGTGCGAGCTGTCCACCGTGTGTGTGCCCGGCGAGAACCAGCGGGAATCCGAGACGCGCCGCCTGGGGAAAGGCCTCGGGGCGATGCACCAGCAGGACGGTCGGTCCGTCGTCGGGCAGCTTCTCCGCGAGCTCCGTGAGCCCGGGAAGATCGACACCCCTCGCCGTCCAGTCCCGTCCCGGGTCGTCGATTCCCGCCAGGTAGAAGGGCACCGGCAGAGGGATCCGCACCACCTCCCCTCGCAGGAGGCGAAGACCGGGTGCGTGGTCGCGCAGTGCGGCTGCCACCTCCTCGGTTCCGGTGTAGGTGTCGTGGTTGCCGAGCACGGCGAAGACGCCGTAGCGCGCGCGGAGTCCGGCCAGCCTGCGCGCGCCCTGCTCGAGCACGGAGGGATCGAAGTCGAAGATGTCGCCGGTCACGACGACGAGATCGGGATCCAGGGCGTTGACCCGCCGCACCAGACGCTCCAGGCGCCGGCCTTCCATGCGGTTTCCGATGTGCAGGTCGGAGGTCTGCACGATGCGAAGGCCGCGAACGGACTCCGGGAGGTCAGCCAGGGGAATCCGCAGGTGGGTGTGGGTCGTGTAGGCCTGTCCGACGGTGAAGCCCCAGAGCAGCATGCCGGCGAGGGTCGCGACGATGGGAATGCTGATCAGGCGAAACACCTGGAAGACCGACTCGGCAGAGACTCCGAGCAGCGAGAGCAGGCCGCCAATCGGCAGGAAGCCCAGCCAGATCGCCAGCACGGCCACGCCGAGGAGAATGGTGGCGACGCCGGCGCCCATGTAGGCCCTGGCAAACAATCCCGGCAGGCCCCCGCTCCGCCGCGCCCGGCGCATGACGGGCACCAGGTAGGCGTTCCCCACCATCAGCAGCGCGGCCAGGGCCAGCCCCGCTCCGAGGCCCGGACCCTCGCGGCCCGCCAGCACCACGCTGACCCAGTGTCCGACCAGCACCTGCGTCGCGCCCAGCAGCACCGCCAGGGTGAGGATCAGGCGGCCGAACAGGAGCTTGCGAATCCGCCTCTTCATCGTTCGAGAGTAGCGGGGACGACTAGAAGCGGTCGGCGCTCCAGAAGGCAAAGCGCTCGGCGGGAAGAACCGTCTGGAGCCAGACGCCGGGCTCCACTGCCGCCGGAGGCGCGAGACCGAGGCGCCTCGCCAAAGCCGGGGCGTCGATGCAGCGCAGCATGCCGGTGGGATCCCCGCCCCGGTGCAGCCTGAAGCCACGGCCCACGAGGGCGCGTTCCAGCTCCGGGTCGAGGTGCAGGTTTCCGGCGGCGGCGTGCCCGCCGACCATTGCGGCGAGCAGATCCGCCAGGGCGGCGACGGCCCCGGCGCCGCGCCCGAACTCGGTGACGATCGGAAAGCCCTCCAGCACTGTCGCGCGGGCGTAGGCCAGCACCTCCCCGCGATCGCGCGCGACGCGGAAGTCCTCCTCCGGATTCCCCGCGTTCGCCAGTGAGGCCGTCCAGAGAGACTCGTCGCGAACCACCGTCCCGTCGAGGGCGCCCGAGTAGTGCCGGTGGATGGCCTGCACCGCCGCGAGATCCCGGGCCGCTTCGAAGCACAGGATCTCGGCAGCAGCAGCGGGGCGCGCGGGATCGCACCGCTCCAGAAGGGTGCGCGTCACCGACCATGAGCGCCAACCGAGCCGCGTGTACCAGGGAATGCGCGCCGCGAAGAGCAGCGAGATTTCGAGTCCCGATCCGGACATCGCCTCGACGGCGCGATCCAGCAGCGCGCCCGCGATGCCGCTGCGCCGATACTCGGGCAGGGTGAAGACGCTGCCGATCCCGCCGGTCGGGACCGGCTCGCCGCAGATCGCGAGGGGCCGGGGAAAGATCTGCACACAGGAGACCAGGCGCCCGGCGTCCACCGCGACCCAGACGTTCTCGTCCGCGAAGCTCGGGTCGTCCTCGAGGTAGCGGCGGAAGAACTCCCTCCCGCGCCAGCCGTCGGGCATCTCCCAGAGGTCGAGCAGGTCGAGAAGCGGCTCCCGCTCGGATCTGTGCAGCGTCCGCAGCTCCACCGCCGCGAGTATACGCGCCGGGCAGCTGGAGTCGTCACTCCAGGCGAATGCTCGCCAATCCGCTCAGCAGTGCCCGAACCAGCTCCGGCTGCCGGCGGGTCTGCGTCTTGGCGAAGAGCTGCTTCAGGTGGCCGCGCACGGTGTGGATGGTGACGCCGAGAGCGTCGGAGATCTGCGAGGGACTCATCCCGCCGGCCAGGCGGGAGGCCACCTCGGCCTCCTTCGGCGTGAGCCCGTAGACCCGGCGCAGCCGCTCCGGGGGACGCTCGGCCCGGGCTTCCGGGTCGGCCACGAAGATCGCTGCTGCCGCCGCGTTGCAGGCGAACATCGGAGAAGCCCCGCGGCGAACCGGTGTGACGACCACCTCCAGGGCGGGACCGCCCGAAGGGCGCGCCAGCCGCATCACGCCGCCGGCCCCGACTCCCTTGCCGGCGCCCGTCGCCGCGGCGTTCGAGAGCAGCCCCCGAAGCTCGCCGGTCTGCCGCGGGCTCGAGGCCGAGGGACCCTCACGATCCAGAAACAGTCCATCGTTCGCGGCGAGGATCTGGTCCGCGGTGCGGTTGGTGAGAAGCGGAGCGCCTTGCTCGTCGAGCAGGATCACGCCGCCGACGATCCGGTCCAGTGCCTCCGCGGCCGCACCGGCTCGCATCTCCGCCCCCTGAACGCGGGCGTGGATCGACAGCGACCGTTGAAGGTGGGGGACCAGCGTGTGAACCAGGTCGAGGTCTTCTTCCTCGAGCGGCCCGACGCGTTTCGCCCGCAGGCCACCAAGCTCCGCGAGCGGCTCCCTTGGAGCCGGCTTGCAGAGAAATGCCGTGAAGAGATGGGCGAGGCCCTGTGGCCGCAGCCAGTCGTTGTAGAACTCGGTCCGGACCAGCTCGCTCTGGGAAAGGACACTGTCGGCCAGGACAACTCGACCTTCTTCTTCCAACGGGCCCCAGGGCAGCCAGGGGTTGAGCCTGTGGTAGTGAGAGCGGTAGGCGTCGCCATAATCTTCGTCGGCACCATCGGAAGTGATGATGCCGCGGTCGTGGTGGCTGGGGTGACGGAAGACGAGACTCAAGCTCGCAAGCTGCAGCTCCCCCCTCAGGCCACCGAGAAACACCGGCCAGCGCTCGGGCGCCATTGCCGCGCCGTAGATCCGATCGATGTGGCTCGCCAGACCCATGACTGGAGTCTTCATTCCAGACGGATGTCAGCGAGGCCGGCCAATAGCACCCGAACCAGCTCCGCCTGACGGTGGGTGCCGGTCTTGGCGAAGAGCTGCTTCAGGTGGCCGCGCACGGTGTGGATGGTGACGCCGAGAGCGTCGGAGATCTCGGAGAGACTCATTCCCCGGGCCAGGCGGGAGGCCAGCTCGGCCTCCTTCCGCGTGAGCCCGTAGAACCGGCGCAGCCGCTCGGGTGGGCGCTCGGCGCGGTCATCCGGATCGGCGACGAAGATCGCCGCCGTCGC
This sequence comes from uncultured delta proteobacterium, assembly GCA_963783795.1. GTDB lineage: Bacteria > Myxococcota_A > UBA9160 > UBA9160 > UBA6930 > CAVXZE01. Next base: position 199,380 of record CAWAPH010000008.1, on the reverse strand, counting down.
CGTAGCCGTGAACATCGGCGAAGACTCGCGGCAAAGCGGTGTGACGACCACCTCGAGGGCGGGGCGACCGGAAGGGCGCGCGAGGCGCATCACGCCCCCGGCTCCCGCCCCTTTGCCGTTGCCGGTCGTCGCCGCCTCTGAGAGCAGCCTTCGAAGCACCCCGGTCTGCTGCGGAGTCGCGGCGGAGGGGCCATCCCAATCCAGGACGAGTCCATCGTTCGCGGCGAGGATCCGATCGGCGTTCCGGTTCGTGACGATCGGAGCCCCCCACTCGTCGATCAGGATCACGCCGCCGTTGATCCGGTCCAACGCTTCCTCCGCAGCGCCGGCACACGCCTCCGCGCCCTGGACACGGGTGTGGATCACCAGCGCCCGCTGGAGGTGAGGAACCAGCAAACGGATCCGGTCGAGATCCTCCTTCTCGAACGGCCCGCCGTGCTTCTCCCGGAAACCCGCGAAGCTCGAGAGCGGCTCCTCCCAATCCGGCTTGTGCAGAAACGCCGCGAAGGGATGGGCAAACCCCTGTGGGCGCATCCAGTCGTTGTAGAACTCGGTGCGCACCTGCTCGCCTTCGGGAACGATGCTGTCACCCAGGACGGTCCTGCCCTCTTCAGCCGCTGCGCCCCAGGGTCGCCAGGGATTCGATCGGTAGAAATGCAGGCGATAGGCCTCCGCGAGGCGCTCGTCCACTCCGAGCGAGACATCGACACCGGGGTCGTCTTCGGCGGGATGGCGGAGAATGAGGTGGACGCTCGCAGCTCGCAGCTCCCTTCTCAGGCCGTCGAGAAACAGCGGCCAGTATTGGGGCGCTGCGGCCGCGCGGTAGATCCGATCCAGGTCTCGTTCCGCGGCGTCCTGCTGTCCATTCACGTCAATGTGCTCCACCGCATCAGAAGTCGCGCCGCGCCCAGGCCAGGTTGAAATGCCCTCACCGAAACGGGTTGTATCCTACCAACTGTTAGGGTAAAACTCTCGGTCTTGACGGGGAGAATTCCCTGAACAGCGTTCATAGCTTTTTCTGCGCTGTGCTCCCACTGCCCCGCACCAGCCACCGGATCGCGTCACCAGAGACGCGCCCGTGCACCGTTTCAGAGGCCGAAGCGCTTCAGCGACTCCTGGAAATCAGGCGGGTCGGGTGACTGCGCGTCAATTTCCCGGTAGCGAATCGCCGCGGCGTGGAGCATCAGCCGAGGCGCGGTTGACGCCGAGTCGTTCCCGTAGACGGCGTCACCGACGACGGGGTGTCCTAGATGTGCAAGTGCGACGCGAATCTGGTGCAGAAAGCCGGTCACGGGCTCCACCTCGACCAGTGTTGCGCGGGCGTTGCGCTCGAGAGAACGCCAGTGCAGCGCGGTCATCCGCGAGCCGGGGGAGCCGTCCGGACGGACGCGGACCCGGGCCGGGCGGTGCCGGGTGACACCGAGGTGCAGCACCAGATCCTCTCCTCCCGCCAGCTCGCCCGCCACGATGGCCCGGTAGCCCTTCCACACCCGGTGGCGGCGGAAGGCCAGGCGGAGACTCTCCCAGCGGTCCTCCCGCGTCGCGAAGAGCAGGACCCCGGAGGTCTGCACGTCGAGCCTGTGAACGACACCGCTGCGAAGCCCCGCCTCGCCGACTCCCAGGATCTCCGGGCGGCGGGCGAGCAGCGCGTTCAGCAGCGTTCCCCGTTCTTCCTCGGCCAGCGGATGAACCGGGGTTCCCGCGGGCTTGTCCACGGCGATCCAGCCCTCTCCCTCGGCTAGAATCACCAGGGGTGACTCGGTGTCCGGGATGGGGCGTTGGGATGCGGGATGCCGGAAGCTGGCGATCTCGATCCGGGAGCCGGCGCGGACCGGCGTACCCTTGGCGCTCGAGCCCATCACCCGGCCGTCCACGGTCACCCCGCCCCGGGCCAGGAGCTTGCGGACCTGGGACCGGGATGCCCCCAGGGCCTCCGTCAGGTACCGGTCCAGGCGCGAGCCAGCCTGGTCCTCTCCGACCAGGAAGGACCGGGTGGATTTCCGCATGATTCGATTCTAACCACTCCTGGGAGACCGATCGGGAGGAGCCATGGCTGAAGCCGACGAACGCCGAATCGAGCTGATGGACACCACGCTGCGGGATGGCGAGCAGACTCCGGAGATCTCGTACACGCCCGCCGAGAAGCTGCAGATCGCCCGCATGCTGCTCGCGAACGTGGGAGTGGACCGGGTCGAGATCGCCGGAACCCGGGTCTCCGAAGGAGAGCACGAGGCGGCGCGCCTGATCACTCGCTGGGCCCGAAGGGTCCACATGCTGCGGCGGGTGGAGATGCTCGGCTACTGCGACCGCGGGAAATCGGTCGACTGGATCACCAGCGCCGGCGGGAGGGTGCTCAACCTGCTGGTGAAGGGCTCCGAGCGCCACTGCACGGGCCAGCTGCGGATGACCCCGGAGAAGCATCGCTCGATGGCGGCGGAGACCCTGGAGTACGCGCGCAAGAAGCGGGTCCGCGCCAACGTCTACCTCGAGGACTGGTCGAACGGCGTGCGGGATTCCTTCGACTACGTCTTCGCGATGATGAAGATGCTGGGCAAGCAGCGCGTGGACCGCGTCTACCTGCCCGACACGCTGGGCATCCTGAACCCCGCGGACACCCACCGCTACATCGGCCTGATGGTCTCGACCTGGCCCCAGGTCCACTTCGAGTTCCACGGTCACAACGACTACGGGCTCGCTACCGCCAACAGCTTGATGGCGGTGGAGGCGGGGGCCCGGGGGATCCACACGAGTGTCAACGGCATGGGGGAGCGAGCCGGGAACGCGCGTCTCGCCGAGATCGTGGCTGCCCTTCACGACCACGGCCCGCGTCACACGGGCGTCGACGAGTCGCGGCTGGTGGCCGCCTCCCGCCTGGTCGAGATCTTCAGCGGAAAGAACGTCAACGCGAACGCCCCGATCGTGGGTGGAGACGTGTTCACCCAGACCGCCGGAATCCACGCGGACGGCGACGCCAAGGCGGAGCTCTACGCGAGCCGCCTGGCGCCGGACCGCTTCGGGCGCCAGCGTCGCTACGCCCTGGGGAAGCTCTCCGGGAAGGCCTCCCTCGATCAGAATCTGGAGCGGCTCGGAATCGAACTGCCGGAAGAGGCGCGCAAGCTGGTGCTGAAGCGGATCGTCGAGCTCGGAGACAAGAAGCACTCCGTCGTGCCGGAGGACCTCCGCTTCATCATCGCAGACGTGCTGAAGACGCCCCGGGAGCAGATGGTCCAGGTGGATGCCTACGAGGTCCAGGTGGGGAGCGACACGATGCCCCGCGCAAAGGCCACCGTCTCCTACCACAAGAAGAGCTCGACCGCTGAGGCCTCCGGCGACGGGGGATACGACGCGTTCATGAACGCCCTCAAGAAGGCGGTGAAGAAGTTCCGGCTGGAGGTCCCGCAGCTCCAGGATTTCCGGGTGCGCATCCCGCCGGGTGGACGCACCAGCGCATTGGTCGAGACCCTGATCACCTGGCGGGGTGAGAAGGGCGAGGAGTCCTGGTCCACCCTCGGCGTCGACTCGGACCAGCTCGCGGCCGCGGTGATCGCGACCGAGAAGATGCTGAACGCCGTGGCGGCCAAGCGCGGGAATCGATGAGGCGACGCCCGGCTGCACGGCGCGTCGTCCTCGCCCTGCTGCTCGGATCGGCTGCGCTCGTCGGGTGCCGCTCGACACCGGAGCCGGACCCGCGCTACCGGCCCAGCGAGAGTCTGCTCGAGGTGGTGGCCGTGCTGCGGCGCCACGTGCCCGACGACACCTACCGGTTCCCGCCGGCGCGCGACTTCACCGGGCGGAACATCTATCGCGCCTCGCTGCTGCGCCTGGAGAATCTTCAGAAGGTCCACGCCGAGGCGCTCCGCTCCGGCTACATGGACGACGTGATCGCCTTCGCGAAGGGCCGTGCGCTGGAGCGGCTGCGCGCCTTCGACCTGGCCGCCGCCAGCTACGGGGCCGCTGCGGAGATCGACGGGCCCCTGCAGCAGGAGGCCCGGGAGAGCCGGGCGATCTGCGAGGCGCTCGCCGAGGCGGCCGCGATCGGGCCCGAGCAGGCGCCGATCCCGGAGGCGGGCGCCCCGGTCCCCCCGGCGGCCGAGCGCGAGAGCGTGGTGGATCTGTTCGATCAGCGGGTGGGGCTGCTCGAAGCGCTGCTGGGCGACGCCGAGGGCACCCACTACGGATTCGTGATCCGCGAGGAGATCGAGCGGGCGGACATGGAGCGGGCGCGGTTCCTGAGCGACACGCGGCGCCTGTACGCGGACGGAGACGTGCGCGCCCTCTCGGCGCTGCAGCAGCTGGTGGCTTCGCACCGGGAGAGCAAGAATGAGAACCGGCACCTGCTGGCGCTGGCGGATCTCTACGCGGAGCTTGCGGTGGACTACGTCGAGACGCACCCTCCCCAGGGGCTTCGCTTCGATCCGCCCCGCTTCGAAGAGCTGGTCGAGTCGGCCGCCCGGCTCTACGAGGCCATCACCAACCAGGACGGAGCGCCGGAAAAGCTCGAGGCGGCGAGGCGGCTGGAAGCGTTTCTAGCCTTTACACTCAAGGTGGACCGTGATCGCTTCAGCCCGTAGATCCGCAAGCCCGGCGAGCAGAAGGCGTGCCGGGCGCGCAGCGAGGCGTAGCCGAGCGAAGCTCGGACAGGCTGGGCTCGGCCGCAGCGCGGCTCTGATCGCGTGGGCACTGGCGCTCGTCCTGGGCTGCGCCGGGAGCGCGCCGCCCGTCTTCTCGCCCATGGAGCCCCTGCCGACGATCGGCACCTACGTGCCCGACGAGAACGACGCGCTGGCCCACTCGCTGGCGGAGGCGATCCTGCGAAGCGACAGCGCGGCGGTCGACGACTGCATCGAAGCGCTGGTGGCCAACGACGCCGCGCGCAGGGAGCGGGGCGAGCCGCCCACGGGCATTCTTCCCTACGCGCTCGACGCCAGGAACGCCACCCTGGACGACACCCTCGCCTACCGGAGACGAGCCGACGCACTGCGGAGGCGCAAGGACGTGGATCCCCTGCTGAAGGCCCGGCTCAAGCAGGAGGTCGCCGACGATCCCCTCCGGCTCGCGAGCGCCCGCATTCGCGATGCGCGAGTGCGGCGGATCGGCCGCGCCTTCAATGCCTACTCCCAGGCGCTGGGGCGTTCCACCATGAGTGGAGCCATGCTCCCCTTCCGCCTGCTTCAGTCGACCATCGGCGTGGCCCTCGCGGAGCACCAGGACCCCGAGCTCACCGTCTCGGAGCGCCAAGCCCTCGCGCACTGGAAGCGTTTCATCGAGCGGGAGCCGAACACGCCCGAGGCGTCGATCCTGATCAACCGGGTCGAGGACGCGCAGCTGCGCTGGTTCCGCACCCTGCGGGACCGGAATGTGCGCGATGCGAAAAAGGCGCTGGAGGGCCACGATGCGCCGCGGGCTCTCGCCTTCTCCGAGCGGGCGCTGCGCTACTCCCCCGAAGATCGCGAAGCCACCCGGCTGCTTCGCGAGGCCGAGCGGCGCCGCGCGATCTGGCTGGGGAATCGGGCCAGGAGCATCGAAGCCAGCGACGGCGACCCGGCCCTGCAGCGAGGGCTGGCGGTGGCGTTGTTGCGAAGCGCAGGCCCCGTCGAGGAGATGGCGACGGCGCTCCTGGAACGGGACCCGGAGGGGCCGCTGGCCGACGAGGCCGCCTTTGCACTGGCGACCGTCTCGGGAGAGGCGGGGCACGAGACGGCGATGTGGGAGCAGCTGGAGGAGATCGCGGACCTCGGCGACGAGCGCTCGAACATGGCTCGCCACGCCGTGGCGGCGATTGCGAGCCCCGAGCAGAACTCCTACCGGGCCTACCGCGTGGCGCGCAGCGCCCAGACCGAGACGATGCTTCGCTGGCTCTTCCTCGGGCCCCTCGCGAACGGCGCTCGCGACAGAAACCTGGCGCGTCCCCTGGAGTGGGCCGTGGATCTCCCCAACGTGGTGAACGTGGTGATCGGCTTCCCGAACCGACTGATCCGCTACCCGTTCATGAAACCGACCAGCCGGGCACCCTCGGTCCTGGCGCGCCGCTACCTGGAGCGACATCCGGAGGGCGAGCACGCCGTCCCGGTGCGGGAATGGCTCGAGGGCTTCGAGGAGTCGAGGGGCAACCACTTCGGCGCATTGCAGCTCGCGGCGGCCCAGCCCGAGGCCGACCCGGATCACCTGGAGGATCTCCGCCGCAAGGCCTCGAAACAGGCGCTGGAGGCCGCGGGCCGCGAGAGGCGCCGCGACGTGCGGATGAGCCTGCTCAAGAAGGTCGCCCGGGAGTTTCACGGTACCGAGGCTGGCCAGAAGGCCGGCGAACGGGCGCGCGAGGAGCTCCAGAAGACCACTCCGCAGAAGATCCAGGTGACCCGTGAATTCCTGCGCGACAACCCCGAGGTCGCGGGTCCCGAGGGACTCGCCCTCCGTCCGGGACTCCTCGACGAAGACCTTTCCAACGGCGAGCTGCACCCCGAGGGCATCACCTTCCTGGGGGGCCGGGTGCTTCAGTTCGCGTTCGTGAACGAGAGCGGCAACGACCGCGCCCCTCCCAGGAGGACTCAGCAGAAGGTCTCCACGGAGAGGCTGGCGCGAGCGGTCGCGCTCCTCGAGGAGACATCGCTGCGCATCATCCAGACCGATCGGGACGCGCGCCCCGAGTACGACGCAAACCGCGACCTCTTCTTCGAGCGCCTGAAGCTCGGCGTCATCGAGACCCCCGACCTGCGCGCTTCGGCCGAGTCGACCTACGCCTTCCGCGGGAATGCGCGAGAAGTACGGCCTGGTCCGCGGTCGGGAGTCGATTCTCCCAGTCGAGTTCGTGCTCCAGGGGAGCTTCGACGACTTCAGCCTCGGCGCCTTCCCGCGCGTGCGGATCCCCAAACACACCGCCGACGTGTTCCTCTACCGATAGCGGGGACGTTCCTGCTACAGCTCGCCGTAGGACTCCGCGAGGAGCTCGATGGGGTGCACGACGCGGGCGCGGAGGCCCCAGCGACGTACGCCGGTGCGGAGCTGGATCAGGCAACCCGGGTTGCCCGAGGCGATCACGTCGGGGTCGGCGGCGGCGAGCGCGCCCATCTTCCTCTCCAGCACCTCCCGGGACATCTCGGGATGGGTGAGATTGTAGATTCCCGCGGCGCCGCAGCAGGAGGTCGGGTCGTCGTGAGCGACCAGCTCGACTCCCGGAATCATCTCGAGGATGCGGCGCGGCGCGGCCTCGACGCGCTGGCCGTGGACGAGGTGGCAGGGATCGTCGTAGCAGACCCGGGCATCCAGGCGACGCGACGGCGGATCGATTCCCACTTCTTCCAGGAACTCGCAGATGTCGCGCACCGACCCCGCGACTGCCTCCGCCTCGCCCGGGAACCAGCGATCCAGCTCGCGCAGGACGGCGCCGCAGCCTGCCGAGTTGGTCACGATGGCGTCCGCCCGCAGGGGGCCGAAGGCGACCAGGTTCCGCCGGGCGAGATTCCGCGCGAGGTCCATCTCACCGGCGTGCGCGTGGAGCGCCCCGCAGCAGCCCTGCTCCGGGGGAACCAGCACCTCGAAGCCATTGCGCGCCAGAACCCGTGCGGTGGCCAGGTTGGTGCGGCCGAAGAGCTCCGGCGCGATGCACCCCTCGAAGAGGGCGACCTTGCCGCGAGGCTCTCCCGAGGCGGGGAGCCTCGGCGGAAGCCGGACCCGTTCCGACGCCGGCGGGACCTCGGGGGCGAGCTCCTGCTTCTCCCGCAACGAGGCGGGCAGGAGCGGACGCGCGAGACGATCGAGACGCAGCCGCTGCACCAGACCGAGCAGACCGACCAGGCGACGAAGCCGCTCGGGCCGGGGCACCACCTCGCGAAGCGCCCAGCTCTCGACGCGCTTCCCCCAGCCCTTGCGAAGGCCGACTTCCTCCACCCCCGCACGGGCTTCTTCGAGGATCGCTCCGAACTGCACGCCCGACGGGCAGGCGGTCTCGCAGGCCCGGCAACCGAGACAGAGATAGGCCTCCTCGGCCACCACCTCGCCGAGGGTGATCTCGCCCTCGATCGCCCCCCGCATCAGGTAGAGGCGTCCTCGCGGAGAGGAGGTCTCTCGGCCGGTGATCCGGTAGGTCGGACAGACGGGAAGGCAGAGCCCGCAATGCACGCAGTCGAGCGTGCCGGGGTAGAGCTCCCGCAGCACCTCGCCCGAACGCCTCACAGGCATCCCGCGAACCGGCCGGGGTTGAGTACTCCCCCGGGATCGTACTGCTGCTTGAGCGCGCGGAAGAGCGGCAAGAGAGAGTCCGGGGCGCCGAAAACGTCGCGCCCCTTCTTGGCCCAGTCCGGGGCGTCCTCGATCGCGAAGTGGCCTCCGCCCGCGCTGGCGGCGAGACCTGCGCTCTGCAGCACCGAATCGACCGCCGCTTCGTCCTCGGCGGGACCCAACGGGAAGTGTGCGTAGAGCAGACCCCTGGCTGGGAAGGCCAGAACCGCAGCGCCGTCGTGCGACAGCCTCTGCGCCGCCTCGCCGACGCGGCTGGGAAGCGAGCCGAGCCGGAGCCGGAGTCCCCCCGTGTGCAGCGTCGCTCCTTGCAGCTCCCTGAGCCGCTCGATCAGCGCCGTGTCCACTTCGCGCGCTCCGGCCTCGCGGGCGAGCTCTTCTCGATCCGCTTGGAGCGCGGACTCGTTCCCGGCCAGCTCGAGCAATAGGATCTCGCCTTCCCCGGCCAGAGCGGGATCGACCGCGGCCGCGAGCGCGGGGGCCAGGTGCGCGGCAACGCGGACGGAGGGACGGCGCGCAGCCGCCAGCGCCCGTTCGTACCCCGCGGCAGCTTCGGGAAGCGTTGCCGCCAGAGAGAGGCTGCGCTCCGGAACGGGGCGGAGCCGAAGCCACGCACTCTCGATCACGGAGAGGGAGCCGAAGGAGCCGGTGTAGAGCTTGGCCAGGTCGAAGCCCGTGACGTTCTTCACGACGCGTCCGCCGCAGCGGGTTCGCGCGCCAGATGCCAACGCGACGTCGAGCCCCAGAACGACGCTCCGGGGATGGCCAAAGCGAGGCCCCTCCGCGGCCGAGGCGATGGCGCCTCCCACGCTGGTCGCCTCTCCCGGCGGGTCGAGCGGAAGCTCCCAGCCCGCGGCCCGCGCCGACTGGCGGAGGCTCGCGATCCTCGTCCCTGCCAGCACGTGAACCGCGCCGTCCTCGGCGTCGAGCTCGAGGATTCCGTCCAGGCCGCTGAGTTCGAGGGCGAGGTCGGCCCGCTGCAGCAGGTTGCCCTGGCCGATTCGGCTCCGGCCGCCGCAGACCAGCGCGGCCATCCCGCGTTCGGAGAGCACCCGGAGCCCGGCCGCCAGCTCCTCGCCGCTGCCGGGGCGAAGGCTCGCCGTCAGGCCCACCCCGTCCACGGCGAGCGGCTCGTGCTCGACGACGGCGTCGGCGCCGACCGCGGCGCGCAGGGCCTCGAGAGCGCTCATTCGACCCGCTTCACCGGGCCCGACTCCACGCATGCCCGGGGTGTCGGCAGGACTTTCCCCGGGTTGCAGAGCCCGTCGGGATCGAAGGCCATGCGGAGCCGGTTCATTGCGTCGAGATCGTCCTCGCCGAAGAGGAGCCCCATGAACTTCTGCTTCTCGTTGCCGATCCCGTGCTCTCCGCTCAGCACTCCTCCGGCATCGATACAGACCCGGAGGATCTCCTCGCCGGCGGCGAGCACCCGCGCCATCTCGTCGGCATCGCGGCGGTCGAAGGAGATGATCGGGTGGAGGTTTCCGTCGCCGGCGTGGAACACGTTCGAGAGACGCAGGCCGTAGCGGTCCCCGATCCCGCAGATCCGCTCCAGGACCTCGGGAAGCTTCACCCTCGGCACCACCGTGTCGTACAGGTAGAGATCGGGCGCGAGCCTGCCCATGGCGCCGAAGGCCCCCTTGCGAGCGCGCCAGAACCGCTCGCGCTCCTGCTCGTCCTGCGCGACCTCGACGCGGCTGGCGCCGGTCTCGCTGAGCAGGCCGCGGGTGCGTTCGACTTCCTGGGCCACCACCAGGGACGGACCGTCGAGCTCGATCAGCAGCACGGCGCCCGCGTCGGCGGGAAGCCCGGCGGCGTAGGCGCTGGCCTCGACGGCGGCGATCGTGCGCTGGTCGATCACCTCGAGGGCGGCGGGCACGAGTCCCGCGCCGATGATCGCACCGACGGACCGGCAGGCCGTGAAGACGTCGGGAAAGACGGCGAGAAGCGTCTCCACCGCCTCGGGAAGCTCGAGGAGGCGAACCGTCGCCTCCGTGATCACGCCGAGGGTCCCCTCCGATCCGGTGAAGGCCCCCACCAGGTCGTAGCCGGGCATCCAGCCCGTCCGGCGAGCCGAAGCGTGCGATTTCACCGTCCGGGAGCACTACCTCCAGCGCCAGCACGTGGTCGGTCGTGGTGCCGTACTTGAGCGTGTGGGCGCCGCCCGAGTTCTCGGCGACGTTGCCTCCGATGGTGCAGGCCGCCTGACTGGAGGGGTCCGGCGCGTAGAAGAGGCCGTGGGGCGCCACCGCCTTCGAGACGTCGAGGTTGATCACGCCGGGCTCCAGCACGGCGTAGCGGTCCTCCAGATTCACCTCGAGGATCCGGTTCATGAGCGCGCACTCGATCACCACCCCCCCGTCCAGGGCGAGAGCCCCGCCGGAGAGCCCGGTCCCGGCGCCTCGCGCGACGAAGGGAACGCCGTGGGCGCGGCAGGCCTTCACGACCCGGGCGACCTGGGCCTTGTCCCGGGGCAACACCACGGCGCGGGGACGGGCGCGGTGGAGGGTCAGGCCGTCGGCCTCGTAGACGAAGAGATCTTCGGGGCGCACCAGACAGGCAGCGTCTCCAACGATACCGCGGAGTTCGGCGACGAGATCCGAGCCGGACACCGATCAGGCCAGGCCGAGGCGCTCGAGATCGTCTTCGTCGAGCCCGAGATAGTGCCCGATCTCGTGCTTGACGGTGATCTGGACCTGCTCGAGCAGCTCGGCGCGCGTCCGGCAGACCTTCTCGAGATTCTTCTTGAACAGACTCATGCGATCCACGTCGCGCGCCTGCGCGGTCACCGCCGCCTCGGTCCGGGGCACGCCGATGAAGATGCCGAGGATCTGCGGCGAGACGTTCTCCTCCGCGAGCAGCTCGGCGGAGGGGAAATCCTCGATCAGGAGCGGCACGTGCTCGACGTACTCGCGGATGGAGCGCGGGAGATCGTGGATCGCCTCCGCGGCCACCTCCTCGAAGATCCCGTCGTCGAGCACCACCGGCAGCGGGTAGTGCCCGCCGTCCAGCGCGTGGGCCTGGGCAAATGCCCGAGCGGCCTCCTCGTCTTCCCCCAACCGTTCGAGCACCAGCCCCAGGTGATAGAGGGCGTGTGCGGATTCGGGGTCCAGCCCCACCGCGTGCTCCAGGTAGCGGCGGGCCTCTTCGAATCGTCCCAGCTCGAACGTGATCTGTCCCTCGAAGGCGCGATAGACCGCCACCTCGCCGACGGTCTTGTTGGCTCGGCGGACCAGGAACAGCGCGCCCTCCAGGTCGTCGAGGTAGAACAGGGCCTTGGACTTGAGATAGTGGATCTCCGCTTCCGTGCCGCGGTCTGGGCGCGGCAGGTCGGGATTCCCCGAGAGCAGCAGGTCGCACTGCGCAATCGCCTGCTCGAACTCACCGAGCTCTTCGATCAGGAGCTCCGCTCGGTTCAGCTGCGCGGTCACGAACTTCGGATCGGCCATGGCGGCGAGCTCGACTTCATAGAGCGCTTCGTCGATCCTTCCCTCGTCCCAGAGGATCTCGGCGCGGCCGTTGTGGGCTTCGGCGCCGTTCGGCTGCGCCTTGAGTGCCTCGTCGAGCCAGGCGAGCGCCTCCTCCGTGCGCCCGCCGTGGGACGCTTCCATCGCCTGATCCAGGCAATCCCAGTATCGATCCCGGTCCTTCATCTGCGGGCGGCAGAATAGCAGACTCCGCAATGCCACCGCTCTTTGCGGCTCCGTCGGTACCGGTCCATAACCAATTGATTTAAATAAGGAAAAATGGACCTTTGCGGAAGTCGCTCGAGCGCCCCGGAGGCGCCTGGCAGGAGGCCCTGCAAACCGGCGTTCTGCCGCCCGTTTCCGCTCGGGATCAGGCCTTGAAGGCGCGGATCCAGGCGTTGAGGAGCTCCTCGCGGACCTCGCCCTGAGAGCTGGTGTCCGTGAAGGGGGGCGGGTTCCGCCCGCTCAGCGCCAGCAGCACGAATCCGTGGAGCAACGACCAGCCCACCATGTTGAACGCCTCCGGATTTCCTTCGCGGAGAGCTCCGGAGGCCATGCCCCGCGCGTGTGTCTCCCGGAACAGATTCCAGACCCGCGAACGATGGGCGAGATCGTCTGGGGTGTAGTTGCGGGTGGACGTCTCCTGGAACATCAACCGGTAGATCTCCGGGTTCGCCAGGCCGAAGTCGACGTAGCGCTTGGCGGACTCGGTCATCGCCTCGAGCGGGTCGGGGAGGCGCAGGGAGGGCTCCACCGCTTCCATGAGCCGATCGAACCCCTCGAGCGCGAGCTCCCGGAGAAGCTCGCGCTTGTTCTGGAAGTGCAGGTAGAGCGTGGCGGGCGAGTAGCCGAGCCGCTCAGCCAGCGAGCGCATGGTGACGCCCTCCACGCCGTGCTTCTGAACGATCTCGATGGCTTCCTGGAGGATCTTTCCACGCAAAGAGGTGTCCGGCGCAGTGCTGGTCATGACCCACCTCTAGGCCCGGCGCCCGGCTCGTGCGCGGCCGCGGCCCAGGTCAATCGACACCCCATCAAAGGCTATCACCCCACCCGGCGGTCGGCCAACCCTCGGGGGAGGATGCGGCTCCTGGCCCTCAGTCGGATCCGACCTCGGCGCGGATGCGGTGGTGGATCTTCTCCAGGTCCTCGCACAGGCCGTCGGCTGTCTGCGCCCCGGCGATGTAGATGGCGCTCGCGTTGAGCGCGACTCCAGCCGAATCCCGCCTCTCGGGCGGCAGCCGCCACCGCGGCGATCCGGTCCGGATGCGAGTGGAACTCGCGGCCGAGAGGATCTTCACGGTCAAGCGGAGCCGTGATCTGCGCCTGGAAGCCGAGCGCCCCGGGATTGCGGCCCGCCTCCTCCGCGTGCCTCTTGATCGTCGCGATGGCCTCCACGTCCCGCTCGGTGATGGCGCCGTTCGACATCCAGCCGTCGCCGAGCTTTCCAGCTCGACGAAGCGCTGGCGCCGAGTCTCCCCCGACCCAGATCGGGATCGCTCCGCCCTGTGGCGGCTTCGGCTCCATGGCCAGCCGGGCGGCCCGGAAGTAGCTGCCGTCGAAGTCGATCGACTTCTGCGACCAGTAGGCCCGCAGCAGGGGAATCGCCTCGTCGGCCATTCGGCCTCGCTGGCGGAAGTCCATTCCCAGAGCCTCGTACTCGCACTCCTGCCAGCCGACTCCGATCCCCAGACGGACGCGACCGTCGGAGAGCGTGTCGAGGGTGCTGATCTGCTTGGCGACGAGCGCCGGCTGCCGTTGGGGAAGGATCAACACCTCGACGCCCAACCCGATGCGCTGCGTCGCCGCGGCGAGAAAACCGAGCGCCACCAGTGGCTCGAGGATGGGCATCTCCGTCGGATAGGGCCCGCTGGAACGCCCTTCCATCGGGTGACCCATGACGACGTGATCGAAGAGATCGATCTCGTCGAAGCCGATCGACTCCGCGGTTCGGGCGACCTGCGCGACGGCACCCGGACCTTCGCGGTAGATGATGTGCGGAAATTGCAGTGCCACTTTCATCGGAACTCCCCTCTGCCCTGAGTGGCTTCAGGCTCGCCCTGCCGCCTGCGCCCGAGGATTCTCGGTCCGTGGCATTGTGGCACGGACTCGCCCAGCCGCGAAGCGCGCCAGCGAACGAAGCTCTCCGCGGAAAGGAGCGGTGTGAAAAGCACACACTGAGTCAAGATCTTCTCAAATGAGTGGCCATTGGTGCTAGCGTGGGCTGGGGGAAGCGCTCGGACTGACCGGCAGGGGAGCCCCGGGCGACTGACCGACGAGTTAGGAAACGCGAGCGGGCAGAAACGAGCACGGGAGGGCGTGATGCAGGAGCGCACGATCGGCGAACGGCACGCGAGTCGAACTCGGGCAACCGGCGGCGTCTTGGGCTGCATCTTTGGGCTCTTGCTTCTCGGTCTTGCGGGAGCGAGCCCGGCTTCGGCTGTCGAATTCGAGGTCGGGGAGGCTCGAGGTTACGTGGACACCACGGTCTCCGCGGGCGCCTCGATGCGCGTCTCCAGCCGCGACTGCAACTACATCCACGTCACCAACGGAGGCTGCGCCGAAGGCCAGGAGTTCCTCAACTCCGACGACGGCAACCTCAACTACAACACCTGGAACATCTTTGCGAACACCTACAAGGCCACCGTCGACGTCGGTATCGACTGGAGAAACTTCGGGGGCTTCTTCCGCGGCAGCGTCTTCTACGACGCCATCACCATGAACACCAACACCAAGCGGACACCACTGGCCCGAGACGCGCTCTACACCAGCAGTGCGTTCGACGGCGGAGTCGTCGGCATGGGCTACCGGGTGCTGGACGCCTACCTCTACGGCAACTTCGAGCCCGCCGGTCGCCCGCTGGAAGTCCGCGTCGGGAACCAGGTGCTGAACTGGGGAGAGAGCCTCTTCTTCCAGGGCATCAACCAGGCCAACGCCATCGACCTTCCTCGCCTGCGCGCGCCCGGCACCTTGCTCAGGGAGGCCGTGCTTCCGGCCCCCATGGTGCGCGTCTCGGCCGAGCTCTTCCGGAACTTCAGCGTCGAGGGCTTCTATCAGGTCTACTGGAACCGGAACGAGCTCGATCCGGCCGGGAGCTACTTCGCAGACCCCGTTCAGACACAAGACGTGGTCGGACGCGGCGCGGAGGCATCCTACGTCCTCTACGATCCGGGAATCGACGACGCTCACCTCGCGCAGGTGGCGAACGATCTGGCGAACCCGGAGCCCGTCGTGTTCAACGTCGACTTCAGCGCTCCCAATTTCGGCCAACCTCCCGAGGCGGAGGCATACCGTCCAACCAAGCTGGGCGCCACGCCGACGGAACCTCCCCCTCACCCCGGAACAGATGTTCGCCGACGGGTTTGCGCCGGCGGCACCGGTCGTCTCCCTGCTCGTGCCGCCACTGGGAATCGACGACCCCAGCATCGGGTTCATCGAAGGCATCCTGGACGCTCTCATCGCCGTCGGCTACGTGCCGCGCATCGAGACGCCGGTACCCGAGTACTTCCCCTTCGCGACCCCCCGGCTGAAGGACGAGCAGCCCAGCAGCCAGGGCCAGTGGGGCGTGGCGCTCCGCTACTTCGCCGAGGCCATCCGCACCGAGTTCGGGGCCTACTACCAGCGCATCCACGACAAGCGGCCCATGGTGGGCTGGGTCGTCCAGCCCGTGGAGCTCACGGTCCAACCCACGGTAGAGGGCATTCCCTTTCCAGCCCTGGCGGAGCTGTTCGAAGACCAGATTCCACCGATAACCCAGTGGGTGGCGGTCCCCACCGGCTACTTCCGGGAGTACGCCGAGGGCATCAACATCCTCGGCGTGAGCGCCGCCACCGAGCTCTTCGGTGTCGCCTGGGGTGCGGAGATCTCCTACATCTCCCGGCTTCCCATTCCGATCGACGGAGCGACCCTCGTCCAGCAGCTGGTCGAGGTGGAGGTTCCGCAGACCAGGATGGTGACCAGGCGCTCGGGCTACGTGCGGGAGGACAGGCTCCAGGCCCAGCTGAATGCGATCGCCACCTTCGGACCGGGGGATCCCTACGTCGGCGCGCTCGTCCGCGCGCTGCGGATCAGCAGCATCGCCGCGACCTTCGAGGCAGCGGTGACGAGGTTCCCGAACCTGGACGACGACATCATCTACCAGGGGCCACCCGGCAGGTTCGGCGAGGTGACCGAGTACAGCTGGGGCTACCAGATGCTGTTCCGCGGCGACTACGACAACCCGTTCGGAATCCCCATCACCGTGACTCCCAGGATCATCTGGCAGCACGACGTCTACGGCTTTACGCCCGGCCGCTATCCCTTCATCGAGGGTCGAAAGACCATCGGGGCTGGCGTCAACGTGGACTACCTGGGTGTGTGGCAGTTCGACCTGTCCTACAGCAACCCCTTCGGAGGGGGCGTCTCCAACGGGCTCCGCGATCGGGACTGGGTCTCGATGAGCGTCACGCGCAGCTTCTGAGGGCTTCGAGGGCGTTCGCCAGGCCCGGCGGGTGCCTCGGAGCTGCACATCGCATTCGGCAACCGAGGGAGGAAGAGCAATGGCCAGATGGACCGCCACGGTGCTTGCGGCCGCGTTGGCGCTTGCCACGACGGCCGCCTTCGCAGCCCCCAGCGAGGAGGAAATCGCCCGCCTCGGTGGACCGGAGCTCACGCCCGTCGGCGCGGAGCGCGCTGGCAACGCCGAGGGCACCATCCCCGAGTGGACGGGTGGCGTCACCGAGCCTCCTCCGGGCTGGGAGCCGGGGATGAAGCGCCCCAACCTCTTCGCGGACGATCCGATTCTCTTCACCATCGACGCCAGCAACGTCGACCAGCACGCCGACAAGCTCACCCCGGGACAGATCGCGCTCATCAAGAGCTACGACGGCTACAAGATGCACGTCTACCCGACGCGCCGGAGCTGCGCCTTCCCGGAGGCGGACTACGAGAACGCCAAGCGCAACGCGCGCGTGGCCGCGGCCGACGACGAGTGCTTCATCACCGCTGGCAGGTGGAGTCCCCTGTTTCCGCTTCCAGAGAACGGCTGTCAGGTCCTCCAGAACGGCAGGCTCTCGATATTGAACGGCCTGATAGGGAGCGACAAGATCGAGGCCACGCTGATTCCGACCAAGGGCGGCTCCTTCGTGCCGATTCGAAGGAGACAGGTCCTCTACAATCGGACCCACGACCCGAAGTTCGAGACCATCGAAGATCTCGATGGCATCTGGGCCAAGTCGCTCTCCCACAACATGGCGCCGCCCAAGCAGGCCGGCGAGATCACCCTGGTCTACTCGCTCACCGACGGTCACCTCAAGGCCTGGACCTACAATCCCGGCCAGCGGCGGGTGCGGCGCAACCCCAACTTCGAGTACGACAACCCGGTTCCCGGCTTCCAGGGTCTGATGACCATCGACGCGACCAACGGCTTCATCGGCGCCGCGGATCGCTACAACTGGAAGCTGCTCGGAAAGAAGGAAATCTACATCCCCTACAACAGCGTGAAGTTCTTCGACACCGACCTCAAGTACGAGGACATCATCCAGCCCCGCTACCCGCGGCGGGACCTGATCCGCTACGAGCTTCACCGGGTCTGGGTGGCGGAGGGCACCGTCAGGCCCGACAAGCGGCACACCATCGCCAGGCGCGTCTTCTACGTTGACGAGGACCACTGGAACATAGCCGTGGTCGACGGCTACGACACCAGAGAGAATCTCTGGCGGGTGTCCGAGCACCTTCCACAGCTCCTCTTCGAGGTCCCTTCCTGTATCGCCAACGGCAGCCTCTTATACGACCTGGTGGCGGGCCGCTACATGATCACGCCGGCCAGCAACGAGGAGAGGGAACCCATCTACGAACACCTCGGGATGCCAGCCGAAGAACGCACCCTCGCAGACGACGCGGGGCTCTTCACACCGGATGACCTCCGGCGGATGGGGAAGCGCTGAGCAGCAGCAGTAGAGCAGATCGTCCATGGTCGGTTTCCTCGAGAATCTGGTCTTCCGCCACCGCATCGCCATCCTGATCGCGATCGGGGCGATCACGGTAGTGATGGGCTACTTCGCCGCCCAGCTGCGCATGGATGCGGGCTTCGAGAAGCAGCTTCCGCGAGACCACGAGTACATCCAGACCTTCCTCGAGTACCAGGACCGGCTCTTCGGCTCGAATCGCGTCATCTTCGTGCTGCGGGCCAAAGAGGGAGACGTCTGGACCCAGCCCTTCCTGGCCAAGCTGAAGGCGCTCACCGACGACGTCTTCTTCCTCCCCGGCGTCGACCGGCGCACCGTCACCTCGATCTGGACGCCCAACACCCGCTACTTCGAGATCACCGAGAAGGGGCTGATCGCCGACGACGTGATCTCCGCGGACGTCCTCGCCACCCGGATGAACGAGGAGGACATCGAGGTCATCCGGCGCAACGTGATCAAGGGCGGCTTCGTCGGGCGCCTGGTCGCCAAGGACTACACGGCCGCGATGGTGACGGCCGAGCTCCTGGAAGTCGACCCCAAGACGGAGGAGAAGCTCGACTACCTGGAGCTGGCCAAGCGGATCGAGAACGAGATCCGGGAGAAGCACGAGAGCGAGGATTTCGACGTCCACATCCTGGGCTTCGTCACCATGATGGGCCAGATCGCCGACGGTGCGAAGAGCGCCTTCTGGTTTTTCGGCCTGGCCTTCCTCCTCACCGCCGCCGCGGTCTACTACTACTCGCGCTCCTGGATCCTGACCGTCCTTCCCCTCTCCTGCTCGCTCACCTCGGTCGTCTGGCTGTTCGCCACGATCCACCTGCTGGGATTCGGGCTCGACCCGCTCGCCATCCTGGTCCCATTCCTGGTGTTCGCCATCGGGGTTTCGCACTCGGTCCAGCAGATCAACCTGATCTCGAAGCAGATCTGCGGCGGAGCCGACAGCGTCACCGCGGCGCGCAGGAGCTTCAGCGGCCTCCTGGTTCCCGGCGCCATGGCGATCGTCACCGACATGGTCGGGTTCGGCATCCTCGTGATCATCCCGATCGGGATGATCGAGGAGCTGGGGATCACGGCGATGATCGGCGTCGCGTTCAAGATCATCACCATCCTGGTGATGCTTCCGCTGCTCACCTCGTTCTTCCGGTTCGACGACCGTTACGTCGAGCGCATTCATCCGCGCGCGCGAAGGCCGCGAGAACCTGATCCGCCGCCTGGGGAGAATCGCCGAGACGCGCAACGCGGTGGCGACGGTCGCCTTCTTCTCGGTGCTGTTCGGCGTGGCGCTGTGGCAGGGCACCGGGCGGCACGTGGGCGACGTCCACCCCGGCTCACCGGAGCTTCGCCCCGACTCCCGCTTCAACCGCGACGCCGTCACCATCGTGGACAAGTTCTCCTTCGGTCTCGACGTGCTGACGGTGATCGTGGAGACGCCCGAAGAGTCCTGCATCGACTTCGACGCGATGCAGTACCTGAACGAGCTCAGCTGGCACATCCAGAACGTCCCCGGAGTGCTGTCGGTGGTCTCGGTCCCGGTGATCGCGAAGCAGATCAACGCGGGTGGTGCGGAGGGAAACCTCAAGTGGGCCACCCTTCCCCGCAACCGCTACCTGCTGGTCCGGGCGGTGGGGCACCTCCCCGAGGAGACCGGGCTGCTGAATGCCGAGTGCACGTTGATGCCGATCTACGCCTTCATGGCGGACCACAAGGCCGAGACGATCAAGCGGGCGATCGCGGCGGTCCAGGAGTTCCGTGAGAACCACCCGAGGGACGACATCCGGATCCGCCTGGCGAGCGGAAGCGTCGGGGTGCAGGCGGCCATCAACGAGGAGCTGGAGAGGTCCGAGGCTCCGATCATGCTCTACGTCTACGCCGCCATCATCGCGCTGGTGCTCGTGACCTACCGCGACTGGCGCGCCACGGTCTGCTGCTGCGTTCCCCTCGCAGTGGCGACGGTGTCGGGCTACTGGTTCATGAAGGAGCTGCAGATCGGTCTCAAGGTGGCGACGATGCCGGTCATGGTGCTGGCAGTCGGTCTCGGCGTGGACTACGCCTTCTACATCTACAACCGGCTGCAGTTCCACCTATCCGGGGGCCTGGACATCACCACGGCCTACCAGCAGACCCTCTTCGAGACTGGAAACGCGGTGATCTTCACCGCCATCACACTGGCGATCGGCGTCTCGACCTGGTCGTTCTCCGCACTCAAGTTCCAGGCGGACATGGGCCTGCTCTTGACCTTCATGTTCATGATCAACATGGTCATGGCCGTGACGATGCTCCCGGCGCTGGCGGTCACGATCGACCTGCTGGTCCCGCGGCGCCGGAGGGTGAAGGCGCCGACCTTCGGCCGCTAGAGGAGCAAATCGTGCTGACCAAGGCGATACGAGAACTTCTGGCCAGGCAGCCGGGACCGGCTCCGGCCCCGGAGCGTCCCTTCGAGATCGAGCTGCTGGCCGCCGCGGCCCTGATGGTGGAGTGCGCGCGGATCGACGGCGAGTTCACCGAGCAGGAGCGCGACGCCATCTGCCACGCGGTCCGGGAGGCGTTCTCGCTCGACCAGGAGACGGCAGAACAGCTGGTTGCCGTGGCCGAGCGGCACGAAGACGAGATGTGGGACAACTGGCTCTTCACCGAGACGATCAAGAGGCATTTCAGCCCGGACGAGCAGCTCGAAATCGTCGGGAGGCTGTGGGATGTCGCCATGGTCGAGGACCTTCACCCCTTCGAGGAGCACCTCGTCGCCAGCGTCGCGCGCGAGCTGAACCTCACCGAAGAGGCGGTCACCCAGAGCCGAGAGCAGGCCCAGCAGCGAAGAGCCGGGAGAGAGCAGGAGCCACGCGAATGAAGCTCGGGCGGTCGATCCTCTGGGTGCTGGCACTGGCGCTTCTCACGGCGCCCGCGGTGCACGCCGAGGAGACTGCGGCAGAGCAGGCGGTTCCCTCGCAGCTCGCGACGAAGACGCTTCTGCTCGACGCGGCGCGCACGGATGGCCGTCTGGTCGCCGTCGGCGAGTGGGGCCACGTGCTGCTCTCGGACAACGGCGGCGGCAGCTGGCGCCAGGCCGAGTCGGTTCCGACACGAGTCACACTGACTGATGTTGCCTTCACAGACGCCGGGCGGGGCTGGGCGGTGGGGCACGACGCCGTCGTGATCCACACGCGCGACGGTGGCGAGACCTGGGAGGTGCAGCATCAGGCACCCGAGGAGGAGGTGCCGCTGCTGTCGGTGTGGTTGGAGAACGACGAGCGGGGCCTCGCGGTGGGGGCGTTCGGGCTGCTGATCGAGACCACGGATGGCGGCGAGACCTGGCGGCGCAGGCCGCTCACCGCCAACGCGGAAGAGGACTATCATCTGAACGCGATCTTCCGCGGACCGGGCGACTCGCTCTTCATCGCGGCGGAGTTCGGCTCGGTCTACCGCTCCCTGGACGGCGGGACCTCCTGGGAGCTTCTCCACCCGCCCTATGACGGGTCCTTCTGGGGAGGGCTGGCGGTCGGCGAAGGCGCGCTGCTGGTGTTCGGGATGCGGGGCCATGTCTTCCGCAGCGAGGACCTCGGAGAGACCTGGCAGGAGGTGAACAGCGGCACCGATCAGTCCCTCCAGTCGGGAATCATCCGGAGGGACGGGACCATCGTCCTGGTCGGGCTGGGCGGCGCGCTGTTGACCAGCGACGACGGCGGAAACACCTTCTCCGCGGCGATTGCGCCCGATCGCCGTGGGATCGCAGCCGCAGCGGAGGGCCTCAACGGAACGTTGCTGCTCTTCGGCGAGACAGGTGTCAAGGTCCGATAGCGCGCATTCCGGATGGCCCCTGGGCAGGGTCCGCGTGGTGGATCTCTCCACCGAGATCGCCGGGCCCTACTGCACCAAGATGCTCGTCGACGCGGGCGCCGAGGTCATCAAGGTCGAGTCGCGGGATGGAGGTGACCCGCTCCGGCGCTGGACGGCATCGGGCGCGCCGATTCCCGAGGGAGAAGACGCTGCGCTGTTCCAGCACCTGAACGCCTCCAAGCGCAGCGTCAGCGTCGACCTGGGCAGCGCCGCCGCGCGAGAGACCCTGCTCGGCCTCGCGGCTGGCGCGGACCTGGTGGTGGAGAGCTTCGGACCGGGAGAGCTGTCTCGGCTGGGCCTCTCGCTCCCCGCGCTCCAGGCCCGCAATCCCGCCCTTTCGCTGGTTTCGATCTCGCCCTGGGGAGCGACCGGGCCCTGGGCCGGACGCCCCGCCACCGAGTTCACCCTTCAGGCGGGGACGGGATCCACGGCCCACCGGGGTCTCGCAGATCGCGAACCCGTGGCGGTCGGAGGGCGGATCGGCGAGTGGATCGCCGGCGCCTTCGCCGCCGTGGGCGCCGTCCTCGCCTGGCTCTCCGCGCGCAACACCGGACGGGGACAGCACGTCGATGTCTCGATCTTCGAGTCGATGCTGCTCAGCCTGACCTACTACCTCGACCTGAACGGGCAGTGGCGCGAGGGACCGCTGCACCGGGGGATCGAGGTTCCGTCGATCGAGCCGGCCCGGGACGGATGGGTGGGCGTCTGCACCATCACCGGCCAGCAGTGGAAGGACTTCTGTGTCCTGATCGGCCAGCCGGAGCTCGCAGAGGACGAACGCTACCTGGAAGGGACGTTTCGAACCCAGCAGCTCGAGTTCGTACAGGGGATCGTCCACGGCTGGACGCGGGAGCGCACGGTCGACGAGATCATCGAGCTCGCCAGCCTGATGCGGATCCCCGTCGCGCCGATCGGCGACGGGCGGAACCTCCCGGAGATGGACCACTTCGCCCAGCGCGGGAGCTTCGTCCTGGGTCCCGGCGGCTTCCTGCGGCCGCGACCGCCCTATCTGCTCGAGAAGACCGCACTCCGACCCTTCGGCCCCGCGCCGAAGCTCGGGGAGCACACCCGCGAGGTACTCGCGGAGCGAGAGACCGCGAAGCCCGCGGTGACGACCCGCGAAGGAGGTGAAGCCCTGCCACTCACCGGCCTCCGGGTCGTCGAGCTCTCGACCTTCTGGGCCGGACCGATCGCGGGCTCCGTGCTCGCCGACATGGGCGCGGACGTGATCAAGGTGGAGTCGATCCAGCGCCCGGACGGGATGCGCTTCGCCGGCGCGATTCCGAGCGAGCGCCTCTGGGAGTGGTCGCCGATCTTCGCGGGAGTCAACCCGGGCAAACGCGACGTCACGCTACAGCTCGACAGCCAGGAGGGAATGGCCCTCCTCGAACGCCTGATCCGAACCGCGGACGTCCTGACCGAGAACTTCTCCGCCCGCGTGATGGACAACTTCGGACTCGGATGGGACAGGGTCCACTCGCTCAATCCCCGCATCATCATGCTGAGAATGCCGGCCTTCGGCCTGGATGGCCCGTGGCGCGACCGCGCGGGCTTCGCCATGACGGTCGAGCAGGTGAGCGGACTGGCGTGGATTACCGGCTACGACGACATCCCGCTGGTTCCGCGCGGCCCCTGCGATCCGATCGGCGGAATGCACGCGCTCTTCGCGCTGCTCCTGGCACTCGAGCACCGCCGCTCGAGCGGCGAGGGTCAGCTCGTCGAGGTCCCGTTGGTCGAGGCGGCCCTGAACGTGGCGGCGGAGCAGGTGATCGAGTACTCCGCCTACGGGCGGCTGCTGGTGCGCGCCGCGAACCGCGGCCCCTACGCTGCGCCGCAGGGCGTCTACCGCTGCGCCGGGGAGGAGGGCTACCTGGCCCTGGCCGTGGCGACCGACGCCCAGTGGCAGCGGCTCTGTCGACTGCTGGGCGAGACCGAATGGTCGCGCGACGCCGCCCTGGAGTCGGCTGGCGGGCGCCGCGAGGCACACGAGGAGATCGACGCGCGGATCCGGAGCTGGTGCTCCGCGCAAAGCTGCGACGAGGCGGTCCAGAAGCTCTTGGGCGCCGGCGTCCCCGCCCACCCCCTCGTCAACGGACACTACCTGATGCCGAA
This sequence comes from uncultured delta proteobacterium, assembly GCA_963783795.1. GTDB lineage: Bacteria > Myxococcota_A > UBA9160 > UBA9160 > UBA6930 > CAVXZE01. Next base: position 175,796 of record CAWAPH010000008.1, on the reverse strand, counting down.
TCCACAGCTCGAGCACCGCCGCTTCTTCCAGCTGATGAAGCACCCCGTCACCGGAGGAACGCGCTATCCGGGGCTCCCGATGTCCTTCTCCGGACTGGACCGCCACCTGCACACGAGCCCGCCACCCACGCTCGGCCAGCACAACGACGAGATCCTGGGCGGAGAGCTGGGACTTGGCGCAGAGGAGCTTCGGGGGCTGCGCGAGCGGAAGATCATCGGCGAGCGCCCGTCGTTCATGTAAGGAGTTGCGCACATGATCCTGGAAGACCGCACATTGGTCGTGTCCGGTGTGGGCACGGGCCTGGGGCGCGAGGTTGCACGCCTCGCCCTCCGCGACGGGGCCCGGGTGGTCCTGGCGGCCCGCACCGAGTCGGTTCTGGAAGAGGCGGCCCAGGAGCTCGATCCCTCGGGCGCGCGTGTCGCCTGGGCGCGCGCCGACATCACCAACGCCGAGGACTGCGAGGCGCTCACGGAGCTCGCCCTCGAGCGGTTCGAGAGCATCCATGCGCTCGTCCAGGTGGCGGCGTACGAAGCCGCCTTCGGCGGCCTTCACGACACGGACTTCGAGAACTGGCGGCGGGCCTACGAGACCAACGTACTCGGGAGTCTGACGCTGATCCGGGCGATCGCCCCCCGCATGAAGAGCGCGGGGGGCGGGGCGCTGGTGCTGATCGGCTCGCAGGCGATGTACCAGCGACAAATGCCACACGGGGGCTACGCGGCATCCAAGGGCGCGCTGCTCTCCGCCATGTACTACCTCGCGCACGAGCTCGCTGCGGACCGGATCCGCGTCAACATGGTCGTCCCCAGCTGGATGTGGGGGCCGCCCGTCCAGGCCTTCGTGAAGGTACGCGCCAAGACCGAAGGGAAGCCGGAAGCAGCCATCGTGGAGGAGATCACCAGCCGGATTCCCCTCGGCGAGATCGTTCCCGACGAGGACGTGGCGGAAGCGGCGGTCTTTCTCGCCTCCGAGCGAGCGCGCTCTATCACCGGACAGACACTGATGGTGAACGGCGGGGAGCTGATGCGCTGACCGCGCCCGCCCCTGGAATCGGGAGAGCTTGCCATGCCCCACAAGGTGATCGTCTGGGGAACGGGCTTCGTCGGCAAGATGGTGCTCCGGGAGCTGCTGGACCACCCGAGCTACCAGCTCGCCGGCGTGATCACACACAGCCCCGAGAAGAACGGTGTCGATGTGGGCGAGCTCGTGGATCGGCCGCCGGTCGGCTTGCGCGCGACCAGCGACGCCCGCGCCGCCCTGGCTGGCGACGCGGACGCGGTCGCCTACTTCGGCCCCACGGCCCGCTACGCGGCCCAGAACATCGAGAACCTGAGCCGCGCGCTCGCCGCGGGCAAGAACGTCGTCGACACCTCGATGACACCCCTGGTCTATCCGAAGGCGTGCCCGCCGCAGATGGTCGAGCCCCTCGAGAAGGCGTGCCGGCAGGGAGGGAGCAGCTGCTTCACCACCGGAATCGATCCCGGCTTCGCCAACGACCTCTTCCCGATGACGCTGATGGGGTTGTGCGGGCGCGTCGACCGGGTCCGAATCCAGGAGATCCTCGACTACTCGAGCTATCCGGGCTCGTACGAGCCGATGGGGCTCGGCGATCCGATCGACCGGGAGGCGATCCTCGAGAACCCCCGCGCCCTCGTCTTCGCCTGGGGGCACACGGTCCACATGATTGCCGATGCGATCGGCGTCGAGCTCGAAAAGCTCGACACGCTGTGGGAGAAGTGGGCGACGCCGGATCGGATCGAATTCCGCCATGGCACGATCGAGCCCGGCCATTGCGCGGCGGTGCGCTTCGAGATCCAGGGCTTCGTCGGCGGCGAGCCACGCATCATCGTCGAGCACTGCAACCGGATCACCAGTGCGGCGGCTCCCCACTGGCCGCGGGCGAGGCTCGAGGAGAACGACGTCTACCGGGTGACCGTCGAGGGAAGCCCCAGCATCGTGCAGGAAACCGTCTTCCGAGGAGAGGAGAGCGGGGACCCCAACGCGGGCGGCTGCCTGGCGACGGGAATGCGCGCCATCCACGCCATCCCGGCCGTCTGCGCCGCGCCCCCCGGGCTGCTCTCGGCCCTCGACCTGCCGCTCGTGCCGGGTCGAGGCAACATGCACCCGCGCGCCGTCTGAGCCGGCACCGCAGCGGCCGGTCTCGTATCAAGCGTTCGCTGCGGGATCGGCGTGGAGCTTGGGAAGCAGTGTCGTGATGTGGTCGGTGAGCAGGAAGAGGGTGTGCAGCTCCCGGCCCTGACTCCTGCGCATCTCGGCCAGGGCGGGCTCGGAAATCCGATCGCCCAGCTTCATGCACAGGTAGTTGACGCAGATGTGGTCGCGCGCCGGCAGGCAGCAGCCGCTGGGACCGAGAAAGAGGCAGCTCTCCTCGTCACGCCACTCCTCCGCGATGGGTGCATCCAGGAGCAGGTTCACCAGCAGCAGGACTCCGTCGTAGTGGGCCTCCATTCCGCGCCCACAGCACGAGCCGCCCTCCTCCTCTTCGCAGATCCGGCAGCACTCGACCAGCTCGGCCGCGATCATGGCCTCCCGGGACGCGACCACGTGATCTCGAAGCTCAACGAGCGAGCGGCTCACGACCTCGTCCGCGCGCAGCCGCTCCCCGTAGCGCCGGTACTGCTCCAGCGCCCAGGCGCGCCTCTCCTGGATGGAGACGCCGCGCGGATCCCCTGCGCTGCCCACCGCCGGTAGCTATCAGACCCCGGCTGCGGGCACAAGCCGGGCAGGAGCTGCACTCAAGCCGCAACAGCTACACACCGATGAGAGGTATCCCGGGGGGAGAACCCTGTGGGAGGGGTGCCATGACAGAGCCCGCCATCAAGGGGTCGATCTTCAAGGGGGCCAGCGACGATCTCGCCCGTCTGCGGGAGGAGGGCCGGCTCTCGGAAGCGCAGCTCGACGCCGAGCTCACCCCCGATGACCTCAGCCTCCTCGAGACCGAGATCAGCCCGGCCGCTTGGTACCCGATGGAAAGCTACGCCCGCCTGGTGCAGCTCCTCGGTGACATCGAGGGCGCCGGCAAGGACAGCTACTTCGTCGAGCGTGGCAGGGCCAGCGCGCGCCGCCTGATGGGAACCGGGTTCTATCAGCAGCTCGCCTTCCTGTCGCGCTGGGAGAGAACGGACGACCGGGACGGCATCGACGTCTCGTCGCTGATCGCGGACTACGCGCGCAATCTCAGGATGGTCATCTCGCTGGCCTCGGCCATCTACAACGTCGGCGACTGGTCGGTCGAAACCGACCCGGAGCACCCCGGACGCGTTCAGATCGAGGTACGGAAGGCGATCCCCTACTCGGAGCCCATGCGGCTGGCGATCGAGGGGTTCTTCGACGAATGCGCGCTGGCTACCCGCGAAGACCTCGGCCACCTCCACGTCTCCGAGCGGCCCGCTCCCGACCTGATCTTGTTCCGGATGACCCGTGACATCGTCGATCTGAGGCGGGGCTGAGCAACTCGGGGTTCCCCCTTTCCTCTTTGCCTCCGGCGTGCTGGAATAGGCGGGGAAGGGCGCCTTCCCGCAGGCGCCCCGCGTCGACTGAACGGCGGATCCCGAAGCTGATGCTCGACCACGATGACGGCAACAGCCCAATGCCCTCGAGGAGCCTCGGACGATGATCTACAGAGACGTCATCCAACACGCCATCGACACCCATGGCGATCGCGTGGCGGTCATCTGCAAGAAAGAGTCGGGTCTGACCCACCTCGACATCGACCGCAGCTCGAACGCGCTCATCGCGCGCTTCCATGACGACGGGCTCGAGAAGGGCGACAGGATCGCCCTCTACATGGGCAACTGTCACCACTACCGGGAGATGTTCTGGGCGGCTGGCAAGGCCGGCTTTGTCCTGACTCCGATCAACGGCCGCCTGAAGCCGAGGGAGATCCTCCACATCGTCAACGACTCGGAGGCCAGGGCCCTGATCGTCGCCCGAGGATTCGAGGCCGTCATCGAGGAGGTCAGACCGGAGCTGCTCCACGTGCGTCACTACTACAGCGTGGATCCCGGGATCGATGGATACGCGTACATCGGTGACTCCGAAGAGCGATATCGCGCGGACGCTCCCGAGGTGAACCTGACCGAGGACGATCTCCTCTGGTTTCAGTACACCAGCGGCACCACCGGTCTGCCGAAGGCCGCGATGCTCACCCAGGGCATCGCCGGGGCAATCATCAAAATCTGCCACGCCGCCATCAAGGACAAGGTCCACTTCGACGAGGACACCAAGGCCCTCCAGCTGCTGCCTTCCTACTCCTTCTCGGGAGCCGCCTACGACATCCTCTACCAGTGGATCGGCGCGAAGACCGTGATCATGGAGAGCTTCGACGCTTCGAAGATGATGGCCCTGATCGAGGAGCACGAGATCACGGATTGCCACATCGTGCCGGTCATCCTCAACTTCCTGCTGGAGTCTCCCGACTTCGGGAAGTACGACCTCAGCAGCCTGGTCTGCATCACCTACGGGGCTGCCCCCATGCCCCCGCCGCTGCTCCGGGAGGGCATCGAGAAGATCGGCCCCGTCTTCATGCAGGACTACGGCGCCTCGGAGGCCGGCGCTCTCACCATCCTCGACATCGAAGACCACGTCGTCGACGGTCCGCCGGAGAAGGTGAAGCGCCTGGCTTCCTGCGGCAAGCCGATTCCCGGTGCCGGTGTCAAGGTGCTGAACGAGAAGGGAGAGGAGGTCGAGCCGGGCGAGATCGGCGAACTCACCACGAAGAGCCCGATGGTCATGAAGGGCTACTGGAAGCTCCCCGAGGAGACCGAGTCATCGCTCAAGGACGGAAGGTTCTACACCGGCGATCTCTGCACGGTGGACGAAGAAGGCTACATCTACGTCAAGGACCGGAAGAAGGACATGATCATCAGCGGGGGCTTCAACGTCTACCCCTTCGAGCTGGAGAGCGTCCTTCAGGAGCACCCCGCGATTGCGGACGCCGCGGTCTTCGGGATCCCCGACGAGCAGTGGGGCGAGGCGATCTGCGCCAACGTCGTCCTCCACGAGGGTATGACGGCCAGCGAAGACGAGATCATCGGATTCGTGAAGGAAAGCCTCGCCGACTACAAGAAGCCGAAGAAGATCGAGTTCGTGAGCCAGATTCCCAGGACCCTGAGCGGCAAGATCCTGAAGCGCGACCTCCGAGCGAAGTACTGGGAGGGCCGGGAGCGCAAGGTCTAGCGTTCAGGGAGCGGCGCGGGAGAGCGCCTCGCCGGCTTCGTCCACCAGACGCCGGATCACGTCGGCGGCCGAGGGCACGTCGTGGATCAGGCTCGAGCTCTGGCCAGCCGCCATGGCACCGATGTCGATCTTGCCCTCGCGACGGGCGGCCAGGTACGGATCGGCGCCGAGCCACTTCGCGATCACGCCCAGCTGCGCCGGGAAGCGCTCGATCTTCTCGATCAGATCCTGGGCCTCCCAGGCCTCGGTGGTGTCGTTCTTGATCACCCGGCAGGGCTTGCCGCTGAAACAGCGGGTCCGCGTCGTCCCCTCTTCGTCGATCTCGACGATCCGCTGCTTGTAGGCCTCGTGGGCGTAGGCCTCCCGGCAGGCCACGAAGCGCGTACCCAGCCAGACGCCGATCGCCCCCATCACCAGTGCCGCCGCGATCCCGCGTCCATCGGCGATGCCGCCCGCGGCCACTACCGGCAGATCCACCGTGTCCATCACCGCGGGCAGGAGGGTGAACGTGCCGACGCGACCGGTGTGGCCGCCGCCGTCGTAGCCCTGCGCCACCACGATGTCGACTCCGCTCGCGGCGACCCGGGCGGCGTTTCGCGTGTTGCCGACCAGCGCCATGACCTTGATGCCCAGCTCGTGAGCCGTGGGACCACCGGCTCGGGATTGCCCAGGCCGCTCGCCAGGACGGGGACCCGCTCCTCGAAGACCACGTCGATCTGCGCCTGCACCTCGCGTGTGAAGGCCGCGGCCGCTTCACCGGCAGGGGGACGGCCGACGGTCGCGAACAGGATGTCGACGCCGAAGGGGCGGTCCGTCAGCCCCCGAACCTTCTTGATCTCCTCGCGAAGCCCCTCGGCCCTGAGCGACGCGGCACCGATCACACCCAGACCGCCCGCCGCAGAGACACCAGCGGCCAGCTCGCCGCGGGCTACGTAGCCCATCCCCGCCTGGATGATGGGCACCTCGATGCCCAGCATGTCACACAGCGGTGTCCGAAGGCTCGGATGCATTTGCGGACCTCCCTGCCTGCTGCCTCAGATTCCGGACCCCTCGATCTCCTCGTCGGCGTGGAGCCCGCACTCCTTGGTCTCCGGATTCTCCCACCACCAGCGCCCCGCGCGGGGATCCTCGCCCGCCTTGATGGCCCGGGTGCACGGCGCGCAGCCCACGCTCGGGAACCCCTTGCCGTGCAACCGGTTCACCGGGACGTCGTGGCTGCGAACGTACTGCCAGACATCGTCGTTCGCCCAGTCCGCCAGCGGGTTGACCTTGACGATTCCGCCGTTGGCGCGGTCGATCTCGACCTTGCCCGTGTCGCTTCGGGTGGGACCGTGGCCTCGGCGAAGACCCGTCACGTAGGCGTCCACCTCGGCGAGGAAGCGCGCGCTCGGCTCGACCTTGCGAAGATTGCAGCAGAGCTTCCGCTTCTCCAGCGACTCGTAGAAGAGATTCATCCCGTGCTCGCGCACCATGCTCTGCACGGCGCCGGTGTCGGGCAGCACCACCTCCACCTCCTTGTCGTAGCGATCGCGCACCCGATCGATCAGGTCATAGGTCTCCTGGTGCATGCGGCCCGTGTCCAGGACGAAGACGCGCGAGGCGGGCTCGATGCGGTGCATCATGTCGAGCAGCACCATGCCCTCGGCATCGCCGAAGGAGCAGGAGAGCGCCAAACGTGGATGGAACTTCTCGATCGCCCAGCGGAGGAGTTCGCTCGAATCCCTGGACTCCAGTGCACCGCTCCGGACCTGCTCCAACAGATCGGAGGATGCGGGATTTCTGGAGTCTTTCCGGTCGGTCTCGTCCGCGATCTGCATTTCAGTGGTGGTCCAAGGGGGCGGGGAGTCGCCCGCGTGGAATGTACGTCAATCCGCGGCGGGCGTGCACACCGGCCAGAGCGGTAGGCGAAGGGGAGCCGAATCAGAAGAGATACGGGATGAACCGCCTGGTCTTCTCCATATAGGCTCGATAGTCGTCTCCGAAGAACTCCAGGCACTCCCGCTCGTCCGCCCTGGCGGTCAACAGCAGGAAGGCGCTGGCGGCTACGGCCAGCGCGCCACCCGGCAGGCCAGGTGCTTTGAAGAAGGTGCCCCAGGTCAGCAGCAGGAGAGAGCTGTAGAGCGGGTGGCGGATGTACGCGAAGACCCCGCTCGTTACCAGCGAGGTCGTCTTCTCGAAGGCCAGCAGGCTCGCGTCGCCAGCGCGCTCCTCGGTCGGCTGACCGCGCTTGCGCAGTGAACGCACGCCGAAGGTCAATGGAAGCAGGCTGGCGAAGAGCAGCGTCCATGCGATGAGCTGATGCCAGGAGAACGGGTCGGCAAACCACATCTCCACGTTGAGCAGGAACAGCGCCAGGATGCACTCCCAGGCGAAGAAGCGGTAGAAGCCGTGGGAGCCGGGCTTTCGCAGGGAAGCTCGGGAGACGTAGAACAGGAAAAGCGTCGCGATCGCGAAGACGACCGGCTTCCACATGATGATGGCCCTCCGCACCCGGCCCATCGCAGAGCCACCAGTGGCCCTGCGGCGACTGACGCCCGGGGCCCCCGATACTCCCCGCCGGCCTGCCCGAGGAGCACGGAGGCCAGATCGGCGCGAGAAAGTGTACCATGGGGGCTCTGGAGATCGTCCATGGCGATGAGGCCACCGCTGGCAGGTAGGATTTCGGACTGGCCGGAAGCTGCGCTGGTCTTGTTGGTGATGGTCCTCTGCGGTGCGTGCTCCGCGGTGATCCGCCAGAGCGTCGGGATCGAGCTCGGCGATGGATCAGAGCTACGGATCGAGGGCATCGACGATTGCGACGATTTCGCAAATCCTGCCGTCGTTCTCGATCCCACCCAGCCCTTGGTGCTGTTGGTGCACGGCTGTAACGCCTCCAGCGGCCGCTTTCGCCACCTGGCCGAGATCCTCGAAGCCCACGGGCAACCGACCCTCTGCTTCAACTACCGTTACCGCCGTAGCATCGGCTCCAGCTCTGAGGGCCTGGCCAATTCGATCCGAGCCCTCACCGACCGTCTGCAGCATCCGGATGTGAGACTGATCGGTCACAGCCAGGGGGGGCTGGTGGCCCGGCGAGCATTGGTTGCGCGACACGGACAGGGGGGCGTGTTGCCGGACCGCGTGCGACTGCGACTGGTCACCGTGTCGGCGCCCTTCAACGGCATCGAGTCCTCTTCTCACTGCGGGTATACCGCCTTTCACATCCTCAGCCTGGGCTTCACCGCCGCGATCTGCCAGGGCATCGCCGGCTCCACCTGGTCCGAGATCCATCCCCGTTCCGATTTCGTCACCGAGCCCGGCGATTTGCCCGACTTCGTCTCGGATCATCTCATGCTCGTGACCGACGAGCGAGGAAGCTGCCGCAAACACTCGGCGAGTGGCCGGTGCCTGGTGGACGACTTCGTGTTTTCGATGCAGGAGCAGCGCAACGAACGGCTGACCAGGGACCCGCGGGTCTCCGACCTCGAGGTTCGACTCGGCCATGCAGCCGTCGTGGGCGATGAAGATCAACCACCAATGCAACTGATGGCGATTCTACAGGACCGCGGAATCATGAATCCCACCCCGCCCCACCGCGAGGCCGAGGTCCGCGCCCTGCTCAGCCGGCTGTACTGAACCCGCCGAAGAGTCTGGGCTGCGCTCCGATCACCCCTGACTCCGCCGGCTCGAGGATCATCCGCCTCACGTCAGCAGCTGGTCCAGCGCCATCATCAGCAGGAAGCCGCTGACGAGTCCCCAGGTGGCCACGCGGGAGCGCCCGCCGGCGTGCGACTCGGGCACGACCTCCTGGCTGACCACGTAGACCATCGCGCCGGCGGCGAAGGCCATCGCAATCGGCACCGTGGCGCCGAGATACCCGGAGAGCAGAACTCCGGTGATCCCACCCAGGGTCTCGACCAGGCCGGTGGCTGCGGCGACCGCCAGCGCGAAGCTCGGCCGGTAGCCCACCGCCACCAAGGAGACGGCGGCGATCAGGCCTTCCGGGAGGTTCTGGATCACGATGCCGGCGGAGATGACGTAGCCGGTGCTGGCGTCGGGGCCGCTGAAGCCGACGCCGACCGCGAGACCTTCGGGGAGGTTGTGCAGCCCGATGGCGAAGACGAAGAGCCAGGCGCCGCGCACGAAGCTGGAATTCGGCCCCTCGTGTCCCTTGAGGAAGTGCTCGTGGGGCAGCGCGTGATCGGCGCCGTAGATGAAGGCGGCGCCGAGCAGGAAGCCGAAGCCGGTCCCCAGGACCGCGTCCAGCGACGACGCGCTCTCCGCGGCGTAGAGCTCGAATGCCGTGCCGAGGAGCGAGAAGGCGGCGGCGGCCAGCATCACGCCACCCCCGAAGCCGAGCAGGGCGGCGTTCAGGCGGGGCGGCAGACGGCGGACGAGGAGGACGGGCAGGGCGCCGAGGCCCGTCGACAGTCCGGCGATCAGGCTAGCGATGAGGGCCAGCTGGACCCGGTCCATGACGGCGGAGGATAGTCGTTTCGAGCCGCTCTTCCGAACCCAGCTGCGTGGAGATTGCAGGCGGCGGACGGAGGAGTAGCCTCTTCCAGGTCTCCCCGGGAAGCCCCGGTCGAGCCTCCTGCGGACGAGCCTGAAGATCGAGGTCCGCGTGGTCGAGCAAGCCCCTGACCTGAGGATTGGAATCGCCCTGAGCGGCGGCGGGAGCAGCCGCCCGACTGTATCGTCGCCGTGCCCTCCCGCGAGATCGCTCTGTTCGACTTCCACCGCGCGGCGGAGGCGGTCGACGCAGGACGCGCCGCAGCGCGGGAAGCGCTCCCGGATCCGGATGTCTCGGGAACTCCACCCGACGAAGACCGGTGACGCCCAGCCTCAGGCGCCCCAGCCAGACGCGATCAGCTGTCGCACGAGACCGCTGGCGTATTGGAGGTGATAGAGAAGGACCAGGTAGTAGGCGAGAAAGGCTGCGACGATCGCGATCACCGCAGCGGGTCGCTCGCGCCGCCGCCAGAGCAGCCACGAACCGAGTCCGACCAGGCCGAGCTTGACCAGCACGAATCCCACCGCGTGCTGCTCGACCAGTTGCTCGATCAGCGGATTGGCCTCGCGGGCCAGGCCCGAGCGGACCCAGACGAGCGTGAACAGCGCGTCGAGCAGGTTGAGGACGAGCACGGCCTTCACGATTCCCTGAAGCCAGCCGAAGTGCTCGACGGTTCCCACTGAGAGGCTGTGCGTACTCTTCGAAGGGAGCTGGTCTTGCATCGAGGTGACCCCAGACCTGATGTCGGGTGCTGATCGGCAGGATCGGCGACTCGGTTGAGGCGGTCGACACCTGGGTAGCGCTGCGAAAGTTGCACGCTCCCGATCGAGCCGGATGCGCAGCAGAGATTTGCCCTCGAGAGGTGTGACGCCACGCACACTTCTCCCGGCTTGGACAAGAAGGGCCTGTTCTATGCACGCGGTTTCTGCTGCAATCCGAGCACACACGAAGGTCTTCCAGCCGTACCTCTTGTATTCTTCCCTCGGCTACCACTCGCGTTGCCGATACGGACCCCGAGCAGTTGCTCCAGACCACGCGAGCCCAGCCGGGTGCTGGCAGAGGAATTGAGGGCGACACCGACATGACCGATCGGCCCGGTATCAGATGGACTGCGCTCTGCGGGTTGATCCTCCTCCTTTCGGTCGGCCTTGCCGGATCGGCTCTCGCCAGTGAGGAAGGTGATCAAGCCGCGGAGTTCCTGGTCAAGCGTGCGACCTGGAACGCGAGAAAGCACAAGCTCGTCCTGAAGGGGAAAGGACAGAAAGGTCTTACGGTCACCGTTGTCAACGCCTTCGATCCCAGCCAGCAGCTGGGGATCCAGACGCTCGAGAGGAGGCGCTGGAAGATCCGATCGGAAGATCCCGTTCCGGTTCCCTGCCGAGTGCGCGCCATCCACTCCGACGGTCGGATCGATGAACTCGACGTCAAGCGCGCTCCCGACGACTGCTCGCCGCAATCCGGGGGAGACGATCAGCCGGGTCCGCCCATCGCAGAGCACGCGAGCATCACGGAATACCTGGGCCCGGCCACCTGCGTGTCCTGCCACGAGGCCGAGGCAAGAGAGATGCACGGCTCCGTCCACTACCAGCAGACCGGGCCGACGGACTACGTGACCAACATCGTACCGACCGCGACGAACCCGGACGCACTCGGTGGCGAACGGGGTAACGGGGTCATCGGAATCAACACCTATTGCGGGACGCACGAGAACTCACCCAGGTTCACGTGCGCCGGTTGCCACGTGGGGAACGGCCGCTTTCCTCTTTCGGAGCTGCCCTTAGACGAGCCGGCGCGGTCGCAGGAGCTGGGCAACATCGACTGCATGATGTGTCATCAGGATCGGTACAGTCGCTTCCCGACCGGCCCGTTTACCCCTCTCTCCCTGGTCGCTCCTGGCCCGGATGGACTGCCCGACCTGAGCCGGGATCCGATCGTGCTGGAAGGCTCGAACGGTGTTCCCGAACTGGATCCGGTCACCCGGGACTTCCTGTTCGAGCCGGCGGATTCCGAGAGTCGTTCGCCGTCGATGTCCATCTCGCGTCTCGAAGCCGCCCGTACGGTCCACCGGACGGGGCGCGCATCGTGCCTGAGGTGCCATGCCACGGCAGGCGGTGGTGATGGCACCAAACGCGGCGATCTCTCGAGCGCCCTGGTCGATCCGCCGCTCCGCATCGACATGCACATGAGCTCGTCGGGCGAGGGGATGACCTGTTCGAGCTGCCACACAGCGGGTGGGCATCGGGTCTTCGGACGCGGTCTGGACCTCAGGCCCAATGACGTCGCCGAGCGCCTGGCTTGCGAGAGCTGCCATGACCGACCGCACCGGGACTTCAGCAGCACCAGGGGCGAAAGCCGCGACACTCACGCGTTGCGGGTCGCCTGTCAGAGCTGCCACATCCCGACCTATGCCAAGGGCGTGCCGACCGAGGTGAGTCGTGACTGGGAGCTTCCTCAGTTCTCGCCAGCGGCCTGCAACGGTCGTGGGGGGTGGCTTCCGGAGGAGGTCAAGGCTGGTGACCTGACGCCGACCTATGCGTGGTTCGACGGCACCAGCGAGGTGTACTTCCTGGGTGAATCGCTGGACGACGTTCCGATCAAGCCGCTCGCGGACGGCTCTCGAGCCTATGTGCTGGCCCAACCCAACGGGGGAGTGAGTAGCGACGGGGCCAAGATCCACCCGATGAAGGAGCATGTCTCCAAGTCGGCGCGCCATCTGGCCTCGAACCAACTGATCGGTCACTCCACCTTCGAGTTCTTCCGTACCGGCAGCTTCACCCGGGCGGTCGAGCTGGGACTGGAGTTGGAAGCGCGCGCGGGCGACGCCTACGACCTGGTTCCAATTCATACCTACCAGTCCATCAACCACGGCGTCGAGGTCGCGGACAACGCTCTCGACTGTGGCGATTGCCACGATGACCGGGAGTACGGCGGCGGGCCGGTGCGGATGAACCTGCGAGCGGACTTCGGCTACGAGCTCAAGGGGCCCCAGTCGGTGGTCTGCAGCCAGTGCCACAGCCTCGAATCCTCGGAGGGCTTCAGCGAGACGCACGAAGAGCACGTGCAGGAGGAGGGCTACGACTGCTCGCTCTGTCACGGCTTCTCGAGGCCGGAAAGAGGGCTGAAGACGTCCAAGTGAGGTTTCCAGCGGCTTCCTCGCCGGAGTCCCACCATGGAGCACACGAGAGGTGCACCAGGGATTCCCGCCCAGTTTCTATATACTGGGCCGCTGGCGAAGGGACCTTCGAGGAGGCCGGCTGACGGGCAACAGCCTCGCACCACGGTGAGGCAGTGCGCTGGGCTCCTCTGCAAGAGACCGACGAACGGAGAGGCCATGTCGCTCTCGAAGCTCCGGCACCTCGAAGCCGACATGAAGAAGTGCTTCCGGTGCTCGCTCTGCAAGATGGTGCCGTTGCCCACCGTTCTCGACTCGAGGTACTCGAACGGCTGTCCCGCCAGCCGAGAGCTTCACTTCCACGGGTACTCCGGATCGGGAAAGAGCATCACCAGCCTCTCGCTCCTCGAAGGCCGCATCGAGGTCGACGAAGCGCTGGCGGAGATCGCCTTCGCCTGCACGGCCTGTGGGCTCTGCGACGTCTCCTGCAAGTTCATCATGGAGGCGGAGCGCCATCGGATCAACATGGCGCTGCGCGAGCACGTGGTCGAGGAGGGGTTCGGCCCCTCCGCCCACCGACAGATGATCGAGAACCTGGACGCGCACGGGCATCCCGACGGAGCGGTCCGCGCTTCACCTTCGAGCTGGGCCGAGGGTCTGGACCTCGCGGTGGTCCCGGGAGATTCAGCTCCCGTTCTCCTGCTCGCTGGCTGCGAGGCGAGCCGGACCTCCGACGCGTCCGCTGTGGCTCGCAAGCTGGCTCGGCTGATGTCTCGCGCGGGGGTGGACTTCGCCATCCTCGGAGATGCGGAGGATTGCTGCGGCATGCCGGCCTACTGGACCGGCCACCGCGACGCCTTCGCGAAGATCGCCGCCGCGAGGTCGGGGCGTTTCGACGAGCTCGGAGCCGAGACGATCGTCGTCACGTCCGGCTCCTGCCTGGGGGCAATGCGCTCGAAGTATCCCGAATACGCCCGTGGACCGCGCGCCCAGGTGGTTCACGCGACGGAGTTCATGGCACGACTGATCGAGGAAGGGAAGCTCCCGCTCCCCCGGCCCGTGGTGCGCAAGGTCACGTATCACGATCCCTGCTACCTCGGTCGCCAGAGCGAGCCCCCGCTGGCCTGGGAGGGCGAGGTCAAGAAGACGCACGGCTGCATGCCCTACGCTGATCCGCCGCGGGAGATCAACCGGGGCACTCGCGGCGTCTTCGACCCGCCCCGGCGCATCCTGCGCGCCATCCGGGGCCTCGACTTCCACGAGATGGACCGCATCCGCGAGTACTCCTTCTGCTGCGGGGGCGGAGGCGGCGTCCCGCAGGCCTATCCGGAGCTGGCCCGCGAGACGGCCCTCCACCGGCTGGAGGAGGCGGCCGGCGTGGGGGCCGAGTGTCTGGTGACAGCCTGCCATCACTGCCGGGAGAACCTCGGCGGGGCCCGGCAGTCCGCGCAGGACGAACTCCCTGTCATCGACATCATCGACCTCGTCTACGAGGCCTCGGGAATCGAGGACTGAGGTGATCAAAGTCAGAAACGGAGAGATCGACGAGCGGCTGCACGCTGTGCTCACGAGCGGCTCGCTGTGCCGGAGTCCCGCGGAGATTGCCGCCTCGCGAGTCGAGAATCCGCTCCTCGACACCTCTACGGAGCCGAGCTGCCTGCTGCGCCCAGCCGACGCGGATGAGCTGCAGCAGCTGATGCGAGTCGCCAACGAGCTCCGACTCAACCTGACGCTGGGTTCATCCACGGGCAGGCACAGCAAGGGCGGTTTCGCGGCAGCCAAGGACAACATGCGGGTCGATCTTTCCTCCTGGAAGGGGATCCCATGGGTCAATCGGCGCAATCGAGTCTGTCTGATCGAGCCCGGCGTCACCTATGGCGAGCTCCTCCCGCGTCTCGAGTCGGAGGGGATGACGGTTCCCATGCCGCTCGCCCCGAGGAGCGGCAAGAGCGTGCTGGCCGCGGTGATGGACCGCGAGCCCTCGACCTGGCCCAATCGCCAGTGGGACAGCGGGGACCCCGTTGCGAGCACGGAGTTCCTGTTCGGAACGGGGGAGCGGTTTCGGACCGGTGCGGCCGGCGGCCCCGGAACCCTGGAGTCGCAGCGCGCAGCGGGCGGAGCCCACAAGTCCCCGGCCGGTCCCTCGCAGACCGACTTCCATCGCGTCGTACAGGGCTCGCAGGGCACCCTGGGCGTGGTGACGTGGATCGCACTGCGGACAGAGCTGCTGCCGAGCGTCGTGCTGCCTCTTCTCCTCGGCGCGCATTCCCTATCCGAACTCGTCCCCTTCGTCTACGAGGTGCAGCGACCCTGGCTCGGCGAGCACTCGTTCATCCTCGATCGCACCGCGGCAGCGCTGCTGCTCTGCGCGAGGGGTGGCGACTCCTTTGCCGAGCTTCGCGAGTCCCTCCCCGCGTACCTGTGCCTTCAGAACGTGGCGGGGTTCGAGCGGCTACCGGAGGAGCGGATCGAGTACCAGGCCCGGGACATCGAGGAGATCGCCCGCACGCACGGCCTGAACCTGGTTTCCACTCTCGGGCGCGTCTCGGCGAAGACGCTGCTCGAGGCTGCGACGAATCCGGGTGCGGAGATCGACTGGCGTCACCACCGCTCGGGGCACTGTCTCTCGATCTTCTTCCTGACGACCCTCGACAGGGCGCCGGATCTGATCGGCCTCTTCGCGGAACTGGCCAGCGGCGAAGGCCTCGGCGAGGAGCGCATCGGCTGCTACGTCCAGCCGGTGGTCCAGAACCACGCCTGCCACGTGGAGCTGCTCGCGCCCTTCGATCCCGAGCAGTCCACCGAGGTGGATCGCCTGCGCCGGCTGGAGGGTGCCGCGGTGGCGAAGCTCACCGCGGCCGGCGCCTTCTTCAGCCGGCCGTACGGGTCGGCGGTGCCGCTGGCCTTCGAACGCAATCGCGCCAGCTACGAGGTGCTCGAGAAGGTGAAGGGGATCTTCGACCCGAACCGGATTCTCAACGCTGGGAAGTGGGGCCTTTGATCTCCTCGCTCGCGGCGCTTCGAGGATGAGCGGATGGGGTGGAAGCTTCAACGGGGAATGACGGGATGATCGGACAGGAAGAAGTCGCGGCCCTGGAGGAGATCGTCGGTCCGCGCTGGGTCTCCACCGAGCCCTGCATGATGGATACCTACTCCTTCTACATGAATCCCGAGACGCTGGTGAAGGACGGCGGCCGCTGGACCCCTCGTCCCGTCGCCGTGGTGCTTCCCGAGACGACCGAGCAGGTGGGCGAGATCCTGCGCCTCTGCAATCGCACCGACCTGATGGCGAAGCCGCTCTCGACCGGATTCCACGCGGTCTGCGCCGCTTCGCGGGATCGGGTGGTGGTGCTCGACCTCAAGCGCATGAACAAGATCGTCGACATCGACGTCGACAATCAGATTGCGGTGATCGAGCCCTACGTACGGGCCATCGACCTGCAGTCGGAGCTCTTCAAGCACGGCCTCACCGTTCACGTGATCTCCGCCGGCTCGAACCACTCGACCCTCGCCTCGACCACCGCTGCCTGGGGCTACGGCGTGACCGGCCCCTCTTCCAGCTACAGCGGCCGCAACCTCCTGGGCGTCGAGTGGGTGCTCCCCAGCGGCGAGATCCTGACCCTGGGAAGCGGCGGGGCCGCAAGCGGCTGGTTCACGGCGGACGGGCCGGGGCCCTCGCTTCGGGGGATCATGCGCGGATTCCAGGGGAGCTTCGGCGGGCTGGGCGTCTTCACCAAGTGTGCGGTCAAGCTCTACAAGTGGGAGGGGCCCCACAAGTGGGGCCGTGGGAGGTGCATCGCCGGTCTACATGCTGGACGAGCTGCCGCCGCGGATGTCGATGAACGTGCTCTCCTTCCCAGACAAGCAGGCGATGAAGGACGCGGGCTACAAGCTGGGGGAGGCCGAGATCGAGTTCGCGAACTTCCGCACGCCCATGTTCTTCGCGGCGCTGGGCATGACCGAGAACAACCAGGAGCTCAAGGTGGCACTGGAGAGCGGCGTCTTCCAGAAGGTCATGAACTACACCGTGGTCAGCGCCGTGGTGGCGCGCTCGGATGGCGAGTTCGACTGGAAGATGCGGGTGCTGAAGGAGATCCTCCGCGAGACGCGCGGCGTGCGCGTGGCGATGAACCTCGAGGTCACGCCGAAGGCGCTCCAGACCGCAGGGAGGCTGCTCCGGCGGGTGAAGGATCCCCTGGCGCCGCTGCGCCGGTTTCCGATCCTGCAGGATCTCGTTCACGCGCTGCCCCTCGGCAAGAAGCAGAAGCTCGAGCAGGACTCCAGGCTGTTCTGGCTGCTGGTCCGGAATGCCGTCAACACCCAGGCGACCTTCCGCCCCTCGCAGGGCATGTCCACCGTGCTGGGGGCCTTCGACACCTGGGATCTCGGCGTCGCGCAGTCGGACTGGATCGCCGAGGCGAAGCAGGAATACATCGACGAGGGCGTGCTTCTGGACGACGGCGGCGACCTGGGGTGCGGCGGCACCTTCGAGAACGGCCACATGGGCTACCTGGAGGGCATCTACCTCTACGATCCCAACGATCCCAGGGCCCTCGTCGCCTCCGGAGAGCTCATCGACGCGGGATCCGACGCCGCCATCGAGAAGTCGCTGGGGATTCCCATCGCCGGATTCGGCTGCGAGATGAACCAGCGCTTCGCACCGCACTGCAGCGACTACCCGCGCTGGATGAGCAGGATCAAGCAGGCGCTCGATCCCAACACCGCCTCCGATCCCCTCTTCTACGCCGAGCCCGAAACGGACGACTGAGCTTGACGGCCGCCGAACCAGGATAGGATGTGTGGCCTGGAACCGAACTGGAGGTAGCCAAGAGGTGACGGACCAGCTAGGGTGAGCTCGATGGTGAAGGAGGGATGGACCGGTCGGGGCAGGAAGGATGCCGTGATCTCGAGATTGACGCCAGGACGATGCCCTTCACACGACATCGGCAAGCGAGGGGCGTACGAAGTTGGTACAGCAGATCTTCGCGCCTCGAGAACGACTACACCGTCATCGTCTTCTTCACGTCCATCCCGAATCCGGGCTCGCCCGAAAGAGCGGTGTCGAGCTCGGGTGGTGTGTCCCGACGGAGAGAGGACGCAGCGATTCATCCAGTACGAATCGCTCGCGCTTCAACGCCTCGAGAGACGACCCCGACGTTCACGGTGGGTGACAACACCTGAAGGTCGACTATTCGCGAGAAGACCTTCCCGTCTACCAGATACGCGTACACATCGTCAGCGTCCTCGGCTTCGACCTTCACCTACATCGAGTCGAGGTCCACGGCTGGAAGTTCAGCCCGGTGACGTGGTACCCGCACCTTCGGGGATCTGGGCTACTTCGCCTGGGTCGTTCCCTTCCCCTGGGCCAGGGTGAGGGAACGGTCCGCATCGGCGACGAGCCCATGACGCCAGAAGCGTGGGCTACCCGTCACCTGGCTTCCGGACCTCCTGTTTACGTGAATCGAAGCGCAGGTCGCCTTCTCGACTGGATTTCGTAGACCGGAAGGATCTACTCCGAGTACGCCGACGGTGTGTTACGCGTTCATTCAGTGCAACAAGAAGGTGGACAACCACGTCCGTCGAGGTGCTGATGGCCGCGAGGAACGAGGAGGTCGTCCTCAGTACTGAGGAGTTCGATCTTCGTCTCAGGGGGCCTCGAATACGACGACCGCCTGAAGCACTCCTATCCCGCAGTCGCTCGCGTTCAGTTGGCCCCGGGCGAGATCGACGTGACCATGAATCGTGCGGAGAGTTCTCGAGGCAGAAGATCTGCTCGTGAACTTCAAGCCACTGCTCAGGCTCTTGGCCAGGTATGTCCTGCGTCTCAAGCCGGGCTACTCCAGACTGCTCTCCGACTTCGAGATCGAGCCTTCTTCATCGGGGGGCGAACCCTGCAAGGAGCAGGGCAGAACCCTCCACGAGATCCAGTTGGCCTTCCAGCAGCTCACGTAGCCCATCGGGGCAGGAGCCTTCTTCCCGATCGCGGCGGTCCACCGGGTGAAGGCCGCCGAACCAGGAGCCAGATGATGGAGCCTTCGAGTCACTCCCTCGCTCGATCTCTCGGCCCTGGTGACGGGCGCTTCCTCCGGAATCGGGCGGGCCTTCGCGGCTCGACTCGCCGCGGAGGGATACGACCTGGTGCTGGTGGCGCGGCGCCGCGAGCAGTTGGAGGAGTTGGCCAAACAGCTCGGCGAGTCGTTCGAGGCCCGTGTCGAGCTGCTTCCCGCGGATCTGACGAGGCCCGAGGACCTGCGAAGGGTAGAGGAGCGTATCCAGAGCGAACCCGTCGTGGACATGCTCGTGAACAGCGCGGGGTTCGGGACCGGACGGCCGTTCCTGGAGGTGGCGCCCGACCGGATCGAGGCCGAAATCCGCTTGAACGCACTCGCCACCATTCGCCTGGTCCGCGCGGCGTTGCCCGGCATGGTCTCGCGCGGCCGGGGCGCGATCATCAACGTCTCCTCGGCAATGGGCTTCCAGGGCAATCCCTTCTTCGCGAACTACGGGGCGACCAAGGCGTACCTGACCAACGTCACCCAGGCCCTGGCGGACGAGTTCCGCGGCAGCGGCGTCCGCTTCCAGGCTCTGTGCCCCGGCCCGGTCCGCACCGAGTTCGGGGAAGTCGCAGGGATCGACGAAGGCGGCTTCCCGGCGTTCACCGTCCTGCGTCCCGAGCAGGTGGTCGAGGCGTCTCTCCGCGCGCTTGCGAAGGGCCGGGTGATCTGCATTCCGGGCGCTGCGATGCGGACGACCGCATGGCTCACCGCTCGTCTGCCGAGCTCGATCTCCCGGCTCTTCTACCGCGAGTTCGGGAAGCGCTTACTACCTCGGCTGACGCCGATCGATTCGCCGCGGGATCCGGGGCTCACGTCATCCACTCGATTCTCGGCCTTTCCCTCTCGACGATGCCGTCGATCTGCCCCTTCGGATGCCCGAGCACCAACGCCGTCGCGATCTCGAAGGGATGGGCAATCCCCAGCTCTCTGCCGGAGCTTGCGGTTGTAGACGATCGTCTTGGTGATGAGATCGACATAGCAGGTGCCCAGGCCCAGCGAATGCGCAGCGAGCACCATGTTCTGGGCACAAATCCCCATGTCCAGCTCCGTCCCCCCAATCGCCCGCTTGTCCACCAGAAGCAGAATGGCGGTCGGTGCCTTGAAGAAGGTGTGAAAGTCGGGGTCGGCGGTCACCGCGTTGACTCCGCCGTGGGCTCGCTGATCCGCATCTCCTCCGACGAATCGCACCAGTACCCAGAGCAGAGCCTTCTGCCATCGCTTCAGTCGGGCCGTCTTGTCCCCCGGCGTCTTCTTCTCGAGCCATTCGCGGGGCATACACAGCTTGCTGAAGAAGAGGAGCGTCTTCTTGCACTGCTGATTGATCTCTTCCAGCAGCTCCGGATTCTGGATGACGATGAACTTCCACGGCTGGTTGTTGCCCGCTGAAGGCGCGAAGCGCCCCGCCTCGATGATCCGCTCGATCAGCCCCGGGTCCACCTGCTTCTTCTTGTAGAGCCGATTGCTCCGGCGCCGGTAGATCACCCTCTCCGTCTCCGTCAGCTCGTCCGCGTACGTCCTCGAACCTCTCTCCCGCGCGACTTGCCCAGGGGTGCCGGCGCGTCTTTCCGCCGGAGAACAGATGCACGTTCTTCCAGAAACCCTCCGGAACCCGGTAGTCGCCCTCGATGCGGAGGGCATCCTGCGGACAGACGGCCGTGCAGTTCTGGCAGGTGAGGCACCGGAAGACGTCGTATCTCTGGTTGGATCGCGCCTTCTTCTCAGTCCACCATCAGCAGCTGTACCGGACAGGCTCCACGCAGCGTCCACACCCGTTGCACTTCTCGTCCGAGAGGGAGAGGCGCGCCCATTTGGCGGGAGGCATGGCGACCAGTCGGTACTTTTCCAGCAGCATCGGATGGGTTCCCCTTCCGCAGCGGATCTCGCCGGGGAAACTTATCCAAAGCCCGATGACACGGCCAAAGGCGCACGCGGAGTGGTCGGATTCCGGCTGAGGAATCGGCGAGAACCGGTTGGTGGCGTCCTCGACCGCATACCCGTTAGAATCCGCATCTGGCATCGACCCTTACCCTGCCCCCATGCCAGCCGGGGCGCGGCCATCAGGAGATGCAGAAGTGGGCAAGACAGTCGCCATCACCGGTGTCAACAGCTATTTCGCCTCCACCGTGCTCCCGAAGCTCGAGGCCGATCCCGAAGTCGAGCGCATCATCGGCATCGACGTGTCCCCGTGGAGGGGTGGTTTCGCAAAGGTCAGCTTTCATAAAGAAGACATCCGCAGCGAGAAGATCGCGGACCTGCTCACCGGGGTGGACGTCCTCTATCACCTCGCCTTCATCGTCGGCGAGATCCAGGACAAAGAGACGACTCGCGACATCAACGTCAACGGATCGCGAAATGTCTTCTCCGCCTGCGTCCGGAACCACGTCGAGAAGGTCATCTACACCAGCAGCATGACCGTCTATGGCTCTCGCCCGGACAATCCCGATCGGCCTCACCGAGGAGTTCCCCGTATCTCGCCAGGGCGGGAACTACTACAACTCGAGCAAGGTCGAGGTCGAAGACCTCGCCATGGACTTCTTCAAGGATCACCCTGAAGTCACGCTCACCATCCTGCGGGCGGCGCTCCTGGTCGGCCCCGGGATCGACAACATGTTCTCGCGGCTGTGGTCCCGGAAGCTCACCGCTCTGCCCGCCGGAAGCGCGGCCCACAACCAGATGATCCACGAAGAGGATCTGGGTGAGGCCCTCTACCTCGCCTGCAAGAAGGATGTCCCCGGCGTCTACAACGTCACCGCCGATGACGCCGTTCCGACCAGGTGGTGCTTTCGCACCGCTGGCGCCATCGTCCTCCCACTGCCCGAATTCCTCCTGAGACCGATCGCGAACATCGCCTTCAAGCTGCGCGTCTTTCCCGCCAGCGGAGGCTGGGTCGGCCTCAGCAGGTACACGGTCTTCGGCCTCAGCGACAAGTTCAAGAAGGCGACCGGCTGGCAGCCGAAGTACACCTCCGCCCAGGCCTTCCTCACCTACGTCGAGGCGCAGAAGCGGGACCCGGACCGCAGCGACGACCTCTACCACGCATTCCTTTCGTGGGGATCCCGGCAGAGTCCTCTGCTGCGCCTCTTCCTCAAGGGGCTTCATGCGGTCTTCCGGTTTGCGAGGATTCCCGGAGTGCGATCCTCGCACCCCTGGATGAGTCCCCAGAAGAACAGCATGACCTATCTGCCCATCAACGAGAGTATCGAACAGCCGAAGAGCGCGACTCTCCCTCCGCAGGTGGTCTTCGACTTCATCGAGCGCGCCTCGACGCACGTGATCATGGATACCTGTGGCTGCCGCACGGCCCACCAATGCAAGAACTTCACCAATCAGCTCGGCTGCCTCTTCATGGGCGAAAGCGCCCTCGACATGCCCGTCGGAGCCAGTCGCAAGGTCACCAGGGAAGAGGCGCTCGAGCACGCGCGCAAGGCCATCGATCTCGGGCTGGTTCCCCTGACCGGCAAGGTGCGGGTGGACAACTTCCTGATGATGACGCCCGACAGAGACAAGCTCTTGACGGTCTGCTTCTGCTGCCATTGCTGCTGCATGATGGGCTTCTACAAGCACATTCCGCCGGCAGAGCTGGACCAGGTCATGTCCCCCATCGAGGGCATCTCCGTCGAAGTCGGCGAGAGCTGCGTCGGCTGCGGTACCTGTATCGAGTACTGCATCTTCGATGCAATCAGCATCGAAGACGGGGTGGCGGTGCACAGCGATAGGTGCCGCGCTTGCGGCCGTTGTGTGACCAACTGCCCACAGGATGCCGTCGAGATCTCGATCGACAATCCCGACTTCGTCGGCGACGTGGAGAAGCGGATCGAATCCTATGTCAAGGAGTATTGAGGCGTGTGCACCACCTGCGGATTACACAATGCCGAAGGCATCTGGTACCTGGACGAGGAGAGGCACCGCATCCGCTCCCTGGGGCGCTTCCGCGATGCCGTCGCCAACAAGCTCAACCCTCTGATCACCGTGGGGCTCAAGCTCGTCAGACGCAAGCAGCCCGACTACCAGAACTCGCGGATGGGCTTCGTGAGCAGGGGCGTACTCGACTGGTTCGCCAAGACCCTGCACGGCATGCAGTTCCTCCCCGACAGCGATTCGGCCTTCCAGGTGATCGACATGGCCAACGAGCTCGCCCTGGTGCCGTGCCTCTGCCGACAGGCGATGGATCCCGAAGACGCCCCGGTCTACCGCTGCATCGCCATGAACATCGCGAGCAAGATCTACTTCCGGCCGGAGATGAAGGTGGATGCGAGGCCGCTCGAAAAGGAGCAGGCGAAGCAGCTGGTCGCCGACTGGCGGGCGAAGGGCGCCTGGCAGAGTGTCGGCTGGCTGTGGGACGCCAACGTGATCTGGGTCTGCAACTGCGACGAACACTGCGTCGCATACCGGGCGCCGGAGGTGGTATGGGGTGGAATTCCGAGCTTCGTGGTCTCGACCCTGGCCCAGCCCTCGGCCTGTAACGCCTGCGGGGAGTGCGCCGACTGGTGCAAGCACCGGGCCCTGTCGTTCGACGAACAGGGTATCGTCGCCGTGGATCCGGCCAGCTGCAAGGGCTGCGGTCTCTGCATCGAAAACTGTCCGACCGACGCGCTCGCGTTCGCACCCCGGGAGACCACCTACGACATCGCGACGAAGACGGTCAAGCATCTCGGCAGCGCGATGGTGTCCATCGACTGACGATCCGATCTGAGTACGCTCGCCGTGGCCCGGCCCAGCGTGGGTACGGCAAGCACTGCCTTCGAGAAGGGGCGAAACGGTGGATCGAGACGAGCGGCAATACTGGAACATGGAGATCGAGCCGAAGCTCAACACGCCCGAGATGAAGGAGCTGCAGCTCCAGAAGCTCGAGCAGGCGCTCGCGTGGCAATACGCGAACACACCGTTCAACCGCGCGCGCTTCGAGAAGGCGGGGGCCAGGCCGGAGGACATTCGGAGCTTCGAGGATTTCGCAGCGGCCATTCCGGTGGCGGGCCAGGAGCAGGTTCGGGAGGTCATCGGCGAGGTCGGCCTGGACATGGACAAGCTGATGCTTCACCTCTTCGGCGAGGAGAGGGTGAAGGACCTGTATCTCCTGACGACCACGTCCGGAACCACCGGCATCCCCACGCCCTACCCCAATTTCCGCGCCTCGATCCGCGACTCCCAGGAGATCATGTCCAGGGCGGCGTGGCGGATGGGGTTCCGGCCCGGGGACCACATCGGCCTGTGCTTCGGCCTCTCGATGCACGCCGCCGGCACGCCGCAGCTTCTCTGGTTTCAGGACTATCCCGGGATCACGATGATTCCCATCGGAGCCGAGGCGGGCACCGAGAAGATCTTGCAGTTCATGCAGCTCTTCAAGGTCACGATCTTTGCGGGCACTCCATCGCTCGCCCTGCACCTCGCCGAGCGCTCCCCCGAAGTGCTGAACGCTCCGATCAAGGACCTCGGCATCCGGATCCTCCTGCTCGGTGCGGAGCCCGGGGCTGGAATCCCGGAGGTGCGAAGCAAGCTCGAGACGGAGTACGGAGCCAAGGTCTTCGACGCTGGCGGTGGATACGGATGCTCCTGCGACCACCCGATCTATCAGGGAATGCACTGGCTGGCGGATGACTACGCCTACTACGAGCTGGTCGATCCGGAGACGATGAAGCCCGTTCCCATGGAGAACGGCGCGACGGGCATCATGGCTGCGACCTCGCTGCACCCGCAGGCCGCAGCCTGGTTCGACATGCGTTTCACGCTGATGGACATCCACCAGGTGTTCACCGACCCCTGTCCCTGTGGAATGAGCGGGTTCCGCTACAAGATCGTGGGGCGCGCCGACGACATGCTGAAGGTCAAGGGGGTGCCCGTCTACCCCGCCGCCATCGAGGGCGTCATCCACTCCATGCCGGCGGAACTCACCGGCGCCTTCCGAATCGTTCTCGACGAAGCGCCGCCGAGAGTGGTCCCGCCGCTGAAGCTGAAGGTGGAACACACGGAGAAGGTGAGGGAGGAGGATCTCCCTCGGGTGGAGTCCGAGCTTCTCGACAAGATGCATCGGCTTCTGAAGATCCGGCCGGCCGTGACCTGGCTCCCGCCGAACACTCTCGAGCGTTCGGCGAAGAAGACCCAGCTCCTCGAGAAGACCTACGAATGAACGAGCCGGACGGGAAATCCCGTCTTCACCTCTGGCTGCGGCGAAGTAGCTGACAAGGGAGCAACGCGATGGCTCGGCCCATCTGGTTCGTGAACCTCGTCAAGAAGTACTTCCCGAGCCGCTTCTCCCTTGCCAGGCTCACCAAGGTGCCGGTCGTCGGCCGGGCTGATCGACTACGGGCTGTTCGAGGGTGACGACATCATCTACCTGCCCAAGGACAGCGTGATCCAGATCGACGAGTCCGTGGCCTCCCCCGAACAGACGGTGCTGCCGTCGCAGCTGCTGGAGCACTTCATCGAAAAGGCCACCCACCACTGGATCATGAACTTCTGCATCTGCCGCGACGCCAGCAGTTGCCGGGACTACCCGATCGACCTGGGTTGTCTGTTCCTGGGCGAGGCGGCGCTGGGCATCAACCCGGAGTTCGGCCGCCTGGTCTCGAAGGACGAGGCGCTGGCCTATGCGCGGCGCTGCCGCGAGGCCGGGCTGGTGCAGATGGTCGGCCGCAACAAGCTGGATACGGTCTGGCTGGGTGTCGATCCCGGCCACAAGCTGCTCACCATCTGCAACTGCTGCCCTTGCTGCTGCCTTTGGAAGATGCTCCCGGATGTCGATTCCTCCATCAGCCGCAAGATCACCAGGATGCCGACCGTGAGCGTTGCCGTGAGCGAAAGCTGCACCGGCTGCGGGCTCTGCGTGGAGGAGGTGTGCTTCGTCGATGCCATACGCATGGACGATGATCTGGCCGCGATTGGCGATGCCTGCAGAGGTTGTGGCCGCTGCGTGGAGCTCTGTCCCGTGGACGCCATCGAGCTCTCGTTCGACGAGGATCTCTTCGTGAAGGAATCCATCCAGCGGCTGTCTCCGCTGGTGGATCTCTCCTGAGTCGGCCGAGCTTCCCCTCCTTGGATCTCGACGGAGATAAGCACTACCGTGATACGAGTCGAATCCGAACAGAGGAGCGGGAGCCCGATGATGAAGCTGATCGAGACGAGCATTGCCGGCGCCATCGTTGCCGGCGCGATCCTCCTTGCGGCCACGGCGTGGTCCCAGTCGCGGCCGGACTTCAACGATCACGACGCCGTGGTCGCGGCGATCGACGAGCTCGCGGGAAAATGCGGCTCCGATCAGGCCTGCGTCACTACCTGCCGGACCTCGGCGGAGACCGCTCCCAAGTACCAGGATCCGACTCCCATCAATCGCAGACTGCGCCAGAACCTGTGGCATGCCTGCAACAAGGCTCAGCCCGCCAGTGCGCCGGTGGCAAAGGCGACACCCGAGCCCCAGGCCGAGGCCGCCACACCGGCCAGCTTCGATCCCAGCAAGTTCGTCATCGCCGGCCTGCAGCTCGGCGGCCAGATCCAGGACGCCATGGACCGCATCACCGTCATGGCCGCCGACGGGTATTACAGGGCGGAGAAGAGGGAGCGCCCCAGCGGCGGCTCCCGTTGGACAGGCTCGGATACCGAGGGACGGCTCCCCGACATCATCGAAACCTACCAGGCGCAGATTCACGACAAGACGCAGCAGGTCTACATTCATCTCGAGGCCACCGGGGATGGCAAGATCTACAAGATCGACTTCAAGCAGAAGGGTGCCATCGACCCGAAGACCGCCAACGACGCGGTCATCCAGCGCTTTGGCCCTCCGACCAAGGAAGCCGGCCGCTACCTGTACTGGGGCTGCGAGGACGAGAACCTGGGCCCCTGCGTGAAGGCCGATGCTACCGAGTTCGTCTTCGAGATCTTCGCCCAGGATGTCTCGATCAAAAAGACCTGGCGCCCGATCTATGCCGACAAGGTCGCCAAGGAGAAGGGCGCCAAGCCGGGGCTGCAGTTCTAGCCCGCTCCTGGGGCTGGGCTAGAAGAGGCCCCGCCCACCCCGCTCCTGTTGCCTGGCGCTGTAACGCCCCAAGGCGGCCACCAGCCCCGGGAAGAGGCGCTTGAGCCAGTAGCCCGCCCGAGCCTCCGGCGTGATCGGGGCGACCGCCCGGTTCTTCTGGATCGCTTTGAGGATTCCACGGGCCAGGCGGTCCGGCCCGTAGTTGCGCTTCTCGAACATCTGGATCGCCTGTTCGCGGTTTTCCGGCGTCGCGCTGGTTCCATACACATTTGCGGAGCGCACGATCGGCGTATCGATCACGCCGGGACAGACGGCCGTGACTCCGATCCCGCGCGCCGCGAGCTCCGCCCGCAGCGCCTCCGAGAATCCGATCACACCGAACTTCGTGGTGGTGTAGGCCGTCATCCCAGGGCCGGCGACGTAGCCCGCCATCGACGAGATGTTGACGACGTGGCCGCCGGTACCCGCCTCGATCATCCTGGGAACGAAGAAGTAGCAGCCGTTGACGACACCCTTGAGATTGACGCCGAGGATCTTGTCCCACTCCGCGAGCGGAACGTCGACGAAGGCCCCCCCGACGCCGATCCCAGCGTTGTTGACCAGCACGTCGACGCGGCCCAGATCCGCGCAGGTCCGCTCCGCAAAGCCGCGCATCTGCTCCGCGTCCGAGACGTCGACGCGAGATTGCACGACGCGCCGACCGACCTGCCGAATCTGCTCCGCGGTCTCCTCCAGCCCCGCCCCGTCCACGTCACAGATCGCGAGATCGGCTCCGCGCCCGGCCAGCGCCAGGGCCGTCGCGCGCCCGATACCGCTCGCGGCGCCCGTCACGACCGCGACTCTTCCCGAGAGATCGTGTACGTCCATGCTGCCACGCTACCCGATCACCCCCCGCAGCCGGGAGTCCCCCCGCCCCTCACCGAGTGTCGTGCCTACGGAGTGTGACCCGTCAGAGTGATGTGGACCATCTAGCCGGTTGAGTTGAGAGACACTTCTGCCACCAGGCGAGAAGGGATCCGATGGCCAAGGGAGCAGGAAAGTCAGCAGAGAAGATCGTCTAGGTCGCTGGGCAGGAAAACGCCCAGTGCGACGACTACAACCGCGTCGAGTACCGGTGTACTTGACCTTGATGACGACTTCGCTCGCGCCCGTTGAGAAGCGGCCAGCTTGGACGGACAGAGCACCCCGTCGCCGGTAGGAGCTGCTAGGCTCCGCCGCCGGGATGACGGACTCTGGAGATCGGCCAGGCGATCCGGGTGCGGGAGCCATCGCGCCGAGTAATTCGGGGGAGGAGCGCCTCCCCTTCTCGACGCGCTGCTTCTACGGAGTGGGATCGATCTCGGAGGGCATCCACAACGCCGCCTTCAACGCCTTCTTGCTGTTCTACTACAACCAGGTGCTGGGGCTTCCAGGCACGCTGGGCGGCGCGGCGATCCTCCTCGCCCTGGCCGTCGACGCCGTCACGGACCCCCTGGTGGGGTCGATCTCCGACAACTTCCACTCCCGCTGGGGGCGCCGCCATCCGTTCATGTACTCCGCGGCGCTTCCCATGGCGGCGTGCTTCCTTCTCTTGTTCAACCCGCCAGCGTCGCTGGGGCAGACGGAGCTCTTTCTGTGGCTGACCAGCCTGGCCATCCTGGTGCGGGTATCGATGACGCTCTACCTGGTCCCCAGCAACTCGATGGTCGCCGAGATGACGCCTCACTACGACGAGCGGACCTCGTTGGTCAGCTACCGCTTCTTCTTCGGCTGGGCGGGTGGGATCGCGATGTACCAGCTGGCCCTCCGCGTCTTCCTGGCCGAGACGCCGGAATTCGGAGACGGGCGCTACAACGCGGACGGCTACGGCGCCTTCGCGCTCGCCGGGGCCATCGGAATCGCTGCAGCGATTCTGATCTGCGCGATCGGCACCCATCGGCTGGTCCCCACTCTCAAGCCCCCGCCCGAGAAGACGCCGCTCACGGCGGGCCGCTTCGCCCAGGAGTTCCGCGACGTGTTCGGCAACCGCTCCTACCTGATGCTGGTCTTCGCGGGGCTCTTCGCCGCTATTGCTGGAGGGTTCAGCGACGTGGTGGGTCTGTACATGAGCAGCTACTTCTGGGGCTTCAGCGCCCAGGAGATCGCCTTCCTGGGCCTGGCGGCGATTCCGGCGGTCCTGCTCGCCGTCGGCCTGGCGCGCCCGATCAGCGAGAGGTTCGACAAGAAGAGGGCCGCCCTGGGCCTGGCCATCTTCGCCATCCTGTTCGGCTCCCTTCCCGTGCTGCTCCGCCTGGTCGAGCTGATGCCACCCAACGGACATCCGCTGCTCCTGTACCTGATCTTCGGACACGGAGTCCTGTTCATCACGGTCATCGTCATCATCGGGATCGTCCTCTCCTCGATGCTGGCCGACACCATGGACGAGGGTGAGCTCCGGACGGGCAAGCGGCAGGAGGGAATGTACGCCTCGGCTGTCTCCTTCACCGGGAAGGCGGTCTCGGGGGTCGGCAGCTTCCTCGCCGGGATCGCATTGGACCTGATCGCCTTTCCGAGAACCGCGGTCGACGGCGTGGCGCCCAGCGTCGATCCGGAGAAGATCTTCGCGCTGGGCGTGGTCGTCGGTCCCGTGCTGATGGTTCTGTGGCTCTGCGCGCTGATCTTCCTCTCGCGCTACCGCATCACGCGCGAACGCCACGCGGAGACGCTCGCCGAATTGGAGCGGCGCCGAGCCCCGGTCTGATCTCGTTGACCGATCCGACGGGATCGGTTCGAACCAGGCCGCCATCTCGGACGTCGCCCCTCCGAGAGCCCACCGGAGCCGATCCTTGCGACTCCGATCAAATCTGATCATGCTTCGTATCAAATATCCACCCAAGGCAATCGGACGGGTTCCTGTCGGAGCAAAATAATCCACATAAGATATCGATAAATATAGGTATTCATGATTCACGCCGAGACGGATCTTGCCATCGGGATGCCACGACGCTAGCGTCCAATCCGATAGGACGACCAGTCGGAGTAGTCCCAGGTGGCTGAGCCCAGGCGTGAGCGCGGCAAGGGGAAGACGAGGCCGACTCGCGGGCGCGCGACGCGGTCGCCTGGGGGGCGTGTCTACGCTGGGAAGCTCCCGCTGGAACGGAGAACGGAGCGCCGCCGGCAGATCCTCGAGGCGGCACACGACCTGTTCGGCACTCGCGGCTACCTCGATACCTCCATCGAGCAGGTCTGTGCGAGTGCGGGCGTCGGGATCCGCGCGATGTACGAGGAGTTCGGTGGGCGTGAGGAACTCTTCCGGCAGGTGTTCGACAACATCATCGAGCGGGCCTACGCGGCCGTGGAGCGGGTACTCGAAGCCAACGCGGGGGAGCCGCCGATCGTGCTCCTTTCCGAGGGTCTTCGAGCCTACCTCCACGCGATGCTGGACGATCCGCGCTGCGGCCGGATCGTATCGGTGGAGGTCTCCGCGCTGGACCCGGTCATGGGCAGGCACCGCAATCGGACCCTCAAGCGGTTCGCTGCATTGGCCGTGACGTTCCTGCCGGTCGATGCGCGGCGCTCGGTGGGCAATACGCGAGTCTGGTCGATTGCGTTCAGCGGTGGTGTCAACGAAGTGGTCGTCAACTCACTTTCCACCCCCGAAGACTGGAAGGTCGACGTCGTCGCCGCCGACCTGGCAAGGATCTGGGCGCGAACCCTGGAGATCTGATCGAACCGTGCCCCGCTAGCCATTGCGAGAGAGCCGGCAGAGCCGGTGAGGAGGCGCATGAGGGGAGCTCTTCACACCCGTTGGATGGGCAGGATCTGCGCGCTCGCCGCGCTGCTTGCCCTGGGATCACCGGCTGCTGCGATCGAGTTCTGGGACGACCGGGTCCAGATTCACGGCTTCTACGGGATGGTGGTCCGGTCGATCATGGAGGACTTCAACACCAGGAACGGCTGGGACCTGACCGGGTGGCAACACGTCCTCAATCTGGAGATCGAGGCGGAGCTCGCTCCGGACGGCATCGGCCCCTTCGACCTGGTCTCGGCCTTCGGCCGCATCGAGGTCCGCTACGACTGCGTCTGGACCCGCGGCTGCGGGATCTTCAACTCGGCGGACACCTACGGCGACCGATCCAGGCGACTCCCGAGCCGGCTGCTGAACGCGCGCAACGGCGACTATACGATGCAGGCGTACACCGGCCCCGGCTTGCCGTTCGTGCAGTACACGGACACCGCGCGGACCGACGTCCTGAGGAGCCGCCCTCTCGAGTTCGGCTACCTCCCCAGCATCGATACGCTCTCCGCCAGCACGGGCCCGGACGGCGTGATCGGCACCGAGGACGATCCCTTTCCCTACTACACGTATGGGTTCCAGAACCCGGACGACTGTCTCTACGGCATCCAGGCGAGAAAGGGACCCATCGACCTCGTGGGTTGGCGAAACCTGCCTCACACGCCCGCTTGTCAGGTTCAGCCCATCGCTTCGATAGCCGACAGGGCGAATCCGATGAGCCCTATCGACTTCAACCCGATCACCCAGGCATTCGGGAGCGGCGATCTACCGCTGCGCCCCGTGCCGCGAAAGCCGTTCACGGGGGTCTATGGCGACGGCTCGGCAGCCCAGGGCGTGTGGATCCCCAACTACGCGGTCATCCAGGGCATCCGGACCGGCGAGTTCCGCAGCAATGAGAACTTCGACCAGAACTTCACGCAGAACGACCTGGCCTGGAACCACGGTGCGAGCCAGCAGAACGGCCAGTACGAGCTCAAGGAGCTCTACTTCGACATCGAGCTCTTCGACAGCCGGCTCTGGCTCCGGATCGGCAAACAGAACATCGTCTGGGGCAAGACGGAGCTCTTCCGCACCACCGACCAGTTCAACCCCCAGGACTTCGCCCTGGCTTCGTTGCCGAGCCTGGAGGAGTCCCGGATCGCCCTCTGGGCGCTGCGGGCGGTGTGGTCCTTCTACAACGTGGGGCCCCTCGAGGACGTCCGCCTCGAGCTCGCGATGAACTTCGACCGCTTCGAACCGGCCGACCTGGGCCGTTGCGGCGAGCCCTACGCGCCGCTTCCGGTCTGCGACAAGACATGGGGCCTGATGGCGCACGGATTCGCGGGCAACGCGATCGCTGGAGAGGTCAGGCCTCCGGACCCCTGGAAGAGCTGGTCGGGGATCGAGGTGGGCGGCCGCCTGGAGTGGCGTTACAACCGCTTCAGCTTCGCACTCACCGACTTCTACGGCTTCAACGACTTCGCCTATTTCGACCCGCTCTTCTCCTACGAACGCAACGTCGACCCGACGACGGGTCGGCCTCGCTGGGGGATGGAGCGGGGCCCGTGCCGGAACGGCAACGAGGCGAGCTGTCTCACGCCGGGCAACGCGCTCACCCACCACAGTATCAACCAGCAGAACTTCCACTTCATCTGCGCCACCAGCATCGGCTTCAACGCCCTCGACCTCACCGCGTGCGGGCAGACGGTGTACAGCAGCCAGCTCTCGGCCAATCCCGCCGACCCGCTCCAGCCGCGGATCATGATCGCAACCACCAACGCGCTCTCCGGCCAGAACAACCCGCTGACCGGAGGTTCAGCCGTCATCGAGAGCCTCGGGGGCTTCACCCCGATGACCATCGAAGCGCTGAACCACCTCGCAGCCAGGCCGAACACGGCGATCCAGCGGTTCCTCTCCGTCACTTTCGGTGCCAACACCCCGACACCGCTGGTGCCGCTCTCGTACGACCCGAACGACGGGGGTCCCCTGACGCCTGCGGACATCCCCCCCGAGCTCCTGGATCCGTCGGTGACCTTCTGGTCCTTCACCGGTCTCCAGCCCGTCCTGACGGACGAGCAGGAGGCCATCCTGGGTTGCGGCCCCTTCTACCACACCCAGTGCGACATCGACGGGATCGACCTGATGAACATGGAGGCCAGCGCGCAGATCATGTCCTGGCCGCTCTTCGAGGGGACGTTCGAACGGGGGCGGGCGTTGCTGACGACGGATGCGAGCGTTCCCCAGCCCGGCACGGTGGGATTCCAGGGCGGCCCGGTCTGTACGCGCTACGAGAACGGCCGGATGTACATCCTCCCCGGCTGCCGGGGGCCGGGTGACCCCGGCTACGATCCCGACATCGACGGAACCACCACCGGCCCCAGCTCCACCGGCGTCACCTACCCCGAGGGGCGTCGCCACCCCTTCACGAACCAGCCGTGGGCCAGCGAGATGGCGATCGTCTCCTGGAACACGCTGATCGCCCTGGTCGCAACCTCGTTCGCTCCGGCTGGCGCGGCCCCGAGGATCATCGACTTCGACCCGAGCCAGCCGCTCCGCACCGACGGCTGCTCCTTCGCCGCCCCGGCCCTTTGCACCAACGTCTCCGCCTACAACGCCAACAGCGGCGTCCGGCGAAACCACGTCCTGGCGGGCGGCAACTCCCGCTACGGGCGCCGGGACTTCATCTGGCAGGGCGGGGGCGATGCGCTGCTTCGCTACGACAAGCGCAACGTGCTCGGCTTCTCGATGGACTTCGCCGAGGACGTCACCAAATCGAACATGGGTTTGGAGTTCACCTGGATCAACGGGCTCTATCTCGGGAACGCCGACACCTTCGAAGCCAATAGCAGGGTGCAGACCTTCAACTTGACGCTCTCGATCGACCGCCCGACCTTCGTCAATTTCCTGAACCAGAACCGGACCTTCTTCCTCAACACCCAGTGGTTCTTCCAGTACGTGCACGGCTGGGAGAAGGGCTTCTACAGCAACGGCCCCTTCAACGTGCTCGGGACCTTCACCGTCTCCACCGGCTACTTCCAGGACCGGCTGCTGCCCGGCGTCACCTTCGTGTACGACGTCCAATCGAATTCGGGGGCCGCTCTGCCGAGTGTGACCTACCGCTTCACCGAGAACTTCTCGGCGAGCGTCGGTCTCGCCGGCTTCTTCGGACGCGAGCAGAGGAAGTCGACTCCGCTCTTCGAGAGTGCGCTCATCAACCGGGCAGGCCGCGGCGAATACACGGCCTTTGTCGAGAACGGCCTCTCCGGGATCCGCGAGCGGGACGAACTCTGGCTCGCCATCCGCTACACGTTCTAGAGACGGGTGCGACTTGCCGAAGGCAATCGAACTTCTGGCTCCTCTGACGACCTGCGAGGTCGACCACGCCGACGTGCTCGCCTCGGCCCCTGGCCAGCTCCCGATGCCAGGAAATGGATCGAGCAACCGACCAAATGGAGAGAGACATGGCTGACAAGC
This sequence comes from uncultured delta proteobacterium, assembly GCA_963783795.1. Classification (GTDB taxonomy): domain Bacteria; phylum Myxococcota_A; class UBA9160; order UBA9160; family UBA6930; genus CAVXZE01. The sequence goes on along the minus strand of CAWAPH010000008.1, from coordinate 141,766 downwards.
ATTTCCTTCCGGATTGGACCGCGACTCCGCCGCTGGAGGGCTCCTACCGGTCCATCGCGAAGCTGGGCAGACCGGATCAGATCTCGACGCCCTCACCCGAATACTACGCCCAGATCAAGCGCGACCTTACGTTGACGGACGACTACTTCACCAACAAGCAGGACGGAAACCGGCCGCTGGAGACCGTACCGCCCTCCGACCTGGATCCGTCGGTGATCGAAAAGCTCATCGCGATTGCCGGGCCGGAGAACGTTCAGTGCGACGACTACAACCGCGTCAAGTACAGCCACGGCAAGCTCGCAGAGGAGATGGTGAACCTGAAGCGCGGTGTCCTGCACGAGATCAGCGGCGTGGTGGTGCATCCGCGCAACAAGGAGGACGTCCAGAAGATCGTGATCCTCTGCAACGAGCAGCGGATTCCGCTCTACGTGTACGGCGGCGGATCGAGCTGCAACAAGGGCTTCCTGCCGGAGAAGGGCGGCGTCACGCTGGTACTCAACACCCACCTGAACAAAGTGCTCGAGGTGAACGAGCTGAACCACACCTGCCGGGTGCAGGCCGGGTGCATGGGGCCGCAACTGGAGAACGCTCTCAACAACGCTCCCGAGCTCTTCGATACGGTCCATCGCTTCACGCAGGGTCACTTCCCGCAGTCGTTCGAGCTCTCCAGCGTGGGCGGCTGGGTGTTGACGACGGGCAGCGGGCAGGCGTCCACCTACTACGGCGAGCCGGTCAACCTGGTGCTCAGCATGGAGATGGTCACCCCCGCGGGCGTCATCAACACCAGCGACTATGCGACCACGGCCACCGGCCCCCGGGTCATGGACGTTCTCAAGGGCAGCGAGGGAGTGTTCGGCGTGCTGGTGGAGCTGACCATCAAGATCTTCCGCTACCTGCCGGAGAACCGGAAGCACTTCGGCTACATCTTCCCCGACTGGCCATCCGCGGTCGACGCGGCGCGTGAGATCTGCCAGGGGCAGTTCGGGCTGCCGGCTGTCTTCCGCATCTCCGATGCAGCCGAGACCCATCACGGCTCCCAGATGTATCCACAGCCCGCGCCGATCGAGTGGTTCATGAACAAGCGGGGCTTTGCCCCCGGCAAGCGCTGCTTCTGCATGGGCACCGTCGAAGGAGAGCGCGACTTCACCCGGCTGGTGCGCAGGAAGCTGGGCAAGATCGCCCGCAACCACGGCGCGATGACCGTCACGGGCAGGCTTGCCAAGGACTGGGAGAAGCACCGGTATACATCGTTCCTGATCGGCGAGGCAATCTCGGACTACGACGTCATCATGGACACGGTGGAGACGCCGGTCAACTGGGACAACCTGCACCACATCCACGACGAGGTGCTCGCCTATGCCAATTCCGTACCCGGCACCCTCTGCATCAGCCACATGTCACACTTCTACCCCCACGGCACCAACCTCTATTTCATCTTCGGGATCAAGGGACAGGTCGATGACTACATCGAGTACCGCACCAGCCTGGTCGACGCGATGGTGCGGGCCGGCGGATCGCCCAGCCACCACCACGGCGTCGGGCGGCTGATGCACCAGTGGATCGAGAGGTTCCTGGGGACGCAGGAGATGGATGTGCTGCGAGCGCTGAAGCGGCATTTCGATCCCAACAACATCATGAACCCCGGCTGCCAGCTGGGCCTGGACGTGCCCGATGAGCTGAAGCGGTAGCCATGTCACCCGGATCGACCCCGACGGATGACCTGATCCTGGCCTTCGATGCCGGAACACAATCCGTCCGCTGCGGGCTCTTCGACCTGGCAGGCCAGTTGGTCGACCTGGTCAAGCTCCCCATCGAGCCGTACTTCTCTCCCGGGCCCGGATTCGCGGAACAGCAACCCGCCTACTTCTGGCAGAAACTCTGTGAAGCCAGCCAGCAGCTCATCGCCGGGAATCGCGGACTGCTGGACAGGATCAAGGCCGTCACCCTGACCACACAGCGGGCGTGTACATCAACCTGGGAAGGGACGGCCAGCCGCTGCGTCCAGCCATCTCGTGGCTCGACGAACGCCTGGCGGACAAACAGCGCTGGGCGCCTCGTCATCTCGAGCTCGGGATGAAGATCCGCCGGATCTACTCGGATCTGGACAGGTTCAACCGGCAGTGCTTCTCCAACTGGATTCGTCAACACCAGCCCGAAATCTGGGAGAAGACCCACAAATACGTTCTCCTGTCGGGCTACTTCCACTACCAGCTGACGGGGAACTTCGTCGAGTCACTGGGCAGCAATTTCGGATACATGCCGATCGATCGGGTGAGCTTTCAGTGGGCGAGGAAGAGCGACCCGGTCCACTACCTCTTCCCGCTCGAGGAAGAGAAGCGCCCCGAGCTGGTTCCGCAGGGGGCCACCCTCGGTCGGATCACCGAGCAGGCTGCCCGGGAAACCGGCATTCCGGAAGGGCTGCCCGTGACAGCTGCCGCATGCGACAAGTCCTGCGAGGTACTGGGCAGTGGAACCCTGACCAGCGAGATCGGCTATCTGAGCTTCGGCACCTGTGCCACGGTCAATGCCATCACGGACCGCTACCTCGAACTGCTTCCATTCCTGGCACCCTACCCGGCGGCCGTCCCCGGTCATTTTGTGACCGAGATTCCCATCACGCGGGGCTTCTGGATGGTCAGCTGGTTCAAGGAGGAATTCGGACTGAAGGAATGGCAGGAGGCGCAGGAGAAAGGCACCTCGCCGGAAACGCTTCTGGACCAGTTGATTCAGGAGATCCCGGCTGGAAGCAATGGCCTGATGCTACAGCCCTACTGGAGCCCGAACCGGGTGTACAGCGGCGAGGAGGGGCGCGGCGCCGTGATCGGCTTCTCCGACTCGCACACCCGCGCGCACCTCTACCGCGCCATCCTGGAAGGGCTGGTCTTCGCGCTCAAGGATGGTGCGAAACTCACGACCGACAAGCTGGAGCACCCCTTCAAGACGCTGCGTGTCTCCGGAGGCGGCGCGCAGAGCAAGGCCGCCTTGCAGATCACTGCGGATGTGTTCGATCTCCCCGTGGAATGCCCGAAGGTACCGGAGACCTCCGCGCTCGGTGCCGCGATCAACGCGGCGGTCGGGCTGGGATACTACCCGGATTATTCTGCGGCGGTGGAGGCGATGACGAGCATCCGCCAGGTGGTGCAGCCGATTCCGAAGAACCGCGATCTCTACGCGCACCTGTACGATCGCGTCTACCGCAAGATGTACGCGCAGCTGAAGCCTCTGTACGAGGACCTGGCGGACATCACGGCCAGCTTTCCGGAGGCGATGCAGCTTTGAAGCGGACTCTGCTTCGCCGCTCCGTCAGGGATGCGTTCGTCACGTCGGCGTAGTCTGGAGAACGAATGGAACAGGCGACACACTCGCTGAAACGATTCGTAGAGCGGCAGGGCGACAGGGCCTACGACATCCTCGTCATCGGAGGTGGCATCAGCGGAGCGGCAGTGGCCTATGAAGCCGCATCCAGGGGGTATTCGGTTGCCCTGGTGGAGAAGGGAGATTTCGGGGGGGGCACGTCGGCGGCCACATCCAAGCTCATCCACGGCGGAATGCGCTACCTGGCCAACCGTGAATTCGGGCTGGTTCGGGAATCCTTGAAGGAACGCAGGACTCTCGAGAACATCGCTCCGAATCTGGTCTATCCACTCCCCTTCCTGGTGCCTCTCTACGATGACGGATACCGCACCAAGTGGATCATCGAGCCGGGGATGATCCTCTACGACATCCTGTCCTTCGACAAGGGGTTCACCTGGGACCGGAGCAAGAGACTTCCCAGGCACCGCCTGCTATCCCGGCAGAAGGCCGTCGAGCTGGAACCGCTGGTCGGCGCAGACAACCTGACCGGCGCCATCCGGTTCTATGACTGCGCCAGTCTGATGCCAGAGCGCCTGACCCTCGCCTTCATCAAGTCAGCTGCCAGCCATGGCGCGGACACAGCGAACCACGCCAGGGTGGAGGACTTCGTCCGTACCGAAGACCGCGTCTCGGGCGTGGTGGTCCGAGATCTGGTCAACGAGAAGACGCTCACCTTGCGCGGGAAGCTGACCATCAACTGCGGAGGCCCGTGGGCGGATATCCTGCTGGGCACTGCCCGAGGAGAACCGGGCGCGCTGAGCATCCGCAGGTCCGAAGGGATCCATCTCGTCACGAACCAGCTGACCAGACAGCAGACCACTGCGGTGGGCGGGGTGACCCCCACGGGACGGGCATGCAACCTGATCCCATGGCGGGGGCACACGCTGATCGGCACCACCGATCGGGAATACATCGGCGACCCGGATGCATACTGCGTGACTCGCCAACACATCGAGGAGTACATCGCCGAGGTCAACGCCGCCTTTGGCGACAACCTCCGACTCCAGTACTCCGATGTGCTCTACGCCTACGGCGGTCTGCGCCCGCTGCTCGACGACCAGACGAGTGATGTTCGCCAGACTTCCCGGAAGTACGAGATCTTCGACCACGAGCAGGAAGGGCTTCCAGGGATGGTGACGGTCGAAGGGGGCAAGTACACCACCAGCAGGAATCTGGCAGAGAACGTGCTGCAGATGGTGGATCGGAATTTCGGAACGCGCCCTTCGAAATCCGTCACGAGCCGTAGACACCTGGCGGGCTGTGAGATTCGCGACATCGATGCCCACGTGGCGGAGGCGAAAGCGTCCTATCGCGATTTCCCGGACCACGCCGTCGACTATCTGGCGCGCATCTACGGAACGGAGCTGCCTCAGGTCATGGAGATCGCCCGCAGCGACCAGCAGTATGCGGTCGCTCTCGATTCCGATGGTGAAATGCCCGCACAGGCGCTCTACGCCATCCGTCACGAAATGGCCTGCACGCTGCTGGACATCCTGATCCGCAGAACCGGGATCGGCACGCTGGGCCATCCGGGAGATGAAGCTCTGGAGCGGATCGCCCAAGTCGCCGCCAGGGAATTGAACTGGGACCGGTCGCGCGCGGACCTGGAACTCGAGAGGGCTCATCAAGCGCTTGCCGTGCCGACATAGGGGACCTTGCCACCCGGCGGAATCGCGGTCAGCTGTCGTCCAGATGGGTCCTGGCCGCATCCATCGAAGGAGAAGATAATGACTGAGAAGTCGTCCAACGACAGGAACCTCGTCTTCATCAAACGGTTGAGAGCCGACCACGGCCAGGACACCTTCACCGAGTTCGCCCCCCTCAACAGGGAGATGGTGCGAGAGGTCGGCGAGAACGTGCGAGCCATCTTCGATCGGCTCGGCGGGGCGTCCCTGCTCAAGTCGAGCCGGGACGTGTACATCAAGCCCAACGCCGTGGGCGCCAACGCCTATGTGTACACCCGGCCGGAGGTCGTGGCCGCAGCCATCCGTTACTGGCGCGGTGTCGGGGCTCGAAATGTCTACCTCTTCGAGAACTCCACGCAAGCCACCTCTACGAGATACGTCTTCGAATTGATCGGATACAACAAGCTGTGCAAGCGAACCGGGGCGATTCCGATCTACCTCGATGAAGACGACACGGTGCGATTCGAATTCACCGGGAAGAAGGCCATTGGCGAGAGAGACCCACGGGGTTACGAGCTCGCAGAGTTTCGAATGCCCAGAACGATCGCCGACCGACTGATCAGGGAAAAGGACGAGAACCTCTATGTCAACATACCCAAGCTCAAGACCCATTCGATGGGCGTCGTCACGCTGGGCATCAAGAACCAGTGGGGATTCCCGGCACACGCCGACCGCAGCCCGGACCACAACTTCAACCTCCACAGCAAGATCGTCGACGTTCTCTCCCACGTTCAACCGGATGTCACCTTGATCGAGGGCGTCGAGGGCACCATCTATGGACACTATCCCGCTCTGGCGCTGGCCGACGAATGCGTGAGGCCCTTCAAGGTGTTGATCGGCGGGCGCAATGTCGTGGCTACGGATGTCGTCGGCGCGAGGATGCTCGGCTTTGGGATCGAGGATGTTCCCCACATCAAGCTGGCCATCGAGCGAGGATTGGGCAACGGTGTCGAGAAGGAAGATGACATACGGATCGAAGGAGATCTCGGCGACATCGAGAGCCTCGACCTCCTGGACGAGCTATCCGCGTTCGGCGGAAGGTACCCGCACGATCTCTATCCTGACCTCCCTGAAGACGTGACGGTGATCAAAGGGAAGGACCTGGCTTGCGTCGAAGGCTGCGTCAACAACTCGTTGGGCAATCTGCAGATCATGGCCCTCGATCATCACGGGAAGGGAGGATGGACCTTGATGGCGGGCAGGGGATTCGATGCAGAGACGGTCGACGCCTTGGATGAGCCCGTGTTCCTGGTGGGGCCCTGCGCCGTGGAAGAAGTCGGCGCGAGGTTGACGGAGCGTCTCGGAGAGAAGAACGTCTACATGAGCAAGGAATGCAACGACCTGACGGCCATCGTCGAAGCGATGTGTCACCTCATGAAGGTCGCGCCTTGGAGGTTGGGCCCCCGGATCAATCCAATCAAGGCGTGGATGCTCTTCAGAAAGGTGTTCAAGAACAACAGTCACGCGAGATTGGTTTCTCCGCACTGCCACGTCCGCAAACTGAGGTGAGCGGCACGGTTATGCGGAGGAAGCCTTCGCGAAGCAAACTCGAGAAGTCTCGCAGGGTTGGTGGTGGGCCCTCCAGGACTCGAACCCGATCCCATGGGAAAAAGCGCGAGTAATTCCAGGCACTTACAAGAGCGAAAAACGCTTCGCGACAAGTTGGCGACAAACGGGCGTTCAGCGGAGGCTCGCTTTCGAGGCTGGATCCAACATCAGACCGATTCCCTCGGACTAACCTTTGAACTCCTACACAGCTTGCGCACCTCGATGGGAACGGCTTCGACCGTCATCGTCCTACCGCCTCCCGTACCTTCTCCACCTCCACGGCCACCTCCTTGGGGATGTTGTTCATCGAGAGGTAGGCCGATCGGTACTGGAGGTGCCCGTAGCCTCCGGCCATGTTGTTGGGCTTGAGCGGGTTGGCCCCCACGTCGTTCTGGGTAGCGCCGTCAGGGAACTGGTAGCCCTCCCACGCGTGGTAGCAGATCAAGGTACCGGGCTGGACCGCCGGAGAGATCTTCGCCCACGGCGTGAACTCGCCGACGTCGTTGTAGACCCGGATCCGGTCGTTGTCGGAGATCCCTCGCTCCCGGGCGTCGGCCTCGCTCAGGTAGGCGACCGGCGAGCCCCTTTGGAGCCGCAGCAGCGGCTGGTTGGCCCGGAAGATGGAGTGCTGGCTCCAGCGGTTGTGGCCTCCGGTGAGCCGCAGCGGATAGGGGCCGCCCGCCGCCACTGGCTCCTTGTGCACGGCCAGCTGCTCACCGACCTCCGTGTACCAGGGGTGGTCGATGTAGAACTGCTGGCGGCCGGTGAGCGTCGGCCACGGGGTCTTGTGCTCGTGAAACCAGCCGAACTGGTTCATCGGCTCGCTGTAGTCGTAGTCACTGAACATGCAGCTGAGATTCATGGCCAGCTCGAGCCCGGCGACCTTCTCGATCTTCACCATGCCGTCCTCGACCGCCTTCTGCCAGGGCTGCTCGCCGAGGTCGGTGTAACGGGTGAGACCGGAGTTCCGCATGATGTAGTCGAGCGCCGCCTTCTCGCCCTTCTCGCCCTCCACGTAGACGCCGTCCACGGTGAGCCAGTCGTAGAGGTTCTCCAGGGTGTGCTCCTCACCGGTGTGGTCGGTGAATCCCTTGACGCCCCGCGCCCTGGCACGCTCCTGGATCTTCCTGGCGAGGTGGATCATGATGTCCCACTCGTGCCTGGACTCGTAGAGGGGCGGCACCGCACGGTCACCCACCACCACGTACGGGATGTAGGACATGGTGTACTTGATGCCCGGCTTCTCGTAGTACCCGCAGGCCGGAAGGATGTAGTCGGACCACATCCCCGAGGTCGACATCCGGAAGTCGCAGGTGACGATGGTGTCGATCTGCTTCCAGAGGCTGTCGCGGATGGTCCTGGCATTCGGCCAGCGCCGCAGCGGGTTGGGGCCCGAGTAGTACAGGAACTTCGGCTTCTTGGGCGGCATGGGATGGATCGGCTGGATGCCCTGCTCGATGATCTCCTTCATGTACTCGGAGACCGGACGGGGTAGCGCCGGATCCGCGTAGGCGTCGTTCCCCGCGGCTTCGGCGAACTTCGGGTCGTGCGCGTAGAGCCATGGGATGAGCGGCGTGGAGCGCATCCTCTCGCTCGAGATCCAGAACATCAGCTTGGAGATGTCCTGCATCTGGGGGTGCTCCATCGGGACTTCCATCCGCGGCTCGGTCTGGAGCTCCTCGCCCATCCCGATCAGGGCGAAGCCCGGGAACGGCCACCAGGTGGACACCTTGATCCCCGAGCCGGGCTTGCCGCCCGAGTTGCCGGTCAGCGCCATCAGATAGACCATGCCGCGCTGGAAGAGATCCGAGTGGTAGTGCTTGCAGGCGCCCCAGGAGGAGAAGATCATCACTGACTTCGCCTTCGCCATCTCCCGCGCCACCACCCGGATGTTCTTGGCCGGAACCCCGGTGATCTCCGCGGCCCGCTCCGGCGAATACGAAGCCAGATGCGCCTTCAAGAGCTCGAAGACCGGACGCACCCGCACCTGCTTGCCGTCCAGCAGACGCACCTTGTGCGCCCCCTCGAGCGCCGGATCCGTCTCCTCGTCCAGCGCGATCGTCATCACCTCGGAGCCCCAGGTACCCGTGGCCAGCTGCTTGCGACCCTTGGCGGCGTTCCAGAAGTAGAACTGCTCGTCGGAGCCCCCCTCGACCACGTCGCTCTCGCGCAGGAAACGGCCGTTGTCGTCACGCACCAGGAAGGAGAGATCGGTCTGCTCCTTGATGTACCCGACGTCGTGAAGACCCTCGTTCACGATCACGTGCGCCATGCCCAGCGCCAGCGCGGCGTCGGTCCCCAGGCGCACGTTCAGCCAGCGGTCGGCGTGAAGCGTGGAAGGGCTGAAGTCAGGACATACCGCCACGATCTTGGCGCCCCGGTAGCGCGCCTCGTAGAGGAAATGAGCGTCGGGCTGCCGGGTGTAGTTCGGATTGCCCAGCCAGATGAAGATGTAGTCGGAGCGGAACCAGTCGTCTGCGGTCCCCTCGCTCATGTAGGTGCCCCAGCTCTGGATCAGACCCACCGGCAGGTCGCCGACCCCCGCCCAGGAGTCGATCATGGTGGCAGCCAGACCCCTCACAAACAGGAACAGCTCCATGGTCGTGGCGATACCGGCGTCGTTGTTCGTGGTGCCGTGGTCGTACATGACGCAGTCGTGTCCGTCCTCGACGATCACGTCGATCAGCTTGTCGGCGATCTCCTCCAGCGCCTGGTCCCAGCTGAGCCGCTGCCAGCGGCCCGAGCCCCGCTCGCCGATGCGCTTCATCGGGTAGCGGATGCGGGTGGGGTCGTACATCTGCGCGCTGTAGGCGCAGCCCGCCGTGCAGCCCCGGGGGTTGAAGTCGGGGACGTCCTTGAACTCCTGGGGGTAGTTGGCGTTCTGCTCCTCGCGCCAGACGATGCCGTCCTTCACGTAGGCGTCGAAGGAGCAGGTCTCGATGCAGTTGACGCGGAGGTGGGAGACGCGGACCATGTCGTCCCAGGTCCACTCGTCGCGGTAGACGTCCTCCCACCCGCGGTACTGGTAGGGGCGAGACATCAGATCCTCGAGGCGAGCCTTGGGATCGACCTGCGCAAGGCGGCGCAGCCCCGCGGCGGACGAGACACGGGTATCAGACACGACCAGCCTCCCTATCGAGGGCCAAGGGCCCGGGCTTGGAAAGGAGAGTCGCATCTTTCGGCAGATTCCTGCAACTCGCGGCGACAATGCGTCGCGATGCTCTCCGCGCCCCGTCGCCCCTCGAGCACAATGCGGATCTTCTCTTCTGCCGAGAACCGCCTGCGTGTCCTACGCCGGATGTCCTTGACGATCTTCTCTGCCGACTCTTCTGCTCCCTTGGCCATTGGATCCCTCCTCGCCCAGTGGCAGAAGTGTCTGTTGATTCGACAGCCCCAACGTTCCAGATGGCTCTGCACGATTAGACCCGCCCCGCTCCGATCCCCTCTACCACGACCTCGTCCGCCGCATCGGGTTCCCGGAGGAGTGATGCCAGAGGCCGGACGCAAGCCCGCGGCTCTCACGGTTCCGAGTCCTCGGCCGAGTGTCCTGGCTCTTGTGCAGTCAGGTAATCGGATTCCGCTGCCATGATCGCAAGAGGGTGACGATATGGCGCGGGGGGATTACCCGCCTGAGTTTCGGCGCGTGGTGGACTTGGTCGAAGGCGGCTGGAGGGCGCGGCTAGGCCGGAACGGCCGGCGCAGTCGAACAGCGGGCAGAGATCTCCCTCCGAGAAGGAGAGATTCAAGGGAAAGGTCCTTCTCGTGAGGATGAATCGAGGCCTGCTTGCCTGTCCTCAGGATTCTTGTTTAGAATTATCCCGTAAATCTTAATAACCACGTTCGCTATTCAGCTTTGCTGAGCACGAGGGGCTTCTCTGATGAGACGCGGAGAGACCGGAAGGTACGAGGTGGCCACGGTCGGCGGGGAGTCGGTCCGAGCCTTCGTCCCCGCGCCCCTGCCGCCCACCCCGCCCCTGGTTCTCGAGGGCGGGCTCGAGCGCTCTCTCGAGGCCGCCGTGCTCGCCGTGGGCCGGCTCGACGGCGTCTCGACGCTGCTGCCAGACAAGGCTCTGTTCCTCTACGCCTACGTGCGCAAGGAGGCGGTGCTCTCCTCTCAGATCGAGGGAACGCAGTCGTCGCTCTCGGACCTTCTGCTCTTCGAATTGAACGAGGCACCGGGTGTGCCGCTCGACGACGTGGTCGAGGTGTCGAACTACGTCGCGGCCCTGGAATATGGTCTCGTACGGCTCCGCGAGGGCTTCCCGCTCTCGAGCCGCCTGATCCGCGAGATCCACGGTGTGCTTCTCGCACACGGGCGGGGCAGCACGAAGGACCCTGGCCAGTTTCGCCGCTCGCAGAACTGGATCGGCGGAAGCCGCCCCGGCAACGCCGTCTTCGTGCCCCCACCCCACACTGCGGTCTCCGACTGCATGGCTGCACTCGAGCGCTTCCTGCACGCCGAGGACGACGGTCTGCCGGTGCTGGTGCGAGCCGGGCTGGCACACGTGCAGTTCGAGACGATCCACCCGTTCCTCGACGGCAACGGCCGCGTCGGCCGCCTCCTGATCACGTTCCTGCTGTGCCACGCCGGTCTGCTGCGCGAGCCGCTCCTCTACCTGAGCCTCTACCTCAAGGAGAACCGGGCCACCTACTACGCGCTGCTGGACGAGGTCCGCCACGAGGGAGACTGGGAGGCATGGCTCTCATTTTTCCTGGACGGCGTGCAGGAGACTGCGGAGGGTGCGGTGTCGACTGCGCAACGGCTGGCGGCGATGTTCGAGGACGACCGCAGGCAGATCGAGCCCGCGGGGCGGCGAAGCGGCTCGGCGCTGCGCGTCCACGAGGCTCTCAAGGCGCGGCCAATTCTCTCGCTGCCCGCCATCTGCGACGCGACGGGCCTCTCCTTCCCCGCGGCGTCCTCCGGGATGGATCTGCTCGCAGGCCTCGGCATCGCGCGCGAACTCACCGGCAAGCGCCGGAACCGGCTCTTCGTCTACGACCGCTATCTCGCCATCCTGAACGAGGGAACCGAGGCGCCATGAGCTTCGGGGCTCGCCGCGGTGTCGCTTCACTCGGAGACAAGGCACAGCTTCGCCACCGGTGCGATCCGTCGCGGTGTACCCGATCGCTGGTGGGCCCTCCAGGGTTCGAAGGCGGGACCGCCTCGCGGAGAAAGTCAATAAAGCCGAGAAGTTAGGGACTTACGGGCCCCTGGGGAGGCGGCAAATCGGGGCATTTCGTGCCGAAGTCCCACCAGAGTCCCACCACCTCCGGTGTTGCGAAGGCCTTGTCTCGACGAGGCTTATCGGACGTTGCCGGGGGGCCTTGTTCCCGCTACGCGCCAGAAGTTTCGGGATACGGCCCATCTCTCTACCCGTCCGAATCACCAAGAACGTCGCCGTCGAATCGCTCCCGAACCGCAAACTCGTGCACAGGCTTGCGGCTAAGCCTGGTCAGCTGCTTGACCGGTTTCCCGAGTGGAATCATGGCGGCGAACGCGTAGGCCGCCGGCACGCCCAGGAGCTGCTTTAGCCCGCCTTCCTCAGCAGCCGCGACCGTGGTGAGCGTGCCGCCGTAACCCCCGTTGCGGGCGCCGAGCAGGATGTTCCAGACGAATGGATAGACCGAGGCGCCCGAGATCACGCCCACGCGGTCCAGCTCGCTGTCCATCGACGCCACCACCGACAGGTCGACGAACACGACGAGCAATACGGGTGCCCCGGTGATCTTGTCGATCAGACCTTGGGGCACGACCGTTTCGGCGATCTCCGCCTCGCGGAGGTGCGTCGGGTTGATGGTGTTCCAGGGCGCTTCACCCGCCTTGACCTGGGCCAGGTAGCGGCGAAAAGTCGGCTCGATGAGCGGGCCCAGCGCATACTTGGTATCCGGATCGCGGACGATCACGACCTTCCAACCCTGGCGGTTGCCGCCGCTGGGGGCGAATCGCGCGTTGTCCAGGATCCGATGAATCACGGCATCCGGCACCGGGTCGTCGGTGAACTCGCGCGCTGCGAAGGTCGTCCGCATCACGTCGTAGAGATCCATTTCCTCCCCCGTTCCCCTATCCACCCCACTCCGGGAATCGACCTGGTGACAGCTAGAAACTTAACGTCGGAGTCCCGCGCTCGGGCGCGGGACAGAACATTAATGTTGTGAGTCCGACCCTTGGCGAGGTTCCGCTAGCCGCCAGACTGGTGGCGTCATCTGTGAAATCTGTGAATGACAGCCTAGCTTAGTGGATTTGTGTCTTGGTGGTTAGAATGGAATAGCGTCGGACCGAAGGGTGTTTGTCGTATCTGAAAGGGGATATGCATGATCAAGTTCAACGGCATCAACCACCTGGCCATGGCCACCGGGGACATGGATCGAACCATCAAGTTCTGGCGCGACCTGCTGGGCATGCGCCTGGTTGCCGGCGTGGGCCGGCCCGGTTACCGTCACTACTTCTTCGAGATCTCGGACAGCGACCTCATCGCCTTCTTCGAGTGGAACGGAGTGACACCCGTGCCCGAGAAGGGCCATGGCGAACCGGTCAAGGGCCCCTTCGTCTTCGACCACGTCTCCTTCGGTGTGGACTCGATCGACGGCCTCTGGAAACTCAAGGACAGGATCGCCGCTGCGGGGTTCGAGGTCAGCGACGTCATCGACCACGGCTTCATCCACTCAATATACGCATTCGACCCAAACGGCATCCCTATCGAGTTCAGCTGGAACGTCGAGGGCACCGACGTGAGAGTCAATCCCTCCATGGGCGACGCCGAGCCCACCGAGTTGGCCCGCGAAGGCGCCGAACCCGTGCCGGGGCGCTGGCCGGAAGTCACCGCGCCTACACCGGAGGCCGACCGCAGAGTCTGGCCCGGTGCCGGCAGCGAACTCTTCCACGGCAAGAAGTAGGTGGCTGCCGCCACATGAAATGTGAAAGGTGAGAGGGAGTCGGGAACTCCATCCCCAAGCCCTCGTGACCGACGTTTCACTTTTCCCTTTCACATTTCACCGCTCCGCATCGTCCTTTGACACGGCCGTCCGTTGCCCTACAAAGGCTCTGAACCACCCCCGGGTGTGTCGGAGGCACAGCGCCCGAGGGCAGCTCAAAGCTGATAGGATTCATATCGCTACCACGATGATGGCCGTGTCAAGAAACCCGAGGCGGCTTTGGATAATTGCGAGTTCTGAAACTCGGAGAGGGATGGAAGGTGTTTGATCTCCTGATCGAGAAAGGATTCGTCGTCGACGGCTCGGGCCAACCGGGTCTTACCTGCGATGTGGGCATCACCAATGATCGCGTGGTAGCCATGGGCGATCTGGGCGGCTCCGAGGCCCGACGGACCATTGACGCCACCGGCCTGGTGGTGGCTCCTGGGTTCGTCGATGTTCACACCCATTCCGATCTGACCCTCATTGCCGACCCCCGGGCTGAAAGCCAGATCAGGCAGGGCGTGACCACCGAAGTCATTGGGCAGTGCGGAGTCAGCCTAGCCCCATGTACCGATGAGAGCCGCAGGGCGAGGCTTCAATCCATGGGAGCTCCGGATCTTGGTACCTGGAAGTCCTATGCGGAACTCCTGGACGTCATGGATCGGGCCGGAATTGCCACTAATGTGGTGGGAATGGTGGGACACGGAGCCTTGCGAGATGTGGTCATGGGACTCGACGCAACCCGTCCGGCCACAGAGGAAGAAGTCGAGGCCATGGTGCGCCTTCTGGAGCAAGCACTGGAAGAGGGAGCCTTTGGCCTGACCACCGGTCTGGAATACCACCCCGGCAAGGCGGCCCAATATGACGAGCTGGCAGCCCTCTGCCGGGCCACCGCCCGGCTGGATGGTCTCTATGCCACCCACTCCCGCAACCGTGACCGCCGGTATTTCGTGGGCTTCGGCGAAGCCCTGGACGTGGCTCGTGATTCGGGCGTACGCCTGCAGATTTCACATATCAATCCCAAGTATGGCCGCCCGACTCATGCGATGCGCAACACCCTCCAGATGATCGAGTGGAGCAGAGAAGAAGGGCTCGATGTGGCCATGGACGTCATGCCCACCAACTGGAACCACACCGCGCTGACGGCCTTGCTCCCCGTCTGGGCCTTGGGCCTGCCAAGAGACGAGCTCATGGCTCTCCTCGGCAGCACCGAAGGCCGTGAAAAACTTAAAGTCAATCCCCTGCCCATCTGGCTGCTTGCTGTCGAGGAAAGATGGGACAAGATCAGGCTGCTGAGCAGCCGCGGCAATGTCGAGTATCACGGCTGGACAATCGAAGAGATTGCCCGGGAAAGAAGGACCACAGGCTGGGACGCAATATTCGACATTCTGATGGAAGAAGGCGAGGCGCTCGGTTCGGTCATGGTCACCAGCGAGGCTTTTGCAGAAGAAGACAACCGCCTGGCCATGTCCGACCCCCGGTGCGCCGTCATCTCCGACACCATGGCTCTTGCCAATGACGGGGTGCTGGCCGGTCTCAAGCTCGGCTTCTTGGGCTACAACTGGGTTGCCAGATACATTGGCCACTATCTACGCGATGAAAAGGTACTTACCCTGGAAGAGGGCCTGCGGCGCATCTCCAGCCTGCCTGCTTCCCGCGTTGGCCTGACCGACCGTGGCCGTCTTGCTCCAGGGGCTGCCGCGGATGTGACCATATTCAATTTGGAAAAGGTAAGGGACAATTCGACCATCCCCAATCCCAACGTGTATCCGGACGGTTTCGAGCACGTCATCGTCAATGGCATCCCGGCGGTCGGTCGGGGCCAGAGAACACCGGACCACGCCGGCAGGGTGCTTCGCCGAAAGACATAGGCGTCACTTCAGGTTGATTCGTTCCTTCTGGATTGTTGCCGAGAGCGTACAATCACAACTTTTCCTGTTGATACACATTATGAGCCCCTGGCCATCGATGGATTGTGACCCGTCAGAGTGATGTGGACCATCTAGGCTGCTGAGATAAGGGACACTTCTGTTCGCCGCCTGCCTCAGCCTAGCGGTGGCGCATCTGGTGACGTCGGCTTGAGGCTAGGAGTCGTTGCAGGAGGGAATGGTCGAGTCGACCTTCACTCGGGTTCCAGACCGATAGTCACAAGCCGGATTCCAGCTCGCTGTTGGAGGGCAATGCCCTCGTGGAAGTCGCGCGCGTGGCGACTCGTCAAGCGCCTGCCGACGACGAACCGGCCGAAAACCCGACTTGGCGACAAGCTGGCGACAAAGTTCCGCGAGACAAAGTCGAGAAGTCTCGCGGAGTTAGTGGTGGGCCCTCCAGGGTTCGAACCCGAGGCCAAGTCAAAAGGCGCAAGTAAATTCAGATACTTACAAGCTCGACATTGCGCGAGCGACAAGCGAGCGACAAACGGGTGGTAAGTAAGACCCTCTCTCAGAAACCAGATCCGCCGCCAAGTCTGTTCTCCCGAACTCGCGACAGACGCGCACACCAAGCCTTCTTGGCATCCATGAATCGCCTCGACTCGAAGAGCGAACTGCGGAACTTGCCAACTACGCGAATCAGCTGGGACTCGGGGTGGAGCTTGAACTCCCAACCCCCCGGTTCGAAGAATCCCAAGCGCTGGAAGGCCGGCAAGAAGAAGGCCTGAGAGGGCCAGCATCGGCGCGCCCATGGCTTGTTGCACGGCGCGGCATCCGTCGGCACCACAGAGCAGGATGCGGCACTCGAGCACGCTCGGACGGTACTAGGCGGCACCCGCATCCTGCCTGGACCCCCGCGCCAGACTCCTGCGATCGACCTCCCGAGAACGTACTCGCTGAGCGAACCGCAACCCTTTCCCCGAGTGACCGGTCGTTTTGACTCGACCAGAAGAAAGAGGTATAGAAATTATACCATGGAATTCGAGTTTGATCCGGAGAAGAGCAACGCAAACAGGAAGAAGCACGGCATCGACTTCGTCAAGGCCCAAGCGCTCTGGGAGGATCCTGACCTGATCGAAATTCCGGCCCGCACAAGTGACGAACCGCGGTTCGTCATCATCGGTCGGATCGGAAAAAGACATTGGTCGGGAATCATCACATACCGCGGCAATTCCATTCGGATCATATCGGTGCGCCGGTCCAGGGCAGAGGAGATCGAAATCTATGAAGGCTAAGCAACTCGACAAGAAGTTCGACAGCGGCGAAGACATCACCAAGTATCTCGAGGTCTCCAAGGCGCATCGACCCGAGCAGGAGCAGAGGCGAGTAAACGTTGATTTCCCGATCTGGATGATTGAGTCATTGGACAAGGAAGCGAAGCGTCTCGGTGTGCCGCGTCAGTCGATCATCAAGGTCTGGGTGGCAGAGCGTTTGGAGAAGATGAAGGCTTCGTGATGTGGAAGTCCCGAGCTGGACGCGATCGATTCGAAGCCAGCGAGGCCGGTAAGAGGGAAGAACGGGGGGTTACGTCCGATAAGCAACCTGTCAACGCCCGCGGGGAGTTTGAGTCTGTATCCCTACGTCAATGCAACCCAATGGGCCTCGTGCTCGAGCCAATAGCGGTCACGTTCACTCGCTTCGCGGGAATCGTTCATCTCGGCACCTCCTTCGCTGGGAATCCAACGAGAAGGCAACCTGGCTCAACCCACCGCGAGACGAAACATGCGGTCTACTGAGCGCTTACGATTAAGCCGCAGACCGTCTCGCGTCGGGTTCACACGGTGGATGTGGCGATAACACTGGCCATTATCGTTGGATCAAGGCCTCCCTCTGGTGCGGCGGGCGAGGTGTTGCTTGAGGTGGTCGGGCAATAGCCTTGATTGTCTACAACTCAGATGACGAAGGACCAACTTCCTGTTTGTGCGAGCGTAGAAGATCTAGAGGTTCCGTTGGAATTCTCGCGTCCCTATTCCGAGCAGGTTGAGGCCCGTGCCGCCAAGCTGCTTGTTACCTGCACGGTCTGATCGCCGTATCTGCTTCAACTGTTTAGAAAAGAATTTCCATCGACGTTCCCAGGATCGTCGCCGTGTCAATGCCCGGAAAGGCCGACTCTGCCACTTGCGCGTCCAGGGTCAGGTGAACAGCCGGGGTTAGTTCGATGTTATAGAAAAACTCCCAAACCGAGGAGTGATTGTCGATTCCGATGGCGTCCAAAAGCCGGCCATTTGACAACTTGCTGTAAACGTATCCGATACCCATGGCGTCATTGTCGCGGCTGGGAATCAGACCCTTGGCACTAATACCGCCAGTGATGCTGTAATCCAGCGGGTTGGTGTCCGGATCGGCAGTTTGCAGGCGAAGAAAGACCCCTATCCCTTGCAGATCCTGCCGTCCGTCGTTGACATCGATGGGTTGCTTCGCAGCTTCTTTGATCCACAGGTACTGCCAGAACGAGGTTTGAAAAAACCAGGTTTCATCCTTGCTGCTCGGTACCAGCTGTCCTTCGTCAATATTTATGCGACCGTTCAATTCAGTGAAATCGCGATCCCAGCCATATCCGGCCGTGACAGCCAAGCCACCCGGCAGCCCGCCGAGTTGGTATTGGTAGGTGAGCAGGCCCATCGCAAACATGCCGTCGTCGAAATCATTGAAACCGGTACTGCTGGACGTATCTGTGATCGTGCCAACCAGGCCGGTAAACGCCAGGTTTGGATAGGGAAATAATAGGAGCGAGCCCCCGGTTGTAACGTTGGGGGCGGCCAGTAGGGGTGACAGGGCCGTATTGAGGGTCTGATTCCACAACTGGGTTCTACCCCGGCCACCCGCGAATTCGTTAGGGGAATCCATGGTGTCATACTTGCCGAAACCCAGGGCAAACGCCTCACTGAAGAACTGCGTGTAGTTGATCACCGGGAGCCAAATGCCGATATTTTTATTCGGGTTCGAGGCCGTCAGGTAGCTCGCATCCGTATTGACCGGGACAATGGAACCGCTGATGTCGTTGACCGAGTTCCCGTACCGCGAACTGGCGCGCATTTGCAGCAAACCGCCGGGGATGAGACCCATTCGATCAAAATCGACATTGACGTTGTAGTAGATGGTGCCCCCGTACTCCGAGCCTCGTTCTAGTCCGCCATCGACAACAGCCTGGAAATATTGGTTGTAATCGATATCGAAGGTGACTCCCTTTTGTGCCCATTCCGTTCGCTTTCCGCCAAAATCGCCTAACAGATAAGCGCGTTTCCAAAAGTCACCAGAGTAGTTAGGCAGGGGCAGGATGCCGCTGTTCGCTGCCTGTGCATTCGCTATATTCGTGCCTGTGCAAATGGCACTGTGAAGAGCTGTGTGCTCACCACAAGGAGCAGTACTACTGCTGCGTTTTTTGCGAGTGTGAATCTACTCGTGAACACTATTTGGCAGTCGCATTTCATCAACGCCCCGTGACCTCCGCAAACCTTAAAGCCACGCCGGGTAGGTTCCCCGGCGCGGCTTTGCCCAGTCTGGCTGCCTTGACGTCGACCGTATTGCCCACCGGCGGCAGCTTTCCATCCTTGCCGGGCTTTCGTTTCTCGGCATCGGCCCACACCACGTCGTACACCTGCTCGTGGAGCTCGCCCTTCTTGTCGAGCCATCCCTTGATGATCTGGATGCGGTCCAGATTGCCGCTCAAGGGATCCTTGAGTGCGACCACCAGGAAGCTGGGAGACTTGCCTTCCGGCGCGGCTCTCAGATCGCCGCCCATGGGCACCCCCTTGCCGTAGCCGATCTCGGCCGGCTCACGGCTATACGCATCGTCACTGGCCAGGATAGTACGGTCTTCCGTAGCGCATCATCACGCTGCTCGCCGCGCCGTCCGTACCGATCGTGACGATGTAGAGCCGGTCGAACTCGCCCTCCTCGTTGATCGGCGAGCCGGGTTTGCCGCCGAGCAGCTCGACCATCGGTGGCGTGGTTTCGCTGTGGCCCACCACCAGATGCGGGCCCCCTGTCCTGCGCAGCTTCTCGACCAGAGCGGGCAGGTCTCGAGGGTCGTACAGCTCCACTTCCAGGCCATGCTCGGCAGCGGTGGGTGCCGCCGTCTCCCTCGTCCGGATGAAGTCGGAGCTGTGTACGTATTCGATCTCTGTGCTACGCAGGATTCTGGCGAGTGCCGCGGCCCGCTCGCGTCCGGCAGCCGACAGCTCGGGATCTTCGCTGAGGTCGGCTTTCTCGGCATGCCGCACGAGGAATACCACCAGAGGGTCGTGTTCCGACGCAGAAGGAACGGTATCTGCCGTCGATGAACAGCCGATCAGCATGATCGTCAAGAGTGATGCAGCCAGTGTCAGTATTTTCATGGTCGACCTTCCCGTTCAGCAACCGCGCCCAGCTCGCCCGGCTGGCCCGGCGCACCGAACCCTCGGCCCCGGAAGGGGCCAAGCAGCCCCGGCGGGGGCTAGTTGTCAGTACATCCGCGCCTGATAGACGAGCTCGGTGTCCGCAATGAAGGGCGGGAAGCGCTGCAAGAGTCGCTTCGCCCGCGGGAAGAGCGTCCTCTTGCGCTCGTCCTTCTCGACCGCGCGGCTGAGCGCGCTATCGAGGGACTCTACGGAGTCCCCTGCTGGCCGATCCTCGAACGCGTCCTCGGCTGCCCGGGCGGAACGCCCGAGCAGCAGCGCCAGGAGCGCGAGCACGCACAGAAGCCCCTGAGCTGCCCCTGTGCAGCCAATAGAGCGGGACCGATCCGTCCTTCTACTCGACTCCGCAGGTATGCTGGATCTCCTCGATCTTTCCGCTGATGATCGATCCCGCAATGGCGGTAAAGGCCTCGGTGGCCTTGCCCTGCTGGACCAACTTGGCGACCGACGTGTCATAGAGGGCGCTGTCCTTCTCGGTCAGCATCGGCGCCGTCCCCATCATTTCCGAATTGTCGGTCATCATGAAGAAGTCCAGCGGTATCTTGAGCGAATCTCCGGCGCGGCTTGCACGGCTCGGGTTGCTATTTCTTTTTTGCCGGTACGTAAGGATCAGGAGTACCGGGTTTGATCGGCGGCTCTTCGGCCAACGACTCCTGATGCTCTACCAGAATCGGCCCAGCCCCCCAACGTTGCCATAAGTTACCTCCCAATTCTTTGGTCACTGGATATTCTTCTTTAGGGTCTTCATAGAGGTTGTAAAAGTGAGGCATCGGGAACTTGTTCAGTTTCCCAGTACCCAGCCCTCCTTCAAGCTCCTGGAACATCATTTTGTAGTTCTGCCACTTCACGCCGTGAATATCGTCACCGACATAGATCACAAAGCCGTCTCGACCGGACGCCTCTTGTTTCCCCAGGAAGAAATCCGTCATGTCCTTACTGTCGATGACACGATCTGTCGGCACTTTACCACCGGCAATGTTTGCGAATGTAGCGTACAGATCAAACTGGTGAACGATCTCGTTGGAGACCTTGCCTGCCGGAACTTTGCCAGGCCAGCGCACAATAAATGGCACCCGTAAGGACCCTTCCTTAGCAGTGAAATAGGAACCACTCCATGGGCCGTTCCATCCCTGGTAAGTGGGGGTCATTTCGCCGCCGTTATCCGCGGTAAAAATAAAGACGGTGTTATCGGCAATACCCAATTCATCTACCTTATCCAGCAATTCACCGGTATAGGAATCGATCTGCATGAGCACATCTCCCCAGTGGCCATTGCCACTCTTGCCTTTAAACTCAGCACTCGGTGTAACCGGCAAATGCGTCTGAGTGTAAGGCAGATACAGGAAGAACGGTTTGCCGGCTTTGGCCTGGCGTGTCATGAAATCTTTGGCAAAGTCGGTGACTTCACGGTCGATCTCTGGCCTTGCCGACGAGTCCCAGACCTTCACCTCTTTTGTCGGTGAGCCTTTTTTGCCCGATAAAACATGCGTTTCCTTGATCATCGGAGTTTTGCCGGTCTCTTCCGCTATTTTCGCCCACTTCTGGAACATGTCATCCGTCGGCCACAAGCTCTCGTCGGTCGAATTGGGGATGCCATACCACTCATCGAAACCCTGATTGGTGGGATAGCGACCCTCTGCTTGGCCGAGGTTCCACTTGCCGAAATGGGCAGTGGCATAACCCACATCGCCCAGCATCTCAGCCATGGTGTATTCCCACTGGGTCAAGCCATAATTCACGGTTTGGAGCGGTACCGAACCGTTCCCCGTACGTACGGCATAACGGCCTGTCAGTAGCGCTGCACGGCTGGGCGTGCACTGCGCCTCGACATTGAAATTCAACAGCCGCATCCCTTCACTGGCCAACTTGTCGATGCGCGGCGTGGCGCCACCCCGGACAATACCCCCGCCGTAGACGCCGAGTTCGCCGTAGCCGAAGTTGTCCATGTTGATCAGCACGATGTTGGGCGATTTGGCGCTCGCCGTGCTGGCCAGGACTGTCAAGAAGAGCATTCCAACCCAAGCCAGAGATCTCATTTGTTTTGTTTTCATCTTTGTGGCTCCTTTTCTGTGCTCTTATTTAACGAGCTTCGATAGTCCCGGATCGAGCAGTTTCCGTAAGATACATTATCACTCGCCTAGAAGAAGCCGGCGGCAGGTAGGAGGAAGAACGGGGGGGGTTACGTCCGATAAGCAACCTGTCAACTCCCGCGAGGGGTTTGAGCCGATACCCCTACGGCGGTGCAACCCCGATCAGCGGAGCCGAACTTCCTCGGGCGCTTGATCCAGCCGGAAGAGATCGCTGCCCGTCTTGCGTTCTTGTGCAGTGACGATGCATCGGCGATCACGGGAGCGGCGCTCGTCGTGGACGCTGGGCTCACCGTCCCGCTGAACCTCCCGGGCCACGGCCCCTTCGAGGGGTAGAATCCGGGGCGTGACGCAGACTCACGCCTCCGGGCCGGCGCGGGAGGGCAGCTTGCGGCAGGGCACTGCCGCAAGGACGACCCCGCGGCCCCTGTCCGGCGCCGCGCGGAGGCTCTACCGTCACCCGGCGGAGGCAGAGCGATGCGGATCCCTTCGATCTCGATGAAGCCGTGGGCGGCCCTGCTGGCCCTGTTCCTCGCCGCCGCCGCCTTCTCCCCGACCGCGGCGGCCCAGGAGGGGCTGGGGGAGCTCGGCGAGCTCGGCAAGGAGGCCGGACGCCACGCGCTCGAGCCGCCCGACACCTCGAGCCCGCGCGCCACGCTCCGCAGCTTCCTCACGGATGCGCGCGAGGCCTGGACGATCTTCCTGACCTCGGACGAGCCCCAGCGCGAGCGCTATCGCCAGGCCGGGCGCCGCATCCGGCGGGCGGCCCGCTGCCTCGACCTGAGCGAGATCCCGCCGGCCGGGCTGGACGAGGTGAGCGTCGAGACCGCCATCATGCTGCTCGACGTCCTCGAGCGGATCTCGCTGCCGCGCTGGGCCGAGATCCCGGACGCGGAGGCGGTCGAGCAGCAAGAGCTCAACCGCTGGACGGTTCCGAACACGAGCATCGTGCTCGAGCGCGTCGCGGAGGGCCCACGTGCGGGGGAGTTCCTCTTCACGCCGAAGACCGTCGAGCGGGCCCTGGAGTTCTACGAGGCGACCCGTCACCTCGAACCCCGCAGTGCGGCCGTTGTCGACGATGGCTACGAAATCATCCGCACGCACCCCGGCTGGATGATCCCGCTGGACTGGGTGGAGGCCCTGCCCGACTGGGCACGCGAGCTCTACCTGGGCCAGGCGCTCTGGCAGTGGATGGTCTACATCCTGTTGCTCGGGCTGGCCGTGGCGCTGGTCGGGCTGGTGCACCGCTGGGCCCGGCGCCTCCCGCGCGACGAATGGCTGCGCTCCCACTTGCGGCGCATGGCGGTCCCGCTGGCGATCGTAGTGCTCAGTTTCCTGCTCCTCGACTTCGCGATCCGGCAGATCGGGATCAGCGGCACCTCGGCGATCGTGACGCACCTCGCTCTGCGCGCCATCACGGTGCTCGCGGCCGCCTGGCTCGTCATGCTCGTAGGTGGGGCCGTCGCCCAGATGATCGTCAACTCGCCCCGCATCGACCCGCAGAGCGCGGACGCTTCCCTGGTGCGTATCACGGCGCGGCTCGTCAGTCTGGTCGTCGCCGTGCTGATCGTGGTGGAGGGCGCCCGCACGCTGGGCCTGCCCGTGATGGGGCTCATCGCCGGCCTGGGCGTGGGCGGCCTGGCCGTGGCGCTGGCGGCCCAGACCACCATCGAGAACTTCATCGGCAGCATCACCGTCTACGCGGACCGGCCCGTGCGCGTGGGCGACTTCTGCCGCTTCGGCGACGAGGTGGGCACGGTCGAGCAGATCGGGCTGCGCTCGACGCGCATCCGCACGCTCGGGCGCTCCGTGATGACGATCCCCAACGCGGAGTTCTCGCGCCTGAAGCTGGACAACTTCAGCCTGCGCGACAGCAACCTCTTTCGGACCACCGTGTCGCTTCGCTACGAGACCACGCCGCAGCAGCTGCGCGACGTGCTGGCGGGCGTGCGCAAGCTCTTGCTCGAGCACCCCCGGGTACTCGAGGATCCGGCCCGCGTGCGGCTCGTGGAGTTCGGCTCCCACGCCTTCCAGCTCGAGATCTTCGCCTACGTCGACTCGAACGACTGGAACGAGTTCCTGGGCATCCGCGAGGAGCTCCTGCTCCAGATCGCCGATGCGGTCGAGGCGGCGGGCACGCGCCTCGCCGTACCGGCCCAGACCGCCTACCTCGCCCGCGACAGCGTCGGCGAACCGCTTTCCCCGGACGGCTGACGATGGCAAATCCCCTGGGTTCACGTCCGAGAAGATCCGGCGTGAAGAAATGATCTATCTTTCCCCGCTGAGGTTCTTCGGGCTCGGGGGGCTGTCGATGTTACGGATGGAAAACGCGTGGGGGTGGGTGCTCCTCGCCGTGGCGGTGTGCGTGGGATTCGGCTGCCGGCCAGCGGGGTCGGAAGATCTTGCGCCTGCGGGTCGCCCGGATTCGCTTCCGCTCCTGGAGGTCGAGCCGCAAGACGACTGGCGAAGCGACCTGCGGCTGGACGAGGTGTGGATGGGCGACCTCGACGCCATCGCGGAGCGCGGCCGCTTGCGTGTCCTGACCACCTACAGCACGACCAACTACTTCCTCGAAGGAGGGCGCCCACGCGGCCTCACCTACGAGCTCGTCGAGGAGTTCGTCAAGAGCCTCAACGAAAAGCTCGATCTGCGGAGCAGGCCGATCTCCGCGGTCTTCATCCCGATGTCACGGGACCGCCTCATCCCGGAGCTGGCGGCCGGTCGCGGCGACCTCGCGGCGGCCCACCTCACGGCCACCCAGGCCCGCGCCGGGCAGGTCGATTTCGGGACGCCGCTGGTCACCGGCGTGAAGGAGGTGTTGGTGACGGGCCCGGGAGCACCACCGCTCGAACGACTGGAGGACCTCTCCGGCGTGGAGGTCTTCGTGCGTCCCTCGAGCAGCTACCGCGAGAGCCTCGAGACGCTGAACGCTCGCCTGCGTGGACAGGGCCTGGCGCCGACGGTCGTTCAGGGCGCCGACGAGAACCTGGAGGTCGAGGACATCCTCGAGTTGCTCAACGCCGGTAGCGTGACGGTCACCGTGGTCGACGATTACCTGGCCGCCTTCTGGAGTGACGTCTTCGATGGCATCCGTGTCCACGAGGATCTGGTGCTGCGCGACGATGGCGAAATCGGCTGGGCGCTGCGCAAGGGGACTCCCGAGCTCGCGGCTGAGGTGGACGCCTTCGCCCGCGCGCACCGCAAGGGCACCCTCTTCGGCAACGTGGTGCTGAAACGCTACCTCCGCCAGAATCCGTGGGTGAAGAACATGCGCGCAGAGCGGGAGCTCGAGCGCCTGCGCGAGACGATGGATCTATTCCAGCGCTACGCAGCGCGCTACGACTTCGATTGGCTTCTATTGGCGGCCCAGGCCTATCAGGAGTCGGGTCTCGATCAGAGCCTGGTGAGCCCGGCCGGCGCCGTCGGGGTGATGCAGCTCCTGCCCAGTACGGCGGCAGGCCGCGAGGTCGGCATTGCCGACATCGGGGAGCTCGAGAACAACATCCACGCGGGGGTCAAGTACCTGCGGGTGCTGGTGGACCGCTACTTCGACGACCCGGGCCTCGACGATCTGAATCGTCATCTCTTCGCCTTTGCGGGCTACAACGCCGGCCCGAACCGAATCCAACGTCTGCGCAAGGAGGCCGATGAACTGGGGCTCGATTCCGATCAGTGGTTCGAGAACGTGGAGGTGGTGGTGGCGCGCCGCGTCGGTGGCGAGCCGGTCCGGTACGTCTCCAATATCTTCAAGTACTACGTGGCGTACTCCTTGGAGCAGGAGACCTCCGAGCGCCGGCGAGAGAAGAAGCAGGCGATCGGCGCGAGCGATTCGTAGGAACTACCGACACCGCGGAACACATCGTGGTTCGACCCTGCCATGTTGCCACACGCGCCCTACACGCTGTCCAGCGCCGGATCGATGAGCTTCGCGGTTCGATTGGAGTGCCGCTGACCTGCCCACCGATGCCATCTCGCCTTCGGCGCGCAGTCGCCGGATGGCGCGAATCGCGCCAGCGGAATCGAGTCCGCGGAGCGCGGCGGCGGGCACCCGCATCAACGGCTGCTGGCCGTGCTGAACGACGACCCAAGACCGCGGGCTTTCTCGTGCTCACGATGCCGCGCGCTCGCCCTGCCAGTGGAGGAGCGCCCGGAAGCGATCCCACCACTCGTCGCCGAGCAGACCGAGGCCGACGAAGAGCAGGACCGCGCCGCCGACCACGAGACCGATGAAGAGCGCGCCCTGCTGCTCGAAGGTGAGGCCCCAGACGATGGGGAAGGGATCCGCCTCGGTGACCCGGACGAAGCCGACGATCACCATGCACACGGCCACGTAGTTGGCCACGAAGTTCGTCAGGATACAGGCGATGCCGAGGCGATGCCGGCCCTGGGAAACCGGCTTGGGCTTCGCCGGGCGCTTGAACAGGGCGAACAGCTTGGCCTTGAGCTCCAGGAAGCCCTGCTTGCCGAGGAAGAAGATGCTGGAGGTGGCCATCACCTCGCTGGCCAGGGCGACCGCGCCGGCCACGGCGACACCGTTCGGGATCCCCAGGGTCGGCACCAGCAGGGCGATCCCGAGTCCGACGTTGCCGAGGACGAAGAGGCTCAGGCCCGTCCGGTAGCGCCAGCTCTTCTTGAAGTCCGCATTCGTCGCCCCGGTCATCGTCGTCTGACCCATCTGGTACCGTCGCGGGTGTGGCAACGCTTCTGTTCATTCTAACCTTGACCGGACTCCTGGGGGTATAGGACGCATAATCCTTTGTTCGGCCACACCAGACAGTTAAGACACTTTTGCCACCGGGCGAGGAGGGATCCAATGGCCCGGGGAGCAGGAGAGTCGGCGGCGAAGGTCGTAAAGGACATGCAGCAAAGGACTCTCTGGCCCGAGAGCGGACTGGCCGACAACCGAGCGACAAGGCTCCGCGAGACAAACCCGAGCGAAGTCGCGGGCTTGTTGGTGGGCCCTCCAGGGTTCGAACCTGGGACCGTCCGGTTATGAGCCGGTTGCTCTAACCACTGAGCTAAGGGCCCTCGGGGGTCGAGGGTACCACGGGGAACCCGGGCGGGCGCGGTTTGAGATCGGCCGGATTTGCTGCGATCATCGGCGTCCAGCCAGCCCGTCACGCCACCCAACCTGGAGTCAGCCATGCAGCTCAAGTACGGATGCAACCCCCACCAGGGCTTCGCCAGCATCGAGCCCATCGAGCCGGGCACCGCGCCCCTGGAGCTCCTGAACGGCAATCCGTCCTACATCAACCTGCTCGACGCGCTGAACGCCTGGCAGCTGGTCGCCGAGGTGCGCCAGGCCACCGGGCTGCCGGCCGCCACGTCCTTCAAGCACGTCTCGCCCGCCGGAGCGGCGGTGGCCTGCGAGCTCGATCCCGCCCTGGCCGAGGCCTACGAGGTGCCGGGGGTGGAGCTCACCGATGCGGCCCTCGCCTACGTCCGCGCTCGCGGCGCCGACCCGAAGTGCTCCTTTGGCGACTTCGCCGCCCTCTCGGATCCCGTCGACACGGCCACCGCCAAGTTCCTGAAGGGGGTGGTCTCGGACGGCATCGTGGCGCCGGACTTCGAGCCCGAGGCGCTCGACATCCTGAAGGGGAAGAAGGGCGGCGGCTTCATCGTGCTGCGCGCCGACGCCGGCTTCCGGCCTCCGCAGCGGGAGGCGCGCGAGGTCTTCGGAATGCGGCTGGTCCAGGACCGCAACAACCGCATGGTGTGCGGGAGCGACATCGACGAGGTGATCTGCGGTGAGCTCACCGAGGCGGCGCGGCGGGACCTGCTGCTGGGGCTGGTGGCCATCAAGTACACCCAGTCGAACTCCGTCGGCTACGCCCTCGACGGCCAGATGATCGGGATCGGCGCCGGCCAGCAGTCCCGCGTCGACTGCACCAAGCTCGCCGGCGCGAAGGGCGATCTCTGGTATCTGCGCACCCATCCCAAGGTGCTCGCGCTCGAGTTCAAGAAGGGGGTAAAGAGGCAGGAACGCATCAACTGGCGGGTTCGCTACATCGAGGGCGACCTGACCCGCTTCGAGACCGAGGCCCTGGAGGAGTGCCTGGAGGGCTCCCTCGATCTCCTGACCGACGACGAGCGCAGCGAGTGGCTCGCCAAGCTCGACGGGGTGAGCCTGATCTCCGACGGGTTCATTCCCTTCCGCGACAACATCGACCACGCCCAGCGCCACGGGGTGCGCTTCATCGCCCAGCCAGGCGGATCAACCCGGGACAAGGACATCGAGCAGGCCTGCCGCGAGTACGGCATCACCCTGGTCCACACCAACCTGCGCCTCTTCCATCACTAGACGCGCGGGGCGCAAGCCCGCGGATCAGTCGTCGACGAAGCTCTTGAGCAGGCGGCTTCGGCTGGGGTGGCGGAGCTTGCGCAGCGCCTTGGCCTCGATCTGGCGGATCCGCTCGCGGGTCACGTCGAAGTCGTGGCCGACCTCTTCGAGAGTATGGTTGGCGCGCTCGCCGATCCCGAAGCGCTTCTTGAGAACGCGCTCTTCGCGCGGCGCCAGGGTCGCGAGCACCCGGCGGGTCTGATCCGAGAGGCTCCGCTCGACCACGGCGTCCTGGGGATTGACGGCGTTCTTGTCCTCGACGAAGTCGCCCAGGCTGCTGTCCTCCTCCTCGCCGATCGGAGTCTCGAGACTGATGGGCTCCTTGGCGATCTTGAGCACCGTCCGCACCTTCTCGAGGGATATCTCGAGCTTCTCGGCGAGTTCCTCGGGACCCGGCTCGCGGCCGAGCATCTGCACCAGCTGCTTGCCCGCCCGGTGGAGCTTGTTGATCGTCTCGATCATGTGGACGGGGATCCGGATGGTCCGTGCCTGGTCGGCGATCGCCCTGGTGATCGCCTGACGGATCCACCAGGTGGCGTAGGTCGAGAACTTGTAGCCGCGCTGATACTCGAACTTGTCCACCGCCTTCATCAGGCCGATGTTGCCCTCCTGAATCAGGTCGAGGAACTGAAGGCCGCGGTTCGTGTACTTCTTGGCGATCGACACCACCAGGCGCAGGTTCGCCTCGGTGAGCTCGCTCTTGGCCTGCTGGGCCTCCCGGGACGCCCTCCAGTAGCGCTTGATGGCTTCGCGGACGGCCTCACGATCCATCCGGATATCGGCTTCGCGCTTGCACAGGGCCTTCTCGAACTCCTGGATCTTCTCGGCGACCGCCGCGATGCGCGCCGGATCGCCGCCGAGCTGGTCGAGCGCTTCCTTGCCCTTCTTGCTGCGCCGGGTGGAGAGCACGGCGAGCCGCTCGAATTCGGCGCAGTCCATCCGGAAGGGCTTCGCCGCGCGCTCGGCGTCCCTCTCCAGCCCGCGCATCTCCCGGGCCAGCTTCTGGAAGCTCGCGCTGATCCGGAGCAGCCTCGCCCCCGAGAAGCGCGTCTCGAGCAGCAGGTTCACGCACCGGCAGTGGCGCTCCTCGACGTCCTCCTGCAGGCGCGCCCGCTTCTCGTCGCTGGTGCGAGGGTTGGCGATCGCACTGTGGCGCTTTCCGATCTCACCCTCGAGCCGCCGGATCCGGGTCAGCGCGTGGAGCAGCATCTTCCGGCGCTCTTCGGGGGTGTGCGCCGGCTCCAGGTCTTCGAGCCCGTCGAGCATCGCCTTGAGCTCGATCTTGTCCTTTCGAAGCTGATCGCCGAGACGCAGCACTTCGCGGAGACCGTACGGATTTCCCACCGTCGCGTAGAGCATCCGGTGCTGGCCGGCCTCGATGCGCTTGGCGATCTCCACCTCGCCCTCGCGGCTGAGCAACGACACCTGTCCCATCTCGCGGAGATAGACACGCACCGGATCGTTGCTTCGAGCGGTCTCCTCGGTGTCGAAGTCGCCCCGGGCGCGGCCCTCCTGGACCCTCTTGGTGGCTCGCGGCCTCTGCGAGTCGACGACGGTGATCTCGTGCTCGCCGAAGAGCGCTAGGACCTCCTGGAGCTGATCGGTCGACAGCACCTCTTCCGGCAGGGCGCCGTTGACGTCGTCGACGGTGAGATACCCGCGGCGGCGGCCCTCGGTGACGAGCTTCTTCACCACGCGAAGCTCACGGGTCTCCTTGCGGATCTCGACGCCCGCTTCCGACCCGCCCGACTTCTTGCGAGAGCTGCGGCTCCGCGAGCGCACCGCGGCGCGAGCGGCGCTGACCCGCGCGCTCGAGGAATCGCGGGATTCCGACTTCCCGGGAGCTCCGGCTGACTTCGCGCCTGCGACCGGCACGTCGGCCGGTCGCGGCTGGCTTCCGGGCACACTCGAAGCCATGCGGGTCTCCTTCTTGGGATCTGCTCTGCCGTCGATCGATGCCATTCGAACCCGATCTCAGCGGGGCTGCGGCCCGCCGGTGGAACGGAAACGCTCGAGCTGACGGTCCTTCTCCAGCAGGAGCGCTTCGTGGTCCTCCGTCGAAACTCGAAGCCTCGCAGTGAGCGCCTTCGCCTCGCTGCGTCGCCTCCGCTTCTCCAGCCACGTCACGGTGTCGCGCAGCGCGCGCAGGGAACGCTCCGCGTCGTCGTAGAGGCCCTCGGACTGGAGCGCGAGTCCGAGCAACCGCTCTCGCACCGCTCCCTCGAATCGATCCGCCAGTGCCGCCACGTCGACGCTGCCCCGGCCGCGGCACTCCCCGAGCACAGCACTGGTGAGTGCACCCCAGGCCTCGTCGGGGGCACAGGCGAGCAGCGTATCTTCTTCCACCTCGCCGGCGTGGGCCGGGTGTTCGATCAGTATCTGGATCACGTCGCCGAAGCGGCGGTCTTCCGGAGTCGCCTTCCGAACCGCCGCGGCAGCTTCCCGGCCCGGATCGGGATCCGATTCCCTCCGAGCAGCGCGGCGAACCGCCGCCTCCACGTCGCCCGCATCGCTTCCGCAGGCCATGGCCAGGCGACGCGTGTACTCCCCCCGCTCCACCGGGTCGGGGAGAACGGCCAGAAGCGGCGCGACTGCGGCCACCGCGTCGGCCTTCTCCCAGGGCGTCTGGCAGCCACCGGCGAGCGCGCGCTGGGTGGCGAGATCCAACGCGGGAGGTGCCGAATCGATCAACTCGCGAAGCGCTTCGGCGCCGTTTCGGGCCAGGAAGTCATCGGGATCGTCGCCGGCGGGCAGCGCTGCCGCGCGGACCCGGAGGCCGTGGGGGAGCAGCACTTCGAGAGCGCGCAAGGCGGCGCGCTGTCCGGCCTCGTCACCGTCGAAGAGCAGCACGAGATTGCGCGTGCGGCGGCGAAGACCCTGCGCGTGACCCTCGGTGAGAGCGGTGCCGCAGGTCGCAACCGATTCTTCGATGCCGGCCCGGTGCAGCGCGATCAGATCGAAGTAGCCTTCGACGACGACGGCCCGATCGCGCCGGCGAATCGGCTCGAGGGAGAACGGGAATCCGTAGAAGGCCTCGCGCTTGCGAAAGACCGGACTCTCCAGGGTGTTCAGATACTTCGGCTCCTGCTCTGCGGCCAGCGCCCGGCCGCCGAAGCCGATCACCCGACCTCGCGCGTCCTGGATCGGGAAGATGATGCGCCCGCGCAACAGGTCGTAGTGACCGCCGCGCTCACGCTCCTTGAGAAGTCCCGCCTTCTGTCCCAGCGCGGCGGGGATGCGATGCTTCGCCAGGGCGTTCGTGACCGAGTCCCAGCGATCCGGAGCGAACCCGACGCCGAAGCGCTCGGCCAGCTCGCTTCCGAGACCTCGCCCGTCGAGATAGGCGCGGGCCGCTCGACCCTGGGGAGCGGCGAGCGCCGCGCGATACAGCTGCTGTGCAACGCCGTTGGCCGCGAGGACCCGCTCGGTGACTCCCGGCTCTTCGCCGCGGCTGAGGGGAATCTCGATCCCTTGCTCGGCGGCCAGCGCGCGCGCCGCCTCGGGGAAGGTGAGATTTTCGTGGCGCATCAGAAACGAGATCGCGTTGCCGCTCTCACCGCACCCGAAGCAGTGGAAGATCCCGCGTTCCGGGTTCACCGTGAACGACGGGGTCTTCTCCTGGTGGAAGGGGCAGAGGCCCTTGAAGCTGCGCCCGGCCTTCTTGAGGGTGACGTAGCGGCCGATCAAACCGACCACATCGACGCGATCCCGAATCGCCTGGATTGTCTCTTCCGGGATCCGACCCATCGGCGCTGGCGCTCCCTCGCGTCAGACTAGTTGACCATCCGCTTGAGCCTCTTGAGCGCGCGCTTCCTGGCGGCAGCCGCCTTCTTCTTCTTGCGTACGCTCGGCTTGTCGAAGTACTCGCGCCGGCGGAGCTCGGTCAGAATCCCGGCCTTCTCCACCTGCTTCTTGAAGCGCTTCATCGCGACTTCGAAGGGCTCGTTGTCCTTTACCTTGATGACAGGCATTCGCCTCCCGATTCATCCCGCTCCAGGAGCCTGAGCCCGTCCCGACGAGCGAGGTCCTGATGACGCTCTGCAGACCCCACTCGCATCGGTAAGTGGTTCACAATCGGCTCGCGTGTCGAGCTGCAGGTCTGTTGCACATTGCCGAAAGCCATCGACGGTCTGCCTCTTCGATTTCGAAGCCGATCCTGGCGCCCAGCCGGGCAGGTGCCCGAACGGTGGTCGACTTTCGACAAAAAGCGCTTCAGAAACAGACTCTTGGGGACTAGCGGCACCGGCGCCTGAAGCTAGCGCAGGGGCACCGTGGCATCAAGGAACGGAGGGAGGTCGAACCGGGATCCCCAGCTCGAGCAGCCGGCGCTTGATCGATCCCACCGTGGCCTCCCGGAAGTGGAAGATCGACGCCGCCAGGGCCGCCTGCGCGTGGCCGCCGTCCGGGCCGTCGTCGAGCGCCTCGGCCAGGCTCTCCGGCGTTCCTCCGCCTCCCGAGGCGATCACGGGAACCGCCACGGCGTCGGCCACCGAGCGAACCAGCTCGATGTCGTAGCCGATTTTGGTGCCGTCCCGGTCCATGCTGGTGAGGAGGATCTCGCCGGCGCCGGCGTCCGCCATGCGGGCCGCCCACGCCACGGCGTCGATCCCCGTCGGCCGCCGGCCGCCGTGCGTGTAGACCTCGAAGACCGCTGACGCCTGTTCAGTGGCGCCGTC
Organism: uncultured delta proteobacterium; assembly: GCA_963783795.1. Taxonomy (GTDB): domain Bacteria; phylum Myxococcota_A; class UBA9160; order UBA9160; family UBA6930; genus CAVXZE01. The sequence continues at coordinate 108,836 of CAWAPH010000008.1, read as the reverse complement.
GCGGCCGCCTCCCCGCTGGGCGGACCGGGCCGCAAAGGCCTCCGGATCGTCGATCCGCCGCGCGTCGATGGCCACCACCAGGTTCGCCGTCCCGATCATCAACGCCGCTTCCTCGACCAGCTCCGGATTCGAGACCGCGGCCGTCATGATCGAGACCTTGTCGGCGCCCGCGTTCAGGAGATCGCGGATGTCCTGGAGGTTGCGGACTCCGCCGCCCACGCAGAGCGGCATGAAGACCGTCTCCGCCGTGCGGCCCACCACGTCGAGAATGATCCGGCGCTCCTCGTGGCTGGCGGTGATGTCGAGGAAGGTGATCTCGTCCGCCTCCTGCTCGTCGTAGAGACGGGCGACCTCGACGGGGTCGCCCGCGTCCACGTGCTCCACGTACTGAACGCCCTTCACCACGCGGCCCTGGTCCACGTCCAGGCAGGGAATGATCCGCTTCAGCAGCATGATGCGACGATCTCCAGGGCGCTCGCCAGGTCCACCGCGCCGGTGTAGAGGGCGCGGCCCACGATCAGGCCCGAGATCCCTCGCCGGGCGTAGTCCACCGCTGCTCGGATGTGCTCCTCGGACCCGACGCCGCCCGATGCGATCACGGGAAGCTCGACTGCGGCGGCGAGGCTCGCAGTGGCCTCGAAGTTGGGACCGGTCTGCATGCCGTCGCGAGAGATGTCGGTGTGGATGATCGCCGCCACGCCTGCGTCCTCGAAGCGCTTTGCCAGCTCCACCGCATCCACCTCGCTGGTCTCGAGCCATCCCTCCACCGCCACGCGCCCGTCCCGCGCGTCGATGCCCACGCCGATCCGGCCCGGGAAGCGGGCGCCCGCCTCGCGCACCAGCTCGGGGTTGCGAAGCGCAGCGGTCCCCAGGATCGCCCGTTCGACGCCGAGGTCGAGCCACGCCTCGACGCTCTCGAGAGTCCGGATGCCGCCTCCCAGCTCGACGGGAATCCCGCCGGTCTCCCTGAGAATGGCACTCACCGCCTGGCGATTGCACGGCTTCCCGGCCTTGGCGCCGTCGAGGTCCACCACGTGCAGTCGTCGCAGCGGGTGGGAGGCGAACTCCGCCGCGACCCGGGCCGGATCGTCCTGGTAGACGGTCACCCGGTCGTAACGACCCTGCGAGAGCCGGACGCACTTCCCGTCCAGGAGATCGATTGCGGGGATCAGCTCGAAGGCGGGCATGGAGATCACTGGAGCGGAAGCACCGCCATCGTCTCCGTGGCACCCCAGCGGGCGAATTCCTCGGCGGTGAGCCAGCGCATTCCGCCACCCGGGTAGCGGTGCGTGCTGAAGATGTTGGAAGAGAGCGGTTGCTGCGTCTCGTGAAAGGCCCCGTGCCAGAGCCTCTCGCCGCCGGGGGCGGCGTAGAGGGTCACCTCGAATCCGACGCTCGCTGGGTGCCTGGTTCCCGCGGCCTGACCGCTGCGCTCGTCGTAGCGGGAGACCTCGCCCATCAGTACCGCATCGGCTCCGAACTCGGTGGCGGCGGCCTCTGCCACGATTCTGGGAACCAGCCGGTGCTCGGGAGAGGGGGAGGGAGGGAGGACGCGGGCCACGTCTTCCGCGGGGACCACGCCGACCCCTCGGGCTGCCAGTGCCTCGCTCACGTAGCGGGCGACCAGGGTCGTGGCGAGGGTGGGCGTCGCACGCGTCGCGGTCTTCGGCAGCCGCGCGAGGCCGCCGGTAGCCCGGAAAGGCGCCACCGCGACGCGCCGGATCGATATCTCTGGGTTTCGCAAGGCGGGATAGTTGCGCGTCGCCACCGTCTCCACGCAGCCGGATGCGAAGCCGAGTGCGAGCAGAAGGGCGAGGCAGTGAGCGATTCTCAACATGAATTCATCCAGTCGGCGAAGGCGTCGAGCAGGCGCCTGCCCGACGACTGGCTCTTTTCGGGGTGAAACTGCACGGCGAAGGCCGAGTCCTTCGCCACCGCCGCGGCGAAGGGCCCGCCGTAGTCGGCGGTCCCGACCACTTGCGAGGGATCTCGTGGAACGGCGCGGTAGGAGTGCACGAAGTAGAAGCAGTCCTCGGCCGGGAGCCCTTTCAGCATCGGGTGGGATCCCTGAAAGCGCACACTGTTCCATCCGATGTGCGGAACGCGACGGACCCGGCCCTCGCCATCCCGGTCGGCGAACCGCTCGACCCGGCCCGGCAGCAGACCGAGGCCCGGGCTCACACCGTGCTCGTCGCTCTCTTCGAAGAGCAGCTGGAGACCGATGCAAAGACCCAGATAGGGGCGCCCGCGGGCGATCGCGTCCATGATCGCCTCGTCGAGACCCTTGGCCCGCAGGCTGCCCGCGGCATCCGCAAAGGCCCCGACGCCGGGGAGCACGATGCCGTCCATCCCCCGAAGAGATGCGGGGTCGCGGCACACCTCCGCACGGAGTGCCGAACGCTCCAGCGCCTTGCTGACACTGCGAAGGTTGCCGGCGCCGTAGTCGACGACCCCGACACGGGGGGATGCGGGACCCATGGCTAGAGCGCGCCCTTCACCGTCGGCAGACCCTCCACGCGGGGATCGAGCTCCAGGGCGACGCGCAGGGCGCGCGCCAGCCCCTTGAAGACCGCCTCCACCACGTGGTGCGGGCTCGTTCCGTAACGACACTCGACGTGGAGGTCGAGGCCACCGTTCTGCGCGAAGGCGTAGAGGAAATCCTCGATCAGGGAGACGTCGAAGCCACCGACCCGGTCGTTCGAGAGCTCGACCCGGTAGACCATGAAGGGGCGATTCGAGACGTCGACGCTGACCTCGACCTTGGCCTCGGCCATCGGCAGCAGCTGGCTTCCGTAGCGGCGAATCCCCCTGGCGTCCCCGAGCGCCTCCCGCAGTGCGCTCCCCAGCGCGATTCCCACGTCCTCCACCGTGTGGTGGTAGTCGACCTCGAGGTCGCCCTTGGCGCGGAGGTGCAAATCGAACAGCCCGTGCTTCGCGAAGGACTCGAGCATGTGGTCGAAGAAGGGTATCCCCGTGGCCACGTCGAACTCGCCGGAGCCGTCCAGGTCGAGATCGAGCCGGATCTCGGTCTCCCGGGTCTTGCGCTCGACGGAGGCTTTGCGCGTTGCTGCCTGGCTCATATCTCGGCCTCCAGCTCGCGAGCGGCTTCGCGCTCGCGGCGTGCGCGCCGGATCTTCTGCAAGCGCAGCTCGACCGACGTTCCGTGCCCGGTGAAGCCTTCCATCTCCGCGAGGCGGATCACGTCGGCGCCGAGCTCGCGAAGCTTGGGGGGGTCGAAACGCACGAAGGCCATCCGCTTCAGGAAGTCCTCGATCCCGAGAGGCGAGAAGAAGCGCGCCGTGCCACCGGTGGGTAGCACGTGATTCGGCCCGGCCAGGTAGTCACCCACCGCCACCGGCGTGTAGTGGCCCAGGAACACGGTCCCGGCGTTCGTCACCCGCTTCAGCGCCGCTTCCGGATCGGAGACTGCCAGCAGCATGTGTTCGGGCGCGTAGCGGTTCGCCAGCTCGATGGACTCGTCCAGGTCCTTGGCGACGATGATGGCGCCGTTCTGCGTGAGCGACTGCTTGGCGATCCTGGCCCGGTCGAGACGCTTGAGCTGCTTGACGATCTGGTCCTGAACCCGCTTCACCTGGGCCTTCACCGTGGTGACCAGCAGCACGCTGGCCATCTCCTCGTGCTCGGCCTGGGAGATCAGGTCCGCCGCGATCCAGGTGGGCGTCGCGGACCGGTCGGCCACCACCAGGATCTCGCTGGCGCCCGCCTCGCTGTCGATGTCCACCCAGCCGAAGACGAGCCGCTTGGCATTCTGGACGTAGGCATTTCCGGGACCCACGATCTTGTCCACGCGCGGCACCGTCTCGGTCCCGAAGGCGAGAGCCGCAATCGCCTGGGCGCCTCCCATCTTGAAGACGCGGTGCACGCCCGCAACCTTGGCGGCCATCAGGACCTCGGGGAGGATGCTCCCGTCCTTCTCGGGCGGCGTGGCCATCACGATCTCTCCGACCTCCACCACCGAGGCCGGCGCGGCGTTCATGATCACGCTGGAGGGATAGGCGGCCTTGCCTCCCGGGACGTAGACCCCCACCCGCTCGAGCGGACGAACCCGCTGCCCCATGAAGGCGCCGCCCTCCTCGCGCATCTCCCAGCTCGAGGGGATGCGCTTGCGGTGGAAGTCGCGAATGCGCATGGCTGCCTTGCCGAGAGCGGCGCGGTCTGCGGGATCCACTCGCTCGCAGGCCTCCTCCCACTCGTCGTGAGTCACCTCGAGGGCGTCGAGCCGGGCGCCGTCCAGCTTCCTGGTGTAGGCGATGACCTCTGGATCGCCGTCCTCGCGGACCCGCTCCACGATCTTGCGAACAGTCCTGTCGACGCTCTCGTCGTGCTCCTCGCGGCGACGGCAGAGCTCCTCGAAGGCCGCCTCGAAACCCGAATCGGAGGTCTGAAGAACCTTCAACATCCCCTTGCTGCTAGCTTGACTGGCCATTGCCCTGCCCCTTGTCTGAGGGGATCCGGCCCCGATCCGCCTTCGCGCGGAGTGGCCTTCTTTCCTTCCCCCGCCTTGCAGAGACTACGCGCACCCGACCCGCCAGGTCCAGATGGCTCTCGGGTCGCGCGAAGCCCGCGCTCACCAGCCATTCTGTCATCTCCGGCGCCTGTTGGGGATCGACTTCTAGCGCGAGACCGCCTTTCGCGTCGAGAAGCTCCCCCGCTTCCCCGACGATCTGGCGCAGCAGCTCCGTGCCCTCGTCCCCCGCGAAGAGCGCCTCCCTGGGCTCGTGGGCGAGCTCCGGGGGGAGCGCCGGCGCCTCGCCCTCGGCGAGGTAGGGCGGGTTCGAGACGAGCAGGTCGAAACGCTCGCCGCGCACCGGCCCCCCGCCATCGCCCGGGAGAAAGCGGATCCGGTTCTCGAAGCCGAGCGCCGCGGCGTTCTCCCGGGCCACGGCGAGCGCCGCTTCGGAGGCGTCGGTCGCGGTGATGCGCGCCTTGGGCCGCTCCTTGGCCAGCGCCAGCGCGATCGCTCCGCAGCCGGTGCCGACGTCGAGGATGCGCGCCTCGGACTCCGGATCGGGCAGCATCTGCAACGCGACCTCGACCAGTGTCTCCGTCTCCGGGCGGGGCACCAACACGTCGGGCGTCACGCGCAGCGGCAGGGACCAGAACTCGCGGCGCCCGGTGAGCAGCGCCACTGGCACCCGCTCGTCGGCGCGGCGCTTGACGAGCTCGCGAAACCGGACCCGCTCAGCGGGCGCCACGGGCTTGTCGAACTCCAGGTAGAGCTGCAGCCGCTCGCTCTCGAGGGCGTGGGCGAGCAGACACTCGGCGTCGAGGCGCGCGGAGTCGATGCCGCGGGAGCGGAAGTGTTCCGTCGTCCAGCGGAGCAGGTCGAGCACCGTCCAGGTGCGGATCTCCCCCATCAGGCCAGCACTCCCGCTTCCTTCTGACGCTCGGCGCTCATGAAGGTGTGGACCCCGTCGAAGAGCTCGTCGAGCTCTCCCTCCAGGATCGCCTCCAGCCGGTGTACGGTGACGCCCGCTCTGTGGTCGGTGACTCTCGACTGGGGGAAGTTGTAGGTGCGGATCTTCTCGCTGCGGTCGCCGGAGCCCACCTGGGACCTCCGCTCACTCGCCCGCTCGTCCGCGAGCCGCTGAGCCTCCGCCTCGAAGACCCGCGCGCGCAGGATCTTCATCGCCCGCGCCTTGTTCTTGTGCTGGGACTTCTCGTCCTGGCATTGAACCACGATGCCGCTCTCGACGTGGGTGATGCGCACGGCCGAGTCGGTCGTGTTGACGCTCTGCCCTCCCGGCCCCGAGGAGCGGAACACGTCGATGCGGAGATCCTTGGGATCGATCTGGACGTCGACCTCCTCGGCTTCGGGCATCACGGCCACCGTCACCGTCGAGGTGTGGATCCGCCCCGCCGATTCGGTCACGGGCACCCGCTGGACCCGATGCACTCCGCGCTCGTACTTGAGGCGACCGTAGACGTTCTTGCCGGTGACGCTCGCCACGACCTCCTTGATGCCCCCGGTTCCGGTCTCGGAGAGCGAGAGCGGCTCGATCTTCCATCCGCGCCTCTCCGCGTAGCGGGAGTACATGCGGAAGAGATCCGTCGCAAAGAGCGCGGCCTCTTCTCCGCCAGCGCCACTGCGGATCTCGAGGAGCACGCTCTTCTCGTCCTGGGGGTCCTTGGGAAGGAGCAGCTCCACGAGCTCCTTCTCGAGGGCCTCCTGCTTCTCGAGCAGCTCCGCAAGCTCACTCTCGGCGAGCTCCCGCATCTCCTCGTCCTCGAGCATCTCGCGGGTGTCGCGGATCTCGACGAGTAGCGCCTGGTAGCGCCCACCCACCTCGACCAGCCCGGCGAGCGAGCTCCGCTCCTTGGCGACCCGAGCGAATTCGCCGGGGGACTTCGCCAGGCCGGGGTCTGCGAGCTGCTCTTCCAGCTCTGCAGCGCGTGCCGCGGCGTCGGCAATTCTTTCGGAGAAATCCAGCATTGGCGGGCCTCGGACCCTGTCTCGGGATCGGACCGGATCCGAAAAGTTCTTGACTTCTCGGGGGGTTACGAGTGTCCGGCGCAATCCCGGCGAGGCGCGGACGGGTCGCTCGCCGGGGTCGCGATGACCTTTGTGCAGGAGCCAGGAGACCACGCCGACACGGTCGCCCATCGGCGGGGTCACCGCAAGCGGCAAGCCGGCTCGCCACCCTTGCCTAGACCTTCGCTACGGCTACGCGATCGCGCTTGCATATCAGCTGTTCATCGAGGCGAGGAATTCCTCGTTGCTATCGGTGACCTTGATCTTCTCCAGCAGGAACTCCATCGACTCCACCGGATTGAGCGGCGCCAGGACCTTGCGCAGGATGTACATCCGGTTGAGCGTCGCCTCCGGCAGCAGAAGCTCCTCGCGGCGCGTGGCCGACCGGTTGATGTCGATGGCCGGGTAGGTGCGCCGATCGGAGAGCTTGCGGTCCAGCACCAGCTCGCTGTTGCCGGTGCCCTTGAACTCCTCGAAGATCACCTCGTCCATGCGCGACCCCGTGTCGATCAGCGCCGTGCCGATGATGGTGAGGCTGCCGCCCTCCTCCACGTTGCGCGCCGCGCCGAAGAAGCGCTTCGGCTTGTGCAGGGCGTTGGAGTCGACGCCGCCGGAGAGGATCTTCCCGGAGTGGGGAATCACGGTGTTGTGGGCCCGCGCCAGGCGGGTGATCGAGTCGAGGAGAATCACCACGTCGCGCTTGTGCTCGACCAGCCGCTTGGCCTTTTCGAGCACCATCTCGGCCACCTGGACGTGACGGGTCGCGGGCTCGTCGAAGGTCGAGGAGATCACCTCGGCCTTCACGTTGCGCCGCATGTCGGTCACCTCTTCCGGCCGCTCGTCGATCAGCAGCACGATCAGAAAGACCTCGGGGTGGTTCTCGGCGATCGCGTTGGCGATGTCCTTCAGGATCATCGTCTTGCCGGCCTTCGGCGGCGACGTGATCAGTGCCCGCTGCCCCTTCCCGATCGGGGCGATCAGGTCGATGATGCGGGTGGTGAGCCCTCCGGACTTCGCCCCCAGATTGAAGCCCTCCTCCGGATAGAGCGGCGTCACGTTGTCGAACAGGATCTTGTGACGATTCGCTTCGGGCTCCTCGAAGTTGATCGAGTCCACCTTCAGCAGCGCGAAGTAACGCTCGCCTTCCTTGGGCGGCCGGATCTGTCCGCAGATGGTGTCACCCGTGCGGAGGTTGAAACGCCGGATCTGGGAAGGCGAGACGTAGATGTCATCCGGACCCGCGAGGTAGTTCTGGTCCGGTGCGCGGAGAAAACCGAAACCATCGGAGAGGATCTCCAGGACGCCTTCCGCGTAGACCTTTCCGCGCTTCTCTGTCTGGGCCTTCAGGATGGCGAAGAGAAGATCCTGCGTGCGGAGGCCCCCAGCGTTCTCGACCGCGAGACCTTCGGCGATCTCGATGAGTTCGGCGACGCTCTTCGCCTTCAGCTCCGAGACGTGCATGCGCTCGCCGTTCTCGTCAGGTTCGGCGTCGTACTCCTCCTCGGAGAGCTCCTCTTCCACGTCCGGGAGCTCGCGCGATCGGCGCGAGCCGTTCCCCTTGGAGCGCCGGCTTCGCCCCCGCCGCGAGTTGCGGTTGCCCGAGTTCCCCTGGTTGGATCCGTTCAGATCGTTTCCGTCGGGTACGCGTGTGGTCGTCAAGGGATCTCTCTCGTATGGGAGTGGTTGATTGGATGGGGGGGCGAAAACGCTCGATCGGGTTCGCCTGGCGGACCGTTGCGTCGCGGTGTCACGGCCGCTCGGGCCACTCTGGCAGCGGGTTCCCGCGAAGGGACACGCTGCCTCGGGACGGGTCTCTATGGGCTCCGCTCTGCAGTATCGTTCGGAAGTTCAGCCCGAAAAGTTGATGGAAATCTGGATCCCGGGTCCTCGCGTCGCCCTGCTCGGCCATCTCGCGGCCCGGAACTGTTCTTTGCGGGAAGCGGCCGGTGGGGAGCTTTCCGGCCATCGGAAGTTCTCTAGCCAACCTACGGCGCCCCGTGGGGCGTGTCAAGTGCCCTCGAGGTGGATCGTTCTCCGAGGCGCCGTCAGCCCGCGCTCGCTGCGATCCAGTGGAGCATTCGACCTGCGCGACTGCCGTCCCGGCGATGCGAGTGAAACCGCTCTGCATCACAGCAGGTACACGCATCCGGAAAGGATCCCAGGTCCGCGGAGCGCACACCCGCGCGGATCAGCTGCTCACGGACCAGCGCTCCGAGATCGAGCATCGCGTGGTCCGAATCCACCGGAGTGAGCGCGGAGTCCAGCAGCTCCTCGAAGCGGACCCGGAGTGGTTCGATGACCGGCGAGTCCACCTCGTAGCAGCAGGCGCCGACGTGAGGACCGATCACCGCCGTGACCCGGCACCCGGCCTTTGCGGCGCGCGCCGCCGCCTCGAATGCGCAGGACACCACGCCCGCGGCGATGCCGCGCCAGCCCGCGTGGACGGCCGCAACCACCCGGCCCCCATCCACCGACAGCAGGACGGGAACACAGTCCGCGGTCAAGCACACCCACCGGAGCCTCGGCGAGGGTCGATACGACGGCGTCGGCCGGACCGGGATCGGTGTCGTCGCGGCGCCGGACGAACACCACCTCCGCGCCGTGCACCTGCGGGGGCCGGATCACGCCGGAGGGCGCGACCGAGTCGATCTGCCCGAAGCCGTGCGCGACACCTGCCTCGGAGAGAAGCGGGTGCGTGAGGAAGCCGGAAGGCGCGATCACTCCGCCGCCTCCCGCTGCGCGAGGGCCTCGACGAGCTCGGCCAAGTCCGGAGGAAGCGGCGCCTCGAACCGTTTCCGCTCTCCGCTGCACGGGTGGTCGAAGCCGAGCACCGCGGCGTGCAGGGCGGGACGATCGATGGCGAACTGCTTTCCCCTGGAGCGTCCGTAGACCGAGTCTCCGACGATCGGAAGCCCGGTCGCCGCCAGGTGCACCCGGATCTGGTGTGTCCGGCCGGTTTCGGGTCGCACTTCGAGCAGTGCAACGCCACTCGTGGGAAAGCGCGTCCGAACCGACCAGGCCGTGCGGGCCACCCGTGCGGCACGCGTCGACACCGACATCCGCTTGCGGTCGCGGGGATGGCGCCCGATCGGCAGCTCGACCCGTCCCGAATCCCTGCCCGGCGCTCCCCTCGCCAGCGCGAGGTAGACCCGCTCGACGCTGTGGTCCCGGAACTGCTCGGCGAGAGCCAGATGCGCCCGGTCGTGCTTCGCCGCGATCAACACCCCGGTGGTCCCGCGGTCCAGACGGTGCACGATGCCGGGGCGAAGCACGCCGCCGATGCCGGCGAGATCTCCGCAGTGGTGGAGCAGCGCGTTCACCAGCGTCCCGCGCGCATGACCGGGGCCGGGATGTACCACCAGCCCCGCCGGCTTGTCGATGACGATCACGTCCTCGTCTTCGTACAGCACCTCGAGTGGAATCGCCTCGGGCATCGCCACGCAGGAAACCGGCTCCGGGGGTCGGGCGTCGACGATGTCTCCGACCGAGACGCGTTGGCTGGGACGGGCCGGGCGGTCGTTGAGCTCGACGAGCCCCTCGTCGATCCAGCGGCGGACCTGGGAACGAGGCACCTCCGCCAGGACCGCGAGCGCCCGGTCCAGTCGCTGGTCGGCGTCCGCCTCGCCGACCAGGAACCTCACCATATTCGCGAGCGAATGCGGCCGCTGCGGAAGACCAGCACGTCCACCAGAGCCCGATCGAAGGCGTTGCTCTTGGCAGCCACGTCCGGATCGACCCGCTCCGCGAAGAACGCGCGGGCCTCGTCGAGCTCCGGGCGCAGGCGCTCGAAGAGATCGTCCGCTTCGATGCCGGCGCGCACGCGTTCGGCGTTGTAGAGCATCACATCGGAGAGAACGGCGCGAGCCAACCGCCCGGCGCGCTGCGGATCAGTGATGCGCAACATCACCCACCCCGCCCGGCAAGCCGATCAGCCCCACCGGCGTTGGCGGCTTTGCTGCTCGGGCTTCTGCACTCCGTCCAACTTCTTCATGTAGCCCGGGACGACGCGCTGCGGATCCAGGCCGATGCAGCGCGTGTAGGCCGTCACGAAGCCGCGCACGTAGACGGGGGCGGGAAGGTCCTCGAACCGCTCGTCCTCGATGAACCGGAGGTAGGTGGGATTGATCTTGGTAATGGCGGCGATCTGGTCGATCTCCACTCCGCAGCGCAGGCGGGATCGCCGCAGCCAGGCACCGTCGAAGGAACCCCCTTCCTCCTCCTCGAACGCGTCGAACTCGGTGACTTCGCGCAGAACCTCGGACGGGGCGTCCGCCGCCCCTGCGTCCTCCATCACGAGGTCCAGCGCGATCTTGATCTCCTCTTCGCGGGCGACCCCCGAACCCAGGGATCGGTCGTAGGCGCCGCGCTCTTCGGAGTCCGCGAGGACGCGGTAGGCGAGCTCGACTCGCTCCCGGAGCGCCGACGAGTCCTCCTCGCTGAAGACCGAGTAGGCCGCGAGGGAGTCTTCGGCGTAGGCCGAGCGCGCCAGGCGGTAGGCGCGCTCCAGCTCCTCCGGGGTTGCGTCGGAACCCACCTCGAGCACTTCGTAGTGGGTCATCTCCGCGAGCGTCTTCACGGCTGCCCCTCCCTCGAGACCGGCTGTGCGGCACCGGCTCCGGGCGGTCCGAGCGAGTCCATCAGCTTTCGCGCGATTCGATGGAGATAGATGACGACGTCGCTCTGGGGATGCTCGTCCAGTACCAGGCGACGCCGCTGGATGGATTCGTGCACCACGGCGTCGCGATTGATGTATCCGATGTAGTCGGCGGTGATCCCGAAGAATTTCCGGCAGACGCTGCGAACCGCAAAGCCGAGCTTGACGTCTTCCGCGGTGGTCACCTCGTTCACGACGATTCGCGGGCGGAAGCGGCGCATGGTCGAGACGAACCGCTTCCCCTCCTCGGGGTCCATCGACTCGACTTCGCGCATCAGGTCCAGGGGAGTGCGAATCCCCCGCTGGTTCCGCTGGTCCATGGCCTCCCGGATCCGATCGCGCACCTCGTGCTTCCTCATCGCCGCCTGCATGCGCCGGTAGAAGGCGGCGCGCAGAAAGCTGTAGGTATTCTCCACCGAGGTGGGCTCCGGGTGAAGTACCAGGAGACCCCCGTCTCCGACCAGGAAGTAGTCGATGGTCGCAGCGTGGGAACCCGCGCCGCAGTCCACCAACACGACGTCGCAGTCCAGGCGCCGGAGTCCGGCCAGCAGCTCGACGCGCCGGTTCGCGCCGGGTTGCGCGCAGGCGAGATTCCCGTAGGTCGCCGCGATCATCCGCAGGTTCGGGACGGTGGTATCTACGATGAGCTTGGCGAGATCGCTCTCCCGCTCGGCAACGAAGTCGGCGAGGCCCACGCGGGGCGCTGGAATACCCAGGAAGGTGTGAAGGTTGGGACCTTCGAGATCGGTGTCGATGGACACCACGCGGTACCCGCCCCTCGCCAGTAGAACGGAGAGGTTCGCGCAGAGCAGCGTCTTGCCGACGCCTCCCTTGCCGCCCCCCACCGCGATCAGTCGCGGCGCGCAGGCGGTTCCCTCTCCATTCTCCCCAGGTTGGATGTCCGTGGCCTTCACTCCAGTGAGGCTGCTATTCCGCGAGTTCGACGTTCCAGTAGGACGCGTCGACGACGTTCAGGTAGGGGCGCCATTCCCGGTAGCGCACGGTCGAGAGCATCAGGTTTGCGAGCGGCGTCCAGCGCGGCCGGCCCGGCCGCTGCAGCAGCTGCATGCGGGCCTGCTTCGGCGTGCGCCCGCCCTTGCGGCGGTTGCATTCGACGCAGCTGGTGACCACGTTCTCCCAGGTGCTGCGCCCACCGAGGGAGCGGGGGACCACGTGGTCGAGATTCAGCTCGGACCGCAGCGGCCTGGTGCCGCAGTACTGACAGCGGAAGCCATCGCGAGCCATCAGGTTGATGCGGCTGAACCGCACGTGCCGCCTGGGCAGGCGGTCGAACGCGATCAGCACGATCACTCGAGGGACCCGGATCCGGCCCCCGGCGGTCCCGATACTGTCCATGTCGCGGGCCACTGCGAGCTGGCGCCAGCCGTCGAAATCGAAGGTCTGGTACTGCTCGTCGACGACTCGCGCAATCTCCTGATACACCAGCGAAAAGGCACGACGCACCGAGGTGACGTGAATCGGCAGGTAGGAACGATTGAGGACGAGGACGCTCGAGTTCAACATGGCGAGGGACCAGTGCAAACCTAACCGAACGGGAGGGGCCTTTCCATTCGAAAGCAGGGCGGCGCGCGCCGTCAGGACTCCTCCAGGGCGCGCTGCAGCGCCGACGCAAGGGCGTCCTCGTCCCCGCTCAGGAGCGTTCGGGCGTCGAGCTGCACGCGATCGTCGCGAACCCGTGCCAGGACCGGAACCGGACCGCGGCGGAGTTCGGCACAGAGCGGTTCTGCACCCATGGCCCCGCGCAGCGTCACCGCGCAGCTCGGCAGCTCGAAGCCGGGGAGCGAGCCGCCTCCAACCGGCGCCCGGGTCTCCTCCAGCGCCAGCTCGACCCGGGCGCCGGCCACCTCTGCGAGGCGGGCCAGGAGCCTCCCCGCCCGCTCCTGCACCGCGCGGAGCGGCTCGCTGAGCTGGCGCAGCGCGGGGATCTCCTGCTCGGCACGCCCCTCGGCGACCGCGCGGAGGGTCCAGTCGAGGGCGGCCAGGCTCATCTTGTCGAGCCGCAGCGCGCGGGCCAGGGGGCTCCGTCTGAGCGAGCGCACCGCCTCGGCCGACCCGAGAACGATTCCCGCCTGGGGCCCGCCCAGGAGCTTGTCGCCGGAGAAGCAGACCAGATCGACGCCGCTGGCGAGCCGTGCGGGAGCGAAGGACTCGGGCGGAAGTCCTCGACCGCGCAGGTCGAGGAGGGTTCCGCTGCCGAGGTCCTCCACGACGGGGACGCCGGCCTCCCGGCCGAGCGTCACCAGGGTGGGCAGCTCCACCTCGGCCACGAAGCCCCGCTGCTCGAAATTGCTCCGGTGCACCTTCAGCAGGAGTCCGGTCTCGGTTCCGATGGCTCGGCGGTAGTCGTCCGGGTGCGTCCGGTTCGTCGTCCCCACCTCGACCAGGCGCACACCCGCCTGGACCAGGATCTCGGGCACCCGGAAGGAGCCCCCGATCTCCACCAGCTCGCCCCGCGACACGACCACCTCGCGCCCACGCGCCAGGCTGCTCACGGCCAGGAGAACGGCGGCCGCGTTGTTGTTGACCGCCATGGCGGCCTCCGCGCCGGAGATCAAGCAGAGCAGCCCCGCGATCCCATCCAGCCGGTTCCCGCGCTCGCCGCTCTCGAGGTCGAGCTCCAGGTCGGAATAGGCCGCCGCGGCGTCCGCGGCGGCCCGGGCCGCCCCGGGCGCCAGAACCGCCCGGCCCAGATTGGTGTGCAGGACGACCCCGGTGGCGTTGACCACCCGGGCGGGGCTGGGCCTGTGCAGCGCCGCAGCCAGCTGCAGGGCTCGAGGAGTGAGGTCGCCGGGATCGCCATCCCCCCGGGTGATTCGCTCCCGAGCCTCGTCCACCGCCTGCCGCGCAGCCTCGCGAAGACACCACTCGGGTAGCTGCGGGGATTGGCGAGCCATCTCGGCAGCCAGACGATCCACTCCCGGAAGCTTCCGGCGAGGATCGGGCTGCATCGAATCCCCCTGGCCCTCAACCCTGCCAGCTGGACGAAATGACGGGTTGACCTTGCTGCTCTGATCCATGATGCTCCCAGAAGAGGATTTTAACGGTCCGACTCGGATCTTCCCGCGGGGTCTCCGCAGGTGCAGTTTGCCCGAAGGAGACGGGGCAGGTCCAGGGGCTGGCATTGCGAGCTGGGCGTGTGGCGGGGTGCTTCACGGGGCTCTCGAGCGAGCTGGTCGAGACCGTAGAGACAGTTCCTGTGCGAGTCTACGACTTCAAGCGTCTTTTCGGGATGTTAGCCAGAGATCCCGTCCCGCTGCAGCAAGCCGTCACGGCTGCAGCGCCTGCCTGACCCCGCCCCGCCATCCGGCGGTACCGACCTCGACCATCTCCCGAATCGGCTCGCCAATGCCGGAGGCGCCGCGATTGCGGCCGGAGCAGAAGCGCTCGAGGGGGACCGCGCCCGCCCGTCGCCGGAACGGAAGAGAGCGGTGCAAAACGAAATCCTGATCAACGCCAGCCCCGGCGAGACGCGGGTGGCGATCCTGGAGAAGAACCAGTTCGTCGAGCTTCACCTCGAGCGAGCCAGGTTCCGAAGCGTCGCCGGCAGCATCGTGAAGGGCCGGGTGACCCGGGTCCTCCCGGGCATGCAGGCTTCCTTCGTCGACGTCGGGCTGGAGAAGGCCGCCTTCCTCTACGCCGGCGACTACGTCGAGAACATCGAGAGCATCGAGGAGGAGGAGGAGCCGCGCGGGCGCCGAGGGCGAGGGCGCAACGGGGGCGGCCGCCGCGTTCCGAGCATCGAGACCCTGCTCCACGAGGGACAGGAGATCGTCGTCCAGATCGCCAAGGAGCCGATCGGGACCAAGGGGGCGCGGATCACCTCCCACGTCTCCATCGCCGGCCGCCACCTGGTGCTCACCCCCTGGGCGCAGCGGGTGGGAGTGTCCCGGCGCATCGACGCGGAGCGGGAACGGCGCCGACTGCGCGAGATCGTGAACCGCATCCGGCCCCCGGACCTGGGTTTCATCATTCGAACCGCCGGTGAGGGCACGCGGGAGGCCGACCTGGAGGCGGACGTCCGCTATCTGACCGCGGTCTGGGACGACGTGCAGATCCGCAAGGACCAGGTGCGCGCGCCGGAGCTGCTCTATTCGGAGCCCGCTCTCCCGCTGCGGGTGATCCGAGACTTCGCGAACTCCGATACCAAGCGGATCGTGGTGGACTCCCAGCCGGCCTACGACGAGATGAAGTCGTTCGTGGACCAGTTCGTCGCCGATCCGAAGCCGCGGATCAAGCTCTACGAGGGAGCGGAGCCGATCTTCGATCACTTCGGGACGGAGTCGCAGATCGACGCCAATCTGGGCCGCAAGGTCTGGCTCAAGTCGGGCGGCTACCTGATCATCGACCAGAGTGAGGCGCTCACCGCCATCGACGTCAACACCGGCCGCTACGTCGGCAGGCGCGACCTCGAGGACACCGTCCTCAAGACCAACCTCGAGGCCGTGCGCGAGGTGGTCCAGCAGCTTCGCTTTCGCAACATCGGCGGGCTGATCATCATCGACCTGATCGACATGGAGTCGGCCGAGAACCGGGAGAAGACCTTCCGCGCGCTTCAGGACGCCGTCCGCCAGGACAAGGCGAAGACCAACATCCTGAAGATCTCCGAGCTGGGCCTGGTCGAGATGACGCGCAAGCGGACCCGCGAGAACCTGGTGCAGGTGCTCTGCGAGCCCTGCTCCTATTGCGAGGGCAAGGGCTACGTGCTCTCCGGGGACAGCATGGCCCAGAAGGTGCTGCGGGAGATCAAGAAGGACCTGCCCCGCTTCTGCGGCCGCCAGATTGCGGTGACCGTGAACCGGCGGGTCGCCGAGCGGCTGCTCGGACCGGAGAAGGAGTCCCTGGAGGCGCTCGAGCAGGAGCTGGGCCGCGAGATCGAGATCCGATCCCGGGGCGGGATGCACCAGGAGCAGTTCGAGATCACCGCCCTCGACCAGGGTGCCGCCGTCTCGCTCGACCTTCCCTGGCTCTCCGAGAGGGCCGACGAGACTCCGGGGCCCGCGTCCGAAGAGGAAGCCGTCGAAGCGCCGGTGCTCCTCTCGGATCCGCCTGCCGAAGCGGCTCCCGACGAGGGCCCGGCCAACGGATCCGAGGCGGCAGGGGAGGCTCCCGAGAGCGTCTCCGAGCCCGCCGAAGGCACCCGGGAAGAGCCGGAGCCCACCCTGGCCGCTGCCTCCCCCTCGCTTGACGACCCGGCTAAATCCCCGATAATCCAGCGTTCCCACGAACGAGAGGAATCGTGATGTACGCGGTGGTTCGCACCGGCGGCAAGCAGGTGCGCGTGACGCCCGGCCTCGCCGTGCGCGTCGAGAAGCTCTCCGGAGCGGTGGGCGACCCCATCGAGCTCGACCAGGTGCTCCTGGTGGGCGGCGAGGGCGAGACCCGCGTCGGGACTCCCCTGGTCGAAGGGGTGAAGGTCGTCGGAACGATTACCGATCAGGGACGTGGACCGAAGATCACGGTGTTCAAGATGAAGCGCCGCAAGGGCTATCGGCGCAAGATGGGACATCGACAGGACTACACGGAAATTCGCGTCGACTCCATCGAGTCTTAGGAACTCGATACACCGCGGCGAGCCGCCACTGAGAACGGGTCGGCGGCCGCTAGACAGCGGGGATTCGCAGATGTCACACAAGAAGGGACAGGGAAGCTCGCGCAACGGCCGCGACAGCCAAGGGCAGCGCCGCGGCATGAAGCGATTCGGCGGTGAGACGGTCCGGGCCGGGAACATCCTGGTTCGACAGCTCGGCACCCGGATCCACCCGGGCTCGAACGTGGGCCTCGGCAAGGACTACACCCTCTTCGCCCTCCGCGACGGTGTGGTGTCCTACGGTCGCTCGCGGGGCAAGGTCGTCGCGAAGGTCGAGCCGCCCAACTAGGGACAGCCCGGGACCCGTCTCCGCTCGATCGGCTGTCCGGGGCCCTGGCTCCGAGCAGCGATGAAGTCACGAGATTCCTTCATCGACGAAGCGGTCCTGACCGCCGTCGCGGGCAAGGGTGGCGACGGAATCGTCGCCTTCCGGCGCGAGAGGTTCGTCCCCCGCGGCGGACCGAACGGCGGCGACGGGGGACGCGGTGGCGACGTCGTGATCGTGGCCGACCGCGGCCTGGCCACCTTGTGGGACCAGAAGTACAAGCCGAAGCTCGTGGCCGGACACGGCGCCGACGGCGGTGGGAACGATCGGACCGGCGCGGATGGAGAAGGCGCCCTGGCGCGAGTTCCGGTGGGCACGCTCGTCCACGATCTGGCGGAGGGCGCCGACGGCCCCCCGCTCGCGGACCTGGTCGAGGACGGCCAGCGCGTCGTGGTCGCGCGGGGCGGACGCGGCGGGCTCGGAAACGCGCGCTTCAAGACCGCCACCCGCCAGACTCCCCAGTTCGCGACGCCGGGAAAGCCCGGCGAGCGGCGAAAGCTGCGGCTCTGCTTGAAGCTCCTGGCCGACGTGGGGCTGGTGGGGTCACCGAACGCCGGCAAGTCGACCCTGCTTCGCCGCATCTCGGCTGCCCGCCCCCGCGTCGCGGCCTATCCGTTCACCACCCTGTTCCCCGCGCTCGGGGTGGCAGAGGTCGACGACCGGCGTTTCGTGGTGGCGGACATTCCCGGGCTGATCGAGGGCGCCAGCAAGGGCGCCGGGCTCGGGGACCGCTTTCTCAGGCACATCGAGAGGACCGAAGTCCTCGTACACCTGCTGGACGTGGGCATCCCGGCGCAGGAAGATCGCGACATGCTCGCGGAGTACGACTCGATCCGGCGCGAGCTTTGCGCCTTCGACCCCGCGCTGGTGGACCGGGTGGAGATCGTGGCGCTCAACAAGATCGACCTGATCGCGGATCGCGAGATCCTCGGCGAAGCGGAGGCGGCGCTCCGCTCCCGGGGACGAGAGGTGGTCCGGGTCTCCGGAGCCACCGGCGAGGGAGTCGGCGATCTCCTGCGTTCGATCTTGCGGGCGATCGACGCGGAGGCGGCGAAGAGCGATGACTGAGCTCCGCAGGGCAGCGAAGGACGCGCGGCGCCTCGTCGTCAAGGTGGGAAGCGGCGTGCTCACCAACCGGGGCGCACTGCGCCAGCGGATCTTCAGCGAGATCGCCCGCCAGATCTCCGAACTCTGCGACTGCGGACGCCAGGTGGTGCTGGTCAGCTCGGGATCGATCGCGATGGGGAGCCGCACCCTGGGCTGGACGCATCCGGGCCGATCGATCCCCGAGAAGCAGGCGGCGGCGGCGGTGGGCCAGATCGGGCTCCTGGAGCTCTACCGGCGCCGCTTCGCGCGCTACGGGAAGCAGGTCGCCCAGGTGCTGGTGACGCGGAGCGGGCTCGACGACCGCGAGCGGTTCCTGAACGCGCGCCGCACGCTGACGACGCTCCTGTCCCTCGGTGTGGTCCCGGTCGTGAACGAGAACGACACGGTCGCGACCGAGGAGATCCGCTTCGGCGACAACGACAGCCTCTCCGCAACGGTCGTCAACCTGATCGCGGCGGACCTGCTGGTGATCCTGACGGACGTCGACGGCCTGCACGTCCGCGCTCCGGAGCGCGGAAGGCGAAAGCCGCCGCTCTACGGTGTCATCGAATCGATCACCCCGGAAATCGAAGCGGCGGCCGGTGGCTCCAACAGCGCGTTCGGACGCGGAGGGATGATCACCAAGCTCGGCGCAGCGCGGAGCGCGGCGCGTTCCGGGGCCGCCACCGTCCTCTGTCATGGAAGGACGCCGGACGTGATCGCGAAGGTGGCGTCCGGTGAGCCGGTCGGGACGCTCTTCGCCTCGGGAAGCCGGCTGGCCAGCCGCAAGCACTGGCTCGCCTTCACGGCGCAGCCCCGGGGACGCGTGATGGTCGACGAAGGCGCGGTCCGGGCGTTGGTGGAGAGGGGCCGGAGTCTCCTCCCCGCGGGCATCGTCGGCGTCGAGGGAAGCTTTGGAATCGGGGACCCCGTATCTTGCGTCGATGAACGAAACCACGAGTTCGCGCGGGGTCTCGCGGCCTATGCTTCCGGCGAAGTGAACCGCATCAAGGGCGTCTCCACGCGGAGCATCACCCAGTTGCTAGGATATTCGAACGGAGACGAGGTGATCCACCGCGACGACCTCGTGCTTCTCGGCAGCGACAGCCGCGGGTGATCCGATTTGCCAGCGGCGAATCGAGCGGGCGAGACGGAGCGCAGTCGAACCGAAGTGACGAAGTGAGTCTGGAAACCCAGATCCGGAATCTCGCCAGGGACGCGAGAGAGGCGTCGCTCTCGCTCGCCGACCTCGGAACCGAGGCCAAGAACGCCTGGCTGCTGCGCTCGGCGGAGCGGCTGGAGTCCGCCCGGGATCGGATCGTCGCCGAGAATCGCAGGGACCTGGAGGAAGCGGAGGCGAGCGGCATTCCGGCTCCCATGCTGAGCCGGCTCGCTCTCGAAGGGAACAAGTGGGCGGACATGATCGACGGGCTGCGCGCCGTCGCCGCGCTTCCGGATCCCGTCGGCGAGATCGTCCAGATGAAAGTGCGGCCCAACGGTCTGCGCGTGGGCCGGATGCGGATTCCGCTCGGGGTGATCGGAATCATCTACGAGTCCCGCCCCAACGTCACCGTGGACGCGGCGGCGCTGTGCGTGAAGGCGGGAAACGCCGTGGTCCTGCGCGGCGGATCCGAGGCGATCCGCTCGAACCTGGCCCTGGCCGAGGAGCTGCGCGCGGCCGCCGCTGAGACGGGCGTTCCCGCGAACGCCATCGGCGTCGTACCGGTCACCGATCGCGCCGCCATCGACGTGCTGCTCCGCGCCGACGAGTTCGTCGATCTGATCATTCCACGGGGAGGACCGGGCCTGATCCGCAAGGTCAGCGAGACCTCCACGATCCCGGTCATCAAGCACGACGCAGGAGTGTGCCACGCCTTCATCGATGCCAGCGCGGACCGCGAGATGGCCAAGGCGCTGGTGCGCGACTCCAAGCTCCGGCAGATGGCGGTGTGCAACGGCCTGGAGACCCTGCTGGTCCACAGCGACGCCTCGCACACGGTGATGCCCGAGGTCTTGAAGTCGCTCCAGGAGGAGGGAGTCGAAATTCGCGGCTGTGAGCGTACCTGCGCCATCTTTTCCGAGGCGATCCCGGCAGCGGAGGCGGACTGGGGCGAGGAGTACCTGGACAAGATCCTGGCGGTCCGGGTGGTGGAAGACCTGGACGAGGCCATCGCCCACATCCAACGACACGGCTCGGATCACA
This sequence comes from uncultured delta proteobacterium, assembly GCA_963783795.1. Lineage (GTDB taxonomy): Bacteria > Myxococcota_A > UBA9160 > UBA9160 > UBA6930 > CAVXZE01. Next base: position 88,467 of record CAWAPH010000008.1, on the reverse strand, counting down.
CCGAAGTGATCGTCACCAACGACTACGCGAGCGGGCAGGAGTTCCTGCGGCGCGTGAACTCGTCGACGGTGGGCATCAACTGTTCGACGGCCTTTTCGGACGGCTACCGCCTCGGCCTCGGCGCGGAGATCGGCATTTCCACCTCCAAGCTGCACGCATACGGGCCGATGGGGCTGGAGGGCCTGACGACCCTCAAGTTCGTTCTCTACGGAGACGGACAGATTCGCGAATGAGCCCCCGCGGCGGAATCGGAATCCTGGGAGGAACCTTCAATCCCGTTCACGTCGGCCACTTGCGGGCTGCCGAGGAGGTTTCCGAGATCCTCGGCCTGGAGCGCGTGGTCTTCGTGCCGAGCGCCGAGCCGCCCCACAAGGAGGGGGATCGCGAAGCCATCGCTCCGGCGAAGCTCCGCTGCGAGTGGGTCCGGCTGGCCGTCGCCGACAACCCCGGCTTCGCTCTCGACACCCTGGAGGTCGAGCGCTCCGGCCCCTCCTACACCGTCGATACCCTCCGCATCTTCGGCGAGCGGCTGGCACCGGAGAAGCCGGTCTTCGTGATCGGCGATGATGCCTTCGCGGAGATCGAAACCTGGCGGGAGCCCAGGGCCCTGTTCGCGCTCGCCCACTTTGCGGTGATCACCCGGCCGCCGCTGGGAGAGGCGTCGCTGGCCGAGCGGCTTCCCGCAGGATTCGCGGAGCACTTCGACCTCGACAGCGAAGGCGAGATCGGCCGCCACCGAACCGCGGGAACCTGGCTGCGGCGGGTCCGGATCTCGGCCCTCGACGTCTCCGCCACCGACATCCGCAGGCGAGTCGGGGAGGGCCGCTCGCTGCGCTACCTGGTCCCCGAGACGGTGCGGGAGCAAGTCATCGGCAGCGGCGTGTACGCGGAAGGGAGCCGAAGGTGACGTCCATCCCCGATCGGGCCTCCACGCTGGGACAGCTGGCGGAGGCCGCTGTCGACATGAAGGCCCAGGACCTCCTGGCCCTGGACGTCCACGACCTGACCTCTTTCGCGGACGCCTTCCTGATCGCGACGGGTACATCCGATCGACACGTGCGCTCGGTTGCGGACGCCATTCTCGAGGCGAGCCAGGAGCTGGGAAAGCCTGCCCTGGGCGTGGAGGGCTACGACGAGGGCCGCTGGGTGCTGATCGATCTGAACGACGTGGTGGTCCACGTCTTCCAGGCAGAGGTTCGGGAGTACTACGACCTCGAGCGGCTCTGGGGTGATGCGCCCGACATCGAGCTGGGTCAGCCGCCGGAGCACCTCTTGAAGCGATAGGCTGCATTTCTCGCCGGGTCGCGTAAGCTCCGGGGAGCCCCGGGGCCCGCAGAGACGACCCAACCGGCGAGATGTGGCGCGGTATCCTCGAACTGCTGCTTCCAGGAGCTTGCGCGAGATGCGGGGCGGCCGTCTCCCGCGAATCCGTCTGCCCTCGCTGCCGGCTCGCGCTGCTGCGGCTGGCGCCCCGCTTCGAGAGGTCCGCGCCCCCGCCCCTGGAGAGCTGGGGCGCTGCGGTTTCCTTCGAGGGAGAGGCCGCCGCATGGCTGCGCCGCTTCAAGTACCCGGAGCCCGGCCTGTTCGGACTCGACCCCGCGGCGGAGGCGGTGGCGGCGGCGCTGATCGACGAGGCCGGCCGGCGGGTCCCGGGACCGGCGCCGGATCTGATCGTGCCGGTGCCCCTTCACCCGCTGCGCCTGCGCCAGCGCGGATTCAATCCCGCGGCGACCCTGGCGGAGGCGCTCGGCCGCGAACGCGGGCTTCCGGTGGACCCGACTGTACTGGCGCGCATCCGCAACACTCCGAGCCAGACCCGGCTCCCCCGTGCGCAGCGGGCCGAGAACGTCTCGGCTGCCTTTCGCGCGCGGCGTCGCGCGCCCGTGGAACGAATCTGGCTGGTGGACGACGTGGTGACGACCGGGAGCACGCTGCGCGAAGCCGCTCGAACCCTGCGAAGGGCCGGAGCGCGTCGGGTCGTGGCCGTCTGCGCCGCCCACACGCCGGAGATTCGTTGAAACCGAAGCCCGGAGGGGCTACAACGGCGCAGTCAGCAGGAGGAGCCCCCCGACATGGCCACCATCAAGAAGGCGATCAGCCTCAAGCATCAGGCGAACGTGGGCGAGGACGTCGAGGACGTGGCGTTCGCAGAGGGTGACGAGGTCACCGTCCTGAACGAGTGGGAAGACTCGGCCCTCTGCAAGAGCGAAGACGGCAAGCACTTCAACATCCCGAAGGATCAGCTGGACGGCTGAGCGTCGCTTCGAAACCTCTCGACCGCTTCGATCAACGCCCGGCGCAGCCGATCCGGATCGACCGGCTTCTTGAAGATCACGGTCTCCAGGCCCGCCATCCGGCTGCGCTTGATGATGTGATCCTTGTCGTAGTGGAAGGCGGTCATCATCAGCACCGGCAGGTCCGGGCGCCGCTCCTGGATGGCGGTGTAGAGCTCGTAGCCGTCCATGTGGGGCATCACGACGTCGGTCAGCACCACGTCGAACGACAGGCGCTGGAGCGCAGCGAGAGCCGCGACGCCGTCTCCCGCGACCTCGACTTCACAGCCGTCATTCTCGAGGATCTCGCGCAGGCTCCGACAGATCCCCATGTCGTCGTCCACCACCAGCACCCGCATCCCCCGGAGCGCCTTGCGCGGCACCCGCTTGCGCCTGCGCTCGGTGCGAAGGTCGATCATCCTGGTGGGCCCGATGTAGTCGATGGTCTCGTAGTTCTCCTCTCGAACCATCTGGCCGAGGCGCATCAGGATCTCGGAAATCCGCGAGATCTCCCGCCGCACGGCGTCGAGACGCTCTTCCTCGACCGAGACGTCGCGCTCTCCCGCGAGGCGAACGATGTCGCGCTGCAGAAGCTCCGCCTGGTTGAGGATCACCGCGAGGGGATTGTTGATCTCGTGGCTGAGACCCACTGCGACTTCGCCCAGGGTGGCGAGCTGATCCTTGAGAAGGATGTCCCGAAGGTCTTTGGCGAAGCCGATGGTGCCGTCCTCGACGCCGCCTTCGTCGTAGATGATGGTCCCGGAGATGGCGACCGGGATGCTCTGGCCGGTCTTGGAGAGGAAGCTGGTGCGGAAGGTCTCGACGATGCCCTTCCCCCCGTCGTCGGGGCTTCGCATCGCCTTCATCACCCGCTTGGCCTCGTCGAGGCTCGGGTAGACCTTGGAGACGTGGGCGCCGAGTATCTCCTCGGCGGTGTAGCCGAGGCTCTTCTTCGCACCGTCGTTGTAGTAGACCACCGTGCCGTCTCGGTCGGTCCCGACGACGATGTCGGTAGAACGCGCAACCAGGTGTTCGAGTCGCTCTTGGGTGAGTGGCATCGCCCTACTCTGCCGACTGCTCGGCCAGCCACCGCTCGGCATCGATGGCCGCCATACAACCCGTCCCCGCGGCGGTGATCGCCTGGCGGTAGGTCGCATCCATCACGTCACCGCAGGCGAACACACCCGCGACACTGGTCCGTGACGAGCCCGACTCCACCTTGACGTAGCCCACGTCGTCGAGCTCCAGCTGCCCCTTCACCAGATCGGTGTTGGGCGTGTGGCCGATCGCCAGGAACAGGGCCTCGACGGGAAGCTCGGAGGTCGCTCCGGTCTTCCGGTTCTCGACGCGCACGCCGGTCACGTAGTCGTCCCCGAGCACCTCGTCCACCACGGAGTCCCAGAGGAACTCGATCTTCGGGTTCCGGAAGGCGCGGTCCTGCATGATCCTGGAGGCGCGAAGCTGGTCGCGGCGGTGGATCACCGTCACCCTGGTGGCAAATCGGGTGAGGAACAGGGCCTCCTCCATCGCCGTGTCGCCGCCTCCCACCACGGCCATCTCCTTGCCCCGGAACAGCGCGCCGTCGCAGGTGGCGCAGGCCGAGACGCCTCGATTCAGGAGCCGCTGCTCCGACGGGATCCCGAGCCAGCGGGCGGAAGCGCCGGTGGCGAAGATGAGCGCATCCGCGCTGAGGCGGTGACTCTCGCTCTCGACGCTCACGGGACGCCGGTCCAGATCGACCCGGGTGGCGTCCTCCGACAGGATCCGTGTCCCGAACCGCTCGGCCTGCTTCTGGAACATCTCCATCATGGCCGGTCCCGACACGCCTTCGGGAAAGCCCGGGTAGTTCTCCACGTCGGTGGTGAGCATCAGCTGGCCGCCGAACTGGAGACCGGCCAGCATCACCGGCTCGAGCTCCGCCCGGCCGGCGTAGATCGCCGCCGTGTAACCCGCGGGGCCGCTCCCGACGATCAGGACCCGCGCGTGCAGGGCTTCCTCAGCGCTTCGCGACGTGCCGAGAAGAGCGTCGAGCTCGCCCCTGCGCTCGAGGTCTGCCAGCTCTTCGAAGCCACCCACGTGCCGCTCGCCGATCCAGATCTGGGGCACGCTGGTGCGACCCGAGCGCTCGACCATCTCGGCGCGGCGAGCCGGCTCCGCCGCGACGTCGATCTCGGTCCAGGTCTGCCCCTTCGCTGCGAGAAGGCCCTTCGCCATGTCGCAGTACGGACATCCGGGTGTCGTGTACATCACGATCGGGGACATCGACCGAGACCTCCCAGGACGCTGACTGTACCGGTTCCGAAGCCGGAGCCGCTACACCGTCCCCCCTTCGATCGGCAGACCGACAGCCTTCTGAAGCGGTCGAAACACGGCTGGCAGATCACAGCGGCTCGGTAATGGGGAGCTCCTCCCAGAGGAGCTGCAAGAAGATCCCGATGAAGAAGGCCAGAAAGCTCATCAGCAGCACCGCGGTGGGAAAGGCGAGGAAGGGCTCGATCCCGACGATCCGGGGCAGCTCACCGAGGAAGGGCGGCGACGCGGACCGGAGCAGTTCCATCGAGCCGGCGCCCCCCTGTGTGCCCCAGTTGCGCACGGCCATCAGGGGACCGAGCAAGCTCGTCACCAGCATCCCGAACCCCGCCGCCTCGACCACGCCGAGCAGGAAGATCCGCCGGGCCCGCGCGAAGGCTTCCCGCTGGTCGCCCAGCCGGCGCTGGACCTCCACGTAGATGAAGAGAAGGGTCGTGGACCCGAGCAGGCCCCCCACCGCCGCCAGGTAGAAGGGCGACTGCTCGGCCAGATCCCAGACCTCGTCGATCAGGAACACCGGCAGGTAGCCGACGATGATTCCCGCCCCGATCCGCGGCACCGCTGCGTGGAAGAAGGTGAGCTCCTTCTTCCACATGAAGCGGTAGCCCAGGAACCAGAAGGCCACGGCGGCCACCACGATCACCTCTCCGGTGGCCAGCGCGTCGAAGAAGACCGGGGCCCGCTCGTACGCGAAGACTGCACCCAGGAAGGGAGCGGCGAGCAGCAGCAGAGCCATCGCGTAGGTGCGGGTGGTGTGCAGCGAGAGGAGCTTCTCCGCATCGTTCCGGCCGGCGACCACGTGATCGTGGTGGTGGAGGACGGCGGCTGCGTTGCGAACGTCGTACTGGCGCAGGAACCATGTCTCGAGCTTCTTCAGCAAGCGCCGGCAGTCGCGGTTTCCGGGACGCCGCAGGTAGGGAGAAAAGTCGGCGCCCCGCGCCAGCGGGCCCCGGCCGTCCTCGGCGACGGCGCGCATCACCTCGACCTCGCGGTCGTCGAAGGGGGAGAAGTCGGTCTCGAAGGCCCGGTTCCCCTCGTCGAGGCAGACGTCTTCGAGCCAGCGGAAGTAGGCCCGCTCTGCGGCCCCGACCAGGCGACGGTCGATCAGATCCGCGTCACCCGCGGCCAGGGCGTAGAAGAAGCCGATGTCGTTGGGGTCCTCCGAGGAGAGCTCGGGAACGGCGTCGCCGGCGATGTAGGCCTCCATGAATTCGGGCCGGACGCGACCCCGGACCATCACCAGCAGGGCCCGGAGCACCAGCTTGTGCAGGTGGAGGCGTGGAATGCGCAGCCGCGGGTGATCCTGCAGGCCCTTGTCCGCGATGAAGCGGCAGGTGAGCTGTCCGAAGACCGCCACGTCCTCGCAGACCCGCTGCAGCAGAGCGGCGGAACCGCCAGCTTCCAGGCGGTCGATGATCTCGGAGAGGTAGCTGGGAAGCGCCGACAGCAGGCGCATCACGGCGTCTTCGGTATCGCGCCGGTTCGCCTCCGGCGCGATCCGGGCCGGGTTCGACCACAGATCCTCGAGGCGAAGATAGAGCTCCGCGGGATCGTGGCGGTCGGGGTGGAAGGAGAAGGTCTCCGGGAAGACCGGGACGAACGCATCGCCGGACTCTCGCTCGAAGCGCACCTCCCTGGCGTGGAACGCGTAGGTAAAGCGCAGGCCGGTCCGAAGCCGCTCGATGCGGAACTCGAGCCGAGGAAGACCGCCGGAAGTCCGCGCGGGCGCCTCAGAGGGTTCGCTGCTTCGGGTTCTCTCCGGACTCGTAGTAGGACTCCACCCGGCGCGCGAGATCGCGCACGCGCGCGGGCAACTGATCCGGCAGCGGCCATCGCGCCATCGCGATCCGCATCCGATCCAGCAGCACCTGGGCCTCGGGATACTCCTCCCGAGCCAGCGAGTCGTCGACCTCGATCCAGTACTCGATCGCCGTCTGGCTGCGCGAGATGCGATCCGAGAGCTCCGACATCCCCGGGGACAGGGGGGTCGAATCGCTCACCTCCTCCCGGAGATCGCTCAGCTCCCCCAGCGACTTCTCGAGCATCCCGCGCAGATCCCCGGGGCTCTCCACGATCTCGGTCAGGATCTCGTCGAAGCGGCGCCTGAGCGGCTCGTGGGAGATCTCGCGCGCGAGGATGACGCGGCCCAGGTCGCGGCCCTCGGGGTCGCAGAGCGTCTGCACGCTGATGCGAAGCCGCACCCTTTGCTTCTCGTGCTCGAAGTCGACCTCCTGGTAGTTGACCTCGTCGTCGGAGGAGATGTGAGCCGCCACGCCTCCCAGGCGCTCGAGACCGGCGGTCTCGAGCACGTCCTGGAGCACCCGGCCTCGCGGGTCCCGTTCCAGCCCCAGCCACTCCCGGGCTGGCCGGTTGGCGGCCCGCACTACGCCGGCGGCGTCGATGGCAATCGCCCCGGTGTCGAGCTGATCCATCACCGCCTGGAGGATGACGTTGGCATCGTGCAGGTCGCCGAGCAGGCGCTCGTTCTCGACGGCCAGAGCGTGGTGGTCGACGGCTCGCTTCACCACCTGCTTGAGATCGGCGGGTTCCCACGGCTTGGTGATGTAGGCGTAGACGTGGCCGTCGTTGATGGCCCGTATGATCGCGTTCATGTCGGCGAAGCCGGTCAGAATGATGCGGGCGGTGGTCGGGTCCATCTCGAAGACCTTGGAGAGGAACTCGACGCCGGTCATCTCCGGCATCCGCTGGTCCGAGATCACCACCGCGACGGGCCCGTCCTGTTCGAGGAGCTCCAGCGCCTTGCTCGCAGAGGTCGCGGTGAGGACCTGGTAGTCGTCCTCGAAGGTGTAGGTCATCGTCTCGAGGATCGCTTCCTCGTCGTCGACGACCAGGATCCGGCTGCGTTCAGGGTCCGTCATGATTGGCGCAGAGGATTACTCGTTGTCGCGCGCGCCGCATCCCGCCGCGCGCTGGTGGCCGGACTACCAGCCGGGGATGCGGGTGCCGCTCCGAGTCTGCTTGGCCTTGTCCTGGTCGACCTTCGTCTTCACCTTGGCGCGGAGCTCCTTGCGGAACTCGGCCAGGCGCTTGGGAAGCCGATCCCGGGCGACGTTGGTCCAGGGACGCTGCTCCGCGCCTTCGCGGAACTTGCGGAACTTGCGGTAGGCCCAGAGCTCGTGCTTGAACTCGTCCTCGACGAACTTGATCATGATGGCGTCGTCCAGGAACCCGAGCCCCGGGATGTAGTCGGGAATCACGTCCTCGGGATTCGCGAAGTAGGCGAGCGCGGCCAGGGCCCGGTCGGCGATGCTCCTGGGCAGCGCGTAGTCCTGGTCCTCGAGCATCTGGATCAGATCCTCGAGAACGACGATCGCCTCCAGAACGAAGCCCGGGGCCTTCTTGGCGTCTCGAACCCGCCCGATCAGCTCGCCGACCTCCTTGATGATCTTGGGCCGGTCTTCCGGAGACGAGTGCTGCTTGGCCGTGCGGTAGAGCTTGCGGAAGTACTCGGCATCCGACTCATCCAGTGTGAACGATACCTTGAACGACTTCGAAGCCATTTCACCTCCTCCAATCGGCGGACTCTATCAGTATCGCGCGTAATCGATCAAGCGGGTCAGGGATCTGCCCCATCCGCTCTCCCAGCGATCCAGGAGCACCTTGCCCGGGCTCTTCCCCGTCTCCAGCTGCTCGAACAGGGGCTCCAGGAAGACGCGCTCGTCGTCCCTGGTCTGTCCGGGATGGGCGATGCGCCGCAGACCTCCGAAGGCCAGCTCAACGACCTCCCGGGCGAGTGGCAGCACGGGCCCGCCCGCGACCTTGGCGGCCAGCCCCTCCCGGGCGACCGCGTCCAGCGCGGCCTCCCGCTCCTCGAAGCTCCAATCCGCCACCAGATCCCAGGCCGCCTTCCGGGCCTCCGCGTCGTAGAGGATACCCTTCCAGAGGGCCGGCAGGGCGCAGGTCAGATGGGGCGGCACGGCGTCGGCGCCGCGCAGCTCGACCACCCGCTTGAGACGCACCTCGGGAAAGAGGGTGGCCAGGTGGCGGTCGAAGTCACCGACGCTGGCCTTGTGACCTCCGAGGCCCGTCTTCATGAACTGCCGAAAGGTCATCCCGTCGGCCGGAAGATACTCGCCCCCGCGCACCACGAAGAACATCGGAACGTCGAGCGCCCAGTCCACGTAGCGGGCGTATCCGAAGTCCGGATCGTAGACGAACGGGAGCATCCCGCAGCGGTCGGGGTCGGTGTGACGCCAGAAGTGAACGCGCCGCGAGATGAAGCCGTTGGGCTTCCCCCCCGAGAAGCTGGAGTTGGCGAACATCGCGGAGACGATCGGCGTGAGCCCCATCGCCGTCCGCATCTTCGCGACCATGTCGGCCTCGTCGGAGTAGTCGAGGTTGGCCTGGACCGTGGCGCTCAGATGCATCATGTGCAGAGAGAGATCGCCCCGGGTGGGGAGATAGCGCCTCATGATGTCGTAGCGGGCCTTCGGCATGCGGGGGATGTCCGCCACGTCGTGGAGGGGATTGCAGCCCAGGCTCAGCCAGATCAGGCCCATCGGCTCGGTGACCCGGCGGACCAGGTCCAGGTGCCGGTTGAACTCACGGCAGGCCTCGAAGATGGTCCGCAAGGGCTCACCGGAGAGCTCCAGCTGCCCGCCGGGCTCGAGGGTGATGCTGGCGCCGTCCTTCTGGAGGGCGATCACGTTCCCGGCCTCGAAGACCGGAGCCCAGTCGTCCTCGCGAGCGATCCTCTCCAGCACCGCGCCGATGCCGCGCTCGCCTTCGTAGGGAACCGGCTCGAGGTCTTCCGCGCGCAGAGCGATCTTCTCGTGCTCGGTCCCGACCCGGAAGCGGGCTTCGGGCTTCTCGCCGCCGCGCACGAAGTCGACGAGCTCGGAGATCGATGCGACCGGCGCGTCGGCGGTCAATCCGCTCCTCCCCCGGCGGCGTAGAGATCCGGGTGCACGAATGGGGCGAGGGCGCAGAGCACCGCATGACGCGTGTACTCGGCGCGCGTCAACACACCCCCGGTCAGCTTCCCGACGTTCCCCACCGAGAGCGGCGCGGAGGCCGTGGCAGCTCCGCCGTGGTGCTTCCAGAAGCGATCGAAGAGCGGCCCGATCGGCTCGCGCTCGCTGACGGCCCGCTTCGAGCAGTCGGGCGGATAGCTGAATCCCGAAGAGAGGCCGAGAGAGATCTGGACGCCGTCGCTCACCGCGGCACAGCCGATGTTGAACCAGCTCCGGGCCGGTCCCGGGACCGGCACCAGCCCGTCCTCGTAGCCGACCCCGAGATCGCAGTGGCCGTGGCGCTGCGCCTGCCGGGCCCGATTGCGCGCTCCCTCCACGATCTCCTCGAATCCCAGCGGCTGGTCCGGCACCCCGCTCTCCACCTCGATCCCCTCGATCCGCACGCCGCGAGAGAAGGCGGCCAGGGCCGCGCGGACCCCTTCCAGCTTGGGGGGATTCGTCGAGCCGACCAGGACCAGCCGAAGCTCGGAGAGGACCGTCACGGGCCCGCCGCTTCCCCTTCACCCGAGGCGCTGCCGAGCGCTTCGCCTCGCCGGCGGAGCTGAGCGGGTGAAGTGGGGATGGCCATGGCCGTATCGTCGCACAGATCGGGAGATCGGGCAGCGAGTGGCCGAGGCGGAGGCTGGTCCGGCCGCTACATGGCCTCGTTGGTGACGACCGTGAGCGGGGTGGGGTCGAGATCGCGTAGCAGCTCGTCGCGAACCTGGGCGAAGGTCGCCTCGGCAGCGGGCGGAATCGGATCGCCGGCCGGCGTGCGAACCGCCGCGGGGTTCACGGACCTGCCGTGCTTCATCAGCTGGTAGTGGAGGTGGGGGCCCGTCGTGAGGCCGGTGGATCCGACGTAGCCAATGACCTCTTTCTGCTGCACGCGGTTTCCGACCGCGAGGCCGCGGGGGTAGCGGGACAGGTGCCCGTAGTAGGACACGTAGCCGTTCGCGTGCTTCACCTTCACCAGCTTGCCGAGTCCACCCGACCAACCGCGGAAGATCACGGTGCCATCTGCAACGGCCCAGACCGGTGTACCGCGCGGGGCGGCGTAGTCTACGCCCAGGTGCGGGCGCCGGACCTTGAGGACCGGGTGAAGGCGCGAGCGCGAGAACCGGGAGCTGACGCGGCGGTAGTTCAGCGGCACGCGAAGCAGCTGACGCCTGACGGAGGATCCGTCGGGCCGGTAGTAGCCGCCCTTGCCCTCGGTGTGCTCGAAGTAGACGGCTCTGTACTCGTGGAAGCCGTTGGTGTAGCGGCTGGCCAGGATCCGGCCGGGCCGCACGTAGCTCTCGGTCCCGTCATCCCCGACGAGAAAGAGGCGCTCGTACAGGATCGAGAACTCGTCGCCGGGCTGGACGTTGCGGGAGAAATCGACGTCCCAGGCGAAGATCTCGGCGAAGTCGTGGGCCAGCTCGACCTCCTCGCCCAGCGCCGCGACGGCCTGGTAGAGGCTGGTCGACACGACGCCGGCGATCCGCGCCCGGCGCCGGACCAGCTCCGGCTCGTGACGCGCGACGACGTAGCCCTCCCCGTCACGCTGCATGGTGTAGTGTTCGAGGGGCGAGCGGGTGTAACGGAAGTCGACGACGTTGCCGTCTTCGTCCTGGGTCAGCCGATAGCTGTCTCCGGGCCGCGCATAGCGGAAGTCGAAGACCGGAGCCATCTCGGTCGCGATCAGGTGAACCGTGGCGGCAGAGACCCGGTTCCACCCCATCGAGCTGGCCAGCGTCTGACCCCGGCCGATCTCGTCTTCGGTCACGATCAGGACCAGCGGCACCTTCTCCGGCGCGGTCTCAGTGGCGCCGTCCGGAGAGGCAAGGGGCGCGTCCCGGGCGACGGTCGGCGCCGCGGAGGGCGCGAGGGGTGCTGCGGAGCGGCTCCGGGCCACCAGCAGGCCAGCGCCGATCGAGAGGCAGAGAAGCGAGACGAGTCCCAGGACGCCCCAGACCCGGGCGTTCCCCGACAAGCGCCGCCTCAGGCGCGCCTCCCAGCCAGCCTCTATCATCCCATCTCCTGCCGCTCGAATTCTCTAGCTAGGGGAATCCGGGCATCGGTCACCGCACCGGTACTAGTTCGGCACGCAGAAGCTGATGCTAAATAGTCAATTCGCCCGCTCTTTTGCGTGAGCAGAATCACGTTTTTCGGATCGGCAGTCTACCTTAGTAGTGCCTCGGGCGACATTCTGGAGTCAGCCGATTGGCCGCTTTTCTTTTCCGAAACTTCATGTGCTGTCTCGCCCTGGTCGCGATGCTGGCCTGCGCGATCCCCCCGGGGAGTCAATCGCTCTTGTCGCGGCTGCGCGGGCCGGATCATCCCGATCCGGAGAGGGATCTGCGGGGGGCGGCCGGCGCCATCCTCTCCCGGGCGATCCAGTTCGACACCAGCAACCCGCCCGGGAACGAGCTCGCCCTGGCCCGGTACCTGGTCGGCATCCTGGCCAGAGAGGGACTCGACGCGCGGGTGATCGAGACGCCCTCCGCCACGCCGGGCGCCCGGCGGGCGGCGGCGTGGGCGCGCTACCCGGGCAACGGGCGCAGGCGTCCGATCGTGCTGCTCTCCCACCTCGACGTGGTCCCGGCGGACGAGAGCCAGTGGCTGTTCGACCCCTTCGCGGGGGTGGTCGAGGGCGACACCGTGATCGGACGCGGTGCGCTCGACGCCAAGGGACTCGTCGTCGTCCAGCTCCTCACCCTGGTGAAGCTCGCGCGACAAGGCGTCGTGCTCGACCGGGACGTGATCTTCCTGGCCACCCCGGACGAGGAGACCGGGGGGCTGGCCGGGGCGCGCTACGTGGCGCAGCAGCGGAGCGATCTGCTCCGGGGAGCGGAATTCCTGCTCACCGAGGGCGGTGGCATCAATACGGGCGAGGGAGAGACTCCGGATCTCTGGGGTGTGACCTTCATCGAGAAGAGCCCCTGCTGGATCGAGCTGATCACCGAGGGGGCGCCCGGTCACGGCTCGAGTGCGACGGCCGACGCGGCGGTGCCGCGCCTGATCGCCGCCCTGGATCGGGTGCGGAGGATGGAGCACGAGATCCGCGCGACCCCCGAAGCAGAGCGGATGTTCGCAGCGCTGGCGCCGTTCGCCCCGCCCGAGGACCGCGCCAGCTTCGCGAACCTCGGTGCCGCCCTGCGCGCGGATCCGGCCTTCCGCGAGCGCTTTCTCTCCGAGGCCCGTCGGGCCGCCCTGGTCCGCAACACAGCCGCCATCACCGTGCTCGAGGGAAGCGCGCGCACCAACGTGGTAGCGGCCCGGGCGCGCGCCGAGCTCGACGCCCGGCTCCTCCCTGGAGAGAGCTGCGCGGAGTTCACCGCCGAGGTCCGCCGCGTGATCGCAGACCCGCAGGTGACCCTCGAGCCGCTGCTGAGCTTCGAGCCGAAACCCTCACCGATCCCGACCGGCCTCTACCGCGCGATCGAGGCGGTGGCGGCCGGCTCCGAACGACCGAGCAAGGTGGTGCCACGAATGATCGCCGGCTTCACGGACGCCCACTACTTCCGGGATCTCGGCATCGTCGCCTACGGCTTCGTCCCGCGCCGTCTCCGGCCGCACGAGAGCCGCGGAATCCACGGCCCCAACGAGCGCGTCTCCCTCGACAACCTGGAGCTGGGCGTCAACACACTGATCCAGATCCTCGAGCAACTGAACGCTCGCTGAACCGGATCTGCGGTCACAGGCGCTTCTCGAGGACTTCCGTCGCCGCGCCGAAGCCGAGCGCGCACCAGAACGCGCGCGCGCCGGTGTTCTCCACGGCCACCTGAATCTCCGCCCTCCGGATCCCCCGCCCGCGCATCCAGGCCAGGCCGGCTTCCGCCAGCGCCCGGCCGATTCCGCGCCGGCGGCACGGCTCGCGCACCAGCAGCTGCTCGATCTCTCCGCGCTCGGTCTCCGCGAAGATCGGGGGGCGGTACAGGACCCGCGAGATGCAGAGCCCGCAGAGTTCGCCATCCTGCTCCCAGACCAGCAGGCGGCTGTCGGCGTCGCGCAGGCGCTCGGCCAGAAGGCGGCGGATCTGCCCGCCAGCCTCGCTTTCGGCGCGGAGCGCCAGACGCGGGGAGCGCCCCGCGTGGTACTCGAGCAACTCGACGAAAAGCGCCACCAGACGCTCGAGGTCCCGCTCCCTGGCGCGGCGAACGGCGCTCACGGCCGCAGGCGGCCGTCCATCAGCATGCGCTGGATCTCCGCGATGCTCCTGCCGTCGTCGACGAAGAGCTCGACCATCGTCCGGGCCAGGCTCTGGATCTGGGGCCGGAACTTCCGCGGGTCGTTGCCCTGGCTCCGGTAGCTCTCCGCAATCGCCCGCTCGAACTCGACGCGCAGGTCGCGGCGATCCTCCTCGCTGAACCTGCCCGCCTCGATGGCCCCGCGCACCTCTGCTTCGGAGCCGCCCCCGGGCAGCTCCCCGGCGAAGAGCTGGGAGGCCATGGCTCCGTAGAAGGCCTCGTAAGCGCGCTCGGACTCGGACTTCTCGCTTCTCGTCACGGTGCCGACTTCACCGGAGCGCGTCATGCGGAAGCTCCCGATCCGGGTGCCGTCGCGTTCGTAGCGCCCGCGGATCACGTCACCGCCCGGCTCGACCGATTCGCCCTGCCAGCTGGTCCGGCCTTTCACGTCCTCGGTCGCCATCGAGCCCAGCACGTCGTTCCGGGTGAACGTCGGCAGGTCGGGCATCCCGGTGATCTGCCAGAGCTCCTGGAAGGTGATGAAGCGCGCGGACTGATAGGTGTCCTTCTTGCCGGAATGCCAGCCCCCTGCGTCGGAGCCTCGGAGCGCCTTGGAGCGCGAGCCCCGGGGATTGATCTCGAGTCCCTCCCGGATCTGGGCGAGCTGCCCGGCGTTGGGCTCCCAGAAGTGCAGCACGCGACTGGGGCGGCTGCCCCCGATCTGCTCGAAGCGCCCCGTCTGATCCGCGAAGACGACGATCGGGTACTCGGTCCAGCGCAGGCGGCTTCCCTCTGCTTCGAACACCCAGATGCGGTCCTCCCAGCGCTCCCGCTCGGGGTGGTCCGCGGCCGAGTCCGTGTAGTGCACGAGCACGTGCCAGGTGCCGATCAGGTCGACCGCCGCAGCGGGCGTCGCGAGGAATGCAGCAGCCAGCAGAGCCAGGCAAGCGAGAAGAAGCGCCCTTCCCATCAGATCTTCCGCTGGATGTCGGGAAAGCTCTTCCAGACGGGCACGCCGCAGAAGTGGCTGCCCTCGGTGCAGCGAGGCCGCACCAGGCCGGAACGGAGCGAGCAGGGCGGCCCGACGTGCTTCACGAGCTGCGGGTGCACCGCCCGGACCTGCTCGATCTCGTCGAGGGAGGCTTCGAAGATCTCGCGCTGTGCGTTGAGGCAGGTTCGCATGTTCCACTTGTGGAGTAGATGCATCAGGCTGCCCGATTCTTCGAAGCGCACCGCGAGGGCGTTGGGGAGCACGTAGAGGGCGATCTCGGGGGAGGCGCCCAGCGCCAGGAGCCGGCGGCGCGCGTCCCAGGCGGCCTCGACGCTCTCACGGAAGAGCGCGTGGCTGACGGGATCCGCTGCGATCAGCTCCGGCTCGACCACGTCGGCGAAGCCCGGCACCACCCGCGTCAGGAGCGGTCTGGAGCCGGGAACCATGCGATGGCGCTGGTCCTGGGAGTCGGCGCTGTGCGAGAGCTTCTTCTTGAACGTGTAGTGGGCGTGGCTGAGCGTGCGCATCAGGGGCAGGTGCGCCGAGACGTTGAGCGGGTCGAGGCGGCGGCGATTCCTGGCCGGATCGAGCACGCAGTCGAGAGCGAACTCGTCGTCGAGATCCGGCTGTCCCAGGACGTGGCGCACCGCCTCGGCGACCACCTCGGGGCCGCGTATCCCGTAGTCGACGAGCCGGGCGCGGCGGCCGTCGAGCGACTTGTCGAAAGCCTCGAGGAAGGCGGGATCGCCCAGCCCCGCTGGACCGAGCGAGAACTCCTGGATCTCCTCCGGCTCGAGGGGAGGGTCGCCGATCTCCCGGAAGTAGGCCGGATCGATGCGCTCCACCTCCGCGACCATCCGGTCCACCAGCGCCCGGGCCTCTTGGGAGGCGTCGCAGCCCGCCGCGGTCCGCCGCAGACGGTGCAGCGTGATGCCCGATACCGTGTAGATCATGGCGGTGTGGCAGGCGACCGGGATCACGTAGCGGGCCGTCTCGATCGCCCTCTTCTCGGCCTCCCTCGCCACGCTGCGTCCGAAGGCCTTCGACTGCCGCTCGCCGAGCCGCCAGAGATCCGAGAGGATCCCCAGGACCACGGGCTCGAGGCGGCTGCCGAGCGCGGCGTAGACCCGCCAGGCCGCCTCGACGGCCTCGACGAACACCTCTCGGGCTTCTCCCTGCAGGGCAGGCGGGACGTGTGCCCGCACCTCGTCGAGCCTCACGTAGCGCTGGCTCTGCTGCTCGGTGTTGTAGAACGGGAAGCCGTGCAGGAACGACCAGACCAGCTGCCGCGAGATCCCGGACAGGGCGAACTCGAAGGTGGCGTGCTGATACACCGTATGGTGACCAGCCCGGTAGGTCAGGGGCCCGATGCTCTTCCGCTGGCGCTCCGTGACCTCGTCAGCGCCGATCACCCGCGGCGAGTAGCAGGTCCGGGCCGCCGCCACTGCGTCGTCGTAGGGCCTGTCGAACCAGTTGCGAAGGCGGACCTCGAGTCCGGAATCGATCAGGGTCACCCACCCACTCCATCGGATATCCGGAATTCCCGGACCTGAGACTAATCTGGCAGCTTGGACCCCGCGGTTCAACGAGTCTGGGAGCCAGTGGCGAAAGTTTTTCCCGTTTGGGGGAAGGAATCTCCCAGCGAGGCTTCCCATCCGTTGCGCCGCGGGCCGGGTTGCCCTTCGATTTACCCTTGGGATGACAGCGGGTCTGCAGCGGACCTGCCTGTCGTCTGCTGGAGTAACGCAGTTGGCACGGGGATTGCGCAGCATGAGTAATGGGTGGATGCGAGCCGGCGCGGTTCGGGCCGGCTGGCTCGCGCCCGGCCCGCGACAGACGGAAACCATGCCGACACTCTGGATCGTCCATCGCGATGAAAGGGTGCGGGGCGGCCTTGCCCGCCTCGCCGCCGCCGGCAGCGACGCGCTGCTGGGGGAGCCCTCCGACCGCGCCTTCGAGACGACGGCGCCTCCGCGTCTGGTGCTGCTCGGCATGGAGGGCGATCTGGAGGCCGAGCTCGAGTTCGCCCACCGGCACGCGGCGCGGATCCCCGAGGCGCGCTGGATCCTGCTCCCGAGGCCGGGCAACGAGGGCGAGGTGGCCAGGCTCTTCGACACCCTGCCAGCCGAGATCCTGACCCTCCCGCCCGGCCGCGAGCACCTGCGGCGGCGGATCCGCACCGCGCTGGCGACCAAGACCGCGGAGGCGCTCTCGGCGCGCCGCGTGCGCGACGCGCTCTCCGACCGATTCTCGCGCTTCTTCGCCGACCTCGAGCTTCCACAGCTCCTCCGCGCGCTGGATCCGCGCCTGCGGGCAGTGCCGCTGGTGGTGCGAGGAGAGCCCGGCAGCGGGCGGAGCCTGCTGGTCCACTACGTACACTGCTTCGGCGGCGGCTCGCAGAGCGGGTTCGTTCGGGTGCCCTGCGAGGCGATCGACTCGCCCGGCGCCGCTCGCGAGATGATCCGGGATGCGGCGGGGACACGGGCCGGCGGCCGGCCCTCCACGGTATGCCTGGAGAACCTGGACCGACTGCCTCCGGCGCTCCAGCGCGAGCTACGGGCCTGGATCGAGACGGCAATGCCGCCAGGGATGAGCGGCCCTCGACGCACGCGTTGGGGCGCGACGCTGGGGGACGCTCCGGACGCGGGGTACGAGGACGACCTGGACGCGAGCCTGGTCCAGAGTCTGGCGGGGGTCGCGATCCGGATCCCACCCCTCCGCGAGCGTCCGGCGGCGGTCGGCGCCTTCGCCGCCGCCACGGCCGTCGAGTGGTGCGGGGCCCACGGTGAGCGGCCCCGCCAGTTCAGCCCCGCAGCCATCGACGCGCTGCGCGACTACCCCTGGCCCGGCAATCTGCGCGAGCTGGAGGCCGTGGTCGCGCGCACGCTCGCCTCCGGCTCGTCGGACCCGGTCGAAGCGGAGCAGCTGCGCTTCGACGAGACCGAGGAGCAGGCGGAGATCGGCAGCGGGGCGGAGCCGGGAGGGCCGGACCAGGAAGCACTGGAAGATGGCCCCGAGGCCACCCCGCGAGCGGAGGAGCCGGAGCGGCAGCCGGTGCCGGAGGCCCAAGCGCCGGCAACGCCCAGAAACGATCTCCTGCAGCGTCTGGTGAGCTCTCTGGCCCACCAGGTCCGCAACCCCCTGGTCGCGATCCGCACCTTCGCGTCCCTCCTCCCGGAGCGGTTCGAGGATCCGGAGTTCAGGGGCCGCTTCCACGACATCGTCGGAAGCGACCTGGGCCGCATCGAACGTGTACTCGAGCAGCTCTCCGGCTTCGCCGCCCTGGAGCCCGCCCTGACCGCTCCGGTGAACGTGGCGACGCTCCTTGGACCAGCTCCTCGAAGAGCGGCGCTCCCAGATCCAGGAGCGGCGGCTGCTGGTTCTGAAGGAGATCGACAGCACGCTCCCCCTCGCCCTCTGCGACGAGGCTCAGCTGCGGTTCGCCCTCGGCTCCCTGCTGGACAAGGCCTTCGACTGGATGCCGGAGCGCGCGGACCTCTACCTGGCATCGAAGCACCACCCCACCGGGCTCCGGGGAGGCCCCGCCGTTCGCGTCCTGATCCGCTTCCGCAGCCCCTCGCCCGCCGCTGGAGCGGAGGACGCCGCCGAGGGGCTCTCGCTCCGCCATACCGCCATCGAGATCGTGCTGGCCGAGCTCGTCATCGGCTCGCAGGGCGGAACGCTGACCGTCGACACCACCGATGCCGAGGAGACCATCGTCCTGCTGGATCTCCCCGCTCCCGCCTGAGCCCGCCGCGGCCTACCCCGTCCGATCGCTCATTGAATCTCGTGGCGTTCTTCCGTTTAATGGTCCCCGGCCCGGCCCAGGGAGCCCGGCCCGAGAACTCAAGGCGATCCAACTCGAAAGGAAAGGGCTTTCTCCATGGGGGGTGTGTTCGGCGTCGTCTCCAAAGAGGACTGTGTCCTCGACCTCTTCTACGGAACCGATTTCCACTCTCACCTCGGAACCCGCCGCGGGGGACTGGCGGTGCGGGAGTCGGGAGAGTTCAGCCGCTTCATCCACAACATCGAGAACGCCCAGTTCCGCTCCAAGTTCCACGACGACATCTCCAAGCTGAAGGGCCGGATGGGGATCGGTTGCATCAGCGACACCGAAGACCAGCCCCTGATCATCGGCTCGCACCTCGGCCGCTACGCCATCGCCACGGTGGGCCGGGTGAACAACATCAACGAGATCGTCGAGGCGGCCTTCGAGAAGCGCACCACCCACTTCGCGGAGACGACCGGAGAGGGATTCAACCCCACCGAGGTGATCGCCTCGATCATCGACACCGGTGAGTCCATCGTAGAGGGAATCCAGCGGGCGGGAGAGCTGATCGACGGATCCTGCTCGATCCTGCTCCTGACCGACGAGGGGATCTACGCCGGAAGGGACCGGCTGGGCCGGACGCCGCTGATCATCGGCGAGAAGGACGACTCCTACTGCGTAACGCTCGAGACCAGCGCCCTTCCGAACCTCGACTACCGGTTCAAGCACGAGCTCGGCCCTGGCGAGATCGTGCGCATCACGCCCGAAGGCATCGAGCTCCTGGCGCCGCCCGGCGACGAGCTGCGCATCTGCTCGTTTCTCTGGATCTACTTCGGGTATCCCTCCTCGACCTACGAGGGCCGCAACGTGGAGCAGGTCCGCAACCGCTGCGGCGCCGCACTGGCCAGGAACGACGCTGTCGAAGTGGACTGCGTGGCCGGCATCCCCGACTCGGGGACGGCCCACGCCATCGGCTACGCCAATCAATCCCGGATTCCCTACCTGCGGCCCTTCGTCAAGTACACGCCCACCTGGCCGCGGAGCTTCATGCCCCAGAACCAGGAGGTGCGGGATCTGGTCGCGCGCATGAAGCTGATACCGATCCGGGAGCTGATCCAGGGCAAGAGGCTGCTCTTCTGCGAGGACTCCATCGTTCGCGGAACACAGCTGGCTGACACCATACAGCGTCTGTTCGACTTCGGCGCCCGGGAGGTCCACATGCGGCCGGCGTGCCCGCCACTGGTCCACGGGTGCCGGTTCCTCAACTTCTCGAGGTCGAAGTCCGAGCTCGACCTGGCGGGCCGACGGGCGGTCAGCGAGCTGGTCGGCCACCAGGACGAGGTTCCCCTGGAAGATTTCTCCAACCACGAGACGCAGAACTACTGCGCGATGGTGGAGCGGATCCGCAACCGCCTCAATCTCACGACGCTCCAGTACCAGACCCTCCCCGACATGGTCGAGGCGCTCGACATGCCCAAGGAGCGAGTCTGCACCTACTGCTGGGACGGTTGCGGTTGACGTTCGGCTCGAGCAACGGCAGCGCACCAGAAGCCACGGGTCCAGGCGTCATCGGGTATAGTCCCCGCATGCCGCGCGTGCTGGTGGTGGACGACGAGGCGGGCGTGCGCGAGTCGCTGCGCATGCTCCTCAAGGAGGACTGCGAGGTCGTTACCGCGGACGGTGTCGACGCGGGGTTGCGTGCGCTCGCCGAGACGCCACCCGACCTCGTGGTCCTGGATCTGGTGATGCCGGGGCGGAGCGGTCTCGAGTTCCTGGCGGAGCTGGAGCAGCGCGGCGACGCACCGCCGGTCCTCGTGTTGACCGCGACTCGAACCGTGGCCATGGCGGTCGAGGCCATGAAGCGGGGCGCCGCCGACTTCGTGACCAAGCCCTTCGAGGCGGACGCGCTGCGCATCAAGATCCGGCACCACCTGGAGCACCGCGCGCTGGCGCGGGAGGTGGTGCGCCTCACCGAGGAGCTCGACCAGCGCAGCCGGGTTGGCGACCTGGTGGGCCGAAGCGACAGCATGCGCGAGGTGTTCCGCACCATCGAGCGGGTGGCGCGCTCGTCGGCGACGGTGCTGATCCGGGGTGAGAGCGGCACCGGAAAGGAGCTCGCCGCGCGCGCCATTCACGACCTGGGCCCGCGTGCCGCTGGGCCCTTCGTCGCGGTCAATTGCGCCGCGATTCCCGCCACCCTGATGGAGAGCGAGCTCTTCGGCCACGAGCGCGGCGCCTTCACCGACGCTCGCGAGCGTCGGATCGGGAAGTTCGAGGCGGCCGGGGGAGGCACGCTGTTTCTGGACGAAATCGCCGAGCTGGCCTCACCGCTGCAGGCGAAGCTGCTGCGCTCGCTCCAGGGAAGGGTCATCGAGCGCGTCGGGGGAAGCCGGCCCATCGAGGTGGACGCGCGAATCGTCGCCGCCACCAACCGCGACCTGGAGAAGGAGATCGAAGAGAAGCGCTTCCGGGACGACCTCTACTACCGGATCAACGTGGTCCCCGTGGAGCTTCCCCCGTTGCGCGAACGCCGGGAAGACATCCGGCTGCTGGCCGAGCGCTTCCTGGAGCTGTCGCGAGAGCGCGCCGGCCTCGAACCGGCGCGTTTCACCGCGGAGACATTCACGGCCCTGGAGCGCTATCACTGGCCGGGCAACGTCCGCGAGCTCGAGAATGCCATCGAACGGGCCGTGGCGCTGAGCGATGGAGACCTGATCGACGTCGCCGACCTGCCCGAGAACATCGCCCGGGCGAGCCGCACCGAGTCCCTCCGCGAGGGGCTGCGCACCGGCCGCAGCGCCTTCGAGGAGACCGTCGCCGCCTTCGAGCAGGACATCCTCCGCGAGGCGCTCGACCGCTGCGACTGGAACCAGACCCGCGCCGCCGAGCAGCTCGGGATCACCCGCCGCCTGCTCAAGCTGAAGATCGACAAGTACGCGCTGAAGTGCGAGTGACCGGGGACGTTGGTGAACGTTCACCAACGTCCCCGCTAGCGGATCCAGCCGGGGAGGCAGCCGGCGCGGCGGCATTCCTCTTCGAGGCCCTCGTCGAGGTAGAGACGCAATCCGGCCATGCGCGCCTTGATCTCTTCGTGCTCGTTCTGGACCTGGTTGCAGTCGTAGCCGCGGCGGATTCCGGTGTCGTCCTCGATGTAGAGAGAGCGACCGCGATTGCACCAGCCGACGGCCTCGCGCACGTATTCGATTCGACCCTCGAGATCGCGCAGCTCTGCCTCGGCGCGGAGCTTCTTGCCGCGCCAGACGGCTTCCTGACCGGCCAGGTTGGGCATGCCGGGGCTGCGAAAGCGCGCGGGCGGGCGCCGGACCGAGCTCGGCGTGTGCGTCGGCACCCTCTCCAGCCGGCCGCTGGGCTCGTGGCGCTCCGCGCCGGGGCACTGGGAGACGTCGCTCGTGAAGAGCGTGTTTCCGTCCGGCCCGACGCACTTGTAGATCTCGGCCGAGACCGGTGCCCCGCCGCCGAGCAGGAGAGCGGCGGCCAGCAGGGGCCAGCACCGGCTGATTCTTCGCATCGCCTCACTCCCTCCAGGCCTGGGGAACCTCAGCACGATCGGCCTCCTCCTCGAGGGACTGAAGCTCACCCTCGAGCCCGGCCCGCTTTGCCTCCAGGGAGACGATGCGGCTCTCCCGGGTGAAATGGTTCTCTTCCATGTACCGCTCGAGCCGTTCCAGGTCGCCGCGGACGCGCTGGAACCGCTCGCGCCATTGGGTCTCACTTCGTCCGGCGCGGATCCGATCGTTGAGGACCACGGCGATCACGTTGGCGGCCGGGTCGATCTGGAAGGTGAAGTTGTTGAAGAAGGCACCCCCCAGCAGCCCGACTTGCATGCTCGAGCTGATCGACGCCCGGACCTGTTCGATCCGCGCTTCCCCGGCCTGCACCGAATCCAGCGTGACGATCGGGTTGGCAATGATTCCATTGGCGGTGGTGTAGCGGCGGTAGGGCGTGTCCGGCCCGACCCGGATGCCCAGCTCGCTCGCCAGGTGGGCGGGAATCGAGACGTCGCTGGCACCCGTATCCACCAGGAAGGGAGCGGTGATGCGGTCGTTCAACGTGACATTGACGACCATCACGTCGCCCCTCTTCTCGAAGGGAATCCGCAACAGCTCACCGGGCCGGGGTCCGCGGGTCCGCCGGCGGACGCTGGCGCGTTGGCTGGCCGGGGGGCTGGGATAGGTCTGGAGCCGATCCGGCCTGGGAGCGGCCGCGCTCTGCTCTGCCTGGGCGCGATGGGCGAACGGAACCTGGCTCAGGTCCTGGGTGAAGTGCACTCTGCCTTCCCCATCCGTCCAGCGGTAGATCTCCGCCGAGAGGGAGGATGGAAGGGCCAGCAGGAGGGCGAGTCCGAATCCGAGGGCTGTTCGCATGGGGCTCCTGATCGGCTGCATCGGACGCCGGGCTTCGACTCTTGATCCCCCAAGCGAGCGTTCCGAACGGAACATCTGGAGATTCGCTAGGAGATTCGGGCAGTTCCACCGAGGTGGAAGAAGCGGTGTACGGATCGGAACACTTCCGGGGAGCCGATCTCCCGGCGGCAACCCCGCCCTGGCAGAGAAACTCTATTGAAATCAATAGCTTACAAATCCGACCTCGGGATCTCCGAGCTGGCATGGGGATTGCGTGAACCGGCTCACCGTGAGCGACCTCACACTCCAGGACGGAGCCGACGGACAGGCCACCATTCTCGTGGTGGACGACGAACGGGGACCCCGCGAATCGTTGCGGATGATCCTCCGACCCACCTATCGGGTCCTCTGTGCTCGCGACGGTCTCGAGGCGCTCGAGATCCTGCGCACCGAGGCCATCGACCTCGTCACCCTCGACCTGAACATGCCGGGGATTCAGGGCGAGGAGATGATGCGAACGATCCGGCGCGAGTTTCCCGACGTCGAGCTGATCGTGATCACCGGCTACGGCACTCTGGAGAACGCCGCCGAAGCCGTGCGCTCCGGGGTGAGCGACTACCTGCAGAAGCCCTTCGACGTGGTGCAGGTGAGCGCGTCGGTGTGTCGCGCCCTCTCCCGGCGCCGCAACCACAACCGTCTGGTGGGGTTCCTCGAGACTCTCGGCAGTGTGGCCGGCCTCCAGAGCCAGGTCACCGAGATCCTCGACTCCGTGGAGCGCGACCCGCGGGTGAACCAGCGCGTGGCGGAACTCGTCGCTGAGACCGGTCAGGGCGCGGATGACCAGCAGAGAAAAAGCGAACACGTTCGCACGATGCGTTTTCTCGAGGTCCTGGCCGACTCCGTGGAGAGCCACTGCGAGTTCATGCGCGGCCACGCCCGGCGAACCGCATTCTACGCGGGGCTGCTGGCCGACCGCCTGTGTCTGTCGGCGAGTGATCGGGAGCGCATTCGCCTGGCGGGATTTCTGCACGATATCGGCAAGATCGGCGTTCCCACCGACTTGCTGATGCGCCCCGGCGGGCTGACCGCGAAGGAGCGGCGGCTGATCGAGCGCCATCCAGAGATCGGGGCGCGGCTGGTCGAACCCCTCGGGATCGACATCGAGATCTCCTCTGTGATCCGGCACCACCACGAGTGGTGGGACGGCCGCGGCTACTGCGATGGGCTCTACGGAGAGCAGATTCCCCTGCTCGCTCGGATCGTGGCGATGGCGGACGCCTTCGACGGCATGAACAGCTGCCGACCCTACCGCCCGGCACTCTCTCCCGAGCAGGTGCGCGCGGAGTTCAGGCGGGGCGCCGGGTCCCAGTTCGACCCCGCCCTGGTCAAGGAGTTCCTGCTGGCGCTCGATTCGGGCGACCCGGCTTTTCACATTCTCGCCGATGCGGTCTGCGGACCCAGGCTTCCCGGAGTCCCCCCGTTCGCCGGCGTGCGCCCCGCTGGCGAACCCGGTGGAGCCGAGGCGACCCAAGGAGCAACTCGATGACCGCGGCCGGAGTTCAGCGCCCCTCGTTCGCCCCCGAGGCCACCGGATCCGGTGCCGGTTTGGGAACGCGCCGAGAGCCCCGGCAGGAAGTGGTACGGCACGTGGAGTACTGCCCCTTCCCACGCGCCAGACCCGACCAGTGCCTGCGCGTGGGTTTCACCCGGGATCTCTCGGCTTCGGGCATGTGCCTCCGCGTCGATACACCCGAGCGCGTGGGCTCGCTGCTGCGGGTGACGCTCCGCGCGGTGGACGGAAGGCCCGCGCGTGAGAGCATCGCGCGAATCGCCTGGGCGAGCCCCACCAGCGATGGGGGCCACTGGATCGGCCTCTCCCTGATCGCGCCGGGGCGGCGCCACCCGATCGCCGTGCGCCGCAAGCCCCGAGCCGCGAGGCCCGCAGAGGTCGCCTAGCGGAAGGGCTGCGCGACCCGGTGAGAAAAGCAGGCTAGATTCGGGCTTCCATGTTCGGCATCGGACTCCCCGAACTGATGGTGATCCTGGTCGTCGCCCTGCTCGTCTTCGGCCCGACCAAGCTTCCGGAGCTCGCCCGATCCCTGGGTCGCGGGCTGGCCGAGTTCCGCCGCGCCTCCTCCGACCTGCGGCAGAGCCTTGCCGACGCCACTGCCGAGGCCCGCCTCGACGAGCCTCCCAGCCCCACCCCTCCCGCCGAACAGAGCGCAGCCAAGCCCGAAGGCGCCGCTGGCGGAGCCCCGCCAGCGCCCGCTGCTCCCCCGACCCCGCCCGCCGCCGGGGCGGCGACGGGCGAAGAGGAGGAGCCGGCGAAGGAGAACGAAGACCCCGGAGAAGACCGCCCCGGTGGATGACACCCAGCTTCCTCTCACGGCGCACCTGGCCGAGCTCCGCAGCCGCATCTTCAAGATCCTGATCGCCTGGGTGATCGGCTTCGCCATCTGCTGGAACTGGAGCGAGGCGATTTTCGGCTGGCTGCTTCAACCCGCCAGCCAGGCCCTGGGAGAGGGCGGGAGCACCCTTCAGGCCATCGCCCCGACGGAGATCTTCTTCACCTACCTGAAGTCCTCCCTTCTGGCCGGCTTCGCGCTGGCCCTTCCAGTGGTCTTCTGGCAGATCTGGGCCTTCGTATCCCCGGGGCTCTACGCGAACGAGAAGAAGGTGGCAGTCCCCTTCGTGACGGTGTCCACCGCACTCTTCGCGGCCGGCGCCAGCTTCGGCTACTTCATGGTGTTTCCGCTGGTCTTCAAGTTCTTCGCCAGCTTCAGCAGCGACTTCGTGCAATCGGCGTGGACCATGCGCGAGGTCTTCTCCCTGACCACGAGGCTGTTCATCGCCTTCGGAGTCGGATTCGAGCTTCCGGTGCTGGTCTTCTTCCTGGTGCTCAGCGGAATCGTCGAGCCCCGCCAGCTGATCTCCGGTCTCAAGTACGCGGTGCTTCTCGCCTTCGTGTTCTCCGCGATCCTGACCCCACCGGACGTCGTGAGCCAGGTCCTGCTGGCGGGACCGCTCATCGTCCTCTACCTGCTCGGCGTCGGCGTCGCCTACCTCTTCACCTCCGGCCGGAAGAAACCGTAGCGGGGACGTTCCTGCCTAACTGCCCAACCGCGACCCCGAGCGCTGGGCAAGGCAGTCGGGTCGTTGGTTGGGCAGTTAGGCAGGAACGTCCCCGTGCTCAGAGGGGGATGTTGCCGTGCTTCTTGGGCGGATTGGTGTCCCGCTTGGTGGCGAGCATGTCGAGGGCTTCGATGATCTTGGGCCGGGTCTCCTCCGGCTTGATCACCTCGTCGATGTAGCCGAGCTCGGCGGCCTTGAAGGGATTGGCGAACTTCTCCCGGTAGTCCGCGACCAGCTCATCCTTGCGGGCGACGGCATCCTCGGCCTCGGCCAGCTCCTTGCGGAAAACGATGTTCACGGCGCCGTCGGGACCCATCACGGCGAACTCGGAGGTGGGGAAGGCGAAGTTCACGTCGGCGCGGATGTGCTTGCTGCTCATCACCACGTAGGCCCCGCCGTACGCCTTGCGGGTCACGATGGTCACCTTGGGCACCGTCGCCTCGCAGTAGGCGAACAGCAGCTTCGACCCGTGTGTGATGATGCCGTAGTGCTCCTGGTCCACACCCGGCAGGAAGCCCGGCACGTCGACGAAGGTGACGATCGGAATGTTGAAGGCGTCGCAGAAGCGCACGAAGCGGCCGGCCTTCTTGGAGGAATCGATGTCGAGAACTCCGGCGAGAAACGCGGGCTGGTTCGCCACGATTCCGACCGAGCGCCCGCCGAAGCGGGCGAAGCCACAGACGATGTTCCTCGCCCACAGGGCGTGGATCTCGAGGAAGATGCCGTCGTCCACGACCATCTCGATCAGGTCCTTGATGTCGTAGGACTTGCGCGGGTCGTCGGGAACGAGGTCGCGGAGCCGCGGATCCATGCGCCGGGGATCGTCCTGCGTCGGAACGAAGGGCGGGTCCTCCAGGTTGTTCTGGGGCATGAAGGAGAGGAGGTCCTGGATGTATCGAATCGCCTCGTCCTCGTTGTCGGCGGCGAACACGGCAACACCGCTCTTCGAGGCGTGGGTGAGCGCGCCGCCCAGGGCCTCGGGGGTGACCTCTTCGTGGGTGGCGGCCTTCACGACATCCGGCCCGGTGATGAACATGTTGCTGGTCCTGGTCACCATGACGATGAAGTCGGTCATCGCCGGGGAGTAGACCGCGCCACCGGCGCACGGGCCCATGATCGCCGAGATCTGCGGGATCACGCCGGAGCTCAGCACGTTGCGCAGGAAGACGTCTCCGTAACCACCCAGAGAGACGACGCCCTCCTGGATCCGGGCGCCGGCGCCATCGTTCAGCCCGATGAATGGCGCTCCAACCCTGGCGGCGAGATCCATCACCTTGCAGACCTTCTCGGCGAAGGCCCCGGAGAGGCTGCCACCGAAGACGGTGAAGTCCTGGGCGAACAGGAAGACCTGGCGCCCGTTGATCTTGCCGTGACCGGTCACGACGCCGTCGCCTGGAATCTTGGTCTTGTCGATGCCGAAGTCCGTGCCGCGGTGGGTCACGAACTTGTCCATCTCGACGAAGCTGCCCGGGTCGAGGAGCATCTCGACGCGCTCGCGCGCCGTCAACCGACCGCTCTGGTGCTGACGCTCGATGCGAGCCTCGCCGCCGCCCATCTCGGCCTCGGCGTTCAGCTCCTCGAACCTCTTGATCCTCTCTTCGATCGCCATGGATGGGGGGATCCGATCGCCTCTACGGCTTGCTGAGGTGGAAGAGGCGGATTCTATCAGATCACCCTAGCGCTGCCGAGATCGGCTACTGGCGACGGACCGACCTGTGGAGGAACGATCACTCGCGGTAGCCCTGGTAGCCGAGCTGCGTGGAGAGCTCGTCGGCTGCCGAGAGCAGGACCGGAACGACCTGCCCCAGCAGGGTCTCCCGGCTCAGGCGAAAAGCGGGGCCGGAGACGGAGAGGGCCGCGACCCGGCGCCCGCTGGCGGCGAAGACGGGAGCGGCAGCGCAGCAGAGCCCCGCCTCGGACTCCTCCACATCCAGGGCGAAGCCCTGGCCGGCCACGGCGCGCAAGTGCTCGAAGAACTTGTCGCGGTCGGTGATGGTCGAGGGAGTCCTGGGAGCAAGCGACCCGTTCGCGACGCAGAGCCGATCGAAGCGCTCCCGGAGAATCCGATCTCCGCAGGCAAGCAGCACCTTCCCGAGGGCGGTGCAGTGGACCGGAAGGCGGCGCCCGACCCGCAGACCCGTCAGCACCAGCTGGTCCGGCTGCTCTCCGTCGAGGTGAGCGACCTCGAAGTCCTGGAGGACGCCGAGATGGGTGGTCTCGCCGGTCACCCTGGCGAGATCCTCCAGGATGCCGCGGGCGTGGCGCAGCAGGCCCCCGCTCCGCCCGTAGCTGTACCCGAGCTCGAGACAACGCACGCCCAGCTGGTAGCGGTCGCTGTCCGCACACTGCTGGACGTACCCCTTGTTCTCGAGGGTGGCGAGCAGGCGGAACACGTTGTTCTTGTGGAGACCCAGTCGCCGGGAGAGCTCGGTCACCCCGAGCTCTTCGTTGTCGCGAAACGTCTCCAGCACCCGGAGGGCATTCGTCACCGTCTGGATGACGTAGTCGCTCTTCGACCTCTTCATAGGTGGGGGGATTCCTCGCACCGAGCGGGCCGGGGGGACCGCCAGCGCGCCGTAGTCAAGAGCGGTTCTTCACCTTCTCCCAATCTGCAAGGAACCGCTCGAGGCCAATGTCGGTGAGCGGGTGCTGTGCGAGCTGCCCGATGACCTTGGGGGGCATCGTGGCGACGTGGGCCCCGAGCAGCCCCGCCTGCACCACGTGCACCGGGTGCCGGATGCTCGCCACCAGAACCTGAGTCTCGAACTCGTAGTTTCGATAGATGGTGCAGATCTGCTCGATCAGATCCATGCCGTCGGTCGAGATGTCGTCGAGGCGGCCCACGAAAGGCGAGGCGTAGGTGGCGCCGGCCTTCGCCGCCATCAGCGCCTGGGCAGCCTGGAAGATCAGCGTGCAGTTGGTCTCGATACCTTGCGAGGACAAGCTGCGAAGCGCCTTGAGTCCTTCGAGCGTCATCGGGACCTTGATGACGATGTTGTCGGCAATCTTTCGAAGCTCGAGGGCTTCGCGCAGCATGCCCTCGGCATCGAGAGCGGTGACCTCGGCACTCACCGGACCCTCGACGATCTTGGTGATCTCCCGGAGGATCTCCGTGGGATCCCCCTCCTCCTTGGAGAGGAGTGTCGGGTTGGTGGTGACTCCGTCGAGAAGGCCGAGGTCGGCGGCTTCACGGATGTCACTGACGCTTGCGGTGTCGATGAAGAATTTCATGCCGAGCCCCGGGCTGCTCCCGAATCCCGCACCGCTCGCGCTGATTGGGGGGAGGGCGCACTGATTCGTCCTTTCGGACGATGGATCGAAAACGACGACCCCGGATTTCTACCCCAGTCTCCTCACAAGTGTCAAGAAGACTGCTCGGGAATCGTCCTACTTATTTTTGTGTAGGACGGAGTTCGCGCCCGCAATCACCTCTGCGATCCGGTACCCGCGGGATCGGCACGCTGCTCGCCCTCGGTGGCGAGGAGCTCGAGAATCAGAAGCGCGACGCCGACGACGATGAAGCTGTCGGCCAGGTTGAAGTCCGGCCAGCTGTATCCCCCCCAGAGCCTGAAGTGGAGGAAGTCCACCACCTCGCCGAGTCGGATGCGGTCGATCAGGTTGCCCATCGCGCCCCCGAGGACCAGCCCGAGCGCCAGGGCGGAGAGCCGGTCCCCGGGGGCGAGGCGCCGATAGAACGAGAAGATCATCAGGATCGCGATGCTGGTGACGCCAATGAAGAAGATGCTCCGGTAGGGCTCGGGGCTGCTGGCGAAGAGCCCGAAGGCCGAGCCGGGATTGCGAACGTGGGTCAGGTAGAAGAAGCCGTCGATCACCGTGACCCGGTCCGCGAACGTGAGCGACCGGACCACGGCGAGCTTGGTGAGCTGGTCGAGCGGCAGCGAGATGGCCAGCGCGGCCAGAAAGGCTTTCGTTTTCGGCATCATCCGGCCGCCGAACCTATCACCGAAGCTCGGACGCGTCGAGCCGGGCGTCGTTCCATACCGTCGGTGAGAGATGGCGGGCTCGCTCCAGCAGTGGAAGTGCGCTCGGGATGCGGCCGGAGGCGTAGAGCGCGGCCCCCCGAATCCCGACCAGATCGGCTTCCAGCCCGGGGGAGCGCCACTCCGAATGCGCGAGAAGGGCTTCGGCTTTGTCCAGAAACGCCAGGGCGCGCTGGGGATCTTCCCCGTCCGCGTGGTGGCGGGCCAACGCGAGGTAGGCGAAAGGATTGTTCGGGTCGACCTGCAACGCCCGCTCGTACAGCGCCAGCGCCTGCGCGGGCCGAAGGGCTTGATCCTCGTCCAGGCCTCGCAGGACCAGGCGCATCGAAGCTCGCCTCGCCGCATCTCCCTCTTGGGCAACCTCGGTCAGGCTGAAAGGCGGGGCTCCCGAGGGGGGGAGTGCCCGCTCGAGCGAAAGCGTGCATCCCCCCAGGAACAGGAGAGCCATCGCGACGATTCCCGGCCAGGCTTTCCTCACAGGCGATTCAGCCAATCGTTGAAGAGGCGCTCCAGAAGACTCGGACGCTGCCCGCGGGGCGGCGGTTGCTCCTGCTCTCTCGACGCCCACTCGGGGCACGTCTCCGCGGGTTCGGTGCCGCGCAGGAAGTACTCCGGAGTGCGTCGGGGGCAGCCCGCCAACGCCAGAGCCCCGGAGACCGGATCGATCTCCACCTCGACGACCTGCGCGGGGGGTGGGAAGCTGCCGCGGAGCTTTCCCCCGGTGGCCTCCCGGACGAAGCGGGTCCAGACGGGGAGGGCGACCCGGCTGGAGGGAAGGCCGAGACTTCGCGGCTCGTCGAACCCGATCCACACCACCACCACCATCTCCGGCGAGAAGCCGACGAACCAGGCGTCTCTCTCTTCGTCACTGGTGCCGGTCTTGCCGGCGATGGGTCCCTGGATTCCACCCGATCGCACGCCCCGCCCCGTGCCTCGATCGATCACACCCTCGAGCAGCGAGGTGGCGAGATAGGCCGTCCCCGCGTCGAGAACCCGCTCGAACCCGATCGGCTGTCGTTCCACTGCCGCCCCCGAGCCGTCCACCACATCCTCGAAGGTGCGAATCTGAGGGCGAATGCCCCCGTTGGCAATGGTCGCATAGGCGCGGGCGACCTCGAGGGGAGAGAGGTCGGCGCTGCCGATGGCGAGGCTTGGAACGCGGGGCAGCGAGCTCTCGATCCCCAGCCGGCCCGCCACCTCCGCCACCCGGTCGATGCCGATCTCCTGGCCAAGCCGGGCGGTCGCGACGTTCAGGGATCGCTCCAGCGCATCGCGGACCCGGACCTGGCCGTGGAACTTCCTGTCGTAGTTCGCAGGCTTCCAGACACCGGCCGTCGTCTTGACCGCGAGAGGACCGTCGTCGAGCATGCTGCCGAGTGTGATGTGCGGGCCACCCGGGACGGGCTCGAGGGCCGCGATGTAGACGAAGGGCTTGAAGATGCTCCCAGCCGGTCGTCGGGCCTGGGTGCAGCGATCGAACTGGCTGACGGCGTACTCGCGGCCGCCGACCAGGGCGAGCACCTCTCCCGTCTGTGGCCGCAGAGCGACCAGGCATCCTTCGAGACGCGGCCCGTCCTTGGGATGGAGCGCCGGGAAGCGCTTCTCCAGCGCGGCCAACTCCTCGCGCAGCGCGGCGGCCGCGAGGCGTTGCAGGCGGAGATCGAGTGTTGCGTAGATGCGGAGGCCCTCGTTGGTGAGCGTCTCCATGCTGTAGAAGGCGGGCAGCTGCCTGCGCAGAGCGTCCAGGAAGAAGCGCGCGTCCCTCGGCTCGGGCGTGACCTTTGCGACCCGAACCGGCTCGGCGGCCGCCTCCTCCAGCTGCGCCTGGCTGATGCGTCCCTGCTCGCGCATCAGCCGGAGCACCAGATTGCGGCGATCGGTGGCGCGCTCGACTTCGCGGTGCGGTGAGAGGCCGTTCGGGCTCTGGATGATGGCGGCGATCAGCGCCGACTCGGCGAGGCTGATGTGCTGCACCGACTTGCCGAAGTAGAACCAGGAGGCCTCGCCCACGCCGTGGATCGCCGTGGAGCCCCGCTGGCCCAGGTAGATCTCGTTGAGATAGCTCTCGAGGATCGCCTCCTTCTCGTACCGGGCCTCCACGATCAAGGCCATCGCGGCCTCCTGGAGCTTGCGCTCGAGGCTTCGCTCGGGGGTCAGGAAGAAGTTCTTGACCAGCTGCTGGGTCAGCGTGCTCCCACCCTGGCGAACGTGGCCGGAGCGGAGGTTGACCCACAGCGCCCCGAGGATGCGGCGGACGTCGATCCCGCGGTGGCTGAGGAAGCGCTGGTCCTCGACGGCGAGGATGGCGTCGACCAGATGCGGCGGCACCTGCCCCACGCGAACCAGCTCGCGCTGCTCGTGATCGGGTCCGTAGTAGGCGCCCACCAGCTCCGGCTCGAGCAGCAGGGCACCGATCTCGCGACCCGTGCCGGCGTCGCGGAGCTCCTCGATGCGCGTCCCGCCGATCCGCAGGACGACTTCGCGGCCGGGCTCGGCTCGGCTCGGGTGATCGAAGGGCCGGCGGTGAATCTGGACCCTTCGGCCCTCCCAGCGGAAGTGGCCCACGGGAAGGGAATCGCCCTGCCCGACCTCCCGATATCCGAGGCGCAGCAGGGTTCCCCGAAGTTCGATGCGCTTCCAGTCGAGACCGGGATACAGGATGGTCGGCGCCGACATCACCCGGGAGGGAACGCGGAACAGCCTGCCCTCGAATCGCTCCCGCACGATCCGGTCGAGGTGGATCGTGTGGCGCGCGGCGATGAAGCCGGCCGCGAAGCCCCCGCAGACCAGGGCGAGGGCGGTGAGCCGCAGGATCCTCCGCCACCACCGCCGCCGCGACTCGAATCTGCGACGCCGGGCCTCGCTCTTGCGTTTCGTCTTGCCAGCCTTCGCGCCAGCTCGCCTTCCGGCAGCCAATCCGACCCCCCCGGCCCAGAAACTCGCATACCCCTGTCAGCTTGCAAATTGGCGTTTTCTTTCCGAGAGTTGCCCCATGGGGCAGAACCGGAAACCGTGGGGCGGGCGTTTCGACGGGGCGACGGACCCCACCGTCGAGCGCTTCAGTGCGTCGGTGTCCTTCGACAAGGCGCTGGCCCGTTACGACATCCGTGGCTCCATCGCCCACGCGCGGATGCTCGGCAGCGCCGGGCTGATCGCCGCGGCGGACGTCGAGGTCCTGATCCGGGGCCTGGAGTCGCTGGAGCAGGAGATCGAGGCGGGCGACTTCCACTTCGATCCCTCCCTCGAAGACATCCACATGAACATCGAGGCGCGGCTCCGCGAGCGGGTGGGAGACGTGGCGGGTCGCCTCCACACCGGACGCAGCCGCAACGATCAGGTGGCGACGGACCTCGCCCTCTACCTGCGAGACACCTGCGCCGCGATCCAGCGGGGGCTGCTCGAGCTGCAGGGCGTCCTCCTCATCCGCGCTCGCGAACACCTGGACACCGTGCTTCCCGGCTACACCCACCTGCAGCGAGCCCAGCCGGTGCGGCTGGCCCACCACTGGCTCGCCTTCGTCGCGATGCATTCCCGGGATTTCGAGCGCTTCGGCGAGCTCCGCACCCGGCTCTCGAGATTCTCGCCGCTCGGTGCCGGCGCCCTGGCCGGGTCGACCCTGCCGCTCGACCCGGAACACACGGCGGCGGCGCTGGGGTTCGAGGCACCCGCGGCCAACAGCATGGACGCGGTGGCATCGCGGGACTGCGCCCTCGAGTTCCTCGGCTGCGCCGCCATCTGCATGGTGCATCTCTCGCGCCTGGCCGAGGAGCTGGTGCTCTGGTCGAGCGCGGAGTTCGGCTTCATCGAGCTGGCGGACGCCTACTCCACGGGATCCAGCCTGATGCCCCAGAAGAAGAACCCGGACGTCGCAGAGCTGGTCCGGGGAAAGAGCGGGCGGGTGATCGGAAACCTGGTCTCGCTACTGACGGTCATCAAGGGCCTTCCCCTGACCTACAACCGCGACCTCCAGGAGGACAAGGAGCCCATCTTCGATACGGCCACGACCCTGCGGGACTGCCTCGAAGTGAGCGCCGGCGCGCTGGCAACACTGCGCGTCGCGGTGGCGAAGATGGCCTCCGCCGCCGAGGACCCGATGCTCCTGGCCACGGATCTCGCCGAGGCGCTGGTCCGCGAGAACGTGCCCTTCCGGGAGGCCCACCAGGCGGTGGGGCGCATCGTCAGGCACTGTCTCGCGAGAGACCTCGACCTGCGCTCGCTGTCGCGCGAAGATCTCCAGGCATTCGATCCGGCCTTCCCGGCGAGCGCGGCGGAGCTGCTGAGCCTGGACCGGGCGCTCGGGGAACGCGCCCACATCGGGGGAACCGCACGGGAGCGGGTGATCGAGGAGCTCGACGCTGCGGACGCGCGGATCGCGGAGCAGGCGAGAGAGCTGGACGGAACAGGAGAGAACCGATGAGGACCCGCGCTGTCGCAGCCCTGATCTTCGCCGTGGCGTTCGGCCTTTCGGCTTGCGGGAAGTACGGCCCCCCGGTGAGATCCGTCCAGACCAAGCCCGGCTCCTCTGCAGAAGCCGGCGAGACCCGGCCGCGGGACACCAGGCCCGAGGAGCCGGTCCTGGATGAAACCGCCACACAGCCCTCCGACTTCGACTTCTGAGCCGGGCCCGGAGAACGGTCAGTGACCCTGGAACTCGAGTTCACCAAGATGCACGGCGCCGGCAACGACTTCGTCGTGCTCGATGGGATCGCCCAGGAGCTTCCTCCCCTGGAGCCGCTGGCCCGCCGGCTCGCCGACCGCCACCTCGGAGTGGGCTTCGACCAGATGCTGGTGCTTGCGTCCCTCCAAGTCCGCGGATTTCCGGATGGAGATCTACAACGCCGACGGCTCCCAGGTGGAGATGTGCGCCAACGGCATCCGCGCCTTCTACAAGTTCCTCCGGGACCGGGGCTACTCGCAGGCTGAATCGATCCGCGTCGAGACGCTCTCCGGCGTGGTGGTGCCGCGCTGGGCGGGAGAGGACCTGGTGACGGTGGATATGGGCGCACCGGTGCTCGCCCCCGCGAAGATCCCCACCCTCCTCGCCGAGGGAGATGGGCCGGTGCTCGATGTCCAGCTCGAGGTCGGCGGAGAAACCCTGCACCTCAGCTCCGTATCGATGGGAAACCCACACGCTGTCATCTATGTAGACAACGTCGATCAGGCCCCCGTCGGGGAGCTGGGCCCGTTGATCGAGTGCCATCCGGCCTTCCCGAACCGCGTCAACGTGGAGTTCGTCGAGCTGCTGAGCCGCGACCGGCTCCGTCAGCGCACCTGGGAGCGGGGAACCGGCGAGACCCTGGCCTGCGGAAGCGGAGCCTGTGCGGTGGCTGTCGTCTCGATGCTTCGCGGTGTGATCGACCGCGCCGTCAGGGTGGCGCTTCGCGGTGGTGAACTCTCGATACAATGGGAAGGCGACGAAGCCAGCGTCTTCATGACGGGCCCCGCCGCGACCGTGTTCACCGGTCGGATCGAGTTCGAAAGGAGGTAGCCGTGTTCGAAGGAGTTCTCACAGCCCTGGTGACACCGTTTCGGAACGGAGCGGTCGACGAGCGAGCGCTCCACGAACTGGTCGAGGCGCAGATCGCCGCGGGGGTGGACGGCCTTGTGCCCTGCGGCTCCACCGGCGAGTCGGCCACCCTCTCCCACGCCGAGCACCGCCGCGTGATCGAGGTGGTGGTGGCCGCGACCCGCGGGCGGGTCGTGGTGGTGGCGGGAACCGGCTCGAACTCCACCGAGGAAGCCATCGAACTCACCCGGCACGCCAAGGAGGCGGGAGCCGACGGGGCGCTCCTGATCTCTCCCTACTACAACAAGCCCACCCCCGATGGGATCGTCGAGCACTACGCACTGATCGGCCGCGAGGTCTCCCTGCCGCTGGTGGCCTACAACATCCCCGGACGCACGGCCTCGAACATCCTTCCCGAAACCATGACCCGTCTGGCCGAGATCGAGCAGGTGGTCGCGGTGAAGGAGGCGTGCGGCGATCTCCACCAGATCGCGCAGACGAGGGCCGCGACCCCGGCGGAGTTCTCGCTACTCTCGGGCGACGACTGGGCCACGCTTCCGGTCCTCACACTCGGCGGTCAAGGCGTGATCTCCACTTGCTCGAACCTGGTTCCGGCGGACATGGTCGAGCTGGTGCGCGCCTTCCGGGCCGGCGACCTGGCCCGGGCCCAGGACACCTACTTCCGCCTGCTGCCGCTGATGGACCTGCTCTTCTGCGAGTCGAACCCGATTCCCATCAAGGCTGCGATGGCGATGCGCGGCGAGATTCTGGATGGCGTCCGGCTGCCGCTCACGCCGCTGACACCGCCGAACCGCGAGCGCCTCCAGCTCGCGCTCAAGGAGTTCGGGCTGCTGTGAAGGAAGGGCGAGCCCTCGTCGTCGGCGCCCTCGGCCGCATGGGGGAGCGGGTCCGCGCCGTCCTGGCGGAGGAGAAGGCGCTGCAGCTGGGAGCCGCCCTCGAGGCGCCGGGCCATCCCGGCCTGGGCCAGGCCGTCGAGGCAGGCGTACGGGTCAGCGACGACGCACAGGCCTGCCTCGCCAGCTCCGACGTGGCGATCGTCTTCGCCGTGCCCGACGCGACGCTCTCCTTCCTGCGCCGGGCGGCGGAAGCCTCGATCCCCTGCGCGGTGGGCACGACGGGATTGAGCCCCGAGCAGCGGGCCGAGATCCAGAAGCTCAGCGAGGGAGTTCCCATCGTGCTGGCCGCCAACTTCTCGGTGGCGGTGAACGTGCTCTTCCACCTGGTGCGTCGGGCCTCTCGGCTGCTGGGACCCGACTACGACGCGGAGATCGTCGAGCTCCATCACTCTGCGAAGATCGACGCGCCGAGCGGGACCGCGCTCCAGCTCGGCAGCGCCGTGGCCGAGGGGCGGGGGCAGTCCCCGGCGAAACACCTGGTCCTGGCGCGCGAGGGCGAGACCGGCGTGCGCCCCGACGGCAGCATCGGGATCCAGGCCCTTCGGGGCGGCGACAACCCCGGCGAGCACACCGCGATGTTCATCGGGAAGGGTGAGCGCCTGGAGCTGGTCCACCGTTCGGGGACTCGAGACCATTTCGCCCGGGGTGCCGTTCGCGCGGCCCTCTGGCTCCTCGACCGCGACCCCGGTTTCTACGACATGGAGCAGGTCCTCGGCCTCTCCAGCGCGGCGAGCTAGTCTCAGGCGCCGAGTAGGAACAGCGAAGGAGGGCGCCCCCAGCGGGGGCCCGCGCCGTGCCGGTCCCGATGGGACAGGAGGGTCATCCTGGAAGTCCAGTGGCGAGATCTCGTGGACATCGCTCTGGTGGCCGCGTTGCTCTGGAGCGCCTTCGTATGGCTGAGCCGGACCCGGGCCCGCTGGGCACTGCTGGGGATCGCCATCCTGGGCGCGGGCTATCTGCTCGCCCGACAGCTCGGTCTCACGCTCACCACCTGGATTCTCCAGGGCTCCGTCGTCGTCTTCGTGATCGCGCTGGTGGTCGTCTTCCAGGAGGACCTGCGCCGCCTGGCCGAGCTGATCGGCGTTCGCGGGCTGCGCCGACGGGCCGGTCCCCCGACACCCGAGGCCGCCGAGATCCTGATCCGGTGCGTCGCGCGCCTGGCCGCGGATCGAACCGGCGCGCTGATCGTGCTGCCGGGCCGCGAGCCGCTCGATCGGCACATCACCGGAGGCGTACGGGCGAACGCCGAGCTGAGCGAGCAGCTGCTGCTCAGCATTTTCGACCATCACTCGCCCGGCCACGACGGTGCGGCCATCGTGAGCGGGAATCGCCTCCGCGAGTTCGGCGTCTACCTCCCCCTCTCGACGGATCACGCCCAGATCGGGCAGGGCGGCACCCGACACGCCGCGGCGCTGGGGCTGGCGGAGCGAACCGACGCGCTTTGTCTGGTCGTCTCCGAGGAACGCGGCGTCGCCTCCTTCGCAACGGGCGGGGTCATCCGCCGCCTCTACCAGCCGGAAGAGCTGGCGATCGAGATCCACCGTTTCGTGGAGCGGGTGACCCCGCCGAGGCAGTCGACGAGGCGATGGATGGGGGGCTTCATGCGGCGCTGGCCGGGTGCCATCGCCGCCGTCGCCAGCGCCGCATTGGTGTGGCTGCTGGTGGTGCCGGGCTCCGGAGTGGTTCAGGCCGTTCGCAGCGTCCCGGTGGTGGTGGAGAACCTTCCGCAGGGCTTCGTCTTGCAGGGCGTCGAGCCGGGAGAGGTGGAGGTCACGCTCTCGGGGCCACGGCGAGCGCTGGTGCTCGGCGAGGCGAACGCGATCGAGGTGCGGGTCGACGCGCTGCTGGTGCAGCTGGGCAGGCGAACCTTCCAGGTGACTCCGGCCGAGGTGAGCCACCCGGAGGGCTTCCGGGTGCACGAGGTGAGTCCCGAGAAGGTCCGCCTGTCCGTCGTCGAGGCAGACGGTTCCTGAAGATGGCGGCCGCGGGCGAGAACGGGCTGGTGGCGCGGATCCTCACCGACATGGACATGGCCGAGGGAGAGCTCCTCCCCTTCGCTTGCGGCGAGGTGGCCGTGTACTCGGCGCGCTCCCCCGAGCGGGACGCCCGGAACGAGGATGCGGCGGCGCTGATCCTGATCGACTCCGAGCAGGGTCTGCTCGCGGTGGCGGACGGGGTCGGCGGCCAGGCGGGCGGCGAGAGCGCGGCGGAGATCGCCCTGCGTCATCTCGAGAGCTCGGTCGGGGCGGCGGACCTCGGCACCCGGACACTGCGCGGGGCGATTCTCGACGGCGTGGAAGCGGGAAACGAGGCGGTGAGAAGCCTGGGGATCGGCGCCGCGACCACACTGGTGGTGGCCGAGATGGCGGGCGACACCCTGCGCCCCTACCACGTGGGCGACTCCGCCATGCTGGTGGCAGGACAGCGGGGCAAGCTGAAGCTGCAGACCGTCTCGCACTCGCCGGTGGGCTATGCGCTGGAGTCCGGCCTCCTGGAGGAGAAGGAGGCGCTGCACCACGACGAACGCCACCTGATCTCGAACATGGTGGGTTCGGCGGACATGCGGATCGAGGTGGGGAGCCCGATCCGCCTCGCGCCCCGCGACACGGTGCTGCTGGCGACGGACGGGCTGCTCGACAATCTGACACTTCAGGAGATCGTCGACGGGATTCGGACCGGCCCGCTCGCCGCGGTGGCCCGAGATCTGGCGCAGTGTTGTGCCCGGCGGATGCGCGAGCCCGGAGCCGGCCACCCCTCCAAGCCCGACGACGTCACCTTTCTGCTGTTCCGCCTCACCTAGATGCGCGGACGAACGAACCCGCAGCCGGCTCGCGGCGCCCGCACCAGGCGCAGAAGCGCCAGAACTCCCGCGAGACCGGCCAGCGGCAGCGCGGGCAGCGATCGCGAAGCTCGGGATGGGACCAGACCCGGCGCGGCTTCTGCTTGCAGACCGGGCAGTAGCGCATGAAGGCCTGCAGGCGCCCGGGACAGCCGCGGCGGCTGCAGTTGCGCTCCGCCCGGGCATCGGCGCGGGAGGGGCGCCCGTTTCCCGCCAGACGGCCCGGGTAGCACCAGGGGCAGGCGGTCCACTCCGGGCGGACTCCCCGCTCGCACTCGGGACAGACCAGCGGGTAGGCACTGACGTGGCGGAAGGAGTTGTCGGGGGTACCACACCAGGGGCAGTACGACATCGACTCGGCGATCGGGCCATCGCAGCGGAAGCAGCGGTAGCGCATTCCCAGCTTGGCGCCGTGGCGGCGCCTGAAGAGCTCGGCCTGGATCTGCAGCGGCGAGCGCCGGGGCGCCGAGGCGCGGCTCGGCTGGCGCGGGCTCGGAGTCCGGCGCTCCTCGGCCCGCCGAAATGCGGACTCCAGCGCCTGCTGAAATGCCACCGCGTCGGTGTAGCGGCGCCGGGGATCGAAGCTGGCCGCCTTCTTCAGGACCGGCCAGAGCGGCTCCGGCACCCGCTCCGCGAAGCGGTCGTAGGCGGCTGGCGGCCAGCTGAATGGCCAGGTGGGAAGGACCCCGGTCAGAAGCTGGTAGGCGATCAGGCCCAGGGAGAAGACGTCCGAGCTGAACTTGGGCCGGCCGTAAGCCTGCTCCGGTGCCATGTAGCCGAGCGTTCCCGCCTCGGTGTAGGTCGCGCTGCCCCCCTTGGCGAACCGTGAGACACCGAAATCACACAGCGCGGCGCGGCGGTCCGGGAGGATCAGGATGTTCTCGGGTTTGACGTCCCGGTGGAGGACCCTCTGGGCGTGGGCGTGTGCCAGGCCGGCGGCCACGTCCCGAACCACCGCGAGGCCGACGCGGGCGGAGCGACGCGCCCCCGGGTAGTTGGTGAGGTTTCGCTCGGCCAGGTCCGAGGCGATCACGAAGTAGCCGTTGATCCAGTCCGCGTTGCGGATCGCCACGATGTTGGGGTGGGAGAGCCGGCTGGCGATGCGGGCCTCGTGCTCCAAGGCATCCCGGCCGTGCTCCTCGACCATCTCCGGGAAGGCCACCTTGAGCGCCACGACGCGCTTCTCGACGGTGTCCCGGGCGCGCCAGACCGCCGCGTAGGCACCCCTCCCGATTCGCCGATCGAGGCGGTACTTCCCGAGCTTCGATCCTTTGCGTAGGGCGATACCGGCCATGGGGGGCGCCTGAGTCTAACCCTTTCCGCCGACCTGGTGCACCGAGTCGCGAAACGAATCGGGCCCCGCCGGCAACGGCCGGCGGGGCCCGGACAGGCCCTCGGGAGCGGCGGTCTAGATGTCGAAATAGATCTCGAACTCGTGGGGATGGGGGCGTAGACGGATCGGGTTCACCTCGTTCTCGCGCTTGTACTCGATCCACGTCTCGATCGCGTCGCCGGTGAACACGTCACCCTTGAGCAGGAACTCGTGGTCTTCGTGAAGCGCATCGAGGGCCTCGTCGAGGCTGGCGGGCAAGGTGGGGATGTCGGCCGCCTCCTCCGGCGTGAGGGCGTAGATGTTCTTGTCCAGGGGCTCTCCGGGGTCGATCTTGTTCTCGATCCCGTCGATTCCGGCCATCAGCAGCGCCGAGAATGCGAGGTAGGGGTTGCAGGACGGGTCCGGGTAGCGGACCTCGACCCGCTTGGCCTTCGGGCTCGGCGAATACATCGGGATGCGGCAGGCCGCCGACCGGTTTCGGCTCGAGTAGGCCAGGTTGACCGGCGCTTCGTAGCCCGGCACCAGCCGCTTGTAGGAGTTGGTGGTCGGGTTCGTGAATGCGGCCAGGGCCTTGGAGTGCTGGAGGATGCCGCCGATGTAGTGGAGGCCCAGCTCGGAGAAGCCCGCGTATCCTTCGCCGGCCATCAGGGGCTTGCCATCCTTCCAGACCGACTGGTGGGTGTGCATGCCGGACCCGTTGTCCTCGAACAGGGGCTTGGGCATGAAGGTCGCCGTCAGGCCATT
The DNA here is from genome assembly GCA_963783795.1 of uncultured delta proteobacterium. Lineage (GTDB taxonomy): Bacteria > Myxococcota_A > UBA9160 > UBA9160 > UBA6930 > CAVXZE01. The sequence goes on along the minus strand of CAWAPH010000008.1, from coordinate 47,143 downwards.
CTGGCGCGCCACCTGCTTCACCACGTACTTGTACTTCATCAGCTGGTCGGCCATCGTGAGGAGTGTCGCGAACTTCATGTCGATCTCGGCCTGACCGGCCGTCGCCACCTCGTGGTGCTGCGCCTCGACGGTGATCCCGAGCTGCTGCATCACCAGACACATCTCGGTGCGGACGTCCTGAAAGGAATCCGAGGGGGGAGTCGGGAAGTATCCGCTGCCGGTGCGCGGCTTGTAGGCGAGATTGGCCCCGTCCTCGTCGCGGCCGGAGTTCCAGACGCCCTCGATCGAATCCACCTCGTAGAAGCCGTGATTGATTCCGGTGCTGAAGCGCGCGTCGTTGAACAGGAAGAACTCGGCCTCGGGCCCGACGTAGGCCGTGTCGGCGATCCCCGTCTGCTTGAGGTAGTTCTCGGCCTTGCGCGCGATGTGACGCGGATCGCGCGAGTAGGGCTGCTTGCTGATCGGATCGACGATGTCGGTGAACAGCACCAGGGTCGGATGCTTGTAGAAGGGATCCAGGAAGGCGTTCTCGGGATCCGGAATCATCAGCATGTCGCTCTCGTGAATCGCCTGCCAGCCGCGGATCGAAGAGCCGTCGAAGCCGAGGCCCTCCTCGAAGTGCTCCTCCGCGATCTCGTTGACCGGGAAGGAGCAGTGCTGCCAGGTACCGGGCCAGTCGGTGAAGCGGAGGTCCACCATCACCACGTCGTTCTTCTTGGCGAACTCGAGAACTTCTTTCGCGTTCATCGATCTTCCTCTGTTGTGTCGGATGGGAACTCGGCGCGGGCGGGGCTCAGACCGCGTCTGGGCCGCGCTCGCCGGTGCGGATGCGGACAGCTTCGTCCAGGGGCAGGACGAAGATCTTGCCGTCGCCGATGCGGCCAGTGCTCGCCGCCCCGACGATCACTTCGACCACTTTCTCGGCCATCTCGTCGCTCACTGTGATCTCGATCTTGATCTTGGGAAGGAAATCCACGACGTACTCGGCACCCCGGTAGAGCTCGGTGTGACCCTTCTGGCGCCCGAAGCCCTTGACCTCGGTCACCGTCATTCCCTGGATCCCGATCTCGCTGAGCGCTTCCTTGACCTCATCCAGCTTGAACGGCTTGATGATGGCCTCGACCTTACGCATGGCAGATCCCTTCACTCGAGTGGCCGTGAGTCGGCTTTGCCAGGCGCGAGCAGGGTGCACTCCCTGCCGCGGTCCGGCTCCAGGAGTGAGAGCAATGGGCGTGCCAACGCCGCCGCGGCCCGAGAGAGCACAGGGAGCCTTCTCGACCCGATCTGTGCAGAACCCTGCTCAGTTCCTGGGCGGGGCCTGCACAGGGATTGGGCAACCTTGCCACGAGCGCGGGGCTACGGACCGCCGAGCGCCCGCGGCCCATCCCGCCGCCCCTGGCACGTCTCTTGCTCAGCATGCCTTTCATGTCCACCCATGCCAGCGAACGAACGATTCCCGTCACCAGCGAGCCCTCATTGGATTTGCTCTTCGAGGATTTCCTGCGCAATGCCACCGCGGCCAACGGGGGGTCCGTCCCGAAGCTTCGCGACTGGGTGAGCCTGGCCGAGGCCTGGCGCATCGGTCACGCCTTGGATGAGTGTCGGGGCAATCGGACCGCCGCGGCCCGGCTGCTGGGCATCGGACGCCGGACGCTCTACTCGAAGATGGATAGGCTCGAAATCACTTCGAGGTGACCGGCTCGCGCACCTGACCGGGAAGAACCCGGATCTCCGCGTGGCCTCCCTCCGAGGCGGCCGCTGGAAGCAGCAGGGGACCGTGAAGGCGTTCTCCCGTCTCCTCCTGCTGTCGCCGCCACTCCTGGAAGCGCAACCTCGCGGTCTCGTAGTCCTCTTCGTTGTCGATGTCGATCGCGCAACCGCCGACCTCCGTGGTGACGAAGCGGAACCGTGTCTCCAGCAGCCGACTCAACAGCGCCTCGACCCGCGGGATGTGGGTCCACCCGCCCAACCAGCCCGCCAGCCGCGGCCACCCGCGCCGGTCGGCGACCCCGGCGGCGTGGAGGACGGCGTAGTTGGCGAGCAGCCGCACACCGCCCCCCTGCTCGCGAAGAAGCCGCCAGGCCAGGGAGACGATGTTGCCGAGCTGCCTCTGGTAGCGGTGCTCGTACATCTCCTCGATGTAGTAGCGGTTTCCGAGCAGCGCGGGCTTGACCAGGTGGAGGTTGCTCTGACGGAAGCGCCCCTCGCGCAGGACGAAGCAGGCCATCTCGATCCCCGGGGTGCCGTCTTCCCGGTCATGGAAGGGCCTCATGGCGGCTTCGGTGACGAGCCCGAGGGCGTAGTCGCAGTCGAGAGCAGCGCTGCGCCGGATGAACTCGGAGATCTCGTGGGCGGTGGCGAAGGGGAGGTCGGCCGAGAGGAACAGGACCGGGCGTTCGGCCTCTTCGGGAGTGGGATCACGCCCCTCGGGCCCGGCGGTGGGGAGCAGACGCCGGTAGGTCTGCCAGGCGTTCTCGTAGAGATTGCGGAACTGGGGAACGATGGTGATGGGCACCCGGAGCTCGCCGCTGAGCGCCGGATCGGTCAGGACCTCCTCCAGGCGCGACGCGTTGCCGACCACCCAGATCTCGGAGATCTCCGGGACCCGCTGCAGGGTCGAGACGACCTGCGAGACGAGCGGCCGGCCTCCGACCTCGAGGTAGACCTTGCTCTGGCCGCAGATGGCCTTCGAAGCGCGTCCGTCACCCGCCGCAACGACAGCCGGAACGCCCACCTTTGACTACCGCTCGCCTTCGCGGATGAGGATCATGACCACGGAGGACAATCGGTCCCACCTCGCACGCCCCGTCCCATCAATTTATCCCGCGCCGGGGCTCTGGAAAAGCTCTGGCGAGTCGGCTTCACACGCATCGGTTCTCCCATGCGTGTGTTTTTCCTCACGATTGGTGCATCCCACCGCCCAGCGCAGAAACGAGTGGGGACGTTGCCGGAATGGCCAGCAAGGTCCCCACTCAGAAGAAGACTGGTGGAGCCGAGCGGGATCGAACCGCCAACCTCCGCGTTGCGAACGCGGCGCTCTCCCGATTGAGCTACGGCCCCGGAGCCGGGAGACGGTAGGACCGGGCCACTGGACAGTCAACCGGGTTCAGTGGCAGGCTCTCGGTATGACGATCGAAGTACGCAAAATCCTGGTCGCCGTGGACTTCTCGGAGCACGCGGAGCCGGTGATCGAGTGGAGCACCCACCTGGCGGAGGAGCACGGGAGCAGGCTGATCCTGCTCCACGCCTACCACCTCCCGGTCGAGTTTCAGCAACTCGAGGGGGCGTACCTGCCTCCGGACTTCTGGGCCAACGTCAAGGCGGAGGCGCAGCAGATCCTCTCGAACTACACCGAGGGGATCGCCCGGAAGGGCATCGAGGTGGAGACGGTGGTTCGCGAGGGCTACCCCGCGACGGTGATCGAAGACGAGGCCGTGCGCCAGGAAGTCGACCTGATCGTGATCGGGACGCGCGGACTCTCGGGCATCAAGCACCTGCTGCTGGGCAGCACCGCTGAACGCGTGGTGCAGAAGGCGCCCTGCCCGGTGCTGACCGTCAAGCTTCCGGAGTCTCCGGAGAGCTAGCCTCGCCGAGCTTGCCGGAAGGATGGCGGGCGTTGTACTCGGCCCGGGTGAATCCGCGCTCCGACTCGAGAGCCGCCGAGAGGGCTGCCAGGACCAGGATCTCGGCCGCCACACTGGTGCGCGGCGCGAATCCCAGGCCACCCCCCTCCTCGGCCACGCCGGCCTCGAGAACCAGATCGGCGCGCTGGGCCAGGCGGGAGCGGCTGTCGCCGGTCACGGCGATCAGCTTCGCCCCCAGCCCGCGCACCGCTTCCACGGCCCGCTGGATCTCCTCGGTCTCCCCGCTGTTGCTGATCGCGATCACCACGTCGCCCGTGATCACCTGACCGGCGCTGCCGTGCACGGCCTCGGTCCCGTGGAGGAAGGTCGCCGGGGTTCCCGTCGACGAGAGCAGCGAAGCCGCGTAGTGCGCCACGTGCTCGGGCTTCCCGACGCCGGTCACGTGGACGCGGCCGCCTCCCGCCTCCGCCGCGCGGATCAGCTCGACCGCCGCGTCGAAGACTGGCGGGATCGATGCGCGCGCGAAGCGCCGAGAGCCCGACGAGAGCCGTGTCGAAGAAGTCGATCGTCTCGCTCCTGGCCAGGCTCTGCGGGGTCGCGGGGGGCGGGCCGAGTGAGACGGGCGCGCCATCGTAGAGCTCGAGCACGCGTGCGCGTGCCGCCTCCGGCGTCCTCGGGAAAGGCCCCGAGCTTCTCGACGCAAGCTGTTCCGCAGGCGTTGGCCAGCTTTCCGGCATCCGGCCAGTCGAGCCCCCGTTCCAGAGCCACCAGCAGACCCCCGAGGAAGGCGTCGCCGGCCCCGGTGGTGTCGATCACCTCGCTGGCGGGATAGGCGGGGACGCGGAGAGCGACCCCTGGCGCCGAGATGGCGCAGCCGGCCTCGCCGTCCGTCACCAACACCGCCTGGTTGCCGTAGCGCGCGCGCATGCCCTCGGCGATGGCCAACGGGTCCCCACCCGCATCCGGGAGCAGCTCGCGAGCAGCGGCCTTCGCCGGCTTGAGAAGTGTGGCTCGCCGCAGCACCGCCTCCAGGGTCTTCTCGTCGCCGAGGCCCGGGACCGCATCGGAGGGGGGCACGTCGAGATCCACGACGCTGGGAACGCCGGCCTCCTCCGCGATCCGCAGCACCTCGAGGACCGCGGCCAGCGGGAGCTGCGAGACCTCCGTCGAGACCCGGCGGGATCCGCTGATGAACTCGCTGTGGCAGGTGCGGATCTGCTCGGAGGTGGTCTCCGAGGTCGCGCCGGGCGCCATGTAGATGGCGCGGCCGCCCTCGTCGTCGACGAAGATGTGTGCGAAGGAGCTGGCCGACCCGTCGAGGATCAGGTCCCGCTCGATGCCGAGCCGGTCCATGGCGGCGCGCAGGAAGCGACCGTCCTCGTCTTCCGCCTGCTTGCCGAACACCCCGACGCGCACGCCCAGCGCCGCCGCCCAACCCAGGTGATTCAGCACGACGCCGCCGACGAAGGTCTGCTGGGGCTTGCCGTCCGGCATCGGCCGGAGGATCCCCTTCTCCTCGGGGCCCAGAACGCGCGGGATCCGGTGCAACCGGTCCACGACCATGCTGCCGATTCCGGCCACGTCCCGAGTCCGCTCCCCGCTCATCGCGTCACCCAGGTCGGAACCAGCAGCTGCGACGCCATGCTGCGTACCTCCTCGAAGACCTCGTCGAATCGCTCGGCATCGGGCCGGGCCAGGGCGGGGGTGCCGGGCGCCACCGCGTCGCTGCCGATCACGCCGAGCACGAGCAGCGCGCGCTTCAGGCAGGCGATGGTTCGCTTGCCCCCTTCCGAGTGGGTCCCCACCGAGAACGCCTCGAGCACCTGCTGGACGCGGTCCATGCGCTCCGCGTCACCGGCGCGGCAGAGCTGCCAGGCCCGGGCCCACTCGCGCGGCAGCACGTTGGCGGGGCCGGCGACCACCCCGATCGGGAGCCCTCCGCGCAGCCGGTAGCGTTGCCAGTGCTCGGAGATCACGCCCCGCCAGCCGGGGCGGGGCCTGAAGATCTCGAAGATGAGCATGGCGTTGCCGACGTAGATCCCGAACTCGCCGCGCTCGCGGAAGCTCGCCGCCGCCTTGGTGTAGTTTCCGAGCACCTTGCGCGACGCGCTCACCTTGATGCCGCGCACGAAGTCGAGGCGGGAGAGCGCCTTCACCTGCCGGGTTCGGATGTGCAGCACCTTCGGGTCCACGGCGATGTCGGCGTTGTCGTACAGGTAGATGGGAATCCGGCGCGGGCGCGCATCCAGCAGATCCGCCACGTCCCGGGCGACGAAGCGCACCGGATCGCCCAGGCCGCGGATCGAGAGCGGCGCGAGGACCGCCGCCTCCACGCCGGCGGAGATGGCGAAGTCGAGGTTCTCGAGCGTGTCCTCCGGAGTGCGAGCGGTAACCCCCGCCCAGGCCTCCACGTCCCCGCCCAGGCCCGGGGCCAGGGCCGCGTTGGCCTTGGCCACTTCCTCGGCGCAGAGCTGGATGACGCGCCGCTGGACCGCCGGCTCGATTCGATCCCACTCACCGGTGGTCCCCGCCGCGAAGACGACGTCAGCGCCGTAGCCGTCCTGGATGACGTGGCGGACCACGGCTCGCTGCCCTTCCTCGATCAGCGCGCCGGACTCGTCCAGCACCGTGATCACGGGGACCGAGAGTCCTGACCTGGGGCGGGTGTCTTCGACGCTCCGCAAGGCTCCTCCGGGCTACGGGCGCGGAGAAGCTACCAGTTTTGCGACCCGGTCGGGGGGCGTCCCCGCTGGAGCTAGATGTCCTCGAAGAACCAGCTCATCTTGACGCCGAGTGCGGTGGCGAGCTTGTAGAGGGTCAGCACCGAGGCGGCGCTCTTTCCGAGCTCGATCTGAGAGATGAGACTCACCGATAGACCGGTCCGGTTGGCGACCTGCTTGAGCGTCAGCTCCACCTCGTGGCGCCGGCTGCGCGCCCGCTCGCCCACCATCGCGTTGAGCCGCTTCTCCACGTTCACCAAGAGGCCGTGCTCGCGGATCGCATCGCGAAGAACCGGCCGCAGCTCGCCGACCGCGAGAGGCTTCTGCAGGTAGTCGAAGGCGCGGTGTTTCATGGTGGCCACGGCAGTTTCGACGCTGGGCTGCCCGGTCATGCAGATCACGCAGAGGTCGTCGTCCACCGAGCGAATCTTCTCGAGGAGCGAGACACCGTCGGCCTCCGACTCACCGAGATCGAGCAGGACCATCTGGTAGCGGCCATTCCTGATGGCGCTCGGCGCCTTGGAGGGGTCCGCCAGCTTGGTGGGTCGGAAGCCCTCCTCGAACAGAAAATTGCTCAGATTGTTCCGCGTCTCGCCGTCCGAATCGGCGACGAGAACGCTGAGCGGCTGTGCGCTCGACATGGCTCTCACCTCGCTACGGGGGGGGATCTCCCACGCTGGTCTTCCCGACGATCGAGCTGGAGGCTCGCCCTTGTCGAGAAGCCCTGAGGGTTCTGCCGACACCACACCCATTCGACTGTCAGCGCAACGACTTGAGCCGAAATTCAGGGCGCGCTGAGCCACTCCGCGCGAAACGACTCGGGGGAGCTCGAAGCCACTCGTGCGCTCAGGATCTCCAGGCGCGCCCGAGGCCCGCTCGAGTCGACGATCTCGATCCGGGACGGCAGGCGGATCGACCCGAAGCTGGTGGGGGAGCCGAGAACGAAGCGCACCCCGTCGCCGCGATCGAAACGCGCCGGCTCCAGGCTCTCCTGGTCCACCCAGAGCGCCGGGCTCGGTAGCGTCGCTCCAGCCACGGCCGAGGTCCGCCCCCCGAGCACGTAGCAGTCCCTGTCGCCCTCGTAGCCGAGGGCGATCTCACGGGCGGCGACACCGAGGGTCCGGAGCGAAGCCATCAGCACGTCGCCGGATTTCGCCTGCAGCAGGAAGAGGGGCGGCAGGAGGGGCCGGGGTGCGTCGAGCGGGGCACCGTCCCGGCTGGCGAGAAGCTTCCGACCCCGGAGCAGATGCCGCTCCACGACTCCGTCGGGACCGCGCAGCTCGAGCCGCGAGAAGCCGCCGGGATGGCTGAGCAGCTTCCCGGTCTCTGCCGCCTCCTGGAAGCCTTCCAGATACAGCGCCACCTCCAGCTCGAGAACACCGAGCCGGCCCGCCCCGCGGTTCGCCTCTGCGACTGCACGGGCGACCCTCTCGGCCGCCGGCACGTAGGCGAACAGCGGAAGCGAGAAGAAGAGCGCGGAGAGCAGAGCCCCGGAGATGGGGAGAAGCGCGCGCATCACGCTCCGACGATGGTCCCGCGCCCGCTGTACTCCGCCTTCTCGCCGAGATCGGCCTCGATCCGCAGCAGGCGGTTGTACTTGGCAACCCGATCGGTACGGCAGAGCGAGCCGGTCTTGATCTGTCCCGCACCCGTCGCCACCGCCAGGTCGGCGATGGTGGTGTCCTCCGTCTCCCCCGAGCGATGGGAGATCACGGTCGAGTAGCCCGCTTCGCGCGCGACGCGAATCGCGTCGAGGGTCTCGGTCAGCGTCCCGATCTGGTTCACCTTGATGAGGATCGAGTTCGCCACCTTCCGCTCGATCCCCTGGCGTAGGATGGCCGGGTTGGTGACGAAGAGGTCGTCCCCGACCAGCTGCACCTTTCCGCCCAGCTTCGCGGTCAGCGCCTCCCAGCCTTCCCAGTCCTGCTCGGCGAGCCCGTCTTCGATCGAGAGGATGGGATAGCTGGCGACCCAGTCGGCCCAGTACGCGTTCATCTCGTCGGCGCTCTTGCGCACCCCCTCGCCAGCCAGGTCGTAGACCCCATCCTTGTAGAACTCGCTCGCCGCGGGGTCGAGCGCGATGCAGATGTCGTCTCCGGGCCGGTAGCCCGCCTGCTCCACCGCCGTCAGGATCAGCTCGATGGCTTCCTGGTTCGAGCCCAGATTCGGCGCGAAGCCCCCTTCGTCACCGACGGCTGTCGCGTACCCCTTGGCGTGCAGGACCTTCGCGAGGCCGTGAAAGATCTCGGCGCCCCAGCGGAGCGCCTCCGAGAAAGTGGGGGCGCCCACCGGGAAGATCATGAACTCCTGCAGGTCCACGTTGTTGTCGGCGTGGGCCCCGCCGTTGAGCACGTTCATCATCGGAGCGGGGAGCAGGTGCGCATCGTCAGCGCCGAGAAACCGGTAGAGCGGCAGGCCCGCGGCGGCGGCAGCGGCGTGGGCTGCGGCGAGGGAGACGCCGAGGACCGCGTTGGCGCCGAGCCGCGACTTCGTCTCGGTCCCGTCGAAAGAGATCAGACCCGCGTCGAGAGCCTTCTGCTCGGTCATTCCCCCGAGCGCTTCGCCCGTGAAGGCGTTGGCAATCTCGCCGTTCACGAAGCCCACCGCCTTCTGCACGCCCTTTCCGCCGTAGCGCTTGGGGTTGCCGTCACGGAGCTCCAGCGCCTCTCGGGATCCGGTCGAGGCGCCGGAGGGCACCGCCGCCCGGCCGACGTGGCCCTGGGATGTGGTGATCTCCACCTCGAGGGTCGGGTTGCCCCGCGAGTCGAGGATCTCGAGAGCGCGGATCCTGGCAATGCTGTCGCCGTACATGGACGCCTCCTTCTCCCCTTTTGTAGCGGAGACTCATAGCAAGTCGACGCGGCCGCAGGATTGGCCGCTAGCCAGCGGTGCGGTGGGGCACCACCACCGCCGAGCCATCGGCGGCCCGGAGGATCTCGGCCTCCACCCCGAAGGCCCGGCGGAGCAGGTCCGGGCGCAGGCTCTCCGCAGGAGGCCCCGCAGCCAGGATCCGACCCTCGCCGAGCAAGGCCACCCGATCGCACTCGCGGGCTGCGAGCCCCAGGTCGTGGGAGACGACCAGGGCGGAGCCGCCTTCCGCGGCGAGCTCGCGGACCAGCGCCAGCACCTCGAGGCGCCGACTCACGTCCAGGTGGGCGGTCGGCTCGTCGAGGAGAAGGATCCGCGCCTGCTGGGCCAGGGCTCGGGCCACCATCGCGAGCTGCCGCTCGCCGCCGGAGACCTCGAGGATGGAGCGATCCGCCAGGTGATCGATCCCCAGCCGCTCCATCGCCTCTCGAGCGATGCGGAGATCGCGCTTCGACTCGAAGCCCAGCAGCCCCAGGTGCGGTGCCCGGCCCATCAAGACCACCTCGGCCACGCTGAAGGGAAAGGGCACCGAGGTCTCCTGGGGGACCAGCGCCAGGGCCCGGGCGAGCTCCCGGCGCCCGTAGTCAGTGAGATTGCGTCCAGCCACGCGCACCTCGCCGGCGTCCGGAGCGAGAACCCGGGTGGCGATTCGCAGCAGCGTGGTCTTGCCCGCGCCGTTCCGCCCCGCCAGCACCAGCACCTCGCCTTCGGCCAGCTCGAGGTCCACGCCGCGGAGCACGGGAAGGTTCGCGAGCGAAAGGGCGATGGAGTCGAAGCGAAGAGCGGTCATCGCACCCGCCCCCTCGCGTGATGGCGGCGCAGCAGGACCAGGAAGAGCGGACCCCCGACCACCGCGGTGATGGCACCGACGGGAAGCTCGCGGCCAGAGAGCAGTGTCCGCGCCACGGTGTCGCAGAGCACCAGGAAGGCGCCGCCGCCCAGGGCCGCTGCGGGAACCAGGAGACGGTGGTCCGGACCGAACAGGAGGCGCAGCAGGTGGGGAATGATGAGACCGACGAAGCCGACCAGCCCGGAAACCGACACCGCCGCGCCGACCATCAGCGAGGTTGCGCCGAGCAGGATCCGCTTCACCCACTCCACGTCGATGCCGAGCTGCGCCGCGGGCTCCTCTCCCAGCGCCAGCAGGTTGAGCCCGCGGGCGAGGGGCAGCGCGCAGGCGAGACCGAGCGCCAGGAACGCCGCCACCCAGCCCGCCACCTCGAAGCGCGCATCGGAGAGGTTGCCGATCAGCCAGAGGAAGATGCCGGCCCCTTCCACCAGACCGGAGAGCGAGGCCAGGAAGACGATCGCCGCCGACGCGAAGGCGTTGAAGACGACACCGGTCAGGAGCAGCGTAGTGGGCGAGAGCCGACCGGCACTACCGGCGACGGCGAAGAGCAGCAGGATGGTCAGGATGGCTCCGGCGAAGGCAGCGGGCGGAACGGCGGCGTAGCCGAGACCGAGGGCACCGCCAAGCGCCAGCACCGAGACCCCGCCGAGGGCGGCACCGCCCGAGACGCCGAGGATGTAGGGATCGGCGAGCGGGTTGCGGAGCAACGCCTGGAACAGCGTCCCCGCCACGGCGAGCGAAGCGCCGACGAGCGCGGCGAGCACCACCCGCGGCAGCCGAACCCGGAGCACGATGTCGGTGGGGCCCGCTTCGGCCTTGCCGGTCAACGCGTCCCACACCTCGGCGACGGAGAGCGCGCTCGGGCCGACGACGAGACCGAGGGCCACCGCGAAAACGAGAAGAACGCCGAGGCCGAGCAGCACCACAGCCATGCGCCGGACGGTCAGGACCTTCACGAGCCCGGCTCCACCAGGTGATTCACCACCTCGGGGCCGTGGATCGCGGAGGCGATGGCGAGCAGCGCTCGGTCCAGGTAGGGCCCGGGGAGCGTGACCACACCCGTCGAGAGGGGAACCACCCGCCGCTGCCTCACCGCCGGCAGCGACGGCCACTGGGACCAGTACTCGTAGGCGTCCACCGGAGAGTCCGACGAGTCGAGGATGGTCTCCGGTGCGGCGGCGATGATCCACTCGCGGGTGACGCGGGGATACGGCGCTGCGAACTTTGCTCCAGCGTTTTCTGCGCCGGCCGCGCTGATCATCTCATCGACGAAGCTGCCGCTCCCGACCACGAAGGGGGGATCGCGTTGCAGCACCAGCAGCGTGCGGACTCGCGGCAGCTCCCGCGTGGCAGCTTCGACGCCGCGCCGCACCCGGCGGATCTCCGCGACACGCGCCGCAGCGGCGCCTTCGCGGCCCACGTGGGCACCGAGCCGCTCGATGCTGGCGAGCACCTCGTCGAAGCGAACCGGATTCAGCTCCAAGAGCGGGATCCCGAGCGCCGCGAGGCGTGCGCGGAAGTCGCGCTGCTCGGCGCTCGGAACCGCCACCACCAGATCTGGCGAGAGGGCGACGACGGCTTCGAGACCGGGGTTGTAGAGACCGCCAACCCTGGGAAGATCCGCGAGCGCCGGGTTCTCCCTGGCGGAGAACTCGTCGATGCCGACCAGCGAGCTCCGAGCTCCGATCGCCACCAGGATCGCGGTGAGCGAGGGGTTCAACGAGACGACGCGACGCGCCGGCTCCGCCGGCGAGAGACCGGCCGAGAGGAGAAGCACCAGTCCGAAGATCAGAGCCCGCACCCGCATGCCGCGGGGGATAGCAAAACTCGGGTGCCGGGCGTCTTCCGCCCGGCACCCGGCCCTGGCGGGTCAACGCCTGCTGAGACTCGTCTTGCCCTGAATCGCCACGAAGGGGCGGATCTTCTCCAGTGCTGCGGAGCCGATGCCCTTCACCTCGACCAGCTCATCGACCGTCTTGAAGCCACCCTGCTGCTTGCGGCGCTCGAGGATCGCCCGGGCCTTGGCCTCTCCGATCCCGGGCAGCAGCGTCAGCTGCTCGGCGGTGGCGGTGTTCAGGTTCACGACGCCCGAGAGATCTCCCCCATCGGCGGCGAGGACTGGCCAAGCGGCGAGCCCCAGGCCGAGAAGGAGCAGGAAAGTGGGGGCAAACGCCCTCACCGTTCGGATCACGTATTTGGACATGGAGGTTGGTTCCGCGGGACCGCCGGGGGTGAAGGGTTCAGTACGCGCGATCGACGGCGTAGTCGGCGACCGCGAGCAAGGCCTCCTTGGCGGGACAGTCGGGGAATGGCTCTATGGTGGCGGCGGCGCGGGCCACGTGCTGACCGGCGCGGCGGTTGGTGTCGGCCACGCCGCGGTGCCGCTCGACCAGCTCGAGCACCAGCTCGAGGTAACGCGGGGCGATGATCTCCTCGGGCGTCAACCGGCCCTCGGTGCGGGACTCCACCAACCGCTCCGAAGCCGCCTTGAGGACCGCCTCGACGGCGCTGCGCTCCGCCGACGTGCAGCGCTTCATCGTCAGCAGCAGGGGCAGCGTGACCTTTCCCTCGCGCAGATCGCTGTGGGGCTGCTTGCCGAGCACCTCTTCGTCCGAGCAGTAGTCGAGGGCGTCGTCGCGCAGCTGGAACGCCAGACCCATCTCGCGGCCGAACTCTGCCAGGCGGCGGCGCTCTGCGCGGGTGACACCGCCCAGGATCGCCCCCGCCTCGGCGGCCGCCGCCAGCAGGACCGCGCTCTTGCGCTCGATCACCTCGAAGTAGCGGGCCTCGGTCGCGGAGGAATCGAAGCTGCCCTGGAGCTGGAGCAGCTCGCCCTCGGACATCATCGCGATCGTGTTCGCAAAGATCCACAGGATGTCCACGTCGCCGTCCTCGACGATCATTCCCGAGGCTCGCGCCAGGCAGAAGTCGCCGACCAGCACGGCGCGGCTGTTGCCCCAGATCGCATTGGCCGAGGGCCGACCCCGCCGCACCTCCCCCAGGTCGACCACGTCGTCGTGGAGGAGGCTCGCGGTGTGGAGCAGCTCCACGGCCGCAGCCACCTGGATCCGGCGCGGGCCCGTGTAGCCGCAGAGCTCCGCGGCAAAGAAGAGCAGGGCCGGCCGAAGCCGCTTGCCTCCCGAGGAGAGCACGTGCTCTCCGATGGTGCCGATCAGCTCTTCCGGGGAGACGAGCTGCTCTCGCAGGGATCGCTCGACGAGCTCCAAGCCTCCGGCGATGCGGTCCAGCGCAGCGCGCAGCGAGAGAGGGGGCTCGGAACGCTCCAGCATTGCCTCGAAGCTAGCTGGAGGCGCCCTGGATGTCAAAGGCTGAATTCGAAAAAATGGCTATAAAACAGCTAGTTAACCGCTGTTCTCGCCACCGTGACCGACGCTCGACGCGCGCAGCCAGGCGACCGCCGCGGCCACGTCGGCCACCGCGATCCCGGTGGCCGAGGGCCCCTGCGCGCCAACCGCTGGAGAGGCCATGGCGGCCGGGAGCAGCACCCGTTCGAAGCCCAGGCGAGCAGCTTCGCGAAGCCGAAGGGGGATCCTCCCGACTCTCCGGATCTCGCCCCCCAGGCCCACCTCGCCGCAGGCGGCCACGTCGGACGGGACGGGAAGGTCGAGGCGGCTCGAGGCGAGGGCCAGGGCCACGCCCAGATCCGCCGCCGGCTCGGCGATCCTGACCCCGCCAGTCACGTTGACGTACACGTCGCAGGAGAGGAGATCCACACCGGCGCGGCGGTCGAGCACCGCCAGCAGCAGCGCGACCCGCGCGTCATCGATGCCGAGACAGGTGCGCCGCCCGGTTCCGTAGCCGGCCGGCGCCACCAGGGCCTGGATCTCCAGCAGCATGGGGCGGCTTCCCTCGATCACCGGAACGATCACCGAGCCCGGGGCGCCGGCGTGCCGCTCGGCCAGAAACAGCTCGCTCGGGTTCTCGACCGCCGCGAGGCCCGAGTCGCCCATGCTGAAGACGCCCACCTCCTGGGTGGACCCGAAACGGTTCTTGGAGGCGCGGAGCAGACGGAAGGCGTGGCCGCGGTCGCCCTCGAAGCTGAGGACCGCGTCCACCAGGTGCTCGAGCACGCGCGGCCCGGCGATCACGCCCTCCTTGGTGACGTGACCGACCAGTACCAGGACGGTTCCGTGCCTCTTCGCCGTCGCTGCCAGCAGAGCCGCGCTCTCGCGCACCTGCGCCACCGATCCGGGGGCCGACGCAACTCGCTCCGTGCTCATGGTCTGGATCGAGTCGATCAGCACCAGCGACGGCCGCACCTCGCGCCAGGGCTCGGCCAGGCGCTCGACCCTCGTCTCCGAGACGACGAGAACCGACCCCGGAATCTCGCCCAGCCGCTCGGCGCGAAGCCGGATCTGCTCGGGGCTCTCTTCACCGGTCACGTAGAGGACCCGGCCCGAGCCCTGCTGAAGCTGAGCCGCGAGCTGCAGACAGAGAGTCGATTTGCCGATTCCCGGCTCGCCGCCCAGAAGCAGCACCGAGCCGGGCACCAGGCCACCGCCCAGCACGCGGTCGAGCTCGCCGATGCCGGTGGGGATGCGCGGTGCCGCCGACGGATCGACCTCGGCCAGGGGAATCGGCGTAGCCGCCCCGAACTGCGGGGCCTGCTGCAGCAGATCTCCGTGGAGGGGCTGCTCCGGGGCGGCGCTCTCCTCGACCAGGGACTCCCAGGCACCACAACCCGGGCAGCGACCGAGCCAGCGCGGCTGCTGGGTTCCGCACTCGGTGCAGGTGTAGATCGCGCGCGGCTTCACCACCGGCGCATTCTAACCGGATTCTCTAGGAGGTCGCTTCGCTGGCCTTCCGCTCCAGGATGAGTCGCTCGTACGCTCCTGAGACGCGCGCGCAGACGGCGGTGAGCGCCGCGAGCGAGGTCTCTCCGAGCGCTTCCGGTCCGTTGTCCACCAATAGGAGACTCACTACCCGTCCGCGGATCTCGATCGGAAGCAGCGCGACCTCTTGCACATGGCGGCGGTCGAGCGCCCGGAGGATCCGATCTTCGATGCCGGTCCGGGGAGGCGCGCCGCGAAACGGCTGGCCGTCCTCGATTACGCTGGCGAACAGGCTCGAAGCGTCGGCGGGAAACTGGAGTGCGTCGCTGCGAGTGGCCCTTCCGTGGGCGCAGACTCTTTCGATCGTGCCCCGGTGCACCTGGAACAGAGCGGCGGCCGGGGAGTAGGCGTGAGCCAGGTGCAGGGCCAGCCGCGCCACGTGCTCGCGGCTGGTGCAGCCGTCGATCTCAGCCTCCAACGCCGCAGCGGCCGCGGGCGAAGACGGCGCGCAGGGAGCGCTCGCGCTCGGCTGCTCCAGGCTGGACCGCCGAGTAGAGATCGGTGCAGAGGGCCGGCGCGGAGGCTTGCGAACGACCTCACGCAAGCTGATGCGTCCCGGCCCGGCCGGCGGCGCGAGCGCAGCCGGGTGTCTCGAGTGGATCGCTGCGAATGTCTCCGCGTCGATCAGCTCTTCGCCGGGGCGGAGATGAGAGATCTGGGCTGTCATCGGTCGTCTCCCCGCACGCCTTCGACCCAGCGGAGATAGGCTGAGGACGGGTCCTGGATATGCAGTCCAACGCCTCCAGCTCCCAGCAAAGCGACGCTTTGCGACAGCTGGCGGCGGTACGGCACCGAGGTCTCCAGTGTGAAGCGCCTTCCCCCGGGCGTGCGAAAGGTGACGATCGCGTTCACGCCTGCGGGGAAGTCACCGGTGGTCTGGACGAAGAGGCCCCGGGGGGAGACATCCTGTACCAGGCCCCGATAGCGGCATCCCTCGGCCAGCAGCACGCAGGGAAATTCTTGCGGGATGCGGCGCTGCCCGCGCCGTTCCAGTTCTTCGACGAAATCTGCCATGAGCGGTCCTCCCCAGCGTGATACGAAAGCCGACCCGTATGTGCCTCCGGACCGGCCGGAGGTAACACCCCGCGGGGATTCTCGCGTGAGCCACCGGGAAATGCAGGCTAGGCTGCCGGCGTTCGAGAAAGGAGTCAGCGCCCCACTTGCCCGCCCAATCGCGAGTCCGCCGTCTCGTCTACGGCGCCTTTCTGATGGCCGGCGCGGCCTGCGTGGCGCTCGGCGCCGTCGGCTCGACCCTCTCGCGCAGCGTCTTCGACCCGGTGGCCTTCGGAGATCGGGCGGCAGCCAGCCTCTCCGATCCGCGCGTGGCCGCCTTCGCGGCCAACCAGATCACGAACGCGGTACTCGAGCAGAGCCCCGACCTCACTGCGGTGCGTCCCCTGATCCTCGGGGCGGCCGAAGGGCTGGCCGCTTCGGACCCGATGCGCGGCGTGGTCCGCACCGCCGCGCGCACGGCCCACCGGACGCTCTTCGCGGAGGGCACCCGACAGGTCGTCCTCTCGATACCAGACGTCGGCATCCTGCTGCGGAGCGCGTTCGAGCGCGCCAGCCCGGAGCTCGCCAAGCGGATCCCCGAGAGCCTGCAGGCCATCGCCGCGTCCCTCGACGCCAGCGGGAGCACCCAGATCGTCATCGACCTCTGGGAGCTTCGCGACGAGCTCCGCCGGTCTGATCTGGATCCTCCTGCTGACCGGTCCGCTGCTGCTCGGGGTCGGCGTCGCGCTGGCGGAGGACCGCCGTCACGGGCTGGTGGGAGCGGGCGTGGTCCTGCTCGCAGCCGGCCTGCTGCTGGCCGCGGCGCTGCCACTGGGAAGCCTGGCGGTCTCCCGTCTGGTGGAGGATCCGCTCGCCAGCGGCGCGCTGGCCGGACTCTGGAACACCTGCCTCGCCGGACTCGCCAGCTGGGGACTCCTGCTCGCAGGCCTCGGCCTGCTCTTCACCGCCGCGGCGACGTCGCTCCTCGACAGCTTCGATCCCGTCGCCTGGCTCGCAGAGAGCCGGCCGCACGATCGCCGAGACGCCCGCATCGCCGCGGCTCCGGCTGGCCCGGGCACTCGGCTTCCTCCTCGCCGGGCTGCTCGCCAGCCTCGCCCCGCTCACCGTGCTCTCGGGCATCGCCGTCGTAGCGGGCGCGGCGGCCGCGATCGTCGGTGCTCGGGAGATCTTTCGCATGCTGCTCGAGAGGGTGGAGACGAGCGCCGCGCTGGCCCGGACAGGGGGAGCCCAGCGCTCCGTGATCCGTACGCTCCTCGTGGTGGGTCTCGCCCTCGGTGTGGCGACCCTCTGGCTCGCAGTGCGCAACCCGCTGGCAGCTCCGGAGCCGACCTCGGTCCGGGCCTGCAACGGCCACTACGCGCTTTGCGACCGGCCCGTCGAGGAGGTGGCGTTTGCCGGTGCGCACAACGCCATGTCGAACGCCGAGATCAGCGACTGGATGTTCCCGCACCACCAGCACGCCATCCCGAGGCAGCTTCGCGACGGCGTGCGGGCGCTCTTGATCGACGTCCACTACGGCTTCCCGGGCGCGTCGCGCATCAAGACCGACCTCCGCGGCCAGCGTCCCACCAGGGAGACCCTGGTGAAGGCACTGGGCGAGGAGGGCCTGGACGCCGCAATGCGCATCCGTTCGCGCCTGGTCGGCGCCGACGAGGGACAGCACGGGCTCTACCTCTGCCACGGTTTCTGCGAGATCGGAGCCTACCCCCTCGTGCCCACGCTGAAGGACGTCCGCTCCTTTCTGGTGCAGCACCCCGGCGAGGTGGTGCTGATGGTCGTCGAGGACTACGTCACTCCCGCGGACCTGGCCGCCGCCTTCGCCGAGAGCGGCCTGGAGGATTTCGTCTACCGCGGGCCCGACGGCCCGCCCTGGCCGCGGCTCCACGAGCTGGTCGCCTCGGGACAGAACCTGCTTGTCTTCCTCGAGTCGGGCCACCCGGGCGTGCCCTGGCTGCGGCCGGCCTTCGATCACATCCAGGAGACGCCCTACACCTTCGAGGCTCCCGGGGATTTCTCGTGTCGGGCGAATCGCGGCGGCACCGCTGGCTCGCTCTTCCAGATCAACCACTGGATCGAGACCACGCCCGCGCCCAGGCCCTCCAACGCCGAGGTGGTGAACGCCCGCGACGTCCTGCTCACGCGCGCACGCCAGTGTCAGCGCGAGCGCGGCCACCTGCCGAACCTCCTGGCGGTGGACTTCTACCGCAGTGGAGATCTCTTCGGTGTCGTGGCCGAGCTGAACGGCGTGGCCAGCTTCCCCGCCCGCAGGATCGCGAGGGACGCCGAGCGCTGACCGCGCTGGCGGCGGGGTCCGGAGGAGGGGGTATTCTGAGTGGACGCCCCCAATGCGGACTTCGAGGTGCAGCGTGCTGAAGAAACACCCGAGCTTCCCCGGAATTCCCGGCCCCGTGGTGACGATCGTACTCGACGGCGTCGGGGTCAGTCCGCGGCAGGAGGGGAATGCGGTCTTCCAGGCGCGGACGCCGGTCCTCGACCGGCTCCTCGCGGGCTACCCCCACACCACCCTCAAGGCGCACGGGATCGCCGTCGGGATGCCCAGCGACGACGACATGGGCAACTCGGAGGTGGGCCACAACGCCATCGGCGCCGGCCGGGTCTACGAGCAGGGGGCCGCGCTGGTCAACCAGGCAATCGCCTCCGAAGAGCTGTTCCGGGGCAAGGCCTGGCGCGAGATCATCGAGAACGCCAAGGCGCACGGCTCGACACTGCACCTGATCGGGCTCTTCTCGGACGGCAACGTCCACTCGCATCTCGACCACCTCCGGGCGCTGCTCCTGCGCGCCAAGCAGGAGGGCCAGCGAAGGGTCCGCCTCCACATCCTGCTCGATGGCCGCGACGTGCCCGAGACCTCGGCGCTCGACTACCTGGAGCCCTTCGAGCAGTTCCTCGCCGAGCTTCGCGACGACACTTACGACGCGCGGGTCGCCAGCGGCGGCGGCCGGATGAGCATCACCATGGACCGCTACGAGGCCGACTGGAGCATGGTCGAACGTGGCTGGCACATCCACGTGCTCGGCGAGGGGCGTCAGTTCGATTCGGCGTCGCAGGCCATCACCACGGCGAGGGGGGAGTCGCCCGGCGTGATCGACCAGAATCTCCCCGCCTTCGTGATCGCCGACGCGGGCGAGCCGATCGGAAAGATCCACGACGGGGACAGCGTCGTCTTCTTCAATTTCCGCGGCGACCGGGCGATCGAGATCTCTCGCGCCTTCACCGAGCAGGGCTTCGACGTCTTCGACCGGGTGCGCTTCCCGCAGGTCGTCTATGCGGGGATGCTGCAGTACGACGGCGACCTCAAGCTGCCCGAGCGCTTCCTGGTCGCGCCGCCCGCCATCTCCGACACCATGGGCGAGTATCTGACCTCGGTGGGAATCCCGCAGCTCGCGATCGCCGAGACACAGAAGTACGGCCACGTGACCTACTTCTGGAACGGAAA
Source organism: uncultured delta proteobacterium (assembly GCA_963783795.1). Classification (GTDB taxonomy): domain Bacteria; phylum Myxococcota_A; class UBA9160; order UBA9160; family UBA6930; genus CAVXZE01. Next base: position 27,797 of record CAWAPH010000008.1, on the reverse strand, counting down.
TCGAAGCGGCAAGTTCGACGATCGGCTCGAGACCTACCTGGAGGTCCCGTCCGACGTCGTCCCCTTCGAGCAGCGCCCCTGGATGAAGTCCGCCGAGGTCACCGACGAGCTGATCCGCCAGCTCCAGGGCGGAAACTTCCGCGCCGTCCGCGTCAACTACGCCAACGGCGACATGGTCGGCCACACGGGCAACTTCGACGCGGCCATCATCGCCATGGAGGCCGTCGACCTGGCGCTGGCCCGGCTGCTTCCCGTCGTGGACGCGGCCGGCGGGGTGGCCATCATCACCGCCGACCACGGGAACGCCGACGAGATGTACGAGATCGACAAGAAGACCGGGGAGCCGAAGAAGAATCCCAACGGCAGCTTCGCGGCCAAGACCAGCCACACGCTGAATCCAGTCCCGTGCATCTTCTACGACAACCAGACCCGAGGTTCACTGGTCGTTCGTCGCGACCCGGACCTCGGGCTCAGCAACCTCGCTGCAACGATCGTGGGTCTCCTGGGCTACGAGGCCCCCGAGGCATGGGACCCCGGAATCCTCGAGTTCCGCGACGGAGCAGCAGTCAGGAAAGCCCAATGACGCCCTATTCCGAGCTGCCCGCGCGGAAGAAGCTTCACGGGCACCGGCGCGAAGTCGAGCCGCTGCAGATGCGCGAGCTCTTCGCGTCGGAGCCGGATCGCTTCGAGCGGATGTCGCTCGAGCTTGGCGATCTCCTCTTCGACTACTCGAAGAACCGCGTCACCACCGAGACGATGCGCCTGCTGATGGAGCTGGCGAGGCAGGCGCGGCTCGGAGAGTTCATCGAAAGGATGTTCTCGGGCGACGCGATCAACTGCACCGAGGGCCGGGCCGTGCTCCACGTGGCACTTCGCAACCGCTCGAATCGGCCCATCCTCGTGGAAGGCCGCGACGTCATGCCGGACGTGAACCGGGTCCTGGCGAAGATGCGCGACTTTTCCGACGCGGTCGGCAGCGGTCGCTTCAAGGGCCACGGCGGTCAGCCGATCCGCGATCTGGTCAACCTGGGCATCGGGGGCTCCGACCTGGGCCCCAAGATGGTGAGCGAGGCGCTGCGCCCGTACTGGAAGGAGGGCCTGCGCGCCCACTTCGTCTCCAACGTGGACGGCACGCATCTCGCGGAGACGCTTCGCGGGCTCGATCCGCAAACGACGCTCTTCTTCGTCGCCTCCAAGACGTTCACGACGCAGGAGACCATGACCAACGCGCACTCGGCCCGCGACTGGCTGCTCCGCGAGCTCGGCGACCCCGAGGCCGTGAAGCGCCACTTCGTCGCCCTCTCGACCAATACCGAGGCGGTGGTCGAGTTCGGAATCGATCCGGAGAACATCTTCGAGTTCTGGGACTGGGTCGGCGGGCGCTACTCGCTCTGGTCGGCGATCGGCCTGCCGGTGGCCTGTGTGATCGGCTTCGAGGCGTTCGAGGAGCTGCTCGAGGGTGCCCACGACGTGGACGAGCACTTCCACACGGCGCCCTTCGAGCAGAACATCCCCGTCGTGATGGCCCTGCTGGGCATCTGGTATCACAACTTCCTCGGCGCCCACACCCACGCCATCCTGCCCTACGATCAGTACCTGCACCGCTTTGCCGCCTACCTCCAGCAGTGCGACATGGAGAGCAACGGCAAGAGCACCGATCGCGATGGACGACCGGTCCGCGACTACACGACAGGGCCGGTGATCTGGGGCGAGCCCGGCACCAACGGCCAGCACGCCTTCTTTCAGCTGATCCACCAGGGGACGCGCCAGGTCCCCGCGGACTTCATCGCCCCGATCCAGAGTCAGAACCCGATCGGCGACCACCACCAGAAGCTGCTGGCCAACTTCTTCGCCCAGACCGAAGCGCTGATGGTCGGCAAGAGCGCCGATGCGGTTCGCGCGGAGCTCGAGGCCGCGGGGCGGACGCCGGAGGAGATCGAGGCGCTGCTGCCGCACCGCTGCTTCGAGGGAAACCGGCCCACCAACTCGATCCTCTTCGACCGGCTCGACCCCCGCACCCTGGGGCGACTGATCGCACTCTACGAGCACAAGATCTTCGTGCAGGGCGCGATCTGGAACATCAACAGCTTCGACCAGTGGGGGGTCGAGCTCGGCAAGCAGCTCGCGAAGGTGATCCTCCCCGAGCTCCAGGGGAACGGCCCGGTGGAGAGCCACGACCCCTCCACCAACGGCCTGATCAACCGCTACAAGGCGCGGGTAGGGTCACCGTGAGCGGGCGAGCGGACGACGGGGATCGCGCCGAGCTTCCCGAGGCACCGATCGACCGGCTGGTCGGGCCCTTCACGCGCTTCCTGCACGTCGAGGCGGCCATCGTCGGCGTGAGCATCCTGGTGGCAGCGCTCCGCCCGAAGGAGGGCTGAGAATGGCCGGAAGCCTCTACGTCGCCACCATCGAGGCGGGGAGCGGGAAGTCGCTCGCCGTCCTCGGAGTGATGGAGCTGCTCTCGAGCCGGGTCGAGAGGCTCGGCTTCTTCCGCCCGATCGTCCGCGCCGGCGACGAGCTGGACAACGACACCGAGCTGATCCGGCGCCGCTACCTGCCGGACACCCCCTACGAATCCCTCCACGGCGTCGACCACGAGACGGCGCGCGAGCTGACCGGCTCGGGCCGCTCCGACGAGCTGGTGAAGCGCATCTTCGCCAGGTACAAGGCGCTGGAGCGGAGCTGCGACTTCGTGCTCTGCGAGGGGACCGACTTCACCGGCGTCTCTTCCGCATTCGAGCTCGACTTCAACGCGGAGCTCGCCAGCCAGATCGGGGCGCCGATCCTGCTGGTCGCCAACGCCCGCGGAAAGGAGCCGGGAGAGGCCGTCGACTTCCTCCGCGCCGGCGACCAGAGCTTCCGGGGCCTCGGCTGCTCCGTGGCCGCGGCGATCCTGAATCGCGTGGATCCGGGCGAGGTCGCCTCGATCACGGCGCAGCTCGAAGCGCAGTGGTCTCGCGACATCCCCGTGTACGTGGTCCCCGAGCACCGGGCGCTCGGCCGACCCACCATCGCCACCATCGCGAGGACCCTGGGCGCAGAGGTGCTGCACGGCGAGGAGGAGCAGCTCAATCGGGAGGTCCTCGCCTACAAGGTCGGAGCCATGCAGGTGGCGAGCTTCCTGGAGCACGTGGTGGAGGGCTGCCTGATCATCACCCCGGGTGATCGGGCCGACGTCATCATCAGCTGCCTGGCCAGTCTTCTCGCGGAGGAGCATCCGCGCATCGCCGGGCTGCTGCTCACCGGTGGCTCGAAGCCCGCTCCGGCGGTGATGCGGCTGGTGGAGAGCTTCTACGCCTTCGCCCCGCCCATCCTCATCGTCGATGCGGGCACCTACCTGACGATCACCCGCTTGGAAGGGGTACGGCCGGTGATCGCACCCGGGAACGAGCGGAAGATCGCCGCGGCGCTCGGAACCTTCGGGGCTGCCGTGGACCGGCCAGAGCTGGCGCGCCGCATCGCCGTATCGAGGCCGACGCGCGTGACACCACTGATGTTCCAATACGATCTCGTCGAGCGGGCCCGCACAAACCGCCGGCACATCGTCCTGCCGGAGGGGAGCGAGGAGCGGATCATCCGCGCCGCCGAGATCCTCCAGCGCCGGCAGGTCGTCGACCTCACCCTGCTCGGCAATCGAGCGGGAGGTCCGGCGACGGATCTCCGAGCTGGGGATGGATCCAGAAGGCGCTCGAGATCATCGACCCGGCCGAGACGCCGCCTCCACGAGGAGTTCGCGGCGATCTACCAGCAGCTGCGCGAGAGCCGCGGCGTGACCCTCGATGCCGCCCGCGAAGCGATGCTGGACGTGAACTACTTCGGGACCATGATGGTCCACACCGGCCGCGCGGACGGCATGGTCTCCGGCGCCGCGCACACCACCGCCGAGACCATCCGGCCCGCCTTCGAGATCATCCGCACCGAGCCGGGCCGGGCGATCGTCTCCAGCGTCTTCTTCATGTGCCTGGAAGACCGCGTGCTCGTCTACGCCGACTGCGCGATCGTCCCCAACCCCGACGCCGAAGAGCTCGCGGACATCGCCATCAGCTCCGCGATGACGGCCCGCGCGTTCGGGATCGAGCCCCGCGTGGCGATGCTCTCCTACTCGACCGGAGAGTCCGGCCGCGGCGCCGACGTGGAGCGGGTGCGCGAGGCCGCGCGCCGCGCCAAGCAGCTGCGGCCCGACCTCAAGATCGAGGGGCCGATCCAGTACGACGCCGCCGTCGACGTCGAGCGTGGCCCGCACCAAGCTCCCCGGGAGCGAGGTCGCCGGCACCGCCACCGTCTTCATCTTTCCCGACCTCAACACCGGGAACAACACCTACAAGGCCGTCCAGCGTTCGGCGGGGGCGATCGCCATCGGACCCATCCTGCAGGGACTGAACAAGCCCGTGAACGACCTGAGCCGCGGCTGCACCGTCACCGACATCACCAACACCGTGGTCATCACGGCGATCCAGTCGCAGCCCCGGAGCGATCCGATCGTGAAGGTGCTGGTGCTCAACTCCGGCAGCTCCTCGATCAAGTACCAGCTCTTCGAGATGGCCGACGGGAGCGTCCTGGCCACCGGACTGGTCGAGCAGATCGGAGAGCCGGAGAGCCAGATCCGCCAGCGAAGCGTCTCCGCTGATGGCGAAAGGGAGATCGCCCGGGAGGTCCCGATCGCGGACCACCGGGACGGGTTCGACCAGATCGTCGCCGCGCTCGCCGAGAGCGAGGTGGAGATGGGCGATCTGTTCGGGATCGGCCATCGGGTCGTGCACGGCGGCGAGGAGTTCCGGGAGCCGACGCTGATCGACGACGCCGTGATCGCCGCCATCCGCCGGAAGATCCCGCTGGCCCCTCTTCACAATCCCGCCAATCTGCTGGGGATCGAGGTGACGCGCGCGCGCCGGCCGGACGTGCCGCAGGTGGCCGTCTTCGACACGGCGTTCCACCACTCGCTTCCGCCCCACGCGTACCACTACGCGATCCCCTACCAGCTCTACGAGAGCCTTCAGATCCGCCGCTACGGCTTCCACGGGACCTCCCACCAGTACGTGGCCAACACCGCTGCGTCGCACCTGGGAAAGCCGCTCGAGTCCCTCAACCTGATCACGCTCCACCTCGGCAACGGTGCCAGCGCGGCCGCCGTCGAGAGAGGCCGGAGCGTCGACACCTCGATGGGGATGACGCCGCTCGAGGGACTGATGATGGGCACCCGCTGCGGCGACCTCGACCCCGCCATCGTCTTCTTTCTCGCCACGACGGGTGGAAAGACCCTCGAAGAAGTCGAGGGGCTGCTCAACTCACAGGGCGGACTCCGGGGGATCTGTGGCGTGAACGACATGCGCGAGGCCCTGGAGAGCGCGGCTTCGGGCGACGACCGCGCCAGGCTCGCGATCGAGATGTACGCCTACCGGATCAAGAAGTACATCGGGGCGTACCTCGCGGTGCTGGGCCGGGTGGATGCCCTGATCTTCACCGCGGGCATCGGCGAGAACTCCGCGGAGATCCGCGCGCGCTCCTGCGCGGGGCTGGCCGGGCTCGGCATCGAGATCGATCCGGCCAGGAACGGCGAGCGCGTGGATGGCGTGCACGAGATCCAGCGCGAGGGTTCCCCCGTCAAGATCCTGGTCGTGCCCACCAACGAAGAGCTCGAGATCGCCGAGGAGACCGTCGCCTGCATCCAGCTGAGCGGGGGCTGACTCTGGCCCGGGTTTCTCGGCACTCCGAGGGACGCGTGATATGCTGGAAGGCAGGCGATGATCGCCCCGTGACACCAGTGAGGAACCAGCATGACGACCCGATCCCCCCGACTTCTCGTTCTCAGCTTCGCGCTCGCAGCGGCCCTGCTGCTGCCCGGCTACGCAATGGCCGAGCACCACGAAGGCGAAGCCGCCGCCGGGGCGGTGGTGGTGGGCGAGAAGATCACGCGCCACGGGAAGGTCGTCTCGATCGACGCGAAGACCCGGACCGTCGTCGTCGAGGGAGAGATGGGCAACAAGGTCGCAATCGTGGCGCCCGCGGACTCCCCCAACTTCGACCAGATCAAGGTGGGCGATCCGGTCATCGCGACCTACGTCGAAGCCGTCGCCCTGGCCATCGCCCCGGTGGCGGACGCGAAGCCGGGCGCCTCCGCTGCAGTCGTCGAGACCACCGCAGCTCCGGGCGAGACGCCGGGCGCTGCCATGGCGGAGCAGGTCCAGCTGCGCGCGGTGGTGAAAGCCGTCGATCCCAAGGCGGGCACCGTGACGCTCGACGTCCCCGAAGGCGGCGAGCGCACTCTGAAGGCAGGCGGAGCCGTCGATCTCGAGAAGGTCAAGGTGGGCGAGCAAGTTTCCGTGACCCTCACCCGGGCCCTGGCGATCTCGATCGACAAGAAATAGACGCGGCGCTCGATTCGCTCAGCTGCGCCCGGCGCTCCCGGCCTGGGCCTGCACCGGCTCCGCATCGAGGCTGCCGTCGACGACGAAGCTGCTGCCAAGCCAGTCACGCCCGATCAGGAGCTTGTAGGTCATCTCCGAGCGATCGCGGAGGTTGACGTCGACGGTCCTGGTGAAGAGTCGCCAGCTCAGTGTCAGCGGCACCTCGTAGCGAAGCTCCGTGCCCTGCGCATTGCTGACTACTTGAACCGCAGCGACCACCGACTCGAGCGTTTCCTCCTCCCCCCCGGCAGTCAAGGTTCGGAAGCGGATGCGCTTCCCCACGTTCTCGGTCATGTTGGCCGAGGCGTCGTCTATCTCCAGATCCAGCGCGTGGAGTGAGCTACTCGTGGCGCCCGTGTCGATGCGGGCCAGGTAGACGAGATCCGCTTCTTCCACCTCGATCGGAGCGGTTGCCCCGATCAGCCAGCGAAGCTGCCCACGGCGCGCAGGCAAGAAGGCGCAGCCAGCTGCCAGTAGCAGCGCGAGGACCCAAAACACTCTCGCGTGACGCAGCGGCTGAGGGGTTCGCGATGACACGGGGCAGTCACTCCCATCACATCGTTGCCAATTCGAGAGTACCGCAGCTGTTCGTCGGAACCCGGCACGACGCCGAAGCCGAGTTCTCGACTTTCGAAAGTCTCTTCCCCGCGCCTTGCGGAATGCTGCGCCTTCAATGCACGATGGCATGTCACTCGCTCCATGGAGGCCCGCCCGCATGAAGACCCACCATTCGAACGCCGCGCTTCTCCTCGGCCTCGTGATCGCTGCCAGCTTCTTCGTACAGATCGGCTGCGCGCCCAAGCGCTTTAGCACCGGCGCACATTTCGACACCACCTACGACTTCGCGGCCGTCCACGGCTTCGCCTTCGACGTGGCCCGCCCCAAGGTGAAGGAGTCTGCCAACGGCCAGATCCTCGAGGAGGCGCTGCGCAAGGCGCTCGTCGATCGGGGCTTCGTGGAGAAGCCGAAGGGTGAGGCCGACGTTCTGATCTCCTACGACCTGGGCGCCTACGCCGCAGCGGCGGTTTCCGGCCGCAGCTCCATGGCCAAGCGCGATGACGGCATCACCGTCTGGGTCTACGACCGCAAGACCGGCAACCAGGTCTGGTACGGCTGGTCCGAGCGACCCCTCTCGCCCGAGGACCAGCCCGAGCCCACCATCAACGCCGCCGTCCAGGCCATCTTCCAGGACCGCATGCCGCAAAACCAGTGAGGGGGTGAAGCTCCCTCAGCCGGTCTTCGGTCCCGCCGCGATCACCTCCGGGGCGGCTTCGGACTCGAACTCCTTGAAGTTCTCGGTGAAGAGCCCGGCCAGCTTTCGGGCCTGCTCGTCGTAGGCCTTCTGGTCGCTCCAGGTGTTGCGCGGGTTCAGCACCTCGCTCGGCACGTCCGGGCACTCGGTGGGCACTTCCAGCCCGAAGACCGGATCGGTTTCGTATCGCACCTCGTCGAGCGCTCCCGACATGGCCGCGCGGATCACGGCGCGGGAGTAGGCGATCTTGATTCGCTCGCCCACGCCGTAGGGCCCGCCCGTCCAGCCCGTGTTGACGAGCCAGCAGTGAACGTCGTGCTCGGCGATCTTCTTGCCCAGCAGCTCCGCGTAGACGGTGGGGTGGAGCGCCATGAAGGGCGCGCCGAAGAGCGCCGAGAAGGTCGCGCTCGGCTCGGTCACACCGCGCTCGGTGCCGGCCACCTTGGCCGTGTAGCCCGAGAGGAAGTGGTACATCGCCTGGGCCGGGCTGAGGCGCGCGATCGGAGGCAGCACGCCGAAGGCGTCCGCGGTCAGCATGACCACGTTGCTTCGGGTGGTCGCCCATTCCGTCGCGGAACGATGTCGGGCAGGTGGGTGATCGGATAGGCGGCGCGGGTGTTCTCGGTGAGGGAGGCGTCGTCGAGGTCGAGCCGCCGCGTGTCGTGGTCGAGGGCCACGTTCTCGAGGATGGTGCCGAAGCGCCGGGTGGTCTCGTAGATCTCCGGCTCGGCCTCGGGATCGAGCCGGATCGTCTTCGCGTAGCAGCCTCCCTCGAAGTTGAAGATGCCCCGGTCGCTCCAGCCGTGCTCGTCGTCGCCGATCAGCGACCGGCCGGGCTCTGCGGACAGCGTCGTCTTGCCCGTCCCCGAGAGTCCGAAGAAGACCGCCGTGTCGCCGTCGGGACCGCGGTTGGCCGAGCAGTGCATGCTGAGCACGCCCTCCTGCGGAAGCAGGTAGTTCATGGCCGTGAAGATCGACTTCTTCATCTCCCCGGCGTAGCTGGTGCCGCCGATGATGATCAGGCGGTCGCGGAAGTGCGGCATCACGAAGGCCTCGCTTCGGGTGCCGTCGAGCTCGGGGATGGCCTGGAAGTTCGGGCAGTGGATGATGGTGAACTCGGGATCGAACTTCGCCAGCACCTCGCGGTCGAACTCGCGTATGAACATGTTGCGCACGAAGAGGTTGTGCCAGGCGGTCTCGTTGACCACCCGCACCTTGAGGCGGTAGTCGGGGTCGGCTCCCGCGTAGCAGTCCTGCACGTAGACGTCGCGGCCCTGCAGGTAGGCCAGGAGGCGGGCCTTCAGCTTCTCGAACCGCTCCGGATCGACGGGGCGGTTGTGCTTGCCCCACCAGATCCGGTCCTCGCTGGTCGGCTCGCGGACCACGAACTTGTCGTCGGCCGAGCGCCCCGTGTACTGCCCGGTCCGTCACCACCAGCGGTCCGAGGTGCGAGATCCAGCCCTCGCGGCGCGCGCACCGCCTCCTCGTAGAGAGCGGGAGTGGAGAGGTTGTGGTGAACTCGTCCGACGTTGCGGATGCCGAGATACGAGAGGTCGATCATGGGTTCTTCTCCTTGGAAGCTGACTGTTGGCCGAGCGGTACCGTCACGGGCGCCGCCGGTGTGATCCGAACTTCCCGATCCTCGTGCTGGATGACGAGTTCGTCGCCTTCGGAAAGCGAATAGGTGACCGAGTCCGGGGTCATCTCCACCCCGAGCTGCTGGCCGCGCAGGTCGAGGCGGAAGCGCATGCAATTCACCCCGCGCGGGAGACGGGGCGAGAAGCTGAAGCGACCGTCGTAGTCCCTGAAGCCCGCCGTTCCGTAGATGGCGGTCATCCAGGTGCCACCCATGGAGGCGATGTGGAGTCCGTCCTTCACGTTCCCGCCCAGGTCGGCGAAGTCCATCAGCGCGGCGTAGCGGAGGTACTCCAACGCCTTCTTCTGGTAGCCGATCTCGGAGGCGAGAATGCTCTGGATCGAGACCGAGAGCGAGGAGTCGCCGGTAGTCAGAGGGTCGTAGAAGTCGAAGTTGCGCTTCTTCTGCTCCAGCGAGAACTCGTCGCCGAGGAGGAACATCGCCAGCGCGATGTCCGCCTGCTTGATCACCCGGTGACGGTAGATGACCAGTGGGTGGAAGTGCAGCAGCAGGGGGTACTTCTCCGGCGGCGTGTTCTCGAAGTCCCAGGGCTTCCGGTCCAGGAACTCGTCGTCCTGGAGGTGGATTCCCAGGTCTTCGTCGTACGGGAGATACATGGCGTCGGCCGCTTCGCGCCAGGCGCGGGGCTCCGAGTCTCCGAGCCCGGCCCGATGCCGCAGGGCCTCGTAGACCTCGGGGCGCTCGCGCCGCAACCGCTCCACCGTCTTGGCGGCGAACCAGAGGTTCTCGCGCGCCATCAGGTTGGTGAAGGCGTTGTCGTTCACGACGGTGTTGTACTCGTCGGGACCGGTGACGCCGACGATCGAGAAGCGCCCGTCGTGGCTCTCCGCGAAGAAGCCGAGGTCCAGCCAGAGGCGGGCCGTCTCGACCAGGACCTCGGCCCCCTCCTTGAACAGGAAATCCTCGTCGCCCGTGGCCTCGGCGTACTTGCGCAGCGCGTAGACGATGTCGGCGTTGATGTGGTACTGGGCCGTTCCCGCGGCGTAGTAGGCGGAGGCCTCCTCGCCGTTGATGGTCCGCCAGGCGAACAGCGCCCCCTTCTGGTTCACCTCACGCGCGCGCTCCCGCGCCGCCTCGAGCATGCTGAAGCGGAACTTGAGCAGGTTCTTGGCCACGCGCGGAGCGGTGTAGATCAGGAACGGCGCCACGTACATCTCGGTGTCCCAGAAGTAGTGGCCCTCGTAGCCGAGTCCGGTGAGACCCTTGGCGGGAACCCCCGCACCCTCGGCGCGCGCGGTGGCCTGGAGGATGTGGAAGAGGTTGAGGCGCAGGATCTGCTGCACGGCGTCGGCGCTGCGCAGCCCGCGGTCTCTCGGGTCGGGCTCCGACTCGATCTGCACGTCGGCGCGCTGCCAGAAGTCGTCGAGGTAGCTCCGCTGGCCCTCGAGCAGGGCGGTGAAGCCGTTCTTCATGGCCCGGTCGAGGGTGCGCGCGCTCCGCTCGCAGAGCTCCTTGACAGGCGCCCGGCGCGAGGTGTGGTAGCTCATGTACTTGGTCAGGCGGATCGGCTTCCCCGGCTTCGCCTGCGCGATCAGGACGAGCTTCCCCTCGTCCTCCGAGCGGGTGACTTCGCAGCTGTGGGGGCACTCCGGTCTCGATCACGTGGTCGACCGCACAGCCCAGCGTCATTCCGCTTCGGCGAGCCTGGTGGCCCAGCGCGATGCGATGGCCCTCTGCAGAAGCCGTGACGCGGCAGCAGGACGCGCCCCGCGAAGCCCCGGGCCACCCGCGGATCTTCTTCGCTGACGGGATCGCTGTCGGGGTCGTAGACGAGCTTGGACGAGATGATGACCGGCGCCTCGGCGTTCTCGACGGTGACCTCGTACTCGATCGCCGCCAGGTGCCGGTGCTCCAGGGAGACCAGCCGGCGCGACTTGATGGAGACCCGCTTCCCCGCCGCTGTCTCCCACAGGACCTTTCGGTCGAGGGTGCCCGCGCGCATGTCGAGCGCCCGCTCGTACTCGCGCAGGCTGGCGGTGGGCAGGTAGAACGGCTCGTCGTCGACGTAGAGCTTGATGACTGCTTGGCGTCGGTGACGTTGAGGATGGTCTGGCCGGTCTTGGCGAAGCCATGGGCCTCCTCGCCGTAGACGATGGGCCAGGTCTCGTGGAAGCCGTTCACCAGTGTCGCGTTCTGGAAGGCGGGAGCCCCTTCGTCGAAGTTGCCGCGCAGACCGAGGTAGCCGTTCGAGACCGAGAAGAGCGTCTCGAACTGGGCCAGCCGCCGCGGGTAGAAGCGCCGCTCCACCAGCCTCCAGGGGTCGGGCGGATAGACGTGGCTGGGCGGGAGCTCGAGCTCGCGCTGGAGCATCGGGGCTCAACCTCCCTTCGCGGGAGCCGGAAGCTCGCCGAGGTCGGAGACCACCACGTCGGCACCCTCCTCCCGAAGGACGCCCGGCTCGTCGTGGCGGGCGATGCCGACCACCAGGCCGAAGCCTCCATTGCGGCCGGCCTGAACCCCCGAAATGGCGTCCTCCACCACCACCGTCCGCTTGACGTCGGCTCCGAGCTGGCGCGCCGCCTCCAGGAAGGTGTCCGGCGCCGGCTTGCCGGGCAGGCCGAGCTCCGCCGCCACCCTGCCGTCCACCCGGACCTCGAAGAGGTCCTCGATGGCGGCCGCCCGCAGCACAGCCGCGCAGTTGGCGCTCGACGAGACCACACCCGTCTTCACGCCGGCCTCCAGCAGCGCGCGCACCAGGGCCACCGAGCCCGGGTAGACCTCGACGCCGCCCTCCTCCAGGGCCTGGTTCACCAGCACGTTCTTCCGGTTTCCCACGCCGCAGACCGTCTCGGCGTCGGGAGGATCCTCAGGCGAGCCCTCCGGGAGGTCGATACCCCGCGAGTGGAGAAAGTCCCGGACCCCGTCGTAGCGGCGCTTCCCGTCGACGTAGAGCCGGTAGTCGCCCTCGATGTCGAAGGGCTGGAACGGGCCACCGGACCGGTCGGCGCGGCGGCTCAGGAACTCGTCGAAGGTGCGCTTCCAGCAGTCGGCGTGGACCCCGGCGGTGTCGGTGAGCACGCCGTCCAGGTCGAAGAGCACTGCGTCATAGCGCCCCCAGGCGACAGCGGCCTGATGCTTCACATCCTCCATGATGGAGTAAAGTACACCACGGCCAGTCGGTGACAATCGAGGCCAGCGACCCAGGAGCCGAACCATGCCCACGCAGAACGACCTGATCGTCCAGACTCTGGGCCCCTGCCAGATCGAGTCCCCCCTCAAGGCCAAGGGACGCACCTTCGTGGACGAGATGGTCCGCGTCCGCGTCGAGCACGAGATCGGTGGAGACGAGCCGGAGAGGAGTCCCTCTCCTTCGAGAAGGGCGGTCCCCGCGAGAAGATCTTCTTCGACCCGGACCGGGCCACGGCCGCCTTCGTCACCTGCGGCGGGCTCTCGCCGGGGCTCAACAACGTGATCCGTTCGGGATTCCTCGAGCTCACCCACAACTACGGCATGCGGCGAATCCTCGGGATCCGCATGGGCTACGCGGGGTTGAACCCCGACTCGGGCTTCGATCCCATCACACTGACCCACCGCTTCGTCCACGACATCCACCACCTGGGCGGAACCGTGCTGGGGAGCTCCCGGGGCGCCCAGCAGCCCTCCATCACGGTGGACTTCCTGGAGGAGCAGGAGATCGACATGCTCTTCTGCATCGGGGGCGACGGCACCCAGCGCGGCGCGCACGCGATCCAGCAGGAGATCCAGAGGCGCGGGCTCACCAAGTCGGTGGTCGGAATCCCCAAGACCATCGACAACGACGTGCCCTTCGTCTGGATGAGCTTCGGCTACCAGACCGCTCTCAGCGTCGCCAACGAAGTGCTGCGCGGCGCCCACGTGGAGGCTTGCGGCGCGCCCAACGGGATCGGACTGGTGAAGCTGATGGGACGGGATGCGGGCTTCATCGCCGCCGGCGCCGCACTCGCGAACCAGGAAGCCAACTTCGTCCTGGTGCCCGAGGTCCCATTTCCCATCGACGGGGAGAACGGCTTCCTCGGTTGCCTGGAGCGCCGCATGCTGACGCGGGGACACGCGCTGGTGGTGGTTGCGGAAGGAGCCGGCCAGCATCTCTTCCAGCGGGAGAACCAGGCACGGGATGCGTCGGGAAACGTCCGCTACCAGGACATCGGCGTCTACCTGCGCGACCAGATCAAGACCCACTTCGCCGAGCGGCACATCGAGATCAACCTCAAGTACATCGATCCCAGCTACAGCATCCGCAGCATCCCGGCCTCCGCCTGGGATCGGACCCTGACCGACCGGATGGCGCGCAGCGCCGTCCACGCCGCGATGGCCGGCAAGACCGACGTGATGATCGGATGGTGGAGCGAGTCGATCATCCACGTCCCCATCTCGACCGCGGTGAACGAGAAGAAGCGGATGCCCCTCGACGGCGACCTCTGGAACGCGGTGCTGGCCACCACCGGCCAGCCCAACTGGCAGCCCGAAGCTTGACCTAGGTCGGGCTCTCGACGCGGAAGAGGATCGCGTAGAGGACGGGCACGAACACCATCGTCAGCATGGTGGCGATCATCAGGCCGAAGATGATGGTCACGGCCATGGCGATGAAGAAGGCGTCCTGGAGCAGCGGCAGCATGCCCAGCGCCGTGGTCAGCGCCGCCATCGCCACCGGCCGCAGGCGGCTCACGCCTGATTCGATGATCGCCTCGAGGGGCTCGCTTCCCTGCTTCTTCTGCAGCTCGATCTCGTCGATCAGCACGATGGCGTTCTTGACCATCATGCCCGAGAGGCTCATGGCGCCGAGCATCGCCATGAATCCGAAGGGCTGGCTGGTCAGCAGCAGGCCGAGCGTGATGCCGATCAGGGCCAGCGGCACCGTGGCCCAGATCACCGCCGGCTGGCGCAGGTCGTTGAAGAGCGCGATCACGATCAGGACCATGGCGCCGAAGAAGAGCGGAATGCTCGCGGCGATGGCCTTCTGAGCGCGGCCTGAGTCGCGGTACTCGCCCCACCACTCGAGTGTGTGGCCCGGCGGAAGCGGGATCGCCTCGATCTTCGCTTTGACCCGGCCCAGCAGCACGCTCGGCGGGCCGCCCGCGGGATCGGCGTGTACGGTGAGCGCTCGCTTGCGGTTCATCCGGTAGATGATGTCGTCGTCGAAGCCGGTCTCGAAGTCGGACACCACCTGGCGCAGCGGGATGTACTGGCCGGCGGCCGGGCTCCAGATGGGCTGGTTCTGGATGTTGGCCACGTCGCTGCGGTCCGGCTCCGGCTGGCGGACGGTGATGGGCAGCAGCTCGTCCGCCTCCCGGTAGACGCCGACGCTCACCCCCTGGAAGGCACCCCGGAGCGTCTCGGCGATGTCCGGCCGCGTGATCCCCGCGATGTTGACCTCCTCGTCGGCGATGGCGGGCACCACCACCTTCACCCGCTGGCGCCAGTCCATGCGGATCCCCTTGGCACCGCCGTCGTCCCTCAGGATGTCCCGGGCCAGGGTCGCGGCCTCGCGCAGGGCGTCGCGGTCCGTGCCCATGAACTTGGCCTGGATGCGCCCGCCGCTCCCGGGTCCCAGCCGGAATAGCCGCACGTAGCTCATGGCGTCGGGGTGGGCCTCCTCCAGGTGCGCCTCCACCTGCTCCACCATCCCCGCGATCAGCTTGTAGTCCTCCACGTCCACCAGGAACTGGATGTAGGAGGTGTTGGGCTTCTCCGGATCGTAGGTGAGCAGGAAGCGCATGCCGCCGGCGCCGACGAGACTGCTGACGTGGGTCACACCCTCCAGGCCCAGCAGGTACTCCTCCACCTGGGCCGCCTCGCGGACGCTGTCCTGGATGTGGATGCCCTGGGGCATCCACATGTCCAGCATGAACTGCGGGCGCGTCGAGTCGGGAAAGAAGCTGTTGTCCACGTAGCGGAAGCCGTAGAGAGCGACGGCGAAGGCGCCGAGCACGACGGCGACGGTGACGAAGCGCCTGCGGATGCAGGCGCGCACCAGGCCGCGATAGCGCTCGTAGAAGCCGCCCCCGTAGGCATCGTCCGACTCGCCTTCCTTTTGCTTCGGCGGCTTCAGGAACATCACGCAGAGCACGGGGCGTCACGGTGACCGCCGTGACCCATGAGAGGGAGAGCGAGATCAGGACCACCTTGAAGAGAGAGCGGCAGTACTCGCCGGTGCCGTCGTTGGAGAGACCGATGGCGCCGAAGGCCATCACCGCCACCGCGGTGGCGCCGAAGAGCGGCATGGACGTCTGGCCCACCACCTCGACGGCGGCGTCCTCGGCCCGCATGCCCTTCTGCTGGCGCACCATGATGCCGTCCACCACCACGATGGCGTTGTCCACCAGCATGCCCAGCGCGATGACGAGCGCGCCCAGGGAGATGCGCTCCAGGGCCACGTCCCAGGGCCCCATGAAGATGAAGGTCCCGCAGATGGTGAGCGCCAGGACGAAGCCGATGATCAGGCTGCTGCGGAGCCCCATGAAGAGCACCAGCACGCCCACCACGATGGCGACCGCCTCGACCAGGTTGACCAGGAAGGCATTGATGGCCGTGGTGGTGGCTGCCGATTGGAGCGAGATGATTCCAGCCTCGACGCCCAGGGGGACCTGGTCCAGCAGCTCCCGGGCGCGGGCCTCCACCGCCTCGCCCATCTCGACCACGTTGCCGCCCTTGGTCGTCGAGATGCCGAGGCCGATGGCGCGGTGCCCGTCGTAGCGAAGCAGCGTGCTGGGCGGCTCCACGTAGCCGCGGCGCACGCTGGCCACGTCGCGGATGTAGATCTGCTGCGGCGCGCCTTCCTCGCTCAGCAGGATGCTCTCGAAGTCCTCGACCTTCTCGATCTCGCCGCTCGGCTGGATCGAGATGAACTCGGGGCCGACCTTCACGCGCCCCGAGTCCGCCGCCACGTTCTTCTCGCGCAGGGCCCGCTCGATCATGGCGGGACTGAGCCCGAGCTGGGAGAGGCGATCCCGGTCGGGCTCGACGTAGATCGCCTCCTTGCGCTCGCCCCAGAAGTCGATCTTGGCCACGTCGTCCACCAGCAGGAGCTCCTTCTGGTAGAGCTTGGCCACGTCGCGCAGCTCGGCGTCGGTGTAGTCGTCGCCGTAGATGGCAAGGAACACACCCCACACGTCGCCGAAATCGTCGTTCACGACAGAGGGGCCGGCACCGGGCGGGAGCTCGCCCTGGACGTCGCCGACCTTGCGCCGCAGCTCGTCCCACACCTGGGGCAGGGCGAACTTGTCGTACTCGTCCTTGATGTGGGCCTTGATCTGGGAGGCGCCCCAGTAGGAGGTGGACTCGATCCAGTCGAGCTGGTTGAGCTGCTGGACGGCCTTCTCGATCCTGTCGCTGACCTCCTCCTCCACCTCGGCGGCGGTCGCGCCCGGGTAGGGCGTATTCACCAGGCCGTCCTTGATGGTGAACTCGGGATCCTCGAGGCGGGCCAGGCTGCCGTAGGCCTGGATCCCGCCGACGAGCATGACGACGGTCAGGACCAGGACGGTGGTCCGGTTGTTGAGCGCCCAGGCGGCCAGGTTCATCTCGCGGCTCTTCTCCCTAGAATCCTAAGGCTTCCAGCGCCGGACCTTCATCCCGGGGCGCAGCTGCCCCATCCCCGAGATGACCACCGTGTCCCCGTCCCGCAGCCCTTCGGTCACCAGCACCTGGTCGCCCCCGAGCTGGCCCAGTGTCACCGGCCGGCTCTCCACCACGCCCGTGTCGGGAGCCACGATCCAGACCATGGGCTGGCTCTTCCCGTCGTCCACGACCGCGCGCGCGGGGAGCGACACCTCCGACGCGCTCGCGAAGTCGCCGATCTGGATGCTCACCTTGGCGGTCATGCCCGGCAGCACCACGACATCCTCGGGCTGCTCGAACTGGAAGGTGGCCTCGAAGGTGCGCGTGGTCGGGTCCGCCGTGGTGGCCAGCTCCTTCAAGCGGGCCGGGAAGGGGTCGTCCGGCAGGGCGGTCACCACGACCTTCGGCTGCAGACGCTCGTTCACCTCGTCCATATCCTTCCGGGACGGCCGCCTGCCGGCCAGGTCCCGCTCCGGCAGCGACACCTTGATCTCGAGCAGCGAGTCATCCTCGAAGATCAGCACCGGCTCCTTGGCCTGCACGTTGGCGAAGTCCTCCACCAGCTTGCGGGCCATGATGCCCTCGAAGGGGGCGCGGAGAATGGCGTCGGCGAGGGCCTTCCGCTGGATCCTGACGTCGGCCGCAGCCACGTCCACCTGGGCCCGGGCGTCGGCGAAATCCTGGTCGGACACCGCCCTTTCCTTGTGCGCCTCGGCGATCCGCGCCAGGTAGGTGCGGCGGTTCCTCTCGATGGCCCTCGCCTGTTCGAGCTTGTTCTCGTAGTCGCGGGGGTCGAGCCTCGCGAGCACGGCGCCCGCTTCGGCGCGCTGACCCTCCTTGTAGACGAACTCGGTGACCCGGCCGGCCACCTCGAAGGCCATGTCGACCTGCTGCACGGCCTTGATGCGGCCCGGATACTCTCGCGTGCCGGAGAGGCCGCCGCCGATGGTCACCATCTTGACGGGCCGTACCACGGGCTCGGCCGGCGGCGGCTCCCCGCCGCACCCGAGCGCGCCCACGGCCATGGCCAGCGCGGCGGCTGCGGCAGCTCTGGCGAGTTTCGCTTGGATTCGTGTCATCCGGGGGGAACCTCCGCGGGGAGCATATCACGATCCTTCGGGAACCCGGTACCGGTCCGGCCGCCGGCGCACCGGGGCCAGGACGCCACGGCTGCCGCCCGCCCCAGAAGCTCGAAGTGACGGCGGCCCGGCGCAGGCTACTCTCCGGTGTGATATCCGGGCGCTCGCGGAGCCAGCGGCTCACCGAGGCGCAGATCCGCGAAGCGATCCGGGTGGCGGCTTCGACGGCGTCGTCGTCACCCGGCTGCTCGGTGTCGAGGAGAAGACGGAGTACGTCCCCCCGCGCACCTACACCGTCCGCGCACTACGGCGGCTACTACGGCTACTACGGATCCAGCTGGGACGTCGTCCACGAGCCGGGGTACTACCAGACCCACACCATCGTGCGGCTCGAGACCAACCTCTACGACGTCGGAACCGGCGAGCTGGTCTGGTCGGGGCAGTCCGAGACCTTCAACCCGAGCTCCCTCAAGGACAGCATCGACTCGGTCACCAAGGCGGTGGCCAAGCGTCTGCGGAAGGAGAGCCTGATCCCATGACCGTACACCCGGCCGCAAGCGCCGCTCACTCCCGGTCGGTGTGGTGACGGCGAGGGAGACCAGGCGGGCCATGATCACCACCAGGTAGATCTGGCCCGTCACCGCCTGCAGGATCACCAGGTCGTCGGCGAACTTGTTCTGCGGTGTGATGTCGCCATACCCCAGCGTGGTCATGGTCACGAAGCTGAAGTAGATGAGCCGGCTCATCCCTCTGGTGTGAATCCCCAGCAGATCGTCCATGCCCTTGATGGGGCGGCCGAGGGCGAACGACGACGGATCGCTGATATAGATGAGCGAGTAGGCCATCGCCCAGATCAGGCCCATCATCAGGTAGACCGCGACGGCACCCTGGATCGGTGAGTCGTGATGGGGCCCTTGCGAAGCACCCTGTACAGGACGGCGCCGGCGACCACGATCAGGAAGAGCATCGTCGAGAGGTTGTTCAGCAGCAGGACGGTGCGATTGAGGTAGGCATAGGGCAGTAGCTGCAGGACGAAGTTCAACAGGGCGAAACCGATCACGCACCAGAACAACGCGCGGCGACGGTCGGCGACGGCGTAGACCCCAGAGATCATCACCAGCACAGCGAAGGCGTCGAGCAGATAGTGGGTGACGATGTGGGGCCTGGCGAGCGGATAGAGCACGAAGAGAAGGACGAAGAGACTGATCAGCAGAAAGCCCAGGCCCGCATCTGTGGTGGCGAGCCGCCTGATCCGATCGCGAGCCCCCGCCCTAGCCTGCATTCTCTCGCCCCCTCGCTACTGCGCCCGCCGGGGTGGAGCGCATCATCACAGCCTTCCGAGCGGCCTCCGAAAGGTCCGCTCGACCGGGTCGGCGATGCAGGCCCGCCAGACGTCCTCCTCTCCATCCACCAGCAGCGCCACCGGGTAGGACGGCACCAGCAGCACGGCGCCCACCACGACCTGGAGGAAGCCGAGTGGCCGGAGCACCACCGCGTCGTACGCGCTGCGCGCGACCCCGGGCGGGCGGGCGATGCGCTCGAGGTCGTCTCCGGAGCCCGAGGGCTCGACCGAGAGCGCCGGCGACGAGAGAAGGAGGATGCTGAGGGCCAGGGCGATGCGAATCATGGATCCTCCCTAGAAGCGAGCCTCGGGGTTCTCTCTTCGGCTACGGCGTCCAGCCACCGCCCAGGGCGCGGTAGACGCGAACCAGGTTCTTGGCGACGCGGCCCTCGCTCTCCAGGAGCTGGTCCTGCGCCTCGAAGAGGGACCGCTCCGCGTCGAGAACGTTCAGGAAGTCGACCAGGCCGGTCCTGTAGAGGACCTGGACCAGCTCGACGGTCTGCTCCGCCGCACGGACGCCGCGCCGCAGCTCCTCGGCGCGCGCCCGTTCCTCCGCGTACCCGGCCAGGGAGTTCTCGACCTCCTCCACCGCCAGCAGCACGGTCTGCTCGTAGCTCGCCAGCGCCTGGCGCGTGAGCGCCTCCTGGGCGCGAACGTTGCTGCGGATCCGGCCCCCGTCGAAGAGGTTCCAGCGCAGCTGCGGGCCGATGTTCCAGGCCTGGGCGCCACTGGTGAACCAGCTGGCGGTGGAGACGGCATCGAAGGAGAAGCTGCCCAGCAGGGCGAGCCGCGGGTAGAGATCGGCCGTGGCCACGCCGATGCGTGCGCTCTGCGCCGCCAGCTGGCGCTCGGCGGCGCGCAGGTCGGGCCTCTGACGGAGCAGCTCAGCCGGCAGGCCCACGGCCACCTCGGCTTCGGGGAGCGGAATCGGCGCCGGCTCGCGCAGCTCGGCGTGAAGCTGGCTCGGGTACTCGCCCAGCAGGACGGCGGTCCGATTCACCGCGGCGGCCAGGGCCTCGCGCAAGGCGGGAATGAACGACGCGGTGCGCGAGACGTTGAGCTCCGCCTGGCGCAGGTCGAGCTCTCCCACCAATCCCACGCGGTTACGGACTTCAACCACCTCCAGGGTCTTCTTCTGCGCCGCGACGTTTCGCTCGGCGGAGAGGATCCGCTGCTGGAGCGTGCGAACGTCGATGTAGTTGGTGGCGACCTCCGCGTAGAGCACCACCAGCACGTCCCGGTAGTCCTCGACCGACGCGGCCAGCTCCGCGTCGGCGGACTCGACCGAGCGGCGGATGCGCCCGAAGAGGTCCACCTCCCAGGTCGTGGCGAGGCCGGTGCTGTAGAGGTCCCTGGGAGTGCCACCAACGGGAAGGCCCAGCTCCTCCGAGAGCTGGGAACGCTCGTAGAGGGCGTCGCTGTCGACGCTCGGGAACCACTCGCCCACAGCGATCCCTCGCCGGGCCATCGCCTCGGCGATGCGTTCGAAGGCCTGGCGGAGCTCCAGGCTGCCCTGCCCGGCGCGCTCGATCAGCCCGACCAGCACCGGATCCTCGAGCACGGTCCACCAGGTGTCGAGGCTCGCATCACCCGCCGAGAGGCCGCGCACCAGCTCCTGGTGCCAGGCGTCGGGCATCTCGATCGCCGGCTCCTGGTAGTCGGGCCCGACCGCGCAGCCTCCGATCGCCAGCAGACACGGCCAGGCAAAGGAGGCGAGCGCGCCGGGTCTGCGGTATCGGGAGCGCGGTCATCGTGCGCACCAGTCTACCCAGCTCCGCACCACTGAGGTAGTCAGAATCACCTGGGCGGCACTCTTAGTACTCTGGCCCGTAAGTTCGATGACGTATTTTCGGCAGCTCTCAGGCAGCCAGGCGGAGTTCTGGCCCGTCACCATCGAGCTTGGAGAGTAGCTGGCGCAGATCGCGTCGGGTGAACTTCCATTCGAACGGCTTCGCGACCTGCTCGTAGTGCTTCTCGAAGCCAAGGAGGCGGTCCTCAAGTTCCGCGAGCGACTGGAAGTCGTTGGGGGTCAGGGCCTTCCTCTGCACGATGGAGAAGTAGATCTCCACCTGGTTCAGCCAGCTGGCGTGGACAGGCGTGTGGACAACGGTGATGGTCGGCCATCGCTTCGCCATTCGCGTCACACAGCGCTGGCCACGATGGGAAGAACCATTGTCCACGATCCAGAAGACCCGCCGAGCGGATCGGTACGGTTCTTGGCTCATGACTTGGTCGACCAATCGCTCGAACGGAGCGATCCCGTTGCTCGGCTCGCAGCGGCCATGGATCTTGGCGCGTCGCACGTCCCAGGCCGCGAGGTAGGCCCATGCGCCTCGGCGCTCGTAGCCATGCTCGACCCGCATGGGCTGGCCGGGGGCAGGAGGCCATGAGGGGTGGACACGGCGGCGGGCCTGGATACTCGTCTTCTCATCGGCCGACAGGATGCAGTCGTCCGTCGATAGACGCCGCCCTCGCCAGAGTCCGGCATAGAGGTCGAGGATTCGCGCGGCCTTCTCCTCGAAGTCCGGATCGCGGGGAAACAGCCAGCTGCGATGATGCCACGGCCGGATGGCGTCCTCCGCTGAGCCAGCGCCACACGGTTGTCTCACCGATCGAAGCGACGAGACCGCGCTCGACCGCCTCGCGGCGGATCTCCGGCACACTGAGGCGCGAGAGGGGTAAGCCGTGCTGGTGGGGCAGCTCACACGCGAGGGCCTTGATCGCGACCACCACGCTGGGGGGAAAAGCGGGCCGGGCGACCCCGGCGCGCACGCTCTTCGAGGCCAGCGAGGCGCTGCTCAAAGAAACGCTTGCGCCACTTGCTGACGATCTGTCGCGGCGTGTCCACTCGGGCGGCGATCTGGTCGTTGCTGAGCCCTTCCGCAGCGTAGAGCACGATCCGGGCCCGGATGACCTCTCTATACGGTGACGTATATCTTCGGGCCATCGCTTCCAACGCGGCTCGTTCCATCTTGCTGAGATGGATCCGATACGGGCTGCTCCTCGACATCTGTACCTTCCGGAGAAAGGGATGGCGAGAGTATGTACCAGCCCCACAACGCGCCACAATATATACGTCATTTTATTTATGAGACGGTCTTAGGGACCCGGGCGCTCCTCGCCGATCTCGCGGAGGGAGGCCGCGATCGCCTGGGCCAGCTGGCGCACCAGGTCGGCCTCGGCATCGACCAGGCCGGGGTAGCCCTCCCGGGGCAGGGGCGCCGACCGGGAAAAGCGGTAGGCGGCGACGTCCCCGGCGCCGGTCGCGGGGTGATCCGGTAGCTGGCGTCGAGCACGGCCGTGCCGGCCATGGTGCCGTGCAGCCGGTCGACGTAGACGTCCACCGTGTAGTCCCAGTGGACCAGGTCGGCGCGGCTCGCGCTCACGTCGTAGCCCAGCGCTGCCGACATCCCGGCCCGCAGATACGAACGCAGGCCGGCGTCCAGGGGCTCCGCCCACTGATGCTCACGGGCCGCTTGCACCTGGCCCGCCTCCGTCTCCACCACGATTCCGGACTGGTCCAGGTACGGCGCCACGGCGACGCGCCCCAGGCCGACGCGGACCGGCGCTTCCACACGCCCCGACCGCTCGGCCGGCTCGGCGCGCAACAGGTACTGCGTGGGCGGAGCGGAGGATCCGGCGCAGGCGACCAGGAGCACGACGGACAAGAAGGCGGCGTTTCTCATGGTGACCCCGCCGGCGGCTGGGGATCTTCCCCCGGCTCGCTGCTGAAGATGAGGGCGTTCGGCTTTTCCTTGAGCGTCTCCAGGAGACCCCGCAGGCTCTGGAGCGTGCGGTCGAGCTCGGTGACCGTGCGCAGCAGCCGCTCCTGCATGGCGGAGTCGGCGGAGACCGAGTCCAGCGTATCCCGCAGCTGGGCGAGGGTCTCTTCCAGGGACGCCGGAAGCGACTGCATGCCCTCGCTCGCGACGATCGCATCCACGTCCGCGAGCAGCTGGTCCACCCGATCCAGCAGCTCTTCCAGCGGCAGGGCGTTCAGCTTGTCGAGCAGCGCGGAGATGCCGTACCTGGATGCCCTCGAAGCCGCTGGCGATGGTGGGGATCGTCGGGTAGCCCGCGAAGCTGCCGATCTCGGCGGGGGGCTCTTCGGGATACCCGTCGAAATAGACGTATAGGCTGCCGGTCAGCAGGTTTCCCGTCGAGAGGGTCGCGCGGAGCCCGTTTCCGACCCCGGCTCGATCGCGCGTGCCAATGCCGCCGTGCCCTCCTCCGAGTCCGGCAGCTCGAGTCGGCCCGGCTCCAATCGGATCAGCACCGGGATCGCCTCTCCCTCTCCGCTGAAGCCCTTGGCCGCCATCTCCTTGATCAGCACCCGCTCCACCCATCCGAGCCGGATGCCGCGGTACTCCACCGGCGCTCCGGGCCGCAGGCCCCTCACCGATTGCGGGAAACGAACCACGTACTCGACCGTCTGTTTGTAGGGCTGCTCGTTCACGCTCGCGTAGCTCTCGTAGAGCTTGAAGGTCTCTCCGTTTTCGACGGGCCCTGCTGCATCCACTCCCTCCGGCAGGCCAAAGACCACGCCA
Organism: uncultured delta proteobacterium; assembly: GCA_963783795.1. GTDB lineage: Bacteria > Myxococcota_A > UBA9160 > UBA9160 > UBA6930 > CAVXZE01. Next base: position 3,977 of record CAWAPH010000008.1, on the reverse strand, counting down.
CCGACGAGCAATGCCTCACCGACGCGGTCTGCACCTGGATCCCGTCGGCCGTGGCGCTGAGGGAGATTCCGCTCGCGTTCCAGAAGCGGTGGCCGTGGTGACCAGCTTGTCGTAGGGGACTCGATGAAGGCCCGGTAGTGCATCTTCTGCTGGCGACGTCGAACTCGGCGCTCTCGATCCGCCCACGCGTAGCCCTTTACAGATCAGCCCTTTTCACCGTCCCGCAGCCGGTCCACCCCGTCCAGCAGCTCTTCCAGCGGCAGGGCGTTCAGCTTGTCGAGCAGCGTGGAGAGCCGCACCTGGATGCCCTCGAAGCCGCTGGCGATGGTGGGGATCGTCGGGTGGCCCGCGAAGCTGCCCATCTCGGCGGGGGGCTCGTCGGGATACAGGTCGAAGTAGACGTACAGGCTGCCCGTCAGCAGGTTTCCCGTCGAGAGGGTCGCGCGGAGCCCGTTTCCGACCCCGGCTTCGATCGCGCGTGCCAGTGTCGCCGTCCCTCCTCCGAGTCCGCCAGCTCGAGTCGGCCCGGCTCCAATCGGATCAGCACCGGGATCGGCTCTCCCTTTCCGCTGAACCCTTGGCCGCCATCTCCTTGAGCAGCACCCGCTCCACCCGTCCGATCCGGATGCCCCGGTACTCCACCGGCGCGCCGGGCCGGAGGCCCCTCACCGATTGCGGGAAGCGAACCACGTACTCGACGGACGTGGCGGTAGGGCCGCTCGTTCACGCTCGCGTAGTTGTCGTAGAGCCTGAAGGTCTCGCCGGCTTCGACGGGCCCTCCGGGCTCCACCCCCTCCGGCAGGCCGAAGACCACGCCACCGACGAGCATCGCTTCGATCGAGGCGGTCTGCACCTCGATCCCGTCGGCCGTGGCGCTGAGCGAGATCCCGCTCGCGTTCCAGAAGCGGGTGGCCGAGGTGACCAGCTCGTCGTAGGGGGCCTCGATGAAGGCGCGGTAGTGCATCTTCTGGCTGGCGACGTCGAACTCGGCGCTCTCGACCCGGCCGACGCGGAATTCCTTGTACAGGATCGGAGCCCCGCTGTCCACCGAGCCCGACTCTTCGGCCACCAGTCGAAAGTGCAGGCCCGGGGTGCCCGCGGGCGTCACCGGCGGCTCCTCCAGGCCCACGAATTCGCGCCGACCCTGCTTGCCGGTCCCCGGCGCGAGCTGGATGTAGCCCCCGGAGAGCAGCGTGCCCAGGCCGGACACGCCCCCCGGCCCGACGCGGGGGCGCACCACCCAGAACTGGGTGTCCTCGCGCAGCAGCGGCGCCGCCGCCTTGTCGAGCCGCGCGGTCACGACCACGCTCTCGAGGTCGTCGGCCAGCCCGACGCTGTCCACCAGGCCCACCTCGACGTCGCGGAACTTGATCTTGGTCTTGCCGGCCTCGATGCTCGCGCCGGAGGAGAAGACGATGGTGATCTCCGGCCCCTGGCTCCGGAGGGTGTGGATCACCATCCAGATGCCGAGAACCAGGGCGACGATCGGGACCAGCCAGATGGCGGAGATGCGCCGGCGCTCGCTGACGGTGGCCTTGGCCTCAGTCATCGCTGTCTCCGAGCTGGTCCCAGATGAGCCGTGGGTCGAAGGCGTGGGCGGCGAGCATGGTGACGATCACGACCCCGCCGAAGGCCAGCGCCGCCGCACCGGGAGTGATCACGAGAAGCCGCCGAGATGGATCAGCGCGACCAGGATCGCCACGACGAAGACGTCCGTCATGGACCACTTGCCGACCAGCTCGGCGGCCCGGTAGAGCCGGGTCCGCTCGTGATGGGAGCTCGGCTGGCCGCGCGAGACGCTCCAGCAGAGCCAGCCCAGCGCGAAGAGCTTGCTGAGCGGCACCAGCACGCTGGCGATGAAGATGACCGCGGCGATCGGGTAGTCGCCGTGGTGGATCAGCACGACGACTCCGCCGATGATCGTGCTGTCCATGGCGCGGCCGAGCTGCTCGGTCGTCATGATGGGGAGCACGTTGGCGGGAATGTAGAGCAGCGAGGCCGTCACCAGGAGCGCCAGAGTGCGCTGGAGACTGTTCGGCTCGCGCAGGTGCAACCGCGCCCGGCAGCGCGGGCAGCGGTGGAGCGCCTCCGGGGCGACCTTCAAGCACACGTGGCAGCACGCGAGCCCCTCCGCGGCCGCCGTGCCGGCGGGAAAGCCGCTCATGACGCGCACGCCTCGATCTCGCGCCACATCTGGAGCCGGTCGAGGCTGGAGAGGCTGGCGGTGAAGCAGACGGCGAACCCCACGTACGCCCAGAAGGAGATGCCCAGCACCACCGTCGCCATCGCTCCGATCTTGACCAGGCTGACCAGCACGCCGATCACGAAGACCTCGACCATGCTCCAGGGGCTCAGGAAGAAGAGAAGCCGCCCGGCCGGAACCAGCCAGGGCGCCCGGACGCGGCGGCGAATCGGCACGAGCAGCGCCAACATCGTCGCGAGCATCAGCGCGGGGATGCCGACGATGGGCCCGAGCACCAGCACCGCGAGGGTCGCGTAGCCGTCGCGGTAGAGCTCGACCGCGGTCCGCGGCAGCGTCATCACCTGCTCCAGTCCCTTGGCCTTGAGCGCCAGGAAGGGAAACGCGTTGGCGGCCACGAGCAGGACACACGCCGCCAGCGCGAACGCAAGCGTTCGCGTCAGGCCGTCGGCCGCGGGCGCGGTGAGAATGTGCCCGCAGCGCGGGCACTCAGCCCGCTGCCCTTCGCGGAGCTCGCCGACCTGGACCAGCAGGTCGCATTCGATGCAGGCGATGCGTTCCGCTGAGGGCGCGTTCAACTCGATCCTTCCCGATCTGCCGAGAGCCAACCGCTCGTCCGTCTCGTCTGTCACTGCGGTGTTTCAGCCCCGCTGAAGCTTCGAGCATAGCCTAACAGCAGCGAAGTGTCTCTCGTGGGCCAGCCGCGGCGTCAGTTCCCCGACGCTCCAGTGATCTCGGGGAACCAGCGGGCGTGGATCTGGTCGTACAGGCCGTTCTCGACGATCCGCAGGATGGCGCGATCGAGCTCCTCCCGGTACGGGCTCTCCTCGGGGAGCAGTAGCGCGGCCTTGGTTCTCGTGAAGCGCGGCCCGGCGAGAACGGCGCGGCCCTTTCCCTCGTGACCGACGTAGAACGACGCCGCTGCCCACTCGTGGACGATCGCGTCGAGCTTCCCGGCCGTCATGGCGTCGAAGAGCTCGTCGGGCGTCTCGTACAGGATGGGATCGACCCCTCGACGGCGGATGCGCTCCAGGATGGGGTTCACGGCGAGGGATCCCACTTCGTGGCCGCGCAGATCCTCGACGGTCTGAATCCCTTGTTCCAGGTGCCCCACGGTCACCACGGCCGAAATGCTGCCGATGAAAAGGGTGACCAGGAACAGCGCCCCGAACATCCAGAGGAGTGCCAGGGCCCGCCCCAGGGCACCTCTGGGGACGGCGTCCCCGTAGCCCACGGTCGTGGCGGTGACACACGCCCACCAGAATGCATCGTAGATGCCGTGGAGGTAGCCGGAACGGAAGTTGGAGTCGGGCCGCTTGCGCTCGATCAGCCAGATGGCGTGAGCGACCGCGATCAGCACCAGAAACGCGACGCCGAGAAGCTCCAGGAGGTAGGTCGCCCGCAGGATCTCCGTAGCGACCGTGGCGCGCTGAGCTCGGTGGACGCGACGATCTGCGCTCCGGTCTCGTAGATGCCGTGGGTGTAGTCGTACTCCTCCTCCAGCTCGCTGAGCTGGGGTACCGGAAACCCGGTCACGTCACCCTCGCCGCTCTTCAGCTTCTCGAGCGCCGCGGCGGGTCCCTCGACCTCGATCCGCTCGTAGGGCAGCTCGGCTTCCGCCAGCACCGCCTCGACGAGCTCGCAGCCGAAGCCGGTGAGTACGTTCCCGACCTCGAAGCAGAGCGGCACGGCCTCCCACCAGAGGACGCGGAGCGGCCGCATCTCGCCTTCCGGCGGCTCCTGGGCGAAGGTGATGTTCCCCGAAGAGAGGGCGATG
>CAWAPH010000007.1:0-29901 GCA_963783795.1 uncultured delta proteobacterium | reverse complement strand
CAGGCGAGGGTTTAGCCCCTCAGAGACCGGGGGCAAGACCGGGGACGGAACGGGGACGTTGTTGAACGTTCAATTCTGAGCTGAAAAGGTGAGATGTAGGTCCTCGGGTTTCTCGCGAAGCGCGCTACAATCGGCCTCGCCTTGCCTCCCGGGTCCCGCAGGAGGGCTGCAATGCCCCGTGGACCCCGTCGCGACGCCCCTGGGTGCGCGCATCATGTCATGCTTCGCGGTATCGAGGGGTGTCGGATCTTCCTCAGCACCGACGATCGGCTGGACTTCCTTGGGCGACTCGAGCATCTGCTCCCCGAAGGGAGGTGGCGTTGCTTCGCGTGGGCCTTCATGCCCAACCACGTGCATTTGGTGGTGGGGAGTTCAGATGGCGGACTCTCGCGGCTAATGGCGAGGCTCAACACGGGGTACGCGCGGAGCTTCAACCGCCGCCATCGTCGGAATGGCTATTTGTTCGAAAACCGGTTCAAGTCGCGTCTGGCGGGGGATGATGCCGACCTGATGGGCTTGGTCGTGTACACGCACAGAAATCCGCTCGCCGCGGGCCTGGTGGATTCGCTCGAGGCTCTCGAGCGCTATCCCTGGTGCGGACATCCCGCGCTTGTAGGCCACCGCGCACCACTTGCATTCGAGTCGATCGAAGCATCCCTATCGCTCTTTGCCGACGAAGAAGCAGCAGCTCGCCGCTGTCTTCGAGCGTCGATGGTACGCCGGGTGTCTGAACCCACTTCCGCAGATCGTTGGCGCGGCGGGCATCGAACGGAGATGCCTATCTGGTCCTCATCCACGCGGCAAGAACCCCAATCTTCGAATGAATACCGAGGTCGAGCAAAGCACATCGAGGTGCAAGCGGGAAGGGACGCACCCCTCACGATTACAGAACTGATTGCGGAGGTAGCGAGGGTATTCGAGGTGTCCCTCGATGAGGTCTGCTCGCCCTGTCAGCGACGCGCGCCTGCCCGGGCGCGGGCCACGGTCGCCCATCTCGCTGTCGAGAAACTACGGCTACCGGGCAAGGCTGTTGCGGCGGCACTTCGGGTTTCTCCTTCCGCCGTGAGCCACGCCCTCCGCCGCGGCAGGACGGTCGTAGAAGAAGAGCAGATCCGGCTCGCCTCGGCTCCGACGGAGCTTTTTGGCGGGCGAACTTGAACGTTCAACAACGTCCCCGCTTATTCTCGCTGCTCGTCGCGTTCGACGTGGCCGTCGACGATGCGGACGACGCGGCGGGCGCGCTCCATCACCCTGGGGTCGTGGGTGGAGAAGAGGAAGGTGACGCCCCGGTCTTGGTTTAGCTGCTGCATGATATCGAGGAGCTTCTCCGCGGTCTCGGAATCTACGTTGGCCGTCGGCTCGTCGGCCAGGACCACGGCGGGGTTCGAGGCGATGGCGCGGGCGATGGCGACGCGCTGCTGCTGGCCGCCGGAGAGCTCGTCCGGCCGCCGGCCCTCCATGCCCTCCAGGCCCACCTCGGCGAGCAGACCCATGACCCGTTCGCGGCGCTCGGATTCCTCGACGCCTTGGAGGGAGAGCACGATCTCGGCGTTCTCGTAGGCGGTCAGTACCGGCATCAGGTTGTAGGCCTGGAAGACGAAGCCGATGCGGTCGCGCCTCAGGTGGGAGAGCACCCTGCGGCTCAGAGGCCCGAGATCGCGGCCCTCGAGAGCGACAGTTCCGGACGTCGGCTTGTCCAGGGCGCCGATCAGGTTGAGAGCCGTCGTCTTGCCGGATCCCGAGGGACCGCAGATCGCGGTGAATTCTCCCTTGGCGATCGCCAGTGTGAGCCCGCGGAGGGCGGGTACATCGAGTGCACCCTGACGATAGTGCTTGGTCACGTCCCGAAGCTCGACGATCGGTATCTCGTTGCTCGACATCATCACCTCACACCAGCCGGATCGATTCCACCGGCACAACACGCCCCGCCTTCCAGGCGGGGTAGAGCCCCGAGAGCAGTGTGGCCAGAAGAGCGGCACCTGCAATCATCACCAGGTTCTCGGGGAAGATGTCCACGTACATGATGGGCGAGACGGCCACTCCGGCGATCTCGGCGCTGTTGCCCCCCATCTGCGCAGTCATGTCGATCCCGGCCGTGGCCATGTAATAATATGGGCCGGCGGTGACCGCAGCGGCGAGCAGCAGGCCGACCAGGCCGAGCCACAGGCTCTCCCACATCACCAGGCCGAAGAGCCTGGCGGGGCTGAAACCGATGGCCATCATGATTCCGAACTCCCGCACCCGCTCCATCACGCTGACGAAGAGGGTGTTGAAGATTCCCGCCGCGACGAGAATCATGATGATGGCTTCCATGAACCAGGCCCCGACGACCTTCATGGTGATGAAGCCGGACAGCTCGGGCTGTAGCTGATGCCAGGGAAGCGCTGCGACCTGCGACCCGAAGAGGTCGCCGAGCCGACCGGCGACGGCGTCGGCCCTGCGATGGTCGCCGAGGAATACCCCGACCTGGACGGCCTCGGTGCCCTCGTAGCCGAGAAGCTCCCGCAAGCTGTCGATGGGAAGTAGACAGAGGCCGGCGTCGACGCTCGGAGCTCCAGTGCTGACGATGCCCGAGACCCTGGCCGCCTCCTGAACGATCTCGCCGTTCTTGTCGGTCAAGGTGTAGACGACCTTGCGGCCGATGCCCGCATCCAGGTTCTCGGCCAGGCGCTTCCCGAGAATGATGCCGCCGTCTCGACTGGAGGGGAACATCTCCCCCTCGCTCAGAGCCTCGATCACCGACAGCGTGCTCTCGTCCTCCGCATCCGGGTCGAAGGCGATGAAGAGCGCGCCGTAGTTCTGGGAAGCCGTGGCGATCATCATGTTCCCGGTGATCCGGATGACCGCGCGGGTTACATCGGGATCCCGGAGCGCCTCGGTTCGAAGCCGATCCGCGTCCTGCACCGTTCGGCTCAGTGTGGGGGTCTCCAGGTATTCGGGGTGCTGCAATGCGACGTGGCCGCCCCCAAGACGCGCGGCGAGCTGGATCATCGCGCTCCAATTCGAATCGCCCATGCCAGTGAAAAGCACCGCCAGCATCACCCCGAAGGAGATGGACGAGAGCGTCAGCAGGGTACGGCGGCGGTGGCGCCAGAGGTTCCGCCAGGCCATCGATGCCAAACTCGTGCCCTTCACGACTCGAATCTCCTCACTGGTGGCGCATGGCGTCGATGGGGTGGATCAGTGCGGCCTTGAGTGCAGGGTAGAGCACCGCCATTGCCACGATCCCGACGAGCACCAGGATCGGTTCGACGAAGCCGCGCAAGTGGACCGCGGCGCGCCAGACCGGGTCCCAGGCGATCCCCATGATGGTGACGCCACCGAGCTGGGCGAGATTGATTCCGGTCTGGGAGAGGTACCAGATGCCGGGCACGGCGAGAATTACTCCCACCAGGATGGCGATGCCCGTCTGGATGGCGCTCTCGACCAGGATCAGGCGCAGCACGTCGAAGGGTCCCACGCCCAGCGCCTTGAGCACGCCGAACTCGCGGATGCGCTCGAAGACCGCCATCAGCATCGCGTTGAGGATCAGGATGCCGATCGCGACGTAGACGATGAAGAACATCGCGATCATGACTCCCCGTGCCGAGTCGAGCATCGAGGAGATGGTCGGCAGCAGCTGGCGCCAGGTCTTGACGTCGAGCTCGCTCGCGATTCGGTTCACGCGATCCGCGGTGCTGGGAAGGTCGACCTCGGCGGGCCGGCGAACGATGATCTGGTGGACTCCTTCGGGAAAGACGAGGAGCTCGCGAAAGGCTGCGGCGGTCATGAAGACGCCGCTTCGGTCGGTGGCATCACCGATGCTCCGAAGCACGCCGCGAACCGTGAAGAGATCGTAGGCCATGGCGCCGTCGGCACCCTGGGTCAGCACCACCAGCTCGGAGCCGGGCTCGACGCCGAGGATGCGGGCCAGGCGCCGGCCCAGGACCACGCCGCCCGGATCCTCGGGATCGAGCCAGCTGCCCCGATCGACCTGCTGGTGGACCAGGCTCACCCGCGCGTCGCGCTCGATATCCACCCCGCGAAACGACACGCCGGCCGAGGACTCCCCCGCTGCGGCCATGCCGTAGGCCAGGAGGCGGCCCGCGGCGGGAAAGCCTTCCGCATCGAGCGGCGCGAGCAATGCTTCGGGATCTTCGATCCGCGTGTAGATGGAGGGGTTGTCGCGGTAGCCGTCGGCGAAGACCTGGACGTCGCCCACCTCCAGGTCGAGGACGCTGCGCTCCATGTTCCGGAGGTAGCCCTCGATCAGCCCCGCGTAGAGGATCATCACGAAGAGCGCGAAGCTCATAGCCGCGATGGTGACCAGTGTGCGGCGCTGGTTCCGCCACACGTTCCGCCAGGCCATCTTGAAGATCTCCAAGCCGCCTCCTCTGGAATGCTGAACCCTAGCCTGCATTTCTCGCCAGGCCGCCCTCAGATCTGAACCAATCTGTCGCTTTCTCTTGAAACATATTGAAATACAAGAGGTTTTGAGACCGACGATCTCGTCCCGATCTGCATCGATTCCAGCCCCCTGGCGGCCATACTTGTGAGATGATGGTGAGTCGAGACGGGAGGGCAAGAAAATGGTGAAAGGCAGCTGCCTCTGCGGGGGCGCGCAGTACGAGATCCATGGCGACATCAAGCTGATGGCCAACTGCCACTGCTCCATGTGTCGGAAGCATCACGGCGCGGCGTTCGTGACCTTCGTCGGTGTCAACACGGCTGACTTCCGTTGGGTGAAGGGCGAGGAACTGCTCGAGCGCTACCAGTCGTCTCCGGGTCACACCCGGGCGTTCTGCCGCGTCTGCGGCTCGAGTCTGCCGGATCCGGACCCCGGTGCGACGGACTTCTATCTTCCGGCCGGTACGCTCGACGACGATCCCGGAGCCCGGCCCGCGGGACACATCTTCGTCGGCTCGAAGGCTCCCTGGGTGGAGATCAGCGACGAGCTTCCGCAGTTCGACGAATACCCGCCGGGCTTCGATTCGTAGAGGGAGCGCCGAGGTCGGCATCCATCGCTTCACGCATCGTGCAAGCGGGAGATTACCTTCGCCACGTCCGGATCGAGAGCCGGGTCCTCCGGCAGGGGGAAGGTGATCATCGTCGCCAGGCCTGCGTAGCGCTCGCGGAGCACCTCGGCGATCTCCGCGAAGGGCGCCGTCGGTAGCAGCTCGTCGAGCATCGCGTCCGAGATCACCCCCGGCATCTCGTCCCACTTCCCCTCGCGTGTGAGCTGGCGGAGCCGCGGGCCGCACTCTTCCCAGCCGAAGAGTTCGAGCGAGGGCCAGTAGGCGGGCGTCGAGTAGAGGAAGCTCAGCAGCTGCCGTTGCGTCTGGCGATCGGCGAGCACTTGCTCCGCGTTTGCCCCCGTCGCCACAAGGGGAGTGAGCATGAGCTTCAGATCGGCGGCGTCGCGATTCGTCTTGGCCGCCCCCTTGGTGAGCCCGGGCCAGATGACTTCGCGGAGATAGCGCGGATGCGTGTTGGTGGGATGGGTCACCAGCGCGTCGGCGGCCTCGCCGGCCAGTGCCGTCATCTTGGGACCCACCGCCCCCAACAGGAGGGGAATCTCGGGATGCTCGATGGGGCCGGGATTGAAGAAGGGCTGAAGGCGATCGAACCGGTAGTGCTCTCCCTCGAAGCGGAGGGCTCCGCCCTGTTGAAAGCAGCCGAAGATCACCCGCAGCGATTGCAGGTACTCGCGCATCCGTGGAACCGGCGGCGTCCAGGGAGTGCCATAGCGACCGACGATGTTGCCCCGCACCTGCGCCCCCAGGCCCAGCGCGAAGCGCCCCCCCGACATCGCCTGAAGATCCCAGGCGGCGTGCGCCACCGTCATCGGGCTGCGCGGGAAGGCGACCAGGACGGCGATGGCGACCTGGAGCCGGGTTGTCGCGTCGAGAGCTATCGCCGCCGCCAGCAGGCCGTCGTGGACCCCGTCGGCCACGCTGATTCCATCGTAGTCGAGCGCCTCCGCGCGGCGGGCCTTGGCACCGACTTCAGCCGGGGAGGTGCGCTGATCGATGGTCGCGTAGACGCGGAACATTTCTTCTCCCGAGAATAGGATAGTATCCACATCGAGGGGGAATTCCGATGAGTATGCTCGCGCGCTTCGCCGCGCTCTTCACATGCGCCGCTGCGCTGACTGTTCCGCTGATTGGCTCCGCCCAGACGGCGGAGGTGTCGGAACGAATCCGCCAGGTCGGGAAGTCCCTCGGCTTCGTGGAGTCGGACGTCGATAGGCTCACGCAGGGCGAAATCGTCTCGCGCGACCTCAAAGAGGACTCGAAGAAGGAGCTCGCCCTGGCCGTCGCCATGGTGGTCAAGGCCCCCTTCGCCGAGGTCTTCGACAAGATCCAGAAGGGCGTCGTCGACAAGGTGGACAAGACGATCCTCTCCCACGGTGCCATTCCCGATGGAACAATGAGCGCCGAGTCCTTTGCGAGCCTGAAGTTCGATCCGGGCGAGCTCGACAAGCTGCTCGAGGTGGAGCCGGGCTCCGACTTCAACCTCTCGCAGCCCGAAATCGAGAAGCTCCAGGCCACCGCGAAGGTCAACGCGTCGGCGCCAGTCGCGAAGCAGCGGGAGGCGATCGCCCAGGGCTATCGCGAAGTCCTCGCCGGGCGGACGAATGCCTACCGGAAGAGCGGACTGGCTGGGATCGCATCCTTCACGCGGGGTGGGGACGAAGCCCACCCGGGGAAGGAGCTGAGCCTCGCGGTCGAGGAGATGAAGTTTGTAGAGAACGGAGCGCCGACCTTCTACTCCGCCTTCAAGAGCTTTCCTGCCGATTCCTCAGCCTTGGTGAAGAACCTCTTCACCTGGCAGATCCAGAGCATCCAGGAGCGTCCCACAGCTGTCCTCGTGCACCGCATGTTCGAGAAACACGACGACTACGCGGTCGGCGGACGCCGCAACTACTTCGTCGGCCAGTCCTTCAACGCGCTCCAGATCATCGCCGGCACCTTCCCTTTGGGCGAAGACACGCTGGTCTTCTACACGAACCGGACCTTTTCGGACCAGGTCGCGGGCTTCGGGAGCGGCACCAAGCACACGGTCGGGCGCAAGATGATGCTGGGCGAGGTCGAGAAGCTCTTCGAGGAGATCCGGGCGTCCTTCCAGTAGCTACCGTGCCGTTGCCGCGGCGCTGAACCGTCCCGCCATCCAGTTCGAGAGGGGGGCGGTCAGCTCCATTCGCGTGAGCATCAGCTTCATGATGGCGGTGATCGGCGTGGCCAGCAGCGCCCCTGGGATTCCCCACAGCATGCCCCAGAAGATCAGTGCGAAAAGGATGGTGACCGGGTGCAGGTCGAGGGTGTCGCCCATCACCTTGGGCGCGATGACGTTCCCGATCGTGAACTGGATCAGCCCCGGGATGGCAAGGACCAGAACGACGGTGGTCAGTGTGGCGTCGGGACTGATCAGCACCATCGGCAGGGGCAGCAGGGTAGCGACGATCGATCCGATGGTGGGGATGAAGTTGAGCAGGAAGGCGAGGAAGCCGAAGAGCAGCGCCAGCGGCACGCCGAGTAGCGCCAGTGTCCCGCCGACCAGGAATCCCGTCGCCGCCGAGAGCACCGCCTGGGCGAGGACGTAGCGCTTGATCTGGGCCGCGACCTGACCCGAGGTGGTCTCTTCGGATCGTCTCGAGAAGCCTTCCCCGGTCAGGAGGAAGAGCAGGAAGACCAGCACCAGGAGCCCTCTCGAGAGGAGGTCGAGGATCGCATTGGTGGTCCCCAGCAGCATCCTCCCCACCGTCTGCACGGGGACCTTGATGAGGGAGCTCACGCCGCGGTCCGGGTCGATTCCGAAGCGCTCGAGCGGCAGGCGCTGCGCCGCGGATTGGAGCACGCTGTCGAGGTGCTCCTTGTAGGCTTGAACGTTTCCGGCGAGCTGGTTGACCGAGTCCGAGACCACGGCTCCCACGAAGAGCAGCCCGAGGAATCCGAGCAGGATGGTTCCGATCAGCGCCACCGCTCGAGGGGTGCGGAGGTAGCGCATCTGGAGGTCGATCAGTGGGGAGAGGATCAGGGCGAAGAGCAGCGCCATCACGAAGGGAATCATCACCGGTCGCAGCCAGTAGAGGGATGTCGCCATAGCGGCCGTGGTAAGGAGAAGAAGACATACGGTCTGGACCCGCTGCTCGCTGTGCGCGCCATTCATGGTGGATTCCTTTGCTTTCGGGGGATCGAGAGCGGCGGGAGCCGTTCGTCCCCGCCCTTCCGATCCGGCAGAGAGTATGCCCGGATTTTTCGATCACAGAGGGAGCGAATATCCCTGGTATTCTCAAAAGAGTCCTTCAGGGAGGGAAAGAACTCATGAGGTCTATTCAGAAGATCGGTTCGGTCGTCCTCGTCCTCGCGGTGATCGCGTGGCTGCCGAGCGCCAGCTTCGCGGAGCTCGCCGCGTGGGATCAGGAGCGGGTCACCGCCCTCGGCGCAGAGCTGGCCGAGGCGTGCGACGCGCTATACAACACTTTCGTGAAGGAGCCGGCGAAGACTCTCGGATCCGGACAGTCGAAAGACTACTATCGACTTCGCCAGGTCATCCGCCGGGTGAAGACCGAGGCGAAGCACCTGTCGAGCGCACTCGGGGAAGGGGAGGGCTACGATCAGACCCTTCCCATCTACGAGAGTCTGATGATGATGGTGCGAGACGCCCGCGAGATCTCGCAGAGGACCTTCACATCCAACTTCGTCACGGACAAGGCCGCGGCCGCCGGCGACGTCCTCCGCCGCATCGCTCCCTACTACGATCCGAAGGCGCTCGAGGAGGGCTGATCCCCCGTCGACGGGCCCCGCCACTGCTCCAAGCGGTCCGGAAGCCTCTTCGTGTCCGGCGAAGTGCGAAAGGTCCGGCGCGCGAATTCGATAGGCGGTCCACCTGCTCGTCGTCGAGATCGAAGCTCGTCGGGAGCTCGTTCAAGTAGGCCTTCTCCTCCGGGTCGCCGCTCATCGCGAACAACACCTCGATCAGGTGCGTTCGCACGGGCGGCTCCTTGCCGGAGCGGTTGAGCTGATCCGCCGATTGCGCCGGACCGTGCAGTACGGCGAGAGAAGCTCCGCTACCCTGACACTCGGATGTCGCTCTCCAGCAAGGTTCTCCTCGGCCTCGGCCTCGGTGTGCTCGCCGGTCTCTTCTTTGGCGAGGGGGTAGCCTTCCTCCAAGGGCCGGGGGAAGCCTTCATCGTTCTTCTCCAGATGACGGTGCTTCCCTACGTCTCGGTGGCGCTGATCCATAGCCTGGGCAGGCTGAACGTCGCGGATGCGCGCAGTCTGGCACGGCACGCGGGAACCTCCCTGCTGGTGATCTGGGGCCTGACCCTGGCCGTGGTGATGGCGTTCCCCCTGGTGTTCCCGAGCTGGAAGGCGGCCTCGTTCTTCAGCACCAGTCTGGTCGAGGCGGCGCCCCCGTTCAACCCGGTAGCGCTCTATCTCCCGGCGAACCCCTTCAAGGCAATGGCCGAGGGCGTCGTACCCGCGGTCGTCGTGTTCAGCGTGGCGGTGGGCCTGTCCCTGATGCTGACCGAGCGCAAGGGCGCTCTGATCGAGAGTCTGGGCGCCTTCGAGGACACCCTGCAGCGGATCGCGGGGTTCGTGGTCGGCCTGGCACCGTACGGTGTCTTCGCCATCGCGGGCCACGCCGCCGGCACCATGCGGGGCGACGAGCTGCTGGGCCTTCAGGTCTACGCCGCCGGCTACGTGGTGGCTGCGCTGGCGCTGGCGTTCTGGATCCTGCCCGTCCTGGTCACCTCGCTCACCCCATTCACCTACCGCGAGGTGGTGGGAGCGACGCGGGCGGCGCTCCTCACTGCCTTCGCCACCGGAAGCGTCTTCGTGGTGCTCCCGCTGCTCGCGCAGCGGGGCAAGGAGCTCCTGGAGAGCCGGGAGGACGCCCGGGAGAGCCAGCACCTGGTGGACGTGATCGTGCCGATCGGCTTCACCCTGGCGAGCGCCGGGAAGCTCCTGGCCCTGGCCTTCGTTCTCTTCGCCGGCTGGCTCTCGGGCTTTCCTCTGGAGCCGTCTCCCTGACCCTGCTGGGGGCCTGCGGGGCGGCGGGGCTGGTGAGGCTCCGCAGCGCCCGGGTGCTGCGCTGGGGCATCGTCTCCTTCGTGCTGGTACTCGGGGGTCTCGGCGGCCTGCGGCTCGCGTTCAATTCCATCGACCACCCGTACCAGGGCTACCGGAACTTCATCGAGCGCTCGCTGCTGCTGCCCACTGCGGATGCCCGGGAGATCGATCCGCCGGAGCCCGGGCCCGCGGACCCGGGCTCCGGCCTCGACCGCATCCGCGCTCGTGGCGTCGTGCGGGTGGGCTGGGTGGGCGACATGTTGCCCTTCGGCTTCCACAATCGACGCGGGCGCACTGGTGGGCTTCGATGTGGAGATGGCCCACGCCCTGGCCCGCGATCTGGGCGTGCGTGTGGAGTTCGTCCGCATCGAGATGCCGAAGGTGCGCGAGAGCCTCGACGCCGGCACCGTCGACATCTTCATGGCGGGCATCGCCATCACGCCGGAGAGGCTGCAGGAGGTGGCCTTCTCGGATCCCTACCTGGAGGCGACGCTCTGTTTCATCGTCCCCGACCATCGCCGCAGCGAGTTCAGCAGCCGCGAAGCGGTGCGCGAGCACCCCTCCCTGCGACTGGGGATTCCGCGGGTCAGCTACTACGCCGACAAGATCAAGCGGTACCTACCCCAGGCAGAAATGGTCCCGCTGGACTCACCACGGGATTTCTTCAAGGGGGATCACAAGGATCTCGACGCGCTCGTCTTCAGTGCGGAGGGAGGGTCGGCCTGGACGCTGATCTACCCGGAGTTCTCGGTGGCGGTGCCCCACCCGGACCTGCTCAAGATCCCGATGGGCTACGTCGTTCGCCGCGGAGATCCGGACCTGGTGGAGTTCCTGAATCACTGGATCCTGCTCAAGCAGCGGGACCTGACCATCCCGCGGCTGTTCGATTACTGGATCCTGGGGCAGGAGCCGCCGAGCGACCGGGAGCCGCGTTGGTCGATCCTCCACGACGTGCTGGGCTGGGGCGGCGCGAAGAAGACTGCGAAGTCCGGTTTACTTCGCGGACTCCGATCGGGGCGTGGCCAGGGATGGGCTTCGCCCCGAGCGGCGAGTGTCTCAGTTTCCCGCAGCGAGATGCGTGACGAGCACCTTCGCGGTCTTCCCTGTTGCGCCCGCGCTCAGCGCCAGCGCCTTCTGATACTCGGCGCTCAGGGGAACGACCTTGCCCTGGTCCGCGGCAAGTGCGGAGACCGAGAGCACCAGGAAGAGCGGGACCGCGGCCCCGGCCAGACGTCGCGTGTCGAAGGTCTTCGATGCAAAACAACATACGCCATCAGGAAAAATTGGGAATCGTTCTTGAGGCGGTACACTCGCAACAATCGAGAATGGTATTGACGCGAGTCCGCGAAGTCGGATATCGGGATTTCCGCTCCGGTGGGCTACAGAAAACCAAGGGAACGCAACATGAAGAGAACCAATCTCATCGCCGTGGCATGCTTGTTCGCATTCAGCCTCGCGGCCGCCAGCTGGGCAGCTCATCCCTACGTCTATCCCGCCAAGGGCCAGACCGCTGAGCAGCAGCAGAAGGACCAGTACGAGTGCCACCAGTGGGCGGTGCAGCAGACCGGCTTCGATCCCAGCCAGCCGGTGGAGCAGTCGGTGCCGCGTGGCAGCGTGATGGGAGGTGCCGCGCGCGGCGCAGCCCTCGGTGCGGTCGGGGGTGCGATCGGGGGCGATGCCGGGAAGGGTGCCGCGATCGGCGCGGCTGTAGGGGGTCTGCATACGGTGATGAGCGACCGGCGGGCCAACGAGGCACAGCAGCAGGCCTACAGCGCCTCTACCGAAGGCTACGACCGCGCTTACGGTGCTTGCCTCCAAGGTCGCGGCTACACGGTGAACTGATCCGCGCGGGGTCTCGAAGGAGTCATCTGATCCGTCGCTGCGGCGTGGCTCACTCCTCGAGCCAATCGATGGCATCGACCGTTGCCTCGCGCACCTCGGCGTTGGGGTGCTCCAGCAGGAACTGGAGCTCGGGGATGACCGTGTGGTCGCCGACGAACTCGATGCTGTCGAGAGCGGCCACCACGACCTCCGGGTCGGGATCGTCGAGGGCGCGCAGGAGGCCCGCGAGCGCCGCAGGATCTTCGAGGGCGTGGCCGAGGCTCTCCGCCGCAGCCACCCGGACCGCCGGCTCCGGGTCGTCCGTCACGGCCGTGGCGAGCGCGGCGATCCCCTCGGCATCCGGGTAGAGCGATTCGGCGGCATCGACCCGGGCCTCGAGGCGTCCGTCTTCGAGGTTGCGAACCGCTTCCCACTGCTCCTCTTCGAGCCGGGCCGGGTCGGGGGGCTCGCGCTCCCGTTCCCGAGACGCGAGCGCCCGATCTTCGTCCGACCGCTGGGCCTCGCTCCTCCGCTCGCGCCGCTCGGTGAGCTTGTCTTTCGGGAGAGCCGGCTCGTTGCGGGCGCTCGGCAGCGCGGAAGGCAGCGCCGCAGAACTCGCTTGCGGCTCGGCGCTCGCGTCGCCGATCTGATCCGCCGGCTGGCCTCGATCACAGGCGGTCGCGGCGAGACAGATGGTGGCGAGTATCAGGCTGGCGATTCGCCACCGGGGGTGGTCGCCTCGGGTCTCTTCGGCTCGGATCGCCACAAGCCCTCCGCAGCTCCCACACGAGCGGGACGCCGAAGCGGAGCACCCGGACCCACGCCGGGTGCTCCGCTCGGAAGAAGGAGATCGCCGGCCAACTACGGGAGGGCCGTGCCCTTGCCCGAAATCTTAAGGCTCTTCACCGCAGTGGTGCTCGCGTTGTAACTCCCCTTGATCTGCTTGGTCGCTGCGCAGGTGGCCTCGACGAACTGGATCTGGGCGCCACTCAGGTTGGTGGCGCAGTTCTTTGCGTGGAGCTTGAAGCTGCCATCGGCCTTATTCGCATTGACGTCGGCTTCCAGCTTGGTGTTCTTGCAGCTGGTCAGGTCCCCAGTGAAGTCGAGCACCCCTCCAGGGTAAAGGGCGACTGTGATCATGACCGGGTTGGCCTTGTCCTTCTGGCGAATCTTGGCAGTCTTCGTGCTGATCTTCACGTCGTCGGGGTGGTTCGTTTCCGATTCGAAGACGACCTCATCCAGCCCGCTGATGCAGGTCGCCGAGATGCCGACATCGAATACGAGGTCCTCCGCCTCGAAATCCGCGAAGACCGCGCCGTTGTCCTTGTCCACGATCGTATAGGTGTCGTTTACCACCTGCGCAGACGCCCCCGCACCGAGCAGCAGACCCACAGCAGAGAGCATCGCAATTCCCAGTGTTACGAAGCGCATCAACCTCTCCTCCCCATCGGGCCGCTTGCCACGACCCAGTCCGGCCGCTTCCCGCGACCGATTGATGAAGCTTAACGTATGAGGCAGGTAAGAAGAAACCGGAATGCGGGCCTATTCTTCCTCAGGGTCCTCCCCGACCACTGCATCGGCGGTTCCCGAGGCTGTGCCGACGCCGATCGCCGTCGCGTCAGCGGCGGCGTCCGTACCGACCTCGGCCGCCCCTGCTGCGGTCCTCACTCCCACTGCCGTGGTGTCCACCGCTGCGTCGACGCCCACCGCGGTGGTGTCCTCTGCGACGTCGAAGAGCGCGCAGCCGAGGCCGATGACCATCGCCAACGTCCCCGGTTCTCTCACGCGGCACTCCTCCGTCTGCTGCATGCAGTAAGTCATCGGGTATCCTCCCACCAGCGATGTCTCAACCTCCCGAGCAGCCAGACCGGATCGAGCCGGGCGAGGCTTGGAGCCGGGGCCCCGGGCCCTTTGTTACCCACCGGCTGGGTCGCCTCCCGGAGGGTGGCCATCTCGTTGCCAGCTCTCGCCGCCACCGCAAGGGGCTTCGGCCACACCGTGTCGAGGATGCGGCGAGCGCCGAGCGCCCGCGTCCCACGCATGCCTCCGCCTTTCGTCACTTGTGGGCGCCGAGGCGGCTGGCCTGGTGGGTCGCGGTCCTCTTCGCGATCGGGTCCGTGCACTTCGCGGTAGGGGGAGTCGCCGCGACCTGGCCCCAGTCCGTCCCGCCGCTGCTCGGCGACGCGCACCTGCTCAACTGAGTCTTCTTCGTGGGATCGCTCTTCTTCACCGCTGCCGCCTGGCTCCAGTGGCTCGAGGCGCTGAACGGCGACGTGGCGGACGCCTTGGGAAACGATGGGCTGCGCTCCTGGCACTGGTGGGGGTGGCGCCCCCAAAACCTGGGCTACCTCGCCAGCACTGTCCAGCTTCTGGGGACGATCATGTTCAACGTCAACACTGCGGATGCGATGATCACGGGCATGACCTGGCAGGAAGCGGCCCCAGGCCGAGAAGCTGATGGCCGAGAGCTTCGCCAAGAACATGATCGACAAGGACGAGTACCCGCAGACGGCCGAGATCGAGAACCGCTGCATCAACATCGTCACCCGGCTCTTCCACGCGCCCGAAGCGGGCGTGGGCGTCTCGACGATCGGCTCGAGCGAGGCGGTGATGCTGTCCGGTCTGGCGCTCAAGTGGCGCTGGCGCGACCGGATGCGCGCGAAGGGGAAGTCCACCGATCGACCGAACATGATCATGGGCTCCAACGTCCAGGTCGTGTGGGAGAAATTCTGCCGCTACTGGGACGTGGAAGCCCGCTACCTGCCCATGGAGCGCGGCCGGTACGTGATCACGCCCGAGCAGGTCGTGAACGCCGTGGACGAGAACACGATCGGCGTGGTGGCCATCCTGGGGACCACCTACACGGGTGAGTTCGAGCCCATCCAGGAGATCCACGACGCGCTGGTGCGCCTCAACGCGGACAAGAGCCTGGAGGTGCCGCTCCACGTGGACGGCGCGAGCGGGGCCTTCGTCGCGCCCTTCCTGCACCCGGATCTCCTCTGGGACTTCCGGCTCCCGCTCGTCAAGTCCATCGACGCATCGGGCCACAAGTACGGGCTCGTCTATCCCGGCGTGGGCTGGGTGGCCTGGCGCAGCCACGAGGACCTGCCCGAGGACCTGGTCTTCCACGTCAACTATCTGGGCGGCGACATGCCGACCTTCACGCTCAACTTCTCGCGGGCCGGAAATCAGGTCATCGGCCAGTACTACAACTTCCTGCGTCTGGGCCGCGAGGGCTACACCCGCATCATGGAGGCGCTGCGCGACACCGCGACCTACCTCTCCGGCGAGATCGCGGGCCTGGGGCCCTTCGAGCTGCTCTCCGACGGCAGCGCGATCCCCGTCTTCGCGTTCAGCGTGCGGGAGGGGACGCCCTTCAGCGTCTTCGACGTATCGGACAAGCTGCGAGAGCGGGGCTGGCAGGTCCCGGCCTACACGATGCCGGACGACGCCAAGGACGTGGCCGTCCTGCGGGTGGTGGTGCGCGAGGGCTTCAGCCGAGACCTGGCGACGATGTTTCTCGACGACCTGCGCGCCGCCAGCGAGCAGCTTGCGAAGAACCCGCCCTCGGGTTCGAAGGAGCCGACGCCCGGCTTCGCGCACTGAGGGTCAGCGGTAATTCGGGATCGGAAGCAGACGGTGCGGGGCCGATCCCGCGGGCGTTCAGCGCCCGCTCCACAGGCCAGCCCTGGCCCTCGCCGCTCCACCAGAAGCACTCGCACGTAGGGCGACTGCCGACCGCGACGCGCTCCACCGAGCAGAACGCCGCCCAGGAGCGCCAGCTCCAGGCGACCCGGCGCGCCTTCTGGGTGCCATCGGCGAGCGTGGGCGCGGGCATCGATCAGGCGTTCGTCGACGAGCGAATAGACGGTTCGAGTGAGAACTTCAACGAAACGGGGTGGTCGGTGGGCGCCGAGCTCTCGTTTCCGCTGGTGCAGGGAGGTGCGAAGATCGCCCGGCTTCGCCAGGCGCGCGAGACCCTCTCGAGCCTGCGCATCGAGAGGCGCTCCGAGGCGCTCAACATCGAGGACAGCATCCGCGCCGCCTTCACGCAGGCGAGCGGCTCCTATGCGACACTGGGCTTTGCCAGACAACAGGAGTCGTCGGCGCAGCGCAACTTCGAGCTCGTGAACGACTCCTATGTGGCTGGAGTCGCCTCGATCGTCGACCTCCTCGACGCTCAGAATCAGCTCTTGAGCGCAGAGCTCGCAGTCGCGAACGCCTTCTACGGATTCCTCACCGACCTGATCGCCGCAGAGCAGGCGATGGCATTCTACCCCTTTCTCGAGCCCGAGCCCGAGGTAACCCGATTCCTCGACCGCGTCGAGCGAGAGCTCACGGGCCAGCCCTAGCGATCTACCGTCAGAGCTTTCGCTGTCGAGGCACTGGCGTTAGAGCAATGCCGGCATCTGGCCCGAACCGATTCGACCTGAGGAGGACATCCATGCGCCTCGTAGCGATCGCGGCTCTCGCTTCGTCTCCGGTCATGGTCATGGTCATGGAAGCTGTGAAAGAAGGGTTCGTGCCGGAACGACACAGGGATCGCCGCGTCCAAAGCAATCCGCTCGGGTGAAGGGCAGATCGATCACGGCTTGAAAACAATGCTCGGCGCCGATCTGCTTGCGGAAATGGGACAACGCGGGGCTGAGTGAGGCATCTCCGGCTTTGACCTCCACCATGAACCAGGGGTGGTCGTCGCGAACCACGAGAAAGTCCACCTCCCGTTTCTGCTTGTCGCGCAGGTAACGCAGCTGGAAGGCGCCAAAGCCGAGATCCTCCCACATCTCGACGGCCTTGAGGAGGTGGCAGGCGACGAATGTCTCGGCGCGCTTTCCCGGATCCCGGATGCCGGACCAGTCGCGGAGGTACCACTTCGGCTCCTTGCGCAACGACTTTGCGACGTTCTTGAACCATGGCCGGACCAGAAAGCCATGATGAAGCGTACAGAGCGTTGCGATCCAGCGGCGCATGGTGTCGACGGCTACGTTGATCTCGCGCGCCAGATTGGAGTAGCTGAGCTGACTGGCGGAGCGCTCTCGAAGGAGGGCAACCAGTATCTCGAGCTGGGCCAGTTCCTGGATGCGAGTCATGTCCCGCACGTCCTCGCGCACCAGCAGTTCGTCGCGAAGCCGGCGCCAGCGCCGCGAGAAGCGCGCGTCGCGTTTTACGAACGGTTCTGGGAATCCCCCGTGCTCCCACAGGGCATTCATCTTCGCCTGAGAGAGGGGGGAGGGCGCTTCGATATCGCGCACCGGCACCTGCGGCCGCAACAGCTCACCGACCGAGAGCGGGTGCATCCGGTAAGGGAGGAATCGTCCCATCAAGCTGTCGCCACCGCGCCGGTAGAGGTCCATTCGGGAGCTTCCCGTGACGACGAGGCGCAGCTGGTCCGCGTAGCGATCGAAGAGCCCCTTCAGGAAGGTGCGCCAGCGGCGGTACTTGTGGAGTTCGTCGAGCACGAGCACGGGGGACTCCAGCGCGAGCTTCTCGATTCCGGTCTCGGCGACGACGGCGCGCGGCCCGCGCACGATGACCCGTCGATCGTCCTGGTCGTCCCAGTCGAGGTAGAGGCAACGGTCTGCCGCGCGCCGGCAGGAGGTCGTCTTTCCCACCTGGCGGGGGCCCGAGACGAAGGCCATCTGGCGATTTCCGTCGACGTGGTGGCGAAGCACCGCCTCGTAGCTGCGCGCGATCCGAGGCATCGGTCAATTATACGATATATCGTAAAATGGTCAAGACCGTCTTACGAAAGCCCGTGAATTGGTCAGGTGGCGGCTCTTGGCCCGCATCACGCTCATTGCAGTCGCTTCTCGTCGAGCACCTCGATGGAGCGGATCTTCCAGTGGCCTTCGACGGGTACGACGTCACGCGGGCGTCGTAGCGGTTCTGGCGGAAATGGCGGTGGCCGAAATGGGTGACCGTGCCGCCCACGGTCCAGGCGGCGTCGGCGACGAAGCCGCCCGGGTCGCCGGGCTCCACGGAATCGACCCCGACGACCTCGACGGTCTCCACCCGGGCTCTGGCGCCCCCGCGCTCCTCCATTCTTACGGCGCGCCGGTGCTCCAGGTAGACCTCGGTCAGGGTTTCGCCGGTGACGCTCAGCGCCAGACGGTCGTAGACGGCGGATTCCGTCGGAAACTCGAAGGCCCGGTAGACGTTCGGGAGGACACGCGCGAGAATCCGTTTTGCGCCGTCCTGGTCCGGGTTCCCAGCCCACGGAGGACGGTAGCGGCATGGCGACGTTGCCGACCGGGCCGAGCAGAACGGCGCAGGCCAGCACGACGCGGACGAGTGCGATCGAAGTGCTCGCCGACGACCGCGGAGCGCTGCCACGCCGAATGCGACCGCGCGCCCAGCAGTGCGAGACGACAAGACGGGCAGCCAGAGCACGGGGGCTCGACCGCGATGGCGATGACGATCGGCGTGGGATCCTCGGAGAGTTCGTTCTTCCAGCGCAGGGCCGGCCGTCGCTGTGTCAGCTCGACCGATCGAGACGATTCGGGATCCGTGACCGTCGCGGGGACCATCGCCTCGGTGTCGAAACCCTCCCAGGTCAACGAGACCTTTCGGGGTGCTCTCCGTCAGGTAGACCGCGGTCACGCCGAGCCATGCGGTCTCGATGGGCTCGGGGATCGGCGAGAGGCGTGGTAGCGCACCGCGCGAATCGAGGCCCAGGAAATCGACGCGAAAGCCGACCGGCTCGATCTCCCGCTCGTCGATCGCGAACTCCATGCGCATCGTCCACCAGCTCGCGAACCTGTCGTTTGACTCGTCCTGGGCCTCGACTGCGAGCTCGCCCGACGGTCCAGGCCGATCCGTTCAGCGACATCTCGCAGTCTCACCAGAACCTCGTGCCGCACCTCGAATGCAGCGACGGTGACGAAGCTCTGCAGCGCCGCATCCGGAAACGGTGTCGCGACCCGTCTCGAGGCCGGGGTCCAGCCGCGCCCTCGGGTATCGGCAGGTCCGGCAGCTGCAGGCCGGTCGGCGCCTTCCGGGCCGCGTCCCGTCGGCGACAGGGAAGCCCAGAGCGAGGGCGACGGCGCCACGCCGACGCCGTAGACCGCGACGGTCGCGAATGCCCCGCGCGACAGCCGCCGCGGAACGAGCTGACGGAGACCCGAGCCGGCCATGACGGCGAGCAGCAGAACCGCGTCCATCCCGAGCACGACCAGACCGTAGAAGAGCACGCGAGACCGCCGCAGTCTGCCGGGCGGCGGCACCAGGCGGGCCAGAGCCAGGCCGTGAACGAGGCCGGCGACGGCGGCGAGGGCCGCTGTGGCCTGCGCTCGGCGGGAGGTCGCAACGCCTCTCTCGCCAGCAGCGCAGCGGCCGCGGCAACCCCGATCTCAGCGAGAGGCGCTCCGAGCTGGAATCCGGAGACCGAGAGGACCACGACCGCCACGAGCTGTCCCGCGCGCAAGCCGGTCGCGCAGCGGGTCGCAATTGCCAAGCCGCCGAACAGCATCAGCGCCGCGACGAGCACGAGATGCACAGCCGTTTCCGGCGAAATGAGTGGCGCCGTCGAGCACGGCCTGGCGGGCTCCGCGGAACAGAGCGCGAACACCGCCGCGCGGTCGCGTCCGGAACCCGCCAGCTCTCCTCTCCAGGGGCGAGCATGTGGGCGTAGCGGTCACCGGAGAGCAGCTCGACTCGCAGGAGCGTCGAGACGCTGGCGTTGAGGAGCGGAAATTCGACTCCGATGGACTCTCCCGAGAGTCCTTCGCTGCAGAGGTACGGCTGCCGGACGAACCAGGCGCCGGGGCGTTCGGTGAGGGTCCGTTCGCCGACGCTTCGGCATGACTCGGGGAGCACCGGTGACGGGATCGCGCGAGGCGGAAGCTGCTTCGGCACCCGCCATTGAGCGAGGAATCTCCCCGATTCCTGCTCCTTGATCTTCAGTGTCACGGGAGAGATCCCGTCGGCCGCGGCGCTCGCGGCGACCAGCCCGATGGCAACGATCAGGACGATGAGACGTCCGGCCGAACCGAAGCGAGAGCCTCATGATCCCTGTTCGGCTTCGATCGGTTCGCCCTCGCCGGTCCCTCGACCACCACTTCGTACCGGGCCACCATGTCGGCGAAGTACTGATCGACGATCCTCCGACGATTGTCGTCCACCCAGTCCTGTCTGACCCGCTCCAGGACCTCGCTGAGAGGCGGAACCGAAAAGTCGGTCCGGCCATGCACGTAGACCGCATGAAGGTCCGTAGCCGGACCTCAGGGGCCCGTGCCACTGATCGGAGGAGAGATCGAACGCCGAGTCGCGCGAACTCCGCCCCGAAGAGACTCGCGATCCGCTGCAAATCCTTCTCGGGGAAATAGCGTTGAAGCATGAAGGGATCGCCGAACTCCTCGGCGCCGTCGGTCCCGCTCCCGAGCGACCGCAGCTCGGCGACGATCTGCTCCGCGTCCTCGAGCGCCCGTCCGCCCCGCAGATCCGGATCGACATAGACGTGCGTAAAGGTGATGAGAGAAGCGGGCCGGTATCGCTCGGCGTGCTCCTCGAAGTACTGCTCGAGATCCTGGTCGGAGGGAGACAGACTCAGCTCGATCAGATCCTTGGCAATGCTCTCGAGCTTCTGCACCAGCACGCGACGGATCACCGGCTCATCCCGGTCCAGCCCCATGGCGACCGCTTCCCGATACAGAACCATCTCCCGAATCCGGGCCTTGACGAGGCCTGCCAGCTCTTCCTGTGTCGGAGGGCGCTTCCAGCGCGAACGCCATTCGGCCTCCGCGCGGGCGATGTCCGCCGCGCTGATCCGGATCGTGGTATCCGGCTCGGTATCCTGGCGGCTCGCGAACCATTGGAGTGCGACTCCGAGCGCCAGGCCGATCACCAGAAAGTGAACCACCGGTTGCCTGACCAGCTCGCGAACGGACCTGCCGGGACCGGAACCTCCCGAGCGGCCGTCAGCCATCTGGCCTCTCAGCCTCTCGCATCTGCGAAAGGATGTGACTGATGAAGGCGACGATGAGGGCGGTGGTCCAGCCGAACATGATGATGCCGGTGGCCGCCTCGAAGGAGGCCAGGATTCGCCAGCTTTCGTCGAGAACCACGTCGCCATATCCGAGTGTCGTGAAGGTGACCGTCGAGAAGTAGAGCGCCTTCTCGAGACCGGAAATCGCGCCGACGGCGAGGTATGTGAAGGCCCATATCAATGACTCGATGAGCGAGGCATAGAACATCATCAGCACCAGCGCAGAAGTCAGGAGCACCCTCGCCCATCGCGAGCTCGAGGTGCGGCGATCCGTGTGGGAGACTCGGAGTGCCCAGAGTGCAGCGATCGTGCAGCCCGCGTGAATCAGCGTCGTGACGAACAGCAGTGCCGAGCCAATCGCGGCTTGGTGAAGCACTGTCACCCCCTCTTCGTCAGCCGCAGGAGCGGCCGCTCATGATGTTGGAGGCGCGCTCAGCCAGCGCGGGACGCTCCTCAGTCTCCGTGGTGGAAGAGGCCGTGCATGAAGCCGTGCTTCTTCTCCTCGTGGGTGGGCTCGGGAGTGGGGTCCTCCTGCTTGGCCTCCTCCTCGGACTTGTCCTCGTGGTGGAAGAAGCGGCCGACGATCCCCTGCTTCTTCTTCTCGCCGTCTCCGTCCGACTCCGTGGCCGAGTAGTCGGTTTGCCACTTGTGCCAGTCGTCCTTGGCCTCCGCGTGCAGCTGGAACACCGAACCCGCCTTCACCCTGTGGCCGGGCTTGGGAGGCGTGGCGAAGGCGACGCCTCCGGAGAGCAGCGCCTTCAGGGACTCGGCGTGGACGTGGAGACCATGCAGGCCGAGGTCGGCGCTGATCCCGCTGGCGTTCCAGAAGACCGAGTTGCTGCGCACCAGCGCTTCGTACCGCGGCTCGATGTTCACCGTGATGCGGACCTTGCCCCCTCCCTTGGCGAGCTCGTGGGAGATCACCGCACCCACCGGCACCTCCCGGTAGTAGACGGCGTTGCCGTCGGCGACACCGCCGAGGGAGCCCGTCTCCAGGATCAGGCGCAGGCCCCCGTGGGCCTTGGAGGTCTTGGCGACGTCGGCGCGGGAGCTGTGGAGCCAGAAGGCGTCGCCGGCCTTGGCCGGCTCGCCACCGTCGGGCGAGCTGAAGGCCACGCCGCCCGCCAGGATCGACTGCAGCGACTCGGTCTTGATGTCGAGGCCACCGGATCCGAGCGACATCTCGACCCCTCCGGCGTTCCAGAAGCGGCTGTTGCTGCGCACCAGGTCCGCGTGGGCCGAGCTGATGATCACCTGGACGTCGACCGTCTTCCCATCCTTCGAGAGCTTCCAGCGGGCGACGTCGCCCACGTGGATGTCGCGGAAGAAGACCGGGGAGCCGGTGTCGAGGCCACCCAGGTGGTCGGTGTGGAGCACGAACCGCACCCCGGGCGCGTCCTCGGCGGTGAGCGGCGGCTCCTCGAGACCGGTGAACTGACGCGTCCGCGGATCCTCCGGCTTTCCGATCTGGACGGTCAGGTAGGCGCCGGAGATGAGGGTCCCGAGCCCCGAGACGCCTCCGCTCCCGACCCGGGGCCGCACCACCCAGAACTTCGCGCTCTCGGTCAGGTAGGGAGTCGCCCTCTTGTGGAGGGAGACGTGCACCTCCACGTGCTTCGGGTCGTGGAGCTGGATCATGTCCACCGTTCCGATCTCCACCTCGCGGTACTTGACCTTGCTCTTGCCGGCCTCGAGACCCTCGGCCGACTCGAAGAGGATCATCACCTGGGGACCGCGTTCCTGGATCGCCTGGTAGGCCAGAACGCCGGCCACGATCAGGGCCACGATCGGGATCAGCCAGATCGGCGAGAGGCCGTGGCCCTTCTCCACCACCACCTCGGGGGCGTCGCTCGCGCCGCCGCTCGACGGACCACTCTCGCTCATTGCTCTTCCTCCATCGCGTCCCAGATCAGACGCGGGTCGAAGCTCTTGGCCGCGAAGATGGTGAGCACCACCACCGCCGCGAAAAAGGTGGCCCCGATCCGGGGCGCCACGTTTGCCACCACGCCGAGCTGCACCAGGGCCACCATCACCGAGACCACGAACATGTCGAGCATCGACCAGCGCCCGATGATCTCCACCACCCGGTAGAGCACCGCCCGGTCCCGCGGGCGCCAGTGGGAGCGGCGCTGCACCGAGATCAAGAGCCCCATCAGCGACAGGATCTTGAGGATGGGCACGGTGATGCTGGCAAAGAAGATCAGCAGACCCACCGGGTACCAGCCGGCCGCGAACATGGCCTGGACGCCGCTCATGATGGTGTCGGCCTCGCTTCCGCCGGGTCCCGCCACCTCCATCACCGGTAACAGGTTCGCCGGCACGTAGCAGATCGATGGCGGCGATCAGCAGCGCCCAGCTGCGCGCCAGGGATTGGGGCTTGCGGCGCCAGAGTACGGCGCCGCAGCGCGTGCAGTGGGCGCGAGCGCCGGAAGGGAGGGGCCGCGCGCGCAATAGCATCTCGCAGGATCCGCAGCGGACCAGACCGGCGCGGTTGGCGGTCAAGGCAGCGCTCATCGGAGCGCCTCCACGCGATCCCAGATCGCCTCGCGATCGTAGAACGCGCTCACCAGGGTCAGCACGATGAAGAGCGCCACGAAGCACCAGGCGCCCATCTCGAACTGGATCCTGGCCCACCCCGCCATCTTGATCAGGATGACCAGCAGCGCCAGCATGTAGACATCGAGCATCGCCCAGGAGACCAGGCTCCCCTGGAAGCGCACCGCGCCCGCCACGCCGGGCGGTACCCACCCGAAGGAGAGCGGGAGAAGCACGTAGAGGAGGCAGAGGATATTGAGCGCCGGCGCCAGGATGGTGGTGAAGAAGAT
The DNA here is from genome assembly GCA_963783795.1 of uncultured delta proteobacterium. GTDB lineage: Bacteria > Myxococcota_A > UBA9160 > UBA9160 > UBA6930 > CAVXZE01. The sequence continues at coordinate 6,217 of CAWAPH010000007.1, read as the reverse complement.
CAGGACGGCAAGCGCCTGGGAGCCACCTCGCCAGAGGCCGATCACCCCGGTGGCGATGTAGCTCTCGCTCACCTGGCCCTCCAGGCTGATCTCGAGGAAGGGAAAGATGTTGGCTAGCAGCAGGAGGACGAGGGCGGCAAAGGCGAGGGCGAGGGTGCCGCGGATCGGATCCCGCGAGTGGCGCGCCAGCACTCCACCGCACCGCGAGCACCTCGCCTTCTCCCCGGGCCGAAGCGGGCGGGGATGGTGGAGGAGGTCGCAGAACTCGCAGGCGATCACGGGCCCGAAGCTACCGCAGCCCAGGCGGTCCGATCCAGCCCGGGGAAGCTGCCCCCGTCACTCAGGAGGCGCCGCTCACAGGACCGGGATCTGGTAGTTGAGGATCAGGCGGAGGTCGTGGGCCGGGTCGGCATCACCGTCCTCGTCGAGGTAGGCGTAGCGGAGGCGGAGCCAGAGGCCCTCGAGCCTTTCCGCGGGCAGGTGGTAGTCGACGGTGGCGGAAGGGACCCACTGGCCGATCGGGCTTCTTCTCGAAGCCCCGCGACAGCGAGCCCTGCATTTCGTGCACCGAGGCGGGCGCGGGTCGATCCTCTACCGCGGACTCGCCCGCGCGGATCGCCGTCGGGCTGTAGGCCAGCGCCACTAGCAGTACTGCCGACACGCGCAGCACGAAGCTGGTGCGACGGCGATCCCGCGGCAATCTGGCTGACCAGAAGAGGTCGAGTCGCGTTTCTACTCGATCCCGCAGGTGGTCTGGATCTCTTCGATCTTCTCCTTGAGCTTGCTGTTGTAGATGCCGGTCGCCACCTCGAGCTTGTCCTTCTCCTGCAAGGTCAGGATGCTCAGGACGGCTCCCGCGGGAACCACCGCAGTCACACCTTCGAGCAGCTGCTTTTCGACGGACGCCTTTTCGCTCTTCAGGGTCGCGATGTCCTGCTCGGCCGTGGCGCAATTGACCGGCTTGGCGAGATCCTCCTCGGCCTGCTTCGGAATCGCCCGGCAGGCGGGCAGCAGGATCAGGCTGGCCAGGGCGACGAGTATCAGCGCTCTCACGTTCTTTTCTCCTCCTAGACAACTCGCAGTCGTGTGGGATGTTTCGAGACTTCGCTCAGCTCTCGGCTTCCTCAGCGGCTTCGGATTCCCCTCTCAGACTCGCGGTCACGGCGCGCAGGATCGGGGGGAGGATCCTGACCAGTGCGCGGTCCAGGCCGAGAAAAGACAGGGCGATCCCCAGAGGGTCGAATGCCGTGCGCGCCGCTCGCACCTCCAACCCGAGGATGCTTCGGTGCGCGTCGATCTTCGCAACGAGAAGGGCCTTCTGGTAGTCGCGCTCCTTCATGGCAGCTCCCGGAGAGCCTGGGCATCCTTCTCGAGGACCTCCCGGGTGGCGGCGAAGGCCTGCGCGCCGCGCCGGATGCGCCGCACGATCACCAGGCCGAGCACCGCAGCGAGCGCGCCGTAGAACCCGCACATGCCGATGGCGATCGGAATCCGGTGATCCTCCCAGAAGAGGATCAACAGCACGACGTTGATGGAGAGGAACACCATGAAGAGCGCCAGGGAGAGAGCCAGTGTGGACAGCACCAGCTGCGAGAGGCGCCGGCGCTCCTCGGCGAGCTCGATGGCGAGCAGATCCAGACGCAGGTGGATGCCCTCGATCAGGCTCGCGGAGAGCCGGCGGGCGGCGATGGAGAGATCCGAGGAGCCGTGGTCTGTGGTGGACATCCCGAGCTCCTCAGTGCTTGCGAGACAGCAGCAGGCCGAGCAAGAGGCCGACGCCGCCGGCGGTGAGCGCCGCCCGCAAGGGGTTCTCGCGGATCCACGCCTCTGCTTCGTCGAGATCCTCCTGGATACTTCGGTTCGCACTTCGCAACGCCTCGACCCGCGGCTCGATCTTCTCGCGGGCGGCGCGCTCCAGGGCTTCGCGGGAGGCTTCGAGCTTCTCCCGCACGGTGGCTGGCCCGCTCGGCGAGGTCGTCACTGGTCGCCGCCGCCAGAGAGGTCGCGGACCTCGTCGATGGCGCGGAGCGCCTCGGCGGTGGCCGCCTCGAGCGGGGTCTCCGCAGACGGGGCTGCGTTCTTCTCCATGAATTCATTCTTTGCCGGGTGAGATACGGATGTCAAGCTTGCTTGCCGGGCGACCTCTGGAGCCTCCCGAGATCGGGTAGACTCGATTGGAGCTCGATGGGTCGCTGGTCGGGCCGGCGATCCGCACACCCGAGTCGATTCCAGGAGGGATCGCACCATGAGACTGAGTCACGCAGGTACCTTTGTCGGTGGAGTTGCCCTCGCGATCGCTCTGATGGTGCTGCTCGGAGCGGGTGGGGCGGTGAAGTCGCCGACCGGCGTCGCGCCGGATCGGTACGTGTACTACCCGGGCACCGAGCCTCTCCGAGCAGACGAGATTCGCCTGATCGCACTGGGCACGGGGATGCCGGCGGCGCGCAGGAGCCAGGCGGCGACCTGCTGGCTACTGGAACTCGGCAACGGGGACAAGTTCCTGATGGACCTCGGTACCGGCGCCAACGCCAACATGGCGGCGCTGATGATCCCCTTCGACTTCCTGACCAAGGTGTTCCTGTCTCATCTCCACACGGATCACTGGGGTGACCTGCCCGGCCTCTGGGCGGGTGGCTGGACCGCTGGGCGGACGACACCCCTGAGATCTGGGGACCGAGCGGCGCCCGCGAGGACATGGGGACCAAGTACGCGCTCGAGCACTTCCTGAAGGCGTACAACTGGGACAACATGACTCGGCTGGCCAACCTGCCTTCGAAGCCGGGCCAGATCATCGTCCACGAGTTCGACTACAAGGGCGAGAACCAGGTCGTCTACCAGGAGAACGGTGTGACCATCCGCTCCTGGCCGGCGATCCACGCCGGGGACGGCTCCGTCAGCTTCTCGCTGGAGTGGAACGGGCTGAAGGTCGTGATCGGCGGCGACACCATGCCGAACACCTGGTACACGAAGTACGCGACCAACGCGGACGTGGCGATCCACGAGGCGTTCCTGACCCCGGAGCAGCTGGTGACCCTCTACAACCAGGCTCCCCAGACCGCCATCGGTGTCGGGACCATCGTCCACACGCCGCCGCAGGCCTTCGGCAAGGTGATGAGCACGATCAAGCCGCGACATGCGATCGCCTACCACTTCTTCAACGAGTCCGATACGCGCGACGAGATCTACGCAATGATCCGGGAGACCTACGACGGTCCCTTGACACTGGCCGAGGACAACCTGGCCTGGAACATCACCAAGCAAGACGTCCAGGTGCGAAGCATCGTCTCTACGGAGCATGCCTGGAGCCAGATCGGCCCGAATCAGCCTCCGCCTCCCGACCACACCGTGCCCAGCCAGCTCAGCAAGGAGATGATGGCGGGTCGCTGGGACATCAGCGAGGTCACCGCGGAGATGATCAAGGAGTTCAAGGCGAAGCACGGGCTCGAGTGATCGAGGTTCCGTTCGCAGAGGCTTTCTGAGAGCTCCATCGAACTGATCTTGTCTCGCATTCAACCGCAACCCTGGATTCTGCTACTCGCGCTGGCGCTGACCGGCGAGCGGGCGATGGCCGACGCCATCATCCGCACCCAGGCGATGTTCGCCTCCACCATCGCCGAGTACTACGTCGAGGAGGAGCAGATCCGGCTCGAGCTCGAGATCGGCGCCGCGGATATCGAGGCCTTCCGGAATCTGCTGCCGGACGATATCTACCAGAAGCTCGGCCATCCTCCGCGAGCTTTCACCGAGCGATTGGCCGAGTTCTTCACGCGCGACCTGGTGATTCGAGCGGACGACGGAGAGCCGCTGATCGGTCGCATCGTCGAGATGGGGCCGCGGCCCCGCATCAAGCGGGATGAGATCAGCGGCGAGCCGCTCCCCGTGATTGAAGAGGAGCCGGAGGTCGTCGTCTACGCCAGCATCGCGTACCCCTTGGAGGTGAGGCCGCGCACGCTGACCCTCCAGGGCCCGGCGATGGATCCGCTTCCCAGCGTCGGGTTCGTGGCCTACCACGGAGACATTCCGGTCAACGACTTCCGGTACCTGACGCCCGTCCAGAGGCTCGAACTGGACTGGGACGACCCGTGGTACTCGGCCTTCGAGAGACGGGCCCTTCGGCGGAGCTACTTCGCACCGATGAGCGGCTTCATCTACGTGGAGCCCTACGAGGTGCGCAAGGAGATCATCGTCCGGCCGCTGGACCTGCAGCGGTGGGTGGATCTCGGCCTGGAGGGTCGCGACGACGATCCCGGTCGAGATCCAGCCGGAGCTCACCAGGCGAGCCGCAGAGTTCCTGCGCGAGCGTCACAAGGTGGTGATCGACGGTCGGGAGATCGTCCCCGACCTGGCGCGGATCAACTTCCTGGAGCGGACGCTGCGAACCAGCCGGGTCATCGATCCGCCCCGGGAGCTGGACATCTACTCGGCCATCCTCGGGGTGATCTTCGTCTATCCCACCGAGAGTCTGCCCCAGAAGGTCAGCATGGACTGGGACCTGTTCGACGAGCGGATCCAGCTCGTGCCCGCCGCCTCGGTGGACCAGGCGGGCTCCCTGCCCGTCTATCTCGAGCCGGATTTCGCGGTGCTCGAGTGGGAGAACTTCCTCAAGAATCCGGAGCTGCCCACGCTGGTCGAGATTCGCAGGCCACCGACCTCGGATCGCAGCGTCTGCTCGGCCTGGCTGCGGTGGCTGCTGCTCCCGCTGGGTATCGGGCTCGCCGTGTGGCTGTTGATCCGGGCTCGTCGCGGAGAGCTGGGGCGGGTCGCCGCAGCTTCGACGGCCACCGCTGCGGTGTTGGTGGGTATCGGCGCCTTCTGGTGGGGCGGCGCGGCTCGCGCTCTCGGACGAGAAGGCCGGTGAGGTCGTCGGGGGCCTGCTGCACAACATCTATCGCGCCTTCGACTACCGCCAGGAGGAGCAGATCTACGACACGCTGGACCGCAGCGTGACCGGCGACCTGCTGGCGCGGATCTACCTGGAGACGCAGCGGGGGCTGGAGCTGGCCAATCAGGGCGGCGCGCGGGCCAAGGTGAAGAGCATCGAGCTGCTCGAGACCTCCGCGCGCGCGGGCGAGGGCGGCGCCTTCGTCGCCCGGGCCACCTGGAACGTTCACGGCTCCGTCGGTCACTGGGGCCACGTCCACCAGCGAAGCAACGGCTACCAGGCCGAGCTGGAGATCGCGCCGGTCGACGGCGTCTGGAAGCTCACCGGTCTCGAGATCCTCGACGAGCAGCGGCTCTGACGCCGCGAACGACGTCTGGCACCGGGCACCGCGGCTTGCCGAACGCTATTCTTCCTACGGGAGCTATCGGAACCCAGATGATCGCGCGCAGAAAGCGCTGCAAGATCTCCTATCCGCCCCATCCGCCGGTGCCCCGGGGAGGCAGGCCATGACGATGAGCTACCGCGTCGAGATCGAGCAAGAGGAGGACGGGCGGTTCCTGGCCGAGGTCGTGGATCTTCCCGGCGTGATGGCCTACGGAGAGACAGCCGACGTTGCGCTGGCTCATGCCCAGGCGCTGGCGCTTCGAGTCCTCGCCGATCGCCTCGACCATGGTGAAGGGCCGCAGGGTCCCGTGAGTGTCGTCTTCGAGACCTCGGCTGCCGCGTGAGCCGTTGGCGCTCGACGCGAGCCTCCCGCGTGTTCGCGGCGCTCCAGCGCATCGGCTGGAGCGTCAAGCGCGAGGCCAAGGGGTCGCACAAAGTGCTCCAGCGCGAGGGCTTCCCCAACTTCGTCTGGGCCTTTCACGACCGCGTCGAAATCGGGCCGCGGATGCTTGCACGGATCGCGAAGCGGACGGGACTCAGCCCGGAAGACCTATGAGTCCCGAGTATTGAGGCCGGTTGATGACGCCGGGTTCCGTCGCGGGCGTGTGCCGGCGGACCCAGCGGCGTGTCATGCGGAGTTGCGCGGCGGGCGTGACCTGCTACTGAGGACGAAGGCTTCTGCGGGTTATCGCAAGTCGCGATCGAGTCCAGCTACGTTCTCCCGCATCACGCTGAGGAAGTCACCCTTGTCGGGGGTGCTGCCGCAGGGCGTGTAGACGATGCTGCCGAGGCCCATCTCCTCGAGCCGCTTCACCGTCGCGTCCGCGGGTTCACCCTCCCACACCATCCACTTAGCCGGGTAGTCGGCGACGAGCTCCTCAAGCTCCGCCACATCGCCTCCTTCGGCGGCTCGTCGGGCTCCCAGTGCACCGAGCGGGCGTTCAGTTCATA
>CAWAPH010000006.1:0-708077 GCA_963783795.1 uncultured delta proteobacterium | reverse complement strand
GAGCTGTCCCTGCCGAAGGCCGACGATGGCTGACCTGGTTCCGGGAGCGTCGCGCCATCCCGGACAGCAACTGCGGGTCGGCGTGATGCTGGACGAGTGGTTCGCTCCGAGCTGGATCGCGAGAGTGCTGGACGAGCTGCGACGCTCCGGCGCAGCAGAGCTATGTGTTTTCATCCTGAACTCCGAGGAGAATGCTGCGGACCACCGTATCCGGAGGCTCCGCGAAGCCTCTCGGCAGCTGCTCTACAGGTGTTACGAGCGCATCGACCGTCGCCTGGTCCCCGGAGAGCGCGACCCCCTCGCGCTCGTCGATCTAAGGACCATTCGGAGATCCCGGTGCTTCCGGTTACGCCTATTGGCGAGGCCATCGAGGCCGCCGACCTCGATCGGATCCGCGACTATGAGTTGGACGTGATCCTGCGCTTCGGCTTCGACGTCGTTCGCGGGGGCATCTGTGCAGCCGCGCGTTACGGCGTCTGGTCGTACCAGCCCGGCGACGGCTACCACCGCTGCGGCACAACGCCGCTGTTCTGGGAAATTCATCGAGGCGAGCCGGTCTCGGCCGTGACTCTTAGAATCCTCTCGGAAGAGGGCGGTGCAGGAAACGTCATCTACCGATCGCTCGGCGCGACGGACATGACGTCGCTGCAACGAAGCCGGGCACCTATCTACTGGAAGGCCTCCGAGTTCGTGGGGCGCCGACTGCGCGATTTGGCGAGCCGCGGCTTTGGGGCGATCGAGTCCCGCGACACTCATGCGGAGCCAGCCGACGACGACCGGAGCCGCTACCGACAACCGGGTAATCTCCGGATGCTGGGGTACCTGACCCGGGTCGCGGGTCGAATCCTGCGCAATCGGCTGGCCAACCGCTTCTACTACAACCTCTGGATGTTCGGAGTGCGCCAACGCGAGGACGACACCCTGGTTTCTCCCTCGCCCGAGCGATACCACCTGGTCACTCCGCCCCCCGGGCGGGGCTACGCCGATCCCTTTCCGCTGGAGCGCAACGGTCGAGCCTGGGTCTTCTTCGAGGATTTCGGCTACGCGGGACGCCGCCGCGGGCGGATCTCGGTCGCTGAACTCGACGCCCAGGGACGGCTCGGCGAGGTAGCAACGGCGCTCGAACGGCCCTACCACCTCTCCTATCCCTACGTGTTCGAGTGGCGCGGTGAGGCGTGGATGCTTCCCGAAACCAGCGAGAACCGCTCTCTTGAACTCTACCGGGCGGTGGACTTTCCGGGTCGGTGGGAACTAGAGAAGGTGATCTTCGAGAACGTGGTCGCCGTCGATGCAACCCTGCTCGAGCACGCGGAACGCTGGTGGATGTTTGTGAACCGGAGCGTGGCTGGCGGGGGGCAGGACGACGAGCTGTTCGTGTACTGGAGCGAATCACCGGTTGGCGAGTGGACACCTCTGCGCGACAACCCAGTGGTCTCGGACGTGAGGCGGGCGAGACCCGCCGGTCGACCCTTCCGCGTCGACGGCGACCTGATCCGCCCCGCCCAGGACGGCTCTTGCGACTACGGCTATGCAATCGCGCTGAATCGCGTGGAGGTGCTCACCGAGTCCGAGTATCGGGAAACATTGTTCGAACGCTTTACGCCTGACTGGCTTCGAATGCGATCGGCACCCATCACATCGCCCGCAGCGAGCACTTCGAGGTCATCGATGCCAAGGTGCGGGCACGACGCTGAGCGACGAGACGCCTCAAAGCCCGTCACCTTGCTCCCGTCACTCGGGCACCGTAGACTCGACGTGTGCCCGACTTCGTAGAACGCCTCTACACGCCCGACGATCTGCCGGGCCTTCGAGAGCTGTGGTCGCTCGCCTACGAGCCGGATGTCGTCGACCGCCGTACCACGGCCTTTCGTTGGGTGACGGAGCGTAATCCGCATTGCCCCGACGGCTCGCCGCGCCACCTGGTGCTCGATGGCACCAAGGTGATCGGGAGCCTCGGCGCCATGCCGGTGCGCCTCGAGCCGGCGAGCGGCAGTTCGACATGCACTTCTCCTTCGATCTCCTAGTCGACCCGAGCTATCGCGGAGCCGGACTGGCGAAGAAGCTGGTTCGGGCGGTCACGGCTGGCGCGCCCTCCGTGGCTGGCGGCATCTGGATGACGGAAGCCTGCTATGCCCTGCACCAGAGGGTCGGCTGGGAGGCGGTGGAGCCGTTCCACGCCCACTGGCTTCCGTTGGATGGCCGGGGGCTGCTGGCGAGGAAGGTGGGCTCCGGGACCGCCGTTCGACTTCTCGGGCCCGCCGCAAACCTCGTCTCGCGCCTGCTGCTGCGGCGGGTGCCACGCCCCCGTCTCGCCGTCGCCGAGATCGAGCGCTTCGAAGAGCACGTCGATGCGCTCTTCGAGCGCTGCGCGCCCTCGCTGGGCATCATCGTGGAGCGCACTGCCCCCTACCTGAACTGGAAGTACGTAGAGAATCCCCACGTCCGCTACCGGCGATTCCTGCTCGGCGATCCCTCTTCTCCGGACGCCTACGCGGTGCTTCGCGTGGACGACCGGGAGGGCGGGCACCGCGACGGCATCATCGTGGACGTGCTCGCGGATCCGAGCCACCCCACGGCCTTCGGCGCCGCGATTGGCGCCGCGGTCGAGGCGGCTCGCGCGGAAGGAGCCGAGATCCTCCATATCCTCACGACCTATCCGCCATTCCGCGGGCAACTCGAGAAGATGGGCTTCCGCAGGAGTCCGCGGAAGGTCACCTACGTCGTCACGAACCTGGAGCATCTCTCCGGCATGCCCGATCCGCGCGACTCCTCGCACTGGTACCTGACCCAGGGAGACTCGGACGGCGATATGTGGGCCGACGCGAGCCACACCCGCTAGCTTCGGCTCGACGAGAAGGCTGATACGTGGCGTGTCCGTGCGCGCCACGGAGGGCGGCAAAAGGACCAGATCAGAGGGTCCCATGAGACGACGGTCGCTTTCTAGGGCAATTGTCATCGGCTTGGTCGGGGCAGTGCTCCTCTACGGCGATCCCGATCCGTCAGCCGGAGCGGACTTCTACCTCTCGACGTCCGGGAACGACAGCTGGAGCGGTGAACTCGCGGAGCCCAATGTCGACGGTACCGACGGTCCGTGGAGGAGCTTGAGCAAGACACGCATGCTCAGCAAGAAGAACACGCTTCGTCCAGGTGATAGGGTGCTGCTCAAGCGGGGTGATCTGTGGAACGAACTCGATCTCAAGTGGATGATGTGGCTCGAGGGGCTGACCGGAACTGCTGAAAACCCGATCACGATCGGCGCCTATGGCGCGGGCGAAAGACCGGTTCTGAGCGGGGTGGGGTTGGACCGAGGTCATGCCATTATACGTGCTCAGCATCTCCATCACGTAACGATCCAGGACCTCCACCTGGTGGGCGGGGCTAACACTGGGGAGTTTCTATGGCTCCGGGCCGATACACACGAGAGCGGCACAAGCCACGTGCGTGTGCTCCGGACGGCATTCGACAACACCCTGGAGGACCAGAGGGAAGGCGGAACGGGGATCTATATGTTCAACCCTCCCGGCAACCCGGTCACGTCTGTACCCGACCTGCCGCGCTGGAAGCCCCTCCACCACATCGAGGTGGGCTGGTCGTCCTTCAGCAAATTGGCGGAATGCCGGGAGCCATGCTCAACAAGGTCGACGCCATCAATGTCGCTGCGCCGAAGGGTGGGCACATCTGGATCCACGACAACGAGTTCTATCACTGCCACGAGGCGATTGACATTGCCGGCGAGGGCGGGCACGTGGTCGGAACGAAAGATCATCGAACCGTCCAGGTGGCACGGAGTCAAACTCCACTCGCAATTCACCAATTGACAACACGGCGTCGTCCGGAGCAACCTCATCGTCGGCGCTCACGCCTGGGGGATCGCGGTCTTCAACGCGACCGGCGTCAAGATCCTCAACAGCACCTCCGCGCAGCCGCCCATCGCGGTGGAGCCGCCTATCAGGTGATATCGATGAGTCGCCTTCCTACGGCACCTTCGAGGGCAACGAGATCCGCAACAACATCTTCTGGGGTCTGGTCTATCTGACCGGGGGAGTCCGGCCCGCCCATGAGGGAGAGAACGCGTCTCGAACAACATCTTCCACAACCCCGCGTCGAGGGCGCTGGTCGTCATCCTCGAGCGAGCGGGCGAACGATCAAGAAGGACGAGTTCGAGAGAAGGTGGGCCGTGGGTAGCGACAGGCACGTGAACCCGGGCCTCGTAAGTCCGAGCTTCAGGTCACGGAGCGACTTGGGAGATTTCCATCTGGCCCGGGTTCGCCAGCCATTGACGCCGGCGCGGATGTCGGGGTGATGGCGGTATCGAGATGGTACGAAGGTTCCGTGGGGACTTGCCGCTTCGGACATAGGCGCTTACGTGTTCGTTGGCTCGCAATGAGCCGCTTCAAGCGTCGAAGAGCGCACCAGCGACACCGCGACGACAAGTGACGTGGAGAGTACCACTCCTGTTTGTCCCCGGCGGGAAACGAGCCGTCGAGCGCGTGGGCGCGAAGCTCGAGGCGACTGCGCGTGGGGCCCCAGCGCGCTGACCCGGATGAGGACCGGGCGACCCGGGGCATCGTTAGACGATATCGGTATCCGCCCAGCTCGATACCACGCCTCCGAGTCGCTGAGCAGCGGGCGGCCCTTGTAGGCCCCAGGCCCCGAACGCTGAAGCGGATGATCTGAGGGTGGAATGCTCTCGGCACCCGGTGGAAGCCCGCCTCCCGTAGCATCTCGCGGGCCGATCCCGATCCCGGAAGTAGCGCCGAGAGGAGTTCCGCGTCCTGTTTTCGGGCCCAGACCGCCAACGTGCGCGAGAAGCATCCAGCCAGCGGCCCCCTCGTCCTTCAGCGACGACCCAGTCCACCAGAAAGCCTGCTAGGAGGCCCCGCAGGGTCACCATGCGGTGGACGGCGAAGGCGGCGGGCTCCCCGTCGCGCTCCGCGAGCAGTAAGACGTAAGCGGCATCAGCGCGCGTCGCGTAGCGCCAGCGCGCGAACGCGCGATCCGAATGGACCCCAGGCGTACGGCGGGAGCCGCTCGCGCCCACAACTCGTCGAGCCGAGGATCGTCCGGCTCACCGGCCGAAACACTGAACTCATTTTCCCGGAGCACTTCGAAGGGGCGGGGAGCGCGGCGCTTCCACCGGGCGGCGGCCAGAAACGCTCGTGCCAGGGAGAGGGTCGGAGGATTCGAACCGCCCACGGGAGAGGGCCTCACGGCGTCCGTGGAGGGGGCCCGTCATGAGGCGGTAGGAGTTGCGATTCGAGAAACCGGCGACGAAAGCGAAACCCAGATCTTCCAGTCGGGCGTACAGGTGGGGGGCCACTCGGAAGAAGTGGCCCCGGCCGCGCATGGCGGGATCGGTCATGGCGCCGACGGAGTAGGCGCCGCGCATTTCCTCGCCCGCGAGCCAAACCGCGCGATGCGCCACCGGCGTGGGCAACGATCGACCGTCACCTCTACCACGCTGCGAAACGGCGCCCCGGATGGCCCCGGACGAAACAGCCACTCGATCGTCTGCCCGCCCTCCGGCACGCCGAAGACGCGGCTCCAGAGATCCGAGATTGCCTCTGCGTCCTCCCCCGGACGGAATTCTCGCCGATCTCGGTCGTCACGGCGCTCCTGTCATCGCTCAGGAAAAGAGGGGTGAAGGGGGAGAGAGGGGAAGGGGAAAGAGGGGGGGGAGGGGGGAGGGGGGGGGGGAGGGGGGGGGGGGGGGGAGGGGGGAGGGAGGGGGGCATCACTCCCGGCCTAAGCGGTCTTGCAGATCTCGCTCCAGGGAGAGAAGTCGGCCCGAACCGTGTCTCTCCTCGTCACCACCTGACTTGCGCACCACGAAGACCGGGCGGGCCTTCTGCTCCTCGTACATGTGGGAGAGGTAGAAGCCCAGAACGCCCACGCTCGCCAGGATCAGGCCGCAGAGCCAGTAGATCAGCAGGATCACCGTGGTGAAGCCGCTGACGGCCTGACCGGACAGATAGACGTAGAGGGTCTGCAGGGCCAGGATGGCTCCCGCCGAGGACGGTGATGAACCCGATCCAGGAGACCAGGCGTAGCGGCACCGCGGAGAACGCGACCAGGTTGCGGAGCGAGTAGGCGATCAGCGAGAAGGCACCCATCTTGGAGCGCCCCGCCGCGCGATCGGCGACCTCGAACTTCACTCGGGCGACCCGGAAGCCCGCCCAGGCGACCAGGCCGCGAAAGAAGCGGTTGCGCTCCGGGCAGGCCAGCAGCGTGTCGACCACCTGCCGGTCGAGCAGCTTGAAATCCGAGGCGCCGCGGAGGTCGTCGCCGATGGCGCTTCCCATCAGCACGTTGAAGACACGCGCCGCGGCCTTGTAGAGCCAGCTCTCGCGACCGCGCGCCGCCTTCACCGCGTCGACCACCTCGAAGCCCTCGTCCCAGCGCTGGAGCATCTCGGGAATCAGTCCGGGCGGGTGCTGCAGATCGGCGTCCAGGATCACCACCGCGCGGCCCTGGGCGACCTCCAGGCCCGCGGCCAGCGCCGCCTCCTTGCCGAAGTTTCGCGAGAAGCGCACGGGCATCAGCCGCGGGTCGGCCGTCGACATCGCCGCCAGGAGCATCGGGGTGTCATCGGTGGACCCGTCGTCGACGCAGACGACTTCGAAGCTTCTCCCGGTGCCCGACATCAGCTCGACCACCTCGGCGACGCTCGCCTCGACGACCTCGGCCTCGTTGAACATCGGAAGCACGATCGAGACATCGGGCGGCGTCATTGAGGCGCGCTCTCCAGGGAATCGAGAAGCCTGACTCCTGGCACGAGCGTAGACGGTTTCCCGGAGATCGTCAGCGGCGCGCTGGGCGCTGCCGCGGCGCGCGTGATACAACAGCCGTCGGACCGCAGTGGGTCCGGGGAGAGCTGGCTTGATTGCACGGCTGCGGCTTCTTGCAGAGGAACGGCGTCCGAGCTGGCTGTTCGCAGTCTTTCTGGTCGTCGTCTCGGCCGGCTCCCAGATGGTCCTCTACGAGCGCGTCCTCACTCCCGTGCCCACCATCGCCGCGGGCTATGCGGCCTCGGCGGCGATCGGCCTGGCAAACGGCCGGGGCATGAGCGTCCGAAGCGAGGAGGCCGAAGCCGCCAAGCGCGCCGACCGCGGACTCCGACCTGCTGGAGCTCTTCGAGCCCGACGCTCCCCGCGTGGTTCCCCAGGAGCCCCTGCCGGGCACACCTCTCTTCTTCTTCAGCATCGCGGAGCTGACCGGAGGGCTCCGACTTCGCAGCATCGTCCGCGTCCAGATCGCGTTGCACGCGCTCTGCGCCGTGTTGCTCTTCGCGGCGCTGCGCCGCTCGAATCCCCTGGCGTCTCTGCTGGCCTCCCTCGGCTGGGCGGTGTTCCTGCCGCAGTTCCGCTCGACGTTGACTCCGGGCTACGACTCCCTGACCAGCCTCGTCTACATCGCCACACTGGTGGCGTTGCTCCGGTACCACCGCTCGGGAGGGCTGCTGCCACTGCTGCTCGCCGGCCTCTTCTCCGGCGCCGGTCTCTGGATCCGTTCCTATCTCTTCGTGCTGCCGGTGGTCTGTGCCGGCATCCTCGCGGTCTTCAAGCGGACCCGGGCCGCGCACGTCTGCCTGTTCCTGCTCCCAGTCGTCGTCATGGCCGCCGGGCTCTACGCAGTGCGGCGGCCGTCGACGGGGGTGAGTGAGCAGCTGATCCGAGGAGCGGTCTGGCACAGCTTCTGGGCCGGCATCGGCCAGTTCCAGAACGACCGCGGTGTGATCGCCGAGGACTCGAGCCTCCAGGAGTTCGCGGAGAGTCTCGCTCCGGAAGAGGACTTCCGGGTGCCGAACTACCAGTACACGCCCGCCTACGACGACGCGCTCCGCGAGGCGGCAAGCGAGTACGCGGCGGAGCACTGGCCCTCCCTGCTGCGCAACAGCGTCTACCGGGTGGGATGGCTGCTGTTCCCGTCGTTCATGCCCTCCAAGACCCTGGCGGCCAGCACCGCGGTGCGTCTGGCCCTCGTGATGGTGGGCGTGCCAGTGTCGCTTGCTGGCGATCGCGGGCTTCGCGCTCGCGTACCGCCGGGACCGCACCGCCGCCCTGCTCCTCGCCGCCGCCTGGATCAGTCTGCTGCCGCTGGCCCCCTACTACTTCATCGCCAAGGTGCCGACCTCGGCCTTCTTCACCCAGCTCGCATTCGCGGCGATCGCGCTCGAGGGCTTCGCGGATCGCCTCTGGCCAGCGTCGCGGTGCACGAGATGAGCAGAACCACTCCCCCAGGGGGAAATCTGCATCTGTGATCCAGATCCTCTGACACCTTCACCGTTCCGCCGCCACTTCTCCTTCAGGGAAGAACCTTGGGCGGAGATCGAAGATGAAGGCACCCGAGAACCCGCGGAGCATGCCGGCGAGAATCGCCCGGACTGCGGGCTACGCCGTCGCCGCCATCGCCTATCTCAGCTTCCTCGTGATCGCCGGCACCGATCCCGGCCCCGTGGACACAGAGCCGAGCCAGAGCTCGTCCCAGGTCGAGATCGCCGCACACCTCCCGTAGCCTGCACTCCCCACCAGGTCAGGCGCGCCCGCCTCCGCGAGGAGCCCGTGGCTCGGACTCAGCGCTCCTCCCGGACCGCGAGCGCTCGCGCGTAGATCTCCCGCTTGGGTAGCTTCGCACGCGCGGCCAGGGCAGCGGCCACGTCCCGAGCCGACTCCCCCGAGGCGACCAGCGCGCGGACCTCGGCGTCGAGTGCTCTCTCGTCGAGCTCCGCGTCCTCGCCGCCCGGCGAGCCGCCGATCACCAGCGTGACCTCCCCCCGCGTCCCCTCCTCGAAGCGCTCCGCAAGCTCCTGGAGAGAGCCGCGCGCGATCTCCTCGTGCAGCTTGGTGAGCTCGCGGGCGACGCAGGCGGGCCGATCTCCCAGCGCCTCGAGCAGTTGCTGCAGAGTGGCCGCCAAACGCCGGGGAGACTCGAAGAGCACGATCGTCTCGCTGCGGTCCCGGATCCGCGCGAGAAGCCCGTTCCGCTCACCGCGGCGGCGCGGGAGAAAGCCCAGGAAGAGAAATGGCGCCGTCGCGAGGCCGGACGCGACCAGTCCGGCGAGGACCGCGGACGGGCCCGGAACCGGCACCACCTCGTGGCCCGCGGCGATCGTCGCGGCCACCAGCCGCTCTCCGGGGTCCGAGACCAGGGGGGTCCCCGCGTCGGAGACCAGCGCCACCGAGCTTCCGCGGGCCAGTGCCTCGAGCACCTCTCGGGATCGCTGCGCCTCGTTGCGCGCGTGCAGCGAGAGGGGCCGCGCGCGGACGTCGTGGCGGGTCAGCAGCGTCCGGGTGCGCCGCGTGTCCTCGGCCAGCACCAGATCGGCCTCGCGAAGAACGCGGATCGCGCGCAGCGTCACGTCCTCGAGGTTCCCGATCGGCGTGGCCACCACGTAGAGCGTTCCCATCGGCTATCCTGACGCCCTCCCCCGGCCGGTCCCGAGGAGAGGGACCGTGGCCGAGCATCGGCGCACCCTCGGTGCGCAGGGCGAAGCGCTTGCGGCGGCGCACCTTTCGCGCGCAGGGTATCGCATCGTCGGGCGCAACGTCCGAGCCGGCGGTGTCGAGCTGGATCTGATCGCCGCACGGGGGAACCTCTGCGTCTTCGTGGAGGTCAAGACCCGGCGCAGCCGGAATCAGGGCCTTCCCGAGGAGGCGGTCGATGCGCGCAAGCGGGAGCGGCTGGTTCGGGGAGCGGCCGCCTGGATGCGCGAGCAGGGCGCCCGGGCCCGACGGGTGCGCTTCGACGTGATCGCGGTGGAGCCGTCGGCCGACGGAGGCTGGACGCTGCGGCATCTTCCGGGTGCATTCGACGCCTCCCAGCGTGGTTAGTGGCCAGCCCCTGGAAAGCCGGGGATCCGCCGGGAAGTTCGGGCTAAGCTGACGCCGTGAGTGACGGAGAAGTGGCAAGACGCGTCGAGAAGCCGTGGGGCTACGAGCTGATCTGGGCCCACACCGACCGGTACGTGGGCAAGGTGCTCGTGGTGGAGACCGGCAAGCGGCTCTCGCTCCAGCTCCATCGGGTCAAGGACGAGACCATCTACGTGGCCTCGGGGAGGCTCAGGCTACACCTCGAGAACGACGAGGGCGAGATCGTCACCCGCGAGATGGGTCCGGGCGAGCACAGCCGGATCCCGGTCGGGCGCCGCCACCGCTTCGAGGCCATCGAGCACGTGGAGATCATCGAGGTCTCCACACCGGAGCTCGAAGACGTGGTCCGAATCGAAGACGACCACGGCCGCGCGTAGCTGCGCTAGCTGGTCTTCTCCGGCTCTTCCTCGGGCTCGGTCGCCTCGGCGGGCGCTTCCGGCTCGGCGGCCTCCACGGCCTCGGCCTGTTCTGCCGGAGCCGGCTCCTCCACTGCGGGGGCGGGGGCCTGCTCGGCCTGGGTGGTTCCCGCTCTGCCCTCCGCCTCCTCCTCGGAGATGAGTGCGGAGAGATCGCGCAGCTTCGAGCGCAGGCGCGCCTTCTTGCCGCGCAGCTCGCGGAGGTAGTAGAGCCGGGAACGCCTCACGTGACCGCGGCTCTTGATCTCGACCTTCTGGACCGCCGGTGACTCGACGGGAAAGATCCGCTCGACGCCGATGCCGTAGGAGACCTTGCGGACGGTGAAGGTGGCCGAGGCCCCGCCGCGACGGCGCCGGATCACCACCCCCTCGAAGACCTGGGTCCTCTCCTTCTCGCCCTCGAGCACCCTGACGTGCACGCGAACCGTGTCGCCGGATCGGAAGGGCGGCAGGTCGCGACGGCGCGTCTCCCTCTCGACGATGTCCACCGGATTCATCGCTAGTCCTTTCCCCGGGCCGTCAACAGATCGGGACGACGCCGCCTGGTTCGCTCGAGTGCCTGTTCCCGCCGCCAGCGTTCGATCTCACCGTGATCTCCGGAGCGCAACACCTCCGGCACCCGGTGCCCTCGATACTCGGCCGGTCGAGTGTACTGGGGTCCCTCGAGTCTTCCATCCTGAAACGATTCCGTCTCCACCGAGCGGGGATTCCCCAGCACTCCAGGCACCAGGCGAGCCACCGACTCGATGACCGCCATGGCCGGGATCTCCCCCCCGGAGAGCACGAAATCGCCGATCGAAATCTCCTCGTCCACAGCCAGGTCGATGACCCGCTGATCCACACCCTCGTAACGCCCGCAGACCAGCACCAGGTGCTCTCCGCGAGCGAGTTCAGCCACCTTTTCCTGATCCAGCCGCCCGCCCTGGGGCGAGAGCAGGATCACAGAGCCCTCTCTCCCGGCGCCCTTCGGGCCGGCCATGGCCTCGATCGCCTCCACCAGAGGCTCGGGCTTCATCACCATCCCGGGCCCGCCCCCGTAGGGGATGTCGTCCACCGTTCGGTGCCGATCCTTCGTCCAGTCGCGCAGGTCGTGAACCGCCACCGCGAGCCGGCGTTCCCGCCGCGCATTGCCGAGAATCGACGCTTCGAGGAACCCCTCGAAGAGCTCCGGAAAGATCGTGATGACATCGATCCGGAGCATCATCTCACTCCGCGTTGCCCCGGACCGGATCCAGGAGTCCCGGAAGATCCTCGACCACGATCCGGCGAGCCTCGACGTCCACCTCCTTCATCACCGCACGCGCCGTGGGGATCAGACTACGCCGCCCGCCCTCCCCTTCGACGACCAGGACGTCGTGGGCCCCTGTTTCCCAGATCTCCTTCACGGTGCCGATGGTCCGCCCTTGCGCGGACTGCACCTGGCAACCGATCAGCTCATACCAGTAGAACTCTCCTTTCGGGAGTGGCGACAGGTGCTCCACGTCACCAGCGACCAGCCGACCCTTCAACCCTTCTGCTGCGCTGCGGTCGGCAACCCCCCGAAGCGCGAGTCGCACCTCACCGCGCCGACCCGCTGCGCCTGCCTCGACCTCGAACTCCTCCGCCGCCGGGCTCTCGATCCCGCGCTCGGGCTCCGCCAGGAAGAGCCTGGGGGCGCCCAGTATGTTCTCCGGTCCGTCACCGAAGTAGCGGACCCGCACCTGGCCGCGCAGCCCATGTGCACCGAGCACGCGGCCCAGCAAGACCCTCAGTCAATGATCTCCAGGCGCGTGCTGCCGCCGTGGCGCGATGCCGCGATCACGGCACGCATCGCCTTGGCTACGCGACCCTGCCGCCCGATCACGCGCCCGCGGTCTCCCTGCGCGGTCTCGAGCTCGATGGTTCGGCCTCCGTCGGCCTCCGTCACCACCACATCCCCCGGCTCGGTGACGATCGCCTTCGCGATGAACTCGACCAGATCTGCAGTCTTCGACGTCTCGGCCATGGTCAGCTGCCCTCGGCGGGCGCCGGGGCCGGCGCCTGCTCAGTTGCGGACGGAACCGGAGCCGGCTCGACCACCTCGGCCGGCTGGGGCTGTGCCTTGAAGCGGCGCACCAGCGCCTTGACCGCATCACTCAGCTGAGCGCCCTGGGCCGCCCAGGCATCGATCCGATCGGTCTTGAGCTTGATCTCCGCAGGCTCCGCGATCGGGTTGTAGGTGCCGAGGAACTCCAGCGCGCGACCGTTTCGCTTGCGGCGTTGATCGATGGCGATCACGCGATAGAAGGGACGCTTCTTCGCGCCAGCACGAAGGAGTCTGATTCTGACCATGGCCCGGGCAACCTCCGGATGTACTCAGGGATTCGCGAGGCGTTCGGCCGTCCACGCGCAACCAGGAGGGTCGGCCAATCTAGAGAAACCCCGCAGGGGGGTCAACTGGAATCGAGGCCAAGCCTGGCCCGCTCCTTCTTCGCGGAGCAGGGCTCGCAGGCGTAGAGCTCCTTGTGGGGAGTCTGGAGGCGCTCGTAGTTCGTGTCGATGGCGACCCGCCGGACCGAGGCCACGACCTCGCCACAGAAGTCGCAGCGAAGGATCCTTTCGCCTTTCTCGTCGATTTCCGGCATCGACCCAGATCTTAACCCACCCGGAAACGGAGGTCCGCAGGCGCGCCGGAGCCCAGGGCAGCTCGGAGCCCCTCGAGGATCTCGTCCCGGCGCAGCTGGAGGTGCTGGCTCCAGACGCTGGAATCGACGGTCACCTCCAGCACCCCCCCGCGCAGGGCGGAGGGGCGGCAGTGGCCCGCGATCTCGCTTCCCACCGCCTCTTCCCAGCAGGCGGCGATCCGCATCGAGTCGGAGGTCCCCTGATGGCCCAGCTCGCCGAGCACGCGGTGGATCGCGCTTCCCAGCCGGACCGGGTCCCGCTTCGGCCGCCGGCTCACGCCCCGGCCTCGAGCACCCGGAAGAGCAGACCCGTGGGCAGCTTCGGGTAGAAGAAGGTGGACTTCTGCGGCAGCGTCTCGCCGGCTCCGGTGACCCGGAAGACGTCCTCCGGCTCCAGGGGGTTCAGGTACAGCGTCACGGCGCCCCTGCCCTCGCGCACTTCGCGCGCGGCCTGGAGCGTCGACTTGGGGAAGGCGACGGCGCCGTCGCGGACCGCGTCCTCGTCGAGGTGGAAGACACCCCCCAGCACCTCCTGGTGGATCACCCGCACCGAGAGCTCCTCGCCCGCGGCTCGCCAGAAGAGCTGCAGGGTCCCGGAGCCGTCGTCGGCTGCGAAGGCGTAGGAGCCCCGAAGCGGCGCCAGGTGCTCCTCGAGCGCTGCCGGAATCGCTTCGATGCCGCCCACCGCCACCGTGCGGTGCTCCCAGCCGGGAAGCCTCGACCTCCAGCTTCGCCGCCGCTCGGGGAGAGCTTCGAGCACCACCCGGTGGATCGGGAGCAGCAGGCTCCCGGGGGCGAAGGCATTGGCGAAGTAGGCTGAGGAGCCGCTCGTGGGGGGCGTGGGGATCCCGGCCGTTGCCCTCCGCCCGCCTCTCGTCCCGGTAGTGGAGCGCGGTCTCGTAGCGGTGGTGCCCGTCGGCGATCACCACCGGCCGCTCGGCCAGGAACGCCTGGATTCGCGCGATGGCGCCGGGCTCGCGCAGCGGAGCCAGCGTGTGCTCGATCCCCTCGTCGCTCGTCACCGAGAGCGCGTCGCGAGAGCGGAGCGCGTCGCGAAGGATGCCGGCGAGGCTCATCTCGCGGTCCTCGTAGAGCATGAAGACGCTGCAGAGGTTCGCCCGCGAGGCGCGCAGGATCTTGAGACGGTCGGCCTTGGGCCCCGCCAGGGTCCGCTCGTGGGGCCGCACGACGCGGCGCTCGTAGTCCTCCAGCCGCAGCGCGCCGAAGAAGCCCGTGCGCTCGAGCGCGCCGCCCCCCGGCGCCGTGAAGCGCTGGCGCAGCACGTAGAGGGCGGGCTCGGCATCGAGCCCGAGCACGCCTTCCGCCCTCCACTCCGCCAGCCGGCGGGCGACGTCGGCGTAGTCCGTCGTCCGCCTCCTCCGCCACCGTCCGGGTGAGCACCAGGCGAAGGGCGTTGTGCGGGTCCCGGTCGTGGTAGGTGGCGCGGTCCTGCTCGGCCACCACGTCGTAGACGGGAGCCAGGACCCGCTCCAGCTCCACTCGGCCACTCTGGTAGCGCAGGGCGCGGAAGGGGGTGACGTCGGTCACTCGCGCTGGTTCTCCTCGAGGAAGGCGGTCAGTTGCGCGGACGAGATGGCTCCTTCGCGGAGCATTCGAGGATGCGGGCCCGTGATGTCGACGACCGTGCTCGGAGCGCCGCCGCCGGCGTCGGGACCGGGCGCGTCCACCAGGATCGGGGAGTCCTCCCCAGCGTCGCAGTGGCGGGCGGCCTCGGAGCGGGTCCGGGCGGGAGTCTCGCCGGAGCGGTTCAGGCTCGTGGCCGTGAGGGGGCCGATCCCCTCTCGCGCCATCCGGCTCGCCAGGGCGGCGGCCACCGGATGGGGGGAGCAGCGAAAGCCGACGGCCCCGTCCTCCCGCGCCACACCCGGAGCGAAGCACCCGGGACAGTGGAGCACCAGGGTGAGCGGACCGGGCCAGAAGGCCTCGGCCAGCCTGCGGGACAGCGGAGCCAGCTCGACCCCCAGCTCTGCGAGCGCCTGGCTTCCCTCGACCAGGATCGGGAGAGGCCTCTCGGGCTCCCGGCCCTTCCAGCGGCGCAGCCGCTCGACGGCATCCGCGGAGCGGCCGTCGGCGCCCAGGCCGTAGAGCGTCTCGGTGGGATAGGCCAGGAGAGCGCCGCGGCGGACCTCGTCCACGGCTCGCTCCAGGGAGCATCCGCTCACACCCGCCACCTCGGACCGCTCCCCACCGGCTTCACCGCGCCAGCGCGCGCGCCGCGATGTCGCGGCGCTGGTGCTTGCCCTCGAACTCGATCCGGTCGGCCGCGGCGTAGGCGCGTTCCCGCGCGGCCGCGACGTCCGAACCGCGCGCCGTCACGCCCAGCACCCGGCCGCCGGCGGTCACGAAGCCCCCCGACGCTCCGCGCTTGGTGCCGGCGTGAAAGACCACGACGTCGGGGTCGGCTTCGGCCTCCTCGATCCCCGTGATCGGCTTTCCGGTCTCGTACTTGCGCGGATAGCCGCCGGAGGCGAGGACGACGCAGACCGCCGCGCCCCCGCTGGCCACGGCGAGATCCGCGGCCAGGCTGCCTCTCGCCGCAGCGTCGAGGATCGGCACCAGGTCGGCGTCCATCTGCAGCACCAGCGGCTGCGTCTCCGGATCGCCGAAGCGCACGTTGAACTCGACCACGCTCGGCGCGCCGGCGCTGTCGATCATCAGGCCCACGTACAGCACGCCGACGTACGGGTGCCCCTCTTCGCGCAGGCCGCGCAGGGTCGGATGCACGATCTCCTCGAGCACCCGCTTCTCCGTGGGCTCGGTGACGACCGGCGCGGGCGCGTAGGCCCCCATGCCGCCGGTGTTCTCTCCCCGATCGTCGTCGAGTGCGCGCTTGTGATCCTGGGCCGGCGCCAGCGTCACCACCCGCTCCCCGTCGCTGATCGCGTAGTAGGACGCCTCCTCCCCCTCGAGCCGGTCCTCGATCACCACCCGCTCTCCGGCGGCCCCGAAGCGCCGCTCGCCCATCATCTCGTCCAGCGCCCGCTCGGCTTCGGCCGCGCTCGCG
Organism: uncultured delta proteobacterium; assembly: GCA_963783795.1. Classification (GTDB taxonomy): domain Bacteria; phylum Myxococcota_A; class UBA9160; order UBA9160; family UBA6930; genus CAVXZE01. The sequence goes on along the minus strand of CAWAPH010000006.1, from coordinate 692,125 downwards.
CAGACGCTCACGCCCTTGCCGGCGGCCAGGCCGTCGGCCTTCACGACGCAGGCGCCGCCCCGCTCGCGGACGTGCGAGCGCGCCGACTCCAGATCGCCGAAGCAGCGGAACTCCGGGTGCGGAATTCCGTGGCGGGCCATGAACTCGCGCGCGAAGGCCTTGCTCGCCTCGAGACGCGCCACCTCCCGGGAGGGGCCGAAGACGGCCACGCCGGCCTCCCGCAGGCGGTCGGCCACACCGGCGGCGAGCGGATCCTCGGGACCGATCACGACCAGGCCGATCTCCTCCTCGGAAGCGAGGCGGATCAGCCCCTCGACGTCACCGGCCGAGAGCTCGGGAACCAGTGTCGAATCCGCTGCCATCCCGGCGTTGCCAGGAGCTGCGTACACCCTCTCGACCAGGGGGCTCCGCGCGATCTTCCAGACCAGCGCGTGCTCTCGCCCCCCCGAACCCGCGACCAGCACACGCATGGATTGGGGGCCTCCGACTGCGTCGATTTCGTTTGCCTGTGAAGCCGCTGCGCATGGACCCGGCGCGGCGCGGCTCCAGGTGGGATGCGTCGAGGTTTACAGGCGGCCCCTGGATTCGTCAAACCAATTCGTCGCTCAGGGCGTGATTGGTCCGTGCGCACGCCCGGCGATGAACTGCTGAACCACCGGGTTCGAGCTCGAGCGAATCTGATCCGGCGTTCCGCTCTCGATGATGGATCCCTGGTACAGGAGCGAGATCCGGTCGGCGATCCTGTGGGCGGCACCGATGTCGTGGCTGATGCAGAGCACCGTCACCCCGAGTCTGTCCCGCATCTGAAGGATCAGCTGGTTGATGGTGTCCGCCATGATCGGATCGAGACCCGTGGTGGGCTCGTCCGCCAGCAGCAGCTGCGGCTGGTGCGAGATTGCGCGGGCGAGAGCCACCCGCTTCCTCATCCCGCCGGACAGCTGGGAGGGATACATGTGCTCCACGTCCTTGAGCCCCACCATCAGCAGATTCTGTCGGACGGTGCTGCGGATCTGCTCCTCGGGCAGGTGACGGACGTGGCGCAGCGCAAAGCCCACGTTCTCGTAGACGGTCATCGAGTCGAGAAGCGCGCCGAACTGGAAGAGCATGCCGAGCTGCATCATCAGCTCCGCGTGCTCCTCGCGCGTCACGTCCTCGACCTCGTGTCCCAGCAGGCGAACCGAGCCGCGGTCGTACTCCTCGAGGCCGAGCAGAACCCTGAGCATGGTGGACTTGCCGCTGCCACTGCCGCCGAGGACCACGGAGATCTCTCCGCGGGGGACCCGCAGGGAGAGCCCTTCCAGGACGGGAACATCGCCGTAGGACTTCCACACGTCCTCGAGGACCACGACTTCGCGAAGCTCTTCGGAGACCGCTGCTCGTCCCGAGCTCACCGCCGCTCCGAGATCGGAACCCGCGCGGGATGGTTCATGCCCGCACCACGCGCGGCACGCGGCCACCGATCCCGACCAGCAGCTCGTAGGAGATCGTGCCCGCCACCTCGGCCACCTCCTCGACCGGGAGCCCCTCGCCGAACAGGACCACCGGATCGCCGATCTCCACCGGCTCGTCGCCCACGAAGAGGGTGACGAAATCCATCGAGATCCGGCCGGCGACGGGCGTGCGCTTCCCGCGCAGCAGGGCGAAGCCCCGGTTCCCGAGCGACCAGGGCACTCCGTCCGCATAGCCGATCGGCACGGTGGCGATGCGGCCGCGGCGCTCGGCCCGGAAGCTGCCGCCGTAGCCGACTGGCTCGCCCGGGCGAATGTGGCGGACGTTCGAGACCCGGCTGCGCAAGGTCATGGCGGGGGCGAGCCTGGCCCGATCGCGCAGGTGGGCGGCTGGATGGACTCCGTAGAGCATCAGGCCCGGCCGCACTGCGTTCACCTCGGCGGGAAGAGCCGCCTCCAGGTCGGCCAGGGCCAGGAGCCCCGCCGAGTTGGACACGTGGACCTGGCCCGGATCCGTCCCTCGCGCGCGCAGAGAGGAGAGGATCTCGGAGAAGAGCGCGAGCTGGCTCAAGCTCGGCTCGAGATCCTCTTCGTCGGCGCGGGCGAGGTGGGTATAGACGCCCTGCAGCTCGAGGTCGGGCTCCTTCGCGATCCGCTCCAGCAGCGGCGCCGCATCCTCGGCCGCCAGGCCCATGCGGCGCATGCCGGTATCCACCTCGACCTGCACCGGCAGCGGCACGCGGCGCTCGTGGGCAGCCTGAGAGAGCAGGTGGATGTGGCCGGAGTGCTGGATCACGGGCGTCACGCCCAGCTCGATCACGTCGGCGGCCTCCGCCGCGTCGTGAACGCCGCCGAGGACGAGGATCCGGCAGTCGATGGCTGCGGCTCGGAGCTCTGCTGCCTCGGCAGCCGTCACCACCGCCAGGTGGCCGCAGCCGGCCGAGACCAGGCGTCGCGCCACCGGGACGGCTCCGTGGCCGTAGGCATCCGCCTTCACCACGGCGATCACGTCCCGAGCGCCTCCGAGGCGCTTCGCCTCGGCATAGTTGGCGGCGATGGCCCGGAGGTCGATCGTCGCCACGGTCGGCCGCTCGCCCTTCACGCTCTCCTCCGCGCCCTCCTGCAGCCCCGCGCGCCGGGCGGCCCTCGCATAACCTACCGAAATTCAGGCTATTTTCAGCGCCGGCGTTTGACACGCCGGGGTCCCGTCAGATAGCTTTCGGATGAATCGCCCCGCAACCTGACTGAAATGCCGGCTCAAGATCTCGACCTACTCGTCAACGGCGAGTCTCGCGTCGTCCCCGCGGGATGCACCGTCGACGGTCTCGTCGAGTTGCTGGGGCTGACGGGCCGGCGCGTCGCCGTCGCGATCAACCGCGACGTGATACCCCGCTCTGCCTTCGGGTCTCGGCGGCTCGCCGCCGGTGACCGCATCGAGATCCTCGAGGCCGTCGGGGGAGGATGACACGATGTCCGACAGCTACACACTGGGCTCCCACACCTTCCGCTCCCGGCTGATCGTCGGCACGGGCAAGTACGCCTCCTTCGAGCAGCAGCTGGCCTGTACGCGCGCGAGCGGCGCCGAGCTCATCACGGTCGCCCTGCGGCGCGTCGACCTGAACGCGCCCAAGGGGAAGGGCCTGATGGACTTCCTCCCCGAGGACATCACGGTCCTCCCGAACACGGCGGGCTGTTTCAACGTCGAGGACGCGATCACCACTGCGCGCCTCGGACGCGAGCTTCTCGGTCACCAGCTCGTCAAGCTCGAGGTGATCGGAGACGAGCGGACGCTGTTCCCGGACGTGGCTGCGACGCTCGAGGCCGCGAAGATCCTGGTCGACGAGGGCTTCGAAGTGCTTCCCTACGTCAACGACGATCCGGTCGCCTGCCAGAAGCTGGCGGCGCTCGGGTGCGCAGCGGTGATGCCGCTGGCCGCGCCGATCGGGTCCGGGCTCGGCATCCGCAACCCGGCCAACCTGCGGATCATCCTGGAGACCGTCGAGGTGCCGGTGGTGGTGGACGCCGGCGTGGGAACGGCCAGCGACGCCGCGGCGGCCATGGAGCTCGGATGTGTCGCGGTGCTGATGAACACCGCGATCGCCGGAGCCAAGGAGCCCGAGAAGATGGCGCAGGCGATGAAGCTCAGCGTGGAGTCCGGCCGCCTCGCCTACGAAGCGGGCCGGATCCCGAGGCGCCTCTACGCCACGGCATCGAGCCCCCTCGACGGACTTGCGAGCTTCTGAATCCAGCCGCGCCATCCTCTGCCTGGTGACCGACCGGGCCGCCTCCCTGCGTCCGCTCCCCGAGGTGATCGAGATGGCAGTCGGCGCCGGTGTAGACTGGATCCAGATCCGGGAACGCGAGCTCGAAGACGGAGAGCTGCTCGCCCACGTCGACGAGATCCGCCGGGCGGCCGGGCTGCGCGCCCGCGTGCTGGTGAACCGTCGGGTGGATGTCGCCCTCGCCGCCGGAGCCGACGGCGTGCACCTGGGTTTCAACGGCATGCCGCCGGAGACCGCGCGGGAGCTCCTCGGACCGGACGCCCTGGTCGGCGTCGCGACCCACCAGCCGGAGGAGCTGGCCGGTTCGACGGGTGCGCCGCTCTCCTACGCGCACCTCGCCCCGATCTTCTCGCCGATTTCCAAGGCGTCGAGCCGACCTCCTCTCGGCCTCGCCGCGCTGCGGGAGGCGGCTCGCTTCGGAGTGCCCGTGATCGCCCAGGGTGGGATCTCCACCCTGAACGCCAGGTCCTGCATCGAGGCCGGAGCCGCCGGCATTGCCGTGACCGGGAGCATCCTCTCTTCTCCCGACCCCGCCGCAGCCACGGCGGCGCTCCGCAAGGCCCTCGATGCTTGAGCGGGTGAAGGTGACAGTACGGCCCGCCGACAAGGGGGGCGTGACGCTCGCGATGCTCGCCCGGCTCGCCGTCGTGGCTCTCTGCCTCGGCGCGCTCTCCGCCCAAGCTGCGCCTCCGAGCCAGGAGTTGCAGGGGCGCATCATCGAGATCTCCGAGCGGGTGAAGCCCTCCGTGGTCCACGTCGAGGCCATCGTTCGCATCAACGATCGCCGCAACCAGGTGACCGGCTCGGGACTGATCGCCAGCGAGGACGGACTCATCATCACCAACCAGCACGTGGTGGAGAGATCGGAGAAGGTGGAGGTCAGCGTCCCCGGCCGGAAGAAGCGCTACCCGGCGGAGGTGCTCGGCACCGACAAGCAGACCGACATCGCCGTGCTCCGGATCGAGCCCGACGGCGCCCTTCCCGCCGCGGTCTTCGGCGCCGCCGACGACGTGAGGGTGGGCCAGTGGGTTCTGGCCATCGGGAATCCGTACGGCCTCGACGGAACAGTGTCGTTCGGCATCGTCTCGGCGAAGGGGCGCAATCTCGAGATCCCCGATCTGATCAACGACTTCATCCAGACCGATGCGATGATCGACCGCGGCTCCTCCGGCGGCCCGCTGGTCGATCTCGACGGACGCGTGATCGGAATCAACTCCCGCGGACAGGGCCGCGGGATCGGCTTCACCATCCCGATCGACACGGTCCTCGAGGTGATGGATCAGATCCGCGAGGGCGGCATCGAGCGCGGCTGGCTCGGACTCTCGATCCAGCCCCTCGACCGCGACCTGGCCAGCTACTTCGGCTCTCCCGCAGCAACCGGCGTGATCGTGAACGGCGTGATTCGCGACTCGCCGGCCGCGCGCGCGAAGCTGACCGCCGGCGACATCATCACGGTGATGAACGGCGTCTCCGTCGAGGCGGAGAAAGAGGAGGATCTCGGCAACTTCCAGCGCAGGGTGGCGCACGGGTCGCCCGGTGAGACCGTCGAGCTCGAGATCCTCCGCGACGGAAAGCCGCGAACCGTGAAGGTGAAGCTCGGCACCCAGCCCAAGGTCGAACCCGCCGAGGCGGAGACCGACCTCGGCTTTCACGTCCAGGAGATCACGGAGAACCTGTTCCGCGAGCAGCGCCTCGCCACACGCTCCGGCGCCTACGTCTCCTTCGTGGCACGCGGCTCCCCTGCTGCCGAGGCAGGCCTCCGCCCGGGAGACATCGTCGAGCGGATCGAAGAGCGCAACGTGCGCGACCTGGAGGCCTTCCGGCGCGCCCTGAAGGAGGTCGAGGAGCAGCGCCGCGTCATGATCCGCGCCCGCCGCGGCGACGACCTCAAGTTCCTGCTGCTGAAGCGGGGTGCCAGACCCCCCACGCCCGAGGAGCCCGAGTCGGACCCGGGCCAGGCCGCCCACGAGACCGACTGAGCGCAAGAGCGGGGACGTTCCTGCCTAACTGCTAACCGCGACTCCGTCGCCAGAAGCGACAGTTGCGTTGAGGACGTCCCCGGACGTCCCCGGCTTAGATCTCCAGGTCGCCGGCGCCCTCTGCGGCGCGGGCTGTGACGATGGGCGGGCGGCGCCCGAAGCGCGCCTCGAAGCCGCTCGCGATGGCTCCGGCCACGTCGTCGGCAGCGTCCGGCTCGACCAGGTGGATGGTGCAGCCGCCGAAGCCGGCGCCGGTGAGGCGGGATCCAAAGCAGCCGGGGTGAGCGTCACCGAGTTCGCAGAGCAGATCGAGCTCGGGCGTGCTGGCGTCGTAGTCGTCGCGCATGCTGCGCATGCCCTCGACGAGAAGCTCACCCACGCCCGCGAGATCCCCGGCTGCGAGCCGCTCGCAGACGGCGTCGACGCGGGCGTTCTCCGTGATCACGTGCCGTGCGCGCCGGAAGGGCAGCCCGGGGAGCGCCTTCTCCAGCGCGGGCAGATCTCCGGGGCCGAGGTCGCGAAGTGCCGAGGCCGTCTCGGGAGCGATCCCGGCGCTGCGGGCCGCGTCCAGGGCGGAGGCGCACTCCGCCACGCGCTCCTGGTAGCCACCACCCGCGACCGAGCGCTTCACGCCCGACTGGGCGATCAGCATTCGAACGGCGCCATCGGCCAGGGGTATCGCCGCGATCTCGAGGCTTCGGCAGTCGAGGCGCAGCGCGTGGTCGCGCCGCCCGAGGGCGCTGGCGAACTGGTCCATGATCCCACAGCCCACCCCCAGGAACTCGCTCTCCCCGCGGTGGGCGAGCGTCGCGATCTCCCGGCCGTCGAGGCCTAGCCCTCCAGCGCGGTCGATCGCGCTGGTGACGGCCACCCCGAGCGCCGCCGAGCTGGAGAGGCCGGAGAGCAGCGGCACGCGGCTGGCGATGCCGAGGTCGAGCCCTTTCACACGGAAGTCCCGTTCGAGCAGGGCGAGGACCGGCGCCATCACGTAGTCGAGCCAGTCCCCGCGGCGCTCGGGCGCGGAGGCGTCGAAGCTCCCGGCTTCGCCCATCTCCATCGAGAAGGCCCGGACCTGCCCATCCTCCCGCCGCGCCGCCAGGACCACCGTGTCCCGATCGATGGCGCAGGGAAGCACCAGCCCGCCGTTGTAGTCGGTGTGCTCGCCGATCAGGTTCACCCGCCCCGGCGCCCGGACCCCGAAATCGGGAGCCCGGCCGAAGTGGTGCTCGAATCGGCTGCGAAGCTGGCCAAGCAAGCGGACGGGTCCTACGTTCCTGCTCCTCCGCCGCCGGGGCATCGGGCTCACTCCCGCTCCGGCGGGGAGATTCTGGGGGCATCGAGACGCCGGTGAATTTAGCGCCTTCCAGCCACGTCACCCGAGTCGTGGTCCAGCTTCCCGTGCTCTTCCTCGCCGCGCTCCTCGGCGTGGCTGCACCCGCGTCTGCGAGCGATCCATTCCTGCGTCGCACCGCGACCGTGCGCGTGGTGAAGGAAGTCGGGCCGGCCGTGGTGAACATCACCACGCAGCGGGTGGTGGGAAGGCGGCGCCCCTTCCAGCCCTTCGCCGGCGATCCCGTCTTCGAGCGCTTCTTCCGGGACTTCTTCGAGCCGCGAGCGCCCCAGACCGCCCAGAGCCTCGGCTCGGGCGTGATCATCGACGCGCAGAGACACGTCCTCACCAACGAGCACGTGGTGAGCCGGGCGGACGCCATTCGCGTCACGCTGGCCGATGGGCGCGAGTTCGAGGCGACACTGGTCGGCGCCGATTCCAACAACGACCTGGCCGTCCTCGAGCTCGAGACCGGCGAGAGGGTGCCCTCGGTCGCTCCCGGCTCCTCGGCGGACCTGATGGTGGGAGAACCGGTGATCGCGATCGGAAACCCGTTCGGACTCTCGAACTCGGTGACCACGGGCGTGCTCTCGGCGCTCGACCGCTCGATCCGGTCCGGGGACCGCGTCTTCCACGGCTTCCTCCAGACCGATGCCTCGATCAACCCCGGCAACTCGGGGGGCCCCTTGCTGAACGCCAGCGGCGAGCTGGTCGGGATCAACACGGCGATCTACCAGGGAGCCCAGGGAATCGGCTTCGCGATCCCCATCGACGTGGCGAAGCGCGTCGTGCACGAGCTGATCACGAAGGGCGAGGTGGCTCCGGTCTGGCTCGGCCTGGACCTCCAGGATCTCGACCCGCAGCTCTCCGAGGTGATGCAGCTTCCCGAGCGGCTCTCGGGAGCGCTCGTGAGCCGGGTCCGCGCCGGCGGTCCGGCGGCGGCGTGCGGCGTCGAGCGGGGCGACATCATCACGCGTGTGGACGACCACCCGCTGCGCAGCGCCCGCGAGTTCTACGAGATCATCGAGCGGAGCACGGCGAAGCAGAAGCTCGAGCTCGGACTCTTCCGGGGCGGAGTCGAGCGGCAGGTGACGGCCGAGCTGGTGGAGATCCCAGAGGCGCTGATCGCCGAGCTGGCGGAGCAGATGCTGGGGCTCGTCCTGGAGGAGACGCCCCGGGGCAGCTTCCGGGTCACGCGCGTTCGCAGCGGCAGCGGAGCCGCCCAGATCAAGATCGAGGAAGGGGACCTGATCCTCGGCATCAACGGCAAGCCGCTGGACGGCAAGGAGGCCCTGCAGCGCTCCGTGCTGGACCTGCGGGGCCGCAACCGGGCCCTGGTCGTGGTTCAGCGGGGGAGGGGCCGGTACCATGTCACCATTCCGCTCTCGTGAAACGCAGGAGGGACTCCCCCTGGAATGGAACTTTCGGGGCCTTCTGAATGTCCAGACAGCTGAGATTCTCCCCACAGGAGTGACATCGAGATGAAGAGCGTTCGGCTCGCAATGGTGGCTGTACTCGCCTCGGCGACGGTCGCCCTGTTCGCGTTGGGAATCTTCGACGCCCGCATCCAGTTCGGGGCCGGAGATGCGCAGGCGATCGACCTCTTCGGCAGCGAGGAGAAGGAGCAGTCGCCCGGGCAGGAGACAGCGGCGGAGCCCTTCTGGAAGGAGAGCGAGGGGGCACTGGAGGCTGTGCCCCCGCCCGGCGCCCCGGCCAGCTTCGCCGACCTCGCCGAGCACGTCTCGCCCGCGATCGTCAACATCCAGACCTCCACCAAGGTCGGCGGACAGAGCGGCCGCAGGCCGCGCCATCCGCTGGAAGAGTTCTTCGGCCCGCCCTTCCGCGAGTTCTTCGGTCCCGAGCGGTCCGTCCCGAGCCTTGGAACGGGCTTCGCCATCTCCGAAGACGGCTACATCATCACCAACGACCACGTGATCGCCGAGGTGGACAAGATCGAGGTCCACTTCATGGAAGGCGAAGTCCTCGAAGCCGAGGTGGTGGGACGAGACCCCAAGACCGACGTGGCACTGATCCGTGTGGAGACGGACGAGAAGCTTCCGTTTCTGTCTCTCGGCGACTCCGACAGCGTGCGCCCGGGCGACTGGGTCGTCGCCATCGGCAACCCATTCGGGCTCGAGCACACGGTGACGGCGGGGATCGTGAGCGCGAAGCACCGAAACATCAACACCGATCCGGAGTCGCGCCGCTTCGACGACTTCCTCCAGACCGACGCCGCCATCAACCCCGGGAACTCCGGTGGGCCGCTGATCAACTTGAAGGGCGAAGTGGTCGGGATCGCCACCGCCATCAACCCGCGCGCCAACACGATCGGCTTCGCGGTGCCGATCAACATCGCCAAGCAGATCCTGCCCCAGCTGCGAACCGCGGGGCGGGTCTCCCGCGGCTGGCTCGGCGTCTACATCCAGGCCATCGACGAGGACACGGCGGAGCTGATGGACCTGAAGGACATGAAGGGCGCTCTGGTCTCCAAGGTCGAGCCGGGCGCGCCAGCCGCCGAAGCCGGGATCGAGCGCGGCGACGTGATCGTCGAGTTCGACGGCAAGCCCGTCGAGGAGATGGACGAGCTGCCGCGGATCGTGGCGGCGACGCCGGTGGGCTCGAAGGTCGAGGTGAAAGCGCTGCGCAAGGGCAAGAAGAAGAGCTTCACCGTCCAGCTCGGCGAGCTCGAGGCCGGCGAGCGGGTTGCGAGCGTCCAGCGCGAAGAGGCTCCAGGGGCCTTCGGCCTCCACGTCCAGGACATCGGCCCCGACATGGCCGAGCATCTGGACCTCGAGACGGCCGAGGGCGTTCTGATCGTCACCGTGGAGCCCGGCAGCCCGGCGGAGGCAGCGGGCCTGCGCCGCGGCGACGTCATCCTCGAGGTGAACCAGAGCGCGGTCTCGGACGTGCGAGAGTTCAGCGCGGCACTGAAGGACTCGGAGAAGGGCGCGCTGCTGCTGGTTCGCCGCGGCAACGCGGAGATCTTCGTACCGCTCAAGCGCGCGGAGTAGCTGGCCCCACACTCCCCTGGCGGGCCTGGAGCAGAGCCGGCCTGGCGCCGCTCGGAGTGGCGCGGCTTGCCAGCGACCTGCCCGTGCTTAGCTTTTCCGGGCGATGAGATTCGACAAGCTCACCATCAAGAGTCAGGAGGCGGTGGCCGAGGCGCAGTCGCTGGCGACGGGGCGCGGCCACAGCCAGATCACACCTGCGCATCTGTTGCGCGTGCTGCTGGAGCAGCCCGAGGGGAGCACGGTCCCGATCCTCCAGAAGATCGGGGTTCCCATCGACGGGCTCCAGTCGGCGCTCGAGCAGCAGCTATCGCGCCTCCCCAAGGTGACTGGCGGCGGGCAGCCCCAGCTGAGCCCGGCCGCCGCGAGGGTCCTGGAGGCGGCCGTCCGCGAGGCGGATACGCGGGGGGACGAGTACGTCTCCACGGAGCACCTGCTGCTGGCCATCGCAGCGGAGAAGCAGGACGACGCGGGGCGCGCCCTGGCCGAAGCCGGCGCATCCCGGGAGGCCATCGAGAGGGCTCTCGAGGCGGTGCGCGGCGGCGCGAAGATCACCGACCAGGACCCCGAATCGAAGTACCAGGCCCTGGCCAAGTTCGGCCGCGACCTCACCGAGGTCGCGCGTCTCGGCAAGCTCGACCCGGTGGTGGGCCGGGACGAAGAGATCCGGCGGCTGATCCAGGTACTGTCTCGCCGCACCAAGAACAACCCCGTACTGATCGGCGAGCCCGGTGTCGGCAAGACCGCCATCGCCGAGGGGCTGGCCCAGCGGATCGTGGCCGGCGACGTTCCGGAATCCCTGGTGGACCGCCGCGTGGTCGCCCTCGACATCGGGGCGCTGATCGCCGGCTCCAAGTACCGGGGCGAGTTCGAGGACCGCTTCAAGGCGGTGCTGCGCGAGGTGACCGAGGCCGAGGGGAGGGTGATCCTCTTCATCGACGAGCTTCACACCATCGTCGGCGCCGGAGCCGCCGAGGGTGCGGCCGACGCGGCCAACATGCTGAAGCCGGCGCTGGCCCGGGGAGACCTGCGCTGCATCGGCGCAACCACGCTGGACGAGTACCGCAAGCACGTGGAGAAGGACGCCGCACTCGAGCGCCGCTTCCAGCCGGTGTTCGTCGGCGAGCCGTCCCTCGAAGACACCATCTCGATCCTGCGCGGGCTGAAGGAGCGCTACGAGGTCCACCACGGCGTGCGCATCCAGGACTCCGCTCTGGTGGCCGCCGCCTCACTCTCCAACCGCTACATCACCGACCGCTTCCTCCCCGACAAGGCCATCGACCTGATGGACGAGGCCGCCAGTCGCGTCCGGGTACAGATCGACTCCATGCCCGAAGAGATCGACCAGCTGGACCGCAAGTCCACCCAGCTCGAGATCGAGCGGGAGGCACTCAAGAAGGAGAGCGATGCGGCCAGCAAGAAGCGTCTCGAGAGGGTCGAGAAGGAGATCGCGGAGCTCGAGGACCAGGGCGGTGCGCTGAAGACGCGCTGGAGCAACGAGAAGGGCTCGATCGCCGCACTTCGGGAGCTCAAGGAGAGGCGCGAGGAGCTCGGCGCCGAGCTGCAGCGCACCCAGCGGGCCGGCAACCTCGAGCGCGCGGCGGAGATCCAGTACGGGCTCCTGGTGCAGCTCGAGAAGGACATCACCGCGGAGAACGAGCGGCTGGAGGAGCTGCAGAAGGAAGGCTCACTGCTGTCCGAAGAGGTGACGGCCGAGGAGATCGCCGAGATCGTCTCCAAGTGGACGGGTGTCCCGGTCAGCAAGATGATGGAAGGGGAGCAGCAGAAGCTCCTCCAGATCGAGGACAAGCTGCGCGAGCGTGTCGTCGGACAGGACCAGGCCCTGGAGGCACTGGCGAACGCGGTGCGCCGCGCCCGCGCCGGACTTCAGGACCCGAACCGGCCGGTCGGCTCGTTCATCTTCCTCGGCCCCACCGGCGTGGGCAAGACCGAGACGGTGCGCGCGCTGGCCGAGTTCCTCTTCGACGACGAGCAGGCCATGGTGCGCCTCGACATGAGCGAGTTCATGGAGAAGCACTCGGTGGCGCGGATGATCGGCGCGCCTCCCGGCTACGTCGGCTACGACGAGGGAGGCTTCCTCACCGAGGCGGTGCGGCGGCGCCCCTACAGCGTCGTGCTCTTCGACGAGATCGAGAAGGCGCACCCCGAGGTCTTCAGCATTCTGCTCCAGATCTTCGACGACGGCCGCCTCACCGACGGCCACGGCCGGACGGTCGACTTCCGCAATACCGTGCTGGTGCTGACCTCCAACCTCGGCAGCCAGTACATCGTCGATCTCGGCGCCGACCAGGCCGAGGAGATGGAGCGCCGGGTGATGGAGGCGCTCCGCGCCCAGTTCAAGCCCGAGTTCCTGAACCGGGTGGACGACGTGATCATCTACCACCAGCTCTCGCGGGAGCACATCGGCCGCATCGTCGGCATCCAGCTCGAGCGCGTGCGCAAGCTCCTGGAGGAGCGCCACCTGGAGCTGGAGCTCACCGACGAGGCCAGAGAGCTGCTGGCCGACCGGGGCTTCGACCCCCACTACGGCGCGCGGCCACTCAAGCGGGTGATCCAGCGCATGGTCCAGGACCCCCTGGCCATGAAGATCCTGGAAGGGGCGTTCCCCGAAGGCTCCAAGATCGAGGCCGACGCCCGCGTCTCCGGCGAGGCGTTGGAGTTCCGCCTGCGCTGATCCGGCTCCGTCGGAGAGGCCCGTGACAGGCGGAAAGTCTTCACTCGAATCCCCGCGGGGTATCCTTCGAGGCTTTCTCGCTGTCACGAAAACCTCTTGACTTGCAGATGCTTCCAGAATAGAACTAGCGATAGTTAGTTTTTTTTGGGGGAGCTGCCGTCGGTGCCCGCCGCGCCCGACATCGTCGTCTCGGCCACGCCTCCCAGGCGTCGCAAGGGAGAGCGGACGGCCGAGCGCATCCTGGATGCCGCCGAGGCGCTGTTCGCCGAGAAGGGCTACGCGGGGACGACGCTTCGCGACGTGGCGAACCGGGTCGGCCTCCGGACCCCGAGCCTCTACAACCACTTCCCGAACAAGGACTCGCTCTACGCGGCGGTGCTGGAGCGCGGCATCCGCCCGGTGCTCGACGTGCTCACCGAGGTGGTCGAGGCGCGCGACCGGGGCGATCGCGACGTCCGCCAGGTGGTCGAGAGAACCATGGCGCTGGTGGGGCGCCGCCCCGACCTGCCGCGGCTGATCCAGCACGAGACGCTTTCGGGCGGGCGGCACCTGACACCGATGCTCGGCGAGTGGATCCAGCGGACCTTCGCGCGCGCCTACCAGATGGTGGAGACCACCTCGGCCGCGGGCCGCTGGGAGCCGGATCAGCTCCCCCTTCTGGTACTCGCGATGTACCACGTCTTCGTCGGCTACTTCGCGATCGCGCACTTCTACAAGGACCTGAGCGGCGAGGACCTGCTCAGCGAACAGTCCCTCGCCAGGCAGACGCGCTTTTTCGGGGATCTGGTCGCGGCGCTCTTCGAAGAGGAGAGCGCTCGTTCAGACCTCTGACACACGATCGAATCACCTTCCGGACGAGGAGGTCCCACAGTGGCCAAGGAAGAGCGATACGACATCGTCATCATCGGCGCGGGTCACAACGGAACCACGGCCGCGGCGTACCTGGCCAAGTGCGGCCTCAGCGTCTGCGTGCTCGAGGAGCGGCCGGAGTGCGGGGGAGCGCAGGAGACCTGCGAGCCCATCGCCGGAGTGCGCATCCAGCCCCACGCGATCGCCAACTACGGGGGCTCCGCCCCGGGCTGGGAGCAGCTCGAGCTCTGGAAGTACGGCTTCCGCATGGACTGGGACCCCAACGTGACGGTGAACCTGGATCCCAACCAGGCCTTCATGACCAGCGACGGGCTGGTCCCGCTCGCCGACGAAGACATCGCGGGCTGGTGCAAGATCACCGGCCAGATCGGCACCCCGCCCTTCATGAAGGAGCTGATGCGCGCCACCTTCTGGTGTCCGCCGCATCCCCCCGAGGTCGAGCTCAACGAAGACAACATCCCCTACATGCAGGTGTACAAGCAGTACCAGCCGGAGGTCTGGACGCGAGAGCTGCTCGAGATGACGATGTTCGACTTGATGGACGAGTACCTGGTGACCGAGCCCTTCAAGGTCATGCAGGCGTTCATCGCGCTCTCCTCGGGAGCCCACGGTCACATGGAGGGGGTGGCGATCCCGGCGCTCTGCAGCGTGGCGACGGTGATGCCTCCGGCGGTCGCCAAACCGGTCGCCGCTCGCGGGAACATGCACGGCTACTTCCACGCGCTGTGCCGCTGTGCGGTGGCCCACGGGGCGGTGTTCCGCGCCTGCTGCCCGGTGGAGGAGATCATCGTCGACGACGGCCGAGCGCTGGGCGTGCGGCTCCGCGACGACGCCACCTGGGGCGCCAAGAAGATCTGGGCGAACAAGGCGGTGATCAGCGCCTGCCACATCAAGCCCACCTTCCTGGACCTGATCGGGCCGCGGAACCTCGACAGCGGCTTCCTGCAGCGCATCAAGGACCTGAGCCTCAAGGGCGGAAGCCTCTACATGAGCCATTTCCTCACCCGCGAGCGGCTTCGCTACAAGCCCCAGTACCGGCTCCATCCGCCCGACGAGTACGGGGCCGTCCACGGCGGCTTCTTCCCGCTGGATTCGCGGGAGAACTACTACGAGAACGTGAGGATCGTTCTCGGCGAGCAGAGCAACTTCGACATCCCCCCGGAGAGGGCGATGTGGGGAATGGTCGGGGGCGAGCTCTACGACCCCACCAATCCCCAGTGCACCCGGCCCGGACAGCACATCAACGGCCCGCTCTGGATGATGGTTCCCACGCCGCAGTACAACGTCGATGGCGTCGACGCCATGGACAAGGACAAGGCGAAGTGGGACGAGTACATGCGCGCCGCGCTCTCCAGCGTGGTCGAGAACCTCGACGACGACAACCTGATCCGCATGTTCAACGAGAGCCCCTACGAGCAGGAGTTCCGCAACACCGGGATGCTCGGCGGCTCGTGGTATGGGATCCGCTGCGATCGCGACCAGTGGTGGAACGAGCGGCCGCTGCCCGAGATGGCTCGCTACCGGGTCCCCGAGATCGAGAACCTCTACATGGCCCACCAGTCGAGCGCGCATCCCGGCGGGCTCTGCCTGATGGCCGTGGGATACAACCTGATGCACATCCTGATCGAGGATGGGATCGCGGAGCCCGGCGACTGGTGGTACGCCTCGCCATGGTACATCCCGCAAGACGGCAAGATTCCCGCCAACCGCAGCTGACGGAAAGCGGGGACGCCGTCGAGCGTCCCCGCAGCGAGCAAGGAGAAGCAAGATGGTGAAGGAACTGGTCGGCAAGCCGCACGCGGGGAGCTTCTTCTCGGAGTTTCCGCCGGAGAGCGAGTGGGACGTCGTCGTGATCGGAGCGGGCCCCAACGGCTTGATCACGGCGGCCTACCTCGCCAAGGCCGGCCTCAAGGTCTGCCTGGTCGAGCGCCGCTACGAGATCGGAGGTGGTCTGGCCACCGAGGAGATCCTGTATCCCGGCTTCTACTCCAACATCCACGCCTGCTACCACATGATGGTCGACTACATGCCGGTGCTGCGGGACTTCGACCTGCGCCGGCACGGACTGGTCTGGATCAAGCCCAATCTCCAGACCAGCATGGTCTTCGAGGACGGCACGTCATTGCTGCTGACGCGCATGCTGGAAGACACCGCCGACTCCTTCCACAAGTTCTCGCAGAAGGACTCCGCCGGCTTCGGCAGGGTGATGAGGCGCTGGCGCAAGCTGGTGAGCGAGATCATCGCTCCCGCGACCTACGTTCCGCCGATGGCGCCGGTGGACGCCTCCGTGGCCATGCAGCGCACCGAGATCGGCCAGGAGATGCTGGAGATCACCGAGCAGAGCCCGCTCGAGATCATCACCAGCCATTTCGAGAACGACCGGGTGCGCGCGCTGCTGCTCTACACCTGCTGCATGTGGGGGCTCGATCCGAGGGAGACCGGCGTCGGGCTCTTCGTGCCCCTGCTGATCGATCGGGGGATGAACAAGTGCTACTGCCAGGGCGGCTCGCACAAGCTGGCCTCCTCGCTGGCCCGAGAGATCGTCCAGGCCGGCGGCTGCATTCTCGACTCCTCCCAGGTCAACAAGATCAGCATGCAGGGCGGCGCCGTCTCGGGCGTCGAGCTATGGGAAGGCCGCACCCTGCACAGCGAGGTGGTGATCTCGAGTCTCGATCCGCACACGACCTTCCTCGATCTGATCGGCACCGAGAATCTCGAGGGCGACCTCAAGGACCTGGTGCAGGGCTGGACCTGGGACAAGTGGAGCTACAACACCCTCCACGCCGCCTCCGAGGAGGCCCCCCGCTACGCCTGCCGAGACCCCTGGGCGAGCGAGGCCTTCATGACCATCGTCGGCTTCGAGGGCACCGATCAGATCCTCGCCCACTGGGACAACGTGGTGGCGGGCAAGATCGACATGGAGAGCTTCGGCGGCCACGTCACCTGTCAGACCCTCTTCGACTCCCATCTGAGCCGGTTCCCGGGCAAGCAGGTCTCCTTCTTCCAGATGCACGCTCCCTATGGAATCGAGGGAGGCTGGGAGAAGCGGGGCCCGGAGATGGCGGAGGCGATGCTGGCGAAGTGGCGGAAGGCCGCGCCCAACATGAAGCCGGAGAACATCATCCGCACCAGCCTGGAGACTCCCGAGGACATCGAGATCCGGCTTCCCAACATGCGCTTCGGCTCGATCAAGCACGGCGACTACCACCCGATGCAGATCGGCTGCTTCCGCCCCAACCAGGACTGCTCCAGCGGCAAGACTCCCATCCCGGGCCTGTATCTGTGCGGCGCCTCCAACTACCCGGGCGGCCTGGTGATCGGCGGCCCCGGCTACCTCGCCGCCAACAAGGTGGCGGAGGAGATGGACGTCGCGAAATGGTGGAAGCCGACCCCGGAAATCGAGAAGTACGTTCGCACCTACCTGGAGTAGGCCCCGTCAGGGAGCGGCCGCCGCCTCCAGCAGCTCGGCGAGGTCGAGCGGATCGCCCTTCCCGGGCTCCCTGCGCAGGCTGATGGCCCCGGGCAGGCAGACGTCCTCGCAGACACCGCAGCCCATGCACTTGTCCTTGTCGACGGAGCAGCTCTCCGTGTCGTCGTCCATGCTGAGTGCGTCGAAGTGGCAGGCGTCGACGCAGGCGCCGCACTCGTTGCAGTCCTCGCCGATCTCGCAGATGTAGCCGGAAGGCGCGAGCAGCGGGATCGCGCCGCCGAAGATGTTCCAGGCCTTCATGCCCTGGCAGCAGCAGCTGCAGCAGTTGCAGATCGCCACGAAGCGGCGGCCGATGTCCTTCTTGAAGTAGGCGCAGTGGACGAAGCCCTTGGCGTGCGCGTCCTCCAGGAGTGCCATCGCATCGTCCTGGGAGATCGCGCGGAACTTGGGATTGACCTCGCGCACGAAGGCGGCGTGGGGATCGCCGACGAAGAGGCAGACATCCCGCTCGCCCTCGCCGAGACACGACTCCTCGGCAGCGGCGCGGCAGGCGCACTCTCCGACGGAGATCGACTCGGGGTTCTGGAGAATGACGCTGCGTGCCTGCTGGTAGGGGATCACCGTCTCGGGCGGCTCCAGGGTGATGTCCTGCTTCTGGCAGAGGAGCTGCAGGGCGTCTCTCAGCTGCACCACCTTGGCGTGATAGGTGCTGGTATCGCGGCTCGCCGCGGTCTCGGCGATGCCCTGCACCATGGCCTCGAGCAGATCGTCGACGTCGTCGCCGAGATCGGCCTCGGGCTGCTTGGGCTTGCTCCCGCTCGCCTTGAGCGCGTGGTACATGAAGTGGTTCAGGTGCTTCAGGTACAGATAGGCGTGGAAGAAGTCCCCCTTCTCTTCCCGAGGGAACATGTCGTAGAGCGCCTTGGTGATCGAGTGGTGCATCGCCTCTTCCTTTCACGAGGTACGAGCGAGCTCGGAAGCTTCATTCTCCAGCGAGCGGTACTGGTAGAGGCCGCGGTCGCGGAAGCCTAGCGCACGGTAGTAGTCGCGGGTCCCGACGGCGGAGATCACGGCGAGGTCGCGGCGGCCGGCCTCGGCGGCGATCTGGGCAGCGCGCTCGACGAGCCGTCTTCCCAGGCCCGAGTGCTGCGCCTTTCCTGGCGAGTGCTCGCCGAGATCCGCCGCCACACCGTAGACGTGGACCTCGCGAATCATCGCGCCGCCGCCCTTCGCCGGGAGCGAGAGGCGCAGAAAGGCCGCGATGCGATCCTCCGGCGTCACGAACTGGAGGAAGTGCTCGCGCCCCACTGAAGTGTCGTAGCCGGTCGAGGTGAGCTGGAGCTTCTCGGGGTCGCAGCTACGGCCCCGGATCTCGCGTTCGCGGATGTCGCGGCTGCGGAACCCCTGCGCGGCCAGGTGCGCCGTGACGACCTCGCGAAGGTTGGTCCGCCGGTTGCCCACCCGGATGTATTGAGAGGGGATGTCGCGCACCAGCCGGGTCAGTCGGCAGTACTCCGGGATCCGGCGCAGGCAACCGGAGAGCAGCTCGACGAGCTCCTCGTGCGTGTAGGGGCGCCACTCGCCGCTCCGGTGGTGCCGCTCGAGCGGCGCGCCCGGCACCAGGCTGCAGGGGTAGATCTTGAGCTCATCGGGACGAAAGTCCGGATCCGAGAAGAGCCGATCGAAGTCCTCGAGATCGGCCGCCGGGTTCGATCCGTACAGGTTCGCCATCCAGTGGACGTGGAGCTTGAAGCCGGCGCCGCGCAGCAGGTAGAGCGCCCGCCGCGACGCCGCGACGTCGTGCCCGCGGCGGTTCTTGCAGAGCACCTCGTCCGAGAGGCTCTGCAGGCCGATCTGCACCTTGGTGCCCCCCAGCCGGCGAATCCGCAGCACCTCTTCCTCGCTCACGCAGTCGGGGCGCGTCTCGACACCGAGACCGACGCAGCGGCTCGGGCTCGACTCGTTGGCGTGCTGCGCCTCCTCGAGCGCGCTCCAGTCCGGTGCCTCGCCTGCGGAGGGAAACGCGCCGTCGCTTCTGCCCTCCCGCCCCGCGCCGAAGTCGTTCAGCGCTTCGAGGCAGCGCTGAACGAACCAGACCTGGTAGGGCTCGGGGTAGGACGACCAGGTGCCGCCCAGGACGATCAGCTCGATCTTCGCGGTGGGGTGCCCCATGCGCCGGTAGGCGAGCAGACGGTTCCACGTCTGCAGGTACGGATCGAAGCCGTGGGCGGCTGCCCGCTGGCAGGCGGGCTCGTCGGCCAGGTAGCTCTTGGGCATCCGGTCGTCGTCCGGGCAGAAGATGCAGCGCCCGGGGCACGGGAAGGGCCGGGTCAACACCGCGACCGGTGTCACGCCGGAGGCCGACCGGGTCGGGCAGGTGCGGAGCTTCTCGGCGAAGGCGAGCTCGGAGATCCCGTGGCTTTCGCCGCCGCCGCGGGCCCGGAAGGCCGCGAGGATCTCGCGCTTCGAGTAGAGGCCGAGGCCCCGCCTCGGGTGGCGGCGAAGGATCCGATCCAGCGAGCGCGCGTCGATGCGCTCGCAGGCGATCACGCCCTCGATGATCGCATCGAGTTCGTCACCCGGGGATTCGGTCTGTAGACTCGCGTCGCTCATGACACCGGAAACCGTTCTCGCCCTGAACGAGATCAACCGCCGATTCTACCGAACCAGCGCCGAGGACTGGAATGCGAGTCGCGACTACCCCTGGCTCGGCTGGGAGCGGGTCGTCGGGGGGCTACCGGAGCCGCCGCGATCGGTGCTCGACGTGGGCTGCGGAAACGCCCGCTTCGGGGCGTATCTGGCCGCCTGGCTTGGAAGCGAGTTCTCGTATCTGGGGCTGGACGCCTCGGCCGAGCTCCTCGCCCTGGCGAGGCAACGAGACGACCTGCCCCCCGACACCACGCTGATCGAGCGCGACCTGATCGTGGAATCCCCTGCGGAAGTGCTCCCCGAAGGCCAGCACTCGCTGGTCGCTGCCTTCGGCCTGCTGCACCACGTGCCGAGCTTCGAGCGGCGCTGCGAGCTTCTCGGCCAGCTCGCGGAGCACCTCGAGCCGGGCGGGCGGCTGGCGGTCTCGGTGTGGCGGTTCGGCGCCTTCGAGCGCTTCAGGGGCAAGCAGGTTCCCTTCGAACCACCGATTGCGACAGCGGATCTCGAGCCCGGCGACGTCCTCCTTTCGTTCGGACGCAAGCCGGGCGCGGTGCGCTACTGCCACTTCCTGGACGACGAGGAGATCGACCGGCTGCTCGCCTCGCTGGCCCTCCCCTGCCTGGACCGCTTCGTCGCCGACGGACGCGAGGCAGAGCTGAACGACTACCTGGTTCTGGGACGGACGAGATGAGCGAGCGACGCGCCCGGCAGCTGGCTGGCCCCGAGCAGATCGAGGCGGCGCTGGCCGCGAACGAGCCGGTGCAGCTGATCCTGGCGGCGAGCGACTCCAGCGACCCGCGCGTAAACGGACTCTGCGAACGCGCTCGCCAGGCGGGGATCGAGGTGCAGTCTGCCAGCAGCGCCGCGCTCTGGCGGCTCGGCAAGACCGATCCGCCCTCGGAGATCCTCGCGCTGGTCGGCCGGGATCCCCACGCCCCGATGCAAGAGGTCCTCTCGGCGGGCGGCGCCGCCTGGCTCTTCGTGGGGATCGCCTACCCCGGCAACACCGGCTTCGCGATCCGCACTGCGGAGGTCTCCGGCGCCGACGGCGTCTTCATCGACAGCGACTTCGAGCACGAGGGCAGACGCGAGGCGGTGCGGGCCGCGATGCGGGCCGACCGATTCATGCCGGTCTTCTGGATGCCCGCCCTCCCCGTGATCGGCGCCGCGCGCGCTGCCGGTCGGCGCGTCCTCGCCGTCGAAGACGTGGGCAGCCGCGCTCCCTGGGAGATGGATCTGGGCGGCCCGGTGCTCTTCGTGGTCGGGGGCGAACGCCACGGAATCCCGGCCGAGGTGCTGGCGGCCTGCGACGACGCGATCCGAATCCCGATGTTGGGATTCATTCCGTCCTACAACCTGCAGGCGGCGATGGCTGCCGTGGCCTCCGAGAGGCTTCGCCAGATCTCCTCGAAAGGGCCCGAGGTTCTCGGTTGACCGCACCCGGGCAATAAAGTAAAAGACTGGCACGATGACTTCGTCGGGTTCCTGCTTCTTCGGCTTCTACTTTCCCTGGTATGCCACCGGGGCAAAGGGAGGCTGCGTGAAGGTCTAGAACCCGATCCGAGAAGCGCTGCTCCTGAAGCCCCGAGAGACGACCTCTCGGGGCTTCGGCTTTCTGGTACCGACACAGCCTGGAGAACGACATGCAAGAGCGGCTCGAAAACCTGAATCTGAGCGAGGTGCGTCCATTGCTCCCCCCAAAGGAAGCCAAGACCGCGATCCCGGTCTCCAGTGAGGCGGCGGAGGTGGTGCTACGCACCCGCAGCGCGCTGCGCGACGTCCTCCACGGACGCGACCGGACCCGCCTGGTGGTGGTCGTGGGCCCGTGCTCCCTTCACGACCCGGAGTCCTCCCTGGAGTACGCCGAGCGTCTCCGCCGGGCCACCGCCGGGAGCGAAGGCGAACTCGTCGTCGTGATGCGCGCCTACTTCGAGAAGCCGCGCACCACGGTGGGCTGGAAGGGCCTGATCAACGATCCGCGCCTGGACGGCTCCTGCGACATCGCCGAGGGGCTCCTGCTGGCGCGACGGCTGCTGCTCCGGATCAACGAAATGGGGTTGCCCTGCGCGACGGAGATGCTCGATCCGGTCACCCCGCAGTACCACGCGGACCTGATCTCCTGGGCCGCCGTCGGCGCGCGCACCACCGAGAGCCAGACGCACCGGGAGATGGCGAGCGGCCTCTCCATGCCCGTCGGCTTCAAGAACGGCACCGACGGGGGTCTCAAGATCGCGCTCGACGCCATGATCTCCGCCAGCCACCCGCACAGTTTCCTGGGCATCAACGCCGACGGGATCACCTCGGTGATCAAGACGCAGGGGAACCCCGACCGGCATCTGGTGCTGCGCGGCGGGGGGGGGCGCTCGAACTACGGCCCGGCGGAGGTCGCGCATGCGGCGCAGGCCGTGGAGGCGATCGCGCGCGGTGTGATGGTGGACTGCTCCCACGACAACTCCGCCAAGGACCACACCCGGCAGGGCGAGGTCTGCCGCGACGTGCTGGCCCAGTTCCGGGGTGGTCAGCAGGGGATCATGGGGCTCCTGATCGAGAGCAACCTGCTGCCCGGGCGACAGGACTGGGGGGAGGAGGCGGGCCTTCAGTACGGGGTCTCGATCACCGACGCCTGCATCGGATGGGACGAGACGGAGGCCCTGCTCGGCGAGATCACCGAGGCCGTGAGGATGAGGGCGGCCGCCTAAACCCACCAGCCTGGCGGGCCGATGTACACGCTCGTGAGGGGATCCCTTTCCGGGCACCGGATAGCTGTACCTGGCGGGCCTCGGCCGTGGCTGGCGGCGGCAGTCGCCGTCCTGCTCTTTGCCCCGGCGGCGGCCCTGGGGGCCAGCCCGGGAGACCTCGAAGCTCTGCGCGATGCCGCCCGGGTCCACCGGGAGCGGGGTGAACTCGACCAGGCCAGGGCCGTGCTCCGAGAAGCCCTCGAGCTGGCGCCCGACGACACCAGCCTCTACGAAGATCTGGCCGTCGTCCTCCGGGCGGAAGGTCAGCGGGGAGGGGACGGAGCGATCGGCCACCCGCGCGTGGCAGGAGACATGTCCGACGAGGGCCCCGCGGCCCGAGTCAGCGATCTCCTCGGCTCCCGGATCCGCGACCTCGAGAGACGCTTCGACGGCTGGAAGGCCCGGGACCTGGCCCTGCTCGGCGGCCTCGCGCTGCTCACCGCACTCTGCATCTGGCTTCTCTTCCGCCAGTCGCGCGGCAAGGGAGACCTGGTGGTCTGCATCGAGCTGCCACAGCGGCAGCGCGGAACCTTCAGCGTTCGCCTCTCCAGGAGGCGCGAGCAGAAGTACCGGCTGGCCGAGGCGAGAAGGCACCGAGTCGCAGAGGACGAGTCCCGCGCCTCGACCCGCTTCGAGCACTACATGGTCGCCCGCGAGACCCAGTTCCGCACCGTTCCTGCCCGTCACTACTTCGTGGTGGTGGAGGGCAGCATCGAAGATCCCGAACGCGAGGGGGCTCGGACTCCCGTCTTCGAGGAGCGGGAGGTCGAGATCGCCAACGGGCGGACCGTACGCCTGGAGATCGACCTGCGCCCGAAGCAGTGCCCGGTGGAGATCCGCGTGCTGCGCGGCGGCGAGCCCGCACCCCAGGCCCGGGTCGCGCTGGCCGGAGATCCGACCTCACTTCGCTACGCCCCGGGAGGGAGGGTGGAGCTCTGGCTTTCCAAGGGCAGCCACTCGATCCTGGCCGGCTTCGAGGATCGGGCCGCCGAGCGCCAGCTGGAGATCGAGGACTTCGAGCCCCGAACCCTGGTGATCGAGATGGAAGCGTACCGGGAACTCGTCTTCCTGGACTCGCCCAGGGCCGTCGAGCCCTTCCTCCAGGGAGACCTCTCGGTCGCCGCCACCGCATTGGAGCGGGACGGGCAGCTGGAGATGGCCCATCTCCTGAGCGCTCGATTCCACCACGAGCGCGGCGAGAAGGGATTGGCCGCCGACCGCTACGAAGCGGCGGAGCGGTTCCTCCCGGCCGCGGAGCTGCGCCTGGAGAACGGCGAGCCCGAAGCGGCAGCGGCGCTCTTCGAGCGGGCCGGCGACTCGGAACGGGCCGCCGAGGTCTACAGCGCCGTGGGCGACCTGCTCCGGGCCGGGCGCGCCTACGAGGAGGCGGAGGACTTCGAGAGCGCGATCGTCTGCTATCGCGATGCGGGGGCGATCCCGAAGCTGATCGACGTGCTCGAGAAGACCGGCCAGTACTTCGAGGCCGCCACACTCTGCCAGGAACGCAACGACACCAGCCGCGCCATCCGCGACTACCAGCAGGTGGACTCGCGCCATCCGGAGTACTTCCAGGCCTGCCGCATCCTGGCAGATACCTTCAGCGACCAGGGCAAGCACGAGCTGGCGGTGCAGAAGGCGGACGAGGCCATCAGCTTCTCGCGGCCGGGGACCGTCTCCTCCGACAGCCTCGCCTGGTACGGCGACCTGCTCGACAAGGCGGGGCGTCCGGACCGGGCACTGACCGTCTTCGAAGAGCTTCTGGACCAGCGCCCGAACCATGCCCACGTCGCCGCCCGGATCGAGGAGATTCGGAAGAAGATCTCGAGCCAGGAACTCGACGGGGACGTCACCGAGCCCAAGGGCATTTCCCTTGGATCGGGGGCGAGTCGGTACGAGCTCATCGAAGAGGTCGGGCGCGGCGGCATGGGCGTGGTCTACCGGGCTCGGGACAGGCGGCTGGAACGCGAGGTCGCCCTCAAGCGGCTGCCGGAGAACCTCAAGGATCACCCGAAGGTGGTGGAGCTCTTCATGCGCGAGGCGCGCGCCTCGGCCGCGCTCAACCACCCGAACATCGTCACCGTCCACGACGTCGATCAGGAGGACGGCGTCTTCTTCATCACCATGGAGCTACTCGAGGGAACGCCGCTCAACAAGATCCTGGAGAGCCGTGGCAGGCTGTCGAGCCTCGATGCCGCGCGCGTCGGCACCCAGATCTGCGCCGGTCTCGGCTACGCCCACGCTCAGCGCATCATCCACCGCGACATCAAGTCGGCGAACCTGTTCTTCACCCACGAGAAGGTCGTGAAGATCATGGACTTCGGCCTCGCCAAGATGCTCGAGGAGGTGCGCAAGGCGACCACCGTGATCGGAGGCACACCCTTCTACATGGCGCCGGAGCAGTCCACGGGAACCAGCGTCGACCACCGGGCCGACCTCTACGCTCTCGGCGTGACGCTCTTCGAGCTCGTGACCGGAGCCGTCCCCTTCAAGGAGGGGGACATCCCTTACCACCACCGGCACACGCCAGCGCCCGATCCACGCGAGCGCGAGGCCAGCGTGCCCGACGCGATGGCCACGCTCATCCTCGATCTGTTGGTGAAGGATCCGGACCAGCGCATCCAGACCACGGGCGAGGTCGGAAGCCGGCTCCAGAGGATAGCGGACGCCTCGCGGCGCTGACGCAGCAGGGCGTCAGCGCGCGGGCCTGCTCACCTCCCGGGACCGAGGCCGGCGGCTTCGCGTGCCGCCGCGACCACCGGGGCACCGAGCTGTCTCGCGCGCGTCACCCCGCTGGCGAGGACGTCCTCGACGTCGTCGGGGCGTTTGGCGAGGTCCTCGCGCTTCTCGCGCATCGGGCCGAAGTACTCGAGCAGTCGAGTCAGGAGATCCTTCTTGAGCTCTCCGTAGCCGAGACCGCCCTTCCCGGCGCGCTCGAACATCTCCGCGCGCTCGGACTCGTCGGCAAAGAGCGACCAGAGCTGGAAGATGGGAGCGTTGGTGTCCTTCGGATCCTCGACCGATCTCGAGTCCGTCACGACGCCCATCACCGCCTTCTTGAGCGGCTTCTCCGGCCAGAACATGCGGATGACGTTGTCGTAGGACTTGCTCATCTTGTTGCCGTCGGTGCCCGGCACCACCGCAACGTCATCGAGGATGTGGGGCTCGGGGAGCTTCAACACCTCCACGCCGTAGATGTGGTTGAAGCGCTGGGCGATGTCGCGGGCCATCTCGAGATGCTGCTTCTGATCCTGCCCCACCGGCACGATATCGGAGCGGTAGATCAGGATGTCCGCCGCCATCAGCACCGGGTAGGCGAAGAGCCCGTGGTCGATGCTGAGCCCCTGGGAGATCTTGTCCTTGTAGGCGTGGCTTCGCTCCAGGAGCCCCATCGGTGTGACGGTGGAGAGGATCCAGGTGAGCTCGCAGACCTCGGGGAGATCCGACTGCCGGTAGAGAATGCTGCGCTCCGGATCGAGGCCGCAGGCCAGAAAGTCCAGCACCACCTCGCGCACCAGGCGCCGGCGCTCGGCGCCGTCGCGCACCGACGTCATCGAGTGATAGTCGGCGATGAAGTAGATGCTCTCGCCCTTCTCCTGCAAGGCGACGTACTGACGGATCGCGCCGAAGTAGTTGCCGAGGTGACACTCACCGGAAGACTGGATGCCCGAGAGGACGCGCATCGATCAACCCTTTCCGTTTCCAAGGCCGCTTGGCTGTGTGGGATTCGCCGGAGCATCCAGGCAGGTGAGCCAGTGCTCGAACTCGGGATCCTCTCCGCGGAGAATCTGCTGGTAGCGTTTGTGGAACGCCCTGCTCACCGGGCCGGGGGGATCAGCGTCGCCGATCGGCTGATCGTCGACGCTGCCGATGGGCGCGACCCCCACCGCCGTGCCAGTGAGGAAGGCCTCGGAGGCTTCGATGAGCGCCTCGGGGCGGATCGGCTCCTCCCGCACATCGCGTCCTTCCTTCCGGGCGATCTCCAGGATCGAGCGGCGCCTCACCCCGAGCAACACCGCCGACTCGGGCGGGGTGCGGAGCGTCCCCTCTCCGTCTACCAGGAACACGTTGGTGGTCGGACCCTCGGCGAGGAAGCCGTTCTCGTCCACCAGCAGGATCTCGTCGTAGCCCTTCTTGCGAGCCGCCCACTTGGCGCCCATCGGCGAGGCGTAGTTGGCCGCCACCTTGGCGTGGGGGTGCATGATGTCGCGCCGCCGGTTGCGGCGATCCTTCTCCAGCCAGATGCGAAGCGCGCTCCGGTACTTCCAGGGCTCCACCGCCTTGTGCGCCAGGATGTCGGCCTGGGGATCGAAGGCGGCCACCGCCAGCGTCACGTGCTCGTCCACCGGCACCACGTCCACCTCCACCGAGGCGAGATAGGCGGAGATCTTCACCACCTTTGCCCCGGGGTTGGCGCGCACCGCCGAGAGCACGGCCTCCCGCAGGGCCGCGAGATCCTGGGTGAGGGGAAGCGTGACCAGCTCGGCCGAGGTCCGGAACCGGGCCATGTGGTCGTCCAGCCGGAAGATGGCGGGACCCCGCGGCGTCTCGTGGACACTCATGTAGTCGAAGACCAGTGAGCCGCGCTGGTGGCTGTGGGAGAGCACGTGGACGGTGGCGTCGGCCCACGGCACCAGCTCGCCGTCGATCCAGAGCGAGCGCTGAGGAGTGTCTTTGGTTTCCATCGAGGGGAAGATATCAACCACCCACGGGGAAACCCGCTGCCCTGGGCCAGAAAGTCTGCCACCCCCGAGCCCGCTTCCTCCACTTCCCAGTACAGAACCAGGGAGAAGGATGCGTCCATGCACCGGGTCCAGACACCGATCCGCAAGGGCACCGAGTTGGTGAAGCTCAGCGCAGCGCTCTACCGCGAGCTGGCCATCTCCGCCCTTCAGCTACTGCCGATCCGCCGCCCCTAGAGCCTGGTGTAGACCCGGACGTCCAGGGTTCGCTCCGCCCGGCAGGCCTGGGTCCAGCCCGAGTCTGATCCCGTGCCGCTGCTGTCGGCTATCCCGTCAGCGCCCGATCGTGCGCTTCGTCGCCCCGCGGGGCATTCTCAGCGTGCGCCGCGTCTTTCCTGCGAGGGTCGGGGAAGTCGGGCAGCGTCTCGTCGGGAGCCACTGGCGCGCGCTGGCCGCGCAGCAGCCCCGGCTCGTTGGCCTTCACCCAGATCCGCGCCGCCAGTGCGAGGGCGAACAAGAGCGACACACCCGCCACCAGCACGAAGTCGTAGGGCGTCATCCCGAAGACCGTGGCCCGGGTGACCAAGGCCATCCAGAGCGCCTTCTGGACGACTGCCACGATCAGGCACGTCCACGCAATCAGGATCATCAGATCGATCAGCGGCAGAATCGGCACGGCACCAGCCCTCCCGCGCCGCCACCCGGCGCGGCGCACCGCCATGCTACGCGGGCAGGGATTGCCAGGTCAAATAGGAAGGACACGGGGCGCCGATCGTGGCGAACGCCCCCCTGATGGCGTGCCGCAAACCCCGAGGCTAACTTCGCCTCCCTCGCAGTCTTTCGACCGGAGCCGGGCCGACGTAGCTCAGTTGGTAGAGCAGCTGATTCGTAATCAGCAGGTCGGCGGTTCGAGTCCGCCCGTCGGCTCCAGTCTTTTCAAGTACTTACGCGCTTGCCCGATGTCGCCAATATCCCCTGGGAAGCACATGGGAAGCAGCGGAAACCGTTTCAGCGGCCCAAATGCGGACGCTAACGCTCGTGGGCAGCATCCACCCCAAAGTAGTTCGGGAGTGGCAAGGGCTCGACGGGTCTGGCGGTGAACAGCCTACCCGTTCGGGCTCACCTTCGCGCCGGCATCGCTCCAGTGGGCGACTCCCAGGCCTCTGCACTCGCCTGCCAGAGCGAGCGCCGGTGGATCTCGTGGATGAGGCGCTTCAGACGCGACACGGCCCTGCCCGTTCCCGGCAGTATGGACCCGGAGGGCTTGGGAGTCCATATGGTCCGCGCGGAACGGTGAGATCAGCCTGATACGACGCGAGAAGGCGTAGGAGTGGTGGAACTACCCGCCTCATCCAAATCGGAGGCGGAAAGCCGCTCATCAAGTTAGCTGCGTAGTTCCGAGCCCAGGAATGGTCAGGCGGCTGGCTACGATCGTTGGAGTCCGACGCCTGCGGAGCGGAGACCCGTGGCGGCCGCTGTTCTTCCGCCAACGGTTGGGGGTATAGTGCCAACGAGGAGGGCCCTCAGATGCCTGACGCGCCCCGTCTGACAGGTCTCGAACGCACGCGAATCGAGGTTGAGGCGCTGATTCCTGTAATTCGCGCGTTCGAGAATGAACTGGGAGTGGACCGCACTCACGAGATCGTGGCGCGAGCCCGTGCCGAGAAAACGAGAGCAGACCTCAAGAAGGCACTGGAGGGGAAGCACCTTACGCGGATGCCGTTCACTGAGAAGGGGATGGTGGAAACCGCGGCTGCCGGCGGAGCCCTGGAGTACGAGATTCTGCGGGAAGATGAAGAAGCCTTCGACTTCGACGTGACTCGCTGCCGGTACAAGGAGATGATGCAGGAACTCGATGCGCTCGACCTGGGCTTGCTGCTGCTTTGCGACGGAGACTTTCCAGCCGCCGAGGCTTGGGGTCTCGATCTGCAGCGAACCCAGACCTGCATGCAAGGAGCCTCTCAGTGCGACTTCCGCTACCGCCTTCGGCGTCCCTGAGCGACCGTGTCCACCCAATGGTGGCCAACCACGTCGCCGACCTGGCCAAGGGGGCCCTGCGCGTGTTGATCGACAGCCGCTTCCCGCTGGCCGAAGCTGCGGGGGGCCATCGCCGCATCGAGAGCCGCCTGGCCTTCGGCCGCGTGCTGCTCATCCCCTGAAAACGGTGGACCCCCGAACTCTCAAGAAGTGGCTGATCGCGATCGCCGTCCTCTATCTCGTCTTCCCTCGCGACCTGGTTTTCGACTTCCTGGGGCGCGGTCTCGGCCTGATCGACGATCTGCTGGTCATTGCCCTGCTGGTCTGGTTCTATCGCAGGCATCTGCGGGGAACGGCCGCGCGCGAAACGCGGGAGAGCGAAGGGCCGAGGCAGAAGGAGCGCTCGAGTCGTGCGCAACCGGCGGCGTCCAAGCCCGCGTTCGATCCGTATGAGGTCCTGGGAATCCCCGCTTCGGCCTCCGCGGAGGCGATTCAATCCGCCTACAAGACCCGCATGAAGGAATACCATCCCGACAAGGTGGCTCACCTGGGCGAGGAGCTGCAGGAGCTCGCGCATCGCAAGGTGTTGGAGATCCAACAGGCATATCGACAGCTACGCAAGTAGCTCGGTGCCCGGCCGGAGCGGACCCCTCCTCAAACGCAACCTCCTGCTGGCGGACGGCGTCCACCCCGAGGTCGTCCAAGAGCAGCTCGGGTACTCCCGGGTGTCGGTGACGCTCGACACCTACAGCCAAGTCGACCCCCCTACTCCCTCGTGACGCTCGACACCTACAGCCTCGACCCGTCGCTCCAGCGCAAGGCCGCGGGCTGAGCCGAAGCGCCCGTCGGACCGACCCCGTCGCTTCTATGAGCCGGCCTTCCCGGGCCAGGGCAATTCCGCGAAGCGCGTGGCGCATCTCGAAGTTGAGCGCGACCTCGATCGCTCTTTCCGCCTGCGCAGTGCTCGCACTCCGAAGGTCGCTTGCACCACGGGACGCTCCACTAGACGACAACGCACACGAACGGAGCGAACGGCTGCGGTGTCGGAAGCTCCGGCTTCAGGAGTTCATCATTCTCCCTCATGGTGTCAGCTGCCCTCGCTGATGAGCCAGACCCGCAGCGGTGAACGAAGTTCAGCTTGACGCGAACCCGAGGAGTCCCATGGTGCAAAACCTGCTTTGTTCTTGACTTCTGACGCGGTGGGGTGTAGATGGGCCTTGGAGAAGGACCCGGCTCCGGCCCACAACGAGCTGTCCAAGCGAAACCCGGCGCTCCGCCCCCGCCCGCCACCCGTCTTGGCTTCTTTCTCCTTGGCCGATCCCAGCCGCACCGACCATTTCTCCGCCCGCGTGAGCGTGGCGGGCACTCGAATTGCGTTTGATCGGGAAGGTCAACTGGAACTCTGGAACGACCCCGTCTCAGCAGGTGTTGCGTGCATCGTTTGAGCGGCAACCCATGCGGAAGAGGGGTCTCGAGTATGAAAGGAAACACGTCATGAGAAGTGCCCTGATCGCATCTGCAACTCTTCTCCTCCTGCTTTCAACGGCTGCCTACGCCGATACCCCTCCTGGTGTGGGTGCCGCCATCGTCGCTTCCGGCTTCGAGTGCACGGTCGGCGTTCCGGCCAGACCCGGTGAGGCCACGCCCCTTCTTCCGGGTGGCTACGGAATCGTGCTCGTACCGATTCTGGGCGACAACACCATGAGCGTCACGACCAACTCCGCGAACGGCAACATCAATCTAAGCTGTCACGGACGAATCGAGTATGGCTCTGAAGTCACGGCGATCGATTACTGGACCGGGCTTGAAGTGGACGTCACGATTGCGGAGTTCGAAGAGGGATGTAACGTGATAGCCCCAGTGCTCCCCAACGTTTGCAGAGGGAATGTTGCCATTCAGAATGCTGACACTGTATATCACCCGATCCTCTTTCCCGATGGTGGAACCTGCGAGATTCTTCCAGGGCTCTTTACCTCCGACTACCGAACGTTACTCACTGGTAGCGGAGTGGCGGCGGTGAATTGCCAGTACGTAGCGGAGTAACGAGGAACTGATAAGCAACGCCCCGGCCCACTCGCGGTCGGGGCGTTTCTCGCCCTCGCAGCACCTCGAGCACAATCCGGATCTTCTCCTCGGGGGCGAACTTCCTGCGGGTTCGGCGGCGAATCCTCCGCACGGTTGCTTCCGTGGATTGCTTGTGTCTTTCTGCCATTTCGAAACACTCCCCAGGGTCCTAGACCCTGTGCGCCTCCTCTTGGATTAGACCACTCAAATGTCCGAATTGCGTTGACGGGCTACAACGGGTTGCCCCCCTCCTGTATGTTCCGACATCGTTTCTGCGATCCTGGAGGAGCAGCAGTGCAGAGTCACGTGGAAGGCAAGGTCATCATCATCACCGGTGCAGCAGGAGGCTTCGGGCGCCTCGTGGCACAGAAGACCGCGAATCTCGGCGCCAGGGTCGTGGCCGCCGACGTGAACGAGGCCGAGCTCGAGGCGACCTGCGCATCGATCTCCGCGGAGGGGGGCACTGCGCTGGCGGTGCGAGCGGACGTCACGAGCCGGGAGGATATGAAGGCCCTCGCCGGACAGG
Source organism: uncultured delta proteobacterium (assembly GCA_963783795.1). Lineage (GTDB taxonomy): Bacteria > Myxococcota_A > UBA9160 > UBA9160 > UBA6930 > CAVXZE01. The sequence goes on along the minus strand of CAWAPH010000006.1, from coordinate 660,450 downwards.
CTGTCGCTCGCTTCGGCGCCATCGACGTCATGGTGAACAACGCGGGGGTGATGCCTCTGGCCTTCTACGCGGACCACGCCGAGGCGGCAGAGGCCTGGGATCGATGCATCGACATCAACCTGAAGGGCGTCCTACACGGAATCGCCGCCGTCTACGACACCATGATCGAGCAGGGACGCGGCCACATCATCAACATCTCCTCGATCTACGGCAACTACCCGGTCGCCGGCGCGGCCGTCTATGGCGCCACCAAGGCGGCCGTGAACGTGCTCTCCGAATCCCTGCGTCAGGAAGCCCAGGGCAAGATCAAGGTCACGACCATTCGACCGACGGGCGTACCGGCGACCGGCCTTGGTGCCGGCATCGTGAATCCCGCCGCCGTCCGTGGCGTCCTGGGCCAGAACGAAGCGAGCTTCATGGAGACCCTGACCCAGCTCCTGGGCGAGAACCCACCGGCCGCGCTCACGGACCCGGAGCGGATCAGCTACTACGCCCTCTCGCCCGAGCTCCTCGCAGATCAAATCGTCTACGCGATCGACCAGCCCTGGGGCGTCTCGATCAGCGATTTGACCGTGCGCGCTTCTGGTGACGTCTACCTGATCTAGTGGGGGCACGTCACGCGAGCGCGATCCGGGCCGTGGCAGGACTGACGTTCGTGTCCGGTGTGGTTGCCGCCGCAGAACATGGGCCCACCGACGGAGCGCGCAGCGGTCCAAAAACACTAGGCCACGGGGCGCGCGCTCTCGAACGAACCGGTCATTTGATCCAGCCACATGCTCATGAGGGCCGGTTTCGGCAAACCCAACGAACGTAGCTGGTCCGCGATGGGATGCGCGCCCAGCTCGATCTCGGCACCACCCAGCCGGACACCCAATACGCCGGCACTCGAGGCGAACTGGGTTCGATGGAGAACACCATCGATGTAGCTGTAGGTAGACAGCGTTTGCTCGGGAAAGTCTCTCTTGCCACCGACTGGCATGCGGATGCGAAGGACGTTCTGACCGTCCTTGTTCCAGGCACACCGGGCACGACCGCCACCGGTGTCGAAGTCGATCTCGTCTACGGTTTTCGGAAAACCCCAGATCGTCCGACCGGCCTCACAGGTGAACGATTGAGTTACTGGGAGATGGATGATGTGCGTAGGGAGCGTACCGCGCATCATGTCGACCAGAGTGCCCAGATACGGGACGCCTCTTGGCGCCCCGCGCTCGCGAACGAAGAATGCGATCGATACTTCGTTGTAGTCGCCGAGGTCGTTTTCGCGATAGTCGATGCAGGCGATGCTCAACAGTCCCCGCCCCGGCACGACTTGCGCGATTTCGAGATCGCTGGCAGGGAGCAGAGCCTGGGCAGCGCGGGTAGGAACCAACCACGTAGCGGTCGCAGAGGACGCGTCGCGTACGGCGCAGGGCATGCTGACGGTTCGGCCCTGGATTCTGTAGCTGTCCCCGCGGTTCTGCTCGTCGAGCGTCCCTTCCGCGTGTTCCATGCTCGGGCAGCATAGAGAAGCGGCGAACCCGGGGCCACAGTTGGCGCAACGCGTGCTAGACGTGGCTCATGAACGAACGCCACACAGTGGCCGTCGTCACCAGAGCGACCCGTGGCGTAGGGAAACACATTGCGCGCGCCCTCGGGCAAAGCGGCGGATTGACAGCAACCCGGGATCATGCGCGACGCGGGTCCGGCCTGCCCCGCCGGAGGAGGGTCCAGATCCCTAGCCCCAACCCGATGTCGATGAGGATGACCCAGAACATCGCTTGCGGGCTCACCGGCTCGAAGAGCTGGCCAATCACCCAGGGAATCGTCATGCCCCCAGCGCTGGAGCCGACAAAGAACCAGCCCATCGCGCGTCCGCTGATCGGCATGCGACCACCCGCCAGGGACAGGGCCGTCGCAAACATCGGTGCCACGGCCATCCCGCCCAGAATCGTCGCTGCCCACAACCAGGCCACCTCGCCGGTCGATGTCAGCGGTAGCAGCGCCGCGACGCCGGCCACGCCAAGGCACAACAGCAGGATCGACACGGGCGTCCAGCGTGCCGCCAGAGGAATCGCCAGCATCCGGGCGAAGGTGAAGGCGCCCCAGAAGGCCGACGTCATCAACCGTCCCGCCGACTCGTCAGCCAGCCCCTGGTTCACAGCGTAGGTGTAGATCCAATTGCCGAAGCCGACCTCGGCGCCGACGGCGGCGAACAGCATGCCACCGGTCAGCAGGATCGTGCCCCGATGCGGCCGCAGATCGATCGGCTTCTCCTCGTGATGGGAGACGATCGGCGGACTGGGCCGGTGCAGCAGCCAGAGCATCGGCAGTAGCATGAACGCCGCCAGGGCCCAGTAGGCGTGAACCACCGTGGCGCCCCCGTCGATGATCGCTGCGATGATCAAGGGAGACAGGAAGGCGCCAACACCGAAGAAGAAGTGCAGGCCATTCATCCACGGCCCGAGTCCGACCGGGTAGAGCCAGACCAGCAGTGTGTTGCCGCCGGCATCCAGACTACCCTCGCTGACCCCCATCACCGCGAAGACGAGAACCGCCAGGGCCAGACTCGGGCACAGGGGCACCAGGGCCATGCACACGGCAATGACCGCCAGCATCGCTGACAGCAGGGGATGGCCTGGGAACCGGTCGAAGAGCCGCCCGCCTAGAAGTGCACCGACCAGATATCCCACAGAATGAGCGATGAAGACGAAGCTGAACGCGCTCAGAGTCGACCCGGTTCGCTGGGAAAGATCAGGGATCGTCGGTCCCAGCGAGGCCAGCACGAGCCCCAGGCCGACGAAGGCCAGGTAATAGGCGAAAGTCGTGGTGCGGCGACCGGCATCGACCGCCGCGGCGCGTTCGGGAGCGCTCACCGGGTCTCGATCCAGTGGTCGAACACCCGAATACCAACGCACAGGTCCTGCGCCGCCATCCCCGTCAGGTAGGCGGTCCCGTCGGTTGCCGGCAGACGCCCGCAGGCAACATCAGCGATCGTCTGAACCACGACCGATGGATCCCTCCTCGCCTGGTGGCAGAAGTATCTGCGTCGCCAGGCCTGACCGCCGTCGCGGATCGGTTGGACGACCCGCCTGCTTCCATTCCGCTCGAACGAGAAACCTCGTCAGGGCGAGCACACTCCGCAGGTTCTTTCGCAATAGCCGGTCATCCAGCTAGCGCCACACTTTCCCCAGGCGGCCTGCTCTGCACAGGAGAATATCGGGCCTGGGGCTATGTCGGTACATGGGTTGACACAGCGTCCGCAGGTCCTGTCGCAGTATCCTTCCATCCATGGCTGATTGCACTGTCCCCATGCCGCCTGCTGTGCGCATGAGTAGGTCCCCGCCTTGTCCGTGCACGGATCCTGACAGCGACCGCAGCTTCGATTGCAGTATCCTGGATATGCTGTCATCCAGGATTCATCGCATTTTCCCCATGCCGCCTGGCTGTCGCACGAGTGCTCGTCGACCGGGATATTGGTGCAGGGCACGTAGCATCGCCCACAGCTCAGGTTGCAGCGCCCCGCTCCCCCGACCCAGGGCTCGTCGCATTGGCCCCACGCCGCGTGGTCATCACAGCTGTACTTCGAGCCCGTCGGTGGGATATTGGTGCATGGGGAACAGGCCGGTTGCGATGGGTCCATACTGCACGGTGGACGGGAGGTGGCCTTGATGCCGTGGGGGCCGAAGATGACCTCCCGGCCGTACCAGGTCAGGTGCTCGCCGCTCCAATCCCATGTCATGTACAAGCCATCGCTGTCCCAGGTCTTCCAGATCCACGGCAGGTATCCGACCCCATTGTCACGGCAGGCCGCCATGATGGTGCGGAAATCGATGGCATCCGAGGGGTCTCCATGGTACCAGCCGAACTCACCGATGAGGAATGGGATCTGAGCAGCCGCGAACCCTTCGATGATGTCGACGATCAGGCCCGAGTCGTACCCGACGTTTCCGTACATGTGGAGTGAGAACACGAGATTGTGCAAGGGATCGTGATCCAGCAGCTCCTTGGCATGTTTCCCGAGGGTCTGATAGTCCTGCCCCCACCCGGGTGCATCGATCACCAGTGTGTGATTCAAGCCAGCGTTCCGCATCAGCGTGATGGCATCCTTGTAGCCGGCGAGGAAGTTGGCGCTGGTACCCCATTCATTGGCGATGTTGATCAACAGGTGCTGCCGATGGGAGTTCAGAACCTTCTTGATTCTCGGACGGGTCCAGTACTCGACCGCCACGTTGATCAGGTCGGAGACGCGCTCTCCGCCGGTGAGCACGTTCTCCTTCTGCCCTCCGGGAAGCGTCCTTTCGGTGTCATGGAGAGCGGGCATGGCGACCAGCCCATGCTCGAGCACGGCGGTGATGGAGAGTTCCAGGTGCTCGGGGGTACTCTCGGCTCGATCCGTTCGCCAGTTGATGCGTACGGTATTGAAGCCGTAGTCCTCAATGGCCGGAAGAGCGCGGAGGGCCTTGTCGAAGAACGAGATGTGATTGTTGTTGACGCCGCGGATGACGAAGTCCTCGCCCGTGCTATCGAGCAATCGACCGTTCTGAACATGAAACCCGGGTTGGGCGTCGCCGCCTTCGAAGGGCTTCGCAGAGGCGACCAGCGCGAGCGGAGCACAGAACGCCGTCGCCAGCAGGCCGGGCAGCAGCAGCAGCCACACCCAGCTTCGCGAGATCGTCTGCTCGTGCAGCATTGGTCTTCCCCCTTCGTGCTTTTCCGATGGGGCCAGTATCCGCCGGCCTCCCCCCGGGCGCTGTGAAGCGCTTCACAGCGCCCGGGCAGTTCACGGGACAGATCGGGCAATACGAGCCATCCCCCCGGACAACCCCAGAATCTCCAGCCTGGCCCGGACCAATGATTTGGGGGCGGGCTCAAAACGAATCTGTAAACTCGCTCACCGGTTGGATCAGCATTCGGGGGCCCCGCCCACTTACGGCAGAGGAGGAGCTGCAGTGAACAACGAGTCGAGAACCTGGAAGGGTGCGCGTGGCTCGAGGCGCGCGGGTTTGGAGATCTTGCTGGGCGCGGCGTGTCTGATCGGCCTGCTATCGGTGCCCGTACCTTCTGCCGCCGCATCGAGACAGGTCGCCTTCCAGTGCCCGAGCGAGACCACGAAATCCCTGAAGCTTGCACCCAACGATGGAGGCGTCGACGTCCGGGTGGGCAGGGACTGCATCTGCGCCGATACACGGGCGATGCTGGACACAGGAGTCGAAACTGCCACACGCGATATGACTCTGAAGGCGGTCGGCGCACGGTACGAGTGTCACTACTGCGGCATCGAACTCCGGGAGACCGCCAGGTTCTGCCACGGTTGCGGGGAGAAGCTGGACACCCACCCCCCGGTCCGGTCGGGTTTCGTCCGTTGTCCGGCTTGCGACGAGCCGGTCAAGCCCAAGGCGGACGATCTCGCGGGAACGTCCTGCCCTGCCTGCGGTACGATACTCAGACAGTATCTGGATGAGTTCTGGGATCGTCTGACCGACAGTTCATCCCTGGTCCGGCTGTCCGGGCAGGCTTTGCCCGCCGCGGGCCAGCGTTCCAGCGTCAAGCTGTACTGCCACGACAAGCGCGCGATATACCTCTACTGGAAGAAAGTGCTCAGGGCAGAGCTGGGGCAGTAGGGGGAGGCGGAGATGCGCGAAGATCGGCGATGCTCATGGCTCGCGCTGGCACTTTCGACGGCCATCCTGGCGGGGTTCTCGGGCTCTGTCCACGCGGCGGAGACGCCACCTCCCCCGCAACCGCTGGTGCTGACGCTCGAGTTGGAGCGGTCGAGTACGCCATCGCTGCCCGATCCCAGGGTGCTGAATCTGCATCTCTCGCGAGACGAGGAGCCGACTGAGCTCGAGGAGGCGTCGACGCAAGACGGCGTCACCTGGGACAGCAGTGGCGACGTCTCGACTCAGGACTACGAGGCCTGCCTGGGACTGGCGACCACGTTCACCAAGAAGTGCGACGAAGTCGCTGCGCGCTGGGGCGAACAGGACTGCCAGCGCTCGGGTCGCCAGTCCGGCTGCCTCCTCTGGAAGGTGGGCTGCTTCTCGCCGTATACCCCGGGCCACGTCTTCAACGAGATGGGCTGCTCGACGCCCGGCTTCCATCAATGCGCCGCCGCCACCTACCCCGGCTACGTCGGTTGTGTGGACGGCTGCAATACGGCCAAGGACCGCGTCAAGTGTCTCAATGAGCGGTGCCAGGCGCAGGCGAAGATCGCCTTGAGTCAGTGCGGGAGCGGGAGCACGTCCGGAAGCACCTGGCGGAGCCCAGCGGTGGCTCGCCGGATGCCCAGCCGGGCAGCGACGAGAAGGTGATGGCGGGTCTGGGAGGGGGGGTGGCGGCCGGTCTTTCCGGCCTCGGCGCAATCTTCGCTTCGGGCAACTCCGGTGGCGTGGTCCAGAAGGGCCGGGTCAGCGTGGTTCGTGACGGCCAGCACGTACCGCTTGCACCGGGCGCCTTCTTTCCGCCCAACCAGCCGATCTTCGCGAATGATCCCTCCACTCTGTTCTTGCCGGACGGTACGCTGATCACCACGGGCCCGCAGGCGCGGTTCATCTACGACTTCGAGCAGCACTTGTTCATGCCGAAGATGGGCACGTTCTACGTCGACCACGCGGCCGACTCCGGATTGAACAGGGTGTGGCGGAACGTCAAGAGAACCGCCAAGTACTCTTTCAGATTCCTCAGAGTCGTGGCCTCAGGGATGAAGGTCGGCCTGCTCGGAACCAGCTTCATCGTGGAGACCGATCCCGACACACGAACCGACAGGGTGCTGGTCCGCGAGGGCGAGCTGGACGTCGAGGGCACCGTCTCGGGCCGGGCCCGTGTGTCAGCCGGGCAGATGGTGACGGCTCGCGACGGAGTGCTGGAGGTCACGGAGAAGATGTCCGAAGCGACCTGGGCCGCAGAGCGCCGCTCGCTCGAGCCGGGTGGCCCTTCGGGCACGTCATCCGCAGCCTCCGGAAGCTCCCCGGCCGGTGACACGGCGGCGACTTCGTCCATGGCCTCCGCCGGTGCCGCGGCCGGCGGTGATACGGCGAGCGGGCCTGCTACCGCGCCCACAGGTCGGCCGGCGGGGGCTGCTCCGGAATCGAGGGCCGCTGGCGCTGGTTCAACGGCGTCATGGTGGAGTGCTTCGCCGAGGGGCGCTGCGAAGCCAGCAACGGCTTCGGGGGCCCCTGGAAGTGCCTCGACGCCTCGGGCCGCTTCGAGATCCATTGGGCCCGGCCCGGCCAACAGCATCCCTACGTCGACACGCTCACGCTGTCTTCCGATGCATGGGAACTCGAGGGAGTGAATCAGTCCGGCCAGGGCGTCGGCGGCCGCCGGCCCGAGTTTGCCGGGGGCGATCCCCCGATCGGTTGCCAGGCTCTGCTCGGCAAGTGGAGCTGGTCGGGCGGGGCCTCGGTCGAGTGCGGGCCCGACAAGACCTGTACCGCGAGCAACGGTCTGAGCGGCCCCTGGCGATGCGTCAACGACAAGGGACGCTTCGAAATCCGCTGGGGCCGAGACGGCCGTCCGGATCAGTTTGTCGACACCTTTCTCATCTCACCCCTGGGAAGCTACCTGACCGGAAAGAACCAGCATGGAGTCGGCATGGGGCGATCCGGGCGTAGCACCTCGAGGGGCCCGCGAGCCGCCCGGAACAGACAAACCACGGCGGCCACTTGAACGCAGCTTCAGCGGATCGTTGGACGCTTTACTCCCATCGCTCCAGCCACGGCATCTCCGCAAGTAGTCGTATGCGTGTATTGATGCGATACGACTTGATGTAGAACCCATCGCCCTTCAGTGTGCCCTGGCGAAGTTGCTCCAGTGTTTCCTGGAGATTCACCAGATCTGCATGGTCGAGGACTGGAGCCCCAGGCGGCGTCTCTCGATGCGCGGTGAGAAGCCGCGTTCCAGTAGGAACGGTCTCGACCAGGCGCCGAGCGGTGAGCAGGTAGTCGTTCAGATCCGAGCCCGGCAGAAACGCGAACAGCGGTCCCTCATAGATGTAGTCGCCGGTAAACAAGAGCCGGCGATCGCGATCCAGAAGGACGATGGACTCGGGCGCATGGCCCGGTGCATGAATCACGCTGAGAACTCGCGAACCCAGGTCGACCTGGGACTCGGGAGCCCACCACTCCGACACCGCGAGCGCGGGCGGATCGAACCCCTCCATGAATCCAAGGTGTTCTCTCGAAGATGGTCGAAATACTCCGGACTGCGCGCGTTCGCGGAGATGGGGCAGGTCCACGAGGGCGACCCGATCGAACTGCTCGTGGTTGCCTACGTGGTCGTAGTGCAGATGAGACGAGGCGACCGTGACGGGCAAGTCCGTCAATGACTCGACGACGGGTTTGATGTTTCTGAGGCCGGGGCCGGAGTCGAACAGAATGGCGCGATTGCTGCCGAGGATCAGGTAGCTGTAGTTCTGTTGCCAGTACCGCGGCTCGCCGATCGCGATCGTCTGGGCGTCGATGAACTCGATGGTGAAGTAGTCGTCGAACCAGGTAACCGACTCCGATTCCGGCGAAGGTTCGCTCAGCGGCGGAGGCTCCTCCACCAGCCCGATGATCCGGAGGCCCAGGATTCGCCGGTGCGGCCAGGCTGCAGCCGCAAGCAGGGCGAAGAGTACGGCCATGAACAGCAGTATGCGTACGATCTTGGCGTGCTTCACTTCGCGATGAACCACCCAACGTCTGGCCGCCAAGCCGCGCCCGGCGTTCAGTCTACCACCCGCGACCCGACCCCGGGGAGGCTCCTCTCGAAGCTCCTGGCATCCATCAACTGGAAAGGAGTCGGACTCCAGGCATGGTCATTCTCTGCGCCTGTAGACGAGCGCCCGGTCCGCCCGATCGAACCCCAATTCCCTGTAGAACGATTCGTTCTCGGGACCCGCACGCAAGACGAAAGTCACCCTCGGATCTTCCTGAAGTATCGCGCTGCATGATCTGCCTGCCTATCCCCTGACCTCTATGGTCCGAGGCCACCACGACGTTGTTGATCTGACCGTTGAATGCTCGATCGGTGGTGGCTCGCCCGAAGCCGACCATCCTGCCCCTATCCCATGCCGTAACCACGAGCGTCGAGTTCTCCACCATACTTCTGAGTCTCGCCCCATCCTTCGTCTTGTCGCCCCATCCCACCTGGGCAAAAAGCTCCTTCAGCTGGTCCAGATCTACTCGTGTCTTGGACGTGGAGAGCTCGATCATGTTCCCTCCGGATGGCACGGACGCTATCGCCCAGGATCGCCGTTTCAAGGCAGGTCGCGCCGAGGAGGAGCGACAGGCGCTCGACCGTACCGTTCAAATTCCTCTCGTCCTGGCGGAAGGCGTTGTAGGCCATCGAGTCGAGGGCAATGTGGAGTTGGCAACAGCGGATCCGCTCGTCGAAGTTCTCGAGGTCGACACCCGTCTCGGCGCAGCGACGTCGAGTCTCGGAGATGACGAAGTCGGCGTCCAATCCAGGGTGCCAGGGCGACCAGAACAGGAGCCAGGCCACGTCATAGAGCGAGTCCCCAACGAGCGAGTTTCCCCAGTCGAGAACTGCGGAGACCCTTCCGTGGACGGCGAGTACGTTGCCCGCGGTCAAGTCGCCGTGGATTGCGTGGCGAACACCTTCTGGGCAAGCGTCGGCAAGCTCCGCGAGCCGGGTCGCCGCGTCGTCGAAGCTCCGCGACCCTTCGGCGTTGGCGCGCAAGAACGCTCGCCAGCCGGCCAGACGCGAGATCTCCTCGTCTTCAACAATGCCGAGCAGAGCGCTCCCGCCAGGTGTCGTGCATCGCCCTTCCTCGGCTCGACCACCATCCGAACCCGGTCTCGGTCGGCGGCGGGGCAGCGCGGAGCGCGTCCAGGGTGTCGAGCAGCGACGGGAGCGCCGCCCGCAAGTGCGGTTCGGGCAGTCCATCGATGACCTCGCCATTCGCCCACTCGGAGATGGCGTAGACGTGCCCGTCGAACGCCTCTCCGATCTCCAGGACCCGAGGCACAGGAATGCAAAGTCCGTACAGGGTGGCGGCTCGCTCGTCCTTGCGGAAGTCCTCGACATGCCGCCCGAACCGGGCAACCAGGGGCAGGCCGTCGTGCTCGAAGCTGAACGCTGTCGACCACACCCCCGCGCCAGCGCGGGAGACATGCTCGGGCGAGTACCGCTCCCCCAAGAATTCTCGCACCTGGTCGAGATGAATGGTCATTGGTCTGGCCTTCGGACGCACGGCCCCGTCTAGAGAGGAAACGGGTCGGCGCCGTCCAACAGATTCTTCAAGATGATCATGCGCTGGATCTGATTGGTGCCAGCCCCGAACTCGATGCCCTTCATGTCTCGATAGAAACGCTGGATGGGAAACTCCCGGATGAAGCCGTACCCGCCGAAGACCTCCATGGCCTTGCCCACGGCCCGAATGGCTACCTGCGAACAGAACAGCTTGGTGTAGGAGGCTTCCTGACTGACCTTCTCACCGCGGTCGGCCCGGGCCGCAGCCCAATAGGCCATCAGGCGGGCAGCCTGCACCTCGGTGGCGACTTCGGCCAGGATCTCCTGCATGGCCTGGAAGCTGACGATGGGCGCCCCGAACTGGACCCTCTCTCGGGCGTATCGGTAGGCCAGGTCGAAGGCGGCCTGGGCGCCGCCGACGGGAGCCATGGAGAAGACGATCCGCTCCCGATCCAGCCCGCTCATCAGAACCTTGACACCCCTGTTGATGCCGCCCAGGACATTCTCCTCCGGAACGGCGCAGTTCTCGAACACCAGCTCTCCGGTCGGGGAGCTGCGGGCCCCCATCTTCTTCAGCTTCTCGCCCCTGGTAAACCCGGGGAATCCATCCTCCACCACGAACGTGGTGAGGCCCTTCGCGCCGGCCTCCGGGTCGGTCTTGGCGTAGACGATCACCACGTCGGCCACGGGCCCGTTGGTGATGAACATCTTGGTGCCGTTGAGGACCCAATGGTCGCCGTGCTTTTCGGCCCGTGTGCGAAGTGACAGGGCGTCCGACCCGGCTTCGGGCTCGGTGATGGCCAGGGCCCCGATCTTGCTGCCCTCGATCAGCCCCGGCAGGTACCGCGAACGCTGCGCCTCGGTCCCGTTGCGGTAGATGCTCTCTGTACATAGGACGGTGTGGGCTCCCCAGGAGGTAGCCAGACCCGCGTCACCCCTGCTGATCTCCTCCATGGCCAGCACGCAGGACAAGAAGTCGGCCCCGCTGCCCCCATACGCCTCCGGAATGGAGATGCCGAACAGACCCAGGTCACCCATGGCCCGAAACACCTCGGATGGAAACGCCTCCTGTTCATCCCACTCAGCCGCCCGGGGCGTGATCTCCCTTTCGACAAACCGGGCGACCGTGTCTTTGAGCATCCTCTGCTCTTCAGTCAACTCGAAGTCCATACGAACCCCTTTCCAATCGATCAACAGCCCCGCTCACGAACCTCTCGGAGTTCGTAAGCCGCAGCACCCCCGCTCGTATGTCGGACAGCTCCGAGGGGCCCCAGACGCCTTACGCCTGCGATCCCGAGCGCGAACGCCACGACTTGAATGGCAACGAGAAGGACACACAGAGCCCAGCAGATGGCGGAGGCTCGGGGAAGGGTCACGTCCGGTGCGAGTGCGAGCCGCGTGCCCTTGGGTTGCCGTATCGCGGCTCCAAGGAACTCGGCCCATGGCCCGGGCCGATACGAGCCATCGTCGAGCTCCTTCTCGATCTTTCGAAGCTTCGCGGTCAGATCAGGCGTATCGCGGCTCCTCCTTGGTGCGGGCGAGCGTCCAGCGTCGCTCCTCCCGATGCTCTCTGGCGACCGGGGAAACAGGAAGCCTGGTCTCACTACAGTCGGGCGGGACTCAGCTGCTCCATCAGCTGTCGCGCACGAAAGGGCACCTCGCCATCGGAGATCAGGTCGGCCATGATCTGCCCCACGCCCGGGCTCAGGCATATCCCCATCCCCCCGAAATTCGTCGCGACGTAGCCGTTCTCCCACTCCGGAAGACGGCCCATGACCGGCTTGTGGGGATTGGGGCCGGGGGTATAGGCCAGGAGGTCTCCCCTGTGCTCGATCAGCCTCGCCTCCTCGAGCCCCGGCAACACCTCGAGCGTCCGTTTCAGGATCCGGGCCTTCACCTCTTCAGACAGAGCGTCGTAGGAATCGTCCCGTGTGTTGAGGAAGGGATTCCCCTCCCCTCCTCCAGCGAGGATCACGTCGCCGGTGATCAGTGGAACGATGGTCGTGTGATCGTGGGCAACCGAGTGCACCGGCCAGCCTTCGGGACCTTCCACCCGCAGGCACTCTTCCATGAGCAGGTGAGCGGGGATCTCCTTTCCCAGCCAGGAAGTGGCTCGCGGCGTCCACGGTCCCATGGCGATGACCACCACATCGGCACCGATCTCGGCTCCCGAGGCGAGCTTGACCGAGGTGATCCTGGCGCCTTCGATCCCGAACCCTACGACCTCACCCTGCTTGAGCTCGGCGCCCAGGTGTTCTGCCGCCTGCGCCAGACCGAGAGTGTACTTGTAGGGCTCCACCTGGAATTCGGGCCTGCTGACTCCTCCGACGATTCCCGGAGCGATGCGGCCGAATGTCGCTCGCAGCTCGTCGGAGCCGAGCCATTCGCACTCGTAGGCGCCCTTCGCCCTGAAGACCGAGAGCACGGCTTCCTTGGTGGCGTATTCGGGCTGATCGGAGCTGACAAGATACGTGCTCCGGGTTTCGGCGTAGTCGATGTCGATTCCGCCCTTCTCCTTGATGTCCAGGGAAAGATCCGCCATCCGGCGGTAGCCCAACCAGAACAGATCCAGCCACTCGGCGTAGGTCTCCCCCTCGGGCAGCGCCCAGCCGGTGTCGGGGATCCCCTCGGCGACCAGCAGAATCGGTGGGTAGGTGATCACCCCCCAGGCCTTCCCCGATGCCCTGGCGCCGATCGACTCGCGCTCGATGATCTGGGAGCGGATCCCCTTCCTGCCCAGGTGATAGGCGATGGAACTGCCGATGACACCCGCTCCGATGATGACGATCTCCTGCTGCTTCGACATTGGACGCCTCCGACCCCAATCCTGCATGGTGAAACACATATAGCCAAGATTCGCGGCGATCCGCGTGGCGGATGAGGTCGGCCGCACCGCCCGATTGGGGAACGATGCCGAGCCGTCGGGGATGTCAGGCGATCTGACCGCCCTCCTGGGCAAGTTGGCCGCGCAGCGCTTCGTAGACATCGGGATGGTTGGCGAGGTGGATGTGACTCATGCCGCTGAAGACGGCGCCGGATCGGAATGGAATGCGGCACGGGGACGCCGACGCAGCGCCCGACGCGCTCGGCAGGCGAACCAGCAAGTCACCCAGCAGCTGACCGACGGGATGGGCGGGATCGCGCGTGATGGTCGCAGCGACGAAATAGTACCCGACGCCGTCAAGCAGCGGCACGTTGCGCCGGGCATTGGCAAACACCTCATCGGGATCCTTGCCGGCCCACTCTTCATCGAGGATGTAGCCGTGTCGCAAGTCCTTGATCCCTGCGCTGCGCCCGTCAAGGAACTCTGCGGGGACCTGGGCACCTGCTGCGTCGATCCTGCGGAGGACACCGCTGAGCAGGTTCACCATCTTCTCTAGCGGCGCCCCGAGATGAGGCGAGCCGATGCACACGATGTGACGCAGCCGCTCTACCCAGGGCTCGTCGTGCTCCCTTGCGTAGTGGGCGGCGCTCCGCGCTACGAGACCGCCCATACTGTGCCCGACCAGTGCGATCTCTTCGATGGGCACGGGGTACGCGGCAAGCATCTCGCTCAGCAGCTTCGCCAGCGATCGTCCGTTCTCCGAGATGTGGCGACCGGTGCTGTAACGAAGATAGAGAGGCGTGAAGCCGAGGTCGAGGCGACTCTGCGCCGGCTCAGGTAGTCGCCATAGGCTCCGCCGAGCGCCGCCTGGAAGGTAGCTCCACGAACCAGCTCGGTCGTCCCAGCGGCGGTGACTGAAGGCGCGTCCCGAGCTCGAGCTGGTCAGGCAGCGGAAATGCTGCCTCGGCGATGCTGGCACCAGTGTCGACCGGTGAAGGTCATGCCGACGGTCGTGGCGACGCTGCGAACCGTTTCGAACACGCCGCTGGCGATGGCGCCTTCGGTCGCGGTGCATGGCCCGGGCCGTGCTCCTGGCAGGCTCGATCGGGGCCAACAACCGGCGCGGTGCGAATCGGAGCGCTTCCGGCGTCGTCTTGCGTCCGATCAACAACGTTCGCTCGCACTCCTGCGTGAGTGAACGGCGTTCGCTCATCCTCGGCTCTAGGAACGTTTGCGGAGATTGGCAGGCAGGACGCGCTTGCGCAGGCGGAGATTCGCCGGAGTGACCTCGAGGAGCTCGTCGTCCGCCATCCACTCGAGCGCCCACTCGATCTGGACCTCGCGCGGCGGTGACAGGACCGCCGCCTCATCCTTGCCGACGGCCCGGACGTTCGTGAGCTTCTTGGCCCGCGTGACATTGACGTTCATGTCCTTCTCGCGTCGATTCTCCCCAACGATCTGGCCCTCGTAGACCGGAACCCCCGAAGTTACGAACATGCTGGCGCGCTCCTGGATGTTGAAGATCGCGTAGGGCGTCGTCTTGCCCTGCTCGGTGGACACGATCGCGCCCACGCTGCGACCGATCAGCTCGCCCGCCCAAGGCCCATAACCTTTCACCGTCCTGTGCAACACCCCATCACCGCGCGTTTCGGAGAGGAACTCGCTGCGGTAGCCGAAGAGGCCTCGGCTCGGCGCGACGAAGGTGAGCCTCGCCCGCTCCTCGCGGTGTTCCATGGAGACGACGCGCGCCTTGCGTGCGGAGAGCGTCTCCAGCACGACGCCCGTGAAAACCTCGGGCACGTCGGCCACGACGTCCTCGACGGGTTCGCACGTCTTTCCGTCGATCTCGCGTCTGATGATCTCCGGCCGCGAGACGTTGAACTCGTAGCCAGCGCGGCGCATGGTCTCGATCAGGACCGCGATCTGGAGCTCGCCGCGGCCCGCCACGACGAAGGTGTCCGGAGCATCCGCCGCCTCGACCTGGATGGAGACATTGCCGAGCTCCTCGCGCCTGAGCCGGTCACCGATCTGGCGGCTGGTCAGGAACTTCCCATCCCGTCCCGCGAACGGGGAGTTGTTGGGCGAGAAGCGCACCCGGATGGTCGGAGGATCGATGCGAATCCGCGGCAGCGCCTCGAGAGCATCCGGGGCGCAGATGGTGTCACCAATCTCGATCGAGTCCATGCCGGCGATGACCGCCAGGTCTCCGGCGAGGGCATATTCGAGTTCGACGCGCTGCAGCCCCCGCGCACCCAGCAGCTTGGTCACGCGAAACTTCTCCGAGTCACCGGTTTCGGGAACACGGGCGACCATCGCCCCGCGCACGAGGCGACCTCGTTCCACTCGACCGATCACGAGGCGGCCCAGGAACTCGTCGTAGTCGAGGGTCACGGCCTGGAACTGCAGCGGCCCATCGACATCGACCTCCGGCGCCGGCGCGTGCTCGACCATGGCTTCCAGCAACGGTCGCAGATCCGAGCCGGGCTCCTCGGGATCCAACGTTGCGGTTCCCTGCTTGGCCGACGCGTACACGATGGGAAAGTCGAGCTGCTCATCGGTGGCGCCCGCGGCTGCGAGAAGATCGAAGACCTCGTCCACGACCGCGTGGGCACGCTGCTCCGGGCGATCGATCTTGTTGACGACGAGCAGCGGCCGCAGGCCATGGGCCAATGCCTTCCCGACGACGAATCGGGTCTGGGGCATCACACCCTCGACGGCGTCCACGAGCAGCAGCACCGCGTCCACCATGCCAAGGACGCGCTCCACCTCTCCGCCGAAGTCCGCGTGGCCGGGGGTGTCGACCAGGTGGATGCGCACGCCCTCGAAATCGATGGCGGTCTCCTTGGCGAGGATCGTGATCCCCCGCTCGCGCTCGAGATCCTCGCTGTCCATCACCCGCTCCGCGACCACCTGGTTCTCGCGGAAGGCACCGGTCTGGCGCAGCAGTCCATCCAGCAAGGTCGTCTTGCCGTGATCGACGTGGGCGATGATCGCCAGGTTGCGAAGATCTTTGCGCAATTCTCTCATGGGAGCGGCCGCAGGTTAGCCTGCACCACGGGCAAGAGCCAGATTCGTACTGATCGCTCGAGAACCAGGCTTCCGGGAGGTTACGCCCGTTCCAACACGAACACGGCAACCTGGTGAGTGAAGTGTAGCCTTCCTTCCTCGTGGCGTACACGTAGCCCCACCCGATCGTTTGCCAGGTACGACTCCATCGCGGACGTGATCGCTCTCCGGGCAGCCTCTCCCGGTGCACCGTTGGCGATCCACTCTTCCAGATCATGGTCGAGCGTGGAGCGCACGTGGGGAGGAGGCTTCAGCCAACGTTCCCGGTTGGGGAGGCTCCAGCTTGCCTGGGCTCGGGCTGGGAGCGCAGGTTGCGGACCTCGGGAACGAAGAGTACGGCAGCTGTCGGCAGGATGATCAGGACGACGAGGATCCAGAGCGTCTGGCTCGTTCCCAGGATGTCCGTGGCGGGGCCGGCGGCAGCTTCGGCCAGGGGAACCAGGACGATCGAGCCCAGCGTGTCGTAGGCGATCACACGGGAGAGCATCTCGGGCGCCACGTGCGTCTGCTCGGCCGTGTACCAGAGAACCATCATCAGCTCGAAGCCCATGCCGGCCACGAAGGCGCTAAGGGCGATCAGCCAGACGGGAGCCGGGCCCGCCAGCAGCATCGGGGGCAGTGCCATCAGGAACATCAGCAGCGCCCCGACGAGAATGGGACGGTCCACGCGCAGCCGCAGGGCGAGGATGCCGCCGCACAAGAGCCCCGCACCGTACGCACCCGCGATCCAGCCCCAATCGGTCGCTCCCCCGAGCATCCGCTTGGCGACGATGGGTCCGACGACCGAGAAGGCCGCCATCCAGGCGGCGAACATCACCGTGAACTGGAGCACAACCGTCCAAAGCCAGCGATGCGACGTGAACTCCCGCCAGCCGTCGCGCAGATCGCGGAGCATGCTGGTCGGCTCCGAGCGCAGCTGCGCCCGCGGGCGCAGAGTCGATACCAGGAGCGCGGCGATGCCGAAAGCGATCGAGTTGACGGTCATCGCCCAGCCGGCCCCGACGGTCGCGACGAGTACGCCACCGGCGGCCGCCCCCAGCCCGAA
Organism: uncultured delta proteobacterium; assembly: GCA_963783795.1. Taxonomy (GTDB): domain Bacteria; phylum Myxococcota_A; class UBA9160; order UBA9160; family UBA6930; genus CAVXZE01. The sequence continues at coordinate 643,342 of CAWAPH010000006.1, read as the reverse complement.
GGCCCCGGTTCGGGCCATCGAGAGCAGAGCATTGGCCGGCTGGAGCTTCTCGGCATCGACGACCAGGGGAACGAGGCCCATGGCGGCCGGGTAGTGCAGAGCGAAGGCGACCCCGGTCACCGCCATCAGCAACGCGAGCGCTGGGACGGTTGCCTGTCCGGTGATCAGCAGGAAGGCGATCAGACCCTGGCTGACCATCCCGAGGGAGTCGGCGGTCACCATCATCCGCTGGCGCGAGATCCGGTCAGCGAGGGCTCCGCCGACCAACTGGAGCAGCGCCGACGCCGCCGACTGGGACGCGATCACGATGCCCATCGCGGTGGCAGAGCCCGTGAGCTCGAGGACGCCGAATGCCATCGCGACCGGCGCCATCGCGCTTCCGAAAGCCGCGACGAATCGCGCCACGAACAGCCGTACCAGGTCCCGATCCCTCAGCAGGTCGAGTTCGTCGCGAAACCTCTCGTCGCTCACAGCGCTCCTCTTCCGCATGACCACTGCCACCGCATCTCGCTTGAACTCGGGCGTAGAGGTTCTTGGAACTCGGGCCTTCGAGACACCCGTCTCCGGGCTTCGCGCCCTGAGTCAGGTGCCCACCCTCCCGGGAAACACCCGTCCGCACCACAGCTTGGCGACCAGTCGCCGGCTAAGTATCGGGGAGGAGGCCAATCTGTGCCAGACCGAATCGGGCTCGCAAGATCGCTCAGCGATTGGGCCGAAATTCCGGGGCCTCGCACGGCGGGGGTGAACGCCGCTGGGTGCGGCTCATCGAGCGGCCCTTGTAGTACTCTCAGCCTCCGAGACGATGAGCGAACGCTTTCTTCGAAAGGATCAGGGAGCCAGCAGATGAGGACGACGGGTATGGAATACAGGTCACTGGGTAGAACCGGCGTGCAGGTCAGCGAGATCTGTCTCGGCACCATGATGTTCGGCGGCAAGGCCGACAGGGAGGAGTCGATCCGCATCATCGACCATGCGCTGGACCATGGCGTCAACTTCGTGGATACCGCCAACGTCTACGCTGGCAACGAGAGTGAGCGCATCGTGGGCGAGGCGCTCACCAGGGCGGGCAAACGCCAGAACACCATCCTCGCCACCAAGGTCAATTTTCCACAGGGCAAAGACGTGAATGCGCGGGGGCTGAGTCGCCGGCACCTGATGGAGGCCTGTGACGCCTCGCTGGAACGGCTGCGGACCGACTGGATCGATCTGTATCAGCTGCACCGCTGCAATGCCGACGTGCCCATCGACGAAACCCTGCGGGCGCTGGATGACCTGATCCGCGCCGGAAAGGTCCGCTACATCGGCTGCAGCATGTTTCCCGGCTGGCAGATGGTGGAGTCGCTGTGGGTCGCCAAGGAGCTGGGCCTCAACCGTTTCGTCAGCGAGCAGCCCGCCTACCACATGCTCGACCGCACCGCAGAGCGGGAGGTGATTCCCGCGGCGCAGTCCTTCGGCCTGGCCGTGATTCCGTGGGGGCCACTCTGCGGCGGTCTGCTGACCGGGAAATACGATCGCGACCAGGGGGATCCAGACGGGCGCTGGCAGGATGGGAAGGACAACAACAACCGGGAGGCCACGCCGCAGGCCTGGGACGTCATCGACCTGCTGCGAGCGATGGCCGGCGAGAAGGGCTGCTCGGTCTCCCAGCTCGCCCTGGCCTGGTGCGCGGCGCAGCCGGGAGTCACGGCGCCCATCATCGGTCCGAGGACTCTCGAGCAGGTCGTAGACAATCTGGGAGCGGTGAACGTCCGCCTCGACAGCGCAGATTTCGAACGGATCGATGCCCTGGTGCCGCCCTACAGCGTTGCGGTGCCCTACTACGACCGGGCCATCGCGCTGGACTTCCGGTCGCACAGCGCCAGGAGCGTGGTCTGACTCGAGTTGGCGGTGAGCCAGGGAGAATCGCGATGAAGTGGCTGGGAATCGCTCTCGCCTCTGTGTTGGTCCTGCTGGTGAGCGGCGCCTTCGTGTACTCCTGGTGGACGAATCCCAGGGTGATCCGGGAGCTGCGCGAAGACCCACAGGGCGAGCGGGCGCAGAAGGTGATGCTCCTGACCCTGCCCTCGGGCAAGGCCCTCCCGGTGAACTACCTGCGCGAGGGCAACACGGTGTACGCCGCGGCCGACTTCCCATGGTGGCGCGAGCTGCGCGCTGAAGGTGGCCGAGGCAGCGTGCTGATTCGCGGCGAGACTCTCCTCGGCCAGATCCGCGTCGTGGAGAACGATCCGGATCTGCGCGAGTCCGTCTTCGACCGTCTGCGCCCCACTGCGCCCTCCTGGCTGGGCACTCTGGTGGTGATCGAACTCGAATGAGAAAAGCCAGCTAAATTCGCCTGGCGACTCCCCGGCGCCTTGGAGGAATGCACCCGATGGCCATCGAGTATCTGAAGAAGGCTTCGAGAACGCCCGCCAGCGGCGAGGACGACACGCGGCGGATCGTCTCGGAAATGCTGGCCGAGCTCGAGAAGGGTGGCGAGGAGAGAGCGCGCGACTACGGAGTGGAGCTCGACGGCTACTCCGGGGAAATCCTGGTCGGCCGCGAGACCATCGAAGCGGCCTCGAGGCAGGTTCCCCAGCGGCTCAAGGACGATCTGGCGTTCGCCCACGACAAGGTGGCCGAGTTCGCGCGCCGGCAACGCGAGAGCATCCGCGAGTTCGAGACCGAGCTGTCGCCCGGGGTCTGGGCGGGCCAACGCCTGGTTCCGATCGAGACCGCGGGCTGCTACGTGCCCGGCGGTCGCTACGCACACGTGGCTTCCGCAATCATGGGCATCACCACCGCCAAGGTGGCGGGCGTCGCCAACGTGATCGCCTGCTCGGCGCCCCACGAAGACACGGGCATCCACCCCGCCATCCTGTACGCGATGGATCTCTGCGGTGCCGACCACATTCTCGCCCTGGGCGGGGTGCAGGGAATCGGGGCGCTGGCCTTCGGACTCTTCACCGGCAAGCAGAGCCGACATCCTGATCGGCCCCGGCAACCGCTTCGTCGCCGAGGCCAAGCGCATGCTTTTCGGCAGCATTGGCATCGATCTCTTCGCGGGCCCGACGGAGATCCTGGTGATCGCCGACGAGGCGGCGGACCCGGACATCGTGGCGCAGGACCTGGTCGGGCAGGCGGAGCACGGCCCCGATTCGCCGGCCTGGCTGGTGACCACGAGCCGTCGACTGGCCGAGGCGGTGATGGCGCGAATGGACGGCCTGATCGCCGACCTGCCGGAAGTACAGTCACAGGCGGCTCGCGCCGCCTGGCGCGACTACGGCGAAGTGGTCGTGTGCGATACGGACGAGGAAGCCGCGCGGGTCAGCGACGAATACGCGCCCGAGCATCTCGAGGTGCAGACCACAAGTCCCGACTGGTACCTCGCCAGGCTCCGGAACTACGGCTCGCTCTTCCTCGGCGAGGAGACCACGGTCGCGTTCGGAGACAAGTGCTCTGGTACCAATCACATCCTCCCGACCAAGGGGGCCGGACACTACACGGGTGGTCTCTCCGTTCACAAGTTCATCAAGGTCGTCACGACGCAGCGAATGACCCGGGACGCGAATCGCGAGGTGGCCGCTGTCGCCGCGCGGATCTCGCGCCTGGAAGGCATGGAAGGTCACGCGAGAACGGGCGACATCCGCCTCCAGAAGTACTTTCCCGGCGAGACCTTCTCTCTGGAAGGCTGAGGAACCAACGGAAGGGGTACCGGCAACAATGAACGCCTTTCTGACTGAGCTGTTTTCGCTTCGAGGGTGCGTGGCGCTTTGTACGGGAGGCGCTTCCGTTCACCGGCAGACGGGCAGGGCGGCGGCGGCCAAGATGATGCTTCGGCCACGTCAGTAGGCGAGGGTCTTCGCTACGCGAGCACCTTCGACGGCATGGTCTCGAGAATCTCCCTCGCCTCTCTCATGATTCTCTGGATCAGCTCCTCGACCTTCGGCATGTCACTCACCCTCTGGGCGCACTCACCACCGGCGGTGAGCGCCTGGGACTCGTCGGGATCCTCCTCGTAGGAGGCCTGGAAGCCGTGGTGCTCCTTCAGCAAGAGCTCTCGCTTGACGGTCGAGAAGTCGTCCGGCCGGCCCGTGTAGACCCCGGGAGAGTGCTGCGCCGTCATCTCCGCCACCTCCCTCGAGTACGAGGACTTGATGAATCTCGCGGGTCCGACCAGGCCCCTCGCCACCTGTGTCCCCCGGTCTCCCGCGTTCAGAATCCGGTTCTTCCAGAACTCCCCGAAGTCCGCCTCCTGAGTACACAGGAATCGGGTGCCCATCTGAACCCCCACCCCACCCAGCACCAGGGCCGCGGCGAGCGTCTTACCGTCGCAGAAGCCGCCGGCCCCGACGACCGGCATCTCGGGAAAGGCCTCCGCGACGGCCGGCAGCAGGATCATCGAGTGCACCGGCTCCCAGGCGGTATGAAATCCGCCTTCGTGCCCCGAGGCGATGATCCCGTCGCAGCCCGCTTGCGCGGCCTTCTCGGCGCCCTTGACCGAAGGCACCACGTGGAACCATTTCAGACCCGACGGCTTGATCATGTCCGCAAAGCGAGCCGGGTTGCCCGCGGAGGTGACGATCACCTTGAGCCTCTCCTTCATCTCCGGGTCCTCCTCCCGGACCTCGACCGTCGCCTGGATCATCTCTCCCGCGCCTCGCAGCAGCTCGGCCGACACCAGGATGTTCAACCCGAAGACGCCCCGCGATGCCGCCGTCCGTTTCAGTGTGTGCCGGAAGATGTTCTTCAGCGTCTCGGCCGCAGAGTCCACTTCCAGACCCGGCTCGAAAGTCTTTCGGAACTGCTCGTAGCCAGCGGCGCCGAGGTCCTTCGATTCGAGGGCACTGCCGCTGATGAGTCCGAGCGCTCCCGCGTCGGCGACGGCGATGGCCAGCCTGTTCGTGCCGAATGGGCCCATTCCGGCCTGGATGATGGGATGCCGTATTCCCAGCAGCTCACAGAGCTCCGTCGTGATCATGTCAGTCCTCCACCGCGACTGTAACCCAGCCGCGCCCTGGAGCACTCTGGGACGAAGCTGGACGCTGAGCGCACAGGTCTCCGCTCGGCAATCGCGGGTACGAGGATCAGGGCTGATACCAGATCGGCGACGTGAACGCCCTCTCCTGGATGCTCGTGGGCAACCCTTCGGGAACCGCGATACCGAGCGCCACGGCGTCCCGCGTGCTCCAGCGGGGCGTGGGGATCTCGAGCACGCGCACGTAGTAGAAAGCGTGGAGTGCGGGGTCGAACTCGGGGTCGGCCCAGACTGCCGACAGTTCGACCTCGCCGATGTTGTTGGTGTAGGTCGCCGTCTTCACATCGACCGTGTTGCCGACTGAAGGCAGATTGCCCGCGGAGTCGAGCTTTCGTTCGCCGCTCCAGGCGATGTCGTAGATCTCCTCGTGTTGCGTGCCGTCGGCGTCCAACCACCCCTTGACGATCTGCACCCGATCGAGGTTTCCGCTGTTCGGATCCTTGACAGCCCATACCATGAAGGAGGGGGCCTCGTGACCGTTCGCGGCGGATAGGGCTCCTCCCATGGGAACCCCGCGCTCGTAGCCGTTCTCGACGATGGCTCTTGGCGCACCATCCCCTTCTTCGAAATCCCACCCGCCGAAGAATCGGACCTTGATCATCGGCCCGGTGGTTCCGAAGGTCTCTCTCCGCATCATGGCTTCGAAGATGGACTCGCGTGTGTTCTCCTCCGCCCACACGCCAGCCAGACCCCCGGAGCTGAACTCGCGAACCTGCACGATCTGATGCTGCGGCTGTCCTTCTATGCCGAGCAGCCGGTGCTTGGGATCGTTCTCGAAGGCAAACTTCCCCGTGTAGTTGTCCTCTTCGTTGGAGGCTCCCGCGTTGTGGGTATCCGTGTCGCCGATGAACCCGTACTGGAACGGGTTGCCCTTGCCCTCGGCGGCGAACGAAAGCCCGTCCAGCAGCGCCTGCCGCGCGAAGCTTCCCTTGCGATTCGAAGGGCGTTGGCCCTCGGCCGACAACGTGTAGTCCCACTGCTCGAAACCGGCGAACTCGTCGTTCGGCGAGAGATCGGGATGCGTCTCCGATGTGCCCTTGATCTGGGTGATCTCGTAGAGCGGCTCGTTCTTCGCCCGCGCCCTGTTGTAGGCCTCCGTCAGGGGCTGCCCTTCGAAGGTCTGGAGCGAGAACATCAGGCCGTCGCTGGCGTTGCCGTTGTGGGGGATGGCCAGCAGCGTCGAACCCTGAAGACGTTGAGCCTCCATCCATTCCCACAGCTTCTCCGGATCATTGGACTCGTGGGATGAGAGAACCAGGTCCGGAACCTTTGCCGAGTCCCTGAACACGACCACCCGATGCAGGTTCTTCATCTGGGGGTTCGACGTCCACTCGAAGGCAGGGAATGTCGTGAACTTTCCGGGCTCGTAGAATCGGTCCGCCGTCTCGACGATGTCCCGCCAGACGCTCTTGCTGATCTTCGGGTCGACCAACGCCGGGTCGCGCTTCCCCATGCTGAAATCGCGCAGCACCTCGGCGAACGCCTGCATGGCGACGTTCATCTCCTCCGATGTGATCCGGGGTGCGAGCGGATGCTGGCTCAACGGACTTTCCGGGTTCGCCATCTCCTTGAACACCCCCATCCACTCGGCGTGATCGGAGACCGCGTAGAAATCCAGCGGGGTCTTGATCTTCAGATCCGGACCACCTCCACCTCCCGGAATCGCCTTCCCCTGCGCCCACTCGTAGGCGTTGGCAGGGGTGGTCAGCGTGCCGTTGGTGAAGGCGTCGAAGGAGTAGTTCGTATGCACGTGAACCGCTCCGAAGTAGACATTCCGGAGCGGGTTGCCATCCGGCCGAGCCTGCGGCGGGGTCTCGGCCCGCTGAACCGGGGGCGGCGTGATGACCGGCTGATCCTGGGCCGTGTCTCCGGTCGAACTCGATTCCGCTGCCGGAGCGTCTTTCGCTGTCTCGTCTGAGCCGCAGGCGCACAGCGCGAGCGCCAACCCCAAGGCGATGTACCCGATCCAGATCCGTGCACACCTCATGATCATCCTCCCTGTCGATCCTTCGTTCACGCCGAAGGTATCTCCCTTTCCGGTTGCCCCATCACTTCGGCGGACTGTAGGAGTCCGGAGCTCCGAGTGGCACGTTCGGATACTTCTTCATGCTCTGCTGAAAGCCGATCAGGACCTTCATGCCCGGGTACTGCAGCCAGGTGTTGTACGGCTCGGCCACGTTTCGCTCCTCCCGTGGGTCCGTAGTCAGGTCGACCACCTTCGGAACGGTCGAGAATGGCTGCTGCGTACCGAACTTGGTCTCCTGCCACACGAAGTGCACCTTCCAGTTCCGCCACTTGGCGCCGTGCAGGGTGTCACCCACGTAGATCGCGAAGCCCTCCCTGTTCGATTTCTCGCGCTCGCCGCGCAGGAAAGCCGTTTGGTCGACCCCGTCGATCGGACGATCGCTCGGAGCTTCCACGCCGGTCATCCGCGCCAGCGTGGGAAAGAGGTCCACGATGTGCACGATCTCGTTGCTCCGCTGGCCTGCCGGAATCCTCCCGGGCCAGCGAATGACACACGGAGCGCGAAGGCCCCCTTCGAGCGCGGTGAAATAGGTCCCGGCCCATGGCCCCGTCCAGCCGCTCATGAGCCCGCCGCCGTTTTCGGGATCCTCTGCGCCGTTGTCCGCTGCGAAGATGACGATCGTGTCCTCTTCGATCCCGGAATCCGTCAATGCATCCAGCATCTGGCCGAGGTAGTCGTCGGTCTGGACGAGCATGTCCGCGTAGTCCCCGTTCTGGGTCGCGCCCGCGAACTCGGGATGGGGGAAGGTCGGGTAGTGCATGGCCGTCAGCGGCACGTAGGCGAAGAAGGGCTTCCCGGCCTTCCGGCTTCGCTCGATGAAGTCGATGGCGCGGCGGGTCAACTCGCCGTCGATCAGGCGCCGCTGCTCCACGTCGTAGGGCTTCACCTTCCTGGGCGGCTCTCCCTTGCGCCCCTCCAGGATCCAGGGAAGCTCGTGCTCCGGGATGCTGCCTCCGATGTCTCTGGCGTTCGGATTGGAGGCGGTCACCTCGGGTGAGATCCACAGGCACTCGTCCGTGCTGTTCGGGATCCCATACCATTCGTCGAAGCCCTGGTCGGTGGGAAAGCGACCGGAGGTCTTGCCCAGGTGCCACTTGCCGAAGATGCCGGTGGCATAGCCCGCATCGGAGAGCAGCTCGGCGATGGTGATCTCCCAGGGAACGAGCCCGTAGTAGGGAAGTCCGACGGGGACGCTCTGCGTCCCGCTCCGGATGGCGTGCCGGCCAGTCATCAGTGCCGAGCGGCTCGGGGTGCACTGAGGCTCGGTATTGAAGTTCTGAAGCAGGATCCCCTCGCTCGCGAGCCGATCGATCCGTGGCGAAGGAGCCCCCCGAAGTTCTCCACCTCCGTAGCACCCGAAGTCGCCCCAGCCGGTGTTGTCGAGAAGAACCAGGAGAACATTGGGCCGTTCTTTCACGGTTGCAGTGGCCGGGGTCGAACCGAGGCCCATCGAGATGGCCAGCACCAGGAGCAGGATCCTGCCGCGCGTCTTCATCTGCTTCTCCTTTCGGCTTCGAAACCGATTCTCGCGCAATCATCGCCCCGAAGCGAGGCGGTCCGGAGCCCCGGAGTGTGCCGACCGTCCCGCGGCAAGGGGCGATTCCGGGCGTCCCCCTCTCTTTCTTGATAGGAATTCGCTTCGGGAGGTCAGAAGCATGGCTGAGATGAGGGAAGGCCGCATGGTCATCGATGACGCTGGCCACGAAATCTACTACCGCCTTTTTGGCGAGGGCTGCGAGACCCTCATGTGCCTGGCCGGCGGCCCCGGCGCCAACACCCAGTACCTGACTCGCCTGGCCGAGCTCGCCGGCGGGGACCTCCAGGTGCTGATCCACGACCAGCTGGGAACCGGCCAGTCCGACAGGCCTGACGATCCGACGCTGTGGAACTTCCCCCGCTTCGTCGAGGAGGTGGAGACGGTCCGCAACCAGCTCGAGCTGGGGAAGGTCCATCTCTACGGCCAGTCCTGGGGCGGCATGCTGGGCCTCCAGTACGCCCTCGATCACCCGGAAGGGCTCGAGAGCCTGATTCCCTCCAACATCGGCGCCTCTACGGCCGAGATGGTCCGGGAGATGTGGCGACGCCGGCTGGAGCTGCCGGCCGACGTCTTGCGCACGCTGGCCAGGTACGAGGGCAGGCAGGATTTCGAGAACCCCGAGATGTTGGGGGCGGCACTCCAGTACTACGTCCGCTTCACGCGGCGGGCCACGCCCTTCGACCTCGAGACGTCGATCAAGGAGTTCATCGAGGTCGTCGTGCCCGTCTTCGAGGATCTGGGACCGGCCTACCCGGTCATGTGGGGGCCGTTCGAGTTCATCTGCACCGGCTCCCTGATGGATTGGGACGTCACCGACCGCCTGCACGAGATCCAGGTCCCGACCCTCATCCTCACCGGCTGGTACGACGAGTGCGGGCTCGCGACCCACCGGATGATGGCCGAACGCATCCCCGACAACGAATACGTCATCTTCGGCAACTCGAGCCACTGCGTCATCCTGGAGAAAGAGGCGGACGCGTACCTGGCAGTGATCAAGGATTTCGTAGAGAGGGTCAGCGCCCGGACCCGAGACCGGACCTGACGCAGCGGTCGAGCTCCCCACCTTCGGCGATCGCTACCGCCCCCGGGCACGCCCCCCCAGCGCCGCCCCGTCTCGCCTCACCCAGATCGTGGCGAGCAGGGGCCCCGTCACATTGTGCCAGACACTGAAGAGCGCCGCGGGGATGGCTGCTGCCGGACTGAAGTGCACCGCGGCGAGGGCCACCGCCAGACCCGAGTTCTGCATGCCGACTTCGATGGCCAACGCGCGACGCTGGGCCTTGGCAAACCGGAACACCGATCCCACGCCAAAGCCCAGCAGCAGTCCCAGTCCGTTGTGGGCAATCACTCCCGCGAGGATCAGCGGTCCGATGGAGAGGATCTGCTCCGCGTTCTTGCCCACGATCGCGCCCACGATGGCCACGATCGCAGTGACCGAGAGAAGCGGCATGATCCCGATCGCCTTGGCAACGGCCTTCGAGAAGTAGCGCTGAGCCACGACGCCGAGGATGACCGGAACCAGGACGATCTGAAGGATGGAGAGAAAGAGCGCGGAGACCGGGATGGCCATCCAGTGTCCGGCCAACCAGAGTGTGAGCAGTGGGGTCAGCAGAGGCGAGAGGACGGTCGAGATCGATGTCATGCTGACCGACAGAGCCACGTCTCCCCGCGCGAGATAGGTGATGACATTCGACGCAGTCCCGCCAGGGCACGTGCCCACCAGAATGAACCCCACGGCAAGCTCGGGCGGTAGCTGCAGGAGCCAGGCGATGCCAAAGGCCAGGAGCGGCATCACCGTGAACTGGGCCCCGACCCCGGCGCTGACAGCCGCCGGCCGCGTGGCGACGCGCTCGAAGTCAGCCAGTGAGAGTGTCATCCCCATGCCGAACATGATCACGCCGAGCACGATCCGGATGTGCGGCAGGAGAAACAGGAAGGTCGACGGCCAGATCAACCCGATTGCGGAAGCCAGCACGACCCACAGAGCGAAGTAGTCCGAAGCAATCGACGATATCTTCTCGAGCCACTTCATGTGCTGCGGCGTGTAACGACGGCGCGCGTGGGCCCGGCGGCTACGGGATCACCACGGACCCGCAGTCGATCGGGCTCCACCAGTCCGAGGTGTTCACGGTCCCGTCGCCATCGGTATCGTAGTGGGTCGTGATGATGCCCGTTCTCCGGGTCCCAGGAGCCGGCGACGGACTGGTCCTTGCCCTGGAGCAGGTTGTGGATGGTGACGCCGTAGTACACCTCGCCGTCGCTGCGCGCCACCGCGGTTCCCGAGATGGACACGAGGTCGCCGTTGCCGACCAGGATGGCGTAGCCCTTGATCGGGGAGGTCTTCCCGGCCTTCTTCAGCTGCTTGACCTTCTGGACCACGAACTTGCTGCCAAACGTGTCCTCGAAGCAGAGGTCCTTTGCAGCTGAGGGAGCGGCGAGTAGCAGCAGCGAGAGATCGTGGCGAGAAATCCCTGCCAGCGCATGGGCAACTCCTGGGTCTGGAAAATGAAGAGCGAGAGCTAGGGGTGTCTGCCTGTCCAACACCCATCTGGATCGTAGTCCATGTCCCCAGAAGGTGCCGCATCCGGCCTCCACTGCCATCGCGCGCCAGAGTGGGGCACAGCCGAGGCGACCTTCGACGACGAGTAACCCGATTTCGCTCTCGCCGATCGGTGAGCATTACTCGTAGTTTAGGTTGTCGATGAACTGGCAGTCGCTTCCAGACCAGACGAATCCGTCATGGAGATTGCCGATTACGTTGCAGGGGCAATCGAGATGCACTCCGCCGCCGAAATTGGCGCTGGCGGAATTCCCGAGGACATTGCTTCTCACACCCACCGAGATGGCGTAGTTTTCGGTGTCGAGAGCCGTGTTCCCGTTGACGGTACAGCCCTCACCCGTGCGTATTCCGTAGTTTGCCTCTGCGACGATGTTCCCTGTGACGATGCTCCTGTCACCGACCTCGATGGCTCGGGCGCCGTTGTCGATCGCCGTGACCCTCTCGACCGTGCAGTTCGTCACGTCGCTCAGCTCGATTCCATAGTCGAACCCGGTGATCATGCCGTTTCGGACCACGATACCCTGATGCGTCGCGTCGTTGTCCCACACGCCGATACCTGTTCCGTTTCCCCCCAGCGTGTAGCCACTCAAGTCCAGAGTGACGAAATCGGCGTCGATCACGATGCAGTGGCCATCCGTCTTCGCCGTGGCCTCCAGGTTCTTGGATACGATGTACGAACCGGATTCCGTTATCGTCTTGCACTTGCTGATCTTCTTGGGTCCGGCGGCCAAAGCGCCGCTGCAGAGAAGACTGCCCAGCAACGCCACGGTCAGAATCGAGACGGTCTCCCTCATTGCGTCCTCCTCTCGGGGCCTCGGCCATGATAAGCGGTACATCGACTCCGTTCCAAGACGAGAATTGATCTCTTGGGTGCCCGGGAATGCTGCCGCCGGTATGCTCTTGGGGTCCGATCTGGAGGGAGCCCCGCGATGAGCCACGCTTTCGAGACCGCGACCGAGCTGGCGCGCCGGATTCGCGAGAAGGAGATCTCCTCCCGCGAGCTGACGGACGACTACATCCGGCGGATCGAGAAGTACGACGATGTCCTCAACGCCGTGGTGGTGCGCGACTTCGACCGCGCCCTGGAGGCCGCCGACGCGGCCGATGCGGCGCTCGCTCGGGGCCAGACACTTGGCCCGCTCCACGGGGTGCCGATGACGATCAAGGAGGCCTACGACATCGAGGGACTCCCGACGACCTGGGGCGTCCCACAGTTCGAGAAGAACGTCGCCAGCTCGGATGCGGAGACCGTGAAGCGCTTCAAGGCGGCGGGCGCCCACTTCATGGGCAAGACCAACGTCCCCCTCGCAGCTCGGGGACTGCCAGAGCTACAACGAGATCTACGGTACGACGAACAACCCGTGGAACCTCGAGCGCGTCCCCGGCGGCTCATCGGGCGGTTCGGCGGCCGTGCTGGCCGCCGGGCTCGCCGCCCTCGAGAGCGGCTCCGACATCGGTGGGTCGATACGCAATCCCGCCCACTTCTGCGGCGTTTACGGTCACAAGCCCACCTGGGGCATCGTTCCGGATCAGGGCCACGCGCTTCCCGGGATGGTGGCCTCTCCCGACATCGCCGTGGTCGGGCCGATGGCGCGCAGCGCCGATGATCTCGCCCTGGCGCTGGACGTCGTCTCCGGCGCTGATCCCTTCCGCGCGGCGGGCTGGAAGCTCGACCTTTCCCGTCCGGCGAAGCGGACCCTCGCCGAGTACAGCGTCGCGCTCTGGCCGTCGCACGAGCTGGCACCGGTGAGTGTCGAGGTGTCGGATCGGGTCCAGCAGCTCGGCGACCGCCTGGCGAAGCTCGGCGCCAGGGTGTCCGACACGGCGAGGCCCGAGATCGACGTGGGCCACAGCTTCGAGGTATACGCCCACATGCTGAACGGCGTCATCTCCGCCGGCTTCCCCGACGAGATCTACGAGGGCATGGTGAAGGCTGCCGACGCCCTCGAGCCGGGCGATCGCTCGCTGGAGGCCGTGATGGTCCGCTCGACCGTCCAACGCCACCGTGACTGGGTACGCATGGATCACTCGCGCGCACGGCTGCGAAAGGCGTGGAGTCGCTTCTTCCAGGAGTTCGACGTCCTGCTCTGTCCGATCTCACCGGTCGCAGCGTTCCCCCACGACCACTCGCCTTTCCCGAACCGGACCCTGCTCGTGGACGGACGCGAGCGGCCCTACTTCGAGCAGGTCTTCTGGGCCGGGCTCATCACCGTCGCCTATCTCCCGAGCACCGTCTTCCCGACCGGCCCCTCCCGCGAGGGCCTGCCGATCGGGCTCCAGGCCGTGGGCGCGGAATTCCACGACTACACGTGCATCGAGTTCGCGCGGCTCGTAACGGAAGAGCTCGGGGGCTTCACCCCGCCGCCGGGCTACGACGACTGACGTGAACGAACTTCTCTTCGAGCCGCCCACGACGCCTGAGCAGTGGTGCGAGATCCAACCTTGCTTCGAGATCGGCGGCGTTACTTTCACCCAGCCGCTCGGCTCCATTCTCGTCTACCTGCTCGCCCTTCTCTGGGTCGCGGGCGGCCTCTACTACTGGCGGATTCGCGAAGGGCACCGCTCACGCGAATGGATGGCTCTCGCCCTGGTACTCGGTGGGGTCGGCGCTGGGCTCGCAGGGACGAGCTATCAACTCCTCGGCTACGAGCTCAAGTGTGCGGGCCGCAGCCTGTGCCTCTGGACCAACTGGCTCGAGATCGCCTACCTGATGCTCCAGGCCGCCAGCACTTCGGCGATGCTCATCGCGGTGGCAGAGGCGCGTACCCGCGGCACGCTGAAGCGGGGTCTCGTCACCTACGCGGCAGCCAACGCCGTTCTCTTCCTGGCGCTTGCCACGTACGGCGCACTCACCGCAAGCAGGATCCTGATCAGCTTCGAACTTCTCATGGTCTTTGCGGCGCCCAGTCTCCTGTTCATACTCGGGATCGCCGCCGTGCGTTGGCTGCGCGACCGAGAGAGCGTGGATCTGGCGATGGTCGGCGCCGGCCTCTGGCTCGTCGTCACGATCGCCGCCTACTCTTCGTACCTCGCAGCAGACCTCACCAAGAGCCTGTGGAACGGCGGCCGTGGCTTCTACTTCTCCGAGAACGACGTTCTACACGTCGGCATGATTCTCTTCATCGCGTACCTGGTCGCGGTCGTCGCCAACAGGCTGCGCGACGCTCGCTCGACGAAAGGACCCGAGACATGGCCAATGACATGACATCCAGGGAGCGGGTCGTTGCCACACTCAACCACGAAGAGCCGGATCGGGTGCCGATCGACTTCGGATCCAACTTCAACACGAGTGTGAACGTCATCGCGTACAACCGTCTCAAGGCGCACCTCGGCATCGAGAGCCCGACCCACTCCCGCTACGTCATACCGATGCTCGCCGCTCCCGATCTGGACGAAGGCCTGGAAGTGCTCGAGCGCATGGGGGGAGACGTGCTGCCCTTGCCGAGGCTGTTCGCCGATGGCATGGCGTCCCAGGACTGGAAGCCCTGGACACTGAAGGACGGCTCCGTCTGCCTGGTACCGGGAAGGTTCGATCCCATGGAGGGCGAAGACGGAGCGCTGGAGCTGGTATTCCAGGGTGTGCCGCAGTTTCGCATGCCGAAGGATGGCCACTACTTCGACCGCGTCTTCATGCCACTCTCCTCCGTCGACAGTCTCGGCCAGCTCGAGGAGCTCCTACCCGCGCTCCGGACCCACAGGGCGTTCAAGTGGGCCGAGGCGGAGCTCGACATCATGGCTGACTGGGGCAGGCGCGCCCACGAAGACACGGACTATGCGATCCTCGGTGATCCCTACACGCTCTCCTTCTACCAGCCCGGCTTCGAGCTCTTCGGCTACGAGAAGTTCTTCCTGTTCCTGGCTGCAGAGCCAGAGCTCGTCCACTGCTGGCTGAGCTTCCTGACGGAATCCCACCTCGCCAACCTCGCCAACTACCTGGAGGCTGTGGGCGACTTCATCCAGGTGATCATCATGGTGGATGACTATGGCCAGCAGAAAGGTCCCCAGATATCCACCGGGATGTTTCGGGAGTACTTCAAGCCCTGCATCTCCAAGGTGTGTGAACTCGTCCACGACAGATGTCCCCATGTCAAGGTCCTGCTGCACTCGTGCGGATCGGTGATTCCTCTGATTCCGGAGTTCATCGAGGCGGGAATCGATGCGCTGAACCCCGTGCAGATCACGGCCGACCACATGGATCCCGCTGTGCTGAAGCGCGAATTCGGCGAACACATCGCCTTCTGGGGCGGCGGGATCGGTACCCAGACCACCCTGTGTCACGGCACCCTGGATGATGTCAGGGCAGAGGTCAGGAGAACAGTGGAGATCTTCAAACCCGGCGGCGGCTACGTCTTCACTCCGGACCACAACATCCAGGAACACGTACCCCCCGAGAAGATCCTCGCCGTCTACGAGACCGCTCAGGAGTTCGGCGGATACTGACTTCGGAGGAGGCGTGGGCGCGCACCGGGAGTGGGGCTCGCCGAGCGCGACTCGCAACGACATGGCCCACGCTAGACCACGCGCCGGCTCCGAGCACCGCTATTCCCCCGAATTCGTTGGTGTCTCCGATACCACCGAAGCCGCAGGGAGCGATGGATCGCGAATGTCCAGCTCCGCGAACTTCTCACCGAACTTCCGCGAGAACTTGAGAACCATTCGTCCCAATCGATAGCCCACACCTCTAGATGGATCATTCGATTCGATGGAGTTCTGTTTGACTGTAAACCGCTCGATCGTCAGCCCCGACCTCTCTACATCGACTCGAACCGCGAGCCTGTCCGCTCCTGCCATCAATCCCGCCCAGAAAGCGGAGTGGCGATTCCTCAGGCGGAAGTTCACAATCTTCGCCCGAATCGTCAGTGAGCCGTCAGGGGAATAGAGGTTGAGACGGCGAAGAGACATCCCCATCCCGCCGCCCACGCGCGCCAACCCGTCCAGTTCGCGAAACGCCTTCGTACGATGAGCTCCCAGGTTCTCCTCGTCGACAGTGACCTCTATCGACCCTACCAGGGCGGGTGGCCTCGTATCCGGAGCCGACGCGCATCCCACCAACAAGACGACGCCGAAAAGGACCCCCGCAAGAGCACGCTGGGTCACACATGAAGAGACGCCAGCCGATGAAGGCATGATCAGACCCCCGTGGCGTGAGCAGGTAGACAATAGATGACCGCTGGAAGTTCATCGAGTCAAGGCTCATGCTCGCGCTCCTCAACCTGGCCCCCATTGAAAGGGGCTCTCCGACACCCACTTCGGTGTCTCTCACAAGAACCGAGCGGAATCGATTGCCGATCGCCTGTGCTAGTGTCGAGCACCTCGGTTGGAGAAGGTCTCGATGCGGTCCATGATTCGGCTGGTCGTGTTCCTTTGCTGCCTGCCGCTAGGCAGCGGCTGTGCGATCAAGGTGGTCAACCTCACGCCGGCGGAGCCAACGGCTCCTCAACCGACGGAGACGCCATTCGAAGACACCGTAGCGGTGGACGTCTTGAGAGCGAGCGACGCCGGTGGCTACGAGGATGCAGCTGAATTTCAGCAAGGGCTGGCGCAGGCTCTTCGACAGGGCCAGGTGTTTCGGAGCGTGACCGATCCGCAGGCAGCCAACTATCAGGTCGACTTCATCTTGCGTGGAACCGTGGGCGGCGAGTTTCACGGAAGCAGCTTTCTGAACTTCGTTACCTGGTTTCCTGGCCCCTTCGTGCTGATGCACACCTGGAGGGGTACACGCTTCACCTACGATGCCCACACGGAGATCGAGATGGTGGACGTGAAGACGGCCACGGTGGTTGGCAGGTATCGTGCGGAGTGCCGTCACAAGCTCATTCACCGTTCCCCGAATCCGTTCCATGCCCTTGGCGCCCTCCTGATCGCCCCAGGCGTCGCGAAGGGTGTCTCGAGTATCGAACCCCAGGAGCGCTATCGCTCATCTTTGTATGCGGCGGCCTACTCGAGGCTGTGGGAACCCGTTGTGGCACAAATCATCGCAGACCGCGCGCCCTACTACGCCGAGCGGCGTCGTGAGCAAGTCGAGCACTGTGGAGCGAAGCTGAACGGACCGCCTGCGGTGGGCACCGAGTGGTCGGCATTCACTGCTTGCCAGACTGGACAGTTCAGGCCACGGCGGGAAGAGGACACGCCAGAAGGCAGGGTGACCGTCTACACGAACCACGCCGACTCGATCGAGGTCTTTGTCAGAGACGGATCCATTGTTCGCTGGCTCACGCCCGAGTAGGCGCTTTCCGAGTCTCATCGGAACTGCTCGGGGGCAAATAGACAGTTTCTCCGGTCCGATATCCCGAGGCTTCCACCATCCGCTCCCTCTCAACAGGGGCAGCTGCGACCGTCCCCTGACAACGACGCTATCATGAATTCTTCCTCCAGAAAGGAACCCCCAATGAAGCTTTACGTCGGAATGGGCCCGAACCCGCGAACGGTTTGCATCTTCATGGCCGAGAAGGGAATCGAGATCCCCCTCGAGCAGGTCGACCTGCTCGGCGGCGAGAACCGCCGCCCGCCCTATACGGACAAGAACCCGACCGGGCAGCTTCCCTGCCTCGAGCTCGATGACGGCAGCCATCTGACCGAGATCACCGCCATTTGCGAGTACCTGGAGGAGATCCAGCCCGAGCCTCCGCTGATCGGGACCACCCCGGAGGAGCGGGCGCAGACGCGCATGTGGACCCGCCGCGTGGATCTGAACATCCTCGAACCCATGGCCAACGGCTTCCGCTTCGGCGAGGGCCTGGAGCTCTTCAAGAACCGCGTCCACGTGATTCCCCAGGCCGCCGACGACCTGAAGGCCATCGCACGCGAGAAGCTCGAGTGGCTGAACGGGATGATCGAAGGACGGGAGTTCATCGCGGGCGACCGGCTCACGCTGGCCGACGTGATGCTCTACGCCTTCCTCGAGTTCGGGGCGAGTGTGGGACAGCCGCTCGACGCCAAGCTCGGCAATCTGCAGGGCTGGTACACGCGCGTGGCGTCGCGCCCCTCGATCGGGGCGAGCAAGACGTGAAAGGCGGGTTCGCAGGGCGGCTCCTCCATGTAGATCTCAGCAGCGGTGAAATCACGGTCAAGGGCCTTCCCAGTGAAGCCGTGCTGCGAGAGGTGGTCGGCGGGATCGGGCTGGGCCTGCGCCTGCTGCTGGACGATGTGCCGCCCACCGTTCGGGCGTCCGACCCGGAGGCGCCCCTCATGTTCATGGCCGGTCCGCTGGCGGGGACCGCGGCGCCGAGCTCATCGAACCTCGCCGTGGTCGCCCTCAACTGGAACACACCCTACGCAGCGGCGACCGGACACTCCCACGGCTTCTGGGCCGCGTATCTGAAGCACGCCGGATACGATGGAGTGGTCTTCACGGGCCGGGCCGAGCGGCCGAGCTACCTGTGGATCGACGACGACCACGTGGAGCTGCGCGATGCCTCGAGCCTCTGGGGCCGCGACACCCGCGAGACCGAACGCGAGATCAAGCTGGAGCTGGGCGACGAAGAGCGGATCAGCGTGGCCTGCATCGGACCGGCGGGCGAGGCCATGCTGCCAGGCGCTTCGATCAAGAACGATCGCAACCACGGCGCGTCGAAGGGCAGCCTCGGCGCCGTCATGGGCAGCAAGCGTCTCAAGGCGGTGGCCGTGCGGGGAAGCCGTGAGGTGCCCCTGGCGCAGCGCGAGCCGTTCGCCCTCGTCTGTGGGAAGTGGGAAGACGCGATTCTCGCTCCCCGCGCGCCCGGAGAGGGAATGCCCGCCCTCGGCGCACTTCTCAAGGACGGCGGCACGATGCGCATCTACAACCTGATCGGGGCGCAGCACATCCTCGCGGCCAAGAACTGGACCGATCCCGAGTGGGGGCAGAAGCACGGCGAGCGAATGGCCGCGGAGGCCAGGAACTGGATCATCACACCGCGGGAGTCCTACAACTGCCCGATCGCCTGCTCCTACGACTGCAACGTGACGACCGGGCCCTTTGCCGGACTCACGGCGAGCCTGTGTGGTGGTGGGGAGAACATCGAGGGTGCCTCCGCGATGATCGGCGTCGAGGAGCCGGGGACCTGCGTGGCGCTGACCGAGCACTGCGACGCGATCGGGATCGATTCGTCGGTGGTCGGCGGTTTGCTGGGGATGGCCTACGAGCTCTTCGAACGCGGTGTACTGACCGTCGACGACACCGAGGGGCTGGAGCTCCGCTGGGGGAATCACGAGGAGGCGATGACGCTCCTCGACCAGATGTGCAGAGGCGAGGGCTTCGGAGGCCGCGTTCTCGCCAAGGGTCTCACGGAGGCGGCCCGTCTGATCGGGCGGGGTGCCGAGGGTTGCGTGCTTCACATTCGCGGCGGCGGCATCAACATGCACGACTGGCGGCCGGCGTGGAGCGTGCTTCTGGGGCAGATCGTAGCCGGCGCGGGAGTGTGCTGGCAGGCACCGGGCGTCGACACGTTCACCACCGAGCCCGATCTCGGCTATACGGAGTTCGCCGAAGGCACCGTACCCGAAGGCAAGGCAGAGGCCGTGGCCCGGACCCAGGCGAAGAAGCTGTGGGAGGACTGCCTGGGTGTCTGCTGGTTCGCCTGCTGGGGTGTCAAAGGCGTGCTGGAGTACGCGCCCAGCGCCATCGAGCTTTCTACCGGGTGGACGGGTTTCGACCGGGAAGAGGCCCTCCGAGTCGGAGAGCGCATCGCCAATCTGCAGCGGGTGATCGCGATCCGCCGCGGGTTCCGCCGAGAGAACGAGTTCGACGTCTCACCACGCATGCTCGAGGCGCCGCAGGGGGGGATCGCGAAGGGCAAGAGCATCGCGCCCCATCTGGAGCAGATGGTGAACGAGTACTACTCGCTGATGGGCTGGGACGAGAAGGGCCGGCCCACTCCAGAGACCCTGAAGCGCCTGGGTCTCGAGGGGGTGTTGTGACGAGACCCGCAGAACCCCGCGATCCCGCGGAGGGATCGCAAGGAGAGAGCGTTCGTGACCAACGCTGAGTTCTTCCGCCCGACGAGCACCGAGGAGGCCTGCTCCCTGCTGGCACGCTACGGCTCGGACGCGAGCATCCTGGCGGGTGGAACCGATCTCATGGTCGCCGTCAACCAGACACAGCGCCCACTCGAGGTCGTGGTCCACCTCGGCTCCCTCGGCCTCGACACCATCCACGCGACCGAAACCGACCTGGTACTGGGCGCGATGGTCACCCACACCGAGATCGCCCGTTCCCCGCTGGTGCGCGACAAGGCCCCTCTCCTGGCAGAGGCGGTCCGCAGCATCGGCTCTCCTGCGATCCGAAACATGGGAACCATCGGCGGCAACATCGCCAACGCCTCTCCGGCCGCCGACGGATCGGTGGCGCTATTGGCCCTCCGGGCCCGGGCGAAGCTGATCTCCGCACGGGGCGAGCGAATGGTCGATCTGGGGGACTTCTTCACCGGCCCCGGCGAAACCGTGCTCCGTCCGGACGAACTCCTGAAGGAGGTGATGCTTCCGATCGACGATGCCGCCGATCAGTGGCGATGGTACAAGCTCGGCCAGCGCCATGGCAGCGTCTGCGCGGTGATCTCGGTGGCCATGGCACTGCGCCTGGAAGCGAACGTCTGCAGTCATGCCCGGATCAGCATGGGAACCGTCGCGACGACTCCCCTGCTCGCCCGTCGGGCCGGAGAGATCCTCTCCGGACATCGCCTCGACGAGCCCCTCGTCGAAGAATCCATCGCCGCCGCCTCGGAATCCATACCCGAGCGAGACGGCGCCCGGGCCACGGCCTGGTACCGGCGAAGAATCTGCGAGGTCACCCTCCGGCGCTTTCTCACGCCCCTCTGCACTCCCGGAAACGAGGTCGCCTGATGCCCTTGCTCGAGCTCGAAGTCAACGGTCGGAGTCACCGGGTCGAGGTGGAGCTCTCCACGACCCTTCTCGAGGTGCTGCGCGAGCAGCTCCAGATCACCAGCCCGAAGAACGGCTGCAACGGCGGCGACTGCGGAACCTGCTCGGTCCTGCTCGACGGAATGCTGGTCAAGGCCTGCATCACCAACGCGCTCGCGGTCCACGGCCGCCGGGTGCAGACGGTCGAGGGACTCGCCGAACCAGGGGAGCTGCATCCCCTCCAGGAGGCCCTGCACGCCCACTACGGCGCCCAGTGCGGGTTCTGTACGCCCGGGATGATCCTGGCCGCCAAGGCACTGCTCGACGAGAAACCCTCACCGACCCGCAAGGAGGTCCAGGAGGCGGTCTCCGGCAACCTCTGTCGGTGCACCGGGTACGTGAAGATCATCGATTCGGTGCTGGAGGCCGCCTGCAAGCTGGGCGATGGGGGGAGCCGCTGATGGAGCTGAAAGTGGTTGGAGAGAGAAAGAAGCGTTACGACGGCCTCGCCCACGTCACCGGAGAGACGCGTTTCGTGGACGATCTCCACATCCCCGGAACGCTGATGGTCAAGGTCCTCCGGAGCCCGGCGGTCAAGGGCACGCTACGCCGCATCGACACCTCCGAGGCGCGGCGGCTGCCGGGTGTGGCTGCCGTCATCACACACGAGGACGTTCCGAACAACGCCTTCGGATTGGTGCCCGACCAGCCGGTGCTCGCGGAGTCGATCCGCTTCAAGGGCCAGCCGATCGCGGCCGTGGCGGCCGTGGACGAGAGGACGGCGCTGCGCGCGCTGGACCGGATCGCGGTGGAGATCGACGAAGAAGAGCCGGTCTTCGATCCGCTGGAGGCGATGAAGCCCGGTGCTCCCCTGGTGAGACCCGAGGGAAACTGCTTTCTCTTCGACGGGCGTCCGTTTCGCAGAGTCGTTCTCGGAGACGTCGAGGCCGGCTTCGCGGCCGCCGACCACATCGTCGAGGGAAGCTACCGCACCAGCTCGGTCGAGCACGCGCCGCTGGAGACGCAGGTCAGCCTGGCGGTTCCCGGGGACGGCGGCAGGCTCACGATCCACACCGTCTCGCAGTCGCTGGTCTTTCATCGGGCGCTGCTGGCCAGGATCCTGGAGATGGACGAAAACGACCTGCGCATCGCCGGCTGGGCCGGGAGGACCCGCAACGGCTGGCAGGGGAAGCCGCAGATCGATTTCCGGAGCGGCACGGTGGGGGGCGGATTCGGCGGCAAGAACGACATCCACGCCGACCACGTCACCGCCCTCCTCGCGCTCAAGACCGGTCGGCCGGTCAAGTGGCGCTGGACCCGGGAGGAGGAGATGCTCTACTCCACCCACCGCGGTGTCTGGCAGATCACCATCCGGGACGGAGTGCTCGCGTCCGGGAGGATCGTTGCCCGGCAGGTCCGGAGCATCCGCGACGCGGGGGCCTACAGCGCGCTCAACACCTACGTAGTCGAAAAGCACGCCTTCAACGTGAGCGGGCCCTACTTCGTTCCCAACATCCTCGCCGAGGGCTACTGCGTCTACACCAACCGACCTCCGGCCAGCTCCATGCGCGGCTTCGGCGTCACACCGGGCACCTTCGCGGTCGAGATGCAGATGAACAAGATCGCCGCGCAGCTCGGCATGGATCCGTGGAAGCTGCGCTTTCAGAACGCCTTCCGGGACGGCGAGCCCACAGCCACCCGCCGGGTGCTCGACAGCGTCTACCTGATCGAGACGATGCAGGCCTGCGCCCGGAAGGCGGGCGTGGAGCTCCCACCCGAGCTTCTAGCCATGTCCTCGAACACGCCGCGAGATGAGAAATGAAGAAGCGAGGAGTCGGAGTCGCCGCGTCCCATTACCCCACCGGACTCAGCGGAGGAGGCGATACCACACAGGCCATTCTGAAGGTGGGTCCCGACGGCTCCGCCGACCTGATCGTCAGCAGCGTGGATCTGGGCCAGGGCGCCAAGACAATCCTCGCCCAGATCGCGGCCGAGGAGCTGGGCATCCCGTACGAACGGGTCAAGGTGAACAACCAGGGGACGGACACGGGTCCCCTCTGTTTCGGCAGCTTCGCCAGCCGAGTGACCTACTCCGCGGGAAACGCGGTGATCGAGGCGGCCCGCGAGGTGCGGTCGATTCTGTTCGAGGCGGCCGCACCGCTGTTGCAGGCGACCCCCGAAGAGCTGTCGGCGGCGGAGGGTCGGATCTTCGTGCGGGACGATCCGGACCGCTCGGTGGCCTTCGACGACGTGGCTTCCACGGCCGGCATCCTGATGAAGAAGCTGATCGTCGGCCACGGGCAGTTCGCGCGCGACCGCTCTCCGCCAGACCCGGAGACGGGTGAGTGCGACCACTTCTGCACGCTCGCCTGGGGCACGACGCTGGCCGAGGTCGAGGTGGACACGGAGACCGGAGAGGTACAGGTGCTCAAGCTCGTCAGCGCCTTCGATGCCGGCAGGGCCATCAACCCGCTGCTGGTGGAGGGGCAGATCGAAGGCGGCGCCGATCATGGGAATGGGCGCGGCACTGATGGAGAACCTCTACCCGCGCTACCCGTCCCTGGACGGCCAGCCCAGCAATCTGAACACCTACGTGGTTCCGACGGCCCCCGACATCCCGGAGCAGATGGAGGCGGTCATCGTCGAGTGCCCCTCCAGCGGAGGGCCGTACGGCGCCAAGGGCATCGGCGAGATGACGGCCAGCGGCGCGGCCCCCGCCATTCTCGGCGCCATCCACGACGCCGTCGGCGTCTGGATCGACGAAATCCCCGTCACCCCCGAGCGGCTGCTCCGGGCCCTCGAGGAGCAGGGGTGATGCGTGGAATTCCTTCCACTCAAATGGGTTACATGGAGCTGTGATACACGGTCTCGGCTCCCCGGAGAGCACCGAGAGGTCGTGAATCCCCTCTCCTGGGCAGCCTGCATCGCAGGTTTTGCTTGATCCCGGTGGACGCCCGGATCGACAATGGGCGTCCCCCCGGCAGTGGCCAGCGACGCGGGGTCGGTGGTGCCTGCCGCCCAAGGGTAGAGCCGCAGGAGAGGCGGCTCTCCCAGGAGATCGACCGATGACGAACTTGAGAGTTGTCTGCTCGTGTTTCGCAGCGGTGATATTCCTGAGCCTGGCTCCGTGCGGAGCACTGGCCGAATCGACGATGCTGATCGTGCCCGTCGAGACGTCCGATGCACCCGGCTATGCACAGTACGTGAAGCAGTTGACCGCACTTCAGCAGGAGGCCGGAGCCAAGCTGACGACCAACGTCTGGGCACCCCTCGCAGCGGGCCAGGCCGTGAATACCGCCTTCTACGTCGCCGAGTATGCGAGCGCAAAGGACTGGCTCGAGGGCTCGGCGATCATGGCCGGGAACCAGAAGATCCGAGCGCTGCAGCGGAGTATGGACGACAAGCGGACCATCACCGGCGTCACCCTCTATCGTCAGATCCGGGATGACGGTGAGTATCCGAGCCCCAAGGCACTCAGCACCAACGTCCGTCCCACCGACGCGGCGGCCTACGCAAAGGCGCTGGACGAACTGGACGCCCTGCTGGACAAGAACGGCTTCGAGGACATCAAGCTGAACGTCTGGGCGGTGAGCGCGGGAGGCGAGCTGGCGGGAGTGCAGCTGGTGAGCCTTCAGGCTCCCAACGCCGATCGCCTGGGTGCGTTCCTGGACTCCACCGGGCAGCCCTGGCTCCAGAAGTGGGTGGCCGACGCTGGTCCCCTACGAACGGTGGTCTCCAACGGGGTCTACGAGGTCATCTCCGCCGACTGAGTCCACTCCCTAAATCCGGACCGTCGACTGCACGGCGCTGCAGTGGAGTCGACGTGTGCCCAGGCGAGGTGGCACGGCCAGCCCACCTCGGCGACGTCCGCGATCAATCCACCGGCACCAGGCGGACACCAGTCGCCGTGAAGCTCACGACCCGTTGGGGGCCGTGGACTTTGGAGGGATCACCGTCGATGGACTCGGCCTCGTAGTGACGAGCCTCCTTCTCGCTGATCTCCTTCACCGCCACCCGGCCCTCGACGTAGGCGTCCTTGCCGCTGCTGTCCTTGGGAACGAAGAAGCCGTAGTCGGCGAAGCGGATCCGAATCTGGGACTCGCCGTGGCTGAGCACCATCCAGCAGCCCTTCTTCTGGCAGACGTCGCGGATCCTCCCCTTCACCAATAGCGCCCGGTCGGCATACAGCTCCGGATGGCTCACCACGTCGTGCAGGGGAGTGGCTTCTTCGAGGGTGAGACCGGCTCCGTAGTCCGCGCCCGCGGGGAGCACGCTATCGGCCTCTGCCCCGGCCACCGAGGCCAGAAGCAGGAGGATGGCGGCCCAGGTTCCCGTCCTGCTGCGCTTCGCCCACGGTCTGGTCATCGATTCGACTCCTCCCTGGTTCGCGAGAATCACCCTCACCCTCAGAGTGTAGCGAGGGACAGCAATGAGACAGGAGCCCGGGGCCTGTGCTAGCACCCCCAGATGAGCGACCCCAAGCTGCCCGAGCACGCGCGAGAGAACCGCGCTTACTGGGACGGCATGGCCGACGACTGGGTGACTGCGGGCGAGCGCGCCTGGCGATCGCCCGAGCCCTATTGGGGCTGCTGGGGTCTTCCCGAAGCTCAGCTCGGCCTGCTGCCCGCGGACATGTCCGGCATGCGGGCGGTGGAGCTGGGCTGTGGGACGGCCTACGTCTCGAGCTGGATGGCGCGCCGCGGAGCGCGCGTGGTCGGGATCGACAACTCCGAGCACCAGCTCGCAACGGCGCGGCGACTCGCAACCGAGCACGGCGTGGAGCTCACTCTCCACCACGGCAACGCCGAGGCGGTGCCCTACCCCGATCGCTCCTTCGACTTCGCGATCAGCGAGTACGGCGCGTCCATCTGGTGCGATCCACTGGTGTGGGTTCCGGAAGCTCACAGGTTGCTCGAGCCCGGTGGCGAGCTGGTCTTCCTGGGCAACAGTCCCCTGGCCATGATCTGCACGCCACCGAGCGGCGATGCCTGCGAGCCCACGCTTCACCACAGCTACTTCGAGCTGTACCGCTTCGACTGGAGGCATGCAGAAGTGGATCCGGGCGGAATCGAGTTCAATCTGCCCGTCTCCGGCTGGCTGCGCCTGTTCCGGGAGACCGGCTTCGAGGTCCTCGACTACCTCGAGCTGCAGGTGCCGGAGGGCAGCCCGGATCGTTACGGCACATCCGGGGTCTGGGCCCACCGCTGGCCGGCGGAGCACGTCTGGAAGCTGCGCCGGTGAGCCACCGGCGGGAGGATGCATAGAGGATGGCAAACGAAGAGCTTCTCGAGCGCCTGCCCCAGCTGGTCCTGAAGCTGGACCAGGTGGGCGTGGTGGAGACGACGCGCGAGGCCCTGGACGCGGGGATCTCGCCGCAAGACATCATCGCGAAGGGCCTGGCCCCGGGCATGGAGCTCATCGGGCAGGGCTACGAGGAAGGCGAGCTGTTCGTGCCCGAGCTGATGTTGAGCGCCCGGGCCACGCTGGCCGCCCTCGACGTCCTCCGGCCCCACCTCGCCGGGCGGGGTGAAGGTCCGCCGGGCAAGGTCGTGCTGGGCACGGTGCAGGGCGACATCCACGACATCGGCAAGAACATCGTGAGCATCGTCCTGGAGGGCGACGGCTTCGAGGTGCACGACCTCGGCGGAGACGTGCCGCCGCAGGAGTTCTTGGACAAGGCGCAGGAGGTCGGCGCCGACGTGGTCGGGCTTTCGGCCCTGATCTCCCTCGCCGTCTCGAAGATGGCCGAGACGATCGCGCTCCTGAGACAAAGCGGAATTCCGGCGAAGATCATCGTGGGTGGGGCGGCGTTGACTCCGAACACGGCCGAGACCATCGGGGCCGACGCCTACGGGAGCGACGCCTGGGCGGCGCTGCGGCAGGTTCGCCAGCTGGTCGAGGGAGGGCTGCGGACATGAAGCACGACTGGAAGGCATCGGCGGAGCGGGTCGCGGCCACCTTCCTGGGCGAGATGCCGGATCGGATCCCTGTCCATTTCATCGCGTCCGAGGACATCGCCGCGCGGATTTCCGGCCTGACCATCCGCGAGATGCTGACGAGCTCGAAGAAGCTGGCCGAGGTCAGCATCGGCGTCTGCGAGGTCCTGGGCGGCGACAATGTGTCGGTTGTCGTCACGCCCTACTGCGGTCCCTACGAGGGGCTCGCCTTCGCGAAGGCGAACGGCCGCGAGGATCTCTTCGTCTGGAAGGACTACACCACGCCGTTCATCCGCGAAGGCGAGCTCTGCTCGACCGAGGCGGACATCGAGCGGCTGGAGATCCCGGACCACTCGCGGCTCGAGCCCTGGCCCACGATCCTGGAGGCGATGGCCATCCTTCAAGAGACCACGGGCCTGGGCGGGAACTTCTCGCCCAGCCTCACCTGGTCGAGCATCCAGATGTTGCGTGGAAGCCGGGCCTACATGGACGTGATCGAGAACCCGGAGCTGCTGCTCGCCCTGTGCGAGAAGATCTATGCATCACAGATGGACTACTACGAGGCCTACCGCAGAGCCGTCGGCCAGCCCCTCTTCGCGTTCAACTGTCAGTATGCGTTCAACCGCACGATGCTGCGCTTCGAGGACGCCTGGAAGTTCGAGGGGCAGTTCGTCAACCGGTTCTGCAGGGAGACCGGCCTCCCCCTCGCCATCCACAACTGCGGTTTCGATCCCTACTGGTTCGAGTTGATCGAGAGGCACCGGAGCGAGGGCGTCCAGGTCATCGCCGTGAACGGGAGCCACCCCCTCGACCTCGACGAGTGGGTTCGCTTCCGCGAGAAGTTCCCGGAAATCGTCATCCTGGGCGCTTCGGTCTTCGTAAACGGTGAACTGGAGAACGGCACGCCCGCGGACGTCGAGGCCCGGGTCCGCGAGAACATCGAGAAGCTCGCTCCCTACGGCCGCTTCATCGTGACGCCCGTCTGCTGCATGCCCTGGCGGGTGTCCCTGTCGAACATCTTCGCCGTTCGCGACGCCGTGGAGCGGCATGGCCGCGGGCCATTTCCGAAGCGCTGAAGGCGACCGCCTCACCGGTCATCCCGCCACCCAGATTGCGACGCTGGAGCGCTCTCAGGGACCCAGCGAAAACAGGTCCTGGCACGTGGCCGGAGGGGGTGCGCCCTCGTTGCACGTCGAACTGCAGGCGATCACGAGGGCCTTGGCCTCACAGACCTGACCGAAGTCCGCCCTGGCCAGCTTCGTGAATTCCTTGGCAGCGCGCTTCCCGTACTTGACCATGCCGGCGCAAGTACTCGGATCGTCGGCCGTGTTGCACGCTGCCTTCGCCAGCCTCGTCACCGCCGTTCCCCTGAACGCGGTGCTCTGCACCAGGATGCCTCCCCACTGCTTGCAGGCCTTCGCTTCCGCCTTGCAGATCTTCGCGCAGTCGGACTTCGTGGGATTGGCACCCCAATCTTCGATGAAGTCCAGCAGCCCGTCCAGGAGCCCCTCCACCATCTCGAATACCGCCTGCTCTTCGCGATCGATACAGTCCTGGGCCCAGACGGGTGTCGGAAGTGCAGCGCTCAGAAAGAGAGCAAGGACGAACGCGCCGGCTCCAGCGGATCGTCTCCCCTTCGACGTCATGGATCCCCCTTGGTCTTGCAGACCGCGCCGCCACCTTGTTCGAAACTGCCCTGAAGCACGATCTCGCCAGCTCTCTCGCACCGGTCGATCCTCACCCGGGGCGGCGCCCCGAGCATACACCTCTCGTTGACGGATTCACGTGGTGGAAATCCACCCGCTGGCGGCGCCGCGCTCGGCCCTGGAATCACGGGTTCGGATGGCTTACCTCATGGACATGACCCCGAGCGATTCAAACCGCCCAGCCGGCCTTCGCCGCGCGACGATCGCGCTCGCGCTGTTGGCGGCGACCTGGATCTGGGTTCCCACTGAAATCTCGCTGAGAGCCCTGTGGCCCACTGTCGTGGCGATCGCCTGCGTCTTCCTGCTGCGCCGCGTGCTCACGGGTCTCCTCCTGGGTGGGCTGGCCGGCGTGCTGCTGCTCGAGTCTGGCAACCCCGCCACGGCGATCCTCGCCCTCTTCCGGGACCACCTCGCACCTGCGCTGTCGAGTACCTGGAATCTCAGCGTCCTCGCCTTCACCTTGCTGCTGGGCGGCTTCGTCGCGCTGATCGAGCGCGGTGGGGGCTTTCAGGCGCTGCTGAAGGGTTGGCTGCAGGACCCCCGGCTCGCCGCCAGGCGGGTGCAGTGGAGCGCCTTCGGAATGGGCCTGCTGTGCTTCTTCGACGGTCTCGCCAACGCGATGCTCGTCGGGCGCTCGCTCACTCCGCTCGCCCGCCGCGCCGGGGTGTCGGCGCAGAAGCTGGCCTATCTGGTCGACTCGACCAGCGCTGCGGTCGCCTGCGTGGCGGTGATCTCGACCTGGATCGCCTACCAGCTCGCGATGATCCGAGCGGGCTTCGAGGCGGTGAATCTCGAGGTGAATGCCTACCGCGTCTTTCTCAGCTCGATCCCCTTGAACTTCTACTGCTGGTTCACCATCGCGCTCCTCGCAGTGGTGATCCAACGCTCGTGGAACATCGGTCCAATGGCGGCGGCCGAGCGCGGTGCCAGGTGCTTCCCCGATACCCGGGAGGAACAGACGGCGCGCCTGGCTGGGGAAGCGGGTGTCTCACCGCTGCGCGCTCTCGCTCCCCTCGCGCTGCTACTCCTCGCACTGCTCGGCGGGCTCTACGCCAGCGGTGCGGAGCAGCTCTGGCCAATCACCTTCCGCGGAGTGATGGATGCTTTCGGCAGCGCCGACGCGGCGCGTGTACTGGTCTGTGCGAGCGCTTTCGGCTGTCTGGTCGCCTTTGTCTTCAACCCCCGCGGCGTAGACGGCACGCACGGCGCGAAGGTCTTCGGGGAAGGAGTACGGCAGCTCCTCACGCCAGCGCTCATCCTGGTCGCCGCCTGGGTGCTCAGCAGCACGCTGAAAGAGCTGAACGCCTCGGAGGTGATCGCCGGTCTGCTGGCGGAGCGCATGCCCGTGGGGCTGTTCCCAGTGGCGGTCTTCCTGACCGGCACGCTGGTCTCGTTCACCACCGGCACCTCCTGGGGCACGATGGGGGTACTGATGCCGCTGGCCTTGCCGGTGGCGCTCACGCTCACCGGCACGAGCGACGGGGGCGCGATCTCCCCGGTGGTCGCCGGAACCATAGCGGGCGTGTTCAGCGGCGCGGTCTTCGGGGATCACTGCTCGCCATTGAGCGACACCACGATCGTCTCCTCGATTGCCTGCGGCATCGAGCCCCTCGAGCACGTGCGCACGCAGCTTCCCTACGCGCTGCTCGCGGCGGCGGTCGCCGCCCTGATCGGCTTCCTTCCCGCGGGCTTCGGCATCCCGGCCTGGGTGCTGCTTCCGGCGGGATTCGGGGTGCTCGCTCTGCTTCCCGCTGTGCTTCGAGGAGCAGGCGTCAGGTGAGCGTGGCAGCCGCAGCTCCGAGCTCGTCCAGCAACTGCTTCGCCTCCCTGAGGTCAGCGGTCTCGAAACCCTCGGTAAAGCGGCCGTAGATCGGTGCGAGCAACTCGCGGGCTTCGTCAGCCGCCCCCCGTTCCTGCCAGAGACGGCAGAGACTCATCGCCGCGCGCAGCTCGAGCGACCTGCCGTTCTAGGCTAGCGCCAGATCGAGAGCGCGGCGAAACAGGTCTTCCGCCTCACCGTTCGCATCGCCCTCCTTCCGCAGCAGCAGCTTTCCCTTGACCCGACGCAGCTCTGCGTCCCAGTAGTGCTGCTGGGTACCCTTCGACAGCATGAGCGCAGCACCCACAACACCCAGGCCCTCGGTCACCTGTCCGCGTTCGCACTGGGCATCGGCGAGGTAGCAGAGGAGCTGCGGACCGCAGACCTGATTGCCTCCTACGGAGTGCTTCCGCAGTGCCTCTCCGTATCCGGCGATGGATCGCCCGACCGCATCGTCTCCCTCCTGCGGATCGATGCGCGTCCAGGCTCGGATGACTTGCGCGGCTCCCAGCAGGAACTCGAGGTGCGACTCCTCGGAGACCGCAACAGCCAGCTCCAGAAGCTCTCGCGCCTGATCGCGCTCCCGCCGCATCGCGTGGACGACCGAACTCCAGACCAGGGCGTACGCGTGGCTGAAGGGGTCCTCCGCCTTGTCTCCGAGCTCGACCGCCTCGCAACTCATGTCCCGGGCCCGGTCTGGAAAGCCGAGGAGCCAGAGGTCCCACGCCATCCAGATCCGAATGAAGACGCCGATGTCTTCTCCGTAGATCTCCCTGAGCGGCTCACGGTTCGAGGGGTCGTAGAGGCGGAAGGCCCGCTCGAAGTGCTCGAGGGCCTCGGAAAGCTCCCCTTTGAAGAAGAGCAGGATCGCCATCTGCTCGTTGGCGACCAGCGGCAGCGAAGTATCCGGCTGTCCGTCCGAGAGTGCAAGCAGCTGATCACACAACTCGTGGGCAGCCTCCAGCTGGCCCGCGCAACGTGATAGGTGAGTCGCGGGCGAATCACCCGGAAGAGCTCAGTCGCGTCACCGACGGACTCACCGAGCTCACGCGCTCGCTCGTACGCCTGCTCGGTCTCCTTGCTGCCCCATCCCTTCATGCGATCAGCGGTGCTCCGAGCAACACCAGCAGCTCCAGCTCCCTCTCATCCCTGTCGGCACCCTCGCGGAGCATTCCAACCAGATGAAAGCCTCGGTTCAGATAGGCAACGGCCTCCGAGTTTTCGTAGCGCTTCGTTGCCAGCGTCGCTGCGTACTGGTAGTAGGAGATCGCCTCGTCAGTCAGCCCCCCGGCCTCACAATGGCGCGCTATCTTCTCCGGCTCGGACTCGGCACGCTTGGGGAACTGCATCTCGCAGGACGCGGACGATCCGACTGTGCCACTCCAGCCGCGTCCGCTTCCGCAGCGAATGATATGCCGCGTCCTGGATCAACGCGTGCTTGAAGATGTAGGAGGCGCCCGGCCCGTCTGCAGACTGGTAGATGAGCTCGGCATCCACGAGCTCCGACAGCCGCTCCTCGAGTGTGGGCGCGAGTTCGGTGTACACCTTGTCGAGCAATTCGAAGGAGAACTCCCTGCCCAGCACCGCTGCGCGCAGCGCCACATCCTTGGCCGGTCCAAGCCGGTCGAGGCGCGCTGCCAGCGAGTCCTTCAGAGTGGAGGGAACGGCCAGGTCGAGCTGCGAGGCGGCCCCATCGTGGTCGTCGTCGGTCGGCGCGGTCGGGACCGACTCGAGCAGGCTCTTGGTCAACTCCTCGATGAACAATGGCACGCCGTCGGTCTTCTCCACCACCTGTTCCCTCAGCGTGGATGGCAATGCCCCGGCCCCGTCGAGCTCTTCGACCATCTGCCTGGGTCGGCTGCCCGAGCGAGGCTCCAGCGGAGCGAATCCCCCATGCGAACGCTTCCCAGCGCCGCTCGACGGGAATCCGTCGGTAGGAGGCGACCAGGAGAAGCGGAACTCTCTCAGCCTCCTCGATCAGCATCTCGAGCAGTTCCAGACTCGAGGAATCAGCCCGTGCAGGTCCTCGACCACGGGACGGTCGCCGCAGCTTCGCGAGCGGAGAGCCACGACCAGCGACTCCACGTCTTCGACGTCGCGCCTCGAGGGCGGGGCTCGCACCTCTGGGCGCAGCGGCAGTCTGACGGGGCGATCTCGGCGGCCCTGTCGATCGGACGCTCCCCGGCCGTGCGTTCGACGCCGGGGCCGAGCCCTCGCGCAGTCGTACCGGGCGCTGTTCTCGAACACCCTCACATCCACCAGTGTACGCCTCTCGCGCCGATCCCGCAGCGCGACACAACACTCCCTCCCCGCCCCCGGGCCGGGACACGCCCCCGCTCGCCCCCTCCCGCTCGGCTCTCGGCCCTCTCGCCCCACGTCCCACCGCACGACCTCCACGCTCCGCGCTTCGCTCGCCTCTACCACGCACCGCTCGCGCGCCCTTCGCACGACCTCGACACGCCCTCCACCTCGCGCCTCTCTCTACGTCACACGCCGCTCGCACCCTCTGTTCCTCTGCCAACACCGCCCCCATCACCCCACGCCCTCGCCACACTCGCCCCCACCGCACCCTCGCCGCACTCCGTCACTCCGCGCTGCCTCCGCTCACTCGCCCGCTCGCACGCGCTCTCTCCTCTGCGCACTACTGACCTCACCCATTCCCTACCCCACGGTTCTTTCGGTCTCTGTGCGCCCGGAGTCCAGCAGAGCTTCTCACCAGGCTCTACCTCTCCATCGCACCAATCGCGACATCACCGTATACGGTTCACCCCTCTTCACGCCCTGCCGGCGCTGCAGCAGCCCTTCCCCTGCACGCACGCTCCTTCTTGCGCTGCTCACATTCAACGTCCACACTCTAGGCTCTCTACAACACGCACCGCCCGGATGCCACAACACCCACGCTCCCGCAGCAGCCAGCGCGCCCCACCCTCTCGCTGCCGCCCTTCCCTTATACCCTTCACACTCCTTCAACTCTCCGCAAGCTATCACCCGCACCCACTCAAACACCACATTTTGACCGTGTTTAACCCACCGTATCGCACGCACCGCCATTTCGCCGCGAGGTCTCGGCGTCTCCGGTGTGCTAGCCGCTCTCATGCAGAGCTCTTCATCGCCGCTCGTCGCACTAGTCCGCCTCGATCTGGTTCGGGCGCTGCTCGTTGTGCGCGGCTGTCTTGTAGAGCACCTAGGTGGCGAGCCGATCTACTCCCCATTCCTGGCTCCCGGGCGATAGGGACTTCACCGTGTGTCGTCGTTCAGCCCGCTGAACCATAGACCCGTTACGTAGTCACTGCCTACTTCGCCCGTTCGCGCTGCGCGTACAGCGCATCCTGTTGACCACCAGCAGCGCGTCCCAGTCGACCGTCTGAGTTGCTGGGCGATAGCGGATAGACCGTCTACTCGACCGTTTGAGACAGGCTCGTTACTACCTTCCCGTAGCCGGAGAGTGTCAGCCTCGTCCTTCAGCTTCCTGCTCTTAGCTGCACCTCTCGACCGTAGGATGACCCATACCGCAGGCCTCGCGGCCGCCGCGCTCGGGCTTCTGGCCAGGCTGTACTCACTCAAGCGCCTACGGGGAACAAGGGACTTGCGACGCTTCCGCAAGCTCCAAGGCGCGTTCCGGGGCGCCGTCATCTTCATCCTCGTGAAGCTCTATCGCTTCCGCTTCAGGCGCGCTTTTGAGCGGACCCGCTTCGAGCTGCCGAATCTCGGCATTTCCGACCCGTTTCGCCGGCTTCACGAGCTCGTCACCGCACCCGAAGAGAAGGATCCCCCGCGCTTCATGATTCACGCCGGTGACCAGATCTATTTCGACGTCCCGTTCCCGAATCTCGAACCGCGCCATTCCGAATACCGCCGAACCTATCGCCAGACCTGGTTCGAAGCTCCCAAGCTGCGTCAGTTCCTGGCCGAGTGTCCGCACTACATGATCCTGGACGATCACGACATCGTCAACAGATTCGACAACGACCGGCCGATGCCGGCTGGCCGCGACCCTCGCGACTACTCAACGCCTGCACTCGCTGCCTACGAGGAGATCGTCCACTGCCGGCAGCGGGATGCCAATGGCAGCGAGCACTTCTTTTACACTTTCGACTACGGCTCCGTTCCCTTCTTCGTTCTCGACACCCGGACCGAACGATCAGCCAGCAAGGAGCAGATGATCGAAGGGCCGCAGCTGAAGAAGTTCACGGAGTGGCTCTGCACACACAGCGACAAGCTGAAGTTTGTCGTCTCCAGCGTCGCTTTCGTGGCGGAGCTGCGCGCCCCAGACCAGAGACGGGGCTCTGCGTCGAGCGGAGCCAACGGGGAGTATCTCTGGGCAGACGATCGGAACGACAAGTGGTGCGGCCCGCCCTTCGGCGCAGCGGGAGGCGATCCTGGAGTGCATATACTCCAACGGCGTCGACAAGCTGGTGTTCCTGGTCGGAGATATGCATTGCACCTACCACGCCACGATGCGCCTCGGCGGGCCGGCGAGAGGCTTGACGCTGCACGAGCTGGCCGGCGGTCCGGCCTACCAGCTCCAGTTCGCCAGTCGCGAGGATTTCTACGACCAGTGCCGCGGAAGCATCAGCGTCGAACGAAGAGGGCAAGAAGAAGCGCGTTCCCTACATCACTTCGCTCCGGCGGGTTCACGGTGCCGGGAGCAGCGTCCTGAAGATCGCCGCATCCTCCTCCGAGACTTCGTCGAGTGTCCGCTGGGAGGTCGTCAGCACGGCAGAGAAGCTTGGCCTGACGGAGAAGCGCGACAAGACAGAAGTGGGTGACTCGACGGGTTTTCACGCCACGGCGGATGGAGACCAGCCCACTTTGGAAGAGCCCACTCCGCAGCCGGCGCTGTCCGGGCGGATCAGCTTCTGGAGCAGGCCGCGACGTGGAGCCTGAAAAGAAACCGGATTTCCAGGCGATCGTGATCGGCACCGGATTCGCGGGTGCGGTGACGGCCTGCCGTCTGACCGAGGCAGGCCTCAGTGTCTGTGTACTCGAACGCGGCCGACGCTACGAGAAGGATGACTTTCCGGTCTTCCCCAGAGCCGACATCCCGAGCGTGGAGACGGATTCCGGGCCGCGGGAGTTTCCTAATCCCTATCCCTACCCCCTGTTCTGGCTGCTGGGACACGGCATGTGGGACCTGCGCGACCTCGGCGAACTCGTCGTGGCACAGGCGGCCGGGTACGGCGGCGGCTCGCTCTTCTATGCGAACGTCCATCTGCGTCCCCCAGTCAGGTTCTTCGACGAAGACTGGCCATGCGAATACCGCGACGGGGAGCTCGACCGATACTTCGACCTCGCGGCCTGCATGCTCGATGTCAAGCCCTACTCAAAAACGCAAAGCACCCGCTCGCCAAGACCGCCCAGCTGGAGCACGCCGCCGACAAGCTCGAGGGGAGTGCTTTCGCCCGCCACTCGCCGTCAACTTTGGGCGACCCAGCGACGAGCTCGAGCCGAACCGGTTTGGCGTGGACCAGGGCCGCTGCGAGCTGCGCGGGGATTGTTGTTTCGGATGCGGCGCGATGGCGAAGAACACGCTGGATCTCAACTATCTCGCGCTAGCCGAACGCGCGCAGAAGGATGGTCGACCGCTAGCCGACATCCACACACTCGTCGAAGTCGTCTCGATCGAGCAGAGGGGGGACCAGTCCTTCATGGTCGAGTATCGCGATCTCAACGCTGGGGCGGCCAACGAACTCCAGTCCATCACGGCACAGTGGGTCTTTCTCTGCGCGGGCGCAGTCAACTCGACCGAGCTTCTGCTGAAGAGCCGCGTCACGGGAAAGCTCCCCTGCACCCCGGAACAGGACGTCGGAAAGAAGTTCTACCCGAATGCCGACTCTATTGCCGTGGTTTTCGACTGTGAGGATCTGCAGGAGGCCGACCGCGGTCCGACGATCACCTCGGCCATGCTCTACGACGATGGAGACCACTGGTTTCTTTTCCAGGACGGCGGGATGCCCACCGACCTCGAGCCGTTTCTCGGCGTCTTTCGAAGCCCCCTCTGGCTGGGCCGGAACCGGTTCTGGGAAGGGTGCGGCTCACCGACCTCAGCGCAGTCGCCCCGCATCGGCTTCGCCACGCTCCCGTTCCACTCACTGTCGGAGCAGCTCGTCCACCTGGTGCCCGGCGCAATGCAGACGAGATCGCCACTGCTGCGTGAGGTCGCCGAGGCGGCCGTCGCCATCAGCCGTGGTCTTCGGCGGCCCGAGTGGCTGGCAGCGCCCGACGCGAGTCAGCCCGGCACCTCACTGACCACCGACGGGCAGGAGAGAAAGCAATGGAGTCTGCTCCCGGACCAGCTCCGTACGGCGCTCGAGGCCAACGGAGACCAGCTCTCGGAGCAGGTGGTCGCGGCTGCCGATCCATTCGTCGCCCACTTCCTGCGGCGAACCGCCAGTCTCATCGAGTCGACAGCCGGGAAGCAGGCCAACCTGGACGATCTGCTTCGCCAGCTTCCGCTTCCCGACTACTTCGACGTGCGCGGCATCCAGGACAAGGAGCGCAACCTCGCCGAGCGAATCCTGAGGCTTGGGGTCCAGCTCGTCTGGGGCA
This sequence comes from uncultured delta proteobacterium, assembly GCA_963783795.1. Taxonomy (GTDB): domain Bacteria; phylum Myxococcota_A; class UBA9160; order UBA9160; family UBA6930; genus CAVXZE01. The sequence goes on along the minus strand of CAWAPH010000006.1, from coordinate 606,361 downwards.
GCCAGGGCGAGATGGTGCGCGACCTCGCCGCCCAGCTCCTCGAGTTCTTCGTCCCGGAGGAGGGAACGGTTCTCGAGGTCGCCACGGACCTTCTCCGATGGATCCTGGACTTCCGGATGAGCGACAGCCGCACCGGGATGATCCTCTGCATGGGGCGCGATTCGGATCCCCCGGCCACCCTTTCGATCGAGCTTCCGGAGCAGCCCCCGATCGGCAGCACCGTCAGCGAGAGAAGGACGAGCGAGAGTGAGGCGACGGACCGCCCCGAGGAGCCGATCGCCACCGGCATCCTCCTGAGCATGGAGCTCAGCTCGGGAAGCTGGGCACTACACGATGCGGCGGGCACCTTGACGCTCGCGATGCTCTCCGGGACATTCGCCCCAGGCACTTCACTGTTCCTCGGCGATCGGGTGATCGGTGTTGTCGACTGGGAGGACGAACTCTCTCTGCAACCCGAGACGCCTCCGGAGGACGCCGCGGAGGATCTCGAAGACGCCACACTCGAGAAGGCGACGGAGTCTCTCGAGCTTCTCGCGATCCGGTTCAAACCCGCGGACCTCCAGCCCGAGCAGAGAGCCGCCATACAACGAAATCTGCTTCGAGCGCGACTACGCGCCCGCTTCCCCGACCCACTCGAGCAACCGGACTGGAGCACACAGGAGCGGGTGCTGCGTGACATCGTAAACAAATCGTGGGGGGAGAGCTCCGGACCGATCCGATCTCTGCCTTCATGCGCCGGCGACTGACGGTCCACCCTCAGGGCGGCTGCCCGATGGGTCTCGTCACGGAGCCCGACGGGCTGGTCAAGGGCTGCGAGAACCTCTACGTCATGGACGCAGCTGCTTTCCCAAGATCCGTCGGAGTGAATCCCTCGGCGACGATCCTTGCCGTTGCGGAGTACAAGATCGAGAAGTTCATCCGCGCCAACGTTCCAGAGCAGTGTGAGTGGGAAGCCAAGCATCACGGATGGGTGGAGCAATGGATGGAAGCGAGTAGGGGGCTGAGCAGGGAGACGCTCGATCCGCTCAACCATCCCGTCATCCCGGTCACATCACTCACGAGCCAGCCCGTAGGAGTCCGCTTCACAGAGAAGCTGATTGGGCACTGCGGCAGGACCAGAGAGGATCGAGACCGTGAGGTCACACTCGATCTTGGAGCCGAGATCGAGGATCTCGCATGGTTCCTCGAGAGCCACGAGAGGGGACTCATTCCCACAATCAGGGTGTCGGGCACCGTGACGCTGACCCCCGCCCTCCCTTCAGCCCCCGCGGAGCTGAGCGTGATTCGCGAGGAGAGCTACATCCGCCTCTTCCGAAGAACCAGTGATGTGACAGACGGACCCGAGGCGCGCACCATCGAGTACCGGCTCGAGCTGGAAGGAAACGGACAGCGCTTCCGGATCGAGGGCAGGAAGACCCTGCGGGACGATGAGGAATTCGATCTCTGGAAGGATGCGACGAGGCTCGACTTCGAGCTGAAGCGGGATGGCACGGTGCTTGAAAAGGGCGTGCTGCGCCTCACAGCGTCCGAGTTCTACGGTGGGCAGCTTCGTTCGTTCGAGGCTACGCACACAAAGGACCCGATCCGGCACATATGGGCCCTGACGGCGTTCGGGAAGCTCTTCTTCGGTGAACTCGCCGGCATCTACGTTCCGGAGTTGGATGCACTCGACGCCACCGTGAGGTGCATCGCGGAGCGCACTTATGTCTGAAGCCAACGAAGATTCGCTCCGGCCGAGCTTCAACAAGTACATCTTGCACCCGCCCAAGAAAGAGGGCGGAATCCCGGTGCTGCTGCTGCACGGCGCGAGCGCCAAGAGTGGAACGTTCACGATTCCGGAGGAAGACCCCGACGGCAACGCGCGCTGCCTGAGCGATTGGCTCTGGGACGAGGGCTACGAGTCCTGGCTCCTGGACTGGCGCGGAAGCGGCAGCGTCGTCGCCAAGGCCATCGAGAAGAAAGCCACAAAACTGCTCCAGGACGAGTTCGATCTGGACTACGCGGCAGGCGGCGAGATTCCCTGGGCGCTGGAGGAGATCCAGAAAGCGCGCCCTGGCGCAGAGCGAATCGGCGCGGTAGGCCACTGTCTCGGTGCGGGAGCACTCGCACAGGCCATCGCCAGCGGGGAGCTCGCCAGTACCCGACTCACGCACGTGGTACTGCTGACTCTCGGGCTGTTCTACCGCCCGCCCTTCGAGGGCCGGTTGAAGACACAGGAACGGTCTCTCGAGCGGCTTTGGCGCGAGAAGGACGCCGTGGCAGTAGATCCCCGGCCGGGTCGGGAGTGGCCCAGAGTGATCGAAGAGATCTACGACAACTGGCCCGAGTTGCTGCTGCCACACTCGAAAGAGAACGAATCGGATCTCCTCGAGATGTGCAACAGGCTGAGCTTCATGTACGGCCCCCCTTACCTGGAGAAGCAACTGGTTCCGGAGATTCACCGGGAGACGTGGGCCGTCTCCTTCGAAAAGGGTAGCTTCGCACCGCTCCTCGGGCAGGTGGTCGAGGGTGTGCCATCCACTGCAAGGGGCAAGCTACACGACTTCGAGCTGAAGACGGGCGCATGGAAATCGGGCAGCGCGACCGGTGTCCTGTGGCTGGTCGAAACAGAGGGGACTTTCGAGTCTGCGGAGCAGTTGAGAGTCGGGGAGAAGCTGATCGCCTCCGTCACCAGCGTGCGCAAGTACAGGCCCCAGCTCGAGGAGCAGTTCGGACCGATTCCACTCAGGATGTTTCTCCAGGCGGCCAAGAACGTGCTCCGCCAAGGCCGCGCTGGAACTTTCAAGGAGGACTTGAACGGCAAGGGTTTCATTTGCGACGAGAGCCGCGAGCACTTCGACAACCTGGTCGTCACACTGATTACAGGCAGAGAGAACAAGCTCTGGCTCAAGCGAGGCGTCGATGACATGTACGAGTGGCTCAAACGAGGCCCGCAGAATCCCGGACGCGACTGCCGAAAGGTGATTCTCCGCGGTTATGCCCACCAGGACCTGCTGTGGGGAAAGCGAGCCCGCGAAGACGTCTTCCCGAAGATCAAGGCCGCTCTCGAGCGCGGGGTAGAGCCCACCGGAGTTCAGCCTTCTCCGACGCATCCCACGTCCTGAGCGACTGCCCCACCTCCCGTCCGGCTCTCCCTAGCTGCCTCCCGAGCCCCCGGCAGCCTTCTCGCGCTCGAAGACGTCCACTACGTCCGCATACATCTGGCGCTTGATGGCGGTGATCGTGTCACGATCCTTGCCGGCCAGGCCCTGTGCAATCTCGATCGCCCTGGGGAGCACCTCAGCCTCGGGGACGGCGTGGTCGACGATCTGGCGGTCCGACGCCTCAGAGCCACCGTAACGTCTGGCGGTGCACATCGCCTCGTGGGCGACCACCTTGGGAAGACGCGAGCGAATCAGGATATCCATCTGCGGGGTAAAGGGGATCCTGATGTCCACCTCGGGCAGACAGAAGAAGCCCCGGTCGGCGCGCATCACCCGATAGTCGTGGGCCAGCGCGAGCATGGCGCCGGCCGCGAACACGTGACCGTTGAGGGCAGCCACCGTGATCGTGGGAAACGTCAGCATCCGGAGGAACGTGTCGTGGACGTTGTCCATGTGCTGGCGGAGCTCTTCTGCTCCCAGGCCGCCCATCCAGTCCAGGTCGAGGCCGTTCGAGTAGAACTTGCCCGCTCCGGTGGTCACCACAGCAGCCGGCCCCGTGGAGTCCTCGACCTCGTCCAGCGCCTGATTGAGCGCAGCCACGAACTTCGCATTGAAACGGTTGTCCTCTGCGACCATGCGGATCACATGGACATCGCCCTCTCTTTCCAGCTCGATCATGGAATCTCCTAGAGGAAGGTCTCGGGCTCCCTGCGTTCCTGGCAGGTGCGCACCAGTCTGTCTATGACACCCAGGACTTCTGGGTCTTGCGTGGACCGAGCTCTCTCGGGACAGACCTTGATACATGTGCAGCAGAGGATGCACTTCTCGCTGTCGGTCCGGGTCGGGTCGTCCTCGTCGATGGCGCCCTTGGGACATACCGGCACGCAGTCACCACATTGGTTGCACAGCTCGGTCGAGGTCGCTGGGGACTTCTTGAAGAGGCGCATCCGTTTGCGATAGGGGAAATCCCCCGGCACGCTCAGCGGAGCGGTTTCCGCAATGCTCCCCAACCGCTCCAGCTTGTCCCTGATGCGAGCCCCGAAGGCCCGGGCCTCGGCGATGTCCCGATCGTCCGGCCGGCCGCGGGCCAGGGGCGTTTCAGCCGTCGAGAAGGAGTGTTCGCCAATGAAGGCACCACCTGCAAGGGGAACGAAACCCGCTCCCAGCGCGATGTCGGAGAGCTCCCGCAACGCGTCGTCGTAGGCGCGGTTTCCGTACACGACCACCACGACGGCCGGCGTCTGGCTGGCCGTCAGTGTGCTCAGATACTCGGCGGCGTCCAGCGGTACCCGGCCTGCGTAGACGGGCACCCCCAGAAGGACCAGCTCGTCTCCAAAGGGTGGTAGCTGCCTGGCCCTGTCCTCCGCCAAGGTGAAATCGAGGGTCTCCGATGCCTCGGCCGCCATCCCTTCGGCAATGGACTGGAGTACGGCCTTCGTCGTCTGGGTGGGAGAGAAGTAGACGAGTTTCACAGATTCGATCCGCACAGCTGTTCCTTCCGGCCAACTCGGCAATTGATACCACAGCTCGGATCGAGTAGACCCGCGACCGGGAAATGCTGGAGGAGCGCGAGAAGAACAGGCGGTCTGATGCGCTCTCGCCTCTCGATTCGAGCATGCAAACAGTCCAGCTGGATCGTCGCCCAGGTGGCACTGGGGAAGCAACCCGGGCTTCCAGAGCCTTCTCGTCCTCCAGCCGGAACGAGGGGACGCGATCGTCGTCCTCACCAATACCGGCGGAGGCCTCGACGATCTGACCGCGAATCGGGGCGGCTACAACCTATCCAAGAACCGCGCGCGACGGGCCCTGGGCATTCGGGGTACCTGGGATCTGCATCGCGCCGCCCCGAACTGAGTTCTGCTTCTCCCCAAAGGGCTTTCTACTGATCCGTCAAGCCCCGTCAGGCCCGTCCTTAGGCTCGATCCGGACATCGAAGACCACGTTGCCGAGCCCACCAGCCTCGAATCCCGGGTCGATACAGGCGACGCCCCCCAGCGGCGCGTTCACATCGCTACCCTGCGCGCATCGGTCCAGGTAGACCGCGTTGGCTCGCTCGAGCGGCGAGATCGCCCCCACGCAGAGCGGACAGTCGGTCGCTTCCGCATCGATGGCGGCGCCATCGATCACGATCTTCTGTCCGACCTTCACGCCAGCCGCGCAGTACTTGGACTTCACGACCTCGGCGACCAGCCGGTACTTGCCCATGTTCTCGATCGAGTTCTTGTACTCCTTCTCCTGTTCGGGCGTGACCTTGTCGATGTCCTCGTCGGACATCCCGAGCACGTTCTGGGCCACTGCGCGCATCACCGGATCCTTCATCTCATTCCTCCTCTGATTGGGCGCGAGTCGACATGGAAGGCGGCCGTTGCGGCCTTCACAGACTCCCTTTGTGCGGAAGCGAACGGATGTCCCGGCGGAAGGACGGGAACCGATCGCAGCCGTCCTTGGTCACGAGCACCAGGTCCTCGTTGCCGTAGACCTCGGGGACGAAGGCGGCGCCGGTGCCCCCCAGGCCCACGCCCGACCAATCCACCACCCAGACCTCGATGGCAAGGACCATCCCCTCCTCGAAGGTGTCCTCCTCCTCCTCGGCGATCATCGGCGGCTCCTGCATGTTGAGGCCGACTCCGTGCCCCGCCATCTCGATGGTAGAACCCATGCCCTTCTCCTGGAGCGCCTCCTCGATCACCTCCAGCAGTTGCTTGGCCTTGAAGCCGGGCTTGATCGCCGCCATCGCGGCGGCCTGTGCGTAGTCGACACCCTCGTCCTTCTTGCGGGCCTCGTCCGGCATGGGGCCGATGTGGAAGCACCGGCAGCAGCTTCCGCCATAGCCCTTGTAAGTGGGCAGGGGCTCGAAGACCAGGCGGTCTCCGGCGGAGAGCGTGACCTCGTCGTAGAAGGAGGGCGTGTCAGGCATCGGGATCGGTCGGGACGAGGAGGTCGCGATCGGAGGCATGCAGTCCTCCGTTCGCTCGAGGATCGCGGCTCGCAGCATCCGCGCCACCTCGCACTCGCTCATCCCAAGCTCGTATCTGGAGACCACCTCCCCGTAGGCGCCGATGATGGCGCAGGTCGCCACCTTGATGGCCTCGACCTCGGCAGCCGACTTGATGGTGCGAACCTTCCAGATGAGATCGCAGGCATCCACCAGCGTGGCATCGCCCAGCTCCCCGCGGAACCGGTCCATGTCGCTGAGCGAACGCAGCGCAGCCATGCCGCCCCAGCCTCCGGTCTCCAGCCCGACACTGCCGCGGCCGTACCCGAGCTCCTTCACGATGTCCGCGATGTCGACGGGAATCTGACGGATGTTCCTGGTGACGTGGGGCTTGGGCTGGATCCGGATGTCGTCGAGATAGGTGTAGGCATGGGCGACGCCGGCGAAGAAATCGGGAACCGCGATCACGGGGTCCTTCTCGAGGGGAAGCACGTACACCGCTGGCGATATCGTCAACGAGTCGTAGTGCAGGGAGTGGAAGCCGGAGAAGTAGCGGATGTTGGCGGGGTCCCAGAAGACGACGACGTCCAGCTTCTGCTCCTCCATGAGCTTGCGAGCCCGGCCCACGCGGTCCTCATATTCGCTCCTGGGGAAATCCGCGAAGAGCGGTGTGTCCCAGATCCTCTTGTCCTGCTTCTGCAGCATGGCCTCTCCTCCTGGGGTTTGGCGATCACCCTCCAACCGCCGAGTTCGTGTCGACTTCGTCCAGGTACTCGGCCACGTCGAACTCGTAGCTCGGGTAGTCCTGGAACAGGAAGCCCGCGTCCGGGTCCCGCAGATACCCTTGATCGATGGGATCGTACTTCTTCCACTCGAGGCCCGCCGCAGCCTCCACATACGCCCCTGCCTGCGTTCAACGCTCCGCAGGTAGTCGAGCAGCCGCTTCTTCATCTCGGCCTGCACTGTCTCGGAAGCACCGCTCCCTGCGAGGTTCACGCTTTCCCACGGATCCCTGACGCGGTCGAACAGATACTCGCCGTGATCGGAGGCGAAGAGGATCAGCGTGTTGTCCAGTCTTCCCGTCTCCTCGAGCGCCGCCAGGATGCGGCCAACCTGGATAGTCCACGAAGGAAATCGTGGCGTAGCAGTAGGCCTTGATCGTCCTGATCAGGTTCTGGTCGATGCCCCGGTCGCGCCACTTGTACCGGTTCTGGGCGCGGTTCACCCATGTGTGCAGTTCCTCGCTTCGATCGGGAACGAACGGCAAGGGCATCTGGTCGGCGCGATAGAGCCTGTGCCACGGCTTGGGCGGGGCGAACGGCGGGTGAGGATGGATGAAGCTGGAGAACAGAAACCACGGCTTCTCGCCCTCTGCCTTCTCACGGATGAACCTCGCCGTTTCGTTGCCCACCCACTGCGTGGGATGCGCTTCCGCCGGAAGGCAGGACACCTGGGGGATGTAGTACATCTCGCCCCGGGCGCCATTGGGCTCGTAATAGTCGTAGCCGTTGGCTGCGAGCCAGGCCACGTAGTCATCGTCGTCGGGATCCGACGTGCATTCCTCCTGGGTCTGCCGGGAGTCGAAGCCGCGCAGGGCCTGCCTGTCCGGCGTGAAGTGGCACTTTCCGATCGCGTGCGTCGCGTAGCCGTTGCGCCCCAGCACGGCGGGCAGGGAGTTGCCGTTGTCAGCCATCATCGACTGGTTGTCGAAGACGCCGGTCCTCTGCGGATAGAGGCCGTAGTGCATGGAGCAGCGGGCGGGCACGCACACGGGTGACGGCGTGTGGCAGTTGATGAACGCCCTCCCTTCCCTGACCAGGCGGTCGAGGTGGGGCGTCCGGATCGACTCGTTTCCGAGCGCGTGGATGGTGTCGGCGCGCTGCATGTCCGTGAACAGAAGCAGGATGTCGGATCTCTCTGTCACGCTCTTCTCATCGAACATCAGCGCTGAGCAGCCCGGCCGACCGAAACTCTAGGGCACGTCGGAGGGGCCAGCCAGAAAGGCGGAAGCGGCCGATCCGGCTGAGTTACCATGGGAAACCCTCGCCTGGGGAGACGCTCATGACTGCCAGCAAAGACCACGGGGCCTGGGACTTCATCATCATCGGCGGCGGCACCGCGGGGTGCGTGCTGGCCAACCGGCTGTCAGCCGATTCCCGAAGGAGAGTTCTCCTGCTGGAGGCTGGCGGGTCCGACCGATCCTTGACCATTGCCGTCCCGGCGCTGGTCATGCGCGCCATCACGACCCACAACTGGAAGTACCTCGCCGAGCCGGACGAATCGCGCCACGGCCTCCGAGACGTCTGGCACGGCGGAAAGGTGCTCGGGGGTGGGAGCTCGATCAGCGGGATGATCTACGTCCGTGGGCACCCTTACGACTACGACCACTGGTCGAAGCTGGGCTGCGAGGGATGGGATTACGAAAGCGTGCTGCCCCATTTCAAGCGAATCGAAACGTTCGACGAAGGCGCCAGCGAGTATCGAGGAGGGACCGGCCCGCTGCGGTCCTCGCACATTCGCCTGACACACGTGATGATGGACGCATTCGTGGATGCGGCCGGCCAGGCGGGGATCCCCTCCAATCGCGACTACAACGGCGAGAGCCAGGAAGGCATCGCCCACGCCCAGGCGTACCAGAGGAACGGCTTCCGGCACAACAACGGCCGGGCTTTCATCCGTCCCGTCAGGCACCGGAACAATCTCGATATCGTGCTCAACGCATTCGTGTCGCGGATTGTCTTCGAAGACGCGAGGGCCGTGGGCGTGGAGTACAGGCACCGAGGTCGGACCTGCCGGGCGCAGTGCAACGGTGAGGTCGTCCTGAGTGCCGGTGCCATTGCCTCGCCCAAGGTCCTGATGCTCTCGGGAATCGGTCCAGACGCCGAGCTTCGCAGGCACGGCATCGAATCGATCTCGAACAGCCCGGAGGTAGGTCAGAACCTTCAAGAGCATCCCGTCGTCACTCTCGCCTGGGGAGCGAATGTTCCCACCCTCAACAGCGATCTGCTCTCGTTCCGGAGCCTCAAGCACGGCCTCGACTACCTGCTGTTTCGACGGGGGCCCTTGTCGATGTGCACCGCACACACCCAGGCCTTCCTCGAGACCCCGCTCGGAGCGGCTCACGGGTGGACGGATCTTCAGCTCATCTTCCAGGCCATGACATACACGGCAGAAGTCGACGAGAAGACCGGAGTGCGGATGTTCCGCCTCTCGCGTCGGCCGGGCGTCAATGCCTCGGTGATCGCCCTCCACCCGGAGTACAAGGGATCGATCGGCCTGCGCTCCTCCAGGCCCGAGGACCCTCCGGTCATCCGCCATCAGCTCGTCGGCTCGGACTACGAGATGAAGCAGCTCATCGCGGGAATTCGCAGGGTCCGCGAGATCTTTTCGCAGGAAGCCCTCGGGCGCTTGTTGACTCGCGAGCTGGCACCCGGGAGAGATGTCGATTCAGAGGAGGATCTCGAGGCGTATGTGCGGAAGACCGCGTGGAGAGGGGATCACCCCACCTGTACCTGCAGAATGGGCAGTGACGACTCGTCCGTGGTCGACCCGAGGCTGCGGGTGCGAGGGGTGACGGGCCTGCGCGTCGCTGACGCCTCGATCATGCCGACCCTGGTGTCCGGCAACACGAACGTCCCCAGCACGATGATCGGCGAGAAGGCGTCGGCGATGATCCTGGAAGATCACGCGTAGCCTATCGAGAAGCGTTTCGAGGAGGAAGACGATGCCCGGCTGGCAGCAATACCTCGACGACAACCAGGCCCGGTTCCTGGAAGAGCTGATCGAGTTCCTGCGCATCCCCAGCGTTTCGAGCCTCTCGCAGCACTCGGGTGACGTGCGGCGAGCCGCCGACTGGGTCGCAGCCCGGATGACCTCTGCCGGCGTCGAGAACGTCCAGGTCCTGCCCACCGATGGCCACCCCATGGTCTACGGCGACTGGCTGCACGCTGACCAGGGACCCACCATCATCGTCTACGGCCATTTCGACGTCCAGCCAGCCGACCCGCTGGATCTGTGGACGAATCCGCCCTTCGAGCCCGTGATCGAGGACGGCAGGATCCATGCCCGCGGAGCCAGCGACGACAAGGGCAACATGTTGATTCCGATCCTCGCCGTCGAAGCCCTGATGAAAACGGCCGGCGGCCTGCCCTTCAACCTCAAGTTCCTCTTCGAAGGTCAGGAGGAGATCGGCAGCCCCGATCTGCCTTCTTTCCTCGAAGAGCACCGCGAGTTGCTGAAGAGCGATCTGGTGTTCAGCGCCGACTCGGGCCAGTTCTCCGAGAAGCGGCCCGCGTTGTTCGTCTCCTTCAAGGGCCTGTGTGGCCTCCAGGTCGACGTGGTGGGTCCGAACGCCGATCTTCACTCGGGCCTCCACGGCGGCGCCGTGGCGAACCCGATCCACGCGCTCGCGCACATCCTCGGAACGATGCACGACAGCGACGGTCGGATCACGGTCGAAGGCTTCTACGACCGTGTGCTTCCTCTGACCGACCAGGATCGAAGTCAGATCGCGGCCATCCCCTACGACGAGGAAGGCTTCAAGAGGGGTTTGGGGATCGACGAGGTGTTCGGCGAAGTCGGGTACACCACCCACGAACGGGCCTGGGCCCGGCCGACGCTCGAGATCAACGGCATCTGGGGTGGCTTCCAGGAAGGGGGAATCAAGACCGTGCTCCCGTCGGAGGCGCACGCCAAGATCACTTGTCGAATCGTTCCCGAGCAGAAGCCCGCGGGAATCGTGGAACTCATCCAGCGGCACGTGGAGCGCCACGCCCCGCCGGGCGTCAAGGTGTGCACCGCTCCGTTCGATGGCAGCGCACTGCCGTATCGGATTCCGCTGGACCACCCGGGCAACGAGATCGCTGCCGCCGTGCTGGAAGATCTCTACGGTTCCCCGCCCCTGAATCTGCGGATGGGCGGCACCCTGCCGATCTGCGGCCTCTTCAGGGACATCCTCGGGGTCTACTCGGTCGGCTTCGCGTTCGCTCTCCTCGACGAGCGATTCCACTCGCCGAACGAGTTCTTCCGGCTCGAGAGCTTCGAGAAGGGCCAGACCGCCTACTGCATGCTCTTCGAGAGGCTGGGCGAGCAAGCCCTCGGCCGCTCTCTCAGAGGTGCTCCCTGAACCACTCGTCGCAGCCCCGAACGATGGTCTCCCAGAACTCGGGCTGGCTCGACCAGTGCCCGAAGGGAACCTCGAGATAGCGCTTGGGCCCGCCGAGCCTTCCGTAGTTCCGCTTCGTGACTCCGGGATCGACCATCTGGTCCAGACCCTGGTTGATGACCAGAACCGGACCTCGAAACCGCTCGAACGGGACCGCAGGGCTCGTGTCCATGTTGCTGGCCAGAGATCGAAGGGTCACGAGGCGGGGCGGAACCGGGTCTGCGTCCCACTGGGCCTGGAAGTCCGCGTCGCGCGAGTCCATCAACTTGTCGAAGGCCCCCATCCAGTTGAACGGGATCCGCAACCCGTAGAGCGGCCTGGAGACCGCCATCCCGCGCTTGAGCATTTTGACCACGGCGGGATACCGAGCCAGCGAGGCGACCCGGGAGATCCTGAGCCCGTCGGCCCCATTGCCGAAATCGAAGAGGTTGAGGCAGCCGATCGCACTGGCGGGCGCTCCCGCCGCTGCCGCGTAGTAGGTGAGGCCGCCGCCCACGCTTCCGCCGGCCATGAAGAGCCGCGTGCGAAACCGGCCCGCGGCCCATTGAGCCACGTCCACGATGTTCTGGACGCACTCCGAAACCGTGTAGTCCCCTCTGGGTCCGCCGGAGAGCCCCTGGCCGCGCTGGTCGGGAAGCACCACGGTATAGCCGCACTCGCGGAAGGAGAGCGCCAACCGGACGAAGAGCCGGCAGTAGCCGGCGGCACCGTGGTTGAAGATCACGACCGGTGCCCCAGAATCCGGATTCGGATAGACGTCGACGTGAAGATCCACACCCGTCGAGTGGACTCGAGCTTCCTGGCGAATCTCGTCACTGCGTTCGGCGACCTCTCGATCGTAGTAGACGCGCCAGTAGTCGGTCCTCATCGACTCATCTTCTTCGGAGTTCCTCGAAGACTTCGTTGTAGTAGATCGCATTTTCCACCGGCATGTTGGCGGGGATGTGGTTCCCGGCGGCCATGATGAACCCGGGGCAGTCGTTGCCGAGGCCCATGCTGCCCTCAGCGGTCCAGCAGGGCCACCAGGTTCATCCCCACCTCCGGAACGCGCTCCTTGAGCACGGTGTAGTGCGTCCCTGCGATGCTGAGGTCGAACTCGCTCTGCCACTTGATGCCGTCGGCCAGCCAGACGAAGTCCTCCGACGAAGAGCGCATCAGATCGAGCTCGTTCCGTACGTAGGGGACGGCCTGGGTAACGTCCTCCCACCGCCTGGACCTGTACGGCTTCAGATCGAAGGCCGCCTCGGCGGCCTGGTTCAGTCCGATCAGCGTCGAGTCGTCGTGGATGGCCAGCATCTTGACCTCGCCCTGATCGATCGAGTCCGCCAGCATCGGCCGGATATTGGCGTGGGGGACGAAGGCACCCTTGAATTCGCCGTTCTCGAAGAAGGGGAGATGGTAGGAGAAGATCCACTGACCGTAGAGGTCGATGAACGGGAACGGGGACCACACGCCCTTCCCTTCCGGGTTGTTGACCGGGTTCACGATGTCGAACCAGTTCAGTCGGATGATCCGCATCGCGTGGATCTGGGTCAGGTCGATTCCCTGGGGCGGAACGTCACCGATGTACTCGTACTCCACGTAGCCCGAGGCAATCGTCTCCGTCGTAAAGAACCACATCTCGTCGCAATAGCGCAGGCGGGTGTAGGCGTCCTTCAAACGCGGCTTGGCGTACTCGTAGAGACGCAGCTCCCGCTTGATCCGATCGCTCAGTGGCACGGCGCCACTGGCCGCATTCATGTAGAGCTTCCCCTCCTCCAGCAACATCAGACCGGGGCCGATCTTCGCGTAGCGGTCCCCGATGCCTTCCGTCGAGGTGTCGTAGAGATGCTGGTACTCGAGGAGATCTTCCACGAAACAGGCCAGCCGGGCCGTTTCGTCCATCAGGGCCCGGCAGTTCCCGGAGACGGTCCGCACGTAGCCTCGAAGCGCTTCTCTCACCCGCTTCTTCATGGATTCTCCTCTCTCGACAGTCGATCGGCCTCGAGCCGGGTCGCGCCCTCGATCTTAACGGAATCCCGCGGCGCGGACGCTGGCCCCGCCAATCAGACACCGGGCCGGCGCGCGCTCCGATCTCGTCCGCCTCCTGCCGCGCGTCGCGGCGCCCCGCGATGGTGACCGCAGCACCGGCCCGGGAAAAGCTGGCGGCCACCACCAGTCCGAACCCCGCGGTCGCCCCGCTGATGAACACGCTTCTTTCCACGCAGTGAGAAGAGCTCCTCGATCGAGGGTGCGTCAATCATCTCCGCCTCCCGTGCCGGAGCGGTCAGCCCGCTCCGGGCGTATTGGCCGACGAGCCGAAACGGGCGAGGTCGAGTTCCTGGCGCACCTCCCCACTCATCGCGGCGAGGCCGGCGTCCAGCGGAATCCCGGTGGCGTTCGCGATCCGGTCCACCACGTTGAAGGCCCCGATCACCGCCGACGCGTCGACGAAGGCCTCCGGCGTGAGAAGCTTTCGCAGGGCCGACCGCTGCCGATCGAGCGCCGCCTCGTCGCTGCCCATCACCGCGTCGGTGAACGCCACCAGCCGTCCGCCGTGTTCGACTCCGCCGTCGCCCTCTGCAACCCCGGTCACCGTTCCCAGATCCACCTCGTCGCCCGTCGTCTGGCTGCTCACCCGGAGCAGCGTGGCGTGTGCGGTGGTTCAGTAGAAGCACTCGTTCAGCGCCGAGACGCGGGCTGCGACGAGCTCGATCTGGAGCCGGTCGAGGTCGCGGCGCGCGCCCGGATTCGTGAGGTCCCCCATCGCCACGTAGTGGGCGTCCGAAGAGCGGTGCAGTGCACGCGCCTCGTCGGGCACCAGCGAGAGCGCACGCATGATGTTGGGCACGAACTCCAGGTTCGGATAGAGACCCGCCTCCGGGCCATCCGCGTCGGCCGGATCGATCATGGGCACCCAGGCGACGCCCGGCTGCGCGCTCGCCGGCCGGTGGCGGGAGGGCTCCCCGGCGAGGGGCTCCGGAAGCGCGGGCGCCGGTGCGCCGAGGGCGCGGGCCGTGTAGTCGACGCCGGCCAGCAGCGTGACCACGCCGACCACCTCCACATACGCCCCCTCCGATACCCCCGCCGCCAGAACGCCCTCGAACCAGTTCTTCGATAGGCGCGCGGGGTCGGTGCGCACGCGGTGGATCACGTCCACCACGGCTTCGGGCAGCTCGCCCAGGCTGTCGTGCCCCCCCTGCACGTGTTCGGGCGAGAGCGCATCCTTCCGCTCCCTGCAGAGCGCGCAGGCGGAGGCGTGCCGGCTTTCCGCGGCGATCGCCACCCGCTCCGCGCCGCTCCACCAGTTGCCCGGCGCGCGCAGATGTTCGAGCAGCTCGGCGTGGGCGTTCCTCAGGTCTTCTCGAACCGGAATACCAGCTGCGGAGTAGTCGACGTGGACCATGGAAATCTCCCTCACTCGAAAGAATGGCAGTCCCCGATTCTCAGTTCTGCGTCCCGGCTCCTCCCGGCGGTTCCGCGCCTCGAGAGGTACCGCGAATCCACTCCCAGCGATCGCGGACCGGATGAGACCCCACGCTCCCGGCCAGGCCATCGACCTCCCGCTCGATCAGACCGGTGTCGAGTTCGGGACCGAGGCTTCGGAGAACGGAGACAGCATCCTCCAGATCCAGGTCCCGGGTCGAGAGAACCTTGAAGATCACGAAGTCCTCAGGCGTCAGGACGCGGATCTCGCGCTGGCGCAGCGTCGATACGGGAGAGCGCGCCACCGAACGGCCGGCGTAGTGGGGATCGGCCGGCTCCACAAGGTCGAGTGTGTTGAGCTCTTCTCCCTCGACCAACGTGATTCGGCCGATGGTCAGACCACCGAAGCACCGCCGGTCGAAGGCCACGATGCACTCGAGCCCCAGATGACTCGCGAGCAGGGATGAAGTGGCCAAGGTATCGACTCGCACCACGGCGAGGTCGGCGTCCTTGGTTTCGCGCGCCCGACCGTAGGCGGCGAGCAGAAGTCCGCCGTAGAGCGCGTAGCCGATGCCTTCGCGCTGTAGAATCTCAGCGATATCGAGTGCGACGGCGGTCGGATCGGTCAGGTCCATCTCGTCTCGCTCGCACCAGGCTCTGGCCCATCGCGCGCAGCTCCATCGTCGCCCGACGCAGCAGGAGGCGCTGGCGATCGGCTCGCTCGAGACGCCTCTGAAGTTCTTCGGCCGTCATCCTCACGTCGAGTCGAGGGTACCGAACGAGTGTCGATCTTGCCCTTCGGGAACCCGTCTCGTCGTCATCAGGAGGCTGGCGGCTTCAACTCCTCGGGCGCGACGTCGCGGACGTGCTGCGCGAAGTACCAGTGATGCCCTTCCGGGTCCTCGGCCCGTAGCGGCAGTCTCCGTAGAACTGGTCCTGGGGCTCTGCCAGGATCGTCGCTCCTTCGCTCCTGGCATGCTCGAAGTGCTCGCTGCTCCACTCCATCAACGTCGACCCCAGAGATCCGCGGCACCTCTACATCGGTCTCTCGGGAGGCGGCGTCCTCGAGAGCATCGATGGCGGAAGCAACTGGCGGCCCCTCAACCAGGGTTGTGAGGCAAACTGCAAGCCCGACCCTGGCTCCGCTAGCGGAAAAACCCAGTAGTCGCGAAGGGTTCCGGGACGTTTTGCAGGATCGCCGCGACCCACCACTCTAGTCCGGTCCCCAGATTCCGATGAGGAAGTAACGGAGTCCGAACGGGAGTCCCCCGGCATGAACGCGGGTGCTCGGAAACTGGCGCTCTGGGTCAGCACGACCTTGAAGCAGCGGGAGGTGGATCTTCCCACCTTCCCGGCCATCGCCGTGCGCTTCGTCGCGCTACTCGAAGAACCCGACGTGGAGATGTCCCAGCTCGGAGAGCTGATCTCCCAGGATCCGGCCACCATGGCCCACGTCCTGCGCGCGGCGAACTCGGTCCTCTTCGGGGGGATCATGCCGATCGAGAACGTCAACAACGCGATCATCCGCCTCGGCTTCAAGGACACGGCGAGCATCGCGTTGGCATCGGCGTGCCGCTCGCTCTTCAACACGCGGGAGAGGTCCGAGTTTGAGGTCTTCCAGAGCGTGACGAACGCGCTTTGGCAAGACTGCTTGGTGTGTGCGTTCGGCGCGCGGCTGCTTTCCCAGGAACTCAAGGTAGGGGATCCGCAGCGGACCTTCGTGGGAGCGATGTTCCGGAACTTGGGGAGCCTCCTCATCCTCAAGGTCATGAGCCAGGCCAGGGTGAACGGCCGATTGCTCAAGACTCCCAGCGAAGAGGAGCTCGCGAGCGTGCTCGCAGAACTCCACCATCACGTCGGCGCCTCCTATCTTCGCCGCGCGAACATGCCGAACTACGTGGTTCGGATCGCCGCCGAGCACCACGCCGCCTTCATTCCCTTCCAGCCGGACACCGTGGATCTCCACGTGGTGCGGCTGAGCGACGGTCTGAGCGAGCGCATCGGCGTCCCCCCCTTCGCTCCTGCGCAACCCGGACCTCTGAGCCCGATCGCTGAGCAGGCCGTGGAGTTCTTCGGGCTCAGCGGAGAGCGGATCGAGTACTTCGAGCTCCAGTTCGAGGCGCTCTCCGAGCAGGTCCGGGACCTCTTCTGACGCGATCCGGCCACGAACGCGGTGGCAAGTAGTCTCGCGAGGCCGCCTGGGCGCGCTCGACTCGGCTTCCTCGATCCTCGGTCCAACTGGCCCTTCGCCCCGGCTCTGGATAGCCTCTGGCCCGCGATCGGATCGCTGACCTGAAGCCGACGGAGAACCATGCGGATGATGAGCTCGAACAACGTGGATCTGGGCACCTTTTTCGAACCGGGGAGCGTCGCCGTCGTCGGCGTTTCGAGGAGGACCGGCGCCTTCGGGGGCGCGCTGTTCCTGCGCAAGTACAAAGAGTCGGGCTTCAAGGGTGCGCTGTATCCGATCCACCCCGAGGCCGACGAGATCGACGGCCTCCGAGCCTATCCGAACCTGTCTGCTCTACCCGAGGTACCCGGGCTGGTGATCGTCGCGGTGAAGGCGGATCTGGTGCCTGGGGTTCTGGAGGAATGCGCGCGCATCGGCGCGCGCCACATCCACATCTTCGCCTCCGGCTTCAGCGAGATCGGCACCCGGGAGGGAGCGGACCTCGAAGAGCGAATCAAGGAAATCGCCAGGCAGAACGGACTCCTGGTGATCGGCCCCAACTGCATGGGCCCCTACTGCCCGTCTTCCGGGCTGACCGCGTGGGGTGCGGTGCCGGGCAAGCCCGGTCCGGTCGGCGTGATCTCACAGAGCGGCGCCATCACCCAGCGCCTCACCGAGTACCTGTTTTCGCTGGGGATCGGAACCGAGAAGGCGGTGAGCATGGGCAACGCCGCAGTCCTGGACGGTCCGGACTACCTCGAGTTCATGGGGGAGGATGACCGGATCCACACCATCGCCATGTACCTGGAAGGCATCGGGGATGGCCGCAAGCTCCTGCAGCTCGCGCGAGAGGTCGGGAAGAAGAAGCCGATCGTGATCTGGAAGGGGGGAGAGAGCGAGATCGGAGCGCGGACCGTCGCCTCGCACACCGGCTCGATGGCCGGGGAGCGGCGGCTCTGGGACGGCCTGTTCCGTCAGACGGGTGCCGTTCAGGCCCGCTCCATGAACGAATGGGCCGATGCGCTCCTCGCCCTCTGCCTGCTACCGGCTCCCAGCGGCAAGGGCGTGTTTCTGATCGGGGGCGGTGGCGGGTCCAGCGTCTCCAACGGCGACATGTGTGTCGATCAGGGACTGGAAGTGCCGCAGCTCTCCGAAGAGACGATGAAGCGACTCCGCGAGGCAGTGCCGGTCGCCGGCTCGATCGCCGGCAACCCCCTCGACTCCTGGCGGATCTTCGACGATCCGGACTACCTCCGGGAGATCCTCGGACTCGCCTACGCCGACCCCAACGTCTCGATGGTGATGATCGACCGGTTGGTTCCGAGGGCGGCCTTCCACATGACCGGCGACGCCTCTTTGACGACGGAAGTCGTGGACTTCGTGAGGCAGAACCAAAAGCCCACCGTCTTCACGATCGACTACGAAGGTGGGGACACGGAGTTGACGGCCAGGGGTACTGCGCTGCGCGCCGAGATCTGCCGGGCGGGGATTCCGGCCTATCCGTCGCTCAAACGGGCCGCCTGGGCCCTGGCGCGGCTTCACGCCCATCACGTCCAGCGCTCGACATCTTCCTGAGCCGCGAACGAGTCGCAGAGCAGCAACAGAACGGTCAGCCTCTCCGTGTGCGGGCAGAACCACGTCGGAGAGACCGTCTGCGCCTCCGTCACAAAGAGCCCTCCCGCGAATCCGGGCACTCCCCACCAGATCGTCACCATCGACGGCGCCGATCTGGATCCGGTCCGACAGCTTCCCGACGCCTACACGCTGTACCTCCATTTCCACCAGGACTCGGGATTCGGAGCCCAGCCGATGGACTTCGTGAACTGGGCGGTCTACTGGGACGAGAACTGAACGCGTCGCGCCTGCCCGGCCCCTCCATCGACGACCCGAGCTCCGACAGCGCCTGGCCCGCCCACGGGGCAGCCCTTTCCGCATGGCGCGTCGTGTATACTGCGACGCGTGTTTTGTGCCATCGTGGCCCTTCTCGCCCTCGTTGCGGCAGCGACCGTGGCGTGGAGGTGGTACCGCGTGCTTCAACCTCCGGCGCGCGCACCCGAGCGGTGGTCCGAGTCGCTTCGACCGGCGTCCGGTCCTGTCGTGCTGTGCCTCGGGGATTCGATCACTCACGGGCACCTGGGGAGCGACTGGACCGACTTGCTGGCGAATCGCGGCCTCACGGTCGTGAACGGCGGGATCAACGGTGAGCTCGCATGGAACGTGGTCCAACGGCTGGACCGGGCTCTGGCCTGCCGCCCGGATGTCGTGACGGTCCTGATCGGCGCCAATGACGCACTGGCGGCCCACGACCAGGCGTCCGGCCGACGCTACGTGAAGATGGTCAACCTGCCCCGGCTTCCCGACCTCGAGTGGTTCGAAGAGAACCTTCGCCTGCTGGTGCGGCGCCTTCGCGAGGAGAGCGGGGCTCGGATCGCCCTGATGACCCTGGCGCCGGTCGGGGAGGATCCGGGTGCGCCGATCGCCTTCCTGATCGGGGAGTGCAACGCGATCATCTCCCGAGTCGCAGAGGAGCTGGGAGTCGAACTCCTGCCCCTTCACGATCGTCTGGCGGCGCTTCTCCCCGAGAGCTCCGGAGTCCCGCGACCCGGCTATGTGCCCGGGACGCGGAGCATGCTGCGGATGGTGAGTGCCGGGGCGCTGCACTACCTCCTGGGCATGAGCTGGGACCGGATCGCCGCTCGACGCGGACTGACCCTGACGGTCGACCTGATCCACCTGAGCGACCGCGCCGGAAGCGTCGTGGCCGGACTGGTGGAAGGGTTTGCACTCGACTCAGGAGCCTGAGCGCCTTTCACGCGCTACATGGCATCGATGATGGCGTTGAGGGTCGGGCTGGGCCGCATGACCTCCTCTGCCCTCTTGTCATCGAACACGTAGTAGCCACCCAGATCGACGGGATCTCCCTGTGCGGCGAGGAGCTCTGCCGAGATCTTCTCTGCGTTCTCTTCGAGCTCCTTCGCCACCTTGGTGAACCGCGCCTTCATCTCGGCATCCTTGTCCTGCGCAGCCAGGGTCTGCGCCCAGTACAGGGTCAGGTAGAAGGTGCTCCCCCGGTTGTCGATCTCGTTGACCTTGCGCGAGGGAAGCCTGCCGTTCTCCAGGTACTTGGTGATGGCCTGATCGAGCGTCTCCGCGAGGACCTTGGCCTTCTGGTTGCCGGTGTTCTCCGCGATCATCTCCAGCGACGGGACCAGCGCACAGTACTCACCCAGGGAATCCCACCGCGTGTGGCCTTCCTTGACCAGCTGCTGGACGTGCTTGGGGGCCGAGCCCCCGGCGCCGGTCTCGAAGAGCCCGCCGCCCGCAAGGAGCGGCACCACCGACAGCATCCGCGCGCTGGTGCCCAGCTCGAGAATCGGGAACAGATCGGTGAGATAGTCCCTGAGCACGTTGCCTGTCGCGGCGATCGTATCCTCTCCCTTGCGGATCCTCTCCAGGGAGAACTTCATCGCGTCCGCCGGCTTCATGATGCGGATGTCGAGCCCCTTGGTGTCGTGATCGGGCAGGTACTCGTTCAGCTTCGCAATGATCTGCCTGTCGTGGCCTCGCTTCTCGTCCAGCCAGAACAGGACGGGCGCGCCGGTGGCCTTCCCTCTCCTGACGGCCAGGCCGACCCAGTCCCGGATCGGGACGTCCTTCACCTGGCACATCCGGAAGATGTCGCCGGGCTCCACGGTCTGCTCCAGCAGCGTCTTGCCCGAGCCGTCGACGACGCGGAAGCTGCCGTTCGCGGGCGCCTCGAAGGTCTTGTCATGAGACCCGTACTCCTCCGCCTTCTGGGCCATCAAACCGACGTTGGAGACGTCGCCCATCGTCGAGGGATCGAACTGCCCCTTCTCCTTGGCGTCCTCGAGGATCACACTGTACATCGTCGCGTAGCAGCGATCGGGCACCATCGCGATGCAGTCCTGAAGCTCGTCGTCGTTGTTCCACATCCTGCCGCCGTCGCGGACGACGTTGGGCATCGATGCATCGACGATGATGTTGTTGGGCACGTGCAGGTTGGTGATGCCCTTCCTCGAATCCACCATCGCGAGCGCCGGCTGCTTCTCGTAGACCGCGGCGATGTCCGCTTCGATCTCTGCCCGCTTGTCGGCGGGAAGCCGGTCCAGCTTGTCGTAGACGTCCTGGAGGCCGTTGTTGAGATTGACGCCGGCCTGGTCGAGCGCGTCCGCGTGCTTGTCGAGCGCTTCCTTGTAGTAGACCGCGACGCAGTGGCCGAACATGATCGGGTCGGAGACCTTCATCATGGTCGCCTTCAGGTGAAGGGAGAGCAACACGCCGTCCTTCTTGGCCTCTTCGATCTGCTCCGCGTAGAACTTTCGCAAGGCGGCTACGTTCATCACGGCGGTGTCGATCACTTCGCCCTCGATCAGCGAAAGCCCGTCCTTCATCAGCGTGGCCTTGCCGTCGGCACCGACGAACTCGATCTTCACCTCGCACGGCTTCTCGATCGTGGTGGAATTCTCGCTCGAGTAGAAGTCCTTCTCGCTCATATGCGCGACGCGCGACCTGGATCCGGACTCCGGCCACTGCTGCATCATCTTGTGCGGGTTCTTCTGGGCGAACTTCTTCACCGAAACAGCCGGCCTGCGGTCGGAGTTCCCCTGACGAAGCACGGGGTTGACGGACGAGCCGAGAGCCACGGCGAACCTCTCCTGCAGAGCCTTCTCCTCTTCGTTCTTGGGCTCTTCGGGGTAGTCGGGGATATCGTATCCCTTCTCCTGCAGCTCCTTGATCGCGGCCTGCAGCTGGGGAATCGAGGCGCTGATGTTGGGGAGCTTGATGATGTTGGCTTCGGGGGTCTTGGCCAGCTCTCCGAGCTCCGTCAAAGCGTCGGGAACCTTCTGACTGTCGGTCAGCTTCTCTGGGAAGTTCGCGATGATGCGGCCCGCCAGCGAGATGTCGCTCAGCTCGGCCTCGATACCGGTGCCTTCAGCGAACTTCCGAATGACGGGGAGCAGGGCGTAGGTCGCCAGCGCCGGCGCTTCATCGGTCTTCGTCCAGATAATCCTTGATGTGCTCATCTCTCGTCCTTCGCGCTTGTAGATGTGCCGACTACGAGTCAACTCGACGGGCTGGCCTGCCGGGCGCGGGCTGTCTGCCATGCCTCGACGCAGATCGCGCCACCGTAGATAGTGGATATTTCCTCTTTTGCAACACGGAGGTAGGCGCCGGGACGCGGTGGTGTCGGGAGCCGATCTGCGCGGAATTGCTAGTTTTCTCCCCCTGCTGCGCCCCAGCTCAGCCTGGCAGCACGCCTCCATCGCACACCTGCGGAGACGAGTCGGCGACGCCGCCTTCGCTGCTCCAGCCGGGAGAACCCAAGATGCACGAGACGCCGATCCAGGACTACTACCCGGGCGAAGCGGCGGTCTGCTACGGGTGCGGGCGCAACAACCCGGACGGGCTGCACATCGAAACCTACTGGAACGGAGAGGAGGGAATCTGCCGCTTCGCACCGAAGCCGCACCACACGGCCTTCCCGGGCTTCGTCTACGGCGGATTGGTCGCGAGTCTGATCGACTGCCACAGCATGGCCACGGCCATCGCGGCAGCGTATCAGGCCGCCGGTCGCGATCCGGGCACAGCCCCGGAGATCACCTACGTCACCGGAAGCCTCGAGGTCAGGTACCTGAGGCCAACCCCTATGGGAGTCGAACTCGTCTTGCGCTCCCGGGTGACAGAGATGCACGAGAAGAAGGCCAAGGTCGCGACTTCCGTTTACGCCGATGAGCTGGAGTGCGTGAAGGGTGAGGTCGTGGCCGTGCGCGTGCCCTCGCGGATGATGCAGCGGTAGCGGCGCGACTCCTGCCGTCATCCCGCAAATGGAGCCCCGCTGTCGATCAGGACGCCCATGTACACGTAGTAGAGGAGCAGGATCACCACCATCAGGACGAACAGTTTGCGCCTCTCGCTCGATACCTCCTCGTCGAAGCCGGCGCCCAGCCGGATCAGGACCAGGGAGTCGGAGACCGTGAGGATGAGCCCGGCGACTCCGAGATGGGAGACCGGACCAAACAAGGCCGCTACCGCCCCGGCCGCCAGGACGACCAGCCCCGGAGCGTAGAGAAGCATCTGCGTCCGAACGGTCTTGTCGGGCCTGAAGTACCTGAATACGAGCATCAGCATCGCCGCGACCAGCACGAGAGAGACACCGAAACCGATCACGATGGGAAGCACCGCGCTGACCTGGACCAGCAGGACCGTGCCGAGAAGCACGTTCACCAGCAGAAAGAGGATTCCGGCAATGGTGACGGACCACTTGTCCAGGGCGGACGGAGGCCCGCCCTGGGAGGTCACCACGTTCGACCCCTCCATCCCGAGCTCGCCGATGGCCATCATCAGCAGGATGATCGAGGCGACCGAGGATGCGGTGCCGGAGTGGTACCAGAGGACCAGGAATGCGCTGAAGAGCAGCAGGGGTGTGGTCGCCTTCTTGGCCCAGTGGAGAGGCCTGTCCCCGTCGTGGCGGAAACACAGGATCTGGACGATCAGGTTGACCACGACCAGGACGATCCAGAGCAGATGTGAGGTCGGCATGTCGCTCCTCCCGTGCAGCGCCGGTCGCGCCGCCGAAGATAGGCGCGTCGCCAGGTCGCGGCACCGGCCGTGCCGTGAGTCTCGAAACGGGGGCGGCCTGCCCTCTTGATCCCAACGCTCGCGCCGGGATAAGGTCGCGCCATGGCCGGGACTCGACGCTCGATCGGACTCGTGGTGGTGGGACTGACGCTGGCCGGGATCGCCGCGGCGGCTCTGCTGCTGTGGAGCCACGGCGAAGATCAGCGACTGCCCGCCCCGCGCTCGGAGCCCGCGGCCCGCGCGCCCGACACCGGGCCTGCGGAGTCGTCGCAGTCCCCCTCACCGCCGGCCCGGCCGACACGACAGGGCTCGAGACCGGGCGGCCCGGCGACCCCGGGAATGGAGGGCCTCGACGATCTCTCGGACCCGGCCGTGGCCTGGGCGAAGGTGGATCTCGACGCGGTGCGAGCACAGATGCCGGAGAATCTGTACTGGAAGCTCTCGGTGCCCACCCAGGATGCGGCGCTGCTGCAGGAGCGCGAAGCGGTGCGCGCGTACTGGAACGAGCAGTACGGGAAGGTGCTCTCCAACACCGGGACCGAGGAGGAGGTTCGCGCCTACTACGCGCACCGCCAGCGCCTCTCGGCAGACTACGTCGAGTTCGCGACCTACCTCCTCGACCACTACGGCGACGTGCTGCCCGAGCGCGACGTGGGTCTGCTGGAGCTGGCCCGGGAGCTCCACCTGGCGCGGCTGGAGGAGTACCCGAGAAACCTCTCCGACGCCCTCCAGCGCCGCGACGCCCACGAGGCGGCGCGCCGCGCCTGGCTCGAGGACCAGGCGAAGTTCGAAGACGTCGAGGAGCCCAGCGCCCGGTAGCGGGTAGGAATCCTGTTGATTCCAGGATGGTTTTCGTGGTATTCGGGCCGCAGGTGCGTGCTTTCGGGGATTCCGAAATCAGGGGGAAGCGACCATGAACCGGATCCGGACGCTTTGCGTCGCCGCGGCGGCGTTGATCGTATGCGGGCTGCCCTTGGCGGCCACGGGAATCGGCATCGAGGACATCGTGGACGGGGGAACGACTACGCGTGGGAACGCGTGGAGATCCCGGGAACGATGTGCGGCAATGGCTCCCAGTTCAAGTTCTGGGTCTACGACAGTCCGTCGTCCCAGAACATGCTGGTCAGCTTCGAGGGCGGTGGCGCGTGCTGGGACTACGAGACCTGCAGCGGCCAGGCGGGCATCCTCGGCGCTGCCAACCCGAACGGCGTCCCGGACGACTACATCACCCAGTTCAAGGCCCAGTACGTCTCGCCGCTCGTGAACGGCGCCGACCCGGGCATTCCGCTCCGCCCATTGAACCCCATCGTGACCGACGGCTGGGACGTGGTGTACGTGCCGTACTGCACCGGCGACGTGCACGTGGGCAACAACGTGGTCACCTACGAGGATCCGAGCGGTCAGAACCCGCCCATCACCTGGCGCCACGTGGGCTTCCACAACACCCGCTCGGCGCTCCAGTACCTGGCCACGCGCTTCCCCAGCGTGAACAAGCTGCTGGTGACCGGCTTCAGCGCTGGCGGCGTGGCGACGGCGGCCGGCTACTACGAGGCGCGACGCACCATCCTGCCCGCCGCTTCCTACATGCTGGACGACTCCGGGCCGATCTTCCCGGCCCCCGATGCCAGCTACAACTCCCGACCGCTCCACGACCTGATCTCGGAGGTCTGGGCGCTGGACACACTCTACGCCGAGCTGCCCGCGACGTTCGACGTGAACGACTTCGGAAGCGTGACGGACATGCTGGCGGCGGAGTTCCCCGCTGACCAACTCGCCTACACGGGCTACTCGAGCGACTACAACTTCTCGCGCTTCTCCTACGAGCGCTTCTACCCGGGGCTCGACCAGGCGGCGATTCTGGCGCTCTGGCGTGAGGATCAGGCCAACCTCGTGGACGTGATGCAGGACCACCCGAACTTCAGCTACCACATTCCGTGGCACCGTCCGATCAACGACAGCCACTGCACCTCGATCATCACCTTCATCGGCAGCCACGCCTGCCCGACGGTCCGGAAGAAGAAGTGGTGGGAGTTCTGGCAGTGGCCGTGGACGCAGAGCTGGAAGTGCCCGAGCGGATTCACGCCGCTCGAGACCTTCCTCGAGAAGTGGGTGGATCTGAATCAGGTAGTCCGGATCGTCGAGCCGGAGAACTACTACAACAACGAGGATCCGGGAATGCAGATCGTCGCGCCCCTGATCAACGACGCCTTGAGCGGCGTCTGATCACGGCGCACTCGAGCCGAGCCTCCCCGGCCGTGGCCTCGCGGCTCCTGCGCACCTCGCAGGGGTCGGTCGGACCGAAGCTGCACGCGTTGGCCCTGTGCTGCTTTGCGATCGTCCTGCTCGTTTCATCACCGGTTCGAGTCGACGCAGAGCCATCCTCCGCCGAGGTACCGCCCGAGAGCGCTGGAGCAGGGCCGTCGGGCGAGCCCGTGGGCGGGACTTCCGGTCGCAACCTGCTGATGGGAACCGGAGAGCCCCGCGATCCCCAGCCTTACACGCTGGAGCAGCGCTTCCTCCAGGCGGCCCGCAAGGACGACCGCGCCGCGATCGAGCGCGCCCTCGAGCTCGGCGTGAGCGTCGATGCCAAGGACGACCTCGGCCGCACGGCGCTATTGCTGGCGACGCGCGATGCCGGCTCCCTCGCGCTGGTGCGCTTCCTCCACGAGCGCGGCGCGGCCGTGGACGAGGCTGACCTGGGCGGACGAACGCCGCTCTCCTTTGCCGCGGGCAAGGGACGGCTCGAGCTGGTGCGGTATCTGGTTTCGAACGGCGCGGTTGTCGACCACGCAGACCAGCAGGGGCGAACGCCGCTCTTCCATGCCGTACTCGGAGATCGCCTGGAGGTAGCCACCTTTCTGCTCGAGCGTGGCGCAGGGGTGAACCCGCGCGATCACTTCCGCGACACCCCCCTCATCGCCGCCTGCGCGAAGGGTCTCCGCGAGATGGCGGAGCTGCTGCTCAGCCGGGGTGCGGACCCCTCTCTCCGCGATCAGGAGGGACGCACCGCTCGGGATCGGGCCGCACCCGGCACGGGCCCCTGTCTCGCGCCCGGCGCCGACTCCGCTCCCGCGACGTGAGTCCGGCCCTGGGCTGGCGCGCTCCCGCCATCGCGTCCATCGGGGGCGCGCTGTACTTCCTCGGCTACCTGGGCTGGGGTCTCTGGCCGCTGATCGCGGTGTTCCTGGTTCCGCTCTGGCGCGCACTCGAGCGGAGCCGACCGCACGGGATCGGTGCCTCGGCCCTGGCGGGTCTCTGCTTCGGCGGGGTGGCCTACGCCGGTGGCTACCCGTGGCTCTGGCGGCTCGTCGAGCACTTCCTCGGCGGAAACCTCGTGGTGGGAGCGATCCTGTGGCTGGGATACGGTGCGTGGTTCGCGCTGGGCTTCGTCGTCTACGCCGTCCTGTTTCACCTGATCCGCCAGCGGGGCTGGCCGATGGCGGTGGCCGGGATTCCGCCCCTCCTGGCGATCGAGTGGCTGCAGCCGCAGATGTTTCCCGTCCACTCCGGCGCGGCGCTCGTACTCGCCCCGCCGCTCGTCCAGATCGCCGACCTCGGTGGCCCGCTTCTGCTGAGCGCGCTGGTCGGCGCCTTGAACCTGGCCGCCTACGCCGCCTGGGCCTGGATTCGCAGCGAGCGGGATCCACCCGTGGTCTCGATCGGGGCGGCGGTGGGTCTGGTGCTTCTCGCACTCGGCTACGGCCACTTGCGCAGCGCGGCGATCACACGATCCGACGACGAGGGCGCCGCGCTCCGTGTGGGCGTGGTGCAGGCCAACCTGGGCCTGATGGAGAAGCGCCGGCAGGGCGTGCTGGGGCACCGCAGACACCTCGCGCAAACGCACGAACTCCTGGCCGGTGGTCCGCTCGACCTGGTCGTGTGGCCCGAGACTGCCTACGTACGAGGCTTGCGGCGTCCCCTTCCGATCGACGGTCAACCCGTGCGGGAGAAGCTCACGGTGCCGCTGCTGTTCGGCGGCACCTCCGTGTGGGAGGAGGGCGGGCGCCGGGTGTCGGCGAATTCGGCATTCCTGGTGACATCCGACGGAAGCATCCGCGACGCCTACGACAAGAATCTGCTGATCCCGCTGGCCGAGTTCGCACCTTTCGCCGGGCTGGTTCCCCGAGTCGCGGCACTGTTCC
The DNA here is from genome assembly GCA_963783795.1 of uncultured delta proteobacterium. Taxonomy (GTDB): domain Bacteria; phylum Myxococcota_A; class UBA9160; order UBA9160; family UBA6930; genus CAVXZE01. Next base: position 578,802 of record CAWAPH010000006.1, on the reverse strand, counting down.
CGCGCGTGCAGGAGTTTCGGGCCTCGGATGCCACGCCGCCGCTTCGCCTCGGAGCACTCCGCATCGTCACCCCGATCTGCTACGAGGTGGTGAGGCCCGACTTCGTGCGCCGCATGGTGCGCGAGGCGCGGCCCCAGCTGATCGTCACCCTCGCCAACGACGCCTGGTTCGGAGATTCCCAGGAGCCCTGGATTCACCTCGCCCTGGCACGCCTCCGCGCGGTCGAGCATCGCCTGTGGCTGGTGCGGTCCACCAACAGCGGGGTGAGCGCCGTGGTGGACCCGACGGGCCGGGTGGTGGCGCAAACGGGTCTGCTCACCCGAGAGAACCTGCGCGCGGCCGTCTACCCGCGCGTGGCCAACACCGTCTACACGCGCCTTGGCAACTGGCCCGGAGTACTCGCCATCGCATTCGTGGCGCTGAGCGTCGGCATCCCGCGTCAGACCGCCAGCCCGCGACGGCGTTCCTCGGCGTAGATCTGAAGAAACGCCTGCGTCTCGGGGGACGTTCCCTCGAAGCGGACTCCCATTCCGACCGGCAGATTGCGCTTCATCAGGTTGCCGGGGACGTTGGTGAAGACGACGCGGCCGGTGGTGCTCACCGCTGCCATGGGAAGCGGGATCTTCGCAACGACGACCGTGCGGCGCAGCGCGGGAGCGGGAGTCGCCAGGAATGCGCCCTTGGCAGAGATCGAGTAGACCCGCGCTTCCTTGACCCGCCTTCCCACGCGGAGCTCAACCGGCCACGAGGCTGGCGCCCGCAGCGCGCGCCGGCGGGAGGAGCGGGGGATGTGCCCGGCCATCGCCTGGTTGATCTGGAAGCGCAATGTGTGGGCGTCGACCGGCTCCCACACCGCGAACTCCACGCCGGCGTGCGCCAGCTCGCGGCGCCTGCCGGATGGCGGTCGGCTTCCGCTCGCCAGAAAAACCAGACTTTCGGCTACGGACGTCTCCCGCAACGCCTCGAGTGCCTTCCGCAGGTTTGCAGCGGGAAGGTCCGGGGGAATCACCGCAGCGCTCATCGCGTAGCGGGGATCACCCAGGAGTTGCCTGGCCTCCTCGGTGGTCTTGGCTCGAACCACCAGATAGCCCAGGCGACGAATGCGCGAGGCGAGTACGTGCATCGACTCGCTCCCCGCATCGATCAGGAGCAACAGCTTCCGGCCTGCCACGAAACCCCTCCACTGGCCCGTTTCTGAGAGAGAGGTCGGCAGACCACGACAGTTTCGGCGTGATCGAGCTTACAGCGGCTGGAGTGTGAAGACGTCGAGTGACGCGGAGGCCCCAACACCGCTCGTTCCCCCCCCCTGGATCCGAGAGGGCCGGAGGGGTTCTGGAACCGGTAGCCCGCTCTTGTCCCGGGGGGAGAACGACCGCGAGCGTTGCCGTCGAAGCTTCCCCGCGCAACCTTCCGGGTCGCCCTGGGTTGAACTCTCCGGCGGAGGCAGCTTTGCAGCACGGCGACGACGACCGCCGGGTGATGCAGGCGTTCTGCGATGGCGACGAGTCCGCGTTCGACGTGCTCTTCCGGCGCTGGTCCGGTCGTGTGCTGCGATTCCTCGAACGGATGGTCCGCGAGCCGGCGGTGGCGGAGGAGCTGTTGCAGGAAACGTTCCTGCGTGTGCATCGGGCGAGAGAGAAGTGGGAGCCGAGCGCCCGCTTCTCGACCTGGCTCTTCAGCATCGCGACGAACCTCGCGCTGAACGAGCTGCGGCGGCCCTTCCGCCGCAGCGTTCACGAGAGCACGGATGCCGAACGCGAAGGCGCCCCGCTGGAGCTCGCCGCTGAGGCGCCGGCGGTGGACGACGTCGCTCACGCGCGGCGCGTGGGTGGCGACGTGGAGCGGGCTCTGGCATCCCTCCCCGAGCGGCAGCGCGCGGCGCTCTGGCTGACGGCGGTGGAGGGGCTGTCCTACGCCGAGGTGGCCGCTTCCCTGGACACATCGCCGCAGTCGGTGAAGGCTCTGGTGCACCGCGGTCGCTCGGCGCTGGCCGAGCAGCTGCCCCACGCGATCGACCGGGGCGGCGAGGCGTGAGCGAGGAGGGAAGAGGATGACCCGAGATCAGAACGGCCGCGGGCCCGACGAAACCCTCGACGAGCGCCTCTCGGCCTGGCTCGACGGCGAGCTCGACGCCGCGGCGGAGACCGAGCTTCGCGCGGAGCTGGAGGCGGATCCGGCGCTCGCAGCTCGGCTAGCGCAGCTCCAGGGCGTCGATGACGCGCTCCGCGCTCTGCCAGAGCCCGCGCTGCGGCCCGACCTCGAAGCGCAGCTCCGCGAGCGCATTGCGGCAGTGGACGGCCGGAAGACGCCCCGAACGCCGGCGGGCCGTGCGGCCCCGCCCCGCCGGAGCCGCTGGCTGGTGCCCGTGCTCGCGGCGGCCGCCGCTGCGGTCTTCGCGCTGCTGGCTCTCCCACGCCTTCGCGAGCCACCGTCGCCGGGAGAGAGTCCCCTGGCCCGGACACCGGCGCCGCGCCCTGCACCGGAGGCCATCGAGCTTCCGCGCCCGCCCGTGCCTTCGCTCGAGCCCGCACCGGTGCCCGAGGAGCTCGCCCTCGCCGTGGAGATCGAGAGTGACACGGATCTCGAGGTGATCGAGATGCTCGACTGGCTCGAGGCGCTCGGCGAGATCGAGTCGAGCTGAGAGACGATGAGACGCATTGCGACGCTTCTGCTCTCCCTGGCAATCGCGGCCCTTGCCGCGGCGACGGGTACCCCCGTGGAAGCGAGCGCACAGCCCCGCGAGGCGCCCGAGTCCCTGCGCCGCTTCGTCCGCGAGCTCCCGCCGGAAGAACGGCGCGCCGTCGTTCGCCGACTGCGCACCATGGCCCCCGAGCAGCGCCGCCAGCTCTTCGAGCGCTGGCAGGGCATGAGCGAGGCGGAGCGCCTCGAACGTCGGGAGCGCTGGCGGCGCGAGCTGCGGGAGCGCCAGGCGGGGAGCCCTCCCCGGGCGTTGCCCCGTGAGCTGCGCGAGGAGTTCCGCGGGATGTCGCCCGAAGACCGCGAGCGCGCCCGAGAGCTGATCCGCCGCCTGCCTCCCGAACGCCGGGCGCGCCTACAGCGCGCGATCCAGCACTGGGACGAGCTCACGCCCGAGCAACGAGAAACGGTGCTGGGGCACGTGAAGCGCTTGCGACGCTTCACGGAGGAGCAACGGGAGCGCATCGAGCGAAACCGACCCGCCTGGGAGGATATGGATGGCGCCGACCGCGAGCGGATGCGACGCCGCCTGGAGCGGTTCCGCTCGCTCCCACCCGCCCAGCAGGAGGCGCTCGTCAACGAGCGATTCCGCGACCGCACCCCCGAGCAGCGCGCCCGCATCCTCGAGGGCCTCCGGGCTCGCTGACGGTCTCCCGCGCAACCACTGCGGCTGGCCCGGGTTGAACCCTCCGGAACCCCAACGGAGGAAATCGAACCATGAAGCGATTCGGATTCTGGGCTGTATGCTCGATCGTCGTGGCCGGACTCGCGCTACCGGCTTCGGCGGACCAGCGTGAAGACCGCGCCACCCTGGCGGAGCTATCGGACAGCCCGTGCACGCTCTCGCAGGCGATCGAGGAGGCCCTCGCGGTGGTGCCCGGCACCGTCGCCAAGGCTCGCCTCAAGGTGTCCCACAAGCCCGGCGGTGAGCGGGTGACGTTCTACAAGGTAGTCGTGTTCGACGAGGCGGAGGAGCGCAACGTGCTGCGCTACGACGCCCGCAGCTGCGAGGCCATCGAGCCGACTCCGCCCGAGATCTCGATGCTCGACGCCATCGGCATCGCTCTCGTCGAGGTGGGGGGAGGCATCCCCGTGGCGGCGAAGCTCCGCTTCCCGGGCCTCGAGCCGGTCTACAAGGTGGTGATCCTGCTGCCTCACGGCCGCATGGTCGTCTTCGTGGACGGCGTGAGTGGAGAGGTGCTCGGCGTTCGCAGATGGCATCGAAAGCACGACGGGGCGGACGAGCTGGGCGACGACGAGAGCGAAGACGACTCGCTCTGACGACGCCCTGCCGGAACACGAAGGGGGAGCCGGCTGAGCCCGGCTCCCCCTGATCATTCCACGCTGTGCGAGGCGCCTTCCAGATCGCCCCCGAGGTCGGGATCAGCTGCTCCTGCGCCTTGCCCGAAGCCAGATCAGGGGCGCGAGGAAGAACACCAGCTCGAATCCCAGGCCGCAGCTCGGCAGCACCGCCACCAGCGTGTCGCAGCCTTTGAACGGAGTCCCGTCGATCTCGCCAGTGAGGCACGCCTCGCTCTCGCCCAGCGGGAGGCCCGTGTCGCCATAGGAGAACGGCGCCACCAGATCCGTCTCCCCGTCGTCGTTCACGTCCCGGAGCGCCAGCGAGTAGAGGTACGGGGCGGTGAGGTCCAGGGCCGGCTCGGCTCCGCCCGGACCGACTGCGAGCGTCGTGACGTCGACGTCGTGAACATCCACGCTCTCCGAGCCCAGGATCGCCACCTCGAAGGGAAGCAGCGGCTCCGCCAGGACCTCGTTCCCAGGATCGCCCGGCTTCACGTCGATCGCGACCTCCCACCCTCCTGAGGGGGACACGATATCCACCTGATTGATGCCGAAGGACGATCCGTCCTGCAACGAGAACTCGACGCGGGCGATGTCGGCCGAGTCGCTCAGGACGCCCAGGAAGATCGCGGAGTCGTCACCGGTGTTCGCGATGACCTCACCATCCAGGCTGAACTCGCCCAAGGGGGCACCGCCGCTGTCGTATGCCGTCACCACGCCCGTGAAGACTCCGAAGGAATCCATCTGGATCTGAGCGCCGGCTCCCTCCACGGGTGCGGCAAAGTCGAGCGCGATGGGTCCGGAATCGCCGTCCGAGTAGAGGACGGCATCGCCCACGGCAAAGTTTCCCTGCCAGCTGCCGGTCGTCTGGTAGAACACCCGAAAAGACCCTGCGGGCTTCGAGACGTCGGCGGACGCCAGCCCGGACTCTGAGGTGACGAGGAACGGATTTGGAATCGTGGTCCCCGCTGGCCCGAGGCTCGCCCAGTCGATCACGTCGTCACCGCCGAGGGCTGCGCGGTCGGTGATCTGGGTGAGTGCGGCGCCGGCCGAAAGCGGCGCCATCGCCACGACGATCGAAAGCAGAGCCAGCCTGAAAATCCAGTGATTGAGCAGCATGGGGAACCCCCTGACTAGCGCCAAGTAGCTAGCGATGAGTGACCATTGCCTAAGAGGATGTGGTGATTTAGCTACATAAGGTGACGGTCTCGGAACTCGCTTTCTCGACCAGATTCTCCGTGCAAGTAGAGAATCCTCAGAGTCTCCAGTGAGTTGCATGGAGGTTTGCCGATCCGGTGCGAGTCGGAGCGTCCGATCACGCTCCCTCCACAGACTCGAGTACCGGAAAACGAGTGACCGGGACGCCGACCGCGTTGGGCGTGCGGGAAGAGGAAGCAGCAGTAGCAACGGGGGAAGCGGGCGCTGTCGACAGCACCCCCGAACTCGGGATTAGCTGCGCGTGCGTCTCCCGCGAAGCCACATCAGGGGCGCGAGGACGAGCACGAGCTCGACGCCCAGGCCGCAGCCCGGGAGGACGAACACCGTGTCACAGCCCTCGAACGGCGTACCAGCGATCTCGCCGGTGAGGCATGCTTCGCTCTCGCCGAGCGGAATGCCCGTCTCGCCGTAGAGGAACAGCGCCAGGAGATCGGTCGCCCCGTCGTCGTTCACGTCCCGGAGAGCCAGCCGGTAGATGAAGGGGTGGGTGAGGTCCAGGACCGGCTCGGCTCCGTCCGGGCCGAAGGCGAGCGTCGTGACGTCGACGTCGTGCACGTCCACACTCCGCGAGCCGAGAATCGCGACGAGCAGCGGGAGACGCGGCGCGGGTACGATCAGGTTGTGATCGTCACCCGGCGCGACGTCGATCGTCACCTCACTGCTTCCTCCAGTGGAGGAAACGACGTCCACCTGGTTGATGCCGAATGACGCCCCATCCTCCAGCGAGAGCTCGATGCGGGCGATGTCGGTCGAGTCGCTCAGAACGCCCAGGAAGATCGCGGAGTCGTCACCGGTGTCGGCAAGCACCCCCCCATCGAGGCTGTACTCGGCGAGGAGGCCGCCGCCGTCGTCGTAGGCTCTCACCACGCCGGTGAAGGTTCCATACGTGTCCTGCTGGATCTGGGCGCCGGCTCCCGCCACGGGGTTGGCGAAGTCGAGCGCGATGGGTCCGGGATCGCCCTGCGACCAGAGAACGGCATCGCCCACAGCGAAGTTCCCCTGCCACGCGCCGGTGGTCTGGTAGTAGACCTGGAAGCTGCCCTGCGGTGCGGGCTTCGAAACATCGGCCGCCAGCCCGCCACTCGAGGCAATGGAAAAGGGGTTGGAGACCGTGGTGCCCGCTGGCCCGAGCCCCGCCCAGTCGATCACGTCGTCTCCGCCGAGGGCTGCCCGGTCGGTAATCTGCGTGGTTGCAGCACCAGTGGGGATCGGCGCGGTGGCGGTGAGCATCGAAAGCAGGACAAACCCGAGGAGCCAGTGTCTGGAAAACATGGGGAACTCCGTGATCAGCAACGAGTGATGAGCGCTTCGAAGAGCGTGTTGATTCTGCAACGAAATGCCGCGACATGGAAGCTCTTCTTGATCAGATTCTCTGCGCAGGCGGAAACTCTCCAGACTCTCCAACCGGTTACATGGATGCCTGCCTGTCCGCTGCGAGTCGGATGAAATCGGCCAGGAACTAGGTGAACGGTAGTCGACACCCAAGTTTCCCGCGTGTCCGTGTTCTAGCCGTCGGAGGCCAGTCTCTGCCCTGCGAGCAGCTCGAGTGGAAACGGGTCGTTCCCCTGAAACTCCTTCTGGTCGGGGAAGTAGCGGTGCGCATCGGCGAGTAGGAGGGGGGTGCTGGCGGGCAGGCCCGTGTCGATCAGCGTGCGCCCGACGCGGATGTACTCGTCGTGCACCATCTGCAGGTGCTTCTCGGCGCTTCTCTCGGCCTGCGGAATCTCCTTCAACTCGAAGTACTCGGCGACATTCTGCGGGGGCTTCAGGATCAGAACCAGGGTCCTCTCGTCATCCTCCTCCAGGCGGCCGCGTATCGTCGACTGGAAGAGCATCGGCGAGAGGTCCTCGTGCGTGATGTTGTAGTAGCGCTCGTAGGGCTTGTGGGTGAAGCAGTCGACCTCGCCCTGCTCGGTCACGGCGATCGCGAAGATGCTGCCGGGGTACTGGGCCCGGGAGGCCTGGTAGTCCTCGAGGACGATCTTCCCGTAGGAGCGTCCGGCCGGGCCCCCTCGATCGCCGCCGGCTCCGCTGCTGGGAGCCGCGCCGGGGGTCGCAGCGGCGGCAGCGGCGCTCGTCTCTCCGGGCGCCTCTTCGGCGCTGGAACGCCGGCCGTACTCTTCCTGGCTCGAAGGCCCGGTCCGGGTCGCCTTCTTGCCTGGCAGATGGGGAAAGCGGATCGTGATCGTGGTTCCCGCGCCCGGCTCGGATTCGATCGAGAGCTCTCCCTCGAACTCGTCGACCGTCTGCCTGACGAAGACGAAACCCAGGGAGTGGAGCTCTCCGTCCAGCGACTCCTTGTCCGTCAGCAGCTGCTGCTTCTTCTCCTCGGTCATGCCCGCGCCGTCGTCGCTCACCCGCATGACGGCCTGCTCTCCCTCCACGCGGGCACTGGTGCGGATGATGCCCACCTTCTTCTCGCTGAGGGCGTCGACTGCGTTCATGACCAGGTTGAAGTACATGCGGCGAAAGCGCGGCAGGTTGCCGCACAGCACCGCCGGGTCCAGCTGGCCGATCTGGAGGTCGACGCGCGCGGCCCCCTTCTCCATGACGTAGCCGTGGATGACGGTGCGCGTGAGCTGGTCGATCTCGGCTGCGATGTCGAACTCCTCGCGTACCTGCCCCGTCGTCTGTTCGTCTAGGAAGTGACGGATGCGGCGTTGAACGCCGCCGATCCAGTTGACGCAGTTCCGGTAGAGCAGCCGGGAGCCGACCGAGCGCGAATCCTGCGGCAGAAAGTCCATGACCTTGTCGATTCGGCCCCAGAGCGGATTCAGGATCAGCTCGCTGATCGAGTAGATGGTCTCGATGTACTTCCGACCGGTCGTCAGGATGGTCCGGTCCGGCGAGAAGTTCTTCACGGCGTTGGAGTAGTCGTGAAAAGCCCTCCGCAGGCTCACGGCCTGCTCCTTCAGCACCTGCAGGTCTTCCCCGTGCAGGACCTGCGCCTGATCGATGCTGTAGATCTCCAGATCCGTGTTGAGCGTCACGTGGAAGTGGATCACTTCGTTGATGAAGCGCTCCACGCGCAGGTCGTGGATCAGGAACTTGATCTCCGCGACTTCCTTCTTGATGCCTTCCTTGTAGTCCGCCATGACTTCGACCTGATCCGCTTCTCCGCGAGATTTCCGAAGGGGCCCACCGCGCCCGAGCCGCCGGAGCCTAGCGAAATCGGCGCCGATGGCTGCCGGCTCGAGCATCATCGGCGTTCCTGGATTGCGCCCGGAGCCTGCACCTACTCCACCTCGACCCGGTCCGTCATCCGCTCGAGCATCTGCGTGGTGATCTCTCCGACGACGTCGAGGTGCCCCGGACCACAGCGGACCGCGTGAAACGCCTCCGCGAGATCGATCCCGTACCTCTGCCCGATCCCGGATGCCATGGTCCGGATCAGTTCGCGGACCCCGGAAGCCAGCTGCCGCTTCTCGCTCTCGGCAAGGCCGGTCGGGTCGGCGTCCGGAACGAACCAATCGGCCAGCATCTCCACCTGGGATTCGTGGCAGAGAATGCTCTCGACCTTCTTGTCGAAGGTGGCCCCGATGTCCACGATCCGGTTCGGCGCTCGCTGCGTCGGGAGCATGTACCAGACCTCCTGGGGCTGGTGCGGCTCCAGCCCAGCGTCGATCTGATCCGGGAAGTACAGAGGGAAGCAGGTAAAGACGGCGGTCTCCGAAGCGATCCGCCCCACCGCGATGTGGTCGGGATGGATCTCGTAGTGGAGCCAGGGGTCCAACGTGACGATCCGATCCGCTGCGAGCTTGCGCACCCAGAAGGCGAGCTTCTCCTTCAGCTCTTCGCAGTGCTCGCGCAGCGTGCCATCAGGGAACCAGAATCCGATCGGTTCGTGTCCGCCGATCACCTCCATCGCCCTGCTGAGCTCGCTCCGGCGCCGCTCGGCGACCTCGGCCCGGCCAAGGCCAACGAGCTTCGTACCCATGCTCCCATCGGTCGCGCAGATAGCGTGAACCTGATGGCCTTCCCCTGCCCACTTGGCCATACTCCCGCTGGCGAGGAACTCCGCATCGTCCGGATGTGCGTATATCGCGAGTACGTTCATTTCCCGCTCCCATCCACGCCGAGCCAACCCGCGGCACGAGGATCGACTGGGTGCCCATATCTTACCCTCCCGATGGCCTCGGCATGTCCGATGGCCAGCTTCGGTTCGGGGCCGGCGAGCACGGCGTCCCGGTGGCGGTCTTTCCCGATCCCGAGGTCCTCGGGGACGCGCTGGCCCGGGAAATCCTGAAGGGTATCGAGAGCGCGCGCAGGGAGGGCCGAAGCTACCTGCTGGGCTGCCCTGCCGGGCGAACCCTGCGCCCCACCTACTCTGCCCTTGCGGCGCTCGCAGCCGGGCGGGAAGCAGACCTCTCCCGACTCGTCGTCGCGATGATGGACGAGTACCTGGTTGCCGCAACCGAGGGATACCAGCTCTGTCCGGCCGACGCGCACTACAGCTGCCGCAGCTTTGGCCGCCGGGAGATCCTCGACCGGGTCAACGGCGGTCTGCCTCCGAGCCGACAAATCCCGCCGGAGAGTCTCTGGTTTCCCGAACCCGGCGAAGCCACGGAATACGAAGAGCGGTTCCAGGCGGCGGGCGGCGTCGATCTCTTCCTGGTGGCCGCGGGGACATCGGACGGTCACGTCGCCTTCAATCCGGTCGGCACCACACTCGACGAGCGAACCCGGGTGATCGAGCTCAGTGCCGCCACCCGTCGCGACAATCTCGAGACCTTTCCAGGCTTCGCCAATCTGGCCGAGGTGCCGAGCCTGGGCGTGAGTGTGGGACTGGGCACGATCGCCGAGCAGGCCCGTCGGGTCGTGCTGGTGATCACGGGGGCGGAGAAGCGCAGCGCCGTGCTTCGCCTGCGCCGCTGCACCGATTTCACGCCCGAGTGGCCGGCGAGCTTCATCTACCGCTGTCAGAATCCCCTGGTGCTCGTGGATCGCTTCGCGAGCCCGGCCGAATAGCAGACGGCGATGCCCTTCAGCGAACCTCCTCCCGATGGCCCCCTGCCGGCCTCCCCTGCCCTCTCGATCCCGCGGGCCTACCGCGACTTCACCTTCGGAACCGGCATGTGGTTCGGCGGCTGGGGGATGCTGCAGGTGCTGTTCTCCTGGCTCGTCGTCGGCGAGCTGCAGGCGCGCGAAGAGCTGGTGGGCATCGCGCAGCTGGCGCTCACCTTTCCGGCTCTCTTCGTTCTGCTGATCGGCGGCGTGGTCGCGGACCGGGTCGACCGGAGGCGCCTGCTGGTCGGCTTGCAGATCGCGGCGGGCAGCCTGGCCGTGGCGCTGGCGGCCGCCGTCTGGGCTGGTGCGCTCAGCTTCGGACTGGTGATTGCGTTCGCGCTCACGATGGGAGCGGTCTCGGCGTTCTCCTTCCCGGCGCGGGACGCCCTGCTCTATGACGTGGCCGGAACCAACCTGATGCGGGCGGTCACCGGCATCACACTGATCCAGTTCGTCGGGCAGGGAGTCGGCCAGCTGCTGGCCGGCTCGGCGCGATACCTGGGAAGCCCGACGACCCTCGCGCTCGAAGGCCTGCTCTTCCTGGTGGGAGCCGTGGGGTTCGCCCGAATCTCGCCCAGCGTCTCGTCGCGAGCCCGGCGCGCGGAGCCGGTCCGGCTGGCGGAGCTCCTCGAGGGGATCCGCGAAGTCGTCCGGTCGCCCATTCTGCGTCCCGCCTGGCTGCTGGCGGTGGGCGTCGGCCTGTTCTTCGCGGGGCCGTACTTCGTCGTCTTTCCGCTCCTGAATCGGGAGTACTTCGGGGGCGACGTCGGCGAGCTGAGCCTGATCTACATGACCTTTCCGGCCGGCTCCATCCTGGGATTGTCTCTGCTCTGGCGGCGCGGCCGGATGCGGCGACCGGGCCGTGCAATCGCGCTCGCGCAGGCAACGGCTGCCGTCAGCCTGCTCGTCATCTCCGCAGGGATTCCCTTTGCTGCGACGCTCCTGGCGGGAACCGTCTGGGGGGTTTGCGGTGCATTCTTCATCAGCGCCACCCGCACCCTCTTTCAGGAGAAAGCCAGCGATGCGCACCGCGCGCGGGTGCTCTCGGTCCAGATGCTGGGCGTCCTGGGAGCGGGGACGCTGGGCTCACCGCTCGCCGGCTTCCTCGCGGCCCAGCTGGGGGCGCTCGGCGCATTCACGTTCTGCGGGATCGCGATGCTGATCTTCGTCGCAGCCGTCTGTCTCTTCACCGGCATCTGGGCCTACGAGTCGTCACCCGCGGCTCAGTCGAGCGTGCAGCTGGAGCCCCCGTCGTAGCGCGCGGTGCTCTCGGCGACGAATGAGATCCAGGCCCGAACCGCTCTTTCGTCTTCGAGAAGCTCCGCCTCGACCTGGGATACCTCGCTCTCCATCTCGACCAGGCAGCGCGCGAGGCTGCGCTCGCTGACGAAGACACACATACAGGCCCGCCTGGCCACGTACTCGGTAGCGGCGCCCGCCTGGTTCAGGACGGGCCGGACCGAGTACCAGGCCATGCCCACGACCACCAGCAGCAGGACCAGTGCGATCCACTTCCATTTGCCGGCCATTCTCGAAGACCTCTCAGCCCAGCGCCTGGACGACTTCGCGGCCAGCGCGCAGGCCGCTCTCGATGGCGCCGTCGATGAATCCCCGCCAACCGTTGGCGTTGTCACCGCTGGCGTAGAAGACCCTTCCCTCCGGCCGCTGCAGCTCTCGCAGGTAGCGGGTGAGCTGACCCGGCCGGAAGACGCACCAGGTCCCGCGTGCGTACGAGTCGGAATTCCAGTCGTAGCCGACCGCCCACTCCACCTCCGCTCCGGGGAGCATCCGTCGCACCGCGTCCTGGATCGCCTTGTCGTCGTTGATGTCGAGGAGCTTCCCACTGGGGCCGAAGGCGGTGAGCACGGTCCCGTCCGCGTCGGAGTACTCGGTCATCAGCGAGCTCAGCGGGGCCGGCCACGGCGCGACGCCGCTCACGCCCCCGAGTGCGCCTCGGACCTTGATGTGGAGCTTCACACCGCTCCCGGCGTGGCCCTCCCTGGCGGCGGCCAGCTTTTCGGACGAGAGCGGGGGCGAGAACTCGATCTGCCCGAGGACGTTCAGCGGGGCGGTGATCACGACGGCCCGGGCCGAGACCGTCTCCCCAGCATCGGTGGTGACGACGACCTGATCGTCTCCGCTGCTGGACCGACTTCACGGGAGTGGAGAGCCGAAGCTCGGGCCGCCCGTCGGCGAGCATACCTTCGATCAACTTCTTCGTGCCGCCGCGGAGCCAGTAGCGGCCGACCGAGTCCATGTAGGCTGGCAGCGTCGAGCCCGGCAGGGTGTACCAGCGGAGCATCTCGACCAGACCCGCCTCGGAAGGATTGCAGTGGCAGGAGGTGGCGAAGATGCCGTCCAGGATGTCCCGCTGGTCCTGCGGCAGACCCAGCCCCTCGAGACGGTCCGCCACCGAGCTGGGATCGAGCTTGGCGATCTCCGGGACGAAGAGCTGGTCGTGGGGGCGCGGCAGAACCTGCATCGCGTCGAAGAAGAAGGCTCCGGCGGCGCGGAAGCCCAGCAGGGTGAGCTCGTCGAGGGATCCCTGGCGAAGCTCGCCGGCGGTCACCCAGGAAGTCCGCGGCGGCTCCGTGAGGACGGGCTCGTCGATCTCGAGCCCGTAGCGGGTGATCTCGGTCCAGACGTGCGGCTGGGTCCAGTGGACGAAGGCGCCTCCCAGCTCCACCTGGTGCCCTCCGACCTCCGAGGTGAAGGTCCGGCCGCCGATCCGCGGGCGCGCCTCGAGAAGCAGGACGCGAAGCCCGCTCATGCGCAGCTCCCGCGCGGCCGTCACCCCGGCGAACCCGGCTCCGAGAACGATCGCGTCGTAGTCGGAAGCAGGACCGGAACCGCCCGCGCGAGGCTGCGCCTCCAATTCCTCCTCCGCAGCGAGCGCCGCTCCTCCGCGCGCCAGCCCGGTGGCGGCGAGCGCCCCGACTCCGGCGCTCCGAACGAACTGCCGCCGCGTCCAGCGCCCGCGGCTCGACTCCGCCTTCTCGTCACTCATTGGCCTGGCCCTCCAGGAAGCAGATGATGTCCCGCCGGTCCTCGCTTCGCTTCAGTCCGGTGAACGGCATCCAATTGCTGTCGACGAATTCCGCCGGGCTCTCGAGGTACCGATCGAGCTTCTCACGGTCCCAGGTGAAGTCGGCTTCCTTGAATGCGTGCGAGTAGTTGAAGCCCGGCGCGCTGCCCGCCTGTCGCCCGATCACGCCGTGCAGGTTGGGACCGACGACGTGCGGGCCTCCGGCTTCGGCCGTGTGACAGACCTGACACTTCACGAAGACCCGCTGGCCCCGCTCCGGATCGCAGACGCTCGCGTCATCGGCGGCGAGAGAGACGAGGGCAGCCAATCCGGCGCCGGCGACCGCAGCACCCATCCACCCGACCTTGGCGAGTCGCAGATGCATTCGAAGCCTCCCGTCCATCGGCGCAGCAGGTCGATGCTACGCCCGGGGGGGTACAGGCGGATATGACGGCCATCATAGCCGCGGCTTGCCGGCCAGGCCGACCGCATCCGTGCAGCCGCTGGGCTATTCTGAAGAGCCGTCGGCGGCCAGCGCAGCGAGGCCTCGTGCAGGCCTGCCCCTGGATCGACCGCAAACCCCCGGTCTGGGACTGACCGCTCCGGCCGGAACCAGAAGCGAATCCGCAGGACCACCCGATGGAGGCATCGACATGAAGGTCGTCAGCTTGGATCAGGTCAGCAGCAAGAAGGCGGACATGGAAGGCGCCAAGGATGTCCAGAAGCAGATCCCCGTGGGAGGGGGTGACGGGTCGCCGTCGTACTCGGTCCGCGTCTTCACCGTCGATCCCGGCGGTCACACTCCGTATCACCAGCATCCCTACGAGCACCTGAACTACATCATCGAAGGCCACGGGGCGTTGGTCGAGGAGAGCGGCGCCGAGCGCGAGGTCAAGAAGGGCGACTTCGCCCTGGTGCTCCCGAACGAAAAGCACCAGTACCGGAACCGCTCCAAGGACGAGAAGCTGGTGATGATCTGCGCTGTGCCGAAGGAGTTCGAATAGGCACCAAAAGCGGGGACGTTCTCCCCGCTTCTGGTCCTGGCTCTTCAGCCTCTCAGCTTTTCAGAACGTGTAGCGGATCCGCAGCCAGATCTCGTCGCGCTCGTCGATCGCCGAGAGCCCGTTCTGCACCCAGTTCGTGTACGCGCCCCGACCCGCCCGGTTGTCGAGCGCGTTCTGGTAGAGCGGAGCCACCTTGCTCTGCCGCCGCCCGAAGAAACCGGCCAGACCGATGCTCGCCGAGAAGTTCGAGGAGAAGCGGTAGGTCACCTCCGGAAGCGCGGCCCCCGAGTTCGACGCCACGTCGTACACGAAGGTGATGCCCGGTAGCAGCCGATCCTGGAAATACCCAGTGGTGATGGTGAACGTTCCGAGGACGTTGAAAGGGCCGTTGGTGGTGAAGCCCTTCTCCCAGCCGTAGACGTACTGGAAGAACCACTGGGTGTTGAGGAAGACCGTCCGGTCCTGGTTCAGGAAGTTGATGAAGGTCGGACGGTCGATCGAGATCGTCAGGTTGTACGTGTCCGCCTGGCTGGTGGCATCGATGCTGTCGCTGTCCGAGAAGTAGAGCCCGTTGATCCAGGTGAACTCCATGCCCCAGTTCGACTTGGTGAAGTCCTCGGCGAAGTCCATCGAGAAGCCGAGCACGTTGCGCTTGTCGTAGCGGAGCAGCAGGTCGCCGCCGCCGTGCCAGATGAAGTCCCGGCGTCCGTAGAGGGCGCTGCCGCCCGCCAGTACCGAGTTCCGCCGCACACCGCTGATCGAGTCGTAGGCGGAGACGTTGCCGCAGAAGGCCGGTGCGGCGAACGAGCAGCCGTCCTTGCGGAAGGGCCGGTCCGCATCGAACTCGGAGGTCAGCGGGTTGGACGGATCCTCGGGAAACGAGAGCGCGACCAGGACCATCAGCGTGTTCCAGGAGACGATCGCCATCTCGCTGTCCCACACCTGGTTCGTGAAGGGGTGGCGGCGGCCCTCCGGGTAGGTGACACCGGTGGAGCTGGGGCCGGTCGTGGTGCCATCGATGTTGGGGTCGTAGCCGGGATCGCCGGGCCCCCGGCAGCCGGGTAGGATGTACATCCGGCCGTTCTCGAAGCGCGTGCAGACCGGGCCGCCCTGGAAGCCCACCGTGCCGGGCTGGGGAACGCTCGCGTCCGTCGTGAACAGCATGCCCCCGCCGCGTCCGAAGGTCCCCTCGAAGAGCGGCCAGGACATCACCTGCGCGCTGGCCTCCATGTTCATCAGGTCGATCCCGTCGATGTCACACTGGGTGTTGTAGAAGGGACCGCAGCCCAGCAGCGCCTCCTGCTCGTCCGTCAGCACGGGCTGGAGGCCGGTGAAGGACCAGAAGGTGACTGAAGGCTCCAGCAGCTCGGGCGGAATGTCGGCAGGCGTCAAGGGGCCGCCATCGTTCGGATCGTAGGAGAGCGGCACCAGTGGCGTCGGCGTGTTCGCCCCGAAGTTGCTCGAGAGGAAGCGCTGGATCGCCGTGTTCGGCTGGCGTGCGAGGTCGTTCAGCGAGTCGATCGTACCCTGGGTAAAGCCCCCGACCCCTTCGATTACGGCCGCACCTCCGGTCAGCGGATTGTTCTGCCCGGAGAGGCCATTGGTGACCGCGATCATGATCCGCGGCTGGAGCGGATCGCTGGCGTCGACCGAGAGCTGGCTGGTGTATACCGTCTGGCCGCACTGGGTCGGGTCGAGCTGCGTTGAAGCCGATGCTGGTGGCGCAGATGAAGTGGAAGTTCTGCTGGTTGACGCTGTGGTGGGTGAGTGCATTGCCCTCCCGCAGACAGCTCGCCTCGTTGCCGTTCCGGCACGGGCCCTTCTCCATCCCCCAGCGGGGCCGGCCCGTGATCGGATCGACGTTGCGGTCGTACTGGAAGAGCGGCTCGATGTAGGCCCCGTCGTTGAAGCCGTAGAAGTCGGTGAGTGCGAAGCTGAAGCGGTCGTAGCGCCACTCCAGGCGGCCACCCACCTCGATCCCCGACCAGCTCTCCCAGGGGTTGTCGGGCCTGACCTCTCCCGCGATCGCGTCCTGCACGAACCCGTGGGCCATCAGTCCCCAGGTCTTGTCGCAGACCGGAAGCGGCGCGTAGGGCTCGCCGCAGCGGCCCAGGTCGGTCGGCTCGAATTCGTCGAAGTTCATCGCGAGCTCGAGGCGGAGATCCTCGAGCGGCCCGACGCTGTAGAAGGACCACACCGCGCGAAGCGCCCAGAGGGCGATCCGGGACTCCTCCAGGCTGGTCAGCGAACCGAGGGCGAGATCCTGGGGATTGAACTGGTCGGTGGTGCGGAAGAGCTCCGTCTTGCCCCAGACGATGCTCTGCTTGCCGAGCCGGAGCCAGAGCCGGCTGTCGAAGAGCTCCATGTCGAAGTAGAGCTCCTTGAGCTCGTACTCGCCGTTCTGCTGGCTCGCGCCGTGGTTCCAGGCCAGGTCGTTCTGGGTGTAGTTCTGGTCGAAGTCCTCGTTGCTCTTGAACTCGCCGGTCCGGATGCCCTGGATGACCTCGTAGTTGGGAATCCACAGACCCTGGGCCGCCGAGCCATCGCCGTAGACCCCCGTGAAGGGCTTGTCCGGCACCGGGCGGAGCGGCAGAGCGCGGGCCGCGCCCTACTCGCGGTGATCGGGTTGAAGTCGATCGGGCTGATCGGGTTCGCCCGGTCGGCCATGGGCGCGATGGGCGTGACCTCACAAGCGGGTGTGTGCGGGAGGTTCCGCGTCCCGTTGTTCTCGACGTTCCCCTTCGTCTGCTGGACGCCGTAGAGGCAGTCGTCCGGATTCTGGAACCCGTACGTGTAGTAGGGCCAGGGGTCGTCAGCGGTTCCGAATTCACCGTCCGGGCCCTTGCTCGCGGAGAGCACTGCGAGGCCGGGGATGCCCCCGAAGAGCGTCGGCTTCAAGCCGGGGTTGGGAAGCAGTCTGTCATCGACCGTCATCCGGTCGAAGGGAATCAGTTCCCGTACCTCCTCATGTCCCCCGTGAACGACTGCATGGTGTAGCCGGAGCGCCGGCCGCGGTGCAGCCGCTTGGGAAGACGCTTGGAGCGGTCGCCGTAGGTGTCGGCCGAGTTGAAGATGCCGCAGCCTCGGGTCCAGACGCAGTCGTAGCGGACCTCGATGCGGCCGAAGGCCGAGATCAGGTCGAAGGGACCGAAGCCGTCGGGGGCGATGTCGGCTTCGATCTCCAGATTCAGGATGTGATACCACTGGGTCAGGTCCCAACCGTTCCTGGTGTTGAAGTCCTCCATGAGCGAGCGGACCTGCATTCCGTAGAAGCCATGGATCTGGACCCGCTCGTCCCAGAACTCGATCGCCGCGGCCGGTGACGCGAGCACCGCCAGCAGCGTGAGGGCGCAGATGGCCCCCGTTCGCGAAGAAGCAGAAGCTCCCCTCATGTCCCCCTCCAGCTACCCGTATTCCTTTACGACCCCATGAGGTGGAATCGGTGTGCCGATTTTGTAACAACTTGTTCGGATTCGGACCAGTTTTCCCTTGTAGAAACGGTGCCGATGCGAACGATCCTGCTCCATGGTTGCCGGCTACGGCGTCTCGGCAGGCCGCCCGGTTAAAAGTGCCACCTACCCTTCCCTTACAGGTAACCTGAAGGTGGGGGGGCCTGACCGACCGCGACCAGCGGAAGGCCGTCAGGAGAGGGTCAGCAGCGCGTGCGCACCGCTGGTGCGCTCCTGGATCGGCACACCGTGTGGGCAGGAGCCCTCGCACGGGGCATCGCAGCCGATGCAGGCATCCGCCTGCTGCTCGAGCTTCGCGTAGAGGCGCATCGCCTCCTTCTCGTCAGCGTAGTCCTCGAAGTACATGCGGTACCGGAGCACGTCGTCGATGGCGAGCCCCGCCGGACACGACTCCAGACAGGCCCCGCAGTGCTGGTAGCAGTGCCGCGCGGCGTTTCAGCCGGTCGTACTTCTCGAGCAGAGCGAGGTCCGCCGACGTCGGCCGTTTCCCCGACGCGTAGAGATACTCGTCCACGTGTTGGGGCTGGAAGAACGAGATCACCAGGCCGGAAACGCTGGGGTTGCTGAGCACCCACTTGAAGGCAGCCTGAGTGTACGAGTCGGCCTCGTCCCGGTCCTCGAGCAGACCGCGATGGCGGGCGCCCTTCAGGGTCTTCATCGCCACGACCCCGATGTCGTTCGCCGCCGCGCGGTCGACGACCTCGGCCAGCTGAGGCCACGCGCCGTGGTGGTAGGCGAGCATCATCACGTCGAAGCGGCCGCTCTCGATCGCGGCGTTCGCGATCTCCTCCATCCGCGGCGTGTGCGACGAAAAGCCCAGGAAACGCACCTTGCCCTGCTCCTTCAAGCGGTCGAAGGCCTCGTGGGTGTTCGGAGCCTGCAGCCGCTCCACCGAGTTGCAGGCGTGGATGTGCACCAGATCGACGTAGTCCGTCTGGAGCCGCGTGAGGCTCGCCTCGACCACGTCCATGTACTCGCGAACGCTGGCCCGCGGCCCGAGGTGTCCCTGGGGCGTGCAGAACTTGGTCGCGACGAACATCTGGTCCCGGTACCCCTTCATCGCACGGCCCAGAAGCAGCTCCGAGCCCGATTCCGCGTAGTCCGGCGCGGTGTCGAAGTAGTTGACACCGAGCTCGATCAGGCGCCGGGCGATTTCCTCGCCGCCCTTCTCCGCACGGATCTTGGTCGACCCGAGCGAGATGTCGGAGATGCGCGCCTCGGTGCGCCCGAGCCGCCGGTACTCGCGGATGCGGGAGCCGGTCCAGTCCGCCCGAGGGCTCGGATCCTCGGTGGGCGCCTCTTCGTCCGCCATCGGCTTCGTCACCGTGAGCCAGGGGCCAATGCGCGCGACGCCGGCGGCTCCCACCCCGAGGATTCCGCCCAGGCTCGCCGCCGCGCCGGCGAGGAAGCGGCGGCGTCCGGACCGAAGCTCCCCGTCCCCCGCAGCGTCCGCGGTGCGGAGCCGGCGCGCCCAGACGGCCGTGAGGGCGAGGGACGCGACCAGCGCCAGCGCCGGGACCGCGATCAGCGGCTTCGAGATTCCGCCCGGCAGGACCCCCTCCGCGAACCGCGAGAGAAACTCGCCGAGGCCAAAGTATCCAGCTGCCACCGTGAGTAGCCAGGCGGCAACGACGACCCATCCGGATAGCGTTCTTCGCATCTCGTCTCTCCTCTTCCTACGTCCAGCCGTGCTCGTAGCCCGCTTCGTACATCGCCACGATGTTCTCGGGCGGGCTGATGGCCTGCAGGTTGTGGCACGGCGCCAAGATGTACCCCCCGCCCTCACCCAGGATGCGGATGTTGTCGAGGACTTCCTCGCGCACGTCCTCCTCGGTACCGAAGGCCAGCGTCTGCTGGTTGTCCACGCCCCCGTGGAAGACCAGCTCACCCCCGAAGTCCCGCTTCAGGCCCTCTCTCTCCATTCCCGCGCATCGCCACTGGATCGGGTTCAGGATGTCGATGCCCGCCTCGACCAGGTCGGGAATGATCCTCCGAACCGCGCCGTCGTCGTGATGGAAGACGGAAGCCCCGGCCTCGTGGACCAGGTCGATCATCCGCTTCATCCGGGGCAGGAGAAACTCGCGGACGTGCGCGGGCGAGTACAGCAGGCTCTGTTGGCTCCCCAGGTCCTCCGACACGTAGCTGAGCAATACCTGTCCGGGGATCTGCTCGTAGATGCGCCGGGTGTTCTCGTAGCAGAAGTCGAACAGCCGATCGAGGCAGGCGTGCACCATCTCCGGATCGTCCACCAGGTCGATCATGGCCTGCTCCTGTCCGCGCAGGAATGCGTAGGTCAGGAAGGGCTCGGAGCCCCCACCGCGGATCGGGCGCATCTCCTTGCCGTGAACCTGGCCCGGAATCACCGAGTAGTCGTACCAGTCGGGGTCGGGCCAGCGGTCGTAGCCGCGCTCGATCTCGCCCAGTGTCTGGAACTCCGCCAGCGGGTGATGCGTGCACTCGAGATAGACGCCGCTTCCGTAGTCGGCCGCCTGGTACCGGCAGCCGAAGCTGTCCTCGCCGGGGGGGAGCCGAGGCCCATCGTACACGGGACCCACGTAGACCGGGACATCGATGTGCAGACGCTCGTAGAGGTCCTCCAGGCCATCGCATCCCAGGTGCTTCATGAGCTTGTCGTTGGTCTCGCCGGTGGCCCAGTAGTCCATCGGGATCCGGTCCGGCTTCTCGCGTTGAAGGACCGCGAGCCAGCGCTCGCGAGGCGTCATGGACTCTTCGGGCATCGCCGCAGACGACCTCCTCTTCAGTCGACCAGGGCCGACAGCACCAGATCCGAAAGCCGCTGGAGGCGCTCGAAGTTGCGCGACTCCTCCAGCAGGCCCGTCGTCAGGCAGACGAAGACGAGCTCCCGCTGCGGATCGACCCAGAACATCGTGGAGCCCGCACCGAGACCACCGAAGGTCCGCGGCGAAGTCATGACACCGAAGGGCGTCTGGAAGATTCCCTCGCCTCGCACGAAGAAGCCGAGACCCAGGACGGCGGGAAACTCGTCCCACCCCCGGTCTTCCCGCATGTAGTCGAAGAGGCGGTTGGGCTCGTCGCCGGTGTGGTTGCGGGTGGCGAGGTCCAGCAGCGCGGGGGAGAGGATCCGCACGCCGTCCAGCTCTCCGCCGCGGCGCAGCATCTCCCCCCAGCGGAAGACGTCGTACGTCGTCGCGACCCCGCCCCCTCCCGGAATCTCGGTCGTCTCATCGAGCAGGACGTTCATGGCCTCGAGCAGCTCGGGCACGAACAGCCCCGGGCTCCGGTCGCGAACCACCACCGGCGCCCTGCGCGCCGCCAGATCGGCGCGCAGTCCGAGCGCGGTGTCCTTCATGCCGAGCGGCTCGAACAGCTCGTCCGCCAGGATCTGGCGGAAGGGACGCGAACCGCCGTCGAGGCGATGCACCAGCTCCCCGAGGACGGCGTGCGCGCAGATCGGGCTGTAGCTGACGACCCTCCCCGGCGCCGCGAGCAGCGGCTGGTTGCAGACGGCGGCCGCGGCCGCCTGGAGGTTCCCCAGCTGGTCCACGGGCAGGGGCGGCATCTCCGGCGACATTCCACCGGTCTGCGTCAGCAGGTGAGCCACGGTCACCCGGTTCTTGCCCTTCACGCCGAACTCCGGCATCACCTCGGCCACGGGCGTGGTGAGCAGGATCTCTCCCCGATCGACGCGGGCGAGGACGGCCGCGGCCGTGAAGGTCTTGGTGACGGAGAACAGGCAGAAGACGTCATCGGTCTGCGCTCGCCGCCCGCTCGCCCGCTCGGCGAAGCCGACCGCCTCGTGCAGCGCGATCTCTCCGCGCCGCGCCACCAGCACCACGGCGCCGTCGTAGCGCTCCGCAGCGACGTCGGCTTCGATGGTCGAAACCAGCCGCTCCAGGCGACCGTCGTCGAATCCCAGCTCACTCGCGGTCATCTGCTCTCCTCCGAACGGGCCAGCGACGCCGAATCGCCCTTCGCGGCTGCGGCTGCATTGTCGCTCCGGGCCCTGGCAGCTGCCACCCGGGCCCGCGCTGCGCTTTTGAGGGGGATGAAGCGCAGCCTATACTCGCCGGTTCCGGCCTCTGCCAGCGAGCCAGCCGCCGAACGAGAGGAAGAAGAGCCGATGCCCAGGACCCCGCCGAAGCTGAGAGATGTCTACGTCGTCGGCGTAGGAATGACGCCGTTCGGACGCCACGAGGAGAAGACGGTCATCGACCTGGGAAGCGCGGCGATTCGCGACGCCCTGGCCGACGCCGGTCTTCCCTTCGAGGCCGTGGAGGCGGCCTGGTGCGGCCACGTGGCCCAGGGATCCACAGCGGGACAGAAGGTGGTCGGCGCCGTGGGCCAGACCGGAATCCCCGTGATGAACGTCGAGAACGCCTGCGCGAGCGGGACCACGGCCTTCCGCGGGGCCTACATGCAGGTCGCCTCGGGCCTGGCCGATGTCGCTCTCGCGGTCGGCTTCGAGCGGATGGGGCGCGGAGCGCTGCCCATGCCGAAGACCCCGGGCGAGAAATCCGAGACCTCTCCGCCCAGGCAGGAGCCGAGCAAGAAGCCCCCGCCGCCCTTCCCCAGCCTCTTTGCGAGCTTGTTTCAGGAACACAGCCGGCGCTACGGAACCACGGTGGAGCAGATGGCGAAGGTCGGCGTGAAGAACCACCATCACGGCGCGCTCAACCCCCGCGCCCAGTACCGGGACGAGGTCACGGTGCAGCAGGTGCTGGAGGCACGTGAGATCGCCGATCCGCTGACCCTGTTGATGTGCTGCCCCACCGGCTCGGGCTCCGCGGCGGCGCTGCTCTGCAGCGAGGACATCGCCCGCCAGGCCGAGGGCGACGCGATCCGGATCCTGGCGTCGACGCTGGTCTCCGAAGCGGCCAACACCACTGGCGACTCTCTGCACGCAGTCGTGGAGATCAACACGCGCGCCGCGGGAACGGTCTACGACCTCGCCGGGGTCAGGCCGGAAGACATCCAGGTCTGCGAGCTGCACGACTGCTTCGCCATCGCCGAGATCATTCACTACGAGAACCTCGGATTCTGCGAGCGCGGCGAGGGCGGACGGTTCATCGAAGAGGGCATGAGCGCCATCGGCGGGCAGGTGGCCGTCAATCCGAGCGGCGGGCTCCTGGCGAAGGGACACCCACTGGGGGCGACGGGTGTTGCGCAGGTCTTTGAGATCGTCACCCAGCTGCGGGGAGAAGCCGGCGAGCGGCAGGTACAGGGCGCCCGGATCGGCCTGACCCACTGCCAGGGTTTCGGCGGCGCCACCGGTGTTCACATCTTCAGCCGCTAGCGGGGCGAGGAAGACGGAAGGGGCTCTCCGATGAGCGACGAACACGCCAGGTACCAGGAGCGATCCGCGCGGCTTCGGAAGGCGATCGAGCTTGCGCCAGTGGACCGCATCCCCTTCGTCTACATGGGCACCGCCTTCGCGCCCCGCTACATGGGCGCCTCGATGGCGGACTTCTGCGCCGACCCGAACCTCCGGGTCGACGTGACGATGGCGACCATGGATCGTCTGGGAGGTGAGTTCGACGGCATCAACGCCCTTCCCGCCGGGCGCATCACGGTCGCGCTGAGCGGTGCCTGGCTGTCGCGCGTCGCGGTGCCCGGGCGGGACCTGCCCGACGACAGCCTCTGGCAGGTGGACGAGGCCGAGGTGATGACTGTCGACGACTACGACGCCATCATCGATCGCGGCTGGCTGCCCTTCCTGGCAAGCTACCTGCCCCGGGTCATCGACCCGGCCGACCTCGAGGCCAACGCCATCTGGATGGGGGAGAACCTGTCCGGCGTCGTGCAGGAGTGCCGGGCGCGAGGCTACGTCCCCGTCTCCGCCGGCGGCACGACCATCCCCTTCGAGTGCCTGTGCGGTGGGCGCTCCATGGAGGAGTTCTTTCTCGACCTGCACCGCATCCCCGACAAGGTGAAGGCGGCCCTCGACGTGATGCAGCCCGACCTGATCCGGATCGGTGTGGAGGGAGCTCAGCGATCCGGGATTCCGGCGGTCTGGGTGGGCGGCTGGCGGGCTGCCAGCGCCATGCTCTCTCCGAAGATGTGGAACGAGTTCGTCTTTCCCTACTACCTGGAGATGGTCACCGAGCTCGCCGAGCACGGCATCGTATCGGTGCTGCACTTCGATCACAACTGGAACCGCGACCTTCCGCGCCTGCGCGAGCTTCCGGCCAGGTCCTGCATCCTCAACCTGGATGGATGGACGGACATCCGCCGGGCCAAGGAGATCCTGGGAGACTGGATGGCGATCATGGGCGACATTCCCGCGCCCCTGCTCTCCACCGGCACGCCCGACGCCGTCCGCGCCTACGTGCGAGACCTGGTCCGCGACGTGGGGCCGACCGGACTGATCCTCTGCCCCGGCTGCGACGCACCCATCGACGCCAAGCCGGAGAACATGCAGGCCTTCGCAGCCGCGAGCCTGGAGTTCGGAAGGACCCGCTGATTCCCGCTCAAGTCCGTTCGTAGACCATCTGTCGCAGCTTCCAGACGATTCCGGCATCGGTGGGAGCGTGCACACGCAAGGCCTCGAGATCGCGCCCGAGCTGCTCGATCTCTCGAGCCTCGACGTTCTCCCGAACGAAGTCATGATCGCGCCAGGTCCGGAGATTCATCGCGAACATGGCCGCCGCGTCAGAAGGGAAGACGGGAAACGCGAAGGCCCGGCTGCTCCGCTTTGCGAGGGACGGAGGGCTGGCGGCCCTCTCCAGGTCCGGGCCGATGTAGAGCTGGTTCGACTGACTCCGCAGCATCCGATCCAGGATCTCGAGGTATCGCTCGAGCGGGGGGGAGTTCGTCGCGATCGAGTCCACCTCCTCCAGCATCAGAAGGCCTCCGGGGGCCAGCTGCGTCGCCCAGCGCGCGACGACCTGCATCGGATCGCGGAGGTGCGTCAGCAGAAGGCGGCAGTAGAGGAGCTCGGCCGGACCCGCCGGGAAGGGAACCTCCGTCACGTCGTGAACGCAGAAGGAGACGCGGTCCGACGCGAGGCAACCGGCGAGGTCGATGAAGTCGGCGGAGACGTCGAGGCCGACTGCGCGCCGGCAGCGCACGACCTCGGCGAGGAGCGCGGTCGTGTGACCCGGCCCGCAGCCGAGATCAAGGGCGAGATCCCTCGCGGCCGGATCCGCATCTGCCAGGAAAGCGCGGCTGGCCGGCTCGAAGACCCGAGCCACCATCCCGAGCCGCGTCGCCGCGATCTCCGTGTCTCCGAATGCGTAGCCCAAGCGAACCCCTTCGGTTCGACCGCAGACGTGGCTGCCCGAACATCGTCCCGCGGATCGAACAGCGTCGCAAGCCGACGAGAGGCTGGAAGGGAGGAGCGTCCACCGGATTCCTCGTCGGATCTCGTTAGAATCAGCCGCGGAGGAGCCGATGTCAGGAAACGTCGTCGCAGAGCTGGATTCCATCTTCAAGCCGAAGTCGCTGGCCGTGATCGGTGCGAGCAGCAACCCCGCCAAGTGGGGCGGCATGGTGCTCGGCCGCACCCTCGCCTGCCCCTTCCGCGGCAGGATCTACCCGGTCAATCCGAAGGAGACGGAGATCTCGGGTCTGCGGGCCTACCGAGATGTGCTCGAGATCCCGGACCCCGTCGACCTCGCCGTCTTCACCATACCCGCCGCTCAGGTTCCAGCGACGATGAAGCGCTGCGTGGAGAAGGGCATCAAGGGAGCCGTCGTGATCTCCGCCGACTTCGCCGAGACGGGCGAACGCGGGAGAGAGCTCGAACAGACGACGATCGAGATCGCTCGCGAGGGGGGACTGCGCTTCGTCGGACCCAATGGGAACGGGATGTGGACGTCTGCCGTCGGGCTCAACGTCTCTCCTCTGCCCACCCCCGCACCGGGCGGTCTCGCCATGATCAGCCAGAGCGGGATGTTCGGCGCGGCGACCATTCACGCGACTGCGAGCAAGGGGTTCGGCCTCAGCAAGTATGTCGCCATGGGCAACCAGGCGGACCTCACAGCGGCGGACTACCTCGAGTACCTGGTCCAGGACGACGACACCCGGGTGATCGCACTCTACCTGGAGGGCATCAAGGACGGCCGCAGGTTCCTCGCCGTCGCCCGGGAGGTCTCCCGAAGCAAGCCCATCCTGGTGCTGAAGGGAGGAACCTCGGAGCCGGGCGCCAGGGCGACGCTCTCGCACACGGCCTCGATCGCCGGCGAGGAAAAGATCTTCGACGCCGTCTGCCGGCAAGCGGGACTGATCCGGGTCACACAGCTCGAGCATCTGTTCCTGATGGCCGAGGCGCTGCTCAGCCAGCCGATCCCGCGCGGACGGCGGATCGCCGTGGTCGGCAACGGCGGACAGGGAGTCACCACCGTCGACAACCTGGCGACGCTCGGCCTCACAACCCCGGAGCTCGAGAACGAGGACAAGCTCGCGCTGAAGGAGATCCTGCCGCCTCACGCCCCCACGCCGAGGAACCCGGTGGACTTCGCGGCCGGCGCCATGGGCACCGCAGACGAGGTGCGCGTGATCGAGGAGCTCGCGTCTCTGGACTACATCGATGGGATCATCACCAACGTGCCGCGGGAGGCGAGCTACGAGAAGGCGTCCTTCGCCGATCGGAAGAAGGCGGTGATCACGGCCCTGGGCGAGTTCGGCGCGATCCCTGAGAAGTACGGCAAGCCGATCGTCACACAGAAGCTGATGCCTTCGGAGACCAGCGCGGAGTTCATGAGGAACGCGCGGATTCCGATGTACGACACCCCCCAGGACTGCGCCCTCGCCATGAGCGCACTCGCGCGTTACGCGGAGATCAAGAACCGCTCCTGACGCTCGCAGCTCTCTCCGAACGCTGCGGGAAGCCTTCCCCCAAGGGAAACCGCCGCGCCTGCCTGATAGTTATGGGTGTATTTTACCCCATTTCGATCCTCGGAGATGATAGAATCGAGCGCTCGCGGAGGGGCGAGACCTGACGCGAGGGTCGCTCGATGTCCGGTCGCGCTGCTCCGATCGCCGTCCTTCTCTGCGCCGCTCTCGGCGTCGCTGCGGGCGGGGCGGCGGCCGAACCTTCCCCCCGGGAACGAGTGGCCCGTCTGGAGGCTTCTCTGCCTCCGGTGAACGCCCCCAGCGCACGGGCCGGGCCCCTGGCCGGGCTCCTCGAACCTCCGTACCGCGAGCACTGGGCCGAGAGCACCAGACTCGAGCGAACTCGGGACTACGCGGGCGCGGCAGCGCTCAGGAAGGCCCTGGCCGCCGAGCTTCCGGAGAACACGCACCTCCACTGGCGGATCGCAAGAGACTCCCTTCGCGCCGCGGAGCAGCTTCTGCCCGGCCAGGCCCACCGGCGCAGGGCGCTGTATCTGGAAGCGCTCGACTGGGCGGAAGGCGGGAGTCGGCTGGACCCGGGCTGCGGCGAGTGCTGCCTCTACGAGTTCGCCGCCAAGGCGCGGCTGCTGGCGCCGACTGTGGCCCTGCGCTCACCAGCCAGCATCCGGGACGTCGCCACGACCCTCGAGTCCTGCCTCGAGAACCCGCCCAGCTGGCGAGACGGACCGGGAGAATCCGAGCTGGCGAACCTCTACTTCGGCGCCGCCGCCTTCTACCGCCGGTTGCCGCGGGCGCGTTGGTTCCAGTGGGTCGCCGGCGTGCGCGGCGATCGCGAGCGGGCAGTCGCGCTCGGGCGCCGGGCGGTCTCACTCGCCCCCGACCGCATCGATTTCCATCTGGAGCTGGGAGCTTCTCTGCTCTGTCTCGCGGCCGAGGAGAGCGATCCTGACAAGCGTGCGGAGGGAATCGCCTGGCTCGAGCGCGCTCTGGAGCTGCCGGAGTGGCAGCCCAGCGACGCGACGGACCGCGGGCGGGCGCGGGCGATGCTACTGGACCACGGACGGGCCTGCGGCGACTCGCGGATCGGATTCCTGCAAAGCCAGCACGAAAAAGACTTGTTGGGTGCAAAATACCCCAGTACGATACAGGGCCACGGGCAACCGGCTGACACGTGGAAGGAACGAGCCCTCCGGTGAGCCAGAAAACGATCCGCTGCCAGCGCGGGACGGGCTCCGCTGGTGCGACAGCGCTCTCCAGCAACCCGCGCGGGTTTCTACGAGACGAGAGAGGTTGTCCGGGGGGATCCAGTCGCGAGGAGGGAGGATGCGGATTCTCCTTGGCATGGCGCTGGTCTTCGCGCTGGCATGGGGCGCGCCGGCCGCGGGGGTGATCATCGCATCGGGGGACGGCACGCAGAACGCGTCGCCGCCGCCGGACGACCCGGGATGGGAAAACGTCGTCGAGCTCGGGGGGCTCACTGGGGTCTACCTCGGAAACGGCTGGGTCCTGACGGCGGGGCATGTGGGCGCGCGCGACATGGTCACCGCTGCCGGCGTCTACGAGTCGGTGCCGGGTTCGGATGTGCAGCTCGAGACGCAGGGATTGGACGCCGATTTGGTGCTCTTCCAGATCGTCCGCGACCCAGGCCTCCCCGATCTCCCGATTCTGAGCTACCGGCCCGCATCCGGCGCCGACGTCGTGATGATCGGGCACGGCAACAACCGCGGGGCTTTCTTCGACGCCTGCGGAAGCTCCGGGTGGCGGTGGGGAGCGGGAACGACCATGCGCTGGGGCACCAATGAGGTCAGGCAGAGCGGGTTCGACCTGTCGGTCTCCGGTACGCTGACACGTGTCTTCACCACCGACTTCAGCGCCTCCAGTCAGACGCCGCACGAGGCCCAGGCCTCGGATGGCGATTCCGGTGGCGCCGTCTTCACCAAGACCGGGATAGGCGCGGAGTGGAGGCTCGTGGGCATCATCACCGCGAAGTCCGGCTCTGTCCTCTGCCAGCCCCCCGCCTCCGCGCTCTTCGGTAACTACACCTTTGCTGCGGACCTCTCCTACTACCGCACGCAGATCGAAGACGTCATCGCCGTCTCAGCCTGCGACGACGACCTCGACCAGGACGGCGACGGGCTCGTCGACCATCCCGACGACCCGGGCTGCGACGATCCGGATGACCCGTTCGAGACCTCCGACACGCCGCCCTGTGACGACGGCATCGACAACGACGGCGACGGAAGAATCGACTTCGATCCCGTGACCTTCGACGACCCGGGCGACGAGACCACCCCGCCGGCCGGCGCTGGGGATCCGGGGTGCGGGAGCCCCACCTGGGCCACCGAGAGCCCTCGGTGCCAGGACGGCATCGACAACGACGGCGACGGGACACTCGACTACGACGGGGGCGTCTCGGCTCTCGGCTACCAGGCCATGCAGCCGGATTCCCGTTGCGGCGGGACACTCGCAGGGCGGCGAGTCGCCTCCCTGTGGCCTCGGTGCGGAGCTGGCCCTGCTTCTGCCCTCTCTCCGATGGCTGCTGAAGCGCCGGCGCTGACCGTCAGCGACTGGAGTTCGTGACCGCTGCCCCGGAGATCTTGCCCGCGGGCCAGTATCTGCTTGCCCGGGAGACGTCTCATGGCCGAAAATGGCGGGGGGGGGAACCAGCCTTTGGGAGCGACGAGTGATGGTTGCACGAAAGACGAAAGCCGCAGGCGCCAAGGCCAGCCGCAAGAAGGCAGCGAGCCAGAAGAGCCCTCGTGATCGGGCCCGGGAGACGTTCGACGACTCGCTCCGGCAGCTCGAAAAGCGGCTGCCGACGAACCTCCAGAGTGTGACGCGCGATCTCCGCCGGAACCTGACAGAGTTCCAGCACCAGATCGACCGGGCGCGCAAGGAACGAGAAGACCGCTGGAACCGGATCGAAGACCAGATCCGGCGGGATGCCGCCAAGATGCTCCGGCGCCTGGAGAAGGCCGTGGAGCCCCCGGCGCGAAGCGGCGCGCGCAAGCAGGCCACGCGGAAGAAGGCGGCAGCGAAGAAGGCCGCTCCGCAGGGGGCCGCGGATCGCTGAAGCGGGGTGGCGCTTCAAGGCGCGGTGGGTTCGTTCGGCGTCGATGGTGTGGCCGGCTACCCGCGGGCCTTCTCCAGCAGCGCAGTGCGGCTCCTCTTGATGGCGGGGCGGTCCACGAGCGAAAGACCCGCGCTCTCCGCGGCAGCCCTGGTGATCTCGAGCGCTTCCTCGGAAACGTGGCCGCGCGGTTCGGCGATCAGGAGCCGGCCGCCGGGAGCCAGCGCTTGCGCGATCTCTGCCAGGAATCGCGCCGCGTCCGGAACCTCGTGGACCACGGCATAGGCCAGCGCGAAGTCGACCGTGCCCTCCAGGTCCGCGATGCCGAGGCTTTTCGCCGAGCAGGTGCGCGTCTCGATTCGATCGGAGACCCCGGCCCGGTCCGCCCGCTTGCGGAGCGAACTGATCATCCGCTCCTGCATGTCGACGCAGATCACGCGTCCACCGGGACCGACGATCTCGGCTAGCGGCAAGCTGAAGAATCCCATCGCGCAACCGACATCCAT
Organism: uncultured delta proteobacterium; assembly: GCA_963783795.1. Lineage (GTDB taxonomy): Bacteria > Myxococcota_A > UBA9160 > UBA9160 > UBA6930 > CAVXZE01. The sequence goes on along the minus strand of CAWAPH010000006.1, from coordinate 548,728 downwards.
CGCGGTCGCGCCGCTTCCGAGGTGAGGTCCGAGCACCTCTTCGGGCTTCTCGAACCAGCGCCTCACGGGACTGGCCAGCAGATAGCCAGCCCACCAGGGACAGACACGCTCGGCCATCTCGATTCCTCCAGCCTAGGGGTCCGCGTCCTCCACTGGCCTGCGAAGTGCGGGAGGCACCCCGGGCAGCCTACCCAGGTTTCGCCCCACCCGCACCGGTGCGTGGAAGTTGTGCGGATCGAAGAGGACGAAATCAAGCAGGCCATCGCCGTCGAGATCGCCGAAGCGGATCACGCCGGCGGTGCGGACTTCCTGGCGGAAGGCCTTCCCGTCAAGCGGCTTCTCGCCTCCGCCGAGGAAGATCTCGATTGCTTTTCCGCCTCCCGAGAAAACGAAGTCAGGGAGGCCATCCGCGTTGAGGTCGACGCCGGCTGCGGGAAGGAAGCCGGCGGAACGAAAGGTATCGAAGCTGACGGGGAGCTCGATCTGCTTCTCCACCCATGGCTCCTCCTCGAACCCCCGATTGCGGTCGTAGCGGTGGATGGAGACCTGGATGTCGATATCGCGGGTCAGGAGGAACTCCACCACCTCGAGCAGACTGAAGTGGAGATGCATTCGGAGCAGCTCGCTGCGGCCGTCCCCGTTCAGATCGAGCAGGGCATCGACGCCGATGCTGTTCTCGGCGCGGAACACGCGGTCGGGTTGGTCGAGCTTCCACTCGCCGCCGCGATTCATGTGAACATAGGTCGTGCTCGACGCATCGGTGAAACCCCCTCCTACGTGTGAGACCAGCAGGTCGAGCTTCTGGTCGCCGTCGATGTCCTTGATCATGCTCGCGACACCTCCGGAACCGCGGATGTGGTCGCGCGGGGTGAGCAGGTGCAGGGCGAGCTTCCGATCGGGAGCGGTGGGAAGACTCCCATCCTCTCTTCGCAGGTAGACCCAGATTTCGTGGCGGGTGGCAATGACGGCGTCCGCGCGGCCATCCCCATCGACGTCTCCCACGGAGAGCTTGGGGGCATCGACGAAGACCTGAAGGTCGCTCTCGATGGCGGCGAACCGCGGGTGCGGGGCGACGAAGTAGTTGGCGCGGCGCGGTGTCTCGAGACGCGCCCGCACCTCTCCTCGGGGTGAGAGCGCCAGAAGCTGGCCGATCTGCGGGACCAGAAGCCAGGGCTCGGGGCCGAAAGCGCGATCGACGAGGTGGTAGGCCGCCAGGCCCCGTTCATCGTCGGCCATGCCAAAGGCGGTGGGGCCCGGAGCCGGGAGATGCCAGCTGCGGCCCGATGCATCCGCCAGGGAAAGGAGCGTCACGCCATCGGGTCGCAGTAGTGCCAATTCCTGGCCCGGGCTCTCTCGGAGGTCCGCGACGTCGTAGACGGCGCTCTGCTGCGGAAGCGCGACGCTGTGATCGGGATCGTCAGGAAGCGATCCGTCCGGCTGCTGGAGATAGACGCGCGCGATGCGTTTCTCCTCCGGCGGAATGCCGAGCAGCGCGACCACCATCAAATCGGTGCGCCCGTCACCGTTGAGCTCGGCAAACTCGACGGCGACACTCCGTCCCTGACTGGCGATGTGCCCGATCTCGAAGAGCTCTTCCGCCGGGGACGAGGAGACTCCCAAGAGGACCACCGAGATCAGCAGCAGATGAGCAGCGCCGAGTCGACGCACGAGGTCACTACAGGTCGAACTGCACGCAGCAGAGGGCCGGCGCAGCAGGAAGCCGCTCATTCGCTGGCTTGCGAGCGGATGGCTTCGATGGGTCGCTCCCTCAGGATCAGCTCGGCGGCCTTCTGCACCGTACGCCCGACCACGCGGGCGCAGTTCTCGAGCATCCCGTCCTTCATCGCCTCCTTGAGATCCTTGGGATCGAGGAGGTCGTAGGTACGGCCCATGGTCTTCCGCTGGATGTCGTCGCAGCGGCAGCTTCCGTGCTCCCGGATCAGATCGTCGTGGAGCTCCTTGCACAGGAGGTACGACTGCATCGGCTTCATGATGTCAGTGTGGTCCTGGCGTTCCCTGCCGAAGACGAGCCCGATCACCATGGCGCAGCCCGTGAGTGATCCGCAGGAGCCATCGCGGGTGAGTCCGATTCCGTCGGCCAGGCCGCTGGCGGCCTTGAAGACGTCCTCGCTCTCGATCTCGAAAGCATCGAGCAGACCCGCCACCGCGGACTGCGCACAGCCGGTGCAGGTTCTCTCGTATTCCGCAGCGAGCTCCGCGGCTCTTCCGGCAATCGCTTCGGGATCCTTCTCGGTCATCGCTCCTCCCTCTCCCCGGCTCGTCCCCCGGGGCGCCATCGCCTGGACCGATCGATGAATCGGCGCCCCCGCCCGGAGTCTCGATCGCGCCACCAGCCACTGTCAAGGATCTCTGCAGGTCCCCTCGAGCGAAGCCTAGCGGCACCTTCCCTTCTCCGCGCAAGGGAGGAGGACGGCCGGGCAGAATGGGGACAAATCGGTATCGTGGCGCCGCCCATGCGCCGAGTCCCAGCTCCGAGGGACGAAGGCACCGCCCGGTCCTGGAACCGCAGCCGAGAGCCCACCTTGACGCACCCGAACGACTTCGAGCCCCTCTTCCATCCCCGCTCGGTCGCCGTGATCGGCGCCTCCAACGACATCACCAAGTTCGGCGGACGCACGTATTTGACGCTGAAGGCGCGGCGCTTCCAGGGCGGACTCTACGCCGTCAACCCGGGCGCCAGCGAAGTCGACGGCGACAAGGCCTACGCGAGGATTCAGGACATTCCCGATCACGTGGACATGGCGATCGTGGTCGTCGCCGCACCCCACGTGGCGCAGGCGATCGCCGCGTGCGCGGAGAAGGGCGTGCGCGCCGCGCAGATCCTGACCGCAGGTTTCCGGGAGACCGGCTCCGAGGAGGGAACACGCTGGGAAGAGGAGATCGCGGAGATCGCGCGCCGGAGCGGAATCAAGATCGTGGGTCCGAACTGCTTCGGCATCTACAGCCCGAAGAGTGCACTCACGGTGCTTCCGGGGCCGGACTTCCCCCACGAAGCGGGCCCGGTGGGACTCCTCGCCCAGAGCGGTGGCTTCACGTCGTTCCTGATCCGCAAGGCGATGGGCCTCGGAATCCGTTTCAGCCAGGCGGTGAGCTACGGAAACGCCTGCGACCTGGGCGAGGCCGACTACCTCTCCTACTTCGCATCCGACGACCAGACCCGGCTGGTGGGCGCGTACATCGAGGGCGTCCGCGATGGGAGGCGCTTCTTCGAGGCCGCGAGAAGCGCCTCGCTCCGCAAGCCGGTCCTGATCTGGAAGGGTGGGCTCTCCGCTCTCGGCCGTCGCGCGGTGGCGAGCCACACCGCATCGCTCGGGGGCAGCAGACAGATCTGGGAGGGGTTCCTGCGCCAGACGGGAGTCGTCCCCGTCGTGGGGATCGACGAGATGATCGACCTGATGATCGGCTTCCTGCACCTGCCTCGTTTCCGGGGCAGGCGGGTCTGCGTCGTGAGCGGGGGCGGCGCGATCACCGTGGCGGCCTGTGACGAACTGGATCCCGTCGGCCTCTCGATGCCGGAGTTCTCGAGCCAGACCGTGGAGACCATCCGCAAGCTGCTGCCCGCGAGCGGAAACACCGTGGGCAATCCTCTCGACACCGGTCCTCCCGTCTTCCTGCTCCCGACCGCGAAGCCCATCCTCGAAGCGGTCGCGGCCAGCGACCGGATCGACGCGGTCATCGTCCAACACGAGCTGGTCAGCTACGAGCCGGATTTCGTCGAGGAACAGGCCCAGGTGATCCCCTCGATTCACGAGGCCAGCGGCAAGCCCTTCGTGGTGACGATGCCGGCGCCCACGACTTCGAGCGATGCCATGGGTGTCGAAACGGCTCGCCGGAAGTATCGCGAGTGGTACCTGGAGCGCGGCATCCCCGTCTTCGACACGCTCCACCACGCGGTACGCGTCCTCGGCGCAGTGATCCGCTACAACGAGTTCCTGGCCAGGCACGAATCCCGCGAGGATCGCTGATCGTTCCTTGCGGCCAGACTGGGCTCCTTGACGTAGATCGCGCTGGAACTTAGGTTACCGCCCGTTCCGAGTTCCCTCCTCGAGCTGCGCCCGTAGTCTTCGGAGTTCCTCGCGATGCCGCCCTCGATCAAAGACCAGCTGGACCCGATCTTTCGCCCGCGCTCCGTCGCCGTCGTCGGTGCCTCCAACAACCCGGATCGCTGGGGCTACGAGACGATGTTCAACGTGCTCAACTGGAGCCAGTTCCGCGGAGAGGTGTACCCGATCAATCCGAAGGACGAGCTCGTTCACGGACTCAAGGCATACAAGAGTGTGTTGGAGGTGCCGGGGCCGATCGATCTCGCGGTCATCGTGGTGAACGCGAGCCAGGCGGTGGACGTCTTCAGGGAGTGCGCGGAGAAGAAGGTGGGCGGCGCGGTCATCATCACCGCCGGCTTCGCCGAGGTGGGACCGGAGGGAGCCAAGCTTCAGGAAGAGCTGGTCGAGCTCTCCCGGGAGAGCGGCATCCGGTTCACCGGACCCAACTGCAACGGTCTCTGGACCTCCGCGTCCCGGCTGAACCTGACCTTCTGGAACCTGGTCAAGTCCGGCCCGATCGCCTTCGTGTCGCAGAGCGGAACCATGGGCGACTACATGTTCGAGGTGTCCGAGGGCAAGGGATACGGGTTCTCCAAGATCGTGACCTCGGGCAACCAGGCGAACCTGGACGTGTGCGACTACCTGGAGTACCTGGCCGACGACGAGGACACCAAGGCGGTGGCGCTCTACCTCGAAGGACTGAAGGACGGCAAGCGCTTCCTCGAGGTGGCGCGCAAGGTGACGGCGCGCAAGCCGGTGCTGGCCTACAAGGTGGGCCGCACCGAAGCCGGATCGCGCGCCGCGGCGACCCACACGGCGTCGCTGACCGGCAGCACCCAGCTCTTCGATGCGGCGTGCCGGCAGGCGGGCGTGCAGGTCTGCGACGACATGCTGGAGATGTTCGACTTCGCCGACACCCTCGCCCACCAGCCGCTGCCACCGGGAAACCGGGTCGGCATCGCCTCCGGCGGCGGCGGCTTCTGCGTGGTGACCGCGGAAGCCTGCGCCAAGGTGGGCCTCGAGGTCCCGGTCCTCGACGAGAAGGCACAGAGCGAGGTGTGGACGCACGTGCGCGAGTTCTCGCCCAGGCCCCTGAACCCGCTCGACCTGATCGCCCGCAAGTCGCACCTCGACTACGGGGCCGCCATCGAGATCCTCGCCAAGCAGGACTACATCGACGGCCTGATCATCATGCCGCCCTACGGCGGCTTCCGGCGGAGCTCGTCCCTGGAGTCGATGAAGGGGCTGGTGGAGTGCTGTGTGAGGATCTCGGAGATCCCCGCCAAGTACGGGAAGCCGGTCCTGGCCTTCGCGAGGCGGGAGGTGAGGCAGACCGCAACGGGCGAGATCCTGAGCCGCGGAAAGATCCCCTTCTACGAGTCTCCGGAGAGCGCCGCCCGCGCGATGCGCGCGCTCTGCGACCACGCCGAGTACCGTCGGTCGCACCCGACACCGTAGGGCCACGACAGCCATCCGGGCGCCTTGGCCTTTGGGCCGGACCTCGTTATCTTGCTCCCGCCATGACACACACGCTCTCGGAGTACGAATCGAAGCAGCTGCTGGCGGACGCTGGCATTCCCATTCCCCAGGAGCGCCTCGTATCCTCCGCGGACGAGGCGGTGAAGGCCGCCGCAGAGCAGGGATACCCGGTCGCCCTGAAGCTCTGCGGCCGCGGCATCGCCCACAAGACGGAGCGAAACCTGGTGCGGCTCGATCTGGGAGACGCCGAGGAGGTGCGGCAGCACGCCGAGGATCTGCTCGCTCAGCGCCAGGCCGACGAAGCCGATGCAGGCGTGCTGGTCCAGGCGATGGTCTCCGGAAGACGCGAGCTGATCGCGGGACTGCTGCGCGATCCGCAGTTCGGGCCGTGCGTCATGTTCGGCCTGGGCGGCATCTTCGCCGAGCTGGTCGGCGACGTGGCGTTCGCGGTGGCCCCGCTGCAGGACCACGACGCGGAAGACCTGATCCAGGCGCTGAAGCACCGCAAGATCCTGGAGCCGTTCCGCGGCGAGCCGGAGGCCGACATCGGCCAGCTGGCGAAGATCCTGGAGGCGTTGGGACGCATCGGTGAAGCCCGCCCCGACATTCTGTCGATCGACGTGAACCCGCTGATCCTGTCCGGCTCCGATCCCGTGGTCGTCGACGCGCTGGTCGAGCTCGAAGGCGATCCCAGCTGAGGTCGACACTCCGCGGATGAGTCGGCGGCGCTCAGTCCGTCGGCGCACCCCAGATCGACGCCACCTCCCAGATGTCCACCGCCGGCGCGCGCGCCTCTCCGCCCCGAGCGAGCAGCGCCAGCGAACGCGCGGCCTGCCGGGGACCTGCCTCCTCCTCGGCTTCGGGATACTCCTCGCCGGCCGTGAGCGCGGCGCGACCGTTGGCGTAGACCTCGACGACCGAACGATCGAGGAAGATCCGAAGCGTCAAGCAGTCTTCCCCGGGGAGGAGCCGGAACCGGCCGGACCGTCCCGCGCAGCGCAAGCGCCCCGACTCGTGATCGTAGGCGATCTCCGTCTGCCCGCGGACGCTCGGGAAAGGCCCGAGCACGAGAGCCACCTCGCGCGCGCCTCCAACCTCGAGCTCCACGCGGATCTCCAGCGTGTCCGAGGGCAGATCGGCGATCCGCAGAGGCGCATCCGGCGCGAGCAGCACTCCCTTCCAGCTCTGGTGGCGCCTTCGAAGCCGCACCAGCTCCGGCAGGGGCTCGATTCCGAGGTGGCCGTCGCCGCGCCGGCGAAGAACGCGCGGGAGGGTCAGCACGCCCTTCCAGCTGGCGCCCGGCGGACCGACCTGGATCCACCCCCAGAGGATGCGCCTGCCCTGGGGATCGAGCATCGAGTTCGGCGCGTAGAAGTCCTCGCGACGGCCGAGGTCCATCGGCAGCCACCCCGTCTCCGGCTCGAAGCGATGGCCGTTGAAGTCGCCGATCGCGTAGACCACCTGAGCGAAGGGTGAGACGCAGAGCAGCCACTTGTCGTCCAGGGGAAAGAAATTTGGACACTCCATGGTGTCGGAAGCTCCCTGGAAGAGGGGTCCGAGATGGGTCCAGTCACGGAGGTCCAGCGAGCGGTAGAGCAGCACACATCCGCCCTTGCCCCGGATCCCGCTCCCCAGCGCCATGTACCACGACTGGCCGTCCCACCAGCAGAAGGGATCGCGAAAGCCCTCGAGATCGCCGCGGGGAGGCGCCGGGATCACGGGGTTGGCGGGGTCCTTGATCCAGCTCCGCAGGCGATCCGGGCTGGTCGCGAGGCACTGGCATTCGGGGGAGACGCCCGTGTAGAGGATCGTCGGAACACCGTCGTGGACCACACAGCAGCCCGACCAGGCCCCGTTCTGGTCGTAGCTTCCGGGACCCGGAGCCAGCGCGATGGGAAGGTGCTGCCAGTGGACGAGGTCCGGACTCACCGCGTGTCCCCAGCACATGTTTCCCCAATCGCTGGCAAAGGGGTTGTGCTGAAAGAAGATGTGGTACTCGCCGTCGTAATGGACCGGTCCGTTGGGGTCGTTGATCCAGTACGCCGGGCTGGCCAGGTGGTAGACGGGCCGGGTCGAATCGCTGGCGGCCCGCTCCGAAGCGGCTGCGACGCTCGCGTCGGCGCGATCGAGAGCGCGCCTGTGTTCGGCGTCGAGCGGATCCACGAGACATCTCCCTCTGTGAGGCGCAGATCGATCCCGCTGCGCGCCCGGTCCAGGCCGGTTCCAGTATCGCGAAGGCGCTTCCAGCCGTGCAACGCTGCAACGAACTGTGGAACGGTCCATCGGTGGTCGCATCTCCGGGGCCCGGTGCCGCCCGAGCCGGGAATCTGGCGCAGTTGGCGCTTTTCTGGTGTGCCGATAGGGGCTCTCCCCGATACATGACGACGGTCATACCGCCACCTTACCCGGAGCCTCCATAAACCCAGGGGTGAGAACCAGGCCTGCCCGTTCGGGCGGGAAGAGGAGGTCGGTGGTGACAGGTACTCCTGGCAAGTGGGCAGATCGGTATCGCGACAAGTGGACCTGGGACAAGGTGACGTTCGGCAGCCACTCGGTGGACTGCTATCCGGGCGGCTGTTCCTTCCGCGTCTACACCAAGGGCGACAAGATCGTCCGCGAGGAGCAGTCGGCCCTGTGGAGCCCGACCGAGCCCGGAGTGCCCGACCTGAACCCGATGGGCTGCCAGAAGGGCGCCTGCTGGAGCCACTGCCACTACTCGCCCGACCGCGTGACCGAGCCGCTCAAGCGGGTCGGTGAGCGGGGCAAGGGCGAGTTCGAGCCGGTCTCCTGGGACGAGGCGCTGGGCGACATCGCCGACGCCATGCTCGACGCCATCGAGGACCAGGGCGTGGAGTCGATCATCACCCCGCTCACGCCCGAGGTCGGGGCGGGGGCCGCCCGCTACCACACCTTCACACTGGGAACGCCGACCACCGACGGCAATGCAGAGTTCCAGGACTTCAGCCCCGGCTGGCACATCACCTGGGGCCTCTACAACCCGACCGCCTCGATGGACGACTGGTTCCTGGCAGACCTGACGCTGATCTGGCACGCGAACCCGGTGTACACCAACATCCAGTGGTACCACTTCGTGGCCGAGTCCCGATACAACGGCGGCGAGGTGGTCACCATCGCGCCGGACTACAGCCCCTCGGCGATCCACGCGGACAACCACCAGCCGATCCGGATCGGCACCGACGCGGCGCTCGCGTTGGCGATGTGCAAAGTCATCATCGACGCGGATCTGTACCAGAAGCAGTTCGTGCAGGAGCAGACCGATCTCCCGCTGCTGGTCCGCAAGGACAACGGCCGCTTCCTGCGCGGGAGCGACGTGGTGGAGGGGGAGCGCGAGGACCAGTTCTACTGGTGGGACACGCTGACCGGTACGTTGACGCCGGCCCCGCGCGGCACGTTGGCGACGACCGGCGTCGATCCGGCTCTGGAGGGCAGCTACTCGGTGCTGCTCAAGGACCTGACCACGGTGGAGGTGGAGCCGGTCTTCGTTCGTCTGCGCCGTCACCTGGAGGACTACACGCCGGAGAAGGCGGGAGAGATCTGCGGGATCCACCCGGAGAACATCCGCAAGCTGGCGCGCAAGGTGGCGACGCGGAAGACCAAGATCTTCATCGGCTGGAACTCGGGCAAGTACTACCACGGGGACCTGATGGAGCGGGCGATGGCGCTGCTCCTGGGTCTCACCGCCAACTGGGGCAAGAAGGGGACCGGCACCCGCTCCTGGGCGATCATGGGCTACGACGGCGGCTCCTTCATGAGCCGCAAGGAGGGTCCCGGCCAGGAAGCGGCCCAGAAGCTGATCGCCCAAATGATCGCGATGCGGCGCTTCGTCACGGCCCAGGACCCGACCATGACACCGGAGATGGTCCAGAACCGCGTCGCGGAGGAGGCGGGTGAACTCGGCGGGATGGGCATGATGATGCCGCCCGCATTCCTCTGGTACTACCAGTACGGGTACAAGGAGCGCTGGAACGACCCGGAGAACAACGACCCTTCGATGAAACGCAGCTTCGGCGAGTACCTCGAGGAGGCGATGGAGAAGGAATGGTGGAACCCCGCCAGCACCAAGCTCTACGAGAAGGTCGAGCCGCGGGTGCTGTTCGAAGCGGGCGGCAACCTGTTGCGCCGCCAGCGGGGCGGACAGAAGCTGCTTCTAAAGCACCTCTGGCCGAAGCTCAAGATGATCGTCTCCTGTGACTACCGGATGACCACCACCGGGCTCTACTCGGACTACATCCTGCCGGCCGCCCAGCACTACGAGAAGCTCGGCAACAGCATGCCCTCGGTGCATCACCTGAACTTCGTGCTCTGCGATCACGCGACGAAGCCGCGCGGAAACTCTCTGCCCGACCGCGAAATCGGCGTTCGCCTGGTCGAGAAGATCGAGGAGCGGGCTGCGGCGCGCGGCATGAAGGAGTTCACCGACGCCAAGGGGAACGTCCACGGCCTGGTCGGCCTGGTGCACGACGCCACGCTGGGCGGAGCGATGCGCGAAGTGGAGACGCAATTCGAGGAGCAGATCAAAGACAGCGCGGTCTACGGAGTCCTGCCCAAGGGGACCACGCTCCAGACGCTGCGCGAGAAGGGCCAGGTGCGCTTCACCGGCTGGGGAATGGTGGGCCACGGCATCTCCCAGGGATCGACGATCCGGCCCGACGAGGTGCACAACCCGCTGCGCTGGCACACCGAGGACAAGGTTCCCTACGACACCCTGGTCCGGCGCGCCCAGTTCTACATCGATCACGAATGGTTCCTGGAGGCGGGGGAGGAGCTGGCAACCCACAAGGAGCCGCCGCCTGGACACGGGGGACGGAACCGCCGCTTCGAGATGACCAGCGGACACAACCGCTGGAGCATCCACTCGATGAACATGACCAACAACATCATCCAGAATACCTACCGGGGCGAGCCCATCGTGTTCATCAACGACAAGGACGCCGCGGATCTAGGCATCGAGAACGGCGAGCAGGTGAAGCTGGTCAGCGACGTCGGGGACTGCCTGCTGGCAGCCAAGATCACGCCGTCCTGCCGTCCGGGCCAGGTGATCCTCTACAACGGCTTCGAGCCGTACCAGCACGAGAACTGGTACAGCCAGGCCGACCTGGAGCCCGGGCACGTGAAGCACCTGGGCATGGTCGGCAACTACGGACATCTCAAGTACCGCGGCTTCTCGTGGCAGCCGATCCCGGCCGACCGGGCGGTGCGGGTGGACGTGGAGAAGGTCTAGCTCCCCGGCCCAGGTGAATCGTCAGGATCAGCCGCTGCCGGAATCCGGCAGCGCAAGGGGCGTTTTGTCTGCTGACGGCGTGGTATGCCCCGATACATGACGACGGTCATACCGCCACCTTACCCGGAGCCTCCATAAACCCAGGGGTGAGAACCAGGCCTGCCCGTTCGGGCGGGAAGAGGAGGTCGGTGGTGACAGGTACTCCTGGCAAGTGGGCAGATCGGTATCGCGACAAGTGGACCTGGGACAAGGTGACGTTCGGCAGCCACTCGGTGGACTGCTATCCGGGCGGCTGTTCCTTCCGCGTCTACACCAAGGGCGACAAGATCGTCCGCGAGGAGCAGTCGGCTCTGTGGAGTCCGACCGAGCCCGGAGTGCCCGACCTGAATCCGATGGGCTGCCAGAAGGGCGCCTGCTGGAGCCACTGCCACTACTCGCCCGACCGCGTGACCGAGCCGCTCAAGCGGGTCGGTGAGCGGGGCAAGGGCGAGTTCGAGCCGGTCTCCTGGGACGAGGCGCTGGGCGACATCGCCGACGCCATGCTCGACGCCATCGAGGACCAGGGCGTGGAGTCGATCATCACCCCGCTCACCCCCGAGGTCGGAGCGGGAGCGGCTCGCCAACACACCTACATGCTGGGAACGCCGACCACCGACGGCAATGCAGAGTTCCAGGACTTCAGCCCCGGCTGGCACATCACCTGGGGCCTCTACAACCCGACCGCCTCGATGGACGACTGGTTCCTGGCGGACCTGACGCTGATCTGGCACGCGAACCCGGTGTACACCAACATCCAGTGGTACCACTTCGTGGCCGAGTCCCGATACAACGGCGGCGAGGTGGTCACCATCGCGCCGGACTACAGCCCCTCGGCGATCCACGCGGACAACCACCAGCCGATCCGGATCGGCACCGACGCGGCGCTCGCGTTGGCGATGTGCAAAGTCATCATCGACGCGGATCTGTACCAGAAGCAGTTCGTGCAGGAGCAGACCGATCTCCCGCTGCTGGTCCGCAAGGACAACGGCCGCTTCCTGCGCGGGAGCGACGTGGTGGAGGGGGAGCGCGAGGACCAGTTCTACTGGTGGGACACGCTGACCGGTACGCTGACGCCGGCCCCGCGCGGGACGTTGGCGACGACCGGTGTCGATCCGGCTCTGGAGGGCAGCTACTCGGTGCTGCTCAAGGACCTGACCACGGTGGAGGTGGAGCCGGTCTTCGTTCGTCTGCGGCGTCATCTGGAGGACTACACGCCGGAGAAGGCGGGAGAGATCTGCGGGATCCACCCGGAGAACATCCGCAAGCTGGCGCGCAAGGTGGCGACGCGGAAGACCAAGATCTTCATCGGCTGGAACTCGGGCAAGTACTACCACGGGGACCTGATGGAGCGGGCGATGGCGCTGCTCCTGGGTCTCACCGCCAACTGGGGCAAGAAGGGGACCGGCACCCGCTCCTGGGCGGTCATGGGGTGGGACGGCGGCTCCTTCATGGCCCGCAAGGAGGGTCCCGGCCAGGAAGCGGCCCAGAAGCTGATCGCCCAAATGATCGCGATGCGGCGCTTCGTCACGGCCCAGGACCCGACCATGACACCGGAGATGGTCCAGAACCGCGTCGCGGAGGAGGCGGGTGAACTCGGCGGGATGGGCATGATGATGCCGCCCGCATTCCTCTGGTACTACCAGTACGGGTACAAGGAGCGCTGGAACGACCCGGAGAACAACGACCCTTCGATGAAACGCAGCTTCGGCGAGTACCTGGAGGAGGCGACTCGAGAAGGGATGGTGGAACCCCTCTTCCACCAAGCTCTACGAAAAGGTCGAGCCGCGGGTGCTGTTCGAGGCGGGCGGCAACCTGCTGCGCCGCCAGCGGGGCGGACAGAAGCTGCTTCTAAAGCACCTCTGGCCGAAGCTCAAGATGATCGTCTCCTGCGACTACCGCATCACGACGACCGGGCTCTACTCGGACTACATCCTGCCGGCCGCCCAGCACTACGAGAAGCTCGGCCACAGCATGCCCTCGGTGCATCACCTGAACTACGTGCTCTGCGATCATGCCACTCCGCCGCGCGGAAACTCTCTGCCCGATCAGGAAATCGGCCTGCGCCTGGTCGAGAAGATCGAGGAGCGGGCTGCGGCGCGCGGCATGAAGGAGTTCACCGACAGCAACGGGACCGTGCGCAGCCTGGTCGGCCTGGTGCACGAAGCGACGCTGGGCGGCGCCGTGCGCGACGTGGAGAAATACCATGAGGAGGAGATCAAAGACAGCGCGATCTACGGAGTGTTGCCCAAGGGGACCACGCTCCAGACGCTGCGCGAGAAGGGCCAGGTGCGCTTCACCGGCTGGGGAATGGTGGGCCACGGCATCTCCCAGGGATCGACCATCAAGCCCGACGAGGTGCACAACCCGCTGCGCTGGCACACCGAGGACAAGGTTCCCTACGACACGCTGGTCCGGCGCGCCCAGTTCTACATCGATCACGAATGGTTCCTGGAAGCGGGGGAAGAGCTGGCAACCCACAAGGAGCCGCCGCCTGGACACGGGGGACGGAACCGCCGCTTCGAGATGACCAGCGGACACAACCGCTGGAGCATCCACTCGATGAACCTGACCAACAACATCATCCAGAATACCTACCGGGGCGAGCCCATCGTGTTCATCAACGACAAGGACGCGGCGGAGCTGGGCGTCGAGAACGGCGAGCAGGTGAAGCTGGTCAGCGACGTCGGGGACTGCCTGCTGGCCACCAAGATCACGCCGTCCTGCCGTCCGGGCCAGGTGATCCTGTACAACGGCTTCGAGCCCTACATGCACGAGAACTGGTACAGCCAGGCCGATCTGGAGCCCGGGCACGTGAAGCACCTGGGCATGGTCGGCAACTACGGGCACCTCAAGTACCGCGGCTTCTCATGGCAGCCGATCCCGGCCGACCGGGCGGTGCGGGTGGACGTGGAGAAGGTCGGCTGAGGCGAGTCCCACTGCCCCGGAGCATTCACGCCTGTTCGTGAATGCTCCGGGCCGAGCGCTGGGTCCGGTCGGCGGCGCGGGCAGCCGGAAGGATCAGCACTGCGGCCCCCACCCCACAGGCGATGACGGAGCCGGCGAGGGCCGGGTAGCCCGAATCGCTGACCAGCAGGCCGGCGACGCCCGGTCCGAGGGCCATGCCCACGGCGGAGGCGCCCGCCGCAGCGGCAGCCCAGCGGCCGAGCGAATCCAGGGCTGCAGCGGTGCCCAGCAGATAGGGAAGAGCGAAGTAGAAGGCGACCGACCAGAAGAACAGGCCGGCCAGATACAGCTCCGAGCTTCCCGCCATCACGACCATCCAGGTGGTCACGACGTTGGCGCCGAGCCCCACGGTGAGGAGCAATGCCCGGCCCCCGCGCGTTCCCAGCACTGCGGCGATCACGCCTCCGACGAGGCCCGCCAGAGTGGTGACTCCGAGGGCGAGGCCGACCTCCTCGCGGGAGAAGCCGATGGCGATCCCGATCCGCTCGCTGAAGGCCCAGATGGCTCCCTGTGCGGCCGAGAACAGGAGGATCGCGCCGAGCGTCGCGATCCCGAGGAGGTTGCGGCCTGGCAGCCCGCCCGCCGCCGATGCGCTTCCGGGAAGCGCCGGAAGCCAGAGGAGAAACGGAACGCAGAGGGCCGAGATCCCGGCGACTGCGCCGAATCCCCCCAGATGACCCCAGGGCTCGATCGCGTACGGGAGCACCACCAGGATCGCGGCGGCGATCAGCCCTCCGAGGACTGATGCCTTCGCAAAGAGGCGGTCGGGATCGCGCGCGGAGGCCGCTGCGGAGTTTGCGGCGGCGATGGCCGCTCCCTCGCCCAGCCCGGCGACGAGGCGCGCCAGCGCGAGGATCGAAAAGGAATCTGCCAGCGCGGAGAAGCCGTGCCCCGCGCAGGCCCAGAGCGCACCCCAGATCGCCAGCCGACGCCGCGACACGCGGCCCACCCGCGGCGCCAGAACCAAGGACGAGGCGGCGAGCCCGCCGAGCTCGAGGCTGCCCAGAGCTCCCGCACCCGCCTCGCCCACGCCGAACCCGTCGACGAGCGACCCGAGGAGCATCGGGAGCGCATTCACGCCCGCGTAGGCCACACCGAACGCCGCGACGACGGCCAGCAGAAGCTGCCAGGAGTCCCGGAGATTCGCCTTCGTCGAGTCCGTGTCAGCTCCTGCTGGCCGTCGTGGCGGCGCTGATTCTCGCACAGGGAGGCGGTGCCGGTAAGGCGGGGGGCGTGGGCCCGGTCGATTGGCCCCCTGGGTATCCGATGCGATAATCGCGATTCGAATGGGATTGCGGGTGGAAGAGGATCGGCGATCGCCGACCTTCCCTCGAGCGAGGCCAGACAGGTGCTGAAGGTAGCCGTTGGCGTTGCGCTCCTCCTGGTCATCGCGCTGATCGGCTACCGAAGGACCTTCGTCCGGCTGCGGCTTCCGAGAGGCGCCCGGCTCATCTTCCTCACCGGCACCGAGTTCATTCTGGTCGGCCTCGCGCTGGGCGATCAGCTGATCGGGCTCCTCGACGAGCAGATGATCCGCAGCCTGACGCCGCTGTTCGGCCTGGGACTGGGCGTGATCGGGCTGATCTTCGGGATCCAGCTCGAGCTGGACAAGATCCTCCGCTTTCCCCCTCGCTATCTCCTGATGACCTTCACTCAGGCGGCCTTCACCATGCTGGTCGTCTTCTGGCCCTTCTACTGGCTCCTGGAGCGCCTCTTCGGCAGTGAGAGTCAGTCCATCCTGCTGGCTTCCCTGGTGCTGGCGGCCACCGCCGCGTGCACCGCCCAGACCGCGCTGGCAATGATCGACCGGGAGTTCGGGCTGCGGCGAGCGCGGGTGATGGAATTGCTGCGCTACATCTCGAGTGTCGACGCGCTGGTCGGGCTTCTCGTCCTTCAGCTGGCGCTCTGCCTGATGCAGACCCGGCCCGTACTCGGGCTCGACGCGGCGCCCGGCCTGCAGTGGTTCGCCCTATCGCTGTTGATCGGCCTGGCCGCGGGATTCCTGCTGCACCTGCTGACCCGGGCGCGCTGCCGCGACGAGGAGCTTCTCATCTTCGTGCTGGGGATGGCGGTCTTTGCCGGTGGCATCGCCCTCTTCCTCAACCTGTCTCCCCTGTTCGTCAACGCACTCATGGGACTGGTGGTGGCCAACCTGCCGGGCTCCAAGAACCGGATCTTCCATCTCCTGGAGCGGCTCGAGAAGCCCTTCTACATCGTCTTCCTCATCCTGGCCGGAGCGATCTGGCAGCCGGGATCGCCGTGGGGGCTGACGCTCGCCGTCTTCTACCTGGGCCTCCGCCTGGTCGGAAAGGCGTCCGGCGGATATCTCGCCGCCATTGCCGCACCGGACGGCTTCCGGCCCCCAAGGCTCCTGGGTCTGGGACTGGTCTCCCAGGGCGGAATCGCCATCGCCATGGTGATGAACTACTACGCGCTCCACGCGGGCGAGGTGACCAACGTGGTCGTCACGATCGTGCTCGTGGCGGTGATCTTGAACGAGCTGGCGAGCCCCTACCTCGCCAGGATGGTTCTCAGCAACGCAGGCGAGATCGAGCGATGACACGGATAGCGGCACTGGGCATCGTCGTCGCCCTGATGGGCTTCGCGCTCTTCAGCTTCGGCGACGCCATCGTATTCACCGATGCCCGGTCCACCATGAGCTTCGGCTTCCTGCTGCTGACCGCGTACCTGCTCGGCGATGCCCTCTCGAGGATCGGGCTTCCCAGGATCACCGGGTACATCCTGGCCGGGATCCTCTTCGGACCCCACCTGCTGGACCTCGTCAGCGCTGGAACAGTCCGGGAGCTCAAGCTGATCGACGACCTGGCGCTGACCTTCATCGCGTTCGCCGCCGGCGGCGAGCTGCGGCTCGAGGGGCTTCGAGCGCGGCGAAGCAGCATCATCCTGACCGTCACGTTCCTGACGGTCGTCGTGTTCCTGGGCGTGGGAGCGTTCGTGCTGGCCGCCCGGCCGCTGCTGCCCTTCCTCGACGGCAAGCCGGCTGCGCACACCCTGGTCGTGGCACTCCTCGTCGGCACCCTGGCCGTGGCCCGCTCGCCGTCCTCGGCCATCGCCATCATCAGCGAGTGCAAGGCCCGGGGGCCGTTCACGGAGATGGTTCTGGGGGTCACCGTGGTGATGGACGTGCTGGTCATCATCATCTTCGCGGCGATCGTCTCCATCTCGCAGGTCCTGATCACGCCGGGGGGAGAGATGGACTTCCAGCTCCTGATCGTGATGGCCGCGGAGCTGCTGGGCTCCATCCTGGCCGGCATCGCTCTGGCCCTGGTCATCCTGCTCTACATGAAATACGTGAGGGCCGAGCTGCTCGTCTTCATCCTGGCTCTGGCCTTCATGGTCACCCTCTTCTCGCGGCAGTTCGCTCTGCTTCTCGACGACTTCTACAGCATCCGTCTCGAGATGGAGCCGATGCTGATCTGCGTCACCGCCGGCTTCTGGGTCCGAAACCTCTCCCGGGAAGGCGGCCTGTTCATGGAGACCATCGACCGGAGCTCGCTTCCGATCTACGTCATCTTCTTCTCGCTCACCGGCGCGGCGCTGAACGTCGGAGCGCTGGGGCAGACCTGGCTCGTAGCCCTCCTGCTGGTCGCCGTCCGGTCCCTGCTGATCTGGATGGGGGCCTACCTGGGCGGCGCGACGAGCGGTGACCCGCCCCGCTTCCGCAGGATGAGCGGGCTGGGATTCATCACCCAGGCGGGTGTCAGCCTGGGCCTGGCAGGCATCATCCTGCGCAGCTTTCCCGAGTGGGGAGCGGCCCTTTCCACCACGATCGTGGCGGTCATCGCACTCAACCAGATCATCGGTCCGATCGCCTTCAAGTACGCCCTGGGGGCGGTGGGAGAAGCTCGGGCTAGCCAGGGCCGACGAACCCGCTGACCGGGACCGTGAAGACGATCCCGGTCCCCTTGGCGGCGAAGTCCTCACAGACGTCCCGGAGCATGCCGATCGCCTCGTCGACCTGCTCCGCCGCCACCACCGAGAGGATCAGGTAGCTCTCCTCGCCACCGCCCGGAAAGAGCGAGCGAAAGCCCGAGAAGACCGGAAGCTCGGTGCTCACGATCTGCCCCATCCCCTTGGCATCGATGATCGTCGCGCCGGGCAGACCGAGCTCCAGGAAGCCCTCCATGACGCGTTCCACGCGGCCGTATCCCTTGACCACCGCGATCACGAGCTGTCTGTCGCTAGTAGACATGCCGGGCGTCTTGCTCGAGCAGCATCTGGAAGAGCTCCGTCGGACCCGATGAGCTTCGCAGCTCCGCCAGCGTCTCTTCGGGAGAGACGATGCGCGCCACCCGCGCCAGCAAGCGGAGGTGTTCGTTCCTGGCATCTGGCGGGCTGAGCAGCAGGAAGAGCAGATCGACGGGCTTGGAGTCCAGCGCGTCGAAGTCCAGGCCTTCGCGGCAGCGCCCCACCACCAGTGCGGTCCTCTCGAGACCGCTCACGATGGCGTGGGGAAGGGCGAGCCCGTCCCCGATCCCGGTGGACTGCTGCGCCTCCCTCTCCAGGAGGCGCTCCAGGAGCTCCTCGCCGTCGAGCGAGGGGAGCACGGCTACCACCCGCGCCACGAGATCCTCGATGAAGGGCTGCTTGTCCAGGGAGGGCAGACCCCACAGCACGAGGTCCTCTTGCAGATAGTCTTCGAGACGCAGTGCCGGCACTTTGCTCAGACCTCCACCCGCTGTGGGTACGCCGGGACCAAGATGCTGGGGAGATTGTAGACCGGGAAGACCCGGAAGGTCAGCCTCCCCATCTCCCGGAAGTGTCAGCCCGTTCTCGAGGGTCTCAAGCCGGCTGGTCGAAGGACCATTCGCTGAAGAGCTTGGTCCGGAAGGTGCGAAGCTCGTCCGAGCGGACTGGACCGCTGTTGGCCTCGATCTCGATGAACTTCTCGGTGAGGGCCACCAGGCGCTTCGCGGTCATTCGGGAGATGACGAGCATCATCTTGAGGACTGCGGTGTCGCCATCGTCGACGCGAGCTTCCACCTTCTCCTGTGGGATGGCAACGAGCTCGGCGTCCGTGTGGGCACGGACACTTGCGGTGCGAGGCGATCCGGTCAGCAGCTCGAGCTCGCCCACCACCGCCGGGGCTCGCAAGAGAGCCAGCTCGATCTCTCTCCCGCCCTGGGGGATGTAGACGTCGAGCTCGCCCTTGAGCAGGAAGTAGATCTCCCCGCCCTCCTCGCCGCGGTGGATCAGGTCCTCCCCGGCGGACAGACTGCGCGCCTCCCAGGCGCTGCGAAGATTGTCCATCTGGGTCTGGGTCAGGGTCTGGAGCGCCGGGAAGTCGGCGATGTCCATGGTCGTCTCCCTCGCGATGCGATCAGATGCCGCGCAGCACGGTTGCCTTGCCGACCTCGCGCACGGCCATGATGAAGGCCGCCGTGCGGTGGTCCATCTTCTTGGTGCGAGCGATGGTCTTGACCTCGTCGTAGGCGCGGCGCAGCACCGGCTCGAGGCGTGAGTTGACCTCTTCTTCGGTCCAGTAGAAGCTCTGGTTGTTCTGGACCCACTCGAAGTAGCTGCAAACGACGCCGCCCGCATTGGCGAGGATGTCCGGAAGGACCATCACCCCGCGGTCGATCAGTTGCTGGTGGGCGTCGGGCCTGGTCGGGCCGTTGGCCCCCTCGACGATCAGGCGGGCGCGGATGGTGCCGGCGACCTGCGTGTCGATCACGCCTCCGAGCGCCGCCGGGATGAGCAGGTCGATATCGCTGGCAAAGAAGGCGTCGACGCTGCTGGTGTCGCTCCCCGGAAAGCCCATCACCGTCCGGTCGGGGTTGTCGTCCACGTGCCGGATCAGCGCCGGCACGTCGAAGCCCTCGGGGTTCTCGAGGTAGCCGCCGTGGTCGCCCACGGCGACGAGCTTGGCGCCGTGCTCCGCCAGGATCCGCGACGCCCAGCTGCCGACGTTGCCGAAGCCCTGGACGGCGAACCGCGCCCCCTTGACGTCGATTCCGAGATCCTCGAGCGCCCACATCGAACACAGCGCGGTGCCGCGGCCAGTGGCTGCCAACCGGCCCCGGCAGCCGCTCAGCTCGATCGGCTTGCCGGTCACGACGCCCGGCGAGTAACCGTGGTACTTCGAGTACTGGTCCATGATCCAGGCCATGATCTGGCCGTCGGTGTTCACGTCGGGCGCGGGGATGTCTTCGTCGGGTCCGATCACCTCGTGGATCTGATCCGTGAACTTCCGCGTCATGCGCTCGAGCTCGCCTTGACTCTGGGCGCGGGGGTCGACCCGGATTCCCCCCTTGGCACCTCCGTAGGGAATGCCGACCACGGCGGTCTTCCAGGTCATCAGGCTGGCGAGGGCGTTCACCTCGTCCTGGTCGGCCTCGTGGTGGTAGCGAAGGCCCCCTTTGAAGGGGCCGCGGGCCCCGTTGTGCTGGACTCGAAAGCCCTCGTAGACGCCCACCGAGCCGTCGTCCATCTCGATGGCCACTGCAACCTTGAGCTGACGCGTCGGGGTCATCAGCAGGCGCTCGATGCGCTCGCCGACGTCCATGATCCGCGTGGCGCCGGAGAGGTAGCGAAGAGCGTCTTCGAACGACATGCAGGTTCCCCCTTCCGGCCACCGGTGCGGCCGGCCCGGCACTCGATTCGGGTGCCCAAGCTTATCCGCCCGGCAGCCACCGGCGCAAGCCGCCCGAGACCCACCAGATCGAGAACAGGCGCGGTATCGTCTCGCATCGGATGCTTCGCGGGCGCCATCGGAGAGCGGCGGCGAATCGGATCCTGCGAGGGGGCGGACGGTGACTTCCGACCACAGAGTCACACTGAGCTGGCATGGTGCCGCGCACTATCAGATCCGCTACCGGGATCTCCGAACGTTGATCGATCCTCTCTACAGCCGTCTCCCGGGAGACCGCCCGCACCTCGAAGTCGGCCGGGATTCTCTCGAGCAGATCGACTACCTCCTCCTCACACACGGGCACCTGGACCACTCCTGGGACGTCCCCTATCTGGCCACGAAGTACGACCCCGTGCTCTACGCACCCTCGGAGTGTCTGCGCGACGTGCAGCGGGAAGCGACGCGATCGGGCCGCGAGTTCGACATGGGATCGTGTCACGCGCTGGATGAGGTCAAGGGAGTGCGCTTCGACATCGCCGACATCGAGGTCACGCCGTATCAGATCGGGAGCGAGCAGATCGACTTCTGGTTCGTGAGATCCATGTTCCTGCGGCCGTGGCTCCACTGGAGGCCGTCCGCCATCCCCACTGGCATCCGATGGCTGACCCACCACGTCTTCGGAAACTGCTTCGCCTTCCACTTCAGGTTTCCCGACCGACGGCGAACCATGCTCTATTTCGGAAATCTCACCACCCAGGTCGAAGAGATGGCAGAACTGGAGCGGGTGGACGTCCTGGCGATCCCCTACTGCCCGGCCAACCGGAACTGGCTGCCGCAGTCGCAGTACCTGATCGAACGCTTTCACCCCGGCGTCACGCTGGTCCACCACTTCGACAACTTCATGAACCCGTTCACGCTGTCGAAGTACATGAACCTCGACCGCTACCGCAGCGCTCTCCGCGAGAGGTGTCCCGAGGCGAGGCTCTTCTTCTCGAAATTCCTTCGCGAGGTCGATCTGGCCGAGATCGTCGCCACCTGACCGCTACGTCAGGCCTGCTCGCGCCGGGGAGAGTTGCGCGGTGGTGACGCCGAGGTCCTCGACGTCCGGCGGCAGCGAGCCGTGGACGACCAGCGACGCCGCGGTCCGCGCGGCGGCCGGCGCGGTCATGATCCCGAAGCCACCCTGCCCGGCCAGCCAGAAGAAGCCGCTGCGATCGGGGTCCATGCCGATCACGGGCGAACGGTCGGCCACGAAGCTTCGCAGGCCCGCCCAGCGCTGACGGATGTGCCGGATCTCGAGAGTCGTCGCGCGTTCGAGCCGGTCCACGGCGACCGCCACGTCGTAGTCCTCCGCGGTGGCGTCGCAGGGCTCGGAGGGCGTCTCATCGGCGGGCGACGCCAGAAGCTGCGCTCCCTCGGGCTCGAAGTAGAAGGTCTCGTCGACGTCGATCACGGCAGGCCAGGTGCGGAAGTCGTGTCCCGGCGGACCGTCGAACGTGATCGCAGTGCGGCGCAGGGGCTGGAGCCCGATGGTTCGAGCTCCCGCCAGGCGTCCTACCTCGTCGCACCAGGCGCCCGCCGCATTCACGACCGCGGCAGCGCGGTGAAGCTCCCCGCCGGCTTCGACCTCCCAGGCGCCTCCCGTCAGCTCGACCCGCACGGCCTCCGCGCGGGTGCGAACGATTCCGCCGCGCTCACGCAGCCGGCGGAGAAAGCCATCCAGCGTCGCCGAGACGTCGATGCCCTTCGCTCCCGGCTCCAGGAGGCCCCCGGCGACGTAGTCCTCGCGCAGGACCGGGCATAGAGAGCGCACCTCCACGGCGTCCAGCAGGCGAAGCTCGACGCCGAGGTCCTCTCCCGCCTTCCGCTCCTCCTCCAGGCGCTCCTGCTGATCGGCCCGCCCGATGAAGAGGACGGGACGGTCGAAGACCAGCGGATGGGGCGCAAACCCATCCGGCGGTCGCTCGAAGAAGCCGCGGCTCGCCTGCGTCAGACGGCGCACGACGTCGTTGCCGTAGCTCTGTACCAGGACCGCGGCAGAGCGCCCCGTGGTGTGGTGACCCGGCAGCGGCTCGCGCTCGAGGAGCACCACTCGCCCGTGGGCCTGGAGCTCACAGGCGACCGAAGCGCCGGCGATCCCGGCTCCGACCACGGCGAAGTCGTACTCAGCCACCGGGCGGCCTCAGTCTCTGCCCAGCATCGGCAGGTCGATGTGCGATGCGTGGATCCGGTTCCGGGAGACGCTGAGCTCGGGCGTCCCCTCGGCCGGGATGCGGACGAAGGTCCCCTGGTCGTGCCCGGCGATCCCGACGCGGATCCGGTGGCCCCTGCGAATCAGGACCGAGGTCGGATTCAGGCCGAAGCTGATCTCCGCCAGCTCACCCGGCAGCAGCGGCATGGCATCCTCCGACTTGAACGAGTGATAGGGCACCTGCAGCTGGTAGGGAGAGGCCTCGGAGGAGACCTTGCGGTGGAGAGCCCGCAGCTGGCCCTCCGTCACGTAGAAGACGCGGCCTGTCTCGTCGACGTCCTCGACGTAGACGTAGAGCGCGGCGTCGTCGTGCGTGGAGGTCACGTAGAGGGTCACGACCGGATACCCCGTGATCTCCAGGTCCTGCTCCAGGGGTGCCGTCGTGTAGGTGAGCAGGTGGCTGGCGGCATCGGAGCGGTCGCCGTATACGACCGTCTTGCCCACCACGGCCCCCATCTCCCACCAGCGGTTGGACGCCCCGGTGTTCGCCTCGAAGTCCACGGTGTATCGGTCGGATCCTTCCTCTGCAGCGGGCTCGCTCGGCGAGAGCTCGCCATCCGCGGCGAGATACCAGCGCCGGAGCACCGTGCCCTCGGGCGGCCAGACAGAGGTCGACTTCCACTTCTCCTCGCCCAACGTGTAGTAGAAGAGCGTCTTGCCACTCTCCGCCCGCTGGTCGTCTTCTCGGAGGTGGGTGTCGAAGAAACGGAGCATCTCGGACCACTGCTCGCGCAGGGTCGGACTCGGGGGAGCGTCGGGAGAGCGGTAGGGGCTGGCGTTGAAGCGCCCGCAGTGCTCCCAGGCGCCGATCGCGCCGCCTCCGGAGTTGTCGAAGGTCAGGAAGCGGCGGATCACCGCGTCCGCGGTTCCCGCGTCCAGCCAGCTTCCCCAGCCGAAGCTGACCGCGCGGGAGCTCTCGATCTCCTTCTTGAAACGGTGGACGGCGACGGCTTCGACGGTGAGCTCCATGCCCTCGGGCCGGGAGTCACGGTAGTCGAGAGGACGAGCCAGGCTGAATGCGTGTCCGTTGTCGGCGTGCCCCTCGATCGCCTTGCGCAGCAGGCGGCGGCCACGGTCGCCGTCGACGGGTTTGACACCCCGGAGCAGCAGGCGGCCCAGAAAACCGAATTCGCCCGGCACCAGGTTGCGGTCGAGGTTCCGGTCGAAGTCGCTCCAGAAGCTCATGAATCGCTCGTGGAAGATCCCGCCCGGCAACGCGATGTCGGTGAAGGCATCCGGATGGTTGAACATGGGGATCACGGCCTTTACGGCCGGATGGTCGGGAACCGCGAGGAGCTCGGCCGTGGTGCCCACGTACGAGATGCCGTACCCGCCCACGTTTCCGTCGGACCACGGCTGGGAGACGATCCAATCGACCACCTCCGCGGAGTCGGAGACCGAGTCGTCCGGCCACGGGTGCGGCCACGCCCCGAACGACGCGCCGGTGCCGCGCACGTCCAGCAGGACCAGCGCGTAGCCGTGGCTGGTGAAGAAGAGCTTGAGGTCCCGCTCGTCGGGCTCGATGGCGTCCGGGGTCAGGAACCACTTGAATGGAGCCCGCATCTCCTTCGCCCGCCAGTAGCGCGTCTGTGAGAGCAGAGCCGGGATCCTGGCGCCGGCCTCCAGGTCCCCGGGCAGGAACACCTCGACCGCGAGCTCGACGCCGTCGCGCATCGGGATGTAGAACGAGGATGCCTGGATCCCCGAATAGCGCGGAGCCGGGGCCGCGTGGCTTCCGAAGGCCGTCTCGGTCATCTCCTGGCACTCCTCACTTCCAGAGCCCCCGACACACGCGAAGCCAGTTCTCCCCCAGGATCCCCCGGATCTCCTTCTCCCCGTAGCCGCGGCCCAGCAGCTCCTCGGTGATTCGGGGGGCCTGCTCCGGCTCGAGCTGTCGCATGTCCTGGTAGCCGCTCTCCGGAGGATACTTGTCCGGCATGCGCGCGACGAAGGTGTTGAAGGTCTCGAAGTCGTAGACGAAGTCGAGACCCAGTCCCACGTGCTGGGGCCCCACCAGGTTGGCGAAGTGGTCGATGTGGTCGACCAGGCGCTTCGGCGTCGCCCCTTCTCCTCCGAGGAACCCGCTCAGTCCGGTCATCCCCATCACGCCACCCTTGGCGGCGCACGCCCGGATCTGGTCGTCCCAGACGCAGCGCGGATGGTCGCAGAGCTCCCGAGCGTTGGTGTGCGAGATGATCACCGGCGACTCCGAGGCCTCGATCGTCTCCATGGTCGTCCGATAGCCGGTATGCGCGCAATCGACGATCATCCCCACGCGGTTCATCTCGCGGATCAGCTCGCGGCCGAAATCGGTGAGTCCCGTGTCCTCGGCCACGTGACAACCGCAACCGACCCGGTTCTTCTCGTTGTACGCCATCAGCGCGTGGCGGATTCCGAGCTTGTAGGAGATGTCCACCCAGGCCAGCTCGTCTTCGAAGGGTGTGGTTCCCTGGAAGTGGAAGCCGACCGCGAACTTCCCAGCCTCCCGCGAGGACAGCACATCCTCCACCGACTCCACCAGGACGCATGTCTCGGAGCGCTCGCGCACGAAGCGGCGGTGCTCGGCGATCTGCCGCAGCGCCGCTCCGAAGTCCATGGCGTCGATCGCGAGCGTGATCGTCGCGAAGTCGAAGCCGGAGCGCGCGAAGCGCGTGAAGAGATCCGCCTTCCGTTCGGGACGCCCCGGCGTCAGAATCGGGAGCGTCATGTCCCAGACCAGCGCGTCTGCGTGAAGATCCGCCGCGTCTGCAGAGACTTCCCATCGACTCATCGCAACTCCTCCATCATTTCGTCAGCTTGCGAACGGATCTTCTACGAGCGGCCACAGGCGCCCGGTGTCGGCGCGGCGCAGGGGGATCGCCTTCATGTCACCCGGCAGCGCGCCGAGATCGCCGGCGTAGAGCACCTGCTTGCTGATCGGCGCGAAGCCGGCGTGGAAGTGCTGGGTCGACTTCACCACCAGGATGTGTTTCTTCCCCGGGTCGATGCCCACGCCCGAGAAGATCGATGGTGAATATCCCTGACCGCGCCGGGCGTTGAGGACGACATCGATGCCGCACTCGGGTGCACCGCCGGACTCGGCCCCTACGTGCACCTTGATCCCCGCGGCGGCTCCGAGCGAAATCGGGACCCCTCCCATCGTGTTCTCGAGCTCGTCGCAGAGGCCCACCACCGTGACCTCCACATCGACGGGATCCCCGGAGGTGGGTCCGAGCTTGCCGCCGATGCGCAGCTCGAGCCGCGCTCCCACCCCGGCGTCCTGGCAGATCTCCACCGCCACGGGATCCCAGAGCGGTCCGATGGCCGCGTTCTCGATGCCTCGCTTCATCATCTCGGCCAGGAAGAAGGTGGAGTCGCTCGGGGCGCCGCCCCCGGCGTTGTCCGCCGTGTCCGCGATGGTGACCGGGCCCTCCGAGGTCGAGGTAGCCAGGTCGAGGCACTCGGCCATCGTCCTGGTGGGCGCTCGAACGGCTTCCCGCATCGAGAAGAACCTGCGCCCCATCTCCTCGGCGAGCTCTGCGCCGCGGGCCGCGTCTCCGTCCGTCACCACCACCATCGTCGCTCCGAGATCGGGCACGTCTCCGTACGGGAAGCCGTGACCGAGCCAAACGCTCAGAATTCCCTCCTGCTTTTCCAGCTCCGCAAACTCGTCGACGAAGCTCCGCATCGGCTCGGCGGTCGTGGGAACCAGACCGATCATTCTGCAGTCGAAGGTCGAGACGACCGGCTTCACCTCCCCCTCGGCCGTGTCGGCAAGGATGGCGAAGAGGTCGAGCATCCGGTCCATGACGTCGATGTGGGGGTACTCCTTGTAGCCGACCAGCGCCGTGGCCTGCTCCACCATCCGATCCGTCACGTGGCAGTGAAGGTCGAGCTCCGCTCCCACGGGAACCTCGGGACCCACCAGCTCGCGCACCCGGGTCAGGATGTCTCCCTCGCAGTCGTCACAGCCCTCGGCCACCATGGCGCCGTGGAGCATCAGCAGGACCGCGTCGACGGGCATGGCGGCCTCGAGGTCCGCGAGCAGCTCGTCGCGCAGCTCCTCGTAGAAGGCCTGCGGCGTGGGACCCGCCGGCTGTGCGAAGGCGAACAGTCCCTCGGTCCCCTCCCAGCCGCGCTCGGCAGCGATCTTCTCGAGCAGCGCCCGGGCCACGCGAACCGGCGGCGGGTCCTCGTCACGCGGGTCCGAGCGGCGGACGAGAAGCGTCTCCCTCCAGACGTTCGGCCCGGCGGGCACCGGGGAGAAGGTGTTGGTTTCCGTCGCCAGCATTGCCACGAACATCCGTCTCATCAGCTCTTTCTCCCGTGGTTCAGGCGAGGCGCCGCCCGAAGCCCGGCGTGCAGATAGCCGGGGCGCCCATCTCCATCGAAGTGGCTGAACAGGATCGGCGAGTTCACCAGGGCGCCCGGCTGCTCGACGACGAAGGCGTCGGCTGCGATCGCGCGCAGCGGACTCCGCGCCGGCGGCAACAGGCTCATCGGCGGTCTGCGGCCCACCGCGAGGAGCCCCAGCGTTCCGTCCTCGACACTCACCTCGTACCCAGTCGAGAGGCGCTCGTAGCGGCCGGCGTAGTGAGCGAGTGGCACGTCGACGGTCGGCGAATCCTCGGGCGGGGGTTTCAGCGAGATGCCACAGAGAGTCGTGAACGCCTCCTGGAAGATCTCCCGATAGAGCGACTTGGCGTCTCCTCCCGTGGTCAGGAGCGAGACGATGACTCCGCTTGCCGGGTGCACGCGCAGGAAGGAGGACTGCCCGATGGTGAGGCCATCGTGCCCGATCAGCCGCTCCCCGCTCCAGTCGAAGAGCATCCAGCCGAGCCCCCAGCCGTCGGCGTCGGCGTGCGGCGGCAGGTCGATTCTACGCTCCTGCATCTGCCGCACCGACTCCGGCGAGAGAATGGCACTGCCATCCAGGGCCTTCCCTCCCTGGAGGTGCATCCGGGCGAAGCCGACCAGCTCGCGCGCGCGGGCGAAGGGCGTCCCTCCGGCGGGTGCGTTCGAGCGGGACAGCCGCCAGATCGGGACCACCACCTGGGCGCCGTCTTCACCGAGAGCCATGTGCCCCACCGCCGCCCGGTGAAGGATCGCCTGCTCGGCCTCGGTCCCCATCGCGAACAGACCGAGCGGAGCAAAGATCCGCTCGGCGATCACCTCGTGCCACGGCTTCCCCCGCAGCTTCTCGACGATCCGTCCCGCGATCGTGAAGCCCGCGTTGCAGTACGAGAGCATCTCCCCGGGCGGGTGGAGCTGCGGCAGGGTTTTGCAGGCGAGCACGTAGCGCTCGATGCAGTCGTCCCCTCTGCCCGTGTCATCGAAGAAGTCCCCGTCGATTCCACTCGCGTGGCAGAGCAGGTTCGCGAGCGTGATGTTCTCCGTCGCCTCGGGATCGGCCACCTGGAACTCCGGCAGGTAGCGCTTGACCGGCGCGTCGAGCTCGACCGAGCCCCCCTCGACCAGCTGCATGACCAGTGTGGTCGTGAAGAGCTTGGTGATGGAGCCGATCTGGAAGACGGAGTCCGCCGTGACCTCGACGCCCGTGTTCCGGTTCACCACGCCGGTTGCGGCCTCGAAGAGCTCGTCGCCCTGCCCCACCGCGAGCGCGGCTCCGACCACGCCGTGCCTCCCGGCGCGATCCTGCAACAGAGCGCCCAGGGTCGCGAGCCGGGATTCGAGTGTCATCTGCTCCTCCTCGCGCTGCGTCGAACCGGCCTCGGGTTCCGGCGGCGGGGGACATCATACCTGCAGTATCATCCCCCGGCATACCGAGAGAACTCGAGGACCGGAGGAGTGCCGATGAAGAGCGAGGTTGCCGCGCTGCCCGCGCCGATCACCGAAGCCCCTGGCAAGGAGGAGCTGGCGAGCCGTCTGGCCAGGGTCCAGAACCTCATGCAGGCGCAGGAGCTCGACGTCTACGTCAGCTTCGACCCGGTCAACGTCTACTATCTGACCCACTTCGCCAACAACGTCCACGAGCGACCGTTTCTCCTGGTGATTCCGAAGCAGGGGAAGCCGACGATGGTGGCCCCCCTCCTGGAGACGAGCCACGTCAAGGCCCGCGCGCTCTGTGACCTCGACTACGCCACCTACTACGAGTTCCCCGCGCCGGAAGGCCAGAACTGGTGGGACGTCTACCGCGAGGTGGTCGACGCCGGAGCGCGCGTGGGCGTGGAGCCGGCCATGCCGGCCGGGATCCTGGAACGAACGCCGGGAAAGACGGTGGTGACGGACATCATCGACGAGGTGCGTATCGTCAAGTCGGACTACGAGATCGGCCGCAACGTCCACGCCTGCCAGGTCATCGACCTCGGTCACGAGAAGGTTCTCGAGACCTGCCGCCCCGGTGTCATCGAGGGCGTGATCTACTCCGCGGCCTCCCAGGCGATGATGGCGCGGATCCTGACGGACGTTCCCCACGCCAACCTCATCGTCACCAGGGCGGTAGGAGCCGTCTGGCCCCCCTCGCTCTCGCACGATCCCCACCTGGTCCCTACCTACTTGACGACGATGGAGGAGGGTGGCCCCCACGTCTCCATCGTCTTCGCACAAGTGGACGGATACGGCGTCGAGATCGAGCGCAGCTTCTTCCTGGGTGCGGTCCCGGAGAATGCCAAGGCTCCGTTCGAGGCGATGCTCGAGGCACGAGCCCGCGCCTACGAACTCGCCCGGCCCGGTGCCGTCATGGGCGAGATCGACACGGCCGTCCGCAAGGTGATTCAGGATCGCGGCTACGGAGATCGCATCCTTCACCGCACGGGGCATGGCTTCGGTATCACCGGACACGAGGCGCCCTATCTCGCCGAGGGATACGACCGGGAGCTCGAGGCGGGCATGCTGGTCAGCATCGAGCCGGGAATCTACATCCCCGGGGAGGGAGGCTTCCGACACTCCGACACGGTGCTGGTGACCGATGACGGCTGCGCGAGCCTGACGCACAGCCCCGAGACGCTCGACGAGGTCACGATTCCGCTCTGAAATCATGAGGGGGCGCCGAACGCGCAGCCGTGACTGAGCAGAGCCAAAGGCCTTCGATCGCCATCGTCGGAGCCGGCAAGGTGGGGACCGCCCTTGGCGCCCTCGCGGTCCGCGCCGGATACCGGGTGGCCGCCATCGCTGACCAGGATCCCGTCCGGGCCGAGCAGGCGGCGGCCCGAATCGGCCAATCGATTCCCGTCCTCTCGCCGCGCGAAGCGGCGGGACGAGCCGAGCTCGTCCTGCTCGCGGTGCCCGACGACGCCATCGAGGCATTGTGCCACGAGTTGGTGAGTACGCGCGCCTTGGCGCGGGAAAGCCTGGTCGCACACTGCTCGGGAGCACTCAGCAGCGCTTCCCTGGAACCCGCTCGTCAGGAGCTCGACTGCCGCGTCGCTTCCTTCCATCCCCTGCAGAGCTTCCCCAGCGTCGAGGCAGCGCTCGAGAGCCTCCCTGGCAGCTACTGCTTCGGCGAGGGGGACGAGGTGGCCCTCGAGGCGCTGGAGACACTGGGCGCCGCCATCGGCGCTCGTTGCGTGCGCATCGCTACCGAGTGCAAACCTCTCTACCACGCGGCGGCGGTGATGGCCTGCAACTACCTGAGCGCTCTCCTCGACGCGGCCCTCCAGCTGGCGGTGAGCGCCCGCATCGAACGGCGAACCGCCTGGCAGGCCCTCGAACCCCTGATCCAGGCCACCGTCGAGAACGTCTCGACGCTCGGAACGGAGGCGGCACTCACGGGACCGATCGCGCGCGGCGACCGCAGGACGGTGGCGGCTCACATGGAGGCCCTCGACGAGCGCGCGCCGGAGCTTTCCGAACTCTACCGCGCGCTGGGAAGCTGGACGGTGCGCCTGGCCCTGCGCAAGGGCTCCATCGAAGAGACCGACGCTCGCGTACTGCTCGAGACGCTGAGGGCAGACCGCGGCAAGGGCGAATGCCGCACCAGACCTCGCAAACCAAAGGAGGAGCGATGAGCGACCGAAAGAAGCGCATCTTGATCGTCGGTGGTGTGGCGGGAGGAGCCTCCTGCGCTGCGCGGGCGCGGCGGCTCTGCGAGGAATGCGAGATCGTGATCTTCGACCGCGGCCCCTACGTCTCCTTCGCGAACTGCGGTCTCCCCTACTACGTGGGCAACGTGATCGAGGAGGAGGAAAGCCTGCTGCTGGCCAGCCCGGAGCGGTTCCGGGACCGCTTCGACATCCAGGTGCACACCGAGACCGAGGTGGTGCGCATCGAGCGGGGGGAGAAGGAGATCGAGGTGCGCGACCTTCGCTCCGGGCAGACGCGGCGCGAGGGCTACGACGCCCTGGTGCTCTCGCCTGGCGCCGAGCCCGTGCGCCCCGCGCTGCCCGGCATCGACCTCCCGGGAGTCTTCGTCCTGCGTACGATCCCCGACAGCCGCAAGATCCGCGAGGCGGTGAAGGGCGCCGCGCATGCGTTGATGGTAGGCGGAGGATTCATCGGGCTCGAGCTGACGGAGAACCTGGTGCAACGCGGCCTCCGCGTCACCGTGGTCGAGCTCGCCGATCAGCTGATGCCCCCGCTGGATCCGGAGATGGCGTCGCCGGTGGCCGTCCGATTGCGGGAGAAGGGTGTCGAGGTGCGCCTGCGCGAAGCCGTGGAGGCCCTCGAGGAGCGGCCGGAAGGAGGCCTGCGCGTGCGCACCAGCACGGGGGATACGATCGAGACGGATCTCGTGATCCTGGGCATCGGGGTGCGGCCCCTCGTCACCCTGGCGCAGGAGGCCGGGCTCGAGCTCGGTTCGCGTGGCGGGATCCGCGTGGACGACCGGATGCGCACCAGCGACCCGAACATCTGGGCAGTGGGCGACGCCGTGGAGGTGCGCGACGTGGTGACGGGTGCCCTCGGGCCCGTCCCGCTGGCCGGCCCCGCAAACCGTCAGGGCCGCATCGCGGCGGCGGCGATCCTGGGACGCGGGAGTGAAGACGCGTCTGCCTTCGAACGCAGCGCCGCGCGCTTCCGAGGCGTCCAGGCCACTGCCATCTGCGGCGTGTTCGACCTGGCCGTCGCGATCACCGGCGCCAGCGAGAAGGCGCTGGTGCGGGCGGGGATCGAGCACTACGCGAAGATCTACCTGCATCCGGGCCACCACGTGGGCTACTACCCCGGCGCCCAACCGATGCATTTGAAGCTGCTCTTCTCCACCGAGGACGGGCGGATCCTGGGCGCCCAGGCCGCCGGCGAAGCAGGGGTGGCGCGGCGCATCGACGTGATCGCCATGGCTCTCCAGATGGGCGGGACCGTCTTCGACCTGGAGGAGGCGGAGCTCTGCTACGCCCCGCAGTTCGGCGCCGCCAAGGACCCGGTGAACCTCGCCGGGATGATCGCCGCCAACCACCTGCGGGGTGACCTGCCGCTGGCCGACTGGAGCGCGTTCGAAGCAGGCGACGCCGAGATCGTGGACGTGCGCAGCGCCGACGAGTTCAGCGAGGGCCACCTGCCCGGAACCCGCAACATCCCGATCGAGGAGCTGCGCGGCCGCCTCGACGAGCTCCCCGCGGACCGCGAGATCCATCTCCTCTGCGGAGTGGGGCAGCGCTCCTACTACGCGACGCGCGCACTCGTTCAGCGGG
The DNA here is from genome assembly GCA_963783795.1 of uncultured delta proteobacterium. Classification (GTDB taxonomy): domain Bacteria; phylum Myxococcota_A; class UBA9160; order UBA9160; family UBA6930; genus CAVXZE01. Next base: position 516,531 of record CAWAPH010000006.1, on the reverse strand, counting down.
GCTACGAAGCGCGCAGTCTCCCGGGAGGCATCAAGACCTATCAAGCGATCAAGGAGTCCCGGGGCTGACGCTCACCACTGATCCTCACAGGCGCTGTTCGTCGAGGATCTCGAGCCCGGTGACCTTCCAGACGCCATCGACCGGTGCGATCTCCAGCTCGGCCTGGTAGCGGTTGCTGCGCTGGTGGACGTGGCCCCAGTGGCCGACGGAGCCGTGGACATTCCAGGTGGCTCGAGCGACGAAGGCCCCACCCTCGCCCGGGCGGGAGGAGGTCTCGACCAGCTCGATGCTCTTCACCTTGGCCCGCGCGCCGCCCTGGTTGGCCAGCTCCAGCCCCTTGCGCGTCTCCAGGTAGATCCTCGTCAGCAGATCGCCGCTCGCACTGCGATCCAGCGTGTCGTAGATCTGCTCTTCGTCGCGGTAGTCGAAGGCGCGATAGATGTTGTGCAGCAGCCCCTCGACCACTTCACTGGCCCTCTCGTCCGACAAGCCGACCGCCCCGCCCGCCCAGAAGGCGCCGAGACCCGCCAGAAGCGAGGCGCTCGCCAGCGAGGCTGCAAGCGCCACACCGAGCTCTCCGCGGCGAGCGCGGATCAGCAGCCACAGGGCCAGTCCGATGCCGAGCGGAAGCAGCAGCCAGCGCGCCGGGCCCAGCAGGCGTTCGACCGCGGTCGGCGGTCTGCGGATCTCGACCAGGGTCGGCAGCAGCGGATTCTTCAGGAAGTTCTGCCATTCGAGCACCGCGAAGTCCGGCTCCAGATAGACGGGCAGCGAGCCCGCCTGGTCCACCGACGCCGCGGGCACGAGCTGGATCCGTTCGTCGAAGAGGTCCCATTCCATGCTGACCTCATCTGGCAGGCTCTCGGTGGGATAGACGAAGATCGCCCCGAGGATGGCCGAGTAGACGTCCAGCTCCCGGGGCGGCTCGATCACTCGGCTGGTCCGCAGCGTCCTCTCCAGGAAGTTGATGCGCGCCAGGTCGGGCGCGATCTCCCGGCCATCGACCACGACCCGGTGACGCGCTCGCAGGAACTCGGCGGCCTTCCGTGTCAGCTCCGGCTGGATCTCGACCGGGATCGTCTCACGGCCCTCCAGCCCGAGATCCACCCACCGCTGCAGGTCGAGCGGCCGGATGATGATCTCCTTGCGCACTTCGTAGGGCTCCACGTAGACGAAACCGCTCATCGGCGCGAAATAGGTGCGCCGAAGGGCCCTTCTCTCGAAGGCCGAGTACCACGGATCGTCCCAGTTCAGTGTCAGCGTCTGAAGGGGCGTCAGGTACCGGAAGTCATTGATCGCGATGTTGCGGTGGTAGGCGACGAAACCGATGCTGGGCGGCGGGTTCATCACCGGGCCCTGGAGGGCCAGCGTGCGCGGACGCCCTGGCAGCGGGTACTCGATGACGGCGTGGACGACGAGCTCCGGATCCTCATCGGTGGCCGGGAGAGGCTCGCCGGTGACCTGGTCCCGCTGGATGCGCCCCCGCGGCTCCATCGCGACGATGCGGCCGAGCAGAGGCTCTCCCTCGTCCGCCCGGATCGCGAGGTCCCGCGTGAAGAATTCGGCCAGCCGCTCGGCGAAAGGTCGCGGCGGATGACCGAGCCTCTGGTAGATATCATCCGGCACCAGATTCCGGAAGGCTTCCAGATCGCCGACGCCGACCTCCAGCTCGAGCCGGATCTGCCCCTCGTCGACGTAGTACTCCGCGATGGTGGAGGCGAACATGGCCTGGGTACGGATGATGGCGTCGGCCATCGCACGGCCAGCGGGGAGCACCAGCACCAGCGCGAGAGTGAGCAGACGAACCTCTCGGATGCCGCCGCCTACACCCACCCGAGCACGACGGCGAAGAGCAGGTGACAGCCCGCTGCAAAGACGACGCTGATGGCAGCCAGTCTTCCCTTGGCCTCGACGCTCAGGTTGTCGTGCAGCCAGAGGAGGATGTAGTAGGGAACGGCCCACCAGACGATCATGAAGTAGACGTTCGGCCATCGCCAGTGGGTGTACTCCCAGACCAGAAGGCCTCCCTTGTTCAGCAGCACCTCGATGAAGACCGCTCCAACGGCCCAGAAGAGCGGGAGGATTCTTCGGTTCGAAGCTCCGAAGATCCTCTGATTCCTGTCGGGAAGCCCCTTCAGCACCGTCAGGCCCCCGACGGCTGCCAGGAAGAGAATCTCGACGTTCCAGCCAGCGTAGATCACGAACGCAGAGCTTCCGGGGGTCGTCCAGAGCGCAGCACGCCCGCTGAAGTGGAGGACGAGGGCATTCACGATCTCGAGAAAGACGCCGCTGGTAGCGAGGAAGTAGATGCCGAGATAGACCTCTCCCTGGCGTTTCTTCTCCAGCTCGCTGTTGTAGATGAACATGACGAGCGCGATCAGTGGCACGACGTGCCACTGAAGGTTCTCGGGCGACCGCAATACCTCCAGTACCTGTAGACTCGCTTCCGTCATGCCGTCCTCCTCGCACAGAGACCCGCGCAAACTGGCCGGGACGTCGGTCAGGGTGAGGCTTGCGCCAGGTGTTCGGCGATCACCTCGTCGAGGTCGTCGGGGCTGAACCCGAAGGGGCCGAGACCCGGGTTGTAGAGGACACGGCCGTCCTTGCCGATCAGGTAGATGCGGGTCGGCTTGGCGGCGTAGCGAGCGCCCACCGCGTCGTTCATGGCGTCGACGTAGAGCGGCACCACTCCCTCGAACAGCTCGGCCTGGCAGCTCGCCGCCACCTTCCGCCGCTGCTCGAGAGTCACCGGGTCGGCGATGTCGAGCCGCGCCGGGTTGCCGGAGATCCCGAAGACCAGCGCCAGGGGGTCCTCGCGCTCCCAGAGCGTGAACAGTGCAGTCACGGCCGCGCAGCCGATGGCGGTCGCACGGAGCCAGCGCGCGGGACGCCCGCCAGCGCCGCCGCGATCGGCGACGAGAAGGATCGCGAGTGCTCCCGCGCAAGCGAGCAGGGAGACCGCAACCGGGGCGCCCACCAGGAGCGGCGCCGCGAGCAGGACGCCGAGTCCGAGCTGGAGGGCTCCCACCTTTCGCTGCTCGCCGCCGAGAGCTCGGCGAAGACCGGATCCGATCAGGAAGAGGGCCAGGCCGGCCTGGGTCGACATTGCGACCAGGTGGACGAGCACGGCCAAGGCGCCCCAGACGATCGTCGCCGGGTCCATCACCGTCTGGTAGCCGGGATCCATGCCGCCTCGATGGAATGGGGAAGCCCGCGCTTCTCGTTCTCGCCGGCCTCGAAGGCTACTTCCATCCGCGCGGGTTGCCGAAGAACTCGCGCTCCCATGCCTCGATCGCCGCGTGAAGGCGGGCAGCCTGGTCCGGATGCCGCTCGATCACGTTGTAGGACTCGTTGGTGTCGGCCTCGACGTCGAAGAGCAGCGGGTCGTGGGTGATCATGGGCACGCTGAGCCCCGTCTTCTCGTCCGTCAAGATCACCGAGTGCGCTCCGCGGCCCATCAGCGTGTTCACCTTGTCGAGGGGAACCGGAAACGTGTAGAGGTTGACCCAGCGGTAGTACTTCCAGCGCTCGCTGCGGACCCCGTCGATCACGTTGTCGTGGAAGAAGAAGAGCGCCTGGTGGGGGCTCCTGGTCTCCCGGCCGAAGAGCAGCCCTTGGAGACTCCGGCCGTCGATGACGCGGTCCCGGGGCAACCCTGCACCGGCGAGCTCGAGGAAGGTCGGAAACAGATCGATGTTCATCGCCGGAGCGTCGATGATCCCGCCCGCCGGGACGTGTCCCGGCCAGTGGGCGATCGCCGGAACCCGCTGTCCGCCCTCCATGGGTTGGCCCTTGCGCCCGCGAAGCGCCCCGGGGTTGCCCAGGTGCCACGGCCCGTTGTCGCTGGTGACGAACAGGAGCGTCCGGTCGAGCAGGTCTCGGTCGGCCAGCGCGCGCACGATCTCGCCCACGCTCGCATCGAACTCCTCGACGGAGTCGCCGTATGGGCCCGCTGCGGATCGGCCCGCGAACTCCGGCGACGGGAAGAGCGGCGTGTGGACGTTCTTGTGGGCGAAGTACAGAAAGAACGGCCGGGAGCGGTTGGCCTCGATGAAGTCGATCGCCTCGCGCGTCAGCTCCGAGGTGAGACCCTCCTGGCGGAGGCCGAGGTCCTCCTCGACGACGCCGTCGTTCTTCCAGTACGAGTACGGAAACATGTCGTTCGAGTAGGGAACGCCGGCAAAGAAATCGAAGCCGTGCTCCTGCGGATGGTGGCGCGGCCACACGTTGAAGTCGCCGAGGTGCCACTTGCCCACCATTCCGGTTGCGTAGCCGGCGCGCTTCAAGGCCTCAGCGATCGTGATCTCCGAGGCGGGCAGCCCATCCACCAGCTGCTCGAGCCCGTTCTCCATCAAGCCCACCCTGGCCAGCCACCGGTTGGCGCGCAGCGGAATGGTCACCGTCATCGAGCGGTCGGAGGGAGGGAGCGGCAGCGTGATCCCGGTTCGAATCGGGTAACGCCCCGTCAAGAGGCCGGCGCGCGAGGGCGAGCAGATGGGCGCGCTCGCGTAGAAGCTCGTGAAATGCGCACCGGCCCTGGCCAGATCGTCCAGGTTGGGGGTCCGGAGCAAGGTGTTTCCGTGCAGGCCGACGTCGCCGTAGCCCAGGTCGTCGGCCAGAATCACCACGATGTTCGGCGGTCGCTTCGGCGCGCCTGCCGCCAGCTCGATGACGTCGCCAACTGGTTTCGCGTCCCTCTCCGCATCGGTGTAGACGGAGGCATCGAGCTCCGCGAAGCCCTGATCCGGCAGCGCGCGCTGGCAGGCCCAGACCGCAGCGGCGATTCCCAGGACGACGAGGATGATCCAGCTCGCCTTCTTCAATGGACGACCCTCGCGATGGACCGGAGAACTCCCTGGATGGGAACTCCTAGCACAGGTAGAGACCCGGCCAGCCGCGTTTGCAGAGGCTCCGAGCCAACGGAGGCGAAGTATCTGCCCCGTTCTGGTCTTGAAGGACCCCCACCGGTCCCCTTGCGCGCACCGACCCCCAGGCTACGCTCTCTCTCACGAGAGCGCGTTTATCGGGCCGACCCACGGGCGTCCATTTTCGCCTGCCTGTTTTTCGTCCCCAAGTGAATACGCCTTCGCACCCGTCCAGTAGGGCCGGGTGATGCGATCGGGGGCGCGCGCGGAGATTCCGAAGGCGCAGGCCGATCGAGAGGCTTCCGTCGGACTTCGTTCTGACCGGGGGCAAGACAGGACAACGAGTTGAGCACGAAGCTTTACGTAGGAAACATCGCCTTTACCAGCACCGACACAGATCTCAAGGATCTCTTCGGTCGCCACGGCACCGTCGAGTCGGCCTCCGTGGTCACGGACCGCCAGACCGGCCGCTCCCGCGGCTTCGCCTTCGTGGAGATGGAGGACGCCAACGCAGCCCAGGACGCGATCCGCGCCCTCGACGGCACGGACCTGGGCGGCCGGACCATCAAAGTCGACGAGGCCCAGGATCGCGGCGGCCGCCGCTCCTAGCCCGCGTCTGGCCTCCGAACCTCGGCTGCGACGTGAATAGCGGCTACCTCGCGCTGACCGCGAGGTAGCTGGAGGTGGTTTCGCCGGTGGATGCCTCGCAAAGCTTCTCGATCACGCAACGGGCGCTGGGATTCGCCGCTACCTGGGCGCGCATCTCAACCAGCTTCGTCCTCGTCTCCTCCGGGGCGGTCGTCTACTTCGTGGTCTCGCTGCTCCTGCTTCCGTGGAGGCCCCTGCGGATCCGGATCGGCAACGTCTACGGGAAGATCTTCGGCCCGTCGGTCAGCCGGATCCTGGGGACGCGAACCCATGTGCAACATCGGGAGCGGCTGGGCGAGTCGCGCCCGGCGATCTATGTCACCAACCACACCTCGGCCCTCGACGTCCTGATCGCCATGTGGCTATGCCCGATGGGCGGGTGCGGAATCGCCAAGAAGGAGATCGCTCGCATCCCCTTCTTCGGCTGGGCCTACCGGCTGTCTGGCCACCTTCTCATCGATCGCGGTGACCGGGACGGCGCCATCGCAGCGCTGGCCGCGACCGCGGAGTTCGTCCGCAGGCACCGCCTGAGCATCTGGATCTGGCCCGAGGGCACCCGCAGCCGCGACGGGCGGCTGCTCGCGTTCCGCAAGGGCTTCGTCCACCTGGCGATCGCCACCGGCCTCCCCGTGGTTCCGGTGGTCCTCCACGGTGCTCACGAACGGGTGCCCGGCCGGAGCTTCACACTCGTCCCGGGAGAGCTCGAGGTGGAAGTGCTGGAGCCCATCGATACCCGGAACTGGAAGCGAGAGACGGTCGACGACCACGCCGAGCAGGTTCAAGCGATCGTCAGCCGGGCGCTGCATCCGGCCCAGCGGATGTTCGAACCGCCGCTGGCGTACAACTAGTCGAACATCTTCATCGCCCGGCGGGCCACGGCCATGGTCACGACGTCGAACAGACGGCCCTCGAAGTACCTCTTGTGCCGGGCCACCCCCTCTTCCAGCATCTCCTTCGGATAGAGCCGTCCACTGGCGGCGACCGCCTCCAGCGTGGAGAGGGCGGAGAGATCGCGGGTCGGGTCCTCCCGGAACAGCAGGATGTCGGCGGGCGCGTTCTTCTGCAGGGTTCCCAGCATGGGGAGACGCAGGAACTCTCCGGGGTGGCGGGTTCCCGCTGTCCATGCCTCTTCGGGGGTGAGACCGGATGAAACCAGCTGATGCAGCTCTTCGTGAAGGCTCACCCCCGGGGTCGTCATCGGATTGGCGGGGCCATCGGTGCCCGCAAAGATCCGCACGCCGGCTCGATGCAGCCGGCCGACCACGCGCCTGATCTGGACGACGGCTTCCTTCATGTCCCGGAACACGGCGTCCGAGTGCCCCTGGAGATAGGAGAGTCCCACCTCGGGGCTCCAGAGGACGTCCCGGAAGTAGCGGGGCAGGAGGCGACTGGTCTCGTCGGACGCACCGCCGGGGTCCTTCGAGCGGGCGATTCGATCCTGGGCCACGATGGTCGGTGTGTGGACGATCCCCTGCTCGACGGAGATGCGCACGATGTCCTCGATCCGCTCCTCGTCGATGCTGGCCCAGCATCGGAAGTACCGAGCGAAGTCCTCCCGATCGTGGAAGTCGAAGCCGAGGGGCATTTCCTCGAACTGAAGGCCGTTCAAGTGCTGGACATCGTGGACTCCCGCTTCTTCGAAGCTCACCGAGAAGGGGATGTGACCGACGACCGGCAGCCGCCGCCTGGCGGCTGCCTCGCGCAGCGCGGCCAGCGATCGAGGAGCCAGCCAGTCGTACACCTTGATGAAGTTCGCGCCCTTGTTGGCGAGGTCGTCGACCAGCGCATGCGCTTGCGCTGGACTCCGTATCTTCCGGGAGAGCAGTCCCATCCTGGACTCCTCGCCGTCGAGGATCGGTCCGCAACAGAACATGCGAGGAGACGGGGAATCCGCCTCCGCCATCTTCTGCTTGCGGCTCCAGATGCCGTCGAAGTTCCCCACGTCCCGGACGCTCGTGACGCCGTGGGCGAGGTAGAGGAGCGCTGCACCCTCCGCCGCATCGAAGCTGGCGGGGACCCGACTGCTGGGCAGCAGCGGGTAGTGCACGTGCATGTCGATCAACCCGGGGAGCGCAAAGCTCCCGGCGTAGCGGCTGTCGGCGACGTGTTCGGCGGGTGCGGCTTCCGGTGCCGAGATGTCCTCGATGGTCGCCCCCTCGACGACGACTCGCTGCCCCACCTCTCGGCCCTGACCTGGATTCACGACGGTGACATCGTGAAGGACGAACCCTTGCGGCGGGACCGGGATCACCGGAGGACGAAGACCGAGAGCCGCGACTGCGCGGCGCCCGATGGAGCCGGGATTCCCTGAATCCGCCCGCGTCATGGGCCCTCCCTTCCCGATGAACCGATTCACCCCAGCAGCATCAGCGACGTTACCCCGACCGCCGCCTCTTACCGAAGCGAGGTGGCAATCGTAGTGCACTGGCGGGGTGGTGGATCCGGCTTGACAGACGGGACTGTGTGGATAAATTTATAGTACTATTTTGGTACTATTTAATTGAGTTTCACAAGCCCGGGCGATGCTGATCGCGCCGGGCAGCGGAGGGTCCGCATGGACACGACGAGCATCGAAATCACACCGCGAGCCAGAGAGAAGCTCCTCTCCATCGGCGCCGGCGGCAAACGCTTCGTCCGGCTCCAGGTCGTCTCCGGTGGGTGTTCGGGGATGAGCTACGAGGCCAGCATCGACTCCCAGTCCCGAGGAACGGACGTCGTGGCCCATGAAGAATCGGGGATCCGAGTGGTCACCGACCCGCGGAGCGCGCTCTATCTGGACCGGGTCCGGATCGACTACGAGGACGATCTGGTCCGGGCGGGCTTCCGGATCAGCAACCCGAACGCCTCGGGCTCCTGCGGGTGCGGAGCCAGCTTCACGCCTCCGGAGGGCCTGCTCTGGGAAGGTGAGGGAGTGACTCAATGAGTGCCGAGCCGGGGGCCTTTCTGACGAGCAAGTCCGCGTTCTGCATCAGCAACTGGCAGATCGAAGAGGCACAGTCGCTCGTCGAACGAGACGACGAAGCCGGTCGCAAGGTACGGGCGGAGGTTCATCGCGCCGAAGCCGAGCTGACACGCAACGAGCGGGCCGCCCTCGCCTTCCTGCTGATCACGCGGCTGTTGGACGAGGATCTCTGAACCGACCGCAGCGCAGCACCGGGGCGCCGCGAGATTCGGGCTATGGGCTCGCCCGGTCGAGTTGAGCCTTGATCCAGGCGGCCGCCCTCGGCACGTGCTCGCTGGCGTTTTTCGACGCGCAGTGGCCGTCGCCAGCGTACACCCACTCTTCCTGGACGATGCCGCTCTCGGAGATCACGTAGAGGTCGTCGATCGTCACCAGCGGGTCCTGGTCGCCGTTGATGCTGAGCAGGGGCGCCTGCCGCTCAGGCACCTTCAGCAAGCCCTGTCGTTCGAGTGAGAATGGCGCGATCTCCGCGACCATCTCCGCGAGAGACTGGTCGAGGTCTTCTCCCATGGCGTGGGCAATGGTCTTGATCATGCCTTCGTGCACGGTCTCGGCGTGCTCGACGGTGAAGGAGAGGTGGATGGGGCCGCCGATGTTGACGGCAGCCTTCACGTTCGGATCGAGCAGCGCCAGCTTGACCGCGTAGTAGCCCGCAAAGCTCTGGAGGTGCACGGCCATCCGGTCTCCGTCCAGGTCCGGCCGCGTCTTCAGGTACTCGAGCACGCGCGAGTACACCTCGTCCCCGTCGGGCGTGAGTGGCCACGCGCTCTCGCCGGTGCCGGGCATGTCGAAGGTGAATGCCGCCATGCCCTCGGCCAGCATCGCCTTCACCTGGGCCTCGATGTCGCTCTTCCAGGTGTCCACACCGCCCGTCAGGACGACGACGGGCGGTGGCAGAGCGGATTCCGGCACACGCAGGTAGCCGATGATCTCCTCGCCCCGATACGGGATGCGCACGACTTCGAGGGCCGGCTGCTCGTGCTCGACGGACTCGAGGTAGCAGTCGATGTGCTTCCGGTACGCCTCCGCCTTGGCCTCGTTTCCGACGAAGGGGAAGCGGGCGATGTAGTAGAAGATCGCAGCCTGCCGCCACTCCTCTACGGCACTCCCTGTATCGCCAGCGGCCTCGAGTTCCCGGGCGCGGGCCTCGTGCAGCTCCGCCGGTTGGCTGATCTCGTAGACCCACGAGCCCGGCCCGGCCCCGATCGGGTCGTTCACCCGACGCAGCGCAGCGTCGAGCTCCGCCTCGTCCGCGCCGTGTTGCACCCAGCCATCGAATCGGTCTTCGATGAACGGGCGCATGCCGGTCACGCGCAGCACCAGGGATTGCCGATACAGGTAGGCCGCCCCGAGCAGTGTCACGAGGACGAGACCCACGATCGTCCAGCGGGCTTTGGTCATGCGTACTCCCTCCAATGGGTTTCCGGCATCACTTCGCGTCCGGGTGGGGAATGCCCTCCTCGCAGGGAACGCCGGTCTGGCAAAGGCCGCAACCGTAGATGTCGATCTTGTACTCCTCTTTGATCACGGCCATCTGCTTCAGCACGAACTCGGCGCACCGGTTCTTGTCGTGTCCGGCCTCGCTGATCGCATCGGCCGGACACCGCTTGATGCAGGTCCTGCAGCCCAGGCCCTGGTGAGACAAGCAGTCCCGATAGACCTCATCCGTCCGCTCTGGGGAATCCAAGCGCCGGTCCACGACCACGCTGCCGAGCCGGTGGGCCTTTCCGGCCGCCGTGATGAAACCGTCGGAGAGACCGAAGCTGCCCAGCCCGGCCGAAAAGGCGACGTGGCGCTGTGACCAGGTAGAGGCGAAGCCCACCCTGTCGTCGACGAGCATTCCGGAGAGGCTCTGCTCCCTGCCCGGGGCGACGGCGAAGTGGCCCTTCTCCTCGAGGACCGAGACGATGTGTGCCTGGAGCTTCTGGTTGAACTCCTCGCCGAAGAGACGGGTATGGGCCCAGCGCTCCGATGGCCGATCGGTCATGCGGCTGTTCTCTTTCCGGGTTTCTCGTGAGATCGGAAGCACGTAGGAGATGACGCCGATCTTCGTGGCGTCCGGGGGAGCCGAGCCACGCTCCTGCGCCACCTCCGCCATCACCTCCGCGGGTGTGAAGTGAAACTCGCCGATGACCTCTTTCAGCCGACCGAAGATCGGATCGTCGCCGGCCACGAAGCCGATTAGCGGCTGATCGAACATGGGAGAGCCGTCCAGCTTCTCGAACCGGTTGCCAGAATCCTCCTTGACGAAGCGCGCGATCTTTTCACCAATCCACCGCCTGAACTCGCCCTGGTCCACTGTCGATTCCTCACCGTATGCAGGATGCAATCGCTTCCCTTTCCCCCGCCTTTCGATGATAGGCGCCGGACGCACGAACCGCTGGCCTCGAAGCCCGAGGCCTTGCTCGCGTTTTGGAGATCGTTCGGGTCGGCGCCGGCTTCCCAAGCCCGGGAGACCCGGCGAACGGGCCGATGCTACGCTCCACGATGCGATGGATACGATCTGGGTCTTCGGGGATCAGCTCAATCGCCACATCGCCAGCCTCGAGGATGTCCGCCCCGGCGCGGCGCGGATCCTGATGATCGAGAGCCACCGCAAGCTGCGCTCCAGGCCCTGGCATCGACAGCGCCTCCACCTGATCCTGACTTCGATGCGCCGCTTCGCCGCGGAGCTCGAGCGAGCCGGCTTCGAGGTGGACTACCGCAAGGCGCGCTCCTTCCGAGAGGGGCTTGCAGCCCACCGAAAGCGCTTCCAGCCGGGCCGGGTTCGCGCGATGGAGCCATCCTCGTGGGACGGTCTGCAGCTGCTTCGGGCTCTCGACGTGGAGATCCTCCCGTCGCACCAGTTCCTCTGTCACTACGAGGAGTTCGCGCGCTGGGCCGAGGGGCGGAAGACCCTCCGCATGGAGGACTTCTACCGCTGGCAACGCGCGCGCCTCGGCTACCTGATGGAGGGCGACGAGCCGGCAGGGGGACGCTGGAACTACGATGAGGAGAACCGCGAGCCCCCTCCGCGCGATGGCGCGCCCTGGCCCGAGCCACCCCGCTCCAAGCTGGACGAGCTCGACGCGAGGGTTCTGGCGGATCTGCCGGAGGGGCTGGTCGGTTCCGCACCGACCGGTCTCTGGGCCACGTCCCGTCGCGGAGCTCTCTCTCGCTTGCGGCATTTCATCGAGAAGCGGCTCCCGATCTTCGGACCCCACCAGGACGCCATGACGGAGAGATCCTGGCACCTGGCGCACGCCCTGCTCAGCCCCTACCTCAACCTCGGTCTGCTCTCCCCCGACGAGGTATGCGACGCGGCCGAAAAGGCGTGGCGCAAGGGCAAGGCCCCACTCGCCTCGGTGGAGGGCTTCGTTCGCCAGATCATCGGATGGCGGGAGTACATCTGGGGCCTCTACTGGCTATGGATGCCCGAGTACCGCAGCGCGAACCAGCTGCGCGCAGACCGCGCACTGCCACCGCTGTTCAGCGATCCAGCTGCGACGCAGATGCGCTGCATGGCCGAGGCGGTCGGCGGCGTCCACCTCCGAGGCTACGCACACCACATCCAACGCCTGATGTTGCTCGGCAATCTGGGGTTGACGGCGGGAGTGAGACCGCTGGACCTGGTCGACTGGATGTGGGAGTCGTTCGTCGACGGGGCCGAGTGGGTCATGCTTCCGAACGTGATCGGCATGGCGCTCTATGCGGACGGAGGGCGCATGTCGACGAAGCCCTACGCGGCCGGGGGCGCCTACGTCAACCGGATGAGCGACCACTGTGGACGGTGCAGCTTCGATCCCCGCAGACGGGTGGGCGAAGACGCCTGTCCCTTCACCACGCTCTACTGGGCCTTCATCGACCGCCACAGCGAGAAGCTGCGCAAGAACCACCGGACCAGCCGACAGGTCCGGGCCCTCGAGCGGCTCGGCGACCTGCCGGAGATCCGCAAGCGCGCCGAGGAAGTGCTGGCGCGTCTGGACCGCGGCGAGCTCTGAGGCGGAGGTCGGGCCCTCCAGGGTCGAGAGCGCCGACTACTGACCCGAAGGCGAGGACCTCCCAGAGCCCCAGCTGTACCCGCTCAGCGCCAGGCAGACGATGTTCGTGCCGTAGAAGACCCACACGAAGTTGAAGGCGAGGTCGGAGATCAACCCGAGCTGGACGTTGTAGGTCTCCCCGAAGACCTCGGTGAGGAACCAGCACGTCGTGGCGACGCCCACCATCCACCCGTTGGGTTTTGGATAGAGCTTGAAGCGGACCGTCTCCCACGCGATCCACATCGATGTCGCCACCACGAAGGAGTAGACCAGCCCGATCAGCAGATGGCCAACACGACTCATCGGCGCGAGGAGCGGAATCACCGCAAGCAGGAACAGGCCGTAGAGCAGCAGAGGAAGCCACACGAAGGACCAGAATCCCTCCACTCCCATCCCGCGACGAAAGCCGGAACGCAGGTACGGGAATCCTCTCCCGTGCCTGAAGATCAGGACGAGGTGCGCGACGATCGAGAGCACACCTCCGACCATGAAGGCCGGCGATGAAACGCTCATCCCGGGAGAGAAGACGACGAGACTCATGAGGATGTCCGTGGGCACGATGCAGGCGAAGGCAACGAGCAGGAGAACCCTGTCCCTCCGATCGATCTCGTCCCTTCCGATCAGCAGGACCAGCACCAGGCAGAGGAAGGACATGACCGGCTTGGCGACACCCGCGTAGATCGTTTCGATGCCGAACAGGAAGATCATCCAGTCGACGGCGATGAAGGAGCCGGCGAGCAACAACATGAGCCCGACCAGCGAAAGGACGACGACGCGTTTCCTGAAATCCATGGCGGCTCCCAGCAGTCTCGGGAATCTAGGCTAGAACGAAAAACGGCTCTTGGCGCGGGGTCCCTGGGCATCTGCGTCGAAGCGCCGTAGGATCACGACCCAGCGCGGGACCGGGCGCCCTCCCCGGCCCTCGCAGTGGCGCGAAGGAGGATCCGATCATGTCCGAGGTCAAGCTGGCCGCCACGCAGATGGCCTGCTCGTGGAACCGCGACGAGAACCTGGAGAAGGCAGAGGCGCTCGTCCGCGAGGCTGCCGCCCGCGGGGCGCAGATCATCCAGCTCCAGGAGCTTTTCGAAACGCCCTACTTCTGCCAGCAGCAGAGGCTCGAGTACTTCGAGCTCGCCACGCCGCTCGAGGAGAACCCGGCCGTCCGCCAGTTCCAGATAGTGGCGCGGGAGCTCGAGGTGGTCCTGCCCATCTCCTTCTTCGAGAGGGCGGGGAACCTCTGCTTCAACACCACGGCCGTGATCGACGCGGACGGGGAAGTGATGGGCATCTATCGCAAGACCCATATTCCGCACAGCACCGGCTACTGCGAGAAGTACTACTTCGCACCCGGCGACACGGGACCGATGGTGTGGGAGACGCGCTACGCGACGATCGGCGTCGGCATCTGCTGGGATCAGTGGTTCCCCGAGCTCGCACGAGCGATGGCGCTGATGGGCGCGGAGATCGTCCTGTATCCGACCGCGATCGGGAGTGTGCCAGGAGCGGAGGGCCTCGACCTCTGCCCCCACTGGCAGCGGTCCATGCAGGGACACGCGGCCTCCAACCTGATGGCAGTGCTGGCCAGCAACCGGGTCGGGGTGGAACGGATCGACGACTCCGAGATCACCTGGTTCGGATCGTCGTTCATCACCGACGCACAGGGAGAGAAGATCGCCGAGGCCGGTCGAGAGGCTGAGGAGGTGATCGTTGCCGAAGTCAATCTCGACCTGATCCGGATCCTGCGAGACGGCCTTCCGTTCTTCCGCGACAGGCGCCCCGAGATGTACGGCTCGCTCTTCGACATGACCGGGTAGGTCCCGCGGGGATCAGATGGTTCGCCTCTGCCCGGGATACCAGCCGGGCGCAGCTGCCCGCTGAACGCTCCCGTCAACACAAGACGCCACCAGCGACCACATAGGGGTAGGCGTACCCATCGCGGAGGGCGTACCGTGAACTGGAGCCGAGCGAGCCGAACTGCGGCGGGACTGGTCGCGACCGCCGTCCTGTCCCTCGCAGCCCCGGCGTGGACCTTCTCGGTGCTCCACGACGTCTACGGCGGAGGCGGAGTCGATACCGAGAGGACCATCCTGGAGACATCCCGCTGGGCAGCCGAGCCCTTCAACGGGACCGGCCTCCACGACGGCATCCAGGTGGGCGTGGCGGCGGGGTTTGCCGCGGCCCTCGGCTCCACACCCGCGGAGGTCCCCCTGGTCCGGGAGGCGATTGTCAAGGCCTTCGACGCCTGGGCGAATCCGGTGTTGAGCTTCGACGTGAGCTTCGACGCGGATCTGGCAACGGAGAGCTACGAGATCACACTCGACACCTTCGACGGCCCCGTGGGCCTCGGCGAGATCTTCGGCTACGCGACCTGGTACGAAGAGTTCGCTCCGGACCGGCTCCTCACCAATGGCGAGCGGCACGACGGCTGGGTGCTGACCCACGCGGACATCGAGGTGAACGCACCCAACGTGCGCCAGTTCCGCGTGGAATGGGGACCGATCCTCCCGGACCAGCTCGTGCTCGACGCCCTTCAGCGGCTGGTGATGCACGAGAACGGACACGCCATCGGCCTGGGACACCCGACCATCGACCCGGTCAACTTCGACACGGATCTCGATCCGTACAACGAGATGCCAATCGACCCGCTCGCACCCTGGACGGGGCTCTTCCCTTCCCCCTTCTCGGACCAGGACACGATCATGTCCGGCCTCGCCTACGGGTCGAGCTTCCTTGCGCTCTTCGACACCGAGCTGCACGGAGACGACGCCGGCGGACGCGACGCGCTCTACCCGGTCCCCGAGCCCTCGACCCTGCTGCTCACGCTCACCGGCTTGGCCCTGCTCGGCGCCCTCCGCTCTGGACGCTGACAGCCGTCAGATGCTGCAGAGCAAGATCGAGCAGTTCGGCCTGCGCTCGCCCGACAGGCCTTGGTTACGTCGAGCAGAACGCGATCACTGGCCCTGCAGGACCTCGACCAGCGCCGCGATGTTCTCCGGCTTCGCGTCGGCCGGTATCGAGTGGGAGGGAGCGGCGATGTAGCCGCCGCCTCGACCGACGACATCCAGCAGTCGCTGCGTCTCCTCCCGCACCTCGGCCACGGTTCCGTACGGGAGCGTCTTCTGGACGCTGACGCCGCCAAAGAAGCTCAGCTCGCTGCCGAACTGCCGCTTGATCTCGAAGACGTCCATCACCTCGGGCTGGAACGGGTTGAAGACGTTGACGCCGCACTCGATCAGCTCCGGAAACACCTTGTCGACCTTGCCACAGCTGTGGATGAAGACGGTCTTTCCGCTCGATCCCACCAGGCCGTACATCTGCCGGATCCGGGGCTCGATGAATTCACTCCACGCTCTCGGCCCCATGATCAGCCCGGTCTGCATCCCCCAGTCGTCCCCGAAGATCATCGCGTCGACGTCGAGGGAGCAGACATTCTCGATCACGCGCAGGTTGAACTCCAGGATCCGGTCCAGCAGCTCGTGGGCGAAGGGCCTTGTCGTCGACCATCGCCATGAGCAGGTTCTCCATGCCGGTGAGCGTCCAGGCGCGTTCGAAGAGCGAGAAGCCGAAGTTGACCAGAACGAAGCGATCGTGCTTCGGGTCGAGCACGGTATCGCGCCAGGCATACCTGGATGGATCGTCCGGGTCGGGAAACCGGTACTCGCGAAGGCTCTCCGCGGTGACCAGCTGGTTGCAGACGTTGCCGATGTCCTTGTCGATGCTGCGATCCCAGCGGACGCCGAACTGGTCCTCCCAGACGTCGGGCTCCACCGCTCTCCAGCCGTCGGCCGGCTCGCAGCCCACCCAGGTGAGGCAGTTCCCCAGCTTCGAGCCGAAATCGGGATCCCCGTAGAACTCGACCATCTTCGCGTGGGCCTTCTGGGTGAACTGGATGTCGTACGGAATCCTGTCCGGCTGCCGGTGGCGGAGCGACGCCAGGACGCGCTCGCGGTTTCCCATCGCAGTGCCCCTTTCGGAGAGGAGGGTATCCGAAGGCGGCTGGTGAGGCTTCGGCCTGTCTCAGAGAGCGAGCAGTCCTGCGCCAGCCCCCGCGGTCAGGATCGCGGCGGGGATGATGCCGATGGCGTTGCACCATGCGTTGCGAAGGAAGGGAACCCCCATGGCTCCCGGCACCAGGGTGGTGAGGTGCCCCCCTGCCCAGGGAACCTGACGAGCGAAGATCAGAAAGACCGGGTGATCGACGGGGAAACGGCGGAGGAAGCGCGGCAGACGCTCCAGCTGGCGCTCGAGGTCGAAGTCGCCGCGTAGACGGCGACCGAGAAGGAACTCGAGGTGGCAGGCGAGCCACCAGCCCAACCAGTTGAGGCCGAGCGCGAACCAGAACCCGTAGAGCGCGCCCTGGGCCACGCAGATGACGTCGCTGGGGAAGGGGGTGGGGGCAACCATGATCTGGATGGAGGAGGTGATCAGGGGTGCGAGAACTCCGTAGCGCTCCCGAATCGCCTCGGGACCCCCGACCGACTCGACCCAGCTGACCAGGAGATAGCCCATCAGCAGCAGGCCGAGGCCAAGCCAGACGCCTCGTGACCGGAGGATTCGCAGAACCGTTTCTCGCATGAGCGGTCATCGCTGCAATCCGTATGCCTGAGGGGGCGCCCTGCTCTGTCCCGCCGACGTGTCCGAGCGCAAGAACGCGGCGACACTGTCGCCTGCTCCCGACAGACAATCGGGGCCAGCTCTTCCGCTGCAGCCGGCAGCACCTTCCCACGAGGCGACCCGTCGCGCTCCCCGGCGCCAGACCGGACCTCGAGCCCGAATCCCCGCGGGGCCCCGAGCTGCGACTCCCGAATTGTGTGACGAGACCGCGACGAACCCGCAGATTCGCCTCGTTCGAGCGCTGAACACCCCGAAAACACGGGAATTGCCTACTACTCCGGCGACACATTCCCCGACTGGCAACCACATCTCATCGAAAGCTTCCGGGCCGAGCCGTGGGACGGCGGACCGGCGCAGAAAGGAACGTGACCGGCGTGCGCCGCCGGCACTTCCACCGAGGAGATGTGATGCGATTAGCGAAACGATCTCTGCTCCTGACCGCGTGCCTGATCGTCGGCCTGGCGGTCGCCGGAGCCGCGAACGCCGTGTCCCTGCTGGACCTGGTCGGGGGAGCGTCGTTCGTCGCCGGCGGAGTGACCTACAGTGACTTCGCCGCAAAGATCAAGGGCAAGAGCCTGAGCCAGGATCTGGGCGACTACGAGATCACCCCCACGGCCGACGGATTCACGCTGACGGGTGACTTCAGCCAGTCCTCCAAGGGCGGAAAGATCAAGCTGAGCTACCTCGCGACCGGCACCGACCTGGTTGGCGTGGGTCTCGCCATCGATGGCGGCACCGGAACCGACGGCAAGCTCAAGGCGAAGAAGAAGATCTCCGACGGCGGCAAGAAGGTCGCGAAGCTGAGCGCTGACCTCAAGAATGGCGACACGACGGACACTGCGCCGCTCGACAGCCTGGCGGCCGTCAGCGTCGTCGAGGACATCAAGATCAAGGGAGACTACTTCCTCGCCGGAAGCGGCGCGTCGGTCGGGAACTCCTTTGCTCACACCCCGGAGCCGACCACGGCCCTGATGCTGGCCGCCGGTCTGGCAGGCCTGGCCGCCGCAGGGCGCAAGCGCACGAGCTGACAGCCGAAGGCGCTCTGCCAAAACATCGCCCCCCCGCCCGGCCCCCCCGGGTGGGGGGCTCTTCTTTGGAGCGCCAGCTATACTGAAAGGGTCGATATCCAAGACCCCACGCGCCCCGGCGCGTCCCCACAAAAAAGAGTACCGAGACATGAAGGCCCGCGTGACCAGCATCCTGGTGGCGGCCGGCCTGCTCTTCGCCACTGGTGAAGCGCTGTCGGCCCGCGTCAAGACACCGAAGCTCTGGGGCATCGCCTACGGAGCATTTCGGGACGGTCAGTCACCGACCGGTGACTACCCGTCGAAGCAGGAAATCAAGGAGGACATGAAGATCCTCGGGAACCTCACGCTGCGGATTCGGACCTACTCCGTCCACCAGACCCAGGAGTGGATTCCGCAGCTCGCGAGGGAGACGAGGCTGGAGTGCTACGTGGGCGCCCACATCGGAAGCGACCCGGATGCGAACGCCCGGGAAGTCGAAGCCGTGATCCGCGTCGGGCGCTCGGCTCGCCCTGTGGGCATCGTGGTGGGAAACGAATCGATCTACCACGGAACTGCGTCACCCTCCGACCTCGTCGAACTGATCCGCCAGGTCAAGAACGACGAGTACATCGGGCGCAAGGGGATCCCCGTCGGGTACGCCGCCGCGTATCCGACGTTGCTCGATCCCCCTGACGGCTTCGACGAGCTGGTCGCGGAGCTGGATTTCCTGATGGTGAACCTGCACCCGTACTGGGCAGTGCCCGCGGTGGCGATCGAAGACGCTGCGGAATGGACCTACGCCGCGTGGCTGGAGATCGAGGAAGTCACGTATCCCGACAAGAGAGTGATCATCGGAGAAACGGGCTGGCCGACCGCGGGCAGCCGCGCAGACGCCAGCCCGGAGAACCAGCGAAGGTTCCTCGAGGACTTCGCGAGGCTCGCCCTCGAGAGGAAGGTTCCGTATTTCTTCTTCGACGCCTTCGACGAGAAGTGGAAGCAGGACGCTTCGGGGATCGAAGAGGAGGGCCACTGGGGACTGGCTCGCTCCGACAGGACCCTGAAGGATCCGATCGCGGACTTCTTCGGATCGCCACCGACCCTGATCGAGATCCTCCATCCCGCGCGCTGCGGGGCGGGACCGGACCGCATGGAGAAGATCGCGGGCCAGGTGCACGGCATCGATCGGCGCGAGCGGGGTGACTACCGCGTCGTCATCTACGCCGGGACGAACCAGTGGTACGTACAGCCGCTGCTCACGGACCCGTTGACGCGCCTCCGCGGAACCCTGAAGTGGTCGAACAAGACACATCGGGGTGAAGCCTACGCGGTGCTGCTGGTGCGGGAGGACTACCTTCCCGCCGACACGCTTCCCTTCCCGGAGTGGCCGCCCCACCTGGTCCCGCCACCGGCGCGACCCTCGAGGCTGCTCCCGCCGCTCGGCGGGGATGTGATCGCGACCGCGGTCCGGGACTGCCGCTAGGAAGACGACCCCGACGGCTCAGAATTCGAGCGTTTCGATGGCCTCTTCCGCGGCGGTCCGGATCTCCCTATCGCGACTCATGCGCAGAGGCTCGAGCGCGAAGAGCACACTGGCGTCACCGGTGTCCGAGAGCGCTTCGATGGCCGCGAGCACCACCCTTCTGTCGGGGTCACCGAGCGCGTCGAGAAGACCACTGGTGGCGCCAAAGGAATCGCCGTCCGCGAGCTGAGCCGCGGCGACGGCGCGAACCTTCGGATCGGGATCGTCCAGGGCGAGAGTCAGGAGCCGCGCGAGCCCGTCTCCCTCCGGGTCGACCTCCTCTGCCGCGGTGGCACGGGCTTCGGGATCGCGGCTGCGAAGCGCCTCGAGGATCTCCGCCTCGACGACCTCGTCCCCCACGTATCGCTCGCGGCCATCCTCACCGATGGCCACCGCAAGGGCCCGGCCGATTCCCTGGATTCGGGGGACTTCCGCGCGACCGGGCGCCCCACGGGCCGCTGGGCGCGGCCTCCGCTCCCTGCCGGATGCGTAGCCACCCCCCTGCTGCGAGCCGATCTCCGGCGACGCGGGCGTCCCGACCTCGAGCCGCTGGAGAATGTGGCCTCCCCTTCCTTCATCGAACACGTAGTCCGCGCGGTACTGGAGATCTCCCACCAGGATCGGGACCGCGAGCCGGAGATCGGTGGGCTCGATGTGCACCGAGAACGGCCGATCCTCGGCATTGCCAAGCTCCAGCTCGAAACCCGCAGCCGTCGCGAGGCGGGTCAGGACCGAGAAACGGGACGCCTCGTTGCTCAACACCTCGACGCGATGCCCATCGAGCACGATCGTCGCATCGCCCGGGGCCGGCCACCCGATCCCGGTGCCCTCGGCTGCGGGGAGCGGCTCGGTCGAGGGCGCGGAGCCCGCCGCCGGCGCGCCCTCGCGCTGCTCTGCCGTTCCGCAACCCACTGCGAGCGCCAGACAGAGCGCGGCGAGCAGCGCTTGGATCGATGCGCTGCAAGACGTCCGGGCCGGCGCGGTCATCGATGCACGAGCCTCTACCTCCGCCACCGGGCCCGCTACTCCTCGAGGTAGTCGATCGCGTCGAGCGCCGCCTCGCGGACGTCCTCGTTCGGATGGTTCAGAAGCCGCTCCAGGCTGCTGATCACGCTGCTGTCGCCGACGTACTCGAGGGCGTCGATCGCCTCGACCACGACCTCGGGATCCCGATCGTCGAGCGCAAGGACGAGCCCCGCGATGGACTCGCGGCTCTCCCCATCCTCGAGCTGGCCGATCGCCGCCATGCGCACCTCGGGATCCGGGTCGCGCAAAGCGTCGGTCAGATAGGAGATGCCCGCGCCTTCCGGCTCGATCTCGAGCAGGGCGTCCGCACGCACCTCCGGATCGGAGCTCTCCAGGTCCCGCAGGGCCTCGGCGAGAGCCTCCTCCTCGTCGTAGGGATCGGGCATCGGAGCGGACCTCTCCGGCGCAGCGGCGTGCGGTGCGGCGGCCTCCTCTCCGGGGCGCTCCATCGTCGTAGCCGGCAGCTCCGGTGCAGCAGCTTCCGGAACGGCCGCCGGGGGCATGGCGGACGGAGAAGACGGCGGCGCCTCCGCTGCGGCGCCGGGCGAGTCCGGCCCGCTCGGCTCCTCGGAGCCGCAGCCGAAGGCGAGGGCTGTGAGGCAGCCGAGAATGGCGAGCGCGCGTCCGAAGCGGCGCATCCTGGCAAGTCGGGTGCACGTATTTCCTGTCATTGGACCTCCCCCGGTTTCGTGGATCCCTCGGAGGCTAGCATTGAGCGGGGGAGCGGCATGAGCCGGCCGGAGAGATCCGCCCGGACAGGAGAAGGGAGGTCTCGATGCCCTGCAGCAGCGGGGGCCTGGCGACGCGGCAAGGCGCCGGGAGGTGGGCCGCGGCCGCACTGCTGGCGGCGAGCCTCGCGGTCGGATGCCGCACCACGGGCATTCTCGATCTGCCTTCGGCCCAGCTGGCGCCCGCACTCGCACCCGCCGCCTTCACGCTCGTCACCTGGAACACCGCGAAGGGAAAGCACGAGCGCTTTCGGGACGATCTCCGGGAGCTGGTCGTCCAAGCCGATCCGCTCCTGGTCTTTCTCCAGGAGGCCCGCGCCGACCTGTTGGACGAGCCTCCGCTGGCGGGTTCGTTCGCGCGCGCCTGGCACTACCCCTGGCCAGGCGGGACCACGCATCGGAGTCCTCACACTGTCGTGGTCGACGCCGAGCCGACTCGTCTCTCTCCACTCCCGCTGGCGCGAGTTCCTGGTCACCGCTCCCAAGGTGGCGCTCGCCTCGGAGCACCGGCTGGCCGACGGCACCTCGCTGCTGGCACTGAACGTGCACCTGCTCAACTTCGAGCGCTGGTCCACGTTCATGATCCGTGCGCAGCTCGAGGACCTCGAGGCGGCGATGCGCGCGCACGTCGGCCCGATCGTCCTGGCCGGGGACTTCAACGGCTGGAGTGCGCGGCGGCTGGCGCTGGTGAAGGAAACGGTGCGCGAAGTAGGGCTCGACGAGGTGGACTGCTTCGGGCCCGGGCGGCGCACCGGGGATCTGGGGTGGTCCTTCCTCAACTGGCTCTTCGGGGTGGACCCGACCCTGCCCCTGGACCGCATCTACTACCGCGGCCTGGTGCCCGGAGAGGTGGAAATGCTCCCCTACACGTCGTCCGATCACCCCGCGCTGCTGGTTTCCTTCACACTTCCCGACTGAAGTCAGCCGCTCGTCGGCATCAGAAGTGGTGCGTCCAGCGAAGATTGGCCCGGATGGTTCCCTGCGGGCGGTTCTCGGCCAGCGTCTCGAAGTACAGGTTGAGCCACAGGTGGTCGTCCGGCGAGAAGTGCCAGACCGCCCCGGGGCCGACGCCCAGCACCTGCTCCTTCGTGCCGCTCACCTTGTCCCCGTCCACCTCGGAGTCGGTGATCTGCTTCAGGTAGTACCCGTTCACCCCCACGTGAAGCCTCTTCGGCAGCACCTCGTAGGACGAGGCGAAGTTCAGGTGGATGGCCTGGCCGGCCTGGGTGTCGCTCGCCCTGGGGAAGAGCGTCTCGTTCGGCCGGTTGTTCTCCGAGTTCCAGAGGTAGTGGAAGCGCATGGTGGCCTCCCAACGCGGCGTGATGAATAGCGTGCCCGCCCAGTACGGATTGATCGTGAAGTAGTTCGAGCCGGCGTTCAGCACGCGGTCGTCCTGGTACCTTCCGGTCGGGAACGTGGTCTGCAGCTCGAAGCGATGGATGAAGATGGGACCGTTCGCTCCCATGATCGGATCGAACTGGATGAACGGCCCGATCAGGACGTCGCCGAGGCCCAACCCGCTGTCGTCGACGATGGGAATGTCGCCGGGATTCGAATCGATCAGGATGACGGGAACGATCAGGTCGACTCCCCACCTGCCCCCGAGGAACAACTCCTGGTTCGACTGGTAGATGAGCTGGCTGAGACTGATCCACATGTCCACGTCTCCCAGCAGCGGGATCTCGTCGCCGTCGTCGTTCTTGAACTCGGTCGACCGGAAGTACTGGAAGTACTGCTGGAAGTAGAAGCCGGGGCCGGCTGGCGGCCCGCCGTCGAGGAAGCTGGTGAAGCCGAGATTCACCGGGCGGCAGCGCCTGCGCCGTCGCCGCCCTGGCCCCGAGTGATGCCGCGAGAACCCCTGCCAGCAGCGCCAGCAACGCCCTCCCCGCTCGAATTCCGCTCCCCCCCGCGCACGGATGCCGCATCGTCTCCCTCCTCGGCCCCCTCTTTTACATCGCCGGAATCAGGCAGTAAAGTATGCCGATCTAGGAGGCCATCGATGCCGGATCATACCCGTTACCTGCTGAGCGAGAAAGACATCCCGAGCGCCTGGTACAACGTCCAGGCCGACCTTCCCGAACCCATGCCGCCCGTGCTGCACCCGGGCACGCAGCAACCGATCGGGCCGGACGACCTGGCGCCGCTCTTCCCGATGGGGCTGATCCAGCAGGAGGTCTCCACGGAGCGCGAGATCGACATCCCCGGTGAGGTGATCGACCTCTACCGCCTGTGGCGCCCGACGCCGATGTACCGGGCCCGCCGGCTGGAGCGGGCGCTCGATACGCCGGCGCGCATCTACTACAACTACGAGGGCGGGAGCCCTTCCGGGTCGCACAAGACCAACACCTCCGTCGCGCAGGCGTACTACAACAAGGCGGAGGGGGTGAAACGCATCACCACCGAGACCGGCGCCGGCCAGTGGGGCTCGGCCCTCGCCATGGCCTGCAAATTCTTCGGCCTCGGCTGCAAGGTCTACATGGTCAAGGTGAGCTTCGAGCAGAAGCCCTACCGCCAGGCGATGATGAACATGTTCGGGGCCGAGGTGACTCCGAGTCCCAGTATGGAGACCGAGGCCGGCCGGGCCGTCCTGAAGGACGACCCGGACTGCACCGGATCGCTGGGCATCGCCATCTCCGAAGCGGTCGAGTTGGCCGTGCAGGATCCGGACTGCCGCTACGCCCTGGGAAGCGTCCTCAACCACGTGCTCCTGCACCAGACCGTCGTGGGTCTGGAGGTGATCGAGAAGTTCAAGCTGGCCGACGACTGGCCGGACATCATCATCGGCTGCGCGGGCGGCGGCTCCAACTTCGCGGGGATCGCCTTCCCCTTCCTCGGCAAGAAGCTTCGCGGAGAGACGAAGTTCGAGAAGGTCATCGCCGTCGAGCCGGCCGCCTGTCCCTCGCTCACCAAGGGGCCGCACACCTACGACTTCGGCGACACCGCGCACATGACGCCGCTGGTGAAGATGCACACGCTCGGCAGCACCTTCGTGCCGCCGGGCTTCCACGCCGGGGGGCTTCGCTACCACGGCATGGGGCCGCTGGTTTCACACCTGCTGGCGCTCGGCGAGATCGAGGCGGTGGCGGTGCCCCAGCTCGAGATCTTCAAGGCCGCGGTCGATTTCGCGAATTCCGAGGGCATCATTCCCGCGCCCGAGCCGGCCCACGCGCTCGCGATCACGATTCGCGAGGCGCTGCGCTGCAAGGAGGAAGGCCGGAGCCGCGCGATCCTCTGCAACCTCTGTGGCCACGGGCACTTCGACATGCAGGCGTATCTCGACTACTTCGCGGGCAAGCTCCGCGACTACGAGTACCCCGAGGAAGAGATCGCCATGGCGCTGGCGGGTCTGCCCAGCATCGGGAGCTGAACGACGCCACGACCTCGTCCCTCCGATGGGGCGTCAACCCCCGGGCGAAGCTCGCGGGATGACGGGCAGGACCAGCACCGAGGGGCGGTCCGCATCGTGAAGCACCGTCTGCTCCGCCAGGGCCGTCTCGGTCGTCAGGCCGATCGGCGCTCCGGTGTTCAGGTTGCGGCCGAACTCCGGGAAGCAGGAGCTGGTCACCTGCAGTCGGATCCGGTGCCCCTTCTCGAACAGGTTGCTCGTGGCACCGATCTCGATCGGCAGCTCGTAGACCCTCCCGGGAGTCAGGAAGTCGGGCCGTTCGGTGGAGCTCCGGAATCTCGCTCTCAGGATCCCGGTCTTGAGATTCACGGCCTTTCCCTCCGGATCCACGTCCACGAGGGTGGCCACGAAGTCGGTGTCCCTGGCCGAGGAAGAGGCGTGTAGCACGAGGCGAACCGGCCCGGTGACCTCCACGGCCTCATCGAGGGGGGGCGTGGTGTAGACGAGCACGTCCTCGCGCGCTTCGACCGCGCTCTGATCCACGGGCCCCGGCTGGGCGATTCCGTAGATCGAGGTCCCGCCCACGGACGGAACGGGATCCTCCGGGTCGTACACGTAGCGGTCGGAGGGCTCCTCTCCGGGGGCTCTCGGCTCAAGAGGCCGTCACCGTCCCTCGTGTTCGCCTTCCCCTCGCTGTGGAGGTAGAAGCGGGTCCACTCGGTCCTCGCGAGCGGCCACTCGGCCTCGGACCGCCACTGGTTGCTGCCCATGACGAAGATCTTGATCGGCTTCTCTTCTGCCACTCCGCTCTTCGCGTCGAGAAGCCAGTGCCGGTACCAGCGCAGGATGTCCCCGATGACGTCGAGAAAGCCGGCTTCTCCGCCGAAGTCCCGGTCCCGGAACTCGTCCGTCGTGACGTGCGTCCACGGGCCGATCAGGAGCCGGCTCTGACGCGCTTCGGGAGTGCCGCCCTTCTCCCGCATCCGGTTGTAGTCTTCGATCGCCAGGTCGAGGTAGTAGTCGTACCAGCCGTCGATGATCAGGGCCGGAGCGTGGATGTCGGAGACCTGGCCCTCGACGTTGATGCGATCCCAGTAGGGACCGGTCGTCGGGTTCCGGATCCAATCGTCGTAGGCGGGGACATCGTGACCGATCGCATCGTCCGCCTCGATCAAGGGCAGGTGCCGGACCGCCGACGCCCAGTCGACGTCGTCCCGTTTCTCGGCCCTCTGACTCCGATTCTCGATGTGCCAGACCAGGACGTCGTTGAAGCGGAAGACCCCGTCGTGGATCCACCGCTTGTACAGGTTCTGAGCGGTGACGATCGGAACCATCGCCCGGAGGTGCGGGCTCCGCTGAGGAGCCGACAGCCACTGCGTCGAGCCGAAGTACGAGAAGCCGTAGGTTCCGACCTTCCCATTCGACCAGGGTTGCGCGCCCGCCCACTCGAAGGTGTCGTGCCCGTCGTCTGCCTCGTTCACGTAGGGGTAGTAGGTCCCTTCCGAGTCGTACTTCCCACGCACGTCCTGGGCGACGAACACGAACCCCTGCGAGGCAAAGAGACCTCCGGCGAGGGAAATCTGCAGGCGCGGTTCCGCCCTTCCGTAGGGAATGCGTGACACGATGACCGGGAAGGCCCCATCCGCATCGGGGCGGTACAGGTCGGCCGCCAGGTGGACGCCGTCCCGCATCGGCACCATCACCTTCTTCTCGACCACGACGGAGTAGGCCGGCTGGGGAACCCCGAGACGAATCGCAGCGAGTCTCCACTTGAGTCGGAGGAACCCCGATGCGGCCAGCGCCGCCAGAAGAATCACCGCGAGCGGGATCACCCATCGGAGAGTCGATCGCTTCGCGCGTCTGCTCCCTTCTTCCACTGCTCATCCTCCTCCAACCTGCGGAGAATATCCCAGTAGGCACCCCGGTACCCCCGCCGGATCGCCTCCACGAGCCGGTCGTTGCCGCTGTAGTTGTAGGCCTCCGTTCCGGCGTCCGGGGTCGGGAAGAAGAATCTCTGGTCTCCTCCCACGAGATCGGCGGTGTACCGGGCCGCATCGTCGCCCAGCTCGGCGGACAGATAGTGAACCGGCCGGAGCAGGCTCGCGTTGTCTTGAACGGCTCCGCACAGATTCGGGTTGGCCTCGAGGGGCCCGGCCGCTCTCACCATCGCGGCCAGCCGGGTCCCCGGGTAGATCCGAACGCCCTGGGAGATCCCCACCCGGTCCGGCGAGATGCGCTTCATCACCTCGATGCTGCGCCGGACGCTCTCTCGGGTCTCTCCGGGACCCCCCAGCAGGAGGTCGAACATGCAGGCGATCCCGGCTTTCCGGCACGCGCGTGCGGTCGCCTCCACGTCCGCCACCCTGAAGTCCCTTCCGAGCGCCGCCAGCATCCGCTCGTCGCCGCTGTCGGCGCCGAAGTTCACACCGGCGCAGCCGGCCGCTCGCATCCCTGCCGCGAGTTCGTCGTCGAAGCCCGCCGGGGTCGCGTACGTGTACCAGCGCACCCGATCTCCGAGCCGGCGGCTCACGAGCTCCCTGCAGACTTCCCGCGCGTGCTCGACCGGAACGTTGAACTCACTGTCGCAGAGATGGAAGTGGTCGATGCCTCGCTTGGCCAGCTGCTCGAACTCGTCGGCGACCTGCGAAGCGCTCCGCGCTCGGGGGCGCCGCCCTTTCGGGACGGGCTCCGCGCAGTAGACGCACGCTCGGTCACACCCCCGCTTGGTCTCGATTCCGCATTGCCCCCCTTCTCGGAGGTAGCGCTCGTCATCGAGCAGGCTCCGCTCCCGAGCGGGCAGCGCCGACACGTCTCCCCTCCAGGGCGGGTTGCGCCTCCACTCCTCCCCGGCCCTCCAGACGAGGCCCGGCACGTCGGCGGAATCGATTCGATTCGAGATCCTCTCGGACAGCTCGGTGAGCGGGATCTCTCCATCACCGATGATCCCGAAGTCCGCTTCCGTCATCTCCAGGATCTCTTCGGGAAAGAGCGAGTATCCCCCGCCCCCGATCGCGACCGGTGCGTCGGTACGCTTCTTCACCTCGCTCACGAGTTCCGCGAAGGCCGGCAGGAAATCCTCGCTGCTCGCCAGGTAGCAGTCGTCGGTGTTGCGGAGACTCAGCCCCACCAGCAGCGGCTCTTCCCGCGCCAGCGCGCGGTCCAGGGCGGGGAGCACCTCGGTCTCGAAGCAGAGGTCGAGCAGCTGCGCGGCAAATCCCCGGTCCCGCAGGAGATCGGCCGCGTAGTCGAGCCCGATCGGACCCACCGCCGGCTGCAGAGTGTTCGGGTTGATCAGCAGGACTCGGCGCGTCATCTACTTCGCGACCCGCTTCAGCCATCCGTCCAGCCAGGCGAAGCTCCCGGCAGGGGGGAAGTCGAGCACCACCACCGATCGCGCCACGCGGCAGCGCTCCCGATAGCTCGATCTCTTGGACATTCCAAGGCCCCCCAGGATCCTTCCTCCCGGCCTGGCGCCCTCTTCTGCACTACCCCGTCTTCACGGTGTCCGCAGAGCCCAGGCCTGACAGCAGCCGCCGCATCTTCTCCTCGCAGGCCTCAGCCGGGTAGTCGCTCTCGTAGAGATTCCTGGCTGCCGCCACGACGGTGGCGCTCCTGGCCTCGTCGTGGAGCGCTTCGAGCATCCCCCTCGCCATGGCGGCGGGCTCCGGCTCGACCAGAAAGCACACCGTATCATCCAGTACCTGCCGGTGCGAATAGACGTCCGTCGCAACCATGGGAACGCCGCTGCTTGGCTGCTTCGATCAGCGGAGAACCAGCTTGAACCGCCTTCACCAAGAGCGGGCCCTTGTTCGACAGAACTGTGCGGATTCACGCCCCTCGGCCATGACATTAAAGAGTAACGCGCGGCGGGTCGATCGAGAGGTGGCGGGAGGATCAGGGTATGCGGCTTGGCTCGACCTTTCGATCGTCGCCTCCTCGCAGATCTTCGACGGGACGCAGGTCGTCGGCTGCGGGATCGTGGGTGCATGGGGCGCGTGCGCCCGGCGATGTGCTTGAGCCCGATGGGCTGCTGGGGCTCCCCCTAGGCGGCTGTCTCGCGTTGCGCGCCGACTGGGGACGCGCTGGCAGCTGGTGGGGCCGGTTCCTCGGAATCGGAGCCGTGGCGAGCTCTCTGGTGGTCTTCGCACACCTGCGCGGTCCGGCAGCGGAGTCCGTCGCGCCGTGAGGCGAAGGTCTCCGTGGCGCGTGGCTCTGCTGCTCTTCGCGGGCGTCTTCATCCTCGACATCACGCTACGCAGCCACAACATCCAGTACGACGGCCTGGACTACCTGCTGCGCGCACAGGATCCGGAGGCCTGCGGGGGCCTCTTCCATCCCCATCACGTGCTCTTCAATGGGGGCCTGTGGCTGTTGACCCGCGCCGTCTGGGCGCTGGCCCCCGGATCGCAGGCGCTGGGAGCCGCGCAGGTGGAGATCGCCCTCGGTAGCGCCCTCGGCGTGGCGATCTTCTACGTGCTCCTGTGGCGTACACTGATCGAGCCGAGGCGGCACGCCATCGTCGGCGCGCTGCTCCTCGCGGTCTCCTACGGATACTGGCACTACAGCACCGAGCCCGAGTCCTACACCGTGGCCGTCGCGCCCCTGCTCCTCGCGGCGCTGGCCGTACACCGCCCCGGCGTCGCCCTCGTCACGCGGGACGTCGTCGCGGTCGGCGCCTGGCACGCGCTGGCCGTCGGTCTGCACCAGCTGCACGCGCTATTCGCTCTCGTCCTCGTCGGTCTCATTCTGAGCGCTCCGCTTCCGGAACGCGAACGGCGACGACGGCTGGCCCTCGTCTACCTCGCGGTCGTGGCGACGCTCGTCGGCGCGCTGTACCTCGCGGCGGCAGCCTACGACGGCGTCGGGTGGTCGCCGGTCGCGCTGGCGCGCTGGGCGACGCACCACGCGCACACGGGGGCCTGGGGCTCGTTCGATCCCGCCAACGCCGCCTACGGCGCGGGTGGAGCCTTCACCGCCGTCATGGCCAAGGGGCTGGCGCAGCGGCTGCTCTCGGGAGCGAGCTGGAGCCCCGCCGATGCCCTCGCCCTCGCGCCCGTCGCCGCTGCCGGGGGTCTGCTCCTCGGACTGATGATCGTCTGGCTCCGGAACCTGCGGCGCCTGGATCGCGCGTCGCCGTTCCTCACGCGCTTCGTCGCGCTCTGCGCGCTGGCCTACGTCCCCTTCCTCCTGTGGTGGGAGCCCTACAACCTCGAGTTCTGGATCGTACTGCTACCGCCCCTCTGGACCGCCGTTTCGCAGGTCGCAGCGGCCGCTCCCCTGCCGGGCCTTCCCGCGTGGGCGTCGCGCCCGGCGGCCGTGACGCTGCTCCTGCTGATCGCTGGCTACAACCTCGTCTTCGAGATCGCGCCCGAGTCGGACGCGAGCCGCAACGAATACCACGCCTTCACCAGCGTCGTCGCCGAGGTCGCGACGAGCGACGACCTGATCGTCTCGCCGATTCCGCAGGTCGAGGTCTACGGCGCCTATTTCTTCGGGGAGCGCTTCCGTCGGCTGGCGCTCCACCACCGCCCATCGGGCCGGAGCGACTTCGCGAGCAACCGCGATGCCGTGCACGCCGAGATCGATGACGCGCTGGCGCGGGGCCGGCACGTCTTCATCGCCGAGCACGAGATGCGCCCACCGCCCGCGAACGTGAAGCAGCTCTCGCGCTTCACCCTCGCGGAGTACGCCGAGTGCTACGGTCCGTACCAGCTCCGCTTGCGACCGGTGGGCGACTACACCTGGCTCGGCGTCTCGTACCGGCTGTACGAGATCGTCCCAGCGGAGTTCTCGCCCGGCCGCTAGGTGTGAGCGCGAGGTGGGTCGCGGGGGCCGAAGCGGACGCCTTCGCGGCCCAGATCCAGGACCTGCAATCAAGCCAAGGACTTCGTGGGCCTTGACCATCAGAAAGGGCATCGAGCGCCCTCGGCTACGAGATCGGAGACATCGACGGGGTGATCGGGCCGAAAACACGCGCAGCGATCAGGAAATTCCAGAAGTCCCACGGCCTGGCGGCCGACGCCGAGGAGTCCCCGCAGCTGCTCGAGCGGATGAAGAACGTCACCCAGCAGAAGGGCCTGCGGCTCCCGGAGATCAGCGCGGCCGGGAACTGAACGCCGCCCGCGGTCGATCTTCTGGAGCTCGCCCCACATCAAACGCTTGGCGACCTCCCGGAACCGCGGGCTCCCACAACCCTAGATTCCCATCGCCAGGCGCCGTACGGCCTTCTTCAGTGGTGCGAGTACTCTGATCAATACTTCCCCATACTCGGAATAGTAGATCCTGTACAAGATGGCCTTTCTCATGTCCTGCTTCTTATACACGTCGTATGCGAAATTTCGATAACACCGAAGGATCTCTTTCCGAGGGAAATCCGGAAGGTCTAGTACGGTATCTGTGCGCGCAACGAAGCCCTTTCTCTTGTCATCCTTCCTGAACAGATCTTCTTTCTGACAGTCGTCGTATAGACTTGTCCCCGGATATGGATCAAAAATGGCTACCGTGAGTGTATCCGGCTCGATGGTCCGATTCAGCTCTACGGTATCTTGAAACAGTTCCCTTGTTTCGTTCGGGAATCCGACGATGTTGAAGCTCTTGGTCCTCAAACCCGCCTTCTTCGCCAATTGAAATGCCCTGATGATTTGTTCGTTGGACATCTTCCTTTTCAGCACCTGATTCCGAATCAACGGGTTACCGGACTCGATGCCGATACTTATTCTACGACAGCCCGCCGTCTTGAGCGCCTCGCAGAGCTCGCTGGTGATCGTTTCGACTCTCGTGTTCACATCAAAGGGCAACCCTATTCCGCTTTCCTCGTATTTCTTGCAGAACTCGAAGGCCCATTTCTTGTTGATACCGAACACTTCATTGCACACGAAAATGGCTTTGACGCGGTACCGTTGAGTGACCTGTTTGATCTCCCTTATGGCGTTATCGACACTTCTGAGGCGCACGTAGTGCCCTTCTGCGGAGCGTTTGAACACATGATTGGCGCAATAGGAGCAATCGAAAGGGCAACCCCTGGCAAACATGAACAAAGCGGTGTCATAATCCGAATCGATCACCGCTTGATAATCGAAAATGTCGCGATCGGCAAAAGGCAGGCGATCAATGTCTTGTATGAAGGGCCTACACGGATTTCTGTAAATCTCTCCGTTTGATTTCACCCACAGATTCCGTATGCCGGTGATGTCCCCTCCATCCTCGAGGGCTTCCACCAATTCCAGCAAAGGGTATTCTCCCTCGCCGATACAGATCGCGTTCAATCGCGGTATTCTCTCCAGACTTTCTGGCACGCAAGTGACGTGGTGCCCTCCGCAAATCGTGAAGACCTCATCGTCGAAGTGGACATCCGAGAATATCTGCTCGACATACTTGAATTGTGGACTGGTAGCAGCAAAAGCGATGACTTCCGGCTGGAAAGATCGAATTCTGTCTTTCAATAGGTGCGTTTCGTATTTTGGGTACATATAGAACAGATCTGTTTCGTGACCATGATCTCTTAGAACGGCTGATATGATTCCGATGCCGTAGTTGTAACTTCTGGCTCCGCCTTTCACGTCGATATCCAAATAGACGAAAAGGACCTTCATTGACCACTCCATTTGACCGGTGAGGGAGATGCGGCGCGAACTCGCTTCTGCGCCGAGCGACCTCACGCAGAGTGACGCCTCAGACGAGGCCTTCCGCGCGATACCACTCGATGGTCTTCGCGATTCCTTCCCTGTTTCCCCAGCGCGAGCGATAGCCAAGGCGCTCTCCCGCCTTGGTCAAGTCGAACGCGCGGTTGTGCGTGAAGAAGCCCACGCGCCGCCGAAAGAGCGGCGGCTTGGCACCGAAAGGCTTCCAGATGAGCTCGCAAGCGAGACCCGCCAGCCAGACCGGTGTTACGGGCACGTGCAGCAAGGAGAGCTCGACGCCGCCAGCCTCGGCGATCATCGCCGCCAGCTCGTTCAGGGTGAGCGGCTCGTCGGACGCGATGTTGAACGCCTCGCAGTGCACCTTGTCCTTCGGCGCGACGGCGCAGAGCAGGAAGGAGTCGGTCTGATCCTCGATGTAGCCGAGGTGCGCGAGCGTCTTGCCCGAGCCGATCATCCGAAACTTCTTCGACAGGATCATCTTGAACAGCTTGAGCATGCGAAGATCGCCGGGCCCGTAGACCATGGCAGGCCGGTTGACGGCAACCGTCATGCCGTCCTCGGGAAGGTCGCGCGCAAAATCCAGTAGCGCGAGCTCGCCGGCCAGCTTCGTCTCGTGGTAGACGTCCATCGGGTTGAACGGCGTGGCCTCCGTGGCCGGTATTTCCTTCACGTCGCCGTGGACGCCGACGGTGCTACAGTGCACGAAGCGCTGCACGCCGCGTCGGACGGCCGTCTGCGCCAGCTTCAGCACCGCCGCGTTGTTGACCTTGTCGTAGGAAGCCTCGTCCTGCTCCACTTCCTGGAACAGGGCGGCGATGTGGAAGACGATGTCGATGTCCTCGAGATGCTCATCCCAGGCCTCGTCGCTGGCCAGGTCGAGCACGACGGCCTTGTAGCCCCCCGCCTGCAGCTCCGCCGCCTCTTCCGGCAACAGGACCGTGCCGACGACGTCCAGGCCGTAATCGTTCAGGCGGCGGAAGAGAGCGCCACCGATCAGGCCTGCCGCCCCCGTGACCAGCATGGACTTGCCGGCCAGGTCCTGGAGATGATCCGGCAACCGTTGCTGCATCGCTCAACCTTCTCGCTCGAGGTCTGGCGGGCTGCTGGCCGTGTGTGAGTCGCCGTTTTCGGCAGCATTCGGTCCCGCAACCGCTCTCCGAGCCGATATCAGTGTGAGATCAGTATACAGCTTGCCCTTCCAGAGGTATTTCTTGGTTCGCGAGACGGGCTCGACGTCGGCGAATCCGGCTTCCCTCAGCAACTGCACCAGCTCTGCCGACTCGTAGAACCGCACGCGATCCCTGATCACAATCTTGTGGAGGATGTCCCATGAGCGAGTCATCAGGGACCGGTCCTTGGCTCGCTCGAGGAGCAGCAGCGTGCCGCCGGGCGTCAGCGTATCGTGGATTCGCCGGGCGGCTGCAACCGGATCCGCGAAGTAGTGGAACGCGCTTACGCAGACGGCCGTGCATACTGGTCTCCCCCTCAGGATCGCGTAAAGCGTTGCGCCGTCCATCGCCTCCCAGTCGGCCTGCAGGAAAGCAAGTCTGTC
This sequence comes from uncultured delta proteobacterium, assembly GCA_963783795.1. GTDB lineage: Bacteria > Myxococcota_A > UBA9160 > UBA9160 > UBA6930 > CAVXZE01. Next base: position 482,605 of record CAWAPH010000006.1, on the reverse strand, counting down.
GCCTGCCGTGCCGTGGGAGGCTGCGTCCCGAGCGGCGGCGATCATGGCACTCGACAGATCGATCCCCAAGCCGCGCAGCTGTGGGTGCGCCGCGAGCGCTTCGCGAAGCAGGAAACCCGTGCCGCAGCCGACGTCCAGCAGGACCCCTTCAGCCCGCGCGTCGAGTGCAGCCAGCACCTCTGCCGCCTGCGCCTTGTACCACCCCGCCAGACGCATGGTCTCGTAGGTAGCGGCGGCGCTGTCGAACCGCCGCTCGATGACTTCGACGTATCGTTCTCGCCCCTGACTCATTCCCGGTGCAACCCCGATCTTCCTCCGTTTCTAGGCCGGACGCTTCCACAAACGTAAGTTGATCTGGTTTCGCAGGAACGCCTTCAGCGTCAACAGCCGACCGTACGTCTCCGGGCGGAAGGCCGCGTCGCGCGCGGTGCGCAGCAGTGAGAGAGCCGGCCGGTCGCGATCGAGGGCCACGCGCAGCACCGACCCGAACGAACCGACCCGCCGGATCTCCCCGGGCAAAGGCAACGGGTCGCTTCCCGAGAGGATCCCCACTCCGCGGTGCTCGGCTTCGCGGATGAGCGCGGGACGCGGCCACAGCGCCGGGCGCCCTCCGCTGTCCCCGAGCAGGAGCCCGTCGGCTCCGCGATGCCGCAGCAGATCGGCCACGCGGCGCCCTCGGTCGAAGGTCCACTTACCGAAGCCCCAGGGGAGCACGGCGAGGCCCCCGGCGCGCTCGACCTCCTCGATCGAAGACTCCACCGGCACCCCGTCGGGGAACTCCGCGTCACAGGCCAGGGCAAGCAGCTCCAACCGCTCGCGGGTAACGATTTGACGCCCCGCCAGCAGCAGCAGCTGGGAGCCGTCCTCCCTTCGGGCGACGAGCGAGGCTGGCTCGGCGGTGCGGCGCGCAACCCAGCCCCCGGGCCACGCCTCTCCGGCGCTCTCGCGGAACTCCTGGAAGAAATGCGCACCGGCACACTCGGTAAAGATCAAGACGCCGGTGGTAGTGGCGGGCGTTCGCCCCAGGCGGGCGCTGGCCGCGGCGAAGCTGGTCGTGGCGGCGTCGAGGAACGAGCCTCGCTCGAAACCGGCATGGAAGTGGACGTGCGCGTCGACGAGAACCAGTGGAGAGGACACCTTGCGAACCACCTCCGACAACGACGCGATTCCAGGCTAGTATAACTCCAGTTTTTCGGACCTCGCGAACCGATGCAACGAGATCTGTTCAGTCTCACCGACACGATCCACGATCTCTTGATCGTCGGCGGCGGGATCCACGGCGCGGCCGCCGCCTGGGACGCGGCGCAACGAGGCCTGTCAGTGGCGCTCGTCGAACGGGAGGACTTCGGCGCAGCTACCTCGGCAAACAGCCTGAAGACGGTGCACGGCGGTCTGCGCTACTTGCAGCAGGCCGACCTGCGCAGGATGCGCACTTCCATCGCCGAGCGATCGACGTTCTTGCGGATCGCTCCTCATCTGGTGCGTCCCCTCGGCTTTCTGGTACCCACCTCCGGCATGGGCATCCGCAGTCGCGCGGCGCTGGGCATCGCGCTCAAGCTCGCGGACGCCGCCGGCCTCGACCGCAATCGCGGATTGCCCGAGGACCGGACGCTCCCGGGCGGCAGGATCGTCTCGTCTCGGCGCTGCCGCGAGTTCTTTCCCCCGTTCGAGAGCCGCAGGCTGAGCGGAGGGGCAATCTGGTACGACGCGCAGGTGCAGGACTCGGAGCGCTTGACACTCGCCTTCCTGATCTCGGCGACCGAGCGCGGCGCCATGCCGGTCAACTACGCCCAAGCGGACGAACTGCTGCTGCAGGAGCGAACCGTTCGCGGCGCCTGGGTCTCAGACCGGCTGGGCGGAGAGAGGTTCGAGGTGCGCGCACGGCTGGTCATCAACGCCGCGGGTCCTTGGGCCGCCGACGTGCTGCATTCGGCGAGCCCGCTGTCGCTTGCGCCGCGGCCACGAGCACTGGCGCTCGGGATCAACTTCGTCCATCGCGGGCGGCTTTCCGACCTGGCCGTCGGCTTCCCGTCGACCTGGCCCGCCGCCCGGGACCCGATCTGCGGCGGCGGCCGCCACCTCTTCCTGGCCCCCTGGCGGCAGAGCACCTTGATCGGAACCTCCTACCGGCCGTGGAACGGAACGGCGGCGAGCGAACGGGACCTGCGCGACCTGCTCGACGAGTGCAACGACGCCTGCCCGGCCCTGGAGCTCACCCTCGACGACGTGACCCACTACCATTGCGGGCTCGTCCCTCTCAAGGCAGGCCTGGAGCGCGGACGGCGCGATGCGCTCGCGGAGCACGGCCGCATCATCGATCACGAGGCCGAGGATCGCTTGCGCGGCCTGATCTCGATGATCGGCGTGAAGTACACCACGGCGAGGCACCTCGCGGAGCAGGCGGTCGACCTCGCGGTGGCCAAGCTCGGACGGGCGCCACATCGCTGCCGGACCGCCTCGACGCCGGTCTACGGGGGGGAGATCGCGGACGCGTCAGGTCCCGTGGCCCGCCGCCTCTCCGCCGGTCACGGCGGAAGGGCGAACGGGCTGGCGCGTCGGTTCGCGGACCGCCCCGGCTGGAGCGACCCGCTCGTTCCCGGGGCCGAAGTGCTCGCCGGAGAGGTACTGCACGCGGTGGAGGCGGAGATGGCCGTCAAGCTTGCCGACGTCGTCCTCCGGCGCACGGCGATGGGAAGCGAGGCCGCGCCGCCACGTGCGCAGCTAGAGGAGGCCGCGCGGCTGATGGCCGGGTCGCTGGGCTGGAACGCGCGAAGGCGCGAGGCCGAGGTCGACGAGGTGCTGGCGCGCTACCGTCCGCTTCCGGGGCTCGCGGAGCGATGAAGATCCTGCTGCTGGCCCCGCACCCCTTCTTTACCCATCGCGGCACGCCGATCGCGGTGAAGGGGCTGGCAGAGGGGCTCACGGAGCTCGGACACCGGATCACGCTGCTGACCTACCCTCAGGGCGAGGACGTGGAGATCCCGGGCTGTGAGCTGCGCCGCATCCCGAGGGTCGTCGGCAGCTCCGAGATCCGTCCGGGCTTTTCGCCGCGCAAGCTGGTCTGCGACGCGGTGATGGGGTTCTCCTGCTTGCGCCTACTGCGACGGGAGCGGTTCGACCTCGTGCACGCGGTGGAGGAGTCTTCGTTCATCGCCCTGGGCATGAAGGTTCTGTTCGGGGTGCCCTACGTCTACGACATGGACTCCTCCTTGGCCCAGCAGATGATGGAGAAGTATCCCGTCCTCCGCTGGGTACGTCCGGTCCTGGAGGCCTGCGAGCGACAGGCGGTGCGGCAGAGCACTGGAGTTCTGGCGGTTTGCCGGTCGCTCGCGGACGCGGCCCTGCGGCACGATCCTCGCCAGCTCGTGGCGAAGCTGGAGGACGTGAGTCTGCTCGACCCCGACGAGACGGAGGGCGAGCGGCTGGCGGAGCAGATCGATTCCGACGGCCCGATCGTGATGTACGTGGGCAACCTCGAGCGTTACCAGGGAATAGACCTGCTCGTCGAGGCGTTCGCCCGGGCGCTTCCCCGGGTGCCGGATGCCCGGCTGGTGGTGATCGGCGGCAGCCCGCCGCATATCGAAGCCTACCGGGCGCGCTGCGCCGAGCTGGGAATCGCCGACGAAGCGCACTTCGTCGGACCGAGGCCCGTCGACCGGCTGGGACACTACCTGCGCCAGGCCGAGGTGCTGGTTTCGCCGCGCATCCAGGGCACGAACACCGCGATGAAGGTCTACTCCTACCTCGACTCCGGCCGGCCGGTGCTGGCGACTCGGTTGCTGACGCATACGCAGGTGCTCGACGACGAGATCGCCATGCTGGTTTCCCCCGAGCCCGGGGAGATGGCGCAGGGCATGGTGCGGCTGCTCGAGGACGCGGAGCTGCGCCGGGGGCTGGCGGCGCGGGCGAGTGAGCGCGTGCGCCGGGAGTTCAGTCCCGATGCCTTCCGACTCAAGCTGAGACGCTTCTACGAGGAGATCGAGGAGCGGATCGGGTGAGCTGATCTAGAATGGGCTTCGATCGTCCGGGGAGCCCCTGCCATGGAAATCGTTCAGCTGTCCGACGAAGACCTCGCCCGCTTTGGCGTCGTACCTGAAGACGAGGGCGTCCACGCCTACGATCCCGACGTCGAGTGGTGGAACGAGTCGTGGTTCTGGGACTGGTACGACGCAGACGGCGAGGTCGCGGGCCACTGCCGGATCGGAACGCACCCGAACCAGGGCCGCCTCTGGGTCTGGTTCTTCCTGAAGCGCGGCGGCGAGTGGGTGGGCGTCGAGGAGCCGCGCCTGCCGCTCGCGGGATTCGATACCGATCGACTGGCCTACGACGGCTGGGGCCTGCGCTTCTCGTGGGAGGTGGTTTCGCCGATCCGCCAGGGGCGGTTGCGCTTCGACGGCTTCGGCCGCGTGCTCTCGGGGCCGCGCGCGGGCCAGGTGCAGGCCGTGTCGGCCGACCTCGCCGTGGAAGCCGGGGGCCCTCCCCACGCCCCCAACCGCATGCTGGCGGGCCACGGTTCGCCGAAGTACCCGACCAGCCGCTTCGAGCAGCCCGTCTCCTATCGCGGCACCACGGCCATCGCCGGCGAGGCCCGGCCCTTCGAGGGCCGCGGCGAACGCGATCACTCCTGGGGCCCGCGCCCGTGGAACATGGAGTGGACCTTTCTCGTCCTGAACGGCGCGACGCTCCGCACCCAGTGCGCCGTGGTCGAGATCCCCAACCTCCCGCCCATCCAGACGGGCTACCTCTACCGCGAGGGCTTCGAGTCGCTGGCCGAGGTGGAGCTGGACGTCGAGGTCGAAGGCCGGCCCGTCCTCGACCCGGTGGCGGGAAGCTGCCGCCTGGTGACCGAGTCGGGCGAGGCGCTGCACGGTGAGATCGAGAGTCTCTCGGGCGTCGAGATCGACCTGACCCACACCTTCACGCCACCGCAGCGCTCGCTCTACCGCCGCGGCCTGGTCCGCGTACGCCTCGAGGGCGAGCCCGAGCTGCTCATGGGCTGGCTCGAGTTCAACCGGCTGCGCGAGCCGCGCTCGTGACGGCGCCGCCGAGCCGCGACCTCGCCGCCACGCGCGAGGCCCTCTCCGCATGGCTCGAGCGCACGCTCGAGGGCGCCTCGGAGCTCTCGGTCTCGGAGCTCTCGGCGCCCGGCACCACGGGCTTCTCCAACGAGACGCTCTTCTTCGACCTCGGCTACGCGGGGCGCGACGCGCGCATCGAGAAGTCGCTGGTGCTTCGCATCCAACCCACCGAGAACCAGGTCTTCCCCGACTACGACCTCGACAAGCAGATCCGCACCATGCGGCTCCTCGAGAGAACCGAAGTGCCCGTGCCGCGCGTGCTGTGGTACGAGCCGGACGCATCGGTGATCGGTGCGCCCTTCTACGTGATGGAGCGCATCGACGGGAAGATCCCGACCGACAACCCGCCCTACCACGTCGCCGGCTGGCTCACCGAGGCGCCCGAGGTGGAGCGCGAGCGGCTCTGGTGGAGCGCGGTCGAGGCGCTGGCCGCGATCCACCGCCTCGACTGGCGCGCGGTCGGCTTCGGCTTCCTCGAGGACGCCCGGCGACGGCCGCTCGCCGCTCGCCATCCAGCTCGACCAGTATCGCCGCTACTTCGAGTGGGCCGCGCGCGGCAAGCGGCATCCGACCTGCGAGAACGCCCTGGCCTGGCTCGAGCGCAGCGCACCCACGGACGAGCCCAGCGTCCTCCAGTGGGGCGACGCCCGCATCGGCAACATGATCTTCCAGGACGGGCGCTGCGCGGCCGTGCTCGACTGGGAGATGGTCACGATCGGGAGCCCCGAGGCCGACCTCGCATGGTTCCTGTTCCTCGACGCGCACCACAGCCAGGGCGTGAACGTGCCGCGGCTCGCGGGCTTCCCGAGCCGCGAGGCGACGCTGGCGCGCTACACCGAGCTCACGGGCCACGTGCCGCGGCACCTCCCCTACTACGAGGCGTTCGCGGCCTTCCGCTTCTCCGTGATCATGATGCGGGTAGCCCAGCAGTTCGTGGCGCTCGGCCTGCTGCCCGAGGACTCGGACTTCGAGACCGACAACATCCCGAGCCGCATGCTGGCCGCGATGCTCGGCCTGCCCTCGCCCGCGGAGGCGGCGGCATCCGATTAGATCCCGGGCGTCAGGTCTTGCCTCCTCCGCCGCCCGCCAATCCACGAAGATCGGCGACGACCACGCCCGCTGCTCGTCCTCGGCCAGGCAGTCGTTCGAGGCCGGCTCGTCCCCCGTGCACGGATCGACCGAAAGACAGCGCCCCGCCGCGTCCCGCTCACAGCGAAGCAGGCCCGCGTTCACGACCGGGATCGGCGCCTCGATGGCGCGCGCGTAGTAGAGCGCGTCGCGCCCGGAGCCCTCGAAGTCGGAATCCGTGAAGGTCACCGCGCAGCCCGCGGGATCCGGCTCGCACTCGAAGACCCGCCAGGGATCCTCGATCAGCGGTCCCACGTCTTCGCCGGGCGCTGCCTGCGGCCGGATGCGCACCACCTCGATGCGGGTGATGAGACGGCGCCGGTCCGAGGGGTTGTAGCACTCGCCGCGGCACAGGCGCTCCAGGTCCTCGGGACCCAGCGCGCTCACGGAGCTGCCGGGGCAACCGGGCTGCTGCTCGAAGGAGCCCACGGCCCGCACCTGGAAGATGGGCGCCGTGGCGAGGCTCGCCTCGCTGCCCATCGGCAGGCTTCGGCCCGTCGACCCACCGGGGTTCAGGAGGTCGAACCAGAGCAGGATGCGCGGTCCGCTCGTCCCGTAGACCTCCTTGCGCTGCATGGCGTTCCACACGGCGTCCCGGCTGCGGCCATCCGAGTGCACCGCGATGAGACCGCCCGTGAGGAAGAACGAGGAGGCGCGCTCCGACTCGATCAGGGTGAAGAAGGCGCCCCCCTTCTTCGGGTCGAAGGGGATCGAGCGTGGTTCGGCCTCGCCCCGGTCCACCGGGATCACGTCACCGAGCACCTTGCTGCCCGCCTGGGTGAGGAGAGCCTCGGTGGTGTAGACGCGCCCGTACTCCTTGTAGCCCGTCCCCGGACGCGAGGTGTGGTTGTCGCTCGATGCCATGAAGCCGAAGTCGAAGCGCTTCGGCTCGTCGTCGCCCTCGAAGCTTCGCAGCGCCATGATGTACTGCACCGAGCTCTTCGGGCGATAGTTGAAGGAGGGCTGGAAGCAGTCGCGGCACTGGCCGGAGTCGAGCCACTCCTCGACGTTCACCCCCGGCACCGTCAGGTGGCCCCTCACGTCCGCGTCCACGTAGTTCTGGCGCGCCTCTGCGGCCCGCTCCTCGCATTCGGCGTCGGGCTCACCCGCCGCCTTGCAGCGCGCCGCGATGATCTCGCCCGCCCGCCAGCAGGAGGGCAGGAAGTCGTCCCGCGGCGACGGGCAGCTGCGGGAGCCGTCCGCGGCGATCTCGACCTCGCGCCAGTCGCGGTACTCCTCGCTGTTGCCGTGGCCCGAGTAGATCTCGATCAGCCCCTGGCGAGCGGGGTCGTGCTGGCCGGGCTCGAGCTGCTTGTCCCAGGCCGAGCCCTGGGGCGTGTAGTAGCCCCAGGTGGTGCCGTGTGGGATCACCATGGAATCGAGCCCCCAGTCGTCGAGCTTGCTGAAGAGCCCGGCGGGGTCGAGAGTCGATTCGCGGCAGTCGTCGGGCAGATCGCGCACCGGCACGCCGTCGGGACATTCGGGCACGCCCAGCATGCGGTCGAAGTAGCGGATGAGATCCCAGGTGTCCTGGGTGGGGCGCACCAGCGCGCCGATGCCCCTGACGAGCCGGCCGGGCTGCTGCCCCGCCTGGCGGTCGAAGGCGTCGGCCGGCGGCCGCGCCGCGATGGCCCGCGTCGGGATCTCGTCGTCGGCGAGCCCTCGGATGATCACGTTCTTGTGGCCGTAGTGGTTGTCGGGGTTGGTGCCCATCTGGGTCCACTCCCAGCCGAGGAAGGCGGAGACGTCCGGGTTCTGCGGGTCGCTGGCCACGTCATTGCACTGACGGATCGCGTCGATCGTGTCCTCCCAGATCTCGCGCGTGAGGCTCACAGCGTGGTCGTTGATGGACCAGAAGTCGAGCGCCGAGCAGTGGCGCGCGAAGTCGCAGGCGTCCGCCACCGGGTGCGCACCCTCCCCGCCGCCGGTGGGCAACGCCATCATGAAGGCGTCGAGGCTGAAGGTGCTGTGCACGTGCAGGTCGCCGAACAGGATCTGCTTGGGGCGGCTCACGCCGATCTCGTCCGCCGCCGAGAGCTGTGCCCCGGCCCGCGAGCTGACGAGCGAGGCGTCGAGCGGCGTGTCGCGTGGCTCGCCAGGCCCCCAGTATTCGCCCAGGCCCCCGCCGCCCAGCCAGTAGAGGAGCATCAAGGTCAGGCCGACCAGGGCCAGCACTGCGATCGATAGACGCTTCACCATGTCCGATCACCTCCTGCGATCGATCAGAGCCGTGAATGAGCGATCGAGCTGTGCCGGCTCGAAAGATCGTAGTCCTTCAGATCCTTGGCGCAGAGCTTCTTCGAGGGGCACTTGTGCAGGCACTTCCCGCAGAAATCTCCACAGATGATGCCGAAGCAGTTGTCCAGCATCACCTTGTCGTAGGGGTGGATCTGGTCCTGCGCCAGATGGGTCGCCATGTAGGACGCCGCCTGGCCGGGGCCATCGGGGATCTGGATGTCACTGCGACCCCCGGATCCCTGGATCATCCCGTGCACGCCGTAGGCGCAGCGGATGTTGTCGTGGACCGCGTAGGTGAGGGTCTTGTCTCCCACGACGCACGACTGCGTTTCCGTCTCCGAGAAGGCCTTGGCGGGGCAGAGCCGCACGCATTTCTGCTGGCACTTGTCCGGCGAGCACAGCGGCGGACCGTCGTAGAGGGGCGTCGGCTCCAGCTCAGCCGAAGTCAAGAGCGTGTTCAGCCTCTGCATGGAGCCGAATTCGGGTGTCAGCGTGAGACCGTTCCACCCCAGCTCGGCGATGCCCGCCGCGACGGCCGCGTGCCGGTGGGAGAACTCCGCCTGGATCTCGTTCGTCACCAGGGTCTGGTCGAAGTACTTCGTCATGCTGCTGATCCAGGTCGGCATGAAGGCCAGCGTCTTGTACCCCGAGTACTCCAGGGCCTTGGCCATCCGGTTGACGATCCGCGAGCTCTCCAGGTTCGTCAGCCCGTAGCCGTAGAAGAGATAGGGCGTGATCGTCTTCTCGGGAGCGTCGTGCTCTCCCCAGACGTCGGCCATTCCGTCGAAGAGGTGGAGGGCGATGGAGATCACCGATCTGCACTCGGGCATGAAGTCGGTGGGCTTGTGTCCCTCCGGTGCGTTCTCGAATCGCTCGACGGGCGCGATGCCCACCAGGTCCGCACCCCACTCCAGCAGCTTGTCCACCACTCTCTCGGTCAGTCCATCCACGCTGATTCCTCCGCGACGCAGCAGGGCCCACGGTCGACCTCGGGCCCGAATCGCCAATATAGGAACTCAGCCCGAGACTGCCCGAGCGACGGCGGACGCGGAGGCCGGCCTCGTGGCGCGGATCTTCCTCTGAATCCTGTCGAGTCCCGTGGAGATGATGGACTCCCATCCAGCCCCGATGTGCCAAGATACGCCAGTCGAATGAATCAGGAGTGGCTCGAGCATGAGCGACTGGAAACCCGTGGCGAGTCGTATCGCGACCGAGTGGGCCGGGACGGTCGATCCGGCGGCGCCGTTGCCGGAGTATCCGAGACCGCAGATGGTTCGCCCCGATTGGCGGAACCTGAACGGTCTCTGGGAGTACGCCGTCACGGCCCGGGAGGCGCCGGAGCCCGACGCCTTCGACGGCGCAGATCCTGGTCCCCTTCGCCATCGAGACGGCGCTGTCCGGAGTCGAGCGCCCGCTGCTGCCGGATCAGAGGCTCTGGTATCGCCGCTCCTTCACCATCCCCGAGGGCTGGTCGGGCCAGCGGATCCTGCTCCATTTCGAGGCGGTCGACTGGCAGTGCGTCTGCTCCGTCAACGGGGTGAAGGTCGGCGAGCACACCGGGGGCTACGTCCCGTTCTGCTTCGACATCACCGACACCCTGGAGGCGGGTGCGAACCAGCTGCTGGTGGCCGTCTGGGACCCGACCGACCAACACTGGCAGCAGAGGGGCAAGCAGGTCCTCGAGCCGAAGACCATCTACTACACCGCCACCAGCGGCATCTGGCAGACGGTCTGGTTGGAGCCGGTGCCCCCGGACAACCACATCGAGCGACTCGCGGTTCTTCCCGACATCGATGCCGAACTGCTGGAAGTCCAGGTCGTGACCGCATCCGACTGCAGAGTCCGGCTGGCCGCTTCGTCCGGAGGCGAAGAGGTCGGCCGCGCGGAAGGCGCCAGCGGTCGATCTCTGCAGCTCCCCGTTCTTAGTCCCAGGCTCTGGTGCCCGGAAGACCCGTTCCTGTACGACCTGAAAGCCGAGATCCTGGAAGGCGAACGGGCCGTCGACTCGGTGGCCAGCTACTTCGGAATGCGAAAGGTCTCCGCCGCGGTCGCCCCCTCCGGCCACAGGCGGATCTTCCTCAACGACACACCCGTCTTCCTGCACGGCCCGCTGGACCAGGGATACTGGCCCGAGGCAGGCATGACCCCGCCCTCGGACGAGGCGATGCTCTTCGACGTGGAGAAGACGCTGAAGCTCGGGTTCAACATGACCCGAAAGCACGTCAAGGTCGAGCCGCGCCGCTGGTACTACCACGCCGATCGCCTCGGCCTGACCGTGATCCAGGACATGGTGAGCGGCGGCTCCGACATGCGGACCGACACGGAGGTCGCCATGGTCGTCGCGCTGGACCGCCACAGGAAGGACACGACGAAGAAGGCGCTCCGGAAGACACGGCGCGACACCTTCGAATCACGAGCCGACTTCGAGCGGGAGCTCTTCGAAGTGATCGATCATCTCCACGGCGCCCCCTGTATCCTCGTCTGGGTCCCCTTCAACGAGGCCTGGGGCCAGTACGACGCGGCCCGCATTGCCGAGCTGGTGGAACGGCGCGACCCCTCCCGACTGGTCGACCATGCATCGGGCTGGGAGGACCAGGGCGCCGGCGACTTCAAGAGCCGCCACACCTACCGGATCAAGCTCCGGCGTCCGCCGAAGAAGGACCCCAGGATCTACTTCATCTCGGAGTACGGTGGATACAACTTCCAGGAGGCGGGCCACCTGTGGGACGAGAAGGGCAAGTTCGGGTACGGAACGCTCAGGCACAAGGAAGCCCTTGCAGAGGCCTACACCAGACTGATTCGCGCACAGCTGATCCCGCTGATCTCCCGAGGGTTGGGAGCTGCGGTCTATACGCAGTGGAGCGACGTCGAGATCGAATCCAACGGCCTCTTCACCTACGACCGGAAGATCCTCAAGATCGATCGGGAGCTGGTCTCGGCCCTCAACGACGAGATCTACCGGGCGTTCGAGGCCCTGGAGAGAGGAGACTGAACGGGGTCTTGGCGAACCCCGGGCGAAGGTCCCGAGCGCGGTTCAGCAGAGCGGAGCGAGCTCCACGAGCGGCCCCTCGAAGACGAGCGCCGCCGGTCCCATCGCGTCGCGTGCAGCCACCAGCCGCCCATCCCTGCCCAGCAGCCGATCCGCCAGTGCGACGATGCGGGCATTGGGCTGCGCGTGCGGAGCAGCCTGGCGCAACCGTTGTGCCGCCTCCAGCTCCCTCCCATCGGCGTTCAAGGCCAGCGCGATCAAGGCCGCCGCCGTCGACCGACTCACGCCAGCGTAGCAGTGGATCAGCAGCCCCTCGTCCGGGGACCAGCTCCGCAGGAAGGCGATCAACTCCTTCACATCGGATTCCCCCGGCGCCGCGTAGCCGGAGATCGGTTCGGACACGTCATCCACCGCGATCCGCAGGTGCCGACCCGCCCCGATCTCTTCGGGAGTCGGGGGCTGGAACTCGGGCTGGACCAGCGAGACCAGATAGCCCGGCCGCAGCGCGCGAACGTGAAGCGGCATCTCGTGGAGTCCGCAGACGTAGATCATCTCGGCTCCATTCTGCAGAGGAGCTCAGATGTAGTTCGCCTCGCGCGCGGCCGTCACGTACTCCTGCTCCTTCCACCACTTCTCGATGCCGCAGTCCTCGGCGATGGCGTTGGCGCAGTTGTAGCCGGGTCCGAAGATGACCATTCCGCCCGGAGCCGCGCTCGCCCCGCCGAGATAGAGCTTTCCGACCGGCGTCCGATACTGCGAGCACTCCTCGTTGGGGCGGAGGAATCCCATCTGGAAGGGCTGGTAGGCGCCCTGCTTGTAGCTGCCGTGCACCATGTTGGCGAACTTGTTCTGGATGTCGGCCGGCGTGGTGAGGTAGGTCCAGAGCACCTTCTCCGAGGTGAGGTTCGGAGCGTAGCGCTGCAAGAGGGCGATTTGACGCTGCTTGACTTCCTCTCGCATCCGGTGATCCAGCCACTTCTCGCTGCCACCTTCGCCGAGTGCGAAGGGCGCCATCTGCGAGAGCAGACCGGTCGCCCGGCCGGCGGGCGCCTGGTAGGAATCGTGAACGCTCGGGAAGCAGCCGTTGCAGCCGGCGCCGTCGGGGATGCCGCCGCTGCGCATCGCGTCCCAGTGGCCCGTGAGCTGGTCCATGCTCTCGTAGCCGAGGATGTAGATGAAGGCCTGATCGACCTCGGGCCGGTTCTCGGCAGCCTTGAACCTCGGCGGCTCGGCGAGCGCCAGGTGGAGGTTGCAGAGGCTCCACTCCTCCCACTCCCAGGAGCGGAGCCCGTCGGCGAAGAGCGGATCCAGGTTGTCCTCTCCGACGTACTCGAGGAAGGTCTGGTGCAGGTCGATGGTGCTCACCACCGCCTTCTCGGCCAGCAGCTGCGTGCCGTCCACCAGCTCCACGCCCCGGGCCTCTCCGCCTTCGACGAGGATCCGGCGGATCTGGGCGCCGGTCCGGATCTGGCCCTGGTTCTCGAAGATCGACTTGAGCAGCGCGTTGGAGACGCGATGTGAGCCGCCCGCCGTGAGCCGGTAGTTGGCCATCCGGTTCAGGTAGATCGGAACCATGTAGCTGACGCCCGCCTGGTCGTACTCGAGACCCCAGTGGCAGGCCATGTAGAGCATCAGGGTACGGACGTGATCGTCCTCGAAGAGATCACACACGATCTCCTGGGGACTCCTCTCGGCGTAGGCGGAGACCTCCCGGCCCAGCTCCGTCATCTCCGCCTTGGCCGCCTGATCCAGGGCCCCCTCCATGGGCACGTAGGTCTGAGGGCCCAGGATGTTCTGCATCATCTGGTCGAAGCGGTCGGCCATCGCGCGATAGCTCTCGGCGTCCTTCGACGAGAACTCGGCGATCGACTTGCACGACTGCTCGACATCCCGATGGATGCACAGGCAGCGGCCGTCTTCGAGGGGCATCGCGACCTGAAGCTCCGGATGGATGTGTTCGACGCCGTACTGCTCCTGGAGAGCGAAGTCCCGGTAGACGGGCGCGTAGTCGACCATCATCTTGTAGATCGCGTGGGTGTTGTGATAGTACTCGGGAAGCGTCACCTGCTCGGTGGCCAGCCCTCCGCCCGCCTCGAAGCGCCTCTCCAGGAGCAGGACGCGCTGCCCTGCCCGGCTCAGATAGGCGCCGATCGCGAGCCCGTTGGGTCCGCTTCCGATGATGATCACGTCGTAGCTCTGCGCCATCAGGTCCCCTCTCGCAGCGAGTCCTGCACCCGCTTGCGGACGATTCTCTGCTGCTCGACCAGCGATTCCGGTTCTTCCTTGCCCGGCTCTTCCCAGGGTTTCGCGAGCCCCAGGTCCTTCGCGATGATCTTGTAGCAGTTGTACGACTCCGACGATCCGGCGTTGGAGCCGACGTGCCAGGATCCACCGGTGGCGTAGAGCCGCTGGATCGGAGTCCGGTGATTGGCCAGCTCGGGCGTGGGCCGATTCTCGACCACCTGGTGGGGCGGGCGATCGACTCCCGCCATGGTTCCGTTCGGACCCAGGTTCTTCATGCGGGTGTGATCGAAGGCGGTGTTGGTGTCGACGCCGATGACGTTGTCCCAGGTCATGTTCGGCGCGTAGTCCTGCCAGATCTGGATCAGCTCGTCGGCGTAGCGCTTCTTGATCTCCAGCCACTCCGCCTCGGTGTGGGCGCTCGCCGGTGGCCCGAGCTGCTCGTTCTGGACGACGTGCTTTCCCGGCGGCGCGAAGCTCGGATCGACCAGGCTGTGACAGCCCACCGTGGGCGCGTAGTCCTCCAGTGGCGGAAACTTGCGGAGCTTCTGGTAGAGACACTCCCGGGCGATGTGCATGGGGTCGGGATCCGGCTGCATGCCCAGCCACTGGCACTCGTGGATGTCGGGGTTGAAGGCCTCGGCCGTGTACGTCGGGGCCTCGTGGACGGCGAAGCTGTACCACATCAGGCACCCGAAGCTGTCCTCGAGGAGCTGCACCCGCTTCTTCAGCGTGCCGTCCACGTGCTCCTCGCCGATCAGGTCGAAGATCAGCTGGTGCGGGGAGAGGGTGCTCACCACCAGCTTCCGGGCCGCGATCTGGCTCCCATCGTCGAGGCGGATCCCGGTGGCGGCTCCGTTCTCGATGATCGCATTCTGCACTTCCACGTTGGTGAAGAACTCGCACCCCATCTGCACCAGGAGCTGATGGGCGGCGTGGGCGATCTGGTGGGTGCCGCCACGGCTGAAGCCGATCGTCGGAAGCGTCGCCGCCATGCCCATCGCGTTGACGCCGGATCCGGGATCGTTGATGTCGACCACCGACGAGACCGCGAAGCGGAGGATGCAGGACTGGAGCTCGGGACTCTCGAACCACTCCTGTGCCGCCCGCAGAGAGCTGGCCTTCATGGTGAGCGAGTCGGGCGTGAAGCCCGCCTCGAGCAGCTTGGGGAAGAGGGCGGCCTGCCGCTTGGCCACCTCGGGGTCGGTGTGCTCCTCCACCGGCCGGAACAGCATGTCCGTCGTCACCCCCAGGAGCTCGTCGCTCAGGGCCAGGGCCCAGAGGCGCCTCCAGGTGTCGGCATCCTTCTCCGAGAAGCGGGCAATCTCCGCGACCGTGCGTTCCTGGGTCGGATCGTGCTTGTCGCTGTAGATGGCGAGGCAGTTCTCCTTGTCCTTGAAGACGAAGCCGTCGCTGCAGGTGTGCTGGTCCCAGCGAGCTCCGTACTCCCAGAAGTCCGGGAAGTCGCGCCAGACTGGCGCGTAGTACCAGGGCAGGATGATGTTGGCGTGGGTGTTGCCGCGGAATCCCGGCGCCGAGAGCTCCTCGGTGGCGAGGCAGCCTCCGATCTCGTGCCTTCGCTCGAAGACGCCGACGCTCATGCCCCCGTACTTGACCAGGTAGAGGGCGAGCAGAAGCGCCTTGTTGCCCCCGCCCACGATCACCGCGTCGAAGGTCTTGTCAGCCATGGGTTCCTCGCCGAGCAGGTGCCTTCGGGAGCCCCCGGAAATCGATCCGCTGAGCTCTTGGGACCCGCTGCCGGGAGATTGATCGTAGCTGAGGAAAGCTTTCGGGCAAGCTATCTGTGGTGCTGACGAGAGGCAGGTGATCGAAAGGTTGAATTGTACTGACTAATCAGTACAATAGTGTCATGGCCACCGGCAAGACACCTCGCACGGACCGGGGGGCCCGGACCAGGCGCCGGGTACTGGAGGTGACGCGGCGCCTGGTCTCCGAGTCGGGTCCTCGAAGCGTCACGCTGGATCAGGTCGCCGCTGGGAGCGAGGTCGCCAAGACCAGCATCCTCTGGCACTTCGGCTCCAAGCAGGAGCTGTTCCTGGAGGCGCTGGACGAGGTGATCCGGGACTTCGAGAGGGCGTTCTCGGCTCGCTATCCGGCCGAGTCGAGCCCGGCAGAGAAACTCGGCCTCTTCCTTCGCGACTACGCGGCGTTCATGAAGGAGTACCCACACCTGGGCGACGTCTTCTTCGGGTTCGCCTTCAGCGACCGCTCGGATGAAGGGGCGCGAAGCCGGGCGCGGGATCTCTACCGTCGCTACCGCGCCATGGTCGCCTCCCAGATCGGCGCGCTCGCAGGGGAGGAGGCAACCGACCTCGCCGCCGCCGTCGTCGGCCTCGTCGACGGCGTCTTCATCCAGTGGTCCCTGGATCCCGACGCGTTCGATCCGGCGGCGGCGTTCGAGGCGTTCCTGAGAGCTTCTTTCACGCTCGAATCCGCGCCGGACGGCGACTGCGCCGACGCGCCGAGCAACGTTTCCGAGAGAGGAGGTGCGTGAGCATGCGCGTTGCCATCCTGGGTGCGGGAGTGGCCGGCTTGACCGCGGCGTACCGGCTGGGCCAACAGAGCGGAGTCGAGGTCACGTTGCTCGAACGCGACGCCGAGCCGGGTGGGCGCGTGCGAACCAGGGCGCTTCCGGACGGCTTCTACGCCGACGACTCGGCTCAGTTCGTCTGCGCGAACTACCGCAGCGCACTGCGGTTGATGCGCGAGCTGGGCGTCGATGGGGAGCTGGAGGAGCTCCGCCCCGAGGATTTCGCGGCCATCTATCGCGATGGCGAAATCCTTCCGCTTCCAGCGACGGCCACGGGGCTGCTCCGAAGCGCGCACATCGCGGCGGCCGACAAGCTCGCGCTGATACGGTTGGCGACCCTTTGCCTGCTCGGCTATCGGCGGGGCGCCTACGTCGAGCCCTCCCTGCTGCGACGCTACGACGACGTGCGGCTCTCCGAGTTCGTGACCCGCAAGTTCGGCCAGCGGGTCCTCGACGAGATCGTGGATCCCCTGGTGTCGATGACGATGAGTCCGGCGGAGGATCTCTCTCTCGGCTACCTGGTCAGCACGGCCTCCCTCATGCTCACCAGGCACTACGCGTTCCGCCGCGGCAACGGAACCTTCACCCAGCACCTGGCCGCCGCTTGCTCGGGCGTGAAGCTCGCCGGCGCCGCCCGGAAGATCGTGATCGAGAACGGCCGCGTGAGAGGAATCGAGCTGGACGCGGACGGGAGTCTTCGTCGAGGCGGACGCCGTCATCTGCGCGACGGCGGCCCGCGGGGCAGCACCGCTGCTCGAAGACGCGCTTCCGGAGGAGGCGCGCTTCCTGGAGAAGGTTCCCTACAGCACCTGCGCGCAAGCCCTCTTCACCACGGATGCGCCCTACCTCCCCTGCTGGGGTCTCGCCATGCCGAGGAGCTGTGGCTCCTTCCTCTGCTACGTGACCGAGGAGACCTTCAAGAGCGCCGAACGGGCGCCCGACGGGGCCGGGTTGACCCAGGTCTTCGCAATCGGAGACCCCGCCCGGGAGCTTCTGCGGCTCGAGGACGAGGAGATCACCGACCGCATCTGGGCCGAGGTGAAAAGGCTGCTCCCCGACTACCCCGAGCGGCGCTCGTCGCACCTGATCCGAAGAGATCAGGCCATGCTCGCGCCGGCGCCCGGCTACCAGCGGGAGCTCCAGGGCTTCCGGGCGAACATCTCGCGGATCACGGGCCTCCACCTGATCAGCGACTACCAGGCCAACCCCCTGATCGAGGCATCGGTTCACCTCGCCGAGCAGACCGTGAAGCGGATCCTCGGGGGGCGTTAGGTAGGCGCGACGGGCGGAGAGAGGTCGAAGCTCTCCGCGGCTGCACGCACCCTGGCGGCTTCGTCGGCCGCGGCGTGGAATGCCAGCCGGGGAGCGATGGCGCTGGGGAACGGAATCGGCGGTAGCTCCGCGTCCCGGCTCTCCGACCAGGCCCGGGCCAGCGCACCGACGGCGGTGTCGCCCCAGCGCTCCAGGACCGTCTCCAGGTCGGCCCGCGCGGCGCTCTCTCCGTCGGCGCGCGCACGGAGCAGCACCGACCGCATCAGCAGCAGCGGCGCGGTCTCGCCGTCCACCGCGAAGGCCTCTTCGAGGGCGGAGAGGGCGGCGTCGGCATCGCCGCCCAGATGCGCGTCGGCGCAGGCGAGCGCGGAGCGAAAGCCACTCGGCGAGATGTCGAGATCGGGGCGGCGCTTCCAGCCACGCTGGTCGAAGCCGAAGAAGTGGCCGTGCGGAGCGGGCAGCTTTCCGTCGCTTCCCCAGACGAGTCCGAGCCCTGGCTGCATGATCAGGCTGAACCCGGTCGCCTCACGGCAGATGGTGGAGCGGTGGGCGATGTGATGGTAGAGCTCGCCCTCCGCCTCGCGCGGATAGGGATCGCGCAGGATCTCCAGGGCGATGCGGGGTGTCACGCGGCCCCGGTACCGCTCGAAGAGCCCGCTGTAGCTGGCGTAGCGCGGAAAAGCGCGGCCGGACTCCTCCGTCCCCATCCCACGCCAGTCGCCGTTTCGCTCGTGCGGGGCCAGCTTGCTGCTCCGGAACGAGTTGGTGCTCCAGACCGCATCGCCCTCCAGCGGCCGCTCGGCGTGAAGCGAGCCAGCCGTTTCCAACGCCACGGCCCGGCTCTCCTCGGCGCTGGCGATGATGACGATGTCGGCGAGCGGGCGCGGCAGCGTGTCCACCACCAGCCGGAGCCCCTCGTCCACGGTTCGGCAGGTCTCGAGCACCCGGCGCAGTGTGACGATGAAGGGCACCACCGGCAGCTCGATGCCGGCGTAGATCGCGGGGTCGCGGGTGTAGGTGTTGTCCCAGGCGATCGAGAGCCCTGCGTCGCTCATTCCGGCATTGACGCCGACCGAGCCCACGGTGTTGAGGGTGCTGAAGCCGATCTCTCCGGCCGGGCGGTAGAAGATCATCGCCAGGTGCGGGTTGATCAGCGCGTGCTCGGGCGCCATCAGGTCGTAGTTGTAGCCGTGGATCAGCTGACCATCGGCAGCCATTCCGCCGGTGACGGCGAACTCCGAGCAGCCTCCCACCAGGTACATCTCCCAGATCGCCGTCACCAGGACGACCTCGAGTGGATGCACGTCCGCGCCGGCTGCCACGCCGCGCGCCTCGTCGAGAAGCTCGGGCGGCATCGTCTCCCAGTAGGCGCTGGCCTGCCAGAAGAGGAGCGGCCGGGCGAGCAGGTTCGCCAGCCAGCGCGGCCACCTCATCGCCTGCCGGATCAGGTCCGCCATGTAGGAGTACGCGTCGGTGCGGAACGCGCGAATCCTCTCGCGCGCCAGCGCGCCGTGCTGGTAGCCCATCTCGTAGTGGGTTCCCGCCAGGAAGAGAACGGGCAGGCCGTCCAACTCCTCCAGACGAGCGGCGGACATCACCCGTTCGCGCTCGCTCGCTGCGAGGCGAGAGCGCGGCCCGAGCCCGCGCGGGAGGAGGGCGGCGACGACCGCCGCAAGGCGCTTCAGGATCTTCATGTTTCACCCATGCCGAAGACCGGGTCGGTCATTGCCCGAGCAGCCGGCTGGCGACGCGCTCGGCGCCGGCCCAGTCGAGTTGCAGCGAATCGCCTCCGCACTGGACCCGGAGCCGCTCCAGTGGGAAGTCCGCGTTCGCGTACTCGGATTCGTAGCGAGGAAAGTCGCGCATCGCGACGACCTCGCCGCGGTGCCGCAGCGGCCCCCTCCAGCCGAACTCGATTCGGCCCTGCGAAGGCGACTGATAGACGACGCGCTTCCGGCCGAACGACAGCGGCGCGGCTGCGATGCGGTCGCAGAACTCCCGGAACGAGCCGTCGGCGGCGCGACGGCCCAGCTCGCAGACCCATACTGCCTTCCTTCCCGCCGCGATCAGCTCGCGCCCCTGGTCCTCGCCCGGCGCATCCTGCCAGTGAACCGGGTTGCTGGAGCGGAGCGCCAGGTAGCCATCTCCCTTGCGCGCGAAGACCCAGCCTTCGCGCTCCACGACCTCGTCGAAGCAGTCGCGCGGCAGCCAGGCGTGTGTGAAGTGATTGCGGTTCGCCACGTAGAGTGCGGGGCGGCGATGGATCCGGTAGAGCGCGACCACCACGTTCTTCACCTGGCCCACGCGGGGGAGGCACGCGCTGCCGGTCCAGTGGCCCGGAGAGCGGGACGAGCGCGGTCCGGGATGCGTCGTGAAGCACACCGCGTCCGGCCCCAGCGTCGCCTGCCAGATGTGCTGCTGGTCGCCGCCGAAGCCCGGGCGCCAGTCGAGCGCCGAGCTCAGCATGTAGTCCGGGGTGCGGTAGGTGACGCAGTTCACCTCGGAGCGGAGGTTGCGCGTCATGTCCCATTCGAAGACGCGCGCCAGAGGCCGAAGCGTTCGCGTGCGGCGGAGCAGGTCGATGAGCCCCTTTCTGGCGCGGAGGGGAGCGAAGAAGCCGTTTTCCCACCAGTCGAAGGCATCGAACATCCGCATCGTGAGCCCCATCAGTGCCGGATGGGTGTAGGCCTCCAGGCTGAGCCAGACCATCCCATCCTCGAGATCCCGGAAACCGAGGCCCCAGCGCTCCGCCTCCTCGATGCGGATCCCCATCCGCTGACGGATCTCCGACGTCTGGGCCCGCGAGGTCCGAGGCGATCGCGTGCAGGACCGCGGGCGGGCGGTACCGCTTCGAGAGGGCGAAGCTCGTCTGCGCTCATGCACTCCGGGGAGCCGAAGCAGCCGATTCCGAAGTGCAGCTTGGCGACGTCCGTGGTGTTCTCGTTGCGAGCCCACTTCTTGCTGATCTCGTAGGCGCGTCCGTGGGTCGAGCCGAAGACTCCCTTGAAGACGTGCTGTGCGAGGTCGAGGAGGAGGAGGTCGAGCACCATGGCTCACGCGCTGGCGGATCTCCTCGTCGTCGGCGAAGTCGACCAGCGAGAGCAGCGCCACCATGTCCTCGTCGTAGTAGACGTTGGAGAGCCACTCGCTGAAGCCGGTGCGAAAGCGCAGCTCGAGCCAGCGCAGGATCCGGCCGCGCGCGACCCGGACCTTCTCCCGGCCCGTCTGGCCCGAGTTGGGAAGCGCTGGTCGGGGAAGAGCTGCCCGGCCAGCAGCGCCGCGCCGGCGAAGAGGATCTGGTGGTTCTCCGTCCAGGTGCACATCGAGTCCCGTCCCGGCTCGTCGGGCCAGTACTTGAAATCGAGCACTGTTCGCCGCGCGCGTTCGAGCAGCTCTCCTGGCAGCCTCGGGTCGCCGCCGAACTGGTAGAGGAGGCGGAGGATGCCGTGCAGCACGAAGTCGGCGCAGTCCAGGCGGCGGTCGACGAAGTCGAGCGCGGCTTCGAAAAGGGCCAGATGCGGCGGGCCACCCGCTTCCAGCCGCGCCAGCTCGCGGAAGACGGACGACAGGTGCTCCTGCGCCGGGTTGCGGCTCACCCAGTCGAGAAAGGCCTGGCGTCGCTCCTCCCAGTCGCCGGGGCTCTCTCCCGGATCGCTGGTGAAGGTGTCGGGATCCGGTTCGGGGGGATAACCCGCGGGCGGAGGCGAGGAAGGCCGCAGCGAATAGTCGAAGCGATTCGGTTCGCTGCGCTGGATCTCGCCCTCCATTCTGCAATCCTCCCCCATGGAAGGCCTCCCGGTCAATTCTCGCGGCGAACCGATCGGGAGACCGGCCATACCCGGTCTTGCGTGCCGCCGGCCGGTGCGGTGCGCATTTCTCCAGCTCGGAAGGAAGCAGCATGGCGAGCGGCAACGTCGACAGGGCGCATCGGACCTTCATCAGCTACATCGACAGGACGCGCGAGCTCTACCTGGCGCAGGGCTACGGAAACCCGTACCAGTGGGCCTACTACGACGAGGTCCCCTTCACGCCGCTGCCCCGGCCGCTCTCCGAGTGCCGTCTCACGCTCATCACCACGGCCAGCCCCGTTCGCGAGGAGTCCACCAGCGAAGGCGGCGTTCCGATGCCCAAGCAGGTCTCGTCGGGCTCCACCGCCTCGCCCCCGGAGCGCCTCTTCACCGCCGATCTCGCCTGGGACAAGCAGAACACCCACACCGACGATCTCGATTCGTTCTTTCCGATCCACCGCCTGCAGGAGTTCGCCGAAGCCGGCCGGATCGGCGGCCTGGCGGCCCGCTATCACGGGGTACCCACCGAGTACAGCCAGCGCCGGACACTCGAGCGGGATGCACCCGAGATCCTGCACCGCTGTCGGGAAGATGGCGTCGAGGCGGCTCTCCTGGTCCCACTCTGACCGGTCTGCCACCAGACCGTGAGTCTGGTCGCACGCCACCTGGAGGCCAATGGCATCCCGACAGTCGTCGCCGGCTCCGCCCGCGACATCGTCGAGCACTGCGGTGTACCGCGCTTCCTCTTCACGGACTTCCCGCTCGGCAATCCCTGCGGCAAGCCGTGGGACGTGGAGATGCAGCGCCGCATCGTGGGTCACGCCCTCGATCTCCTCGAGAGCGCAGTCGTTCCACGAACCACGGCACAGACTCCATTCCTCTGGAGCGAGGACTCGAGCTGGAGGGGAACCTACGCGCGGATCGACCCGAGCAAGGCGGAAGACCTCCGCCGGGCGGGCGAGGCGCGCCGGGCTCTGCAGGAGCGCCTCAAGACCGAGGGAAAGGCCCGCGGCGACTGATTCGGGACGTTGTTGAACGTTCACAACGTCCCCGCCTGCCGCCGCTCCTGGGCGGTGGCCGTGAAGAGGAGGGTCGCGGCGAGGGCGATGACCGCATTGGCGGCAAGAGCTCCGCCCAATGTCGTCGACATCGGCGATCGCCCCCAGGAGCACGGGACCGACGACGAAGCCGAGATCCCCCGCCGAGCGGTAGAGGCCCATAGCCAGGCCCCGCACCTCGCGGGGGGCGACGTCAGCGGCATAGGCAGCGGGTGCGGGTCCCATGATCGAGGTGCCCACAGCCAGCAGCAAGGCGGAAGCCAGAAACACCGAAGCATCGTCGGTCCAGGCGATCAGTGCCAGCGCGGCCGCCGTGATCAGGCCGCTGGGCAGGATGGCGGCCTTGCGTCCCACTCGATCGCTGAGCATCGCGGCCGGCCCGAGTCCGATCAAGTTGATCAAGGCCATCGCGGTGAACAGCGCGCCGATCGAGCTGGCGCCGTAACCGAACTTCGCGGCGGCCAGAAGGGGGAACACAGTGAAGCGTCCCCCGGCGCGGGTCAGGAAGACCATGGCGGTCAGTAGAGAGACGGCCAGGAAGTCGCGCGAGCCGAGCAGCTGCCTCCAGGCCGGCCCTCCCGGTGTCTCCGAGGAATCGGCGACTCCCCCCGAGCGCCCGGCCGGGCCACGCGGGCCGTGCGTCTCCGGCAGGCGGAGGTAGCCGTAGACCGAGGTGAGTAGGGCCGCTCCGCCCACCGCGAAGAACGGCAGGCGAAAGCCGAACGCTTCGGCGAGCACGCCGCCGAGCCCGGGGCCGAGAGAGACACCGACCAGAAGTGCGCCCTGATTGGCTCCCAGCACGCGGGCGCGATTTTGCCGGGTGGAGATGTCGACCAGATAGACCTGAGCGCCGGTCATGTACATCGCCGAGCCGGCCCCGGCGATCAGCCGCCAGAAGAGTAGATCGGGAATTCCCTCGGCGAAGCCGGAGCCGATCATGCCGATTCCCGTGACCAGCGGCCCGGCCACCAGGAGCGGCCGCCGCCCGTAGCGGTCCGAGGCGATGCCGAGCGGCACGTTCAGGAGCAGGCGCGCCACCGCGAAAGCCGAGAGCGTCAGACCCACGGAGGCGGCGCTCACCCCGAAGGAGCGGGCGAAGAGCGGCAGCACCGGTGAGATCACACCCTGGCCCGACATGACCAGCACCGTCGAGATCATGATCACCGCCAGTCGCTGGTTCTCGCGGATCAGATCGAACGATCGCCGCAGCCGCCTCGAGAATGCGGGCTTGCAGGCTACGCCTCGCCGCGGATCTGGCGACAGCGGACGTCGCTGCCCCCTTCCTTGTCCCCCTTCATGCAGGCGCCGCAGCTGAGGCAATCGGCGGGTCGGGTGTCGCCGCTCTGCCATCTGGCGATCAGATCGGGCTCGCGGATCAGCGGACGGCAGAGCGAGACGCAATCCACGGCGCCGGACTCGATGGCCTCCTCCATCACCGGCAGGCTGCGCATGCCACCGACCACGCAGAGTGGCAGCGAGGTCGCATCTGCGAACCACCCGCGCATCCGGCAGCAGGTACGCCTCCCGGATCGGCGCCTTCTCCTTGCCGTGGCTCAGCTTCCTGAGCGAACGTCCGGGCAGGCCGTGGCTCACCTCGATCAAGCTCACGCCCTCCCCTTCGAGTGCCGCCGCGAGGCTGGCTCCTTCTTCGATCGTCATGCCCTCGCCGTCGTCGAGGTAGTCCCGGCATCCGAGCTTGATCATCACCGGGAAGTCGTCGTCGACGTTTCGCCGGATCGCGCGGACCACCTCGAGCGGGAATCTCATCCTGTTCTCCAGGCTCCCGCCCCAGCGGTCCCGCCGGCGGTTGCTCTTCGGACTCAGAAACTGGGTCACGAGATAGCCGTGGGCGCCGTGGATCTGTACGCCGTCGAAGCCCGCCTCCTGCACTCGGCGACCCGCCCGGCCGAAGGCGTCGACGATCGTCTCGATCTCCTCTTCCGTCATCTCTCGGGGATCGTTCTCCGGATCCGGCGGTCCGTCGTTGGCGGAGACGGCCAGACGGGGCTCGCCCCTGCGAAACGCGGTTCCCGAGGCGACCCCGCCGTGGGCGATCTGCATGACCAGCTTCCCGTCCAGGTCGTGGACGGCCTGAGTCATCCTGCGATACCCCGGGATCTGCTCGTCGCTGTCGATCCCGTTCATGTCGGCGAAGACCTGCCCGCTGCGGGAAACGAAGGCATACCCGGTGATGATCAGCCCGATGGCGTTGCCGGCGAGCGTCTTCATCAGCTCGACGCTGGCATCGCCGACCCGGCCGTTCTCATCGGCCAGACCGTAGTACGTGGCGGAGCGAACCACGCGGTTTCGGATCTCGATGCGGCCGACTTGCAGGGGCTGGAACAGGATGGACATCTTACTCCTCCGGCATCTCTCGAGCCGCGGCGCCTGGCCCTCCGCTCTCCGAGAGGAAGTCGAGCACCGCCTGCTTGTAACGGCGATCGGGTACGGCGGTGAGGTGGTCCCTGTCGGGAATCAGGACGAGGCGGGAGCCCGGGATGGCGTCGGCCAGGGGGCGGGGATCGCCGACCAGATCGTCCTTCTCGCCGACCACGACGAGCACCGGCTTTTCCACCCGCGCGAGCTCCTCGGGTTTTACGAGTGCGCGGCGTGAGCGCATGATCGCCGCCAGTGCCACGAGGTCGTTTCCCGCCTGCTCTGCGAATGTGCGGAAGGCGCGTCCCACCTCGTTTTCGATCGAACCGCTCTCGGAGGCGGTAAGCGCGTCCGCGACCTTCCCGGAATCGAAGGTCTGTCGGCTGATCGCGCCGCTGCCGATCCCCGCGAGCACTACGGACGAGAACCGCTCGGGATGATGCACGAGCAGGTAGGTCGAGATCAGCCCGCCCATCGAGTACCCCATCAGGTCGGCTCGCTCGAGATCGAGGTGGTCCATCAGCCGGATCACGTCACCGGGCATCCGGTCTCCACCGTACGCATCCCCATCGTGCGGCTTCCCGCTCCGGCCGTGGCCGCGGCAGTCGAGTGCCACGACACGCCTCCCGTCGGCGGTGAGCGTCTTCAGCCAGCCGGTCACCTTCCAGTTCATCGAGATGCTGGCGGCGAAGCCGTGCACCAGAACGATCGGAGGCCCGTCCCCCTCCACCTGGTAGGCAATCTCTACACCGTCGGAATCGAAGCTCGGCACTCGCACCTCCTCGAACGGGTCAGGCAGCTTCTGGAGTCGGATCCGCCTCGAGCCGGTCCAGGATCAAAGCGTGAAAAGGAGGATCCCCGCCCTCGAAATGCCAACCCAGATGAGTGCCACATCCCAGGCACAGGGAGTAGGCCCAGGCGCGGCCGGGAAACCAGGTGAACTCGAAGGTCGGCTCTCCGACCACCCGGGCACCCCGGGCGACCAGGAAGCAACCGAACTCGAACTCGATCCCCGCCGGATTGGTGCGGCGGTGGACGTGCTCGCCCTCCACGACGGTGCGGTCGTCCTCTGCCGTCACGGGCTCGCGACAGAGGCGGCAACGCAGCCACCGCTTCAGGAGGACTTTCGTCGAGTTCCCGAGCGTGGGCTCACCGACGAGCACATCCTCTTCCGGCTGGGACTTCCGCAGATCGACGGGGCACAAGGCGGGCTCATTGTACCGCGAACGGGAGCCGGACCGCCCGCCAAGCGGGAACGTTCCCGCTACTTCAGAGTGGGCTCCGCGCCGAGTTTCCCCTGGTGTCGCACGATCCGCGCCTCGGCCAGGAAGATGATCTCCTCGGCGATGTTGGTGGCGTGATCGCCGACCCGCTCCAGATTCTTGGCGATCAGGATGTAGTCCACCTGTTGGTGGGTTTTCTCCGGCTGATCGAGCACGTCGGCGATCACGGCCTGGATGAGCCGGTCCTCGGTATCGTCGATCTCGTCGTCGGCGTCGATCACGCACTGCGCCTTGACGGGATCGGTCTCCGTGAAGCTGTCCAGCGCATCACGCAGCACCCGCGAGGTCTGGTCTGCGAGCTCCTCGAGCAGCGGGGGCAGCGCCACCGGCGGCCGCTCCGCGAGCCGAGCGGCACTCTTGGCGATGTTCCGCGAGAGGTCGCCCACCCGCTCGAGGTCCGTGGCCATCGTCCGAATGGCGAGAATGCGGCGCAAGTCGGCGGCCACCGGCTGCTGAAGGGCCAGGGCCCTGGTGACCTCCTCGTCGAGGGTCACGTCGATGCGGTCGATCGCCAGGTCATCGTCCTGTACCTCTGCGGCGAGGCGCAGGTCGCGCTCCCAGACTGCGCGAAGCGCCTTGGCCAGGATCGCCTCCGCCAGACTGCCCATGCGGAGCACCGTCTGCCGGAGCTCCTCCAGGAGCGGATCCACGATTCGCGTCAACGATCGGCCTCCCTTCGGTCCCCCAGGGTACCTCAGCATCGCTTCATCATGTGAAGAATCCGCGACGGATCCGGGGCGTGTTCGTGACGAGTTTCGTCACCGAAATGTCACCGGGCTGCTGCGCAGGCGACACCACTTATCCCCATCCTTGGGCCGCATGAAAAGGAAAGG
Organism: uncultured delta proteobacterium; assembly: GCA_963783795.1. Lineage (GTDB taxonomy): Bacteria > Myxococcota_A > UBA9160 > UBA9160 > UBA6930 > CAVXZE01. The sequence goes on along the minus strand of CAWAPH010000006.1, from coordinate 455,770 downwards.
GGGTGTCCAACTCATGGCACGACGACTACTCGCCGGACTTGCGGCTTTCACCGGCCTGATCCTTCCGGTTTCCGGCTCGGCCCAGCCCGTAGAAGTAGACCCGGCGATTCCGGCCTACCAGAAGAGCGGTGGCGTCGCCGGAAATCTGAACTCGATCGGCTCCGACACGCTGAACAACTTGATGACCTTCTGGGCGGAGGGGTTTCGCAAGGAGTACCCGAACGTTCGAATCCAGATCGAGGGCAAGGGCTCCTCGACGGCTCCGCCGGCTCTGATCGCGGGGACCGCCCAGATCGGCCCCATGAGCCGAACCATGAAAAATGAGGAAATCGACGCCTTCGAGAAGCAGTTCGGTTACAAGCCTACGCCGCTCCGCGTCGCCGTGGACGCGCTCGCCGTCTTCGTCCACAAGGACAACCCACTCGAGAGGCTTACCTTGACCCAGATCGACGCCATCTTCTCCAAGACGCGGCGCTGTGGCTCACCGGCGGCGCTCGATACCTGGGGCCAGCTGGGACTGGGCGATGCCTGGGGCAGCCGGCCCATCAGTCTCTACGGCCGCAACTCCGCCTCCGGAACCTATGGCTACTTCAAGAAAGTGGCTCTCTGCAAGGGCGACTACCGGGACAGCGTGAAGGAACAGCCGGGCTCGGCGTCGGTGGTTCAGGGAATCACCGAGGATCTGGGAGGCATCGGCTACTCGGGGATCGGCTACAGGACCTCGGGCGTGAAGACGCTGGCCCTGGCGAAGACCGAGGGAGCTGGCTTCGGAACCACGGAGCCCGCCGACGTCTACGCCGGAAGGTATCCCCTTTCGCGTTTTCTCTATCTCTACGTGAACAAGGCGCCGAATCGCCCCGTGAACCCGCTGGTGGAGCAGTTCCTCCGTTACGTACTCGCCCGGGAGGGCCAGGAGATCGTGGTGAAGGATGGCTATCTCCCGGTCTCCAAGTCCGTCGTGGACACCGAGCTTGCCAAGCTGAAGTAGCCGTCAGGTGAGCGAGCCTTCCTCAGCCTCCGCGAGCAGCCACCCCCCGTCCCTCGACGGACGGGGGGCGACCAGCCTGCTCGCGCGCAGCTCACGGCGAAGGCTATGGGCCGACCAAGCCGCGCGATGGGTGGTGGGCGCCGGCGGTGTTGCAGTCATCGCCAGCATCCTGGGCATCCTGGTCTTCCTCGTCGTCGAGGTGCTCCCGCTCTTCACCGCTGCGCGGGTGGAGCCCGTTCGAAGCATTCCGCTGACCGGGGCCGCACCCAGTGCCCTGCTCGTCGACGAGCACCGCACCCATGCTGCGGTTCTCGGTCTCGATGGAGTGGTGCGAGTGTGGCGTCTCGGGGACGGCGCGCTGGTCATCGAGCGCCCCCTCCGCCCTGAAGGAGAGGGGTTGTCCGCAGTGCGGGCGATGGCCTCCGACTCCCGGCTGCTGGCCGCAACGAACGACGGGCAGCTGCTGCTGGTTCCGGTGGGCTTCGCGGTCGGCTTCCGCGGCGACGAGCGCTTCGTCACGCCCGAGATCGGCGAGCCCGACGTCTTGAAGCTGGACCCCGGCGGCTCGCCGCTTCGCGCCTTTGCCGCCCGCGCAGCGGAGGACACCTCCACCGTGGTCGCGCAACTCGGCGACGGACGGCTCCTTCTCGAGCGCCGTACGCGGGAGGAGAACCTGTTCACCGGTGAGGTGCGCGAGTTCGCGGAGCGCCAGGAACTCGCCTCGCCGGTGCCCGCGCGCGAGCTGTTGCTGGACGGGGAGCAGCGCAACCTCTACGCGATCGGCGAGGACGATCGGCTGCTCTGGTGGCGGCTCTCCAGCACGGCGTCCGAAGAGCCGGTCCTGCTCTCCTACGGGCCGGCGCCGGTCACGGCCGCGGCGCTTCTGATCGGAGACCGCTCGCTCGTCGCCGGCCGCTCGGATGGAACCTTCGACGTCTGGTCCCAGGTCCTGGGTGAAGACGGAACCATCGCCCCCGACCACATCCGGAGCTTTCCGACCCAGGGAGCACCGATTCAGCGCATCACCCCCTCGGCGCGCAACCGCAGCTTTCTCGTCCAGGGCGCGGAGGGTGTGCTCGGCCTCTATCACTCCACCTCCGGGCGCACCCTGTGGCGAGGAGAATCACCGGTCGCGGCAACATCGCCCGCCACCTACGCACCCAAGGGCGACGCGGTCCTGCTGGCCGGCGAAGACCGGCTCGTCGAGCTCGCGGTCCACAACCCCCATCCCGAGTCCGGCCTTTCGACCTTCTTCGGGAAGATCCGCTACGAGGGCTACGAGGAGGAGGACTGGGTCTGGCAGTCCTCTGGAGCAACCGACGACGTCGAGTCGAAGCTGAGCCTGACGCCGCTGCTCTTCGGCACGCTCAAAGCCACTGTCTACTCCCTGATCGTCGCGTTGCCCCTGGCCGTGCTGGCGGCGATCTACACCGCGCAGTTCATGCACCCCCGGTTGCAGAAGGTGGTGAAGCCCACCATCGAGATCATGGCTTCGCTGCCCAGCGTGGTCCTCGGCTTCCTGGCCGCTCTCTGGCTCGCGCCGCGCCTGGAGGGCGCCTTCCCGGGTCTTCTGATGATTCTCTTCGCGATCCCCGTCGTATCGATCCTGGCGGGCGCCGCCTGGAGTCGGCTCCCGCGGCGCTTTCGCGGACGCCTTCCCGACGGCGCGGAGATCGGATGGTATGGCGTCATCCTGACCGCGACTCTCGCAGCCTGCCTCCAGCTGAACGGCCCGGTCGAGGCGTGGCTCTTCGGCGGTGACTTCCCCGCATGGCTGCGGGAGACCACGGGCCTCCCCTACGAGCAGCGGAACGCCGTCGTGGTGGGGATCGCCATGGGCTTCGCGGTGATCCCGATCATCTTCGCGATCTCCGAAGATGCCCTTTCGAGCGTTCCCAAGGACCTGGTGGCGGGCTCCCTGGCGCTGGGCGCGGACCGCTGGCAGACGGTGGTGCACGTGGTCCTGCCCACCGCGAGCCCCGGCATCTTCTCCGCCACCATGGTGGGCTTTGGCCGCGCGATCGGCGAGACCATGATCGTGCTGATGGCGACGGGAAACACACCGATCATGGACTGGAACGCCTTCAACGGCTTCCGCACGCTCTCGGCCAACATCGCCGTAGAGATCCCCGAGGCACCGGTCGGCAGCACCCTGTATCGCACCCTCTTCATCGCCGCGATCCTGCTCTTCGCGGTGACCTTTCTGATCAATACCATCGCCGAACTGGTCCGGCAGCGGCTCCGAGCGCGCTATGCCCGGCTCTAGCCGCAAGGCGCTGAGCAACAGCCTGGTGGCCCTCTCCGGCGGGGCTCTGGCGCTGAACCTGCTGCTGATCGTGGGGCTGATCCTGCTGATCGCGGTGAACGGCCTCGGCACTTTCTGGCAGAAGCCCGTCGTGGAGCTGACGCTTCACGACGGGACTCGGCTCCTTGGCGAGATTCACGATCGCGAGCCGCTCCCGGGTGGCGAGGGAACCCGCATCCGCCTCAAGGTGGGCAACCGCGATTTGACGGGCCAGGACTTCCTGTGGCTCGACGAGCACCGGGTGGCAGCGCGCGAGGAGCCGCGCGAGGCGCTGGTCCTGGAACGCCTCGAGTGGGGCAAGTTCTTTGGACGGGCCGTCGAGCTCAGGCGCGGCGACGAGCTGCTGGCAGCCGGGCCGGGCGAAGTCTGGAGGGCGCTCGACGTGGTCCGCCGCACCAAGCGGGCCGAGTGGAAGGAGATCCGCTCCCTAGAGAAGGATCGCATCGGGGAGGTGAACCACATTCTCGAGAAGCTGCGCCTCGCCGAGAGGCGCCTGGAGCTCGAGGCGCTCGCGCCGGAAGAGCAGCAGCGCCTCGAGACGGAGATCCGCCGGGAGACCTCACGTTACGAGGCCCGGTATCTCGAGCTGGTGGAGGAGCTCGAGGAGCGCCGACGGGCCTTCGATGCGGAGACACTGGTGGTGGAAGCAGCGGATGGGACGCGGGCAACGCTCCCCGCTGGCTTCGTGGTGCGGGCGATCCGACCCAACGACATGAGTCTGCTACAGCGCGTCGGGCTCTACCTGTCGCGCCTCTGGGAGTTCGTGAGCGCAGAGCCGCGCGAATCGAACACCGAGGGCGGGATCTTCCCGGCCATCTTCGGCACCGTGATGATGGTCTTCATCATGGCGCTAGCCGTGGTCCCCTTCGGTGTGTTGGCGGCGATCTACCTGCGTGAGTACGCCAGGGAAGGGTTCGTGGTGCGGCTGGTGCGCATCGCAGTGAACAACCTGGCGGGTGTGCCCTCGATCGTCTTCGGTGTCTTCGGGCTGGGCTTCTTCGTCTACTTCGTCGGGGGATCGATCGATTCCCTCTTCTATCCCGAGGCGCTGCCGACTCCCACCTACGGCACGGGAGGGATCCTCTGGGCGAGCCTGACCCTGGCGCTGCTCACGGTGCCGGTGGTGATCGTCGCCACCGAGGAGGGCCTCGCCGCAGTGCCTCGCAGCGTGCGCGAAGGCTCGCTCGCCCTGGGCGCGACGAAATTCGAGACCATCCTGTGGGTGGTGCTACCTTCGGCTGCCCCTGGGATCCTGACCGGGCTGATACTGGCGATGGCCCGCGCCGCTGGCGAGGTGGCGCCGCTGATGATCGTGGGAATGGTGAAGCTCGCACCCAGCCTGCCGGTGGACCAGCACTTCCCCTTCATCCACCTGGAGCGCAAGTTCATGCACATGGGCTTTCACATCTACGACGTCGGCTTCCAGAGCCCCAACGTCGAAGCGGTAAAGCCACTCGTCTTCACCACCGCGTTTTTGCTGGTGCTGGTGGTGCTGGGAATGAACATCGCCGCCATCCTGATCCGCAACCGCCTCCGCACCAAGTACGCCGTGAGCGCCATCTGATGGGAATCCGGTGACGTCGAGCCCCGAAATCGAAAAGCCCATCCTCAGCGTGGAGCACCTGTCGCTCTGGTACGGACGCGACCAGGCGCTCAAGGACATCTCCCTGGAGATTCCCGAGCGCAAGATCACCGCCTTCATCGGGCCGTCCGGCTGCGGGAAGTCGACCCTCCTGCGCTGCTTCAATCGTCTGAACGATCTCCTGGACGAGGTCCGCGTCGAGGGAGACGTCCGCTTCGCCGGGAGCAGCATCTACGACCCCGATCTCGACGTGAACGCCCTGCGCAAGCAGATCGGGATGGTGTTCCAGAAGCCGAACCCCTTCCCGAAGTCGATCTACGAGAACGTGGCCTACGGCCTGCGCATCCACGGCTCCCGGCGCAAGTCCGCGCTCGACGCCGTCGTCGAGCGCGCCCTGCGAAGCGCCGCCCTCTGGGACGAGGTGAAGGACCGGCTCTCGGTGAGCGCACTGGGGCTGTCGGGCGGACAGCAGCAGCGGCTCTGCATCGCGCGCGCCATCGCCGTGGAGCCCGAGGTGATCCTGCTCGACGAGCCGTGCTCTGCCCTGGACCCGCTGGCCACGGCCAAGATCGAGGAGCTGATGCAGGATCTGAAGCAGCAGTACACGATCGCCATCGTGACCCACAACATGCAGCAGGCCGCGCGCTCATCCGACTACACAGCCTTCCTCTACCTCGGAGAACTGGTCGAGTACGGCCCCACCGGCGACCTCTTCGTCAATCCGCAGCAGGAACGCACCGAGGCCTACATCACCGGCCGCTTCGGCTAGGTCAGCCAGGACGTTGGTGAACGTTCACCCCCTCGGTCACTGAAGCTGACAGGGTGAACGTTCACCAACGTCCTCGGAGACGCGGCCCGAAGCAGAGCGGAGGGGCTCTGCGAAGCGTTCAGAACTTGAAGACGATGTCCGATTGCAGTCGGATACGGTCGGAGTTCTGGTTCGACGAGAGGAAGGTATCACCTTCCCGGATCGGCTCGATCACGAACAGGGTCAGCTTGAGCTCGGTGCTCTCGAGTATCTGGCGGCTCCCGTAGAATGCCCAGCCCCTGCGGTTGGTGCGCCCGTCGAGGAAATCGCTGTCGATGAACATGGACGGGAAGGCATTGGCCTCGATGCTCCAGTAGCCCGTTCCCAGCTTGATGGCCTTCTTGCTGTCGCCGACCTCGAGGCCCAGGCCCCAGGCGGTGTCCTCTCTTCCTGCGTCCGGGAAGAGGTTCGAGCTCCTAGCGCCCAGATTGCGGGCAAAGGTCGCGTAGCCCGTGATGGGCCAGGACTCGAAGCCACTGAAGGTGACGTAGGCGGCGGTCTCTACGACGTCGAAGGAGCTCCCGCCGAGGTCGCCGTTCAGGCCGTCGGGGATGTTGCCCCCGCCGCTCGTCACGCCCCCGGCGCTGACGCCGGTGGCGCCGCGCAGGTTGAAGTCGAGATCGATCGCATCGAACGCGTACCAGCTGGCCCGGGCGCCGAAGACCCAGTCTTCGGAGACCTCCTGGTGGCCTCCGAGCTGGAACCCCCAGAAGCTGGGGTCACTGCGCTGACTGTTCTCGTCGATCACGTAGTAGCCCATGGTCCCGAAGATCTGGGTCCACTCGGTGGGCTTCGAGCTCAGCAGCAGGGTCGCACCCTCGGGCGCCACGTCCTTGTCCCAGAGCATGTAATCTTTGCCCTTCTTCATGCCCGTCCGCGCCCAGTTGAAGGGCATGGGCATCTTGCCCAGCTCGAGCACCGCCTTTCCCTCGGGCCATGGAAGCCAGCTGGAGGGCGCCCTCATCCTCGCGTAGGCCAGGTTCAGGCGGATGTCGTCGGTATCGAAGTCGACGCTCGCTGCCGAGGGTCTGGTTGTTGCTGCGGTCGTCGTTGTCGCCGGAAACCAGCCGGAACACCACGTCGGCATACTCGTTGATGTTCACCTCGCCCTTGAGGCGGAAGCGGTAGCGAATCCGGTAGCGGTTCTTGCGCTCCTCACCCGTCGGGTCCTCGTCGAACCACCAGCTCTCGTGGCGGAAGCGGAAGTCGCCCGACCAGTCGATCTCGGGTATCCAGCTCTTCTTCTGGTCCGCTTCGTACTTGGCGTTCTTGGATGCGAGCCGGTGGTACTCGTCCTCGTCGACGATGCCCCGGTCCTTCAGCACCTGGAGGATCTCTTCCACCACGGCACCGTCGTCGGCCCAGGCCGCACCTCCGGAGACGACCAGCGCCAGAGCGAGCAACAGCCAACCGAATTGAGACGTCTTCACGAATCTCCCCCTTTCGCGCGTCACTGGAATCTTCGTGTGATCGGCACACTAAGACTGGGTCGGTGACGCGACGATGACGGTAGCGCGACGAGGCGGTGAAGATGTGCGGGGCAGCTACTGGGCGGGGCCGCGATCGGCCCGGGGCAGCGTGAAGTGGAAGGCCGAGCCCCGACCGGGCTCGCTCTCGACGTAGACCTCTCCGTCCATCGCCTGCACCAGATGCCGGACGATGGAGAGGCCGAGCCCGGTGCCCCCCAGGGCGCGTGAGCGCGCCGTGTCCACGCGGTAGAAGCGCTCGAAGATGCGGGGCCGGTGTTCCGCGGAGATCCCGATTCCGCTGTCGGATACCGAGACGCGCACCACTTCGGGCTGGGCCTCGATTCCGACGGTGATGCGCCCACCCGGGTCGGTGTACTTGAGGGCGTTGTCCAGCAGGTTCGAGAGCACCTGATCCACCGCGCGCCGGTCGGCCCAGGCGGGGACGGCGCCCCGGTCGGAGACGGACGCCTCCAGGGAACGCTCCTTCAAACGCGGCTCCATGTCGGCGAGAAGCGCCCGCGTGAGCTTCACGACATCCACCTCGCCGGGCTGCAGGGGAACCCGGCGGCTCTCGACCCGCGAGAGCTCCCTCATGTCGCGGATCAGATTCTCCAGCCGCTCGGAGTTGCGCAGAATCACCGAGAGCTGGGCCCGCACCTCCTCCCTGGAGAGTTCGTTGGCGACCAGGGTCTCGGCGAAGCCGCGGATCGCGGTGAGTGGGGTCTGGAGCTCGTGGGAGGCGTTGGCGACGAAGTCACGCCGCACGCTCTCCAGGCGGCGGAGCTCGGTCACGTCGTGGAAGACGGCCACCGTGCCCATCAAGGGCCCCTCCTGGGGGAAGGCCGCCGCGTGGATCAAGAGCGTGCGGGGGGCGCGGTCGCCCACCTCCACCTCGCTGACCACGGGCGCGGTGGAATCAGCCGCAGCTCGGAGGGCGTCGTCGATGCCCGGGTGGCGCACCACCTCCAGGAGCTTGCGCCCCTCGACCGGACCCCACAGGGAAATCAGCTCGCGAAGACGGGGGTTGGCGAGGGTCACGCAGCCGTCCGTATCCAGGACCAGCACCCCCTCGACCATTCCGGCCAGGACGGCGTCGAGCTGCTCCTTCTCGGCCGTGACCTCCGCGAGGCGAAGACCCAGCTCTTCGGCCATGTCGTTGATGGCACCGGCCATCTCGCCCAGCTCGTCCTCGGAGCGCGGTCGGAGGCGCCGCCCCAGATCGCCTCGGGCGATGGCACCCAGGGTCTCCCGCATCTCGGAGAGCGGCCGCACCGTGATCCAGGAGAGCAGGAACGAGAGCGCCAGCGCGGCGGCGAGACCGATCAGGGCCGCGGTCAGCAGATTCCGCCGCAGGTCCGCGACGGCGGCCTCGACCTCCTCCAGATTCACCGCCAGCCGCACCACGCCGGCGCCCGGCGTCCAGCGGCACCGCCAGGTAGAGCAGGCGGCGGCCGACGGTCTCGCTGCGCCGGGTGCTGCTCTCCACCCTGCCCTCCAGGGCAGCGCGCACCTCTCTCGCGATCCCCGTGGTTCTCGACCCGGACCAGGTCGGCCGGATCGACGTCCGAATCCGCCACCACGCTCCCGTCGGGTGCGATCAGCGTGACCCGCGCTTCGGCTGCCGCAGCGGCGCGCCGGGCGTACTCGTCGAGCTCCGCCGTAGCGGCGGGCTCGAACGGGATCTCTGCGACCAGCTCCCGCACCAGCTCGCTCCGCTCCCGGAGCGAGCGCTCGATCAGGCCCAGCTCGCGCTCGCGCAGGGCGCGCTCTGCCACGTAGCCGGAGGCGAGCACGGTCACCGCGACCAGAGCCGCGAGTGCGGCCATCAGCTTGAGCTGGATCTTCGGCAAGGGCGCCTCCGGTGGGAGCGGTCACGCCCCCTACTCTGCGAAGCGGTAGCCGAGCCCCCGCACCGTCTGGATCAGATCTGCCGCCACGCCGAGCTTCTCGCGCAGGCGTTTGAGGTGGGTGTCGATGGTCCGGGCCGTGACGGCGATGTCCGACCCCCAGACCTCGTCGAGCAGCTTCTCACGGGTCATCACCCGGCCGGGCCGGCGCATCAGGACCTCGAGCAGCTGGAACTCCTTGGCGGTGAGCTCCACCTCCTCGCCTTTCACCGCGCAGCGATGCCGCTCCGGATCCAGGTGCAGGGCACCTCGCTCCAGAGGCGCCGAGGAGGCCGCCGCCTCGTAGCTGCGCCGCAACAGGGCCTTGACGCGCAGCACCAGCTCGCGGGGGCTGAAGGGCTTGGTCACGTAGTCGTCGGCCCCGAGCTCGAAGCCCACGACCCGGTCGACCTCTTCCGATTTCGCCGTCAGCATGATGACGGGAAGCCCGGTCAGGTCAGGGTCCGCCCTCACCCGCCTGCAGACCTCTTCTCCGGGGATGTCTGGCAGCATCAGGTCCAGGACCAGGAGGTCGGGGGTCGAGCGCCGCAGCCGAGCCAGGCCCTCCTCACCCGAAGCGGCCGTCTCCACCCTGAACCCGGCCCGGTCCAGGTTGAAGCGGACCAGCTCGAGGAGGTCGGGCTCGTCGTCGACTACCAGGATGCAGCGAGCCATGACCGGTGAGGATAACCCTCCGTTCGCGAAAGGAAAAAGACCGCTGGGGAGAACGTCGCCGATTCTTCACGGCTTCGTCGCCGCGCCGTCACGGATGCGATCGGGTCCCCCGACTCAGTTCAGGGGAATCGACTCGTCCCGCCAGAGGCCGGAGGAGCTGTCGAAGATCAGCACCCGTTTCGTGGTTCGCACGCTCGCGGTCGTGCCGCGTACCCGCAGGGACGCGAAGGACTCGTGAACACCCAGCGCGTGCTCGGAGGACCCCGCGAACCGGGAAGCCCACCCGAGACACCGCCGGTTCGTCACCACCACCCCGACGTGCTCGTCTGCACCGGTGGCGAGGACCACCTCCTGCGGGGTCAGGGGGGTCTCGCTCAGCGCCCCCGACCGCCCGCTGAAGCCGAGGACCCGCTTGGGCGAGATCAGCAGCGCGACGTTCTCCGCCAGATCCACCTCCGGGGACCTGCCGTCACTGGCCCGAAGCCGGACTTCCTGCCATCCGGAGGAGTTGGGGGAGACCGCCATGAACCGCCTGTCCGTCAGCACCAGGCCCGACGGCTCCCCTTGCCGTGTACCAGAGCGCCTTCTCTCCCGCGACGAGCCGGATCCGGGTAGGGGAGGCCCCGTCTCGGATCGCGAGGAACTCGCCACCCAGATCCTGGACGTCGACGGAGTCCAGTGTGGCGGTCTCCGCGCCGATGCTCCGAGCCGAGAGCCAGGCCGATCAACGCGAGAACGATCGCTGCTCTAGCCTGCATTCCTCACCAACTCGTCGGTTCGGCCCGACCCGCTCTCGCGGAGATACTGGGAGTGTACATGGCCGAGGAAGCGGGCCACCGCGTGTCGGACGTGCGTGGTCCGCTGGGAGTGGAACACCTCGAAGGCGTGCTGCGCGCCGGGGATCTCCGCGTAGGCCACCGGCGCCCTGGAGGTCTCGCGCAGCAGCTTCGCGAAGTGCCGCGCCTCTTCCACCGAGGCCAGGCTGTCGTGGCTGCCGTGGATCACGAAGAAGGGCGGCGCCCCGGCGTGGATGCGGTGCATGGGCGAGGCGTTGCGGAAGGCGTCGGGCTCCTCGGCGAAGCGCTTCTTGATCACCACGCGTCCGAAGAACTGATCGATGCCGTGCTGCGCCTGGAGCCCGGACTGACCGGTGACGTCGTACACGCCGTAGAAGGGCACGCAGGCGCGCAGCGACGTGTCCACCTCCTCGAAGCCGGGCTGGTACTCCGGGTCCCCCGCGGTGAGTGCGAGCATGGACGAGAGGTGCCCCCCGGCGGAGCCGCCGCTGGCGACGACGAAGCCGGGATCGCCGCCGAACTCGGCCACGTTCTCGCGGATCCAGCGGAGTGCGCACTTCAGATCGATCAGATGCTCGGGGAAGGTCGCCCGCGGGCTCAGCCTGTAATTGGCCGCGACACAGATCCATCCCCGGGCGGCGAGGTGATTCATCAACGGCAAGGCCTGCTCCCGCTTGTTCCCGATCACCCAGCCACCGCCGTGGACCTGGAGCAGCACGGGCGCGTCGCGAACCTCGGCGAGCGGCGCGTAGACGTCCAGCTGATGCCTTCGCCCGGCGCCCGGTGCGTACTGGATGCCGCGCGTCACCCGCACATGAGGGTCGGAGAGCAGGAAGGGAATCACATGCCGCCCGCGCGGGTCGGGAGCCGCCAGACGCTCGGCCACCTCGGGAAGCATTTCTCTGCGTAGTCCCCGCCCAGCGCTTCCTGGAGCGCCGTCCTCGACCACCGCGGCGGCGCGCCGCGCGACGTGCGTGAGCGCCAGGAGCCCGAGCCAGGACGCGAGCGTGATTCCGAGCCCCACCCAGCCGGGCCAGGCGCGGAGCGCCCCCGCCCATACGAAGAAGAGCGTCGCCACCAGCTGCCAGGCGAAGTGGTGCGCGGAGAGCTCGGAGGTGAGCCAGCCTGCGAAGAAGCTCGGGAAGACGAGCGGACCGGTTCGCCGCTGCGGGACGTAGGCGTTGAAGGTGAACCAGGCACCGACCAGGCTGACGAGCAGGAAGAGCCAGGGCATGCCCGATACTGCCCCAGGCTCGTATGGCGGGGCAAGCCAGACAGGTGGAACGACGCGGCCTCCCTCCTGTCGGCCGCGGAGTCAGGTGTTCTGGATGGTGAGTCCGCCGTCCACCACCAGGACGGCGCCGTTGATGTAGGAGGAAGCGGGCAGCACCAGGCTGAAGATGGCGTGGGCGACCTCCTCCGGCTCGCCGTAGCGGCGCAGGGGAACCCGCCGCCGAGCGAACTTGGTCTTCGCATCATCGGGAATGGGCGCCGTCATGCCCGTGTGGATGGGCCCCGGACAGACGCAGTTCACCGTGACCCCCTGGCTGCCGAGCTCCACTGCCAGCGCGCGGGTGAGCCCGATCACGCCGTGCTTGCTCGCCGTATAGGGGCTCGCGAAGGCCGTGGCGCCCAGGCCTTCGGTGGAGGCGATGTTGACGATGCGCCCGCCGCCCTCCCGGCTGAGCTGCGGCAGGGCCGCGCGGATCATCCGCTGCTGTCCGGTGAGGTTCACGGCCAGGGTCGTCTCCCAGGCCGCCTCGTAGTCTTCGCCGCCAGCGGGCTGGAAGAGGCTCACCCCGGCGTTGTTGACCAGGATGTCGATACCCCCGAAGCGCGCCACGACCTCGTCCGCGACCTGCTGGATACGCGCGCCGTCCTGGACGTCGAGCTCCCAGGCCAGCGCCGATCCCCCCGCCCCCCCGATCTCTTCGGCGACCCGGGCCACCCCTTCGCCATCGCGATCGAGTACCGCGACTCGCACCCCCTCGTCGGCAAAGAGGTGGGCCGTGGCGCGCCCGATCCCGCTCGCCGCACCGGTGACGATCGCGATCTTTCCGGCGACCCCGCGTTCGAGCTTGCTGAGGCGGGCCATCGGGTGCTCAGCGCTCCCGCAGCAACTCGGCCAGGCAGCGGCAGGCGTCCGTCGCGGTAAAGACGCCCGAGACCTTTCCAGCGTCGGTCACCATCACCGAGCCGATGTGCCGCTCGGCCATCTCGGCGACGACGCGGTCCAATGGCTCGTCGCGCTCGACGGAGTAGACATCCAGCGAGCAGACATCTCGAACTCGGAGGCTGTCCTGGAGATCCGGCTCACCGGCATTCGACATGAAGGCGATGTCGCGATCCGAGAGGACGCCCACGAGCAGCTCCGACTCGGTGACCGCCAGGTGGCGGACCTCGTGATCGGTCATGATGTCTTCGGCGACTCGAACGGGCGCGTCGATGTCCACGGATAGGACGGACGCGGTCATCACCGATCCGACGGGGGGTATCTTCGCCATTTCTCGAACGCCACCTTCTTCTGTCGGATGGGCGCTCGGCCCATCCGTGTTTCATTCCGGGCCAGGCCCGGTCGCGCCACACCGGGTCCATGATGCGCCCGGAGCCCCTGCGACTGCAAGGATTCCCGGAGGACATCCGGCGCCCGCTAGGACCAGTGCTCCCACAGCTTCCGCTCCGGCTCGAGGGGCGCCTTCTCGGGACGGCATTCCCGGCCGAACAGCATCGTCGCCCGCTCGCGCGCGTCGTAGGGCCTCCACTCCGGCAAGCGCTCGTGGCCCGGGTCCCCGGTGCGGGCGAAGCTGATCCACGCGTACTGCATGCGGCGGGAGAGGCGCGCGGCAGACGGGGCCAGGCCGACGAACGGGCGCAACAGCGGGTGGTTGGTGAGCCCGAAGACGAAGGGGATCTCGAGGGCGTGACAGGCTCCGACCGCCCGCCGCAGCGCCGGAGGGTGCCAGGTGAACAGGTAGGTGTAGACCGTGCCGTGGGCCTGGCACTGGGCCTCGGCCAGCAGCGTCGCGGGGTAGTGGAAGACGCGCGCGCCCTGGAAGGCGCTCCAGACCTCGAAGGGCGAGGTGTCGCCGCCCCGGGCCTTCACCGCCTCGCGGTAGCGCCGAATCGCCTGCTTCGGCTTCGGTGCGCGCGGGGCGGCTGCGGCCAGAACCTCCTCGACGCGCTCGATCAGGCCTCGCTCGCCGATGGCAGGAATCCCCGAGTCGAGGGGAGTGAAGAGCTTCCACTCGTCCAGCGTGGTTCCGAGCAGAATCGGCACGTCGGCAACGACCCCGCGCCTCACCGCCTCGAGCGGCGGTTCCGGAATCAGCTCCCCGTCGACGACGGGGAGGAAGACCATCAGCTTCTCGCGGTCGGCGAGCTCCCGGTTGGTCTCTCCCTGCGCACCGAGCAGGCGCGCTGAGGAGATGCGCGCCAGCGCACTGGGAGTTCGCCGCGGGTCGCCCAGGTAGCCGAGGAAGGTCTCGGTAACCTGGTTCGCCTGCTCCTGGGAGAGCACGTGGTGCGCGGCCCCGCTCTGGCAGATGGCGCGGTGGAAGAGCTTCCGAGCCCGCGGTGCGCCCAGAAGCGCGCCGATACTCATCGCCCCCGCGGATTGACCGAAGATCGTCACCTTGCCGGGATCGCCCCCGAAGCGCTCGATGTTGTCGCGCACCCACTCGAGCGCGGCGATCTGATCTCGCACTCCGGCGTTGCTGGCCTCCCGGTACTCCTCGCCGCCGACCCCGTTCAGGTGGAGGTATCCGAGCGCGCCCAGGCGATAGTTGATCGTGACGATCACGATGTCGCCGCGGCGCGCGAGGTCGCGTCCCTCGTAGATGGGCGTGGAGCCCGCACCGATCAGGAAGGCCCCGCCGTGGATCCAGACCAGGACCGGACGCTTTGCGCCGTCGAGACCCGGCGTCCAGACGTTCAAGTGGAGGCAGTTCTCGGACTGCCCCGAGCCCCCGGCGTTCAGGAAGCGGAGCAGCGGCACACTCGCCTGGATCGGGACCGGGCCGGGCCGCGTCGCGTCCCGCGCCCGTTTCCACGGCTCGGGCGGCTCGGGCGGCAGGAAGCGGCGCGCGCCCGAGGGCGCCCGGGCGAACGGGATCCCCCGGAAGCAGCGGATTCCGCGGGTTTCGGACCCGCGAACTCTCCCGTAGCTGGTCTCGACGGTGGGATCCAGGACAGCCTCCGAAGCGGCCGGAGAAACCTCTCCCCGATGCGACAGGACGAGTCTAGCCGGGATCGGTCGTGGGGCCCGTCGGCAGCCGTTATCATGATCGGGTTTCGGACGGCAGCGACGGGTGGACGGAAGCGATGGAAGATCTCGACGGCAGGATCGACACACTGGCCCGGTGGATGGCCGAGGCGGAGCGGCTGGTCGTCTTCACCGGCGCGGGCATCAGCACCGACTCGGGGCTTCCCGACTTCCGAGGTCCGGACGGAGTCTGGACCCGCAAGGACAAGGGACTGCCGCCGAAGAACGAGAAGCTCGACTGGACCAGGATGGATCCCAACGTCGCCCACCACGCCATCGTCGAGCTGCAGGAGATGGGAAAGCTCGACTTCCTGATCTCCCAGAACATCGACAACCTGCACCTCGCTTCCGGAATCCGCTTCGAGATCCTGGCCGAGCTGCACGGGAACCTGGCGCGGCACCGATGTATCGCCTGCGAGAGGACCTACCCGAAGTCGACCGACCTCGATCGCTGCGAGTGCGGCGGCCGCTTCAAGTCGAGCGTGGTGGACTTCGGCGATTCCCTTCCCACCCAGGACCTGACGGAGTCCTTCGACCACGCCCGGCGCTGCGATCTCTTCATCGTGATCGGATCCAGTCTGGTGGTCACCCCGGCGGCGACGATTCCGGCCGTGGCCTACGAGTCCGGGGCGAAGCTCGCGATCATCAACCAGGGCGAGACGCCGCTGGACGGGATCGCCCAGCTCCGCTTCGACGAAGGCATCGCGGACGTCTTCCCGCCGGCCGTCCAGAAGCTCAGGGAGATCCTCTGAGGTCTGAGGCCCCCGGTTTCCCGGCCCGAATCCGAATCCTCGACGACGACCCGGCCCCGGTCCGCATCGACCAGAAGCAGCTGACCGGAGCGGATCACGCGCGTCACGTGCGGGACGTCCACCACCGCGGGCAGGCCGTACTCCCGCGCCACGATGGCCGGGTGACTGAGGATGCCGCCCTGCTCGAGAACGACTGCACCGGCGACCAGGAAGAGCGGTGTCCAGGAGGGATCCGCCGCGGCGGCCACCAGGATCTCGCCCGCCTGGAGCTCCCGGGCCTCGTCGAGACCGTGGACGACTCGTGCACGGCCACGCACCACGCCGCCCGAGACGGACTGGCCGTGCAGCTCGCGCGCGTCCGGATCCACCGGGGGTAGCCGTCCGATCGCAGCCAGATCGTCGGAGCGGATCAGATGGGGCAGGTAGATCTGCCTCGCAGCCCGTAGCCGCTCCCTTCTGTTCCGAGCGCGCGCTAGAGCCTCGGGATCGGCTCCCTCCTCGATCAGCTTCTCGACTTCGGCCAGCGTGAAGAAGAAGATCAGCTCCCCCGCGCCGGTCCTGCGCGCCGCCTCCAGGAGCGCGCGGCGCGCCAGCTCGATGAAGTGGAAGCCGAGCGCCTGTGTGGACTCGCGAAGCGGCGAGTAGCGTTGGTAGTGGTCGAGCTCCCTCGCGATCGCGCGGCGCCAGGGGCGCAGCCAGAAGCACCGGCGAAGATCCTCGGCGAGCTGCGCCTCCGCCCGAGCGCGCACGCTTCTGCTGCTCCTCGAACTGCCGCACCGGATCGACGCCGGCCCGTGCGATCACGGCCGCCATCGCTTCGACGCGGCCGGGGTCCTCCCGCCAGCGGGGAGCCGAGATCTCGTAGTCGGGGCTTGCGCGATGCCCGTAGCGGTCGAGGAACTCCCCCATCTCGATCTCGCCCGCCGCGACGCGGGCGAGATCGAGATTCGTCTCGGTGTTGAAGTTGCCGGGGAGCCCGGTGGTCAGCCGCGCCTCGACGGCATCCGCCTGGTCGCCGTACAGGCGCTGCAGGATCCTCCGCAGCAGCGCATGGCTGATGAGCGAAACGGTGTCGGCGATCTCGTGGTAGTAGCCGAGATCGACGAAACGCTGGATCCGTGAACGAAGCACAGCCAGGAGCTCCAGACTTCCGAGTCGAGCGAGATCCTGCTCCCGCAGCCGCGCCGCCTCCTGCGTCACCGCCGGCTGCACCTTCTTGCGGAACTCGCGATCGAAGTGGCGCCGCAAGCGGAGGAAGCGAACCGGCGCGACGAAGAGCCAGCGCAGCAGCGCGCCGGGCAGACGCATCGCCGATCCCCATCCGCGCCAGGCCAACCGCACCGGGACGTGCTCCACGTCGACACTGTGCTCTCCTGTCGAGGGGAGGCGCTTTGCATCGAGAGCGAGTGGAAGTGCCTCGTCGATGGCCTGGACCACTGCGCCGAGATTCAGGTAGGCGCGCCCGCAGATCACATCGAAGCTCTGGCCCACCTGCTCGGCTCCGGCGTAGCGAAGGCCGAAGCTCCGCGCCGCCCGATCGAAGCTCCCGCCGCGTTCCGCGAAGAGGTTCAGGATCTCGATCGCCAGAGGAGACGGCTGCGGAAGCATGTCGGCGAGGGAAAAATCGGACCAGGCGAGCACTTCGCCCGCCGCGCGAGCCACCTGCTCGAGGCGCGCGATCTCCTCGCGGCGCACCTCCTCGCTGCGGCTCGCCGTCGCAGCCGCGGTGATGGGCCGCGATTGGAGCAGCCAGACCTCGCCGCGCGACCACGCCCACTCGATGTCCACCGGGAAGCCGAAGCGCTCCTCAGCCCGGAGCGCGAGGCGCGCCAGCTGCTGGACGGCTTCGCTCCCCAGTCCTTCGAGGATTTCTCGCGGGCCCTCCGAGCGGCGGCGCTCCAGGCTTTCGCGAGCGAGGTGGACGCGAGCTGGAGAGCGTTCCCCCGAGACGAGGGACTCGCCGAGCCCTTCGACCACCTCGATCACCAGCTCGCCCTCGGAGCTCGGCGAGTGCGTGAAGCAGACGCCCGCGTACTGCGCAGGGACCATTCGCTGTACGAGGACTCCCAGGCCGGCGGGCCTGACACCCGCGGCCTCCAGGTAGGACGAAGCGCGGTCGCCGGTCTGGCTGGCGAGACAGTCCTCGACCGCCCGGATCAGCTCGGCCTCACCGGTCACCTCGAGGAGCGTCTGGTACTGGCCGGCAAAGGAGAACTCGGTCCCGTCCTCGGCCGCGGCGGAGGAGCGAACGGCGACGGCGCAAGCGCTGGGACCGGCTCCTCCGCAAAGCTCGGCGTAGGCGCCCTGGAGGCTGCGCTTCTCGTCGGCGCTGAGGCCCCCGGGCCAACCCGCCTGGAAGGCGATGGCGAAGCCGTCCGGGACGGGAAGGCCCCAGCCAGCCATCAGCGCGAGATTCACGCTCTTGGAGCCGAAGCGACCCCGATCCGGCTCGGCCAGATCAGCCAGCCACTTCAACCGGTTGGAAGAGCCACGGCGCGACAAAGCCGATTCCTCCATGTCCTAAAGACATAGTGTACTATTATAATAGTACACTTATAGGCGATATCAATGCCACCCCTGGGCCGCTTCCCGCCTCGGCCCGGCTTCCTTCCGGCTATCCTCGCCCCATGCGATATCGCGTCGACCCCGAGCGCCCCGCGCCGCGCAAAGTGGAGCCCACCATCGAATCGCTGCGGCGAGGCAACGTGATCATCTACCCGACGGATACGGGCTACGCGTTCGGGTGTGCACTCTCCAGTGCCAAGGGCATCCACACGCTTCGAAGGCTCAAGGGCATCGACGAGAAGGGCTGGAAGCCGCTCGCCATGATGGTCCAGAGCTTCAACGACATCGGCCGCTACGGGCACATGGACAACCAGACCTTTCGCCTGATGCGCCGGCTGCTTCCCGGACCCTACACACTGGTGCTTCGCTCCACCAAGGAGGTGCCGCGGTCGATGCAGAACCGCCACAACGAGGTGGGGCTGCGCCTGCCGGATCACACGCTGTGCGCGATGCTGGTGGAGCTGCTCGGGGAGCCGCTTCTCACCGGATCGGTGACACCTTCCGAGGAGGCGCCGGAGCTCGAGGAGCCCGAGCGGCTCGAGAAGCACTACCGCGGTGACGTTGCGGTGGTCCTCGACGGCGGCCTGCTCATGCCGGACCCCTCGACGATTCTTCGCTGCAGCATCGATGGTATCGAGGTGCTGCGCAAGGGACAGGGCGCCCCGCCCGAGTGAACACGCCGTCAGGCGCCCTCCACCCGCACCGGGTCGCCTTCGCCGACTGCAGAGAGCACGCTGGCGTCAGCTTCGACCTCGCCGATGACGTTGACCGGGCTGTAGGGCTTCTGACCGAAGAAGAAGCAGAGCGCCTTGCCCGGCGGCCAGTAGGCGACGGTGCCGGAGGGGACGACCGCCTGCGGGTCCTCCTCCCCCAGCGTGAGCGACGTCTCGAAGTAGACCTCGTCGCCCCAGCGTTTCGCCTCCGACTCCACCGGAAGCGCTGCCCAGAACTCACGAGCGGTGTCCGACTCGTTCAGCAGCGCCGTCACCACGACATCGCCAAAGCTGGCGCGAATCCGCTTCTTCTGCATCGCTCACTCCCGACCGCGGTTCCCCAGATGCTGCCGGGTCGATTTGCTTTCCGCCAGGGACGAACCGACACTTCTTCGTAGAGAACCCTGCGAAGGGAGTCCCCATCATGAAGGCTTCGGATCTCCTGGTCGAGTGCCTCGAGAACGAGGGAATCGAGTACGTGTTCGGCGTTCCCGGCGAGGAGAACGCCGATTTCATGATCTCGCTGTCGGAGTCGGAGAAGATCCGGTTCGTGCTGACCCGGCACGAGCAGGGTGCCGCCTTCATGGCCGAGGTCTACGGCCGCCTCACCGGGAATCCCGCCATCTGCCTGGGAACCCTCGGCCCCGGCGCGACCAACCTGATCACCGGTGTGGCCGACGCCAACATGGACCGCGCGCCCCTGGTCGTCCTGACCGGTCAGGGTGCCTCCACGCGCCTGCACAAGGAGTCCCACCAGGTGATGGACGTGGTGGAGATGTTCACGCCCGTCACCAAGTGGGCCACCTCCATCCTGCACCCGGACAGCATCCCGGAGATCATGCGCAAGGCGGTGCGCCTGGCGCGGACGGAGAAGCCCGGCGCCTGCCACGTCGAGCTGGCCGAGGACGTCGCGAAGCAGGAGACCCTGGCCAGGCCCCTCCGGCCACGGCGCTTCCGCCGCCCCGTTCCCGCCGACAAGATCATCGACCAGGCGATGGAGCGTATCGACAACGCCAGGCGGCCGATCGTGATCGCCGGCAACGGCACGATCCGGAAGCGGGCCAGCAAACAGCTTCGCCTCTTCTGCGAGATCACCGGGATCGGCGCCGTCTCCACCTTCATGGCCAAGGGCTGCGTGGATCGGGAAGCCGACTATTGCCTCTACACGATCGGCCTCAACGCGAAGGACTACGCCTCCTGCGCCATCGATGCCGCCGACCTGGTGATTACCGTCGGCTACGACATGGTGGAGTACCACCCGCGCCTCTGGAACCCGGACGGGAACAAGAAGATCGTTCACATCGATTTCCTTCCCGCCGAGATCGACGCGAACTACCACCCCGAGGTGGAGATCGTCGGCGACCTCGCCCACACCCTCTGGATGCTGAACGAGCGGCTGCGCGCGGGAGGACCTCGGGGTTTCGACCTCCACCAGCAGCGCTCGGTGCGCCTGGAGATGCAGGAGGAGTTCGCCCGCCACGGCGACGACGACACGACGGGAAGCATCCGACCCCAGAAGGCCATCTGGGACGCCACCCAGGTGATGGGCCCCGACGACATCCTCCTCAGCGACGTCGGTGCGCACAAGATGTGGGTGGCGCGCCACTTCCACGCGCGCGAGCCCAACACGGTGCTGATCCCCAACGGCTTCTGCTCGATGGGCTTCGCCCTCCCCGGCGCCATCGCGGCCGATCTCGTCCATCCGCAGCGGCGCATTCTCGCCATCTGCGGCGACGGCGGCTTCCTGATGAACGTGCAGGAGATGGAGACAGCGCGGCGTCTGGGATCCAACATCGTCGTCATGGTCTGGGAGGACGGCGGCTACGGTCTGATCTCCTGGAAGCAGGAGACCGAGTTCGGCAGGCACACGGACCTAAGCTTCGGAAACCCCGACTGGAAGCGCCTCGCCGAAGCCTTCGGCTGGCGAGGCCATCTGGTGGAGAAGAGCCGCGAGCTGGCGGGCGTGCTGGACGCGGCCTTCGAGGAGGAGGGACCGAGCCTGGTGGTGGTGCCGATCGACTACCGGGAGAATCCGATCCTCACCGAGCGCCTCGGCGCCATCACCTGCCCCATCTAGACGACGACATCAATCTTCGAGACGCGAGGCAAGGCATGCTGAAGGAATCCTACCCCTACTTCCTGGCCAACCGGCCCAAGACCCCCAACACCGACCTCGAGGTGCTCGACAAGTACACCGGCGAGGTGGCGACCCGCGTCGCCATGGCCGATGCCACGGCCATCGACCGCGCCATCGCCGCCGCGGACGCGGCCGCGGAGCCGATGCGGAAGCTTCGGGCCTACCAGCGCCAGGCGGTGCTCGATCACTGCGTGCAGCGCTTTCGCGAGCGCAGCGAGGAGCTCACCATGGCGCTCTGCATCGAGGCGGGCAAGCCCGTCGCGGACGCGCGGGGCGAAGTGGGCCGGCTGATCGACACCTTCCGGATCGCCTCGGAGGAAGCCACGCGGATGCTCGGCGAAGTGCTGCCGATGGACATCAGCCCGCGCGCTCACGACTACTCGGGAATGTGGAAGCGGGTTCCGATCGGACCCTGCTCCTTCATCAGCCCCTACAACTTCCCCTTGAACCTGACCGCGCACAAGGTCGCCCCCGCCATCGCGGTCGGCTGCCCCTTCGTCCTCAAGCCGGCCAGCCTGACGCCCGTGGGAGCCCTGATCATGGGCGAGGTGCTCGCGGAGACCGACCTTCCCGAAGGCGCCTTCTCGATCCTGCCCTGCCGGCGGGACGGCGCGGATCTCTTCACCACCGACGAGCGCCTGAAGCTCCTGAGCTTCACCGGCTCACCGGACGTGGGCTGGAATCTCAAGGCCCGGGCGGGCAAGAAGCCGGTGATCCTGGAGCTGGGTGGCAACGCCGCCTGCATCGTCGACGAGGATGCCGAGCTCGAGGATGTCGTGGCTCGCATCATCACCGGCGCCTTCTACCAGAGTGGGCAGAGCTGCATCAGCGTGCAGCGCGCGATCGTCCACGAGTCGCTGTACGAACGCTTTCGGGAGAAGCTCGTCGCCGCGACGAAGGCCCTGAAGATGGGAGATCCCAAGGATCCCGAGACCTTCATCGGCCCGATGATCTCCGAGGCCGAGGCGTCGCGGCTGGACGGCTGGATCCAGTCGGCAATCGGCGCGGGCGCGACGCTGCTCTGCGGGGGCCAGCGCGCAGGGAACCATGCTCGAGGCGACCCTCCTGGAGGACGTCCCCAAGGGCGAAGACGTCGTCTGCCAGGAAGCCTTCGGACCGGTGGCGGTGCTCTCCCGGTTCTCCGACTTCGACGCGGCGCTAGACGAGGTCAACGACAGCGTCTTCGGCCTGCAGGCCGGGATCTTCACGCGGGACATCTACAAGGCGCACAGGGCCTGGGACGTGCTGGAGGTGGGCGGCGTGGTGATCGGCGACGTCCCCTCCTGGCGCGTGGACCACATGCCCTACGGCGGAGTCAAGGACAGCGGCCTCGGCCGCGAGGGAATCCGCTGGGCCATCGAGGACATGACCGAGGTCCGGCTGATGGTGATCCGAACGCCGTCGAGTCGATGATGTTGGGGCGCTGCAATTGCAGCGGGCAGAGTGCGGAATGTCCTGAGATGCAGCAGCGGGCCTACTCGGGGAGAACCCGCTGCAGGAGACCGTTCTCCTCCAGCAGCTCCACCGCCCGCTGCAGCGGGCCCCATGCCATCCCCGAACGCCTGGCGATGTCGAGCAGGTCGTGGTCGCCGTCGGAGAACTGGAGCAGCCACAGCGAGGCCATGGAGACCTCCCCGGGATCCTCGTCGACCCCGAGGGCACGGTACAGGCCTCGGCGGCCCAGTTGGGGCTCGCCGTAGGGAGATAGATTGCGGTAGGTGCGGTTGTGTTCCAGCACCGCAAAGACCGCGAGCGTGGTCTCGAACGCCCCCTCGAGCTGGCGCGCATCCATCAGGTCGCGGTCGTCGGCGGACGTGTGGTACTCGGGAAAGCGGCCGTGCTGCCCGCGCATCAGCGAACCGACCGGCAGTCGGAATCCCGGAGAGTTGAACTGCCGCTCGTCGTAGCCGTAGGGGTGGAAGTCGATCACCTTGTACGGCTCGCCGAGGCTGGTCAGCACGTATTCGACGGCACGGTCGATCTCAGCGTCTCCGCGCAGCGTCCGTTTATAGGTGAAGCCTCGTGCGTCTCCGACGCACGTCAGGGTCAGACCGTGGCGCACGCGGTGGACGCGCTCCCGGTTCCTCGCCAGCCAGGTGATGGAACCGATGGTTCCGGGCACGTAGAGGAAGCGATAGGACAACCGATTCCGCCGCCGGTGAAGCTCTCGGGCAAGCAAGGCGGAGACGACGATTCCAGAGAGGTTGTCATTGCAGAGGGAAGGGTGGCACACGTGGACCGATACCAGAACCTCACGATCGCTCTCGCCGGGGATCAGGCACTCGGCGTAGGTGAGGGATCCCTCCTCCAGCGAGGAGTCGATGCACACCTCGTACTCGGGATCGGTGAACGACTCGAGTTGCTTCTGGGTCACACAGAATCCCCAGTACTCCTCCCAGAACGAAGTGCGATACGGGATCACGTCCGGCCGGTCGGGCAGCGCGTGCAGGTGCTCGCGAAGCTCGGTCAGGGCGATCCGGCGCAGGGAGACGGGCGTGCTATAGCCCACGACGTGGAGGTTCGACTCCTGAAAATCCACGATGCGGCGCCCGTCCGCATCCTTGATCCAGGCATCGCGGATGTTCCACTCGCGCGGCACCGCCCAGTCGAAGACAGGCGTGCCTGTCGGGACTTCGTGAAGCTCGAGTGGAACGTACTCTCCCACGATCCGCAGCGTCTCGCGCACACCGTTCCCGGTGATGCTGCGGCAGAGCGGATAGAGCCGGTCGATCAACTCGACCATCTCGGCGCCGAGCGGCCCGCTCACGCCTGAACCACGCCGGTGAGATCCTCGGGAAGATCGGGGTGGCCAGCGTCGCGTTCCGAGATCACCCGCGGCTCTTCCGGCCAGCGAATCGCTATGACGGGATCGTTCCAGCGGAAGCCGCACGCGGCCTCGGGCTCGTGGTACTCGCTGATCTCGTAGAACACTTCGGTAGCATCGGCGAGCGTGAGAAATCCATGAGCGAATCCAGCCGGCACGTAGCACGCGCGCCCGTTCGCCGCGCTGAGCTCGGTGGCGACCCACAGCCCGCGAGTGGGCGACCCGAGGCGAAGGTCCACGATCACGTCGTAGATGGCGCCAGCGGTGCAGCGCACGAGCTTGGCTTCACCATGCGGCCCGACCTGCCAGTGCATGCCGCGCAGCGTCCCCCGCTTGGCGTTGTACGACACGCTGCTCTGCACCCATTCACCGGCGAGTCCGCGCTTCTCGAACTCCCGCCTGCAGAAGGCCCGCGCGAAGAAGCCCCGCACATCCCTATAGGGCTCCAGCTCTATCACGAACGCGCCCGTGAGCTCGCTCTCCCGGAATATCACTCAGCTCCTCCGACCCGAAGGCCCTGGGGACGTCTCGGAACACCACGGTGTCCCGCAGGTGGCCATCTGGCTGTCGGGACCGTACCCTCTCGAGTATAGCCAGCCGATGACCGCGGTCACGCGGGGCGAGCGGTCAACAAGCCCCCACGATTGATGAAGAGCGCTGCACGAGACGAGTATGAAACGGTCCATTCCGCGGGTGACCTTCGCCGTTCCGGTGCGCAACGGCGAGGCATTCTTGCACCGAGCGCTCGATTCCGCGCTCGCCCAGGATCTTGGCGACTTCGAGATCGTCGTGTCGGACAATGCGTCCGACGACTCGACCTCCGAGATTCTGCGCGATTATTCCCGGCGCGACACGCGCATCCGGCTGCACGCGAATGCCGAGAACATCGGCATACTCGAGAACGTCAATCGCGTCTTCGACCTCGCGCGCGGCGAGTTCGTGCGCCTGCTCGGCGTGGACGACTGGCTGGAGCCGACCTACCTCTCCCGCTGCCTGGCTGCCTTTGAAGCCCACCCCGAGGCGATCGGGGTGACGACGTCCTTCTGCGCCCACTTCGACGACGGTGAATCCGTTTGCGAGGTGTATTCCGGCGAGATGCCGGATTCGCCGGATCCGGTGCGGCGTCTCGCGCGCATGCTGTGGTTCCACCATGCGAGCGACCGCATCTACGACCCGGTGCACGGCTTGTTCCGCCGCGCGGCGCTGGCGCGGTCCCAACGCATTCGGATCATGACGTTCAACGACCGCTTGCTCGCCGCGGAGCTGGCCCTGATGGGACCCATCGCCCACATTCCGGAGTGCCTGGCGCACCGCCGCCGGGTCTACCATCAGAGCGACGACCGGGAGGCGTTCCTGCGCCGGCTTCATCCGTCGCGCTGGCGGGAAATCGACGCCGGGCCGCTACGTGTCGGCCGCGTGATGCTGTCGATCGTGCGCGCGTCGGAGCTCTCAGCGTCGCAGCAGGTGCGCTGCCTTCCGCCGGTCGGCGTCTTCACGGCGAAGCTGGTGCGCAGGGATCTCGGCAGCAGGGTCACCCGCTTCCGGCGGCGGCTCGGACTCACACGCAAGAACCTCGGCCTCCTCCGCGGCCGAGAGAGCGTTTCGTGAAAACCGACGCCGAAGGAGCCGCTGCGGTCCTGGACCTCCGGGTCGGAGAGCTCGTCGAGGTGCGCAGCGAAGCGGAGATCCTGGCGACCCTCGACGCGAACGGGAGCCTCGACGGGCTTCCGTTCATGCCCGAGATGCTCCGCTTCTGCGGCAGACGGCTGCGGGTCTACCGCCGCGCGGACAAGACCTGCGACACCATCACCGGGCAGAATCTCGGCCTGCGCATGCGGCGCAGCCTCCACCTCGAAGGAGCGCGTTGCGACGGCGCGGACCACGGCGGCTGCCAGGCCGAGTGCCTGCTCTTCTGGAAGGAAGCCTGGCTCCGGCGTGTGGAGCCAGCCCGCGGGTCGCTGCTGTGGCGGCTCGTGGCGGACTCACAGACTCGCTCTGCCGCGACTGCCCCACGAGCCCCCGGATGCACGGCCGCGGTGCTTCACGAGCTGACGCAGCAGGCGGGAGCTTCGGATCCCGCGAATCCCAAGTTCCGCTGTCAGGCGACGGAGCTGCTGTCGGCGACCTCTCCGCTCCCGTGGTGGCAGCCCGGCCAGTACCTGCGGGACTGGCTGTCGGGAAACGTCTCGCTGGTCTTCCTCCTGCGCGCGATGCTCTTCCGAGCCCTCGCGAAGATCGTCCGTACGGGACGCGGATACCGGGTGAAGCGAAAGCTCTACGAAGGGCTGGCTCGCCTCCTGGGCGAGGTGCCCTGGCCGTACGACAGCGGAACGCTCCCGGGGCGGACCCCCAAAGAGCTCCTCCACCTGCAGCCGGGAGATCTGGTGGAGGTGAAATCGCGCGCCGAGATCCTGGCAACGCTGAACGGCAGGTTGAATCGCGGCATGGCTTTCGCCCCGGAGATGGTTCGGTATTGCGGCGGGACCTACCGCGTGCGGGCTCGCGCCGAGGAGATCATCGACGAGAAGACGGGGCTCATGATTCGCCTCGGGAACGACTGCATCATCCTCGAGGATGTGGTCTGCCAATCCGAGTGCAGCAGCAGACGGCTCTTCTGTCCCCGCAGCATCTACCCGTACTGGCGCGAAATCTGGCTGCGGCGCGCGGCGGAAGGCCCCGATGCCCCGGGCGGAGCGAAGGACGCGTCCTCCGCGAGCCGCGGCCGGGGCTAGCTGAGGGGCCCATAGAGGTTGTTGACACCTAGAGCGCTCTCTGAGGAACAATGGGGTCGTCGAGACTAGCGGGGCGAGTGGCGCTGGTAACAGGAGCGAGCAGCGGGATCGGTCGCTCGATCGCCGTATTCCTCGCTGCTGACGGGGCGGTGGTTCATCTGGCGTCCCGCAGCCGCGACCAACTCGCCCAGGTCGCGGAGGAGATCGGCCGCGACCAGGCTCTCGTATGGCCGACGAATCTCCTCTTGGAAGACGATGTCAAGGCGCTTGGAGATTCGGTGGCGGGGGAATCCGGCCGGCTCGACATCCTGGTTCACAGCGCCGGACTCCTTCGGCATGGACGCATGAGTGAAGCGACGCTCCTCGATCTCGACGATCACATGGCCCTCAACCTGCGTGCACCGTACCAGCTCACACAGGCGCTAGCGCCGTTACTGGTCCAGGGGCAGGGCGACGTGGTATTCATCAACTCCAGCGTGACCCGCGGTGCCCGCGCCGAACTGGCGCACTACGGGGCCAGCAAGTGCGCCCTGGCGGGCCTCGCGGCGAGCTTGCGGGACGAACTCAACCCGAAGGGAGTCAGGGTGTTGAGCATCTACCCGGGCCGCACGGCCAGCCCGCTCCAGGAGCGCGTTCACGAGATGGAGGAACGTCCCTATCGCGCCGAGCTCTTGATGCAACCCGAAGCTGTGGCGCAGACGGTCCTGAACGCCGTGACTCTCCCCAGGACCGCCGAGATCACCGAAATCCGTATGCGCCCGATGCAGAAGACGTGAACTGCGGCCCCAGGGTCAGGAGTCTCCCACCTTCCGCAGGTATATCTCACTCTGATTGCAGTGAAATCCTCCATGATGTGAGAACTCCTCCACGCTCAGTCCGTGATCCTCGAAAGCTGCAAACAAGGCATCCTTCTGGTACCGCACGACATGCAATGGGACGGTGCATGGATACTCGACGTAATCAACCGGATTGATCGTCTCTTCCGGAACACCCTCCTCCACGAAGGCCGTAAGAAACACTCTCCCTCCATCACGCGTCAGCCGACCGATCTCGGAAATGTAATTGCGCGCATCCTTCCAACGCATATTGGTGAAGACACCCCACATGTAGACGATATCCGCGTGACCATCTTGCATCGGAAACTTGAACTTCTCGCCCGCCGCAACACCGTCAGGGCTGTAATTTTCGTTTTTCACATCAATGTGTATAAAGTGAAAGGATGGGTGAACTTCCTCGATGTACTTCCTGCACCAGTCAATCCATGGAGCCACAGGGTCGAATCCCCAATAATCAACCTCACCCACTTCTCCTAGGAGCCCGATGGCAAACCGCCCCGCTCCGGAACCGATTTCCACGACATTCATGTTCTTCCGATAACCGAGCTTCAAAACGACGCGCCTGGCTTCCGCACGGCCCGAATCGAGGAAGAACTTCTTCACGCCATACTGCGGACCACATATTCCCTCGCGCATGGCGGAAGGGGGCAGGAGGGATCCGCGGTACCTGATGCTGCTTCGCCTCATCCGTTTTGGAATGAAGCGCATCATTTCTCGCTTCAATCGACGTGCCCGCCTCATCTCTCTCTTTAGTCGACGCGCGGCTCGGACCCGGATGCCGGGTGCGGCGACGGGAGCAGGCCGTAGTCGATCTTTCGGTTCCGTCATGGTCTACAGCGACCTTCCCCTGGTTTTGGATCCAGTTTCCATCTTACTCCCAGCGCCGATTTCGGTTCAACAGCCTCCGGTGCCGGCGGTCGACAACCGAGTGAGCTGTGCGGTCTGAACGAGTTGAACTCATGTCTCCAGCGCTCGATCAGTACCTGCGCCTCCAGCAGCGTATCAAAGAGCCGCTATTGGCTCCAAAATGCGAACAACAAGGCAATCGAGCCCAACGAATCCCTCCAAGTGTGAACTACTTCATACCGTCCGGCCGTCGTCTGGGCCACGCTAGGGTGCACACGGTCCGGTGAAGGATGAGGGAGGGAGATCATGGTGTACCGCCCGCACACACCACAACGAAGGAGCGGTCATTGGTCGCCGAACGTCGTTCGAGCCGCGCTTGTCGCGGGTCTGCTCGTGTCATTCTCCGTTGGCTGCGCGCCGGCACCTGAACGCCGCAGCGTTCTTCTGATCGGCACCGGTGAGCATCCCGATGAAGTCGCGATTCTGGAGCACCTGACGGCGCTCGAGACGTTCGATGTCTTCACGATGTCGGCTGTCGAGATCGACGAGAGCACCGAGCTCTACGGCTATGGTCTAATCGTCGCGACCGGCCTCGCGCCGCATGTCTCGGATGAGGGTCTCGAGAAGATCATGGGCTCGGGGGTCCCTCTGCTGGTGCTGGAGTCCGATACGTACTCCCTGGCCAAGCGCCTCGGACTCGTCGACGAGAGTGCGGAGGTCCGCTGCCAGGACACCAGTGTGATCCGTGCTGCCGCCTCGGGCATGGACCGATTCAGGCGCTTCGTCGGTTCGGACGTAGTGGTGTTCGACGCGCGGGGCAGCGTGTGCGGCGTGGCTTCAGAGGCTCTCGCCACGGACGTGCTGCCGCTCTACTTCAGCGTCCCGGAGCTGGAGGAAGCCGCGGTGTTCTACAGTCAGTCGAGGGGTGTCTTCACCCTGGGCTACGATGAGCCGAGGCAGTTCACGGACGGTGGATGGCGGATCTTCGATCTCGCTATCGATCAGCTCCGAACGATCGGCCCGATCTGGAAATCCCAACGGCAGGTGGTCCAGGGTTACGCGGACTCCGGTCTGTACGACTTGATCGAAGCCGTTCGCGAGGATCCGGAGGGATGGTCTGCTGCGCAGGTCCTGACGACGGCGTGGATCAAGATGGTCACCTGGAATCTGCTGCAACTCGGCCCGTACGTGGACGCGGAGCTCCGGGAAATCCTGCCCGGCGTCGTCTTCTTGCCCCCCTGGTCGCCGCCTGCGCCCTCGATCCAGCACGCGGTCTGCTCGGCTGGTGACGATAGTCGGTGGTTCCTCGGACAGGACTGTACGACCAGTCCGCATGTGCCGCACTGGTCGGGCTTGATCTCGGGCACCGACCTCGGAATCAGCGTGAAGCACTTCGGGGGTACCCTGTTCTATCTCGGCGACACCTACCCCTGGACGTCCAATCATTGGACCAGCCGTTGCGACTCGGTCGGCGTCTGCAACGATGCGATCGTCGCCCTGGCGCCAGCAGAGAATGATCCCTCCGACGGCGTGGATACAGTTCCCTACACCAAGTACTACTACAGCGCCCAACAGACCCCTTACGGATACGAGATCTTCCACCATGAGGGCTATGAGGCAACGAGTATTCCCGGAGTACACACCGGCGTCTGGGATTCCGGATTCTGGGTTACGCAGAGCAACGGCGAGGTGTGGGATCCCATGTTCACCGTCCCGAGCGGGGCGGTCTCGACGACGCGGACCTTCGAACTGGTCGCGGGTCCGCCTCCCCATCCGACGCTGAGCGTGCCGACTGTGGTGCTGTTCTATGCGACGGCCGGCGCCCCCTTGGGAGTCAACCACAGCTTCTCCAACCAGACACCGCATTCGTGGGCGGCGTGCTCCTTTGATGGGATAGCATTCCATCGCTGCTACCCGCCGGGCATTCCCTTCTCTCGAGACGAGCCCGGAGAGCCGGCGCGATTCATGCAGATCGCCGCGGTCGAGATCTCGGCTGGCGATCTGGCGACGGTCTGCGGTGGGGCCTCCAGCGCGAGCAATCCACTCTGCAAGACCGAGATCTACGACGCCTCCTCTCCGGTCGGCGGTCTGCTGCTTTTTGGCGCTGGGAGGCACTATCGGCGCTCCGGGCTGTACGTGGCGTATATCCGCACGGACGAGCTCGGGGAGACACACAGGCCTGTTCCATCGGGTCTGATTCGTCCGAAGGTGCGCTATCTGAAGAAGGATGGATCGGGAAACCTGACGTGGTCTTTCCAGGAGAAGGATGCGACATACATCATCCCGAAGACGGCGAGCACGGGGCTACAGAGTTGTGATGCGCTCCTGACGGCCAAGGATTGCTCCGCTCAGCTCGCCGGCGAGTGGTTTCTTCAGAAGATCAAGCTGACCGATCTGTTTGGCGAGTTCTCGGTCAAGCTGGTGTCCGACGGCGTTGCGGCGGGGTCGTCGCCGTATCTCGTGATGCTGTCGAACCACGATTTCGTGCCCGGGGTCCAGCTGCGAACCGCATCGCTGGAGGATTTCTGGGAATGGTCCGCGCCGACCACGCTGGATGCTTCCGGATACGGGCCGTACATCATCGATGAGTTCACAGCGTTCAGCGAATCCGACGCCGCGCTCGAGCTGTGGTTCACGACCTCGAAGTGGGACGGGACCTACCCCAACTACACAAACTACGGTATCTACACCGACCATACCGAGATCTCACCGTGGCCTCCTTCCCCCTAAGCGGCCGGTAGCGTCGCCTCGGATGCGGTCCCGGTCGAATACTCGAAACTTCCCGCCATTGTGTAGATCCGTTCGACAGACTTCATCGAGCCCGGAATCCCGGCGCCGGCGAAGCCGCCGCTGGCCCGAGGCTCAGTGCCCCAGGTAGCGGTCGACGCGCCAGGTGGCGGTGCAACCCCGCTTGGCGCTGGTGGTGCAACCCAGGCTGGACTCGGTCCCGCCCTGCCGGCACACGACCCCGGACTGGCCCTCGGACAGGCTGAGGAGCGAGAAGCTGACGATGCCCTTCCCGGTGTTCACCACGGTCATGCAGGTGGGCACGGAGAGCGACGCCAGCGTGTCGACGAAGTCGCCGTCCGGGATCTGGACGGAAACCGGACCGGCCAGGGTGCGCCCCGTGGCGGGTAGCGGGGCCGCCTTCTTCCCGGCGAACGCCGAGCCCGAGATGCCCACGAGGGCAAGGATACCCAGGACCATCGGAATCGCGCGGCTCATCGCAGGGCCTCTTCCAGCTGGTCGATCCGCCACGTCACCCGGCAACTCTTGGGGTGCAGGCACTCCACCTTCAGCTCACGCACGTCGGGGCGGCACGTCGTCACCACCTGTCCGGCCGGTGCGTCGGCGTACACGGGCCCACCGGACTCCAGCACGAGGTGGTACTGCGTATCCACGTTGGAGACGAGCGTGGCGCACACGTCGATGGGCTCCTGGAACCACGCCACGGACTGGCTCAGGGCGCCTCCTCCCTCCAGCCGGACCTCCGCGGGCCCGCCGATCGTCTGTCCGCTGGCGGAGAGCGTCGGTCCCTTCCCGGCCCCCGCACTGCCCGCCGCCGTCAGGAGCGCGAGTGCCAGCAGGATGCCGCTTCGCGTATGGCGCCCGACCCGCATGCGTTTCTCCGCGCCCCCGCTCACTGGTAGTCCACGAAGACGGTCCGCTCCGAGTTCATCTTCACGGTGCAGGCCGCGTCGGGCCCGCCCGTGCCCGGGCCCGTGGAGTCGCAACCGCTCCATCCGGCGAAGCTGGCCCTGCTCAGGCAAGGCGCGTCGAAGCAAGCGTACAGTGCCGCGTCGAGAACGACCGACTCGTCCTCGGACACGACGCCCAACCAGCAAATTCCCGTCTGCCAGCAGGTGACGTTCAGGGCGGAATTGCTCACCACGGACTGCGTCGCCACCCCCGGTACCGGTATGCTCGCCTGCACGATCAGCGCCCGATCCGCATCGATCAGGTCGACGCGCCAGGCGGCGCGGCAGGTGATCGGGCGTTTCGCCGGCAGCGGCGGGCTCGAACACTCGAACTCCGCGGACGCCGCATCCTCCTCGCAGATTCCGCGTCCCTCGCCGGACTGGAGGCCGAGCGACCGCAGGACCGCTCCGTTCGTGTTCCGCATTCGAACCTGGAGGGGTCCCTGCTGCACCGTCACCGTGAGGCAGACGTCGGCCACCGTCCCCGGTCTGCATGCTCCACAGCACGTCCGTAGCGCCCTCGGCCAGCTCCACGGCCCCCGGGCCGCCGACAGTGCGTCCGCCGGCCGGCAGGCTGCCGGCCTGCTTCTTGCCGGCACGAGCCACCGGCGTCCCGCCCGCGATCAGGACCAGGCTGAAGACGACGATGACCGCTCGGATCGTGCACGCCCGCATGCCGCCTCCTAGAACTCGTCCAGACGCCAGATGGCGTCGCAGTAGGCGGGGCTCGAGGAGGGGCAGCCGATCACACGCGATCCGCCCCTGCCAGGCAGACCAGAACCGAGTCGCCGGGGTCCACAACGATGTCTGGGGGCGTTGGTGGTCCAGCGGGTCATAGACCGACACCTGCACCGGCCCGCGTCCCGTCACCACGACGGTGATGCAGACGTCCGTGACGGCATCGGACTCGAGGACGTTCTCGCTGACCCCCGGCGGGAGATGCGTCACCTCCCCGGGCCCTCCGATGGTGTTCGGGCCGGGAGGCAGCGACGCAGCGCCTCCCCCCGCCACGGCAACCGGGGCCGGAGCCGCGAGCAGGAGCACGAGGGCCGCAAGCACCAGACGGGGCCCGCACGTCATCGCCATTTGATCCACACGCCAGCTCACGCGGCACGGTCCCTCCTCGCAGAAGAACGCGAGCGCCTCGCACGCGGGACGGCAGATCGACGTCTGCTCGCCGGCGCTCAGCGCGGTGCTGGAGATGACGTTGGCCGACCGAGAGTCGACGTACGTCAACCCGGCCGCGTTCAGTGCCGTCACACAGACGGCCATGCCGCTCTCCGCCCTCCACACTTCCCACGACTCGTCATCGGCGAGTGCCAGGGTCCCCGGCCCGCCGATCGTGCGGCCGCCCACTTGCAGCACCGGAGCCTTCGCGCCCTTCCCGGCACCCGCAGCCAGGGGCGTCCCGAACAGGAGCGCGGCGCCCACGAGAAGGACCCAGCCCGCACGGCGTCGGATCCGATGGCCGAACATCAGAACACCCGGTCCATGCGCCAGGCCAGGCTGCACCCGCGCGGGTCGTCGCAGCTCAAGCTGTCGAAGTGGGGCCCGAAGCCGCAACGCGTGTACACCCTGCCGGGCGGCAGCCCCCTGGCCGTGAGGTCCGAACCGGAGATGGTGCCCCGACGCGACGTATTGAGGAGCGTCACGCAGTGGGGAACCGGAGGCGCTCCGCCCCAGCGGCCCTGGATCGGCCCAGCGCCGGGCATGGGGAGGACGGCCGGACCCCCGATGGTCCGGCCCGTGACCGGCAGCGGGGACGCTCCCTTCTTCTTCGGCGGTGCGGAGGGTGCCAGGAGACCGGAGGGCGCTACCGGCCGATCGACGCGCCAGCTGACGTTGCACGGCTCGCTACCGGTGCAGAGGAGTCGCAGGCTCGACGCCCTCCAGCATCCGGTTCGCACGCGCGGGGAGTCAGCCACCGGACCACCTGGCCATCGGCCAGCACCTCCACCCGCTCACCCCGATTCAGCACGCCGGTGAGGCACACGACCTGCTCGACACCCGGCGCCCAGACCTCCTTCCACTCTCCGGCGCCGTAGCCGATCTCCACGACGGCCGGGCCCGCCAGGGTCCGGCCGGTGGTGGCAAGCTCCACCCCACCAGCATTCTTGCCGGCGCGGGCATCGCCGCTCGCCAGGCCCAAGACCACGAACAAGCCCACCGCCCCGCTCAGGACGCGGTGTCTCGCCATCGCGCGCATTTCGCTGATCGTGAACGGAGCGGAGCGACGCCGGTCACTCATTCGCCCTAGTTTTGCTTTCTTTTCTCCTGTCGTCGAGACGGGCCGTGGAGGTCGATGGCATCGAGCAGCGTCTCGTTGCTGCCCACCATCTCGAAGACGGCGTCGGCAAACGAGATCTCCTCGAGGGTGAGATCATTCCTGACGATCGGAAGGGCGCCGAGCTCTTCGTCCTTGCCGTGGCCGACCACGTTGACCTCGGTGCTGAACTGGGCGTAGCCGGAGCCCATCCTGGCCAGGTGATCCCCCGGCTGGATTCCCTCGACATCCCTTCCGACCTCGACCGCGACGGCCCCCGTCTCGTGGCCGTGTCCACCCGGTCCGCGAGCCACGATCCAGTGGTCCCCCTCGTAGATCCCCACGTCACTGCCGCAGATCCCCACGCAGCGGATCTCGGCCAGGACCTGGTTCGGACCGGGCCTGGGGACTTCGACGTCGACGAGCTCGACCCGCCAGTCGGCGGGAAACACCAGCGCCTTCATCGTCCGTTTCACGCCGTGGCACCTCCCCGCTCGCTTCGCTCCGATCCGCCTCCACGCTCCCGATAGGTCCAGCTTCGCAGGGGCGAGGGGAGGATCGCCCGCGAGCGCGAGAGGATCGCGTAGGGATAGGCGAAGGCCTCGGCATCGTTCCTGATCTGTTCGGGCGGCTGGTCGCCGCGATAGGGGGCGATCAGCTGCGAGAACTCCTCGCTCTGTCCGTTGTAGGAGGGAGCGAGGGGAGCCAGCGACTCCCCCAGCATGGTCCCGACCAGCTTTCCGAGGCCGCTCCAGGCGGTCAGGTAGCGGAGCTGTCTCCCGTGGTAGCTGCCGAACGGGTTCAGAAAGACGCGCGTTCCCCGGCGGGTCACCGCGTGTTCGCATCGGACAGAAGGCGTGCGAGGCGTTGACCTCGGCCGTCTGTGCAACGAGCACCCCCTTGTCCCCGTCGCTGACGGCGACCCAGCCATGTGTGATCTGGTTGTTGAACGAATCGATCTCGCGGTTCTTCGAGAAGGAGCCGTAGTCGAGATCGTAGTGGCTGACGTGGTCGAAGTAGTTGTGCTTCCAGACCCGGAGCGGCCGGTCCCGGCTCCCGAACAGCGCGGGCCGGACCTCGCAAGGCATGACCTCGCGCCAGTGGCCGTCGTACTCCCGCTCCAGCGCGCGCGCCTTCTCCTTGTCGAAGTTGCTGGAGCGTGTCTCGGGATAGGCGATGCGCGTCGTCGCGTACAGGTACGGAAGGCCGGAGGCGAGCAGGAACTCGCGCTCGAGGGAGACCCGCTTCTCCCCATCCGCCTGGAAGGCGATCTCTGCCGTGAGCTTCACGAATCCGGCGACACCGGAGCCGAGGATCCCGGTCTCCGCGACCTCCCAGCGGGAAGCCTCGGCGATCCGCCCGCCGTAGTTGACGGCGCTCCGGACCAGGAGCCCGTCGGCCAGCTCGATTCCCCGGCAGCCGAGACCGACAGGCTGCATGTCCTGGTCGAAGCGAAGCTCCAGCAGGCCGTTCTCGAGCGAACCTGCATCCAGGGATACGGGAACCTCCACCGGAGCAGCGCCCTCGGCCCCGCCCGAGCAATCGATGCGGAAATCCCTCCGCTCCTCGCCGTCCATGCTCGAGACGAAGAGAAGCTCGGAGCGGGCGGCGCCCTCACCGCCCGCGATCGGCCGGAGGCCGGCGGGGCGCACCGTTCCGTCGGCCGCGAGCAGCCTGACTCCTCCCGCTTCCGGAGCGGGAAGGGAGAGCGGCAGCCTCACCAGCGCCCGCGAGGCCTTCGGTGGGTAGCTGATTGCATCGGTGGAGATGCCGCGCACGTAGTCGACCAGCGAGAACTCGATGGAATCGGCGCCTTGCGCCGGCTCTTCGAGAACGCGCTCGAGCCCCAGCTCGAACGCCCGCGAGGCATCTGCCACCGCCCCCTGCAGGAGTCCGGCCACCGTCTGCAGGCGCGTCCGGTTCACGACCGGTGAGGCCAGCCCGAAATGGGTGGTCGAGAGCGATCTCAGCCGAGCCTGGCGGGACTGCTCGAGCAGCTCCTCCATCGTCTGACCATCGCGATCCGCTGCCAGGAAGCTCATCAGTCGCCGCGTCTGCAGCTCCAGGACCCGCGAGCGCTCCACGCCCGTCCAGAGATGATGGTTGGACCACTTCTCCGCCCAGCTCGAGTGTCCGTCGAAGCTCCCGTCGGCGGTGTCCTGCCCGATCTGGATCACACCCACTGGCCGGTGCGTCTTCACGTACTCGCCCGGGGTGGTGAAGGTGACGAAATCGAGATCGCGGACGGTCTCGACCAGTCCCTGCAGCCCACGAGCAGCGGCGAGGAGCCTGGTCACGACGGGCCAGCGGAATCCGTACCAGAACTCGTCGTCGGCATCCGCGTCGATCAGCAGGAGCAGGTCCCGCGGCTCGGCCATGGCCAGCTGCTTGCGCCTGAGCCGCTTGAGCCACCAGCGCAGCGAGACGTTGTCCGCGATGTCGCCGTGATTGTGGGCCGGCACCAGCGTCATGGTCTGGTCGATGCCGGGATAGCTGAGCGTGAGCGGATTGAAGCGCTGCTCGAGTGGCAGGCGCGCGACGAAGTTGCTGAAGGCGTTGAAGGGCACCGCGCTGTAGTAGAGGCTGATGTACTCGACGCCGTGGCGCGGGTAGAGCGCCAGATGCATCGGCGTGTACATCATCTCCTGGGGCCGCACCATCGGTGCAAAGTGGCCGAAGATGTCGCGGAGGCCAGACCCCGCCTCGTTGCTGATCGCCTGGCCCACCGCAGCGTCGAATTCCGAAGCAGTGTGGGCGCTGATCAGGCCGTTGTTGTAGGACATCACCTGGACTTCGTCCCTGCCCTCGGCCACGCGCCGCTTCAGGGACTCGATGATGTCCGGGCAGTGCTCCGGCATGATGGTCTCGAGGGAGAAGTAGTTCTCGATGTCCCAGGTCCCCCGCACCGGGACCCCCTCGGCGTTGAAGTGGTCGAGGACCTCGATGATCTTCCGGATGATCCGGATGTCCTTGCCGAAGCCGAGCTCGTCGGTCGTGTCGCCCCGGTAGGAGTGATAGAAGTTGGCGTGGAACCGGAACGCGAGAAAGATCCTCGGCTCTTTCGAGTCAATGGTCATCCGAATCTCCTCGCGAGAAGTGGTGGGGTGATCGGGCGGCCAGCATAGACCTTCCTCTCGAGGCTTGGGTAGGTTCTGCGGTAAGGGCAACCCGGGCCTCGACAAAGGCAGGGGGCTGGGATTTCCTCTCGGCGAGGAGAAGCACCATGACGAACGAGCATCCGGCGCTGGCCGCCTCCAGGGCTTCGTGGAGCGCCGTCCAGAGAAAGGCGAAGCAGGAGTGGCTGGCGCTCTTCGCGGACGACGCGTGCATCGAGGATCCGATCGGGGTCTCCCCGCTGGATCCAGAAGGAAAGGGGCAGCAGGGCAAGGCGGCGATCGAGAAGTTCTGGGACACGAACATCGGCCCCAACAGCATCGAGATCGACATGCGGCACTCCTACGCGGCGGGGAACGAAGCCGCCCACCTCGGGGTGCTGACCACCACCTTTCCCAACGGCTCCAAGGTGATCGTCGAAGGCATCTTCACCTACAAGCTGAACGACGAGGGGAAGCTCAGCTCTCTTCGCGGGTACTGGGCTCTCGAGGACGCGAAGTTCGAGTGAGCCGGCGCCTGTCTCGGCCGGCGTGGACCTCCAGCCGGGACCCCTCTATCATGGACCCGCTTCGATCTGCCAGACGGCGTTCCTTCTGGTCGGAAGCGGGCAAGGACCGCGCGAAGATGGAGCGCGATTCACGCAGTGCACCCAAGGCACGAGGAGAACTCGCAGGATGAGCGCACCCTGGGTTACGTATCGACCGGAGATCAAGGTTCTCGACTGCACCGTTCGCGATGGAGGACTGGTCAACGACCACTTCTTCGACGACGGTCTCGTCAAGGCCGTCTACGACGCGTGCGTCGAATCCGGCATCGACTACATGGAGTTGGGCTACAAGGCATCCAAGAAGCTCTTCGCGCCTTCGAAGTTCGGCGCCTGGAAGTACTGCGACGAAGACGACATGCGGCGGATCGTCGGCGAGAACGAATCACCGCTCAAGCTCGCCGCGATGACCGACGCCGAGAAGACCGACTACCAGACCGACGTCCTTCCCAAGGAACAGAGCGTGCTCGATCTGATCCGCGTCGCCACGTACGTGCATCAGATCCCGGTCGCCGTCGACATGATCAACGACGCCCACGACAAGGGCTACGAGGTCGCCTGCAACTTGATGGCCGTCTCGACCGTGCAGGACGCAGAAGTGAGCCAGGCTCTGGAGGTCCTGGTCGAGACTCCTGCCAGCACCATCGTCGTCGTCGACAGCTTTGGCTCGCTGTACGCCGAGCAGATCGAGCTGCTGGTCAAGAAGTACCGCGAGGCGCTCGAGGGCACCGGCAAGGAAGTCGGCATCCATGCCCACAACAACCAGCAGCTGGGCTTCGCCAACACCATCGAAGCGATCATCCATGGCGCCAACCGCGTCGACGCGACGGTGGCCGGAATCGGACGCGGGGCCGGCAATTGCCCGATGGAGCTCCTGATCGGTTTCCTCCGGAACCCCAGATACAGGATCCGCCCGATCCTGAAGCTCCTGCAGGACCACTTCGTCGCGCTGCGCGAGAAGGTCGAGTGGGGAGCGCTGGTGCCGTACAACCTCACCGGCCAGCTCAACCAGCATCCGCGCGCAGCCATCGCCCTGCGAAGCGGTGACGACAAGGACAACTTCGTCGAGTTCTACGACAAGCTGGTATCGGACCTCTGAACGGGGGAACGCGACGAGCAACTCGCCGAATGGCCCCAGGAGATCGCATGTACGGGATCGGGACGCCGGAGCTCATCCTGATCGTCGTGCTTCTCGCGCTGATCCTGGGCCCGCGAAACCTCCCCAGGGCGGCTCGGAAGGCGGGGCAGCTCAAGCGGGAGATCGACCGCATGCGCGGCTCCCTCACCTCTGCCCTGGATTTCCGCGAGGTGCTGGACCCGACCCGGGAGTCTCCCTCCGACCCGCCGCAAACCGAGCGGCGATCCTCGGACCCGGGCGGCGAGGGCGGGCAACCGACCTGATCGGCTCCCTCCTCGCCAGGCAGCACCTCGGAGGCGGCCCACTCGCTGGGGCGAAAGCACCTCGCCCCTCCGGTCGCGGTTCGATCGGCGGACGGTGAGTCCCGTTCGAGAAAAAAACGCTGTCTTTCTCATATCGGGAACTGACTAGAAAGGCTATGCTTTTGCTGCCCTCCCGAGCGGATTGCGAATACTCCCCCCGTCGCGGTCGGCGAGCCTGTGCGGACGAGCACAGAGGCTCGGGCAGGAGGCGCAGGAACCACCTTGCAGTTCCACTTGCTCTCGTTCGAGGGTCCGGATCCGTATTCGCGGGCGGGCGGTCTGGCGACCCGCGTGGAAGGGTTGACCGAGACGCTGGCAGCGCTCGGTTTCGAAACCCACCTGTGGTTCATCGGTGATCCCGAGCAGCCCGGTCACGAGGTCCGTGGCTCGCTGCACCTGCACCGTTGGGCTCAGTGGCTGAGCCGGCATCACCCCGGTGGCGTCTACGACGGCGAGCTGCCGAAGGGCACCGAGTACGCGCGGACCCTCCCCAGGCACCTGATGCCGAAGTTCCTGGTCCCCCACTTCCGACGGGGCGGCCACGCCGTGGTGCTCGCCGAGGAGTGGCAGACGGCGGACGCGGTGCTCCACCTCGACTGGCTGCTGCGCGCGGCGGGCGTCCGCGAGCGGGCGAGCATCCTCTGGAACGCCAACAACACCTTCGGCTTCGAGCGAATCCATTGGGAGCGCCTGGGCGAGGCCGCGGTGGTGACGACGGTGAGCCGGTACATGAAGCACCAGATGTCCGGCGAGGGTGTGAACCCGCTGGTGATCCCGAACGGACTGACCACCGACGCCTTCGATCCGCCCGACCGTCCCGCGGTGGCGGAGCTCCGCCGCCGTTTCAAGGGCCGCACCCTGCTCGCCAAGATGGCCCGCTGGGACCCCGACAAGCGCTGGCTCGCGGCGGTGGAGATCGTGGCGGAGATGAAGCGCCAATCGTGGCGCCCGCTCCTGATCGCGCGCGGTGGAACCGAGCCCCACGGCGAAGAAGTCATCGCTGCGGCGCGATCACGCGACCTGAACGTGACCGAGCGGACCTGGAAGGCGCCCGGAGTTCCGGGGCTGATGGAGGCACTGCAGGAGGTGGGCAGCGCGGACGTGGTGGTCCTGCGCTCCCACGTGGATCCGGAGGCGCGCCGCACGCTGTTCCGGGGCGTAAACGCGGTGCTCGCCAACAGCGAACACGAGCCCTTCGGGCTGGTGGGTCTCGAAACCATGGCCGCCGGAGGGATCGCCTGCACCGGCTGCTCCGGCGAGGACTACGCGATCGCCGGACAGAACGCCCTGGTGGTGGAGACCGCCGACCCGAGGGAGTTCGTCGGGCTCTTCCAGCGGCTGCGCTCCAACCCGGCAGAGGCATCCGCGCTCCGGCGTTCGGGCCGCTCCACCGCGCAGCGCTACGCGTGGCCGCATGTCGCGCGGGGCGTCCTCCTGCCGCGGATCGAGATCGCCCGCACCGGCGCCGGCCCGCTGCGCCGGGCTCGCCCCATCCGGACCGGCCAGCTTCGCTTCCCGCCGGTGCACGAGCCGATCGGCCTCCGAAACCTGGTCGACGCCTTCGTCAGGTAAACGCGAGGTAAGGGGAAGGCGCCCCCCCGTCTAGCGGTAGAAGTGGCTCTCGATCCCGTCGAGCAGGAGTCTGAGTGAGTTGTCGATCTCCCGGAGCTTGCTCGGGGAGATCCGGTGGAGGAGTTCCTGGGTGCGCGAGAGGAAGACGTTGAAGACTTCCTCCTGCAGCGCGACACCGGACGGCGTGAGATTGACCCGGATGCTGCGCCCGTCCTCCGGATCCGGGACCCGTTCGACGAGACCGAGACCCTCCAGCCGCTTGAGCATCTTGGTCATGCCGCCGGAAGACCGTTCTAGAGCGGTGTAGAGCTCGCTCGGCGAGAGCTGATACGGCGCGCCGGCGCGCCGGAGGGTGGAGAGCACGGCGTAGTCACTGGGTGTCAGCTCGAAGGGCTCGGTGATCTCCTTCTGAAAGGTGTCCATCAGCACACCGAGGCGGACCAGTCGCGTCATCGGAGAGAGAATCGAGATGTCCGCATCCGGATACTCCCTCGCCCACGCCTCCGAGAACTCGTCGATCCAGTCCATCTGGCAACCGCTCCTCCGCGCCGGGAGTCGAATGGAGAGAGGAGGTCCGCATCCTCGAACCTATCGGAAAGCCCCCGGGCTCCACGCATTTCGAAGCTAGCCGAATTTTAGCTTGCCCGAAAGCTTTCGTTAGCTAGTATACCAAAAAGAGCGGAGTGGCTTCCGGCTGCCCTCCCGGCCGCCGGTTGGGTGTCCCTGCCACGACGACATTGGAGAGGCCGCCTCCATCGGGCGCTCCACCGAAGCCGGGCAATTCGAATAGGAGTCATCACCCCAATGCTGTTTCGATCCACAGGCCTGGGCAAGCGAGAACTGGTAGCCGAGATCGTCGCCGTCAAACGGCAGGGTGACTACCTGATCATGGAGGTGCAGACCACCGAGCCGGTGCGCTGGATGATTCGAGGCGGTGTGACCTGGAAGGATCTCTGGACGCTGATCAAGGCCGCGTTGAATCTCTCGGTCCTCGGGTACCTGCTGGCGCCCTCGAACTGGTTCAAGAAGGCGGAGCATCCCGGAGACTTCTGATGACCAAGGATGAGCGCTTCGACATCGTCGTGGTGGGCGGCGGGCCCAACGGCATGACCACTGCGG
This sequence comes from uncultured delta proteobacterium, assembly GCA_963783795.1. Taxonomy (GTDB): domain Bacteria; phylum Myxococcota_A; class UBA9160; order UBA9160; family UBA6930; genus CAVXZE01. The sequence goes on along the minus strand of CAWAPH010000006.1, from coordinate 413,844 downwards.
CGTACCTGGCGAAGTGCGGCCTCCGCGTCTGCGTGCTGGAGGAGCGGACGGAGTGCGGGGGCGCGTGCGAGACGCAGGAGCCGATTCCGGGCGTGCGGATCTACCCGCACGCCATGCTGATGTACGCGTCGCCGGCGCCGGGTTTCGAGCAACTCGAGCTGCACAAGTACGGATTCCGAATGGAGTGGGATCCCATGAACCCGCTCGAGGCCAATGCCGGGGGCCTGGCCTGTACGGACGGCTGGCGGTTCCCGTCCGATACGGACAAGCTGGGCTGGGCGAAGATCGGCGGCATGCTGGGCAGCCCACCCTTCACCAGGGAGCTGATGCGCGCCGCCTTCTGGTGCCCGCCGCATCCACCCGAGGTGGAGGTGAGCTGACGAGAACACGCCCTACATGCAGGTCTACAAGAAGTACCAGCCGGACATCTGGACGCCCGAGCTGCGCGAGATGACGATGTTCGACCTGATGGACGAGCACCTGGAGACCGAGCACTTCAAGACGGCGATGGCGTTCGCCGCCTGGGCATCGGGCGCCGCGGGCCACTGGGAGGGCGTGGCCATCCCCGCCGCGCTCTGCGTACAGCTGCTCATCCTCCCCAATGCCGGGAAGAACAGCATTCCGCGCGGGGGGCTGCACGGCTACTTCCACGCCATCCACCGAGCGGCAGTGCACAGGGGCGCGGTGGTCCGCACCAGCTGTCCGGTGGACGAGATCCTGATCGACGACGGACGGGCAGTGGGCGTCCGGCTGCGCGAGACCGCGGCCTGCGGTGGAAAGACGATCCGCGCCGAGAAGGCGGTGATCGCCGCCTGCGACGTCCACCAGGCCTTCCTGCGGATGGTCGGGCCGAAGCACCTCGACCCGGGCTTCATCCAGAAGGTCGAGGACATCAGCCTCAAGAACCAGACCCTCTACGTCTCCGTCTTCCACACCAGGAAGCAGCTCACCTACAAGGAGAAGTTCCGGGAGGTCGGAGAAAGCCGGTACGTCGGCGCCAACCGGCAACCCGGCCTCGGCATCTACCCCTGCGACTCTCGCGAGATCTACTACGCGAACGTCGCCGACGTGGACGGCCGCAAGGGACAGCCCACGGTCCCCCCGGAGCGCGCGCTCTGGTTCCAGACCCCGCCGCAGTCCTTCGATCCCACCGACTGCCAGGCGAGCTATCCGCGCGGGTACATCTCGAACGCTTTCGAGATGGCGGTCACCTCCCCCGACTACCACAGGGAAGGGGAAGACGCCCTCGACGGATACAAGCAGGAAATGGACGCCTACATGCGCGCCGCCTACAGCCAGATGGTGGACGGACTCGACGACGACAACGTGATCCACCACTGGAGCGCCACCGGCCGCGACATCGAGTTCCGCAATACCGGGCTGATCGGCGGCACCTGGTGCGGCAGTCGGCACGACGAGGACCAGCTCTGGACGAATCGGCCCACCCCGGAGCTCGCCCGCTACCGCACCCCCATCGAAGGGCTCTACCACGCACATCAGACCTCGGGACATCCGGGCGGGCTCTGCCTGATGGCGATCCCGTACAACCTGATGCACATCCTGATCGAGGACGGAATCGCCGAGCCCGGCGACTGGTGGTACGCATCGCCGTACTACATCCCGCAGGAGGGGAAGATCTCTGCAAGGCGCCCCTGACGGGCGCCGGAGAAGAGCGCAGCATGTCGAGCTTCAAGTACGAGTCGCGCTTCGAGTACGACGCCAGCGATCCCTTCGGGCACATGCAGGAGGAGTTCCCCGAGGAGAGCGAGTTCGACGTCGTCATCATCGGCGCCGGGCCCAACGGGCTGATCGCCGGCGCCTATCTCGCGCGGGCCGGGCTCAGCGTGGCGATCTGCGAGCGCCGCTTCGAAGCCGGCGGCGGTCTGGCGACCGAGGAAAACCTGTATCCCTGCTACGCCTCCAACCCCCACGTGCTCTACCACATGATGGTGGACTACATGCCCGCGATCCGGGACTTCGACCTGGACGGGCCCGCGCTGACCTGGATCCGGCCCAACTCCCAGAAGGGCATGGTGTTCGAGGACGGCTCCTCACTGCTGCTCTCACGCATGGCCAACGACACCAAGGACTCGATCAGCAAGTTCTCCTTCCAAGACGCCCAGACCTTCGGCAAGGTGATCCGCAGGTGGCGCAGGATCGTGAACGAGATCGTGGCTCCGGCCACCTACATCCCGCCGATGGAGCCCATCGAGATCACGATGGCGATGGGAAAGACCGAAGTCGGACAGGAGATGCTGGAGATCGGCGAGATGAGCCCGCTCGACATCATCACCGATACCTTCGAGCACGAGAAGGTTCGGGCCCTGATGCTCTACGCCAGCTGCATGTGGGGCCTCGATCCACACGAGACGGGGCTCGGCTTCATGGTGCCGCTGATGATCGATCGCGCAGCCAACCGCTGCTACTGCTACGGAGGCTCGCACAAGTTCGCCAGCGCGCTGGGCCGGGAGGTGATCCGAAGCGGCGGCCTGATCCTGGAGGCGGCCAGCGTCGAGAAGATCCTGCTGGAGAACGGCCGCGCCAGCGGCGTGCAGCTGGCACACGAAGGACGGGTGCTGCGCGCCAAGGCGGTGATGTCCACGCTCGACCCGCACAGCACCTTCCTCGACATGGTGGGAGAGGAACACCTCCCGCCGGATCTCGAGCAAGCCGTCCGCGGCTGGAGCTGGGACAAGTGGAGCTTCAACACGCTGCACATCGCCGCCGACGAGCCTCCCCGGTACGCGACCGACGACCCGTGGATCGATCAGGCCTTCTCCACCGTGATCGGGATCGAGAGCGTCGATCAACTCGTGGCCCACTGGGAGAGCGTCGCGGCTGGCAAGCTGGATCTCGCCAGCTTCGGCGGTCACTCGACCTGCGAGAGCCTGTTCGATCCCACGCTCAGCGATCGCCCGGGCAAGTACGTCTCGATGTTCCAGATCCACGCGCCCTTCGGCATCGAGGGCGGCTGGCAGAGCCACCGGGAGGAGGTCCAGGAGGCGATGCTCGCCAGCTGGCGGAAGGCGGCGCCGAACCTGACGCCCGAAAAGATCGTCGCCACCAGCATGGAGGATCCGGAGGAGATCGAGATCCGCTTCCCGCAGATGCGCCGCGGCTCGATCAAGCACGGCGACTACCAGCCGCTGCAGATGGGCTGCTTCCGTCCCAACCAGGCGTGCTCGGGCACCAACACGCCGATCGAGGGCCTCTACGTCTGCGGCGTCTCCGCCTACCCGGGCGGACTCGTGCTGGGCGGCCCCGGCTACCTGGGCGCCAACAAGGTGGCCGAGGATCTCGGCATTGCGAAGTGGTGGAAGCCCACACCGGAGATGGAGCGCTACGTCGAGACCTACCTGAAAGAGGACTAGCCCTCATCTCACAAGCCCTCCGTCCCCAGAGACGGATTCATGGGACGAACTCCAGCCCCCGGGAAACCCGGGAGGCCGTGCTGTAGAATCCGGCCTCTTCCGCTGCTCACGAGGACGGACTGCGCGAATGAACGACAAGAGCACCCTCATCACGACGGACCAGATCGGGCGCTGGCCCAATGCATCGAGGAGCCACGCCGACGAGCTTCTGCTCAGCGGGCGGCGCGCAGGACGTTCGGAACTCTGGAGCGCACTGGGGATCTTCGCCGAGTTCCTCCACGGCTTCCGCAAGCTCCAGGGGCTCGGCCCCTGCGTCACCGTGTTCGGCTCCGCCCGCTTCGAAGAGGAGCACCGCTACTACAAGCTCGCCGCGGAGATCGGCGAGCGGATCGCCAGGGCCGGCTTCACGGTGATGACAGGAGGCGGCCCCGGCATCATGGAGGCGGCCAACCGCGGCGCGAGGCGCGGCCGCGGCCGGAGCGTCGGCTGCAACATCAAGCTCCCCATGGAGCAGCAGCCGAACCCGTACCTCGACACCTTCGTCGAGTTCGACCACTTCTTCGTGCGCAAGGTGATGCTGGTCAAGTACTCCCACGCGTTCGTGGTGATGCCCGGCGGCTTCGGAACGCTCGACGAGATCTTCGAGACGGTGACGCTGATCCAGACCGGGAAGATGAAGTCCTTCCCGATCGTCGCCGTCGGCAGCGACTACTGGAAGCACCTGCGGACCTTCATCCTCCAGACCATGGTCGGCGAGGCCACCATCAGCCCCGGGGACCTCGACCTGGTCACCGTCACCGACTCACCCGAGGAGGCCGTCGAGCTGATCCAAGGCGGCCTGCAGAGCGCGAGGCTGGTCGCCTAGTTCCAAACCTGGCCGCGGATTCCGTTGCGGACCCGCTGGAGCACCAGGTTCCCGCTGGCCGTGTGGATCAGCCGCGTGAGTTCGCCGAGCGCGCCCAGGTGGTTCTGGCCTGTAGAAAAGCTCTTCCGCTCCCGTGGAAAATCCTTTCCCAGGTGCGCTGCGGATGCGTGCTTCACAGAGGCGAAATGCTATTTGATTTCAGGTGGTTCAGCTGTCGTGCCCGGCGGCCGAGGGTGGCGTCGATCTTGCATGACTTCTGCGTTGGCGTTTGGTCCTGGGAAGGGGGTCGCCGTGCGGATTTGTTCGTCCATCTCATTCCTCGTCTTCGTCCTTGCCTGGCTCGCTGGCCCATCGCAGGCCACGACCCTCAATGTCGGCCACCGTGGCTACTCGGCCGCCTATCCCGAGAACACCCTCGCGGCGCTGAATGCTGCCTTCGATGTCAGCGCCGACATGGTCGAGATCGACCTCCAGAAGAGCTTGGACGGTCACGTGGTGCTGATGCACGACGACACCGTCAACCGGACCACCGACGGCACCGGCCTGGTGTCGAGCCTCACGCTCGCGGAACTCCAGGCCCTCGACGCCGGCTCCTGGTTCGACCCGATCTTCGCGGGCGAGCCGGTTCCCACCCTCGAGGAGGCCCTGCTGGCAGGGATAGGGAGAGGTCCCCTACTGCTCGACCAGAAGTCGGGCGAGATCTTTGGCGCCGAGATCGCAGCGGCGATCACCACTACCGCCTTCCCGGTCGAGGATCTCTGGGTAACCGCCTGGGAGGAGGCGCAGGTCACCGACATCCTGGCGCAGCCCGCGCTCGCCGGCGTGCCGATCCTGTGGACCGAGACGGTCGCGGCGAGCGGACAAACCGTCGAGGAGTATCTCGACCACAAGGTGGCGATCGGTGTCGACGGGATCTCGGTCGTCTTCGAGATGTACAGCTACAACCACCCCACCCTTCTCGCCGGAGGCCCAGAGCCGCGGACTCCTGGCCTACGCCTGGAACATCGAGCCCTTCTTCCCCGAGACGCCCGAGAAGATGGCGCTCGCGCTCGAGCTCGGCCTCGACGGTTACATCGTCAATGATCCGGAGCTCTTCGCCTCGATCATCCCCGAACCTGCCACCGCCCTCCTCCTCGCCATCGGCCTGGCAGGGCTCGCAGCAGCAGGGCGAAGCCGCTCGCGCCACTAGACGACAAGCTGGGGCGCCTTCCGGCGCCCGCTCAGTCGTCGAAGTCTCCCTCGGGCCCCTTGTCGGAGTCGAGCTTGGAGGCGGCGACGCGGATCTTCTCCTCGGTCCACTCAGCGGGGTCCTCGATGCGACTGGCCTTGGGGCCGAGGTCGTGCGAGCCCGCCTCGAGGATGGCGTCGATGGCGAGCGGCGCGGTGTCCCTGGCGTTGAACACGTCGGTGAGCAGGCCGTAGACGAACTCCTCGACCCGCCGCGTCATCCGCGCGCGGACCTCGGCCGACTGGCCCAGAAGCTTGTTCTCGAAGGGCAGATTGAGCTTCTTGTAGTTTCCGCCCTTGAGTCCGGCGGACTCGGCGTACTCGACCATCTCGGCCCAGATCTCCTCGGTCACGCCCTCGTCGACCAGCTTCACGAACGCGCCCTGATCGTCCTGGATCGCGTTCCCGTAGTCGTTGACGGTGAGACCCCAGGAGATCATCTGGAGTGCGGTGGCCACGTTCGCCTTGGTGGTGCGCGTCTCGGCGGCGATGCGGCGCAGCCGCTCCGAGCTGTTGCCGGAGGTCCCGTGCTGCGCTCCCGACACGCCGTACTTCGACAGGGCCGCGTGGATCTCGGCGGTGAGCTCGACCTGGATTCCCTGGCCACTGGCCTCGAGCCCGTGGCTGGTGCCGTTGTTGAGGGCAATCCAGTCCGGGGAGACGCCGTGGGCGTTGAGCCCGCGAACCAGGAAGACGGCCTCCTCGGCGGTGGAGAGTCCCTCGCTGCCCTTGATCTCTCCCACCTCCGTCTCGAGGCTGGCCCAGCCCGGGACGATGGGGATCAGCTCCAGGCTGGCCAGCAGGTTCTCGTCGTCGGGCAGGTTGGAGGCGTCGATGGCGATCGAGGTGATCCCCGCGTCGAACATGGAGGGGATCTCGACCCTGGCCTTCTCCACGTCCGCCTCGCCCTTGACCTGGTAGTGGTCGGCGTGGATGGCGACGGGAACCGTGATCCCCAGCTCGTTGCAGAGCGCGTCCACGTGCCGCGCGATGTTCCAGAGGCTCACGGCGCAGTAGGCGCTCGCGCCCCCTTCGGACTTGGCGATCTCGACGATGATCGCCGCGTTCGCCCGCTGCGCCGCCAGCAGCGCCCCGCGGATGGCGAAGTAGCTGCGGCCGTTGGCGGCGATGGCGATCGCCTTTCCCTTGGCGAGCATGGCCCGATCGACGGCCTTTCCGCTGACGATCAGCGCCTTCGAGTTGGGGAAGAGCCGGGTGATGTTGGGGGGACGCCCGACTGCGAGCGCCTGTTCGAAGCGGGAAGGCATGGCCACCTCCTGGGTTCGGCGTTGATCGAATGGCGCGCGGCAGAGCTGCCGCGGTTCGCCCGTCACGGATCGAGAGTATCGAAGCTTTCTAGAGGTACCCGATGCTCCGGAGCCGCTCGATCTCGGCGGGATCCAGACCGGCCTCGTGGAGCTCGCGAATCTGCTCCTTGAACTTCTCAGACTCTTCCGGGAAGCGGGCGTCCCCCGCCACCAGGATGTCGATCGCTCCGCTGGTATCGCCCGCCTCCCGTGCGTAGCTGGCGATGGCGAGGTAGAGGTCCGCGTTGGCATGCGCCGGGTACTCGCCAGCCAGGCGTTCGAGGCTCTCGAGGGCCTCCGCGGATTGCTCGTCCCGGGCCAGGGCTTCCAGGCGGATGCGCTCCAGCGACCAGATCAGCCGCTTCTCGGACTCCGGCGCCTGCTCCAGAGCGCGCGTGCTGATCTCCCGGGCCTGGGAGAAATTCCCTACACTAAGGGCTTGCTGGGCCTCGCCTTTCAGCTGCTCCGGGTCGGCGCCGCAGCCGATAAGGAACAGCAAACCGACCAGCGGAGTCGTAAGGATGGCGCGGCACGCGGTCATGCGGGATTCCCTCCACCTATCGGTCCGCGTGCGGATCGGGGTGGCCGGATACCCCAACTGGGCAACGGGGCCTAGAATCTCTTCGGGCGACACCGCACCTCCGGTCGACTCCTCGCGAACTCCGCGGAACGAGCCCCGAGGCTAGCCCGAACTCTCTGGAGGCACACACCGATCGTGGGACTGCTGGACAAGCTACTGGGGCGCAGGCAACAGGCGAGACGCCCGGTTCCCCCGCCGTCTCCGCGCGCACGGCTGGGGCCGGCGCGGCCGCGGCCGGAGCCCAGGGCCCGCAACAACTACATCCTGATCACGCTCGACTCCTGCCGCTACGACTCCTTCATGACCGCCGCTCCCAAGGTGATCCCCAAGATCACCGGCGGCGAGGTAGAGCGGCGCTGGAGCTACGCCTCCTGGACCAGCCCCTCCCACTTCAACTTCCTGATGGGGCTCGTGCCCCACCGGAGCCCCGACAACGTCTTCGCCTCCGAGTACTACAAGGAGGACTTCCTCAACTACAACAAGCGCTTCGGCACCGACGGCATGGAGTTCGCCAAGCTGGTGCCGTCGCTCTGGATGCCCGACTACCTGCAGAACGAGCTCGGCTACACCACCCACGCCCGAGTCTCGCTGCCCGTCCTCAACGCGAAGACCGCCGTCAATCGCGGGTTCGACAGCTTCCAGCTGATGGACAAGCACAACGACATGATGGCGATGCTCGACACCATGAGCTTCGACGACGAGCGGCCCGCCTTTTACATGCTCAACGTCGGCGAGACGCACTACCCCTTCGCCACGCCGGACGAGGATCCCTCGGAGTGGCCTCGCATCAGCGGCGTCCACGGAGTCTTCAAGCACCTCGACGACCACGTGGTCGGGGGAAAGCTCGTCGAGGACGATGACGCCCCCAAGTTCTTCGACCAGGAGAGGCTGGACCAGCTGCGGGAGCGGCAGATCCACACGGTGCAGTACCTGGACCAGGTGTTCGAGAAGCTCTACGACATGGTGCCCGAGAACACGTTCGTAACGGTGACCGCGGACCACGGGGAGCTCTTCGGCGAAGAGGGCTACTTCGGACACGGTCCGATCATGCACGAGAAGGTCTTCGAGGTGCCTTTCCTGGAAGGCCAGGTCCGGTAATGGCGGGTTATCGGCCGGCAAAGCCGGCCTGCCCGCACGGCACGCCTGCAACGTGCCTCGAGATGACCCGCGCCCGCCCGTTCCGGAAGGCCCTGCTTCGCTCGGCCGCCCTGGCGCTGGTGGCGACGGTGATCCTCGCGCCGTCCAACCCGGCCTCGGCCTACATCGGCCCTGGCGCGGGCTTCGCCTTCGTCGGATCCCTCTTCGTCCTGATCACCACCTTCTTCCTGGCCCTGGGCACGGTCCTGATCTGGCCGATCAGCTTCGCCTGGCGGACCATCCGGGTCGGCAACCCCTACAAGAACGCCCAGGCCAAGCGCGTGGTGATCCTGGGCCTCGACGGGATGGACCCGGGGATCACCACCCGGCTGATGCGGGAGGGACGGCTTCCCAACTTCCAGAAGCTGGCGGAGAAGGGCGTCTTCCGGCCGCTCGGCACCAGCTATCCCTCGATGTCGCCGGTGGCCTGGTCGACCTTCACGACCGGGGTCGACCCTTCGCGCCATTGCATCTACGACTTCCTGACCCGCGACCCCTGCACCTACATGCCGATGCTCTCGTCCACCGACATCGGCAAGGCCAAGCGGGTGCTCAACATCGGGAAGTACATGGTCCCGCTGGGAAAGCCGCACATCCGGCTGCTCCAGAAGAGCCAGGCTTTCTGGAAGCTGCTCGGTGAGCACCACATCTTCTCGATCATCCAGCGCGTACCGATCACTTTCCCCCCGGTCCCGTTCAAGGGCCTGCTCCTCTCGGGGATGTGCGTGCCGGATCTGCGCGGGAGCCAGGGGACCTTCGGCTTCTTCAGCACGGAGTCCAAGGAGGGGCAGGCGGCCTTCACCGGGGGCGAGCAGACGGTGCTCCGCCGCAAGGGCAAGGTGATCCGCTCGCGAATCGTCGGACCGGACAACTCGCTGGTGAAAGGCGGGAGCCGCATGACCCTGCCCTTCACGATCACGATTGCCGAAGACGAGAAGAGCGCGCTGATCGAGGTCGAGGGCTGCGACCCCTTCCGCCTGGAGCCCAGAACCTACTCCGACTGGGTGCAGCTCACCTTCAAGGCGGGGCTGGGCATCAAGGTGCGCGGGATCTCGCGCTTCTACATCACCTCGATCGCGCCCGAGTTCAACGTCTACATGATGCCGATCCAGATCGACCCCGAGAACCCGGCGATGCCCATCAGCCATCCGACGGTCTACTCGATCTACCTGGCCAAGAAGCTCGGCCCCTTCGCCACGCTGGGGCTCGCCGAAGACACCTGGGCGCTGAACGAGCGGGTGATCGACGAGGAGGCCTTCTACGAGCAGGCGATGCTGATCTGCGACGAGCGCGAGCGGATGTTCAAGGACGCGCTCCAGAAGACCAGGAAGGGCGTCGTCACCACCGTCTTCGACACGACGGATCGCGTGCAGCACATGTTCTACCGCTACCTCGATCCCACCCACCCGGCCAACGCAGGCAAGGACACCGAGGTCTTCCGGGACGCCATCGCCCGCGTATACGAACGCATGGACGGGCTGCTGGGAGAGATCTTCGACCTCGCCGAGGACTCGAGCACCCTGCTGATGGTGATCAGCGACCATGGCTTCACCAACTTCCGCCGCGGCGTGAACCTGAACACCTGGCTGAAGGAGAACGGCTATCTCCACCTGAAGGAGGGCGCCGAGACCTCCGGCGACTGGTTCGAGGCCGTGGACTGGAGCCGTACCCGCGCCTTCAGCCTGGGACTCACCGGCATGTTCATCAACCGCAAGGGGCGGGAGCGGTCCGGCATCGTGGAGGAGGGCGAGGAGTACGAAGCACTCAAGAACGAGCTGATCGAGGGACTCACCAGACTCGAAGATCCCGAGACCGGCCGGCGCGCCATCCTCGACGTCTTCGCAGCGAACGACTTCTTCGACGGCCCCTACCGCTTCGACGCGCCGGACCTCCTGATCGGCTACGACGGCGGCTTCCGCAACAGCTGGGAGTGCGCAACCGGGGCGGTGACACCGGACGTGTTCTCCGACAACACCAAGAGCTGGAGCGGAGATCACTGCGTCGACCCGCGAATCGTGCCGGGCGTCTTCTTCTGCAATCGAGCCATCACCAGCGAGACGCCGAACCTGATCGACATCGCGCCCTCGGTGATGGCGATCCTGGGCAAGGAGGCGCCGGCCTACATGCAGGGGCGGTCGATCTTCGCCGGACCGGGCGAGGCCGCGCAGGTCCGCGGAATGCTCGATCCGGCCTCACTCAACCAATCCGGCGCTGCCCCGGGAGCACTGGTCTCCACGGCGGTGGAGGAGCCGGTTGCGGCCCGAAAGGCGGGCTGAGATGCGTCGCCACGGGCTCCTCCTCGCTGCTCTGCTCGTCGCTGCGCTGGCCTGGGCGGGCGCAGCCGCCATCCGGGCCGACTCCTCCCCGCCCGGCATCTTCGTTCTCGGCATCGACGGCGTGGACCCCGTGATCCTGGAGCGGATGATGGGTGAGGGGCGCATGCCGCACTTCGCCCGCCTCGCCAGCGAGGGGACCTTCCAGGAGCTGGGCACCAGCAACCCCCCGCAGAGCCCGGTGGCCTGGTCGAACTTCATCACCGGCCGCAACCCCGGCGGCCACGGCATCTTCGACTTCATCCATCGGGATCCCAAGACCTACCAGCCGCTCTCGTCGGCGACGCCGCCGCCGAGCGGCGAGACTCCAGCCAGCATCGAGCTGTTCGGCTACACGATCCCCCTGGGCGGGGACGCGCTCGTCAACAACCGGGGCGGCATCGCCTTCTGGGACGAGCTCCAGGAGGTCGGCGTCGAGGTCGAGGTCTACCGGGTCCCGGGCAACTACCCGCCGACGCCCTCCGAGCGCCAGGACGCTCTCCGGGATGGGAACGGTCGACCTCCGCGGCGAATACGGAACCTACAGCTGGTACGGCAGCAAGCCGCCCCCGGCAGAGCCGCACCTCAAGGCCGACTACGAGCTGGTGACGGTGGAGGACACCGACTTCGATTCGGTCCCGGACACGGTCCGCACCAGCCTGAAGGGGCCTCCCGACATCTTCCACCTGAAGCCCGGGGAGATCCCGGGACCGAACGACTTCCTGATGACCGGTCTGGCCGTGCACGTCGACCCCGAGGAGGACGTGGCGTGGCTCGAGATCGGCGGCGAGGACGTGGTCCTCCGCCAGGGGGAGTGGAGCGACTGGGTGGAGGTCTCCTTCGACCCCCTTCCCTTCGGCCTGATGCGCCTCACGGGCATTGTGCGCTTCTATCTGAAGCGGGTGCGGCCCGACTTCCAGCTCTACGCCTCGCCGGTGAATCTGGCCCCGGGAGATCCGGCCCAGCCCATCACCACGCCCGACGACTTCATCGGGTTCCTGTACGACAAGCTCGGCAACTTCTACACCGTGGGCATGCCCGAGGAGACCAACGCCTTGAAGGACGGCCTCTTCGACGACGACGACTACCGGAAGCAGGTCGAGCTCGTCCAGGAGGATTCGGACCAGCTCCTCGACCTGGCGCTCTCACGCTTCCGCCCGGGTGGAACGACCTTCTTCTACCTCTCGGACATCGACCTCCAGTGCCACATGCTCTGGCGGCACGGCGAGCCGAAGTACGAGGGCGCACCCCGTCATCCGGCCTGCGAGGAGGCCGCGGCGCGCGACCACGCCGGCGACATCGAGGGCTACTACGAGCGCATCGACGAGGTGCTGGGGCGAGTCCGCGAGAGGCTGCCGGAGGACACGCTGCTGGTGGTGATGAGCGACCATGGCTTCCAGCCCTACACGCGGATGATGCACCTGAACGCGTGGCTGCGGGACAAGGGCTACCTGGTGCTCCAGGGCGGGAAGAAGACCGGACACATCGTCTCCGACGGCGACGTCGACTGGAGCCGCACGCGCGCCTACGGCCTGGGCTTCAACGGCCTCTACCTGAACCTGGCCGGCCGCGAGGGTCAGGGCATCGTGCAGCCGGGCGATGCCGACGAGCTGCTGGACGAGATCGCGCAGCAGCTCGTCGCGATCCGCGATCCCAAGAACGGCGCCCAGGTGGTGCTGCGCGCCGACAAGGCCAGCGACGTCTACTCCGGCGAGCGGGTGGCCGAGGGACCCGACCTGATCGTGGGCTACGACGTCCACTACGGCGGATCGGACGCCTCCACGCTCGGCGAGATCAAGGAGGCGGTGATCGAGGACAACCGGTCCCGCTGGTCCGGCAGCCACCTGATGGCGCCCGAGGTGGTGCCGGGTATTCTGCTGGTGAATCGAAAGCTCGAGGGGTCGGGGTACGACCTCACGGACGTGACGGCAACGCTGCTGGATCACTACGGCCTGCCCCCCGCCGAGGGGATGGTGGGCCGGTCCATCTTCGCGAACTGACGCCGTCGGAGGAGACCTGGATGTTTGGTGGTCCGAAGATCAAGCTCGACAAGGACGTCTACGAGCGGGCCAAGAAGGTGGCCGACATCGCCGGCTACGCGACGGTGGAGGAGTTCGTCTCCCACGTGGTCGAGCGAGAGCTGCAGAACTTCGAAGACGCCGAGAGCGACGACGACATCAAGAAGAAGCTGCAGGGACTCGGCTACATCTCATAGGCCGATGCGTCGCAGGCCCGGGATCCCATGAACCGCTTCAACGCCATCACCAGCGCGCTCTTCGATCCGCTTCTCGCCCCCTTCGGCGAGGAGCACGCCTGGTTCGATCTGCTCTTCTGGTCGGTCGCGGCGGGAATCGTCGCGCTGATCGTCTACAAGTACGTGAGCAATCAGGGCGGGATCCAGCGCGCCAAGAACGCGATCAAGGTCCATCTGCTGGAGATCCGCCTGTTCAAGGACGACATCGCCGCCGTGCTCGCCTCGACCGGGAAGATCCTCTACAAGAACGCGCTCTACCTCGGCCACAACATCCTCCCGATGCTGGTGATGATCGTCCCGATGATGACCATCCTCTTCCAGCTCGAAGCCCGTTACGCGCACGATCCCCTGCCGGTGGGGTCCGTCAACCTGCTGATCGTGAAGCTCGACGGACAGCATCCGGACGTGCCCGACACCGCGACCGGCCTGGCCGAGATGGTCCGCCTGGACCTCCCGGACGGCCTCTCCCTGGACGCGCCCCCGGTCCGCACCGCCGAGGGCAAGATTGCCTGGCGGCTGCGCGCGGAGCAGCAGGGAGACCACGTGGTGAAGATTCGCGTGGGCGACGAGGTCGTGGAGAAGGGCATCGCCGTGGGCGGTCCGCCGCGCAAGGTTCCGGTACTGCGCACCAAGGGCATGGAGGGACTGCTCTATCCCGGCGAGCCGGGCCTGCCCGCCGACTCACCCGTCCAGAGCGCGCGGATCAGCTACCCCGCGCGCGACCTGGGCTGGCTCCCCGGCGGCGAGATGGGAGTGCTCGCCACCTTCTTCGGGCTCTCCATCCTGAGCGGCTTCGCCCTCAAGAACCTCTTCGGCGTCACCCTGTAGCGAAGCGTCCCGGCAGCCCTCGAACCGCGTGGTTCCCTACCCTTCACGCTGATCGGCGATCACTGCGCGCAGGGTCTCCTCCAGGGGAATCCGCGCCTGCCAGCCGACGAGTCGTCGGATCCTGGTCACGTCCGGCTGGCGCCGGAACAGATCCTCGAATCCGGGTGCGTAGGCCTCCTCGTAGGGGACCAGGCGGATCCGCTCTTCGAACGGCCCGCCGCTCCCCTCCACCAGCGAGAGGACCTTTCGCGCCAGCTCGAGGATCGACACCTCGTCCGGCGAGCCCAGGTTGAACACCTCGCCCACGGCCTCCGGATGCTCCATCAGCGCGATCATCCCCGCGACGGCGTCTCGAACGTCGCAGAAGCCGCGGCGCTGAGAGCCATCGCCGTAGACGCGAAGCGGCTCACCCGCGAGCGCCTGCTGGACGAAGCGCGGGACCACCATCCCGTAGCGGCCGGTCTGGCGGGGACCGATCGTGTTAAAGGGCCGGAAGATCACCACCGGGAGACCCCTCTGTCGGAAGTACGCGAGGCTCAGGTACTCCTCCACCGCCTTCGAGGTCGAGTAGCTCCAGCGGGCGCGCGTCGTGGGGCCGAGGAGACGATCGCTCTCCTCTCGAAACGGCACCTCCGCACTCTTGCCGTAGATCTCCGAAGTGGAGGCCAGGAGAACCTTCCGCCGATGGCGACTGGCGACCTTGAGTACGGCCTGGGTCCCCAGGACGTTGGTCTCGATCACGCGAATGGGATCCCGGATGATCAACTCGACGCCCACCGCCGCTGCCAGGTGGAAGACCACCTCGCACTGGCTGATCGCCCGGTCGAGCACGGTCTCGTCGAGCACCGTGTCGATGGCGAAGCGGAAGCGCCGGTGGGAGGTCAGGTGCGCGATGTTCTCGAAGCGGCCGGTCGAGAGGTCGTCGATCACCTGGACCCCGTAGTCCCGGTCCAGCAGGGCTTCGGCCAGGTGGCTGCCGATGAATCCGGCCCCCCCGGTGATCAGCACCGTCGCCCTCTCGCTCGAACCCTCCGTCAATCGGACGCCTCCGGGATGGGGAGCCCGTTCTCAGCCAGCGGAACCCGACGCTCCAGCCAGATCAGTGCGGCGAGGGCGACCGCAGCGACGGCCAGGGCGGCACCGTATCCCCCCCATGCCGAGGCCTGGCTGACGAAGATGCCCACTCCCCCGAGCGCGGCACCGGCGAGGTAGAGCAGCAGCACCGCCTCCTTTCGCGTCCAGCCGAGCTGCACCAGGCGATGCGACACGTGGTCCCTGCCCGGCGTGGTGAGGGGGTTTCTGCCCCGCCGCAGGCGGGAGACCACCACCAGCGTGGTGTCGAAGACCGGCACGCCCAGGACCAGGACCGGGACCATCCAGGTGACCCAATTGACGTTGTCCGGGAAGCGAAGCTTGATGCCCACGGCCGCCAACAGGAAGCCCAGGAAGAGGCTTCCCGTGTCTCCCATGAACACGCGCGCGGGGTTGAAGTTGTGGAGCAGGAAGCCGAGGCAGGCACCAAGCAGCGCTGCGGAGAGCGCCCCGACGAGCACCTGCCCGTTCATCGCGGCGAGGAGCAGGAAGACCGCGGCGGCCACCGCGCCGACGCCGCCCGCCAGCCCGTCCATGTTGTCGAGCAGGTTGATGGCGTTGGTGATGCCGACGACCCAGAGCAGCGTGAGGGCCACGTTCACCCACCCGGGCAGATGCAGCGCCACCTGGACGCCGCTCGTCAGCAGGATCAGCGCGGCGATCACCTGGGCGATGAGCTTCACGGCCGGGCGCATGCCCCGGCTGTCGTCCCAGAGTCCGCAGAACGAAACCCAGGTGGCCCCGACCAGGATCCCCGCGAGCTGCACCAGCGCCTGCTGCCGGGGGTAGAGCAGCAGCGCTCCCAGCACCGCCGCGTAGAGCGCCACCCCTCCGAGGAGCGGCATGGAACCGGTGTGGAGCTTGCGCTCCGCCGTGTGGTCGACGATCCCGATGCGGGAGGCGACGCGCTGCATCACCGGTGTCCCCGCGGCCGCCAGCAGCAGGGCGGCGCCGAAGATCACCAGCACGTCAGTGGACAATGAAGCCCCCTCGCCTCATCCCGGCCGTGGGCCACTCCCCATCATAACCCGTCCGTCGCCCGGAACCGTTCGAAGCGGGGCTGGGGTAGCGCGGACACCTGCTCACGGCCTGCCGATGGGCCGGCCGACTGGCAGCCGAATTCATTCGACCCGTACCCCGCCGCGAGGTATCCTGGTCCCCGCCGATCCTCTCGAGAGGAGGGACCGATGCGTCACGCCGCCGCAATCGTCTTCGGGTTGATCCTCTTCGGCGTCGCCAGCACGGTGGGTCTCGCCGACACGATCTTCGAAACCAGCTTTCAGGGTGCGCAGGAGATCCTGTCGAAGGTCAAGATCGCGGGCGAGGGAACCGCCAAGGTCAAGCTGGAGTCCCCGAATGCCGAGGGCCACGTGGGCCTTCCCGGGGAGCCGGGGGCTCCGGGCTCCTCCTCCCTCTCCGGTATCTACACGGTGACCATTCCCAGCACGGGGGGGACGGGCGGGGACATGTTCACAGACACCCACTCCCTGAGCTTCCCCTTCACCACGTTCAGCAGGGGCGAGAACAAGGTGGGCCTCAAGGCGGGTGAAGACCTGTGGGGCGCCTACGGCGCCCAGCTCGAGGATTTCGTCAACCGCAGCCACGGGTTCGGTGCCATCACCGACACCCTGTCCTTCGCGCGGACTGCCGAGGTGGGCGGGCCGATCCAGATCACCTCGGTCAAGTCCGCCGGGAAGATCAAGACCGACAAGAAGACCTTCAGCAAGTACCAGGGGAACCTCCTGATCCGGTACACGGGCGTGGTCGCCTCGGGCCCGAACCAGGGCAAGGAAGTGAAGGGGATGCTCAAGGTGAAGATGAAGAAGGGTGAGCCCCTCGTCCCCTGAACCACCCCTGGCCGAGTGGCACCGCCGGGGGATCCGCTCTCTCGCAGCGCTCGCGCTCGCCACGCCCCTCCTCGTCGGGCACGGAATCCTCCTCTACCCGTACGTGACCCCGAAGGTGCTGTTCCTGCGCAGCGTCGTCCTGCTGCTCCTCGCGGTCTGGATCTCCGCCTGGCTCCAGGGACAGGTCCGGCTGCGGCGAAGCCTGGTCGGCGCCGCCGTCCTGCTCTCGTTGCTCTCCTTCCTGGTCTCGTCCCTCGCCGGTATCGACCTGCGGAGGAGCTTCTTCGACACCCCGGCGCGGATGCTCTCCTTCTTCACCCTCCTCTGCCTGGCGGCGTACTACGCGGTCCTGGCTTCCACGCTGCGAACCTGGCCCGACTGGCGCGGGATGCTGCGCACGCTCGCGGTCGTCTCGCTGCCGGTGTTCCTGGGAGCGATCGGCCAGCAGGTCGGCCTGATCCCGGACGAGGGGACCTTCGGCGACCGGGCCGCCTCGACCGCGGGCAACCCCGTCTTCCTCGCCGGCTTCGCCTCCTGTGTTCTCTTCCTCGTCCTGCCCCTGGTCGCCCGCGAGCGCTCCAGGCCCTGGCGGTGGCTGGCGATCGCTGCGGCGGGCCTCGCCATCGTCGCCATCGTGCTCTCCGGGACGCGCGGGACGTTCCTCGCGCTTCTCGCGGGCGTCGGCGTAACCCTCGTCGGCTACCTCGCGGTCTTCCGCGACCGGCCGCGACTGCGTCGAGGCCTTGGCCTCGCTCTCCTGGCAGCGGCCCTCCTGGCGACGGCGCTCTGGGTGGGCCGGGACTCACGGCTCGTCCGGCAGATCCCGGTTGTCGGCGGGATCGCGTCCGCCAGCCTCGAGAAGGGATCCCCCCGCATGCGGGTCGACGCCTGGAGCGTCGCACTGGCCGCCGGGAAGGCGCGCCCCTGGCTGGGGTGCGGCCCGGGCAACTTCTACCACGCCTACAACCACCTCTACCGGCCCGAGATGGCGCTGGGAGGCCAGGGCGTCAGCTACGCCGACTACGCGCACAACGTTCCCGCACACACCTTCGCCGTGCAGGGGCTCCCGGGGCTCCTGGCGCACCTCCTCCTGGTGACCGCCCCTCTCCTCGTCCTGATCCGGAAGTTCGAGCGGGGCCGGGTCGACGGGCACGTCGCCGCGGCGGGACTCGGCTTCGTGACCGCCCACTTCGTCCACGGCCTCTTCGCCTTCGAAGAGGTCACGAGCTATCTCTGCCTGTTCCTGTTCCTCGCGCTCGTGGATGGCCTGGACGAGGTCGAGACCGACGAGGTACTGCCCGCGCCGCGCCAGCCCCGCCGGTGGATCGACGCCGTCTGCGTTGCCGCGGCGATCGGGGGAATCGTCGCCGGCAACGTCCTCGCGGGGCTCGCCAGCGCGAGGGCCCATCGCGCGAGCGAGGCGGTTCTCCGACTCGAGAGCGACGCCGTCCATCGCGTCGAGGGTGTCGGGGGCTGCTTCGTCCCCCACGCTCCCCTACTGCGCGCGCAGCTCGCCGAAACGGTCGCGAGCGGCGTGCCCCGCTGGGTCGCGGCGGGAAGGCAGGACGAGGCCGTGGCGCTCCTGGACGAGGCCTGGGAAGGAGTCCGGGAGGCGCAGGCCGCGTATCCGCTCGACGTCCGGGCGGCAGTGGTCGCGGCATCCGTCGCGGGCCAGCAGGCCCTGCTCACTTCCGAAACCGAGAACGCGCACATCGCCGGGGAGAGGCTCGCGGAGGCCCTGCGGTTCGCGCCCGGCCGGCAGGATCTGAAGTTCGCGCTGGCCCGCACCCTCCTCGTGCTGGGACGGCCCGAGGAGACCCTGGAGTGGGCGGAGGACGCCTATCAGGGCGAGACCGAGGCGCCCGACTCGGTCTGGCAGCTCGCCGAGATCCTGCTTCGTGTGGGGCAGCGCGACGACGCGCGAGAGCTCGTCGCGGAGGCTCTCGAGCGCGGTGTCGTATTCACCGGGGAGAGGGCCCGCTTCGCGCTGGAGCTGCTGGCCGAGTAGCTGCGCCGGCCAAAGCAGATTCCAGGTCGACTAGCGCGCCCGCTTCTTCCGACCGGTCTTCCTCGGCGCGGGCTGACGCGGAAGCTTCGTCTCGCCCAGCTTCAGGATGTGGTCGAACTCCGCGCGATCGATCGGCACCACCGAGAGGCGAGCCCGGCGAACCAGCTTGATGTCCCGTAGCGCCGGATCGGCCTTGATCTCCTGGAGGCTGACGGGCCGCGCGAAGGGAACGACCGGCTCGACGTCCACGACCAGCCACTGGGGATCGTCCGCCGTCGGGTCGGGATACGATTCCCCGCAGACGCGCGCGACGCCCACCACCTGCTTGCCCTCGTTGGAGTGGTAGTAGAGGCAGAGGTCGCCGAGCTTCATCTCGCCGAGGTTGTTCCGGGCCTCGTAGTTGCGAACGCCGTCCCAATACGTCGATCCGTCTGCGACCAGCTGTTCCCAGGGGTACTTGAAAGGCTCGGACTTGATGAGCCAGTAGCGCCGCGCCATGTCGATCTATCCCTCGCTCGTTCGACTTGCCGTCCCTCTCGAGGGGGAGTGTATCCCAGCGAGGTCCTCGACACGTTCGTGAGGCAACGGGTTCCGATCGAGATCGGGCCTTCCAGACCGATTCCGCACGCGCCGGCCACGGCTTCTTGCCGATGGTTTCCATCACCTCCCTGGCGGCGGCGCGGGCCGCGGTGGCCAGGGCAGCCATACCGAGGTCCGGCGGCGATAGCCCTGGTAGGCCTCGCGCCTCGCTGGGACATCGAGCATGCGGTGCTCCGTCATCACGGTTACAGTGGCGAGCACGCACGAGTTCAGCGCCGTTCCGATCGCCGTCCAGGGCTCGCCGCAGACCATTCCGAAGCCCGCGATCGACCACCAGAAGAGCTGCTCACCGAAGTAGTTTGGGTGGCGCGAGTAGCGCCAGATGCCCGTGTCCAGCAGCAGAGCCTTGGGCTCGCCGCAGCGGAGCCGCGCCTCGTTCTGGCGCATGAAGGCATCGAGCTGGTTGTCGGCTACGCCCGCAACGGCGATGCCCGCGAGTGCAAGGGCGAAACACACGACGTCGGCGGTGCCGAGGGGCTCGGGGCGAAAGGCGACGGCCCAGAGGGGCAGGCTCAGCCCGACCAGCAGGGCGTGCTGCGCGAGGTGCACCACGAAGAACTGCTCCCACCAGAAGCCGCTTCGCTCCTGACGCCACTTGGCGTAGCGCCAGTCCTCCCGGAGGCCAAAGCACCAGCCCTCGCGCCGGAAGTAGTTGCCGGTGAGGCGAACGCTCCAGATCAGAAGCGCGGCGATCGCCAGCGCCGCCCGCGCACCATCGGGCTCGGCCAGGGGCTGCGCCAGAAAGAAGCACGCGAGCAGGAGCGGCAGGATCGTCCAGTAGGGATCGATCAGCCAGCTGCTGCGCTGCAGCAGCGCGATGCCCCAGAAGGCGAGGTCGACGAAGACGAAGTAGAAGAGGTTGGCCGCGATCAGGGGGTGATGGAGCAGCCAGGCCACCAGTCCGTCCGCATCGACCACGCCCGCCCAGCCGGGATCGGCCGGGATGCGCCCAGGCAGGAACCAGTGGAAGAGCACCCAGGCCGCGACGATCGCGGGAATCGGAACCGTCGCGACGAGGAGAGCATTCAGGAGGTTCGCCCGGCTCCGCAGGGGTCGTTCTCGGGTGTCGGGGTAGCCGGTCTCCATCGCGTCGATCATGACACGGCGGACGCGAGCCGCGTGGGCAGCTGCCCTGCCTCTGCGCGCAAGGCCTCGCTGATCTCGACCCGGTAGGGAGGATCGGCCGCCTCGAGACCGCGAAGCCGCTCCGGGAGCTTGGCGATCTCCTTTGCGGCTCGAGCGCGGATCTGCTCGAGCGTTTCGCTGGCAGCGGGAAGGCGCCGTCCTTCTTTCACGACCGGACGCAGCAGGGCGCGGCCGGGGTGTGACTCCTCCCGCCCGGCGAGAACGTCGCGCTCGACCTCGCCGTCCGACTCGATGCGGAAGACCTGCTTGCGCCCGGGAAGGGTTGCCTTGTCGGGCGAGAGCTTCCTCCTCCCCACCCCCGCGTACTCGGTCAGCTTGTAGGCCAGGTCGACGGCGGGGGCGTCCTCCGAGACGCCCATCCGGGTGCCCACACCGAAGCCGGTGACGGGCGCGCCCCGCTCGATCAGGCGTGCGACGGCGTACTCGTCGAGGAGACCGCTCGCGAAGATCTCGACCTCGCGCAGACCCGCTGCGTCCAGAATCTCGCGCGCCTGCAGCGCGAGCGCGCCGAGGTCGCCGGAGTCGAGGCGGATCCCCCGGACGGAGAAGTCGTCGCCCAGCTCCCGGGCGAGCTCGACCACCTTGCGCACGCCGGCGAGCGAGTCGTAGGTGTCGACGAGAAGGATCGTCTCCGGGTAGATCCGCACGAACGCGCGAAAGCTCTCGAGCTCTTCCTCGTGGGCCTGCACGTAGCTGTGCGCCATCGTTCCGCTGACGGGGATCCCGTAGAGGTGTCCCGCCAGGACGTTGCTGGTCGCATCGACCCCCGCGATGTAGAAGGCGCGCGCGCCCTTGAGCGCCGCATCCGTTCCGTGCATCCTCCGCATCGCGAAGTCCACCACCTTCCGGCCGCGCGCCGCGGTGACCACCCGCGAGGCCTTCGAGGCCAGCAGCGTCTGGAGGTGGACTTGATTCATCAGAAAGCTCTCGATCAGTTGTGCCTGACCGATCGGCGCCTCTACCTCTAGCAGAGGCTCGTGCGGAAAGACCGGCGTTCCCTCCGGCATGGCGTAGACGTCTCCCGTGAAGCGGAGCTCCGCGAGCCAGTCCAGAAACCCGCCGCTGAAGCAACCGAGCCCGCGCAGGTACTCGAGAGCTTCGCCGGAGAAGTGCAGCTCCTCGAGATAGCGGAGGACGTCGTCGAGCCCACAGGCGACCAGGTAGCTCCTGGCCGGAGGGAGCCGGCGGAAGAAGAGGCTGAAGGCGGCGCGGTCTTCGAGACCCTCGCTCCAGTAGGCCTGCAGCATGGTCAGCTGATAGAAGTCGGTGAGCAACGCGACGTTTCGAACGGCCTCCGAGCCGGGAGCGCTCCTCACCCTTCGACCTCGAGGAAGGCGCCGGCCGCCTCCATCTCCTGGAGCGCGCTGCGACCGTCCTCCTCCGCGACGGGACGCGTGGCATCCACCAGCACCCGCACCTCCAGGTCGGCGCGGAGTGCGTCGAGAACCGTTGCGCGCACACAGACGTCGAGCGCGAGCCCGGCCACGAAGAGACGGCTCACCCCGTCGCGCCGAAGCCGGTCAGCGAGCCCCGTCTCGTGAAAGGCCGAGTACTGATCGACGTCGAAGCGCACGCCCTTCGCCACCAGGACCGCGTCGTCGGGAAGCTCGAGTTCGGTGTGAAAGGCCGCGCCGTGCGTGTCCTGTACGCAGTGAACCGGCCATGGACCGCCCGCCTCGGCAAAGCTCGGATGGCCGAGCGGGTGCCAGTCACGCGACGCGTAGACGGGAATCCCGCGTTCCCGTGCGGCGCGCAGCCACCGGTTCAGAACCGGCACGACGCGGTCGCCCTCCTCGACGGGCAGCGCTCCTCCGGGGCAAAAGTCGTTCTGGACGTCGACCACGAGGAGTGCGTCACCGATCCTCAGAGCCGCTACAGCCTGTGCCGCGCCTCGTCGAGCTGCCATCCGCTTCGGTCTCCGTCTCGATCCAGAGGAGAGCGGCCATGGTACCACTCGCAAGCGTTGGGAGGAGCCGCGGCGAAGTGGTGAGGGCCCATCGGAGATCTCTTGACCTTCCGGCCCTCCGCCCGCCAGAATCGGGCTCCGGCCGCATCTGGAGCGGGCCTCTCCCGCGCCGTCGAGGATCATGAGGAACCTGACAGACATCAAGCCACCCGACGGTCTCGACTGGGAGTACTGGGTGGACGCCTGGGACCGGATGCAGGAACGGTACCTGGTGAAGCGGGCGGAGCGCTTTGAGACGATCGTGGGTTTGCTCGGCGAGACGCAGCCTTCCGCGGGAACCGTACTCGATCTGGGTTGCGGCACCGGGAGTCTGACGCTGGAGGTGCTGGAGGCCCTTCCCGAAGCCGCGGTCACGGGGTTCGATTTCGATCCCACCATCCTGTGGCTCGCAGAGGCGAGACTGGCCCGCTTCGGAGATCGCTTTCATCTGGTCCTGGCGGACCTGCGCGACGGGTCCTGGACAAGACATGCGCCGTCGTCAGTGGATGCAGTGGTTTCGGCGACTGCGCTCCACTGGCTGCAGCCGGAGCAACTCGCAGTGCTCTATCGCCAGATTGCCACGCTGATGCGCCCGGGTGCGATCTTCCTGAACGCCGATCACGTGGGCAGCGACTGTCCGGAGATCCAGCGGGGATGGGAGTCTCTTCGTGAGGAAGCGCGTGCTCGCCAGGCCAGAGCTCGGAGCAGGGACTGGGATGGCTTCTGGAGCGACTACTCGAAGGCGTTGGGCTTCGACGTTCGTGACATGGATCGGCGTGTGGTCGGTGGCTTCGAGGATGGCATCGAGGAAGGGCTCCCGCTGGCCTGGCATCTCGACAGGCTTCGCGAGAGCGGGTTCGCTTCCGTCGACTGCTTCTGGCGAACCGACTGTGACGCGATCTACGGAGGCATCCGTGGCTGATGTCGAAGTCAAGGGCTCGCCGATCGAAGGCCTGGGCGTCTACTCCGCGCAGCCATTCGGCGCCGGGCAGCGCATCCGACGGGTGAACATCGTGCGCGAGATCACCGCCGAGGAACCTCTTCGCGAGGACACGGCTGAGCGCATCGAGCACTGCGGCTACCCCGACGGCAGGGTGGTGCTGTGGGGATTCCCCGACCGACACGTCAACCACAGCTGCGATCCCAACGCCTACGAGTTCTACGAAGGCGACGCCATCTTCATCGTGGCGAGACGGGACATCGCGGCAGGCGAAGAGATCACATTCGACTACAACGTCAATACCAGCGGCGGAAACAGCTGGCCCTGCCACTGCGGTGCGGCGCGCTGCCGGGGAGAGAGCGTGGGGGACTTCTTCTCGTTGCCCGAGCAACAGCAACGCGAGTACCACCCCCTCCTCGCGGAGTGGTTCGTGAAGAGGCACGGCGCGCGTATCGCTGGGCTCGGCAGCCCCGGCTGACGGCGGGGCATCCGGTACGGGCGGCTGCGTGCTAGGATCGCAACCCCGGGAGGATCCGACATGAAGCGATGCCGGGGTTTGATCTTCGTCGCAATGCTTCTCGCCTGTGCGGGGTGCGATCACGTCGTGAAGCGGATCGCGATCAGCGCGTTGGCGGATTCCCCGCGCATCTCGCTCGCGTCCGACACGGTGCGGTTCGAACTCGCCTCCAACCCCGGGGCCTTTCTCAGCCTGGGCGCAGGTCTCCCCGCCGGCTTGCGGCACCTGGTCCTTCTCGGTCTGGTGCCGCTTCTGCTGGCCGTCGTCTGCGCGGTGGCCGTGCGATCCGGCTTCTCGTCGGGCTGGTCACTGCTCGGTCTGGCCCTTGTCGCCGGTGGAGGGCTCGCAAACTGGATCGATCGGCTCCAGCACGGAGGCGCGGTGACCGACTTCGTGAGCGTCGGACTCGGGCCGCTTCGAACCGGCATCTTCAACCTCGCGGACGTCTCCATCGTGGCCGGAGTGGCCCTTCTCCTCCTGCTCTCGCTCTTCCGGAGCGGCTCGACGGGGAAGGCCGCTTGACGGGCCCGAATGCCCTATTTCCCTGCGGACCGAATCGCCGAGCGAACGGTTCGAGATGATGCGAGCCAAGGAGGTGAAGATGGAACGAGCAGTTCTCGTGTGTCTGACGGCGCTCTCCATGACGTTGGCGGGAGCCACTGCGGCCACGGGCGGAGATCTGGATCCGACGGGCACCTGGAAGGCCACCCGCAGCAACAGCAAGACGGTGGGACCGTGCCCCATGGGAGGCAACGGCAGCGGAGATCTCGTGATCGAGAAGGCTGCCGAGGGACTCACCCTGACCTACGGACAGGGCATGCCCTGTCGGCCTGCCGAGGTCTGCCGGCTGACCGGCTCGAAGAAGGAAGGGACCTACACCTTCACCACCACGGTCCCCGTCGATGACGAGGGCGGCAAGGTGACCAACACCGCTGAGATCGAGTTCATGGCCGAGACGGTCGCCAGCGGCCGCGGGTCCTCGAAGTACGTCCACCCCGAGGGATTCAGCTGCACCTGGACCTTCGACATCGCTCTCAGCCGGTAGCGCCGGCCCTGCCGAGCGGCGAGGCGGGGGGCCGAGCCGGGCTTCGCGCCGATTTCTCGGCACGCTGATCGCGAGGAGGAAGCCATGCTACTCGAGGACCGGGTGACGATCGTGACCGGCGCCAGTCGCGGCATCGGTGCTGCCACGGCAAAGGCGCTGGCACGCCATGGTGCGGCCGTCGGGGTCAATTACCTGAAGAGTGAGGAAGCGGCTCGCGACGTGGTGAGCGACATCACCGCGGGCGGAGGCAAGGCCGTCGCAGTCCGAGGAGATGCGCGCGACCCCGCGGATCTCACTGCTCTGGCGGATGGAGTGGAGGAGAAGCTGGGACCGGTCGATACACTGGTCCTGAACGCCAACGTCTCCTTCCCCATCGAGCCCTTCGTTGACTACTCCTGGGAGGCCTTCCAAGCCAAGCTGATGGGGGAGCTGGGAGCCGCCTTTCACGCCTGCAAGGTCTTCGTGCCGCGCATGCTGCAGAGAGAGCGAGGCTGCATCATCGCAGTCAGCAGCTTGCTGTCGCGCACCCCCGGGCGCGGCTTCTGCGCCCATGCCACCGCCAAGAGCGGTCTCGACGCTTTCATGAAATCCCTCGCTCTGGAGCTGGGACCAGGCGGCATCCGCGTCAACGTCGTGGCGCCGGGTCTCACGTTGACGGACGCCACGGCAGACCAGCCCGAGCAGGCGAAGGAGGCCGTGGCGCACATGACCCCGCTCCGCCGCAACGCCCTCGCCGAGGACGTGGCGGGCGCGGTCGTCATGCTGGCCTCGGACGAGGCGCGCTTCGTCAGCGGAGCCTACCTGCCGGTCAGCGGTGGCATCCAGATGCTCTGACGGCCTGGAAGGTGGGGACCTCAGCTGAGGATGTGGCTCTCGACGACCTGGCGATACGCGGCGAGGGCCGGTGAGTCACCGGGCAAATCGATGATGGGCGTACCGATCAGATCGTGTTCGGCGATGGCCTCGTCGAACGGGATCATGCCGAAGAGCTCCAACCCGAGCTTGCGCGCCGCTTCCGCGAGCAACTCCTCGCTGCCTCGAACCCGGTTCAACACCAGACCCAGCTTCTTGCACTCCATCACCTTGTCGTCCTGCACCATCTTCCTGATCAGGGAGGCGGTCTCCAGACCGCGGGAGGTGGGATCGCTGACGATCAGCAGCGTGTGGAGGCGGCTCACCACCTGCCGGTTGATCTGCTCGAGCCCGGCCTCGCCGTCGATCAGGATCGTGTCGAAGCTCTTCGACAGCACCTCGATGGCGCCTCGCAGCAGGGTGTTGACGGGGCAGTAGCAGCCGAGGGTCTCGGTCCGGCCCATCGCCAGCACGGCGAACTTCTCGGTCTCGGTGAGGGCTTCGAGGGCCATGTAATCGATCATGTCCGCGAGCCCGGCCTTCTCTTCCTTCTTCCCGGCTCTCGCGGTCTTGATGATCTTCTCCCGAACCTCCCCCATGGTCCGCGCGACGCTCACGCCGAGCGCGCTCAAGAGCCCCATCGCCGGGTCCGCATCGATCAGGAGCAGCTTGCCCGTGCCTGCGGCGTCGGAGAGGGCCCTCGCGATCAGCGCGACCGAAACCGTCTTCCCGGTGCCGCCCTTGCCGCAGGTCGCCACCAACCGCTTTTCTTCTCGATCCAGCTTGGCCATCGCTTCCACCCGCCGCCTTCCGTTTTCGATCCGATCGGGAGAACTCGCCGCCCCTGGCTAGGAGCTCTCTGCGTCAGCGTCGGATCCGGACTTCTTCCTGCGAGCCACGATCACGTCCCTGATGTCGTCGCAGACCTCCTGGTCCGTGCATGATTCGCAGTCGAAATCGCAGTCCAGATCGTAGCCCCTGGCCTTCCAGTTCTCCTTGAGGATTTCCCGGCCGACCTCCTTGAAACCCGAGACGATACCGTCCAGCCGCTTCACATCTTCCTTGCTGGTGGTCACGAAGAGGATCTCGACTGCCGCGACCTTCGGCGCCCCGGTCTTGACCAGGTCCATCAGCGCCCTTCCCAGGGTCTCGAAGTCGAATCCCTTGGCGGCTGCATCCTTGCTGACCCGGCTCCACAGGTTCTGGGATGCACTCCGGACCATGTATCCCTCGATCTGGTCGGCGACGTGCTGAGCCTGTTGGAGCTTCTCGTGGTCTTCCTGCTCGAGGTCCTCGCCTCCCACCAGCAGGACCTGCCCGAAGGGAAGGCTCGCCTCAGCCGATTCCTGGATGCCGGGGCCGAAGAGCGTGATCCTTCCGTCCCTGATCAGGGACGGGCGATCGGTCCAGAGCAGCGCGGCGCAGGAGCCCGCCTGGGGGTTCCCCAGCTCCACGAAGGTATCGCCGCGCAGGACGATCCCGGGATTCGCGCTCGGGCCCACCTCGACCGGCAACCCGGCCCGAAGCTCCTCGGGGGAGCCGGAGTAGTCGAACTCCTGCAACGGGCCTCTACCGCTTCGCATCTCCTCGATGTAGCCGGAGACCTTCTCGATGTACTGATCGAACCTCGCCATTGGCGATCTCCGGGAAGCTCCTCACTGGACTCGGGAAGTTCTCCCGGCCCCCTTCGAGAGCGAGCACAACCACCCGTACTGGAGAGTCTAGCCGAGCCCCATCCCCCTGAAGTACTCCGACACCTTGTCCCTGACCTCCTCGGGGTTGGTGTACCTCCTGTCGAACAGGTCTAGACCGATGTGCAGGAAGGGAACGGCAAGATCCCGGCAGGTTTCCCTCATGATCCCCGTCGTCGCCGCGCCGTCTTTGTGACCCATGTGGCCGGGCCAGATGACGCAGTCGATCTTGTAGTCCGTGACGATCCTGCGAATGTCACCCGCGAAGTTCTCGGCCGTGCCGCGCGCCTGCCGGATCATGGGCGCGTCCAGCAGGTTGCGCTTGGCGAGGCCGTGAAAGATGGTCTTCTCGCTCGAGGTGTCGATCAGCGAGTAGGGGAAGTTGGAGAACATGTCCATGACGATCACCGCCCCCCACTCCTCCTCGAGCCAGGGCATCAGCTCGAAGATCCAGCCATACGGCATGATGTCGAACCAGAAGAGACGGATCTTCTCCTTCCATCCCTCGGTAGCGCTCGCACCCTTTCCCTCCCGAATCTTCAGCTCTCCGCACTTGTAGAGCTGTCGGAACCAGTCGGTGCAGCGCGGGTCTCCCGCCACGAAGCACTGGCTGATCGCGAAGGCCTGCGCTCCGCCGATTTCCCAGCCGTGTGGGCAGGGCACGTTGCGCCTGAGCTCGTTGTAGTCCTGCCAGAGCGTGTACGACCTGTTGGACTCCTCGCAGACCAGGGCGAGCTTCTTCATGTCCAGCGTCTTGCCGGTGTGCTTCTGGAGGAAATCCGCCATCCGTCGGAGCTCGTCGGCGAAGTACTCGACGGCGCGCTCGTCCGACGTGTAGGGCGGATCGCAGCTGTAGATGGGAACGTCCTTCCACGCCTTGTTGTGCTCGAGCACCTGATGGAGCATGGGAGCGCCGTCGCAGGGGTAGAGCAGCCCCAGCACCGCCGAAGGCACCGGCATCAGGCCGCTCTCGATGTAGTAGATGGGCAGACGGATCGCCGTGCAGAGATCCGTCCCGATCCCCATGTTCTCGGACCCCTCGATGTCGCTCTGCAGATAGGGCGCCGTAGCGGCAAGGAAGGGCGTCTCCATCAGCATGTACCAGGGCAGGTCCATGGCGTGAAAGAGCTCCGGAGCGTTGCAGAAGTAGCCGGCGATGAACGGCTTCTCGTTCTCGACGCAGTCGACCACCGTCTCCTTCGAATCCAGCAGGATGGTGAGTAGCTTCTCCTGGAGACGGCCTTCCTCCCCGGGGAGCAGCTTGGTTGCGTCGCGGAGCAGTACGAACCAATCTCTTTCCTGCTTGTAGCGCGCCAGCGACTTCTCCCTGGCTGCATCTCTGTCCATTCTCTAGCTCCCCCTGGCTTCCAGCGTCTCCAGGAATGCCTGAATCCGGGTTCGAAGCTGTCCCTCGCCGCTCAGGATGTACTCACGATCCAGCGCCATGAAGGGAATCTCGTCCTCCTTGAGGTCGAGATCCGTCATGTAGTTCTCGACGACCCACTGATCGCAGAAGAGCAACCGCTCCCCGATGATTCCATCCACCCGGAACTCCCGCGCCATCTCCTTGGTGAACGCGATCCGCTTGGGCTGGTCTCCGTACATCCTCGGACAGGAGGGCCGGTCTTGGATGTAGTAGCGGGCCAACGCCCTGATCGGGTCGGGCTCCGCCTCGTCGACCGGCGCCCACATCAGCCGGGATCCGAAGCAGCTGGAGTCGGTCACGACCAGGCCGCCCTGTTTCTCGATGATCTCCAGGTAGGCAGGATCGTCGAGCTCGCCTCCCAGGATCATCAGCCGCGCCCGGTAGTCGCCGGAGCCCTGCCTTCCGCCGAGCTCCTCCAGCAGCTCCGTCAGCAGCTCCTTGTAGCGCTGCTTCGGCATCGCGGTGCCAGCCACCATCACGGCGAGCGTCTCGGCGCCGGTGATCGGTGGCTTGTCGGCCTTCCGGAGCAGGTAGAGCTGCTTCTGAAGGCCGCGCACCTGATTGTGAAGTCCGACGGCTTCCGCGATTCGCTCGTCGCTGAGCTGGACGCCGAAGTGCTCTTCCAGCTGCTTTCTCAGAATGTTGAGCTCGTCGCAGTACCAGTCGACCTGGGGCTCCCCCACCTTCCGCGGCAGGCTCATCACCTGCACGAAGGGTGTCTTGAGGGCCCGGGTCCAGTTGTCGTAGATGCGGCGAACGTGATCACAGCTGTTGATGCAGACCAGCCCGTCGAGGAAGTCGTACTCCCCGCGGAGCGCCTGGTTGAAGGTATGGCGGGGGAAGCCGCAGTTGATCGGGGAGAAGTAGGCATCGGAGAGCTCCGTGCTGGTGCTCCCGGTGCCTCTCATCCGGAAGGGAAGCAGACCGGCGGCCGTGAAGATCTCCTCGGGAACCGTGGAGCAGAAGAACCCCACCACGCCGCGGCCCTGCTCCTTCCACGCCTGGACCTCGGGGTTGATGATGCTTTCGCTCGCTTCGACGAACTTCTGGAACGCCTCTGACTTGATCTCGGTCTCCACCTCGGTGTCTCCCTGTCTGGAGAAGGTCGACTCGTTCCGCCTCGAACGGACCTCTAGTCCCCGGCGTCCGCCTTCTCGGCGGCGATCAGCGCCGCGCCGACCGCTCCCGCGATCTGGGGATCCTCGGGCAGCTTCTCGATGCGGATGTCCAGCTTGGCCGCCAGTGCCTTGGCCAGGCCCTCGTTCTTCGAACAACCGCCCGTCAGCACCAGGTCTTCTACCAGGCCGACGCGCCTCACCATCGAGTGGAGCCTGGACGCCACCGAGATGTTGATGCCGGCGATGATGCTGGGGAGATCGGTCCCTTCGTTGACGAGTGTGACGACCTCGGACTCCGCGAAGACGCTGCACTGGTTGCTGATGACGCACGGCTTCTCGCCCTGGTTCTCCAGCGCCGAGATCCCTTCCAGCCCGCAGGCGAGCGCCCTGGCCATCGCCTCGAAGAACTTTCCGGTACCTGCGGCGCACCGGTCGTTCATCGCGAAGTTGAGGACGGTGCCCTTGTCGGAGATGGAGATGACCTTGCAGTCCTGCCCGCCGATGTCCACGACCGTCCGGGTGCCGGGCGCCATCCAGTGAGCGCCACGGGCGTGGCACGAGATCTCGGAGACGTTCTCCTGCGCGAAGGGAACCTTGAGCCGGCCGTAGCCGGTGCAGACGACGTGTTCGAGGTGATCGATCGAAGCCAGCCCAGCCCGCTGGACCGCCTCTTCCATGACCAGCTGCGCCGTTTCCTGGGGGCGCGTGGTGGCGGCGATCATGTGGCTCCCGATGATCTCGCCTTCCTTCATGACGACCGCCTTTCCGGTCGCGGAACCGACGTCGACGCCTCCAACGATCAGGGCCACGGGCAATCCTCATTCTGCGTCCGCAAGAACGAACGTTCGTTTGGGTCCGATTCCCATGATAAACCAGACGGAGAAGCGGGTCGAGACGGCTCGCGTCCGGGGAGACGGCGGCAACTCACCGGCAAGATCCACGGCCGGCGGGCCTGCCAACGGCACCGGAAACAGGGGACGAAGACTACCCGTCTCGCCTGCGCCAGGCCGCAAGGCCCAGCACACCCGCCATCACCAGCAGACCCGTTCCGGGCTCGGGGATCATTGCGACGCGAAACCCGTGGTTGTCGCTCCCGAAGGTCGGCCAGTTGAGGCCCCGGCGCAGCGCCGCGAGGTAGAGAGAGCTGTCGTCGAAGCTCGAGCCCCGCGTGCCACCGATCGTGCCGGAGCCGACAGTCTCGGTCCACTCCCAGACGTTCCCCCCCTGGTCGAAGGTGCCGTACTCACTCGGCGAGCCCATGTAGGCGCCCACGTCCGTCAGATCGCCGACGGCGGAGCCGCAGTTGGCCGAGTGGCTCGTGGTGCCCGCAGGCACCTCGCAGGCCGCCCCGATGAACCCGTCCGCGAAGGGGTACCGGTTGTACCCGAGCACGCTCGCATCGTAGTACGCAGCCTTGTACCACTCGTCCTCACTGGGAAGGAAGGCGGTCGCAGCGGCGTTGCGCGGGGTCGAGGTGTACGGAATTTCCATCGGGGGGAGGGTGTAGGCGCCGTCCTCCGTCGTGCCATCGCCCTGCAAACCCGTGGGCTGCCCGTTGTGGAGCCAGTTCGCGAAGCGCAGCGCGTCCCAGACCGACACCCAGTTCACGGGCATGTCCTCGCGGCCGGCGATTGCGCTGTAGCCGTAGCCTCCCGAGCCTCCGCTCCGCGTGATCCCACCGAGGCCCGAGCCCATGTTCGGGTGGTAGAGGCTGTAGCTGTCGGTGCGGGCCACCGCGTTCAGGAACTCCGCGTACTGGGCGTTCGTCACCTCGTACTTCCCGATCCGGTAGGTGTCGGCCACCGCCCCGTAGCCCGTCGTGTCGGCGGCGTTGTCTGGAATCGGCCACCGTCACCCAGTCGATGCTCACGGCGGAGGCCGCCCCCCCCAGCCAGAGCGCACAGCCGATCGCCAGCAGAAGTCTTCGCATGCCTCGACCCCCTCTTCCCAAGAGCCAGCGGTAGGGACTGGAAGCGCAGGAATGCTCCAGCGATCCTCTCCCCTTCGTTACAGAGCTGCAACTCGCGTGCCGGCATGCACAGATCCGAGATGCAAGCAGAATCGGAAGGTTACGCGAGACAGATCCACCAGCGCTGGGGAGCCTTGGGAAAGGAAGTCCCACCGGGAGGGAAAGGCATTTCCCTGAGCGACGACGCGACGGCTGAACGGGTCGATCGG
The DNA here is from genome assembly GCA_963783795.1 of uncultured delta proteobacterium. Classification (GTDB taxonomy): domain Bacteria; phylum Myxococcota_A; class UBA9160; order UBA9160; family UBA6930; genus CAVXZE01. Next base: position 381,558 of record CAWAPH010000006.1, on the reverse strand, counting down.
CCGAGCGCGCTCTGAACGGCGTTCAGCGAATTCGTCGTGCTCACGAGATTGGCTCGAAGACGAGCCTCCCCTGGCTGTTGTCGAACAGCACGAGGCGCGCCCGGACGATCTTCCGCTCCCCGAAGATGTTGACCAGCTTCGCCTCGTCCCCATCCATCTCGACCAGATCGACGCTCTGCAGGAGCACCTCTTCCGCCCCGTCCTTCACCAGATACGCGTTCGCGTCACACATCATCGACTCCTCCGGAGCGGTCGGCGCCCCGTGCTCTCGGCGGCTCCGTCGCCATCAATCCGCGAGGGACTCGAGCGCCTTCCGCAGGCGCTCGTCGCTCTTCTCCGAGAGCGCGGCCATCTCCCGAATCTGCCGGGCACTCGCCGTCTTTCCGGCGCCGTCGAGCTCGGCCGCGAGCTTCTCGTACTCCGCGCGGTGGCTCTCGTTGTGGGCGAGCCAGTGATTCAGCCTGACCCGGATCTTCTCGAGAAAATCCATCCTCCCGCCTCCTTGACGAGTGGCCACCCGACAGGTTCAGGCGGTCGGCGCGACAAGTCAACTCGTCGCCAGGCCGCGCGGCTGCCCACGGCACGCTACAGTCGACTCGATGCGAGAGGACGAACTGACGGGGAAAGGTCGCGGTGGTGACCGGTGGCGCCTCGGGAATCGGACGTGCCACCGCGCTGGGATTGGCGCTCGGCGGCGCCCGGGTCTTCGTGGCCGACATCGACGACGCCGGCGGCGCGGAGACCTGCGGGGGAATCGAAGAGCGTGGCGGTGCTGCGGACTTCATCCACGTCGACATCTCCGACGAGGCCTCCATCGAAGCCGCCGCCACGGAGGTCCTCGGTCGCGGGCAGCCGCCCGCCATCATCGTGAACGCAGCGGGCTGGGACCGCTTCGAGCTCTTCCTGGACAACAGCCTCGAGTTCATGGACCGCATCATCCGGCTCAACCTGCTGGGCCCGGTCAAGCTCACGCGAGCCTTCCTGCCCGCGATGATCGAGGCGGGCGGGGGGAAGATCGTCAACGTGGCAAGCGACGCCGGCCGCGTGGGCAGCACCGGGGAGACCGTCTACGCGGGCGCCAAGGGCGGAGTGATCGCCTTCACCAAGTCGGTGGCCCGGGAGGTCGCCGCGCACGCAATCAACGTCAACTGCGTCTGTCCGGGCCCCACCGATACGCCGCTCTTCCGCAGCCTGCCCGAGAAGATGCAGGCAGCACTCACGCGAGCGATCCCCTTCCGCCGGCTCGCGAAGCCGGAAGAGGTCGCCGACGCGATCCTCTTCTTCTCGGGCTCCGGCGCCGACTTCATCACCGGCCAGGTGCTCAGCGTGAGCGGCGGGCTCACCATGGCCGGCTGACGGGCGCTCACCGCGTCGCGACTGCGCCCGGCAATCGCACCGGGCTCAACCCCCGGAGGCGGCCTTGACGAAGGCGACCGTGTCGCCGTCGGCGAGCCGCGTCTTCATTCCCTTGCGGTGATTGACCAGGACGCCGTTCACCGCCACCGCGGCCACGCGGGTCAGCTTGTCGAAGCTCTCGTCGCCCTCTCCGAACCGGTCGCGGGCAAGCCGCACGACGTCTGCGACCGTCTGCACGTCCTCCAGCTCGAGGCGCTGGACGCCGAGCACCTTGCTCATGTCGTAGGTCAGCTCCACCGTGACATTCATCTCGGCAATCCTCTCTGCTGGCGGGGCCCCTGCGAGCCCGATGTCGCGGCCCGTCCGGCGAAGCGGAGCCGCACTGGTTTCCAGACCTAGACCCGGACCTGCAGCTTCTCCAACGTTTGCCGGGTCGGTACCCCCTCCGAATCCCAGCCGCGATTCCTGTAGTACCGCGGCAGGAGCTGATCCAGGGGGTGACCGGACGTCATGCCCTTGAAGGACGGCTCGTGGAGGTAGCGGTGCGGCAGGGTGTCATCCTTGTTCGTGAGCCCTTCGCGCAGGTTGTACATGCGTTCGAGGTTGAAGATGCGCGCGCCGATCTCCTGCAGATGCCCTCCGGAGATGGTCTGACCGGTGATGTAGGTCATCCACTTCTCGTACCAGAACATCGGCTTCCCCTTCATGCCCATCGCCTTGCGGAAGAGCGGCCCGCTGTTCTCGAACAGGGAGACGATCGTCCTGTATACGAAGGAGTTCGGATCCATGTTGTGGATGGCCTTCGGGATCATTCCGTAGGTCGTGAAGATGCAGAGCACCATGGAATTGATCGCACAGGCCAGGTTCTGCTGGATGATGGGGAGATCCGCCTTGAGCTTCAGGTTCTGGGGGTTGATGGTGAGCGGGCCGACGGACTCCAGGTACAGGCTGGCGCCCTGGACGTGGCAACCGCCCCGGTTGGTGGTCGCGTACTCGACACCCTGTGCGAAGGAGCCGCGCGGATCGTAGGCCGAGAGCTCCAGCCCCTTGACGTGCATCGCGAACTCTTCGCCGCCGTACTTCTGGCTCATGCGCTTGACGCCGTCGGCCAGGTCGTTGCCCACGCCCCGGCGGTGACCGATGTCGAGGATCATCTCGGTGATCCCGGCGGGATCGCCGAAGGAGAGACCGGCCTCCAGAAGACCGCGCTCCTGCAGCTCCATCGCGAAGCTGAGCGTCGCGCCAAGACTGATCGTGTCCATGCCCTGATCGTCGGCGTGATAGTTCCACTCGGAGACCTTCTTCAGGTCGCCGATCTCCAGGTTGGTGCCCAGGAGCGCCAGTGTCTCGTACTCGGGGCCCTTGACGCGCCCGATGCCCTCGACCTCGACCTCACGGCCACACGTCACGGGACAATGTAGGCAGCTCGACTTGATCCCGACCAGTTCGTGATCCTCCATGTACTCGCCGGAGAGCTTCATGGCGTCTGCGAAGTGGCCGTACTTGAAGTTGCGGGTCGGGATGATGTTGCGAGCGTTGGTGGTGTTGACGATGTTCGCGGTGCCATACCGCCGGAGGCTCTCGCCCATCACCGGGTGCTCTTCGAAGAGCTTGCGCACCTCCTTGGTGTATTCCTTGAACTTCTCCGGGTCGTCCATCTCGAGCTTCCGCGAGCCCGCTACGGTGATCGCCTTGAGACGCTTGGAACCCATCACCGCACCCGTTCCGGTGCGCCCCGCGATGCGCTCGCCCGAGACGATGCCCGCAAAGAGAACCTGGTTCTCCCCCGCCGGTCCGATCACGGCGTTGTACTTCTTCTTGCCGAGGATCTCCTGCGTCTCGTAGGTGCCCTTGCCCCAGAGGTCCCCGGCGTCGATGAACTCGACCCGGTCGTTGTCGCCGTCGATCTCCAGGCGCACCGGCCTTTCGGACTGGTTCGTGACGATCAGGACGTCGATGCCGGCCCTCTTCATGCCGTAGGAGAAGGAGCCACCGCTCGTGGCGTTGCCGATGCCCCCGGTGGCCGGGCTCTTGCACACCACCGCAAAGCGGTTCGACTGCGGCGCGACCGAGCCGTTGAGGGGCCCGGTGGCAAAGATGAGCGGATTCTCCGGCCCCAGTGGATCGATTCCCGCCTCGGTCCGGTCGTAGAGCAACCGCGTTCCGTAGCCCTTCCCGCCGATGTAGAGACGGGCGGTCTCCTCGTCGGTTGGCGCGAAGGCGAAGCTCTGGTTCCGGAGGTCCACCTCGAGAATGCGACCGGCGTATCCCTTGATCATCGATTCCGCCCCCTGGCTGGAGGTTCCGCCACGGCGCGAAGCGTGCTTCGACTGCCGCGACGGGCTGCAAGAGTCGGAAGCGGATTGCACGACGACAGCCCCGCGCCTTCGCGGCGGCCCTCCACCCGCTCCTCTCCCGGCAACTTAGCAGGCCCGCCTACGCCGGGTCCGCTGCGGCTACCGGCACGCCAGGCGTGCTCCTCCTCGCTGGAATCGCCCGACTGTCGCCTCGGCAGACTCCCCAGGGGGCATCTTGTCAGATCGGTTTCCGCAGCGTGGCGGATGCAAAGGGTGAGGTCGCTCTCACTCCGCTTCCGCACACTACCGATGAGACCGTTGTGGCGCGTCGAAAGTCCCCCGGAACGCGTTCGAGCACCGGCGGGCAAAGAAGGGCTACAGCGATGAGAGGCAATCGGAGCTGCCGCGGCCTGATTCCGGCAGCCATGCTGGTTCTGTTGGCCGTGGTAGCAGCGCAGGCAGAGGAGCGAACCCGAATTCCACCCGAGGTCAGCGACCGCGCCTCCCGGGAAGGGAAGGTCCGCGTCATCGTTCAACTCGACGTGCCGGTGCTTCCCGAGGGTCAGCTGCGAGCCCGTGGGGACCGACTGCTCCAGAGGCAGAGAATCGCCGCAGCCCAGGATGGCTTGGGGTCCGAGCTGTCCGGGACGGCGCACCGGACGGCGCGGCGCTTCCGAAGCATCGCATTCGCCGCGCTCGAGGTGGGGCCGAGGGCGCTGTCGCGGCTGGAGCGCAGCAAGCGGGTGGTCGCTGTGCTGGAAGACCGCCTCCACCGCCCCACGCTGGACGTGAGTGCCCCGCTGGTCGAAGCCGACCAGGCGGCCGCGATGGGCTACGACGGCTCGGGACAGACGGTCGTGGTGCTCGACACGGGAGTCGACGCCGCGCACCCGAACTTCGCCGGCAAGGTCGCGGACGAGGCCTGCTTCGCCTCGGGCGACCCGTACCTGAGCGGAGACTGCCCCAACGGCGGGATCTTCGACGAGGGGCCAGGGGCCGGCTCGCACTGCAACTACTCGGGCGACTGCTTTCACGGAACCCACGTGGCAGGCATCGCCGTCGGCGCCGGGTCCAGCTATCCCGGCGTGGCCCAGGGCGCCCAGCTCGTCCCGATCCAGGTCTTCTCGGAATTCACGGGAATCGACTGCGGCTCGGAGCCGAGTCCGTGTGCGCTCTCCTACAGCTCGGATCAGGTCGCTGCGCTCGAGTATGTGTTCGACACGCTGCGCCACGTGCACGCGATCGCCTCCGTGAACATGAGCCTGGGCGGGGACTCGTACACGGACCAGGCTGAATGCGACGCTGCCAACGCACCCACCAAGGCCGCGATCGACAACCTGCGCTCGGTGGGAATCGCCACGGTCATCGCAGCGGGAAATAGCGGCTGGCTGAACGCGATCGACGAACCGGGCTGCATCTCCTCTGCAATCAGCGTGAGCGCTACCGACGACTGGGACCAGATCCCGGTCTTCGCCAGCGCCGCCGCCTTTCTCTCCCTCTGGGCACCGGGTGTTTCGATCCGCGCCCCGCTCTACCAGGGCACCGGCTACACCAATGCGAGTGGGACCTCGATGTCCACGCCCCACGTGGCAGGAGCCTGGGCGACGCTCCGGCAGGCTTCTCCCGACGCCTCCGTCGACGAGATCCTCACGGCCCTCCAGGTCACCGGTGTGCCGATCCCCGACGTCTATGCAGAGACCAGCCGTATCCGCGTCGCAGAGGCCCTGCTCGCACTCGTCCCGGACTGCTCGAATGGCCTCGACGACGACGGGGACTCGCTGATCGACCTGGAGGACCCGGGCTGCGAAGCAGGTGGAGATCTCTCCGAGAAGTCCGTCGATCTGACCTGCGACGACGGAGCAGACAACGACGGCGACGGCTTCGTCGACTACCCCGACGATCCCGGCTGCTACCACCCCGCCAGTGACAGGGAAGATCCCGCGTGCCAGGACGGCGCCGACAACGACGGGGACGGAAGTATCGACTTCGATGGCGGCGCATCCGCCAACGAGGGCGTGCCGATCGCCAGCGCCGACGCGAACTGCGTCGCACCCTGGGGTCTCAGCGAGTCCGCAAGCTGCGGGCTCGGCGTCGAGCTGGCTCTGCTGATGCCGATCCTTCTGAGGCTCCTCGGCTGGCGAAGGCGCCGCGGCGGCCGCTGACGCCCACGGGCCGGGATCCCTCACCGGCTCCGCTGCAGCCTGGGACGGCACCCCGAGGGGGCGAGGCCTCCATCGACACTTCCTTGCTTGCCACATGGCTGCGACGGGCCACTCTATCCATTGATGGATGCGAAGGGACTCCGCGCGCAGGGAGTGCCCGCGCATTCGAAGGAGGATCTCGATGACCGTCGATCGCGAACCGGGTCACAGCCTGGACCAGGTCGGTCTCCACAATGTCGCCCGGGTCTACTGGAACCCGAGCACCCCGCACCTCTACGAGGAGGTCGTGAAGCGGCGCGAGGGGTGGATCTCGCACCTCGGGCCGATCGTGGTGCGAACGGGCTCCCACACGGGCCGCAGCCCCAACGACAAGTTCATCGTCAAGGACGCCGCGAGCGCCGACCGGGTCTGGTGGGGCAAGGAGAACCGCCCCTTCGAGATGGAGAGGTTCGACTCCCTGCACCGGCGCATGTCCGCCTACCTCCAGAACAAGGACGTCTTCGTCCAGGACTGCCACGCGGGGGCGGAACGCCGCTTCCAGCTCCCGCTCCGCGTCATCACCGAAGACGCCTGGCATTCGCTCTTCGCGCGCAACCTGTTCCGGCAGATCCACGACCCCGGCGAACGCCTGGAACACATTCCCGACTTCACCGTGATCAACGTCCCGCGCTTCCACGCCATCCCCGAGCTGGACGGCACCAACAGCGAGGCCTTCATCCTGATCTCGTTCGAGCGCAAGATCGTGCTGATCGGGGGGACGAGCTACGCGGGCGAGATCAAGAAGTCCGTCTTCACGGTGCTCAACTTCCTGCTCCCCAGCCAGAACGTGCTCTCGATGCACTGCTCCTGCAACGTCGGCCATCGCGGCGACACGGCGCTCTTCTTCGGCCTCTCCGGAACGGGGAAGACCACGCTCTCCGCGGACCCGAAGCGGAGGCTGATCGGCGACGACGAGCACGGCTGGTCCGACGCCGGGATCTTCAACTTCGAAGGCGGGTGCTACGCGAAGGTGATCAACCTCTCTCCCCAGGCCGAGCCGGACATCTACGAGACGACTCGCCGCTTCGGCACCGTCCTCGAGAACGTCGGCTTCGACGTGGACACACGCCGGGTGGACCTCGACGACGACACACTGACCGAGAACACGCGCGCCGCCTACCCGGTCAGCCACATCCCCAACGCACTCCGGGAGGGCACCGCCGACCACCCGAAGAACGTCATCTTCCTGACGGCGGACGCCTTCGGGGTCCTGCCCCCGATCAGCAGGCTGAGCGTGGAGCAGGCTCGATACCACTTCCTGAGCGGCTACACGGCCAAGGTCGCCGGCACCGAGCGGGGGATCGACGAGCCCCAGGCCACCTTCAGCGCCTGCTTCGGCGCTCCCTTCCTGCCCCAGCAGCCCACCGTCTACAGCCGGCTGCTGGGTGAGAAGGTCACCAAGCACGATGCCCGCTGCTGGCTGATCAACACCGGCTGGACGGGGGGACCCTACGGCGTGGGCAGCCGGATGTCGATCCAGCACACCCGGGCACTGGTGGAAGCGGCCCTGGACGGCAAGCTCGACCAGGTCCCCCTGCGGGAGGATCCGAACTTCGGGCTGATGGTGCCGACCGCGGCTCCGGACGTTCCGAAGGAGATCCTCGACCCCGAGAGCACGTGGTCGGACAAGGCCGCCTACCGGCAGAAGGCCCAGGAGCTGGCGGGGCGCTTCCACAAGAACTTCGGCCAGTTCGAGGGCGAAGCCCCGCCGGAGGTCCGCGCCGCGGGCCCCAAGATGGGTCGCTGAGAAGAGCCGCTAGCGCTTGGAGTAGTCGTAGAATCCCCGGCCGCTCTTGCGGCCGAGGAGCCCGGCTTCCACCATGCGTGAGAGCAGGGGCGGAGTTGCGTAGACCGGCTCCTTGAACTCGTCGTAGAGGCACTCGGCGATCGCCATCGTGGTGTCGAGGCCGATCAGATCGGTGAGGGCGAGGGGACCCATCGGATGGTTGCAGCCCTTCACCATCCCGGCGTCGATGTGCTCCGGGGTGGCAAAGCCCGACTCGGCCATGCGAATGGCCGAGAGAAGGTACGGCACCAGGAGCGCGTTCACGATGAAGCCCGCGCGATCCCTGGCGCGGATCACACTCTTTCCGAGGACCTCCGACGCGAAGCTCTCGAGGCGGGTCAGCGTCTCGTCGCTCGTCAGCAGCGACGGAACCAGCTCGACCAGGTCGAGGACCGGGACCGGGTTGAAGAAGTGCAGCCCGCAGACCTGGGAGCCGCGTCCGGTCTGGATCGCGAGCCTCATGATCGGAATCGAGGACGTGTTCGAGGTGAGTAGCGCGTTCTCGCTCTCGACGATCGCGTCGAGCGCCTTGAAGATCTCGACCTTCGCGGCCTGGTCCTCGGAGATCGCCTCGACCACCAGGTCGCAGTCTGCGAACTCGGCGAGGTCGGTGGTGTAGGCGATCAGCCCGAGGGCGGACTCGCACTCCTCCGCGCTGAGCTTCCCCTTCTTCTGGGCCCGCTGCACCGAGCCTTCGATTCGCGCCTTCCCCGCATCGATCAACTTCTGGTCCGGCTCCCGGACGACCACCCCGAGCCCCGCCCGCGCACACACCTCGGCGATGCCCGAGCCCATCAGTCCGCAGCCGACGACGCCAACCCGCTGGATCGGATCCATGTCACTCCTCCTCTGTGGCAAGGCCCTGGAACATAGAGAATCGACGTCCCAGGGCATTTCGTCCCCTCGGGGCCTCTTGAAGAGCGATCTCCCCGACCGAAACCCTCCGTTTCTCTCCGGATCGCTCCGATCAGCGACGGGACCGTTATGATCCACCCCCGCTGATTCGAGCCGAGCCGCCGAGACCTGGGCGGCCGGGGACAAGGGAGGAAGGCAGATGTTCAATGGACTCTTCCACATCCGCGAGCCGAAGAACGAGCCGGTCCTGGCCTACGCGCCGGGGAGCCGGGAGCGCGCGGAGCTGAAGGCCGAGCTTGAGAGAATGCTCCGCAACCCCGTGGAGGTCCCCTGCATCATCGGCGGCCGGGAGATCGGCACTGGCGACCTGGTCGAGCTCAGGCCTCCGCACGACCTCCACAGCTCACTCGGGCGTTACCACCGGGCGAGTTCCCACGAGGCGGAGCTGGCGATCGACGCCGCCAACCAGGCAAAGATCGCCTGGAGCGAGATGCAGTGGTCCTCCCGTGCCACGGTGCTGCTCAAGGCCGCGGAGCTGCTCGCCGGCAAGTACCGGCACACGATCAACGCAGCCACCATGCTCAACATGAGCAAGACCTGCCATCAGGCAGAGATCGACGCCGCCTGCGAGCTGATCGACTTCTGGCGCTTCAACCCCTACTTCATGACACAGGTCTACGACGACCAGCCGATCTCCACGCAGGAAGTCCTGAACTACATGGAGCACCGGCCGCTGGAGGGCTTCGTCTTCGCGATCTCCCCCTTCAACTTCGCATCGATCGCGGGCAACCTGCCCACCGCCCCGGCCCTGATGGGAAACGCGGTGGTCTGGAAGCCGTCTTCGGCGGCCGTGCTGCCCGCCTACTACATCATGCAGGTCCTCAAGGAAGCCGGACTGCCCGACGGCGTCATCAACCTGATTCCGGGGCCGGGATCCGTGATCGGCCCACCCGTCCTCAACCACACCGATCTCGGCGGCGTACACTTCACCGGCTCCACATACGTCTTCTCGACGATCTGGCTCACGATCGGCTCCGACATCCGGAAGTACCAGGACTATCCCCGCATCGTCGGCGAGACCGGGGGCAAGGACTTCATCTTCGCGCACGAGTCGGCCGACGTGGACGTGCTCGCCACCGGAATCGTGCGCGGCGCCTTCGAGTACCAGGGCCAGAAGTGCTCCGCGGCGAGTCGAGCCTACATCCCCGACAGCCTCTGGCCGCAGCTGAAGCAGCGGATCCTCGACGAGGTCGCCACGATCAAGGTCGGCGACGTCTGCGATTTCAGGAACTTCATGAACGCGGTGATCGACAAGGCCGCCTTCGATTCGATCACCGACTACATCGAGTTTGCGAAAAGCGACCCCGACATGGAGATCCTCTGCGGCGGAGACTACGGCGACAGCGAGGGCTACTTCATCGCCCCGACCGTCGTCGAGAGCCGGGACCCGCGATCCAAGCTGATGACCGAGGAGATCTTCGGCCCCGTCCTGACCGTCTACGTCTACCCCAGTTCGCAGTTCGCAGAGACGATGGAGCTCTGCGACACGACCAGTCCCTATGCGCTCACGGGCGCGATCTTCGCCCAGGACCGCTTCGCCATCGTCGAGGCCACCAAGGCGCTGCGCAACGCGGCCGGCAACTTCTACATCAACGACAAGCCCACCGGAGCGGTGGTGGGGCAGCAGCCCTTCGGCGGATCGCGGGCGTCGGGCACCAACGACAAGGCGGGAACCTGGATCAACCTGGAGCGCTGGGTCTCCCCGCGCAGCATCAAGGAGACCTACGTTCCCGCCACCGACTACCGGTATCCCTTCATGTCCGAGAAGTGAGGCGGCAGGAGGTCTGCTGCTAGATCTCCTCCGGGTTGACCTCGACGGTGACGCCGAACCCGAATCCGCTGTTGTCCTGCCAGTTCCTCCAGAAGTCGATGGGAGCCACGACCAGGTACTCCGCGCCCTCCGGCACTGCGATGTCGATCACCGGGTTGATGCGAAAGTCCTCGGGAATGTCGTCGCCGCCGAAGTCGGCGCACTGCCCGAAGATGCAGACGATGCTGACCCAGGTGTAGACGTTGGGCGCCACGTCGATGGCTCCCGGAATCCGATCCAGCACCGAGGCATCTAGCACCTCGTCGCTGCTGCTGAAGACGCCGCCCAGGCTCGTCGTCGGCCCGTCCATCAGCACTTCGAGCAGGGAATAGGTTCCGAGGGTCTCGAGACGCAAGGTGTCACCCGGGATCGCGCCCAGCTCGGCCAGCGAGATCACCAGCGGATCCTGGATGTCGTCGTTGGCCAGGCCTCGCAGATAGCCCGACTTGGAGTTGATGCCATAGAAGAGCACGTCGCCGAGCCCCTGGGAGGCGAACTCGTCGCCGCAGTACTCCAGCAGATCGACGTCGAAGAGCGGTGGCTCGGCGCCGTTGGTCAGTGTCAGATCCAGGTTGAAGGTCACTTCGGCGCCCATCATCTCGACGGCGCTCGAGAGTGAGGTGCTGGTCTCGAAGAGCCCGGCAGCCGAGCCGGATTCGAAAGCCGCGAGGAACGCGTCGGCGTCGAGGCCAGCTCCCAGGTCGAAATCGAGGGCCTGCTCCAACTCGATCGGCCCCAGCCCCATCGTGTCGTTCAGCTCCGTCTTCGCCCAGGCGTCGAGAAAGATGCTCGGACTCGCTGGTACCGTTCACGAGGTCCACGGTGAGGGTGCCGCCCGAAGTGCCCTCGGGATCGTTCCAGGTACACAGCTTCCCGATCCCGAACTCCACCTGGCCCGCCAGGCGAACGTCCTCGAGCTCCAGGGTCCCGTGCATGGGACCGAGCACCTGGGTCGTGTTGAGGGTGACCGCGGTCAGGAGCCCCCCCTGTATCCGCAGCACGTTGAACACCCAGGGCTCCGTCCCACCCAGGTCCATGCTGACGAAGCCCCCGCTCTCGTCCTCGACCACGGTCACCCAGGTGCGGATGGTCAGTTCACCACAGCCCGTCGCCAATATGGCCACGGCGCAAAGCAAGCTCGCCGCAATCACTCCCCTGCTGGCACTCGTCATGGGCGCGTCCTCCTTCGAGGGTCGGGCTGTCCCCCGACAACCGACTCGCGCGGGGGAATCCCCCCGCGCGAGTCGCACCCGACCGTCGGCTTGCATTGTCAACCCGAATGCAGCGAATTGGAAGAAAAAAGAAAACCTTCTTTTTCAAAAAGATTATCTTATCAGATACGGGCATTTAGGAGCGAGACCGGGGTTCTGGAAAGAGCCGGCGCAGCGCGCGGAGAAGCTGCGGATGCAGTGCCAGAAGTTCCTCCCGGCGGCCCTCGTGGTGGTAGCTGATCGAGAGCCCCTCGATTCCCGCGAGGACCAGGGCGATGCTCAGCGGGTCCGGAGCCGAGGAGACGATGCCGGTCTGGGCCAAGTGCCCGATCTCCCTGACCAGGACCTCGCCGATCTTCTCCCGGTAGGCACTCCTGAGGCGCCGAACCCTCTGGCTGGCCGCACCGCTGAGCCGCTCCAGGTCGAGAACCACCATCGGCAGCATCTCCAGGTAGATCCGCAACACCTGGTCGACGGCATCCCACGCGCCATCCGCCCCCCGGAACACCGCCTCCATCTCCACCAGGAAGGCCTCGGCCCGCTCCCGGATCAGCTCGGCGACGAGATCCTCCTTGGACTCGAAGCATTCGTAGAAGGAGCGGGAGGACATGCCGGCCTCGCGGACGATGCTCTTGATGCCGGCACCTTCGTAGTGGTTGCGTTCGAAGCTGCGCTCGGCTGCTTCCAGGAGACGCCGGCGCTGCTGCTCGGGCGGCAGCGGACGCCGGCCCCTTCGGCGGATGCCGGGACCGCTCACCGCGCCGGGCCCGAGTTGGCCCCGTGCGCGGCAGTGAACGCTCCGGGGGCCAGGGTCGGAAAGAGCCAGCGGGGCAGCACGAGCGCCGTGGAAGTGCCGCCCGTCATCAGGAGGAGGGTGGCGAGGTAGTCTCGGGCCGAGGTGGGGGTCCAGGCGGTGAAGCTGAGCGATCCGATCACCGGAAAGCAGCCGGCCGCCGTCACCGCCACACCCGTCAGCAGCGGGAGCCACGGTCGCTCCAGCGTCGGGAAGCATCGTGCCATGCCGAGCCAGACCACCAGCGAGAGGAACAGATGGGGAAGCAGCGCCTGGCAGAGGATGGTGGTGTAGAAGCTCCACCAGACACCCCATTGAAGCTGGTCGAGACCCACCTCGGAACGCGCCGCCTCCAGGGCGATCCATCCCACACCCAGCAGCGCGAAGCCGATGCAGAGCGCGATGGCTGCCGCAAGCGCCCACCGAGAAACCCGCGAGACGATCGCCAGGGCTCCCTCCTCCTTCACATTCCCTACCACAGCGCACAGCGCGCCCTCGGCGGGCGCCCCGCCCTGTCCTCCAGCGCTCGAGCTAGCGCGTCTTCTTGGCGTAGGTCCGCTCCAGGTAGGCGACAATGTCGGCGGACTCGAACATCCGTGTGTCGGTGTTGGGATCCACCAGGTAGGGGACCATCAGCTTTCCGCTGCGCTCCTCGAAGTCGGGGCGGCTCGGACTGTGCTTCCCGACGTTGTGGAGCAGATAGGGGAGCTCCAGCGTGCAGAGAGCCTCGCGGGCGATCCGGCAGAACGGCGAGATCTCGAAGCTGTAGAGCTCCAGGGGCTTCTCGGGCGCCCGGGCCGGGCGGTAGCCCTGACCGGAGCCGGCGCGGAAGGCGGTGGCGAGGCTCGCGCCGAGGGTGGTGAGCGCACCGAGCAGGAGGTAGTAGGGCACGCGGCCATCGCCGTAGCTCTCGTACAGGTAGGCGACGATGTCGTCGGACTCGTACATGGCCTCCCCGGTGTTCGGATCCACGAGATACGGGAACTGCGCCTTTCCGCCCTTCGCCACCACCTCCTTGCGAAAGCGCGGGCCGTTCTTGGGGCAGGGGTAGATCATGGCCTTCAGGTCCAGCATGGTGAGCGCCTCGCGGACCTTCCGGCAGTAGGGGCAGGCCTCGAACTCGTAGAGCTCGACGGGCAGCTCGGGACGGGGCCCCAGCTCGCCGACGGCCATTCCAGCGGGGTAGCGGGAGAGGGTGGCGAGGAACGAGGTGGCGACGTCGAGGGTTCGGTTCATCGGGATCCTCCGTGGCCAGGTGAGCGTAACACTGCGGCGCAGCCCGCGCGGTGGTCAGCGGCTCGCGGACGAAACGTGACGCGCCGGAGTGAATGCGCCGTGGGACTCTCCCCTGCCGCTGCAGAAGAGAGACGCAGCGATCCGGCCCACCTCCCAGCTGCTGCCGACGCCGTGGCCTCCGAGACCCGCCACCCAGAAGAATCCCTCGCAGATGGGATCCCACCCGATCACGAATCGACCGTCGGGCGCCCTGGTGCGAAAGCACGACCAGACGTCGCGCTCGGCGGCGCTTCGCAACGCCGGGAGCTCCTTCCAGACGAACTCCGCCGCGCGCTCCGAGATTCCCGCGCTCACCACGGGCTCGAGCGAAGAGCTGCTCTCCTCGTCGCACACCGAGAAGAGAAGTCCCTGGGAGTCGGGGCGGAAGTAGAACTCCGGCTCCAGGCCCCAGACGAACGGCCCGTGGCGATCGATTCCTGCGATGTCCTGGAAGACGAAGAGGTGGCGCTTCCAGGGAGTCAGCGGCTGCTGCGTGGCGCCGGCCATGGCGGCCACCTCACCGGACCAGGCCCCGGCCGCGTTGATCAGGCAGGCGGCCTCCAGCGGTCCCCGGTCGGTCTCGACCCGGAACGGGCCATTGCCGGATATCCCTCGCACTCCGCAGCTGAGGCGCAGCTTGGCGCCGCGGCTGCGGGCGCCGGCCAGGTAGTACTGGAGCAGCGCCCAGATGTCGATCACGCCATCTCCCGGGGTTTCGAGAGCCGCCTCGAAGGCGTGCCCCTCGAGAAGCGGAACGCGCGGGCGGATCGCCTCCGCCACGTGGAGCGACGACTCGACCCGATCCGTCTCGCGAAGACCCTCCAGCTGGTCCTTGGTTCCCAGGCGAAGCGACCCGGTCCGTAGAAAACCGACTTCCGCTCGGAGCCTCGCGTACTCCTGCGCGCCTGCGGCGACGACCCCGCGGATCGCGGCATCTCCGACCGACTGCAGGACCAGGCTGGCGTTGCGACCGGAGGCGTGCACTCCCGGGACCTGCTCCTGCTCGATGATCAGGATCGAGCCCTGGAAGATCTCGCTCAGATGGAAAGCCGTGGCCGCGCCCGCGAAGCCCGAGCCGATGATCAGAACGTCGAACTTGTCCATTGACCTCCGGGTCCTCGGCCTCGGGCGCAGCGCTTCTCAGCCCCTCTCAGTCAGGATACAGCACGGGACGGCGACACCGGCTCCTCCGGGGCGCCCCAGCCCGGCGCGGAGCCCCTCGGGGATCTCTCTTCGATGAGGAGGACCGGGCGTATGATCCGAATCATACCCGTACGGCCAGCGTTCGATATGCTGCCGCACCGAGTTGACCCTTACGGATCGACTCTTGCGCGAATCCGCCGCGGGCTTTGGCCTGTTGCTGCTGCTGACGCTCCCACGCTGACACGGCTGATCCAGAAGAAGATGCACGAAGTGAGCTGGGGCCGCGGGATCAGGGCCCGATGATGACGATGTTGAGAGTGGCCATCCCGCGGCGGATCTTCGCGCCTCCTCGCTGAGAGCAGGCAGCGAGGCATTGGGTTAGGAACGAGATCGCCGGCGCCTGGCCGCAGACCTCGAATCCAGCCGATCCTCGCTGGAGCCGGGACCTCTCCGCCGAACGTGAGATACATTCCTCGGGGCTTCCGGGTCGATGGCTGGAGAGTCGACGCTAGGGCACCGCAGGAGCGGTGATCGCCGGACGCGTCGGGGGCGGGGGGCTCGCGGTGGCGAAGAACAGGGATGGGCGGTCGCAGGAGGCCATGGCGTCGGCCTCTCCTTCGCGCCCGGGCGCTCTGGCGCTCGCAGTCGCGCTGGCGGCGATCCACGCCCTCTGGTCGCTGTTCCAGTGGACGCAGCTCGTCCTCGCGCGCCGCGGCGGCGACTTCTTCTGCGGCCTCGGGGAGGCGGAGGGCTGCGCGACCGTCTGGGACCTCCCCCTCGCGAACGCGATTCAGGGCTGGACGGGCCTGCCGGTGGCGGGATGGGGACTGGTGTGGAGCGTGGTGGCCTTCGCACTTCCCCTCTGGGCGCTGGTGCGGCGGGCACGCGGGCATCCGCTCGAGCCCGTCCGGTCCGCGACCTTGCTCACGGTGCTGGCGGGTGTCGCCAGCGTCGTGGTTCTGGCTGGCGCGTCTTTCGCCGAAGGCGTGTTCTGCGACACCTGCGTGGTCACCTACGGAATGGTTCTGGCCTACTCGGTCGTGTGTCTGCGCGCCGTGGACCGCATCTGGCCCTCCGAGATTCAGCGCGGTGCGCTGCTGGCCATGAGCGGCACCCTGGTCGCCTTCCTGGTCCTGCTCTACCCGGGGCTGCGGACGCCCGGCAGCGAGGCGGACGAGAGGTCCGCCTTCATCGAGGCAGCGAGGAGTCTCGGCGAAGGGGAGCAAGAACGAGGCGAGATCGAGGCGCAGCCCACCGAGGAGAAGGAGAAGCCCACCCCGGAGGCGGAGACTCCCACCGAAGCGGAGACGACACCCGCTCCGCTGGCGAAGACGACCACCGAGGCCGAGGAGAAGCCGGCCCCCGTGGCGATGATCCCCTCCGAGGTGCAGGAGAAGAAGCCCGCCCCCGTGGCGAAGACACCCGCAGAGGTGGAAGAGAAGCCCGCCCCGGCAGAGGGAAGCCCCGACGCCGCGCGGCTCGAGGAGCTGATCGCACGGCTCTCGCCGGAGCTTCGACAAGATCTCAGCGATTCCCTCGCGATCTACTCCCGGGGCGACCTGGTTCCTCTGCGCCCGGCCCGGCTGCTGATCGGTTCCCCCGAGGCGCCAGTGCGGATCACCGAGTTTACCGATGCGCTCTGCAGCCACTGCGCCAGTCTCCACGAAACCGTGACGGTGCTGCGAGAGATGCTTCCGAGCGGGTCCTTCTCGCTCGAGCCGCGCCAGTTTCCGCTGGATTCCAAGTGCAACCCGGCCGTCGAGATGAGCTCGGGGGAAGGCGTCCGCTGTCTGGCTGCAAGGGCCATGATCTGTCTCGAGAAGGACTGGATGCAATTCGCCACCGCCCTGTTCGAACAGCAGCGCTGGCTGACGAAGGAGGGCATCTACAAGCTGGCGGCGCCCCACATGTCGCGCGAGCGCTTCGAGAATTGCATCACGTCGCCCGAGACGCAGGCGAAGCTTCACGACGACATCGCGTGGGCGGTGCAGCACAACATTCGGGGCACACCGCTGCTCCTGGTGAACGGTCGCGAGGTGCCGGGCACCCTTCAGTTCCTCTACGCCATGGTGCTGGCGGAAGCCAACCCGGAGCATCCGGCGTTCGACGTCCTGCCGCCTCCGCACCCTCAGGCCCGGCTTCACTGAACCCCACCCGGCCAGGCTTCACTCGTAGCGCAGCGCCTCGATGGGATGGAGCGAGGCGGCGCGGCGGGCGGGCCAGATCCCGAAGAAGATGCCCACCGCTCCGCTGAAGGCAAAGGCCAGGGCGACCGCACCGGGGGAGACGAAGGTGTTCCAGCCCGCGAACCGGGCAAGCGCCAGCGAGCCGGCTCCACCCAGGACCACCCCGAGCAGCCCTCCTACCAGACAGAGCACCAGAGCCTCGACCAGGAACTGCATCAAGACGTTCATCCGGGTGGCGCCGAGGGCCTTGCGGATCCCGATTTCGCGGGTGCGTTCGGCCACCGACACCAGCATGATGTTCATGATCCCGATGCCCCCCACCAGCAGGCTGACCCCCGCGATGCTCGCCAGCAGGGTGGTCAAGACCTGGGAGGCCTCTTGCTGGGTGGTGAGCAGCTCCTGGCGGTTGCGGATCCGGAAATCGTTCTCGCCGCCGGGCGGGACCCTGTGCTCGCGGCGCAGCACGCGCTCCGCGTCCACCATTCCCTGCTCGAGTGGGACGCCGTCGGCCACCTGGATGCTGATGGAGCGCAGCCGGTCGCTGCCGAAGAGGCGGTAGCGGGCCGTCAGCAGGGGAACCATCACCCGCTCGTCGGGATTCCACCAGGAGCCTTCCGAGCCCTTCTCCTCCAGCACGCCCACCACCTCGAAGGGGATGCCGCGAACGAAGATCGTCTGGCCGAGGATGGCCGCGGCGTCGGTGCCGAGCATCTCGGGCAGTGCGGAGCCGATCACCGCGGTTCGCCTGCGGGCCTCGTCGTCCCCAGCGGTGAACATACGGCCGAGCTCTACGCGGTGGTTGTGCACCTCGCCGTAGTTCGGAGTGGTCCCGAGCACGTTGACGCTCACGTTCTGGCTTCCGTGCTCGACCTGCAGCACCTCCTGCATCTCGGGCACCACCTCGCCGATCAGGGCGGCATCCCGGGCCAGGGCCCGCGCATCGTCGACGATGAGCGGCGCACCGGAATCGGAAGCAACACCCCGAACGTAGTGCTGTCCCGGGTAGATCGAGAGCAGCTGGGATCCCAGAGCGGCGATCCGCTCGTCGATGGCCCGCTGAGCGCCGGTGCCGAGCGCGACCATGGTGATCACGGCCGCGACGCCGATGATGATGCCGAGCATGGTGAGCGCCGCTCGCAGCTTGGAGGCGCGGATCGACTGGAAGGCGACCTCGACGGTGTCGGCAGCCACCCAGGGCATCAGTTGGACTTCTTCACGCCGGGCAGCCCGCCTCCGGTGACCCGCCGGATGCGGTCCTGGAAGCGCTGCTGGGAACGAACCAGCCCGGCGCTCGGCAGGAGCAGGACCGAATCGGACTCGGAGAGGCCTTCCAGCACCTCGATGTGGTCGAGATCGGTGAGGCCGGTGCGGATCCAGCGGGCTGCGGGCGCGCCGCCGTTGCTTGCGAAGACGACGTAGTCACCGCCGGGACGGGCGGCCGCGAGCGCCTCGCCGACTTCCTCGGGCGAAAGGCCCAGCACCTCTGCCGCCGCGTCGACGTCTCGCGGAGTGCGAAGCGCGGCATTGGGAATGGCGAGGACGGCATCCCGCCTGTCCACGTGGATCTCCACCTCGCAATTCATGCCCGGCTTGAGCAGACCCTCCGGGTTGTCGAGGCTCACCAGCGTGGGAAACATGGTGATGTTCTGCTCGATCTCCGACTCCGGCTCGATCTTGAGCACCGAACCCTCGAAAGCGCGCTCGGGGTATGCGGTGACGATCACGCTGGCGTCGAGTCCGGGGCGGATCTTTCCGATGTCGGTCTCGTCCACCATCGTTCGCACGCGAACCCGCTCCAGGGCAGCCATGGTGAGAAGCACGGTTCCGCCCGCCACGTCGCGGGTGGGAGAGGAGATGACCTGGCCGCGCTCGACGTCGCGGCGCAGGATGGTGCCGTCGATGGGAGCCAGCACGTCGGCATCGTCCATCTCGATCTGGGCGTTCTCGACGGCCGCCTCGCTCCTCACCACCTCGGCCTTCCCCGTCGCGTGATCGAGAACCGCCTGCTCGTAGGCGGTCTCCGAGATCGACTGGCCCTCGAAGAGCTTCTGCGAGCGGCGCAGCTGCGATCGGGCGTTGGCGAGTCGTGCCCGAGCCACCTCCAGGTCGGCCCTGGCCTGTGCCAGCGCGTTGCGGAGCTGGCGCTGATCGATCCGAAGCAGCAGTGAGCCCTGCTCCACCCGATCGCCGCTGTCGGCCAGCACCTCGAGAATCTCCCCGGACGCCTTGGACTTGACCTCGACGGTCACGAAGGGCTCGACGACTCCGGCCGCTTCGGCCGACACCACGATGTCGCGCCGCTCCACTGGCACGACCTGGTAGAGGGGGCCGGAGGGCGACTCCGGACTGCAGGCCGCGACCCACGCGCCACAGAAGGAGAACACGAGAGCACGGCGGAGACCTCTCACTGCGATCGCCCGTTGGCCGAGTCCCGGGTCACGTTCCCGTCCACCAGCTGGAGGTGGCGGCGGGCGTGCTGCGCGATGTCCGCCTCATGGGTAACCAGGATCAGGGTCTGTCCCTCGCGGTGCAGCTCCTCGAAGAGCTCCACGATCTCCTCGCTGGTGGCCGAGTCGAGGTTTCCGGTGGGCTCGTCCGCCAGCACCAGGCTGGGGCGATTCACCAGAGCCCGGGCGATGGCGACGCGCTGGCGTTCGCCCCCGGAGAGCTCGCTGGGACGGTGACCTCTCCTGTCCGCCAACCCCATGCGGTCGATCGCCGCCTCGGCCAGCGGCCGCCGTTTCCGCTTCGGGACCCCCGCGTACACCAGGGGCAGCTCGACGTTCTGCAGCGCCGTGGCACGCGGCAGCAGGTTGAAGGTCTGGAACACGAAGCCGATCTCCCGGTTGCGGATCCGCGCCAGCTCGGTCTCCTCGAGCTCGGAGACGACCTGCCCGGCCAACCGGTACTGGCCGGCGCTGGGCGTGTCGAGGCATCCGATCAGGTTCATGAGCGTGGACTTGCCCGAGCCGGAGGGACCCGAGATGGCGACGAACTCGTTGCGTTGGATGGTGAGGTCCAGACCGCGCAGGGCGTGGACGATCTCGCTCCCCAGCCGGTAGTCGTGCCGTACGCTACGGATCTCGATCAGGGGCACCTGTCCGGCTTCCGGGGACGATCCGGCCGGTGCGACGCGCTCGCGATCCATGGATTCCGACATCGAGATGGCTCGAACAGGCGAGGTGCGGGCCGCTGCGGTGGCCGTTCCCGCTCTGCTGAGAGGCAGTCTAGCCCGGATTCCCTCCCGAGCTTCGGTCGCGGCGTCGAGGAAGACTCACGCCTCGCGGATCCACACCGTCATCGCCCCCGGCCTGCGGTTGTCCCAGACGCAGTAGGGCACCGCCTGGAGGGTCACCGGCTTCGTCCTGGATCCCGCAAAGCGGTAGAGATCCCTCTTCCAGCCCGGCCGATCCAGCCGTCGCGCCCGCCCGCGGATGCGGACGACTCCGCCGAGGAGCTTGGGATCGAACTTCGCACCGAGCCGCGCGCTGCGGGGCAGGATCAGGTCGCCCAGCTGCGCTCCGTTGTCCACCTCCTCGAGGCAGTAGACCAGCGGCCCCCGTTGTAGCGCCACCCTGCCCGCGTCGGCCGCCACGGCCGGGTGGGCCTCGACCCGCTCGACCGGCATCGGCAGCGTGAGCTCCAGCGTGTCGCCCGGCGTCCAGCGCCGCCTGATCCTCGCGTAGCCCTTCCTGGTGAGCGGCGCCAGGCGCAGCGCCTTGCCGTCGAGCTTCGCCCTGGCCCCGCTGCACCAGCCGGGAATGCGCAGCGCCAGCGTGAACTCCGCCGCGGCTTCCGGCCGGACCGTGATGGCGACCTTGTCCTTCCACGGGTAGTCGGTCTTCTGCTCGATCAGTACCCGGCGTCCGCCGAGGTCGAACTCCCCTCGACCCTGCACGTAGAGGTGGACACAGGCCTCCGAGCGGCTTTCGGAGTACACGTACTGGCCGAACGAGGCGAGCAGACGGGCGATGTTGGGAGGGCAGCAGGAGCAGTCGAACCAGGGCTGGCGATGGGCGTCTCCGGCGCTCTCCAGCGGGTTCTCGTAGAAGAAGCGCTTCGCGTCCAGGGAGACCCCGCTCACGACGCCGTTGTAGAGTGCGCGCTCCATCGCGTCGCCGTAGCGGCCGTCGCAACCCAGCTGGAGCAGGCGGTGGTTCCAGAACACCAGCCCAATCGCGGCGCATGTCTCGGCGTAGGCGGACGCGTTGGGAAGATCGTAGTCGGCGGTGAAGCCCTCGTTGTGCCGGGAGGGCCCGATCCCGCCGGTCACGTACATGCGCCTCTCGCAGACGCTCCGCCACAGCCTCTCACTCGCCCGCAGAAGCGCGGCGTCACCGGTCTCGGCGGCCACGTCCACCATGGCGCAGTAGAGGTAGGTGGCGCGGACGGCGTGCCCGACGGCTTCACTCTGCTCGCGAACCGGCAGGTGGTCCTGACAGTACTCGCTGCGAAAGCTCTCGCCCTCGCCGAAGAAGTGGCGGTTCAAGCGGCTGTCCTCGGCGTCGAGCCCCTCCATCTCCCGCTGGAAGAACGAGGGTTGGCCTCCGCGCCGGTCGAGAAAGAAGCCGGCCAGCTCCAGATAGCGCCGCTGCCCGGTCGCGCGGAAGAGCTTGACCAGCGCGAGCTCGATCTCCTCGTGGCCGGGGCAGCCATCGCGCTTGCCCGGGCCGAAGACCGAGTCGATGTGGTCGGCGAATCGGCAGACCACGTCGAGGAGCTTTCGCTTTCCGGTGGCCTCCTGATACGCCACCGCGGCTTCGATCAGGTGCCCCGCGCAGTAGAACTCGTGCCACATGCCGAGGTTCGTCCAGCGCTTCTCGGGTGCGACGACGGTGAAAAAGATGTTCAGGTATCCGTCCGGCTGCTGGGCGGCCGCGATCGTGTCCACGAGCGCATCGACATCTCTCTCGAGCCCGGGGTCCGGATGCGCGGCGAGAGAGCAGGCGGCCGCCTCGATCCACTTGGCCACGTCCGAATCCCAGTAGGGATGCGGCACCGGCTCCATCCCTTCCTTCCAGTCGAGCTTCCACGCGTCGATGCGACCGGTCTCCACGGAGTGGCGGTAGGCAATGGGAATGGTCGTGGCCCGGTTCGCCTCGATGCGCGGCGCCCAGAATCGATCTTCGACTCCAACCTTCGTGGAGGAAACGGGACTGAACCTTCGGCCTACGGTGCGTGCCATTGTAGATTCTCCTGCGGGAGAGCCGTGGGTTTGCCCGGCCCGGGTCAGCTGCGCAGATCCGGCAAGGTGTAGGCCTCTGCTTCGAGCTCGGCTCGCAGCGCCTTCTTGTCGATCTTGCCGGTGGAGGTGAGGGGGAGGGCTTCGCGAAACAGAACGTCGTCGGGAAGCTGCCACTTCGCGAAGGCCTCGGCGCAGTGGGCGATGACTTCCTCCGCCGTCGCTTCCCTGCCCTCGGAGAGCACCACCAGGGCCACGGGGCGCTCGTCCCATCTCGGGTGCGGCTGCGCGACGACCGACGCCATCGCGACTCCGTCCAGCGCCACGATGTGGTTCTCGAGATCCACCGAGGAGATCCATTCACCCCCGGACTTCACCAGGTCCTTGGAGCGGTCGGCGATGATCAGGTACTGCTCCGGGTCGATCTTCGCCACGTCCCCGGTCATCAGCCAGCCCTCGTGGAACTTGTCTGGCTGCGGATCCTTGAAGTACTCGGAGCACACCCACGGTCCGCGGACCAGTAGCTCCCCCAACGACTCGCCGTCGTGCGGAACCGGTTCGAGGGATTCGTCGACGATCTTCATCTCGAGGCCGGGCATCAGAAGCCCCGCCTTGGCGACGTTCTGGAACTGCTGCTCCTCCGTGAGATGGCGGTGGGAGCGCTTGGCCACCATCCGGGTGAGCGTGCCCAGGGGGTTGGTCTCGGTCATCCCCCACGCCTGGATCATCTCGATGCCGAGGGTCTCCCAGTACCAACGGATCAGCGAGAGCGGAGGCGCCGACCCACCACAGGTGAGGTGCCGCAGCTTCGAGAGATCCCAGCGATCCGGCTCGGCCTCGATGGCGGCTCGCACGCTCTGCCAGATGGTGGGAACCCCGGCCGAGATCGTCACCTCTTCGGATTCGAACAGGTCGAGGAGGCTCGCGGCATCGAGAAAGCGGTGGGGCATGACCTGCTTCGCCCCGAGCATCATCGCGGTGAAGGGCAGGCCCCATCCCATCGCGTGGAACATGGGGACGATGCCACAGGCGCTGTCCCTCCCCGAGAGACCGATCGCGTCGGTCATCGCCTCGGTGATGGTGTGGAGGTAGGTGGAGCGGTGGGTGTACATCACACCCTTGGGGTTCCCGGTGGTGCCGCTGGTGTAGCAGAGGCCGAGGGGCGCGTTCTCGTCCAGCTCCGGCCATTCGTAGTCCGGGGGGTGACCTTCGATGAAGCGCTCGTAGTCGACGCAGTCGCGGAGCGAGCTCTGCCAGCCTCCCTTCCCCTGCTCGCCCCCTCTCGCCGAGCACACCACGAAGAGCTCGACGCTCGGGACGCGATCGGCGAAGCGCTCCAGGAGCGGGAGCAGATCCTCGTCGACCACGATCACGCGGTCCTCCGCGTGGTTGATGATGTACTCGAGATCGCGGGGCGAAAGCCGGATGTTGAGCGTGTGGAGGACCGCCCCCATCGAGGGGACCGCCTGGTACATCTCCAGGTGGCGGTGGTTGTTCCACATGAAGGAGGCCACCCGGGCCCCCGGCGCGATGCCGTGGCTGGCGAGGGCGTTGGCCAGACGGCAGGCGCGGGCGTGGGTCTCCCGGTAGCTCTGGCGATGGACGCCCTCGGAGGTCAGCGTGACGATTTCCTCGTCGGGTGCGATCCAGGCGCCGCGATCCAGGAGACGCCAGAGAAGCAGGGGGGTTTGCTGCATCGTCATGTCTCGCCTCCTTCGCCGATCGCGGGGCAGGGATGGACGCGGGGACGCGGGGCGACCTCAGCCGAATGCGCCGGCCTTGCGCAGGGCCTCGATCGTGGAGGCGTCATAGCCCAGCACCTCGCGGAGCACCTCTTCATTGTGTTCGCCGACAGTGGGGGCCTTCCCGGGAGCCGGAAGCTCCTCGTCCAGGTACCTGACCGGGAAGGGCAGCATGTCGGCACCGTGCCTGGAGGCCGGATACCAGGGGAAGCGATCCTTGAACTGTGGATCCTCGGCGATGGTCTTGGGGGAATTCACCGGGGCAATCGGGTAGTTGTGAGCGTTGCCTTCCTCGATCCACTCCGCCGAGGTCTTCGTCTTGAAGATCTCTCGCAGTTCGATCTGTAGCTCGCGGTTGCCCCGGGCGTGATCGGCGAACTTGGATCCGGGCCATTTCTCGAACAGCTCCATCCGATTCACGCTCTCGCAGAAGTTCTTCCAGAAGGCCTGCTCGGAGCACATGAAGAGCACGTGGCCGTCCGCCGAGTCGTAGATCTGGTAGCGCACCCCCTCCTTCATGCCGGCGGTTCCGGGCGCGCGGCGCACGTAGTTGTCGGCCTTGTTGCCCGTGACCTCGGACTCGGGGCGCTCATAGGCCTTCCAGCTCTCGCTGCGGTACCAGTCCATGTAGGCCGCAGCGTCGGACTGGCCGATCTCCAGCATGCAGCCCTGGCCGCTCTCGCGGGCGCGGATCACGGCCGCGAGGATTCCCAGGGCGCCGAGGAGCGGGCCCGCGTGCATCCCGATCGACGCGTGTTCCGGGATGTAGCAGAAGCCCTCCTCGTCGTAGGCGGGATTGATGATGCCTCCCCAGGTGTCGAACGCGATGCCGTGCGAGGGAAGGTCCTTGTAGGGGCCGGTCATTCCGTACCCGGAGATGTTGCAGAACACGATCGTCGGGTTTGCGGCCCGCAGCTCTTCGTAGCCCAGACCCCGCTTGGCCAACGAGCCCGGGCGCATCGCCTCGATCACCACGTCCGCGTCCCTGGCGAGGTCGCGATAGATCTGCACGCCCTCCGGCTGGCGCAGATCGAGAGCAACGCTCCTCTTGCCTCGGTTGACGTGGAGATGGAGGAGCGAGGTGCCTTCGATGATCGGCCAGGTCATCTGGCGGATGTAGTCGCCGGACGGCGACTCCACCTTGATGACCTCGGCGCCGAGATCGGCGAGGTGGGCGCCGATTGCACCAGGGCCCAGCAGCGAACTCTCGATCACCCTGACACCCGCCAGCGGCGGACGGTTCGTTTGCGTCATGGCTTCATCCTCGGGTGGGGCAAAACGCACCTTACCTGCCATTCAACGCGCTTACAAGCCGACTTGCGCCCTCTCGCTTCCGATCCGCCAGCCAGCGCGGCTCTGCACCCGAGCAACTCGCAGCACCAGCTTTTCGTGTGCAAGACGGCGCGCTCCCAGTACACTTGGCGGTCAATCTGGAGACCATTGCCCGATGCGGTTCCACGCCGCGCTGCGCGGTACGGCGACCTCGGTGATCCTCCTGCTGCTTACGATCGCGCTGGCGGAGCTGGCCGCCTCAGTTCTCCTGTGCTGCTCGATCACTACGCTTCCCTCGCGTTCGGAGATTCAGGCGACCTTGGACGCTCCGTTGGGATCCGTACCGGTCCCGAGGCCCCGCCGCGACTCGCCCCACCCGGAGTTCCTGCGGCAGCACGTGCTCCATCCCTTCCTCGGCTTCGTCCGGAATCCGGACATCGACCGCCACGTCTTCAGCTCCCGCGCGGTGGCGGAGCCGGTCAATGAACACGGGTTCTTCGGCCCCTCGCCGCTCGCACAGGACGCCTCGGGAACCATCGATGTCGTCATCACCGGCGGCTCCGTGGCGACGGATCTGTATCTGCGGTCATCCGAGGCGTTCCGGAGGGGGCTTGCCAAGTCACCGCTGCTGGCCGATGAGCGGATCCGTATCTTCAGCCTCGCGCTGGGCGGGATGAAGCAACCGCAACAGCTGCTGGCGCTACAGTACTTCCTCTCACTCGGCGCATCGTTCGACGCGGTGGTCAACCTCGACGGCTTCAACGACATCGCCCTGCCACCGGCCGAGAACGTCCCAGCGGGACTCCCCGTCTCGGCTCCCCGGAGCTGGCAGCTCTACACGGCCGAGGTCAGCGACGACCAGAGCGTGATCCTCCTGGCCCGGACCTGGGAAGAGCGCTGGCGGATCGAGCGAGCGCGCACCTTCTTCTCTCGCGAGCCACTTCGCCGCAGCGGCCTCTGCTTGATCATCTGGCACGGTCTGCACGGGAGACTCCGGTCCGAGCTGTTTGCGCTCGAGGAAAGGCTGAGAGTCCTCCTGCGTCACTCACGGGCGGGCGATCACCCCTCGGCCAATCGACCCCTCCAGCAGATCCTGGTCGAAGCAGCCGAGCTCTGGGCGCGATCGTCGATCCAGATGTGGAAGACCTGCCAGTCCAACGGGATCGTCTACCTGCACGTCCTGCAACCCAACCGGTACGTCGCGGGCTCCAAGCCGCTCGACGCCAGGGAGCGGCGCCTCGCGTGGCCACCGCAGTCCGCCCACCGACGCGCGGCGGAGCAGGGCTATCCTCTCCTGATCTCCGAAGGTGAGAAGCTGGCGCGGCTCGGGGTCCCCTTCCGTGACCTCACACGGGTCTTCGAGACCGAGAGGGAGAGAATCTACGTCGACGCCTGCTGTCATTTCAACCAGCGGGGAAATGACCTGTTGGCTGCCGAAATCGCCAGCCTGTTGGCTGCTTCGATCGAGGCGGCGGAACCTTCCCGTTCCCGAGGCCGGGGCGACTCGGAGGCATCTCCAGCACCTTGACCGACCGACCCCTCACTCCGTCACGAAGACCGATCCTGGCGCTCTTCACG
The DNA here is from genome assembly GCA_963783795.1 of uncultured delta proteobacterium. Classification (GTDB taxonomy): domain Bacteria; phylum Myxococcota_A; class UBA9160; order UBA9160; family UBA6930; genus CAVXZE01. The sequence continues at coordinate 354,811 of CAWAPH010000006.1, read as the reverse complement.
CTCTCCGGCGCCTCGGGACTCATCTACGAGGTCATCTGGACCCGCCAGTTCGGGCTCGTCTTCGGCAACACCACGATATCCATCTCGATCGTGCTCGGCGCCTTCATGGCAGGCCTCGCTCTCGGCTCCGCTCTGGCCGGCCGGTTCCTCGTCCAGCGCAGGAACCCGATGTACCTGTACGCGGTCTTCGAGGGGTGCATCGGGTCGTACGCACTCCTCCTCTCGCCACTCCTCCGCGGGCTGAATGCCCTCTACCCTTCGCTCTTCGCGGACGAGACGAGCCTCGCCACTCTGGCCGTCGTTCGAGGAGTTGTCGCATTCGTCCTCATGCTGGTCCCGACGACGATGATGGGAGCGACACTGCCCCTGACCACGGAGTACGCGCACCGGATGCGCATGAGCCGCGAAGACTGGAACGCGGGACGCCTGTACGGCGCCAACACGTTCGGGGCCGCGCTCGGCGCCTTCGCGGCTGGATTCGTGCTGATCGAGCTCGTGGGCGTCCGGTGGAGCGCGGCGCTCGCCGCCCTCTTCAACTTCCTCGTGATGGGGATCGCCTTCTACCTGGCCCGTCGGTACGGAGCCCCGGGCGAGGCACAGGCGTACACCCGGCCATCGGGCCTCCGGCGGAGCGGCGTTCCGCTGCTGGTCTTGTTCGCGGCGAGCGGGGGGCTGGCGCTGGCCGGTGAGGTCGTCTGGACGCGCGCGCTCACCCTGCTGCTCGGGAATTCGACCTACGCCTTCAGCGCCATCCTAATCGTCTATCTGACCGGAATTGCAGTTGGAAGCTGGAGCTTCGCCGGCCTGGTGCGGCGCCTCTCCGATCCGGCCTTCCTGATTCCCGTCGTGATCGCGGCCGCAGGGGCGTGGCACGTTCTGGCGATCGAAACGATCCCGTGGATGTACCGGCTGCACGACCTTCTGCTGGGAGACACAGCGAGATCGCAGCTGGGCGCCGTGCTCGCGACGGCCTGCTTCGCGATCCTCGTGCTTCTGCTCATGCTCCCTCCAGCCTTTCTGAGCGGTGCCCTCTTCCCGCTGGTGACAAGAGCCATCGGAGGCGAAGAGGGCGACAAGGGCGAGCCCGTCGCGCGCGCCTACGCCTGGAACACGGTGGGGGCCATCGCGGGCTCCTTTCTCGGCGGCTTCGTCCTGGCCGGCTGCTTCCTGCATTTCCACGCGGTCTACGTTCTCGCGTCGATGTTCGTGGTGCTGTCCCTCTACTCCATCTGGGCGATCGGCTGGACGCGACACGTCCGGGCCGCGCCGTGGACCGCGGTGTTGGCACTCGGGACCGCGGTGTGTTCGGCCCTGGCGCTCGGAGCTCCGGATCTCTTCATCGAGATCCTCCAGGAGCGCCGAGGCGACCTGAAGGTCGTGCACCACGAACCCGGCTTGCAGGGAATCACCTCGGTGCTCATCGATCCACGCCGCCCTGGCCCTTCGGCGCTCCTCCTGGTCAACGGCAGGGGGATGACCGCGAAGGTCTTCGCGACCAAGGCGATGGCGCACATCCCGATCATCGTTCATGGACGGGCAAACGATACGCTGGTGATCTGCATGGGCATGGGAACCACCTTCCGATCCGCCCTGACCCACGGCGGCCGCGTCGACGTGGTCGAGCTGGTCCCCGGGGTGGTCGACGCTTTCGAGGTGTTCTACGCGGACGCGGCCGCCGTGCGCGAGAATCCGCGCGGACGCGTCATCGTCTCCGATGGACGCAACTTCCTGCTGCTCACGCAGAAGAGATACGACGTGATCACCGTCGATCCGCCACCTCCGATCGATGCCGCTGGCGTCACCCATCTCTACTCGCGCGGGTTTCTCGAATTGATGCGAGATCGGCTGAATCCGGGTGGGATTGCAGCGCACTGGATTCCCTCGGTGCATCCCTCGAACGGCGTGCGCGACATGGAGACGTTCCGGATGCTGGTAGCCACCTTTCTCGACGTGTTCCCGCACGCGAAGCTCCTGCGGGGTGCCGGGGGAGTCGGGGTCCACCTGCTCGGCTCCATGCAGCCCATCGAGATCGATCCGGCAGACTTATCCGAGGCGCTCCAGAGCCCGGCCGTGCGGCGAGACGTGTTCGAGTACCATTGGGAGCGGGTCGACATCAGGTCCCTGTTCACGGAGATTCCCGTCTCCCGAGAGCGGTACTCGGCAGCACCGATTCTGACCGACGATCGCCCCCGGCTCGAGTTCGACCTGATCCGGAGCCTGGCGCGCGGGAACGCCGAGGACCTGCTGCGGGTGTTTCCGTGAGGGTCGAGGAAGCCAACGGATCCCCGGAGCGCCCAGTCCGGCGGCGCCGGACCAGGCGAATGGCCGGATCGAGAAACATCTGGCGACATCCCCTTGTCGGGCTGGGTCTGGTGTTCGGCGTGGCACTCCTGCTCCGCTGGCTGGTGGCCGACATTCCGCTCGAGCGGGACGAGGGGGAGTACGCGTACATCGCGCAGCGCTGGCTCGCCGGGGAGGTTCCCTACCGCGACAGCTTCAATCAGCACCCGCCGGCCGTGTTCGCGGTGTACGCGCTGATTCTTCGCACGCTCGGATCGAGTCCCGCGGCGATCCACTGGGGCGCCCAGCTGTGGACACTCGGGACCCTGGCTCTGGTGATGTACCTGGGTCGCGCCTGGTTCTCCGGACCGGTTGGGGTCGCGGCGGGGCTCCTCCTGGTGCTGCTCACGGTCGACTACGCCCTGGTCGGCAATTCAGCCAACACGGAGATCTTCGCTCTGCTTCCGCTCAGCGCCTCGATGGCATCCGCCCTGCGAGCCTGCCAGAGCCATGGCCGGCGCTGGAGCGCGATCGCGGGTGCCAGCGGCGCCGCCGCGGTCGCATTCAAGCACGTGGCCGCGCCGATGGCGATCGTTCCGCTCCTGTTGATCGCCTGGAAGGCGAGACGGCTTCCCGCGCATCTCTTGGCATACTTCGTCGGGGCGGTCGCAGTGGTCCTCGCCATCGTCGCCTACTTCTCGCTGGTTGGGGCCTTCGACGACCTCTGGGATGCGCTGGTCCGGTTCAACCTGCTCTACGCGAGCTACGCCTCGGCTGCGAGCTACCAGATGGTCCTATGGCCCCAGATTCGAGTGACGTTGCCGTCACTGTGGCCCGTCTACCTGCTCGCCGCGCTGGCGCCCCTGCTCTGGTGGCGCGGCTCGGGAACGGCCACCTCGTCACGAGGCCGCGGAATGCTGTGGTGTACGATCTGGCTGATATCCGCCCTGCTCGCGATCGCAGCAGGCGGATACTTCCGAAGGCACTACTTCATGTTCGCCGCTCCCCCGCTGGCCCTGCTCGCCGCCGCGGGGATCGACGCAGGCCTTCGCCGGATCGGTCGCCTCGGACGCCCTGACTGGCTGCGCGTCGCTCTGGCAGCGGGCATCGTGGTGGCGGCGGTCTCGAGCTCCACCTGGTACTACACCCCCGGCGACGCCGGGCGGAAGGCGTTTCGAATCTACGGGAACAACCCCTTTGCGGAATCGCTGTGGGTCGGAAGCTATCTCAAAAAGAACTCCCGGCCTTCGGATCGGATCTTCATCTTCGGCTCGGAGCCGCAGGTACTGTTCTACGCGGAGCGCCGAAGTGCGAGCCGCTACATGTACGTCTACCCGTTGATGTTCGCCGTGGAGGGGGTCCGCGAACGGCAGCGGCAGGCCCTGGAGGAGGTTCGCAGCTCGCGCCCCAGGTTCATCGTCGGCGTCTTCCTCCCGAGCTCTCTGCTCGAGCAAGCAGACACGCCCCGGATTCTGCGCAGCGGAATCCGGGAGCTCGTGGAGAGCTCCTACCAGCTGGTGGCGGCGACTCCGTTCAGGCCGGACGGAAGGGTCGGCTTCGCGCAGGGCGAGTCGGTTCGAAGAACGTGGGCACAGATGCCGCTCTGGGATACCACGCCTCCCTGGGCGTCCTTCGTCATCTGGCAACGCCGCTCGGAGGCCGGGGCCACGGAGCTGCGATCGCCTCGAGCGGCGGAGCCAGCCGACGAATGAGGTGGCTGCCCTGCGCTTCGGGTCCGCGAACTGCTATATGAGCGTCTTGGTGGCGCTAGCCTGAAGATGACGCGGCTGAAGTCGGAGCGGGCGGAAGACGAGAGGCGAGGATGATGAAGCTCTCGATCGTCATTCCGGTCTACAACGAGAGGGAGACGCTGGAGACGGTCTTCCAGCGCGTCGTCGCGGTCGACTACGAATGCGAGCTGGAAATCGTGATCGTGGACGACGGATCCGATGACGGCAGCGCGGAGCTGGCGGAATCGCTCGCATCGCCGGACGCCGAGGTCATCAACCTGCGGCACCAGAGGAATGCGGGAAAGGGAGCGGCTATCCGCACCGGCTTCGCCAGGGCCAGCGGCGACATCCTGATCGTCCAGGACGCCGACCTCGAGTACGATCCCCGGGAGATTCCCGCGCTGATCAACCTGATCCGCGACGACATCGCGGACGTGGCGTTCGGCAGCCGCTTCCTCGCCCGGGGGCCACACCGCGTGCTGTACTACTGGCACTACCTCGCCAACCGGATGCTGACCGCTCTCAGCAATGCGCTCACCAACCTGAACCTCACCGACATCGAGGTGTGCTACAAGGCGTTCCGCCGGGAGGTCCTGGAGTCGATCCAGCTCGAAGAAGAGCGCTTCGGCTTCGAGCCCGAAATCACCGCCAAGGTGGCGAGGGGGCGCTGGCGGATCTACGAGGTGCCGATCTCCTACTACGGCCGCACCTACGAGGAAGGCAAGAAGATCGGCTGGAAGGACGGCGTCCGCGCCCTCTACTGCATCCTCAAGTACAATCTGTGGGGGAGGGCGTAACCGTGGAAATCTCCTTCTACGCCACGATTCGCGCCATCGTCGGTTCGAAGACCCTCGAGATCGACCTGCCGGAGGGCGCCAGCATCCAGGACCTGCTGGATCGCCTGATCGAGCGCTGCCCACCCCTCGGGGAGAAGCTCCTGGACCCGGAAGGACGGCTCTCCCGCAGCGTTCAAGTGTTCGTCGATGGCCGTGGCGCGCTCTACCTGCCGGATGGCCTGGAGACGAAGCTCCACGCGGACCAGTCCGTCGACATCTTCCCGGCCGTCGCCGGCGGCTGAGCTAGACGATCCCCAGCTCCTCGAGCTTCGACTCCGGCACGACGCCGTTTTCCCAGCCTCTCGCCCGGTAGTACTCCTCGAGCATCTGTTCGAACTCGGAGACGTGTCCGCTCGAGCCTCCCATGGTCGAAGGCTCCGTCACGAAGCGCTCGGGCAGCGTGTCGGCTCCCTCCCCGATCCCCGCCAGGTTGTTGTAGCGACGCTCCAGAGTGTAGATGCGTTCACCGGCTGCCATGACGTCATCGGCGGAGTACTCGATCCCCATCCCGGCCGAGTACTGCGCGGCGTAGTCCTCGGCCGTCTGGGCGAAGGAGCTGAACTTGCAGAGGTTGAGGCTGTCCGAGAAGGCCGCGAGGTCCTGGAACGTCTTGACCAGCTCGCCCTTTCCCTTCCAGGAAAGGGGATCCGGGTTCCCGCCGATCACGCCCAGCTCCGCAGCGGCCGTGTAGGCGCGCAGGTGGCAGGCGCCGCGATTGCTGGTGGCATAGCCCAGCCCCATCCCCTTGAGACCCCGTGGATCGTAGGCGGGAATCGCCTGTCCCTTCACCGCCATGGCGAGCTCGGGGTGGCCGAAGTGAGCGGCTGTACGGGTCGCACCTTCGGCGAACACGTCGCCGATCCCCTCGCGCACTGCAAGCTTCTCGGTCAATGCCACCATGGCGGCATGATCGCCCCAGGCCAGCCCCTCTCCATCGACGAAGCCCTTCTCGGTGCACTCCATGTAGACCGAGAAGACGTTTCCCAGCTCGATGGGGTCGAGGCCGTAGTCGTTGCACTGGTCGATCAGCTTGGCGATGGAGCGCACGTCGTCGTTGTCACAGTTGGCGCCGAGCGCCCAGGCCGACTCGTACTCGATGCTCTCCATCCTGAGTCCGGCGTAGGGCCCATCCTTGACTTCCACCTCCTTCTTGCAGGCCACCGGACAAGCGTGGCAGGTGGGGTCGTTCACCAGGAGGTTCTGCTGCACATATTCGCCCGAGATGCGTTCGGCCTTGTCTCCGAAGGAGGTCAGCTGGCTGTTGCGCGTGGGAAGGGCACCGATGGCGTTGGCGACGTTCATGAGCGAGTTGGTGCCGTAGATCGAGAGGCCCCCCTTGCGGGGACTGGTGATGTGCTTCTCGTCGCGGATGGCATCGAGGGCCTGACGGCGCGCGGTCTTCCAGGCGGCCGCGTCGTCGACCTGGCTCTTCTTCGTCCTGGCCTGGATCACGATGGCCTTGAGCTGCTTGCTCCCGCCCACGGCCCCGATCCCGCCGCGTCCGAAGGCCCGGTCGTGTTCGTTGAGCCAGGCCGCGAAGCGCGACAGCCGCTCTCCAGCCCGGCCGATGGCGCAGACCGAGAGGTCCTTCTCGCCGTAGCGCTGCTGGAAGAAGGCGACGGTCTCGTGAACGTCCTTCCCCCAGACCTCCGATGCGTCGCGCAGCTCCACGCCGTCCGACGAGACGAAGGCGTAGACCGGTCGCTCGGACCGGCCCGCGAAGACGAGACCGTCCAGACCCGCCCAGCGCAGCCGCGCAGCGGTCCATCCACCCTGGTGGCTGTCGGTCACGGTGCCGGTGAGAGGCGACTTGGTGACCGCCGCCCAGCGGCCACTCATGTTGGCCTCCGTGCCGGTCAGCGGGCCGGTCATGAAACAGAGGATGTTCTCCGGAGAGAGGGGATCGACCTGCGGTCCGTTCTCCAGCAGGTAGCGCACCCCCACACCCCGGGCGCCGATGTACTTCTCCGCCCAGCCCTCCGGAATCGGGCGCACCTCGACCCGGCCTCCGCTGAGATCGATGTGGGCGATGCGACTGCCGTAGTCCCTGAGCTTCATGATGCTTCCCTCCTGAGTTGCCGATCTGGGCTTGCTGCGGTCGAGACCAGTATACTCCCGGCCTGGATGCACTTCACACCTGAGAAGGCTGGCCCGATGTCGAAACCCGTGAAGGTCATGACCATCTTCGGCACCCGCCCCGAGATCATCCGCCTCTCCGCGACCCTGAAGAAGCTCGATGAGTACTCGGACCACGTCATGGTCCACACGGGCCAGAACTACGACTACACCCTCAACCAGGTCTTCTTCGACGATTTCCAGCTCCGCATGCCGGATCATTTCCTCGGGGTGAAGAGCGAAACGATCGGCGCGCAGATCGGCAAGATCCTGGCAGGCGCCGAGGAGGTGATCCGCGCCGAGAAGCCGGATGCCGTCCTCATCCTCGGCGACACCAACAGCGCGCTCTCCGCCATCATCGCCAAGCGCTACAAGGTCCCCGTCTTCCACATGGAAGCGGGCAACCGCTGCTTCGACGAGAACGTGCCCGAGGAGATCAACCGCCGCATCGTCGACCACATCGCCGACATCAACCTCTGCTACACCGATCACGCCCGCCGCTATCTGCTCGCGGAAGGTGCGCCGCCGGGGAGGGTCTTCGTGACCGGTTCGCCGATGGCCGAGGTGCTCGCAGATCATGCCGATCGGATCGACGCCTCGGGCATCCTGGGGGAGCTGAAGCTCGAGCCGCGAGGTTTCGTCGTCGTCAGCTGTCACCGGGAGGAGAACGTCGAGAGCCCCTCACGCCTCGACGCCCTGGTTTCGATCATCGAGCACGTCAGCCAGCATCATTCGATGCCCGTCATCGTCTCCACGCACCCGCGCACAGCCAAACGCCTCCAGAAGCGGGGCCAAGAGGTGGCTGGAGACGTGCGCTTCTGCGAACCCTTCGGCTTCCTCGACTATGTCAAGCTCCAGAAGCAGGCGTTCTGCGTGCTCTCGGACAGCGGCACCATCTTCGAGGAATCCTCACTGCTCGGGTTCCCCGCCGTGGTGATCCGCGACAGCACCGAGCGGCCCGAAGCCATCGACACCGGAGCCTGCGTGCAGACCGGCATGGACCCCGAGATCGTCCTGCTCGGAATCGAGATGGCTGTCGCGGAACGCGACGCTGCAGCGCAGTCGAGGATCCCCTGGGACTATCGCCATACCGACGTCTCGAGCCGCGTGGTGCGGCACATCTGCGGCCAGGCGCGAATCATCAAGCAGAAGGTGTGGGGGCGGGACACCGACATCGACCTGTTCGACGTCTAGCTGGAACTGCCCACCAGGCCTCCGAGCGCTGAATCACACGGCCACCAATCAAGGAACCAAAGATGCACCCCGAACAGACGCTCCTGATCACCGGCGGAACCGGCTCCTTCGGAAAGACCATGCTGAGACGGGTCCTGGGGCTTCCCGAGGCCGAGGCGCCCGGAAAGGTCATCATCTTCAGCCGTGACGAGGAGAAGCAATTCCACCAGCGTCAGGAGTTTCCCGACCCCCGCGTCGAGTACTTCATCGGCGACATTCGCGACCGGGAGAGCTGCACCAAGGCGCTGCGGGACGTCTCGATCGTGATCCACGCGGCGGCGCTCAAGCAGGTGCCGACTGGCGAGTTCTTCCCTTCGCAGATGCTCAAGACCAACGTTCTCGGCACGGAGAACATGCTCGAGGCCGCGCTGGCGCAGGGGGTCCAGAAGTTCGTCAACCTCAGCACGGACAAGGCGGTCTATCCCATCAACGCCTACGGCATGTCGAAGGCGTTGGCGGAGAAGATCGTGATGGCCGCAGCGGGCAAGAACCTGGCCTTGGACGACGGCACCGTCTTCTGCATCGTGCGCTACGGCAACGTGATGGGCTCGCGGGGCTCCGTGATTCCCCTGTTCCTCAAGCAGCTCGAAGCAGGAGACACCGTCACGGTAACCGACGGCTCCATGACCCGATTCCTGCTGAAGCTGGAGCAGGCCACCGACCTGGTGCTCCACGCGATCGATCAGGGCAGACAGGGCAGGATGTACATCAGGAGGACACCCGGCTGCACGGTGGACGTGCTGATCGAAGCGCTCGAGATGCACTTCGACCGTTCGGTCGAGAGGACGATCATCGGCGTGCGCCCGGGCGAGAAGATCCATGAAACGCTGATCACGGCGGATGAGCTCTCCCGACACATCGAGGAGTCAGATGCGTTCGGGAAGGGGAACGTCACCACCATCCGCTCCTACTTCGAATGCCAGATGGTCCCCGACCCCGTGGTCTACGACAAGTTCGCCGAGGAGATCCCGACCCCGGGAGACGACTTCACCTCGGCCGACACGCAGCTCCTCGACCCCGCGGAGACGCTTCAGCTGATCAAGGAGGCGGGCATCCTGTGACCAGCAGGAGAATCGGCATCACCGGGAGCGCCGGCTTCGTCGGCCGCCACCTGGGCGAGTTTCACCGCCGGAGCGGCTCCGAGGTCGTCGCCTTCGAGGGCGACATTCTGAACCCCGACCAGGTGCGTCGCTTCGTCGAGGACTGCGAGGTCATCTTCCATCTCGCGGGAAGGAACATCGGACCAGACGAGGAGCTCCTGCGGGTGAACGGCGAGGGAACCCGGCTGCTGGCGGAGTCGGCCGCGGCGCTGGGCGGCCGGCACATCGTCTACAGCTCGAGCAACCTCGTGGTCCGAAGGCCCGATTCCGCATACGCGAAGGGCAAGCTGGCCGCCGAGGAGGCACTCACTGGCATCGCGGGCTCGAACGGCTGCAAGGTGAGCCTGTTCCGGATCGCGAACACCTACGGACCGGGGAGCCGGCCGTTCTACAACTCGGTGGTGGCCACCTTCTGCTGGTACGCGGCGGCGGGGAGGTCGGAGGAGTTTCCGATCCACGGCGACGGCAGCCAGGTGGTCGAGTTCGTGCCGGTCGGGGAAGTGGTCGAGTTCCTCGCCGCCTCGGTCGAGCAGACGGAACCGCTCCGGCGGGAGGAGATCCCGGGCACGGCATTCTCGGTTCGGGAGCTGGGCGAGACCATTGCCGACCCCCGCAAACGCGCCGAGCACCCCGCTCTCGAGGCGCAGTTCGAGTCGTACAGGAAAGCGCGCCTGAGCGGACAGAAAGGGGTCCGCTCCTACCCGATCCACTCGCGCGCGTCCGGATCGTTCCAGGAGCTCCTCCACGACGACGAGACGAGCTTCGGTCAGCTGAGCATCTGCAGCATCGCCCCCTTCGACGAACGGGGCGGCCACTACCACCTCCACAAGGAGGAGTGGTTCTGTGTCACGCAGGGCCGGATGGCGCTGGATTTCTTCAGCCGGGACGGAGACTACGTCTTGACCCAGCTGCTGGAGGCCGAGCACCCGCGCTTCGTGCACATCCCGCCTCCCTACTACCACGTCGTCCGGAACATCGGCCCCGAGGAGGTCAAGTTCCTGATCGTGGCCAACGAGGTGTTCGACCCGGACAACCCGGACACCTTCGTTCTCCCGTTCGCGCTCTAGCCGTCCCCCTGCCAGCCCCTGCGAAGGCCGCCGGAGGGAAGACCGAGCGTCGGGCGGCGGCGAGAACTACCCCTATATTCCTGGCAAGGGAGGTGTTTCATGGGACTTCGGCCCTACGCAGTCGTGATCTGCTCGCTGATCGTCGCGCTGGCCGTGGGATGGTTCGTGAGCGGAGACTTCCTCTACCGGGGCTTCGTCGGCATCGACCCGAGCGGCTTCCCCGCGGGGTCGCTGTTCCAGGCCATCGGTCAGGCCGTGCTCCCCGACATCGGCGCCACCAAGGCGGGGCTGGCTCTGGCCGCGGGCACACTGCTGCTTCTGGCCGTGATCGTCTTCTTCCTGGTGCGCGGGTCGGTGCGCTCCAAGGTCGCGGAGACCGACCCCGCCCGCCGAAGCTTCCTCACCGGAGCCGCCTCCGGAGCCGGCGCAGCGCTGGGGTCCCTGGTGGTGGGAGCCGCTGCAGCCGCGGGGCGATTCAGCCCCTGGATGCCCGTGGGCGAGGCGCTTTCCGACCGTGGGGTGGTGAAGACACACCCCGACTGGAAGCAGTCCTGGAAGGGCAGCCGCGTCCAGAGCTACCGGCGCTTCGGGCGCACCGAGTTCATGGTCTCCGACATCGTGGTGGGCGCCGGTCCCCTTCGCCAGGAAGCCGACGCGATCCCTCGCCTCGCGATCGAGCGGGGCGTCAACTACATCGACACCGCACCCGACTACTCGGCCACCGGCAGCGAGATCGCGGTGGGCAAGGCCATCAAGGACGCCGGCCGGCGCGACGAGATCTTTCTCGCCACCAAGTGGTGTACTCCGGTGGGGCATCTGCCCGCCGGAACGCCCGTCACGGACTACATGGCGTCGCTGGAGGCCAGCCTCTCCCGACTCGGCACCGACTACGTGGACCTGGTTCACGTGCACGCCTGCGACGAGTTGCCACGGCTGATGGACGAGAACATGCACGAGGCGTTCGAGCGCCTCAAGAAGGAAGGGAAGGTCCGCTTCCTGGGCTTCTCCAGCCACACGCCGAGACTGCTGGAGGTGGCCAACGCCGCCGTCGACTCCGGACGCTTCGACGTGATGATGCTCGCCTACCACCACGGCATCTGGCCGCAGCTGAAGGACGTGATCGCGCGGGCTCGTGCGGAACAGGACATGGGCATAGTCGCCATGAAGACCCTGAAGGGCGCCAGACACCACGGCCTGGCGGGCTTCCGCGAGGAGGCCGACGCCTACTCGCAGGCCGCGCTCAAGTGGGTACTCTCGAACCCGGACGTGTCCTGTGCGGTGATCTCCTTCTTCGAGCTCCAGCACGTGGACGAGTACCTCTACGCCTCCGGCGAGCAGCTCACCGAGCGCGACCTGGCCATCCTGCGGAAGTACGACGAACAGATCCTGGGCAGCTACTGCGCTCCCCACTGCGGTGCGTGCCTGTCGAGCTGCCCGGAAGGGGTGCCGATCCACGACGTGCTGCGCCACCGCATGTACTTCGAGAACTACGGCTGGGAGAAGGAAGCCATGCGCCTCTACTCCCGGCTCGAGGTCGACGCCTCCGCGTGCAGCGACTGCTCGGCGCCCTGCCTGGGCAGCTGCCCGGTGGACATCCCGATCGCCGAGCGGACAGCCGGAGCCCACGATCTGCTAAGGATCGCGTAGAATCAACGCCGCACCGGATGACCCGCTCTCATCTCGAGGAAGGCACACGGCATGCAGGCGCTTCGAACCGGCTTCCTCGCGCTTCTGGCCGGGGTCCTGACGGTGGGTGCGAGCCCGCTCCGTGCGGAGGACCGCGACTTCACTGCGATCGAGATCGTCGCCAGGCCGATCCGAGGCGGCATCTACATGCTGACCGGGGCCGGGGGCAACCTGGCCGTCTCCGTGGGCGAGGACGGGATCTTCCTGGTGGACGATCAGTACGCGCCTCTCACCGAGAAGATCACCGCGGCCATTCGCGAGATCCAGGACGGGCCGGTCCGCTTCGTGGTCAACACCCACTGGCACGGCGACCACACGGGAGGCAACGAAAATCTCGGCCAGGCGGGAGCCGTGGTCGTCGCCCACGGCAACGTTCGCCAGCGCATGAGTGTGGAGCAGTTCCAGAAGATGCGGGGGCGCACCGTCCCGGCGTCGCCGGAGGCTGCGCTCCCGGTGATCACCTTCACCAACGCCGTCACCTTCCATCTCAACGGCGATAGCGTCCACGTCTTTCACGTTCCGCCGGCCCACACGGACGGCGACTCCGTCGTCCACTTCCAGGGCGCCGACGTGCTGCACGCGGGAGACATCTTCTTCAACGGCACCTATCCGTTCATCGATATCGACAGCGGGGGCAGCGTCCAGGGAATGATCGACGCACAGGAGCGAATCCTCGCCCTCTGTGGAAACGACTCGGTGATCATTCCCGGGCACGGGCCTCTCTCCGACGCCGCGGAGCTGCGCAAGACGCGCCAGCTGCTGGTGACGGTGCGCGACCGGGTCCGGGATGCCGTCGCGAGCGGCATGACGCTCGAGGAGCTGATCGCGCGCGATCCGCTGGCCGATCTGAACCCTCAGTGGGGAGGGGGATTCATCGGCCCGCGTCAGATGTTGACCATCGTCCACGCGGATCTCTCGCGTTGATGCAGCGGGTGCTGTCGACTCCTGGCAGCCAAAGGAGGATGTTGGAGTGAGCGATCGATTCGACGTGATCGTGGTCGGAGCCGGATTCGGCGGCGCGACCTGTGCCGCGCTGCTGGCGAAGCGCGGGCTGCGCACGCTGCTCGTCGACAAGAATGCGATTCCGGGCGGAAAGGCCATGACCGTGGGCGAGAAGGGCTTCCGCTACGACCTCTGGCCGATCGTCGGCGGGCCGAGTCTGAACTCGCGGTTCGCCGAAGCCCTCGACGAACTCGGAATGGCGGATCAGGTGGAGATCCTGACTCCCGAGCAGAGCAACGTCCTCCTGTACCGGGGCGCCTCGGGCAGCTACGATTCCTTCGTCGGCTCCACGACTCCGAACCCGGAGGGCGCCGCGGGGGCCCTTCAGCTCCTCGGCATCTCGGGCGAACACCTGCCGGAGGTGATGCGGCTCTTCGGCGACATCGCGCAGGCCACGCCGGAGCAGATCCGAGAGCTCGACGACGTGACCTTCAGCGAGTTTCTCTCCCGCTACCGCCTGCCCCAGTCGTTGGTGAGCTATCTCGGCATGCAGGCCAACATCATCTTCGTGGTGCCGATCGACCTGCTGGCGGCGTCGGAGATGATCCGGACCATCCAGGACTTCTCCGCGGGCGGCGCCGGCCGCTATCACGCCGGCGGGTTCGGGCGCATGGCCGAGGTGTTCTGTGAGGCCGTCGAGAAGTACGGCGGCCGTGTCCTGCTCGGCTCGCGGGTGGAGCGGATCTCCGTATCCGATGGAGCCGTGACCGGCGTGGCCACCGAGCAGGGGAGCTTCGAGGCCCCGATCGTGGTGAGCAACGCCGGCATCCAGCCCACGGTGCTGCGGCTGGTGGGAGGGGAGCATTTCGACACCGGCTACCTGAACTACGTCCGCGGGCTGGTCCCCTCGTGGGGAATCGTGGGAACCCGCTATTTCCTCAGCCGGCCCTACTTCGAGCACGGCATGTACATCGCATTCTCCGACGAGAGCTACCTGAACAGCGACCGCTTCGCGCGCATGAAGTCGGGCTGGCTCCCCGAGGAACTCCTGGTCTTCAACGTGGTCCCCGCCTTCTACGATTCCAGCCTGGCGCCCGAGGGAAAGCAGTGCGCACTCGTCGGCACTCTCTGTTCTCCCGACCCCGAACTCGAGACCATCGACCGGATCTGGGAGCGGCTCGAAGAGACGGTGGCCAGACTCTGGCCTGGCCTCGACGAGTGCACCGAGTCGATGGTGCGCTACGGCAACGCTCAGGTCTCGGGGCTGACTCGCGACTCGGTCGTCGCCGGCCAGGGTGGCGAGTGCATCGGTCTCGCGCAGATCGCCGGTCAGTGCGGGAGCCAGAAGCCCTCCGCCAGGGCGCCGCTGCGTGGGCTCTTCTACGTGGGCTGTGACGCCGGAGGCTACGGCTGCGGCACGCACCAGGCCGCCGACTCGGGCCTGAACGTCGCGGCGATGGTCTGCCGCGAGCACCGGATCCGCACCTCCGCGTTCTAGCCCGCGCCCGAGTTCGAGGCGCGCCGCCGGCGCGCCTCGAACTCGGGCGCCTCGCGGATACAGGTGGCAAGAATGCGGAAGGACTGCAGGAAGGAGCGAAGTCCGGTGCGATGGAAGGACGCGGTCCCCTCCCCCACCTCGGGGTAGCCGCGCTCGTCGGCCTCGAGCCGCTCCCAGTTGCAGAAGAGGCGCCCCCACTCGCTATTCAGGGCTGTCTCCATCTGCTTCTTCGCCACGAAGCTGTACCAGAACATGTCGTGGTAGACGACGCTGGCGAGGTAGGACCAGGGCGCGAGGAAGGTCTTGAGCGACCACTCGAGGGGCTTCTTGAGAGGACCCCAGTAGATCAGGTGCTGCCCCCGCGAGGCGAAGGTCATCTTCTTGTACGGACCGACGAAGTTCCAGCGCTCCTCCGCGGCCTCCGCATCGCCCACGATCTCGATCTCGCGCACGTCTCCGCAGCCGAGACCGAGCTCGTGCGCCAGGCGGATGTAGCGGAGCGAGAGCGGATCGAATCCCATCAGCCTCGCCGCCACGGCGTCGATGGCGACCTGGTCAGCACTCGCCAGCAGCACGTTCTTGACGTGGGGAGTCATGCAACGCGGGCCGGGACCGTCGCCCGCGAAGGTCCCGTCCATCACGGCGAAGACCCCGCGATGGATCTGCTTCTGGATCATCAGCAGGTCGACGAGCGTGTCGTGGATCACCGGGTGCGTCCAGTGCCGTCGCTCGTTCAGGAGGCCGCCGAACGCGTTCTTCATCGCACCGGTGGTGGTCGTGAAGACGTGGGTCTTCACGGTGGGAAGGTGGATGATGTTCTCGCCGATGAAGCGCCGCGGAATGTGGAAGCCGTCTGGGTAGACCTGGTTCAGGCACAGGAAACGGTCGGCGAGGTCGCCGACGGCATCGCGGATGTGGATCCATTCCTCTCCCTCGTAGAGGTGGATGTTGCGGAGCCCGTGCGCCTCCACGACCGGGAGCTGCTTGTTCTCACGCTCGGCGAGATGGGCGTCGACGACGACGGTGCGGTTGTGACAGGCGTGGATCAGGTTCGGATCGTAGCCGTCCGCCTTCATGGAGCGGATCACGCCATCGAGCTGCCAGGGCGCAGTCGAGCAGGCGGGGAAGAAGAAGTCCCAGCTGGTGTTCACCTTGAGCGCGGTGTCGACGTCCTTGGGCAGGACGTCCTGGTAGCCGGCCAGGTTCATCAGCCGGTGGTAGTCCGCCAGGACCGTCCTCGGCGCAGTCCGGACGATCGCCACCTTGCTTCCAGCCGGCATCGTCACCTCCACGGATCTTCAGTAGTGCTGGCCCCAAGGAAGGGTAGCCGGAAAGCCTGCCCCAGCCCTCCTCACTCGGTATGGAGCGCCTCGACCGGGTCGAGCGAAGCCGCGCGGCGGGCTGGCAACACGCCGGAGATGAGCCCGGTGATCACGCTGACCAGCAGGGCCGCCCCGACGTATCGGAGAGGCGTGTACACGGGCATTCCGGGCACGGCCAGGCGCAGCAGGGCCGCGATTCCGAGCCCCGCGGCGACGCCAACGGCCCCTCCGACCACGGTGAGCACCACCGCTTCGAGCAGGAACAAGCGTTGCACGTGTTGCGCCGTCGCACCCACGGCCCGCATCAGACCGATCTCACCGACGCGCTCGTTCACCGCGATCCACATCATGGTGAGGATTCCAATCGCACCGACCAGCAGGGAGATCCCTCCGATCGCGGCCACCGCGGCGGTGATGACACGCATGACGTTCTCGAAGACCTTCAGCATCGCGGTCTGGCTGACGATCGTGAAGTCCTCCTTCCCCGAGTGACGTTCCGTCAGGACTGCCCGGACGCCCTCCACCACGGCCTGCGTCAGACCCTCGTGGGAGAAGAGCACATGGATCTCGATCAACTCGTCGAGGTTGAACATCTGCATCACGGTCGCAACCGGCACGTAGGCCGAATCGTCGATGTCGAACCCCAGCATCCGTCCCCTGGGAGCCATCACCCCGATCACGCGAAGCCGGAAGCCCGCGACGCGCACGAACTCGCCGAGGGCATTCTTCTCGCCGAAGAGCTCCCGCTTGAGCGTTGGCCCGAGCACTGCCACCATCGATGCGCGTCGGGGATCTCCCGGTGGAAGAAACGAGCCCTGACCGACCTCGAACTTCCACACCTCCGGGATCTCCGACGTCACCCCGTAGATGAAGACGCTGCGCCCTCGTCCCCCTCCTTCCACGCGGGCCTGTCCCACCGCCATCGGAATCACCTTCGAGACACCCCTCACGCGCTCCAGCGCCTGGGCGTCGTCGATGGTGAGCTTGTGCGTCGTCCCCCCGAGGATTCCGGGGATCCCCATCGTCTCGGTCTTCCCGGGGTTGACCTGCAACACGTTGGTGCCGAACTGCGTGAACTCGGAGATCAGGTAGCGGCGCGTCCCCTCCCCGATCGAGGTGAGCAGCACCACCGCAGTGATCCCGATCGCGATGCCGAGCATGGACAGAAAGGAGCGCAGCCGGTGGCTGCGAAGAGCTCCCAGTCCGAGGCGGAGGTACTCGTCGGGCGCCACCGGTCTACTTCCCCGCCAGCGCGGCGACCGGCTCCAGCCGCGCGGCCCTGCGGGCCGGAAGCACCCCGAAGAGCGCCCCCAGGCAGACCGAGGTCGCGAGGGCGGCGACGACGGCCCAGACGGGTGCCGCCGCCGGAAACACCGGATAGATCAGCACGAGGATCCGGATGCTCGACCAGCCGAGAGCCAGGCCCAGCAGGCCGCCCATCGACGCGATCAGGATCGCCTCTGTCAGGAAGACCGCGAGAATCTGGCCATTGCCGGCGCCGATCGCCTTCAGCAGACCCACCTCCCTGGTTCGCTCCGAGACGGAGACCAGCATCAGGTTCATGATGCCGATCCCCGCCACCGAGAGCGAGACGGCGGCGATGCCTCCCAGCGCGAGCGTGAGTGCCGTGAGAATGGAAGAGAGGGCGGAGACGACGGACTCCTGGGTGATGCAGGTGACGTCTTCCTCTCCATGGCGCTCGGTCAGGATGGCGATCGCACTGGAGCAGGCGGCGTCCAGGTCGCTGTGGGCGCCCACGCCGAGCACCACCCGGAACAGCGAATTGCGGTTGAAGATCCGCATCCCGGTGGCGACGGGCACGATCACGAGATCGTCCATGTCGAAGCCCACCTGCTCCCCGCGGCGCGCCAGCACGCCGATCACCCGCATCCGCCAGTCGCCGACCCGCACCGGACGGCCGACTGCCGGCTCGCCCCCAAAGAGCTCGTCGGCCACGGTGGCGCCGAGGACGACCACCTGGTCGGCACGCTCCAGGTCGCCCGCCGGCAGCGAACGCCCGGTGGCAATCTCGAGCTGGCGGATCTTCAGGAACTCCCGGGTGGAGCCCATCACCACCACCTGACGGCGACGCTCCTGATTGGCGACGGTCTCGTTGCCCATCGACACCGGTGCGACCATCTCGACCCTGGCAACGCCGCGCTGCAGCGCTCTCGCGTCGTCGAGAGTCAGATCGTTGGGAACCCCGCCCATGCCCGGCATGGTCCCCGTCGTCTCGTTCTTCCCGGGAATGAGCACCAGAAAACGGCTGCCCAGGGTCGAGAACTGGCCGGTCACGTAGCGCCGCGCCCCCTCGCCGAGTGCGGTGAGTGCGATCACGGCGGCGACGCCGATCGCCACCCCGACCAGGCTCATCGCCGTGCGAAGGCGGTGGCGGGAGAGCGCCGTGAACGCGAAGCCGCCGAGATCGCGGGGCGTCAACTCCCCGGCCCCGGTGGCGGCGCGACGACCGGGCTACCGCCCAGCTCCCCGCGCCCCGCGCGCTGGACCACGCGGCCGTCCTGCATCACCAGGGCGCGCTTCGCGCGGCCTGCCATGGTGGGATCGTGGGTCACGACGATCAGCGTGAGGCCGTCGGCATTCATGCCCTCCAGCACCTCCATGACCTGACGCCCCGAGCTGCTGTCCAGGTTCCCGGTGGGTTCGTCGGCCAGGAGCACCTGCGGGCGCATCACCGTGGCACGGGCGATGGCGACCCGCTGCTGCTCACCGCCCGAGAGCTCTGCCGGCCGGTGGCCGGCTCTCTCCTGCAGGCCCACCGTGCCCAGCGCGGCGGCCACCCGCTCCTTTCGCTCGGCACGAGGGACGCCGGCGAAGACCATCGGGAAGGCCACGTTCTCCGCGGCGTCGAGGCGGGAGATCAGATGGAAGCTCTGGAAGACGAATCCGATCTTGTGGCGCCGGATCGACGAGAGCTGCTCTTCCGAGAGGGATCCGACATCTTCGCCGTCCAGGCGGTAGACACCCCGGCTCGGCCGATCGAGGCAGCCCAGAACGTTCAGCAGCGTGGACTTGCCGGACCCCGAAGGCCCCACCACGGCGACGTAGTCGCCGCCCTCGATGGTCTCCGTGACGTCGCAGAGGGCGTGCAGGAGCTGACCACCCATTTCGTAGGTCCGGTACACCCCTTCGAGTTCGATCATGGGCGGTACTCGGTCTCCTCCACCTCCACGAGTGCACCGGCCTTCACCTCGACGCGGTCCAGGGAGATCACCACGGCCTGCTCCGCGGAGAGCCCCTCGCGGATCTCCACCCAGTCCCAGTTGCGGAGACCGACCTGGACCGTTTGCTCGACGAGCCTTCCGTCCCGCGCCACCAGGGTGCGGTTTCCCTCGAGGAGGGCGGAGGTGGGGAGGCGCAGCACCGGGTCCCTGGCCTCGAGCACCACCTCGACATCCGCCGAGGTGCCCGGCAGCAGCCTCGCCGCGACCCCCTGGTCATCGAACTCGACTTCGATTTCGACGGTGCGGTTCTGCGCCTCCACGTCCAGTACATAGGGTGCGACCCGGACCACCTCCCCGGGAAACGAGGCGCCCGGCTGGGAATCGACACTCACCTTGGCCTTCTGGCCGGTGCGGATCGCGGCAGAGTCGACCTCGTCCATCGGAGCACTCACGTAGAGGGAGGTGGGATCGATGACGTCGACGACAGGTGGTGCGGTGAGCAGCGGGGGAGACGGCGTGACCCACTCGCCCACTTCGACTGCGACCTCCGCGATGACGCCGTCGAAGGGCGCGCGGATCACCAGCTTCTCGATCTCGACCTCGATGGCAGCGATCTGGGCTCGCGCCTGATCCACCTTGGCGGCTCCCGCGCTGCACGACGCACTCGCGGCCTGGTAGGCGCTCTCGAGCTGATCCAGCACGTCGAGGGAAACGATCGCCTCTTCCGCGAGCTTGCGCTTCCGCTCCAGCTCTCGTCGCGCGCGATCCCGCGAGATGCAGGCCTCGCGGCGCAAGGCCTGGTCCACGCGCAGACTCTCCTCGGCCAGGAGAAGCTGCGCCCGCTGCGTCGCTTCGTTCAGGCGGACCAGCGCGGCGCCGGCCTCGACCCGGTCTCCCTCGCGATGCACGATCTCCTCGACCCGGCCGCCGACTTCGGATGAGAGCTGCGCTCTTCGCCGGGCGCGGATCGTTCCCGCCTTCGTGTTGGTGATGGTCGACTCGACCCGACCGCGCTCGACCCTGACCACCTTGACCTGGATGCGCTCGGGAGCGAGGAGCGTGAACCGGAGGAGAAGCGCTGCACTCCCCACCGCGAGGAGGAGCCAGAAGAGCCACTTTCGCATCGCTGCGGAGTGTACTGACTATTCGGGGCGCCGCGAAAAGCACGGCGGCGTCTTCACCGGCCAGCAGGAGATCGGTAGAGTCCCGAGCGATGAGTGTCACGCGTCTTCCCGTCGTCGGGGTGCTGGGCTCGGGCAGCGTCGCCCACGACGAGCGCTCCCGGGCACTTGGAAGCTGGCTGGCGCGTCAGGACGTCCACCTGCTGACCGGCGGGGGAGGCGGTGTGATGAGCGCCGTCAGCGAGGCGTTCTCAGGGGTCGGCGACCGCCGCGGTCTCGTGATCGGCATCCTCCCCGCCGCGGAGGGGGCAGCTGCCGAGCCCCGGGAGGGCTATCCGAATCCCTGGGTCGAGGTCGCGGTGCGGACCCACCTCCCGCTCCGCGGCGACGCCGGGGCGGAGCCGATGTCCCGAAACCACATCAACGTGCTGAGCTCGGACGTCCTGGTCGCACTTCCGGGCGGGTCCGGAACCGCCAGCGAGGTCGCCCTCGCCCTCCGCTACGGCCGGCCGGTCATCGCCTTCCTCGGGTCGAGGGACGAGATTCCGGGCCTTCCGGCCGAGGTGCAGGCCGAAGACGACCTGGAGAGGATCGAGGCGTTCGTCGGCGAATGGATCGGCGCCGCCGCCCGGTCTTCGAATGGCGGGGTACCCGTCGAATAAGCCGGGCGGGGCAGCGTCCAATCACAGCGACACCGGGCGGGCAGGAGTCGTGTGCCCGCCCCACCAACTGGAGGCTCTCCCATGGTCCGGACCGGGGTCTTCCCCCCGATGGTCGTCCTTCTCCTCCTGCTGGGCGCCCCCGCCTGGTCCGACTCCGGGACCCACTGGTCCCTCGATCCTCCGTTCTTTCCCCAACGAGGCCGGATCGGCGTCCAGGTCGAGCCCATGACCCCGGAGCTTCGAGGCTTCTTCCACGCGCCTGCGGACCGCGGTGTGCTGGTGGCTCGGGTCGAGCCGGGTCGCCCGGCCGCCCGAGCGGGGATGCGTGTGGGTGACGTGATCGTCTCCGCTGCGGGGGAGCCCGTTCGCGAGCCCTTCGACCTGATCCGGATCGTCGCCGCGGCGCCAGCGGGCGAGACGCTCGAGCTCGGGGTTCTGCGCGAGGCCGAGGAGCGGGAGCTCGGCGTCGAGCCCGAGGGGGAGCCGAGTCTCTGGGCGGAGCCGGAGCGCCTCAGCACCTGGTTCGAGGAGAAGCTGCACCACGGCAGCCGGGAGCTTCGGGAGCGGCTCGAGCAGATCGAGAAGCGTCTCGAGGAGCTGGAGCGCAAGCTCGAGGAGCGAGACCAGGAGCGGGGAGAAACCGCCCGGGAGACTTGAGCAGTC
Source organism: uncultured delta proteobacterium (assembly GCA_963783795.1). GTDB lineage: Bacteria > Myxococcota_A > UBA9160 > UBA9160 > UBA6930 > CAVXZE01. Next base: position 333,374 of record CAWAPH010000006.1, on the reverse strand, counting down.
TAGGTCTAGTCCTCCAGCAGCTCGTCCAGCCTGCGGCGGATCTCCTCCTCCGTCATCTGGATGACGAGGGTCTTGAGTCGGTATTCCGGCGCACGGGGGTCGGCGTCGTGGTCGGCGTTCCGCTCGATCGACATCGCCAGCGTGCGGTCCGTGGGGATCGCCTTCACCGCCCTTCGAAAGCCCTCCTGCGTGCCGGTGGTGTCGACGCCCGTCCCCTTGGAGCTCTTGATCACGGTCCGCGACAGCACCGACCCTTCCGGCGACACCGCGAAGCTCCGCTCCTTGCCGGGCTCGATGTCGGCGGGAGCCTTGCCCCCCACCGTGGAGCCGCCGAATCCCTTGGCCTCTCGGCTGGTCACGAGGACGTCGAAGACCTGCTTCGCCTCGTCGTAGCCGATGAACTTGCCCTCGATACCGTAGCGCTTGGCCGCATCGGACCTGGCGTGGACAACGCCCGAAGCCAGCGCAAAAGAGACCAGCAGCAGTCCTGGGGCCAGGAACACGAGCCCGCGAAGTGCGAGTGTCTTTGAAAGCACGTGATCTCCCTTCTTCGGTTGGTGATGGATGGGCGGAATGTACCTGATGCCAGGGGGTAGCGTGCAAAGGATGCCCGGCCGGGGCAAACTGACCGCTTGCCCCACTGAAGGGATCCGCGCCCACCCGTCCCACCGCAGGAGCGCCGTGGAATGCGAGACTTCAACCAAGCCTACACCGATGAGTACCTGCAGCGGATCGCCTTCCCGATGGGAGGGATCGGGGCGGGCATGCTGTGCCTGGAGGGAACGGGAGCCCTCTCTCACGTCTCGCTGCGCCATCATCCCGAGGTCTTCCACGAACCGCTCTGCTTCGCCGCCCTCTGCGTCAAGGGCAAGCAGGGCAACCTGGCCCAGGTGCTGGAGGGACCGGTGCCCCGACACAAGCCACTGTTTCCCTGGGGAGATGCGGTCACCGTCGGCTCCGGGAGCGGCGCACCCGCCAGGACCTACGGGCTGCCGCGCTTCCAGGAGGCGCGTTTCGAGGCGCGCTTCCCGTTCGCGCGGGTGAGTCTCCGTCACGCGAAGAACCCTCTGGACGTGGAGCTCACCGGATGGAGTCCATTCATTCCCGGGAATGCGGACGACTCCTCGCTGCCGCTGGCGGCGCTCGAATACCGGTTCGCGAACGGCTCCAGCAGCCCTGTCGACGCCGTCTTCTCCTTCCACAGCGCGAACTTCATGCGCCAGTGGGGCGCACCGCGCAGCAACGTGCTCGCGACGCCCCGCGGCTTCGTCCTCTGGCAGCCGGGCAGCGACGACGCTCCCGAGCAGGAGGGCGCCTTCGGTGCCGCACTCGACGAGCCCGACACCCGCGTCAACTGCCACTGGTTCCGCGGCGGCTGGTTCGATCCGTTGACGATGACCTGGAAGACCGTACGCGAAGGAGCGATGCCCGAGGCGGGCCCGGTGAGCGAAGGACCGCCCAGCGCCGGTGGCAGCCTCTACCTTCCGTTCTCCCTCGAGCCCGGGGAGGAGCGGAACCTCCGCCTGCTTCTCACCTGGTACGTACCGCGGAGCGACCTTCGCACCGAGTCGTCCCGCACCGTCCCCGCCAACGAGGCCCGTGCCGAGGAGGAAGCCCGGCGCTTCTACAGGCCGTGGTACGCGGGCCGCTTCGAGGACATCGGCGAGGTGAACCGCTACTGGGCAGAGAACTACCAGCGGCTCCGGGACGAGACGCGCTGCTTCAGCGACTGCTTCTTCGATACCACGCTCCCGCCCGAGGTGGTCGAAGCCGTCTCCGCCAACCTCTCGATCCTCAAGTCGCCCACGGTGCTTCGCCAGCCGGATGGAAGACTCTGGGCCTGGGAGGGTTGCGGCGATCGCGTGGGGTGTTGCCCGGGATCCTGCACCCACGTCTGGAACTACGCCCAGGCCCTGCCGCATCTCTTCCCGGAGCTCGAGCGGAGTCTTCGCCTCACCGAATTCGAGGAGAGCCAGGACGAGGCGGGACACCAGGCCTTCCGCGCTTCGCTCCCGATCCGGTCAGCAGCTCACGATTTTCACGCCGCTGCCGACGGTCAGTTGGGAGGCGTCTTGAAAGTCCACCGCGAGTGGCGGATCAGCGGCGATTCCCGGTGGCTCGGGCGCATCTGGCCGCGGGTGAAGCGAAGCCTGGACTTCGCGATCGAGACATGGGACCCCGATCGGCGCGGCGTCGTGCTGGAGCCCCACCACAACACCTACGACATCGAGTTCTGGGGCGCGGACGGCATGTGTACCTCCATCTACCTGGGCGCGCTTCGCGCCGCCGCGGCGATGGCCGGCGCCCTCGGCGAAGTTGCGGACGAGTACCTCCGGCTCTACGAGGCCGGCCGGAAGCACCTGGAGAGCCGGCTCTGGAACGGCGAGTACTTCCATCAAGAAGTCCAGTGGAAGGGTCTGCGCGCACCCTCGCCCCTCGATCCCGAATCGCAGAGCCTGGGCCACGATCCCGGCTACTCGCCCGAGGCGGCCCTGTTGCTCGAGCAGGAGGGTCCCAAGTACCAGTATGGCAACGGCTGCCTCTCCGATGGCGTCCTGGGCGACTGGCTGGCGCGGGTGTGCGGAATCGGGGCCATCCTCGATCCCGAGAAGGTCCGGAGCCACCTGCTGGCGGTCCACCGTCACAACCTGGTGAGCGACCTGTCGGATCACGGCAACCCGCAGCGATCCGGCTACGCCTTCGGAGACGAGGGGGGCCTGCTGCTCTGCAGTTGGCCCCGGGGCGGCGAGCCCTCCCTGCCCTTCGTCTACAGCAACGAGGTGTGGACCGGCATCGAGTACCAGGTGGCCGCTCACCTGATCATGGAGGGCCGCGTGGACGAGGGGCTCGAGATCGTCCGCACCTGCCGCCGCCGCTACGACGGCCGGACCCGGAACCCCTTCGACGAGATCGAGTGCGGGCACTGGTACGCGCGGGCGATGTCCAGCTACAGCCTGCTGCAGGCCCTCGGCGGCGCCCGTTACGACGCGGTCGAGAAGGTGCTCCACCTGCGTCCCGCGCTCGCGGGCGATTTCAGGGTCTTTCTCTCCACCGAGACGGGTTTCGGCAGCGTCGGGGTGCGGAGCGGCACGCCCTTCGTCGAGGTCCGCCGCGGCGCGATCGAGGTGAGTGCGATCGAGTACGAGAGCCCGGAGCGTTCCAGGCAACTCGACGGCTGACCGCGGGCGCTCGGCCCTGTTTGGCTGCGTGCAGGGAATCGCCCCGCTTGAGTTAGATTCCAGCACCATGAAAGCCCGTCCCAGACCCGGTGGTCTCACGGCGGTCGCGCTCCTCGGCCTGGCGCTGGCACCGCTCGCCGCGCTCGGCGCTCCGCCCGGACTCCACGCCGCCCGCGTCACCGAGGCCAGCGCAGTCCGGCTGCTGCCCGGTGGCCCGGATGCAATCGGCGGAGTCGGCGACTGGGCACTCGGAAACGGAACTCTCTGCGCGGTGATCAGCGACTCCTCGCACGAGTCGATCCTGTCGGCGGGGGGCGGCTTCCTGGTCGATCTGGGTCATTGCGGCCGCGACGACGACCAGTTCAACATCCTCCAGCCGCTGCTGAACGCTTCCCAGGAGCAGGTGCCGTCGATCCGCGAGATCTCCGCGCAGGTGTCCGATGGCGAGGCTCGGATCGTCACCGAGGGAGTCCTGGAGGGTTCGACGTTCACCACGACCTACGCCCTGGATCTCGTCGACCCCAGCGCGCTGCGGATGCGATCCGAGCTGCGCCGCGTTGGGGATGGCCCCCGGGTGAGGATGCTGGCCGACGTGTCGATCCACGGAGACGGCTCTCTCCGCGCATTCACCCTCTCCACCGGTCGCCCCGAGTCGACGGTGGGCTTCGCGCACCCGCAGGTGGACCCCGACGACCTCCTGGCGATGCTGAGGGCGATCAGCAGCGCGGATCTCCAGGTCTGGGTCGGCGCCGACACTCTCGAGCCCGGAATCGCCTACGGTCTTCGCTTGACCGCTGCGAAGCTGCTGCGGGCGGGCGGCGAGAGCCGGGAGCTTCCCCACTTCTCCATCAACGGCGCGGACTTCTCCCTCCTGGGCGTTCTCGCCCGGCCCTGCTGGATCGGCGGCGCAGGCGAGCTGGGGCCGTTCCAGCTGGCGCAGGCCCTGTTCATGGACCTGGCGCCAGGCGACACCCTCCTCTACGAGCGAGAGCTCCGGATGGGAGCGCGAGCCGACGTCGCATCGGTGACGGACCAGCTCTGGTCCGATGCGCCACGAGTCACCGGGCGGGTCGACGATCCCTCGGCGCGGCTGCACGTCGATCGCCAGGGCGGCGCGCCGATCACGCAGGTCCGGCCAGAGGCGGACGGCAGCTTCGCGTTCCGGATTCCCCGGGGCGAGTACCGCCTTCGTGCGGCCGCTCCGGGCGGCCGCACGGTCGAGCGGACTCTTCAGCGTGGGGCAGGCCGAGGTGGAGCTGGCGCCGCTTCGGATGGGAGCAGTGAGCCGGGTGCGGCTCCCCGGCGGTCACGCCATGCGTCTGCTGTTCGTCGGCTCGGAAGGAACACCGAACCCCCGTCTGGGCGACGACCTGCTGGGGTTCCGCATCGGGGAGAGCGAGATATTCCGAGCGCACTCCTCGGCAACGATGTCTCCCTGGCCGGCATCCCGGGAGACCCCGACGAGATCGCGCTTCCAGCTGGCCGCTACCAGGTCTACGCGACGCGCGGACCGGAGTACGGTCTCCAGCACATCCGCATCTCCACCGTACCCGGCGAAGTCCTCCCGCTCGAGATCGCCGCGCCTGAGCGCGTGCTCACCACGCCCGGGTGGATCTCGGCCGACCTCCACGTCCACGGGGTCGGCAGCGACGACTCCACGCTGCCGCTCCGCACGCGCGTCGCCACCCTGCTGGCCCAGGGACTCGACGTGATGGTGTCCACCGACCACGACGTGCTGATCGACTACGCACCCTTGATCCGGAGACTCGGCCTCGCGGATCGGGTCGCCAGCGTGGTGGGCGCGGAGATCACGAGCACCGCCAGGGAGGCCTCCGTGCCCCACACCGCGGGACACCTGAATGCCTTCCCCCTTCCGGTGGAGCCGCTCGCGTACCGGAACGGCGCACCGCAGAGCGAAGGCGTCCGCGTGCGCGAGATCTTCCAGGCGATCGACGACCTCGGGGGAGAGCGCCTGGTGCAGCTGAATCACCCGAGAGCGCGGGGCGCCGACGGAAAAGCCGAGAACTACTTCTCGCACCTCGCCGTGGCGGGAGAGTCATTCGATCCGACTCTCGCTCTGGAGGCCGCCCCCAACCGCGTGCTGATCGAGCCCGACCCGGACAGCGGGCTGCGCGACCTGGACTTCGACGCGATCGAGCTCATGAACGGCCCTGGGATGATCCACTACTACCGCACCCGAGCCGACTGGTTCTCGCTTCTGCTCCAGGGAGAGTTCCGCACGGGCACCGCCAACAGCGACTCCCACCGCCTGGGACAGGTGCTCGGGCAGCCCCGCAACTACGTCCGCCTGGCGGGCGACGCGCCCCGGAGCTTCGATGAGGAGAGTTTCGTTCGCGCCGTGCGCGAGGGAAGGCTCTACGGGACCACCGGGCCGCTTCTCGAGGTCAACCTGGGAGACGAGGGCCTCGGAGAGATCTTCCGCGGCCGCTCCGGCGCGCTGCGGGTGAAGGTGGAGGCCGCGGACTGGGTGCCGGTATCGAGCCTGCGGGTGTACGTGAACGCCGCTCTGGAACGTGAGGTTCCGATCCGCGCGGGCGAGACCCACGAGGTGAGCCTGGAGTTCGCAGGGGATTCCTTCGTGACCGTCGAGGTAGAGGGAGAGGAGAGCGAGGCGTTCGCGGTGGTGAACCCCGGCTTCCGCTCGTTCGCCTTCACGAACCCCATCTTCGTGGATGCCGATGCCGACGGGAAGTGGACGGCCCCCGGCCTGCCCGCGCCCCTTCCGGCCACGATCCGCGACCCGCTCCGCGATCTGGAATAGGAGGATGCCCAGCATGCTGGATCTCCAGGAGATCGAGTCGATCAAGCGGCTCAAGTACAAGTACATGCGCTGCATCGACGAGAAGCGATGGGACGATGTGGCCGCGTGCTTCACCGAGGACGCCAGCGTCGCCTACAGCGGAGACCGGTACGCCTTCGCCGGTCGGGACGCGATCATGAAGTTCCTGGTGGATTCGATGGACCGCGAGAGCTTCCTCTCCAGCCATCGGGTCGGCCAGCCGGAGATCGAAATCACCGGACCGACGACGGCGACGGGGATCTGGGCCCTGCAGGACACGGTGATCGACACGCAGTTCCAGATCACGCTGCGCGGGGCCGCCTTCTATCGCGACGAGTACGTCAAGGTCGACGGAGAGTGGAAGATCCAGTCCACGGGCTACGAGCGGATCTTCGAGGAGATGGAGTCCCGCAAGGAAGGCGCCAAGCTCACCCAGCGCATGTGGGGAGCGGATTGATCCCGCCGAGGCAGGAAGGCGGGGGGCCAGCATGCCGACGATCGCCGATCTGATCCGCGCTCGAACCGGTGACCCCGGGACCGCGCTTCGCTTCGAAGACCAGACCTGGAGCTACGCCGCCTATGTGGACGCCTGCGCCGAGCGCGCGGCGTATCTGCTGGAGAGCCGGCGAGACGGTCCGTTTCACGTGGGGATCCTCCTCGAGAACGTGCCCGAGTTCGCGATCTGGCTGGGCGCCGCAGCCGTGTCCGGGGCGGCCATCGTCGGGATCAACCCCACCCGCCGCGGAGCCGAACTGGCGCGGGACGTCACCCATACCCAGTGTCAGCTTCTGGTGACCGACGCGAGCCACCGACCGCTTCTCGAAGGCCTCGCACTGGGACTCGAGCAGGATCGCGTTCTCGAAATCGACTCCAACGCCTACGCCGAAGCGATGAGAGACCACCGAGGGGCGTCGTTCCCGGATGCCGAGGTCAGCGAGAGCACGCTCTACCTGCTGATCTTCACCTCCGGCACCAGTGGCGCGCCCAAGGCCTGCCTCTGCTCGCAGGGCCGGCTGGCGACGATCGCGCCGATCCTCGCGCGGATGCAGCAGCTTTCCGAAGAGGATGTCTGCTATCTGGCGATGCCGATGTTCCACTCCAATGCGCTGATGGCGTGCTGGGCACCGGCCTTGTCGGCGGGCGCCGCCTGCGCCCTGCGCAGGAGGTTCTCGGCTTCGGGCTTCCTCGAGGACGTACGCCGCTACGGAGTGACCTACTTCAACTACGTCGGCAAGCCACTGGCGTACATCCTCGCCACTCCGGAGCGGCCCGACGATCACGAGAACACGCTGCTGCGCGCGTTCGGAAACGAGGCCTCGGACCGGGACATCGCCCGCTTCCAGGAGCGGTTCGGCTGCGTGGTCACCGACGCCTTCGGCTCGACCGAGGGTGTGATCCACGTGACGCGGACGCCGGACATGCCTCCGGGCGCTCTGGGCAGGGCGACGGAGGACATCCTGGTGCTGGACCCCGAAACGGGCGCCGAGTGCCCGCATGCGGAGTTCGACGGCGAGGGCCGGCTGCGCAATCCCGAACGGGCGATCGGCGAGCTGGTCCACCGCATGGGGGGCGCTGGCTTCGAGGGATACTGGAAAAACCAGGAGGCGAGCGCGGCGCACCTGCGGGACGGAGTCTACTGGAGCGGTGATCTGGCGTACCGGGACGAGGAGGGCTTCTTCTACTTCGCCGGTCGAACCTCCGACTGGCTTCGCGTCGATGGCGAGAACTTCGCCGCTGCGCCGGTGGAGCGCATCCTGACCCGCTTGCCCGGCGTCGCGCTGGCGGCGGTCTACCCCGTCCCGGACCCGATCGTCGGCGATCGCGTGATGGCAGCCCTGCAACTGCTGCCGGGCGCGTCCTTCGATGCCGCGGAATTCGCCCGCTTTCTCGAGCAGCAGAGCGACCTCGGCACCAAGTGGGCGCCGCGCTTCGTCCGGATCTGCAGCGCTCTTCCGGTCACGGAGACCAACAAGGTCCTCAAGCGGGAGCTTCGCAGCCAGCGCTGGGAGTGCGACGATCCGGTCTGGTGGAGACCCGATGGGAAGTGCTCCTTCCGCAGGCTGACTCCGGACGACGTCAGCGAGATCGCCGCGGAGTTCGCGGCTCGCGGACGCAGCGCGAGCCTCGATCGGCTCTGACGCGTCAGGCGCCCCGAAGGAAGACGAGGTACAGCAGCAGGACGACGGCGCTCGCCGTCATGGGCCAGCTCAGCTCCCGGGCTCGGCCGCTGGCGAGCTTGAGGACGGGGTAGGCGATGAAGCCCAGCGCGAGGCCGTCGCTGATCGAGTAGGAGAGCGGGATTCCGATCAAGATCAAGAACGCGGGAAGCGCCTCGGTGGTGTCTCGCCATTCGATGCGCTGAACGCTGCGCAGCATCATCGCCCCGACCAGGACGAGTGCGGGCGCGGTGAGCGGCGGGTAGCTCCCGATCATCGCGATGATGGGAGCGAAGAAGAGCGCGACCAGGAAGAGCGCCGCGGTGGTCAGGCTGGCGAGGCCCGTGCGCGCGCCCTGCTCCACGCCCGCGGCGCTCTCGATGAAGCTGGTCACCGTGCTCGTCCCCATCGCCGCGCCGGCCACTGTTCCCACCGCATCCGAGAGGTAGGCGCGCTCGGGATGGGGAAATGCGCCCTTCTCGACCAGACCCGCGGCCTCCGTGACTCCGACCAGCGTGCCCAGGGTGTCGAAGAAGTCCATCAGCAGCAGGACCAGCACGTAGGGCAGCATCGCGAGCGAGAGCGCGGCCGCGATGTCCATCTTGAACAGGGTCGGCGAGATGGGCGGCGGCGCCGCGAAGATGCCGTCGGCGATGGTGAATCCGCCCAGCGCCGGGGACGCGGCGTCTGGAAGCAGCGCCTCGAGAACGACCGCGACGAGCGTCGCCGCGGCGATTCCCCATAGGATCGATGCCCGGACCCGCCGCGCGTGCAGAGCCGCGGCCACGAAGAGTCCGGAGAAGAAGACGACGAGCCCGGGAGAAAGCCAGTCGGGGTTGAGGCGCACCGCCGTGCCCGGAGCCTCGAGCACCAGCCCGGCGTTGCGCAGCCCGATGAACGCGATGAAGAGCCCGATCCCGCCCGCGATCCCCGCGCGCAAGCTGGGCGAGATCGCCTCGGAGAGGAGTCTGCGCATCCCCAGCAGGGTGATCAGGAGAAAGAGCAGCCCGGCGACGAACACCACTCCCAACGCCACTTGCCAGGCGTTCGCGTGCCCCGCCGCTGCCGCCGCGGGAATCACCGTGAGGACGAAGAAGAAGTTCTCACCCATGCCCGGAGCCTGTGCGATGGGGGTTCGGGCGTAGAGGGCCATGAGCGCGGTGGCCAGGGCTGCCGCGAGACAGGTCGCCGTCGTTACCGCGCCGAAGTCGAGCCCGGTCGGGGTGCCGAACATCTGGCCAGAGAGGACGGCGGGCTGAACCACGATGATGTAGGCCATGGTCAGGAACGTGGTGGCTCCCGCCAGGATCTCCCGGCGGGAATCGGTCCCGCGCTCCTCGAGCTGAAAGAGTCGGTCGAGCATGGTACGGCGAGCCGGGAAGCTACCAACTCGGCGCGACACCTGCTGGCGAAACACCCAGTCGGAGGTGGGGTGCTACTTTCTCCCCAGATGAGCCGCCCGGAGGCCGAGTGACTAGATGACCTCTCCCGAAGCCCAGACCGGGGCCGTTTTCGACTTCGACATCGAGGGCATGCGCTGTGCGAGCTGCTCCTCCAGGATCGAGGAGGCGCTCAGGAAGCAGCCGGGCGTCCGCCAGGTCTCGGTGAATCTCCCGCTGGCGCGGGCGCGCGTAGCCTTGGCGCCCGACGCGGGGCCGGAGACGGAGACGATCGAGGAGGTGGTGCGCGACCTCGGCTTCGGCATCGAGCGCCGTGCACCGCGCGCCCTTGCCGAGAGCCCCGTGGAGAGGCAGCAGCGCGAGATCGCCGTCGCCGCGGCGGCGGGCGTTCCTTGCGGCGCTCTTCAGCGCACCCGTGCTGGCGCTGGGGATGAGCGGCGCGGGAGGGGCACCGGGCCTCGTCGCACAGGCGGTGCTGACGACGGTGGTCGAGTGGGTCTTTGGCTGGGAGTTCCACCGCAGCGCCGTCCAGCGCGCGCGCCGTTTCGGCGCCAACATGGATACCCTGGTCTCGCTGGGCACCCTCGCCGCATACCTGTACTCGCTCTGGGCCATGGCGGTGGGCGAGGCGGTCTTCTTCGATACGGCGGCCGTGATCATCACGCTGATCCTGTTCGGGCGCTTCATGGAGGCGCGGGCGCGGGGTCGCGCCTCGCAGGCGGTCACGCGCCTGCTCGAGCTCGGCGAGAAACGGGCGCGCCTGCTCCGGGATGGCGACGAGGTCGCCGTACCCACCGAGCAGCTGATGCCGGGTGATCTGATGGTGGTCCGGCCGGGCGAGAAGATCCCCACCGACGGAACCATCGTGGAGGGGCGCTCCTCCCTCGACGAGAGCATGCTGACCGGCGAGTCGCTTCCGGTGGACAAGGCACCGGGAGACGGCGTCTTCGGCGCGACGGTCAACCAGGAAGGCCGCCTGGTGGTGGAGGCGACGCGCGTCGGAGAGGAGACCGCCCTCGCCCGCATCGCGAGGCTCGTCGAGGACGCGCAGGCATCCAAGGCTCCGGTACAGAAGCTGGTCGACAAGGTCGCCGGCGTCTTCGTGCCCGCGGTGCTCGCCATCGGCGCGCTGACCTTCGCGGGCTGGCTACTCGCCGGGGCCGATCTCGCCATCGCGATGCGCAACGCGGTCGCGGTCCTGATCATCGCCTGTCCGTGCGCGCTGGGTCTGGCGACCCCGGCGGCGATCCTGGTCGGAACCGGCCGCGGCGCCGAGCTCGGCGTGCTGTTCAAGGGAAGCGACGCCTTCGAATCCGCGCGCTCCATCGACGTCGTGGTCTTCGACAAGACCGGCACCCTCACCCACGGCCAGATGACCCTCACCGACGTGTGGCCCGACCCCGCCGGCGACGTCGACGAGACGGAGCTCCTGACCCGCGTGGCCGCTCTCGAGGCCGCCAGCGAGCACCCGGTGGGCCGTGCCGTGGCGGAGGCCGCGCTGGCGCGCGAACTCGCACTGCCGCCGGTGGAGGACTTCGAGAGCCTGCCCGGCCGCGGCGTGCGCGGGCGCGTGAGGGGCGACGAGGCCCTGGTGGGCCGGAGCAGCCTGATTCGCGAGCTCGGGCTCGAGATCCCGACGGAAGTCGGCAGCGAAGCTCGACGAGCTGGAACGCCAGGGGAAGACCGCCTTCCTGGCGGCCTTCGCGGGGACGGGTTCGCGGCGTGCTGGCCGTCGCCGACACGGCTCGCGAGTCCGCCGCGCCCGGCGATCGGCTCGCTCGAGGCGCTGGGAATCGAGATCGCGATGATGAGCGGCGACAACCGGCGCACGGCCGAGGCGATCGCCTCCCGTCTCGGGATCACCCGCGTGGTGGCGGAGGTGCTGCCGGACGAGAAGGCGCGACGGGTGGCGGCGCTGCGCGGCGAGCAGAGGAGCGTCGCCTTCGTCGGGGACGGGGTGAACGACGCGCCGGCCCTCTCCGAGGCCGACCTCGGCATCGCCGTCGGATCGGGCACCGACATCGCCATCGAGGCCGGCGACGTGGTGCTGATGACGCCGGACCCGCGGCTGGTGGTGACGGCGCTGCGCCTGGCGCGGCGCACCTACCGCACCATCGCCCAGAACCTGCTCTGGGCCTTCGGCTACAACGCCGCGGCGATCCCGCTCGCAGCGGCGGGTCTGCTCGACCCGATGATCGCCGCGGGAGCGATGGCCCTCTCGAGCGTCTCGGTCCTGACCAACAGCCTGCGGCTGCGCCGCGTGAGGGGAGAGGACCTCTCCTGAGCGGGGGGACCAGGTGGGTCCCCCCGCATCCCGCACTTCGGGCTCGACCGGCGAGCCTTCTGAACTTCGCTTGGCTCCAGCCTCGCTGCGCGCGCCGCTCCGCGGCGCTTGCGCTAGAGCTTCTCGGCCCCTGCGAGGCTCAGCACGTCGTTGCAGCCGTCCTCGATCATCGAGGCCCGCGCGTCGCGCATCACCTTCTCGATCGGGTACTCCCGGCTCAGCCCGTTGCCCCCGAAGATCTGCACCGCCGAGCTGGCCACCTCGAAGCAGGTATTGGTCGCCGTGACCTTCGACGCAATCGCGTAGTGAAGCTGCGGTGCCGTACTGGTCGAGTTGTACATCACCGCGCGCCGGGCCAGCGCCCGGGCCGCCTCCACCTTGCGGAACATCTCGAAGAGCCGGAGCTTCACGCTCTGGTGCTCGATGATCGGCATGCCTCCCTGGATGCGCTCCTTGGCGTAGTCCACGGCCAGCTCCAGGGCCGCGCGTGCCACGCCCACGAAGGTCACGCCCATCCCGCCGTTGGCCTGGGTCAGCACCATGTCCGCGGCCATCGGGTAGAACTGCGGGGGGACCACCATGTAGTTCGCCGGGATGCGCACGCCGTCGAAGAAGATCTCCCCCTGGTTGAGCGCGCGCTGGCCGATCTTGTCGAGCGGCTTGCCGCGGACGACGCCTGGACCGTCGAGCGGCACCAGGAAGGCGCCGTTCCCCGGCTGCCCGTCCCCCATGTCGACATGCGGTGAACAGCGCCGCGGCGTTGGCGATCGTCCCGTTGGAGACCCAGGCGGCCTTCTGTCCGGTGATCACGAAGGAGTCGCCGTCCTTGCGGGCGATGCAGTTCGGCTTCCCCGGCTGCTCGGACTCCCGGCTTCATGCCGAAGAAGAGCGTGTCGCTGCCGTGGTCCGGCTCGGTGATCGCCCAGCAGCCGCGCACGTCGGGACCGCCGAAGCGCTCGATCAGCTCGGGATTCTGCGAAATCTTCGCCAGCATCCCCGGGAAGCCGTCGACGCCGAAGCTGATCGCCAGTCCGGAGTCGCCCCAGCCCTGCTCCTCGGCGATGATGCAGCGAAGCCGCGCCTGCTGCACGGGGGTGAGTCCCTGCTCGGCGGCGCGCTCGGGATCGGTGACGTCGTCGAGGCCGAGCGCGTGGTGCTTCTCGAAGACCTCCCACAGGACCGAATCCTTGGCGATCACGTCCGCTGGGTCGGCGAGCGCATCCAGCTTCTCCCCCGCCGGTCGCATCACCTCCGCGGCGAACTTGTGGACCGTGTCCTGGATCGCCCGCTCCTCGTCGGACATCCCAATCTCGATATCGATCATCGCCATCTCGGCTCTCCTCCTATCCGGGCAGGCGAACATCATAGCCCCCTTTCCCCGCCCGCAGCTCCGGGGAGCTGCGCCTGCCTTTTCGAACTCCGTTCGCCTCCGGCTCACTGCGCACACGGCTCGCCCCGCTTGCGACCGCCATCCGTCTCGGCAATAATTAGAACGTGTTTCAAATCCGGCAACGGCTGCGGCCGATCCCCGATCCGGGCCCCCGCGCGGAGGGCCTGCCATGTACCTCGACTTCACCGCCGAGCAGCAGGCGTTGCGCAAGGAGATCCGCGACTACTACCAAGAGCTTCTGACCCCGGAGATCCGCAGCGCGCTGGCGGAGGACGAGACCGGCGGGCCGATGTACCGCGAGCTGGTCGGCCGGATGGGCGCCGACGGCTGGCTGGGAATCGGCTGGCCCGCCGAGTACGGGGGCCAGGGGCGCACTCCCATCGAGCAGTTCATCTTCTGGGACGAGACCTACCGGGCGCGCGCGCCGCTGCCGATCATTGCGGTCAACACGGTCGGCCCCACGCTGATGCAGTTCGGCACCGAAGAGCAGAAGGCCGAGCTCCTGCCCAGGATTCTCGAGGGACAGCTCTTCTTCGGGATCGGCTACACCGAGCCCGAGGCCGGAACCGACCTCGCCTCGCTGCAGACGCGCGCCGTGCGCGACGGCGACGAGTACGTGATCAACGGGCAGAAGCTCTTCACCACCCACGCCCACGACGCCGACTACATCTGGCTGGCTGCGCGGACCGACCCGGACGCCCCCAAGCACAAGGGCATCAGCATCATCCTGGTGCCGACCGACGCTCCGGGCTTCTCGTGGACGCCGATCCACACCCTCGGCCGCGAGCGCACCAACGCCACCTACTACGAGGACGTGCGCGTTCCCGTCTCGCAGCGGGTCGGCCCGGAGAACGCGGGCTGGGGTCTGATCGTCTCGCAGCTCAACCACGAGCGCATCACGCTGGCGTGCCCGGGCTTCGCCGACCACCTGCTCGAGGAGGTCTGGGAGTGGGCGCTTCGCACGCCGCTTCCCGGCGGCGGCTGCGTGATGGACCAGGAGTGGGTCCGCCTCCACCTCGCGCGCATCTACGCCAAGCTCGATGCGCTCAAGCTCCTGAACTGGCGCTCGGCCTGGTCCCTCACCGCGGGCATCCCGAGGATGGAAGAGGCATCGGCAGTCAAGGTGATGGGGACGGAGTTCTTCGTCGAGTGCTACGGACTGCTCCTCGAGATCGCCGAATCGGCCGGACTGGTGGAGAAGGGACAGCCCGGGCGCGCTCTTCGGGGGTCTGCTCGAGCAGGCCTATCGCGCCGCCGTCACGCTCACCTTCGGCGGCGGCGTCAACGAGGTGCAGCGCGACATCATCGCCATCGCGGGGCTGGGGCTGCCCCGGGCGCGGCGCTAGTCAGAATGAATGACGAGAGGTCGAAATGAGTTCGCAGGACCAGGAACGCCAGGAGCTCGAAGCCAAGCTGAAGGAATACGTCGGTGTCGTGCAGGGTCCGGCGGAGATCGGCCCCGACCCGGTCAACGAGCCGATGATCCGCCACTGGTGCGAGGTCATGGGCGACCGCAATCCGATCTACACCGACGCGGAGGCCGCGTCGCAGTCGGACCACGGCAGGCATCGTCGCGCCCCCCACCATGCTGCAGGCCTGGATCCTGCGCGGCTTCGAGATGGCCGGGGCGATGGATGCGCCCGACAACAAGCAGAACGAGCTGCACCAACTGCTCGACCGACTCCGGCTACCCGTCGGTGGTCGCCACCAACTGCGACCAGGGATACACCCGCTACCTGCGACCGGGCGACCAGGTCTCGGCGACCACGGTGATCGAGACGATCTCCGAGCAGAAGGCCACGGCGCTGGGGATCGGCTACTTCATCAACACCCGCACCGTCTTCAGCAATCAGAACGACGAAGAAGTCGGCTGGATGACCTTCCGGGTGCTCAAGTTCAAGCCCGTCGGCGCCTCCCCCGGCCGCCGAGGCAGGTGCCGCCGCTCCCGCGCAGCCCACCCGGATGCCCCCCACCAAGGGCCACGACAACGCCTGGTGGTGGGACGGCGTCGAGCGGGGCGAGCTTCTGATCCAGAAGTGCAGCTCCTGCGGAGAGCTCCGTCATCCGCCGCGACCCATGTGCGGAGAGTGCCAGTCCCTCGAGTGGGAGAGCGTCGCATCCAAGGGCAAGGGGACCGTGCACAGCTACGTCGTGATGCACCACCCCAAGATCCCCGGCTACGACTACCCGCTCGCGGTGGCGGTGATCGACCTCGACGAGGGGACCCGCTTCGTCTCCAACATCGTCGACTGCGATCCCGGCGATGTGGAGATCGGGATGCGGGTCGAGATGAAGATGGAGACGGTGAACGACGACTGGAGCCTGCCGGTGTTCCGGCCGGCCTCGTAGGACGCGCGGACGAATCGATGGACTTCAGCTTCAGCGAAGACCAGACCATGCTGCGGGATCTCGCCCGCGAGATCCTCGAGAAGGAGGTCACCGCGGAGCAGCTCAAGGAGGTCGGGCAGGACCCCGACTGGTTCGACCGCGATCTCTGGGCGCGGCTCGCCGAGGCCAACCTGCTCGGGCTGGTCGCCCCCGAGGACCTCGGCGGCATGGGGCTGGGGATCGAGGAGGTCTGCCTGCTCCTGCAGGAGATCGGGCGCGCGGTGGCTCCGGTCCCGCTGCTCCCGGCGCTGGTGCTGGCGAGCCTGCCCATCGCCGAGTTCGGCAGCGACGAGCAGAAGCGGGCCTGGCTCGCCCCGGTGGCTTCCGGTGAGGCGATCCTGACCGGCGCGCTGCTGGATGCCGGCTCCGGCGAACCCTCCGCACCCGCGACCACCGCGAAGCGAGACGGAGACGCCTGGGTACTCGACGGTGAGAAACGCCTGGTGCCCGCCGTCCATCTCTGCCGCCGGGTACTGGTACCGGCGAGGACGGAAGAAGGCGCAGGGATCTTCCTCGTCGACCCCCGAGCCGAGGGCGTCTCCCTCACGCGGCAGCAGACCTCGCGGGGGGAGCCGCTCTTCTCGGTGCGCCTCGCGGGCACGCGGGTCGATGAAAGCGAGCTGTTGGGTGGCGATCCCAGGTCGGGAATCCGGATGCTCGGCTGGCTCCACGACCGCGCGACGCTGGCCGTCTGTGCCACGCAGATCGGCGTCTGCGAGAGGGCGCTCGAAATCACCGCTGAGTACGCCGGGGAGCGGGTCCAGTTCGGCGTCCCGATCGGATCCTTCCAGGCGGTCCAGCACCGCTGCGCCGATCGTCTGATCGACCTCGAGTCGATCCGTTGGACCACCTGGCGAGCGGTCTCGCGGCTCGCCCGCGGTCTGCCCGCGGCTCGCGAGGCGGCCGTGGCCAAGTTCTGGGCGGCGGAAGGCGGCGCGCGTATCGCCAGCACCGCCCAGCACCTGCACGCCGGGCTCGGCGTGGATCTCGACTACCCGATTCACCGCTACTTCCTCTGGTCCAAGTCCCTCGAGCTCGAGCTGGGAGCAGCCGCGCCACAGCTCGTCCGACTCGGTGCGGACATGGCCCGGACCGGACCCCAGGAGCTGCAATGAGCTTTGAGACCCCTTCCTTCGAGAGTGTCAACGTCGGCGACGCCCTGCCGCCGCTCGCCATCGACATCACGCCGAGCCTGATCGTCGGTGGGGCGATCGCCTCGCGCGACTTCACGCCGGTCCACCACGACGCCAGCGCGGCCCAGGCCCAGGGCATGCAGAACGTCTTCATGAACATCCTCACCACCAACGGCCTGGTCGGGCGCTACGTCACCGACTGGGCGGGAAGGGATGCCCGGCTCGAAGGCGTCGCGATCAAGCTCGGCGCCCCCAATCTGCCCGGCGACACCATGAAGCTCTCGGGGAAGGTCGTGTCCAAGGACGAGGCGAAGAGCGCCGTCGCGGTGGAGGTGGCCGGAGCCAACGCCTGGGGCGATCACGTCACCGGAACCGTGACCGTCATCCTGCCGAGGAGAGCCTAGAGCATGCCGACCACACTCAAGGACGAAGCCGTCATCGTCGGAATCGGTCAGACCGAGTTCTCCAAGAACTCGGGCCGCTCCGAGGTCCAGTTGGCATCCGAAGCCGTGAA
Source organism: uncultured delta proteobacterium (assembly GCA_963783795.1). Taxonomy (GTDB): domain Bacteria; phylum Myxococcota_A; class UBA9160; order UBA9160; family UBA6930; genus CAVXZE01. Next base: position 316,130 of record CAWAPH010000006.1, on the reverse strand, counting down.
GGCGGCAATCGACGACGCCGGCCTCAGGCCCAGCGACGTGGATGGGATGACCTCCTTCACGCTCGACTCCACCGACGAGATCGAGCTGGCGCGCACCGTCGGCATCGGCGACCTGACCTTCTTCAGCTGCGTTCCGCACGGAGGCGGCGCCGCGATCGGCGTGGTCCACCATGCGGTCATGGCGGTCGCCACCGGTATCGCCGAGGCGGTGGTCTGCTACCGGGCGCTGAACGGTCGCTCCGGACAACGCTACAGCTCGGGCGTCATGGAGGGCCCGACCACCTCAGACGCGATCCACTGGAGCTGGTACATGCCCTGGGGGCTGATGACACCCGCCAGCTGGGTGGCCATGTACACCATGCGCTACATGCACGAGTACGGCGCCACCAGCGAGGACCTCGCCCAGGTGGCGATCTCCACCCGCAAGCACGCGGTCAACAACCCGCACGCCTTCTTCTACCAGCAGCCCCTCACCCTCGAGGATCACCAGAGCTCGCGCATGATCGTGGATCCGTTTCACCTCTACGACTGCTGTCAGGAGACCGACGGCGGCTGCGCCTGCGTGATCACCACTCCTGAACGCGCCCGGGATCTCAAGCAGCCCGGCGCCCTGATCCGCGGTGTCGCCCAGGCTTCCGCCGCCGATCAGGAGGTGATGACGAGCTTCTACCGGCCCAGCCTCACCTACCTCCCCGAGTTCGACCTGGTGGCGAAGCAGGTCTACGAGATCTCGGGTCTCACCCACGAGGACGTCGACGCGGCGGTCATCTACGACGCCTTCACCTCCATCGTGCTGTGGCAGCTCGAGTCCTTCGGCTTCTGCGAGCGGGGAGAGGCGAAGGACTTCATCAAGGACGGCAATCTCGAGGTGGGCGGCCGGCTGCCGAACAACACCCACGGCGGACAGCTCTCCGAGGCCTACATCCACGGCATGAACGGGGTCAACGAGGGCGTGCGGATGATCCGCGGCACCTCCACGAATCAGCCCGAGAAGAACGATCACGTGCTCGTCACCGGCGGTGTCGGCGTCCCGACGAGCGGGATGATCCTCGGGAAGATGGACTAGGGAACACCCAGCGACGAGCGAGAACAGGACGGAGGATCCTCATGCGCGAAGCAGTCATCGTCGAGGCCCTGCGAACCCCGATCGCGCGCGGCAAGCCGATCAAGGGCGAGCTCAGCGCCTTCCATCCCGCCCAGCTCCTGGCGAAGGCGATGGACGGGGTGATCGAGAAGGCCGGCATCGATCCCACACTGGTGGAGCAGACGTTCGGAGGCTGCGTCACCCAGGCGGGCGAGCAGGCGGGCAACGTGACGCGCAACGCCTGGCTCAGCCGCGGCAAGGGCTACGGAACCGGCGGCACCACCGTCGACACCCAGTGCGGATCGGGCCAGCAGGCCAACCACCTGGTCGTCAGCCCTGATCAAAGCGGGCAGCATCGACGTCGGCATCGCCAGCGGGGTCGAGGTGATGAGCCACGTCGGCCTGGGCGCCAACGTGATCAGCGGCCCGGGCTTCTTCCACGCCCGCCGACTGGCCCTGGGACTCCACACCGGATCAGTTCGCCTCGGCCGAGCGCATCGCCAAGAACCGCGGCGTCACCCGCGAGGAGGTGGACCAGCTCGCGCTGCGCTCCCAGCAGAACGCCGTCCGCGCTCGCGACGAGGGCCGCTTCAAGAGGGAGATCCTGCCGATCGACGCGCCGGTGCTCGGCGAAGACGGCCAGCCCACCGGTGAGACACGCCTGGCCGAGAACGACCAGGGCATCCGCGAGAGCAGTCTCGAGGGCCTTGCCAAGCTCAAGCCCGTGTTCGAGGGCGGCATCCACACCGCGGGGAACTCGTCGCAGATCTCCGACGGCGCGGCCGCCGTGCTGTGGATGAGCGCGGAGAAGGCCAAGGAGCTCGGTCTTCGGCCGCGGGCGCGCATCCTTCAGGACGTGGTGGTGGGAACCGACCCCTACTACCTGCTCGACGGCCCCATCGACGCCACCAACGAGATGATGCGCAAGACGGGCATGAAGCTCGCCGACATCGACCTCTACGAGGTGAACGAGGCCTTTGCGGCCGTGGTGCTCTCCTGGCTGAAGGTCTTCGAGCCCGACATCGACAAGCTCAACGTGAACGGCGGCGCGATCGCCCTGGGACACCCGGTGGGGGCCACCGGCTCGCGCCTGATCATCACCGCCCTCCACGAGCTGGAGCGGCGTGATCTCGAGCACGGCCTTCATCACCATGTGCTGCGGCGCCTCGGTCGGCACCGGCACCATCATCGAGCGGCTCTAGCCAGAGCTTCAAAGGGAAGGAGAGAGAGATGCTGGACGGGAAGGTCGCCATCGTGACGGGGGCCGCACGCGGCCTCGGCAAGGTAGAGGCACTGGAGCTGGCGCGGCTGGGCGCCCGGGTCGTGGTGAACGACCTCGGCACGAGCGGCGACGGTTCGGGGAGAGACGAGGAGCCCGCGCGGGCCGTGGTGGAGGAGATCAAGAGCATGGGCGGTGAAGCCGTGCCCCACTTCGGCGACGTGGCCGTCTGGGACGACGCCCAGTCGCTGATCCAGACCGCGATCGAAGGCTTCGGCGACCTCCACATCCTCCTCAACAACGCCGGCTTCTGCCGCGACAAGATGATCTTCAACATGACCGAGGACGAGTTCGACTCGGTCATCCGCGTCCACCTGAAGGGCCACTTCTGCAGCATGCGCCTCGCCTCGGCCTACTGGCGAAACAAGGGCAAGGCCGCGGGCGGGACGGTCTACGGCCGGCTGATCAGTACCGCCTCGGAGGCCTTCATCTTCGGCTCGGTGGGGCAGCCCAACTACGCGGCGGCCAAGGCCGGCATCGTGGCGATGACGATGTCGGCGGCCCAGGCGCTGATCAAGTACGGCGTCACCGCCAACGTGATCATGCCGCGGGCGCGAACGCGCATGAACGACTCGGGGATGCTCGCCGAGATGTTCGCCAAGCCCGCCGAGGGGTTCGACACCTTCGCGCCGGAGAACGTCTCACCGCTGGTGGGCTACCTCGCCTCGCCGCAGGCCGAGCGCATCTCCGGCCAGGTCTTCGTGATCTGGGGCAAGCACGTGACCGTGGTCGGGCGTCCCAGCACCGATACCCGCTTCGAGAGCCAGGAGGCCTGGAGCGTCGACAACCTGCACGAGCAGCTCGGGCCCCACTTCGAGAAGCTCGAGCCGGTGACCGACGGCTTCATCGTCCCGCCCGCGTAGCCACGAGCGGGGACGTTGCTCAGAACGTGTAGCGGATGCGCAGGTAGAGCTCGTCGCGCTCGCGGATCGGCGAGAGACCGTTCTCCACGTGGCTCGAGTACGCACCGCGACCGACGCGGTTCCCGAGCGCGGTGGTATAGAGCGGAGGCGTCTTCTCCTGGAACCGCCCCATGAAACCGGCCATGCCGACCGTCGCCGAGAAGTTCTCCGTGAAGCGGTAGGTGACGGAGGGGAGCGCGGCCCCGGAGTTCGAGCGCACGTCGTACACGAAGGTGACGCCGGGAAGCAACCGATCCTGGAAGTAGCCGGTGGTCACCGTCAACGTCGCGAGCATGTTGAAGGGGCCGTTGCTGGTGAAGCTGTTCTCGTAGCCGTTCACGTACTGGAAGAACCACTGGGTGTTGATGAAGAAGGTCCTGTTCTGGTTCAGGAAGTTGATGAAGGTGGGGCGGTCCACCGAGATGGTGAGGTTGTAGAGATCCGCATCGCTGGTGGCGTCCCAGCGGTCGTTGTTCGTGAACGGCAGCCCTTCGATCCAGGTGAGCTCGAAGCCCCAGTTCGATTTGGTGAAGTCCTCGGCGAAGTCCATCGAGAAGCCGAGCACGTTGCGCTTCTGGTAGCGGAGCAACAGGTCGCCTCCGCCGTGCCAGATGAAGTCCCGGCGCCCGTAGCGGGCGTTGCCGCCCGCAAACACCGAGTTCCGCCGAGCCCCGGTGATGGAGTTGTAGGCGGCGACGTTGGCGCACCAGGCCGGCTCGGCGAAGGAGCAGGCGTTCTTTCGGAAGGGGTCGTTCGGATCGAAATCGCTGCGCCGGGGGGGCTTTCCTTCCGGGGCAGCCGAGAGTGACACCAGCAGCATCTGGATGTTCCAGGAGAAGATCGCCATCTCGCTGGCCCACTGCTGGTTCGTGAAGGGGTGTCGGCGCCCCTCCGGGTAGGTGGTGCCGGTGGAGTTCGGGCCGGTGGTCGTCCCGTCGATCATGGGGTCGTAGCGGAGGTCACCCGAGCCCCGGCAACCGGGCAGCATGTAGGTCCTGCCGTTCTCGTAGCGCGTGCAGACGACCCCTCCCTCGAAGCCCAGCGTGCCGGGCTGAGCGCGGCTCGCATCGGTCGTGTCCCAGGTACCCGGCCCGAAGGTCCCATCGAAGATCGACCAGGACTGCATCGATGCGCTGGCCTCGAGGTTCATCAGGTCGATTCCCGAGAGGTCGCACTGGGTCCCGTAGAAGGGCCCGCAGCCGAGCAGCGCCTCCTGCTCGTCCGTCAGGTAGGGCTGGAGGCCGGTGAAGGTCCAGAAGGTGACCGACGGCTCCAGCAGTTCGGGGGGAATGTCCGCGGCCGTCAGGGGACCGCCATCGCCCGGATCCATCGAGAGTGGCACGAGCACTGTCGGGGTGTTGGCGCCGAAGCCGCTCGAGAGGAAGCGCTGGATCGCCGTATTCGAGCCGCGCGCCAGGCCGTTGATCGCGTCGATCGTGGTCTGGGTGAACTCCCCGAGGCCCTCCAGGGCTGCGGCGCCCCCGGTCAGCGGATTGTTCTGCCCGGACATGATGTTGGTGGCCGCGATCATCACGCGCGGCCGGAGCGGGTCGGTGTCGCTGGTCGTGTTCTGGCTGTTGAAGATGCTCTGGCCGCAGGAGCTCCGATCGAGGCTGATGAACCCGATGCTGGTAGCGCAGATGAAGTGGAACTGGGTCTGATTCACGCTGTGCTGGGTGAGCGCGTTGCCCGGGGTCAGACAGCTCGCCTCGTTGCCGTTGCGGCAGGGCCCGTCGGCCATCCCCAAGCGCGGGCGACCCGTGACCGGGTCGACGTTGCGCGTGTAGGAGAAGAGCGGGTCGACATAGGCCCCGTCGTTGAAGCCGTAGAAGTCGGTGATCGCGAAGCTGAAGCGGTCGTAGCGCCACTCCAGGCGGCCGCCCACCTCGATTCCCGACCAGCTCTTCCAGGGATCCGGAGGCTTGACCTCTCCCGCGATCGCGTCGGCCACGAATCCGTGGGCCATCAGGCCGTAGGTCTTGTCGCAGACCGGAAGCGGCGCGTAGGGCTCGCCGCAGCGACCCAGGTCGGTGGGCTCGAAGTCGTCGAAGTTCATCGCGAACTCGAGGCGCAGGTCCTCGAGAGGCCCCACACTGTAGAAGGACCACACCGCCCGCAACGCCCAGAGGCCGATCCGGGACTCCTCCAGGCTCGGCAGTGAAGCGATGGCGAGATCCTGGGGATTGAACTGATCGGTGGTGCGGAAGAGCTCCGTCTTGCCCCAGACGATGTTCTGCTTGCCGACCCGGAGCCAGAGCCGGCTGTCGAAGAGCTCGAGGTCGAAGTAGAGCTCCTTCAGCTCGTACTCGTCCTGCTGGCTGGCGCCGTGGTTCCACGCCAGGTCGTTCTGGGTGTAGTTCTGATCGAAATCGTCGTCCTTGAACTCGTCGCTGCGGATGGCTTGGATGAGCTCGGGGTTCGGCAGCCACACGCCCTGGGCCGCCGAGCCGTCTCCGTAGACCCCCGTGAAGGCCTTCCGCGGCGCCGGGCGCAGCGGCAGCGCGCCGGTACCCCCTCCACCGGTGATCGGGTTGAAGTCGCCCGCTCGCAGCGGATTCGCCCTGTCGGCCATCGGAGCGAGGGGCCGAACCGTGCAGGCAGGCGTGTGGGGGAGGTTTCGCTGTGCGACGAGATCGGCGGAGCCCTGCCTCGCCTGGACGCCGAACAGACAATCGTCCGGGTTCATGAACCCGTACGTGTAGTACGGGAATGGGTCATCCTCGGTGCCGAGCAAACCGTCCACTCCCTTGCTGGCGGAGAGGTCCGAGACACCCGGGATCATGCCGAACTCGAGCGGGCGGGTGGTGGGAGTGGGAAGCTGCCAGAAGTTGGCGGTCAGGAAGCTGGGATCGGCGTACTGCCGGTACGGCCGGGTGTCTGTGTTGTAGTGAGTGAGGGTGTAGCCGGTGCGGCGGCCGGTCAGCAGGCGCTCCGGGAGCCGCCGGGCGCGGTCACCGTAGGTGTTGGCCGAGCGTGAAGATGCCGCAGCCGCGCGTCCAGACGCAGTCGTAGCGGACCTCGATCCGGCCGAAGGCGGAGACCAGGTCGAAGGGCCCGAAGCCGTCGGGAGCGAGCTCCGCCTCGATCTCCAGATTCAACACATGGTACCACTGGGTGAGATCCCAGCGATTCCTGGTGTTGAAGTCGTCCATGAGCGACCGGACCTGCATGTCGTAGAAACCGTGAATCTGGATCCGGTCGTTCCAGAATTCGATCGCCGCGGCCGGTGATGCAAGAACGGCAAACACAGCGAGTGCGCAGATGGCGCCAACGCAACGAGCCGAGGAATCTGCCTTCACGACACCCCTCCTGCCTCGCCCACTGCCACCGCGGAGGGCGGCAGAGGCGATGCGGTTCCCCCTGAGCCGCAGCGCGATCTAGGAGGAAGCCGGCCCCCCAATTGGCCAGCCTCCCCCGGGCGCGATCACCCCCAGGCTCATCAGTCCGCACTTATACGTGGAAGGATTTGCGAAGACAACCGAATTCCACCCGTTTGAGGGGGGAGGAAACCCCGCGGGGGCGGGGGTGGGATCAGCTCGGATCCTTCGGGGTGGCGGTCTTCTTGCGGGTCGTCTTCTTCGCCGCGGTCTTCTTGCGGGCCGGCTTCTTCGCCGCGGTCTTCTTGCGGGCCGGCTTCTTTGCACCCGCCTTCGAGGCCGTCGATTTCTTCGCGGCGGCCTTGCGCCGGGTGGTCTTCGCGCCCGCGCCAGCCGTCTTGCGGGGTGGGAACTCGAAGCCGTGGCGACCGCTCTCCTTGAGCACCAGCGTCGCCGAGAAGGGGCGGCCGAAGCGGGAGGTGAAGCTCTCGAGCAGGTCCGTCTTGCCGGTCTGCAGATAGACCAGGAACTCGTCCCGGGTGATCTCGCGCTTGCAGACCGTTCGCGGCATCACGAAGCCGCACACCTTGGGCTTCTTCCGCTTCTTGCCCTTCTCCGCCGGAGGCTCCGGTTCGGTCTGCTCCTTGAGCCGCTCCGCGCACGAGAAATGGGTGGGGGTCTCGACGACGTCGAAGTCCTCGCAGATCGGGCAACGCCCCAGGGGCTCGGTGTTCACCTCGTATTCGGGCTGGTCGCTCGTCGCCTCCTCGTTCCAGCCCTCGGAACTCACCTTGAGCTTCCACTGCTCCCTGTCGATGTCGATGCTGCCGCGGTAGGTCCGCCCGTTGCGAGCGGTGAATCCGTCCAGGACGCCGGTGTGACCGTCCTGGAGCAGCGCCTCGACCGCGGCCCGGTCCAGGTAGCGGCCTGCGGTGTCCTTCCAGAACCGCATCGGGCAGTCGTCGTCGGCCTCCACGTTCGGGTCCGCCAGGCAGCGGTAGAACCAGGCGGATTCGTAGACGGGACGCCCGCAGCTGGGACAGGGGCCGAGGGGGGGATCTTCGGCGTAGACCTCCTCGTACTCGAAGCCCTTGGCGCGCGCCACGATCTCGCTGGCGTACTCCTTCATCTCGCGCAGAAACTCGTCCTGGGTCCGGTCACCTCGCTCGACCTGCTTCAGGTGCTGCTCGATCTCGCCGGTCAGCTCCGCCGAGGCCAGCCGGTCGATGTGAATCCGCTTGAGGGTGTCGATCAAGCGGATGCCCTTGACCGTGGGACGCAGTGCCTTGCCCAAACGCACCGCGTAGCCCTTGGCGATCAGGTTCTCGATGATGTCGGCCCGCGTGGCTGGAGTGCCGAGCCCCTTCTGGTGGAGAGCTGCCGCCAGGCCCTCGTCCTCGAGCCACTTGCCCGCACCCTCCATCAAGGAGAGAAGCCGCGCCTCGCTGATGCGGGGAGGGGCCTTGGTTCGATCGGCATCGACCTGGGCAGTGTCGGTCCGGACCTCCACTCCGCTCGCGGCATTCTCCCCCTCGCGCAGGGCCGGCAGCGCCTCGTCTTCCCCATTCGAACCGCCTGCCAGGACGGTTCGCCAGCCGGGCTCCACCAGGGTTCGGGCGCGCGACCGGAAACGCTCGCCCGAGATCTCGGTGAAGCGCTCGACACGCTCCCAGACGGCGGGAGGATGGAAGGCGCCGAGGAAGCGGCGGAGCACCAGGTCGTAGAGCCGCCGGTCGTCTCCCCGAAGCTCTCCTTTCGGCAGGACCCCGGTGGGAATGATCGCGAAGTGGTCCGAGACGCCGGCGTCGTCGAACACCCGCTCAGTGTTCTCGAGCCCGGCGTCGAGGAGATGCCTGGCGAAGCGTGCGAACTCCGCGGCGGGAGAGCTGGCGCCGGCGTCGGCGTAGCTGCGCAGCACCCGATCCACCGTCTCCCGATAGTCGTTTGGCAGGCAGCGGGAATCGGTGCGGGGGTAGGTCAACAGCTTGTGGGCTTCGTAGCAGCGCTGGGCCGCCCCCAGCGTGCGGCGCGCGGACCAGCTGAAGCGGCGGTTGGCTTCGCGTTGGAGGGCGGTGAGGTCGAACAGCGGCGGCGCCAGCTCGCGGGAGGGCTTGCGGGTTTCCTCGGCAGCGCCGCTGCGATCCCGGACGGCCGCTGCGATGGCCTGCGCCCGCTCTTCGTCGAAGATCCGGTCGTCCTTGCGCTGGTCGTCCTCGCCAGGCTCGAAATCCGGGTCGTACCAGGTCCCGCCGTAGGAGCGGCCATCGTGGTCGAAAGTGGCCGTCACCCGCCAGAAGGCCTGGGGGACGTGGGCGAGCACGCTGAGCTCTCGCTCCACGAGAAGCGCCAGGGTGGGCGTCTGAACCCGGCCGGCGGACCATGCCCCCCGCTCCTTGCGGCTCTTCAGACGCTTGGTGAGGGCCCGGGTGGCGTTCATCCCGATCAGCCAGTCGGCGTAGGCCCTGCACTCGGCCGCCTGGCCGAGGGGCTCGACCTCCGCTCCCGGGAGCAGGCTGGAGAAGCCGGCGCGAATCGCAGACTGCGTCATGGACTGGAGCCAGAGCCGCTCCACGGGCTTGTCGCTGCCCAGGAAGCCCACGATCTCCCGGAAGATCAGCTCGCCCTCGCGCCCCGCATCACAGGCGTTGACGACCCGATCCACATCCTCGCGCCGGAGCAGCTTCTCGATGGTCCGAATCCGCTCGGCATGGCCCTGTTTCTTCTTGATCTCGAAGCGGTCCGGAATGATCGGCAGCACGTCGAGCGTCCAGCGCTTGAACTTCTCGTCCAGCTCCTCCGGCTCCAGCAGCTCGAAGAGGTGGCCCACGGCGAAGCTCAGCAGGTAGGCCTCGCTCTCCCAGTAGCCGTCCTTCTCTTCGAATCCTCCGAGGGCCCCGGCGATGTCACGCGCAACACTGGGCTTCTCGGTGATGATGACCGCTTTCGGCACAGGGACTCCTGCTCCCCTCGGGGATTTCAGTACTCCGGATCTGGATCTGAGGTTCGGAGGCCCACCCTTAGCCCGACCCCCGTCCCCTGACAACCTCGGCGACCGGGGGTGGCAGACTCCCCGAGTCGGGCTTCCTGGAGAAAACTTGAGATATGTAGCTAAAACCCCTCGGGTTGCAGGCCAACCTCACCTCGGCGACGCTGCCTCGTCCCTGCAAAGCTAGCGGAGGCTCGGAATTGAGTGACGCCCAGCCCATTACGGGACTACGGCCCGGAGAGACGGCCGGCTACGTGTTCTTGTGCGGCGACCCGGCCCGAATCGACCCCATCACGGCTTCCTGGGAGCAGGCGCGCGAGGTCTGCCACGTCCGGGAGTACCGCGTGGTCACCGGTGAGTGCCGAGGCGTGCCCCTGACGGCTGCCTCGACCGGGATCGGCGCTCCGGGAACCGCGGTGGTCCTCGAGGAGCTGGCGAAGCTCGGAGGTCACACCTTCCTGCGTATCGGGAACAGCGGCGGCCTGGCCCCCGGCCTCGAGATCGGGGACCTGGCGATCACCACCGCGGCGGTCCGCGACGACGGGACCTCCCGGAGCTACGTGGTTCCCGAGTACCCGGCGGTGGCCGACCACCGCCTGGTGGGGGCCCTGATCGAGGCCGCCGAGTCGCGGGGAGCTCGCCACCGGGCCGGGATCACCTGGTCGCTGGACGCCTTCTACATCCGCAACGCCGTGCTGCAGCCAGACGGCGGGGTGGGCTCGATGAGCGTGGATGGCTACTGGACCCGGGAGCACGCCGAGCGGATAGAGAACATGCGAAGCGCTCGAGTGCTGAACTGCGAGATGGAGTCCGGGGTGCTGCTGACATTGGCCGGCCTCTTCGGCCTGCGCGCGGGATGCATCTGCGTGGTTTCGGACCTCACGCCCTGGCCCGGCCCCTCCCACATCGACCTGGATCGCAACATGGCGACGTGTATCGAAGTGGCCCACGCCGCGATGCTGAGCGTGGCCAAGTAGCTAAGGGACGAGTTGCTCCGGGACCGGCATCAGGTTCCAGGTCAGGATCGGGGTTCGATCCGGGCGGGTGTAGATCGTCTCCCGATCCGGCTTGCCGTCCACCCACACGTAGCGGCGCACCTGAAAGTGACTGTCGCTCGCCGCGTAGAGCTCGTCGATTCCGTCCTCGTCCAGATCCGCCAGTACGGCGGCGTGCTCGAACCCCTTCGAGTCCGCGTCGATCAGCGAGACCGACCACTCGGCTTCGGGGTCCGCAGCGGGGCGCAGCAGCCAGAGACCCGTGTCCTTCGCCGCCGCTACCATCTCCTTCCGGCCGTCGCCATCGACGTCACCGGCGGTCAGGAAGCGGCACATGGCATCCCGAAGCGTCGCGATGGTGACCCCGCCGGAGGGATCCGTCTCCGCTTCGTAGCGGCGGATCTCGAGCCGGCCGCCCTCGACGGCCTCGATCGAGACGTAGAGCTCGTCGCGCCCGTCGCCGTCCACGTCGTCGACCAGGATCTCCTTGGCGTGCCGGTCGCCGAGATCGGCGACCACACTGCGGCCCTCCCCGGCCGCCGGGACGTAGCGCACCACTTCGCCGCGCTGGACGCTGCCATCCAGCTTGTTGGGATCGCTGGGCGTCGCGTAGACCTCGAGGACGCCGTCCCCGTCGAGGTCGCCGACCTCGACCTCGTGGACGATGGTGTCGGCCTGGCGATCCAGCTCCAGGGGCCCCGCGGAGCCGGGGCGCACCACCGCGACCACCCCCTGGTCGTGGGTCGCGACGGCCAGGGACTGGGTCCCGTCCCCGAACAGGTCTCCCTGCTCCGCATCGCGCATGCGGCTGAAGCGCCCGCCGAAGTCCTCCTTCCACAGCGTCTCGGAGGGAGCGATTCCCTCCTCGACCTCGCTCCAGAGCTTCACGGCGGCGGCCGTACCCCCCAGGGTCAGGATCGCGGGACCGCTCTCGGCGCCGCTGAAGACCATGGCCTTGTGGAACACGTTGCTCTCCGGGTCCTCGTAGGACCGCGCCTCCCAGGCTCCGCCACGGCGCACCAGCGTGACGAGTTCCGACTTCGGCAGCGGTTTTCCGGCCTCGTCCGTCTCGAAGCGGGAGACCGCAATCAAAAGGCCCGAGGGCAGGCTGTCGGGAAGCGCCGCGGCCCGGGGCGGCGCCGGCTCGGGTTCGGCGGCCGCCGGAGCCGCCGCGGGCTCGGGAGACGCAGCCTCCTCGGAGCCTCCGCAGGCGACGAGAAGCAGCAACCCGGCAGCGGCGAGGGCCATCGCGATCCGTCCAGCGCCCATGAGATCCTCCTGCTTGGAATCCGGTGGTGTAGCAGATCGCGGCCGTCTCCGGGACGCCCGTCAGGAGCTGCGAGCCGCAGGGAAAAGTGGCCGGGACGCGCAGCCGCTGCCCGACTGTGGTAATCGGTTCTGCGTGAGCAAGCCCGAGCTACAGGCCCCCCGCGGCACCCGGGACTTCTACCCGGAGGACCTGCGCCTCCGAAGCTGGCTCTTCGACCGTTTTCGCGAGGTCGCGCTCCGCTTCGGCTTCGAGGAGGTCGACGCGCCCGTCGTCGAGCACGCCGAGCTCTACCAGCGCAAGGCCGGAGAGGAGATCGTCGACCAGCTCTACCACTTCACCCTCCACCGCCGGCACCTGGCGCTCCGCGGCGAGTTCACCCCTTCGCTGGCGCGGATGGTGATGGCCCGCCAGGGGGCCCTGAGATTCCCACTGCGCTGGTTCTCGATTCCGCAGTGCTGGCGCTACGAGCGCATGACCCGGGGCCGCCGGCGCGAGCACTACCAGTGGAACATGGACATCTGGGGAGAGCCGAGCGTCAGCGCCGACGCGGAGCTGATCGCCGCCGTCTTCAGCGCGCTCGACGCCATGGGGCTCGATCCCGCCGACACGCGGATGCGAATCAACAGCCGCGCGCTGCTGGAGGAGATCCTCCGCGAGAGGCTGTTGGTGGACCGGCCCGAGAGCTTCGAGCCCCTCTGTGTGGTGATCGACAAGCTGGAGAGGATGGGGGCGGAGGCCGTTGTCGAACAGCTCACCGACCCCGACGGCCCCGTGGGCCTGGAGCCGGGTGAGGCCGAAGCGGTCATGGATCTCCTCTCGGTGAAGCAGCTGGACGAGGCGGCCCGCAGGGCGCCGAAGGGCTCCGCGGCCATCGCCGACCTGCGCCGACTCCTGGAGCTGCTCGACGCGTACGGCGTGGCCGAGCGGGTGGTCTTCGACGCCTCCGTGGTCCGCGGCCTCGCCTACTACACGGGGATCGTCTTCGAGGTCTTCGACGTCCGGGGCAAGCTGCGCGCGATCTGCGGCGGAGGGCGCTACGACCGCCTGCTCGAGAGTCTCGGGGGCAGCCCCGTGCCCGCCGTCGGCTTCGGCTTCGGGGATGCCGTCATCATGGAGCTGCTCGCCGACCGCGGAAAACTGCCCGCGATTCCCCGCATCCTGGACGCGGTCGTCTACGCGTTCGGAGAGGAAGAGCGCCCTGCCGCGATCCGCCTGACCTCGCGGCTGCGAGAGGAGGGCCAGTCCGTGGAGCTCGTGCTCCGCCCGGTGCGCCTGCGCCGGGCGCTCCAGGACGCGGACCGCGCCGGGGCCGCTCGAATCTACATGCTCGGCCCCGAGGAGCTGGCCCGGGGCGTGGTCAAGGTGCGCGACCTCGCCAGCGGCGAGGAGCGGGACGAGCCGCTTCGCTCTTGATATCTATACACAGTGATGGGCGAGGACACCCATGAAGGGATGGACCGTTCGCGACAGCCTCGAGCTCTACAGCGTTCCCGCCTGGGGGCGCGGCTTCTTCACGATCAGTGAGAAGGGCCACGTGGAGGTCCTGCCCCGCGGGCCCAAGGGCCCGGCTGTGGACCTCCGCGCGCTGGTCGACGACCTCGGCCGGCGCGGCCTGCGCACACCCCTCCTGGTCCGCTTCTCCGACATCCTGGCGAGCCGGGTCCGGGGAATTGCCATGGCCTTCGGAAAGACCATCTCCGAGTACGAGTACCAGGGACGCTTCCGGGGCGTCTACCCCATCAAGGTGAACCAGCAGCGGCACGTGGTGGAGGAGATCGTCTCCCACGGCGCCGAGGCGGGCTTCGGACTGGAGGCGGGAAGCAAGCCGGAGCTCCTGATCGCCCTGGCCCTGCTCGACACTCCCGGCGCGCTCATCATCTGCAACGGCTACAAGGACCGCGCCTACGTCGAGACGGCGCTGCTCGCCCAGCGCCTGGGCCGCACGCCGATCATCGTGATCGACCGCTTCCACGAGATCGACCTGGTGATCAAGACGGCAGCCGAGCTCGGGATCCGGCCGCACATCGGCGTGCGCGCCCGCCTCACCACCAGGGGCGCGGGCAAGTGGGTCGCATCCACCGGCGACAAGTCCAAGTTCGGTCTCACCGCCAGCGAGATGGTGGGCGCCGTCGAGCGGCTGCGATCCGAGGACATGCTGGACTGCCTGGAGCTGCTCCACTTCCACATCGGCTCCCAGATCACCGCGATCCGCGCCCACAAGGACGCGCTGCGCGAGGCCAGCCAGATCTTCGTGGGCCTCCACGCGATGGGAGCCAGGCCGCACCTGGTCGACGTGGGCGGCGGCCTGGGCGTCGACTACGACGGCTCGCAGACCAACTTCCACTCCTCGAAGAACTACTCGGCGCAGGAGTACGCGAACGACGTGGTGTCGGCGGTCCAGTCGGCCTGCGACCAGGCCGGGGTTCCGCACCCCGATCTGGTGACCGAGGCGGGCCGCTGGATGGTCGCCCATCACTCGGTGCTGGTCTTCGACGTGCTCGGCGTGAACGAAGTCCGTTCGGGGCGCCCCGCCGAGCCGGTCGGCGAGGGCGACACCCAGATCCTGCAGGAGCTGGCGGAGATCTGGCAGACCGTATCGAGGAAGAACGCCCGCGAGTGCTACCACGATGCGATCCAGCTCAAGGAAGACGCCTCGACGCTCTTCTCCCTCGGGCAGCTCGACCTGCGCGAGCGCGCCCGGGTCGAGTCGCTCTTCTGGGACTGCTGCCAGAAGATCCTCAAGCTGGTGCGCGAGATGCCCTCCGTCCCGGAAGACCTGGAGGATCTGGAGAAGGGGCTGGCGGACACCTACTACGGGAACCTGTCGGTCTTCCAGAGCGCGCCGGACCACTGGGCGGTGAAGCAGCTCTTCCCGGTCATGCCGCTCCACCGGCTCGACGAGAAGCCCACCCGGCGCGGCGTGTTCGCCGACCTGACCTGCGACAGCGACGGGAAGATCGACCAGTTCATCGACCAGCACGACGTGAAGGATGTGCTGGAGCTGCACGCCTGGAACGGCGAGCCCTACCTGATCGGGATGTTCCTGGTGGGCGCCTACCAGGAGATCCTGGGAGACCTCCACAACCTCTTCGGCGACACCGATGCGGTTCACGTGCGCCTCGACGAGGAGGGCCGATACTCCATCGACCACGTCGTCGAGGGAGACGAGGTCAGCGACGTGCTGGCCTACGTGCAGTACGAGCCCCGCGCCCTCAAGGAGAAGGTGCGGCGGATCACCGAGGACGCGCTCCGGCGCGGCGCGATCAGTCTCGAGGAATCCGCTCTCCTGCGACGGCGTTACGCCCAGGGACTCCAGGAGTACACCTACCTCGATCGGAACGAATGAGCGCGAAGCGCGCGCGGATCCTCTGCTGGAACGTGAACGGACTGCGCGCCTGCGCGAAGAAGGGGTTCGGCGACTGGCTCCAGCGCAGTGGCGCCGAGATCGTCGGGGTTCAGGAGGTCCGCGCCCGGCGCGAGCAGCTCCCCGAAGGCATCGCCCAGCCGGCCGGATGGCAGAGCCACTTCGTCGCGGCCAGGCGATCCGGCTACAGCGGCGTCGGTCTCTACTCCCGCCGGCCCCCGGATCGGATCGACACCGAGCTGGGCAAACCCCGGTTCGACCAGGAGGGAAGGCTCCAGCTGGCGCGCTTCGGGCGCCTGCTGCTCGCCAACGTCTACTTCCCCAACGGCAAGGGAACCGATCGGGACAACAGCCGCGTCCCCTTCAAGTTGGCCTTCTACCGGGCGCTCTTCGATCGCTTGCAGCGAATGCGCAGGGGGGGCTACCGGGTCCTGGTGATGGGCGACTGGAACACCGCCCACCGCGAGATCGACCTGGCCCGTCCCAGGGAGAACCAGCAGATCAGCGGCTTCCTCCCCGAGGAGAGGGCGGAGATCGACCGCTGGCTCGGGGCCGGGTGGGTCGACTGCTTCCGGCGCTTCGAGAAGGGTCCGGGACACTACTCGTGGTGGAGTCAGCGCTTCGGCGTGCGCGAGCGGAACGTCGGCTGGCGGATCGACTACGTCCTCGCTTCGCCCCCGGCGATGCGCTACGTCGCCGACGCCTTCATCCAACCCGAGGTGATGGGCTCGGACCACTGTCCGGTGGGCGTCGACGTGGACCGCGGGATCTTCGGCTGAGGCGATTCAAGCGCCGGCGCGGAACTCGGCGTAGTCGACCAGGGCGCGCAGCGCGGCCACGGCGCGGTGGGCGCTCGGGTAGCAGAGGCGTCCGCCTTCGCGGACGCAGACCGGGCCCGCGTTGCCGTAGTCCCGGTCCGCGTACACCAGCTCGGTCGCGCTGAGCACGGGCTTGCCGTGGCGCTCCGAGGCCTCGCGGGCCGCCGTCGCGTAGCGCTGGTCCTGACGCTGGTGGAACTCGACGATGCGATCGAGGCCGTAGTCCGGGTGGAAGCCGCCGGAGCGGAAGGCGTTGGCCTGTGCCGCCTGGATGCCGAGACCCAGGTGGATCACGGCGTCCACGTTGGGGTGGGCGCAGATCAGGTCGAGGACTTCGGGGACGGTGTCGCGGGTCTCCCCACCCGCCAGGTCGACGGGATTGTTCCGGCTCCAGCGGGGCGGGACCATGCTGTCGATCTGGGCGCGCAGGTCCTCGGGGAGCGAAACCAGCTCCAGACCGGCGGCGGCGCAGGCGTCGGCGGCCAGCACGCCCCAGCCACCGGCAGTGGTGAAGACGACCGTACGCCGGCCGCGGGGTAGCGGCTGGGTGGCGAAGCTGGCCGCCCACTCGAAGGCGTGCTCCACGCTGGGAGCGCGAATCACGCCGAGCTGCCGCGCGACCCCGTCGAAGACACGGTCGTCGCTGGCCAGGGCACCGGTGTGACTGGCCGCGGCCCGCTTTCCCTCCGAGGCCACGCCGCCCTTGACGATGACCAGGGGTTTGCGCGCGGTGACGGCGCGCGCCGCCTCGATGAAGCGGCTCCCGTCGGAAACGCCCTCCAGGTAGGCCAGCGCGACCCGGGTCTCGGGATCCGCGCCGAAGTACTCGATGTAGTCGGCGAGCCCCGTCTGGGCGGAGTTCCCCGCCGAGATCGCCTTCGAGATGCCGACGCCGCTCAGCACCGCGTAGTTGAGGAAGCTCGAGACCAGATTGCCGCTCTGGCTGACCACCGCGACGTGACCCGGAGGCGGATTGGGCGCCACGATCTGGGCGCACATGGAGCACGCCGTCGAGATCACACCCTGCCCGTTGGGACCGGCGACCAGCATGCCGAGCTGGTTGGCCACCTCGACGAGCTCGCGCTCCAGGACCCTTCCCTTTTCCCCGGCCTCTCCGTAGCCACCGCTGGCGACGAAGGCGGCGCGCACTCCTCGCTTGGCACAGGCACGCAGCAGGTCGATGTTCACCTGGTTGGGAGTGCAGACGAAGACCAGGTCGGCGCGGCCCTCCGGCACCTCCGACACGTCCCGCAGCGTGGCGCGCCCGAGGATCTCCACCCCGTCGCGGTTCACCGGGAAGAGCTCACCGCGATAGCCGAAGCGGATCAGGTTGTGATAGGCGGTGAATCCGAACTTGCCGGGGTGGGAGGAGACGCCGGCGACCACGATTCCTCGGGGATCGAAGAGCGGCCGGAAGCGCTCGATGATCTCCTGGTCGGAGCGCGGCGTCGGTGCGGGGCGCGGCGCGGCCGGGGTCTCGCCAATCTCGACCAGGGCGTCCACGGCGACGGGCTCCGCGCCGCGAAGGATCACCGGATTGAGGTCGACAGCGATCACGTCGGAACGCTCGATCCCCAGGCGGCCGAGGCCCACCAGAATCTCGGCCAGCGCCTCCTCGTCCGCAGCGGGCTCGCCCCGGAATGGCTGCGTGATCAGATGGCTGGCGGCGAGCCGGCGGATCATCTCCCGGGCCTCGCGCCGCGAGAGCGGTGCGGCGGCAAAGGCAACGTCGCGCAGCGCCTCGGTCAGGATGCCCCCCAGGCCGAGCAGCACACACGGGCCGAACTGGGGATCGCGAACCAGACCGGCGATCAGCTCCCGCCGCCCCTCCACCATCTCCGCCACCAGGAGCGCCACCTCCCCGTCCTCGGGGCGGATCATCGCCAGGAGATCCTCGGCGGCTTCGCGCACCCCCTCGAGGCTGCCGAGACCGAGCCGGACCAGATTCCGCTCGGTCTTGTGGGCAATCGCGTCGCCACAGAGCTTGAGCGCCACGGGAAGGCCGATCTCCGTCGCTGCGCGCACGGCGGCCGCGGCGTCCTTCGCAAGCTGCTCGCGGCTCACGGGGATCCCGTAACCGGCGATCAGCTGCTTCGAGGCAAACTCCGAGAGGGTCGAGGATCCGTTGTCCATCAGCAGGAGTCTTCCGATCTCTTTGCGGTTCGAACCGAGCCGCTTATGCTAGCCGATGCCTTGGGGGAGGCGCGCTCCCGGTTTGCCGACCCTGCGACCGAATCCCTGGAGTAGCGGGCCGTGGACGAAGGAGGCATGGGAGAGACGCAGGGGTTCTTCACCTGGCTCGACGGCCTGTTCGCCGACTGGGTGGTGGCGCCGATCCGCGCGGTCTTCATGTTCGATCTCGCCTTCTGGGACAACGGCGCCCCGGGCGAGATCGAGCTTCCGCTGGTCGTGGTCTGGCTCGCTCTGGGAGCGCTCTTCTTCACGCTCCGCTTCCAGTTCGTGAACGTCCGCGCCTTCCGCCACGCCCTGGACTGCGTGCGGGGTAGGTACTCGCGGCCGGGGGACCCGGGCGAGATCACCCACTTCCAGGCGCTCTCGGCAGCTCTCTCGGCCACGGTCGGGCTCGGCAACATCGCCGGCGTCGCCTTCGCGGTGGCGATGGGGGGGCCGGGGGCCGTGTTTTGGATGGTGCTGGCCGGCGTCCTCGGCATGAGCTCCAAGTTCGCCGAGTGCACCCTCGGCCAGAAGTACCGCATCATCCGCTCCGACGGGCACGTCTCGGGCGGCCCGATGCACTACCTCCGCAGCGGGCTCGCGGAGATCGGCATGGGCCGGCTCGGCCGCGTGCTCGCGGTGGCCTTCGCCGTCATGTGCATCGGTGGAAGCTTCGGCGGCGGCAACATGTTCCAGGCCAACCAGTCCTACGCACAGGTCTCCTACGTGCTGCCCTTCCTGCAGGGCTGGGTGGGCGCTGCGGGCTTTGGCCTGGTGCTCTGCTTCTTCGTGGGCCTCGTCATCATCGGCGGCATCAGGCGGATCGGCGAGGTGGCCGGAATCCTGGTCCCGCTGATGTGCAGCGTCTACGTCGCCTGCGGGCTCCTGATCCTCGCCGTGCACGCCGGCGAGCTGGGCTTCGCCTTCGCCACGATCGTGCGGGAGGCCTTCTCGCCGGGCGCGGTGGCCGGCGGCTTCGTCGGCGTCTTGATCCAGGGATTCCGGCGTGCCGCCTTCTCGAACGAGGCCGGGATCGGCTCGGCCCCCATTGCCCACTCAGCCGCCAGCACACCCGAACCGGTCCGCGAGGGCATCGTCGCCCTGCTCGAGCCCTTCATCGACACCGTGATCGTCTGCACCATGACCGGCCTGGTGATCGTGGTGACGCGCTCCTACGTCGGCGTACACCCCGACGAGGCGGGCATCAACCTCACCTCGGACGCCTTCGCAACGGTGTTCCCCTGGTTCCCCGCGCTGCTCGCCGTCACCGCCGTGCTGTTCGCCTTCAGCACCATGATCTCCTGGAGCTACTACGGCGAGCAGTGCTGGGTGTGGCTCTTCGGGCTGCGCTCGATCCACCTCTACAAGCTGCTCTTCCTGACCTTCGCCTTCCTGGGCGCCATGTTCGAGGCGGACTCGGTGCTCGACTTCGGCGACTACATGATCCTCGGCATGGCGTTCCCGAACATCCTCGGCGTCGTGCTGCTGTCGGGAAAGGTCAAGGCGCTCCCTCGACGACTACCTGGCCCGCCTCGCCTCGGGAGAGATCGCGCCGACCCGGAAGTAGCCCGAGGCGTCTCGGCGCAGGGCGTCCACGGCAGGCGGGAACGGCGGCTCGGGGCATCTGGCTGAAGTAACCTGTTCCTCGCTCCAACGACGAACAACAGGAGAACCCGGATGGACTTTGGACGGCTCGGCGTGTGGACCTGGCTGGATACCATGAGCGCGGCGGAGGTGGCGGACTTCGCCGTCAAGATCGAGGAACTCGGCTACTCGATGCTCTGGGTGCCGGAGGCGGTGGGGCGCGATCCCTTCGCGATCCTCGGGTACCTCGCGGGGCGCACCTCGAAGCTGAAGCTCGCCACCGGCATCGCGAACATCTACGCGCGCGACGCCATGACCATGCGGGCCATCCAGCACACGCTGGCCGAGGCGTCCGGCGGCCGCTTCGTCCTCGGTCTCGGCGTCTCCCACGCGCCCATGGTGTCCGGGATCCGCGGGCACGAGTACGGAAAGCCGGTCACCACCATGCGCAACTACCTGGGCTCGATGGAGAAGGCCCTCTACGCAGGGCCGAAAGCCGACGAGGAGGCGCCGCTGATGCTCGCGGCGCTGCGCCCGAACATGCTGCGCCTCGCGGCCGAGAAGGCCAGCGGCGCCCACCCGTATTTCGTGCCTCCCGAGCACACCGCGCGGGCGCGGGAGATCCTCGGCGAGGGCCCGATCCTCGCCCCGGAGCAGAAGGTGCTGCTCGAGACCGACCCGAGCCGCGCGCGGGAGATCGCTCGCGCCAACATGAAGACCTACCTCGGCCTGCCGAACTACCAGAACAGCCTCCGCTGGATCGGCTTCGGCGACGACGACCTGGCCGACGGCGGCAGCGATCGGCTGGTCGATGCCATCGTCGCCTGGGGAGACGAGAAGGCCATCGCGGAGCGCATCCAGGCGCACCACGACGCCGGGGCGGATCACGTCTGCATCCAGCCCTTCCGGGCGGACGGGGTCCCTGGACCGGACCTGCGGATCCTGGAGGCGCTGGCGCCGGCGAAGAACTGACCGTGGAGCGCGGAAGCGCAAGTTCTGGGGCTGGGGGATCGAGGGCGAGGGCCCGAGCGCGGAGCAGGGCGAAGGAGTCGCCAGGCTGCTCTCCGCCGGGTTCGGCGGGGTCGCGCTCGAGCGACGGGATCCGCCTCGCATCGAGGACATCGCCCTTCCCGCGCCCCGGATCGCACCCCCGGCGACGCTGGCGGCGATCTGCTCCAGCGATCCCGCTAGAGCGGGCGGGGCACAGCTACGGAAAGTCCTTCCGCGACGTGGTGCGCGCCCTTCGCGGCGAGTTCCCGAGCCCTCCGGACTTCGTCGCGCGGCCGCGCTCCGAGGCGGAGGTGGTCGCGCTGCTCGACTGGTGCGGCGACTCGCGGATCGCCGCGATCCCCTACGGCGGCGGATCGAGCGTGGTGGGCGGCGTGGAGACGGCCGTCGGCGGAGACTACGCTGGCGTCGTCTCGATCGACCTCGGCGCCCTCGACCGGGTCCTGGAGATCGACCGCGTCTCGCGGACGGCGCGCATCCAGGCCGGCGTGCTGGGACCTGCCCTCGAGGACCAGCTGCGGCCCCACGGTCTCACTCTCCGACACTTCCCGCAGTCCTTCGAGTTCTCGAGCCTGGGGGGCTGGATCGCCACCCGCGCCGGAGGCCACTACGCGACCCTCTACACCCACATCGACGATTTCGTGGAGTCGCTCCGCACCGTGACACCCACGGGCGTCATGGAGAGCCGCCGTGTTCCCGGCTCCGGGGCGGGCCCGAGTCCCGATCGGATGGTGATCGGCTCCGAGGGCATCCTGGGCGTGATCGTCGAGGCGTGGATGCGGCTCCAGGACCGGCCTCGCTTCCGCGCCTCGACCTCGGTTCGCTTCGAGGGGGAGGACGGATTCACGCGCGGCGCCGAGGCGGTGCGGGCGCTGAGCCAGTCCGGGCTCTTTCCCTCGAACTGCCGTCTGCTCGACCCGACGGAGGCGCTCACCTCCGGTGCGGGCTCCGGCCGCGAGGCGGTGCTCGTGCTCGGCTTCGAGTCGGCCGACCATCCCCTCGACGCCTGGATGGCGCGGGGCGTGGAGTGCTGCCGGGACGCCGGCGGACTGGTGCCCGAGGGCGCGGTGCGCACCCGGACGAGGGCGGAGGGCGGCGACCGGGACGGGGCGGCAGGCGCATGGCGCCAGGCCTTTCTTCAGGCTCCCTACCTCCGCGATCTCCTGGTCTCGATGTCGGTGCTGGTCGAGACCTTCGAGACGGCCATCACCTGGGATCGATTCGAGTCGTTTCACCGGAAAGTCATGTCGGCAGCCGGCGATGCGGTGAAGCGGGTCTGCGGGGCGGGATCCGTCGCCTGTCGCTTCACCCACGTCTACCCGGACGGACCCGCGCCCTACTACACCCTGCTGGCGCCCGCTCGCCGGGGCAGCGAGCTCGAGCAGTGGGCCGAGATCAAGGCGGCAGCCAGCGAGGCCGTCCTCTCGAACGGCGGCACCATCACTCACCACCACGCGGTAGGCAGGGATCACCGCGCCTGGTACGACCGCCAGCGCCCCGACGCCTTCGCCCGCGCTCTGGGCGCCGCCAAGCGCGAGCTGGATCCGGCCGGAATCCTCAACCCCGGCATCCTCATCGACACCGAATAACCCGTCTCCTCAGTCGTCAGCAGGAAACGTCCCTGCTGTATTTGGTTGACAAGATATATCTTTCGATATATCTTGAAACCTATCAATCGACTGCGCCCGAGGAGATCTCGCATGATGGACTGCGAACCCCCGCACTGGCGTCGACGCAGACACAGCCGCCGCAGGCGGCGGAGCTGGCGGCCGGGGCGGTTCTTCGGCCCTGGCGAGGTGCGGCTGGCACTTCTCTCACTGCTCGAGGAGCAGCCCCGGCACGGCTACGAGCTGATGAAGCAGCTGGAGGAGCGATCCGGTGGGATGTACCGGGCCAGCGCAGGCACGGTGTACCCCACCCTCGCGCAGCTCCAGGACGAGGGGCTGGTCGTCGTCCGAGAGCGAAGACGGCAAGCGCGTCTACCGGATCACGGACGCCGGTCGCGAGGAGCTCGAGCGGAGCGCCGAGACCATCGAAGACATCTGGCAGCGCGCAGAGCAGCTCGGAGACTGGGGCGAGGCTTTCGATCCCGATGTCGCGGAGCTGGTCCGCCCCGCGCTTCGCCTGCTCCGAACCGTGGCCAAGGTCGCCGCGCGGCGTGGCGACGACCCCGAGGTGGTCGAGCGGGTCCGGGAAATCCTGGAGAGCGCCAGGAAAGAGATCGGCGCGCTGCGCCGCGCCTGACCGCCGCGAGCCGCTATTCTCGGCTCCCATGGCGCAGGTGAACGAAGGCTACGGAAAGCTGCAGGCCGGCTATCTCTTCCCCGAGATCGGGCGGCGCGTCCAGACCTTCCAGGACTCCCACCCCGATGCTGCGATCATCCGGCTCGGGATCGGCGACGTGACCCTTCCACTCGCGGCGGCGGTGGTCGACGCCTTGCGCGCGGCCGTCGACGAGATGGCGACTCCGGAGGGCTTTCGGGGCTACGGCCCGGATCAGGGCTACGACTTCCTGCTCGACGCGATCCGCGAGCACGACTACATGGCTCGCGGCGTGGAGATCGCCCGCGAGGAGATCTTCATCTCCGACGGGAGCAAGCAGGACAGCGGAAACATCCAGGAGATCTTCGGCACGGCCTGCCGGATTGCGGTCTCGGACCCGGTCTACCCAGTCTACGTGGACACCAACGTGATGGCGGGCCGCACCGGCGAAGCCGACGAAGCCGGCCGCTACAGCGGGATCCTCTACCTGCCAGCCACCGAAGAGAACGGCTTCGTCCCGGACCCGCCCGGGGAGCGCGTCGACCTCGTCTACCTGTGCTCGCCGAACAATCCGACCGGGAGCGTGATGTCGCGGGAGCAGCTGGAGCGCTGGGTCGACTGGGCGCGCCGGAGCGACGCCGTGCTGATCTTCGACGCGGCCTACGACGCCTTCATCACCGATCCCGCGCTTCCGCGCTCGATCTACGAGGTGGAGGGATCTCGCGAGTGTGCCATCGAGATGCGCAGCTTCTCGAAGCGCGCCGGCTTCACGGGAGTGCGCTGCGCCTACACCGTCGTTCCCGAGCAGCTCAGCGGATCGACCGCCTCCGGGGAGCGGGTCCCGCTGAACCCGCTCTGGGCGCGCCGGCAGTCGACCAAGTACAACTGCGTCCCCTATCTGGTGCAGCGCGCCGCGGAGGCCGTCTACTCGCCGGAGGGCATGAAGCAGACTGCCGAGCAGGTCGCGTACTACATGGAGAACGCGCGGCGGATCCGCGAGGGCCTGACCGCCTCCGGCTTCACCGCCTTCGCGGGCGTCCACGCCCCCTACGTCTGGCTGCGAACGCCCGAAGGGCTCTCCTCCTGGGACTTCTTCGATCGCCTGCTCTCCGAGGCCTACGTGGTCGGGACTCCGGGCTCCGGCTTCGGTCCCGCCGGAGAGGGCTACTTCCGGCTCTCCGCGTTCAACTCCCGCGAGAACGTGGACGAGGCGATCCGCCGGATCGGCGAGGTCTTCGGCCGCTAAGGAGAAGAGCGGGGACGTTCCTGCTCAGAGTTGCTCGGGGAGGCCGTCGTGGAAGGCGATGGCTCGCGAGTCGACTGCTGGGATGCGCGGGCCCGGAGTGAGGATGCCGACCAGGTTGAGGGGTCGGCGGCGGAGATCCGGACCTCCTCACCGATCGCGCTCCGTCCGGCGCGTCTGCCGCAGGTCCTCGACGGCTTCGGGGAGGGCGAACTGCTCGCCGCGGAAGCCCGTCACGAAGCGGCCGCCGCGAACCGTCCCGCGCGCCTCCATGCGACGCAAGGCGTAGAGAAGCTCTCGCCACGGCAACGCCAGACGCTCGCGCGCGACGATGTCCCAGAAGACGACGCCCCAACGGGCCAGCAACTGCTCCGCGAGCGCTTCGGCCAGGTCCTCTCCCTCGAGAGCGTCGACGTCCGGCAGCAGCGCCCAGCGGCCCTCGGCGCCCGCCCGAACCCGTTCCGGCTTGCGCCGTCGCCCCCGGACACGTCCCCGACTCGCGCGGGCTGCCGCGGCCGCGGATCAAGGAGCGCACCGCCTCGAAGCCATCCGCGGTGAGGAGACCGCGGGAGACCAGATCCCAGAGGCCCTCCTCCAGTTCGACAGGGAGACGACCGGTCTGGGAGAGAAGCTCGGCGTGGAACAGCGCGCCGCGCTGGCGCAGGCAATCGAGGATGTCGCGGGCAGCACCGGCTCCGGGAAGCTCCGGCTCCAGCTCACCGCGCGCCGCAGCCAGCAGCCAGGGCAGGTCCTCTCGCCTGGTCAGGCAGAGCGGAGTGGCACGGGAAGGCTTCGCACCTCTTCGGCCGCTCGTCTCGCGAGCCGATTCAGCGTGGCTCGGAAGGGGCGGTGCGAGGCGCGCCCAGGCCACCTCTCCCGAGAGGCAGAGCTCGTCGAGCCACTCGCGCCGGTAGGACGCCACCCGGGCGGGCAGAACGCTTCGCTCCCAC
The DNA here is from genome assembly GCA_963783795.1 of uncultured delta proteobacterium. Taxonomy (GTDB): domain Bacteria; phylum Myxococcota_A; class UBA9160; order UBA9160; family UBA6930; genus CAVXZE01. Next base: position 290,893 of record CAWAPH010000006.1, on the reverse strand, counting down.
GCCCCCGCCGCCAGCTCGAACCCCTGCAGCTGCTCCACCACCGCGAGCAGCCCCTCGCGCCCCTCCCGCTGGGTGCCCGGCGCCAGGTGCTGCCAGCGCAGCAGGAAGCGTATGAAGTCGCGAGCGCTGACCGGCTCGATCTCGCTGCGTAGACGCTCCTGTGTGTAGTGATGGATGCGGGACAGCAGCCGGCGCGCGCAGAACTCCTCGGCCGCCGTTCCATCCTCCGGCTTCCGCGCTTCGAACTCGCCGCGCAGGGCGAAGCCCTCCGCTTCCAGGCTCGCGAGGGCGATCTCGACGGTCGAGGCACCGAGTCCGGTGCGGAGGGCCAGCTCGGATGCGGTGATCGGACCGGTGCAGTCGAGGTGACCGCGCACGACCGCCGCTGCGGCCTCGCCGGGGTCGGGTGGCGCTCCGACCGCGAGCTCCTCGGGCACCGCGACGTCGGGCTCGATCGAGGCGCCTGGGAAGAGCGCCTCGACCAGGGGCCGCCGCTCGGTTGCGAGCCAGAAGGAACCGGTTGCCGTCTCCGCCCTCGGCGCCGCGCCCCTCGGCGACGAGGTGCTCGAGGAAGCCCTCCCATCCGGCGTCGGGCCGCAGCACCACCAAGCCGAGCAGCAGGTCGTGAAGCTCGTCGGGATCGCGCGGCTCGGGCCGCACCTCGTCGCGAACCTGCGCGATGGCGGCGGGATCGAGCCGGCCGAGGTCGCGAACGCTCTCGGGCAGGCCGCGGCGCATGGCCACGGCCCGGCTGCGCCGCTCCTCGAGGGGCGCATCGTCCAGGAAGGTGTAGGGCCGCCCGTTCAGGATCTCGTGGGCGAACAGCGACGGCTCGGTGGTGTCCCGGAGGTGCACCCGCACCTCTCCGGCCTCCATCTCCTCGAGAAGCGTGCGCAGGCCGTCGAGGTCCATCGCCTCGTGGAGGCAGTCGTGGAGGGTCTGGCGGACCAGGGGGTGATCCGGGATCTCGACCGGTCCGGTGACGTTCTCCTGACAGGCGGCGAGCCTCGGAAACAGTGCCGCCATGAAATCGTCGGCCTCCATGCGCTGGATCGGCGGAGGATTCCGGCGCGCGCCGCGCCGACGGAGCACCAGCAGGGCTCTGCCCAGGTTCCAGCGCCAGCGCACTGCGAACATCGGGGAAGTGAGAACCGCCTGGGTGAGCGTCTCGCGGATGGTTCTCGGAGAGAGGAAGCGAGGCACGTCTTCCAGGGGGAAGCTGTGCTGAGGGCCGAGCGAGAGAACCACCGCGTCGTCGCTGGCCGCCGCCTGGAGCTCGAAGTCGAAGCTGCGGCAGAAGCGCTTCCGGAGCGCCAGCCCGAGGCCGCGGTTGATGCGGCCGCCGAGAGGGGCGTGGACGACCAGCTGCATTCCCCCGGTCTCGTCGAAGAAACGCTCGAAGACGATGTCGCGCCGGGTCGGAATCAGGCCGAGCGCATCGCGCACCGCCGCCAGGTAACGCGCGACCTGCTCGGCGCAGGCGGAGTCGAGGCCGAGCTCGCGGGTGAGCCAGGCAGCGGCGGCCTGCCGGCCCCCCTCTGCGAGACAGCCGTCCAGGGCGGCGCGCAGGTCGGAGACCTCTGCGGAGAGCTCCGCGGTTCGGGCCGGCGCCTCGCCCAGCCAGAAGGGAATCGAGGGCGGCGCACCCCGCGCATCGGTCACGCGCACCACGCCGGCCTCGACGCGGCGGATCCGCCAGGACGTGCTCCCGAGCAGGAACACGTCGCCGGCCGCGCTCTCGACGGCGAAGTCCTCGTTCACCGTTCCCACGAAGGTGTCGTCGGGATCGGCCAGCACCCGGTAGTCGGCGGTCTCGGGAATGGCTCCTCCCGAGGTGAGGGCGGCCAAGCGCGATCCGCGGCGGCCGCGCAGGACTCCGTTCACCCGGTCGCGGTGCAGGTAGGCGCCGCGGCGGCCGCGCCCCGTGTCGAACGCCCTCGGAGAGCAGCTCCACCACCGCGTCGAAGTCCTCGCGAGCGAGGGACGCGAAGGGTGCGGACCGACACACCAGCGCGTAGAGATCCGACTCCTTCCAGCGCTCCGCCGAGCAGGCCGCGACGATCTGCTGGGCGAGGATGTCGAGCGGCGCGAGGGGCGGCTCGAGGCGATCCAGCCGCCCCTGCCGGACGCCGCGCAGCAGAGCCGCGCACTCCAGCAGCTCGTCCCGGGTGGTCGGGTAGAGCAGGCCCTTCGGCGTCGCTCCCCGGGAGTGGCCCGAGCGGCCGACCCGCTGCAGAAAGGTGGCGAAGCTCCGCGGGGACCCGACCTGGCAGACCAGCTCCACCGGCCCGATGTCGATGCCGAGCTCGAGAGAGGCGGTGGCCACCAGCGCGCGGAGCTCGCCGGCGCGCAGCCTCTCTTCGAGCGTCAGCCGCCGCTTCTTGGAGAGGCTCCCGTGGTGCGCAGCCACCTGATCCTCCCCGAGGCGCTCCGCCAGCAGATGGGCGACCCGTTCGGCGGCGCGCCGGGTGTTGACGAAGACCAGGGTGGTGCGGTGCTTCTCCACCTGTGAGGCGACGGCGTCGAGGATCTCGCCCCACTGCTCGTGAGGAGCCACCGGTCCGAGCTCGCTTCCCGGAACCTCGAGAGAGATGTCCATGTCCCGTCGGTGTCCGAAGTCCACCACCGTGCAGCTGGCTCCGGGGGGACCTCCGGGAGCGCCCCCGACCAGCAGCCGCGCGATCACCTCGATCGGGCGCTGGGTCGCCGAGAGGCCAATCCGGGCGGGAGCCCGCTGGCAGAGCGCCGCGAGCCGCTCCAGCGTCACGGCCAGGTGGGCGCCGCGCTTGTCGCGGGCCACGGCGTGGATCTCGTCGACGATCACGGTGCGCACCGCGCGCAGCGTCTCGCGGCTCTTGCCCGCGGTCACCATCAGGTAGAGCGACTCCGGCGTGGTGATGAGCAGGTGGGGCGGGCGCCGAAGCATCGAGACCCGGGCCGAAGCAGGAGTGTCCCCGGTGCGCACCAGGGACCGGATCTCCGGAAGCTCGACACCGAGCTCCCGGCCCACCGCGCGGATCTCGGCGAGCGGAATCTCGAGATTGTGGTGGATGTCGGTGGCCAGGGCCTTGAGCGGGGAGACGTAGACGACCCGGGTCTCGTCGGCGAGCTCGCCCTCCCGCTCCGCAGCGCGGATCAGCCGATCGATGCCAACCAGGAAGGCGGCCAGCGTCTTCCCGGAGCCGGTGGGTGCGGCGATCAGCGTGTCGCGGCCCCGGGCGATGGCCGGCCAGCCGGCCGCCTGGGGCTCGGTCGGCCCATCGGGGAAACGCCCCTCGAACCAGCTTCGAACGACGGGATGGAAGGTCGCGAGTGTGTCCATCAGAAGACCCGAGGCGAGCGCGAGCGTCTCGCCACTTCGAGGATACCCCGGTAGAGATACGGAAGCCGAGTCGTCGGGTCGGGCTTGGATCGGGCGAGTCGCGGGCCCTTCCGGCCGTGGTCCGGGAGGAACGGTTGGAGAACAACGCGGATGACGAGGCTGGGCGCCGGCGCTCAGACGCGGCTCAGGCGCCTGAACACCTCCTCGGGAGATTCCTCGGAGCGCGACGACGGCGCCTGGCTCTTCAGACCGGTGGCGACGCTCTCACAGACCTCGTCCGCGTTCTCGATCCCGCGGGCTCGGAGCTCGCCCCCGAGGATGCGCGTCACCACCACGGAGAGCTGATGCGGAGTTGCACTGCGCGCTTCGACACCCGCCTGCTTGAGGGAGATGCGCACGGTGCCCCGCGCTTCCAGGGTGTCGAGGCAGGTCAACCGCTCGAGCTCCCCGCAGACCCAGTCGAAGGCCGTGGCATCCGCCATGGCCCGAGCTCAGAACATGCCTGAGGTGAAGTACTTGGCCGCAACCTTGGCGGCTGTGCCCAGCATCTGGCCGAACTGACGCATCTCCATCCACGCTCGCTTGGCTGCGTTCTCGGCCTCGGCGTACTCGGGGCAGCGGGCGGCGCGGCGGTTGGAGAGCCGTTCGATCTGCTGGCGGGTCGCATTCTCCCAGAGCTCGTTCCCCCGCTGCTTGGCGCGCTCCACGTCCCCTTCGTAACGGGCAATCTGGCTGGTGAGCCGGTGACATTCGCGACGCGGACGCTCGGTCTTGGCGAGAGCCGGGAGGCTCACGAGACAAAGCACGAACACGATGATCACGAGCCGCATCGACCCCCTCCAAGATGAGCCACGAATGCACCCCTCCTATCGGCACCCGGCAGATGAGGTGAAGTGCCAGATGTCACAGTCTGCGATCCCCGCGGGGCAGAAGGTTTGGGCGGCGCTATCCCGGCTCGGCGGACTGGCACGGCGATGCAGTGCCGGGCGGGCGGCGGGCCGGGCCGGGAAGGCCCTCCCAGAAGCGGCGCTCCTCTTCGAGCGGTGCGTGGACGAGCTCGCACTCGGGACCCAGCAGCTGGGTCGGGCGGCTCTCGGGATCGTACGCAGGCCAGTCGCCCAGCTCCGGATGGCTCGGATCGCCGCTGCGGGCAAACGAGATCCAGGCATCCTGCATCACAGACGATAGGCGTTCGGCGGCCGGACCCGCGCCGGCGAAGGCGGAGACTCCCGGATGGCGGAGCGAGCCGAAGACGAATGGAATTTCGAGGGCGTGGCAGGAGCCGAGTGCGCCCTCCATGGCCGGAGACGTCCAGGCGAACAGGTAGACAAAGGTCTGTCGCTGGTGCGCACGCTGGGCGTCCGCCAGGCGCAGCGCGGGTGCGCGAATCAGCCGGTCGGTCTCGATCGCGGTCCAGAGCTCGGGGGGCGCTGCGCTCGCCCTTCCCTCTCGCAGCCTCGCGTAGGTCTCGATCGCCCTGACCGCGTGAGCGGTTCCGTCCACGCCCTCTCCGGGGATGTTGTGCCGGCAGCGGCGTAGCAATGCCGCGTGGTCCAGCTTCGCGGCCTTCGGGTCGGCGAGGTTCCAGAGCTTGTACTCGTCACGGTTGCTGCCGACCAGCAGCGAAACGTCGGCGGCGCAGCCGGAGCGGATCTGTTGCAGCGGAGGTGAGGGGATCACCCGTCCGTCCACGACCGGCTGGAAGGTCAATCCGGAGACGCTCCGCCACATTCTGGCGACGGTGCTCTGCTGCGCGGCCAGCAGGTCCGCCACCGGAACGGAGCGCAGGCGCTCGGCGTCGGGATTCGCGAGACCCAGCTCCTCGAGCAGACAGGCGCCCACCCGGACACTCTCCTCCCGGCTGGAGACGTTCTCCGCCGCTCCGCTCTGCAGCACCGCGCGCCGGAAGAGACCGCGGGCGCGGGGTGTCGCGAGCAGCGCCCCGGCGCTCATGGCGCCGGCGGATTCGCCGAACACGGTGACGCGATCCGGATCGCCGCCGAATCCGGAGATGTGCTCCCGCACCCACTCGAGGGCGGTGATCTGGTCGAGGAGGCCCAGGTTGCCGAAGACGCCCTCTTCCTCCTCCAGCTGCGGAAGGGCGAGGAAGCCCAGCGCTCCGAGGCGGTAGTTGATGGTGACGACGACGACATCGCCGCGGCGCGCCAAGGACGAGCCATCGTAGATCGGCGAGCCGGCGGTCCCGGAGGTGAAGCTCCCCCCGTGGATCCACACCATCACGGGCCGCCTGCCCTCGTCGAGCGCGGGGGTCCAGAGATTCAGCTGGAGGCAGTCCTCCGAGGCCCGGTCGGTGTCGGAGCCGAGCAGCCGGGCCAGCATTCCGGGGATCTGTGGAGCCGGTGGACCGAAGCTTCGGGTGTCCCGCACGCCGTGCCAGGGCGACGGCGGCTGCGGCGCGCGGAAGCGCAGGGAGCCGAGCGGTGGCTCCGCGTAGGGGATGCCCCGGAAGACGCGGAGGCCGTCCTCCAGGGTCCCGCGAATCCTGCCCTGGCGTAGCTCGACGATCGGTTCCACAGGAAGACCGTATCACGGGTCAGGATTCGTCGGAAAAGGGCCCCCGAATCGGTTCGAGAGCAGCCAGGTGGGCGCGAAGGTCGGCGGGACGCAGGCTTTCGCCCGGAAGTCCGCGGGCGACGCGCATGCGGATCCCGTGAAAGAGGAAGACGGAGAACGCCAGCCCCGCCACGGCGATGGCCACCACCGCGATCGTCCCCGGCTCCTGCGACAGATCTCCCACCCGAAGGCTCGCCACTCCGACGCAGGCCGCGCAGACGCCGAACGCGGCGAGGGCGGCGAGGGCCGTGTCGCGCCGAAGCCGCCCGACGCCCCCGGAGAGTGCCCCGCGCAGCTCCCGCGGCGAGAAGTGATCGAGAAGCCATCCGGTCTCCTCGTCGACGTCGCGCCGGCCGGGCGGCGGCAGGCGGGCGCCGCTCAGGGGATCCCGAGCCACCTCGCCGCGCCCGTGAGCGTCGATTCCCGCCCGGATCTGACGGTGCAGCTTCTCGTGGATCGGAAACCGCCAGGCGACCGCGAAGGCGGCACTCGAGAACGCAGCGGGGACGAGCGCGAACAGCACGCGGATGGCGAAGACGACCTCCGGAGTCTGCTCGGCGTTGGGCTGGTATCCCATGCCACCGAGGATGGCCAGCGGAATCGCTGCCCCGGGGATGGCCACGAGCTTCGGAAGCAGCGCCCAGAGCGCTCCGTACTGGGCTTCCCGGCGCCTCCCGGTCTGGAACTCGTCGTAGTCGATCACGTCCGCCTGGATCGATGGCGTGAGGAGGAGCTGCCCCCCGAAGGCCACGCCAGCGACGGAGAGCAGCGCGATGCCCAACTCGATGTCCCCCTCCCCGACCAGGAAGGCGCCACCCAGCGCCAGGATGGCCACGCCGAAGGCGGTCAGCCAGGAGGCGCGCTTGCCGTATCGCTTGGATGCCGCCACCCAGAGCGGAATCGAGATCAGGCCGGCGACGAAGTGGGAGGTGATGGCCACCGCCGTCCAGAACACCTCGTGCTCGGGACGCACCACGTAGGCGATGAAGAATGGAAGCAGGGTCGCCGGGATCGCGGCGGTCACGCTTCCGACGACGTAGCTCGTGAGCAGGATCCGGAAGGGGCGGTTGCGAAGCGCCCGACGCACCCCGGGGATGAACGGGTTCGACGCCCGGGCGGCGAAGTCCGGCCGCTCCCGCAGGCGCAGAAAGGCGAGGACGCCGAGCGCGATCATGGCGATCGCGTAGAACGCGGCCAGCACAGAGTAGGCGGTTCGCTGCGAGGAGAGCCAGGCGATCAGCGGGAAGGGAGCCACGGCGGCGGAGATGGTGCCGATCAGGGCGAAGGATTCCCTCCAGCCGAACAAGCTCGAGCGCTCGTGGTAGTCGAGGGTGAGCTCGGCTCCCAGCGCGTTGTAGGGGATCACGAAGATGGTGTGACAGACGAAGTAGAGCAGGAAGCAGGCGCCGAACCAGACGACGGTGGCGCCGCTTCCGAACGCGGGCGGCGGGCTGAACAGGGCGAAGAACGCCAGCCCACAAAGCGGCGCACCGAGAACCAGGTAGGGGCGCCGGCGGCCGAAGCGGGTGCGGGTCCGATCCGAGAGCCAGCCCATCAGCGGATCCGTGATGGCGTCGAAGGCGCGGGCCAGGGCGATGGCCAGGGCCAGGTAGCCGAGCGGGATCACCACCACGTCCGCGTAGAACTTGCCCATGTAGACGAAGATGGGAATCGCCATCCCCGCCAGGGCGAAGGTCGGCCCCGCGTACGCGAGCTTGACTCCCGTCGAGAGAGGCTCGCGCGGCGTCCCCTCGCTCATGGCGGAGACCGCCACGGCGTGATCTCCCCTTTCAAGCTCGCTCCTCTCTCAGCTACCGGTCGCCGCTGAAGCGGCGCTCCTGCCACCAGGGAAAGAAGTCGGGCAGATCCCGGGAGGCGGACATGCGAAAGCTGGCGGGCCGCTTCTCGAGGAAGCTCGAGACCCCCTCGTAGGCGTCCGGCGAGCGGCCCATCCAGCGGATGCCCTTCGAGTCGAGCTTGTGGGCCTCCATCGGGTGGTCGGCGCCGAGCATCTTCCAGAGCATGTGACGCGAGAGACACACCGAGACGGCACTGGTGTTCTCCACGATCTCCGCCGCGATGGCGCGGGCCGTGGGAATCAGATCCTCGGCCGGAACCACTCGGGACACCAGGCGGCCCTCGAGGGCCTCCTCGGCCGAGAAGACGCGCCCCGTCGCGACCCACTCCATGGCCTGGCTGATCCCGACGACGCGCGGCAGGAACCAGGTGCTGCAGGCCTCGGGCACGATCCCGCGACGAGCGAAGACGAAGCCCATCCTGGCCTTCTCGCTGGCGATGCGGATGTCCATGGCCAGCGTCATGGTGATGCCCACTCCCACGGCGGGGCCGTTGATGGCGGCGATCACCGGCTTCCTGCACTCGAACAGACGCAGCGTGAGGCGTCCACCGCCGTCCCGCTCCTCGGCCTCTTCGTCTCCCGGGTCGCGGTCGAAGGTGGCGCCTCCCCGGCCCAGATCGGCCCCGGCGCAGTAGCCGCGCCCGGCACCGGTGAAGATGATCGCCCTCACCTCGTCGTCCGCGTCCGCGTCGTCGAGAGCCTTCAGCAGCTCCTCGAGCATGGTCGAGTTGAACGCGTTGAGACGCTCCGGCCTGCTGAGCGTGATGGTGAGAATGCGATCCTGGACCTCCGTCGCGATCGTCTCGTAGGACACTGGCTCTCCCCGTGCTGGATGGACCCTGCATGATACTGGACCGAGGGAGATCCGGGGCGCGTCGGGCGGGCTAGGCGCTGACGGTCGAAGCCAGGATCAGCTGGGCACCGTAGTAGAGCGGGAGGCCCCAGCTCTTGTTCCAGAAGGTCGCCGAGACGAAGCGGTGCCGGGCGACGTGGAGATCCGAGAGGTAGAAGCAGAGCGCGCCGGCGGCGATGGCGCTGCGGCCGGTCGCGCCGGCGGCGCCGGCCGCCGTCACCAGCATCGCGGAGATCACGATCACGTAGGCGACGACCGGCGCCTTCATCCTCGCCGAAACATGGGGACGGAGCCAGTTCAGCACGGCGCGCGCCGGTGGAAGCGCCAGCAGTGCGGCAGCCGCCATCCAGAGCGGGTCGGGCCCGCGCAGGGCAAAGGCGACCATGAAGCCCACGTGACCCAGCAGGAAGCTCACCAGGCCGACCAGAAAGAGCGTGCCCGCTCCCTTGGGAATCAGGAACACGTCGCCGACCCAGCACAGCACCAGGGCCACCGTTACTGCCACGCCGTAGGGCGTCTCCAGCGCCCCGGCCGCCAGGGCCACGGCGATGAAGCCGGTCGAGGCGAGGGGCTTCGCAATCCACACCCCCGTCCGCGATCCGCGGTACTCCGCGATCAGGAGTCCGATCACGGCGACCACCGTCGCGGCGGCGAGCCCGGCGGCGGTCATCGCGCGTAGCCCAGCTTCTGGAGCGCCACCCTCAGCTCATCCAGAATCGCGGGGTCGTCGATGGTGGCCGGCACCTTGTAGGGTTTCGAGTCGGCGATCCTTCGCATGGTTCCACGCAGTACCTTTCCGGAGCGGGTCTTGGGCAGGCGCTCCACCACACAGGCCCGCTTGAAGGACGCTACCGGACCGATCTCCTCGCGCACACCCTGCACGACCTCGGCGACGATCTCGGCGGGCGCCCGATCGACCCCGGCGTTCAGCACCACCAGACCGACGGGCACCTGGCCCTTCAGCTCGTCGGCGACCCCGATCACGGCGCACTCGGCGACGTCCGGGTGGGAGGCGAGCACCTCCTCGATTCCACCGGTCGAGAGCCGGTGTCCGGCGACGTTGATGATGTCGTCGGTGCGGCTCATGATCCAGAGGTAGCCGTCCTCGTCCCTGTGACCGGCGTCCGCTGTCTCGTAGTAGCCGGGGAAGCGGCTCAGGTAGGCCTCGCGGAAGCCCTCGTCGTTCTTCCAGAGGGTGGTGAGGCCGCCCGGCGGGAGGGGCAGCCGGATCACCAGGCTGCCGGTCTGCAGCACCGGCGCCTCCCCGCCGTCCGGGTCGAAGACGCGAACGTCGTAGCCGGGCACAGGAGCCGTGGGGGAGCCCGGTTTCACCGGGAGCATCTCGATCCCGACGCAGTTGGCGGCGATCGCCCAGCCGGTCTCCGTCTGCCACCAGTGATCGATGACCGGCACGCCCAGAGCCCGCTCCGCCCAGTGGACCGTGTCCGGATCTGCCCGCTCCCCCGCCAGGAAGAGTGTGCGGAAGTCGGAGAGATCGTGACGCCCGACGTGCTCGGCGCGGGGATCCTCGCGCTTCACGGCGCGAAGCGCCGTCGGCGCCGTGAAGAGCGTCTGTACCCGGTGCTGCGCGATCACCCGCCAGAACGCGCCGGCGTCGGGCGTGCCGACGGGCTTGCCCTCGTAGAGGATCGTCGTGCAGCCCAGGAGAAGTGGCGCGTAGACGATGTAGGAATGACCGACCACCCAGCCGATGTCCGAGGCGGCCCAGAACACCTCTCCCGGCTCCACTCCGTAAACGTTGCGGAGGCTCCACTTGAGCGCCACCGCGTGGCCTCCGTTGTCGCGCACCACGCCCTTGGGCAGGCCCGTGGTTCCCGAGGTGTAGAGAATGTAGAGGGGGTCCGTCGCCGCCACCGGGAGCGGCTCCACGGGCTCCGCTCCCGCCAGCGACTGCTCCCAGTCGAGGTCCCGGTCCGGCAGCAGCTCGGCGCGCTGCTGGGGACGCTGGAGGATCAGGCAGCGCTCGGGCTTCACCGCGGCGCGTTCGATGGCGGCATCGAGGAGCGGCTTGTACGGAATCACTCGATCGCCCTCGATCCCGCAGGAGGCCGAGAGCACCAGGCGTGGCGCGGCGTCGTCGATGCGGGTGGCGAGCTCGGCCGCCGCGAAGCCACCGAAGACGACCGAGTGCACCGCCCCGATTCGCGCGCAGGCGAGCATTCCCATCACGGCCTCGGGCACCATCGGCATGTAGATCAGGACCCGGTCTCCCTTGCGGACGCCCTCGGCGCGCAGCGCGCCGGCGAGCCGGGCGACCCGGTCCCGCAGCTCGCGGTAGCTGAAGCGGCGAACCGCACCGGTCACCGGGCTGTCGTGGATCAGGGCGACCTGATCGCCGCGCCCGCCCTCGACGTGAACGTCCAGAGCGTTCGCGCAGGTGTTGAGTTCGCCACCGGAGAACCAACGGAAGAAGGGGGGGCGCGAGTCGTCGAGCACGCGGTCGAAGCGCCGCGTCCAGTGCACGTCCTCGGCCGCCTCCGCCCAGAACCCTTCCGGGTCCAGGAGGGAGCGCTGGTATTCCGCCTGATAGCGTCGCGACACCCGATCCACCTCGCTCCGGCCTCGGTGGGCCGATACGATACAGGGTCGAGCCACCCGCGACCCGCACCAACCCGGGCTCCGGGCCCTGGCCAGAGCCGTACACCCGAGAGGAGCCATGAGCTGGAAACCCGAAGTCGACGGAATCGAGGAGAGACGGCGGCGGGCGGCGGAGCTCGGCGGCGCCGAGGCGGTGGCCGCGCAGCACGAGCGCGGCCGCCTCACCGTGCGCGAGAGGATCGACCAACTGCTCGACGCGGGGAGCTTTCGCGAGGAAGGCCCCATCGCCGGACACTCGGAGACCGACGACGACGGCACGCTTGTCTCCTTCACCCCGGCCAACTACGTGCTCGGCGTGGGAAAGCTGGACGGCCGCCCCTGCGTGGTGGGCGGTGAGGACTTCACCCAGAGAGGCGGCTCCCCCTCCGCGGCCGGGCTGCGCAAGAGCGTCTTCGCCGAGACGCTCGCCGTTCGCTACCGGCTGCCGCTGGTGCGTTTCCTGGAGGGAGCCGGGGGCAGCGTGACGGGCAGCGGAGGCAAGGGCTCACGGCCCCTGGGCGATCCCGTCTTCGCAGCGCCGCGCTTCCGGTCCATGATGGAGGTGATGGCTACCGCACCCGTGGTCTCGGCGGCGGTGGGCGCGGTGGCCGGCTTTCCCGCGGCCCGTCTGGTCGCGTCGCACTTCTCGGTGATGACCCGCCACACCGCCCAGGTGCTGATCGGCGGCCCCGCGCTGGTGGAGCGCGCCCTGGGAAGGAGCCTGAGCAAGGACGAGCTCGGGGGCGCCAAGGTGCACATGCGAAGCGGCGTGGTCGACAACGTCGCCGAGGACGAAGAGGACGCCTTCCGGCTGATCCGCCGCTTCCTCTCCTACCTCCCCACCAACGTCTGGCAGCTCGCTTCGCGCATCGACTCCGACGACCCGCCGGAGCGCGCCGAAGAAGCTCTGCTCGAGATCATTCCGCGGGACCGCCGCAAGATCTACGACGCGCGCCGGCTGGTGCGGCTGGTCGTCGATCGGGAGTCCTTCTTCGAGCTGACCCCCGACTTCGGGCGCTCCCAGATCACCGGGCTCGCCCGCCTCGACGGGCGGGCGATCGGCGTGCTCGCCAACGACACGCGCTTCTACGCCGGCGCCATGACCGCCCACGGCGCCCAGAAGGTCCGCCGCTTCGTCGACCTCTGCGACACCTTCCACCTCCCGATCGTGAGCTTCGTCGACGAGCCCGGATTCATGATCGGCCTCGACGCGGAGCGGGCCGCCACCATCCGGCACGGCACGGCTGCGTTGTTCGCGGTACAGCAATCCTCGGTTCCCTGGGCCTCGGTGATCGTGCGCAAGGCCTACGGCGTCGCGGCCGCGGCCCACTTCGGCCCCGGCGGACTGGTCCTGAGCTGGCCTTCAGCAGAGGGAGGCGCGCTTCCCATCGAGGGCGGCGTGGCCGTCGCGTTTCGCCGCGAGATCGCCGCCGCGGAGGACCCGGTGGCGCGGCGGGCGGAGCTGGAGGAGGAGTTCGCGGCGCGGCGAACTCCCTTCCCCCGGGCCGAGGGCTTCTCGGTCAACGATCTGATCGACCCGAGGCAGACGCGGCGGACGCTCTGCGACTGGGCCGAGTGGACGGAGCCCTCGCTACTGCAGCAGCTCGGCCCCCGGAGCTACAGCTTCCGGCCCTGACTGCGCGGCGGAGACCTGGGGGACCGCGGCGGTCGACTCCGGCGTCTCGATCAGCTCGTCGAGACTCCTGGGTAGCCCGTTCACGAGCAGGTCCCCCTGATCGAACAGGAGCCGGCCTCGGTAGCGCTCCTCGTCGAGCAGGACCCACCCCTCGCTGAGCAGCTGCTGCAGCTCCTCTTCCCGTCCCCGATAGAGCGCATCCACGATCTCCGCCGGGCACTCGAACTCGGCTTCGATGCGGAGCAGGCCGGGCAGGCTCTGGAGGCCGTAGAGGAGTTCCGGGCGGCTCCCGTCGATGTCGATGCGGAGCTTCGCCAGGATCTCGCCAGAGGGCGTCGCCAGGCGGAGGCTCTGGACCTCCAGCTGCGGCGAGCGGGAGAGAAGTGCGGACACCACGCTCCTCGGCCCGGCCTCGGCGGCCGCTGGCATCACGTCACGGGTTTCGGGCGGCGTGAAGCCGGCGACGCCGTGGTCCTGCAGCCGGGCCAGGCTGGGCGCGTCGAGATCCCGGATTCGGAGCTCGACCTCCCCCGGGCCGAAGCTCTGCTCTCCCAGGCGGATCTCCCGGACACCGAAATCCAGTGCGCTGTCGAAGCGCCCGGCTTCGACGGAGTTCGTCTGGCGGATCGCGCTCTGGTCGAGCTCGAGTCCCGGTGCATCCTCTTCGGGCGAGGCGACCCGGAAGGAAGCGATTGAGGAGCTCACCTCACCGACCAGCAGACCGCTTTCGTCCCGCGTCACGTCGGCAGCCCACTTCAGATCTCGGAGGGCGAAGACGGACTCGGCGTCGCCACCCTCGATCCCTGCGGACTCGAAGCTCGCGGCGAAGTGATCGAGGTCGGTGGTGTAGACGACGTGGCCTTGGAGCCCCTCGAAGTCGGTGGTCCATCCCGCGGCCTCTTCATCGGTCGGCTTGCTCTCGAGGCGCTTGGCCGGAATCACGACGAAGCTCTCGCCGATCCCCGAGATCCGGATCAGCGTGGAGATCGAGACCGATGGCAGGCGGCCCATCACCGCCGCGACCTCGGACTGTGTCTCCTTGTCGAACTCGAGATGGGTCTCCACGCGCGCCACGACGGGCGTTCCCTCGGCCCCGTCGGTCAGCCACTGGCGAAGCGGCCAGTAGCCGTGCTCGATGGTCTGCTCCATGCGGATGCCCACCCGTCCTCGCACCTCCTCGTGGCCGACGGCGTGCAGCCATTGCTGAAAGGCTTCGCCCGCCAGGCCGCGGATTTCGACGCTGGCGTGAGACGTCGATTGCAGCCAACCGCGCTGGTAGCCGGTGTCGATGATCCGGGCGTCGGGGGACTCGGCAATCGACAGGATCAAGTCGCGGTAGGCCTGCTTGGCGCGGAGGCTTCCCCAGAGCGACACCCCGGCGAAGCCTGCGGCGCAGACCAGGACGAGAACGAAAATGAACTTCTTCATCGGCGACACACTCCCGGTTCAAGAATCGGCCGTCCGGAAGCGCGACTTGACTCTTTCGGTCTCAAGCCCCTGAAATTCCTTCGATTTTGTGACGAGAGACACCAGAGCGGGCTAGCTGGACGGGCACCCGCTCGATCCGACCGGGGTGCAGGAACCATAGCTCGAATCGAAAATCTCCTTTGAGATCGAGGGCTTCTCGGATACCTCGAAGGTAGATTCCAGCCTGTCCTGCGTACGCGTGCGCCCGCTCTCGGATCTCGTCGGGGTGCTCGACCCGATCGGTCTTGAAGTCGGCGACCACGACCGCGCTGCCCGGGATCGGCCGAGGAAACCCGGGACCGGCTAATCTCACTGGAGAGCCGGAGCCCGGCTGGCGGGGTTGGGCGCTCCCGGGGGTCTTCGTCGATCATGCCCGGAGCAGCGGCGCGGCCACAGATCCAGGGAGTTGATCCATGCGCTACGAGGGAACCGTCTACAGACCACCGAGCGAGGCGGGGTCGCTGATCATCCAGGCGACGCTCGCCTGTCCGCACAACCGCTGCGCGTTCTGCGGCATGTACAAGGACCGGAAGTTCCGCGTCAGGCCCATGCAGGAGGTTCTCGAAGATCTCGACATGGCGCTCGAGGTCTACGGAGCGCACGCCGTCCGGACCATCTTCCTGGCCGACGGGAACAGCGCGGTGCTCCCCACCGAGAAGCTGGTCACGATCGGCGAGGCGGCGGGGAAGCGCTTTCCCGGCCTGGAACGCATCACCGTCTACGGATCCGCGAAGTTCCTGGTGAAGAAGACCCGGGAGCAGTGGCAGCGGGTCGCCCGGGCGGGCATCACGCGGATCCACTCGGGGCTGGAATCGGGAGATGCGGAGACGCTGGAGGCGATCGACAAGGGCGTGACTCCAGAGCAGGCCGTGGAGGCCTACAGCCACGTCCTGGGTGCCGGGATCGAGCTCTCCGTCTACCTGATGGTGGGTGTGGCAGGCGCCGAGCGCTGGCGCGAGCACGCCATCGGCAGTGCGGAGGTGCTGAACGGAGCGCCCCCGGACTTCGTCCGGCTCCGCACCTTCGTCCCTTCTCCCGGCACGCCGTGGCACGACCGCTGGGAGAACGGCGATCTGACACTGCTCTCGGCCCACCAGGCCCTCGCCGAGACCCGTCTTCTGGTGGAGCGCCTCGAGGGTCCGACCAAGCTGCTCTCGGACCACGTCTCGAACTTCCTCGACGTGGGTGGCAGGATCCCCGAGGACAAGGACCTCATGCTGGCCTCGATCGACGAGGCGCTCGAGTGGCCCATCGAGCGCTTCCGCCCGCCCACGGAGAAGCTGATCGGACTCGGCCTCTGAGCGGCGACGGAAAACCGCTCTTTTTTTGAAAGGAGGAGCCATGGTCAGGGTGGTCATCGAGCGCTGGCTGGCGGAAGGCGGTGACGAGACGATCGAGAAGACCATGCGGGATCTCCGGCGAAAGGCAATCCACACCCCCGGCTACGTGACGGGTGAGACCCTGCGCGACGTCGCCGACCCCCACCACTTCCTGATCCTCTCCAGCTGGCGCACGCGAGAGGAGTGGGAGGCCTGGGCGGCTTCCGAGACGCGGCAGGAGATCGAGGACCAGATTCGGCTGATGCTCGCCGAGCCGGAGAAGATCACCGTCTGCGAGTCCGCCTGAGGGAGAGCTCCTACTTCACGACCGAGAGGAAGTAGCCGGCGACGATGGCAGAGCCGATCACGCCGGACACGTTGGGTCCGATGGCGTGCATCAGCAGGTGGTTGTTGGGGTCGTCGCGGTAGGCCATCTCCTGTGCGACGCGCGCCGCCATCGGAACCGCCGAGACGCCCGCGGCGCCGATGATGGGATTGATCTTGTTGTGGCTGACGAGATTCATCAGCTTGGCGAAGAGGACCCCCCCCGCCGTTCCGCAGCAGAAGGCGATCAGGCCCAGTACCAGGATCTGAAGGGTCTTCAGGTCGAGAATCGCCTCCGCCTTCAGCGTGATCCCGATGGCGAGCATCAGGAAGATGGTCACCATGTTCAGCAGCTCGTTCTGCGCGGACTTGTTCAGCCGCTCCACCACCCCGCACTCGCGGAAGACGTTTCCGATCATGAACATGCTGATCAGCGGCGCCGACATCGGAATCAGCAGGATCGAGACGATCATCATGCCGATCGGGAAGAGGATCTTGACCCGCCTCGACACCGGCCTGAGCTGGGTCATGGTGATCAGCCGCTCTTCCTTGCTGGTCAGGAGCCGAATGATGGGCGGCTGGATCAACGCCACCATCGCCATGTAGGAGTACGCGGTCACCGCCGTGATGCCCAGAAGCTTGGGGGCCATGATGGCATTCAGGTAGATGGTGGTGGGACCGTCGGCGCCCCCGATGATGCTGATCGCTGCAGCCTCTTTGATGTCGAAGCCCAGCCAGAGTGCGCCGATGAAGGCGATGAAGATGCCGATCTGGGCTGCACCGCCCAGCAGCAGCATCCTCGGGTTGGCGATCAGCGGACCGAAGTCGGTCAGCGCACCGATCCCGAGGAAGATCAGCGGCGGAAGGATGTTGTAGAAGTAGATCCCGTACTGGAAGACGATCCCCAGCAGGCCCGAGCCCTGGATCTGATCGCTGAAGACGCCGACCTGGTGCAGGGGCAGGTTGATCAGGATCGCGCCCAGACCGATCGGCAAGAGCTCGTAGGGCTCGTAGTGCTTCTCGATGGCGAGGTAGCACATGAGGCACCCCACCCCGATCATCACCACGTTGCCGATGGAGAGATTGAAGAACCCGGTGTTGACGAGCAGCGACCGCGCGATTTCCAGGAAGCTCTCGGCCATGCTACTGCTGGATCCGGAAGAGGCCGTCGCCGGTATTCACGGAGTCACCTTCGTTGACGAGAAACTCTGCGATGCTGCCCGCGACCGGCGTCTTGATCTCGTTCTCCATCTTCATGGCCTCGAGCACCAGCACCGGCTCGCTCGCTTCCACCGCGTCGCCCACCTTGCGCATCAGCTTGCGGATCACACCGGGCAGCGGCGCGCGGACGATGCCGTCTTCGATGGCCGTGTCGGATCCGGCGGAGCTGGCCCTCCGCGCCACCGGGACCGGCGCCGCCACCGGAGCGGGCTCTGCCGGCGCCGAGACCGGCGTCTTGATTCCGACCCGGTACTCGGTGCCGTTGACCTCGACGATCGCGTGATCGGCCCGGGTCTCCACGATCACGACCCGATAGGACGAGCCCTCGATCTCGAACTGGTATTCCGTCATCCGGCGGGTTCCTCGTGCTGCCTTTGGCTCAGCCGCGACGGCTGGTCACGCGCTGCCTCTCGGTCATGATTCCCAACCGTCCCGAGGATGCCCAGGGGGTGGGTCCCGCTCCCGCGTCGACGGCCGCGCTCCGGGGCGCAACCCGTCTGGCCAGGTGCTGCTGCAGGGCGAGGCCGATGGCTGCGATCACCGCGTCCCCACCCGGAGAGGCTTCCTGCTCCGCCGCCTGCACCGCTTCCGCTTCCAGCGCTGCTCGACGGGCGGCCGCTCGCTCCGCCCGGTCCCTCAGGACCTGGTCGATCTTCAGGATCACTTCGATCAAGACGAACATCGACGCCATGATGCAGAGGACCACCACGAGCCCCGCTGCGATCACCGTCAACCCGTCCGTCATGCCTCACCGCCGTCGCGCGGGAGCTTCCGACTCTCCTCGATGAGGAAGCTCGACGCGTGTCGAACCGGCCCTCGAGCGCCCGCCCTGCGATTCTCGCCGGCGGCAGCTGCAACCGATTCGCGGCAGCTTTTTAGCACTTTTCGGACGGCGCCGTGTAGGAAGCCCGGCGCCAGTAGGGCTCTCCGGACGCCGCAGTCAGCGCCGACCGACATCCGAGCTTCGCCCCGGGGGGGTGAAGCCGGGCGAGCCGTGCGCGACTGTATCGAGACCATGACCACTATCTTCGAAGCACCCGCAGAACTCAAGGCCGCCGAGGGACAGCACCTCGGCTACAGCGACTGGCTCGAGATCAGCCAGGACCGCATCGACAAGTTCGCCGACGCCACCGGTGATCATCAGTGGATCCACGTCGATCCGGTGCGGGCGAAGGATGGGCCCTTCGGCGCCTGTATCGCCCACGGCTACCTCACGCAGTCGCTGGTCAACATGTTCCTGCCCCAGATCGTCGAGGTTCGGGGCGTCTCGATGGGAGTGAACTACGGGGCCGACAAGCTGCGCTTCCCGGCCCCCGTACCCGTGGGCTCGAGAGTCCGGGGCGGCGGCGAGCTGCTCAAAGTCGAGGAAGTGAAGGGGGGCGTCCAGACCACGATCCGCGTGACGGTCGAGATCGAGGGTAGCGAGCGACCCGGCTGCGTGATCGACACCATCAGCCGGTTCTACCCCTAGCCAAAGCGGTGTCCGAAGGGTGCCGACACTTCGGACGTCGTTCAGACTAGACCTCGATTTCGATCACGGCGCGCTGCGCGTAGCGGCCGCTCAGGCGAGCCGCCAGCAGGGCCAGGCGCATCTGCCATCCGTACTTGCGGATCACCGTCTCGAGTCCGCGCTGCATGGCTTCGGGATCGTCCAGCATGCGAGCCGTCGCATCGACCCAATCCCCGCGGAGCTTTCCCCGGGCGTCGCAGGGCGCGAGGCGGGCGCGCCCGTTGGCGCGGATCCGCTTCACCTTCCCCGAGGTGCCATTGGTCCAGACGTAGAGCTTGGACCCCTCCCGCGCGATCCAGACCGGCGTTCGGACCTCGCGACCGTTCTTGCGAAAGGTCGCGAGGTTCACGTAGCGCTCCGAACCGAGATCCCGCGTGGCCATCCCGTGGGAGCCTGACCCAGCTTGGCGAGATCGGCCAGGGGCGCCGTGAGAGCCCCGAGGTAGACTCGGCGCCATGGCCCCGCTGATCGGGATCTCGCTCAGCCTCGACGCGGAGGGGCGCTTTCGGCGCGGGCGCCGCTACCACTACCTCGACGAGCGCTACGCCGAGGCCGTGGCGAAAGCCGGAGGGATCCCGGCCTACCTGCCCATCCAGCCCCGCTCCGAGGAGATCGCCGATCGGATCGACGGCCTGGTGATTCCCGGCGGAGACGACTTCCTCCCCGAGGCGCCGTATCCCGAGGAGGTTCGCTTCGAGGCGACGCCTCCCGAGCAGATCGATTTCGACCGGGCGCTCCTCGCGCACGCGCTCGCGCGCGGCATCCCGGTCCTCGGCATCTGCTACGGGATGCAGATCCTCGCCCTCCACCACGGCGGCTCGCTGCACTACCACGTCCCGCTCGACGTCCCGGGAGCCGGCGACCACGGTCTTCCGGAGGGCGAAGCGCGACATCCGATCCGCGTCGAGCCGGGGACGCTTCTCGAAGCGACGATCGGCGCGCATCCGGAGCCCGTGAACAGCTCCCATCACCAGGCGGTCGCGAGTCCCGGCGAGGGATTGCGTACGTCGGCGCGTGCGGAGGACGGCGTGATCGAGGCGATCGAGTGGCAGGGGGAGCGCTTCTGCCTCGGTGTGCAGTGGCACCCGGAGAGGACCTCGTGCGCCCATCGCGCCCGGCTCTTCGGCGCCTTCGTCTCCCGCTGCCGGCAGTCCTCCTCGCGGCCGAACCAATGATCAGCGGGCAGCGGCACCGGGGTCGAGGGGGTCCGGATACCAGCGCCAGTCGAATCGCCCCAGCCGAACCCGGTGCCAGGTCGCAGCTCCGCTGAGAGAGCGCGCGTGCGCCTCGCGAATCGCCCGACCCCGGGCGTGCGCGCGGGTGTCGGGAGGTGGCTGCAACCGCGCGCGATCGACCTGCTCCGGAGCCACCAGCTTGCGCACCTCTCCGCGCTGGTCGAGGCGGCGATGACCACCCCGCGGCCCGAGCTCGTGGTAGCGGAGATCCGCGCGAAGAGCGCGGAATGCCAGGTCGCGAAGGCGCGAATCCCCCCTGGCCGAGGCCGGCGGCGCGCGAAACACTCCAGCCCCTCGGCGTCCGATCGCCTCCCAGTCGGCGGAATCGGGAATTTCCCTTTGCACCAGGGCGCGCTTCGCAACCCAGTCGATGCGATCCCTGAGCTCCTCGGGGTTCCGCTCCAGCAGGTCGAGCGTCTCCTCCCACATCGCCATCACTTCCGACTTCCAGCCATCGGGTTCGAGTTCGGAAGCCAGCACTTCTCTCACCGCATCGATGTAGCGGCGCTGGATTTGCAGGGCCGAGAGCTCGCTCCCGTCCGTGAGCCGGTAGCGCAGCACCAGATCCGGGTCGGCACTCAGCGCGCGCAGCGCACGGAGCGGCTCCTCCAACTCGGGCCAGCTCTCAGGGGTTCCGGTCTCGATCGCCTCGAGCACCAAAGCGGTGGCGCCGGTGCGAAGCACCAGGGCCCAGTCACACAGATTCGCGTCTCCGACCATCAGGTGCAGGCGACGCCGGGAGCCGAGCGCGCTCCAGGGACGGAAGAACACGTCGCGGCTCTCGTAGAGGGGACGGTTCTCGCCGGAAGTGAAGACGCGGGCCAGGCTGCGCAGGAACGGGGGGCGCTGGGCCAGGCGAAAGGGCGGTCCGCCGTCGAGAACGACGCAGCCGGCGCCGGTGTAGAGGGTGCGCGTCACCAGGAAGGCGGTCAACTGCCGATGGAATCGCTGAAAGTGGAAGCGGTTGTGCATCCAGGAGTGCAAGGAGATCAACGGGCGCAGCGGCAGCTCGACCCAGCTGAGCCGGCGCATCACTTCCCCCGGGCGAGACTGGAACGATTCGATCAGACGCCTGGGGACCAGCGCCAGTCGCGCGGCAGCCCTGCGGAGACCGAGCGCCGCCCCTCGATGAATGCGACCCAGCGGCTCCGAGAGGGCTGCCAGCAGCCTGCCGACCAGCGGCAGCAGGAATACCGCCAACATCGCGCAGAGACTCCCCAGCACGACCAGGAGCAGCCAGCCGAAGACCGGAAGCGAGAGGATCCAGAGAGCGATCCAGAGTGGAAGCAGCAGGAGCTTGCGGCGGAATGGAAGAGGATCTTCCACCCAGTAGCTCTCGTGGGAGCCGAAGGTGTGGCCCTGGCTGTCGACGTTGTTCTTCCCGATCCGGACCTCTCCCGAGTGGCCCAGCGCGGTCAGCCTCAGGTTGACCTCCCGGCACAGCGTCTCCACCAGCCCGTCCTTGGCCCGTTCGCAAGAGAGGAGCGTGAAGGGGTCCCGGCACTCCGGGCTGGCCATCTCGACCAGCCCGTGCTCGAAATCCTTCGGGGTGGCCTCGTAGTGGAAGGACGCGCCGTTCTCCAGGAAGCGGCCGGGCTTCGAGCGCAGCAGCGAGAAGGCGCGCGGGAGACA
The DNA here is from genome assembly GCA_963783795.1 of uncultured delta proteobacterium. Lineage (GTDB taxonomy): Bacteria > Myxococcota_A > UBA9160 > UBA9160 > UBA6930 > CAVXZE01. The sequence goes on along the minus strand of CAWAPH010000006.1, from coordinate 269,344 downwards.
CACCAGGTGGCGCCCCAGCAGAGACTCGAAGAGCTGATAGATCTCGAGATTGGTCGGCCGCGGCGTCTCGCGCCGACCTGGGTGGTAGATGACGGCGTACTCCGTCTCGATTCCAAAGACGCGTTCCCGCATCGGGCCTGGAAGTTACAGGACGGCGGAGAGAAGCGAGGACGTTCCCGCCTAGAAGATGTCGTCGACCGGGGGGCGCTCGGCTCGGAGCACCTGCTCCTCGTAGCTGGCCAGATCGCGGAAGATCCGGAAGGGCTCGCCCCGGGCGGAGCCGGGATCGGGCAGAGCCAGGGCCCGAGCTTGCGTGATCAGGGTCGAGACGAGTTGGGCGGTCGCCTGGAGCGGCGAGCCGGGGTTGCCGACCAGGGCTCGGGGGTCGTAGCGATCGCTGCGGAGGCGCAGCACGGTGAGCGGCTTCTCAGCGTCTGCGTGCCAGTCGAGCACCAGATCGATCAGGATGACGGCCTTGCGGCTGAGACCGTGCACACCGGCGGCCGAAACCGCATCGACCCTGGAGAAGGGAAGACGGGTCGGTCCCTTGCTCTCGACCTCCAGGTAGATGGCCTCCTCGTCCAGCCTGCGGGGAACGGCCGGGAGAACGCGAAGGGTCCTGCACGCCCCCAGCGCCGGAACCTCCGGATCCTCCTTCTCGGAGAGGTCCAGCACATTTCCGCCGAGGTCCGGGCCCAACACCGAACCCGCCTCCGGCATCCCCGGCTCCGGATCGTCCGAGATCGCGGCGGGCTCCAGGGCACCGCGATCCAGCTCTTCCGCCGCATCGGGCGGGGGTTCGGACGCTCCCGGCAGGGCCAGGGGAATGCTCCGGTCGTCGACCCGCTCGTCAGCCTCGGAGAGAATGGCTTCGAGCGCCTCGCGCTCCGCCGTCTCGAGCCCGGGGGCCTGAAGGGCGACCTCGGCGGCCTCGAGTGCCAGCGCCGGATCGATGGAACGCGCCAGCCGCGCCACCCGCATCGCCACAGCGGGGTCTCCCGGGCACGCATTGAACACGCAACGCAGGGCCACAGAGGCCGCGTCCCGGTGCTTCGCGTCGCGCAGCCAGCCAGCCAGGCGAAGCAGGAGAGGAGACTCCCCCGAAACCGATGCCCCTGCCCCGCAGAGGGCGAGCCAGTGGGAAACCGCGGTCTCGCGCTCGCCCTCCTCCACTTCCCGCCAGAGGGTGGGAGCGAGCACTGCGACGCCCTCCTCGACGCGCCCCAGATCGACGGCCGTCTCGAAGAAGGCCTGTGTCAGATCCGGATCGTGGGGATCCCCCTCGAGGGCCATCCGCAGCAGCTCGAGGGCCTCTTCCGGCCGACCCTCTGCCCGGGCAGCCATGACGTTCTCGTGGACCGACTCGTGATTCAAGCTCCACTCTCCGCCGAACTTCTTCGAGAGGCGCTCTTCGATTCCGGAGAAGCGGACGACCAGGGCCGCGCTGACGCCGAAGCCGAAGCCACCGACGTGGGCCCAGTACGCGACGCCCGCCCCGCCACCCCCGGGGTTGATGGCATCGAGCAGGGAAGCGGTGAACAGCTCGTTGGCGAACCATAGCGGCAGCATCAGCCAGGCCGGGGCGGAGAAGGTTCCGAAGAAGATGCCGAGCCAGTAGAAGAACTTGATCTTGGTGCGCGCGAAGCAGACCAGGAAGGCGCCCATGGCGCCGGCGATGGCGCCCGACGCGCCGATCAGCGGCCCCTGGAAGTCCGGGTACTTGCCGACGAACAGCACCGCGCCGGACACGCCCGCCGTCAGGTAGAACAGCGCGTAGAGCCCGCGCCCCCAGCGATCCTCGATGAAGGAGCCGGTGAGGAAGAGGAAGAGCAGATTTGGAATCAGGTGCAGCCACCCGCCGTGCATGAACATGTGGGCGAACAGACCGATTGCAGTGGGGGCGCTGGGAATCAGTCCGAACCGGTACCAGGGGTGTTCCTCCAGAGCTGCGAAGGCCAGCTCCGTCAACTCGTCGAGCTTCTCCTGCTCGGCGTCGACGGTGCTGGCCGGGACAGGCGGCTGTCCCGTCTCCTCCCAGACCGCGTGGAACTCCCCGCGGGCCGCGCTGCCGGGATCGCCGGTGATCTCGCTGAGGCGCGAAGCTCCTTCCAGATATGGATGAGCCGTCCAGTACTCGAAGGCGTCTGCGACGCGGCGTTCGGCCCTGATCGAGGTCTCGCGATTCGAGGACTGAGTCACCACGAAGACGAGCGCGCAGGAGAGGATGATCCCGTAGGTCACCCACGGTTGGCGGCGAACTTGACCTGAATCGTGACTCAGCGGAATGATCATCGAGCCGGTTCCGTCCGCTACCTGAACGGAAGAACCACAGGAAGGCTGAAGGAATTCTGCGTCTCCGAGAGGAGCAACGACGCCCTCGGAGTTGGGCTGGCCGCCGCGCATCACCAAGAGGCCGGCCCGCTCCGGGATCGGGTCGCCGCTTCCCACGCGCCGTCGCACCGGTTCCACGGCGAGTTGCCGGGTGCTGAGAGGGACGCCACGCGGGGCTGTCCCGGGCCCGTTGTGTCACAATAGCGGCCATGACGGATCTGAGTGAACGCTTCGCGCGCTACGTGGCACACCGGTGGCCCGAGGCCACCGACGTCCGGGTCGAGGGACTCTCGCGGATCCACGGTGGCGCATCCCGTGAGACCTACCGGCTTCGCGTCAAGCTGCGTCGCGACGGCGTCGCGGAGGAGCTCCCCCTGATCCTGCGCCGCGATCCCTCGGGCAGCCTGATCGAAACCGAGCGCGCCACCGAGTACAACGCCTATCGCGCCTTCCACGGGACCGTGGTCCCGGTGCCGGAGCCCCTCTGGCTCGAAGAGGACGAACAGTGGCTCGACCGTCCCTTCTTCGTGATGGAGGAGGTCACCGGCTGCGAGTCCAGCCCCCAGGTGCTGCTGACGACTTCTCCCTACCAGGAGCAGGTCGAGCGCATGGGGGAGCAGAAGTGGCGGATCCTGGGTGCGCTCAACAAGGCGGACCCGCGAGAGCTCGGACTGGCGGACCTGATGCCCGCCGTGGAGCCGCAGGAGTGCTGGCAGCAGGAGCTGCAGAAATGGGAGGAGGTCGTCGACGAAGACGAGCTCGCTCCGCAACCGATCGGGCGCGCCGCGATCCGCTGGCTGCGGCGCCACCCACCTCCGCCGCCCGAGAAGATCTCCGTCGTCCACGCGGACTTCCGCACCGGCAACTTCCTCGCCGACGGCGAGGGGAACATCCGCGCGATCCTGGACTGGGAAATGGCCCACCTCGGCGACGCAATCGAGGATCTGGCCTGGTCGATCTCCCGGATCTGGTGCTGGGCGCGGGACGATCGGCCCGGAGGGCTTCTGCCTCGGGAGCGGGCCATCGCGCTGTGGGAGGAGGCGAGCGGTCTGCGCGCCGATCCGGAAGCGCTGCACTGGTGGGAGCTCCTCGCCAACCTGAAGGCGCTGGCGATCTGGATCTCGGGCGGGAACGAGTACGCCACCGGCAGCAATCACGACACCATCCTCGGTTTCACGGGTTGGTGGCTGACCAACTCGCAGGATCGGGCGATTCTCGAGGCCATGGGGCACCTGACATGAAGCCGGACGTCGACGTCACGCTCCAGCTGATCGCGGCCAGCTTGATGACCGAGATGGCACCGAAGATCGCCGACGACTACACCCAGCGGAACGGCATGCTGACGGCGATGCTGCTGCAGATCGCCGCCGAGGAGTGGGATCGGGCGGCGGCGCGCCGCGTCGAGGAAAACGGCGCCATGCGCCGGCTCTTCGCCGAGGCGGCGGCCGAGGTCCGAGACCGGGAGCTTCGCGCGCGCCTGGAGACCGCATCCGGAGAAGAGGAAGAGAGCCTGCGCATCGCCGACCTGGACCGCAGCAACGCCGGACTGCGAGCGCTTCTGATCGAGCTCCACGCCCACCTGGAGGAGATCGACACGGAGGCCGCCCGGCGCATCGAGGCGGAGATCTGGCGCGAGCTCCGGGTCTCCACCGAGCGGCGGGCCGTCTCGGTGGCGCCGTTCTAGGCAAGGGCCGGCGGTTGCGCTGGGCGCTGCTCGCGCTCGGAGCGCTGTTGGTCGCAGTCGCCGCCGGCGTGGCGGTGAGCCAACGACACAGCATTGCCGAACGGTTGCTGCTCGACGAGATCCGGCGAGCCGGAATCGACGAGGCCTCACTGGTGGTCGAGGCGGTGGGCGTCGGAAGCCTCTCGCTCTCCGACGTCCGGCTCGGTGCACCCCCCGCGCTGGAGATCGCGCGGATCGACGTGCGCTACTCGCCGGGGAACCTGCGCGTCGGCTACCTGGACGAGCTGCAGATGTCGGGGCTGCAGCTGCGGGCCTCCTACGACGACGACGGACTCTCGCTGGGAGCCCTGGACGTACTCTGGCGCGGTAGCGGGCAGGGTGGAGATGGGGGCGCCGGCGCCCTCCCCGCCAGGAGCATCGCCATCACGGACGCGCGGGTGGATCTCGAAGCGCCGTTTGGCGCCGTCTCGCCAACCTTCGAGATCGGAGTCGAGGACCTCGGCGACGGGAGCTTCGAAGCGGAGGGAGACTTCGAGATCCGCCACTCGATGGCCGAAGCCTCCGGCGGCGTCACCGCCGCGGGCACACTGGACCGGTTCGAGGGAACGCTGGAAGTGCAGGGTTCGCCGCTCTCGGTCCCCGATCTCCGCCTCGGCGGGCCGCTCCGGGCGAACGCGGAGTTCCAGCTCCGAGATGGAGCCATCGAAGCGAGCGCTTCGCTGCAACCGGTTCCGGTCGAGTACCGCAGCGAACTCCTCCGCGTCGAGGGGAAGACGCCCGAGGTCGAGCTGGGAATCGGCAGAGCCGAGGCACGAGCCCCCTTCGAGTTCGCCCTGGAGACCCGCGGCGGCCGGCTCGACCTGCCCGACAACGAGCTCTCGGCCAAGGAGCTCTCCGTATCGGCGCGCCTGGTGGAAGACGGGGTGCAGGGAGATCTCCGCATCGGAAGACTGGGCAGCCGTCACAGGCCGCCGCTGGTGGAGCCGCTCGAACTCCGCGGGAGCTTCGGGATCCGGAACTCCAGCGCCGGCTATCGCCTGACGCTCGCCAACGCCCGAGGCAGCTTCGCCCTCGATGCGAAGGGGTCGGCCGACTTGACGAGCCGAAGCGCACGAGCCGATCTCCACCTGCGCCCGATCGCGTTCGAAGAGGGGGGCCTGCAGCCCGTCGCGCTCTTCCCGTTCCTCGAGGATCAGGTCGAGGCCGCGAGCGGGAGCGTCGAGGTGGCGGGGACGGCGAGCTGGGACGGAGCCCGGGCCGCCGCCGAGATCGACGTCGCCTTGCGCGAGGTCGGGTTCACGGCGCGTGGCGCCACGGTCCGCGGACTGAACGGACGAATCGAGATCGCCGGGCCATCCCCGCCCGTGACGAAACCGGGGCAATTGGTCTCCATCGCCCTGATCGATATCGGCCTGGAGCTGACGAACGGCTTGATCGCGTTCCAGCTTCGCCCGGACGGCCTGATCCACCTCGAGCGGGCCGAGTGGCAGTGGGCCGGTGGCGCGGTGCGGACGGCCGGGCTTCTCGACCCGATGGCGGATTTCCAGCAGCTCGCCCTCGAGGTGGACGGCGTCGACCTGGCCGAGCTCTTGACCCTGGTGAACCTGGACGGACTGGAGGGCAGCGGCAGACTCGGCGGCAGGGTCCCCATCTTTCGAAGCGGCGAGACGCTGGAGATCCGCGGGGGAGAGCTCGCAGGCGCGCCGGGAGGTGGACGGATCCGCTACCGGCCGTCGGACGGCGCGGAGGCCATGGCGGAGCAGGGGGAGGGCCTCGACCAGCTGCTCGGCGCCCTCGAGGATTTCCACTACGATTTCCTCCGGCTCAGCGTGGATGGCGACACCCGGGGAGATGTGGATGTGATGGCCCAGCTGGGGGGATTCAATCCGAATTTCGAGCGAGGACAGCGCGTCGAATTCAACCTGAACGTCGAGGCCCGGCTCGCGGACCTGCTGAGCGCAGGCCTGGCCGCCAATCGGGTGCCCGAGGCCATCCAGAAGAGACTCGAAGCATTCGAGGTGCCGGAGGTCCAATGAGGTCTGCACTCGCCCTGCTCGGACTCGGGCTCGCGCTCGCCTGCACACCCAAGGTGGAGGTCGCGGCGCCCAAGGAGCCCATCGTGATCAACCTCAACGTGAAGATCGAGCACGAGATCCGCGTCAAGGTCGACAAGGATCTCGAGAATCTCTTCGAGGAAAACGACGAGATCTTCTAGAGAGAGGGGAGGAGAACGGGAATCATGAGACGCACCTGCCAACGCATCGGAATCATCGTCCTCACCGCTCTGGCGCTGCTCGCCGTGCCCTCCGTCGGCGCGTTGGCCAACCCGCTCGACGACGCAAAGAGCGCGGGAAAGGTCGGGGAACGCCCCGACGGCTACATCGGCGAGGTCGCCAGGGACGCCGGGCCGGACGTGAAGGCCCTGGTCCAGGAGATCAACGCCAAGCGGAAGCAGAGCTACGGCCAGATCGCCAAGAAGCGCGGGACCAGCGTCGAAGCAGTGGCGGCCCTGGCTGGCGCCAAGCTCGTCAACGGCGCGCCACCCGGCCAGTACGTGATGACGGCATCGGGGCAATGGATCCGGAAGTAGACGGCCCGAAAGCGGATCAGGTCGTTTCGAAGAGATCGATCATCTTGACGTCGAGGGTGGCTGGGCGGGCGCGGGTGCGGGCCCAGTTGCGCAGCTCCTTGATGCGCTCCTCGTAGGTCTCGTAGAGAGGCACCGTCTCCTGGATGGCGTTCGCCAGGTCGTTCTCGCCCAGATCCCGGGAATCAGAGAAGGCGGTGTAGAGCCCCGCGGTCACCACCTGCTCGAGCTCGGCGCCGGAGAGGCGCTCCGCCTGGGCGGCCAGCTCCTGAAGCGGAAACTGGGAGGGGTCGCGGGCGCGCTTGAGCAGGTGGATCGAGAGAATCTCCACCCGCTCCTGTTCGCTGGGGAGATCCACGAAGAAGAGCTCATCGAAGCGCCCGCGGCGCAGCAGCTCCGGGGGAAGCCGCGTGACGTCGTTGGCCGTCGCCGCCACGAAGACCGGCGACTGCTTCTCCGAAAGCCAGGTCAGAAAGGAGCCGAAGACGCGGCTCGCCCGGGCATCGGATCCCGTCGCAGCGAACCCCTTCTCGATCTCGTCGATCCAGAGCACCGCGGGTGCGAGGGACTCGGCGATGGAGGTCGCCTCGCGGATCGTGACCTCGGCGCTCTTGGTGACGTCGCCGAAGGCTGAAGCGAGATCGAGCCGGAGCAGTGGGAAGCCCCACTCCCTGGCGATGGCCTTGGCGGAGAGCGACTTGCCGCAGCCCTGCACGCCCAGGAGCAGGAGCCCTCGCGGCTCGGGCAGACCGAAGCCCCGCGCCTCCTGGCCGAAGGCTCGGCGCCGCTCTCGAAGCCAGTGCTTGAGTTCGCCCAGCCCGCCGACGTCCGAGAGGGCCGCCGCGGCTTCGTGGAAGGTCAGCGCGGGAGTCCGGCGCAGCGCCTGGCGCTTCTCGCGAATGATCTCGCTCACCGCGCGGTCGTCGATGGCGCCGTTCGCCATCCACGCCTTTCGGAACACGCGCACCGCCTCGCCGCCGGTCAGTCCGAGGGCGGCGCGAACACAGCCGTCGAGGAGATCGTGCGCAACCTGGGCTTCCCCCACCGACTCCACCACCCGCTCGAAGAGATCCTGCAGCTCGGCCGTGCCCGGCAGGGGCAGGACCACGCGCCCGGCTTCCCGCTCGAGCTCGAGGGGAAGCTCGAGCACCGCGCCGAGCAGAACCACGACCTGCCGCCGTCTGGCGAGCTCGGGGAGCATGTCGCGCAGGCGGCGGGTGGCGGTGAAATCCTGCAGTGGAGTCTGGGCGTCGAGGATCGCAAAGACGGCCGGGGCCTCGACCGCCGCGATTGCTCGAAGGCCTTCGTCGAGAGAGCCGCTTCCCTCGCCCTCGGTCGTGAGGCCCGCGGCCACCGACCAGGTGTGGAGCTTCCGCTTGGTGGATTTCGCGGCGCGCTCGAGGATGCGCAGCGCGCGCTCCTCCTCGAAGGACTCCAGGGCGATCACCCTCCAACCCGCGCGGAGCAGGAGCGAGATCTCCTGGACGCAGTCGGCGTTCACAGCGAGTCCGCCGTCAGGCGCACCACCTCCTCGAAGGTGGTGCCTCCCTCGGCGAGCTTGCGGATCGCCGCCTCGCGCAGTGTCTCCATTCCCTCGACCCGGGCCGCGTGGGCGATCTCGCTGGCGTCCTTCCCTTCTTTGATCAGGGTGCGAACCCTGCGGCCGATGTCCAGCATCTCGAAGACACCGCTCCGCCCGAAGAGCCCGGTGTGGCGGCACTCCACGCAGCCCTCACCCCAGCGCACCCGGAGCTGTTCGCGCCGCTCCATCGGCACCTTGATCCCGAGGGCGTCGATCTGGGTTGGACTCAGCAGGCCCTCCACTCCGCAGTGGGGACAGATGCAGCGGACCAGCCGCTGGGCGAGGACGCCTCGCAGCACGCTCGAGAGCAGGAAGCGCTCCACGCTGAGCTCCGCCAGCCGGACGATCGCACCTGCCGCGTCGCGCGTGTGCACCGTGGAGAAGACCAGGTGACCGGTCAGCGCGGCCTGGACCGCCATCTGGGCGGTCTCCTCGTCGCGGATCTCGCCGACCATGATGATGTCTGGATCCTGGCGCAGGATCGAGCGCAGTGCGCTCGCAAAGCTGACACCCACCTGCCGCTGCACCTGCACCTGGCAGAAGCGCGGATCCACCATCTCGATGGGATCTTCGACGGTGGTGATGTTGATCTCGGGACCCGCCAGGTAGCGCAGCGTCGAGTAGAGGGTGGTGGTCTTGCCGGAGCCCGTGGGTCCGGTCACCAGGATCAACCCGCTGGGCGAGGTGATCCACTTCTCGTAGCTCTCCCGGTCATCGATGCCGAAGCCGAGCGCCTGGAGATCCGTCATCAGCACGTTGGGGTCGAAGACGCGAATCACCACCTTCTCGCCGAAGGCGGTCATCAGACTCGAGACCCGCAGCTCCACCTCGCGGTCGGCACGGAAGGTCTTGATGCGCCCGTCCTGGGGACGCCGCCGCTCGGCGATGTCCATGCGGGCGAGGACCTTGATGCGGGAGGTGACGGCACCGTGCACGGGAATCGGCAGCCGCTCGATGTCGTGGAGGATCCCGTCGATCCGGAAGCGGATCACGGCGTCCTCGTCGCGAGGCTCGAGATGGATGTCGGAGGCCCGCTGGTCGAAGGCGTAGTTCAACAGGTAGTCGACGGCAGCGATGACGTGCTCGTCGTTGGAGGTGGCGAGCTCGTCGGCGGAGCGCAGCTCCACCAGCTCGAAGAGCGCCCCACCGGGCCCGGTCCCGCTGAGCTGTTCGTGAGCCTGGGAGACCTGGGAGCGGAAGCCGTAGACCCGGTCGATCAGGGCGAGGATGTCGCGCTTCGACGAGACGACGTACTCGAGGGGCAGCTGGATCAGGCTCTCGAGCGAGTCTCGCAGAGCGCTGTCGAACGGGTCGGTGATCGCCAGACGCATCCCCCCGTTCTCGTGCGCGACGGGGATCACCGCGTGGCGCCGGGCGAAGGGGCGGGAGAGGGTCTTGGTGACCAGCTCGTTGTCGATTCGGAGCGGGTCGATCTTCAGGTAGGGAAGCGAGGCCTCAGCGGCGATGCACTCGGCGATGGCGTCCTCGTCGAGCTTGCGCCCGCCCCTGGCGGGGTTGGGAATCTCCGCCGCGGCGACGATCTCCGGGGGCGAGACCTCGTAGCGCGCCGCCGCCTGGGAGCGAACCGATCCCACCCGCTCCTTCAGCACCTGGCTTCGCAAGGTGATGGAGCGCGATGCGACCTCCCTCGCCTTCTCGCGGGAGAGCAGCTCCGCGCGGGTCAGAAAGTCCAGGAGTTCGTCCAGGGTCAGAGGCGATCGCGGCTCTTCCCCCCCAGTGGCGCCTGCAGCTTCGGCCATCCACCGGGGTATCGGAGTCTCGCCGCGAAAACCCAACCCGAATCTGAGACCCGAGCCCCCCGCAACACCCCGCGGGGTGAGAGCCGCCCGGGCTGCCGCTCAGGAGCGGCGTTCGCGGAGTGCCTTTGCCATCCGCTCCAGTGCCTCGCGGAGGATCTGGCGGGAGGTGGCGAAGTTGAGGCGCACGAAGCCCCGGCCCGGGGACCCAAACGCAGCCCCGTCGCTGAGCGCGACCTCGGCCCGCTCCAGGAAAAACTCGTAGGGAGATGGCTCGAGGCCGATCCCGCGGCAGTCGAGCCAGGCGAGGTAGGTGGCCTCGGGGCGGAAGTGGCGGATACCCGGCAGCTCGCGGGCGGTGAAATCGGCCACCAGCTCCCGGTTGGACTCGAGGTAGACGAGCACCTGGTCGAGCCAGGGCTGGGAGTGCCGCCAGGCCATCTCGGTCGCGGCGATCCCGAAGCTCCCGAGACCCCCGCGCAGATGCCTGGCGAAGCCGAGAAAGCGCCTGCGGAGCGCTGCGCTCCCGAAGATCGCCAGCGCGCAACGCAGTCCGGCGATGTTGAAGGGCTTGGACGCCGAGCTGAGGGTGATGGTGCGAGCCTCGACCTCGGGCGAGAGCGACGCGAAGGGAATGTGGCGAGACCCCGGGAACACGAGATCGGCGTGGATCTCGTCGCTCACCACCAGCAGGTCGCGAGCCAGGGCGACCTCGGCGATCCCCTCCAACTCCTCGCGGCGGAAGACCCGCCCGGTCGGATTGTGCGGGTTGCAGAGCAGGACGATCCGGGTGCCAGCGTCGACGACGTCGCGAAGTCCGTCGAGGTCCACGCTGTAGCCGGCATCCCCGGCCACGAGCGGGTTCTCCACCAGCGTTCGCCGCATCTCCCGGACCGCCGCCAGGAAGGGCGGGTAGATCGGTGTCTGGACGACCACGCCCTCCCCCTCCTCGCTGAACTGCTGGAGGGAGACGTAGATACCCTGCACCACGTCGGTGATCAGCTCCACGTGCCGGGTCTCGACGCTCCAGCCAAAGCGCTCCTCTGCGCGCTGGGCGAAGAGTGCCGGGAGCTGGGTCGGGTGCGGGTGCAGCGGGTAGCCGAGGTCACCGAGGTCGAGACTGCGCTGTATCAGGCGCCGGATCGGCGTCGCCACCGGAAAGTCCATGTCCGCCACCCAGAGCGGCAGCACGCCCTCGGGGTACAGAGCCCACTTCTCGCCGCTTCGCTGGGAGAGCAGCGAAGCCTCCAGATCGTCGAGCCGTGCGGGCGGGTTGCGCAGGGCCGGCTCGATCCGCTCCAGTGCGGACTCCACCGCCTCCCGGTCGATGTCGGCCGGAGCCCCCGCCTTCTGCAGATAGCCGGCCAGGTCGGCCCGAAGCTCGCCCACGGTCCATTCCAGGGAATCGACGCTGGGCGGCAGGAGCGTCACCTCGTCGCGGCCGGACGGGTCCAGGTGCCAGTGCCCGCCCTGCGCGAAGCAGTCGAAGCGGAGCAGCTCGCGGCCGTCCTGGCTCCGCATCACGCGGAGCGTGGGCCCTCCCAGGGGCCCGGACGCCCGGTGCTCGACGACCAGGCGCAGCGGACCGATCGAGGCTTCACTCATGGCCCGCGGAGTGTACCGTCGTTCCCCGGCCGAGCCGATCAGCGGGTCCCGTAGAGCCTCCTCACCAGCGGAGCGACGGTCGGCCCCTGCACCAGGATCGAGAAGGCCACCACCGTGTAGGTGACCGCCAGGATCACCTCCCGCTCGGGACCCGCGGGCAGCGAGAGGGCCAGGGCCACCGAGATCCCGCCCCGGATCCCGCTCCAGGCCATGATCTTGACGACGTGGGGACTGAAGGCCCTGCGCCGGCGGAGCAGGCCCACGCCGAGTCCCACCGCCAGGAAACGCACGGCCAGCACCAACGGGATGGCCAGAAATCCGGCGGTGAGCCAGCGGAGGTCGAAGCTCAGCACCAGCACCTCGAGTCCGATCATCACGAACAGCACGGCGTTCAGCATCTCGTCCACCAGCTTCCAGAAGGTGTCGAGGTGCTCGCGGGTGCTGTCCGACATCGCGAGGCGGCGCCCGTGGTTCCCGATCAGGAGGCCGGCGGCCACCATCGCCAGCGGTCCGGACAGGTGGAGCTTCGTCGCCAGCGCGTAGCCGCCCGTCACCAGGGCGAGCGTGAGCAGGATCTCCACCTGGTAGTCGTCGATGCTTCGAAGCATCTGGTAGACGACCGCGCCGGCGGCCACGCCGAAGACGATTCCGCCCACGGCCTCCTCGGCGAAGAGCAGGGCGACCTCCGAAGCGGTCAGTTCGGATCCACCGGCGGCCACCGCCGCGATCACCAGGAAGACGACCACGCCGACCCCGTCGTTGAAGAGCGACTCGGCGGCGATCTTCATCTCGAGGCTGGGCGGGATGCCGGCGTGCTTGAGGACCGAGAGCACCGCGATCGGATCGGTCGGCGAGATCAGCGCTCCGAAGAGGAGGCAGTAGACGAGCGGAAGCTCCACGCCCACTGCGCCGAAGGCCAGCCAGGCGGCCGCACCGATGGCCGCCGTCGAGAGCAGCACGCCCACCGTCGCCAGGAACGTCACCACCCACTTCTGGTCCAGGAGGTCGCCGAGGTCGACGTGCAGTGCACCGGCGAAGAGCAGGAACCCGAGCATTCCCTGGAGCAGGGCCGGCCCGAAGTCGACCTCCCGGAACCACGCCGTCCAGGCGTCGCCCACCAGGCCGAGGCGCCCGAGGGCGATCAGGACCAGGGAGAAGAACAGTGCGAATCCCATCACGCCGATGGTGGTGGGCAGGCGCAGCGTCCGGTGGTTGAGGTAGGAGAAGAGCGCGGTCAGGGCGATCAGCAGCGCGGCCACGTTGAAGAGATCCATCGGCTGCAAGCCTATCCCGAGGTCCTTCCGGGGTCGAGCAAGGGGCGCTGCGAACGGACGCCGAGGAGGCGCTTTGCCCGCGCTCGGCTAGGCTATCGCGCTCCTTCAGGGAAACGCAGATGAGCTCCGAGAGCCGCCAGTTCCGATCCGTCGATCCGTCCACACTGCCCAAGCACTTCGAGCTCCCCGGGGCGGAGATCCGCTGGGACGAGACCTGGCAGAAGAACGGAACCTACCACTACGACCCTGCCCGTCCGCGGGAGGAGACCTTCGTCGTCGACACGCCTCCGCCGACGGCTTCGGGATCGCTGCATCCGGGACACGTGCTCAGTTACACCCATACCGACATCCTGGTCCGCTACAAGCGAATGCGGGGCATGAACATCTTCTATCCGATGGGCTGGGACGACAACGGCCTCCCCACCGAACGGCGTGTCCAGAACTACCATCACGTCCGCTGCAACCCGAACGTTCCCTACGACCCGAAGCTCGAGATCGAGCCGGCAACCAAGAAGACCCGCAAGAAGCCCCCGCTCGAGATCTCCCGGGCCAACTTCATCGAACTCTGCCACCGGGTGATCACCCAGGACGAGCAGGCGTACATGGCGCTCTGGAAGCGTCTGGGCCTGTCCGTGGACTGGAGACAGGACTACCAGACCATCGACGATCACTGCCGGCGGATGGCCCAGCTCTCCTTCTGTGACCTGTTCGAGAAGGGACACGTCTACATCAGCGAAGCGCCCACCATGTGGGACGTGGACTTCCACTGCGCCATCGCCCAGGCCGAGACCGAGGACCGACCCACCTCCGGCGCCTTCCACGACATCCGCTTCGGCGTCGAGGGGAGCGACCAGAGCTTCGTCATCTCCACGACCCGGCCGGAGCTCCTGGCCGCCTGCGTCGGCGTGACCGCCCACCCGGGCGACGAGCGCTACGCGGACCTGTTCGGGAAGCGCGCGGTGACCCCGCTCTTCCGGGTTCCGGTGCCGATCTTCCCCAGCGAGCTCGCCGATCCCGAGAAGGGCACCGGCATCCTGATGGTCTGCACCTTCGGCGATTCGACGGACGTCGTGTGGTGGCGCGAGCGGGAGCTGACCCTGCGGCAGATCGTGGGACGCGACGGCCGGCTATCGCCGGTCCGCTTCGGCGAGCCCGGCTTCGAGAGCCTCGATGCGGAGGCGGCGAACCGTTACTACGGCGAGCTGGCCGGCGAGAACCTGGCGAGGGCACGGCGGAGGATCGTCGAACTCCTGGCCGAGCCCGAGGGCAGGGCCGCAGGAGACGGCCCCCCGCTCCAGGGGGAGCCCCGTCCCGTCGAGCACACCGTCAAGTTCTTCGAGAAGGGCGAGCGGCCGCTGGAGCTGGTGCCCACCCGCCAGTGGTTCGTCCGTCTCCTGGGCAAGAAGCAGGCCCTGATCGACAAGGGCGAGGAAGTCCGGTGGCATCCGCCCCACATGGGAAAACGCTTCCGGGACTGGACCGAGAACCTCGCCTTCGACTGGTGCGTGAGCCGCCAGCGCTACTTCGGCGTGCCCATCCCGGTCTGGTACCCGCTCGACGACGATGGGTTGCCCCTCTACGAGTCGGCGATCGTGGCGGAGCCAGGGCAACTGCCGGTGGATCCGATGGAGGCCGCGCCACCCGGCTACCAGCAGAGCCAGAGGAATCAGCCGGGCGGCTTCGTCGGGGAGTCGGACATCTTCGACACCTGGTTCACCAGCTCGATGACGCCCCAGATCAGCTCCCACTGGCGCATCGACCCGGGGCGGCACGCGACGCTGTTCCCGGCGGACTTGCGGCCCCAGGCTCACGACATCATCCGGACCTGGGCCTTCTACACCATCGCCAAGGCGCTGCTCCACGAAGACTCCGTTCCCTGGCATCACGCGGCGATCTCGGGTTGGGTCCTCGACCCCGACCGCAAGAAGATGTCGAAGAGCAAGGGAAACGTGGTGACCCCGCTCCCCCTTGTCGAGCAGTTCGGCGCGGACGGCGTGCGGTACCTGGCGGGAAACGCGCGCCTCGGTGTGGACACGGCGGTCGACGAAAAGGTCTACAGGGTTGGAAAGAGGCTGGTCACCAAGATCTTCAACGCGGGCAAGTTCGTGCTCGGCCAGACCGCGTCGGCCCATCCGATCACGGCGGAGCTGGATCGCGCCTTCGTGGCGGAGCTGCGCGGGCTGGTGGAGCGGGCGACCGAGTCCTTCGAGCGATTCGACCACGCCCACGCGTTGATGGACACCGAGAGCTTCTTCTGGGGCCGCTTCACGGACACCTACATCGAGCTCACCAAGACGCGGGCCCGAGCGGGCGGCGGCGAGGACGAGCGGGAGCGCGGCTCGGCAGTGGCCGGCCTGCGCCTCGGCCTCCAGGTGCTGCTCCGGCTCTTCGCCCCCTTCATGCCCTACATCACCGAAGAGGTCTGGTCCTGGGCCTTCGCCGAGGAGACCGGCCACCAGAGCATCCACCGGGCCCCCTGGCCGCGGGTCGAGGAGCTCGCGGAGGTCGCCGGCCCGACCGACACCGGGAGCTTCGAGATCGCCGTCCTCGCCCAGGCCGCCATCAACAAGGCCAAGGCCGACGGCCAGGTGTCGATGGGAAGGGAGGTCGAGGGCCTGACCCTCACCGCCAATCCCGCGACCATGGAGAGACTCGGGCCGGTCCTCTCCGACGTCCTGGGGGCGACGCGCTGCGGCGACCACCGGCTGGAGCCGCGGGAGGACCAGGCGGAAGACAGCTTCGAGGTGACCGAGGCTGTATTCGCCGAGCGGAAGTGAGCGCTCCGCTCCAGCCGGCCACGAGCCTGGCGCGTCGGGAACCCCTCTGACAGACTCCATCCCCTGGACGGGTCTCGAAGAAGGGTGCCGGGGGGAGCGGTCTGATGCGCAGAGCCATCGAGGCCCTGGGCGCGCGGAGCCTGGACGTGGTCGCCGAGATGGGCGGGGTCGCGGTCTTCGGCGGCCGCATCCTGACGAGCCTGGTCAAACCCCCGCTGCGCTTCCGACGCCTCGTCGCGGAGACCTACGACACCGGCGTTCTCTCCCTGCCGATCGTCTGCACCTGCGGGATCGCCGTGGGGATGGTGCTCGGCCTGCAGGGCTACAACACCCTGTCCCGTTTCGGAGCCACCGAGAACCTCGGCGCGATGGTGGGTCTGGTGTTGATCCGCGAGCTCGGCCCGGTCCTCACCGGCCTGCTGGTGACCGGACGGGCGGGCTCGGCGATGGCCGCCGAGATCGGCATGATGACCGCGACCGAGCAGATGGATGGGATTCGGACCCTGGCGGTCGACCCGTTGCACTTCGTCGTGGTCCCGAAGGCCATCGCGATGAGCCTGGTCATGCCCCTGCTCTCCTGCCTCTTCATCGCCTTCGGCATCTTCGGCGGCTGGCTCGTCGGCAGCGAGTTCCTGGGGCTCGACGGGGGTGTCTACCTCGCCAGCCTGGAAAACGCCGTCGATTTCCACGAGGACGTGCAGGCGAGCCTCCTGAAGGCGCTGGTCTTCGGTATGCTGGTCGCGTTGATCGCCACCCATCGCGGCTTCACCAGCGCGCGAAGCGCGGCGGGCGTGAGCGCGGCGGCCACATCCACCGTGGTGCGGGCATCGGTGTCCATCGTGATCGCCGACTACGCGATCACGGCTCTGTGGGGGGTCTGAGGGGCTCCGGGGCCCCTGGAGAGGAGGGAGATGCAGGGCTCGCGAGGACGTGACTTCGGCGTCGGGGTCTTCGTGCTGATCGGCCTCCTGGCGGTCGCCTATCTCTCGGTACAGCTCGGCGGTCTCTCCCAGGCCGCCCCGGGCGGGATGACGCTGCAGAGCCGTTTCGACGAGATCGGGGGCCTCTCGGTGCGCGCACCCGTCGTGATCTCGGGCGTGAAGGTGGGACAGGTCACCGCGATCGAGCTCGACGAGGACCTCCGCGCCCTGGTGGTGATGGACGTCGACGCCAGCCTGGCGCTTGCCAGCGACACCTCGGCGGCGATCCGCACCGCGGGAATTCTCGGAGACCAGTTCATCGCGCTGGAGCCCGGCGCCGAGGAGGATCTCCTGGTCTCGGGCGACGAGTTGTCATTTTCGGAAAGTGCCTTCAACATGGAGAAGCTGGTCGGAACGCTGGTCCACGACACCCGGATAGGAGATGGCAAATGAATTCACGGGCAGCTCGTGCGGTATGGAGCGCGGTTCTCCTGGCCCTGTTGGGCCTCCTTCCCGCCTGTGCGACAGACGGACCCGACCCGCTCGAGGGCATGAATCGTTCGATCTTCGCCTTCAACGAGGGGGTCGACAGGTGGGTGATGGAGCCCGTCGCGACGGGGTACGACTGGGTGTTGCCCGAATTGGTCCAGACCGGCATACGGAACGTCTTCACCAACCTCGTCATGCCGGTGACGCTGCTGAACGACATCCTGCAGGCGAAGCCGCTGGGGGCCGCGGAGGATCTCGGGCGGATCGTGGTCAACACCACCGCGGGGATCGGCGGCATCTTCGACGTGGCGTCGATGATCGACATCCCCAAGAACTACGAGGACTTCGGGCAGACGCTGGGACGCTGGGGCGTCCCCGCCGGGCCGTACCTGGTGGTGCCCCTGCTGGGACCCTCGACGACCCGGGACGTCTGGCAATACCCGGTCGACGGAGCGGCCAGACCCCTCAACTACTTCATCCCGCTATGGGCCACGGCGACGATCCGCGTGGCGGAGAACTTCAGCATTCGCGCCTACTACCTCGAGGAGCTGGACGAGGCTCGAGCCAACGCGCTCGACTACTACGTGTTCGTGCGGGATGCCTACCTCCAGCTTCGCGAGTACGCCGTGACCGATGGGGCCGCTCCACCGACGGAGCTGCAGGATGACCTCTACGAGTTCGAGGACGAGGATGCGACCGCACCACCGGAGACGTCAGCGGATGACCTTTACGAGACCGAAGATGAATAGGAGCCAGCCGATTCGCCAATGGATCATCGGCCTCGCCGCCGCGCTGCTGCTCGCCGCGCCCGGCTTCGCCGAAGAGCAGACGGAACCGGTGACGATCGTCCGGGAGACGGTCGACCGCGTGATCGAGATCCTCGCCAGCGAGGAGCTCAGCGACGATCAGCGCCGACAGCAGATCGAGGAGATCGCCTACCAACGCTTCGACTTCGACACGATCTCCCGGCTGGTGGTGGCCCGCCGCTGGAAGGGGTTCACGCCCGAGCAGCGCGAGCAGTTCGTCGAGCAGTTCAAGCTGCTGCTCTCCAGCAACTACGGCAGCCGCATCACGCGCTACGAGCAGCAGAAGGTGGCGATCCTGGGCCAGCGGGCCGAGAAGAACGGCGACGTCACGGTGATGACGCGCATCGAGGGCGGATCCGCGGATGGGATCGAGGTGAACTACCGGCTGCGCAAGCGGGACGGCCCCTGGATGGTGATCGACGTGATCATCGAAGGTATCAGCCTGGTGTCGAGCTATCGCTCGCAGTTCACCGAGGTCCTGAGCCGCGGTGGCCCCGAAGAGCTGCTAAAACAGCTTCGCGAGAAGAACGCCGAGAAGGCCGCCGCGGCCACGTAGGAGCCGAAGAACGTCCCCGCCTGGTTTCAGCGCTCGCGGCGACTCCGCACCGCCTCCGCCAGCAGTCCGAACAGGGGTCGGGTGCGCTCCCAGCCCATGCAGGCGTCGGTGATGCTCTGGCCGTACACCAGGTCGACTCCCTTGGCGTAGTCCTGGCGCCCGTCCTCGAGAAAGCTCTCCATCATCAGGCCGACGACGCTGCGGTTTCCCGCCGCGATCTGGCCGGCGAGATCCGCCGTCACCTCGGGCTGCCGGCTCCAGTCCTTGTCGCTGTTGCCATGGCTGCAGTCGACCATCAGCCGCTCCGGAAGCCCCGCCTCGCGCAGCGCGCTCCCCACCGCGGCCAGGCTTTCACGGTCGTAGTTGGGACCCGACGAGCCGCCGCGCAGAATCACGTGGCAGTCCTCGTTGCCGCCCGTGGCCACGATGGCGGCGACGCTCTGCTTCGTCACCGACAGGAAGCAGTGGGGGTAGGCGGCGCAGCGGATCGCGTCGATGGCGATCTGCACGCTTCCGTCCGTGGCGTTCTTGAAACCCACGGGCATGGAGAGCCCGGAGGCGAGCTCGCGGTGGACCTGGCTCTCGGAGGTGCGCGCACCGATCGCTCCCCAGGAGACCATGTCGGCGATGAACTGGGGAGTGATCGGATCGAGGAACTCGCAGCCCACCGGAACGCCGAGCTCCGCCAGGTCCAGCAGAAGGCCGCGAGCGAGACGAAGCCCCTGGTTGATGGCGAAGCTCTCGTCGAGGAGCGGGTCGTTGATCAGCCCCTTCCACCCGACCGTGGTTCGCGGCTTCTCGAAGTAGACCCGCATCACGACCAGGATCTCGCGCTCGACCTCACCGCGAACCTCCGCGAGGCGCCTGGCGTACTCGAGAGCGGCGTCGGGGTCGTGGATCGAGCAGGGACCCACGACGAGAAGCAGGCGGTCGTCCTGGCCGCGCAGGATCGCCTGGATCTGCTCCCGGCTGCGCGCGACCAACTCGGAGCCTCTTGCCCCCAGGGGGACCTCTTCCATCAGAATCGCTGGCGGCAGCAGGGGGCGAAGGTCCTGGATCCGGAGGTCGTCGGTTCGGAAGATCATGCGTGGACTCTAGCCTTCATTGTCTGGCGGGTCGGCTGGCGCGCACTTCTGGCAGCGAGCCATCCCCTCGGGGAACAGTCTGCGGAAAGCCTTCTGGGCGGCCGATACAGCTCTTCACGCGCTTTTCGCGGGTAGTGCGCAGGAATTCCGGGCGGACGCCCCGAAGATTCGTTAATTCAATTGGCGACCGCCGCGCACTTCCTGGACGGACGACGCGGTCGTGGCCCTGTCACCGGCTCCCGAGTCTCACCTAGATTCGGTCTCGGGCCTGCCTCGGTGACGATGCTGGATTGTTTGATTTGCCCGCGAGAAAGCAAGACGTGCCCGAGAAGACGGCGAACGAATCGCCGGAGCTGGGTCCGGAGCGGACGGAAGCGCGCGCCGATCGGCCGAGCCTTCCGCTCGGACCGGTTTCACTCCGGACCCGGGCGAGCCGCCTCTCCGCCATGCGGACGGCCGCCGAGTGTTTGGGCATCTCCGAGCTCTATCCGGAGCAGGTGGAGGTCATCGACGCGGTCCTGACCGGACAGGACGTGATGATGGTGCTCCCGACCGGCTTCGGGAAGTCCGCCTGCTACCAGATCCCCTCGCTGATCCTGAAGAAGCCGGTGCTGGTGATCTCCCCGCTGCTGGCGCTGATGCGGGACCAGTACGAGAAGCTGGCCAAGCTGGAAGTCCCCTGCATCCGCCTCGACGGCACGATCCGGGGCAAGAAGCGCGCGCAAGCCCTCGACCGGATTCGCACCGGAGAGCCCGTGCTGGTGATGACCACGCCGGAGACTCTGGGCGCAGCCGACGCGGCGGGGGCGCTGGTCGAGTCGGGCCTCTCGCTGGCTGCCGTGGACGAGGCCCACTGCATCTCCGAGTGGGGCTACGACTTTCGGCCCGCCTACCTGCAGATCGGCGAGCGGCTGCGAACGCTGGGCAAGCCGCCGGTTCTCGCGCTCACGGCCACCGCCACCGAGAAGGTGCGCAGTGCGATTCAGCGCTTCGTCGGAATGGACGAGCCGCGCGTCGTCGCCAGCTCCCCCCACCGATCGAACCTGGCTTTCGACGTGCTCCAGTGCAGCGGCGGGGCGCGTCACCGGGCGCTGGCTCGGCTCGCCCTGCGCGTGCGCCGGCCTGGAATCATCTACTGCTCCACGACCCGCGAGGTCGACGAGATCTACGGCGTGCTGCAGCGCTTCGGCGTCCCCTCTTACCGATACCATGGCAAGATGTCCGCGAGCGAGCGGAGCAAGAGCCAGGACGGTTTCATGCAGCGCGGGCGCCGCACGGTCATGGTGGCGACCAACGCCTTCGGCCTGGGAATCGACAAGCCGGACATCCGCTACGTGATGCACTACCAGGCGCCGGCATCCCTGGAGCAGTACGTCCAGGAGGCCGGCCGCGCCGGACGGGATGGCCGGCGGGCGAACTGCATCATGCTCTACTCGCCGGAGGATCGGCTCATCCACGAGTCTCTGCTCTCCCGCAGCCGCGTCCGCCCCGAGCAGCTCTACAAACTGGGGAGGGCGCTCGCGGCCTGGGCGACCGAGGAGAAGGTCCCGAGCCTGGAATCACTGGCCCTCTCCGCCGAGCTCGGCACCCGGACCACGGGAGCACTGCTGGCGCTGCTCGAGGAGGCCACGCTGGTCCGGTGGGACACCACCGCGGTCTACGTGACCGTCCCGGCCGACGAGATCGAGCAACGCTCCAGGGAGCTCGCGGGTCAGTTCGAAACCCTCCGCACCCAGGACGCCCGACGTCTCGACGCGGTCGCGGCCTATGCGATGCACGAGGACTGCCGAGCCTCGTTTCTCCGCGATTACTTCGGGGAGACCGAGATCGACGGCTGCGGGCTCTGCGACCGCTGCCGCGGACAGGACGATCGGCCGGAGAGCTTCTGGGAGCCACTGGCCCCTCCGAAGACGGGAAAGGACCGGGACCGAAAGCGCCGGTCGTCCCGCAGCAAGAGCAGCCGCAGCAACTCCTCCCGTCGCAAGGACGAAAAGGCCGCCAAGGAGGGGAAGAGCGGGCGCCGTCGTGGACGGCGCCGAGGATCCCGCGGACGCCGGGGACGCCGCTCCACGCGCGGTTCGGAGCCGACGCTGCCGGATTCCAGCCCCCGCCCCACCCCGCCAACCTAGCTTGCACCCCCGAGGTGAATCACCGCATCCAATAGATGCGGTGGCGACGCCTAAGTTTGCAGC
This sequence comes from uncultured delta proteobacterium, assembly GCA_963783795.1. GTDB lineage: Bacteria > Myxococcota_A > UBA9160 > UBA9160 > UBA6930 > CAVXZE01. The sequence goes on along the minus strand of CAWAPH010000006.1, from coordinate 247,699 downwards.
GGAAGGCTCCGAGCGGGGCTCTACGCGCAGCAGACGGCTGGATGGCCTCCGCGAGAACTGGCACGCCGATTGCTATATGAATGACTAGTTTTCACCGGAGGTGTTTTTAAGTGTTCCGATTATTCGCCATCGCGACCATCGCATTCGTAGCATTGGGCCTGGCTTGCTCACCTGCCTCGGCAGAAGAGCCGCAGGAAGGGCCCGCCAAGGCCGCCATCGAGAAGGCCCAGAGGAACTCGGCGTTCCTGCCCAACATCAGTCACCCCGGTCGGCTCTCGACCCGAGACCGCTGGCGAGGACGCCCCTACGTTCGAAGCACCGCCGACGAGACGCTTCGCAGTCAGGCGCTCGACATCGCACTCCCCCCGGCGAACCCTGCCTTCCAGGGTGGCGTAGCCATCTCTGGACCTGGCATCTTCGCCTCTGAGGACTCCATCCGGAACGAGGCTCTCAACAAGTCACTGCCCCCCGCGAACCCTGCACTCGTGGGCGGTGGCGGCATCATGGGTGGTGGGGTCGGCTTCTAGACAACCGACTCCGAGATCGATCCGAAGCGCCCGGCGGCGACTGCCGCCGGGCGCTTTCCATTTCAGCACCCTTCTCGGCCCAGAGTTCACCCGCCGCGCCGCGTCATTATGTGGCACACCCGGGATCTGGAGCCTTGACACGCCGCCCGAGCCATATATCATTCCATCCGAATATCCAGATGAATCGCTTCAACCACCTGGGAGAGAACCATGGGCGCCGACCGGCTGGCCTACAAGATCGCTGACATCCAACTGGCTGACCTGGGCCGAAGGGAGATCCGTCTGGCCGAGCACGAGATGCCGGGCCTGATGGCGCTCCGCGAGCGCTACGCCAGCCAGCGACCGCTGGACGGCATCAAGGTCATGGGGAGTCTGCACATGACCGTGCAGACCGCCGTGCTGATCGAGACGCTTACGGCCCTGGGCGCGGACGTCCGCTGGGCGAGCTGCAACATCTTCTCCACTCAGGATCCGGCGGCTGCCGCGGTGGCCGTGGGCCCGGACGGCTCCCCCAGCGACCCCAAGGGTGTGCCGGTCTTCGCTTGGAAGGGAGAGAACCTCACCGAGTACTGGTGGTGCACGGACACCGCCCTGGAGTGGCCCGATGGCTCCGGCCCGGACTCGATCGTGGACGACGGCGGCGATGCGACGCTCCTGCTTCACAAGGGCGTCGAGTTCGAAAAGGCCGAGAAGGTGCCGGAGTGGAACCCGGAGACCGACTCGGAAGAGTACGGCGTGATCCTCGCGCTGCTCAAGGAGCAGCAGGAGAGGGATCCCGGGCGCTGGCACCGGCTCGTCGCGGGCGTCAAGGGCGTCTCGGAGGAGACCACCACCGGGGTGAACCGTCTCTACCAGATGCAGCGGAACGAAACGCTCCTGTTTTCGGCCATCAACGTCAATGACTCGGTCACCAAGAGCAAGTTCGACAACATCTACGGCTGCCGGCACTCCCTGCCGGACGGACTGATGCGCGCCACCGACGTGATGCTCGGGGGCAAGGTGGCGGCGGTGGCCGGCTTCGGAGAGGTCGGCAAGGGCTGTGCGCAATCGCTGCGCGGCCAGGGCTGCAGGGTGATCGTGACCGAGATCGATCCGATCTGCGCGCTCCAGGCAGCCATGGAGGGCTACGAGGTAAAGACGATGGAGGAAGTCGTCGAGACGGCGGACATCTTCGTGACCGCCACCGGCAATCTCCTGGTCGTCACCGCGGAGCACATGGCCCGGATGAAGGACAAGGCGATCGTGGGCAACATCGGCCACTTCGACAACGAGATCGACATGGCCGGTCTGAAGAAGATCCCCGGCATCCGCTGCGAGAACATCAAGCCCCAGTACGACGAGTGGATCTTCCCGGATGGCCATAGCGTGCTGATTCTGGCCGAGGGGCGCCTGCTGAATCTCGGCTGCGCGACGGGGCACCCGAGCTTCGTGATGTCCGCCTCGTTCACCAACCAGGTGATGGCCCAGCTCGAGCTCCACCAGAACACGGGGAGCTACAAGAGAGAGGTCTACGTGCTGCCGAAGCACCTGGACGAGGAGGTGGCGCGGCTCCACCTGGACCAGCTCGGCGTATCGCTCACCACGCTGCGCCCCGATCAGGCCGACTACCTGGACGTCCCCGTGGAAGGCCCCTACAAGCCGGACCACTATCGCTACTAGAGAGACGCCAGCCAGCGACGAGTGAACCCGGGACGCCACCCCCGGGCCCGCAGCCCGGCCGTTTCGCGCCGCGGCGGGGCGACTGATAGAATCCAAGGGCCATGGTTTCGAAACTCCTTCGCATCGCTCTGCTCGCTTCCCTCGTCGGGCTGCTCGCAGTGGCGGCTGTTCCTGGAGCCGCCTCGGCGGGGCTGAGCTGTGGGGACATCCCGGACCTCATCACCATCTACTTCCAGAAGCACATCCGTTTCCACCAGCTCACCGAGGACCTCCGGCATCGCACCATCGAGACCTACCTCCGGCGGCTCGATCCGCAGCGGGTGCTCTTCCAGGAGGAGGACGTCGAGCAGCTGGCCGCGTCGATGGAGAACATCTTCCGCGAGACCGAGAAGGCGGACTGCAGTCGGCTCCGCGATCTGCAGCAGGAGGTCGTGGCGCGCCACCGCGAGGTGGAGGGCTTCATCCGCGGCTACGTGGGCAGCGACGAGTACAAGCTGGATCCCAGCGTGGAGCTCCGCCTCGACCCCGACGAGCGGGGCCACCCGGCCACCCAGGGGGAACGCGACGCCCTGCTCCGCGTCCTCGCGAACTTCGGCATCTCCAACTACCTGAGCACCGGCACGGATCTCGCGGAGGCCAAGAAGCGCCTGATCCACCGCTACGAGCTGCAGACCCGCCGCCGGGTGGAGAAGCGCCGTGAGGACATCTACGCCGAGTTCCTGGACGCGTTCGCGAACTCCCTGGACCCGCACTCGGCCTACCTCTCCGCCGACGATGTAGAGGATTTCCAGATCCAGATGCAGCTCTCCCTGGAGGGAATCGGGGTCGCGTTGACGGAGCGGGATGGGTACGCGGTGGTGGAGCAGATCATCCCCGGTGGCGCCGCCGACCGTCTCGACGTGCTGGAGCCCAAGGACAAGATCATCGCCGTCGCGGAGGAGGGAGAAGAGCCGGTCGACGTGATCGACATGGCGTTGCGGGATGTGGTGCGGCTGATCCGTGGCAAGAAGGGTACTCGCGTCGAGCTCACCATCCTGCGCCAGGGAGAGAAGACCGAGCGCTTCCAGGTGGCCATCCAGCGGGACACCATCGACCTCACGCAGCAGGCGGCGAAGCTCTCCTACGAAACCGTGGTCGCGAACGGCCGGGAGCTCAAGATCGCGGTGCTCGACCTCCCCTCTTTCTACGGCGATCAGGACCCCGCCAAGCGCAAGGGCTCCCGGGACGTCGCCCGGCTGCTTCGCCAGGCGAGGGATTCGGATGCCGACGGCCTGATCCTCGACCTCTCGCGCAACGGGGGCGGCTTGCTGGAAGATGCGGTCGCGATCTCGGGATTCTTCATCGGCGAGGGCGGGATCGTCGCCGTCAAGGAGTCCGACGAGAAGCAAGGCCGGGTAATGAAGGATCCGGACGATGGGATCCTCTTCACCGAACCGATGGTCATTCTCGTCTCCCGCTGGAGCGCCTCGGCTTCGGAGATCCTCGCCGGTGCGCTCAAGGACTACGAGCGAGCGCTCGTCGTCGGCGACGACCACACCTTCGGGAAGGGCACGGTCCAGAGCGTCTTTCCGCTGCGTCCCGGGCTCGGCGCTCTCAAGATCACGACGGCGCTCTTCTTCCGACCGGGCGGCGCCTCGACCCAGAACAGCGGCGTCGCAGCCGACGTGGTGTTCCCCTCACTCCTGAATACCGACGCCTTTGGCGAGCGACACAAGCGGCACTCCCTCTCTGCGGAGCAGATCCCCCCGTTCCGGGGCGACGAGGCCAACGGAGATGACGAAGAGACGCAGTGGAAGCCGGTCACCCGGCACATGGTCACTGTGCTGGCAGGGCGGTCGAAGCGCCGGGTGATGGAAGACGAGTACTTCCAGGAGATCGAAGAGGAGCTGGCGGAGCGGGAGAGCGATGATGGCGTGGTCCAGCTCGCCGAGCTGATCCGGGATCGCGAGGAGGCCAACGGGCGCAGCGAGGGCTCGGGCGACGACCCCGACTCGAAGCGTGAGCCGGGAAGCGCCGGCGCGGACACCGCCGGCGTCGCGGTTCCGACGGATTCCGACGTGGACGCCGATCCGTCTCCAGAGGTCCAGGAAGCGCTCAAGATCCTGACGGACATGATCACGCTCAGTCCGTGAGCGAAGCCCCGTGCCCGGCTTCCGGGAGCTAGGACGTGGATCCGAGCTACCGAAGCGAGATCAACCGCGATGTCCCTCCCGCGGCGGCGGGAGAATTCGACCCGCTCGCCCTCGGCCCGATTCCGGTGTCTCCCCCGGTCGTCCTGGCCCCCATGGCGGGGATCACCGACGCTCCCTTCCGCTCGCTCTGCCGCAGCTACGGAGCCGGCATCTGCGTGAGCGAGATGATCACCGCCCGGGCCCTGGTCGAGGGCAGTCGGCGCACCGACAAGCTCGCCAGCTTCGCCCCCGACGAGAGGCCCCGCAGCATTCAGCTCTACGGCGTCGATCCCCGCTACCTGGGTGAGGCGGTGGCCAGGCTCGTCGGCGAGGGACGGGTCGACCACGTCGACCTCAACTTCGGCTGTCCGGTCCGCAAGGTGACGAGGCGGGGCGGAGGAGCGGCGATCCCGCTCAAGCCCCGGCTGCTTGGCCGAATCGTTCGCGCAGCGGTCTCCCAGGCCGGCCCGGTGCCCGTGACCATCAAGTTCCGCATCGGGGTCAGCGACGAGCACCACACCTACCTCGAGACGGGACGCATCGCCCAGGAGGAGGGCTGTGCCGCAGTGGCGCTGCATGCGCGGACCGCCGCGCAGCTCTACGCGGGGGAAGCCCGCTGGGAGACGATCGCGGAGCTCAAGGCTGCGGTCCGCTCGATTCCGGTCCTGGGCAACGGCGACATCTGGGAGGCGGAGGACGCGCTGCGCATGATGCGGACCACCGGCTGCGACGGGGTCGTGGTGGGCCGCGGCTGTCTGGGGCGCCCCTGGCTGTTCCGCGATCTCGCCGACGTCTTCGCAGGCCGCGAGCCGGAGACCCCCCCCTGCCTGGGCGAGGTCAGCGACATCATGCTGGATCACGCCAGGCGGCTCGCCAGCTGGTGCGGTGAGAGCCCGGGCGTGCGTGCCTTCCGCAAGCACGCCACCTGGTACACCAAGGCGTTTCGGGGAAGCGCACGCCTCAGGGCGCAGCTGACCGGCGTCAGTAGCCTCGCTGAGCTCTCACGGATCCTCGACGAGGTGGATCGCGAGGAACCCTTCCCGTCCAGCGGCATGCGCGTCCCACGCGGAAAGAGCGGTGGAACCCAGAAGGTCGTCCTGCCCGAGGGCTACCTCGACCAGCTCGACGACGACGCGCCCCCCGGCCCGGAAGCCGAGACCGCCATCTCGGGAGGTTGACCGGTCTACTGATCCGCGCGGAGGGGGGTGGGGCGTCCGAAGAGCCAGCCCTGGCCATAGGGAATCTCCAGCTCTGCCAGCGTCTCCAGCTCCTCCAGGGTGTCGAGCCCCTCGGCGATGATCTTGGCACCGATCCCACCAGCCATGGCGTGGAGCGCTTTCAGGAGCGCTCGGCGTGCCGAGTCCGTGTCGACACCCGTGATCAGAGCGCGATCCACCTTGATGAAATCCGGCTCCAGCTCGATCACCGCCTGGAGGCTGGCGTAGCCCGCTCCGGTGTCGTCCACGGCGAAGTGGAAACCGAGCTTCCTGTACTCGTCGCGGATCTCGCGGAAGATCTCGAAGTTCTCGATCGACTCCTGCTCCGAGATCTCGAACACCACGTCCGACGGTCGAAGCCGGCTCTTCTCCAAGGTGCGGATCAGCGCCTCGGGGCGGAAGTTTGGATCGTGGATGGTGGTGGGGCGAACGTTGAGGAACAGCGCCGTCTCGGAGGGCAGCCCGATGGCGCCGTTGAGACCGCTCTTCCGGCACAAACAGTCGAGCTCGAAGATGAAGTCTTCCTCCTCGGCCGCTGCAAACAGCGCGTCCGGCGAGTGGAACTCGGTTCCGGCGGGTCCCCTGGCCAGCGCCTCGTAGCCGAACACCGTCTTGGTGGCGACGTCGACGATGGGTTCGTACACCGACGTCACCTCTCCCGCCATCACCATGGAGAGGAAGCTCTTGCGCCGCTGCCGCAGCTCGCACCGGGCGGAGAGCCTGGCGTCGCCGCGGGCTTCCTCCAGCGCATCCCGCAGCTGGGTTTCCGCACCGAAATGCGGATTCCGCATCGCGGCCGAGAACCCGATGCCCAGCACCGGAAGCTTGCGGAAATACGGGTACACGACCCGCTGAGCTCGCCGGTCGATGGCCCGCTGCAGCGCGCGAACCATGCCTGGAAGCTCGGAGCGGTAGAACTGGCCATCTCCCTTGCCGCGAAACAGCAGGATCACGATCTCGTGTCGGCCGGTCTCTCCGCTCACGATCAGCTCGTCGCCGTCGAGCACCTCGTCGGCGGCGTCCCGGACCAGTCCGGCCAGAGAGCTCGCCGCCCGCACGTAGGCGTCGTACCCGTACGAGCGCTCGATCTTCGCCAGCGGGGAGGCGTCGAGCAGCACCACTCCAACCGTCCCCTTGGCGTTGAAGCGCTGCAGGATGGGAGGAATCGCCTCGCCGAGGCGTGGCAGAATCGCCGGTCGGGTGTCCGGGGCCTCGATCTCGTCCTTGACTTGCTCGGGTGCAGCCGTCACGTCCCACGCATCGGCGAGTCGGGTGCCTCGATTGAGCCGCGAGTCGCATCCATGCGAGGCGACTCCGGCCTTTTCGCTAAGGTTGCCCGCTCATGGGCTACCGGGCGGTGATCTTCGACCTGGGCGGGGTCGTTCTCGACTCCCCCCTCCACTCGATCGCAGCGTACGAGCGGGAGCAGGGAATCCCCGCGGGCTTCGTCAATCGGGTCGTGATCGAGGCCGGGCCGGAAGGCGCCTGGGCGCGGTTGGAGCGCGGCGAGCTCGCGATGGAGGACTTCTTCGGCGCCTTCGAGGCGGAGTGCCGAGAGGCGGGGCAATGCCTCTCGGCTGCCGAGATGTTCCTCCGGATCGGCGAGTGCGGGCCGCGCCCGGCGATGCTGGAGGCGATCCGGCGGATCCGCGGCCGTGGGCTCGCAGTCGCCGCCTTGACCAACAACTGGGTGGGCGAGCAGGATCGCACCGCCGAGATCCGCGACCACTTCGACGCCTTCGTCGAGTCCAGCGTCGTCGGGCTGCGGAAGCCCGATCCCCGCATCTACCACCTCGCCTGCGAAACGCTGTCGATCGAGCCAGCCGAGGCGGTATTCCTCGACGACATCGGGCGCAATCTGAAGATCGCCCGGGAGCTCGGGATGACGACCGTCAAGGTCGATCAGCCGGACGAAGCGCTGCGTGAGCTCTCGGAGCTGCTGGGCTTTTCACTGTTCTAGCCCGCTCTCCTCACTGGGATCAGGAACGCGGACTGGATCCGAGCGTGGTCTCGAAGACCTTGGGGGCGAGCAGGAGGTACAGGTAGGCGGGGAAAGCCCGCTCTTCCGATTGGAAGTCGAGCTCGAGCGAGACGACCACCGTATCCCGCGGGGCATGCGTTCCCAGGACAGTCTCGATCAACGAACCCTCTTCGAGGCCGGGAGCCCCGAACTCGATCGAGAAGCCCCCGGCCGAACCGAGCCGCTGGAGCATTCCCTGGACCACGCTCGCTCCCGCCCGACGAAAGCTGCCGAGGGGATCGGTCTTGAACCCGGTCGAGCGGATCAGCTCGAGTGCGTCGCGGGGCTCCAGGGAGATCACCGACGTCCCCTGAAGGCTGCCGTAGTGGCTGACGAGCACGGAAGCCATCATCTCCTCGTCGCAGAAGATGGCCTGCTCGGGAAACTCGCCGAGGCGGCAGAGCGCTGCGCGCGGGACGCGCAGCTTCCAGGGAAACTGGCCGGATTCGCTCAGGTATGTGCTGGTCGAGAGGGCGGCCTCCTCGATGCTGGCGCGGAAGCCTGGAGTGTGGACGGGAGAGATCGTCAAGGAGAAAGGCCCTCCGGCGGGACCGCCACCAAACGGGTGGTTTAGCCCACAATTCTATCGTCCGTCAGCCCTTCTCGCCAAAGCATCTTCCACCGATTCTTCGACTCGTCCTGTAGGGGCAGCCAGCCAACCGTGATATCGATCACTAAGCCGAAATGCCCGCCCCGCCGATAGCGCCACCGGATTGGCACCGTTGGGAAGGAAATGCAGACCAGGCGCAAGACCCTGTTGCTGATCGATGCGGGCGCGGTTCCGATGGACGAGGTTTCTCGGCGCCTCCGAGAGCTCGGCTATCGGGTGCTGCGCACCAAGACCGTGGAGCAGGGCCACGCGGCCCTGTCGGATCTTCGCTTCGCCATGGGCGCTGCGCTGATCCCCCCGGACCTCCCCGTTCCCGACCTGGGTCGCGCGGTGGACGCCTTGCGTGCAGCCTGTGCCGGGCAGAGGCTGCGTTTCCTCACGACTGGCACCAGACCCGACGACGAAGAGCGCGGCGGGCTCCGCAGCGCGGGAGTCGAGCTCGCCCTCTGGGAGCCCTTCGACGACCACACATTGCAGTTCCAGGTGAATCGCGCCCTGGCCCTCGGCCCGTCACCGACGAGAAGACGTCACGCGGTGCGGGTCCCGACCAACTGGCCGGTGCGGGTCACCACCGGCAAGCGAGAGAAGCACGCCAAGATCTACTGCGTCTCTGCCGAGGGCGCCTACCTGGCGACTCCCCGCCCCTCTCTCCCGAAGGCCCTGATCCACTTCTCGTTGCCGCTTCCCGGCGGTGACGTTCGCCTCTCGGGGGAAGTGGTGATGACCAACGTGCCCGGGAACCTGGTGCGGGGCAATCTTCCCGCCGGAATGGGCGTGCGCTTCACGGGATACAGCCGCGAGATCGAGCAGTCGCTGCTCGCGTTCACCGAGGAACGAGCCCGCGCACTGCGGGTCTGACGGCCCCGGCTTCGCCGCCAGCACTCGCCTCGCACTGCGAGACTGGCAACGATCGCGTACCGTCTCTCACCATGCGTGAGAATCCGGTGGGCTACCGGCTGGAGGGAGCGGTAGCCGCGCTTCGCTTCGACGACGGCAAGGCGAACGCGATCTCCCCAATCGCCGTCGATGCCCTGAACACCGCGCTCGACCGCGCCGAGAAGGAAGCCGGCGCCGTCCTGCTGATCGGCAGGCCGGGCCGCTTCTCGGCAGGCTTCGATCTGTCCGTGATGAAGGCCGGGGCGGAGTCGGTTCGCAGCCTCGTCTCATCAGGCGCCGAGCTGCTGCTGCGCCTCTACGAGTCGCCGCTTCCGGTCGTGATGGCCTGCACCGGCCACGCCCTGGCGATGGGAGCGGTGCTGTTGCTCGGAGCGGATTTCCGGATCGGTGTGGCCGGGGATTTCAAGATCGGGCTCAACGAGGTCGCGATCCGAATGACGCTGCCGCTGTTCGCAGTGGAGATCGCGCGGGACCGGCTCTCGCGGCGCCATATCCAGAGGTCCGTGATCCAGGCGGAGATCTACAGCCCGGAGGGAGCCGTGGACGCGGGCTACCTGGACCGGATCGTTCCCGCCGAGCGCCTCGTCGACGAAGCCGTGGCCGAGGCGGAGCGGCTGGCGGCGCTCCCCCGAGGCGCCTTCAGCGAGACCAAGCGCAGGGTCCGGGCTCCGGGCGTCGAGCGCATCCGCCGCTCCTTGACGGAGGAAATGGGCGACCTGACCGGCGCCGGCTCCTGAGCCGGGGACGAGTCGGCGCTGCCATCCGCCGCGCGCTCGGCCCTCGAGCGCCGCTAAGCTCTTGAGCGTCGAGGGAGGTCAGTCACAGATGGTGATTTCTCGAACGGCTCTGGCTCTGCTCCTCCTGGCTTCACCGGTGCTGGCGGAAGGAGAGGCGGAGAATCCCTGGTTCGCCTCGGGACGGGCCGCAGTCGAGCGGGCGCGGGAGCGGACACCCGACGCCGGAACGGCCAGGAACGCCATCCTGTTCATCGGGGATGGGATGGGGATCTCCACCATCACCGCGGCCCGGATCCTGGAGGGACAGCTGCGCGGTGAGCCCGGCGAGGAGAACCAGCTCAGCTTCGATCAGCTCCCCCACCTGGCGCTCGCCAAGACCTACACCACCAACCAGCAGGTCGCCGATTCGGCTGGCCCCGCGACCGCCATGGCCTCCGGAGTGAAGACCAAGGCGGGTGTGCTCGGCGTGAGTGAAGAGGTCGAGCTAGGAGACCACGAGAGCGTGGCTGGAAGCCGCGTTCCCACCATCCTGGAGCAGGCCGAGGAGCGCGGTCTCTCCACGGGAGTCGTCACCACCACCACGCTGACCCACGCCACGCCCGCCGGCTTCTACGCCCACGTCCCGCAGCGTGACTGGGAGAACGACACCCGGCTCTCCGACGAGGCGCGAAAGGCCGACTTTCCCGACATCGCCCGGCAGTTGATCGAGTTCTCTCACGGCGACGGACTCGAGGTGGCGCTGGGAGGCGGCCGCGCGAGCTTCCTCCCCGCCAACGGAAGGGATCCGGAGGAACCGGATCGGACCGGAGTCCGCTGGGACGAGCGCGATCTCACGGCGGAGTGGCGGGAGCGGTTCACGAAATCGGCATTCGTCTGGAACCGGGAGCAGTTCGAGGCGGTGGATCCCGCGACGACCGATCACCTGCTGGGCCTCTTCGAGCCCACCCACATGGAGTTCGAGATCGACCGCGGCAGCGACGTCGGCGGCGAGCCGTCCCTCTCGGAGATGACGGCCAAGGCCATCGAGATCCTGTCGCGAAATCCGCGGGGGTTCTTCCTGATGGTGGAGGGCGGACGCATCGACCACGGCCACCACGTCTCGAACGCGATGCGAGCCCTGACCGAGACCATCGAGCTCTCCAACGCGGTGCGCATCGCGATGGAGAAGACCCGGCCGGAGGAGACGCTGATCGTCGTCACCGCGGACCACGGCCACCCCTTCACGATCGGCGGCTACACGACCCGCGGAGGCGACATCCTCGGCAAGGCGGTCGCAAACGACCGGCAGGGAACGCGGGAGGAAGATCCGGCCCGGGACCAGCTGGGCCTGCCCTACACCACGCTCGGCTACCAGATCGGCCCCGGCTACACCGGCGAGTCGGACGCTCAGCCGGAGGGGCCGAAACACCTTCCGCACCTGGCGCGAAAGGTCTCCGGCATCACGGCGGGTCGACCCGATCTGACGGACGTCGACACCACGGATCCGAGCTACCTCCAGGAAACGACCGCCCCGCTCCGCTACGGCACCCACAGCGGCGAGGACGTCACGATTCACGCAGGCGGGCCGGGATCCGCGCTCTTCGACGGCGTCCAGGAGCAGCACTTCATCTACCACGCGATGGTGGAGGCCCTGGGCTGGAACCAGCCGGCCGAAAAGCCTGAGGAGTAGGAGCGGGGGACGTCGCAGCCCGTCCGGCATCGCGAGCGGCGACCGCGACGACCCGCGCGCCCTCGACCTCGCGGGCAGGTCGGATCAATGCCGAAGGCGCGATCCGCACCGCTCCCAGAATCCCGATGCGCACCTCGGACATCGCCTTCATCTCTGCATCTTTCCTCAGGGCAGCTGCGGAGCGATGACGATCTCGGCCTGGCCGCGAAGCCCGTCGAGGTATTCGCGAAGGGCGCGATCACCGGCGCGCCGCACCCACTCCGCGCTGACCTGGGCCTCGATCTCCGAGAGGTCGGGCGTCCTGGCGAGCTCCCGCTCCACGACTTGCAGGAGGTGGTAGCCGGTCCCGGAGCGGATCGGCCCGCTCACCTCTCCCACCTCGAGCTCGAGTGCGGCTCGGAGCGCCGTGGGCCCCAGGTATTCGCGCAGCTTGGCGGCGGGAAGCAGCGCGTCCGGCAGGGGCGAGACCTCCGGGTCGCCGTAGTCACCGCGCAGCTCGGCCAGGGCCTGGCCCGGCTCGACGCGCTCCCGGACCTCCCGGGCCCGTTCGGCGGCCGCCTCCTGGTCCGCGGAGCCGGGAACGCGGAAGAAGAGCTGGTGCACGCGCAGCCGTCCGGGCTGGGTGAAGAAGTCGCGGTAGTCCTCGTAGAACTCGCGGAGCTCCGAAGCCGTGGGCTTCTGATCCTCCACCTCCACCAGGATCGAGCGAATCATCGCCGCGGTGATGTTGGCACGAATCCGCCGGTCGCTCTCGGCCAGACCCAGCTCGAGACCTCGCTGGACGAGCACCTCCTCGTCGATCATCCGGTCCAGCACGTGGCGCCGAGCCTTCTCACCGGCCATCTCGCGGGTATCCCGCTCCAGGCCCGCCACCAGGCGCTGGTAGTCGTCGGTCAGGATCTCGGATCCGTTCACCCGCGCTACGACTCGCTCCGGAAGCGAGCCTCCCTGGCGCACTCCGCTCGCGACCAGGCCGCGGGCCGCCATCAGCAGGCCCACGACGGCGCCCACGCCGAGCAGCCATACCGCCCGCCTTCGCTCGCGCGCTCCGCCCCGGCTCTCCGCTCCCATTCCCCCGAACTCCCCGAGCTCCGCGAACTCTCCTGCTACGCCCCCCGGTGTTGGAAGCTGCAGCGGAGGGCGTCGACGGTCATGCCTCGAATCTCGCGGACCGGCTGCGCCTCACCGCCAACCGGCCGACGCTTCTGTGTACAACAGCGGGAAACCGCCGTCGATCGGGTCGGCCGACGCGCTTCTCCCTGCGGGGGGTGAGGCTCCGGTGTCAGCGCTTGCGCGGAGGCCGGATTGCGTCCAGTATGGAGGCGCAGCTCGATCGCCCCCCGGAGCGGACGTTTTGGAGAGCCACCGCAGCCATTGCGGCCGGGAGGGCGTCGCGTGATCCACAGGATCCGCCGAGAGCTCCGCCAGGGCGTCGCGGTAGCGATTCGCGCGGGCGCAGCGCCACTCGTACTGGGCATGCACCTGGTCCGGGAGAGAGCCGAGGACAGGCACCCCGACGCACCGCCACCCCGTTGGGACTTGCGCCTGGCATCGAAAGCGGCCCTCGACGAGCTCTTCTTCGCCACCGAGATCGTCTCCGCCAGCTTCTTCTCGCTTCGCGACCGCCGCAGGGTGGTCCGCGAGATCGGGACGGCCACGCAGCTGTACGAGCGCAAGGGATGGATCGAGGAGCCAGCCCGATTCCATCTGCGTCCTCCAGCGCTCACGAAGCCGAGCATCGACGAGCACCGCTCGCCGTTTGGACCGTTCCAGCATCTGCATTTCGAGAGCGGCTACCAGCCCCACCGGGGTGAGCCGGGCCGCAAACGATTTCTGGAGTACACGGCGAATCGCACCGCCCACGCCTGGACGATGCGCCACCCCGGACCCGATCGGCCCTGGCTCGTCTGCGTTCCCGGCTACCGGATGGGACACCCGGCCGTCGACTTCACGGGCTTCCGCGCGCGCTGGCTCTACCGCGACCTGGGGCTCAACGTGGCAATCCCCGTGATGCCGCTCCACGGCCCGCGCCGCGTCGGCCGGCGGGGAGGTGACGGCTACCTCTCCGGCGACTTCCTCGACACCATCCACGCCCAGAGCCAGGCCATCTGGGACATCCGGCGCCTGATCGCCTGGCTCCGCGAAGAGGGCGCGCCGCGGGTCGGCGTTCAGGGCGTCTCGCTGGGCGGCTACACCACCGCGCTGCTGGCGTCGCTGGAGGAGGACCTCGCTTGCGTGATCGCGGGGATTCCGGCCGTCGACTTCCTGCGCCTCGCCCGCAGCCACGCGCCAGCGATCCTGCTGCGCGTCGCACGAGCGATGGGGATCCGCTTCGATCGGATCGAGCAGCTGCTGCGCGTGATCTCCCCGCTGGCGCACACGCCGCGTGTGCCCCGCGCGAGGCGCTACCTGTACGCCGGCGTCGCCGACCGGCTCGCGCCGCCAGACCACGCCCTGGACCTCTGGAATCACTGGGACCGTCCGCGCTTCGAGTGGTACCACGGCAGCCACGTCTCCTTCCTCTGGGAGAGAGGCGTCCGGGATCTGCTGGAAGAAGCGCTCACCGCCTCGGGAATGACATCGCCCCGAAGGCACCGCGCGCCCGTCCGCCCGCGCAAGCCGTCTCGACGGCGCCGGCGCCCGGCGCCCCGCGGCAGGCTGGCCGAGGCAGCTCGCTGAGACCCGCCGTGATCAGGACGTCTCGCCGCGCACCACCGCGAGACTCCCCGGCTCCCCGGAAGCCAGCTCCCCCACCACCGCGCGCGCGTGTGTGCCGCGCTTCGCGAGCTCGCGAAGCAGAGACTCCTCCCCGTCCGGGGGAACGGCGATCAAGAGTCCTCCCGATGTCTGGGCATCGGCGAGGATCAGACCGCTCCACCTCGGTCAGCGAGGAATCGAAGTGCGCGTGGGGCTCGACGTAGGCCAGGTTGTCCTTGCTACCGCCGGGCATCATCCCCTCCTCGGCCAGGGGGCGGACGAATTCGAGCGTCGGAACCGCGTCCGCGAAGACGGTCGCAGAGAGCCCCGACGCGAAGGCCAGATGGTGTAGATGCCCGAGGAGCCCGAAGCCCGTCACGTCGGTGGCGGCGTGGGCGCCGGCGCTCAGCGCCGCGTCCTTGGCCGACCGGTTGAGCGTGGTCATGATCGCTACCGCGCGCTCCAGCTGCGCGTCCGAGAGGCGGCCTTTCTTGATCGCCTGGGCGGCAATCCCGAAGCCGAGAGGCTTGGTGAGAACCAGCCTGTCGCCGGCTCGGGCGCGGTCCTGGCAGAGCGCGCGGCGGTCCTCCACGACTCCGATCACGCAGAGGCCGTACTTGAGCTCCGGATCCTGGACCGTGTGTCCACCGACGATGGCGCAGCCCGCCTCCGCCGCCTTGTCCCGTCCGCCTCGGAGGATCCTGGTCAGGATCCCGATCGGGACGACTTCGGTCGGAAAGCCGCAGACCGCCAGGGCAACGCGCGGTTCGCCGCCCATCGCGTACACGTCGGACAGCGCGTTGGCGGCGGCGATGGCGCCGAAGGTCTCCGGATCGTCGACGATGGGCGTGATGAAATCGACGGTGAACACCAGCGGCGAGCCGTTCTCCGGGTGCAGGAGGGCCGCATCCTCCACGGGCCCGGCGTCGCCGATCACCCAGGGATGTTCGAATGGCGCGACCTCTCTCAGGACCTGGACCAGGTCCCGCGCTCCCAGCTTGCGGGCTCAGCCGCCGGCGGGAACCAGGGACGTCAGTCGGATCTCGTCCACGATGCCTCCAATCGAGAACTCAGTGTAACGCTGGCTCGAGCCGGGCGCGCGATCGAGCCGGAAGAGCACGCGGCGAGAGCAAAGCGAAAAGCGTCGCCTCGATCAACCGCCCGGCTGGACAGCGAGGCTGGCCTGCATTTTTCACCGAGTCGCGTATCTTCTGCGCCCCGGCAGAGCGAAAGCGAGGGAGGAATCGGGATGAGTTCGTCGAAGGGAGAGCTTCTCGGCCTCTACGAGGCGATGCAGAGAATCCGCAAGTTCGAAGAGCGGGTATCGGCGCAGTTCGCCGCGGGCCAGATCCCCGGCTTCGTGCACCTGTGCATCGGTCAGGAGGCGGTGGCCGTCGGCGCATGCGCCAGCCTGGGTCCGGACGACTTCATCACCAGCACGCACCGCGGGCACGGCCACCTGATCGCCAAGGGCGGCGAGCTCGACAAGATGATGGCCGAGCTCTACGGGAAGGAGACCGGCTACTGCAGGGGACGCGGAGGCTCGATGCACATCGTCGACGTCGGCCTCGGAATCCTCGGCGCCAACGGAATCGTCGGCGCCGGCACGCAGATCGCCGCGGGCGCGGGGCTGAGCTCCAAGGTGCGGGACAGCGGACAGGTGGTCGTCTGCTTCTTCGGCGACGACGCCTCGACGGAGGGGATGTTCCACGAGAGCATGAACCTGTCGGCGCTCTGGGACCTGCCGGTCATCTTCATGTGCGAGAACAACCTGTACGGTCAGTTCACTCCCTACGAAAAGCACACCCGGGTTCCCGACGTCGCCGAGAAGGCCCGAGCCTACGGCGTCCCCGGTGTGATCGTGGATGGCAACGACGTCCTGGCCGTCCGGGACGCGACCGCCGAGGCTGCCGCCAGGGCGAGGTCTGGCGGGGGGCCTACGCTGATCGAATGCAAGACCTACCGCTGGCACGGTCACATGGAGGGCGACGTCTACGCCTACAGGACCGAGACGGAGATCGAGGAGTGGAAGGAGAAGTGCCCCATCGCGGGCCTCCGCTCCAGGCTGATCGCCGAGGCTGTCGCCAGCCAGGAGGAGTTCGACGCCATCGACGAGCGGGTCGACGCCACGCGTCGACGCGGCGATCGAGTTCGCCGAGAGCAGCCCCAAGCCCGATCCCGCCACCGCGACGGAGAACGTCTACGCGGTGGAGCCGCCCGCGGGAGCGGCTCCCGAAGGCGGTGAAGACGAGCAGCTGCCGATGGCGATGGCCATCCAGCAGACACTCATGGAGGAGATGGAGCGCGACGAGAGCGTCGTCATCCTGGGAGAGGACGTGGCCATCGGGGTCTTCGGCGTGACCGCGGGTCTGATGGCCAAGTTCGGCGAGAACCGCGTCCTGGACACGCCCATCAGCGAGAACGTCATCGCGGGTGCGGCCGTCGGCGCGGCCATGACCGGACTGCGGCCGGTCGCCGAGATCGAGTTCGGCGACTTCCTCACCTGCTGCATGGACCCGATCATCAACCAGATGGCGAAGCTCCGATTCATGACCGGCGGACAGGTGAAGCTGCCGCTCGTGATCAGGACGAACACGGGCAGCGGATTCTCGGCGGGCGCACAGCACTCACAGAGTCTCGAGGCCCTGCTGATGCACGTGCCGGGACTGAGGATCGCCGTGCCGTCGACGCCGCGCGACGCCAAGGGCCTGCTTCGCACGGCGATCCGCTCCGACAACCCGGTACTGTTCTTCGAGCACAAGGGGATCTACTTCAATCCCGGCGCCGTGCCCAAGGCCGAGTACACGATTCCGTTCGGGAGTGCCGAGGTCAAACGCGCGGGGACGGATGTCACCCTCGTGGCGATCGGAGCGATGGTCACGAAGGCACTCGGCGTGGCCGGGAAGCTCGCAGAGGAGGGGATCTCGGTCGAGGTGATCGACCCGCGCACGCTGGCCCCGCTCGATTCGGTGACGATCCTCGAATCGGTCGAGAAGACGGGGCGGCTGGTGATCGCCGAAGAGGGTTGCCTCACTGGGGGCTTCGGCGCCGAGGTGGCGGCGATCGCCGCCAAGCAGGCCTTCGATCACCTGGACGCCCCGATCGAGAGGGTGGCTGCTAGCGATACGCCGGTTCCGTTCGCGCCCGATCTCGAGAAGGCCGTGATTCCCGGCGAAGACCGGATCGAGTCGGCGATCCGCTCGGTGGTGGGGGGCTGACGTGATCACCAAGGTCATCATGCCGAAGCTGGGCCTGGTGATGAGGGAAGGGCTCCTGGTCCGCTGGCACCGGGAGGAAGGTGACCGGGTCGAAGCGGGCAAGCTCCTCCTCGAGATCGAATCGGACAAGGTGACGACCGAGATCGAGGCGCCCGCTTCCGGCGTGCTCCGCAAGGTCGTCGTCACGGCGGAGGAGATCGTTCCCTGCGGCACCGTCGTCGGGATCATCAGCGACTCCGCCGACGAGGAGATCCCCGAACTGGAGGCGATCGTCGCCGGGGCGCGCGCCGTGGCGGTGGCCCGGGAGCAGTGGGAAGAGAGGCAGACCATCCAGGGGGCTGGCGAGAAGACCGAGGACCACAAGCCCGAAGCGAAGGTCCGCATCTCGCCCGCAGCCAGAAAGCTGGCGAAGGCGCGAGGGGTCGACCCCTCGCGCATCAAGGGAACCGGTCCCGGCGGACGGATCGTGCGCGAAGACGTGATCCGCGCCGCCGAGGCCGACTCGGCGCAGCCCGCGCCCGCCGCGGCTGGAGAGCGGCCGGGCAAGAGCGTCCCCATCACCAGGATGAGGCGATCCATCGCCGACAACATGGGCCGCAGCGCGCGCGTCGTGGCCCGCGTGGTTCACTTCGCCGAAGTCGACATGACCCGAGCGGTCGACCATCGCAATCAGAACCGCGAGTCGTTCGAGAGGGAGGTCGGTGCCGACCTCTCCTACAACGCGCTCCTGATCAAGGCGACGGCCTCCGCGATGCGGGAAGACCCCGTGCTCAACGTCTCGCTCCAAGAAGACGCGATTCGCCTGCACGGCGACATCCACATCGGACTGGCCGTCGCTCTCGACGAGGGCCTGCTCACGGTGTCCGTCAAGCACGCCGACCAGAAGGGCCTCCGCCAGATCGCAAAGGAGTCCGCGGACCTGATCGAGAAGGCGCGGACCGGCGGGCTTCAGGTGGACGACGTCACGGGAAGCAGCATCACCATTTCCAGCCTGGGCGGCTTCGAGATCGATTCCTTCACGCCCATCGTCAACTCGCCGGAGGTGGCGATCCTGGGCGTCGGCGCCATCGTGGAACGGCCCGTGGTGAAGGCGGGGAAGATCGAAGCCGCTCCGATCATGAAGCTCTCCTTGTCGTTCGACCACCGGGTCGTCGACGGCGCCCCCGCGGCGCGCTTCCTCCAGCTCTTGAAGAGAAAGCTCGAAACGCTGGGCTTTCTCGACTAGGAGCCACTCCTGATCCTTGGCACGAGAATCCTGCGCTCCGCGATGTGGACGCTCGACGCTTTGGTATCGATTCTTCTGAACTTCTTCCTCGCCAAGCCCATTGCGATCTTCGTCTGGTGGCTCCACGCGCGGGCGAACCACACCAGCTTTCACGGCCGCGCGGAGCTCGCCCGAAGGGTGAAGCAGGCTCGACAGGCGGGGGTTCCGGTGCTGTTCGCCTCGAACCACATCTCCATGTTCGACGACCCGGTGGCTCCGATGGCTCTGTTCAGGACGGGTCCCCGCGCCGCGGTCGAGCTCGCGTGTCTCGTGGCCCTGCTGCTCCTGTGGCGGCTGGCTCCCCCGACGATCGCACCACCGGAGGCCTTCCTCGCCTGCTGCATCGGTTACTCGCTGGGGATCGCCGTCCTCGGAGCGCGAAAGATCTGGTGGTCGATCGGCGACCTCGTCAACTTCAGCGGCGCTTCGGCTTTGCGCGCCAAGCTGGAATCCGGCCGGAACCGTCCCCTGTCCCGGCTGGAGCGGGTCTTCCTCGCCGCCCTGGATCCCGTGGTCTTCTTCTTCATGCGGAGCGCCACGGTGAAGACGGTTCTGGTGGACCGACGACCGGGCGAGGACGGGAAACGATCCCGCACCCGCGCGGCCGAGCGCGGGATCGAGCTGGCAGCGAGGGGGGAGCAGATCTGGGTATTCTTCGAAGGGGGGCGCAGCCGGATTCCCGACGAGATCAGGCCGGCGCGTAGTGGGATCGGCCTGATGATCAAGGGACTCCACAGCCGAGGAGTCCGTCCCGTGGTCATTGCCGTCCATCATCGCGGGCTCGAGCACGTGATTCCCATCTCCTCCCGCCGCTGGCTCACCTCGGGACACGAGATCGACATTCGTTGGGCCGAGTTCGGGGTGGACGAGGAGGCGAGCTGCGGACTCGCCGATCGGAGCGCCCAGGAGATCGCAGACGAGATCCGGGAGGTCGTGGTGCGGCTTCAGTCCGAGTGGCGTACGGAGCGTTCGAGCGATGCGTGATCTGCTCGGATGGCTGGCCCGGACCCTCGTCACCATCTGGGGCTACTTCGTCTTCATCACGGGCTCCGTCGTCTGGGGCGGCCTGGGCATCCCCCTGGCCCTCGCGCTCAGCCGGTTCTGGCCGGGCACCCGCGACCGGTTCGCCGACGGCACCCAGCGCCTGCTCGGCGCATACGTGCGGCGGCTTCCCTTCATCCGGATCGAGGTCGACGAGAGCCGGAGGCTCGCCGCCGAATCGCGCGTGCTGGTGTCGAACCACCAGTCGTTCCTCGACCCCATCGTGATGATCTCCCTGGAGCCCCGGCTCAGCGGCCCGGCCCGGGGCTACATGTTCCGCGTACCCATCGTCCGGTCCGCACTCGAGCTCGGGAGGTTCTTCGTCTCCGACACTGGCGAGCCCGCCCCCCTGGACCGGATGCGCCAGGGGGTCCGGGACGCCCTGGATCGCCGCGGGAGCCTCCTCTTCTATCCGGAGGGCACGCGAACCAGGACGGGAGAAATCGGCCCGTTTCATCACGGTGCCTTTCGAATGGCGGTCGAATACCAGCTGCCGATCCAGCCCGTGGTGACCGACGGCCTCCATCGCGTGCTTCCACCGGGAAGTATCATTCTGAAGACGCTGGGGAGGAATCCCGTGCGGGTCCGCTATCTCGATCCCATCCACCCGCCCTTCGGAGAGGGACCGCAGCGGCGAGTCGTCCACGAGCTCTCCCAACGGGTGCGCGCCTCGATGGTCGAGGAGCTTCAGCCGCATCAGGCGGGGGGAAGGATCAACCGGCTGAGGCCAGCCTCGCGAGCTCGATCACGGCTCTC
The DNA here is from genome assembly GCA_963783795.1 of uncultured delta proteobacterium. Lineage (GTDB taxonomy): Bacteria > Myxococcota_A > UBA9160 > UBA9160 > UBA6930 > CAVXZE01. The sequence continues at coordinate 227,216 of CAWAPH010000006.1, read as the reverse complement.
TCCCCGGAGCAGTCGTACTTGACGCAGTGGATCCGTTCGAGATCGGACGGCCCGGTCGAGGTGCAAAGCTCGATCCGGTGGGGGTTGTCCCGAACCGGGCAGGCATACCGGGTCTGATTCCTCAACATCAGTGCAGCCGCGGCACAGTGAAAGGCCGAGCCCGTCATCATGCTGCCGAAGAGAGGAGCGTACCCGGCCATCTCGACATCCCGGCTCGCGCTCTCCCGGTAGTGGGTCTCGTCATCGGACATGCCGTCTGCATCGAGTACGCAGAGGTCGGGCTTCGACCTCCCGGCTTCATCGCCGAAGGACACACCGCGGAGCCCGCAATACCCGCCCCGGCTCTCCTCGCCGCGCAGGAGCAGGAAGGCGCTGCCCTCCCCGGGAACGGCCGAGGGAGCGCGCGAAAACCCGAACGGCCGGATCTTCCCGTCCTCGGCGATCGGGAGCCTCCGGCTGCAGACGTGCTCCAGCACCGTTCCGCACTCCTCGACGCTCCCCACCAGGACCTTCTCGCACCTTCCTTCGTGGAGCCACGCCCGGCCGATCAACAGCGCCTGGTGAAAGGACAGGCCGAACTGCGTGACCGTCAGCGTGGGGCCGCGGCTCCCCAGCGCCGACGCGACGTAGGAGGCGGCCGCGTTGTGGACGGAATTGGAGAACAGTGTGGGGGAGACGCCGGAGTCGCCGTAGTCGATGATCTCGTCCAGAAAGCGGAAAGCGGTGACCTGGGGCCCGAAGGCGCTGGCCAGGATGATGCCGAGATTCGTTTCCCCCTGGCCGATCGCCACGCCGCTGTCCTTCACCGCGTCGAAGGCCGCGAGCACCGCCATCTTGCTGAAGCGGTCGGCCCGCCGCATCCCCGTGAGGACCGCCTTGTCCTTCAGTGTCTCCTGTTCCACGAAGTAGACCGGCATCGCTGCGGCGGATGAAGCGGGGCCTTCCTTCCGACCCGGAGGAGACCACCCCCGCCGCAGAGCCCCCTCGAAGGTCTCGATCCCCCGGCCCCCCGCGAAGACCACTCCGAGTCCGGCGACGTTCATGCGATGCCCCGGTCCTCTCCGCCGTCCCCCTCGCCCCGCCCACGGGAGACGACGATCGCAGCGTTGTTGCCCCCGAAGGCCAGCGAGGTCGAGATCGCGAAGCGTCCCTCGACCGGCGTCTTCTCCGTCACCGGACTCAGACGAATCTCTTCGTCCTGGTTCGCGAAGCCAGCGCTGGCGGGTATCCACCCTTCCCGGAGCGCTGCTGCGGTGAACGCCGCCTCCAATCCCCCCGCCGCTCCGAGGGTGTGGCCTACGAAGCCCTTGCTGGAGAGGAACCTGACGCCGCTGCCGAAGACCCTTGCGAAGACCGATCCCTCGATCTTGTCGTTGTCCGGAGTCGCGGTCCCGTGGGCATTGACGAAGCAGACGTCTTCGGGGCCGATCGCCGCCTCGGCCATCGCCCGCCGCAGCGACGCCTCCAGCCCGGAGCCGTCCGGTCGAGGCGCGGTGAGGTGGTAGGCATCCGCTGCCGATCCGTATCCCGAGACGCGAACGACAGCCTCCACACCCCTCGCCAGGCAGGCCCGCTCCGATTCCAGAACCAGGATCCCCGCCCCTTCGCCCAGATTCAGCCCCTTGCGATCGCGGTCGAACGGCGCGCAGATCGAATCGGAGAGGATTCCGAGGGCTCCGAAGCCGCACAGAGGAACCCGGCTCAGCTCGTCCGCGCCGCCAGCGATGGCGACGTCGCAGACGCCGTTTCTCAGCCAGGAGAGCGCCACACCGATCGCATCAGCTCCCGAGGAGCACGCGTTCACGACCGTGACGGCGGGTCCGCGCGCACCGATGGCTCGCGCAACGGCCTGGGCCAGGTTCCCCTTCAGATACCGGTCGAGGGGAGGCATCGCCAGCGGCTCGCTTCTCCGGTAGCTGCGGTAGAACTCGAGGTCGTTCAATTGGCTCGCGACCGTCGTCCCCAGGCACACGCCCACCCGGAAAGCGGAGAGCTTCGAGCGCAACCCGGCCTCCCCAAGAGCCTCATCCACCGCGCACAGCGCGAGCTGGATGGTTCGCATCTCGTCGCCCCCCGCTCTCTCGCGGAGGTCACTGACCTCGAACACCGGGCAGGACAGGGAAGTCGGGAAGAGGGTGACCCCGCCGGCCCTCGGGCTCTCGAGCTCGAAGCTGCGCAGGGTCTCCTCGAGATCTCCGCCGGCGGCCGAAATCGTCCCTATTCCGGTGATTGCGACGTCCATGGCCAGACGGTTCCGAATCGAACGGGTACTCAATCCCCCAGGTTCTCGTGCACCCACCGGGCGAGGGTGTTCATCGACTGAAAGATCTCCCTCGCCTGCTTTTCGTCGATGATCTCGAGTCCGTAGTTCCGCTGGATCAGCACCACGATCTCCACCGCATCCAGCGAATCGAGGCCGAGTCCCTCTTCGAAGAGGGCCTCGTCGTCCCCGATCTCCTCCGGGGTCACATCCTCCAGCGCCAGGTTGACCACCAGCAGCTCCTTCAGCTCCGTTCGGATCTCCTCCAATGACTTCTTCAGCGAGCTCTGCATTCCTCTCTCCTCATCGTCCAGGAAGATCGCCTTGTTGCTGCCAGACGTCGCGAAACAAGAAACACTGGTAGGGATGCTCCCTCAAGAACGACTCGGTCGAGCTGACGTACTCCTGGACCCACGGCCGGAGCTGCCCGGCCCTGTCTCGGCGCCCTTCGCATCGTGGATACAATACCTTGGTCAAATCGACCACATAGCGATATGTGGAGGCCTTGGTCGTCCTGAGGACCACGACCGGACACTCCGCCGACGCCGCCAGGCTGAAGGCGCTGTACGGGAACCAGGCCCGCTCACCGAAGAATTCGACCTCCACCGCCCTGGCCCCGTATCTCCGGTCTCCCATCATCGACACCACGTGCCCCTTCCGGAGCGCATTCATGATATCGACGACCCCGCCGAGAAACCGGTCGGGGGAGATCACGCTCACGTTTCCGCCTTCCCCCTGCGGATACAGGAGCTTCTGCAGAGCGGGATTCTGATCCGGGACCATGACCAGGTGAACCGCCTGCGCCAGCTCGCCCAGCGCGGTCATCGCCACCTGCCAGTTTCCCTCGTGGGAGGTCAGGAGGATGGCTCCCTTCCCCGAATCGCGGAGCTCCGAGATCAGCTCCCGATCCGCCTCGAGCTCGACCTCGAACGCGTCGAGCTCCGAGACCGCCGCGTGCCGATCGATCAGCTGCTTTCCCTGACTCACGAAGAGGCGATAGGCGTGCAGGCGCTGGCGAAGAGGACCGCAGCCGGGAAACCTTCTCCTCACGTAGGGCAGAGTCGAGGCCACGAGCGGTCGATCGACCAGGACGTAGTAGAGGGACACGACGTACAAGAGGCCGTACGCGCCCCGGAGGCCGAAGCCTCGCAGAAAGATCGTGAAGAACCAGATGCCGAGAGCGTTGCCCCTCTTCCGCTCGCTCTTCGCCGCTCCGGGATCCCGCGCGCGCTCAGGCCCGTGCGCCATCTCTTCGCCTTCTCGTCCTTCCCTGAATCGTCCGCGCTGCCAGGAACACGAGCCCACCGACGAGCACGCCTGCCACGGGTGCCACCACGAGTGAGCCCAGCAGCCACTCGAACAGCCGATGGTGCGCCTCGGCGAAGACGGTCTGCGTGGACAGCTCGGTCAGCCAGCGCCCGAAGCGGATGCGATGCCCCAGCTCGATGCAGATCACGGGCACGAAGGGTGGCATGCAGACGTTCTGGGCGGCGACGGCCATCACCCGGTTGAGCCGCAGGCGGGTGGCCACGTAGATGATCACCACGGTGTGGAGCGATATCAACGGCAGCGCGCCCAGAAAGACCCCCACTCCGGCGGACAGGCCCAGCAGACCGGGCGTGGCGTTCTCCGCCAGCAGCGCTTTCAAGAGCTTGATCGGGTGCAGCAGCGCCCGCGGATCGAAACGATCCTGCGTGGAAGGAACCAGCCGCCGGTGGGGAAACGGCAGCAGCCGTCTCCCCACCAGCCGCGCGTGCATACAGCGAGATCCGAAAGTTGTCGACGACCGGCCTGAAGCTCGAGACGCGCAGCTGGGGCTCCGGGTACCAGACGTCCACCTCGACCGTCCGGAGTTCGAGGCCGGCCCAGACCGCCCGCGCCAGCACCTCCACCTCGAAGTCGAATCGCGAGCCCCTGAGCGGAAGCTGCGAAAGGTGCTCGACCGGGTAGGCCCGAAACCCGCTCTGGGGGTCGTCCAGAAAGACCCCCGTCTCGACCCGAAGCCAGAACCTCCCGATGTCCCTTCCCAGACGGCTTCTTCGGGGGACGCCGTCCGCGTCGAGCTTCCTCACGCCGACCAGGATGGCCGCGTCGTCTTCCTGGAGCAGAGGGATGAACTTCCGAAGGTCCCGCGGCTGGTGCTGTCCATCGGCATCGATGGTGATCATGAAGCGGCCACCCCGGGCCTCGACGTGGCGCAGCGCCGTCAGGATCGCTGCGCCCTTCCCTCGGTTCTTCTCGTGCGTGAGAACCGCGATCCCGCTGCCCGACAGCAGGCCGGCCACATCCGCGTCCGTGCTTCCGTCATCGATCACCACCACCTGCGGGATGATGGCGCGGCACTCCATGGCCACGTCCGTGAGCGTGTCCCGGTTGTCGTGTACGGGGATCGCGCACCAGATATGGTCGAGCGGGAACGAGCTACTCTGTCCCATGCCGTCTGCGTCTTCCCCGAACCCTCTTTCTCCGGGGACGCACCATGTCCCACAGGAAGCCTACGTGCCCGAGCCTGTAGAGGAATTGCAGGCTGCTGTCGAGGATGTCGGGCGGGAAGACGCAGTTTCTGAGACTGGCGAAGGCCTCCGTGAGCGTCTTCTCCAGCCACTCCCTGTCCAGCCCCGGTGCGATGTAGTAGATCGGCTCGAGCAGGTCGTGTTCGTCCGAAAGCAGTCCTTGCTGTTTCGCGAGCCTGGCGAGAGGAGTGCTGGGGAGGATCCGGAGGCCCATGTAGATGAACGACACCGTGTCCTTCATGTTCCTGATGTTGTCGATCCCCTCGATCACGGTCTCGCGCGTCTCCCCTGGAGACCCGAACATGTAGAAGTGAGCCGTACCGACTCCGTGGCGACCGAAAAGCTCGTTGCACTCGACCACATCCCTCCACAGGAAGGACTTCCCCAGCTTCCGAAGCGTCGTATCGGTCGCCGCATCGGCTCCGATCTCCGCGGCTCGCAGACCCGTCTCCTTCATCAGCTCCACGGTTTCGTCGTCGAGGCCTTCGGGCTTGAAGAAGGCGGTCCATGGAATCGACACGCCACGGCGCTTCATCTCCCTGACCACCTGGAGATAGTGACCGTGGTCGTCGTTGAACACGGAGTCGGTGAAGAACACGTGCCCCACGCCGTGCGTCTTCACGAGATCCTCGATATCGTCGACCACCGCTCCGGGTTCCCGGCATCGGATCACCGCCCCCTCGAGAACCGGATAGGAGCAGTACAGACAGGAATGGGTGCAGCCCCGTTTGGTCTGGATGGCCGCGATGTTCCCGCTCTCGAGGTAGAACTTCATCAGGCGCTCGTCGTACCTGGGCGAGGGGATCTCTCCCCCCTGGAGCGCCGCTGGCCCCCGGATGCAGCGCTCTTCCGGGAACACGCCCCGCGATGCGTTCTCCACGAACTCGAGCATCGATGCTTCGCCCTCGCCAACGATGCCGTAGTCGGCGCCGACCGCGCGCAGGATCCTCTCGGGCATGATGGAGAAGCCGGAGCCGCCCAGAACCACCGGGGCTTCCGTCTCCTGCCGGACGCGCCCTACCACCTCCGTGACGACGTCGATGTATCTCTTCTCGTTCAGCAGGTTGACGTTGTCGATATTGCGGATGGAGATGCCGACGATTCCCGGGGCGAAGCTGCGGACCGCCTCGGCGACCGCATCCATCGACAGGCTGGAGTGGATCAGATCGAACTGCTCGACCTCGTGCCCAGCGTTGGCCAGGGATGCCGCGACCATGCTCATCCCCAGCGGATACACGGAATACGGGGTCGAGGCGGCATTGGCGGAAACGAGCAGAATCCTCATCCAGACATCTTCCCGCGAGCGGCTTCGCCCGCGACGACAGACCCAGCCCTCATCGCCAGGAGCGTCTCGGGCTCAGCCTCACCCGTTTGTACGTGCCGTCCGCCTTTTCCATCTCCAGCACCTTCAGGTACAGCTTCGCCATCTGCAGCTCCTTGGAGCAGGAGGAGTAGAAGGTCTCCCAGGCGTACTCGTACATCTCCTGGAGGGAGTCCACGCTCATCCTCCTGGGCTGAAAGACCACCTGGTCTCCCGTGTACCGGACCCAGTCGTCGTGGAGGATCCGGCCTTCCTCTTCCAGTTGGCGCCGGACGGGCGTCTCGGGGAACGGCGTCACGACCGTGAACTCTGCGAGGTCGAGCCCGATGTCCAGCGTGAAATCGATCAGGCGCTTGATGTAGTCCTCATCGTGATCGTCCAGGCCCAGCATGATGGTGCCTTCGACACCGATGCCGCGCTCCTTCACCCGCTCGATCCTCCGGCGGATGAAGTCGGAGTCGTCCACGATGGCCTGGTACATGTACCAGCACCCCGCCCGGGCAGCCAGATCCAGAATCTCGTCGTCGTCCTTGATGGGATGCGAGATCCACTTCTTCTTCAGCGGGGCGAGTTCCCGGAACAGCGCCTTCAGCCACTCATCGTCCTGCGCCAGGGAATTGTCGACGATGAAGAGGCGGTTGTTGTCGATGCCCTCGATCTCCTCGACCACCCGCTCGAGGGGGCGCGGCCGGAAGGAGCGGCCGCCCAGATACGGCGTGCAACACGGGAAACAGTTGAACCGGCAGCCGCGGGAGGCGTGCACCAGATCGACCATCTGGACGCCGCGGAAGTTGTAGAGCTCGCGTTCGAGGATGTCCCGCCGCGCGGCCTTGATCGAGCTCATGTCGGGATGATCGTGAAGGTGATCGTAGACCTTCCTGAGCTTGCCTCTCTCGAAGTCCTGGATCACCGCGTCGAAGTGGCCTTCCGCCTCTCCGATGAAGACGGCGTCGGCGTGCTCCGTCGTCTCCTGGGCGTGGAGCATGGTGGCGATGCCCCCGAATACGGTCGGCGTGCCCGCCTCGCGGTACCGGTCGGAGATCTCCCACGCGCGCGGAATCTGGCAGGTCAAGGTCACCGAGAAGGCGACAAGATCCGCATCTTCCTCGAAATCGATCTCCTGGACGTGCTCGTCACAAAAGGAGACCTCGATCTCGTCGCGGAGGGCGGCGGCAAAGACCACCGGCCCGTGAGGCGGCAGCCTGAACTCCGGCTGGTTCTTGAGCTTCGGCCACTTCGGGTAGATGATCTTGATCTTCAAGGGGTTCTCTTCTCGCGCGGCCCGTCCGGCAGCGTCACTGCCGGACGAGCTCCTCGATCATCTCACGGGGAGAGGAAGTCCGCTTCGCAACCCCGACCACGTCCTCCAGCTCCAGGACCGGCTCCGCCGGCTCCTCGTCTCTCCGCTTCAGGATGAAGCACTGGGCGTCCGCTTCGGTCGCCCTCACGGCCACCATCGCCACCGCTTCTCCCCGCAGGATCATCCGGTCGGATTGCAGCAGCAGAGAGGCGATGGGTTCCCTCGGAAATCCCATGTAGAGGAGGGGCCCCTGGCACCTGAAGTGGATCGCAGCCTCTGCCACCGGGATGGATGGTAGCGTGTAGACGAAGAGGTTCGCCCGGCCGAGGGTCCGTCCGTTCTTCACGAAATCGTCGAAGAAATCGAGATTGGACCGGAGGCAGCCGTCGGAGTTGGTCCCGAGGATCCCGATATCCTGTTTGCGGTTCTCGGAGTACGACATCCCGGCATCGGCGAACGCGAGGGCGGTGGCGCAGCAGGTCATCTGCGACGCCCGGTCATACTTGCCGAAGCCCTTCACCGGGTACGACAGGACGGACTCCTCCTGCAGGGACTTGCGCAACGATCGGAGATCCGGGTAGGGATCGCGGAGCCGCCTCCGCACGCACCCGTATTCCGCCCTCTCGATCCAGCCGATTCCTGCAACGACATTCATCGCCAAGGCGCCCGCTCCCAGCCCTACCGTCCGCTGCGGAGGACGACGGCGCAGTTGATCCCCCCAAATCCCGAGTTCGTCGAGACCGTGACCCCCGTATCGCAGGCACAGGGGCCCGGCGAAGCCCAGCCTGCGGCTTCCTCGTCGACCTCGCGGAGGTTGACCGTGGGTGGCACGACCTTCTGCTTCAAGCTCTCGACCGCCACGATGATGTCGACCAGGCCCGCGGTCCCCATGGTGTGCCCGATCCCGCCCTTCAGGGAGTAGGTGGGGAGGGCCCTCTTGCCGAAGACGGTCTTGAACGCCTTCATCTCCATCGAATCGTTGAATGGCGTCCCGGTACCGTGGGCGCAAATGCTCCCCACCTCTTCCGCGGGGGTCTCCGCCGACCGCAGAGCCCTCTGCAGGGCGAGGGCCAGCCCGCTCCCGTCGCGAGATGGGCCGGTGATGTGGTTGGCGTCGCTCGTGAGAGCCCACCCCGAGATGCGTGCGAGCGGCACCGTGCCCTCCCTCGATGCCCTCTCGTCACTCATCAGCAGAGTGAACGCCGCCGCCTCTCCCAGGCTCAGCCCTCCCCTGTTCTTGTCGAAGGGGCGCGCCATGTCCTTGTCCAGGGCCATCAACGCAGAGAACCCCGCAGCCACGAACTCGCTCACGTTGTCACAGGCCACGACCAGGACGCAGTCGCGATCTCCGTCCCGGATCAGCGCTGCCCCCCGGGCGACGGCCGCGCTCGAGGAGGCACACGCCGCGCAGACCACAGTCCCCGGCTCGTTCAGCCCGCAGAGACGCTGAACCTTGCGGGCCAGGTTTTCGGGGCGGCTGGCATCCGCGCCCGTTTTCCCGTCGAGCACGGACCGCTCGAGGAGGTCGATCTCCCCGTTGGTGGTCGCCAGCAGGAGCAGCGCGTCGGCGGGGATCGCGAACGCGTTCTTCTCGATCAGCGGCCGCAGCAGCTGCATGACCAGGGTCTCGTCCCCGTCCGGATCCAGGCCTGCGACGAAAGCGGCCTTGTCGGTGCGGATGGCGTCCATCGAGAACCGGTCGAAGGGCCGGATCGCCGTCCTTCCGGAGAAAAACCCCTCCCAGCAGGCCGTGACGCCCTGGCCGTAGGGCGAGACCAGATCGTGGGCAGCGACGACCGCTTCTACTCCAGCCAACGGAACTCCCCTGCCTTCCACCGACGTCGGCACCGCTCGATCAGCTCCGGAGTCGTGAGACAGGTCTCTCCAGAATCGGCATCGGTGAACATCTGGACGCTGTAGGCGGTCGCTGCAACGCTTCCATCCGCTCTCGTCACCGTGTATTCGGTGTTGAGCCGAGCTCCTTCGCACCAGACCAGCGAGGCCGCGACCGTGAACTCCTCATCCAGAGCGAGCGGGAGGTGGTAGTCGATGTGGAATTGCGCGATGGGTGCACGAAGCCTGGCCTCGGCGAAGTCCCGGTACGAGAGGCCGCAGCGCCTGCCAAGCTCCGCGAACCCCTCCTCGAAGAAGGCGGGATACCGGCCGTACCAGGCGATTCCCATCACATCCGCCTCGTTGAAGCGCACCCTCCTCTTGACCCTGACCACGAGCGGAGCGGGCGCGGTTGCGTCCCGCTCGAAGTATCCCGCCCTTTTTCGCCGAGTTCTCATCGACGCCCCCGTGTTCCACCCTCGAAGGCTACCCTCAACCTGAACCTTGCGACACTCCCGCCGTCCTTCGCCACGCTGACCTTGACGAGCACCCCGTGGACGTCTTCGGAGGTCACGGAGCAGGAAAAGACCACTTCCTCGTCGCAGCTCACGAGTGCCGAGAACTTGGCCTGGACGATCTGTCTCAGTCGAACTCGTTCGCTTTTCCACGTTTCCAGCATCGCGAGGGCCGCCTGGATCTCACAGACTGCGGGAAGAACGGGCCTGCCCGGGAAGTGCCCCTGGAAACCCACGAACTCCGCGGGGAAGAGAAATCTGGCACGAAGCTCCCCCGCACCCACCTCGCTGAGATCCGACATGCAGCGCAGTGTCTGCCGGGCGATCTCGCTCACGACCGGATCTCTCGGAGCCGCACCACCAGCCGATACCCGAACTCATGGTGTTCGAGGATGATCCCCTCCGGGTACAGCTTGCCGTTCTCGCGGCGATACTCGTAGTAGGAGGCGCTCCAGAGCTCGCGGCCGTCCTCGTAGTATCGCTTCTCGATCAGGAAGCCGTCGCTCCCGGCAAAGACGTACTCCAGCTCTCCGTCTCCTTCGTCCTGCCTGAAGAGGATTCGATGCTTCTTCCTGGTTGCTCTCGCGTCCGGGGACGGAAGGCGGTCGAAGTAGATCCGTCTCGTGTCGTCCCCGATGGCGCGAGCGACATCGCCGTGGACGGAGAACTGCTCCAGCACGAATCCGCTCTGCGTCGTCTCCGAGTCACCCGATACCTCGAACAGCTTGACTGCTCCGGCGGGGTGCAGGCCCACGACGGTGAAGGTCCCCCGGGAGGTGTCGACGTCCGTGTATCCGATGGCGGCAAAGGCTCGCCCCTTGAACTCGAAGGTCACCGTGTTGACGACCCGAAAGGCGACCGGAAGCGCCACGGCGAAGTCCTCGCGAACCCTCTCCGGGTCGACCCCCTCGAGAGGCACCAGATCGGGCTCGCGAAAGGGCACGCCGCTGCATGCCACGAGCGTCAGAACCGCCAATCCGAACAGTCCCAGGCGGCCCATGGTCAGCCTGGCCTCGCCTGCTCGGGCACCAGGCGCCGATACAGGGACGGGAGAACCAGCATCGACGAGCCGTATCCAGCCAGGACCCCGGTGACCATCGTCACGCCGATGGCGAACAGGATCGGATGCTGCGCGAAGAGAAGCACACCCGCTCCGATCAGCGTGGTCAGGGCCGAGAGGGTCACCGCCGTTCGGGTGCCGGTCTCCATGCGGTAGTGGCAGTGGTAGACCATGAAGATCCCGTAGTCGATACAGAGCCCCACCGCGACCATCGCAGAAATCACGCTCGGCGCGCTGAGAGACAGACCCAGCAGCGGAATCATTCCCAGTATCGCCACGACGCCCGTCACCACCGGAACCAGGGCGAGGGCCGTCAGCCGGACGTTGCGGAGCAGCAGGCCTGCGAGGGCCGGAACCAGCAGCGCGGCGACTCCCGCGAGGTAGAGGATCTCGGAAGACACCGCCTCGGAGAGAGCGCTGGAGATGGCCTTGCGGGAAACCAGGAAGGTCTCGGGATGCCGTTGGCTGATCGCGGACATCTCCGAGACCAGCCGCTCCCGATCGGGAAAGAAGGACAGCACCTGGTAGCCGTCGGGCTGCTCCTGCACGAACCTTTGCCTGAGCCTGGAGAAGATCTCCAGGTCCGCCAGGCTCTCCTCGGCTGCTCCGTCCGTGTGGAGGGTCTCGAAGAAAGGCGAGAAGGCATCCTCCGAGAAGCCATAGGCAGCGCCGTGCTCCCGCAGCAGCCTCCTGAGTTTCGATTCCCTCCCCTCTTCCCAGAATTCCATCCAGCGGGCCCTGTTCGCCAGCCTCTCCTCGGGGAGCGGCCAGACCGAGGACAGGCTCACGAACTCGTCCTCGTCCAGCACGGCCATTGCGTCCCTGTAGACCGCCCTGTTCGTCCGCAGCGCTCCTTCCAGACTGCGCCCGGACACCACGAAGAGCGCCGGCTGTTCCTCGCTTCCCCAGTTTCGGTGAAACCTCTCCTCGGCTTCGATCACGTAGGACTCGCTGCCGTCGAACTGCTGGATGTCGTGATCGAAGCTCAGCCGGCTCGCCGAGATCGTCCCTGCCGCCATCACCAGCACCCAACAGAGGATGATCCAGCCGGGGCGTTCCCCGAGCCGTCCAGCGCGCTGGCCCAGCGACGCCTCTCCGAAGAAGGACCGACGACGGCCGCTGACGAGATGGGGAAGCAGAAACAGCGCCGAGACGAGGCACAGGACGATGCTCGTGATGGAGAACAGCGCCAGCTGATGATATCCCTGGACGCTCGAGAAGAAGAACGCGGCGAACACGGAGACGGTGGTGAGCGCCCCTGTCACCACTGGCCTCGCCACCCGCTTGACCGCGTCCGCCCGGCCGCCGCCGGAGCGGACCGCCATGTAGACGTGGATCCCGTAGTCGACGGAGATCCCGGCGACCACACCGCCCATCCCGACGATGAAATACGAAAGGTGGGATAGAAGCAGGTCGGAGACGTAGATCGACACGAGCACCGCTGCGACGGGCAGGGCAAAGAGCAGGACGGCCCTGGTGTCGCCGAACAGGAAGACGAAGAGGAAGAAGAAGGCGGCACCGGCGATGCCCAGGGCCAGCCAGATGTCCCGCTTGATGACGTCCTCGTTGCTGATGGTGTGAAGATGGCCAGCGACGATGTCGGCGGAGACGTAGCTGGGAAGCTTCCCGAGCTGGCTTTGCAGGTAGACGACCAGCTCCCTGGCCCGTGAAGCGTCGGTCACCTGGACCGGCGTCTCCAGGACGAGCAGCGCGTGGCTGCGGTCGCGGCTCAGGAATCGCCCCTCCTCGAGCTCCACGTCGTACCCCAGTGACGAAGAGAGCCCCTGCAGCGAGCGCAGGATTCCCGAGCTGATCCCGAGAGGATCGGAACGAATGAATGGCACCATGAAGGCGCTCGCGGGAGTCGCCAGCTGCCGGTAGTTCCTGCGCAGGCTCTCACTCACGCCCTCCGGAGTCAGCTGGCGGTCGATTCGCGAGAGGGCGCCTTCATCGATCAGCTCCGGAACCCGCTCCAGGAAGGAGAGCATCCCATCGACCATGTCGCCACCCGAGACACCGCTCACCACGCCGGTCACCAGGGGCGGCCCGAGAAGCCGTTCCAGCCGGACGGAGGCCTCGACCAGGTCCGTCGAAGACCGATCGGGAGATCGGAGCCCCAGGGACACCACGACGTCAGCCGAGAAACGGGATTCCTGCAGAAAACGGATGCTCTGGCGGACCCGGTCGTCTCCAGGAAGCATCGACTCGAGATCGTTCTCCAACGAGATCGAGGCGAGGCCCAACGCCGCGGCACCCGTCAGGACCGCTGCGAGTCCGAGGATCAGCCGCCTCCGCCGGGAGCAGGCGTCGAAGACGAGGGAGAACCAATCATCGAACATCCTGCTCGACCTTCCACGCCGAGGGCGGAATCGGGCTGTTCAGCAGCGTGTTCACGAAGCGGAGGAGGGTCCTGTCTCCCCGCTTCTCGAGAATCTCCATGCGGCGGATGTAGCGCTCGTCGCGGTCGAATGTCACCGTCACGCGTTCGATCACCTCGCGGGCGAGAGCTGTTTCCCGCGGGACGAACTCGAGGGTGATCGGTTCCCTGTCCAGAACCGTCAGCTCGTATTCCCCCAGCATCGACCGGTAGGCGCCTGAAAGCCAACCCCGCAACTGGCGGATGGCGGTCTTGAAGACGGGATTGCCCGAGAGCGGGATCTTCTCCACCCGCCGGGTGTCTTCATCCCACTGATGGGCCACCTCCCCGACGATGACCATCGAGTACCGGAGCGGCTTCCTTGACGATCCAGGAGAAGCGATCCGGCTTCTGCATCGAGAGGGTCCCCGAGAGGACGAGGGGCTCGTCGAGCACGGCCAGGTGCTTCTCCTGGACGAAGTCGGCCCGGAGGGTTCGGAGCCCGGATATCCTCTCCTCCAGCCGGGCAAGCACCTCGTTCACCTCCGGGGGTACTCCCGCGGCCCCTTCGCCCGCCGCGAAGACAGGGCTCGCAGAAATCCAGAGGAAGCACAGAGACAAGATCCGGAAGACCGGCCTCTCCATCAGCCCGCATCCTGCCAGATCTTCACCTCTCCCCGGGCGAGCACCACGCCGTCGCGGGTCACGCTGCCCTCGAGGATCCCGAATCCCCCGAACCGGGTCTGCTTGTAGAGGTGGATGTTCAGGCGTTCCCCGACCCGAGCCGGCCCCAGGATTTCGAGCTTCTGCGCTCCCACCAGGAAGCCCGCCAGGGCGGGGTGCGGCCGGCCCAGTCGCTTGAAGCCATCCAGCGCGGCGACCGACTGGGCCATCATCTCGAGGTACGCGGTCTCGTCGACGACATCGCCTTCTCCGACGAACGGCATCTCTTCCGATACGGTTACCGAGACCTCCCCCGACCGCTCGCCGATCTTCTCGAGTCGATCGACGATCCGCATCGGCTTCTCGTGGGGAATGATCGCCTCCACGGCGAACGGCAGCCTGGCAATCTCGTCCTGGCGGCCGGCGTTCTTCCAGCACAGCGGGTCGGAGGCGAGATAGTCTCCGGTCAGGCGGTAGGCCGCCCCCCGGCAGCCGTAACACACCTCGGCGTCTTCGCACGACGCACAGGGGCCCTTGATCGTATGCAGATGATCTCTCAGATCCTCGAGGACCTCACTGTCCTCGAGGATCTCGGAGAGTGTCCGATTCCGGACGTTGCCGATGGACAGGTCCAGGCCGGCGCAGGGCACGACATCCCCGCACGGGCAGACCAGGCAGGAGTACCGGTGGCGCATGCACCCGTCCCCGCAAGTCTCAGCTGCCGGATCCGACGCGCGGCCACAGCGGCCTGGCTCGATCCCGGGAATCTCCGTCGACACCTCCACCTCGAGGCCCTGCGACTCGACGAACCGACAGAGCCCAGGAAGCTCCGGCTGCGGGTTCTCCGGAGCAGCGAATAGCGTGATCCCCTTCACGCCCAGGTCCCGGGCCTGAAGGATGATCTCACGGATCTCTGCTTCGGAAAGCTCCTCAGCCGCGGCCGGGTCGCCCGGAGCCGAGCCGAGCGGACGGTGCAGACTGCACCCAGGGCCGATTTCGACCTCCAGCTCGAGCAGTCCGCTGGCCCTCACGGCCTCGGAGATCTCTTCCCGGGTGAACTCGAATCGATGGCTTCCGCCGCCACCACGGCACGGCATCTACGCAATCTCCCGTTCGTCGAGCACCCTAGACCCCGCGCTCACGGATTGGCTCCGTCACACGGCGGCATCCATCCCTACGCCGCCGGGGAGACTCCCTCCGCCTGCAGGCTGAGCACGAAGCGATGGATGTCCCCCAACGTGCGGATGTGCCTGATCCGCTCGTCATCGCGGATTCTCAGGTTGAACTTCTTCTGCATGGCCACCACCAGGTCGACGATGTCCAGGCTGTCCAGCTCGAGGTCTTCGAAGATGTTCGCCTCCGGAAGGAGCCTCTCCCTCTCGATCTCGAAATACTCTTCGAGGATCCCATCGACCAGCTCCACGACTTCCCGCTCTGTCATGCCGGTTTCCACTCCTCAATCCGCTGGACTTCTGCACACGAGAGCAGCATTGATGCCACCAAAGGCGAAGCAATTCTTCATCACGATCCTGACCTCACGTTGGAGCGGGGTCATCAGGTGGGCGATTCCCCGGCAACCCTCGTCGACTTTCGCGAGATTCAGGGTCGGGAACAACACGCCCTTCTCCATCATGGCCAGGGAGACGATCAGCTCCAGGGCCCCGGATGCACCCAGGGTGTGCCCCAGGTTTCCCTTCAAGCTGCTGACGGGGACCGCGTCGCCGAAGACCTCCCGGATCGCCTGGGCTTCGACCTCGTCCCCGTGCCTGGTCGCCGTCCCGTGGGCACTGATGTAGTCGACATCGCGAGCCGAGATCCGCGCACTGGCCAGGGCTTCTCCCATGCAGTGGACGATCGAGTCCCGGTTCGACTGGCTCACGTGCTCTCCGCTGGCAGCGGTATGATACCCGATGACCTCGGCGTGGATCTTCGCGTTTCGCTCCAGCGCCCTTTCGTATTCCTCGAGCACGACGATCCCGGATCCTTCGCCGCACACCAGACCGTCGCGATCGCTGTCGAAGGGGCGCGGGGTCCGCTTGGGATCGTCGTTGTAGCCGGTCGACGTGGCGAAGAGGATGTCGAAGGCCCCGGTGACGGTCGGGTGCAGCTCCTCCGCTCCTCCGCACAGCACCACATCCTGTCTCCCCATCCGGATCAGATCGTATCCGGCTCCGATGGCCTGCAGCGACGAGGCGCAGGCGGCGGAGGTCGCCATCACGGTTCCGGTGAGCCCCAGGTATTGCGCCACGTTCATCGCCGCCGTGTGGGATACACACTGGAAGAACTTCGTCGCGGTCAACCGCGAGAGGTCCCTCTCCGGCAGCATGGTCTCGAACGTGTCGGCGAGGCTCTCCGCACTTCCCGTGGTGGACCCGATCACGCATCCGACCCTTCCAGAACCGCGGGCCTCCTGCTCCAGGCCAGCGTCGGCGAGAGCCTGCTCGCTGGCCTGCACGGCAAAGATGCTCATCCTGCCCATCGACCGCCGGTTCTTGCGGGGAATCGCCTTCTCGTTCCTCAGTTCGGCCGGCGCGCCGACGAGGCTGCGCAGTCCCAGGTACCGATCCCATCCCTCCATGTACCGAACGGCGCTCTCTCCCCGCTCGACACCTTCCACCAGCGAAGGCACGTCGTTGCCGAGGGGAGACACCGCCCCGACGCCCGATATCACCACCCTCTTCAACTGCCCAGACTCTCCTTCAGAAGCCTATTGTAGTCCTCTTTTTCGATGATCTTCCTGCCTACGATGAACGAGGACATCATCGCCCCCACGATTCCGGGCAGGAGAGAACTCTGCCCGGCCGCATACATGTTCCGCAGCGGTAGCCTCCCGAGGACGTTGAACTGCCCGATCTTCTGTTTCACGCCGTACGCCGACCCGTCGGGGGAGTTCAGGTAGTCCCTGAAGGTGAGCGGGGATGCTGCGTCCACCACGCGGTAGGAGTCCCTGAGCTCCGGATAGGCCCCGACGATCCGGTCCCGGATCCTCGCGACGCGCTCCTCCTTGTACTCCCGGTAGGCGGCCGGGCGATCTCCCACGCTGGAGTCCCTCCACGCTTCCAGCCGCTCCACGAACGACACCTCGCAGGCGTTCACGACCGCGTACGCCTTCGTCCCCGCCTTCTCCACGCTCCTCATGATCACCAGGGCCTGGTCACCCTCGTGCCGCGGGTCGATCAGCGCATTGATGTCGGACTTGGGGAAGAGAGACAGGATCGATGGCCCGAAGCCGGAGTCGGTATCGCCCGGCGGTTCGTCGGCTTCGACGAAACCGTACACCGAGAATATCCCCACGGACGGCTCGAAGTCGCTCACCCGCTCGACAAAGGCCCTGGTCACCTGGTCCCCCGGAAGGATCTTCAGGATCTCCTTGGGATGAATCGTAAACGTGCAGCGATCGCAGGTCACCTCGTCACCCGTGTTCAGCACGAACCGACCCACTCTTCGATCTCGCACATCGACGCACTCGGTGATATGGGTACCGGTCATCACGTCGATGTCCAGACCGCCAGAGCGCTCCCGAAAGGCGCGGATGAACGCGTCGCCCCCGTTCTCCACCCGGGCGAGCGATTCGTACATCGCATGGCTGACGCGGCTGTGATTGGCGAAGGAGACCTCCCCGGGCTTGACGCCGTAGCACATGCTGAACGCCGCCAGGAGCGCCTTCAGGAGCCGGTTGTCGGTCAGGCCATCGAGGACGTGGTCGAGACTGACGTAGTCCTCGTCGAGGAAACCCAACGAGACACTGAGCCTGCGCAGATCCATTCCCGTGGTTCGGAGGCACACGCTCTTGACCATCTCGAAGTACCGGTCGACGGCGAGCGTGTCTTCCGGGAAGTACTCCTTCACCGCAGCGACCGTCGCCTGGTAGCCGGGCGGCATCTCGAAGCTCGCCCCCGCCTCTTCGACGACGAACCTCCTGTTCTCCGGCTTCGTGAGGTAGACCGGTCTGATCAGATCGTGAATCCCGAGAACCGTCAGCATCTGGAGGAGGACGCCGTCCTCGTGGAAGCCGCCCGTGAAGTGGAAGCCGGTATCGAAGGGAACCTCTCCCCTGTAGAAGCGGGCCATGGATCCGCCGATCCGGCGGCTCTTCTCGAGCAGCAGGACGGAGTGCCCGTTCAAGCCGAGGAGCAGCGCGAGTGTCATCCCGCTGATGCCGCTGCCGACGACGATGTCGTCATACTCGTTCATGGGACGACCCCGGTATCGGACGAGGAGAACGCTTCTGTCTCGGGAGCTTCAGATCACCAACCCGCCGTTGATCCCGATGACCTGTCCGTGAATGTACATGTTCTCTTCACTGCAGAGGAAATCCACGACGGCAGCGACGTCCTCGGTGCTCCCGAACCGCTGGAGGGGAATCAGCGGAAGGACCTTGTCCCTGGGGAGGTCTTCGGTCATGTCGGTCTCGATCATGCCCGGTGCAACCACATTGACGATGATGTTCCGCTTCCCCACCTCTCGCGCCAGCGCCTTCGAGGCTCCGATCAGACCGGCTTTCGACGCCGAGTAGTTCACCTGGCCCGGCTGTCCGGTCTGGCCCGATGCAGACGAGACGGCCACGATGCGTCCCCGCCTGACCCGCAGCATCGAGAACAGCACCGAGCGGACCACATTGTAGAAGCCGTCGAGATTGGTGGAAAGAACCGAATCCCACTCTTCCCTGGTCATCCACATCAACAGGTTGTCCCTGGTGATGCCAGCGTTGAAGACCACCGCCCCCGGAGGACGTTCTTCGGATCGTTCTTCCAGCGCTTCCCTGGTCTCCTCGAAGCTGGAGACGTCGAAGCACAGCGTTTCGCAGGATCTGCCGATCCCCTCGATCTCCTCCTTCACGCTCGCTGCCGCTGCGTGCTGGCCTCGATAGGTCAGCCAGATGTCGAAGCCCGACCGGGCCAGCCGCAGTGCAATCGCCCGCCCGATGCCACGGCTTCCGCCGACGACCAGGGCGATTCGACCTTCATCCCCCCCATTCACAAGACATCCCTCCTCACCCTCTGGCGGTCTTCGCATCCACCGAAAGCGCCTCGGTCAGATTCCTAGTCGCGCTCTCGGAGCTTCAGCCGGGAAGCCCGCCTCTCCGAAAAGGCGCCGGTCGAGTGGGACAGCCGCTCGAGCTTCGCGTCCTCATCACCCGCCCCCACGGACTGGTCGATGATATGGCAGCACACGTCCTCGACGAAGAACCTGCCGTGTCGGCTCAGCCTGATGGAGGAAGAATCCGGCTCGATACAACCCCACTCGATCAGGTCTTTCATCAAGGGTGAGAACACCTCGAGCGCATTCTCCTCGAATCGATCCTCGAAGCTCGTTAGCGAGAGGCCGTTTCGAAGCTGTATGCCCAGGAATAGCGATCGGTACATCTGATCTCTCTTGTCCAGGGCCATGTATCTGGCGATGGGCGGCCTCCCCTTCTCTATGAGCCGGAAATAGAGCGAGAGGTCCTCGTGCTTGTCGCAGCAGAGGCTCCGGCTATGGGACCTCGACCTGGCACCCAGGGATATGAAGGGGACCTCCTTCAGCCAGTGGTATCTGTATGGAAACTGCTTCTCGCTGGTGAAGTGCCCGTTCTGCTCGTAGCCGTTCTCTTCCATCCAGTGCTGGGTCTCGTACGTCATCCAGAAGAGTTCGTCATCTTCGACGAGAAGCTCTGGCTTTTCTCGATAGAGCGATATCGCCAATGGGTTGACGACCTCGTGTCTCATGTACTCGATCGAGTCCGGCGCGATCTCGGCGAGGATGCCGAGATCCTTCCTCACGGCCTCCAGGCTTTGCCCGGGAAGGCCCAGCATCATGTCGATGTTCGTCGACACGCCCTGCTGCCTGGCGTCTCGGACCACCGCCGCTACCTGGGACTGGCGATGGAATCTCCTGCACGACTTCAGGACATCGCTGTCGAACGTCTGACAACCGGTGCTGATCCTGTTGATCCCCGATCGCGCGAGCTCGCCGACCCGATCCTCTTCGAGAAGGTCCCGGACGTGGGCCTCACAGGTGATGCTGCAGTCCTCGGAGAACTCCGCCACCTGCCTCAGCCTGTGAACGATGCCTCGAATGGCGTCACTGGAGAACGTGGTCGGAGTTCCCCCTCCGAGGTAGACACACTTGACTGTCTTTCCCTGGAAGATACCCAGAGAACCATACAGGTCTATTTCCCGCTCTAGATGTTCGAGATATTTATGTTGGATATTGGTGTTGGATTTCTGTGGGAATGAGTTGCAGAATACGCACTCGGAAGAGCAAAAGGGAAAATGAACATAGATGAGGATGTGTTCATTCCCCAGAAGATCATCGCGGGTTGTTTCCAGCAAGGCATTCCCTTGCCTGGGTCCCGCCATGGTGAATCTCTGCGAAATGGAGAAATCGGGAAAACTCTTCGTGTAGCTCAACAACCCATGAAAAAGCCTGGTTCGAATCGCAGAGAGAGAAGCATCCGTTTTCATGGGCCTTCCCGGCATCGGTTAGCTTGGCCGATCGTAGGACCGCTGCAAGCCCTACCGCAAGTGATCGGTCTTGAAAGGGAATCGGCGGCGGCTCCGCGTGGTCGGCGGCCGCCTCCCGCGCGCCGGTTTGATACCCTAGCGCCGGCGAAGGCCAGGCTCCGGGTGACCAGGTGAGTTCGAAGCGTCGATTCTGCGTGAAGCTCATTCACTGCGGCAACAACAGTCTCGTCAATCCCCGGGACCAGTCGGAGAAGAACATCTTCTTCATGCCCATGGGCCTCTTTGCCCTGGCGAGCGCGCTCGGCGAGAGCGGCGTCGAAGTGGAGATCATCCACTCCGACGCCGAGAAGGGCAGAGCCATCGATCGGGTCCTGGCCGTCGACCAGGTCGACGCGGTGGGCTTCGACTGTCACTGGGTGAACCAGAGCCTGGTGGTGCTCGAAACCGCGCGGGCCCTCAAGGAATCCAGGCCGGGGCTGTTCGTCTTCCTGGGCGGGTTCACCGCCAGTCTCTTCGCGGAGGAGATCCTGGCCGACCATCCGGAGATCGACGCGATCATCCGCGGGGACGCCGAGCTTCCCATCGTCGCCCTCTGCAGGGCCCTCGACGCTCGGGGCCAGTCCGTGGGGCCGCGCTCCACGACGACGCGACCCTCCCTGGCCGGTGTGCCCAATCTCGCCTGGAGAGCTGGTGACGGCGGGATCCGTCTGAACGACTTCTCGTACGTCGCGACTGCGGAGGATCTGGAGAAGCTGGATTTCGCCTCGCTGGATCTGCTCCGGCACTGGGAGTACTACCGAAAGCGGTCCATCTACTGGACCCGGTTTGCGCCGTTCGGCTTCGCGCCCCTCAACCTGTCTCCCCTCTTCTTCCTCGAGATCGGACGCGGCTGCGCGAACACCTGCCTGTTCTGCGGGGGAAACCGCAAGGCCCAGCAGATCATCAACAACCGGGACAGCGTGGCCGTCAGGTCCGTCGAATCCGTGGTTGCCACCATCGAGAAGGCGATGTCGTTCGGGTTTCGGACGTTCTTGAGCGATCTCGAGTTCGAGGGAAGCGACCGCTGGTACGGGTCGCTGTTCGAGCAGATCCGCCGGAACCAGCTCGAGATCCACTACGTCTACAGCGCCTGGGGTATCACGCCCCCGGCCCTGCTGGACGCCCTCTCGGAGACCTTCGAGAGGGCCTTCGTTCAGCTCTCACCGGAGACCGCAGACGTGGAGCTTCGGAAGCGGAACAAGGGGAGGAGCGCGTTCTATACGAACGAGGAGCTCCGGAGATGCCTCGACTACATCGACACGAAGGGCAACCTGCGGGTGCAGCTCTACTTCGGGTACTTTCTCGCGTTCGACACGCCTGAGACGGTCTTCCGCACCCTCGAGTTCATCATGGAATTGATCCTGGAGTACCCGGACCTGATCGAAATCGCCTACCTGCCCTTCTCGACCGACCCGGGCTCTCTGCTCTTCCTCCACCCCGACCGGTTCGAGGTGAACTGCGGCGTCCGGAGCTTCCGGGATTTCATCGAGAACATCGAGGACAGCTATCTGACCGGGAATACGTCTCACCCGGACATGAGGCTTTCCGAGCCCAGAAGCATGGCCGGGGCGTCTGCCAGGAACCTGGAAAGGCAGATCGAGCTGTTCAACCATCTGTTTCGAGCCCACAGGGAATCGCTCTCCCACCTCCTGCGCGCGAGGAATGGTCCGGAGACGGTCCTGAAGCTCCTGCGCGAGACCGGCGACGCGGTCACGTCCGGTGACCCGGAGAAGGTCGTGGGGGCGCTGCGCGACGTCTGTGGAGCCGGCAACCTGCTCGATGCCCGCCTCGTCGAGACGCTCGACGCGGAATGTCGGATGCAGCAGCGGCCACGGCAGCAGGTATTCCAGGCGAGGCCGGAGATCTGGCTCGCACCCGAAGCCGGTGGCTAGCCTGGAACCAGGAGCCCACCCATGTCGCAGATGAGTCTGAAGGAGATCGAGGACCTGCTGATCAGGGAGGTGGCCACCATTCTCTCGATCGATCCGGCCAGCGTGGCAGCGGACGCCCCGCTTCACACGCTGGGAATGAGCTCCATGGCGTTCGTCGAACTGCTGGTGGCCATCGAACAGACCTTCGGTCTGACGCTGATGGAAACCGACTTGACGAAGGACGATTTCCAGGCGATCGGCTCTCTCGCACGGCGCGTCCAGCGGATGATCTGATCCATCCCATGGTGAGCATCCCCTTCTCCAGGAACAAGCACTACCTGACCGGGATCGACTGGCTCGTTCAGGGCATCGATCGAATGAACCAGCGGGCGACCGGCGCGGGGCACATGTTTCAGATCGTGATGGAGCTCGGGGGTGTTCCCGCGGAGGGCCGAGTGCGGGAGTCACTCGACGGCCTGATCAGAAGCACTCCCATGCTGCGCGGAAGAACCAGCCGGGACTACAACCTCGCTCCGTACTGGAAGCTCCCCTCGACCGGACAAAAGCACCCAATGGCCTGCGGCCTTCACCAGCTGGAGGACGGGGAGGATGTACTCTCCGTCCTGGAGGCGGCCATCAACACGCCCTTTGGCAGCCGGAGTGAACACCTCGCCCTCGACCTCGTCCGCGAGGGAGAGAAGAGCCACGCCGCGGTGAAGTTCGACCACTCGCTGTTCGACGCCCACGGCGCCGAGGCGTTTCTGGGCCGGTTCAACAGGGAATGGGAAGGAAACGGGCCACGTGCCCCGGAGCTCCTCCCTGCCGAGCCCGCTCATCTGAGTGAATGGCAGCGCAAGTTCGAAGCGGGAAGGCAGGTGAACCGGGCGCTTCGACGGCTGGCGGAGAACGGGCCACCGCGGGCGCTGCCGGTCGATGCCCGGGCGGCGAGGCGGGAATTCAGGTTCCGGGTCGTTTCCTTCAGCGAGCGTCAGACCGGGGAGATCATCGAGAGAGCAGAAGCGGGGGCCGGGTACCTGATGGCGATGCCCTACACGATGGCGCTCACCGTCCAGGTCCTTCACCAGCTCTTCCTCGAGAGGGGCACGGCCGTCGGTGACTACGTCATCCCCGTCACCATGGATACCCGCCCGAGGAGCGGGCGATCCCAGGACCTGTTCTTCAACCACGTGTCCTTCCTCTTGTTTCGGATCCAGGCCCGCGATGTGGAGGACTTTCCGGCTCTGCTGGAGTCCATCAAACGGCAGATGTACGACCAGGTCAGAGCCGGATTGCCCCGGGACATCCAGGACGCGAGCCTGCTGATGAGAATCGCCCCCCTGTCGATCGTCAGCCGCCTGCTCAAGCTCTATCTCAAGGGCGGGCTCGCTTCCTTCTGTTTCTCGTTCCTCGGAGAGAGCGGGCACATGCCCACCCACTTCATGGGCGAGAAGGTCGAGCGCAGCTACCACATGACTCGCGTCCCGGTTCCACCCGGGCTCGGCGTGTTCTTCCAGCAGGCGCACGGGAGGCTCAACGCCTATCTCTCCTACCTGCAGGGACTGCTCGCCGAAGACGAGGCGGATGCGGTCCTCGAGACGCTGCGGTCGAGACTGGAAGGCTGATGGCTGGCACGACGCGGCGGTGTGGCGTGCTCGTCGTGGGCGCCGGTGTCGCGGGAGTCAGTGCGGCCGTACGCGCTGCCCGTGAGGGAGCGCACACCATCCTGATCGAGCGGGACGGCACACCCGGCGGTGCCGTCGTGTCGGGAATGCACCGCTTCATCTGTGGTCTGTACGCCAACGGGGACGACCTGCCGGATGCCACACTCAACGGAGGAATCGCCGCCGAGATCCGCGCCTCGCTCGAGAAGCTCGCGCCGGAAAAGAAAGTGCAGCGAATGGGAAGGGTCCACGTGTTGCCCTTCTCGACCCGGGACCTCGTTTCGACCTTGCGGCTTCTCTGCGAAGGCCAGAGAGGGCTGGAGGTCCTCTACGCCACACGCGCAGTGGCGCTCGAGCTGGAGGGGAACCGCATCGGGTCCGTCTCCGCGGAGGGGCAGCGGGGACGAGTCGAGATCGTCCCCGATACCGTCATCGACTGCAGCGGGGACGGCGTCGTCATCCAGATGAGCGGAGCACGGTGCCAGTGGCCCCCGCCCGAGCAGCGGCAGCTTGCGGGATACAGCTTCCGGGTAGAGGGCCTCCAGATCCCCGACGAGATCCTCCCGGTGCGGGTTCCCTACCATCTGGCCAGGGCGGCCGGCGAGGGGCGGATACCGGCTCATCTCCGCTTCACGACCTACACGCCCGGCGATGACCCGGCTGAGGGGGTTTGCAGGATCGCCGTCGCGCAGTTCGGAGGAGACAGGGACGAACGGGCGCGAGAGGAAGCGCTGCTCGTCCATCGCGTCCTCTCCGAGTCGCTGGCCTCCTTCGAGGGCTCCAGGATCGCGGAGATGTCTCCTCGCGTGCTCGACCGGGAAGGCCCCCGGGTGCGGGGTGGATACGCGTTGACCGCCGACGACGTCCTCCGCGCGAGGAAGTTTCGCGATGGCGTGGTCAAGAACGCCTGGCCCATCGAGCTCTGGGACCAGACGAAAGGACCCCAACTCGAATACCTCGAGCCCGGCGAGTACTACGAAGTCCCCCTGCGCTGTCTCGAGCCAGAGGGGCTCGAGAACTGCTGGTCGGCGGGCCGCTGCATATCGGCGACCCGCGAGGCGCTGGGATCGACCAGGGTCGCCGGAACCTGCATCTCCCTCGGCGACCAGGCCGGGCGGGCGGCAGCAGCAGCCCTGGACTCCCCCATCGACGCTGGCAGACGACGCGTCACCGATTGCAGATGAACATCGTCGACCTCATCAAGCGTGAGAACGCCGCCCACCGGCAGGGCACCGCGGTCATCGAGGGAGATCGTCGGGTCTCCTACGGCGATCTCTTTTCCATGCTGGACGCAGCGGCTCGCGAACTGGATTCGCTGGGCGTCTGCCCCGCCCAGCGGATCGCCCTCTGCTGCGACGACAGCATCGAGTACATCGTCGTCAGTCTGGCCGTCCTCTCCCTGGGTGCCACCATCGTTCCCATGTCCCCCCAGCATCCGTGGGAGGAAGTCAGTGCGGCCATCGGGGAGATCGACGCATCTCTGCTGATATCCGACAGGGAGGGAGCAGCGCCGGGCGCTGCCCGCAAGGCATTTGCGGAAGCGGGGTTCCAGAAATCCTTCTTTCTGCACCGGCGCACCGCCCGGGAGGACCTTCCCCCCGAGTACTACGCCCTCGATCCAGCCTTCGTTCGCTTCTCCTCGGGCACGACCGGCGCCAGCAAGGGAGTGGTGCTCTCTCATCGGACCATCGAGGAGAGGACGGATGCCGCCGACAGGGCTCTCGGGGTGACCCGGAAAGACCGGGTGATCTGGGTTCTCTCCATGAGCTACCACTTCGTGGTCAGCATCCTCCTGATGCTCCGCCGCGGGGCGGCCATCGTCCTCTGCGGAGGTGAATTTCCGTCATCTCTGGTCGATGGACTGGCTCGCCACCCGGCAACCCTGATCTACGCCTCCCCGTTCCACTATCAGCTCATCAGCAGTTCGGCAGAATTCTCCCCGGAGATGTTCTCCGACCTCAGGCTGGCGATCTCCACGGCGATGCGACTGCCGGAGGCCGAAGCGAGGCGCTTCCGCGAGCGGTTCGGCATCGAGCTCTCGGAGGCGTACGGGATCATCGAGGTGGGGCTTCCCTTCGTCAACTGCTCGAGCGACCCGGCCAGGCGGGGATCGGTCGGGAAGATCCTGCCCGACTACGAAGCGCGGATCGGGGATCCCGACGCCGAGGGTGTCGGGAAGGTCTACGTGAAGGGGAAGGGGATGTTCGATGCGTACCTTTCCCCGTGGCGGCCCCGGCTGGAGGCGTTGACGGACGGATGGTTCGCAACGGGTGATCTCGGGCGAATCGATTCGGACGGCTTTCTCTTCCTCCGCGGAAGGGAGAACGACGTGATCAACTTCACCGGGATGAAGATCTTCCCGGAAGAGGTGGAGTCCGTGCTCGATCGGCATCCGGCCATCGCGGAGTCTCGAGTCTACGCGACGGCCCACGCCCGCTACGGAGAGCTCCCCTGCGCCGACGTGGTCCCGCATGGTGACCGGGAGCCGGCCGACGTCGACACTATCGAAATACGACGGTTTTGTTATCAGCACCTGGCGCCCTACAAGGTCCCGAAACGGATCCGCTGTGTGCCCCGCCTGGACAAGACGGCGAGCGGAAAGCTCAGGAGGTGGACGGGCGGCTCCGACGAATAGGAGTCCCGCCCTTGCGGGTCGATTCTCCTGGCGCCTACCATCCCCCGGGAGACGACGGGCACCGACCGCAGCGCTCCTTCGCGCGGCCAGGAAGTCGGAGGTTCGTCTTCGATCAGCGGTCTGGGAGGCGGCAATCTCGTGAGGGTCTTGTTGGTCCGGCCGCCTGCCGATCTGCCCACATCCCGGTGGCTCCAGTCGATGCTGCTGGTCGAGCCGTACGCTCAAGAGCTGATCGCCGGGGCGATCCATCCTCCCCACGACGTCCGGATCTGCGATCTCGGCGTCGAGAAGAAGCCCATCGCGGTCTTCAGACGCAGCTTGCAGGAGTATCGCCCCGATCTGATCGGATTCGGCGGCCTCTCCGGCCAGTTCCGCGTGATCCGGAAGCTCGCCGGAATCGCGAGGGAGATGCGGCCCGCGGCCCTCAGCTGTCTCGGCGGCATCCACGCCTCCAGCGCTCCCCTGGACTGCAAGCACCCGGAGCTGTTCGATCTGATCGTACGGGGAGATGGCGTCTCGGCGATGAAGGAGATCATCGCCAGCCTGGATGCGGGCCAACCGCTGCCGGAGTCGTCCTGCATCCTGCCCACCGCTTCGCGCGACTACGACCGCCTGGCCGCGCAGCCGCCACCGCTCCTTCATCCAGACGGGATCCACACGCGCCCGCGCCGCGATCTCGTGGACATGACGAAGTACTTCTGCATCTGCTATGGCGAGCCCGGGCAGCGGATGCCAACGCTGTTTCCCAACATCGCCTGCGTTCGAACCAGCGTCGGCTGCCCGAACCGCTGCAGCTTCTGCGTCGTGCACTTCCTCGCCAACGGGAAGTACCTGCAGCGCGACGTCGAGGACGTCGTCGACGAGATCGCTTCCCTTCCGCAGGAGTACATCTATTTCGTCGACGACGAGACCTTCATCAATGCCAAGCGCATGAAGCGGATGGCCGAGATGTTGATCGAGCGGGGCGTGAAGAAGAAGTACATCTCGTGGGCCAGAAGCGACACCGTGTGCAAACACCCCGATCTCTTCGCGCTGTGGAAGCGGGCCGGTCTGGAGTTCGCCTACGTCGGCTTCGAGTCGCTCCGGGAGGAGGAGCTCAGCGGCTACAACAAGAAGGCGACACCCAGCCAGAACCTCGAGGCGCGCGAGATCCTGCGAAACCTCGAGATCAACATCCACGCGGGGCTCATGGTCGATCCGGGGTTCGAGGAGAAGGACTTCCTCGCCGTCCACGAGGCGATCAGGGAACTCGCGCCCGCGGAGTTCGCCTTTACCATCTTCTCACCCCCGCCGGGAACCGAGGCCTTCGTGGCCGCCCGCGACGAGTTCATCTGCGAGGATCCGTACCTCTTCTACGACTGCCTCCACACCATCCTGCCGACCCGACTGCCGCTCAAGCTCTTCTACCGCTACTTCGCCATTCTCTACGCCCTCGGCTCCGCCCAGATCCCGCCGCGAGTCAACAAGGTGAGAGTCCCCGTGCGGGACTTCCTCCGGTTCATCTTCGGCAGCATCAAGTTCGGCTGGTACGTACGTCGCCTCTACCGCGACTACGACCGCAAGCACTGGTAGGACCCGGGAGCTCTGGGTCCGGGAAGCTCACGGCCGGAAGATCTCGAGAGATAGGAGCTCGGATGCGCGTGGTGCTCGTTCATCCTGCCGGTTCCAACTGGACGCCCGGCAAGAAGGACCTGACCGTGAGCGTCAACCGGATGGTGCCCATCGGTCTGCTCTCCATCGCTGCCTATCTCGAAGCGAACGGGGTGGAGGTTCTCGTCCACGACTGCCTGGGGCCAGCAGCACCGGACGGAGCCGACGCCAACGTCGCCAGGGTCCTCCGCCTAGAGCCCGAGCTGGTGGGCTTCTCGACCACGACCTCGGGATTCCCGGATGCCTACGAGATGGCCAGGAAGATCCGGGAGGCCCGGCCCGCCCTCCCGAACGTGTTCGGAGGCATCCACGTCTCGGGGTTCGGGGCACAGCTGATGGAGCACTTCCCGGAGATCGACCACCTGGCACTGGGCGAGGGAGAGATCACGCTCCTCGAGCTGGCCAGGGGGAAGAGCCCGCGGACGATCGACGGCCTGGTGTGGCGCGACGGGGCCGAAGTGGTGACCAACCCTCCCCGGGAGCTGATTCGGGACCTGGACTCGCTTCCGCTTCCGGCCTACCAGAAGCTGGACGGTTTCCCGCGCGGCTACCGGCTGCCACCCTTCAGCTACATCCGCACGCCGGGGACTGCGATCAGCACCAGCCGCGGGTGCGTCTACCAGTGCTCCTTCTGCGACCGCTCGGTGTTCAAGAAGGGCTTCCGATCCAACTCCGCCGAGTACACCTACGAGCATCTCGAGCACCTGAGGAATCGCTTCGGAATCAGGCACGTCAACATCTACGACGATCTCTTCACCGTGAACCGCGAACGGATCCTCTCGCTCTGCCAGAAGCTCGCCGCCCAGCCGCTCGGAATGCAGTTCAACTGCGCGGTCCGGATCGGCCACACCGACGACGAGCTTCTCCGGAGCCTCAGGGAGGCCGGCTGCCTGATGGTTTCGGTGGGCATCGAGTCGGGGGACCCCGACCTGCTCGAAGCGATCAAGGCCGGCATCACGTTGGACATGGTCCGGGAGACCGTCGGCCGGATCCAGGAGAACGGGCTGCGGGCCAAGGGGCTCTTCATGATGGGCATCGTGGGTGACACGGAGGAATCGATCCGGAGGACGAGCGACTTCGCAGTCGAGCTGGGACTGGACGACATGAACATGTCGAAGTTCACCCCCTTCCCCGGAGCTCCCTGCTGGGAGACGATCGGCTCCGAGGGCAGCTTCGACGAGAACTGGAGACTGATGAACTGCATGAACTTCGTGTTCGTGCCCAGGGGCGTGGAGTCGAAAGAGAGGCTCGAACAGCTCTACAACGAGCACGTGAGGCGCTTCTACACCGACCCGGAGTGGCGCGGCAAGTTCGCGAGGCGCATCTGGCAGCACCGCCGCTCCCTTCGGCACATGCTCTTCGAGTTGCCGGACTTCCTCGCGGCGAGGCGCCGCTTCGTGACGAACCTCCAGGACTGAGCCTGACGCCCCCCCTGCCCGGTACCGGCGCGAAGCTCAGCGCAGGCGGTGGATGAGCTCCAGCCCCTGTTCGGCCAGCATGTCCACCTGCCAGCGGAAGGCCTCGGTGTCGGCGGCGTTTCCCATCACGCCCTTCAAGTAGCGAGCCAGCACCCCCTCGATGATGGCCGCCAGGCGCCAGTACTGGAAGGCGCGGTAGTAGTCGACCTGGCTCGTGTCGCGGCCAGTCAGCTCGACGTACCTCTCGAGAAAGGTCTCGCGATCCGGGAAGCCCCCCGCCATCGTCGGCGCCAGGGCGGCGCCCCGCATCGTCGCGTCCCCCTCGCCGGGCTGGGCCCAGTTGTTCATGACGTAGCCGACGTCGGCCATCGGGTCGCCGAGGGTGCAGAGCTCCCAGTCGAGAAGGGCCGCCAGCTTCGCGTCACGGCCGATCAGCATGTTCCCCAGCCTGTAGTCGCCGTGCACGATGGTGGCCCCGACCTGCTCGGGCATCCGCTCCACCAAGGCCTGGTGGACCGCCTCCATCGCCGCCAGCTCACGGGTCTTGGACTTCTCCCACTGGGTCCGCCAGCGCTTCAGCTGGCGGGCCAGGTAGGCCTCCTTGCGCCCGAGATCGCCGAGACCGATTTCGTCGGGGTCGAGCCGGTGCAGGTCGGAGAGCACCTGGATGACGGAGTGACCGATCCGCTCTCGCTCCTCCGGGCCGTAGAGCTCCTCCGTGGAGGGTCCATCCAGCAGCACGTGGCCCTCCACGTAGTCCATCACGTAGAAGGGCGCGCCGTTGACCTCCTCGTCCTCGCAGAGCCCCAGAGCGGGCGGAACCGGGACCTCCGTGGGGCCGATGGCGGAGATGATCCGATGCTCCCGGGCCATGTCGTGGGCGGTGGCCAGCACTGCGCCCAGGGGCGGACGCCGGAGCACGTAGAGCCCCCCGGCGGCGTCGGTGAGCTTGTAGGTGAGGTTGGAGTGGCCACCGGCGATCAGCTCGAACTGGAGCGGCGGGGTCACGCCGGCGATCCAGGCGGCGAACCACTCGGTCACCCGGCCGCGGTCGATCCCTTTCACTTCGGTGGCTTCGCCCGCCAATTGCCTCCCTCGGTCCGCACGGGCCCGCGGCTTCCCGCCGGATCCCGCCCGCTCCGCGACAAGGTGCCGCAGCCGGGGGGGATCGGCTATCCGGGGGGCAACGGGTCCCGGTGGGCGATTTCTCGCCCGACCTCGCTTGACGGCGCTGGGGACCTCGGGTACTCAAGAACCGAGATGGCGTACCGGAAGAACGCACCCCGCGAGCTTCAAATCGGCTTGCTCCTTGGCCTGCTCCTTATCGGGGCGGGAGGGGTCTAGCGTACTTCTGGACAGCCACTGAAACGCGAAACCCTCTCCCGCCGAGCCCGGCCGGAGGGGGTTTCGCGCGTCAGCGGCCTTCCTGACTCGCCTCCCGCTCCAGCCGGATCCCTCGGCGAACCTGGAGCGACCCATGTCGAGCATGCCCGCCACCAAGTACCAGCCGTTCACCCCGATCGCGCTGCCCGATCGGCGCTGGCCGGACCGCGTGGTCGAGAAGCCGCCGGTCTGGTGCAGCGTCGACCTCCGCGACGGCAACCAGGCCCTGGTCGAACCGATGGGCCCCGAGCGCAAGCGGCGCATGTTCGAGCTTCTGGTCAAGCTCGGCTTCAAGGAGATCGAGGTCGGATTCCCGAGCGCCTCCGAGGCGGACTGGAGCTTCGTCCGGGAGCTGATCGAGCAGGACCGGATTCCCGAGGATGTGACGATCCAGGTGTTGACGCAGTCGCGCGAGGAGCTGATCCGCAAGACCTTCGACGCGATCCGCGGAGCGCGGCGGGCCATCGTCCACCTCTACAACTCCACCTCCGAGCTGCAGCGCCGGGTGGTCTTCGGGCTGTCCCGGGCGGGCATCGTCGAGATCGCCCGCAGCGGGGCCCGGCTGATCCAGCGGCTCCGCGAAGAGATGCCGGAAACCGAGATCGTCCCGCAGTACTCCCCGGAGAGCTTCAGCGCGACCGAGCTCGACTTCGCGGTGGAGATCTGCGAGGCGGTGATGGAGATCTGGAGGCCGACTCCCACCCACCCGGTCATCCTGAACCTGCCCGCAACGGTGGAGATGGCCACTCCCAACGTCTACGCCGACCAGGTCGAGTGGTTCGACCGGAACGTCCGGGACCGGGACTGCATCGTCCTGAGCGTCCACCCCCACAACGACCGCGGCTCTGCGGTGGCGGCCACGGAGCTGGCGATGCTGGCGGGCGCCGAGCGGGTGGAGGGGACGCTGTTCGGCAACGGCGAGCGGACCGGCAACGTGGACGTCGTCACCCTGGCACTCAACCTCTACAGCCAGGGGATCGACCCGCAGCTGGCCCTATGGGACATCGACGAGGTGGTCCGGGTGGCCGAGCACTGCAACCGGCTCCCAGTCCATCCGCGCCACCCGTACGCCGGCGAGCTGGTCTACACCGCCTTCTCCGGGTCGCACCAGGATGCCATCAAGAAGGGAATCGCGGCTCTGGAACGGGCGCAGAGCGATCACTGGGAGGTCCCGTATCTCCCCATCGACCCGAAGGACCTGGGCCGCAGCTACGAAGCCGTGGTCCGCATCAACAGCCAGTCTGGAAAGGGGGGCGTCGCCTTCGTGCTGGAGCAGGATCACGGGCTCCGGCTGCCGCGAGAGCTGCAGATCGAGTTCAGCCGCTGCGTCCAGCGCATCACCGACGCCAGCGGTGCCGAGCTCACCTCGCGGGGCGTCTGGGAGGCCTTCGCCGCGGAGTACCTCTCCCGAACCCGGCCGGTCGCCCTGATCGGCTACGAGAACACCGTCGAGGTCGGCCGCGAAGGCGACTGCGAGATCGACTTCCACCTGTGCGTGGATGACAGCGAGCGCCGGGTACGGGGCCGGGGCAACGGCCCGATCGCGGCCTTCGTCGACGCCTTGCGGCGCAATTGCCGGATTCCGCTGGAAGTGCTCGACTACGCCGAGCACGCGGTGGGAGAGGGCGCAGACGCCTGCGCCGTCGCCTACGTGAAGGTGCGAAGCGGAGAGACCGGCCCCCTCTTCGGCGTCGGGCGCCACGGAAACATCGTGATGGCGTCACTGCAGGCCGTGGCGAGCGCGGTGAACAGGGTCCACCTCGCCGAGGCCGCGCGCCGCGGGGTCTCAGGCCTGCGAGCCGCCCACCTCCTCGACGACCTTGGCGAGGTTGTCGTGAAGGTAGTCGATCACCGTGTCGACGATCGCCTGGGTGCGCCGATCGATCTCGAAGTTGATCCGGTCGCCGACCTCCTTCGAGTCGAGGTTGGTCAGGCGCAGCGTCTCGGGAATCAGGTAGACCTCGAAGGTGCCCGCGTCGCGGTCGAAGTGGGTCACGGTCAGGCTGCATCCGTGGACGCTCAGGAATCCCTTGTCGAAGATGTAACGGCGGTACTCCTGGGGGACGCGGAAGGTGAGGAAGAGGTTGTCCTCGCTCTCGTGCTTCTCGATGATCTCGAGCATGCCGTCCACGTGGCCCGCGATCTCGTGCCCGCCGTTCTCCTGTCCCACGCGGGCGGACCGCTCGACGTTGACCGGATCACCCTGCTCGAGCTGGCCCAGCGTGGTCCGGCGCAGGGTCTCGATCATGGCGTCGAACCAGACCTTGTGGCCATCCACCTTGACCACGGTCTGGCAGACCCCGTCGACGTTGACGCTGGTGCCCGGGGCCAGGTCCTCCAGCAGCTCGGGCGGGAACTGGATCGCGAAGCTCATGAAATCCGGTTTGCGGTGGACTTCGACCGCCTCGAAGGCGCCTTGAACGATGCCGGTGTACATGCCCGTTTCCTTTCGAACTCCCAGCTGGTCGGGGACTTGCCTAGATTATAGTCCGACCCGCTGATCGAGTCCGGAGGAGGGGGCAGCAGGCTGATGGCCGGCCGGGTAGTCGAGCTGGAGCGGGTGAGCCGCACCTACAGGCGCGGGGACGAGCGCGTCGCAGCGCTCTGCGACGTCTCGCTGGACCTGGCTCCGGGGGAGATGGTCGCCCTGGTCGGCCCATCCGGCTGCGGCAAGTCGACGGCGCTGAACCTCGTCGCCGCAGTCGATCGGCCCGATACCGGGACCGTTCGCGTCTGCGGCGTGGAGATCGGATCGGCGAGCGAGGCCGACCTGACCGCGCTGCGGCGGCACCAGGTCGGAATGGTGTTCCAGGCCTTTCACCTGGTTCCGCACCTGACGGTCGAGGAGAACGTCGCGCTGCCACTGGCGCTCGACGGGCGGCGCGAGCCGTCGAGAGTTCGCGAGCTGATCCGCCGCGTCGGTCTCGACCACCGCCGCAAGCACTTCCCTTCGGAGCTCTCGGGGGGCGAGCAACAGCGCACTGCGTTGGCGCGAGCGCTGGTCCACCGGCCGCAGGTGGTGGTGGCCGACGAGCCGACCGGCAACCTCGACTCCCAGATCGGCGCCGCGGTGATCGGCCTGCTCGACGAGCTTCGCCGGGAACAGCAGACGGCGCTCCTCCTCGCCACCCACGATGCCTCCGTCGCGTCTCGTGCGGATCGCCGCATCAGGCTCTCCGACGGCCGAATCGTGGATTCCGGGCCCGGGGAGCCGTGACCCGCCCCGCGGAACCGGTGTCGGCGCGGAATCGCGACCGATGATCCTGCGCGCGCTCCTGCTGCGGCCGCTGCAGCGCCGGCCCTGGTGGTTCCTGGTCACGCTGGCCGGCGTGGCCGCTGGGGTGGCGGCAGTGGTGTCGACGCTGGCCGCCAGCCGGGCGGCGATCGCCGCCTTTGGTGAGGGCGTCGAGGAGGTAGCGGGCGCGGCGAAGCTCGAAGTGACGCGGCCGGGCGGGCTGCCCGAGCAGCTGCTGGTCGCGCTCCGGCCGGTGACCGGCGACGCGCTCGTGGCTCCGGTCGTGGAGGAGAGCGTGCTGCTGGTCGAGCTCGGCGACGGGGTCCGCCTGCTCGGCGTCGACCTGCTGCTGGACGCGGAGATCCGGCCCGAGGTCCAGGCGGAGACGGACCCTGCCGCGCTGGAGCCGATGCTCTCGGGCTTCGGTGTGGTAACGACGCGTTCGCTGGCCGAGGAGCTGGAGCTCGAGCCCGGCGAGTCGTTCACCGTGCTCGCAGGGGGACGGCCGAGGTCGCTCGACCTGGTCGCGACCTTCACCCCGAAACGAGCCGGCTCCGCGTGGGAACGGACGCTGGTGATGGATGTGGCCGCGGCGCAGGAAGTGCTGAACCGAATCGGAAGGGTCGACCGCATCGAGCTGGTGCCGCGGCAGGGTGTGCAGCTTCCGGCGCTCCGAGCCCGGCTGATCGAGCTCCTGCCGTCCGACGCCCTGGTGGCCGAGCCCTCCCGCCGCCGCGAGAGCGCCGAGCAGATGGTGGCGTCGCTGCGCTTCAACCTGCTGGCGCTCTCCGCGATCTCCATCCTGGTGGGTGGTGTGCTGGTGGCGACCACTCTCGCGACCTCGGTGGTGCAGCGCCGCTACGTGCTCTCGCTGCTGCGGTCGCTGGGAGCGTCGCGCCGCCAGGTGGCGACGGCGGTCGTGGTGGAGGCCCTGGGGCTCGGTCTGATCGGAGGCGTGGTCGGTGTGGCAGCCGGCTTCCTCGGAGCGCGCATTGCGCTCACCAGCGTTCGCTTCACGATCGCGGCGGTGATCCGGGGAGTCCCGGCTACCGACATCCGCTTCGAGCCCTGGCTGGCGGGCTTCGGAATCCTGCTGGCGGTCGGGACCGCCGTTTGCGCAGCGGTCCTGCCGGTGGCCGAGGTGGTCGCGACTCCGCCGATGCAGGGCCTGCGGTCCGAGGCTCCCCAGCCGCGTCTGGGCGTTCGCTCGAGGCGGCGGTCGCTGGCGCTGCTGGTGGGAATGCTCGCGGCGGCTGCGGCGTTGACGCAGGCCCCCGCCTGGGGCGACCTGCCGCTGGCGGCGCTGGGGTCGGCGCTGCTGATCACCGCCGCCCTGCTGGTCGGCTCGGGCGTTCTGCTGGACGCGCTCGCGCGGGCCGGGCACGGTGTGCTCGCGCCGCTCCCGATGGTGGCGCTGCGGCTGGCCTCCGCCGCCCTGGCCGCCGGGCGCCGGCGCGCGACCTGGGCGACGGGCGCGGTGGCGGTAGCCGTCGCGCTGGCGGTGGCGATCGCCACCCTGGTGACGTCGTTTCGCACCACCGTGGTGCAGTGGACCGAGTCCGGTCTGCGGGCCGATCTCTGGATCCGCCCCCTCGCCGCATCCACCGGCGTCGCCGTCGGCCAGCTCGACCCGGAGGTGGTCGAGGTCGCCGAGCGGCTCTTCGGTGCCGACCGGGTGGACCCCTTCTACTCGGTTGCAGTCAGCTACCGCGGGCGGCCGGTGAGCTTCGCTGGAGGCGCCTTCGAGGTAGCTCAGCGCGGCGGCGGCGTGCCGTTTCCGGGCCGAGACTCGGGGGAGGTCTTCGCCGAGGCCCTCCGCCGCCGCGGCCTGATGGTGAACGAGCCCTTCGCCAACCGGTTCGAGCGTCCGGGAGGGTGATCGGATCCAGCTCGAACTACCCGGCGGCCCTCTGGAGCGCGAGGTGACGGGTGTGTTCAAGGACTTCTCGCGCTCCAACGGCCTGATCGTGGTCGACCGGTCCGACTTCCTGATCCACTTTCCGGACCGCGGGCCGGACGACATCACTCTGTTCTTGCCTCCCGAGATGGACGCGGCGGCAGCGAGAAAGACCTTCCTGGAGGCGGTCCGGGGGCGTTTCATGGTCGAGGTGCTCGACAATCGGGAGCTCAAGACCGAGGTGCTCGGCGTCTTCGAGCGGACCTTTGCCATCACCACCGCGCTCTACCTGGTCACCGTCGCGGTGGCGGTGGTGGCGGTGACGACCGTGCTCCTGACCCTGGTCGGCGAGCGGCGCCGCGAGCTGGCGACGGTGCGGGCGATCGGCGGATCGCGCTGGCAGCTCATAGCGATGGTGGTGGCGCAGGCCGGCCTGCTCGGAGTCGCCGCCGCCGCCGCCGGATCGGCGGCCGGCCTCGCGATCGGCGTGATCCTGGTGAAGGTCGTCAACCTCCAGTCCTTCGGCTGGTCACTGGAGCTGGTGCTGCCCTGGGCCTCGCTGGCGGAGATGGCGGTCTGGGTGGTGCTCGGCTGCCTGATCGCGGGGATCGCACCGGCGCTCGCGGCAGCCCGGCTCCAGCCGGCCGCGGTGCTGCGGGAGGACCGGTAGGTGCGACGTACCCTCCTCTTCGGGCTGCTCCTCGCCTCGCTCGCAGCGGTCAAGTGGATGGCCGCGGCGGCGACACCGACCGGTTCGGAGTGGCTCCACGTCACCGGCCCGCCCAATCTCCAGTTTCCGCGCGACCACGGCGCACACCCCCGCTTCCGGACCGAGTGGTGGTACCTGACGGGGATCCTGGAGGACGACCCAGGCAACCGCTTTGGCTTCCAGGTCACCTTCTTCCGTCAGGGCCTCGACCCCTCCCCGCTCGGTCCCGAGGCATCGCAGCTGCGCGCGCGCCAGGCGGTCGCGGCCCACCTCGCCGTGGCCGACGTCGAGCGTGACGAGTTCGTCCACGTCGACCGGCTGCGGCGGGCGACCGGCGGTCTGGCCGGCTTCTCCGAGCAGCGGCTCCGCGTCTGGGTCGACGACTGGGAGCTGGGGCAGGAAGAGGACGGAGCCCTCCGGGTTCGAGCGGCGGATCCCAGCGGGGTGGGGCTGGCTCTGGAGCTTCGCCCGGAGCGGCCGATCCTCCGCCACGGCGACCGCGGCTACTCGCAGAAGGGACCGAATCCGGGCAACGCCTCCGTCTATCTGAGCTGGACCCGGCTCGGGGTCGAGGGGGAGCTCCTGGTCGAAGGTGAGTGGCGCGCGGTGAGGGGCGAAGCCTGGTTCGATCACGAGTGGGGCACCTCACAGCTCGGTCCGGGGGTGGTGGGCTGGGACTGGTTCAGCCTTCGTCTGGAGGGCGACCGCGACTTGATGGTCTACCAGCTGCGCCAGAAGGATGGCCGCGCCGCCCCCCTCTCGTCGGGGACCTTCGTCGACGCCGACGGCTCCGTCGCGCGGCTCGGCGCCGACGACGTGGAGATCGCTACCACCGCCCGCTGGACGAGCCCGGACTCCGCTGCCAGCTACCCCGCGGGCTGGCGGATCCGGATTCCGCGATTCGCGCTGGACCTCGAGATCCGGCCCCTGGTCGCCGCAGCCGAGATCGACGGCCGGGCCTCCACCGGCGTCGTCTACTGGGAAGGTCCGGTGGAGGTGAGCGGTTCGCACCCGGGCGAGGGCTACGTGGAGCTGACCGGCTACGCGGGGACCCTGGAGGACCGCTTCTAGCCGGTGGCTCCGCAAGCCGCCCGCTGTCGTCGCCGTTACTTCGCAGCCCGTTCCTTGTCGGTCAGCGACCCGAGGAAGGTCGCGATCGCCTCGACCTGCTTCGCTTTCAGCTTCTCGCCCAGCTGCAGCCAGGCCATCTGCCCGACCGCGTCGTTCAGTGTCGCGGCCTTGCCGTCGTGGAAGTAGGGGGCCGTCAGGGCGATGTTCCGAAGCGACGGGGTCTTGAAGACGTACTTGTCGTCCTCGTCCTCGGTGATGGCGAAGCGGCCCAGAGTCCTTCGTGTTGGCGTAGGGATGGGCCTGGCCCATCCGCTCGAAGCTGTCGCCGCCCAGCAACGCGCCGCTGTGGCAGTCGATGCAGCCGACCTCGATGAATGCCGTGAGGCCTGCCTGCTCCGCCGCCGTGAGCGCATCGAGCTGGCCACCGAGGAAGTCGTCGAAGCGGTCCCGGGTGATCAGCGTCCGCTCGAAGGCGGCCACCGCCTTCGCGAAGTTGTCGTAGGTCAGCGGCTCTGCGAAACCGGGGAAGGCTGCTTCTGGAACGATGCCTCGTACCCCGCCTCCCGGAGTCGTGTGAGCACCAGCTCGTCGTTGGGCATGCCCATCTCGATGGGGTTCAGCACGGGGCCCTTGGCCTGGGCCTCGAGGTCGGGCTCCCGGCCATCCCAGAACTGGGCGACGTGGAATCCGGCATTCAGCGTGGTGGGCGAGTTCCGGTCACCGAACTTGCCCTCCGCACCCTCCGAGGTGGGCAGGTTGTCGACACCGCCCCGCTTCTCGTCCAGGCGGTGACAGGTGTTGCACGACTGGGTGCGGTTGACCGAGATGGCCGTCTCGTTGTAAAGCCTCTCTCCCAGCTCGATGCGTGCCTTGGTGTCGTTCTCGCTGCCCGGCATCTTCTCCGGCAATCGCTCGAAGATCTCGCGCGCCTCGGCCAGCAAGCTGGCAGCATCTCCCTCTGCTTCCGCTGCGCCTCTGGTGACACCGGTGTAGCCGGCGACCAGCGCGGTCGACGCGACGACCACGGCAGCGGCACGTATCGCCCTGCGCTTCATGGGAATCCCCTCCGGTTCGATTCGGCGAGGATTTTAACGACTCGATCCTCCCTCGTCCTGCCCGCGGGTGTTTGTGGCTACACTCCGGGAACCGTCGGCTGGCGTTTGGACCCAGCAAGGAGGAGACGATGAAGAAGCATGCAGCCTTCCTGATCCTGGCGATCTCGTTGGCTTCGCTGTTCGCCACGAAGGCGCTCTCCCACTGCCAGATCCCGTGCGGGATCTACGACGACCCGGCGAGGTTCGGTCTGATGGCGGAGCACATCACGACGATCGAGAAGTCGATCAAGATGGTCACCGCTCTCTCCAGCGAAGAGCCCCGCAACTACAATCAGATCGTTCGATGGGTGCAGAACAAGGAGCAGCACGCGGACGAGCTGAGCGAGATCGTCACCCACTACTTCATGGCTCAGCGGATCAAACCGCCCACGGAGGCGAGCGGGCCGGCACACGCGAAGTACGTCGACGAGATCACCATCGCTGCACCAGATGCTCGTCTACGCGATGAAGGCCAAGCAGACCGCCGACCTCGGCAACGTCGAGAAGCTCCGCGGTCTGATGCAGGCCTTCAAGGCATCCTATCTCGCAGAATAGCCGGACCCTGGAGAACAGAAGATGACCCGAGACTCGAAGAAGCCGCTGTCCAAGGACCACGCCATGGAGAGGGAAGGTGTGTCCTGGGAGAGCTCGGTCGCCGCAGAAGATGTCTTCCCGTACATGCCGAAGGAGGAGTACGAGTTCCGCATCCAGAGGGCGAAGAGCCTCCTGGCCCGCCACGGCATCGACGCCATGGCGCTGTTCGCCTACGGGAACAAGCAGTACTACGGCGGGTTCCAGGAGTCCAACTACCGCTTCACCGATCGCTGGCGGCACTGCATCATCGTCTCGCAGGAACACGACCCCGTCTTCGTCGGCGAGTCCGTCCTCAACAACAACATCAGCAAGACCACCTGGATCAAGGACACCCGCCTCTGGTCGGCGATCAAGCTGTGGCGGCTCCCGACCCGGTTCCTGGACGTCTTCGTGGATACCATCTGCGATCTCAAGCTCGAGGGCAAGGTGATCGGACTCGAGTACGGCCCCGGCCACATGAGCCAGATCTCTCCCGAGGAGATCCGGCAGATCGAGGCCAGCCTTCCCAATGCGCGGTTCGTCGCTGCGGACCCCGTCATCTGGGAGCAGAAGATGATCAAGACCGAGTGGGAGATCGCTCTGTACAGGGAGCTGATGCCCAAGGTCCAGAGGGTCTGGGAGGCCGGATGGCGATTCATCAAGCCCGGGATCCCCGAGCGAGACGTGCACCGGGAGATCTGGAGGCAGATGGTCGAGGAGGACCTCTACAACACCCCGAGCTGGCACAACCCCCAGCTCTTCATGTGTGGGACGGACAGGCCCGGCAGATGGCGGCTGGTGACTCCGCCCTTCTACGATCGGGTCATCCAGAAGGGCGATCAGGGCTTCGCCGACGGGGGTGTGGGCTACAAGGGATACTGCTCCGACGTCCAGCGCTGCTTCTACGTGGGTGACAAGCTGCCCTCGCCCCTGGACGATCTCTCCAAGTGGGGCCGGGACGCCTACCTGAACACGGTCGAGAACATCGTTCCCGGAATGCGCGGCTGCGACGTGTTCAAGCTCGCGGAGAAGGAGACCTACCGCCAGGACTGGAATCAGCTGATCCCGATCGACTTCGTGGGGCACAGCATCGGCAGCCTGACCCACGAGCCGCCCTTCCTGGCCGAGGACGACCTCACCGAGCTTCAACCGGGCATGATTCTCTGTGTCGAGGTAGGCTGTTTCGGCTCGGACCTGGTCTGGTTCGGAAACATGCCCGAAGACATGTGGCTGGTCACGGACCAGGGGCTGGAGCTGATCGGTGTCGACCTGCCCCGGGACGTCTGGCTCTGTCCCTAGAAGATAAACGGAGGCTCTCCACATGCCCGAACGGATGATCGACAGGCTGAGCAAGGAGCAGCTGGACGCACTCCTGAACGCGCTACCCATCGAGCTGATCTTCGTCGACGAGAAGGACCGTCTTCAGTACTGCAACAAGGTCGAGAGACAGGAACGGATGCGGAATGGCGAAACGCTCGGGCGGGACGTCCGGACTTGTCACAAGCCCGAGAGCCTGCCCCGAACCGAGCAGATGCTGGACGATCTCCGGAGCGGCCGGAGAGATGAGGACGCCTTCTGGATCGACGGCGTCGGCGTGAAGCTGCTGAACCGGTTCCTGGCGGTGAGGGATGAGTCGGGCAAGTACCTGGGGTGCATCGAGTACCTGCTGAACTTCACCGCGCTGGAGGAGCTGGCCAAGGCGAACGAGGGTGCCCACAGGTTCGTCTCGAGCTCAGAAGGATCTCGACGCCGAGAGCAGTTGAGTCTTGGAGTGTCGAGCTTGGCGAAGCTCCTCGTCGTGTTTCTCCTCCTTGCGATGGGAGCCTACGCCGCCTATCGGCACGCCTGGTACGCCGGCCCCGACTTCCTGGATCGCTGCGATCCGCAGCGCAGCCCGACCCTGGAGACCTTCCTCTCGCAGATCGTGCCATTCCTGCAGCGCTTTCACGACCCTCGGGCGGAGTTCGATCCGCACGACCTGCGCGGCCACTTCTCCACCCGCCCGGGCGGCAACACCGATCTGTACGGCTCCGCGGACGTGGCTTATCGCGTTGTGGATCCTGGACGAGCTCGAAAGCCGCACCACCGAGGCGGGACGCCGGGAGTGGGCGTCGGTGATCCAGTCGTTCCAGGATCCGCGCACCGGCCGCTTCGACCCGGGCGAGGCCGCCAGCGAGAGCGCGACCCACGCCACCGCCTTCGCCACGGCGGCGCTCGCACTGCTGGGCTCCCGCCCGCTCCATCCCCACGCGTGGGCCGAGGAGCTGTTCGCCAGCCCGGAGGCCATTCGCCGCTGGGTCGACTCCTTTCAGTGGTGGCAGATCTGGACGGGCTCTCACGAGCTGGGAGCGGTCGCCGCGCTGATCGATGCGCCGCAAGGGACTCCATCTCCCGGCGGAGTGGGCCGAGTGGACGCTGCTGGCGCTTGACCGAGAGGCTCGACGACGAGACCGGTTTCTGGAAGAACGGCCCGCTCGACGGGATCTGGCGCAGGCCCACGACGATCGATCTCGGCGGGGCCGCCCACTTCTGGTGGATCTACCATCACCTGGGTCAGCCGATACCGCATCCGGAAAAGGCCGTCGCGGGGATCCTCGCCCTGCAGCGAAAGACCGGGCTGTGGGGCACCCGTCTCTTCAATGGCGCGTATCCCCAGGGCATCGACTTCGACGCCCTGAACGGTCTTCGCCTGGCGTGGATGCAGCTCTCCGAGGAAGCCCGGTCCGAGTGGCGGAGTCGAATCCTGGCGGCCCTCGACCGCTACGCCTGCGCTGCGAACGCCCACCTGGACGCCGAGGGTTCCGTCGAGCGCCTCTTCCAGACGCCGCACAAGCTCGTCGGCACGCTCAACGCCCTCGCCGAGCTCGACCTGCTCTACCGGACGATCGCCGGACGTCCGAAGCTCGAGACGCCCACCCGCCTTCGCAGCGCGCTGACCCGGGTCGCCTGGCAGTAGCTGCGCCGAGAATCCGGAATCCTGGATGGATATCGACCAGCGGCAGAAACTGCTACGAAAAGGGTCGAGTCAGACGAGGAGGAGACCATGGCTGCGGATCTGGGAAGCATCAGCGTTCTGGCCCGGAGAGAGATCGAGGCGCGCATCGCGGGGCCGCTGATCAAGGCGTTCATGGCGGAGATCGGAGACGAGAGAGCCCTCGAGATCGCGAGGGAGGTGATCGTCTCGCTGGCGAAAGAAAGCGGCGAGATGCTGCGTCAGCTCGCGAAGGACAACAGCCTGGAGCAGTTCGCCGCGGGAATCCCGCTCTGGAATCGGGACGACGCGCTCGCAATCGACGTCCCGGAGTCGACTTCGGAGAAGTTCTCGATGAACGTGACCAGGTGCCGATACGCTGAGATGTACAAGGAGCTCGGGCTGGCGGACCTGGGCTTCACGCTCTCCTGCGGCCGCGACTTCGCCATGGTCGAAGGCTACAACCCGAAGATCAAGCTCGAGCGAACCCAGACGATCATGGAAGGCGCGGACCACTGCGACTTCCGCTACACGCTCGAGAAGGACTGAGCCGGATCCGCGTCAGGCGTTTCCCCGCTTCCGCTCGCAGACCAGATCCCGGAGCACTCTCGACGGGCTGATCGGGTCGATGGTCAGGTCTCCGGAGACGATGAACTGACAGAAGAGGGTGGCCTTCCCGTTCACCTTGCAGTTGCAGCGGGCGCAGATCCCCAGGGAGCATCCGGCGTGGTCGTAGTAGGCCAGCGTGCTGTCCAGGTTCTGGTAGATGAAGTCGAGCACGTCCATCGCCGACATCCCCTCCTCGAAGGGAACCCGGTATTCCTGATAGCGGGGCTCCTCGTCGATGGCGGGATCCATCCGAAAGACCCGGGCGGTGATCGTCCTCTCAGCCATCTGGTTCGCCTCTCCCGTGAGTCCGCTGCATCAACGTGAACCACTTCGGCCAGGAGATTCTGTGCCCCCAAGAAGAACAGGCAGGCCCATTCATGTAGTAGCCAAGAGGCAACACCGGGCCATTGATGGTCGTACTGATCACTGCGCGGGCAGAATCCGCGACTTGGTGACGAAGTCGCGGAAGTGGCGGTACTGGGCGAGCAGGGTGAACATGCGGATCCGCGTGCCCCGATCGAGGTCGCGCGCCCGGACTATGTTGCGCCAGAACAGTCGGCGCACCGCCGGCTCGCTGCGAAAGAGGAACTTGCCGAGCACGCGTAGCATCATCCACACCTCCTGAATGATCCACCCTCTCGTTGGCGTAGTCCTGCTCGCCGAAATACTCTACCGTGGGCAGCCAGCGCTGCAGGCGTTCATCGAACAGCTCCGGATCGTAGACTCGTGCGAACAGCTTCCAGTAGCCCCGCACGAGCTCCTCACGGGTCATCTGCTTGGGCACGATGTTGGTCTCGAGCTGCCACTCGCCGGAGAAGTCGCGCCCGACCAGCCGGCCCTCTCTTGACAACCGCTCGTAGAGGGGCGTGTGCCGCGGCGCGTTGAGCAGGCTAATGCCCGCGATGGGACTGGCTGTGTCGTTGATGAACGCGTAAATCTCATCGAACACAGTCAGATCGTCGCCGTCGAAACCCACGATCAAGCCCAGGAACGGAACGATGCCGAACCGGGATATGGCGCGCAGCCGTTCATCGAGCGGCCGATCCAGGTTATGGGCCTTGTGCACCTCCTCGAGGCATTCCCGCCGCGGTGTCTCCACGCCCACGAAGAGCACCCTGAACAGGGCGTCGGCGAACAGGCGCAGCAACTCCTCGTCGTCGGCAACCTGGACCGTGACCTGCGTCGAAAACGAAAGCGGGCGGGTTTGGGCCTTGTTCCACTCCACGAGCTCGGTGAGCAGGCTCCTCGTGAACGCCTTGTTGCCCAGGAAGTTGTCGTCCGAAAAGAACACGGAGTTGGCCCCCAGGGCGTGGGCGGCCTTGATCTCGTCGAGGACCTGGGGAACTGACTTGACCCGAGATTTCCTTCCCACGTACTGGATCACGTCGCAGAAATCGCACCGGTTGGGACATCCGCGGCTGGTCTGGACCGAGATGCTGAGATAGTCCTTGGGCTCAATCAGAGACCAGTCGGGCGCGGGGCTGTCCTTGAGGTCGATGAAGGCGTCCGATCTGTATACCGGCTTGGCGGAGTCGGCCATCCATTCTCTGAGAAACCGCGGCCAAGTGTGCTCGGCCTCGCCAATGAAGTGATAGTCAGCGAGGCCAACGCAGCGATCGTGCTGCAGCGTGGCGTAGGTTCCGCCCAGGGCGACCGG
The DNA here is from genome assembly GCA_963783795.1 of uncultured delta proteobacterium. Lineage (GTDB taxonomy): Bacteria > Myxococcota_A > UBA9160 > UBA9160 > UBA6930 > CAVXZE01. The sequence goes on along the minus strand of CAWAPH010000006.1, from coordinate 182,476 downwards.
AATGCCCCGCTCCCGAAACGCGCGGCAGAGCTCGACGATTCGAAGCGCGTGGAGCGTCGCACCGGTCATCGCCACCAGGTCGCAAGGCAGATCCAGGTCGATCGAGGAGACGTTCTCGTCGCCGAGCACGAATTCCACTCCCACATCGGAGGGAGTGAGCGCGATGAGCGTAGCCAGCGCAGCGTTGGGAACGAGGGTCTTGGCCCCCAGCAGGTCGACCGTCCCCTGCAACGACCAAAAACTCTCCGGGTGGCGAGGCGCCACCAGATAGACGCGGCGGTAGTGCTCGGCGAGGCCGTACCGCTTCACTCTCAGCCGCGGCATCTAAACCGAGTTTTCCCGTTCTTCTTTCTCATCATTCCCGGACCCATCCTCGCAGCCGGTCGATCCACTTGCCTGGAAGGTCAGACTCGATTCAACTTCTCACTCGGGAAACCCGGGGTCAATGGTGGCCACCGATCTCCGAATGGCACTCCATCATCTTCTTGATCATGTCCAGGTATGGCGTGGAGCCCGCTGGAGGAGTGAGTGAGGTGGTGGTACGCCGGCCGCGCCGCCAGCTCGAACCCTTCGTCCGTCTTCCTGACCAGGCTCTCCATCAGCCATTCGTCGTTGTTCGTCGCCGGGTGGTCCGCCCGGAAGTGCACGCCGCGGCTCTCGGTTCGCCGCAGAGCGCTAGCCGTCGCGAACTCGAGGAGAGCCACGGTGTTCTCGAGCTCGAGTGCGTCCAGCCACTCCTTGTTGTAGGGCCTCCCCGTCGCCGTGGCCCCGAGGCGGGGAAGCTCTTCCGCCCTCACGCGCCGGAGTTCGGCGAGGAAATCCTCGAGCTCCTCTCCGATCCTGACCGGGCCCAGGTGACTCTGGGCCATCTCCTGCATCCTCCGCCGGAGAGCGGCCGGCCGCAGTCCGCCCTTTCGCTCGAGAGGCTGCTCCGCGCGTCGCTGCTTCTCGGCCAGCGAGTCCCGATCCGGCGCCGGGACCTCGGCGCTGCGCGCGTACTCCGCGGCGTTCGCCCCAGCGTCGGCGCCCTGGACGAGCATCTCGGTGATCGCGGAGAAGACCCGGTTGGCGCCGAAGAGGCCCATCGTGCACTCACCGGCGGCGAACAGACCGGGCACGGCGGTGGCGAAGCGCTCGTCGACGACGATGCCCCCGTCGAAGTACTCGACCACCGCGCCGACTTCGAGCGGCTCGTTCGCCTCGAAACGCCGGCCGACCTCGGTCATGTCCAGGGACTTGTACTTCCACTTCGGAAACAGCCCGGCGCAGAAGAGCGAGTACTTCTCCCACGGGACCTCGCCCCGGCGGAAGTGGATCCCACCCCTGGAGAAGCCGCGCCCCTCCCGGACCTCGGTCGCGGTGGCGTACGACACGAAGCTCTTGTTCCACTCCATGCCGACCGCGACGCCCACCGTGTAGGGATCGTACCGGTCGAGGAAGGTCTCCCCGCGGTTGTTGGTGAGCTCGTGCCCCGCCAGCATGCCGATGATGTAGGTGGCGAGGCTTCCCATGGCGTTGGGCGGCTCGAGCAGCACGTTGCAGCAGAAGGTGATGAACTCCATGTTGCCGAGCTCCGCACCGGCGCGGTGTGCGATCACCATCCCCTCGCCCGACAGATCCCGCATCCCGGTGTTGGGCCAGAAGCCCTTGTGCCAGCCGCCGGTCGCCATCACCACCGCCTTCGCCGAGAGGTGGATGAACTCCCCGCTCCGGACGTCGAGCGCGAGAGCGCCGGTCACGGTTCCCCGCTCGACGACGAGATCGATCAGCATCACGTCTTCGAGCAGATCCACGCCGACTTTTCGGGCCCGCCTCAAGAGGACGTCCATCAGCCCCAGCCCGCTGGTGAAGATCGCTCTCTCCTCCGAGAGGATGATCTTGAGTCCCCAGTCGATCAGCTCCTTCAGGCGGTGGGGAGCCTGGCGAACGTACTGCTCCACGAGCTTCTGATTGTTGAGAAAGAACCCCTGGGTGAGGATGTCGTTGAAGACCTTCTCTTCACTGTCGTCGGGCGCCCCCGCGAAACCCAACCGATGAGGCTCCCACCGTCCAGTGTGAAGTCGGCGCCCGCCATCGGGCTGGCGCCGCAGCGGGCCAGCGGCCCCTTGCTGAGGAGGACCGCGCTCGCTCCCTTCTCCCGGGCGCCGATGGCGGCGCGGAAGCCCGCCCCTCCCCCTCCCACCACCAGGACGTCGGTTTCGATGCTTCTTGCCGTCATGAATCTTCCCCGGGCTCAGCCGATCACGGTGCCGCTGCTGGTGAGTTCGCCGCGGAGGCGGGAGAGAAAGCGGGTGTCGATGCTGACGCCGATCCGCGGCAGTGCGAGCTGGAAGGGCTCGGTGTCGATGTCCGTGCCACCCTGGCAGCTCTCGATGATCTCCGCCATCAGGCGGCCCAGCACCGGCGCCGTCTTGAACGAGGATCCACTGGTTCCGATGCAGACGTAGTAGCCGTCGAGATCGGTCTTGTCGGCGATCGGGTACCAGTCCTCGACGGTGACGTCGTAGAGGCTGGCCACGCCGCGGGCCGGGCCGAGCTGAAGCTCCGGAATCCGCTTCATCAACCGCAGGCACTGCCGCTGGCGGTAGGGCTCCGTCACCGTCTGCTCGTAGTCGTCCGGATCGCCCACCCACTCGAACTCGTCGCAATCCGGATCGGTCGTGCCCACGATCAATGCGCGCCCTCGCGCCTCGGGGCGCGTGTAGACGCCACCGTCCACGTCCCCGATCACGGGTAACGGATTCCTCTGGCTCTTCTCGTCGAAGAGCGGGTTCGGCATCTGATGCACCTCGCGGCGCAGCGGCCGCGTCGTGAGCGGCAGGGTCACACCCGCCATCCGGTTGATGATCGCCGAGTGTGGCCCCCCGGCGTTCACCACGACGTCGCTCTCCAGACACTCGCCTCCCTCGAGCTGCAGCTGGAAGCCCGCCGCTCTCCTTCCGGATCGCGACGACCTCGCGCTTCATCAGGAAGGTCGCACCGTCGCGCTCGGCGGCGCTGCGCAGGTTCTGTGTCGCCAGCCCCGGGTAGACGACGTAGCCGCCGTCCCGTTCGAAGGAGGCGCCCCCGACGCGCCTTCCGGTCGGCTCGAAGAAGCTCGGGTGCTCCGGGGAGGTCGCCGGGTGCTGAGAGGAGACATCCAGGAAGGGAAAGCGCCTGGCGATCTCGTCCGGCCCGAGCAGCTCGACCTCGACGCCGAGCCTCTTCATCTCGGCGGCGGTCTGCTTCGCGGCGCTCGCCCAACTCCGGCAGGATGAAGAGCACGCCGGGCTGCTCGAACACCGCCAAGTCATCGTCGATGGAGCCCAGATGGTTGCCCCAGTCGGCCCAGATCCTGGCGCCCTCGTGGGCCATCGCGATCATGCCCGGCTGCGTGTAGAAGCGTCGGACGATCCCGCAGGACGCCGAGGTGGTCCCGTGGCCCACCGCGCCCAGCTTGTCGATCACCGTGACGTCGAATCCGCGACGCCGCCCCTCCAGGGCGATCGCGCAGCCGATCACCCCTCCGCCGATGATTGCCACTCTCATGGTCCAGATTCTGACCTCTGGTGTGCAGCGCAACAAGGGTAGTCCGGGAAACGGATAGGATCGCACCGAGATGGCAGCAGCCGGTGCGATCGACCGCACGCATACCCGGTTGTGTCCGCCGGGCCTATACTCGAAGCTGTATCCCAAGCAGAGGCAGGTACTCGTGCGCTTTCTCGTGACGGGAGCCACCGGTTTCATCGGCTACGAGGTGGCGCGACTCCTGGCCGTTCGAGGTCTTCGACCCCGGCTGCTGATCCGGCGCCCCGAGCGCGGCCTGCTCTTGAGGCTGCTCGACGCGGAGTTGGTTCATGGAGACCTGGAGAGCCCCGAGAGCCTCGAGCGGGCCGTATCCGGCATGGATGCCGTCATTCACCTGGGCGCGAGAGCCGCCTTCGAGGGGTACCGCAGGTTGGAGTCGACCATCGTGCATGGCTCCGAGTCCCTGATCGTGGCGGCGGAGAAAGCCGGGGTCCGAGACTTCGTCTACGGAAGCAGCATGCTCGTCTACGGCGATGAGCCGGGCCCGATCGACGCGGATACCGCGCCCAGGCCACGACTGGCTTACGGTCGTGCCAAGCTGGAGACCGAACGGCGGCTTTCCGCGATCGCCGACCGGTCCGGAATGCGTCTGACCTCGGTTCGACTCCCGCACGTCTACGGAGCGCGTGACTTGTTCTTTCCCCGGGTCTCTCGAGGGCGCGTACTGATACCCGGCCGGGGCAGCAACCTCTACGCTCATCTCCACGTCCGCGATGCGGCCCGGGTCCTGGTCGCGGCCGCAGAGACCCCCATCCGCGGTTGCTGGCCCGTGTCGGATCGACGAGCCACCACCTGGCCCGAGTTCTTCAGCGTGGTCCGGAGCTACTACCCACGCTTCCGCTTCGTCCGGCTGCCCAAGACGCTGGCGTTTCTGGGGACCCTCCTCCTGCGTCCGGCCCAGTTGATCCAGCGGCGACCGACCATTCTCACCAGCGGAAGCGTGATCGCGTGGAACCTGAATCTGGCGGTCGAGCCGGACGTTCTCTGGCGCGAACTCGGTCTGGAGCCCGAGTATCCCACCATCGAGGAGGGCATCCCGGCAGCGCTGGACGAGTGCGTCGCCTTCCGCTGGCTCCACCCGTTCGACGACAAGCGGGACTGGTGATCAGAGCAGCGGAGACAGGAACAGGACCCCGATGATCAGGTGGCCGAGGCTCCAGATCACGGTTCTCCACGGGTTCAGGTCGGCCAGGTAGGCGAGAATGAACAGAAGCTCTCGTCGCGACGAAGCCCATGGCGAGGAGATCCCTCGCGCCGGCGTCCACCCCGTAGTGATGAGCCACCCAGACCGCTGCCGCGAAGGGCGCGAAGGCCTCGACGGTGTTCAGGTGCGCCGCCTGGGCCCGCGCGCCCATCCCCTTCAGCCGGGCCTGTTGGATCCGGGGATGGCCGAGGTCGATCTGACCCTCCTGATCGAGCGTGCCGCGGAGCGCTGGAAGGCGTGGCACGTACATCAGGACGAAGACGGCGATCACACACCAGATGGAAATGTCCATTTGCATGGTGGATCGCAGAGCTCGAGGCTTCCTATGAGTGAAATTCGTTCGGGTCTCTCTTCGACGATAGCGTCTGGCGAGTGTCGATGCTCCCGTGGAGAGCGGGCATCCGTCGAGTCGGCCGTCTCGCTTCCTTCACCAGACGAACGGGACGAGAATCCTCCTCTCCGGCGGGTAGTCGGGAAACCTCTCGCGATACCACGCGTGAGTCGCAATCGCCCGCGGAACGAGATTGGCCAGACTGATGGCCAGGATGAAGACGCCGGCGAGGCTCCAGGTGAACAGCGCGAAACCCGCCCAGAAGACCAGCTCCGAAAGATAGCTCGGATTGCTGACGTACTCGAATAGCCCGCCGCGCGGTATCCGGTATTTCTTGATCCCCTGCGCCACCTCCTCCCGGTCCGCAGGTTGCGGAGGATGTGGTCGGAGTGCAGGTTGACCAGCAGGCCACCGTAGTAGAGGAGCACGCCCACGATGAAGCGCGGGTCCGTGAACCAGCTCCATCCGACCTGAGGGAAAGAATGAAGAGCTGAAGTTCAGGAAGCCGTGCGGCTGTCAGCTCCATCAGGAACCAGCCGAAGACGTGGATCGATGCTCCTCTGGCCGCAGGTACGTGCTCAGTGCCGGCATGAAGACGCCGCGGTTGGCGTAGTGGACGCCTGGACGAAGAATGCCGCAGAGCGGCGGCCGGAGTGCCGGCGTTCGCGAACCCGAATGACGAGAGCGGTGTCGTACCATCGCTGGCAGCTCCATCAGGAACCAGCCAGTCATGGATCGATGCTGACACCGTACCTCATCCGCGAAACGCCCGTAGGGCGTCTGGATGACCGTGCCGCAACGGCAGCAGTGCCGCGATCGCGAATCCGATGCGAGGGCAGTGTCGTAGATCGGATCGCCGGTATACCAGGTCATGGGCCTCGGTGGTAGAGACTCTCCATCAGGGGCAGATACCCGACCCCCCTGGAGCGCCACAGTTTTTCGCAAGGAGGGGGCGCGCTACCCTTTCACTGCAGGAAGGAACGCTCGATGGCCTACTACAGAGCCGAGCTCGAGGTCCGTCGCCCGATCGACGAGGTCTTCGCCTACCTCGCGGACTTCTCCAACACCGAGAAGTGGGACCCGGGCGTCGTCTCCGCCAGAAAGCAGGGCAGCGGCCCCGTCACCGTGGGCACCCGCTTCGAGATCGTCTCGAGATTCCTCGGACAGGAGCTGCCGCTCGAATACCGGATCGTACAGTACGACCCTCCGGGTCGAGTCGTATTCGAGGCCGAGAACGACAACCTGCGCTCCGTCGACACCCTCACCTTCGAGAAGATCGCCCGCGGCACCCGCCTCACCTACGATGCGAACCTCACGCTGAAGGGCCTTCGCTACGTGGGCGACTTCGCGCTCCACGTCGCCTTCCAGTGGATCGGGCGTCGGGCTCTGGAGGGCCTGCGAGACGCGCTCCGTACCCGCCGCAAGAGGTCGGCGAAGACGCCGATTTGACATACCCCGGTTAGCACCCACACTCGATCCATAACCCGAGGGGCTGGCCTGGTTGCTCGTGTGTGCCGAATCCCCCCTCCAAAGATCAAGGTAGACACAGTGAACATCCTGAAATTCCTCTCGAATCGCGTTCGCACCGCCCTCGCGGTGGCCGCTCTGGTCACGCTGATTCCCGCGTCGGCAATCGCTGACAGCCACATGGGCAAGGATATCGTCGACACGGCCGTGGCGGCCGGAAGCTTCAAGACCCTGGTGACGGCCGTGCAGACGGCGGAGCTCGTCGAGACGCTCAAGGGCAAGGGGCCCTTCACCGTCTTCGCCCCCAACGACGCTGCGTTCGCCAAGATCCCCTCCGATCAGCTGAACGCCCTCCTGGCAGACAAGGAGAAGCTGACCGCAGTGCTGCTGTACCACGTGGTGCCCGGAAAAGTCATGGCGGCCGACGTGGCGGGCTTGACTTCCGCCAAGACCGTCGAGGGCCAGGAGATCCGAATCGACACGAGCAATGGCGTGAAGGTCAACGACGCGAAGGTGATCAAGACGGACATCATGGCCTCCAACGGGGTCATCCACGTGATCGACACGGTGCTGATGCCTCCCAAGTGAGTCCCGACTGACGCGTTCCCCGCGGCGGCTGGGACGACGCGTGCCGGGCGAGAGCTCGACAGGGGCGCTGCCTCACGGCAGCGCCCCTCGTGTTTCTGTCACCCGGCTGCACGCTTCCCCGGTGTGCACGCGTCGCAGCCCGTGTACGATGGGCATCGGCACCCACCCCGAGCGCGAGCCGCGAGACATGCAAAGGGCCTTCCATGGAGAACAGGAAGATCCGCTTCCTTTCGGCCGAGGATGTCGGAAGGAGTCTTCCGATGCCCGACGCGATCCGAGCCGTGAAGGAAGCGTTCCTTCAGCTCTCGAGCGGCCGGGCGACCGTACCCCTGCGAACATCCATGGCGTTCGGCGATCGGGATGCGGGAGCGCTCTTCATGCCGGTCCATCTGCCCGACTCCGAGCAGATCGGTCTCAAGGCGGTGAGCGTCTTCCCCGAGAACCCCGAGCAGGGGCTGCCGGTGATCCAGGCGGTGTTTCTGGTCATGGACGGGCGCGACGGACGGCCCCTGGCCGTGATGGATGGGGAATCGCTGACCGCACTGCGCACCGGTGCGGCCAGCGGTCTGGCCACCGACCTCCTGGCGCGCCGGGAGGCCCGCGAAGTGGCCGTGATCGGCACTGGCGTACAGGGAAGGACCCAGCTCGAGGCGGTCTGCGCGGTGAGGCCGATCGAGAAGGCCCACGCGATCGACATCGACGGGGACAGGGCCGAAGGCCTTCGCGCGGGAGATGAGTGATCGTCTGGCGATCCCCGTGGTGGCGGGGGACGTGGAGCGGGCGCTGCCCGACTGCGACGTCGTCTGCACGGCCACGCCGGCGACCCGTCCCGTGTTCTCCGATCGGCTCCTGAAACCCGGCGTACACATCAATGCCGTGGGCTCGTACAAGCCACAGATGTGCGAGATCCCCCCGGAGACCGTGGTCCGCGCCCGGGTGGTCGTGGATTCGCGGCCCGCGTGCATGGCCGAGGCGGGAGACCTGATCCAACCGATCGAGGCGGGCCTGATCGACGAGAGCCACATTCACGCGGAGATCGGAGAGATCGCGGCGGGCAACGCCGAGGCGAGGACGTTCGAAGAACAGATCACCCTGTTCAAATCGGTGGGCAATGCGGTTCAGGACCTCTCCGCCGCCAGCCGGGCGCTCCAGCGGGCGCTGCAGCTCGGTCTGGGAGTCGAGGTTCGTCTGTGACCCGGCGAGCGCCCCATCGTCGCGAGTCGACGCGGAAGCGGACGGGTGTCGCCCCGACGCTGCACACTGCCAGGCGATCGTTGCACCTCTCGCCGAGAGCAACCCCGCGCCGGTACGAGACGGCTCCCCGAGCTGGCACTTCGCTTGCTTTCAGCGGGTCGAGAAGGAGGCCACGATGATGGCAAAAGGCATTCTCATCACCGCGATCGCAGCCGCGCTCGCGGGCTGTGTGTCGATCGAGAGCTCACCGGTCGCCGGGGACGACGGAGAGAAGCACATTCTGGAAGTTCTCGAGGCAATGGCGGAGGACGAAGGCGGGGGGATGCGCAACGTCTCACCAGATGACGGCCGCTTGCTGCGTCTCCTCACCGAGGCAGCGGACGCAAAGCACGTGGTGGAGATCGGGACCTCCAACGGATATTCGGGGATCTGGTTCTGCCTGGCCCTGCGAAGCACCGGCGGCAGGCTGACGACTCACGAGATCGACGCCGGACGGGCCGCCCTCGCCCGGCAGAACTTCGAGCGGGCCGGGGTCGCTGAGATCGTCACACTGGTCGAGGGCGACGCCCACGAAGAGGTCACCAAGCTGGAGGGCCCGATCGACATTCTCTTCCTGGATGCGGACAAATCCGGCTACATCGACTACCTCCAGAAGCTGCTGCCCCTGTTGCCCTCGGGAGGGCTGGTGCTGGCTCACAACATGCAGGCGAACATGGCGGATCCGAGGTACCTCGAGGCCATCACGTCGAACCCGGAGCTGGAGACGATCTTCCTGCACAGGAGCCTCTTCGGGGGCATCGGCGTGACGATGAAGAAGAGGCCCCTCCAGTCGCCGGGCGGCGAGACCGCGGCCGCGATCGGTCCCTGACCCTCGCGTCACGACTGGAGTTAGGCGAGAATCAGACATGCAACGGCGGCTCGGCTTGACCAGTGCCGCGGCGCTGGTGGTCGCCAACATGATCGGCGCGGGGGTGTTCACCACCTCGGGCTTCGCGCTCGCGGACCTGGGGCGGCCGGAGACCGTGCTGCTCGCCTGGGGAGTCGGCGGGCTGATGGCGCTTTGCGGAGCGCTGAGCTACGGCGCGCTCGCTCGCCGGATTCCCGAATCGGGTGGGGAATACACCTTCCTCTCTAAGACGGTGCACCCCCTCGCCGGCTTCCTGGCCGGCTGGGTCTCGCTCCTGGTCGGCTTCACCGCGCCGATTGCCGCCGCTGCGCTCGGCTTGCAGGCCTACCTGGCGGATTCGTTCGGTCTGGCCGGCAGACCCGAGTGGATCGGAACCACGGCCATCCTGATCGCCGGGCTGATGCACGGCCTGACGCTCCGCACCGGCGTGGTCCTGCAGAACACCGCCGTCGGACTGAAGCTGGCGGTGATCGGCGGCTTTGTTCTGCTGGGCGCGCTGCGAAGCCCTTCGCTAGCCAACTCCACCGCCCTTCCCGGAGCTGGCTTCGAGATCGGCGCCTTTGCCGTCACCCTGGTCTGGATCTCGTTCGCCTATTCCGGGTGGAACGCCGCCGTCTACATCGCCGGTGAGGTGCGGGCACCTGAACGCAATCTGCACCGCTCGCTCTGGCTCGCCACGGGTCTGGTGACGGTCATCTACCTCGCGCTCGAACGCGATCTTCCTCTACTCCGCGCCCGCAGAGCTGCTCGCCGGGAAGGCCGAGATCGGTGCGATCGCGGCGGAAGCGCTCGGGGGAAGCGCGCTTCGCCGGGCGGTCTCGGTGCTGGTCGCCCTGGCGCTGTTCACCTCGATCTCGTCGATGGTGATGGCCGGACCGCGCGTCTATGCGCGGATGGCGGAGGACGGCCTCTTCCCGCGCTGGTTCGGGGTGACGGGCGAAGTCCCGAGTGCAGCCGTGGCGCTGCAGGTGGGGCTCGCCGTGCTGGTGGCGTGGTTCAGCGGCCTCAGGGAGCTGCTGAGCTACATCGGATTCACGCTGGGCCTATCGGCGGCAGCCACGGTCGCGGGCCTGATCGCGCTGCGCCGCCGCGAAGGTCCGGAGCGGCTGCCGGTGCCCGGCTACCCCTGGGTCCCCGGGATCTTCATCCTCACCACGCTGGCCGCGGCGAGCTTCATGGCGACCCGCCAGCCGCTCGAAGCGGGAATGGGCCTGCTCACCGTCGCTCTCGGACTCCCGGTCTACTGGCTGATGCGAAGGAACTCGAGCCGCGCAGCCTAGCACGTCCCGCTTCTATCCGCCTTCCGTCCAGAGGGCGGAGCTTTCCTTGTGTCCCAGGTACTTCGGCCGGCCGTCGTCGACGTCGATGACTCGCGCGCCGTAGAAGATGTGACAGGTGGGCTCGAAGGCCGGCGGAACACGAGGTGGAAAGCCGAAGTCGAAGAGCGGGCCGAAGGCCATGAACATGCGCCGGCCCTCGTCTGCGATGGGAGACCGGCAGCGCTCGCAGCTCAGCTTGCAGGGGAGCCTCCGGGCATGTGTCCCGGTCTCGGCGTGGTAGAAGTGAAGGTCTTCGACGCCGCGGACGAAGCGCACGTCCGCCTTGTGGAAGATCACGGCCCACTGAAAGGGCGCTCCGTGCAGCGACTGACACTGGACGCAGTGGCAGATCTTCGAATCGACCGGGTCGGCGCGGACCTCGAAGACGACCACCCCACAGAAGCAGCTCGCGCGATACTTCGCGGAGAACGACGCGTCGCTCGCGTAGGGAGGTACGTCCAGCCAGGCCCGGGTCTCCGTCACAACGGCTCGGAGCATACCATGGCGAGTCGTTGGAGCCGTGTGCGACGCGGCCGCACATGGGGCACCCTGGGAGCGCCGACTGCCGACGGAGGTGTCTTCGATGCGCCGGATCCCGCTCCCCCTGGCCCTGTCCCTCTCGCTCGTCGCCGTCTGGGCGTACTCTCCGCCCCTCCGGAGCGCCGACCCTCCTGCTGACTCCTCGACGGGCCACGCCTACGACGTGCGGATCCTCCGAGACACCTGGGGTGTGCCGCACGTCTTCGGCGTCACCGATGCGGACGCGGCGTACGGGCTCGCATACGCACACGCCGAGGACGACTTCGCGACGCTGCAGGACTCGCTCCTCGCCGCGCGCGGAAAGCTCGCCTCCGTCTACGGGCGCAAGGCCGCCGCAAACGACTACATGGTCCAGCTGTTTCGCGTCTGGGACGTGGTGGAGAAGGCCGGAACCGAGCTCAGCCCGGAGATGCTGGCGGTCTGCAGGGCCTACGCCGACGGCATCAATCACTACGCGGCACTGCATCCCGGGGAGGTCAAGGGAGACATTCTTCCGGTCGGGTGCGAGGACGTCGTGGCCGGATTCGTGCACAAGGTGCCGCTCTTCTTCCGCGTCGACCGCACGCTGAAGGAGTTGATGGATCCGGAGCGCGAGCCCCGGGTCGCGGCGCGGGGCGCGGCTCCGCTCTTCGCCGCCGACCAGGCTCCCGAGCCGGGGACGGGCTCGAATGCGTTCGCCGTCGCGCCGAGCCGTTCCGCGGACGGCAAGACCCGCCTCTGCTCCAACTCGCACCAGCCGTGGGAGGGACCGGTGGCCTGGTACGAGGTGCACGTCCACAGCGAAGAGGGCTGGGACATGTACGGCGGGCTCTTTCCCGGAAGCCCGGTCGTCTTCAACGGCCACAATCGGAATCTCTCCTGGACCTCGACCAACAACCACCCCGACCTGGTGGACGTCTACGTCCTGGAGATCAATCCCGAGAACCCCGATCAGTACCGGTTCGACGGAGAGTGGCGCGACCTCGAGCTGCGGACCGCACGGATCGAGGTGAAGCTCTGGGGCCCGATCTCCTGGACCTTCGAGCGCGAGGTGGCCTGGTCGGTGCACGGGCCGGTCCTGCGGCGCCCCCACGGAACCTACGCCATCCGCTACGCGGGCATCGGCGAGGTTCGGATGATGGAGCAGTGGTACCGGATGGACAAGGCGGGGAGCTTCGAGGAGTGGCTGGATGCCGTGCGCATGATGTCGCTGCCGATGTTCAACTTCACCTACGCGGACCGGAAGGGAAACATCTACTACCTCTACAACGCCCTGCTGCCGCTGCGGGCCGAGGGCCACGACTGGTCGGGCGACCTCCCCGGCAATACGTCGGAGACGCTCTGGACCGAGTACCTGCCCTTCGAGAGGCTGCCCCAGATCGAGAACCCTGCCTCCGGCTTCCTGCAGAACTGCAACAACACGCCCTACCGGACGACGCTCGGGCCGGAGAACCCGAAGCCCGGGGACTACTCCCCCACCCTGGGCATCGAGACGCTGATGACGAACCGGGGGCTGCGAGCCCTCGAGCTCCTCGGTGCGGACGACTCCATCAGCGAGGAGGACTTCCACCGCTACAAGTGGGACATGCGCTACTCCGGGGAGTCGTGGGTCGCCGAGAACGTGCGGAAGATCCTGGACTCTCCGCTGCCCGAGGACCCGGCAGTGCGAGAGGCGGTGGAGGTGCTGCGCAGCTGGGACCTCCGGACCGACCCGGGCAACACCGCTGCGGCGATCGGCGCGCTGACGAGCCAGCCTGGTTACAGGGCCCGGTATCAAGGCTTGCCGCCGCCGGACGTGCTGGAGACCTTCACCGGTGTGGCCCGAGCGCTCGTCAGGGCGCACGGACGCGTCGACGTGCCGTGGAGCGAGGTGAACCGGCTGCGCCGGGGGAAGCTCGACCTCGGTCTGGGCGGAGGGCCCGACATCCTCCACGCGGTCTACGGAGGCGAGCTGGAGGACGGCCGTGTCGTGGGCAGCCGCGGCGATTCCTTCGTTCTATTCGTCACCTGGGACGAGAAGGGCGTCCGCTCGCGGGCGATCAGCCCCTACGGAACCGCGATCCAGGACGAGAGCTCCCCGCACTACAACGACCAGTCGCCCCTCTTCGCAAAGCGCCAGACCCGGCCCATCTGGTTCGACGAGGCCGAGATCCGCGCCAACCTGGAGCGGGAGTACCGCCCGGGGGAGGAAACCGGCTGCACATAGGCGGGTTCGCGAGGCCGACCAGACCGCCAAGAACAAGCGACTGGGGGATTTGGCACCATCCCTTTCCCGCCCCCAGCCAGGGCACCTCGCTCATGAGAGCTTTCCGTGGAGACTGGCGCACCCCACCCTAAAGGCGGCAGCCAGCGAGGCCGAATCCTCCAAGGATGCTCGATCTCGCCTTCCCGGCGTTCATGACGGCTCTCCTGGTCGCCCTTGCCTTGGGTGCTCGGGTGGCTCTGACCGCCCCTCGCTCCCCGACGGCCCCGGAGCGCTGGATCGGATTCTCGGTCCTGACACTGGTCGTGGGGGCCATCTTCGAAGGAGCGGACAGGTACATCGACGGCTCCCCGGAGCTGGCGCGAAACCTCGGCGCGATCTACCGCACTCTCTACACGCTGTCGGCCGCGGTTCTCTACCTGGGGATCTGGCAGACCTTCCGACCGGATAGCCGACGGGCCCTCGCACTCGCGCTTCTGGGTTCGATCGCCACCGCGGCATGGGCCGCGCGTCGTCAGATAGGCTGGTCCGTCGATGATGTGCGCTCGACGTCCTGGTTCATCGGCGAGCTGGCCCGGGTCGGCTCCTTTGCCTGGGCGACCTACGAGTCCTTCCGCTACGCGCGCCGGGTGCGGCGCAACCAACGATTCGGCCTGGGCGACCCTCTCACCGCCAGCCGCTTCCGACTCTGGGGGATCGCCTCGGGGGCGGTGACGATCCTCCTGGCCATAGCCATACTGGTCGAGCGCTTGACGGGCGTCGAGGTCCTGGAGTGGCCGCCCAGCCTGATCGCGATGGCGTTACTCGGCCTGGTGGCGGCCGTCGCCTTCTATGGAGCGTACTTCCCGCATGCGGTCTACCGGCGTTGGCTGGCAGGCGACCTGCGGATCCTGGACGTGGCGGATCGGCTGCTTCCCCATCGATTGCGAACGGGCGACGCCGGCCAACTGCGCCGCGCTCGCCTGCTCCTGGTCATCGCGTGCTGCACCCTTCTCTGGGTACCCCCTTGTGCGATCTATCTGAGCCGGGCGGGCGCCCCGGAGCTGGGCGCGGCGCTGGCATTGCTCGGGGCCGTGATGTTCGCAACTCCCCTGCTGCTCTGGGCAACGGGCTCGGTCAGCCTGGCCGCAAACGTCATCCTTCTCGGCCTCGCCGCTCTCGTCATGAATGCTGCCCTGGCCGGAAGCGGGGTCTACTCGTCCATGCTGCCCTGGCTCCTGCTGGCACCGGCCGGGGCGTTCTTGCTGGTCGGACCTCGCTGCGGCCTGGCGTGGACCGGTGCCGCCTTTCTCGGGGTGTGGTGGACCTACTTCGCCGGGGAAGCGGCGGGGATGGGGCCAAGCGGCTTCTCCGGGTCGCACCCCGTGATCCGCGCCATCAATCTCAGTGCCATGCTGAGCATCTTCAGCGCGGTGTCCCTGACCTTCGTCCGGCAGCAGGATCGCGCGGTCCGCGAGCTGCGGCTCGCGAGCGAGGCCAAGAGCCAGTTTCTCGCGGCGATGAGTCACGAGATCCGCACGCCGCTCAACGGGGTGCTGGGCATGGCGCAGCTCCTGCTGGAGACGAATCAGACGCGGAGGCAGCGCGAGCTGGCCGAGACGATCCGCAGCTCCGGCGTGACGCTGCTGACCCTCCTCAACGAGATCCTCGACCTGTCGCGGATCGAGGCGGGCCGCGTGGAAATCGCGCAGGTCGACTTCGACCTCCGCGAGCTGCTCGGTGAGCTGGAGCGAATCGTGACGGGATCGGCGCAAGAGAAGGGCCTGACGCTCTCGTTCTCGGTGGCAGCCGAGCTGCCAGAGGCGCTCAAGGGCGATCCGGATCACCTGCACCAGGTGCTGCTCAACCTGGTCAGCAACGCCATCAAGTTCACGGATCGAGGCGGTGTAGAAGTCCGAGCGCAAGCTCGAAGTCGCCAGGGACCCGACGGCATCCTGATGGTCCGTTTCGAGGTGACGGATACGGGCATTGGCATCCCCCCCGAGGACGTGGAGCACATCTTCGAGCGCTTCTCCCAGGTGGATCAGTCCTTCGCCCGTCGGCACGGCGGCGCCGGCCTGGGCCTGGCGATCGCGAAAGGGCTCGCGGAGACGATGGACGGGGAGATCGGCCTAGAGAGCCGTCCGGGAGAGGGCTCTTGCTTCTGGCTCAGCCTTCCCCTCCTGCTGGGAGACCCGCTGGCTGCGCGGAGCCCCAAGCCCGCCGCGGAAGCGAGTCCGGAGCCGCCGACCATCCCGCTGCTCCCCGAGCGCGAAGCCCCGGCAGCCGCGCAGGTCGAAGGAGCGTCTGCGGCAGCCCGGATCCTGCTCGTCGAGGACAATCCGGTGAACCAGAGCGTCGCGGTGGGGATGCTCGAGGCGCTCGGCCATCGCGTCGACGTGGCAAACGATGGTCGGGAAGGTCTGCACGCGGCGGGCCTCGGCGGCCATGACCTCATCCTGATGGATTGCCAGATGCCGGTGATGGACGGCTTGGAGACCACGCGCGAGATCCGACGTCTCGAGCAGAGCCGGCCCGAGCCGGTTCACGTGCCCGTGATCGCTCTCACTGCGGCGGCGTTCGCCACGGATCGCGAGCGCTGTCTGGAAGCGGGCATGGACGACTACCTGGCGAAGCCCTTCGAGCTGAAGGAGCTCGCGGGCGTACTCGCGCGCTGGCTGCCCGGAAACGCGCCCGAGCGGATCGAGGCGTCGAAGCCCTCTCGAGTCGCCGAGCCCGAGCCGGCCGCGAGCGTGCTCGATCCCGGCCCGCTCGACGAGATCCGGGCCCTTCAGACCGAGGGGGACGACCGCCTGCTCACACGCGTCATCCGGGCCTACTTCGATTCGGCGCCCGGGCTCGTGGACGCCATCGCGGACGCGGTCGAGAAGGGGGACGCCAGTGCGCTCGCCGACGCGGCGCACCCCCTCAAGTCGAGCAGCGCATCGCTCGGCGCACTGCGCCTGTCCGAGCTCTGCCGAGAGCTCGCAGCGATTGGACGCGCGGGCTCCACCGACGGCGCATCGGACTTGCTGGATGAGTTCCGCCTCGAATTCGCGCGGGTTCGACGAGCGCTGGAGCTCTACGCCAACGAGCAAGGCTGAGCGCACGCGAAGCTCGCCCGTACCTCGCAGCAGCCTTCGTCGGATGGCGAGGTAGATGACACTTCACGGCCGGC
Source organism: uncultured delta proteobacterium (assembly GCA_963783795.1). Lineage (GTDB taxonomy): Bacteria > Myxococcota_A > UBA9160 > UBA9160 > UBA6930 > CAVXZE01. Next base: position 166,020 of record CAWAPH010000006.1, on the reverse strand, counting down.
CCCCGCTTGCCGATAAGCAGGGTACTCCTGGAGGTATGCGTGGCCCGGCTCAAGGTGATGATCGTCGACGATGACCCGGTGGCGCTGGAGATCGCCGGCGCGATCCTCGAGAAGCAGGGCCACGAAGTCGTTGCCCGGAAGACGGCACTGGGGACCGCGGTCGCGGTACTTCGCGAATGCCCGGACGTGGTCGTGTTGGACGTCAAGATGCCCGGGATCTCCGGTCGGGAGCTCCTGAAGGTGATTCGATCCCAAGAGCTCGTCCGCGGCGCACGGCCCACCGCGTTCATCTTCTACTCCGGGTTGGAGCGCGCCGAACTCGATCGGCTGGTCGACGAGACGGGAGCCCTCGGTGCGGTCGAGAAGGCCGTGGCGCCCGGCCAGCTCGCGTCCACACTCGAAGCGCTTCTGGCGAAGGTTCGGCCACAAGAGAGCGACAGGGCCGCTTGCTGACTGGCCTCGCGCGCTTGCGGCCGCCGAGAACCTGCCCCAGAGTCGCGCCATGAAAGAGATCCTGGAGCCGCGTCTCGAGGGGACGGTCCTGCTGCGCGACGGCCGCTCGATCGGGTTCGCGGAGTACGGCGCCCCCGACGGCGCCCCCATCTTCTGGTTTCCCGGCACGCCTGGAGGTCGCCGTCAGATCCCGCCGCGGGCGCGAACGGCCGCGGAAGAGCGCAACGTGCGTTTGATCGCCGTCGAGCGCCCCGGCCTGGGCGCATCGACGCCGCACCTGTACGAGTCGCTGCTGGGATGGGCCGAAGACGTGGAGGAGATCGCGGACCGGTTCGGCCTGGACCGCTTCGGCCTCGTGGGCCTTTCCGGCGGCGGAGCCTACGTGCTCGCCTGTGCCCACCAGCTCGCCGAACGCGTGGTCGGCGGGGCTCTCTTGGGGAGCGTTGCGCCGGCGCGCGGCGACGATGCACCCGCGGGAGGAGCCCTGGGCCTCGCGGTCCGCGGCCGCTTCTTCCTCCACACCCTTCGGGAGCCATTCGCACGCGCGCTGTGGGCGACCGTCTACTCGCTGCGACCGCTCGCCTCACCGGTGTTCGACCTGTTCGTCTCCAGCATGGTCGAGGGCGATCAGGACGTCATGCGGCGCCCCGAGATGAAGCAGATGTTCCTCGACGACATGCTTCGGGCCAGCCGTCGGCAGCTTCGCGCGCCGGTGTACGACGCGGTGCTCTTCACCAGACCCTGGGGCTTCTCGCTGCGCGAGATCCGCGTGCCCATCCGCCTCTGGCACGGGGATGCCGACAACTTCGTCCCTCTCGAGCACGCCGAGCACCTGGCCGCTCTGATCCCCGACGCCGAGCTCAGGGTCCGCCCGCGGGAGGGCCACATGGGCAACCTCGACGCAGCGGAGGAGGTCCTCGACACCCTGCTGGGCCTGTGGGTACGCCAGTCTCCCCGCTCGAAGCGCCCACCGCCGAAGACTCGACCCCCCGCCGCTACCACCTGAAGCACTCCACAGGCCCGGCGGCCGTCTCGTTGGCAGGGCCGGTCGGATACGCGAGAATTCAGGAGACCCTCGGACCCGCGAGACGGGCGGGCCCTTGCTGAGTGGGAGAAGAGGTGCGCAAGTTGAGGATTCGTCTGGTTCAGATCGCCACACTACTCGCCTCGGTCCTCTTCGCGGCCGCGAGCGGATCCGCCGAACCGTTCAGCTTCATCGCGATGGCCGACAGCCGGGGCAGCAACAACGGCGTCAACGATGCCGTGCTCTCCGGCATCGTGGATCTCGTCGTACAGGAAGACGCACGCTTCGTCGTCTTTCCCGGTGACCTGGTGAATGGCAGCAGCGACGCCGGGACGCTGACCTCACAGCTGAACCACTGGCGCGACGTCATGGCTCCGATCTACCTGGGAGACATGTACGGGGCGAAGATCTACGCCGGCCCGGGAAATCACGAGATCCGCGACTCTGGATCCGAGGGGGTGTGGCAATCCGTCTTCGCCGAGCTGCCCACGAACGGGCCAGCTGGCGAGACCCACATGACCTATTCGTTCGACTATCTGAACGCGCATTTCATCATGCTCAACACGGACCGGGCAGGCAATGCCCATACCGTCAACTACGACTGGCTGGCGAACGATCTTGCCGGCACTTCTGCGGATCACATCTTCGTCTTCGGGCACGAGCCGGCCTATCCCGTCGGTCCACATCTCGGGTCTTCCCTCGACGCCTATCCAGCACAGAGGGACGCTTTCTGGCAGCTGCTCGCCGACTACGAGGTGGGGATCTACTTCGCCGGGCACGAACATCTCTACGATCACACGCAGGTAGACGGCGTCCATCAGGTGATTTCCGGAACGTGCGGCGCTCCCATCTACAGCGGATACGGTGGAGACTTCTATCACTACGCTCTCATCAGCATCGATGGTCTCGACGTGTCCGTAGAGGTCTTCGACGACCAATGGGTACTTCGCGACAGCTTCCAGTATTCCGCCGCCGAGTGCGCCGACGAGAGAGACAACGACGGTGACGGGTACGTCGACTTCCCCGAGGACCCCGGCTGTCGCTCCGCCGATTCCGATCGCGAGGACGCCGCCTGCCAGGACGGCTGGGACAACGACGGCGACGGTTTGATCGATTTCGACGGCGGCCTCTCCGTCTTCGGGCTCGGGGACCCGCGGATCACCGAAGCCGATCCGCACTGCGTGAACTCCTACGACAACAGAGAGCCACCCAGAAGGGCGTGTGGCGTGGGTGCGGAGCTGGCGCTGCTGTTCCTACCGCTGTCGTGGCTGCATCGGACGGCCGGACGTCGACGAGGGAGATGATCCCAGCCCAGCGATCTTCGAGGAGTGCTGAAAGGGATTGAGCGAGCCGCTTCGGCCGTTCGCGGCTCTCGGAGTTGGACCTCGGCCAACTCCCCCTCGATCCTCTCTTCGGGCTGGCTTCGCCTCCTGCACTACCGCCTCTGGCCCTTCGGCGAATCAAGACTCCGAACCTACGGTGCTCTCTCGACTCGAATATCGCTTGGAACCGCGCCGAAGGGGCTGACGACCCGTGGCTCAGCGTTTCATGAAGTCCGCCAGCTTGCCCCGATGCGCCTCGAGCTTCTCCTCGTCGAGCTCGATCCCGATGCCCGGCCGGTCCGACGGAATCAGATCTCCCTGGTCCCACTCGAACGGCTCCACGACGAGCTCGTCGAAGAAGTCACGGCTCTTGTAGATGCTCTCCTGGATCAGGAAGTTGGGAATGTTGGCGTCGATCTGAACGGCCGCGGCGGTGATGATCGGACCGCCCCAGACATGGGGCGCCATCAGCACGTAGCTCGCCTCCGCCAGAGAGGCGATCTTCTTGCACGCCGTGATGCCGCCGCAGCTTCCCAGGTCGGGCTGGGCAAAGGCACAGGCGCCCTCGGCGAACAGGTTCTGGAACTCGAACGGGGTGACGAGCCGCTCCCCGGTGGCAATCGGGATCGTCGTGCTGTGGGCGATCCTGCCCATCTCCCGGTAGTTCTCCGGCGGGCACGGCTCCTCGAGCCAGAGCGGATCGTACTGCTCGATCCGCCGGGCCAGGCGGCGAGCGCACGACGGCGTGATCTGGCCGTGCGTGCCGATCAGGATGTCGGCCCGGTTGCCCACCGCCTCGCGAACCGCCGCGACGGCCTTCTCCGCGTGGTCGTACTCCGAGAGGCTGATCTCCCAGGGCGCGGCGGGCAGTCTCCAGGGAATGGCCTGCATCAGCGGGTCGAACTTGAGGCCGGTGAAGCCCTCGTCGGCGATCCGGGCCGCGCTCTCGGCCAGCCGGGTCGGGTTGCTCCACCAGTCGGCGACGGCGGTGACCAGGTTCTCTCGCGCATCCAGATTGTAGATGTACGAGTAGGTCCGGACCCGGTCCCTGCACTTTCCCCCCAGCAGGTTGTAGACCGGGGTGTCGTAGTGCTTCCCGCAGATGTCCCACAGCGCGATGTCGAAACCGCTGATCAAGCCCAGTGCGACGTAGTCCGGGTGCTGGGCCGTCAGGCTCGAGTACAGGATGTGGTAGAGGGGCTCCCGATCGATGGGGTCCTTGTCCTTCAGGTAGCGATCGAAGATCTCCCGCACCATCGACTCGTAGCTGTCTTCGAGCCCGGCGAGGCAGCCGAGAACGGCGGTCTCACCCCACCCCTCGATTCCCTTCGTCGGTCTCCAGCTTGACGAAGAACCAGAGATTCCCGCCCCAGTTGGGCGGATCGGTCTTGACGACATAGGTCTTCACGTTCGTGAGCTTCATCGCATGTCCTCCGAAATGATGGTTTCCAACTCCCCTACAGCAGGAAGCGGGCCCGCGCGCGGATGTCTCGCGAGGAGCTCCCGACGCGGACCTCGAACTCGCCCGGCTCGGCCACCCAGTCCTCCCGGGCCGGATCGTAGAAGGAGAAGTCGCGGCGGGTGAGACCGAACCGGACCGTCTTCGTCTCCCCCGGATCGAGGGCGACCTTCTCGAACGCCTTGAGCTCTTGATCCGGACGCGCCAGGCTGCACTCCAGATCGGCCAGGTAGAGCTGCACCACCTCGCTGCCGGCGCGCGCTCCCGCTGTTGGTGACATCGACGGACACCGCCAGCTCGCCGTCCGCTGTCATTCGCTCCCGGTCGAGCGTAGCTCGCCGTAGCGGAAGCGCGTGTAGGAGAGACCGTGACCGAAGGCGAAGCGCGGCTCGATCCGCTTGCGATCGTAGTAGCGGTATCCGACGAAGATGCCCTCTCCGTAGAGGACCTCGCCGTTCTCGCCGGGGTAGTTCAGGTAGGCGGGGTTGTCCTCGATCCGCTTCGGGAAGGTCGTCGGCAGCCTGCCCGAGGGATTCGCGTCGCCGAAGATCACGTCGGCGAGCGCATTGCCCATCTCCTGACCGGTCAGCCAGATGTCGAGCAACGCGGGAACCCGGTCGACCCAGTCCATGCTGATGGGCGAGCCGGCATTCACCACCACCACCGTGCTCGGGTTCGCCGCGGCCACCCTCTCGATCAGCTCGGCCTGACGACCCGGAAGCTCCATGTCCACCCGGTCTCTTCCCTCGGTCTCCCACTCGTTGTCGAGACCGACGACCACGACCGCAGCGTCGGCCTCAGCCGCCGCCGTGGCGGCCCGGTCCATCAGGTCGTCGGGAACCGGGAGCAACGCCCCCACCTTGACCCCGGCGATGGCGGGATTGCTGCGAGTGAACTCGACCTGGATCTCGCGCTCCTCGCCGCCGCGCATCTCCAGCTGAGCCTTGACCTCGACGGTTCCAGCGCCGAAGTAGGAGTCGCCGCGGGTCTGTGCCGTCCAGTTGTCGATCACCTCGACCCCGTCGACGAAGAGGCGGCTCCGCCCGGCGCTGGTGAGGCCGAGGGTGTAGGCGCCGTTCTCCAGGGGAGCGAATCTCCCGGTGAAGCGCACCGCGACGACCTCGGGCTCCAGGTCCGCCTCGATCCGGCCCTCCCAGACGAAGTCGATGTGCTTCGCCCGGCCTGTGAGAGCCGGCTCACCGGAGAAGTCCGCATTGTCGAAGTACTCCACCTCGAAGCCGGAAGGGACCAGCTTGGCGCCGACGACCGGCAGTGACCGGTGGTTGGTGCAGCCCCGCTCGTAGCGCACCGCGACCTCGGTCCCGCAGGCGGCCCGGATCCCCTCGAGGGGAGACACCGTGTAGTGCGGGGTCACCCCGGCGCTTCCCCCGCCCAGCACGTTGGCGGCGTCGGCGCTGGGGCCGATCACGGCCAGCGTCCGCATCCGCTGGCGATCGAGCGGCAGGACGTCCGACTCATTCTTGAGCAGAACGATGGCCTGGGACGCGGCCTCCCGGGCCAGCCGCCGGTGCTCGGGCCGGTCGACGGACTCCTCCGCAGGCTCCTCGGGGTTCTCGAAGACGCCCGCACGCTCCGTCAGCTCCAGCAGGCGACGCACCGCTGCGTCGATGCTGCCCTCGGTGACGGCTCCCGCCTTCGCCGCGTCGAGCAGCTTCTCTCCGCGGTGACGCGGCGGCCCGGGCATCTCGAGATCGAGCCCCGCCTCCACCGCCTCGGCGGTGCTGCGGGTGCCCCACCAGTCCGAGACCACGAAGCCCTCGAAGCCCCACTCCCCGCGGAGGATCCTCGCTGAGAAGCCGGGGGTGTTCCGAGGCGTAGGTGCCGTTCACCCGGTTGTAGGCGGCCATCACCGACCAGGGCTTCGCCTCCTTCACGGCCGCCTCGAAGGGCGCCAGGTAGATCTCGCGCAGCGCGCGCTCCCCGACCTGCGAGCTGATCGAGTTGCGCTCGAACTCGGAGTCGTTGCAGACGAAGTGCTTGATGCAGGCGCCGACGTTCCGGCTCTGCAGGCCGCGGATGTAGCCGATCGCGATGCGCGCGGTGAGGTGGGGATCCTCCGAGTAGCACTCGAAGTTGCGCCCGGCCAGCGGAGAGCGGTGGATGTTCACCGTCGGCGCCAGCAGCATGTGGGCGCCCTTGCTGCGCACCTCCTCCGCCAGGGCCGCTCCCACTTGCTCGACCAGCTGCGGATTCCAGGTGGCGGCGAGTGCGGTGCCACAGGGGAAGCACGCGGAAGTGACCTCGCCCGTGTACCGGCCGCCTCGGGCGCCACAGGGACCGTCGGTCATCTTGAAGGTCGGGATGCCGAGGCGAGGGACGGCGGTGCCGTGCCAGAGGTCCGCGCCGGCGAGCATCGAGACCTTCTCCTCGAGGCTCATGCGGCCGAGCAGTCCGTCGATCCGATCCGTCATGGTTCCTCCGCTGGTAACGGGAGCAGCGAGCGGCGGGAGCCAGCCCGCGGCGCCGGGTCACGGGCCCGCCGAGGCCATCAGTCGAAGAGCGCCTCGCAGCCGGTTCCCACGAGGATCCCGTCTACGGCGGCCCGGTCGTCGGGAGCCAGCGCCGTGCGGCCCTCCCGCAGCCAGCCGAGACACTTGGCTTGGTAGGGAAAGCTGCGCTGCACCCAGGGGCTGCCCTCGATCTCACACTCCACCTGCTTCTCGCCGCGCTCGAGCGCTGCGGCGTTGGCGAGCAAGAAGGGGACGTAGACGCGTCCCACCTCGGAGAGCAGGGCGCGAAGGGTCTCGCCCAGCTCTTCGCGCGGCGTCCAGTCGGCCTCCGAGACGTCCAGGCTGCCGAGATCCTCCACGTGATGGAGCCACGCGATCACCCGAGGTGACTCGTCCACTGCGACCGCGGTGGAGGTCGGATCGAAGAGAGCGAGCTGGCTCAGCTGGCCGAAGAGCCCGAAGTCTGAAGCGCCCGGGCGAGCACCCATCAGGAAAGGCTTCATCTGGAGATGGGCGTCCAGCAGCGCCAGCAGGCGGCGGTAGCTCTGCTCGATGATCGGCCCGGTGGTCGGGTTGGAGCCGACCACCGCCAGGCGCCCCACCTGCCGCTCGCCGAATGCCCCGGCGAGGAGCGCCAGCTCCTCTTCGTCGGCGGTCACGTCGCGCTCGATGGGCAGGATCAGGGACGCCTTGCGCACGTCCGGGGGGTAGGCCCAGCGGTAGTGGAACATCGCCTTGGTGAGCCACTCGTCGGCGTAGTCCTCGATCAGTGCGTCGAGAAAGGCGACCACCGGATCCGGGTGGACCACGCGGCGCTCGGCGTAGAGCTGCTCGAGGCGCTTGATCTGCGGCGTCGAGTCGATCATCGCCTGATCGGCAGAGCCGCCCGTTCCGGGAAAGACCAGAACGGGAACCAGGGCCACCGGCACCTCGGGAATCCCCACGTCCTCGGCTGAGCCGCGCCGGATCCAGAGAAAGGGAATCCTTCGGTAGCGCAGCACGGCGCGCATCTTGCGGCTGTAGGGCGATCCGTGGGCGCCGACGAGCTTGAGGGGGGCAGTGCTCATGAGTCTCCTTCTCCTCGGGCGGACCTGTCTTTCCCACCTTACCCAATCCCACCGCCGGGAGCCGAGGGGCGGGCGCGCAGCTAAGATCGCCGTCGAGGAGGAGGCCGATGCGCGACGAGCTGGTACCCGAGACGGCAGAGATCCTGGGATGGATCGAACGGATCTACGCCCAGGGCGTCCGCAGGCCGGGATATCCCGCCGACCGCTGGGCGGAGGAGCATTGCGCCGAGCGCTTTCGCGAGCTCGGGCTCGAGGACGTGCGCCTGGAGCCGGTGACGCTGCCCTACTGGGAGCCGCGCTCCTGGTCCCTGCACGCCAGCGGCGTCGACGGGGAGATCGAACTCCCCTGCTTTCCGCTGCCCCACTCGGCGCCCACCGAGGAGATCGAGCTCGAGCTGCTGCCCTACGACGCGGAATCACCGAAGGCGGTGGAGGGCAAGGCATCGCTGCACGACTCGACTCTCCTGCGTATCCCCCCCGCCTCGCCCGTCACCGGCGGCGGTGGCGTCGAGGAGGTTCTCGACGATCTCGAGATGGGCGTGAGCCCGGGCGGCCGTCTCTTCGACGCAAGGGGCAGCTTCGAGGGCGCGCTCCAGGTGCTGCCATTCGGTGCGCGCTTCCAGTGGGTGATGGAGCCGGCCATCGAGGCCGGTGCCGCCGCGTACATCGGCGCCCTCACCGACTATCCCGGCGACTCCTGCCAGTACTACGTCCCCTACGACGGTGTGGCCCGACCGATCCCGGGCCTGTGGATCCGCGGCAGCGACGGCGCGCGGCTCCGGTCCATGCTGGACAGGGGGTCCGTCCGGGTGAGGCTGCGGGTCGACTCGGTTCGCCGCGAGATCACCGGCTACAACGCGGTCGGCGAACTCCCGGGAGCCGACCCCGAGTGGGTGGTGATCGGATCGCACCACGACGGCCCCTGGTCCTCGGCGGTGGAGGACGCCTCGGGGATGGCGCTGGTCTTCGCGCAGGCCGCCTACTGGTCGAGGGTGCCGGCGTCGGAGCGCCCGCACCGACTGGTCTTCCTGCTGAACGCCGGCCACATGGTCGGGGCCGCGGGGTGCCACGCCTTCATCGAGACCCACGCGGAGGATCTCGAACGCATCGTGCTCTCGATCCATCTGGAGCACGCGGCCCGCGAGTTCGTCGAGCGAGAAGGCGAGCTGGTCCCGAGCGGAGAGCCGGAGACGCGCTGGTTCTTCACCAGCCGCAACCCCGCCCTCGAGTCCAGCGTCGCCGAAGCGCTGCAGGCGGAGAAGCTCGACCGCTCGCTGATCCTCGCACCCGATGTCTTCGGCGAGCAGCCGACCACCGACGGGGGACCCTTCTACCCGCGCGGCGTTCCGCTGGTCAACTACCTGACGGCGCCCTTCTACCTGTTCGACGAGATCGACCGGATGGACAAGATCCACGAGGCGAGCCTGGTTCCGGTGACCCGCGCCACTGTCCGCCTGGTCGAATCGACCCGGGGCGTCTCCGCCGCCACGATGCGCTCGTCGTGAGCCTCGGAGAGCCGGAGTTCGGAGCTACCCGCCGATCTCGTACATCTCGATCCGCGCGCGATCTCCGGCGCGGGCCTTCCGCATGTTCGCGGTCCGTTCCGCGGAGTAGCGATCGCTGCGGCGGGCCCAGACCCCGCGGATGATCTCCAGAAGCTCTTCGTCGGAAGCGCCCTGGCGAAGCGGCGTCTTCAGGTCGCGGCCGCCGGCGGCGAACAGGCAGGTGACCAGCGAGCCCGCAGCGGAGATGCGCGCGCGGCTGCAGTCGTCGCAAAACGGCCCGGTGACCGACGCGATCACGCCGATCTCTCCAGCCCCGTCCTGGTACAGATGGCGGTTCGCCACCTCCCCGCGGTAGTTGCGATCGGCGGGAACGAGCGGGAACTCGGCGTGGATCCGGTCGACGATCTCCGCCGCCGTCACCACCTGCTCGAGATCCCAGGCGTTGCGCGTGCCCACGTCCATGAACTCGATGAAGCGCACGATGTGGCCGGAGCCACGGAAGCGCCGCGCCAGATCCACGAAGGTGTGGTCGTTCACGCCGCGCTGGACCACGCAGTTGATCTTGACGGGCGTGAGCCCGACCCGCTGCGCGGCGTCGATCCCGGCCAGCACGCGATCGGGCCCGAAGCTCCGGCCCGTCATGCGCTTGAAGACCTCGTCGTCGTGGCTGTCGAGGCTCACCGTGACGCGCTGGAGGCCCGCGTCCTTGAGCGGCTGCGCCAGCTCGGCGAGGTAGTAACCGTTGGTAGTGAGGGCGAGGTCCTCCACTTCGTCGATCGCCGCGAGCCGCTCGATCAACCTGGGAAGCTCGTGACGGATCAGCGGCTCGCCGCCCGTCACCCTGAGCTTGGTCGCACCGAGGGAGACGAACAGGCGCACCAGCCGCTCGATCTCCTCGAAGCTCAGGATCTCGCGTCGCGGGAGAAACTGGTACTTCTGACCGGGAGCGTCTCCGGGCATGCAGTAGGTGCAGCGGAAGTTGCAGCGATCCGTCACGGAAATGCGCAGATCGCGCAGCGGGCGCCCACTCGTGTCCAGTTGGGGGGCGGAACTCACTCGATGTCACTCCACTGGTTCCGGGCGATCCGCTTCCCCGCGAGCCGCTGGCTTCCACTCGACCCAAGTGTCGGGTCTTTCCCCGGAGAGGGCCACGGGGATGGCGGGAAATCTTGACTCATCTGTATAGTATCCAAACGGGCCGAAGATGCACGCACGGCCCCTGGAGGCTCAAGCGGAGGGCCTGCCGTAGCACTGAGGCAGCGGAATGCAGGTAGACTTCCCACTACGCCTCCAGGGAAGCCCATGCATTCCGGGTTCGTCCTCCAGCCGACCTACCGCGTCCGGGAAGAGCGCCCCGTCGTGCAGCTGTTCGGGCGCTTGGAGAGTGGCCCGGCCTTCCTGGTAGAGGACGATCGCTGCCGTCCCTACTTCTTCGTTCCGAAGCAGCAGGAGGCCGCCCTCGCCGCCGAGCGCGACGTCCGCGTCGAGCCGACCGAGCTCCGGGATCTGCGGGGCCGCGAGGTGGTGCGGGTCACTGCACGCGTTCCCGCGGCCGTCCCCCACATCCGGGGCCGGCTGCTGGAGCGCGGCTGCGAGGTCCTGGAAGGCGACATTCGCTTCGCGTACCGGTACCTGATCGACCGGGGAGTTCGCGGAGCCATCGCCATCGACGGTCCCCACGAGGTCCTCGAAGAGGGCCTGCTGCGCTTTCGCAACCCCGAGGTCCACCCCTCGAAGAGCCGCCCGGCCCTCCGCACCCTCTCCGTCGATCTCGAGACCTCTCCCGACGCGAGCCGGATCTTCTCGGCAGCCCTGGTGGGCTGCGGCATCGAAGAGGTCCACGTGGTCTCGACTCGGCCGGTGGAAGGTGCGCGGGACCACGCCGACGAGCGGCTGTTCCTGGCGGGTCTGATGGCGCGCATCCGCGAGCTCGACCCCGACATCCTGGTGGGCTGGAACGTGATCGACTTCGACCTGCGGGTGCTCGCGAACCGCTGCCAGACCCTGCACCTGGCTTCCCGTCTGGGCCGGGTCGAGGGAGAGATCCGCTTTCAGCGGGACACGAGCTTCACACGCCAGAGCCGTGCGGAGATTCCCGGGCGCGTGGTCCTCGACGGCATCCCCCTGGTGCGCGACGCCATCCGCCTCCCGGACTACCGGCTGGAGACCGCCGCGAGGTCGCTGCTGGGGCGAGGCAAGCGCATCGATTCGGAGCTTCCGAACGCGGCCGCGGAGATCGAGCGAATGTACCGGGAGGATCCCGAGGCGCTGGCGGAGTACAACCTCGAGGATGCGCGCCTGGTCCTCGAGATCCTCGAGCAGGAAGGGCTCCTGGAGCTCAGCGTCGAGCGCAGTCTGCTCTCGGGCATGCAGCTCGACCGGGTCGGCGCCAGCATCGCCTCGTTCGATCTGATCTACATCCCGGAGCTCGCACGGCGCGGCGTCGTGGCGCCCAGCGTCGATGCGGAGCGCAAGACCGAGCTGGTGCGAGGCGGCGCCCTGCTCGAGCCCAGGCCCGGCCTCTACGCGAACGTCGCCGTCTTCGACTTCAAGAGCCTCTACCCGAGCCTGATCCGCACCTTCAACCTCGATCCGCTGGCCAACGCCCGCGCGGGCGAGCAAGCCATCGAGGCGCCCAACGGTGCGCGCTTCTCCCGCTCCGAGGCGATCCTTCCGGACGTGATCCACGAGTTCACCGAGCGCAGGGATCGCGCCAAGCAGGACCGGAATCAGAAGGCCGACCAGGCCATCAAGATCATGATGAACGCGCTCTTCGGGGTGCTGGGCGCAGCCTCGTGCCGCTTCTTCAACCCGGAGATTGCGAACGCCATCACCAGCTTCGGCCAACAGACCCTGCACTGGACCCGCGAGGCCTTCGAGGCAGAGGGCGTGCAGGTGCTGTACGGCGACACCGACTCGGTCTTCGTGCAGCTGCACGGGGATGAGCAGGCGGAGGCCGAAGGGCTGCGAGATCGGGTGCAGAGCTGCATCGCCGAGCGAATCCGTCGCCAGTACCGCGTCGAGCCCCGCCTCGAGCTGGAGCTGGAGAAGATCTTCGAACGGCTCCTGCTGCCCCGCGTGCGCCGGGGAGGGAGCGGCAGCAAGAAGCGCTACGCCGGCTGGGTAGATGGCGGCCTGGTGATCGTGGGCCTGGAGTCGGTCCGGCGCGACTGGCCCCGGATCGCCCACCGCCTGCAGGAGGGAATGCTCGAGCGACTCTTCACGGACCGCGAGGTGATGCCCTTCGTGAGGCAGCTGGTGGAGCGGATGCGCGCCGGCGAGCTGGACGAGGAGCTGGTCTACGTGAAGCGGATCCGCAAGGGATCCCTCGACCGCTACACCGCCACGACGCCGCCCCACATCCGCGCCGCGCGCAAGGCCGGCCGGGCCGTGGGCCCCGTGATCCGCTACGTGATCACCCGGAACGGACCGGAGCCGGTCTTCCCGGGAAGCCCGCTGCCCGGCGGGATCGACCGAAGCCACTACGTGGAGCGGGTGCTGCGGCCCGTCGCGGACGGCATCCTCTCGGAGACGGGGCAGAGCTTCGACGAAGCCGTAGGCGTGCCCCACCAGCTGAAGCTCGTCTGATGGGCTGCTGCTGGGCAGGTCGGCGGGGTTGGCAGCCACTCGCCAAGTTCGGTTTGATGGGCTCTACCTCTGCTGCCGTGTCGGCTCCGGTCGACGTACCGCGATCTGCTTTGCCGAAGCGGACACGCTTTCCGTAGCGACTGCCCAGGAGAAACCAATGGGGAATTCTCGCTTGGCTTCCATACCCTTCTCGCGCCCGGTACGACGAGCCGCCTCTGGCATCGCGCTTCTCGTTTGCGTTGCGCCCATGGTCACCGCGTGCAGTGCTTCCGACGAGCCGAGTCCCGCAGATGCGACGCTCACCGAAACCACCTACGAGAACACCTACTTCGGGTTCACACTACCGCTCCCGTCGGGCTGGTCGGTGGCCACTCCCGAAGCCGAAGAGCATATACGCGAAATCGGGAAACAGGCTCTGGCGAGCGATGACCCGCAGCTTCGAGCCAGCATCGAAGCGTCGGCTCCAAAGACCTTCCAGTTGCTCACGCTCACCGAGCATCCGGTCGGTGCGCCTGTGGCGTTCAACCCTACGATCGTCGTTCTTGCCGAGAACGTCGCGCACGCTCCGGGCGTGAAGACCGGAGCGGACTATCTGTTCCACCTGGCGGCCAATCTCGCCAGAGGCTCCATCCCCTACGAACCCCTGGGAGAGGTCTCCGCCACCGAGCTGGGGGGGAGACCCTTCCACCGAATGGACTTCGAAGTCGCACCGCCGTCTGGCATCTCGCAATCGTACCTGTTCGCCCGTGAGGGAACGTACGTGCTTGGATTCGTTGCCACCGCACGAGACCAGGTCGAGCTGAAGGAGCTACTCGGTCTCGTTTCCCAGGTTCGCTTCGACTGAGCGCCGGCCCGCATCACCCACCAGCTTGTGGCGGCAGATGGCCCAGCAGGATGGAGGGTCTCAGGGCTTCAGAAGACCGCCGTTTCCGGCGGCTCCGCGATCACCCGGTTCTCGATCCGGCCCACCCGCTGGATCTCGATCGCCACGACGTCTCCTTCGACCAGCATCCGAGGCGGCTTGCAGGCGATGCCCACCCCGGAGGGAGTTCCCGTCGAGATCACGTCTCCCGGCTCGAGGGTCATCACCGTGGAGAGCGTCTCGATCAGGTCGTAGCAGTCGAAGATCAGGTGCCGGGTGTTGGAGCTCTGGCGGATCTCACCGTTCACCCGGGTCTCGATGTCCAGATCATGGGGATCTCCGACCTCGTCCGGCGTGACGATCCACGGCCCCAGGGGGCCGTGCGTATCGAAGGACTTGCCGAGCGTCATGGTGGGCGCCTTGACCTGCCAGTCCCGCACGCTGACGTCGTTCATCACCGCGAATCCGCCGATCACCTCGGCCGCCCGCTGCTTGGGAACGTGCCGGCAGCGCTTCCCGATCACGAAGGCGAGCTCGCCCTCGTAGTCGAGGACGGAGGAGACCCGGGGCAGGTGGATGGGATCGCCCGGCCCGTTGATGCAGGACACCTGCTTGTTGAAAAACGTTGGAAAGTCGGGCTGTTGCCGGCCCGTCTCCGCGATGTGCTCGGCGTAGTTGAGACCCACCGCCAGGCACTTGGAGGGGCGCACCGGAGGCTCCAGGCGGACCTCGGAAAGCGCGAGCAGATGGCGGCCGGTAGCCTCCGCCGCGGCAGCGGCCTCGAGCGCCGGGCGACCGGCCCCGAGAAAGGCGCGCATCTCCCGCGGCAGGTCCGGCGCAGCCGAAGCGAGATCCACCACTTCCTCGGCCGTGACGACCCCGATACGCTGCGTGCCGGAATGCGTGAAGGTGACGAGCTTCATCTTCGAATCCCCCGAGTCACGGATCCTGGTGCGAGCGCAGAGCCGGCATTTCGGATCACCGCCAGCAAAGAGCCCGGCGCGCTTCGTTCACCGCTCCTTCAGACGCGCCCGGCAAAAACACGGTATCCACCATAGTAAGGCTTTGCGCCCCGGGACACTGACGGAAGGGACCCCCGATGCCCGCACCGCTCGACACCGCTCAGAGGCTGACCCAGAACAGCGCCCCGAATCACCGCGAGATCCGCGTCCACTTCGAGAGCCGCTCCGCCCTGCTGACCGGATTCGCCCTGGCCCAGAAGGAGACCTGGATCGAGGATTGCCAGGTGAATTTCTCCCGGCTGGAGCTGGTGATTCAAACGGCGGGAGGATTCTCCGTGCAGCCCCGCCAGGCCCCCGCGCCGCGCCGGCGCGGGAGAGCCCAGCTGAGCGTGGTGAGCCAGGCCTGCTGACCGGGCCACAACTCAGCGATTCCCCACCAGGCCGCTGCTGCGGCGGCCGATATCTCTTCCATGGCCGGCCTTCGAGACCTCGAGATCTCCGGGAAGCAGGCGCTTCCCGCGCGCCTGCTCGCGGTCCGCTTCAGCCGGGCCGGCGGCCCGGGCGGGCAGAACGTGAACAAGGTGGCGACGAAGGTCGACCTGCGCCTCGACCTCGACGGAGCCGCCGAGCATCTGGGTAGCGACGCCGTGGCACAAATCCGCGAGAAGCTCGCCAGCCGCCTCGACGCAGAGGGGAGGCTGCAGGTGGTGAGCAGCGAGAGCCGCCTGCAGGCTCGAAACCTGGAGTCCGCCCTGGATCGGATGGAGGAGCTGATCCAGCGCGCTCTGGCCCGGCCGCGGCCCCGAAAGCCCACCCGACCGACGCGGGGAGGCCGCGAGCGGCGCCTCGCCGAGAAGCGACAGCAGAGCGACAAGAAACGCCAGCGTGGACGGGATCCCTCCGAAGACTGAGGCAGGGCCGCCTGGGCTACGTTGGCGCGATGGGTGAAGGCGATCGGCGAGTTTTCAGGTCGAGCCTCAGCGAGCCCGCGGAGAAATCCGGGCCCTCCCTGTGGTTCGCCTTCAGGAACCGGGAGCTGCTCGTCGCCGCCGACTCGTCCCTTCCGCCCGCCGAGGGACTGGATCGACTGGGACTCCCGTCGTCTCAGACCCACTATCTGGGTCTCCTCAGCGACGTTCGCTGCTACGCGGCGGAGCTGTCGCCGGAGACCAGGACGCCCGAGGGCATGGTCTTCCGCGACCTTCGGGCCCTGTTGGGGCGTTTGAGGTGGGATCTCCACGAGCTGGCCGGTCGCGCCATCCAGATCGTGGAGTGGGACCGCAACCATCGCTACTGCGGCGCCTGCGCAACGCCCACCGAGCTTGCGAAGGCCGAGCGGTCGCGCGTCTGTCCCCGGTGCGGTCTGCACCACTTCCCGCGCATCGCGCCGTCGATGATCGTCGCCGTGGAGCGGGACGGCGCGATCCTGCTCGGGCGATCCCCCCATTTTCCGCCGGGGATCCACAGCGTGCTCGCGGGTTTCGTGGAGCCGGGAGAGAGCGCCGAGGACGCGGTGGCGCGCGAGGTGCACGAGGAGACGCGCATCGAGGTGACCGACATCGAGTACTTCGGCAGTCAGCCATGGCCGTTTCCACATTCACTCATGCTGGGCTTCCGGGCTCGCTACGCGAGCGGTGAGATCCAGCTGGACGGCGTCGAGCTCGAATCCGCCGGGTGGTACCCGGCAGACGACATGCCGATGATCTTTCCGGGCAACGTCAGCATCGCCCAGTGGCTGATCCGCGATTTCCTGGAGCGTCACCGCTGATTCCGGGGATGAACGAGCCCTCTCGCGGCTTCGCTGCTCCCGAAGCGCGAAGCGCACCCGGGCTGCCGGGAAGTCACTCGGCCCAGCGGGTGGGCCAGTCGGGATGCCAGGGGCGCTCTCGCTCGAAGGCCAGCGCGGCCTGCAGCACCAGCTCCTCGCGGTGGCGCGGGCCGACGATCTGCATTCCGATCGGGAGCCCCGCCTGCGACCGCCCCACGCGGAGCGTCGCCGCCGGATGCCAGGAGAGATTGAACGGAATGGTGAACGCGGCGACGCCCGCCAGCGGCTGGGGCCGGCCGTCGACCTCGCTGGGAAAGGGGCCCTTGGCCGGCGGCGGATCGTGGGGAACGGTGGGTGTCACCAGCAGGTCGAACTGCTCGAAGGCCTCGGCGCACCAGCGGTTCAGCTCCACCCGCTGGTCCCCGATGCTTCGCCAGAGCTCGGGGGTCATCTGCCAGCCGGTCTTGACCCCGGCGAGCAAGGACCGGCCGATCTCGGATTCGCGCTCGGGAAGAAACTCGTGAAGGCGGGCGGCCAGCACGAAGAGGCCGAGCAGGCCCCAGTCGCGACCCATCCAGGGCGGGCCAGCCTGGATCGGGCTCACCCGGTGGCCGAGCTTCCCGAAGACACCCACCGCTTCTTCCACGGCCGCGGCGATGTCAGACTGCACCACCGCGTAGCCGAGATCCGACGAGAAGCCGATCCGCAGCGCGGAGGGAAGCGCCTCCTGCAGGGCGTCGACGTAGGAGAGGCCGGGCGCCGGCAGCGTGTTCGGATCGTAGGGCGAGGGGCCGGCGACCTGATCGAGGAAGAGCGCCGCGTCGGCCACGGTCTTGGTGAGCGGCCCGTAGCAGGAGGTGTCGTCGTAGTCCCAGTGCTCGATCGGTCCCCGCGGCACCCGTCCGTAGGAGGGCTTGAGACCGAAGGCTCCCGTGAAGCTCGCCGGGATCCGGATCGAGCCGCCGCCATCGCTGGCCGTCACCAGCGGACACACGCAGCCCGCCAGCACCGCTGCGGAGCCTCCGCTCGACCCGCCCGGTGTCCGCTCCAGGTTCCAGGGAGAGCGGGTGACTCCGTAGACCAGGTTCTTGGTGACGGCCGTGTGGCCGAACTCCGGGGCATTGGTCTTCCCGATCACGATGGCGCCCGCCGCCTTGAGGCGCGCCACGTGGACGTCGTCGTGGTCCGAGATGCGGTCCTTGTAGATCAGACTCCCCTCGGTGTTGGGCAGCCCCTCGGCGTGCTCGAGATCCTTCACGCCCAGCGGAACGCCCTCCAGGGGACGGGCCTCGCCGCGCCCGATGCGCTGCTCCGAAGTCCCCGGCATCGGCCAGCAGCGCCTCGCGGTCCCGCATCGCCACGAATGCGTTGAGGTCGGCGTGGGTCTCGTCGATCCGGTCCAGCACGGCCCCCATCAGCTCGACGGGTGAGACCTTGCGCGCCCGCATCTGCTCGGTGAGTTCGGTCAAGCTCAGCGTGAGTGTCTCGTCCATGGGCCGATTCTACCCGGGGTCGGAAGCGGTTCGCTAGGATCAAGGCCCCTCGAGAACCCCCGTCGGACGCGGAGCCCCCCATGCTGAGCGACTTGAGAGCCCACGAACGGAGCATCCGCTCGCAGTGCGGAGAAGACGGGGTGCTGCGGCGAATCTTCGAGTGCATCGGCGCCGTGAGCCGCTACTTCGTGGAGTTCGGCGCCAAGGACGGATGCGTGGAGTCGAACACCGCCCACCTGCGCCTCGACCTCGGCTGGACCGGCCTGCTGATGGAGGGCGACGCCGAGCGGGTCCGTGAACCGGTGCGGCGCGCGTTCGTCACCGCAGAGAACGTGAATGCGCTGTTCGCCAGGTACCGGGTGCCGCGCGAGTTCGATCTGCTCTCGATCGACGTGGACGGAAACGACTACTGGATCTGGAAGGCGATCGATGGCTACCGGCCTCGGGTGGTGGTGATCGAGTACAACATCTTCTTCGGGCCGTCGGTGCGAAGGACGATCCCCTACGACGCCGACTTCCGCTGGGACAAGACCCCCTACCACGGGGCCAGCCTGGCCGCCCTCCAGAAGCTCGGCCGCGAGAAGGGCTACACCCTGGTGCACGCGGAGAGCTATGCGCCCAACGCCTTCTTCGTGGAGGACGGCGAGCTTCCGGCGGCCTTCGTCGAGCGCTCCATCGAAGAGATCTCGGACTGGTGGCTGTGCGAGGAGCCCGAAGACGAGCTGAATCGACCGTGGGTTTCGGTCTGAATGAGGAGCCTCTTGTGAACGAGTACGAGTCCTACGATGCCCTCGGCCTGGCCGAGCTGATCCGGAAGGGCGAGGCGAAGCCCTCCGAGCTTCTCGAGGCGGCGATCGCGCGGTACGAGGAGCGGAACCCGAAGCTCAACGCCGTCGTGATTCCGATGCTCGACGAAGCCCGCGAGGAAGCGGCGGGCGACCTCCCCGACGGGCCCTTCCGCGGCGTTCCCTTCCTGCTCAAGGACCTCCACCTCCTCGTCACCGGGACGAGGACCAGCTACGGCTGCCGGCTCTTCGAGGACTTCGTCGCCGATCACGACAGCGAGATCGTGTCGCGCTACCGGAAGGCGGGGCTGGTCATCTTCGGGAAGACGGCTTCCCCCGAGTTCGGTCTCACCACCACCACCGAGTCGACGCTCTTCGGACAGACGCGGAACCCGTGGAACACCGAAACCACCAGTGGCGGCTCCTCGGGCGGCGCCGCGGCGGCCGTGGCCGCCGGGATCATCCCCCTGGCCAACGCCAGCGACGGCGGCGGATCGATCCGGATCCCGGCCTCCTGCTGCGGGCTCTTCGGGATGAAGCCGACCCGCGCCCGCAACCCGGCCGGCCCGGACGCCGGTGAGGGCTGGAGCGGGATGAGCGTGGTCCACGCGGTGAGCCGCTCCGTCCGCGACAACGCCGCGCTGCTCGACGCCACCTGCGGACCGGACCTCGGCGCGCCCTACTGGGCTCCGCCCCCGGAGCGCCCCTACCTGGAGGAAGTGGGCCGCCCGGCGGGTCGGCTGCGCATCGCCTTCCAGACCCGGAGCTTCAACGACGTCGAGACCCACCCGGACTGCGTCGCTGCCGTAGCCGATGTGTCCCAGCTCTGTGCAGAGCTCGGTCACGAGGTGGAGGAGACCTCGTTCTCCGTCGACACCGAAACGCTCCGGCAGGCGACCGGCACCATCGTCTCTGCGAACCTGCGCGCCACCGTCGAGGATCGGGCGGCCGCCCTGGGGCGTGAGTTCGGGCCGGACGATCTCGAGCCGGTCACCTACGCCATGGCGGTGGGGGCGGCAGAGACCGAAGCGGCGGAGTACGCCCGCTCCATCCGTGTGATCCACGCCGTCGGCCGGCAGGTCGCCGGCTTCCTGGAGCGCTACGACGTGATGCTCACGCCCACCATGGCCACACCACCCCTCCCTCTCGGGGTGCTCTCACTGTCGAACCCGGACTTCGGCGAATTCCTCGCGTCCCTCCTCAAGACGATCGGCTTCACCCAGCTCTTCAACGCGGCGGGCAACCCGGCCATGTCCGTGCCGCTGGTGTGGAACGACGCCGGTCTTCCGATCGGCGTCCAGTTCGCCGGGCGCCTCGGCGACGAGGCCACGCTCTTCCGCCTGGCGGCCGAGCTCGAGCAGGCCCGACCCTGGTTCGACCGCCGTCCGCCGCTCTAGAAAGCGGGGACGTCCCCGCTCAGCCACTCCAGAAGCAGAAAGGCCCCGGCAGAACCGGGGCCCTATCTTGTCGAAATGGTTCCGCGCTCAGGTGGGACGCACCTGGGTGGCTTCCATTCCCTTCTTTCCCTGCTGTGCCTCGTACTCTACTTGTTGACCATCCTGAAGGGTTTTGAAGCCTTCGCCTAGAATGTTCGAGTGGTGGACGAAGAGATCCTTGCCGCCATCGTCGGGAACGATGAAGCCGTATCCCTTCTCGTCGCTGAACCATTTCACTGTGCCAGTTGCCAAACTCATTTCTCCTGCGGTCCGCATTCGGGACCGGTGATGCAATTGTCAACCCCGCTCCCCACCTGGGCGGGTAGCAGGGCTGCGGAATCATACCCAACCCGGGAGGGATGGCCAGGATGGGGGGAAATGCCTCTGCCCGGGCGTCCGATCCAGGAGTGGATCGAGGGTGCTAGCCGGGTTCCTCTTCCTGGGCGCGCTCGGCCTCGGGGGAGAGCGCGGCGGCGACGATCTCGTGGGGACTGGCGCCTCCGGGCGGCTCAGCTTCGCCGACGAAGGAGTTGAGCCGATCGATGAGCTGACGCAGACGGCCGATGTTCCTGTGGTTGAAGCGCAGGCTGATGCGCGGGTACTGATCCACCTCCCCAGCCTCCTGGAGCAGTGCCGACCCCACCTCGATCTGCCCGCCGGTGAGGAGGTCGGAGAAGTCCTCGTTCAGTGAGTCGAGCTGTTCCGGATCGGGCCTGCGGCGAACGCGGAGCACCAGCAGGTCCCCCACGTAGCGGCTGGAGTGGTAGTTCCGGTAGAAGCCGGTGATCTCGTCCACGGCTGTGCCCAGGTCGTCGGTAATGCGGAAGAGCGAGAGATCCTCTTCGCCGATCATCTCCCGCCCCCGCAGCTGGGAGCTCAGGTAGCCGACCCACTCGCGCCAGTAGCTCCCGCCGGGTTCATCCACGAACACGAGGGGCAGGATCTCGCCCTTGCCGGTCTGCATCAGCGTCAGCGCCTCGAAGCCCTCGTCGAGGGTGCCGAAGCCGCCGGGGAACAGGGCAATCGCGTGGGCCTCCTTGACGAAGACCACCTTGCGGGTGAAGAAGTACCGGAAGTTGATCAGCTTCGGGTCGCCGGCGATGACGAGGTTGGCGTTCTGCTCGAGCGGAAGCCGGATGTTGACGCCGAAGGAGGAGTCCCGGCCCGCGCCGCCTTGAGCGGCGCCCATGATTCCGTCCCCGGCACCCGTGATCACCATCCATCCCTCGACCACCATGCGCTCGGCGAAGCAGCGGGCCTGCTCCCAGTCGGGGTGGCCGGGCGCCGTCCGCGCGCTGCCGAAGACCGCGACCTTTCGCACGCGCTTGTAGGGGGCGAAGACCTGAAAGGAGTGGCGCAGCTCCTTGAGCGCGCTGTTGATGAGCTTGAGGTCACCGGTCGACGCGTCGTCCCGCATCAGGCGCAGGGCGGAAACCACCATCTGCCGGACCAGGTCCGCACCGCCCTTCTCGCCGTAGACCTGCTGGGCGCGGTCGATCAACTCCTCGACCGACCGATTGAGCTCGGGATCCTTGAGCTGGTAGCGCGAACGACGAGAGCGGCTCATGTGGCGCAGCATACAAGCGGGGATCCCGCCTGTCCGCCTGCCGGGCGGGCACGACGAGCTAAGCTGGGGGCGACATGGGAATCGCAGCAGTCAGCGGATCGGCATCGGGAATCGGCGCGGCGGTTCGCTCGCGTCTGGAGAGACAGGGCGACCGGGTCGTCGGGATCGACCTGCGGGATGCGGAGGTGGAGGCCGACCTCTCCACCGAGACGGGGCGCAAAGCCGCCCTCGCTGCGGTGGTGGAGCGCTGCGGCGGGCGGCTGGACCGGCTCGTTCTCTCCGCCGGCCTCGGGGTTCACGTGTCGCCCGTCTCGCTGATCGCTTCGGTCAACTACTTCGGCGCGGTGGATCTCCTGGACGGCCTGTTCCCCGCCCTTCAGCAGGGTGAGGATCCAGCCGCGGCGGTGATCTGCTCGAACGCAGCCCGGCTGCTTCCCCTCGACGATCACCCCTACATGGCGGCCCTGCTCGCTCACGACGAGGCCGGGGCGCACCGGGTCCTGGAGGAGTCCGACAATTCCTTCCTCGCCTACTCCGGCTCGAAGGACGCGCTGGGCCGGGCGGTACGGCGTCGGGCGGCCGAGTGGGGCCGGGCCGGCGTGCGGCTCAACGCGGTGGCGCCGGGCCCGGTGCAGACGCCGCTGCTGGAGGGCGGCCTCGGTGATTCGCGCTTCGGCGACGCGATCCGATCCCTCCAGGTTCCCCTCGGACGCAGGGGAGAGCCGGACGACGTTGCCGGCCTGGTCTCCTTCCTGCTCGGGCCAGAGGCGTCCTGGATCCACGGAAGCTTCTACTACATCGACGGCGGGAACGACGCCGAGATGCGGCCGGACCGGTTCTGAAGCTCGGCGTCAGGCCATCGGGCCGGGCGCGGGTCTCTGGTGGACGAGCAGGGTCTTTCTCCCGTCGAAGAGCACCCGAACTTTTCCCACGCCCGCGCTGCCCTGGACCACTCCGGTTCCAAGCGTAGGGTGCGAGATCCGATCGCCGGCTCCGTAGGTCTCGGTCCGCTCGTAGGCCCGGATCGGCCGCGTGAGGTCGGGCTCGACGATTTCGTCGACGAGCGCAGTCTGGGCCTTGGGCCGGGGCTTGGCCTTCGGCCTCACCACGCCGGCCCGCGCCTCCCAGGCGGGGGCCAGCTGGGGCGTCGCCGTCAGCACCGGACCCGCCTCGGCGTACTCCCAGCCCGGATCTCCCGCGAGGCCGATCGACAGGTAGAGCACCTGAACGCCGATCGCCTCCTCGGTTTCGCGGGCCAGCCGCTCCATCTCCCGGATCCACGCCGCGCCCTTCTGGGCTTCGCGTTTGCGGCAGAGCTCCCAGTAGCGGGGGCTCCCGACCAGCGCGAAGAGCGGGGGCCCGTCCGCGAGCGTGCGGTCCGCTGCCGCGGCGAGCTCCGCCGCCAACGCTTCCCGGTTGGCGCTGGAGATGGCGGTCTGGGCGAGCCCGTCCAGCAGCGCACGCAGAGGCGTGTCTCCTGTGCCGCCTCGGGTCGCGCCCGGGGCCGCGTACTTGAGCTTCACGACCACGAGACGGTCCTCGGAACCGACACCGATCAGATCGACCTTGCCGACACCCTTGTTCGGATCGGCGTCACCCAGGGAGCGGTCGGCGCTCGCCGCCGCCAGCGGAACCTGCGCTGCGAGAAGGTCGAGATTTCCGACGTGGGGGACGGTCAGTGGCTCGCTGGAGTTGCGGCAGTGCTGGAGCAGGGCGAGGGAGAGGTGCTCCTCGTCCTTGTTGGGGCGCCGGTCGGTGGGCGGCTTCGCCTTGACCCGGTACTTCTTCCCGGCCTCGGCACGCTTCGGCGCGTTTGCCACCTCCGTCTCGTACAGGCCCGCGAGCTTCTCGCCGGTCAGACTCGCGGCGGCTTCCTTGAACCCCTTCGCCTGTCTCACCTCGCGGCCGTTCGAGAGCTCGATCATAGGATGCAGTTGCACGAAACCCTCCCGTTTGAATCAGCAGACCGTCGATGGTATGCGAGGAGACCGCTCCGCGCAGCGGCAAGACGCGCCCCGGAGGGGTTGGGCGCTTCAGCGCAGCTCCGCTCGAAGCGTCTCCTGGAGCTCTGCCGAGTCCATCCGGTAGACCCGGCGCAGGGCCCGGTCGGGATCCCGAAGCCGGAGCAGGGTGTGGAGAAAGCTCTCGAGGCCGCGTTCGCCCCGCCGACGCACCAGCAGGTCGATGCTCGCGTAGGACTGGAGATAGGCGAGGCCCACCGCCTCCGGAGGCATCCCCCCGAAGGTCGGCGGGAGCAGGGCCGGGAGGGGAATCCAGGCTCCCCGGCGGCTGGCCCCGGCCAGCGCACCCCATTCGGCGGGGCTGAGCCGCCGCTTTCCGTCCGCGCGGTTCTCGAACCACTCAGCGGTTCCCTCGTTCACCCAGGCGGGCAGGCGGTAGGAGGGCGAGGCGAGATCGAAGGCGGCGTGGACCAGCTCGTGGTGGAGCACTCGCGAGAGCTGCCGGGTGAGCTGGACATCGCCGCGCACCCGGACGGCACCGTGGTAGAAACCGGCCACCGGGAAGCGGAATCGGCCGCCGAACTGAGCGTCGAAGATCGCCGGATCGTAGACCCAAACCTCCACGTCCCGGCCTGGGCGCAGGCCCAGGAGCTGCTCGAGGCTGCCGTGGGCGCGCTCCAGGGTGGCCAGCAGCTGCTTCTCGAACTCCACGGAGCCCCCCCAGCCCGAGGAGCGGTCGATGTCCACGTCCTGGTAGAGCACGAAATGGGAGGAGCGCCGGGTGGCGAAGCGACCGTCGGCGCCCCGATCCCGCGCTTCGGCGCCCCCCGGGACCAGGCTCGCGGTCGCCAGGAGAAGGGCGGCCAGAAGAGCTGCGAAGCGAATTTCCAGCTTCATCATCGGGGAGGTGTCCTCATCCTCGCATTCCGCCTGACCGGTCGGGCCAATGTCGGGCCAATGAATGGAGTCTAGCTCTGTCCCCTCGCCCGGGCGGATCCCCGGCGATATACAACCCGCATGTCCAGAGAGATACCCGGCCCCTACGACCCCGCGGAGATGCGCCGCTTTCTCGACACCTTCGTCTATCGGGAGGAGGCCTTTCTGGTGGACGAGGTGGTGAAGATCGACCTCGAGGCGAAGCAGATCGAGGCGCGGATGGATACCACCCGCGATCTCCCGTTCTCCCGCTGGCAGCGCATCCAGCCGGGACACCCGGCCCACGTCAATGCCGGAGAGCTGGTCCAGATCACCGGGGGCCTCGGGTGCATGCATGGCTGGTTCTTCCACGGCTGCCGCTGGGAGGACGGCTGGGCGGGCTACGGGAACCGCATCCACCGCGCGGACTTCAAGAATCTGGCGCTGCTGGGTCCGCCCCTGCGGCTCGAATCCCGCGAGACCCGCACCCGGGTGGGGCCCAAGCGGATCGTGATCCGCTGCGAGTTCCACTTCTGGCAGGAGGAGAAGCTGGTCTACGTGGGCGACCAGACCGCCATGTTCGTCCGCTACCCCTCACTGGGCGAGCCGCAGCAGGGCTGACCGGAACCGGCCAGCTACTCGGGCGGGTCGAGGCGGAAGAACCAGGTGGCCGGGCGCGAGAAGTTGCCTTCCGGGTCCAGCTCGTACTTCTGGATCAGCACCCCGCGCAGCTCCTCGAGGAGCGCCTCGTCGGTCACGCGCACGCCCTGCCGTTCGTAGAGCGTTCCGTCCACCCGGAGTACGGCGCGCCCGTCCGCGGCCAGCTGCCCCGCCCACTGCTTGCGGGATCCGAAGGCGGCGGGGAGGTAGGGCGTTCCCTCGTGCCCGACGATCCAGATGGTGACCGAGCGCGGCGCGGCGGGGTTCACCTGCAGCTCCACGGTGTCGCGATCCACGACGAAGCCCCAGTCCGTGACGGGCTCCGCGGCGCGCTCGCCGGTCATGGGGCCGCCGGGGAAGGGGCCGAGGGGCCCATCGTGGAAGCGGGCCCCGAAGACGACACCGACCGCGAGCACCGCGACCGCGAGAATCACCAACCCGAGCCACTTGAGAATGCGGACCATCTGGATGCCTCCCTGCGCTGCGATCAGGCCGGTACCCAGTGTAAGCTGGCGGACGCGCCAGGCCACACCCCGAAGGAGCTCCGATGACGACATACCAGGCCAACGGGATCGAGATCGACGCAGAGCAGCTCGGAGAGCAGACGGGCGTCCCCCTGCTCCTGATTCGCGGGCTCGGCACCCAGCGCACCGCCTGGCCCGAGGCGTTCCTGGCGGGGCTGGTGGATCGCGGGCACCGCGTCATCACCTTCGACAACCGAGACGTGGGCCTCTCCACCAAGTTCCGCGACGCGGGCTCGATGGATCTGGGCGAGGCGATGGGCCGCTGGGCGCGCGGAGAGCCGATCGACGCCCCGTACCGCGTCGACGACATGGCGCTCGACGTGGTGGGCCTGCTCGACGCCCTCGAGCTGGAGACCAGCCACGTGGCGGGGATCTCCATGGGCGGAATGATCGCCCAGCTGCTGGCGGCACGGCACGGGGAGCGGGTGCGAAGCCTCGCCTCGATCATGTCCTCCTCGGGCGCCGCGGGGCTTCCCGGGCCGACCCCCGAGGCGACGGCCGCGCTCCTGTCCGTTCCCGAGAACCCGGACGACCGGGAGTCGGTGGTCCGGCACACCGTCGAGACGGAGAAGGTGTTCGCGAGCCCCGGCTATCCGCCCGGTGACGCCTACCTGCGCGCGGTCGCCGAGCGGGCCTACGACCGCTGCTACTGCCCCGACGGGGTCGGCCGGCAGCTGCTGGCGGTCCTGGCCGGAGGAGAGCGCGCCGAGCTGCTCAAGACCATCCGCGTTCCGACCCTGGTCATCCACGGAGTCGACGATCCGCTGATCCCCGTCGAGGCGGGGATGGATACGGCCAGGCGAATCCCGGGCGCAGAGCTGCGCCTGGTCCCGGGCATGGGGCACGACGTGGCCCCGGGACTCATCCCCACCCTGGTGGAAGCCATCTCCGAGCACACCGCCGCCGCCGAGCACTAGCGCAGGCGGGAACGCAGCTCAGCGGAACGCGGGGCGGCGCGGCAGGAGCGCCGGGGTCCTCCTGATGTGATCGGCGTAGGCCGGACGGCTCGCGAGCATGCGCCGATCGATCATGGGGATGCTGACGACGTGGAACATCAGCGTGATGGAGATGGCGCCTGCGAATGCCCACCAGGGGGCGTGGCCCGCCGCCAGCGCAAAGGCGAGAAGCCCCCACCAGAAGAGGATCTCCCCCAGGTAGTTCGGATGCCGGCACCACGCCCAGAGACCGCTGCGCAGGAACTCGCCCGGCGGGTGGGAGCTGGTCGTGAAACGGTGCAGCTGCCGGTCCGCCGTAGCCTCCAGCCAGATCGCGAGGCCGGTCAGCCCCGCGGCGGCGAGATCCAGCGCACCCAGAGGCCTGGCCGGCTCGGCGAGCGCGGGGAAGAGGGGGAGGCAGCCCAGAAACACCACGACGGTGGGAAACAGGTGGATTCCGAGGAAGCTCACCAGCCAGAAGGCGCGGCCCGTCTGCTGCTGGAGATCCGCGTAGCGCCAATCCTGATGGCCGAGACCCCTCCAGCCGCGGGCCCAGTTGGCGGTGAGGCGAACGCCCCAGAGGCTCACCAGAACGAGGATGAGGAGCGGGCGGAGCGAACCGGCCCCGGAGCCGGACGCCGAAAGCCACCAGTAGAGGGCGATCGCGACCGGCGCGACGCTCCAGTAGGCGTCGTAGAAGCTCGAGTTCCGGAACGCCCGGCTGAAGGCGAAGACGGCGACGGTGGCGGCCAGGTCGGCCGCGCCGGCCACCAGGATCGGGTGCTCGCCTCGCAGCGAAATGGCGACGGCGATCGCCACGGCTCCCGCGGTCAGGTAGGCGACCGCGACCCAGGCGAAGGCGCGGGTCACGGCATGCCCGACCCGCTGCCGCTTTCCTGGGGTGTGGCAGTGGACTCTAGCGCCACGGGGATCCCTTCATCGACATCAGCCCTGCGCAACAGCCTGCCGGCGAGATGGGTCAGATCCTCGAGGATCAGGTAGCTGACCGGCACCATCACCAGCGTGATCAGAGTGGCGAAGATCACGCCAAAGGCAAGGGAAATACCCATCGGGATCAGGAACTTGGCCTGCACGCTCCGCTCCATGAGCAGCGGCGTGAGGCCCGCGAATGTGGTGAGGGAGGTGAGGAGGATGGCCCGGAAGCGCGCGGTACCGGCCTGGCGGATCGCGTCCCGCAGCGCGGTGCCCGCGGCGCGCCGCTTGTTGACGTAATCGACCAGCACCAGACTGTCGTTCACCACCACACCGGAGAGAGCCACCATCCCCACCACCGACATCATGCTGAACTCGTATTGCATGATCAGGTGACCGCCGACGGCCCCGATCAGCCCGAAGGGAATCGCAGCCATGATGATGAGGGGCTGTGCGTAGGAGCGGAGCGGCACCGCCAGCAGCGCGTAGATCGCGATCAGCGCGATGATCCATCCCCGGATCAGGCTCCCCAGCACCTCCGCCTGCTCGCGCTGCTCTCCGCCGAAGGAGATCTGCAGGCGGGACTGGATCGCTTCGATCTCCGGCACCACCTCTCGCTTGAGGTCGGCAACGATCTCATTGGCGTTGGCCACGTGGGTGTCGACAGCCGCCGTGACGCTGACGACACGGCGGCGGTCCTCGCGCTGGATCGACGAGAAGCCCCGCCCCAGGTTTGCGCGGGCGACGCTGGAGAAGGGCACCGCGGAGCCGTCCGCGGCACGGATGCGCATCCGCTCCAGATCGCCGAGAGAGCGGCGATCCTCCGCGGGGTAGCGCACCACGACCTTGACGTCGTCGCGGCCGCGCTGGATACGCTGGACCTCGTGGCCGTAGAAGGCCTGTCTCACCTGACCGGCGAGATCGGAGAGGGTGAGGCCAAGTGCCTCGGCCTCGGGCAGGATCTCGAGCTCGATCTCCTGCTTGCCGCCGCGGAAAGAATCGGAGATGTCCATCACACCCGGGTAGACGGCCAGGGCCCGCTTCACCCGCTCGGCGGCGGTGACCAGCTCGTCGAGGTCAGGACCGGCCAGCTCTAGGTGAATCGGGGCTCCCGCGCTGATCATCGTCGACGCGAAGCTGAGCTCTACGGCGCCCGGGATCATCCCGGTCCGTTCCCGCCAGCGGCGGGTGAACTCCTCGACGGTAATCGCGCGCTCTTGCGAGGGAACCACCTCGATCTCGACCTCGCCCAGGTGGCTGCCGGTGGGAAGGCTCTGGCTCCAGGCAGCGACGGTCGAGGCCTGACGACGCCGGTACGGCTGCTCGCCCACCGCGTCGAAGATGTGGGCGATGACGCTGCCCGATTCGCGCTCCGCGTCCACCTCGCGCCGCACCGCCTCGGCAGCCCGGGTCAGCTGGCCCAGCGCATCTCCGGTGACCTCGACGGGCGTTCCCTGCGGCATGGTGAGATAGGCGACCGCCACGTCGCCCTCGACCTCGGGCTGGAAGACGAAACGCAGCCAGCCTCCGCCGAGGACCGCCATCGCGATCAGCAAGATCGAGAGCCCGGCGGCGACGGTGAGATAACGCCACTCGAGGAGGATCTCGAGGAGCGGTCTGTAGACCTCGCGGATCAACCGCTGCAGGGCGGAAGCAACGGCGCCCTGGAAGCGCAGCCAGGTCCGCGTCACGGGGTTCCTGCCCCGGGTCTGCCGGGAGCCGGCGTGAGCGAGGTGGGCGGGAAGCACGAAGAGCGACTCGATCAAGGAGAAGACCAGGCAGGCGATCACGATCATCGGGATGACGCGCACCATCCGGCCCGACGGTCCTACCACGAAGAGCATGGGAACGAAGGCCACGACGGTGGTGAGGACCCCGAAGACCACCGGCATCGCGATCCCCTGGGCGCCGGCGATCGCCCCCGCGAGCGGCGCGGCCCCGCGCGACTGCTCGGTGTGCGCGTTCTCTCCCACGACGATGGCGTCGTCCACCACGATTCCGAGCACCACGATGAAGGCCATCAGTGAGATCAGGTTGATCGAAAGACCCAGGCTGGGCATCACGAAGAGGGTGCCGAGAAACGAGAGGGGTACGCCGAGGCTCACCCAGAAGGCGAGGCGCAAGCGCAGGAAGAGCGCCAGCACCAGCAGCACCAGTGCAAAGCCATCCCGGCCATTGCCCAGTAGCGAGTCGAGGCGCGCGCGGAGGAACCTCGCGTTCTCCTGCCAGACGGTCAGCGTCACGGCGTCGGGGAGCCTCCCTTTCGCCTGCTCGATGTACTCACGGACGGTGGTCGAGATCTCGAGCGCGCTCTGATCGCCCACCCGGTAGACCTCGACCAGCGTCGTGGGTCGTCCGTCGAAGTGCGCCAGCTGGTCGGTCTCCTCGAAGCCATCCACCACGCGGGCGACATCGCCGAGCTGGAGCCGCGAGCCGTCCGGACGCGACAGCAGTATCAGCTTCTCGAACTCGCCTCCGCGGTAGGCCTGACCCTTGGTGCGGATCAGGATCTCGCCACCGGCGGTCTTCACGGAGCCCCCGGGCAAGTCCAAAGAGGAAAGGCGCACCGCGCGCACCACGTGATCGAAGCTCAGGCCGTGTCGAAGGAGCGCGTCCTCCGAGATCTCGATCGCGACCTCGTAGGGACGCGTGGCCACCAGCTCGACGTCGGTGATTCCCGGCAGGGCGGCGATCTCGTCGCGCACCTGCTGGCCCAGGCGCTTGAGGGTCTCTTCGTCCACGTCGCCCCAGACCGCGACGTCCAGCACCTGGAAGCGGACGTCGGTCTGGACGATCACGGGCTTCTCCGCCTCCTCGGGGAAGCTGTCGATCCCGTCCACTCGGCTGCGGATCTCATCGAGGCGGCGGCGGACGTCCTCGCCGGCCACCAGCTCGACGCTCACCAGGCAGAAGCCCTCGGCTGCGGTCGAGCTGAGGCGCTTGACGCCCCGGAGGCCCTGCAACTCCTCCTCGATGCGGATGCAGATGCCCTCTTCGATCTCGATCGGCGCGGCGCCCGGATAGGCCACACTCACCGTGACCACGTCGAGGCTGAGCTCGGGCATCAGCTCTTGCTTGATGGTGGGAATGGAGAGGAGCCCGCCCACCACCAGGAGCATCATCAGCAAGTTGGCGGCGACGTGATTGCCCGCAAACCAGGCGATCGCGCGATTCACGACTCGCGCTTCCGCGTCCGACTCACTCGACTCCTTGTACGCTCGCTGCCCTCGTCGATCGTCTCCAGGGGCGAGGTGCAGACGAACTCACCAGGCGCGAGGCCGCCAGCGATCACGACCGCGTCGCGCTCCTTGCGCAGGATCTCGATGCGTCGCAGCCGCAGGCGGTGCTCTGCGTCCACCACCACAACCTGGTCGCGCCCGCGCAGCGCCGACCGCGGTAGGACCACGACGTCTTGGAGAAGGCGGCCACCGATCTCCGCGTTGACGAACATCCCCACCGCTAGAGGAGGCCTGTCGGCCTGCGCGCTGCGGCCGTAGGGATCCTGGATGCGCGCAACGGTCTGGATCATGCGCGTGCGCGGGTCGATCTCGCCCTCGGTGCGCACGATGGTCCCGGTCCAGCTGTACTCGCGGCCCGCGAAGCGCGCGCGCAGCAGCACTTCCGGCCCCTCGTTCTCACCCGCCTCTCCGCGGTAGTCGATGGGCAGGTCCACGAAGGCGGCTTCCTGGTCGGGGATGGCCAGCCTGACCTCCGCGTAGTCGACGGCGTAGATCCGCGCCACACCGGCACCGCGTCCCACGAACTGGCCGACGTCGACGCGCTTCTCGCGCACGCGCCCGGCAAAGGGAGCTTTGATGCGGCTGCGCTCCAGATCGCGGCGGGCCTGGCTCCGCAAGGCGCGGGCGTCGCGCAGCGCTGCGGTCGCGACCCGCTCGGTGTTCACGGCCTCGTCGAGTGAGGCGGCGCTCGCCACACCGCGCTCGGCCAGGCTCCGGCGCCGTTCGAGATGGTTCCGCGCCAGAGCCAGCTCGCTCTGCGCGCGTGTCAGAGCCGCCTCCGCTCTCTCGACCGCCAACTCGTAATCGCTGGTGTCGATCTGGGCCAGGAGGTCGCCCTCTTCGAAGAAGCCGCCGGGTGCGAGGTGGGGTGAGACCCAGGTGATGCGGCCCGCGACCTCGGCCACCAGGTCGCTCTCGGTCCGCGGTGCAACGCTGCCCTGGGCTTCGACGCGCAGCTGCACGTCCCGGAGCTGGACCGCCATCACGCGCACCAGCGGGAGCGGGGGGGAGCGCTGTGGGGGGCGACAGTCGGCCGGACCCGGAGGAGCCCGGTCGCGCCCACGATCCCCACCAGGACGACGAGGATGGGAAGGACGATCTTCTTGGCGGGTCTCACCGTCGGGTGCCCCTCCGGATCCCGCCGCTTCGCCGAAAGGCAGCGGGGGTGGCTTCGAGGACGCACTGGCAGGGATCGGGGGCACGCAGAGCTGCGGCGAGGAAGACGATCAGGTGCTGGATCCGCTTCTCGTCGCTGCTGTGGCAGACGGGATGGCCGGGAATCACGTCGAGATCGAAGGTCCCGGAGAAGACGTGGCTCAGGGTGCCGATCACCATGCGGAAGCGATCGTCGACCACCTCCTTGCGCAGCTCCCGGAGAGCGCGCTGTAGCGCTTCGACGAAGCGTTTCATCACCACGCCGAAGTGTTTGCGAACCAGCGCCTCGATCGCCTCGGGTGGCTCGCAGGTGATACGGGCGCTCAGCCGTGTCAGGAGCTCGATCGTTTCCGGCTGCTCCCTCTCGATGCTCCGAAGCCCGGGGAGAAAGAAGGCGCGCAGGATGTCTTCGACCCGGGGCTCCCCTTCTCCCGCCGATCGTTCCAGCTCGTCGAGTTCGCGCAGGCGCGCCTGGTTCATGGCGGTCGCACGCCGCCCCACCACGGCGTCCAGCAGCCCCTCCTTGCTCCCGAAGTGATAGTGGACGGCCGCCAGGTTCACTTTGGCCGCCTTGGTGAGGGCACGCAGCGTGGTGCTGGAGATGCCACGCTCGGCGAAGAGCTGCTCGGCAGCGTTCAGGAGCCTCTCACGGGTGTCTTCACTGGCCATGGGGGCTGCCTCAGCCCCGCTCGGACCGCTCGCTCGAGAGGCAGAACGCGGGTGCGGTATTCGCCTCGGTCAGACGGATGATTCAAACGCGCGTTTCAGGCCATCGGCGCCAAGTCCCCGGAACTTGAGGGGAAAGTCGCCTACGAGGAGCGAGCCTCGGGTCCCGCGAAGAGCGGCGGCGTCCACCCCCCGAAGAGGCGCTCCAGCTCCAGGGCCACGGCGATGCTGAGGTGATCGTTTCCGTGGCTGGCGGCGACCTGCACGCCCAGGGGCAAGCCCCGGGAGCCGATGCCCAGCGGCACCTGCGTGACCGGCATTTCGAGCACGTTGAAGAGGCCACTGTGGATGAAGTTGGCCAGGGCCGACAGCTCCCTCCCCTGCCGGGGCGGTGTGGAGCGCGCGGAGGGGAACAGCAGCACGCCGTCGTCGCCGAGCAGCTCTCGGAGCTCCGCTTCCAGCTCGCGCCCGACCTCCGCGTAGCGAGCGAGGCGCTTCTTCGCCAGGCCCCCGAGGCGCTGTGGAGCGCGACGAGGAGCACCGGGAGCGTATGGGGCGAGGCCCCGACCAGGACCCGGGCCAGCTCGCGCCACAGCGGGATGGGCTTCCCGTTTCCGAGGGCGGTCTCGACGGGCAGCCCACCCGCCTCGCGCATCAGTCCCAGGTAGACCTCCGTGGCTCGACGCAGCCGTGGAAGGTCCTGCATCTCGACCCGGGCGCCCCGGCGCGCCAGCGCGTAGGCGGCATTCTGCTGGGCGGCGCGAAGCTCCGCGTCGAGCGGGCGCCGCGTGTCCCCTTCCGCCACGATCACGCGGATCGACTCCAGCTTCACGCCTGCGGGATCGCCCAGCTCGATGGCGCTGCAGCCCTGGTCAACACCGTCGGGTCCGGCCAGGACCCGAAGCAGCGGCATCAGGTCTTCGGCGCGGCGCGCCAGCGGCCCGGTGGTGTTGTAGCGCTGAAACCTCCCGGTGTAGGGCGGGTACTGGCCGGTGCCGGGCACCAGGCCGCCCGAGGGCTTGTGACCGAAGACGCCGTTCGCAAAGGAGGGGATCCGGATCGAGCCCCCGACGTCGGTCCCCAGCCCGAAGGGAGAGCCGCCGGCGCCGATGATCGCGCCCTCGCCCCCCGAGCTTCCCCCGACTGGTAGTCGGGATCGTAAGCGTTCGAGGTGCGGCCGTAGACGCGGTTGTCAGCCCCCGGCCAGCAGGTGACCTCGGAGGTGTTCGTGACGCCGAGGGGAATGGCGCCCGCAGCGCGCAGCCGCGCCACCGGCGGCGCATCCTGCTCCGCGACGATCGCGGCCCGCGAGACGAGCCCGGAGCTGTTCGGCATTCCGTGCAGCGCACAGGACTCCTTGATGGTGCAGGGGACGCCGTGGAAGGGCGGCAGATCCGCTGCGGGCGCCGTCCGGCCCAGCGCATCCGCCTCCGCGGCCTCCTGGCGGGCGATGTCGAAGCGATCGCGCACCACGGCGTTGAGCCGCGGGTTCACCTGCTGGATGCGCTCGATGTGGCGCTCGACCACCTCGAGCGCGCGGCACTCGCCCTCCCGGATCAAGCGGGCGAGCTCGGTTCCGGACGCGAGGAGAAGGGGATCCATGGAGGTAGCTTAGGACATGGGGCGCCGGAGCCGCCTGACCGCCTACCATCGGTCGTGCCGGTTCGATCCGCCCCACTGTCGCCTCCAGCGAGGCCGGGAGATCCGATGGCGAAGGGTGCCCCCTGGACTGCCGGCTGCGCGGCCTCGCCATCGCGATCCTCCTCGCCGCTCACGCGGCGCGAGGGCTCGAGCTGGAGGGAACCTGGTACGTGCTGGTGCACTTCCGCGATGCCAGCTCCGCGAACCCGGACGCGCTGCGCTGGGAGGATCGGGTCTGGGATTTCCAGCGCCAGGGCGAGCGGCTGCTCTGGACGGAATACGAGCTGATCGACTTCGTGGACGCCCGGGGCCGTTTCGAACGCGACCGGCGCCGCGTGGTGGGCCCGTGGGAGCCGAGCGGGTCGCAGCGCCGGGAGATCCGGCGCGGTCTGTTCGCGAGCCCCCGCGGAGCGCGGGTCCTCGCACTCGAGCAGACGGAAGACGGAACGTGGCGGACGCGCACCGACCCCGAGGCGCTGCAGAAGAGCCGTTCGGTGGTGAGCTTTGGGCTGAGCGGCTCGATCGCCCGGGCTGGCGAGCTGCCCGTCTTCACCATCGACGAGATGCTCCACCGCCCGGGCTCGGTCGCCTCGCTCGCGCACACGGTCATGACCACGCAGTCTGCGGGCGACGGCGGCGATCAGCTGAGCGGAGACTACGCGCGCGGTGGAACCCGGGCCGGCAGCTTCCGGATGGTTCCGACCTCGCTGCGGCGCCGGCTCAACCCCCACGCGGCGGTCACCCCCACGGGCATCGCGATGAAGCCAGACTCCGTCGCCGACTGGGCGAACCTCCTGCCCGCACTGGCCAGGCCGTGGCACTACTTCCCACAGCGGTCGATCCGCATCGAGACGACTCCAACCGGTGCGCTTCTCGATCTCGCCTACCACCGCCGCGGCGCCCGCCTGATGTTCGAACAGGTCCGTGCGCCTCTGGAGGTGGAGCTTCCGAGCCGCTTCGTCGCCCACAGGGGCGACGCGCTCGGCATCCACGCCTTCGTCCCCGGCTACGAGCCGGTGCGCATCACCGCACCCCTGCACGGCGGCACCGAGCTGCTGGAAATCGATCTGGAGCCGATCGCGAACTCGGTGGAGATCGCTGGATACCGCTACCTGGCCGGGCGAGGTGCGCTGACGCTGCTCACCCGCGCCGAGCTGGACCTGCGGGTGAGCGACGCCGCTCGCGAGCTCTACCTGGTGCTGCCCGGGACGGCTCTGGGCGAAGAGGCCGGGAAGCTGCTCGACTCACTGGGAAGCCCACAGCTGGAAGGCGTGACGGCGATCCAGCTGGGACGGGATCTGCTGCTGCAGATTCGGCTGGCGGGCGAGACGAAACAGGAACGGCCCGACTTTCGCATCTTCACGGGCTTCGAGACCGCCCGGCAGCTGCACCGCACCGTCCTCGACTTCTCCCGCCCGGAGACCCGCGCCACCCGCCGAGCGCTGAACGGCCTGGCGAAGATCCGATCCGAAGCCGTCTCCGGCTGCGCACTCCGCTTCGATGCCGCGCTCCGCGAAGGCCTGGAACGAACGGACCTCGCCCGCGCACTCACGCCCTCCGCCGACTTCATCGACCCGATCCTGCGCGCCGCCCTGCGGCGCCTGGCGGAGCTCACGGCAGGCGGCGACCTGCGTCTGACCGACGACACGCGCCTGGATCCGGACGCACCCGTCGAGTTCGAAGCCGCACTCGGCCAGAGCCACGAGGTGGAGGGACTCCTGGCGTTGCTTCGCGCCCTGGCTGCGGAGCTGGCGCCGGTGGAGCAGCGAGCGGCGGTCCTGCGAGGGCTCCTGGCGCCGGAGCTGGACCAGGACAGCTTCGACGAGCGACTCTCGGGAGGCGAAGCAGTCCGAGCGGAAGTGCAGTGGCGGGCTGGCGAGCCCGTGAGCAGCCCGGACCTGTTCGCCCTCTACTGGACCGCGCCGAGCAGGGCACCGAGCACGAGCGCCATCAGGTACGCGAACAGCATGAGGTAGCGGAATGCCATGACTCGCCTCCTCGCCCCCGGGATGATGAGGAGGAAGATAGGACCAGAGTTACGGCTCACCTGTGAACTGGTTCACAGCTCCAACCAGTCCTGCCCGGGATGAACGCCGTTCAGT
This sequence comes from uncultured delta proteobacterium, assembly GCA_963783795.1. GTDB lineage: Bacteria > Myxococcota_A > UBA9160 > UBA9160 > UBA6930 > CAVXZE01. Next base: position 129,527 of record CAWAPH010000006.1, on the reverse strand, counting down.
CGAAGCCCGCTCAGAAGAAGTACTCGACGATCACGAAGCCGGTGTTCTCCGCCTGGCCGTACTGCGAGGCGCGGCGCCCGGTGAAGAGCTGGACGCCCAGCGTGATCTCGACATCGCCGCGCGGCGTGTAGCTGAGCTGGGGAGCGATCGCCGTGCTCTGACCGTTCCAGTCGTAGATCACCAGAAAATCCCCGCGCAGCGCCGGCGTGAGGTCGTAGCCCAGCATCAGCCCGGTCTGATGGGTGGCGAGGGTGACGACGCGGCTCCCGCCGAAGCGGTCGCTGCCGATCGACCTGCACGTAGGGCCCCGGAAACGCCGCCCCGAGCGCCGGTGGGAGCCCCTCCGGAGGGATCGCCGTGGATTCGTAGAGCGAGAGCAGGGAGCCGGCGCGCCCTCGGCCCAGGCCCAGCGCGTTGCCGTTGTAGAGGTGCTCGACCAGCGCGTAGATACCCTTCCCCAGGTCGATGTTGGTGTCGATGCGACACCACCACCTGCCAGAAGGATGGGATGTCGCGGGGGCGGGCGCTGCCCACCTGCCACTCGACCGCGTCCGGGTCTGCCCAGACGGCCTCCAGGTGGAGCGCCATCTGCCAGAGGTTCCGCTCCAGGGTCGCACCGAAGGTCGTAGCGTCGTCGAACACGCCCCCCATCAGTGAGTAGTCGGTATCCGCCACCAGGCCGTGCAACCGCAGCGCGTAGTCGGCGGGCTCCGCGCCGGGCCTTGGCGCGTAGACCGCGTCGAGCGAGGCGAAGTCGGTGGCGAACCAGGTAGCCACCACGGAGTCGACTCCCTGCGACTGGGACTGCTCGATGGCGAGGGGCGGGATGGGATTGAAGCGGTCGATCGGGTTCCAGAGCCGTCCCACACCCCAGGGAATCCGCTGCCGGCCCAGGATCAGCTGGAAGCGCTCCGTCTCCCAGTTCAGCCAGGCTCGATACAGCCCGTGGCGCCAGACGCCTTGCGAATCGCCGCCGAGGTCGAAGTCGGATAGCTCCGTCTGCAGGGGGAGGAAGAAGTCCTCTTCCGTACCGATCCCTCGAAGCTCGAGCGTGTCGAGCTTCCCCATCAAGAGCTCGTTGTCGTACTCCGACCCTTCCCGAGAGCGACTGCGAGAGCTGCAGATCGAAGCGCAGGCGAACCCGCGTCAGGCTCTGCCAGACGCCGATCTTCCCGACCTCGTCGAAGGCGGGGCAGTCCTCGAAGAGCTCTGCCAGCAGGCAAACCGGGTCGCCCACTTGCAGCGGCTCCTGCACGGCCGCTTCGAAGTCCTCCAGGCTGGTGCCGCGGGTCGCGAGTGCGATGCTCCGGATCGACCCGGAGAACTCCAGGGCGAGGTCTCCACGCCGGAAGAGCTCGATCCCCTGTGCGCTCGAGGCCAGCAGCCCCAGTGCCACCATCGCCAACGCCCGGCCGACCCACATCACCCGCCATTCTTGCGCGGCTCATGGGTCCTCTGCCACGGTTGACATCCCTCGCCGATGGAACGACTTTTTCGGCATGCCGATCTACGAGTACGTCTGCGATTCCTGCGGCCAGACCATCGAAGCCCTGCAGCGGCTGTCGGACCCGCCCCTCCAGGACTGCCCCAGTGGCGACGGCGGCACGCTCAGCAAGACCCTGAGCGCCCACAACGTCGGAGGCGTCGCCAGCGGCGCGGAGGCGGCCGCCTGCGAGAGCTTCGCCGGGCCCTACCTGCGGCGGCTGCGAGAGGGCCGGAACCGGCTGCTCCTGACGCGCACTCCGCTCCTCACCTTCATGCTGGCGCGAATGGAGAAGGCCGCTTGACCCCCGTTCCCGACTCGAGAAACCCCGTCATCGTGGGCGTGGGCCAGATCGAGCAGCGCGTGGACGACCCCCGCGAGGGCGCCGAGCCCCTGGAGATGATGATGGCTGCCGTCGAGCGGGCGGCGGCCGACGCCGGAAGCCGGGAGCTGCTGCGCGCGGCGGACTCCGTCCGGGTGATCCGCGGGATCTGGAAGTACGGCGACCCCGGGCGGGTGCTGGCGAGAGCGGATCGGCGCTCCGACGGCCCAGACGGTGGGGACGCCCTGGGGCGGGAACATGGTGCAGACGACCGTCAACCAGACGGCTCTCGCGATCCAGCGCGGCGAGCTGGAGGTGGCGGTGATCACCGGCGCGGAGATCGGAAGGAGCGCGGCCAGGGCGCGCAAGAACGGCGTCCATCTCGCCTTCAGCGAGGCGCCCGGCACGCCCGACCTCGCCATCGCCCCGGACGAGCCCATGAGCCACGAGGCGGAGACCGCCCGGGACATCAAGAGGGCGATCCAGATCTACCCGATCTTCGAGAATGCGATCCGCTACGCGCGGGGCGAGTCCATGGAAGAGCACCGCGTCCGGATCTCCGAGCTCTGGGCGCGCTTCAATGCCGTCGCCGTCGGCAATCCTCACGCCTGGCTGCGCGAGCCGTTCAGCGCCGAGGAGATCCGGACCGTCTCTCCCTTCAACCGGATGATCGGTTTTCCCTATCCCAAGCTGATGAACTCGAACAACCGCGTCGACCAGGGTGCGGCGCTGATCCTCTGCTCGGTGGCGGCGGCCCGCCGGGCCGGCATCCCCGAAGACCGCCAGGTCTTCCTCCACGCCGCCACCGATGCGCACGACCACCCGATGGTCTCGAACCGGGCCGACCTGCACTCCTCGCCGGCGATCCGGATCGCCGGCGCCCGGGCGCTGGAGCTGGCGGAGACATCGACCGAGGAGCTGTCCCACGTCGACGTCTACAGCTGCTTCCCCTCTGCCGTGCAGGTCGCCGCCCAGGAGCTGGGGCTCGGCGAGGAGCGGCAGCTCACCGTGACGGGCGGCCTCACCTTCGGCGGTGGCCCGCTCAACGACTACGTGCTGCACGCCATCGCCACCATGGTCGAGGTGCTGCGCGCCGACCCGGGCAGCAAGGGCCTGGTGACCGCAAACGGTGGCTTCCTCAGCAAGCACGCCTTCTGCGTGTACTCCACCGAGCCCCCGCCCGGGCCCTTCCGGCACGAGGACCTCCAGGAGCGGGTCGACGCGCTGCCGAGCCGCGAGGTCGTCATCGATCACCGCGGCCCGGCGACCCTCGAGTCCTACACGGTCATGTACGGCGGCGAGGGACCCGAGATTGGCCACGCCGCCTGCCTCCTCGAGGACGGCCGCCGCACCTGGGCCAACACCCGCGACGCCGACGAGCTTGCCGCAATGACCAGCGAGGAGTGCTGCGGCCGCCCCGTCGAGATCGACGGCGAGGGCAACCTCACCCTGAGGTAGAACGGGGACGTTCTTACGATTGGGGACGAACGCATAACGTCCCCGCTCTAGACGAACTTGCGGCGGAAGCGGCGCATGCCGCTGAGCCAGCGGTCGTAGTCCGAGGTCTTGCGCTGCATGTAGGTGACGACCTGCGGGTGGGGCAGGATCAGGAAGCGCTCTTCGTCGAGACCCTCGATCACCGACTCGGCCACCTCGCCGGGCTGGAGCATCCCGTCCCCCGCCTGGGGCGAGTAGTCCTGGCCGACCGTCATCGGTGTCGCCACGCCCTGCGGGCAGAGCACGGAGACGCGGATGCCCTGGTCGCCGTGGGTGATGGCCAGCGACTCGGCGAAGCCGATCGAGGCGTGCTTGGTGGTGGAGTAGGGAGCGCTGCCGATCTGGCTGAGGAGCCCGGCGGCCGAGGAGGTGTTGAGCAGGTAGCCCCCGCCGCGCTCGATCATCCCCGGCAGGACGGCCCGGGCCGCGTAGACGTGGGCCATCACGTTGACCTCCCAGATCCTCTGCCAGTCCTGGTTGGGGCTCGAGGTGGCCATCCCTCCTGGGCCGTCGGCGATCCCGATACCGGCGTTGGAGCAGAAGAGATCGATGGGACCGAATCGCCGCTCGGTCTCCTCCACCAGCGCGACGATCTCGGGCTCGACGGAGACGTCGCAGCGCATCGCCAGCCCTCCAGCCGCCTCGGCGACCTCCCTCGCACCCGCCTCGTCGATGTCGGCGACCGCGATGCCGCGCGCGCCTTCCTGGTGGAAGCGCAGGCACATCGCCTTGCCGATGCCGCTGGCGCCCCCGGTCACCACGATCACCTTGTCCTCGACTTTCATGACGGCTCTCCCGCATTTCCAGGCCGCGAGAGTACATCTTGACAGAAGAATCATAATGTACTATTCAACTAGTACATTATTCCTCTAAATCATCAATCGATTGAGCCCCGCGGGGAAAGAGAGGAAACGATGCATGGCAGCTCTCCGGAATCGATCCTCCAGGTCCGGGGGCTCGGCTACTGCTATCCCGGCGCGCTCGGTCCCGTGCTCCGCGGACTCGACTTCGAGGTCCGGGAGGGGGAGATCTTCGGCTTCCTCGGCCCCAACGGCTCGGGCAAGAGCACCACCCAGAAGCTGCTGACCCGCATCCTTCCGGGCTACCGGGGGGATGTCGAGATCTTCGGACGCGACCTCAGCGCCATGGGGGACGACTTCTACAACCGGATCGGCGTCTGCTTCGAGTTCCCGAACCTGTACGAGAAGCTGACGGCGGAGGAGAACCTCGAGTTCTACGCCGGGTTCTTCGACGTCCCCACCGAGAAGCCCGCCGAGCTGCTGGAGCGCCTCGACCTCCCGGTCGGGGACCGCCGCAGCGTCGCCCAGTACTCGAAGGGCATGAAGATGCGCCTGGTGGTGGCGCGCTCGCTCTTGAACCGCCCGAGCTTCTGGTTCCTCGACGAGCCCACCGCGGGCCAGGACCCCGAGCACGCGGTGCTGGTGCGCGAGCTGATCCGCGAGCGGGCCGCTTCGGGAACGACGGTCTTCCTGACCACGCACAACATGACCGTGGCGGACGACCTCTGCGATCGCGTCGCCTTCCTGGTGGCGGGCGAGATCACCGCCGTCGACGCGCCGCGAGAGCTCAAGCTTCGACACGCCCGCAAGGTCGCCCGGGTCGAGGTGGCCAACGGAAAGGGAACCGAGATCCGCGACTTCCCGATCCACGACGCAACGGGCAAGCACCACTTCATCGAGTGGATTCGCGAACACGAGGTCGAGACCATCCACACCCTGGAGCCCTCCCTGGAGGACGTCTTCCTGCAGATGACGGGAAGGGGGCTGCTCAGTTGACGGGGCGCTTCCCGAACGCGGTGCGTCTGTTCCTGCTGGCGCAGTGGCGCTGCCGCTTTCCGCACGTCTACCTCGGGATGGCCCTGGCGACGGTGCTGGCCTTTCGGCTGGCCATCCCGGAGCAGTACGCGGGGTGGCTGGTCCCCGCCTTCCTGCTCGGCGAGCCGGGTACGCTGGCACTGACGCTCGTCGCGGCCCAGGCCTACCTCGAGCGCGGCGAACGCAGCGTGACGGCGCTGGCGGTGACGCCGCTGCGCAGCGGCGAGTACGTCTTCGCGATGGTCCTGGCGTCGGCGCTGGTGGCAACGGCGGCCGGGATGCTGATCCAGGGCGGTGTCATCGGCCTCGATCTCCGCCTGCTGCTGCTCTTCCCGACGCTGATCTTGACCGCGACGCTGGCGGGCTTCCTCGGCCTCGGCCTCTCCGCTCGCTTCTCCGAGTTCACCCGATTCCTGATCGGGGGTCTGATGCCGGCGATGCTGGTGATTCAGCTGCCCTTCCTCTCGTACTTCGAGCTGGCGCCGCGGCTGGCCTTCGTGTGGATCCCGAGCGATGCGGCGCTCTTCGGGATGGCGAACCTGGCTCGGCCGGACCCGGACGCGCTCCACTACGCCCTCTACACCGCGCTCCTGCTCGGCTACAACGCCGTCGCCTTCCGCTGGGCACGCCAGTCCTTCCAGGAGCGGGTGCGCGAGCGGCTGGAGCGAGCATGAACAAGATCGCAGCGCTGCTCTGGAAGGACGCCCGCGGGATCGGCCGCGACCGCTTCCTGCTCTACCTGTGCCTGTACGCGCCGCTGCTCGCGATCGCCTCCAGGATCGCCGTCCCCTGGATCCCCATCGAGAACCTCTCCCTCTACCTCGCGCCCTGGCTGGTCACCATGGGCGGCTCGCTGGCCGCGATCGTCTTCGGGTTCGGGCTGATCGAGGAGCGCGAGCGTCAGACGCTGCTCCTGCTGCGGGTGCTGCCGCTCTCGCGGGCAGCGCACTTCTCCTACCTGGCGATCACGACCGCCCTGCTCTCCTGCGTGCTCGGACTCGTAGCCGCAGCGATCTTCGGCCAGGGCATCGCCCACCTCACTGGCTTCCTCGTGATGCTCGCGGTCGGCTCGCTGCTGGCGCCGCTCGGCATGCTGATGCTGGGCGTGGCGGCTGCCAACAAGATCGAAGGGATGGCGGTCGCCAAGCTGGTGAGCTCGATGTCGCTGGTGCCCGCGCTGGTCTTCGTCGTGCCGGCCCCGTGGCAGATCCTGCTGGCGTGGAGCCCGCACTACTGGGTGTACCTGGGCCTGCTGCGCGCCTACGCCGGGGAGGCGCAGCTCGCCTCACTCGCCGTTCACTGGCCGGGCCACCCGGGCTGGGTCGACCCGCTCGCCGCCGCGGCTCTCTCCCTGCTCGGAATCGTCCTGCTGGCGCGGCTTCACGGCACCAAGGTGAGGTAGGATCGTCGCGATGGCGGAGTTCAGCATCAGCCTGGATCACCACTCGGGGGTCCCCATCTACCGCCAGATCATCTCGCAGATCCTCTACGCGGCCGCGCGCGGAGATCTCCCTCCCGGCACCCAGCTGCCGACGGTGCGCCAGCTCGCCGTCGAGCTCTCGGTGAATCCGAACACGGTCATCAAGGCCTACAAGGAGCTGGAGATCCGCGGGAACCTGGAGACGCAGCAGGGCACCGGCACCTTCATCAGCGATGCCGAGGTCGAGCATCACGCCCGCCGAGAAGAAGCGGGTGCTCACCGCGCTCTGCAAGGACATGGTGGGACGCGCAGGCGCCTACGGGATCGAGCTCGGCGAGATCATCGAGGCGCTTCGAGAGTTCAAGGAGGAGAGCTGACATGATGAAGAGAAGCTTCGACTGGAAGGAGCCCTTCCAGAAGCTCGCCGCCCTGCCCGTCTTCAAGTCGCACTTCGCCTGGGGCCCCCTCAACGCCTTCCTGCTGCTGGCCGGCATCGGCGTGACCGCGGCCCTGGTGCACCGGCAGGGGGACCTCTCCAGCGACCTCGCCATCGCCACCGGACTCGCCGCGATCTTCCTGATCATGAGCCTCTTCATGGGAAGGCGCTGGGAGCAACCGCTGAGCGGCGTGGTGCTGATCGCCATCGCCCTCGAGGTGGTCCTTCCCGAGGAGCCGATCCTGCTGCTGGTGACGGGCATCGGGCTCGCCGCGATCCTCTCCTGTGTGGTGCAGATCGCCAGCCAGTGGGAGAAGGCCATCCTGCTACGGCTGGGGAAATACAGCGGTCTGCGCGGACCGGGGCCCTTCCTGATCCTGCCCTTCGTCGACCGGATCGAGGCCTTCGTCGATCAGCGGGTGCGCGCCACCGACTTCCGCGCCGAGCGGATCCTCACCCTGGACACGGTCCCCGTCTACATCGACGCCATCAGCTTCTGGCTGGTCTGGAGCGCGGAAAAGGCCGTGCTCGAGGTGGCGGATTACGCCCACGCCGTGGTCCTCTCCGCCCAGGCCGCGCTCCGCGACGCGGTCGGCAAGCACGAGCTCTCCGAGCTGCTGAGCGACCGTGAGAAGGTCTGCGAGCAGGTCCAGCAGAGGATCGACGAGAAGACCAACGCCTGGGGGATCACCATCCAGTCGATCGAGATCATCGACGTGGTGATTCCGGAGTCCCTGGAAGAGGCGATGTCGAAGCGAGCGCAGGCCGAACGCGAGCGGCAGGCGCGCATCATCCTCTCCACCACCGAGAACGAGATCGCCGAGAGCTTCGCGGCAGCGGCCGATCAGTACCGGGACGACCCGACCGCCCTCCACCTGCGCGCCATGAACATGATCTACGAGGGGATCCGCCAGAAGGGATCGATGATCATCGTCCCCAGCTCCGCCGTCGAGACCATGGGACTGGGCACCGTGAGCGGGATCGCCGCGCTGGCCGACAAGGAGAGACCCGAAGCCGAAGCTCTCGGAGAAGAAGCCAGAGGAGTGAGCCGAGCCTGCTGAGTCCTGCTCCGGCTTCGGGTATTCTGGGCGGGAACCCGCTCGAGGTCTCTCGCTCCGCCATGACGATCGCTCGCGCGTCGCTGCACCTGATTCTGCTGCTGGCCTTCGCTCTTCAGCCCGCACTCGCGGTGGTGATCAGCTCGGGCGATGGGAGCGGCAACACGCGCGCGCCGGCCGACGATCCCGGCTGGCAACACGTCGGTGTGCTGGGGAACAACACCGGGATCCATCTGAGAGACCACTGGGTGCTCACGGCAGGGCACATCGGCGCGCGCGAGCTCCGCCTGGGAGGCCAGCTCTTCGAGGCCGTGCAGGGGAAGATCCGCCACCGCCTGCAAACCGCACCGAACCTGGAGGCCGACCTGCAGCTGATCCAGCTCCGCCGGTCTCCCGGCCTTCCGCCACTCCGCCTGGCCAGCGGCCGCACCGAGCATCGAGACGCCCGTCGTGATGGCGGGACACGGCTCGCGACCGCAGCCCGTCGCGTTCGGCGTGGAGCGGGATCTGGGCGCCGGTGCCGCTCGCTCGGGCCGCCTACGCCGGCTACCAGACCAGGCAGGAGAGATCGCTGCGCTGGGGCACCAACCGCATCGCCGCGGTGAACCTGCTCGCGCGGACCGGGAAGCGCGCGAGCCGGGCCTTCGGCACCTCCTTCGACGGCGGGCTTCCCACCCCCCACGAAGCACAGGCCGCCGCGGGGGACTCCGGCGGACCCGTCTTCGCCAGGAACGACGCGGGGCAGTGGGAGCTGGTCGGTGTGATGATCACCATCTCCCAGCACGAGAGACAGCCGCCGAACCTCGCCGTCTACGGCAACGTCACCTTCGTCGTCGACGTCCACGCGTACCGGGAGCAGATCGAGAAGCTCCTCGCCTCCTCACCGGATCACGATCGCGACGGCATCCTCGACATCGACGACAACTGCACCCGCGTCAAGAACCCCGACCAGGCCGACGCCGACGGCGATGGAACCGGCGACGTCTGCGAGGAGCCCGAGGAAGCGGAGGGTTCGGCTCCGGGAGCCGGAGGCGGGGCCCAGGGAAAGCGCCCGCGCTAGCGGTCATGGACCGGGCCGGGTATTCGCTGCCCGCGCGGGCCGGCTTCTGATAGGCTGGCGGTGCCCGACCCACCCAGGCGGGCGGAGGACTCCATGGCCAGGATCATCGGAAACATCGTGCCGGAAGACGACTTCACCCACCCGCTCGGGCCGGAGCCGAACTTCAACGAGAGCATGTACTTCAACTTCTTCGACCGGGGGAAGTCGATCGGGGGCTTCCTCCGGCTGGGAAACCGCGCCAACGAGGGCCAGGCCGAGATGACCGTGACCCTCTACCTGCCGGACGGACGCGTGCTCTTCATGTTCAAGCGGCCCGAGATCGCGAACAACGACGCCTTCGACGCGGGCGGCTGCCGCTTCGAGGTGCTGGAGCCGACCCAGGCCCTGCGCACCATCTACCGGGGATCCGTCCTCGAGCTCGAGGAGCCCCGCAAGATGGCGGACCCGAAGCGCGCCTTCACCGAGTGCCCGAAGAAGCGCGTCCACGTCGACCTGCTGCACGAAGCGGCGGGCCCGCTCTACGGAAAGAACGACCCCGGCGAGCAGGGAGAGAGGCCGCCCGAGGAGCAGTTCGGCAAGGCCCACTACGAGCAGCACATGCGCGTCGAGGGAACTCTCGAGATCGACGAGACCACCTACGCCATCGACGGCTTCGGGCTGCGGGACCACTCCTGGGGACCGCGCTACTGGCAGGCGATCCACCAGTACGACTGGCTCACCATGAACTTCGGCTCCGACTTCCACGCCATGGTCTCGATCATCCGCTGGGACGAGGAGCGCCAGCGACGCTGGGGCGTCGTCGTCCGCGGCGAGGAGATCGACCCGATCACCGAGGTCGAGATCGACGCGGACTACGAGGAGGACACCCTCTACCACAAGGCGGTGCGCGCCAGGGTGAAGACGGCGAAGGGCGAGGAGCTGGAGATCGAGGGGAAGGTCCAGAGCTTCATTCCGCTGCGCAACCGCCGCGCGGGACACGTCACCCACATCGGCGAGGGCATGACCGAGTGGCGCTGCGGCGACCGCGTCGGCTACGGGCTCTCCGAATTCCTGCGGCAGGTGGAGTAGGAGCGCGGCGCCGGCTCCGCCTCCGGTATGCTGCTTCGGGCACCCGTGACCCGGAGGAGGCAAAGCCATGATCCGAGGAATTCATCACACTGCGATCTCGACCGGCGACCTCCAGCGTTCCCTCGCCTTCTATCGCGACCTGCTGGGATTCGAGACGGTCTTCGAGGCCGGCTGGCCCGTCGGCGCGGAGGTGGCCGACAACATCACCGGTCTCTCGGGCTCTTCGGCCCAGGCTGGCGATGCTGCGCGCCGGCAACAGCTTCATCGAGCTGTTTCAGTACGCGTCGCCGGCAGCGAGCCCCGGTGACCCGGACCGCCCGGTCTGCGATCACGGCATCACCCACATCTGTCTCGACGTGACGGACGTCGATGCCGAGTACGAACGTCTCACGGCGGCGGGCATGCGCTTCCACTGTCCGCCCCAGGATCTGGGCGGCGCGCGGACGACCTACGGCCGGGACCCGGACGGCAACGTGGTCGAGATCCAGGAGATCCTCGACCCGGCGAGCGCGATGGCCCTCGACCTCGGCTAGCGGATGTCGATCGTCCTCGTGAGAGCAGCCCTCGGGCGAACCCTGGGCTTCTCCGTCGCCGCACTCCTGATCTCGGCGACGCTGGGCTGCGGGGACCTGTACCAGACCGTCGAGAACGGAGCGGGCTACAAGGCCAAGGGGCTCGCCTCGGGTGTCTTCGTCTCGGGCCGGGAAGCCGAGCGGGTGGATCGCGACGACCTCTCCGACGGACCGATGATTTTGGTCTCCGGACGGGTGGATCCGCAGGACCGCTCGGCGACCTCGCGCGCGCTCGGCCTGGTCCGGGGCAAGGCGATCTGCCGCGAGGGTCTCGGCTGCACGCTGGTCGAGGGGCTGACGGAGGAGGAGATCCGAAGCCAGCCCTACGATCCCCCGCCGGCCCCGGCGGTCGATCCGGCCGACATCCCCTGGCCGAGCGGCGACGCGCTGCCCGACGGACCGCCTCGAACGGAGGGCATCGACGCCGCGAAGCTCGACGCCGCCCTGGACGAGGTCTTCTCGGAGCCCGACTCGGGGAGGCGCGAGACGCGCGCCGCCCTCGTCGTCCACCGGGGCAGGATCGTCGCCGAGCGCTACGCCGAAGGCTTCGACGCGGCGACGGCACTCCCGGGCTGGTCGATGACGAAGAGCGCAATGGCCGCCCTGGTGGGAATCCGGGTCGGGCAAGGTGCGCTCGAGCTCCACGCCCCCGCCCCGGTTCCCGAGTGGCGCGGGGCCGGAGATCCTCGCGGCGCGATCACGCTGGATCAGCTGCTGCGGATGAGCAGCGGTCTCGAGTTCGGAGAAGCCACCGACGAGTCCGATGCGGACCTGGTGACCATGCTCTTCGACCGGGGCGACACGGCAGCCTACGCTGCCGCCAAGCCTCTCGCGCACCCGCCGGACAGCCGCTGGCACTACTCGAGCGGCACCGCCAACATCGTCTCGCGGATCGTCCGCCAGAGCTTCGAGGGCGATCAGGCCGCCTACTTCCGCTTTCCCCGGGAGGCCCTCTTCGACCGCATCGGCATGCGCAGCGCGGTGATCGAGCCGGACGCCAGCGGCACCTTCGTCGCCTCGTCGTTCATGTTCGCCACTGCTCGCGACTGGGCGCGCTTCGGGCTGCTGTTCCTGAAGGGCGGCGTCTGGGAAGGCGAGCGAATCCTTCCCGAGGGTTGGGTCGAGTACAGCGCCACGCCGACGCCGCGGGCACCTCGGGGGTGCTACGGCGCGCAATGGTGGCTGAACGCCGGAGACCCCGACGATCCGGCCGACCGCCGCTGGCCCGATCTCCCGACCGACGCCTTCGCCGCCGGGGGATACGGGGGTCAGGAGGTGGTGGTGATCCCGTCCCGCGACCTGGTCCTGGTGCGGCTCGGCCGGTCCCGCCCGGAGAGCGCCTACAGCTCCAACGACTTTGGTGCCGCGGTGCTGGAGGCGATCGAGCCGTGAGCCAGATTCCCCTGGACCGGATCCGCGGCTCGCTCCTGGCCGGCGCGGTGGGCGACGCGCTGGGCGCGCCGATCGAGTTCGATTCGCTGCGCGAGATCCGCGGCCGCTTCGGAGCGGAGGGACTTCAGGAGCCGGTTCCGGCCTTCGGCCGCCTGGGCGCCATCACCGACGACACCCAGATGACGCTCTTCACCGCCGAGGGCCTGATCCTGGCCGCCCGCGATCCCGTCTTCTCCGGCCGCTCCGGGATGGTGCGCTCCGTCCACCGCGCCTACCTGCGCTGGCTCCGCACCCAGGGCGAGCGCTCGGAGCACCCGACCTTCGATCGCACCCACGAGGGCTGGCTCCTCGGCGTCGAGGCGCTGCACAGCGACCGCGCACCGGGCAACACCTGCCTCTCCGCACTCTGCGATTCACGGATGGGGAGCGCCGAAGCAGCCGCTCAACGACAGCAAGGGCTGCGGCGGCGTGATGCGGATCGCTCCCGTCGGCCTCGCCTCCAGCGTCGGAGATCCATTCACCACGGGCTGCGAGATCGCCGCCATCACCCACGGCCATCCCAGTGGATTCCTGGCCGCCGGCTTCCTGGCGCTGGCGATCCGCGAGGCCGCGGCGGGAACACCGATCCGCGAAGCCTGCCAGGAGGCGTTGGAGGAGCTCGGCCGGCACCCCGCTCACGAGGAGTGCACGAGCCGCCGTCGAGCGCGCGCTCTCGCTCGCCGAGGAAAGACGCGGCGCCGCGACACCGGAAGATGTCGAGTCGCTCGGCGCTGGCTGGGTGGCCGAGGAAGCGCTGGCGATCGGACTCTTCTGCGCGCTGGCCGCCCCCGACCTCGAGAGCGCGCTGCGCCTGGCGGTGAACCACGGCGGCGACAGCGACAGCACCGGCGCCATCGCCGGCAACCTGCTCGGCGCCTCCCTCGGCGAGGACGCCATCCCGGAGCGGTGGCTCGCGGTGCTGGAGCTGCGGGAGGAAATCGAGCGGCTGGCGGGGGAGCTGGCGGATTTGCCTTCTCCCAGCCCTGCGTAGAGGGCATACCGCCAAAGCGGAGGGAATTGCCCCCAGTCTGCACGCTCCCGAAGAAATAAAAAACTAATTAAATAAAAATATTGCATTTCTTTCTCCGTGTGTTTATAGTTGTGCCTCCGCTTGAGGAGAGAAGGCGGATCCCCCAAGGGGCTCTCGAGTCGGCCCAAACCCCGTAGGGCCAGAGATCCGAGAGAGCCCCCTGAAAATCGGACGGAGGTGGCGATGCTGCAGCAAGAGGTCGATTTCACGGGCGCCCAGAGCCAGAACTCGCAAGAAGAAGGGCGCGACCAGGTCGTCAAGGACGACACCTTCGAGATGCTTCGCCCGTACTTCAAGGAGATCGGGCCCATCGTGACGCTCACGGCCGAGCAGGAAGTCGCCCTGGCGAAGCGGGTGGACGCGCACACCGCGGGCCTCCGCGAGACGATCCTCGGCGTGCCCTTCGCGGCGCGCTTCGTGGTCGAGCGCTGGAGCGACCTCCGCAGCGCGGAGCGGGTCACCGCCACCATGAGTGCGGTGCCCGCCGACCGGCGCGAAGCGGACGCCAGCGCTCGGATGGATCGGGCGCTGAAGCGCGTCGCCCTGCTGCTGGACCGCCGCGACAAGCTCTGCGGGAACTACCAGGCCCGCCCCTCGGCGGCGAAGCTCGCCAAGCTCGACCAGGACATGCAGCGCGCGCTGCTCCGGGCGAACCTCTCGCCGGCGCTGTTCGACGAGATGCTGGTAGCGCTCCGAGAGCGCGAAGCCCTGCTCTCGCGGCGCGCCTCGGGGACGGGGGCTCGCACCTCCCGCCAGCAGCTGGAGTTCGAGATCGGACTGGGCGCCAAGGAGTTCCGCGAGCGGATGCGGATCATCGACACCGAGGAGCTCGAGCTCCACGCGGCGCGCAACGAGTTCACCCGCCACAACCTGAAGCTCGTGATCCGGGTCGCCAAGGAATTCCGCGGCATGGGCATCTCCATGGCCGACCTGGTGCAGGAAGGGAACCTGGGCCTGATCCACGCGGTGGGCAAGTTCGAGCACGCGCGGGGCTTCAAGTTCTCGACCTACGCGGTCTGGTGGATCCGTCAGGCGATGATCCGCGCCATCCAGAACCAGTCGCGCACCATCCGCCTGCCCTCCCACGTCTACGACCGGAGCATGCGCTACCAGCGCGTCCTCAAGCAGCTCGGCACCTCGCTGGGTCGCACCCCGACGGACAAGGAGATGGCCAAGGAGCTCGGGATCAGCGAGAAGCAGGTCGAGCAGCTGAGCCGGATCCGCCAGAAGCCGGCCTCTCTCGACGCTCCGATCCGGAACTCCGAAGAGGACTCGATGGCCGACCTGCTCGAGGATCCCGACGCCATCGACCCGGTCGACGAGATCCACCGCGAGAGGCTGACGGGGAGCGTGAATTCGCTGCTCGTCCACCTGAGCGAGCGCGAGCGGGACGTGCTGAGCCAGCGCTTCGGGCTCGGCGGCCAGCCCGGCCGCACGCTCCAGGAGATCGCCAGCCTGCTCGGGCTTTCGAGAGAGCGCGTCCGGCAGATCCAGGCCGGCGCCATCTCGAGGCTGCGCGAGCTCGGGCTCGAGCAGGGTCTGTTCGACGGCGCGGGAATCTAGCGACCGGCGAAAACCGACCCACCCCAGCTAGCTGATTCGGCGGCGGCTCCGAGCGATCGGAGCCGCCGCACTGCTTTTGGCTTCCAGCCCGGGGCTATACTGCCTCCCTCCGACGCACCTGCGCCCACAGCGGGGAGAGAGCATGGCCGACCGTCCCGTCCTCGATCAGCTGGACACCCGCCTCCTCGAGACGCGGGAGGTGATCCGCAGCTTCGTGAGGCAGGCCGAGGTGGTCGATGCCGCCAAGACCGGGCTTCGGCTCCGCACCAGCGCCGAGACGGCCACCGGGCGGACGAGGCTTCCCAGAGGGATTCGACGCGGCCGAAGTGTCCGCTTCGGAGGGAGCCGCCATCCCGGGAACACTCCAGGTCGACCTCGTCAGCGACTCGATCCTTCGCGTGCGCTACGCCGAGGGCGACGAGGTTCCCGAGAACCCCACAGCGATGGTGGTGGGGCGGTTCGGCGGCCCGACGGCTGCCGAGATGACCCGTGAGAACGACCGCGTTCTCTTCGAGACCCCGAAGCTTCGCGCCGAGGTCGGCCTCCAGCCCTTCACGCTGCGCGTCACGACGGCGGACGGCCGCGAGGTCTGTTCCATCGGCGGCCACGAGAAGAACCACTTCCGCACCTGGGACTCCTTCAACACCGGCATCTCCCGGAGCGTTCGGGACGACGCTCCCATCGCCACCGAGTGCTTCTCGCTTCGGCCGCAGGAAGCCATCTACGGGATGGGAGAGCAGTTCATCAAGCTCAACAAGGTCGGGCAGACCATCGACCTCAACATGCTCGAGTCCCTGGGCACCACGACGCCCCGCAGCTACAAGAACATCCCCTTCTTCATGAGCACGCGCGGCTACGGGGTCTTCCTCAACCACTCGAGCCGGATCACCTGCTGGGTGGGGAGCCTTTGCGCGGGGGACGTCCAGATCGGCGTCGAGGACGACTTCCTCGACTACTACCTGATCGTCGGCGACATGAAGGAGATCCTCTCCCAGTACACCGACATCACCGGCAAGGGGCACGTCCCCCCGCTCTGGAGCTTCGGCTTCTGGCAGAGCAAGATCTCCTACCGCGCCGCGGACGAGTCGCTCGAAGTGGTTCGCAAGACGCGCGAGGCGGGGGTGCCGCTGGACGTCCTCCACCTCGACACCCACTGGTTCAAGGACGACTGGTACTGCGACCTGGAGTTCGACCGCGAGCGCTTCCCCGATCCCGAGGGCTTCATCGCCGAGCTGGCGCGGATGGGGGTGAAGCTCTCCCTCTGGCAGCTCCCCTACATCCCGGAGGGCTCGAAGCTCTTCGACGACCTCGCCGCCGCGGGCGGGTTCGTGAAGACGGCCGCGGGCGAGATCTACGACGTGGGCATCTGCATGGTGACGGGCTTTCAGGGCGTCGTCGGATGCGTCGACTACACCAATCCGGAGGCACGCCGCGTGCACGGGGAGCACCTGCGGCGCCTGTTCGAGATGGGCGCCAAGGTGATCAAGGTCGACTTCGGCGAGGAGGCGCCCCTCGACGGTGTCTACCACGACGGCACTCCGGGACACCGCGCCCACAACCTCTACCCGCTGCTCTACAACCAGGCCCTCTCCGAGATCACCCTCGAGGCCACCGGCGAGCAGGTCATCTGGGCCCGCTCCGCCTGGGCGGGGAGCCAGCGCTATCCCCTCCACTGGGGCGGGGACAGCAGCACCAACTGGTCGAACCTGATTCCGCAGATCGAGGGGGGGCTCTCCTTCGGGCTCTCGGGCTTCCAGTTCTGGAGCCAGGACATCGGAGGCTTCCTGGGAACGACGGGCGGCCCGCTGCTGGTGCGCTGGATGCAGGCGGGCGTCATGCTCTCCCACGCGCGCATCCACGGCTTCGGCGACCGCGAGCTCTACAAGTTCGATCCCGAGGTGCTGCGCATCTGCCGCGACTACATCCAGCTGCGCTACCGGCTGCTTCCGTACCTGTACGGCTCGGCCTTCGACTGCGTCGAGCGGAGCCTCCCGATGGCCCGGGCCCTGGTGCTGGAGTTCCAGGACGACCCCAACGTCTGGAACATCGGCGACCAGTGGCTCCTGGGAGACGGGCTCCTGGTGGCGCCGATCTTCGACGAGAGCGGCGCCCGCGAGGTCTACCTTCCCGAGGGAGAGTGGACGGACTGGTGGACCGGCACCCGCCTCGCGGGACGGCGCTGGATCCACGTGGAGACCGACCTCGAGACGCTTCCGCTCTACGTCCGCGAAGGCGCCATCATTCCGATGGGTCCGGTGATGAACCATGTGGGCGAATTCCCCGTGGAGGAGATCACCGTGCGCGTGGCACCGTTCTCCGGCGACGGTGAGTCGCTCTTCACGGTGCCGGTGAACGACGAGCGCATCGCGGTCCGCTACACCGCGTCGCGTGGCAAGCATCGGGTCGAGCTGGCGCCCGGCGCGGTGAAGATCCGGGTGGAGGCGCTCGGCGACCCGCCCGATTCGGGGATCGAGGTCACGACACTGCCATGAGCGGGACGAGATCGCGGTCGGAAGAGCTGCTGCTCCGCTTCTTCAAACAGCTGAACCGCTTCATGCTGGCGATGTTCCGCCTGGGGCTGGGCGGGTCGCTCAACGCCTGGCCGAGCGTCGGCGGCCGCATCATGGTGCTCACCCACACCGGCCGCAGGACGGGGATCCGGAGGCGCACCCCCCTCAACTACGCCATCGTGGACGGCGACGTCTACTGCCTGGCCGGCTTCGGCAGCGGCTCGGACTGGTACCGCAACCTGCTCGCCAACCCGGAGGTCGAGGTCTGGCTGCCCGACGGCTGGTGGGCGGGAAGCGCCAGCGACGTCAGCGACTCAGCCGCGAGACTCGAGCTGTTGCGGAAAGTCCTCATCGCCAGTGGATTTGCGGCCTGGATGGCTGGAATCCGGCCCCGAACCGATCCGGAGCCGAAGTTCGCCGCGGCGACGGCGGAGTACCGCCTGCTGCGGATCAGCCGAAGCCACGGGCTCACCGGTCGAGGAGGACCGGGCGACCTGGCCTGGGTCTGGCCGCTGGCGACGCTGATCCTGCTGCTGATTCTGCTCCTCTGACGCCTCCTCCAGCGCCGATTCTCGTTGGGCTCCCCGACACCAGGGCGTAAGATTGACTTACCCCCCCGGAATGGCGGATGTCGTCTCCGGGGCCGTCCCCAGTGAGAGGAGAGCGACATGGCCGAGAGTGTCTACAAGATCATCGAGCTGGTCGGAACCAGCACCGAGTCCTGGGAGAAGGCTGCCAAGGCCGCGGTGGAGAGAGCCGGGCAGAGCCTCGAGGACCTCCGGATTGCAGAGATCGCCAAGCTCGACATGCAGATCGAGAACGGCCAGGTGCGGGCCTACCGCGCCAGGGTGAACGTCTCCTTCAAGTTTCGCGGAGGCGATTGATCCCGCCGACGGGTCCTGACGCATGGACGGCTCCAGGGCCTCCTTCCGGCAGCGACCGGAGGGAGGCCGTGGAGTCGTGCGTATGCTCAGCCAACCAGGATGGAAGCGATGAACGTCGAGAGCTTGAAGAACTACGGCCGGCCGTTCAGCGACACGATGACCGCGCTTCCCGGCGCCGTGCAAAGCAAGATCCGAAGAGAAGGCGCGAAGGTGATCCGGAGCCAACTGGGTCTGGCGGGACTGCTTCGCCTTCCCCTTTTGACCTGGCGGGAGAAGCGACGGATGCGCCGCATCGACCTCGACCCGGTGCGTGAGAAGGGACTCGCCAACCAGGCCTTCATCGATCTCATGATCGGGCAGACGGCCATGTTCTCTGCGACGGTCAAGTTGGCGGGAATGGATCGGGCGCTCTCCATCTTCCGTGAGATCATGGATCGGGTCGCGATACCGATGAACGAGGCGCTGCAGCCCTCCATATCGGAGCTCGGGCAGGTCGGCGATCCGTTCGCAGCTTTTCGGAAGTACCTGCTCGCCTTCTTCGAGGCCGAGAATGAAGCGGGGCTTCACGAGTACCGCGTCGTGGAGGACTCCGACGACGCCATCGCCGTGGACGTCACCTACTGCGCCTTCTGCGAGATCCCCAGGCGCCTGGGCGTGATGGAGGCCTGCGAGTCCGGCTGCTACTCCGACGAGGTCTTCTTCCCCGGCTATCTCGAGCCTCTCGGCGTGCGCTTCGTCCGCACCAAGACACTGGCCCGCAAGGGTGATTGCTGCGACTTCCGCTACGAGCGCGCGCGTTAGCCCGCTATGACCCCTGGAGGGTGGGGGGAAGCTCGCGGTGCGCGAGGTCGTCGAGCTCCAGGTGGATGTCCGCGCAATCCACGCCACTCACCGCCTCGAGCCTCTCCCGCAGTGATCGCGCGACCGCGGCGGCCTCGCGGACGCGCAGCTCCGGGGCCACCTCGATCTCGACCTGAAGCACCACCCGGCCCTCCAGGAAGTGGGCCATCACGTGGGTCACCGCCCGGACGCCGTCGACCTGCTCCGCAACCCGGCGTACCTCGCTCTCGATCTCTACGCGGGGGCGGGAGAGCTGGTCGCCGGGCGCCAGGTCCTGGTCCGGCTCGGGATCGATGTGGACGAGCACCTCGGAGACCCCTCCGTGCTCGCGGAAGACGAACTCGCGAACCCGCTCGGCCACCTGGTGGCCGTCCGAGACGGTGGTCGAGGGGTCGACCTGCACGTGGAGATCCACCAGGACCCGCGGCCCCATGCGCCGGGCGCGCAGCTCGTGCAGGCTCACCACCCCGGGCAGGTGGCGGATACCGGCCCCTAGATCGCGGAGCATCTCCCGCTGGAGCGAAGTATCGGTGAC
Source organism: uncultured delta proteobacterium (assembly GCA_963783795.1). Classification (GTDB taxonomy): domain Bacteria; phylum Myxococcota_A; class UBA9160; order UBA9160; family UBA6930; genus CAVXZE01. Next base: position 109,983 of record CAWAPH010000006.1, on the reverse strand, counting down.
CTCGCGAACCGCGCCGACCAGGATCGAGATGGCCATGGTCGCGATCAGCGCCGCCACCACCACCGCCGCCGCGGGGTCGAGGATCGGGAACCCCATCCTCGCTCCGACGATCCCGGCCAGCGCCGCCACTGAAGAGAGCGCGTCGGAGCGCTGGTGCCAGGCGTTGGCGACCACCAGCGGGCTCTGGTGACGCCGGCCGACCCGAACCGTGATCTGATAGAGCGCCTCCTTGACGGCGATCCCGAGACCAGCCACCCAGAGCGTGATCCCCGCCGGCACCACGGACTCCCCGAAACGGCTCGAGGCTTCCCAGGCGATTCCCACCGCCGCGGCCAGCAGGACCATGCCGAGGAAGACCGTTCCCAGAGTCTCGTAGCGCCCGTGGCCATAGGGGTGGCCCTCGTCCGGCGGCTTGTCGGCTACCCGGAGTCCGACGAATGCCACCACGTCGGTCGCGAGATCCGAGAGGCTGTGCACCGCATCCGCCAGGAGCACGCTCGAGCCGCCGAGAAGTCCCGCACCACCCTTCAGGACGGCAAGCACCAGATTGGCGACGGCGGCCAGCACCGTGACACGGCTGAGCGCCCGCAGGCGCTCTCCTGCTTCGGGGGTACCGGGCCCGATCGGCTGGCTGGGGTCGTTCCTCATCTTCGCGGCAGCGAGGTTAGCCCGCATTTCTCAGCGATGTCTCCGCTGCCGGGGAGCAGAAACCCGCCGCCTGCTTCGCAGTCCCCAGGCTATACTCGGCTTCTCCCGTGAGCGAGACGATCCCTACTCCCTTCGACGGCTACCGCGACGCGGTCCGCAGCGCGTGGATCGACCGGAACGGTCACCTGAACATGGGCTACTACGTGGTCGTGTTCGACTTCGCGACGGACGCCTGGCTCGACTTCATCGGCCTCGACACGAAGCACAGGCAGGAGCGGAAGATCGCCACCTTCTCGCTCGAGTCCCACGTCACCTACGCCCGCGAAGTGGGAGAAGGCGATGAGCTGCGCTTCACCACGCGGCTGCTGGATTTCGACGCCAAGCGCATCCACTACTTTCACGAGATGTACCACGCGAGCGAGGGCTACCTGGCGGCAACCAACGAGCTCCTGAGCCTCCACGTCAGCCAGGAGACGCGCCGCAGCACCCCGATGGCGCCGGAGGTCCAGGGTCGTCTCGCCGCGATCCGCCGTGCGCACGACACGCTGCCGGTCCCGCCGCAGGTGGGGCGGGTGATGGGGCTCGGGGCGGGGCGGACGACCTAGAGACGCAGCCGGCCGTCGGACTCGAGCTTGACGATCGGGGCGTCAGCGCTATAGTGAGTGAGCACTCACTTATTAAAGCGAGACCGTCAAGCCATGGCCAGCAAGCGCAGACGTCTTCCGGCGGAGGAGCGAAGGAAGCAGATCCTCAAGAACGCCGTTCGGGTCTTTGCGCGATCCAACTACCGGGCCGCCAGGGTCGCGGAGATCGCAGCGGAGGCGGAGATCTCCGAGGCGCTCCTCTACAAGTTCTTCGACTCGAAGCAGGCCATCTTCCTCGAAATCCTCCAGCACATGTCCGACCGGATCGTGGCGGCCTGGCAGGAAGAGGTCGACCGGGAAGAAGACGCTCTCCTGGCCATCCGCAACATGGGGATCACCTATTTCGCGCGCATGAAGAAGCACCCCGAGGAGCTCCGCGTCCAGTTCCAGGCGATCTCCGAGATCGCGGATCCGCAGATCGCGGAGCGGCTGCGCCGGGACCACGAGAACTACATGCGCTTCATCAAGAAGGTGATCCGGAAGGGAATCCGCCAGGGCTCGGTTCGCGAGGGCGTCGACGTCGACATGCTGGGATTCCTCTTCAACGGCGGCGGCATCCTGATGAACGTCATGAAGCTCCTGTCCTTCGAGCGGAGGTTCAACGAGACGACGGTCGTTCGGCTGATGGACCACTTCGTCGACTCGATCAGGGCGTAGCCCTTCGGGACGGCGAGCTGTCGCGTCCATCTCCGGCGACGAAGAAAGGGGATGGAGTCATGGACCAAACGCTTGAACAAGCCACCAAGACCGTCTTCACCACCTGCTCCTGCATCCCGGAGGAGATCATCACCGCGGCGGGACTGCGGCCCTGGCGGCTGCTCCCCGACGCTCCACCCGCCAGCGCGGATTCACACATCCACCCGAACACCTGCGGCTACGTGAAGAGCCTGCTCGCCAGCGCTCTCGGGAAGCAGGGCTGCCGGGCAGCGTGCATCGCGATCGGGAACAGCTGCGACGGCATGAGAAAGCTCTACGACCTCTGGGGCGCCTACGCCGAGAACGTCCCCGCCCTCTTTCTCGACGTACCGAAGCAGCGCGACAGCGACTCGATCTCGTTCTTCGCATCCGAGCTCCGGAGATTCGCCGGGGACCTGGAGAGGGCGCTTCCGGACACCGCCGTGACCGACGAGAGCCTTCGGGGCGCGATCGAAGCCCACAACCGGGTCCGACTCCTGATGGGAGAGATCTTCGAACTCCAGCGAGACGCACGGGGCAGCGTTCGCGGAACGGACGTGTTCGACCTCTGCCTCGGCGGGACGCGATCCCCCCCCGCGGAGTTCGCCGCTAGGCTGGAAGAATTCCTCTCCAGTGTGGAGCAGCGGGGGCGCCTTGCTGGCGAGCGAAGGATCCTGCTGGCCGGGAACGTGATCGACCGGCCCGATCCGGTGGCCATGCTCGAGGACCTGGGGGCTCGTGTCGTGGTCCTGGACTCCTGCACCGGACTCCGCCACTACCAGACTCCGGTCGAGCTGAACGGCTCCGATCCGATGCTCGCCCTGGCGACGCGGTACCTGGCGAGGCCTTCCTGCCCCCGCATGGAGGGACTGGAGGAGCGACTCAGCCACCTCGAGCGCCTCGCCGGCGAGGCGCGAGCCGACGGGATCGTCTACTGCGGCGTCAAGTTCTGTGACCCGCTCATCTACGACGTCCCCATGATGAGCGACTGGTTCCGAGACGCCGGGATCCCCTTCCTGTTCCTGGAGGACGACTACACCTGGTCCGGAGCCGGGCAGCGGAAGACGCGCCTGCAGGCCTTCACCGAGCTCAAACCCAGGAGGGGGCGCCGCGATGTTTGAGAAGATGATCCGGGCCATGGAACGACACACGGCTGAGGCTCTCCGCGAAACCGGAAGCGCGAACTCGCTCTGGAGAAACGAGTGGGCGAAGCTCATCTTGCGCGCCTTCGAGCCGGAGCAGAAGGTCGTCTACGTCTCCGCCTACGCCTTCCCGATGGAGATCCTCGCGGCCTTCGACATCGTCCCCTTCGACTTCGAGCTGGCCGGCGCGATGATCGGCACCACCAAGATGGGCGTGCCCACCATGATCGAGTCCGAGGACCGAGGGTATTCGACGGACATCTGCTCCTTTCATCGGCTCTCCCTGGGCGCCTCGCATCTGGACTACTTCCCGAAGCCGGAGCTCCTCATCACCACCTCCTTCTACTGCGACGGCAAGGCGAAGACGAACGAGCTCCTCTCGATCCTGCACCGGAAGCGGGCCATGGCCCTGCAGGTGCCCGCCGCGATCAACGAAGACGCGATCCGGTACGTCGAGCGACAGCTGCGCGAGATCGCAGCTGGAATCTCCGAGGCAGTCGGGCAGCCGCTTCGACGAAGACAGATTGAAGGAGTCCGTTCGGAGCTCCAACCGGGCCAGGAGAACGCAGCAGAGGATGCTGGATCGCTTGACGCATCGCCCGGCTCCCTGGGGTGGTCGCGAGCTGATCTCGTTCTCGATCAACTCCCTCTGGCTCGCCGGTGGCGAGATCAAGGAGAGATTGAACAACCTGTTTCTGAGAGAGATGGAGCAGCGCATCGCGACGGATGAACTCGAACCCGAGAGACACCGGATCTACTGGTTCGCCTGGCTTCCCACCTACCCGAGCCATCTGTTCGACACACTGAACGAGAACCGCGTGGGCATCCCGCTCTGCGAGACCTTCAGGGTCCACTGGGACGAGATCGACGAGGAGAATCCCTTCGAAGGGCTCGCCCGGAAGTGCCTCGCAAACCCCTTCGTCGGGGCGGGATCGCGGAGGACGGACGGGCTCGAGACGGTCGCGGAGGAGTACGCGATCGACGGCGCCCTGCTCTTCGCCACGCCCGCCTGCAGGCACTCGAAGAGCACGCACAGGCTGCTTCGGGATCAGCTGGCGAAGCTGGACATCCCCCTTCTGACGCTGGACATGGACATCAGCGACCCCCGCGGGTACTCGCCAGAGCGGACGAGCGGCAGGCTGGAGGAGTTCGTCGAGATTCTGGATCAGCACACGGCGACGACGGCCGCGCGCCCCTAGCCCGATCCCCCAGGTGCTAGCATGACCTCGAAGGAGGTCTGCACATGAACCTGAAGGATCAGGTGGCGGTCGTCACCGGTGGTGGAGGCGGAATCGGCGAGGGGATCGGCCTGTGCATGGCGAGGGCAGGTGCCGACGTGGTCGTGAGCGACATCCGAGAGGACCTGGCGAAGGCAACCGCAGCCAAGATCCAGGAGCTGGGCCGAAGGGCCGTCGCCGTGAAGACCGACGTCCGCGACGAAGCCGAGTGCAAGGCACTGATGGAGACCGCGCTCCAGGAGCTGGGGCGGCTGGACATCCTGGTCTGCTCCGCCGGAACAGCCGGCATCGAGTACATGACTCCATCGGAAGAGGCGGTCTTCCTCGAGAACATCCCGCTGGAGACCTGGGACCGGACCATCGACGTGAACCTCAAGGGCATCTTCCTGTGCGTCCGGGCCGCGATTCCCCACTTCAAGAAGCAACAGCACGGAAAGATCATCAACATCTCTTCCGCTGCCGGGCGACAGGGGCGCGAGCTGCTTCCCGTCTACGGCGCCTCCAAGGCCGGCGTGATCAACCTGAGCCAGGCGATGGCCCGCCAGCTCGCTTCCCACAACATCAACGTCAACACCATCTGTCCCGGACTGATCTGGACACCGATGTGGGCCGGCGGGGTGGACTTCATGAAGAAGGCCAGGCCGGAGCTGAAGGACGTGCAGCCCGAGGTCGCCTTCAACCTGATGGTCCAATCCCAGGTCCCGCTCAAACGGGCCCAGACGGCGGAGGACATGGGGGAGCTGGCGGTCTTCCTCGCCTCCGATGCGGCCAAGGAGATCACCGGCCAGGCGATCAACGTCGACGGCGGCATGGAGATGAACTGAGCCGAGCCCGCAGCGCGTCGGGATCAGGCCGCGCGCCGGAACGAATGGCTCAGGGCCCGAGGAGATCGATTCGGTGGTGCCGTTGCATGGCGCAGCGCCGGGAGGGGATCTTGCGGGCGAGGCAGCCTTTCACGGTTGCCGGTGCGGGCTCGTCGTCGACCGCAAAGGAGAAGCAGCGCGCGATCATCCCCCCTGAGCGCGCCCTGTTTTCGCAGGCCTCGAGGGCGCCTTCGCTCGCCTCCTCCCGGGAGCCGCCCGCGAAGTGCGCGCCATAGGCCCAGCGGCCGTTCGCCTCCGTCGCAAGTGCCAGCGCCCGGTGCGGCGCGAGGGTCCGGTAGTGGCGGACGACCTCACGGAAATCCGGCTCGTCGATGCCGGAGAGGCTGTTCGACACGCAGGCGAGCAACGACGCGAGGAAGACCCCCGAACAGCGCAGGAACCACGCTGCGACGCCTCATCGCTGGCATCCCGTCGACATACGCCCTCCCCGGCTCCCAGTGTAGTACGCCTGGAGGCTGCGAGTCGACAGGCGGAGCTGGCACCGCGCGGTCTCCGGCGTCGCAGCGGACCTACGCCTGGCCGTACAGATCCCGCACCTTCTGGCGGAGCATCTTGCCCACCGGCGAGAGGGGAAGCTCGTCGATGAACACGACGCTGCGGGGAATCTTGTAGCCGGCCAGCTTGCCGCGGCAGAAGTCCTGGATCTCCCGATCCTCCAGCGCTCCTCCCGGCTTCATCTGGACCACCGCCCGGATGCTGTGGCCCCATTCCTCGTCGGGCACGCCGATGATGCAGACGTCGTCCACCTGGGGATGCTGGCCGATCACCTCCTCGACCTCGAGGGGAAAGACCTTCTCCCCGCCGGTGTTGATGCACTCCTTCTTGCGGTCCACCACACGGATCTCGCCGCGATCGTCGAGGTAGCCCATGTCCCCGCTCCGGAACCAGCCGTCCTGGATCGCCTCGCCGGTCTTCTCCTCTTCCTTGTAGTAGCCCTTCATCACCGTGCTGGAGCGGTAGAGGATCTCACCGACCTCACCCCGCGGCATCTCGGCACCGCCCTCGCCCACCACCTTGACCTCGACGATCGACTTGCCGACCGAGCGGTCCTGGATACTGCTGGCATCCGCGTCGACACGGAAGGAGGTGACCGGCGTCATTTCGGTCTGGCCAAAGGCGTCGACGATCATGGCGTTGGGGAAGAGCTCGAGAATCCGTTTCTTGAGGGGAACCGGGCAGAGCCCACCGCCGGTGGTGGCGACGCGGACCGAGGAGAGATCGTACCGGTCCACTTCGGGGTGGGAGACCAGCTTCTTCCAGCCAGTGGGCACGTTGGACACGTTGAAGACGCGCTCCTTCTCGACCAGACCGAGCACCAGGCCGGGATCGAACTTGACCGAATCGGGCAACACGATGGTCGTCGATCCGGAGAGCGCTCCCATCATGATGTTGGCGTAGGAGGCGTCGTGGAAGAACGGCATCGAGGGGTACATGTACTTCTGGGCGCGCTGGTAGCCGGCCTTGGCCAGGTCGGGGCTGGAGAGCAGCTTGGCGGTCTGCTTCCGGAAGAACGCCGCGGTCTCCGGCCGCGCCAGCAGGACCCGCGCCAGCCGGGTGCGAAGAACGGGCCCGATGAATCGGTTCTTCGGCAGGGGCAGCGCGTCCAGCATCCGCTGGTGCCGGTCGCGCGGGAGATCCACGGCCAGCGCGCGCAGCAGGAGTTCGGGGAGAAGAGCGGAGAACATGTCCAGGTGGCCCTGGTAGGTGAGCATGACGCCCTTGGGGAGGCCCGTGGTGCCGCCGGTGTAGATCATCACCGCCACGTCTTCCCAGTCGTTCTCCACCAGCGGATCCGTGTCCGGCGCCGCGGCCATCATCTCGTCGTAGCTTCGCGCCGCTTGGAGTCCGCTCTCACCCCGGCAGACGAAGTGCTCGATACGCGGGAGCTCGGGCGCCGCGGCCTCGACCGACTCGTTCCAGATCGAGTCGTAGAGGAACACCCGGGCGTCGCAGTGGTTTCCCTGGTAGGCCACCTCGCGGGGAACGAACCGGTAGTTCATCGGCGCCGGCACCCCACCTGCGACCTGGATGCCGAAGTTGACCTCCAGGAACTCCGGGGTGTTGTGGAACATGAAGGCGACCTTCTCGCCCCGCTTCACCCCCATCCCGACCAGGGCGTTGGCCACGCCGAAGACCCGGGCCGCGAACTGCTTCCAGGTGATGCGGCGGTCGCCGAAGAGGATGATCTCTCCGTCGCCGTTGTGGGTGGCACAGGAGACGAAGCTGTTGGCGATGATGTTCGGTGAGTAGGCTCCCATCGTCACCTCCTCCGTGGCGATCGCTCATCTCTCTGGGATCGCCGTCGATGGGGGGTGGAAGAGGCGACCTGCCGGACCGCAAAGCGGTCCGGCAGGTGCGGTGGCCGGGCGCCTCAGACCCCGTGCTTGCCGATGATCGCCACCGAGGACACGTTCATGAACGGCATGCCACCCAGGTTGTGGGTGAGGCCGAGCTTCGGATCGGGAAGCTGGCGATCCTCGGCGCGCCCGTGCAGCTGCAGGTACATCTCGTAGAGCATGCGCAGGCCGCTGGCGCCGATCGGATGGCCGAAGCACTTGAGCCCGCCGTCGATCTGGCAGGGCAGACCGCCGTCGGCATTGTAGAACCCGTCCAGGACGTCCTTGATGGCCCCGCCGCGGGGCGAGATCTGGAGGTCCTCGTAGGTCACCAGCTCGGTGATGGAGAAGCAGTCGTGAACCTCCATCATGCTGATCTCTTCTCGGGGGTTCTTCACGCCCGCTTCCGCGTAGGCCCGCTTCGCAGCGATCTCGGTGGTGACGAAGTGGTCGAAGTCCCACGAGTCGTGCCCGATCTCGGTGCCGTTGGAGAGCGCGAGCTGAAGGGCCTTGACCGTGACGAAGTCCTTGAAGCCCATCTCCTTGGCCTTCTCGACCGAGGTGACGATCGCGCAGGCCGAGCCGTCGCTGACCCCGCAGCAGTCGAACAGCCCGAGCGGCTCGGCGATGATCGGTGCGGCCATGATGGTGTCCACGCTCACCGCCTTGCGCAGATGGGCCTTGGGGTTCTTGGCTCCGTTCTCGTGGCTCTTGGCCGAGACGTGGGCCATCGCCAGCTTCAGGTCGTTGCGCTCGACCCCGTGCTTGTTCGCGTAGGCCGGCGCCAGCTGGGCGAACGAGCCCGGGGCCGTCATCGCGGGAGACCAGAGCCATCTCTGTGAGCCCGCATTGGAGCCCGGATTCGGGAGCCCCCCGTAGCCGGTGTCCTTCAGCTTCTCCACCCCGATCGCCATGGCGATGTCACTGGCGCCCGCAGCCACCGCGTAGGTGGCGCCGCGGAAGGCCTCGGTACCGCTGGCGCAGTAGTTCTCGACGCGCGTCACCGGGATGTTGGGGAGGCGCAGCGTCATCGCGCAAGGCAGCGCACTCTGCCCGGTGTGGATCTCGGGCATGCAGGTGGAGAACCAGGCCGCGTCGATCTGGTTCTTCTCGATCTTCGCGTCCTTCAACGCCTCCTCGAAGGCCTCGACCATCAGCTGCTCGGCGCCGGCATCCCAGCGCTCGCCAAACCTGCAGCAGCCCATGCCGATGACCGCGACCCTGTCCTTGATTCCCTTAGCCATGTCTTCTCCTCCCTAGCCCTGGACCGTCTGGGGAATGGCCTTCCAGAAATAACCGTGGAAACCACGGTCCGTGTCTTCATATCGTTTGCGCATGGTCATCACGACCGGCTGCCCGACGGACAGCTCGGCGGCCTCGCAGTCGGTGAAATCCGCCATCAAGCGTCCGCCGCCTTCGAACTGCACCATCCCGTAGCAGTTGGGGGGCGCCACGGACACGCTCAGCAGATCAGCAGTGAACGCCTTGATGTGGCCGGTGGCATCGGCGAACTCGTGATCCTCCTGCGAGTGGAACGCGTTGCAGTCCGGATTGACGCAGATCGGCGACTTCGGAAACTGCGGGGTTCCGCACTTGGTGCACTTCCCGCCGACCAGGCCCATCAGCATCTTGTTGTCCCGATACAGCACGGTGAGCGCGGTCTGCGTGGGTGCTTCGGCCCGGATACCCATCTCCGTCTGCAACAGGTCGCGGAACTTGAGGTACTTCTGGTAGTTGTTCACCGGCTTGCGGTTGGCCAGCGCACCCCTCGTCCCATTGCGGGCCGGAAGGGTCTTGATCGCGTCGGTGACCTCGAAGAGCAGCGCATCCGATCCCTGGCCAAAGCTGGCCACGATCACCTTGTCACCCGGCTTGGCGTCCTGAAGCTCGTTGATGAGCATCACGAAGGGGTGCGCGGCGCCGGTCTCGCCGCAGACCTCGTGCAGGTTCTCGGACACCTTCTCCGCGCAACCCATCCGCTTGCCGATGTTCCGCAGCTCCGCCTTGAACAGGCAGGGGAAGATCAGCTTGGAGACGTCCTCGAGCTTGACCCCGGTCTTGGCCAGGAGTCCGTTGATCGCCTCGGGGATGATCTGGCCGTAGCCCTGATCGCGGATCCAGCGCTCTTCCCAGGTGTAGTCGTACTTGTGGTCGGCGCCGCGATAGTGGTCCACGAAGTCGCGGCTCAGCGAATAGGAGCCCTTGAACTCCGCGATCACGTCGTCGGACCCGACCATCAGCGAGGCGGCGCCGTCGCCGAACCACATCTCGTACAGGTAGGCGCTCTTCGCCTGGCGCCTGTCGCTCGCGGTCACCAGCACGTTCCTCTTGTCGCCCGCCCTGACTGCGTCCATGGCAGCCAGGAGCGCCCCCGTCCCCGCCTTGAGTGAGCCCGTGTGGTCGGACGACACGACGTCCGGCTTCAGGTTCAGCGCAGCGGCCACCATGCCCGCGTTCTGCCGGTCGGCGAAGGGCAGTGTGGTGGATCCCAGATAGACCGCGTCGACGAGGCTCTTGTCCAATCCCTTCATGCAGTCGCGTGAGGCCGCCACCGCCATGGTGAAGGCGTCCTCGTCCCAGTTGCAGATCGCCTTCTCTCCCTGGGCGAACTGGATGATCGCAGGCGCGAACCATCCCATGGCCTGGAAGATCGCCATCCGCTCCAGTCGCTGCTGCGGGATGTACGCGCCGTATGCTGTAATCCCAACCATCAAATGACCTCCTTCTTCCGTTGCAGGCTGTTCCTTCAACCTGGGTAAGAAACTCGTGCGAGACGAGCGCGGCGCCGCCTACCAGAACTCGATGCTGTGGATCAGCTCCTTCTCCCTGACCGCCTCTTCGATGGCCCGCTGCTCGTCCCGATCGCAGACCGGCTCCACCGTGGACACAGGCAGACCCTCCTCGCTCACGTGGTCGCGCCAGCCCCGAAGGTATCCGGGCACGAACGCGTAGCGGCAGCCGGACACCCCGCAGCAGCTGCTGTCGATGAAGGCGTGCCCCAGAACCACCAGGACCTCCCGGTCCGCGTGGGGCAGCTTCATCTCCTTCTCCAGGGTGTAGCCGCCGCCGATCGCCCTCACCTCCACTCCGGTCGGTCGGTGGATGTAGCGGCCTGGGGGCGATCGCATCGTCTCGATTCCATGTGTCGAAAGCGCTGGGCTGCGAGCCGTCCTGGCGGGCGGAGCGAGCCCGCTTCCCTTGACGGCTGGCGATCCGGGGTGTTCGCCTTCTCGCAGAAATGCTCTCGACGGATGGCTATTTCTAGCGCGGTTCTCGCTCGAGAAAAAGAACAGGTTCTAATCCCGCGGGGACGAGATCTCCGGCCGCCGCGGCGGACCCTGCTGCAGCGCTTCTAGTGCCCTCTCCCGGCCATCAGCTGCTCGAGCTTCTCGATGCCGAAGTCCGGCTGCTTGCTGGCCTCGATCAGCACGCTCTCCGCCTTCATCACGCGCCGCGCGGCTTCCGAGAGGCGAGGCGCGACGTCCACCGGGATCACCAGCGCACCGTGGCGATCGGCATGGATCAGATCGCCCGGGGCCACGGTCATGCCGGCCACCGTCACCGGGACGGCCACGTCGATCACGTGCACGTGGGCATGGGACGGACCCACGGCGCGCGCGAGCAGCTGGAAGCCCGTGGCGACCTGGTCGAGATCCCGCACCGTTCCATCGGTGATGACGCCGAGGGACCCGAGACCGCGGTGCACGTGGGTGTGGACCTCGCCCCACCACGCGCCGACCGGCTCTCGATCGATGTCCTCGATCACGGTGATGGTCGGGTGAGGCGGCTCCGCGACGTGGCGATAGTAGGCCAGCGTCACCGCGCGCTGGGCATCCTCGTCCCGCTCAGAGGCCCGCGAGGCGCAGATGCGCGCCGTGCGCGCGAAGCCCAGCATCGGGGGGAGCTCCGGGTGCACGCAGTGGAGCGGCGCCTTGGTGAATCCGTGACCCTGACGCGATGGGAGCACCACCTCGAGCGCGTTGCAGAGTGTGGGCGTATCGAAGCCTCGCAGCTCCGCCAGCACCTTCGGATCGATCGTCTCGCTCACGTCTTCTCCCTGCTCTGCATCGAGGCCTCGTCGCGCTTCGCCGAGCTCCTGGGGGCCATGATAGGCCAACTGCGGTCCGCCTCAGTCATGACCTCGAGCCAGGTGACCGAGGCGCGTCGCCCCCCGCTGCGCGCAAAGCGCGGTCTCTGTGACCCGGAACGCGTGCGCCTGCGGCATGGCGGTCTGGCTGCGCTCCACCACGTCCCGCAGCAGCGCCGGCGCGAAGGGAAGCGGCTCCTCGCGGCAGTCGAGGTATCGGGCCTGCTCGCCGTCCACCAGGATCAGGTGGTCGGCTCCCTCGCGTCCGGCCGGGTCGCAGTTCTTTCGCACCTCGATCGAGCCTTCGCTGCCCAGGATGAAGAGACGGCCGTCGCCCCAGGTGCCGAGTCCGTCCGGCGTGTACCAGTCGACGCGCGCGTAGCCCGTGGCGGAGGGAGCGCGCAGCAGCAGATCGCCGAAGTCCTCGAACTCCGGCTTCTCCGGATGGGACCAGTTGGCCACCTGCGCCGACACGATCTCGACCTCCTCGGAGCCGGTCACCACCAGGAACTGGTCGATCTGGTGGGTGACCAGGTCGCCCAGGATTCCGCCAGCGCGCCGAGGGTCCCAGAACCAGTCCGGGCGGGGCGCCAGGCCGAGCTGGTGCGGCCCCAACCCCAGTGTCTGGAGGGGGCGTCCGATGGCGCCGCCCCGGACCAGATCGACGGCTTTGACCGTGGCGCGGCTCTCGAGCCGCTCGGAGAAGAAGACCGTCCAGATGCGGCCGGTCTCGCGCTGCACCGCGCGCAACCTCTCGACCTCTTCGAGTGTCACGGCTCCCGGCTTGTCGACCAGCACGTCCTTGCCGTGCTGCATCGCGAGGGTGGCCAGCGGCGCGCGCCGGTCCGGCACCGCGGCGCAGACAATCAGGGCGATGGAGGGGTCTTCCAGGATTTCCCGCGGCTCGGCAGCGCGGCGGGCCTGCGGAAAGCCCTTCTCGAAGACGGGGGAGAGGTCGTCTCCGAAGCCGTACCACGCCGCGAACTCCGCGCCCTCGCGCAGCAGCATGCCCACCTGTCCCAGCGCGTGGACGTGATCGAGGCCGAGGGCAGCGAAACGGACGGGGGGCGAAGTGGCGGGCATGGCTAGCGGCTCCTTCCCAGCGACGCCGTCCGGGGATCGGCGCGCTGAAGTCGAACGGGGGGCAGGTCGGCGAGAATCAGCTCGATGTCCTCGATCAGCATCTCGCTGAGGAGCGCGTAGGTCTCGCGAAGGCCGCCGGCGCGGTGCGACGAGAGGAGGATCCCTTCGCACTCCCGCAGCGGGTGATCCGCGGGTACGGGCTCTACCGGAAACACGTCGATGGCGGCCCGGAAGCGGCCGGCCCGCGCGAGCTCCACGAAGGCGTCGAAGTCCACCACCGCCGCGCGGCTGGCGAGCACCACCGCGCTGCCTTCGCGAATCGTCTCCAGCGCCCCGCGGTCCAGGAAGCCCTGGTTCTCCGCCGTCACACCTGCGAGGATGAAGATCACCCTGGACTCGCGCAGCAGCTCGCCCAGCGATGACGGCTCGCAGCCCTGCTCGCGGAGAAAGCCCGGCGGGAGCCAGGGATCGTAGACGCGACGACGGCCACCGAAAGCTGCGAGCAGCGGCAAGAGGGCCCGGCCCAGGTTGCCGAAGCCGATCAGCCCCATCGGCTGATCGCGGAGCAGGAAAGCATCGAAATTTCCGAGGATGCCGTACGCCTCCTCGCCGCGGCGGAAGGCGCGGTCGGCGGCGGTGATCCCGCGAGCCAGGTCGAGCGCGAGGGCGAGGCACATCTCGGCGACCGCCGGCCCCATGCAGGGTGCGATCGAGAGCGCCCAGATCCCGCGCCGCTGGCACTCCGCGTAGTCCAGGTTCGGCTTCCAGTTGCCCTCGACGTTGATCACCGCTCGCAGCAGGGGCGCCCGCGCCAGCCGTTCGGCCGAGAGCGGAATCTGGCCGAGGATGATCTCCGCCTCCGGGAGGTGCTCCTCCACCATCTCGTCGGGCATGGGGCCGCCCTCGTGGAGAACCAGGCGCACGCGCGCCTCGAGCCGGGCGCGGTGCTCTTCGCTGAAGATCATCCAGGGGGCGCGCGGCGTGGGATCGACGAGGACCAGCGGCTTGACCGAGGACATGATGGCTATGGCTCCATGGGCTGCATCGCCTCGGGATCCGGGAGCGCCCCCGAGGCGAACCCGGAACAGCCGAGCGAGGCGAGGGAGATGCGGCCCGCTTCGATCCTCAAGTGGATGCCGCGCTCGCTCCGCCGGTAGAGGTCCGGGTGCGAAGCGGCGAAGGCGTCCATCTCGGCGGCGGAGGCGCCCAGCATCCCGTTTGCGTAGTGATGCCCGTTGCGTTCGACGTGATCGCAGCCGATCGCGCTGGCGAGGGCGAGGTCCTGCTGCACGGCGAGACCGGGCTGGGTGGTGAGGTCCTCCGCGCACATGAAGTAGCGGCCCCGCGCGCTCCGGTTCCAGACCTCACAGCGCGCGCGGTTGAGAAGCGAGCGGTAGACGCCCTTGCAGGTCTTGCTCGAGATGCCGAGGTAGCCCCGGTCGCGAGCGCGGACGAAGGCGTCGTCGTCGGAATCGGACTCGTCCACCACGACCGGCGCGAAGCTCGCGAGCGGCCCGAGGTCGCAGTCGAGCGCGCGCTGCCGGGGAAGCGGCTGCTCCAGATAGAGCAGGCCGCGGCGCAGGCGCCGGAGCGAGGGGTCGCGGTCGATCGCCTCCCCGAGCGCCAGGACGGCCTCGACCTCGGCGAACTGCTCGTTGCCGTCCAGCGTCACGAAGTAGTCGCCCGGGAGGACGTCCAGCACCCGCGCGATACCCCGCAGCCGTCTCCAGGTCCGCCGGGATCTCTCCCGAGAGCTTGAGCTTGAAGTAGCGGTGGCCGTAGGCGCGAACCGCGGCTTCCAGGCTCTCGGGCAGGCCGTCCTCCACGCGTGCCGTCTCGCCGAGGTCCGCTTCCGTCAGGACGTCGGCCAGGCCGACGGTGTGGCGGGCGTGGATCGCGTCGGCGAGCTGCAGCGTGCGCAGGAACCCCTCGGTGTCGAAGTCCGCCTCGCCCAGCGCCTCGGCGAGGTCGATCCCGAAGAGGTTCTCCCGAAGCGCGTGCGGGAACGAGCGATCGCACGCGCGGCAGAGCCCGTCCATCACCGCGCGCTCGACGAGGGAGGGACCGAAGCCGGCCACCAGGCCATTCGAATCGGGACGAACCTCGCCGCGCTGGCAGGCCCGCCTCCAGGCACGTGCGTGTCCGTAGGCGGTCCGCGGCTCCGCGCAGTCCCGGTGGAAGCTGCAGGCGAGCGCCAGCGAGCTTCGCAGCTGCTCCTGGTTCTCCTGCTGCGACAGGGCGGGATTCTTGTCGAACCACTTCGGGACCATCAGCTCCGCGGCCCAGCCCCAAGCCTCGCGGCCGTCCGGCGAAGCGATGCGTACGCGCAGGAATGCCTGCTGCGCCTCGCGCAGTGTGGCCGCCCCGAAGCGAAAGGGCAGCCGCAGCGGCACATCCCGCCGGAAGGTCTCGAGTGCCGCGATCCGGAAGCCAGGCGGTATTGCCCACCGGATCGCTACTGGGGCCCCGGGACTGCCGCGCCAGCGCCGGCCACGACGATCGGCTCACCGACGCGGACCTCGCGGTGGGCGGGGCCAAAGGCCGCGCGGAACTGATCGATCACCTCGTCGCTGCTGTCGTGTCCGCTGAGGCCGACCAGATCCAGCTCCAGATCCCGCAGCGCGTCGATGTTCGCCGAGACCTCCTCCTTCGTGATTGGACGCAGCGGCCCGTCCCCGGAGGCGATCAACTTCTGCACGGGGATGCCGAGCACCGCTGCGCGCCCCTTGGGCACGGGGTAGTGGAGCCCCCCGACCAGGCCCTGGATGGGCTGGGAGAAGACGGCCTGCGTCCGCTCGACGAGCTTCGGCACGGTCTGATGCCCGCAGCCGACGATCACCACGAGGCCCCTTCCCCTCGACGTTGACGACCAGCGCCTGCTCCTCCACCCATCCGATGAAGAGCTGGCGCGGAATGGTGCCGGTCGTGGCGACACCTTCGGCGATGACGGTGGGTTCCTTGGCGTGCACGGGCGTGAGTCCGGGGTAGGTCATCGGGACGGGCACGAAGACGCGCTTGCCCGGCAGCTCGATCTGCTCGTCGCCGAGCGAGAAGGTGCCTCGCCGCGCCCACTTCATCCCGCCCACGTGGTCGAGGTGATTGTGGGAGATGACGATGGTGTCGAAGTCGTCGAGGCCCACGCCGAGAGCCTGCATGTTGTGAAGCAGCGGGGACGGGTCGTCACCCCCCCGGTTGAAGCCCACGTCGAAGAGGATCGTGCTCCGATCGGTTCGAATCAGGTACGAGACGCCTGCCTCCGTCCGAAGCCCCGGCTGGCTCGCGTGCCAGTCCACCAGCGGCAGGATCGAGAGCGTGCGGGTGCTCCCGAAGTCACCGATCGCGGGTGGGCGGTACGCCTGCCAGGCCCGCTCCGCTTCGCCGATCCCCCTGCTGAGCCGAAACTGGGCGAAGGCAAACGCGCCGGCGGCTGCCAGGACGAGAAACAGCACGATCCCCAGCACTACACCCATGAGGATTCTCCCAGCTTGGCGGGTCTGTCCCGCGAGGTTCTCCCTGGCTTCCAGGCCAGGGCTATCGTACCCAAAACCGCGGCTGCATCGCACTTGTACGGGGTCGGGCGCTAGGGCACTCTCACGGGCCGAGCAGTGGGATGCCGGGGTGTGGATGACTTCCGACCCGGAATGGATCGAAGGGAGGAGGAGTGATGAGCGCCGTCAAGATCATGCCGTGCCTGGATATGAAGGAGGGGCGCGTCGTCAAGGGAATCCACTTCGTGGACCTGAAGGACGCGGGCGACCCGGTCGACAATGCGACGTTCTATCAGCAGGAAGGCGCCGATGAGCTGGCCATGCTGGACATCGCCGCGACCGTGGAGAACCGGAAGACCCGGCTGGAGTGGGTTCGAAACGTGTCGTCGGTGCTCGACATCCCGCTCACCGTCGGCGGCGGGATCTCGAGCCTGGAGGACATCGAGCTGGTCCTGGAGGCCGGCGCCGACAAGGTCTCGATGAACAGCGCCGCCGTCAGCAACCCGGATCTGGTCCGGCAGGCGGCCGAGAAGCTCGGCTCCGACAAGGTGACCGTGGCGATCGACGCCAGGAGAAACAGCGAGCTGCCGTCGGGCTTCGAGCTGGTCGTCGCCGGCGGCACCACGCCCGTCGGGAAGGACGCCGTCGAATGGGCGAAGCAGTGCCAGCAGCTGGCCGTGGGCTCGGTCCTTCCCACCAGCATGGACGGCGACGGCACGCAGGCCGGCTTCGACCTCGAGTTCACGAGGGCAATCTCGGATGCCGTAACGGTGCCGGTGATCGCCTCGGGAGGCGCGGGAAACCTCCAGCACTTCTACGACGCCGTCATCGAAGGCGGCGCGCAGGTCGTGCTGGCGGCCTCGGTCTTTCACTACCGCATTCTGAGCATCCGCCAGGTCAAGGAGTTCCTGCGAGAGAAGGGCCTGGAGGTCGTTTTGTGAACCTCGAGGACGCCATCGAGAGCCTTGCGGAGCTGATCGTGGCATCCCAGCGGATCGTGGTCTTCACGGGAGCCGGGATCAGCACCGAGTCGGGCATCCCCGACTTCCGGGGCCCCGACGGTCTGTGGACGAAGGTCGACCCCGAGGACTTCAGCTACCAGCGCTTCGTCGCCGACCCGGAGACCCGCAAGCGGATCTGGCACATGCACGAGAACACGGGCTTCCGATTCGACAACGCCGAGCCGAACGTCGCCCACCACGGTATCGCCGAGCTGGAGAAGCTGGGAAAGCTCGACTGCATCATCACCCAGAACGTCGACGGACTGCACCAGAAGGCGGGGAACAGCGAGGAGAAGGTCCTCGAGCTTCACGGGAACATGCAGTGGGTCAAGTGCATCCGCTGCGGCGTCCGCCATCCGGCCTCGGAGGTGCAGAGCTGGATCGAGAACGGCGTCGAAGTCCCCGAGTGCAAGACCTGCGGTGGCATCCTGAAGCCCGACGCCGTCTTCTTCGGCGAGGCGATGCCACAAAGGGTCACCGCGGAGGCCCAGCGGCGCTCTCTCGCCTGCGACCTCTGCATCGTGATCGGGTCCACGCTCGGGGTCTACCCCGCAGCGCTCATGCCCGAGTACGCTCACCGGTCCGGTGCAAAGCTCGTGATCATCAACGAAGGACGGACCGAGCTCGACCACCTCGCCGACCTCCGGATCGATGCCAGGGCCGGCAAGGCGCTCTCCCAGACGCTCGCGCTCGTAAAGGAGAAGCTCGGCGTCGCGGGCTGAGCGCGATCCGACGCCGGGCCGACGGTCGAAGGCCCGCGCCGGACCTCCTCGTCACACCGCTTCGATGCAGCTCGGCGGCTTGGCCGTCACGTTGTAGGTGACGCTCACCACGCCCGGCACCTCCTCGACGATCCGGTCCGCGATTGCCCGAAGTGTGGCGAAGGGAAGCTCGGTCGGCGTGGCGGTGACGGCGTCGGTGCTCTCCCAGCAGCGCACCTCGATCTGCTGGCCGAAGTCGCGCTTCCCGTCCCGGATCCCGGTCACCATGTCCTCGTGCAGAATTGCCAGGTACTGGAAGGCGCCGCAGTCGGCCAGCACCTCCTCGACGATCTTCGTGGCGTGCCTGACCGTCTCGATCCTCTCCGGCGTGGCCTCGCCGATCACGCGCGCTGCCAGCGCCGGACCGGGGAAGGGAGGCCGCTCGCTGATCTCCGCGGGAAGGCCCAGCGCACGAGCAACGACACGCACGGCCGGCTTGCGAAGCTGCAGGATCGGCTCGACGACCTGGTACCCGAACGCCTCCTCCGGATCGATGCCGATCTGCTCGAAGACGTTGTGCTGGCGCTTGACACCCGCCGCCGTCTCCTCCACGTCCGTGTAGTTGGTGCCCTGGAGCAGCACCTTGGCGCCGCTCTCTCGGACCAGCTCGGCGAACACGTCCTTGTAGAAGACCTGCGTGATCCCCTTCTCCCGCTTCTCCTCGGGGTCGGTGACCCCTTTCAGTCCGGCGAAGAACTTGTCGCGAGCGTCGACGATCTCGACCTTCACGCCGAGATCCGCGAACCACTGGACGATCTGCTGCGGCTCCCCCTCGCGCATCAGGCCGTTGTCGATGAAGTAGGTCTTCAGCCGATCGCCGAACGCCCTGTGGCCGAGCAGCGTGACGACCGACGAGTCCACGCCCCCGGAGAGCGCGTTGATGGCGATCTCGTTCCCGACAGCCGAGTTGAGCGCCGTGACCTGCTTCTCGATGAACTCCTTGGCGTTCAACTCCTCCAGTGTGATCTCGCTGATGCTCATGCGAATCCTCCGCGGGCGTGAGTGGTGAGCGATGCCGCGACCCTATCACGCACGCCCTGCTCCGGGGAACCCGAAACACCCGTGCGGATTGGCTGCCAAACGCTGTTCGACTGGGGAGCCGACCGAGATCGGCTAATCGAGCGCAGCGCCGAGAAGCCGCTCGACGAACGCCCCCCCGAGCCACGAGCCCAGCGGAATGGCGAGATAGAGCGCGAACCGAAGCATGCTGGGAGCGTCGAAGGGCCACTCGCGAACCGATTCGAGAAAGCTGCGGTAGGCGAGGAGATCGCGAGAGCCCGAGGCTCGCACCGTGTTCGCTGATCAGGGATCCGGAAAGCGGCCCGGGATCCCCCCGGATCGCCGCGTGAACCCGCTCGAGCTCGGCCTGCTTGGCCTGGCGGAGCCGCAGGTGAATCCCGCGAACCGGGAGAATCAGCGCCGCGGTTCCACCCACCAGGGCAATCACCGCGAGTGGTGGAGAACCAGATCAGATCCACCGCGTTGAGTGAGACCAGCGAGAGCAGGACCAGCCACAGCAAGGCGGACCGCAGACCCTGGCGTGCGAAGGGGGCGAGTGCCTGCAAGTCGAGGAGGTCGATTCTCTCGATCTGGCCAGCCAGGTCGGAGAAGCGGCGCGCGTACCCCAGTGTGGCGTACACGAAGACCCCGAGGCTCCATCCCACCCAGGCGCCCACGACCCAGGCGAAGCATTGCTCGGCCCCAAAATACTCGCGCTGCAAGAAGAGTGTCGGGTCGCGATCGATCAAGAGGGCCGTGATGGGAACGATCAGGATCCCGAGAAGGCCGGCCCTCCGCGCGGCTCGCGCATCGAGAAGACCGAAGCGCCGTTGCGCCGCGGCGGACCCCCGAGAGGAGGGGGCGAGCAGGGGAAGGAGATCCTCGAGGTTCTTCTTCGCCCCCAGGACCACGTAGCGACGGGCGGTGGGCAGGTAGCCCGCCAGCAGGGCGACGAGGATCCCGAACCGGGCCTCCCGGTACTCCCAGAGTCCCAGCTCTCCGGCTCGAACGGATTGCCAGGCCCCCGAACGCCCAGGCGATCGCCAGCAGAACAGAGCCAGGAGACCCACGGACGATCCCGAGCCCTACCCAGATTGGCGCAACCGGAGCCTTCCGTAGAGCCGCTCCAGTCCAGAGAGGGGGTCTGCGATCGAGGCTCTTACTGGCCTGTCCCTGATCCGCCATTGGCGCCACCGCCCCCCTAGCTAAGCTCCTCGGGCCGTTAGCTTACGACGTCCGCCCAGGGCTCCCGGTCCTCCTCACCTCCGAAGAAGTCGGGGTCCCACAGGACCTTCCAGAGCGGTAGATTGACCCTCTCGCCGCGCGGGAATGCGTCCAAGGCGTCGACCAGCGCTTCGACCACTGACGGCTCTTCTGAGGCCCGGTCGACCTGTTCGGTCGAGTCCACATCGATCTGATAGAGCTCGACCTCGCCCGACCCGAGCGAGACCAGCTTCCAGGGAAACCGGTAGAAGGCGATCCCGTCTCGTCCCTGGGTGACGTAGTCCGGAGTCGGCGCGGCAGCGTCTTCCCGGATCGACGGCCACTGATCCGCACCGTCGAAATCGGCGGCCTGGTCTTCCAGACCGGCCACGCCCAGAAGGGTCGGCAGCACGTCCTGTGCGGTCACCATCTTCGAGCTGCGGCGCGGCGCCAGATGGCCACGCCAGTGGATCAGCGACGGGACTCGCACCCCACCTTCGTAGACCGACTGCTTTCCCTTGCGATAGGGCCCGTTGTCGGCGCCCCCCTCCAGGGCGTTGACGCGTATGAACTCGAGCAGTGTGAACGGCAGCGGCTGGCCGAACCAGCCCTGGAGCCGCTCCGCCAGCTTCCGCAGGCCTGGGGACATCGCGGCCGGGTTCAGACCCCCGTTGTCGCTCATGAACCAGATCAGCGTGTCGTCCAGCATGCCCTCTGCTTCCAGCGTGTCGAGCAGCCGGCCGATGGCCGCATCGAACTCGCTGACCATCGCGGCATGGATGCGCCGATGGGGGTTCTCGATGCGGCTGTAGCGGGCGACGGTCTCGGGAGGCGCCTCGTTCGGCAGATGCGGCGCGTTGAAGGCCGCGTACAGGAGCATCGGCCTCGCGGGGTCCCGGCCCCGGATCAGGCGCACGGCTTCGTCGGCGATCAAACGGGTGCTGTAGCCCTCCTCGCGGAGCGTCTTCCCGTTGCGCTGCCAGTCGAGACCGCCGCCGTGCACGTGGTCCCAGTAGCCGATGCCACCGGTGACGTGACCGTAGAAGTGATCGAAGCCGCGCGAGTTGGGCAGGTAGGCCCGGTCCCGGTGACCGAGGTGCCACTTCCCCGTCATGAAGGTCTGGTACCCGGCGTCGCGGAAATATTCCGGCAACACGCGCTCGCCGAGCGGCAATCCGGCCGGATTGTTCTTGGAAAGCGGGGAGAGGACGCCCAGGCGCATGGGCGTCTTCCCGGTCATCAAAGCGGCGCGCGTGGGGCTACAGGACGGCTGCGCGTAGAACCGGTCCAGCACCACGCTTTCGGCCGCCAACGCATCCAATCGCGGCGTGGCGATCTGGCTGCCGTGGTATCCCACGTCACCCCAACCGAGATCGTCCGCCACGATCATCACCACGTTCGGCGGGCTCTGCGCAGCCAGTGCCAGCTGCGCGGCGCAACAGAACGGCCAGACACGCGATGGTCCTCATCCCGATGATCCTTCCGATGCTCTTCTCAGTCCTCGGCCGCCCCCCCCACAGGGATCGGGTCTCTCCTTGGCTCGACGCTGCGTCTTCTCATGGGCGAAGTCTCTCGGGTCCCACGATTTCCGCCGTGACACCCAGACGCTGGAGGTCTTCGGGGACGTCTTCAGCGGCGATGAGCGCAGCAGCCAGTCGGCCCATGGCGGGTGCGGTCTGGATGCCGAACCCACCCTGCCCTGCCAGCCAGAAGAATCCCCGAGCCTCGGGATCGAAGCCGACCACCGGGGAGCGGTCCGCGGCGAACGTGCGCAAGCCGGCCCACTTGCTTTCGATGTGGCGCACGTGGAGATCGAGCACCTGCTCCAGCCGATCGACGCCGGTGGCGATGGTCAGATCGTCCGGTACCGCGTCGCCGGGCGCGACGGCGTCCTCCTCCGATGGCGACCCCAGCAAGCGACCGGACTCCGGCTTGAAATACCACTGCTCCGTCAGGTCGGCGACCAACGGCCACTCGCGCACGCCGGAACCGGGGCCGGGGTCCACCACGAACATGCTGCGCTGCAGCGGTGTCAGGCCGAGCCCGCGCACGCCAGCGAGGGCGGCGATCCGTTCGACCCAGGCGCCGGCCGCGTTCACCAGAACCGGCGCCCGGTGTGTCCCCCCCGGCGTCTCCACCTCCCAGGCTTCGCGCCGCCTCTGGATGGCCGTCACCTCGCTCCGGGTCCTGAGCTCTGCACCTCGGCCGGATGCCCCACGCAGGTACCCCTGCAGGAGCGCGTCCACGTCGATGTCCCTGGTTCCGGCATCGTGGAGAGCGGCCGCGATCCGGCCCCGGCGCAGGAGTGAAACGCGCGCCTCGAGCTCCGGGCCTTCTACCAGACGGAGCTGCGGGAATCGCTTCGAGAGCATCGCGAACCCCGCGCGCAGCGGCTCCTCCTGCTCCGCCGTCGCCGTCAGGTAGAGCTCGCGGTTGCGGAGCAGCGGAACCTCGCAGAATCCGGGCGGCGGCTGGTAGAAGAATGGCTTGCTCGCCGCAGTCAGCGCCTGCACGACCTCGTTTCCGTAGGGCTCGATGAAGACCGCCGCAGAGCGGCCGGTCGCGTGCGTGCCGGCCTGCGCCTCCTGCTCGAGGATGACGACCCGCCGCGCTCCGGCCAGCTCGAAGGCGGCCGAGGCTCCGGCGATCCCGGCGCCGACGATGATCGCATCCCACTCTTCCATGCTGCTCAGCCTACAATGCCCCTCCGGAGAAGCCACCGCCTCCCCGAGCGGGGCTTCGGAGCCGCCCGGCTGCCGGCCCAGGCCATTCCGCTCATTCAGCGCCGGAGGTACCGTTTGCGGCTGGGCGAGAGCGCTGCAGATCTGGAGAAGCCACGGATTGACACAGTCCGCTCGAACGACGCTGGTCGTCGATGAGATCCCCGCCATCCTGGCAGGAACGGCCGAGGGGCAGCCGCCGGGTCGTCTGCTGCACGTCGACGCCGAGGGATCGACACTCTGCGAGATCGAGACACTGCAGATGCCCTACGACGCCGCGCCCACACACGACGGCGGGTGGCTGGTCAGCATCATTCGGGCGCGGGCGATCCATCGCGTCTCGGCAGCCGGCGAGGTGCTGTCGGAGACGGAGGTCGGCGGCTATCCCTGTAGCCTTCAGCTGCTCGACGACGGTCACATGCTGGTCGCGGGCTGGGACGACGACATCCCCGGATTCGTTCGGGAGTTCACGCCTGGTGGCGAAATCGCCTGGAGGCTGGAGGGCCTTCACTGGCCCTGGAAGGCGGAGCGTCTGCCCGATGGACATACGCTCGTTGCCGACGCAGGGCAGCGGCGCGTGTTCGAGGTGACGCCCGATCGGAGCGAGGTGTGGGCGGTGGGCGATCTCGGTCCAGCAACGCCGACCCTCTTCGATGCTCTCGGCCCGGTGTACGTGCAGCGGCTCGTCGACGGTCACACACTGGTCTCTATCCGGGGCGAGAGCCGCGTCGTCGAACTCGACCCGTCGGGGAGCGCAGTCTGGGAGGTCGGCCCGCCGATCCTCAGCAAGCCCTATTCCGCGCTACGCCTCGACGACGGCAATACCCTGGTCGCAGACCAGGGTCACTTCCGCGTGGTCGAAGTGACGAGCGAGCGACGGGTGGCCTGGGAAATGGGCGGATTCGGCTACCCCGCCAAGGCATACCGTCTGTAGGAGGCGAGACCGGAGGGCCCGCCAGCCGCAACTCCTCTCAGTCCCTCTTCTGCTCCGCGAGCCAGTCCTTGAAGAGCTTCTCCTCCTCGACCTGTCGCTTTCTGACGTCCGCCGTGTCGCTGAACTGTGGATCCCCGCGGTCGACGATCATCCAGCCCGGAAGCGGCTCGCCGGGAGGGCAGCCGCCCACGTGCAGACAGGTCCCCCCGGCCTTCTCGATCCTCTTCTTGAGTCCGATGCTGCAGTCGCCCATCAGGAGCAGGTTCTTGCCCGTCTCGACGCCTTCGGGGAGCTTCTTGTGCCGGCCGAGCACGATGTCCATGCCCGCGTTCTTGTCGTACTCGTTCAGGGACTTGAGCTTCGACATGGTGAAGGACAGCAGCCCCTGACAGGTGCTGCAGGCCATCTCGACGTGGAAGTTGTACTCGGGCCAGGCGTCGAACCCGTCCAGGTACGGCAGGTAGAGCTTCTGCTGGACCTCTTCGATGCCGTTTCCACGGATCTCGATCTCGTTCTCGTCGAAGTTCCCGAGGCCCTTCTCGCGTGCGGCCTCGAAGTACTCCACCTTTTCGAGGGGAAGCCCGACCATGCGGCAGGCCGTGGCGTCGATCGCCACCATGTCGCGGCCGGCGACGATGCAGCCGAAGTCCACGGGCGTGCCCGAATGCGGGCCGAAGCCCTCCATGGGCCGGATCATGTCCACGACGGTGAAGTCCGGCCGCACCACGTCGCCGAGGTCCATCATCGCCGCCGCGAGATTCGTGCAGTGCATGATGTAGTGGTGCTTGTCCTGCACGACGCCCTTCAGGTTCTTGAGCGCGCAGGTGAAGACCATGCTCACGTGGGACTTGAAGATGGGCACGTTGACGAGGTGGTCGGCCTCCAGCAGGAAGCGGGGAAGCTCCACCTGCTTGATGTCGGAGGTGGGATTCTCGATCTTCTTCTTGACCAGGTCCTCGTCGGTCTTGATGTCGCGGATCTCGTCCACCCCCGCGTCCTCGGCGGCCTTCCGGATTCCGCTGTTCTCGAGGCAGGCCATGGTGTCGCATCCGATCGCCGACGCCTCGGCCAGGATGATCTTCCCCGGGTTGGCCTGCTTGACGAGCCGGATCACGGCCGCCACGACCGCCGGGCTGGTGTTGACGGAGCTCTCCGGGCCGCCTTCGTGGCCGGCGTTCGGCTTGATCACCACGGTCGAGCCCGGCCGGATCAGGGACTGGACGCCACCCAGGTGGTCGACGGCCTGCTCGACCATCGCTTCGACCTTCTCGCCCTTGACGATGGAGACGATGGATCTTTCCACGTTGCTTCTCCCTTCCACTGGGTGTCTGCTCACCGGTACGGCAGCCAGCACTCCATCAGCTCGTCGATGGGCCAGCGCGTGAGCAGCTCGTAGCCGTCCTCGGTGACGAGGATGTTCTCCTCCAGTCGAACGCCGTCCGCCCCTCCCTTGTGTCCGGTATAGGTCTCGAGCGCGATCACCATCCCGGCCTGCAGCTGTCGTCGGCGGATACCCGGCCAGCTTCTTGAGCGGGCTGATCAGCGGCCTGTCGTGGAGGGTGAGGCCGATCCCGTGGGCGATCGCGTAGGGGGCGACCTCGGCCCAGCTCTGGTAGCCCCAGTAGCTGGGTGACTCCGGCCATTTCGCGATGACGTCGTAGTCGGTGGCCCCGTCCTTCACCGCGCTCATCCCCGCGTAGAGCATGGCGCGGCACTCCTCGTAGAGATCCTTCTGCTCCGAGCTGGCCTTCCCGCAGCAGAAGGTGCGGTAGACGCACGACTTGTATCCCTGGTAGGAAGCGCCATCCACGTCGATGTAGATCAGATCTCCCGGGCGGATGGGCTTGTCCGTGAAGGACCATCCGTAGGGGTTGGTGTTGTACCCCGAGCAGCACACGAGATCCTCGGTGTGATCGTCACCCTCCTCGTAGAGGGCCTGGATGCCGATGCCCACCAGATCGCACTCGCGGACTCCCGGGCGGATGGCGTCCACGATGGCTGCGAAGGCCTTCTCGGAGTTGGCGCAGGTGATCCGCATCAGCTCGATCTCGTCCGCCGTCTTGATCAGCCTGGCCTCGTCCATGGTGGGCTTGCCGTGAACGACCTCGATCCCCTTCTTCTTGAAGGCTTCCGCGAAGAGCATCGACAGCGTGGATCCGTCGATGCCGAGGGGCTCCTTCTCCACGCCGTGCTTGGCCATCAGCTCGGCGATGGCATCCACGACCCTCCCGATCATGAAGTCATCCGCGTCTTCCGCGGTGAGCCGCGGGCCGCCTAGCGAGGGATGCACCCTGCCCTCCAGCCACGGCATCCGCCTCTCGGTCTCGCTGGGCGTACCGCCGCCGAACAGGTACGGCTCGCCGTTTCGGGCGCAGAAGGCCGCCTGCATCTCGCTCGCCCGCATCGGCGTGGTGACGTAGTAGGAGGTCAGGTAGCGGATGTTGGCCTCGTCCCAGGTGATCACGGCTCCGAGACCTCTCTTGTTGATCTGCTCCTTGGCGCGCTCGACTCGCTCTCTTCTCAAGCGGTCGTAGTCCACCCTCATCTCGTAATCGACCGCGTACTTGCCAAAGGCCCCGGGCTTCATCTCGCCTCCTCCTCGATGTGCCATTTTTGCACTATGTGCAGTCTTGCATAGAGTGCAAATATTGTCTACCCTTTTCTCGAGGCGCTCGATCGATTCCGCAAGTATCTGAAAACAATGGAGAACTGGAGCAGCGCCATGAGCGAGCCGCAGACCGCGCAAGGCCCCGCCAGCCCTCCGCTGGGACGCGTCGAGCGGCGGCGCGCTCGGGTCCGTCAGCGGATCCTGGATGCGGTGGAGGAGCTCACCGAGTCTCGCGACGTAGAAGCGGTGACCATCGAGGACATCAGCGAGGCGGCCGACGTGGCCCGCCGCACCTTCTACCACTACTTCGAATCGAAGCACGACGCCGTGGTGCCGATCGCGCGCGCGCGCACCCGGGAGCTCAACCGCAAAATCGATCGCGCCGTCGACTCCGTCGACGACCCGGCGGAGCTCGTCTCGATCGCAATGCGTCACACGCTGCGGAGCTTTCCGGAAGACCCGCTCTGCGCCTGGTTCATCTTCCGATCGGGTCTCCCACAGCAGCGCCTGCTCGAGGGAATCGGCGAGAGCGGCACGCGAGACGTGGGCCGTGGAATCGAGAGCGGCCGCTTCGCACTCGCCAACGCGGAGGCCGCGCGCTCGGTCCTCGGCGGCGCCATGATCGGCGCGCTCAGCGGTCGGCTCGAAGGCGCGCTCGACGACGCCGACCTCGACGACGCCGTCGAGTACCTGCTCCGCCTGCTGGGCGTGCCCGCCGGAGAGGCGCGCGAGATCGCTCACGGTCCGCTTCCTCCATTGGCCTGAAGATCTCGTCGCGCGCGAGGGCATCCGACGGCCCCCGCGGCCGCTTCCTACAGACTTCCCGCGGGATGACCGATGAGCCCCCCGGAGGAATTCCCGTGGAGCTCTTCTCGCTCGCCAGCTTCCTCGCCGTCCTGATCGTCGGGACCACGGTGGGCTGCCGCCTGCTGCTCATGGCGCGGCGCACGCGCAAGCTCCCGGAGCTGGCCATCGGGATCGCGTGCCTGACCATGGCCGTCGGGGGTGTGATGCTCTCCCCCATCATCTACTTCGCCGACAGCTGGCCGGACTGGCTGATCTTCGCCATCTCGATCACCTCCAAGATCGTCTTCGCGGTGGGGGCGGCGGCGATCTGCTTCGTGAGCTGGCAGGTGTTCCGTCCCGGTCGCGTCTGGGCAGCCTGCGCATGTGCCGTGGCGTCGCTGGCGATGCTGGCGGCCATCCTGGTGCAGGCGCTGCGCGGCGACGCGACGACGCACTGGGCGCTGCTCCCCGAGAACCACGTCCTCTGGTGGGTGCGAATCGCCGCCTACGCGTGGGCGGGGTTCGAGAGCCTCCGCTACGCGGCGATGATGCGCCGGCAGGCGCGCCTGGGGCTGGGCGACCCGCTGGTGGCGGCCCAGATCCGTCTCTGGGGCGTGGCGAGCAGCGCCATCGCCGCGATGGTGACGCTCTGGGCAGTGGCCCCGCATCTGGGTCACATTTCGGTGCGCGACTGGCCGACCGGGATGTTCGTGGCCAACAGCCTCGGTCTCGTGGCGGCCAGCTCGCTGCATCTGGCGTTCCTGCCGCCGCTGGCGTGGCGCCGCTGGATCCAGGAGCGAAGCGCGGGGTAGCCGCGATCGGCGAAGGCGCGATCCGGCCGAAAGGTCACCCCGGACGCGTCAACCGGTAGGCCGCGTCGTACACCGCACTGATTGGCGTGCTCCCCCAGCCCTCGACGTCCTCGGAGCCGTCGTGCGCCGCCTCGAGACTCACACGCCAGGCCTTCGGCCTCTCGTCCGTAGCGGGTCGGAACTCCAGCGTCACGCGAGTGAACCGTCTGGAGAACTCCTCGAGCTTGATGTCCACCCCAGTCCCTCCCGTCGCCTTCGATCGTCAGGGCTCGCCTGCCCGGGCCGGGCCCATCTCCTGTCCGGGTTTCGAGACGTGCCGCAGCGCACGGCCTCCGCGTTCACCCGTGTACTCGCCGGCGTCGATGGAGAGCACGCCGTTGACGACGAGGTACTCGATGCCCTCGCTGTAGCGGCCCGACTCCTCGAAGCTCGCCACGTCGCGCAGACTTTCCGGCCGGAACGCCACCACGTCGGCGTGGTAGCCGGTTGCCAGGCGCCCGCGCTCCGGAATCTCGAAGATCTCGGCGGGGAGATCGGTCATGCTGCGCAGGGCGAAGGGGAGCGAGATCAGCTCCTCGTCGTAGACATAGCGGCGGATCTTGCGGGGGAAGGTGCCGTAGAGACGGGGGTGCGCCCATCGCCCCAGCAGCTCGAACATCGCGCTCCCGTCCGATGCCGTGGCGACCCAGGGACGCTGCATCAGCTCGCGGACGACGCTTTCGTGCTGGTTGAAGTAGATCCCGGCGCCGGACCACCAGCTGCAGGCCAGGTCCATGACCACCTCCACCGGCTCGTCTCCCCGCTCGGCGGCGATCTCGGCGACGGTCTTGCCCTGGAGCCACCACTTGCCTGGGAAGATCGAGACCAGGATTCCCTCGGGCGGGGTGTCCTCGGCCAGGTAGAGGGCCACCGCCTCGCGCAACTCCTCGCGCCCCGGCCCCTTGCAGTAGCGCGGGAGCACCTCCGAGCCATCGCGCATCTCAGGGGGCACGGGCATCGTGATGGTGGTGCTCCCGGCGATGTAGGGATACTGGTCCGCCGTCACCCGCACCCCGCGCGCCCGCGCCGCCTCGATCAGGTCGATCAGCTGATCCGTCATGCCGTGCACGCGAGTGCCGGAGAGCTTGATGTGGGAGATCTGGACTCGCGCTCCGGTGCGCTCGCCGATCTCGATGGCTTCGGCGTAGGACGCCAGCGTCTGCTCGGGCACCGGTCCCTCGTGCCGCGTGTGCGAGGCGTAGACGCCGCCCCGAGCCGCCACGACGCGGGTGAGCTCCACCAGCTCTTCCGTCTCCGCGCGCGCACCCGGGTCGTACTCGAGGCCGGTGCTCATGCCCCAGGCCCCGGCGCTCATTCCGGCGCCCAGAAGCTCCTTCATGCGCTCCATCTCTTCCGGCGTCGGGCGGGGGTCGGCGCGATCGGCCTGCGCCTCTCCCATGACATCGCGCCGCAGCTGACCATGCGGGACGAGATGGATGACGTTGCTTCCGAAGGGCATCGCGTCGATCCGGGCCAGCCAGTCGCGAACTGCGTCCGGCTCTGCGAAGCCGCTTCCGCAGTTTCCGGTCACGATGGTGGTGACCCCTTGGAAGAGGAAGTTTCGATTGGCGTGCACCGACCCGGGAAGCGGGAGCCAGCCCGCCATGTGATAGATCTCGTCGGTGTGGCTGTGGAGATCGATGAAGCCGGGCGCCACCACCAGGCCCGTCGCATCGATCTCGCGCCGCGCGGTCCCGGGTGCCTCGCCCACGGCTGCGATCCGATCGTCGCGAATCGCCAGGTCACCCGGGCCCGCCATCGCTTCCCCGCCCAGGTAGAGGGTTCCGCCGCGCAGGGCCAGATCGTAGTCGAACTCCGCGAAGGCAGACGTCGGACCCAGGCCTGCGAACAAGGAGGACACAGATCAGCAGGAGCCATCGGGAGGGTTTCGGAGCCGACGTCGAGATTCGCGAGCCTGCGCTGTGGGACATGGGCCTAGATTAGCGCCGCGCCGCGGGAATGCGGCGCCCTCGGCGAATCGCCCGGCCGGAGCTTCGGGTTGGCGAATCGCAGGGAAGGAATGCTAGGGAAATGTTCATGCGTGAGCTGGAGACGCCCTCGGCAGCGATCGACGAGGGTGAGGACATCGCCACCGTCTTCGCGCAACGCGCGAGTGAGGGCGCCCGGCGGATCGCCCTGATCGATGGGAATCGCTCGGTCGACTGGGAACGGCATGGGGCCCGCGTCCACCAGCTGGCCAACGCGCTGATCGGACTCGGCCTCCGGAAGGGCGACCGCGTGGCGACCCTCGGGCGCAACCGCATCGAGTACCAGGAGGTGTTCCTCGGCACGCTGATCGCGGGAGGCTGCGCGGTGCCCCTGCCGACCATGGCCTCGCCGGAGGCGCTTCGCCTGATGCTGGAGGATTCGGCAGCCAAGGTCCTGATCGTGACCGAGGCGTATCGCGACCCGGTCGACTCCTTCGCTGCGGAGCTGCCCGCGATCGTCGAGGGAGGCCTCTTCGGCTTCGACTTCGAGGACGGCCCCTTCCGCGGCTACGACGCCTGGGTGGATGCCGCGTCGGGCAGCCCAACCGGCGTGCCGATCGACCCGGAGGACGACTTCGACATCATCTACAGCTCCGGGACGACGGGGGTGCCCAAGGGAATCCTTCACAGCCACCGGGTCCGGGCCGGGCTGGCCAAGGTCTTCAAGGCCTTCGCGTTCTCGGCCGACGCCGTCAACATGGTGTCCACGCCTCTCTACTCGAACACCACCTTCACCAGCTGGTTCCCCACCGTCTGGTGGGGAGGGACCAACGTGCTGATGGCGAAGTTCGACGCGCGCGAGTTCCTGCGGCTGGTCCAGGAGCACCGCGCGACCCACGCGATGCTGGTACCGGTGCAGTACGACCGCATCATGAGGCTGGAAGATTACGACGACTTCGACCACTCCTCGATGCAGTACAAGTTCTCGACCAGCGCGCCGCTGCGCGAGGCCCTCAAGCGCCAGGTGGTGGAGCGTTTCGAGGGCGAGCTGGTGGAGTTCTACGGACTCACCGAAGGCGGCGTCAACTGCACCCTCCTCGCGAGCCGCTTTCCGGACAAGCTGGCCTCGGTGGGCGTGCCGAGCGGCGGAGAGATCCGCATCATCGACGAGCAGGGCAACGAGCTGCCGAAGGGCCGGGCCGGCGAGATCGTGGGCCGCAGCTCCTCGATGATGCGGGGCTACGTCAATCGCGAAAAGGATACCGAGGAGATGCTCTGGTACGACCGGGAGGGAAACCTCTTCTTCAAGACCGGCGACGTGGGCTACTTCGACGACGACGGCTTTCTCTACCTGAGCGACCGCAAGAAGGACGTGATCATCTCCGGCGGATTCAACGTCTACGCCACCGATCTCGAGATCGTGCTGGGCCAGCACGAGGCGGTGCAGGAAGTGGCGGTGATCGGGATCCCGAGCGACGACTGGGGCGAGACGCCGCTGGCGCTGGTGGTGCCGGAGCCCGGCGCCGAGGTCGACGCCGAAGCGCTGCGCGAATGGGCCAACGAGCGGCTCGGCAAGGGCCAGCGCATCGCCAGGCTCGAGCTCCGGCAGGACCTGCCCAAGAGCGACATCGGCAAGGTGCTCAAGCGCGATCTGCGCGCCCCCTACTGGGCGGAACGAGGCGGGTAGCCACCCGCGCCCTTCAGACCTGCACGTCGACGAAGTACCCGGCCGACGTTCGGCCCAGGCTCGCGCCGACCAGCTCCTGCAGCGTCTGGACCCGTTCGATCAGCACGGGGATCAGGCCCTGCGGGCCCTCCGGGTCGTCGGCGAACAGGAAGGCGTGCACGTCGTCGAAGCTTCGCGAGAGTGCCCGGTCCAGCCGCTCGACGTCGAGATGGAAGGGGCTCTCGGCGCCCGGACGGAAGTCGAAGTCGATGCCGTAGCCCGAGCGTAGCCGGGTGCCCGCCGGCGCCGTCGAAGAAGGAGGCAGAAGACTCCGCCCACGGCGGCGGTCAGGCGGCCGCGCAGGTTCGCGAGCTCGCCGCTCGGAACGCCCCCGAAGCTCTCGCCGAGCACCGCGCCGAGGCTGCTGCGCACCGCCCGCAGGTCCCTGCGCACCAGGTCCTGCCTCTGGTAGCCGGGCTCGCCACCGGCCTGCGCCTCGCGCGCCGCGAGGGGCTGGTAGGTGCCCTCCACGATGCGAAGCGCGCTCAGGAATCCGCTGCTTCCGTTCTCGAGGGAGAGCGTCGGCGCGCCGTCCTGGGCGGCGATCTCCAGGCGCCGCGTAGCGGGGTCGAGGGTCGCTCTCACGCCGGGCACCGAGGCGTTGATGCGGTCGAGGACGTCGCCGAGGGAGTCGGCGGCCGTGTCGACGGAGATCACCACGCCGTTCACGGTGAAGAAGCCGCTGGAGACGCCGGCCAGGGCGGGAACGCTCGCGATCGGCTCGTGGACCGGATCGGCGCCGTCCTGGCCCGGCACCTCCGAGGCGCCGGCCAGCTTGGTCGCGGCCAGGAATCCCGAGCTGTCGTTGCCGAGCACCATCCTCGCGCGCCGAGCCCACCGTCCTCTGGGTGAGCACCACCGTCTCGGTGGCAGAGTCGAAGGCGGCATCGACGCCGGCCGTCGGACGCGCTGATGCGCGCCAGAACCGCGGCCAGCGTGTCGTCGGCCGCGACGTCGATCTGGACCCCGTTCACCTCGAAGCTGCCCGCCGTGACGCCGAGCCCCGGCTCGAAGTTCGGGTTCTGGTTGCGGACGCCGTCGAAGGGCTTCGTGGGGTCGACCCGGCTTCCGACGCTCGCCGAGACCTGTACCTCGAAGCCGTCGTTTCTTGACGGCCACGCCGGAGCCGAGTGCCAGCGTGAGGCCGTTGGAGAGCGCGACGGGAGTTCCGGCCGGGATCCCTCGGAAGTTCAGGTTGTCGACCTGTTGGCCGCCTCCGTCGAAGACGCGCACGCGAAGCCGGTCGTTGGAGCCGACCACGGCCGTGTCGCGGAATACGAAGCTGAGCACGTCGTCGCCCTGGGCGCCGGAGTAGACGCCGCCGATGTGTCGGCTCGCTGGTCGAGGCGCCGCTCACGGTCGGTCCGAATGGCGTGAAGGAGGTGGGTACCGCGTTCACCTCCTCGGTCGATCGGAGGGTCGTGAAGGTGGCGACCGGCTCCAGGTCGAGCGTCGCGGTCGACAGCGCCCGCGCGGGCGCGGCTTCGCGCGCGGGGACCGTCCGCCCCGCGAGGCTCGAGACGTCGGCGTGAGCCTGGAGGGCGTCGAGGCCCCGCCGCAGCTTGCGAAGCGCGCTCCTCGAAGCGAACCATGCCGTGGTGGCGCGCCGCTGCCCCGAGGTCTCCCACCGGACGCACGCGCGGACGCGAGCCGCCACCGAGGCGCGCGCGAGCGGCGGCGTGAACAGGCCAAGCTGAGCGATGGGGGAGGAGCCAGCCATACTCTCTATCGGCAGCACGCATCTTCTGGACGAGGGGAAACGGCAACAACTCGGGCGAAGTGCCGAGCCTCGCTCCGGCGATCGGTGGAGGACGCCTCAGGGAATCACGGGGACCAGGAGATAGGCGGGGTGTCCGCCGCCGGTGTAGACAGTGCTCTCGCCGCCGTACAGGTCTTCGGGCCGATCCTCCGGGTGGTTGTGCAGGAAGAACCCCGACCCGGCCTTCACGTTGAGGTGGAGGATGTCGTCCATGATCCGGTCCTTGATCCAGCCGCCGATCCCCGGGCGCGGCCGGACGAAGTCCTTCCCCTCGATCCGAAGGGCGATCGAATAGCCTTCGGGCAGCACCACGTGCCCCGGCCAGATCTCCACCTCGACTTCGTAGACCTCCCCCGGCACCAGCTTCTGCGCCTCGTCGTGCGCGTGATAGGGCTGCCAGGGTCGCGACCGCTCGGGGTCGAGCTTGCGCTGCGAGGCGCGAAGCCAGCCCTGCGCGATCGGCGCCGCGGGCTCCGAGGCGCCCGGGAAGGTCACCTCGGTCCCGTCGGGCGCGAAGGCCTGCACGGTCGCGAAGATGTCCATGTCCTCGGTGGACGACGAGACGAAGAGCTTCGCCGCCATCGGGCCGGTGATCTCGATCTCTGCGGGAAGCGGCGGCGTGGTGAAGACGACCGCGTCCTCGAGCGCCCGGTAGGAGAGCTGGGCTTCGTCTTTCGGCGCGCTCTCGACCAGTGCGCCCGACGCCGCGTCGAGGTAGAGCTTGCGCCACTCGGTGCGCGCCAGCGGCCACTCGTTCTCCTCGCGCCGGGACGTCGTTCCGTCGGGGCGGCGAATCGTCATCAGGACGGGCGGGCGCTTCTCCCAGCCGTTCTGCTCCCCCTTGAGGAAGTGGTCGTAGAACTGCTTCTGGAGCGCGATGCCCTCCTTCTCGTAGAAGGGACGGACGTGGTCCCCCTGGTGCACCTCCAGCCACTTCTGGGAGGAACCGGATTCGCGGAAGCCGTTGAAGTTGCCCCGCGAGTGCAGCCCGAAGCCGCCCCAGTTGGCGCTGGAGAGCAGCGGCACGGCGATGTCCTCGAGCCGCGCGGTGCGCTCGCGATAGTAGGGCCCGTCGAGCGGGTGCTTGAGCGCCTCCGCCACCATGTCGACGCGGTTGCGCTCGAGCTCCTCTTCGGAGAGCGCCGTCGGGCCACCCACCGGCCCGCCATCGTCCATGTCGCGGAAGTGGCTCCCCGCGTTGCCGTGCTGGATCGGGACCAGCTGGCGCTTCGCCCACTGGGTCGGAAACACGTTGCTCAGGATTCCGCCGTGGCGCAGCACGTCGCGATAGGCCTCCTGGGCGCCCTCCCAGGGAGCGATCGCAGCCAGATGCGGGGGACGCAGCGCAGCGGCGTTCCACTGGTTCATGGCGTAGTAGGAGATCCCCGAGAGCCCCACCTTGCCGTTGCTCCAGGGCTGGACGCCCGCCCACTCGATCGCGTCGTAGAGGTCCCGGACCTCGCGCGGCGTGAACGGATGGATCTTTCCCGGCGACTTCCCCGACCCGCGTGCGTCGACGCGGATCACCACGTAGCCGTAAGGAACCCAGACCTCCGGGTCGGGTGTCTCCCAGGAGTGGTAGTCGCAGCTCGACCGCTCACAGAGGCCGGGGATGTGGGCGAGCATCTCCTCCCAGACCTCGGGGTTGAAGTCGCGGGTGTGGATGTCCTTCCCGTAGATCGACATCGACATCAGGACGGGATGGCGCCCTTCCGCGCTGGGACGGAACACGTTCGACATCATGAAGGCGCCGTCGTCGGTCGGGATCGGCACGTTCTTCTCGAACAGGATGCCCTCCCCGATCTCGACGGACTTCTCCGCGCTCGTCGTCGGAGGTGAAGCGCCGAGCATCACCAGTGAGAGAGCGAGGACGAGAGCCAGGAGAGCTGCTTTCATCGGGTTCTTCCTTTCGCCGGCTGGTCCGGCCGGAGCATAACACCCTCGCGGGTCTGGATTGAAGGTGCTGGCGCGGGGTCGTCTGGCGTATGCTTTCGAGATGGGTTTCTTCCATCGACTCTTCCGACTGCGGCGCCGGCCGATCCGGCGCGTCCCGATCGAGAGCCTGGCCGTGGCGCTCCTGCTGCTGCTCGCGGTTCCCGCAGCCGGCACAGCTCTCGGGCACCGTCTTCGTCGACCTGAACCGAAACGGTGTTCGCGACGCGGGGGAGCCCGCTCGAGCCGGCGTGGCGGTGAGCAACGGCCTCGACGTGGTGCAAACCGACGCCGAGGGCGGCTACTCGCTCGCCGAGGGGCCCCGCGGCTTCGTCTTCGTCACGCGGCCCGCCGGTTTCGAGTGCGAGAGCTGGCACCGGCGCAGCGCCGGCGACTTCGCCCTCGTGCCGATCCCCACGGAGAACGACTTCTTCTTCGTTCAGATGAGCGATCTCCACGTCTACGACCGGGCGAGCGAGCTGATCGAGGAGTTCGGGCTCGGTGATCCGTGGTGGGCTGCCCTCGAGACTGGTCGCCTGGTTCACCCTTCGCAGAATCGACGAGATGCTGGTTCCGCGCTTCAGCCTGGATCCCGTGGAAGACCTCCGACGAGCGCTCGCACCGTACCGGGACGTCGGCGACCTGAGCGACACCGCGGTCTACCTGGCCTACCGCGACGAGTTCCAGCGCGAAGGGAGCGAGATCGGAAACGTGACGAGGCCAGATCGAAGGAGCTCTGAAGGAAATCGCGGCGCTCCGGCCCGGGTTCGTCCTCGCCACGGGCGATCTGGTGCTGGACGCCAACCGTGCGCCCGAGGAGAGGGTGCGGCGCCGCGTCGAGCTCTACCGGAGCGCGACGGCCTCGATGGGCGTTCCCGTCTACTCAGCGATGGGCAACCACGAGCTCTACGGCGTCGGTCGCGACGAGGTGTCCGAGCAGGATTCCGGGTACGGCCCGGGTCTCTTCGAGGCGACCTTCGGCCCCAGCTACTACAGCTTCGACCGCGGCGGCTTCCACTTCGTCGTCCTCGACACGCACAGCCCCGATCCCAGCCAGGACGAGACGGACGGGTGGGCGTGGAACCGGATGCGGGACGAGGTGAAGCGCTGGCTCCGCAACGACCTCGCGGCGCACGGCGACCGGGTGAAGGTGGTGATCAACCACGAGCCCTTCTTCGGCGACCCGAGCTGGCCTCTCGATGCCGAGGAGCTGGCCAGATACGTGGTCTCCGACGAAGGGATCTTCGAGGAGCAGGCGGTCGCCTACACACTCAACGGACACGTGCACTCCAACGGCGTGGAGCGCA
The DNA here is from genome assembly GCA_963783795.1 of uncultured delta proteobacterium. GTDB lineage: Bacteria > Myxococcota_A > UBA9160 > UBA9160 > UBA6930 > CAVXZE01. Next base: position 73,243 of record CAWAPH010000006.1, on the reverse strand, counting down.
GCGAGCCCACCACCCACATCTCGACGGGCGCACTCTTCGGGATGGGCTGGTATCTCCCGCCGGCTCTCTTCCCCCGCGGCTACCGCCTCTACTACGCGAGCGACGGCCAGCTCTTCGGAGCGTGGAAGAAGATCGGCGAGCCGCTGCTGGGCTTCATCCAGCCGCAGGGCGAGGAAGCGATCCATCCGGCCAGCGCCGCGCTGGTCGATCCCGAGGCGATCGAAGGCCCCTTCGACCTGGTCGCGGTGACGGCGGACGCCGCTGGCCCCCTCCAGGCGATCAGCCTCGAACTCGACGGCTCGCCCGTCCCCTTCGAGCGCTGGGGCGACTACTTCGTCCACGCGCGCATCGACCCGGGATCACTGCCGGGAAAGGCCGCGACGCTGACCCTCTCGGGAAGGCGTGCGAGCGGCGAGACCCTCCGCACGCGTCTCGAGATCCGCGCCCGGAACTGACTCACTCGCGGGGCACGACGGGAAGGGCGACGTGCGACGGGTGCGCCGCGTCCCGGAGCACCGTCCAGGTCGGCGGTCCCTGGCTCGGAATCAGCGCGAAGTGGTCGCGGTCGGCACCGGCGAGGGCGATCCGGATCGAGTGCCCCTGTCGAAAGAGGTAGGAGGTGGGAAGCAGGTCGAAGACCAGCGCGGTCACCTCGCCCGGGACCATCGGCCGGCCGTCCGCCCGCTCGAAGCTGCGGTACGGGACACCCGGCGTATCGGCAGGCCTCCGCTTGCCGAGCCGGCGGTGGACCCCGCGCAAAACGCCCTCGGTCACGTAGGTGACCCTCCCGCTCTCGTCGACGTCCTCGAGGTAGGCGAGGAAGACCCCGTCGTCTGCCGTCGACGCCACGTAGAGGGTCGCGACGGGATGGCCCGTCACCTCCACGTCGCGCTCCAGCGGAGGGGAGTCGTAGACGAGCAGCTTCTGATCGGCCGCGGCGCGGTCGGGATAGTCGACGGGCCAGCCCATCAGCGAGTTCCAGCGCGACGCAGCGCCGGTTCCGTGGGTGTAGTCGACGAGGTACTCGTCCGAGGCGCTGTCCACCCGCGGGCGCTCCGCGCTGAGCACCCCCTCCTCCCCGAGGTAGTAGCGCGCGGTCTCTGCCGGGGGTGGCCAGCGCGGTGCCGCCTTCCAGGCGCCTTCGACCATCGTGTAGTAGTGGACCGGGGCGTCGGCTTTCAGGCCGGTGGGCTTCCCCTTCAAGTAGTGGTCGAAGTACTTGAGGAGCTCGCCAACGTGATCGAACTCGGTCGGCGCGCTCATCCCCCCGCGCACCTGCTGGCGGCCACCGTGGGTCCAGGGGCCGAGTATCAGCTTGTTCCGGCTGTCGGTGAGCCGGAGGTGCCGCTTGATGGCCGCGTGGTTGTAGGCGCCGTCGAACCAGCCACTCCAGCTGTAGATGGCGGTGCCGGAGGCGTCGAGCCGGTCCGCGAACCGGTGGGGACTGAAGACCTCGAGCGTCCTGCCCTCCTCGTTCTCGTCGTCGCGGAAGGTCACCTGCTGCGCGGTGCCGTGGACGTCCCAGTTGGCGGCGTGGTCTTCAACTGCGCCTGCCAGGAGTTCCTCGCCCTGCTCCCCATCGACCGGCCGGACGCCGGCCACCGCGTAGTCGATCCACCAGCCGAAGATCTCGCTGACGCTGGGGGGGAAGCTCGTTGCCGTCGAGCATGCGGTTGTAGTTTCCCCAGTTCTCCGTGAACCACGCGAGCGGCGCGCCGCCCGGGAAGGCGATGTCCGCGTAGCCGTCGAAGAGTGAGAAGCGCGGCGCGACCGCCACGACGGCGGGGTGCTGGTTCACGACCAGGAACTCCGCCGTGGTGCCCATGTACGAGGTGCCGTAGCTCCCGACCTTCCCGTTCGACCAGGGCTGCGCCAGGATCCAGTCGACGAGCTCGGCCCCGTCGCGCGTCTCGTCGGGCGACCATGGATAGGGCCGGTTGCCGAACGAGGCCCCGGAGCCGCGCGCGTCGACGCTCAGCCAGGCGTATCCGCGAGTCACGAACTCCGCAACCGGCTCCATGGTGCGGTCCGCGAACAGCGAGAAGGGCCAGCGGAGCTTCCAGGCCCGCCAGTAGCGCGTCTGCCAGAGGATCGTCGGTAGCTTGGTTCCCTCCGGCAGGTCCTGCGGCAGGTAGAGGGTGATGGCGATTTTCACCCCGTCGCGCATGGTGACGTGGCGTGAGGTGCTCTCGACTCCGCCGTAGACCGGGGCTTCCGCCTCGTAGGGCGCGGGCGTCTCGACGGCGCGGTCCGTCACCTCCGTTCCCGCCGCGATCCCGAGCGCTGCCGGGATCGCGAGAGCGAGGGCCATGCTGAACAGGAGCAACCACCGACTCGTGCTCCCGGATGATTCGCAATGGGTACGCATCGTCTCCGCACTCCCACGACTGTCTGGAGCTCATCGCGACTCCGGCCGGCATGCTAGCCTGCCCTGATGAAGCTGGCCGAGGCGCTGCTCCACGCACTCCGGGATCGCGGGGCGACCGAGGTCTTCGGCATTCCGGGCGACTTCGTGCTCCCGTTCTTCCGGGTGATGGAGGAGAGCGGCATCCTGCCGCTCTACACGCTGAGCCACGAGCCCGCGGTCGGCTTCGCCGCAGACGCCGCCGGACGGGCCAACGGCGCGCTCGGCGTCGCCGCCGTGACCTACGGGGCGGGCGCGCTCAACATGGTGAACGCCACCGCCGGCGCGCTGGCCGAGAAGTCACCGCTGGTGGTGGTCTCCGGAGCGCCGGGCGCCGCGGAGCGCGCCGGCGAGCTGCAGCTCCACCACCAGGGAAAGACGCTGGACTCGCAGCTTCGCGTGTACCGGGAGCTGACCTGCGACCAGGCCGTCCTGGACGAGCCCGCGCGCGCACCCGAAGAGATCGCCCGCGTGCTCCAGAGCTGCCGTGAACAGTCCCGGCCGGTCTACATCGAGCTGCCGCGCGACGTGGTGGAGGCCGATTGCGAGCCCGTCGGGCCGGGAATGGCGTCGCCGATCGACCCGGACGCGGTCGCCGCCTGCGCCGAAGAAGTGCTGGAGGTGCTGCGGGAGGCCCGTTCGCCGGTCCTGGTCGTGGGCGTCGAGATCCGCCGCTACGGAATCGAAGCGAAGGTGGCCGAGCTGGCGCGCGCCCTCGATCTCCCCGTGATCACCAGCTTCATGGGGAGAGGCCTCCTCGCAGACGGGGACGTCACCCCGGCGGGCACCTACCTGGGGATCGCGGGAGAGCCCGGGATCACGCGCCTGGTGGAGGAGTCGGACGGCCTTCTACTGCTGGGCGTGATCCTCTCCGACAGCAATCTCGCCAGCTCGAGTCAGCACATCGACCTGCGCCGCACCATCCAGGCGCTGGACCGGCGCGTGACGCTCGGCTTCCACACCTACGCCCCGGTCCCCCTGGAGGCATTCGTGGAGGCACTGCTCGAGCGCCTGGAGACGCGGCCGCGGCGCGAGGCGCCTCGGCCGCCGATCCCGCAGACCCACTATCCCCGCGGTCTGGCAGCCGACGAGGCGCCGCTCACCCCCGAGGACATCGCCTGCGCCGTCAACGACTTGATGGACCGGCACGGCGCCATGCCGATCGCCGCCGACGTGGGCGACTGTCTGTTCACGGCGATGCACATCGAGCACACCCACCTCACGGCGCCGGGCTACTACGCCAGCATGGGCTACGGCGTCCCGGCGGGTATCGGGCTCCAGACTGCGACCGGAGAGCGCCCGCTGATCCTGGTCGGCGACGGCGCCTTCCAGATGACCGGCTTCGAGCTCGGCAACTGCCGCCGCTACGGCTGGGATCCGATCGTGATCGTCTTCAACAACCGGAGCTGGGAGATGCTGCGCGTCTTCCAGCCCGAGTCGCGCTTCAACGACCTGGACGACTGGCGCTTCGCAGAGCTCTCCCGGCTGCTCGGAGGCGAGGGGGTGCGCGTCGAGACCCGCCGGGAGCTGACCGCCGCCCTGGAGCGGGCCGCCGCATCCCGGGGACGCTTCCAGCTGGTCGAGGCGATGCTGGAGCGCGGCCGGGTCTCGGAGACGCTGGCGCGCTACGTGGCCGCCGCCAAGCGACGCCCGCGCCGCTGAGCGAGGTGCCACTGAGGAGCGCGTCGCGTCAGCTCGATCCCCGCAAACCCAACACCGGTTTCTGAAGAATCCGGTGTCAAGCTGACGGGGGCCGCTGCCGCCACTCCCGCAGGATCGTATGAAAGTCGTCGACGGCCACCGGCTCGGAGAACCAGAAGCCCTGTATCAGCTCACATCCATGTTGACGGAGGAACGCGAGCTGCTCGGCAGTTTCTACACCCTCCGCCACGAGCCCGAGGTTCAGCCCGGTGGCCAGCGCGATCACCGTTCGGGAGATCGCGACGCTGGCCGGGTCGCCGGGAAGTCCGCGAACGAACGACTGGTCGACCTTCAACGCATCGATCGGGAGCTGGCTCAGGTAGCTCAGGCAGGAGTAACCCGTTCCGAAGTCATCGACATAGAGTCGGATGCCCAGATCCGTGAGAGCATCCAGGGTCTTGATGGTGGAGGTCTCGACGTTCATCAACATGCTCTCGGTCAGCTCCAGCCCGATCGCGGCGGGCACCGTATTCGTCTCCAATAGCACTCGTTTGACCATGCCGAGGAGGTTTCCCTCCCGAAGCTGACGCCCGGACAGATTGACGTTGACGCGGATCTCGCCGAGGTCATCGAGTTCCCAGCCCCGCGCGTTCAGGCACGCCTGCCGGAGGGCAAACTCCCCTATCTGCACGATCAGTCCAGTCTCCTCCGCGAGGCCGATGAACTCGTCGGGCGAAACCAGACCGCGTTCGGGATGCTGCCAGCGAAGCACCGCCTCTGCCCCGACGATCTTCTCGCGGCCCAGATGGACGACTGGCTGGTAGTAGAGGCAGAGCTGGTCTTCGGCGATCGCCCGTCGGAGCTGCGACTCCATCGACAGCCGGTGACGGGCCCGATCGGCGAGCGTCGGCGCGTAGATCCGGCAGCTGTCGACGGCGCTCCCCTTCGCTTCGTCCAGGGCTGTAGTCGCCTTCAGCACCAGCGACTCTGCGTCTTCCCCGTGGCTCGGAAACAGCGCTACGCCCGCGCAGAACGTGGGGTGGTACTCTTCCCCCTTCACGAGCTGAACCGGCTCCGACGCCACCTCGAGGGCGGACGACACCACCTGGAGGGCGTCATCGGTCGTCCCGACGTGGCGGACCAGGACTCCGAACTCGTCCCCTCCCAGCCGGCCCACCGTGGCAGCCAACGACCAGGAGGAAAGCCGCGTCGCCACCTCGAGAAGCAGCCGGTCACCCTCGCTGCCTCCAACGGCGCTGTTGAAGCGCTTGAATCCGTCGATGTCGATCACGAAGACGATCAAGGTCTCTTCGCGGCGGCGCGCCCGAACGACCGCTTCGCGAACGTGCTCGTCGAACAGGGCACGATTGGGCAATCCCGTCAGGGGATCGAAGTGGGTCAGTGCATAGTTCTCCGTCTGTGCCCGGAGGTCGGAGAGAGCCGATGCGAACTGATCGGCGAGCTGCCTGGCGTAGAGGATCCGCGCGTCTCGCACGGACTTCTCGGACCGGAAACAGAATGCGAGCAGACCCAGCAGCGTCGAGCCGCTCAGCAGGGGAAGCACGACTGCCCGTGCGAGTTCTCGCTCGGGGAGAGACGAGAGGTAGGTCGGAGCGCCGGGGCCCAGCTCGACATCGAACTGAAGCGGGTTGCGGCGAAGCTCCGCCTCCTCGGCCTCGAGCAGGGGAACCGCGAGTGCCTCGCTGACGGCTCCCTGCGCGAACCAGAGGAGTCGCGGGCTCGCGCCCGGATGCGGAGGCTCGATCTGCAAGGCGACGGTGTCGCACGGGTAGACCTCGTTCGCGCGGACGATCAGCGTCTCGACCACCCGCCCTTCTTCTGTCGCGGCGACGATCTCGCGGTCGATCTCGGCCAGTCGGGTCAGGGATTCGAAGTGGCCGCTCAGCTGCTCGGCCATTGCGTTGAACGAGTCGGCGAGGCTTTCGAACTCGTCCCTGCTCGATACCGAGAGCCGCACGTCGAATTCTCGACGGGCAATTCGCTCCGTTCCCTTCCGCAGGACTTCGAGCGGGACCAGCCTTCGCCGAATCTGACCGGTCGTGAGAAGCGCGATCAGGGCGACCGCCCCGCCTATCACGAGAGGAAAACTGCTTCGAAAGCGGGCAATCGGGGCCAGGGCCACCTCTTTCGGCTCGGCCACGATCACCGTCCAGGACGGATGCCCGTAGCTCGCGTCCAGGAAGAGCGACCAGGATCGCGCCAGGAAGGTCACCCCGCCGACCCGCCATTCCACCAGCGAGCTCCCCGCCTCCGAAAGCAGCGATTGGGTGAGCGGGACCCCTCCCGCCGGGCCTTCCCACGACGAGGCCAGGATTTCGCCGTTGCCGTCGAGAAGCACGAACTCGGAGAGGGGAGGCAACGCGTTCTCATGCGAGATGTCGAACAGGTAGTCCGGGGCGACTTCGCCAACCGCGATGACGGAGCTCTCCGCCGTCGATCCGAGACCTCGCGCCAGGTAGATGGCAAACGCATCGCCACGGCGCTCCAGCACGAGCGTGGACGCCACCCCCTTCAGGTCGATGGCCGGCGGTTCCCCCGAGTCGCCGAGGAGGCCCTGGACCTCGCCAGATTCGATCAGCCAGAGGGCTCGAAAGCGCCGGGCCAGCCGCTCCCGACGTTCGGGCTCGAGCCGGTGTGCTTCGGAGCGCCCCCTGCTGGACGGGTCGATCGCCGCGAGCTCCACCTCGAGTCCGTTCAACCGATCGAACACCCGCATTCCCGCCGCGCGGCTCGCGGAACGCAGCCTTCGCTCGGCTTGCTGGTTGAGTTCGTCGGTGACCTGCAGAAAGGTCAACGCGGCAAGCCCGGCGATGGGGAGAAGGGCGCTCAGGACGAACACGCCAAACAGGCGGCGCCCGAAGCGGGTCTGGAGGAAGCCGGGGAGCCTAGTAGTGCGCCGCGACGCCAATGTAGGAACCGTTGCTCGCCCGCACGATGTCGTCGCGGCTCAGCTTCGAGGTGAGGGGTGCCACCGATCTTCCGTCCGGACCCATGCTGTAGAGATCGTAGTCGGAGTTGATGGGCACGATGAACTTGTCCTTGCGCGGGTGGCCCTTGTCCTTGGGATCCAGGCGCAGGTACTGGTAGGGGTTTCCCCAGATGTCGATCGTTCCTCCGACGCCCGCCTGGGCCAGCGTGCTTGGGAGCTGCCCGGTCGCGATCTCGTAGCCGTCGATCTCGGTGGACATGCACTTGATGTCGACGATCACCTGCGTCTTCCGGGCTCGGTCCTGGTAGTTCGCGTAGCCGCTGATGGCGACCGTCGAGAGGACCCCGATCAGCGCAACGGTCAGGGCGAGCTCGACCAGGGTGAAGCCCCGCTCGAGGGGCTGGGCTCCAGCGTCCGCCGCCAGCTCAACCCGCAGGCGCACGGATCCACACCTCCGGTCGGTTCGGGAAGCGGATCGCCAGGCGCGAGCCCCGATGCAGCACGACCTCCAGGGCGTTCGGATAGCCCTCGTTCTCCGTGTAGTGCAGCCAGTAGCGAGTCTGCTTGTTGACTTCGGGCTGCGACTCGATCTTCTCGATCGGGTGGGTGTCGAGCTCGAACTCACCCACGCCCCAGATCAGTCGACCGGGCTGGATCTCGAGGTAGCGGCCCTGGTACCTGGGCTCCGATGTGATCCAGCGACCCCGGAGGTCGGTCGGAACACCGTCCTCGGTCTTCGGACCGCAGGCCATGAGAGCAGCCGCAACCACAACCAGGGCAGACCACTGCACTAGCCAGCGAATCGAGCGGGCGCTCTCGCGTTTCATCCAAACCCCGAAGCCCGGCCAACCTCACGCGGGCGCGAGGCGTACCGGTCTCCTTGCGTATCGGCGATCGACACCCGCGTGTTTACCTGCGGTTGAGGCCCGCCAGGCCCCATTCCGCCGGAAGGCCCCGCGGGGATCGGGCATGCTGGGCGGGGGTTGGGCGGCTTGCCGGATCGCGTCAGAGCCCGAGAGGAGCGCGCTTTCGCGCCGCGTGGTCGCGAAGATCGGCCCCGATGGCCGACGCCTCGTCCTCCCCCTTCACCGCCTCGACTCGCTCGGCCAGGGTCTCGAGCAGGTCTGCCTCCTCGGCCGTGGCCGCCGCCAGCGCCTCGCGAAGCTCGTCGATGCTCTCCGCCAGCGTGTCGAGACGATCGCCCCGGCGGAGCTGTACCGGGGTGGCGTAGTCGCCCGACTGAATCCGCGCGAGCGCCCGCCGCAGGGCGTGCGCGGGGCCAGCCACGCGGTGGGTCTCTGCCAGCGCCAGCAGCAATGCACCGGAGGTCAGGCCGACGCCGAGCGCGGCCATCAGCAGGAGGTCGATCGAGCCCCGGTCCTGGAGCGCCCGGGCGATGTTCGGGTCGTGGAGCGAGACGATCTCGTGAAGCCTCACGATCTCCAGATGGATCGCACCGGCGAAGAGCAGCGCCGCGCCGAGCATCAGCCCCGCGGCCGTACCCGCCACGCGGAGCTGGTATCGGGCGTCCACCACGAGCGTTCGCCGGCGCCCGAACAGGAACCCAAGCAGGCGCGGAGGCCCGGGCGGCGGCGGATCGGTGTCGATTCGAGGCGGATCGGTGTGCATCGGGGACCACCTTTGGTGTCTCTCCCGTATATCGGAGCCCCGCGGGCGCGGATTGAGCCGTTCTGGCGAGACCGACGCAAGACTGGAACGGGGTCCCCGACGAGTGTCGCGCCCCGGCTGCACTTGTCGGCCGATTCCTGCAGGGCTGGCGTTCTGGGCGCAGCTGGCGGCGGCGCGCGCCTGCTCTGGCTGGCACGTTCGTTGCTCAGAGGCTCGTGTGGAGAACGCCATGACCTCGACACCGCCCATGACCGCGGAGCGCCGCAACGACATCGACTGGCTTCGGATCGGCGCCACCTACCTGCTCTTCGTCTTCCACATCGCCAAGATGTTCGACATCGCTCCGTTCTATCACCTCAAGAACGCCGAGCTCTCCGGGGGGCTGGACTACTTCACCGGCTTCGTCCACCAGTGGCACATGCGGCTCTTCTTCCTGCTGGCGGGCTGGTCGCTGTTCGCATCGCTGGCGAGCCGCGGCAGGCAGCGCTTCCTCGCCGAACGCAGCCGGCGCATCCTGGTGCCTTTCGCCGCCGGGACACTGCTGTTCGTCCCGTTCATGCGCTACGCCGAGATCCTGAACGGAACCTTCATGACGCCCGGCGGCGTGGCCGCCGCGGACGCGTTCGCGGGCGCGGGCTTCCTCGAGTTCCTGCCCCGTTTCTTCAGCATGGACGCCTTCAGCTGGGCGCACCTCTGGTTCCTGATCTACCTCTACGTGTTCACGCTCCTGTACCTGCCGCTCTTCCAGCGCCTGATCGAGCGCAGCGGGAAGCCGAGGGAGTGGTCCACAGCCTGGATCTACGCACCGATCCTTCCCCTCGCCCTGATCCAGGTCGCGATGCGCGGCCGCTGGCCGGGCCATCAGAACCTCTACGACGACTGGGCCAACTTCCTCTTCTACAGTCTGTTCTTCATCATCGGCTTTCTCTTCGCGCGCCAACCCGCGCTCGAACGCGCGGCGCACCGGGAGTGGAAGCGCCTCGGGCTGATCGGACTCGCCGCATGCGTGGCGATGGAGCTGCCCTGGCAGGCGGTGCTCGACCGCCCGGAGATCGCGACCCGCGCGCTCTCCGGCGCCGCAGCCTGGGGCTGCGTGATCGGCCTGCTCGGATTCGCACGGCAGCACCTGACTGCGGAGGGCCCGGCGCTGCGCTACCTGCGCGAGTCCTCGCTTCCCGTCTACATCCTGCACAGCCCGGCGATCGTTCTGATCGGCTACTGGGTGATCCAAATCGACGCGGGCATCGCCGAGAAGTTCGCGCTGATCCTGGTCGGCTCGGTCGGCCTCTCGCTGGTCGTCTACCACTTCGCCGTGCGGCGGTTCGACCTGCTGCGCGTGCTCTTCGGGATGAGGCAGGTGCGGCGGGGCTCGCTCGCACCGGCGCGCGCCCGTGGAGACGGTTCCATCGCTCCGGGTGCCCGCGCGTCCTGAGCCGTCGAGCTCGCGATCCCCTACCCGCTCTGGAGCCCCTGCAAGAACTCACCGATGGCAGCGTTCACTTCTTCGGGCTTCTCGGCGAAGGCCATGTGCGTTCCACCGGGAACGACCACGGCTCGCGCGCCGGAGATCTTCTCCACCATGAAGTTCGAGTACTTGGGCGGAGTCATGACGTCATCGGTGCCACAGATCGCCAGCGTGGGCACCCGGATCTCGCCGAGCCGGTCCATGATGTCGAACTCGTCACAGGCCCGAAGGTCGTTCAGCGTCACCGCCGGGCCGTTCTCCTTGGCTCGCCTCAGGAGCACCTCGGTCAGCTCGGGCTCGATCCGCTCATGGCCGGTCTTCAGGAACTCGAGAAAGACCTCCGGCTTCTCCTCCGCCTTCGCGAGCCCCTCGAGGAACGCGGGGTGGACCCGGAGCCTGGCTCCACTCCCGACCAGGACGATGCCCGCCAGATCCTCGGGATGTTCGAGGGCGTAGAGAAGGGCGATCCCGCCCCCCAGCGAGTGTCCGACGAGGACCACCTCCCGGTAGGCCCTCTCCTGGATGTACGCCCTCAGCCACTCGACATAGCCCGCGATGCTGGTGCAGGGCTCTCCCTCGGGATGGCCGGGCAGATCGACCGCATCGGCCCCCTCGAAGAACCGCGCCTGGTGCTGCCACGACTCCTTGGAGCCCCCCGAGCCGTGCAGGAAGATCAACTGCATTCGGTGAGCCCTCCTGACCCCGTTCCGTCCCTCTGCCGGCCGAAGCAAGCCACCCGCTCGTTTCTTGCCAGCAACAAGGCGAATCTCGGAGAAGCCCGGATACTACTCCATAATGCCCCGTTATCAAACATGAAAAAAACTTGTCGTTGACACGTAAAGTCTCATCTGTTCGAATCGCCCAGGGCCCCATCCAGGGTCTTCGTCTGGAGGAGACGAGATGGCGGATCCGCCTGGACGCAACCTCTCGCTGGGCCGACGCGACTTCCTCAGGCTGTCGGGAGTGGCGGCGGCTGGCCTGGCGAGCGGTCTCCCCCTGTTCCACTTCGCAAGAGACGCGGTCGCCGCCGGACCTCCAGGCGGAGAGCCAGCAGCCCCACCCCCCCGGCTTGGCAGCTGGGAGGATCTCTACCGGCAGCGCTGGGAATGGGACCGCGTGGCCAAGGGAAGCCACGGCTGGCTCAACTGCCGCAGCGGCTGCAACTGGGACCTCTACGTCAAGGACGGCGTCGTGGTGCGCGAGGAGCAGACCGGAAACTACGAAGCGTCCGAGCCCGGTCTTCCCGACTTCAATCCCAGGGGCTGTCAGAAGGGCGCCTGCTACACCGAGGTGATGTACGGCCCCAGCCGTCTCACCGTCCCGCTCAAACGCGTGGGCGAGCGAGGCTCCGGCCGGTGGGAACGCATCGACTGGGACCAGGCGATCCGGGAGATCGCGGAGAAGCTGGTCGAGATCGCCGAGACCGACGGCACCGACGCCATCGTCCACGACCTGGGGCCGCACTTCGACGAAGGACCCACCACCGCCGCGCGCGCCCGCTTCTTCGGCATGATGGGGGCCACCATCTCCGACGACTGGGCCGAGATCGGCGACCTCAACATGGGCGCCACGCTCACCTTCGGGTTTCCCCATGTGGGGGGAAGCAGCGACGAGTGGTTCCTCTCCGACTTCCTGGTCGTCTGGATGATGAACCCCTCGGTGACCCAGATGCCCGACGCCCACTATCTGGTCGAGGCCCGCTACAACGGCTCGGAGCTGGTGGTCGTCGATCCCCACTACAGCGCGACCGCCATCCACGCCGACCAGTGGCTGCCACTTCGCACCGGCACCGACGCCGCCCTGGGCCTGGCGACGGCGCGGCACATCTGGGAGAGCGGGCAGATCGACCTCCCCTACGTGCGCGAGCAGACCGACCTGCCGATCCTGGTGCGCCTCGACACCGGACGCTTTCTGCGCGAGTCGGATCTGCGCGAAGGGGGACGCGACGACCTGCTCCACCTCTGGGATCCGGTCGCGAAGGCCCCGGTTCCGGCGCCCGGCTGCGAGGGAAACGAGGCCCATCCCAAGCTCGAGCTCGGCGACCTCGAGCCTCCCATCGAGGGCCGCTTTCCGGTGAAGCTTCACGACGGCTCCGAGGTCGCGGTGGTCCCGGTCGGCTCGCTGCTCCGGGAGCAGCTCGAACCCTGGAGCTTCGAGGAGACCGCGAGAGTGACCGGCCTGGCGGTGGAGCCGATCGCACGCTTCGCGGAGGGCTTCGCCCGCGCCGAGCGCCCGATGGTCCTCTCGAGCTGGGGGTCGAACCGCTTCTTCTACTCCCACCAGATGAACCGCGCCAAGATCCTGTGTCTCTCGCTCAAGGGAGCCGTGGGCCGGAAGGGCGGTGGCTACCACTCCACCAGCTGGGTGGGGCTGGACGGATTCAGCGGCGTCATGTCGAGTGTGGATCGGACGGGTCTGCGGGGACGCCTCGCGCTCTTCGCGGGAGCGGATCCGCGGGTTCTCTTCGACCTGGTTCTCGACCAGCTGCGTGGACGCAAGAGCGCTCGCGAGTTCGAGTGGGAGCTCTCAGCCCACATCGAGGAGCGAAGTCTCTGCGCCACCAACGCGGCCAGCCTCAACCTGAGCTATCAGGGCGTGGGCGACGACCTGAACCGGGAACAGGAAGGGCTCTACCCCCGACCGCTGCTCGCCTACGACCGGGAGGCCCGGGAGAAGGACTGGATGCCCCGCCTGCCCCGCGACGTCCAGCCGCGCGCCTGGGTCACCGGCGGCAACAACGTTCTCCGCCGCTCCAACCTCACGCACCGATCGCTCGAGCACCTGTGGCCGGCGCTCGACATGATCGTCGACGTGAACTTCAAGCTCGGCTTCACGGGAATGCACGCCGACTACCTGCTGCCTGCGGCGGGCTACTACGAGAAGTCGGGCATCAAGTACCCGGTCGCCTACGTGCCCTACCTGCACTACTGCGACGCCGCGGTGCCGCCGATCGGCGAGTCCAAGGACGAATGGGAGATCTTCTGGCTGCTGGCCCGGGAGGTGCAGCGGCTCGCCCTCGAGCGGGAGACGCCCGTGCTCGACGGCTGCGGGAAGCACCCGGTGGATCTCCGGTCGATCAGCGATCGGTTCTCGTTCCACGGCGAGTTCGGCCCGGGCGACGCCGAGGGAGTGGCGCAGCTCATCCTCGATGGGGGCTCGGCGACCGCGGGCATGACGGTGGAGGGTCTCAAGCAAACCGGGATCGCCAAGTACCGGAGCCCCGGGGCCGCGGGCGGACAGCCACAGCTCTTCAACGACGACTGGAAGGGCGAGGGAGTGCTGCGCGCGTGCACCCACTTCACCGAGGGGAAGTGGCACTGGCCGACACTGACCGGGCGCCAGCAGTTCTACATCGACCACCCCTGGTTCCTGGAGGCCGGAGAGGCGCTTCCCTCCCACCGGGAGAGCCCCAAGGCGGGTGGTGACCATCCCTTCCAGCTCATCTCGTGCCACGCGCGCTGGAGCGTTCACAGCATCTGGCGCGACACCCCGATGCTTCTTCGGCAGCAGAGGGGCGAGCCCGCCCTCTACCTGAACCCGCGCGACGCCGAGCGGCTGGAGATTCGCGACGGTGAATGGGCGGAGCTCTGGAACCGCCACGGCGAGGTGCGCATGCGCGTCAAGCACTCGAACATGGTGCGCCCGCAGGTCGCCTACTACTTCCACGCCTGGGAGCCCTATCAGTTCCCGGACCACCGGAGCTACAAGTTCATCACGCCGGGGCTGATGAACCCCCTCCACTTCGCCGGCGGCGAAGGGCACCTGGGCTGGCGCTTCCTGACCTACGAGCCGGGGACACACGTCCAGGACACCCGGGTCGGGATCCGGAGGCCGTCGTGAACGCGGGAGAAGATGCGCTGACCTTCCTGGCGTGGTCGCGGGTCTGGAGCCCGCTCGAGAACCGCGATCTGATTCTCGCCGGAGAGCTTCGCGAGCGATACCTGGAGCCCTGGTGCCGGGTGGCCCAGGCGCGGCTCGCCTCGGACGGCGACACCCTCGCCGAGCTTCCCGCCGCCTTCGCCACCGACCTGGCGCGGTTCGCAGCCTCGGTCTGAACCTCCCGGCTCAGGGGCGCAGCGTCTCTTCGAGCCTCTTCTTGAAGCGCCCGTGGATCTCTTCGACCTCGAACTCGGAGCCGCTCGGCTCGATCAGCCACTGCAGGCCGAGGCCGAAGAGCGAGCCACAGAACTGGATCGCCTCTGCGGCGGGATCGGCATCGCCGCGGACCGTCCCCGAGCTGATGCCCTGCTCGATGATCCGCCGGATGCGATCCCGGTGGCCGAGCAGACTCTCGATGGCCGCGTCGCGCATCGGCGAGTCGGCGATCAGCGACTGAAACCAGAGCACGTAGAGGGCACGCGTCATCACCGGGTTCTGGTTGGCGAACTGCATGTGCGCGTCCACGAAGGCGATCAGCGCATCGACGCCGCCCCGCTCCCGAACCGCGGGCTCGACCTGCTGCCGCATCTTGTCCGAGATCCAGTGGATCACCCGCGCGAAGAGATCCGCCTTGGAGCCGAAGCGATGGGTGGCGAGCCCGCGGCTGTAGCCCGCCGCCTCGCCGATCGCCGCGAGCGTGGTCTTCTCGAACCCGAGCTCCCCCATCAGCTCGGCCGCGGCCTCGAGGGTTCTCCTCTCCGAGAGCGCACTTCGGTCTGCCTGTGTGAGGCGGCTGGAGCTGACCGGTTCGGATCCCAAGGCATTCTCCCTGTGGCCGGGCGGGTCCCTTGGCGCAGTTCTTGCTAACGACAAAAATATTGGGGTCTCGTGATTCCTATTATCTCATAACATGCTGTTGTTGCAAGAGAAAAAATACTTGTCAGAGACAAGTAAATTGATCTAGAATGGGTCTGCTCAGGACCCTCTCCAGGGGACCTCGACTGCGAGGAGACGCCCATGGCGGATGCGACGTACGATGCGGTGATCATCGGAGCCGGCCACAACGGCCTGGCCCTCGGCACCTACCTTGCCAAGAGCGGCCTGGACGTCGCCATCTTCGAGGAGCGGGCGGAAGAGGGCGGCGGGCTCTGCACCGAGGAGCTCACCCGGCCAGGCTTCCTGCACAACGTCCACTGCAACTACCACACACTGGTCGGCGTCTCCCCCGTCTACCGGGATCTCGAGCTCGACAAGCACGGGCTTCGCTACGAGAAGCCCGAGGTGCAGATGGGCTCGGTCTTCGACGACGGCACTGCGCTGACGATCCACCAGGACCTCGACAAGACCTGCGCCTCGATCGCGCGTATCTCGCAGAAGGACGCGGACACCTTCCGTCGGCTGTTCGAAGAGACCAAGGGGTACATGGACCTGATCCTGACCACCCTGATGTTCACGCCCCCGCTCTCGATGAACGACATCACCAAGGCGCTGGTCGCCTGGGGGGTGGAAGACAAGGCGGAGTTCCTGAGCGTTCATCTGCGGCGGCTGGCCATCAACGATTTCCTGGATCAGCACTTCGAGAGCGACAAGGTGAAGGCGCACATCGCCTTCCACGCGTCGCTCGGCGGCTACAGCACCGATCGCAAGGGTCTGGCGGTCACACTGCCGCTGCTGGTGGGGAAGATCGACAACTGGCACGTCTGCGTGGGGGGATCCCACGCCCTCGCCCACGCTCTCTGGGAGGGTTTCGCCCAGGCCGGTGGCCGCGTCTTCCTGCAGCACGCGGTGGATCGCATCCTGGTGGAGAACGGGAAGGCAGTGGGTGTGCAGCTGGAGGGCGGCGCGGAGATCCGCGCGCGCCAGCTGGTGGCCAGCTCCATCAACCTGGAGCAGACCTTCCTCAAGATGCTCGAGCCGAGCGCGCTTCCCGATGGCTTCGCCAAGGCGGCCGAGGCATCGCCCCACATGGACTGGTCGTACTTCAGCGTCCACCTGGCCATGACGCAGGCCCCGGAGTACAAGGCGGCCCAGTTCGACCCGGACATCGACAAGGCCTGGGTGGTCAACGTGGGCTACGACAGCCCGGGGGCGATCAACAAGCACTGGGAGGCGATTCGCTCCGGCAAGCTTCCCACCGCCTGCCCCAATGCGGCGGTCAACTCGCTCTTCGATCCGACCGACGCTCCCGAGGGCCACTACACCGGACTGCTTCGCCACTACGCGCCCTACAGCCTGAACCCCGGGGGCCCCGAGGCGTGGGATCAGATGGCCAAGGAGTTCGCGGTGAGCTGCATCGAGAAGTGGCAGGAGGCGGCTCCCAACCTGAAGAACGGCGCCATTCTCGACTGGGCCACCTACTCGCCCGCGGACATCAGCCGGCGCATCTCCAACATGGTGCAGGGGGACTGGATGGGCGGCCTGATCGATCTGGACAACATGCTGGACCAGCGGCCGTTCCCGGAGATGTCCCAGTACGCGACGCCGGTCGAGAAGCTCTACATGTGCGGGGCGACGCAGCACCCGCACGGGTTCATCACCTTCGCCCCCGCGTACAACGCGCTGCAGGTGATCGCCGACGATTACGACCTGGATCGTTGGTGGAGGTAGCAGCTTGGAGGCGTTTCCCGTCCGAGTACGAGTGGCCGATGGGGCCGAGAGCGGTCTGGCCCACATCGTCCACCAGTACCTGGAGCAGAGCCTGGAGGAGTCCGAGCCGAGGCGGCGGCGGGCGCGGGGCCTCTGCGGACGGGTGGCGATGACGGCCTCGGACCACGAGGTGTCGGTGACGCTCGACTTCCGGGGCGAGGAGATCGTCATCTTCGACGGGGCGCAGGAGCCCCTGCACGCCTCGATCGCCGGACCCAACATGGCCCTGGTGGGACTGCTCCAGGGCGAGGGGAATCCGCTCCTGGAGCACCTGCGGGGCCGGCTTCGGGTCCGCTCCAGCCTGCGCAAGCCCTTTTTCCCGCTTCAGGTCCACAACCTGATGAAGCTGCCGCCGGAAGAGCGCGGCCAGCGGCGATCCCGAAGCTACCTGTGGGTAGGCGGGGCCCTCGCGGTCACGGCGGCGGCGCTGTTCCTTCTACTGCGCTCATGATGGAGGTCGGAGATGTCGGACGCTAGCTACGACGCGGTACTCATCGGCGGCGGCCACAACGGGCTCTGCGCGGCCGCCTACCTGGCCCGGGCGGGCCAGAAGGTGGGCGTGTTCGAGAGCCGTCACGAGGAGGCGGGTGCGGTCCACACCTCGGAGGCCACCGTGCCCGGCTTCTGGCACAACCTCCATGCGCAGTACATGGAGTTCATCGACTACATGCCCTTCTACCACGACTTCGATCTTCCGAAGTTCGGGGCGCGCATGATCAAGCCGGAGTGCCAGGTCGGGATGACCTTTGCCGATGGCAGGCCACCCCTCCTGATCTACCTGCCCCACCTGGAGGAGAAGACGCACGCCAGCATCGCCCGCCACTCGAAGCACGACGCCGACCGGTTCACCGAGATCCGGCGCAAGGTGATGGCGAAGGACCAGTACATCGCCTCGCTGATCTACGGACCGCGGGACCAGGACAAGGCGCGAGAAGAGCTCCTGAAGCTGTGGATCGACCTCGGCTTCGAGCTCGGCGAGATGCAGAAGACGGTGAAGCAGCTGATCGACGAGAACTTCGAGAGCACCGAGCTGCGAGGGACCCTCTACCGGCAGGCCCTGGAGTGGGGCATCGACCCCCACAAGGGCAACGGCGTCTCCTTTGTGATCTGCACCTTCTGGCTCTGCGGGATGCACTACATGTCGGTGGGCGGCACCCACATGCTGGGTCACGCCATGGCCAGCGCCGCTCTCAACGCGGGTGTGGACCTCCGCTACAACCACCGGGTCCGCCGCATCCTGATGCAGGGCGACCGGGCCTGCGGGATCGAGCTCACCGACGGCCGCCAGATCGAGGCGAAGATCGTGGTCTCGAACCTCGACGTGGAGCAAACCTGCGTCGATCTGCTGGGTCCTGGAAACGCCAAGCAGCCAGTCCTCGACTTCATCGACAACTGGCGCTTCGGGCCCGAGCACTGCCTGGGCACGCCCTCGTTCGCACTCCACGAGGCCCCCGACTACAAGTCGGCGCGGCACGATCCCGACATCAACCGCTGCTTCTACACCATCGTCGGCTACGAGACCGCGGAGGAGGTGTCCGAGTACATTCTCGACGCGATGAATGGACGGATTCCCCAGCTGCCCGGTGCGGGCACCTGGGTGAACACGCTCTGGGACCCGACCCAGGCCCCGCCCGGCAAGCACGCCATGAACGGCTGGTACTTCTTCCCCCGGGCATCGGATCTGACGCCGGCCGAGTGGGAGGAGGTCAAGCAGACCTACAACGGCCGCTTCCTGGCGCTCTGGGAGAAGTCCGCGCCCAACATGACGCGTGACAATGTGATCGCCGACGCCCTCTACACGCCCTTCGAGATCGAGCAGGAGATGGGCATGCGCGAGGGAGACTTCGGCCACGGGCGCCAGAAGGTGAGCACTCTGGACCTGGATGCGATGGGGGGGGAGCGCGTCGTCGGCTGGACCCGGACCGGGACGGACGGGCTCTACCTGTGCGCGGGCAACGGTGTCAGCGCCGGGCCCGGCTACACGGCCTTCAAGGCGATCGCGGAGGACTACGACCTCCCCAGGATCTGGGAACGAGACGACCGCATCTACTGAGACTGTTGAGGGAAGGTGGCATGCCCGATATCTACACGAACGCGTGGTACGACGAGCTGAAGGATCTGCTCAACCGCAATCCGGAGATGGAGAAGAGCGCGCCGAAGGGACCGCTGAAGGTGCTCGGCGTGCTGTTCGGCGACGGCCGCTCCCCCTACCTGGGCGACGGAGAGCAGCGCCTCTTCGTCGTGCTCCTGGACGACGGGAAGTGCACGGAATACTACGAGGTGGACGAGGCGCCGCCCCGCAAGGAGTTCGACTTCATCTTCGAGATTCCCGCTGGAATCTTCGAAGAGGTGGCGGCGGGTCAGGTCGACCCCGTCGCGGCCGGCCTCAAGGGCACCATCAAGATCAGCGGCGACATGCGCATCCTGATCAAGCACGCCGACCTGGTCAACGTCGTGCAGGAGGTCTACCAGAAAGAGGTGGAGACCACCTGGCCGAACGGCCAGCCTCCCTACGCCCAATCCTAGCCCCGACCGGGGCGGGTAGGCCTCCCCCGCCCCGGGCTGCGACGCGCGGGTCTCACCAGCGCCGAGCTGGCGGTAGCGCTGTCGAGTTCACACCCGACGCCGGTCGGCTAGTCGCACGCTCCGATCGTATCGCCGTGAGCGAGATGAGCGGGCAGCGCGTTCACGCTCACCGTGAGGGTCTTCCTCCCCTTGTGGCAAAGCGTGACCTTTGCGACGGGGGTCGGTGTCGGTGTCACTGTCGGTGACGGCGTGGGCGACGGCGTCACTGTCGGTGACGATGTGGGCGTCGGTGTCACTGTCGGTGTGGGAGTGGGCGACGGCGTCACCGTCGGTGACGATGTGGGCGTCGGTGTCACTGTCGGTGTGGGCGTTGGCGTGGGGAAGGGGGACACGAAGTGCAAGTTCAAGATCGAGAACAGGGTGAGCTCCGGGAACGCGGCTGTGAGACTCGTGTAGATCTTGGTGGGCGTCACGAACTGCAGCACGCCCGATTGCCTCGCCGTGGGCGGGCTCAGGAAACCGCCCGGAAGAATTGCCGTCGTCACGCTGCTGTTCGCACCGTGGATCGTCATGGTCGGTGTACCGAGGGTCCACGGGTTGTGCTGCATGGTGATCGCCACCGCTCCCGGAACGACCTGGCTGCCGCCGACGCCGAATCCCGTTGCACCAGTGGGGGTGAGTGGCACGACCACTGATGCGTAGGCACAGGGTGCAAAGACCAGGCAGATCTTCGCCGTCCCGGAGAGACCCAGCGGGGCTCCCGCTCCGCCGACCAGGGGAGATCCGGCCAGATTGGCCAGGCCGGTGAAGATGACGGAGTTGATCGTCACGTTGTTCGTCACCGGCAACGAGGTGGTTACCGGACCGAGGTCGCCGGCGCCGATCGCTACCGTGCTGAGCGAATCACCGGCAAAGGCCCCGCTCAGATTCACCACAGCCGAGCCCCCGCCCGGTGCAGTCAAGCCTGGTAGCGTCGACAGTTGAAGTGTCAGGGTCCCCGTGTAGGCGATGGTCGCGGCACCGGCACTCCCGGCGACGCATAGCGCCAAGAGACCCGCCAAGACGATACCCGGTGAGTTTCGCAGCATCGAATTCCTCCTTCCCCCAACCCGTTGCGAACCGCGCGCAGTCCGGTCGGGCGAAACGGTGGCTGGAAATGGTCACGACCGCGGAGAAGGGGTGCGAAACGGGTATTCCGTGGGTGCAACACTCGCTGCTCGATGGGGAGCCATGCTCGGTGACCCGGAAGCGAACCCTTCACCTCCCCCCTCTTATACCGCGGGAACTCCGCAGTCAAGCGCGTTTTGCCCTGGTCCGGCTGTCTGCGGCGTCTCGCCGCAGCCGAATCGGTTAGCTCCCGAGTGAGTCCAGGGCCTGCGCCAGGTCCTCGATCAGGTCGTCGGGGTGCTCGATCCCGATGCTGAGACGGAAGACGCCGTCTCCCATCATGCTCCAGTACTTCATCTTCTTCTCTTCACTGAGCTCGACCATGTCCCCGAAGAAGAAGACCGTGGGCAGGTAGAAGATGAGGCTCTGGTCGTGTCCCAGGGACACCGCGTGCGTGATCAGCTCGAGGTGCC
Source organism: uncultured delta proteobacterium (assembly GCA_963783795.1). Taxonomy (GTDB): domain Bacteria; phylum Myxococcota_A; class UBA9160; order UBA9160; family UBA6930; genus CAVXZE01. The sequence continues at coordinate 52,523 of CAWAPH010000006.1, read as the reverse complement.
CCACGAACTCGAGGTTCTGGAGCAGCTCGCAGTCCAGACTGAAGTTCAACATCCCCGAAAACCCGCTCATCTGCTTCTTCGCGATTTCGTGCTGGGGATGGCTCGCGAGCCCCGGGTAGCGGACCTGCGTCACCCTCGGATGTGACTCGAGGAACCGGGCCACCGCCAGCGCGTTCTGCGAGTGCTTCTCCATCCGCATCGGCAGGGTGACGATCCCGCGCATGATCAGCCAGGCGTTGAAGGGGCTGATGCAGGCGCCGAGATGGACCACGCCGCGTTCCCGGACCTCGGTCAGGAACTCGCGGTTCCCCATCACGGCCCCCCCCAGCGCGTCGCCGTGGCCGTTCAGGTACTTGGTGGCGCTGTGGATCACCACGTCGGCGCCGAGCTCGAGCGGACTCTGGCAGGTCAGCCCCGACCAGGTGCTGTCGACGATCAGGATGGCGCCGACGCCGTGGGCGATCTCCGCGATCTTCTGGATGTCGCTGATCAGGACCAGCGGGTTGCCCGGGGTCTCGATGTGGACGGCCCGGGTGTCCGGCCGGATCGCGGCCTCCACCTCCTTGGGGTCGGTGGTGTCCACGATGCTGACGTCGACAGCGAAGCGCGGCAGGTGCTGGCTCACCAGCTTCTGCGTTCCCGTGTAGCAGATCTCGGGCGCGATCAGATGGTCGCCGGCGCTCAGCAGGGCGAACAGCGTGGCGGAGATGGCGCCCATCCCGCTGGCCGTCACGACGCAGTCCTCGCTCCCCTCCAGCGCCGCGAGCCGCTCCTCCAGGTCCCGGGGAGTGGCGCTGTGCTCCCGCGTGTACTCGAACTTGTCCAGGTTCTCGCAAGGAGAGGTGCTGCAGCAGCTCCTGGACGTCAGTGGGAAGCTCGTAGGAGTTGGCCATGTGGATCGGCCGCCGAATCGCGCCGGTATCGGTGTCGACTCCCTCGCCTGCGTGAACGCAGGAGGTGTCCACGCGCCAGCCCGTCGAACTCTTCCTCTTCATCTCGCTCTTCCTCGCCTGATGGGGACTCCACGGACCCGAGTATAGAGCCTCCCCGGGGGCTCGCTGATCGGCGGTCAGCCGGCGCTGCTGCCCATCCGCCGCGTCACCCCGTGGCCCTACGCCCGTGAAATGATGAGTGTTTTCGAGAAGAACCAGCTCTGCCCCGGGACCGGGTTGACAGTCCTCGTGACCTGTATTATATGTATTATACATCAACTGTAGGATACATTATCATGAACAGTCCCAGGAAGTTCCGCGAGACCCTCGGCCTCGCCTATCGACGCGTGAGTGCGCTTCAGCGCGGCGAGAAGCGGTGCTTCGGCGTCAGCATGTCCCAGTGCCTGACGCTCGAGCTCCTGCACCAGCAGGGGCCGATGACGGTCCGCGCCCTGGCAGACGACCTGGGACTCGACACCAGCACCGTCACCCGGGTGGTCGACGTGCTGGTTCGGGACGGGATGGCGCGCCGCTCGCGAGACGAGAAACGGGACCGCCGCCGGGTGTTCGTCTCGCTGACCGCGCGGGGCCGCAGCCTGGCGGCAAAGCTGGAACGCTGCGCGGACGACTACAGCGAGCGGATCATGAAGCGGATACCCGCCGAAATGCGCGAGGACGTGATTCACACGCTGCGGGTGCTGATCGAGGCGATCGACGAGCTGCCCGCAAGCTGCAGCTAGACCCGCCGGCCAGGCGGACGAGGAGGCAAGGAAGCGATGAGTTGCGAAATGCGTCCCCAGGACCCCAAGGGTTCGCGATCTGGTGGAAGAGGGCTACTCGCGGGTAGCCGAGCGAGCCGCTGGCGAGGAGCCGCCGCACGCGGCCGAGGTCGGCCGCCGGATCGGCTACGACGAGGAGCAGCTGGATGCGGTGCCCGAAGGGGCCAACCTCGGCCTGGGCTGCGGAAACCCGACGGCCATCGACGCGCTGCGCCCCGGCGAGACGGTGCTCGATCTCGGCTCGGGAGCCGGCATGGACGCCTTTCTCTCGGCCAAACAGGTGGGTCCCGCCGGGCGGGTGATCGGCGTCGACATGACCGACGCCATGCTCGACAAGGCGCGGGAGAACGCCCGAAAGATCGGAGCGGCCAATGTCGAGTTCCGCAAGGGGCAGATCGAGGACCTGCCGATCGAGGCGAGAGCGTCGATGCGATCATCTCGAACTGCGTGATCAACCTGTCTCCGGAGAAGGCCCGCGTCTTCCGCGAGGCCTTCCGCGTGCTCCGCCCCGGCGGGCGATGATGATTTCCGACCTGGTGCTCGAGCGGCCGCTCCCGATCCGAGCTCATCGACTCGGTGGATGCGTATCTGGGCTGCGTCGGTGGTGCGAGCCTGCGCGCCGAGTATCTGGAGACGATCGAGAAGGCGGGCTTTCGCGAGGTGCGGGTGGAGCGCGAAACCCACTTCGCGGACGCGGTGTCCCTCGACGATCCCCAGGTGCAGGAGGCCATGGACCGCTTCGGGATCAGTCTCGAGCAGGTGAAGGAGTTTCTGGGCGCGTCACCAGCCTCCACGTCTTCGCCCGCAAGTAGGCAGCGCCGCGGGACGGCGGGGCGGCTAGGCGCCGACCCCCGCCATCTCCTGGAGAAGACGCCAGCTCTGCAGCACCTGCTCCTGGGCGGCCAGGATCTCCGGCGAAGGCTCGCCGTCGCGGCCGAATTGCCTCCGGAAGCGGCCCTCGCTGCGAGCGAAGGAGAGGAAGTCCACCACCTGGCCCTGCTTGTCCGAGTGCCAGTCGGCCTTGAGAGACGGGTTGCCCTTCAGGTCCAGGCGCTCCCGCAGCCGGTCTCCCCGGGTCGGGTCGTGGATCAGCAGCGGGAAGGCGCGCGATTCGACCGCCAGCCTGGCCTGGTGGGCGGAGAGCGCGTCGCCGACGCCGTGCTCCGGCTGACAGGAGCTGTAGACGACCACCAGTGACGGCCCCGGGTAGCTGGTGGCGGCCGACACCGCGTCGTAGAAGTGCTTGACGTGCGCGGCGGTGGTCTGGGCCACGAAGACCTCCGGGTGCATCATGGCGATGCGCGCGAGGTCCTTGCGCTGCTCGACCTTTCCCTTCTGCGCCTCGCCGTAAGGCGCCATCTTGGCCATCTGCCCCGTGAACGACGCCGTCGACGCCTGCCCGCCGGTGTTCGAGTAGACCTGCGTGTCGAGGACCAGCACGTTGACGTCGAGTCCGCTGGCCAGCATCCGCGACAGCGAGCCGAAGCCGATGTCGAACATCGCGCCGTCGCCGCCGATCACCCAGATCGACTTGTCCTGCCAGCCGCGCTGGTCCCAGCGCTTGCGGACCCCCATGGCGACGGCGGGCGCGTTCTCGAACAGCGAGTTCATCCAGGGAACCAGGAAGGGATTGTAGGGATAGGTGGACGAGAACACGGTGTTGCAGCCCGTGGCTGCCACGATGCCGACGTTCTCCCGCCCCTTCTGCCAGCCGACCTGCGCCATCAGCATCCGCAGCGCCGTGGCCTCGCCGCAGCCGGAGCAGGACCCCGCCCCGCCGACATAGAGATGTGTCTGCTCGCAGGCCAGCATGCGATCGGCGGGGATCCGCTCGCGAATGAAGTGCTCGGAGGTCTCGGGGAGGCTGTGGAAGTGCTCCATGGCGTCGCGCGCCTGCTCGAGCACTTCCGGGCGCTTGCGGACCATGCGCAGCGCGCCGTGATCGCCGCAGACCTCCACGCATTCGCCGCATCCCTTGCACTTGGTGGGATCGACGAAGATCCCGAAGAGCCCCGGCTGCTCCCCGCTCTTCTCGAATGCGTCGTGGAACTTGCGGGTCTTCGCCCAATGCCGGCGCAGCTCCTCCGAGTGTTCGTCGGCGGCGACGGCCGCTTCGACCGCCGGGCCCTCCAGCACCTTGGCCACGATCGCCGTATCCGGGCATTCGGTGACGCACTCCATGCAGGCCACGCACTTGTCCGCCAGGAACTCCGGGATCTCGCGCCCGATGTAGCTGAAGTCGCGCATCCTCCCGGTCCCGGGAGGAATCAGCGAGCGGGCCAGGCCCGCCTCCGCCGGGAGCTCGTCCCCCGCCACCCCGGTCTGGTAGGCCGTGGTGACGTGGCCGAACTCCTCCACGTACTGCTCGATGTCGAGATCCAGCAGCGACCGCCCGAGCTCGGGATGGGCCTCGAAGGCGAAGTCCGATCCCACCCCCTCGCGGGTGCGGAAGTCGCGCACCACCCGATCCAGCTCGGCCAGCGCATTGTGGGTCAGTTTCGGGTCGCTCATGCCGCCTCCTCGTTCACTGCGACTCGATCAGCGGGCCTGCGGCCGCGAGGTCCGTGAGGGAGAGGATGCCGATCGGACGGGTCGGCTCCTTCTCGCTGGTCACCACCAGGCGGTGGACGCGATGGCCCACCAGGCGCTCGGCGGCTTCGGCCAGCGGCTCCTCGGGCCGGGTCGTCAGCACGTCGGGCGTCATCAGGTGCTCGGCGCGGAGGTCCGGCAGGCTGTGGTCCATCCGCGCCATGAGCGACTGCGCACGCGCCAGGTCGGTCGTGGAGAGCAGGCCCACCATTTCTCCGTCGCCATCGACGATGACGACACAGGAGATCTGCCTCTCGGAGAGGAGGCCGTGGACCTCCGCGAGCGAGGTGTCGGGGCTGCATGTGACCGCGCCCTCGGTCATCAGGTCTGCCACGCGAAGGCCAGCGATCGCGCTTCGCCCCTCCGTCTCCTCCTCCTGGATCAGGCTGCGCGGGACCTCCTGTACCTCGTCGTAGCCCCGCTGAACGCAGATCAGGTTCTCCTCGACCACCCGTTCGCCGGCCTTGCCGAAGTACCTGGTCAGCGACTTCCTCACCCCGTCCATCAGCGCGTCACGGCTCATGCGTCTCTCGGCCACGAAGGGCGCCGCGCGCAGAAAGACGCCCAGCAGCACGATGCCCTGCATCCGAACCCGCAGCTCCTCTCGCGTCGCCACCTCGGCGGCGATGCCCGCCGCATCCGCGTAGAGCAGGTGCAGGTCGAGGTCCCGGATCTGACGCTGCGCATGGAGCGGCACCATCTGCCATACCTCGCCCGGCTCCTTCCTGCCGGTCTGGACGAAGACCGTGCCGCCCTTGGCGATGCCGTCCAGGGGATTGCCAAGGTTGAAGGAGGCGAGCGCGCTCAGCGGGACGAACTCCACGTGATGGAGCTCGCAGTGCTTCCGGATCGGCTGGTCGGCGGCCGTCAGGAAGTAGCGCGTCGGCAGTCCCTTCTTCTCGGATCCGTAGAAGGGATACGCCTGAACGTGCAGGTCGAAGAGATTGGCAGTCACCGTGGCGATGACCTTGTTGGTCGCCACCGACCCGAAGCCGCCCACCGAGTAGCCGCGCATGCTGAAGGCGCCCGGCGGTCGGACGTCAGGATCCAATTGAATCGGAAGCGCGAGCTCGTGCTCCACGCCCAGGACGAAGTCCCGCTTGCCGCCCTCGTACAGGTTCTTGGCTGCGGCGATGAAGTGCCCCGGCCGCACGTCGCGCGATCCCAGCCCCGCGATTCCGGAGTGGATGCGGGGCATGCTGCTCAGCTGGGGCATCCCCTCCCGCCCCGACAGCGCGTCGGCGAAGGCCGCCTTGACGTCTGCCGTCAGGAGATTCGACACGGCCAGGGGATCGTCCATCCGGCAGACCACGGCGAGCGCCCGGACGCCCGAGAGCGCCCGGACCAGATCCGCCGCGGGAAACGGACGAAAGCAGAGCAGCTGGACGACGCCGAAGCGGAGGTCCGTGTTCTGCCTGGCCCAATCGACCGTGGCCCGGAGCGTCTCCGCCATCGATCCGATCGTCAGGATCGCGACCTCGGCATCCTCCATCCGGTAGCTGTCGACCGGACTCAGGTGCCGGCCGGTGGCCTCGCCGTAGGTCTTCATCGCCTCGCGGACGAATCCGAGAACGCGATCGGTGAAGAAGCGCTGCGCCACCTTCCCCTTCATGTAGGAGTCCTGGTTCTGGACCACTCCGGACATGACCGGGTGATGGGGATCCATCAGGCAGGGGACGCGCTCGTTGGGATTGCCGAGGAACTCCTTCATGAAGGCGGGCTCGGGGAGCCGCAGCGTCTCGATCGTATGCGTGGTCAGGAAGCCGTCCTGGCAGCAGAGGAAGGGCGTGTGGGAGTTCTCTGCGGCGCGCCGGGAGATCAGCGCCAGGTCCGCGACCTCCTGGGCGTTGGAGGCGAAGAGGATCCCCCAGCCGGTGTCCGCCACTGCCATCACATCGTCGTGACCCGCGTGGACGTTGAGCGAGTGACTGGTCAGCGCGCGCGAGCCGACGTGGAAGACGGCGGGCAGGCGCTTTCCGCTGATGGTGTAGAGCACCTCCTTCATCAGCACCAATCCCTGTCCGGAGGTGAAGTTCGTCACCCGCCCACCGGCGGCCGCGAAGCCCTCGGCCGCGCTGGCGGAGGAGTGTTCCGATTCCGGCTCCAGGAATACGATGCGCTCACCCCAGAGGTTCTCGAAGCCGTCGGCCACCGCCGCGGCGTACTCGACCCCCATGTTGGTCGAGGGCGTGATGGGGTAGGCGCAAGCCCCCTGCGATCCGTGCTTCTCCACCCAGACGGCCGCCCCGCTCCCGTCCGTGACCGCGTAGGTGCCCGGATGAGGCGCGGTTTCGCTGGCGTTCTCGTTCACAGCAACACTCCGTGGCATTGATGGATGGCTCGCGAACCCCCCGGTACGGCCCTGGCGAAAGCCGGGACCCGAGCCATTGGAGTGAAGTCTAGCCCAGAGGGAGGGCCCCGGGCGGCGGCGCGATCAGCGCCTCTGCCAGACCGTCATCTCCGCGACGCTGTGCTGGTTCTTGCGCCGGGTCTCGCGGATTGCGAAAGGGATGTCCCGCGGCTCGCCGACCTGCCGGAACCGGGAGTCCAGGATCTCCTGCAGGGCCTCCAGCGTCGTGTACGGCTCCCCGTCCTTGCGAAAGCCCCCGATCCACTCGCTGCGCTCGGTGAACTCGGTGAGCCACGTATAGGGCGAGGTGATCACCAGCAGTCCGCCGGGGTGGATGCGCTCGTGGATGGAGGACAGGAACTTTCGCGGGCTGTAGAGCCGATCGATCAGGTTGGCGGCCAGCACCAGGTCGTATCCGCTGTAGATATCCTTCAGATTGCACGCGTCGGCCTGGAAGAACTCGACCCGGGCGCGCTGCTCGTCCAGTCCCAGCTCCGACGCCCGCCTCGCCACGAAGGTCACCAGCTCGCCCTTCTTCGAGCCGGGTGTACTGGATGTAGCCCTTCTCCTTCATCTGCACGCCGATGCGAACGATGTTGGCGGAGAAGTCCAGGCCCGTGACCTGCTCGAAGCCGCGCGCCAGCTCGAAGCTCGCGCGGCCGACGGCGCACCCCAGGTCGAGAGCCTTCTTCCGCGGGCGGTCCGCCATCAGCTCCAGGCACAGGTCGGCGCAGCGCTTGGGGTAGTTGGCGACGCCGAAGTAGCTCCTCGCCGTAGTGGAACTCGCAGTACTGGCAGACCATCTCGTCCGTCTCGTAGACGTCGACAGGACACCTTGACGGCCTTCTCGGACTCGATGTAGCGGAAGCCGGCGTGCTGGAAGAAGTGGCGCCGGAAGGCGTAGCGGGAATCGCGGGTGGCCTCGTTCCCGGTGGAGATCCAGGAGCCCCCCTTGATCAGGTTGTGTCTGGCGTCGAAGGTCGGCGTGGAGAAGTCGTCGTAGCAGGGATGGACCTCGAAGCCGGGGAAGCCCGTGATGGGGGTCTCGGTCCACTGCCAGACGTTGCCGACCACGTCGTGGAAGTCGCCGAAGCCGAACTCCGTCACCGGACAGGGCGAGGCGTAGTGCTCGAGGTTGATGTTGCCCGGAGCCCGGTCCCAGTAGGGCTGGTCCGTCTCCACCTGGCGGTCGCGCAGCAGATACCACTCCTCCTCGCGTGGGCAGCCGGATCGGCTTGCCCGTCTGCGCGCTCTTCCAGTTGCAGAAGGCCTTGGCCTCGAGGTAGTTCACCTCCACGGGCCAGTCCCAGGGCATCTCGATCGACCTCGAGCGTGGTCCGCAGCCGGAACCCGCCGTTCTCCCGGACCCAGAACCGCGGATGCTCGGCCTGGCGGTACTGCTGCCAGGCCAGGCCCTCTTCGTCCCACCACCGGTCGTCCGCGTAGCCCCGTCCTCGACGAACTCGAGGAACTCCCGGTTCGTGACCAGGTACCGCGACGCCCTGAACTCATCGATCTCGGCCTCGTGCTCGCCGAACTCGTTGTCCCAGCCGTAGAGGGGGTGATCCCTCCGCTTCCCGAGCCGGACCTTTCCCGGCGCGACCTCGATCAGCTCGTTCTCGGGCGCTTCGCCCGACCGGCGACACATCTCCCAGAGCGGATGCGCGCGAAGCTCGTCGATCGGCAGCTGCCGGATCAGCACCGAGGACGTCTCCAGGTGGATGCGCGCGTGCTCGATGCCCATCATGATCACCCAGAAGGGGCTCTCCCAGTCGATCGGCATGCCGAGCGGCATGCTCCGGATCCGCTCGTCCACCAGCTCCCGCACCGTGTTGCGGTACGCCTGGACCTCTTCCACCGCAGGCCAGTCGTAGTGGGACATGTCGAGGTCGTCCCAGGACATCTCGTCCACACCGATGGCGAACATCGATTCGAACCTGGCGTTGACCCGCTCGGTCGATCAGCTTGGCGATGATCAGCTTGTTGACGAAGAAGACCGAGGTGTGGCCGAAGTAGAAGATCAGCGGATGCCGCAGCGGGTCCGCCCGGCGGTAGAAGGTCTCGTGATACTTGAGCGTCTCGATCAGCGCCTCGTCGATCTCCCAGGTCTGATGGAAGTATCGACGGATCTCCTCGCGCTTCTCCTCGGGATCGCCCTGGTTCAGCACGATCGTGCGGGTGTCGAGGAGATCGCGGTTGGTGTTGAGCTCGATGGAGCGCTCATGCATTTCGTGAGTCCTTGACTGGGCTTCCCTTTGGATGGCACCTCCGGGGTGCAGCGGATCGCAGGGTAGCACGGCGGGCGAGCCGCTTCTGCACGGCGCGAGCTTCCTCTCGTTCTCGCATGGTGTTCGACGGCCTCCGCCCGTCGAAGATGGGAATCGCCCAGGCATCGGGTAGAATTTCGAGCGGAAGACAACGGCCTCGACGGCGCGGAGGAAGACCCCCATGTGCAAGACGATCCCCGCGGAAGAGGTGCTCGGGGTGGGACGTCTTGCCTGGCCATGTCGCGTATTGGGCGCGCTGCTGACGCTGGCCCTGGGGAGCGGCTGCGCCTCTGCTCCGAAGCGCCCACACCATTCGATGCATCACGGAGCATTCGAGCCGGGCTCGCAATCGATCAGCGAGACACCCGCCCTGGACCTCCGCACCCTGTCGGATCTGGAGAGCCTGATTCCCCGGCTGGCCGAGAGGCGGGTGGTCCTGGTCGGGGAGACCCACGACCGCTTCGATCACCACCTGGCACAGCTGGAGATCATTCGCGGCATTCACGCGATTCACCCCAAGCTCGCCATCGGAATGGAATTCTTCCAGCAACCGTTCCAGCGCTACCTCGACGACTACGTCGCCGGTGAGCTGAGCGAGCAAGAGCTCCTGCGCAAGACGGAGTACTACGAACGCTGGCGCTTCGACTTCCGCCTCTACCAGCCGATCCTCGCTTACGCTCGAGAGAACCGGCTGCCGTTGGTCGCGCTCAATCTCCCCGCCGAGCTGACGCGAAAGGTGGGACGCGAAGGCATCGACGGTCTCAGCGACGAGGAGCGAGCGAAGATCCCTCGGCGAGATCGACCGCTCGGACTCCGCCTACGAGAGCCGTCTCCGGGAGATCTTCGAGCAGCATCCGAAGCGGAGCGGCCAGGACTTCGAACGCTTCCTGGAGGTGCAGCTGCTCTGGGACGAAGGCATGGCGGAACGGGCCGCCCGCTTTCTCGAGTCCCATCCCGATTTCGCGATGGTGATCCTGGCCGGAAGCGGACACATCGCCCAGCGCAGCGGCATTCCCCGCCGTCTGGTGCGCCGCATCCCGGTGAGCACCGCCATCGTGCTGCTCGATTGGCGCGGAGAGCTCGGACCGGAGCTCGGCGACTATCTGCTCCTGACGGAAGAGCGGCGCCTGCCCGCCGCTGGCAAGATGGGCGCGATGCTCCGCGAGGACGAAGGCCAGCTCGAGATCGTCTCCTGCGGCTCCGGCAGCGCCTGCCAGGACGCCGGGCTGAAGAAGGGCGACCGGATCGTCTCGATCGGCGGCGAGCCCGTCACCAGCATGGCCGACCTCAAGCTGCTGATGTGGGACAAGTCGCCCGGCGACGAGATCACCCTGGAGATCCTCCGCGACCGCCTGCTGTCGGGACCAAGACTGATGACGCGTGAGGTCACGCTGAACTGAGCAACGTAAAGAACGTCCCCGCTCCGGCGTCCCGGCCTGCGCTAGTGCGCGCCGCCGTCGAGCCAGTCGAGGAAGCTCCGATGGGCCGGCTCCCAGCCCAGTTGCTGGCGCGTCCAGGAGCTGTCGCAGCGGCGGCCGAGCGGTCCCTCGGTACCCGTGAAGCTGCAGATCTGGGTCGGATCCGTGAGGGTCCGGTAGCGTCGCGAGCGCACCGCCGCCTCCACCAGCTCCCAGCGGGTGATGGGCTGATCGTCGCATCCGAGGTAGATGGCGCCCGACCGGCCGCGCTCCAGGGCCTCCACGCAGAGGCTCGCCGCGTCGTCGTAGTGGATCAGCGAGATCAGTCCGTCGGGCCGCCGCGGGGAGCGGGCAGTGCGCAGATAGACCCGGTGCGGACCTCGATCGCGATCGTAGAGCCCGGCCAGGCGGACGACGGCGGCGCCCGCATCGAGCATCCGCTCTTCCGCCTCGCGCAGCCTGGCAGCACGGGGAGAGCTGGCCAGAGGCGAGTCCTCGGCGCAACGCCCTCCATCCGCCTCGGCATAGACGGCCGTGCTCGAGGTGATGAGCAGGCGTCCCTCACCCCGCCAGAGACCGGCCGCGCGCGCCGCCTCGGCGACGTAGTCGTCCTGCGAGGACGGAGGCACGCAGAAGAGCAGGTACGGCACGGCGGGCGGATCCGGATCGCTCCGCAGCCGTGGGATCATCCCGTCGTCGCGGAGACCGGGATGGCAGCTGTCCGAACGCGTCTCGGCGAGGACGCGTGCTCGCGGATGGCGCTCGAGCCAGGCGCGCCCGACGCGGCGCCCCAGGGCGCCCGCGCCGATCACCAGAAGATCGGCTGCGGCGGCTTCCGTGACCGCGGCGTTGCCCATGCTTCCCCGGATTGTGACCCAGATCGGTCAGCCCGTCCGGCCGCCTCCGCTCCGGCCCGCTGACGCGGAAGACCCGGTGCCGGCATCCCGCGGCGACCCCGGGCTACTATTTGACCATATCATTGATGTGGTAAATAATATAGACCATAATTTCGCCATGCCCGACACCCGGCGAAAGCCAGACAAGACCGCCCGTCGCAAGGGGCCCCACGACCATCCCGGACCCCACCTGTTCCAGGAGATCGTTCGCACCCATCAGGTGCTGATCGGGGCCTTCTCGCTCGAGGTCGGGATGCCCTCCGCGCGAATGGGAGTTCTCCGGCAGCTCGACGACGCCGAAGACGGATCCATGGGGGTGGTGGACCTGGCGCGGGCCCTGGGAGTCACGCCGGCCATCGTGACACGCCAGGTCCAGGAGCTGGAAGCAGGCGGCCTCCTTCGCCGCCGAAGTGCCTCCAGAGACAGGCGGCGGCACCAGCTCCATCTCACGCCTCGCGGAAGACGTGCCTTCGCGCAGCTCCACGAACGCGCGCACGACTTGCAGGCGCGAGTGCTGGATGGCCTCACGGACGAGGAGATCGCGACCGCCTGCCACGTGCTCGGCAGCCTTCGCACGGCAATCGGGACGCAGCGTCACAACTCCGGGGACTGAGAGATCGCCTTGATTGGAGAAACACCCAGGATGCTCGCAAACGCGATCCTCTTGTCTGCGATTCTCCTGATTTCTACCGCCTGTTCGGACCGCTCTCTTCCGGAAGCGCGCGCGGTCGAACTGAGCACGCTGGAGCGGGGTGAGAGCGCCCACCCTGTCGAAGTTGAAGAGGTACGAAACGAAGAAATGGTGGAATGGTTTCGGACCATCGGCCTGGTCCATGCGGATCGACAGGTCGACCTGAGCGCAGAGGTGGGAGGAAATCTGGCGGAGATCGCGGTGGAGGTGGGCGATCTCGTTGCAGAGGGAGATCTGCTGGCTCGCCTCGACGACGAGCGACTGCGCATCGCCAGGGACCTGGCCCGGGCCCAGGTCGAGATGGCCAGGGCCAGCCTCGAGAAATCGAGACGCGATGCCCAGCGCCAGGCCAGCCTCTACGAGGGTCAGGTGACCTCGGAGTACTCCCTCGAGCAGGCCGACCTGAAAGCGCGGATCGACGAGGGACAGCTGAAGGTCGGCCAGGCCAGGCTTGCCGCGGCGGAGAGAGACCTCGCGGATGCGAGCATTCTCAGTCCCGTGGATGGCGAGATCACACGGAAACACGCGGAGCTGGGCGAGTTGGTCGAAGCCGGGACACCGCTCTTCGGCATCGCGAAGATCGACCGCGTCAAGGTCGTCGTCCACGTCTCGGAGCTCGAGATCACCAGGCTTCGCAAGGGGCAGGATGCGGAGATCCGCGTGGACGGGCACCCGGGCATCGTCTTCCGCGGCACCGTAAACACCATCAGCGCCCAGGCGGATCCCCAGACCCGAGCCTTTCCCGTCGAGATCCTGATCGTCAACGACCGGCCGGAGAAGCTGCTCCCCGGCTTCATCGGCCGTGCGCGAATCCGCGGGCGCATCTTCGAAGACGCCATCTCTCTCCCCGAGGAGGTCGTCGTCCAGCGCGATGGACGTCCGGTGGTCTTCGTCGCGAGCGGCGATACGGCCTCGGCGAGAGTCGTCGAAACCGGATTCGCGGATCGAGGAAGAGTCCTCATCACCAAGGGACTCGAGCCGGGAGATCGGGTGATCGTGACCGGCCAGCAATCCCTGCGGAACGGCGACAGGATTCAACCTCGCTGAAGGGTCCGCCAGTGCACATCTCGGATTTCTCGGTCAGGCAGCCCGTCCTCGTCAATCTCCTGGCAATCCTCCTGCTGGTTGCGGCCCTCGTCAGCTACTCGTACATGACGAAGGAGAAGTTCCCGGACATCTCACTCGACGAAGTCTGGGTCCACACCTCCTATCCCGGTGTCTCTCCGGTGGAAATCGAGAGACTCATCACCATCCCGATCGAGGACGAGGTGGCGGGGATCGAAGGGATCGAAGACATCACCTCGGTCTCCTCCGAGGGCTACTCGCAGATCGAGATCGACTTCGAATCGGGCATCGAGGATTTCCCGCGCAAGATTCAGGAGGTCCAGAACCGGGTCAATAGAGTGGAGGATCTGCCGGAGGATGCGGAGACCCCGGAAGTCGAGGAGGAAGAATGGACCACGATTGCGGTGGTCGCCTCTTTGAGTGGAGAGATCCCAGAAGACACACTCAAGCGGCTCTCCGACGATCTCGAGGATGATCTCCTGGACATCCCCGGCGTCGACACGGTCACGGCCATCGGACGGCGTGACCGCGAGATATGGGTCGAAGTCGATCCGGGCCGGCTGGAGAGCTACGAGCTATCGCTGGCGGACGTGATTCTGAGCCTGCGGAACAAGAACCTCGACATTCCGGGAGGCACGCTCGGCTCCGGGAGACAGGAATTCCTCGTGCGCACGATGGGCGAGGCCGAGTCACTCGAGGAGATCGGGCGTGTGATCATCCGATCGAGCAGCGAGGGAGGCCACGTCTATCTGCGGGACATGGCGACGGTGAGCGATACCTTCGAGGAGGCCACGACGGAAAGCCGGCTCAACGGGAAGAAGACCATCAGCTTGATGGTCATGAAGAGCAAGACCGGCGATACCATGCGGATCGTCGAAGCGGTGAAGGCGCTCGAGAGGGATTACGAGAACGGAAGACTTCCAGATGGCGTGAGGCTCACGCTGACGAATGATGCCTCCGTCGACATATCGAGCAATCTGGGTGCCCTGTATGGAAACGGAGCCGTGGGCCTGGTCCTGGTGTTGCTCGTTCTGTGTGTCTTCGTCGGCCTGCGACCGGCAGTACTCACGGTTGTGGGTCTTCCGGTGGCCTATTCCATCGCCATCCTCCTGATGCAGTATTTCGGCATCACCATCAACATGCTCTCGCTCTTTGGCCTGATCCTGGTGCTCGGTATCGTGGTGGACGATGCGATCATCGTCTGTGAGAACTCCTTCCGCCAGATCGAGGAGGGCCGGAGCCCGCCGGAGGCCGCCGTCGTCGGGGCAAAGGAAGTCACCTGGCCGGTGATTGCGGCGGTCAGCACGACCGCCGCAGCGTTCATGCCGCTTCTGCTGATGAGCGGGACACTCGGCAAGTTCTTCGGAATCATCCCCAAGGTAGTAGCCTTCGCTCTGCTGGCTTCGCTCGTGGAAGCCCTCTTCATACTGCCTTCACACATCGCTGATTTTGCCAAGCCGATTCCGGAGAGCCGGAATCGGAGGATGGTGGATGGCTGGCTTCAGCGGCTCTCCAGTGTCTACCTCCGCCTGCTGAACTTCACGCTCGACCAACGTTATCTCTGTGTGTCGACCGTGATCGCCCTCGCGGCAGGCTGCGTCGCCTCTGCCTACGTCTTCATGCCGTTCGTGCTCTTCCCCGCGCGCGACGTAGAAGAATTCGGGGTCACCATCAAGATGCCGGTGGGAACGAAGCTGGAAGAGACCAGCCGCGTGGTGGCGCAGCTCGAGCGAGCGGCCCTCGAGCTACCCGAAGAGGAGGTATACGCGGTCATCGGACGGATCGGAACCGGGCAGCTCGCCGACTACGATTTCCGGACCGGCACCCACATCGGTCAGGTCGTCCTCGACCTGACCGACCGTTTCCAGCGCGAGCGGCCGGGAGTGGAGATCGTAAACGAGTATCGCCAGGCCATCGCGGGGATCCCCGGCCCCGCAGAGGTCAACTTTCTGGAGTGGCGCGAAGGTCCTCCAGTGGAGCCCGCCGTGGAGGTTCACCTCCGCGGTGACAAGTTCGAGGTGTTGCGCACCATCGCAGACGACATCAAGTCCTACATCGCCGGTATCGAGGGTACCCAGGACATCACGGACGACTTCGAACCGGGTAAGCGCGAAGCCCGCATCATCGTCGACGAAGAGAAGGCCCATATCATGGGCCTGGACATGGCGACGATCGGGTACACGATCAGGTATGCGTTCGACGGAGGCATCGCCAGCTCCATCCATGACCGCGGCGAAGAGATCGATCTTCGCGTGATCCTTCGGGAAGAGTCACGCCGCGACCTGGAGGACATCGAGCAGATGAGGTTCCGAAATCGAGAGGGAGCGCTGGTTCCCTTTCAGAACTTCGGGCGAATCGAGCGGAAGCCGGGCTACACGAACATCAATCGCCGCGACCGCAAGAGAGCCATCACCGTGAGCGCCAACGTGGACGAGAACGTGATCACGTCGGTGGAGATCAATCGCCTCCTGAGGGACCGCTACAAGGATCTTGGCAAGAGCTACCCCGGCTATGCAGTGAGATTCTCAGGGGAATACGAAGAAACCCAGGAGCAGGTGATCGCTCTGGCCAAGGCCTTCGGCGTGGCCGTCCTCCTGATCTACGCGATCCTCGGCTCCCTGTTCAAGTCCTTCGCCACGCCCCTGGTCGTCATGCTCGCCGTGCCATTCTCCTTCATCGGCGTGGTGGTGGGCTTCTTCGTGATGGGCGAACCCCTCGGACTGATGGCCGTCATCGGGACCATCGGGCTGGCGGGCATCGTCGTGAACGATTCCCTGATTCTGGTGGACTTCATCGACAAGGGACGCGAGGCAGGCCTCCCGCGGCGGGAGGCCACGCTGCGAGCGTGCCGGCTGCGGCTGCGCCCCGTCCTCCTGACCTCCGTCACCACGATCTTCGGGCTCCTGCCACTGGCGGTGGGGCTGTTCGGACTCAGCCCGTTCCTGACCCCCATCGCGGTGGCGATCGTCTGGGGCCTGACGTTTGCCACCTTCCTGACGCTTCTGCTGGTACCCGGCCTCTACGCGATCGTGGACGACATCGCGGGAAGGACCGGCCGCACGCGCTTCTAGTTCAGGGCTCGCAGCTGGGAGTCCAGGCACTGCGGGCAGATTCCGTAGTTCACGGTGGCGCAGTCGGGGTCGGGCGAGGAACGCAGCAGCACGTTGCACCAGGCGCAGATGAAGGTGTGCCTCTCGTCCGGCGCAGGGCGCAGGTGTTCTCTGTAGCCGTCCATGGATCCCCCAACCAGCAGGTGTGGTTCAAGCCTACCCCGTGCGAGTGAAGCTTCCATGAGGCTTTCGAGACGAATCCGAGGCAATGGGCCGGTTTCTCGGGGTGGCGGGCGCGAGGGCAGCTGCCTGCAGCCGACGCCAACGCCGTACGACAGTGCTCATTTCTGCCGGGTGGGGGAGATGAAGCCGAATGCGAGCTAGTCTGGGGCACCGGCGGCCGCCGGAGGCGGCTTTCGAAAGATAGAGAAGGAGACGGCGGGCATGGCGGGAGCACGTGGCGCGTGGGCAGACCGGTACCGTGAGAAGTGGACCTGGGACTCGGTCACCTGGGGGACCCACTCGGTGGACTGCTACCCCGGGGGCTGCCCCTTCAAGGTCTATGCGAAGAACGGCAAGATCGTTCGCGAGGAGCAGTCCGGCACCTACCACCCGATCGAGGAGGGCATCCCGGACATGAACCCGATGGGCTGCCAGAAGGGAGCCTGTTGGAGCCACTGCCACTACTCGCCGGACCGGGTCACCAAGCCCTTGAAGCGCGTCGGCGAGCGCGGCGAGGGCAAGTTCGAGGAGGTCTCCTGGGACGAGGCCCTCGACGACATCGCCGACAAGATGCTCGACGCCATCCAGGATCAGGGCCCCGAGTCGATCGTCGTCCCGCTCACGCCGGAGGTGGCCGCCCAGGGCGCCCGGATGTTCTCCTCGTTTCTCGGCATCCCCATGATGGATGGCAATGCCGAGTTCCAGGACTTCAGCCCGGGCTACCACCTGACCTGGGGCATGTACAACCCCGTCTCCACCATGGACGACTGGTTCCTGGCCGATCTCACGCTGATCTGGCACGCCAATCCCGTCTACACCAACATCCACTGGTACCACTACCTCGCCGAGTCCCGTTACAACGGCGGCGAGGTGGTGACGATCGCGCCGGACTACAGCCCCTCGGCGATGCACGCCGACTACCACCTGCCGGTGAGGATCGGCACCGACGCAGCGCTCGCGCTGGCGATGAGCAAGGTGATCATCGACGCGGACCTGTACGACAAGCAGTTCGTGCAGGAGCAGACGGACATGCCGTTGCTGGTGCGCAAGGACACCGGTCGCTTCCTGCGCGGCAACGAGGTCTACGAAGGGGAGAAGGAGGACCAGTTCTTCTGGTGGGACACCTCGGCGAACACGCTGGCGGCGGCGCCGCGGCACACGCTGGCGTCGGCAGACGTGGATCCGGCCCTCGAGGGCAGCTTCGAGGTGGTGCTGAAGGACTGGAGCAAGGTGGAGGTGGAGCCGGTCTTCGCCCGCCTGCGGCGGCATCTGGAGGACTACACACCGGAGAAGGCGGGGGAGATCTGCCAGCTTCATCCGGACAACATCCGCAGCCTGGCTCGCAAGGTGGCGACGCGGAAGACGAAGATCTTCATCGGCTGGAACTCGGGCAAGTACTACCACGGCGATCTGATGGAGCGCTCGATGGCGCTTCTGCTGGGTCTCACCGGCAACTGGGGCAAGAGAGGCACCGGCACCCGCTCCTGGGCCATCTTCGGCGCGGACGGCGAGATGATGATGCCCGCGAAGGAGGGTCCGGGGCAGGAGGCGGCGCTTCGCCTGGTCGCGATGATGATGGCGATGCGGCGGCTCCTGGGCTCTTCCGACCCGACCCTGACCAAGGGGATGCTGCAGAACCGCATGCTGGAGATGGCTCCGCAGGTCAGCCCGATGGCCATGCCGGTGCCGCCCGCCTTCCTCTGGTACTACCAGATGGGGTACAAGGAGCGCTGGAACGACCGCGAGAACACCGACCCCACCATGAAGCGTACCTACGACGAGTACGTCACCGAGGCGATCGAGAAGGGCTGGTGGGGTACGCACTACTCGAAGGCCTACCAGACCATCGAGCCGCGGGTGCTCTACGAGGCTGGGGGCAACATGCTGCGACGCAATCGCGGCGGCCAGAAGCTCTTGCTCGAGCACTTCTGGCCCAAGCTCGACCTGGTGGTGTCGGTCGACTACCGCATCACCACCACGGGGCTCTACTCCGACTACATCCTGCCCGCCGCACAGCACTACGAGAAGATCGGCCACTCGATGCTCTCGGTGCACCACCTGCACTGGGTCCTCACCGACCACGCCACGCCGCCACAGGGCGAAGCCCTGCCGGACCTCCAGATTTCGATCCGGCTGATGAAGGCGATGGAGCGGCGCGCCGCAGCGCGAGGACTGAAGGAGTTCAATGACTCCAGGGGAATCGCCCACAGCCTGGAAGGGATCGGCGACCAGTTGACCCTCAAGGGGGCGATCCAGGGCGAGGATGAATACTGGGACGAGGCTCTCAAGGACACCGCCGCCATGGGAATCCTTCCCGAAGGCACCGACCTCGCGACCCTGCGCGAGAAGGGCCACGTGCGCTTCACCAACTGGGGGATCATGGCTCACGGGCAGTCGCAGGCCTCGACCATCAAGCCCGGCGAGATCCACACCCCGCTGCGCTGGCACACCGAGGACAAGCTTCCCTACGACACCCTGGTGCGCCGGGCCCAGTTCTACATCGACCACGAGTGGTTCCTGGAGGCCGGCGAGGAGCTTCCTACGCACAAGGAGCCGCCGCCCGGACACGGAGGACGCAATCGCCGCTTCGAGATGACCAGCGGCCACAACCGCTGGAGCATCCACTCGATGAACATGACCAACAACATCATCCAGAACACCCATCGAGGTGAGCCCTTCGTGTTCATCAACGACAAGGACGCCGCCGACCTCGGCATCGAAAACGGCGAGCAGGTGAGGCTGGTGAGCGACGTAGGAGACACGCTTCTCGCAGCCAAGATCTCGCCCTCGGTGCGAACCAGCCAGGTGATCCTGTACAACGGCTTCGAGCCCTACCAGCACGAGAACTGGTACAGCCAGTCGGATCTCGAGCCCGGCCACGTCAAGCACCTGGGCTTCGCCTCCGGCTACGGGCACCTCAAGTACCGGATCTTCTCCTGGCAGCCGATCCCCGCCGACCGGGCGGTGCGAGTCGACCTGGAGAAGGTCGGCTGATGAAGGATGAGGAGGATCCCACTGAGCCAACCGCCCAGGAAACCCTGGGCATCTACCGGCGGCTGGAGCTGGTGCGCCGGGAATCGGCGTGAGAGAGAGCGGGCGCTCCGAGGACGATCTCTCCAAGCTGTACTTCTACGTGATTCCATGGACTGTGCCGGTGATCGTGGCGTCGTTGACGTTCCTGTTCCGCGGTGTCGGGCGCAGCTGGATCTGGATTCCCCTGCTCCTCATCTACTGGGGAACCATCTGGAGCCTGACGCTCTACTACCGCCACAGACGGGGAGGTGTCTTCGAGAAGGAGCGCTTCCGTCTCACCTTCAAGCTGAGAGGTGAGCGCGCCTGGCTCCAGTACCTGCTGGTCTACGGTCCCCTGCTCTGGGCCGTTCCCATCTGGGCCCACAGCTATCTGCCCCATCTGACCGTCAACATGGCGCTGGTCATGCTCGTCGGGGGCGCGATCAATGGCCCTAGCGAGGAGATCTACTGGCGGGCCTGCCTGGAGGACGCCGGCCGCGCTGCCGGTGTCTCGCAGCGAAACAGGCTGGTCCTGGCGCCGATCATGTTCGCCCTCTGGCACACGGCATTCGTGATCCACATCTTCCCCTTCGACGAGACCTGGATCGCCGCCTGGGCCGCGACGATCCTCACCACCTGGATCAGCGGCACCATCTGGATGTGGGTCCTGCACCGAAGCGGAAGACTGGTCCCTCAGTGCTTCTACCACGGCTGCGCCAACTTCCTCAGCGTCTTCCCGATGATCGCCATCACGGTCCTCGATCTCTCTTTCTGATCAGGCGACAAAGCGGCGAAGGCTCACCCGAGCCTCCCACCGCGGCAGGAGGTCAGACAATGTACCGATCCTTTGGCATCGTTCTCCTCGTCGGAGCACTGTCGGCAGGCTGCCAGCAGTGTCTGGCACCAATCTTCGTGTCCGATGAGCGCCTGGAACTCAGTGAGCCCGAAAACGCAGCACACAGCTTCCAGTCGATGTCCGAGATCTTTCCCACGCGCACCGTCTCGAGACGCGGCCCGATCCACCACTTCGAGCGGGAAGAGCGACCGCTGGGCGAGGTCACCTACGACTTCGGTGGGGAGCGCCGGACGATCGACGAGTTCTTCGAACGCAACCTCACCGCCGGAATCGTCGTTCTCCAGCGCGGAAGGCTCGTCTTCGAGCACTACCGCCTCGGCGCCGACGACACCACGCGCTTCACTTCGTGGTCGGTGGCCAAGTCCTTCACCTCGACCCTGGTCGGCCTCGCCATCGGCGACGGGGTCATCGCGAGCGTGGACGACCCGCTGCTGCAGTACGTGCCGGGCCTCGAAGGAAGCGGATACGACGGGGTGACCATCAAGCAGGCCCTCCAAATGTCGTCGGGCGTCGGGTTCACCGAGATGTACGAGGAGGCATCGGATATCACGGATTTCATGGGCTACACGATGTTCGCGAACCTCGACCCGGCGAACGAGTTCATGACCCGGTACGACCGCGTTGCCGAGCCCGGAAGCGTATTCAACTACTCGACGGGCGAGACCCAGGTGCTCGGCTGGCTCGTCACCGAGGTCACCGGGAAGCCGCTGGCGCACTACCTCTCGGAGAAGATCTGGTCCCGGCTGGGAATGGAGCACGACGCCACCTGGATCCTCGACCGCGAGGGCCGCGAGGGCATGGAGATGGCGGGGTGCTGTCTGAATGCCGCGCTGCGCGACTACGCGCGGTTCGGCCAGCTCTTCCTGCAGGACGGCTGGTGGGATGGGAAGCGCATCCTGCCGGATGGCTGGGTCGCCCAGGCTACGGTTCCGGACTCACCGCAGGTCGACTACGGAAAGCTCTTCCCGGACTCGACTACGGGCTACCAGTTCCAGTGGTGGGCCCTCCCGGGACCCGATCGCGCCTATGCGGCGGAGGGAGTGCACGGCCAGTTCATCTTCGTGAACCCCGCACGGGACGTCGTGATTGCCATGACCAGCGCATGGCCCGTCACCTGGGACGACGACTCCGGGGCGGAGGTGATGGCGGCCTTCGAAGCCATCGTCTACGCGGTGGACCCCGGCGAGGGATCGAGGAGCGCCGTCGAGCTCTCATCCCCACCGGAAGTGACGAACTAGCGGTGCACGCTAGGCCGTGTGGTCGACCGGACCGTGGCCGTGGCCGATGCCCGGGGCGCTGGCAATGGCCCGTGAGATGAAGTCCTTGGCCTCGCGAACGGCCTCTGCCAGCGCCTCGCCGCGGGCCAGCAGCGCCGTGATGGCAGCCGAGTAGGTGCAGCCGGTGCCGTGGGTGTGGCGGGTCTCGATCCGCGGCACAGCCAGGCGAACGAAATCGGATCCGTCGTAGAAGAGATCGACCGCCTCCTCTCCCCGCAGCTGGCCGCCCTTGACCAGCGCGGCGGCCGCTCCCAGGTCGCAGACCGCGCGGGCCGCGTCGCGCATCTCCTCTTCGCTCCCCACGTCTCGCCCGAGCAGTGCCGCCGCCTCGTGCAGGTTCGGGGTGACGAGTGAGGCCCTCGGGAAGAGTCGAGCCTTGAGCACCTCGACCGCCCCTTGGTCCAGCAGCGGATCCCCGTGCTTCGAGATCATGACGGGGTCGACGACCAGATTCGGGAAGACGTGTTCGCCCAGGGCCGCGGCGACGGCCTCGATGATCCGGGTGGATCCCAGCGCGCCCGTCTTGGCCGCGCGCACCTCGAAGTCGTCCGCAACGGCGGCGATCTGCTGGGTGATCAGCCCGGTCGGGAGCAGCTCGACGGCGCGGACGCCGACCGTATTCTGGACGGTGACGAGCGTGAGCGCACTCGTCCCGTAGACACCGAAACGCTGGAAGGTCTTGAGGTCGGCCTGGATTCCCGCACCACCTCCGGAGTCGGAGCCGGCGATGGTCAGCGCGACGCGGGTTGCCCTGGGCTCAGTCATCGCCCGCGATCAGGTCCCGCGCTCTCACGCCGCCTCCCACGCGGACCGGAAGAAGGCCAGCTCGAGCTCCATGGCGCGCCGGTAGAGCCAACCGACCCGTTCCCGGTCGCCGCCGTAGCGGTCGAGCAGCGCCTCCAGCCGCGACGCCAGCTCCTCCACCCCGGGGCTGGAGTACGTCTCCACCCACTCGCGGTAGGGACTCTCCGGATTGACGGTCGCTGCGAGCTGCTGACCCAGAAACGCGTAGAGTCGCATGCAGGGTGTCATCGCCGCCGCCGTGTGGCCAACTGGTTCGAGCGAGGCAGTCCGCAGCAGGAAGTCGCAGTACGCCGTCGTCGCGGAGAGCGGCTCCGGGGTGAGCGAGATGCCCCAGCGCTCGGCGTAGCTCTTGTGGAGCCGGAGCTCCTCGAAGCCGCCGACCAGCAGGTCCTTGAACACCTCGAGCCCTTCGCGGTCCGGGCAGTGCGCCAGTGCCAGGGCGTAGGCCCGAACGAAGGCCTCGAGAAAAGCTGCGTCCTGTGCCACGTAGACCCGGAACCGCTCGAGCGGCAGCTCACCCGACGCGATGCCCTGGACGAAGGGGTGCGTGAGACAGGCCTCGGCGAGATCGCGGCTCCGCCGCCAGAGATCGGCTGCCATCGCACTCACGACGCGAGCCCCAGAGCCGCGCGATCGGGATGGCCGAGGGCGACCAGGAACATCGGGCTCTTGCCGGCGGCGTGCGGCGAGAAGAACCCGGTCACCTCGTCGTCGAAGAAGGTGAGGCCGGACGCGCCGAAGCGCTGGGCATAGGCGGCGAGGTACATGCGCCCTCCGATGATCCCTCCCTCGAGCTGCGCAGCGCGGTAGCCGCGGTTGCCGAAGCGCTCGAGCGTGCGCGGAAGCTGGGCGAGGCTGTAGATGTTCACCGCCGCGTCGGCCGGGATGCGCTGGCCCAGCCCCAGGCGTCCCGCGGGTTCGCGAAATTCGCCTTCCCGCAGCAGCTCGAGCGACGAGTCCCCGCGGCGGTAGTGGTAGGCGCCGGGCGCCAGCCCCTCGACCTCGTTCACGATCAGATAGAGATCGCAGAGCGTCGCGCCGGGACCCTCGAGGAAGTCCGCCGGGATGCCGCGGGTGCTGCGGTCGAGAACACTGGAGAGGGCCTCGAAGGAAAGCGGGCGTTCCCGGTCGAAGGCGCGCGTCGAGCCGCGTCTGCGGATCACCTGGTCGAGCGATGCGCCGGGAAGCTCGCTCTCCGCGGTGGGACGAAGCGGGACCAGACGTCCGGCTGCCTCGCGCTCCTCGCCGGAGGGCGCCGCGCCGCGCCAACCGGCGGCCTCGGCGCCGTCGGCGAGCGAAGAGGCGGCCTGTGCGGCGCGGATCGGCGGGTAGTCCACCTCCGTCCGTGAGAGCGGCTCGGTCTCGAGCTGGAGCGCTGGCATCTCGGGGGCCGGCGGGGGCGAGCGGCGCGTCCGGCCCAGCGGAACCAGCGTGAGTGCGCCTTCGCGCCGGGGATCGAGGCCGAGCAGCTGCTCCACGGGGCGATCTGCCCAGCCGAGCAGCACGCCGGGCTCCAGATCCTCGGTGGCGGCGGCTGCGATCAGGTTGGCGTGCAGCGTGCCCGCATCCCAGAAGCAGTGGCGCCAGGCGCGCGCCTGGTACTTCCAGCTGTTGCGCCAGTAGGTGGAGGCGCTGGCAAGCACGACCGGGGCGCGCGCGAGGTCGGGGCTCTCGCCCGAAGCCGACAGCAGCACCCCTCGCCAGTCGCCCTCGCGCAGCCGCCGGAGCGCGAAGTCGTGCGGCGAGAACTGGTAGACACCCGCTGCCAGGCCGGGAAGTTCGCCGGCCACCAGATACAGATCGACGTGGTAGAGCGCCCCGGTGTTGGGATAGGCGCGGAAGTAGGTAGCGCCGCCGGGGTGGGGCCGGCTCTTCGTGATGCCCGCCGAGAGATAGAGAACACGAGAGAGTGTCTCGAGGTCCGGGATCCGCTCGGCGGCGTCCGCCGGCGGCGGCTCGGCGCCCCGCGCAATCGCGGCCAGCGCCGGGACCTCGCGCTCGGGGAACTCCCGGACCAGCGGGGTGGGCTCGATGTCCCGGTAGATCTTGAAGGGGAGCGGCTGGTTCGCGAAGTCCAGATCGTGGCGGCTGGCCCGGATGCTCGCCTCGCTGTGCTTGGTCGCCTCGTGGTAGTCGAGGATCGCCCTGGTGTCGCGATTTCCCATGGCGCTTCTTCCGAAGCTCTCAAGCGGCGAGCTTCGCCTCCGCCAGGACTTCGGCCACCAGCTCCCTCTGCTCGTCGGTGAGCGGCGGCAACGGGTCCTTCACCGTCGCTTCGAAGGGGTGCCCCATCTGCCGGAGCGCTTCCTTCAGCGTGGCGTGGGCGATCGGGTTGGCGGCCAGGATCCGCGCCAGCTTGGCGATGGACGCCATCAGCCCGGACGCCGTCGCGTCATCCCCGTCCCGGAGCGCGTTGTAGAGCGCCACCGACTCCCGCGGCATCAGGTTGGGCAGCACGCCGATCGCACCGCGCACGCCCCGAGGAACCAGCGCGGGCAGGTTGAGGATGGTGCCGGAAAGCACCGAGAAGGGCATCTCCTCGGTCAGCTTGGCCAGCTCGGCGATCTCCTCGAGGTCGAAGATCGTCTCCTTCACACCGACCATGCCCGGGATCTCCGCCAGCTCGGCGATCTCGGCGGGGGTGAGCTCGAGCCGCGTCACGGCGGGGAAGTTGTAGTAGAGGACGGGGAGGCCGCCCTCCTGGACCAGGCGCGTGAAGTGGCGCTTCACGTCCCCGAAGCCGACCCGGAAGTACTGCGGCAGCGCCACCAGGGCGGCGTCGGCCCCGGCGTCCCGCGCGTGCCGGGTGAGTGCGATGGTGGCGTCGGTTCCCGTGCAACCGGTTCCCGCGATCACGGGGAGACGACCGCGGGCCTGGTCGACGGTGACGTCGATCAGCTGGCGCTTCTCCCCGTCGCTCAGATACGGGTTCTCACCGTTGCTCCCCAGCACGACGAGGCCCTGCACGCCCGCGTCGACGAAGTGATCCACCATGTGCCGGACGGCGCGCTCGTCCACCTGCCCGTCCTTGAACGGCGACATCGTGACGACGAAGATGCCCTCGAACTCTGCCATCTCGCTTCCTCCACTCTCTCCCGGCGCGCGCCCGGTCAGAAGGACGGACCCTGCTTCAGGTAGTTGAACGGCGCGGACCGGTTGTTCTCGGCGCAGGTGGTTTGTCCGGCTGCAACCTCGAGGGTCAGGTCGAAGATCTCCTGGCCCATCTCGTCGATGGTCTTCTCCTCGTCGACGACCCTGCCGGCGTTCACGTCCATGTCGCCGGGCATGTTCTGGTAGATCCTCGAGTTGCTCGAGATCTTGACCACCGGCACGGTCGGGAAGCCGGCCACCGAGCCACGGCCCGTGGTGAAGAGCATGACCTGCGCCCCGCCTGCCGCGAGCCCTGCCATCGAATCGATGTCGTAGCCGGGGGTGTCCATGATCACGAAGCCGCGCTTCGAGGGACGGACGCCGTACTCGACCACTTCCTGCAGGGGCGTGGTGCCGCCCTTGGTGATCGCCCCCAACGACTTCTCGGTGATCGACGAGAGGCCTCCCTCGACGTTGCCGGGCGCGATCACCATGCCGGCGAGGTCCCCGAGCTCGGCGACCACGTGCGCGTGGTGCTCGTTCACCAGCTGCTCGACCTGCTCTCCGATCTCCGGCGTGGCGCCGCGCCGCTTCAGGATGTGGGCGGTGCCGATCATTTCGGTGGTCTCGGCCAGGACGACCGTACCGCCCGCAGCGACGAAGCGGTCGGCGGCGGCGCCGACGGCGGGGTTCGCGGTGACTCCCGAGAGCGCGTCGGAGCCGCCGCACTGAAGGCCCACGACGAGCTCGCTCACCGGAACCGGCGTCCGCTCGACGGACTGGAGGTCGCTCTGGAGCTTCCGGGCGATGGCCAGCCCCTTCTCGGTGGTGGCCTGGCTGCCACCGGACTCCTGGATGACCAGCTGCTCCACCGGCTTCCCATCGGCCTGGTTGCTCAGGAACTCGGCCTTCATCAACTCGCAGCCGAGGCCGATGATCAGCGCCGCGCCGACGTTGGGATGGTTCACCAGACCGGAGAGCGTCCGGTGGCTGACCTGGAAGTCCTTGGGCCCATAGCCGCAGCCGTAGCCGTGCGTCACCGCCACGACGTCGGGAAGCTCGCGTCCGATCGCCTCGACGACGCCGTTGGCGCAGGCGACGCTCGAGAGCACCAGCAGGTGGTTGCGCACGCCGACCGTCCCGTTCCCGCGCTGATAGCCCTGGAAATTCATGCCCGGACCTCCCCGGGAATGGGCTGCGTGTTGTGTACGTGCACCCAGTCACCTGGTTCGATCGCCCGGGTCGCCTGGATGATCGGCTCGCCGTACCGGTAGACCACTCCCCCGTTCTCGATCGAGCCGAGCGCGATCTTGTGACCCACGTCCACGTCCTCGGTGGCCTCGAGCACTGCTTCGGCGCCCACCACGACGCTCTCGCCCGCCTTGACGGGACGAACCGCGATGGCGACGTTGTCTTTCTCGTGGAGGATCACTGCGTTGCTCTGCGCACTCCGCGACATCGGCGCCGCCTCCTTCTCCTGGAACGAACCTACCTGACGATTGCTCCCTCCGCGGCGGAGCTCGCGCGCTCCGCATAGCGGGCGAGGTACCCGGAGCTGACCCGCGGCGATGGGCGCTTCCACGCCTTCGCGCGCTTCTCCAGCTCGTCTGCGGAGAGCTTCACGTCGAGCCTTCGCGCTTCGACGTCGATCTCGATGATGTCGCCGTCGCAGACCAGCGCCAGCGGGCCGCCCTCCGCCGCCTCCGGCGAGAGGTAGCCGATGCAGGCGCCACCGGTGTACCCGGAGAAGCGGCCGTCCGTGACGAGGTAGACCTTGTTGTCGAGGCCGCCGAACTTGAGCAGGGCCCGGAACATCTGCATCTCGCGCATTCCGGGGCCGCCCTTGGGGCCCTCGTAGCGGATCACGACGACGTCCCCCGCCTCGATCCCCTTGGCGAAGACGGCCTCCGTCGCCTCTTCCTCGCTGTCGAAGACCCGGGCCGGACCCTCGAACTTCCAGAGCGACTCGTCCACGGCCACCTGCTTGATGACCGCGCCGGCGGGAGCCAGGCTCCCCTGGAGCACCGCGATCCCCCCGTATGGATGGACGGGGGCGTCCACCGACCGGATCACCTCCTCGTCGAAGATCTCGGCGCCGGAGACGTTCTCGCCGACGCTGCGACCGGTCACCGTGACGCAGTCGCGGTCGAGCTTCGAGCCCAGCCTCCGCATCACCGCGGGAATGCCGCCCGCGTTCTCGAGCTCCGCGAGGGTGGCCGGCCCGGAAGGCTCGATGCAGCAGAGGTGGGGCGTCTCGCGCGAGACGCTGTCGAACTTCTCCCACGGGAGCGTCCGGCCGAGCTCGTGGGCGATGGCGGGCAGATGGAGCACCGTGTTGAGCGAGCCCCCGATCGCCATGTTCACGCGGAGCATGTTCTCGAGCGCCGACTCGGTCATGATCTTCGACGGCGTGAGGCCCCGCTCCAGGAGCTTCATCACCGCCACTCCCGCCCGGACCGCGAGGCGTTCCTTCTTCGCGGTGGTGGCATGCGCCGTCCCGTCGCCGGGCAGCGACATGCCGACGGCCTCGGCCAGGCAGGCCATGGTGTTGGCGGTACCCATTCCCGAGCAGGCACCGGCGCAGGGGTAGAAGCACTTGGCGCCTTCCTCGATCAACTCGCCCGTGAACTCCCCGCGCTGGAAGCGCGCCGCCAGCTCGTCCTGCGCGGCCTCTCCCCACCGCATCCCGATCTGCGGGATGTAGCCGGCGTACATCGGACCCCCGGCGACCAGGATCGCCGGCAGGTCGAGCCGCGCCGCCGCCATCAGCAGGGCGGGGATGATCTTGTCACAGGAGCCGATCAGCACCATCGCGTCGTAGCGGTGCGCCTGAACGGTGAGCTCGATCGAATCGCAGATGATCTCGCGGCTGGGCAGCACGTAGCGCATGCCCTCGTGGCCGATCGAGAGGCCATCGCAGATGCTGATGGTGTTGAACTCCGCCGGCATTCCGCCGGCCATCAGCACTCCCTCCCTCGCCTTCGCCGCCAGGCGCTGGAGATGGCAGTGGCCCGGATGCACCTCGTTCCAGGTGTTGACGATCGCGATGAGAGGCCGGTCGATCTGCTCCCGCGTGTGACCGACGCTGTATCGGAGACCGCGCCGTCCGATCGACGACGGATCGCCACCCGTGTAGACGCCGCTGCGCGCGCTCTTTTCGCTCATGGTTGGGATGCTCGAATCAGGCGCCGGGGAGCGTGTAGTAGTCGCCCTTGCTGTCTTCGAAGATGTTCTTCAGGAATCCGAGCTTGGTGGGAGCGTCCAGAGCGCCGACGGAGAGCACGATCTTCTCACCGTCCTTGTTGTCCTTGAAGATCGAGGAGCCGCAATCGGGGCAGAAGCCTCGCCGAGCCTTGTCGGACGACTCGTACCACTTGAGCTTGTCCGCCCCGTCGGTGATCTCGAAGTCAGCCAGGGCGGCGACCGCGTAGGCTGCGTAGTTTCCGTGCCAGCGGCGGCAGTCGCCGCAGTGGCAGTGGATCACGCCCGTGAGTGCTCCGTTCACCTGGTACTTGATCGCCCCGCAGTGGCAGCTGCCACGGACCGCTTCCGCCATGTTGACCTCCTCCTGAATGGCAGATGGAGGGCTCCCGAATGGGGGGAGCCCAATTCGCAACTCGATGGCAGTATACCGCCGATCCTCCGGCCGGGCCCGGTTCGAGTATGATTGCGGCTCCGGCTTTCCAGGATCGGCGAAACGAGGAGGAGAAGCATGGAGCTCGGCAGGGAGAAGCTGCTCGAGATCTACGAGCACATGGTCCGGTCGCGGGCGTTCGAGGAGCTGGTGATCGAGCTGATGCCCCAGTGGAAGATCCCCGCCTCCTGGATGAGCGGAGTCGGCCAGGAGGGGATCGTGGGCGCTCTCTCCACGCTCGGGGGCGACGACTACGTCACCTACACCCACCGGGGCGCGTACTACTTCATCACTCGAGGGTCGGATCCCAAGAGGCTGCTCGCCGAGCTGTACGGAAAGCGCACCGGGTATTGCGGGGGCAAGGGTGGACGCCACATCGCGGACACGGCGCACAAGCTGTTCGGCAAGAGCGGAACCATCGGCGGTCACGCGCCGCTCGCGGTGGGAATGGCCACGGCAGCGCAGATCCGGAAGGAAGATGCGGTGGTGATGTCGTTCTTCGGAGACGGCGCCAGCAATCGGGGCACCACCCACGAGTCGATGAACCTCTCCGCCGTGTGGAAGCTCCCGGTGGTCTGGGTCTGCGAGAACAACGCCTGGGCGGGAACCACGCCGGTTTCGCTCGGCACGGCCGCGGCCGACGTCGCCGACATGGCGGGCTCGTACTCGATTCCGGGAAGGTCCGTCGACGGCAACGACGTGCTGGCGGTGTACGAGGCCACTCTCGAGGCGGTCGAACGCGCCCGGGCGGGGGATGGGCCGTCGCTGGTCGAGCTCAAGACCTACCGGATCCGGGAGTTCGCGGAGGCCGGGCCCTTTCCGACCGGGTACCGCGACCCCCAGGAGATCGAGTCCTGGCAGCGGCGGGACCCGATCGACCGCTTCCGGAGCGAACTGCTGGAACGCGGTGTCCTGACCGAGCAGTCGGTGGAAGAGATCGCGCGCAAGGCGGAGGTGGAGATGCGCGCGGCGCAGGAGTTCGCGGAAGAGAGTGAGTTCCCGGCGCCGGAAGACGCCTTCACCGACCTGTACGCCTGAGTGGACGAAGGAGAGAGATCGATGCGCACCATCAGCTTCGCGGAGGCGATGAACGAGGCGCTGCGGGAGGAGATGCAGAGGGACCCCTCGGTCTTCCTGATGGGGCTCGGCCTCCACCTGCCCGCCAAGGGACCCGGTCTCACCAGCGGTCTGCTCGAGGAGTTCGGCGAGCAGCGCGTCCGCAGCATTCCCATCTCCGAGCCCGCCATCGCCGGCGCCTGCGTCGGCGCCGCGCTGGCCGGGATGCGGCCAGTCGCGTACTTCTCCCTGGCCGACTTCGTCATGTGCGCCCTGGACGAGATCCTCGGCAAGGCCGGGAAGTGGCGCTACACGCACGGCGCCGAGGGGGGAATGACCGTGCCCCTGGTCTTCCTGCAGGCCATGGGGGGCTACACGCGCTCCGCCTCGGAGCACTCCCAGTCGCCACTGGCCCTCTACGCGCACGCGCCGGGCCTCAAGATCGCCGCGCCCACCACGCCCTACGACGCCAAGGGCCTGCTCAAGACCGCCATCCGCGACGACAACCCGGTGGCCTTCTTCCAGCACAAGCTGCTGGGCGGAAGCAAGGGGGAGGTTCCGGAAGAGGAGTACTGCGTGCCCTTCGGCGTCGCCAGGATCGCGCGCGAGGGGAGCGACGTCACCGTGGTGGCGACCTCCTACATGGTGAATCTGGCTCTGCAGGCCGCCTCCGATCTGGAGGAGCGGGGCATCGACGTCGAGGTAATCGACCCCGTCACCATCGAGCCGTTGGACACGGACCGGATCGTCGAGTCGGTGACCAGGACGGGCCGGCTGGTCGTGGTGGACGAGGACACCGAACGCTGCGGCCTGGGAGCCGAGATCGCGATGCAGGTGATCGAGCGGGCCTTCCCGGCGCTCCGGGCCGCCCCCCAGCGGGTCGGCAACCCGAACCTGCCGGTCCCCTACAGCCCGGTGCTCGAGGCGGCCGTGCTTCCCTCGAAGGAGAAGATCGCGGAGGCGATCCTGCGCACCATGGACGGCTGAGCCCGGTCGCGAGGCCGGCAGGCCGCCCTCCCCCTTCTTGACGGGTGGGGAGAAATGGGTACGTTTGGCCGGTCATGGATCTTCGCCCGTCAGCCGTCTCCCGCGATGCCTCTGCCACAGGGGCTGCGATCCCCGCGCGTGGCGGATCTGCGCTGCTGACGACGACTACGAAGAAGACCAAGCCGACGCCCCCGTCTCAGGGGAGCGGAGGGTCGTAGCCGGAAGACACGGCAGACGAGAAGTCGACACGAACCCCGCTCCCCAAAGGGAGCGGGGTTTTTCATTTGATTGGAGAAAGGAAACCAAGATGTCGAAGATGAGCGTTGGTGTAATCGGGGCCACAGGAATGGTCGGGCAGAACTACGTCAGGCTGCTCGAAGATCACCCGTGGTTCGAGGTCAAGTACGTGGCGGCTTCTCCGAACTCGGCCGGCAAGAAGTACGTCGACGCCGTGGAAGGACGTTGGCTGATGGACGACGACATCCCCGCCCAGGTGCGGGACCTGGTCGTCCACGATGCCAGCAACATCGAAGAGGCGAAGGGCGAGTGCGAGTTCGTCTTCTCCTCGGTGGAGATGGACAAGGCTGCGATTCGCGAGACCGAGGACGCCTACGCGGCGGCCGGGATCCCCGTGGTCTCCAACAACTCGGCCCACCGCGGGACGCCGGATGTGCCGGTCCTGATTCCCGAGATCAATCCCGACCACATCGAGATCATTCCGATCCAGCAAAAGAACCGGGGCTGGAGCAAGGGCTTCGTCCTGGTGAAGCCCAACTGCAGCCTCCAGAGCTACATGGCTCCGATCGACGCGCTGCGCAAGGCCGGCTACCCGATCGCGCAGGGCATCGTGGCCACGCTCCAGGCCGTCTCGGGCGCGGGCTACCCGGGGCACGCCTCGATCGACATGCTGGACAACATCATCCCGTTCATCAACGGAGAGGAAGAGAAGTCGGAGGTCGAGCCGCTCAAGATCTTCGGCAAGATCGAGAACGGCCAGTTCGTCGAGGACGGCTCGATCAAGCTCTCCGCTCACTGCAACCGGGTTCCGGTGATCGACGGCCACCTCGCCTGCGTGAGCCTGGCGTTCGAGTCCAAGAAGCCCTCCCTGAACGAGATCAAGGAGGTCTGGCAGTCCTACCGGTCCGTGCCCCAGGAGCTCGAGCTGCCCTTCGCACCGGAGTCCCCGATTCTGGTTCGAGAGGAGAAGAACCGGCCCCAGCCGCGCAAGGACCGCGACGCGGACAAGGGCATGGCCGTCACCGTGGGCCGTCTGCGCGGCTGCAACGTGTTCGACTGCCGCTTCGTCGGGCTCTCACACAACACGGTGAGAGGCGCCGCCGGCGGCGGCATCCTCAACGCGGAGCTGCTCAAGGCCAAGGGCTACATCTAGGCCGAGGAAGCACTCGACCGGAACCCAGCCGCCGAGGCCCATGGCCTCGGCGGCTGGGACTGCGTGCGCGCCGGGTCACTCCGCGGCGACGCTGGCGGCTCGCAGGGTATCCATGGGACAGGCGGTCCGGGGTCGCGTGGTAACGTACCAGCCGAGGGAGCCCCGCCCATGATTCACCCCATCGAAGACCAGGCTGCCCGATGACCACTCGCGCCGCGCCGGATCTCCGTGCGCTTCGCGCCCAGTTCCCCGCCCTCGCCGAGACCGGTCCCGGCGGACAGCCGTTCGCCTTCTTCGACGGTCCCGCCGGCACCCAGGTGCCGGCGGCGGTGATCGAGGCGACGGCCGACTACTACCGCCGCGCCAACGCCAACTCGCACGGCGCCTTCGAGACCAGCCGCCGCTGCCAGGCGGTCGTGGATGGCGCCCGCACCGCCATGGCCGATCTCCTCGGCGGCACGCCGGAGGAGATCTCGTTCGGTCCCAACATGACCACGCTGACCTTCGCCATCAGCCGCGCGCTGGGGCGGCGCTGGTCGCCGGGCGACGAGGTCATCGTCACCCGGCTCGACCACGACGCCAACGTGGCGCCCTGGGTCGCGCTCGAGGAGAAGGGAATCGCAGTGCACCACTGCGACTTCCACCCCGAGGACTGCACGCTCGACCTCGATCACCTCGCCTCCCTTCTTGAATGAGCGAACGCGCCTGGTGGCCGTCGGCCACGCCTCGAACGCCGTCGGGACCATCAACCCGGTGGCGCGCATCTCGGAGATGGCCCACGCGACCGGGGCGCTGGTCTGGGTGGACGCCGTCCACTCGATGCCGCACATGAGCGTCGACGTCGGCGAGCTCGGCGCCGACTTCCTGGTCTGCTCGGCCTACAAGTTCTTCGGGCCGCACGTCGGCATTCTCTGGGCGAAACGGGAGCACGGTGAAGAGCTGGCCCCCTACAAGGTGCGGCCTTCACCGAAGACGGCGCCGGACAAGTTCGAGACCGGAACCCAGAGCTTCGAGGGGCTGGCGGGCGTGACGGCGGCTGTCGAGTACCTGGCCGCGATCGGGCGGGACGAGGGCAACGCGAACGGCGAGTCTCACAGCAATCGCCGCCGCCAGCTCCGGCTGGCGATGTCGAGGGTGGCGGCCTGGGAGCGCCCGATGGCGCTGCGGATGCTGGAGGGCCTGACCGGGACGCCGGGCGTTCGCGTCTTCGGCATCACCGATCCCGCCCGGATCGCCGAGCGCTGCCCGACCATCGCCTGCCGGATCGGGAAAATGCCTCCACTGGAGGTGGCGCGCCGGCTCGACGAGGAGGGGATCTTCGTCTGGGATGGCAACTACTACGCGATCGCGGTGACCGAGCGCCTCGGACTCGAGGACTCGGGCGGGATGGTGCGGATCGGCATCGTCCACTACAACACCCCCGCCGAAGTCGAGCGCCTGCTCGCCGCGGTGGAGCGGCTGGCGTCCGGCGAATAGATCCGACCGCCGAGGACAGCTCAGCCGGCCTTACTCCATCTCCTCGGCTCCCTTCGAGGCTCGGGGCCAGATCGGTTCTACGAGATCACCATCCGCAGGGTCGAAGGAGGCTTCTACACCGATCGCATCTGGGGTGAGCTGACGGACGTCACCACCCGGCCTGACTTCCCATCGGGGGCCGTGGACAAGACGTTCCAGATGAAGGTGAAGATGCAGGGTGTCGTCCGCGAGATCCCGGCTCGGGCGACCGAGACGGTCCTGGTCGCGATGGAGAGGGCCAACCTGGCGTCACCTTCGCTGTGCCGGTCTGGAGAATGCGGTTTCTGCCGTTCGCTGCTGCTCGGCGGCGACGTCTTCATCGCGCCGGAAAGCGACGACCGCCGTGCCGCCGACCGCAAGCTCGGCTACATCCACCCCTGCTCTGCGTATCCCCTCTCGGATCTGGAGCTGGAGACGCCCGGGGAGGCGTAGGCGCGACCACCTAGAGGTTCAACGCCGCTTCGAAGCCCTCGAGGATGGCGTCGCTCATCTTCCTCGGCGCCGTGGCATCGCCGATGGTGACCACCTCGATTCCGTCGCCCGGGGTCTCGCGCGCGAGATCGTCGACGGGGACGGCGCCCAGGGCCAGCACCACCGTATCGGCGGGGATGGACTGCTCCCCCTCTTCGGTCTCCACGATCACCGAATCATCCGTGATCTCCAGCAGCTTGGTGTTGGGCCGAAGCTCGACACCCATTAGCCGCAGACGCTTCAACAACGACCAGCGGCTGGTCCTCCCGACGTTTTCGGCGAGACGCGGAACCATGTCGATGATGGTGATCTTCCGTCGGGAATTGTGGAGCAGCTCCTTGGCGAATCCGGGGTCTTCGGCCGCGTGGTACATGAGGAAGGTGAAGGCTTCGGGATCGACCGTCCCCATGGCCGCGATGAAGTGCGCGCTCTCGCATCCGGTGGCGGCGCCGCCGACCACGACCACGTTCTCCCCGATGTCGGCGACGCGCTCCGCGAGGACATCCCAGGCCGAAACCACGTGAGGCTTGTCGATGCCGGGAACGTCGATGCTGAGCGCCTTGGCGCCCGAGGCGACGACCAGGACGTCGGGCCCCTCTCGCTTCACGGTGTCCGGCGTGACGGAAGTGCCGAGCTTCACCTCCACGCCCTGAACTGCCATGCGTTTCTCGAGGCTTTCGACCAGATTGTGGAACTCCGCCTTCCCCGGCGTCATGCAGGCCAAGCTGATCTGGCCTCCGAGGCGATCCTCCTTCTCGTAGAGCGTGACCTGGTGGCCCCGCTGCGCCGCCGTGACGGCGAACTCCATGCCTGCCGGGCCTCCCCCTGCGACCAGGACACGCTTTCGGGTCTCCGCCTTCCGGATCCGGAACTCGTTCTCCCGTCCCGCCCGGGGGTTCAGAACGCAGTAGACCGGCTCCATCGAGAAGACCGAATCGAAGCAGCCCTGGTTGCAGGCAATGCAGTGGATTGCCTCGTCGAGCCTCCCGTCCCTGACTTTGTTGGGCAGCTCGGGATCCGCGATCAGGGGCCGGCCCCAGCAGATCATGTCGGCGGCGCCGGAGCGGAGCGTCCTCTCGGCGAGGTAGGGGTTCCCGAGCCGATTCGAGGCGAAGACCGGAACGCCCACCTTCTCCTTCACACCACGGGCCAAATAGGTGTAGACACCCGGGGGAACGTCCGTGGTGAGCTGCGGGATGTTGGTCTCGTGCCAGCCCCCCGTGACGTTGACGGCGTCGATCCCGGCCTCCTCGGCCGCGGCGGCGAAGAGCGCGTTCTCGACGTTGGTGTTTCCACCCTCCATGAAGTCGTTGCCCGCGATGCGGACCCCGAGGGCCACGTCGTCTCCCACTGCCTTTCGCACCTTCTGGATCAGCTCGACGCCGAAGCGCATCCGGTTCTCCAGCGAGCCGCCGTACTCGTCGGTGCGATGATTCGTGAGCGCAGAGAGAAACTCACTGATCAGATAGCCGGTGCAGGCGAGGATCTCGATGTAGTCGAAGTCCGCCGCCTGGGCTCGGACTGCTGCTCGCACGTAGTCCTGATGAAGCTCTTCGATGTCCTCCCGGGTCATCTCCCGCGGGGTCTGCTTGGTGAGCTTGCTGGGGATTGCCGACGGCGCGATCGGCTGCTCTCCCCATAAGAAGGAGAAGGAGTAACGTCCCATGTGGAAAAGCTGGGTACCCACCTTGGCGTCCGTGTCTCGGTGCAGTTCGTCGATGAAGTCCCGGAGCGGCTCCACGTTCGCATCGTCGAAGAGCTGCACGATGGGAGGAGCGCTGCCCACCTTGTCCACTGCGATGGGACCGATGGTCATCAGGCCCACTCCCCCGTGGGCGCGTGCGCGGTAGAAGCCCTTGAAACGTTCGCTGAAGCTGTAGTCCTGGGTGTAGCCGAGACCCAGCGCAGGCAGGACGATCCGATTCCTGACCTCGAGCTTCTCGTTGATGACGATCGGCTGGAAGAGCTTGATGAACTCCATCTCGGGTCAACTCCCCTCTCGCTTGGCAACGTGTTTCATCGTAGCCGAAGGATCAGCCTGCCCGCATGCCTTGATGGCGCCGCATTCAGGAAAGCAGCGACGTGAGTACTTCTTCCCAATGCCCGAGGAACAGCCAATGCCCCTCCCCCGGGAGAAGGGTCGCACGGCATTCGGGTATCGTCTTTGCCACATGGCGAGCCGCTGACGAGGATACGTTGGCGTCTTCTTCGCTGTGCCAGACACCGACCGGGATGGAGATGTCCTCCCGTGCGAATCCCCGCACTTCTGCACGCATCGCTTCTCTGTAGTTCTCCATCAACATCTTCTTGATCTCAGGGTGCGACAGTATTTCCTGATCGACCTCGGAATTCCCCGCCACGGCAAAGCGTTCGATCCCCAGTGCGTCCGCGAATGCAGTGACGTCCTCCGGCCAGTCCAGCAGCTTGCGGCCCTTTTGGAAGTCGGAGAGACCAAAGCCGGGCCGCTCGACCACGATGACCCGGGCGCCGAGCGAAGTCGCCGGGCCCTCAGGAGGGTGAAGGAGTCGCGAGCTGGGAGCGCCCGGAAAGAAGCGGATGGGCCTGCCTGTGGGATCCCCGTACTCGGCATATCCAAGAGATCGTCCGTCCGGGAGCCTGGTCGTCTGGCCCTTCTTCGACGCAGAGCCATTCACCGGGTTCGATCCTTCTCGTAGAATCCGACCGAGAGTTCTTTTCCTTGCTCCAAGGGGATGCGCGTCTGTCTGACTGCCCGCAGGCCGTTTTCGAAACAGACAAGGGAGAACTCTTCCGGAGATACCAGGTTCATGATGGGGGCGAGGGCTTCGAGGCTCTCGAAACGGGTCTTCGTAACCGGAGTCGACGTCGGGCTCGGAAGCTGCAATGCGGCGACCAGAGCCCCTCCTGGTGTGAGACTCCTGCTGATGCTCCGGAGAGCTTCTCCAACACCCACATATTCGAATACCAACGCGGCGAAGATCAACGACACCGGATGAATGGCGAAGCTCGCCGATGTGAAATCCTGCTCCAGAAGCTCGAGCATGGGGAGTGAGTCCAGGAATCTCGTCCTGGCGACGCCGAGGTAGGACGGATTGATGTCGATTCCGAGGACCCGCCGGGTCACGGTTGGATCGATGTGCTCGAATCCGTTCCCCGTCGAGCATCCGAGAACTGCCAGACTCTCGGGGCGGTGCTCCTCGAGAACGGTTTTGAACAGCTGGTTCAACGCTTGAAATTGACCGACCTCGGGCGAAGCCATGTGCGCTTCGTAGTCCTCGGCCGGTATCGTTAGCCATGGATTCGTCATGGCTTGCCCTTGACTGCTTCAGGAATGGAGATGTTCTCCTCTTCGAGAGGGCAGGTCAGTTCTTGACCGAGTACTCGAACCCGTCGCGGAAGGGCACCGTGACGGAGGCAAAGCCGTGGCGATCGTCCTGCATATACGCCACGTACTCCGCAAGCGTCCTCTTGATGAACGGCGTGAGCACATCGTCGGCCAGGACCACGCCTCCCCGGCGCAACCGCGGCGCGAGCATCTTCAAGATGGGCAGGTACAGCTCCTTCGATCCATCCATCAGGAGCAGGTCGATGTCGCCCCCCGGGTTGGCGAGTGTCTCCATCGCGTCGCCGATCCGGATCTCCACGGCATCGGCGAGGCCCGCCTCCAGAATGTTCGCCCGCGCCCTCTCTGCCTTCGATTCGACGAATTCAGATCCGATGACGACGCCCCCGCCGTTGTCCCGGACCGCAGCCGCGAGGTAGATGGTAGAGACCCCGAAGGAAGTGCCGAACTCGACGATCCTGCGCGCGCCGATCGACCGCGCAACCAGGTAGGCGAAAGCTCCCTGTTCCGCCGAGACGCAGATGCTCACGCCTGTCAGGCGTCGGTACTGATCCGTGAGTGAGGGGTTCCGTAGCAGAGCCTTCTGCACCAGGTAGGGAATCAGCTTCCAGCCGTAGCGCAGCTTGTCGCCCCTGGCCTCACGGTGGAGCCGCTCCAGAACAGTCCCGACCTTCGAGTCGCCCAGAGTGCACGTGCTGACTCGATCTTCCATTGCCCTGTCCCCATGGTCATCCAGGGCCTCCCGCCCTGCGAAGGAAACGATGCTCTCATCTCGAACCGCGAAGTCCGTCTGCTGCCCAGCTTCTGACTCTTGGGTGCAGGAGAGGCAGAAGGAACACGGCCAGAATCGAGAAGGCGGGCCAGGCCTCCCGGATACCCAGCTCTGCAACCCTGCTGCCGAGAAACGTGAAGAGAGACGCTCGCATCAGAGAGCCCAGCGCGAGCGCCGAGGCATAGAGCGGCCATGACATCCGGGTGAGACCGGCACCGATGTGATAGCCGGTCATGGGGCCTACCGGATACGTCGTGCCGATCGTCACCAGCAGGGCGCCCGTTCGGCTGCTGGCCAGGTCCAGCGCCTGCTGCAGACGCGGCGGCACCCTCTTGCGCAGGCTGTCGCCCCCCAAGTAGCGGGCCAGGCCAAAGACCATCAGCCCGGAAAGCGTCAGACCGACTGCCCCGTAGATGGTTCCCAGGAGAAAGCCAAAGCAAACGCCTCCAGCGGCCAGCATGACTTGCGACGGCACCAGAATGAGCAGGCGGAAGGTGACCAGAAGGATGAAGATCCCCGGCGCCCAGAACCCCATCTCTTCCACGAGTTCACGCGCTGTCTCTACGTCCCACTCGACGCCGGACCTCGCCCTCAGGTACCAGCCGAGGGCCATGGCGACCGCCAGTGCGGCAGCCACCAGGAGTCGGTGGAGGGTCCTCTTTGGAGGTGAGAGGTCTGTCATTTCACACACCTTCTCTGCGTCATCAGCCACTTGATGGAAGGCTGCGAACGACTCGGGCATCCAGACTCTTCCGCTCACCTCGAGGTCCTGCAAGCGCTTCGCTATAATACGAATGAATATTCGCATTCATTCACCGGTCCCGCCATTCGCGTTTGGAGCGGCCCCGACAGGACCGGACCGGAGAGATCCCATGCCGGCACGGCGAAGCGCAAGCTCGCACAAGATCCGTCGATCTCCGTCCCCGCAAGCGGCCCCGACAGGAGCGGTCGAGGCACATGAACCAGCTCATCCTCGAGGCGACCATTCGCGTTTTGCGCCGTCAGGGTGCGGCGGCTTTCACGACGACTCGGGTGGCCGAGGTCGCCGGGGTCAGCGTGGGCTCGCTCTACCAGTACTATCCCAACAAGGCGTCGCTCCTGTTCCGCGTGCACCAGCAGGAGGACGAGAAGACCTGGCGCGAGATCGAAGAAATTCTGGAGGCATCCGATACGCCCCCGCGCGAGCGTGTGGTCCTGGCCATCGACCGCTTCTTCGAAACGGAGGCGGAGGAGGCCGAGTTGCGGCGGGCGCTCCAGGATGCTGCGGTTCTCTACCGCGACTCGCGGGAGTTCCGGGCGCACGTGTCAAGGGTGGAAAAGCGGGTAGCGCGGTTCGTGGGTGAGGCCTGGCCGGCCCGCCGCACGCGAAGCGATGCCCTCGAGTTCGCTGCGCGCTTCGCGGTGGCTTTCGTGAGCGCCACCGCTGAAGAGGTCACGAATCGCGGCGCGGATCGCGCCGAGCGGCGCAGGTGGTCTCGCACCTGTAGCGCGATGCTCTGCGACCACTTCGGCCTGTAGTCGGCCGCGCGCGGATCGACAGCGCCATTCCTCGTCGCGTCATCAGCCTCGAGCGTCGAACACTTGACGCGCCAGTCGAGCCGATGTACGGGAGACTCCATGCGCTACTACCACGGACCGTGGCCCGGCGACCGCAAGGGTGTCGTTTGTCTGACCTTCGACGTCGACGTCGAGTACGCCTACACCAAGGGAACGCAGACCTGGGGCGCGTTTTCCCGCTGGCTCGGCCTCGACGCCCTGCTGGCCGGCGGGCTGTCGGTCGAGTCGCGCGGCTACTACGGGCTCCATACCGGGCTCCCGCGCATCCTGGATCTTCTGGAGTGCAAGGGAATCGAAGCCACGTTCTTCATTCCCGGACGAAACATGGAACGCTATCCGGAGCCACTGAGGAACATCCGCGAGGCCGGGCACGAGATCGGCAGTCACGGATACGAGCACGAAGCCCCCACGCAGCTCGTCCGCCGGCCCGGAAGAGAAGCCGCGCTGCTCGAGAAGACTCAAGCCATCTTCCGCAGCGCTCTGGGCTCCGCCCCTGTCGGCTATCGGTCCCCGGCCTGGGATTTGAACCGCCGCACGCCGCGCCTGCTGGAACAGGCCGGCTTTCTCTATGACTCCAGTCTCTTCGGGGGTGACGCCCCGTACCGGCTGTCCGTCTACGACCCTGCGGTGGAGCTGCTCGAGATGCCGATCGACTGGTCGAAGGACGACGCAGCCTACTTCCTGTTCTTCAAGCCGCCGGTCAGCTTCGCGCAGTTCCACGATCCGGAGAGCGTGTTTCGGATCTGGAGGACCGAGCTCGACGGCGTCGTCGATGCGGGCGGGGTGTTCACGCTCACCTGCCACCCCTCCATCATCGGGAGGTTCCACCGCCTCGAGGTGCTGGAGAGGTTGATCGACCACGCGATGGCGCGCGGCGACGTGTGGCTGGCGACCCTGGAGGAGGTGGCGCGCTACGTCCAGGATCGCCTCTGAGACCGGCCCGTCTCCCGGCGTCTGCCCAGGTTTGCGCAGCCCTACCAGACGTCCTCGGACGGGATCTTCAGCTCGCCCTCGGTCCCGGCGATCCACACCGCTGCCGCCGAATCGCCCGTCACGTTCACGGCCGTCCTGGCCATATCGAGGATCCGTTCTACCCCCAGAACCAGAGCCAGCCCCCCGCGCCCACGACTTCCGCCAGGACGCCGATGATGGCTCCCGCAATCAGCCCGATCAGGATCTTGGTATGAAGCTGCAAGTGGTCCCGTCAGCTGTGAAACGGACCTGCGAGACTATGGAGCGGACGGCACGGCCTTCGCGTATCCCGCAATGAACGGCGAGAGGCTCACCTGGCCACCTCGACGTTGATGATCGAGTTTTTCTTTCTCGGCATCTCCAGCCTGTGGCAACCGCACCGGAAGCGAGCGGCTCGCATTCTACAGCACATCGAGGCGGTCGAACGGAAAACCTGGCCGTCTTGACCGGGCGTCCGCGGCTGTGAGAGGATGCGTGCTGAGCTCTACCGTGGGAGGAATGTCATGCGCTCGGGCTTGATGATCGTCGCTGCCATCATTGTGGTGAGCGTGGCGGGGAGTGCGCTCGCCAAAGACCTCTGTATACAGGACCAGGCTGCGGGACACTATGTATTCCAGAAGGTGAAGGCGCCCAAGAAAGCCGGGAAGGGCACCGCCCTACACGGTTACTACAAGGCATTCGGGTCTGACGATATCTATCCAATGAGTGGTAGTGCCGTTGTTGCCAGCGATGGCACTGTATGGGCTGCCGTCACCGTCTACGACGTTGTCAACGGTGCCGTGCACTTCGTCCTGGGGTGGACAGCCGACGCGACGCTTGCAGGAACGGGGAACTTCGACAACAACGGCGACGGTCTTTCCGACGGGGCCATCACCTTTTTGCCAGTCGATTGCAGGACGGTCACACTGCCATAGAGTATCTGGAACTGTGAGAGTGCGGATTGAACGCGCAATGGGCTCGACACCCACTGTTCCTCCTATGCGCCGACGACCCTCGAATTCTGCATTTGGAACGGATTTGCGCGGCGATGGAACCCGGGTGCTCTACTCGTCGCTCAACCGCTGTGCCAGCAGGTAGAGGAACAACCCCACATCGGTCACGATTCCGGTCGACTCGACACTGCCCCGATCGGCCAGCTTGGTCACGACGGCGGGAGAGATGTCCACACAGACCAGTCGCACGCCTGCGGGAGTCATGTTTCCCGTCCCGATGGCGTGCAACATCGAACAGAGCATCACGATCATGTCGGCGTCTTCGATGGCTGCGGCATAGGCGGCCTGCGCTTCGTTGAGATCCATCAGAGTGTCTGGCAGTGGTCCATCGTCGCGAATCGATCCGGCCAGCACGTAGTGGACGTTGTTCTTCACGCATTCGTACATCACGCCATCGGTGATGACACCCTGTTGGACCGCTTCCCTGATCGACCCCGCCCCCCGCACCCGATTGATTGCCTTGATGTGGTGCTGATGTCCACCATGGACACCTACGCCGCGGGCCAGATCCACGCCCAGCGACGTGCCGTAGAGGTTCAGCTCGATGTCGTGCGTCGGCAGGGCGTTGCCGGTCAACAGAGACTGGATGTAGCCGAGTCGGATGATCTGGCTGAGGTACTTCCCACCTCCGGTATGGATCACCACGGGTCCGGCGACGAACACGATGCGCCCATTCCGCGCCTTGACGCGTTTCATCTCCCAGGCCAGTTGCTCGACGGCCAGCTCGACACGCCGCTCGGTCGACACGCTGGCTGACATGAAGGCGAATTCGCCTTCCCCCTTCTGCACCATGGGCCGGTTGATGCGTACACCTTCCAGCCCGCAGACCACCTGGTCGCCACGATTCAGGTCCCGAATCAGACTGCAGCGGGAGACGGGCCGGCCGTGGCGATCGGTCTCCACCACCACCACGGCATCCATCCTCTGCTGGGCGGCGCGGCCCCACTCTCCTCGAATCCGCACGTCCGTGGGATATATCGTCGTCGAGTAGAAATCGTCCGGGGCAACACCCGGCTGCGTGACCGACTGCAGGCGCGCATCGGTCGGTTCCGCGGTGGGCCGGGCGCCCAGGGGCATCAGCCGATTGACGATCAGGTCCAGCCGCTCGGCCGAGGGCGCACTCAGCCGCAGACGCGCCGTGGACGGCTGGTCGTGGCGCTGGGCGACGGCCAGATGCTCGACACTGGCTTCTCCACCGCCCTCGGTCGTCAGGTCCAGCAGCCGATTGATGAGCCCGCTGTCCAGCAGGTGGCCAGCCAGCTCGATCTGAGTGGAACGAATTGGCGAGACGGTCTTTGCCGGCTGGGCAGACGTGTCGATCGATTGGTCGGTGACCAGGCACAAACATTTCACCGCGCCGCCGGCCAACATGAACTCGTCCACAGGGCTGGTGACGACCTGGTATCCCCAGTCCTTGAGCCGCTCCTTCAGCGGCTGGCTGGCATGGTTCGTGATGAGGGTCCGGCCGATCACCAGGGCGTTGCAGGCGAAATGCATCGCGTCGGCTTCACTGACTTCCAGGCGCCGGTCTGCCGGAACATACTGATGGATCTGGCGTAGTGACATCTCGCCCAGCGCCGCCGGGTAGTACATCACACGCCCTTCGCTCAAGGGCGCGAAGCAGGTGTCGAGGTGATAGAACCGCTGATCGACCAGACGCAGCGACACGACCTCGAGATTCAACGCCTCGCTGATCGACCGGTGTGACTCGAGCGAGCTTCGCACTCCGTAGCCCGCCCACAGGATGGGACCCTCATCGCGTTCCGTCTGAAGCAGCGCATCGCCCTCGCCTTCGAAGGGCGAATCGGTCGGAAGATCCAACGTCTCGTAGCCCGCATTCTCGAACCATTCAACGAAGAGTGGCATCTCCGCCTGGCGCTGCGGGACCCGGAAGGAAGTCGGCACGAACCGGTCGCCGATGACCAGCCCGGCATTGGCCGCGAAGCACATGTCCGGCAGATGCTCTCCGCCATCGATCACCCTCACATCGGCCAGCCCGCGCACGATCCCGTGCAACACCTCCCACTGTTGGATGGCCACTTCCCGTCGCGCCCGGCCGACGTGGCCTTCCATCCATGGATTGATCACGTACTCCACGGCGAAATGTGAAGGTCGGCACATGAGAATCTGGCTGCGGTCATTCACGTCAGCTCTCCTCGAGCAACCCCGCCATCAGCTTCTCGAACGCCTC
This sequence comes from uncultured delta proteobacterium, assembly GCA_963783795.1. Taxonomy (GTDB): domain Bacteria; phylum Myxococcota_A; class UBA9160; order UBA9160; family UBA6930; genus CAVXZE01. The sequence goes on along the minus strand of CAWAPH010000006.1, from coordinate 8,366 downwards.
GTCCGCAATCGCCAGCATCTCCTCGTCGGTGCGGTCCTGGATCGGGTGCTCGGTGTAGACGGCGTTCAGGTCACAGCCCAGCGCTTTGTCCTGCGCTTCCTTGCCGGATTCGAACTCGACGGTCGCGACCATCACGGTCGGGAGGCCGCGGGACTCGATGTCGCTCATGTCGTGCACACTGCACGACGTGCAGCTGCCTCAATCCGCGAGGGCTTCGATGACCGCGTCGCACTGCGTGGCGATCTCGTGGCGCAGATCGACGGGCGCGGCCTTTGCGAAAGTCGGCTTCGCGTAGCGGATCACCTCGCCGCCGCGGTCCCTGATCCGCTCCTCGATGCGGTTCAGGAACAGATCGCCGCGCGGCTTCGAGATGTCGAGCAGGCCGATCGTCGCGCCCTCGATCTTGTCGCAGCCGCGGCGCGCGCGGTCGGATGGCCAGGCTGCGCTCGCTGGTCGGGTCCAGCAGTGTGCGGTCTTCGCTCATTTCACGATCTCCCGGATGACGGTCTGGCTGCCCTGTTCGCCGCCCAGCCAGCCACCGATGATGCACGAGAACAGGCCGGCGCGGCCACCCGCATGCACGATGTGCAGCATACCCGGCCGGAACTTCGGCAGCGTCGAGTCCTTCAGGCTTTCGGGCATGCCCTCGCTGATGCCGCCCGCGCCGCGCACCAGCTCTGCGCCGGGAATCATCAGGTGCTCGCCCAGCGCCTCCATCACCTGAGTCTTGCTCCAGCCGGCGCGCGAGAACACGCGCGCGTGCTCGGGCCCCATCACCAGGAGGCCCTCGAAGCCCACCACGAGCTTCGGGTGGTGGACGCTGCGCAGGTTCGCGGCGAGCGACGCGGCCAGCGCGTCGGGCTCGCGCGAAAGCTGATCGACGACGTCGCGCGGACCCTCGCCCGGGAAGACCGTCACGGTGTTCACGCCCCGGTCGGCGCCGAGATCGACCGACAGCGGCTGCCACGGCGACCCTTCCTCGTCTTCCGCGAAGCAGAACGACAGCTTGCCCGGATTGCCGAACGTCGCGCGGTCGACTTCTCCCGGGCGCCCGCCGCCGACGTTGCGGACCACCAGCTGCAGCGCGCGGCCGATCGTCAGGTTCGCGCGGTTGCCCTGGCCGAGCACGTTCATGCCGGAGTTCATGCCGATCTCGTTGCGGATCGGGCCGTTGACGATTACGATCGGGCCGACGCCCATCGTCGTCGCCAGCAGGCCGTGCATGTTGAATTCGTCCGTGCACACGGCCTCGACCGCGGCCAGCACGACCGGCAGGTACTCGGGCTTGCAGCCCGCCATCACCGCGTTGATCGCGACCTTCTCGACCGTGCACTCCGCGAAGTCGGGCGGCACCGCCGCGACGACCTCGTCCGGCTTGCGTGACGTCCCCTCCAGCATCGCCAGCACGCGCCCGGGCGTCGGCGGTACCAGCGGCAACCCGTCGCTCCAGCCGCGCTCGAACATCGCCTCGAACTCGTCTTCGCGATCGGCGAGCTCGAACGCGCCGCGCGCGCAGCGCGGAGCTGCCGAAGCGCGCCGCCAGCTCGGCTTCCAGATTCGGGTCGACGGACAGCGAACCGCAGCCCGGCCGGTAGTCGGGCAGTCCCTCGCCGAGCCCCGCGCAGCCGGTCAGCTCCTCCCAGTCGCCGCGATGCCAGCCGATCGCGCGCTCGGTCTCGACGCCCTGCTCGACGCGGATCAACGTCGGCACGACCTCGACGTTGTGGTGCCACGACACGCGCAGCGAGGTGTCGTCCTGGACCGCCAGCCCTTCCGGGAAGCCCGGATCGTCCTGGCTGTAGATCGTCAGGTCGCCGACATCCGCCAGCTGCGCCAACACTGGCGCAACGGTCTCACAGGTGGGGCATCCCTTCTTGACGAATGCGACGAGGCCGGACGGGAGAACGGGGGCTTCGCTGGGGGGCGTCATGGGCGAAGAGGATAGCGCGGCCCGGCCGGTCTCCGGTTCGAACTGGCGAGCCCTCCAGGGTGGCGAGGCGGATCGAACGCTCGTCATCCCCGTGGGACTCGACGGAACTGCGCCGTGCGGTGCGCGCTGCTTGCGGCCGGACCGCGGAAACGGCTATTACGTGCACGCCAACCGGACCGGGAGGCGCTCCCTGGCGCCAGTCCTGCCGCAGCGCTTCATCGGAAGGAGAACCCCCATGGCCACCGACCTCCAGAGCTTCGCAAGCGAGTACGAGAGCCACCTGTCTCAGCGAGAGGCACAGGGCATCCCGCCGCTGCCCCTGTCGGCGGACCAGGCTGCAGCGGTTTGCACGGCTCTGCGGCAGAAGGATCTCGACCCCGGCCTGCTCGCGGTCCACGGCCAGGCGAATACCGTCGCCTCGCTTCGCTACCTGATCTCGGAGCGCGTTCCTCCCGGGGTCTATCCCGCCTCCAAGGTCAAGGCCGAGTTCCTCGCCGAGCTGGCCCTGGGCCGGGCCAGCTCGCCTCGGCCGCCTATCGGAACAGCCGTCCGAACGGTCCGACAGTCCTCTATACTGCCTCTTCGAGAGACCATGAAGCTTCACTGGTCGCATCCGTCTTGCTCGTCCGTAATCTCGACGCCATGCTCGATTTCTACACGAACGTGCTCGGCTTCGAGGTCAGTGACCGGGGGCCCATCGCGCCCGGTGCGCCCGAGCTCGTCTTCATCAGCCAGTCGAAACCGATCACCACCAGCTCGCCTTCGCTCCCTTCCGGCAGGGGAGGAACCGCCGAACAGCGTCGATCACTTCGCCTTCCGCGTGGATTCGCTGGCCGACGTGCGCGAGATGCTCGAGCGTCTCGAGAAGGACGGGCGCGCCACTCACGTCGATCCCGTGACCCACGGCAACGCCTGGTCGGTCTACTTCAAGGACCCGGAAGGCAACGGCATCGAGATCTTCTGTGACACGCCCTGGCACGTGGCTCAGCCCCAGCTCAAGCGCTGGGATCCGGCCATGAGCGACGAAGAGCTGTCCGCCTGGACCCAGGCCGAGTTCAGTCAGGAGGCCGAGTTCGGACCGATCGATGCCTTCTACCAGGAGCGCGAGCGCAGGCTCGCGGGTCGCTAGCGGGACGGCGCCCTCCCCGGTTCGAGCTGGCGAGCCCTCTGGGTGGTGAGCGGAGCGAACGCTCGTCATCCCCGTGGGACTCGACGTCACCGCAGCCGTGCGGTGCGCGCTGCTTGCGACCGGACCGCGGAAACGGCTATTACGTGCACGCCAACCGGACCGGGAGGCGCTCCCTGGCGCCAGTCCTGCCGCAGCGCTTCATCGGAAGGAGAACCCCCATGGCCACCGACCTCCAAAGCTTCGCGAGCGAGTACAAGAGCCACCTGTCCCAGCGAGAGGCACAGGGCATCCCGCCGCTGCCCCTGTCGGCGGACCAGGCTGCAGCGGTTTGCTCGGCTCTGCGGCAGAAGGATCTCGACCCCGGCCTGCTCGCGGTCCACGGCCAGGCGAATACCGTCGCCTCGCTTCGCTACCTGATCTCGGAGCGAGTTCCTCCCGGGGTCTATCCCGCCTCCAAGGTCAAGGCCGAGTTCCTCGCCGATCTGGCCCTGGGCCGGGCCAGCTCGCCTCACCTGGAGAAGATGGAGACCCTGGAGATGCTGGCGGCCATGGGCGGCGGGTACAACACCGCGCCGCTGATCGAGGTCCTCTCCAAGGGGGGCGATGCAGGCGGACAAGGCGGCCCAGCTGCTCGAGGATCTGTTCCTGGTCCGATTGGAGGATGTGGATCGCGTCGCCCAGCTGGTCGAGAGTGGAAACGAACCGGCGCGCCGCCTGCTCGCGGGCTGGGCGGAGGCCCGGTGGTTCTCCCATCGGCCCGAGATCGCGGCGGAGCAGCGCCGCAGGGTGATCCGGACCACCGGAGAGATCAACACCGACTTCTTCTCTCCGGCCCAGGAGGCCTCCACCCGGGACGACATCCCGCTGCACGCCCAGTGCATCCTCAGCACCAGCCCCGAAGACCGCGACTTCATCGAGCGTCGCACCAAGCTCGCAGCCGGCGACCTGCCGCTGCTGTTCGTGGGGGACGTGGTGGGTACCGGCTCCAGCCGCAAGTCCGCCTCCAACTCGCTGGTCTGGTGGATCGGCGACGACATCCCCCACGTGCCCAACAAGCGCCAGGGCGGCATGCTGATGGCCGCCAAGATCGCGCCCATCTTCTTCAACACCATTCGCGGTTGCGGGGCCATCCCGGTGCGTTGCTCCACCGGCAACCTGAAGGAGGGACAGGAGGTCGCGATCGACCTGACCGCGGGCCAGGTCCAGTCGGCGGAGGGCAAGGCTCTCACCGAGTTCCAGGTGGAGCCCGCCTCGATCCTCGAGGAATCCCGAGCCGGCGGCCGCAACAACCTGATCATCGGCCGCAAGCTCACGACCCACGCCAGGGAGACCTGCGACCAGGCTGGGAATCGCGGTGGGAGAGCCGGCGGTGACCCTGTCCGAGCCCCCCCAGCACCCGAAGGGGACGGCGTTCTCACTGGCCCAGAAGCTGGTGGGATCGGCCGCCGGGCTGCCGGGGGTCCTGCCTGGAGACTACGCGGAGCCCCGGGCGCACATGGTGTTCAGCCAGGACACCACCGGCAAGATGACCCAGCAGGAAGTGCTGGAGCTGGCCACGCTCCGCTTCGCGTCCCCCACCATCCAGTCGTTCTGCCACACCGCCGCCGGTCCCAGGAGCAAGGACGCCCGGATGCAGGCCGACCTCGGCGCCTTCATCGCGGACATGGACGGCATCGACCTCCGGCCCGGCGACGGTGTCATCCACACCAACGGCAACCGATTCCTGCTGCCCTACTTCGTGGGGACGGGCGGCGACAGCCACACCCGCTTCCCCATCGGCCTGAGCTTCCCGGCCGGCTCGGACCTGGTGGCGTTCGCCGCCAGCCAGGGGTACTTCCCGCTCGACATGCCCGAGTCGGTGTTGGTCCGCTTCAAGGGCAGCGTGCAGCCGGGGATCACGGTGCGGGATCTCGTCAATGCCATCCCCTACGCGGCCCTCCAGCAGGGCAAGCTCAATCTCGAGAAGGGCGATGCCAAGATCAACATCTTCGCCGATCGCGTACTGGAGATGGAGGGGCTGGAACACCTGACGGTGGAAGAGTCGTACAAGTTCACCGATACCTCGGCCGAACGCAGCGCCGCCGGCTCCACCTTCCACCACGAGCTCCGTCAGGTGGTGCCCTACGTCGAGAACAACCTCCGCTTCCTCAAGAACAACTTCCGAGAGCGACATGCCGCCAAGGTGGTGGACGTCATCATCGAGCAGATGGAGGAGTGGCTCGCCAACCCCGTCCTGATGGAGCGCGACGCCGAGCCGACCTACGCCGAGGTGCTGGAGGTGGATCTCGACACCATCCGCGAGCCCCTGCTCGCCGCACCCAACGATCCGGACAAGATCGTCACACTGTCCGAGGCGGCGGGCACGCCCATCGACGAGGTCTTCGTGGGCAGCTGCATGACCGACATCACCGACTTCAGGGCGGTGGCGGCCATCCTGGAGGGCAAGCGCATCCAGCATCGAATGAAGGCATGGACCGTGCCGCCGGATCGCGAGAGCAACACCGCCCTGACACGAGAAGGCGTGCACGCGACCCTGCTCGAGGCCGGGGCCAACGTGCACGTGCCCGGCTGCTCGCTGTGCATGGGCAACCAGGGCCAGGTGGCCACCGGGTCCACGGTTCTCTCCACCAGCACCCGCAACTTCGACAACCGCATGGGGGCCGGCGCCCAGGTATTCCTGGGCTCGTCACAGCTGGCTGCGGTCACCGCCCTGCTGGGCGAATTTCCGAGCGTCGCGACCTACATGGAGCACGTCGCGAAGCTCGAGCCCCGAGCCCAGGAGATCCGCGAGCCCTTGCAGCATCCCTGACCCGGATTCTTCCTGACACCTTAGGCGAGTCCGAACTCCATCTCGCGGAAAGAACCTGGAATACGGGTGGGGAGGACAGTGCCCGCCTGAGAGGGCTACCGGCGTGCTCAGCTCGCGTAGGTGGCGGGGGCGAAGGCGAGGCCCTCCAAGGGCTCGCCAGCGGCGTTGCTGCGTGCGATCTCGCGATACAGCCGGAACGCGGCCCCGTCGTCGAGGTGGCCGATTTCGCGTCCCAGGTGCTCCTGCAGAAGCTCGCGCCGGAGTGCCCGCACAATGGGCACGTGCCAGAACGAGATCGGATCGCTCGCGTGTCCGCGGAAAGCCGCCTGAACCCTCCAGTCCCCGCGAGCCGTCCGCGGTGAGCGGGGACGGCGACTTCTAGAACTCGATCTGGAGCCGCGTCCCCAGGACGAGCGAGTCATCGATGCTCTTCGGGCCGGGCTGGATGTACTGCAAGCTCGGACTGAGCTGGAGCCACGGCGTGAGCGCGATGTTGTAGAAGACCTCCATTCCCCACTCGGTGTCCAGGATGTCTCCCAGGTTGGAGAAGTCGGTCAGCATCGGCGCCGGCTACACGCCGAGTGGCCTCGCGAATCTCGGATCGGGAAGCCAGCTCGGCTTCGGAGCCAACTCGGGACAGCCGAACGATGCCCTGTTCGGCTCCGGTCTGGACGATCAGTACACGGTCGAGACGTACTACCGCCTCCAGGTGACCCGGGAGTTCGCCATCACGCCGTCCGTGCAGCTGCTGATCAACCCGGCGCTGAACCCGGAGAAAAATACGAGCTGGATCTTCGGCCTGGGAGCGCGCCTGGCCTTCTAGACAAGGAGATCGCCCAGAAGCTCTTCGCTCCCCGGCGACGGTAAAGTCCCATCTCCAGGTGCCTCTACCGTAAGCTCGAGGTCGGCGACCGGCGGGAGCGCGAGCCCGGAAGCTCGGAATCCTCGCTGGCGGTTGAGCGCCACTCCCCGGCTGCGCCGGATCTACCCCATTTCTCATCCTCTTTGGGGGAGGCTCGCTGGCCCCGCTCTCCTCTAGGATGAGATTCGCCAACGATTCGCGCTGCAAGAGGAGGCCGCGATAGCCGGTGGCGAACTCATCCGGAGAGAAAGGCGTATCGCTGGGGCAGGCCGCGGTCTACCGGATCGTGGTTCAGGGCGCCCTCGCAGAGAAGTCTGCGGACCGTCTGGGCGGTCTCGCGCCTCAAGGTCGGCCCCGGTGTTCACGGCGGGTCGGCGACGACTCTCACCGGTCGTTTGCGGGACCAGTCCCAGTTGCTCGGCGTGTTGAACGGGCTCTACGAAATGCACCTGCCGATCCTGTACCTCGAGCTGCTCGAGGTCGAGAGACACCCCGCCGCCCTTTGGGACCGGAGATCCCGGCCTCTTCGAGATCGACCGAGGCGTGAAAAGGAGACCCAAATGAAAGCGAAATCCTTGACCACCTTGACACTGTCCGTCCTGCTGGCAACCGGCCCGGTGGCTCCAGTCTGGGCAGCGGCGGACGAGGAGATCCAGCAGAGCGAGAGGGAGTTCGAGGAGGAGGCCGACGCCTCAGACGCTTCGGCCAACGAAGGTCAATACACCTCGGCGCAGATCAACGAGATGATCAACAATCCCCTCGGCGAGCTCTGGATGTTGTTTTTGCAGAACGACACCACGTGGTACGACGGCGATGCTCTGGATTTTCTCGGCGAGGACAAGAAGATCTTCAACACCACGATCTTTCAGCCCGTGATGCCCTTCCAGTTGACCCAGAACTGGAAGTGGATCTTTCGCCCCGTGATCCCGCTCCACTACTGGGAAGCGCCGAGCATCTCACAGGGGACCCCGACGCATTACCCCGGCGGTGACTTGCCCGTCGATGTCGATTTTGACGGAAAATTCAATCTCGGTGACATCGTATTGTGGAACGCCTTCGCCACCAATGAAATGGCAAAGCCACCGAACATCTTCGGATTTGGCACCACCACCATGCTGAACACGGCCACGGACGAGGTCTTCGGCACAGGAAAGTGGAGTGCAGGCCCGATGGCTCTGGCTTTCCACATCGGTCCACCTGGGGGATGGATATTGGGCACTGTCGTGCAGCATTGGTGGGACTTCGCGGGCGGCGGCAACCGGTCGGATGTCAACTTGACGAATATTCAGTACGTCGCTTTCTACCGGCTGACTGACAGCACCAACATCGGTTTCGGCAGCCCAACATCACCGCCGACTGGGATGCCGACAGTGAGAACAGATGGAAGATCCCTGTGGGAATTGGCTTCAACACCACCAGCAAGATCGGGAAACTACCGGTCAAATGGGGCCTGGAGCTGCACTACTACGTGGAGAAGCCCGACAACTTCGGACCCGAGTGGAACCTTCGGCTGGTGTTCTCACCGGTCATTCCCAAGCCCGCTTTCAGCAAGCGACCGCTTCTTGGTGACTAGGGCTCGTCGGAAGGGCCGCGTGGTGCTTTGACGACCTCTTTCAGGGCATCCCGCACCTCGGAG
>CAWAPH010000005.1:0-36957 GCA_963783795.1 uncultured delta proteobacterium | reverse complement strand
GGCGGCCATACGTTGGGTAACAGCATGAAACGCAAGCTTCTCATGGTCCCAGGTGATCCTCGCTGTCCTTTTCGCACAGCACGCTGCGGCTGCCCCACCCGCGACCGAGTTGCCCAGTGTCCATCCCTCTGTTTCGCTGGTCGAGACTTTCGGGCTTTGGGAGCACGATGGCCGCCATGGCAACTTTCGGCTCGTGGTCATCAAGACATGTTCGCCCGAGCACTGCTTCGATCGCGCGTACCTTCAGTGGCTAGAAGCCATCGCGGGTGCTGAGGGTCGCTACGAGCGGACTGACGTTCTGCGAACGGTCGATCTCCGAGGGCTAGGGGACTTCGCCGTCGTTCACTCCATCTCCCTCTCGCCCACCCCGTCCAACCAGAACCGGTTCGAACTGCGAACCGCAAACACGTATACCCTGGAAGAGCGGACGGCTCTGCATTCTACCCGCCGGATACCGGCAAGTACTCGATCCAAGAGGGGGCGTGCCCAGCCAGCTTCATCCAACCATGGCGCGAATCATGGGAGCCGCTGAAGCTGGCGGCCGGAGTTCGCACCCAATCTCGCACCACCACAGCGCCCCCCGGGAATCCTCAGGAGGTCGCTTGCTCCAGGCGCGGTATTTTTGCCAACAGCCTTTTTGATTGAGGAAAATATCAGGGGCCGGCACGTCGGCCGGACCTTACCCTTCCCCGGACAACTGGACTTGATCTCGGCCGCACAGTACGGGACCCAGGGCTATCCCCACGATGCCTGGAGCCGGCTGCGGCGGGAGGCTGCCGTTTGTCTGGATGGAGCCCCCGAACTACAGGCCTTTCTGGGCGGTCACCAGGCACGCGGACATCGTCGAAGTCTCGAAGCAGCCGGGCAAGTTCCGCAGCGCCGGGCGCTTCGTTCTCTTCCCGGAGCTGAACGACGGGAGGACCTCCGAGAGTCTGGCGGACGACCCGCCCCTGCGCATGCTCGTCAACCAGGACCCGCCCGAGCACCGGGATTTCCGCGGGCTCGTCTCCAAGTGGTTCACCCCGCGCTCGGTGAATCGCCTGGAGGCTCACCTCGAGGAGATCACCCGCGAGATCTTCGACGAGCTGGCCGGCGGGGGCGAGTGCGAGTTCGTGAGGACCATCGCCGCCCGGCAGCCGTTGCGGATGATCACCGAGATCCTGGGGATCCCGCGCCAGAAGGAGGACTTCGTCCTTCGGATCACCGACGAGAACTTCGGCACCGAAGATGCCGAGTTCGAGCTCGAGGGCGACACCCGCGAGGAGCGCCTGGCCTTGTCCGGAGGCCTTCGCCTTCTTCGACGAGCTGATGGAGTCGCGCCGCCGGGAGCCCCGGGAAGACCTCGCCACCGTGCTCGCCCAGGCGACGCTACGTGGCGAGCCGGTCCCCCGGTTCGAGCTCTTCTCCCTGCTCTTCCTGGTCATGGTGGCCGGCCACGACACCACCCGCAACGCGATCTCGAGCGGTCTGCTCGCCCTCCTCGAGCACCCCGAGGAGTTCGAGAAGCTGCGCAAGGACCCATCGCTGATCGACACCGCGGCGGACGAGATCATCCGCTCGACCTCGCCGGTGATTCACTTCGTGCGCACCGCCACCGAGGACTACGAGCTGCGGGGCCAGAAGATCCGCGAGGGCGACTCCGTCCCTCTCTTCTACCCGTCCGCCAACCGCGACGAGGATATCTTCGAGGACCCCTTCGCTTCCGGCTCGACCGCTCCCCGAATCCGCACCTGGGCTTCGGCGTCGGCGAACACTTCTGCCTGGGCTCCCACCTGGCCCGGATCGATCTCCCGGGTCTTCTTCCGGCAGCTGGTGGAACGGTTCGAGTCGATCGAGCTCGCCGGTCCCGTGGAGCTGCTCGCGCGACTTCGTCGGCGGCCCCAAGCGTTCCCCATCCGCTTCCGGGTTTGCTCCTGGAGCTGGGTGCGGCTGTCCGGCGAGCACCTGTCGGGCACGAGGATCTCTTCCATCCAGTCGTCGCCCGCCGCCTGTAGCGGCGCCGGTCGTGCATGCGATCGGTAGCGTCGCCGATCCAGAGCTCCAGGAAATCCGGGAGCAACACCAGGTTGACGACCTCGACCGGCTTCTCGATCTCCCGGTCCGAAGGAAATCGGTGCCTCAGATCCGCCAGCTCCTGCAGCAGCACTTCCCGGGAGGCGACGACGCTGCTCTGCGGCCTGCAGTGGACGTGGTAGAGGTCCACCATCTTTCCCCCGTAGGCCCGCCCTTGCCATCCCCGCGCGAGCTCCGGGGAGTCCTCGGTGCCGTAGCTGCCGCGGATCCGAACCTGGCCCAGCACGTTCGGCCAGAACAGGTGGGCTTCGTAGCGCCCTCCCTCCGCCAGCTCCTGCATCTTGGGCGAATCGCGGTTGGCCGTCACCACGATGCCCTCCGCGCTGACGTCGCGAATCGTCATGATGCGGGCGACGGGGAAACCCTCCGCATCGACGGTGATCAGGTTCAGCCAGTCGGCGCCGGGGTCCCTCGCCCGTCGCGCGCCTTCCAGCGCTTCCATCAGCTCGAGCATCGGATTCGACAAGAGGTCCCCCGCTCCCTTGGAGAACATACGCCGCCTGACCGGGGAGAGCACTCCCGCTCGCTCCCCGAGGCAAAACCGTGGGCAGCCGCGCTGACTCAGAAGTTGACCGCGAAGTCCACGAAGCCACCGAAGCTCCAGCTGCCGTCGTCCCGTCCGAAAGCGGGGCCGGCGCGAAAGGCCGACAGGGCCACGTGGAACTCGTACCGCTGCCACTCCTCGACGGCGAGCACCAGGTCGACGGCCTGACCGAGGTTCCGGTGCCGCCCATCGAGCACCGCCTCCAGCGACGCGTCGCGCAGGAAGAGTGCGGGCTCGGCGAGCCAGTAGTGGTGGTACACGAGGTCCAGTGAGCTCGAGCGGAAGAGCGAGATTCCCGCGCCCAGCGTCAGGATTCCGAGGTTCGAGAAGCTCGGGGTCGAGCTGGATGCCGTAGGAGGGAAAGCGCTCGACGCCCCCGAAACCCGCTTCGTTGGCCTGGATGCCGCTCTGGCGAAACGAGCGGACGGCACCGCTCTCCGGACTGCCATCGCCGGAGCCGAAGGCGAAGCCCGCGAACAGGACGGGGCTCCCAAACGAGGGGCAGCAGCCAGTTGACTCCGGTGTCGAACACCCAGCCCCGTATGTCTCTGCGGGTGAGCGAGGAGACGACGCTACAGCCCGGAGCGAACTCCTCGAACTCGAGGGACCATTCGTCGCCCCAGACCCAGGCGGCGTCGAGCCAGTAGCCGAGGAGCCCCCGGTCTTCGAGATCGAAGACACCCATGGCGCGCCCTCCGATCCAGGTGAGCTGTGCGTCCGACGCGTCCTCGCGGTCGGGGCGCACCAGCTCCCCCGGCTGCGGGCTCGGCGAGTGGTCGTCGGAGTAGAGGGCGAAGAGCTCGACCCCGTGGTTCTCGTGCCAGTCCCAAGACGCCTCCCCGAGCACCCGCAGCACCCGGTCGTCTTCCGGCTCGGTGAAGTTGCGGTCGGAGCGGTACGTACCGAGCTGACGGGCCAGCGCCACGACGATCTCCACGGTCTCGGTTTCGTAGGCGAGCCGCACGGCGTCGATGTCGTCGTCCCACCACCAGCGGCGGTCGTCCTCGAAGTTCAACCGTCCAATGTCGAAATTCAGGTGGGTGCCGGCGATGTTCTCGGTGTAGAGCCACATCTCGCCCCGCTCCACGAAGAGGTCCGACACCTCGTCGGGAGTGTCGTCGAGCAGGTCCTCCACCAACCCCAGGCGGACCTGAGCGAAGACGGAGAAGGCGGGCCCCAGCGTGTAGAACGCCTCGACCTCGAGCTCGGTTTCGAAGAGCAGTCGATCGGGCTGCTCGACGCGCTCTCCCAGGAGGCGGGGCCTGGCGCCGGCCAGCGCCGCGGCCCACTCGCCGCTGAGGGTCAGGGGGTGTCCGAAGACCGCGGTGCACCACGGTCTGGCGGGGCGGCGCCTGTCCTCGCGCTCGGTGAGGCGCTCGCGGAGGCCCTCTTCGTCCTCATCGCCCTCCGCGCAGGGGTCAAGCCCGGGGTCGGCGGAGGAGGTTCCCTGGTCCCCGGCTCCGGCTGAGACACCGAGGAGGAACAGGGCCGCAGTGACGCACGCGACCAGCGATGATCTCCACCGCGGCATTGTCCGGCCTATTCGACGCCTTCGATGGGAGCCAACAAATCCTCGAGGAAGAACGCCGAAAGAGCGGCACGCCCGGTCAGCCCCGACTTGGAGTAGATCGAGCGCGACTGCTCCCGCACCGTCCGCTCGCTGACGGCGCGCACCGTCGCCACCTCCTTCAGGCTGAGCCCCTTGAGCAGGAGCAGCGCCACCTCGCGCTCGGCTTCGGTCAGGTTCCACTGGGAGAACTGCGTCTCGATGGCCTCACCCAGGCCGTTCAGATAGGTGCGCGCCTCGCTTCGCCAGCGGCGACCCTGTGCCCGGGCCATCTCGAGATCGCGGATCACCTTGACGTGATCCTCGCGCTGACGCCGGGTGACCTGAACCAGGAGCACGACGCCTACGGCAGTCAGCACCACCGGGAAGATGCCGATCAGCTCGAGCAGCAGCTCTCCGACCCCGATGCCGGGCTCCTCGTAGAGCTCCAAACCGAGCATGAGCGCGACGCCTGCGATCACGGCGACGATGGCCCAGTTCCGGGTACGGCTGTCGATCCATTCGCTCATCGGGCGACCTCCAGTGTACCGGGGCGCCGAAGCGCCCGCCCGGCGATTCTCAGATCGCCGGGCGGGCCACGCCGGGCCGACGATCAGGGCATCGGCAGGTCCGAACACCGCACGTCGAAGTTGCACTCCACCAGCTGGGAGATCTCCCCATCGTCCGGCTTCACTTCCAGGAACCCGCCGATCCCCGGTGCGAAGTACTTGCGCTCGAACGCCCCGGGGTCGATCGGCGTGAACTCGGCCAGCACCACGCAGTCGTGGTCAGGGCAGAGGAGCTCGGCCAGCTCCTGGGGCACGAACGCGTCGAGCTCGGGATCGGTTCCGTAGCCGTAGGTCGTCGAGAGCACCAGGCGGCGTCCTCGGCGTTGCCCGCAGACCACTCCTGGCGGAACGCCTGCCCGACCACCGGAGCGGCCGGGAACAGAGTGTCCCGGACTTGTCGCCGTCGCGTCCCACCTTGAACGAGCCCTCGCGCGAGATCAGCTCGGGCTCCATCGGGTCGTCGCCCGCGAAGATCTCGAAGTCCTGAACGCTCTCGCCGCAGTAGTCGACGGTCCCGTCCTTGCGCTGGGCGAGCCAGTCGTCCGTATCCTCCACGGGCACGCCGTCGGCCGAGACCACGTCGTTCACCACGATGCAGGTGACGCCCTCGATCAATTTGGTCTTGTCCATCACCTCGATGGTGGTGGTCTCGTCCTCGCTCTCGAAGACCTTGCGGTTGCCGACGGCCAGGGGGAACCAGGGGTTCGGGTTGGTGAGATTCCCGAAGTCGTCGTCGAAGTTTGCAGGGTCGAAGTCCGGCTCGTAGCGGTCCTCCCCGAGCAGCTCGCAGAGCTCGCGCCGGGCAGCCCGCTGATCCTCGCAGAGCACGTCGGCTTCCCGCCGTTCCTGCGCGCCGTCGTCGAAGCACTCCTCCCGATCCCGTTCGTCGTCCACGTTCATGCAGATCGCCCGGGCCGTGTAGTAATCGTCCCGCACCTCCTTTCCGCAGGCCTTGTACTGGAGGTTCGCCGTGGCGGTGCAGAGCCCTCCCCGCCGGCCTCCGCGCGCTTCGGCAGTCTCGACATGGGTCAGGATCCCCAGGGAAACAAGCAGGCCAAGCACCGCGCTCGTCGCCGTTTCGATTCGAATCTTTTTGGTCATGTTCCCGCTCCTCGTTGGAGCCGCTCCCCAAGGGGCACCGCGGACATCGCGGCGCATTCACTCGGGTCGGCCTGGAGCGTGTCTACGCCGGTCCGGAGGGCGGTCCATCGGGAGCGCGACATAGGAGATCCGTCACACGCCCTGATTACGGGCGGGAGCGCGCCGGGTCCATTGGCGGAATGTCCTAGGCGCTTCGCGGGGCGCCGGCCCACGCGGCGTTTCGGCGTCCCTCGAGCCGGTCGGAGCCCTGGCTCCTCTCGGATGAAGAAGGTGCGACCCGGGAAGAGTGCTCGACGCCAGAAAAAAGCGCCCCGACCCCATCCGGGGCCGAGGCGCCTTCGTAGGGCTGCCCTTTGACCGCTAGCTGCGCTTGCGGCGACGGCCTGCGGCCAGGAGACCCAGCAGCGACAGCCCCATCAGCGGAAGTGGAAGACTGGGGGGTTTGGTGGCACGGAAATCGCTCACAAGAGCCACTCCTCTTCGACGGAGTTTCCCGGGGGGCGGTGTGAGCCACGAGGCCGCTCAGAACCAGTACTCCGCCTGGACGAAGAAGTTGCGGCCGGGGCCCGGCAGGCGCTCGCCGAGTTCGAGATCGACCGGATTGCCGCTCCGATCGGCCACGACCCGGTTAAGGCCGGCCACGTGGCTCTGGTAGAAGCCGTCCAGGACGTTGCGGATGCCGGCGCGAATCCGGAGCGAGCTCTTGAAGGTGTACTGCCCGTACAAGTTGAGTAGCGCGTATCCGTCGGTCTTCTGCTCGGCGTTGGTCTGCGACACGTCGCCCTGTCTGGCGAAGAACTCGCCCTCGGCCGTCACCGACCAGTGGCTGCCGAGATAGCTGAGATCGAGGACGCCGTTGGGCGGGGCGATCCGGTACAGGTCGTCGTCGATGTCCCGGCGCCTGCCGCGCACGTAGCTCAAGCTGCCGTCGATTCGCCAGCTGTCGGTGATCGCGACGCCGAAGCCCGCGTCCACGCCCCAGAACTCGGCGTCGACGTTGGTGAACTGCAACGGCACGCAGCTGGGGTGGGTCGGATCGGCCTGGCAGAAGCCGAGGCCGCTCACCATGTTCGCGGCGGTGCGGCGGAATGCGACCGCGGGGCCGGAAGTCAGCGGTGTGCCCTGGATGTAGTCGTCGACCCGCTTGTAGAAGACCCGCGGCGTGAAGTAGAAGCTGCGTGTCGCGGCGTTCAAGCCGATGTCGAAGTTCCAGGCGGTCTCCGGCTTCAGTTCGACGTCACCGACGTAGTTGCGGCCGTCTGCCAGGCCCGCGGTGGACTCCAGCGGGAGCCAGAGGTAGCGCTCCTGATAGCTCGGGGCGCGCTGCTTGCGCGCGGCGCCGAACTCCAGCGCGATCGCGTCCATCAACCTGACGCTCAGGATCGCCGCCAGGTCGAGGAGGTTGTCCCCCTGGCTGCGGTCCGAGGCATTGAACGCGGCGGCGAGCAGGTCGGCGTTCCCCTGATTCATTCCGAGACCGGTGGCGCTCACCCCGTCGGCATCGGAGCCGACCCACGCGTAGCGCGCGCCGGCGACCAGGCTCCAGCGGTCCGCCAGCTCGCCCTCCCACTCGCCGAAGAATCCCAGACGGTTGCGCGTCACGCCGTTGAAGTTGACGATCCTGAAGAGCGGATCTTCCGGGTTGAAGATGTTCGCGTCGTACTTCGGCAGCCAGCCGTCGGTACCCAGGAACAGCTCGCCGCCGCCCAGCGCCAGCGACCCGCGCAGGTCGTAGGCGTAGTCCCGGGCGGAGGACCTGGACAGGCGCCGCATCTGCACGCCGCGGATGTTCCGCGGCGGACTTCGCAGCGAGAAGTTGTCCATCTCGTGCTCGGCGTCGATGTAGTGGAACCTGGTCTCGACGTTCACCGGGCCGAAGCTGTTGGCGTAGTCCGCACGGAACGTGTGTGCATCGACCGAGCGGACGTCCATTGGCAGCGCCGGGGTGCCGGTGCTCCCCGTCCTGTCGAAGGAGTAGGACAGGCCACCCCGCTGGACGCCGTGCTCGAAGCCGTAGCCGCCCCCGGCGTTCCAGCGCTGGTACTCGGTCGGAACGACCTTCTTGCCGTTCCCGGTATCGAAGTGGTTGCCACCCAGGTAGGTACCGGAGACCTGGAGACGGTGGCGGTCGTTGCTGACCCACAGCAGCGCGTTTCCGTTGTAGCCGATGTCGACCGTCTGGCCGCCGAGACCGATGATGCCGTGCGGCTCGAAGCTCTCGGTCTCGCCGAAATCGCCCCGGCGCGGCTCCGCGCGAATCGTGCCGCCGATGCTCTCGCTGCCGTCGCTGACCGGAGAGATGCCGCGAACCACGGCCAGTTCGTGGAGGTCACTGTTGGGGATGAAGCTGAGCGGCGGGTCCATCCAGTTCGGACAGGCCGGGCCCACGTTGAGGCCGTCCACCTGGGTGTTGACTCGCCACCCGGACATGCCGCGGTACTGGGAGATCCCCGTCAGCGGACCGTTCCTGTTCACGGCCGCGCCGGGCGCGTATTTCAACATCTCGGCCGGGTCCAGGGGTACGTAGTGCTGCTCGGAGGGCAACAGCCGAGTCTGGTGGAAGCCCTCCACCGGCCGGCTCTTCTCCTCGAGGGCCGGGAGCCTCCCGGGCGCTGGCTCGGGGGGCGGTGGCGCCTCTTCCGCCCCAGCCGCGCTCACCACGATCAGACAGACCACCCCCGCCAACGCCCGGCCGCCGTACCGCACCCTACGTCGTCTCCTCTCTGCGATGAGGTCTGCTCGAGTGCGGCTGCAGCGCTTCAGCGCGCGTCCGCCTGGAGCTTGACCCAGAACATTCCGCGGAACTCGCCATTCTCGAAACCGGTCGCCTCGTCCTCGGGATAGAGCGCCTGCAGACGGGCCTGCACTCCCGGCTCGATCCGATCGCCGTGGCACTTCATGCAGACGCCCTTCATTCGGATGGGCTCCACGTATCCGATCTCGCGCGACGAAAGTCGAACCGCCCGCGGCTCGTCGTCCTCCGGGTTGGCGAGATACGCCGCGAGGAATTCGGACATCCAGGGCTCCGGAGCGTTCTCCGGATTCCGCAGCCGGTGACTGGTCCGGCCGAGGACGGCTCCACCGGTGCTGGTGAGCCGTGCGATCTCCGGCGCCCGGAGCTGACACACCTCGATGGCTCGCTCCGGCCCGCCTTCCCTGAGGGCTCCGGTCAAGGCACTGCGCAGCTCCTTCTTCAGCGGCTGGAGCGCTGCAGCGGCGCGGGCCATGTCGGCGTCGGAGACCTGCGCGGCGGTGGCGCACGCCACAAGCAGGGCTGCCAGCGCCACCCCGAGACCCGGCCGCATCGATTCAGAATCGACATGGAGTACCTCCCCGTCTTCGCGTCACGACCCGCGCTTGCGCGTCAGCTCCGTTCCGCTCGCCGCCAGAATCAAGCCCGCCCCGATGGCCTCGCGCGCACCGAAGGGCTCGTCCGTCAGCGCGGTGGCCGTCGCCAGACCCACGATGATCTCGAACATCAGGAGAATCGCCACCCTTCCCGGATCCAGCCGGCTGGCGCCAGCGATCGTCAGGCAGATCACCGGGAGCAGCCAGAGAAAGGAGAACGCCAGCAGCCAGGACGCGGAGCTTTCGAGAGCCTCGATTCCCGGGCCGAGATGCAGCGTACCGCCGGCAGCCAGAGCGACGAGGAAGAAGGCAGGACCCAGGAAGAGGAAGCTCGCGAAGAGCCGGTCGAATAGCGGGCGCTCTACGGTGCGATTGAGACCCACCATCGCAACGGCCCACACCACCCCGGCCGTCAGCCCCATCCAGTCCGCCGCTCCCCGGGGTGCCGGTACTCCAGCCTCGGCACCGAAGATCACCAGCAGCCCGGCAAATCCCAGGATGATCGTGCCGACCCTCCGTCCGGTGATCGGCTCGCCCAGCAGGAACCTCCCGAGGAGCGTGCTCCAAACGGGCGTCAGGTAGAAGAGCAGAAGCACCCGCGCCACCTGACCGCGCACCACGCCTTCCGCGTAGAGTGCGATTGAGACGGCAAGGCAGAAGCTCGCCAGCGCGAGAGGCCAGCCTCCCGCGAGGATGCGCCTTCGTCTGCGGAGGGCGAACGGGGTCAGGAGCACCAGCGGCAGCAGGAAGCCGACCGTCGTGGCCGAGGCGTCGCTCAAGCCCGTCGCGCGCAGCGCCCGCAGGGGAATCCACAACGTGCCCCACAGGACCGCGGAGCACAGAATGGCCGCCTCCCAGCGCAGGTCGTGTCCTTGCCTCAACGAGCCTCCCGGGCCGCGGTTCGCTACCGGGGCAGGGCGAAAAGCAAGCCTGACGGCCCGATGAAGTCGAGCGTATGACCCGGGTCATACCCCCCCCAGGAGCCCTCCCATAGAAAGCGGGGGAGTCGACGATCCCGGGCCCCAGGCCGGTCCGTGGGGAATCCGACACCCATACAATGCCAGCGGGAGGGCAGAATCGATGAAGTCGACCGAGAGCATCAAGCTTGCCGATGTGAAGGCAGTGTACGACGGGGCCGAGGGAAACCTCTGGGAGCTCCTGATGGGCGAGCAGATCCACATCGGCGGCTTCAAGTCGTCCATGGAGCTGGCCGAGCGCGCCGGAATCGGAGCCGGACAACGCGGCGTGGACCTCTGCTGCTGCAACGGCGCGGGGATGCGCTTTCTGGTCCGCTTCCGCGATGTCGCCTCGATGACCGGAGTCGACGCGACGACCACCGTGGTCGAGCGCGGCAAGGCGCGCTGCGCGGAAGAGGGCCTGGCGGACCGCATCGAGTTCAAGCTCGCCGACGTCTGTGCCAGCGGCCTGCCCGCGGCCGAGGCCGACTTCGTCTGGGGCGAGGACGCCTGGTGCTACGTCGAGGACAAGGCAAAGCTGGTCGCCGAGGCTGCGCGGCTCGTCAAGCCCGGCGGCACGATCGCCTTCACCGACTGGGTCGAGGGACCCGCCGGCCTGAGCGACGAAGAGGCGACGGCGTTCCTGGTCGGGATGAAGTTCCCGAGCGTGCAGGACATCCCGGGCTATCGGAGCCTGCTGGAGAGCAACGGGTGCGAGGTCGAAGTCGCGGAGGACACCGGACGCTTCGCTCCCTACGTCGATCTCTATCTCCAGATGGTCGACATGCAGCTCACCTACGACGCGCTCAGGATTCTGGGCTTCGACTCCGAGCAGCTGGGGTCGGTGGCGAGCGGGTTCGGCGTCTTCCAGGAACTCGCCCACGCCGGAAAGATCGCCCAGGGCCGCTTCATCGCGCGCAAGCGCTAGGCGGGCCCGAGCGACAGGGAAGCCGATCAGTCCTCCAGCGTCGAGGCCTTGGTCAGCTTCGCGAACCGCACGCCCCGGAGGCCCGCGCTCTTGACCGCGATCCTCTCGATCTCGCGAGGGCGGCCCCTGATGATCGCGGTCTCGAGGCAGTTGTGGCGATCCAGATGCACGTGGGTCGTGCAGAGGATGTTGACGTACTGGGTGTGGTGCAGATCGACGATCTTCTGGAGCAAACCTCGTTGGTGGTGGTCGTAGCCGATCGTCAACACCCCCACGACCTTCTCCGCTCCGGATTCCCACTTGTCCTCCACCATCCGCTCCCGGATCAGATCGCGAACGAACTCGGAGCGGGAGGCGTAGCCGCGCCGGATCACCCGGCGGTCGAGCTCCTTCAGCAGGGAGTCGGGAAGTGAGACGCTGAAGCGGGTGACGCGCTCCTGCTTCGCCATGTTTCAGCTCCAGTCGTGCACGTGGAAGCGACGACCCTCGGGCGCCGCCACGGTGGCTGTGGACCAGGTTCGCCGCCAGCAGCTTCTCCTCGTCACCGAGGAGGTCTTCCACCCGGCCGTCGAAGATCAGCTCGTGCCCCTCGGAGAGCACCAGGACGCGGTCCCCCAGCTCTCCGGCGAGGCTCAGATTGTGGGTGGTGGCCACGCTGGTCACGGAGAGGTCCTGGAGGAAATCGACCAGCCAGCCGGTGCTGCGAGGGTCCAGGTTTGCGGTCGGCTCGTCCAGCAGCAGCACCCGCGGCGAAAGCGCCAGCAGGGCCGCCAGACACACCTTCTGCTTTTCGCCACCGCTCAGCTGGAAGGGGGGCCGCGCGAGGTGCGGCTCCACACCGAGCCGCGCCGCCCAGCGCCGGACCTCGCCGTCGAGATCGCTCTCCGTTCCGAGCTGGCGGAGGCCGTAGGCGATCTCGTCGTAGACGGTGGGGTTGAACAGCATCGCCTCCGGGTGCTGAAAGAGCAGCACCACCTCCTTCCGAAAGCGACGGCTCCAGACCCTGTCCTTCAGCCGCCCCTTGGTGACCGGCTCGGAGTCGTAGCGATAGGCGCCCTCCTGGGGGAAGATCAGACCGTTCAGGATCTTGAGCAGGGTGGTCTTGCCGCAGCCATTCGATCCCAACAGGACCACCTTCTCCTTTTCCGCGATCCGGAGGGAGATCTCCTTCAGCGTCGGTTCACTCTCCGGATAGCGGAAGCTGACGCGCTTCCAGCTCAATCATCGAAGAAGCCCCGAGAACGCATCACCTGGGTGATCTCGGTGGCCCGGTGCAGGGACTTGTCGAGGAAGTGCACACCCATCCTCGCGCTGTGTCGGTAGCGATCGCGCAGGTGCACCTCCCCGATGCGGCGGCTCTTGAAGGCCAGGCGAAAATCCTCCGCCGCCTGCTTGAACGCCATCGACTGGCTGTAGGCGAGGGTGAAGAGATAGGTCAGGCTGCGCGAGAAGGCGAGCGCCTCGAAGGGGTTCACCCGAGAGACGAAGAGGAAGGTGAGACAGGTGAGCAGCAGCACGCGCAGGTTGACGAGCACCACGAACTCGAGGGAGAAGGTCCCCTGGATCCCCGCCACGACCCCGTAGGACAGCGTGACGACGAGGTTGAAGAACAGGATCGCGAGGCAGGCTCGGCGGAGGATTCGAAGCCAGCCGCGTCCGGCCAGGACGAGCACCAGGAGCAGTCCCAGCGCGAGCAGGCCGATCTCGTGCACCGTCGTCACGAGAACGATGGCGGCCAGATAGGCCAGCAACGCGACCCTCGCTCTCATCGCTTCTCTACCCAGCCCCGCTGGCTGAGCAGGCGAAACATCAGCAGGGTGAGCACTCCCTCGCCGATGCCGACCAGGGCGTGCGGGACCATCACGGCGGGCAGCGTGATGGAGAGCCCGAAGGGAAAGAAGAGCGGCTGCCCGTCATCGGTGTGGGCGATGATCGGCTGCACTCCCAGCGCCAGCGCCATCAGCAGCGCCGCTGCATTGACCGAGAGCCAGCCGGCCGCCACCAGAGCCGATCCCTCGTGGATGCGCCGCAGCAGCAGGTAGGTGTACCGGGCCGCCGCGCTCCCGACCAGCCCCATGGCCAGTGCGTTCAAGGCCAGAGCGGTCACCCCGCCGGCTCCGAACAGCAGGGCCTGAAGCAGGAGCACCAGCGAGACCGAGACGAAGGCGGTCCAGACGCCGAAGACGATCGCCAGCAGCGCGATTCCGGTGGCGTGAGCCGAGGTGCCGCCGGGCATCGGCACCATCACCATCATCACCACGAAGCAGAAGGCGGTCAGGACCGCGAGCCTCGGGATGGTCTCTTCCCGGAGGGCGGACCGCAGCCGCCTGGCACCATAGGCCCACAGGCCCGCCGCCACGCCGTACGCGGGCAGGTACATCTGCGGGGCGATGAAGCCGTCCGGGATGTGCATTCGTGGTTCTCTCACGCGATGAGCAGGAGGCGCTCCCTGGCCGGATTCCTCGGGCAGGCTCGAGCGGATCGCTCAGAACAGCAGCGAGAGGGTGCAGATGAGTCTGTAGTCCTCCTTGCCCTCCCCTCCCTGCTGGTCGTAGCCCTCGTTCAGACTCGTCCAGGTCGGCACCTTGACGCCGAGACCCAGGCTCGTGTTCCGCCAATAGGCGCGAACACCCGGCAGCAGGTACAGAATCTGGCCTCCGGTGGCCCGTTCACCGGAGCCATTGCTCTTGTCCCTTCCGAGCCTCAAGTAGTCGGCTTCCAGCTGCGCGTCGAGACGGAACTTCCAGCGGGGAACCGTGAGCAGGCGGTAGGTGAGGGCCTGATTGAGCCGGATCTCGTCTCCGAACTGGGTGCGGTTCCCGTCGTCGTACCTGTACTCCTGGAAGTACAGATAGGCGCCCTCGGCGATGTAGGTGAAGCGCTCCCTGAAGAGCTTGGTCGCCGTGAGGCCCACCCCGAAGGCGGGCTTCCCGAAGCCCAGGGACAAACCCGGGTCGATCTCGTTGCTTCTGGTGCGCGTATTGGGATCGCCGGTGGGCAGGGTCATGCCCAGGTAGAGGGAGAAGTGCCAGTCCTCCAGATCGTCGAGGCTCTGGTTCTCCGGTACCAGCCGGAACCCCTCGTCGTACTTGAAGCCCAGGACGGCGTTCAGGGCCATGTCCGCGAAGCCCGACGAGTTGGACGCACCGCCCTCCATGGTCTTCTGGTTGTAGGGAAGGAACGCGTAGGCCGAGAGCCAGGAACGGATCCCGTAGCCGACCCCGAAGAGCCAGAAGGTGCTGTAGAGGCTTTCCTCGTCCCGAGCTGAGGTGAAGCGCTCCCATCTGGCGTGGTCGAACTTGAAGTAGGCCAGGACGCTGCCGCGCGGGAGCGTCATCGAGGTCGACGTCTCCAGGGGTGCACCGGGCCCCTCCAGTCCGCCGGCTCCCAAGGTCGCGACCCCGTGATGGGCCAGCGCGGTGGACGGTGTCAGCAGCAATAGCAGCGCACAGAGATGAATCGGCCATCTACTCATCTTCTCCCTCCTCTTCCCATCAAGAGACTCATCAAACCGAAAAGCCCGAAGATCACCGAGACGCCGACGAGGATGCGCAGGTGGCGCTCGAGAAAGGGGCGCCCCGCGTCTCCGCTCTCGTCCGCCGCTCCAGTGCTGAAGGAGAGATCCGCGCCGTGGCCGTCCTCGGAGAAGGCCTTGATGCGCCAGGTCCCCGCCCGATCGGGAAGGAATACGATGCGCCCCTTCTGGTCGGTTCGCCCCACCTGGAAGGGAACCTCTTCGCCGGCCCGGTAGACCTCGTAGCTCTCGAACGAGAAGTCCTTCCCATCGGCGAAGAAGAACCTGACGGAGACCGCAGCGCCCTCGTCGATCCGGTGCTGCAGATCGTGGGCCAGGGCCTGACCGGGAAGCCACGCGCACAGCGCCAGGGCGGCGACGCAGCGGAACCCCATCATTCCTCGGGGATCTCGAAGTTGAGGTTGGTGGAGTGGATCACCTCGTCGGCCTTCTCCGAGACGATGGGCCGGGTCAGCGTGGCCTGAATCACCTGGAAGCCCCCATGCCTCAAGCGGATGTTGATCTCGCCATCCGGGTCCGGCTGCCCTCTCGGCCTCCCCTCGTAGGCGACGACGGCATCCTGCGCAGGCTTGCCGTCGAAGGTGACACGAAGACGAAGCTTCTCGCCCTTGCGCTGCTCGAGTGGATTCTCGAGCGGAGTCAGCTCGAGTCCATCTGCCAGTGGCTCCCCAAGAGCATCCGTCCAACGGTCGACCCGCTTGACGCTGTCGTGGGAGAGCCAGCTCTCGATCGGCATCCGGGCCTCGTCCTTCGGCATGTTCTCGGTGCCGTAGGGAGTCTTGGTCCAATAGCCGCTGGAAAGGGCAACGTGGGCGGCGGCACATTTCCCCCGCATCCGGTACGGGTGGCCCTCCTCGGACTCGAAGGGAATCCTGGCCCCGCTGGCATCGAAGCAGACGGCCTCGCGCACCCACTCGGCCTGGTACTCGACGAAGGTCGCCCCTCCGTGGTCGGAGTACTTGTGGCCGTAGTAGAGGCCCAGGCCTCCGTCTTCCCGTTCCAGCCAGAGGTCGTGCGCGGAGGCCCCGCTCGCCACTGCGATCACGAGCCAAGCGATGAGACCATTCATCGGCCGGTCGATAATACTGAAATTTCTTTCGTAATACCAGTGTCCGACGCTCCCGCAGCTACAGCTCGGGCAGCGACCTCGCTCGCGAAGCTAGAACTGGAATCGCGTCGACAGGTAGACGTAGTCCGAGTCGCGGCTGGAGGAGGTGTCCGGGACGCGGTCCAGGTAGGTGCCCTTGAACCAGTGGTCGTAGCCGGCCTCGATCCCGAGCCAGGGCGTCGGCTTCCAGCGGACGCTGATCTCCACGTCCGTGCCCAGGTTCCGACCCGCGGCGCCCGTCGGGTCCTGGAGGCCGGTGCCGATGAACCGGTCGCGCGCCTGGGCCAGCGCCCAGTAGCGGACCTTGAGCTTGGCCTGGATCTTGGGGTGGGGATTTGCGACCAGGCGCACGCCCGGCGAGAGGATGTTGGAGCGCCGGAACGGTCCGAAGATTCCGGTCGCGACCAGATCGAAGCGCCTCGCGCCGAACAGGAAGAGGAAGGTGTGGCTCTCCTCGCCCTCCGGATCGGCGGTGCCCGAGGCGTAGTCGAACAGCGCGGCGAACCTGGGAGACCAGGGAAGATCGAGCGTGTAACCGAGCTCCGCGTGACCGGCGAAGGCGCTGTGACCCCGGCCGAGCACATCACCGAACTGCCCGATCAGCTCCAGCTCGTAGTCGAGCTGCCTCGCCTGCGCCGGACGCCACGCGCGCATTCCCAGGGTGTGAAGCTCGCGGTCGATCCGCCGAGCTCGCAGCCCGAAGTAGTACGCGTCCAGCCTCAGCCACTCGAACCGCTGATCCTCGTAGGCCACGCCCCAGAATCGCCGCTTGGCCGAGCTGTCGTTGTCGAAGTATCCCTCCTCCAGATCCACCGGCCGGGTGAGAAATGCGCGAACCCGCCAGGCCTCGCCGTCGCCGACCTGTAGGTGGACGCCGTCGAAGCTGTTCGTGATGTTCTTGAAGCGGTTGCGAGCGACCAGGCGTCGCGAACCCACGTCCATGGTCAGGCGTCCGACGTGCAGATCCCCCCGCAGCCCGGTCCCCAGCAGGTCGCGCGTCGTCGCCGAGACCATGAGCTGAAGAACGTCGAGCGTGTCGATCGAAAGCACGGTGAAGTCGCGCGGCTCGTCACCGTGAGACGCGCGAGTCCTGGAGCTCGGCCAGGAAGCGGAGCGGACCCGGCCCGTCGACGCCGAGGCGAAGCCGCGTGCGCTGCACGAAGTGGGACTGCGTCCCGGGCTCCCCCGGGCCGGAACGGACCCTCCAGGTACTCGAAGCGCGTGCGCTGGTCGATCGCCAGGTCGAGCCAGGCGGGAAGCCGCAGCGCGCTCTTCAGGTAGCGATTCCACGACTGGTTCTCTTCCACCAACACCGCATCTGCCGTCTCCGCGGGTCGGGCCACGGCACCGGCCCCACTCGCCGGGCCCGCCAGCGTCAGGCCGAAGCCCGCCAGCAGTGCCGCCCACCCGGCAACGTGAAGGCCCGGCCGTTTCCGGACGCCTCCGGGTCTCCCTCGAACGCGTCCGCCTGCTCCCCTCACGGCAACCGTGCATCATCTCCTCGCCCTGCCCGCTCAGCTCCGCTCCCGCATCCGCTCACTCCCTGAACACGGTGATCATGGGCTCCCAGAGGGCGATCCGGAGCTTCCTTCCCTCCCGAAGACCGTGCCTCCCCTCCATGTGCACCGGAAACCTCGCCTCGAGGTCGTAGTCCCTCGGACTCCCTTCGACCTTGAACCAGATCACACATTCTTCGCGCAGGTGTATCAGATTCCGGATCTCGCCGGCCAGGATGTTCCGCTTCAGCGAATCCCTGATCGGTTCGTCCTCCTTGAGGATCCGGATATCCTGCTGCCGGATGCAGAGCTTGACCCTCCGGCCCGCCGTGATCTCCTCGGCCACATTCACAGCGAAGTGGCCCAGGTCGATCTCCGTTCCCGGGGACGCCTTCTTCGCGACCCCTTCGAAGATGTTCGTGTAGCTGAAGTATCGGGCGGCGCTCTCGTTGGCCGGCCGCTCGAACACCTCCCGGGTGGCTCCGCTCTGCACCAGCTTGCCGTCGATCATCAGCGACTGGCGCTCGCCCAGGGAGTAGGCCTCTTCGAGGTTGTGCGTCACGTGGAGGGTGGTGATCCCCACCTCCCGGACGATCTGCCGGAGCTCCAGCCAGAGACCGCGCTTCGCGCCCTCGTCGATCGAGGAGAACGGCTCGTCGAGCAGCAGCATCTTCGGCTGCGTGCACAGCGCGCGGCCGATCGCGACCTTCTGCCTCTCCCCTCCCGATAGATGACGAACCTCCCGGCGCCGCAGCCGCTCGATCTTCAGGACGCTGCACAGCCTGTCCACCAGCGAACCGGCCTCCCCGGGCGGAATCTTCCTCGGCCGGAGTCCGAAGCGAAGGTTCTCCTCGACGTTCAGATGGGGAAACAGCGCGTAGTCCTGCGGGACATAGCCCATCTGCCGATGCTCGGGGAGCGCCTCCGTGATGTCACGGCCATCCAGATGGATTCGCCCAGCTTCCAGTCCGTGGAAGCCGAGAACGCACTTGAGCAGGGTCGATTTCCCACTCCCGGTCGGGCCCAGCAGCACGTGGTACTCACCCCTCGCGCAGGAGAGCGTCACGTTCCGGAGACGGAACCCCCCCAGCTTCACGCCGAGTGAATCGACGCCGAGAAACGACCCGCTACCGGACATAGGCCTCTGTCTTGCGTACGAAGAACAGGATCGCGAACGACATGCTGATCAGGATGGTGATGAAGACGATGGCGCTCGAGATGTCGACCGACTCGAAGTTGAGGAAGATCGCGACGGGAATCGTCTCGGTCTTCATGGTGGTGGCGCCCGCCAGCGTCACCGTGGCCCCGAACTCCCCGATCGCCCTCCCCCAGATCAGCAGAAAGGCCGCGAGCAGACCGCGGCGGGCCATCGGCAACACCACCCTCGTGAACACCTGCATCTGGTTGTAGCCCAGGCTCCGGGCGAGGTTCTCGTACTCGACGTCGATGGCCTGGAAGGTCTCCTTGAGCAGGCGCAGGGAGAGGCCGACGATCACCACGAACTGGGCGAGAACGATGCCTCTCACCTCGAACACGAAGGGCCCGAACCAGTGCTCGATCCGACTTCCGAGCGCCGTGTTGAAGAAGATCAGCAGCATCGCGCCGATGGCGATGGGAGAGAGGACGATCGGAAGATCGAGCAGTGTATCGAAGACGTCCTTCCCCGGGAAGGAATACCTCGAAAACGCGTAGGCGACGGGGACCGAGACCGCCAGGGCGATGATCGATGCGAAGGTCGCGGTGACGAGAGAGAGCCGCGCGGCGAAGAGGATCTCGGGAACTCGAGGCGGCTTCAGCGCCGTCTGCTGCCAGAGCTCCAGCAGCATGCTGACGAGAAGGACGAGAAACAGCGCAATCAGGAGAGCGGAGACCCCGCCGATCAAGATGTGGAAGGCGCGGTTCATCACCGCTCCGGGGAGCTTCCCAACAGATCGAAGTACCCCTCTGGCAGGGTGTACTCGCCGCCCACGCTGGCATCGGGAGCCAGCGCCCTGGCCGCCTCCAGGTCGGTGATGTAGCCGAAACGCTCGTAGACGGACCGGCCCACCGGGGAGAGCACGAACTCGACGAACGACCGCGAGAGCTCGAGATCCCTGGTGTGGACGGGAATGGAGATCGGGATGTAGGAGATCCGCGGGATCTGCTGGGGAGCGATCGCGACGTAGCTCATGCGCTCGGGATTCCAGAAGTGGAACACCCTCCAGCCGAGGATGGCGTCCAGCTGGCTCATTGCAGCGAGGTTCGCCGTCTTGGAGCAGCTGCCTCCGTAGGTGACCACGTTTCTCATCACCTGGTCGAGAAGGCCGTTCTTCTCGAGAAGCTCCACCGAGTAGAGACCGAGGCAGACCGTCTCGGGATTCCCGATCCCCACCCGCGCTCCGGGCCTGGCCAGGTCCGCCAGGGAACGGATGTCCGCCGGGTTGCCCGCGGGCGTGACGATGGCCGGAACCAGGTAGGCCACGATTCGCTCGCTGTCTTCGACGAGAAGCTTCTTCCGCCGGGCGATGACGATGTAGTCCGGAGAGCCCGGAAGATAGATCTCGCCCCGCTGGGACAGCTCGATCTGCGAGAGCAGCGTGCCGGAGCCGCCGAAGACCGTATTCACCGCAACGCCGGTCTCGCGCTCGAAGCGGGAGGTGATCTCTTCCATGGCCGGCTTGCTCGCCGATCCACAGAACAGCGTCAGCGAACCAGGAGCACCTTCCTCGGGTCCGCCGCAGCCCAGCGAGAACGACAGGGTGGCGAGAGCGACGAGCATCCACCGATCAAGACTCATTCGCCTCCACCTTCGCCATCCTCTTCTGGAAGACACGAAACTCCTCCTCGACGTGCTTCTGCACTCTCTCCTGGAGACGGCTGTACTCGGCGACGAACTTCTCTCCGTAGGCAGTCAACTCGCTCCCGCCCCGCTGGTTGCCTCCGCGCTTGCGGATCAGGATCCGGTGCTCCAGATCGGCCTCCAGCCGGTTCAGCATGTGGAGGGCCTTCACGTAGGAGAGACTCATCTGCTCGGCGGCCCGATTGATGGATTTGTACTTGCGGATCCGCTCGAGGACGTAGAGGACCCCCGGCCCCATGAAGGGTTCACCTCCGTCGTCGACGATGTTGAGCTTGACCCGGATTTCCACAGCCGTTGTTTATAGCTAGATATAATGGAGGCCGTCAAGCTGAGACGGCGTGCAGAAAAGGGAGGCCCGGTCTTCCAGCTGTCGAGCGGGCAGGCTCCGAGCGGGTGCTCGACGCTTGGAAAGCGCACCCGAGCCGCCTATCGTTTGATCGGGAGAGATTCATGATCGTCGATCTGCACATCCACCCGTTCTGCAAGGAAGCCACCGTCACGCCCAGCCTGGGCGAAGCGGTGCAGAGGATGTTCTTCGGCGCCAGCCCGGACGGGAAGTCCCTCGAGGACTACACCGCGATGGGCAAGGCCTACTTCCACAGCCGGACCCTCGCGGACATCATCCACGACATGGACGAGGCCGGGATCGACAAGGCCTGCATCGTCGCCATGGACCTCTCCACGCAATACGGCGTGGAGCTGGTGACCAACGAGGACGTGGCGAAGATGGCGTCACAGCACCCCGACCGCCTCATCCCGTTCGCCAGCGTCGACCCTTCGATGGGCAGGCTGGCGGTGGACCGACTGGTCCACGCGGTCGAGGACCTGGGGTGCCGCGGGCTCAAGCTGGTGCCTCCAGTTCAGCACTTCGACTTCTCCGACCCACGGCACGATCGCCTGTGGGAAACGGCACTCGAGCTGGGCATCCTGGTCTGGACCCACACCGCACACCAGAAGTCGCATCCCGACTCGGATGCGCGTCTGGGACACCCCATGCTCGTCGAGCCCGTCACGCTCAAGTACCCGGATCTCAAGATCGTGCTGGGACACTGCGGCTTCCCCTGGCCCTGGGAGGCATGGTCGCTGGTCGCGAGGCGGCCCAACGTGTACCTCGACGTCTCCGCCTACCCGAGCCTCTACGACCACCTGCCCTGGGACGCGTACTCGAAGTCCGACGTCGAGCACAAGGTCCTGTTCGCGACCGACTATCCCCTGCTCGGCTTCCAGGAGACCCGGGACGCCCTGGATCGCGTCGACATCCCAGCGAGCTTTCGCAGCAAGATCCTGGGCGAGAACGCCGTGGCCCTGCTGGGGCTCCCGCCCTCCCCCGAGCGGAGAAACGGGTAGAGCCAAAACCGAAAGCGGACCAGGAGGGATCGGTCATGAATGGAAAAGAACGGGTCCACGCGGCGCTGCAGCTCCGCCAGCCCGATGTCGTCCCGATCTGGGAGATGGCCTACAACGAGTCGTCGATCATCGGCATCGCCAGCCACTTCGTCGAGCCCGGCGATCTCCCCGAACCCAAGCTGATGATGGACATGAGCGACAAGGAGCGCGCACAGGTCCTGGGGGCGCTGATCGCCTTCGTACGCGAGCTCGACCTCGACGGCGTGACCGCCGTCTCCCTCGCCCCTCGCGAGCGCGTGGACCAGCAGCACATTCGGGACGCGATCGGCGTCGTCTATCACCTGAGCGATTTCGGCGAGCCCTACCCCGTCGACGGCCCGATCCAGGAGCGGTCGGACCTGAAGGGCTTTCGCCTTCGCCCGCCGGCGGACACCGACTTCCTGATGCTCGACGTGCTTCGCGCCACCTTCCCGGAGAAGGCGGTCGCCTATCACATGCCGGCCACCTTCAAGCTCTCCTGGACCCTGCGCGGCTCGATGGAGAAGCTCCTGATGGACTACGTCCTCGATCCCGAGCTGGTCCACGGTCTGGCCCGTCTGGTCACCGACCAGTGCTTCGAGATGATCGATCGGGCCTTCGAGAGAGGCGCCGACTTCATCGCCTGTGAAGGGGACCTCGCCCACAACCCCGGCCCGCTGATGAGCCCGGCGCACTACGACGAGTTCATCGGGCCCTACCACAAGGAGATCTGCGATCGGGTCCACCAGAACGGCGGCCTCATCATCAAGCACTCCGACGGCAATCTGAATCGCCTGGTGCCGGCGCTGCTCGACGCGGGCTTCGACGGCATCCACCCGATCCAGCCGCAGTGCATGGACATCGGCGAGATGAAGGCGCAGTACGGCAAGCGGACCTGCCTGCTCGGCAACATCGACTGCGCCTTTCTCCTCGTGCTCGGGAGCCCCGACGAGGTGCGGGAGAGCGTCAAGGAGACGATCGCCCAGGCCGCGCCCGGGGGTGGCTACATCATCTCCTCCTCGAACTCGATCCACCCGGGCTGCAAGCCGGAGAACTACCTGGCCATGGTGGAGGCGGCGCGCGACTACGGGCGCTATCCGGAGCTGGCGGAAACGCAGCAGGCCAGATGATGCGACGGCATTGGAGGCCGCTGTACCAGAGCCGTCTGGCGACCGCCGATCAGGCGCTCGAGGTGATCCGATCGGGTCAGAACGTCCTGGTGGGTTCGGGTTGTGCCGCTCCGCAGGAGCTCCTGAGAGCCCTCGTCAGGCGCGCACCCCGGGTGGCCGACGTCGAACTGTTCCACCTCCTCACCTTCGGAATCGCCCCCTACGTGGACCCGGTCTACGAGGGATCCTTCCGTCACAACGCCTTCTTCATCGGCTCCAACGTACGCGAGGCGATCCAGGAGGGGCGCGCGGACTACACCCCGGTCTTCCTGAGCGAGATCCCGAATCTCTTCTTCTCGAACCAGCTCCGCCTGGACGTGGTGCTCGTCATGCTCGGCCCTCCCGACGAGTTCGGCTACTGCAGCCTGGGGATCTCCCCCGATATCGTGATGTCCGGCATCGAGACGGCCAAGGTCATCGTCGCACAGGTCAATCGCCACATGCCGCGTGTTCATGGAGATACCTTCGTCCACGTCTCGAAGCTCGACAGGATCGTCGAGCACGACGAGCCGCTCACCGAGCTCCCCCTGGTCTCGAGCGACGAGACCTCGCTGGCGATCGCGCGGCACGTGGCGTCATTGATCGAGGATGGCTCCACGCTGCAGCTGGGAATCGGCCGCATTCCCAATGCGGTCTTGAGCCTGCTTGGTCAGCGCGTCGATCTCGGCCTCCACACCGAGATGTTCAGCGACGGCGTGATCGACCTCTGCGAGAACGGCGCCATCACCAACGACAAGAAGACGCTGCTTCCGGGCAAGGCTGTGGCCAGCTTCGCGATGGGGTCGAAGCAGCTCTACGACTACCTGAACGACAACCCCTTCTTCGACTTCAGACCCACCGAGTTCGTGAACTCACCGTTGAACATCGCGCGCAATCACAAGATGGTGAGCGTCAACTCGGCGCTTCAGGTCGACATCACCGGGCAGGTCTCCGCCGACTCCATCGGCACCCGCTTCTACTCGGGGATCGGCGGGCAGACGGATTTCATCCGCGGCGCGGCCATGAGCCCGGGCGGCAAGCCGATCATCGCCCTCCCTTCGACCGCCAAGGATGGAACCGTCTCCCGCATCGTTCCCGAACTCGACGCCGGCGCCGGCGTGGTGACCAGCCGCGGCGACGTGCACTACGTCGTCACGGAGTTCGGGGTTGCCTACCTCCACGGGAAGACGATCCGGCAGCGCGCCATGGCCCTGATCGAGATCGCCCATCCCGATTTCCGTGCTGAGCTGCGGGATGCCGCCGTGGGGCGGCGCTACGTACCGGTCTCCTGGGAGCTTCCGAGCGAGGCGCAGCGCTACCCGGCCGACATGGAGGAGCGCTACAAGGCGAAGGGACGGTCGTTCGCGATCCGGCCGCTGCGCTCGGCCGACGCGGATCTGCTGATGGACTTCTTCTACTCACACACCACGGAGACGATCTACCAGCGCTACCGCTACCTGAAGAAGTCGCTCTCTCACGACGAGGCCCTGCGGCTCTGCGCCCTCGACTACCGGAAGCAGTTCGCGCTCGCCGTGTTCGACGAGGTCGGGAAGAGCGAGCGGATCGTCGGAATCGGGCGCTACTCGCTGAACGAGAAGACGGGTCTCGCAGAGACCGCCCTGATCGTGCACGAGGACTCGCGCCATCTCGGAATCGGTCATCACCTCCAGAAGCGCATGCGAGAGTACGCCGAACGCAACGGGATCATCGGCTTCACGGGATCCTTCGAGCCCAACAACGTGGCGACGCTGCGAATCCATCGCCGCCTGGGCGACGCGGTCGTGACCGAGCACGGCGAGGGGCGCTACGTGGCCTACTTCGCTCGCGGGGCCGGGGACGGCACGGAGGAGCCGGAAGAGCGCGCTCCTGCTCCCAAGAAGCCGCGAAAGACCGCCAAAAAGCCGCGCAAGGCCGCCACGAAGGGGGCGAAGAAGCCCGGGCGGAAGAAGACCACTCGCAAGGGCAAGTAGTCCACCCGGCGCCGGAAGCCGCCGCGCTCCCATCCGGCTATTGCGGCGCGGCGTAACCGCATCCTGGTCCGGACGTATACTCGGGTTGGGTGCCATCTCGGCCCGACGGATGAAGGAATGCGATCCAAAAGCTTTCACTCTGCCTTGTCACTGATTCCTGCCCTGTTTCTGGCCTGCGCGCCGGCGGGCAGCGAGGAGGAAGAGGAGACCCAGCGGGCGATCTTCGCGGGCGGGTGCTTCTGGTGCATGGAGAAGCCCTTCGAGGAGCTCGAGGGCGTCGTCTCCGTCACCTCGGGCTACACGGGCGGAAGCAGCGAGAATCCGACCTACCAGGACTACGGCAGCGGCTGGCCACGTCGAGGCCGTCGAGGTGGCCTACGACCCTTCGAAGATCTCCTACCAGAACCTCCTCGACGTCTTCTGGAGGCAGATCGACCCGACGGATCCGGACGGCCAGTTCGTGGACCGGGGCGCATCCTACACGACGGCCATCTTCCCCCTCGACGACGAGCAGAGGCGCCTGGCCGAACGGTCGAAGGCGGATCTGGAGAAGAAGAAGGTCTTCGACCAGCCCATCGTGACGCCGGTGACTCCCGCCGGCCGCTTCTACGAGGCGGAGGAGCACCACCAGGACTACTACAAGAAGAACCCGATCCGGTATCGCTACTACCGGAGTCGGTCCGGCAGGGACGAGTTCCTGGACTCGGTGTGGGGCAAGGACCGAAGCCAGAAGGCCGACCCGAGCGACCTGCGGAGCCGGCTCACCCCGCTCCAGTACCGCGTCACCCAGGAGGACGCGACCGAGCCGCCGTTTCGCAACGAGTACTGGGACGACAAGCGCCCCGGGATCTACGTGGACGTGGTCTCCGGCGAGCCCCTCTTCAGCTCCCTGGACAAGTTCGACTCCGGCACCGGCTGGCCGAGCTTCACCCGACCGCTGGTCTCCGACAACATCCTCGAACGCGCGGACAGAGGCCTCTTCACGGTGAGGACGGAAGTCCGCAGCAAGGGCGCGGACTCGCACCTCGGCCACGTGTTTCCGGACGGCCCGGCCCCGACCGGACTCCGCTACTGCATCAACTCTGCCTCGCTTCGCTTCGTCCCGGTGACGGATCTGGAGAAGGAGGGGTACGCCGAGTTCGCGAAGCTGTTTGGGCCGGAATAGCGCCCCCGCGCTAGCCCCCCCACCGACACCTGCCGCTCGAGTTCGCAAGGCCCACGGCTCCGCTGCCCGGACCCCGGCCAGTGCACCCCATCCCCCGCCCGGTCTGTATAGTGGGCACGGAGATGGCGGCAAGACCCTCGAAAGCCCACACGGCCCCCGCCTACACGGGGGAGGCTCCCCAGGCCAGAACCACGGGCCCGGGGCCGATCGCCGTGCCCAGGCTCGGGATCTGGGAGCTCGCCTGGCCAGCCATACTGAACAACCTCCTGCACTCCCTGGTCGGCCTGGTCGGAATCAAGATGGTCGGCTCTCTCGGCGCGGGCGCCGTCGCGGCCGTGACCACCGGGAACCGGGTCTTCTTCATTCTCCAGGCGCTGCTGATGGCCGTCACGGCGGGCACCACGGCTCTGGTGGCCCGGGCGTGGGGCGCCGGGGACCGGCAGGAGGCGGA
Organism: uncultured delta proteobacterium; assembly: GCA_963783795.1. GTDB lineage: Bacteria > Myxococcota_A > UBA9160 > UBA9160 > UBA6930 > CAVXZE01. Next base: position 10,815 of record CAWAPH010000005.1, on the reverse strand, counting down.
ACGGGTCAACCGCGCCTCGATCTGGGTCTGTCTCACCATCTCCCTGCTGATCACGCTTCCCGCGATCGCGTTTGCCGATCCCATGGCGCGCTTCTTCCGCCTGGAAGAGGAGACGCTGCTGCTCGCCGCGACCTACATTCGCTGGATCAGCGTGTTCAACGCGGCGTTCGCCGTCCAGTTCGTGCTGAGCGTGGCCCTGCGCGCTGCCGGAGACGCGCGCACGCCGCTCTGGATCGGCGCGCTCACCAACATCTCCAACATCATCCTGCTCTACGCATTGGTGTACGGCCGGATGGGCTTTCCGGAGCTCGGGGTGACGGGCGCTGCGATCGCCGGCGGCGCCTCCTTCGCGATCGGCTCGCTCGCCATCGTCTACCTCTGGCTCCGGGGGTATCTCATCCTGGGGATCGGCCCCCCCCGCTGCCTGGAGCGCAAACGCGTGCTTCAGCTGGTGAACATCGGATACCCGGCGGGCATGGAGCAGGTGGTGTGGCAGGGTGGCTTCGTCATCTTCCTCTGGATCGTCTCCCTGTACGGCACCGCTCCCTACGCGGCCTACGGAATCGGCGTCAGCATCCTATCCTTCTCGTTCCTGATCGGATGGGGCTTCTCCATCGCGGCCTCCACCCTGGTGGGACAGCACCTCGGTGCGGGGGATCCCGACGGCGCAACGCGCAGCGGCTGGCGTGCCGCACGGCTCTCCGTCATCTCGATGGTGGTGTTCGGCTTCGCGATCGTCGCCGGCGCCTGGCCGCTCTCCCGCTGGATGATCGACGATCCCGAGGTGGTGCGGCTGACCGTCGTCTTCATCTACGTGCTCGGGGGCTTGCAGCCCCTGATGGCGATCGAGTTCGCGTTGACGGGCTCTCTGCGGGGTGCGGGCGACACGCGATTCCCACTGCTCGTGGTGCTCGCGGGGCTGGTCCTGGTGCGCTGCGTCCTGGCGGGGATCTTCGCCTGGCTGGACTTCTCGGTGGAGTGGATCTTCTACGCCCTGATCGCGGACTACATCGTCAAGACGACGATGCTGACGCTGCGCTTTCGCGGAGGACGCTGGAAGACGCTGATCGAGCCCGCCTAGCCCAGTCGCGGCGAAGGGGGGAAGCGGCGCACGGACAGCCGGAACGAGAGAAGAGATGGAGGCCGAGCGATGAAGCGGATCGAGGAAGCGGCGAGGAGCGTCCCCGTCATGGCGGAAACGGACGTGCTGGTGGTGGGAGGCGGCCCCGGCGGCCTCTCCGCAGCACTGGCGGCAGCGAGAGAAGGCGTCGACACCATGCTGGTGGAACGCCACGGCTGCTTTGGTGGGGTGATCACGCAGGCGATGATCGGAACCGTCGCCTGGTACCGCAGCACCGACAAGGTCGTCGACGCGGGCGGAATCGGCGTGGAGTTCGAGCAGCGGGCGAAGGAGATGGGTGCCAGTCTCCAGGTCTTCTACTACCAGGTGCTCGACACCGAGGTCTTCAAGTACCTCGCGGACCAGATGGTCCAGGAGGCCGGCATCGTTCCCCTGCTCCACTGCCAGACGGTGGATGTGATCCTGGAGGGCGACGCCATCCGGGGAATCATCACGGAGAGCAAGTCGGGCCGACAGGCGATCCTTGCCAAGAGAGTCATCGACGCCACCGGGGACGCGGATCTCGCCCACCGCGCGGGCGCTCCCTACCACAAGGCCCCCAAGCACGAGCTCGAGGGAGTCAGCGTCAACTTCGGCTGCAGTGGAGTCGATATCCAGCGGTTCCTCGACTACACACTGAAGAATCCGAGCTCGATCGCCGACTGGGGCGATCAGTCCGGCAAGAAGGAAGAGGACGAGTTCAGCACCTACCTGGTCGAGCCTTTCGACAAGGCGAAGGAGGCCGGCGAGATCCCCAAGGACGTCCGCATCGAGAGCTACTGGGGCAACTTCACGGATGCGGGTGAGATCCCGAGCCTGAACGCGATCCACATGAGCGGCTTCGACCCGACCGACGTGCGGGACCTCACCAGGGCGGAGATCGATGGCCGGCAGCAGGTGATCTGGGCCGTGGAGGCGCTGAAGAAGTACACCCCCGGCTTCGAGAAGGCGCGACTTCGAACCATCGGGGCATCCCTCGGCACGAGGGAGTCGAGGAAGATCGTCGGCGAGTACGACCTGAGCGAGAACGACGTCTTGAATCAGGCACGCTTCGAGGACTCGATCGGAATCAACCCGGAGTTCCTCGACGGCACCCACATCGCGATCATGCCTTCGACGGGCAGGTACTTCCAGGTTCCCTATCGCGTCACGCTCCCCCAGAAGGTCGAGAACCTGCTGGTGGCCGGCCGCTGTGTGGCCGGAGACAGGGTCTCCCACGCCGCCACGCGCCAGATGATGTGTTGTACCGTTACTGGCCAGGGGACCGGGGTCGCCGCTGCGCTCTCGCTCAAGGACGGGGTGACGTGCAGGGAGGTCGACGTCTCCGGAGTCCAGAAGGCCCTGGTGAAGCAGGGCGTCAGAATCGAATGACGGAGGTGTGAAATGCCGAGGTCAATCCGGGGCTCGAGGATCGCGCTCTTCGCGCTCGCCGCGATCGTGCTGCTCGCGGCTCTCTTCATCGTCCAGCTCCTCTACGCGGCCGGCCAGTTCAAGACCCTCGAACCACACTTCGAAGGCAGCTGTACGCCGGTGCCGGGTATTCCGGGCGCCGAGGACATCACCGTCCACCCCCGGACCGGGGTCGCCTACATCACTTCGGCCGACCGCCGCTCGGCCATGGCCGGCGGGCCCGCCCGTGGCGGGCTCTACGCGTACGACCTGCGGTCTCCGGCGCCGGAGCTTCGCAACCTGACCCCGGACGCCGACGAGGACTTCCTCCCCCACGGGCTGAGTCTCCACGTCGGCGACGCCGGCCGGGACGTCCTCTACGTGGTCAACCACGCTGGAGGACGCCATACCATCGAAGTCTACGACCTCGTCGGCGGCAAGCTGTCGCACCGCGAGAGCCTCTCCGATCCCCTGCTGGTGTCGCCCAACGACGTCGTGGCCGTGGGCCGCGACCGGCTCTACGCGACCAACGACCACGCGAACCCGCCCGGATTCGCCCGAACGCTGGAGGACTACCTCCGGCGCTCCATCGCCACCGTCGTCTACTACGACGGCGAGCGCTTCGTCGAAGCGGCGTCGGGGTTCCGCTACCCGAACGGCGTCAACGTGAGCGCCGACGGCGAGACCCTCTTCGTCGCCTCGACCACCGGGGGGACGGTGTTCGTCTTCCAGGTCGATCCGGAGTCCGGGAGCCTCGAGAAGCGGGCGACGATCGAAACCGGGACCGGCCTCGACAACATCGAGCTCGACGAAGAGGGCGACCTCTGGATCGGGGCGCACCCGAAGCTCCTCAGCTTCGTGCAGCACACCGCCGACGAGAGCCGCGCAGCGCCCACGCAGGTGATTCGGGTGCGCGCCCCCGGCTCCGACTCCCCGCGCGTGGAGGAGGTCCTCCTGAGCCTGGGAGAGGATCTCTCCGGGTCGAGCGTTGCCGCCGTCCACGGAGACCGTCTCCTGGTGGGCTCCGTGATGGACGACGGAATCCTCGACTGCCAGATGGCCCGCTGACGGACTGCGCCCCGTTCACCCCAGCAGGTGCTCGCAGAGGAAGTCGGCCTCGCGCTCGACCACACGCTCGAAGACCTCGCCGAGGTAAGGGGCGAAGTGGGTCGTCGCCGGGAGGGTAACGAGCCGGCAGTCGGGGATCTTCCTGGAAGCCGCTTCGACGGCTGCGATGGGGATCAGGCTGTCGTCCTCGGCGGCGACCATCAGGACCGGCGCCTCGATCTTCGCGGCGTCCCGCAGGGGTCGATACCGGAACATCTGGAACAGCACGCGAGCCGGGGCCCTGTTCTGCCAGCTGCTATCGGGCGGCACCAGATCCTGCAGGTAGTCCATCGCGTCGGGCGTGTTCAGAAATGCGAACTCCTCGGGCGGACCGGCGATGGGAACGTAGTAGGGCGGTGCTCCGAGCGCGGCACGCGTCAGGTCCCGGATCGCGGAAGTGAGGGCCCGAGCCAGCTGCGGCAGGGGCATGGTTGCGCCGTTCCGATCGATGCCTACGAAGGGAACCTGGGAGACGATGGCGGAGATCCCCGAGAGCCTCGATCCGGTGGCCAGCACGTGCCCTCCGCTGAAGGACGTCCCCCACAGCGCGAGGCGCCCGCCGTCCAGCTGGGGCAACGCACGCGCGTGCTCGACCGCCGCCTGCCAGTCCTGCAGGTGGCGGCGCGGATCGATCAGGTTCCGCGGCTCGCCGTCACTGTCCCCGAAGCAGCGGTAGTCGAAGACCAGCGCCGCAAGTCCGCGAGAGGCGAAGCGCTCCGCGAACTCCGGCAGGCGCATCTCGCGCTGTGCCCCGAAGCCGTGCGCCATCACCACGATGGGCGGGCGTTCCGCCTCGGCTCCTGATTCGGGAAGGAACAGCCAGGCCGCACAGCGGGTTCCGGCACTCTCGAAGTCGGCATCGATCCGGTTCACGCCGGGAGCATACCTCGGCTATCCTCCCCCGACACGGCTCTCGGTGGAGCAGCCGTCGCGAGCGGTCCCGCTGCCGGAGGAAGCTGCCATGAAGTTCTCCCTGGGCTTGATGTTCCTGCCCCCCGACCAGTACATCCCGCTGGCGGAGTGCGCCGAAGCGAACGGCTGGGACTCGGTCAACGTCTGCGATGGGCTCTTCTACTTCGAGAAGATCTCGGTCGACTACCCGTATTCGGACGATGGCGCGCGCTACTGGGTCGGCGAGACACCCTTCATGGATCCGTGGGCGCTCATTCCGGCCATGGCCATGCGGACCGAGCGCATCCGCCTCTGGACCAACGTGCTGAAGCTTCCCGTTCGCAATCCGCTGCTGGTGGCCAAGACCGTCAGCACCGCCGCCGTCCTGGCCGAGGGCCGCGTGGCGCTCGGGGTGGGGCTCAGCCCCTGGCCCGAGGACTTCGAGGTCTGCGGCCAGGAGTGGTCCAACCGCGGACCCCGCTGCGCAGAGATGATCGCGATCATCCGCAAGGCCCTCACCGGCGAGATGTTCGAACACCACGGCAAGTACTACGACTTCCCCGCCCTGCAGATGAGCCCGGTGCCGACGGAGCCCGTGCCGATCTACATCGGCGGCACCGTGGACGCCGTGCTGAAGCGCGCGGCGCGGATCGCCGATGGCTTCGTCTCCCCCAACACCACGGCGGAGGCGATCGGCGAATACGCCCGGAAGATCCACGGGTACCGCGAGGAATTCGGAACACAGCACAAGCCCTTCGAGATCATCTCCGTGGCGATCGACACGCACGATCTGCAGGGGCACCGGAGGCTCGAGGAGCTGGGCGTGACCGAGGCCTGCGTGATGCCGTGGTTCTTCCAGGGGCACGGCTTCGACTCGGCGCTCGAGCTCAAGACAGACGCCGTCAAGCGCTTCGCGGACACGGTGATCTCGAAGATGTAGGAGAGGCTAGATCGCGGCCGCGATCTCCCGGCCTTCGCTGATCGCCTCGAAGAGCCTGCCGCGCCTGCCTGGCGTCGCCGATCACGTGTACCTCGGCGACCTCGTCCCCGATCCTGGCCGCCAGCTGGTTCTCCGGCTGGCTCCCCATGCAGAGGACGATGCGCTCGACGCCGCGGATCGTCTCCTCCCGGCCATCCCGCTCGACCACGACGCCGTCTCCGAGAAACTCCACCACCCGGGTCCGCACCATGACCTCGATCCCCTTGCGGCGAATCCGTTCCAGCATCACCATGCGGCCCTCGGGCGACATGTCGGTGGCGACGTCGCCCGCCATCTCGATGATGGTGACCGAGGTGTGACCGGCCAGGGGATAGTCCCCCTGCTGGAACATGAATTCCGCGGTCTCACAGCCGGCCATGCCACCGCCGACGATCACGACCTTCCCCGGCATGATCGGAACCTTTCCCGCCAGCACTTCCTGATAGGTCGTGACCCGCGAACCGTCGATGCCCGGAATCTCCGGAAGGACCGGCTTGCCTCCGGTCGCGACGATCGCCACGTCCGGCTTCTCCTCGGCAACCACCGCGTCCGTCACCTCGGTGTGGAGGCGCACCTCGACCCCGGCCTTGGCCAGCTGCGTGGTCAGATACCGGGTCACCCGGGTCAGCTCCTGCTTGTGGGGCGGAACCGCGGCCAGATTGAACAAGCCTCCGGTCTTGCCGGCCTTCTCGAAGAGGGTCACCCGATGGCCGCGGCTGGCTGCGACCCGGGCCGCCTCCATCCCGGCCGGCCCGGCGCCGATCACCATCACCTTCCTGGGCTTCTCGGCGGGAACCAGCGCAGTCTCCCCTTCCCTGCCACTCCAGGGGTTGATCACACAGGTCATGTCACGGCCCTCGAGCCGCCCGGCCACGCAGCCGATGCCGCATCCGATGCACGGAACGATGTCCTCGAGGCGACCCGCGCGCGCCTTGCTGGCGAAATCTGGATCGGCGAGCAACGCGCGGCCCATCACCACCATGTCGGCGTCGCCGCGGGCGAGCACGTCTTCGGCCACGCGGGGCTCGTTGATCCGCCCGACGACCATCACCGGCACGTCCACCACCTCCTTGATGGCCCGCGCCAGACCCGCGTTGGGGCAGAGCGGCGTCCCCGTGGGCGGCATGATGCGGCTCGAGTAGTCGGGGTACATCCCCGCGGAGACGTGGAAGGCGGCGATCCCCGCCTCCTGCAGGATCGGGGCGATGTACCGGGCGTCCCGGATGTCCATTCCCCCCTCGATGATGTAGTCGCCGGAGATGCGCAGGACGATCGGGAAGTCCGCCCCCGCCTTTTCGCGAATCCGCTCGATCACGCGAAGCGGCATCCGGAGCCTTCCGTCCAGATCGCCGCCGTACTCGTCTGCGCGTTTGTTGCGGAGCGGCGAGAGGAAGGAACCGACCAGCATGTAGGAGTGCGCGGCGTGGAGTTCCATTCCGTCGCAGCCGGCCTCCCGGGCGCGCCGCGCAGCCTCGCCGAACTGCTCGATGATCGTCTCGATCTCGTCCGTCTCGAGCTCCCGGCAGACGTGTTTGGTCACGAAGCACATGACGGGGGAAGGCCCCACCGGTTGCTTCTGGTGGAAGAAGGGAGAGAGCGACTCCGGACCGGGGTGCGCGATCTGCGGGATGACCCTGGCGCCGTGAGCGTGGATGGCCTCCGCGAGCTTTTCGAACCCGGGGATGAACTTGTCGTCCCAGAGCGCCACCGTTCTGGGAACGTAGGGCGAGAACTCGTCGACGGTGGTCATCTCGGACGTGATCAGTCCCACGCCGCCCTCGGCTCGCGCCGCGAGGTAGTCGATCAAACGTTTCGAGACCGTTCCGTCGGCGGCAGCGTAGTCGGTGGCCATGGGCGCCATGACGATGCGGTTCTTCACTTCCATGTTGCCGATGGAAATCGGCCTGAAGAGCCGACCGAGCGAACTCATGTCAGTCCTCTACCTCCCCGTCTCGCCGGCTTCCAGATCCAGCAGGAGCCCTCGCCGCCCCGGCTCATCCCTACCTTTCCACAGACCGCGCGCCCTGGCGAACCAGCCCGCGCCGCCTCCCTCTGGGGGCCTATCCGGCGAGTGACAGATCCAGAAAAGGCCAGCAATGACAGGCTTTTGCGATCAGAAGTTAAAGCGGTATCCAGTGGGGTGCCGGAGCGACATCGGTTGCCTCGTCCGCTCCGTGCTGCGATTCTCCCGCCTTCGAACCGGTGTTTCGGATCCCGAACACCCGCGGATCCCGCCCGCTTGGGCCGCTCGACGCCGCAGCGCCCTTCGCGGCAGGCCGGAGAGGGAACCAGGAGAAGAGGCTGCCCAGCATGACCCAGAAACGGACCCGAAAAGCTCCCCAGCCCAGCATCTTCACGACCTCTGTGCACGGAGGCGAGGACCACTTCAAGTACGCCGACGCCATCACCACGCCCATCGTCCAGACCTCCACGTTCGTCTTCAAGAACAGCACCGAGATCCGGAACTACACGTCCAAGAAGCTGGCCCGGTACGAGTACGGCCGCTACGGCAATCCGACCCAGCGCGCTGCCGAGAAGAAGCTCGCCGAGCTCGAGGGTGCCGAGGACTGTCTGCTGCTCGACTGCGGTATGAGCGCCGTGACCGCCACCATGCTGGCGTTCCTCACGAAAGGAGATCACGTCGTCATCACGGACGACGCCTACGGTCAAACGCTCAAGTTCTGCAGCTCCCACCTGCCGCGCTTCGGCGTCGAAAGCACCGTCGTCAAGATGGGCGACTACGCCGAGATGAAGAAGGCGCTCCGGAAGAAGACCCGGATCGTCTTCTCGGAATCGCCCACCAATCCCTACCTCAACGTGATCGACCTCGAAGCGATGCAGGAGATCCGCAAGCGATTCAAGGGCCTCATGATCATCGACTCGACCTTCGCCACGCCCTTCAACCAGCGGCCCCTCGACTGGGGAATGGACCTGGTGATCCACAGCACCACCAAGTACCTCGGCGGTCACAACGACGTGCTCGGCGGCGCCGTGCTCGGCAGCGCCGAACTGGTCGACCAGGTGCGCGAATACCAGCGCGTGACGGGATCCGTCATGGATCCCCTCAGCTGCTTCCTCCTCATGCGCGGCGCCAAGACTTTCGCACTCCGGGTCCAGTACCAGAACCAGTCGGCCCAGAAGGTCGCGGAGTTTCTCGAGGAGCATCCGAGGATCAGGAAGGTCTTCTACCCGGGTCTCCCCAGCCATCCCCACCACGAGATCGCCAGGGCACAGATGAGCGGATACGGCGGCGTGGTGTCCTTCTGGGTGGACGGAAGCCTCAAGCAGGTCAACAAGTTCCTCGATTCGCTCCGCTCGCTGCACATCGGGCCCACGCTGGGCGGCGTCGAATCCCTGATCACCCACCCGGCGACCGTCACCTACTACCGCAACACGCGCAAGGAACGCTACGCCCTCGGCATCACCGACCAGCTGATCCGCCTCGCTCTCGGGATCGAGGACCCCGACGACATCATCGCGGATCTCGACCAGGCGCTCGGCAAGATGAAATGAAGCCTCAGTGCGGGATGGCGAAGCCCGAGACCAGCATCACGGCGATGCCAACCAGGAGAAATACCACCGAGGCGACCCGCGGCGCGTTCTCCCTGTGCAGCTGCGGGAGCAGGTCGGAGGTCGCGATGGCGAGGAACGAGCCCGCCGACACGCCGATGGCGATCGCGATCACCTCTTCACTTACGCCGCGCAGAAAGACGAAGGAGAGGATGGCGCCAATCGGCGTCGCCGTCGAAAACCCGCAGATGTGGAGCAGCGCCCTCTCGCGACTGTAGCCAGCCAGCAGCAGGATCGAGCAGAGTGAGAAGGCCGCCGGAATCTTGTGGATGACGATGGCGAGGAAGACCGGCGGCGCCAGGCTCGGAACGACCAGGCTCGACCCGACCGCGACGCCGTCGATCAAGCTGTGGAAGGTGATCCCGAGAAAGGCGGCGAGGCCGAAGCTGTGGACCTCGCAGCCCACCTCCTCGCACGGATCCACCAGGAAGAATCGCTCCAGAATGACGATGGCGAGAAAGCCGGCCAGAATCGGCAGTCCCACCGCCCGTCCCAGGCTCTCCGACGCGAGCGGAAGCATGTGGATGAAGGCGGCCCCCAGGAGCACCCCGGCGCCGAACGACACGAGCAGCGTCAGGTGCTGGCGAGACCAGGTCCGGAGCAGCGGCGCCACACCACCCGCCAGTGAGATCGCAGCGATCAGCGCGAGATAGAGCCCGATCACCCAAGCCGATTGCATCCGCCGACTCTCCTACTCGATCAGCTTGAGGCCCATCGCCTCGCCTTCCCCGCCCCCGTCCACCACGTACAGGCTGGCCGAGTCGAGAACCTTCTCCGCCACCTCCAGATACATCCGGTTCCTGGTGATGGCTGGCGCGTGCCTGTACTCAGCGAGCACCTTCTTGATCCTCTCGGCGTCCCCCCGCGCGATCTCGATCCTGGAGTTCCGCTCCGCCTGCGCCGCGCTGATCAAGGCATCGGATTCGCCGCGCGATCGGGGCAGGATCTCGTTCGCGTAGCCGGTCGCCTCGTTGATGGTCTTCTCCCGATCTGCTTTCGCATTCTGCACGTCCTGGAATGCGTCGATCACCTCGCCGGGAGGCTCGATCCTCTTCAGGGTCGCCGAGACGATCGCAATACCCGTCTCGTACGAGCGCAGCTTTTCCTGGGTACCGAGTTCGACCGCTTCGAGAAACGAGGCTCGGCCCGTGGTCAGCGCCTCGTCCACCGAGGTCCGGGCGAGAAGCGAGGTCACCGTCGCCTCTCCGGTGCGGCGCACCAGGAAGTGCGGATCCTCGACGCCGTAGATCAGCCGAAACGGATCGTCGATGATGTACTGCAGAACCAGCTCCGCCGCGATGATGTTCGTGTCGCCAGTGAGGAACTCCACCTCGGAGGGCTCGGGTGGCTGCCCCACCATCGAGTCCGTGAACTTGAATCCGATGCTCATCTGGTACGCCGACGTGGTGCGGACGACCTCGCGTTTGCCGACGGGCCACGGCGGCGCGAAGTGGATGCCCGGGGGCACATGCGTCTTCCAGGGCCGCCCGAAGAGCAGGACCACCCCTTCCTCGTCCCGCTGCACCGTGTAGACTCCGCTGAGGAGGTAGGCAACGGCGGCGACTACCAGGACGACGCGCCCGAGCTGGATCCTCTCGAGGAATCCGCTCACCGGCTCCGCTCCGGGCCCTTCATCAGGAGCTCCATCAGATCCGAATCGCTGGGAATCACGATCGTCGTCCTGTCGTTGATGATCTTCTCGTAGGACTCGAGAGTGCGCAGGAACTTGTAGAAGTCGGGATCCTTCTCGACGGCCTCC
>CAWAPH010000004.1:0-30266 GCA_963783795.1 uncultured delta proteobacterium | reverse complement strand
GCGTAGATGCGCGTCGCCTCGGCCTCCCCATCACCGCGGATCTCCTCTGCCCGGCGGCCTGCCTCCGCGCGAAGCTCGGCGCTCTTTCGCTCCGCCTCGGCGCGGATCCTCATCGACTCCTCCTCGCCCTCTGAACGATAGCCGCGGGCGATGCGCTGTCTCTCCGCCCTCATCCGCTCGAACACCGACTTCTTGTTCTGGATCGGAAACGCCAGCCTCTTGAGCCGGAACTCCTCGAGGAGAACACCGTAGTCCCGCTGGATGATCTCTCTGCTCCTCCCGAAGATCGACTCCACGACCTTGTCCAGCTCGATCTCGGTCGCATCCGTGGAGACGAGGGAGGAGAAGGGGACGCTTCCCAGCGCAGCGCCGATCTCGGAAGAGAGGATGTCGCTGATTCTCGACTCGGCCGCCATGCGGTTGAAGACGCGCTGGAGGTACTTGAGCGGGTCCTCGACGCGCCACAAGGCGTAGCCGCTCGCCACCACGTTCTTCTTGTCCTTGGTCAGGTACTCGGTCGGCTCGAGGTCGAGGACGAGAAGCCTGGCGTCGATCCTCGTGATCGACTCGATCGGTCTCCACGCCGAGAACCGGAGGCCCGGTTCGGTATGGATCGCCACCGGGTCGCCAAACCGGGTCACCACAGCGTACTCGGTGACGTCGACGACGTAGAAGGCAAGAAGCAGGTAGATCGCCGCGATTCCGAGAAGAAGCAGGACGACCCAGCGTCTCTTTCGACTCATTGCAGACCTTCCTTCTCCTCTCCTTCCGCGGACAGGAATTCAGGCAGAGTCCCGGTCTCCCCGGTCTGGAACCAGACCTCGAAATCCTTGACCGAGGATTGATCCGGGCGGACCACGAGTCGGGTGTTCGCGAGTGCGCGCTCGACGGTCTCGAGATAGAGGCGAAGCCGAGTCCCCTCCGGCGCGGAACGCGCGGCCTCTTCGAGCAGCTCGAACCGCGTCGCCATACCCGCCGCCTCGGCGATCCGTTCGGCGCGCCTCCCCTCGGCGCCCGCCACGGACTCCGCCGCCTCCCCGGCCGCCCTGTGAACCATTTCTTCCTCGATAGATCTTCGCCTCGTGGATCATGCGCGCCCGATCCTCCTGGGCGCTCGCGACGTCGCGAAAGTCGTAGTGCACCTCTCTCGGGCTGTGGACGTTCAAGAACCGGAACTCCTCGACCCGGATGGCCGGACTCGAGCTGGCCAGCACCCGGTTCGCCTCCGCCCGAACCCTCTCCTCCAGCGACGACCTCTGATTGGTGAGGATCTGATCGATGGGCTGGTAGGCCAGCTCTCGAACCAACGCCGAGAGGACCCCGTTTCGCGCCGCGCTCTCGCCGTCCTCCAGACCCAGCGCGTAGCCGGTGGCGTCGATCACTCGATACTGGGCGGTGGCGAGCACGTCCACCAGGTTCTCGTCGGCGCTCAAATACAGCGCCTCTTCCAGGACACGGTCGGCATCCTCCTCGTCGTCCAGAGACACGATCTGGCCGTAGAAGCCCAGCGGGTCGGCTGCCGGCTCCTTGGTGCGGAAGCCGATGGCGATTCGGACGAATCCCTCGACCGAGCAGGTCAGCGCCTCACCGATCGGCCACGGCCAGCGCCAGTGAAGACCCGGCGGCAGATCGGTGGCGCTGACGACTCCGAACCTGCGCTCGATCCCGACCTCTCCCGTCCTCACCGTGTAGAAACCCGTCGCCAGGTAGAGGACGATCAAGGCAGCCAGGCAGGCCCGGCCGGCACCGGTCGCGTAGAGGGACCTGAACCGGAACCGCCGCAGCGGAGCAGCCGCTGCGACCAGGTTCTCCCGGAGCTCGCGGAGCCCCCGGCGCAGGCCCGTGCGGCGGAGACTGCGGTAGGAGAGGTACAGGAACACCAGCGCCCCGGCTCCCTTGACCAGGCTGGCGAGCGACTCCGTCGCCCCCTCGACCAGCCCCTCGGCCTGGCGTGGACTCCAGGTGTACAGCTCGTTCAGGGCGAGGCCGAACAGGAGCGCCACCCCGATGATGGCTCCGAGATAGATCTGGAGGAATCGCTTGCCGAAGGCCTTGGCCGTCACGGACAGCGTGGCCGCATTGGTCGCGGGACCCGTCAGCAGGAAGACGAGCGCCGCGCCGGGGCTGAGTCCCTTGGCGAGAAACGCCAGCGCCACGGGCGTGGAGCCCGACGCGCACATGTAGAGCGGCACGCCCAGCGCGACGACCACGAGCATCGAGAAGAGGCCGGTTCCCAGTGTGCGGGCGAAGAACTCGTCCGGCAGCAGGGCGGTCAGGAAGCCGGTCAAGAGGATCCCGAACACAAACCAGAACGCGAGCTCATCGAAGAAGTGCACGAAGCCCACGTCGAGAGCTTCTCGCACCCGCTCGCGGTGGGGCCTGGGAGCATCGGCGTTCGGAGGGGGCTCCAGGCACGCCTCGCTGTCGGAGCAGTCGCCGCAGGTCTCGGCTGTGGACTCCGCCTCCTCTTCGAGATCCGACTCCCCGCCCTCGCCGAACCAGATGTGAAGCACCCCAGCCACCATTGCGGTCACCACCGCCGCGATGGGCCGGATGATCGCGAAGACCGGACCGAGGAGCCCGTAGGTGATGGCGATCGACTCGACGCTCGTCTCGGGCGTCGAGATCATGAACGACATGGTCGACTCGCGGCTCGCCCCTTTCTTGCGAAGCGCCACGGCCGTCGGCAAGACGCCGCAAGAACAGAGCGGCAGCGGCGCGCCGAGAATGGCCGCATTGACGACCGACCTGAGATTCCTCTGGCCGAGGAAGGGGATCAACTGCTCGGGGCGGAGATAGATCTGGAGGATCCCGGCGAGGAAGAACCCGAACAGGATGAAGAGGCCGCTCTCGTAGACGATGGTCAAGGTCTCCAGGAGGAAATCTCCAAGGAAGACGATGAGCACGTTCATGATGGCCTCTTAGATGTGAAATGCACCGCGGAGCTTGAGGCCTTCGCGCGCCTCCCCCTCCACCTTGAGCTGGCGCCCGAAGAGCGCGCTCTCGAGGCTCTTCTCGCCGAGCACGATGGCCGCCCAGGTGCCCGCCGGAATCGCGATGGTCAGACTAGCGCCGGCCGGGATCGGCGTCTCCTCGAGTGTGACCTCGCCCGCCGAGACCCGGAGCACGAACGACTGCTCTTCCACGCCACCGTCCGGCGTGAGCCTGAGCCCGACGACGCTCTCCCAGTCACCCGCCGCCTCCTTGTCGAAGCGCTGGACGAACTGCTCGGTGAGCTCCTTCGCCTGCGGCGCGTACTTCGAGAGATTCCGGCCGAGGAGCGGCTTCTTGAAGCTCTCGATGAAGGACTCCCTCTTCTCCCGGCGCCGCCTCCGCCACGCGTAGAGCCCCGGAAATCGGCGGTCGAGCTCCTCGAGATACACCTCTCGCCGCTTCTTCGCCGCTTGGTAGACCGCGAAGCTCATCCTCAGGATGTCGCGCCCCTGCTGCCCCGAGAGCAGCGGCTCCGCTTCTCCCTGGATCGCGTCGGCGAAATTCTCCAGGGCCATTCGGAACCCCTCGGCCCAGTCGGACTCGACCTCGTCGTAGTGCGTCCAGCCGTCGTTGCCGAAGCGGCTCACCGCAGGCCCGCCGTGGATCTCCCCGCTGCAGCGCCGGACGAAGATGATCCCACGACTCCCGGTGATCTCGATCCACTCGTCGTTGGGGTAGTACTTCGAGGGAATGTGCAGCTTCTCGGAATAGACGAAGTCGCAGATGCCGTACTTCTTGCCCTCCCGGTGCTTCCACATGAGCGTGACAGGGGTGTCGAGGACGCCATCGACCGAATCGATCCAGGCGACGACTCTCTCTATCTCACCCATCAGGTACCACGCGGTGGCCCACTCGTGGTGACCGTGGTCGAAGGTCTCCGAGAAACGTCCCTCGGAGTACTCGTCGAAGCGCCAGTCGTAGGAAGCCACGGGCATGTCCCAGCCACCGAGAGGGCTGTTGATCATCTTCATCCGGAGCATCTGGGGGTCGCCGATCTCCCCGTCGTCGATCAGCTTCCGGGCGAGGACGATGGGCGGATACGCGACGTAGTTGTCGGTCACCTTGAAGACCAGCCCGGATTTCTTCGCGTGGGCCACGATCCGGTCCGCGCTCGCCAGGCTGGTCGTCATCGGCTTCTGGAGAGCGACGTGCTTGTTCGCGTCCAGGGCGTCGATGGTGATCCGCTCGTGAAGCTTGTGGGGAGTGATCACCTCGACGGCGTCGATGGCGGGATCCGTCAGCAGCTCGCGGTAGTCGGTGAAGGTCCTTCCGACGCCCCACTCTTCCTTGCGGGAGGCGAGGAGCTGCTCGTCGACATCGCAGATCGCATGCAGGCGCAGCCGCGGGTTGTCCCGATAGCCGAGGGCGTGCAGGTTGGCGATGAGCCCGCAGCCGATCATGCCGATGTTGATCTTTTCCATTCTGGTTTCCAGCAGCGGGCGCCGAAATCGTCGCGGAGGCCTAGTTGTGCTCCTCCCGGAGGAGGCGCTTGAGGATCTTGCCGGTCGGCGTTCTCGGGATGGCGTCGGTGAAGATCACCTGCTTCGGGATCTTGAACCTTCCGATCCTGCCCTGGCACCACTCGATCAGCTCCTCCCCCGTCAGACCCTCTCCACTCTTCACCACGGCGATCGCCTTGACGGCCTCCCCCCACTTCTCGTCCGGATAGCCGATGACTGCCACGTCGGCGATCTTCGGATGGGCCAGAAGCGAATCTTCGATCTCCGCGGGATAGATGTTCTCGCCTCCGGAGATGATCATGTCCTTCTTCCGGTCCATGATGTAGAGGAATCCCTCTTCATCCATTTTCGCGATGTCTCCGGTGTGGAGCCATCCATCCCGCAGCGCTTCGGCGGTGGCCTCGGGCCGGTTCCAGTAGCCCTTCATCGTGTTGGGCGCGCGAAGCAGCACCTCGCCCATCTCCTCCGGGCCGAGGTCCCGTCCCTCCTCGTCCACGATCCGCACGTCGGTGTGGAAGAAGGGCCTGCCACAGGAGCCAGCCTTCGAGATCGCCTCGTCCGCGCTGAGCACGCTGCCGGTGTTGTTCTCCGTCAGCCCGTAGAGCTGCCGCACCTCGATCCCCGCGGCCGCGTACTCCTTGATCAGGGTGACCGGCACCGGTGCCGCGTAGACCAGGATGACCTTGACGGAGCTCCAGTCGTACTTCTCGAAGTCGGGAACCAGCTTGAGGAAGTCCAGCAGCGCCGGCACCGATCCGAAGCCGCTGACCTTCTCTTCGCCCAGGAGCTCCAGGAAGCGCTTCGGGTCGAGGCTGCGCAGCAGGACCGTCTTCGCCCCCTGGTAGACGAACCAGGGAGGACCCGCCAGACCCCCGATGTGGAACAGGGGGAGAGCCACGAGGGGTGATTCCCCGATCTGCACGCCGAGGGTCGCCATCAGATTCACCGAACTCCAGTAGTAGTAGGCGTGGGTGAGCTCCGCGCCCTTGGGCCGCCCGGTCGTGCCCGAGGTGTAGAGAATGGTGAGGGTGTCGTCGTCGCCCCCCCGGATCGCGGGCTCCTCGGCGGACGAGCCGCCGATCAGCGTTTCGTAGGAAGTGGCCCACTCGGGCGGGTCGCCCGAGATCGCCACGAGCTTCTCGGCCGGAATCTGGCCGCGGAGGGATTCGGCCGTATCGGCGTAGCTCTCTCCGAAGACGAAGACCTTCGCCGCGCTGTCCGAGAGGATGTACTCGATCTCGGGCGCCGCCAGGCGGTAGTTGACGGGCACCAGGATAGCGCCGATCTTTCCCAGGCCGAACAGCATGTCGTAGTATTCCGGCTCGTTCAGCGCCAACAGCGCGACCCGGTCTCCGCGCTCCACCCCGAAGCCCAGCATGGCGTTGGCAAACCTGTTGGCGCGCTCGTTCAGCTCCTTGAAGCTCCGGCGTACCTGCTCGCAGACGAGCCCTTCCCTGTCCGGGGTGAGAAGCGCTCGCCGGGTCATGAACTCACCGATGTTGGTCTGCATTGCAGTCTCCTTGGCGGGGACAGGATACGGCATTGGAGCGGCGAGAGAAAACGGGCCGCGCTCCCGATCTGGAGCCGGGCGGATCTCACCCGCAGATTTGCCATAATCAGGGTGATTCCACGCAGAGGCGCTGACGAGAGCGGCGTTCTCCATCCGAGGACGAGATGATGAACACGACCCGCGATTGGGAGAAGCCCGTTCGACGGCTGGAGCACCTGACCAGGCTCCGGTCCTTCCCGGTGGCCTTCAAGCTCTTCGAGAACAAGGAAGCCCTCTCCGAGGTCCCATTCCTGCGCCGGCTCGACCACAAGTCCACGCTCTGCCAGTTGATCAACCTGGTCAGGAACTTCGACTGGACGGTCGGGGCCGATCTCGACGACTTCATGTCGGCCATGTGCCCTTCCATCATCGGGCTCACCGACATCCCCGACTACATGAAGGACGGGACCTTTCGAAGCATCGTCTGGACCAAGAGCCGGGCCGACGGGAGGAAGTTCGAGAACTCGATTCCCCGCCTTCCGGTCGGCCAGTACGAAGCGCTGGCCATGGCCCCCCTCGTCTACAATCCCTTCGATCCCGACATCGTCCTGATCTACGCCAACCCGGCGCAGATGATGCTGCTGATCAATGCGCTGCAGTTCGAGGACTACGAGGTGATGGACTTCCATTGCGTCGGAGAGAGCTCCTGCTCCGACGCGATCGCCCGCTGCTACCTGAACGGCAAGCCCGCCCTCACGATCCCCTGCTACGGCGAACGGCGCTACGGTCACGCGCAGGACGACGAGCTGGTGATCGGCCTTCCCGCCGGATCCATGGACAAGCTCCTCGAGGGCCTCGAGGCCCTCTACAAGCGGGGGATTCGCTACCCGATCAGCTTCGCCGGCGCCGAGAGCGACGTGACCCGCGCCTTCCCGGCGGCTTACGGAGCCGAGCAGAGCGTGAGCCAGCTCCGGGACACGGGAAGCGCCCTCCTGCTCGGAGTCACGGGAAGCATCGCCACCGGCAAGACCACCGTCGCCAACATGCTGGAAGAGCTCGGAGCGCGTACGATCGATTTCGACGTCCTGGCCCGGGTGGTGGTGGAGCCCGACAAGCCGGCCTGGAGGGACATCGTCTCCTTCTTCGGCGAGCAGGTCCTGCTCGACGACAGGACACTGGACCGCGAGAAGCTGCGCGAGGTCGTGTTCCGCGATCTGGAGAAGAAGAAGAAGCTGGAGAGCTTCATCCATCCGAGGATCGGAGGGGAGTTCATGAGGCTGGTCCAGGAGTACGTGGGCCAGGACCCGAACGCCATCATCCAGGTGGTGGTGCCACTCCTGATCGAGACCAACATGCACCCGCTGTTCCAGAACCTCCTGATGGTCTACGCACCCGAGGACGAGCAGAAGCGGCGCCTGATCGAGCGCGACGAGATGACCGAAGAGATGGCCATGAACATGATCCGGTCCCAGCTCTCGGTCGAGGAGAAGAAGGGATACTGTGACCTCCTGATCGACAACTCGGGGCCACTCGAAGACACGCGCGCCAAGGTGGCAGAGCTCTGGGAAGAGCTGAAGCGGTTACAGCAGGAGCGGAGAGCTGGCGGCGAGGCCGGCTAGCTCCACGCAGGCCCGGCCGAGAAGAGGGAGTCGGCATGACGATACGTTTTCTGAGAAACAAGGTGGTCGAGGTGGAGCCCCTTCCCGACGGAAGCCTGGCGGTCTCCTGGCGCCTCACCGACGACCTGCTCAAAGCCGAGGTCGACCTCACCGTCCGGCCCCCGGACCTCGAGATCGTGACCGCGGAGGCCAGGCTGGAGAGACTTCCGCTCCAGGCGTGGTCCTCGGCCCCGAAGTTGATCAAGAAGGTGGAGGGCGTGCGGGTCGGCCCCGGTCTTCGCAAGATCGTGCGCGGCCTGCTCGGCGGGCCCGAAGGATGCTCCGTGCTGGTCCACGCGGTCCTGGAGGCATCGAACGCCGTCATCCTCCACTTCACCCGGCCCGGGATCCAGCTGGGCGAGAGCCTCGAGGGTGAGACGCTGATCGCAGCGACCAGGGAGATGCTCAAGAGCAACCCCCGGCTGGTCCGAAGCTGCATCGCCTTCCAGGACGGCAGCCCCATCATGCAGGGCCTCGACCTCTGAGGAGAGCACTGGAATGATCACGTTCAATCGAAGCCAGCTGATCGAGGCGGAGTTTCCCGACGGGGAGACGATTCGCTTCAGCGGGGTCCAGGAGGACCACATCTACAACATGGAAATCAGCATGGAGGTGCGCATCGCCGACGGAACCATCTCCTCGATCGACGGGATCATGAAGCGCTACACCAACCCCGTATGCCCGGCTGCGGTGCCCGTCCTTCAGAGTGCCGTCGGCATCTCTCTCCGGGAAGAGGGCTGGGACCGGCGGGTCATGCGTGAGATCGGCCGCAACGGCTGCGAGCACTTCGCCGAGATCATCATCGAGTGCGGGCGCTGCTTCGACCAGGCCCGGCTCTCGAAAGACCTGCTGGAGGCGCTCCAGAAGGATCCCGGCCTGGATCAGGAACGGTTCGTGGAGAGCTGGGCGCAGGAGCACCCCGAGATCGGGTCGGCCTGATCGAGAGGACCGTCAGCATGCGCATCGACCTCCACACACATACCTCGCCCCGCTCCCCGTGCAGCAGTATCGACCCGCTGGATCTGGTCCGGGAGGCCACCCGCCTCCAGCTGGACGGGATCTGTCTCACCGAGCATCAAGTGGTGTGGGGGCCCGACGAGGTGGCCGAGCTCGCGGGGGAAGCGAAACTCAAGATCTTCCGGGGAAACGAGTTCACCACCAACCAGGGCGACATCCTGGTCTTCGGCTTCGAGAAGGACATTGTGGAGCTTCTCACGATCGAAGAGCTCCGCGACGAAGTGGTGGCAGCGGGCGGGTTCATGATCGCGGCCCATCCGTTTCGCGGCTTCAAGACGTTCGGGATCGGCCAGCTCCAGATGACCGTCGAGCAGGCCTGCACCAGAAAGGTGTTCGACTTCGTCGATGCCCTCGAGATCCGGAACGGAAAGGTTTCCGAAGAAGAGAACGGCATGGCCACCAAGGTGGCCGCCCGGCTGGGCCTCCCCGGCACGGGGGGCAGCGATGCCCACCGTGTGGACGAAGTGGGCAAGTGGGTGACCGATTTCGAGCGCGCGATCGGGAGCGAGCAGGAGCTGGTCGAAGAGCTCCGCGCCGGGCGCTTCAGCGTCCCGGACGGGTCGGGGCGAGACTGAGCCCGGCTCAGCCGGCGATCTCGGGCAGGCGACCGAACTTCGATATATAGGCGGCCAGCAGTACGTCGGCCGCCTGGTCCGGGGCGATGCTCTCCGTGTTGAGCATGACGTCGTAGTGGCTCGGAGCGGCCACGTCGCGGTCGTAGTGACGCCGTATGAAGGTCTTTCGCTCCTTCTCGACGCGCGCCAGCTTGCGCTCCGCCTCCTGCTCGCTCAGTCCCTCCCGCTGGGCATAGCCCGCCACCCGCATCGGGTACGGGCAGACGACGCGCACCCGCAGGGTGGCCTCGGGCGCGAGGATGAACTGCGCTCCCCGACCGATCACGACGGCGCCCCCGTGAAGCTCGAGCGTCCGCACCACCCGGATCACCTGGCGCACGTACTTCGCCGCCGTGGTCTCGGCTCGGAACACGCTCTCGCCGACGAAATCCTCGATCCGCGTGCGCGCCTGCTCGTCCAGCGACGCCAGCAGGGTCTCCCGGATGCCGGTCTGCTCGGCGATCTCGTGGACGATCTCCTGGTCCCAGAAGCTGAAGCCCAGCTTCTCGGCAGCTCGC
This sequence comes from uncultured delta proteobacterium, assembly GCA_963783795.1. Classification (GTDB taxonomy): domain Bacteria; phylum Myxococcota_A; class UBA9160; order UBA9160; family UBA6930; genus CAVXZE01. The sequence goes on along the minus strand of CAWAPH010000004.1, from coordinate 20,516 downwards.
TGGCCGGTGGCTGTGCCCAGGGCGCCGAACTCTCGCGATACCGTGACCAGCGGCCAGATTCGACGTGCCTCCGGCCCAGCGCGCTGCTTCTCCCCCTGTTCCCACCTACGGACCTGCTCGTTGACCAGTCCTTGGGCATCGCGCGGCGCCGGATCCTTGAACATGCTGTCCCCCTCCTGTCGTGTGGTGAGGAGAATCGTCCGCCAACCCGCAAGGGAATGGTAGCTCCGATCCGCGCGCTCCGAAAACGGCCTGACGGGGCCGATCCGCCCGAGCCGAACGTACCGGAAGTACGATTTCGCCCGTGGCCGAGTCACCGGAACCGCCCCGCGTTGCCCTTCCCCTCCGCTTCACGCCTAGCGAACGGCACGCGCCGCCGATATCGTCTCCCGCACAGGGCACCGATCGAATCGCCGCGCTGGCTGCAGGCCAGCCGGCGTTGACCATCGCTGATTCTCATTGCTGATCGTGTTTCGAAACCCGAACCCGAGCTGCTACTTCGGTCCTCGATAGGGAGGCTGGTCGTGTCTGATGCCCGTGTCTCGTCCACCGCTGGGCTGCGCCGTCTCGTGCCGGTCGATCCCGAGGCTCGTCTCGGAAAGCTGATGTCCCGCCCCTACGAGTACCGGGGCTGGGAGGACGTCTACCGCGAGGAGTGGACCTGGGACGACGTCGTGCACGTCTCGCACCTTCGCGTCAACTGCATCTCCACCTGCTCGTACGACGCCTACGTGAAGGACGGCATCGTCTGGCGCGAGGAGCAGAACGCCAACTATCCGCAGGAGTTCCCCGACATCCCCGACTTCAATCCGCGGGGTTGCACGGCGGGCTGCGCCTTCAGCGCGCAGATGTACGACCCGACGCGCATCCGCTACCCGATGAAGCGCATCGGAGAGCGCGGCTCGGGCCGCTGGCAGCGGCTCAGCTGGGATCAGGCGCTGGAGGAGGTCGCGGACAAGCTGATCGACGTGATCGTCGAGGACGGCTCCGACAGCATCATCTTCGACTCCGGCACCACCAACATCGACAACGGCATCGGCTCGACCATGGAGATGCACCTCTTCATGAGCGGTCTGGGCGCCGTCTATATCGATTCCTGGGCGGGTGTCGGTGACCTGCCGGTGGGTCTGATCCAGAGCTGGGGCACCTACATGAGCGAGGGGACCGCCGACGACTGGTTCCGCTCGGACTACATCTTCATCTGGCTGGGCAACCCGAACTACACGCGTCAGCCCGACGCCCACTTCCTGTACGAGGCGCGCTACCGGGGAGCCAAGGTGGTGGCGGTGTGCCCCGACTTCAGCCCTTCCACGCTGCACGCCGACCGCTGGCTGAACGTGCGTTTGGGAACGGACGCCGCATTGGCTCTGGGCATGGCGAACGTGATCGTGGACGAGGGTCTTCACAACGTCGGGTACATCAAGGAGCAGACGGATCTTCCCTTCCTGGTGCGCGACGACAACGGCCGTTTCCTTCGCGAGTGTGACGTGGTCGAGGGTGGAGCGGACGATCAGTTCTACTTCTGGAACGCGGCCAAGGGCCGCAAGCAGCTGGCGACGGGCACCTGGGGCTCGGAGGTGATGACGATCGCGCTGGACGAGGAGACGGACCCGGCGCTGGAGGGGACGCACAAGGTGCGTCTCGTGGACGGCAAGCAGGTCCGGGTGCGTCCGGTGTTCGAGCTCTTGAAGGCGCATCTGGCGGAGTACACGCCGGAGCGGGCAGCGGAGATCACGGGGGTTCCGGCGAAGAACATCCGCGTGGTGGCGCGGGAGATGGCGAAGGCGAAGTCGTCGATGATCTTTGCCTCCTGGGGCGCCTGCAAGCACTACCACTCGGATCTGTTCCAGCGCGGGATGGTCTACCTGATGGCGCTGACGGGCAATTCGGGCGGGAAGCCGGGCTCGGGCATCAAGGTCTCCACCTGGTGGCCGATGCCGGGCTTCTACATGTTCGGATTCGGTGTGCGGCCCAACACCGAGCCACGGGAGGCGGTCCCGATGGACGTCCCCCAGATGCAGAACATCTCCAAGCTGATGTTCCAGCTGACCCGGGAGGGTGACCGCTCCACGCCACTGATCCCCTGGCTCTACGCCCACGATCCCAAGTTCGCCGAGGTCGCGGGGCGCGACGCCTACGCAGATCCGGCGCTTCCCCGCCCGGTCTCCGAGTACATGGAGGAGATCATCGGGCAGGACATACAGCCGATCTTCCCCAAGCCGCCCAAGCGCCCGAAGTTGTTGTACTTCTCGGGTCCCAACCCGCTCCGCCGCTGGCCCAACCCCAGGACCATTCGCGACAGCCTCTGGAAGAGCCTCGACACCATCGTCAACTGCGACTTCCGGATGTCGACCTCGGGGATGTGGTCGGACTACATCCTCCCGGCCTGCGGCTACTACGAGAAGCCGGGGATCAAGTACGTGATGTCCTACATCCCCTACGTGGTGGTGGGGGACCGCGCGGTGGCTCCCCTCTACGAGTCCAAGCACGAGTGGGACATCATGCTGGGCCTCGCCAGGAAGCTCCAGGAGCGCGCCAGGGCCAGAGGTATCGACAGTTTCGTGGACGGAAATGGCAACCTGCGGGAGCTGTCGAATCTCTACGACGAGCTCACTGCTGACGGTGTCTACATCGAGGGGGAGAAGGGCGAGACGGCCGCCTTCGACTACATCATGCGGAACTCGGCGGTCACCCAGGCCAGCGACCTCGGTGAGCAGCCGTGGAAGAAGGCGGTCGACGAGGGCATGGTGAAGATCGAGAAGGTCGCCGGGCTCGAGCTGGCTCTGGGGCTCAACTGCATGATGAGCGACTTCGACTACAGCGAGCCGATGAACCAGTTCGGCTGGTTCCACAAGCACAAGACCCCCTGGCCGACACTCACGGGCCGCCAGCAGTTCTACATCGACCACGACTGGTACCTCGAGGTGGGCGAGGGGCTGGCGGTGCACAAGGAGCCGGTCGCGGCCGGCGGGCCCTATCCGCTGCGTCTGACCGGTGGCCACAACCGCTGGAGCCAGCACTCGATCTTCCGGGCCAACCAGCCGCTGCTGCGCCTGCAGCGGGGCTCCCCGGTTGCCTACCTGAGCGAGGCGGACGCCCGGGAGCGGGGGGTCTCGGACAACGACCGGATCCGGGTCTACAACGACGTGGGCGAGTTCACGCTATGGGCGAAGATCTCTTCGGCAGTTCAGCCGGGCACGCTGATCTGCTACCACGCCTGGGAGGGCTACCAGTTCCCCGACGGCGCCACCCAGAACGACGTGCTCACGGGCGCACTGAAGCCCAACAACATGGCGGGTGGGTACGGGCACATCCAGTACCGCGGGGCGTATCTCTCCATGAACAACGTCCCGAAGGAAGTGGCCGTGGAGGTAGAGAGGGTGCGGGAGGAGGTGTGACGATGGCTGTCGATGTGGTTTCGATCCAGGTCTGCAAGGTCGAGGTCGGTCCCGAGAAGCTCCTGGCTCCCGATGCCGCGGAGTGGGGTCAGGCCGAGGAAACGGTGGTCGCGATCGAGCCGACGCCGCTGGAGCGCCTGCCGTCTGCGTACGTGCAGGCGTCGTGGAAGGACCGTCCTCGCGGTGCCATCGGCGAGGTGCGGGTGCGTGCGGCTGCCGGCGAAGGCGGCGGTCTGGCGGTGCGTCTGGAGTGGGGGGCGCTGCGTCCCTCGCGCTCGATCAGCGACGTGAACGTGTATCCGGACGCCTGTGCGCTCTTGTTTCCGGCGGACGGCCGCGAGGCGGAGCTCGGCAGCATGGGGAGCCCGGAGCACCCGGTGGGTGGCTGGCACTGGCGCGCCGGGACGGAGCTTCCGTTTGCGGTGATGGCGACGGGGATCGGCACGGTGGAGCGGGCGAAGGAGCATCCGGTTCAGGCTCGGGCGCGCTGGGCGGAGGGCTGCTGGCAGGTGGTGCTGGCGGGTCCGCTGGGTGCGCATGGGATCCCGCTTCGGAAGGGATCGGCTCTGCCGGTGGCGTTTGCGGTGTGGTCGGGTGCGGCGCGGGAGCGGGCGGGTCTCAAGTCGTATTCGCCGCAGCCTTGCGCGCTGCGGCTGTGATGGGTTGAGGAGGGAGCGCGAGATGGCGGCTTCGAAGCTTCCGCGGCATCAGTTCGCGATGGTGTTCGATCTGAACAAGTGTCTGGGCTGTCAATGCTGCACGGTGGGCTGCAAGACACAGTGGACGCAGGCGACGGGGATGGAGGCGATGTGGTGGAACATCGTCAACACGATGCCCGGCCGGGGCACGCCCCGGGACGCGTTCGAGCTGGGCGGCGGCTACAAGAACGGCGAGCCGGTTCCGGGTCAGCTTCCGGGTCAGAGCGAGTGGGGGGAGGCCTGGGACTTCGAGTACGACGAGGTCTTCTCGCGCAGTGGCGAGGGGAGCTCGTACCTTCGTCCCCGTGAGCGGGATGGAGCGTCTCCGCAGTGGGGTCCGAACTGGGACGAGGACATGGGAGGAGGCGAGTATCCGAACTCGTACTTCTTCTATCTGCCGCTTCTGTGCATGAATTGCAGCAAGCCGGCCTGTCTGGAGGCGTGTCCGCGCGACGCGATCTACCGCCGCGAGGAGGACGGGATCGTGCTGGTGGACGAGGAGCGCTGTCACGGCTACCGGTTCTGCATCGAGGCGTGTCCGTACAAGCGGATCTACTTCAACCTGGAGCGGGCGATCGCCCAGAAGTGCATTTCGTGTTACCCGCGTCTGGAGGCGGGTGTGGCGCCGGCCTGCGTCCGGCAGTGTCCGGGTCGGATGCGTCACATCGGCTACCTGGACGATCCGAAGAGTCCGATCCACAAGCTGGTGAAGAAGTGGAAGGTGGCGCTTCCCTTGCGTCCGGACTTCGAGGTGGAGCCGAACGTGTTCTACATTCCGCCGAGCTCGCCGATGGCTTTCGACGAGAAAGGGGAGTTCGACGAGAAGGGCTCACGGATCCCGCTCGACTATCTGCGCGAGCTGTTCGGTCCCGGAGTCGAGAAGGCGCTGGCCAAGGTCGAGTCGGAGCGCAAGAAGGCGGCCTCGGGCAAGAAGTCGGAGCTGATCGACATCCTGATCGCGCGCGACTGGAACCAGCTGCTCGGCCCCTACACCGTGGACCCTGGCAAGCTGGAGCGCCCGCCGAAGAAATAGCGCAAGGAACGTCCCCACTCCCAGCTATGCAAACAACGCAAGGAGTGGGGACGTTCCTTGCATTTCTCCCGATCGGGAGTCCTCAGCTCCCTTCATACCCATGGGCAGCAGAGATCGCCGTCCTTGCATTCTCCCAGAGCGTCTTCTGATCGACCTCTCCCGGCAGGGTGCAATCAGCGCCCAAGATGAACTTGTCAGGCTTGTCAGCCAGAACTTCCTCGACGGTCGTTCTCACTTCGTCTCTGTTCCCAGCGGCAATTGCCCCGTCCCTCACCATGCCGCCCATCGAAGGCCGGTCGAACATCCTCGACACTTCCCTTGGCGTGATTTCGCGTGATCCCAGTCGATGGCCGTAGTTGATGACGTGTCCCGGATAGTCCAGAAACACAGACAAATCATCGTAAGGGCCCAGGATGTCACAGATGTGGAGGATATTGAACGTGCACGTCCTCTCGATCTCTTCCATCAGGGCGAGATCGAAGGGCTTGATGCATTGGTTGAAGAGATCGGGGCCCAGGGACCTGAAGCCTTCATAACCCTCTGTGGAAGTGTAGAAGCCGTCCACACCCAGCCGGACGCACTCCTTGACGAATATCATCAAGCTGTCTGTGATGATCTCCATCCCTTTCTTCACCTGGTCCGGATCTTCCTTGATATGGTCGTTGATCAGCTCGAGGCTTCGAGTCGTGAACTGGGTCATCATGAAGGGTGAGTAGAGGGTCATGATCACCAACGCTTCGCTCTTCGCCGCTTTGACCAGGCCATCGACGACACCCAGCTGAGCTTCATAGAACTCCCTCTTGTAGAGGGGCATCGCTGCCCAGTCTCGAGGCCGTTTGATCTCGGGTATGGCGGGAAACGGATTCTCGTATTGGATCTTTACGAAGTCCATCCCCGTATACCGGAAGTACTCCAGGTGCTTGTCGATCGCCGGCTGTCCCTTGTGAAAACTCTCGTCGAAATGGACGAAGAAGCCTGCTGGTATGTATTCCTGTTCCTTGTCGCTTTCGAGCAGATACAGGACCGCATCTCGTCGGTTCATTTCAGTTCCCTCGCTCGATCTGTTCGACGCAGTAGGAAAGAACGTACTCGAGCTGGGGCAGGCAGCTGTCTCGGTAGACCTCGTCGCGGCGGAATCTCTCGTTGTCTTCGGGGAGGCTGTGATCGCAGCCGGTGAGCGTATGACAATCGGTGGCGCCGAACCTCTCCACGAACCCGTTGAAGAGCCCATTGACCGCGGCGATGGCCTGCTCCCTCTTCGGGTCGTCTACCGCCGGCTCCGCCGGCTGCCCCCTTCCATGGAGAAAGCCGAGAAAAGCGGTGCTGCCGAACAGCACGCCGCAGATGGTCTTGCTGCCCTCCGACCGGATTGCGCCCAGGTAGCCCGCCGCGGCCCACTGATACGGTGCGCCAGGAACGTCCATGCCTTCTCGCAGAACCTGCAAGGTGGCTTCTGCTCAGGTGTACTCCTGGAGCAGGTAGGCAACGCCCTTCTCCCAGAGCTCATTCTTCAGATCGCGGCTCATTTTTTCTCCTCTCGCTCGCTGGTGCAGAATTCAACTGTTCTCAGTACTGAACGGATCTGGTCACTCCGGCCTCCAGGCTACTCCCGGCGCCCGTCGAGGGCGGCCCGGACCTCCGCGTGGGTCTCGCGGTCCAGCGCGAGGCGGGAGAGCAAGAGCGCGCCGCACGAGAGCGAGACCAGCGGGAACAGCGCGAAGAGGCTGCGGATCGCGAGCTTGGCGGTCTCGGTCTGCTCCGCGTTGGGCTCGAAGCCGGAGAACTGGAGCACGAAGCCCGTCAGCATCAGCGTGATGCCGCTGGCCCCCTTGTAGGCGAAGCTGAAGGCCGCGAAGTAAGCGCCCTCCTTGCGCTGTCCCGTCATGTACTCGTCGTAGTCGATGATGTCGGATTGGATCGACGGGGCGATCACGGGACCGCAGCCACCCCCCACACCTCCCAGGGTGGCGAGCACGGCGATCGGAATCCAGTCGCCCTCTCCCCAGAAGAACATGCCGCCGAACGACAGGGCGGTGAGCGTCATCGAGAAGACCCAGAGCTGCTTCTTGTCGTAGCGCATCGCGAGCCGCGCCCAGAAGAGCGCGGTCGAGACGGCAGCAACCATGTAGCAGAGGACGAAGAAGGGGGTGAGATGCGGGGTCCCGATGATGTAGTGGGCGGCGTAGGGGGTCAGGATCGACATGTTGGCCGATCCCAGGTGTTCGATCAGTGAAGCGATCAGGAGGCGCCGGGCGTGCGGGTTCTTGAGGACGTCACGAAATGCGCGCAGGGGGTTTTCGGCTCCGCGCCCCAGGTGCTCCGGCCGCTCCCGCACGCGAGTCACACAGAAGATCATCACCACGACGGTCACCAGGCACGCGATTGTCGCGAGACGGCTTGCGGTCGCACGCGGTGCATCGGAGCTGATCAGCAGGCTCATGCCACCGACCGCCATGAACGCTCCGCTCGTAAAGGCGATGTGCCGCCACCCGAAGACGCGGTTCCGGTCGTCGTAGCTCATGCTGAGCTCCGCTCCGAGGGAAGCGTGCGGCACGGTGAAGATCGTCATCGCCGTGTAGAAGCCGATGACGCTCACCCCCATCCAGAGCACCAGCTCGCTCTGCGAGAGGCTCTGCGGCGGGTTCCACATCATCAGGAAGACCGCGACGGCGGGAACCAGCGAAGCGAGAATCCAGGGGCGGCGGCGCCCGATCCTCGTGTTGGTGCGGTCGGAGAAGTAGCCGGCCAGAGGATCCGAGATCCCGTCCCAGATCCGCGAGATCCCGAAGATCGCTCCCATCACGCCCGGTGCGATCAGGAGCACGTCGGTCGAGAACTTCATCAGGTACATGCTGACGAGGAAGAACATGAACCCGAGGCAGGGGGCGGGTGACACGTAGACCAGGATGGCCGAGAGGGGGATGCGTTGGTCGTAGTCGCTTGTCGCCCCGGAGACGGGCTCGCTACCGGCGGCCTGGGCCATCCCGCGAGCCTATCCGAGACGCGCGACGCACGCCCTCCCTCCCGGCCTGCCCCGGAGGGGGTGAAATCGACTCGCTCCGCAGATATCCTCGGCGGAGCCTCGCCACTTGCCCCGAAGAAGAAACGGAGCCGCCCGATGCACGTCGCCGTCCTCGGTTCGGGGCTGGCGGGCCTCACCGCCGCCGCGCTGCTGGCGAAGAGGGGCCACCGAGTCAGCCTGTACGAGCAGCACCCGGAGATCGGAGGAGTCACGTCCGCCATCGAGAAGGACGGGTTCCGGTGGGACCTGGGGCAGATGCTGGTCCCGGACCTCGGCCCCGGTGAGCCGGGGCGCAGGGTCCTCGAAGAGCTGGAGATCTCCGACGAGGTGAAAGCGGTTCGGGGCAGCCGCGCGTACGTGTTCCCCGACTTCGGCATCTTCCGGCCCGAAGCCTTCTCGGGCACCTACTGGCGACGCGAGTACCTGAAGCAAATCTTTCCCGAGGACGCCGACGGTCTCGACCGCTACTACGAGGTCTACGATCAGGTCCACGACCTCCTCGGGCTCAGCAATCAGCCGGGGCTCGGCGCCCGGCTGCGACTCCTGCCGCGGATGCTGCGGATCCGGCGGATCAAGAACTGGTCGGCCGACCAGCTCCTCGACAGCTTCTTCAGCAGCCCGAAGCTCAAGGCGGTCTTCTCCCACATCCTGGCGGACTACAGCACCTACCCGGCGGACTTCCCGGGGCTGATCATTCCGATCATCAACCCCGAGGCCGCCTACGACGAGCGGGTCCCCCTGGAGTACGACGGCCACGCCCATCGCTCCTCGTGGACCTTCATCCGCAACGGGACGCGGGCACTGGTGGACGCCATCGCCGGCGCCGTGCTCCGCCACGGTGGCGAGATCCACACGGGAACGGCGATCACCCGGATCCTGCTCCGCGCCGGACGCGTCTCTGCGATCGAGATCGACGGAGCGCGGCGCGAAGCAGGTCGACGCGGTGGTGGCCAGCGGCGGCGCCAGGGAGCTCTTCACCAAGCTGATCGGGCGCGAGCACCTCCCGGCGCGGTTCCTGGAAGAGCACGTCGACAACCTGCGGGTCACCAGCTCCGTCTTCATGGTCCACCTGGGCGTGAACTACGACCCGAGCGTCCATCAGAACGGCCAGGCGGTCTGCTACTACTACGGGACCTACGAGGTCGAGCCGAACATCGACGAGCTCGAGGCGGGCGTCTACCACGAGGGCCGCGACGGCTGGGTCGTCTACATCCCCAGCAAGCACTCTCCCGAGATGGCGCCCCCTGGACACCACGCGGTCACCATCTACACCGTCGCACCCGACACCCTCGCAGAAGGGAGCTGGGCCGAGCGCGGAAAAGAGCTGGGAGATCGGCTGATCTCGTACGCCGAGCGCTACCTCCCCGGGCTGGCCGAGCACGAGGTGACCCGGGTCCTCTACACACCGGACGACTTCAGGCACCGCTCGGGCCTTGCGACTCACGCCTTCGGCGGCTGCCCGCCCCGGCTGGATCGCACGCCTCCCTCCCATCGAACTCCCGTCCGCGGCCTCTGGTTCGTCGGGGGACAAAGCGAGGTGTACGGCGGCGTGGTGGGTGCGATGACGGGGGCGAAGGGGACCGTCGACAAGATGACGCGCCGCCGGCCCTTCTAGAGCGAATCATGCGGGCGCCAGGGCCGGAGGCCGAGGAGCAGAGATGACCAGAGCTGTCGTGATCGGATCGGGAGCCGCGGGTCTCGCCGCAGCGGCCTTTCTCGCTCGAGACGGGTGTGAGGTCGAAGTCTTCGAGCAGGCCCCTCACGTCGGTGGGGTGACTTCCACGATCCGCCGGGAGGGGTTCTCCTGGGACGTGGGGCCGATGGCGCTGGAGGGCTTCGGCCCGGGTGAGCCGGCGGCGCTCCTGCTCCAGCAGCTCGGCTGCTACGACCAGATCCGCCTGATCCGCGGCGATCGCGGACTCTTCTTCCCGGACTTCGAGATCTCCCGGCCCGACGCCTACGAGGGCCCGCTCTGGCGAAGGGAGAAGCTCAAGCAGATCTTTCCCCACGAGGCGGATGCGCTCGACCGCTTCTACGAGTTCCTCCGCACCTCGGTGGACCTGATCACGCTCGAGCGGCACGCCTTCGCCGCCGATTTCCCGCGCTCGGTTCCGCTCAAGCTCGGAGCGTTGATCCTCTTCCGCCGTGTCAAGAAGTACGCCGAGTGGAACGCGATGCAGCTGATGGATCACTTCTTCAGCGATCCCAAGCTCAAGTCGTTCTTCCTGATGATCCTGGCGGACATGGTGATTCTTCCCGAGGAGTACCCGGCGCTCGGAATTCCCTTCTCCAACCAGGAAGCCGCCTACGACAGGCGAATTCTCCCCAAGAGGGCGCTCGGGATCGGACCCAGGAGCATCACCTACCAGTTCATCGAGGGGGGATGTGGCAGGCTGGTGGACGCCCTGGTCTCCGTGATCCACGCGAACCGCGGGAAGATCCACACCGGCCGGGCCGTCACCTCCATTTTGCTCGAGAAGGATCGGGTGACGGGCATCGAGCTCGGCGACGGATCCAGGGTCCCCGCAGACCTGGTCCTGGCCAGCGGCGACGCCCGCCACTGCTTCTACCGGCTGATCGGCCGGGAGAAGCTCCCGAGCACACTCTCAGCGACCATCGACGACATCCCGCTGATGGAGTCGATCTTCATGGTCCACCTCGGTGTGGAGATGGATCCCACGCCGCACCAGGACGTTCCCCTGAACTACTACTACGGCCAGTACGACGTCGCCGACGGAGTTCACCGCACCCGGCGAGGGGTCTTTCACGAAGGAAAAGCCGGGTTCCTGATCTACATTCCCTCCCTGCACTCCCCCTCGATGGCGCCGGCGGGAAAGCATGCCATCACCGTCTACACCATCGCGCCCAATGCGATCGAGGGCGACTGGGCGCGCGACAAGGAGACGCTGACCGACAAGCTCCTGGACGAAGCGGAGCGGATCATCCCCGGGCTGCGCGCGAACACCACCGTGAGCATGACGCTCACGCCCAGGGAGTTCCGGGAGATGACGCACATGCCGGATCACCACTCTTTCGGGGGCTACTGTCCGATGCTGAACCGGAGCGGCGCTCCGCACCGCACGCCCTTCCAGGGGCTCTGGTTCATTGGCAGCCAGTCCGAGTCGGGACCCGGTGTCTGGACCCAGCTGATGAGCTCGCGCAACGTGTGTAAGACTCTCCGCAGGGAAGTCTGAGCTCCGCCGTGGCCGACCGCCGTTCCGTCAAGCTGCTGTACGGGAAGGAGGGAGCAGACCTCCAGGTGCCGGGCGATGCCATCCTGCTGACCGGCAGCGACCCGCCCCCCGTCGCCGATCCGGGCCGGGCCGTGACGGCGGCGCTGGCGGATCCGATCGGATCGCCTCCCCTGCTCGAGCTGGTGCGCCGTCGGACTCCGCGGACGGTCGCGATCACGGTTTCCGACATCACCCGCCCGGTGCCCAACCGCCAGTTCCTCCCCGCCGTGCTGGACGTACTGGCGGAGGCGGGCATCGACGACCGGGACATCTCGATCATCGTCGGGACCGGAATGCACCGCCCGAGCACGGCCGACGAGCTCGATTTCATCCTGGGCCAGAAGATCCTCGAACGCATCGAGGTCATCGACCACACCGCAGACAGGCCCGAGACGCTCACCCGGGTCAGTGACGTTCCACCGGTCAGCGTCTGCAGCCGCTTCGCGGAAGCCGACTTCAAAATCGTCACCGGCTACATCGAGCCCCACTTCATGGCGGGCTTCTCCGGGGGCCGAAAGGGCGTCTTCCCAGCCCTGGTCGACCTGGCCAGCATCCAGCGCTTCCACGGCTTCGACACACTGGCCGATCCGCGAGCCGACAACGGCATCCTCGAGGGCAACCCCTGCCACGAGATCAGCCTGGAGATCGCCCGGCTCGTCGGCGTGGACTTCCTGTTCAACGTCGCCATCACGAGAGAGCGAGAGATCGCGGGAATCTACTGCGGCGATCTGGTCGAAGCGCATCTGGCCGGTTGCAGGGAGGTCGCCGGCTGGACCACGGCGGAGGTTCCCGGCCCCCTCGACCTGGTGGTCACCTGTGGCGGCGGCTACCCCCTCGATCAGACCTTCTACCAGACCGTCAAGGGGATGTGCACCGCCCTTCCCGCCCTGGGCCCGGACACCACGCTGCTGCAGGTCTCCCGCTGCGCCGAGGGCATCGGCAGCCCAGCCTACACCGAGCTGATGCTCACCTGGGGCTCGGACTGGCGCGGCTTTCTGGAGCACATCCGGGCGAATCGCCACCAGACCGCGCTCGACCAGTGGGAGCTGCAGGTGCAGTGCCGCGTGCTGGATCGGATCGGCACCGAGCGGCTCTGGCTCGCGACCGACGGCATTCCCCAGGAGCTGCAGGAAACACTCGGCCTGACCCCGATCCTCGGCGATGGCGACGCGGTCCAGCGCGCCCAGCGCGCTCTCGACGGCTATCTCTCCGCGCACCCGGGTGCGCGGATAGCCGCGATCCCCGAAGGTCCCTACACGATGCTGCGAGCGCGCGGCGCGTAGCGGGCTCTTCTCGCCGACTCGGGATTCGCTATCCCGCCCTTTCATCCAGCGCCGGGACTTCTCGCTCGAGAATCCGGTTCACGATGGACTTGGGGAGCACCAGCGCGAGTCGAATCAGCCAGCGCATCAGCGGGGGAAACAGATAGTCCGTCTTGCCTTTGCGAAGTGCGTACAGAATGTAGTCTGCAGCCTTCTCTTCGGAGATCTCCAGCGGAGTGGGCAGGCCCTCGTTTCGCGTGTTGTCGGTGGCGACGAATCCCGGGTAGATGCTGAGGAACTCGATTCCATAGCCGGCGAACTCCACGCGGCAGGTATCCATCAGCAGCCGAGCTGCTCCCTTCGCTGCGGAATAGGGACCCTGGAGAGGCACGCCGAGAAAGCCGGCCAGTGAATTCGTGTGAGCCACGAGACCGCTTCGCTGGCTCTTCATCCGTTCGAGCACGGGAAACAGGTAGTTGACCGTGACGTCGTAGTTGGTGCGCATGTAGGACTTCACCGCTGCTGCGTCCATCGTTCGCATGTCGATGGCCGGCGCGCCGCCGGCGTTGAGCAACGCGGCGTCGATTCTCCCGAAACGCTCTACTGTGGACTCCACGACGGCCTCGGCGGCAGACTCATCCAGGGCATCTGCGGCCAAAGCCAGGCACTCTCCGCCCGCTTCAGTGATCTCCGCCGCCAGACTCTCGAGTCTGTCCCTGCGTCGCGCTGTCACGACGAGCTTGGCTCCGGCGTCCGCCAACTTCAGCGCCACGACTCGTCCGATGCCAGACGAGGCCCCGACGATCAGAAAGACCCGGTTTTCGAATACCATCCGTCACCCCGATTTCGATATAGAGCACTGTCGGGAATCCACTGTATGCTACCTCTCCATCCTGTCGACAGGGTGTCCCGGAAGCAGGGAGAGAAGGCATGAGTGCGAACGAGTACGCGATTTCCCATTGGCCGGACACGGACGAGCTGCTCGCCAAGGCCAGACGGCTGGTGGAGTCGCCTCCGCACCCGATTCGACGCGACAAGATGCAGGAGTACCTCGACTTCTTCGAGACGCGGTGCAAGAAGTCGAAGGCCGCGACCGCCGAGGCGGCGAAGTACATCCCGGGCGGGGTCCAGCACAATCTCGCCTTCAACTACCCCTTTCCCCTCAGCGTCGCGCGAGCGGAGGGTGCGCACCTGTGGGACGTCGACGGCAACCGCTACGTCGACTTCCTGCAGGCGGGCGGGCCCACCGTCCTCGGCAGCAACTACCCGCCGCTCCGCGAGAAGATCATCGAGGTGCTCCACGACTGCGGACCGGTGACGGGGCTCTTCCACGAATACGAGCTCGAGCTCGCCCGGTTGATCAATCGCCACATGCCTTCCGTCGAGCTGTTCCGGATGCTGGCAAGCGGCTCGGAAGCTGCCATGGCCGCGATCCGAGCCGCGCGCAACTTCACCGGGAAGAAGATGGTCATCAAGGTGGGCGGCGCCTATCACGGCTGGAGCGACCAGCTCGTCTTCGGCACGCGAATCCCCGGTACCGGTACCTACGAAGCAGCGGGGATCCCGGAATCCTGCCTCCAGCACACCCAGGAGGTCTTCCCCAACGACATCGACGGCGAACGAGGGCTGCGCGCGCTGCTCGAGCAGAACCGCTCGGACGGCGGGACGGCGGCCGTGATCCTGGAGCCGATCGGGCCGGAAAGCGGCACGCGGCCGGTCGCCCGGGACTTCAACGCCCGGGCCAGGGAGCTGTGCGACGAGTTCGAGACGCTGCTCATCTTCGACGAAGTGGTGACCGCGTTCCGCCTGGGCCTGGGCGGCGCACAGGGATACTTCGGCGTCAAGCCGGACCTCACCGTGTTCGGCAAGTGCGTGGCTGGCGGATTCCCGGCGGCCGGGGTGTGGGCGGCCGCGCGGACGTCATGTCCACCTTCTCGGCGGGCATCGGCGGGGGTGGACAAAAGACCCTGGTGGGTGGGACCCTCTCCGCCAACCCGATCAGCTGCGCCGCCGGCTACCACGCCATCCTGGAGATGGAGCGCACCAACGCCCCTGTGCTGGCGGGGCGGGCGGGCGACAAGCTCTGCCAGGGGCTGCAAGCGATCATCGACGACCTCGGCCTGCCCTTCTTCGTCTACAACCATGGCTCCATCATCCATCTGGAGACGCACGGGGTGCTGCTGCTGGACATCACCGACCCGGACTTCTTCTCCAAGGTCGCGGAGCGCAAGGACATCGCCGAAGAGATGGGCGCTGCGTACACGGCAGAAGGGATGATCACGCTCGCGGGCAGCCGGCTCTACAGCAGCATGGCGGACACCGACGAGGTGGTGGAAGAGGCGCTGGCCGGCTTCGCCCGGGCGCTCCGCAGTGTGGAAGGTGTAGGCTGAGTGGGTCCTGGTGATCCGGCTGCCGGATTCCGGTGGCCCGAACCGCAGATGATGAGGTGATCCGAGATGGGCAAGTACGAAGAGTACAAACGCGAGGTCCTCGAAGTCAGCCAGAAGCTGAGTGAAGGGGGGTACTTCGGGACGAAGTCGGGAAGCGCGGGCAACGTCTCGGTCCTGATCGAGGACGAAGGGACCGTCGCCGTCACGCCCCACGGCCTCCCATACGCCGAGATGACGACCGACGACATCTGCATCATGGACCTCGACCTGACCCCCATCGAAGGCACCCGCGACCCCTCGGTCGAGGCCCCTCTGCACGTCGCCGTCTACAAGAACCGGAAAGACGTCAACGCGGTCGTTCACTCCCACCAGATCTACGCGAGCATCTTCTCGATCCTGAACGAGCCGATCCCTCCCCTCTTCGACGAGGTCACTGCGGCCATCGGCGGCCTGGTCGAGGTCGTTCCCTACGGCGTATCCGGGAGTCCGCAGCTTCTCGAGAACGTGGTCGCCAAGCTCGCCAATCGCGCCCACTGCTACCTGCTCCAGAACCACGGCGCGCTCTGCGTGGGCAGGAATCTCGAGAAGACGGTGAACTACGTGGAGCTGCTCGAGAAGACGGCCTGCATCTACTACCGCGCCATCGCCACCGGCAAGGCCGTCACGACGCTCCCTGACCCGCTTCCCGAAGTGCTCTTCCGATTCGTCAAGAAGGCCCAGGACGCGGAGATCGCCAGGAAGAACGGAGAAGAGCCGTCCGAGTGACCCGAACCGCGCCGTCACGAGGAAGCCCATGGCGAGCGGCAAGTACGTACTCGCGATCGACCTGGGAACCTCCGGCTGCAAGGCCGCCCTGGTGTCCACGCACGGCCGGGTGGCGGCCTGGTGCTTCCACCCGGTAGACACCCGGATCCTCCCCGGAGGCGGGGCCGAACAGGACCCGGATGACTGGTGGAGAGCCCTGCTCGCAGCGTGCAAGGAGCTGATCGGCCGCGACGCCGCCGCGCGCGAGGACATCGTGGCCCTCTGCTGCAACACACAGGGTGAAGGCACGGTGGCCGTGGACGCGCAGGGGCGGCACCTGATGAACGCCATCCTCTGGATGGACGCGCGTGGCGCCGAGCACCTGCGGGAGATCACGCGCGGACTGATCGAGGTGAGCGGATACCACCCCTACAAGCTCTTCCGCTGGATCCGGCTCACGGGCGGCGCACCCTCCACCACCGGGAAGGATCCCGCGGCCCACATGCTGCTCGTCAAGCACGAGTTCCCGGAAATCTACGAACGCACCCACAAGTTCCTGAACGTGCTCGACTACTTGAACCTACGGCTCACCGGGAGGTGGGTGGCGACCTACGACTCGATTCTCACCTCCTGGGTCACGGACAACCGCGACATCGACGACGTGCTGTACAGCGACTCGCTGCTGCGGGGTTGTGGCATCGATCGCGACAAGTTCCCCGAGATCGTCAAGTGCACGGAGGTGATCGGGACCCTTCGCAAGGAAGTCGCTGGCGAGCTGGGGCTGGCCCACGAGGTGTCGGTGGTGGCGGGGGCCATCGACAACACGGCTGCCGCGATCGGCTCCGGTGCAGTGGAGGACCATCGAGCCCACCTGTACATCGGAACCTCGTCGTGGCTGGCGGCCCACGTGCCCTTCAAGAAGACCGACGTCAGGAGCGCCATCGCGTCCGTTCCCTGTGCCATCCCGGGCCGCTACCTGCTGCACGCCATGCAGACCACGGCCGGGGGCAACCTGACCTTCCTGCGCGACCGAATTCTCTTCGCCGACGACGAGCTGCGGCGCGAGGAGAGCCCTTCCGAGTTCTTCGAGATCGTGGGCCGCATGGCCGAGCGGGTTCCGCCCGGAAGCAATGGAGTGATCTACGCTCCCTGGGTCTTCGGCGAGCGGGCCCCGGTAGACGACCGGACGGTTCGGGCCATCGTCTACAACCTCTCGTTGGAGCACTCGCGAGCGGATCTGATGCGCGCCGCTCTGGAGGGCGTGGCGCTCAACACCCGCTGGCTGCTGCGCCCCTTCGAGAAGCTGATGCGCCAGCGCCTCGACGAGATCCACATGATCGGGGGCGGGGCCATGTCCGATCTGTGGTGTCAAATCTTCGCCGACGTGATGGATCGCCCGATCCGGCAGGTCAAGGACCCGATCCAGGCGAATGCCCGCGGCGCGGCCTTCATCGCCTCGGTGGGAATGGGATTCATCTCCTTCGCGGAGATCCCGGGCCTCATGGAGTACCAGACGACCTACGAGCCCAGGGCCGAGACGCGCCGCGTGTACGACGCCCTGTTCCGCGAATTCGTGAACATCTACAAGCGCAACAGGGGAATCTTCCGCCGCTTGAACGCCGGCCGGAGAAGCGACGATCGAGCGTAGCCTCGGGGGGAAGCCCTCCCCCGCTGGTGAACCGGCGCCTACGCCTGTTCCAGGGCGCCATCCTCGAGGAGGCGCACGGCCTCTCCCGCCGTGATCCCGGGCGGCGCCACCCAGGTCTCCACTCCGAGGGCCTGGAGCGCGTCGAACGCTTTCGGGCCGAAGCGGCCCGAGATCACCGCGGCCACACCGGCCGACTTCAGCAGGCTGGCCGCTCCGGTTCCCGCGCCGTGAGAAGCGTTCACGGCCGAGTTGGCGATGGTCTCGACCACCTCGCCGGTGGCGCGGTCGACCACGAGGAAAGCCTCTGCGCGGCCAAAGCGGGCGTCCATCGGGTCGCTCAAGCCCTCGTCGTTGCGGACGATGCTTACGGCAATCTTTTCCATCACGATCTCCTCTCGCTTCTAGCTGCCCTCGCGGCAACTGCTGGGATGGGTGCCGGCGCACGACTCCACCCCGTGGTGCTCCCCGCGCAGGTAGGCCCCGAGCACCGTCGAGACGCTCCCGGTGACGCCGGTGGCGACGTCGATGCCGAAGCCGTGAAACATCTCGATCGCGCTTGGTCCCATCCCGCCGGCGATGATCGCGTCAGCGCCCAGATCGCGAACAAAGCCGGGCACCGCGCCGGGCTGGTGCGCCGCGGCGTGCGGATTGGGAACCACCTGCGACACGGTCGCCATGCTTCCCTCGACTTCCGCCAACAGGAAGAACGGGCAGCGTCCGAAGTGGCCGCTGACTTCTCCGTCGAATCCGCAGGCATCCTCCGCCGCGACCACGATCAGCCGTTCCTGTGACATGCCTCTTCCTCCTCATGAGGTGCTTGATTCACGTCCGCCAGATCCGCTGCGCCGGCTCCGACCGGAAAGAACTCGGTGTCGCTCGGTCTCACCCCGAGCGAAGCTGTCGATCAGCCGCTCGGCCTTCCCGGTCAGCCCAGAGATCACCCGAATGCCGAGGGCCTCGGCGTCGGAAGCCAGGCTGCGCTCGAAGGCACCGCAGAGGAGCACCTTCACTCCCGCTCCGGAGAGATGCTCGAGCCGCCGAGAGCACGCCTCATCTCGGATGGTGAGTCGGCAGATGCGATGAGCCCGGCCTCCGTCGGGTCTGGCGATCACGAACTCGTCCGCCGAGCAGAATCTGGGAGCCACGTCGTCTCCGTGAAGCGGTACTGCCAACATCGTCTAGAACTCCTGAGAGCTCTTATGCAGATCTCATGCCAGACAAGAAAGTGCTTTGATTACAATCGGTTGAAGACGAATGACGCAATCTGATCCGGCTTGGTAGAACGAAACGTTTCAAGTGTGATGCACTGCGATTCGATGTGTTTCAGGACGTCTTGCTCGAGTACTTCTCGTCGCCCCCTCCATCTCCCTAATCGCCTGTGATCACACATTTTTTCGGATCCGGCACGAGATCTGCAAAGAATTCTGGCAGCAGGACTAGCCGACCCAGGACGGGCCGCGTTCCGGGGGGAAGCGCAACGAAGAGCAGGGAGAGAAGAGCATGTTGACCGGGGTGATCCGGGCGTATCTCGCGAAGCGAATCCCACCCAGTCCGGCGTGGCCGTTCCGGCTGTCGGAGCTGGCCGCCGCCGCGCTGATGGTGGAGTGTGCGCGGATCGACGGCGCCTTCACGGACAAGGAGCGCACCGCGATCTGCTGCGCAGTGATGGAAGACTTCGCGCTCGATGAAGAGACGGCGGGGTGTCTGCTCGGCGTGGCGAAGAAGCGCGAGGAGGCGGTCTGGCACGACTGGCTCTTCACCCAGACGATCAGGAAGAGCTTCGACGAATACGATCGACTCGCGGTGATCCAGAGACTCTGGGAGGTCGCCCTGGCGGACGGAACCGTCCACCCCTTCGAGGAGTCCCTCATCACCCGCATCGCGGGAGCGCTGGAGATACCCGAGAAGGCCGTGGACCACCGCCTCAGCATCGCTCTCCGGCGGCACCCGGGCCTCACCAGCCTGACGCTCGATGCAGCTGCGCGGCCTTCCCCGTAGACCGGGGAGGTGGCCGTGACGCAGGAGCCGAGATCGCCGTGCCTGCCGGATGAGACGATTGCCTTCGGGCCGGTCCCGTCGCGAAGACTTGGCCGCAGTCTCGGTATCAACAACATCCCGCCCAAGTCTTGCCCCTACTCGTGCGTCTACTGCCAGGTCGGCCGGACGCAGACGCGCGGGATCGACCTAGCGGAGTTCTACGCACCCGAGGCGGTTGTCTCCGCGGTCACAGCCAGGGTGCTCGAAATCCAGCGGCGCGGAGAGCCCCTGGACTTCCTGACCTTCGTCGCGGACGGCGAGCCCACCCTCGACCGCCACCTGGGTCGGGAGATCGAGCTCCTGCGGCCCCTCGGCGTGCCCATTGCCGTCATCTCCAACGCGTCACTTCTCTGGCAGGAGAAGGCGAGGGAGTCCCTGCGCCTTGCGGACTGGGTCTCGCTCAAGGTGGATGCGGTTCGCGAGGAGGACTGGCGCCGCGTCAATCGGCCGTGCCCAGCGTTGAGCCTGGAAACAGTGCTCCAGGGGATGCTCGACTTCGCCGCGGGATTCGAGGGCACCCTGGTGAGCGAGACGATGCTGATCGCCGGCTTGAACGAAGCCGAGGACTCGATTGCGGAGGTGGCCTGCTTTCTGGAGAAGCTGGAGCCTTCGATGGCCTATCTCGGGATCCCGACCCGTCCGCCCGTAGAGCGCTGGGCGTGGGCCCCTGACGAGCCCTGCGTGATTCGAGCTCACCAGATCCTCTCGGAGCGGCTCTCGCGAGTGGAGCTTCTGACCGGCCATGAGGGGATGGGATTCGGCACCACGGGCAAGGTTGACCGGGATCTGCTCGGCATCACCTCCGTTCATCCCATGCGCGAGGATGCGGTCCGGGAACTGCTCGCGGAGAACGGCGGCGACTGGACCACCATCGAGCGTCTCGTGAAGGAGGGTGCCCTCGTCGAGATCGACTACCGGGAGGAGAGGTTCTACCTGCGTCGCTTCCCGCAAACCGATCGTCGGAACTGGAAGCACCTCGGCTGGCCAGAATCGGGTGTGAGGCGGGCCGACGGCTCGCCACCTCCCGGGGGAAGGAGAGGGAGCCGGCTCC
>CAWAPH010000003.1:0-48674 GCA_963783795.1 uncultured delta proteobacterium | reverse complement strand
TCGAGAGACACCTCGATCCGTGACGGTGATTTCGCGACCATCGAGTTTTCGGGACGGACAGGGGTGATCGAGAATCCTCAAGAGTGCCGCGCAGTTCGAAGTCTCGGGAACTACAGCGGAGCACGGCGGTCGGGGGCTGGATATCATCGCTCGGTGCGCCTCGAGACCCGTGGAATGTTTCTCGTCGAGGGCGAGCGCAAGTTCTTCCTGCGCGGCGTTTCCTACGGGCCCTTCCGCGCCAATGAGCTGGGCGAGCCGTTCCCGGACAAGGGCGCCGTCGCGGCGGACTTCGCGCGGCTTTCCGAGCTCGGCGCCAACGGCATTCGCCTGTATCACGTCCCTCCGGCCTGGCTGGTCGATCTCGCCTCCGAGTTCGAGCTGCGCCTGCTGGTCGGGATTCCCTGGTCCCAGCATGTGCGCTTCCTCGACGACCGCGCCGATCGCGACGAGATCCGGCGCCGCATGCGCGAGGCGGCGGCGAGCCTCCGCGGCGCGCCGCACCTGCTCGGGCTGCTGATCGGCAACGAGATCCCGCCCCCGATCGTGCGCTGGTACGGCCGCGACCGGGTCGAGCTCTTCCTGGCGGAGCTCGCCGACGAGGTGCGTCAGATCGATCCGGAGGCGCTGGTCTCGTACGCGAACTTCCCCACCACCGAGTATCTCGAGCTCGACTTTCTCGACTTCGCCTCGTTCAACGTCTACCTGCACCGCGACGAGGAGCTGCGCCGGTACCTGGCGCGGCTCCAGAACCTGGCGGACTTCCGTCCGCTGGTGGTGACGGAGTTCGGCATGGATTCGCTGCGGGAGGGGGAGGAGACCCAGGCCCGCTTCCTGTCCCGGGCGATCGCGGCCGCGGCCGAGCTCGGGTGTGCGGGGACGGTGGTGTTCAGCTTCACCGACGAGTGGCACACCGGCGGCTACGAGGTAGACGACTGGGCCTTTGGTCTGGTCACGAGCAACCGCCGGCCCAAGCCGGCCTTCGAGGCGGTGGCGCGGGCGTACCACGCGGCGCTGCCGCCGCTCCCGGATCCGGCGCCCCGGGTCAGCGTCGTGGTGTGCGCCTACCAGGCGGAGCGGACGCTTGCCGAGTGCCTCGACTCGCTCCGGCGGCTCCGCTATCCGAGCTTCGAGGTCGTCGTCGTGGACGACGGCTCGACGGATGGCACGCGCGCGATCGCGAGCCGCTACGACGGGTTCCGGGTGATCGCCCAGGAGAACCGGGGCCTCTCGGCGGCGCGCAACGCGGGAATCCTCGCCGCGACGGGAGAGATCGTCGCCTTCACGGATGCCGACTGCGCCGTGGATCCGGACTGGCTCACCTTCCTGGTGCGCCGCCTGCTCTCCGAGGACTTCGCGGGGGTGGGCGGCCCGAACCTCCCGCCACCCGAGGAGGAATGGGTCGCCGCGTGTGTCGCCCGTGCCCCCGGCGGACCGACGCACGTCCTCGTCACCGACCAGGAGGCGGAGCACATCCCGGGCTGCAATATGGCGTTCTGGCGCGAGCGCCTGCTGGAGGTCGGCTTGTTCGACCCCGTCTTCCGCAGCGCCGGCGACGACGTCGATCTGTGCTGGCGACTCCAGAACCGGGGCGAGAAGCTGGGCTTCGCCGCGGCTGCCCTGGTCTGGCACCGGCGGCGGCATACGGTGCGCGCATACCTGCGCCAGCAGGGCGGGTACGGGCAGGCGGAGGCCATGCTGTACGGGAAGCACCCGTTCCGCTTCAACCGCCTGGGGCACTCGCGTTGGCTCGGGCGCATCTACAGCGATCTCGGCCCGGGCGTGCTCGCGCGGCGGCCGGTCGTGTACTCGGGGCCCCTGGGAAGCGGGCTCTTCCAGACGCTCTACGAGCCGCCCGCCTCGCTGCTGCGGTATCTCCCTGGGACCCTCGAGTGGAATCTGGTAGCCCTCGGGCTGCTGCTGGTCGGGCTGGGCCTGTCTGCGATGGGCCGCCCGCACTGGCTGCCGCTGGCCGCGGCCCTCGGTCTGTTCGCGGTCTCCCTCGCCCAGGCGGCGGCCGCCGCCGCGCGAGCGGACGTCGCGGGGCTGCCCCCGCTGCGCGCGCGCCTTCTCCTCGGCGCGCTCCACTACGGCGGCCCGCTCTGGCGCTCGGTCGCGCGCAACCGCGGCCGCATCCGGGCCCTCTCCCCGATCGAACGGATCCCCGTCCCGGCTCCCCGCCAGCGGCCCGAGCTCGACCTGCGGCGCCGTGGCTTTTCGCTCGCCTACTGGAACGAGACGGGCATCGCGAAGGAGGATTGCCTGGCGGCGCTGATCGGCTTCCTGCGGCCGCGCAAGTATCCGACGGTGGTCGACGACGGCTGGCAGCCCTGGGACCTCGCGGCTCACCGCGGGCCCTGGGCGCGGGCCGAGGTCGGCGTACTGGTCGAGAACCACGGCGCGCGCCGGCGCCAGGTGGTGGTCGGCGTCTCGCTGCGCCAGACGGCCCTCGCCAAGTTCGTGATCCTCGCGTACCTGGTGGGGGCGGGGTTCGCGGCGGCCGCGGCCGCCTGGCCGCTGCTCGTCCTCTTCGCGGCCGCGTTGTTGCTCAGCGAGGGGTTCTACCTCGTCCAGGCCTTCCGGCTCGGGCGGGCGCTCTACTACGCGATCGATATCGCGTTCCAGCCGCTGCCCCTCGATCCGATGCGCCCTTGATGGAGCCGCGGGCACGCAGATGACGCCGAGCATCCTGCTCCGTGTCGCGGGCACCCTGCGTCCCTACAGCAGCCGAATCGGCCTCGCCCTCGGCATGACGGCGCTATCCGCCGCCCTCGAGGTCGCCAAGCCGTGGCCGCTCAAGATCGTCGTCGACTCGGTGGTGGGCGATCGTCCCCTGGCGGTGGCGTCGCGCCTGGACCTCGGCAAGCAGGGGCTGCTGATCGCGGCCTGCCTCGGGCTGCTCGCGCTCACCGTCTCGTTGGCCGTGCTGGCCGTGGCGCTGAACCGCACGACGATCTCGGTGGGCCAGCGGGCGGTGAACGATCTGCGAGCCCGCGTCCTCACGCATCTCCAGGGGCTCTCCCTGGGTTTCTTCGGGCGGCGGCCGACGGCTGATCTCTCCTACCGGATCTCCTTCGACACCTTCTCCGTCCAGTCGATCGCCATGAACGGTCTCTTTCCGCTCGCGACGGCGGTCCTGATGCTGGCGGGGATGATCGCCGTGATGCTGCGCATGAACGCGCCGCTCGCGGCCCTGTTCGTCGCCGTCGCGCCGCTCCTCTACCTGAGCGTCCGCCTCTTCGGGCGGCGGATCGACGCGCTCTCGCAGACGGCGCGCGAGAGCGAGAGCCAATTCCTCGGTGAAGCCGAGCGCGGCATCGGATCGATCCAGGTGGTGCAGGCGTTCACGGCGGAGCCGCTGGAGCACGCGCGGGTGATGGCTGCATCCTCTCGCGCCCTGGCCTCGGCGCTGCGGCTCTACGTGCTCCAGACCAGCTACTCCGGCGTCGTGAACGTGGTGCTCGCCCTGGGCACCGCGGGCGTTCTGTACGCCGGCGGCCGGCTCGCCCTGGCGGGGCGCCTGACGGCCGGCGAGCTGATCGTGTTCGTCACCTATCTGGCGTCGCTCTACGGACCGATCAACTCGATCGCCCAGACGCTCGGCCTGGTCCGGGGCGGGATGTCGGGGGCGCGGCGCGTCTTCGAGATCCTCGACACGCAGCCGGAGGTCCGGGACGCGCCCGGCGCGCGCGAGCCCGCCGACGTGCGGGGTGACGTCTGCTTCGAGGGGGTGTCGTTCGACTATTCCCGTCCCGGTGGCTCGGAGGCTCCAACGCCGGCGCTGCGCGACGTGAGCTTCGAGGTGCCAGCCGGCTCGCTCGTCGCGATCGTGGGGCCGACCGGGGCCGGGAAGACGACCCTCGCCAGCCTGATCCCGCGCTTCTACGATCCGGCCGCCGGCCGCGTGCTCCTGGACGGCGTCGACCTGCGCGAGCTCCGCGTGCGCTCGTTGCGGGCCCGGATCGGTCTCGTTCCCCAGGTGCCGATGATCTTTCCCGCGACCCTCGGCGACAACATCCGCTACGGCCGTCCCGACGCAGGCGACGAGGCGGTGCAGCGGGCGGCGGAGATCGCAGGTGTCTCGGAATTCGCGGAGAGTCTGCCGCGAGGTCTCGAGACGCCAATCGGACCCGAAGGACAGGGGCTCTCCCAGGGCCAGGCGCAGCGCGTGACGATCGCCCGCGCCCTGCTCCGGGACCCGCGCCTCCTGATCCTCGACGAGCCCACCTCGGCTCTCGACAGCGAGACGGAGGCCTTCGTGATGGGCGGCATCGAGCGTGCCATGCGGGGGCGGACCACCTTCGTGATCGCGCACCGCCTGTCGACGGTGCGTCGCGCCGACCGGCTCCTCGTGCTCGATGCGGGCCGTCTGGTGGAGACGGGAACCTACGCTTCGCTGCGCCGCGCAGGCGGTCGCTTCCAACGCCTCGTCGATGCACAGGAGTTCGTCGACCCCGGGGACGAGCCTGGGAGCCGCTCCCCGTGAAGCGCGTCGTCGTTCTGGGCCTGATGGGGCAGTACCCGCTCGGCGGCATGGCCTGGCAGGTGTTGCACCACGTGATCGGGTTCCGTCGACTCGGCTGCGACTGCTTCTACGTCGAGAACTCCGGGGCGCCTCCCTATTCCCCGCGCCGGGTCTCGGTGGCCGAGGATGCGCGCGACAACGTGCGCTTCCTGCGCGACACCTTTCGCCGCTTCGACCTCGCCGACGCCTGGGCCTACCACGACTGTATCAGCGGGAGCTGGTTCGGCATGGGCCGAGCGCGCGCGACGGAGCTCCTCGCCAGCGCCGACGTGATCGTGAACCTGTGCGGGGCCACCCGGCCGGATGCGGGAGCCCCGCGGCGCGGCTGCCTCGTCTACCTCGAGACGGATCCGGTGCTGGAGCAGGTCAAGCTCGCCGCAGGCGACCCGGACACGCGGGCCATGCTCGACGCCCACGACGTGCACTTCACCTACGCCTGGAACCTCGGCACGCCGGTCTGCCCGCTGGCGACGGGCGGGATCAGCCTGGCGCGCCACCCATCCTCCGGTTCTCGTCGATCTCTGGCAGTCTCCGCCGCACCCGCGAGGCGCCTGGAGGACGGTCGCGACCTGGGACAACCGGGGCAAGGACGTCGTCGTGGACGGCCGGACCTACCGCTGGTCGAAGCGGCCGAGCTTCGAGCGTGTGATCGACCTGCCGTCCCACACCGAGCGAACGCCTCGAGCTCGCCCTGCTCGCCCCCGAGTCGGTTCGCGAGCGCTTGCAGGCCCACGGCTGGTCGCTGCGCGACCCCTACCCGATCTCCCGGGGAGCGGCCGCATACCGGCGCTATCTCCAGGGGGCCAAGGGAGAGTTCTCCGTGGCGAAGCAGAGCATGGCGGAGCTGCACACCGGCTGGTTCAGCGACCGCAGCGTCTGCTTCCTGGCGGCTGGGCGCCCCTGCGTGGTCGAGGACACCGGCTTTGGTACCCGCCTGCCGCTGGACGCGGGACTTCTCGCCTGGTCGTCGGCCGAGGAGGCGGCCGAAGCCCTCGCAGCCGTCGCGAGGGACTACGCGCGCCACGCGCGAGCCGCGCGCTCGCTGGCCCTCGAGTACTTCGAGGCGGGTGTGCTGCTGCCGGCCATCCTCGAGGCGGCGGGAGCCTGAGCATCTCCGGGGCGCGCGCCGCGGCGGCCCCGCTGGCGGGATTCGGTACCTTTCGGGTCATTGTCGGTAGCACGAGACGCCGGGGCGTCGCAGCCCTTCTTCGAGAGCACCGGACGGCGCGCCCTGGGCGTGGTTCGGCTGTTTCGCGAGCTCGCGGCCTTCGCCTTGATCACGCTCGGGGTGCTGATCACCAAGCTCGGGGTCTCGCGGAGGGTCGTCCACCCGCTCGTCCTGTCCGAGATCTGGGAGGCAGGAGTGCGGCTCCTGCCCTTGATCAGCTTCCTCGGCATCGCTCTGGGTCTGCTGGTGATCGGGCAGACCACCGCACTGCTGACGCGCCTCGGAGCCCAGCAGTTCATCGGGACGGTGATGGTCACGGTCGTCGTGCGGGAGCTCGGCCCGCTGCTCACGGCGATCGTGGTGCTGGCGCGCGCGGGTACCGCGACCGTCGTCGAGCTCGGCACGATGCGCGCGCTGGGCGAGGTCCGGGCGCTCGAATCGCTGGGGATCGATCCGATCCACTATCTGGTCATGCCGCGCACGCTGGCCCTCGCCACGGCCGTCTTCTGCCTCACCACCTACCTGATCCTCCTGGCGCTGCTGAGCGGTTACTGCTTCGCCTTCCTGCAGGGTGTACCGGTCAAGCCAGCGGCCTACTTCGGTCAGCTCGGCGATGCGCTGCGCTGGCAGGACTTCGCCCTGCTGGGCCTCAAGACCTCGCTGTTCGGGGCCGTCATCGCCGTGGTGAACTGCTACCACGGGCTCGCCCGGCGCCTCGCCATCGCCGACGTCTCCGAGGTGACGGCCCGTGCGGTCGTCCACAGCGTGACCGGCTGTGTCGTCATCGACGCGCTCTTTCTGGTCGGGTACGTTTTCGTATGAGCGGGCCTGCGGAGATCGAGCTGATCGGCGTCGACGTCTCGCACGAGGACGACCCGGAGATCGTGCTGATCAGAGACGTGCACTGGCGCATCGAGACGGGCGAGTGGTGGGTCGTGAGCGGCGGCCCCGCCAGCGGCAAGAGCTCCCTGCTCTCCACCGTCGCCGGACTCATCCCCGCGGTGGGGGGGGAGCTGCGCATCTTCGGGCGCGATGTCGTCGAAGCCACCGAGCAGGAGCAGATCGACTGGAGGCGCCACATCGGGTTCGTGTTCGGCGGCGACGGGCGCCTGTTCGGAAACCTGAGCGTGCTGGAGAACGTGCTGCTTCCGCTGCAGTATCACGGCGATCTGAGCCCCTCCGAGGCCCTGGAGCGCGCCGAGGAGCTGCTCGAGCTCGCGGGGCTGCCCGCCTACGCCGACCTGCCTCCGAGCCGCCTCGGGACCGCGCTCCAGCGCCGCGTCGGACTGGTACGCGCGCTTTCGGTTCCCAATCGTGTGCTCTTCGTCGACAACCCCCTTGCGGGGCTCGCGCCCAGCGATGCGCGCTGGTGGCTCGAGTTCCTGTCCGACCTGACGGCCCGCCGTGCCGCGCAGGGCGAGCCGCTTTGCCTCGTGGCGAGCTCCTTCGACTTCGATGGCTGGCTCGGGAGGGCGAGCCGCTTTGCGGTGATCGCGGAGCGCGGCTTCCACCGCCTGGACGATCCGGAGGCCGTCGCGGCGTACCGCGAGGGAAATCAGCTCCGGGACCAGGCGAGGCACTCGGTCTGAGATGCCGCTGCGAGACCTGACGCCGCAGCTACGCACGCGCCTCCGTCGCATGGAGAGGCTGGTGGGGCTCTTCGTCGTTGCCGCGGCCGGTGTGATTCTGACCGGCTTCGTCTACTACCTCTACCACACCGCCGAGAGTCGGGGCTGGTTCGTTCCGAAGTGCCCGTACTACACGTTCGCCGAGAGCGCCGAGGGGCTCCAGGTCGGCGCTCCCATCCTTTTGATGGGCTTCAGCGTGGGCGAGATCACCAGGATCGAAGCCCAGGCGCCCGGGTCCTACTACAAGGTCTTCGTCGGCTTCGAGGTCCGGCGTCCCTACTACGGCTACATCTGGACCGACTCCAAAGTGCGGATCGGCTCCGGAGACCTCCTCGGCGGCCGTCGCCTCGAGGTCACCGTGGGCAGCGCGGGGCAGCCCACCGCCTATGAGAAGGATGGGCGCGTGCGCGAGGTGCTGGTCGACGGCAAGAAGGTTCCGCTGGAAAAGGTGCCCCAGGGCGTGGGGGTCGACCCGCTGGAGGAGCCCGCGCTGGCTGACCGGGCCCAGAAGCTGGTGGCCCAGGTGGAGGAGGCGCTGCCCGGGATCCTCGCGCAGGTGGAGACGGTGCTGGGCAACGCCGCGCAGCTCACCGAGGAGCTCGACCATCTCGCGAGCGAGGCCCGGCCCGTGCTCGCAAACGTGGAAAAGATCACCGGCCACCTGAGCGATCCGCAGGGCTCGCTCGGCGAATGGCTGCTCACGCCGGAGCTGCGCGCGGGGCTCGACGAAGCGCTCTCGAACCTCAACACCGACCTCGCGACGCTCAACGAGACGCTCGCGAACCTGGGTGCCATCACCGGAAGCCTCAAGACCCAGGTCGAGGCGAACGACCAGATCCTCGGAGAGATCTCGAGCCTGGTCGTGGAGGCCGACGACCTGGTCGAGGGGCTTGAAGCGGCACTGGCTGCTCCAGTCGGCCTTCCCGGTGGGCGAGCGGAACCCTCCGGCCCCGCTTCTCGAGCCGCTGCTCGCCCCGCCGTCGGAGGACACCCGATGAGGTGGCTTCTCCCGGGCGCGGGGCGGCCGCGTCGCGCGCTCCTCGCCTGCCTCGGCAGCGTCTGGCTGGTGGCCTGCTCGGGGGCCGCGCCCGCGCCGGAGCCAAGCGCGCTGCGAGAGCAGGCGCAGCGCGCCGCCGAGAGCGGGCGCAGCCGCTTTGCGACCCGACACTGGGAAGCGTCTGCGCGCTCCTTCGAGAGCGCCGCGGAGATCTACGGCGCGCTGGACGACCCGACCTCCGCGGCCGCTGCCGAGCGCAACCAGGGCGAAGCGCTCCGCAGGGCCGGACGGCTCGACGACGCGACCGCCGCCTTCGAGCGCGCCCTCCTCATCGACGGGAACGGGGACCGTCCGCTCGCGCAGGCCCTCGATCTGGCCGGACTGGCGCGCTGCCAGAGTGCCCGGGGCGAGACGGACCTCGCCGTCGCGAGCGCGGAGCGGGCGCTCTTGATGACCGCCGACCCGGAGCCGCTCCGCTCCACGCTCGAAAACGATCTGGCGCTCTACCTGCTCGCACGGGGCGACCCCGATGATCGCGAGCGGATCGAAGAGCTGCTCTCCTCGGCGCTCGCGAGCAGCCGCTCCCACGGCGACGCGCGCGGAGTCGCGGCGGCGCAGCTGAACCGGGGACGCGCCCACCTGCAGTTCGGCGAGGCCCCTCTCGCCGAGCCGCCGCTCCGGGAAGCGCTCGACCGGTTTCGCACCCTCGACGACCCGGAAGGCCTGGCCCGCACCCACGAGGAGCTGGCGCGGCTTTTTGGCGTGAGGAACGAGCCCGAAGTGGCGCGGCAGCACCTCGAGCAGGCGCGGCGGGGCTACGCCTTCCTGGGAGACGAGGCGGGTCTGCGCCGACTCGACCGCCTGCAGCCCTGAGTAGCTTTGGAGCCCGAGTTTCAGCCGATCTACAGCGAGCACCGGATGGGCAGTTATTCCTGAGAGCTCGCGCTCTCGGATCGGATCGACATGAACGACAATGGGACTCGCGAGGTCCTCTCGAGGCCGGAGCGTCCCGAACCGTGACCCAGTTTCACCTGCTCTCCTTCGAGGGTCCCGATCCCTACGCGCGGGCTGGCGGCCTCGCGAGCCGCGTCGATGGGCTCTCGCGTGCACTGGTCTCCCTGGGCTTCGAAACGCACCTCTGGTTCGTCGGCGACCCGGACCTCCCCGGCCACGAGCAGCGCAAGAGGTGCGGCTTCACCGCTGGTGCCAATGGCTGAGCCGCACCACCCTCACGGGGTCTACGACGGTGAGGAGGCGAAGCACCGCGACTACGCCGCCTCACTGGCACCCCATCTGCTGAGTTCCGTCTTGCTTCCGCATCTCGCAGCCGGTGGAGACGCGGTGGTGCTCGCCGAGGAATGGCAGACGGTGAACGCAGTGCTCGCCCTCGACAGCCAGCTTCGCACAGCCGGATGCCGCGAGCGCGTCGCCCTGCTCTGGAACGCAAACAACCTGTTCGGTTTCGACCGGATCGCGTGGCCCGAGCTGTCGCGCGCCGCGGCAGTCACTACGGTGAGCCGCATGATGCGCATGCGGATGGAGCCAACCGGCGTGCCCGTCCTCGTCATCCCGAACGGGCTCCTCCCCGAGGCCTTCACACCGCCCGACCGCAAACTGGTGGCACAGCTACGCGCGCAGCTGCGAGGGCGTTTGCTGCTGGCCAAAGTGGCCCGCTGGGATCCCGACAAATCCTGGCCCGCCGCTGTCGAGGGCACTCGAGCCCTGAAGGAAATCGGAAGGCGCCCGCTCTTGATTGCGCGCGGTGGGAGCGAGGCCTACGGCGCGCAGGTGCGCCAGGCCGCGAGCGCGGCCGGGCTCCGCTGGGTCGATCGAAGCGGTCCCGCTAGCCTGCCGGACGCGCTCGCGAGTCCTACACGAGGCCGACGTCGTGTGTCTCGACTTCGCCCTGGACTCGGCGACCTGCCGCACCCTCTACCGGGCGGCAGGCGCCGTGCTCGCCAACAGCCGTTTCGAGCCATTCGGCCTGGTCGGCCTCGAGGCGATGGCCGCGGGCGGAGTCGCCTGCGTTGGGCTCACCGGCGAGGACTACGCCCTCCCCGGCCGAAATGCACTCGTCCTCCAGACGGAGGATCCCTACGAACTCGTCGCCGTCCTGGATCGGCTTCGCGCGCACCCCGAAGAGGAACGAAGGCTTCGCGCAACTGCGCGACGGACCGCGAGGACCTTTGTCTGGAGCGAGGTCGTCAGCCGCATTCTCCTGCCCCGCATCGAGCTGTTGCGGTCACCGCGCGCATTGCTGCCGCGCTCGGTCGGATGGCGCGAATCACCTGCCTGCAATCCTCGGGAGGGGCAAGGACCAGCGGAGTCCTGCGAGCCTCCAGCCGAGGAGATCCACATCCCGGATCCGCCCGGTCATGACGAGCTCGCTGAGCCTACGCCGGCTCCAGTGCCGAGAGAAGTTGTCGGACCTCGCCCCCCGTTCGTGCTCGCAGGACCTGATCCCGATACTCCTCGAGATCCGCGATCGAGACTCGCTCCATCAGTTCGACCACGCGGACGTAGTCGGCCCGCGACACGCTGAAGCGCCGCACACCGAGTGTCAAGAGAACGGCGGTGAGGACCGGATCACCCGCCAGCTCGCCGCAAACGCTCACGGGTTTTCCCTGCTCCGCGGCCGTGGCAACCACCTGCGAGATCAGACGCAGCACCGCCGGCTGCAGGGCGTCGTGGTAGTGCTGGACCGAATCGTCCTCCCGGTCTGCCGCCAGCAGATACTGAGTGAGGTCGTTGAGGCCGATCGAGACGAGATCGACGTCCTCCAAGATCTCCGCGACGGCGAGCGCAGCCGCGGGCACCTCGATCATCGCCCCGAGTTGGAAGGGAAAGGCCTCCCGGTGCACCCCACAAAGCTCCTCGATCTTGCGCGTGAGGCGTCGCAGTGTGTCCAGGCTGTCCAACATCGGAACCAGCAACACCAGGGGGCGACGTTGGGCAAGCCGCGAAATGGCTCGTACCTGCGGGCCGAGGATGTCGTCGCGTTGCAGCAGCAGGCGCACGCCCCGCACGCCCAGGCTCGGGTTTCGGCCCATCGGGAAGTCCGCGTAATCGGGGCACTTGTCGGCTCCGAAATCGGCGAGACGGATGTGGAACTCGCCGTCCCCGATGCCTTCGGCCACCTGTTCGTAGGCCGCGTAGCTCTCCTCTTCGCTGGGCCAGGACTTGCGGTCGATGTACAAGAACTCGGTTCGAAACAGGCCCACCCCGCTGGCGCCAAACCGTGGGACGAGCCCTGCCTGGCTCGGATCACTGATGTTGAGGGCCAGCCGGATCGCCACCCCATCACGCGTCACCGGCTGACGCGGCCGGGGCTGCTCGCTCCTTGCCGAAGCGAGCGCCCCGCG
Source organism: uncultured delta proteobacterium (assembly GCA_963783795.1). GTDB lineage: Bacteria > Myxococcota_A > UBA9160 > UBA9160 > UBA6930 > CAVXZE01. Next base: position 36,997 of record CAWAPH010000003.1, on the reverse strand, counting down.
TATCCCGGCGGCCAGGTCGAGCTCCTCGTCGCCAGGGCCGACCACGGCGAGGCCATTCCCCGCGTCGATTAGAACGATTTCGCCCTCTGCCACCTTCTCCGCCGGTGACACGATTCCGGTGAGGAGCGGAATGTCGAGGGATCGGGCCAGGATGGCGGTGTGGGATTTCGGGCCGCAGCTCTCCGTCAGCGCAGCGCAGGGTCCCTGGTGAGCGAAGCGCACCAGCTCCGAGGGCGTCAGCATCGGAGCGACGAGTACGGTGGGCTCCCCGTGGAGGGCCTGGCTTTCCACACGCGGATTGAGGCAGCGGAGCAACCGATGACCGATGTCGAGGACATCGGCGGCCTTGTCCCGAGCCATCGGCAGCGGGCTGGCTTCGAACTCCGCGTGAAAGGCGGCCGTGGCCTGTGCCACGGCCGCCTCCGCCGAAAGCTCGCTCGCGGCGATTCCCCGCTCGATCCGCTGCAGAAGCGCAGGGTCGCGCATCATCAGGACATGTGCCGCGAAGATCTCGGCGTCCTCCTTCCGACCCTGGTGGGAGAGCTGGGCCTGGACGTGTTCGAGCTGCGCACAGGCTCGGGCCTGAGCGGCGCGCAGGCGCTCCATCTCGCGCTCCGGCCCGCGCTGGGAGGTCACCTGTCGGGCCGCGGCGATCCAGGCAGCCGCGTCCAGCACGTGAGCGCGCCCCTCGAAGAAGCCAGGGCTCAACCCGCGTCCATGCAGGATCATGGGCACCGAACTCCGGGCAAAGATCGGATCAGCATTCGAATCTTCTTTCGGCCATGGAACCCCAGATCCCGGTGGAACAGGGCCATTCTAGCCGCGTTCACCAGCGGACCCCACACGGGTCCGTTGACAAGCCACGGCAAGTGTTCATCCTCCATCCACCGCGCCCACTCACGATCGTCTGGGTGAAACCGGGCTCCCGTGGCTGAGGCGGAGAAGTCAGGTTGGCGATGTCGAGTCGATCCACCTCTCATGCTCTCGATCTCGCGATGCTGCGCCAGCCCGACGACTCGACCTGCGGACAGACCTGCCTCCACGCCGTCTACCGCTACTTCGGCGATGAGCTTCCCCTCGATGACGTGATCGCCGAGGTCCCGAGGCTCACGGGAGGGGGAACGCTGGCAGTGGGTCTGGCCAACCACGCGCTTCGCCGCGGCTACCGGGCCCTGATCTATACCTACAACCTCACCGTCTTCGATCCCAGCTGGTTCGGGCACTGCTCGCCCGAACTCAGCGAGCGCCTTCGGGCTCAAGTTCAGGCGAAGGACGACCGCAAGCTCTCGGAGGCCACCGGGGCCTACCTCGAGTTCCTCCGGCTCGGCGGCGAGCTCGCCATGGAGGACCTCAATCCGGCGCTGCTGCGCCGCTGGCTCGAGCGCGACCGGCCGCTCCTGACCGGCCTCTCGGCCACCTTCCTCTACCGCTGTGCACGCGAGATCGGCGGCACTACGCTCGAAGACGACGATGTGCGCGGCTCCGCGACAGGCCACTTCGTGGTGCTGTGTGGGTGGAACGCCAAGGAGCGCGCGGTGCGTGTGGCCGATCCCCTCGAGGACGTACCCCGCTTCCAGGAGCGCATCTACTGGCTTCCCGTCGAGCGAGTGATCAACGCGATCCTCCTGGGCGTGCTCACCTACGACGCGAACCTGTTGGTGCTGGAGCCACCGGGAGACTCCCGTTGACCGCGCTGCTGGTGGTGGAGAACACGCGCCGCTGGCCGCTGCAGCTCGACGGTGCGAAAGTGGTCTCTGCCCGCGAGTACCTGGTCGGCGGCGATTGGGCCGAGCGTCGCGGACTCCGCGTCTATAACTTCTGTCGCACCTACGGCTACCAGACCCTCGGCTACTACGTGTCGCTGCTGGCCGCTGCCCGCGGGCACCGACCCATTCCCACGGTCGAAACGCTGCAGGATCTCCGCCTCGCCCCCCTCGTGCGTCTCGTCTCCCAGCAGCTCGAAGACCGGATCCAGAGGGACCTCGCACCGCTCAAGGGTCCGCGCTTCGAGCTCAGCATCTACTTCGGGCGCAACCTGGCCAAGCGGTACGATGCGCTCGCCCGGGCTCTCCACGACCAGTTCCCGGTCCCGCTGCTTCGGGCAAGCTTCGAAAGGGAGGGAAGAGCGTGGCGGCTGGCCTCGGTGCGCCCGATCGCAACCAGTGAGATCCCGGAGAGCCACCGCGATTTCGTGATCGAGCAGGCCGAGGCGCACTTCGGCCGTCGGCATCGTGTGGCACCCTCACCCCGCAGCTTCCGCTACGACCTGGCGATCCTGGCGTCTCCCAAAGCGGCCGATGCGCCCTCGGACGCGAAGGCCCTGCGCCGTTTCGTCCGCGCCGCGCGGGAGATCGGAATCGACGCCAGACGGATCGACCACGGGAACGCCGGCGGGATCGCGGAGTTCGATGCTCTCTTCCTTCGCGAGGCGACCTACGTGAACCACCCGACCTACCGACTGGCCCGTCGCGCCGCGTCCGAAGGCCTCGTGGTGATCGACGACCCGATCTCGATCCTGCGCTGCACGAACAAGGTCTTCCAGGCCGAGCTCTTCAAACGCCACGGGATCCCACACCCGCAAACGGTGGTCGCCCACGATGGCAACGTCGAGGAGATCGCCGACACGGTGGGGCTCCCCTGCGTGCTCAAGCAACCGGACTCCTCGTTCTCCGAGGGAGTCGTGCGCGTCGAGACGCAAGAGCAGCTCCAAGTGCAGCTCGGCGAGTTCCTCCGCGACTCGGAGCTCGTGGTAGCGCAGGCCTACACGCCTTCGATCTTCGACTGGCGAATCGGCGTCCTGGGTGGAGCCGCGCTCTACGCCTGCCGCTATCACATGGCGCGCGGCCACTGGCAGGTCGTGGCCACGGGAGCCACCGGGCGGAGGCGTTACGGACGCGTCGAAGCGCTCCCCCTGGACGAAGCGCCGAGCGGTGCGGTCGAGACCGCCGTCCGAGCGGCGAGCTTGATCGGAGACGGCCTCTACGGGGTCGACGTGAAGGAAGCCAACGGCGGCTTCCTGGTGATGGAAGTCAACGACAACCCCAACATCGACGCCGGCTACGAGGACGCCGTCCTGGGGGATCGGCTCTACCTCGCCGTGATGGAGTGGTTCCGGCAGCGACTCGACGCGCGCGGACGAGAGCCAGGGTCCCGTGGCGTTTGACGGGCGGACCCTCGGCCTCTTCGAGGGCTTCGGGATCGAGATCGAGTACATGATCGTCGACTCCGAAACCCTCGACGTGCGGCCCATCGCCGATCGGGTAATCGAGGCCGAGCACGGGTCGGTGGAGAGCGAAATCGAGCGGGGCCCGATGGCCTGGTCGAACGAGCTCGCGCGCCACCTGATCGAGCTCAAGACGAACGGGCCCGCGCCCCGCCTGTCCGGGCTCGCCGAAGGCTTCGCGGGTGAGGTAGCGCGGATCGACGCGCTTCTCGCTCCGCTGGGCGCGCGCCTGATGCCCACGGCCATGCACCCCTGGATGGATCCGACCCACGAGTTCGAGATCTGGCCGCACGGCGGGCGGCAGATCTACCAGGCGTTCGACCGCATTTTCGACTGCCGCGGACACGGCTGGGCGAACCTCCAGAGCACCCACCTGAACCTCCCTTTTGCAGACGACGAGGAGTTCGGGCGGCTCCACGCGGCGGTCCGTGCGATCCTTCCCATCCTTCCTGCCCTGGCCGCGAGCTCGCCCTTCGTCGAAGGCCGCTACGCGGAGATCCTCGACGCGCGCCTCGACTTCTATCGCGGCAACGCCCGCTGGGTACCGTCCGTCACCGGGCAGGTGATCCCCGAGCCCGTCTTCTCCCGTTCCGGCTACCAGGCCCTCCTCGAGACCATCTACGGCGACCTCGCGCCCCTGGATCCAGCGGGCACGCTCCGCCACGAGTGGGTCAACGCACGGGGCTGCATTGCGCGCTTCGATCGAATGGCGCTCGAGATCCGCCTGCTCGACGTCCAGGAGTGCCCTGGCGCGGACCTGGCCATCGCCGCAGCCGTGAGCAGCACCGCTCGGGCGCTCTGTGACCCCACACCGGCGCACCAGGCGCGCCTCCGGAGCCTCGAGACGACGCGACTCGCGCAAATCCTGGCGCTGACGACGGCCGAGGCGGAATCGGCCAAGATCGAAGACCGGGACTACCTCCGGGCGCTGGGTCTCGACGGTGAGACGCGATCCGCGGGAGAGGTGTGGCGCGCTCTCGTGGATCACCACGTCGCGACGGAGCCGGAGGCGCCGGAGCACCTTCCCACACTCGATGTAATCCTGGAGGAGGGATGCCTCTCGCGGCGGATCCTGCGAAGCGCGGGTCGGAGGCCGACCCGCGACGTGCTCAGCTCCGCCTACCGCGATCTCTGTGACTGCCTCCGTGAGCAGCGGCTCTTCCGTGCCGTCGGCTGATCGGTCTCTCCTCCTCACCTGCGAGCACGGTGGAAACCGGGTTCCTCGCCCGCATCGCGCGCTCTTCCGGGGCAGGAAGGCGCTCCTCGCCTCTCATCGGGGCTGGGACCCCGGTGCCCTCCCGTTGGGACGAAGTCTGGCGCGAGCGCTGGGCGCGGAGCTCATCGCGGCGACAACCACTCGCCTTCTCGTCGACCCGAACCGCTCGGCACACAACCCCGCGGTCTTCTCCGAGCTCAGCCGTGGTCTCCCGCGCGATCGGCGCGACGAACTCCTGGCATGCTACCATCGGCCTCACTGGGACCGCGTCCGGGCGGCGATCGCTGCCCCAGGCGGAAATGTCCTCCACCTTGCCGTGCACAGCTTCACACCGGTCTGGCGCGGTGCGAAGCGAAACTTCGCCATCGGGATCCTCTACGATCCGAACCGGCCTCGCGAGCGCTCCCTGGCGATCGACTGGCAGCGGCGGCTTCGAGCGGAGCTTCCCCGCCTCGGGGTTCGCCGCAACGCGCCCTACCGCGGCGATGCCGACGGACTCACCACCGCGCTCCGCCGGGAGTTCCCTGCAGAGAGATACCTGGGCCTCGAACTCGAGCTCAACCAGCGCGCCATCGCCGCGGTGGCGGAGCGCCGAACGCTCTCTTCCGTTCTCGCGAGCACCCTGGCCGCGACGCTCGGAGACCAATGTGGCCCTGATTGAGCTTCCCGGGCGCGGCTCGAAGGCCGAGAGTGGAACGCTATGCCCTGTGGATCAGGCAAAGCCGGAGCCTTCTGAATGAGCATTCGATATCTCGACGCCCTCTTCCGACCTGGCTCGGTCGCCGTGATCGGAGCCTCCGACCGTCCTCACAGTGCGGGTGGGGTGATGGTCCGCAACCTGCTTCAAGGTGGATTCACTGGGACGGTGACGCCGGTGAACCCGAAGCGCAAATCCGTGGCGGGCATCGCGGCCTGCCGCAGCATCGCCGAGCTTGGGAGCGCACCCGATCTCGCTGTGATCTGCACCCCGGCTCCCAGCGTCCCGGACCTCGTCGGGGAGCTCGCTCAGCTGGGAACCCGGGCCGTGGTGGTCATCGCGGCCGGCATGTCGGCCCCCGGCCAGGGCGACGAGGAAACGCTTCAGCAGCGGATGCTCGATGCGGCTCGACCGCACTTGCTGCGGATCCTGGGGCCCAACTGCCTGGGTCTGATGGTGCCCGGGGCCGGTCTCAACGCGTCCTTCGCCCACATCGATGCGCTGCCAGGCCGACTCGCCTTCGTTTCCCAGTCCGGTGCGCTGTGCTCGGCGGTGCTCGACTGGGCTCGCTCGAACGAGATCGGCTTTTCGCATTTCGTCTCCCTCGGTGACAGTGCCGACGTCGACGCGGGTGACGTGCTCGACTACCTGGGCAGTGATCCGTCCGCAACGGCGATCCTGCTGCATCTGGAATCGATCGACGAGGCGCGCAAGTTCATGTCCGCGGCCCGGGGGGCAGCGCGGAACAAGCCCGTGCTGGTCATCAAGTCGGGTCGGGGCGGGACGACGGGGGAATCGCCCACCACCCCGGGGGCTGCGATTCCTCGAGCCGATGAAGTCCATGATGCGGCGCTCAGCCGAACCGGGATGTTGCGCGTCCACGGCATCGAGGAGCTCTTCGCCGCGGCGGAGACGCTGACCCGGGCCCGTCGGATCTACGGCGAACGTCTCGCGATCCTCACCAATGGCGCCGGGCCCGGCGTGATGGCAACCGACGCGCTGCTCGACGGGGGGGGAACGCCTGCAAAGCTCGCGCCGGAGACGATCGCCCGTCTCGACGAGGTCCTGCCACCGGCCTGGTCGCGCTCGAATCCCATCGACATCCTCGGCGACGCGCCGGGCGAGCGCTACAGCGCGGCGTTCCGCATTCTACTCGACGCCGCAGAGATCGACTGCGTTCTCGTCCTCCACACGCCCACTGCGGTCGCGTCGAGCGAGGACGCCGCACGTGCCGTGGTGCAGACGCTGGGCGAAAAGCAGCGAGCCCGGATCGTCCTCACCAGCTGGCTGGGAGGTGAGGCAGCCGGGCCTCCCCGCCGCCTCCTGCGTCAGGCTGGAATCGCGACCTACGACACGCCGGAGAGCGCCGTTCGGGCTTTTCTCCACATGATCCGCTTCAGCCGGAACCAGGACATGCTGATGGAGACCCCATCTTCGTTGCCGACCGGGTTCCAGCCCCGGACCCCGGCTGCGCGCCAGGTCATCGAAGGCGCCCTGGCCGAGCAGCGATCGCAGCTGACCGAGCCGGAGGCCAAAGCGGTCCTGGCCGCCTACGGAATCCCCGTCGTCGAGACACGCTTCGCTGCCGACGTCGGCGAAGCCGTTTCCCTCGCTCGCGAGATCGGCTTCCCCGTGGCGCTCAAGATCCTGTCACCGGACCTCACCCACAAGAGCGACGTGGGGGGAGTCTCGCTCGACCTCCAGACGCCCGAGGCCGCGCGTCAGGCAGCGGAGGATATGCTGGACCGGCTGCGTACCCATCGGCCCGCGGCGCGGCTGGCCGGATGGAGCGTCCAGCAGATGGCGCGCCGACCCGGCGCACACGAGCTGATCGCAGGAGCGGCAACGGACCCGGTGTTCGGCCCCGTGATTCTCTTTGGGCGTGGGGGTATCGCCGTCGAGGTGATCGCCGATCGGGCCGTCGCCCTCCCCCCGTTGAACATGAACCTTGCACGCGAGCTGGTTTCCCGCACACGCGTCTCGCGACTGCTGAAGGGCTACCGGGACCGTCCCCCCGCAGACCTCGAAGCGATCCTTCTCACACTCATCCAGATCTCGCAGATCATCATCGATCTACCCGAAGTCATCGAGCTCGATGTGAATCCCCTGCTCGCGAGTCCGGAGGGAGTGCTCGCTCTGGATGCGCGAATCTGCCTGGAACCGGCGGAGGGAGATCCGATCGGCCGCCTGGCGATCCGGCCCTACCCGCGAGAGCTCGAAGAGACCGTCACCCTGCGGGATGGCAGGACCGTTCTGCTCCGCCCGATCCGCCCGGAGGACGAGCCGGCTCACCAGGACCTGTTCCAGCGCATGACACCAGAGGACATCTACTACCGCTTCTTCAATGTCATCCACCGGATGCCTCACTCCCAGCTGGCGCGCTTCACACAGATCGACTACGACCGCGAGATGGCGTTCATCGCCACGCTGACCGGCGAAGAGGGCAAACCTCAAACGCTCGGCGTCGTGCGTGCCGTCGGGGATCCGGACAACAGCTCGGCGGAGTTCGCGATCTCGGTGCGGTCGGACCTGAAGCGCCAGGGACTGGGCTCCGTGCTCCTGGGCAAGCTGATTCGCTATTGCCGCGACAAGGGGACGGGGGAACTCGTCGGGCAGGCCCTCCCCGACAACAGGGCGGTGCTCGCTCTCGCCTCTCGCCATGGCTTCGAGAAGCAGCGGCTTCCAGGGGACGATGTAGTGAAGCTCCGCCTGAGTCTGTAGAGTTGGCGGCGGTATTCGCCGTGCCAGTCGACGAGAAGGAGAAGCGGCTCGAGCCGACCCTGTAGCAGCCTAGGCTCTGCGCTGCCCTCACGCCGATGACGAAAGCTTCCCACCCCCACCTCCAGCGCGATCTCCGTGCGATGACGGCCGACGGCGTCGCCTTCAGCGCGATGGTGGGTCTCGGCGAGAGCTACGTGCCCGCCTTCGCGCTGGCCGTCGGGCTCGGCGAGGTCGTCTCGGGCCTGGTGGCAACGGTTCCGATGCTCGCGGGTGCCTGCCTGCAGATGGTGACGCCGGCAGCGGTTCGCCGGCTGGGCTCGTATCGGCGTTGGGTCGTCCTCTGCGCACGCCTCCAGGCGCTGAGCTTCGTGCCACTGATCGTCGGTGCGGCTCTCGGGAAGGTGGGACTGCTGTGGGTCGGAGTTGCCACGGTGGCCTACTGGGCATTCGGAATGTCGACGAGCCCGGCGTGGAACGCCTGGGTGACGAGTCTCGTGCCGCTCGAGATGCGAGCGAGGTTCTTCGCCCGCCGAGCGCGGGCCGCCCACGCCGCCGTGCTCGGGGGGCTCGTGGTCGGAGGTCTCGCCCTGGAGCATGGACGCGGGCACGGTGTCGAGCTTGCCGTCTTTGCGGCCCTGTTCGCCGCGGCCATGACGTCCCGATTCATCTCGTCTGGATTCCTCGCTGCGCAGAGCGAAGCTCCGGGGCTCGCCGCGAGCCACCGGTCGCTCGGCGCCACGCCCGTCTGGGAGCGGCTGCGGGCCGCCGGCTCGGTTCGCGTGCTCACCTACCTGATCGGCATGAAAGCGGTGACCCACATCGCGGCCCCCTACTTCACGCCGTACATGCTCGGGCCGCTCGACCTCTCTTACGGCCGTTTCATGACGCTCATCGCGGCATCCTTCGCGGCCCGCGTGGCGGTGCTCCCGTTCCTCGGCCGCTTCGCTCAGCACCGAGGTACTCGGAGCGTGCTCTGGCTGGGAGGGCTGGGAATCGTTCCGCTTCCCCTCCTCTGGCTGGTCTCCCACGACTTCTACTACCTCCTCGCGGTGCAGTTCTTCGCAGGTACCGCGTGGGTCGCAATCGAGCTCGCGACGACCCTCTCGTTCTTCGAGGGAATCCCGGAGAGTGACCGCGCTAGCGTGCTCTCCGCCTTCAACCTGGCCAACGCAACGGCCATCGCGATCGGCGCCCTGGCGGGAGCCCAGCTCTTCACCTGGCTGGACGGCTCGGCGGCGGCCTACGCCTGGCTCTTTGCCGTCTCCAGCGCAGGCCGCCTCCTCACACTCGCGCTCCTCCAACGAACGCCCGCGGCGACAAGCGTGCCCAAGGGTTTTCGGCTCCGCACCCTCGCGGTGCGCCCGTCGGGCGTAGCGGTGCAGCCGCCGATCCTCGCCAGCTCGAGCAGCGAGACCCCCGAAGCAGCTCCCCTGCGATTGGAGTAGAATGTGCTCGATCGTGAGAGGAATGCTGGTTCCGGGGCGTCGGAGCGGTAGCCGATGAGCGAGGAATCGTCGCGGCGTGAGGCTGGCGACCGCGGTCCGTCTTCGACGGACCGCGGCAACGAAGATGAGCCCTTCGTTTCCTCTGCAGACGACAATCTGCTGAGCCTCCAGCGCATGCGGGATAGCGCCCGGGCGGGCGGTGGGCTCGCGCGGATCTCGGCCCAGCACGAGAAAGGAAAACTCACCGCACGGGAGCGGCTCGACCTTCTTCTCGACGAAGGATCGTTCGAGGAGTTCGACATGCTCAAGGCTGGCCGCGGCGGCCACCTGGAGGGTGAGAAGGAGTTTCCGGGAGACGGGGTCGTGACCGGGCACGGGACGATCCAGGGCCGCGAGGTGTTCGTCTTCAGCCAGGACTTCACGGTGGTCGGCGGCTCGCTCGGCGAAGCCCACTCCGAGAAGATCAGCAAGATCATGGACCACGCGGTGCGCGTCGGCGCGCCCGTGATCGGCCTGAACGACTCGGGTGGCGCGCGCGTCCAGGAGGGCGTCGATGCCCTGGCCGCCTACGGGGAGATCTTCAACCGCAACGTGATGGCGAGCGGCGTGATCCCGCAGATCTCCTGCATCATGGGTCCTTGCGCGGGCGGAGCGGTATACAGCCCGTCCATGACGGACTTCACCTTCATGGTCGAGGACTCTTCGCACATGTTCGTGACCGGCCCGAACGTGGTCAAGACCGTCATCCATCAGGACATCAGCTTCGAGGATCTCGGCGGCGCCACCGTGCACGCGAAGAAGAGCGGCGTCGCGCACTTCGTTCTGCCCAACGACGTGCTCTGCCTCCGGGAAGTGCGGCGCCTCATCAGCTATCTCCCCTCCAACAGCCAGCAGAAGCCGCCGATCCTCGACCTGCGCGACCCGCCGGACCGGACCGATCCGGCCCTCGACTACCTGGTTCCCGTCAACCAGAACCAGCCTTACGACATGAAGGTGCTGATCCATTCGATCCTCGACGGCGCGGAGTTCTTCGAAATTCACGCTGAGTGGGCCCGCAACCTGATCGTCGGCTTCGGCCGCCTGGGCGGTGGAACGGTCGGGCTGATCGCCAACCAGCCTGCGGCCCTGGCCGGCGTGCTCGACTGCGATGCCTCCGCAAAGGGCGCGCGGTTCGTCCGCTTCTGCGACGCTTTCAACATCCCGCTGGTGACCCTGGTGGACGTGCCGGGTTTCATGCCCGGTCCGGATCAGGAGCACGGAGGCATCATCCGCCACGGGGCCAAGCTGCTCTACGCTTTCGTCGAGGCAACGGTCCCCAGGATCACGGTGATCGTCCGGAAGGCGTACGGCGGGGCCTACGTCGTCATGAACTCCAAGCACATCGGCGCCGATATCAACTACGCCTGGCCCACGGCGGAGATCGCCGTCATGGGGCCCCGGGGTGCCGCAGAGGTGATCTACCGCAAGGAGATCGAGAACGCCTCGGACCCGGCAGCCTCGTTGCTGGAAATGGAAAACCGCTACCGCGAAACCTTCGCGAACCCGTTCCTGGCCGCCAAACGGGGTTACATCGACGACGTGATCTTCCCGAGAGATACGCGGGGGCGCGTCATCCGAAGCCTGCAGTCCCTGGAGGGGAAGGCGGGCACGAGGCCGAGGCGCAAGCACGGGAACATTCCCTTGTGAGGCGAAGGTGAGGCGTTGTTCGCCAAGATCCTGATCGCCAACCGGGGCGAGATCGCCGTCCGGGTCATCCGCACCTGCAGGCGGCTGGGGATCGGCACCGTCGCCGTGTATTCGGAGGCCGACTATCGGTCCCTCTACGTGCAGCTGGCGGATGACGCCGTCTTCCTCGGGCCCGCACCAGCCCAGGAATCCTACCTGAACAAGGCCAGAATCCTCGAGGCTGCGCTGCGAAACGGGTGCCAGGCCCTGCACCCGGGCTACGGGTTTCTCTCCGAGAATGCCGAATTCGCTCGCATGCTGACCGACGCGGGAGTGGTCTTCGTCGGTCCTCCCTCCTCGGCCATCGCCACGCTGGGGGACAAGATCGCCTCCAAAGCTCTGGCCATCCGAGCGGAGGTACCGGTCGTTCCCGGCCACCACGCGCCCTTGGTGGATCTGGACGAGGTCCTCGCGGTCGCGGAGAGGATCGGTTTCCCCGTGCTTCTCAAGCCCGCGGCCGGAGGGGGCGGCCGGGGGATGCGAATCGTGCGTCGCCCGGAGGATCTGCCTTCCGCGTTCTCGGCCTGTCGAGAGGAAACCCGAAAGGGCTTTGCGGACGACCGCATCTTCATGGAGCGCTTCATCGCCAGGCCGCGCCATATCGAGTTCCAGATTCTCGCAGACTCGGTCGGAAACGTGATCCACCTGGGCGAGCGCGAGTGCTCGATCCAACGGCGCTACCAGAAGGTGATCGAAGAGACGCCCTCACCGGCGGTGGACCCCGCTTTGCGCGAGAGGATGGGGCAGGTGGCCTGCGCTCTCGCTCGGGAGGCGGGCTACGTGAACGCGGGCACCGTGGAGTTCATCCTCGGCCCGGACCGGAGCTTCTATTTCCTCGAGATGAACACCCGGCTTCAGGTGGAGCACCCGATTACCGAGCTGGTGACGTCCCTGGATCTCGTCGAGCTTCAGCTGCGCATTGCCGCAGGGGAGCCGCTCCCGATCCGCCAGCAGGACGTCTCCGTTCGCGGCTGGGCCATGGAAGCCCGCATCTGCGCCGAAGACCCGGCCCGAGGCTTTCTACCCACCACCGGTCTCGTCACGCGCTACGCGGAGCCGCGCGATACACACACGCGAGTCGACAGCGGGGTCGACACCGGGAGTCTCATCACGATCTACTACGACTCGCTTCTCGCCAAGGTAGCGGCCTGGGGGTCGGACCGCGGCGAGGCCCAGAGGAGGCTGGTGAGATCGCTGAACGGCTACCACATCGAAGGACTGACCACCAACCTGGATTTCGCCAGCGCAGTCGTCAATCACCCGGCCTTCCTGCGTGGCGAGCTCTCCACCGACTTCATCGACGAGCACTTCGCAGAAGGTGTCAGCAAGACCCCGCCGGCCAGCGAGGACCTGCACTGCATGGTCATCGCCGCGCTGTTGGTCTACCACAACCGCTGGGCACTCACGCGGGAGTCGCTCAAGCCGATGATGCCCCAGGTCGGCGGAGCCCAGCAGGCACCCCAGCGAAAGCAGAGTTACGTCGTACGGGCCCATCCTGACCATTTCACGGTGGAGCTGAACGGCGAACCCGACAGCCATCGATGGTCGGTGCGGGTGGACGAGCGAACCTACGAGGTCGTGACACCCGATTTCGAGTTCTACCGGCGCCGGCTCAACCTCAAGATCGACGGCGTTTCCCACATGTTCCGGCTCCAGTACGAGGGTAGCCACATCCGCGCCTTCTTCTCCGGGATTGCCCGCATCTTCGAGGTCTACAAACCCCACGAGTGGGAGCTCACCCGTTACATGCTGCGGGAGAGGAAGGAGGTTCGCGAGGACAGCCTCGAGTGCCCCATGCCGGGCAGGATCACCGCCGTCTGTGTGAAGGAAGGGGAACTGGTGCAGCGTGGCCAGGAGCTCGTGCGGATGGAGTCGATGAAGATGGAAACGGGCATCCCTTCACCACGCGACGGGAAGGTCGAGAAGATCCTCGTGGCGCCGGGAGCGATCGTGGAGACCGATGATGTCCTCATCACCTTCGCGCCGGATGTCTGACCCCGATAGGATCGGGATCCAACTCTAGGAGTCGCGCGCGATCCACCCCCGATAGCGAAAGTAGAGAACCATCCCGACTCCGATCCCGGCCATCGCGAGCAGTGCGGCGGGATAGCCCCAGCGGAGGTGGAGCTCGGGCATGTACTCGAAGTTCATCCCGTAAATCCCGGCGATCAGCGTGAGCGGTATGAAGATACTCGCGATCAAGGTCAGCACCTGCATCACTCGGTTCATGCGATTGCTCAGACTCGACATGTAGAGCTCCACCAGGCTTCCTGCGATCTCACGGTACGTCTCGATCACGTCCGAGATCTGGATGGCATGCTCGTAGCAGTCGCGGAGATGGACCTGCACCTCTTGGCTGATGAACGGACTGTCGTCCCGCATCAGGCTGGCGACCGCTTCACGCTGGGGGTAGACGGCTCGGCGAATTCCTAGAAGTTCGCGCCGCGTCTGGTATACCTCGGCAACCGCGTCCTGCGCGGGAGAGAGCAGGATGCGCTGCTCCAGCTGCTCGAGCTGCTCCCCGAGGGCCTCGAGGACCGGGTAATATCCGTCGATCACCGCATCCAGGAGGGCGTACGCGAGGTAGTCGGGTCCGTGTCGGCGGAAACGGGGTCCCGTCCGGATCCGCCTGCGCACCGCGTCGAAGACGTCGCCGTGCCACTCCTGGACGGTGATCAGGTAGCGTTCGCCGACCAGGAAGGTGATCTGCTCTCTGCGGATCTCGGCTTCCTCCTCGAGCCGCACCATTCGCGCCACGATCATGTGATGCGACTCGTAGATCTCCGACCTCGGCCGGACCGGCGCGTTGACTGCAGCCTCGAGAGCTAGCGGATGGATCGAGAACATCTCACCCACGCGCTGGAGAACGGTCAGATCTCCCAGACCCTGGATGTCGATCCACGAGACCGTCTCGGAATCCCGATACTGCTCGAGCTCCCCGACCTCCTGGATCTCGAATTCGTCGCAGTGATCCGGCCCATAGTCCATCAGCCGGATTCTCGGCGGTGCGGCTGTCTCAGGCGCAACCAGGGAGCCCGGCTGGGATCCCGGAGAGGGGTGTCGCTTTCGGAACATCGAACCGATCCTCCTGCGTCATGGGATACCCGAGGTCCGAGTCGGATTCCTCGGCAAACCCTGATGAATGTCCGTCCTCGACGGCGGTGTGAAGCTCGCGAGAGGTTGCGCGCGCCGGGTAGCTACCACGATTGCTCCTGGGAGCGTTGCCGGCGAACCAAACCGATTACAAACGTACCGCCATATTCACTGGGAATGATAGACGGGTCGGTGCGCTGGGGCCCGAAAACTGTCGTTCTTTCATTCGCACTCCCGACACTGACCTCCCAGAACGGGAAGGCCTGGAGGTTCCCGAGGCAGCCTCCTCGCCGGCCCCGGAGGTGGACTTTCACATCGTCGAAGTCAACTTCAATGCCCTGCTCGATGACGGCGAGCGCCGATACTTCAACTCACTGCCGACGAACCTCGAGCTGTCCCCCGATGCCGTGGATCGGCTCCGCGAAGTCGCGGGGAGGCTCTTGCGCCAGTCTGCCGACTGGAAGAAACCGCTTCAGGGGCTACAAGGATCCGAGGCGAATGGATCTCCCGGTTCTCCGGTGGGATCGGAGAATCCGAAATGATCGTCTCAGCCCAGTGTTCGAGTCCCTCGAATGGTCCCCGAACAGAGTCGCTTCATGGACATCATCTCCGAGTTGCGTGAGCTGGCCCGCAATCTCTGGTGGACCTGGCAGCCGAATGTGATCGCCCTTTTCCGCGACCTCGACCCCGCCTTATGGCGGAGGGTCATCCACAACCCGATCGCCTTTCTTTCCACCATCTCTCGGGAGGCGCTCGAGAGCCAGGCCTTCGATCTCGCCTCGGAGTCCCGCATGAGCTACGCCGTGCACCGCCTCCACGAGTACCCGCACCGAGAGCGGAGTGTCGATCACCAGCGACTCGGGCTCATGGAGGCATCCAGAGATGACAGCCTGTAGGCCCTCGGATTCGACGCGGAAGTCATCCTTGTAACCCGAATCGGCGAGTCGGACGATCGCTCGTGCCAGCAACTCCTCCCCGGTCGATGGCATCCTCGATTCCCCAAGACTGGAATTGAAAGACAACTTCAGTCACAGTTTCTTCTCTAAAGCACAGTCGAAATGCGAGGGCATGAAATGCCGCACAAAGATGTGAAGCACACGATTGTCGAGCTAAAGAGGGAACTGGAACAAACCCCGAAGGAAACCAGCCTTCTGGAACAAGAGCTCGACAAGGCCAGAGAAGGAATAGAGCGCTATACATCGGAAGCCATCCATCATCTGACACAGAGTCTACAAGACGAGGCGAAAGAGTTTGAGGTCGAACATCCGCGTGTCACTGCGCTGATCAACCAACTGATGACCGCTCTGAGCAACCTTGGCATCTAGGAATAGCAGAAACGCGAGATGACTAGAACTTGCCGCATCGGGCCCGCTATGTCGGCGAACTGACCATGGCGATGACTGCCAGAGGATGCTCGGACGCCCAGGTAACGGTCATAGGTGCTAGCGAATCACGATAGAGACGGCCCTTCACCTCATATTGCAGCGGCGGTCGGACGCCTCCTCGCGGCGATCCGTTCAGCGGGCGCGCCGACGCCCGCGCCCCGCTCGAATCCCCCGCCCGGGGGACGAATGGGGTGAACGAGTCGATAGGCGATTCGAGCGGCGTCGCGCCTAGCGGTCAATAGTGTAGACTCACCAACCGGCCCCTACTGAGCCGACGGCGCTTGATGAATCTAGAAGTCCTGCTCGTCTTCATCGTTCTCGCCGTGACGATCGCGCTCTTCGTCGCGGAGAAGATCCGCGTCGACGTGATCGCCATCCTGATCATGGTGAGCCTGCCTTGGCTTGGGCTGGTCACGGCCATGGAGGCGATCTCGGGCTTCTCGAGCAACGCCGTGGTCTCGATCATCGCCGTGATGATCCTGGGTTACGGTGTCGATCGCACCGGCCTCATCGCCGACCTGACCGCGCCGTTGCTCCGCTTCGCCGGGACCAGCGAGAAGCGGCTCCTCGGTGTCGTCTCGGGTGCGGTCGGGGGCATCTCGGCCTTCATGCAGAACATCGGTGCGGCGGCGCTCTTTCTGCCAGCCGTCATCCGCATCTCGAAGCGGCTGCAGCGCCCACCTTCTCGGCTCTTGATGCCCATGGGCTTTGCGGCGATCCTGGGTGGTACGCTCACCATGGTCGCCTCGGGTCCCCTGATCATCCTGAACGACCTGCTGGTGCAGTCCGGTGAGTCACCTTTCGGGCTGTTCAGTGTCACGCCGCTGGGATTGGCCCTGCTGGGGAGCGGGATCGTCTACTTCCTGGTCGCCGGCCCCCGCGTCTTGCCGGTATCGGAGACGAAGGAGGTGCTGGGCGACCCGCAGCGCGAAGTCGCCCGGGCCTGGGGGCTTTCAGGCACCCTCTTCTGTGTCGACATCGCGCACGGGTCTCCGCTCCACGGAAAGACGATCGACGAGGCTGCGCTCTGGACGCACTACAACCTTCATATCGTGGTTTTGAAAGAGCGCGACGAGGTGCGTTTCGTCCCCTGGCGCGAGATTCGCATCGAGTCCGGCCAGTGCCTCGGCCTTCTCGGCTCCAAGGAAGACGTGGCACGCTTCGTCGCGGACAACCGGCTGACGATTCCCGACGACCACGGCACGCTGCTCGACGAGCTGCAACAGGAGATCTCGGGCGCGTTTGCCGAGGTCATGGTGCACACGCGCTCGCAATTCGTCGGGAAGACGATGCGAGAGATCCAGCTTCGTCGCAATTACGGCGTCGAACCGGTCTTGCTCGCTTCCGGAGACGAAGTCGTGCACCATGACTTCTCCGACCACCCGTTTCGCTCCGGCGACACCCTGGTCGTCTACGCGCGGCGAAAGCAGCTGCGAGATCTCGCTGCCGAGGACGACTTCGTGCTGCTGACACGCATCGAGGATCCTCCGGCGAGCCGCCGCACCAAGCTCGTAGCGGCGCTCTGCTTTGTCGGTGCCGTCAGCCTGGCTGTGGGGGGCTCCCCGCTCTCGATCAGCCTGCTGACCGGGGCGCTGGTGATGGTGCTCACCCGCACCATCACCATCGACGAGGCCTACGCCGCGGTCGATTGGCGTACGGTGTTCCTGCTCGCCGGGCTGATTCCGCTCGGGATCGCCATGGACAACACCGGGGCGGCGGCAGTCGTGGCCGACTGGCTCACGGGCCAGCTCTCGAGCGCGCCGCTGCTCGTCACGTTGTTCGCCGTGTCGTTGCTCGCAACCCTCTTCTCGCTCTTCATGTCGAACGTCGCGGCCACGGTCCTTCTTGTGCCGCTGGTCATGCTGCTGGGCAGAAACTCGGGCATCGATCCGCGTGGTCTGGCGCTGCTGGTGGCGATTTCGGCCTCCAACTCATTCGTGCTTCCAACCCACCAGGTGAATGCCCTGCTGATGGGCCCCGGGGGCTATCACAACAGGGACTATCTCCGCGCCGGCGGTTTGATGTCGTTGATTTTCTTCGTCGTTGCGGTGGGGTTCGTCTACTTGTTCTATCTCGGCTAGGTACGCTGGCCGAGCGCAGCGGAGAGCGACATGAAGGTCCAGCACTTCTTCGATGGCTTCACCAACACGTTGACCTACGTTGTCTTCGACGAGGAGACGAAGACGGGGGTCGTGATCGATCCGGTCACCAACTACGAGCCGAACAGCGGCCGCACGTCGGACCAGTCGAACCAGGAAGTGGCGGCCTACATCGACGAGAACGGGATCGAACTGGCCTACGCGCTCGACACCCACGCCCACGCCGACCACTTCTCGGGCCTGCCCTACTTCAAGGAGCGGTACGGCTCAAGGACGGTGATCGGCGAGCAGATCATCGACGTCCAGAAGGTTTTCTGCTCGATCTTTGCGCTTGAAGACTGCTCGATCGACGCGGGCCACTTCGACGAATTGATGAAGGGGGGGACAGGCTCTCGGCTGGTTCGCTCACCGTCGAGGCGATTCCCACGCCCGGCCACACGCCCGCCTGTCTCACCTACCGCATCGGCGACGCTCTCTTCGTGGGGGACGCCATCTTCATGCCGGATTACGGCACCGGCCGCTGCGACTTCCCGGGCGGGTCCGCGTCGGCGCTCTACGACTCGATTCAAAGGATCTATGCGTTTTCGGACGAAACGCGGATCTTCACCTGCCACGATTATCTGCCGGGTGGGCGCGAACTCCGCTTCGAGAGTACCGTGGGAGAGCAGAAGCGTGAGAACGTCCAGCTCAACTCCGAGACCAGCCGCGACGGCTACGTGGCCTTTCGCGAGAAGCGAGACTCGGAGCTCTCGATGCCCAAACTGATCCTGCCCTCGCTGCAGATCAACATCCGAGGCGGCCGGCTGCCGGAGCCCGAGGCGAACGGGACGTCGTACCTGAAGATACCCTTGAACCGCTTCTGAGTGGAGATGAGGCGTCGCTGCCACCGCACGGGCAACGGAGCGGAACGTCGCGAACGGCTGTTCGTGGGAGCGCGCCAGCCAATGAGGAGACGATGATGGCTGATTCACACTTTCGCCCGATACCGGAGTTGGATTCGGACCAAGTGCGTCGCTATCTCGACGAGCGCGAGCCAGAGACCTTTACCCTGTTGGACGTCCGCCAACCCGAGGAGTACGGCCAGGAGCACATCCCCGGGGCGAAGCTGGTCCCTCTGGGAGAGCTTCCCGATCGCGTCGGTGAGCTGGACCGCGAGATGACGACCATCGTGTACTGCAGGTCAGGAAAGCGCGCGGGCTCTGCGACCGGGCTGCTGATGAACGCCGGCTTCGACGACGTGTGGAACATGACCGGCGGAATGCTGGCGTGGCAGGGTCTCGAGGCGAGCGGCGCTCCCGAGGCCGGAGCTGCGATCTTCGACGAGGCAATCGACACGGCCGACGTCATCAGTCTGGCCTGGGCGCTGGAAGACGGTGCGCGGCTCTTCTACCAGGAGATGTCGAAGCAGTATGCCGACACGCGGGTCGGTAGGCTTTTCAAGGTGCTCTCGATCGCCGAGGACCACCACAAGGCGTGTCTCCAGAAGGTCTATGCCGAGCTGACCGGCAACGACGTGGAGCCGGCCCGACCCGAGGGCCTCGAGCCGACCATGGAGGGTGGCATTCTGCTCGAGAACGCCCTCTCCTGGGCAGTGGGGCGACCCACTCGAGACGCACTGGAGTTCTCGGCTTCGGTCGAGATCAACGCCTACGATCGGTACCTGCAGGCCGCTGCGAGCCGCCCCGGCGACGCAAGCAAGGAGGTCCTTCTGCAGGTAGCCCGAGAAGAGAAGACGCACCTCGATTGGCTTCTGAACGCGTTCACGGAGCAGCTCTCGGAGCCGTAGCCGTCCGAATGGCCGATGCGGTTCGTCGAGCGACCGCGGCTCAACGGCTGGCCGAGAACGCTAGTCGGCCCTTTCTGCGATCCCGCGCAGCAGTCGGCCCAGGATGTCTGCCCCCGTGATGATTCGTCTCGTCTTCCCCCAGACCAGAACCATATCCTGGTCGACGACGTCATCGCCGGGTCCTTCCGGCCAGACCTTGAGTCTATCGATCACATTTCCCAGTGAAGTGGCGGGGTCGCTGACCATGATGGGGCGATGACAGTGTGCCAGCGGGTGGAAAGTGTCCTCCTCGAACAAGGCCTCTCGGAGGAAGGAATCCGAATCCAGGGCCAGTCGCGCCTTTCCTTCCTGGTCGGTCACGATGATCCATTTCTTGTGGGCTCCGTGAATCCGACGCAGAAAGGGATCGGAGCACGATCTTTCGAAGACGGGAAACCGAGGTCGGCCATCCTCGAAGTGCAGGCTGAGTACACTCTCAGGATGCACCGGCTCCCCCTCGTCGACGACGCGAAGATCGTCGATCGCCAGGAAATTGAGCGCCCCCCGGCCCTCCGTCTTGCCGATATCGGATTGGCTGGCCTCGCTGTGCACCTTCAGCAGCTCCTTGAAATCACGCTCCCGGAAGAAGGGAATACCTTCTTCGCCGAGCCAGGAGTCCAACAACAGTGCAGTGGGTTTGCTGACGGGAAACAGGATGATCTGGTATGTGCGAAGCAGGGGACTGAGGAGCGAAGCCGCCTTGAGGGCGTGGCGAGAGAAGTAGGCCTGGGGGACGATCTCTCCCAGAAGAGTGATCAACACCGTGGAGAAGAGAAATGCCGTCATCCCCGCCAGAACCGAATTCGACAACAGCGTCAGTAGCACGTTGATCCCCACGTTTCCCCAGAGGATCGTAGTCAGGAGGAAATTGGAGTCCTTTCGTAGCTCCAGGACCTTGATCGCATCTTCGTTCTCCTTGGAGACCTCGACCTCCAGTCGCAACCGGCTGATGCTGAAGAAGGCCAGGTTTAGACCCGAGAACATCGCCGATTGAGAGATACAGAAGACGATCCCCAGCCAGATGAACAGCTCCATGGTGTGACGCCCTCCCGTGATCTCTCAATAGATGAGGATCAACTGTAACAACAGGCCGATCGAGACCATACCGGCGCTGTGGGTCACCCTCACTGATGCGGGCGCCAGCTGCTTCCGGTCCTGCAAGGCACTCGGTCGAGCAGGTGACGCGTGAGATCCGGATCGGCGGATTCCCAGAAGCTCGCGCCGCGTCTGGTACACCTCCGGGACCGCATCCTGGGCGGTAGAGAGCAGGATGCGCTGCTCCAGATCCTCGAGCTGGTCCCCAAGAGCCTCGAGAACGGGATAGTACCCATCGATAGCCGCGTCCAGGAAAGCGTACGCGAGGTAGTCGGGTCCGTGTCGGCGGAAACGGGGTCCCGTCCGGATCCGCCTGCGCACCGCGTCGAAGACGTCGCCGTGCCACTCCTGGACGGTGATCAGGTAGCGTTCGCCGACCAGGAAGGTGATCTGCTCTCTGCGGATCTCGGCTTCCTCCTCGGGCCGCACCATTCGCGCCACGATCATGTGATGCGACTCGTAGATCTCCGACCTCGGCCGGACCGGCGCGTTGACTGCAGCCTCGAGAGCTAGCGGATGGATCGAGAACATCTCACCCACGCGCTGGAGAACGGTCAGATCTCCCAGACCCTGGATGTCGATCCACGAGACCGTCTCGGAATCCCGATACTGCTCGAGCTCCCCGACGTCCTGGATCTCGAATTCGTCCCAGTGATCCGGCCCGTAGTCCATCAGCCGGATTCGCGGTGGTGCGGCTGTCTCAGGCGCAACCAGGGAGCCCGGCTGGGATCCCGGAGAGGGGTGTCGCTTTCGGAACATCGAACCGATCCTCCTCCATCATGGGGTACCCGAGGCCGAAGTCGGATTTCTCGAGAGATCCCCGATTGGATGCTTGGAGGGATCGGCACTCTCGCGCCCGTAACCGGTTACCGAGCCGCTTCCTCCCCTGAAACCGTCCTGCAACAGCGGAATCCCAGGTGGTAGTTGCGGTGGCTGTTCGCGTCCATCACCCGGCTGCCGTGCCAGTAGGGAGCCCGCCAGCGACACCAGTCCTCGTGGGCGCGGTACTTGTCGAAGATGAACCAGCTCCCCTTCATCTCCGTGTGACCGAGGGTCTGGCTGCCGCGACTGGCCATCTGACTCTCATTCAGCGGAAGGTTCATGTGCTCGGCGGCGTTCCCGTGCAGGTCGTAGACCTGGAGCGCGCTGCGGCAGTCGGGGAAGAACCCCGCCGGATACGTGTTCGAACCGCATTCCGTCCAGCTTCCTCCGGTGCAAGCCGCGTTCTTGAAGCTCGCGGAGCCACAGATCCCCGTTTGAAACTCTTTTCCGTAGCCCCATGCCTTGTGCGCTTCGTGCGCCCCATTGTGGGCTTGCCGCATGCGTCCCACTGAAGCCGAGGCATCTGCGCCCTTGGCCAGGTCGAAACGGTAGTCCGCTGCCGTCAGGGCACCCGCACATGCGCCTTCCCACTCGTGCGCGTCGCACAGGCGCTTGCCCATCGCCTCGCACAGTTGCGCGGCTTCGCCAGCCCGCACCCAGACGACCGGAAACACACAGGGGATGTCCGGAAACTCGAACTGGTCGATGCAAGCGCGTGCGTCCTCCGGTGTCTCGCGCGACGGGTCGTATAGCGGCGCCATGAAGGGCCTCCCGCAGATCGCCTCGAAGCGCGCGCTTGCGTAGCTCACGCCGGCAGCGGAGAGCTTCTCCCGGCACTCGGTGGGAGTCGTCGGATGCGTGGTGACCGCCGGGTTGCCCTGGCCGATGAACCCGGAGCTGGAGAAGATCGCTCGCACCTGTGCCACCTGACCATCGCTAAGGCCGTGTACTGCCTGCATCTCCCGAAACAACGCCTGGTTCTGTTCGGAAAGCGTCAAGCCCGTGATGGAAAGCGCCATGGCCACGCACGACGACCCCAGAACCGCAGCGCGCAGATGGCTCTTCATGGCTTCGGCTTGCGTCGGAGATAGAAGAAATCCCGATTATCCGCGTAGCCGACGAATCGGGGCACCGTCTGGCCGCCCCCCGTCTTGTCCAGCACCTCCATCCCCTTGATCAGGTGTTGGACGCGAAACTCGCCCCCCTGCGTCCGATAGATCGCGAGGTAGGTGTGCTCCAGAGCGTTGATGTCCAGGAGCATCGCGTACCGGCACTGATACGCCGCAAATACCCGCACCATCGCGGCCGTGGTCGCCGCTGAAAAGTAGCCGTAGATCAGGAACTCGCGCCCTTCGTGCTGCTGGATTCCCAGGCTCGCGCGAACCGTCCGGAACCGCTTCTCGGCGGAGCCGGACCAGTTGCCTTTCGACCACTCCTTGACCAGGCTCCCCGGGCGCGAGCCGCCCGTTTCCGGATCGTATTCGATGATCGGCACGCCGTTCTGTCGCGCATACCGGATACGCCACAGGTTCGCGTTGTCACTCTCCGTCCAGGTCTTCAGCTCGACCCGGCCGTCGTCCCATATGATCACCGTCGATAGCCCCGGCTGCAGCTTGCTCAGGATTGTCCCCTCCTCGACGAATCCATAGTGCGTACCCGAGTTCTTCGTCGCGAAATCGCCCCAGTGGAACGCTCCGTGGTAGCGCTTGAACCCACCGATGAAGGTGGCAGCGATCTGCTCCCGTCTGGCCGGACTGACCATCCCGGTTCGCACCAGCGGCTCGACCGTCGCAAGACCATCGGGTCCCGGCAGCTCGTCGTTGCGGACGTTCGGGAGGACGCGGTCCGACCAGTCCACGTTCGGGTGCTCGACCCCGAGAGCAAAGTCGAGACGAAACTGGCCGAGATCGAAGGCAATCAGATAAACCAGTGCCGACGGCTCCACTTCGTCGAGGGCTGGGACGAGACCCTTCTTGAGCTCGGCAAGCTCCGGCGCCACGAAGCGTGGCTGGGTAACGCTAGTGAACATTCCCGGTTGCTCTCGGACGCGATACCACCGACCGACCTGCATCCTGGGAGCCATCTCGTTCTCGATGTGGATCCCCAGGTCCGGCGGTGTCAGAAGCTGGCCGTCGAATCGTGGATCCAGCAGCGGCCGAGCGGGAGTACCTGCGAGCCGTCCTTTCTCGAGCTCGTCGGGCACTTCCGCTGAGATCAGCTCCGCCGTGCTCAGGAACCTGTCCTGGTAGAACTCCTCGCGAACGAACGCCGTGATCGTCTCGCCCCCCGGGACGTGTCGCCGCAGCAGGTCGGTCGCCAGCTCCAGGCTGGTCTTGTGCCCGGTCGTCGGGTTGCGAAGATAGAGGCGACCCCCGCACAGTGGTGCAAATGCCTCGCCGGCGGCGCGAGCAGCGGCGAGCGCACCGGGCCTGCGATCGCTCCACAGATCGCAGCGCAACCGCTCATCTTCCGTTTCGATCACCAGGCCGGTTGGAAACGCCGAATCGAGGACGAGCCGTTGCCGGTCCGGGAACAAGCTCTCCAGGTGGTAGGAATCAACGTCCCCGGTGGACTTCCACTCGATCGAAAGGAGGAACCAGGTGTTGATGTGTGGATTCAGATTCGTGAGCGACGCCACGCCGCGGTTCGCCGCCGAGTCCAGAATCGGGATCTCGAGGCTGGTTCGGAACTGCTGGAGGGCCACCACGCTCTTCGGCCGATTGCTCCGGTACTCAGCGAGCCGCTCCGGCGTTGGCGCCTCCGCAGCGGCGGACACGCACAGGATCCACACTGCGGCGATGACTGCCCCGAAAACCGGCCGCTTCACGATCGTCTTGCTCCCGGTGCCTCGTGTACGTCAACGCCCGACCAGCCGCATCAGCAGGCGCGGCCTCTCGAAGACCCTCTCGTACGTGAGCAACGGCGCCAGGTTCGGGTCCTGCAGGACGTCATAGAGAGAATGGGGGGTTCCGTCGATCCACACGGTCTCCCAGACCAGGCGGATCCCGTGACTGTAGTCAGCATAGCCCTGCCCGTGACACTTGCTGAGCGGCTGGATCGGATCACCATCGCGCCGCTGCCACCCGTAGATGGCGATCCGGTCCAAGTGATGGAGAAGCCCCATGGTCAGCACGACGTCTTTTTTGTGACCGGAGACCAGCTCGCCGAGCGGACGCCGCGCGCGCTGCTCCTCGGTCAGGCGCTGATGCCGCAGGTAATAGCCGCTGGAACGCATCATCGGCCCGGGGCGCATCGGAATCGGCTCGAATTGGAAATCGGACTGCTTATAAATGGCGTCTACGATCTTGGGGGTCGGCAACGAGAAACCGAACTGGTTCGCGACATCCGTCGCCGACGGCATGGTGAGCGGAATCCGGAGAAAATCCTCGTTGCGGCCGATCGCCAGGTAGTCCGGCATCACCCAGATCGTCGCTGTGGCGGTTTGCCCGGTAGGCAGGGGACCCTCCATCCGAACGGGCCTGAGCGCGCGAAGGAAATCCGGGATGTTTCCGCGTTTGAGCTCGGATACGGCGGCTTCCTGGCGCTCGCGACCCGTGAACTCCTTGGTGTCTTTCGCGAACTGCGATCCGGTCGGGGCGTTCGCCAGGCGGACGGGGATGCGGTCCGCCCGGAGGGCCGCCGGTTCCCTCGTGTCCGTCTCGCCGAACCCGGCTGTTCCCAAGACCGCGAAAGCCACGGTGGCGACCAACCCTGCCCTTCGCCAACGCGCGGCGGGGCTGATACCGGTACCCGATTCGGCGGCGCGAGTGACCGGGTGATTCGCCATGGTCTCTCCTTTGACGCCCCCCGTTTCACCGGGCAGCGAGCTCTCGGGCAGAGCGCTTGCATCCCGTCGACTGGCGGATCAGCACTTCGAGCCCCCGCCGGGCTCCATCAGCTCGAATCCAGCCTGGGACCGCGCTGCCTCTCCCCCCGGTATCGGCTTGATCGAGCCAGAAGAGTTAGCGCTGTCTTGCCCGCTTGGTCAGATGGCACGCAGAAGATTCGTCGGCCGGTCGCCAGGACCCGGGTGGAGACTCGTGCCCGCGGTGCCACCGAGCACCCCGCAAGGCCCGGAGGCAAAGGGCGTGCATCGGATGGTCTTGCACCCACGGATCAGTCAAGCTCGAATCCGGTTATCCTCGGGCGGAATCGCAGATGGGGAATAGCCAAAATGGGCCGAAAACGCCACAGGCTGCGAGATGAGAACCATCGGGGGGGGGGGGGACTGAGAGACACTTCTGCAACAACACAAGGAGGGATCCAATGGCCAAGGAAACGGGAGTGGCAGCCCCGACCGAGGTTTCGAAGCCCAGACGAGCGCTGGTCCTCTCCGGCGGCGGCGCTCGCGGCGCGTACGAGGCAGGAGTCCTCCGCTACGTGCTGGAGGAGCTCCCGAAGCGGCTCGATCACCCCCCGCGTCTTTCCATCCTGTGCGGGTCCTCGGTGGGCGCGATCCACACCTGCTACCTGGCGGCTACCTGCCAGAGCGAGCCCGGGCACGGCTCACGGCTGGCGAAGGTCTGGTCGAGGCTCGAACTCGAGCGAGTTGCCTCCCTGCGCACCGGCGAGCTGCTCCGCGCACCCCTGCGAGCATTCGGCCTGCTGAGCCAGCGGCCGCGGCGGGGCAGGAAGCTACCGGATCGCCTTCACGGACTCCTCGACACGCGCCCGCTCGAACGGATCGTGGTCCGTGAGGTCGGCTGGAAGCAGATCACGCGCAACCTCGACCAGGGGGCGCTCGACGCCGTCTGCGTGACGGCCACCGAGATCGCCACGGGCCGCGTGGTGAGCTTCGTCCAAACCCGCGGCCTGGAAGCACCGGACTGGACCCACGACGATGCGATCGTGGCGCAGGCCGCCGAGCTCAGCGCCGAGCACGCGCTCGCCTCTGCCGCCATTCCCGTCCTCTTCCCGGCGGTCCGCGTCGGCGGGACGTACTACGCGGACGGGGGCCTCCGGCTCAACACGCCGCTCGCGCCGGCCCTTCGTCTCGGCGCCGATCGGGTGCTGGTGGTGGCGCTGCGCCACGGGATCGAGCCGCGCGCAGACGAGAGCCTCCAGGCGCTGCGCATCGCGTCTTACGCCAATCCACTCTTCCTCTACGGCAAGGTCCTGAACGCGTTGCTGCTCGATCACGTCGAGACGGATCTGCGGCAGATGCGCGTCATCAACGCGCTCCTCGAGAGCGGCGAGCGCGCCTTCGGGGACGAGTTCCTGAAGCGCATCGATCCGGCCGTGCGCGGCATCCGCGGCCAGTCCTTCCGGCGGGTCGAGGAGCTGGTGGTGCGCCCTTCGGAAGACCTGGGCGAGCTCGCGGGAAAGCTACTCGCCCAGCCCAGCTCCCGCGACCGCATCCCTCGCTGGATCCGCCTGGCGCTGGGCTCCCTCGGCGTGGCGGGTGAGCAGTTCGAGGGAGACCTCCTCTCATATCTCCTGTTCGACGCGGTATACACCGGCCCGCTCGTCGAGCTGGGCTACCGCGACGCGCAGGATCTCGAGGACGAGTTCCTGCGGTTCTTCTCGGACTGATTCGGGGAGGAGAGGGACCCATGGCGTCGCCACCGATCCCGCGCCCCCAGCGAAACACGCCTCTGACCGTATGGTAGTCTGACCGGAGAAGCTGAGGGTTGCGGAGGCAAGCACAACCATGATCTGGCTCTGGGCGGGGTTCATCCTGCTCATCCTCGCGTTGCTGGCTCTCGACCTCGGCGTCTTCCACCGGCGGGTCCGCGCGATCGGCATGGGCGAGGCGCTGGCCTGGAGCGCCTTCTGGATCGCTCTCGCGCTCGTCTTCAACGTGGCGGTCTTCTTCATCTACGAGCACAACTGGATGGGCGTGGGATACACCGGGGTCGCCGATCTCGACGGCTCCACCGCAGCGCTTCAGTTCTTCACGGGATTCGTCGTCGAGAAGAGCCTGAGCCTCGACAACATCTTCGTGATCGCCCTGATCTTCGCGCATTTCCGGATACCGCTCGCCTACCAGCACCGGGTTCTCTTCTGGGGGATCCTGGGGGCACTGGTCCTGCGGGGAATCATGATCGCCGCCGGTTCCGCGCTGGTCCAGCGCTTCGACTGGATGGCCTACGTCTTCGGTGGCCTTCTGCTCTTCACGGCCGTCCGGATGCTGGTGGCGCGCCACGACAACCTGGAGCCGGAGAAGAGCCCGATCGTGCGCCTGGCTCGCCGCCTCTACCCGGTGACGAAGGACCTCCACGGGCCCCGGTTCTTCATCACTCTCGATGGCCGGCGCACGATGACGCCGCTGTTCCTGGTTCTGGTCCTCGTGGAAGCAACGGATATCCTGTTCGCGATCGACTCGATTCCGGCGATCTTCGCCATCACGATGGACCCCTTCCTGGTATTCACTTCCAACGTCTTCGCCATCCTGGGCTTGCGGAGCCTCTACTTCGCACTCGCTCCCCTGATGGATCGCTTCCGCTTTCTCAAGACGAGCCTGGTCTTCCTGCTCGTCTTCATCGGCGTCAAGATGATGCTCTCGCATCATTGGCCCATCCCCACACCCATCTCGCTGGCGGTGATCGCGGGGATCCTCGGGGTTGGAATCGTGGCCTCGTTCGCACCGGCAAAGCTCGAGACGGCACCTCTCGTCTCTCCGGTGGCGCGCGAGCTCGAAGAGCTGGTAGCCGTGTCGCTCGGCGCCGCGCGGAAGATCATGGTTCTCGCCATCGGGTCGACCGTCCTTCTGATCGGCGTCGCCTTGCTGGTGCTGCCCGGACCCGCCTTCGTGGTCATCCCCATTGGCCTCTTGATCCTCGGCACCGAGTTCGTCTGGGCCCGCCGCCTTCTAAACCGCTTGAGACACGAGGTCGAATCGATCGCCCTGCGGCGTCTCGGCAGGCGCGACAGGCGGGTACGGGAACCGGGGCCGGACGCGCGGTAGGATCTGGACCGTTCGAGGACGCATGCCCCGGCCCAAGGATACGCAAAGCACCGCTCGGCCCCGCCTTCCGCGGTTACTCAACTGGCTGGTCCGGCTGCGCGGAGCCCCGCAAGCGATCGCCCGCGGTGTCGCGATCGGGATGATCGTCGCCTTCACGCCGACGATCGGCTTCCAGACGCTCATCGCCCTCGGCGTCGCGACCCTCTTGAACGCGAATCGACCCGTCTCCATCATCCCCACCTGGCTGACGAATCCCTTCACCATCCCCCCCGTGTACGCCTTCACGTACTACCTCGGCAGCTTCGTCTGGCCCGGCCCCGAGCCCGCCACCGTCACTCGCGCGATGCGCGCGGCCGCCAGGGATCTCGAGTCGCTCGACTTCCTCGCCCTGCGCGCGCAGATCGGCGTGTTCCTCGACTTGGGAACGGATGTATTCATCGCCATGTGGATCGGCGGTCTGATCGTGGGCAGCATCGCTGCGGCGATCGCCTACCCGCTGACGGTTCGCACCGTGATGCGCCTTCGAGAACGCCGCGCGCGACGGCGCCGCAAGCGTCGCTCCCTCCATCGCTGATGCAGTCGCATCTCTTCCGCGCGGTCAACATGTCCTACAATGACTGCCGCAGTTTGGCTGGGCCACTGATGGCCCTGCCCGGGGTGGCCTGATGGACATCGTCTCCGAGCTACGCGAGCTCACGCGCAACCTCTGGTGGATCTGGCAACCCAATGTCATCGCCCTCTTTCGTGACCTCGACCCCTCCCTCTGGCGAAGCGTCAACCACAACCCGATCGCCTTTCTTTCCTCCATCTCCCGGGAGGCTCTCGAGAGTCAGGCTTTCGATCTCGCATCGGAGCCCCGCGTCAGCTACGCCGTCCACCGCCTTCACGAGTATCTCCACCGGGAGCAGAGCTGGAGCGACATCGCCCGCAGCCCCCTCCGCGCCCGCCCCGTGGCCTACTTCTCCGCCGAGTTCGGCCTCCATGAGTCGATTCCCATCTACTCGGGAGGTCTCGGCATCCTCGCTGGCGACCATCTGAAGAGCGCCTCCGACCTGGGCGTTCCCATCATCGGAGTGGGACTCTTCTACGCGCAGGGGTACTTCCACCAGCACCTGGATGCGTCGGGATGGCAGCAGGAGAGCTACCTCGAGACGGAGATCGACCAGCTGCCCCTGGTGCGCCTCCTCGACCCGGAGGGACGGCCACGGATCCTGCACGCGGAAACGCGCTCGAGTCGAATCGCCTTCGGGCTCTGGCTCACCCAGGTAGGCCGCTCGCTCCTGCTTCTTCTCGATTCCGGAATCGAGGAGAACATTCCCGAGGACCGGGAGCTGGTGGCAAGGCTCTACGGCGGGGACGAGCGGGTGAGGATCCGCCAGGAGCTGCTCCTGGGCGTCGGCGGAATGGCGGCCCTTCAGGCGCTCGGCATCCGGCCCGCGGTTCTGCATCTCAACGAGGGGCACAGTGCCTTCGCAGTGCTCGAAATGGCGCGACAGGAGATGGCGAGCGACGAGATCGACTTCGTCGAGGCGATCGACCGCGTGCGCCGCCGAACCGTATTCACCACCCACACCCCCGTGGAGGCGGGGCATGACCGCTTCGGTCCCGACCTCCTCGAGGAGACGCTCGGACCCCTGCGGGATGCGCTCGGCATCGCACCCCAAGACCTCCTGGCGCTCGGGCGCGTCCACCCCGAGGATCCCGCCGAGCCCTTCTGCATGACCGTCCTGGGTCTCAAGGTGGCGCGGAAGACGGGCGGTGTCTCGGCTCTTCACGGCCAGGTGACGCGACGAATGTGGCACTCCCTGTGGAAGGACCGCTCGGAGGCGGAGGTTCCCATCGGGCACGTGACGAATGGCGTCCACGTCGCGTCCTGGCTCTCCCCCTCCATGCACCAGCTCTTCGACAGCTGCCTGGGAGCGGAGTGGGAGACCAGGATGTGCAGTCCGCGGACGTGGACTCCGATCGCGCGCCTCGACGATGCGGAGCTGTGGGAGGCAAACCAGATCGCCAAGGCCCGACTGATCGCCTTCGTCGAGCGGCGGTTGCGGGAGCAGGAGATCCGAAGAGAGGGAACCACGCCGGAGCCCGTGGTCGCGAAGCATCAGCTACACCCGGAGATCCTGACCATTGGGCTCGCCCGGCGCTTCGCTACCTACAAGAGGGCCGATCTGATCATGAGCGACGTGTCCCGCCTCGAACGCCTGGTCTGCGATTCCGAGCGACCGATCCAGATCATCTTCGCCGGGAAGGCCCACCCCCGAGACGAGCCCGGGAAGGCTCTCATCCAGCAGATCTTCCGCATGAGTCGGGATGCCCGGTTCCTGGGCCGAGTGGTCCTCATCGAGGACTACGACATCAACGTGGCGCGACACCTGATCCAGGGAGTGGATCTCTGGCTCAACGCCCCGCGACGCCCGCTCGAGGCTTGCGGAACGAGCGGCATGAAGGCCGTCTTCAACGGCGCCCTCAACTTCTCGGTCCTCGACGGGTGGTGGAACGAGGCGTACAACGGCCAGAACGGCTTTGCCATCGGAACCGGCGGCCAGCACGCGAAGCAGGGCGAACAGGACGCGCGCGATGCGAAGGACCTCTACCGCGTCCTCGAGACCGAGATCCTTCCCCTCTACTACGATCGCGACACGCTGGGGATTCCCCGCGGCTGGCTGGCGAGGGTAAAGGATGCACTTCAGACCCTCGCCTGGCGTTTCAATGCGGATCGCATGGTGATGGACTACGCCAGGGAATTCTACCTGCCCTCCATCGGGGGCGTGGCTTTCGACGTCGTGGAGAGATGAGTGGCCGCGGGGCATGGGGAGATCCCCCAGGAATGATGTGGCCTGGATCTCCGCAGTCCCTCCACTTGGTCATCCGCAATGACTGCCTTGTTCCGGTGGGCGGTTCCTAGCCCGTCGTCCCCAGGCAACTCGCGATGGCATTGATGTTGAGAAGAAGCTGAAGCAGGACATCCTCTGCTTCCCTGACGCCTTCAGCCGCTTGCAGGGCCCGCCATTGCCGCAGAAGCTCGATCTGCTGGTGATGCAGCGTACGCAGGCCTTCCTCGCGTAGCATTATCGTGCGGTAAAGGTTGGGACGCCTTTCGGCAAGCGATCCGTCGTAGATCAGCTCCAACATGCGCCGTGTGCGCTCGAATTCGCTCGAGATTCTTTCGAGAACCTTCTCTCTCAGGGACCGGTCATCGACCAACGATGCGTACGCACGCATGATCTCAGGATTGGCTGTCGCCAACGATGTGGCGATGTTGCTCATCATGAAATGAAGCGGCGGCCACTGAAATGTCTCCCGTCGGATGGATTCGAGCGCCGCCTTGTCCTGTTGTTCCAGCGCCTCCAAGGCGGTTCCCGCTCCGTACCAACCCGAAAGGTAGAACCGGGACTGGCTCCAGCTGAAGACCCACGGGATGGCTCTCAGATCGCCGAGTGTTCGTTGGCCCGTTCGTCGGCTGGGGCGCGAGCCGATCCGGCTGGATTCGATGGCGTCGATCGGCGTCGCCTGCCGGAAGAACGTCAGGAACCCTTCGCTGGCCAGCAACCCCTCATAGGCACCGCGGCTTGTCTCTGCGAGACGATCCATCAGGGATTCGAGCGGGTGAGTCCCTTTCGAGGTGTGCCAGTGGTTGAGGGAGGCGCCGCTCACTCCCGCCAGGAGAAGCTCCAGGTTGTGAACGGCTGTGATCCGGTTGGAGTACTTCTGGGCTATGGTCTCCCCTTGTTCGGTCATCCGCATGTCGCCTTCGACGGACGAATGAGGCAAGGCTCGGAGCAAACGATGAGTCGGTCCCCCGCCTCGACTGATCGTTCCACCGCGGCCGTGGAAGAAACGTATCCGAATGCCACGGCTTCTTCCGACTTCCGACAGTGCTTGTTGAACTCGATATAGATTCCAAAGGCTGGCGAGAATGCCCCCGTCCTTGTTGCTGTCGCTGTAGCCAATCATGACCTGCTGGACAGGCGCCTCCGCACCGCCAATCTCGCGTTGATGCTCCAGGCTCCGGCGAGTGATGGGATGATCGAGAAATTGCGCGAGTATGTCCGGGCTTCGCTTGAGGTCTTCGATGGTCTCGAAGAGCGGAACGACTGGGAGGCGACACACCAATCCCGACGACGTTGGAAAGGTGATGCCGACCTCGCGGGTCAACAGGTAAACGGCTAGCAGGTCCGGCAGACCGCGCGTCATGCTGACGATCAATGCGCCCAGCCCCTCCTGGCCCCAATCGCGGACGTACTCCTTCAAGACCTGGTAGCAGCTCAAGACGCCCTCTGCTTCGGGGCCCAGTTCCATGTCGGGCCGAGCAAACGGGCGCGGAACGTTCAGTTCCTGGTTCAGGAACTCGAGCCGTCTCGTCTCATCCCAATCGGCAAAGTCTGCTCCATTCAAGCCGGCGCTCGTCATCAGTTGCGCGACCGCCACCTCGTGAACACGACTGTTTTGGCGGACATCCATCCGCGCAAGGTGAAACCCGAAGGACTGTACGATCCTGAGAACGGGTTGCACGTCGGCCACGCCGAGGCGGTTTGCTCCCGCCTCGATCAGAAGCTCTCGAAGCAGATTCAGATCTTGCTCCAACCCGGATGCGGTGCTGTAACAAGGAGCGTGCTTTCGCAGGCGCATCGAGCCATCCGCGGTCATCTCTATCGGTAGCTTGGCAAGCATGAGATTGACGAACTGCCGCCATGGCTCACCTGGATTACGGTCTAGCGCTTGTCGACCGGCCTCACCCAGACTCTCCGCCAGATACGTGATCCGGTCGATCAGCTTGACCGGGGAGATGCTGAGGCGGTCGGAAAGACTCAGGTGGATGGCGAGTCCCGTAAGCTGCTGATGCAGCAGAGACAACGCATTGGATCGCAGATCGCCAAGCGCGCCGCGGGTAACTTCAGCATCCACCAGCGGGTGACCGTCACGATCGCCGCCCACCCAGTTGCCGAAGGAGAGGCGGGGTAGCTTCATCGGGTCGGACAGGAGGCCGGCGTCGAACCCCGCGTCGATCCAGGCTTGACGCAGCCGCAAGTCGAGCTGAGAGAGAACGTTCGGAAAGACGTTGCGCAGATAGTGAATGATGTTGCGCAGCTCGGAGGGAAGATCGGGCTTTTCGAGGAAGATATCCCCGGTGCGCCATAGTCGCTCCAGCGTTGCCTTTATCTCGTCCGTAATGGCGCTCTGCTCCTGGGGCGTCCACATTGCGTTCTCGCGTTTGACGAGCAACAAATACAGCTCACGGTAGTGTTCGAGCACGGTCTGTCGTTTGGCTTCTGTTGGATGCGCGGTAAGTACGGGCTCGACGTGAATCCGAGAAAGCCCTTCAGTGATTTCTGTTCCGCTCATCCCCAGCTGCTTGAGTTGATGCAAGTGTGCCGCCCATGTCCCTGACGAGTGAGCAAGGCCCTGTTCGCTCTCGAGCTTGCGCCGGGACTGCGCCAATGCGTTCTCTTCGATCAGTCCAAGCAGCCGGAAAGCCATGGAATACGCTTGCGTGGTTCGAAAGAGATCGCCGATCGGCTCCGCCTTCGCCTCTGCCCCTCCCCACGGCAGACGGCAAGCCAACTCGCCTTCACCCAGGTCTTCGAGCACTTCCCGGAAAAGCCCCATCAAGTACTGGAGGTCACCTTCGATCTTCTCGGTCGCGTTGGCCTCAGACGCTGGTGAGCTCATCGTTGCATTCCTGAAGCATCGCGGTCATTCGCGCCCGTGCGATCCTACCCGAAACTCGCGCTCGAGCGCTCGCCTGGGCCCGGCATCACGTCTGGATCTGGACCAGCACCGCGGTGGCGAAGCTCAGGATCAGGAAGAAGCCGCACATGTCCGTAACCTTCGTGGGCATCGGGCTCGACGCCAGGGCTGGGTCCAAGCCCAGGCGCCGGATCAGCTTCTGAGGTGTTCGAACCGGGATCGCATGCGGGCGGCAGGAGCGGTCCCGAAGACCGTTTTCCCCCGATTCCTTGAATCGATTCAACTACTTGTAGGCCGTCTGACGACTGACTCCAGCTGCCCGAGCTACGCGCGCTACCGGCCAGCCGAGTTTCTCAACTCGGTCCACCAAAAGGCGCCGCGCCACCGGCGTCAGCTTCGCGTTAGGATGAAGTCGCACCTGGGGGATCTTCTCTCTGAGGGTCTGGAGTCTCAACAACCCCATTGTTCCTCAGAGCGCGCCCTCAGCTGTCAACAACGTCTATGGGCCCCTCACCTGGGGCGCGAGCTCCCAGCGCCACACCATGCGCGGCGGGGGCAACCACCGGGATCAGAAGAATCCGGGTCGAGGTCCCGGACATCGACAGGGTCTCAGAATCGAATGAGGAGTTGAGGCTCGAATCCGGCTATCTCCATCGTGTGTCGTTTCACCAGCCCAGTGCCTAGAGCTGACCCCCGTAGAACTCCGCGAGCCCGGGGTCCTGCTGCTTGATCTTGTTGATCATGGCGTCCTGCTTCCTGATCCGCCTCACGGACCGGTGAACCAGGTAGATCCCCAGGACGATCAGTCCCGCGCAGATTCCCAGGAGAGGAATGAGGAGGTGATAGGTCTCCAAGACGTCATAGTACCGGGACGTGGCCACCAGAACGGTGACTACGGAGAGCGGCAGAGTGAAGACGCCGATCCCCGTACGCATGACGGCGAGCGTGGTCCTCTTCTCGGCCAGGACCAGCTGGATCCGCGAGACACTCACCGACTCGCTCTTGCGGGCGCCGCCCGCACCCGCGTCAGCCGCTTCGATCAAAGGATTGCCTGTTCCTTCCATGTCATCCCCGTGACCCGGCCAATGGTAGGCGACGGGGGATTCTGGTGCCGGTCAAAGCTGGCGACTTCGACCGATAGATTGGTGTACACTGCCCTGGCGACGCTCGGCAGGAGCTGAGGCCTGCGAGCCGCGCTCAGAGCTGACGTGGTCAAATCATTCCCCGCCCAAATCATCTCCGTCGTCCAAAGCCGCCGCGGGCGCCGCAACCTGGGCGCGCTGCTTCGCTTTCTGCTCGTCCTGATGGGCATGATCTCGGTCTACTCGGTGCTCTTCCACGTCCTGATGCTGCGCGAGGGGCAGGAGCACACCTGGATTACCGGTCTGTATTGGACTCTCACCGTGATGTCGACGCTCGGTTTCGGCGACATCACCTTCCACACGGACCCCGGGCGCATCTTCTCGATCCTGGTGCTTCTCTCAGGAATCGTCTTTCTGCTCGTGCTGCTGCCCTTCACCTTCATCGAGTTCTTCTACGAGCCATGGATGAACGCGCAAGCCGCAGCACGGGCGCCGCGCGAAGTGCCGGCCGAGGTCACCGGGCACGCGCTGCTCACGAACTACGACGCCGTGAGCACCGCGCTGATTCGGCGCCTCGAGCAGCACCACACCCCTTACGCGCTGCTGGTTCCGGAGGTCGACGAGGCGCTGCGCCTGCACGATCTCGGCCTGAATACCGTCGTCGGCGATCTCGACGATCCGGACGCCTGGCGGCGCGTCGGGGTGGAGCGGGCGGCGCTCGTCGTCAGCACGGCGAACGACTTTGCGAACACCAACGTGGCCTCCACCGTACGCGCCATCTCGAAGGATGTCCGCATCATCACGACCGCGAGCGACGAGGATTCGGTCGATGTCCTGACGCTTGCAGGGAGCAGGCACGTGGTGCGGCTCGACGAGATGATCGCCCAGGCCTTCGCGCGGCGGACGATCGGCGGCGACGCCATGGCTCACACGATCGGTCGCTTCGACCGCTTGCTGATCGCAGAGGCCATGGCACACCGAACGCCGCTGGTCGGCAAGTCGCTGAGTGAGACCGGCCTGCGCCGGGACCTCGGCGTGAATGTGGTCGGGATGTGGGAGCGCGGCAACTTCGAGCCGCCGCGCCCCGAGAGCCAGATCCACGACGACACCATCCTCGTTCTGGCCGGAACCGCCCAGAGCCTGCGCAGCTACAACGATCTCTTCCGGACCTACAACGTGTCGGGCGCACCGGTCGTGATCCTGGGCGGAGGCCGCGTCGGGCGGGCCATTGCCCGAGCCTTCGCCGCACGCCAGGTCGACTACCGAATCGTGGAGCTGCTTCCGGAGCGCGTCCCCGAGGATGCCAGGTGGATAGTGGGCAACGCAGCGGACCTGGCGGTGCTGAAGCAGGCCGGGATCGATCAGACCCCGACAGTGCTCATCACGCCACACGACGACGACCTGAACGTCTACCTCACCATCTACTGCCGCCGTCTGCGCCCCGACATCCAGATCATCAGCCGTGCCACGCTCGAGCGGAACGTCCCCACGCTCCACCGAGGGGGAGCGGACATCGTCATGTCGTACGCGGGAATGGGGGCCAGCATGATCATGAACTGGCTCAGGCCCGGGAGGATCCTGATGGTCGCGGAGGGCCTCGACCTGTTCCGTGTGCGCGTTCCTCCTGCCCTGGCGGGCAAGACGATCGCGGAATCGGAGGTTCGGGCCCGGACCGGTTGCACCGTGGTCGGAATCAGCACCGCGCAGGGCATGGAGGTGGTGCCGGGCCCTGGCGCGCAGCTCCCGGACGAAGCCGACGTCCTGCTGATCGGGACCGCTGATGCCGAGGAGCGCTTCCTCGAGCTATGGGGGGGCCGCGAAGGACCATCGGCAGGGTAGCCACCCGTCCGGCCGAGCCGGGCTCCGCGATCACGTCTCTCCCGGGTCGCGACGCAGGGGAACGATGGCCGCGATCGGAAGATGGGCGAAGAGCCCGGCCGCGGGAAGCTCAGTCGCGCCCTCCCTCCGCAG
>CAWAPH010000002.1:0-220960 GCA_963783795.1 uncultured delta proteobacterium | reverse complement strand
ATGCCTGATTCGGCGGCTCGATTCACTCGATGATTCGCCATGGTCTCGTCTTTGATGCCCCCTGTTCACCGGACAGGGGCGTTCGAGCGAAGCGCTCGAGTTCGTCGACTTGCGGATCAGCGCTTCGAGTCGCCGCTGGGTTCCCTCGGCTCGGATTCGGCCTGAGAATGGCGCTGCCTTACCCCCCGGTATCGGCTAGATCAAGCCAAAAGGATTAGCGCTGTTCTGCCGGCTTGGTCAGATGGCAGGCAGGAGATTCGTCGACGAGCCGCCCGGGCCGGATCGCGAAGAGGGAGGAGATTAAATGGGGCAAAAAAACCACATGACCAAGCAGCTTGCCGGCAAGATTCGCTTGCGTGGCCGCACTCCGATTTCCCGAGCCGGGCATTCCCCTCACTCACCGGCCGTCATCCTGTGCCTCCCGTAATCGGATTCTCGCGGTATCACGGCCACTTATCGAAGCGCATGCCAAACCTAGATGCCCCGGCGAGGCGGCCACCTGGGCCTGACGGTCTTCACCGAAGCTGTTGAGCGGCTCAGACCCCATGAGTAGTGTGCCTGCCATGAGAGCTGTCCTCATCGCCTTGGCTACCTCCATGGTCGCCCTGCTCCGCTCACGCGTCTCCTTGCAACTGGCACCCGGACGCCATCGCAGCCATGGACTTTCGCATCGTCGCCACGGTGAGCTTTCAGCTGTTGGACGTCTGGTTCCTCATCGATCACGGACGCCGAAGGCTGATCCACTTCAAGGTCACGACCAATCCCAACTCACGTTGGGTGATCCAGCAGCTTCGCGCGCTTCCCCGGCGCCTCCACTCCTCGCTACCTCCACCTCGACCGCGACTCGATCTTCTCAGCGAAGGTCGTGGGTGCGATCCGGAGCTTTGGGATCCATCCGTGCGCCGCAGCCCCTGGCAGAACGCGATCGCCGAGCGGTGGGTGGGAACCTGTCGAAGAGAGCTTCTCGATCACGTGATCGTCTTCGGCGAAGGTCATCTCAGGCGTCTGCTCGCTGATTGCGTTGCCTACTACAACGCCGAGCGGGTCCACCGGGGGCTCGGCGATTCACCAGATGGACGCTCAATCGAGCCCGACCCTCCCCTACTGCCAGGGTCGTCGCTTTGCCGCGTGTCGGCGGTCTTTACCACCGGTACGTCTGGGCGGAGGCGGCGCAAGACGCCCTCGGGTTCATTCCAAGATGTCAGAACGGACCAGCCGACGGGTTTTGATAACAGACAGGACGTCGTGCGGAACCCGTGGCATACTCGGGCCAAGCACAAGTGGATGACTCTCGACCGTCGTCCCGGATCGAAGGCAGGGGCAAGCGACCAGGAGGCCGGATGGAAGACGCGATCGGGATGAGGAAGTCGGCGAAGGCACTGGAGAATTCGTTCTTCGCGAAGGAGAACCAGAAGCTGCGGGCCAGGCTTCAGGAAGAGGCGGCCCGCAAGCGGAGGCGCGAGCTTCTCGCCGAGGCGCTCAACCTCGACGACGACAACATCCTCGACCACCTGATGGATCTCGACCTGTCGCCCGAGGCCATCGTCGCATTCAACCTGTGCCGCTGGTGGAGGTCGCCTGGGCGGACGGGCAGGTGCAACCCAAGGAGCGGGATGCCATCCTGCGGGCGGCCGAGGAGCGCGGGGTGACCCCCGACAGCGTGAATCACGAGCTGCTCGAAAACTGGCTGCGCAAGCGGCCCGATCGGAAGCTGCTCGAGGTCTGGCGCCACTACTCCACGAAGTTGCTGAACGAGCTCGATCCCGGTGAGCGCTCGTTGATGCGAGAGCGCGTGCTCGACAACGCCCGCCGAATCGCGGAGTCGGCGGGCGGCTTCCTCGGTCTCGGCTCCATCTCGGAAGCGGAGAAGGCTGTGCTGGAGGACCTCGAGTCCACGTTCGGGTAAGCTCCCAGGCAGAAGAGCGCGCTACCGGTGCCGCTGGCCTTGCTGGCGAGCTGCTCGTACCACCGCCTCCCTGCGTGACCACCTCGTGGTGGTCGCGCGGACCCAGCAGGACATCACGGCGCCCGACGGCGCGTTCGTCCGCGAGGGAGTCGAACGCGAGCGTCCTGGTCACATGAGCGCGGGTCCGAGGGGGTCTCCATCGGGCGAACTCGAGGTACCTGTGTGTCCCGGAAATCTGATTCTCGCGGGATCACGGCCACTTGTCGAAGCGCAGCCCGAGCTCCTCGGCCCGGCCCAAGAGACGAAGACGAAGAGCGTGTACCCTGTCCTCGAGGGTCATCGCGATCCTCCCAAGTTGGTGTGTGGTGACAACAACTTAGAACGGATCCGCGCCTGGCCCTCGCTCCCTTCAGCTCAGAGGTGTCTAGACCTTTTGAGAAGACACAGCTCACCCTAGAGCACAGTCGAGATTTGAGGGCATAGAATGCTGCACAGAGATGTGAAAGACACGATCAGCGAGCTGAAGAGCGAACTGGAACAAACCCCAAGGAAACCAGCCTTCTGGAACGAGAGCTCGAACAGGCCAGAGAAGGAATAGAGCGGTATACACCGGAGGCCATCCGTGATCTGGCGCAAACTTTGCAGAACGAAGCGAAGGAGTTCGAGGTCGAACATCCGCGTGTCACTGCGCTAATCAACCAACTGATGACCGCTCTGAGCAACCTTGGCATCTGACCCTGATTCGCAATGAATTCGAATCCGTGCCGCCAGATCCGCAATAGTCCCGCACATCGGGCCCGACTCGCCACCCGGATTCACCAGGGCTTCGCGGTCGACGCGATCGAAGAGCTGGAGGTGGGTAGCTCCCAGTTGAGCCGACCTCCCGGCGTCTGGTGGCCTGACCCGGGGGAGGGCGAGTACGGGGACGAGGACACCCATGATCTGGCTCGGGCTGGATTCATCCTTCTGATCCTGGCGCTGCTCGCTCTCGACCTCGGCGTCTTCCACCGGCGGGTCCACGCGATCGGCATGGGCGAGGCGCTCGCCTGGAGCGCCTTCTGGATCACTCTCGCGCTCGGCTTCAACGTGGCGGTCTTCTTCATCTACGAGCACAACTGGATGGGCGGCTCCTCACGGCCGTACGGATGCTGGTGGCGCGCCACGACAACCTGGAGCCCGAGAAGAGCCCGGTCGTGCGCCTGGCTCGCCGGCTCTACCCGGTGACGCAAGACCTCCACGGCGCCCGATTCTTCATCACCCTCGATGGCCGGCGAACGATGACGCCGCTCTTCCTGGTTCTTATCCTCGTAGAGGCGACGGATGTTCTGTTCGCCATCGACTCGATTCCGGCCATCTTCGCTATCACGACGGACCCCTTTCTGGTATTCACGTCCAACGTCTTTGCCATCCCGGGCATGCGGAGCCTCTACTTCGCACTCGCCCCACTCATGGACCGCTTCCGCTTTCTCAAGACGAGTCTGGTCTTCCTCCTCGCTTTCATTGGAGTGAAGATGATGCTCTCGCATCACTGGCCCATCCCCACACCCATCTCGCTGTCGGTGATCGCGGGGATCCTCGGGGTGGGTGTCGGGCCTCTTCGCACCGGCGAAGCTCGAGACGGCCCCTCTCGCTTCTCCCGTGGCGCGCGAGCTCGAAGAGCTGGTCTCCGTGTCACTCGGCGCCGCACGGAAGATCATGGTTCTCGCCATCGGGTCGACCGTCCTCCTGATCGGCGTCGCCCTGCTGGTGCTGCCCGGTCCCGCCTTCGTGGTCATCCCCATCGGCCTCGTCATCCTCGGCACCGAGTTCGTCTGGGCCCGCCGCCTCCTGAATCGGCTGAAGCACGAGGTCGAATCGATCGCCCTGCGGCGCCTCGGCAGGGACACCGAGGAGAAACGAGACTGGGGCCGGTCGCGCGGTAGGGTCTGGAGAGTTCGAGGACGCATGCCCCGGCCCAAGCACACGCGAAGCACCGCTCGGCCTCGCCTCCGGCGGTTCCTGATCTGGCTGATCCGGCTGCGCGGATCCCCGCAGGCGATCGCCCGGGGCGTCGCGATCGGAATGATCGTCGCGTTCACGCCGACGATCGGCTTTCAGACGCTCATCGCCCTCGGCGTCGCGACCCTTCTGAACGCGAATCGACCGGTCTCCATCGTCCCGACCTGGCTGACAAACCCCTTCACCATCCCTCCCGTGTACGCTTTCACGTACTACCTCGGCAGCTTCTTCTGGCCCGGTCCGGAGCCCGCCAGCGTTACCCGCGCCATCCGTGCAGCCGCCAAAGAGGTGGAGTCGCTCGACTTCCTCGCCTTCCGAGAGCAGCTCGGTGTGTTTCTCGATCTGGGGCTGGACGTATTCATGCCCATGTGGATCGGTGGGCTGATTGTGGTTTCATCGCTGCGGCGATCGCCTATCCGCTGACGCTTCGCACCGTGGTGCGCCTTCGAGAACGTCGCGCGCGCAGGCGCCGCAAGCGTCGCTCCATCCACCGCTGATGCAGTCGCATCTCTTCCGCGCGATCAACATCTCCTACAATGACTCCCGCAGTTTGGCTGGGCCCCTGATGGGCCTGCCGGAGTGGCCCGATGGACATCGTCTCCGAGCTACGCGAGCTCACGCGCAATCTCTGGTGGACCTGGCAGCCCAATGTCATTGCCCTGTTTCGCGACCTCGATCCGGTTCTCTGGCGAAGAGTGAACCACAACCCGATGGAGTTTCTCTCCGCCATCTCCCGGGAAGCACTCGAGAGCCAGGCGTTCGATCTCGCCTCGGAGTCCCGCATCAACTACGCCTTGCACCGCCTGCAGGAGTACCTTCACCGAGAGCAGAGCTGGGGCGACTCGCACGCAGTCCCCTCCGCGCCAGCCCGGTGGCCTACTTCTCCGCCGAGTTCGGGCTCCACGAGTCCATGCCGATCTACTCGGGCGGCCTCGGCGTCCTGGCCGGCGACCACCTGAAGAGCGCCTGCGACCTGGGCATCCCGCTCGTCGGAGTCGGGCTGCTCTACGCGCAGGGCTACTTCAACCAGCACCTCGACCCGTCGGGCTGGCAGCAGGAAGCTACTTCGAGACCGAGATCGGCCGGCTGCCCCTGGTGCGTCTCCTCGACGAAGAGGGGCGGCCGCGGATCCTTCATGTGGAGACGCGCTCGAACCGCATCGCCTTCGGGCTCTGGCGGACCCACGTGGGGCGTTCGCGGCTCCTGCTGCTCGATTCCGACGTCGCGGAGAACCCCAGCGAGGACCGCGATCTGCGGCAAGGCTCTACGGCGGGGACGAGCGTGTGCAGCATCCGCCAGGAGCTGCTCCTGGGCGTCGGCGGGGTGCGGGCCCTGCAGCGCTCGGCATCCACCCGGCGTTCTGCATCTGAACGAAGGCCACAGCGCGTTCGCGTGCTCGAGATGGCTCGGCAGGAAATGGCGAGCGACGAGGTCCACTTCGGCGAGGCCCTCGACCGCGTGCGCCGCGACGGTCTTCACCACCCACACGCCCGTGGAGGCCGGTCACGACCGCTTCGACGCCGCCCTTATCGAGGAGACGCTCGCGCCACTGCGGGAGGCTCTCCGTGTCGAGCCGGAGGCACTCCTGGCGCTCGGACGCGTGCACCCCGAGGATCCGGCGAGCCCTTCTGCATGACCGTCCTGGGCCTCAAGGCGGCGCACCGCACGGCGGC
Source organism: uncultured delta proteobacterium (assembly GCA_963783795.1). GTDB lineage: Bacteria > Myxococcota_A > UBA9160 > UBA9160 > UBA6930 > CAVXZE01. The sequence continues at coordinate 215,383 of CAWAPH010000002.1, read as the reverse complement.
GTCTCGGCTCTTCACGGACAGGTGACGCGCCGGATGTGGCATTGCCTGTGGCCGGACCGCGCGGAAGCCGAGGTCCCCATCGGGCACGTCACCAACGGCGTCCATGTCGCCTCCTGGCTCGCCCCCCCCATGCACCAGCTCTTCGACAGCTGCCTCGGAGCGGACTGGGAGACGAGGATGTGCGATCCGCGGACCTGGGCTCCCATCGCGCGCCTCGACGACGCGGAGCTCTGGGAGGCGCACCAGATCGCCAAGACCCGGCTGATCGCCTACGTACAGCGGCGCCTGCAGGAGCAGGAGGCCCGAAGGGACGGATCTGCGGCGGAGCCCAGGGCCACCCGGCATCGGCTGCACCCGGAAATCCTGACGATCGGGTTGGCCCGGCGCTTCGCCACCTACAAGCGAGCCGACCTCATACTCAGGGACGACCACCGGCTCGAGCGCCTGGTCTGCCACGCCGAGCGCCCGGTCCAGATCGTCTTCGCCGGGAAGGCCCACCCCCGGGACGAGCCCGGGAAGGCGCTCATTCAGCGCATCTTCCGCATGAGCCGCGACCCGCGCTTCCTGGGCCGGGTGACCTTCATCGAAGACTACGACATCAGTGTGGCGCGACACCTGATCCAGGGGGTGGATGTCTGGCTGAACGCCCCGCGGCGCCCGATGGAGGCTTGCGGAACCAGCGGCATGAAGGCCCTCTTCAACGGTGGCCCTCAACTTCTCGGTCCTCGACGGCTGGTGGGACGAGGCGTACAACGGCCAGAACGGCTTCGCCATCGGAGCCGGCGGACAGCACGCGATCCGGAGGCGCAGGACGCGCGCGACGCGGAGGCCCTCTACCGCGTTCTCGAGACCGAGATCCTTCCCCTCTACTACGACCGCGACGCACTGGGGGTTCCCCGCAGCTGGGTGGCGAGGACGAAGAATGCGCTTCAGAGCCTCGCCTGGCGGTTCAACGCGGATCGCATGGTGATGGACTACGCGAGGGACTTCTACTTGCCCCCCGTCGGAGGCGTTGCTTTCGATCACGACGGGAGATGAGCCGATTCCCAGCGGGCTCGAAGCCCAGTGCCTAGAGCTGACCCCCGTAGAACTCCGCGAGCCCGGGGTCCTGCTGCTTGATCTTGTTGATCATGGCGTCCTGCTTCCTGATCCGCCTCACGGACCGGTGAACCAGGTAGATCCCCAGGACGATCAGTCCCGCGCAGATTCCAAGAAGAGGAATGAGGAGGTGATAGGTCTCCAAGACGTCATAGTACCGGGACGTGGCCACCAGAACGGTGACTACGGAGAGCGGCAGAGTGAAGACGCCGATCCCCGTACGCATGACGGCGAGCGTGGTCCTCTTCTCGGCCAGGACCAGCTGGATCCGCGAGACACTCACCGACTCGCTCTTGCGGGCGCCGCCCGCACCCGTGTCAGCCACTTCGATCAAAGGATTGCCTGTTCCTCCCATGTCATCCCCGTGGCCCGGCCGATGGTAGGCGACGCGCTGCCTTCCGTCGGGCCTCAAGGCAGCTGGCTTCGCCCAGCGGACAGGTCGCCCGCTGGGGCCCCCAGCCGGATCACGGATTCCTCTGCCGGTCAAAGCTGGCGACTTCGACCGATAGATTGGTGTACACTGCCCTAGCGACGCTCGGCAGGACTGAGGCCTGCGAGCCGCGCTCAGAGCTGACGTGGTCAAATCATTCCCCGCCCAAATCATCTCCGTCGTCCAAAGCCGCCGCGGGCGCCGCAACCTGGGCGCGCTGTTTCGCTTCCTGCTCGTCCTGATGGGCATGATCTCGGTCTACTCGGTGCTCTTCCACGTCCTGATGCTGCGCGAGGGGCAGGAGCACACCTGGATTACCGGCCTGTATTGGACTCTCACCGTGATGTCGACGCTCGGTTTCGGCGACATCACCTTCCACACGGACCCCGGGCGCATCTTCTCGATCCTGGTGCTTCTCTCAGGAATCGTCTTTCTGCTCGTGCTGCTGCCCTTCACCTTCATCGAGTTCTTCTACGAGCCATGGATGAACGCGCAAGCCGCAGCACGGGCGCCGCGCGAAGTGCCGGCCGAGGTCACCGGCCACGCGCTGCTCACGAACTACGACGCCGTGAGCACCGCGCTGATTCGGCGCCTCGAGCAGCACCACACCCCTTACGCGCTGCTGGTTCCGGAGGTCGACGAGGCGCTGCGCCTGCACGATCTCGGCCTGAATACCGTCGTCGGCGATCTCGACGATCCGGACGCCTGGCGGCGCGTCGGGGTGGAGCGGGCGGCGCTCGTCGTCAGCACGGCGAACGACTTTGCGAACACCAACGTGGCCTCCACCGTACGCGCCATCTCGAAGGATGTCCGCATCATCACGACCGCGAGCGACGAGGATTCGGTCGATGTCCTGACGCTTGCAGGGAGCAAGCACGTGGTGCGGCTCGACGAGATGATCGCCCAGGCCTTCGCGCGGCGGACGATCGGCGGCGACGCCATGGCTCACACGATCGGTCGCTTCGACCGCTTGCTGATCGCAGAGGCCATGGCACACCGAACGCCGCTGGTCGGCAAGTCGCTGAGTGAGACCGGCCTGCGCCGGGACCTCGGCGTGAATGTGGTCGGGATGTGGGAGCGCGGCAACTTCGAGCCGCCGCGCCCCGAGAGCCAGATCCACGACGACACCATCCTCGTTCTGGCCGGAACCGCCCAGAGCCTGCGCAGCTACAACGATCTCTTCCGGACCTACAACGTGTCGGGCGCACCGGTCGTGATCCTGGGCGGAGGCCGCGTCGGGCGGGCCATTGCCCGAGCCTTCGCCGCGCGCCAGGTCGACTACCGAATCGTCGAGCTGCTGCCCGAGCGCGTCCCCGAGGATGGCAGGTGGATAGTGGGCAACGCAGCGGACCTGGCGGTGCTGAAGCAGGCCGGGATCGACGAGACCCCGACAGTGCTCATCACGCCACACGACGACGACCTGAACGTCTACCTCACCATCTACTGCCGCCGTCTGCGCCCCGACATCCAGATCATCAGCCGTGCCACGCTCGAGCGGAACGTCCCCACGCTCCACCGAGGGGGAGCGGACATCGTCATGTCGTACGCGGGAATGGGGGCCAGCATGATCATGAACTGGCTCAGGCCCGGGAGGATCCTGATGGTCGCGGAGGGCCTCGACCTGTTCCGTGTGCGCGTTCCTCCTGCCCTGGCGGGCAAGACGATCGCGGAGTCGGAGGTTCGGGCCCAGACCGGTTGCACCGTGGTCGGAATCAGCACCGCGCAGGGCATGGAGGTGGTGCCGGGCCCTGGCGCGCAGCTCCCCGACGAAGCCGACGTCCTGCTGATCGGGACCGCTGATGCCGAGGAGCGCTTCCTCGAGCTATGGGGGGGCCGCGAGCAACCGGCAACAGGGTGACTGCTTCCCAACCAAGCCGCGGGGACGTGGGCGCGAGGCAAGCGGGGCTCCGCTGCGAACCGGGCGCTCAGGAGGTGACGTCCCAAGGCGAGGCCGCGGCGGAGGGAACGACGAGAACAGGCCGGTCGGCGAGCTTGAGGACGCGATCCGCGGTCCTCCCGATCAGCAGTTCCGCGAGTGCCGTACGCCCATGGGCACCGACCACGATCCAGTCGCAACCCGTGTTCTTGGCAACCTCGACGAGCGCCGTTTCGGAGCGACCATCGACAACGCGCGCGTCCATCTCCACGCCAGCCGTGAGGCGCCGCGCTGCCCACGTCTCGAGCACCTCTTTGTCGTACCGCCACTTGTCTCGGTGAACGAGTTCACTCCATCCCTCGAGGTAGAGCTCCTGCTCGCCTGGAGACACGTGCACCAGGACCAAACCACGCCGCGCCCCGAGCTCGCGCGCCAGGCGGATGGCCACGTCGAGGGCATCGCGCGATGCAAGCGAGAAGTCAACGCCTACCAGGAGGCGATCGGGGGGCTCCGAAGTCGCTGTGCCCTTGGGAACGACCAGCACGGGACAGGAGGCTCGGCGCACGACCCGCTCACTTACACTCCCGAGAAGGACGTGGGCGAGGCGCGAACGGCCGCGTCGCCCGACGACTGCGAGTGTGGGTTTGTGCTGCCCTGTGACCCTGATGATCGAACGGGACGCAGGCCCCGGCTCCAGTCGAGTCTCCACGCGCGCCCCCGCCCGCCGCGCATATTCTCCCCACACCTCGAGGCGGGCCCGCGCCAACTCCCTGGCGGCATCGAGCCAGCCCTCTCCGCCTTCCGCCATCTCGGGCTCTGAGACCCAACCCGTTGGGTTCCAGGAGTGCAGGAGGACCAGCTCGGCGTCGAGCTTCAGGGAGAGCGGGATGGCGTGGTCGAGAGCCCTCCGTGAAGCGTCTGAGAAGTCGACGCCCACCACGATGCAGGCCTGGGACGACATCATGACCCTCCTAAGCCCTGGAACCGAATGGTCCAGGGATCCGATCGGAGCGTCGGATGAGTTCAGGGAAGGAGTAAGCGGCCACGATGTCTACCTCGCTGCTGCCGGCGCCGCCGCTCGAGGAGCGGCAGCATCCTCCCACCGCGCCCTCAAGTGCCGGAGGCTCCGGCGAAAGACCGCGATGTCGTCGTCGAAGGAGAGGACGAAGGAAGCAGCGCGTGGAAGCTCACTCTCTTTGGAGGGACCGGGGCATCGATTCAGCTGCACAAAGAGCGCCTCGGCGAGGCTGAGGGCACTCTTCTCGCTCTTCGTGAGAGGCGAGCAGCGCGTGTAGACGTCCAGACCGCTCGGGAGACTGTCATCGCGCACGATCGCGATTCCCCGATAGCCTCCCTTCCTAGGGTCGAAGCTGTACTCGATGCGAACTTCCCTGACGATGCCGGTCTCGCCCGTGGAAAAGCCGCGTTCCATCTCGACCTTCCCGGGTTGGCCGCAGGATTCGCAGATGAAGATCTCTGCCTCGTGGGGGAGAATCATCCTGCCGCTGTTCTTACAGCCAGCGTTCTCGCAGTAGCCGATGCCGTGTCTCACTCTAGTGTCTCTCTTTGCGGACACTGCCCGGCGTTCTCGTGGCCTTGCGTCGTCGTTGTCCGCTGGTGGCGCACCCTCAGCTCGCTCGAGCGCCTGGATGGGAGCCCCCGATGAAGCGTGGTTCTCGTGAGGCGTAGGAGCGCCCCAGAGCCCGCTCCCCGCCCCTGACCGGGGATCTCGCGGGGCTGGGCCCTGGGGCGCGTGGGCCGCTCAGGATTGCGCCGGAGGACCGCAGTGACGGTCGGCCGGGTGGGTCTCCCTGCTCCACCCCGGTGCTCATCCGATCGATCGACTGCGGATGCCTGCATCGACACCCAGTCCGGTGACGGCGCTAGGGAAGGCGTGCATTTCGTCCCGTCCTGGTTCTCCATTGTGCGACCCTGCTGGCTCCAGCCCGTTGAGTTGGGACCGGTGCCGTATGCCTTCTCCTAGCAAGCAGTGTGCCACTGCTGGCGTGCAGTGGTCAGCAGGAGGGCGAGGGGCATGCCGGTGATGATCAATGGGACTCGCGCCACCCTGCCCCGGCGTGGGAGAACCGAGCGCCTAAGTCCCCTTCGGCGGACTCCATCCTGGCGTCGCCGTTGAAGATGCCGATTCCGCGAATTGGGCCAAGGTGAGCTCCCGGGCCCACTCCCGAGCACGGTCGGGTTCCTCGTCCCATACGTAGAAGCCCGGACCTTCCAGCGCAAGCCCCGAGCCGGGGCCAACCCGGGTAGAGCGAGCGCCATTACATCGGCCATGCCTGCCTGGGCCTGCGCGTCGGGCGAAGGGCGGGAGGTACCACATCGGAGCCCAGAGACCCGATTTCCTAAGGCTGTCGGAGTCCCCAGCCCCGACCGCAGACCCACCACAATCCTGACTCCGCCCCCGAGAACGCTCGTCAGATACCGAACTCACGAACACCCCTCCCTTAGCGCGATAAAGCGCCGGACACCTGGGGCGAAGCACTGCAAGTCCGGTGCCCAGTAGCTGCACTGCCCAGGGAGGGGCTTACGGCCGTGTGTCCTCGACCGGCCGGACCCGGCCTTCGGAATCGATGTAGAAGAGGCCGCGGGGGGTCTTGAAGTACGCGCCGTGCGTGAACTGCTGACGCCTCCACTGCCCCTTCGGATCCATCCAGACGACGCCCAGCTCGCGCCGCCAGGCGTAGCCCCAGCCGTCCAAGTGTTTCCTCTCCTCCGACGAAAGCAGCTCGGGCACCGCTTCTTCATCGCGCTCTTTCGCAGCCCGCTCCGTGATTCTGTGCTGGCCACCGAGACCCCGACTGCGGCCTGCGGCGAGACCACGGGGGGCATCGAGTGCCCCGCGGAAAGCTACCCTGCTCGACTTACTCCGTGACATGCTTCTAAGCCGCTGGCTCGCAGGCGCGCCCCAGCAACTCCCGCAGGCATTCGTGCAGTCGTGGGCCGGTCCACGGATCCGCCAGCAAGGAATACTCGCAACCGGTGCGCTCCAGTGACCAGCAGACCGAAAGGGGTGTCATTGTTGAGTCACCAGGTGGCTCAAGGTTGCCGGCCGCGAGTACCAGGAGTCTGAGGGCCGGCCGCAGGGAGAGGGCGCGCCCAATGAAACTGGCCAGCCCAGCCTCGAGCAGCGACGGCCCGAGTACCAGGGCATCGAACCGGAGATTTGGGGTACTACAGAGTTCCAAGGCTCGCCCGGCCGAGCGAACCGAGACAACCCCCACGGCCCGGTTCTCCAAGACTGTCTTCAGGGACGCGCGCCTGGCCCCGTCTCTCTCCACAAGAAGAACCTTCACTTCCCTGCGCTCCATCTCGTCAGAGGCATCCCGCTGCCCGCAACCAATGCGGAGACACACGGGTTTCTCTCGTCCCTTTGCGTTCCGTAGCAAGAGTCGTGCCGCGGCGGAACGGCTCGGGTCAGATCTGGTAGCGGCTGAGCTCGGGCTCCGCGATCACGTCTCTCCCGGGTCGCGACGCAGGGGAACGACAGCCGCGATCGGAAGATCGGCGAATAGCCCGGCCACGGGAGTTCGGTCGCGCCCTCCCTCTGCAGAGCGGGGCACTCGCGGCCGGTGACGACGTCCTGGAAGAGGTCGACACTCCAACACCGGGCCACCTCACCGTGGTGTCTCCCCAAGCGTCAGCCCCGAGAGGAAGGGGCATGGCATGGCGCTCGAGGTGGGCACAGAGGCGCGGCGCGGCGACGACGAGCGTGGAGCTCCAGTCCTCCCGCGCAAAGGCACAAACGTTGCGGGCACGTTCGCCACGCGTGGGGAGCGGCCGGTAGCTTCCCTCCAGGAAGAGCTCGGGGTGCTCCCTGCGGAATTCGAGGAGCCTCCACGTCAGCAGAAGCTTGAGGCGACCGTCCCACCATGTCTCCGCGAGGGCGCGGACATCGGGGTGCTCTTTCGGGCCCGGCTCACCGAACTCTTCCTCGAGCCCCGAGAGCAGCCGGGCCCTGTTCTCGTAGTCCACGGGCCTCCGGTTGTCGGGGTCCACGAGCGAGAGGTCGAAGAGCTCGCAGCCCCGATAGATGTCCGGAACGCCGGGCGAGGTGAGCTTGAGCAGGAGCTGGGAGAGGCTGTTGGTGGCTCCGAGCTCTGCGATGCGCCGGGCAAAGGGGAGCAGATCCGCCAGGAAGGGACCCGCCTGAAACGGGTCGAGGATCCTCTGGACGAATCCGGAGAGCGCCTTTTCATAGGCGTCGTCGGGGTTCTGCCAGCTGCTGCTCTCCTTCCCCTCGCGAGCCGCCTTGATCATGTAGGCATCGATTCGCTCCCGATAGCGGGGAAGCTCCTCCGGAACCGTGTCTTCCGCGCCGACCGGCCAGCTCCCGATCAGGGTCTGGTAGAGGAGGTACTCGTGATTCGCGCTCGGCGCCGGCCGTCCCTCGACGATCTCCTTGAAGCGGCGATTGAGCTTCGCCCAGGCCCCTACCCTCTCTCGCCATTCTCGCGGGATCTCGGAGAGCACGTCGATCCGGGCGCGCACATCCTCGCCGCGCTTGGTGTCGTGAGTCGCGGTCGCGAGCATGGAACGCGGCCAACGGGCGGCGCGTTCCAGGTTCTCCGCGTGAAAGTCCTCGATCGAGACCCCGAAGCGCCTCGGATCGCCGCCCACCTCGTTCAGCGAGACGAGTCCGTGATGGCGGTAGAAGCTGGTGTCTTCCAGCCCCTTCGCCATGACGGGCGAAGTGTACTGCTGGAACTTCGTGATGAAGCGAGCCATGTCCCGCTGGACGAAATGGGACCGCGGCCCGCGCAGCAGATCACCGCCGAGGACCTGCTGGATCCAATGAAACAGGCTCGGTTCCGGATCGGAGCTTCGTTTGCGCCCCCCCTCGACGGCCCTCTCGATCTCTCTCCGGTCGTCCGGATGCGCTCCGAGTGGGGTCACGTAGGTCCGGTAGACGGGGAAGCAGGCGATGATCTCCTTGAGGGCTTCCCTGACACTGGTCAATGTGAAGTCCCGCGTGCGCCAGTCCGACTCCGCGATCCGGTCGAGCTGGTTCGCCAGGACCTGAAGCTCGCTTCCCAGCAGGAAGCTCATCGCGTTCTTCTTGCTGGTGTAGAGGATGTCTTCGAAGGACCGACTCCGACCAGTGAACCGTTCGTAGGTTCGATCGAGGGCGCGCTCGCCGGCGGGATCGACCAGAAGCCCGTTCAGGAGGTTGAGGAACTCGTAGCCGGTGGTTCCGTCGACAGGCCAATCCGGTCGAAGCTTCTCGTCTGCTGCGAGGATCTTCTCCACGACCAGGTAGAGACGCCCGTCCGGGAAGCGCTGACGAATCCTCTGGCAGTAGGTCCCCGGATCGGCGAGACCGTCGATGTGATCGATCCGCAGGCCCTGAACCTGGCCCCTCTCGATCCACTCGAACAGCCGCCGGTGGGTGATTTCGAAGAGATCCTCACGCTCCATCCGCAGCCCGGCGAGCTCATTGATGTCGAAGAATCGACGGTAGTTGATCTCATCCGCAGCGACGCGCCAGTAGGCGAGCCGGTAGTGCTGCGCTTCGAGCAGGCGGTGGAGCGATTCGAAGCTCCGCCGGTCCCCCGGGTTTCCGTTGATCTCGCGGACCGCCCGATCGATGTGGGAGGCCACCGCCGGCTGGGCCCGTGCCAGTGCCGCCAGCGCGGCCTTGGCTTCCTCGGCCTCCTGGCGGAGCGTCGCCCGACGCCGGGCTGGCGCGCCCGGTGGGGGGAGTTCGCGAAACGCCCGGATCACTGCACCGAGATCGGCCAGGCCCGCAGAGTCCGGAGGCTCGGAGCGCTGGGGATCCGCCGGACGCGAGCCCAGGACTCGCGCGTAGCTCCGTGGCGTGATCGGAAAGCGATGTTCGTGATACCAGATGCTCAGGCTGCCCGCCGCGGAATCGAAGCGAAGCTCGAGCTCTCCCCGCTCCAGGACCTGCCCGTAGTGGTCGCCGAGGAACGGGAGCAGCACTTTTCTGCGCAGCTCGGCTTTGGCGGGCTCCCAATCGATGTCGAAGAACTCGGCGTAGCTGGAGCTCTGACCGTACTCGAGCACGTCCAGCCACCATCGGTTCTCATGGCCTCCGACCCCCACGTGGTTTGGAACGAAATCGACGATCTGTCCCTATTCCGCGCCGCTGCAGCGCACAGAGCGAAGGCCGAGAACGACTCCTCGTCGCCCACCTCCGGGTTGAGGGCATTGTGATCCGTGATGTCGTAGCCGTGGGTGCTTCCGGATCTCGCCCTCAGGTAGGGGGCACAGTAGACATGGCTCACGCCGAGCGCTTGGAGATAGGGCACCAGCCGTTCGGCATCCCGGAAGGTGAAGCCGCCATGGAACTGCAGACGGTATGTGGCCGTCAGCGTCGGGATCTCGGAATGAGGGGGCTCCAGAGGCGACACCTGCTCACCCATCAACTCGCCTCCGCCGGCGCTCTGCCCTCGAGATACCAGGCCGCCGACCAGGGCGGCATCTCTCCATGTTGCAGAAGCTGCGGCAGAGAGTCGTGCGTGGCGAAGAGCAACCGGCCGCCAGCGGGAGCCGGGAACACCTTGCAGGAGTCTGGCGCGAGCTGCGTCCAGAGCTGCAGGCGCGCATCGGCCGAGAAGCGCCAGCTCACCCGCAGACCCGCCTCGCCGATCTCTGCGAACTCCGCGGCGCATCCGGGAATCGTCGCGAGCCGCGGCACGATCTCACGGCGCCGAATCTCGAGCAGGCGGCGGTAGTACGCCAACCACGCGCGATGTCCCTCCCTCTGGAGGTCGTCCCATCGCAACGTCGCGCTCTGGAAGGTCTCCCGCTCGCCGGGATCCGGAATTCGCTCGCGCGCCGCCTCGTCGCGAAACTCGGGAAAGCGCGCGAACTCCCGGCGCCGGCCCTCTCGAACGCTGGCCGCGAGGTTCGATCCGAAGTGAGCGAAGAAGAAGAACGGCTGCTCGCATCCCCACTCCTCTCCCATGAAGAGAAGCGGGGGCGAGGGAGCGAGGAGCAGCACGGCCAGGGCAGCCCGCACCGCCTCGGTCTCCGCCAGGCTGACGATGCGTTCGCCGAAGGCACGGTTTCCGACCTGATCGTGGTTCTGCAGGAATGAGACGAAGGCCGCCGGCGGCAGATGCGCGCTCGGCTCTCCCCGGCCTTCGCCGCCGCGGAACGCCGAGGACTCGCCCTGGTAGGCAAAACCCGTGGAGAGGCAACGCCCCAGCTGCCGGATCGGACGCTCGGAGTAGTCGGCGTAGTAGCCCGCCCACTCCCCAGTCAGCAGCACGTGTAGGACGTGGTGGATGTCGTCGTCCCACTGCGCGGAGAAGAACCGAGCCCTGCCCTGCGCGTCCCGCTCCAGTCGCCTGGCTTCGTTTCGGTCGTTCTCCAGGACCAGGTGGACCTCGCGGTGCCCGAGTCTCTCGCGAACGGCTTCGGCCAGCTCGGTCAGGATGTCCGGCTTCGAGGAGTCGTGGATGGCGTGGACGGCGTCGAGGCGCAGCCCGTCGAAGTGGTACTCCTCCAGCCAGTAGAGCGCGTTGTGGATGAAGAAGTCGCGCACCGTCCGGCTGTGATCGCCCTCGAAGTCGATTGCAGCACCCCATGGAGTCCTGTGGCGCCCGGTGAAGAACGGCTCGGCGTAACGCGGCAGGTGGTTGCCCTGGGGTCCGAAGTGGTTGTAGACCACGTCGAGCAGCAGCATCAGACCCCGCGCGTGAGCGGCGTCGACGAGCGCCTTCAGGTCCTCGGGACGCCCGTAGCACCGCTCCGGGGCAAAGGGATACACCCCGTCGTAGCCCCAGTTGAACTCCCCGGGGCACTCCGCGACGGGCATCAGCTCGACGACCGTCACGCCGAGCTCGACGAGATGGTCGAGATGCTCCGCCACGCCGGCGAAGTCTCCTCGCTCCGTGAAGGCGCCCACGTGAAGCTCGTAGAGGACCGCCTCCTCCCAGGCGCGTCCGCGCCATCCTTGGTCAGCCCACTCGAAGGCGCGCGGGGCGATCACCTCGCTCGGTCCGTCGACACTCTCGGGCTGGAAGCGCGAGGCGGGATCGGGCACGAGCAGCTCCCCGTCGATCCGGAACCGATAACGGGAGCCCGGCCCTGCATCGGACACCTCGGTCCGGAACCAGCCGTCCGCTTCGCCACGCATCGGGATCTCGCGCTCCGGTCCCGGGGCCTCGAGCCGGACTGCCACGCTCCGTGCGCTCGGCGCCCAGAGCCGAAAGCGCACACCTCCGGCGTCGGCGACCTCCGCCCCGAAGGGCATGGCGTGGGCCCGCGTCACCACCGCTCCAGCTCCGGCGCGAGGGACGAGTGGTCCCAGTGCATCAGGAGCGCGAGTGAACCACCCTCGACCCGGAACGTCTCGCCCGCCTGCTGGATCTGCGGCTGGAGCGGTTCCCCACTGGCTGTGTCCAGCAGGCGGACCCAGCTCTTCCCGAAGCGCTCCTCCGGGAGCGTGAACGAGACGTGCTCGGGGTGGGCATTGAGAATCGCGAGGAAGGTCTCGTCGGCCTCGGGCTCTCCGGAGGCGGTCAGGTGATAGCCGTGGGCCTCGCCACTCAAGACGTAGGCCAGACAGCGGTCTTCGGGATCATCCCAGTCCTCCGGGCCGCGCTCCCGCCCGTCCGGCCGCAGCCAGGTGATGTCCTTGATCTCGCTCTCCGGGGCTCCCGGACCCTTGAAGAAGCGGTAGCGGTGGAAGACGATGTGCTGGCGCCGGAGCCGGATCAGCCAGCGCACGAACTCCTCGAGCTTGCGGTCGTCAGGCCCGATCTCCCAGTCGATCCAGCTGATCTCGTTGTCCTGACAGTAGGCGTTGTTGTTCCCGCCCTGGGTTCGGCCGAACTCGTCGCCGGCGACGAGCATCGGAACTCCCTGCGAGAGGAGCAGCGTCGCCAGCAGGTTGCGCTTCTGCTGCTCGCGCCGCTGGCGGATGGCGGGCTCATCCGTGGGTCCCTCGGCTCCCCAGTTCGAGCTGAGGTTCTCGTCGGTCCCGTCCCGGTTCTCTTCGCCGTTCGCCCGGTTGTGCTTGCGGTCGTAGCTCACCAGGTCGTGGAGCGTGAACCCGTCGTGGGCGGTCGCGAAGTTGACGCTCGCCCATGTGCGCCGGCCCCTGCGATCGAAGATATCGCTGGAGCCGGTGATCCGTGAGGCCAGCTCGCCGAGCTGCCCAGGGTCGCCTCTCCAATAGCGACGGACCTTGTCCCGGTAGCGGTCGTTCCACTCCGCCCAGCCAGGGGGAAACTCGCCCAGACGGTAGCCGCTGTCCCCTACGTCCCAGGGCTCGGCGATCAGCTTCACCTGGGAGAGCACGGGATCCTGCTGCACGGCATCGAGGAAACCCGAGTGCTGATCGAAGTGCTCCCTCTCTCGCGCCAGCGTCGTCGCGAGGTCGAAGCGGAAGCCGTCGACGTGCATCTCCTCGACCCAGTACCGAAGCGAGTCCATCACCAGCCGCAGAACCCGCGGGTGCCGGAGATTGAGAGCGTTTCCGCACCCGGTGAAGTCCATGTAGTGGCGCTCGTCACCGGGGACCAGTCGATAGTACGATCTGTTGTCGATCCCCCGGAAGCTGAGGGTGGGGCCGAGATGGCTCCCCTCGGCGGTGTGGTTGTAGACCACGTCCAGGATCACCTCGATCTCCGCGTCGTGCAGGTGCTGCACGAGGGCCTTGAACTCGGTCAGCGTCGGTTGGGACAGGTAGCGCGGATCGGGGGCGAAGAAGCCGAGGGTGTTGTAGCCCCAGTAGTTGGTGAGCCCGCGCTCCACCAGGTGGCGATCGCTGAGAAAGGCCTGGATGGGGAGCAGCTCTACGGCGGTGACACCGAGACGGCGCAGGTGGCCGATCGCGGCCGGGGTGGCCAGACCGGCGAAGCTCCCTCGCAGGAGCTCGGGGACGTCGGGGTGACGCATGGTGAAGCCGCGCACGTGCATTTCGTAGATCACGCTCTCGTGCCAGGGTCGCCGCGGCGGGCGGTCTCCCGCCCAGGTGTATGCGGTGTCGATGACCTGGCACTTGGGCATCCCCTGGGCGTTGTTGCGGCGATCGAAGGAGAGATCTTCCGAGCGATGGCCCACGCGGTATCCGAAGTGGGCGTCGCTCCAGCGAAGCGGCCCGGACAGGACCTTCGCGTACGGGTCGAGCAGGAGCTTGTGGTGGTTGAAGCGGTGGCCGCGTTTGGGGTCGTACGGCCCGTAGACCCGGTAGCCGTAGAGCTGTCCGGGACTCACGTCGGGGAGATAGCCGTGCCAGGTTTGATCGGTGTATTCGGGGAGCGGAATCCGGTGCAGCTCGCGCCGCCCGCGCGGATCGAAGAGGCAGAGCTCGACCTTCTCGGCGTTGTCGGAGAAGAGCGAGAAGTTGACCCCTCGCCCGTCCCAGGTCGGGCCGCACGGATACGGCCTGCCGGGCCAGACTCGAGGCTGCGCGCTCAGGAGGTGGTCTCCCCGGCCGGGGCGCCCACCGCGATGCAAGTCTGGTCGGTCGTCATGAGCTTCTCGAAACCTCTCCCGGCTCGAGCGGGGAATTGCCGCCGCGCGGCGGGTCGGCGATGCTGCCCGGCATACCGTACCGCATCGGGGAAGGCCCGGATCGGAGCGCAGGATGAATCGGGGGAAGGGACAGGCCGTCACGGGCCGGCACGGCCGGCCGTGATCGGCGACGAGGCCTATCGCCGCTCGGTCCGCCCGGCGCTCGAGTGCCTCGGCGTCCGGAACCTGGTCCTCGGAATCCACGATTCGAGTCTTCCGGGTGCAGAGGACGACGACACGGGGCGCGGCTCGCCCTACTCCGAGGTGGGACTCCGTCTCTTGCGGTTCGTCCGGAACCTCGGCTTCGATGGGGTCCAGCTGGGGCCTCAAGGGGAGACGCGGGAGGGAAGCGCATCCCCCTACGAAGGGACGATCTTTTCGCGCAACCCCCTCTCCATCTCGCTTGCCCGCCTCGTCGCGGGCGACGAACCGTGGAGCGGCTTGCTGGCACGCGATGCGCTGGCCCGGGTCGTGGCCCGGAGACCCGAGCGGAGCGAGCTGCGCGTTCCCTACGGCTTCGTCTACCGCGAGCATCGGCAGCTGCTTCGGGAGGCATTCGCCGGCTTCGAGCGCCGGGATTCGGGCCAGCTGCGCCGCGGCTTCGAGGACTTCAAGCGCGCGCACGCGGAGTGGCTCGAACGCGACGCGCTCTTCCACGCCCTCCGTCAGGAGCACGGGAGCGCTGCTTGGGAGCTCTGGAGGGGACCGGGCGGCTCCCTCGATGCGCGCCTCTGGAATCCAGGCCCGGGCGAGGCTCCCGCCTGCGAAGCGCGGCTCGGAGAGCTGCGGTCGAGGCATGCCGCGGAGATGGAGCTCTACCGCTTCACCCAGTTTCTGGCCCACGACCAGCACCGCGCCTTCCAGGAGGAGGTCCGCCGGCTCGGCCTCCGCCTCTACGGCGATCTTCAGGTCGGGCTCTCGCGACAGGATGCCTGGAGCTACGGTGCGCTCTTCCTACGGGGCTACGCGATGGGCGCGCCACCCAGCGGCTCCAACCCGGACGGCCAGGCCTGGCACTACCCCGTCCTCGATCCCACCCAGTACGGTGAGTTGGCGAATCCCGGACCCGCGATGCGGCTCGTCCAGGCCCGGCTCGAGAAGATGTTCGCGGAGTTCGACGCGGTGCGGATCGACCATCCCCACGGGCTGGTCTGCCCCTGGGTGTACTGCTCCGAGGAGGCGGATCCGGCGCGTGCGGTCATGGACGGAGCGCGTCTCTTTTCCTCCCCCGACCTGCCCGGGCACCCCGCGCTTGCGCAGTTAGCCATCGTCCGGCGCGAGCAGCTGAACCCCGATCCGGAGACACCCCGCCACGCGGACGACTGGGTGGTGGAGATCGAGCCAGAACAGGTGGATTGCTATGGGCTGCTTTTCGACGCTCTGGTCGCCTCGGCGCACCGATGCGGGCGGATGGCGTCGGACCTGGTCTGCGAGGTACTGAGCACGCTGCCGTACCCGCTCCAGCGCGTGATGCAGCGGCACGGGCTCGGGCGCTTCCGTGTGACCCAGAAGGCCGACCTTCGCAGACCGGACAACGTGTACCGCAGCGAGAACGCCGCCGCCGAAGACTGGCTGATGGTCGGCAACCACGACACCAAGCCCCTGTGGCTACGCATCGAAGAGTGGACGGAGAGCGGGGAGATCCACGAGCGGGCGGCCTACCTGGCAGAGCGCCTCGTCCCCGAACCCGGCGAGCGATCCCGCTTCGCCGAGCAACTGGTTCGAGACCCGGGTCTTTTCGCCCAGGCCCAGTTCGCGGACCTCTTTGCGGGGCCGGCGCAGAACGTCATGATCTTCTTCACCGACCTGTTTGGAATTGCGGAGGTCTACAATCGCCCGGGCGTGATCTCCGAGGATAACTGGTGCCTTCGACTGCCCGGGAACTACCGTCGACAGTATCTGGAGCGTCTGGAGCGCCGACGGGCCCTGAATCTCCCCGGAGCGCTTCTTCTGGCCCTTCGCGCGCGGCAACGATCAGGTGCCGACACCGAGCTGCTCAGCCAGCTCGAAGCGGCGGCGAACGCAAGCGAGCAACAGGTCTGAGGCGAGTGCGGAGCCGAGCGGCGAGTGTTCGCTCGGGCGCAGCGTTCGACGACCCGCACCCGGCGGGTTGTGCGCTACGCTGAGCAGGATGAAGGATGGCCAGGAACGGACCGCTTCGCCGCCCCGGGTCGTCATCGAAGAGGTCGAGCCCGAGATCGACGCTGGGCGCTTTCCGATCAAGCGAGTGATCGGCGAATCGGTCCGCGTGTCGGCCCGGATCTTCACCGAAGGGCACGACCGGCTGGCGGCGGTGGTCAGGGTCCGCCAGCCCGGCGACGAGGCATGGCAGGAGATCCCCATGCGGGAAGCGGCCCAGGACCGCTGGGAGGCCGAGTTCTCCGTAGAGCGCCTCGGTCTCTGCGAGTACGGCGTCGAGGCCTGGGTGGATGGCTTCGGCTCCTGGTGCGAGCGCCTGGCCAAGAAACACGAGGCGGGCCAGGGCGTAGACAGCGAGCTACTGGAGGGGGCCGAGCTGGCACGGCGGGCGGCCGGACGGGCTCCTGCGACGGACGCGGCCTGGCTGGAGGAGCAGGCCGTTCTTCTCGCCGGGGACGCACCCGCCGCCTCCCGCGTCGCCCTCGCGCTTCTGGAGGAGCTCCGCGGACGCGTTGCGCGATACCCGGACCGGAGCTGCGCCGCCCGCCACCCGCACACGCTGGAGGTCTGGGTCGAGCGGGAGCTGGCGAGGTCGGGAGCCTGGTACGAGTTCTTTCCCCGCTCCTGCGCTCCCGAGCCGGGCCGCCACGGCACCCTTCGCGATGCCGAGGAGCGCTTGGCCTACGCTGCGGAGATGGGCTTCGATGTGGTCTATCTGCCGCCGATCCATCCGATCGGCAGGACCCATCGGAAAGGGCCGAACAACACGCCCGCGGCGGGAGCGAACGATCCCGGGAGCCCCTGGGCCATCGGAGCCGAGGAGGGCGGCCACAAGGCAATCCATCCCGAGCTGGGTAGCCTGGCGGACTTCGACCGTTTCGTGGAGAGGGCACGGGAGCTGCACCTCGAAATCGCGCTCGACCTCGCCTTCCAGTGCTCTCCGGACCACCCCTACGTCGAGAAGCATCCGGAATGGTTCTACCGGCGGCCCGACGGCTCGATCCACTACGCGGAGAACCCCCCCAAGAAGTACCAGGACATCTACCCGCTCAACTTCGAATGCGAGCAGTGGCAGGCGCTCTGGGCGGAGCTCGAGAGCATCGTGCTCTTCTGGGCCGACCATGGCGTCACCATCTTCCGGGTCGACAATCCCCACACCAAGCCCTTTGCCTTCTGGGAGTGGCTGATCCGCAGGGTCAGGGCTCGACACCCCGACGCGATCTTCCTCTCCGAGGCATTCACGCGTCCGATCGTGATGCAGTATCTCGCCAAGGCCGGTTTCTCCCAGTCCTACAGCTACTTCACCTGGCGCAACACCAAGTGGGAGCTGACCGAGTACTTCCGCCAGCTCACCCGGCCGCCGCTCTGCGACTATCTGCGCGCCAACCTCTTCACCAACACGCCCGACATCCTGCACGAGTACCTCCAGACCGGTCGCCGCGCCGCCTTCCAGATCCGTATCACGCTGGCTGCCACTCTGGGCGGGAGCTACGGAATCTACGGGCCGGCCTTCGAACTCTGTGAAGCCGCTGCGCGCCCCGGCAGCGAGGAGTACCAGGACTCCGAGAAGTATCAGATCCGGCACTGGGACCTCGAACGGCCCGGCAACATCCGCGACTACATCGCCCGGCTGAACGAGATCCGCCGCGGAAGCCCCGCCCTGACCAGCGGCGGGCCAGGCTCGTTCTACTCCATCGACAACGAGGACCTGATCGCGTACGGCCGCGCGACCGCGGATGGCGCCGAGACCGTCGTCGTCGTCGTGAACCTCAACCCCTACCACGAACAGGCCGGCTGGGTGGAGCTTCCGATCGAAGAGCTGGGGCTCGACGCGGTACAGCCCTACCAGATGGACGACCTGCTCGGCGGTGCGCGCTACCTCTGGCACGGGAACCGGAACTACGTGTCCCTGGATCCCGCGTCCGCCCCCGCCCACATCTTCCGGGTCCGCCGCCGCATCCGCAGCGAGCGCGACTTCGACTACTTCCTATGAGTCCCGGGCCGCGCCGCAACCCATCCGACTCCGGGCATCGAGGCCTCCCCGAGAACGAGCCCCTCTGGTACAAGGACGCCGTCTTCTACGAGCTTCGGGTCGGAGCCTTCCAGGACAGCAACGGCGACGGCAATGGCGACTTCCGGGGCCTGACGGAGCGTCTCGACTATCTCCAGGATCTCGGCGTCACCGCCTTGTGGCTGCTGCCATTCTGCTCCTCTCCTCTCAAGGACGACGGCTACGACATCTCCGACTACACGGAGGTCCATCCGAGTGTGGGCACCCTGCAGGACTTCAAGAGGTTCCTGCGGGAAGCGCATCGCCGGGGTCTCCGCGTCGTGACCGAGCTCGTGATCAACCACACGTCGGATCAGCACCCCTGGTTCCAGCGCGCGCGGCGGGCGCCACCCGGCAGCCGCTGGCGGAACTTCTACGTCTGGAGCGACACCCCGGATCGCTACGCCGAGGCGCGGATCATCTTCAAGGACTTCGAGCACAGCAACTGGACCTGGGATCCCCGCGCGAATGCCTACTACTGGCATCGCTTCTACTCCCATCAGCCGGATCTGAACTTCGAGTCGCCCGACGTGCGCAAGGCCATCTTCCGCTCTCTCGACTTCTGGTTCCGCCTGGGTGTGGACGGCCTCAGGCTCGATGCGATTCCCTACCTCTACGAGCGCGAAGGCACCAACTGCGAGAACCTCCCCGAGACCCACGCCTTCCTCAAGGATCTGCGCAGCCACGTGGACGGCAAGTACCGCGACCGCCTGCTTCTGGCCGAAGCCAACCAGTGGCCCGAGGATGCCGTGGCGTACTTCGGCAAGGGCGACGAGTGCCACATGGCCTTCCACTTCCCAGTGATGCCGCGGCTCTTCATGGCGCTCCACATGGAGGACCGCTACCCGATCATCGACATCCTGCAGCAGACTCCGGCCATCCCGGAGACCTGCCAGTGGGGACTCTTCCTGCGCAACCACGACGAGCTCACCCTCGAGATGGTGACCGACGAGGAGCGCGACTACATGTACCGCGTCTACGCCACCGATGCGCAGGCGCGCATCAACCTGGGCATTCGCCGCCGGCTGGCACCCCTGCTCGGCAACGACCGCCGCCGCATGGAGCTGATGAACGCGCTGCTCTTCTCCCTCCCGGGGACGCCGGTGCTCTACTACGGCGACGAGATCGGGATGGGCGACAACTTCTACCTCGGCGACCGCAATGGAGTCCGCACGCCGATGCAGTGGAGCTGCGACCGCAACGCGGGCTTCTCTCGGGCGAACCCCCAGCGCCTCTACCTTCCCATCATCATCGACCCCGAGTACCACTACGAAGCGATCAACGTCGAGGCCCAGCAGAACAACCCCCATTCACTGCTGCACTGGACCAAGCGGATGATCGCCCTGCGCAGGCGCTGCCACGCCTTCGGCCGAGGCGCGATCGAGTTCCTCCACCCGCACAACCACAAGGTGGTGGTTTTCGTGCGCTCGTACGGAGACGAGCGGATCCTGGTCGTGGCCAACCTCTCCCGTTACGTCGAGTACGTGGAGCTGGACCTCTCGGCGTACCAGGGGATGGTCGCCATCGAGCTGTTCAGCGGAAGGCCCTTCCCGCCGATCGGCGCCCTGCCCTACCTGCTCACGCTCGGGCCACACTCCTTCTACTGGTTCCGCCTGGAGTCCGCGGAGGTCGCGCTCGGCGCTCCGCTGGAGGTCGCGCCCTCACACCTCCCGCTGGTGCGCGCCCAGGGGAGCTGGGAGAACGCGTTTCGGGGAAAGGGGAGAGAGGCCCTGGAGGCCGCCCTTCCGGCGATTTTGCGCGAGCGCCGTTGGTTCGGCGGGAAGGCGCAGCAGATCCGCTCCGCGCGCCTGCTGGAGACGATCGTGCTGCGGGACGAACCCTCCCCGGGACTGATCGCCCTGGTCGAGGTCGAGCAAGAGCGGGCCGGCGCGGAGACCTACGCGCTGCCACTGAGCTTCGCGTCGGGCGCAGAGGCGGAGGCTCTGCGGCGCGAGCGGCCTCAGGCGCTCCTGGCGGATCTGGAGCTCGCAACGCCAGCGGGCACCGAGACCGGCATTCTCCTCGACGGACTGGAGGATCCGGACCTGTGCACGGCCCTCTTCGAGGCCATCTGGAGGCGGCGCACGTTCCGGGGCTCCGCAGGCGAACTCGTGGCCCTCCGGACCAGGGCTCTGGGGAAGCTTCGTGGACCCGAGGACGTGGCCCTCGCGCCCGAGATGATGCGGGGCGAGCAGAGCAACACCTCGGTGGTCTACGGAGGGCGGCTGGTCTTCAAGCTCTTCCGACGTCTCTCCGAGGGCGTCAATCCAGACCTCGAAGTGGGGCGCTTCCTCACCGAGCGCGCGGACTTTCCCCACATCCCCGCGGTCGCGGGCGCCCTGGAGTACCGGAGCGGCGCCGGCAGCCGATCACACTCGGCATCCTGCAGGCGTTCGTGACCAACGAGGGCGATGCGTGGCGCTTCACACTGGACCAGATGGAGGGCTACTACCAGCGGGCCATGGCTCTGACCGCGGAGGTGCCGAAGGTACCGGTGTTCGAGGGGAGCCCCCTCGATCTGATCGAGGAGGACCCGCCGCCCGCGCTCTTCGAAATGGGCACCCATCTCGAGCTCGCCCGGCTGCTGGGACAGAGAACCGCGGAGCTGCACCTGGCGCTGGCCCACGACCCCGAAGATCCCGGCTTCGCGCCGGAGCCCTTCACGACGCTCTATCAACGGAGCCTCTACGAGTCGATGCGCACCTCGGCAACCCGCAACCTGGGGTTGCTTCGCCGTCGGCTCGAGAGTCTGACCGGGTCCGTCGAGTCCGAGAGCCGGCGCCTGCTCGAGCGCGAGGAGGAGCTGTTGGGGGTGTACCGCGCCATCGTCGGCGCCCGCCTGGGCGGCGCGCGGATCCGCGTGCACGGAGACTACCACCTGGGCCAGGTGCTCTATACGGGGAACGACTTCGTCATCATCGATTTCGAGGGCGAGCCCGCGCGGCCGCTGACCGAGCGCCGCCTCAAGCGCTCGCCGCTGCGCGACGTCGCCGGCATGCTGCGCTCTTTCGACTACGCCGCCCACACGGCGCTCTTCGGCTCCGCCGAGCGGGGTGCGATTCGCGACGAGGACGTTCCCGTGCTGCTTCCCTGGGCCCGCTCTCTCAGCCAGTGGGTGAGCTCGGCCTTCCTGCGGGCCTACCTGCCATCCATCCAGGCGGCCGGGCTGGTTCCCGCCGACCGCGATCAACTCGCCGCCCTGCTGCGCGTCCTGCTCCTGGACAAGGCCGTCTACGAGATCGGCTACGAGCTGAACAACCGCCCCGACTGGGCGAGGATTCCGGTCCGCGGGATCCTGGACCTGCTGGGCGCTGCCTCCTAGAAGGAGAACGGGTTGGCACCGGGCGAAGTGACGCTGATCAGCGACCAGGATCTCTACCTCTTCAACGAGGGGAGCCACCTGCGCCTGTACGAGAAGCTCGGTTCGCAACCGGGAGCCGTCGACGGCGTCGAGGGGACACACTTCGCGGTCTGGGCGCCGAACGCGAAGTCCATCTCGGTGGTCGGAGACTGGAACGGCTGGGATCGCGAGCGCGATCCCCTGCTCCAGCGGGCCGCCTCCGGCATCTGGGAAGGCTTCGTGCCGGGTGTCGGACCCGGCAACCGCTACAAATACCACCTGGTCTCGCGTATCGGCGGCTACGCCGTGGACAAGGCCGACCCCTTCGCCTTCCACGCCGAGGTGCCTCCCCAGACCGCCTCCAGCGTCTGGAGCCTCGACTACCAGTGGAGGGACCAGGAGTGGATGGGATACCGCCAGGGGTGCAACGCCCTGGGGGCTCCCATGGCGATCTACGAGGTCCACCTGGGGTCCTGGCGCCGGGACGCGGAAGCACCGGAGCGTCTGCTCGGCTACCGGGAGCTCGCGCCCATCCTGGCCGACTACGTGCACGAGATGGGCTTCACCCACGTCGAGTTCCTGCCCCTGATGGAGCATCCCTTCTACGGCTCCTGGGGCTACCAGACCACCGGCTACTTCGCACCGAGCAGCCGCTACGGCACGCCGCAGGACCTGATGTACCTGATCGACCACCTCCACCAGCGGGAAATCGGCGTGATCCTGGACTGGGTGCCCTCCCACTTTCCCGGCGACGAGCACGGCCCCGGCTTCTTCGACGGCAGCCACCTCTTCGAGCACGGGGATCCGCGCCAGGGCATCCACCCGGACTGGGACAGCTTCATCTTCAACTACGGGCGACACGAGGTGCGGAGCTTCCTCCTCAGCAGCGCCCTCTATTGGCTCGACGAATACCACGCCGACGGACTCCGTGTGGACGCGGTGGCTTCCATGCTCTACCTCGACTACTCGCGCAAGGAAGGCGAGTGGATTCCGAACAAGCACGGGGGACGCGAGAACCTCGAGGCAATCGAGTTCCTCCGCCGCCTGAACGCCGAGGTGTACCGGAACCATCCGGACACCCAGACGACCGCCGAGGAGTCGACTTCCTGGCCCATGGTCTCCCGGCCGACCCACCTGGGAGGCCTCGGCTTCGGCATGAAGTGGGACATGGGATGGATGCACGACACGCTCCACTACATGAGCCAGGATCCCGTCCACCGCAAGTTCCACCACAACCAGCTCACCTTCCGGAACATCTACGCCTTCCAGGAGAACTTCGTGCTCCCCCTCTCCCACGACGAGGTGGTTCACGGCAAGGGCTCGCTGCTCGGGAAGATGCCCGGCGACGACTGGCGGAAGTTCGCCAACCTGCGCGTCCTGCTCGGCTACATGTACACGCAACCCGGCAAGAAGCTCCTCTTCATGGGCGCTGAGCTCGGCCAGCAGGAGGAGTGGAACCACGATTCCAGCCTGGAGTGGCCCCTGCTCGAGCGCAGCGCGAACAAGGGCCTCCAGCGCTGGGTGCGCGACCTCAACACCCTGTACCGCGGCGAGCCGGCTCTTCACGAGCTGGATTGCGAGGCGGCCGGCTTCGAGTGGATCGACTGCAACGATTCGGAGCGGAGCACACTCGCGTATCTTCGCCGCGGCAGATCCACGCAGGATGTCGTCGTCGTCTGCAACTTCACTCCCGTGCCGCGCGAGAACTTCCGGGTCGGCGTGCCCCGTGCGGGCCATTGGCGCGAGATCCTGAACAGCGACGCCCAGCTCTACGGCGGAAGCGGCCAGGGAAATCTCGGGGGGATTCGCAGCGCACCGATCCACTCTCGCGGACACGCGCAATCGATCGTCATCACGCTGCCGCCGCTTGCCGTCGTCCTCTTCAAGAACGAGTAGCGGTCGATCTCGAGCTTCTGATAATCACTTTGCGGGACGCATTCAAGGACGAGACCCTGAAGGGCCGATGAGAATGTCCGCGTGCGACGACGTGATCCGCGAGCTCCTCGATGGCAATGAACGCTACCGGTGCGGAGAGACGCACACACACGACTTCTCCACCGACCGCGACGCGCTCGCGGGCGACCAGCGCCCGATCGCTGCCGTTCTGACCTGCTCCGACTCCCGGGTCGTGTGCGAACACCTCTTCGACCAGGGCCCGGGCAAGCTCTTTGTCGTGCGGGTAGCGGGGAACTTCCTGAACGAAGACGGTCTCGCGTCCATCGAGTTCGCGGTGGAAGTCCTCGGCGTGCAGGTGGTTCTCGTCCTGGGCCACTCTTCGTGCGGCGCCATCTCCGCGACGATCGAGGCTCTGCGGGACGGTGCCAGGCTTCCCGGACACCTCTCGGGCCTGGTGAGCGCCCTCCGGGAACCGGTGATCCGCTGCGAAGCAGCGGGAAGGAGACCTGCTCTCGAATGCGGTTCGCGAAAACGTGCGCATGACGGTGGAGCGCCTGGAGGCTGCCGAGCCAGTCATCGCAGACGGTTCTCGTTCCGGTGCGATTCGGGTGGTGGGGGGCGTCTTCGACCTGTCGACCGGAGTCGTCTCCCTTCTTCCTCGAGGCTGAGCGGACCGAGCGCTGCAGCGCGGGGTGCCTGTCGAGCAGGCCCCGCCCGAGCGCCTTCGACGGCGGGGCCAGCATCCGGCTTGACAGTCCGAGCGGCGTGATTAGCTCTGAATGGAAGCCGAGTGGGGCCCCGGCGACCGACCGGTCGCGGACCCACGAAAGGCACGAAGAGGAGGTGGAATCATGGCAACGGTTCGATTTCGCAGCCCCCGACCGCGAGACGGCTGGACGGCCGTCGATCAGCTCCAGCGGGACATGACCAAGGCGTTCGATCGTCTCGGGACGGGACCTGCTGCAGGTAGGGGGACTCCATTCCCTCCGGTGAACCTTTACGAAACCGCCGAGGGATACGTTCTGACCGCAGAGATCCCGGGCGTGAACGCGGACGATCTCGAGGTCTGCGTAGAGGACGAGCGGATCACGGTCGGCGGCCAGCGGGCCATCGAGTACGCCAGCGACGGAAGCACCAGCCTTCACCGGCGGGAGCGCCAGTCCGGTGTCTTCCGGCGCACCTTCAACCTCCCGGAGTCCTACGGACTCCGATAAGGCGGAGGCGACCTGCTGCCACGGTGTCCTGATGGTGCGCCTGCCCAAGGCGGAAGCGCAGCAGCCTCGGCGCATCAGCGTGCGAGCGAGCTGAGGAGAGAAGCATGCCGAACGAAAACCCGAATCGAGAGATCGAAGCCCGCGAGAAGCAGGAAGTCGAGCGCGAGCATACGCGGCCCGGCTTCGTATTCCGGCCCGACGTCGATATCGTCGAGCGGGTCGATGAGTTCGTCGTGACCGCCGATCTACCCGGCGTCGACGAGCAGCACGTCGACGTGCGGTTGGAGAAAGGGATGCTGTCGATTCGTGCCGACCTCGCCGTCGAGCCCGAGCCCGAGTGGCGGCATCTCTACGACGAGTACCGGACGGGCAGCTACTACAGGGAGTTCACGCTCTCCGACCGGATCGACGTGAACGAGATCAAGGCATCGATGAAGGATGGCGTACTCGATCTCCGACTGCCGAAGGCGGAGAAGCACCGACCACGGAACATCGAGGTGAGAGCGGGCTGAGAGACCCCGGGCCCCTGGCGCGGCGGAGTCGCGCCGGGGGCTGCCGGCCAGCCGCTGGCACCCGCGGCCCTGGCGACCTCGATCGCGTCGAGCTGGTCCATCAGGGCGGCACCGGCTCGCTGCAGCAGGTCGAAGTTCCGCTGCTGAATCCCCTCCACGCGCTCCCTGATCTCCTCCTCGGGAAAGTGATGGCAGGTCTGGCAGGCGCGATTCAGGTTGAGAAGCGGGCTGCGCGCGTGAATGCCCTGGCTCCACAGCTCGAACTCCAAGTGCTGCGCCTTCAGGACCTTGGCCCCGCTCTCCTTGTGGGAGAAATCGAAGACCTGCTGGCCGTCGGGAAAACGAAGACCGTCCCAGAACTCCTCGGCATCCTCCACCCGGAGGCCATTGCCCCAGGGAAAAGCCAGCTTCACGTTGCCGGCACAGTAGTACTCGACGGGGCACTGGCCGCAGACGAAAACCTCATCTCGGGGCGCGTCGCATCCCGGTTCGGTTCGTAGGGGAGGCTCCTGGAGCCGTCCCTTCATAGATCCACGGACGGCAGATGGGGAACCGGAGCGTCGGAAGACGCGAGCGCCTGTCTTCTCGAAACCCTGGCCGGACCCAGGTCCTGGGTGAGGTTCTGCTCATAGCTCGCTTGCTCCTTTCTCGGTCGAGCGCTCGGGCCCTCCGAGTCCGACTTTCTCTCCGTGGCCAACGGACTGGTGGCAGTGCACGCAACGGACGGCATCCGGATCAGTCGTGCTGCCCTCCAACAGGTTGTGGACGAAGTCTCGATGGCAGTCGATGCAGCTCGACTGGAGGATGCGGGCGTTCCGTTCGGTGATCCGGATCGGTTCGTGGAAATTCTGCAGCGTGAAGGCACCCACGCCAGCCAGCATTCCGACCAGGATGGCAAGCACCGACACCCCGCGGGTGTGTCTGGGGACCGGGGTGGCACCGGCCTGCTTCCCGGGGCCTTCGGGGGGAGGGATCATGGCCATCCTTCGGCTGCCATGGCGCTGGAGTATCTCACAACCACAGCAGCCGAGTCAGCCCGTATTCTGCGGCGATCGGTCTGGGCCCCTGTCGGCTACCCCTCGATGTGAATCAGGATCCGCAGCCGGAAGTTGGACACTCCGAGCCTTTCGAGGGGCAGGTCGACCACGGTCCCCTCGTGAACCATCGGCGGGACCTCGAGGCGCACGGTCACCGCGTCCTCGACAAGACCGCTCTGCCCACAATGAAGACAGGGGAAGAGCCAGGTGTGGCCGGCGCCACCGCACTCCGGACAGGCCTCGAAGACGGGCACGGCGATGGGCAGAACTCCGCCGCGCACCGCTTCCTCGGCTGAGAGCACGACGTCGCAGTTGAGCGGCTCCACGCGCTCCGCCTTGGGAACGCCGATGCGGGTGAAGTTCCTGATCAGACGGTCGAACATCGCGTCGACGGATGGGCGGGCCTGTTCGCCTCGCCCGAAGAGCGGAACGGGCTCGCGGGTGAGCGACTCAGCCGGGGCGCGCCGGATCGCCACCTGGTCCCGATCTCCTTCCCGCCACCGAAGCCGCTCGTCGTAGCGGCGTCGGAGGGCGGCGTCGGAAAGAACCCGGTAGGCCTCGACCAGCTCGCGAAAGGCTTCCGGATCCTCCGCGCCGGACGCGTCCGGGTGGTGCTTCTTCGCCAAGTCGCGGAAGGCGGATCGGATCCCCGCCGTGCTCTCCGCCCGCGGTACCCCGAATGTCACGTAGTAGTCGCGCGCTGCCATCGCCGAAACCCGTCGTCTGGATGCCTGCGATCGTTCGGAAGTATACTGCCAGGCGACGAGCGCGTCACCATCGTCCCGGGCCGCTGCCCATCCAAACCTAGCGGAAGATCCCCTGGAAGAGATCGCAGCATCACATGAACACCTACCAGTTGATCCACTTCCCCCACTGGGCGCGGAGGCGGCGCCTCACCAGGCCGTTGTAGGAGGGCGCGAAGGTCAGGATGCGCTCCGGAGAGAGCCTGCGCCCGATCACCTCCATCTCCAGCTTCGCCTGGATGATGTGCTTGCGAATGGCCTCCTCGTAGATCCCCCTGAGGGGCCGGAGCGCCCAGAAGAGCTCCTCGGCCTCCCGGTGCACCGCGGTTCCGTAGTCGTCGTCCTCGACCCCGGGAACTTCGTAGCCCGTGGCCATGGTGAGATGGATCGGCCGGCCGGTCAGCGTCCTGGCGATGTACGCCTGTTTGAGGGTCTCCTTGGTCTCGTCGATGACGTCGGCACCGAACAGCGGAATCGGGCGGGTCGGGATCGGCAGGAACTGGGAGATCAGGCGGAAGACGCGGCTCACGTTCTCCAGCCCGTAGACCCAGAGCAGGTAGGGAATCAGGATCCCGCTCTGGAGCAATACCCGCTTCTTCTCGGCGAGGCGCGAGCGGCCGACGACGTTCTTCTCGTCGATCCGCTCGTAGAGCATCCCCGCCAGCCCGTACATGTAGCTCTTCAGGATGTGCTCGACGTGACCGAGGTCGAGAAAGCGGATCGGCTCGACGTGCATGCCCATCTCCAGCTTGCCGTGGCAGAGTTCGAACTCACGCGGCGTCAGCTCCTCTTCTGCAACGCGGAGCATCACCTCCTCGATCTCCGGCGTGAGGCCCTCTCCCATGAACAGCACGTCGACGTCGTTTCCCTCGTAGGGATGACCGTGCGAGTAGCTGCCGCGCAGGCCCAGCGCCACCAGCTGTTCGGGAAACTCCTGCTTGAGCCGGTCCCCGATCAGGGTGAGGGCGTCCAGGAGCTGGCGAAAGATCTCGTGGTAGCGGCTGTTGGGATCGAGGATCGGGTACTCGTAGAGCATGAAGGAGCGAAAGAACTCCTGCACCTCTTCGCGGCCCTGCTGCGGATCACTCTCTCGCATCCATCACACTCGAGAAGGCAGTCTGGCCCTCCCGCTCGAAGCCGCCCAGGGCCTTCACCGCGGTGATGGTCGTGTTGTGGACGATCGAGCTCACGGAGCAGGCGCGCTGCAGGACGGTGACGGGCTTCTTCAACCCCATCAGGATCGGGCCGATCACCTCCGCCCCCCCGAAGCGCTCCATCAGCTTGTAGGCGATGTTCCCGGCATCGAGGTTGGGAAAGATCAGCACGTTGGCCTCGCCCTTCAGGTGGCAGAACGGGTAGAGATCCTTCAGCAGGTCGGCGTCGAGGGCCACGTTGGCCTGCATCTCGCCGTCGATCTCCAGGTCCGGCCGCAGCGCGCGCACCATCTCCGTGGCTCGCGCCATCTTCTCGGCGAGAGGATGGCGGACCGACCCGAAGTTGGAGAAGCTGAGCAGCGCGATGCGCGGCTCCACCCCGAGTTCGCGCACCGAGTCGGCGCAGACGATGGTCACCTCTGCGATCGTCTCCTCGTCCGGCTCGAGGTTCACGGTCGTGTCGGCAAAGAACTTGACGGCGTTCTTCGAGATCACCATGTACATGCCGGCGGCCCGCTTGACTCCCTCCCGGAGCCCGACGATCTCGAGGACGGGCCGGATGGCGTCGGCGTAGTTCATGGTCTGGCCGGTCACGGCCCCGTCGATGTCGCCCGCGACGAGCATGGTCATGGCAAAGTAGTTGCGGCCGCGCAGGAGATTGTGGATGTCGGGGAGCGTCAGACCGCGCCGGCTTCGCCTATCGAGAACCAGCTCGCAGTAGCGGTCGAAGTCCGGGCTCTCGGCCGGGTCGATGATCTCGACCCGGTCCCGCAGATCGAGATCCAGCACGCGGAACTGGTCTTCGATCACCTGTCGCGAGCCCAGCAGCACGGGCCGGGCAATCGCCTCATCGACGATGATCTGGCAGGCCCGCAGGATCCGCTCGTGGTCGCCCTCCGGAAACACGATCCGCTGCGGGCTCGCCTGTGCCTTCTGGATGAAGGCGCGGACGATCTGCTGGGCCGGGCTCAAGATCCGGTGGAGGCGTTCCCGGTACCGCTCCAGATCGAGCTGCAGGCGCGCGACTCCAGTCTCCACGGCAGCCTGGGCCACGGCAGGCGCCACCCTGAACAGGATCCGCTGGTCGAGGGGCTTCGGCAGGATGCGCTCCGGCCCGAAGCGCATCACCTGCTCGCCGTAGGCCTCGGCCAGCTCTCTGGGAAGCTCCTCCCGCGCCAGCTCGGCGAGGGAGCGCGCGGCGGCGAGCATCATCTCTGCGTTGATCGTCGTCGCACGCACGTCCAGCGCACCCCTGAGGATGAAGGGAAAGGCCAGGGAGTTGTTGATCTCGTTGGGACAATCGCTTCGCCGGGTCGCCATGATCAGATCGTCCCGCACCGAGCGCGCCTCGCCGTACGAGATCTCCGGGTCCGGGCTGGCCATGGCGAAGATGGCTGGCCGATCCGCCATGGAGGCCACCATCTTCCGGGTCACGAGCCCCCCAACGGAACAGCCCACCAGGACATCCGCCCCCTCCATGGCGTCGGCGAGCGTTCGTGCTTGCGTCTGCCGGGCGAAGCGGGCCTCGAAGGGGTTCGTCTCCCCGTCGCGGCCGTCGTAGAGCACGCCCCGCTGGTCGACCATCACGAGGTTCTCGAGACGCACCCCCAGCTCGAGCAGCAGGTTGGCACAGCCTATTCCGGAAGGTCCGGTGCCGGCGATCACCAGACGGATTTCCCCGATCTCCTTGCCCTGCAGCTCGAGGGCGTTGAGGAGCGCGGCCGCGGCGACGGTCGCCGCACCGTGCGGCCTGTCGTGATAGACGGGAATCTGAAGCTCGCGGCGCAGCTCTTCCTCGATCAGGAAGCAGGCGGGCGAAGCGATGTCCTCCAGGCAGATCGCGCCGAAGCCGGGCTCGAGAAGGCGCACGGTCCGGACGAACTCTTCCGGGCTGCGCGTATCGAGCTCGAGATCGAAGGCGTCGATGCCGGCGAAGCGCTTGAACAGGACGCTCTTGCCCTCCATCATCGGCTTGGCGGCCAGCGGCCCGACGTCGCCCAGCGTGAGCACTGCGCTCCCGTCGGTGACCACCGCGACGAGGTTCTGCTTGGCCGTGAATTCCCAGGCCCGGTCCGGGTTCTCGGCGATCAGGTGACAGGGCTCGGTCACGCCGGGCATGTAGGCGCACATCAGATCGCGCTGGGTCAGGAACGGCTTGGTGACGGCGATCTCGACCTTGCCGGGCCGTTCCCTGGAGTGGTAGTCGAGCAGCTCCTGCCGACGAATCATCGTCCCCACCTCCCTCGCTGGCCTCACCCCTGGAGATTCAGGGTACGCGATGAGTGCGGACCAGTTCCAGCATTCTTCGATCCGGTAGGGGCGTTCTGGTAGTATTCGACCTCTCCTCCTCATCAGTGGCACGCGGGAAGGCACCGATTTGTCAGACCCCGAGCGCAACCCGGGAGTCGGCCTCCCTCGGGAAATTGGCGAAACTGACGACGGGGTGGAGCGCGAGCCCGGGCAGGGCCAGGTCTATCTCCCGAGCTGGCCAGCGCGGCTGCTCACCTCGCCGCTCGTGCCCCGCTCCCTGCTGCTCGCGGCCGCCCGCTCGGCCACGGGCCTGATGCGCCTGCGGATCCGAGGGCGCGATCGCCGCGAAGCCGGCCGCAGACCCCCTCCCCCGGCGCAGGACGAGACCGGCATCTGGTTCGCGGACATCTACCACGGGGGCGTCACGTTCTGGGACTGGATCCTGCTCCGCGGCGGGGGACTCTGGTGGAACGTGCTCTGGCCCTTGGTGGTCCGCTCCTCTCTCGAGCGTCTCGAGAAGTATCCGGAGGCGCGCACGGTCCTGGAGCTGGACGCGCAGACCTACGAGGAGCTCGCCGAGCGCAGCCCTTCCGACGTCGAGGCGCTGCGGTCTGCACTCGCGTCGGGCGGCCTGGAGGTCGTCAACGGAACCTACGCCCAGCCGCTGGCACCGACGGTGGGCCCCGAGGCGAACCTGCGCCACTTCTTCTACGGGCTGGCCGTGGTCGAGGACATCCTTCACACCCGAGTCGAGTGCTTCGTGGCGGGTGAGCCCCAGTTCGTCCCGCAGCTTCCGCAGATCCTCGCGGATTGCGGCATCGAGAAGCTGGTGTTCCGAACCCACTGGGCGCCCTTCGGCACCGACCCGGAGGCCGACGCGGAGGTGGTCCGCTGGCGGGGTCCGGACGGGTCCGAGGTGCGAACCGTCCCCCGCTACTCGTTCATGGACTACTGCCTGCAGAAGGCCGGTCACCCGGGCGTCCAGAACGCGGGGCTCAGCGGAGACGATTTCGAAGCGTGGACGGGCGACGCGAAGCAGCTCTTCGCAGCGGAGGCGGAGCACAGGGGAATCGCGCGCCCCCTGGTGACGCGCCTCGCCGATCCCAAGCCCCCCGAGTCCCCCTTTCC
This sequence comes from uncultured delta proteobacterium, assembly GCA_963783795.1. Taxonomy (GTDB): domain Bacteria; phylum Myxococcota_A; class UBA9160; order UBA9160; family UBA6930; genus CAVXZE01. The sequence goes on along the minus strand of CAWAPH010000002.1, from coordinate 184,010 downwards.
GGGAATCCTGGCGGCGGCGCGCAGCCCCGGCGCGCACCTGGTGACGGTTCGGGAGTACTTCGATCTCCCGCGGCAGGACGAGCCCGACGTCAGCTACGGAATCGACGACATCCCCACCACGTTACCCTGGGGCCTCGCGGGCGAGCAGCTTCACCGCGAGCAGGCAGCCGCCGAGACCGCCCTGCTGACGGCGGAACGCCTCGACGCCATCCTCGACAGAGAGGGTGCTCCCGAACGGCAGGAGCAGCTCGACGCCGCCTGGAAGCTCCTGCTCCGCGCGCAGCATCACGACCTCCACCTCTGCGCTCCCTGGCATTCCGTGCGGCACGGCGTCTCGATGGGAGAGGTCGGCTGCCGCTTCGCACGCGCTGCCAGGGAGGGCGCGGAGACGATGCTGCAGACCGCGCTCGAGGAGCTCGCCGATCGCCTCGGCTCGGAGGGCTCCGATCGGCGCGCCTTTCTCCTCTTCAACCCCGCGCCCTGGCGGCGGCGCGAGCTGGTCGAGCTGCCCGGATGCGATGGCTCGAGCGAGGTCTGGCGTCGAGGCACGCGCCTCGAGAGCCAGTGGGTCCGAAACGACCACGGCGAAGCCGGAGTCGCGCTGCTGGTGGACCTCCCGCCGCTCGGCTTCGACGTCGTGGAGCTTCGTTCCGGCGAGGACCACTCCGCCGGGGAGCGGGAGCCGAAGCCGCTCGACGCCGGCGCGGACCCGATCGCGAAGGAGGCGCGGATTCGCGGGGTCGGGGGCGGCTACCTGAGCGTCTGGAAGCGCGGTCGTCTGGAGCGCTCCACGCTGGACCGGGTGCTGCTCGAAGAAGAGGGACCCGTGCTTCGCCGCTATCGGGTGGAGGGCCGGATCCTCGACCTCCGATTCGTGCAGCTCATCACCGCGATTCCGGATCTCGACCGCATCGACCTGGCAACGGAGATCGACTTCGGCGACGGGGAGCATCCCGGCCCCCAGTTGGCGGACCACCGCCCCGACCAGGCCTACTACATCCAGGACCGCCGCAAGCTCTGCCTCAATTTCGAGTCGGAGTTCTCGCGCGCCTTCTGCGACTCCCCCTTTCTGCTGGCGGAGCCCGCCGGTCCGCGCGTCACCACCGGCAGTCTCCTGGGCCTGGAGCGGACGGACGGGAGCTGCGTGGCACTCCAGCATCGGGGAACGCCGGGTTGGCACTTCGATCGCGAGTCCGGTCTGGCCCGCAACGTGCTGGCCTGGGGCCCCGAGCAGTGGCTGTACGCGAGCGACGACTCCATCACTCCCGGCCGATCGCGTTACACCGCCGTCCGGGGATTGCACCGCTACCAACACCAGATCGCGTTCCCAGCCAGCCGCCCCCAGGCGATTCGTTCCGCGCAGGAGTTCCGGTTGCCGGTTCTCGCCACCCCGATGCGCCACGGCGCGGGCGAGCGCGGGGGGCGGTGGAGCTTCCTCGAGATCGAGCCGGAGAGCATCTTCCTGACGGCGCTCTTCGTGCGGGATGGGAGGACCTACGCCCGTCTCTGGAATGCGAGCGACGAGCCCGTGGACGCCTCCCTGATCGGCAACCATTCGGCCGAGGCGGCCGTCTCGCTTCGTCTCGAGGAGCGGGGCTCCGGCGGCTGGCCCCGGCTTCGACCCTGGGGAATCGAGACAGTGCGCCTCGACGACCGCGGCCACGGCCCGTAGACGGAAGCAGGAGGTGCAGAGATGGATCGGGAAAAGACCCTCGACATGTGCGCGCGCTTCGAACGGCTCTACTCGGCTGGCGTCTACGACGTCATGGACGAGATGGGCCACCCGCACCAGTGCCTGAACCTGGAGATCCGCCCGCTCCAGCCGGACTGGGTGGTGGCGGGTCGCGCCTTCACCATCAAGTGGACCGCGGAGAGCCGCCACCCGGTAGAGCTCGCGCAGCAGAAGGCGGGCCCGAACCTCTTCAGCATCGTGGACCAGTTCGAGCCCGGCTGCGTGCTCGTCATGGAGACCGGCAAGACGATGAACGTCGGCCACTGGGGGGAGCTCACCGGCCTGATGTCCGAGGTTCGCGGCTGCAAGGGGGCCGTCATCGACGGCGGAGTGCGGGACTCCAGGCACCTCCGCGAGAGGGGGACCTACCCCGTCTTTGCCCGCTACACGTCGCCGATCGAGTCCGTCCATCGCGCCAACATCGTCGACGTCGGCTGTCCGCTTCTGATGACCGGCTCACTGACGGAGGGGCTTCTGGTCCGGCCCGGGGACTTCATCTTCGGAGACTCGGACGGTGTGCTGGTGATTCCGTCGGAGCTCGCCGAGGAGGTCCTGACCCGGTCCGAGGCCGTCTCGAAGACGGAGGACCTGATCCGCGAAGAGATCGGCGCGGGCGTGCATCCGCTCGAGGTGTGGCAGAAGTACGGCCGCTTCTGAGGCGGCCACCGTTCCGACTCCGGCCTTCCTCTACCACCAGGAACGCGAACCAGAGGAGCGCAACCGTGAAGATCGTCGACTTCAAGGCAACCACCGTCGCATTGCCGATGGAGGCCCCCTTGCGCCACTCCGCCGCGGTGCACCCGGGCCGCTGCATCCGCACCATCCTCCAGGTGTTCACCGACGAAGGCATCGTCGGTGTGGGGGAGCTGGAAGACGAAGCACCCCGGGACCTGCTCGAGGTGCTGCGCCTGGCGCTGGTCGGGCGCGACCCCTGGGACATCGAGCAGCTGCGGATCCTGGTGATCGGAACCGGCCACCTGCTGCTTCAGGGACAGAACCTGGCTCGCAACCGGCTCTACGCGGGGCTGGAGATCGCGCTGATGGACCTGCAGGCGAAGGCCCTGGGGATGCCGATGCACAAGCTCCTCGGCGGCATGCTCCGCGACGAGATTCCGATGTCGGCATACCTCTTCTACCGCTACGAGAGCGAGACGCACCCGGCCGTCGCGAGCGCCGAGGAGCTGGTGGCGCACGCCCGCGACCTCGTGGATCGGTACGGCTTCCAGACCTTGAAGCTCAAGGGGGGCGTGTTCCACCCGGACGTGGAGATCGAGGCAATGCGCCGGCTCAGGGAGGAGTTCGGGCCGCAGTACCAGCTCCGGCTCGACCCGAACAACTGCTGGGGGCTCGGCACGGCGATCCGAGCGGGCCACCGGCTACGCGAGCTCGACCTGGAGTACCTGGAGGATCCCACCTGGGGAATCGACGGGATGGCGGAGGTGAGCCGGCAGACCGGGATTCCTCTGGCGACCAACATGTGCGTCGTCACCTTCGACCAGATCCCTCCGGCGGTCGCGCAGAGGGCCGTCGCCGTCATCCTCTCCGACCCCTGGTACTGGGGCGGTCCGTGGGGGGTCAAACACCTGGGCGTGATCTGCCAGACCTTCAAGATAGGAATCGGGATGCACAGCGGACTGGAAACCGGTGTGGGCCTCGCGGCGATGCTCCACATCGCCGCGAGCCTCCCGAACCTCGTCTACGCCGTGGACGCGCACTACCACCACCTGACCGAAGACCTGATCGTCGGCGACAAGCTGGCGTACCGGGGCGGCACCCTCCGCGTCCCGGATGGACCCGGCCTCGGGGTCGAGGTGGACGAGGAGAAGCTTCGAGAAGGAGCCCGACGCTTCGAGGTGGAAGGCGGACTGGGCTTTCCCCTCGATCCCAAGCGGCCGCTCTGGTACCAGAAGTTTCCGGCCTGGTAGGGGTTCCACCACGGAAGACGTGCGTCACAACACGGCCAACTCGATAACCGTAGTATTTTGGCCCCAGACCAGGGCTCCCGGCGACTCGAAGCTAGACCGCTTAAGTCCCCATTCGCTTACAGCTTTATGCATTTTTTGGCTAGTGCTGAAGGGCGATCTAGTGCATGCTGGCGCGATTGGGGTGCACGTTACAGGAGGGGGAAATGCGGGGTGCTTCTGCGTCTTGCCGCAAGAGGGTGATTTGCGCGCTGACACTGCTGGTGGTTCTTGCTTCGCCGGCCGCGGCGATCGAGTTCTGGGACGATCGGGTCCAGATCCATGGCTTCTACGGAATGCAGGTCCGCTCGCTCATGGAGGACTTCAACACCAGGAACTCGTGGGACCTGACCCAGTGGTATCACATCCTGAATCTGGAGATCGAAGCCGACATTGCCCCCGACGGTGTCGGTCCCCTCGACCTGGTCTCGGCCTTCGGCCGCATCGAGGTCCGCTACGACTGCGTCTGGACCCGAGGCTGCGGCATCTTCCACTCGGCGGATACCTACGGCGACCGCTCCAAGCGCCTCCCGGGGCGGCTGCACCGCGGTCGGCGTTCCGGTTACACCATGCAGGCGTTCACCGGGGACATGCGGAAGTACCGGAACATCCCCCTCGGCGTCATGGGGCTCTCCTACAGAGAGCTCCCCGAGCCCGGCCTGATGCCTTCCCTGTACGCGAACGTCCCCGGCATCTCGACGCTCTCGGAGAGCAGGGGCCCGGACGGCGTGCTCGGAAGCGGCGACGATCCCTTCCCCTACTACACGTTCGGATTCCAGAACCCGGACGACTGCCTGTACGGCGTCCAGCAGACCAAAGGGAACGTCGAGAACAATGGGTCGCGGAACCTCCCTCATACACCCGCGTGTGAGGTCACGCCCATCGCTTCCATCGCCGACAGGGCGAACCCGATCAGCCCGATCGACTTCAACCCGATCACCCAATCCACTGCGCCCCCGACCCTGCCGTTCCGCCCGGCGCCGCGGAAGCCCTTCACGGGGGTCTACGGCGATGGCTCGGCGGCACAGGGTTTGTGGATTCCCAACTACGAGGTCATCCAGGGCATCCGGACCGGCGAGTTCAAGAGCAACGAGGACTTCGACCAGAACTACAGCCAGAACGACCTGGCCTGGAACCACGGCGCCAGCCAGCAGTCCGGTGAGTACGAGCTCAAGGAGCTCTACCTCGACATCGAGCTCTTCGACAGCCGGCTCTGGCTCCGGCTCGGCAAGCAGAACATCGTCTGGGGCAAGACGGAGCTCTTCCGCACCACCGACCAGTTCAACCCGCAGGATCTGGCGCTCGGCTCGCTGACCGCACTGGAGGAGTCGCGGATCGCCCTCTGGGCGCTTCGCGCGGTGTGGTCCTTCTACAGCGTCGGGCCGCTCGAGGACCTCCGCGTCGAGTTCGCGATGAACTTCGACGACTTCACGCCGACCGACCTGGGCCGCTGCGGCGAGCCCTACTCGCCGCTTCCGGTCTGCGACAAGACCTGGGGGCTGATGGCCCACGGGTTCGTGCAGAACGCGATCGCGGGAGAGGTCAGGCCCGACGACCCCTGGAAGAGCTGGTCGGGGATCGAGGTGGGCGGCCGGCTGGAGTGGCGTTACGACCGCTTCAGCTTCGCGGTCACCGACTTCTACGGCTTCAACGACGGGGCCTACGTCGACCCGCTCTTCCAGTACGACCGCAACGTCGATCCGATCACGGGCCGGCCCCGCTGGGGGATGGAGAAGGGCCCGTGCCGGAACGGCAACGAGGCGAGCTGTCTGCGGGAGGGCAATGCGCTCACCCACCACAGCGTCAACCAGCAGAACTTCCACTTCATCTGCGCCACCAGCATCGGCTTCAACGCCCTCGACCCGACCGCGTGCGGGCAGACGGTGTACACCAGCCAGCTCTCGGTCGACTCCAGCGACCCGCTCCAGCCGCGGATCATGATCGCGGTCACCAATGGCCTCTCCGGGCAGAACAATCCGCTGACCGGGGGTGCGGCCGTTGTCGAAGGGGTCGGGGGCTTTACCCAGGATACGATCGACTCGCTGAACGACCTCGCACGCCAACCGAACACGGCGATCCAGCGCTTCCTCTCGAGCAACTTCGGGGCGAACACGCCGACGCCGCTGGTGCCGCTCTCCTACGATCCGAACGACGGCGGCCCCCTGACGCCCGCCGACATTCCGCCCGAGCTGCTGGAGCCCTCGGTCACCTTCTGGTCCTTCACCGGTCTCCAGCCCGTGCTGACGGACGAGCAGGAGGCGCTGCTGGGCTGCGGTCCCTTCTACAACACCCAGTGCGACATCAACGGGATCGACCTGATGAACATGGAGGCCAGCGCGCAGGTGATGTCCTGGCCGCTGTTCGAGGGGACCTTCGGACGCGGCGGGGGCATGCTGTTCACGACGGACGCGAGCGTTGCCCAGCCCGGCACGGTGGGCTTCCAGGGTGGCCCGGTCTGCACGCGCTACGAGAACGGCAGGATGTACATCCTGCCCGGCTGCCGGGGACCGGGTGATCCCGGCTACGACCCCAACATCGACGGCACCACGACCGGGCCGAACTCCAGCGGTGTCACCTTCCCGGAGGGGCGCCGCCACCCCTTCACGAACCAGCCCTGGGCCAGCGAGATGGCGATCGTCTCCTGGAACACGATGATGGTCCTGGTCGCGCTCTCGTCTCCCCGGGATCCGTCCAACCCGCTGACCTCCGAGTTCGACACCAGCCGGCCCTTCCGCAAGGACGGCTGCTCGTTCGCCGCGCCGGCCTTCTGCGGCAACATCTCCGCCTACGACTCGATCAGCGGTGTGCGGCGGAACTCGGTGCTGGCGGGCGGCAGCGCTCTCTACGGACGCCGGGACTTCATCTGGCACGGCGGCGGCGACCTGTTGCTCCGCTACGAAAAGCGCAACGTGCTCGGCTTCTCGATGGACTTCGCCGAGGACTTCACCAAGTCGAACTGGGGCATGGAGTTCACCTGGATCAACGGGTTGCCCTACAGCAACTCCAACAGCGTCGACGCCACCAGCGAGGCGCAGACGTTCAACATGACGGTCTCGGTCGACCGTCCGACCTTCATCAACTTCCTGAACCAGAACCGGACCTTCTTCTTCAACACCCAGTGGTTCTTCCAGTACGTCCACGGCTGGGAGAAGGGCTTCACCAGCAACGGCCCCTTCAACGTGCTCGCGACGTTCACCGTCACCACCGGGTATTTCCAGGACCGGCTGCTACCGGGCGTCACCTTCGTGTACGACTTTCACTCGAACTCGGGGGCTGCGCTTCCCGAGGTGACCTACCGCTTCACCGAGAACTTCTCGGCGAGCGTCGGGTTGGCCGGCTTCTTCGGGCGCTATCAGAGCAAGATCGCACCGCTCTACCAGAACGCGCTCGACAACCGCGCTGGCCGCGGCGCGTACACGAACTGGGTGCAGAACGGACTCTCGGCGATCGAGGAGCGCGACGAGCTCTGGCTGCGGATCCGCTACACGTTCTGAGAAGCTGAGAAGTCAAGAAGCGGGGACGTTCTTTACGTATTTGCGTTTCGGCAAGCCGAAACGCAAATACGTAAAGAACGTCCCCGCTTTTGCTTGGGGCTGGGGGCTCGCTCGAGGCTCGGGTAGCTCAGGAGCGGCTGTGGCGGCAGCCGGTGGTGAACGATTCCGGACACTTTTGGGACGGGTGAGGCCTGATTTCGCTTTAATTCTGATGAGATAAGAGCGGCTTTCCTGATATGATCCAGAGTCGGGAGAAGCCGGCGTGCGGGGCACTGTGCTCGTTGTGGATGATCATGTCCGGCCTCGCCGGGCGCTCGCCACCGAGCTCGAGGATGCCGGGTTCGGCGTGGTTCAGGCGTCCGACGGCGCCGAGGCGTGGGAGCAGTTCCGCCAGCATTCGCCCGACGTCGTGATCACCGACATGGTGATGCCGCGCAGCGACGGCCTGGACCTGCTGAGCCGGATTCGCTCCTGCTCCGATGTGCCCGTGATCCTCTTCACGGCGCGAGGCTCCGTCGCGAGCGCCGCGACCGCCTTCAAGGCGGGCGCGGACGACTTCGTGTCGTCGCCGGACGTGGAGGTCGAAGGTCTGGTGGCGCTCGTCGAGCAGGCGATCGCCGGCGCCCGCCCTTCGCTCGAGCTTGGAGATCTGGAGCAGCGTCTGGTCGGAAGGAGCCGTCCCATTTCGCGCCTCCGCGAACAGGTCTCCGGCCTGGCACCGCTTCGCACGCCCGTTCTCGTGTCCGGAGAGCCCGGCACGGGCCGCGACACCGTGGTGAGAGCGCTTCACGAGCTCGGCGCGACCGCTGGCAGCGAGCTGCTCCGAGTCGACACGGCGTCGTTCTCTCCCGAGAGTCCCCTTCCGGAGACGGGCGCGGTATATCTGGACGGGATCGAGCGTCTCTCGACAGAGGCGCAGGCGTATTGGACCGAGCGGGTCGCGGAAGCAGAGGCAGCGGGGTTCCGCGACGAGCCGAGGATCCTGGCCTCCACCTCGGGGCCGCTCTCCTTGTACCTCGACGACGGGAACGTCTACCAGGAGTTGCGGGGCGCCCTCCTCCGCTTCACGATCGAACTCCCGCCCTTGCGCGTGATCGCAGACGACGTGCCCGAGATCGCCGATGCCTTGGTGAAGAGGATCGGAGCCTCCCTGGGCCGACGGATCCGTCTCTCGGCCTCCGCTCGCGAGTTTCTCGCCACCCAGCGCTGGCCGGGAAACGCGCGCCAGCTCGAGCGGCTTCTCGAGCGCGCCATCGGATTCTCCCGAGGTCGACAGGTCCGACGTGAGGTGGTGAAGGATGTCTTGTCGGATCTCGAGGCCAGCCTCGCCAGCATTCGGGAGCAGCACGGCGCGCTCGAGCGCGGGGCGCTGCTTCGAGCGCTTCAAGCAACGGGAGGGAACGTAACCCACACCGCGGAGATCCTCGGCAAGAGCCGCAGTGCCGTCTATCGTCTGATCGAGAAGCACGGCATTCCGCGGTCACACCCGCGCTGAGGGCGAGGGACAGATCGCTGTGTATCGGCTCACCCGGATCTCACTCGCCCACCCGGGAGTCACGCTCCTCCTTCTGGCGGTCATCACCGTCGGGCTCGCTGGAGGGCTCACGCGGCTGCGGACGGAGTTCGGCTACCGCGTCCTCATCGGCGACAGCCATCCCGCGATCGTGACTCTCGACCGGATGATCGAGCGCTTCAGCGGCGGGCTTCCCGTCCAGATCGCCTGGGAGTGCGGAGACGGCCATGCTTGTGACACCGTCTTCGGCCGCGAGTCGCTGGAGATGGCCGATGCGCTGACGCGGGCACTGGCTCCGTGTGAGCGGAATCCTGGACGTCAAGGGCCCCTCCAACGCAACGCTCCTGGTTCCCGACGCGGGCGGCTTCGCAGTTCGCCGCTTCGTAGAGGACGGAGAGGTGGTTTCGGACGCCGAGGCCCTAGCGGTTCGCGCGCTCGACGATCCCCTCTGGGTGGGCACACTCGTCTCCGCAGACGGAACGGTGGGGGTGATCGTCGTCCAGTCCAGCGACAACGAGAGCGAAACCGAAGTCCAGGTGGTGGAGGCGATCGAGCAGGCACTGGCTCCCTTCGAGGCTCGGGGCTTCGAATTCCATCTGGTAGGCGACTCGGTTGCGACCGTCATCGCGGGTCGGGACCTCGCGGAGAGCTCGGCCAGACTGATCCCCATTACCGTGCTCGTGATCGCGCTGGTCCTGTTTACCCTCTCCCGTTTCCTGGCAGAGCGTCGCGATCGCACTGGGAACCATGGGGATCGCCCTCCTCTGGACCTTCGGCATGCTGGGCTGGCTCGACTGGCCCCAGGACGGCATCCTCGAGGTGCTCGCCCCACTGATCCTGGTGGTGGGGGTCTGCGACGCCATCCACCTGCTCTCGATCTATGCAGCAGAAGCGGCGGGCGCGGCGGCGCCGTCTTCGGCGAGCGGAGCGATCGGAGGTGCTTCTCGGCCGTCGGCTCGCGATGTCGGTGCTCCCTGCCTGATCACCACGCTCACCACCGCCGGGGCGTTTCTCTCCTTCGTGACCAGCGCCCTCGATACCTTCGTCCGCTTCGGTGTGATCTCGGCGTTCGGGGTCGTGGCGTGTCTGCTCCTGACCTTCACACTGCTCCCGTTGCTCGCTCGGGTGCTTCCGCGAGCGAGAGATCGCGCTCGGTGCGCACCTCCCACGCGCTGGAGATCGGCTCTCGAGGCGATTGTCCGAACCAGCGAGAAGCGCGCCGTTCCGATCCTTCTCGCCTCGGAGGTGTGTTGTTCGTCCTCTGCGCGATCGGTTGGTTCTCGGCTATCTGCGCGTCGATACGGACTGGACCGAGTCATTTGGTGAGAAGAGCCGTGTCGTCCGATGGATCCGATTCGTGGAGGAACGAGCTACGGCCGCCGGTCAGTCTGGAGGTCGAGATCGCGCTTCCGCCTGAGATCTCCCATCGAGGATCCGGAGACGCTGCGAACGCTTTCGGACTTCGCTGCGTTTCTCTCCAGCGTGGAGGAGTTCGGGACCCCTACTCAGCATCCTCGATCCGATGAGCCGCTCTGAATCGCTTGCTTCACGACGACGATCCGGCATTTGAGAGACCCGGCGACAGCCGCCAGGCGAACGCCGAGCTGATCGAGTTGATCGCCTTCGATGATCCGGCGACGCTCTGGCGAGCTGGCTCAGCCTCGATCGGTCGGTTCTCCGCATCTCCGTCAGGCACACCCTGGACGTCCGCATTCGCGAGAGCGGAAGGCTGCTCGAATCCATCCGCGAGCTACATCGACTCGGAGCTGCCGTCGATCCTGGCAGTGTGGCTCTCAGCGGCGCGTTCTCGATCGACCTTCGACTGGGTGAACGACGTCCAGGCCACTCAGCTCCGGAGCTTCCCCACCGCATTCGTTCTGGTCTTCGTGATGGTCGCGATCTTCCTCGGCTCGATCCGGCTGTCGCTCGGGGCGATGGTCCCCACGCTACTGCCGGTGGTGGTGACGCTCGGTGCGATGGGCTGGATCGGGCATGAGCCTCGACGTGGGGCGCGCGATGATCGCGGCCAGTGCTGATCGGGATCGCGGTGGACGACAGCGTCCACCTGTCCTGAGCCAGTACAAGAGACGGCGCGCTGCCGGGGAGGGCCCGCGCGAGGCCATCCGCGGGGCCGATTCTGCACGTCGGGCGGGCGGTGGTCACCACCTCGCTGGCGCTCTCGCTCGGGTTTCTCACGCTGATGGCCTCCGCCTGGCAGACGATCTCGAGCTTCGGCTTCTTCGTGGCGCTGGCGATTCTCGGGGCGCTCGCGGCGGCCCTCTTCGTGCTTCCGGCGCTGATCTTCGCGTTCGCGCGGGGCGAGTGACGGATGAGCGCGCAGGAGCTCTCCGAGACGAGAAGGCGGGTCAGGAGGCGGCGCAGGCTGTTCACGCTGGTCGCGGTGCTTCCCGTGCTGGCGACGCTCATCGTCTCCGACCCTGCTGCTCGCACACGAAGGGGCGTCCGTCGAGCTGAGCTGCTGGCTGCTTCCGAACGGGCGCGTGCTGATCGTCCCGGGCGACTCGAGCTGTCCACTCCGACCGCACGAGAAGATTCGCAGGGTGGAGATCCGCCCGGGCGTATCCGTCCCGCTTCACGATCCCCGGATGCTCCACGACAGGCTGGCAGAGGTCGGCTCGAGCCTCCGGGTCGCCGTGATGCGGGGCGGAGCAGAGCACTGGTTCGAGATCCCGGTCCGCGATCTCTCTGCGGCGGCACGCGCGGGCCGCGTCGCGACCGGCGTGGTGGTGGCCGGCGCCCTGCTGGCGATCCCGCTGTTTCTCCTCTGGCGCTCCACGTCGAGGGCTGCGGTCCCCCTGGTGCTCTTCTACTCCGCGACCACGGTGGTCGTCGTCACACTGATCTGCGGGCGTCACTCCGAATGGCTCACGCGGGCGTCCCTGCTCGCGCTGATCGGAGCCCCGGCCATGCTCGCCCACCTGAGCTTCGTCTTTCCGCGCGAACGCAAGGTCGATCCGAGACGCACCCAACCTGGCGGCGTTGCCCTACCTCGCAGCCGCGTTCCTGGCGGCGACGGGCTGGTTCGCACTGGACCGCAATCCGCTGCTCTGGCCGCCCTTCATGCATCTCCTGCTCTTCCTGACTGGCGGCGCCTGGCTGATCCTGATCCTCTCCTGTGCATTTGCGATTCGAGAGTCGGACATCCGCTCTCGAGCGGGCCCGCGCGCGCCTCCTGTGTTTCGGAGCGCTGCTCCTGCCCGCGCTTCCGACCTGGCTGGCGACGCACGACGCCACCAGCCCAGCGGTATCCGTCACCGCCTACCTCTGGCTCTCGGCGGTGCTGATTCCGCTCCCCATCGGCCTCGCCATCAGCCGCTACAACCTCTTCAACCTGGGATGGGACGTGCGCCACTGGGTGGGGCGGCTCGTCTACCTGGGTACGGCGGCGGCGCATCGTCACTCTGATCCTGGAAGCCTCCTTCGCGCTCGCCGGCGCCTCCAACCCGCTGCGGGATCCGGCACTGATGTGGCTGGCTTCCTTCGCATGTGTGGCAGCGATCGAGCCGCTTCGCGGCCGGATGCTCGGATTCCTCGAATCGGTGATCTCACCTCGCTTGAACCAGCTGCAGCGCCTCCGCGAGGACTACATCCAGGAGATGACGGAGCTTCACCAGGGCGACGCGGTGGCCCGCCGACTCGGAGACGTTCTGCACAAAGCGCTGACGCCCCGGTCCGGATGCATCTTCCTCCTCGAGGGGGGCGAGTGGCGACCCGTCCATCCGTTCGGCGCGGAGCCTCCGATCAGAGGCGACCTGGCTGCCGCCGCATCCTCCGCCCTCGGGGGCCGAAGCCTCGTCCACCTGGCACTCGCGGCCGAGGAAGAGGAGGAGGCGTACCGGTCCCTCCTCGCCGAGGGCATCGAGGTGGCCGCCGCCGTGGAGAGTGGAGGGGAGCGATTCGGACTGATCCTCCTCGAAGGGAGAGAGAGCCGCGCACCCTACACAGGTGTGGATCTCGACTTCGTCTCCACCGCGGCTTCCCACACGGCCATCGCGCTCCACAACGCGAAGCTCGCAGCGGGGCTGGCGGCCGCAGAACGGAGCGCCGCGACGGGACGCGTGGCCGTCGCTCTCGCGCACGACTTCGGCAAGGATCTCGACTGGATGCGCCGACTGGTGCGGCGGTTGCCCAAGCTCCTCGACGACCGCAGGCGCCTCGAACGCGACATCGACATGATCCAGGAGTTCACCGAGGGCCTCGTCGGGGGCCTCAATGAGTTCATCGGCAGCGCTGCCGAGGCCCGCTCCGAGACCCCTGGGTTCGTGGAGTTCGACGACCTGGCCGAGCGCGCAACGCGCCAGATGGCGCGGGTCCATGGCGCAGACCGGATCGCGCAGAGCATCGATCCGGCGCTGCGCAACCTGCCCTGCCCCGAGAATCTCGGACGAGTCATGGCGAATCTCCTCGACAACGCGCTGCACGCAACACCCGAATCCGGATCGGTCCACCTGTTCTCGACCCTGGAGGAGGGCTGGATTCGAATCGTCGTCCTGGATCGGGGCTGCGGAATCTCGGAGGAAGTTCTCCGGAACGCGTTTCGGCCGGGATTCAGCACCCGCCTCGAGGAGGGAGGATCGGGAATCGGCCTGACCGTCGCCCACGATATCGTCGAAGCGCTCGGAGGGAGCATCCAGTTGGCGGCCGACGCCGGCGGAGGAACCCGAGCGACGGTCCGGCTCCCCGCCGCGCCAGAGGAGCTGAGATGAAGACGCAATCACGTCTGCGATTCGCGCCGCGCACGACTGTTCTCATGCTGCTGGCCGGGCTCGTCTTCTCGGAAGGGGTCGGAGCGCAGACGCCCGCGGACGCGCCTGCCCACTCCGCGTCGGAGGTTCTCGCCATGGCCTTCGCCAATCAGCTACGAGGTCGACTTGACCTCGCGGATCGAGTTGGTGGCGCAGAACAGATCCGGACAGGAGCTCCGAAGGCAATTCGAGGCGGCCTCCAAGTTGATCGACGATCGCATGCACTCGATCGGGCGGCTGGTCTGGCCCGAGTACCTCCGGGGCATGACGATTCTCACCATCGAAGCCGGGGATCGAAGCCACGATGCGTTCGTATACCTGCCTTCGCTGAAGAAGGTGCGCCGCGTGGGCACCGGGGTGCGGGGAGATTCGCTGTTCGGCACGGACGTGACCTACGAGGACCTCGAGCGGCGAAGAATCCAGGAGTACCAGTTGAACGGCCTCGGCTCCGCGGAGGTGCAGGGCGAGCCGGTCTACCTGGTCAAGGCGCGCCCACTGCGCGACTTCAACTACGACCGTGTCGTCTTCGCGGTGGCCCGGTCGGACTGGGTGATCCTGGAGACCCGATACTTCAAGCGGGGCGAGCAGTCACCGTTCCGTGTCATTACCGCCCCGCGCGAAGCCATGGTGGCGCACGACGGACACGTGATTCCCACGCGATTGACGGTGCACAACCACGCGCGAGGCACGAAGACCGAGGTCACCTTCGAGGACCTCCGCATCAACCCGCCGATCGACGATCACCTGTTCTCCCTGGCGGCGCTCGAGCGGAAGCGAAAGCTTCCGATTCACGGCATGGACGAGGACGCCGGGGAGGAACCGCAACAGGAATAGGCCGCCCGCTTCCGGACCTTCTGCTACCCGGGCGAACCGTCGCCCGGCGACGGGATTGCGTTCGTCTCGAGCGAGCGAGCGTGAAGCGTGTTCACTGGCGTCCGTTTCCCGCTGCGCAGGATGTTGCGCGTTCTCAGCCTATCGACGCTGCCGGATCAGGGGAAGGATGACCAGACCGAGCGCCATGAGGGACAGCGTCGTCGGCTCGGGAATGACGGCTCCGAACGAATGACCGACGCGGAGATTGTCGAAGAATGCCGGGTCTCCAAACATCTGCTCGCCGCGCATCCCGACGGCCGTGATCGCTCCGCCGCCGCGATTCAGTAAGTCGATCGAGACGCCGTCGATCACCGGCGTGCTCGACTCGTCGAGCGGGTCGACCCAGAGGGTGACCAGCTCGTTGTCGTCCGGGCCGCTGTCCGCGTCGCCGTACTCGATGCGGACCAGGACAAGCTGCTCACCGCCGGTCACCGTACCATCGCTGACATCGACATCGACACCCCCGTTGCCGACGATGTACGCCCCGTCGATGATCCCGAACGAGAAGTTCGTCCCGCCACCGCCGCCCGGCCTGATGAGGTCGAGCTCGAAAGTCATGCGTCCACCGATCCGAGGAACGTCGATCAGGAAGCTCGCGTAGAACACGTCGCCGTCCGTCGCGAAGAGCAGGTGATCGTCCGAAGTGCTCCGCGTCGCCTCGCGGGTACCGTTGTCCCCCGAAGGCCGCTGGTAGACAGCTTTGCCGGTGCCGGCCTGTGTGTCGGTTCGAGTCCTGTTCACGAAGAAGTCGCTGTCCGGGACCAGGATCCAGTCGCCGGTCAACCCGGTGGCGGGTCCGGCGGGACTGTCCGAGATCAACGCGTCGTCCAGATAGCCGGTGAAGGTCTCCTCGATGATCGGCGCCGCCTGCAGGGAGGCGGCAACCAGGAGCACACAACAGGCCATCACGGCTGCAAAGAAACGATGAGACATCATTGACCAACTCTCCTGCGTGAACTTTCCCTCGTCCGGCTTGCTGTTTCGGCTGGTCGCGTTCACGAGAACGTGACGGATCTCCCTTCTCCGGCCGATCCGTCGCCTGCGGCGAAACTGCACACGGGTGCAGCGGGCCCGCATCGACCCCTGCTTCTAAGTGGGCGGGGGAGGGATTTCGTGGCGGAGAAGATCGAATTCCGGGGCCGAGATGGCGCTCTTCTCGCTGTGCCGGGGGGGAGCGCCGGGATTCCCGGGTCGGCCCGAGCCCTGACTCGCAGTCACTGTCCCGCTCTGTCAGTCTGCGCCCATGCGGGTGTTCGTGACCGGCGTGGCCGGGTTCGTGGGTCGAAGGCTCGAGGCTCGTCTCCAGGCAGAGGGTGCGCAGGTGACCGGCACCGATCTGGAGCTCGACGTGGCCGATGCCGCGCGGGTCTCGGAGGCGATATCGGCGGCGCGCCCCGATGCGATCGTCCACCTGGCGGCGATCTCGTTCGTCCCCGAGGCGGCGCGCAATCCGCTGGCGGTGTACCGGGTGAACTTCCTCGGCGCCCGCTCGATTCTCGAAGCCGCGCGGGAGCTCTCGCCGGGGGTGCGGGTGCTCCTGGTGGGCTCGGGGCACGTCTACGGATCGGCCGAGCCGGGCGCCCCGCCCTTCGACGAAGGCTCGCCGCTGCGGCCGGATTCGCCCTACGGCTGGAGCAAGGCGGCCTCGGATCTGCTGGGAGCTGTGTACGCGGACCGCGGGGTGGATGTCGTGCGCGTTCGGCCCTTCAACCACACCGGCGCGGGCCGGCCCGACCACTTCGTGGAGTCGAGCTTCGCGCGGCAGATCGTGGAGATCGAGACCGGGCGGCGGCCCCCGGAGATGGCCGTGGGAAACCTCGACTCGGTGCGCGACTTCCTGGACGTGGACGATGTCATCGACGCCTACGTCCGCCTGCTCGATCCGAAGCTGCCCGCGGGTGTCTACAACGTCGCCAGCGGAAAGGGCACGTCGATTCGCGATCTGCTGGACGCGCTTCTGGCCGAGACCTCGGTCCAGCCCGAGGTGAGTGTGGACAGGAACCGCTGGCGGCCGGCCGACACCAGCGTCGGCTCCGCGGAGCGGCTGGTGAAGGCCACGGGCTGGGCGCCGAAGACCCCGCTCCGGCAGACGCTCAAACGCCTGCTCGACGGCTGGCGCCAGACCGTTGGCGCCGCGTGAGAAGCCCGAGCCAGCAGTCACCGGCTGAGTCGGTCTCCGCGCGTGTCGCCTCGACCCGGAATCCCACGCGCCCGAGCTCGAGATCCATCGCGTCGCGCTCACCCTCCAGGAGGCCGGAGAAGATCGCGACACCGTCCGGCCGCGTGCGCGAGGCGATCGCCGGGAGCAGCGGAAGCAGCTCGCTGCGGAGCATGTTGGCGAGCACGACGTCGAAGCCCCGCGAGCCGATTGCAGCGATGGGGCCGGTGAAGACGAGCGCGCGCTCGCAGAGGCCGTTGGCGGCCGCGTTGGCGCGGATCTCGCCTCCGGCCAGTGGATCGATGTCGTGGGCGACGGCGCGCCGCGCGCCGAGGGCGAGGGCGGCCAGGGCCAGCACGCCCGTTCCCGAGCCGACGTCCAGGACCTCCGCTCCCGCCAGCCGCTCCGGAGCCAGGCCCTCCAGCAGTGTCAGAGCCAGTCGCGTCGAGGCGTGGCCCCCGGTGCCGAAGGCCTGGCCCGGATCGATGACGAGGGTCGCCTGTCCGGCGGGTCCCCGGTGCTCCAGAAACGAAGGGCGGATGGCGAGACGGGGCGAGATCTCCACCACCTCCAGGCCCTCGCGCCAGGCCACTTGCCAATCCACGTCTTCGACTGGCGCGGGCTCTCCGACGGCTGCACCGGCGCACTCGCGCAGCACTCGCAGGACCGCATCGGCGCGGTCCGCGGGGGCGTAGATGAGGAGCCGAGATCCGCGATCCTCGAGACCGGAGGCGCCGGCGAAGTGCGCCTCGGCGGAGATCCGCTCCGAGAGCTCCGCCGAGTCCACATCCACCGGGATGCTGACGAAGCTCTTGCTCATCCTGCTCCTCACCGCGCTCACGGGCGCACTCACCGGCTGTTACTACACCCACCTCGCCTCGGGGCAGGTCCGCATGCTCCTGGCGAGGCGCGATGTCGCCGAGTTGATCGCCGACCCCGAGACTCCGGAGAAGCTTCGCCAGCAGCTCGCGCTCGTGCAACAGGTGCGCGAGTACGCCAGCGAGGTCGGCCTCGACGTCGACGGGCAGTACTCGAGCTTCGCCGACTGGCCCGGGGATCGCGTCGTCACCATCGTGGTCGCCACCCGGCCCGGCGAGGTCGACGCTGCCGGCTTCTGGTTTCCCATCGTCGGAAGGGTGCCCTACAAGGGCTTCTTCGACGAGGAGCGGGCCCGATCGGAGGCCGAGGGTTTGAGGGGCGAGGGGCTCGACGTCTGCCTCTTTCCGGTGCCGGCCTACTCCACACTCGGCTGGCTGGACGATCCGCTGACGGCGCCGATGCTTCGCGAGGACCGGGGAAGGCTGATCGAGACCGTTCTCCACGAGCTCGTCCACGCGACCATCTACGTCGCCGACGAGCCGGAATTCAACGAAGGCCTCGCCACGTTCATCGGCCAGGAGGCGGCGATCCGCTTCGACGAGGACGCCGCAGAGCGAGACCGGGCCCGGCGGCGGGTGCGCGACGACCGCGCGGTGACGGGAGCCCTCGTCGCATTTCGCGAGGGAGTCGCGGAGCTCTACGAGAGCAGCGAAGCCGGGCCGGAACGCGACGCGGCGCGGGCAGCGCTGGAGGCCCGAGCCCGGGCGGAGATCGCGTCGCTGGACCTCGTCACGCGAGATACACAGGCGTTCGCGGAAGAGGCCCCGCTCAACGATGCCTGCCAGGCGCTCACGGGAACCTACTACACCGACCTGGCCCGCTACGAGCAGAGGCTTCGCGAGCTTCACGGTGATCTGCGCGCCTTCCTGGACGGTGCACGCAAGGCGGCGGCGGAACCGGACCCCCGATCCTCGCCGGAGCTCACGCCCGATCGCACCCGTTGAGCGCCCGACTGCCTCAGCTCGCCTGTAACGCAATTTCGTAAAGAACGTCCCCACTCCGGGGGGGGCGTCAGGTGAAGAGGGCGGGGGCGGTGCCTTGGAGGCCCGGGAAGGTGTTTCGGGGTGGCGCGCTGCCGAGGTGGGCGCGCAGGACCTCCCGGAGCACCAGGCGGTAGTCGGTGGTGACGGGAAGGTCGCGGCCCTCGAAGAGGGCGGGCTCCGAGAGGCCTCGCCAGTCGCCGTGGAGTCCGCCACGGACGTCGGGCGCCGAAACGAGCATCACCGCACCGTGCCCGTGGTCGGTGCCGCGGCTCCCGTTGGGGCGCACGGTGCGCCCGAACTCGGTCATCACCACGATGCGAAGCGTCCGCCGTGCCTCGAAGCTGCGGGTCAGCTCGGCGAGACCGCTGGCGAGCGAGCCGGCCGCGCGCGCGAAGGCGCCTTGCTGTCCCGCGTGGGTGTCCCAGCCGTCGATGTCGAGGGCGGCGGCCTCGATCGCGAAGCCCGCGGCGTCGAGCTTCGCGAGTCCCTCGATCTGACGGAGGAAGAGCCCGCTCCCCGGGCGCGTCTCCGCGCGCGCTGCGGGATCCGCCCTCATCTCCTGCAGCGCGGCGCCCGGTCGGAGTCCGCCCTCCAGGACCGCGCGGCGCACCGCCCGCGCCGCGTTCAGGGCGCGCACTCCGGCGTGCCCCAGCGGACCGTCGGCCGCCTCGGCGTAGCGGTGCTCCAGCGCCGCCCTTGCCTCGGGGCTGGCGCCGCCGAGCCGGAAGACCTGCGGGCGCCCGATCGCGAACGCGTCGGCGCCGTGCAGGCTCGCCGGCGACTCGAAGCCGAAGGCGAGCTGGCGAAACGGCGCGTCGGCCTCCACCTCACCGAGCGCGCGGGTGAGCCAGCCGCCCTCGCTCCAGCGCGGCCGCTCGCCGCTCCCGAGCTCCATGCGATCCTGCGCCTCGAAGTGGGAGCGGCTCGAATCGTGCGAGCCGGCGCAGTGCACGACGGCGAGCCGGCCTGCGTCGACGAGGGCAGACAGGGGCGCGAGCGACGGGTGGAGCCCGAAGCCGGCTGCGAACGGCAGGGCGCCATCCACCGCGAGGGGTCCGCGCAGATCCGTGTAGAGAGGCTCGCCCAGCGGCGGCACCAGCGAGAGCGCGTCGGCGCCCCCGCGCAGGAAGACCACCACCAGAAGCGGCGCAGCGGGCTCGGCGGCGCGGGCGGTACGCCAGACGGGCAGGCCACCCAGCACCACGGCGCCGCTTGCGGCGAGCCTCAGGAAGCGCCGTCGCGTCACTGCCACTGGAACTCCGGATCGGCGACCACCGCGGCCACGCGTTCGAAGGAGGCGAGCGAGCGGTCGGGGGCCAGAGCTTCGGGCCGCAGCTCGCCCAGCAGCGTGCCGGGCACCTCACCCGAAGCCAGCTCGAAGGCCAGCGAGATCCGGCCGAGAAGTCCGGCGGGCGTGGCCCACGCTTTCACGTCGTCCGGATGGCCCTCGGGTGTGCGGGCCAGGTAGGGAAGCTCGCCCAGCAGCAGCAGGCGGCGCCGGATCCCGTCACCGGCGTCGGTGTGTCCCCCCGTCGCGCGCAGGGCGCTGGCCACGAACTCCAGCGGTGTCTTGAGCTTCAGGTGCTCCGGCCGGGCGAACTCCTCCGAGAGCAGGATCGTCTCGATCACCGCTGCGATCGAGCCATCGGTCTCCGCCCAGCGGCCGGCGGCCCGCTCCACCAGCGCCTTCGGCGGCGAGTCGCAGACGAAGCGGCCGGCGAGCTTGCGCGAAACGAAGCGCGCCGTCGCCGGGTGGCGCGCGAGCTCGCGCAGGAGCCAGCGGCCCTCGTCCTCTCCCTCGCCGGGAACGGCGCGCCCGAGGAAGCGCTTCTCGCCGCGGTCGTGCAGGAACCGCCGATAGCTGAACCGCTGCGTGTCGCGGTCGATGCTCCAGCCGGTGAGCACCCGCGCAGCGGCCACCACGTCCGCCTGCGAGTAGCCTCCGTCCACGCCGAGCGTGTGCAGCTCGAGCAGCTCCCGCGCGTAGTTCTCGTTGATGCCGAGGGGAGCGCGGTCCCGCCGCCCCGTCAGCCGCAGCGGCCACTCCGCGCGCGGTACGCCCGAGCGCACGTTGTCGAGGTAGAAGAGCATGGCCGGGCTTCGGGCCACCGCCAGCAGCAGGTCCTCGAAACGGCCCAGCGCGTGGGGCCGGATCGCCTCGCGCTCGTAGGCGTCCAGCCAGAGCGCGACGGGTCCCTTGCGCGCCGAGACGCTGAAGTGGTTGGCCCAGAAGTCGACCATCACCTCGAGCAGCTCGCGCCGGCCGTACACCGAGCGCAGCAGCCGCGCCCCCACCGCGTAGGCCCCCGCGCGACGGAAGCGCTCGCGCACCTCGCGGAAGGCCTCTCGGGACTCCGCGGAGCCGCGCCTTCCCGAGGGCCGGCGAACCGGGGCGTCGAGGTCGCCGGGCTCGAGAGCGCTCCCCGCCAGCGCCGCCACGCGGGATTCGGCATCGGTGTCCGGGGTCCTCCCGGGCGCGAGCTGCCGGGCGAGCCACTCCTCGGGTGCCTCGGTCTCGACCGCCGCCCGGTCCCCCGGCCGGGGCCCGAAGCTGGCTCTCTCCAGCAGCCGCTGGCGTCCCAGCGACCTGTCCGCGCGCCGCCACATGCACCGTTCAACCCCGTGGGCGCAGCGCGGTTGCGCTCCCGGCGTGGCGGCCGCCGCCCATCTCCGATGTGCAGCTTCGCGGGCCCTCAGGCCGGGGCGCGAAGATGCCGAAAACGGCAGGTGCCGGGAGGCACGCCGCAGGCGTGCCGTGCGGGAAGGCCGGCTTGGCCGACCGTTAGCCCGCCGGATTCCACTCGCTCCGAGGCTCCTCATGCACCAGACCACGCCCCCGCCCACCACTCCCGAGCGCGCCGCCGAGCAGGCGGATCGGCTCCGCTCCAACGTGGAACGCGCGCTGCGCGGCAAGCCCGACGTGGTGCGGCGGGCGGTGGAGACCCTGGTGGCGGGCGGTCACCTGCTGATGGAGGACGTCCCCGGCGTCGGCAAGACGATCCTCGCCAATGCGCTGGCCAGGTCCGTGGACGCCTCCTTCCGGCGCATCCAGTTCACCAGCGATCTCCTGCCCGGCGACATTCTCGGCGCCTCGGTTCCGGAGCTGATCGACGGCCGCGCGACCGGCCACTTCGCCTTCCACCCGGGTCCCCTCTTCGCCAACGTGGTGCTGGCCGACGAGATCAACCGGGCCAGCCCCAAGACCCAGTCGGCGCTGCTCGAGGCGATGTGCGAGGGCAACGTCACCGTCGAGGGCCAGACCCACGCCCTGCCCGAGCCCTTCTTCGTGATGGCCACCCAGAACCCGGTGGAGCACTACGGGACCAACCCCCTGCCCGAGTCCCAGCTCGACCGCTTCCAGATGCGCCTGCGCATCGGCTACCCCGAAGCCGACGCCGAGGCGGCGATCCTCCGCGACGACCCGGCGCTGCGGGAGCTTCCGCGACTGGCGCCGGTGCTCAGCACCGACGAAGTCGTGGCGATGCGAGCCGCTGCGGAGAGCGTCAAGTTCGACGATGCCCTGATCGCCTACCTGCTGGAGATCGTGACCGAGACTCGCGAGCACGAGGCGATCCACCTGGGCGTGTCGCCGCGCGGCGCCGTGGCCCTGCGCCGCTCCGCGCAGGCGCGGGCCCTGGTGGACGGGCGCGACTACTGCATCCCCGAAGACGTCCGCGACCTCGCCGTGGACGTCCTCGCCCACCGGATCGTGATCGACCCGCGCGCCGGGCCGCAGCGCTCCTCGGAGGAGGCCGAGTGGATCGTTCGGGAGATCCTCGACCGGGTGGCCGTTCCGCTCTGAGCGCCAGCCCGCCTTTCTCACCAGGTCGCGTAGCGAGGGCAGAGAGAGCGCCGCGGAATCGCGGCCCCCTGCCTGAGGCACGCCGTAGGCGTGCCGTGCGGGAAGGCCGGCTTTGCCGGCCGTTAGCCCGCCGGGAGGCACGCCGTAGGCGTGCCGTGCGGGAAGGCCGGCTTTGCCGGCCGTTAGCCCGCCGGGCTCGACGCTGGCTTCGGCCCCCTCGCACCCTGCGGCCCACCCGTGCCGGCTGGCTCTTCTTCGCGGCCACGCTCGGCGTCGGCTTCGCGGCCATGAACACCGGCAACAACCTGATGTACATGGTGCTGTCGGTGCTTGCTGGCCTTCCTGGTCCTCTCCGGCGTGCTCTCGGAGTCGGCCCTGCGAGGCGTTCGGGTTCGGCGCAGGGTTCCGCGGGAGATGTTCGCGGGCTCGCCGGCACACCTCGTCCTCGAGATCAGCAACGAGCAGCGGCGCGTGGCCTCGTTCGCCATCGTGGTCGAAGACCTCGTCGGGCCTCACGTGGATCGCACCGAATCCGTGGGCCGGGTCTTCGCCCTCCGGGTCGCCCCCGGGCGAACGGAGACGCGGAGCTACCGTCTCACACCGCCCCGGCGCGGTGACCTCGGCTTCGCCGGCTTTCGCGTGACCACCCGCTTCCCCTTCGGGCTCTTCTCGAAGTCGATGCTGATCGAGGCCGCCGAGGGCGCGCTCGTCTATCCGGCGGTCGAGATGCTGGCACCGCTGCAGAGACGTCTCCCGGCTCGGGACCAGGGGGACACCAGCGGCGGCCAGGGGGGAGAGGGGTCCCAGGTCGCCGGACTGCGCGACTACGCCTCTGGCGATCACCTCCGGCGGGTCCACTGGAAGGCCTCGATGCGGCGCGGCACGCTCCTGGTCCGCGACCGGGAGGTGGAGCAGAAGGCCGAGTTCGAGGCGCTCCTCCGCACTCGGGGCGCGCAGCCCGGCCAGGCGTTCGAGGCCGCCGTGAGTCACGCCGCGTCCGAGGTGGTGACCCACCTGGGCGCCGGCTGGCGCGTCGGCCTGCTCACCGACAGCGAGCGCCTCGCTCCCGCCGAAGGCGCCCTGCAGCGGGATCGGCTGCTCTGCTTCCTGGCCCGGGTGCAGCCCGATCCGCAGGCGCTGGAAGCGGCCGCATGAGTCGCGCGAAGTTCCGGGAGTCGATCGACCTGCCCCGCCCGGCCGCGGCCATCGCCATGGTCGCCACCGCGAGCCTGACCCTCGCCATCACCGGGCAGCTCACGATCTGGGCAGTCGCCCTCGCCGCGCTCGGGATCGGTGCGGCCACGTTGCTGCGCGAGGCGCCGCGCGACTGGCAGCACAGCGGCCCGGTGCTGAACGGATCGTTCGCCGCGATCATGTTCGCGAGTGCGTGGCTCTTCGCCCGGGGCGAGCTGGCGGTGGTGGCCCTCGCCCACTTCGCCATCCTCACCCAGTCGCTGCAGGTGCTCGACGCGCGGCCGCGGCGCTCCGAGTTCCTGCTGGTCGCGCTCTCGCTCTTCCAGGTGATCCTGGCGGCGAACCTGACCGACAGCGTCTTCTTCCCTCCCCTGCTGGTGGTCTTCACGTTGACGACGGTGTGGACGCTGATGGTCCACACGCTGCGCGCCGAGGCCCTCGAGGCCGGAGAGCCCGAGGAGGCGCGCCGCGCTCTCAGCAGCGGCCTGCTGCGCGTCACCGTGATCGCGTGCCTGCTCTCGCTCCTGCTCGCCGTCTTTCTGTTTCCGGTGCTGCCCCGGATCCGCTCGGGGGTGCTCTTCTCGGCGGGCTACCAGGGCCCGATCGGCGTGGCGGGCTTCTCCGACCGGGTGGAGCTCGGCGAGATCGGCCGGATTCGGATGGATCCCGAGGTGGTGCTCCGCGTCGAGACGCTCGAGGGCGAGCTGCCGGAGGCCGGGCAGCGCTACTGGCGGGGCCTGGCCTTCGACGCCTTCGACGGCCGCAGCTGGTCGGTCACTCCGCCGACCCGGGAGCGCGTGCCGGGCGACAGCGAGATCGGCATCGACCTGGGATACCGGGCCC
Organism: uncultured delta proteobacterium; assembly: GCA_963783795.1. Classification (GTDB taxonomy): domain Bacteria; phylum Myxococcota_A; class UBA9160; order UBA9160; family UBA6930; genus CAVXZE01. The sequence continues at coordinate 159,812 of CAWAPH010000002.1, read as the reverse complement.
GCGGCGAGCGTCTGGTCCAGCGCATCGCGCGCGAGCCGATCGACCCCGGCGTGATCTTCTCGGCGGGCGTGCCGATGGGAATCCGCGGGCCGCTCGGGCGGCTGGAACGCGATCTGAACGGCGCGCTCTACGCCCACTCGACGCTGGGAGAGCGCACCGACTACACGATCGCGAGCGACTTCGCAGCCCGCGACCAGGACGCCCTGCGCGCTGCGGACGCCGCGCCCCCCGCCGAACGCGGCGAGCAGTACCTGGCCCTCCCCGAGCTCTCTCCCTCGATCGAGGAGCTGGCGCGCGAGATCACGGCAGGCCATGCCAACGACGCCGATCGCGCGCTCGCCCTCGAAACCTACCTGCGGCGCGAAGGCAGGTATTCCGACACGCCTCCGGTGGTCGGCCGGAACGAGCCGAGCTCGCCGATCGAGGTGTTCCTCCTCGGCGGCACCGAGGGCCACTGCGAGTACTTCGCCTCGGCCATGGTGGTGCTCGCCCGCTCGGTCGGCCTGCCCGCGCGGCTGGTCAACGGCTTCGCCGGCGGACACGCGAACCCGGTCGGGGGGTTCGTCGAGGTCACGCGTTCCGACGCCCACGCGTGGGTCGAGGTCCACTACCGGGACGCCGGCTGGGTGCGCTACGACCCGACACCGCCGGATCTTCGCCTGGCCGGCTCGCTCGCGGGCGGCGGCTCCCTGGCCGCGCTCGCCAGCGCCTTCGAGTTCTGGTGGTTCCGCAACGTGGTGGACTTCGACCGCGGGCACCAGGCGCGCGCGCTGAAGAAGGCCTGGCTGACCTGGCGGGATTGGCGAAGGGATGCCGGCGGCCAGCGCGGGCGCCGGCCCGCCCGCCAGCGGGAAGGATGGGCTCTTCCGGATCCTCCCCGTTGGCTCTGGGGAGTCGGCGCACTCGCGCTGGGGCTCGGGGGCCTCGCCTTCGACCTGCGGCGGCGCCAGCGGCGCCAGGACATGCCTCGCTTCTACGAGGAGGCGCTCCGCCTGCTCGGGAGAAAGGGCCTGGTGCGGGATCCCGTCACCACCGCTCGCAGCTTCGCATCGCTGGCGAAAGAGAAGCTCTCGCCCACGGCAGCCCGAAGCTTTGCGGCGCTCACCGAGTTCTACCTGGCGGAGCGCTTCGGCGGCCACCTCTCGCCGGCGGTTCAGGCGGAGCTTCGCGCCTTCCGTGATAGCCTGCGCAGATGAACCGATTCGTGTTCCTGGATCGCGACGGGACCCTGGTCCGGGACCTCGGCTACACGCATCGCATCGAGGACTACGAGCTTCTCCCGGGCGTCGTCGACGGGCTGCGGCGGCTGCTGGATGCCGGCTACCGGCTGGCGGTGATCACCAACCAGAGCGGCATCGGGCGCGGCTACTACAGCGCCGAGCAGTACGCGGCCTTCCAGGCGCATCTCGTCGCCGATCTCGCCGGGCAGGGCATTCCCATCGAGGCGAGCTACTGCTGTCCCCACCGGCCCGAGGCGGAGTGCGACTGCCGCAAGCCCCGCACCGCCCTCCTCGAGCGCGCGCGAGACGAGCTCGGCGCCGACCTGGCTCGAAGCTGGATGATCGGGGACAGCGCATGCGACGTGGAGCTCGCGGAGCGCGGCGGCTGCCGGGGCGCGGTGCTCGTCCTCGCCGGAGGAGCCGAGCCTGCGCCCGGCGCGGCGCCCGCGCTGCGCTGCGCTGGCGACATCGACGAGGCCGCCGCGATCGTTCTCGGGTCGGATCAGCGTACGCCGTAGATCGTGTGGGTCTGGGGGATCACCCGGACGTCGGCGAGCCGGCGGCTCGCCCGCTCGCTGAGGACGAGCATCCGCCGCGGATCCGGCATCTGCCTGGTTGCGCCGCAGGGCGTGACCGGCTGCAGGACCAGGGTGGCGCCTGCGTGCACCCGGGCGACCCGGGCGACGGCCTCGTCGATCTCCTCGTCCCGGCTGCTCGGCGTGACGACGAGCTTTACCACCACCCGGGGCGCCCGCCTGGCGATCTCGAGGAACGCCTCGTGGGCAGCGTGGAACTCCGCCACCGCACCCCGGGGCGGATCGCTGGCGCGGCGTACGTCGCTGGCGAGCTTCCAGTCCATGCAAACCACGTCGATGCTTTCGACGACGCCGTCGAGAGCCGCAGCGGCGAGCCCGTGGGTCTCCAGGTGAATGGCCGGGCCGAGCCGGCGCAACGCCCGGGCGAAGGCGCGCACGGCTCCGGGTTGCAGGAGCGGCTCTCCTCCCGTCAGGCTCACGAAGCGGTGCGCCCCGACCTCGAGGGACTCCGCCTCGGCGACGACCGCTTCGACGGAGATCGGGTTCGAGAGCGTCCGCCACTGGCCGGATCCCCGAGCCGTCTCGATCCGGCACTCGGCTGCGGGCTCCCAGGTGTAGGCCGAGTCGCACCAGCGGCAGCGGAGGTCGCAGCCCCCGAAGCGCACGAAGAGGGTGGCGGCGCCGACGTCCGGCCCCTCGCCCTGAACGGACGAGAAGATCTCGACGAGGTTGGCGGTTTCGGGGGCGCCGTCCGCCCGCCCGGACGCGACGCGCGCGGAGCTCCGCTCCTGGCCCAACGCTCAGCCCTCGAGGATCGCGCGCCCCAGTCCGATCTCGCGCACCACCTCGTCCAGACCGTCCGGGTTCGCGCCCAGATCGCGGAGGCGGAAACGCGCGACGTGGTCCGCATCGGACTGTGAATCGACCCAGTCGAACGTCTGCGAGAGGTGATCGGCCATCGCCCCGACGTCGATGGCTCTGCGGCCCGCCACGTCGTCGCTCCCCAGGATGAAGTGCTCGGTTCCCTCCACGTGAACCAGCGAGACCGCCACCGCGTAGCGCTCGCGCAGGATCCGGGACGCCAGGTGGAGATCCAGCTCGGCGGGCACCGCCCCGACTGCGATTCCGAAATCACCGAAGTGGACCAGGCGGAAATCCCGTCCCGAGACGAAGTCGAGCTCCTCCGGCTGCGGCGGCGCGGGAACGCCGGCCGCCTCCTTGGCGAGGTCCGACGGGCGGCCCGCCAGAAGCGGCTCGATGTCGGCCTTGTGCTCGCCCGGCTTTCCGGCCAGCTCTCCCAGCCGCCACCACCAGAGCCGTCCCCAACGCTCGAAATCGTGCTGGGTGAAACGCCCGGTGGCCAGGTCCACCAGCTTGTCGGAGAACCGGCTGCGCCGCGTGCAGTAGGTCAGCACCGTCGGAAGCGAGCTCTGCGGCCCTTCCTCGACGTGCAGCATGGCCTCGCCGATCGCCTCCTTCATGCCGCCGAGATCCTCCGGCGGCCAGACGTGGTGATCGAACCAGACCAGCCGGTCCCGGTACAGCGAGGCGGCGTGGATCGCGTCCCGGGCCGGTGTGGCGCTAAAGCCGACCACAAATATGGGAGTATTTTCGCGGAGATCTGTCGCAACCCCTCGAAAGAACGTCATCAGCTCGGACTGCGGGTAGATCCACAACCCCTCGAGCTGTCGGACGTCCCGCGCCAGCAGGACTGCCGCCAGGATCGAGTTCCGGTCCGCGTGCGCCAGGATCACCGCGCGCCCGCGCGGCGGTCTGCGAACCTCCTCGGGCTCCGGCCCCGGCTCGTCGGCAAGGGGCACGAGCGGCTCGCCCTTTGCGTGACGGGCCAGCCGTCGCTTCTCGCGCTCCAGGCGAAGCCGATCCTGCTCGGTGAGGGGCTCCTCTTCGAGGTCTTCATCGTCGTAGACGGGTTCCACCGGGTCGTCGAAATCCGGCGCTTCCGCCGAGAGCTGAAGAAGGTTGTCCGTGTCGTCGTCGTCGGCGACGAGGTCGAGCTCCTCGCTCTCGCGGCTCTCCTTCTTCGGGCCCCGCGCGCGACGCCCACCCCGCGAGCGGCCTCCGCTCCGCTCTTCCGGAGCGGCCTGCTCGTCTTCGGAGGCGGCCTCGGCGGTTTCCTCCGCGGATCCGGAGGCGTCCTTCTCGGCGGCCTTGGAGCCCTCCTCCGCCCGCCGCGCCTTACTGCGTCCCCGTCCCCGGGTCCGCCCGCGGCCGCGCCGGCGGGACGCTCCCTCCGATTCGCCGTCCGAGGTCGCTCGCTCTTCGTCGTCCAGGTCGAAGAGCGAGATCTCCTCGAAGCGCGGCCCGTCGCTCTCCGCGGGCCCCTCCGCGTCGGTCTTTACGCTGGCTCGAGCGCCCCCGCGGCTCTCGCTCCGACGGCGGCCGCGCGTGCCCCGGGAACGGCCGCTGCCCGGTTGCGCAGCGCGATCCGACTGCTTCTCGGGCTCGGGGCTCTCGGCGCTGTCGCTCTTCTCGGCCTCGACAGCGGGCCGCGTCGGGGCGACCTGTTTCTCGAGCACCGGCGCGCTTCGGGCGATGTCTCGCTCCCGAAGCACCAGACCGGAGTACTTGCTCTCGACGAGGAAGCACTTCGCGTCGAGCGCCAGGTGGCCGAGAACGCACTCGGCGGCCCCGTCGATCTCCTCGGCCGCGAGCAGCAGCCGCGGAGCAGCCAGCAGCACGGGAGCCGGAGCGCCCTCGAGCAGGCTCGGCAACGCGCTCTCCAGAGAGAGCGCAGCGTCGAGGATCTGCGCGACCGCCTCGATGCCGAGCCGCTGGCGCGCCGCTCCGACAGCCGGCCTGCCGTCTTCGGCCACCCCCAGCAGGTCGATCGAATCCAGGTCCGAGCCACCCAGCGGCCAGGGCAGCACGTTCCGGAGCCGGGCGGCTTCTGCGAAGGTGGAGATCAGACGGCTTCGCAGGCCCGCTTCCCCATCGCGAATCCGCTTGTCGTTCAACCGCTTGCGAACCAATCTCTCGAGTTGATCCAAGACGTCCGCGAGAGCCCTGTCGGCAAGGCGGAAGTTCGTCGGGCTGGAGGACAGCACCTCCAGGGCCACCTCGTCTTCGGCGCGGAGCACCGCCACCCGGCGGCCGAGGACCGCCAGCTCGACGCTGCGACCGAAGCCGCGAACGGCCCCGCCGTGCTTGGCGGCCAGACCCTGCAGGGCGAAGAGCGCGCGCTCGAAGAGCAGGCGGTCGGACGGGCGCGCCAGGTGGTCCGCAACGCGGTCCGGCGCAACCGCGCCGACCTCGAAGGCCGGCTCCCTCTCGATCGCGACCTCGGTGCCGCCCACGGGCGCGAGCATCACCGCCTTGATCGCAACCGGCGTCACGCCGAGCGCCCCGAGCCGGCGGCGGCTGGCGGCGTCCCAGACCGGAGAGATGGCCACCGCGCGCGCGGTGTCACCGCTGCCGTCGCGGGCCGCCGCCACCAGCACGGCGAGCAGGGCATCGCCGCCGGACCTCGGCGAGAACCCGACCAGGCACTTTTCCTCGGCGGGGCCGCGTCCGAGCGCGGTCAGGGCGAAGGAATCGGGAACGTCCTCGAATCGAAGCGGCTCCAGGGAGGAGACGGAGGCGTCCTCCCCCGCCGAGATCCTCTCCAGCCAGTGCGCCTCGATGGGGGCGCTGCGCGAGTCGTCGGATCGCCGCCTCCTGCGCCCGAAACGCCTCCTCATTCCAGTCTCCTCAAGCCTCGGCCTCCACTGGGACGAGGGTCAACACCCCCTCCTCCACCAGGGCCACCGTGGCGTCGTGGACCACTCGCTGAAGCGCCTGGAAGAGCCGGTCGCTCCCCACCGCCACCGACAAGTGGTCTTTGTTCTTTGCAAAGTCGAGGAGGATCCCCCCGAGCAGCTTGCGGTCCGATCGGATCTGCTTCACCACCCGGCGCCAGTCCTCCAACGGCACCTCGATCTTCAGGTCGCGCACCTCTTCCAGCTCCGCGGGCAGAGACTCTCGCAGGATGGAGAGAACCACCGCCCCGTTTCCCTTGCGCACCGAAGCGCGCCAGAACCTTCCCTGTGCCAACACCATTGGAACACCTCTAGGGCTTTACCAGGAGGGAGGAAGCCTGCCGCTCCTCTTCGTCCGAGTCGATCTTCTCGAGCACCGGAGCCAGGGCGACCTCCAGCATTGCGCGCGCCACGGGATTCTCGTCGATCGGGGACGACTCGAAAGCCAGCGCTGCCGCGAGGCAGGCCCTGGCAGCCTCTTCGTCCCCTTGCTTCCAGAAGACGTAAGCCGTCTCGCGGAAGCGATGCGCCTCGCGGGCAGCAGCCCCATTCGTGTAGATCTCCCCCAGGAAGCCGCGCATCAGCGCGTCGATCTGCTCGCGGCGCGTCACGCCAGACACGATCAGCTTGGTGCTGACCGCGTCCTCGAGTCGTTCGGCCAGACCCGCGAGTCGATCCTGTGACGGGGGCCACGGACCCACCCGCCCCTGCTTCAAAAGCTCCACCGCGGGCTCGGGGTCGGCTGCCCCCGGGTCTTCGCCGAGCGCCAGCCGGACCAGTTCGCCGGGAGTCTGGGCATCCCCCTGCGCATCGGTGAGGCGGCCTCTCCACTCCGCGAAGCCCTGCGGCGGGGGCCGATCGGGGGCCTGGACCGCCGCGGCTCGGGCGATCAGGGCGCGGACCGAATCCGGCGGCGCCTCCACGGCCCCGTAGCGGTCGCTCCCGGTCACCTCGCGCAAGAACTGGCGGACCTTGCTGCGTCCCGAGCTGAACGCCTCGCACTCGACCACACCGAGGCCATCGTCGATCACCACTTCGAACAGCCGCGCACCACCCGCCGGGTTCGACTCGAGCAGGAAGACGACTCGAGCGCCGCGGGGATCGAGCGGGGATACGTAGCCCCCGGAGATCCCGTCTTCGACGGGAGGCAGCGAGGACACGACCGGCTCGGGCGCCCTCTCCGGCACCTCCACGCCCCGCGAGCGGAGGCGGTGGCGCGCCCGGCGCAGCACCTTGCGGCCCGGCTTCGGCAGCGAGTCGTCGTCGAGGGCGAGCAGGACCCCCTCGCCCGCCGGCTCGCCCAGCCAGGCGTCGGCCAGCTCGGCCGCTTCGCCGGGACGATGAGCGAGAAGCCAGCCGAGAACGCGGCCGGCCGCATCCGGATCGAGGGACGAGAGCAGCTGCGCGGGATCGCCGGCACCGGCTCGAATCGCCTCGGCATCCCCGCCTAGGGCCTCGGCCGCAGCGTTCAGCGCTTCGGACAGACTCACGGCGCGGCCTCCGCGCGAACCCATTCGAGGTAGGCGGAGCTCCCACCGACGGCCGGCAGCAGCACCACCTCGGGCAGGTCGTAGGGATGCAGCTCGGCCACCCGGCTGGCCAGGTCTGTGGCGCGATCGGCCCGCGTCTTCACCACCAGCAGCACCTCCGCGTCGTCCTCGAGGGCGCCCTCCCAGCGGTAGATCGAGCGGATCCCCGGCACCAGGTTGACACAGGCCGCCAGCCGCTCCTCGACGAGTGCGCGCGCGATCCGGGCTGCGGTCTCCGCGTCGGGCGCGGTGATGAAGCCGATTCGGACTTCGGGCTCAGAGGGATTCATCCGGGTCTACCAGCCTTTGGTACTCCGCCATCGCGAAGCGATCCGTCATGCCGGCGATGTAGTCGCCGACGGCGCGAGCTTCGCCCTCCTCGCCGAAACGCGCCACCACGTGCGCCGGCAGCCTTCGGGGGTCGTCGAGATAGACAGCGAAGAGCTCGACCAGGAGCCGCTGCGCCCGCTCGGTGGTCTCCACCACCCGCGGGTGGGAGTAGAGATGGACCTGGAGAAAATTCTTGAGATCATCCTTATCTCTCTGTACTTGCTCGGAGAATTCGACGAGGGGCAAGGGACGGGCGCGCACCTCGGCAGCCGAACGGAGCTCCGCGGCAGCGAGCTTCCCGGCGCTCGCCCGGATCAGATCCGTGGCCAGATGGTTGATCAGAGCGACGATCGTCTCGGCGCGCACCACCCGCGGCGGAGCCTCGCCGAGCCGCTCTTCGATCGACTCGCGAGCGCGCCGCCAGAGCCGGACTTCGTCGAGCATCTCCAGCGTCAGAAGGCCGGAGCGGAGCCCATCGTCGAGATCGTGGTTGGTGTAGGCGACCTCGTCGCAGACGTCGGTGGTCTGCGCCTCGGTCGAAGGGCTCGGCATCAGCCGGGGAAGCGGAACCGGGTGCTCCCAGTCGCAGCCGTGCTTGAGGAGGCCTTCGCGGGTCTCGGCGGTCAGATTGAGACCGCGGAAGCCGGAGTAGCGAACCTCCAGCAGGTCCACGATCCGCAGACTCTGGCGGTTGTGATCGAAGCCGCCCTGCTTCTCGAGCAGGAAGTCGAGGGTGCGCTCGCCGGCGTGGCCGAACGGGGTGTGGCCGAGATCGTGGGCGAGGGCGATGGCCTCGGCGAGCTCCTCGTTCAAGCGCAGCGCCCGGGCGATGGTGCGCGCGATCTGCGCGGCCTCGAGCGTGTGGGTCAGCCGGTTCCGGTAGTGGTCGCCCTCGTGGCGGACGAAGACCTGTGTCTTGTACTCGAGCCGGCGAAAGGCCTGGCAGTGGATGATGCGATCCCGGTCCCGTTGGAAAGCGGTGCGGTAATCGTGCTCTTCCTCGTCCGCGAGCCGTCCCCGGGATTCGGAGCTCTTCACGGCGTAGGGAGCCAGCCGCTCCAGCTCCTCGCGCTCGAAGTCCTCTCGCGTGCGCACTGCGGAGGTCAATCTCCGCGCTCCTCCCGGAGGACCTCGCGGAGCTTGGCACGGGACTCCGAATCGATCTGGCCGTGGTCCGCAGCTCGGAACGACAGGAGCAGGTAGACCGCGCCGCCGGCGATGACCAATGCCAGTGCTACCACGAGCCAGCGCCTCATCGGCGTTCGGCCTCCTCTGCATCGACACGTTGGGAAGGGGCGAAGCGCGCCAGGGGGGAGGGTCGCCCGGATGCAGTTGCGGCCAGAGTAGGTAGCGGCACAGCTGGTGTCAACTCGACGAAGACGGCCTAGAGTGCTGATTCCGGGGAGGTTTTCGGAAAGGCGGCGCTAAGATACGCGCCATGAAGAACGACCCTTCGACCCCTCGGCTCCTCCTCGGGCCGGGGCCCTCCAACGTGAATCCCCGGGTGCTGGCGGCGATGGGCGAGCCTCTGCTCGGGCATCTGGACCCCGAGTTCCTGGCGATCATGGACGGGGTCCAGGAACAGTTGCGTCGCCTCTTCGGCACCGCCAACGCCATGACCCTGCCGCTCTCGGCGACGGGCAGCGCGGGGATGGAGGCCTGCCTGGCCAACCTGTTGGAGCGCGGCGACGAGATCGTCGTCGGCGTGGCCGGCGTCTTCGGCGAGCGCATGTGCGAGGTGGCGAGACGGATCGGAGCCAGGGTGACCCGGGTGGAGACCGAGCCGGGCAGCATCCTCGACCCGGCCGAGATGGCCGACGCGATCGAGCGGGCGAAGCCCTCGGTGGTCGCCTTCGTGCACGCCGAGACCTCGACCGGCGTGCTTCAGCCCGTCGAGGAGATCGGCGCGGCGGCGCGCAAGGCGGGAGCCATGCTGGTGCTCGACTGTGTCACCTCGCTCGGCGGAATTCCCGTGAGCGATCGACGAGTGGGGCGTCGACGCGGTCTACAGCGGCACCCAGAAGTGCCTCTCCTGCCCGCCCGGGCTCTCACCGGTCAGCTTCAGCGAGCGAGCCGTGGAAAAGGTGGCCGCGCGCGAGACTCCGGTACAGAGCTGGTTCCTCGACGTCTCGCTCCTGGCGGGGTACTACGGGGGCGAGCGCATCTACCACCACACGGCGCCCATCTCCGCCATCTACGCGATCGCCGAGGGACTCCGCATCATCGACGAAGAGGGGATGGAAGCGCGCGCCGAGCGGCACCGCAGCGCCGCCAAGACCCTGGTGGACTCGCTCGCGCCGCTGGGCTTCGAGCCGCTCGTCGCCGAAGCGCATCGGCTGCCGTCGCTCACCACGCTGCGCCTGCCCGAGAGCATCCAGCAGGCCGGCGAAGCGGATGTGCGCCGCCGACTGCTCGGCGAGCACGGAATCGAGGTCGGCGCAGGACTCGGAAAGCTGGCCGGAAGCGTCTGGCGAATCGGACTGATGGGTGAAAACGCCAGGGAGGAGAACGTCGAGCGTCTCGCCGCCGCCCTGCGTTGACCCGCGCCGCGCCCAACTGCTATCAAGCGGTCGGACATAGCCCAGGTGCCCATCACGGGCGAAGAGGGAAGGCCGTGAAATCCGGCCGCGGTCCCGCCACTGTGATTGGGGAGCCCCCACGGCATCAGGCCACTGAGCGATGCGCTCGGGAAGGCGCCGCGGGAGCAGCCGAGAAAGGGATTCTCGGACACCCATCAGCCAGGAGACCTGCCTGGGCGAGCATCTGCAACTGCTCTTCGTGGAAAGGGTGGTGCGGAAGTGCTCGCGCGCCGCCCGGCGGCCCCGGCACTCCTTCACCCGACCATCCCGGAGGGTGCAAGGAGGTCCGATGGTCCCGGCACCCGCATCCCGGCGCGAGCGACGCCGGCGCTGCTCACTGTTCATCCTTTCCCTCTGTGCCTGCGCGCTGCTGGCCCCGGCGGCGCCGGGTCGAGGCCGAGGTCGCGCCCGGTGACGACGGCGAACCGGCCGGCGCTGCGCCTTCCCTTCCCGTGCTCGTCGTGGACGAGGTGACGATCACGGCCACGCGGTCCGAGCGCAGCCTGCTCGAGGTCCCCGGCAACGTGACCGTGATCGATCGGGAGACGATCGATCGAAGCGGCGCCCGAAACGTCCCGGAGCTGCTCCGGCGCGAGGCGGGAGTCTTCGTCACCAACACGACCACGAATCGCGCGGGCTACACGGCGGAGGCGCGCGGCTTCTCGAACGGCGGCGGAAACGGGGGCCGGACCCTCGTCCTGATCGACGGCCGCCGCGCGAACGAGCCCGACGGGGGCGTGCCGGACTGGGCGTTCATACCGCTCGACAACGTGGACAGCATCGAGGTGGTCCGCGGCCCGGTGAATGCCCTCTACGGCGACAACGCCATCGCCGGTGTGATCCAGCTTCGCACGCGGCGGCCGGAGCCGGGCTTCCAAGGCGCGCTGCGTGGCGGCAGCGGCACCTTCACCACCGACCAGGGGAGCCTCTGGCTCGGCGGCGGGAAGGAGCCGGTCACCGCATCCCTCTTCGTGGACGGTCATCGGACCAACGGCTATCGGGAGAGCTCCGATCTCCGCGCCTACCGCGTCGAAGGCCAGCTGCTCTTCGACCTGGCCGGCCGCGGCGAGCTTCGCCTCGCCGGCGGCTACGACAACCAGAGCCGCGAGCTCCCCGGCGCGCTCACCCAGGAGGAGATCGACGAGGACCGCCGCCAGGCCGCCCCCGGAAGCGACGAGAACCGCGACGACCCGACCGAGCACTGGGCGCAGCTCCAGCTCGACCTGGCGCTCACCGAGCAGCTCAGCTTCCGCGCGAACGGCTGGCATCGCCGGCGCGACACCACATCGCAGTCCTCCGACCCGTTCTTCGTCTTCAGCCAGGACCGGGAGACGCAGGCAAACGCCTTCGAGGCCGAGCTCGAGCTCGACGTCCAGGTCTGGGGCCACCGCAACCGCAGCGTCCTGGGCGGGAGCTTCCTCCGCGAGGACATCGATTTCGAGAGCGCCTTCGAGCACGTTCTGTTCGGCCTCTCCACGACGTCCAACCGGGCCCACCGCACGCTCTGGGGCGGCTTCCTTCAGAACGAGCTGAACCTGACGGACGATCTGCTGCTCGTCCTCGGGGTGCGGGGCGAGAACGCGAGCTACGAGGGGCGCAATCGCCTGTCGGGCATGGACCTCGGCGCCAGGGGTGCCGAGTGGGCGCCCAAGGCGGCGCTCACCTGGCGCGTGATCGAGCCGGTCTCGCTCTACGCGTCCTACGCCCGGGGCTTCCGCTTTCCGAACTTCGACGAGGCCTTCGGCGTCTTCGGCGCCACCACGGATCTCGGGCCGGAGACCTCGCAGTCCTACGAGGTGGGTGCCAAGGTGCGCACGCAGTGTCTCACCCTCAACCTGTCCGCCTACCACATGAACGTGTATGACGAGATCTTCTACAACCCGCTGGCGGTGGACCCGGTCAACGTCTTCGGCCAGAACGTGAACATCGATCGCGTCCGGCATCGGGGCTTCGAGGTCTTCGCCAGCGTGCGCCCGATCGACTGGCTCGAGGTCTACGGCAGCTACACCTACGACGACGTGGAATTCGCCCACGACTCGCTCACCGGCCTCGATGGCTCCCAGCTGCCGATCACTCCCCGCCACCGCGGGAACGCGGGCGCGCGCGTCTACCTGCCCTTCGGCTTCGAGGTGGGTGCGGACGCCATCTGGGTGGGCAACCGCTACCTGGCGAACGACATCGCGAACCAGCTCGACAGGCTCCCCAGCTGGTCGCGCTACGACGTACGGGTCGGATGGCGGCGTCAGATCAACGAGTGGCTCACGCTCGCGCTCGACGCGACGGCCTACAACGTGACGGGGGAGCGCTACACGGAGTTCGGTGGTCTCAGCATCTTCTCGCCGCGGGTGGGCTTCTTCCCCTCCCCCGAGCGGCACTACGTGGTCGCGACCCAGATCGCGGTGAACTGGTGAGGAAGCCGCTCGAGATCCTGATGCTGGGGGCGGCGCTGGCACTCGCGTGGGCGCCAGCCGGCGCCGAGCCTCCCGGGCTGGTCGACGCGCCGCCGCCCCTCTTCGAAGATGCGTTTCCCCCCGGACCCAGCCTCGCCGAGCGTCTGGCCGAGATCCGGCGCCGGGTCCAGGAGGCCGTGGCGTATCCCCCGGAGGCCAGGCGCAGGCGGATCACCGGCGTCACCCGGATTCGCTTCGAGATCGCCGCGAACGGACACGCGTCGGGGATCCACACCGTCGAGACCTCGGGGAGTGCGCTCCTCGACGAAGCCGCCGAGCGGGGCGCGGCGGACGCGGGCGAGCTTCCCCGGGTCTACGGGCGCGTAGAGGTACCGGTCCGCTTCCAGCTGCTGCGGAAGCGGAAATGAGTGGCGCAGACCCCGGCTCTTGACGCCTTCCAGGCCACCCTCCAACCTGGGGCGATGCCCGACGCGCAGCACGACACAGGACAGAGCCCGCCCTCCCGTTTCTCCATCCTGCTCGAGAACTGGCGCGAGGTGGTCCGCGCCCAGAACCTTCCGGAAGGGCGGACGGCGGACCCGATCTCGCGCTGGCTGCTGATCATCCGCGTCAGCGTCTTCCCGATGACGATCACCTCGGGGGTGATCGGGGGACTGTTGGTGGTCGCCGGACCCACCCCGGTCACGCCGAACTGGCTGCTCTTCCTGGAGGCGCTGGTCGGCCTGGTGATCGCCCACGCCGCCAACAACATGATGAACGACTACTTCGACCTGGCGAGCGGGCTGGACTCGGAGGAGTACGTGCGCGGCCAGTACGCGCCACACCCGATCCTCTCCGGCTTGATCTCCAAGGGAGGGCTGCTGGCGGCAATCGCCTTCGCCAACTCGATCAACCTGGCCATCCTGGTCCACCTGACCGCGGAGCGGGGCTGGCCGGTGGTGGTCTTCGCCCTGGCGGGCTTCTTCGTCAGCTTCTTCTACGTGGCGCCTCCCATCCGGCTGAAGCAGCGCGGCCTGGGGGAGCCGGGGGTGGCCCTGGTCTGGGGCCCGCTGATGATCGGCGGCACCTACTTCGTGACCGCGGGCGAGATGCCGGCCTGGGTGCTGGCGGCGAGCCTGCCCCACGCGGTTCTCGTCACCGCGGTCCTGTTCGGGAAGCACCTCGACAAGCTCCCCGCCGACGAGGAAAAAGGAATTCGCACCCTGCCGGTGATTCTCGGCGACGTGCGGACGCGCTTCGCGACCCAGTGGCTGATCGGGTCCTTCTTCGTCCTGGTGGCCGTCCTGGTACTGACCGGCGCGATCGGCGTCTGGACGCTGGCCGCCTTCATCGCCGTTCCCCGGGCGATCAAGGTGATGCGCGTCTTCGGGGAGCCCAAGCCGGACACTCCGCCGGAGAACGTTCCCATCTGGCCGCTCTGGTACGTGGCCTGGGCCTTCATCCTCACGCGGCTCGCCGGGGTGCTCTTCATCGCCGGGCTGGCGGCGAACGCCATCTACCCGATCTTCCTCTGAGGCCAACACGGAGAGCAGAGCATGACCCCCGCGGTGGACGTCTTCTGGTCCTTTCGAAGCCCCTACTCGTACCTCGCCACCGGCCGCCTGGTGGATCTGGAGCGGCAGTACCACCTGGACGTCCGCGTCCATCCCGTCCTCCCGCTGGCAGTGCGCGATCCGAACTTCTTCCAGAAGGTAAATCCGCTCTGGCCTCCCTATCTGCTGCGCGACAGCTTGCGCGTGGCCGAGCAGCAGGGCATCGAGTTCCGCTGGCCCCGTCCCGACCCGGTGGTGCAGCTTCCCCAGGACGGAAAGCTGGTCACGGCCCCCGAGCAACCCTACATCCACCGGCTCACTCGCCTGGGGGTACTCGCGGTCGAGGAGGGTCGCGGGCTGCCATTCATCGACCAGGTCTCGCGTCTGATCTGGAGCGGGAAAGTGGACGGGTGGCACGAGGGCTCCCATCTGGCGGACGCAGTGGCCCGCGCCGGGCTCGACCTGGCACAGCTCGATGCCGCAGCCGAGAGCGAAGCGGACCGGCTCGACGCCGCCATCGCACAGAACCAGCAGGAGCTGGAGGCCGCGGGGCACTGGGGTGTACCGACCATGGTGTTCGAGGGAGAGCCCTTCTTCGGCCAGGACCGCATCGACCTGCTCACCTGGCGCATGAAGCAGAAGGGCCTCCGGGGCCGCTGAGACGGAAGAAGGGAAGTCATGTATCCGGCAGTTCACGCGAGAGAGACTCCCGACAAGCCCGCCTACATCATGGCGCGGACCGGCCAGATCGTGACGTACAAGGAGCTCGACGAGCGCTCCAACCGGTGCGCCCAGCTGTTTCGATCGCTGGGCCTGGCGCCCGGTGACTGCGTCGCGCTCTGCATGGAGAACCACCTGCGCTTCCTGGAGATCTGCTGGGCGGCGCAGCGCTCGGGGCTCTACTACACGGCGATCAGCTCGCGTCTCACCGCCGCCGAGGCCGAGTACATCATCGACGACTGCGGAGCGAAGGTCTTCATCACCTCGAAGGTGATGGGCGAGGTGGCCGCCGGGTTGGTGGGGCGCAACCCGCGCGTGGGGACGCGGCTGATGGTCGACGCCACCGCTCAGGGCTACGAATCGTACGAGGACGCGGTCGCCGCCCAGCCCGCCGAGCCGATCCCCGAGGAGCTCGAGGGAAACGACATGCTCTACTCTTCGGGCACCACCGGCCGCCCAAAGGGCGTGAAGGTCCCCCTCCCGGGAAAGCCGGCCGGAACGCCGCCGGCCCTCCAGCTGCTGGTCCAGGGCCTCTACAAGGCCGATGGGAACGCGATCTACCTCTCGCCGGCGCCGCTCTACCACGCGGCGCCGCTGCGCTTCAACCTGTCCATGCAGCGGCTGGGAGGCACCTGCATCGTGATGGACAAGTTCGACGCCCTCGAGGCGCTGAAGCTGATCGAGAAGTACCGGCCCACCCACAGCCAGTGGGTGCCGACCATGTTCGTCCGCATGCTGAAGCTTCCCGAGGAGGAGAGGGCCCGCTACGACGTCTCGAGCCTCCAGGTGGCGATCCACGCGGCGGCCCCCTGCCCGATCCCCGTGAAGGAGCAGATGATCGAGTGGTGGGGTCCGGTGCTGCACGAGTACTACGCGGGCACCGAGGGCAACGGCTTCTGCGCCATCGACTCCGAGCAGTGGCTGGCCCACAAGGGATCGGTCGGGAGAGCCCTGCAGGGCAAGCTCCACATCCTCGACGAGGCGGGCAAGGAGCTGCCCACCGGCGAGATCGGCACGATCTACTTCGCGGAGGGCGCCGACTTCGAGTACCACAACGATCCGGAGAAGACGGCCGCGGCGCGCAGCGAGGAGGGCTACACCACCCTCGGCGACGTGGGCTACGTCGACGAGGAAGGCTTCCTCTACCTCACCGATCGCAAGAGCTTCATGATCATCTCCGGGGGTGTGAACATCTATCCGCAGGAGACCGAGAACCTCCTCATCACCCATCCCAGGGTCGCCGACGTCGCAGTGATCGGCGTTCCCAACGAGGACTTCGGCGAGGAGGTGAAAGCGGTGGTCCAGCCGATGGACATGGCCGACGCCGGGCCCGCGCTCGCGGAGGAGCTGATCGAGTTCTGCCGCGCGAACCTCTCCCACGTGAAGTGCCCGCGCTCGGTCGACTTCGACCCCGAGCTCCCGAGGTACCCGACCGGCAAGCTGTTCAAGCGTCTGCTCAGGGACCGCTACTGGAAGGGGCGCGACAACCGGATCCTCTGAACCCGGCCGGGCGGTCGCACGCCCCGCACGCCGCTACCCTGGAGCCCATGACCGACCGAGGCCTCACGCACGTCGCCCTGCCCGTCAGCAACCTCGACAAGAGTCTCGAGTTCTATTCCAAGTATGCGGATATGAAAGTGGTTCACAGCCGAACCAGCGAGAACTCCGGGACCCGGGTGGCCTGGATCAGCGACCAGACGCGGCCCTTCGTGGTGGTGCTGATCGAGATGGGGGAGGTGAAGTACCCGCTCCGCCCGGCCGCCCACCTGGGCGTCGGCTGCGCCTCGCGAGAGGAGGTGGACCGCCTCGTCGCCGCAGCGCGCGACGAGGGGCGAACCGTGTTCGGACCCACGGACTCGCCCTACCCCGTCGGCTACTGGGCGCTGATCTCCGACCCCGACGAGCACACGCTCGAAGTCTCCTTCGGGCAGGAGGTGGCGCTCACCGTGAGCCGGGCAGCGGACGGGAAGGACCGAACCTGATCGATCTCTACCGCCGGCCCACCCCGAAGAGGTGAGCCCAAAGGCTACTGGTTCATGGTCCAGCCGCCGTTGGGGGAGATCACCTGGCCGGTCAGGAACTTGGCTTCGTCGCTGGCCAGGTAGACCGCCGCCCAGGCGATGTCGTCGACTTCGCCCAGGCGCTTCATGGGCGTCTGGAGCGCGATCATCTGCCGCTCCTCGGACAGCGGTGCGATGAAGTCGGTGTCGATCCAGCCCGGTGCGATCGCGTTGACCCGGATCTTGCGGGAGGTCAGCTCGCGGGCCATGGAGCGGGTGAGGCCCAGGATGCCCGCCTTGGCGGCGCAGTAGTGGGGCGCGCCGGCGCCGCCGCTGGTGCCCATGATCGAGCTCATGTTCACGATCGATCCCGAGAGCTGGGGCCCCATGATCTTGAGGGCCTCGCGGGAGCAGAAGAAGGTCCCGTCCAGGTGGACCGCGATCATCCGGCGCCACGCCTCGTCCTCGAGCTCCACGGCGATGTCGAGGTGGGTGGTGATCTCGCGCCCCTCGAAGGCCTCGGCCAGCTGCTTCATGGAGCGCTCGCGGTAGCGCGCCACTCGCTCGGGGTCGTCCTCCATTCCGCTGATTCCGGCGTTGTTCACCAGCACGTCGAGGCGGCCGTGGCGATCTGCGACCTCCCGGAACATCTCCGCGACCGCCCCGGCGTCGGAGACGTCGGCTGCGATCGCGTCCCCACCGAGCTCGAGCGCCGTCTTCTCGGCGCTCGCGAGGTCGAGGTCGTTCACGATCACCTTCGCCCCCTCCCCCGTGAATCGACGGGCGATGGCGGCACCGATGCCGCGGGCGGCCCCCGTCACCAGGGCAATCCTTCCCTCCAGTCGTCCCATGAAGCCCTCTCCCTTCGTCCTAGAGGGGTACCACATCGACCGGGCGCCGGACCCGGGACACCCGAGCCCGGCCTCGATATGCTGGGAGCTGCGCCGACTGCACGGGAGGTCGCGGCTTGAATCGATGGATGGTGGCGGCGGCGCTCCTCGGCGCGCTCGGGGTGGTCCTCGGGGCCTTCGGAGCCCATGGGCTCCAGACGCGGCTCAGCGCCGAGCAGCTCGCGAGCTGGGACACGGCGGTGCGGTATCACCTCCTCCACAGCGTTGCCCTGCTCGCCCTCGCGTTGTTCGCCACCGTGAGCGGCCGGTCGATCCTCCTGCCCGGCTGGCTCTTCAGCCTGGGGATTGCGCTCTTCTCCGGGTCGATCTACCTGCTGGTCCTGACCGGGCAGCGCTGGTTGGGTCCGGTCACGCCCATCGGCGGGCTCTGCCTGATCGCGGGCTGGCTCTCGCTCGTCAGCCTCGCCCGCTCCTAGGAGCCCGTGGGAGATCTCTTCGCGATCATCGCGCCGGTCTTTCTCTGCCCCGCCCTGGGCTGGGCCTGGGTGCGTGCGGGCCGCAGCTACGACCGCGAGCTGATCACGGTCCTGATCGCCGACATCGGGGCGCCGTGCCTGGTCTTCTCCCGCCTGGTGGCGCTCGAGGTCGAGCCGCAGGCCATGGCCGAGATGGCGATCGCGGCCGGGATCTCGGTGGCCATCTTCGCCGTGGCAGGGATCGCGATCCTGCGACTGGCCCGTCTTCCGCTTCACACGTTCCTGTGTCCGTTGACCTTCGGCAACCAGGGCAACATGGGTCTCCCCGTCTGCCTGTTCGCATTCGGCGAAGAAGGCCTCGCGCTGGGCATCGCGTACTTCAGCGTCACCGCGACACTGCAGTTCACCGCGGGGATCTCGATCTGGAGCGGGCGCCTGTCGCTCGGCGAGCTGGCGCGAACGCCACTGATCTACGCCGTCGTCCTGGCCGTCGCGGTGCTCGCCTCCGGCACTGCGGTTCCCGCGTGGATCTGGAACACCACCGAGATCCTGGGGGGCTTTGCGATCCCGCTGATGCTGGTGACGCTGGGGGTCTCCCTGGCGGAGCTTCGGGTGGCGAGAATCGGGCGAAGCGTCGCCCTCTCCTCGTGCCGGCTGGGCATCGGCTTCGTCGTCGGCGTCGCCCTGGCCGCCATGCTCGAGCTCGAAGGAGTCGCGCGCGGAGTACTGATCCTCCAGTGCGCCATGCCCGCGGCCGTTTTCAACTATCTCTTCGCACAGCGCTACGGGCGCGCGCCGGAAGAAGTTGCGAGCATCGTAGTGATTTCCACCCTACTCGCCTTCGCCGGGCTGCCCTTCCTGCTCGGATTCCTTCTGTAGAGCGGCGGTGCAGCCCCCGTGAGAGGAATCGTTGGCAGACGGAAACTGTGTCTCAGCTCACAGAAACGGCGGTGTGGCTGTCGCATCTTCTCCGCTCGCCAACGGGATGGATGGGGGGTCCATGCAACTCGACTCTCGTAGTGACGCTCCGGCTTTCGACGCTCACACACCAGCACTGGAACTGCAGAGCCCCGACGCGCGGGCCGCAGAGGCGATCGAGTGGACGGAGGCGACGGAGCTCGCCGCCCCCCGCTTCTCCCCTGCGCGCGGAATCTTTCACGCAACGCTGATCGGCGCCGGCTTCTGGACGCTGCTCTTCGGCGCCGTCGCGCTGGCTCGCGAGATCCTCTCCGGCTGAACCCGGCCGCCGTCCGCTCTGCGCGGGTCCCGGCCTCGCGGGCCGTCGCCCCGGCCCGCCCTGCCCTGGATTGCCCGGAGCACTCCTCGCACCGGAAATTCAGTAACGTGCCGTGACACGCACCGGGATCCGTTGCCGTAGCGACGGCCGGGCTGATGCGCGACGGGCATGGGTCGTGCAGCGCCCGGAGCGAGCGAACCGGAGGAGATTCGATGGCCCGAACCGCGCGAGAGGTGATGCAGACCTACCTGATCAGCGTGAACCCGGAGACGCCCCTGCTCGAGGTCCATCGGCTCTTCGTGGACGAGGAGATCAACGGAGCGCCGGTCGTCGACGAGACCGGGCGTCTGCTCGGCGTGATCTCCAGCGTCGATCTCCTGCGGGCCGTCGAAGAGGAGCACGACGCGGCGTCTGCAGAGTCCAGCTACCTCCGGGACCTGTTGGAGTCATCCGGCCCCGACTGGCAGGAGGAATCGGACACCTTCCGGGACCGGCTGGGAGAGCGAACCGTGGCTGACGCCATGACCCGGGGTGGGATCACCGTGACGCCGGAGACTCCGATCCCCCAGGTTGCCGCAACGCTTCGCAAGCACAGGATTCACCGGGTGTTCGTGGTGGAGGGCGAGCAGCTCTGCGGAGTCATCTCGACCTTCGACCTGGTAGCGCTGCTCGAGAAGGCGTGAGGCCGGCCCGCTCTTCTCACCGGGGGGTATAGCCGGCCCGCCGGTCAGAGAAGCGAGCGAAGGTGGCGATAGCCCTCCCGGATCCGCTCGAGAAGGTTCCGGGCCGCCTCGCCGATGTCTTCCAGCTCGCCCCTCGACTCGTTCCGCATCAGCCTGAGCTTGCCCTCCAGGTGCTGCCAGTCCTCTTCGAGCTCTTCCCAGCGGTTGCGGGCTTCGGCGCGTCCCAGCTCCATCTGGACGCGGACCTCGTCGCGAAGCTCGCGCAACGCGTCCAGCTCCTCGGAGAGCCTGTCCGACAACTCACCCATGGCACGCCTTCACCGTCAGCACCGAGCACGGAGCGTGGCGCAGCGTGCGCTCGGCGACGCTGCCGAGCAGCACGTGCTTGAGCCCGGTGTGGCCCCGGGTCCCCATCACGACCAGGTCCGCCCCGAGCTCCTCGGCCAGGTCGACGATGGCCGAGGCGGCCGGGACCTCGCTCAGGTGGGAGGTGGCCGTCACGCCCTCGGCGGCGACCTTCCGGATCAGCGCGTCGAGCTTGGCGGCCGCCGCCTCCCGCGCCTCTTCGATGAACGCGGTGGGTATGGCGACCTCGTACGGTGTCACCAGCGGAATCCGCACGTCGAAGGCGTGAACCAGGTGGAGCTCCGCGCCGAACTGCTTGGCGAACTCCAGCGCGGTGTCGACCACCGTGTCGACGTGCTCCGAGAAATCGACCGCCACGAGGATCTTCTGGATGGTCTTCATCGCTTCGAACCCACCTCCTTCCCCCTTCGCGGCGAGGTCGGCACTGTGCCCCTCGCGCGCAGCGTCATCGTCAGGCCTGGTCCTGCGACCTCTCCTTCACCGTCAGGACCGCGCAGGTCGCCAGGCGAATCGTGCGTTCCGCCACACTGCCGAGAAGCACGTGCTTGAGCCCCGTATGTCCGTGAGTCCCCATCACGATCAGCTCGGCACCGATCTGCTCTGCAGCGGCCAGGATGGCATCGCTGGGCATCGCCGGGCTGACCTCGCTGCTCGCCTCCACGCCCGCCGACACGACCCCTTGTCGCATTTCCTCGAGCTTGGTCTCCGCCGCCTTGCCGATCCCGTCCCAGACTCCGTCGGGTACGGTGAAGTCATAGGGCATCACACCCCGAACCGGAATGCCGTAGGAGTGAAGCAGGTGGATCCTCGCCCCGAACGCCTTGGCGAGAGCCACTGCCCAATCCAGCACCGCCCCCGAATGGGGCGAGAAGTCGATCGGCGCCAGAATCACGCGAATGGGAAGCATGCCACCCTCCTCCTACACCTCCCGACGAACGCTTCTCTCGGCGCGCCGGTAGAGCGTCTTGCGATCGATTCCCAGGATCCTGGCCGCCTGGACCTTGTTGCCGCCGGTGAGCCGCATGACCTCCTCGATGTAGAGGTCTTCCACCTCGCGCAGGCTCAGGCCGCGCTGGGCCGTACCGCGCGGAAACCCGTCGGCCGCGTTCCTTCCGCCGCTGTCCTCGAAGTCGGCCATGGGCAGATCGTCGACGTCGATCTGGTCGGCGGCGGAGAGCGCGAGAGCCCGCTCGATCACGTTCTCGAGCTCGCGGGCGTTTCCCTTCCAGGGGTATTTGATCAGGCGCTCCAAGGCCTCCTGGCTGACGTGCTGGCGGGGGCGGTCCGAGTGCCTCTTCACGAACGCGTCGACCAGCGCGGGGATGTCCTCCGGGCGCTCCCGGAGCGGCGGGATGTGGACGGGGATCACGTTGAGGCGGTAGTAGAGATCCTCGCGGAAGCGTTTCTCCTCCATCTCCCTCTGCAGATCTTTGTTGGTGGCCGTGATGATGCGCACGTCGATCTTCATCGACTGGGTGGATCCGACCGGGCGGATCTCCCGATCCTGGAGAACGCGGAGCAGCTTGCTCTGGAGCCCGAGCCCCATGTCCCCGATCTCGTCGAGAAATAGCGTTCCGCCCCTGGCCTTCTCGAAGAGTCCCTGCTTCGTGGTGTGCGCCCCCGTGAAAGCCCCGCGAACGTGACCGAACAGCTCGCTCTCCAGCAGACCCTCGGGAATCGCCGTGCAGTTGATCGGAATGAACGGGTTGCCGGAGCGCGACCCGTGGTAGTGGATGGTCCGCGCCACCACCTCCTTGCCGGTTCCGCTCTCACCGGTGACGAGAACGCTGGCCCGGCTGTGGGCGATCTTCTTGATCAGGGCGAAGATGTCGCGCATGGCCGGACTGGCGCCGATCAGGTCACCGAAGGAGCTGGTCTGGTCCACGGCGCGCCGAAGCCGCTTGTTCTCCTCCTCCAGGGCGCGCCGTTCGATCGCCCGGTCGACGGTGAGCATCACCGCCTCGGGTTCGAAGGGCTTGGTGATGTAGTCGAAGGCGCCCGCGCGCATCGACTCGATCACCGAGTCGATGCTGCCGAACGCCGTCATCAGCACGACGGGGGTCTCCGGGCGCATCTCCCGGATCTCGCCGACCATCTCGATTCCCGAGCGGCCGGGCATCTTGATGTCGCTCAGGACGACGTCGTACTCGACGTCCCGAAGACACTCCACGGCTTCGTCGGCAGAGGCGGCCTGCTGGACCGAGAACCCGCGCTCCTCGAAGAGGGAGACCAACATCTCCCGCATTGCGAGGTCGTCCTCGACGACCAGTAGCTTGCGAGGCTCTTCCATCGCTCCCCGTGACCCGAGCAGTCCCCACGCTGGGATGAGGTGGCTCTCGGGCGGTCAGCACTTCCTGACAACTGAGACATTTTACTTCAGTATGGGGCATTATACCGCATTCGAGGCGATTTCTCCACCGATCAGCGCGCTACTGGACGCGCGACACGGGGGCGCCCGACGCTACGTTGTCCCCGGGAGGACCTTCGCAGTGGAGCAGAGACCCCTGGGACGGACGGGGATCCGGGTGCCGGTGCTCGCCCTCGGAACCATGACCTTCGGCCTGCAGTGCGACGAGGCCACCTCCTTCGCGATTCTCGACCGGTCCATGGAGGCAGGGGTCGACTTCCTCGACACCGCGGACGTCTACCCCCTGGCCGGAGGGGTCGAGCGGGTGGGCCGCACCGAGGAGATCATCGGCCGCTGGATGGCGTCGCGCGGGACCCGGCAGGAGATCCTGCTGGCCACCAAGTGCCGGGCGCCGATGTCCAACCGACCGAACTGCGGAGGACTATCCCGCTATCACATCCAGCGGGCCGTCGAAGCCAGCCTCCGCCGCCTGGGCACCGACGTCATCGATCTCTACCAGACCCACTTCTACGACCCCCACACCCCCATCGACGAGACCCTGCGCGCCCTCGACGACCTCGTGCACCAGGGCAAGGTCCGCTACGTGGGTTGCTCCAACTACCCCGCCTGGCGCGTCGCGGAAGCCCTCGGGGTGGCGGAGCGCCTCGGCCTCGCCCGCTACGAGACCCTGCAGCCCCGCTACAACCTCCTCTACCGCGAGATCGAGACGGAGCTCCTGCCCCTGGCCCGATCTTCCAGGCTCGCCGTGCTCGTCTACAACCCGATCGCGGGCGGCATGCTCTCGGGCAAGTACCGCTCGGGGCAGGCTCCCGAGGACGGGACCCGCTTCACCCTGGGAGGCGCCGGGGCCGTCTACCAGCACCGCTACTGGGACGAACTCCAGCTCGAGGCCGTGGCGGAGCTCTCCGAGCTGGCCAGGGAGCGCGGTCACCCCCTGGCATCCGTGGCAGTGGCCTGGGTCCTGGCTCAGGAGGGAGTCACCTCGGCCATCGTCGGCGCGAGCCGACCGGAGCAGCTCGACGCCACCATCGCCGGCGCGGAGCTCGAGCTCGACGAAGACCTGCGGCGCGCCTGCGACGAGGTCTGGTGGCGCCTCCCCCGCCGCCCCGTCGCCGACGGCTACCGCTAGCGAGGACGTTGGTGAACGTCCCCGCTAGCGACCGAAAGCGCTAGAGAGGTGCAGACGCCTCCAGCAGCCGGGTCACGATGTCGGCGGACTCCTGGATCGTCTCCCCGCCAATCACCAGGCAGGGCGCCTGTTCCTTCCCGCTCGCCTTCACCAGGGCCTCTCGGGCGGCGGCGTCCTCGCTCACGTTGCACACCGCGATGCGCCCCGAGAGGTGGAGGTTGTCGCAGGCGAGCAGCGCCGCGCGAGAGAAGCCGCAGGAGCTCTTCACGTAGAGGAGTCCTCCCTCGGGAAGTCCCGGCGGATCGGCGAAGTCCTCGACGGGCCCGGAGTAGCTCGCGTCGAGCCGCTCGCACTCGGCGGCGAGCTCCCCGATGTCCCGCTGGCCGCCGGGGCCCACGGAGGAGGCGTGGCGAACCACTCCCGCTGCGTCGATCAGCACGGTGGCGCGATCGGTGATCCCGGCCCCGTCCAGGTACAGCCCGTAGCTGCGGGCCACGTCGCCCTTGGGGTGGAAATCCGCCAGGAGCGGGAAGGAGACGCCGCCGAGGTCCTTGGCCCAGTTGGCGTGGCAGTACATGCTGTCGACGCTGACACCCAGAACCTGGGTGTGGGCAGCCCGGAAGCGCGGCAGAAGCGCCTGCACGCCCGGGACCTCCACGCTTCAGGTGGGGGTGTAGTCGAGGGGGTAGAAGAGCAGCAACACGTGGCGCCGCCCATCGAACTGCGAGAGGGAGATCTCGCGCTGGAATTGGTCCTTGAGAGTGAATCCGGGAGCTTTCTCGCCTGTTCCGATCACGTTCGCCTCCTCCGGCTCCATTTTGACAGTTCTTCGAACGGCGGCAACGGGTCAGACCGGATCGATGAAGGTCGGCATTCCGTCGGGGAAGAGCAGGGGCTCCGGGTTGCGGTTCTCGATGATGTTCGCCATGCGGAGCTGGACGGCGGGCATGATGTCCGCGTGGGTGAGGATGTAGAACCGCTCTTCGACGATGGCTTCCAAGACCCGGTCCGCCACGTCCGAAGCCGACATGGCGTCGGAGAGCAGCAGCGCCCCGAGCTGCTTGTACTGCTCCAGGCGTTTCGTCTCCTCCTCCGTCTGCGGATTCGAGTCGGCCGCCGGTCGGTTGCGGTCGGCGTCGAAGATTCCCGTCTTCACCCAGCTCGGACAAAGCACCGAGACGCGGACCTTCGAGCCGGTCGCGACCAACTCCCCGTAGATCGTCTCCGAGAGCGTGACGACGCCGTGCTTGGTCACGCTGTAGGGGCCGAGGCCGGGCACCGAAAGGAGGCCCGCGACCGACGCAACGTTCACGATATGACCCTCATCCTGGGAGACGAGATGAGGGGCGAAGACGCGGATGCCGTGGATCACTCCCCAGAGATTCACGTCGATCACCCACTTCCAGTCCGCGGTGGTGAGCTCCCACGAGCGCCCCCCGGCCGCGACCCCGGCGTTGTTGCAGACGACGTGAACCGCGCCGAAGGCAGCCAGGGTGGCGGCTCCCAGGGCGTCCATCTGGTCGGCGTCGGAGACGTCGGTCAGGGAGGCGAGCACCTCGACCCCCTCTGCCTGGAATCTCGCCGCCGCCTCATCCAGGGGTCCCTTCTCCACGTCGGCGAGCACCAGCTTCATCCCCTCGCGGGCGAAGCGCTCGGCCATGGCCAGGCCGATCCCGCTCGCACCGCCGGTCACCACTGCAACTTTGCCCTCGAGCTCCTTCATCTGATCCTCCATCGACCGCGCCCCGGCATTCCCAGGCGGCTTGCGGCGGGCTGCAATACTCGCTTTCCCCCGTAGCGAGGTCAATTCGACGGGCGGTGGTGAGCTGCCGGGCGGTGGACCCATGCCAGGCCGTGTACATTCCGCGGCGAGGAGGAGGAGCGAGAAAGTGGCGAATCGAGAAGGCGGTGGAAACGTTCATCCTTTGGTGGCGTCCGGTGAGATGATGATCGTCCCGGGGGTCTACGACGCGCTCTCCGCGAAGCTCGCGGAGCGCGCCGGATTTTCCGGGGTGGTGTTGACCGGCTACGGCGTGGCGGCCTCCCTCCTCGGAGAGCCGGACTTCGGCCTGCTCACCCAGACCGAGGTCCTCGACACGGCCCGGCGCGTGATCGGCGCCGTGAACATCGGGGTCATCGTCGACGGCGACACCGGCTTCGGCGGACCGCTCAACGTGAAACGAATGGTCCGCGAGCTGATCGGCATGGGCGCCCGCGGAGTGCTGCTCGAGGATCAGGTCTGGCCGAAGCGGTGCGGGCACATGAGGGGCAAGGCAGTGGTGTCCGCCGAGGAGCACACCGCGAAGATCCGAGCGGCGGTGGACGCCCGCGGCGAGGCTCCCTTCGTGATCACGGCGCGCACCGACGCGCTGGAGACGGACGGCCTCGACGAGGCGCTCCGCAGGGCCAGGCTGTACAAGGAGGCCGGGGCCAGCGTCCTCTTCGTGGAGGGGCCTCGCACGCTGGAGGAGCTTCGGCGGATCGGCTCGGAGCTCCCGCCCCCGCTGGCCGTGAACCTGATCGAGGGGGGAAGGACGCCGCTCTGCAGCATCGAGGAGCTCCAGCAGATGGGGTTCTTCAGCGTCGGCTTCGTGCTCTCCGGTCTCTACGCTTCGGCGCGCGCACTGGAGGAGACCTACCGGCACCTCCGCGCCCACGCATCCAGCCAGGGCCTGGAAGACCGCATGTTCCGCTTCGACGAATTCAACCAGCGGATCGGGGTCGAGGAGCGCTACCAGGAGGAAGCCCGCTACAAGGGCTGATGCCCCAGGAACGCAGGGATTCCCCGTTATCATGACCACGCTGGGGGATTCCCCAGACGAGGATCGATCAGAGAGGACTCTCGTGTCCGCGGACACTCCGACCCGCCCAAACGATTTCATCCGCAGCATGATCCGCAGCGACCTGGCGGCGAACAAGCACCAGGGCCGCGTCGTCACCCGGTTTCCCCCCGAACCGAACGGGTATCTGCACATCGGGCACACCAAGGCGATCTTCCTCAACTACGGCATCGCCGAAGAGTTCGAGGGGGGCGTCTTCCACCTGCGCTTCGACGACACCAACCCGATCGCGGAGGAGGCCATGTACGTCGAGGCCCAGCAGCGCGACCTCCGCTGGCTCGGCGTCGACTGGGGAGAGCATCTCTACTTCACGTCGGACTACTTCGAGCAGCTCTACCAGTTCGCCCTGAAGCTGATCGAGCGGGGCAAGGCCTTCGTCTGCGACCAGAGCTCCAAGGAGCTTCTCGAGCGCCGTGGCACGCTGACCGCTCCGGGGATCGAGAGCCCCTACCGGACGCGCTCGCCGGAGGAGAACCTCGACCTCTTCCAGCGCATGCGCGCCGGCGAGTTCGATCCGGGCGCGCGAACCCTCCGCGCCCGGATCGACATGGGCTCCCCGGTCCTGCCAATGCGGGACCCGATCCTCTACCGGATCATCGACGTGCCCCACCACCGGACCGGGGACACCTGGCCCATCTACCCGATGTACGACTTCGCCCACAGCCTCTCGGACGCCATCGAGCACATCACCCACTCGCTCTGCACGCTCGAGTTCGCCGATCGCCGCCCCCTCTACGACTGGATCATCGAGCACGTCGACGCCCCTTCCCGGCCCGAACAAACCGAGTTCGCTCGGCTCAACCTGAGCCACACCGTGATGAGCAAGCGCCGGCTCCGGAAGCTGGTGGAGGAGGGTCACGTCGCCGGTTGGGACGACCCCCGCATGCCGACCATCTCGGGTCTTCGCCGCCGGGGCTACACGCCCCGCTCGATCCGCAGCTTCAGCGAGGGCGTCGGCGTGGCCCGCCGCGAAAACGTCATCCAGCTGGCCCGTCTCGAGCACAGCATTCGCGACGACCTGAACCAACGGGCCCCTCGGGTGATGGCGGTGCTCCGCCCGCTGCGTGTGGTGATCGAGAACTACCCCGAGGGCCGGGTGGAACAGCTCTCGGCGGTGAACAACCCCGAGGATCCCGGGATGGGAACCCGCGAGGTCCCCTTCTCCCGCATCCTCTACATCGAGCGGGACGACTTTCTCGAAGATCCCCCGAAGAAGTTCTTCCGGCTGGCCCCGGGCCGGGAGGTGCGCCTCCGCTACGCCTACTTCATCACCTGTGTCGGCGTGGTCAAGGACGAGGAAAGTGGCGAGATCGTCGAGCTGCGCTGCACCTACGACCCCGCTACCCGGGGAGGCGACGCCCCCGACGGTCGCAAGGTCCGCGGCACCATCCACTGGGTCTCGGCGTCACAGGCTCGGCCCGCGGAGGTCCGCCTCTATGACGTGCTGTTCACACGGGAGGATCCGGACGACGTCGGCGAAGGCGAGGATCTGACTGCTTGCCTCAACCCGCAGTCCCTCGAGACCCTGACGGACTGCCGCGTCGAACCGAGCCTGGCCGCAGCGAGCCCCGGCACCCAGTACCAGTTCGAGAGGCTCGGATACTTCTGCGTCGACCCCGACTCGACCGAGGGCACCCTGGTCTTCAACCGGACCGTCACCCTCCGCGACACCTGGGCGAAGATCGCCAAGAAGTCCAAGCGCTGAGGCGAGACAGCTACTCGTCGAGGTTCTCGTAGTAGGGGATCGCGATGCCGTCGCCCTGCCCCGCTTCTCCGGGCGCGTCTTCGTCCTGCGGATTCAGGTTTCCCACCATCATCTGGGTGATGGGAGCGATCACGGAGCCGTCGGTCATCACGTTCACGCAGGCCGGCTTCCCGCTGGCGAAGGCGCGAGCGAGCGCGCCCGGAAGATCGGCGGGATCGACCACCTGCTCCCCGTGGCAGCCGAAGCCGGCGGCGGCCTGGTCGTAGCGGGTCGGCGCGAGCTCGGTCACGACGCGCTTCTCCTTGCCGTAGATCAGGTCCTGTCCGTGGGCGGACATCCCCCAGAGCTGGTCGTTGTTGACCACGACCACGATCTCGAGTTCGTGTCGCACCATGGTGTCGAACTCGGCGAAGTTGAGGCCCACCGACCCGTCCCCGATGATGCAGAGCACCGGGCGATCGGGGTGCGCGACCTTGGCGGCGATCGCGAAGGCCATTCCGGTGCCCAGACAGCCGAGGTAGCCGTGGGACATGTAGTGCCCGCCAGCGTGTACCTCGGCGACCGTCTCCATCCACGAAGAGGTCTCGCCCCCGTCGGCCGCGACGATGGCGCCGCGGGGCAGCGCTCGCATGACCTCGGCGGCGAGCCGGTAGGGGTGGATCGGCGGCTTTTCGTTCACCAGCGCCGCCGCGAACATGGCGCGATGCCCTTCGCGCAGCTGGCGGATCCCCTCCGCCCAGGCGCTGCGATCCGGCCACTCGAGCCCCGCCGCGGCCGCGTCGAGGGCGCGGACCGCCTCGCGGCAGTCGGCCGCGATGCCGAGGTCCACGGTGCGGTTGCGCCCGATCTCCTCGGCGGCGATGTCGATCTGGATCAGGCGCGCGCCAGCGGGAATCAGCCGGGCACCGCGCCCTCCCGTGAACAGGCCGAGCCGGGCGCCGAGCACCAGCACCACGTCGGCCGCTCCGACCCCCGCGCCGGCGGCGATGGCGAGGTTGGTGATGCTGCGACCCGCGAGCGGGTGGTCGCCGGGCACCAGCCCGTGGGCCTTCGAGTTCGAGAAGACAGGGATTCCCGTCCTCTCCGCGAAGGCCAGCAGATCCGCCCCCGCCCCCGAGAACCAGGCACCGCCTCCGGCGACGATCGCCGGGCGCTCCGCGGCGTGGAGCCACTCGACCGCTTGGGCAACGGCCTCGGGTGCCGGCGCCGGAGGCGAATCGGGGAAGATCTTCTCGGGGAACGCGACGCGCGACTCGTCGACCCGCGAGAAGAGGACGTCGATCGGCACTTCCAGGAACACCGGCCCGGGCCTTCCCGAGGTCGCGACGCGGAGCGCCTGCGCCACCAGGTCCGGGATGCGCTCGGTGTGGGTGATGCAATGGGCCCACTTGGTGATGGGAGTGACCATGGCCACCTGGTCGATGCCCCCCTGGAGCGGCAGCGTCTCCGCCTCGCGAAGCGGCGCAGCGCCCGCGATGAAGAGCGTGGGCACGCAGTCGAGGTAGGCGTTCGCGATCGCCGTGACGCAGTCGGTCATGCCGGGCCCCGCGGTGACGATGGCCACGCCCGGCTTCCCGGTGGTGCGAGCCCAGCCGTCGGCGGCGTGCCCCGCCGCCTGCTCGTGCCGCGTGTCGATCAGGCGCAGGCCGTCAGCGGCCGCCGCCTGGAAGATCGCATCCAGATGGCCCCCGTGCAGTGTGAAGATCGTGTCGATCCCCGCCTGCTGCAGAACACGGATCAGCATCTCACCGCCGTCGATCTTTCCCATGTCTTCTTCCTCGCTGCGCTTTGGCCCCGTCACGGGCGCCGGGAGATTAACGCAGGTGCCCCGTGGCGCGGCGCAGCCGGGGGAGACGCCGGGGCGGAACGGCTCCCGCCTCAGGGCTTCAGCAGCGCGGGCCCGCGGCCGGGGTGCCGCGGGGCTTCACTCCGCCTCGGCGGCCGGGTTCGCCTCGTTCTCGAGCGCGGCGATGGCGCGATCCAGGTCCGCGCCGAGCCGCTGCATGTAGCCGTCGAAGCCCTTGTGGAGGATCGCGAAGGAGACGGCGTCCTTGAAGCGAGCGGGGCGCCGCAGCAGCGTCTCCCCGAGCAGGGCAAGCGTGAAGCCCGCACGGCGCAAGCCGCCCGAGAACAGCGTGTCGCGAAGGATGCGGCCGAACAGGCGCAGCTCGCCGCGGTGGATGGAGAACCCCTTCTTGAGATGGGCACCGCGGTGGAGCAGGAAGCCGAGTGTACGCTTCCGATAGCTGCGGAACGAGTAGAGCTGCCCGAGCAGGTGGCGATAGCCGCGGAAGAGCTCGAGGCGCGTCATCCGCTTCGGGACGATGTTCGAGAACGCGAACTGGTCGCCGCCCGATTCCGCCACCAGCCGCCCCTCCTGCGCGAGCCGGGTGTGGAGAGCGGTCCTCGGCAGGGCCTGGAGCATCCCGGTCATCGAGACCGGAACCCGCGCCTCCTCGGCGAAGCGGAGCTGATCGTCGAAGATGCTAACGTCGTCGTGGTCGAAGCCGACGATCATGCCGGCCTGAACCTGGATTCCGTACGACTGCACCTTGCGGACGCTCGTCACGAGATCCTCACGCAGGTTCTGGGTCTTGCCGGTCTCCTTCAGGCTGTCGACCCGCGGGCTCTCGATGCCGATGAAGAGCGTGGTGACGTTCGCCTCGCGCAGCAGCCCCAGCAGCTCCTCGTCCAGAGCCACGTCGATGGACACCTCGGTGTTGAAATCGACCGGATAGCCGTTCTCCCGCCCGAAGCGTCCCATCTCTCGCAACAGCTCTTTGGCGATCTTCTTGTTGCCGATGAAGTTGTCATCGACGATGAAGACCTGGTGCGAGCCGAGGCGATGGCACTCGCGGATCTCCGCCATCACCTGCTCGACGCTCTTCATGCGCGGCTTGCGCCCGTACATGGTGATGATGTCGCAGAACTCGCAGTTGAAGGGGCAGCCGCGCGCAAACTGGATGGTGAGCGCGTGGTAGCGGTCGGTCTTGAGCAGGTCGAAGCGGGGCATCGGCGAGTTCCGAAGGTCCGGCTTCTGGGCTGCGCGGTACTCGCTCTTGGGGATGCCGGCCTCGAAGTCGCGAAGAAACTGCGGCCAGGTCTCCTCGGCCTCCTCGACGAAGAGCGCGTCACAGCGGCCCCGGAGCTGGTCGGGGCAGAGCGACGCGAAGGGCCCGCCGACGGCGACGAAGCGCCCGCGGCGCCGAAACTCTTCGACGATTTCCAGGATGCGCTCGCGGTGAACGATGAAGCCGGTCACGCCGACGATGTCGGCGTCGAAATCGAAATCGATCTCCTCGACGTTCTCGTCGCAGAGCACCAGGTCGTGCTCCGGCGGAGTCAGGCCCGCCACCGTGGGCATGGAGAGGTTCGGAAACAGGCAGTCGATCTCGAGGGTGGGGAGAATCGCATCGTAGGTCCAGTAGCTCGGCGGGTTCTGCGGCGTGACCAGCAAGATCCTCATGACGGGTGCGCACCTCCTCCTTGCCTACCCTTTTCAGGTAGCACGCCCCCTGGACCGCGATTGAAAAAGTTCTGTGAATTCAGGGGCGAGGAGCCTCACCCCTGGAGCAGGACCAAGGCTTCGGCAGGGGCCTTGGCGGCTGAGCGACGGACGCAGGATGAGGAAAACACCCCACAGGACCCTCAGCCGATCGGATGATGGCTCAGCCGAGCACGAGCTCCGCCATCGTCCGGAGCACCGCCGGGTCCTGGTTGGCGAGCAGAAGGGTGGTGACCGGCGTATCCCGCCAGGCGTCGACGCGATCGCGGATCCGCTCGACCGGGCCCACCAGCGAGATCTCGTCGGCGAACTGATCGGGCACGGTCGCGGCGGCCTCCTCGCGCTTGTTCTCGAAGAAGAGGGCCTGGATCTTGTGCGCCTCGGCCTCGAAGCCCATCCGGCTCATCAGCTCCATGTGGAAGTTCCGCTTCCTGGATCCCATCCCGCCGACGTAGAAGCTCAGCATGGATTTGAGCGGCAGCAGCGCCGTCTCGATGTCGTCGGTGACGTTCACCATCACCAGTGGCGCAATCTGGAAGTCGGGTCCGGCCCCGGCCAGCGATTCCGCGTAGACCTCCGGGCGATCCGGTGAGTAGTAGAGGGGCAGCCAGCCGTCGGCGATCTCGGCCGTAAGCGCCACGTTCTTGGGTCCCTCGGCTCCCAGGAAGATGGGCAGGTCGGCGCGCAGCGGGTGCACGATCGAGCGAAGCGGCTTGCCCATCCCCCACGACCCGGGTCCGGTGTAGGGGAGCGGGTAGTGCTCGCCCGCGTTCTCGACCGGCTCCTCCCTCCGCAGCACCTGGCGGACGATGTCGACGTACTCGCGGGTTCGCGAGAGGGGTTTCGAAAAGGGAGCGCCGTACCAGCCCTCCACCACCTGTGGGCCCGAGACCCCGAGACCCAGGATGACGCGGCCCTGGGAGAGGTGATCCAGCGTGAGTGCGGCCATGGCCGTCGCCGTGGGCGCGCGCGCCGAGATCTGAACGACGGCGGTTCCGAGCTTGATCTTCGAGGTGTGGGCGCCGATCCACGCCAGCGGCGTGAACACGTCCGAGCCCCAGGACTCCGCCGTCCAGACCGAGTCGAAGCCGAGCCGCTCCACCTCCTGCGCGATGCCGACCGGATCCTGCGGCGGCTCCGCACCCCAGTAGCCGAGCATCAGGCCGAGTCGCAGTGATGACATCCTGGCACCTCGCCGAACCCGAGCAGAGGCGGGTCGTTCAGCCGTCCAGCTCGCGACGCATCGCCTCGATGAAGCTGGGATCGGTCCCGCAGCAGCCACCGATGAATCGCGCTCCGGCCTCGAGCAGCCGGGGAACGTTTCCCGCGAACTCGGCGGGCGTAGTCCGGTATACCACCTTGCCGTCCTCGAGCTCCGGGAGCCCGGCGTTGGGCTTGATCCAGACCGGGCGCGGCGTCGCCGCCGCGAGAGTCGCGCAGATCGGGATGTAGTCCTCGACGCCGGTACCGCAGTTGGCGCCGATCGCGTCGGCGCCGAGTCTCGTCAGCTCCTCGGCGGCCTGCGTGGGCGTGATTCCCATCATGGTGCGGTCGCGGTTCTTGCCCGAGTCGAAGACCATGCAGGCCACGACGGGAAGCCCGGTGGCCTTCGCCGCTTCGACCGCGATTCCGGCCTCGACGAGGTCGGACATCGTCTCGACCACGATGGCATCCGCTCCGCCCGCCGCGAGCGCCTCCGCCTGCTCGCTGAACGCCTCGCGAAGGCCCGCCTCGTCCACCTCTCCCGTCAGCAGCAGCTTCCCGCAGGGCCCGATCGAGGCGAAGACCCGCGCCGCGTCTCCCGCGGCGCGCTTCGAGATCTCGACCCCGGCCCGGTTCAGCTCGGCCACGCGCTCGGCGTCCGGATGCGTGGCCAGCGCGATCCGGTTGGCGCGAAAGGTGTTGGTCAGAACGACCTGGCTTCCAGCGTCGACGTAGGCGCGAGCCACCTGCTCGACGCGATCGGGATGGGAGAGATTCCAGGAATCGGGAGTCTCGCCGGGCTGCAGTCCTCGAGACTGCAGCTCGGTTCCCCAGGCACCGTCGGTCAGCACCGGCCCCGCTGCGGTCAGCTCCCCGATCAGCGAGCCCACCGCCACGGCTCAGGCCCCGACCAGTTGCTGCGCCATCCGCACGGCGGCGGCGGCGTTGTCCGCGTAGCCGTCCGCGTGGATCTCCTCCGCGTACTCGTGCGAAAGCGGCGCGCCTCCCACCATGACCTTCACCTGATCGCGAAGGCCGGCTTCTTCCAGCGCGTCGATGGTGCTCTTCATCGACGGCATGGTCACGGTCAGCAGCGCCGAAAGGCCGATCAGGCCCGCCGAGTGCTCCTTGACCGCGTCCACGAACTGCTGGGGTGCGACGTCGGCACCCAGGTCGAGCACCTCGAAGCCAGCGCCCTCGAGCATGGCCGCGACGAGGTTCTTTCCGATGTCGTGGAGGTCACCCTGGACGGTGCCCAGCACGACCGACCCCACCCTGGCGCCTCCGCCCTTCGCCAGCAGCGGCCGCAGCAAGCCGAGTGCGCCCTTCATGGCGCGCGCGGAGAGCAGAAGCTCGGGCACGAAGTAGACCTCGTCTTCGAAGCGCCGGCCCACCTCCGCCATGGCCGGAATCATGCCGCGGTCGATCAGGTCCTGGGGATCGTCGCCGCCGTCCACCGCTTCCTGCGCGACCTCGATCGCCGTGTTCTGGTCGCCCTTCAGAATCGCCTCGTAGATCCTCTCGAATCGCTCCATCGCTCCCATTCACCTCGATTGAATCGCGGACGGCTTCGGGTTCCGCATGGCATCGTCCCCTGGGGCCCTACGCCGCCGGAGAATTTCAGCTCTTGCCCGTGCTCCTGCTCGAGATGCTCGGGCTCCCTGTGGGCGGCGGAGCACTGTACCCGATTTGGGGTCGCGAAGCCGCGGCTCCTGGCTTCCCCTCGGGGTAAGTAGCTGCGAAGCGACGAGAAGTCGCGGCGTCAGCTCCCGTAGAAGGTCTGGTCGATCATCCCCATGTAGTAGAGCAGCTTCTCGGGAGCGAGCCCGTAGGCCGGGGGAACGATGCAGAGAGAGTCGGCCACGGCCCAGGCGCGTTCGATCCGTTCGCGCACCTTGTCCGGCTCTCCTACCGCGACGAAGGTGCGAACCATCTCGTCGGGGACCAGGTGCGCGACGCTCTGGAAATCGCCCCGCTGCACCCCCTCTTGGAGCTGTCGCGCCACGTCGAGGAATCCGTGGGCCTCGAAGAAGGACTCGTACTGCTTCACGCCGCCGTAGAAGGCCATGGTCGGGCGGGCGTCCTCGATGGCCTCGGCCTCGTTGGGATTGGGTGCAGCCCAGGGCCAGAGGTTGATCTCGATCTGCTCGCGGCGACGACCCGCCTTGCCAAGCGCCTTCTCGATCTCGGGGCCCATCTGGTCGACCGCCCATTCGATGGACCACATGGGGTGACCGATCACGCCGTCGCCGACCTCCGCCGCCAGGCGCACGAGCGGCGCCCGCAGGGCGGCGATCCAGATCGGGATCTCCTCGCGAACCGGGGGCTCGGTCGCCTGGAACTCGCGGAAGTCCGCCCGGAAGTACTCGCCCTCGAAGGGCTCGAGCCCCCGATGCGCGCCGGCGACGATGTGCCGTACGGCGGCGACCGTCTCCCGGAGGTGGCGGAGGGGCTTGTGCTCCGGGGCGCCGAAGACGCCGCGCGACCAGGCGAGCACGCTGGCGCCGAGGCCGAGGATGAAGCGTCCTCCGGAGATGCGGTCCATGTCCAGCGCGGCCATCGCCGTCTCGAACGGGCTGCGGGTCGCCGCGATGGCGATGCCACTGGCCAGCTGGATCCGCTCCGTCACCGCGGCCGCGGTCGCCAGGGGCAGGAAGGGAGGCCCGTAGACCTGCGGCGCGAAGACGCCCTGCATCCCGCGGTCCTCGGCCTGCCTGGCCAGGGCCACCAGCAGCGATGCCGGCATCGGCCGGACGAATCCCCAGTATTTGCGCTCGGGCGCGGACGGGCTCTGTCTGGACATGGACGCTGGACCTCCGGCGCGGATCCTACCGCGTGCGGACGTCGCCCACCGCCCGGGCTAGGAGCTAGGAGTCGGGGCTGATCTCCTCGAGCTCTCTCCGGCTGGTCTCGGGCAGCAGCAGGATCGCCAGTCCACCCAGCAGCACGGCGAACGACATCAGGGCGGTGAAGCGGGCGATCTCCGCGGCGTTCTGGCCCGCGACTCCCAACAGCATGAGGCCGACGGTCCAGCCGATCGTCTGGATGAAGGCGAGCCATCCGGAAGAGGTGCCGCGATAGGCGGTGGGAAACAGCTCCGTCGCCAGGGCGCGGAGGATCACGGTGCCCGCCGTCCCGGTGAAGATGAACAGAGTGAAGGCGAACGGGAGTGCGAAACCGGGCCCCTGATAGAAGAGCCAGGCGGCGGCGGGATAGATGCCGAAGAAGAACGCGCCGACCAGGCGTCTGCCGCTCCGATCGGCCAGGCGCCCCGCGACGACGTTTCCGATCACTCCGAAGCCGCCGCCGACCAGCACCATCAGCGAGTAGTGGCCCGGGGCCCAGCCGTGCACCTTCTGGGGGATGTAGGAGGCGAACTGAAACACGCACGCCTCGCCCACCGCCACCAGCAGCGCCGCCAGGCTGATCAACAGTGCCCGCGACGGATGCTCCAGCATGAAGCGTTTGATCGGTGTCAGCACGTCCATCATGCGGAGCCGCCCGCCCTCCGACCCTCCCTGGGAATCGGCGTGGTCCCGGAAGCGGCGGGTCTCGGGGAGGATGCGTCTCCAGTAGGGGATCAGCAGCAGGGGGAGACCCCCGAGCGCGTAGAGCCCCCGCCAGCCACCGGGAATGATCTCGATGGCGGCGAAGAGCCCGGCGCCGAGGCCGTGGCCGATCGCGGCCAGCGCGCTCACGATCCCGATCCCCCAGCCGCGATGAGCCGCAGGAAACTCCTCGGTGATGATCACCATGCCGATGGCGATGGCGGCGACCGCGGAGACGCGCGTCAGCATCTGCATGAACACGAACTGCTCCGGACTCCGAACGAAGGCGGTCAGAAGAGTCCCGAGGCTGAAGGCGGCGATGCTGGCGAGGAACACCCTGCGCCTTCCCAGCCGGTCCGCCACCGGCGCGATCAGCAGGGCGGGCAGCGATCCCAGCCGGATCACCGCGAGATACGGGCCGAGCTCGGACTCCCGCATCTCGAGACCCTCGGCGATGTGCTTGAGCGCAGCCGTCAGCAGCGACCCATCGTAGGCCTCGAAGAAGAGCCCGAGCGACACGACCCCGATTAGCCGGATCAGGCTCGGCTCGACGGGCGGCACGCGGCCCAGGAAGTGCGGGAGCCACCACGGCCGTTTCGCCCGCGTCACGGGGGACTGCCGGCGCTCCTGCTGCTGCTCCTCCGCCGGCATCCGGCCAGAGTAGCCCGGATCCCGGGGACGCTATGCTGCGGCGAAGACAGGAGAACCCTCATGCCGCCGAGCATTCCCCTTCCCGACGACGCCGATCTCGATGCCGAGAGCCGCGAGATCCTGGCGAAGCTCCCCCCGCTCAACGTCTTCCGGATGATGGCGAACGCACCAGCCAGCTTCCGGTCGCTGATCGACTTCGCCTTCTCGATCCTGGTGACGAGCGAGTTCGACGCGCACAAGCGCGAGATCGCCATCCTGCGCGTCGCCCACGTCACGCGCGCCCCCTACGAGTGGTTCCAGCACGTGATCGTCGGGAAGCGGGTCGGCGTGACGGACGAGGAGATCGAGAAGATCGCCGTCGACGGCCCCGTCACCGGGCTCGACGAAGAGGGCAACCTGCTCTGCCGCGTCGCGGACGAGATCAGCAACGACGTGCGCCTCGGCGACGAAGCCCTGCAGCAGATCCTCGATCGCTACGGCACACGTCAGGCCACCGAGCTGATCCTCTGCGTCAGCTACTTCAACCTGCTGAGCCGCTTCCTCGAGTCCACCCGTGTCGAACTCGAGCCGGAGTCGCCGCTCTAGAGGGGTACGAAGGATGAGCCCTCGGCCCAAGGCCGGCTCGGGAGATCACCACTCCACACCTTCCTCGACCCGCGAGCGGATCCTCGACGCGGCCGAGTCCCTCTTCGCGAGCCGCGGCTTCGAGGGCGCGGCGATGCGGGACATCGCCGCTGGCGCGAATCTCAACCCCGCCAGCCTCTACAACCACTTCGCCAGCAAGCAGGCCCTGTTCGAGGCCGTCCTCGAGCGTGGGCTGCGCCCGCTCTTCGCGCTCCTCGACACACTGGAGCTCGTCGACTGGTCGCCCGCGAGCCTCGACGCCGCCACCGACACGTTCATCTCGCAGCTCGCCCTGCAGCCGCGCCTGCCCGCCCTGCTCGAGCAGGAAGCGCTGATCGGCGGAAGGCATCTCACGCGGCTCACCGAGCAGTGGCTGCGTCCGCTCTTCGACCGCGCGCTCGCCACCGTCGAGGAGACCCGAGCCAGCGGAAGAACCGGCGCCCTGGCGCACTGGGAGGACGACGAGCTGCCGATCCTGCTGATGACCTTTCACCACGTGATCCTCGGGAACTTCGCGCTGGCCCCCATGCTCCGCGAGGTGCTGGACGAGGACCCGCTCTCGCCCGACGCCCTGGAACGCCAGCGGCGCTTCGCTCGCAAGGTGGTCCGGCTGCTGATCCTCGGAAAGACCTGAGAGCAAGCTCGGGGACGTTCTTTACGTATTTGCGTTTTGGCTCCGCAATAACGCAAATACGTAAAGAACGTCCCCGCTTCTTGCGTTCATGCGTCGCGGGTGTAGACCGCGCGCCCTCCGACGATGGTCTGCTCCACCTGGATGTCGCGGATGGTTTCCGGAGCGACGCTCGCCGGATTGGCGCTCAGCACCACGAAGTCGGCCCGCTTTCCGCAACGGATGCTTCCCTTCTCCTCGTCCTCGAACTGCGCGAAGGCGGCGTCGATGGTGAACATGCGCAGGGCCTGCTCGGCGCTGATCCCCTGCTCGACCTCGAAGCCCTCCCGGGTCACGCAGCACTGCAGGGCGTGGAGGACGTCGCCGGATTCGACGGGTGCGTCGGAGGCCCCCGCCACCCTCACACCGGCCTCGCAGAGCGAACGAAGCGGGTAGGTCTGTCGCGCGCGGTCGGGTCCCAGGCGCCGGTGCAGCCAGGTCTTCTCGGAGTGGATGAAGAGAGGCTGTGTCGAGACGACGACGCCGAGCCGAGCCATGCGCTCGATGCTCTCGTCGTCGAGCACGGAGGCGTGTTCGATGCGGTGGCGGTGGTCGGCCCGGGGATGCTCGGTCAGCAGCCGCTCGTAGAGCTCCAGACAGCACCGGTTAGCCCGGTCGCCGATGGCGTGGATGCCGATCTGGAGGCCCTGGCAGTGCGCCGCGGACATCCGCCGGTAGATCTCGTCCTCCTCGGTGGTCATGAAGCCCTGGCGCTCGGGCTGGTCGCTGAAGGGAGCGTCCATCAGCGCGGTGCAGGAACCGAGGGTCCCATCGGCGAAGATCTTGATCCCGCCCACCCTTCGCCCCGCCTCGGGATCGTGGAGCGGCGTCTCCCTGGCGGCCAGGATCTTCTCCGCGTCGGCGCTGATCAGGAAGGCGTAGGTCGAGATCGGCGTCTCTGGCAGCAGAACCTGCATTCCGACGACTTCCAGCGCCCCCGCGGCGCCAGCCGGCCCCTCCGCGTCGGTCTGGAGGATGATTCCCGCCGAAGTCACGCCATACCGCGTCAAGCGTCCGAAAGCCGAGCGCGCTCCGCCTCGCAGCTGCTCGAGGTCCGGAGCCGGCATGGCGTTCAGCAGGAGGGTGACGGCGTTTTCCCGAAACGGCCCCGCGGCTGTGCCATCCGCCTCCCGGTCGATCTGTCCCCCTGCCGGGTCCTGGCTTGCCCGCGTGATCCCGGCAGCCTCGATGGCGCGCGTGTTTCCGATCACCATGTGACCGTCGTGCCTGAGCACCAGCACCGGGCGGTCCCCACAGGCCGCGTCGAGGTCGTGGCGCGTCGGAAGCCGGAGATCGTCCATCGCCTCGTCGCCGAAGCGCAGGCCCACCAGCCATTCTCCGTCGGGGCTCGCCGCGGCCGCCCGGCGCAACCGGTCCTGCAGCTCGCCGATCGAAGCCACGCCGGCCAGGTCCGCGTTCATCTCGAAGTAGGCCATCATGATGGGGTGGAGGTGGGTGTCGATGAAGCCGGGCAAGAGGGCGCGACCCCGGAGATCGATCTCGGCGTAGTCTCCTTCCAGGGCGGCGCGGCACTCGTCCTCCTCTCCGACCGCCAGGATCTTTCCGTCGCGCACCGCCACCGACCTGGCGGAGGGCTGATCCGCCTCGAGCGTGTAGACCTCACCACCGAAGTAGAGCTGAGCTTCACCAGTCAATGTCTAACGAGCCTCCAACACCACCGAGGAGCTCAAGGCGTACCTCGCAAGCGCATCCTCGTCGAGTTCCACTCCGAATCCCGGCGCCGAGGGAACCTTGACCGTGCCTCCGTCGTAGTCGAGGGGCTCCACGATCAGGTCGTCCTCCATCATCACGTGTCCGAACAGCTCGATGGCGTGCCCCAGTGCGTGGTACCTGGCTGCAGCCAGGTGCACCTGCATGGCGGAGGCGATCCCGAGAGGCTGATTGTGAAGCACGACCCCCAGCCCGCGCTGCTCCGCGTAGTCGATGGCTCGCAGGGCGTTGGTGATGCCGCCGGGGCGCTCGGAGTTGGCGCCCACCACGCGGACGGCGTCGAGCTCGATCAGCGTGACGATGTCCTGGAGGGAAAAGCACCCCTCGTGCGCCATCAAGGGGGTGGCGACGCTTTGCTGGACGCGGGCCATTCCCACGAAGTCGCTGGCGCGGACCGGCTGCTCGGCGAGATCGACGCCAAAGGGCTCGATGGAACGGATGGCGCGTACCGCGTCTGCGGCGGAGTAGGCCTGGTTGTAGTCGACGCGCAGCCGCACCTCGTCTCCCAGGAGCTCCCGGGCGCGGGAAATGATCCGGACGTCTCCCTCGATATCGCCCCCCAGCTTGAAGCGGAAGCTGCGCATGCCCTGGGCGTGGAAGCTCTCCGCCATCCCCACCATCTGCTCCGGGGCCATCAGCGGAATCAGCGCGCAAAGTGGAACCTCGCCGACACAGACTCCCCCCATCAGGTCGGCGGCTGGCCTCCCCGTGATCCGTCCCATCAGGTCGTAGCAGGCCATGTCGAGCAGTCCCTTGGCCACCTCGCTGCGTGTCACGTTGCAGTCCATCCGGTGCCGGATCTGCTCCACCCGGAAGGGGCTCTCGCCGAGCACGTAGTTCCCCAGGGCATGCTGAATCACATCGATGACCTGCGCGGGTGAGATTCCCGTCTCCGGCAGCCAGACGAAGGCTTCGCCGAGACCTGCGGAGCCGTCCTCGGCGTGGAGCTTGCAGATCACGAAGTCCCCGCCCAGCCAGGCCTCCTCGGCGGCGATGGCCATGCCCAGGCCCCCCTCCGAGGCAGACATCGCCTCGCGGACCACCGGCCGGAACGGCACGTGCGCGGGCGTGAGCTCGATCTTGACGATTCTGGGCTGGTCCATCTGGGCTCCTCGGTGGGCGGGCAGGTCAGGATAATCGCCACGCTCCTCGGGAGGCAACGCCCGCCCGGATTCACGTAGCGTGGGGAGGCGCCGGGAGGGTACCGTGGAACCGGATTCCGGGAGGGAGAGCCAGTTGCTGAAACGAGCGATCGCCATTCTCGCAGGGCTGTTGATCCTGCTCGCGTTGGTCGTGCTGGCCGCCGGGCGGGGCTGGTTTGGAGATCACGAAGAGCCCGGCGAGGTAGCGGAGAAGCGCAGGTCGCCCGGGGTGGTGGCAAGCGGTGCGATCACACAGCGCGTCGCCGCCGAGGAGGTCGGAGTGCCGGAGCCGAAGCAGATCCTCTTCGGCGACCTCCACGTCCACAGCACCTTCTCCTTCGACGCCTTCTTCATCAGCTTGCCGATCTCCCAGGGCGAAGGGGCGCACCCTCCGGCGGACGCCTGTGACTTTGCCCGCTACTGCTCGGCCCTCGACTTCTGGTCCATCAACGACCACGCCGAAGCAATGACTCCGCGCCACTGGCGAGAGACGGTGGAGACGATCCGCCAGTGCAACGAGGTCGCCGCCGATCCCACCAACCCGGACACGGTGGCGTTCCTGGGCTGGGAGTGGACACAGGTCGGTGCCACGCCAGAGGAGCACTACGGACACAAGAACGTGGTCGTCGCCCACACCGACGAGGCGCGGATCCCCGCCCGCCCCATCGCAGCGCGCAGCACCGCGCGCAGGACGCGAAGCGGATTCGCCCGGGCGGGCGCGGGCCTCGGGCTGCTGGCCCTGCTGAGCCGGGACGAGCGATTCCACGACTTCGCCCGCTACATCACCGAGCGACGCGCGATGGAGGAGTGCGAGCTGGGCGTGGACGTGCGCGATCTGCCCGGCGACTGCCTCGAGACCGCCGAGACCCCCGGCGATCTCTACCGCAAGCTCGACGAGTGGGGCCACGACGCCATCGTGATCCCCCACGGCACCACCTGGGGCTTCTACACGCCGCCCGGCTCCACCTGGGACAAGCAGCTCAGCGCCGCGGAGAACGATCCCGACCGGCAGATCCTGTTCGAGATCTACTCGGGGCACGGCGACTCCGACGTGTACCGCGACTGGCGCGGCGTGCAGTTCGACAGCGACGGAACGGCGAGCTGTCCGGCGCCCAGCGCGAACTACCTGCCGACCTGCTGGCGGGCCGGCGAGATCATTCGCACCCGCTGCGCGGCGGAGGGACACGGCGACGAGGAGTGCGAGCGCCGCGCCGTGGAGGCGCGCGCCATCGCGGCGGCAGCGGGCGGCCAGGCGCACCTCACGGTGCCGGGGAGCCGTGCCGAGGACTGGCTCGACGCCGGCCAGTGCAGGGACTGTGCGCAGCCCGCCTTCAACTACCGGCCCGGGGGATCGGCCCAGTACGTGATGGCCTTGCGCAACTTCGACGATCCGGGCGATCCCCAGCGCTTCCGCTTCGGATTCATGAGCTCGAGCGACAACCACTTCGCGCGTGCTGGAACCGGCTACAAGGAGGTGCGGCGCCGCGGGATGACCGAGTCGATCCGGCCCGGCGATCTCCCCGGGCTGCTGCGAGCGGTCATCGCTCCCCCGGCGGGGGATCCCGTCGCCGAAGCCGTGCCCTTCGATCCCGAGGGCTCCGGGGCCACCGGGTTCCAGCTCTTCGAGCTGGAGCGGCAGTCCTCGTTCTTCATGACCGGCGGCCTGATCGCCGCGCATTCGGAAGGGCGCGACCGCGCGGCCATCTGGGACGCCATGCTGCGCCGCGAGGTCTACGGCACCACGGGTCCGCGCATGCTGCTCTGGTTCGACCTGCTCAACCCCCCCGGCTCGCGGGGTGAGAAGCTCGCGATGGGCAACCAGGTGGAGCAGAGCGTCAATCCGATCTTCCAGGTCCGCGCGGTGGGCTCCCTCGCCCAGCTCCCGGGCTGCCCCGACTACGCGAGCGAGAGCCTGAGCCCCGAACGGCTCGACGATCTGTGCAAGGGCGAGTGCTACAACCCGTCGGACCGGCGCCGGCTGATCACGCGCATCGAGGTGATCCGGATCCAGCCGCAGAACCGCCCCGACGAGCCCGTGGCCTCCCTGATCCGTGACCCCTGGCGCAGCTTTCGCTGCGACCCGAATCCGGCCGGCTGCGCGATCACCTTCGAGGACCCCGACTTCGCCGAGCAGGGCCGCGACACGCTCTACTACGTTCGCGCCCTCGAGGAGCCCGCGCCCGGCGTGAACGCGGACAACCTGCGCTGCCAGTACGACGAGAAGGGCGAGTGCGTGGAGGTGAACCTCTGCGGCGGGCCCGACGCCCGGGACGACGACTGCCTCGCCGAGCACGAGCCCCGGGCGTGGTCGTCCCCGATCTTCGTGGACTTCGCAGCGGAAACGGCTAGAGCCAGCGGCGCACCGACTCCTTGAAGCGGGTGTACTCGTCGCCGAACTTGCGTTCCAGGTAGCGCTCCTCGGGAACAATCGCGCCGTAGTGGATCAGGAGCACCACCGGGATCAGCAGCGCCACGATCCAGGCGTTGCCGAATGCGATGCCGATCCCGAGCTGGACGAGGCTTCCCCCCACGTACATCGGGTTGCGCGTGAAGCGGTAGGGCCCATCCCGGGAGACGGCCGGTGTCGGCTTCCTGGGATCCGGGTGCTGCCCCATTCGGCGAAAGACGGCGAAGGTACTCAACAGGATCGCCACGCCGCCGCAGATCACCGCCACTCCCAGTGCCCTCCGCAGGCCGCTCTCCGGGGCGAACTCGAGCGCCCACGCCCACTGCTGGAGCGCGGCACCCAGGAG
Source organism: uncultured delta proteobacterium (assembly GCA_963783795.1). Taxonomy (GTDB): domain Bacteria; phylum Myxococcota_A; class UBA9160; order UBA9160; family UBA6930; genus CAVXZE01. The sequence continues at coordinate 115,718 of CAWAPH010000002.1, read as the reverse complement.
AACCCCGCCCGCGAAGAGGAGCGGAGGCTGGATCCACACCGCGGCGCCGTCGCGCGCGTTCTCTCCCCGATCGGCGCTCATCCGCCGTGCTGCGAGCCCGCGGGTCGGTAGCGGATCAGCACGCGGCTGCCGTCAGCGAGCCCCTTCCGGAAACGGGGCTCCCACTTGCCCCACTCGTCCGGGTACTTCTCTCCGAAGGCCGCGAGCGCGCGCTCGGCCACCGAGGCGTCCGCATCGAAGCGGGCCTTCGCCAGGAAACTCGGCCCCGTCTTGAATTGCCCGCCGGACTTCTTCCAGCGGCCGAAGTCCCCCACCCAGATGCGCGCGCGATCCAGTCCGCGGCCCACCGCGAGAGCCTTCCAGCGATCGGCCGCCGTCACGACCAGCAGCTCGTCAGCATCGAGAACGAACCAGACCTCGCCGTGGCAGGTGCTCTCGGCACCGTCGCTTCGCAGCGGCGAGAGGTAGACCAGCGGACTCTCGTCGAGCGCGGCGCGCGTCGCGACGGGAAGCGCGAAGCCCTCGTCGGCGCCCAGCCTGCCGGTCGGCAGAAGCAGTGCAGCGGCCGCGGCGGTCGAGGCGCGGAGAAAAGTCCGTCTGGAGACTCTGGGCTCCGGGAGCCGATGCATACGGGGACCTCGCACTGGTCGGGAGCGATCGAAGGGAAGCATACGACAGAAGGGGCTGGTGCGTGCCTCGCGCGAGGCTCGATCTAGCGGCTGTTCCTGCATTAACAGTGGTTCCAAATCCCCCCATTCTTGACATTTGACGCGTCGCGTCTAATTTCTGACTCTTCGCGCCAATGCCCTTTCGGGGCGAGGCGGGGTGAGGCGATAGATGGCGACCCGCACCCGGATCCTGGTGCTTCTTTCCACCGTGCTGGTGTTCTCGGTGGCGGGCTCGGGATTCGCGCTCTTCACGCTGCTGCGGGCTGACGACGAGCTGCACCGGGTGGCCGGCCACGACGTCCCGTTGCTCAAGGTGGTCACGGAGATCACCGCAGCGCACCTGGAGCAGTCGATCCGCTTCGAGCGCGCGCTGCGCTTCGCTCGCGACCGGGAGGGCTCACCCCAGGCCCGGGCGGGCTACGACGCCGCGAAGCAGGACTTCGAGGACCGGGCCGCCATTATCTGGAGCACCCTTCAGGAGGGTCGGGGAATCGCCGAGCGGGCCCCCGGCGGGGAGGCCGACGAGCGGACCCGCCACGAGGCCGCAGCGATCCTCGCGCTTCTCAAGCACATCGACGCCGGACACAATGCCTACGCCGACGACGTTCGCGACGCGTTCTCACTGCTGGAGAGGGGGCGAAAGACCGACGCGCGTGCGCTGGCCTCCAGCATCGAGGGTGACGAGGAATCGCTCCAGCAGGCGCTGGGCAGGCTTCTGGTCGCGGTGTCTTCCTCGACCGAGGGCGCATCGCTTCGAGCCCGCGCCAACGAGCAGCGCGCGCTCTGGGTGACGGGCATCCTCGCCGGACTCGGGATCCTGCTGAGCGCGCTCGTCTTTCTCCAGGTGGTCTGGCTCGTCTCCGAGATCAAGTCGCTGGGTGGCCTGCTGCCGATCTGCTCCCACTGCAAGAAGATCCGCGACGATCGCGGCTACTGGAACCAGCTCGAGGCGTATCTCGAGGCCCACTCCGAGGCCGCCTTCACCCACGGCATCTGCGCCGACTGCCAGGCGCAGCTTCACGCGCAGGTGGCCGCCCACAGACCGCCGCAGCCGCGCGAAGCCGCGGAGGCCTGACCCGCTCCACCGCCCTGGCCGGGAGCTGCGCGCGTTCTCCGCGCTTCCGGGATGCACGGTGGTAAGGCGGCCCGCGCGTCCCGTCGATAAAAGCACCGGACCCAAGAGCTCGGAGCGGGCGATGAAACACGACAGGATCCGCTGGTGGCGCGTCTGGACGGGGGCTCTCCTCGCCGTTTCGATCGCGTGCTCCTTCTCCTCCGACGGAGGCGCATCCGGCCCGGCGACGGAGACCGTGCTCGCGAGCATGAGCGGAGCCAACGCTCCCGAGGAGCGCTGGGGTGCTGCGAGCTGCCAACGCGAGAGCTCCGCGTCCTTCCATTGGATCCGCTGCGCGACCCGGGGGAGCGGAAGCCCCGGCTTTCTCTCCAACCCGCGCGCCTACGATCCGCCGCTCGATCTGACGGGGAAGTTCTTGAAGACCCGGCTCCGGGTGGACGACCTCTCACAGATCGGCGGGATCGAGCTTCGACTCAGCTCGGATGGCTTCCACTCCAGCTACTTCGCGTTCACGCTTCCGCTCTTCGCAGACCAGCATTTCGGCGCCCTCCAGGACGGCACCTGGACGCCGATCACACTCAGCCTTGCCACGGCGCGGGTGGTGGGAAAGCCCGACCGCGCCGCCATCGACGCGGTCGGCCTCTTCTTCGCCGACGCCGGGAAGGGTCCGGTCCGCGTGGAGTGGGCGGGCCTCTCCGCGGTGGAGCAGGCCGCTCGAGGGGCCGTCTCGTTCACCTTCGATGACGGGACGCTCAGCCACTCGGAGATCGCGGCACCGGAGATGGAGCGCTTCGGCTTTCGGGGCACCGCCTACGTGATGCCGGACCAGATCGGGCAGACCGGCTACATGAGCCTCGCCCAGATCCGCGAGCTGCGCGATCGCTACCGGTGGGATGTGGCGGCACACCACGCGGTCCCGTTCACCGAGTTCGCCGCAGCCGATCTCGAAGCGACGATCCTGGGTGTGCAACGCTACCTCCGCGAGCAGGGCTTCGGGGGGGGTGCGGCGCACCTCGCCTACCCCCTCAGCAAGCAGGAGCCCGAGGTGGTTCGGCCGCTGGTGCGCAAGCACTTCACGACGGCTCGCATCGCGGGCGCCGGGCCGGAGACGCTGCCCCCTGCGGACCCGCACCTGCTGCGCGCCGTGAACGTTCTCGACACGACGTCCGCCGAGGAGCTGGGAGAGGTCGCGCAGCGCGCCCGCGAGAACGGTGAGTGGGCGATCCTGATGTTCCACCACCTGACCGAGACCGCCGGGAACGAGCTCGAGTATCCGATCGAACGCTTTCGCCGGGCGCTCGAGCTGATCGACGAGACCGGCGTCGAGGTGGTTCCGGTGAGTGAGGGCTGGGCGCTCGCGAAACGGCGCGCAGTGGTCACGGCTCCCGCGAAGGCGGCGGACTGAGGGCGCGGAACGCTTCGAGCGCGGGCTTCGCGACACCCTCGGCGCTGCTGAGTCCGAAGTGGCTCTCCGCGGGTCCAAAGTATCCCTCGTGCTGCGGGTCGTCGCGGAGCTGGAAGTAAATCACGCCGAACACACCCTGGCGGAGGAGCTCCTCGCGGCGCCGTGCGAGCGAGTCGAGAGCGCGGGCCTGGGAGTCCTCCCAGCCATCCCAGGACGACACCGCCACGTAGCCGAGCAGCAGCGGCCGTCCGAAGGCCCGCTGGAGGTAGGACGCGAAGGAGACCGCCGCGGCTCCCACGTCCAGGTAGTCGCCCGCCTCGTCGTGGCGGCGGGTCTTGGCCCGCATCTCCTGAAAGGCGAGGAAGTCGAGCTCGCCGGCGATGGGACCGAGCACCCTCTCGAGATTCCTGGTCGGTGAGAAGTCTCCTGCGCAGACACCGACCCGGGCGTTCGGCGCGACGCTGCGCACGATGCGCACCGCTTCGCGCAGCTCCGTCGCAAAGCCCGCCCAGTCGGTCACCGCGGTCTCGCCCGCTGGAGGGGCGTTGTTGAACTCCGGCTCCAGTAGCACCAGGACCGGGCTCTCGATGGCGATGCGCCGGGCCATGCGGCCCAGGCTCCGGTGCCACTCGTGGAGCTCTGCCCTGACGCGCTCGCGGCTGATCGCGTCGCCAAAGAACCAGTGAACGACGACGGGTGTCGAGCCGGAAGCGGCCAGCTGGGACAGATCCTTCGGATCGATCCACGAATCCTCCCAGCCGCGTGGAAGCCAGAGCTGGATCAGGTCGGTCCCCAGACCAAGGCGCGCGGCCTCGTCGCGAACCGAGATGCGCCGGCCGTCCTGGTGGATGTGGAGCCGGTCGCCCACGCCGACGAGAATCCTCGACCCGTCGCCGATCGGCGCGGCCGGGGCCTCGGCCCCGCTGCTGGAGCCGGCCCAGGCGGCGAGCCAGAGGCACAGCGCAAGCGCGGCCACTCGACATGCCGAACAGGCGAGGCTGTTCCACCCCGCTGCCGAACACCCGAAGGGCCCCTCAAGACCCCCCGCATTCCTTCCGATCCGGCGTTGAACTCCCACTCCGGCCCCGCTGCGGCGAGAAGGGAACATGGACGGGATTCCCATCAGGATCGACCTCATCGGCGCAGGCTTGGAGCGGCTCCGCTCGGGCAGACCCTACCCCGTCTTCGCCCCGGCTGGCAGGACCGGGTTCGCGCTGGCGTTGGCCTTGATGCTCGCCGTCGCCGGCTTCGCAGCGGCGGACGAAGTACAGCCCGACCCTGTGCAGCGGGCGCGCGAGCTCTCCTGGAGCGGCGACTACGAGGAATCACTGACGCTCTATCGGAGCTTGCTCGAGCAGCGGCCCGACGACCCCGCGCTGCACCGGGAGCACGGCCTGGTGCTCCTCTGGGCGGGCCGGGAGCTCGATGCGATCCAGGAGTTCGAGTGGGTGCTCGCCCGGGACCCCAGCAACGCGGAGATCCGGCTCTCGCTGGGCCGAGCCCACTACTACCTCGGCGACCCGCACCGGGCCGTCGACCACTACGAGATGGCGCTCCCCTCCTTCGAGGAGGATCCGGCCGTCATCGCCGAGGCCGTGGCAGTGATGCGCGCCGCCGAGAGCGATGCGCTGGTGGAGCAATGGTTGGCGTCCGGGCTCGACCGGCATCCGGACCATCCCGACCTGCGCACGGTTCGCGCTGCTGCATGGGTCGCCGAGGGCGACCTCGACGACGCGGAGCGCGAGCTCGAGGCGGTGCTCGCCGCGAACCCCGACCACGCGGGGGCGCGGAAGGAGCTCTCCTCGCTGCGCGCAGAGCGGGACGAGCCCTTGGAGCTGGCCAGGAGGCTCGGCTTCGCGGGGCACTACGCCAAGGCGAAGCGTCTCCTGCACGCGCACCTGCAGAAGCGCCCGGACGACGACGACGCAACGCTCACACTGGCGCGCTTCGCGGGCTGGTCGGCCGACTACCCCGAGTCCCAGGCACTGTTCCGGCGCCTTCTCCAGGACCGGCCCGATGACCGTCAGCTGCGCACCGAGCTCGCCGAGGTGACCAGCTGGAGGGGTCAGTACGACGAGGCCCATCGGCTGTTCGCATCGCTCATCGAGGAAGACCCGGCTGACATGCGAACGCGCCTCGGCATGGCGAACGTGCACCTCTGGACCGGAAACCACCGGGGCGCCGACCGCGATCTCCGACAGATCCTGGCCGAAGCGCCGGGCCACGAGGAGGCGGCCAAGCAGCTGCAGGCGCTGAGCCGGCTGCGCGCTCCTTCCCTCGAGCCAAGGCTGCTCTGGTTCAGCGATTCCGAGAACTTCACACTCTGGAACACGGAGGCCGAGTTCCACTTCTCGCCGCGGCCTGGCCGCGGTGTGTGGCTCCGCCTCGACGCTCCTCAGGTGGACGGCGACGTGATCCGCGGATTCGACTCCGTCACTGGGGAGGTGATCCGCGACTCGGAGAGCTCGACGGGCTTCGGGTTCCGGGCCGGCCTGACCGAGCGGCCCGACCGACGCTACGAGTTCGGTGGGGAGATCGGTGGCGTCACCTATACCAGCGGAGGCTTCTCTCCGCGCCTGCGCGCGTGGGTCTCCTTCTGGCCGAGCTACCGGCACCTGCTGCAGCTCGACCTGCGCCACGAGGACGCCCTTCCCGAGATGCGCTCGATCGAGACCGCGCTCGAGGGGATCGAGCGCTCCACTCTCTTTCTCGTGCACTCCTACATGGGCGAGCGGTTCACTTCCTGGACCAGACTGGAGGCAGGGCGCTTCTCGGACGACCCGTACTTCTGGACCGTGCGCACGGTCCTCGGCTACTCGCTGCTCCGGCAACCCATCGCTGTGGATGTCCTGGCTCTCGCCACGGCGGGTGACTTCAGCGAGCAGACGCCGTCCTACTACTCTCCCGAGGACCTGCTCAGCTACGGGGTGGGGATTCGCCTCAAGAAGCGGATCGCGGACCGCGCGGACCTGCTGCTGATCGGAGAGGTGGGGAGAGTCCACTCGGACGGCACGGACGGCAATACCTTCCGACTCGCGCCGGAACTCAAGTGGGAGCTCACCCCCGACGTCAAGCTCTCGTTGCGGTATGACCACTACGAGTCGCTCCGGTTCGGCTCGGACTACGAATCGGATCTGGTGACCGTCTCGCTCCGCTATCGCTGGCCGGCCTCCACGCCCTGAGATCACCCGTGCGGTATCCTGATCGGGAATGCCGCAGGGGGCAGGGAACGGACCGACAGGAGGGGCTTCGATGGCAGCGGCGAAGAAGGCCACCGGGAAGGCGCGCAAGAGCGCAGCGAAGAAGACCACGCGCGGGAAGGCCGGCGGAAGCAAAGCCGCGCCCAAGAAGGCCGCGCGCAAGGCGACCGCGAAGAAGAAGACGACGCCGCGGAAACGAAGCGGTCCGGTGTCCCGGCTCCAGCAGGAGCTTCCGGCCACACTCGGGGAGTTCTCGAAGGGTGTGCGCCGGCAGCTGAACGCCCTGGAACGAAACATCGAGAAGTCCGACTGGCGCTACCGCCGCCAGACCACCCGCGCGCTTCGCGATGCCAGTCACCTGCTCGGAAGGCTCGAGGCGGACGGTGACCGCGCCTGGAAGAGACTCACCGCCCAGGCGCGCCGCGAGGTGCTGGGCGTGCTTCGCAGCGTCGAGCGCGCGGTGGAGGGTCCCAACCCGCCCAGTCGGAAGGAGGCCGGGCGCTCCCGGGCGAAGGCCGCGGGCCGCGCGCGCCGCAGCTCGACTGAGGGCTCGGGGTCGGGCATCTAGGGCGAACGTGAAGCTCTACTACTTTCCGATCGCACCCAACCCCACCAAGGTCCGCATCTACCTGGGGGAGAAGGGTATCGAGATCGAGCAGGTGCTGGTCAACCTGGTGAAGGGCGAGCAGAGGTCGCCCGAGCACCTGGCTCGCAATCCCTTCGGCAGCCTTCCCGTCCTCGAGCTCGACGACGGCAGCCACCTGACCGAGTCGCTCGCCATCATCGAGCTCCTCGAAGAGCTCCACCCCGACCCGCCCATGATCGGCACCGACCCCTTCGAGCGGGCCCGGGTGCGCAGGCTGGAGCGGATCGCGGACCTCGGTGTACTGCTTCCGGTGGCCCGGATCATCCACGCGACGCGCTCGCCCCTGGGACTGCCGCCCGTGCCGGAGATCGCCGAGGCCGGCCGCCGCCAGCTGCCCAAAGGACTCGAGATCCTCGACGCCGAACTCGGCGACCGGCCCTTCCTGGCGGGGGACCGTCCCACCATCGCGGACTGCACGCTGTTCGCAGCATTCGGGTTCGCGCGCTTCGGAGAGGTCGAGATCGATCCCGCCTGCCGCAACCTGGCCCGCTGGGCGGCGGAGTTCGGCCAGCGCCCCAGCGCGAACGTCTAGCATCCTGAGTTCGTTGGCTCCAGGCGGCTCGCGCGCCCGAACGGCTCGAAGGTCATCACCAGGGCCGGCATCAGGAAGAAGTTGGCGAGCAGCGCCGTGGCGATCATCGCGGCGAGCAGGTACCCGAAGCTCACCTGGGTGTCCAGAATCGACGTGGTGAATACCAGAAAGCCCGTCACCAGCACCAGCGCCGTGATCAGCAGCGCGCGTCCCACGTCCGCCATCGAAGCCTGGAGTGCGCTCTCGTAGTCTCCCCGATCGAAGAACTCGTGACGGTATCGAGTGACGAGATGGATCGTGAAGTCCACCGAGATGCCGATCGCCACGGGAGCCATCAGCAGCCGCTGGTAGTCGAGGGGCAGATCCAGCCACCCCATGATCCCCAGGCCGACCATCACCGGCGTCAGGTTGGGAAGCATGGAGAGGAACCCGATCCGGACGGACCTGAACAGCAGGCACATCATGACGGCGATCGCGGTGAAGGCGAGCAGGAATCCGCGGATCTGGCTCTCGGTGATGTAGTCCATCATGGAGAGCCAGAGGGCACCGATGCCGGTGTAGCTGACCGTCGAGGACTCCAGCGGCTCGGCTTCCAGGTACGCGCCCAGGTCCTGCTCCATCTTCTCCAGCAGACTGGAGTCGGTCCACTTGCAGCGAAGCTCCAGACTGGCCCGGGAGTAGTCGCTGGAGACGTACTCCTCCACCTCCTCTCCACCCGACATCTCGTAGAGCAGCAGATACTGGGCGGCCAGCTGCCGGGAATCGGGCAGTACGTGGTAGGCGGGGTCGCCGCCGTGGAAGGACTGGCTGATGTCCTTCAGCACGTCCACGATCGAGTAGGTCTTCTTGACCAGATGGGTCTGCTCGTCGGCCGCCTGCTGGAGCCTCTCGATCTCGCGCAGGACGGCGGGCTCCTTCACCCCGTCCTCGACGCCGGTGTCGAAGAGATAGGTGAAGCTGTTCGTCCCCCCCATCACGTCGTCGACGAAGCGGGTGGTGTCGCGGACCGGAACTTCCTCGGACAGGTCGTTCAGGAAGTTCGAATCGACCCGGAGCTGGGCCATGCCCACGCCCGAGGCGACGATCACGGCCCCGAAGAAGACCAGGATGGGTCTTCGGAAGCGGACGTTCAGGCGGGCGGCGGCGGCCAGGAGCTGGTTGATGTGCCGTCCTCCCTTGGCCCGGAGCATCTCCCTCTCGGTGATTTCGCGCCGGAGCGTCCTGCGCCCGAAGGAGAGGAGAGCGATCAGCAGGGTGACGGTGAACAGGAAGGCCGCGAGCACACCCACGGCGCCGTAGACCGCGAAGTGGGCCACGCTCTTGATCGGCGCGACCGACATGGCCAGGAAGCCGGCTGCCGTGGTGAGGCTGGTGAGCAGGCAGGGCGTCCCGATCAGGTACATGGTCCTGCGCACGGCTGCCCGCCGGTCGCCCAGGCTCGCGTGGTAGGCGCGAAACTCGGAGATGATGTGGACGGAGGTAGCCACCCCGACGGCGATCAGCAGCGTCGGCAGCATCCCGAACATGAGGTCCAGGGTCCAACCCACCGCTCCCATCCACGCGACCGAGATCAGGATGCTGAGCGCGACGACGCTCAGCGGTCCGATCACGCCGATGAAGCTGCGGAAGAAGACGAACAACAGAGCGGCGATCACGGCCAGGCAGATCACGGCCAGGCTCCAGCCCTCGCTCGAGGAGATCTCGTTCAGGACCGCGTTGAAGGGCACGTCGCCGGTGTGGTGGAACACGATCCCCTGGTACTCGGGGCGCGCCAGGATCTCCTCGATCCTGGTGTGGCTCGCCTGGGGGTAGAGATTCGGCAGGCCGTCTCCGCCCTCCGGATCGAGCCGGATCTCCTCCAGCGGATCGATGCTGGACCGGTCCATCTCCAGGATGACCGCGGCGTAGCGGCCGTCGGCGGTGGCCATCGCTCCCACGTAGAGGGGCTTGGCCAGCACCTTGTCTCGCGCCTCGAGCAACGCCTCCTGGCTCTCGGGAAACTCCTCCAGCAGGTCGTAGATCTCGATGCCGTCGGGAACCCCTTCCAGGAACTCGAGGTTGACCAGGCTGGTCACCTCCTGGACGAAGGGAACCTCCTCCTCCAGGACCTCGGTGAGCTGCCCGATCTTGCGCATCACCTCGAGATTCCAGGGGCCGTGGGGATGGTCCGGGGCCTCGTACATGATGTAGGAGACCTCGTCGGAGCCGAAGTCCTCGCGGTACTCGAGGTAGGCCTGGTAGGAGGGATCGCCCCGCTGGAAATAGGCTTCGAAGCTGTTGTCGTAACGGGTCGCGGAGGCGAGCAGGAAGCCGCCCCCCACGATCAGCAGGCAGACCCCGAGCACGATCCAGCGATGATCGTGGGACCAGCTCCCGAGCCTCTCGAAGAACCCGCTCAGCCTCTCGATGTAGTCGTTCTGCGTCAATCCGGGGCGGTCATCCTCGGCAGCAACTCCCCGATGGCACCCCGGATCACCAGGTCGGCGATCTCGTCCATCGCGGTCTCCTCGGCGTTCAGGATCACCACCCGCGCGCCGGCGCGTTTTGCGACGGGTACCACGCCCGCGATCGGGTACACCGAGAGCGAGGAGCCGATCGCGAGCATCAGGTCACAGCCCTCCGCCGCCTCCTGGGCGCGCACCAGATCTTCGTCCACCAGGTTCTGGCCGAACGAGATCGTCGCGGACTTGAGGATCCCTCCGCAGCTCCGGCACGGCGGATCCTCCTCTCCAACTCGGACGCGCTCGAGCGCGCGCTCCATGGGCGCGCGCTCCCCGCAGCGCATGCACATCACCTCGCGCAGGGTCCCGTGGATCTCGACCACGATCCCGGGCGAGCTGCCCGCGTCCTGGTGCAGGCCGTCCACGTTCTGCGTGATGATCGTGTCCAGCTTGCCCAGCTCTTCCAGCTGGGCCAGCGCCCTGTGGCCGGCGTTGGGCTTCGCCTTCCGGTCGATCCACTGGAGCCGGTTCTGCCAGGCCCGCAGCCGCACCTCGGGATCGGCCATGTAGTGCTGCAGCGTGGCCATCTTCTCGGCTTCGGGATTCTTGGTCCAGACGCCCTGGGGCCCGCGGAAGTCGGGGATGCCCGACTCGGTGGAGATTCCCGCGCCGGTGAGGGCCACGACACTGCTCGCCTCGCGAATCCACGCGCGCGCCGTCCCGAGCGCCTCCTCCAGATGGGTCTCGACGTTCGCCATCCGCACATTCTGACGACACTCGGGCGCCGAAGCCAGCCGGAGCCGAAGCGCGGCAACGCGCTGGAAAAGGCCTTTCTAGGACCGCGCCCTTCCCAGGAGTTGGTGCGCCGAGAGGGTCAGGCGCGGGATCTCGAGTCCCTGAGGACAGCGCCCCAGACAGAAGCGGTGCTGGCAGGAGGCACAAGCCGCGGCATCCACCGCGAGCCCCGCGTATTCCCGGCGCGCGTAGTCGTGGTTGCCGTAGTCCGTGGCGTACATCCGGGTGCGAAGGACCTCCGAGATGGCAACCCCGTGCGGACAGCTCGCCTCGCAGGCGCTGCAGCCGTGGTTGCAGTAGCCGTCCCGGCTCGAGCGCAGGTAGCCGTCGAGGAGATCCAGCTCCGCGGCGCGCGGCTCTCCCGCCCCCGACGCCGCGACGAACTCGTCGATCTTCTCGCGGCTGGTCATCGAGATGACCAGTGCATCCACGCTGGGATTCGAGAGCACCCAGCGGAAGGCCGACTGCGCGAAGCTGGCGCCCTCCTGCTCGTAGGGCCGCATGTCGTTGAGACGCGCGCCGCGCAGTGTCTTCATGGCGATCACGCCGACCCCCTTCGCGTGCGCCTTCTGGAGCACGCGGGGGAGATCGGGCTGCACGGCGACCCAGTCGAGACGGCTGGTGAAGCGCTGGAGGAAGGCGGGATCCTGGCCGAAGTTGTAGCCGCACAGGATCACGTCGAAGAGATCGTTGTCGACGGCGTGGTCCAGGCACTCGACCAGCCGTCCGCCGTGGCCCGAGATCCCGGTGAAGCGGATCTTCCCCTGCTGCCTGGCCCGCTCGGCGAACTCGAGCCACTCGCCGTTCTGGAGCCTGTCCAGGTCGTTCACCGCGTGATTGAAGTAGACGTCGATGCGATCGGTGCGAAGGCGCCCGAGGCTCTCTTCGAGCCGCTTCATGATCTCGTCGCGCGGCGTGCGGCTCCCCGCCTTCACCTTCGACGCCAGGATCACGCGCTCGCGCTGGCCCTGCAGCGCCTCTCCGATCGCCTCCTCGGAGCGGCCGTCCTGGTAGCCCTCGGCGGTGTCGAAGTAGTTGACGCCCCGCTCCAGGGCGTAGCGCACCAGGTCCGGGTCGGAGGTCTGGCTGCTGCCAAAGGAGATGTCCGAGATCTCCAGGCCCGTCCGGCCCAGACGTCGAAGCCGGCGAATCCCTGGGGAGACGGCTCAGCCCAGCCGGAACCGGCCAGGCCCGGGACACCGAGACCGAGTGTGGCCGCGGTGCCGCAGATCAGAAAGCGGCGCCTGGATAGATCGGGCTCTCGACGTTCCTCGGACATGGTCCTTCCCCCGTGTGTGCTGGGCTCCTACCCAAGAATATGGCTCAGCCAGCCGGGAGCAGGGGGCAACGAAACCGTGGTGTTTTCATCCCACCCCTGCCGACCTGACGTTGATATGATGTCTCCCGGCTCACCATGAAGATTGGACTGGTCGGATTCCAGGGAAGCGGCAGGAGCACCGTCTTCGGCGCTCTCACCGGTCTCCCGGTCGAGACCGGCTACGGCGCGCGGCGGGACAAGGCGAACCTCGGCGTGGTCAAGGTCCCCGACCCGCGGGTGGACGCCGTGGCCGGGATCCTCCAGCCGAAGAAGACCGTCTACGCCGAGATCGCGTTCACCGACCTCGGCGGCGAGGGCGACGGGCTCGACCGCGGGGCGCTCAACGCCATGCGCAAAGTCGACGCACTCTGTCAGGTGGTTCGCGCCTTCCCCGATGCCAGCGGCGCCCCGCCGGACCCGGCGCGGGAGATCGCCGATCTCGAGACCGAGACGATCCTCGCCGACCTCGAGGTCGCGGAGTCCCGGGTGGCGCGCCTGGAGAAGGACCGCAGCAACCCGCGGGAGCTCGAGCTGCTTCGCAGGGTGCAGGCCGCGCTCGAGCAGGAGCAGACCCTGCGCACGCTCGACCTCGGTGACGAAGAGCGCAAGATGATCTCGGGCTACGCCTTCCTCACCCAGAAGCCGCTGCTGCTGGTACTGAACGTGCCCGAGGACGCCGTGGGAAAGGAGATTCCCGCTGACGTCGCGCAGGCGGCGACGCAGCGAGGGCTCGGGGTGGTCCCGCTCTCCGCGCAGGTCGAGATGGACATCGCCCAGATGCCGGAGGCAGAGCAGCAGGAGTTCGTGTCGTCGCTGGGCCTGGGCGAGCCGGCGAAGAACCGCTTCATTCGCGGCGCCTACCAGCTCCTCGACCTGATCTCGATGCTGACCGCCAACGCCGACGAGTGCCGCGCCTGGCCGGTGCCGCGCGGCACGCCGGCGCCCCGCGCGGCCGGAAAGGTCCACTCCGACATGGAGCGCGGCTTCATCCGCGCCGAGGTCGTGCACTGGAAGGAACTGGTCGAGCTGGGCAGCGAGGCCGCCTGCCGGGAGGCCGGAAAGCTGCGGCTCGAAGGCAAGGAGTACGTCATCCAGGACGGCGACGTCGTCAACTTCCGCTTCAACGTCTAGCACCCCGTCTGCCCAACCGCTGCAGCGGCTCGGGGTGATCGTCCCCCGGAGACGGCGGCCCTGCGGATAGAGGAGCCGCGGCGCGCGGCCTTGGTCGCCGAGCTGCGCCTCAACTCGATCCCGGCGGTCGCCGATCAACCCTCTGGTGTCGACGATGCGCAACCCCAGGGACGCTCGGGCATGAGCCTTTCCGAGGCGATCACGACCGCGCTCACGACGCGGCAGGAACGTCTGGGCCTGGATGTGAACTCGCTCCAGCGCTCGTTCCTGGACCACGTGGCGTTCACCCAGGTCAAGGTCCCGGGTCATGCGACCGGGGCGGACCTGTACGCCGCGCTGGCGCGGGTGGTGCGCGACCGGCTGATCGAACGCTGGATCGCGACGCGGCGCGCCTACTACGGCGACCCCGGGCTCAAGCGCGTCTACTACCTGTCGCTCGAGTTCCTGATCGGACGCTCACTCGGCAACAGCCTGCTCAACCTCCAGCTCCACGACGAGTGCGAGCAGGCGCTGCTCCAGCTGGGTTACGACCTGGAGGAGATCCGCGACCTGGAGGAGGAGGCGGGGCTGGGGGGCGGCGGGCTGGGCCGCCTGGCGGCCTGCTTCCTCGACTCCATGGCCACCCTCGAGCTGCCGGCCTACGGATACGGCATCCGCTACGACTATGGAACCTTCCGCCAGTGCATCCGCGATGGGCATCAGGTCGAAGAGCCGTACGACTGGCTCCGACTGGGGAATCCCTGGGAGATCGCATGGCCGGAGCACAGCTTCCGGATCCAGTTCTACGGGAGGGTCGAGGCCTACTCGGACGAGTCCGGTGAACGCCGCCACCGGTGGGTCGACACGAACGACGTCCTGGCGATGCCCTACGACATGCCGGTGCCGGGCTACGGCAACCACACCGTGAACACCCTGCGTCTGTTCACCGCCAGGTCCACCTGCGAGTTCGATCTCGACTACTTCTTCCACGGCGACTACCTGCGAGCCTGCGAGGACAAGCTGCGCGCGGAGAACATCACCAAGGTCCTGTATCCCAAGGACGACTCCTCGCAAGGGAAGGAACTCCGCCTCAAGCAGGAGTACCTGCTGGTCTCCGCGTCGCTGCAGGACATCCTGGCCCGCTTCCGTCTGCAGCACGACGACTGGGAGCTCCTGCCCGAGCGCGCTGCCATCCAGCTCAACGACACCCACCCCGTGCTGGCGATTCCGGAGCTGATGCGCCGACTCATGGACCTGGAAGGACTGGGCTGGGACCAGGCCTGGGGGATCACCACCCGCACCTTCGCGTACACGAACCACAGCGTGATGCCGGAGGCCATGGAGAAGTGGCCCATCTCCCTCTTGGAGAGGCTGCTGCCGCGGCACCTGGAGATCATCTACGAGATCAACGCGAGGCTCCTCGACGAGGTGGCCCGGCGGTATCCCGGAGACCTCGAGCCGGATGGCGGAGGTCTCACTGATCGAGGAGGGCGACGAGCAGAAGGTGCGGATGGCGCATCTCGGCGTCGTCGGCAGCCACTCGGTCAACGGCGTGTCCGCGCTCCACACGGAGATTCTCGAGAAGAGGGTTCTGCGCAGCTTCCACGAGCTCTACCCCGACCGGTTCAACAACAAGACCAACGGGATCACGCCGCGCCGCTGGCTCAAGAAGGCGAACACCCGGCTGGCCTCGCTGATCAGCGAGGCCATCGGAGAGGAATGGGTGACCGATCTCGCCCAGCTTCGCCGGCTCGCCCCGATGGCCGACGACCCGGAGTTCCAGGCGCGCTGGCGCGAGGTGAAGAGGCTGAACAAGGATCGCCTGGCCGCCCACGTGAGGCGAACCCAGGGCGTGATCCTCGATCCCGAGACGCTGCTCTCCTGCCAGGTGAAGCGCTTCCACGAGTACAAGCGCCAGCTGCTGAACATCCTGCACGCCATCACCCTCTACAACCGCATCAAGGCGGGAACGGAGCCCGGCTCCGTCCCGCGGACGGTGCTCCTGGCGGGGAAGGCGGCACCCGGGTATCAGCAGGCCAAGCTGACCATCAAGCTCGCCAACGCCGTGGCGGAGCGTATCGATGCCGATCCCGCCGTGGCGGGGCGTCTCGCGGTGGTGTTCCTCGCCGACTACGGCGTCTCGCTGGCCGAGTCCATCATTCCGGCGGCGGATCTCTCCGAGCAGATCTCCACCGCCGGAATGGAGGCCTCCGGAACCGGCAACATGAAGTTCGCCCTGAACGGCGCGCTCACCATCGGGACGCTGGACGGGGCCAACGTCGAGATCCGGCAGGAGGTCGGCGAAGAGAACTTCTTCCTGTTCGGGTTGACGGCAACCGAGGTCGAAGCGCGCAAGGCTTCCGGATACGATCCCTGGGACTGCTATCACCGCGAGCCGGAGCTACGAACCGCGCTCGACCAGATCGGGGGCGGCCTCTTCTCCCCCGACGCCCCGGGGCTGTTCCAGCCCCTGCTGGACCGCCTGCTCCACCAGGGCGACCCGTTCATGGTGCTGGCGGACTACAGGTCCTACCTCGACTGCCAGGAGCGGGTCAGCCAGGCCTACCGCGACGAGCGCCGCTGGGCGCGCATGTCGATCCTGAACACGGCGAACACCGGGAAGTTCTCCAGCGACCGCGCCATCCGCGAGTACGCCGAAGAGATCTGGCAGGCCCGTCCCGTCCGCGTGAGGATCTAGGCGGCCCTCGTCTTCAGGGCTGCTGGAGATCGAGCGCCAGCCGCTCGAGAATCCGCTGCAGCGCCCGGCTGAAGGCCTCCGCCGAGCCGCCGAAGTCGTCTTCCGCGATCTCCTCCTCCTCCTGGTAAGTCTCGAGCAAGAGGAGTTCGCGGTCGCCGAGCCGCACCAGATCGAACTCGATCTCGACGCTGGCGCGGGGGGGATTCTCGCCGAGCACGCGTTCGAAGCGATCGACCCGCCCTGCCAGGCGGAAGTCCGCGTCGAGGCGCATCTCCGGAGTGATCACGGCCTCGGCCAGGTTCGCCGAGCGGAGGAACTCGACCACTGCGCGCTGGATCATCAGCGTCGGCGGGTCGGCCCACTTGTCGTAGCCCTCGCGCCTGACCCGGTAGGGATCGTCCTCCTTCCGGTAGAGCATCGACCGCTCGAGGCTCATCGCACCGCTCCGGATGGAGTCCACCAGCAGCCGACCCCGCAGCAGCGGAGCCTCGAGCCGGGTGGCCGCGTCCGGAACATCCAGGCGGTAGAAGTGGTCCGGGCGGGCCGCAGCCCCCCAGGCATCCGCTCTGAACCATCATCGCAGCGACCGCGAGCAGGGCGGCCAGCCGACGCCAGGCGTGACTCGAACCGGTGCGCATCAGCTCGCGTCGTCGTCGGACGCTCGACCGCGAATGATCACGCCCGGATTCTCTCGGATCTGCCGACTGAACTCGTTCATGTTGCGGGTGGTGACCTCCAGGTGGTGGGCGATGGCCTCGATGTGCCGGGATACCGACTCGAGCGACTGCTGCAGGTCGGCGACCGTCCGGTCGAGCGGTCTGCGGTTGTCCTCGACCAGGGTGTTCACCGACTCGAGGAGCTGGTCGATGCGCCGTCGCGTCTGCTCCAGCTCCCCCGAAACGGTCGCGAAGCTCGCCGACCCGGACTCGAGGTTCTCCAGGATGTTCTCGATCCGGCTGGCGTTGTCCCCGCTCAGGAAGCTGTCGAGATGGGCGAGCGTCTCGTTGAGCTTCGTCGTGAAGACCTCCAGATCGCCGATGATCTCGGGAGCGCCCTCGCCGAAGCTGGCGAGCATGGGTCGGAGATCCCTCTCGATCAACTGGCCCACCTCCTCCGCTACCGAAGACATCGCCGCGAACAGGTCCGGCGACTCGACGCTCTGGATCTCGTCTCCGGGATCGAGGAGGGTCTCGGAGGCGCCGGCCCTCAGGTTGACCACGACCGCCGAGAGGAGACCCGAAGCGGTGATGGTCGCCAGGCTGTCCTCCGGGATCCGCCAGCCGCGCCGTACGCTGAAGTCGAGACGGAAGACCTGCCGGCCTTCCTTCATCGCCGGCTGGATGTCCTCGATCATCCCGACCGGAAACCCCTCGTAGAGGACCTGCGTACCGCTCGACAGGCCCATCACGTTTCCGAAGTGGGTGTGGTAGTCATCCGTCGCCCCGGTGCGGCCGGCCAGGACCGCAAGCCAGGCGATCAGCCCGACACCAATCGCAATCACGAAGGCGCCGACGACGGCGTAGTTTCGCTGATCGTCTCTCATCGCTTCAGGATACTCCAGAGGTGTCGGTCACGGCTGTGGCCCACCCGTCAGTCTCGCGAGATACGCGTCCGGGTCGAGATCCTCCTCCTCGAACCTCCGGTTGAGCAGGTCCTGGACGCGGTCGTTGTCGCTCTCGCGGACCTCGGCCACGCTGCCCACGATCAGGATCTCACCGCGGTCCAGGACCGCGATCCGGTCGGCGATGCGGAAGGCGCTGTCCAGGTCGTGGGTGACGACGACGATCGTCATCCCGATCGCGTCCCGCAGGCGGAGGATCAGCTCGTCCAGCGCCGAGGAGACCACCGGGTCGAGCCCCGCGGATGGCTCGTCGCAGAAGAGCAGCGCCGGGTCCATGATCATGGCGCGGGCGAAGGCGGCGCGCTTGATCATGCCTCCGGAGAGCTCCGAGGGCATCAGGTTCTCGAAGCCGGCCAGGCTCACCACCTCGAGCTTGAGGCGGACCATGATCTCCATGGTCCGCTCGTCGAGCTGCGTGTGCTCGCGAAGGGGCAGCATGATGTTCTCGCCCACGCTCATGGAGCTGAACAGCGCTCCCCCCTGGAAGGCCACGCCGAGATTCCTGCAGAAGTCTGGAGAGCTCCCTCTCGCTCATCTCGGAGAGCTCCCGGCCGAGGATCCTGATGGAGCCGGAGGTCGCGCGGTCGAGACCGAGAAGCTGGCGCAGCAGGGTGCTCTTTCCGGAGCCGCTCCCGCCCATGATCACCATGATCTCGCCCCGCTGCACGGTCAGGCTCACGCCGTTCAGGATTCGGCGCGAGCCGTAGTGCGTGACCAGGTCGGCGACCTCGATCACGGGATCCCTGTCGCTCGTCATCTGGGCACTCAGCATATCAGCGCGTCGCCACGAAGACGAAGATCATGTCCGTCAACACGATGGCCGTGAGGGCGTGCACCACCGAGTTCGTGGTCACGCGGCCCACTCCCTCGGCTCCGCCGCGGACCGAAGCGCCGTTGACGACTCCGACGATGGTGATCAGCACACCGAAGATCACGCTCTTGGCCAGCCCGTGCAGCACGTCACCGGCCTCGAGGAAGAGGGTGGTCTGGTCGAAGAAGGCCCCGGGGCTGATGCCGAGACTCGCCGTGACGTAGAGACCCGCCCCGAAAAGCGAGAGGAAATCCGCCCAGACCACCAGTGCCGGGAGCATCACCACCATCGCCACCAGGTGGGGAACCACGAGGAAGCGAACCGGGTTGATGCCCATCACCCGGAGGGCGTCGATCTCGTTGCTGATCGTCATGGTGCCGAGGCGGGCCGCCAGCGCGGACCCCGATCGCCCGGCGACCAGGATTCCGGTGATCAGTGGCGAGAACTCTCGCGTGACCGACAAGGCGACGCCGATCGTCACCTGGTGCTGGGCCCCGAAGGGCGCCAGTGCGTCGATGCCCTGGATGGCGAGCATGACGCCGATCGTGAGCGAGAGCATCGAGACGATGGGCAGGGCCTGGATGCCCACCTCCATCATCTGCGCGAAGATCGACGCGGGTCGAACCGGCTGCTGGAGACGGCTGCCCAGCAGCAGCCAGCGGATCGCCTGGGAGGTGACGGTCGCACCGAACCCGAAGAACTCGAGGCCGCGGAAGACCCTCCTTCCCGCGTCCTCCGCGATGCGTTGCAGCGCCGGTCGCGCGGGACCGGCGCTATCCATCGAGACCTTCTTCGAGGGTCGCGTGGATCGTGAACACCTTGTCGAGTCGCGCCAGTTGGAGGACGCGCAGGGCCGCGGGGTTCACCGAGACGAGCGCGAACCCCGTCCCCCGCTGGCGGGAGAGCTGGAACGCCTCGACCAGGTTCGCCACGCCCGAGCTGTCCATGTAGCTGACGGCCGAAAGGTCCACCAGGACGTCCCGCCTCCGGTTCACGGAGTCGAGAAGCACTCGTCTGGCCGTCGGGGAGTACTCGAGATCGACGTCTCCCTCGAAGGAGACGATCAGGCTTCCCCGCTCTTCGATCACTTTGTGCGCCATCGCAGCTGTCTGACTCCCTCGGCCCGGAAAGTACTTCCTCAGCGAATTCGCTTCACCATCCGTAGCATGTTTCCGCGGCCGGACTCGGGCCGGACGAAATCGGCGGAGTCCATCATCTCGCGGATCAGGTGGGTCCCCAGCCCCCCCGGCCGGATCTCGTCGAGGTCGCGCGGCTTGACCTCCGCCGGATCGACCTCCGGCGCGAAGTCCCGCAGCGAGACCACCAGGTCCTCTCCGCAGCGCTGGATCTCCAGCTCGATCGCCCCGCCCGGATCGCCGCAGTACGCGTGGCGAATCACGTTCTGGCAGGCCTCGTCCACCGCCAACACGATGTCGGCGGCGAGCTCGTCGCTGCAGCCGCAGGACAGGACCGCCTCTCGAACCTGCTCGCGAATCTTGCGCAGCTGGTCGACTCGAGCCGTGGCCCGGAGCGCGAGCACGCAGTCGTCACCGGCCATCGACACAACCACAGTCGCCGCAGACCACGAGCAGCGTCAGGTCGTCCCGGGGATCGAGGTCCCTCACCCCCGCGATGATGGCCTCGACACGTCTCGCCAGCGGCATTCGCTTGAAACGGGAGATCAGGCGCTGCAACCCTTCGGCGCCGAGCGGCCCGCTCGTCTCCGAGTAGGCTTCGGTGAGACCGTCGGAGAAGATATACAGGGCGTCCTCGCCGAGCTTCACCTCGGCCTCGGGGAACTCGCCCCCCGGCAGGATGCCCAGCGGAGGAGCCTCGGCGGGAAACGCCTCGAACTCCCCGGAACGGGTGTGGCGAAGCGGCGGCTCGTGGCCGGCGTTCGCCAGGCAGACCCGTCCCGTGTCGGGCTCGTAGACGGCTGCCACCATGGTGACGAACATCCCCCGGGTCGCGGTCTCGAAGATCTCGTCGTTGAGCATCGAGAGCAACGGTCCGGGACGATCGATCGACTTGGCCAGGCAGCGGTACAGGCTCGCCGTCTTCGCCATCAGCAGCGCGGCGTTCATCCCCTTCCCCGAGACGTCGCCCAGGCAAAACGCGATGCGCCCGCTCTCCAGGGGCAGGATGTCGAAGAAGTCGCCCGAGACGACCCGCGCCGGGATGTTGACCCCGTGGACTGGAAACGGTCTCGGCCGGGGCGCCGGGAGCAGACTCCGCTGGATCTCGGCGGCGAGCTCCAGCTCGCGGCGCACCCGCTCGTGCTCGACCGCAGATACGGCCATCCGCGCATTCGCGATCGCCAGTGCCGCGGACGACGCCAGCACCTGGAGCGGATGGATGTCCAACTCCGAAAAGCAGGCGTCCTCCGAGCGCTTGTTGACGATCTGGATGGCGCCCAGCGGCCGGTCCGAAAAGCTGAGAGGAGCGCAGAGCAGCGAACGCGTGACGAAGCCCGATTTCTCGTCCACCGTGCGCGCGAAGTGCGGGTCCGCCTGGACGTCGAGCACCGTCTCGCAGCAGTTCCCCCGCACGCAACGGCCGATCACGCCCTGCGTGACCGGCAGGCGCGTCCCGGTGATCGGGTGGGGGCCGACCGACGCCCGACACACCAGCTCCTCCGTCCCCTCGTCGATCAGCCAGAGGGAGCCCACCACGCCGTCGAGATGGGCGACGATCTTCCCCAGGGCCCTCTCCAGGGTCGCCTCGATGTCCAGGGAGTCGGCGAAGTCCTGTGTCATCTCCGCGAGCAGCGCGAAGGCGCCGGCGAAGTCTCGGGACGCGAAGAGAGAGGACTCGTTCACGGCATTCATGTCGGGTCGGGCGCCGCCCCAGGACGCCAGGGTCTCGGCGTTGCTCGTGATTCTACACGAGTGCCGGGGGGCTCGCCGACCTGCCGGCAGAGCCTTCCGGGGGGCCACTCTCGGAGTTCTCAGGGGGTGCGGACGCGAGTATCATGGGCCTCGTGGTCCAGCCAACTCGCAGGAGGCAGGGGGATGGACGATCGGATCCGACTGCTTCGCAACACACCCATCTTCGGCGGCGTGACGGACGAGATTCTCTCGTTTCTGCTGGGTCGCGTGACCGAGGTGGCGGTCCGAGAGGGCGAGTACTTCTGCCGGGAAGGCGACGACGGGGCGTCCGCCTTCGTCCTGGAGCGGGGGAGCGTCTCGGTCCTGAAGGTCTGGGAGGGAAAGAGCTATCTGCTGCGGCATCTCCACACCGGAGACTGCTTCGGCGAGGTGGCCTTGATGGACTTCTGTCGCCGCAGTGCGTCGGTTCTGGCCGACGAGGACTGCGTCGCCATCGAGCTCTCCACGCGCGATCTGCGACAGGTGGCCGCTGAGAACCTGGAGCAGTTCGCGATGATCTACATGAACATGGGGCGCGAGCTCTGCCGCAGGCTTCGAGACGCGGACGAGCGGCTGTTCCGGGCGAAGATCGAAGTGGGCTTCTCCACGGGCGACTACGCCTTCGGCTCGAGCTAGCAGGCGTTCCCGGTTCCCCGGCGCGGGGATCTCGGCTACCCTGGGTTTCCGGTCCCGAGCACCTCACCCCTTTCTTCACGGGGAACAGCATGGGACCGAACACGGGACACCGATCCGGGTGGGAGCGCTCCACCCCCGGCCTGCTGGCCTGGCTGGCCGTCGCGGCCGCCGCCTTCGGCTACATCGAGGGCGCCGTGGCTCACTACCTGCGAATGCACCTCTACCCGGGCGGCTTCGACGACAGCACCTCCCTCGTCGTCGACGCCCACACGCTCGCGGTCGAGGTCGGCCGGGAGCTCTGCACGCTCATCCTGATGGTCGCCGTCGCCGCACTTACCAGGGGCCCGTTCATCCGGCGCCTCGCCAGCTTCGTCTACCTCTTCGCGATCTGGGACCTCAGCTACTACGCGGCGCTCTGGCTCTTCGAGGGATGGCCGTCTTCCCCATACGACTGGGATCTCCTCTTCCTGGTACCGACCCCCTGGTTCTCGCCAGTGCTGGCCCCGATGCTGATCTCCGCGCTCGGCATCGTCGGCGCGGTCTCGGTCCACCTCATCCTGGATCGGCGGGCGGAGCTCGCCCTGCCCTGGCACGGACTCGCACTGGTGGGCGCCGCCCTGGTGGCGTGGGAGATCTCCTTCATGGCGCACGGAGGTCCCCGCACCGAGTTCCCAGCTCAGTATCGATGGTGGCTGTTCGCTCTCGGCGCAGCGTGTTCCATCAGCGGCTATGGGCTCACCTGGTGGAGAAATGCTTTCGGGCCGGATCGGCGGTGAGCCACCGCGCCCTTCCGGGGATCGCTCCTACCAGGGATCGGAATCGATGGGATAGGCGCGGCAGGCCCCCTCCCCCACCAACTGATATCGCTCCTCGCTCATCGACTCGACCCGTCCCACGAACTCCTCGTACACCTCGCAGCGCTCGCGCCAGCTCTCGAAGCGCGGATCGGTCGCGATCCGTTGGATCACCTCTTCCTGGGTCACCGCTTCGGAGGACATCCGCAGCCCGCCGCCTGCCTCGCTGTCGAAGACGATGAACTTCGGCGCCTTTTCGGCCGAGTCGTCCCAGGCCGGCCAGTGGGCCTCCTCGCCGTCCCGCCCGCGCCCGGGGTCTCCGCTGTAGGCGAACTCCGCCCAGTAGGACATCATGCTCTTCGAGAGGTTCTCGTAGCCCGTGCGCCTCTCCTCGTCGAACAGGAAGCGGGTGGCCCAGCCCACCTCGAAGTGGCCGAAGACGAAGAAGAGCTCCAGGCCGTGGGCGGCGCCGAAGAGCTTCGAGTAGTCGGTCCGCAGCAGTGTCGGCTGCTCGTCCCAGTCGAAGCGATAGGCCCAGACGCTCGGGCCCTGAACGCCGCGCATCGCCGCGGCCAGCTCGTCCACACCTGCCGCCTTCCAGATCAGCGTCCCGTACTCGGTCGTCAGGTCGTAGGCGCGCTCGTCGTTCACCCACAGCGGCAGACCGAAGAGGCGCGTCACGTACGGCGAAGCGAAGGCCATGAAGAGCTTGGTCTCGTCGCGGTTGCTTCCCAGGATCACGGGAACCCGGTTGTAGCCGCCCCGTCGAGACAGCGCGTCGATCGGCTCCTCGTCGGGGAGGACAGCTCCGTCTCGCGGCATCTGAGGAAAGAAGTACATACCCCCGAGGCGGTTCCCCTCGTAGACACCGAGCAGGTCGTAGGCGCTCTTGCCGCGGAGGTATCCGGCCACTTCCGCGTCGCTCATGCTGGCGAGCCTCGCTCTGGCGCTCTCGCGATCGCCCGCTTCGCCGTCGCGAATCAGGAGCTTCAGCAGGACCTCGCCCGAGCTGAACTCATCGCCGGGCTCCGCGTCGTCGACGAAGTGCTCGGCCCGGGCCAGCGTGGAGGTGCGGATGCCGCCGCTCTGGACGATGGCCCGCTGGAAGAGCCCGCTGGCGCGCGGCGAGAGCAGCAGGCTCAAGGTGTTGGCGGCTCCCGCCGACTCGCCGAAGACCGTCACCCGCTCGGGATCGCCACCGAAGGCCGGGATGTTCTCCCGCACCCAGCGAAGCCCCTGGACCAGGTCCAGGGTGCCGTAGTTCCCGGAGCGATCGTCTGCCGTGGCAGCGTCGTCCCGGAGCGAGGGATGGCTGAACCAGCCGAAGACGCCCAGGCGGTAGTGCACGGTGACGACGATCACCTGGTGGCGCAGCGCGATGCGGCCGGCATCGTAGATGGTGGCGTCGCCGATGCTGTTGCCGCCGCCGTGGATCCAGAACATCACGGGGAGGCGCTCTTCTCCGCGCGGCACCGCCTCCGGCTCGAAGCGGGGCGCGTAGACGTTCAGGGAGAGGCAGTCCTCGCTACCCCGGGGCTCTCCCGCGGACTTCCCCTCGGCCATGGCGCGGGGACCGGCGAACTGCACGCAGGCGGAACCGAAGGACAGGGCCTCGAGGGTCCCCGCCCACGGCTCGGGCGGCCGCGGGGCGCGCCAGCGGAGCTCGCCCTCCGGCGGCTGCGCGAAGGGAATGCCCCGCCAGACGTGGGCTCCCTCCTCCGAGGCGAATCCCATCACAGCCCCTTGCGGGGTCACGCGCTTGGAGCCGGGATCGGGCTCAGGCGGAGGTGATTCGCCGGCACATCCTGCGAGAAGATGCGAAGCCATTCCGAAGGCGATCAGCAGGATGAGCACGCGGGACAAAGGACTCGGCACGGCAGGTCTCCTCGCTTCGTCGACGGCCGCGGACCGTGGATCCGCTGGCTACAAGGTCTCCAGGGCGCGCAGGTAGTCGTGCGCCTCCGTCGGTGACATCCAGTTCACCACGTAGAGCGCGAAGCCGCGACCGCCGAGCTCCCGGACGATGGTCTCCGCGCCCTTGGCGGTCACGTAGACCTGACAGCGCTTTCCGCCATCGCGGATCCGCTTCAGCAGCGGCAGCCACCCCTCTGCCTGCGGCTGGCCGTCGCCGGGGATCCACTGGATGCCCCGGAGGCGCTCGAGCGAGAGGAGCATATCGAGGTGCTTGATCTGCCCCTTGCCATCCAGGTGGTAGAAGCCGTGGTCGAGCTGCTCGCAGCAGGCAGCCAGGTCGGGCAGCACGAAACGCTCGAACATCTGCGGCGAGATCATGTAGGCGAAGTCGCTCTGGAGCATGTAGCAGCGGCCGGGCGACCAGATCGGCGCCCAGGGCGTCGTGCCCCGGTTCCCCTCCTGGACGATCGCGTGGAGCTCGTCGTAGTAGCGAAGCCAGAGCCGCGTGATCTTCCGCGATCAGCCGCGCGACATCCTCCGGAGCGTCGGAGACGTCGAAGAGCAGCTGCTCGGTGGTGTGAAGCGAGGCCAGGATGTCGAGATTGCCGCCCAGATCGGTGTGTCCCACGCTGACCTGGCGACCCCACCGCTCCACGGCCCGGCGGGTGAGAGCAGCGATCCGCTGCCACCAGAGGTTGGCCGCATCGTAGTCGAACTCCAGTGTGTCGATGGGGCCCTGATGGCTCGGCTCGAACCAGACGGTGCCCGGCACCGGGTGGACCTTGGCACCGAGGAAGCCCGCCGCGATGCCGGGGCCGAAGTTGGGCCACCAACGCGGCCAGGCATCGCCGTGGAAGTACCTCCTCTCCAGGTGATCCTGGTAGTGGTCCAGGACCTCGTCCACCGGTGTCTCCAGTGGGAACTCGCTGGCGAAGAGCTGCTCGGGACCCAGCGACGGCGCTCCTGGATCGGACCTCGGGACGCGCCCCTCGATCATCACCAGCGGGCGTTCCAGCTCACCTTCCCACCAGGCGTTCCAGTCCCGCTCGAGGCGCTCCCAGTCCTGGGGCTCGAAGTGCAGCTCGATGCTCACGGCGCCATCCCCTCGGTCCTGACCTGCATCGCCAGCTTCAGCCGACCCGTCACGGCGATGGCCACATCTTGGCACTCCTCCCCCCTGGCGGACAAGTCACCCGTCTCGTCGGGAGGAAGTGACGCTTCGGCGGAGCACGCTGCGATGGGGAGAAAGGACTCAGCTCAGGAGCTTGGCCTTGGCGCGCTGGAACTCCTCCTCCGTCAGGTCGCCGGACTCGTGGAGCCGCTTCAGCTTGTCGAGTTGATCCGAGAGTGAGAGCTCCGACTGGATCTCGACGGGGAGCGAGATGTCCGAAGTCACGCTGAACCCGTCCGATTCGACCGCGTTCGGATCGTCGACATCGGTGAGCTCGATCTCACCCAATTCCGCCCCGCTGTGGAGAGCCGGCCCGGGATCCATCTCCACGACCTGATCCGCACGGCTGCGAACGGGCTCGTCGGCGACCGTCCGCGGCATCGGGAGCGGAGGAAGCGGTTCTGGTTCCGGCTCCGAGAGGACGGGCCGCGGGGATGCGAGCGCCGGGGCCTGTAGACGCCCGACCAGGACGATCACGAGTCCGAGCGCGTAGCAGGCCATCCCCGCGAAGAAGGACTCGCTCCCGAACACCTCGACGATGTAGCTCAGGTGAAGGAGCGCTCCGAGGAGGAGCAGGAGAAGACACGCAATTCTGTAGTTCTTCATGGCGGCCAGACTCCACATGGGGGCGACCATGTGACTCATCGTCGTGTCAGAGGGAAAAACTTGAGCCGCGGGTCCAGCCAGATCGGGAACCGGGTGAAAACACCAGCGGGAAGTCCGGTGCAGGATCCAGGCAGGGACGGGAGAAGGCAGGAGATCGCGAGCGCTGCTGCGGAGAAGAGCCCACCCCTCCCGGGTCGAGGATCTTCGAGCGCACCGGGACTTCGCGGATCAACTTATCGGCGCGCCAGCCGATACTCCGGGAGTCGGGCAATCAGTTGCCGGTGCCCGCGGAACCTTCCGGCAGGAGGCGATGGGTGGTGACCGCCACTCGAGGAACAGAGCAGCAGCAGGCTCCGCGAGAGTCGCTCGACCGCCGGGATTTTCCGCGCGTGGCCATCGACATGGCGACCGATCTCGAGCTACAGGGCATGGGACGGCTTCCGAGCGTGTCCTGCGACCTGAGCGTGGGAGGGATCTGCGTCAGCACCAGATCGCGATTCGTGCTCGACAGCCTGCTCAGCGTGACCCTGCAGTTCCCCCACAAGACACTCACGCTCCCGGCGGAAGGCCGCTGGCAGCGTGAGATGGGCGGGGACCAGAGCTTTCTCACGGGCATCGAGTTCGCCGACCTGGAACGAGAGGTCGTCTACGAGCTCTGGGACGTCGTCCACGAGACGGGGAAGCACCTCACCACCTTTCTTTCGACCCACTCGGAGCTGCAGACCTTCCCGCTGAGTGAGCTGATGGAGGTCGCACACGCGACCCGCTATCGCAGCATCTCCTGCGGTGGGCTGATCTACCGGCAGGAGGAGCGCTGCTCCGGGGACGACTCGATCTTCATCATCCTGGAGGGAAGCGTGGCCCTGGAGACCCGCACCAAGCGGGGACGCCGGGTCGAGCTCTGCCGGCTCGGCAGCGGGTGCCTGTTCGGGGGAACGCCGCTGGTGACTGGCACCTCACACCGGGAGAGCGCGATCGCCTGCTGCGACGTCGGTCTCCTCGACATCTCGAGGGGAGCCTTCGAGAAGATGAAGCGCCAGCGGGCGTCGTTCGCCATGCGGCTGTCTTCGGCCATCGTCGAGAGCCACGCATCGCGCCTGCACGACTCGCTGCTCAAGATGGCGGACATCGGGTAGCGAGCAGTCGCCGCAGGCTCAGAATTCGCCCTGCCGCTACTTCTCCTCGCGGTGGCGGCGCGCCTGCTCGCGATAGACCCAGCGCAGCAGCGCCGAATGGTGCTCGTCGTCCACGTCGAGGAACTGGAAGGCCACGCGGCCACCCCGCCCGGTCCCGATGCGCCGCACCACCCGGGCGCGCAGATCGAAGCGCTGTTCGCCGGGCAGCTCGAAGACGCAGCGCACCTCGTTCCCGATCACGAGGCCGCTCTCCAGGCGCACACTGACCCCGCCTGCGCTGAGGTCGGCGACCGGAACTTTTTCCTGCGCCGGATGGATCTCCCCGCTCCGCTGGACCACGGTGAGCTCGAGGCCGTGGGTCGACACCCGGACGTCGGCCCGCCGCTGCTGGCGCCGCCACTCGCCGATGCGGCGCAGGGCGTAGGTCTCCGGTGGCACGAACTCCACGCGCGCGGGTGCCTGGTAGCAGGCATCGCCAGCGACGCGCCGCTCGATCATGACGCGCTCGCCCGCCTCGCCGGGCGTCTCGCAGCGGCTGATCCAGATCAGACCGTTCTTGAGCTGAACCACGATCGCCGTGCGGTCGGCTTCCTGCTCGTCCCCGCGGACGACCAGCCTGGTACCGCATTCGAGCGCGGGTAGCGGGTCCTTCTCGTTCTCCATCGGGATCCGCATCGGCAGGGGCGCGAATCCGATTGAGTACAACCTTCGCACCCTCCCCGGCGGGTGGCCACGTCCAGCGGTCGGGCGAAAGACCGATCCAGGCCTGCCTGTCAGTTGCCGATCAGCTGCCGCGTGGAGCACTCCCTGCGCAAGCGGATCCACGAGCTGCTCGAAGTCGGCCGGGCGGGCGATCGCCTGAGCCGGATCGTCGACGTGGCCCTGGTCGTGCTGATCGTCGTCAGCGTGAGCGGGGTCGTGCTGGAGTCGATGCCCCAGCTCCACCTCTACCACCGGCCGCTCTTCGACGCCCTGGAGATCTTCTGCGTCGCGGTGTTCACGGTCGAGTACCTGCTCCGGGTGGTCTGCGCCGTGGAGAGCCGGAATCCCCGCTTCCACCCGCCCCTGCTCGGGCGGCTGCGTTTCGCACTGACTCCGCTCGCCCTGGCCGACCTGCTCGCGATCCTCCCATTCTATCTGAGTGCCTGGGTCGGCGTGGACCTGCGCCTGCTCCGGGTGCTGCGCCTGGTGCGCATCTTCAAGCTCGCCCACTACTTCTCGGCCCTGAACATCCTGCTGGACGTGATCCGGACCGAGCGTCACACCTTCGGCGCCGCCTATTTCGTGGTGGTGATCGGCCTGATGATGGCTTCCAGCGGCATCTACCTCTTCGAGCACCAGGCGCAGCCGGAAGCGTTCGGCTCGATCCCGTCCTCCATCTGGTGGGCGGTCGCCACGCTCACGACAGTCGGCTATGGCGACGTCACCCCCATCACGACCGGGGGGAAGGTGTTCAGTACGGTGGTGATGATGCTCGGGGTCGGGATGGTCGCGGTGCCCACCGGCATTCTCGCCACAGGCTTCGCCTTCGAGATGCGGCGCCGTCGCGATGCCTACGAAGCGGAGCTGCGAGCCGCTCTCCAGGACGGCAGCGTCGACCTCTCGGAGCGTCAGCGCCTGGAGGCGGTGCGCACGGCGCTGGACCTGAACAAGGCCGACGCCGCCGACCTCGAGGCCGCGACTCGCCTGTTTCCGGGCGCACTTGCCGGTGAGGCGCCGATGCTGATCTGCCCCCATTGCGGCGAGTTTCTCGACGCGACGGAGGCCAAGCTCGTGCCGCCCGCCGACCCCTCTAAATGAAAGGCGGGCGTTTCAACTCGTGCTGACCCGGCCGAGGCCCGGGTGTCAAACCACCCGCCTAGCTGCCCGCTCCGCTGCTCTCCCGCTGAGAGCAGGTTCGAGTCGGGCAAACGACCGACCCAAAACGGATCGTTCACCCGATCTATCAAACGTGCAAGTCAACCGATTACGCGGCTCGTAGTGACCGTGCGATGGGTTGGGCGGGACCCCGCGCGGTGCAGCGACCCGAGGGTTTCGGGGAGCGAGGGAAAGGCAGCCGCTGCGGGACCCACCGATGGACATCGCGACGCTGATCGGGATCTTGGCGAGCTTCGCCTTCATCGTGGGCGCGATGTTGATGGGCGGCTCGGTGGCCTCGTTCTTCAACGTGCCGGGCCTGATGATCGTCGTGGGAGGAACAGTTGGTGCGACGCTCATCAACGAGAGCCTCGGTCAGGTGCTGGGTGCGGTCAAAGTCTGTATGCAGGCGTTCTTCGAGCGGAAGCACTCGCCGATCAGCGCCATCGAACAGGTGGTCAACCTGGCCGCCAAGGCGCGCAAGGAAGGCCTCGTCTCCCTCGAGGGAGAGGAGATCGAAGACGAGTTCCTGGCCCGCGGCGTCCGCCTCGGCGTAGACGGTCTGAGCCCCGAGATCATCGAGGCCGTCCTCCAGGAGGAGCTTCACACCCTCAAGCAGCGACACCAGCGCGGCCAGGCGGTATTCCGATTCATGGGGTCCACGGCGCCCGCCATGGGCATGGTGGGAACGCTGATCGGCCTGGTGCAGATGCTGAAGACCCTCGACGACCCCTCGGCGATCGGTCCGGCCATGGCGATCGCACTGCTCACCACGCTCTACGGAGCGATCCTGGCCTTCGTCCTCTTCAACCCGATCGCCTCGAAGCTCGAGGGGCGCACCAAGGTAGAGGTCGCCCACAAGGAGCTCGCCATCTCCGGGGTCGAGTCGATCTTGAAGGGTGACAACTCCATGGTCATCCAGTCGAAGCTGGAGTCGTTCCTCTCCCCCGTGGAGCGCCGGCAGCAGGAGGCCGGCAAGTGAGCCGGAAGGCGGACCAGGATACGGAGGGCTTCGCAGAGCCCACCGCGCCGGCCTGGATGGCGACCTTCGGCGACCTGATGAGCCTGCTGCTCACCTTCTTCGTCCTGCTGATGTCCTTTGCCAGCATGGACGTGCGGCGCTTCGCCGCCGTGGTCGGCTCGATGCGGGATGCCTTCGGCGTGCAGACGCAGCACGCGGGACCGGTCGAGTCCCTTTCCACCTCGTTGATCCAGCTCTCCGACAGGGAGTCGAGCCCCTTCCTCGAGATTCTCCCGATGCCGGTGCGGGCGCCGGAGCGCGAGCAGGCGCTGCTGCGGCGGCTCGAGATGACGGTTGCCGAGGAGGGTCTCGAGCGTCTGGTGGACGTCGAGGACACCCCGCGCGGGATCGTCGTGCGCATGCCGGGCCAGCTGCTCTTCGACCCAGGATCTGCGGAGCTCAGGCCCGAGTCGCTGGTGTTCCTGCGCGAGATCTCGGAGCTGGTCCGCGGGATGCCCCATCCGGTCGCGATCGAGGGACACACGGATGCCACACCGACGGCGGCCGGATCCTTCGAGTCGAACTGGAGCCTCTCGACCGCGCGCGCCGTCTCGGCGCTGGCCTTCCTGGTCGAGGTCGGTGGCGTCGATGCCTCGCGGCTGCGGGCGACGGGTTTTGCGGACACGCGCCCCCTGGCGCCGAACCAGAGCCCCAAGCAGCGTGCGCAGAATCGCCGAGTGGAAATCGTTTTCCTGCGAGCTCCCCACGAGGTGGCGAGCTCCGCAGTCACGAAAGCCAACGGATCGCCCGCGGATGCTGCAGCGCGGGAATCGGAAGAAGCCGTCGAGTCGGGAGGTGTGAGCGAATGAGAGAAGAGCCGGAACGGAGCGACCTGGACGAAGAGCGCTCTTCGCTCGCGGACTCGTCGCATACCATCCTGGTGGTCGACGACGAGCCGACGCTGCGGGACGACCTGGTGAAGTCGCTCGAGACACGCGGCTTCCGGGTCGTCGCCGCGGAGGAGAGCGCGGACGCACTCGCGCGGCTGCGCGCGGGCGGGATCGACTTCGTGATCGCCACCCAGAGCCTCGGCGAGGAGTGCGGCGTGGACCTGCTCGCCGACGTCCGCCAGTGCTGGCCGAACGTGGGGCGCATCCTCGTCTCGGATTGGACCGACCCGGAGGTCGCCCAGAAGGCGATCAACCGGGCGGCCGTCTCCCACCTCCTCGCCAAGCCCTGGACCGACGAAACCCTCGACGACGCGCTCCGCAGCCTCGTCCCAGACGACGAAGACAGGCCCCGCCCTGCCGCGACAGAAGAGGCGGCACCGATCTCGAACCCGCAGTTTCCGCGCATCGTCGGCCGCTGCTCGGCGCTGCAGGGACTTCTCGAGCTGGTCCGGCGCGTCGCGCAGACCGACAGCACCGCGCTCATCACGGGTGAAACCGGCACCGGCAAGGAGCTGATCGGCCGGGCGATCCACGAGACGAGCCGGCGCGCTGGACGCGTCTTCTGCGCCGTCAACTCCGCCGCCTTCCCCGAGACCCTGCTCGAGAGCGAGCTGTTCGGCCACCGCCGCGGCGCGTTCACCGGAGCGGCCTCCAACACCAAAGGCCTCTTCGAACACGCGGACAAGGGGACCGTCTTCCTCGACGAGGTGGCGGAGATGCCCCTCTCCATGCAGGCCAAGCTGCTGCGTTTCCTGCAGACCGGAGAGATCCGGCCGGTCGGCGGCGAGTCCACCCGCTACGTGGACGTTCGGCTGGTGACCGCCACCAACAAGGACCTCGAAGCGCAGGTGGCCGCCGGACGCTTCCGGGAGGACCTCTACTACCGGCTCGCCGTGATCCCGCTCCACGTTCCACCCCTGCGCGAGCGCCTCGAGGACATCCCGCTGCTGGCGCGGCACTTCCTGGAACGGATGGGAGAGAAGACGGGCAAGTTCGGCTGTGAGATCGACGACGACGCGCTCGAATTCCTGATGGCCTACCAGTGGCCGGGAAACGTGCGGGAGCTCGAGAACGTGATCGAGCGGGGCGTGGCGCTCTGCCGGGGCAAGCGAATCGGCATCGCGGACCTCCCGCTGCGACTCCGGGAGCGGCGCTCGTCTCAGGCCGAGGGCAACATCGAGAGCCTGCCTGGAATGGAGCGCAAACACATCCTCGAGACCCTCGACCGCGTCGGCTGGAGCCGCAAGCGCGCGGCCGAGGTCCTCCAGATCTCCACCACCACGCTCTGGCGCCGATTGCGCCAGTTTGGAATCGAGACCGACGGGCGCAGCGAACGGCGCGCGTCGCTGAGCGGCTAGCGCCGCACGGAAGTGATCCCAATGGCCGACGAAGAAAAGCAAGAGACGGAGAACCAGGAGAAGCCGAAGGGCGGGAAGCCCTGGCTGCTGATCGTGCTCGCCTCGCTGATCTCGATCGCGCTGGGCGCGGGCGCCACCTTCTTCCTGGTCGGGTCGAAGGCCGCACCCGTGGCGGCCGAAGACGCGGCCAAGGCGGAGGCTGGTGCGAACGGGTCGCAGGCGAGCTTCAACGAGCGCGTCTACGACCTCGATCCGTTCGTCGTGAACGTCACGGGTGAAGGCTACCCGCGGTACCTGAAGCTCCAGGTAGCCCTCGAGATGGACTCGCTGACCGGCCGCGAGGAGGTCGAAGCCCGCGTCTCCCAGGTTCGCGACACGACGATCCTGCTGCTGTCGAGCAAGCGCCTGGCGGACATCACGGACTTCGAGGGCAAGGCGCTGCTGAAGGACGACCTGCGCGAGCGGGTGAACGCGATCCTCGACAAGGGCGAAGTGCAGTCGGTGATGTTCACGGAGTTCGTGGTGCAATGAGCGAAGCGGAACGGGAAGAGGGCATCCTCTCGCGCGCCGAACTCGACGCGATCCTCGAAGGCGTCGCCGAGTCGAGGACCGCCGGGCGCGGTGCGCCCTTCCGAGCGGATCGCGACGCGCTCCAGACCAGTGCGCTGGTGCGGGCACTTCGCGAGTTCGCCGAGGAGCAGGGGCGTGCGCTCTCCGCGCTGCATCAGCGCTCGCTCGAGTTCTCGCTGATGTCGTGGGAGCCGCTCGGACTCGCAGAGTTCGCCGACTCGCTGCTTCCCGAGGACCGGATCGTCCTGCTCGAGCTCGAGCCCGGGCGAGTGCTCGGGTGTCTGCTGCTCGGCCGCCCGCTCTTCTACGGCTTGCTGGGCCTCGCCTTCGGCACGCCGGCCGGCTTGCCGCGCTTCCCGATCCCGCAGCGTGCCTACACCCGGATCGAGGGTCGGTTCCTGCTTCGGGTGGCGGGGGAGCTCGCCGCCCAGCTCGAGTCGACGCTGAGCCGGCGGCAGCCCAGCGCGGTCCGGGCGGTGGAGGTCGTGGAGCCCAGGCTGTTGCCGCGGCAGTCCGGGGAGCGGTTCCGGATGGCGAGCTTCGACGTCTCGGGGCTCGGCGACACCTGTCGGCTGCGGCTCGTGTTGCCGGAGGGTCTGCTCGAGCGAAGCAACGACGGCGTGAGCGCGGACCCCGCGTCGGCGTGGTCACCGGTGCGCGAGCGCATGCTCCGAATGCCGCTTCGGCTGTGCGTCGAGGCCGGCAACGTCGAGTTGCCCCTGCGCCAGCTCGCCAGCCTGCAAGTGGGCGACGTGCTGCCCCTGGAGGCCGCCGACGGCGGCGGCCTGCTGGTGCGGGTGGGAAACGAAGCCAAATTCCGGGCCGAGCGCGGATCGGTCGGGCAGCGGCTGGCAATCCAGCTGCTGGAGCGTCTCTAGGATGGGAGCAATGGACCAGGAAAAGCCGGAAGAGCAGGCGGAAGGGACAGAGCCGGAGGCCGCCGTCGCATCCGAGGCGGGGGGAGCCACCCTCGACCTCGTGATCGACGTGCCTATCCGGCTCACGGTCGAGGTCGGGTCGACCCAGATGCTGGTGCGCGAGGTGCTCCAGCTGGGGAAGGGCTCGGTCGTCGAGCTGGATCGCAACTCCGGCGATCCAGCGGACATCCTCGTGAACAACCGGCTGGTAGCGCGGGGAGAGGTAACGACGATCGAGGATCGCCTCGCGATTCGAGTGGTGGAAGTCGTAGGAGGAGATACGGCGGGCAGCGGACCCCGCTAACACAGTAGGGTCGGCAGCTTCCGGAAAGGGGGAGCGATGGCCGAGGTCATTCCTGCGTTGGGGATCGTGCTGGGCGCGCTGGTCCTCCTGCGCGCGGGCCTGGAAGTCACCGGCTTCCGCGCGGCCCGGCGGCGACGCGCGCTGCGCCTGGTGGACACCTGCCCGCTCGGCGGAAAACGGCGCATCCACCTGGTCGAAGTCGAGGGGGAACGGCTCGTCGTTGGAGTGAGCGAAGCCGGCGTCGCACTGCTCCGGGTGCTTCCGGCAGCCGACGAGGCATCCGACACCGCGGAGGCCGAAGCGGAAGCCATCGGCGAGCCGAGTGACGCGGCTCCCGGCCGGACGGCCAGCAGGTGGAAGCTGGCCGCCTTCCTGCGCACGGGCGCTGGCGCTCTGTGCCTGGGAATCCTGCTGCTGAGCCTCCACCCCGGACAGGCCGCTGCCCAGGAGGTGGCTAGCGCCGCCGCTCCCAGCCTCACCATCTCGCTCGGCGACGCCAGCGAGCCCGAAGGCGTCTCCGGCTCGCTCCAGCTGCTCGCACTGATCACGCTGATCTCTGTGGCGCCGGCGCTGCTGCTGATGGCGACCTGCTTCACGCGGGTGGTCATCGTGCTGGCCTTCCTGCGCCAGGCGATCGGCGTTCAGCACCTGCCCCCCAACCAGGTCCTGGTGGGCCTGGCTCTGTTCACGACGTTGTTCGTGATGGCGCCGGTCGGAGAACAGATCCGGGTCGATGCGTACAACCCCTTCGTCGCGCAGGAGATTGCCGCAGACGAAGCTGCACGGCGGGCGGTCGTCCCGGTGCGGCGTTTCCTCGCCGACTTCACCCGGGAGCGCGACCTCGCCCTGTTCCTCGACTTCGCCAACGCGGAGAAACCCGAGAATCTGAACGACGTGCCCCTCACGACGTTGCTCCCGGCCTACATGCTGAGCGAGCTGCGCACCGCGTTCGAGATCGGATTCATGGTCTACCTCCCCTTCCTGGTGATCGACCTGGTGATCGCCTCGATGCTGATCTCGATGGGAATGATCGTGCTTCCCCCGATCGTGATCTCCCTTCCCTTCAAGCTGATGCTGTTCGTGTTGCTGGACGGATGGAACCTCGTGCTCGGCTCGCTGATGACCGGGCTGCGGTAGGGAGACGACGTTGGACGTCGAAACGGTGAGCGCGCTGCTTCAGGAGACGATCCGGATCGCCCTCTGGCTCTCCGCGCCGATCCTCGCCACCGCGCTGATCTCGGGCCTGGCGATCTCCATTCTGCAGGCGGCCACCCAGGTAAACGAGCAGACACTGACCTTCGTCCCCAAGATCGTCCTGACCCTGGCGGTCTTCGCCCTGCTCTTTCCCTGGTTCATGACCACGCTGACGGACTTCGGACAGCGGTTGATGCTGGACGTGGCCTCGCGAGGCGGACCGTGACGGCCGTCGTCCCGATGGATGGCGCCGCCGCCTTCGCGCTCGCGATGGTGCGGCTGCTCGCGCTCTTCCTGGTGGCGCCCTTCTTCAGCCACGTGCTGTTGCCGATGCGCATCCGCGTGGCGCTGGCCTTCGCCACGACCTGGGCGACCGCGGGCATCTGGGGCGGCGCGGAGCTACCGCTCCTGGAGATCGCACCCCTGACGGCGGCGGTCGTCCACGAGGTGCTGGTGGGAGCGACCCTCGGCTTCGCTGCCGGGCTGGTCTTCTCCGGAATCGCGATGCTGGGCGAGTTCGCCTCGATCCAGGGCGGGCTGGGCGCCGCCAACGTGATCGACCCCACCAGCGGCGCCTCGTCGGTGGTCCTGACTTCGCTGCTGCAACTCTTCGCAGTGGTGCTCTTCCTCGCAGTCGACGGACACCACCTGGTGCTTCACGGGCTCGTCCTCTCCTTCCAGCACCTTCCGCTCGGCGGGACCGGCGAGGCGCTGCAGGCGGAGGTCTTCGGCGCCGTGGCGTCGCTCGGCTCGATCATCTTCGAGGTGGCGGTTCGGCTGGCCGCTCCGATCACCGCGGTGATGATTCTCTCCAATCTGGCGGTCGGCATGCTGGGCCGCGCGATTCCCCAGCTCAACCTGATGGCACTGCAGCTTCCGGCCCACATCGGAGTCACCCTGCTGATCCTCGGCCTCGCCGCGGGGCCCTTCAGCGACGCCATGGCAGAGACACTCACGCGGCTCACGGAGCGCGCGATCGGCGTCACTCTGGGAATGGAGAACGGGTAGGTGCCCGAAGAAGACCAGGCGCAGAAGACCGAGCCCGCGACCCCGAAGCGTCGCGAGGAGGCGCGCAAGCGCGGCGAAGTCGCCCAGAGCCGCGAGGTTCAGAGCGTCGCGGTGCTGGGTGCCGCGATGCTCGGGATCGGCTCCTTCCTCGGCGTGGGTCTGATCGTACGCCTCGCCCAGCAGGCACAGGTGGCGTGGAGCGGGATACAGAACCCGCCGGGGTCGCTGGGCGAGTTCCACGCGGCCATCCTGCAGGCGGCGGCCGCCGCAGGCACGGGGCTGGTGCCGCTGCTGCTGCTCTTCGCCTTCATCGGCGCGGGAGCGCAGGTTCTCCAGACCGGCCCGCTGCTCGCCACCGAGGCGCTCCAGTTCCGCGGCAGCCGGCTCAGTCCGGCGAAGGGCCTGCGCCGCATGTTCTCCATCGACCGCGTCTACGACCTGGCGAAGTCCCTGCTCAAGGTCGCGGTGGTCGCCGGAGTGGGCTACGTGGTCATCGCGACGGAGCTTCCCGCCGTCGTCGGTCTGGCGGGGGTTGGCATCGGCGATTCCCTGACGGCCACGGGGACCCTCGGGCGCCGGCTCGCCTTCGGGATTCTCGCCGCGCTGGCGGCCATGGCCGTCGTCGACCTCTTCTACCAGCGCTACCGCTATGAGAAGAAGCTGCGGATGACGAAGCGCGAGGTGCGCGACGAGCTCAAGCAGCGCGAAGGCGATCCACTGGTGCGGGGCCGCTTCCGCGCCAAGCACCGCGAGCTCTCGCGTTCGCGCATGATCGCGGCCGTCGCGGAGGCCGACGTGGTGGTGACGAACCCGACCCACTACGCGGCGGCGCTCCGCTACGACCGGCTGGAAATGGGTGCACCCCGGGTGGTGGCCAAGGGGCGCAACCAGGTGGCGCTACGCATCCGCCAGGCTGCCGAGAAGCACCGGGTGCCGATCATCGAGGACGCGCCTCTGGCGCGCCTCCTGCACCGGACCACCGAGGTCGGACGCGAGATCCCCGAGAACCTGTTCCAGGCCGTGGCTGAGGTGCTGGCCTTCGTCTACCGGCTGGATCCGCGGCGCGGCATCTCCTGGGGGGCCAGCTCGTGACGGGGCGGCGCGACGAGGCCATTCTGGCCGGCGCATTCTTCTGGATTCTCGCGCTGCTCGTGGTGCCGCTCCCCCCGACCGCGCTCGACTTCATGCTCTCGCTCTCGCTCAGCATTTCGCTGCTGGTGCTGCTGGTGGCTCTCTACACCGAGCGCCCACTCGACTTCTCGGTATTCCCCTCGCTGCTGCTGATCGTGACCCTCTTGCGCCTCGGCCTCAACGTCGCCAGCACGCGGCTGATCCTGCTGCGCGGATCCCAGGGCAGCGACGCCGCCGGCCAGGTGATCCAGGCCTTCGGCGACATCGCCGTCGGTGGCAACTACCTGGTCGGCATCATCCTGTTCCTGATCTTCGTCATCATCAACTTCGTGGTGATCGCCAAGGGCTCCGGGCGCATCGCCGAGGTGGCCGCGCGTTTCACCCTCGACGCCATGCCCGGCAAGCAGATGGCGATCGACGCCGATCTGAACCAGGGCATCCTGGGCGACGCCGAGGCCAAGGCGCGCCGCCGCGAACTCCAGCGCGAGGCCGACTTCTACGGCGCGATGGACGGTGCCAGCAAGTTCGTGAAGGGCGACGCCATCGCCAGTCTGATGATCATGGCCGTGAACATCGTCGGAGGTCTGCTGGTGGGGGTGGTCCAGAGCGGCATGCCCATCGGGGAAGCAGTGGAGACCTACACCATCCTCACCGTGGGCGACGGCCTGGTCGGACAGGTGCCGGCACTGATCGTCTCCACCGCTGCCGGCATGGTCGTGAGCCGCGCTGCGGCGGGCGAGCCGCTCGCCCGCGAGCTGCGCACGCAGATGTTCGTCCAGCCGCGTGCGCTGATCGGCGTGGCGGGAATGCTTGGCACCCTGGCGCTGGTGCCGGGGATTCCCTTCGCGCCCTTCGCCGCGCTGGCAGCCGGCGCCGGCGTTCTCTCGCGCGGTCCCGGAGCGCCGCGAAGAAGAACCCCTGCCGGAGGTGGAGCCCGCCCCGGCGCCCGGCAGCGAACGCGAGGACCTGCGCGGCGCGCTGACCCTCGACGAGCTGGGGCTCGAGATCGGCTACGGCCTGATTCCCCTGGTCGATTCGGACCGGGGCGGCGAGCTGCTGGCGCGGATCCGAGCCACCCGACGGCAGCTCGCCAGCGAACTCGGCTTCCTGGTTCCGCTGATCCACATCCGCGACAACCTCGAGCTCGACCCGGCCGAGTACGCGATCCAGGTGCGCGGCAACACCGTGGCATCCTCGCGAATCCCGCCGGGCCGCTCCCTGGCTCTCAGCCCCGGCGACGACGCACCCGAGCTCCCCGGCATCGAGACGCGCGACCCGGCCTTCGGGCTGCCCGCGGTCTGGATCCAGGAACGCGACCGCGAGCGCGCGACGGCGGGCGGCTACGCCGTGGTGGACGCCGCCTCGGCGCTGGCAACGCACCTGGCCGAAGTCATCCGGACCCACGCCGCCGAGCTGCTCACCAGACAGCAGGTGCGCGAGTTGCTCGACGCCCATGCCGAGCAGGCGCCGAAGGTCATCGAGGAGATCGTTCCCGGAATCGTCTCCATCTCGGCGCTTCACCGCACCCTGCGCTCGCTCGTCGAGGAGGGCGTCTCGATCCGCGACCTCGGCTCGATCCTCGAGACGCTCGCCGAGTACACCCCGAAGATCGAAGATCCGGACCTGCTCACCGATCTGGTGCGGGAGCGGATGGGCCGCACCATCGTGCGGCCTCACGTGGACAAGGAAGGCTCACTCCGCGTGCTGACCCTCGAGCCGACCCTGGAGGATCAGCTGCGCGAATCCGTGCAGCGGAGCCAGGGCGGATCCTTCCTGGCGATCGAGCCGGACCGGCTGGACAGCCTGCTCCGCGGGGTCCAGTCCCGCCTCGAGGCGGTGCCGGCCAACGCCGAAGGGCGTACGCCAGTGCTGCTCACCTCCCAGGCAGTGCGCTCGCCGCTGCGCCAGCTGCTGGCTCGTGCGGCGCCGCGGCTCGCAGTGCTCTCGCACAACGAGCTGCCGCCTGATGCGAGGATCGTCGCCATCGGGCAGGTGGAGGCGGCCTGATGCACATCAAACGCTTCGACGGTGTGACCATGGAAGAAGCGCTGCGGAAGGTCCGCGAGGAGTTCGGACCCGACGCCCTGGTGGTGGCATCGCGCCGCGTCCGCCGCGACCGCGGGATCTTCGGGCGTTTCGGGCGCACGGTGGTGGAGCTGACCGCCGGCATCGATCGCGATCACCTGGCTCGCAGCGGCCGCGGCGATCGCGCAGCCCCGGACCCCTCCTGGGGAGAGCTGCGCCTGTCGCGCGCGCTCGTCGAGCCGCTCGAGGCCGAGCTTCAGTCGGTGCGGCGTGCGGTCGACCGGCTCTCCGCGGAGCCGCAGGCCGGGCCCAGCATGGCCTCCGAGGTCGCGGAGCTGCGCCGCATCGCCGCCGACCTGG
Source organism: uncultured delta proteobacterium (assembly GCA_963783795.1). Lineage (GTDB taxonomy): Bacteria > Myxococcota_A > UBA9160 > UBA9160 > UBA6930 > CAVXZE01. The sequence goes on along the minus strand of CAWAPH010000002.1, from coordinate 75,639 downwards.
CTGGCGCGCACACGGTGCGAACGGCGCCCACCGCCTGCCGCGCAGCGGGCACCTTCCTGGCAGCGGGACTCTCGCCCCGCCATGCCCACGCGCTGGGTAACGAGGCCCAGCTCTGGCTCGAAGACACCGAAGACCGCGATGCCGCCCTCGCCTACGCCCTGGCGGCCCGCCTGGAGCGGCGACTGCGCCCGGCCCGCGAGGACGATTCGGAGGTGTTGATGCTGGTGGGACCGGCGGGCGCGGGCAAGACCACCACTCTGGCCAAGGTGGCGGCGCGTCATGCGCCCGAGCAGCTCGCGCTGATCTCTACTGACGGCCACCGGGTCGGGGCCGAAGCGCCACTGCGGCACTTCGCCCAGGGCCTCGAGATTCCCTTCGAGGTAGCGCTCTCGCCCGAGGGACTCGCGGCGTCGGTGAACCGCTTCCGTTCCCGCCATCTGCTCGTGGACACCGCCGGACGCAGCCGCAGCGATGCGGAGGCGGCCGGCGAGCTGGGGCGCTTGCGCGACGCGCTGGGCGAACGCGCGCGGATCCAGGTCGTGGTGTCGGCCACCACCAAGGAGTCGGACCTGCGCGCGCAGATCGCACACTTCCGTCCGCTCCAGCCCGAGGCGCTCGTGGTCACCAAGACCGACGAGAGCACGGACCTCACCAACGTGCTCAATCTGCTGCTCGACGAAGAGACGCCCCCGCTGGCCTGGCTGGGAAACGGCCAGCGCGTGCCGGAGGACCTGCTGGTGCCGGATCCCCTGAAGTTGGCGCAGCGCGCCCTGGAGGTCAGACCGTGACGACTCGGCAAGGAGCGCAGCTGGTTGGCGTGCTCAGCGGCAAGGGCGGCGTCGGCAAGACGAACCTGGTCGTCAACGTCGCCGTTGCGGCAGCCGGGCTCGGAGCGAGGGTGCTCGTGGTCGATGGTGACCTGGGGCTCGCGAACGTGGATCTCCTGCTCGGGCTGACGGCGCCGCGCAACGTGTCCGACGTCCTCAGCGGGGAGTGCACCCTCGAAGAGGCGCTCCTTGAGGGACCGCGCGGCATCCATCTGCTGCCCGCGGCCTCGGGCCGCTCCGACCTCACCTCACTGCGTCCGATCGGGCTCTCTCGGCTCCTCGTGCCTCTCTACCGGGCCGCGCACCGCTACGACCTGGTGCTCGCCGACCTGGGTGCGGGCGTCGGCGCCTCTGTAATCGGCCTGGCCGCGGCCTGCGACCGCGCGATCCTGGTCACCACGTCGGAGCCGACCAGCCTCGCCGACGCCTACGCCACGCTCAAGGTGCTGGGCGGTGAGGCGCCAACCCTGCCCGTCGGTGTGCTGGTCAACTCGGTTCGCGACGAGATCGAGGCAAGGGACACCCACGCGAGGCTGGAACGCGTGGCGCGCCGCTTCCTGCACCGCTCGCCGCCCTTCCTGGGCTGTGTGCCGACGGACTCGCTTCTCGCCGAGGCGGTCCAACTCCAGCAGGCGGTAGTGGAAGCCTTCCCCACCGCTGCATCCTCGCGAGGCCTGATCGAGTTGGCCGCGCGTCTGCTTCGCGAGGGCCGCCCTGGCCCCAACCATCTCTCACCGACCGTCGGGGGAACAGCATGAGCGACGACAACCGGACTCTGAAGCGCTACATCGCGATCGTCGGAGACCTCCCTTCGATCCCGGTCATCGCGAACCAGGTGATGCAGGCCGTCGGAGATCCGAACGCCTCCGCCGAGGACCTGCGCCGGATCATCGAGAGAGACCCGGCGCTGGCACTGCGCCTCCTCAAGGTGGCCAATTCCTCGCTCTACAGCTTCCGTCGCGAGGTGGAGACGCTACAGCACGCCATCACGCTGCTGGGCTTCAAGACGGTGCTGAACCTCGTCATGGCCGCGTCGCTGCGCGACGTGTTCAAGAACTTCGGCCTCCCGGAGAAGCTTCTCTGGGAGCACGCCACGATCGCAGGCGCCATCGCGGGGATGCTGTCCAGCTTCGGGCCGATCGAGGTCGAGCGAGAGAGCGCCTTCACGGCGGCTTTGCTTCACGACCTCGGCAAGGTCGCGCTCTCGAACACCTCCCGGCCGAAGTACAACAAGGTAATCATGCGGACCTACAACGAGGGCATCGCATTCGTCGACGCCGAGCGCGACGAGTTCGGCTTCCACCACGCGGAGCTCGGCGCCCACGTGGCCGAGAAGTGGCACCTGTCGCGGCGCCTGGTGCGCGCGATCCGGCATCACCACGATCCGCCCGAGGTCTACGCAAATCTTCCCGAGGACGAGAGTCGCCTGATCGCCCTCACCAGCGTGGTGACGCGCTGCTGCACGCGGCTCGGCGTGGGCCGCCGCGGGCCGATCGAGGACGTCGAGGTGGCGGAGCTACCGGCCTGGGGGGTGCTCGGCCTCACCGATGACGACCTGGAGCCCGTGCTGACGGCGGTCGGCGAGGAGGCGAAGCAGGTGGAGGGCCTGTTCGGCTAGGAGTTCGACCCTCGGGCCAGACTCCCAGGCAAAGGAGTTCGCCATGGCAGACAGCGACCCGGTCTCGAGCGCCACCCGCCCCCACAGCGTGCAGCCCGCTGGCGACGCCGACCGGCGCCAGCAGCAGAACGCCCGGCGCAGGCGAAAGCGCGCTGAGGAGAAGGACGCGAAGCCCGCTGCGGCAGACGCGGATCCCGACGAGGACGGGAGCGAAGAGCGGACCGAGGACGAGACCGCCGAGCAGGGTCCCCGCGGCCGCAACCTCGACGTGCGCATCTAGCCCGGGGCCGGGCTCGACGGACGAACCCGGGCGAGTCTTTCGATCTGCAAGCTCGTCTGCAATGCCACCGGGAAGTTTCTTCCGCCCGTGGCCGGAGACACCCGCTCAAGGGGGCTCGGAGGAAAGGACAACGGATAGGGGAGCCGATACCCGTGGCACGCTCCTTGCTTCTACCGAGAACATCTTTCCGCCAAGGAGGGCCGCGAGATGAGCACCAACCTCTACGTCTCTACGTCAGCCGCGGTCTCTCGACTCAGCCAGCTCGAGATCCTCGCCAACAACCTGGCCAACTCCGACACCACGGGCTTCAAGGCGGACCGTCCGCTCTTCGAGGCGACCCTGGAGAGCGCCATCCTCGACACCCAGGGAAACCCGGCACCGGGCGCGCCGGGGTTGAGCTTCGTCGGGCAATCGGGCGTGCGGACGGATCACACGGGAGGCTCCGTCTGGCACACCGGCCGGCCGCTCGACGTCGCCATCGAAGGTCCCGGCTTCTTCCTCGTCGACACCCCGGTCGGCGCCCGCTACACGCGGGCCGGCTCCTTCGTCGTCGACGCGGAGGGCAACCTCGCCACGCCAGCGGGCCACCCGGTGCTGGGGGAGGGCGGCCCCATCGCGGTGGGCGACAGGCCGGTCCGGATCCTCGCCGGCGGTCAGGTGTCCGACGACCAGAACAAGGTGGTGGGCCAGCTGCGCCTCGAGGAGTTCGACGATCCCAGCCTCTTGACCAAGGAGGGGGACGGCCTGTTCCTGGCCCCGCCCCTGGCCGTGGGACTCCCCATGGAACGCATCTCGCTGGCGGAAGGCGCGCTCGAGCGCTCCAACGTGCAACCCGTACGGGAGCTCGCGAGCCTGATCATTCTCCAGCGCGCCTTCGATGTTTCGATGAAGATTCTGAGGAGCGACGACGCAGCCACGGAACGGCTGCTCCAGGAGGTATCGCGGTGAGAGCTCTCTACACGGCAGCCACGGGCATGGAAGCGCAGCAGCTGCGCATCGACACCATCGCCAACAACCTGGCGAACGTGAGTACGACCGGCTTCAAGAAGACCCGCGCCGAATTTCAGGACCTCTTCTACGAGACGCTGCGCTCCCCGGGTGCGCAGACGTCGACCGGACAGACGCTGCCGACCGGTGCACAGGTCGGCCACGGTGCGAAGCTGGCCGGGGTGAGCCGGATCTACTCCCAGGGAGAACGCGTGACGACCGATCGCGACCTCGACATCGCGATCGAGGGCGATGGCTTCTTCCAGCTCGAAGACGCGAACGGCCAGACGGTCTACACCCGCGACGGCTCGTTCCAGCTCGACCGCGACGGAAACCTGGTCAACAGCCAGGGCTACCTGCTGGAGCCGAACATCCAGGTGCCGATCGACGCCATCCAGGTCACGATCATGCCCGACGGCACGGTCTCGGCCCTGCTCGCGGGCGACAACTCGCCATCCGACCTCGGCCAGATCGAGATCGCGCGGTTCGCCAACACCGCGGGCCTGCGGCCGCTGGGAGGCAACCTGCTGCTTCCTTCCGAAGCCTCCGGCGACGCCGAGACGGGCCTGCCCAATGATCTCGGCTTCGGCTCGATGGCCCAGGGAGCTCTCGAGGCCTCGAATGTCAACATGGCGGAGGAGCTGGTGCGCATGATCCTGGCCCAGCGAGCGTTCGAAGTGAACAGCCGTGTCATCCAGGCCGGAGACGAGATCCTCCAGGCCGCCACCTCGGTGTAGCGGGAGGCGCGCCTCGATGAGTTGGCTCGCCATTGCGCTGCTGCTGCTGTGGGCGTTCCCCGCCCCGGCAGAGGCGCCTTTGACCGTCGCCGAAGCAGATCCCGAGCTGCGCCTGCAGATCGCGGACTGGCTTCACGAGCAGTCGCCCTGGCCGGTCACGAGCGTCGAGCTTCCGCCGCTCGACGGCTTCGCCCTGGCGGAGCAGCCGCCCGACCTGGAGGTCGAGCTCTCTACGCATCCGCGCCAGCCCCTGATCGGGTCGGTGCCCGTTCGGGTGAAGCTGCACGGCGGTGGGGAGACGCTGATGGAGGGCGTGGTGACGGCCAACGTCCGCGCCGAGCTTCCGGTGGTGGTGGCGGCCCGCGACCTCAAGAGCGGCCGTCCGCTGGCGCAGCGGGATCTCAAGGTCGAGGTGCGTGACGTCTCGGAGCTTCCCGCCGGCTGGCTCGACGACCCGCGCCAGGCGGTGGGCCGGAGCCCACGCCGCCCCGTGCGGCGCGGCAACGCCCTGGCGCCGGACTCGCTGGACGAGGTGGCACCGGTGAGGCGCGGCCAGCGGGTGAAGGTCCGGCTGACGCGCGGACGACTCCGGATCGAGACGGTGGGGCTGGCGCGCGAGGACGGCGCCGTCGGCGACTGGATCCGCGTCTTGAACGTGGCCTCGCGACGCGAGGTGATCGCCCGGGTGGGTGAAGATGGAGCGGTTCATGTCGGGTACTGAGCAACACCGGGGCGTGCTACTCCTGGCAGTCCTGCTTGCTGCGGGATCTCTCTCCTGCGTGGAGTACGCGCTGGTCGAAACGTTTCGGCCATCGACGTTTGCGATACCGCTTCCGGAGCCCCCTGCACCTCCCAGCGACGGTGCCATCTGGCGCGGCGACACCGCTGCCGGATCGTTCCTCTTCTTCGACCGCAAGGCCCGCGGCGTAGGTGACCTGGTGACCGTGCTGGTCGTCGAGAGCGCCGAGGCGATGCAGAGCGCCAACACATCGCTGGAGAAGGAGAGCTCCATCGGCGCGAACCTGAAGTCGGCGATCGGGTTCACCGACCTGCTTCAGGATGCTGCCAAGGCCTTCTTCGAGTTTCTGGGCGTCGGCCTGACCGGCAGCAAGATCCCGTCCGGTCAGGAGGTCGACGTGATCGAGGCCAGCCAGAGCAACGGGTTCGAGGGCGAGGGCGAGACCAAGCGGAAGGGAGACTTCACCAGCATCGTGACCTGCCGTGTGGTCGACGTGCAGCCGGGAGGGATCTTCCACATCTACGGCCGCCGCGAGCTGATCGTGAACCACGAGCTGCAGCTCATCACGGTCGAGGGACTGGTGCGCCGCGAGGACATCAGCATCCACAACACGGTCCCCTCCACCGTGCTGGCCGAGGCCCGTCTCACCTACGACGGCCTCGGAGTCATTGACGACAAGCAGCGGCCGTCGCTGCTGGCGAGGGTGATCGATTGGGTCTACCCGTTCTGAGTAGCTCGAGGCGCGCACTGGCCGCCCTGCTGGGATTGGCCCTGGTCTTGCTTCCGGCAACCGCCGGGGCGATCCGTGTCAAGGACATCGCGACGGTCAAGGGCGTACGCCCGAATCAGCTGATCGGCTACGGCCTGGTGATCGGCCTGAGCGGCTCCGGCGACAAGAGACAGACCGAGTTCACCATCCAGTCGCTCGCCAGCGTGCTCGCACGGATGGGGATTGGGGTCGACGCCGAGCTGATCAAGGTCAAGAACGTGGCGGCCGTGATGGTGACCGCGGCGCTACCGCCCTTCGCCCGCACCGGCTCCCGGCTCGACACGACCATCTCGTCGCTGGGCGACGCGACCAGCCTGGAGGGCGGCACGCTGATCATGACACCGCTCTTCGGCGCCGACGGGGAGGTCTACGCGATCGCCCAGGGGCCGCTCTCGGTGGGCGGATTCGCCGCGGGGGGCGGGGGCGGCTCCTCGATCCAGAAGAACCACCCGACGGTGGGGCGGATTCCGCTGGGTGCGACGGTGGAACGGGAGCTCGGCTTCACCCTCGAAGACCGCAGCCACTTCGACGTCTCCCTCCGCCAGCCGGACTTCACCACCGCCCGCCGCACGGCCTCCGCGATCAACCGGCACTTCGGCGCTCCGCTGGCATCGTCGCCCGATCCGGGGACCATCCGCCTGCAGGTACCCGAGATCTTCATGGCGGACGTGGTGGGCTTTCTGGCCGCGGTCGAGTCGGTGGAGGTCGAGCCGGACCGCGTGGCGCGGGTCGTGCTCAACGAGCGCACCGGCACGGTCGTGATGGGTGAAGCCGTCACGATCTCGACCGTCGCGATCTCCCACGGGTCGCTCTCGATCACCATCAACGCCTTCAACGACGTCTCCCAGCCGCTCCCGTTCTCGGACGGCGAGACCGTCGAGGTCCTGAACGAGGAACTGGAGGCGGTCGAAGAGGACGCCCGCCTCACGCTGGTGGGGGGTGCCGTGACCATCGACGAGCTGGTGCGGGGGCTCAACGCCATCGGCGTCACTCCCCGCGACCTGATCTCGATCCTCCAGGCGATCAAGGCGGCGGGGGCCCTCTCCGCAGAGCTGGAGCTGATGTGATGCCGGGGCCGGTGGATTCGATCCGCGAGCTCTCGGCCATGGCATCGGGCGAACGCCCGCTCGACACGGGTCGTGTGGCCCGGGAGTTCGAGGCGCTGCTTCTCGCGGAGATGATGAAGACCGCCTCCAAGCCCCTCGGGGTCTCGGGAATCCTCGACGGGGGCTCGGCGGGGAAGATGTACCGCGAGATGTTCCTCGACGAGGTCGCACGAATGACCGCCGCGCGGGGCGGGCTGGGGCTGGCCGATTCGCTCGCCGAGAAGCTTCAGTCTGAAACGCGGGGCGCCGAAGAGCGTCCGGTCGAGGAGGACGAACGACCTTGAGCGAGAAGGCCGAGAGCCTGCTTCGAATCCTCGAAGCCGAGGAGGCCCTGTACGGGCAGCTGCGCGACCTCCTGCAGCGAGAGTGGGAGCTGATGGTGGCGCTGGACGCCGCGGCTCTCGAGGAGACCGCCCGCACCAAGGAGGAGCTGGCCGACGAAGGCCGGCTGCTGGAAGAGAGCCGCGTCGCGGTTTCGGTCGAGCTCGCCCGCGAGCTCGGTCTTTCGGCCGAGCGGCCCACACTCTCGCAGCTCTGCCTGCGCCTGGGTGACGGCTCCACCCGGCTGCGCGAGTCCCACAGCCGGCTCCTGGTGCTGGTGAGCGTGGTTCGCGAACTCCTCGACGCCAACCGGGCCCTGGCGGGCGACAGCCTCGCGCAGATCCGCGGAACGCTGCGCCTGCTCGGAGGCCTGGTGCCCGGAGAGGCCGTCTACCAGCCTGGCACGGTGCGGGAAACCGCATCGGAGGCCGGGCAGCTACTGCGCCGGACGGCCTGACGGGGACGGAGGAGGCACGATGGCGGGTCTGTTCGGAGTGCTGGACGTCGCGGGCCGCGGTCTGTTCGCCGCGGAGCGGGGCATCCACACCGCCGGCCACAACATCGCCAATGCCAACACCCCGGGCTACTCGGTCCAGCGGCAGGTGCTGGCCAGCGCCCATCCGCTGCCGCACCCGGCCGGTCACCTGGGCACGGGCGTCGAGCAGATCACGATCCAGCGCATCCACGACGCGTTCGTCCAGGCGCAGCTGCTTCGGCAGGGCGGGAGCTTCGGCGCCACCGACACGCAGGCGAATGCCCTCTCGATGATCGAGGGGGTGCTGAACGAGCAGGACGCGGAAGGCATCACGGCGGCCCTCTCCAAGCTCTACGAGAGCTTCTCCGACCTGGCCGCGGCTTCGACCCCGGGCGCGCCGGTGGAGCGCGCGGAAGCTGCGCACCACTGCCCAGTCGCTGATCGACACCCTGCACGAGCTCGACCGACAGCTGCGCGACCTGCAGCGCTCGACGGACCAGGCGATCGAAACGCTGCTGCCGGAGGTCAACGAACTCTCCGCGCGCATCCAGGAGCTCAACGAGGAGATCGTGCGGCTGGAGACGATGGCGCCGGCCAACGACCTGCGCGACCAGCGCGATCTCCTGGTTCGCGAGCTCGCCGAGCTCGTCGACGTGACCACCTACGAGCAGAACTCGGGAGCGCTGGTGGTGGCGCTCAGCAACGGTCTACCGCTGGTCGAGGGCGGCTTCGCGCGAACCCTGGAGCCGGAGGCCGATCTCGGCAACCCGTTCGACCCCACCTTCGTCCAGGTCCGCTACCGGGACGGCTCCAACGACATCGACGTGACTGCCGAAATCGGGGCGGGGAAGATCGGCGGGCTGCTGCGCGCCCGCGACACGCTCTACCCCTCGGCGATCCGCGCGCTCGACACGATCGCCTACAACCTGGCCACCAGTGTCAACAGCGTCCACAACCTGGGCGTCGGACTGGACGGGACAGTGGGCGACTTCTTCGCGGCACCGGCGGCCGTGGAGGACGCAGCCCGCGATCTCGCCCTGGACGCGAACATCCTGGCGGGAACCGATGCGATCGCCGCCGGCCTCACCACGGCGCCCTCCGACAACCGCAACGCGCTGGCCCTCGCCGCTCTGCGCGACACGGCCGCGCCGATCTTCGTCCCCGGAGATCCCCCCGGTCCGGCCAGCGGCCCGACCCGGACCGTGCTCGAGCACGTGAGCTCGATCGTCGCGGACATCGGCCAGCAGGCCCGCACCATGAGCGTGGCGCGCGACCAGCAGGCGAACGTGCTGGAGGGTCTGCACAACCGCCGCGACCAGGTCTCGGGTGTCTCGATCGACGAGGAGGTCACGCGGCTGATCCAGCTGCAGGCGGCATTCCAGGCGAACTCGCGTGTGATCGGCATCGTGAACGATCTGCTGCAGGACGTCATCGAGATCCTGTGAGCCGGGAGAGAGTGTTTCCATGGGAGTGCGCATCACCCAGGCGATGATGATCCGAACGGCCCTCGCGGACGTCACCCGCGCCCGGGAGCGGCTCGCCGTGTCGCAGGAGCAGGCCTCGAGCGGGCTTCGGATCAACCGGCCCTCCGACGATCCGTCCGGTGCCTCGGCGGCGCTCCTGCTGCGCGCCGGTCTCGACGCCACCGAGCAGTTCATCGACAACGTCTCGCGTTCCAAGGCGCGCATCGCCATCACCGAGTCGGCGCTCGCCGACTCCGTCGACCTGTTGGTGCGCGCCAAGGAGCTCGCGCTGGCCGGAGCGAACGACACCCAGGATGCCGTCAGCCGGCGCCAGATCGCGCGCGAAATCGAGACCCTCCACGCGAGCCTGGTGGCACAGGCCAACAGCACCTTCTCCGGCGGCTATCTGTTCGCCGGCTTCGCCTCCGACACGGCGCCGTTCCAGGTCACGGGCGCCTTCGCGGACAGTCCCCCCTCGGCGCCCGCTGTCGCGTTCGCAGGAGACTCCAACGAGCTCGAGGTACCGATCGACCAGGACATGACGGTCCGGGTGGGCTTCGACGGACGGCGCGTCTTCATGGGTGACGCCGACGGCGACGGCAACCCGGATCCCGGCCACCAGGATCTCTTCCAGCTGCTCTCCGATCTGCGCAACGCGCTGATGAACGACGACGCCGTCGCCATCCGCAGCATCCTGCCCGGAATCGACGAGGGCTTCGACCAGCTCGGCGAGGAGCGCACCAAGGTGGGCGCCTCCGGCAGCCAACTGGAGGCCTGGGATCGCCGGCTCGCCCAGCGCAGCGAGGACCTGCTGTCCCGCCTCTCCGACACCCAGGACGCCGACGCCGCCAAGGTGTACTCGGACCTGATCCAGCAGCAGACGGCTCTCGAGGCGGGCCTTCGCGCGATGAGCGAGCTGGTGCACCCCAGCCTCCTGGACTTCCTTCGCTGAGTGCTGGTCCTGACCCGAAAAAGCGGCGAGAGCCTGCGCATCGGAGCGGGCATTCGCGTCACGGTCGTCTCGACCAGCGGGGGCCAGGTGCGGCTGGGGATCGAGGCGCCGACGCGCGTGCCGGTCTTCCGCGAGGAGGTCTACGCGCGGATCGTCGAGGCCAACCGCGAGGCGGCGCGCACTTCGTTGGAGGCCTTTGGGAACCTGCGAGCGGGAGAGGCGAGCGGGGAGGTGGAGCGTTGACGGCAACCGAGCTGCTGAGGGTGGAGCACGAGCGCTTCGGACCCATCGAGGTGGGTGGCCACGAGGTGCTCCTTTTCGAAGGCATCCCCGGATTCCCGGAGGCGGAGCGTTTTGCACTGCTCCGGCACGACCGAGACTCGGCCTTCCTCTGGCTCGTCTCGCTCGACGTGCTCGACCTGGCCTTTGCGGTGGCAGATCCGCGGCAGTTCTTCCCGGACTACCAGCCGACGCTGACCCCCGAGCAGCTCGCGAGCGTCGACGCGAGCCGGCCCGAGGAGCTCGATCTGTTCGCCATCGCAACGGTCCGGGAGGAGAGCGTGACGCTCAACCTCACGGCCCCCGTGCTGGTCAACTCGCGCACCGCGCGCGGCACACAGGTCGTGCTCATCGACGAGACCTACTCGACGCGAACACCGCTTCCCGCGCCGGATCAGATCGAGTCGAAGCCCCAGACGTAGAGCGGCCAGGGCAGTGTCTGCGCCAGGGCATCGCGCTCCTCCGGGGTGAAGATCCCGGCCGCGGGCGGCGGCAGGGTCCCGGCGCCGAGCAGCAACTCGAGGGCCTCCGGCGCCGCGAGCGCAGCACGGCCCCGCGAGCCGCTCAGCGCGACCTTCTCTCCGCACTGCTCGAAGCGAACCTGACCACAGGGCCTGGGCGCGATCAGCCACCAGAGCTCGCCGACATCGAGCAACCGAGTCAGGGCGAAGGCGCCCTGTTGCCCGCGCGCACCCGCGCGTCGCAGGGCAGGCGCGGGGTCCTCGTCGAGCGGTCCGCAGAGCCAGCCGATCGCCCTGCCCTCCCCGCAGAGCGACTCGAGGCACGCCAGCACCGCCTCGGGATCCCCCGCCCACTCGTGCACCACGTCCGGGAAGTCGTCGCCGCGGCCCAGGGCTGCGTAGGCGACGGGCCGGCCCCGCTTCCGCGCCACCACGAGCCTCGTGTCGGGCCCCGTGGCCAGGGCGGCGAGGGCTCCGGGAGGGCGGCTCGCCCGCACCGGCTTTGCCGCGTATAGGGACTCGAGCGCGCCGAAATCGCCCGGCTGTGCCAGCCCCAGGGCAGGAAGCGGCCGCGCGCCGCCCCGCGCGCGGCGGCAGAGCTCGGAATCGACGCCGTAGAAGGTCTCGCGTCCGGCCACCTGGAAGCCGAGCCGCCGGTAGAAATCGTGGCGATCGCTCCAGAGCGCCGCCAGCGGCGCACCGCGGCGCCGCAGCTCTTCGACGCAGGAGTCGATGCAGGCCCGGGCCAGGCCACGCCCGCGGAACGCCGGGTCGGTGTAGACCAGGCCGATCATCCCGAGCGGAACGCCACGCCCTCGCGCGCGGGACTCGGCGACGTGCCACATCGCGTGGGCCACGGGACGGTCGCCTTCGAAGACGGCGCGGTGTGCGCCCGTCTCGGATCGGTTGAGCGAGAAGGGGTACTCCGCGACCAGACGCCCGCGCCGCCCGTCACGCAGCCCGTCATCGAGCCACTCGATCAGCGCACGGCGCTCGCCGGGCTCGACCGCCCGTGCACTCGGCTTCTGCTCCATGCGGCAGGGGGAACGCAAGATCGGTGCCAGCTCCCGTGCGAACTCCGGCGCCGAAATGCGTCGCGACCTCTCAGCGTGAAAGCTTCGTTTGCGCTCTGCAAGGCCGCAGCCATCCGTCACCGGCGTGCAGCTTCGACGCAGGAGATGCGGTCAGGCGCCCCACCCCACGGCGATACCCGGCAACCGTACCCACCCGGGTGTGATCCATGGCACTCCGCTTGCAGTCCAGGGAAGCGGCTCCGGTGAGGCGCCTGGGAGGGTTCAGCCGGAGCCGGGTTGGCGCCGCCTCGAGTGCGGCTTCGCCCCCCCCCAGAGTCGTGCGCGGGTGCGCCCGGCGATGCGCCAAAACTCCGTCCACCAAGGAAGCGTGGACGGGATTCAATCAAGGAGGAGACATGGGTCTTCGAATCAACACCAACGTGGCTTCGTTGACTGCCCAGCGCAATCTGACGAACACCACCGAACAGCTGCAGCGTTCGCTGGCACGGCTCTCGTCCGGTCTGCGCATCACGCGCGCCTCGGACGACGCAGCCGGACTGGCCATCTCCGAGCGGTTCCGCGCCGAGGTGCGGAGCCTCCAGCAGGCCCAGCGAAACGCGCTGGACGGCATCTCGCTGCTTCAGGTCGCGGAGGGCGCACTGAACGAGACCAGCGGCATCCTGATCCGGATGCGCGAGCTGGCCATCCAGTCCAGCAACGGCACGCTGGGAACCGGTGAGCGGGCGACGCTCCAGGCCGAGTTCTCGGACCTGATGGACGAGATCGACCGGGTCGCCGCGGTCACCGAGTTCAACGGCACCAAGATGCTCGACGGCACCGCTCCGACAGTGACGTTCCAGGTGGGCATCAACGACACGGCAGATGACCGGATCGCGGTGGTCGGCGTGGACGCGACGGCTCTTGGTCTGCTCATCAACGCGGAGGACATCTCCACCGACCTGGGCGCCCAGGCTGCCCTCACCGTCCTCGACACCGCGATCGACAACCTGTCGGGCCTGCGCGGCGGCTTCGGTACTGCGCAGAACCGGCTCGAGTCGACGATTCGGTCGATCGCCGTGGCGGTTGAGAACACCGCCGCCGCCGAGTCGCGGATCCGCGACGTCGACGTGGCATCCGAGACCGCGATCCTGACGCGGAACCAGGTGCTCCAGCAGGCTGGCATCGCCGTGTTGGCCCAGGCCAACGTGTCGACCCAGAGCGCGTTGGCGCTGCTGCAGTAGACCAACCGGCCGGGTGGCCGTCCACCACCCGGTCGTGAAGCGGCACCGGGGCGGAGTGCCTTTCCCACTTCGCCCCGGTGTCGACCGCACCGGGAAAGGGGGAGGTCGGAAGCATGGGGCTGCGGGTAGGAGGTCTGGCGAGCGGACTGGACACGAACGCCCTGATCGATGCGATGATAAAGTTCGAGCGCCGGCCGCTGGACCTGATCCAGCAGCAGAAGGCCGACGTCGAGCTTCAGCAGTCGCTGTTCCGCGACCTCAACACCAAGCTACTCGCCCTGCGCGAAGCGGCTTCAGCCATCGACAATCGTACGTCGGGCCTCACGGGTGCCTCCTTCGACGAGGAGCTGCTGGCCTTCACGGCGAGCTCCTCCGACGAGAGCATTCTGGAGGTCACAGCGACGGGGAGCGCCAGCCCCGGCTCCTTCGACGTGCACGTGGAGCAGCTGGCCACGGTCGGCCGGCGATTCTCGGCCGCCTTCGCATCGGCGACGGACGTGGTGTTCTCCGCGGGTGAGACGCTCAGCATCGACTACGGCGGGGCCAGCGCGATCGACCTCAGCGTCGGAGCCGGGGGTGCGACCCTCCACGATCTGCGCGACGCGATCAACGCTGACGCCAACAACGGCGGGAACGTCCGAGCCGACGTGCTCTTCGACGGCACCGAGTACCGCCTGGTGGTCTCCGGGACGCGCACCGGGGCAGCCAACGACATCAGCGTCTCGGGCACCGTGACCGGTCCCGGAGGCGGCGCCTTCATCGACACCAACCTCGACCAGGTCGCCCAGGACGCGGTCTTCGAGGTGCTGGGTCTGACCATGACACGCGAGAGCAACGAGGTCTCGGACGCCCTTCCGGGCCTGACGCTGCGCCTGCGAGGAACCCACACGAACCCGGACGAGACCCTCCAGATCCAGGTCAGCCGCGACGACGAGGGCACCACGGAGGGCTTCCAGACACTCGTCGACGCCTACAACGACGTGCTCGACTTCCTGGACGCCCAGAGCAGCTTCAACGAGTCGACCAAGGCCGCGGGGCCGCTCTCCGGCGACTCGACGCTTCGCACCGTCGAGCAGACGATCCAGCGGGTCGTGGTCGACCGATACCTCTTCGCCGGAAACCCGCTCGGCTCGCTGGCCGAAATCGGAGTCCGCTTCGACGACGACGGGCGACTCCAGCTCGACCGGGAAGCCTTGACCGAAGCGCTCGACGCAAATCCGTTTGCGGTCCGCCAGGTGATCGGCGGCGACGACGTCACCGACGGTGTCGCAACCGCGCTGGCGCGGGCGCTGGACCCGATCACGGAGTCCGGCACCGGCATGATCGCGGTCCGCGACGACGGCTTCGACGATCGCATCGCCGGCCTCGACCGCCAGATCGAGCGCCTCGAGCTCCGGCTCGAGAAGCGGGAGGACTTGCTGCTGCTGCAGTTCACCCAGCTCGAGTCGGCCATGGCAGCCCTGCAGACCCAGAGCAGCTCGCTGATGAGCTTGATCCTGCCAGAGAGGCAGTAGTCCTAGACCTGTCAGTGGAAATTCCGGAGGGGACTCAGAGGGGATGGGACACCGCTACCAACGAAACGACATCCTGACGGCTACGCCCGAGTTGCTGGTGGGCAAGCTCTTCGAGGGTGCGATCCGCAGCACCCGGCTCGCGCAGGGTCTCGTCGACCCGAACGCACTGGGCGAACGGCATCGCGCACTCTCGAAGGCGCTCGCCATCGTGGGCGAGCTGCGCGCCTCGCTCGACCTGGAGCGTGGCGGCGAGATCGCCGCGAACCTCGACCGCCTCTACGGATTCGTGATCGATCGGCTCGCCGAGGCCAGCCTGCGCCGCAGCGACGAGCCGGTAGCAGAAGCGCTCCGTGTGCTCGAGCCCCTGGGTGAGGCCTGGCAACAGGTCGCGAGCAACGCGGCGGCGCTCGAGCGGAAGTCAGCGTGAGCCCGGCGGCCCTCGAGCGAGCACTGGAAGCGCTGCGGGACGCCTCGGATGCGCTCTGGGTTGCGGTGGAGCACGGGGATCCCGAGAAGCTTCGGGACGCCCTGGCGCAGCGGGAGTCCGCCTTCCAGGCCGTCGTCTCTGTTGCCGGCCCGCCTTCTCCGCGCTCCCGCTCCCTGCTGGCGGAGGTGCAGCGCGGGGATTCCGATGCACTGGCAGCGGCACAGGCGCGCCTCGCGACGCTCCGCCTCGAGCTGGAGGACCTGCGCCAGGCGCGCGCCGCCCTCTCGCGCACGCGGAGCTCCGAGCGCCCGGCGCGTTTCGTGAGCGAGCGCGCCTAGGAACCGGGGGAAGCTGGTGGAGCAGACGCCCTTCGACCCCCTGTCGCTCGAGACCCTGGCGGAGAGCTACGCCTCCGCGTGCAGCCAGGACCTGGCCTCGCTGCTCTCGGCAGAAGTCGAGCTGCGCGGCGCACTGGTCGACTCGGTGAGCGCCGAGGAGGCGGCTGCCCAGCCGGGCGCCATCCTGCACCTTCGCTGCCGGACCCTCGAGGAACCTCCGGTGCCCGTGCACATCACGGTGCCGCGTCCCGACGCCGTCGCCCTGGCGGGTCTACAGCTGGGGGAGGACGCGAGCGCGCTCAAGACGCGGCGCGAGGAGCCCATGCAGGCCGACTACCTGGCGGCCTTCGAAGGAGTGATGAAGCTCGCGGTCGCCGTGCTCGGACGACTCTTCGAGGAGGAGCTCGCGCGTGGCCCGCTCGAGCTGGAGAGCACGACGGAGATCGAAGAGCCCGGCAGCGATCCGAGCTGGCTGGGCGCGCAGCAGCTCCTGCGCGTCAGCTTCGATCTCAGCGTCGGTGATTTTCCCAAGGGTCAGCTCGAGGTGCTCCTCCCGGAGGGTGGCGAGGCGGCGACGCCCGGCGAAGATGCGGGGCCGATCTTCGTGATCGACCCGAGCGAAGACGAGCGCCAGCAGGTCGAGGAGCTCGAAGCCGAGCTCGCGCGACGCGTCACCGGGCTCGACCCCAACGAGCTGGTGCCGGATCAGCGCGAAGAGCTCGCCACGGCCTCCCTGGTCATCGTCGCCTGGGATCTGGGCGGACGCCCGGGACTCGAGCTGGTGGAGAGCCTGGCGTGGGACGAGCAGACCGAAGGAGTGCCGATCCTGATGTCCTCGGAGGCGCCCACTCGCGGGATGGTGGCGGCCGCGTTGCGCGCCGGCGCCCAGAGCTTCCTGCACCGTCCCTACGACGCCAATGAGATCCGGCGGCGCGCTTTCGGCGAGCAGCCCGAGGCCGCGTCGCCCGAACCGGATGACGCGCCGCTGGACGAGGAAGCCTCCCCCGAGGCCGGGGAGCCCGCGGGGGAAGCCGGGTGAGGGGATCTGGCGCAGCGGCTGCCGCGCGGTATCGAGCGATCTCCTGGCCGCAGAGAGCCACCGCGCTCATCTCGCGTCACCTGACCGGTCATTCTGGCTACTCACGGGCATGGACCTCGTTCTCATCCTCGGCGGCATCGCCTGCGTCGCCTACACCGTGGGCGAGCTCGCCGCTGCTGCCTCGCGGCGCCCTGCCCTGCACTTCACTGCCGTCGACGTGGATTCGGGCTGCGAGCTCGGGGTCGAGGTGGACCGCCGCGCGAGGCGCGTCGACCGCCGCCTCCAGTGAAACCCGCGCTGGCGCCATCCCCCGCATTTCGCACTGTACCGAGCGAGCCAACTGGCCGAAGAGACCTTCGGAGGATGGCTCGTGATTCTGGGTCGACGTCGCAAGGCTGACAAGGCCGAAAAGGAGAGGAAAGAGGCGCAGCCCGCCGCGTCTCCGGAGCCGCAGGCCGAGCAAGAGGTCGGCGAGCAGCTGCTCGATACCCTGGCAGCGCTGCTCCGCACATGGGGCGAGTTTCCCATCGAGTTCGAGTCGATGGACCAGGCCACCGTGCGGGAACACTTCGAGGCCTGGGCCCGCCATGCGCTGGTGGCAGCGCCTCAGCCGGGATCGGAGGAGGAATCGCCAGCCACCGCGGCAGCGCGGCGCGACTGGCCGGGGCTCCAGCGCTTCGTCCGCGACCACCGGAAGTCCGAGTACGATCACGTACAGCGCAGTCTCACCGACCTGCGGGAGGTGATCGGGGCCTTCGCCCAGACCCTGGGCCGCGCGATCCAGGAAGACCGCAAGACCGATGGGCGCATGAACGGCCAGCTGGGCAAGCTGCGCAGCGCCGTCGACTCCAGCGACACCGAAGCCCTCAAGCGGGAGGCGCTGCGCTCGATCACGCTGATCGAGAGCATGATCGAGGTCCGCAGCACACGCCAGCGCACCCAGGTTCAGCAGCTGGCCGGCCGCCTCGACGAGCTGAACCTCGAGCTCGTGGACGTGCGGGAGAAGCTCGCCAAGGACCCCCTGACGGGGATTCACAACCGCGCCGCGTTCGATGGGCACATGGAGAGACTGGTCGACGTGCAGACCGTGATGGGCACGTCGGCGACGCTCATCATGATCGATGTGGACCACTTCAAGTGGGTGAACGACCGCTACGGCCATCCGATGGGCGACACCGTCCTGAAGGAGGTGGCGGAACTGCTCCAGCAGACCTTCCGGCGCAAGGGCGACTTCGTCGCGCGCTTCGGTGGGGACGAGTTCGTGGCAATCGTTCAGGGCGCCGGGATCGACGGCGTGACCACGGTCTGCGAAAAGCTGCTCTTCTCCATCCGGGACATGACCGTCGCGAGCGAGGGCGAGCCGATTCGCGTCTCGGTCTCGATCGGGGCGGCGGATTTCGCGGTGGGTGACGAGATGACGAGCTGGCTCGAGCGCGCCGACCGGGCGCTCTACGTGGCCAAGGAGCAGGGGCGCGACCGCTTCGCGCTACTCGACAGCGACGGGAATCAGGTGTCCAAGTCCGCCTGAAAGGGGGACGATTCTTCCCCCTCCGCGTCTCGTCTTGAAATGCCATCTTTCGATCTGAAAGCTCGCATGGCCAGAAGAGCCTGCCGTGCGCTCCCCGCTGGCACGCAACTTGCTGTTCCTCTGGCATCTCAGCCGAAGGGGGGACTGGAGTGGATCCGGAACAGGAGCCGCCCGCCGAGCGCGGCGAAGACAAGCGTTCGTACTTTCGCGTCTGGACCCGGGTCCCGCTGCGGGCACGGCCGGTCGGACCCGATGAGGTCGAACAGCTCGAGACCGACATCCGCAATCGGAAGGCCCCTCCTTCGGTGCCCATCGACCGGCACCTGGCCGAGTGGCTCGACCGGATCGAGGCGAAGCTCGACCGACTGCTGACGCACTTCGGCCTGGGCGACGGCGCGCCGCTCGGCCCCGAGGACGAGCAGGACGTTCTTCTCTCCGGCTCGGGAATGAAGTTCTGGAGCATGAGCCTCTACTCGCCGGGTACGGTGCTGCTGATCGAGTTCGAGCTGCCCACCACGCCCCGGCACCGCGTGCGCACGCTGGCCCGCGTGGTCAACAACGAGCCCTCGCGAGACGACCGCGAGGGATCTCCGGCCGCGGTCGCCTTCCACACCATTCACGAGATCGACCGGGATGCGGTGGTCGGGCACAGCCTCGCCGTCGAGCGAACACAGCTCCGCAGCGGCCTGTACCATCCACGGGATTGAGGATGAGCCAGTCCTGGCGGCTCCGCGCGTTGGCGCTCTCGTGCGGCCTCGCAACACTGATCGCGGCGCGGACCGGCGCCGAGATCCCGCCCTCCCCTCACGCGATGCTCCAGCCGCGCACCCTGGTTCCCGGCCTGCTCGACGCCGCGCCCGCCTGTCTTCCCGACGCAGAGGGCGATGCATTCGCCGGGGTGATCGAACGCGCCCGGGGTGGAGATGCCGCCAGCGCCCGGCGCAAGCTCGCCGCGTTGAAGGCAAAGGATTCCGAATCACTGGCCGACGGCGAGTTTGCGGTGCTCGATGCGCTTCTCTCGCTGCGCGCCGTCTCGAGCGCAGCGGCACCCACCGCGCTGCGCACCGCGGAGGCCGTGCTGACCACGGAGAGCAGCGACCAGGCGCGGGCCTGTCTCCTGCTCGAGCGAGCGCGCGTCGAGTTGCGGCTCGGGCTCCTTCCCGAGGCGCGCCTCAGCCTCGAGCGGGCGCGGCGCGCGATGGATCCGCGTGCGATGAGCGGGTCGACGCGCGAGACCTTCCGCTTCTACCAGGCCGAGGCGGCCGCGCGGGGCGAGCGCCGCGAGGAGGCGGACACTCTCTTCGCCGAGCTCGAGACGTCGTCGAACCCGACTCTCGCGCACGCGGCACGCCTGCGCCGGGCGCTGGCAGTGGAGAACGCGGATGATCCGGCCGAGGTCTGGAAGAAGCTGGCCGATCTCCTGACCCGAGCCCCCGACCTCGGCCTCGACCTCGATGTCTGGGCGCTCCCCCTCGCAGAAGCTGCCATCGGCGCCGGGCGCTTCGAAGAAGCGCGCCTCTGGCTGGTCCGCGCCGAGACGCGCCCGGAAGGAGGCCCCCTGGTCTCGCTTCGGAGAGCCGACGTGCTCGTCGAGCTCGATCGGCGCGACGAGGCCAGGCGTCTGCTGGAGCGCCTGGCGGCCACCGAGGCGAGCGCCGCGGTTCGCAGCCTTGCCCAGATGCGGCTGGCCACGGCCAAGCTGGCGCCCGAGAGCGAGCGCGAGCGCCGGGCCCGTCTGCAGAAGGGCGCCGCCTCCCCACATCCGGCGGTGTCGGTCTACGCGCACGCAGAGCTGGCGCACCGTCTCACCGCAGCCGGTGAGATCGACGCCGCCCTCGACCAGCTGGTGCGGGTCGTCTACGACGGGCCTTCGCCGCTCCTCACGCCGCATTTCCAGCCAGACCTGGATCGCGTTCTGGCAGCCATCGCGGCGAGCGCCGCGAACCACGAAGCCTGCCCGCTGGTGGTTCGGCGCCTGGGCGGGCGACGCACCCTGCTGCTGGCTCACGCCAGCGCACCGGCGGCTTTCCTCGGGCTCGGCGACTGCTACCTCGCTCTCGGGATGGCGGCCGCCGCGCTCGACACCTACCGCGCCACTTCGGCGCGCTTCGCGCTCGAGGTGGCATCCGCGCTGCCGCTTCGCCTGGCGCGAGCCTCGCTGCAAGCGGGCGAGCTCCCCGCCGTGCGAGCGGCGCTTCGCGCCGAGCGCGCGCGGCTCGCCGAGGGTTCGGAGTTGGCCGCAGCGTGGCAGCTCGTCGCCACCGAGCTCGCTCTCGCGGAGGGGAGAGGAGCCGTGGCCGCCGAGACGTTGGTGCCGTTGCTGAGCTCGGATGCACTCGATCCCGTCCAGCGAGCCCAGGCCCTGCTCGACCTGGCCCTGCTGGCGCTCGAAGGCCGGGGACCGGACTCACTCGTGGAGACGCTCCACACCGAGCTGAGCGAAACGCCGGCGCCCGCAGCCGGAGGCAGCGAAGCGCTGGTCGCGGAAGCTTCCCTCTACGCCGCCGACCTGGCAGCGCGCGACGGCTCGACCAAGACCGCCCGTGCGCTCTACGAACGCGCGGCCCGCGGCCTTCCCCCCGGCCCGCTGCAGGCGCGCGCAGCCTACCGCGCCGGGCTGCTGGATGGCTCGCTGTCCGGCGCCCGCGAGGCCTTGGCCTCCGCTGCCGATAGCGAAGTGGAGAGCGCCTGGGCGCGCCTCTCGCGCGCAGAGCTGCGCTTGATCCGGCTCCGACAGGAGATCGGCCGTCCCGGGAACCCGGCGCCGTGACCGCTCACCGCGACGCGCAGCTGGCCAGCGCGCTGCTCGGCCTGCGTACGCCTCTCGCGCGCATTCAGCTCGCGGCGAGCCGGATGCGGCGCGACGGTTTTCCGCCCCTCGCGCGCAGCTGCGGCGAGTCGATCTGCGACGCGGTCGAGGAGCTCGACGGGCGCCTCGAGCTGGCGGTAAGCGCGCTGGCCGGCGAGCGCACAGCGACACCCCAGCGGCCTTGCGAGGGCGCGCTCGACCAGGTGTTGCAGAGAGTCGCACCCGCGTTCGAGGCGCGCGGCTGTAGCTGCGAGCGCCTGGCGACGGAGGACTCCGTGCTCGGCGACGAGGCACGCGTGCGGCGAGGTGCGCTCCAGCTTCTCCGTGTCGCGCTCTGCTTCGCCGGTCCGGGCGGCAGCGTGCGGGTGGGCCTGATCGACAGCGGCGCGCGCTACGGACTTCGCGTGAACGCACAGGGGCCGGAAGCACAGCCGGCCGAGCGGCTCGATGAGCCGCTCGCAGCGCTGCGCCGCTTCGCCCTGGCGCGAGGCGGTGAGCTCGAGCTCGAGACCAGGGACGCCGCCGGCTTGCGCGCAGCGCTCTGGTTCGAGCGCGAGGAGAGCGGCGCGTGAACGTGCTGGCTCAGATCCGCAGTGATGGCTTGCGCACGGACGTGCTCGCCGTGGCGCGCGCCGCCGGCTACCGCACCGCCGAGGCGACCAGCACCCGAGAGGCGCTGCGCTGCCTCGACGAGCTCGGCGCGCGGGGCGCGATCGTCGAGGTGGACGACGCGTCGGGCTTGCAGGCGGTGGAGGCACTGCGCGAGGCGGCCCCCCACCTCGCCATCATCGCCATCGGAGACGAGCCCGGAGTGGAGCGCGTGGTGGAGGCGTTCCGGCGCGGCGCACAGGACTTCCTGCGCAAGCCCTTCGACATCGCCTCGCTGGAACGCGCTCTGGCACGCCACCTCCCCGCCCCCGGCGAGGCGTCCGATGCGGAGCCGTTCCTGGCGCGCGATCCGGCCATGCTCCGGCTCCTGGCGCAGCTCGAGAAAGCCGCCGTGAGCGATGCGACGATCCGCATCGTGGGCGAGAGCGGCACCGGAAAGGACCGGCTGGCGCGGCGGATCCACGCCCTGAGTCCGCGGCGGCGGGGCGCCTACGTGGTGGTGAACTGCGCCGCCCTCCCCTCCGCCCTGGCCGAGAGCGAGCTTTTCGGCCACGCGCGCGGTGCCTTCACCGGAGCCCACCGCACGCGCGTCGGCCAGATCGCCGCAGCCGACGGCGGAACGCTGGTACTCGACGAGGTCGGCGACCTGTCACTCGGGCTCCAGCCGAAGCTGCTGCGCGTACTGCAGGAGCGCGAACTCACACCGGTGGGAAGCCGGAGCCCGCTGCCCGTCGACCTGCGGGTGGTGGCCACCAGCCAGCGGGAGCTGGACGCTGAGGTCGCAGCGGGGCGTTTCCGCGAAGACCTCTACTACCGGCTCGACGTGATCAGGCTGAGGGTCCCGCCGCTGCGCGAGCGGCGCCAGGATGTCCCAGTCCTGGCGGAGACGTTTCTGGAGCGCTTCGCACAGGCGGCGGGCGAAGAGCCGGCGCGGCTCGGGTCAGACGCCCTGGCGGAGCTCTCCGCACGCCCCTTCCGGGGAAACGTGCGCGAACTCGAGAACCTGATGCGCCGCGCCGCGCTTCTCTTCCCAGGCCGTCAGGTGGACCTCTTGCGGCTCGAACGCCCGGGAATGCCGGGCGCGCAGAACGCGCCCGTGACTCCTCTGTCACTCGACCTGCGGGAGGTGGAGCGCTCCACCATCTGCCGCGCCCTCACGCTCACCGGCGGAAACCGGACTGCGGCTTCCCGCGCCCTCGGGATCAGCGTGCGCACGCTGCGCAACAAGATCCAGCGCTACCAGCTCGCCTGAGGCCAGCGCAGAGCGGAAGAATCTGCCGCTCGCGTTTCAGCCTGAAATTTCGGTCTGCAAGGTGAGGGCACTTTTCACCCGAGAGGGAAGCTGGGAAGGCGCGAGAGCACGCCTTGGCCACCAGGAAGCCGTGGCACGGCCCTTGCAGCGCAGACTCACGGCGACACCCCTGTGTCGCGAGAGGAGCATGGCGATGAGCGACCTGCTGGGAGGAGCGGTTCCCCATCTGGAGTCTGCGATGCGCTTCCGGCTGGCCCGCCAGGGCGCGCTCGCCGCGAACGTCGTCAACGCGGACACGCCCCGCTATCGCCGTGTGGATTTCAAGCCCGTCCTCGCCGAGGCGGGCGCACGTCTGCAGCGCACGCATTCTCGTCACCTGCCGGCCGGCGGCGAGGCCGGCTATCGCATCGTTCGCGGTCCCCGCGGCTCCCGCCCGGACGGGAACGGCGTCGAGCTGGACCGCGAGGTAGTGGAGCTGACGCGCAACGCAGGGCAGTTCCGCGATCAGGCAGCCGTGCTCACGCGGCTGCTCGCACTGCGCCGCATCGCCGTGACGGGCGACCAGCGGTGAGCGGAGGAGGGAATCGATGAAGCTCGGCGACATCACCGACATCGCCGTGTCCGGCCTCGTGGCCCAGCGCGCGCGCATGGCCGCCACCGCCTCCAACGTGGCCAACGCCCAGACCACGCGCACCGAGTCGGGAGGCGTCTATCGCCGCCGCGACCCGGTCTTCCGCACCGAACCCGTGGGCGGACCCTTCGCCGGAAAACTGGAGCGAGCGCTCCACCGAGTCGAGGTCGAACGGGTCGTGCTCGACGCCCGAGCACCGATCACGCGTTTCGAGCCCGGACACCCCGACGCTGACGCCGACGGATACGTGGCGCTGCCCCGGGTGAACGTCGTCGAAGAGCTCTCCAACATGATGTCCGCCTCCCGCTCCTACGAATCGAACCTGATCATCCTCCGCAAGGTTCGCGAGATGGCGGAAGCCGCCATGCAGATCGGCCGCTAGCCATGGAACGCATCGCACCCTTGCTTCACTCCGCCTCCATGGCGGACATTCGCAGAACGACTGCGCAGCGTGCGCCGGAGGGGCCTTCCTTCTCAGAGCGCTTCCGCGAGGCGCTGGTCGAGACGAACCGATCCCTCCAGAACGCGGAAACCAGTGCAATGCAGATGGCCGAGGGGAAGGCCGACGTGGTCGAGACGGCGATCGCGCTCAGCCACGCCGAGCTCTCGCTGCGGCACGTCGTGTCGCTGCGAAACCGCGTGCTCGAGGCCTACCAGGAGATCATGAGGCTCCAGCTCTAGTGGAGCTCTAGGGGATGCCAATGGGGGAGTGGACGTCGAACTGGATCGCGCAGCTGCGCGCCCTGCCGCCCGCGCGGCAGGCGCTGCTCGGCGTCACGGCGGCGCTCTCGCTGGCCTTCTTCTTCTGGATCGCGGCGCGGGCAGCCGAGCCTCAGTATCGCGTGCTCTATCGCGGACTCGAGGCGGAGGAGGCCGCCCACGTAGCGGACGCACTCATCACCGAGAAGATCGAGTATCAGCTGGAAGACGGCGGCACGAGCGTTCTGGTTCCGGCCGGACAGGTCTACGAGGCGCGCATCCGCCTGGCCGGGAGAAGCCTGCCCAGCGGCTCCGGCGCCGGTTTCGAGCTCTTCGATCAGCCAGCTTTCGGCGTCACCGACTTCGTCCACCGCGTGAACTACGCGCGAGCCGTCCAGGGGGAGCTGGCGCGCAGCATCGAGCAGCTTCAGGGCGTGCACCGTGCCCGCGTGCAGGTGGTGATCCCGGAGCGACGCAGCGTGCTGGCGTCGAGCGAGCGGCACCCCAGCGCCGCCGTGGTGCTGCGCCTGAGCCCCGGGGCAGAGCTCCGTCCCGCACAGGTGCGAGCCGTGGTGCACCTGGTGGCCTCCTCCGTCGAGTCGCTCCACACCGATGACGTCACGGTCGTGGACGGCACGGGACGCCTGCTCGCCCCGCTCGAGGACGGGGTGCCCGACGGGAGCCTGGCTGCGGGCGGGGCACCCGGCTACCAGCAGCGGGTCGAGCACGAGCTGGCCCAGCGGATCGAGGCCATGCTCGAGAAGACGGTGGGACCGGGCGGCGTGGTGGCGCGGGTGCGCGCCGACATGGATTGGACGGAGAGCGAGACGACCGAGGAGATCTACGATCCCGACTCCCAGGTCGCGCGCAGCGAGCAACGCTCCACCGAGGAGACCTCGGAGGCGAGCCTCGGCGCGGGAGGCGTCCCCGGTGTCGTCTCCAACTCCCCCGACGCTGCGGGTGCAGCAACGACGAGCGTGGCCGATGCGGGCAGCTCTGCCAGCCGCATCGAGGAGACCGTCAACTACGAGATCAGCAAGACGGTGAGCCGGCGCCTGACCCCGATGGGGCGGATCGAGCGCCTCTCGGTCGCCGTGCTGGTCGCGGACCGCCCGGCGAACCCAGGCGAAGAAGCGACAGCTTGGGACGCCGATTCGTTGGCGCTGTTCGGATCCCTCGCCAAGCAGGCGGTGGGCTTCGACGAGGAGCGCGGCGACCAGATCAGCGTGAACAGCGCTCCCTTCCGCCTGAGTGACCCCGGGCCGGAGCCTGCGGGTCCGTGGCTCGCACCCGAGTGGGTGCTGCTGCTCGCGACGCTGGCGCGCGGGGCGGCGGTGCTGCTGGCGCTCGTGCTCTTCGCGCGCCTGGTGGTTCGCCCGGCCCTAGGCGCTCTCGACAAGCAGAGCGAGGTCCGGCTCCCCGCGCGCGTCTCGGAGCTCGAGGCGGAGATGGCCGGGGCGCTTCCCGGGGCGGGCGCACAGGCGCCGGTTCCCGAGCAGGCCGGACAGGCGAGCAACCTCCGGACCGAGGAGGGCGTCCGGACCCTCCGCAACTGGCTGAACCAGGGGTAGCAGGTGGATCTCGAATCTCTGACCGGAGCGGAGAAGGTCGCCATCGTGATCCTGTCGATGCGTGAAGATGTGGTGCGCAACTTCCTCGACCAGCTCGTCGACGAGGAGGTCGAGAAGGCGCTGGCCGCCGTCTCGCGCATGGACGAAATCCCCGCGCGGGTGCGGGACCTGGTGCTTCAGGAGTTCGAGGAGGCGCTCGACCGGCGCGACGAATCGATCGTCGGGGGTCGCAAGCAGGCCCTCCACCTGGTGGAAAGCGCCCTCGACCCGGAGCGCGCTTCCAAGATCCTCGAGAACCTCGGTCGTGACGAGAAGCGGATCGACTGGACCTTGCGCGCCTACCAGCCCGGATTCATCGCAGACCGGATTCGCGACGAGCATCCCCAGACGATCGCGTTGGTGCTCTCGCAGCTGCCGGCCGAACGCGGTGCCAAGGTGATCGAAGCGCTTCCCGAGGATCTCCGCTCGGAGGTGGTCCTGCGCCTGGCGAGCCTCGAGCCGGTCAGCACCGACATCGTCGCAGAACTCGAGCTGGGGGTCTCGGAGCTCTTCCAGCGCAAGCCGATCTCGACCACGCGGGTCGGAGGGCCGAAGGTCGCGGCCAACGTGCTCAATCGGGTCGCCCGAGAGGACGGGGCGGCGATCCTGGACGGCGTGGACATGCGCGACGCGGAGACGGCGCTCTCGATCCGCAAGCGGATGCTGACCTTCGACGACCTCGTCAACATCGACCGCCGCGGCTTCCAGTCCTTCCTGCGCGAAATCTCGACCGAAGATCTCGCGATCGCGCTGAAGACGGCAGGCGATGAGATGCGCGAGCAGGTCTTCTCGAACCTCTCGTCGCGGGCCGTCGAGCAGATCAAGGAGGAGATCGACCTGCTCGGTCCGATGAAGCTCTCCGACGTGGAGAAGGTCCAGGAGCAGATCGTCGAGGTGGCCCGCGCCCTCGAGTCCGAGGGCCGGCTCTCGATCGACCTGGGAGGCGGGGATGACCTCCTCGTTTAGGTCCGAGCCGCTCCCGCCGCGGGAGTTCGTTGCGGATCCGCTGCCGCGCCCGGCTTCCCAGTTCCGCGGGACCCGCGTGGGGCAGGAGATGCCGCAGCCGGAGAACGCGGAGAAGCCGCTCGCCGATCCCGAGGAGCTCTTGCGTCAGACCTACGAGCGCGGTCGCCAAGCCGGTCGGGCGGAGCTTCCCTGGCAGGAGGCGGAGGCGCTCCAATCGGCCCAGGCGGCGCTCTCACGGGCGGCCAGCGCCCTCGAAGACGAGCGCCGGGGCAGTCTGCGCGCGCAGCGGGAGACGGTCATCGAGCTGGCGCTGGCCGTGGCGCAGCGAATTCTCGAACACGAGGTCAGCGCCCGGCTCGACGATCTCGAACCGCTGCTCGAACGCGCGCTGGCGCTTCTCGCCAGGAGAGGCCCGGTGGTGCTCCATCTGGCGCCCGGCGATCTGGAAACGCTGCGCGCCGGCGGCGCGCCCGAGCTGGAGCAGCTCGCGGGCGACGCCGTCGAGCGGATCGAAGCGGACCCCGGGCTGCGTCCGGGTGACGCTCGGCTCTCCGCGGGCAGTGCAGGTGTCGACGCGAGCATCGAGACGATCCTGAGCCAATTCCGAAGCGAGCTGCGCGGACTGGTCCGCCTCGAGGAGGAGGTCGCGTGACCGGCGCCGAACCCTGGGGCCAGTTCCGGCAGGCGTGCCTCCGCAGCGCAGCGAAGGTCCAACCGCTCTGCTCTGAGGGACGGGTGCATTCGCTGGCCGGAACCGTCGCCGAGGTGGAGGGCCTGCCCGGAGGACTCGGCTCGCTCTGCCAGATCGACGCCGGAGACGGACGCCGCGTCGACGCGGAGGTCGTTGGATTCCGGGGCGATCGCCTGCTGCTGATGCCGCTCGGCGACGCGAGCGGCGTCGCGTCGGGGGCGCGCGTGGTCGGTCAGAGGGGGGAGCCGGAAACACCGGCCGGGCCCGAAACACTCGGGCGCATCCTCGACGGGCTCGGTCGCCCGCTGGACGGTGGCGCGCCGCTCGGCGGCGAATGCCGCGTTCCCCTCGTGCGTCGGCCGGATGCTCCGCTCGGCCGCAAGCGCATCGCAGAGCCTCTGGACCTCGGGGTGCGCGCCCTGAACGCGCTCCTGACCATGGGCCGGGGCGCGCGCATCGGGCTCTTCTCGGGCTCCGGAATCGGCAAGTCCACGCTGCTCGGACAGGTGGCGCGCTTCACCTCCGCAGACGTGATCGTGATGGCGCTGATCGGCGAGCGGAGTCGTGAGGTGCGCGAGTTCGTGGAGCGCGACCTCGGCGACGCCCTCGCACGCAGCGTGGTCGTGGTGGCCACCAGCGACGAGGCCCCGTTGATCCGGCGGCGCGCCGCGCTGGCGGCAACCGCCATCGCTGAAGACTGGCGGGACCGCGGCCGGCAGGTGCTGCTGCTGATGGACTCGCTGACCCGCTTCTGCACGGCGCAGCGCGAGATCGGCCTCGCCGCCGGCGAGCCTCCGGCGACGCGCGGCTACCCGCCCTCGCTCTGGTCGGCGCTTCCCAAGCTGCTGGAGCGGGCCGGCACCTGCACCGGGTCCGGCAGCATCACAGGGATCTACACGGTGCTGGTCGAGGGCGACGACCTCTCGGAGCCCGTGGCGGACGCGGCGCGCGCGCTCCTCGACGGCCACGTGGTGCTCTCCCGCCGCCTGGCCGAGCGAGGGCAGTACCCGGCGATCGACCCGCTGGCGAGCGTCTCCCGGGTGATGCCCGACGTCGTCGCGCCCGAGGCGCTCGCGCTGGCGATGCGCGCCCGCGAGGCGCTGGCGACCTACCGCGACGCCGAGGACCTGATCTCGCTGGGCGCCTACGTGGAAGGGAGCGATCCCGCGATCGATCGTGCCCGCCGTCTCGACGGGCCGTTGCGCGCCTTCCTGAGCCAGGCTCGCGAGGAACCGGCATCGATCACCGATAGCTTCGACGCGCTCGAGCAGGTTCTGGCGGGAGGCGTGGCATGACGAAAGCGCGATCCACGCTGGCGACCCTGCTGCGCGTGCGGGAGTTCGAGCTGACCCGCGCCGGGGCCGGCTACGCGCAGGCGGCGCGCGGCCTGGCTACGGTCGGCGCCGTGGCGCGAGAGCGCGCGGGGCGCGCGGCTCAGGGCCGGGCGTCGCTCGTGCGCCGCGCCCGCGCGGGTGAGGACGCCGCGGTGCTTCGCACCGCTGTCGCCGGCGTGCGGCTGCTAGGGAACGCGTCGCGCGATGCGCAGCAGCAGGTGGAGCAAGCCCGCGCTGCGACCGAGCAGGCCCACGAGCTGCTGCTCGAAGCGCGCTCGCGGGTGCAATCGCTGGAGCGGCTCGGCGAGCGGCTCGCGAAAGAGGAGCGTCTTTTGGTGGAGAAGGCCGAACAGCGCGAGCTCGACGAGGTCGGGATGCGCCGGGGCGGACGAGCGAGGGACCAGTCATGAAGGCGACGAAGACGCTGCTCGTTTGCGCGGGGCTGGCGCTCCTCGCAAGCACCGGGACCAGCGAGACACCGAAGGATTCCGGCTCCCGCGAGTACGGCGTGACGACACTGCTGGAGGACATCCGCACGCATCAGGCCGAGCTCGACCGGCGTGCACGAGCGCTCAATGACCGGGAACGCCAGCTGGAGGAGCTGGAGCGCCTGGCAACGCAGCGGCTGACGGAGCTGGAAGAGCTATCCGGCACCGTCGAGCGTCGGATCGCCGCATGGGAGGAGTCGAACGGGGACACGGTCCGCCAGCTGGCGAAGATCTACTCCGCGATGCCCCCGCAGAAGGCCGCGCCGCTGTTGGAGGAGATGGACGTCGAACTCGCCACGCAGCTCGTCGCCAAGATGAAGTACAAGAACTCGGCCGCAGTGCTGGCTCTGGTGTCGGAGCAGCGCGCGCTCACCATGAGCCGCAAGGTCGCGCACCCCCTCGGCATGAAGCCCGCCGACGTGGCCAAGGGAGCGCGTTGATGCGTGCACCCGAGCTTCCGGTCGCGGCCCCGCCCGCGAGCCCTGGCACGGCTGCGATGCCGCCCGGCGGCGGCGAGGCGCCGACCAGCGAGCTCGGCGATGCGTTCGAGCAGCTGCTGGAGGCCATCGCGCAAGCTCCGGCGGACGCCGAGCAGGCCGAGGCCGAGGCGCCGCTCGCCGCGCTCGTCGCGCCGCCGCCTGCTCCCGTCGAGCAGCCCGCATCGCTCCCGGAGGTCGCGCTGGCCGGACGGGAAGACGAGCCGGCGCCCGAACAGCGCCCGGTCGCAACCCAGCCGGGCCGGCCTGCGCAGGAGCCACCGCTCGCCGCCCTCGCCCGCGCGGAGTCCGGTGAGGGGATGCCCGCAGCCGCGCGCGACGCGGGTCCCGCGCCCGCCGCTCAGCCGCCGGC
This sequence comes from uncultured delta proteobacterium, assembly GCA_963783795.1. Classification (GTDB taxonomy): domain Bacteria; phylum Myxococcota_A; class UBA9160; order UBA9160; family UBA6930; genus CAVXZE01. Next base: position 45,587 of record CAWAPH010000002.1, on the reverse strand, counting down.
GCCGGCTGGCGCCGAGCAGGCCGCAGTGCCGACGACGCCCGAGCCGGCCGATGTCGTCGCGCGCCCGGCAACGGAGCTCACCCGCCCGCCCGAGACCCAGGCTGGCGCTCGCCCGGGGGGCGAAGCTCCCGAAGCCGTTGCGGCACCGACCCGCTCTGCCGGAGAAGACGCGCGCCCCGATACGGCGATGCCGGACGGGGGCGAACGGCGCGACGGGACGGGCGCTCGCCCGGACGGAGGGGCACAGCGAAGCGGCGGCGAGGCCGTGAACTCCGACCCGCGGACAGCTCCATTCGAGCTGGGGCGCAGCGAAGCAATGAAACAAGGATCCGAGTCCGAGACCCGGGATCCGCGCGCGGCCGCGCTGCGCTCCGGGCGGAGCGCGGAGCCCGCCCCCTCCGAAACGGCGCCGGAGGCGCCGAGCCCGTTGCCGCGCGCGACTCCGCTGACGCCGGGACCGGCCCCTGCCGAGCCGACGATGGTACCGACAGTCCGCCCGCCCGCAGCCGGCACGCCTGCCGAAGCACTCCCGATGCACGCCGAGTGGCTGGCTGCACGCGGCGGCGGAACCGCGCGGCTGCGGCTCCACCCGCCCGAACTCGGCGAGGTCGAGCTCTCGGTTCGCGTGCGCGGATCGACGGTGCAGGTGTCGATCCAGACCGAGCAAGCCGAGGCTGGACGCGCCGCCCTCGACGGCCGCGAGCTACTGGTCGAAGCCCTCGCCTCGCGCGAGCTTCGCGTCGAGCAGCTGGTGGTGCGCTCACCCGAGGGCGTGACCACGACGGCAACGCCCGGAGACTCGGGAGACGAATCCAGCGAGCACCTGTCTGGCGAATCGGAGGGCTCTTCGGAGCGCGACGAGTCGCGCACGCAAGCGCAGCGCGCGGGGTCCGAGCCCGAGCCTCCGCCCGAAGATGCCCGGCCCGCCTTCGGCAGCGCAGTGGACCTGCGCATCTGACGGCTGGAAGAAGGAGAAGGAAGACATGCTGCCTTCGGAAGTGACTTCAACCGCTCCCGCCACCCAGACGGCGGCCGCCAGGCCGGACGAGCTGGGGCGGGAGGACTTCCTGCGCATGCTGATCGCGCAGCTGGAGAACCAGGACCCGCTCAACCCCCAGGACGCCGCCGAGTTCAGCGCTCAGCTGGCGCAGTTCTCGAGCCTGGAGCAGCTGATCGGCATGCGCGCCTCCGTCGAGGATCTCGCAGCCGCTCAGGGCTCCTCCACCGCGCTGGCGGCGGCGGGGCTGATCGGACGCCACGTGCTGGCGGAGACGACCGACTTCGAGGTTCCGGTCACGGGCGACGCGCCCACCATGTACGTCGACGTGCCCCAGGGTGCCGAGGTGCTCGGCATCGACGTGGTGGACCGCAACGGGCGGGTCGTCGCGCGGGCCGACTCGCCCGGTGGAATCGGGGCGGGCCGCCACCAGATCCCGCTTGAGCAGTTCTCCCCGGCGCTGCCACCCGGCACCTACTCGGTGCGGCTGCAGCAGCCGGCAGGCGAGGGCCAACTGGCCACGGCGCTCTTCGAGGCGCGGGTAACCGGAGCTTCGGTGTCCGGCGATGTGCCCGTACTGCTGCTCGGTGAGGCCATCGTGCCGCTCTCGGGCGTTCGAGAGGTGCGCGAGTGAGACGCGTCTTCCAGTTACTGCGCTGGGTCGGCAGCCTCCCTGCGAGGTTGCGACCGGCCCGGCCGAGCTTCGAGCGTTGCCTGCGCGACGCTCTCGCCACCGAAGAGCGCGTGACGCTCCGGGTGGCCGCATTCGAGCGGGCGCAGCGCGCGCCCGTCCAGGATTCGTGAGGTCAAGAGGAGAAACCCATGTCTCTTTCCAGTGCCATGTTCAGCAGTGTCAGCGGTCTCGACAGCGCCTCCACGGCGATCTCCGTGATCGGCGACAACATCGCCAACGTCAGCACCCCCGGCTTCAAGGAGAGGCGTGCGGAGTTTGCAGACGTTCTCGGGCAGTCGATCTCGACCGCCGGCGGCTTCTCGCAGACCGGTGCGGGCAGCACCGTCGCGCGGATCGGGCAGATCTTCAGCCAGGGGAGCTTCGAGTCGACGGAGCGTCCCACCGATCTCGCAATCGAAGGACGGGGCTTCTTCATCATGGAGGGAACCACCGGACGCGCCTACTCGCGGGCGGGGATCTTCAGCTTCGACAACGAGGGCCTGCTGATCGACGCGACCGGCATGCGCCTGCAGGGCTTCGGCATCGACTCGACCACGCTCGAGCCGACGGGCCAGCTCCAGGACGTGGTGCTGACCACGACGCTGGCGCCACCTCAGGAATCGAGCCAGCTGGACATCTCGGTCAATCTCGACAAGGACGCCAATCCGACGGGTCCGTTCCTTCCCTTCGACCCAGCCAACCCCAACACGACCTCGGACTTCCAGAACGTGACCACCCTGTTCGACTCGCTGGGGGGCAGCCACCCAGCGACGCTGTACTTCACCAAGACCGGGGTCAACGCGTGGGCCTGGACTGCGACCCTTCCGCCCGCGGACACGACCACCCCACCCGCGGCAGCCACCGACTCGGTGGTGGTGCAGGGCGCCGGCACGCTCACCTTCGACACCATCCGGCAGCCTGGTCGGCATGACGGGCGCTCCGGTCACGTTCGAGTTCAGTGGCGGCGCAACACCCGGACAGGTCGTGGACCTCAACTTCGGCCCCGTCGCGGGCGTCGGCAGCGGAGATCCCACCACGCAGTTCGCGGAGTCGTCGACGGTGAACTCCGCCACCCAGGACGGCTTCGCACCCGGCACCCTTCAGGGCATCTCGGTGGATCGGGAGGGCTTCATCAACGCCTCGTTCACGAACGGAGAGACGCTCCCGATCGCGCAGGTGGCGCTGGCGACCTTCCCGAACGTGGAGGGACTCGCCGCGGTCGGAAACAACCACTTCCAGGAGACCCGCGACTCGGGCCAGCCACTGGTCGGCGGTCCGCGGACGGGCCAGTTCGGAGCGGTGCGGTCCAACAGCATCGAGCAGTCCAACGTGGACCTGGCTGCCCAGTTCATCCGCCTGATCATGAACCAGCGGGCCTTCCAGGCGAATACGCGGACCGTCTCCACGACCAACGAGCTGCTCGCCAATCTGGTGCAGCTCGGCCAGTAGGCGGTCGGGCGAAAGCCCGATGGAGGCATCGGCTCTCGACAGCAGGTGGAGAGGTTCATCCGCCAGGGCGTAGCGTTTTCCCCTCAAGTGGGTTCAGGGGCTGGTCGATGACTCGGGGTGCGTTCCTGCGTGCGTTCGACATGCGGCGCACGCGGGAGCCAAAGCCGAGGAGGCCGCCATGCCGGTTCTCCCTGCCGCGGCAAAAACCAGCCCCGAAGTCGCCCGCCGTCCCCCGGTGGTCGAGACAGGTGCGGATCGCCCGCGCGTGGGGATCGATCGGCGGACCTTCCGCGGCTCGGACGTCCGCGTGCGGCTCTCGTCGGCTGGCCGCGAGGCGCTCGCGCGCAGCCAGGTCGCACCGCGGGTCCTCGACCGGGTGACCGAGGCACTCGGCCTGCAGAGGGACGCGCTCGACGCCGCGGGGCGCGAGGAGTACCTGGAATCGATCGCGACCCCGCTCGATCCCGCAGCGGCAAGGCTGCCGAGCCGGTCCTGGGAGGGATCCTGGGCTTCGTCTACGACGCGTTCCGCCTCGACCACCCGGAACCGACCCCCCACGAGTTGCACGGCTTCGTCGCTCGAGCCATGGAGGGAGCCGAGCGTGGCATGCGCGACGCGATGGACCTGCTGCGCGCCTTCACCGCGCGCCAGGCGGATCTCGAGGCCGAGCGGACGAGCATGCTGCAACGCCTGCGCAAGGACCTGGAGAGCTTCGAGCAGGCCGCGATGTCGGCGGCCGCTGACGAGGGCGGTGCAGCCTGCGTCCGGCGTGACAACCAGCGCGCGCTGATCGATAATCGCGCGGTGCGCCGCCGATCGACGATTGGCTGGCTCCTGACAGCCACGCTGGCAGGAGTGCTCGCAGGTGTGGTGCTGGGAATCGCCACCACCCGCTACCAGGTGCGATTGCTGCGCGCCGAGGTGACTCGCCTCGAGCAGTCGCGCGCGCAGCTCCGCGAGAACTCCGACCAGCTGGCGGAGGCGCTGCGCGAGGCGCGGGCGCCTCTGGCGTGGCGGATCCGAGAGCTGGAGACCACCCTCGCGTCGCGCGAGTCGACGCCGGACTCGGAGGAGCCGGAACAGACTCCGGCGATCGCCGACGCTGCGCGAGCGGGAGACGGGCGACGAGCCGATCCAGGTGGCCGCGGCCGTTCCCCCAGCGCAAGAGCCGGTCTCGCCGGAGTCCACGGCCGCTTCCCAGGCGGAGAGCCCGCCAGCCCGGGCTCCCGCAGCGCCCGCAAAGAAGCCGGCGGTCGCGAAGGCGGCTCCGCCCCTCGAAACGCCGAAACCGAAGGCCAGCGCGCCGCCGCCCGCGAAAGAGAGAGCGGCACCCTCCCCTCCACCGCCCGAGCCACCTTCTCGCGCGCCGCGAACGGCGCCCGCCCCTCCGCCCGCCGTCTCGGCCGCCCCGCCGGACGCCCTCTCCTCCGCCCCTTCGGACCCCGACGGACCGTGCTACTCCCTGGCTGCCCCGGAGTTCGCGCTGGACTCGCCCGACGCGGAGGTCCGGCGCTTCGCAGGACGGCTGATTCTGAGCGTCGATGGCAGCGGCCCGGCTCTGGTGATGCGCCTCGGCGACGACACGAGCCACTCCCTGGCGGAGCTTCCCCTGCACGTCGCCACGCTGTGTGAGGGCCTCGCCTACATCGTCTCGGTCTGCGTCGCCGAACGCGACCCCTTCGAGGTGCGCGGCGTGATCTCAGCAGCGGATGCCTGGCACAGACCGTGCCGGGAGGTTCTGCGCGCGCGGGCGAGAGCCAACCCCTAGGGCGTTTGGCGGACCGCCGATCGGCGAAAAGCCCGATCGCGTTTCGTTTTTGCGCAACTTTGCCCTCAAGCAACCGCTCCCATCACTCGATCATGCAGGTGTAGGGGACGCCTGGGAGGGTAGAGCGTGTCCGAGGGCGAGGAACAGCAACAGGACGGGGTCGTCAAGATCCTTCTCGACGAGGGAATCGTCGAAGCGGAACAGGTGCGCTACGCGCAGCGCATCCGCAAGAAGCTGCGCGATACGCGGCCTCTGCTCGAGCTGCTGCGCGAGCTCGGCCACGTCGACGAAGCGCAGGTCCGCGCAGCGCTCAGCGCGCGTCCGCGTGAGCTCCGCCTCGGAGAGCTCCTGGTCGGCCTGGGAACGCTCAGCGAGTCCGAGCTGGAGCAGGCGCTGCAGCTGCAGCAGCAGGATCCGGACGGCAAGAAGCAGCTGGGGGAGGTGCTGACCGAGCACGGCTTCGTCGACGAACGCAAGCTCTACGACGTCCTCGCACTCCAGCTCGGCTACCCCTTCGTCAGCCCGGTGCAATCGGAGCTGGACGCCGCCCTGCTCGAAGGCATCCCCCGCCGCTGGTGCAGGGAGAACCGCTTCCTGCCGCTCCGCCGCGACGGCGAGCGGGTGGTCGTGGCGTTCACCTCACCGCCCGACGACGAGCGGCTGGGAGCCGCCGAGCGGATCTTCGGCGCGGGAAGCGTCACTCCCGCGCTCACCACACCGGCCGTCCTCGAAGAGCTGTGGACCGCCATCGACGGCCCAGGCGCGGGCGCGTCCAAGGCGAAGGCAGCCGCCGCCAGCGACGAGCAGGCAGTCGTTCGCACCGTCGACGAGGTCCTGGAAGCCGCCCTCGAGGCGGAGGCGAGCGACGTCCACGTCGAACCCGTCAAGGACCGCCTGCTGATCCGTTTCCGCGAGGACGGCGTCCTGGTGCCCCGCCGCGATCTGCCCCTCGACATGGCCAACGCCTTCACCAGCCGCCTCAAGGTGCTCTGCAAGGCTGACATCGCCGAACGCCGGCGCCACCAGGGGGGGCGTCTCTTCTTCTCGAGCCGCGGCCGGCAGATCGACGTGCGCGCCTCCTTCTACGTGACCGTGTCGGGAGAGAAGATCGTGCTGCGGCTGCTGAACCGGGAGCGGCCGCTGCTCTCCCTCAGCGAGATCGGCATGTTTCCGGTCATGCTCGAGCGCTTCTGCGAGGATGCCCTCGAGCGGCCGAGCGGCGTGATCCTGGTGACCGGGCCGACCGGCTCCGGCAAGACGTCGACCCTCTACAGCTGCGTCCACCACATCAACGACCCCGAGATCGCGATCATCACCGCCGAAGACCCGGTCGAGTACACCATCGACGGTATCGCGCAGTGCTCGCTCAAGCCGGAGATCGACCTGACCTTCGAGGAGTCGCTGCGCCACATCGTCCGCCAGGATCCCGACGTGATCGTGATCGGCGAGATCCGCGACCAGTTCTCGGCCGAGACGGCCATCCAGGCGGCCCTCACGGGGCACAAGGTCCTCACCACCTTCCACACCGAGGACACGATCGGCGGTCTGCTCCGGCTCCTCAACATGAACATCGAGGCGTTCCTGATCTCCTCCACCGTGATCAGCGTCCTGGCACAGCGGCTGGTGCGCCGCGTCTGCGACGAGTGCGCCGAGCCCTACGAGCCGAGCGCCACCGACCTGCGCCGCCTCGGCTATCGCGGCAACGACATGGACGGCGCCGAGATGCGTGTCGGCAGGGGCTGCGAGCGCTGCCGACAGACCGGCTACCGCGGACGAGTCGCGATCTTCGAGCTGCTGGTTCTGGAGGAAGCGATACGCGACGCGATCATCGCGCACAGCACGTCGCACGAGATCCGGCGCATTTCTCGCGAGAACAGCAGCCTCGTGAGCCTGTTCGAAGACGGCATCGTGAAGGCCGCCAAGGGCCTGACCACGGTGCGAGAGATCACGCGGGTGCTGCCGCGCCTGGACCGGCCCCGACCGTTACCCGAGCTGCGGCGGCTGGTGGGAGACTGATTCATGGGTCGATCGATCACGGACATCGTAAGCGAGCACATCGCGGCGAACCGCACGCAGCTGCCGGTCTTCGACGGCACCAGTCGCCGCATCCAGGAGATGCTCGAGAGCCCCGAGTTCGACGTGAGCGAGATCGAGCGCCTGATCGCGTCGGATCCCGTGATCGCGGCGGCGCTCCTGCGGGTGGCCAATTCGAGCTTCTACGGAGGACTCGAGAAGGTGACGAGTCCGAGCGAGGCACTGCTGCGCCTCGGTGCGAAGCAGGTCGCGAAGCTCGTAATGATGGTCGGGCAGAAGCAGAGCTACCGCCTCCGGGACGCCAAGCTCGCACCGCTGGTGGACGCGCTCTGGCACCACGCGGTCGGCTGCGCGCTCGGCGCCGAGTGGCTCGCGAAGCGCCTGCGCCGCACGGACGTGGCCGCCGAGGTCTTCATGGCGAGCCTGCTGCACGACATCGGCAAGCTCTTTCTGCTGCGCGTGCTCGACGATCTCAAGGCCGCCAACGCCTCGTTCAATCCCGCGGAGCCGCTGGTGCGCGAGCTCATGACCAGCATGCACAGTGAGCAGGGCGCCCGGCTGCTCGAGTCCTGGAACATCCCGGAGTCATTCTGCACCATCGCGCGCCATCACCACGACGACGAGGTGGACGAGCGCAATACGGCGCTGCTGCTGGTGCGACTGGTGAACGTCGCCTGCAACAAGCTGGGCATCGGCCTCGAAACCGGTACCGATCTCGACCTGGCCGCCCTGGAGGAGGCCCAGATCCTTCGCGTGGGCGACGTGCTGGCTGCGGAGCTCGAGATCTGCCTGGAGGACGCGGCGGAACTCGCGGCGGCTTGAAAGCCGGAATACCCAGGGCGCCCGGGAGCCGGTCCGACCTTCGCCCGATACCGGCGCCGTGGCTTCGGACGAGCGAGGGAAAGACCCTGGAGGAAGCAAGGAGGTCCATGGAAAAGGAGGGGCTGCGCAGAGAGATTCAGGGGCTCGAGGGCATCTCTTCGCCTAGTGGCTCCCTGGACCGCATCCTCGAGCTCGCCGCCGACTGCGAGTCGGACATCGGAGAGCTCACCGCCGCGATCGAGTCGGATCCGGCGGTGACCTCGAAGGTCCTGCGCCTTTCGAACAGCGCCTACTTCGGCGTGTCGGGAAAGATCGAAACCGTGAACCGGGCGGCCCTGGTGATCGGGTACAAGAACGTTCTCAGCCTGGCCACCTGTGCGGCGCTGGCACCGATGATCATCGGTGAAGACCCCTGGGTGGACCGCTCCCTGCTCTGGCTTCACTCCTGCGCCACCGCCGAGGCTTCCAGGCTGGTCGGTGCGCGAACCAGCCTCGACCCCTCGGTGGCCTACGTGGCCGGCCTGCTGCACGATCTCGGCGTCGTCGTCCTCTCGGAGGTCGTGGGCGATCGCTACGGGCGTGTCATCGATGCCTCCCAGAGAAGCGACCTCCCGCTCGCCGAGATCGAGCGCAAGCACCTGGGCGTCGACCACCCCTGGGCCGCCGGCGTGCTGTTCGAGCAGTGGACCCTCCCAGAGCGCCTGGTCACCGCCGTCACCCTTCACCACATGCCCAGGGAAGACCCGACGGGCTTCGCCGCGGCAGTCGCCCTGGCAGACCGCCTGGCGGCAGCAGCGGGATTCGCGAGTCCGGGTGGCCAGCTGCCCAAGGAGCCGCCGCCTTCCGACATCCTCGACCTGGTCAGCTTGAAGGACGCCGACTTCGAGGCACTGGGCGATGAACTCGAGGAGCGACGAGGCGCGATCGAGATCAGCGCCGGTGCCGGGCAACGGTAGTGAGCGGCCCGAAGTCAGCCAGCGGCGGTGGAGACGCCCTCGGGCGAATCACCGGTGAGCTGCGCAAGCGGATCCAGGCTACCGCTGCCGGCGAGGCCCTCGACGCCGAGGCCGCCCTGGCGGAGCTTCTCCGTCTCGAGAAGCTGACCTCGCTGCTTCGCAACACCGCCCTTCAAAGCTTCGGCGAGTTCGAGCAGCGGGTTCAGGAGCTCTCGCTGGTGCGGGGCATCGGCGAGCTCTTCGCCACCGCTTTCGATCTGGACCGGCTGTGTGTGGCACTCCTGGGCCTGCTCGAGAACGCGCTCCGCAACAGCTACGGCCTGCTGTATCTCTACGAGCTCAGCGACGACCACCTCGAGCTCGTCGCCCACGCGGGGCCCGAACTCGACGATGCTGACCTCGAGCTTGCCGGGCGAGTGGCCCAGCTCGCACTGGAGTCCCCGGATGCGGTCCGGGTCGAGGACGCTCGCCAGTGCGACGAGCTGGGGGCGATGCGGGGCGGTTCGGTCCTGTTGTCGTTCCTCGCCTTCCCGCTCAGGTGTCAGGGCCAGGGTCTCGGCGTGATCGCCATCGCCGAGACGGAGCCGGGCCGGATCAGCGACCGCTGCGAACGGGTGCTGCACCCGATCGCCGACCTGGCCGCAATGGCGATTCGCAACGCGCGGCTCTGTGAAGCACAGCTCGCGCATCAGCACGACCTCGAAGCCCTGGTCGAGCAGCGCACCCGAGAGGTGAACGAAGCGCGCGCTGCACTCAGCCGTCAGGAACGGGTCGCAGCGATGGGAAAGCTCGCAGCCAGCATCGCCCACGAGGTCACCAACCCGTTGAGCTTCCTGCTCTCCAACCTGGAGCGCGCCGCCGAGTACGCGGAGAGCTTCCAGTCCGACGAGCTGGGCGAGCTGATCCAGGAGGCCCGGGAGGGCGCCGACCGGCTCCGAAGCATCGGCGGGGAACTGCGTTCCTTCGCCCAGGGCGTGACGGGAACGACCGAGACAGCGGATCTGAACCAGCTGGCGGAGACGGCCCTCCACATGTTGCAGGCGGAGGCCAAGGACCGCGTGAGCTTCGAGCGCCGCTTCGGCACGCTTCCCAAGCTGTGCTGCCAGCGGTCCCAGATCACCCAGGTCCTGCTCAACCTGGTGCAGAATGCAGTCGAGGCCATCGATGGTCCCGGCGCGGTCCGCATCACCACCCGTACTGTCGACGGCTGGGTGGAGGTGGAGATCGCCGACGATGGCCCCGGGCTCACCACCGATCAGCTGAACCGCCTCTTCGAGCCCTTCTACACCACCAAGGAGACCGGCCGGGGACTCGGGCTGTCCATCGCACGGGACATCGCCACCGCCCACCTCGGGACGCTGGAAGCGGCGAGCACACCGCGAGGAGGGGTCTTCACGTTGCGCCTTCCCGCCGGGGCGCCGGGAGCTCCCGCGTCTCCGAGATTCCCGGGCTGACCGTCAGCCTCTACGCGGACACGAACCCCTCGCGGATCGCGTATCGGACCAGACTCGAGGCCTTGTGAACGCCGGTCTTCTGCATGAGATTGGCCCGATGCGTCTGGACCGTCTTCACCGAGATGCCCAGCTCCCTGGCGATCTCCTTGGTGGAGAGACCCTCCGCGATCAACTGGAGCACCTCCCGCTCCCGGCCGCTGAGGTCCGCCGCGTCACCGGCGAAGCCCGGCTGCATGGACGTGATCGCCTTGACGACATGCTCGGCCACGCTCGGGGCGAGGTACGGCCTCCCGCTGCGCACGGATTCGATCGCGTCGACGAGTTCCTTCGACGAAGAGCTCTTCGGCAGGTAGCCCGTTGCGCCCGCCAGGAGCGCTTCCTTGACCTGGCCTTGACCTCCGTGCGTGGACACCACGATGCAGCGGGTCGTCTGGCTCTCCTTCCGGATGTACCGGATCGCCTCCAACCCCGACAACCGCGGCAGGTGCAGCTCGATCAGAACCACGTCTGGCTTCTTGTCGCAGGCCAGCCGGACCGCCTCCCTTCCGTCTCCAGCTTCCGCCACCACCTTGAAGTCGCGATGGCTCTCCAGGAGACAGCGGAGTCCTTCCCGGACCATCCGATGCTCGTCGACCAGCAGAATCGATGTGGGTGCTGCCATTTCGTCCCCTTCCCTGGGAGGTCGGTCGGCTCGCCCGCCTCTCCATCGAAACGAGCACCCTGCTCATCGGCCAAACGAAGCAGCGCTTGACCCCTGAACGGCGTATTTCCGGGAAAGATTTCTGCTGGATACCCGGTCGGGAGACCATCCGGCGCAACCCGCCGGCAAGGGAAGGGCCTGAAGATCCGCCAGCGTTGGCGTCGGCGCCCAGGCCCGGGGCGGGGCTTTTTCACTCCGGCGTGGCGGTTCGCATCACCCGTCCTCGACCCGTTGGGCGTGCCAGCCCAGGCAGCGGTGTTTCTGGCAGGTAAACCCGCGATTCGAAAGCGCCGATAGGCGAGACGTATGGGCGCGCTCGCCCCCTGGCTGGCGAGACGGGATTCGAGCGCGTCCGGAGGGGAACGAACGGGTGAAGTCGAGCGGAGTCGAGCTGATCGATCGCGTCCTCGGCGGGCTCCCGGAAGGGCTTCCCCTGGTCGTGACGGGTCCCTCCGGCTGTGGGCGGACGGTGCTCGCGCTTCAGCTCGCGGCGGCGGCGGTCGGGCGTGGTGAGCGCGCCGTCCTGATCAGCGCGGAGCCGCCCCCGCTCCTGCTGCGCCAGGCCACGAGCCTCGAATTGCCGCTCGACGAGGCGGTAGCCGACGAACGGCTGGTGCTGCTCGAGCTCGACCCCCGCGTCGCCACCGCCGTTCGGATCCACGGAGGCGATGCGTTGGTGAGCGCCATCGCCGAGGAAGCGCAGAGCCCCGATCTGCTCATCATGGAATCCATCTCCCTGCTCACACACGAGATCCTCGACGAGGCCCTGCTTCGAAAGCTGCTCACCGACCTCTTCGCGGTCGCCACGGAGTCCGGCGGAATCCCGCTGGTCACCGTCGAGACCGAGCACCTCGACGACTCCCCTCTTCATCGCGCACTCAAGGACCTGTGCGGCAGCCTGATCCGGCTCGATCGGTCGCCTGACGGGCGCCGCTCGCTGACCGTCGAGAAGAGCCGGGCGGGAAATCCGGTCACCGGCGCCGTCTTCGCCGAGATCGGCCCAGGGGGCTTCCGGGGAGACGGTACCCCCATCGACCGCCGCGCCGGCGAACGGCGCCGCGGGGACCGCCGCAACTCGCGCGAGACGCCGAAGAAGGAGCGCTCCAAGGTCTTGATCGTCGATGACGTGGCGATGGAAAGGGATTGGCTGGGGCAGTGTCTCGGGAAGCAGTACGACGTGGTCTTTGCCGAGAACGGCTTCGACGCCATGACCTCGATCCTCTCCGAGCAGCCCGACCTGATCCTGCTGGATCTCGTCATGCCCCGGGTGACGGGGTGGGAGGTGCTCCGCTCACTGCAGGCGTCGAGTTCCACGATTCCGATCCTCGTCACCTCCGGTAAGCTGGGCCGCGCGGCGGACCGGGTGCGCGCGCTGATTCTCGGCGCCGGCGACGTCCTGATGAAGCCGGTCAACACCGTCGAGCTCAGGCGGAAGGTCGAGACGCTCCTCGCCCTCCCAGAGCAGGAAGCTCGAGCACCCGAGGCAGACAACGCGGCACAGCTCCTGCTGGCCGCCGACGAGCAGCGGATCCTCGGGGAATCCGCCTTCGCCGAGCGCCTCGCCCGGGCGCGGGACTTCGGTCGGCGCTACGAGATCGAATCCTCGGTGCTGGCCATCGAGACCTCGACTCCGGAACTCCACGAGTTCCTGATGGCCGCTGCCGAGGAGACGCTGCGAACCGACGACAGCATCGTCTCCCTCCAGGAGGACCGCGCCCTGCTGCTGTTGCTCCTGGCGTCGCCCTCGAGAGCAGAGCCGGTCTTCCGCCGCCTCGGGGATGCCTTCGAGCGGCTCGCGCTGCCGCTCTCCGAGCTCAAACAGAGCTGTGTCTCCGCCGAGGAGGTCGGCGAGCCCGAGGACTGGAAGGTGCTGTTCCAGGACCTTCATCCCTGGCCAGACGGGCACTCCTGAGATGCGCCTCCCGCGGTCGCTCTACTCCTCCCTCGTCCTGCTCATCATCGGGGGAATCGTCCTCTTCTCGATCCTCCTCTTCGGACTGCTCCTCGACCTCCGGCTCGACATTCCGCCGGGCTTCCTCCGGATCTCGTTGGTCGTCCTGCTCGGCTTCCTCCTGCTGCTGATTCTCCGCTACTTCGCCCTGCTCTGGTTCTCCTACCTCTCCCACCTCGAGGGAGAAGCGCATACCACCGGGCACACGCCGTTCATCTCGATCCTGGTCCCCGCGTTCAACGAAGGAGCCGTGATCCAGGGTGCGATCCGCTCGCTGTTCAGCCTCGACTACCCGCGTTTCGAGATCCTGGTGATCGACGACGGATCCACGGATGACACCTACGCGCGGGCTCGCACCTTCGAGGGAGAGCACGGCCGCATCACGGTGCGGGTGATCCGGAAGGTCAACGGCGGCAAGTCCTCTGCACTCAACGCCGGGATCGCCGAAGCGCGCGGGCAGTTCGTGCTCTGCATGGACGGGGATTCGACGCTCGGGCGCGAGACGCTTCGCGCCGCGATTCGGCACTTCGACAACCCGTCGGTGGGTGCGGTCGCCGGGAACGTGAAGGTGGTCAATCGCACCAACCTGCTGGCGCGGCTGCAGGCGCTCGAGTACGTCGAGGGGCTCAACATGGTCCGCAAGGCGCAGGGCTTCTTCCGCGCCGTGAACATCGTCCCCGGGCCGATCGGGATCTTCCGCAAGCGCGCCCTGGAGAGCGTCGGCGGGTACGAAAGCGACACCTTCGCCGAGGACTGCGACCTCACCATGAAGCTGTTGATCGAGCGCTGGCAGGTCGTGTACGAAGGCAAGGCCATCGCCTACACGGAGGCGCCGGAGAAGCTCCTCGACCTTCTCAAGCAGCGCTACCGCTGGACCCGGGGGATCCTGCAGGCGATGCGCAAGCATCGTCGGGCCCTGGTCGATCCGCGCAAGGGGATCGTGATCATGGTGACGCTCTGGTACATGATCTTCGAGGGGATCGCCTGGCCGTTCATGAACGTCTTCGCACACCTGCTGTTCCTGTTCATGGCGTACAACTTCGACTCCTCGCTTCCCCTGATCTTCTGGTTCGCGCAGCTCACCGTCCTCGATCTCGCAGCCGCGCTCTTCTGCGTCGCGGCCGAGGAGGAGAACATCTCACTGGTTCCCTACGCCGTCTTCTACCGCCTCTTCTTCGCGCTCACCATCGACGTCTCGAAGGTCTTCGCGACCTTCGAGGAGCTGTTTCGCCTCCGCATGGAGTGGGGAAAGCTCCAGCGGATGGGAAGGATTTGACCCATGGACCTGGTGCCGTATCTCTCGACCGTGATCGTGGTGGCGACGCTGGCCACCGTGATCCTGGCAGTCTTCTCCTACGCGGCCTTCAAGGTGCGGGACAAGCGGCGGCCCAAGGAAGAGGCCTCCACCCCGGTCTTCTTCCGCCGCTACCGGCCCGCGTCGGCTACGCCGGATCCTCCTGACGAGGTGGACGGGCCGGCGGAGCCGGACGCCGGCTCCCACGCTCCGGCCGCCTGAGCCCCCGCCGCATCACCCCGAGGGGCCCGAACCGCCCTCAAGCCCCCGGCGCGCCTGCCGATGGGGCAGATATCTCCCCGATTCGAGGGGGTAGCGGCGACTCTTGCCGCTCTACGGAGGAATCGATCGATGCGTTTGCTGGTCTCGCTCCTCGCCCTGTCCGTCTGCCTCCTCAGCGGCTGCGCCGTGGGGCTGGGAATCGCCGAAGTGGTGACCTACCCGCTCGACAAGAAGGAAACCTTCAAGGAAACCCAGAAGAAGTACACGGCCAACATCCGCTACGGGCTCTTCGAGGACGCACACCCTTCGTGGAGCCCGAGCTCCAGCCGCGCTTCCAGGAGGCCATTCCGCTTCCGCGAGCTTCGTTTCAGCGACTTCAGGATCGAATCGATCGACATCGACCCGGCCAAGACCAGGGCGACCGCCGTGGTGCAATACCGCGGCTACTGGCTCTCCTCACCGTATGAGCGCGAGATCCGCGTCGTCCAGCGCTGGCGGCGCCAGGTCCCCACCCAGAACTGGTACGTCACGCCGGACTTTGACACCCTTCTCGGCCCAGCCGGAGGCTGACCCCCGGCCGCGAAGGGAGGAACCCGTCCATGCGAAGCCGCGCGCTTCCCGTGCTGCCGTCGCTCCTCGCGTTGGCGCTTGCCGCCCTCGCCTGCCAGCAGGCGCCCCCGGTGGTGAACGTTCAGGCGCCGCCCTGCGAGTGCGCGTGCGACTTCAGGGCGACGGCGCCACAGGTGGGCAAGGGCTGCTGGGTGAGCGGCGACCTCATGGTCTGCCCGCTGGTGCGCCGCGACCTGGAGATCGAGCCCGCCTACCCGTCGGAGGACCCGCGCTGCGAACGGCTCCCGAATGGCGACCTGCAGTGCGCGATCCACTCCGGCGATTCGTTGCCTTCGCCGGCGACGCCCCCGCCAGCTCCTGAACCCGCCCCTGGCGAACTAACGGGAACTGGCGGGGCCCAGCCCCAGCCGGTCGCCGAGCTCCCGTCTGAGCTCTTCCAGCCGAGGGCGGAATTCCCGCTGCAGCTCGCTCCTCCTGCTTCGCCAGCTCTCCTTCTGCTCCAGATTGAGGCGGATCGCAGAACCGGAGACGCCGAGTTCCCTGAGGGCGTCCGCCTCGGCCTCTTCCATGCGCCGAGAGTGCCTGCTGCTTCTGCTCCTCGTACTCGCACTGGAGGACACTCCAGCGAGCGGGTGCGTCCCCCAGATCGGCATCGCGAGACAGCTCACGGATCACCTCGAAGGCCCGGGGCGTAGCGGCCGCGCCCTCGAGATCCGGCGCCTCGCAGAGGGATTCCAGGAACGCCCTCCTGACGATCTCGCCCTCTTCGCCGGCGTACCTGGATAGCTCGGCCTCCACCCGGCCCGCCGCCGAGATCCCCCCTCGAGAGCCAGCGCGGCAATCGCGCGTCCCCGAGGCGCGTACTCCTCTTCCCTTCGCTGCCGGATCTCCTCCTCCGTCAGCCTGGGCAGCTTCGCCGCCTTCTCCATGGCGAGCTCGAGCGTGCTCTTGATCTTGCCGGACATGGGGCGCTCCTGGCTCCGAGGTCAGAACAGGAGATGATGGCGCAGGAAATCGAAATTGGCGCGAACCTCTTCCGCTCCCTCGATCACCCCGGAATGGCCGTAGGCGTGGCCACAGAGGACGTACTCGATATCGAGGCGCGACAGTCTCTCGATGCTCTCCTTCAGCGCCCTGGGATCTCCTCCGGGGAGATCGACGCGCCCGGTGCTCCGGTAGAAGATCAGGTCACCGGCGAAGAGCACGCGCTCTTCGGGCCAGTAGATGGTCGTGTGGCCCGGGGAGTGCCCGGGCGAGTGGAACACCTCGAGGTGCAGGGGAGAGTCCCCGCCGAGGTCGAGGTCGCCCTCGCCCAGGAACAGATCCAGCGTCCCTCCGAGGTGCGAGTAGACCTCGGCCTCGGCCTCGTGAAGCGCGACCAGCGCCCCGCTCCGCTCTCGGAACTCCTCGGCCGCCTCGCTGTGGTCGGGGTGACAGTGGGTGAGCAGCACCAGACCGACGGCGTCGGGATCGATGCCGTCCGCCTCCATCCCGCCGCGAAGGCGCTCGAGAGCCTCCTCCCCCAGAGCGGGTGTCATCAGGTGACCCGGGTCGATCACCACGTGCCGGTTGCCGCGGAGCGCTCCGGCCAGCACGTAGCTGTTGCAGTTGTTGTCCCGTCCAGACCACACGTAGGCGAACAGGTCTCCTACCAGACGCATCGTTCCTCGAGCTCCCTGTGTCGATCCGCCGAAACGGGCCCGCTCTCAGCGAATCGCAACGGGGTTGATGGCGGCCCGCATCGGGCCGACGAACTCCCCTTCCCCCTGCGAACGGATGAGGTTACACGATTCGCGGGCGTCGCGGTTTGGCCTACCATCCGCCGACTGGCTCCCGGGGGCGCTGCTTGCTGATCTCGGACCCGCTCTTCTATCTCGTCGCGATCCCCGCCATCCTGCTGGTGGGAATCTCCAAGGGCGGCTTCGGCGGAGGCGTCGGGTTGATCGGAACCCCGATGGTGGCCCTGGTCACCACGCCGACCCGCGCGGCCGCCATCCTGCTGCCGATTCTCTGCGCGATGGACATCGTGGGCGTGATCGCCTACCGGAAAAGCTGGGATCCCGTCAACATGCGAATCCTGGTACCCGCCTCGGTCGTCGGGATTCTGCTGGGCACGGCGACCTTCCGCTTTCTCGACGAGAACCTGATCCGCCTGCTGATCGGGCTGCTGGCGCTGGCCTTCGTGCTGCGGTACTGGCTGGCGAACGACTCGGTCAGCGAGCCCAAGGCTCCCGACCGACGGGTGGGAAGCATCTGGGCTGCCCTCTCCGGCTTCACCAGCTTCGTGGCCCACGCCGGGGGACCGCCGCTCAGCGTCTACCTGTTGCCCCAGCAGATGGACAAGACGCTCTTCGTGGGGACCACGGTCATCTACTTCACGTTCGTGAACTACCTCAAGCTGATCCCCTACTCCTTCCTGGGGCAGTTCAGCGGCGAGAACCTGCTGACTTCCCTGATCCTCTCGCCTCTCGCGCCCCTGGGTATGTGGCTGGGCATCTGGCTCCACCGGCGCATCAGCGAGCGGCTCTTCTACCAGTCGGTCTACCTGATGCTCGCCGTGGTGGGTCTCAAGCTTCTCTACGACGGCCTGGCTCCCCTGATCGGGTAGGCCGCCCCGGTCGGTGAGCCGTCGACGTGTTACTCTCTACGCTCATGCGACGCATCTCCCCGTGGCTCCTTCTCTCAGCGGCGCTCCTCCTCGCGGCGGGCTGCGGCACGCTCCGCCGCTGCGGCTACGAAGGAACCGGCCGGGATTCGTACCAGCAGCCCGAGCGCGTGGTCGAGTCGCTCGCGATCCTGCCCGGCTCGCGCGTGGCGGACCTCGGCGCCGGCGGCGGCTACTTCACCTGGGGGCTGGCAGAAGCGGTCGGGGAAACAGGCGAGGTCTACGCCATCGACGTGGACCCCGACATGACGTCCCACATCGCAGAGGAAGGCCGCGAGAAGGGCTTCGCCAACGTGCAGCCGATCCTCGCGGAGTTCGACGACCCGCTGATACCCGAAGGCGGCGTCGACCTGATCTTCACGTGCAACACCTACCACCACCTCCAGAACCGCGAGGAGTACTTCCGGCGCGCCGCGAAATACCTGCGGCCGGGGGGGCGCCTGGCGGTGATCGAGCACAAGAAGCACGGCTGGGTGCAGCGCATCTTTCCCCACTACACGGATCCCGAACTGATCCGCTCCGAGCTGGAGGCTGCCGGCTACCGCCGGGTGGAGGCCTTCGACTACCTCGAGCGACAGAGCTTCCAGGTCTTCGAGCCCGCGGGCGGTTAGCGGCTCGCAGTCTTGACGTCTCTCCACATCTCCCCGATGCGATCCCAGGGAACCGCCGGCCGCGCCAGACCGCGCTTCTTCAGGTAGCGCCTGGTCCGCCGCCTGCCCGCTCGAACGAAGCGGAGCAGTGCGACCCACCCGCCGATTCCGGCGCCGGGCACGAAGCGGCCGGGGCGGAAGACCCAACCGCCCGCGTCCCGCTCCAGCTCCCCGCGCAGCAGAAAGCTCTTCAGGTTCCAGAGCTGCTCGTCGTGCCTGTGGCAGAGCAGGCACGACGGCCCGCTCTGGATCCCTGCGCCCTCGGGCAGGTAGAAGCGAAGCGTCTGCGTCGAGGCGTCTGGCTCCGGCCTGCAACGCAAGCTGAAGGGGTAGCCCGCATCGTCGACCCCCGTCAGAACCGCGGTCGGGAAGTCGGCCAGGTGCCCGACGATCTCATCCCACATCGCCCGTCCTCCTCTCGAGCGGGCTTGCGGTGAAGTCGCCGCGCTCCCACCAGAGAATGCGGCGGGGCGTGACGCGGATCGCCAGACGCATGTAGTACCAATCGAAGAGGTAGCGCGTCAGCCAGTTGGCGCTGTAGGTCTCCGCGGCGGGTTGCCGCGGGAAGAGCATTCGCGCCATCTCCTCGAACTCCTCCGTCTCGGTGACGAACTCGTCGGGGGCCTCGGCATCCCCCTGAATCAGCACGGCGGGTGGATCGGTGAGCCCGGAGGCGGTCGAATCCGAGTAGAGCAGCGACACGCGCGGGTCTCGCCGAATGTTGAAGGCCTTCTCGGGGAGTCCGATCGAGGTGGTGAACAGGAAACGGGCCTTCGCCTGCTGGTAGAGCGCGCTCACCGGCCAGGAGACGGGCGTGCCATCCTTCGCGAAGGTCGTGAGCTCACAGGTCCGGAACTCGCGCAGCACCGCCTCCACGGGAGCCGGGAGTTCGAGCGGCGCCATCGGATGAGTCCTCCTGCAACACGAACGGGCGCCTAGAGACTACGCCTCCGCCTCAGCCAGAGCCAGAAAAACGGGGGGAGGATGAAGGTCAGCTCGGAGCCGAGGCCACAGGGCCAGTGGATCGGGTCTTCATTCACCTGCCACGCCAGGTCACAACCCGGGTCCGGCGACGCGGCCAGGTAGCCCAGCGCCGAGAGCCCGCCATCGAAGTCGATCATGCCGTCGCCGTCGTTGTCGTCGCCATCCTGGCACGCGGGGTCTTCGAGGTTCGAGAGAGGGCTCATGCAACCGGGGTCGTCGGGATGATCGATCAGTCCGTCGCCGTCGTTGTCGTGGCCGTCGTCGCAGGCGGGGTAGCTCGCAACGCGAAAGCCGTAGGAGAGCCCGTACGTATCGAAGGGGTTGTTCTGATAGGAATACTCGACGCTGAGGAAGTCCACTCGGGCGTTGAACGACCCGCCCCGGAGCTCGGTATAGTAGTCGATGACGGTCTCGTTCCACTCGAACAGATTTCCGCCCTGGTCGAAGGTGCCGTATGGCCCGGGCGATCCTTTGTAGCTCCCCACGTCGGTCAGAGTATTGCCCGCGGCATGGTCACAGTTCGCCGTGTTCGCCGTCGGCCCGGGGGCCGCGCAGACGGTCTGCGTGTCGGTTCCTACCGGGTAGTCGAAGTAGCTCGCGGAAGCCGCGTGGTAGTAGGCCGCCTTGTACCACTCGTCCTCACTCGGGATGAAAAACCGAGCGCCCGGGTTTCGGATCACCGTATCCCAAGGAGGTTCGATCGTGTAGGCTCCGTCTTCGGTAGTCGTGTCATCCCGGCCGCCCGTGGGCTGACCGTTGTGGAGCCAGTTGGCGAAGCACAGCCCGTCGTACAGGCTGACGTAGTTGACCGGCTTGTCTCCCCAGCCCGGCTTCACGCTGTAGCTGTAGCTTCCGTTGGATCCGCTCCGCGTGATCCCTCCCCAATCGGACGATCCCATGAAATCGTCGTAGAGCTCGTCTGCGTCCCAAGCAGCCACTGCGTTCAGGAACTCGGTGTACTGGGCATTCGTGACCTCGTACTTGGCGATCAGGTAGCTATGGCCCACCGCGCCGAAGCAGCCCTGGTACTCGATCGGATCGCAGGCGTTGGGCGTACCGGTTCCGGGAACCACGACCCATTCCATCTCGACTGCGTGAGCAGAGAGCGCGAAGAGCGGTGCAGCCAGCACGAGAAGGCGTCTCATGACATTCCTCCTTGGGGCTGACCCATCCTACACCCGGCCGGCGGCGCCGGGCTAGGAAAAAACACGCGACTGTGACACACGTTCTCTCGGGAGCGACGCCACGAGACGACGGGAGCCGCGGCGGAGTCGTTGCGCGAAGCCCTTCCCCGCGGGTGCCCGAGGCAGATCAGCTGCGGCGCAGCTGGTAGATGGCCCGAAGACGCGCACTCATTGCCGGCTCGTGCGTCTCCTCGAAGTAGACGGCCACGTCGAGATCGACGAATTCGTGGCCCTTCTTCTCGAACAGGTCCGCGACGGCCGCCTCGGCGACCAACTCGCTGCCCAGCGGGACCGGCGCGTAGTTCTGGGACTCGGTCTGCAGGTGCAGCCAGGGGCTGATCTCGACATTGCCCGCCAGCGCCCAGTTGGTGAGACCGAGTGCGTTGGCCGGGTTGGCGTAGCCGCCGCCCTCGGCGCGCAGCGGGTCGGGCATCCCGGACGCATCGCGCAGATAGCTCGGGATTCCCTCCTTCCCGTCCCAGCGGGCACGCAGGGCGCGCATCCCCTGCGTAGCGCAGCTTCTCCATCACCTCTCGCGTCCCCGGCGGGCGCTCGTACCCCTCGCCGATGCGGGGGTCGCCACGAAACTCGGGAGACGGCGGAACGCTGTCGGGCAGCTCCACGGTCGCCGTGGCGCACTCGACACCCTCTTCGTCGATCAGCACGGCCCGGTAGGCCCGCTCCGTCGCGTCGGACACCTCCACGCGAAAGGGCCTGCCGTCGTAGAGGGGCTTGGCAACCACGGCGCTGGCGCGCCCGCGCGTGAGCCAGTCGATACCCCACGCCTCCACTCCGGGGTGGATCAGGTAGGCCGACACGGTCACGCCGGGCACCAGGCCACCCTTGAAGCCGTACTCACGCGCCACCTCGTCGGAGTGGATCCGGTTCTCGGACTCGTGGGATTGATTGTATGCTTCGCCCTGCCAGGACTGCGGAATCGTCATGGCTGCGATTCTACCACGATGGCTGTACGGAATCTGGACAGGAAGCTCTGAGGACGCGAGCGCCGAGTGCGCCGGGATCGGATGCGGAGGACAGGATGAAGGGTGAGATTCAGATCCAGGGACACTGCGATCGCCGCTTCGCGGCGGTGCGGGAGTCCTTCGCGAAGAACTTCGAGCAGGGTCAGGAGGTCGGCGCCTCCTTTTCCGCCGTCCTCGATGGCGAGTTCGTGGTCGACATCTGGGCGGGACACGCAGACGCCGCTCGGACCCGACCCTGGGAGCGCGACACGATCGTGAACGTCTTCTCCACCACCAAGGCGATGGCATCCACCTGCACCCTGATGCTCGTCGACCGCGGCGCCCTCGACCTCGACGCGCCGGTGGCGCGCTATTGGCCCGAGTTCGCCCAGGCGGGCAAGGAAGCCGTGCTGGTTCGCCACCTGCTCAGCCACACCGCGGGTCTGGCGGGCTGGCAGGAGCCCATCGCGGTAGAGGAGCTCTACGACTGGGAGCGGGCCGTAAGCCTGCTGGCCGCCCAGGAGCCGTGGTGGGAGCCGGGGACCCGGAGCGGCTACCACGGCCTCACGCACGGCTTCCTGCTGGGCGAGCTGGTGCGGCGCGTATCGGGCCGCAGCCTCGGCACCTTCTTCCGCGAAGAGGTGGCCGAGCCCCTCGGCGCGGACTTCCACATCGGACTTGCCCGAGGAGCACGAGCCCCGCGTGGGCGAGATGATCCCGCCGCCGGAGGCGGAGCTCGGGGCTGGGCTGGAACTCCCTCCCGGCTCCATCGCCGCCCGCATGGCGGGCAATCCGCCCCTCGACGCCGGAGAAGCCAACACGCGCGATTGGCGCGCGGCCGAGATTCCGGCCGCCAACGGCCAGGGAAACGCGCGCTCGGTGGCGCGCGTCGCCGGGGCGCTGGCCTGCGGTGGAACACTCGACGGAGTCACTCTGATGGGACCCGATACGCTGGAGAAGGCGATCGAAGAGCAGTGCTACAGCAAGGACCTGGTACTGGGGCTTCCCGTCCGTTGGGGACTGGGCTTCGGTCTCACGTCGAAGGACCTGCCCGTGGGTCCCAACCCGCGCGCCTTCTACTGGGGCGGCTGGGGCGGATCCGTGGTGGTCATGGACCTGGATGCGCGGTTCGCGTTCTCCTATGTCATGAACAAGATGAGCGCGGCAACCATGGGCGATCCCCGCGGCCTGACGCTGGCCGTCGCCGCCTTCCAGGGACTCCAGTAGAGGCGCGCAGGAAAGGAGTTGGGTTGAGCCAGCTCGTCTCCGGATCTTCCAGGGTCGACATCACGCCCGCGGCTCCCATCAGCATGGGCGGCTACGGGCAGCGCGCGGGGCGGAAGAGCTGCGGAGTGAACGACCGGCTCTTCGCCAAGGCGCTGTATCTCGCCAACGGCGAGTCCCGTCTTCTCGTCCTCACGACGGATCTGATCTGCATCCCGAACGATCTGGCCCGGGAGGTGACGCGAGAGGTCGCCGGCGAGCTGGCCCTGGTCGAAAATCAGATCTGCATCACTGCTTCACATACGCACTCCGGTCCGGAGACCATGGAGTTCCTCACCCGGACGGCGGAGGTCGAGGAGTACCTGACGTCTCTCGGTCCCGCGCTCGTGACGGCGGCCGGAGAAGCGGTCGAGGACGCGGAGCCCAGCCGGATCAAGACGGCCATCGGGAGAGTGGATTTCCTCTTCAACCGGCGCACCGGAGGCGATCCCAATCGCGTCGACGATCGGGTCTTCGGCCTCCTCGCAGAGGCCACGGCGAGTGGCCGGGGCAAAGCCGTGCTCTTCGGCTGTGGCTGTCACGCGGTGACTCTCGGCCACGACAACGACTTGATCAGCGCCGACTATCCCGGCGTCGCCCAGCGGGTGATCGAGCAGGAGATGGGCGTCGAGAACGCGCTCTTCTTCAACATGGCCGAGGGAAACGTCATCCCGGAGACCCGGGAGATCTGGGACTCCCTGGACACGCGGGGCTACGTCGGCGGGACATTCGAAGATGCGGAGAACATCGGACGGCGTTTGGCAAATGCCGTGATCGAGAGCTTGAAGAAGCAAATCTTCGAGACGAAGCTGTTCCTGGCCTCCCGGAAGGCCGTCTCCGAGGTAATGCCCAATCTCCACGACCTCGACGACGCTACCGCGCTCGAGGAGCTCTCGAGGTATCAGGGGATCATCGCGGAATACCTGGGCGAGGATTCGCTGAAGATCACGCCCCAGGACCTGACGCCTCTCTCGACGCTGTGGAGGGATGCGTCCTGCGAGGTGGTAGCCAGGGAGATGTCGGAATCGGGAATGCGAAGGCTGATGACGGCCGTCTGCAACTACTTCGTCCGTTTGAACAGACTCTTCAATCCCGATCAGCGGCAACCGATCCAGATGCCGGTGCAGACCATCTGCATCCACCACTTCGATTTCCTGGCACTGCCCGGCGAGATCCTGGTGGAGAACGTGTTCGACTGGCAGAAGAGAAACGGAGGGATGGCAGAAGAGTCCTTCGTGATCGGGCTGGCCAACGGGTTCATGGGTTACCTTCCGCACGAGTCCAACTTCGAAGAGCCGGATGCGCAGTTCCGGTACGAAACGCTCATGAATGCCATGGAACCTGCCGCCATGACAGTCGCTCTGGAGATGGGCGCGAGGCTGACGGCGGAAGCGCGGCGATAGTCTTGGTGCACCTCCTCTCCGAATCCTGAGCAAGCGATTCTGCCACGGGGGTTCCGCAGGCCGGCGCCCACGAGGGAAGCCCGAAACGACAACGCCCCGGCCGAAGCCGGGGCGTGTCTTGGGTGCCGCGGTCACAACCTATCGACAGCGCCTTCCCCGAATCGCGAGGCCAATCGGGCCTGACGCGAGAAGCAGCGAGCGGGTGGGCTCAGGCACGGCGCTGTTCTGCCAGAGGATGTTCGAAGCGGGAGGCCCCGTTCGGAGCCGACCCGTTCTGGCGCCGACTCCGTTGGGGGGCCGAGTTCCTTCCCGCCCACTGGAGAGAAGCACGCCCGCTACCCGGAAACCTCGATCTGGAGGTGTCACGGAACGTCTGCATCCCCTTCCTTCCCAGGGCAGGTCCCTGGCTTCGGAACCAGCGCCGGCAACGAGATCTGCAAGATCGCTGCCAACCTCCCGACAGCCGAAACCCTGCTTCTTCAATTACTTACGGATGCTGTCTGGCCCCTGGCCCGGCTCCCGACGGAACTCCAGTTCCACAAACACGGAACCGTGTTTCCTTGGGGAGAACCACCCCACCCAAATGGGTTACACGCTGCTGTGCTGAATCTCCGGGGACTGAACGCCGTCTACCGGGCGCGGCGAGGGGCTCGATCCGTTGATCGATGCTCGATGCTGTCGAAGCATCGACCGGATCGAGAAAATCCGCCGCCCCTGTGAAGCGCTTCACAGCGCCGCGCTCCACAGGAGCCGACACTCCTCATTGCGGTCGAGAGCATCCCTTCAACCAGTGTTCGGGGGCACCACGAGCCGGTGATTTCGTCTCATTCCCCTCTTATGAGCAAGGCAGCCCTAGGGTAGGGCTCTTTCACGTAAGCGCTCGTGGTGCCCCATTCTTAGCGTGTAAGCGGCGTCCAGTCCGAGGTGCAACTGGCGCTGGTCGTCCGCTTCCCGGTGCCCGTGTCGTACGTCCAGGTGCGGCAGGAAACCTGGATGTGCGCCCCGCCCTCCACCCGCTCGAACGTGACCACCCCCAGGTAGTCGTTGGCATGGCACACACAGTAGCCGCGCTTGCGGTTGAACTCGTCGGGATCGGAGACGGCGAACTTCTTGACCCCCTTCTCATCCTTTTCGATACCAGTGGCAGCACTCACCCACGAGGGCCCGACACCCGCGAGGAGAGCGACCAACGCCGCAACCAAGAAGATGCGCGGCTGACTCATCGAGGTACCTCCTTTGGACGTCCCGGCCGACCCTTCGCCCGCACCGCCCGGAGCAGTTCTTCGCCATGATACCGCGCCGGTGCTGGCAACCCATGACGCGGACGATCCGTGGTAGCATTCGCCGGCGACCGCTCGCGGGCGGCCAGCCATCGGGAGAGAAGGGGACCGGCCGTGAGCGAGTGGGATCGTCCTCCGGCGATACAGCCCACCGGAACCTTCGAGGGCCTTCGACCCGGGGCCATCATGCTCGGCGTCATCGTGGACAACCTGGCCACCTTCGTCGCGGGTTCTCTCCTGGTTTCCCTGTTCGCGGCTGAGCTGGCTCGCGAACACGGTGGCGAGCTGCCTGAAGAGGCGCTCGAGCCCCTGCTGGCCTCACCCGCATTTCTCGTGGCGAGCCTGATCGTCGGTCTCCTCTGCACCGGCTTCGGAGCCTACGTCGGTGCCAGGCAAGCCGCGTCGTTCTGCGTCCGGCACGGCGCATGGATCGCGGTGGGATCCGCCATCGTCGGAATCGTCCTCTACGGGACTTCCGGACAGCAAGGGCCCAGCCCCCCGCTCTGGTTCGACCTGGCGGGGTTCTCACTGATGATCCCCGTGGGCGCGTTGGGGGGGCTCGTGGCTCACTACCAGCTGCGGGAGGGACCGTCCCCGTAGGAGGCGAACTCGTCGAGGAGAACGGATTGCGGATCGAAGACTTGAACTCGGTAGGCATCGTCGGCGCAGGCACCATGGGCGGCGAAATCGGCCTGATCTCCGCACTGGCGGGCCTTCGAGTCACTCTCTACGACTTGTCCCCCTCGGTCCTCGAGTCCACTCGTAGGCGCCTGGCCCAGTCGGCCGGAAACTACCTGGCACTGGAGTGGGTGACACCCGAGGCGGTCGATCAGGCGTGGGCGCGGATGAGCTACACCACGTCACTTGGAGATCTCGCCGACGTCGATCTGATCAGCGAATCGGTGTACGAGGAGCTGGAGCTCAAGCGGCAAGTCTGGGAGCAGCTGGCGGGAACCTGCGCCGAACGGACCGTGTTCACGACCAACACCTCCTCATTGAGACCGTCGGAGTTCGCAACGGCCACGGGTCGCCCCGACCGATTCGCGGCCATGCACTTCCACCTGCCCATCCTGGGCAACAGGATCGTGGACGTCATGAACCATGGTCAGACCTCGCCCGCAACCATGGATCTGGTGGAGGCCTTCGTCGAGAAGACCGGTCTGATCCCGATCCGCATCGAGAAGGAGAGCCCCCGCTACGTCTTCAATGCCATGTTGATCGCCTTTCTCACTGAAGCTGCCAAGCTGCTGGCCAACGAGATCGCCAGCAAAGAGGACATCGACCTCGCCTGGACCTCCATCATGGGCACCCCTGCCGGTCCCTTCGCCATCATCGATCACGTGGGCATCGATACGGCCTGGCGAATCGTCCACGGCATCGCAGAGCAGGAGAATGATTCGGATCTGAGAAAGGCCGCAGGCATGTTGAAGTCGTTGGTCGACGAAGGGCACCTGGGCGCGAAGACGGGCCAGGGGTTCTATTCCTATCCACAGCCGGACTGACCCATCACCATGAGCGATACGTACCATTTTCGACCCGAAGACTTGAGCCGAAGCGTCGTCAACGTGTGCCGGGCCTCCGGATCACCCGAGACCGAGGCGAACCTGGTCTCGACCCGACTCCTGAGAGCGGATCTCACCGGCCATCCTTCCCACGGCGTCATCCGTGTTCCCATGTACATGGCGATGGTCAGGCACGACATGATCAAGCCGGGCGTGACGCCGGAGTTCATCCGCGATGACGGGCCCACGGCACTGATCGACGGCAACCGCTGCTACGGACAGGTCGGTGCGGAAAGGGCCATGACCGTGGCGATCGAGAGGGCGCTCGAGCACGGCATCGCAGGCGTCGGTGTCACCAACCTGGCGCACATCGGCCGGCTGGCCGACTACGCCAACTCCGCCTCCGCCTCCAACTGCCTCGCCCTGGTCTTCACGTCCTGCGGCGGGGTGTCTTCACTGGTGGCGCCTTTCGAGGGGCTCACCCGGCGGATGGCCACCAACCCGATGGCCCTGGGCATCCCCAGCGACCGGGAGTATCCGGTGGTGATGGACCTCGCCACCAGCGTGTTTGCCGAGGGCAAGCTGCGGGTGATGATGGCCGCCGGCACGTCGGCGCCGGAGCGGACCCTGCTCGACAAGCAGGGGAAGCCGACCACCAACCCTGCCGATTTCTACGACGGCGGCGCGCTTCTGCCCCTGGGCGGCGCCCAGGGCTACAAGGGCTACCTGCTCAACTTCCTGGTGGAAGTCCTGGCCGGCCTGATGACCGGGGGTGGCTACGCCGGAAGGGACGACAAGGCGCCTTTCAACAACTGCACACTCATGATCGCGATCGAGGTGCAGCGATTCCGGGAACTGCCGCTCTTCAAGTCCGAGCTGGAGAGCATGATCGCGTTCCTGAAGGACACGCCGGTCGAGGAAGGCAAGGAAGTCCTCTACCCCGGAGAGAAGGAATTCCGGCACGAGCAGGCCGTCATGAAGTCGGGGGTGCCTCTGGCGGACCGGACCGTGGAGGCGATCCAGAAGGAGCTGGACCGCTACGGGGTGGAGATGCAGCTGGCGGACCTCGGGCAGCTCTCTCCCTTCGACTCCGGTCAGCTCGACTGCCGCTGAGCGGCCAGTTCGCGCCGGTAGTGATCGAACAGGCTCGATTTGCTCAGCAGCCCCGCGAAGCGCTTGCCCTCGACGACGGGCAGGACCCAGGCGCCGGCCCTGTCGAACACGTCCATGGCATCCGCGAGCGATGCATCGAGCGGGATCCTCGGCACGTCGGGATCCATCACGGTGCCAACCAGGGTGACCCGCGAGAGCGCTGGATCGAGCAGGAGCGCGCGAACCCGCACCAGCTCGAGGATTCCGGCGAACTCCTGGCTTTCGCCGCGAAGAACCGGGAAGTGGTTGCGGCGTGAGGTGCTCACCACCTCGAGAAACTCCGCCAGGGTCATGTCGTCCGGTACCGGCGTCGCGTCGGCATCGAGCGTCTCGCTCACCTTGACGTCGGCCAGGATCCGCCTGTCCGTGCCCGGTCGCAGCAGATCTCCACTCTCTGCCAGCTCGACGGTATACGGCGAGTAGCGCTCGAAACGCCGTACGACGACGAGGGAGAGCGCCGACACGATCATCAGCGGAAGGACCACGTCGTAGCCGGCCGTCACCTCCATGACCAGGAAGATCCCCGTGAGCGGCGCCTGCATCACGCCCGCCACCAGCCCGCTCATGCCCACGAGGCCGAAGCTCCCCTCCACGGCGAACGCGAGGTTCGCCGGGAGGAGGGCGGTCAACGCACGCCCGTAACCGACACCGACCACGGAGCCGACGACCAATGACGGTGCGAAGAGGCCCCCGGGCGCCCCGGAGCCGATGGTCAGGCCCGTGGTCGCCAGCTTGGCCAGCGCGAGTCCCAGACAGAAGATCAGCCCCGGACCGAGTTCGGAATGGATCGCAGCGCGCGCGACGTCGTAGCCTTCGCCGATCGCGCCGGGGAACGCGACCCCGATCACGCCGACCAACAGACCGCACAGCGCCGGAGCTGCCAGGGCTGTGCCGCGAAGGCGCAGCGTCGCGCGATGGACCAGGCCGACCCCACGAACAAGGGCGACGGAGACGAGTCCAGCGAGCACGCCGAGGACGCCACAGGCCACCAGGTCGTGGACGCCCATCGCGAATGGCGCGTGCGGCAGAGGCTGTATGTCGCCGAGCCAGAGGCGTGAAAGCTCCGTCGCAGCGACGGCGCTCATCACGACCGGAAGGATCGAGAACGCGCTCCACTCGGCCAGCACGATCTCCATCGCGAAGATCATGCCGGTCATCGGGGCGTTGAAGACGGCCGCGATCCCGCCTGCAGCGCCACAGGCGAGCAAGACCGTGCGACGCCGCTCATCGAGCCGCCAGCTCGATCCCAGAAACGAGCCGACGGCCGCACCGCTGAAGACGATCGGACCTTCCAGCCCCGCCGAGCCGCCGGAGGAGACGTTGACCAGGCTTCCCAGCCAACGCGAGAACATGGACCGCCGCCGCATGCGTCCACCGTCCCGGCAGACGGCGCGAATCACCTCCGGAACGCCGTGGCCGGGCGCTTCCCGGCAGATCGACGACACGATCGCGACGCCCGCCGCCGCTCCGATCGCGGGCAGGACCGGACCCCACCAGCCACCGCGCAGCGTCTCCAGGCCCTCGAACACGAGGTGTACGGTGCTCCGGAGCGCCACGGCCGCAGCGCCGGACAGCAGTCCTACGGCGAGCGCCAACAGGAGGATCGCTCCCCACCGCTCTTCCTCGGGCCCCAGGTAGCCGGCGGCGCGGCGCCATGCCTTCGTCGACATCAGCCGCTCGACCCCGCCCGGCGGTCCCTTTCGCTCGGGAGTCAAGCCCGCCTTCCCTCGACGAACGCGCGCAGCCCGTCGAGCAGCCCCGGCTCCGCAGGACGACGCCGCAAGAGGCTCACGACCTCCTCGAAACGCATCGCGCGACCGATCTGCGAGAGGATCTCGAGATGCGCAGCCGCGGCCGGGGAAGCGAGGAGCGCAACCGTGTGCACGAGCTCGCCGTCGACGGCCGCCCAGTCGAGCGGGGTGTCGAGCAGAACCAGGCTGATGAGCGGCTGTTCGAGGCCCTCGCCCAGCGGTTGGCGTGGATGCGGGACGGCGATGCCTCGCCCCAGGGCCGTGCTGGCCATCCGCTCGCGCTCCAGCACTTCTTCGAGAAGCCGGGCGCGAAGCGCCGGGTCGAGCTGCGAGAGCGCCCCGATCGCGACCCGAATCGCCTCCACGGCCGAGCCCGCCCCCACACCCGCCGTGACGGCGCCCCGCTCGATGGCGGCCAGCAGCGCGCCTTCCTTCTTCACCGGCTGGAGCGCGGGATGCGGGTCGACCTGCATCCCGCGGTCGCGAGCCCAACGCTCCAGCTCATCGCGATCGAACTCGTTTCCACGTCGATCGAGCGACCGGATCAGGCCCTGACGCGCCCAGCGCTCCAGTGTCCTTTCTGCCACGCGGAGCAGGCGGGCCGCTTCACCTCGATTCATGTGACACGATCGCGCGCGGCCATGAGTTCTCCCTGCGCCAGCTCACGCTGTCCAGCCCTTCGAGCCCGGCGACCCGGAGAGCGTGCTATCATTGTACTCTCTCTGCTTTTCGGCGACAGACCCGATGCCCTTCGAGCTTCTCCACATCTTCCGAAACACCCCGTTCGGCCGCGAGACGCTGCTGCAGTCGGCCTTCTTCTGCAAGCAGATGGGAATGCCGATCGACATCTACGTGCCGAGTGAATCGCAGTTCCTGATGTACTTCGAGCACGGCGTCGTGACGGTCGATCTCGACCGCTCGTATCTGCGATCGCCGGACTCGGCTCGGGATCACGCGCGGGAAATCGTCATGGGCCTCGAGGTCCCGCACAGCTTCTTCGAGCCCGCGCGCTTTACCGCAGGGCTTCCCGATCTTCGCTCCGACTATGCGTTCATGAGCTGTCCGCGCTCGATCAGCGACCTGTCGACGAAGATCGGCCTCGGCCACATCGGTTCACGGGTGAGGGCGATCGTGAAACAGGCCCACTTCCCGGTGCTGATTCCCGCTGCTTCCTTCAAGCGGTGGGATCGCGTCGTCTGCTTCTTCGGCGGCTCCGCCAATGCGATGCTCGCGCTCCGCTGCGCCCGGGACATCAGCCGTCGCGCGAAGGCTCCGCTCACGATCTTCACGCAGATCGAAGGGGAGCGAGACGCCTACGCGAAGCAGCTCGAGCGGGTAGACCTCACAGAGAATGGCGGAGAGGGACAGGTCGAGTGGCTCTTCTTCGAAGACAGCGATCTCCGAGAGAACCTCTACGCCGTCCATTCCGATGCCCTGGTCGTGGCCGGCGCCCACGGTCACGGGGTCGCGAGGGACCTCGTGTTCGGAAGCAAGCTCGAGCTGATCCAATCGGAGCTTCCGAACCCGATCGTGATCGTCGGCCCGAGCGCGGTCGTCTGACATGTGCCATGCCCGGGGGGTGTTGACGCGCCCGGCCCGAAGCTGAGGGGTCGAGGGAGACTTCAGTCCCTCCGGAACGTCTGCAGCGTCTCCACGTAGTGTTCGGGCAGACCGATGTCGAAGCGCTTCCCCTGGATGCAGAGCCCCTGGAATCCGTCCTCCTGCCGGAGTCGGTCGAGGACGGACGTCAGCTGAAACTCACCCTGCTCGCGCACGTTGTTGCAGATGTGCTCCTCGAGATAGGCGAACAGCTGCGGCTTGATCACGTACTGCCCGAAGACCGTCAGGTATTCGCCGTCGGGCAGGCCGGGGACCCGAAGCTTTTCCCGGGCATGTTCGACGGTCGGCTTCTCGACGAACTCCGTCACGTTGAGCAGAACCTCGGGCTCGATCCACATCCCCACCACCGTGCCGAAGCTGCCGATCTGGGACTCCGGCGTGCGACGCAGGCCCACGACGCTCGTCCCAGAGCGCAGGAAGGCCTCCACCAGCTGCCGGGCGCAGGACGCCTCGGCTTCCGCCCTGTAGATGTGGTCCCCCAGCATCAGGAGGAAGGGCTCGTCTTGCATGGCCTCGCGCGCGCAGTAGACCGCGTGTCCGAATCCCTCCTGGGCGGTCTGGGTCACGAACTTCACCTGGCGCCCCATGTCCAGGATCCGCCGCGCGTATTCCTGGAAATGGCGGGGCAGCTTGTTGAAGTTCTCGATCGAGAGCTGGGTGTCGAAGAAGGAACGGAAGTCGTCGAGATCCTCCTCCCGGACCACGATCACCACCTCCTCGATCCCCGCCTCGAGCGCCTCTTCGACGATCAGCAGGATCGCGGGCTTGGCGATCCCGTCGCGGTCCACCACCGGGAACAGCTCCTTCTTCGTGGCCTTGCTCGCCGGAAAGAGCTGCGCCCCGAACCCGGCCGCCGGGATGAGGGCCTTTCTGACCTTCGGTCCCGAGCCGAGAGTGAGCGTCAGGCACTTCACGTCGAGGTCGCGCTCGAGGATCTCCACGACCTTCCGCTGATCCTCGGCGCTTCGGGCCACGAACTGGGCCGACCCGTCTCCCTGGGACCCCACCCCCTTGCCCCCGAAGACGTGGGGTCGCAGCGGCTCGTGTGCGAGTACGCGGTGGAGAACGGGAGAGTCCAGCTGCTCGGGACACGCCGGGCGGGCGAGGCGATCGAACAGCGCCTGCGCCTCCGTCATGAGGGCTCCGAGCCGCTTCGCGTCGCCAGCGCGCAGAGCCGAAGCCGCCTCGTGGACCACGCGCTTGTTGACGGGCCCCAGGAGATCCTGAACCCCTCGCTCGAGCTCGTTCTCGGCGAAGGGGTAGGCCCGATTGAGCTGCTTGAGGATCTCGCGGGTGTCCTTGTCGGCCTGAAGATCCACGATCACGAAGTGGAGGTCCCCAGCTGGCCGGATCTCCTCCGTCTCGAGCCGCTCTCCGTCGAACTCCATCAGAACCGCGTGGTCGCCGAAGGCGCAGCCCTGGTCCATCCTTCCGCAGCGCGAGGGAGTCGTGATCTCCCCCTGGTAGGCCAGCTCCATCTCTCCCCGAACGGTGAGCCGCAGGTCGTAGACCCGGTTGAACGCCCGGGCGACGAGCACGGAGATGGCCGCACTCGAGGAGAGCCCCTTCTTGATGGGCAGATCGGTCCGGGTGTTGCCGATCTCGAGGCCGCGAACTCGGTAGTGGGTGAGCACCTGGTGGGCCACACCCGCCGCGTAGCTGAAGAAGCCCCCCCGCTGGGCCTCCTCGAGGAGCGCCTTGGGCTCGAGAGGAATCTTCTGCGGCCCGATCACGTCCCCGTCGTTGGTCGTCGAGGTGAGGACCAGCGCATTGGGGTGGGGCTCCACCTCCGCATGGATCCCCTGGTTGGTCCCACAGATGAGCGTGTAGCCTTTCTCGACATCGGCGTTGATACGCCGATATCCGCCCGCCCAGTCCGAGTGCTCCCCGAAAAGACAGATCCGCCCGGGAACGAAGATCTTCATGGAAGCGGGCACTCTAGCACTTCGGCACCACCGTGCTCTCCGACTACGGCAACTTCACCTTCTGCGAACTGAACCAGCAAGCGAACCGACTGGGTCACCACTCCTCTCGATGGGCCGAAACGAACCCGGGTGCGTGCGCTAGGTTGTCGCCAGTGTCCGACCCCGCCCGCGAGATCGAGAATCTCCTGTACACCTACGCCGAGCGAATCGACGCCGGTGACCTCGAAGGCGTTGCGGACCTATTCGCCCATGGGAGAATTGCCGCTTCGGCCGACGCACCGCCGCAGCAGACCTTCGAGGGCCGGCATCGGGTGCTCGGCCTGTACCGCGGCTCGACGCGGATCTACGACGACGGGAGCCCGCACACCAAGCACGTGACCTCGAACCCGATCATCGAGGTGGACGAGGCGGCGAAGGCAGCCTCGGCGCGCAGCTACTTCACGGTCTTCCAGCAGGTCCAGGATCTACCTCTGCAACCCATCATCGCCGGGCGCTACCACGATACTTTCCAGTGCATCGAGGGGCGCTGGTGGTTCGACACCCGGATCATTCTCGTCGACCTCACAGGAGACCTGAGCCGCCACCTCCTCTACGAGTTGCGCTGACTTTCCCTGCGCTCTTGATCCCACCGGCGCGGAAATCGGCGACAGGGATTTGCCGCTTCTGGACGGACGGGAGACCAGGCAAAGCGGGGTGTAACGGGAGGCTTCGATGCCCGGGAATGACCGGCTTCCGCCGCCACCTACACCGTGGATATCACTCCAAACCGGTACCGCACAAGGAGATCCTTCATGACCCTGCGTTGCTTCGCCTTCGCCACCCTGCTGCTGGTCGCTGCCACCGCACCGGCCCAAGCCGGTGATGTCACCCTCTACACCCCTGTCGCTGAAGCGGGAGTTCTCAGCTCCCTCCGCTGCTCCGCCGTG
Organism: uncultured delta proteobacterium; assembly: GCA_963783795.1. Classification (GTDB taxonomy): domain Bacteria; phylum Myxococcota_A; class UBA9160; order UBA9160; family UBA6930; genus CAVXZE01. The sequence continues at coordinate 11,430 of CAWAPH010000002.1, read as the reverse complement.
AACACCGGAAAGAAGGCGATTGCTCCTCTGACGGTGGCATTCGTCAATAGCGACGGCTCCCCATTTGCGAGCAATACTTGCCCTGCCGTTGACCCGGGTGGCTTCTGCATCACAACCCCCTTGTCTGGCTCTGTCCTGAGCTACTGCCAGATAACGTACAACGGAAGCAAGAAGGTCGTGCGCGGGGTCCTGCAGGTGATCGATGCGAACAGCAACAACAGCGTGCTGAGCCTCGACGCGCGCTAACGCCCCGCGAGCCGTGGTAGGATGGCGGCGATGGCCGGTGGGATGCCAGCGGCAGGGTCTGTTGCGCTTCACGGCTTCTTGGCAAAGGACAAGTGACCGCGGCTCGTCGGGAATGATCGCTTCGGCAAAGTACGTCCATACGAACCTGGTTGCCCGCGACTGGCGATCACTTGCGCGCTTCTATCAGGACGTTTTTGGCTGCACTCCTGTACCCCCGGAGCGCGACTTCTCCGGCCCTGAGCTCGAGGCGGGCACCGGTGTCTCTGGTGCGCGCCTTCAGGGTGTTCACCTGCGGCTTCCCGGGCAGGGTCCCGAGGGTCCAACTCTAGAAGTGTTTCAATACTCCGAGCTGGCCGACGGCGAACCCGCCGTGAATCGACCGGGCTTCGCCCACATCGCCTTTTCTGTGGCCAGTGTGGAGGATGCGCGTACCGACGTTCTCTTGCACGGTGGCACAGCGGTGGGCGACATCGTCACTCTGACCACCACGACAGGGTCGAGGGTCATCTGGTGCTACGTCAGAGATCCAGAAGGCAACGTGGTTGAGCTTCAGTCGTGGTCGTAGAGGCGCACCACTGAAGAAGCTGCAGGAGCGGCTGGCTTCAGTCAGGTCCACCTTTGAGACCGAGAGCAAGCGTGTCATCGAGGACCACCTGGTTCCGGCCTACGGATCGCTGGATCTCCGCAAGATTCGAGAGGAACACGTGCTGGGCTACATCCGAGGGACACTCGACGTTGGCCTTGTCCCGGAGGGCGTTCGGGTCCGGATCGAGTCCGCTCACTTGCGCGTGATCTTCACCGGCAAGCACGTATAGCCTTTGATGAAGGAAGAGAAGGTGCGGCTCGGCTCCTCCTGCACTTCGATTCGTTCGAATCGCTGCAGGATCTCCTCCCAGAGAACGCGCAGCTGCAGCTCCGCCAACCGGCTGCCCATGCAGAAATGAACGCCGTAGCCGAACGACAGGTGCCGTGCCGCATTGTGGCGTTCGATATCGAGAGCGTTCGCGTTCTCGAAGAGCTCTTCATCCCGATTGCCGGACACGTACCACATCAGCAGCTGATCGTGCTTCCGGATCTGCTTGCCACCGAGCTCGCAGTGGCGGGTGGCCGTCCTCCGCATGTAAGAGAGCGGTGTCTGCCAGCGGATGACCTCGGGAACCAACTTCTCAACGAGGCCGGGATCGGCAACCAGCTTGTCGTACTGGTCGGGGAACTGGCTGAGCGCGTAGACGCTTCCCGACATGGTGTTGCGTGTGGTGTCGTTCCCGCCCACGATGAGCAGCAGGACGTTGCCCAGATGTTCCGCGGGGGCCATGTCCTTGGTGGCTTCCCCGTGCACGAGCATCGAGACCAGGTCGTGCCCAGGCTGCTTCCTGCGCTCTTCCCAGAGCCCCGAGAAGCACTCGAGGCACTCCATCATCTCCTCGCGCTTCTGTATCTGCGATTCGACGACGCCGCCGGGCTGCGGGATCGCGAAGACGATGTCGGACCATCGTGTCAGCTTGCGGCGGTCTTCAAACGGAAAGTCGAAGAGCGTCGCCAGCATCATCGTGGTCAGTTCGATCGATACGGTGTCCACCCAGTCGAAAGTCTCACCTTCGGGAAGGGAGTCCAGTACCCGGATCGTGCGCTCCCGGATGATCGGTTCCAGCTTGACCAGATTGCGCGGCGCGACCGCGGGTCGCACCGTCTTGCGCTGCTCGGTTTGCCGGGGCGGATCCTGGGCAATGAACGGAGGCGTCCCGAATCGGACTCCTTCGGGAAGCTCGGCGCCGACTCGGAAACCCAGTGTCATGCCGTAGGCCGACGAGAAGGTTTCCCAATCGGAGCTGACCGCCTTGATGTCGTCGTACTTCGTGACCGACCAGTACCGTCCAGCGGTGTCGATCTCATTGAAGTGGACGGGATCCTCGCGACGCAATCGCTCGAAGTACTCCTGCCAGCGATTCTCGCGGAACAGATGTGGGTTGACCGGGTTGATGTCCTCGAGGGGAAGGTCCTGAGCAGGGCGGACGTCGCCGCCCTGCTCGGCTTGTTCCTGCTCGGGGCCCCGGTACTCAACCGGATCTCTTAGACTTCGCTCTGTCGCTGTCTCGCTCACTTGAGTCCCCCTCTGCAGATGAGTTGATGAGCGGTGGGTCGCTGACCTTCGCCCCGCAGCCTCTCGATCACGATCCAGATCTTCTCCCCGGCTGAGAACCTGGCCACACTCGGCTGATGGCTCACACTCCGGAGTGGTGCGTCGCTCCGTCGCGCCCGCCTAGAGTTTACCCGCTTCCGTGGACAGTGAGGCGTTTGCGTTGGAGTTGACCCGGTCTCGTGGACACCTCAGGGGCTAGCATTGAGGCGGCCGGGGGGGTCCGCGACACCGGGTCAACTCCCCCCACACACGGCCTCGGCTTGGTGATGAGACCCCTCGCGCATGAATCAGCGAGTGTGGGAGGGCCTTCGGAGGGGGCTCAGCGAGAGAGTGGCGTCCAGTCGGAGCTGCAACCGAGAGCAGCGGTTTTCTCGCCAGTAGACACGTCGTAGCCGGATGTGACGCAGAAGACACGGATCTGCGCACCGCCGTTGGAGATCTCGTACACGATGTTTCCAAGGTAATCGTTGTCGTGGCACACGCAGTAGCTGCGCGGGCGATCAAACACTTCGAGGCCCGTGACAGCGTACTTCCTGATCTTCTTCTCGTCGTTCTCGATGTCGGTGCCGGCATTCGCCATCGAGGGGCCGATGCCCACAAGGAGAAGAGCCAATGCCGTAGTGAGGAAGATGCGGGTGGGCCTCATTGAGTATTTCCTTTCGGGTGAGAGGTCAGAGAGATGATATCGGGGCTGGCGCGAGCCTCCACCTGGGAGACGATACGAACACGCTCCTGGTCGGAGCGTTTCTCGCTCTGCCCGAACCTCCCCGCCATGGACACACTGGACGGACAGGACACCACTTCCAGGAACTCCCCTATGGAAGGTTCACGGGGAGAGTTTCCTGAAGAGCTGTCCACAGTGTCCGAGCTGTCCAATCTGGAGGCTGGCGCACCATGCCGGGTGACTCGCCCTGCGGCCTACCCAGCCACGGCCCCGCCACCAGCCGCTTGACCCTATCCGGCCTGCGGTGCTCTCATGGGGGCTCACCCGAGCTAAAAGGGAGAGCCCCATGCGTTACCTGTCGCGACTCCTGGCCACCATCTGCGCCATCACCGTCATCCTCGTCTCACCTCCCAGCGACGCGGGGATCGGCGACAAGGAACTGCCGCCTCTCAATGGGGAGAAGGCAAAGCTGCTCTACACCATCGTGGGCGTGGCGGACCTCGGGAATCTTGCCACCTCCTTCCATTGCACCTCAACCGAACGGATGGGAGGCAAGACGATCCAGCTGGGGGTCGAGCTATTCGACTACAACGGCGATCTGAAGAACGACGTAACAGTCGGGGAAGGCTCAGGAACCATGCAACCCGGGTGGACTCTTACCCTAAGCACCCGCGATACCGTCGCGTTTGTGGACCACAACATCAACGCCGGGAGCATCGCTCAGGGTTCCGCACGTATCTTCGCGACATCCAAGAACGTGTTGTGCTCCGCTACGCTCGTGGACGCGGTGAACGCCACCCCCACCTCCATGGTCATGCTCCCGGTTTTCAAGGCGACCAAGCAGGGCGGGATGTAGCCCAGACCCGACTCCGTGAGAATCAGAATCAAAGGATCGTATGAACTGTACCTTGAAAGGAGATCGTCGTGAAAAAGAGAATTCTCGCGCTCTCAACCGCTATGCTGGTGATTCTGGGGGCAGGTAAAGCCTATGCGGGCGACACTTTGCTCTTTACTCCGGTACTCTTTCCACCGGTTGGAGGCATCGTCGAGTGTCTCGTCACCAACGTCGGAAAGAAGACTCTTCCCCAGGTTCAAGTGTCGCTTCTCGAGAACAGCGTTCCGGAGGAGACCACCAATTGCAGTGACCTGCTTTCAGCAGCGGCTTCCGGGGTTTCTCACACTTGTTTTCGCATATCCTCGAGCGGCAAGCTTTGCCGGGTGAGGATCACGGGGGGAAGTGATCGCTCTGTCCGCGCCGTCTTGAACGTCATGGACTCCAGCGGGGCAACGATCCTGTCGGTGCCTGCGACGAAGTGAATCCAACTGGAAAGAGAGGAGAACCATATGCGTGCTTTGTCTGTGATCCTTGGGGCAGTGGCGCTGCTGATTGGAGTCGCCGCGCAGCCGGCCAGCGCCGGGAAGGGGACCGATATCGAGGGGTTCGTGAAGCAGGTAGGGAAGTTCGCTGTCGATGACCATTTCACTCTGAAACCGAAGGGCCTCTGCGTCTGCCAGGACGGGAGCGGGGCCCACAGTTTTCTGGGAGCATTGGTTTACGACGGCCAAGTCGGCGATTTCAGTGTGATCGTGCGGTGCTGGGTGCGTGTGTTCGATACCGCTGGATCTCTGGCTTCGGTAGACGAATGTGAAACCTTCGAGATCCTCTCCAAGTAACTAACCGCTGCGTCGGCTATCACCCCAGTGGTGGCCACTCTCGGGAATCGCCCCTGAGCGAGCTTGCAGCGTTCTTCGGGTGCCCTACCACGCGAGCCGCCTTCGGAGGGCGAGGCCGAGGACCGGGAAAGAGAACTTCCCGGCCGCGTGTGGGCCGGGGCGTTCCGGTGTATCCGCGGGCGGTGTCTTCTAGCGAAGCGAGCGCCGTCGCCCTGCCGCTGCTAGTCCTGCCAGACCGGCTGAACCGCCCCGGGTTTGCCGGAGGCTCTGCCGTGTCCCGGGTTTCGTGGAGGCACAAAACTGGACTCCGCTGCCATAATCGTGAGAGGAGGACGATGTGGCACGGAGGGGCTACCCGGCGGAGTTCCGGCGGCGAGCGGCGAAAGAGCGTGTCCGGCCACTGAAGCTCCACTGCACAAGGCACACCTGGGTAAGCCTCGCCTTGGCATCGGGCAAGTCCGTTCGCTGGGTGGCGGATCAGCTTGGGCACGCTTCGCCGATGCTTACCCTGCGAACGTACGCGCACGCGATCAGAGATGAGGAGGTGGACCTCTCCTTTGCCGAGTTCGGGTCGGTTGGAAGCTCCAAACGTCTCTATACGTCTCCAACGCCGCAAACGGGCGGCCCCAACCAAAACGCCCCCGACCCAACTGGCCGAGGGCGCTGCGAAAACCTGGAGCACGAGACCGGGCTCGAACCGGCGACATCCACGTTGGCAACGTTCCTGAAGAGCCCGAAAAGCCTGAGGATTCCAGCTAGGAAGCCGCAAGGAGCCGCACCAAGCCGCAGCTTCGTGCCCGTTTGGGCACGCAGTGGGCACGCGGTCGAGTTATCTCGCGAGCACGGAAGCGGCAGGGTTCAACCCGGTAATCCCGACCCCGGGTCCTCGGGGGCATCGTCGAGGTGCTACGCCGCGGACTCCAAGTTCTCGCGGAGAATCCTCGGGTGTCGCGCGGCGATTCGTAGCAGCGCGATTGCGGGCCCCTCGGGCTGCCGTCGTTCCTGCTCCCAGTTGCGGAGCGTATGGACGCTGATCCCGACCGCCCGGGCGAACTCTACCTGCGTGAGCCCGACGAACCTCCGTAGCGCCACAATGTCCTGCCCGGACTCGAATCGTCCCTGCATCAGCCGCTTGCGCTGGCGGGCGGGAATGGCTCTCTCCAGTTGCTCGACTGTCAGTTCGGGGATATCCGTCATCGATACTGTTCCATGTACGAGCGGTATAGGAACCGCTCGCGTTCGTTGGCCCAACGGGCGCCAATGATTCGAATCGTGTCTTCTTCCCGCTCCGTGTAGACGATCACCGCCAGTCCGCGTTCGATGGGACCGATCGCAATGAAGCGATCTTCAGTGTTCGAGTGCTCGCTGTCGAAGATCTCCAGGTAGTCGACCTCTGATTCGAACAGAATCCGAGCTTCTCCAAAGGAGAGGCCATGCTTCTCTTGGTTGAGCAGGTCCTTCGCATCGTCCCACTCGATTCGCACGGCTGATAGCATACGCCAGTGGCCTAGTAAGTCAATGGCTTAGTTCGACGCCCTCCTCAAGCGGACTGTCGGCGAGGCAAACGATCCGGGCTGGTCCAGGGCCTGGGATCAGGGTCGTGAGAAAATCGGGAGCAATCCGGTGAGAAGTGACATCTGGGGCCGCCGCGATCGGGTTAACCGTGATTGGTCTCTGAACGATCTCACGGGCCGTGCAAGCCAGCCGAAGTTCTCGGGACGGACAAGTGCGACGCCGCCGAGCTGCGTGCCCAATGCGTGCCCAAATTACGTGATTGAACCGCTCCGAGTTCTCCGGAGACCCTGCCCTGTCCCGGGTTTAGTGGAGGCAAGAAACTGGATTCCGCTGCCATAATCGTGCGAGGAGGGCGATATGGCACGGAGGGGCTACCCGCCGGAGTTCCGGCGGCGCGTAGTGGAGTTGATCGCGGAGACACCGGCCGCAGGCAGCCCCGTGGGGGCTCTGGCGGACTGAACACGCGAAGGCCCAATCCTGGAGCGGGCGATCAAGTTCTGAGAACGTCACGGCGTCGCAAGTGCAACGGCTCCACTGCGATTGTCCTGAAACGCAGCTGCGCTGCCACTCGAACTCAACGTCCCACTCTAGCTGGCCAACTGGACATGCCGATCGAATCCGATCTCGCAGACCGCGAGGTCGGCACGAAACGCCCGTCCAATAGCGACCAGGCCGATCCGCCGAAGCCGCGTGGTATCCAAGGGCGCGTCGAGCCGATGGGGCGCAAAGTCCCCAAAAGGAAGATGGATCGTCCCCCAATCCGCGCCTGCAGTGAAATGAGCGCGGTAGGACTGCCAAGGACGGACATTGTCCGGGGTGCGGAGGTGCACGGAATATCTTTCTCCGTTGCCGCGCACCACGAGTCTGACCTCGGTGTATCCAGACACATCGATGACCTTGCCCGATGGGTGCAGGTCGAGGGCTGCTTGGAGGAAACCGCCGTTGTTCTCGAGACAGACGTCGCCGGTGAGGCGAAGGCACTGACGGCCATCGATGGTGTCGTGGGCGATCGAGGCTTCCGAGATCCCACCCATGACCCGGTCGCTGACAGCACGCCATCGCGTACCGAGCTTCGAGATGAGGTCCCTGCTGCCAAAATCGTCGATCAGCACGAAGCGATTCTCGCCTGCAACTGAATGGCTGGCAAGCCAATCAACATCTCCCACGCATAGTACACTTGGAATTCGCACAGGACTCGAGGAAGGCTGAGTGAACGGTCCCGACTTTTCCGGAGACCCTGCGGTGTCCCTCCGGGCGGGCCCCAGGCCGCGCGTCGCCCCGGGTCGCCGTCACCTTGCTGTCAGACCGGCGCCGGGGGGGGCAGGGGCGAAGCTCAGTAAGGCCGACGCAGACCCGCGTCTCTCTGCTGGTTTCTTGCCCTCTCCCTCCAGCCCGTGCAGAATGGGCCGTACCCCTCTGGTACCCAGAACTGCATCCCGTAGCCAGACGAATCGGCGGTCGGTTCCTGGAACGGCGCGTTCGGTGTCCCGACCATCTCGACCCAGCCTTCGGGGATTAGCCGGCGTCCATCCGACACTCCGTCGCTGAGATGGAACTCGCCGAGGTGGGCAAAATCGACCAGCCGCGTGGCGAGGCAGCAGTGCCCGAAGGCCACCTGTCTGTTCTCAGAACTCGCCCACGGGTCCGGTCGACGCATTCGGGTGAATCGGAGAGCACCCTACGCCGCCTTCGCCCAGACGTACCGACATTGAGGACCGACAGCTCGAGGAGAAGGGCATCAACTACGAGCTCGACGTGGCGCCTGAAGACCCGAGGACCCATCGACCGCGTGGCCTTCAGGAGAGCGGGGTGTCCTTGCGGAACGCACGCGGAGTCTTTCCCGTCCAGCGGCGGAAGGCGCGTCCGAAGGCGCTGAGCTCGGAGTAGCCGAGCAAGAACGCCACCTCGGTCAGCGAGAGATCGCGTCGTGGGACATACTCCCGCGCCAGGCATTCCCGGATCTCCTCGACGACCTGCTGAAAGGACAGGCCGCGTTCGTCCAGGCGTCGCTGGAGCGTGCGTTCGCTCATCCCGAGCGGGCGAGCGGCGGCCTGGAGTCGCGGTGCCCCGGCGGGCAGCGAGTCTGCGATGGCGCGGCGGAGCTCGGCGAGCAGCGGATCGTCGCCCGGAAGCCGCTCGATCAGGTCGCGAGCGTGCGCCTCGAGCACCGGAAGGAGATCCGCGTCCGCGCCGACGATCTCGGTCGCCATCACCGCGTTGCTCACGAGGACGGCATCGAGAGGCCGCCCGAAGCGGACGGGGGCTGCGATCAGGGCTTCGTAGTCGGTGGCGTTCGCCGGGCGGCTGCGGCGCAGATGCACCTCGCTCGCCGAGCCTTGATCGCCCGTGAGGAGGCGAATGGCGGCCACGAAGACCCCCACCGTGCACTCGCCGTCCTGGTAGCGGTCGGCGAATCGGGGGTCGGGCACGCGGTAGGTGATCGCCCAGCGGTTGCCTTCCCGCTGGGTGGCGATCTCGCTCTGCGTCTGGTGGATCTGCAGATAGCGGCCGAGGTTCGCCACCATTTCGGCGTAGGTCGGGGAGTTCATCGCCACGAAGCCGAGGACGCCGAACTCGCGGGGGTCCATGGCGAGGCCGACGCGTAGGCCGAGCATCGGATCCTCGAGGGCCCGCGCCGCAGCCTCGAGCACCTCGACGAACTGCTCGAGGGAAACGAACCCGTCCTCCTCGTTTTCCCCCGCGGGGGACTCCGAGGGGGGGCCGAGGGTGCCGGGGTCGACCCCGGCGTCCGAGACGGCCCGGAGCACGCGCTCGAGCATGGATCCTCGGATCTGCGCGGACGGCACGATGGCGCCGAAGGTCGAATCTCTGGCGCGCGCCGTCAAGAAGCGAGTCGGGCCCCGGGCTACTCATGGAAGGCACAAGGGAGGCCCCACATGAGCCAGGTCTCGTCGAGTTCGCCTGCGATCGACCGCGCCCGAGTGATCCGCCAGTCGCGTGACCGCCTCTTCCCCGACCGTGTCCACACGTTCGCCTCCATCGGCGTCGATCTCGTGATCGGCCGCCGCGAGGGCTCTTCTTCGTGGGTTGGGTCCACACGCGGGGCCCAGCCGCCGAGGGAGTCGCGCCCGGCATCGTGGCCGACGCGCGCCAGCTCGCCAGCGTCTTCGTGGCGTAAGGAGGCGACCCGCTGTCGGAGCGGCCGAAGGAGACGCAGACCAAAGTCGCGGTGATCGGCGCCGGGACGAGCACGGATGTACGCCTTCCACCAGGGAGAGAAATCATGACTCAGAAACGAATCGACGAATGCCTCAGCAATCGAGCTGGCGTTCTGTTCATCGAGGAGCTGGACAGCACCGAGCTAGTGGAGCGCTTCGGGTCACCCTTGTTCGTGTTTTCCGAGGATCAACTCCGACGCAACGTCCGCCGCTTCCGCGACGCATTCGAAAAGGGATGGACAGCGGGAGCGGTCAAGGTGATGCCCGCGGTGAAGGCGAACTGGATCCTTGCGGTCCAGCGAGTACTCGCCGACGAGCGGTGTGGCGCCGACATCTACTCGCCAGGCGAGCTCAACATCGCTCTTCGTGCCGGGTTCGACCCGGCTTTCATCTCAGCCAACGGAGTGCCCAAGGACAAGGAGCACATCGCGCGGACGCTCGAGGTCGGCGCGCGACTGACCATCGATAGCCTCAGGGACGTCGACTTCTTGGAAGCGCTCGCGCCAAAGCTGTCGGGTACGGCGCGGGTTCGGCTCCGGCTGCGCCCCGCGCTTTCCGAGTTCGTGAAGAAGACCGATTTCGCTGCTGACGGAATGGTGCCGACCGATCTGGCGGCGCTGCTGTACAAAGGTGGACTGTCGATCGATGAGGTCATCGAGGCGGGCAGACGTGTCGTGAGCATCCCCAACGTCGAGCTCGTGGGCTTCCACGAACACCACGGGCGGCACCATCGCTCGACCGAGTACTGGCAGGCGCAGATGCGGGCGTACGCGAAGGACATGGGGCGGGTCTGCGAAGCCCTGGACGGTTATCGGCCCCAAGAGATCAGCATTGGAGGCGGGTTTGCCGTCCCGAGGGATCCCTTCATGGCAGCCACCCATCACAGCGATCCCGTCCTCTTTGGTGCGTTGCACTTGGTATCGTTAGGGCTGAAATACCTTGGATCCAGAGTTCGCTATCGAGTGATCGACCGGCTTCTTTCGGCGGTCGAGGGGCACCCCAACACGATCGCGGCTCCAACGATCGAAGCGTACGCGAGTGCCACGACGGCGGCGCTGCTCGAAGCACTGCCGAAACACGGCATCGAGCCGTCCGGTATCATGTTGCAGCTAGAGCCCGGTCGCGCCCTTCACGGCAACGCCGGCGTGCACCTGACTACGGTTCAGACGACGAAACACATGACCTCGCCCATCAACTGGAATCTGGTCACAATCGATACGTCGGAGTTTTGGATGGTTGGCGGCCGCTTCGAGCACCACCTCCACGACTATTGTGTTGCCAACCGTATGGATTCCGAAGCGGCGATGAAAGCCGACGTGGTCGGGCGCAGCTGCTACGGCGATCGTTTGCTCGCTGCAGTCCCGATGCCGGAGGTCGAGATCGGCGACGTGATCGCACTGCTGGACACCGGCTCCTACCAAGAGGTCTCGGCGAGCAACTTCAATGCAATGCCGCGCCCGGCCTCGGTGCTGGTTACCGGCGATCGCGCGGCGGTGATTCGTAGGGCAGAGAAGCTGGACGACGTTTTCGCGCGAGACGAGTTGCCCGAGCACCTCGCTCCTTTCGACACCGCGGAGGACGACCAACAGCCAATAGCAGCTGCAATTTGAACGCCAACAGGGTCGACTGGCGTCACCCTCATGTGCAACCCTCGACAAGGAGCCCGCCCATGCCCCCGGCCCATCCCCGTGCGCTGCCTTGTGAGTACCAGGTAGATCCCATCGGGCTGGGGACACGGGAGCCGCGCTTCTTCTGGAAGCTCCACGACGGGCGGCCGGGCGCGGTTCAGAGCGCCTACCGCGTACTGGTCGCCTCCGACCCGGACCGGCTGGCCGCGGGCGAGGGCGACCTCTGGGACATCGGCAAGGTCGCGTCGCAGGAGAACGCCTACGTGGTTTGCGGAGGCGCTCCCCTGGCATCCCGCCAGCGTGCCTTCTGGAAGGTGCAGAACTTCGATGCGGAGGGCGAGTCCTCCCCGTGGAGCGCCGTCGTGAGGACATCCCGCCCTACCA
>CAWAPH010000001.1:0-295100 GCA_963783795.1 uncultured delta proteobacterium | reverse complement strand
CGGACTCACACCCCTTCGGCGAAGGGTCCGATCAAGAGGGGGCTGAATCCTTGCGTGCCCCGCCTACTCGGAGCTCTGCGACCTTGGCGCTGTTCGAGCGCTGCCTCTCCTCGATCTCCTTGACTTGCGCCAGCGCAGCCCGGACCTCGGGCGCCTTGGCGAACAGGCTGGCTTCATCCACATTCCCGTAGAGCGCGTGCACCGCGCGACCTACGTCCCGATGGGCCCGGTCCAGCTTCGTCTGCAGCACGCGCTGCTGCGCTTGGAGCGTGGCGAGCCGCCCTCCTGCAGAGAGCATCTCGCCACAGCGCCTGGCCCAACGCTTGGAGGAGTCAGCCGCGCTGCCAGCGAGAGTGCGGAGCTTGCCTCCGACCTTCCTCGCGGATGCGGCGGTCTCGTTCGCAGCGGTCTGGATCGCATTCTTCGTCTCGGTGGTCTCCATCTGGAAGTCCTCCTCGTAAAGGTAGACCCACCGACACAGAGAATCGTCACGCGCCGGCCTTCCCCTGGGGGACGAGCGGGACTACGCCGGAGTCAGCCAGGGCAGGAATGCGGTCGCGAGGCCGAGCACCAGCGCGAATCCGCACATGTCGGTGACGGTGGTCAGGATCGGGCCCGAGGCGAGCGCCGGATCGACGCGGAGCCGCTTGAGCAGGAGCGGTACGACGCCGCCGAGAGAGACCGCGACCAGGGTGTTGATGGCCATGGCGGCACCGACGACGGCCCCGAGATAGGGATTGCCCTTCCAGGCCCAGGCCGCGGCGGCGATCAAGGCGCCCAGGACGACGCCGTTGAGGAGCCCCACCGACGCCTCCTTGAGCCAGACGCGGACCGCGTCCACCGGGCGGATCAACCCGAGCGTCAGCTCGCGCATGCTCACCGCCACGGCCTGGTTGCCCGAGCAGCCGCTCATGTCGGAGATGATCGGCAGGAACACGGCCAGCGCGATGACGGCCTGCAGCGTCTCCTGGTAGAGCGCGATGACGCTCGCCGCGATCAGGTTGAGGACGATGTTCACGGAGAGCCATGCGAGCCTGCGGCGAGAGCGCACGAGCACCGGCATGGTCCGGAGCTCCTCGCCGCCGATGATTCCCTGGGTCTTCAGGTGGTCGCTCTCGGAACGGCCTTCGAGAGCCTCCAGGACCTTCGCCCGGCGGACGACGCCGACGAGCGCGCCCCGCTCCGCCACGACCGGTACGCCGACGAACGGGTGCTCGTCGAAGAAGGAGCGCAGCTCGTCCAGGGTCGCCTCTGCCGGTACGCGCAGCGGCTTCTCGATCATGAGGGAGCGGACCGGCGTCGCCCGCGGCGGAAAGGAGCAGGTCGCGGAGAGCGAGCACCCCGACCAGCCGCCCGTCTCGAGCCGTCACGTAGGCGTACTGCACGTCGTAGCTCGCGTAGCGGTCCGACTGCGCGCGGATGTCGTCCACGACGTCCTGGACGGTGGCGTGCGCCGGGTAGTGCAGGAACTCGGCGATCATCAGGCCGCCCGCCAGGTCGCCGGCGTAGGCTGCGAGACGGCGCGCCGTGCGCGCCTCCTCGGGCTCCATGTTCGCCAGGATCGCGTTCGCGCGTTCCTCGGCGAGCAGCGAGAGCAGGTCGGCCTGCGCGTCGCTGGGCAGCTCGTTCATGATGGCCGCGGCCGTTTCCGGCTCGAGGATCTCGAGCAGGTCGGCTGCCTGAGCCTGGGGGAGCGATGCCAGGACGCCCGAACCCGCACCCGGGGCCAGCAACGCGAGGGTGCTGCGCTGGGCGTCGCGCGGCAGGTTGGCGAAGGCGCGTCCTGTCTCGCCCGCCGGGAGCGCTGAGAGGAAATCCTCGACCCCGCGGCGGTCGCCGTCCCCGGCGAGCTCCGCGAGGCGCGTCCAGGGTTGTGTCAGCGGCTCTTCGGGTTGCACGAATCCCCTCCTGGTTGCGTTGGGGTGGCTACTCCGGAGGTGCGGAGACGGCCGGAATCGACTGGTCATGCGCCGGCTCGGCCAACTCGGGGACCTCCGGAGTCCCCGGCACGAAGCGGGCTTCCAGGGCGATGGCCACCCCCGGCTCCGGGTGGAGCGGAGCGAACTCCTCCGCCCCGGTCTGAACGCGCTCGGGCAGCAGCGCGTACTCGTCCTGGAGCAGGCTCGCGATCGCGAGGGTGCGCCTCACCCCCAGGTCCGCGATCCACTGTGCGTCGCCCAGATCGCTGTCGGTGCGCCTCTCAGGTGTGGCAAGATCCGCCTCCGTCGCGGTGGGATAGAGGCGGATCGCCAGTTCCGGCCTGTCGATGAGCAGCTCCGCCAGGATGTGAACCCGGTGGCGGCTTTCTTCCGACAGGCTGGCTCGGCCGGGAACGAAGCCGAGCCAGGTTGCCGGCGTCTCCAGCGCTGACTCGCTGGATGTCAAGGCGCCGATCAAGCGCAGAGGCGCCGTCGCGGTGCGCGCCAGACTCCGCTGCAGCCCCGCCGCAAACAGCGACAGCCAGTCGAGCCTGTTCTTCTCCCGGCCGAACGCCAGATCGAGGTGAAAGGTGATGTCACCCCTGGAATCGGTCAGGAGTGCGAGCGCGACGGGGAGTTTCATCTTCGCCAGCCGGGCCGGCGACAGGGTCGGGTCGTTGCTCTTCAGCTCGAGTCGTGAGAGCACGAGATGGGCAGCCGTCTGCACTCCGGCTCCGTCGATGTGAACGGTGGAACTCACGGCTCCTTTGCCGCTGACCACCTCGAGCCCCGTACGCGCTGCGACGTGGGGGCTGTATCGGACGAGAGAGTCCCCACGGCCCTCGATCGACAGCTCGGCTCCTCCCGGCGACACCTCCCCCGAGATCCGCACCGGGTCGCCGCCGACCCCGGATGCTTCCAGCGCAAACTGGTCGATGTCGAGCCGCGGCCAGGAGAACCCGTCCAGCTCGGCCGTTCACGTGGGACCACCGACCCCGGAACGGCGGAGTCGTCGTCTCGTCGAGAAAGGAGACGAAGCCGTCTTCGATCTGCACCGCCTTGGATGCGACGCGAATCCGAGGGGAGACCCCGGCCGGGCCGCTCCGCGTTGGAAGCGGTCTCACGATCTCGATCCGCGGGTGGGCGAGGTCCACCCGGCCCAGGCGTGCGTCGATGCGAGGCGATCCGGGCAGGCCCAGGATCCGGATCTCCTCGACGACGGCGGACACCTCGGAGGAGGAGACGGAATGCCTGCTCGCTCCCAGGATCTCGAGCTCCAGGTCGTCGAGGTCGATCGCCCTTTCGGCACGCCGATCGGGGAGCGGGGCGAGGTGGACGGCGTAGGTTCCATCCGCATCGCGAGCCGCCGCCAGCGCGAGTCGCCCGCTGACGCGTCCCCCGGTCACCGGAACCCGCGGGTCGACTCGAGCCAGGAGGGACGCGAGATCCACCTGGCTCGCAGAGATGCTTCCATCGAGCCGAAGCTCTTCGATGTGGATCAGCCCCGACAGGGTCAGTGTTGCGTCGGCTCTGGCCAGCTTTGTCTCGATCGGGAAAGCCTCATCAGGCGCGGCGTTCGATGCCGTCCCGGCGAAGGAGACCTCGAACGGCTCTCCTTCGCCTCGAGAGATGAGGATCCGGGACCGCTCCAGACGCAGGTCAGCCAGGCGCCAGGGGGTCTTTCCAGCAGCTCCGCCAAGCTCGAGATCCGTTGCGAAGAGGGCCGGGAAGTGGGCATCCACGTCCCGCGCCTCGGGCCTCTGCAGGTGGACCCGCGCGTCGAGGATCGACATCCGCTGGACCAGCAACGGCCATGCGGAGAGGGCCGCGCGTTCCGGGGCTTCGGCTGGGGATTGGCCCAACGGCTCGGGATCTGCGGACCCGACCTCGAAGGACGGCTCCGCGACGCTCAGCTCCGAGAGCACCACGCGCCTGCGCGCCAGCTCGGCCAGGCGGACGGTTGCCAGCAGGCTCTTGCAGCGCAGCGAGCGGAGCGGGCCTCCCGCCGACGAGGTGAAGGCGAGGTCCTCGATCGAGACCTCCTGACGCATCAGGGACACGTCGACGCGACCGACCTTCACACCGCGCTCTGCAATCACCTGTTGGAGCGCCCACGGCAGGACCTGCCTCTCCAAGAGCGCGAAGAGCCCTGCGATCGCTGTCGCGGTCAAGGCGACCCCGAGCAGCAGACGCGTGACGCGAAATCGCTGGACCTTGCTGGGCGAAGAATCGGAGCTGGGGGGCGGGGTCACGATCCTCTTCCCGGGGGATACCGGTTCCATCGCTGCGTAGCGGAGGGGACGGTACCAGTGAACTGTACCTAAGACCCCTTCACCCGAGATTTCGTCACAGCGGTCACGCCGATCCCCAGGGAATCGTCGACCGCACCCGCCGAGCCACGGGTTCGGAGTCCCAGCGGGGCAAACACTTCCGGGAAAACGGGTGTCTCGTCACCCGTTCCGAGCTTCAGAGCGTCGCCATCTCGACGTTGTCGAAGTTCCGGCGGTAGAAGCCCATGTAGGCGACCTTGCGCTCCAGTGCCTGAATCACGGCGACGCTGAAGTTGACGTTCTCGAGCTTCTGCGCGCTCCCCAGTCCCCCCGGGCTGAAGACGTTGATCTCCATCAGCTTGTCGCCGACGATGTCGAGCCCGACCAGGAACATCCCGTCCTGGGCGAGCTTGGGGCGCACGATCTCGGCGAGGTTCAGGTGCGACTCGTCGATGGTGGCGGCGCGCCAGCTTGCCGCCCGCGTGGATGTTGCTCCTCATGTCGTCGCCGTGGCGGACACGGCGAAAGGCCGCGTACTTGCCCTTGTAGCGGAGGGGCTCGCCGTTCATCAGGAAGAGGCGGGTATCGCCCTGCTCGGCCGCCGGGAGATAGGCCTGGCAGATCACGTAGCCGTCGCGAACCAGCGCCTCGATCATCTGGTTGGTGTTGGATCGATCGTCGGGGCGCACCAGGAAGACGCCGGAGCCGCCCGAGCCCTGCAGGGGCTTGAGCACGGCGTGGCCACCCAGGTCCTTGACGAAGGCCTTGATCTCCGCGCGGTCGAGCGTGATCAGCGTCTTGGGTCGCACCTCCTCGGGAAAGAGCTGGAAGTACATCTTGTTGGCCGCCTTGGCGAGGGCGTTGGGATCGTTGAGCACGATGACGCCGTGCCGCATGGCGATGCGGCCGAAGTCGATGCCGGCGCTCTGCGCCCAGGTGCGGTTCCCCTTGTCTTCCGAGGGATCGTTGCGGAGCATCAGGATGTCGAGATCGTCGACGGTGATGCGCTCCGAGCGTCCGGCCTTGCCCTGGAGGTCGCTCAGGTAGGCCTCGGGTGTCCTGTACTGGGGCTTGGACACGGTTCGGGCGCGCGCGCGAATGGTCTCGTCTGCGTCGTAGGCGAAGTCGGCCACGCCCATCACGAAGACCTCATGCCCGCGGTTCACGGCTGCCTGGCCGAGCCGGGTCGTCGTGTATCCCGCCCGCTCCGACGTCACACTGTTCACGACGATTCCCAGTCTCATTGCTCGCCTCCATCGATCAGGTCCAGTACCGAACGTCCCTCGCGCACGCCCTCGAGGCGCGCCAGTGCCCCGGGGTCTTCGAGGTACCGCGGGCGCAGCGGCGCATCGCGAAGCACCTTGCGCCATTGTAGCTCCTTTACCATCCCGATGTGGTCGGGACCGAGCTTTCCGATCAGCAGCGGCTCGATCTCGCCTCCTCGCCCCAGATAGGCGAGGAGCTCGATCGAGGCCGCGCAGGTAGACGAGGTCCTTGGTGAGTCCCCCTCCTCGGAAGACGCGCATCGCGATCGTGAAGGCGATGCGCCGCTCGAAGAAGTACTCCCGGTCGAGCCCGTGGAAGACCTCCTGGAAGGTGGCTCCCTCCAGCATCTGCTGCACGGCCAGAACGCGCGCAGCGAGGAGCCGGAGCCGGGGACGGGTGAGTCCCCCGACCAGGTACTCGGCGAGCACGCCGAGCCCTTCCTGAAGCTCCTCGTAGTCGGGAAGGCCGACCTGGAGCTGCCGGAAGGGCTGTGCCCGGCCGTTCGCATGGGTGACGACGTGGGTTCCGACCTCGTGGTGCAGCAGGGCCTCGACGCGCTTGACTGGAATTCGCGAGCTCGCCCCCACCAGCAGGTTGCCGTGCGAGACGACCAGCCCCGAGTAGTCGTCGCGGATCTCGACGCGGCTCTCGAATTCGGGATAGCGCTCGCGATAGTAGGCGAGCTCCTGCTCGGCGTGCGCTGCGAACTCCGCCGCGCCGATGGAGCGGGCGGGCGATTCGTCCCTGGTGCGCGGCGGCACGCGCTCGAGCAGTCCGGCGCGCGAGATCGAGCAGTGACGGGTCGGGTCGGCCGAAGAGCAGGATGCTTCCGGTGACGAAGTTCGGGGTCAGGCGATCGGTGAGCATGTTGAGCCGCCGATCGATGTCGATCTGCTGCTTCCGGAACAGGTCCTCGAGCGTGGGGTCCTCGATCCGCTCGACCGGGATCTGCCACAGCCTGCGCTTGAGGAGGCTCGGATCGATCGGACAGAGGCCGGTAGGCGAAGCTGGGGTCGCTCGCGAAGTGCTTTCTGCGGAAGGCGCGCCAGGCGGAGTCCGTGTTGGTCGGCGACACGTAGAGCAGCAGGTCGAAGGAGGCGCTCACCTCCGCCAGCTCCCGGTCCACCTCCCAGACGGCCTTGACCATGCTGCGCCGGCCCAGCGTGTGGAAGTGCCGTGGGCGATGGATGGTCTCACTACGGGTGAACTCGAAGAAGGTTCTCTTGAGCGCACGCGAGAATCCTCGATGGAGCGCGCGCCGGACCATCGGAAAGGGCTCGCCGGTTTCTGCGTCGCGGTAGACCTCGGGAACCTCGATCCCGATCAGGTGGACGCCGCGCGCGGCGGCGGCGTCGGCAGCGAACAGGGGCCGAAGACCGGGGGGCGCGATCCGCGCGCCTCGGATGGTTTCCACCTCGACCGACTTGCGCTGCAAGGTGATGCGGCGGAGCGCCTTCTCGAGGGATTCGGTGGTCGAGCTGATCTCGGTTCGCCGCGTCCGGAAGACGCGGAAATGCGGGTGGCCGGGTGTCGCTCCGACCTGGGTGCGGCCTTCGCCGGAGGCCCAGATCTCGACGACCAGAAAGCCTCCAAAGCTCGGCAGGAGCACGTCGACGGCTCGTTCCACCAGAGCGGCGACCCCCGCATGGAGCCCGCGCTCGGCAGATGCCAGCACGTAGGCGGCCTCGCCCAGCAGGAGATCCCCCGTTCCCGCACCCTCGTCCCGCGGCCGCCGCCGAAACACGCAGAGGAAGGGGAGCTGTCGGTCCACGTGGATCCGCCCCCCTCCCGGTAGCACTCGCCGGAGCGGCTTCCCGGAGGCGAGGCGCTCGCACGCCGACTCGATGAAGCGGTCGGTGATGACCGGTCTCTGTACGGCTGTCCGCGCGCGGGTGGCCTGGCGGGATCGCGCGGCGGACCGTTCGGCCGCATCCTCCGAGCCCGGTTCATCGATGCTCACCACTTTGCTCCCAGGCGTCGCAGCTCCTCCAGCACCCCCGGCACGGTCTCCGCGAGCGCGCGGCCGATGGCGGTGTGCTGGGCGGCATCGAGCTCGCCCGTCCACTCGTCCATGAAGAACTTCTTGAATTCGACCGAGAGCACGCAGCCCGCATCGGGAAAGGTCTCGTGCGCCCAGCGCCCCAGATTCCCACCACGAAAGCGGACGTTCTCGCGGACGTCGAGGTGGCGACCCATGAAGTCGGCGGCGCGGAGGTCCGCGATGAAGCGATCGATCAGCGGGGCCCAGGCGGCGCGATCCCGGATCGTGCCGGTCCCGACGTTCACCTCCGGGTTCGCAGCGGGGTCTGCCAGTGGGCCCGAGGGACCCGAGCGGCGGTGGTTGTAGCTGTGCAGGTCGAAGTGGACGAACTTGCCGAAGCGCGCAGCGAGGCTGGATTGGATCCGCTCGACCATGGCGTAGAAGGCGTCGTAGCTCTCGAGTGATCTCTGCACGATCCCGGCCGCTGGCTCCTGCTTCCACACCCCGAGCCCCCAGGCATCCTCGGGTCGGCGGTAGACGGACTTTTCCCTGGGACGGTTCAGGTCGATCTCGAAGCGCGAGTGCAGCACCACCACCCGGGTGGGGGCCACCGAGGTCCACGCACCGGTGTAGGGATCTTCCTCGCGCAGACGATCGGCCTCGCCGAGAGCCATCCCCGCCGCCACCTCCTCGCGAAGCGCGTGACCGTCGTGGATGGCCGTCGCCATGATCGGGCCATCTCCCTCGACGATTTCGCAGAAGCAGGGATCCATCGACACTCCCCGAGGGGTAGGCACCTTTGCAGGCGAGGGCACCGCGGCTCCACCGGGGTGACGCGGGCTCTCGCGAGAGAAGATACACTCCCAATCGGGAAGCGCCGCGAGACGCTCGGGGATCCGCGCCGATCGATCAGAGCAGGAGGGGCGCGTCCAATTCGATCCGGAGGAAGAGCCATGCGCATCGGAATGCTCGTCAACGACCTCGCCACGGAGCGCCCCGGCTACACGACGACGCGTCTGGCTCTCACGGCGAGCGGGCGTGGCCACGAGGTCTGGGTCATGGGCGCAGGCGACCTGGCCTACGACCCGGACGAGAGCATCCACGCGCGGGCGCGCGCGGCTCCCAAGGCCCAGTACAAGTCGGGCGAGGCGTACCTGGCGGATCTCCGGGGAAGAGCTGCCCGGGTCGAACGAGTCGTTCTCGACGATCTCGACGTCTTGATGCTTCGCAACAATCCGACCGAGGAGCCCCCTGAGCGCGCCTGGGCGCGGACAGTCGGCATCGACTTCGGCCGCATCGCCATGCGGCATGGCGTCATCGTGCTCAACGACCCCAATGCGCTGGCGAGTGCGCAGAACAAGACCTACCTGCAGCTCTTTCCCGAGGAGGTCCGCGGCAGGACGCTGGTCTCGGTCGACCGGGACGAGCTCAAGCAGTTCATCCAGCAGCTCGGGACGCGCGCCGTCCTCAAGCCGCTCTGGGGCTCGGCGGGCACTCGCGTCTTCGTGGTGAGCCCCGAGGACCGCGCCAACACCAACCAGATGATCGAGGCGCTGGTTCGCGATGGCTACGTGATGGCGCAGGAGTACCTCGAGCAAGACCGGGAGGGAGATACGCGCCTCTTCCTGATGAACGGACGCCCACTCGCGGCGAAGGGGCGCCTGGCGGCCTTTCGCCGCCTCCGCGCCGGTGAGGACATGCATAGCTTCATGCACCGGGACCAGACCCTGGCGCGCGCCGAGCTCACTCCCCAGCAGCTCCGGGTGGCCGACATCGTGCGCCCCAAGCTCGCCCAGGACGGGATGTTCTTCGTGGCACTCGACTTCGTCGGCGACCGGCTGATCGACATCAACGTCTTCAGCCCGGGCGGGCTCGGAAGCGCACAGGAGCTGGAGAAGGCGAACTTCTGCACCCCGGTCATCGAGGCGCTCGAGCGCAAGGTCGCCTATATGGGGTACTACCGCCGGAACTTCGACAACGTGGAGATGGCCACGCTGTAGAGAGCGCAGCGGGCGCGGTGGGTCAGCCCTGCTTGCCGTCGCCTGGCTTCGCGCCCTCGCCAGACTTGCTCGCTCGGCCCTCCACTGGCTCACAGAGCAATCGCACGATTCGCCGTTGCCTCACCTCGTGGATGCGAAGCCGATATCGGCCAATCGTCAGCTCGTCGCCGGGGCGGGGAAGACGCCCGAGCTGTGCGACCACGTGGCCTCCGATGGTGTCCGACTCGTCGCCGAGGTCATCTGCCCCCAGCAGCTCTTCCGCCTCTGGAAGATTCAACGAGCCGGGTAGCTCGAGAGTTTCTCCCCCGGCATTCCGAACGACCGTCACTGGCCGGTCGAATTCGTCCGCGATCGGGCCCACGATCTCCTCGATGGCATCCTCCAGGAAGGCCAGACCCACCGAGGTGCCGTGCTCGTCGACGACCACCGTGCAGTGATTTCGCGTTCGCTGCATCTGGGCGATCAATCGAGCGAGGGGCTGGGTATCGGGCACGAAGAGCGGACGCCGCGCGAGTGACCGCAGCTCGATGTTCTGGCCTGCCGCCACCGCCGCAAAAACCTCCTTCGCATGGATGAAGCCGATCACGGTGTCGAGGCCGACCTCGCAGAGCGGGAAGCGCGAGTGGCCGCTGTCCTGAAGGACGCTCAGGTTCTCCTGCAACGGACGCTCGAGCGAGAGGTAGGCGACGTCCACGCGAGGCACCAGGATGTGGCGCACCTCCAGCTCGATCATCGCGAAGACGTTTTCCGCCAGGCCGAGCTGCTGATCCGAGATGTGCCCGGCCTCGGCGGATGCGGCCAGGATGTTGCGCAGCTCCTCCACGTTGTGCGAGGACTCGCCCAGCTCGTCGGAGCTCATCCCGGCGAGCCGCAGCAGGCCGTTGGAGCTCTCGTTGATCACCCAGATGAAGGGGCGAAATGCGGCAGCGAAGAGCTGGAGCGGCCGGGCCACCTGGAGGGAGACCGATTCGGACCGGTTGATGGCCCAGATCTTCGGGGCCTGCTCGCCGAGGGTCATGTGCAGGAAGGTCACCACGGAGAGCGCGAGGGCCAGCGCGATGGCGTGCACCCAGACGTTGCCGGGATCCAGCTCGAGCCCTGCGGAGCCGGCGGCCCAGAGCAGGAGCTCCGCGACGGCGGGCTCCGCGAGCCAGCCCAGGATCAAGCTCGACAAGCGTGATGCCGAGCTGGCAGGCCGAGAGGTACATGTCCAGGTGGGACCGGATGTGATACGCCACCCGCGCCCTGCGGCTTCGCTTCGAGCGCTCACGGAGCTGCGCAATCTGCACCTTGACCAGCGCGAACTCCGCTGCCACGAAGAAGCCGTTGGCGGCGACGAAGAAGAGCGTCGCAGCGATGCGCAGGGCAAAGGTCATGAAGTCAGGGCTATGCGTTTCCAAGGATCACTCCGATGGCTCCTGCACGGGGGGAGGGCTCGGCTTCGCGACCTTCTCCTCCCTTTGGCGAACCGAGAGCCGGACCTGGTCCGGAGCCACTCCCACGAGCGTGAGAGTGGGTGGATAGCTGAGATTGGCGGGTGTGATCTCGAAGGTGCGTCGCCCGAGCTTGACGAGCAGGGCGTCGAGACGCACCCCCAGGTTGGCGCGATTGACCAGGTAGGCGTCGCGGCGACGTCCTTCCAGAGTGACGTCGACCTCGGGAGGGTCGATCTCCTCGAGCACGTATCCGCGCGGGAGGTTGTCCACCAGGACCGGAACCCTGTGGGTCACCGCCGTCACCGATGAACCCGGAACGAACACGACCCAGAGCAGCGCGGCGAGCAGTATCGAGAGCGAGGCCTCCTTCCAGACACCGCGCACGCGTTGCCACATGGGCTCGGCTTGCCTCTCGGGGCTGGTCTCCTGCAGAAAACGGCCCAGCTCGTCTGCGAGCTCCTCGGGCCGCGACAGGGTGCGCAGCGCCCCGTGAGACGCCACGGAGACCTTTCCCCGCTCTTCCGAAACCACCACGCAGAGCGCATCGGTGCGCTCCGCCAGCCCCAGACCGGCGGCGTGCCGGGTTCCCCCCGCCCCGAGCTGGGCGCGGTTGCTCGACAAGGGCAGGTGGACCGCGAAGCGCTCGACCTCGGAGCCTCGCAGGATCACGGCGCCGTCGTGGCCCGGCGAGCTCGCGTCGAACAGGCTCAGCAGGAGCGGCTCGCTCAGATGTCCGTTCAGCGGGACCCCTCCCTCGACATGGCGCTCGAGGTCCTCCGTCCCGGGGATGATCAGCAGGGCGCCGGTCCGGGTGGCCGCAAGCTGGGCGACCGCCCGGACGAGAAGATCGGTCATCCCCGTCCTCAGGGTCCGTGAACGCCGCCGCAGGCCCCAGGAGCCGATCTGTTCGAAGAAGCGGCGCAGGTCCTCCTGGAAGACCACCACGACGACGATGATCAGGACGGCGAAGAAGCCCTGCAGGATACCGGCGGTGACCCGGAGCCCGAGCTGCCGCGCGAAGAGGTAGACGACACCGAGGATGGCGATACCGCTCAAGGCCACCCGCGCTCGAGTACGCCGCAGGAGCACCATCGCCGACCAGAGCAGCCCGGCGACCATCGCCATGTCGGCGATGTCCAGGAGCGTCAAGCTGAGGAAGGTTTCACGGATCAAGGACAGTCATCAGCGGGCATTCAGAGCATACCGGAAAGGAGTGTCGCGATGCCGAGGAAGCTGAAGAAGCCCACCACGTCGGTGATGGTGGTGAGGATGATGGAGGAAGACTGGGCGGGGTCCTGGCGGAGGGCGGTGAGCAGCATCGGGATGCAGGCTCCCGAGAGACCGGCCAGGGTCATGGAGATGACCATCGAGATCCCGATGACCATCGCGAGGCCCGCCGATCGGCTCCATGCGTAGACCGCAACAGCGGTGGTGGCGGCGACCGCCAGTCCGTTGACTGCGCCCACCAGGGTCTCCTTGAACGAGACGCGCGGCCAGTTCCGGACGCGCACCTCTCGCAGGGCGAGCCCGCGAATCGTCACTGCCAGCGCCTGGGCACCCGTGTTTCCGGACTGGCCCGCGACGACCGGAAGCAGCACCGCGAGGGCGGTATAGGCCGCGATCGTCTCCTCGAAGATTCCCACTACCGAGGCCGCCAGAAAGGCCGTCAGGAGGTTCACCTGAAGCCAGGGCAGGCGCTTGCGGACCGCAAGCTGCGGCGGCGAAAGCGCTCTCTCGTCTCTTCCGGCGCCCACCATGGTGAGCGCATCGATAGTGGCCTCCTCGCGGGCCGCGCTGATCAGCTCGTCCTGCCGCAGCACGCCGAGCACGCGCTGGTCGAAGTCCACCACCGGCAGGCTCGCCACCCGGTGGCGCTGGAGCTCCGCCACCACCTCTTCGCGGGGGGACGTGGCTCCCACGGAGGGCGTGGGGGAGCGCATGATCGCCTCGAGCCGGGTGTCGGACGGTGCGAGCACCACCTCCTGCATCGCCACCGATCCCAGCAGTCGGCCTTCCGGATCCACCACGAACACGTCCTGCACGCGCCTGCGTCGGAAGGTGCGGAGGCGCCGCACCAGGTCCCGGACCGTGGCGTCGGGGCGGAAGGTGGTGACGCGAGGATCCATCAGACCCCCAGCTGTCTCGCGGGGGTATTCCGCCAGCTCCCGGAGCTCCTGGGCCAGGGACTCGTCGAGAGCCGCGAGGCACGCGTTCCTCTCCTCTGGATCGAGACGCGCGAGGAGGTTGGCCGCGCGGTTCGGGTCGAGAACGGTGAGGACGCGGCGGGTGGCCTCGTCACCGAAGGCCGCGACCAGGCGCGCGGCCCGGTCGGGTGTCAGACGCCGCAGGACAGCCGCCGTTCGCTGCGCCGGCTGCGCTTCGAGGAGCGCGGTGATCTCCGACACGGGAGCCGTCTCGAGGACTCGGGCGGCATCGTCCGGAAAGCGATCCAGAGCGAGCTCGGCAAGCGCCCTGCGGGCGAATTCTGGTTAGCGCCATCGCGGGGCCTCCTGAGCTCTTCGGCAGAGGGTTGGGTTTGCGGTGTGGAAGCCACCATGGCCTCGAGCATGCCAGAGGCGCCCGCGCGGAGGAGGCCGCCGAGCGCACGGGCCGTCGCTGCCATCGTCGGAGCGCTCCCTCGCAGCCGCTCCTCCAGGAGCCTCAGCGTCCGGTAGCGGATCGCGCCCAGGTACAGGCCCCGCTCGTCGACGACTGGGAGTGCGTGGACCTCACGCCAGCCTGGATTCGACACGACGGCATGGCGGTCGGCCCTTGCGGAAAGTCGGTGGACCCTCGTCTGCATCAGCGAGGAGAGCCGCTCTCCGGGTCGGGCCATCAGCAGCTCGTGGAGATTGATCACGCCGACGAGCGTCTGATCCCGGTCGACGATGTAGACGTTGTAGCGAGCGTTTCCAGCCGCCTCGCGGACTCGTGCCAGAGCTTCCCGCGCGGTCAGGTCGTGCGGGAGGGCGAGCGCCTCGGGATCCATCAACGCGCCGGCCGTGCCATCGGGAAAGTGCAGGAGGGAGTTGAGTGCCCGGGAACGCCGGCCGGGCAGGGCGGCGAGGAGCTGCTCGCGGCGGGAGGGGTCCATGCTGCGAAGCGAGAGCGCTGACATCTCCACGGGCAGCCGCTCGAGGATCTCTGAGGCCTTCTCGAGGCGAAGCTCGGAGAGAACCGCGCCCGCCAGACGCGGCGCCATGCGTTGCAGAATCCCCCCACCTGTTCCGGTTCCGACCTTTTCTATCAGTGCCGCTACGTCTCGGGCCGGCAGCCGCTCGAAGGCCTGGGCCGCATCGATCGGGTGTGCCTCCAGCAGATCGCCCGCGAGTCTGGTTTCGATGTCCATGCGGAATTCCTCCGAGCCGGGGGCCGCGGCCAGCTCGGCTCCGCGGGAAGGGAAGCACGCCTCCCATCGAACCTGCAAGTCGAGCGGGGGCGCCCATGCGAGATAAGCTTCTCCTGCCGTCACGAGTTGCCCCGCTGCGCGACCCGTGACCTCAGGAGGGAGCCATGTCGGAGATCTTCGATGTCGAGGCCTGGCGTCAGGTCCTCGTGAATTCACTCACGGAGTTTGGCGCAACCACCGCCGTATTCCTGCCCAGCTTGATCGCTACGCTGGTGATCCTCGGGGTCGGCTGGCTGGTCTCGCGGCTCGTCGCGGCCATCTCGGAACGGGTGCTTCTACAGCTGGGGCTGGACCGCGCCGCCGCTCGGCTGGGCGTCCTCGAGGGGACTTCGGGAGGCGGGTGTTTCCCTGCCTCCGTCGCGCATCGTCGCACGCCTGGTCTTCTGGATCCTGATGCTCACCTTCCTGCTCTCCGCGGTGGAGACCCTGGGGCTCACGGCAGTGACCGCGACGATCGACCGGCTGATCGCGTTTCTTCCCAACGTCATCGCAGCCGGGCTCATCTTCGTGCTCGGGCTTCTGCTCGCCCGGCTGGTTCGCAACCTGGTCGGCTCCGCCGCCGCCGCCGCCGAGCTGGCCCAGGCTCCTCGTCTCGGCTCCCTGGCCGAGATCGTGGTGGCGCTCGTCGCCGGCGTGGTGGCCCTCGAGCAGCTCGGGATCGAGACCCAGATGGTCGTCACCGTCATCACGGCGGTCGTGGCGGCCGTCACTGTGACGGTAGGCGTGGCTTTCGCCCTCGGCGCCAGGCCCGTGATCACGCACATCCTGGCCGGACACTTCCTGCGGCAGAGCCTTCCGAGCGGAGGCTCCGTCGAGGTCGGAGGTCAGCGTGGCGTGGTGGAGCGCGTGGGAGCCGTGGACACGCTCGTGCGGAACGAAGAGCATAGCTGGAGCATTCCGAACGGGAAGCTGATCGAGGAGATCGTGATCCGCTGAATGCCGGACGGGAGACGGGCTTGCCGCCTGATCCAATCGGGAGCCCCCTTCGGCTTCGGGATGCTCCTGCCTCTCATCAGGCCTTCGATTCCGTCGAGGTCGCAAACAGCGGCAGTTCGGGATCCACCTGGAGCACCAGCTCACCGTGAGAGAACACCCGAACATCGCCGTCCGTCGAAGATACCACCACCGCTGTCGCGTTCGTATTCGCGGTGACCGCCGCCGCAGTCAGGTGGCGTGCGCCGAGACCACGGGGGATGTTGACCGCGGTCGTGGGTGCGGCCAGGAACGCGCCCGCTGTCTGGATGAATCCGTCTCCGCGAAGCACGAAGGCGCCGTCCAGCTTCGCGAGCTCGACCAGCATCTCGTGGATGTCGGGATTCCTCACCGTCCGATTGGCCTCCTCGTGGCCCTCGAACGGGTTCAGGATCAGCTGCCTCGAGTTCTTCAATACACTCCTGGAATCCCCGAGGACCAGGAGAGCTCCGAGAGGCTTTCCACTGCGAGTCACACGGCCAATCCTGCATGCCACGCTCAGGGTCATCTGGAGCGTGTCGGGACGAATGCCGTCCGTCAACTTGACCAGCTCCGTGAGTCTCAGATCGCCAGCGCCGGATTCGATGTCGGTTGCCAGTACGAGATCTCCCCCACCGCCGCAGAGGTCATGTCCGATCGCACAGACGACCAGTTGTCCCGCGTCGGCCTTCCCGGCCTTCACGGCCATGGCGATTGCGTATCGGGCCTGCGTGTACTTGTGAGCCACGCGTGCTGCCAGCCGCACCACCTCGAACCCGTCTCGCGAGAGGGCATCGTAGGTATCAGCGTTCGGCGTAGCGGCGACCAGCTTCAGATCTCCACCAGTCTCATGCAGGCACCGGAAGAGCGCTCCGGTCTCGGTGCCACAGATGACCACGTCGGAGCGCACACCTCGGGCGACCTCGGCGATCATCCGGGCCAGGTCGCGACCGGATCGGGGTGGCTCGAGTCGCTCCTTCGTCTCCACCACGGCCCTGTTCCCGCCATCCTCGGAGTTCGTCTCCCGGAGTATCGCATCGGCAGCGTGGAAATGACAGAGCGAGGTCATCCGCTCGACGGATTCCTGTGGAATCCGTGGAGCGGATGCAGCCGGTTCCTCTCCACCGTGCCTCGGGCCCCGGTTCCGGCTCTCGTCTCGCTGCGCGCCGCCGCGCTAAGCTCGGCTTCGCGTTCGGGGCGAGAGCGTCCGCGCGGGGTGGGGGCGCTGCCTTCCGATCGGCAGCAGGAGCTGATGCGATGCCGGCAAGGCCCAGACAATACCAGGGATTCTTCAAGGACGTATCGCGGTATTTCGAGCGCGCGGCGCGCTACACGGAGTTCTCTCCGGGAATCCTGGAGCAGGTGCGCGCCTGCAACGGGGTCTACCGGATCAGATTCCCGGTGGAGCGCGAAGACGGGGGAATCGAGGTCGTCGAAGCCTACCGGGTGGAGCACAGTCACCATCGGCTCCCCACCAAGGGCGGAATTCGCTTCAGTCCCGACATCAACCAGGACGAGGTGATGGCCCTCGCCGCGCTGATGACGTTCAAGAGCGCTCTCGTCAACGTCCCCTTCGGCGGGGCCAAGGGTGGAATCCGGATCGACCCCCACGCGGTGAGCGAGCGCTTCCGCGAGCGGGTCACACGGCGCTACACGGCGGAGCTGATCAAGAAGAACTTCATCGGTCCGGCGCTGGACGTTCCCGCGCCAGACTACGGGACCGGCGAGCGGGAGATGACCTGGATCGCCGACACCTTTCAGGCGCTCAACCCGACGCAGCTCGACGCGTACGCCTGCGTCACCGGCAAGCCGATCTCGCTGCACGGCATTCCGGGCCGTCGCGAGGCCACCGGCCTGGGCGTCTACTACGGGATCCGGCAGGCGATGGAGATCGCGGAGGACATGAAGCCCCTCGGTCTCGCGCCGGGACTGGCGAGGAAGCGGATCGTGGTCCAGGGGCTCGGCAACGTCGGCTATCACGCGGCGCACTTCGCCCAGGTCGAGGGCGGCGCGGTGATCGTCGGGATTTCGGAGATCGAGGGAGCGATCCACCATCCCAATGGCCTCGACGTCGACGCCGTGTTGCAGCACCGCCGCGAGACCGGGTCCATCCTGGACTTCCCCGGGGCTCGCAACATCGACAGCCCGGCCGAGGCGCTCGAGCTCGACTGTGACGTCCTGATCCCGGCAGCGCTGGAGCGCCAGATCACCGCGGAGAACGCGGGCCGCATCCAGGCCCGGATCGTCGCCGAGGGGGCCAACGGTCCGATCGACTTCGACGGCGAGAAGATTCTTCTCGACCGCGGCGTCTTCGTGATTCCGGACATCTTCCTGAACTCCGGGGGCGTCACCGCCTCCTACTTCGAGTGGGTGAAGAACCTCTCGCACATCAGCTTTGCCCGAATGACCAAGAGGCAGCAGGAGATCTCCAACCGGCGGATCGTCGAGATGATGGAGCGGGTCACCGGGAAGCTGATCTCGACGTCCGAGCGCAACGGCGCTCACGCAAGGGCCAAGTGAGATCGACTTCGTCTACACGGCGCTGGAGGAGACGATGGCAGTCGCCTACGAGCAGGTTCGGAAGGTCTGGAAGGAGCGGGCGCTCCCCGATCTGCGGACGGCTGCCTTCCTGCTGGCGATCGAGAGGGTCGGCAACTGCTATCTCTCCCAGGGGATTTTTCCGTAGATGCCGTTTCCGGGGCGCTTCGCTTTGTTTCCGCCGACTCGGGCGTTATCATCACTGATGCCACTACGGTCGATCAGGCAAGTGTTCCTACCATGAAGTATTTCGCCTACGGTTCGAACTGCAATCCCGCCGTCATGAAGAGAAAGGGCGTGAGCTTCAGCTCGCGCCAGCGAGCCGTGCTGCGAGGATTCCGGCTGCTGTTCAACAAGAAGGCGACGCGGGCCAAGCTGCCGAAGGATATCGGCTTCGCCAACATCAACGAGGACGCCGACGGGATCGTAGAAGGGATCCTCTACGAGATTGTCGACGACGATCTGGAGCGGCTGGACAGGTCCGAAAGATACCCGGACCACTACGATCGCATTGACGTGAGCGTCGAAACCGACGTGGGTCACCAGCGGTGTCAGACGTACCGGGCACAGCCCGACAAGGTTTGCGCGGGTCTCAAGCCATCGCGCAACTATCTGAATCACATCCTCGCGGCTGGCGACTTTCTCTCCCGGCAGTACTACGAGGCACTGGACAAATCACAGGCCTACGAAGGCGACTGCGTTTGCTGCGGCAAGTCGACCGAGGTGGTGTTCATCAGGGAAGACGATCGCCTGTATATGCTCTGCCAGTCCTGCCGGGAAGCGCGGCTGGTATGGGGGGACGTTCGCGGCCGGGCGTTTACCGTCGTGGAAACCGAAGCCGTGATGAAGAACCTCGTGGTGGGTGGGAAGGGTTTCCCATCGATGAGCGAACTGATCCGGGAAGCCATCGCAGCCAGGATCATCGACCCTTGAGCCGTCTCAGTCTCCTGTAGGTTGAGAGGACCTCATGATCGCGCAGAGCGCGGAGAACACGTCCGAAAGCCGGAGCAAGCCCACGACCCTGAATTCCCTGGTGACGAGCAGCGATTGCTGGCGGCCGATCACCAGCTGGTGGATCGCCTCGTCCAGGGTCGCGTCCTCGGGCACGTACTCCCCTTCGCCAGGGGTGTACATGACGTCCCTCACCTTGATCTGGGAAGCCTTCTGGCAGAGGTTTTCCAGTGGCTTTTGCCAGAGCCCCTGGTCGTCGACCATGGACCGGATGAATCGCGTGCTGAACCCGAACCGAACCAGGGAGTTGAAGTCGACGATCTCGTTGTAGCGCGGCTCCAGGGCCCTGATGAAGTCCCACTGGCTCAGCTTTCCGATCACGCGGTCTTCGGCATCCAGCACCAGCACCGCCCGATGCGGGTGGCGGTCCCGGTGCAGCCGCTGCTGGGCCTCGTCGAGCGCGAGAACGGCTTCTTGGAGGGTTGCCTCCTGGGACACCGCCGCATAGTCCGCGAGCGGAACCATCAGCTCCTTCACTTTGATCGATTTCACTCGAAGTCCTCTCCGCCGCTGCTCACACGATGAGCTTCCCCAGGTTCCCTTCCTTCTTGTCGAGCTTTCCGCCGACCCGCTGGCCGCAGACGGTGCAGAAGTAGTCGTACTGATCGCCCTCGGAGAGGACCAGGAGCATCTTCTTCCGGACCGGGACCAGCTTCTGACAGCGGGAGCAGAACAGCTCCGCTGCCTCGAACTCCTTGTACGCATCCTTTCGAGCCATCGGCTACAGGCTCCTCAGCTCGATCATGTCCTTCACGTGCATGTGCAGAGACTCGTCCAGCCTGAGCCCCTCCTCGATCAGCTCGAGAACCGTGTCCTTCTCTTCGGGAAACTTGTAGCCGCCGTAGTCCTGTGTGAAGAGCGTGCGACGGCGCCCCTCGTCCCGGTACCAGGCATTCAGGAAGTGGTCGAAGCAGACCCTGCTGGTCACGTTCAGGTTCTGGATCAACGTCCGGAGCTCGCGCAGGCGCTCGTGGGGAGAAGAAAGCTGGAGCGATCCGTTCTCGTAGTCCTCGAAGAGGGGCGTGGCCGGGTTGACCACGAAGGGTCTCATCCGGATGAAGTCGGGATCGATCTCGTTGAGGACGCGCGCCGTGTTCCGGGCGTGCTGATCGGACAGGGCCCGGCCGCCGAGGTCGGGCATGACGTACTCCGAGAGCTCGAACCCCGCCTGCTTGGCTTTCTTGCCGCCCGTGATCTGCTCCTCCGCGGTGACGCCCTTCTCGACGTAGCGCAGGACCTCGTCGTCGCCGGACTCGAGCCCCACGTGAAGCCGGGTGAGTCCGGCGCTTCGCAGCTCTTTCAACTCCTCCAGCGACTTCTTGGCGATCGTCTTCGACCGCGCGTACGAGGTGATGCGCTCCAGGCTGGGAAACTGCTGCGTCAGGTAGCGGAGGGCCCGCAGCAGATCGCGGGTGCGCATGATCGGCGTGTTCGCATCCTGGAGGAAGGCCGTCCTGGCGCCGACCGCGAGCCAGTTGAAGACGAGGACGAAGCAGTGGTTGGAGTTGAGCCCGGGATTGGCGCGCAGCATGGCAGCGGCCACGTCGTGATCCACGGTGCCGGCGTGTCCGATCTGCCAGGAGACCGCCCGGATTTCCTCTGCGATCGCCTTGGCGGCGTCGATGTCCTTCTCGATCTCCTCGACGCTGCGGATCTCGAGCTTCTGACGATCGTAGACGAGGCCATAGCAGAACTTGCATCTGTCCCAGGAGCAGTTCCGCGTCAATCGGAGCAGCAGGGAATGGCTTCCCCCTTCGCTCGGTGGCCTGATCGCCCCGACCTCGAAGGAGTAGTCGTCGATTCTCTCGGAAGCTCACGGCATCCATGGCGTCGAACTCTGCGCTTGACTGCACAGGATGGTATTTTAGCCCACCTCGTCGATCGGATTGCCCGGAGCGGGTGCCGCTGGCGCGTCGGCCCCGGGCCCTCAGTCCGCCAGCACGCCCAGGCTTCGGGCGATCCCGGCCAGCACCTCGCGGTCGCTCTCCGGGCGCCGGGGCGACCCCGGGTGGGTGGCGTCGCTCTGGATCCAGCCCCGCAGCCGCAGGAACTGTGCCGCGTTGTGCCTGTAGCCGGGGACCGGCTCCCGGAAGGCGAAGTGCCCCAGATACTGGAGTGTGTCGTTGAGCTGGTAGAAGCGGGGATCGCCGGTCTCCCACCAGGCGTCGCGGCGGGCGAAGAGATCCGGGGCGAAGGTCGAGAGGCCCAGCAGGTAGTCGCTCCCGTACATCACCATGTCGATGGCGAGGTCGTTCCCGGTCAGGACCAGGAAGTCGGGCCGGAGCCGGTCGCGGAGCGCCAGCCGCTCCCACTCGAGCGCGCGATCGAGCGACGAGTGCTTGGCCCCGGCGCAGGTGGAGATCTTCATCAGCGCCTGGTAGGCGTCGAGACCGTAGATCCGGCCGTAGGGTACGAACATTGGCCCGAGCTCGAAAGCCAGGAAGCGGTCGCAGTGCCGCGCCAGCTCCGCGTGCGCCGAAACCCACTCCTCCTCGCCGAGGGCGGAGAGACCGTGGGACGGGAACACGATCGGCGTTCCCCCGAGCTCCTGGATCCGCTGCATCTCCCGGAGGTAGGCGTCGGGCTGCCAGGTGTCGCCGGGCTGGTCCGACACCTGGGCACCGCCGACGAAGCCGCCCGCAGCGTGGTCTCTGGCGGCCTCGAGGACCCGTTGCCGCGTGGCGTCGTCCAGCAGCTGCACGTAGCCCGTGTCCATGTTGACGGCCGGGGTCAAGCCGGCGTCCGCCGTCCGCGCCACGTGGGCCTCCAGCGCGCGCCAGTCGATCTCGCCCGAAGCAAGGAATGGGAGCAGGATGGCGGACATGCCGGTGATCCGACGCTGGGGCCGGATCCGGGCGCAGAGCTCGGGAATCCCCGCCGTTTCGACCTCCTCTCGCGTCATTGGATCTCTCCATCCGCGCAAGCCCGGGTTGGGCTCAAGCGATGCGTGCCAGGTCCTCCTGACGCACCTCGTGCAGCAGCGGCTCACCGCGCAGGTAGCGGCCGATCTCCTCGATCACCAACTCGGTGAAGCGGTGGACCTCCGTTCCCGAGGCGCCGGCGATGTGCGGGGTCAGGAAGACGTTGGGCAGGTCGTAGAGCGGCGAGTCGGCGGGCAGCGTCTCGGGATCGGTGGTGTCGATCACCGCTCGGATCCGTCCCGAGGAGAGCTCCCGCTCCAGGGCCGCTCCATCGATCAGGGCTCCCCGAGCGGTGTTGATCAGCGCCGCCCCGTCGGGGATCAGGGCCAGCTCCCGGGCGCCGATCATGTGGTGCGTTTCGGGCAGCGACGGCGCGTGCAGCGTCACCACGTCGGAGCTTCGCAGCAGCTCGTCCAACTCGACCTGCTCGACGCCGAGCCCCGAGGCCTCCTGCTCGGAGAGGAAGGGGTCGTAGACGGAGATGCTGAAGTCGAAGGGCCGCAGTGCTTCGATCACGCGCCGTCCGATCCGCGAGGCCCCCACGATGCCCACCCGCTTGTTCAGGTTCCCGATTCCCGGCGTGGTGTGATGCCAGAGTCCGTAGCGGCGTTCCCGGCGGTAGATCTCGCGGATGTGAAAGGCGTGCTTGTTGGCCAGGAGAATGGCTGCCACGGTGTACTCCACCACGGGAATGGCATTGGCCTCTGCAGCGGTGATCACGCGCAGCCCCCGCTCCCAGCAGGCCGGCGTCAGCATGTCCTTCACGGTGCCGGCGCAGTGGGCGATCAGGCGGAGCTTCGGGGCGCGCTCCAGCACCGCCGCGGAGACCTCCGGGCAGCCCCAACCCGTCAGCAGGATCTCGGCGTCCTGGAGCAGACGCCCCGCGCGCTCGCTCTCGAAGGGGAGCGCGGGCTCGATCTCGGGGAGCGTGACCATCGCGCGGAGCGCGGTCAGGTGCTCCTCGGTGAAGAGGCTGCGCTCCAGCCCCGGAATCATCGCCAGCGCAGCCCTGGGACGGTCCGCCGGATTGTCGGAGGTGTTCGTCATCGCGTCGGGATCCCTCGAGTTCGCGGAGCCGGTGGCCGGGCCGCAGGCCGGTCTGGCCCGGTCCCCCGGCCTTGAAGCCGCAGCGGGTTATAGCACCATAGCGGGGAAGCCCGGTGCGGCGGGAGGGAGCCGGCGGGATGAAGAGGAAGCTCAGCTTCACCACGATGGGGACGCCGCAGCTCGACCACGCCGGTGCGATCGGGCTGGCGCTCTCGGTCGGCTTCGACGGCGTCGACCTGCGCTGCGCCGACTACCTCGGTGAGGTCTGCCCCACCACCGGAAAGGACCAGCTCCGACAGGTGGCCCGCGACTTCCAGGCGGCCGGTCTCGGGATACCCAGCGTCCTCTGCTACCACCAGGTCAGCTCGGCCTCCCATGAATGGCCCCGCGAGTATGCGGAACACGTTTCGAGCCATCTCGCCATCGGCGCCGCGCTGGGCGCGCGGGCGATCCGCATCTTCGGAGTGCTGCCAGCAGTGGACCACGATTCCGACGCACTGGTCGAGGGCTCCGCCGATGCGATCGGCACCGCACTCTCCGCCGACGACTCCGGAGTCGGCGTCGTCATGCAGAACCACGCCGGGGCGGGGACCGCGCTCGACGCCCTCCACATCGCCCGCCGCCTCGATGACCCGCGCTTCGGTCTGGTCTACTCCCCTGATCACACCTTCGTGCACGAGGAGAGCTCCGGCGAGGACCTGCTGCAGCAGATCGGGCCCTGGGTTCGCCAGGTCTACGTGGCCGACCTGATGCGCGAGGCCGAGAAGCAGCGCTGGGTCTTCCCGGGCCAGGGCGAGGTGCCGCTGCGCGAGACCATCCGTCGGCTCGATGACGCCGGCTTCGACGGGTTCTATTCCTTCAAATGGGAGAAGATCTGGAATCCCGACCTCGCCGAGCCCGAGGTCGCGATGCCGCAGTTCATGTCGTTCATGGAATCGATCTGAGCTCTCAGCCCTGCGGCGCCGGCGGGCGTCGTCGGCGAAATCCTGCGACGGGCGCGAGAGCGGACAAGGACGAGGAGGAGAAGCGATGGCGCAGTTCAACGGACTGGGCGTTCACATGGGAAACCTGGCGCGGCTCTCGAACGCGGAGACGCGCTCGATCAGCCCCGAGAACTTCACCGGAGGCAAGGGGCAGGGTGGCATGGCCACCGAGGGCACCGGAGCGGTCTGCGCCCGGGACCTGGGCCGGGGCTGGAAGATCTCACCATCGGTGGTGGTCCAGCCCGGTGAGACGTTCGAGATGGCGGACATCGAGGGATCGGGGGCCATCCAGCAGATCTGGCTGACGCCGACCGGCAACTGGCGCTACAGCATCCTGCGCATCTACTGGGACGGCCAGGACATCCCCTCCGTCGAGTGTCCGGTGGGCGACTTCTTCGGGATGGGCTGGGGTGAGTACGCGCCACTTTCCTCGCTGGCGGTCTGCGTCAATCCGGGCAGCGCCTTCAACTGCTACTGGGAGATGCCCTTCCGCAAGCGCTGCCGGATCACGCTGACCAACCTGGCCGACGACGGGATGCTGCTCTACTACCAGGTCAACTACACGCTGACCGAGGTTCCCGAGGACGTCGGCTACTTCCACGCGCAGTTCCGGCGGGTGAATCCGCTGCCGTACGAGGAGGTGTACACGATCCTCGACGGCGTGCGCGGCCAGGGTCAGTACGTGGGCACCTACATGGCGTGGGGCGTGAACAACGCGGGCTGGTGGGGGGAAGGCGAGATCAAGTTCTTCCTCGACGGTGACCAGGCGTTCCCGACGATCTGTGGTACGGGCACCGAGGACTACTTCTGTGGCTCCTACAACTTCGAGAACCGGGAGACCCGGCAGTACCAGGAGTTCACCACGCCCTACGCGGGCCTGCATCAGGTGATCCGCCCGGACGGTGTGTACCGCTCGCAGACGCGCTTCGGGTTGTACCGCTGGCACGTCACCGATCCGATTCGCATGCAGCAGGACATCCGGGTCACCATCCAGGCGCTGGGCTGGCGCCGGGATCGCCTGAACCGCCGCTACCTGCCCCTGCAGGACGACATCGCATCGGTGGCCTACTGGTACCAGAGCCTGCCCACCGCACCGTTTCCCGCGCTGCCGGACAGGGACTACCTGGAGGTCATCTGACCGGAAGATCGTCGCGCCTCTCCATACCCTCCCGCCGCCTTCCTTCCCTGCCGGCGGCTCAGGATGGCGATCGCACCGAGAGCCAGCAGGTAGGCGAGCATTCCCGCCTGGAAGGTGCGCGAGAAGCCGGAGGTCATCGAGATCAGCACGGCGACGACGGATCCGAAGACCCCCGCTCCGCCGTTGACGGCCCAGGCCCAGGACACCAGGCTCCGGGATTCGCGCCCCGCATAGCGCAGCCCCGTCGGGAACGGCATGCCCATGACGAGGGCTGCGGGCAGGATGCACAGCACCGCGACGCAGATCCGGATCGCGTCGGAGCTTCCCAGGGTCGAGTCGATCGCCCAGGGAACCGCCACGGCCAGTCCGCCCAGGACCGCGCACACCGTGGCCACGACCCAGGTGAGCTGACCGTAGCTGGACCACCGCTCGGCGATGAAGCTGCCGGCGCCGCTGGCCAGGAGCATCGTGAACAGCACGACGGAGAGCGCGTATACCGGGTTGCCGAAGTACAGGTTGAATCGCTGGATCAGGACGATCTCGATCAGGATGTAGCCGAGCCCGAGGCACGCGAAGTACAGGATCCAGGGAGCGGACGAACGGAGTCCCGGGCGTTCGTCGAGGTCGTGTCCGTTGCCATGCTGCCGCAACCGCCCGGCCAGCAACGGCAAGACCAGGAGAACGAGAGTGCAGAGCGCGGTGACCAGCAGCGCGATCAGCAGGGTCTGGCCGCCGGCCGTGAGCTTCCCGGCGCCGTGGGACGGTGCGGGTAGACCGATACGATACGCGATCCAGGCCAGCAGCGGCACGCGATCGAAGAAGAAGGGCCGCTCGTCGGTGACCGGCGAGAGATCGTAGGGTGCCCTCGGCAGCAGCTTGGCGCTGTTGGCAGACAGGACCTTGGCGATGGCGTCATCCCGACGGCTCGCGGCGAATGGTGAGTAGGCGACCGCGAAGCGCATCCGGTCGGCCCAACGGTCCAGCTCGGCGACTTCTTCGGCTTCGAACGGCGATCGCTTCGTCAGCACCGTGACCATGGAGGCGTGGCCCGTGAGCTCTCGACGGGTGCGAACGACGTAGAAGTGGCTGGCCGGCTCGAGGACGCCGCGACTCAGCAGCGCCGCCCTGGCGATCGCGATCAGACGCAGCGCTTCGACCGGGGGGGACCCGTACCACCGGGTGAAGGACACGATCCCGTCGTCCGTGAGATGGGCGAGGAAATCCTCGAACGCCTCCACGGTGTAGAGGCTGTTCTCCGCCAGCGCGTAGGCCCCGGCCGACGAGGCCGCCCACGTGTCCACCAGCGAAGCCTGAATCAGATCGTATTGCTCACTCGACGAGCGCACGAAGTTCCTGCCGTCATTGTGGACGATCCGAACCTCCGGGCGGTTGGTGTACAACCCTCCCGTGAACTCCCGGAAACGGCCCTGCAGGAGCCCGATGGTGAGCTCGTTGATCTCGACGCCGACGACGTTCCTCGCACCGGAGGCCAACGCCGTGAGGACGTCGCGTCCACCGCCAGCCCCGATGACGAGCACCCGGTCGAACGGACGTATCTGATAGGGCGCCGACGACACGTCGTAGAGGAGGTACTCCAGCTTGCGGAGGTCACCATCGAACCCGACGATCTGGGTGAGTGCGCCGCCGTCGTAGCGGAGGCGAAGCTCCTTGGCGGTCCATTCCGGGTCCAGCTCGCTGCTCAGCCCCCAGCCGCTCGGACGTCGCCCGATCTCCATGTCATCCGGCGTGCCCGAGACGTCGACCCGGGAGAAGGAGTTCCAGCGTACGACCAGGGTCTCACCCTGCGCCCAGCCTTTGACGAAGCGGAGGTCGAAGAAGCCCAGCGCCGCGTTCGCCGCGGCGGCGCCTGTCAGGCAGGCCAACGCGATCGCGCAGGCTCGCCTCCAGCCCGTCTGCCCTCCGGCGAGAACCGCGCCAGCCAGACAGGTCACCGCAGCCGTCAGCAGAATCGCCGTGGGGGGACCTGCCCAGCTCGTCAGCGGGACGAAGGCGATACAGCCGAGCCCGGCGCCCACCAGGTCGTAGCAGTAGAGACGGTTCGCGTGCTCCGCCCGGAAAGCCAGGATGTGGGCGATGACGATTCCACCAGACGAGAAGGGCACCACACACAGCCCCATGATCAGCGCGACACGGGTCCAGGTCGTGGCGCTTCCCTGCAACGACACCGGCGTGTGAAACGCGACCGCCGCGGTGGCCACCGTCGACGCCGCGAAGAGCAGGCTCCAGCCTGCTGCCGAGGCGCCCAGATTGTCGCTCCGAAACGATCCGGGTCTCAGGTTGACGATGATTCCGCCAAAGCCCAGGCCCATCATCGCGAGCGAGACCGCGAGAAAGGAGAAGTGGTGGTACATCGTCACCGAGAAGATGCGGGTCAGGAGCAGTTCCAGGAGGATGACGGAGAAGCTGATCAGGAAGATCCCCGTCCCCGCGTTGCCGGGCAGACGGCCCGACGTCTCACCGGGCTCTGCCGTCTGCCGTGGAGGCCGCGCCTGGCCTTCCGGACGATTCACCGGCAGGTCTTCTTCGTCCAGATCCGGTCTCCTGTCGGCGGAGCGGGCCCCCGCCACGGTCTACGTCAAGCGGAGAGCTGCGAACGGTCTCAGATCGCTCGGCTGAGCTGCACCCGGAAGGTGGTTCCTTCCGCTTCCGATGTCGTGAAGTCGACCGCGCCCCCCAGATATTTCGATGTCAGCAGGCGCATGCTGTAGGTGCCGATTCCGCGGCCCGCGCCCTTGGTGGAGAACGACCGATTGAACACCTGAAGCTGCACGTCACGGGGCATGAAGGCCGGATTGTTCACCCAGAACTCCACCTGATTCCCGTTGGCACGCGCTCCCAGGGTCACCTTCTGGTCCGACTCGGTCGCCTCCAGGGCGTTCTTCAGCATGTTGCCCAGCACGCGCTGGAGCAGCGTCCGATCCGATCGGAACTCTGCGCTCTCGCAATCGGCCGCGATCTCGATCTTCTTCTTCTCGGCGACCTCGTGGCGCCGGTAGACCACCGCCAGCTCCTCGAGTATCTCCCTGGTGTCGCAATCGGCCAGGTCCACCGACAGCCGGTCGGCTTCGGCGGCCAGCAGCGATCTCTGCGCCTCGATTTCCTCGATCAGCTGTCGCGAGATCTTGTTGACGGTTCCCGCGACCTCCGGAATTTCTGCGGGTTCCGACTCCAGGAGGAGCTCGACGAAGCCGCGCAGTCCGCCGGCGGTATTGAGCACGTCGTGGAAGAATGTCCGCTCGAGTGCCCTCCGCCTCTTCTCGTGGCTGATGTCCTGCAGGCTGCAGACGGTGAACTGCTCGCCCTGATGGTCGAACGGCACGGTCGAGACCTTCAGATCCAGGGCGTCGCCGGACTCCTTGATGGCAATCCGACACTCTTTGACCTCCGGACTCCCGCACTGGGCGGCAAGGACCGCCTGCACCGCACCGCAGGTCTGACAGAACTCGGTCGTGCCGCAGCCTCCTTCTGTCTCTGCCGCATGTAGGCATCCGAAGGCTTCGCCGGGCCGATTTCCGAGCAGGTCGAGCGTCGGCTCCGTACCCAAGAAGGAGAAGACGGCTTTGTTGGCATAGACGACCTGCCGCTGCTCGTTCAGGAAGACCAGGATGTCCGGAATCGAATCCAGGAGCTTCTCGAGAAACGGGATGCTCGAAAGAGTCTGGTGTTGGCCTCGAATATCCTCTTCGGAGGCTCGCTCGGCAGGGGCGAACTTGGTGTCTACCATCTCGGTGTTCCCGCAGCTGTCATCGTCCTGTACAAACTAGCATAGACGGACCGGCGCACTGATCCGTCGTCTCTTGACCGCTATGCTCGGGCCGCGTGACAAAGACCCCTCGCATCCTGGCCCGCCTCGGCGTCGAAGACTCGGAGCGGGCGATCTTCTCCTGGGCGTGGCTCTGCCTGCTCCTCGCCGGAGCTGCGTCGGCCGCGCTGATCAACCTCTCGGAGACGCTCTTCCTCAAGCGGGTCGGAGTGGAGTACCTGCCCGCCGCCTTGCTCGCGAGCTCGGGACTGCTCGTCGTGACCACCGCGCTCATCGGCCGCCGCGTTGCCGGCCCCGAGGGCCCGCGCCGGTTGCCGCGCGTGCTGCTGCTCCTCGCCGTTGCGCTGCTGCCATTCGCACTGCTCACGAGCCTGGATTCGGCGGCGGTGTTCGTGGCCCTCGTGCTGCTGGCTCGCCAGGTCTCCGCGCTCGGGCCGCTGGTGCTGTTTCTCACGCTCGGCCAGCTGCTGACCTCCCGCCAGGCGAAGCGGCTCTTCGCGCCCGTCACCGCTGGGATCACGATCGGAGCGGCGACCGGGAGCTTCGCATCGGATCCGATCGCCCGCAGCGTCGGCGCGGAGGGGTTGCTCGTCGTCTGTGCCGTGCTGCTGTCCGGGGCGGCGCTGGCGGGCGTGGGGCTGCACACGGCGCGGCCGAGGCGTCTCGAGCGCGGCGCGGCGGCAGCGCCGTCGGCCGTGAAGAGGCGGGGACGGCCGACAGGGGCACAGCCCTCCGCCCGGCGGCTCTGGAGCGAGAGCCGGCTCTTCCGTTTCCTGTTCATTTGCCTTCTCTGCGGTGGTGCACTGAATCCGGTTCTCTACTTCCAGTTCGCGTACACCGCCGATGCCGCCACCCTGGGTGCGAACGGTGAGCAGGCGCTCCTGACACTCCTCGCGCAGTTCCGCGGCTGGCTATACCTCGCGCTCCTCGCCGCGCAGCTCTGGTTGAGCGGCCGGCTGTTTCGGCGTTTCGGGCTTCCCCTCTCACTCGCGATCTGGCCCGCCACGTACCTGGTCGGCTTTGCCTGGCTCGGAGTGCGGCTCACGCTGCCGGGCGGTATGGCGAGCCTCGGCGCCGCACGCGTGGCCGAGGACGGGATCGCCGAGCCGGCCCGGCGGGTGCTGTTCAACCTGCTTCCCGAGAGGCTTCGCGGGCGCGCCGCGGGGATGCTGGACGGTCCCGTGTACCGAGCCGGCGGCCTGCTCGGAAACGGGCTGGTGCTGATCGCCCTGGCCGTTGCAGGCGTCCAGGTGATCGCCTTCGCCGCGCTCCCGGTGGCGGTGATCTGGCTCGCGGTGGCGCTCCTGTTGTGGCGTGTCTATCCGACCCTGCTCCTGCAGGCCTCCGCCGATCGGAACCTGACTGGCCTCGGCGCCGACAAGGTGGCGCTTCTCGACGCACGGACCGTGCGGGCTCTCGCTCCCAGCCTGGTCGATCCCGATCCCCGCGCCTGTCGCGCCGCGCTCGACCTCGTCGTCGATGCGGAGCCGGCGCTGGCCGCGGAGCTGCTGGCCGAGGCCGTCGAGCACGCGCCCGCAGCGACGCGGCCCCAGATTGTCGATGCGCTGCACCGCCTCGTCGAGCCGCTCACGCCGGGCGCCTTGCGCGCGGCGCGGGCGGCCGACGTGCTGGCGCGAACGCTCGCAGGGCAGGCGGAGCTACTCCCCGAGGAGCGCGCCGATCTGCTTCAGGTGTACGCGCGCCTGACCGGCGGCGAATCGGACGACGGCGAGTCTCTGGACGAGTCGAACCGGCTACTGGAGCGGGCGCTCGGCGACCGCGAGGCAGCCGTGCGTCTGGCTGCGATGGCAGAGCTGCACCGGCGCGGCAAGCCGCCCCCGGGCGTGCCCGACCTCGACGCCGCACTCGGGGAGGCGCTCGCCGGGCGCGACGTGCTGATACGCCGCACGGCTCGCAAGGAGCTGCGGGCCATGTTGCTCTCGACGGAGCCGGGAGTTCACTGGAGACGTCGCCTGGAGCTGCTGGCCGGCCGTCTCGAGCAGCGCGTCGATCGGGCCGGGGCGGCAGAGGCCCTGGTGGAGGTCGCCCGGCGCCACCGCGAGGCCACTCAGAGCTGCGCGGAGTCGGTGCTCGGGCGGGTCGACGACCCGGATCCGCGGGTGCGCGCGGCGGTCCTCTCGTTCGCCGGCCACGCGCGCGCTTCGGAGGCTGCGCCGCGCATGGTCGCGGCGCTCGGCTCGCGACACGCCGGAGAGACGGCCGCCGCCCGGGAAGCCCTGGTGGAGCTCGGTCCCGAGACCGTGCAGCCCCTGCTCCTCGAGTACGAGTTCGGAGTTCCCGCCCTCCGCGACGCGGCGGTGAGCGTGCTTCGCGAGCTAGACGCCGATGCCGCTGTGGTCGAGTCGCTCTACCGCCGCCAGCTCGATGCGGCATGGGAGAGCCTGGTGCTGCGGGCGGCGCTCGGCTCGGAGCGTGGGGCGGGCCTGCTGCTGCGGCGTCTCGAGGAACGCGTCGCCGAGGCGCTGGGTACCCTGCTGGCGCTGCTCGCCGTGCTTCACGACGACGAACGCATCGCGGAGCTCGAGCGCCGCCTGCGCCGAGCCCCGAACGCTCGCAGCCGGGACATCCTTCTCGAGGCCATCGAGGCCCTCCTCGGCGCGGAAGAGCGCGATACGCTGCTTCCGCTGCTCGAGTCCGGCGACTGGAACAAGCGCGGGCGACGAGCCGCAGACCAGCTCGGGCGCCGCTTCCCATCGCCGGAGGTGGCCTGGAGTGAGCTTTCGCGCGATCGCGACGAGCTCACCAGGCGGCTCTCGGACTTCTTCGCCGCGCGTCCGCTGGAGTCGAGCCCCGGGATCGGTGATCCTCCGGGCATGCTCGATCCGATGGAAATCGCCGTGCAGCTGCAGGGCGTCCCCGCCTTCGGCCGGCTCTCCACCCAGCAGCTGGTGAACCTGGCGGAGACGCTGCAGGAG
The DNA here is from genome assembly GCA_963783795.1 of uncultured delta proteobacterium. Classification (GTDB taxonomy): domain Bacteria; phylum Myxococcota_A; class UBA9160; order UBA9160; family UBA6930; genus CAVXZE01. The sequence goes on along the minus strand of CAWAPH010000001.1, from coordinate 263,510 downwards.
GCTCGCTACGCCGCGGGAGAGCTGATCTTTGCGGAGGGCGACGAAGGAGACGGTCTCTACATCGTGCTCGCTGGCGAGGTGGAGCTCACCCTGGGCAGTGCTGCGCTCGAGCGGATTGGCCCCGGCGCCTTCTTCGGCGAGCTCTCGACCCTGGACGGCGTGCCGCGCTCCACGGCTGCGCGCGCGTGTGAGGAGACGCGCCTCTTGCGCCTGGCCCGCGAGGACCTGCTCGCCCTGATGGAGGAGGCTCCCGCCCTGGGAATCGGCCTGGGCCAGCTCCTGTCGCTCCGGGTGCGCGCCTTGCGGGACCGCTTGCGGAGCTCCGCATGATCTCCGAAATGCGGATGCCGTCGTCATGAGCACGCGAGACGAAGCCCAGCGCAGGGCGCAGGAGACCATGCGCCGCCTTCAGCACGAAGTGCGCACGCCCATCAGCCAGATCGTCGGCTACAGCGAGCTGCTCGAGGAAGAGCTCGAAGACCGCGGCCAGCAGGATCTGGCGCCGGATCTGGAGCGGATCCGCCATGCGGCAGAGCGCCTGCTCGACCTGGTGGACGGGAAGCTCCGCAGCAGCCAGGACCCGGGTGCGCCACCGCTCTCCGACGACGACGCTCCGGCCACTCCGGCGCTGGAGGAGGCTCGCGAGCAGGAGCCCGGGCTGGCGGACGCCGCAGCGTCGCGGGTCCTCATCGTCGATGGCGACCCCGACCAGCGCGAGCTCCTGGCGCGGCGTTTCCAGCGCTACGGCTTCGCGGTGCAGACGGCGCGCGACGGCGTCGAGGCGCTGCGGCTGATCGAGTCCGTAGATCCCGACCTGGTCCTGCTCGAGGTGCTTCTGCCGGGCATGAACGGTCTCGAGGTGCTGGAGCGCGTGCGGCGCGATCGGTCCCGCTCCGAGCTTCCGATCATCCTGGCCACCGGGCTCGAGACCAGCGACGACGTGGTCGAAGGCCTCACGCGCGGTGCCAACGACTACGTGACGAAGCCGTTCGACTTCCCCGTCGTGATCGCACGCGTGCGCACCCAGCTCGAGCTGCACCGCGCTGCTCGTCAGCTCGCCGGGCTCGCCAATCAGCTCGAGTTCCGCAGCGCATTCATCCGCCAGGCGCTCGGCCGCGACGTCTCGGACGACCTGCTGGTGGAGATGGCCGAGCGGCCCGGTGCGCTGGAGCTGGGCGCGAAGAGGCGCCCCGCAGCCGCCGTCGTGGCCGACGTGCGCGGCGCCCGGAATCTGGCGGCCTCGCTTCCGCCGGCGGAGTTCTCGGCCGTCCTCAGCAATGTGCTGGGCGGACTCGGCGAGGTCGTGGCCCACTACGGCGGCACCGTCGACGCGGTGAACGGCGATTCCCTGGTGGTCCTGTTCGGACTGCCGCTCCCGCGCGACGACGACCTGGAGCGCGCGGTGGCCTGCGCCGTCGCGCTCCAGCTGGAGATGGACGAGATCAATTCACGCAGCCGCCGCGCACAGCTCCCGTCCGTCGGGATCGGAGTGGGTGTCGCCCGTGGCGAAGTCGTGGTCGTGGGCTTCGGCAGCGGCGATCAGCTTCGCTACAAGGCGGTTGGCGACCCGCTGGTGCGAGCAGCCGGGATCGAGGCCGCTGGAGAGGCCGGAGAGGTGTGGATCTGCGACGGCACGCGCCACGCCCTCGCCGAGCTGGTGCAGGTCGATCACGAGCGCGAGGTCGAGCTGCCGACGGCGCCCGAGCGTGTGCACCGCGTCCTCGGGGTGGGAGGGTCGCAGGTCATCAGCCTGCGCTCGGTCCCCGCCCGCTGAGCGTTGCGCTCCAGCTCGTTCCCGGGCTCAAGCCTTCGGCGGGACCTGGAGCAGCTTCTCCATGGTTTCGAGCAGGCGCGGAAGCTCGATGGGCTTGGTCTCGTAGGCGTCGCAGCCCGCCTCGAACGCCTTCTCGCGGTCGGTGCTCATGGCGTGGGCGGTGAGGGCCACGACCGGGATGGAGCGCGTGCCGTCCTCGCCCTTCAGGATCCGGGTGGCCTCCCAGCCATCCATGACGGGCAGGCTCATGTCCATCAGGATCAGATCCGGGGCCTCGCTTCTGGCCTTCTCGACACCCTCGGCGCCGTCCACGGCGATCGAGACCTCGTAGCCGCGCTTCACCAGCCGCCGGGAGAGCATGTCGCGGTTGTCTTCCTGATCTTCTACGAGCAGAACCTTGGCCATCGGCGTTCCTTCTACTGGCTTCCATCGCCCGAGCTGTCCGGCAGCCGCAGGGGGTCGTCGGCTATAGTAGCGATGATCGGGGAGCTGGCATCGATCGAGCTGGCGGCTCGCCGCATCCATGCTGCTGGCTCCTCATACGACCGAGGAAGCGTTCGACGGCGCCCCGGACCATCTCGGCGCGCAGCGAAGCGAAGAGCTCGAAGGCGTGCTGCGCCCCGGGGATCTCGGCGAGGGCTGCGCCGCCTCCGGTCGCCTCCCCGAGCACCCGGTGGAATACCCGAGACTCCTCGATCGGCACCAGCGAGTCGGCAGTCCCGTGAATCAGGAGGAAGGGTGGAGCCGCCGAATTCACCCGGTGGAGTGGGGAGGCCCTTCGGAAGGCTTCGGGGTCGTCTTGCCTGCTCCGCTTCACGACGACGCGCTCGACGGTCTCGTCGAGCCCCCGGTGCGGCCAGTGACTCTGCTCTCCCGTGAAGTCGAACACTCCGTAGAAGGGGATGCAGCCCTGAAGCCGGGTGTCGACCTCTTCGAAGCCCGGCTGGTACTCGGGATCGTTGGGCGTGAGTGCTGCGAGCGCGCAGAGGTGACCTCCCGCCGAGCCCCCCGTGATCACGACGCAGTCCGGATCCGCGCCCATCCCGGGACCCTCCTCGCGAATCCAGCGGATCGCCTGCTTCACGTCGACGATGTGATCGGGGAAGGTCGCCCGCGGGCTCAGCCGGTAGTCGGCGTTGACGCAGAGCCAGCCGCGGCTCGCCATGTGGGTGCAGGTCGCAAGACCCTGGTAGTTCCTGCTCCCGATCGTCCACCCGCCCCCGTGGACGTAGAGCAGCACCGGAAGAGGGCCCTCTGCGTTGCGTGGACGGTAGACGTCCAGGCGGAGCGGATCCCCTTCCGTGCCACCGAAGGAGATGCCGCGGACGCGCTCCACGGCCGGGTCGCGGACCGGAATCGGCAGCAGGATCTTGCGCCAGCTCGGCGCCGCCGGCTCGGCGGCGCCATCGGAGTCTCCAAACGCAGCTCGGACCGCGCCGTCGACGATCTCGCCCGCTTGGCGCCCACTCCAGTAGTGCGCGAGAAGGGCGGCCCAGGAAGCGAGCAGCAGCACCACCCCGAACTTCCCCGCGGCCCCGCCGAGGCCTCCCGAGGCCGCGAACACGAGCAGCAGGGCGAGCTGGAGAGCGACGTGGTGCAGGGCGAACTCGCCGACGCTCCAGCCGAGAACGCTGCCCACCCCGGCCAGGCCCATCGGGGCCCGGGGCGGCCGGTAGACGTTCAGCGTCAGGAGCCCGCTCAGCAGGGCGAAGGCCAATAGGATGCCGCCAGCCATCATTTCTCCCTCGCGCTGTCTGCGGTCTCGAAGCCCGGCTGCTCGGACCCGTGCGGGTCGAGCCGGCTCTCTTCGAAACGCTGCTCCGCGACGCGGATCCGTGTGATCAGGCCGCGGAAGATGTCGAACGAGATCTCCGGCCTCTGCAGGATGAGTTCCTTGAGCCGTTCGCCTCCCAGCGAGATCAGCGTCGAGTCACGCGAAGCGACCACGCTGGCGCTGCGGGACTCCCCGCTGAGGATGGCGATCTCGCCGAAGTAGCTGATCGGCGTCAGCGTGTTGAGAAGCAGGGGCTCCGGCGAGCCCCACTCGTGGTAGACCTTCACCTCGCCATCGAGCAGGACGAAGAGCTTGGCGCCGGGATCGCCCTCTCGCACGATCGCCTCTCCCTCGTGGTATTGCACGGTCTTCGTCGCCCGCCGGATGGTTTCGAGCTGGTCGAGGCTCAGGTGGGCGAAGAGCGACACCTGCCGGAGTGCTAGCAGTCGTTCCATGATCTCCCGATCCCGGGGCTCGCTTCGCGCCCGCAGTGCACAACCGATCCATCGATCCGGCGACATCTCCGCCGCCGAGACGACTTCCTGGCTGTTGCGCGGCGGGCGGAAGTGGCCGGCCACCCCCTTCATCTTATCCCGAAGAACGCCCTCTTCGAGCAGCAATACGAGCAGCTCCGCCGCCCGGCGGTCGCCGAGGTTGGCGATCACCTCGAGGGCGTCGGCGCGCGCGCGGCGTGCGCCCAGCCGCAGGGCGTGCTGGACGTTGCGCATCAAGGAGACGCCCTCGCGCAGCTCGAGGATGCGGAAGGCGGTGCGGATGCTCCGCGCGAAGGCGTCCTCGTGGGCCAGGCGCAGGGCGCGCATCCACAAGCTCTCCGGCTGGCCGAGCATTTCGAGGGCGAGCAGGCTCTCCCAGCTGCGGTTCACGCGGTCGCGCAGCTCGCCGGCGAGCACTGCCCGGGCGCGTGGCGTGCGTGCGGCCGAGACCGCCTCGAGGGCGGCGTCTACCGTCCACGGGCCGACCCCGCGCAGGTAGGGCTCGGCGGCATCAATCCCCATGTCGCCGAGCTCTCCCAGGCGCGCGGCGACGTGCGTGCGGACCTCGCGCCGCGGATCCTCGAGGGCGGTGGCCAGCACGCGCGTCGCGCGGGGATCGGCCTGGACAGCCAGCGCATCCGCGACCGCGCAACGGACGGCCGGGTCGGAGTCGTCGAGCGCGATCTCGAGATCCAGCTCTCCAAGCTCCTCTCGCGCCCGAAGCCGCGCCAGGCAGGAGATTGCCGCCGCGCGGATGGCTGCGTCGGCGTCGCCGACGCGCGCCGTTGCCAGGGAGGAGTGACTCGCCGACAAGCGGGCGAAGGCGGCGGTTGCTTCCCCGGCATCGCCGGACGCGGCCATCGTCTCGAGCAGCCCTCGGCCGGGTGCGGGCATCAGCGACGCGGCCTTCGCGCGCACCCACGGGTCGCGGTCGCTGAGACACCGCTCGATCTCCGGTCGGACGCCAGCGTCGGAGGGCCGGCCACCGAGCATCTGCAGCGAGGCGAGCCGTACCTGCGGATCCGGGTCCTCGAGTGCGGCGAGCAGCGCGGAGAGGGCGGACTCCTCGTCTACGCCGCCGAGCGCGACGATGCAGGCCCGGCGCACGCGAGCATTGGTGTGGGTCGCCGTGCGAAGAAGCGGCGCGGTGGCGCCTCGCCGCGCCAGGAGCGGCGCCAGCTGGAGCACCTCGCTGGCCGGGTGCTCGCTGGCGCTCGGCAGGAGCGCCTCCCAGAGCTCTCCCAACCGCGCCATCTCGGCCTCGCCGAGTTCCTCGCCGACTTCCGAGATGTCGAGTCGGCCGGCCCGCAGCTCGCTCACCAGGGTTTCGAGGTAGGCCCGGCGCACCCCCGCATTGGCGAGCAGGTAGAGCACCGCCGTGGCCGCGCCGACTCCGCACAGCCAGAGTGGATCGGGGCGGCCTGCGATGAGCAGCAGCAGCCCCGCCACCGACATCCCCGAGTAGATGACAATGCCCTCGAGAAACACCCGCATACGTCCCCGGAAACGCAAGGGAATTGCGTTGTAGACCAGGTTCCGCACCGGCATCGACAGCCCGCTGTCGAGCATCTCGCGATTGGCGCGGGCGGCGATCGCCGCCGGCAGCCGGTAGTCGATGGCCAGAACCAGGAAGGACGCAATGGTCAGCGCGGGATGCACCAGATTGGCGCTGGCCACGCCCAGGTGCCGGATCAGCCACGGCGTGACGTAGCGCTCCACCAGGATCTCGGCGGTATTGCTCACTGCGAGGTAGATGCCGAAGAAGGTGGCGAGTGCGTTGGCGTCGGAGAATGTGCGAGCGAAGACGTCGGAGTAGAGGTACTGGCTCAGGAAGAGGGCGAGCACCATTCCCAGGCTCGCGACCACCAGCCAGCGGCTGAAGGGCGAGCGTCGCAGGTGCTGCAGTGCGCCGCGGATTCCCTCGACGGAGGTCTCGTCGGCCTCCTCGAGTCCCAGCGGGCCCCAGCGGCGCAGGCTTCGCCGCCTCGCGCGCAGCAGCACGGCGCAAGCGGCGAGCCCGGCGGCCCAGCACAGAATCAGGCTCTCCACGGGGGCGACGCGCAGCACCAGGACGACCAGTCCGCCGCCCAGTGCTCCACCGAGGCTGGAGCCGATGGCGAAGAGCGGAAACAGGCGCTTGCTGGAGAGCGTGTCGAAGTAGTCGCCGACGAAGGTCATGTAGTGCGTGACGAAGATCGCCTGCGTCACGAAGAAGAGGATGAACAGCGCCGTCGGCACCCAGGCCGCACCGAGGCCGGCGCCCGCTGCACCCCCCAGCAGGAGCCCCGCTCCGATGACCAGCATCCACATGAAGAGCCTGTCGTTGCGGGCGCGTCCGACGATCGTTGCGTAGACGAGCGAGAGCAGGACGGTCGTCGCCGAGGCGCCGACGAAGGTGAGCGGCAGCTTCGCCACCCCGACGCGTCCGAGGAACAGCGCCTCCGCGCCGGCGAAGCCCATCACCTGCGCGAGATCCAGCAGCCCGAGCAGCGCGAAGAAGAAGAGGAAGCGGCTGCGCTCGCGGGAACGCACCTCGGGGAACACCCGCCAAAAGCCCCCGGTTCGCTCGGCCATCGGGACGGAAGGATACAGGTCTGCACATCGATGCGGTTGCGGGACGCCGCAAGGGAGGTTCGGGAGAGGAGAGAGCAGGTGGACCCGCTTGCCAGTGGCCTGGCTGGGGTGATATCTGTATCCGATCCAAGAGCCGAGGTGAACCATGTGGCCGCCGCCGCAATTCTTCGAGCTTCACACTGGGCTACCCCGGGAGGGGCCGGGTGACGACGAGATCACCCGACGGGCGGTAGGATTGCTCCCCGAGCTTCCTCCCGATCCGGTGGTCGTCGACGCGGGATGCGGGCCCGGCGGTCAGACCCTGGTGCTCGCCCGCGAGCTGGGTGTGAAGGTCACGGCGATCGACATCTGGGAGCCGTTCGTGGAGGTGCTGAAGGGGAGGGCGAAGAGCGCCGGTCTCGACCACCTGATCGATGCCAGGCAGGGAGACATGTCCGCGCTGCCCTTCGAACGCGGAAGCGTGCACCTGATCTGGTGCGAGGGGGCCATCTACCAGATTGGCTTCGGCGACGGGCTCGAGCTCTGGCGGACGCTACTCGCGGACGGAGGGATCGTGGCCGCGAGCGAAGTCGTCTGGACGGTGGAGGATCCGCCGACCGAGATTCGGGAGAGGTGGGAAGAGTGGTACCCCGCCATCACCGATGCGATGGGGTGCATCGCCCGGGCGGCGCACGCCGGCTACGAGACGCTCGACCACTTCACCCTGCCCCCCGAGTCGTGGCGGACGCAGTACTACGGGCCCATGGAGGAGAGGATCGAGAAGCTTCGCCCGCGGGCGGCGGACGATCCGGTGCTCGCCCAGGTGCTGCTCGAGGCCGAGCTGGAGATCGACATGCACCGGCGCTTCGGCCACACCTACTCGTACGAGTTCCTGATCCTGAAGAAGCACTGATCCCTGGCTAAGCCGACAGGGACCGAAGCTTGCCGAACACCTTCCCCACGTTCTCCCAGACCTTCTCGGCATTCGCCGAACGGGCGTAGGTCCAGCCGCCGCCCCCGTAGCTCCAGGCGGCGATGTTGCGGACGCCTTCCTCGTGGAAGATCTCGGCGGCCCGCATCACCTCGTCCTCGCGCCCCTCCTGGATCAGGAAGGCGAGGACCCACATCTGCAGCTCGCACCCGTACTCGTCGGCGACGGCCTTCGCCTTCCTGGTCGTCTCGCGGACCCAGGGCTCGAGCGGCTCGCCCCAGAAGGCCCAGTAGGGGTCGGTGCCGAAGATGTCCAGCGAGGGGATGGACGCGAACGCATCCCAGCTCGAGATGCCGCGCCGGGCGTTCTCGTGCGGAAGCACGCACAGCGCGTTCTTCATCCCGCACGCCCGGGCGCTCTCGCAGAGCTCCGTGAAGAAGTCGACCAGCGTCGCATCCCGGAAGGCGATCGCGTCGGCGTCCATCTCCTCGGGCATGGCGCGGCCGTGCTCTCGCCGAAACCGCTCCTTGCAGGTCCGGCAGCAGCAGGCCCACTCGCGGCCGGAGGCGCCGGCCATCAGGTCCCTCATGAAGAAGTGGGGCTCGTCCCAGAAGGCGATGTCGGCTCCGATCTCGGCGGCGGCCTCGACCCAGCGCCTCATGAAGGAGCGGAACTTCCCGCTGTTCATGCAGGCTGCGGGCACAGAGCTGCCGTCGGCGAGCACCTGGCGGTCGGCGGGGTTCTCCGCGACGAAGCGAGAGAGCGCCTCGCCGCCGAAGACGCGGCCCACGGCCCAGGGGTCTGCGTACACCTCGAGCCCGAGATCGTGTGAAGCCTTCACGATCTCCTTCATGGCTCGCCGATAGAAGATCATGTCAGCTTCGGAGAAGGTGTGGACCACGAAGCTGCAGTGGTGCGCGACCATGTCCTCCAGGTCCCTGCGCACGTGCACCGGGTCTCGCACGTCGTGGTAGGCCACGCCCGTCTTCATGGTTCTACTGCGAGCCCTCCAGCAACCCCTCGTCGAGCATCCAGCGGTGACAGTCCTCCAGCATCGTCTGGAGGGGAGCGCTCCGGTAGCCGAGCTCCCGCTCGGCCTTCTCGGAGCTGCAGATCAGCTCGGAAGAGAGCAGCGTGGCCTTCTCCGGCGTAAGATCCGGCTCCCGGCGCGTCAGGTACGAGCCCCACAGCGAGAGGCGTCCGGCCAGCTTGGAGAGGAGCGCGGGCGTCGCGCGGCTCGGCGTTCGCCGCCCCAGCAGCTTGCCGATCCGCTGGACCAGCTCGAGGAAGGTCGCATCGGCGCCCCCCAGCAGGTAGTGGTGGCCGCTGCGGCCCCGCTCGAAGGCGGCGATGTGGGCGGCGGCGACCGCGCGCGCGTGGCAGAAGGAGGACCGTCCGGACGGAACTCCCGGGAGTCGCTGCTCCTCGATCAGGCGGAAGAAGCGCGACCAGCCGGAGGGGTCGTGGGCGCCCACGATGTTGGAGGGGTTCAGGATCACCGCGTCGAGGCCCTGCTCGATTCCGCGCTCCACCTCGATCTCCGCCAGACGCTTGGTGCGGAAGTAGTTGATGCTGGAGCCGAGTGCGGTGGACCGCATCTCCTCGTGGATGCGGGAGGGCTGGAATCCGTAGGCGGCGATGCTGGAAGTGTGGAGCAGGCGCAGCGCGCGGCCCTGGAGCGCCGCCTCGACCACGTTCCGGGTTCCGTCGACGTTGACCTTCGTCTGCCGCTCGTCGCCGAGCTTCCAGTGGCTGGTGTTGCCAGCCAGGTGGAAGACGGCATCCACGCCGGAGGGGAGGGCGCGTTCGCAGGAGGCGCGGTCGGTGATGTCTCCCCTCACGAGGGAGACGCCTCGCTCCTCCATCCATCCGGCGTTCGCCGCAGCGGCGTCGAAGACGATCACCTCCCAGCCGCCCGAGACGAGTTGCTCGACCAGGTTCACGCCGAGGAAGCCGGCGCCACCGGTGACGAAGGCCGTCTTCACTGTGCGCCGGATCTGGGACTCAGCCCTGGAACCGGGGCTTGCGTCCGTTCAGGAAGGCGTCCACGCCTTCGCGCACGTCCGGAGACTCGAAGTTTTCGACGACGGACCGCCTCTCCTCGGCAAGGCCCGCTGCGGTTCCTTCGTAGATGCCCGTGTGGACGCATCGTTTGATCCTCGCGATGGCGCCGGTTGCCTGCCGGGCGAGGCGCGCCGCGTAGTCGTGCACCCGCTCCTCGAGCTCCGACTGCGGAAAGACCGCGTTCACCAGCCCGATCTGCTCGGCCTCTTCCGGGGTGAGCTGCAGGCCCTTGAACATCATCTCGATCGCCTTTCCCTTGCCGACCAGCGGCGGAAGGCGCTGGCTCCCGCCCAGGGCAGGGATCATACCGAGCCGCACCTCGGGCAGGCCGATTCGTCCAGAGTCTTCCCCCATGAATCGGAGGTCGCAGGTGAGCGCCAGCTCGAGTCCTCCACCGAGGGCGTGGCCGTTGATGGCCGCGATGGTCGGCAGCGCGAGGGACTCGAGTGCGTCGAGCAGCGAGTGGGCCCGGGGAAGGGCGGCGAGAAGCTCGGGGCTGATCTCTCCCAGCTCGCGCACGTCGTCTCCGGCGGAGAAGAAGCCGGGGCAGTCGCTCCGCAGCACCACGGCCCGGGCCTCTCCGGGCCGCGACAGCCGTTCCAGAACGGCCTCGAACTCCTCGAGGAAGCGTGTGTCCAGCGCGTTCACGGGAGGATTGTGAATCGCGACCCGAGCCACCTGATCGGTGACCTCGTAGCGAAGCACTGAGAGATCCACGGCGGCTCCTCCTTGGTCCCCTTGGGGAAGCAGCATCGCGCAGTATATCGAAGCAGGTCACGAAATCATAGTATCATCATGAAAAATGGCTTGAAATAATAGTGACGATCTGTATTTTGAGTAATAAGTAGAGGGAGACCATGCGCCGATCGGCGGTCGAGCTCGAGAGTGAACGGTCCAAGGGCGACGCCGGCGGCGTCCAGCGAAACGGGCGCAAGCGGAACCCCCAGCGCGAGGTTCGCATCCTCGATGCCGCGCTCGATCTCTTCGGCCGGAAGGGCTTCGAGGCCACCACGGTCTCGGCGATCTGCGAAGCCGCGGGCGTCTCCGAGGCGACGCTCTACGAGTACTTCGAGTCGAAGGAGCAGGTGCTCTTCTCGATCGCGGAGATCTACACGCGACGCGAGTTCGACCGCCTCGAGAGTCTTCGCCACTACGTCCGCGATCCGCGCGAGAAGCTGCGGGTGGTGATCCAGGCCTACCTGGAGTTCTACGAGCGCAATCCCCTGTACACGTCCGTCGCACTTCTCACACTCAAGGCGAACCGCAACTTCATCCAGTCCGCGGCCTACGAGGTGGTGCGGAAGGCCTCGAGGCCCATCGTGGAGGCCTTCCAGGCGGGAGTCGAGGCCGGGGTCTTCCGCTCCGACATCGACGGATTCCTGGTCCGGAACATGGTGCTCGGCTTCATCGAGCACCTCACGACCCAGTGGATCGTGGCCGGGCGGCCGGAGCACATCTCGGAGTACGGCGACACCATCCACGAGATGGTGATGCGCGCCATCGAGAAGCCGAGCCCGAGCGCGGCGCCGAGCTTGCGGATCGACGTCCGGGGGCTTCGTGCCGAGCTGGTGTCCAGCGATGAAGAGTAGCAGGCCTGACCGATGACGAGCCAAGAGGACTCCCCCGACCGCTCGCCCTGCGTCCTGGTGACGGGAGCCGCGGGATTCACCGGGCACCACATGGTCCTGCACGCGGCGCGGGCGGGGCTTCGGGTTCGCGCCACCGACGTCTCGAGCCGCCACTACGGGGCGCTGTTCGACGCGCTTGGCGTCGAGTTCGTTGCCGCCGACCTGACCCGCCGCGAGGGGCTCGACCCGCTTCTGGAGGGCGTCGACGCCGTCTTCCACGTCGCCGGGATCCACGACTACTCGACGCCCGACGAGGTCATCTTCGCCGTCAACGTGAAGGCGGTGGAGAATCTCTGCCAGGCGGCGGTGGCTGCGGGGGCCGAGCGGTTCATCCACCTCTCGTCCGTGGGCGTCTACGGCTACGACTGGCACTCGGGCGTCCCGGTCAAGGAGGACGCCGAGAAGCTCACGCCGCCCCTCAACAACTACAACGTCAGCAAGTGGGAAGGCGAGAAGATCGTCCACCGCTACCAGAGTGAGCAGGGGCTTCGCGTCACGATCTTCCGGCCGGCTGCCATCTATGGCCCCCGGTCCGAGTACGGCCTCTGGAACGCCTTCCAGCAGATCGAGAGCAGCCGCGGGAAGCGGCGGATGCTGATGGCGGGGAAGGGCGACCGGATCGAGGCCTTCCTGCACGTCGACGACATGTGTCGCGCCGTCCTCTTTGCCCTGGAGCACGACGAGACCGTCGGAGAGGTCTACAACGTCAGCGACGATTCGCGGATGACCACGGCGGAGTTCTTCCAGCTGGTAGCGAAGGAGCTCTTCGGTGCGGAGAAGCCCTTCCTCCGGGTCCCGATGCGGGTGCTGCTTCCGATCGCGGCGATTTCCCAGCGGCTGGCGAAGTGGAGGGGGACCCGGCCGGCCCTGGAGGTGGGGACGCTGCACTACCTCTCCTGCGACCGCTGCTGGGACAACTCGAAGCTCGTAGCCACCGGGTTCAAGCTGAGGCACCCGTCAGCGCAGGAAGGGCTCCGCGAAACGCTCGCGTGGTACCGCCAGAACGGCTGGTTCCGATCCTGAATCGACGCGCGCAGCCGCAGACGTAGTGGTCCCAGGGAGGGAAGGAGAGCCGATGAGCCGGAAGATCGAGACGACCTGCGAGCTGGTCCGGCACAACGCAGCAGAGCATCCCGAGGTGCCGTTCCTCGACTTCTACGACGAGGTCATCACCTACCGGGCGTTGGACGAGCGCACCAACGCCTTCGCGAACTACCTGCTGGAGGCGGGGGTGGGGCGGGGCGACGTGGTCTCCTACATGCTCGGAAACTCGCCCGCCGTCTTCGACGTGCTCCTGGGTCTGCAGAAGATCGGCGCCATCGGCGGGCCGATCAGCTGCTGGTGGCAGGCGAACGAGGTCGAGTACCTGGTCAACGACTCCCGCTCGAAGGTCCTGCTGGTGGACCCCGAGTACGTTCCGATTGCGGTCGAGATCGCGGACGTGACGCCGTCCGTGGAGCGGATCCTGGTGAACGCCCCTTCCCCCGTCGATCTCGGCCGGCCGCACGACTGCCTTCCGGCCGTCCTCTCCGAGTGCGATTCGAGTCCGCCGCCCGTCGAGCCGCCGAAGCCCGGCGACACCGCGGCGCTCATGTACACCTCGGGCACCACGGGGAATCCCAAGGGAGTGATGCTGAGCCACGGCGGCGTTCTGGCCGGCGCCCGCATCAAGACGCAGGGCATGCCGATCTCGCCCGGCGACCGCGCGCTCTGCGTGCTGCCGCTCTTCCACTCCGGTGGGCTCAACGACCTGGCCTTCCCGACCATGTACCGCGCCGCGACGATCGTGCTGCGGCGGAACTTCTCCGCCTCGGAGTTCTGGGACTGCATCGAGCGCTACCGCATCAACGCCTTCTACATCGTGCCCACCATGTGGAACATCCTGCTCCGGGCCAGTGAGTCGAGCAGTGTGGATACCAGCTCGCTCCGCTTCGGGATCTCGGGTGCGGCGCCGATTCCGCCAGAGCAGCTGGAGGAGTGCAAGGAGCGCTTCGGCGTGCCCATCCTCGAGGCGTACGGGCTGACCGAGACCAGCGGCGGCGTCGCCGCCAACACGCTGGAGCGCTCCAAGTACGGCTCGGTGGGACTGGCCTTCGAGGATCTCGAGCTGCGGGTGTTCGATCCGGATCACAAACCGGTTTCGGTCGGCGAGATCGGAGAGATCGCAGTGCGCGGCGACGTGCTGATGCAGGGCTACTGGGGCCGCGCCGACGCCACCGCCGAGACGATCGTCGACGGCTGGCTCCACACCGGCGACCTCGGATACCTCGACGACGACGGCTTCCTCTTCATCGCGGACCGCAAGAAGGAGATGATCATCCGCGGCGGCGTGAACGTCTATCCCAAGGAGATCGAGAACGCGATCGCCGAGCACCCGGCCGTGGCGTCGGTGGCCGTGATCCCGGAGCCGCACGACAAGTACGGACAGGTCGCCAAGGCCTGCGTGGTGCGCGTGCGCGGCGCGCAGCTCGACGAGGCGGAGCTCCGCGAGTTCTGCGCCGGTCGGCTGGCGGGGTACAAGGTCCCGGAGGCGTTCGCGTTTCGCGCCAGCCTGCCGCGAAACGCGATCGGCAAGGTGGTGAAGAAGCAGCTCGCCCTGGAGCTCGAGGAGGAGACGAAAGCCGAGCCGGTGCCGGTCGGCCATCTCTTCACAGGCATGTTGGACCGCTTCATTCCCGCGAATGCAGAGGGAGTGGACGCCTCGGTCAGCTACCAGATCACGGGGGGCGGGGGCGGTGAGTGGACCGTCAGGATCCAGAACGGCTCGGTGGCCGTGACCGAAGAGGTCCTCGCCTCACCGACCGTCTACATCGTGGCCAGCGACCACAGCTACCACGACGTGGCCACGGGCAAGCTCGACTCGGTGACGGCCGTCGTTACCGGCAAGATGTCGGTGGAGGGAGACGTCGCCTTCATGGCGAAGTTCCGGGAGATGTTTCGACCGATCGACGAAGGAAAAGACAGCGACTGAGGAGACCCCATGGCGCTTCGAACGGCTGACGAATACAGACAGGGACTGAAAGACGGCAGAAGGGTGTACCTCGCCGGCAACCAGATCCCCGACGTGGCGGAGGATCCCTACATCAAGGTGGGGGTCGAGACCGCGGCGTTCGATTTCCTGATGGCCCACGATCCCGCATTTCGGGAGATGGCGGTGACCAGGGACCCGGAGACGGGGCAGGACGTGAGCCGCTATTTCGACCTGCCCGACAAGCCGGAGGCGGTGGCCGAGCGCTTCGAGCTGGTCTCCGCTGCGTGCCGCTACGCCGACGGGGCCCTTCCCTTCGTGAAGGACGTCGGCACCGACATCATCAACGGCTTGACCGCCGTTGCGCGGGTGGCTGGGAACGAGACCTACGCTCGCAGGATCGCCGAATACCGGCGCCACTGTGCCCTCGAGGACCTCTCGCTGGCCGGCGCGGTGACGGACGTGAAAGGCGACCGCAGCAAGTCCCCGGCCGAGCAGAAGAGCCCCGACTACTACCTCCGGGTCGTGGACGAGACGGCGGACGAGATCGTCGTCTCCGGCGCCAAGGCCCACATCACCGCGTCGCCCTACGTGGACGAGATCCTGGTGATTCCCACGCGGAACCTGACCGAAGCCGAGGCGGACCACGCGGTGGCATTCGCCATTCCCGTCGACACGCCGGGCCTGACGCAGATCTGCCGGCCGAACTTCCGCTACGAGGACCAGCTCTCCTTCCCGACGCCGCGTCCGAAGCGGGGGCACGTGGAGGCGCTCTTGATCTTCGACGAGGTGCGCGTGCCCAAGGAGCGGGTCTTCCTGCTCCGCGACTGGCAGCTGGCGCAGCCGGCCGCCTACGCCTTCAGCGCATTCCACCGCTTCACGGCGGTCACCTACAAGATCCCGATCCTCGAGTACATGACGGGCGTGGCGATGCTGGTGGCGGAGGCGAACGGAATCCAGCGCGCTTCCCACATCCGGGACCGCTTCGTCGAGATGATCCGCTACACCGAGACGACCAGGGCCCTGGCCAGGGCCGCGCTCAGCGAGCCGGAGGAGTTCCACGGCTCGGGGCTCTACGTGGCCCGGCCGCTGCTCTCCAACATGGCGAAGATGCACTTCGCCTCCAACTTCCACGAGTTCGTGCGCGACATCCAGGACGTCGCGGGCGGGCTCCTGGTCACGCAGCCGACCTATCGAGACTGGAGCCATCCGGAGCTGAAGCCCTACCTGGAGAAGTACCTGGGAGGCGCCGAGCCCTTCGACGCCGCCGAGCGCCTCAAGCTCTTCAGCATGCTCCGGCACCTGGTGGCGAGCGACTTCTCGGGGTGGCACGAGGTCTGTACCATCCACGCAGAGGGCTCCATCGCATCGCAGAAGATGATGTTGATGGCCGAGGCACCGATGGAGGAGTACAAGGCGCGGGCCCGCGAGGTGGTGGGCCTGAGCGTCTGACGACCGACCATGAAGACGATTCGCGAAGCGCACGCACTGATTACCGGTGGCTCGAGGGGGCTCGGCCCCCACATCGCCCGCGCCCTGGCGGGCGAGGGCGCCAACCTGACGCTCACGGCGCGGTCCGCGGACTCGCTCCGCGAGGTGACCGGGCAGCTCGGGGGGGGCGCCTCGAGGGTGGAGTGGATCGCCGCCGACGTCTGCGACGACGGGGAGCGGAGGACGCTGATCGAAGAGGCGGAGTCCAGGCTGGGGCCGATCGACATCCTGGTGAACAACGCCGGGATCGAGATGATCGTGCCCTACACCGACCTCACGCCGGATCGCATCGAGGGGATGGTTCGCACCAACCTGGTGGCGCCGCTGATCCTGAGCCGGCTGGTCCTGGAAGGGATGATCGAACGGGGGCGCGGCCACGTGGTGATGATGTCGTCGTTCGGAGGCAAGAAGGGGTCCCCGTACTCCGCGACCTATGCCGCCACCAAGGCGGGATTGATCGCCTGGACCAGCGGACTGCGCATCGAGCTCCAGGGCACTGGTGTCAGCGCATCCGTGATCTCGCCCGGCTTCGTCTCGGAGGCCGGCATGTTCGCGGTGCGAACCCAGGACGCGCCGAGAGTGCTCGGCACCTCGACGCCGGAGGCGGTGGCGGAGGCCGTCGTGCGTGCCATCCGGAAGGACGTCTTCGAGATCGTCGTCAACCCGGGGCCTGTGAAGCTCGGGCTGATGCTCGACCAGCTGAGCCCGGGGCTGACCCGCTGGCTGCTCGAGAAGGCCGGCGTCTACGACTACTACCGCAGGCAGGCGGAGGAGGAGCGTCAGAGCCTGAGGAAAGAGTCGTGATTCCGCTCGCGATGGTCACCGGCTTCCTGGGTGGCGGCAAGACCACGCTCCTGCAACGCCTGATCGAAGCGAACCGGGAGCGCAGGCTGGCGTACATCGTGAACGAGTTCGCCGAAGCGGACGTGGACGGCCAGCTGCTCGAGCTCGGCGAGGACAAGGTCGTCTCGATTCCCGGCGGCAGCATCTTCTGTCGCTGTCTGTCGGGCGAGTTCCTGCGGATCCTGCAGGCGCTTCCGGGCCGCTTCGACGAGCCCGAGAACCCCTTGGAGGGCGTGGTCATCGAGGCCAGCGGCATCGCCGATCCGAAGGTGACGGTGGAGATGCTGGAGGAGACCCGGCTCGACCGGGTCTACGAGCTTCGCAGCATCGTCAGCGTGGTCGATCCCGGCACCTTTCTCAAGCTGATCCACACGCTCCCCGTCGTGATCTCCCAGATCGAGGCCTGCGACGTGGCTCTGGTGAACAAGACCGACCTTCACGAGGAGGCGGTGCTTCGACAGGTGGAGCGGGAGATCGAGCGCATCAATCCGCAGGCGAAGCTGATCCGCTCGAGCTACTGCCGCTCGGAGATCGACATCCTGGCCGCTCCGGTGCGGGGTCCTTTGGAGGGTGAGTACGCCCTCTGCAAGGATCCGAACTACGAGTCGTTCAGCGTGCACGTGGGAGAGCCGCTCGAGCTCGGGCTTCTGCTGGCGGAGCTGGACCGGATCAAGGATCGCGTCTATCGCGCCAAGGGCTTCGTGCCGGTCTCGGGCGGGATGGTCTACGTGGATGTAGCTGCGGGTCGCGTGAGCCATCGGGAGGCTCCCGCCGCAGCCGAGCCCGGAGGCGGCGAGGAGCCGGCGTCCGGCACGCTGGTATTCATCTATGACCCGGGAGCGGGAGAGCTGGTCGAGGGCATCATGGCCAGGCTGCGGGCGAACGCCTGACCGGCGCCCGGGTCGATTCAGAGGACGACGTCGACATGCTGGAAGATCTCTCGGCGGGATTCGTCGAGCTCAAGAGGGATGAGGTTCTCGCCACAGTGGCCGCCAGGGTCGAGCGCGGAGACGCTGCTCTCGAGATCCTGGAGGACGCACGCCGGGCGATGACTGCCGTCGGCGAGCTGTTCCAGGAAGGCACGCTGTTTCTCGCGCAGATGATGCTCGCCGCCGAGATCTTCAAGGGAGTGATGGTGATCCTGAAGCCACAGCTCGAGCGTTCCCGGCCGCCCGAGCCTCTGGGCAAGGTGGTGCTGGCCACTCCGAAGGGAGACATCCACGACCTCGGGAAGAACATCTTCGTGACGCTTCTCGAGTCGCAGGGCTTCGAGGTGCACGATCTCGGGGTGGACGTCGCTCCGGCGCGGGTGATCGAGAAGATGAAGGAAGTCGACCCCGATCTGGTCGGCTTCTCGGCACTGATCACCACCGCCTTCGCCAGCATGAAGCAGACCGCAGAGACCATCGAAGAGGAAGGGCTCAGGGACCGCATCAAGCTGATGGTGGGAGGGGGAGTCACGACAGACATGCTCAGGACGCACATCGGCGCCGATTTCCAGACCACCGACGCCACGGAGGGGGTGGCCTACTGCCTGAAGACGATGGAGGAGAAGGCCCATGCGCACTGAGAGCATGAGTTCGGCCGAGCGGGTGGAGTGCGCCATCAGCCTGGAGAAGCCGGACCGCGTGCCGATCTGGCCGGATGTCACCACGTCGGCTGCCGCGGGCCTCACGGGCGCAAAGAACTGGGAGGCGGCGCTGCGGGGCTTCGATGCCCAGCAGGACCTCGAGCTGCGCTTCTTCGACGAGTACGGCGGCTGGGACGCGGCCAACCCGGCGCTGACGCCCGAGGTCTTCACGAGCGGCGGCTTCAAGGTGATGAAGCCGACCCAGGAGTCGCCGGAGATCCAGTTCCTCGAGTCGGACTACACCAAGTACGAGGACTACGAGATCATCGCCGAGATCGGATGGTTCGAGTTCACGAAGCAACACCTGATCTACCGGGTGACCGATCTCACGGCTCCCGAGCAGTACGACAAGCTCTTCAGCGAGGTCATTCGCGGCACGCTTCGCGCGATCTCCGAGTATCAGAAGAGGGGCGCCTTCGTGCTGTACTCGCAGCCGAACAACCACCCCTTCTTCACCCTCTCCCTCTCCCGCTCCATGCTGAAGTTCACGGAAGACCTCTTCTACCGGCCGGAGATGGTGGAGAGGGCACTCGACAAGATGACCGACGAGTTCATCGATTTCGGGATCAGTCTCTGCAGGGAGAGCGGCATCAAGATCATGAAGACGGTCGAGGAGAGAGCGGGGGCCTTCTTCTACCCGCTGGAGATCTTCGAGCGCTTCTGGTGGCCCTACACCAGGCGAATCGTCGAGGCATTCTGGTCCGAGGGGATTCGGACCAGCTTCCACCTGGACACCTGTTGGGACAAGAACATCCACTACTTCAAGGAGCTCCCCCGCGGCTCGGCGATGATCGAGCTGGACGGCACCACTGACGTCTTCGCCGCCAAGGAGCAGCTGCGGAACCACATGTGCATCGCCAGCGACGTCCATCCCGCGCTGATGTCGCTGGGGAGTCCCGAGGAGGTGACCGCCTACTGCAAGAAGCTGATCGACGAGGTCGGCGGAGATGGAGGCCACATCCTCTCCACGGGTTGCGGCCTCCCGGCCGCCGCCAGACGAAACAACTTCCTCGCCATGCTCGAGACCGGCAGGACCTACGAGCTCTCGAAGTGAACTCCGGGTCATTGTGAAATTTGTGTAAGGACCCTGAAGGCTCCTTTCGCAGCAGGTCGTGGCGCCTACTTTCATTGGGTGATGGAAGCAGAGCGCACGCGCGAGCCCCCGAGTCAGCCCTGCTACACACTCGGCGAGGAGATCGCGCACGCCGTCACACACGGCCTGGGCCTGCTGCTCAGCATCGGGGGCATCGCGGTGCTCGTCGCGGCGGCGGTGAACCGTGGTGACGCCTGGCACGTGGTCGGCTGTGCGGTCTTCGGCGTCACGCTCATCCTGCTCTACGCCGCCTCGACCCTGTACCACAGCATCCAGCACCGCCGGGCGAAGCGGGTGCTCCAGCAGCTCGACTGGGCCGCCATCTTCCTGCTGATCGCCGGGAGCTACACGCCCTTCACCCTGGTCAGCCTGCGCGGCGGCTGGGGCTGGACGCTGCTCGCCGTGGTCTGGGGTCTCGCCATCCTCGGCATCGTCCTCCAGGTGACCATCCCGGCAAGGGCGCGGCGAGTCTCCGTGGCGATCTACCTGGTGATGGGCTGGCTGGTGGTGATCGCCATCGAGCCGCTGGTTCAGTCGCTGCACTCGCAGGGGCTGGCGCTTCTGATCCTGAGCGGGCTCGCCTACACGCTGGGGGTGGTCTTCTACGCCTGGCGGCGCCTTCCCTACAACCACGCGGTCTGGCACTGCTTCGTCCTGGCTGGAAGCGCCTGCCACTTCTCCTGCGTGCTCGTCTACGTGATTCCCCCCGCTCTCTGAGCGAAAACTCGTCTACTCTCTCCGGCATGCGGCGGTCTTCGGGGATCTGGGCGCTCATCCTCTGCGGCGTGTTCCTGGGGGGCGCCGACGCCTGCGCGCAGCCGGCGTATCCGGACCTGTGGGACTGCCCACGATCCGGAGCTTCAGGCGGAGCTGGACCAGGCGTTCGGCAAGGCAGCCGGCTTCTGGGAGGCCGTGGGCAAGCGGGAGTTCGGCAGCGTCGTGGTCGACGTCACCGACCTTCGTCACCCGCGCGTCGCCTGGTACAACCCGGACCTGATGCTGTATGCGGCGAGCCTGCCGAAGATCGCCATCGTGCTCGGGATCTTCGTGGAAGTCGATCGGGGCGCGCTCAGGTCGACGACGAGACGCGTCAGCAGCTGATCCGCACCGTCCGGAATTCGTCCAACCGGGACGCCACCGCCCTGCTGCACAAGGTCGGGTTCGAACGCCTGGCCGAGATCCTGCAGGACGAGCGATACGGGAAGCTCTACGATCGCGATCGCGGGGGCGGGCTCTGGGTCGGCAAGGCCTACGACAAGTCACCCGTCTGGCGGCGCGATCCCCTCCACGGTCTCTCCCACGGCGCATCGGCGATACAGGCGGCTCGCTTCTACTACGGTCTGATGACCGGCACTCTCGTCGACCCGAAGCACCTGCCGCTCCTGGGGGAGATCTTTGGAGAGCCGGCCATCAAGCACAAATTCGTGAAGGGCCTGGAAGACAGGGAAGGCGTCAGGATCTACCGCAAGTCGGGCACCTGGCGAAACTTCCACGCCGACAGCGCGGTCGTGGATCGGGACGATCACGCCTACATCGCCGTCTCCATAGATCAGCACCCGAAGGCCGGGCACCACATGGTCGACGGCATCCGGATCGTCGACGACGTGATGTCCGAGCGGGCCCGCCGCGGGCGTTAGGCCTCCTCTCCCACCGACCGGCGAAGGCGCCCCGCTGACCAACTCGCCGTTTCGATCAGCGGTTTTGGTTGCCTCACCTCCACGTGACAGGGAAGCTCCCGTCGCCTCGCACTGCGGGTCAGCGGCAGGAGCGTTCTAGCTGGGGGGGTGATGAAGGGGAGCGTTCTCGAGACGATCGGCGATCCCGAGTGTCTGAGGCGGCTTCGGCCGGGCGACCTCGGGCGGCTCGCCGGCGAGCTTCGCGAGGAGCTGATTCGTCTCGGCTCGAAGTCCGGCGGTCACTTCGCCGCCAGCCTGGGCACGGTCGAGCTGACCATCGGCCTCCACTACGTCTTCGACACGCCGCGCGACCGGCTGATCTGGGATGTGGGGCATCAGGCCCACGGCCACAAGATGCTCACCGGAAGGCGAGGGGATCTCGCACGCATGAAGCGGCGCGACGGCCCCAGTGGCTTCCTGCGGCGCTGCGACAGCCCCCACGACGCGTTCGGCACGGGCCACGCCGGCACCTCCGTTTCGGCGGGGGCGGGCATTGCCGAGGCGGCGCGGCGCAAGGGGGAGGATTTCCGCGTCGTCGTGGTGATCGGAGATGGAGCGGCGACGGAGGGGATGTCCTTCGAGGCCCTCAACCACCTCGGAGAGCTGCGCAGCCGGCTTCGAGTCGTCTTCAACGACAACGGGATGTCGATCGCCCCGAGCGTGGGAGGCCTGGCTCGCTTCGGCAGGCATCGCGACTACTTCGAATCCCTCGGCCTCGACTACAGCGGTCCGGTGGACGGTCACGATCTCGACGCGCTTCTCCCGGCGCTTCGAGGGCTGGAGGCCAGCGACGGGCCCGCCGTGCTCCACGTGAAGACGCGGAAGGGATGCGGCTACCCGCCGTCCGAGCGCGACCCATTCGGATGGCACGCGACCAGCCCGTTCGAAATCGCCTCCGGCAGCAGGAAGCGCGAGCCGGCCGGGGTTCCTCCCAGCTGGACGTCGGTCTTCGCACACGCCCTGGAACGCCTGGCCGATCGAGATCCTCGAGTCGTGGCCATCACCGCCGCGATGCCCGACGGCACGGGCCTCGACCGTTTCGCACGCAAGCACCCGAGCCGCGTCTACGACGTCGGGATCGCGGAGCAACACGCCGTGACCTTTGCAGCGGGACTGGCCGCAGAGGGGCTGCGGCCGGTCTGCGCCGTCTACTCCGCGTTCCTGCAGCGCGCCTTCGACCAGATCGTGCACGACGTCGCGCTTCAGAACCTGCCGGTCATCTTCGCCCTGGACCGGGCGGGACTGGTCGGCGGTGACGGCCCCACCCATCACGGCGTCTTCGATCTCGGCTACCTCCGCATGATTCCCAATCTGGTGGTCGCCGCGCCCAGGGACGAGAACGAGCTCCAGCACCTGCTCGCGACGGCCGTGGAGGGCGATCGCCCCTTCGCGATCCGCTTCCCTCGCGGTGCGGCGTCGGGAGTCCCCCTCGATCCGGATCCCAAGCCGCTCCCGCTCGGGCGCGGGGAGATCCTGCGCAGCGGAGACGACGTGGCCCTGGTCGCGATCGGCAAGGCCGTCTCGGCCGCCCGAGCCGCGGCGGAGCTGCTGGAGGAGCGGGGGATCTCTGCCGCTGTCGTCGACGCGCGCTTCGTGAAGCCTCTCGACGGTGAGCTCCTGACCCGGATCGCGGAGCACTGTCGCCGCATCGTGACCGTCGAAGACCACGCGGTGCAGGGCGGCTTCGGAAGCGCGGTGCTCGAGCTGCTCGGCACCCGGCTGGCTGAAGTCGCCGTCCAGAGACTCGGAGTGGGGGACGAGTTCGTGGCGCACGGGGACGTGAGCGATCAGTGGCGATCCGTGGGCATCGATGCGGATTCCATCGCTCGAAGCGCCGCCGAGCTGGTTGCCCGGGGAAGGCTTTCCTGATGGGCGAGCCCGCGCAGTCGAGGAGCTGGGAGCAGGGCCCTCCTGGCCCCGAGGTGATGGCGGCCTATGCGCACTGCGCGCAGGTGGTCAGACGCAGCGCCTCCAGCTTCGCCGCCGCCTTCTGGATGTTCAGCGTCCCCAAGCGGCGTGCCATTCACGCCGTCTACGCCTTCTGCCGTCTGGCCGACGACATCGCCGACGAGCCGTCGGTGCGCGGCGACCGGGCCAAGCTGCTGGAACGCTGGCGCGATGAGCTGCGCTGCGCCTGCCGCGGCAAGGCGGTGAGCCCGGTGGGCATCGCCCTCGGCGACGCGATCGCGCGCTTCCAGCTACCCGAGGAGCTGTTTCTGGAGCTGCTGCTGGGGATCGAGTCGGACCTCACCGGTGAACCCGTAGAGACCTTCGAGGATCTGCGTCGCTACTGCTACCGGGTGGCGTCCACGGTGGGGCTCCTGATCGTACGGATCCTGGGGTTCAAGGACCCGCGCGCACTCGACTACGCCGAGGCGATGGGGATCGCGGTTCAGCTCACCAACGTGCTGCGCGACGTGGGCGAAGACGCCCGTTCCGGGCGGGTCTACCTGCCGCGCGAGGATCTGGAGCGCCTCGGCATCGATCCCGCGAAGGTCGAGCAGGCCCGAGGCAGCGAGGAGCTGCGGCTGCTGATGGCGCTCTACGCGGAGCGCGCCCGGATCTTCTACGAACAGGCCGCCGGTCTCCTGCCCGAGGAGGACCGCCGCGCCCTCCGCCCCGCGGAGGCCATGGGAGCCATCTACCGCGCGCTGCTCGAGGAGCTTCAGCGACGCGGCTTTCCGTGCTCGGAAGAGCCGGTGCGGCTCTCCAGGACGCGGCGGCTGATGATCGCGACCTCTGCCTGGATGGGCCGGGGCGCGTGTCCGCGCGTATGAGCCGGGTAGCGGGAGTTCCCATCGACGAGGCGGGCGAACCTTCATCGCATCGGAGCCATCCCCCATGAGCGCGATCAGTCGACGCAAGGCCTCCCATCTCGAACTCTGCATCCGCGAGGACGTGGAGAGCCACGGCCGTACGCTGCTCGACGAAGTGCATCTCTTTCACGAGGCGCTGCCGGAGCTGTCGTGCTCGGAGGTGGACTCCTCCGTCGAGCTTCTGGGCCGGCGTCTGCTCGCGCCCGTCCTGATCTCGGGGATGTCGGGGGGCACCGAGGAGGCCCGGGAGCTGAATCGCGCTCTGGCCAGCGCAGCGCAGAAGCACGGCCTCGGCATGGGTGTGGGGTCCCAGCGCGCCATGCTGCTCGATCCCACGACCATCGATACCTACAGGGTCCGCGATGTCGCACCGGACATCCTGCTGCTCGGGAATCTGGGCGCCGTCCAGGCGCGCAGCGCCGGGCCGGAGCGGGTGGCGCGTTTGGCCGAGGAGATCGGCGCCGACGCTCTCTGCATCCATCTCAACGTGGCCCAGGAGCTGGTTCAGGACGAAGGGGACCGCGATTTCCGGGGTTGCCTCGACGCACTCCGCGATCTGGCGAGCGCGCTCCCGATTCCGATCGTCGTCAAGGAAACTGGCTGTGGCTTCTCACCTCGGACCCTCGGGCGGCTTCGCGACGCGGGGATCCGCTGGGTGGACGTCTCCGGCGCCGGCGGCACCACCTGGACCGGCGTCGAAGCCCTCCGCGGCTCGGCACGTCAGCGGGCTCTGGGTGCGGAGCTTCGCGAGTGGGGGATTCCCACCGCGGCGGCGGTGGTCTTCGCGCGGCGCGCGGGCCTTCGCACCGTCGCATCGGGCGGAATCCGGAGCGCCGCGGATGCAGTCCGCGCCCTCGCGCTTGGGGCCGACGCCGTCTCCCTGGCCCTTCCTTTCCTTCGCGCCTACGCCGAGCAGGGGCTGACCGGCGTCCTCGGCGCCGCCGGGCGGCTCATCGAGAGCATGCGCGCGTTGATGCTGCTGACCGGGGCGCGGAAGGTGGAGGATCTGCACCGCGTGCCCCGGGGCCTCGGGCCGGCACTTCGCGGCTGGATCGACGCCGGTGACGGCGAGTCAGCCGCCGAATTCGGCCGATCGCCCCGGAACTGATCGAATGGGCGATCGGATCAGCGTTTCTGTTTGCCGCTTTCCCGGGTACCTTCGACCATTGAGGCCGGGAAGCGGGGGGTGCTTCCCGCTCCCGCAGTGCGCGCGTCCGCGATGGAGGGGAAGTGGTTCCGACCAAGACGGCGGGTCGAATCTCCAGCCGGACACAGGCGTCCCCGGACACGCCGGAGGGCGGGAAGAAAGCCCAGACGCAGGCGCGAATCATCGAAGCCGCCATGCTCTTCTTCGCCGAGCGGGGCTACGAGCGCACCAGCGTGGCCACCATCGCGGAGCGTGCCGGTGTCAGTCCGGCCACCATCTTCTGGCACTTCGGCGACAAGGCGAGCCTGTTTCAGGAAGCCTGCAAGCGGTTCATGGCTCCCTTCGTGGAGGAGATGGTCGAGTCCGTCGAGCAGTTCGAGGGCCGCGATCGGCTCTTTCAGCTGCTGGCCAACTACGAGCAGTTCGTGTCCGAGCACCGCGAGACGATCGAGACCTTCGTGCGCTTCTTCCTCGAGTCACCCGGTCTTCGCGACTCGCTTCGCCGGCCGCTGATCGGGCTGCACGACGCCTTCGGGCGGGAGATCCGCAGGGCCGTCGAGGTGGTCGTCGAGGATCGGGCGACTGCTGCCGCGATTGCGGCCGGCCTGATCGCCACGCTGGACGGAAACCTGCTTCTCTCGCTGGTGGACACCGATCCGGTGGCGGAGAAGCGCCGCTCGCAGGGTCTGCTGGCCCTCGCGGCTCTCGCAGTGGGATCGGATCCGCACCGAGAGTCGTAGCGCGTGCGGCCGGCGCCGCGCGCGACCAGGCCCCGAGCCAGGCCGGCGTGAGTTTCTCCGAGCCGGAGAGCATTCTGGCGCAGGCCCGGGCCGAGAACTTCCCGGTGGCCCTGCGTCTGCTCCCGCGGGAGACTCGCCGGCACCTGCTCGCGATCTACGGCTTTGCGCGCCTCGCAGACGACCTGGGCGACGAGGCGCCGGGCGATCGTCTGGCGCAGCTCGACTGGCTCGAGGCGGACCTCGACCGCGCCTACGCGGGCCACCCCGAACACCCGCTGCTGCAGCGCCTCGCGCCGACACTTGGAGCGCTGGACCTGCCTCGACAGCCTTTCGTGGATCTGATCGACGCCAACCGCCAGGACCAGCGCATTCGCCGCTATGCCTCATACGCGGAGCTGGAACGGTACTGCCAGCTCTCGGCCAATCCCGTCGGTCGGCTGGTGCTGCACGTCTTCGGGGTCGCGACTCCCGAGCGGATTGCACTCTCGGATGCCGTCTGCACCGGCCTGCAGATCGTGGAGCACTGCCAGGATGTGGCGGAGGACCTCGGCGCAGGGCCGTATCTATCTGCCCGCGGAGGATCTCGTCCGCTTCGGGTGCGGCGAGGCCGATCTCCGCGCATCCACGGCCAGCCCGGCGCTTCGAGGCCTGCTCCGTTTCGAGATGGACCGCGTCCGAGGTCTTCTCGAAGCGGGTGAGCGGCTGATCGGCACACTGACCGGCTGGCCGCGTCTGGCCATAGCCGGGTTCACCGCCGGTGGCTACGCGGCGGTGGACGCGATCCGGCGCTCCGACTTCGACGTGCTCCGCGAGTCACCAAGGACCCGGCGCCGGGATGTCCTGCGCCACGGCGTGCGCCTGCTCTGGGCGGCGCGGCGGGCGAGGGGGGCAGGGCATGAGTGAGCTCCGGGTCGCCGTGATCGGCGGCGGGCTCGCCGGTCTCAGTGCGGCGGTGGCCTGCCTGGATGCCGGGGCGCGGGTCACGCTGCTCGAGGGTCGCGCACACCTGGGCGGAGCCACCTGGTCGGCCCGTCGCGGGGGGCTCTGGATCGACAACGGGCAGCACGTCTTCCTTCGCTGCTTCGACCGCTACCGCGCCTTCCTGCGCCGCCTGGGTGTCGAAGACCGGGTCCACCTGCAGCGGCGCCTCTCCATGCCGGTGCTGGCACCGGGCGGGCCCACCGCCTGGCTGCGTCGCAGCGGACTCCCGACTCCCCTGCACCTCGCCGGGAGTCTGCTGCGCTTCGGGCACCTGCCCCCCGCGCAGCGCATCCGCGCAGCGCTGACTGCCCGAAAGCTGGGCCGGCTGCGGCTCGACGACCCGAAGCTCGACGAGCGGAGCTTCGGAAGCTGGCTGGCCGAGCAGGGGCAGAGTCCAGTGGCCGTCGAGCGCTTCTGGGATCTGCTGATTCGCCCCACGCTCAACCTGCCCGCGGCGGAGGGCTCCCTCGCGCTTGCCACACGCGTGTTCCAGACCGGACTCCTGGAAAGCAACGAAGCCGGTGACGTCGGGTACGCGACGGTGCCGCTGCAGCGGCTGCACGGCGATCCGGCCCTTTCTCTCCTCGAGGCGGGTGGCGCGCGCGTCGAGCTGCGCGCCCGGGTCTCCCGGGTCGCGACGGCTGGGAGCGGATTCGTCGTCGGACTGAGGAACGGCCAGATCGAGGCCGATGCCGTGATCCTGGCCACGCCTCACCAGGAGGCGGCGGGCCTGCTTCCCGCGGCAGCCGGGGTCGATCCCGAGGCGCTCCACCGTCTCGGCGCCTCGCCGATCCTCAATCTGCACGTGGTCTTCGATCGGCCGGTCACGCAGCTCCCATTCGCGGGAGGGGTCGGCACGCCGCTGCAGTGGGTCTTCGACCGCAGCGAGTCATCCGGCCTCGAGCGCGGACAGTATCTGGCCGTATCCCTCTCGGCAGCTTTCGACTACGTCGGGCTCGGGGCCCGGGAGCTGCAGCGCCTGTTCGTGCCGGAGTTCGAACGGCTGTTTCCTGCGGCGCGCCAGGCGCGCCTCGAGCGTTTCCTCGTGACTCGCGAGCGCTCCGCCACTTTCCTCCAGGTACCCGGCACGCGGCGTCACCGCCCCGGTCCCCGAACGCAGCTGCCGGGTCTCTACCTGGCCGGTGCGTGGACCGACACCGGCTGGCCGGCCACGATGGAGAGCGCCGTGATGAGCGGCGTGGCAGCCGCGCGCGAAGCGCTGATCGGCGCCGGGCGCAGCCGCGGCCTTCCAGCGGAGGCCGCGTAGCCGCGGCCCTCCGCGAGACATCCATTCCAGCAAGGGAGCTCTGATCATGTCCAGCCAGGCCGACCCGGAAACCCGCACCTCCGTCTCCCCGGGCGTTCTCGCCAAGCAGACCCTCGACAAGGCGGTGAGCTACCTGCTGTCCGTCCAGAAGGATCCCGGCTACTGGGTGGCCGAGCTCGAGACCAACGTCACCATGGATGCCGAGGACCTGATGCTTCGCCAGTTCCTCGGCATCAGCGCTCCGGAGGTGACGCAGCAGGCGGCCGCCTGGATCCGCTCGAAGCAGCTTCTCGACGGAACCTGGAACATCTACTTCGAGGGACCCTCCGATATCTCGGCGACGGTGGAGGCCTACGTGGCCCTGCGTCTGGCGGGCGATCCAGCGGACGCGGAGCACATGGAGAAGGCAGCCCGCCGGGTGCGGGAGATGGGCGGCCTCGAGAGCTCGCGCGTCTTCACCCGGTTCTGGCTCGCGCTCTTCGGCGAGTGGTCCTGGGATGACCTCCCCGCGCTGCCGCCCGAGGTGATCCTCCTGCCTTCCTGGTTCCCGCTCAACATCTACGACTTCGGATGCTGGGCGCGTCAGACGATCGTCCCGCTCACCGTCGTGGCTGCTCACCGGCCCTCGCGCCCGCTCGGCTTTGGCCTCGAGGAGCTGCGGGCCGGAAAGCGGCGGACGCTGCGCAAGCCGCTCTCGACCTGGGCAGGTCGCTTCCAGGTCCTCGATCGCATGCTCCACGCCTATGAGAAGTGGCCCGTCGGTCCGCTGCGCCGGCGCTCACTGAAGCTCGCAGCGGAGTGGATCATTCGCCGTCAGGAGGCCGACGGCTGCTGGGGCGGCATCCAGCCCCCGTGGGTCTACTCGCTGATGGCCCTGCACCTGCTCGGGTACCCGCTGGACCATCCGGTGATGAAGAAGGGCATCGAGGGCCTCGAGACCTTCGCCATCACCGAGAACGGCCTTCGCCGCTTCGAGGCCTGTCAGTCGCCGGTCTGGGATACCTGTCTCGCGTCCCTGGCCCTCGGCGAGGCAGGGGTACCCGAGGATCATCCCGCGCTGCTGCGCGCCGCCGACTGGATGCTCGATGAGGAGGTCCGGGTCCAGGGCGACTGGGCGGTGCGCCGGCCGGATCTCGCGCCCGGTGGCTGGGCCTTCGAGTACGAGAACGACAACTACCCGGACCTCGACGACACCGCCGTGGTGGTAACCGCGCTGCGCGGAATCCGCCATCCGGACCCGAAGCGGGTCGACGAAGCCGTTGCTCGCGCGGTGCACTGGACATTCGGAATGCAGTGCTCGGACGGTGGCTGGGCCGCCTTCGACGTAGACAACACCCGGGAGCTTTGCGCCGAGCTGCCGTTCTGCGATTTCGGAGAGGTCATCGATCCCCCGAGCGCCGACGTCACCGCACACGTCCTCGAGATGCTCGCCGGTGAGGGACTGGTAGACGATCCCCGCGTGAAGCGGGGCCGCGACTGGCTGCTGCGCGAGCAGGAGCACGACGGTTCCTGGTTCGGCCGCTGGGGCGCGAACTACCTCTACGGAACCGGCTCCGCGGTGCCCGCCCTCGTCGCCACCGGCGTGGCGAAGAACGCGCCCGAGATTCGACGCGCGGTCCGCTGGCTCGAGGCGTGCCAGAACGACGACGGCGGATGGGGGGAGGACCTGCGCTCCTACGAAGACTCCCGGATGCGCGGCAAGGGGACGTCCACGCCGTCCCAGACTGCGTGGGCGCTGCTCGCGCTGCTTGCCGCCGGCGAGCGGGGGGAGAGCGTCGACCGCGGTGTCGCATGGCTCGCCACGACACAGCTGGAGGATGGCTCCTGGGAGGAGGCCCACTTCACGGGGACCGGCTTCCCGCGCGACTTCTACATCCGCTATCACCTGTATCGGCAGGTCTTTCCGGTCCTGGCCCTGGGGCGCTACCTGCGGGGAGAAGCTTGAAGCGAGCGACACAGGAGAGTTTTGCCACGCTGACCGTGCTGGCCCCGCTCCGCCTCGAAGCCCGCTCGATACGCAAGGGGGCCCCCGGGGTTCGCGTGGTGCGCACCGGCGTGGGGCCGGAACGATCGCGCCGGGCCACGCGCAGGCTGCGCGAGGATCCTGCCGAGCTCCTCGCGGTGGCCGGGCTCTGCGGCGGGGTGGATCCGAACCTCGCAGTGGGCGACGTCGTCGTCGCCTCGGCGCTCAGCCGGCTGGGCGCTCCGCCTCTCCCCGTCGAGACGGAGTGCATGTGCCGCGCCCTGGAGATGCAGGGGGTGCGAGCGCAGCTGGGGAGGATTCTCTCGGTGGACCACGTGGTGCGGGGCCTGGAACGCGAGGCGCTCTTCGCCGAGGGCGCCGTCGCCGTCGACATGGAATCCGCCTGGCTGGCCGAGGCTGCGAACGGGCGGCCGTTTGGCGTGGTGCGCGTGGTCCTCGATGCTCCCAGCGCCGAGATCCACCCGCTCTCGATGCTGAAGAACGGTCGGCGGGCGCTCGCGGCGCTGCGGAGACTGGCGCCCACGTTCGAGATCTGGGCATCGCTCGTGTGCGGTCGCACAGGCAAGGACCCTTCCTCCCGAGTTCCTCACTGAGTCCAGCGCGGAGGAGAGCTGCGTGCCCGTTCCCATCTCCCAGATGTACACCGTGGTCAGCCACCTGCTCCGGCAGAAGCTCCGCGGCGAGGAGCGCTATCCGCTGGTCCTGATGCTGGAGCCTCTCTTCCGCTGCAACCTGGCCTGCGCGGGCTGCGGCAAGATCCAGTATCCGCCGGATGTCCTCGAGCGGCAGCTCTCGGTGGAGGACTGCATGATGGCGGTGGAGGAGTGCCGCGCGCCGGTCGTCAGCATTGCCGGCGGTGAGCCGCTGCTGCACCCGCAGATCGACCGAATCGTCGCGGGGCTGATCGAGCGAAGGAAGTACGTCTACCTGTGTACCAACGGGTTGCTGCTCGAGAAGAAGCTCGACCGGTTTCGCCCGAACAAGTATCTGACCTTCAACGTCCACCTGGATGGCCTGGAGGAGGAGCACGACCGCTCCGTCGGCCGGCCGGGGACGTACCGCAAGGCCTGCGATGCCATCCGTGCGGCGCTGGCCCGCGGCTTCCGGGTGACGACGAACACCACCTTCTTCGACGACGCCGACCCGGAGCGCGCCCAGCAGTTCTTCGACGAGATGATGGCTCTCGGGGTCGAGGGCATGACCATCTCCCCCGGCTACGCCTACGAGCGGGCCCCGACGCAGGATCGATTCCTGGCGCGGGATCGCACCCGGGAGCTCTTCCGAAGGATGTTCACGAGCCCCCGCAGGCGGAGCTGGCGCTTCAACCAGTCGCCCCTGTTCCTGGAGTTCCTCGCCGGCGCGCGCGACTACGACTGCACGCCGTGGGGCAACCCGACCTACGGTCTCTTCGGCTGGCAGAGACCCTGCTACCTGCTGCAGGACGGCCACGAGAAGAGCTTCCACGACCTGCTCGAGAACACCCGGTGGGATGACTACGGGCCCGCGAGCGGAAACCCGGACTGTCGGGACTGCATGGTCCACAGCGGCTTCGAAGCCAGCGCCGTCGACGAGGCCTTCTCGTCGCCCCGCGGCATGCTCCAGATGATCCGGGCGGCCGTGTTCGGCCCGCGCACCTGAAGCCGCTTCGGCTCGTGACCGAATCCTCAGCTGGCGTATCGCAGGACAGCGACGAAGTGACACGTGGTGCCCGCCGCCACGAACAGGTGCCAGACGAAGTGCGTGTAGCGGACGCGCGGCGCGGCGAAGAAGCCGACCCCGCCGGTGTAGACCAGGCCACCTGCCAGCAGCCAGAACAGACCCCACGGCGGCATCGCGACCGCCAGTGGCTTCGCAGCAATGAGAACCAGCCAGCCCATCGCCAGGTAGACGCCAGTCGAAAGCCGCGGATGTCCCAAGCCGCCCGTGGTCTTGAGGCCGATCCCGAGCAGGGCGAGCCCCCAGACCAGGATCACCAGGCTCCAGCCCCAGGGGCCCCGGAGCACACCGAGCGCGAAGGGCGTGTAGGTCCCGGCGATGAACAGATAGATCGCCGAGTGATCGAGAATCCGGAAGACCAGCTTGGCGCGGGACGGGGGCAGCGCGTGATACAGCGTGGAGGTGACGTAGAGCAGCACCATGGTGGCCGCGTAGACGGAGGCACCGACGAGCCTGGCCGGATCACCACTCTGGAGGGCGTCGATGACGAGAACCGGTGCAGCGATGAGGGCCAGCAGAAGGCCCACGCCGTGGCTCACGCTATTGGCGATCTCCTCGCCGAGGGACTGGGCTCGCCCTTTTCTCTGGCTGCTCTGGTCCACGCCTCTCTCTCCTTTGCGGCTCACGTCCGATCGATGAGGGCTGTCTCAGCAACAACCGTGCCAGCGCTGGGAGGGGCTGAGAGCCGCTAGCGGTCCCCAAACGCAGCCGGAGAGGCCTCCCGATGCAGTGGAGAAGCTGCACCCGGCTGAGCCCTCTGCTGATCTTTGCGGTCCCGTCGGGATGCGGGACCATCTTGGCGCGGGCGCTGGGATGAGATGGCGGAGGGTGGTGCTTTGACGTCGACGGCCGGATCGGGGACGAAGAAGATCATCGTCGTGGGTGCGGGCATCGGCGGCCTCGCTTCCGCCTACTACGCGAGTCGGCGGGGTCACGACGTCAGCGTGCTGGAGGGGAGCGACCGCGTCGGTGGTCGGATGATCAGCTGGTGCGTGGATGGAGATCGGGTCGATGCGGGGGCGCAGTTCTTTCACAGCAACTTCAAGAACATTCGCCAGCTGATCGACGAGCTGGGACTCGGCGGCAGAACCACTCCGATCACGTTGACCGTCCAGATCGCCAGAGAAGACGGCCCGCCCTTCGTGAGCAGGAGTGTGGCGGGAATCGCTCGGAACCTCGGGATCCGAGGTCTCCTCGATCTTTCGCGGTTCGTGGCCCGGTACGTCGTCTTCGGAAGGCGCTTCTCGTTGTTCACGATCGAGAAGGAGATCAGCGAATACGACGATTGCCGCGCCTCCGAAAAGCTCGAAGGCATGAATCGGCGGGTGTACGAGAGTGTCGTGTGGCCGATCTCACTGGGCGAGTGTGCGACCGTGCCGGAGGAGAGCAATTTCTATCAGTTTCTCAACTGCTTCCGCCTGGCCGCCGAGACCTCGCATTTCACCCTGCCGGGAGGCGTGGCGGAGCTCACGGATGCATTGGCGGCTCGGGTGGATGTCCGCTGCGAAGAGCCTGTGAAGGGCCTGCTCATCGAGAAGGGCAGGGTGGTCGGAGTCGAGCTGGAGTCGGGCGAGCGGAGCTACGCAGATCACGTGATTCTGGCAACTACCCTGGGAAGCGCCGCGGACATCGTTCCAGAGGAGCTCGGCGAGATCCGTTCCTTCCTGTCCAGCTTTCCGCACGTCTCGAACCCGATGGTCTTCTTCTTCCTGGACTGCCGTCTGAGCGACGACATCGCCTGCTACATGAGCCCGAAGCACCTGGGCCTCAAGTACTCGATGGCGATCGACCACACCAACAAGGTCCCATCCATGGTGCCGAGTGGAAACAGCGTCCTCTCCGCCTGGAGCCTCCATCCCATGGGTGAAGAGCTGATCGACCGGGCGGATCAGGAGCTGACCGAGCAGGCGATCTCCGATCTGGAGCAGTTCGTTCCGAGCTTCAGGGACAGGATCAGGCAGACGCGTGTGATGCGGCACCGTTGGATGGTTGCGCGCTACCCGCCGGGTACCCATCGAAGCATCATCGAGTTCAAGAAGCGGGTCGAATCCGTGGAAGGTCTCTCGATCGTGAGCAACGACCTCGACAGTTGTCACATGGAGTCCGCGGTGACCGCAGCGAGAAGAACGGTCGATTCTCTTTCGGAGATGAAATAGTCGGGGTTCTCTTCGCTGCTCGTTCGACGCCAACTACTCTATTCAATCAACAAGGTCGGCCGTTTGGGCAGGTGGCGCAGTCCCATCCACGCCAGCGCTGCGATGTGGCTGGCCACGGTTTCGACAGGCGGCGGCTTGCGGCTCTCCGTCCACCATTGGCCGACGAAGGCGACCATGCCGACGAGGGCGTGGGCGTAGATAGGGGCTGCTTTCGGGTCGAAGCCAGCCCTGCGGAACTGCTCGGCGAAGATATCGCCGGTACGGTCTGCCAGGTCGTGCATCAAGGCGGGCATCTCGCCGCTCCGCTTCGACTGCGGCGCATCCCGCAGCAGGACCGCGAAACCTTCTGGGCGCTCCTGTACGTACGTAAGGTAGGCGAGCGCGGCCTGCTCGAGCCGCTCGCGCGGTGATCCCTCCGTGATGGCTTCCACGATGCGGCCCACGATCTGCTCCACCTCGCGGTCGACCACGACAGCGTACAGGCCTTCCTTGCCGCCGAAGTGCTGGTAAACAATGGGCTTTGAGATCTTTGCGCGCTCAGCGATCTCTTCGACGGAGGTCGCTTCGTAGCCGCGCTCCGCGAACACGGCGCGCCCGACCTCGATCAGCTGCGCCCGCCGCGCCGCCGCCGTGAGCCGTCCCGAGTGCCCTTTTTTTCTTCGCATCTTGACACGGATACTACGGTCTAGTAAGTTACGCTACAGTAAGTTACGGTAACGTCGCCGTAGGATGAGCCGATCGCGACACCGAGCGACCGAGGATCTGATGGAACGCGCTGCCGATTCCCGAATCGCCCCAGTGGATCATATGGAGAACTGGACAGTAGGAGTCAATCATGACGGATAGTCCCAACAAACCGGGAAAACACACGCTTTGCTCCTTGCTTTGCCGTTTGTATCTAAAGCTGATCGGCTGGCATATTGAAGGCGAGAAACCGGCTGCAAGGAAATTCGTGCTCGTTTTCGCACACCACACATCCAATTTCGACCTCCTCATCTACCTGCCCATGCTCTACGCGCTGGGATACACCCAAGTCAACTGGCTGGGGAAGGAAGCGATCTTCAAGGCGCCCGTGGTCGGGGCGATCGCCCGCTGGTTCGGCGGCATCCCGGTCAATCGAAAGCTGAGCCAAGATATCGTCGAGCAGGCTGTTCGAGAAATCGAGCGCCGCGAGGAGATCATCCTCGGGATCACTCCCGAAGGGACGCGCCGTCATCGTGACTACTGGAAGAGCGGCTTCTATCACATCGCCCAGGGCGCCGGTGTTCCGATCGTACTGGGCCACTTGGACTACAGCAGAAAGGCAGGCGGCGTCGGCCCGTTGATCGAGCCCAGCGGCGATATCGAAGCCGACGTCGCCACGATCAGGGCCTTCTTTGGAGGCGTGGTGGGAAGATTTCCCGCCGAGCAAGGAGAAGTGCGCCTGTCCGTCCCGAGAACTCCTGCTGGCGCCGTCGGGCGCCTTGCTCACCTGGCTGAGACCCGGGTTGTTCACCGCCAGGTCTTTTCTCATTCGGCAGTCGGATCATCGCGGCGGTCCAGCAGCTCCGAAACCCCCGCGATTGCGTGAAAGACGCAGTAACGGAACGGTTCGATGGGCCAGTTGAGAGCCCTCTGGGTGAACATGGCGCGGTAGGCGTAGTCCTTTCCCGTCAGCATGTCCGAGGCGATCTGTCCCATGAGCGTCGCCTTGGGCACACCATGGCCCTGGTAGGCCATCGCGTAGAATATGGCTTCGCTGCCTATCAGCTTCGAGCACATGGGCATGAAGTTGGTGGTCATCGCGACCCAGCCGCCCCAGCCGTGCTGGATTCCGAGATCGTCCAGCATCGGAAAGCGTCGCCGGAAGGTGGCTTCCTGGATCGCCAGCAGCTTCTGCGTCGCCTCGTAGTCCAAGGTGCTGCCAAAACCGATCTGGGGCTTCACCGTGCCGACGACCAGCGTGCCTCGAGGAGAGGGGTTGTAGGACGCAATCATCGCGTGCGCCGTGCAGATCGCCTCGCGCCCGCTCCAACCGACGCGCTGCCACTGTTCATCCGTCAGGACCTCGGTCTCCACGA
The DNA here is from genome assembly GCA_963783795.1 of uncultured delta proteobacterium. Classification (GTDB taxonomy): domain Bacteria; phylum Myxococcota_A; class UBA9160; order UBA9160; family UBA6930; genus CAVXZE01. The sequence goes on along the minus strand of CAWAPH010000001.1, from coordinate 227,724 downwards.
AGGCGGGATAGACCGGCAGCACCCTTCGCCGCCCGAGGGCCTTGAAGGGCAATCTGGCCGTATAGGCGTTGGTGGCCAGCAGGACCTTCTTCGCCCGCACCTCACCCTCCGGAGTGCGGAGCAGGACCGGGCTGCCATCCTGGAGGTCGATGACGGGCGTCTGCTCGTAGAGACGCACGCCCTTCCGTTCTCCGACCTCGCGGATCCCGCTCACGAACCGATAGGGATCGAAGGTGCCGCCATCCCCCCACATCGCACAGTTGAAGGCCAGCGGCAGGTCGAGCTCGCGCATCTCGTCCTCGTCCACGTAGCGAACCCGACCGCCCAGCTTCCTCACCGTATCGGTGAGCTTGCACACCTTGGCCCTGTGCCTCTCCGAAGTCCCCGCCACCAGGCTGCCGGTGGGGTGATGGCCGCAGTCGATCTCGTAGCGACCGATGTAGTCGGTCATGTAGACGAGCGCCTCGTTCAGGAGGGCGACGTACTGCCTGATGGCGTCTTCGCCGACGAGGCGCCTGACCGCCAGTAGCTGCTCGTTGATCGCGGAAGCCTGATGCCCGGCGTTGACGCCGCTGGCACCGGCGCCCGCCCACTTCCGCTCCAGAACCACGACGCCGAGACCCCGCTCGGTCAGCTCCAGCGCGGTGGAGAGGCCGGTGACACCGGCGCCGACGATCGCGACATCGGCTTCGACACAGCCGGCCAGAGGCTCGTTGATTGTCCTTGGCTGGTACCAGGGTCCATCTCTCAGCAGCTTGATCACGACGTCTGGCTCACTTCGGCGTCCTCGCCTCGGACCGGATCGAATCTGGCTACCTCTTGCCTCCGCCGTCTTGCGCGGGTGTCTTTTCTACCCCTCCTGGACCTTCTTGATGCCCTCGTACTGGTCGATCGTGAAGTTGTAGGTCGGCCTGAACATCTCACCGCCGTCGACCACGAAACGTTCGCCCTGACAGTACGATCCCGCCGGGCTGGCCAGCAGCACGACCATCCCCGCGAGCTCCGAGGCGTCCGCAGATCTGCGTAGGATGTTCTGTGTGAAGCCTTCGGCCTCCAGGATGGCGACCATCGGAGCCGCCATTTCGGTTCGAACCAGGCCCGGGCATACCGTGTTGGCGCGAATCCCGTACTGCGACCACTCCACCGCCATCTGCGTCGTCACGATGTGCATGGCGGCCTTCGACGTACTGTATGCGCCGATGAAGGGGTCTGGCTTGAGCCCGCCGTTGGAGCCGATGTTGACGATTCGCCCCTCCCCCCGCTCCCGCCATGCAGGGAAACACAGCTGCGCGAGAAGGATCGGTGCCCAGGTGTTGACCTTCAGGGTCTTCTCGAAGCTCTCGTACGGTATGTCGTGCAGCCCGAAGATGTCGGCATGGCCCGCATTGTTCACCAGGATGTCGATCACGCCGAGCTCCGAAACCGCCCTTTCGTGCAGGTTCCGGATGGCCGCAGCGTCCGCCAGGTCTGCGGCCACGGCCAGACAGCGCCTGCCGGTGGACTCGACCTCCTTCTTCGTCGCATCGAGGGCTTCCTGGCCACGCGCGGAAATGACCACATCGGCGCCGTGCTCCGCAAACGCCAACGCGATCGCGCGACCGATCCCCTTTGAGCCGCCCGTCACCAGGGCGACCTGATCCTTCAACGAGAAATCTGCTACCGCCATTGCCGTACTCCTTCTGCAACTGATGAGATCCGCGCATCCCCGATGCGTGCCAATCACTCCTGCTTTATCTACTCGAGCCAGCCCCGGGGATTGGCCAGAAACTCCGACCGCCATGCCTGCAGCTGCCGGGCCAGATCGCCAGCGACGTCGGGATGCTTCTCCGCCACGTTGTACGCCTCGGCTGGGTCCCGGTGCAGCTCGTAGAGGAGCGGCCAGGTGCCGAGCGTCGGGACCGATTCGTCCCCACCGGGGGGCGTGTAGTTCCGGCTCGTCAGCATCCGGCCCGCGGGGGTGTCCTGCTTGTCGAGGGGCGCTGGCCAGACGTAGTGGCTGTTGCGCTCGATGAGCTTCCATCGACCGAGCCGCATCGCCTCGACGTCGAAGTCGTGGAAGAAGTAGAGGGGCCTTGTGTCGAGCGCCTTCCTCTCGCCGGAGAAGAGCGGCCAGAGGTCGGCGCCGTCGATGATCCGGTCCGAGGGGAGCGCCAGGCCCGCCAGGCCCAGGAAGGTCGGGAACAGGTCGATGTTCATGGCGGGATCGTCGCTCTCGGTCCCGGCCGGAATGCGGCCCGGCCACCAGGCGACGAAGGGCACGCGAAAGCCGCCCTCGTAGCTCTGGCCCTTGCGACCGCGCAGGCCGCCCGGGTCGCCCTCGAACCAGGGGCCGTTGTCGCTGGTCACGACCACCAGCGTTCTCTCCGCGGCACCGGAGCGGTGCAGCGCCTCGATCACCTGGCCGACGCTCCAGTCGAACTCGGAGACCGCGTCGCCGTAGGGCCCGCCTGCGGAACGACCGGCAAAGGCCTCACCGGGGTAGAAGGGCTGGTGGGGATCCTTGTGGGCCAGGTAGAGGAAGAACGGTTCCTCTCGGGGCTCCTCGATGAAGCGCACCGCCTCTTCCGTGAAGAGCGCCGTGTAGTGCGCCTGGTCGAGGCCGATGTCGGCGATCTCCTCGGTCTGGTCGCGCCAGAAGGCCACGGGCCAGTCGTCGTTCGACATGTTGAAGCCGACGAAGCGGTCGAAGCCTTGGTTCGAGGGGTGATACTCCGGGAGCGCGGTGAAGTCGCCCAGGTGCCACTTGCCGATTGCCATGGTGCGATAGCCGGCCGCACGCAGCGCCTCGGCCATGGTGAGCTCGGACGGGGGCAGGCCCGGCACCGCGTTGCCGCCGCCCACCATGTCGACGGCCCCGAGCTTCGCGAAGACCAGCCCGGCCTGGTAGGAAAGACGGCGCAGCAGGCTGTCGTCGACGGCCGCCAGCGCGGTGATGACCCCGCTGCGGAGCGGGTAGCGCCCGGTCAGGAGCCCCGCGCGGGAAGGGGAGCAGAGCGGCGCGCTGGAGTAGAACTGCGTGAATCGCATTCCCTCCGAGGCCAGCCCGTCCATGTGCGGCGTCTCGATGGCGCGGCTGCCCTGTACGCCGAGATCGCCGTAGCCCAGGTCGTCGGCCAGGATCACGATCAGGTTGGGACGAAGGGGATCAATGCCGGGCGCGGGTCGGACGAGTCGCTCGACCGGCTCGGCGCCCTTCTCCGGATCGAGGAAGACGCTCCGATCGATGCCCTGATCGATGGGCTGGAGCGCAGCTCTCACCAGCCACGCACCGGCTGCCAGAACGACGATGAGCAGGAAGAGGACGAGCCAGCGCATCACCACTCCTAGTCGGTCGTCTCACCCCGGGGAGCCATCGGGTCCTCGAAGGGCAGGAAGGGCGCCATCTCCTTCGCCTTGTGCTTGATGAACATCCATTTGACCGCGCTCATCATGTCATCCATCTGGCCCTCGGGCATGAAGGGAAACTCCACGCGCCCGCGGAAGTCCTTGCGCTCGTCGCCGCCGGGCTCGTACACACCGTGCTCGTCCAGGCTGAACACGAAGGGGATGACCGTCTGCATCACCGGCCGGAAGATCCACAGGTACTCCCCGATCAGGTCCCGCTCTTCGCGCGGGTCCTGGGCCACGTTGTACACGCGGGGTGCCCAGAGCTCCCGGACCACCCGCTCGCGCAGCTTCACGTCCTCACCGATGAAGAAGACCTTGAACTGGCGCCACTTGACCGCAGCCAGCTTGTTGCTCCAGAAGAAGAGCACGCTCTCCCGGGCCGACTTCTCCGATTCCCCGAGGAGCAATGCGCGCTGATCGACCCCGTCGAATCCTCGATCGCCAGGCGGCTCGACGCCGACGATGCCCGCCAAGGTGGGATAGATGTCCACCAGCGCCACGATCTCGTTCGTGATCTTGCCGGGCTCGATCCGGCCCGGCCAGCGCACCATCGCCGGCACGCGCACCGACCCCTCCATCACCGTGCCCAGCTGACCCCGGAAGGCACCCGTGTTCCCGATCCACGGCCAGGCGTGGACGTCGGGACCGTTGTCGCTCGCGTAGATCACGAGGGTATCGTCGCCGATGCCCGCGGCCTCGATCGCGTCCAGGATCTGGCCGCAGCGGTCGTCGTGCTCGAGCATGACGTCCGAGAAGGGACCGTTGCCCGAGCGGCCCTCGTACTGCGGGTGGGCTATGACGGGGTGGTGCACGAGGGACCAGGAGACGAACAGAAAGAAGGGCTTCTCCCCCTTCGCGTGCTCCTCGATGTAGGCGACGGACTTCTTCGCGATGATCTCGTCGATGAGCGGCCGGTTCTCCTCGGTGTAGGGCTCGACCTGGCGCACGGCCTCTCCCTTGCGACCCTCGAGCAGGTGGGGAACCGAGGCGACCTTCGGGTCGAAACCCGGAAGCTTGGTGTACATCGCCACGCCGGTGCTGAAGGGGAAGCCCCACCACTCGTCGAAGCCCTGGTCCGTAGGGAAGCGGCCCGGGATGTCGCCGAGGTGCCACTTGCCGTAGATCGCCGTGTCGTAGCCGGCGTCCGACAGCAGCTCCGCGATCGTGTACTCCCAGGGTGCGAGGCCGTTGGGCAGGCCCGCAGGCGCCGCGCGGAGCGTCCCCGAGCGAATCGGATGCCTGCCGGTCATCAACGCCGAGCGGGACGGTGTGCACTCGACCTCCGCGTTGAAGTTCGTGAAGCGGATCCCCTCGGCCGCGAGCCGGTCGAGGCGCGGCGTGGGTGCGCCGCGGATGATGCCGCCGCCGTAGACGCCGAGGTCGCCGTAGCCCAGGTTGTCGCTCAGCATCAGGACGATGTTGGGGGGACTCCCTTCGGCGCGTGCGGCGACGCTACCCGCAATGAAGAGCAGCGCGGCCAACAAGACGACGAGGCTGGCGATCGGACTCCGGTGGTTCACGGCTTCATCTCCTCGGCCGGGTGTCGGCAGGTGGCGCAACGAATTCGTGGCGCAGGGTGCCCTCCGCCTAGGCGCCCGCTTCTGCTGCGGCGCAGCCGAGCGTACCATTCGGCGCGGCTGGAGGCTCCTGTGCCCCTACGTCTGGCCAAGGCGCGCCCGCGACGCGGGTTTTCTACCGATCGCGAAGCGCTCCAAGCCGCTGGCGGAGGTGTTCCTCCCGTCGTACGCGCAGGAGGTAATGGCAACCTCTTCACCGAGTTCTTGAACGCCTATCTGGCGGAGCTGCTGGCCTACTACAAACGGAACCCGTTGCGGCTCCTGTTTCCCGTCGACAAGCGCGACCGGCAGCTGGCGGCCATCGAGCCGGTGCTGAGGCGCTATTTCGAGATCTCTGGCAGCATCGGCCGAGGAAGCGCATAGTCTCTTCCCGCTCCCCCTCCCTGGGAGGTGGGCTGGAGGGAAGAGGCATGCAGCTCGTCACCTTTCGAAATGCGGATGGAGCCGAACGCGCTGGCGCGCTGTTCGAGGAGGGCGCGCGGATCGCCGACCTGGCCGCAGCCCACGAGTCGCTAGCCGGCTCGACGGCGCCCGCGCTGGCCAGCCTGCAGGCGCTGATCGAGGGCGGACCCGAGGCGCTGGATCTCGCGCGCCATGCCCTCGACCACGTGGCGTCCGAGGAGGTGCCCGGTACCTGGGTGGAGCGCGATGCGGTGAGCCTGCTCTCACCTCTTCCCCGCCCCGTGCAGATGCGCGACTTCATGTGTTTCGAGCAGCACCTGAAGCAGAGCTTCCAGGCGTCGATGGAGCTGGTGGCGGCGATGGCGCCCGATCCGGAGCAGGCGCTCGAGGGGCTGCGGGCCAGTGGCCGCTTCGACATCCCCGCGGTCTGGTACGAGATCCCGGTCTACTACAAGTGCAACCGCTTCTCGGTGGTCGGCACCGAGCATGACGTGCGCTGGCCCGGCTACGCCAACCTGCTCGACTACGAGCTCGAGCTGGCGGCCGTGATAGGGACCGGCGGGGTGGACATCCCCGCGGAGAAGGCGCGCGAGCACATCTTCGGGTTCACGATCTTCAACGACGTGAGCGCGCGCGACTACCAGACCCGCGAGATGCAGGGGATGCTCGGCCCCTGCAAGGGCAAGGACTTCGATACCGGCAACGTGCTCGGCCCCTGCATCGCGACCGCCGACGAGATCGATCCCTACGACCTGACCATGACCGCGCGCGTCAACGGCGAGGAGTGGTCGCGGGGAAACTCGGGCACCATCCACCACCGTTTCGAGGACTGCATCGCCCACGTGAGCCAGTCCGAGACGCTGCACCCGGGCGAGATCCTGGGCTCCGGCACCGTGGGAAACGGCTGCGGGCTGGAGCAGAAGCGATTCCTCTCGGCGGGGGACGTCGTCGAGCTGGAGATCGAGGGGATCGGCGTGCTTCGCAACCGGATCGTCAAGGAGGGCTAGGCGATGAAATGGACCTACGAGAAGGGTCTTCACGACCTCGGAAACGGCGCCTACGCCTGGCTGGCTCCCGATGGATCCTGGGGCTGGAGCAACGCGGGCCTGATCGTGGACGGGGAGGAGTCGCTGCTGGTCGACACGCTGTTCGACCTGCCGCTCACCCAGGAGATGCTCGACGCCATGCGCGGCGCCGAGCCCCGCGCCGCGGCCCGGATCGGCACCCTGGTCAACACCCACGCCAACGGCGACCACTGCCACGGCAACCAGCTGGTCGAGGGGGCCGAGATCATCGCTTCGGTGGCAGCGGCCGAGGAGATGGCGGAGCTGCCGCCGGAGGCGATGGCGGCCCTGATGAAGGCGATGGAGGCCGAGGAGAGCCCGCTCGCCCAGTTCTTCCGCAAGTGCTTCGGTCCCTTCGAGTTCGAGGGGATCCGGCACACCCCGCCGACGCGAACCTTCGAGGGGGAGATGTCCGTCCCGGTGGGCGGCAAGACCGCGAAGCTGATCCAGGTGGGCCCCGCCCACACGCGTGGAGACGTGCTGGTCCACGTGCCGGAGGATCGCACCGTCTTCACCGGCGACATCCTCTTCATCGACGGGACGCCGATCATGTGGGCCGGTCCGGTTCAGAGCTGGATCGACGCCTGCCGGCTGATCGAGGAGATGAACGTCGAGACGGTCGTGCCCGGTCACGGACCCATCACGGACAAGCGCGGCGCGGCCGCCGTGAAGGGCTATCTCGAATACGTGCGGGACGAGGCGCGCAAGCGCTACGACGCGGGAATGGACGCCTTCGAGGCCGCCAGGGACATCGCGCTCGGCGACTACGCCTCCTGGGGCGATGCCGAGCGCATCGTCGTGAACGTGGACAGGCTCTTCCGGGACTTCGCCGGAGACGAGTCGGCGCCCGAGGTGGCGGTGCTCTTTGGCCAGATGGCGGAGCTCGCGCGGCGTTGAGTGGAGGGGTGAGGTGATGGAGCTGAGATCACCAGGGGGCTCGTCATGCCGCGCGTTCTAATCACGGGTGCGAACTCGGGGATCGGGCGGGCGGCGGCGATCCGCTTTGCGGCCGCGGGCCATCACGTATTCGCGGCGATGCGAAATCTCGGCAAGGCCGAGAAACTCCTCCGTCTGGCCTCCGACGCTGGCGTCGAGCTCGAGCTGCTCGAGCTCGACGTGGCCGACGACGACTCCGTCCGCCGCGGCATCGAGCAGGCGGGGCGGATCGACGTCCTGGTCAACAACGCCGGAATCGGCTGGAACGCGACCGTCGAGGACATCGATGTGTCGGCGGCGAAGGTCGTGTTCGAGACCAACTTCTGGGGCGTGATCCGCTGCGCCCAGAAGGTGCTGCCCCAGATGCGCGAGCGCGGCGATGGCACGATCATCAACGTCAGCTCGATCGCCGGCCGCGTCGCCCTGCTGGCCCAGCCAGTCTACGCCTCGTCGAAGTGGGCGCTCGAGTGCCTGAGCGAGAACCTCGCGCAGGAGGTCGCGCCCTTCGGCATCCGCGTCATCGTGATCGAGCCCGGCGTGACCCGGACCGCGATCCTGCCGAAGAACCTCGAATACCCCACGCCCACCGCCTACGAGCCGGTCTACCGGCGCCTGCTGCAGTTCTACGCAAGGGCATCGAGGCCAACGTCGCGGCCGAGGAGGTCGCGGAGGTGATCCTGCGGGCGTACGACGACCCGGAACCCCGTCTCCGCTACCACTGCGCGTGGGGAGCCGAAGAGCTGCTCGCCGGCCGGCAGGGCATGTCGGACCAGGACTGGGTCGCTCTGGGGCGGGCCGAGGACGACGAAGCCTACTACCAGGCGTACCGGCGTCTCTTCGGTCTCGACCTGCGCACATCGGAAGAGGGCTGAGCAGTCCCATCATGGACGGGCATTTCCGGAGCACGCTCCGCGTCGAGGCGGAGCACATCGACCAGCTGGGCCACGTGAACAACCTGGTCTGGGTGCGACTGGTCCTGGACCTCGCCACGGCGCACTCGAACTCGGTGGGCCTCGACACTCGAACCTACCGGGAGCTGGGGGCCTGGTGGATCGTCCATCGGCAGGAGATCGACTACCACGCACCTGCCTTTCTGGGCGAAGAGGTGGCTCAGGAAACCTGGGTCTCTTCCATGCGGGGCGCCCGCTGCATCCGCGAGTCGCGATTCACGCGTGCGACCGACGGCGCGCCGCTGCTCTCGGCGAGCACGACCTGGGCCTACGTGGACCTGGAGAGCCACCGGCCGCGGCGCATCGATCGGCTCGTGCTCGATGCGTTGCCGGTGGGCTGACTCGGACCAGCGCGCGTGATGCCACCGCGCTCGCGGCGGCGGCCGTCGAGGCTGAAGAGGAATTGGGGGCGGCATGGAGCTCAAGGTCACGCGCTACGAGATCGAGGATGGCATCGCGACGCTGACGTTGAATCGTCCCGAGCGCCTCAACTCCTGGACCGGTCGCATGCACACGGAGTACCGCTGGGTTCTCGAGCAGGCGGAGCGCGACCCCGACGTCCGGGTGATCGTGGTGACCGGAGCGGGGCGCGGCTTCTGCTCCGGCGCCGACACGGCCGCTCTGGAGGGCCACGTGGAGCGCGGTGGCTACGATCCCGGAACGCCGGACGAACTCGCCCGCCCTGGCTACGGCGTGCGGCCGGAGTTCGATGCGAACTTCGCCTTCCAGTTCGGGATGAGCAAGCCGGTGATCGCAGCGATCAACGGTCCTGCGGCCGGAGTCGGGCTGGTGATCGCCTGCTACGCCGACCTCCGCTTCGCGGCAAAGGGGGCGAAGCTCACCACGGCCCACGGCAAGCTGAACCTTCCCGCCGAGTACGGTCTGTCCTGGCTCCTGCCGAGGTTGATCGGACTCACCCGCGCCAGCGAGCTCCTGCTCTCGAGCCGCATCTTCCTGACGGACGAGGCGTTGGAGCTCGGACTCCTGAACGCGCTGCTCGAGCCCGAAGAGCTGCTGCCCTACACCTACGACTACGCCCGCAAGCTGGCTGACAGTGTCTCTCCCGGCTCGCTCCGGGAGACCAAGCGCCAGATCTACACCGACCTGCACCGCGACGTCGGAGCGGCTGTTCGCGATGCCGACGCGCTGCTCGAGCGCATGATGACCGAGGCGGACTACCGCGAAGCGGTGTCCGCGTTCATGGAGAAGCGGCCGCCGCGCTGGTCGGGTTCCTAGCCGAGGGCCAGAAGCAGGTTACTGCGCCGCGCGGCGCATCACGGCCTGGTTGAAGGCGATGCATTCGGCGTAGTTGGCCACCGCGACGCGCTCGTTCACGCCGTGCGCTCGCGCGAGATCGTCGGGGCTCGCCCGGAGGGCGTTGAAGCGGTAGCTGTTCTCGGCGAGGTGCACGTAGTGCTTGCTGTCGGTCCCGCCCAGGGACAGGAACGGCGCGGCGATCACCTCGGGCATGACCTCTGCGAGACTGGCGCGAAGGATCTCGAAGGCCTCCGACTCCGCATCGGAGACGGGGGGAGCCTCGCGCGCGTACACCAGCTCGACGCTGACCTCGTCGTCGTCGACGGCCTTGCGAACGTGCGTGAGCACGTCCTCGCCGGTGTCGCCGGGCAGCAGCCGGAAGTTCACCGATGCCGTGGCCGTGTCGGGCAGGACGTTCGGCTTGATGCCTCCCTCGATCATGGTGACCGCCGTGGTGGTGCGGATCATCGCGTTGGTGGCGGGGTTCCCGCCGAGGCGGGACTTCAGGATCGGCCCGAAGAGCCAGCGATTTCCCACCAGCGTTCGGAGCGGAAAACCCATCTGCGGTCCCACCGCGTCGAGGAACTCGGCCGTCGGCCCGGAGACCCTCGCCGGCATCGGGTGTTCCTCGATCTTCTGGATGGCCCGGGCGAGGCGGCCGATTGCCGTGGTGTGGGGCGGCATGCTGCTGTGTCCGCCGGCCGCGTGAGCGGTGACCTCGATGGTGACGTAGCCCTTCTCCGCGATGCCGATCAACGCCACGGGCCGCTCGAGACCGGGCACCGCGCTGCTGACCACGGCTCCGCCTTCGTCGAGAGTGAAATCGAGTCGGACGCCGCGCTCGCGCAGGAGGGCGACGGTGGCGGCGGCGCCCTCGCGGCCGCCCAGCTCCTCGTCGTGGCCGATGGCGAGATAGATGGTCCGACGCGGCGCGAAGCCCTCGGCGACCAGTCCCTCCACCGCCTCGAAGAGCGCCAGCGCCCCCGACTTGTCGTCCATGGCGCCGCGACCCCAGACGAATCCGTCGGCGATCGCGCCCGCGAACGGCGGCTGCTCCCACTGGTCCAGCGTGCCCTCGGCCACCGGCACCACGTCGTAGTGATCGGTGAACAGGACCGGGTTCAGGTCCGGGTCGCTTCCCGGCCAGGTGTAGAGGAGGCTGTACTCGTTGACGAGCTCCCGTTGCAGGGACGCGTGGACGCGCGGAAAGGAGCGCTCCAGGAAGGTGTGGAAGGCGAGGAAGGTCTCGCGGTCGAGCCTCCCTTCCTCCTCCCAGGAGACGGTCTGGAAACGGATCGCCTCCGCCAGCCGCTCCGCGGCCCCGGGAAAGGTCGGAGCCTCGTCCGCCCCGACGGTCGGGACGAATGCCATCCCCATCGCGATCAGCGCCGCCAGCCCTCTCCGGATCCTCGAGATCGTGGTTCGCATGGCCACTCCTCTGCTCTTCTCTCCTCTAACCCGTGAGTGAAGCTCGCGCAAGGCGCTGCCGAGCCCGGCACAGCCGAACGGAAAGTCCGCGGCGGCCTGAAGAGGCTCCCGACGCCACGACCGCAGGTTCAAACTCCGGAGTCGAGCCACCGGTCGTAGAGCCGGTAGTAGAGCTTGTAGCTGTTGATTCCGAGGTACGAGAGCGACGGCGAGGGTACCCCCCAGAGGCGTCTGTCGACGAGCATGTGATCCGTCAACTCGGAGCGCTCGCCTGCCATCAACGCCGCGATCATCTTCCCGCAGAGCTGCGCAAACGCCAGACCGTGACCGTTGTACCCCATGCTGTAGTAGATGTTCTCGTGTCCGCCGGCACGTCCGATGGAGGGGAGGAAGTCCAGCGTCATCCCGATCCGGCCACCCCACTGATGGGTGATTCGGACGTCCTTCATGAAGGGGAAGTTCCGGAGCAGCGTCTTGCGATGGCTCCGGTGCTCGCGTGGCCGATGACTGTAGTCGCGGTGGATGTCTCGGAAATAGAGCGCGTCGTTCTCGATGAAGAGGATCCGATTGTCGACGGTGGGGCGAATCATCCAGAACAGGTAGTTCGTGTTGTAGACGATCTCTCGCCCTGGCCAGCCGAACTCAGCCAGCTGGGCGTCGGTCAGTGGCTCGGTCACGATGTTGTAGACATAGAACGGCAGCACCCTGTAGTGCTGGAGAGCCAGGGGATTCGGGTATGCGTTCGTCGCCAGCACGACGTCGTCGGCGCGCACCTCACCGGAATGGGTGCAGAGCAGGACCGGCTGGCCGCTCTCCACGTGTGTGCACTTCGAGTGTTCGTAGACCTCCACCCCGAGCTCTTCCACCACCGCCTTCATGCCGCGTACGAACTTCGCCGGATTCAGCATCCGATCGTCCGGGGCATGGACCGCCGACTTCGCATCCGTCGCGCCAAAGCGGCTTCGAAGCTCTCCCGCGTCGACCCAGGTCAGCGGGGCGCCGATCCGTTCGTGTGCGGACATCTTCTTCTCGAGCAATCCGAGCTCCCGATCGGTCTCGGCGACGACCAGCATGCCCGTGTGCTCCCGGTCGCAATCGATGGCGTGCTCCTCGATCAGCTCGTCGAGAAGAGAAAGGGCTGCGGCAGAGAGGCGGTGGAGGGCGGTCGTCCGCTCGACCCCCTTCGATCCCAGTATGGGAAGGATGTTGTGGCCGAGAAGGTGGGTGCCGATGCCCGAGTTGCGTCCGGAAGAGCCGAATCCGACGAACTCGCTCTCGAGCACGATGACGCGCTTCTCCGGAAAGCGGCGCTTGATGAAGTAGGCCGACGCCATGCCCGTGAACCCGCCGCCGATGATGGCGACGTCGGCCTCGTGCTGGCCCGTGAGAGGCCGGGCCGGCTCGTAGGGGGCGTCCAGCCAGAAGTTGTCTCTCGTCGTGCGCATGACACGACCTCCGCTCTACGCAGTTCCTCCCCACCCGCAGACCCTGCGGACGGCGTCCGCGGCGGTTCCCATGGCGGCCTCCATGTAGCAGCCGCCGAAGAGATCGCTCGCGAACGAGACCCCGTCCAATCGCTTCGCTTCGTCCAGGAAGTCCAGGACACGGCGATAGGCGCCGACGGGATACCGGGCGATGCCGAAGGAGTGGCGGACCATCGCCGTGTCTTCGATCCACCCGGAGAAGCCCGGAAGGATCAGCTCGAGGTCTTGCCGAGCCTTCTCGATGATCTCGTCGTCCGGGAGATCCATCAGGTCCAGGGTCATCGGGTGGCCCGACCAGGCCGTCACGATCGCCTTCCCGCTCGGGCTCATCTCGGGCACCTTGGCATGCTCGTCGAGCGCGAACTGGAACGTCCTCTTCGCCTTCGGATCACCGAAGTAGGACCAGACGTCCTTGCTGAGCGGACGGTCGAGAAAGAAGATCGGCATCGGGAAGGGCGAGTAGATCACCGAGTCGAAGAACTCGCGCTGCTTCTCCAGCTCTTCCGGCATCAGCCGGGCTGCTGCCGAGGGGGCCACGGCCACGATGACGTGCCCCGCGCTCCTCACCGAGCCGTCTCCTTCCATCTGCACTCCGGCGACGCGGCCCTTGTCCACCACGAGCTGGCGCACCGGCGCCTCGTACTCGACCGGCAGGATCTTCGCCAGGGCTTCGGGCAGTGATGCTACCCCGCCCGTCAAGGCGATGAAGTCGCTGAAGGTGGTGAGACGGTACGTGTGGAGGAAGTGGTACAGGCTCATCCACTCGGGCATGCCCATGTTCTCGGCCATGCTCATCGTCTTCACCACGTAGTCCCAGAGGGGCCCATCCGCTTTGCCCCTGAACAGCTCCTTGATCTCGACGTCATCGTACTCGGGGCGGTCTTCGGCGATCCGGTACATCGGGAAGCGGCGCCTTCGGCCAGAGGTACCTGAGGACGAGCCAGTAGAGCTTCAGGTTGCCCCGCAGGCCCAGGACCTTCATGTAGGGCATTCGATGGTCGTAGATGAAGCTCGAGCCGTCTTCGAGCAGGAACCGTGTCTTGCCGGTGATGACCCGCTTCGTGGAGGTCAGCCCCACGGCATCCATCAGCTGGTACGCGTAGCGGTAGTCCGAGTGGTAGAACTGCGCGCCGACGTCGACTTTGTCGCCCTTGCGTTCCAGCGTCTGCATGCGTCCGCCCGGGCGATCCGACGCCTCCAGGATCTCCACCTCGTAGCCGCGCTGTCCGAGCCAGTAGCCCGCTGCGAGGCCTCCGATACCCGCTCCCACGATGATGACTCGTCTGTTCTCCATGTCCTGCGACCTCTACTCCGGGGCGCTCGGGAGCGAGCCCGGCCAATGGTTCAGAGCCAGATGCAGTAGGCGACCTGAAGGACCACTGCCGCACCGGCCCAGTACTTGAAGATCTCGTCGCCGGCTCTCTTGTAGAGGTCCAGACCCACGAGGTAGTCGAAGAAGAACATGCCGGTGATGAAAGTCGCCAGCAGCTTCGGCCACCCCGCGCCGAACAACAGTCCGAGGAGTACCAGCGCCCAGCAGACCACCATGAACAGGTTGGCCACCCCGAACATGTCGAGAGTCTGCTTCTGGAGGCCCATCTTCTCGGCATCGATCTTGCCGGTGAACACCTCGTACACCGCGTGACCGAAGCCCAGCAGCGCGAGGACCGGAACGCCGTACTCGAAGATCCACATGATCGTCCTTCTCCCTTTCCTGCTTTCGGGTGTACTCGCTTGCCTCAGCCGAGCCCCATCGCCTTGCGCGTGATCCAGTCCACCGTGCGGTCGGGGAAGAGCTGAGCCAGCCCGACGAAGAGACGAGCGTTCTTTCCGACCTGGTAGCGGGTTCGGGGCCGTCTGGCGGTGAGAGCGTGAAAGATGGCCCCACTCACCACGTCGCAGGAGACGGCACCCTCGACGTTCTGCTTCTCGAACGCCTTGAACGCCCGGTAGGCCTCTCCGTAGAGTTCGAGGTCCTGCTTCGGAGCCTCGGCGCTCCAGTCGGCCTCGCGGACCTTCTCCAACATCGCCGTAGCGATGAATCCGGGCTGGACGGAGGAGACGTGCATGCCCCAGGCGGCCAGCTCCTGCCGCAGGCAATCGGTGAATGCCTCCAGCGCGAACTTCGACATGCAGTAGGGGCCCGAGAAGGGCGAGGCCACGCGGCCGTTCACGGAGCTCACGTTCACCACGCGGCCCCGCGCGCGCCGAAGCAGGGGCAGGAAGGCCTGCGTTATCGCCACTGGGGCGACGCTGTTCACCTCGAGCTGCTGGCGCAGCAGGCCGAGGTCGACGCATTCCAGCGGAATGTCGACGCTGATCCCGGCGTTGTTGACGAGTCCCGCGAGCCCCCCGCCTTCCAGCGACGTCTCGACCTTCCGCGCGGCCTCGGCGATCGACGCGGCTTCCCTGACGTCGAGAAAGAGTGGCTCGAGGCGGTCGCTTCCCAGCGTCGCCACGCGGTCGGCATCCGCCTGCCTGCGAACCGTTGCGAAGACCCGAAAGCCCTTCTCGTCCAGGTACTGGGCGCAGGCCGCGCCAATCCCGGTCGAGGCGCCCGTCACGACGATACTGCGCGTTTCCTCCGATGCCATTCTGCTCCCGCCTACAGCATTTCCTCTTCCATCTGTGCGATGGAAGGGTGGCCCGTCCTGTGTCGGTCCTTCATACCCTGGCGCGGCGGCTGGTGCGCGCGGTTCCCATTCCTCGTGCGAGCTGCAGCGTCATGTCAGAGACGTGGCGGGGCCCCGGCACGTCTCTGAAGTCCCCGGGCTGTCCGACGACCGAGAGGCCTTCGAGCATGGCCACGATGGCCGTCGCCAACCGTTTGGCAGCGGCCTTTCCGAGCCGCGGGTTCACGCTTCGCAGGGCCTCCGCCACGTGCGCGCGATACTGGCGGTAGAAGTCCGTCATCGCCTCGGCCACATCGGCATCGTGGGAGGCCAGGGCCCAGATCTCCCGAAAGAGCGCGCAGTCCGGCGCCGATTCCTGTACCGCGAAGACGCCTTCGATGGCCTGGCGAAGTCGTGTCTCCGGCGTCTGTTCTCCCCGCTGCATCCGATCCGCCAGCCGCTCGAGACTGCGCTCCAGGTATCGCTCGAGAAGGGCGCGCAGCATGTCGCGCTTCGCCGGGAAGTAGTACTGGAGGTTGCCCGGCCGCATCCCGGCCCGCGCGGCCACTCTGCGAGTGGAGAGCGCGGCGTATCCGTCCTCGGCCAGCAGCGCCGTGGCGGCATCGAGGATCTCGTCGACGCTCCGGCGTCCCTTCTCGATCACCGCGGTCCCCGCGCGGTGGCGCCCGCCCGCGGTCTTCCCTCGAGGGATGCTCAGTCGGGTACTCATCGAGTCGTCTCCGGAGGGGAGGCGCGGAGCCCGGCGGTCTTCGGCAGCGGATCCAGCGCGGGAGGGCTGCAAGAATTGGTCGAACGCCCAAAAATCACGAGACTTGAATAGTACAATCGACCAAATCCGTCAACCGCAGTCCGCGCTCGCCCCTTGCCCCTGGCTATCGCCGAGCGCTAGCGCTTGGATGGTTTCTGGCGGGCGAGCTGCTCGTAGTACTTCTCCGGGACCCTGCTGGGATCCTTGTAGACGATGAAGGAGCAGGGCTCTTCGCCCAGCTTCGAGGCCGGTCAGCGACCCTCACGCAAGCGCATTCTGCGAGCCGGTACCTCGTGATGTGGTTCGTCCGAGCGCGAGCACCGCAGGATCTGAGGAGAATAGTCTGCGAACTCTCCGAGCCTTGCCGCTCGGCCTGCTCGCTGTAACGGTGATCGTCGCCGCGCTGCTCTACTTCGCAATGCCGGCCTATCTCGAGTCCGCGCCCAAGTCGCGAGTCGAGGCAGAGAAGACCACTCTACCGGGGGAAGTCCACGTGCGGTCTGGTGTGTCTACGAAACCGGGGCAACCTCACCGTCCTCTCGTCTCGGGGCGCGAGCCGGAAACCTCGATTAGCATGTGTGGGAGCCCGGTTCGCTGAACATGACCGAGTTCCCCAGATTCTGGAAGCCAGGGGAGACAACGAAACATGGCACAGACGGATCGAACCATGCGGGCAATCCAGCTCGACGAATGGGGCCCGGTAACGAACATGCAGCTGCGACAGCTGCCGGTGCCCGAACCCACGCTGGACCAGCTACGCATCCGGGTACACACCGCCGGCATCATCTTCGCCGACCTGATGCTGCGCGAGCAGCGGTATGTGCTCAACGTTCCGCTTCCCCACTGTCCGGGGCGCGAGGTCGCCGGCGTGGTGGACAAGGTAGGCAGCGCCGTCTCGGACTTCGAAGTCGGCGATCGCGTCATGGCGACCATGATCGGGGGAGCCTACGCGGAGTACGCCGTCGTCGCGCCGGCCCTGGTTCTTCCCGCCGGCCGCAGGGTTGCTATGGCCTTCAAGCTGCCGGACCGTGCTTCGTTCGAGAGCTCGCTGGTCTACCTCACGGGGCTGCGCACCGCCTACCTGGCCTGCCGCGTCGTGCACACGCCCCGGCCCGAAGAGACCGTGCTGCTACACGCCGCCAGCGGGTGCGTGGGAAGCCATCTGATGCGCCTGGCCAAGAAGAACGGCAACACCGTGATCGCACTGGTCAGCCGGGACGAAAAGGCGCCCCGTTGCCGCGAGCTGGGTGCGGACCACGTCATCAATCTCTCCAAGACCGACTACGTGCAGGAGGTCCTCCGGCTCACCGAGGGGAGCGGTGTCAATTGCTCCTTCAACAGCGTCGGCGGGCCGACCTTGAAGACGGATCCGCACGCCATTGCGCCCTTTGGGACGCTGGTCATCTTCGGCAGCGCCGGGGGCAAGGAATTGATCGATCCCTACGATCCGATCGAGAAGAAGGCTCAGACGATCAAGACGTTCTCCACCTACCCCTTCGTCGGTACTTCCGCCTACCAGGAAGCCACTGACTTCGTGACCACCTGGCTCGAGAGTGAGCCGCTGGAATCTCCCCAGCACGTGTTTCCGTTGGAGGCGGCGTGTGAGGCGCATCAGCTGATCGAAAGCCGCGCGTCCAACGGAAAAGTCGTGCTCGACTGTCTTGCGGGATCATCTTGAGACCACCACCTCGCCATCATGAGGTGATCCGAGAGTCCCCAGAGCGACGCACGCTGCGGTTCTTCCCGAGTGCGGCGTACTACAAACCTGGACCCCTGAAGACTCGCTAGCCGGGAGGCTCATCGGCACCGATGAGCACGATGTCCGCGTGACTCCATGGGAATCAGGGATCTCGGGATCAGTAGACTCTTTGTATCACCAAATTTGACATTTGTATCACAAGCGATTACAATTCCTGTTCTCAACGAGGGATTCCGACGCATGCAGAACGAAAGATCGAGCGGGCCCCCCAGGGGAAATGGTGGTAAAGGCAAGCGTGGCAGCCACGCGAGCGGTGGCGCCGAGTCCGGGCGCGCGTCGAACCGCAAGGAGCGTGTCCTGCACACGCGGATCCCGGAGGCGCTCGACGAGGAGATCAAGGCCCAGGCCCGAGATCTCGGCGTCTCGGTCTCGAACCTGGTCCGCAACATCCTGCGCAATACGCTCGGTCTGGTCGGCGACGTCGTCGACGACACGGCCGACCTCACGCGCCGGGCGTTGGGAGAGGAGCCGGAGGCGAGGAGGCCGGGAGCGGCAAGGCCGACGCGCGGGTCGAGCCCGGCGGAGCCCGGCCCAGCTCCCATCGTCGGATGGCAGCAGATCACGCTCAACGTCAACGCGGTCTGCGCCGAGTGCAACGCCATTCTGGAAAAGGGCACGGATGCGGCAGCGGCCGTCGGAGGCGACCCGACCGCCCCGACCGTGATCTGCCCGTCCTGTCTGGAGAAACTGAGGAAGAACTGAACCGCGAGGTCAACCATGAGCAGTCCCAACACCACCAAGGATATCCGAGAGCTGATCCACGATGCCGTCGACAGCACCACGACGACGGTGCAGAACATCCACCGGACGATCGCGAACGCACCGTTTGACGCGCTGGCAAAGGCAGACGCCCTCGAGCGGTCGGCACGCGATCTGCGCGAGACGCAGGACACGGTGGTCAGCGCGGTCTATGACACGGTCCGCAAGATCAACCGGAAGACCCAGCAGCTCGGCGATGACCTGCTCGGATAAGCGCCGGCGTTTCACGAATTCGATCCCGCTCCGGCACGTCAGCATCCACGGTCACGATGTCAGCTATCGGCTGGCCGGCGACGGCCCGGTGATGCTGCTCATCCATGGCATGGCCGGGAGCTCGCGGACGTGGAAGGAGGTCATGCCCCTGCTCGCCCGCAGCTTCACCGTCATCGCCCCCGACCTGCTCGGGCACGGTGAGTCGGCGAAACCGCTGGGCGACTACTCGCTCGGCGCCCATGCCAGCGGGCTGCGGGATCTGCTGAGCGCGCTCGGGATCGATCGCGCCACCATCGTCGGACAGTCGCTGGGCGGCGGGGTAGCCATGCAGCTCGCCTATCAGCACCCCGGGATGGCCGAGCGCCTGGTACTGGCCGGGGCGGGCGGCCTCGGTCGCGAGGTGAGCTGGCTCGTCCGTCTGTTCACGCTGCCCGGTGCCGAGTATCTGATGCCGTTGCTCTGCCCCGCGTTCGTCCGCGACTACGGCAACGACCTGAGCCGCTTTCTGCACGCCCGGGGATGGCGGGCGCCCCACGTCGCCGAGATGTGGCGCGCCTATGCGTCGCTGGCCGAGCCCGAGAACCGCCCGGCGTTCGTGCGGACGCTTCGTGC
Organism: uncultured delta proteobacterium; assembly: GCA_963783795.1. Classification (GTDB taxonomy): domain Bacteria; phylum Myxococcota_A; class UBA9160; order UBA9160; family UBA6930; genus CAVXZE01. The sequence continues at coordinate 208,515 of CAWAPH010000001.1, read as the reverse complement.
CGTCATCGATCCCGGCGGTCAGTCGGTCAGTGCGCGCGACCGGCTCTACCTGGCGGCCGGCGTCCCCACGCTCATCATGTGGGGCGACCAGGACCCGATCATACCCGTGGCCCACGCGCATGCCGCCCACGAGGCGATACCGGGAAGCCGCCTCGAGATCTTCGCAGGGGCCGGGCACTTCCTCCACGTGGAGGAACCGGCCAGATTTGCTGAGGTCCTGACCGACTTCGTCGAGAGCACGGCGGCCGCGCCTAGTGAGGTCGGGAGCTACCCCGAGCTGCCCCTGCCCCGCCGCGAAGGCGCCGGCAGCAACTGAGGCGCCATCCTACTGCCCGAACTCCCGGTAGATATCGGCGAGAAATGAAGACAGGTGCGTCCACTCGATCTGGTCGTGGAGCAGCTGGTCGTAGGCGACGGGCAGGCCGATGAGTCGACGCTTGAGACCGAGGCTCGACAGCAGTCCATCCAGGGGAAGCGACAGCGATCGACCGAGCAGGTTCAGCCGCATCCGGTGGCCGGTCCAGTAGCGACTGCGCAGCTCCATGCCGTTCTCGGTCCGGCGGGCGAGGTGGACCATGGTCGTCAGCGGCACGTCGGGGCGCAGCAGGCTCACCTCGGCGCAGGCATGGCCGACAATCTCGGCCGCGGCAAAGCGCGACGTGTCGAGGCCCAGCTCGGCGGGATCGACGAACCTGATCGAGATCGTCACCAGGCGCGAGCCGATGCACTCCGTTACTCTGTGCGTGTTGCCGATGTAGCGCTGCTCGTGGGTGAGTCCCGGGGCGGTGAGGACATCGCGATCCGCGGGATTCGCCGAGATGTGGCTGTACGGGTACCAAAGTGTGTAGCGAGCCGGCTCCACCGAGTGCCACCAGAACCACCACTGGAACATCTCCCCGCTGCAACCGGGAAAGGGAACCAGACTGGCGGTATAGGCGGTTCCGTCGGGAAGCTCGCAGAAGCCGTTCTCCACCTGGTGATAGCCCGGTTCGAGCAGCGTGTTCAAGGCGTTCGGTGTGAGATTCAGGGCTTCCGGGATGGGCATCGGTTCTCGAATGGCGGGCAGGACGTCGTCGTGGAGCCACAGCTCCCCGTTGAAGTACTTGGCGTATGGCTTTCCTTTCATGCGCTCCCGGTTCAACGCGAACTGCCGCTGGTTGCCTATCGGGTAGTAGGTCACGGGTATCATGGCGATCTGTTCTCCGCCGGCCAGCCTCGCAGCGCTGCACCAGCTTCAACCAAGCTAATAGCAAAATGAACCGTACCGGCCTTCCCGGAGACTCTGCCGTGTCCCGGGTTTTCTGGAGGCAAGAAACTGGACTCCGCTGCCAAAATCGCGAAAGGGGGACGATATGGCGCGGAGCTCGTCCGCGCTGCAAAGCGACCCGGTCATGTCAATCCTCCTCCGACCCCTGGGCAGCCGAGACTTCTTCCGGCCCGCGGATCCAATAGCCCGCCGGCGGCTCGGCACCCAGCAGGTGGCGCACGAAGTAGTCCCACAGCCTCCGCAGCACGTAGGGATCGCGGAAGCTCGTCTGGTGGTTCCGGTTGGGCAGCACCAGCAGGTCGAAGTCCTTGTTCGCAGCGATGAGCGCGTTCGCCACCTGGAGGGTCAGGGCCGGATGGACGTTGTCGTCCATGTCCCCCGTGATCAGCAGGAGCTTTCCCTTCAGATTCTCCGCCAGCCGGGCGTTGATCTGCGCCCCGTAGACGTCTCCGACGTCGTCCGCTCCGGCTGGCAGACCCTGGTACTTCTCTCCCCAGTACGACTGGTACCCCAGCTGGTCGTGGTTGCCCGCCGAGGAGACCGCCACCTTGTAGAAGTCCGGGAAGGCCAGGATCGCCCGGGTCGAGGCGAAGCCGCCCCCCGAATGACCGGTGATGCCCACGCGATCGAGGTCCATGTAGGGATGGCGCTGTGCCAGCTGCCGGAGCCCGGCGAGGTGGTCTTCCAGGCCACCGGCATCCTCCATCCGGCCGTATGCGAAGTCGTGGAAGGCCTTGGAACGGAAGGGCGTGCTCATTCCGTCGAGTGTCACGACGACGAAGCCGAGCTCGGCCAGCACCTGGGGCAGCGTGTAGTTGATGGTTTCGACCGGCTCGGTGGGAAAAGAGCGCTTCGGTGTGCGGATGATCTGGGGTCCCGGGTAGATCATGTCGATCACCGGGTAGTGTTGCTCGGGGTCGAAGTGCGAGGGCCGGTAGAGTGCGCCGTACAGGTCGGTCTCGCCGTCACGGGCCTTCACCTGGAAGGGCTCCGGCCAGCGCCAGCCGGCTTCGAGGACGTCGCTGACGTCGGCCGTCTCCAGCTCGCGGACCAAGGCCCCGTCGGCAGAGCGGAGCGCCGAGACCGGCGCCGTGTCCATTCGCGACCAGGTGTCCACGAAGTAGCGGCCGGAGGGCGAGAAGCCGGCGACCGAGGGCGTGCCGCCGAGCAGTGCCATCTGGGCCAGGGCCACGATCTCGCTGGCGGGGGGAGCCGTGACCTGATGATCCGCGTCCTCCGGAGTGAGCAGGGTCAGGTCGGACCCGTCCAGGTTGACGCCGTAGAGGTGCCGGTAGCAGGGGTCGCGCCCCGGCTCGCGGCCGCACGCGGTGAAGTAGACCCTTCCTCTCTCCTCGTCGACGTGAACGATGTCGCGCACCAGCCACTCGCCCGAGGTGATCCGGTTCTCGAGCGCTCCCGTCCGGCCATCGTAGAGGTAGAGGTGCCCCCAGCCGTCGCGCTCGGAGAACCAGATGACCTCTTCTCCGTCTCCGAGGGTGCGGACGTTGGGCTGTTCCCAGGTGGCGGGGTTCAGCTCCAGGTAGGTGTCGCTGTGCTCTTCGAGAATGAGTCGAGCGGCGCCCGTCTCGACGTCCAGCTCGCAGAGACGGCAGTCCTGGCAGCCCCGGCCGAGGTCGATGAAGTAGGCGTGGGAGCCGTCCGCGCTCCACCAGGCGTGCTGCAGCTCGACGGGGGAGAGAAGTGGTGCGGGAATCGGAGGCCAGTCGGCACCCACACGCCGCCCGGTCTCGACGTCGAAGATCAGCAGCTCGGCGTGGGGAATCTGCTCGTCGGCGGCCATCGCGTAGCGGTAGGTGTGGAGGATGGGGCGCGCGCTACCGCCGGGCGGCGCGGATTGAAGCAGGTGGAGTTCCTTCACGCGCCGCTCGTCGAGGCGCGAGGTGAGAAGTTTCCGCGAGTCGGGTGACCAGATCGCCATCGGCGGAAGCGGGATGCCCGCCACCCGCGCCGTGACAGCGAATGTATTCGAGTCCGGCGACTTTCCGTAGGCGTAGGTGAACTCGCCGTCCTCGGTGAGCGCCCGCTCCTCGCCGGACTCCATGTCTCGCAGCATCAGGTTCGAATCGCGGCTGGACACGGCCCAGCGGCCGTCCGGCGAGATCAGGCCGTGAGTGAGGATCGCCGCCAGACGATCTCCCTCCGGTCCCGCCTCTCCGGTCTTCTCGAGCTTCCGGGGATCGCTCCCTTCCGGGAGCGGACCGCACTCGCCGGTGCCGGGATCGACCAGCACGAATTCGGTTCCGTCCCGCGTCTGACGATCGTACCAGAAGCGATCACCGTCTCCGATCCAGTTTGGCCGCACCTGGACGTTTCGCACGCGGGGGTTCACGTGCCAGGGGAGGAACTGCTCCGCGCGCGCGTAGTCGTCGGCGCAGAGCTGGCGCGGTGACTCACCGGGACGGCGGGCGCTGCTCAATGTCTTCCTCCTCGGATGGCCCGGATCGGGGCGGTTCGAGCCCCGGAACCGGCGGGAAATGCAGGCTAGCATGTCCACCACACAGCTCGCGGGCAGGCGGCGCAGACCTACGCTGCTGCGCCCGGCTCTGGGTTGCGAAACGACGACCCGACGGATACCGAATGGAGGTCGCTTTGAAGACGGAGCGATGGACCCAGTCACGGATCCCCCTGAAGCCGGTCTACGGTCCCGAGGATCTCGACGGCTTCGAGCCCCACGAGAAGCTCGGCGATCCCGGCGCGTACCCGTACACGCGCGGCACCTGGGCGCACCCGGAAGAAAGGGGAGGGTGGATCCAGCGCGAGCTCTCGGGTGAGGGCGATGCCGCCCGCTCCAACGCCCAGTTCAAGTACCTGCTCTCGAAGGGACAGACGGGCCTCGACGTGATCGGCGACACCCCGACCATGGCCTGCCTCGACCCGGACCACCCCTTCGCCGAGCACGCGGTCGGCACCCAGGGTGTCTCGATCTGCTGTCTCGACGACTATCGCGAGCTCTATCGCGACCTGCCGCTCGATCGGATCACGCTGTCGCACTCGCTCCAGCCGGCCTTTGCCCTGGCTGGCCTCCACTGCGTGGCCCGGGAGCGCGGCATCTCTCCGGCGGTCCTGCGCGGGTCCGTCATTCAGGCCCCCTACTACTGCGAAGACACCGGCTACTCCGTCCACATGCCTTTCGAGCTCCGGCTGCGGCTCGCCGTCGACTCGATCGCCTTTTGCTGCGAGGAGATGCCGAAGTTCCACTCGTTCCTCGAGGACACCTACTTCATCAGTGATGGCGGGCTCGACGCGGTGGAGGAGATGGCGCTCGGCTTCGTCGAGATCCGCGGCATCGCGCGCGAGCTTCTGAAGCGGGGCATCGAAATCGACCGCTTCGCCCCGCGCATCGCCATCCTGGTGAACTGCCGGATGGACTTCTTCGAGGAGATCGCCAAGATCCGGGCCACCCGGCGGCTCTTCTCGCGGATGATGGGCGAGGAGTTCGGCGCGCGGGATCCGCGCTCGCTGGCGGTGAACATCGCCGCCCACACCTCGGGCCTGTCGTTGACCGCACAGCAGCCCGTGAACAACGTCGTGCGCGGCGCCACCCAGGCTCTCGCTCTCGCCCTCGCCGGCGCCCAGGCCATCGAGGTCTCCACCTTCGACGAGGGCTACCGGATCCCCAGCCCGGAAGCGCACCTGGTGGGGCTGCGTACGCAGCAGGTCGTCCAGCTCGAGAGCGGGGTGACGCGGGTCGCCGATCCCCTGGGCGGCTCCTACTACGTCGAGTCGCTCACGGACGAGATGGAGCGGCGGATCCGGGCGGAGGTGCTTCGCATCGAGGCGGCAGGCGAGCCGTCCGAGCTCTGCCAAAGCGGCTGGTTCCGGCGGCTCTTCCAGGACGCGATGGAGCGCCACGTGCGGGAGCTCGCCGACGGCACCCTCCGCAAGGTGGGAATGAACACACACGCGATACCGGACGAGGAGGATCGGCTCCTCCGCGACGTGGCGCAGGAGAAGATCGAGCCGTGCCGGGAGCGGGTCGCGTGGATTCGGGAGTACCGCGACCGGCGTGATGCTGGACAGGTCAGGGAGAGTCTCGAGGCGCTCCACGCCTGCGCGCGGATCGCGGCGGGAACGTGATGCCGCCCATCGTAGAGGCCACGGAGGCCGGTGCCACCATGGGCGAGATGTCCGCTGTTCTGCGAATGGCCTACGGAGGTTCGGCCGATCCCTTTGGGGCGGTCGACCCTCCCATTCGAATCGGATGAGGAGGGGCTCGTCATGGAGCGGATCCGCGTCTTGATCGGAATCCTCGGCCTGGATCAGCACGAGGTGGGTGCCACCGCCGTGGCTCGCGCTCTTCGCGACGCGGGAATGGAGGTGCTCTACCTGGGGCGCTTCAACCTCCCGGTCGACATCGTGAAGGCGGCCGTCGAGGAGGCAGTAGACGTGATCGGCCTGAGCTGCCACTCCTGGGAGTACCTGCACTACCTCGACCAGCTACTGGAGCTTCTTCGCGAGCAGGGCATGGATACGCCGATCGTGGTCGGCGGGTCGGTCGTCACCGCCGAGGACGCCCGGGCGATCCGCGCCAAGGGTGTCGCAGCCGCGTTCGGGCCCACCGCCGGCACCGAGGAGATCGTCGCGACGGTCGAGCGCCTGGCGCGCGCTGGTGCGGGCGCCGGGTCGTGAAACCCTTCGCCGAAGCCTGTGAGAAGAACCGGGCGCCGATTCTGGAAGTGCTGCGTGTCGAGCTGGCGGGCAAGACGCGGCTGCTGGAGATCGGCAGCGGCACCGGCCAGCACGCCGTCTACCTCGCGCCGGAGTTCCCGGCACTCCTCTGGCAGACCAGCGACGTGGCGGAGGCCCACGCGGGCATCCGGGCCTGGCTCGCAGACGCGGGGCTGGCCAATGTGTTGCCGCCGCTGACGCTCGACGTCTGCAAGGATGACTGGCCCACCGAGCGCTACGACGCCGTATTCAGCTCCAATACCGCGCACTGGATGTCGTGGCCGGAGGTCGAGTGCCTGTTCTCGGGTGTCGGCAAGGCGCTGCAGACGGGTGGTGTGTTCTGCCTGTACGGTGCGTTCAACTACGGCGGCGCCTTCACCAGCGAGAGCAACGCCCGCTTCGACCGCTGGCTCCGGGCACGCGATCCGTCGAGCGGCATCCGGGATTTCGAAGCGGTGGACGAGCTGGCTCGGCGAGCCGGGATGACTCTCGCGAACGACCACGAGATGCCCGCGAACAATCGGATGCTGGTCTGGCACAGGGCCGGCTGACCCGCGCGCTCGTCTCCATGCCAGCGTCGATCGTCAGACCTGCGTCGCGTGCTTCTCCACGGCCACCGCCATGCGCTCCAGGATCTCTCGCAGGATGGCCTTCGACGTCGCGAAGTTGATCCTCGCGAACCCCTTTCCCGGCGCGCCGAACTCACGGCCCCCGGTGAGGCCAACGCGCGCTTGCTGGAGAAAGAAGTCGAACGGATCCGCGGGAAGCCGGAGCTCACGGCAGTCGAGCCAGGCCATGTAGGTGGCTTCGGGAGGGAAGACGTGGAGGCCGGGCAGGCGGCGCGCGAAGAAGTCCAGCATCAGGGCGCGATTCTCGAGCAGGTAGGCGACGACCTCCTCGAGCCAGGGCTGACCCTCCGTCCATGCGGTGTAGGTCGCCGCGTCGTCGAGAATCCCCGGCTGACCGAGAGCGTGCGGCGGCAGCTTGCGAAACGGCTGCTGCATCCGGTCGCTTCCGCATATGGCGAAGGCACAGGGCAGCCCGGCCAGGTTGAACGACTTCGTCGCTGACGTGACCGTGATCGTCCTCTCGGCGAGCTCGGGGCCGAGGGTGGCAAAGGGAATGTGTCGGTGTGGGGGAAAGGCGAGGTCGGCGTGGATCTCGTCGGAGACCACGATGATATCGCGCTCCAGCGCGATCTCGCCGAGAGCCATGAGCTCTTCGCGTTCGAAGACGCGGCCGGTGGGATTGTGCGGATTGCAGAGCAGGAGCATTCGGGTCCCGGGATCGAGCGCGGCGCGAAGATGGTCGAAGTCGATCTCGTAACGGTCCGTGCCCTGCACCAGGCTGCTCTCGACCAGCCGCCGGCCGCTGCGCTCGACGGCCGCCAGGAAGGGGGGGTAGATCGGTGTCTGCAGCAGTACGCCCTCGCCGGGGCGGCTGTGGAGGAGCACGCAGACGTCGAGCGCCTGCACCACGGTGACGAACGGGACGATTCGCTGCGGATCGATCTGCCACGAGAAGCGCTCGGCCATCCGCGAAACCAGGGCGCTTCGCAGATGGGGCGAGAGGGGAACGAAGTGATAGCCGAAGTCGTTCCGATCGACGAGTTCGCGGATCGCCCGCTGAATCGGTGGCGCCACCGGGAAGTCCATGTCGGCCACCCAGGCCGGCAGCACCTCCCCGCCGAAGAGCCGCCACTTGACCCGGCTCGAGCGCTGCATCTGCTCGGCTGAGAGCGAGTCGAGCGCCCTTCGAATCTCGCTGCGCTCCGAAGTGTCTTCCGGCATGAGCCCTTCCAATCCTGACGCGAATTCAGCATCATTCGCCGATTCCGTCAACACTCGGGGATTCAGTCCAGGGTATCAGCAACAGGGAGGCCGCAGTGAGGGATTTTCGCGACAAGCTCGCCGTGATCACCGGAACCGGGAGTGGCATCGGCCGGGAGCTCGCGCTCCAGCTGGCTTCCGAGGGCTGTCATCTGGCGATCTGCGACGTCCTGCTCGAGAACCTGGCGGAGACGAAGCAGGCGTGCGAGGAACGCGCCCCCGGCGGGACCCGCATCAGCAGCCACGAGTGCGATGTCTCGGACGAGGGCCAGGTCATCGCGTTTCGAGATGCCGTCTCGAGCGAGCACGGCAGCGACCACATCCACCTCCTGTTCAACAACGCGGGCATCGGCGGGGGCGGAAGCTTTCTGCTCGACGATCGCGCCGACTGGGACAAGACCTTCGGCGTCTGCTGGTCTGGCGTCTACTACTGTACCCGGGCGTTCCTGCCGCTGCTGGTCGCCAGCACGGGTGGATACCTCGTCAACATCAGCAGCGTGAACGGCTTCTGGGCGACGCTCGGCCCCGCGACTCCCCACACGGCCTACAGCACGGCCAAGTTCGCGGTCAAGGGATTCACCGAAGCGCTGCTGAACGATCTGCGCAGCTACGCGCCGCACGTGAAGGCGGCCGTGGTGATGCCCGGCCACATCGGGACCGCGATCGGCATTCAATTCTCGGGCGGTCCTCGGCAAGCCGAGCGCGGAGAACATGCCCTCCGATGAGCTGGCGGAGATACGCGAAAGGCTGGCGCGTCACGGCATCCCCACGGATGGCGTCAGCGACGAGCAGCTCAGGGAGTTCGTCCGGCAGCGCATGGTGGACTTCCGCGATCAGGCTCCCACCACCGCTGCCGAGGCGGCGACGATCATCCTGGATGGGGTTCGCGAAGAGCAGTGGCGAATCCTGGTCGGAGAAGACGCTCGAGCTCTCGATCGAATGGTGCGAGAGCAGCCCGAGAACGCGTACGAGCTGTCCTTCCTCGGCGAGCTCCTGCAGCAGGGCCACTTCACCAGTCTGGTCGAGCTTGCTTCCGAAGCGGAGCCGTCGGCGGGATGAGCGCAACCAGCGATTGAGGAGGGGAATCTTGCGCGTCGCGATCGTTCTCTTTGCATTTTGTCTCAGTTGGCTTCCTGGCGGAGGTGCCGGGGCCGAGCCGGCGCCGGTCGTAGCGGTCGAAGGAGGCGAGATCCGGGGCTCGTTGGAGGAAGACGGCCGGGTGGCCGTCTTCAAGGGGATCCCGTTTGCCGCTCCGCCGGTCGGTGAGCTGCGCTGGAAGGCGCCCCAGCCGGTGAATCCCTGGGAAGGCGTTCGGGACGCCACGCGATTCGGGTCGATCTGCCATCAGACCGCCCACGACGATCGGGACTTCTTCGGACGTCTGGTCGACGGGCAGGGCATGGGGTGGTTCCGCAGGACGCTGTTCAAGCTCGCGGTGGGCCTCTCGGCCGGAGAGACCGAGAGCGAGGACTGCCTCTACCTGAACGTGCGGACCTCGAATCTCGAAGGGCCGGACGAGCAGCCGGTCATGGTCTGGATCCACGGCGGAGGTCATCAGCGGGGAAGCGGTTCCACCGACTTCTACCAGAGCAATCCCCTGACGCTCCGAGGCGTGGTGCTGGTGACGTTCAACTACCGGCTTGGCCTGATGGGAAATCTCGCCCACCCCGGGTTGAGCGCGGAATCGGAGCACGCGGTCTCCGGGAACTACGGGACACTCGATCAGATCGCGGTTCTCCGTTGGGTTCGCGATCACATCAGCGGCTTCGGAGGCGACCCCGACAACGTGACGATCTTCGGCGAGTCGGCCGGGGGCGAGTCGGTCGCGCACATGATGACCTCTCCGCTCGCGCGCGGGCTCTTTCACCGGGCCATCATGCAGAGTCCATCGACGGGCGAGCTGATGGTTCATCTCCGGCGTGCCGTGATGCACTTCGAAAGCGCGGAAGCAGCCGGCGAGTCCTTCGCAAAGCAGGTGACCGGAGACGAGCAGGATCCTCTCGGCGGGCTCCGGGCGATGTCCGCGAAGGAGCTGCTGGCGAGAGCCGGGGAGTTCTCCGAATTCGACAAGTACCACTACCCGATCGTCGACGGCTTCGTCCTGCCCAAGAGCGTTCTCGAGGCCTTCCTCGCTGGAGATCAGGCGCGGGTTCCCCTGGTGGTGGGGAGCAACGCCGACGAGGGCTCCCTTCTCTACTCCTCGGGCAACGCAGCGCTGTACGGCAGGCTACCCGGCCCGACGACCGCCGAGGAGTACGAGCAGTACCTGCGTGAGTCGCTCGGGACGGACGCCGCGCGGGCAATCGAGCTCTATCCCGCGAACGATGATGACGACGTGTTCGATGCCGCCTCGAGGGTTTACGGAGACAGCCGGTTCGGCACCACCGCGCGGCTCTACGCCAGGAGGGCGACGGACATCGGGCAGCCGACCTACCTCTACTTCTTCACCCGCGTGCCTCCCTCGCCCAAGCAGACCGTGGGCGCGTTCCACGCTGCGGAGATCGTTTTCGTTTTCGACAAGAGCGTCCCCCTGTTTCCCGCCGACGAACAGGACCTGGTGATCAGGCAGACCATGGGGGACTTCTGGACGCAGTTCGCCAGGGCCGGCGATCCGAACCGGGAAGAGTTGCCGGATTGGCCGCAGTTCTCGCGCGAAGAGCCGCGCAGCATGGTCTTCGGGCGCGAGATCGGCGCTACGCCGATCGAGCGGGCGGATGCGTATGACATCTTCGAGAGAGACTGGCTCCGACTGATCGAGACGATCCGTGGGAAGAGCCGCTAGCTGCTCGATGATGGGCATGGTCAAGCGTCTGCTTCTGTTTTCGCTCTTCTTCTGGCTCATTCTCGGGCTGGGCGTCTACTCGTTCATGTATGGGCCGGATCAGTACGACTACAGGGACGGGGATTGGGACGACTTCCGGTTCGTCCCGGATTACGACCCCGTCCCGGGCGTGAACGTGCTGTTCGACCAGCACAGCCACACCAACCGGTACTTCGCGGGCTCGCTCACTCCGGAGCAGAACCTCCAGTGGCACATCGCGATGGGCTTCGACGCCTGCGTGATTTCCGACAAGCTCAACTGGGAGGCGGCGCGGGAGGCCCGGGCGATCGCCCGCGCGAAGTACGACGATCGGATCAAGGTCATCCTCGGGATCGAGTACGGGACCAATCGGGGCCACTTCAACATCCTCCTGCCCCCCGATGCGGAGGGCTACGAGGAGGTGATCGTCGACTACGGGAAGTATCCCACCGACGAGGAGATCCAGTCCCTGATCGCCGCGGTGCACTCGATCGGGGGGATCTTCGTGGTCGACCACATTCCCTACTCGCTCAGCTTCATGACCGACCACCCCACCCGCCAGCAGTTCCTCGACTGGGGAGCCGACTACATCGAGGTCGCCGACGAGACCGGGTTCGACTGGGACTCACAGCAGTTCTGCGGCGAGACCAGCATGGGGATGATCGCGGGCACGGGATTGCACCAGCCGGAGAAGGAGCCCGTTCGGGGCTGGACGCTCCTCGGCGTTCCGGAGTTCAGCGAGGAGGCCATCTTCGAAGAGCTGCGGGCGAAGCGGACTTCTCTGGTCGTGGGCCCCGGCGCACCGTATCCCTTCCAGCATCGGGAGAACTGGCGCTACGTGCTGCTGCGCCCGCTGGTCCAGGTCGGCGATCTGATCGAGGACTACAACCCCACCGGAGTGCGGATGGACTGGAAGGCGTTCGGGATCCTGGTGGCCTGGGCGTACGGAGGTTTCGCACTGCTCGAGTTGCTCCGAGTGATGTGGGCGAGGCTCACGCGTCGGGTGACTTGAGGTCGACGAGCCGAGCCCCACCTCTCGCTGGTGTCGTGCGGAATCGGGACCTGACGGGTATCCTTCCGCCCCCGATCGTTCCGCGCCTTCCCCGGGCTGCAGCGAGCGCACCACCGCAGAGGAGAACGCTGATGGATATCCACATCGACTACCCCGGCCGCGTCGCGAGGATGCGCGAAGCCATGAAAGCCAGGGGCATCGACGTCTTTCTGGCCACCCGCGGCAAGAGCGTCAACTTCATCGCGGGAGCCTTCGTCCCCTGGCGGAGCGTGCTGCTGGCATCCCAGGAGGGCTACCTCTCCCTGCACACGCTGCTGATGGACGCCGAGCGCGTCAAGGACGACTCCTGGATGGAGAACGTGGTGCCCTGCGCGCCGCTTTCGGGTGCGGAGCTTTGGGAGGTGACCGTCCGCAAGATTCGGGAGCTCGGACTCGAGCGAGCCACGATCGGTGTCGAGCTGGGTCATTCGCCTCGCATGATCGCGGGCTATCTCTTCGCCACCGAGTACGAGTACCTGAAGGAGGAGCTTCCCGACGCGCGCTTCGTGAACGTCCTCGATCTGATGGACGAGGTGACCTTCATCAAGGAGCCCGCCGAGATCAAGCTGATGCGCCAGGCGGCGGCGATCGCCGATGCCGCCCAGGAGAAGATCTGCGAGTCCCTGTACGTGGGGATCAACGAGCTCGAGATCGCGGGAATCGGCGAGCTCGAGATGCGCAGGCGGGGGAGCGAGTTCCACTGGCCCGTCACCGGATCCAGCGAGATCGCCTCGGGTCCCCGCAGCTGGTACGCGGTGGGCGGATGCACGCCGCCGACGGACAAGATCGTGCAGCGGGGGGAGAGCCTGCTGGTGGACATGCACCCCACCTACAAGCAGTACTACTCGGACCTCTCTCACAACTATATCCTCGGCAAGCCCTCTTCGGAGCAGGAGAAGCTGGCAGATGCCTACCTCGCTGCCTGTGAGACGCTGGTGGCCTCCCTCAAGGCCGGCTCGACCATCGGGGACGTCTTCAAGAGAGTCAGCGACGAGTTGGAGCGGTCGGAGTACCGCCGCTACACGCTGCCGGGCTTCGGGCACGGTCTCGGGGTGGTGGGGCACGAGTGGCACCCCCCGATCATCGATTCCGATGAGGTCCGCGACCTGGTGCTCCAGGAGGACGTGGTCGAGGTGGCCGCGATCGTCATGAACGTGCCCGGCGTCGGGGGCATGCGGCTGGAGTGCCCGGTGCGCGTGACGGCGTCGGGTGGTGAGATGCTCACCACCACGCCGCTGGAGCTGACGGTTCTGGATCTCTGATTCGAGCCGCCTCAGTAGGCCAGGATCCGCTTCGGATTGTCGACGGTGATCTGCTGGATCTCCTCTTGCGAGACGCCGGCGGACGCGAGGGACGGAGCCACGAAGCTGGTCAGGCGGCAGTAGCCGTCTCCTCCGAAACGCCGCAGCAGGATCTTGACGAAGGTGTCGGTTCCCACCACCAGCTGGCGGGCGTAGCCGCCCTGGATCAGCTTCACCAGGCCGGCCATCCGCTGCCAGTCGGGTGTGGCGGCCACCCCGAGGACCTCGGCGTCCCAGTAGTGGCCGAAGCAGTCGATCGACAGGTTGAGCCCGCGCTCGAGGAGTGCTTTGGCCGTCTCCAGCTGGAGCGCCCACGAGTCCGGGTCCGCGATCAGCTTGCGGAGATCGCTCTCGACGAAGTTGCCGTCGTTGTGCGCGATCACCACGCGGTCGAACTCGATCCCCTCCTCCGCGAGGAGGTCCGCGATCTTGGGGCCGGCCTCCGGCCCGAGAAGCATGCCCTGGTGGACCGTCATCGAGAAGCCGGTCCTCCTGGCGACGCGCGCGCCGGCCCGCAGCGCGTTGACCTCCGGCTCCGAGAAGTCCTCCTCGATCGCTACCTTCACGTGCCCGGGTCTTACGTCGGTGCCCTCGAGGCCCTTCTCGACCTCCTGCATCATGTGCGCCTCCATCTCGGCCAGACCCATCTCGAGGAAGCTCTCCGGCCAGGAGTCGCGCGAGTAGAAGCCGGTCGTGATGACGATGTGCACGCCGCTCCCCTCGGACACCGCCCGGGTCAGCAGGGGATCCACGCGCATCCCGGGCGTGCTCATGTCGACGACGGCCGATCCACCCTCGGACTTGAAGTCCGCCAGCTCCGCCGCAAGCAGCTCGACGTCCTTCATGACGATGGCATCGTCGCTCATGATGAAGCCGTGCTTCAGCTTTCCCAGGTTGTCCAGCGTGACCGGCTCGTCCACCTTCACGGGAGCATCCGACGGAATCAGGTTCCCGAACCGGCGGCGAAAGCACTGGCCGTCGTAGAGGACGTGCTCGTGCATCGATGTGAATCCGAGTTCCTCGGGTGCGATCGGCCCCAGGACCGTCATGATCTCAGCCATTGCGTTCTCCCTTTTCCGCCTAAGGCGCCCTGGGTTCTCTATCGAGTCCCCCCCGGGCAGCTCTCCTGGCCCTTCTGGTACCCTCTCCGCGGCCTTTTTCGCGATGCCTTACGCTAGCAACACAACGACTTCGGAGGAAGATAGGACTGTCATGAGCACGGGATCGAGAATCATCAGCATCGTCGTCGCGCTCCTCCTGGCTTCGTCATTCTGGGCTCCCCAGGTGCGTTCACAGGAGGACGTCTCCGGCAAGAGCTTCTATACGGCAGCCAACCTCTGGTACGAGAATCCGAAGAAGATCCTCTCCACCAACTACCACCGCGGAACCATGCTTCCGGTCGGAACCAAGGTGACGGTCGGCGAGGTCAAGGGCAAGAAGATCAAGTTCAGCGATGGGAGCGGTCAGCAATTTCAGATCGAATTCGTGAAGAAGCACAGCAGCGATGAGATCGATTTGTGGGCCTATTTCCAGCGCTACTTCTCGACGAAGAACCCGCTGGGAAAGGGCGGGGCCTACGCGGAGTTCTCCGCCAAGGAGAAGAGGAACATCAAGGCGGGCGAGATCGCGATGGGCATGAGCAAGGACGCCGTTCTGATGGCATACGGGTATCCGCCGGGCCACGGACGCCGTCCCTCGAGGCCGATCAGTGGGTCTATTGGATCAACCGCTTCGTCAACCGCCCGGTCGTGTTTCGAAACGGCAGGGTCTCGCAGTGGAACTGAGCTGCTGATCGCCGGCTGAATGCAGGCTAGACTGACGCCATGAAGATCGCAGCGGGCATGATGTGGCAGGAATCGGCGTCCTTTTCGCAGTTGCCGACCGGCCGGCGCGCCTTCGAGGCGCTGGCGTGGCGCGCGGGCGAGGCCGTGCTCGAGAAGGTGCCGGATGGATCGGAGCTTCGCGGCCTTCTCGACGTCTGCTCCGAACGCGACGACATCGAGCTGGTGGGGACGCGCGTGGGCTCGGCCTGGCCCAGCGGACCCGTCGAGCGCGGGGTCTACGAAGAGCTGCGCGATGGCATCGTCGAAGGCGTCCGCGCGGCGATGCCGGTGGACGGCGTCTTCATCGCGCTCCACGGCTCGATGGTCGCAGACGGCTGCGACGACCCCGAGGGTGAGCTGCTGGAAGGGATCCGCTCCGTCGTCGGGAGCCAGGTTCCCGTCGTGGCCACGCTGGACCTGCACGGGAACATCACGGAGCGCATGGCGACGCACGCCACGGCACTGGTCGGCTACCACAACAACCCGCACACCGACATGCGCGAGACCGGTCAGCGCGCCGCCCGGCTGCTGCTGGATGCGGCGGACGGCACTACGCGACCCACACTGGCCTGGCGCAAGCTGCCGAGCATCGCACCGGGGAACTCGCAGACGACACTCCTCCCCGGGGACTATCAGGATCTCTACGCCTTCTGCGCCGAGCTGGAGAAGGACCCGCGCGTGCTCGCCTGCTCGAACTTCGCCGTGCACCCCTTCATCGACGTGGCGGAGCTCGGCTGGGCGCAGGTGGTGGTGACGAACGACGATCCCGCCCTGGCGCGCGAGCTCTGCGACGAGCTGTCGGACAGGGCCTGGGCGATGCGCGGGACGGGCAACGAGCCCAGCGCACTCAGCCTTTCGGAAGCAGAGCTGCTGCGCGAAGTGCGCGAGGCGAGGGATGCGCCGCTGGTGATCAGCGACATCGGCGACGCGGTGGGGGCCGGCGCCGCCGGCGATTCGCCCGAGCTGCTGAAAATCCTGCTGGATGGCGGCTGCGCGGATCTTCCCATCTACATCGCGATCACCGACCCGGGGGCGGTGGATCGGCTCTCCGGGTGTCAGATCGGCGAAGAGGTCACGCTCCCGGTGGGCGCCGGCATCTCGACCAACTTCTTCACGCCCGTCGAGGTCACCGGCACCCTGCTGGTCGAGCAGGATGGCCGCGTGGAGATGGGAGCCGGTGTCGCAGAGGGCACCGTCTTCGATCGCGGGCGCACAGTCGTCTTCGGCGTGGGCGAGATGCGGCTGGTGCTGAGCGAGCTACCGAGCGCCCAGTTCGGCCCCGCAATCTTCTCGAGTGCCGGCCTGGATCCCGCTGCCGCCCGCGCGATCGTGGCGAAGAGCATGTTCCACCACGTGGCCGGGTTCGGCGGCGTCGCCGGCCATTTCGTGTGGATGAACACGCCGGGGCCGGTGCACGCGGACGTGCGCACGCTCCCCTACACGAAGATCCCGCGCCCCGTGTTTCCCCTCGACGACGTGACCGACTGGCGCTGAGCCGCGCTTCCAGGCTGATCGGCTACTGCGACATCAGCTTGAAGTGAGGGAGATCGTCGACGATCACGTCGAGGACCCAGGCCTCGCGGCTCTCGTGGGCCTTGGCCAGCGCGCTGCCCAGCTCTTCGGGCTTCTCCACCCGCAAGCTGTTCAAGCTGAAGCCCCCCGCGATCTTCGCGAAGTCCGGCTGCGAGTACTCCGTCGCCATTCTCCGATCCGCGGCCAGGAAGTCCCTGACGTTTCCGAGACAGGAGTTGTTCAACACGACGAAGGTCACCGGCAGCTCCATGTCTCGCGCCATCTCCAGGGCGTAGAGGTGCATCATCAGACCGCCGTCGCCACAGACGCAGATCACCCTCCTGTCGGGGTAGATGATCTGCGCCGCCAGGGCGCCGGGAGGGCCGTATCCGATCGCGGCGACACCTCCGCCCGCCAGGACCTGACCCGCCTTCTTGCTCTGGAAGTGGTGGGTGAACCACATCCTGTTGTTGCCGCCGTCGAGCACCAGCAGGTCGTCCTCGTCGATGACCGCCTCCACCTCCTTCACGACCCGCTCCGGCGCGATCGGCGTCGCGTCCGAGCGGACGATCTCTTCATCGAAGCAGCGGGCCTCGACCTTCACCTTCCGGAGATCCTCGATCCTCGCCTCGACGTCAGAGGGAACGCCCTTCTCACGGATCCCCTGGATGATCGCCTGCAACGCCAGCTTCGCATCCGAGGTCACGCCGACCTCCACCGGGAAGGTCCAGGCGGCGTTCCGCGACTCGATGTCGATCTGCACGATCTTCTGCCTGCTGGGATCGATGAACTCCGGTGAGAGCCACTTGGTGTTGTCCGGCGCGAGGGAGCTTCCCACGGCCAGGATCAGGTCGGCCCCGGTGATCTTCTGGTTGGCCACCTTCTGCCCGATCGCGCCCATGGTTCCCACCGCGCAGGGGTGGGTCTCGCGGATGCTGCTCTTGCCGAGGAAGCTGGTGGCGACCGGGATGCCGATCAGCTCGGCCAGCTCCTCGACCTCGTCGAACGCCTGGCTGGAGCGAACGCCCTGGCCCGCGATCATGACCGGGCTCCGCGCTGCCAGCAGCATCTCCGCTACCCGATCGGCATCCCGCGGCGAGATGCAGGGCGGCGAGGTATTCAGCAAGCCGGCAAGCGGGTGGACCGTTGGCTTCACCGCCTTCGGATCGACGCTCTCGAAGGCCACGTTCCACTTGATCAGGACCGCCGCGGGCCCGGGCCGGCCCGTCGTCGCGTGCTTGATCGCCAGCTGGAGGCCGTGGAGGAACTCGGAGGCGTTCGACGCCACGGTGGTGTACTTGGTCATCGCACGCATCATGCCGGGCAGGTCGAAGGACCCGTACTCGCCGCTCCCGCTCTGGTAGGGCCCGTGCTGCGGCAGCGAGAAGTAGTCGCTGGTGTCGCAGATGACCAGCATCGGCACGCCGGTGTGGAATGCTTCGACGATCCCGATTCCGCCGCTCGTGCCGATCCAGGGGCCCTGTCCCATCACCACGGCTGGCCTGCCGGTGAGCTTGGCGTGCAGATCGGCCATGACGGCCGCGCCGCCCTCGTGCCGTACCAGGACCGTCTTGATCCGGTCCTTCTTGTCGAAGAGCGCGTCGTAGAGGAAGGGAGTGCATCCGCCGGGCATTCCGAAGACGTGGTCGATGCCCGCCTCGACGAGGATGTCTGCAAACAGGAAACGCAGCGGGGTTTCTTCAGCCTGATCCATGATCGCCTCCGTGAATGACGTCTTCGAATGTCGAGAGCTTCGCGCCGGTCAATCCTGCTCCTGCATCATTCCGACGCACTTCTCGAAGGCCTGCAGGGTGGTCTGCAGATCTTCGTCCGTGTGTGCCATGCAGGTGAAGGCCCGCGCGCCGTACTTGCTTACGATGCCTTCCGCCAGCAGCGCCGTGGCGAGATCGTCGACCGCCTTCTTGCGCCGCAGCGCGTCGGGGATTCCACCCTCCTTCCGGATGTCCACGGTGAGCGGTCCAGCCGTCTCGTAGTGGACGATGGATGCGATGTTGTAGGCGAAGAAGGGCAGGCCCCGGGTTTCGAAGATGTCGTTGAGCCCTCGCGTGAGCTTCTCTCCCGCTGCCGCCGCCTTGGGAATCGCACCCTGCTCTTCGATGAAGCGGAGAGCCCAGTAGGTCGCCGCGGTGGAGATCGCGTTGCCGGCCATGGTGCCTGCCACGAAGGGCTTCGGCTTGCTCGGGTTGAGCCCGGCCAGGCACTCCATGATCTCCTTCCTCCCGCCCAGTGCACCGGCGGAGGGAAACCCATGAGTGATGATCTTTCCCAGCACCGAGAGGTCGGCGTCGACGTCGTAGAACTCCTGCGCGCCCCCCATGGCCACGCGAAATCCGGTCACCACCTCGTCCATGATGAGGAGGGATTCGTGCCGGTCGCAGAGCTCCCTGCAGGTCCGATAGAAGGCGGAGTCGTAGGGGAAGCCTCCGGCCTCACAGCCCGCCCCCTCGACGATCAGGGCGGCCACCCCACCCTGGGCCTCTCCCGTCTCGAAGGCCTGCGCGAGTGCGTCCTGATCGCCCGGTCCGACGCTGATGATGTTGCTGAAGTGCTGCTCCGGGATTCCCTGGGTCTGGAAGGTTCCGGAGTAGGGGATCTGCATGTCGTACACGAACTCGTCGGCCCAGCCGTGGTAGGAGCCGCCGATCCGGATGATCTTCGCCTTCCCCGTGTAGGCGCGGGCGAGACGGGCCGCCGCCATGTCCGCCTCGGTGCCGGACTGGAAGTAGCGGACCATGTCGACGTTCTTCATGTGTTGGATGATCAGCTCCGAGCTCTTGATCTCCCACTCGCTGGTCCACCCGAACCCGATGCCTTCTCCCTGGAGGACCTCGACGATCTTCTCGATGAGCGGAGGATGGTTGTGCCCGAGAATGATGGGGCCGGCCATCATCAGGTAGTCGATGTAGTCGTTGCCGTCGGCGTCCCAGACCCGGGAGCCTAGCGAGCGGCTGATGGTCAGCGGGTGGGGGTTCTTGATCACCAGCATGTGCTGGGCGCCACCCGGGATGCACTTCTTCGCGGCGTCATAGAGCTGCTTCGATTTCGGAGTGCGCTCGGCGAGCCGCTTGGCCAGATCCGCCACCTTCTCCTCGGGGATGGCGAACATAGGACTCTGGGCGATCCGCTCGCGCCGCTCCATGATCTCCTGAACATCCATCACTGCTCCCTCTCGGTGGTCGAAGCTGTCTGTTGGCGGCTCGGGCACTGTTTCTGACTGCGAGGTCCTCATCGATCGGAGAGCGGCAGGTCGGCCTTCACCTGGATCTTTCCGTGATCCTCGAAGCCGTGTCTCAGGTAGAGCGGATAACCGCTCTCGCTGGGCGCGTTCACCTGGATCTCGTCACAGCCCCTGGCCGTCGCCTCCGCGATCGCCGCCTTCAGCAGCGCCCCGCCGATTCCCCTTCCGCGGTACCGCTCGTCGACGATGTTCTCCTCGATGCAGGAGTAGATGCCGCAGCAACGAAGCGCGGTGGGATACGAGAGCGTGGTGATGCCAGCGATCTCTCCGTCCTCTTCCGCGACCAGGATGGTTCCGAGCTCGGGCTGCTCCACCAGCCGGCGAAAGATCTGGGCTTCGTCTCTCCAGCTTTCACCCACCTCTCCGCCGGGAATCAGCAGGGTCCGAAGGAGCTCGATGACACCCTCCCGATCATCCATGGTAGCCTTGCGGATCCGCATTCTCTTCTCCTCAGGGGCGGGAGATCCAATGGTGCGAAAGTCCGGCGCAAATTCAAGACCGCCCGACGAACGGGCTGCGCAGCGGGCTTCCTGATACGAAGCGACGCGGAAGAGGGAAGAAGACATGAAGGTCGTGATCGTCGGCTCCGGGATCTCGGGACTGACCGCCGCACTGTACATGCTCCAGGACGGACACCGGGTATCGGTGCTCGAGCAGTACGCGACGCCCGGGGGAGTGACCGCGGCCATCCGCAAGGACGGCTTCACCTGGGAGCAGGGCCAGATGCTGGTGGAGGGCTTCGGCCCGGGAGAGGTGGTCGGTACGGTTCTCTCGGAGCTGGGCGTCTTCGACCAGATAGAAACCGTGCGCGACGACCGGGCCTACTCGTTTCCCGATTTCGAGATCTGCAGACCCGATCGATATGCTGGACCCACCTGGCGGATCGAGCATCTCAAGTCGGTGTTTCCCGCCGAGAGCCGGAACCTCGACCGCTACTACCGCTTCTACCGGCGCATCATGAAGCTCCGGGATCTGGCCCTCCGCGCCGAGCGCTCCGAGGGGCTATCGGCAGTTCTCACGAAGCTCCGCCTCTACGCCGCGCTGCTACCCCTCTGGCCGAAGCGCAACTGGAGCGCTGCGCGAATGGCGGACCACCTGTTCGATGACGACAGGCTGAAGGCGGTCTTCCTGGCCCTGCTCGCGGACTTCGTGGTTCGACCCAGCCAGTTCCAGGGCCTGGGGATTCCCGCCATCAATCCCGAATCGGCGTTCGAGCGAAGGCTCGATCTCGCGGCGGGCGGAAGCCCGCAGCCGAGCTACAGGAACATCGTCGGGGGCTGCGACGCCCTGGTGAAGGTGATGGTTCGGGAGATCGAAGCGCGGGGCGGAGAGATCCGCTGTGGTGCCGAAGTCGCGAAAGTCCGAATCGAAGAGAACCGGGCTGCCGGTGTCGAGCTCGCGGATGGGACGGTCGAGCCCGCCGACCTGGTGATCGCGTCGGGGGGTGCAAGGGAGGTCTTCTTCGGGCTCGTGGGCCGGGGCCATCTGCCGGATGATTTCGAACGGACGATCGATGAGGTCCCGCTGATGGAGTCGGTGTTCATGGTCCACCTGGGCATCGACTTCGACCCTCTCCAGTTTCAGAAGCCCCCGGTCTGTTACTACTACCGGACCTACGACATCGAGAAGGGTGTCGAGGATGTGCAGTCCGGACGCTACAGCGAGGGAGAGGATGGCTTCCTCATCTACATCCCCTCCGTCAACTCCCCCGAGATGGCGCCGACGGGCCACCATGCGGTCACCGTCTACACGATTGCCCCGGACACCCTGGACGAGGGCAGCTGGGAGGAGAGGAAGGAGGAGTACGCCGATAGACTCCTGGACCATGCCGAGAAGGTGATGCCCGGTCTCAAGGGGGCATCCGGCCCGCGGGTCATCGTGACCCCAGACGATTTCAAGACGAGAATCCGATCGGACCACCATTCGTTCGGGGGGGCGGCACCCGTCATGGGAAAGCCAGGCGCGCCGTATCGGACGCCAGTGGATGGCCTCTGGTTCATCGGTGCGCAAAGCCAGAGCGGCGCCGGGCTGAACAATGTGATCCACGGCGTATGGCAGGCCGTCACCGAGATCCGAAAGTCGTTTTCGGCTTGAAGCATGGTCTTCGCTTTCGCCGCTGCCACGGCCGTTTTGTGGTGAAGGGGCTGAGCTACGCGATCCGGACTCCCTGTCTCTCCAGGGCCTTCTGGACCTTCCCGGTCTCGACCTCTCTGCAAGTGGCGTTCTCCTTGAGGGAGACAGCGGCCGCGACTCCCGCGCCCTGACCCGTGACCGTGCAGCACATCATCTGACGGGTGGCGGCAAAGGCGATCCGATCCGCGGATACGCAGCGCCCCGCTACCAGCAGGTTCTCGAGTTGCTGCGGGAGGAGGATCCGATAGGGGACCTGAATGTACCGTCCCGTGGTCGGCATGATGACGGTGCCGTGGGCGTCGAGGAATTCGGGAAATATCCCGATCGAGTCGTCGAATCGGGCTTCGTTCTTCACGTCGTGTTCGGTGAGGACGTACTCTCCGACGAGCTCTCTCGATTCTCTCGTTCCCAAGCTCGAGTTGAACGATCGGAGCCGGGCCTTTTCGAAGCCGGGGGTGTACTTCTTCAGCGCCTCGAGCGCCCAGATCGCCTTCTGGCGACCATCGATCTCCGCCCGGGTGAGATCCCAGACGTCCGTGGAATCGATGCCGAGCGTGTGCGCGACATTGATGTGGGTGGCTTCTCCAGCGTCCGTGAGGCCATCCCAGTAGCCGAGAATGACGGCATCCGCGGGGATCTCACCGGCCTCCTTGGCCTTCTCGAACGGCTCTGCGATCCAGGTGGAGAAGAGATCGTCCTCCTTGCCGGAGGTCGTCGTCGCCCAGTCGCCCAGCCGGGAGGGGTTCGCCCGTACGTATTCGAGGAACTCGCGCCACGTCGACACCGCTGCAGCCGAAGCTCGTCGTGACGGCCATCAGCCGCTGCCTGGGCTCCTTGCGGCACCGGGCGCCCGCGCGAAAGGCCAGATCGGCATCCCCGGTGGCGTCGACGACGCGTCTGGCGAGGATGGCCTGTCTTCCGGACTTGCTCTCCGTGACGACGCCAGTCACGGCTCCGCCGTCGACGATGGGTTCGACGCCATGGCAGTGCAGGATCGGTGTGATGCCGGCCTCCTCGACCAAGCGGTCCGCCACGACCTTGAACATGTCGGTATCCAGGAGCTGTCCCTCTCCTTCGGGGTCGTCGAGGGTTCCGCCCATCTCTTCTGCCCTCGATTCGAACTCCGTGCCGATCCCGCCGGCGTCGATGGTCTTCTCTCGCCGGTACCAGGCGATCGTGCCCACCATGGATTGGGTGATGTTTCCGCCAAAGCAGCCGAAGCGCTCGACGAGCAGGGTATCCACGCCCTCCCTGGCGGAGGCCAGGGCGGCGGAGAGGCCCGCCGGGCCGCTGCCGACCACCAGGACGTCGGTCTCCGCCATCACCGGAACGGTCCGGGCAGGTTCGTCGATCGTCTTCATGTCTCGGCGCTCCCTGCGGGAGTGCGCCCTCAAGGCGCCTCGTACCGCAGCAGGTAGCAGAAGGCGATCGATCTCTCTAATGTCATGCGCCGGGTTTCCGACGGCCCGCCGCTGTTCTCGTCGATCGGCTCGCCACGGATATGGAGATGCTCGCATGGACCGCTATCAGATCGGGATCGACGTGGGAGGGACCTTCACCGACGTGGTCGTCGCCGGTGGCAGGAGCCCGACCTACCTCAAGGTGCCGACCCGCAGCGCCGCTCAGGCCGAAGGAGTGCGGGAGGGCCTCGAACGGGCAGCCGAACGCCTGGAGCTGAGTGTCGCCGATCTGCTGGCTCGCACCGACCGGATCGTCCACGGCACCACCATCGCGACCAACATGATGATCGAGGGAACGGGGAGCCGGGTCGGCCTTCTCACCACCGAGGGCTTTCGGGACGAGATCGAATATCGCCGAGGACTCAAGGAGGAGATCTACGATCCCTGCCTGCCCCCGCCGCGGCCATTGGTGAGACGCCGCGATCGTCTGACGGTTCCGGAACGCGTAACGGCGGACGGATCGGTGCTCACGCCTCTCGATGAGGAGGCGGTTCGCTCACGGGTCCGCGAGCTTCGGAGCGCCGGCTGTGAAGCGCTGGCCATCGGTTTCCTGTTCAGCTTTCTGGATCCCACTCACGAGCAGCGTGCTGCGTCGCTGGCCGAGGAGGAGTGGCCCGGTGTCTATCTCTCGGTCTCGAGCGATCTCCTGCCACAGGTCCGCGAGTACGAGCGCTTCAGCACCACCGCGGTGAACGCCTACGTCGGCCCCAGGACCGCCGACTATCTCGACCGCCTCGAGGCCGGGCTCACCGAGGCCGGCTTTCGCGGCGAGTTCCTTGTGATTCTGAGCAGCGGGGGTGTGATCGACGGTCAATTCGCGGGCCAAAGGGCGGCTTCGCTGCTCCATTCGGGACCCGCCGGGGGTGTGCTCGCAGCGACGGAGCTGCTCGCCAGGCGCACGGCCCATCGGGACCTGATCACGATCGACATGGGCGGGACGAGCTACGACGTCTGCCTGATCGCGGACGCGACGCCGCACATCACCTCGTCCGCCTACGTGGAACGCCACGCCGTGGCGCTCCCCATGTTCGGCCTTCACACCATCGGGGCAGGGGGAGGAAGCATCGCGCGGGTGGACAGCGGCGGGGTCCTGCGGGTCGGCCCCCAGAGCGCCGGTGCGGTCCCGGGGCCCGCCTGCTACGGGCGCGGCGGCGTCGAGCCGACGGTGACCGATGCCAACCTGACGCTCGGCTACCTGAATCCCGATGCGACCTTCGGCGGCAGCGTGGCGCTGGACGTCGAGGCCGCGCGGGCCGCCATCCAGAGCCGGATCGCGGAGCCCCTGGGTCTTTCGCTCGAGGAGGCGGCCTGGGGGATGCTCCGGATGGTCAACGCGCACATGACCAACGGGATCCGGGTGGTGAGCGTCCAGCAGGGCCACGACCCGAGGGACTTCGCCCTGGTGGCGTTCGGCGGGAACGGCGCCGTTCACGCCGGACGCCAGGCGGAGGACCTCGAGATCGACACGGTGCTGGTTCCCCGGATGGCGGGCGCCCTCTCGGCCTACGGTGGCCTCTTCGCCGACGCACAGGTCGATCACCTGGTGACATGGGTGGCGCGATGCGACGGCGCCGATACCGCGGAGTTGGGCGAGATCCTCGCCGAGCTTCGCGCCAGGGGCGCGCGGGTTCTCGGAGGAGAGGACGTGTCCCACGAGAGCCGCCTCGCCTGCCACTACGCGGGCCAGACCTCGGAGATCTGGGTGTCCGCCGGAAGCTCGCAAGGCGAGATCGGCGCGGGCGATCTCGCCGAGGTGGCCCGCGACTTCCATCGCGCACACGAGAAGGAGCGCTCCTTTGCCAAGCGCGATGAGCCCGTGCACGTGATCGGGGTGAAAGTGACCACCCGCCGGCGCGGTGAAAAGCCGCTCGGAGAGCCGAGCCAGGTTGCGAACGCCGCCGGCGCCCGGCCCGCTCCCGTCGGCAGCCGCGAGGTGTACTTCGAGGCGGGCACGGGATGGACTGCGACGTCCATCTACGCGGGGGAGTCCGTCGGGCCCGGGACAGCGATGGCGGGTCCGGCGATCATCGAGGAGCCGGATACGACGATCGTCGTCTATCCCGGATGGAGGTGTCGGCTCGATGAGAGCCACGTCTATCATCTGACCAGGGAAGGAGGTGCGAAATGACGGGTACGAATTCCTCCTCCACCCGCTCGACTGCGAAAATCGATCCCATCAGCGTCGAGGTGATCCGCGGCTTCCTGGAGACGGTGGCGGACGAGATGTCCCTCACCATGAAGCGAACGGCAGTGACGCCGATCTTCAGCGAGTCCTCCGACTACTCCTGCGCCGTGATGGACGGCGACGCGCGGCTGATCGCGCAGGCGCTCCGCACTGCCTCGCTGCCCGTGCACATGGGAGCCATGAAGTTCTCGGTCCAGGCCGTGCTCGGGGACTTCGAGGGAGACATCAAGGACGGCGACGTCTTCGTCATGAACGATCCGTACCACGGGGGCTCGCACATCCCCGACCTGACGATGGTGATGCCGGTCTCCTTCGACGGGGAGCTGGTGCTCTTCCCCGCGGTTCGGGCCCACCAGATGGACACCGGTGCGATGACTCCCGGTTCCTACTCCCCCAAGGCCACCGAGATCTGGCAGGAAGGCCTGCGTCTGCCCCCGGTCCGGATCTGCGACGCGGGACACCTGCGCGAGGACCTGATCCGGATGCTCGAGCTCAACACCCGCCTCCCGACCTTCCGCGGGGACCTGATGGCGATGCTGGCCGCCTGCCGGATCGGCGTGCAGCGGATCGGCGAGCTCCTCGCGAAGTACGGGTGCCAGACGGTGCGGGAAGCCTGCGACGAGGCCATCGCTCGAGGCGTGCGGCGAATTCGCGCCGAGGTCGCCGGCTGGCCCGATGGCGAGTACGTGGGCGAGGCCTTTCTCGACCACGACGGAATGGGAAACCAGGACATCGGGGTCCGCGCGACGCTTCGGATCCGGGGAGACCAGCTCACGGTGGATCTCGGTGGCTCGCACGCGCAGGTCGGGAGCTACGTGAACAGCTCCCGGGCGAACACCTATTCGAACGTGTACCTGGGTGTGGCCACGATGATGGACCCGGAGATCCCCAAGAACGAGGCCTTCTTCGAGGCCATCGAGCTGGAGCTGCCCTCCCACTCCGTGGTGAACGCGGATCCTCCGGCACCCGTCACGGCCTGCACGCTCAACATCGGCGGCGAGATCGCCGAGGCGGTCGCCTACGCCTTCGAGGGGATCCTACCCGAGCGGGTCTACCCGCAGACGCTCAAGATCGGGGCCCTGGTGATGGGCTTCGGAGTCCATCCCGACACCGGCGAGTTCTTCCTCGACGCCAACATCGACAGCGGCGCGGGCTGGTCGAACGCGGTGCGGGGCATGGACGGTTGGGGCGGGCTTCCGAACCACTACGGCATGGCGACACTCGCCAACGCGGAGATCGTGGAGATGCGCTTCCCCTACCGCATCGCCGGGCGTGAGCTGGTTGCCGATACCGGTGGCCCAGGCCAATGGCGCGGTGTGTGCGGGTCGCGCATCACCAAGCAGACCCGGGCCCCGATGTTCCTGAACTTCTCCGCGATCGGCCGACGCTGGCCGATGAAGGGCATCGCCGGCGGCCGCGACGGCTCGCCCAACCGCTGGCTCTACGATGCCGACAGCCCCGAGGAGCGCGAGGAGACGGGTCTGGGCTACCTGGTGAACTTCCAGCCGGGCTCGCGCTGGGCCTTCCAGCTCGGCGGGGGAGGGGGCTGGGGCAACCCGCTGGAACGGGATCCCGCGGCCGTGCTGGACGACGTGCTGGACGGCTACGTGACCGTCGAAGGAGCGCGGCGCGACTACGGCGTCGTCATCACACCGGACGGACGCGGGCTGGACCTGGAGGCGACCCGGAAGGAGCGCGAAGGGAGCAGAAAGGGCTAGCCCATTCGACGGTGTCGAAGACGCCGGGTGCCCCCTCCGGCCCCCCCGGCATCGGATCGCTCGGAAAGAGGATCTTGCGGTGCGTGGCTCCGGTGGGCGATGCCTCGGCCGCGAGGTAGCCCCAGCCGAGGTCTTTCCAGGGTCGACAATCCCTTGGGGAGCGGACACGTTGCGTGTTGGCGGGTGTAACACCCCCCGTTGTTCTCCCTACCTGCCAACGGGTCGCGCCTCGGGTGTTTTCCGTATTGACTCGAACTCGGTGCCTGCCGAAATGCTGAGGCAGACCATCCCGGTGATCGGATGAGGGGGGTATCTCGTGATCGAAGAACGCCGGGCCGATCCTCGCATGGAGGCGTCGCTGCCAATTCGTTACCGGGGAAGGAACCTCCTCGGGATGGAACGGCACAGCGACGGCTTCGTGACCAACATTTCCAGAGGGGGCCTGCTGGTCGGGCTGGCATCCGAACAGCGCCGTGCAGGGGCGCGATTGATGCTCGCGTTGCCGGGTCCTGATGGGGAGTGGTTCGAGCTCCCGGGAGTGGTTGTTCGCTTGCAAGAGTGGGGCTTTGCGGTTCGCTTCGACAGCCTCGACCCCGAACAGCAGTTGAACCTGAGCGCGCTGTTGGAGAGCATCACCAAAGAAGCGATGTGAGCGGCTACCTCGCTTCGGCGAGCCTACCCGTTGCCCTGCCGGCTCGCTTGTTCGAGCCAGCGGATCGCCTCTTCCAGCGAGTCGAAATACTCGATGCGCTCTTGAAGATCCTCGCCCAGTGCCGCGAAGATCCGGCTGATGCCGTGGGTCACGGGCCTCCCGGTGACGAAGGCCCAGCGCCTCCTGGTCCTCGTCTCGAGGGAGCCGAGCCAGTCGACCAACTCGCGGACCTGGTCGTAGCTCACGTCGAGATCGACCTCGCGGAGATCGGCGATTCCGTTCATCTCCGGCGAGTAGCGCGGATCCTCGAGGATTTCCTGCAGGAACGTCACCACGTCGTCGAGGGTGACCCTCCCCGAGAAGGTCTCGATCAGCAGGTTCTTCTCCGGGATGATCTCGTACTTCATGGCCGCCGCCGAAGCATACCAGCCTGTGGCGCTGCCAGCCGCAGCCCCCTATTTCTTGATCATCTGGACCACGAGCGTCGCAGCGTCGCTGGTTAAACCACCGGCGCAAAGACCAGGACCGGACGTCTGGATCGTCAACTGGACGTCGATCGGCTGTTTCACGAACAGGCCGGGGTTCGCCTCCTCGGCGGCGTCGAGATCCAGGTAGACCGTCGCACTCGCCGTACAGCCGGGACAACCGACAGTCGGGCAATCACAGCCGACCTCCGCGTGCTGGGATCCCGCCCCGGTCAGCATGTCGACGCCGTTCGCCTGGAGACTCAGCAAGAGGTCGCAGTAGGTGCCCGTCGCGAGCTGATCCTCGATGACCGCGCTGGCGTTCGCAATCAGAAACCGCTTCTTCTTC
This sequence comes from uncultured delta proteobacterium, assembly GCA_963783795.1. Classification (GTDB taxonomy): domain Bacteria; phylum Myxococcota_A; class UBA9160; order UBA9160; family UBA6930; genus CAVXZE01. The sequence goes on along the minus strand of CAWAPH010000001.1, from coordinate 180,023 downwards.
CCCTTCTCGATGGTCGCGGTGATGGTGTCGTCTCCGCTGAATGGGGCGTTGAACGTGGCTACGGCTGCGTTCTTCTGTGCCCACGCCGGCGATCCAGCCATCGCGAAAAGAGCAACGGCAAGAGCGAGCGCGATCCTCGGTCTTCTCATCACGGGCAAGCCTCCTGTCAATCTGATTTCAGGTGCGGTGAACGGCCGACAGAACTCGGGTCAGCTCCAGATGACCTTCTGGCTCCTGAGCTGGTCGATCTTTTCCTCGCTGAGATCGAGAAGCTCAGCGAGCACCTCGGCGGTGTCCTGGCCGAGCTCGGGGTCGGGCGGGTTCTCGCCTCGCTCGATGCCCATCTCGGTGCCGAAGAATTTGATGGGGAAGTTGAATGTCTTCACCTTGCCCAGCTTGGTGTGGTCGATGTCGACCACCATGTTCCGAGACTCGAGATGCGGGTCTTCCAGAAGCTCGGGGACTCCCTTGACCACGCCGTTCGGGACAGAGAGCTCGCTCAGAGTCTGCTGCAGCTCGTCGGCGGTCCGGGCCCCGGCCCAGTCGGCGAAGATCTGGTTCAGCTTGGGGAGATCCCTGGAGCGCCTCTCGATCGACGTTCCATCCATGCCACCGTACTCGTCGGCAATGTCCTTGCGGCCGATCAGCTCGTAGATTGCCCGGAAGCGATTGGGGTCCAGGTTGCAGACCATCGTCCAGCGCCCATCCCGGGTCTGGAAGGCATCCCAGGGAGCGCCGAGGGGGTCGGTGTTGCCCCGGGCCGGAAGAGGGTCGCCCGTCATGCTGGTCCGGATCACCGCCTCTTCGAGAACCGAGAACACGCTGTCCATCATCGAGACTTCGACGCGCTCCCCGACCCCGCTCCGGTCCCTCTGTCGCAGCGCACCCATGATGCCGAGCGCCAGGTACAGGCCGGAGAGCGAGTCGGCGACGGCCGGGCCGGTCTTGAGCGGCGGCTGACCCTCGAAGCCCGTCATCGACATCAGGCCGCCCATCGCCTGGGCGATGGGGTCCACGCAGGGCATGTCCGAATAGGGCCCGGAGCTGCCAAAGCCGTTGATCGACCCGTAGATGATCCTCGGGTTCACCTGCCGCGCTCGCTCGTAGCCGATCCCCAGGCGGTCCAGGATGCCGGCCTTGAAGTTCTCGGCGACGATGTCGGAGTGCGCGACCAGGCGCAAGAAGAGCTCGCGCCCCGCTTCCTGCTTGAGATCCAGCGCGATCGACTTCTTCTTCCGGTTCAGCATGTAGAAGTAGCCGCTGTGGCCGTTCTCGAGCGGCGGGACCACCCGGGTCCAGTCGCCGAACGGCGGCCCCTCCACCTTGATCACCTCGGCGCCGAGGTCGGAGAGCATCATGGTGGCGAATGGCCCGGCGTAGACCCAGGTCAGGTCCAGCACCCGGATCCCATCCAACGGCTTCGCAGTCATCGAGACGACCTCCTCGGACGATCGGGTGGTAGCGCTTTCAGTCCTTCAGGACGAACTCCCACTCGCACATGACTCCTTCCTTGGGCGGGTCGGGATGGGCGTGCAGGCAGGTGGTCTCGAAGTTCTCGTTCACCACCTTGGCCAGGGCCGTGTAGAGCAGGGGGGATCCGAACTTGCAGGGGAGAAGCTCGAGGTTCCTCTCCTTGCGGTAGGTACCCATCGGACACTGGTGGACGGTCATCCTGAGCTTCTTCTCCGCGACCTCGACGAATTCCCACTCGAAGCCGGCCGGGGCCCACTGCGGGGCGGTGAACTTGAGCACGGCCGCCAGCGCCTGGACGTCGTCACCCAGACCGAGCGCCTTCTTCACACGATGGGCCTGGATCGGGGCGACCTTCTCCCACACCTGTGCGTCGAGCTTGCCGGCCGTCGCGAAGCCCGACTCCGCCTCGGTGAAGACCATCCAGTAGTTCTGCAGGCTCCAGTACGTCTTGAGCCAGACGTTCACCAGCTCGGCCAGGGTCTCCTTGGGCAGGGTCATCAACTCACCCTTCAAGAGCTCCCAATCGACCGTTCCGGCCTTCGTGGTGAGATCAGCGGCTTCGCTCATGTTCCGGTTCTCCGATTCGCGTTCAGACATGCCCAGACGGGGCGAACCAGCTCTGGCTTCGCGAGCAGATCCGCACCAGCATCAACATGACGGGGACTTCGATCAGGACTCCGACCACGGTCGCCAGGGCCGCGCCCGAGGAGAGGCCGAAGAGCGTGACGGCGGTGGCGATGGCCACCTCGAAGTGGTTGGACGCGCCGATCATCGCCGTGGGCGCCGCATCCTCGTAAGAGAGGCGAAGCCTCTTCGAGAGCCAGTATCCCAGCGCGAAGATGAGCAGCGTCTGGATGAAGAGCGGAATCGCGATCCAGAGGATCGTCAGCGGGTTTTCGAGGATGACCTCGCCCTTGAAGGAGAAGAGCAGCACGAGGGTCAGCAGCAGTGCGGTGATGGTGATGGGCGTGAGCACGTGCAGGAAACGCTCGCGAAACCACTGCTCGCCCTTGCTCCGAATGATCCAGCGGCGGGAGAGGTAGCCGGAGACGAGGGGCAGGGCGACGTAGACGCCGATGGAGAGGGCAAGGGCTTCCCAGGGCATCGGAAGCCTGCCGACGCCCAGCAGGAAGCCGCCGAGCACGCCGTAGAGCACCAGCATCGTCAGCGAGTTGATGGCCACCATCACCAGCGTATGGCCGTCGTTGCCCTTGGCGAGAAAGCTCCAGACCAACACCATGGCGGTACAGGGTGCGATGCCGAGCAGGATGCAGCCCGCGAGGTAGCTGCGCCAGAGCGGCACTTCGAGCATCCGGACGCCGTCGACCATGACGACCGTTCCAGCTCCGTATTCCGTGCCGACGGCCAGGTCGAGACCCAACGGCATCTTGATGAGATCGAGCGATTCGGTCCCGATCAGGTCGCGGAACAAGACGCCGAGAAACAAGAATGCGATCGCGTACATCGTGAAGGGCTTGATCGCCCAGTTGATGAACAGGGTCAGGCCGACGGGCTTCAAGTTCCTGCCAGCCTTGACCACCTCGGCGAAGTCGATCTTCACCATGATCGGGTACATCATGAAGAACAGGCAGATGGCGATCGGGATCGAGACGACCGGAGCGCCATCCACGTCGAGCGTGATGCGATCGAGGGATGCGGCCACACCGGGGGCCAGCTTGCCGAGCAGGACGCCTGCGACGATGCAGAGCAGGACCCAGACGGTCAGGTACCTCTCGAATCGGCCCATATGCTCGGATGCCTCGATCGCCGCGAGTTTCGATCTGCCGGGGTCGGCGCAATACCGCTCCGAACCCAGCCGCCAATGGAATCAGAGGGTACCTGGTACGGCAAGGGGCAGGCCGGGCTCCTGATTCGAGCCTTTGGCAACCAGGCTCTCCCACCCCCATCGATTGACAGTCGTCCGGCGGCGTGGAGACTCGCGGCCATGTTCTACGGCTGGCGGATCGTGACGGTCGCGTTCGTGACGAACTTCGTCGCCGTCGGCCTGGTCTTCTACTCGTACGGCGTCTTCTTCAAGGTGCTGGCAGCGGAGTTCGGGGGCTCCCGCTTCGGCGTCGCGGCGGGTATCGCCATCATGAACGTCGCGATCGGTGCCTTCGCGCCGTTCCTGGGGCAGGCGCTGGACCGGAGCTCGATCCGCAACATCATGTGCCTCGGGGCACTGCTCATGGCGGGTGGCTTCTTCGTGGCGTCGCGAATCGAAGCCCTCTGGCAGTTCTACGCCGTGATGGGGACCCTCCTGGCACTCGGTGTGGCGACCGTCGGCCCCCTCGCCGGCTCCACGCTGGTGGCGAACTGGTTCACCGAGCGCCGCGGGGTCGCCCTTGGGATCGCGGGGATGGGGATCTCGGCCTCGGGATTCGCGATCGCACCGTTGGCGACGCTGCTGATCGGGGCGATCGGCTGGCGCGACACCTTCCTGGTCTACTCAGTGGTGCCGCTAGCCGTGGTCATCCCGCTCGCCTGGCTGGTGGTGGTCAACCGTCCCGAACGGATGGGCCTCCGGCCCGACGGGGCCCAGGATCCGACCGATCGGGAGCCGCCTCCCGGTGACCCGCGCGTCCGCCCCTCCGTCTCCGTCGATGCGCATCTCGCACCCGTGTTGGAGCCGGATTGGTCGACCCGGCGCGCGCTGGGCCAGCGGAACCTCTGGGTGATCGCCATCGCCATTGCCCTCAACTCCTGCACGAACGGCGCCGTGCTCATCCACATCGTCCCACACACCACGGACATCGGCTTCGAGCCCCTCGCCGCGGCCTGGGTGCTCTCCTGCATCACAGGGTTTGGAGCGGCCGGGAAGCTGCTGTTCGGCTGGGTCGCCGATCGCATCGACAAGCGCCTGACGCTCTGGTGCGCGACCGGCCTGCAGGGGCTCGGCATCGTCCTGATCCTGAGTGCGGAGCAGTACCCACTGCTCCTGCTCGCCGGGACGGTCTACGGCCTGGGGATGGGAGGGATGCCGCCGCTCCTGGGCGCGCTGATCGGCGCGGCCTTCGGGAGGTACCGGTTCGGCCGGATCATGGGTCTCATGAACCCCGTGATGCTCCCGATCCGGGTGCTCGGCATCCCCTATGCGGGCTGGATCTTCGACCGCACCGGCAGCTATCAGATCGCCTTCATGACCTTCATCGGCCTCTGCGTCCTCTCCATCCTGGTCCTCTTCTTGCTCCGTCTGCCCGAGGTCGAGCCCGGGACCGACTCCGATCGCACCGGCGGCGCCGCGACTCCGGGCTCGCAGTGAGCCGGGAGTTCACGCCATTCGATGTCGGTGAGCGTTTCCGGATCTCTCCTCCCGGCGCCTCCGCTTCCCGCGATGGCCGCATCGACCTGGTGCTGGCCCCCGGGGCCTTCGGCTCCGGAGAGCACGAGACCTCGGCCAGCTGCCTCGAGCTCCTGGAGACGCTTCCAGATCCGGAGGGAGCGCGCGTCTTGGACCTGGGAAGCGGAACGGGCATCCTGGCGATTGCGGCTCTCGGGCTGGGAGCTCGAAGCGCTCTGTGTCTGGACATCGACCCTGCGGCGGTCAGCACCTGCCAGCGGAACTGCCAGCTCAACGGGGTGAGTGACCGGGTCGTGCACGTCTGCGGCACCATCGAGCAGGTCGCGGAGGAGCCATTCGAGCTGATCCTGGCCAACATCTACGGCGACATCCTGCTGCGCGTGGCCGAGGAGCTGGTCGCCAGGGCCCGGCCCGGCGCCGCGCTCCTGCTCTCCGGGATTCTCCACGAGGACAACTTCGAGGTGCGCAGGTGCTACCAGGAGCTGGGGTGTATCGAGCTGCGAAATCGGGCGCTCGAGGAGTTCACCACGGTGCTGCTGCGAAGGGGGAAATAGCCGAGCCAGGAGGCCCGGCCGCGGACCGCTCTCCACGGCCTCGGGAGGGGGGGCGTCTGGGCCCGTGTCGTCTTGCAGGTGTTGCTGTAACCCCCTAGTCTAAGCGGCCGCTCGGGTTTCCGGGCATATCCAGAAAGGCGAACCCAGCATGTTCGAGACAGTCAAGACCGCTCCGGCCGACCCCATCCTCGGTCTCACCGAGGCCTTCAACAAGGATTCGAACCCCGACAAGATCAACCTCTCGGTCGGCGTGTACAAGGACGGGAGCGGCAAGACTCCCGTGCTCGCGACGGTCAAGGAGGCCGAGCGGCGTCTGCTCGAAGCTGAGAAGACCAAGTCCTATCTGCCGATGCCCGGGGACCCGACTTACGGAACCCTGGTCCAGAAGCTGATGTTCGGCGATGACCACGCCATCGTCTCCGAAGGGCGCGGCGCCACGGCTCACTGTCCCGGCGGGACGGGCGCACTGCGCGTGGCCGGCGACTATCTGCACAAGCTGCACCCGAGCTCCACTCTCTGGCTCAGCGACCCGACCTGGGCGAACCACCCGACCGTGTTCAAGGCCGCGGGCATGGAGGTCAAGGAGTACGCCTACCGCGATCCGGCCACCAACGGGCTGGATTTCAACGCGATGCTGGCGTCGCTGGAGAAGATTCCTGCGGGAGACGTGGCGCTGCTGCACGGCTGCTGCCACAACCCGACCGGCATCGACCCGACCCCCGAGCAGTGGTCGCAGGTCGGCCAGCTGCTCCGCAAGCAGGGCGTGCTGCCGCTGGTGGACTTCGCTTATCAGGGCCTGGCGGACAGCATCGACCAGGACGCGGCGGGGCTGCGCGCGCTGGTCGAGCACGTCGACCAGCTGCTCATCTCCTCCAGCTTCTCCAAGAACTTCGGCCTCTACCGGGAGCGCACTGGCGCCCTGACCATCATCGGGGCCACGGCCGAGCAGGCCCAGACGGTGATGAGCCAGCTGAAGCTGGTGATCCGCGCCAACTACTCGAACCCCCCGGCCCACGGCGGTGGCATCGTCACGACCGTGCTGCAGGATCCCGAGCTTCGGGCCAAGTGGGAGCTCGAGGTCGCCGAGATCCGCGACCGCATCAACGGCATGCGCCATCTCTTCGTCGACACGCTCAAGGCCAAGGGGGTCACCCAGGACTTCTCGTCCATCATCGAGCAGCGCGGCATGTTCAGCTTCTCGGGCTTGACCAAGGAGCAGGTCGAGGAGCTGCGGGAGAAGCACGCGATCTACATCGTCGGCTCCGGCCGCATCAACGTCGCGGGCATGACCGAGGCGAACATGGGCCGGCTCTGCGACGCGATCGCATCGGTGCTGTAACCCCGCAGGGGTCTGTCGGCCCGGACTGACGCCCGACCTGCGCCGTGAGCTACCGGGCCCGCGCCAGGCCGAACGCACCTCATCGAGGATGAACGGAACCCCTTCGTCCCTGGGGGAATCGACCGGGTTCAAGCTGTCGGACGCAAGAGAGCGGCTGAGTGAATCGGATAGGCAGATTCCCCTATCCGCACGAAGGCCTACGCCTCCCAGTCGAACTCGCCATCCAGGGGAAAGATCGGTCGCTGGAGCCGCTCGAACGGCAGTCTCTCGAGACGGAGATCCGAGGTTCCCGGGCTCAGTGCCATGATGGCGCGCGCCGCGTGCCTGCGGAGGTCGGGGAACAGGTAGCCGAGCTTCACTACGACAACCTTCTGTGTCATGGGATCCACGCCGGCGCGGGCCATGCCGGCGCAATCGGTGAAGGGCCAGCGATCGGTGGTCAGCGCGATGCTCACGCCGCCGACGCGCACCAGTGCCGTGTCGGGGGCGCCATCTCGATCGGCGAACCGCGCCGACAGGTGCTGCACGCGACCCGTCGCCTCGAACGGCTTGCCGTTCACGCGGTCGAGCTTGCCCCCGATGTAGAGCGGCACCTCCGCGCCGACGCCGGCCGCTGCACACTGCCGCACCGCCGCCGGGTCGGCGATCCCCGCCACCAGGGCGTCCCGCGCGCCCAGAGCAACCAGGCGCTCCGCGAGCAGCGCCGTATCCCCGGCCGCCCCGGCGGTGACGTTGTCGCCCGAATCCGAGATGAAGACCGGCCGCTCGGAGGCCGCCAGCGCGAGCCGGATCGAGTCATCGATGGAGGCGGCCTCGACGTCCAGGGCGAACTCGCGCCGCCGTGCCCACACCTGGCGGGCGAGTTCATCCGCGTGCCGCTTGGCCAGTGCCTCGTCGCTCTTTGCGATCACGATGACGCTGGTCGAGGTGAAGGGGCTGTCCGTCCAGGCGCAGCCGATCAGAAGAGAGCAGTCGAGTATTCCCGGGATACGGTCGATCTCGGACAGGCGCGCGTAGAGCGATCGGGCGGGCTCGACGTCGGTCACGGCCGACTCGCCGGCCAAAATGACCGGTGGCCTGGCCAGCGTGGCCACCGGCCGCAGCCCTTCCCGGAGCGACTGCGCCAGGAGCCGGAGGGCGCGTTCGCGCGTCTCCGCGACATCGCGATGGGGAGCGGTTCGAAGGGCGGTCAGGATGTCCGCCTTCTCCACCAGCACCGGGCTCACGTTGGCATGCAGATCGAGGCTGACCGAGATGAGGACCTCTTCACCCACCAGCCGGCGCACCGACGAGACCAGGTCGGACTCGCCATCGCCGATCTCCTCCACCTCGAGCGCACCGTGCAGGCTCAGGTACACCCCATCCACCGGCAGCACGGCCTCCAGCTCCCGCAGCAGCTCGTCCCGGAGTTCTTGGTAGGCGCTGCGGCGCAGGATGCCGCCTGGTACGGTCTGCGCCCTGAAGGTGGGCACCAGCTCGACGCCGCTGACCTTCCGCAGGTGCGCGAGTCTCCCCTCGAACATGCGGGCGCCCCGGGTGATCCCGAAGTCCTGACGGTCGGTCCAGACCGGCGTGAAGGTGTTGGACTCGTGCTCGATTCCGCCCATGGCAATACGCAATCCCTGGCTCTGCATGGCTCACCCCAGCCTCTCGGCAATCGTGTAGCGGATCCGCCGTCTCTCGAACCACGCCAGGGCCAGCATGTCGAGGGTCGTCTTCCAGATGCGATTCGCGACGGTGTACTTCGACTCGCCGAAGCGGCGCGGCAGGTGCTTCACCCGGACTTCGGTCACGTCGTATCCCTCGAACTGGAAGAGGGCCGGCAGGAAGCGATGGAATCCGCCGAAGAGCCAGATGTCCTTCAGGCACTCCCTGCGAAACGCCCTGAAGATGCAGCCCGCGTCGTGGATGCCGTCCTTGATGACGCTCCTCCGGGTTGCGTTGGCGATCTTGGACCCCCACCGCTTCGAGAGCGAGTCGTTCCGGTTCTCCCTCCACGCCGCCACGAGATCGTAGTCGTCGATCTTCTCGAGGAGCTTCTCGATGTCCGCAGGGTCGCACTGGAAGTCTCCGTCTATCGTCACGATGACGTCGCCCTTTGCCTGTTGGTAGCCGGCGGCCAGCACCATCGACACGCCCCGGGTCTTCTCGAGCCGCACGTAGCTGAGCTCCTGGTGTCGCTTCATCATCTCGACCGCGGCTTCCCGCGTGCCGTCGGTGCTGCCATCGTCGATCAGGAGGATCTCGTATTCGAGGCCGGTCCTCGAAAGGACCTCGATCGCCTCCGGGATGAGAAGAACGAGATTCTCCCTCTCGTTGAAGGCAGGAATGACGAGAGACAGAGTACGGGACATGAGCCCTATCCTTCCCTGCGCAAGAAGATGATGTTTCTGAGGTACACGAAGAGACTCATGGACTGCCCGGCGATGAACACGGGGTCCTTCCGGTAGATGGAGTACGACAGCAATCCGACTGCGCCGAGTATGCTGAAATACCAGAAGCTCATCGGGATCACGCTCTGTTTCCGCTTCTCGGACGCGATCCACTGGATCAAGAAGCGGAGGAAGAAACAGGCCTGCGCCAGGAATCCGACGAGGAGCCAGAACCCCGTCTCTTGCGTCAGCGGGGAAAGAGCTTGGTTCATGGGGTCTCCCTGTGTCGGAGCGAATGACCGGATTCAGGAGTCGGCCATCTCCCCCTCGGCTTCCAGCTGGCGTCGCCGACGCCCCTGAACGGCGCGAAAGGGCGCACCGTAGAGCGCGCTCGCGGCGATGCAGAGGGCGGGAAAGGCCATCAAGCTGAAGCGAGGTTCGACGTGCACGGGCAGGTGCACGAGCGTGATGTAGACCGGGAACAGCCAGACCGGCAACAGCGTCACCACGCGACCGCGGAGGAAGAGCAGCGACAGCATCCAGCCGATCAGGAAGGGGTAAACCCACGCGCCATGGGGATCTGGATCGAGGTAGATGCGCTTCGAGTGGTGCCACCAGAGCATGGGCACACGGCTGAGACAGAGCTCGAGGTGTCGGCGCGGGTCGCGGCGAATTCGCTCCCTGGCGAGCTCTTCCATCTTCTGGTTGGCGACGAGCACCTCGTCGATGGTCCCGAACCTGACGGCTTTCGAGTACCCCTCGAGCAGCTCGCCGATTCGACCTCGCTCCTCCTCGTCGGAGACGCCGTCCGCCGGCAGCGTGCGCCAGCTCCAGTTTTCCGGCGTCTCCCAGGTACCGCGGAGCAGTCCGACGGACTTACCGCCCACCGACACGGGGATGAAGTGACCCGAGACCCGGTAGTTGCGCAGGGTCCAGACTCCCACCACTGCGGCGAAGACGAGCAGGAAGACGCCCATGGCGCCCAGCCTCGCACGCCAGCGGCGCCCGCGAAAGGCGAAGAGGATGAAGGGAGCGACGACGAGGGGAAAGGCGATGGCCGCTGGCCGCGTCAGGACCGACAGACCCATGACCGCGCCTGCGGCGACGAGCCAGCCGGTTCGCCGGCGCACCAGACCCGCGACCAGGCACATCAATGCGGCAGCCATCAGGGTCGAGCCGAGCCAGTCGGAGAGCAGCGCCCGGGAGTAGTGGATGTTGAACGGCGACAGGGCCATCAGGAGGCCGGCCAGCAGAGCCGTCCAGGGGCAGCGGAACACGAACCACGATGCCAGGAATACGAAGACCGCAGACAGGCTGTCCAGAAAGCCCTGGACGACGCGGAACTGACTGTACCCGTCCAACCCCACGGACATCTGTGCGGCCAGGAAGGCCGAGTAGATCGGAGGCTTGTAGCAGGAGGGGTGAAGCTCCTTCCCCGCCGTGCCCAGGCTGTACTGACCGACCCTGGTCAGATTCTCGGCGGCCTGGAGGTAGTCGCGCGAGTCCCCGTAGCATCCCATGCCGTTACGGAAATCCACGGGGCTGGCGCCGATGTAGGCCTGACGCACGGAGACCGCGACCAGGAGGGTCAGGGCGAGGGGAAGGGCCAGGCCCCTGATTGCCAGCTCTCGTCGGGGCGCCCGTCCCTGTCCACCCATCTTGGCTGAGGCTCCTGGCGAACCGATATCAGCATCAGGCAGAGCACCGGCTAGTAGCCGATGACCAACCACGAGATCAGCAGGATCACGAAGAACGAAACGGTAGCACGGTGGACCTCGAGTACCGGGTGCTCGAACCGGTAGCAGAGCCGAGCCTGAGGACGGCCAGCGGAAGAACACCGGGTGGGGCTGTCGTGACCACGGGCCAGGCGCCTGTGGGAGCCGCTCGACGTGGAGGATTTGCCCGTCGAGGAGAATGCGTGCCACCCACCCGTGCTGCGGAGAATGCGTGCCACCCACCCGTCCGTTCACGGGAAGAACGTGAACGGAAGATCACCGCCGACCCTCTCGGCGAACGAGGTGCCTCGACGGCCGGCACAGCGCTTGCTCTCTCCCACTCCGATGGGACGCCCGCTCCGACGACAAGCCCCCGGCCAGTACTACCTGATCACCACCCGCTGCCATCAGGCCCGCTTCTTCCTCCGGCCCGACACCCACCTCAACCTCGCTGTCCTCGAGTGGCTTGCCCGCGCCCAGCTCCAGTTTCCCGAACTCCGCATCCTCGCCGTATGCGTCATGTCGAATCACATCCACCTCGTCGTGCACGATCAGGCCGGTCAGCTCGCCGCCTGGGCCAGCTACTTCCTCGGTAACCTCGCCCGAGCCGTCAATCGACTCCGAGAACGCAATGGTGTCTGCTTCGAGCGACGCTACTCGGCGGAGCCCATCTTGGATGACGAGGCGCTCGTCGATCGCCTCGTCTACACGGTCACCAACCCCGTCACGGCGGGGCTCTGTAGCCGGACTGACCAGTGGCCCGGCGTCGTGCTCTTCGCCCGCGGATCGCGGCGGGAGGAGATTCCCGTGTCGTGGACGGACCGGGACCAGGAGCGGCGGGAGAGAGCACGGGCTCGACGTCGGGGCGAGGCGCTACCCGGAAGCGAGACCTTCCGGGTGGAATCGAGCCTCGCCATCGAACCGCTCCTCATCGAGATGGGCGGATCCGGGGCTGCAAGGCTGATCGTGGCGATCGAGGATCGGGAAGCGGAGCTCGCCGCAGAGCGACGCAAGGCGGGTATCCGCACTCTCGGATCGGCTCGGGCTCTGGCGCAGAGCTGGCGCGCGGCACCGCGCCACCCGAAGCATGGGCCGCGCCCGCTGTGTCATGCCGCGAACCCTGCCTTGCGCGCGGCTTTTCGCGAGGCCTTCCGCGCCTTTGTGGACCTCTTCCGGGAGGCTTCCGAGCGCCTGAGGGAGGGGGTTTCGATCGCCTTCCCGGACTGGTCCTTCCCACCCGGGAAGCCGCTGGTGCGGCCCGTTCTGGCGGACGGCGCATAGCCGCTTCGGGAATCCACATTCCCCGCGTGGGAGCCTACACCACGCGACCTTTCAGCGGCCGATGCTGCCGTCTGCCAGGCCGGTATCGGCCATCTCCCGCATTCCTTCACGTCCAGTGAGACCGGTCGAAGGGCACATCCTCTACGCGATGGCTTTCTGACGCATTCGAATCCCTCTTTCTCGCGGTAGGAAACACGCGCTTGGGTGGCACTCGTTTCAGCATGGCACTCGTTTCAGGTGGCACTCGTTTCAACTTGCAGGTGGGCACTCGTGCTTCAGCAGTTCATCTCCTGGTTCCGCTGGTGCTGTGCCCCCGCAGCGAAGCCGCCGCGTCTGGCGTGCCATCGGCCGGTAGAGCTGCCTCCGAGGGTTGCGAATCTGCTGTACGATCGGCGGTCTTGCTGCGAACTCCATTGACGATCCGGATTTGCGAACGGGGAGCGAGTCATGCGGAGCTATCGCTTCATCCAAGTGGACGTCTTCACCCGAGAGTCCTTCGGTGGCAATCCCCTGGCCGTCTTCCACCAGGCCGAGGGACTCAGCAGCGAGGAGATGCAGCAGCTGGCCAAGGAGATGAATCTCTCCGAGACGACCTTCGTGCTGCCCTCCACCGCTCCCGGAGCCGACTTCAAGGTCCGGATCTTCACCCCCGCCAGCGAGCTGCCGTTCGCCGGGCACCCGGTGGTCGGCACGCACTGGGTCCTCGCTCAGCTGGGGCGCGTGCAGCTTCGCGAGCCGGTGACGAGGGTCTGCTTCGAGCTGGGGGTGGGCGTCCTGCCGGCCGACCTGCACGTGACTGGCGGGCGCGTGGAGCGCGTGGTGATGACCCAGGATCGGCCCAGCTTCCACGCGCTGCTCGAGGACGTCGGCGAGCTCGCCGCGGGCCTGGGCTTGCCCTCCGAGGCGATCGCGGAGACGGGCCTGCCGGTGCAGGTCGTCTCCACGGGAATCCCCCAGATGATGATTCCGGTGCGCTCTCTGGCGGACGTGCGCTGCCTGGCTGCCGACCGGCTCGACGTCGCGACGCTGACCCGGGTCTGCCGCGCTGCCGGCACCGACTGCGCGATGGTGTTCAGCCTGGAGACCGAGAGCAGCGAGGCCACGGTCCACACCCGCCTGTTCGCTCCGTCGCTGGGGGTGCCGGAGGACCCGGCGACTGGCAGCGCCAACGGCGCGCTCGGGGCCTATCTGGTCCATCACCGGGCCGTGCCCGTGAGCGAGCCGACCACCCACATCATCAGCGAACAGGGTCTGGAGCTGGGCAGGCCCAGCACGCTGTACGTGGAGGTGGACAGCCGGGCCGGGGAGGTCGCCGAAGTGAGGGTGGCGGGCCAGGTCGTCGCCGTGGCCGAGGGGGAGGTGCGTTTCTAGCCGACTGGTATGCTGCCCCTGCCGATGTCCGCGGAGAGCCGCTGATGGAGAGGAAGCCGCTGAAACAGGAATCGCTGGAGGCGGTGCAGGCCAGGCTCGCCGCGCGCTGGGCAGAGCGGGATCCCTTCGAGCTGGCCAACCGGGCGACCGGGCAGCTGATGGATTCGGCCGCGGACTGGAGCCCGCCGCCGGGGGTCGAGCTCAAACCGTCGCCAGTTCGCCTCGGGGTGGGAATCCCGGATGCGGTTACCCTCCCGCGCGAGGAACTCCTCGAGGCGCTCCAGCGCGCCATGGCGGCGCCCCGGGATCGGCCGCTCCGCTACCACTTCGGTCCGGGACTCGAGCCGCTGCGGGAGCTGATCGCCTCGCGCTACACGCGAGATCGCGGTCTGCCCGTCGACCTCGACTGGTTCCGGCTCAGCAACGGCTCGTCCGGCGCGATCGACCTGATCTGTCGGACGCTGATCGACCCCGGAGACGTGATCGTCTGCGAGGAGCCCTCCTACATGGGCACCCTCCACAACTTCCGCGGCTTGGAGGCCGAGCTCCGCTCGGTGCCGATGGACGAGGAAGGGATGCGGGCCTCCGAGCTGGAGAGCGTGCTGCAAGAGGCCGCTGCGTCGGGGAAGCGCGTGAAGCTCATCTACACCATCTCGAGCTTCCAGAATCCCACGGGCGTGTCGATCTCGGAGGCGCAGCGCCGGGCGCTGCTCCAAGTGGCCGCGGAGCACGATGCGCTGATCCTCGAGGACGACGCCTACTCCGAGCTCCACTTTGGCGATCCGCCGCCGCAGTCGCTGTTTGCGATGAGCGGAGGGCACGGCGTGGTCTCCGTCGGCACCTTCTCGAAGATCCTGGCGACGGGTCTGCGAGTGGGCTGGATTCACGCGCGGCCCGAGTGGATCCAGTTCTTCGGGCGGATGCGCTTCGACATGGGGCAGAGCGTGCTGATCCACCGCATGCTCGCGGAGTACATCGAGGGCGGACGTCTCGACGCACACGTCGAGCTGATGCGAGGGCTCTACGCGCGCAAGGCGGAGCTGCTGTGCAGCTCCCTCGACGAGTTCGCCGGCGACTGGCTGCGCTTCACTCCCCCCAAGGGTGGCTTCTATCTCTGGGTGGAGCTGCTCGAGGGACTCGACGGCGGAGGCGCTGTGGCGGGCCGGCGCCGAGGAAGGTGTCTGGTTCCCGATGGGATCGTCGTTCTTCCCCGCCCGGGTCGATCCGATGGGCGAGCACATCCGCCTCGCCTTTCCGTGGACGTCTTTGAATGAGCTGCGCGAGGGCGCCAGGCGGATCGGGCTCGCCTGCCAGCGCCTCGCCCGGGAGGGGGCGGCGACGTGAGGATGACCGGGGGGCAGGCGCTGGTGCAGCAGCTTCTGCGCTGTGGCATCGACACCGTCTTCGGCCTTCCGGGCGTTCAGCTCGACTTCGTGTTCGACGCGCTCTGGGAGGAGCGCGACCGGATCCGTGTGCTCCACGCCCGCCACGAGCAGGCGACCGCCTACATGGCGGATGGCTTCGCCCGCTCGACCGGAGAGATCGGCACCTGCCTGGTGGTGCCCGGTCCCGGTCTGCTGAACGCCGCCGCCGGGCTCGCCACCGCCTACGCCTGCTCTTCGCGGGTCCTTTGCCTGACGGGTCAGGTCAGGTCCGATCAGATCGGGTCCGGTCGAGGAGCGCTTCACGAGATCAAGGATCAGCTCGAGACCATCTCGTCGGTGGTGAAGCGCGCCGAGCGCGCGATGTCGCCGGAGGAGATTCCCGGGGTGGTGCAGCGCGCGATCGCGGCGCTCGGCAGCGGACGGCCGCGACCGGTCGAGATCGAGGTGCCGCCGGACGTCCTGGAGCGCGTCGCCGACGTGACCCTGCTCGAGCCGGAGAAGCCCGAGGGCGGTACACCCCCGGATCTGGATCAGCTGGAAGAGGCGGCCAGGCTCCTTGGCAGCGCGCAGCGCCCGCTTCTCTGCAGCGGCGGGGGCGTGCTCTGCTCGGGAAGCTGGGATGCGCTCGAAGAGCTTGCCCGGCTGCTCGAGGCGCCGGTGCTGATGACGGACAACGGCCGGGGCGCCGTCTCCGACCGGGACTACCACGCGCAGACGGGACTCGACGCGAACCGCGCCCTGGTCCCGCAGGCCGACGTCATCCTGGCGGTCGGGACCCGCTTCACGATGATGACCAGCGCCAGGTTCCGGGCCAAGATTCCCGCGGAGACGCGCGTCATCCAGATCGACATCGATCCCGAGGAGGTGGGCCGCAACTACCCCGTGGATCTGGGCATCGTGGCCGATGCCAGCCAGGCTCTTGGCGAGCTCTGCTCGCGGGTCCCGCGGCACAACCGGGCTCGCCAGTCTCGCGAGGAGGAGTTCGACGCCCTGAAGGCACATTCGCGGGCGGGGTGGGCGGCGGCGAAGCCGCTCTCCGACTACGGCCTGGCGATCCGGGCGGAGCTCCCCGACGACGGCATCCTGGTGAACGAGTCCACGCAGATGGGGTACTGGAATGCGATGGGAGGCTTCCCGGTCTACGAGCCGCGTACCTTCCTCAACTACGGCTACCAGGGAACGCTCGGCTACGGCTTCCCCACCGCCCTCGGTGCGCAGGTGGGCCGTCCGGACCGCAAGGTGATCTCGGTGAACGGAGATGGTGGTTTCCTGTTCAACGTGCAGGAGCTCGCCAGCATGGCGCAGCATCGGATCCCCGTCGTCGCGGTGGTCTTCGACGACCGCGCCTACGGCAACGTCCGGCGCATCCAGCAGCTGCGGATGGGCGAGCGCACCATCGCCTCCGAGCTGCTGAACCCCGACTGGGTCAAGCTGGCCGAGTCCTTCGGGGTGGCGGGCTACCTGGCAAAGGACCCGAGGGCGCTCCGGGAGACCCTGCGCGAGGCGCTCGCCAGCGACGCCCCCGCCCTGATCGCGGTGCCGATGCCGGACGCGGTCGACATCGCCAGCTTCTTCCCGCTCGAGCCGGCCCCCCCGCGCCCCTCCCTCCGAAGCTCCTAGGAGAAGAGAACTGGCGAAGACACGAACCGACCGGCAAGCGGCCATCGAAAAGTTCACCGGTCCCGGCCGTCCCTACGAGATGACCACCGCCACGGTGGATGGCACCGAGTATCGCGTCTTCGTCCACGCACCGCAGAACCTGTGCGAGCTCTACCGCTCCGCGCTCCAGTTCGCGGATCGCGATCTCTTCGTCTACCAGGGCGAGCGCTACAGCTACCGGGCTGGCTGGGAGCTGGCTGCGCAGGTCGCCAATCAGCTCCGCGCCCGGGGGATCGAGCCCGGCGACCGGGTCGGCATCGCGCTGCGCAACTACCCGGAATGGATCTGGGCCTTCATGGGCATCACTTCCACGGGCGCGATCGCCGTCGCCATGAACGCCTGGTGGTCCGGTGAGGAACTCGTCTACGGCATCCAGGACAGCGGGCTCGACCTCATGTTCGTGGACCGGGAGCGCCTGGAGCGGGTTGCGCCGTTTCTGGACCGGCTCGACATCGATCTGGTGACGGTGCGTTGCCAGAGCTCGGAGCATCCCGGCTGGACGGAGTTCCTCGCAGGTGCCAGCACCGAGATGCCGGAGCTCGGTCTGCTTCCGGACACCGATGCGCTGATCATGTACACATCGGGCTACACGTCGCGTCCCAAGGGCGTGCTTTCCACCCATCGGGCGATCATTCACGCTCTGTTCGGGTGGGAGAGCGTGATCGCCCTGGGAATGGAGCTCTCCACCCGGCCCGTGGCGGAGGGCCCGGCCGAGCCAGCGGCCATGTTGCTGGCGGTGCCGCTGTTTCACGTGAACGGGCTGCACGTACAGCTGCTGTCGTCCTTCCGCCAGGGACGCAAGCTGGTGGGCATGTACAAGTGGGACGTCGAAGAGGCACTTCGGCTCATCGAGGAAGAGCGGATCACGGCGCTTCAGGGCGTGCCCACCATGACCTGGGAGGTGATGCGTTCCCCGAAGCTTCGCAACTACGACACTTCGTCCCTCGCATACGTGGGCGGTGGTGGGGCCGCCATGGCACCCGAGCAGTCGCGCCGGATCGGCGAGAATCTCGGTCGCGGTGTGCCGGGCACCGGCTACGGCATGACCGAGACCAACGCACTCGCCACCACCGTCGCCGGCAAGGCGCTGCTCTCGCGTCCCCGAAGCTGCGGCCGGCCCGCAGCACCGCTGGTCTCCGTCAAGATCGTCGACGAGCTGGGAAACGAGCTTCCCCGCGGCGAGTCCGGCGAGATCTGGATCCGCGGCGCGATGAACTTCCGCGGCTACTGGAACAACCCCGAGGCCACGCTCGAGACCCTCACCGACGGCTGGGTGCACACCGGCGACATCGGCCACATGGACGACGAGGACTACGTCTTCATCACCGATCGCGCCAAGGACATGGTGATTCGCGGCGGGGAGAACATCGGCTGTCAGGAGGTCGAGGCGGTGATCTACGATCATCCCGGGGTCGGCGAGTGCGCCGTGTTCGGCGTGCCCGACGACCGGCTGGGCGAGACCCTGGCCGCGGTGGTAATGCCGAAGCCCGGCGCCGCGATCGACGCGGAGGCCGTCAAGGCCCACGTGGCCGAACACCTGGCTCGCTTCAAGGTGCCGGAGCACGTCTGGCTCCAGAGTGATCTCCTGCCCCGCCTTCCCTCCGGAAAGATCTTCAAGCGCGCGCTCCGCGAGCAGGCGATCCGCACACTGACCGGGACGGAGTAGTAGGCCACCGACCAGACCTCGGGGACGATATCTGGTCTCGACTTCCGCTACGGTGAAGAAGGCAACCAGCCACGAGGTGCGAGCGACATGTCGGATTTGCTCGAGGGCGTCAAGGTCCTGGACGTTTCCCAGGTGGCCGCGGTGCCCATGGCGGCCCGGATACTGGCGGACCGCGGGGCGGATGTGATCCACGTGGAGAACCCCAAGCTGGGGGATCAGTTCCGGTGGTTGCTGCACTTCATGGGCGAGAAGAGCGGGATCCGAAGCGAGATCAACTACCTCTGGGAGCACTACAACCGGAACAAGAAGGGGATCACGGTCGATCTGAGCCAGGAGGCGGGGCAGGCCGTCCTACACCGGATCGTGGAGTCGATGGATGTCTTCCTGACCAATCTGCGCCCCTTCGAGCTGAAGCGCTACCGGATGGAGTACGAGACGCTGAACACGCTCAATCCCCGACTGGTGGCCGGCTTCCTGACGGGATTCGGCCGGGAGGGACCGGACAAGGATCTGCCCGCCTACGATCACGTGGCCTACTGGGCGCGGTCCGGCATCCCGCACCGGCTGCGGTCCCTGTCGCCCGTCCTCCAGGGAGAGGACGTGGTACCACCCGCCTTCATGCCCGCGTTCGGCGACCACACGGCCGGGATGTCGCTCGCCTGCGGGGTGATGATGGCCCTCTACGCCCGGGAGCGGACCGGTCGGGGGGACGAAGTCAACGTCTCGCTGTTCCACTCGGGGGCCTACCAGATCTCCTTCGATCTCTCCGGTACCCTGGTCACGGGAAAGGACTGCCCGCTGATGGAGTCCTACGACGACAGTCCCAACGCGCTGTACGGGCAGTATCGGTCCAAGGACGGCCGCTGGATCCTCTTCTCCGTGCTCCGGCCGGACAGGTACTGGCCGAAGTTCTGTCGGGCCATCGGGCGGGAAGACCTGGAAGAGGATCCCCGTTTCAATCCCGTCGAGCGCCAGCTGGAGAACCGCGCGGAGCTCCGGGCCATCATCCAGGAGATCTTCGCGGGCAAGACGCTGGACCAGTGGCGGCCGATTCTCGACGCGGCAAAGCTTCCCTGGGCGCCGGTCCAGAGCCTGCCCGAGGTGGTCGCCGATCCCCAGGCCCGACCCAACGGCTTCTTCATCGGGTACGAGCATCCGGAGTACGGCCCCATGGAAGGGGTCACCGATCCGATCAAGCTGGGGGGCTACCCGGAGTCGGTGCGCATGCCCGCCCCCGAGTTCAGCCAGCACACGGAGGAGATCCTGCTGGAGCACGGCTACAGCTGGGAGGACATCACCCAGCTGAGAGACCAGAAGGTCATCTTCTGAAGCGCCGGCGCGGCGGATTCAGAGCCGGTACACCCGAGCCGCGGTCCGGTAGAACATCGCGTCCTTCTCATCCTCGGAGAAGCCCGCGACGATCTTCTTCAATCCGTTCCAGAGCACGTGGTAGGAGAGCGACAGCTTGTCGACAGGGAAGTTGCTCTCCAGCATGCAGCGTTCGGGACCGAAGCACTCGATGGTGTGCAGGTAGTAACGGCGCTGCGCCTCGGCGAACTCATCCGACGTGGCTGGCGTAGCGCGCTCGTGCCAGCCGAAGCCGTTGTCGGGCATCGCGAGACCGCCGAGCTTCGCGACGACGTTGGGACAGCGGGCAATCTCTGCGATGTCCTGCTTCCAGGCCGCGAAGATCTCCTCGCGCCGATCGCGGTAGCGGCCGACGCCGAGCGGGGTGCCGAAGTGGTCGAGGACCATGGTCGTCTCGGGAACCGCGCGTGCCAGCTCGGCGAAGGCGGCGTTCTGATGGTGGTAGTGCCAGGTGTCGTAGCTGAGGCCGAGACGGGCGAGGACCCTCATGCCCTCGCGGAACGCCGAATTGGCGTAGAGACCCTCGAGCGCTCGACCGGCGATTCGGAGATCCTCGGGGTACGGATCGCGCGCGCCGGCGTGGCGGATGCCTCGGAAGAGACCCCGCCCGGCCTCTTCGTGCGCGTGGAGCACCTCTTCCACGGCAGCCGCGCGCGTCAGGTCCGCATGCGCGACGATCCCCGCGATCGTGGCGCTGGCTGATCCACCGGCGGCGCTGGCGGCGGCGATCCCGGCCACGAACTCCGTCTCGCCGACGGGACGCAGATGCTCCGGTCCCTCTTCCCTGTAGCTGGCCCCGCACTCCACGAAGACCGTCTTCTCGATGAAGTGGCCGGAGTCCGTGTCGCCCCACAGATCTTCGAGCAGGTAGGCACCTCTTTCTGGAGCATCCCAGAGGTGGTGATGGGGATCGACGATGCGGCGCTCCGGCTCGACGATCTCCTCCTTCACCTGGCCGAGCCAGGCCGCTGTGCCAGGAACTGCTGCTGCCATGATGGCCCTCCTACAGGGGGACTCGGCGGGGACGTTCTCTACGCTCCTCACCCGGCACGTTCGAGGATCTCCCCCAGTTCGTCGGACGTGAGCTCGATCGGGTTGCCTCGCATGGAGCTGGCGGCAGCCGACTTCTCGATCACCGCTGGCCAGTCCGCTTCGGTCATCCCGTAGGAGGCCAGCGAGGGAACCCGGAGTGCCTGACACAGGTCCTGCACCCAGGCGACGCCGTCGTCGGCAACGGCCTTCTGGCTTCCGGTCAGGATTCGAGCGATCTCGTCGTAGCGCTCGAGGGCGGCGCTTCCCGGAGACCGTTCCTGCAGAACCCGCACGTTGACCGCCATCACGTGGGGCAGCAGGCGGGCGCAGATCGCGCCGTGGGCGCCGCCGAACATCCCGCCCAGCGGACCGGCGAACCCGTGAACCGCCCCCAGCCCGGCATTGGCCAGAGCCAGGCCGCCGAAGAGGCTGGTGAGCGCCATGTCCTCGCGGGCCGCCAGATCGTCGCCCTGCTCGTAGGCGCGGCGCAGCGAGCGCGCCGCTCGGCGCATCCCCTCGCGGCAGAGCGCGTCCGTCAGCGGATTCGCGCGGCTCGAGACATAGGGCTCCATCACCTGGGTAAGGGCATCGAGCCCGGTGCTGGCCGTGACCTCCGGTGGCACGCTGTAGGTGAGCTCGGGATCCACCAGCGCCAGGCGCGGCAGCATCAGCGGGCTGCGCAGACTGACCTTCACCCGATGCTCGGGCGAGGCCAGCACCGCATTGCGCGTCACCTCGGCTCCAGTCCCGGCCGTGGTCGGAATGGCGATGTAGGGGAGGGGGGGCTCGGCGAGCGGCTGTCCCCGTCCGACGACTTCCAGATAGTCGAGGGGATCGCCCTGGTTGGTGACCAGTGCGGCGATCGCCTTGCCGGCGTCCAGGACGCTCCCGCCACCGAAGCCGATTACCAGATCGCAGCCCGCTTCGCGCGCGCGCTGCGTGCCCAGCTGGACTACCGCGGTGGTGGGCTCGCCGCTCACCACGACGTCGATGGCATCGATCTCCCGCTCCGCAAGAATCTCCAGCAGTGATCCGGCGCGCGCGGAGGTTCGCCCCGTTACCACCAGGGCCTGACGCCCCATGCCCTGCGCCGCCTTTCCCGCCTCGCGCAAGGTGCCGGCTCCGAAGACGACGCGCGTGGCCGTGGCAAACTCGAAGCGAAGGTCCCGATCCGCGCCGCTGCTCATCCGCTCTTCTTCCTTCTTCACCGCATTGCCATTCGCGGGCGCCAATCATACCATCGCGCAGGCTTGATCGGCGATCCGAGGAGACCCATCCGATGGGCGGACCTAGCGTGACGCGAAGGCAGATGTTGGGGATGCTCGGCTCCGCGTCGGCCGCGGGCATCGCCACGCTCGCCTTCCCGGATCTCGCCCGCTCGGCCACACGCCCCGCGCGAAGGCCCAACATCGTCTTCATCCTCAGCGACGACCACCGCTGGGACTACATGGGCTCCGCCGGTCACCCCTTCGTGGACACCGGGAACATGGATCGCCTGGCCAGCGAAGGCGTCCGCTTCAGCAATGCCTTCGTGACCACGTCGCTCTGCACGCCGAGCAGGGCGAGCTTCCTCACCGGGCAGTATGCACACACGCACGGGATCAAGAACAACATCACTGTCTGGAACAACGAGAGCCGCACCTTTCTCGAGCTTCTCGAGGGCGCCGGCTACGACACGGCCTTCATCGGAAAGTGGCACATGCCCGGGCGGCTTCCAGAGCTCCGGGGCGTGGACCGGTTCATCACCTTCACGGTCCAGGCGGGCCAGGGCCGGTACTTCGACTGCCCGCTGATCATCGACGGCGTCGAGACCCCATCGCGGAAGCCCTACGTTACCGAGGAGCTCACCGACTACGCGCTGGAGTTCATCGAGCAGCCGCGGGAGAATCCCTTCTGCGTCTACCTGTCGCACAAGGCGGTTCACCATCAGTTCCTCCCGCCACCAGAGCTCGACCACCTGTACGACCACGCCGAGATCGTCTTGCCAGAAGAGGCGGACTCCTGGCTCAGCGTGACCCGTGGGCACATCTGGACGGGAATCTTCGGCCCGCTCGAGCACCACATCCGGAACTACTGCGAGGCGCTCGTCGCCCTCGACCAGCAGATCGGTCGGGTCCTCGCGAAGCTCGACGAGATGGGCATCGCCGATGACACGATCGTGGTGTACGCGGGCGACAACGGCTACTTCTGGGGCGAGCATCGCCTGGTGGACAAGCGCTGGCCCTACGAGGAATCGATCCGGATCCCGTTCATCGTGCGATACCCGAGGTTGGTGAAGGATCCCGGCAGGACCGCATCGCAGATGGTTCTCAACATCGACCTCGCCCCCAGTCTCCTGGACATGGCAGGCGCTACGATCCCAAAGAACGTCGACGGCGAGAGCTTCGAGCCCATCCTCTCGTCCGCGTTGGCCCCGGGCAGGGAGGCCTGGCTGTACGAGTACTTCAAGGAGTTCCCGTACAACGTTCCCCGGCTGGAGGCCGTGCGCACGGAGACCCATCTCTACGCGGAGTACGAGGGCGGCCGGCCCCCGGAGCTCTTCGACGTGCTGAACGACCCGCGCGAGCTGCACAACCTGGTCGGCACCGCGGAGGGAAAGCGCCTGCTGCCGAAGCTCGGGGAGATGCTCGAGGGCCTCCGGGCGGGCCAGAGGTACTGAGAGCCGACGCAGGAGAGAGGGGTTTCGATGCGGAAGGAAAGCTTCGGGAAGAGGTTCCTTCGACCCGTCGGGACCGTCCTCGTCGTCTGGGCTGCGGCGTCGATCGTCTACCTCGAGCTCGCCTGGCGGCTCGAGAGCGACGCGCTGCGCGAGCTTCTCGCCTTCTCTTCCGCGCTTCTCCTGCTGCTCAGCCTCGGATTCGGCGCGCTCTACATCTACCCGACGGCCTTCTTTCGCGGTGCGGGCCCGATGGAGCGAGTGACCGCGTGTCTGATCACCCCCCTGGCGTGGAACATCAAGGAGCTGGCGAGGGTCGGTGAGTTCTTCAGCTTCGGCGAAACCCTCTACTACGGGCTCAACACCGCATTCCTGCTCACCGTCTTCGGCTCGCTCGGCCTGGCAGGGCTCTGCGAGCTCGTCTGTCGATGGCGGCTCGGCACTCGCAGTGAGCAGCCCGTCAGGGTCTTCTCCCCCGCGCCCCTGAGCCTCGTCGCTTTGGGCCTGGGCGCCGTGTATCTGCTGCTTTTCTGGGGCCTTGGCGTGCACTTCTTCTATATCTACATTCAGGGCTACAAGGCGATCTTCACCTGAGACTGGCGAAGCGGTTCGCCTCCGTTTCGCCCATGGCTGCCATGAAGAGACGAGAATTCATGGCGACGGCCGCGAAGGCGGCGGTCGCCACGAGCTGTCTGGGGCTGGGACCCTCGCTGGGTTGCGGCCGGAAGAGCCTGCGCGAGGCCACGCCGGAGAATCCGAACATCGTCCTTCTGGTCGCCGATGACCTGGGCTGGAGGGATCTCGGCTGCTACGGCGACGACCAGATCCGCACTCCCAACCTCGACGGGCTGGCAGCCGAAGGAGTCCGCTTCGAGCAGCGCCTTCGTGGCGGCGCCGAGCTGCTCTCCGAGCCGGGCCAGCATCATCACGGGCCAGCATCCCCACACGAGCGGAGTGACCGGCCTGAGCCATCGTCACAAGCGCCTGATGCTCTCCCCGTTCAAGACGACACTGCCCGAAGTGCTGGATGAATGCGGCTACCACACCGCGATCGAGGGCAAGTGGCACGTGGCACCGTATCTCCCCACCGGCTGGTACGGCTACGCAGAGCGCCTGAGTGGCATGCTCCCCAAGGACTTCTGGATCCGGTCTTCCGATGCGGCCCTCGCGTTCATCGAGGAGAACCGGTCCCAAGCCTTCTACCTCGAGCTCGACTACATGGACACGCATCGGGACGATCAGGGGGAGTTCGAGTTCGCGGAGGGGTTTCCCGTCGACCCGGAGCGGATCTCCGTCCCGGACTACTACGCCCTGCCGGACTGGCCCGAGATCCGGGACGAGGTGGCCAGGTACTACAGCAACGCCTCGAAGATGGACATGATGATCGGCCAGGTTCTGGCGAAGCTCGAGGATCTGGGGCTTCGCGAGAAGACGCTCGTCTGCTTCGTCAGCGACAACGGCCCGCCCTTCCCGGGGAACAAGATGACGCTCTACGACCGGGGAATCGGCACGCCACTGCTGATGCGCTGGCCGGGAAGCATTCCGGCCGGAACGGTGAACGACAGCCTGGTGAGCACGATCGACCTGATGCCGACGCTCCTCGAAGCCGGCGGGTGTCCGGTGCCGCCCGAAGTGCAGGGCGAATCGCTGCTTCCCCTCGCCACCGGCGAGCGCGAGAAGAACGACCGCGAGGCGATCTTTGCCGAGATGACCTATCACGTCCACTACCTGCCCATGCGAGCGATCCGCACCCGCAAGTGGAAGTACATTCGGAACTACTCCGATGACGCCGTCGGTCTCGACCAGTGCGCCCACATGGACTGGGCCCACCGACTGTGTGAGCTGCCCAACCAGGGCTGGAAGCGACCCCGCGTGCCCGAGGAGCTCTACGACCTCGAGACCGATCCCGACGAGCAGAAGAACCGCGCCGCCGATCCCGCCTTCGAGAGAGTGCTGGAGATGATGAGGAGAGACCTGGATCGCCAGATGGCGGAGACGCAGGACCCCTATCTGGGGAGGGGGTTCGAGAAGAACTACCCGGCGAAGGATCTCGGGCATCCGGCGGGCGACAGCTACCCCTGACCGAGCCCGGGAAGAGCCTGGCGGGCGAAGCGATGCGGACGCGGGAGGCTTCCGCTCCGAGGCAGGCCTGGACTGATTCGATCACGAGGGAGGATCCAGCGTGAGCCCCGAAGAGATGCTGAAGGACAGCTTCGAGACCATGCCCGAGCGGCTCGACGCGGCGAGGCTCGCAGCCGATTTCGAGGCGCTGATCGGGTTCGAGATCGGCTCGGAGGCGTGGACGCTCGAGCTGGAGGGTGGGGACTGTCGCGTCCGGCCGGCCCTGAGCAGCGAGTGCGAGGCCACCCTGCGAACCGGTCCCGCGGAGTGGCTCGACGTGGCCGCACATCTGGTCGATCCGACCGCGCTCTTCCTGGCCGGCAAGCTCAGCGTCGAGGGCGACATCGAGAAGCTCCTCACGGCGTTCGGGCTCTTCGACGCCTACGTCGCAGAAGGTCTCGAGGCCAGGGATTCCTCCTGGGTGATCGACACACTCGGCGACTTCTTCAGCGTCAGCGAAGATGGCCACTTCATGGTCGAGGCCCTCGATTGCGCGCGGCTCGCCGAGGAGTTCGGGACCCCGGTCTTCGTGACCTCCGAGGGTCAGCTGCGGCAGAACTACCGGCGGATCCGGGACACCCTGGTGGCTGCCTACCCGGAGAACGACGTCAACGTGATGTGGGCGATCAAGTCCAACACCAGCCTCGCGCTGCGCAAGGTCCTGAACGAGGAGGGAGCGGGAGGAGACTGTTTCACGCCCGGGGAGATCTACGCCACCTTCGTCACCGGCGCCGATCCGGATCTCTTCGTGCTGAACGGCTCGGATCGATCCGAGGAGGCCTTCGGGATGGCCCTCGACATCGGCCTGCGCATCACACTCGACCACCTCGACGACCTGGAGATCGTCGAGCGCATGGCGCGCGAGCGAGGCCGGCAGGTCAGCGCGTTGGTCCGGGTCAAGTGCGATTTGCCCAGCCTGGCCGACGTGCCCTCGACGTTCGTCCCCGGCATCACGGTTCCCTTCGAGGCGCTGAACGCGAAGTTCGGTGTGACCTACGACGAGGCGGTCGAGATCGCCAAGGCCGCCAGTGGCTTCGAGCACATCTCGATCGAGGGACTGCACTCCCACATCGGGCGCGACGTCCACCTGCCCGAGCACTGGAGGGGCTACGCCCGCGACATGGTCGCCCTCTGCAGCCGCTTCCGGAGCGACACCGGAGTGACCGCGGAGATCCTGGATCTCGGCGGCGGCTTCGCCGAAGAGCGGGACCCCTCCAGCCACGACCTCTCGCGGCTGGCCGCGCCGGCCGAGGAGTACGCCCGAGCCGTGGCCGAGGGCGTGAGGGAAGGCTGCCAGGAACACGGTTTCCCCTTCCCCAGGCTCTGGATCGAGCCGGGCCGCAACCTGGTCGGTCCGACCACGGCGATGATCAGCCGGGTGGGAAACGTCAAGCGGACCCCAGGCGTCTGTACCTGGGTCCACGTGGACGCCTCCTGCAACTTCCTCCCCACGGTGAATCGGCACAACGGCGCCAGCTACCACCTGCTGGTGGGGACGCGGGCGCGAGCAGGCGACGAAGAACTGGTCGACATCGTCGGCCCGAACTGCTCCGGAGACCTGATCCAGCCTCGCCGCAAGATGCCGAAGATGGAGCGGGGAGACCTGCTGGTCTTCCTGGACGTGGGCGCGTACAACTCCGTCGCCGCGAACCAGTTCAACAGCATCCCCCGCCCCCCCTGTGTCCTGGTCTCCGGCTCTCAGGCGGACCTCATCTGCGAACGGGAGACGATCAGTGACGTCTTCGCCCGCCAGCGCCTGCCGGCGCGGCTGATGGGCTGAGAGGCGGGAGAGGATAGCGATGGCAGACGAATCGAAACCACGCATCGAGCCCTTCTTGATGGTCGTCCTGTCGAGGCGTTTCGACGCCATCTCCCGGCAGATGACGAACACACTGCTGCGCTCGGCCCGCTCCATCGTGGTCAACACCGCCCGGGATTTCTCGTGCAGCATCGCCGACGCGGGTGGACGCCTGATCTGCCTCGCCGAGGGCCTCCCGATTCACGTCGCCAGCTCCGGTCTGGTGGCCAGGACCATGATCGACCTGTTCGACGACATCCGCCCCGGCGACTGCTTTCTCAACAACTCCCCCTACTACGGGAACACGCACCACGCCGATCACACCATGTGCGTCCCGGTGTTCTTCGAGGGCGAACACCTGTTTACCACGATGGCGCGAGCGCATCAGGCGGATTGCGGCAACACGCAACCCACCACCTACATGCCCTTCGCTCCCGACCTCTACCAGGAAGGGGCGCTGGACTTCCCCTGTGTCCGGGTGCAGCGCGAGTACCGGGACGTGGAGGACGTGGTGAGGATGGCCCGGATGCGGATCCGGGTTCCCGAGCAGTGGTACGGCGACTTTCTGGCGGCCGTCGGTGCCTGCCGCATCGGTGAGCGTGAGATCGCGGCGCTCTGTCGGAAGCACGGCGTGGAGACCATCAAGGTCTTCCTGGAGGAATGGCAGGAATACGGCCGGAAGCGGATGGTCGACGCCATCCGCGCGTTGCCGGGAGGCACCTGGTACAACGAGACCAGGCTGGATCCCTTCCCCCTGGTGGCCGAGGAGGGTATCCAGATCGAGCTCGAGATGACGATCGATCCGGAGGAGGGCTTCATCACGCTCGACTTCACCGGGAGCGACGATGCGGTTCCCGGTGGGTTGAACATGAGTCAGGCTACGGTCCTGGCGGCCGGCATCACGGGTGTCCTCAACAACCTCGACCCCAGCCTGCCCCAGAACGACGGAGCCTTCAGCCGGATCCGCTTCGTCACCCGGGAGAACTGCGTCGTCGGTCCGGTGAAGCACCCGGCCTGCGCCTCGATGGCAACGACCACGGTGGCGGATCGGGTCATCAACGTGGTCCAGTCCTGCTTCGCCCAGCTGGGGGCCCAGACCGGCATGGCCGAAGGGGCCCTGGGCATGCCGGCCTCCTGCTCCGTGATCTCCGGCACCGATCCGCGCCGGGATGGCGCTCCCTACATCAACCAGCTCACCATCGGTGGACTGGGCGGGCCGGGCGTCCATGGCCACGACGGTTGGATGACCTACGGCATCCCCGTGACCGGCGGAGTACTGCACGGGGACAGCCTGGAGGTGGACGAGCAGAACTTCCCGATCCTCTACGAGCAACACGAGGTGATCCCGGACTCCGGCGGCGCCGGGGAGTGGCGCGGTGCGCCGGGCGTGGATTGTCGGATCCGGCAGCGCCTGGCTCCGGGAACCTGGATCTACCCCAGTGACGGACACTTCAATCCGGCCAAAGGGGTGGCCGGCGGGCTTGCGGGACGCAGATCCGATGTCTGGAAGTACGGTCCGGACGACCGCGATCGGCAGGACCTGCCCAAGGTGTCCCAGGAGGTCCTGCAGCCCGGGGAGGTCCTGGTCTCGGAGTCCTGCGGCGGTGGCGGCTACGGCGATCCGTTGGACCGCGACCCGGAGAAGGTGAGACGGGACGTGAGAGAGGGCTTCGTAACCATCGAGAAAGCGAGGGAGATCTACGGGGTGGTGATCGACCCGGGACCGGAGCTCTACGCTGTGGACGGAGCAGCCACCGAGCGACTCAGGGCCGAGCTCCGGGCGAGGGGTGCGGAGCAGCGATGAGCTACCGGATGTCCGTGGACATAGGCGGCACCTTCACCGACCTGGTCGTGGTGGACGAGGAGGGGCAGATCGGCGTCTTCAAGTCCTCCACGACTCCCGAGGACTACGTGGCCGGGGTGATCAGCAACCTGCGTCAGGCCGCTGGATCCCTCGGCATTTCGCTCGAAGAGCTGATGCGCGACTGCAGTGCCTTCGTCGGAGGCTCCCTGGTTCACGGGTCGACCATTGCCACCAACGCCTTGATCGAGAAGAAGGTGGCCAAGACCGGTCTGATCTGCACGCGGGGATTCCGCGACATCCTGATCGACGGGGAGGCCGGCAAGGCGGAGCCCTTCAACTGGGACCAGGATTTCCCTCCGCCCTACGTTCCCCGCTACCTGACCCTTCCGGTCAGCGAGAGGATCAACTCCGAAGGCGAGATCGAGACGGCGCTGATCGAAGCAGAGGTTCGCCAGGTGGTCCGCCAGTTCCAGCAGTGGGGCGTCGAGGTCATCGCCGTCGGTCTGATCTGGTCGATCGTCAATCCGGTTCACGAGCTGCGCGTCGGGGAGATCTGCCGGGAGGAAGCGCCCGAGATTCCCTGTGTGCTGAGCCACCAGGTGAACCCGATCATTCGCGAGTACCGGCGGATCTCGTCGACCGTGATCAACGCCTCGCTGCTGCCGATCGTGAGCGACTACGTCCGCTCCTTCGAGAACCGGTTGCAGGAGATCGGCTATTCCGGCGGAATGCTGATGCTGACCTCCAGCGGCGGTGTGATGTCGTCCGACGAGCTGATCGCCAAGCCCATCTACAGCGTCGACTGCGGGCCGTCCCTCGCTCCCACAGCCGGGCTCTGGGCGGGCCAGAACGAGTTGGGCCGGGCGGACGTGATCACGGCGGACATGGGTGGCACCAGCTTCGACATTTCGTGCGTCACCGACGGTGTGATCGCCGTCTCGAGGGACATCCGGGTCGGCGGCTCCATGCTCGGGATCAGCAAGGTGGACGTCAAGTCGATCGGAGCAGGGGGTGGCAGCATTGCCTGGGTGGATTCCGGTGGGCTGCTCCACGTGGGGCCGCAGAGCGCCGGGGCAGTGCCGGGTCCGGCCTGCTACGGCCTGGGAGGGAACCGGCCCACGGTCACCGACGCGAATCTGGTCCTCGGCTACATCGACCCGGAGTTCTTCCTGGGTGGCTCGATGAGACTGCGTCCGGAGCTCGCCGAGGCGGCGATCGAGAGGGATGTGGCCAAGCCCCTCGGCCTCGCTCCGGAGCAGGCGGCGTTCAGCATCTGGAGCACGATCAACGTGGACATGGTCTCCGCCATCCAGGACATCACGGTCTGGCAGGGGATCGATCCGCGCGAGTATCTCTTCGTCTCGGGAGGGGGCGCCGCCGGACTCCACGTCATCCCGATGGTCCAGGAGCTGGACGCCAGCGACATCCTGATCCCGAAGGCCGCCGGCGTGATCAGTGCCATGGGCGGTGTCTTCGCCGACATCACCGCGGAGTTCAGCGCCAGCCGCTACACGGAGAGTGACCGGTTCGATTTCGAGGGCGTCGGGGAGGACATGGCCGAGCTCGAAAGCCGTGCGCTGGGGTTCCTGGAAGGGGCGGGCGTGCCGCCGGACCGCCGCCGGGTGGAGTTCTACGCGGAGGCCCGCTACCGGAGTCAGGTCTGGGAGCTCTCCATCCCCGTCCGGGGGAACGGCATCAGAGACGGGGCGGATCTGGCGCGGCTGGTGGAAGATTTCCACCAGGTCCACGAGAGGACCTTCGGCATCCAGGAGCCGGGCAGGCCGATCGAGTGCATCTACTGGCGCGCCAAGGCCATCGGCCTGCTCGCCAAGCCGCAAATCCGGGAGATCCCGAGTGGTGGCCGTGATCCCGCGGCGGCGTTGCGCGGCACCAGAAGCGCGTACTTCCGAGAGCTCGGGGGGATGGTGGAGACGCCCGTCTACCTGGGAGACGCGCTCCAGGCCGGGAACGTCGTCGAGGCCCCTGCCGTGATCGAGGAGGCGACCACCACCGTGGTCGTCTTCCCCGGAGCGGAAGTCCGCGTGACCGAGCTCGGCTCGTATCACATCCGCATCCAAGCGCCCGCCTAGGGTGGCGAAGACGATTCTCATCGTCGGTGGCTACGGCCAGGTCGGCGGCAGAGTCGCGGCGATGCTCTCCAGGCAGCTCGGCGGTCGGATCATCGTCGCGGGCCGCAGTGCCGAACGCGCAGCTGGGCTAGCGGGTCAGCTCGGCGAACGGGTCCATGCTCGAAGCGTCGATCTGGCGGACGCTTCGACCTTTGCGGCGGCGACGGAAGCCGTCGATCTGGTGATCATGTGCGTCGATCTGCACGACACGGCCTTCGTCGAGCACTGCCTGGAGCGGGGAATCCACTACCTCGACATCTCGGCCGAGTATGAAACCATCCGCGAGATCGCGAAGCTGGACCCGGTGGCACGGCGGGGCGGCGCGACCGCCGTGCTCGGCGCAGGGCTGATTCCCGGCCTCTCCAACCTGATGGCCAGTCGCGGTGTGGGGCGGATGAAGGCGGCCACCCGCGTCGAGAATGCCTTCCTCGTCGGCCTGGGCGAGGAGCACGGACTCGCCTCGCTGCTCTGGACCTTCGGCCATCTCGGCGATCCGGGCTACCGGGCGCAGGCGAAGATCGACTTCGGTCCGCCCTACGGCGAGCGGACCGTTCTCCACTACGCCTTCCCCGACCAGTTCACGCTGTCGAAGAACCTGCCGATCGAGAGCGCCAGCTCCTGGATGTGCATGGACTCGGCGCCGATGACGCGGCTCTTCGGCCTGGTGCGCCAGTTCGCTTGAGCGCTCTGTTTCGGAATCCGTCCTTCCTGGACCTCTTCACCCGGTTTGGCGGGAGGCTCCGATTCGGTAGCGAGGACTTCGTGGTGACCAC
This sequence comes from uncultured delta proteobacterium, assembly GCA_963783795.1. Lineage (GTDB taxonomy): Bacteria > Myxococcota_A > UBA9160 > UBA9160 > UBA6930 > CAVXZE01. Next base: position 148,226 of record CAWAPH010000001.1, on the reverse strand, counting down.
GCGGATCGTCGGATCCGGGGGGACCTACCAGGCCTGGCTCAAGGGAAGAGGGCAAGGATTCGTCACCGCGCTCGCCGCCGCCGAGGCCGCCAGGCGGCTGGCTACCGATTCCTTCGAGACCGGTGTACACGACGTCGAGCAGGTATTCCGCCTCGACGAATTCCTCCCGGCCCTCGAGAGCGAGGGCGTGTCGTTCGACGAGTCCTTGCCGTAGTATTCACTCCTGGCTCCTGCTTGTACCGGATCGGAGAGGGAATCATGAAAGCAGCAGTGTTTCACGGACCGAGAGACATCCGTTTCGAAGAGATAGAGAAGCCGACCCTTGAGGAAGGTGAGGTGCTGGTGCGGGTGCGAGCCTGCGGGATCTGCGGCTCCGATCTCCACACCTACCGCCACGGGATGTTCGAAGAGTTCCTGGGGCTCGAGGTCGAAACGGGCCGCATCCTGGGCCATGAATTCAGCGGCGAGGTGGCCGAAATCTGCGGTGATGTTGCCGGGTTCGAGGTGGGAGACCGGGTGGTCACGGTGGGCCGGGGCGCCAATGCCGAATACGTCAAGCTCGGTCCCGAGGAGATCGGGCTTCTGATGCCCGTCGACGAGTCGGTCGGCTTCGTCGAGGCGGCCACCACGGAACCGCTGGGGACGTCACTCCACGCAGTCAATCTCGCCGATCCCAGGGACGGGGAGATCCACGTCATCATGGGTGCGGGGATCATCGGGCTGGGGATACTGCAGTGCATCAAGTCCCGGTCGGCAGCCAGGACCGTCGTCATCGACCTCTCGGACAAGCGGCTCGCCAAGGCGACCGAGCTCGGAGCGGATCTGACGCTCAACGCCTCGGAGAAGGACATCGTGCTGCTCATGCTGGGCCCTGGACTTCTCGGCCTGGACGTCCCCCTCGCCGGAAACGTGGATGCCGTCTACGACTGCGCGGGCGTCGGGAAGAGCTTCGAGGGCACGAGCGTCCTTCAGCAGGCGATCTCGATCGTCAAGGAAGACGGCAAGGTCGTCATCGTCGCCGTCTTCGAGAAGCAGCCGGAACTCGAGTGGAACCTCGTCGTTCGCAAGAACATCCAGCTGCTCGGCTCGTGGGCCTGGAGCCCGGAAGAGCTCAGGCAGGCTTCACGGCTGATCGGCGCGGGTGAGATCGATCGCAAGCCCCTGATCAGCCACACCTTCTCCCTGGAAGAGGCCAGCGAGGCCTACGAGACCCAGCTCCGAGAAGAGGAAGCCATCAAGGTGGTGCTGACCCCGTAGGCGAGCCATCACACCGCCTCTCCCGCAGTCTCTCCACCTCGACCGCCACCTCCTTCGGGACGTGGTTCATGGTGAAGTACATCCCCCGGTACTGGAGGTGTCCGTAGTCACCCACCATGTTGGTGGGCTTGAGCGGGCTGCCGACCACGTCGTTCTGCGTCCCGCCGTCGGGGAACTGGTAGCCCTCCCAGGCGTGGTAGCAGATCAGCTCACCGGGCTGGACGGCCGGTGAGATCTTGGCCCGCAGCACGAACTCGCCCACGTCGTTGTAGACGCGGATCTGGTCGTGGTCGGAGATGCCCCGCTCCCGCGCGTCGGCCTGACTCAGGTAGGCGACCGGGCCGCCCCGCTGGAGGCGGAGCAGCTGCTGGTTGGCGCGGAAGATCGAGTGCTGGCTCCAGCGGGCGTGACCGCCGGTGAGGCGCAGGGGATAGGGACCGCCCGCCGGCAGTGGCTCCTTGTGTACCGTGAGCTGCTCGCCGACCTCCAGGAACCACTCGTGGTCGATGTAGAACTGCTGACGGCCGGTGAGCGTCGGCCAGGGGTTCTTCTGCTTGATGAACCAGCCGAACTGGTTCATCGGCTCGCTGCGGTCGTAGTCGCTCATCATCGAGTTGAGCCCCATCGCCAGGTAGACGGGGGTGACCGCCTTGATCTCCACCTTCCCGTCTTCGACGGCCTTCCGCCAGGGTTGCTCGCCGAGGTCCGTGGCCCGGGTGATGGGCGAGTGCCGCAGGATGTAGTCGAGAGCCGCCGTCTCCCCCTTCTCGCCTTCGGCGTAGGCTCCATCGCTGCTGAGCTCGTCGTAGATGGAGGAGAGCGTGCGTACGGTACCGTTCGGGTCGGTGAAGCTTTCGACTCCCCGGGCCCTGGCCCGCTCCTGGATCTTCCTGGCCAGGCCGAAGACGATGTCCCACTCGTGCTTGGACTCGTAGAGAGGCTCGACCGCCCGATCGCCGACGATCACGTAGGGGACGTTGGACATGACGTACTTGATGCCCGGCTTCTCGTAGTAGCCACAGTTCGGAAGGATGTAGTCGGACCACATCCCCGATGTGGACATGCGGAAGTCAGCGGTGACGATGGTGTCGATGCTCTTCCAGAGGCTGTCGCGGATGGTCTTCGCATTGGGCCAGCGCCGAAGCGGGTTGGGACCCGAGTAGTAGAGAAACCGGGGGCGCTTGGGAGGCCGGGGATGAATCGGCTGCCACTCCCGCTCGAAGATGTCCTTCATGTACTCGGAGACGGGACGGGTCAGGGCGGGGTCCGCGTACGAGTCGCGTGCCGCGATCTCGGCGAACTTGGGATCGTGTGCGTACAGCCAGGGGACCAGCGGTGCGGTCCGCCCCTCCGACTTCGTGATCGCGAACATCTGCTTGGAGACGTCCTGCATCTGGATGCGTTCCATCGGCATGGGAGGGGGCGGTTCGGTGTTGAGGCGCGCGGTGAACGAACCCAGGACGAAGCCCGGCATGGGCCACCAGTTCGCCACCTTGATGCCCGAGCCGGGCTTCCCACCGGAGTTGCCGGTGAGCGCCATCAGGTAGACCATGCCGCGCTGGAAGAGGTCGGAGTGATAGTGCTTGCAGGCGCCGGGCCCCGAGAGGATCATCGACGACTTCGCCGCCGCCATCTCGCGGGCGACCGCGCGGATGTTCTCCGCCGGTACGCCGGTGATCTCCGCAGCTCGCTCCGGGGTGTATTCGGAGAGGTGGGTGCGGAGCAGCTCGAAGACGGGCCGCACCCGGACCCGGCTGCCGTCGACCAGGTGCACCTGGTGCGCACCCTCGAGGGCTGGATCCTGATCCTTGGCGAGCTCGAGCGTCATCACCTCCGACCCCCAGGTACCCGAGGCGAGCTCCTTGCGTTTCTTCGAGGTGTTCCAGAAGTAGAACTTGTCGTCGGCCCCGCCCTCGACCACGTCGCACTCGCGGAGGAAGCGGCCGCTGTCCTCGCGCACCAGGAAGGGGAGGTCGGTCTGCTCCTTGATGTAGCTCGCGTCGTAGAGGTCTTCCTCGACGAGCACGTGCGCCATGCCGAGCGCCAGCGCGGCGTCGGTGCCGTAGCGGACGTTCAGCCAGCGATCAGCGTGGACCGTCGAGGGGCTGAAGTCGGGCGCCACGGAGACGATCTTGGCGCCGCGGTAGCGAGCCTCGTAGAGGAAGTGGGCGTCGGGCTGCCGGGTGTAGTTGGGGTTGCAGATCCAGATGAAGATGTAGTCGGAGCGAAACCAGTCGTCGGCGGTGGCCTCGCTCATGTAGGTGCCCCAGCTCTGGATCAGCCCCGTGGAGAGGTCGCCGACCCCCGCCCAGGAATCGATGCTGGTGGCGGCCAGGCCCGATCCGAAGAGGTGCATCTCCATGACCGAGCCGATGCCGTTGTCGATGTTGGTGGTGCCGTGGTCGTAGATGACGCAGTCGGAGCCGTCTTCCGTGATGACGTCGATCAGCCTGTCGGCGATCTCCTCGAAGGCCTGATCCCAGCTGAGTCGCTGCCAGCGCCCCGAGCCGCGCTCGCCGACCCGTTTCATCGGGTAGCGGATGCGGCTGGGGTCGTACATCTGGGAGCTGTAGGTGCAGCCGGCCGTACAGCCGCGGGGATTGAAATCGGGGATGTCCGGGAAGTCCTGCGGGTAGTTGGCGTCCTGCTCCTCGCGCCAGACCAATCCGTCCTTCACGTAGGCGTCGAACAGACAGGTCGAGACGCAGTTGACGCGGAGGTGCGAGACGTGCACCACCTTGTCCCAGGCCCACTCTTCACGGTAGACGTCTTCCCAGTCCCTGTAGCCATACGGGCGCGAGAGCAATCGACCGAGTCGCTTTCCAGGGTCGACCGGGGCGAGACGCCGCAGGTTGACAGAAGACGAGACAGGGGCGGCAGACACGAGAATCCTCCCGTCGAGGGCCGGAGCGCCGGCCCGGGTCCAGCAGCAACGGCTCTACGATACTGGATTCGGACTGTCTTCGGGAAGCGTCGCGGTATATCCTGACCGGGCCGAGACGCCGGAGGGCCAGACCCATGCCTCATCTGATCTACGAAAAGCGGGACGGAATCGCCTACCTGACGATGAACCGGCCCGAGAAGCGCAACGCCCTCACCCCGGAGATGGTCATCCAGCTCGCCGACGCTTGGACGGACTTCCGCGACGACGACGAGGCCCGGGTGGCGATCCTGACCGGCGCCGGGGACCGCGCCTTCTGCGCCGGTGCGGATCTGGGGCGCCTGATCCCGCTCATGACGGGCGCGCGTCTGCCCGACGACGACTGGGACGCGAAGCTGCTTGCCGACCCGTCGATCGTCCAGGCGGCGCTGCTCCGCGAATTCGAAATGTACAAGCCGGTGATCGCCGCCATCAACGGCTTCGCCCTCGCGGGGGGGACGGAGATCATCCAGGTGACCGACCTGCGGTTGGCGGTACCTCACGCGGAGTTCGGGCTGTCGGAGGTCAAGCGGGGTCTGTTCCCCGCCGGCGGCTCGACCGTTCGCCTGGCGCGCCAGATCCCGCACTGCAAGGCGATGGAGATCCTGCTCACCGGCGGATCGATGCCTGCCGAGGAGGCCCACCGGATCGGACTGATCAACGAGATCGTGGCGCCGGACCGGCTGCTCCCGCGCGCCGAGGAGCTGGCGCGGGTGATCGCCGAGAACGGGCCACTCGCCGTGCAAGTCCTGCAAGGCGAGCGTCTTGCGCACGAGCGGCCTGCCACTGGACGAAGCGCTCCAGATCGAGAACGAGTACACGGTTCGCGTCTTCTCCTCCGAGGATGCCATCGAGGGACCGCGCGCCTTCATCGAGAAGCGCAAGCCGGTGTTCAAGGGCCGCTGAGGCCGTTCGCGGAGAATCGAAGATGGGTGCCAGAAGAGCCGTCGTCATCGTGGGTGCGGCGCAGCTGCGGCGGCGCCCGGAGCTGGACGGCCCGTTCGAGCCGGTCGAGCCCGTGCAGCTGATGGCGGAGGCGGTGCGGCGTGCAGCAGGCGACGCGGGAGACCCGGCGCTGTACGAGAAGGCGGACTACCTCGGTACGATCCCGCCGCTCGCCTGGCCCTACGAGGACGCCCCGGGGCGGCTGGCCGAGCTGCTGGGGACGAGTCCCCCGCTTCGCCACGAGCCCAGGCCGGGCGGGAACTCGCCCGTCGAGCTGCTCTGCCACGCCGCCACCGCCATCGCGCGCGGCGAGGCTCGTGTGGCGATTCTCGCCGGGGCCGAGGCGCTCCACGCCCGCCAGCGAGCCGCGCGGGAAGGGATCTCTCTCGATCACTGGTCCCGGCGGCCCGACGCCCCGATCGACGTGGTGCTGCGCGGCCAGCCGCCGATGACGTCGCCGCTCGAATTGCGTCACGGCTTCGCGCTGCCCACCGACATCTTTCCGATCTTCGAGAACGCCATCCGCGCGCGCGCCGGGCGCGGGGTCGTGGAGCACCAGGCAGTCCTCGGCCGCATGATGGCCCGCTTCTCGGCGGTCGCCGCGCGGAACCCCTACGCGTGGTTCCCCGTCGAGCGCAGCCCCGACGAGTTCACGGCCGTGAGCGCTTCGAACCGGTGGATCTGCTTCCCCTACCCGAAGCTGATGAACGCGATCATCGCGGTCGATCTGGCCGCCGCACTCGTCCTGATGAGCGAAGCGGAGGCAGAGCGCCGCGGGGTTCCCGCGAACCGCCGCGTGGCCTTCCTGGCCGGAGCCAATTGTCTCGATCCCTGGACGCTGACGGAGCGGCAGGAGTTCAGCCGGAGCCCGGGCCTTGCGGCGGCTGCGCGCACGGCGCTGGACCACGCCGGACTCGACGTCCGCGACGTGGATCTCTTCGACCTCTACAGCTGTTTCCCCAGTGCCGTGGAGCTGGCCATGGACGCCCTGGGCCTCGACGCCGACGATCCACGCCCGCTCACCGTGACCGGTGGGCTCCCCTGCGCGGGCGGGCCGGGGAACAGCTACTGCATGCACTCCGTTGCGGCCATGGTCGAACGCCTGCGCGAGGGCGCCGGGAAGGTTGGCTACGTGTCCGGACTGGGAATGGCCGCAGCCAAGCACGCCGTTGGCATCCTCTCGACCGATCCGGCGCGGATCGCGGCCGCGGACGGTGAGGCGCCGAGCATCCAGCTGCCGGCGGAGGATCTCTCCGGCCCGGTGATCGCCGACGCGCCGGAGGGGCCTGCCACGATCGAGACCTACACGGTGGCGTTCGACCGGGAGAACACCCCGCGGACGAGCCGGCTGATCGTCCGGCTCGAAGATGGACGGCGCACGGTCGCCCACGGCGAAGAGGCCCCGTCCGCCTTCGCGCGGCTGCTGGAGAGCGAGGGCATCGGCCTTCGCGGCCGGGTCAGGCCGGGTCGGGACGGCGAGCCGAACCGCTTCGAGCTCTAGCCTCCTTTTCTCTCATCAGTCTTTCCCGGAGCGCTCCGAGCTGCCGGACGTCGCCGCAGACGTCCAGGTACTCGCAGGAGGAGCAGTCGTAGGACATCTCTTCCTGCATCTTGTTCATGGCGCCGATGATCCTGGTGACCTTGCCGCGCAGCTCGTCGAACTCGTCCACGTCTTCCGGCGACGAGGTCACGAAGAGCACCTCCATCGACGGAATCTGGAACCGCGACTTGTAGCTCTCGATGATGGCGCTCCCGAGCAGCTCGAAGCAGAATCCTTCGCGCGCGCTCTCCACGCTCACACGACTCCAGAGGGTCAGGGAAGAGGGGATTGCCTTGATCATGTACCCCCGGAGCTCGAGCTCGTACTGCAGCGAATTGATCTTCCGATAGTCCTCATCCTGGATCTCGTCGGACGCGATCAGGAGGATCTGCGCAAAGGGAATGGTGCCCCGGGCTTCGGGTACGTCGGGGCCGATCAGCGTGATGGCGCCATCCTCGATCAGGTCGAGGTTCCCGGTCACGAGGACGGGGGCCACCGAGTTCGTGCCGGGGCTGCCGAGCTCCAGCCAGGTGTCCTCGCTGAGGACGATGGTGGCGCCGGTCCTCTCCCGGAAGCCCGAGGAGCGTTGACTGCCCCTCCCGGAATCGAGCGACCTGACCTCACGCCCCTGGGCCCGCTTCGATTGGACGTAGCTCCTGAGCCAGGTGATGTCTTCGTCGAAGATTTCCAAGACTCGTCTACCGCCGCACCGGCTCGAAGGCCATCGCTCAGGCCATGACCTCCAGGAAATCCGTGATCCTCTCCTTGATGGCTGGCATGGAGGTGACCCGGCGGTCCCAGCTGTCCGCTTCCAGATTCAGTGTCGGGATCCCCACCTCCTTCTTCAGCCTGTCCGTCAGCAGTCGGAGGGAGCCGTGAGCGCGTTTGCAGGCCGGATTGCCGGAGAAGATGCAGCAGTCGGCCTTGTACTTCTTCGCCAGGAAGACCATGTCCTCGGCCCAGCCTCCGGGGCCATCGATCGGACCCTTCATCTGCCTTGCCATCGGGAAGTTCAGGGCCATGTCGGCGAGGCCGTCGATCATGGTGTCCATGCTGGTGGTATCGACGGGCGTCAAGGGGAAATAGGACAGGATGTCCATGATGAGCGCCACGCCCTTCTCTTCCAGCCAGTCGTTGAAGCTGTCGTCGAAGTAGATCGACGTGTAGAGCATCAGGCACCGGACCTTTTCGTTGGGGAGGGCGCCTTCTCCCTTCTTCATCTTCTTCTTGGCGCTGTTCAGGACGGCTTCGTATACGGGGATTGCCTCTGGCCGGCCGCCCACGGTGAACTTCATTCCGACGTTGAGGAAGGCGTACAGATTGGGGATGGGGGAGGGCACGGCCGCCTGGAGGCCCGAGATCTCGTTGTAGAGCTCGATCACCTTGTTCGAGTTCTCGACCGCGTTCCTGAGCTTCTCCGGATCGAGCTTCTCGCCCGTGAACTCCTCCAGGCGCGCGATCACGTCTCTGAAGGAGTGTCGGTAGTAGGCCATCGCGCGGTCGTCGTGATAGGCGGACATGTCCACGTGGAGCAGCGGAACGTCGAGCGTCCTCGCCGTGTACTCCAGGAGCTTGGAGTTGACGTCGCAGAATCCCGGCGCACCGGACAGGATCAGATCGGGCTTGGGCCAGTCCCCGTAGAGAAGGGCGCCGGCGCCGCCGAGCTGACCTGCGCAAAGCGTCCCCGGCAGGCCCGTCTCGTAGCCGTGGTCGAGATACTGGAAGACGTTGTCCGGGTACTTGTCGGGGGCCATCGAGGCCAGGGTGCTCAAGAACTCGATGAAGATCGGCGCGACGTCCATCGCATGAAGGATCTCGGGAGGGAAGTTGAACGGGTGGACGACGACCTTGCGCTTTCCCTTCAGGCCCTCCTGCATGAGGTTGAAGTAGGTGGCGTTTGCCTTCATCGCCGGGAGGGCGATCTCGGCCTTCTGCGGGAGGAGGTTCGTGATCGGCCGGGGAAGCGTGGAGGGCAGGTAGCTGACTCCCTTCATGAACCGCATGAGGGGCGGCATCATCTTGCCGAGTGTCGACTTCTCCGTCATCTGGTCACTTCCCGATTCTCTCCAGGAACGCCTGGACCCTGGTCTTGATTCTCCCAGCGTCGGCCAGTGCGTCGTATTCCCTCTCCAGCACGAGCACGGGAATTCCTTCCTTCTCGAAGTCCCTCTCGAGCATCGCGTTGTCGATTCCGTGGAGATCGCAGTTCCGGATGCTCTGCAGGACGACCCCACCCACGTCAGCTCGTCTGGCGAGGTCCAGTGCCGAATCGAGCCTCTCCGGATAGGCGTCGAACATCCGCGGGCAGAGGATCTGGCTGTAGTACCAGTCGGCGAGGGCATCCATGGGGTCCCCGTCTTCCCGGATGGGCTCGCTGAAGACCTTCCTCGCTCCGAAGCAGAGGTTGTCCGAGACGATCAGCCCCCCGGTATCCTCGATGATCTTCAGGAGGGCCGGGTTGTCGATCACGCTTCCCGAGACCATGAGTCGGTGCTCGTGTCCCGAGACTCCGTCGGCCGACTCGAGCTCTTCCAGCAGGGATGTGAGCAGGCGATTGTACTCATTCCTCGGCATCGAGCTGTCGGCCACCAGGACAGCGAGGCTCTGGCTGCCCGTGATCGGTGGGGCCTGTCTCTGTCTGAGCTCGTAGAGGCTCTTCTGGAGGCGCTGGGTCTCGTTGGAGGCGGCGATGGACTCCCTCAGCCGATCGTCCGTGATCGTGAGACCGAAGTGCTCCTCGATCTTCTCCTGGACATTGCCGATCTCCTCCCTGTAGAACGTCCTCCCGTATTCGGTGCTGGTGTGAGGCACGCAGATGATGTTCTCGATGAGAGGAAGCTTGCCCTGCGCTTTCCAGCTGTTGTGCGCCGTGCACATGTGATCGCAGCTGTACACGAAGACGGCGCCGTCGAGGAAATCGTACTGCCCCTGCAACAGCTGCTCGAGGCAGGCTCGGGCGAAGCTGCAGTTCGCCCGGGCCAGGAAGGAATCCGCCCGGGTGGTCTCGGTACAGCCGGTGCCGCGGATCCGGAAGGGGAGAAGACCGGCCGCGTGGACCATCTCCTCGGGGAAGTAGCTGCAGTTGTAGCCCAGCACCTTCTTGCCCTGGCTCTTCCACTCCTCGATATGGGAGTTCGAGAGAGTGCTGGAGATCTCCTCGAACTCCCGCAGGATCGCCGATTCGCCCACTTGACGCCCTCGGGCTGGTCAGGCCTGTCCGTTCAGGAGATGCTTCGACAGTCTCTTGCCCAGGCCGAGAACCGTCAGGCTGGGCGGCAGTCCCCAGGCCTCGGGGATCACCGAGCAGTCGCAGACGTACAGGTTGTCGTACTTCGTCTTGAGATCGGAATCCACGACGTCGCCGACCTTGACGCTTCCGCCCGGGTGCGCGGCAAAGATCATGCTCTTCCTGACATTCTTGACACCCGCGTTCTTGAGGATCTTCCTGGCGCGGACGAACCCGTCGTCCAGCTTCCTGTAGTCGCTCGGCGAGAGGTCCTTCCTGCAGCCGCCCCGGTCGGTGATTCGCCCGCCCAGATCGTCCTTGATCTTGACCATGATCGAGAGCTTGGGAACGTTCGGCAGGGCCAGATCCGTCATCACGTATTCGCCCTCGGCGTGCCAGCCCGCCTGCATCTGGAGCTCCTTCCCCTGCTTGATGTCCGGGAGCTTTCCAGTGACGAGGACGAGGGGATCGACGAAGAAATCGCGGCCGACGTCTTCCACACCGCTTCGCCGCAAGATCTCCGCCGAGCCGATTCCACCGGCTCCCAGGACGATCAACGGGGCCTCGACCCGGTGACGCTGGCGCCGCCTCGTGAGCTCGACGCCCGTGGCCCTGTTCCCCTCGGTCAGAACCGATCTCACCCTGGCGCCGTTCACCAGCGTGGCGCCGTTCGCGACCGCTTCCTCGACGAAATTCCTGGCCGTCCATTTCGCACCGTAGGGGCAGCCGTAGGCGCAGCGCCAGCAATCGGTCTTGCACTTGTCCTGGAAGATGAACTTGTTGATCTTCTCCCAGGGATAGCCGAGGTCCTGGGCGCTGCTCATCATCCGCTTGGCCATGGGGCCCATCAGGTCGTCGGAGAGGGGCTCGACGGGAACTTCCTTCTTGATCTCATCGATCTCCTTGCGGATCTCGATGCCGTGGTTCTCCAGCATCTCGAAGGGCGGATCGAAGGCCGTGCCGCAGTAGAAGACGGAGCTGCCGCCGGTAGTGATCCCCCGGAGCAACACGTGCATCTTCTTGTTGGTGAAGAGCATGCTCTTCCCGGGAACGCCGATCATGGTGGCCGCCTGGGGCCAGGTGCCCTTGAGCGGCGCATTGCCTCCCCACTCCAGGATGAGGACCTTCTTGTCGTTCTTCGACAGCTCCTTCGCCACCGTGGCTCCACCGGGGCCGGATCCGACGACGATTGCATCGTATTGCCTCTGGAGTTCCTGCATCCGCGCACCTTCCTTTCTCGACCTGGGACCGTCTCTGCGGTACTGCCCGTTCCTCTATCGGGATGACGCCCCGGATATTCAAGCGTAGATCGGAGGCCGCCGCTTGCTCCAGCCTACCTCCTGCTCGAGCTGGCTCGCGACGCGGATCAGCAGGTCTTCGCGTCCCATCGCGGCGATGAACTGCACGCCGATCGGCAGCTTTGCATCGTTCCAGTGCAGCGGCAGCGAGACTGCGGGCTGGCCCGTGATGTTGAAGGGCACCGTGAAGGGCAGGAGCGCTCCCGAGCGGATGAACGCGGCCAGAGGTGTCGCCGGGTCGGGCACCATCTCGCCGATCTTCGGCGGCGGCGCCGAGATGGTGGGTGTGATCAGCAGATCGAAGCCGTCCGTCCACCAGGCGGCCACGCTGCGTCGATAGTCCTGGTGCGCCTGCATGGCCGCGAGGTACTGGGTGCCGCTCACCTGCTGGCCCATCTCGGTGAGCGCCCAGTTGTCACAGTCCATGTCGTCGGGCCCGAGCTTGCGTCCGATGAGCTGGCCGAAGTCCTCCACCCCCCGCGCCTGGGAGCAGGCGATCACGGCGACGGAATGCGGATTCAGGTCCGAGTTGGCGACCTCCTTCGGATAGGACGCCTCGACACGGTGGCCGAGGGATTCGAGCAGGCGGCCCGCGGACGCGACGGCCTCCACGCAATCGGGGTGGACCTCGATGTCCGCGTAGTGCGACAGCAGACCGACCCGCAGCGAGCCCGGGTCGCGACCGACTTCGTCCGCGTAGGGGCGGTCCGGCGGGAGGATTCCATAGGGATCGCCCGGCATCGGGCCGTGTACCGCATCGAGCATGGCGGCCGTGTCGCGCACGCTGCGCGAGAGGATGAACTCGAAGGTCATGCCACCCCACATCTCGCCGATGTCGGGTCCCAGCGAGATGCGCGCACGCGACGGCTTCAGGCCGACCAGCCCGCACTGGCTGGCGGGGTTGCGGATCGAGCCGCCGCCATCGCTGGCGTGCGCGATGGGGACCATGCCGGACGAGACCGCGGCCGCCGCTCCACCGCTCGAACCGCCGCTCGCGTGGTCCGGGTTCCACGGACTGCGGCAGGGGCCGTAGGCTCGCGACTCGGTGGTCGCCCAGGCGCCGAGCTCGGGGACGTTGGTGCGGCCCACCACGACGACGCCGGAGGCCGCGAACTTCTCCACCAGGTACGAGGTCGTCTTGGGCCGATAGTCCGCGTCGCGGAGAAAGGTCGTCCCCCAGTGATGCGGGTCGCCGGCGCGATTGCCGCAGGCGAGATCCTTCAGCAGGAACGGAACGCCTCGGAAGGGGCCCGAAGGGAGCGCGCCCGCGGCCTCCTGGCGGGCGCGTTCGTAGTGCTTGTGGATGACGGCGTTGAGCTTCGGATCGAGCTCCTCGATCAAGCCGATCGCGGTCTCGACCAGCTCTCCGGGGCTGACCTCTCCAGCTTCGACCAGCGAGGCCAGACCGAGCGCGTCGTGGGATGCGTACTCCGAGGGCTTCATTCCGGGACTCTCCTCCTCAAGGACACGGCGGGTAATCTTTGCACGCGAATTCGCGATGTAAATCGCCCGTTCCAGGTCGTCCCGGGACTCCGAGTCAGCTTCTGTCCTGGCACGGCTCGGCTCGGGCGGCGCTCAGGCCAGCTGGCTGCGCTTTCTCGGCTGCTCCTCGGGCGCGCCCTGACTGTAGTCGGCGAAGGGACCGTCCCGCTTGATCACGGCGCCCTTCACGCCTTCCGCCGCAGCGACGCGCACGAATTCCCTGCCTTCCGGCGTATTGCGCATGATCCCGTCCAGGATCGGGCCGAGCGTCTGCGTGCCCTGGAGGCCCATGTTGTCGTAGGCCTGGTTGACGACGAGCTTCATCGCGATGAGCTGGGTCAGCGGAACGTTCGTCAGCTTCTCGGCCAGCTCCTGGACCCTCTGGTCGAGCTCCTCCAGCGGGTAGGAGAAGTTGATCAGCTCGATCTCGGCCGCCTCCTTGCCGCTGATCCACTCTCCCGTGAGCGCGTAGTACTTCGCCTTGGCCAGACCCAGGCGGTAGATCCACATGCCGCTCAGGTGGCAGCCCCAGACGCGCGAATAGGGCGTGCCGAAGCGCGCGTCGTCGGAGGCGACGACCAGATCGGCACACAGGGCCAGCTCGGACCCGCCGCCGACGCAGTAGCCGTGCACCTTGGCGATGCTCGGCTTGAGGCCGCGCCAGAGGCCCATGAACCGGGGGATGTAGCTCGTGTACTGGTTGGTCACCCAGTTCACGTCCATCCCCGGGTCGTACTGGCTCTCCTCGATCGCACCGTAGTGCTCGAGGCCACCCGAGAAGTCGAATCCGCCGCAGAAGTTGTCGCCAGCGCCCTCCAGGATGATGACCTTGACTTCATTGTCCCGGTTGGCGTCCTCGAGAGCGCGGTCCATGCCCTGGATCACTTCCATGCGCAGCGTATTGGCCTTGCTCGGACGGTTGAGCGTGATCGTCGCGATCCCGTTCTGCTTCGAATACTCGACGACTTCCTCGGTCATGCCTGCCTCCGTTGGGGTGGTTTCTCTCTCATTCCGGGTCGCCCGCTCCGAGCCCCAAGGCACCGGAGATCAACGCCCAGAGCTGATCGGTCAACACTCGCGGTTCGGGGCGCTTCGCCTCGGCAAACGCGTGGCTCGCGGCCTGTCGTATGGCTCCGATGATGGCCGCCGCTGCGATCCCCGCGTCGATCGTCTCGGGGATCTCGCCGCTCCGCTGACCCGTCTCGATGTTTCGTCGGGCGAGTCCGATCAGCTGGTCCTGGCGCGTCGTCTCGACGCCAGCGACCTGAACCGTGCGGCCCATCTTTCCGAGCACGATGGGCGCGAGCGGTTCGCTGAAGAGAAAGGCGATCCAGGCCTGGAGTCGCCGGAGCTCGCGTTCGGGCCAGGGTGCCTCGCTATCGAGATCCTGGTTCACGACCCCGTAGTAGCGGTCGTAGAAGTCGTCGATGACGGCCGAGAGCGCACCGGCCTTGGATCCGAAGTAGTGGTAGGGGAGGCCATCCGAGACCCCGCACGGCGGGCGAGCTCGCCCATCTCGAAGTCGCCCTCGGCCTCGATGAGGGCGTCTCCGGCGGCGGCAACCAGCCGGCTACGGGTCTCCGCGCCTCGATTCCTGTGGGCCATGGGCCCCCTGCGTCAGGAATGCGAGGCTAACGAGTAGTTGAGTTGAGGTCAACTCAGAGACAAGAACATCCACTGAGAGCCAGGATCGGCGAGCTTCGCCGAGGGGCCGGCCAGCCATCGGGTGCTGAAGAGCACCCGATGGCTGGCAGCAGTCCCGGGAACTGGTCTTCGGACTAGCTCAGGCGGCGATAGAAGCCCAGGCCCATCAGTCCGCTCAAGACGAGCAGGGCCGCTCCGGGCTCCGGAATCGGGGTGCCGCCGGATGCGTAGATGCTGCCGCCCGAACCGCTGAGCACGATGAACAGCTGCGACGAGGGAATTCCCTCGGTGAAGAGGAATCCGTTCCAGCTATCGCCCGGCTGGAGGTCGCCGTCGGCAGCCCGGTAGAAGTTGAGCGTATCGTCGCCGGGATCGAGCACGTTGGAAATATCGCCGAAGATGTCGGAGCCCGTATTCCCGTCGAAGTCGATCGATTCCGTGGCCCAATTCCCCTCGTCGAGGTTCAAGGATTCGTAGCACCACGAGCTGAAGCAGTCGAAGTCATCGAAGAAGGAACCCACCCAGGCGAACGTTTCCGTATTCGAGACTCCGAATGCGATCAGGCCGTAGTCCGTGGTGTTGTTCGTCACCTCGTACTGGCCGCCTCCGGGGATCGCCGCCTCGCTGAAGTAGATGGCCTCGTTGGCGGGGTCCAGTACGGACGGTGCGGAGACCGTGTTTCCCATGGCGTCGACAAAGATGAGCACCGCATGCGCGGGCGCTGTGAGAGCGATCATGGCAACGGCTACACATGCAGCTCCCGTCGTCTTGAGCAATAGGTTCATTATGCCTCGTCCCTTCCTGTTTGGTTTTCCAGCCAAGCGCCCCCCGATGGGTGCACTTCCCATCAATAGGAGTAGCGGGGGTTGGGCAGAGTGCAAACTCTTTCGCCAAAGAAAGAAGCCGATTGTTTTCGGGCGTCAGTGCGTGCGCCTTCGGTTCGTGAAGAGGAAGAGGTCAGCGGAAACCTTTCGAAACCCTGCCAACGGGGAATCGAGGACTAACGAAAGACTTCATCCCGACGCGATGGATTGATATGGTGCACTTTTCAAAGGGAAGGAATGCAGGGCAAGATCTTTTCCGTTCGCCTGGGATTCTGCGATCCGGCATCTGCCCCCGCGCACCCCGATATCCCTTGCTTTGGGGTCGTACTCATCCGTTGCTTCAAAAAGCGTCTTGGAATCCGGTGCTTACGGCGATGCGCAGCTGGGCCTCGGGTGCCTCAAGCGCAGGCGGCCGTCAGCGGTAGACTCCTGGCATTGCAGTAGCCTGCGAAGCCCTGGACGACGGGAGCTGTCCGCAGTCACGAGGAGTTGCTCCAATGTCAGACATGCTTGAAATGCTTGCTCAAACCCTGGGCGGAAACACGCTGGGGCAGATCAGTAGTCAGATCGGCGCCGACGAGGGTTCCACCGCCAAGGCCGTCTCTGCTGCGTTGCCCATTTTGCTGGGTGCGATGGATCGGAATACGGATCAACCGGGCGGCGCGGAATCGTTGCTCAACGCACTCAATCGCGATCACGATGGAAGCGTTCTGGACGACGTCGCTGGCCTCCTGGGCGGAGCGCAGTCCGGTCCCGGCAATGCCATTCTGGGTCACATTCTCGGCGGCAAGCAGAAGTCGGTGGAGACAGGACTCAGCCAGGTGAGCGGTCTCGATTCGAGCTCGATCTCCAAGCTGCTTCCCATTCTCGCACCCATCGTCATGGGAATGCTGGGCCGTGCCAAGCAGCAGCAGGGTTTCGACGCGGGCGGTCTCTCCGATTTCCTGACCGGTGAACGCAAGAACGCTCAATCCCGCAGCCCCGGTACCGGTGACATTCTCGGGAACCTCCTCGACACGGACAACGACGGTCAGGTGATCGACGACGTGGTCAAGCTGGGAACGAGTCTGCTCGGCGGGTTGTTCGGCTCCCGGCGCTAGGAGTCCTCGTGAAGACCGGGACTGCCGCAGTGACGTGGTCTCGCCCGGCTCGGACGCTGTTCCTCTCGCTGGTTCTCTCGCTCGCGGGCTGCGGCTCCGTCTACTACGGAACCCTGGAGCGCTTCGGCGTCGAGAAGCGCGACATCTTGCAGAGCCGGATCCGGGAAGGCCGGGATGCCCAGGGGCAGGCGAAGGAGCAGTTTCGCAGCGCTCTCGAGGCCTTCCAGGAGGAGACGGGCTTCCGGGGCGAGAACCTCGAGGAGGTCTACGGCCGGCTGAAGGGCGAGCTGGAGCGGTGCGAGGCGCGCGCAGAGGAGGTCCGTGGCAAGATCCGCTCCATCGACGGCGTCGCCGCGGACCTGTTCGCGGAATGGGAGCGCGAGGCGCAGCAATACAGCAGCGCGAGCCTGCGCCGCAAAGCCGAGCGCATGCTGCGCGATACGCGAGGGCGCTACGAGGCGTTGATCGCGGCGATGCGCCGGGCCGAAGAGAGCATGGAACCGGTCCTCGCCGGCTTCCGGGACCAGGTGCTGTTTCTGAAGCACAACCTGAACGCGCGAGCGATTGCCTCCCTTCAGGACGACCTGGCCGCCATCGAGTCGGACGTCGCGGTGCTGATCCGAGAGATGGAACGGGCCATCTCCGAGGCAGACGCCTTCATCGATTCTCTCGAGTAGGCCGCCGGAGACACGGCGAGTTCAACGAACTCACCGCTCCGATGAATGGCGAAATCGGCTCGAACCGAGATGGCGGAGCGGGGCGGGATGAGGGCGGGGCTTAATTGGAAAGTCACGGGCCTCGGGTATGGTCATCCATGGGAACCGTGGAATTGACGAGGGGGTGTTTCATGCGAGCTGCCGGTCTGTTCATCGTCGCGCTGATAGCCTGCCCGCTTGCGGCAGCTGCGTTCGCTCCCGACACCAGTCTCTCGGCCGCCTCGGCGTCGTTCATCGGCGAGGACTCATTCGACTACGCCGGCTGGTCGGTCGCCTCGGGCGGTGACGTGAACGATGACGGCTTCGAAGACATCCTGATCGGCGCCGACAACGACGAGGAGGGGGGAAGCGGCGCCGGGCAGACCTACCTGATCCTGGGAAAGGCGAGCGGCTGGGCGATGGATGCGAGCGTGGAGGAGGCTGCAACCGCCTCGTTCCTCGGCGAGGATCCCGGCGATGGCGCGGGCCGCTCGGTCGCGTTCGCCGGGGACGTGAACGGCGACGGCTTCGACGACATCCTGATCGGGGCGAACTACCGGGCTGGAAGCGCGGGGGAGACCTACCTGATCCTGGGCAAGGCCAGCGGCTGGGCGATGAACACCTCGCTCGCGACCGCCGACGCCTCGTTCGCGGGGGAGGCCGCGGGCGACTGGTCGGGCGTCTGGGTCTCGTCGGCCGGTGACGTGAACGACGACGGCTTCGGCGACTTCCTCATCGGCGCCTATCTCAACGACGAGGCCGGTACCAACGCGGGACAGAGCTATCTCGTGCTCGGAAAGGCCTCGGGCTGGGCCATGGACACCAGCCTGGGCAACGTCGACGCCTCGTTTCTGGGCGAGACGCCCGGAGACGGGTCCGGCAAGGCGGTGGCCTGCGCGGGCGACGTGAACGACGACGGCTTCGACGACATCCTGGTCGGGGCGACCGGGCGCCAGAGCAGCCGCGGCGAGACCTACCTGATCCTGGGCAAGGCGTTGGGCTGGGCCATGGACACCAGCCTGGCGAGCGCCGACGCTTCGTTTCTGGGCGAGAACGTCCTGGATGCCTCGGGCACGGCCGTCGCCTCCGCGGGCGACGTCAACGGCGACGGTTTCGACGACATCCTGATCGGAGCGGACGAGAACGACGAGGGCGGCGACCGCGCCGGCCAGGCCTACCTGGTGCTCGGCAAGGCGAGCGGGTGGAGCCTGGACACCCCGCTGTCGGGCGCAGACGCCTCGTTCCTCGGGGAGGACGCCGATGACCACGCGGGTGGCGCGGTCGCGTCGGCGGGGGACGTGGACGGGGACGGCCTCGACGAGATCCTGATCGGCGCTACCTGGCGCAACCAGTACCAGGGAGAGACCTATCTCATCTGGGGGCGCGAGACGGGCTGGGCCCTCGACACGGACCTGGCTACGGCCGATGCATCCTTCGTCGGTGAAGATGCGTACGACTATTCGGGCTTCATCCTGGGCTCGGGAGACGTCAACGGCGACGGGTATGGCGACCTGCTGATCAGCGCGGCATACGACGATGATGGCGGAAGCTACGCGGGTCAGACGTACCTGCTCCTCGCCCCGCCCACTTGCGGCGACGGCCGCGACAACGATGGCGACGGTTTCACGGACTTCGTCGGCGGCGATCCCGGCTGCGCGGACGCCGCGGACCTCTCGGAACGCTCACCCCTCCTGGCCTGTGACGACGGGGCGGACAACGACGGCGACGGCAGGATCGACTTCGACCCGGTGACCCTCGACGATCCCTCGCTCGGGTCAGGTGATCCTGGCTGCAAGAGACCCGACTGGGAGAGTGAGAATCCCGAGTGCGACGACGGACAGGACAACGGCGACAACGATGATCCGCCCCTCGCCGACTGGGATGGAGCCGGCTTCGGCGATCCCGACCCCCAGTGCGTGGCGCCGTGGGACAAGTCGGAGTCGCCGGGAACGACGGCTTGCGGCTTTGGCGTCGAGCTGGCCTTGCTCCTGCCGCCGCTGATGTGGCTCTACCGGAGGTCAGCGTGAACCGGATCTGCTCGCTTCCCGCAGTCACGATCCGACTCGAAGGGGCCTTTCAGGCGGACCCGATCCGGTCGGCGTAGCCGAGGAGGCCGACCAGGCCGCCGGTGTGCCAGAAGGTGACGCCCCGGCCCAGCGAGGCTCGCTTCTGCTTCGAGATGGGTGAGAAGGCCGTGGAGGGCCTTGCCGGTGTAGACGGGGTCGCAGATCACGCCGTCGCTGGCGATCAGCTTCCGGATGCTCTCCCAGGTTTCGGGCATGGGGACGCCGTAGCCCGGCCCGACGAAGCCGTCGTCGATCGAGAAGCGCTGGTTCCAGTCGATCCCGGTCAGGTCCAGCATCTCGGCGAGCTGCTCGCAGAGCCCAGCGACGATATTGCGCAGGTTCGCCTCGTTGTGCAGCACGCTGATACCGATCACCGACTGATCCAGCCCCGCCAGAGCGAGTCCGACGACGAGACCCGCCTGGGTGCCGGCGCTGCCGGAGGGAAGGATCACCGTGTCGATCGCTTCCCCGCAGCTCTCCAGCTGCCGGGCGTACTCGATCGCGGCCCGCACGTAGCCGAGAGCGCCCGTTCCGTTGGAGCCTCCCATCGGGATCGGATAGGGCGTGTGCCCCTCGGCCTCCTCGATCTCTTTCGAGAGGAGCGCCACGTACTCGTTGGGGTCGCGGTCGGGGGGAAAGCGCCGGATCTGCGCGCCGCAGAGCCGGTCGATGGCGATGTTCCCGCCTTCGTCGTAGAAGGAGGACTTCACCGGCACCGCCTCGATCAGAGCGAGGTGGCAGTCGAAGCCGACGCGGCGGGCGCAGACCGCGACCATGGCGGCGTGGTTCGACTGGACCGCGCCCCCCGTGACCACACAGCGGGCTCCCTGCTGGCGCGCGTCGGCCAGCAGGTACTCGAGCTTGCGCGCCTTGTTTCCGCCCGCACCGACGCCGGAGAGATCGTCGCGTTTGATGTACACGGGCAGATCGGAGAGCTTCGAGAGACCCTCCAGGCGGTAGAGCGGCGTGGGAGCCGGGAGCAGCTGGATCCGCGGGTAGTCGTCGAGCTTCTGTTGGGACACTTCGACCTCGTGGGAGGAGCGGGCTAGTACTTGTCCTCCACCGTCAGGCGGTGCTGGAAGGTCTGGCGCTTTCGCACTTCCACGGACGCGTTGGCGCTCACTTCCTGGGAGATCTGCTGAACCGACGCGAGCAGGGCGTCCTCCTCGATCGTGGTGATCCTTCCGTCCTCGAAGATCACCTTGCCGTCGATGATGGAGAGGACGACCTCGTCCCCGCGCGCCGACAGCACCAGGTTCGGAACGATGTTCCGAACGGGATCCCGGAGCACGGGCATCATGCTGGGCTTGCACAGGTCCACCAGAATGAGATCCGCCTTCTTCCCCTCTTCGAGGGAGCCGATCTCGTGGTCGAGCCCAATGGCCTGGGCTCCTTCGATCGTCGCCATCCGAAGCACTCTCCAGGTGGGCATCAGGGTCGGATCCTGGTTCTTCATGTTGAGGGCCAGCGAAGCCAGCTTCATTTCGCTCCAGAGGTTCGTGCCGTTGTTGGAGCTGGTCTCGTCGGTTCCCAGACACACCTTTCCGCCAGCTCTCACGAAGACGTCCGCCGGCGGCACGATTCCATCGCAGATGATCAGGCTCGAAGGACAGAACGCCATCGAGGCACCGGAAGCCGCGATCTGCTCCACCTCTGCCTCGTTGCACTTCACCATGTGCACCGCGATCAACTGCTCGTCCAGGTAACCGATATCCTGAAGGAACTCGACCGGCCGCACGCCGTATCGGTTCTTCATCTGCAGCATCTCGCGATCGCCCTGGCCGATGTGCATGTGGATCTTCAGGCCGTGCTTCTCCGCCGCCGCCTTGATCTTCTCGAACAGGCCCTTGCTGCAGTAGTCGGCTCCCTGGGGGCCGATCATCACTGTGATCCGTCCGTCCGCGGCCCCGTTCCACTGCCCGATCAGGTCGAGGTTCTCCTGGAGCCTGGATTCGCCGATGGCCGGATCGAAGGGATAGAGCTCGCCTTCTCGGAGCAGGCTCTCCACCGGCGGCACTTCGCTGATCAGCGTGCACACCCTGGCGCGGACGCCGAGCTGCTCGTAGAAGGGCAGGGCGATGGGCATCCCGGGACCGTAGTCGCCGAGCGTGGTCGTTCCCGCGCGGATCGCCTCGATGGCGGAGAGCTGCGCGCCCGCCAGCACCGCGGCGGGAGTCAGCTGCTCGAAGTAGGGGTCGACCCCCTCGTGCCAGGTGGGAGCGTCCTGTCCCAGCCCCCGCAGGATTGCGATGACGGTGTGCAGGTGCCCGTCGATCAGGCCCGGCAGAACCGCCTTCATGCTGGCGTCGATGGTCCGCCTGGCCTGGTACTTCGCCGCGAGCTCCGGCGAAGGGCCGACGGCGACGATGCGGTTGCCGTCGATCGCGACGGCTCCGTTCTCGACGTAGCCGACGCCATCGCCCGCCATGCTGAACACGTCACCGTTCGCGATCAGGATGTCTATCACAGCAGTCCCTGAGAAAGAGGAAGGCTAGTCGTACAGGACGCCGGGATTCAGGATTCCCTTGGGGTCGAAGGCGAGCTTGATGCGCTTCATCAGCTCGATCTTGGTGGGGTCTCCCAGCTCCAGGTAGTAGGGCTTCTTGGCGGCCCCGATGCCATGCTCGGCCGAGATCTCGCCACCCACATCCAGACCCGCCGCCAGCAGCTCCTTCACGATCGTCGAACGAAGCTCGGGATCGGGCTGGAACACGCCCAGGTGGAGGTTTCCGTCCCCGGCGTGGCCGCACCCGGTGAGCAGGATGGAGTGCTTCTCCGCGATCGCCCGCGCCTTCTCCATGTACGCGGTGATCTTCGCGCGCGGGACCACGACGTCGATGATGTCGTTGAGGCCGGCTTCCTTGCCCACCCAGAAGCTCCGCTCCCTGCCTTCGATGAGCTGCGCGCCCGCGCTGGGCGGCATCACGAAGACCTCCATGGCACCCAGATCCAGGCACAGCTGTCCCAGCTCCTCGACGTCACCGTCGACGCGCTCGGTCGAGCGTCCTTCTACGATCATCAGGAGGTAGGCCAGCGCCTTCTCCTGGACGTCCTCCGCGATGCCCAGCTCGAGGTTCTGGTAGCGCGTGATCCCCACCATGCTGAACTTGTCGATGTACTCGACCATCAACGGGCGAATGCCCGTGCCGACCAGTTTGGGCACGGCGTGCGTGATCTCGTCGATCGATTCGAAGGCGGCCAGCAGGGTGGAGCGGTGCTGCAGGCGGGGCAGGAGCTTGAGGGTGATCCCGGTGACGACGGCCAGCGTTCCCTCGGAGCCGATGATGAGCTGGGTCAGGTCGTAGCCGCTCGACGTCTTGACCAGCTTGCCCCCGGTCTGGATGACCTGACCATCGGCCAGCACCGCCTCGAGCCCCAGGATGTGGTGCCGGGTCACGCCGTACTTGACGGCCCGCATTCCACCCGCATTGGTGGCGACGTTGCCTCCCAGCGTGGCACTGCTCTCGCCCGGGAAGATCGGATAGATCAGTCCGTGCTCCGCAGTGGCCTCGTCGAGCTCTGCGAGAGTCACGCCCGGCTCCACCACCGCCACGTGGTTCTCCGTGTCGATCTCCAGGACCCGATTCATGCGCTCGAAGGAGAGCACGATTCCACCGCGGGTGGGTATGCAGGCGCCGGAGAGACCGGTGCCGTTGCCCCTGGCGGTGACCGGGATGCCGGCCTCGTTGGCCAGCCGCAGCACCCGCGAGACCTGCTCGGTGGTCGCCGGCTTCACCACCACCTCGGGGTCGTGGGGCTCGACCGTGAGCGCCTCGTCGTGTGTGTACTCTTCGCCGATCGCGTCGCCGCAGAGCACGTGCTCGGCGGCCACGATGTCGGCGAGTGAATCGATCAGGTTGTCCATCGGAGTCTCCTGAGCCGTCTGGCGCCGGGGAATTCGGTGCGATCGGTCGTTCGGCCCCCGGGTGGGATCAATTCGCGGCCGCCTGCCTGGCCTTCGCTTCTTCCAGGCCCCTTCGGGCGGCCGTCAGATTCATCTCGAGCTTGTCGCTCGGCATGCTGTCGCGCAGCGCCGCTTCGAGTTCCTCGGGCCCCAGCGGCAGCGCCCGGCTCCCGACCAGCGCCCCGACCATGATGATGTTGGTGAGGATGGAGGCACCCATCTCCAGGGCGATGTCGGTCGCATTGATCACCCAGGCCGCACTGGACAACTGCTCCAGCAGTCTCGTGACCTCCTCGGTGCCGGGATACTCGGCAGCCCCCGTGGTCACGGCCATGGTGTAGACCGGCCTCGAGTTGGCGATCACGATCACCCCCGGATGGCCGTACTGCGCCAGCACCCGCATGGTCTCCACCGGCTCCAACCCCAGGATCACGTCGGCCTGGCCCTCGGGGATCAGCGGCCCGTACTGCTCCTGCCGGGAGATGCGGATATGGCTCATCACCGCTCCCCCACGCTGCGAGGCGCCGTATGTCTCGCCGATGGTCACGTGATGACCTTCCTTGACCAGTGCCTTGCCGATCAGTTGCGAGATCAGAACGTTTCCCTGGCCACCGACCCCGGTGATGACGACGTTCAGCGGATCCTTCTCCGTCATGTTCAAACCGCCTCGTTGATGATGGCCCCTGCGGGACAGACATCGGCACATACCCCGCAGCCGCTGCAGATCACCTCGTCGATCTTCGCCCTGTCAGCCTCGGCGTCCCAGATCAGGCCGGGGCACTGGAACACCCGCGTGCAGAGGCGGGCGCAGCCGCAGGCGTCCCCACGACACTTCTCCTGATCTACGTGGACTTGGTAGTCCGGCTCCCCCTGCCTGGCTCGCACCAGGCCGCAAGTCCGCTTCGCGATCAGGACCCGCACCCCTCCGTCGTCGCGCAACAGGTCGAGGAGCTTCTCCGTGGTTCCATTCAGATCGAAGGGGTCGGTTACCTCCACACGGACCCCCATCGCCCGGCAGAGCGCTTCGATGTCCACGGCGGGCACATCCTCACCGGTGGCCGTCTTCCCGATTCCCGGGTGAGGCTGGAATCCCGTCATGGCGGTAGCCGAGTTGTCCAGAACCATCAGGGTGAAGTTGGAGTGGTTGTAGATCCCGTTGAGCAGCGCGGGAATGGCTGCGTGGAAGAAGGTCGAGTCGCCGCACACCGAAACCACTGGCTGGTCGAACCCCGTCCGCGCCAGGTTGCCGAAACCGCAGGCCAGACCCACGCCCGACCCCATCGCCTGGACGGTCTTGACCTGGAAGTAGCCGGTCGGTCCCAGGGCCATGGTGTAGCAGCCGATGTCCCCGGTCACGAAGCCGTCTCTTCCATCCAGCTTGAGGGCGTTCTTGATCGACCAGAAGGTCGCGCGGTGCGGGCAGCCCGCGCAGAAGCCGATCGCCCGCATGTGGGTGTGGCTGCCAGTCAACTGCTGGGCCTTCTGGACGTACTCCGGAGAGACTCCCTCCACCTCGAGGTCGAGCAAGGAGCCCAGCGCCTTGGCGACCAGATCCGGATTGAGCTCGCCGGAGTCGGGAATGTGTCCGCTTCGCTTGCCGTAGAAGGTGAGCGGCCCCGTTTCGGCCAGCTGACCTCCGACGAACTCCTTCAGGTTGCCTTCGAGGAAGGGAGCCACCTCTTCTACCACCAGCACTCTTTCCGTGCGCGCCAGGTTCTTCTGCAAGAACTTCTCGGGCAGCGGCCAGGTGGTGCCCAGCTTGAGGATTCCCACGCGGTCGCCCGCGTTCAGTGCTTTGACCGCCTCGAGTGAGTAGAACCAGCAGGCGCCGCTGGTGACCAGCATGAGTTCCGGCCGCTCCGGACCGACGTAGCGGTTGAAGGGAGAAGACTCGAACAGCTCCCGGACCTTCTCCAGCTTCTCGATCATCTGATGGTGCTTGAAGGGAACCGGATAGGGGGTGAAGTCCACCGGGGAGGTGGCCGTGAACCTGGCGTCCTTGTTGGGCGGAATCCGCTCCCCCAGCTCGACGTCCCCTCGAGCGTGCGAAACCCGCGTGACCGTCCGGAGCATGCAGGCGTTGCTGATCTCCTCCGAGAGCTCGAACGCCCAACGCGTCATGTCCTTCGCTTCCTGGAACGTGCCGGGCTCCAGCAGCGGCAGGTCGGCCCACTTGGCGAAGGGCCGGGAGTCCTGCTCGTTGGTGCTGGAGAGCGCCGAGGGATCGTCGCAGGCCGCGAGCACCAGCCCCGCCTTGGTCCCGGTGAGGTTCAGGTTCATCAGGAAGTCCGAGGCCACGTTCACCCCGTTCTGCTTCATGGCCACGATGGCTCGTACGCCGGCGAACGAGGCGGCCGCGGCGACCTCCATCGCCACCTTTTCGTTCACCGACCACTCCGCGTAGATGTCTCCCTCCTTGGCCACCTCCGCCAGCGTGCCGATCACCTCCGACGATGGAGTCCCGGGATAGGCCGCGGCGAACCCCACGCCAGCCTCCAGCGCTCCCCGCGCGATGGCCTCGTTTCCCATGAACAGCTCGCGCGTACCCGGCTTGCCTGTCGCGATACTCACCATATTCGCGTCCCCTTCAAAGATCCCCGGCTTCGATCCGGCGAGGGCACCGCCCTCAGGCCAGAAGCCTTTCCAGCGCCTCGTCGCTCAGCTTCAAGTAGAGCATGTCCTCGCGGCTGCCGGTCCTGTCGACGATGTTCCGGAGCGCCCGCTTTCTCTTGTTCTCTGCGGCCTCCTTGAGATGCTGCAGATTCTCGTCGGGCAGCGCAGCGGTCTCGAGGAACCCGCCCGCGACGGCCTTCTCCACCAGCTCGGCGCCCTTCTCACTCCGGACCAGGAGTGTGTTCCAGCCCGGCACTCCCTCTGCGGCGCCCACCGAGAGGTCGGCCAGCTCGGCCGTCATGTC
The DNA here is from genome assembly GCA_963783795.1 of uncultured delta proteobacterium. Classification (GTDB taxonomy): domain Bacteria; phylum Myxococcota_A; class UBA9160; order UBA9160; family UBA6930; genus CAVXZE01. Next base: position 122,408 of record CAWAPH010000001.1, on the reverse strand, counting down.
CGTGCAGAGGTCACAGGTGGAGCGGATGAAGCGGCGCACCTCGGCGAGAGGCAGCTTGACGCAGGAGGAGTTGGAGTACACCTCGAACACCTCGGCGGGGGGCGGCGGAATGTCGACCTTGGTGATCTCGGCGAGATCCGTCTTCTCCCGCAGGAAGCCGACGAAGTCCTCGTAGCGAAGCGACCAGGTGCAGAAGAGACCCACCACCAGCTCGAGCTTGTCGATCTGGTCGCGCTTCTCCAGCGCCGTTGCCCTCATCTTGGCCAGCGCGAGCACCTGGCAGGAGGTGGCCACCACCCCGATGCGTTGCGAATCCGCCGCTGCCTCCCGGTTGAATTCCGCCAGCGTCGGAGCGGCCACGAAACTCGAGCCCGCGCAGTCGAGCACCCCCGCCTCGTCCTGCACGACCCTTCCACCCGGCAGCAGGGCCTCGTCGCTGGATGTGAGCACCGCGCTGTCGATCAGGCCCTCGCGCAGCGCGAAGGACATGAGAGCGCTGACGGTGCCCCCGTACTGGCCCTTCTTCCTGGCCGCGCCTTCACCGGCGCGGGCCATCAGGACCTCCCGGACCAGGCCCAGCTCGCCCTCGGGGCGGGGAACGCCGAAGACCACCCGGTTGAGCTCCTCGAAGTCCACGGAGGTGCGGGGGCAGACGGCGTAGCAGCGCCCCTCGGAGAGGTTGCACTCGTCCATGACGACGATCCTGCCCTGGTGGGAGACCAGATAGGGACACACGCCCACGCAGGCGCCGCAGAGCGCGCAGAGGTGTTTGTCGATTACCTCGCCCTGGAGCTCCTGAGGCCCCTTCAACTCGGCGCTCATCTTCTGCCCCCTCCCAGAGCCTTCGGCTCTCTTGCTCGATGGTTCATCAGCTGCCCTGCATCCACCCCGCTGGCGCCGTGAGGGCTGGTGGCGCACCGGCACCGGTCACCCTCGCTCCATCGCAGCGGAGAGGTTCGTGACTCCTCGAGGATTTCCCCACAGTTGCTAGCCCACGGCAAGCGGCCGGTCTACCCCACGGTGGGGCCTCCGGAGAGCTTTTCGGAACCGTTCCCTGTCGAAAGCGGACCGGACGCGTGGGCTATAATGCCGCGTCTCGCAGTCCCCGAGCGATTCCTGGCCGAGAAACAGAGAAACGAGGTGAATCCCATGCCCTACTGGTTCGAAGACCCCATGCTCCGATCCCTCGTCCCGCTATCCCTCTCTTCCTCCATCAAGGGCCTGACCACCATCTTCAATGTTCCCAAGATGTTCGTCGGAACCAACGTCTTCCCGTCAGGTATGGCGATCGGGCCGTCGACCATCGATAGCCTGTCGGCCAGGTGCTCGACGAAGAGGGCCTTCATCGTCACCGATCAGTTCAGCAAGCGCTTCGCGAAGAAGATCATTCCGTTCCTGGAGAACGGCGGCTTCGAGCACGAGACCTGGGCCAAGTGCCTGCCCGAAGCACCCATCGAGAACGTCGAAGAGTGCGGCGAGGCGATGAAGGCATTCGAGCCGGATCTGATCCTGGCCCTGGGGGGAGGCTCGGTCATCGACAGCGCCAAGGTGGCCTGGATCCTCTACGAGAGGCCGGACATCGCCAACGTGTGTATGGTCTCACCGCTGGACAAGCTGGGGCTGCGAAAGAAGGCCATCCTCGCGGCGGTGCCGACCACCAGCGGTACCGGCTCCGAGTGCACCAGTGCGGCGGTGGTGCACGACACCGCAGCGCATCGCAAGATCCCGCTCGCCAACGACGAGCTGCTGCCCGACGTCGCGATCCTGTCGCCGGAGTTCACCTACACCATGCCCCCCGAGCTGACGGCCGGGACCGGCCTCGACGTCCTGGCCCACGCCATGGACGCGGTGACGATGCCGGCCGCCTACGAGTTCACCGACCCGCTCGCGCTGAAGGCGATCGAGATGGTCTTCCGATGGCTTCCTCGCGCCTACCGAGAGGGACGGGACCACGAGGCGCGCCATCGGATGCTGCTGGCCTCCAGCATCGCCGGTGTCGCCTTCGGGATGAGCGGCACGCATCTGACCCACGCCTTCGGGCACTCGTTGGGAGCGGCATTCGAGCTGCACCACGGAATGACGGTCGGCTTCTTCATTCCACAGAGCCTGCAGTACTGCAGCCCGGTGACGGAAAAGCATCTGTTGATCTGTGATGCACTGAACGTGGGAGGAGACGCTCCGGAGGAGAGGCTCGCGAACCTGGTGGCCAAGGTCCGGGCTCTGCTGACCGAACTGGGTGTGCCCCTGACCATCAAGGGGCTGGGAATCTCGGAGGCGGACTTCGAGGCCAAGCTCGACACGCTGGTGGAATACGCAGCTGGTGACATCAGCTGCTTCTTGAGTCCTCGCCCGGTAACGAAGGCCCAGTGCGAGAAGATCTTCCGCTGCGCCTACGAGGGCAAGGACATCGATTTCTAGTTCCAGAGGAGCAACAGCGCATGCACGGATATCACGGCCGCTTTCTCGATGTGGATCTCACGGCTGGAACGACCGGGGAGCTTCCCCTTTCCGACGAAATGCTCGAGAAGTACATCGGCGGCGCTACGCTGGCAGCCGCCCTGGTGTACGAGCGCGTCTCCGGGGACCTGGACCCGCTGAGTCCGCAGAACCCGCTGGTCTTCTCCACCGGGCCGTTCACGGGCTCTTCCGTTCCGATGGTGAGCCGGTACGCGGCCTGTGGGATCTCGCCGCTCACCGGCTACTGGGGCGAGTCCACCAGCGGCGGGAGGTTCCCGGTCCGGCTCAAGGGCTCGGGCTTCGACGGTCTGATCGTCTCCGGCCGTGCGGAGAATCCGGTCTACCTGTACCTGCATGACGGTCAAGCGGAGATTCGCGACGCCTCGAAGTTCTGGGGCAAGGACAGCTACGAGACGCAGAAGCTGATCAAGCAGGAGATCGGCGACGACAACCTCAGCGTGGCCTGCATCGCCCGCGGCGGTGAGAACCAGGTCCGCTACGCCAGCATCATGAACGACAAGGGGCGCAGCGCCGGACGCTGCGGAATGGGCGCGCTGATGGGGTCGAAGAACCTGAAGGCCGTGGCGGCATCGGGCGATTCGAAGCCCAAGCTCGCCGACGCCGCCAGGATCCGGGCGCTGGTCAAGCAGGCGAGTACCGACATCGACGCCAACATGATCTCCGTGGCATTCGGCGAGTACGGCACGCTGATGTACATGGACATGGGGATGATGCTCGGCGACGTCCCGGTCAAGTACTTCACCAAGAGCGTGTTTCCGGTGGAGAAGCTGACCGGCGAGGCCTTCCGCCAGAACTACACGATCCGGAGCCACGCCTGCCGGGGCTGTTCCGTCGGCTGCGGTCGGCTGGTCAAGAACTTCGGACCGGACCTGGACGTGGACGGGCCCGAGTACGAGACCGCGGCAGCATTCGGCCCCCTCTGTCTGAACACTGATCTCGACTCCATCGTCGAGGCGAATCACCTCTGCAACGTCCACGGCATCGACACCATCTCCGCCGGGGTCAGCATCGCCTACGCCTTCCATCTCTACGAGCAGGGCGTCCTGACCAAGGACAACGCCGGCATGGAGCTGGTCTGGGGCGACGGCCGAGCCATCGTGAAGCTGGTGGAGATGATCGTGAACCAGGAGGGGATCGGTGAGATCCTCGGCCGGGGGACGCTGGCGATGGCCCGTCACTTCGGCCGTGACGAGGGCGAGGCCGCCCAGGTCAAGGGGCTGGAGATGCCCATGCACGACGGACGGGCCTTCCAGGGTCTGGCCATCTCCTACGCGACTGGGCCCCGCGGCGCCTGTCATCTGAAGGGCGACTACTACAATGTCGATCTCGGAAACATGGTCGCGGAATACAACATCCTGCCCAGTGAACGGCATTCCTCGGATGGCAAGGCCGAGTTCGCGGCCAGGTTCCAGAGCCTGAAGGACCTGTTCGATGCGCTCACGCTGTGCAAGTTCGCTCCGCTCAGCCCGACCACGATCTCCGAATTCCTGGGCGCCATCACGGGCTGGGACTGCGATCCGCAGAGCCTCCTGGCCGCCGGAGACCGCTCCCTCGCCATCAAGCGCGCCATCAGCTCGAAGCTCGGTGTCACGCGGGAGCACGACAGGCTTCCCGAGATCTGCATGCGGCCGCTGGACGAAGGCACCAGCGCCGACCAGGTCCCCGACATGGACCGGATGCTCCGGGAGTACTACGAGTACCGCTGCTGGGACTGGGAGACCGGAAGGCCGACCAAGGCGAAGCTCCTGGAGCTGGGTCTCGACCAGGTGGCGCAGGACCTCTACGCCTGACCCGGGAAGCGGAGACGTTCCTTCCTCCTCGGTCGTGACGCTCGGCTAGCGGCGGGCCACCTTCACCGGAGAGCCGCCGGTCTCGATGCTCTCGAGGGCGGCGAAGACGGTCGCGGACGCGATGTGGCCCGCGCGGCATCCGACCACGGGCGGCGCGCCATCGGCGAAGCTCCGGAGCTCTCTCACCAGCCGGATGTCTGCACCGAAGTGCATGGATGCGTGATTGGCGTCCCGCGCGTCGATCTGCTCGCTCTTCCCTCCGTGCTCCGAGACCACGTCCAGCTCTCCGCTGTGCCGGATCAGCCGGATTCTTCCCCTCTCTCCCACGATCTCGAAGGTCTCCTGGTCTTCGCTGTCGAACCCGAAGATCGAGTAGAAGAGCTGACCGAGGACTCCGTTCTCGAACTGGAGATTGACCACGGCGTGATCCAGGATGTCCGCACCGGGCTTGAAGACGCAGAGGTCCCGGCAGGTCCTGACGTCTTCACCCCCTAGCCAGCTGAGTTCCTTGTCGGGGGGCAGGCGGTCCTGTGCGTGTTTGCCCTTCCGCGCGGGGCCGCTCCGGTAGGGGCAGACCCGATCGCAGTCCCTGCAGCAGGTCGGTGCGTCGGGATCCGCCAGGTAGACGCGGCGTCCGCCGAAGCCGCTGACAGTGACGGGATCCGCCGCGACGAACCAGGCCATGGCGTCGACGTGATGGCTCGACTTGTCGTTGAGCGCGTCTCCAGAGAAGCGCCGCTCGCGGTGCCAGCCGTGAAAGTAGACGTGGTAGGGAATCAGCGCACGGAGCAGCACCATGTGCACCTCGCCGATCACGCCCTCGGCGACGAGATCCCGGGCCCTTCGCCAGGCCGCCTCGTAGCGGCGCGTGAATCCGAGCAGGATGGGAGAGGCGTGTCTGGCCTCCGCCGCCAGGATGGCGTCGCAGTCCGGGAGATCGTGCGCGAGCGGCTTGTCCAGGTAGACCTTCTTGCCGGCCGCGAGCGCCTTCTCTGCCGGGTCACGATGCTGGTCCGAATGCGTGGTGATCATCACCAGCTCGACGCGCGGATCGGCCAGGCACGCATCGACGTCGTCATGGACGGCGATCTCGAGCGGATGACCGGCTCGCCGGTACTGATCCTCGAGGAAGGACTTGGCTTCGGCCGCGCGCGGCTCGAAGACCTCGCAGAGCGCGACGACCTTCAGCCGAAGCTCCTCGAAGTCTCGCGCCAGGAGGCTCCCGAGGTTCCAGACACCCCGAAGCCCCGCGCCGATCACGGCGACCCCGATCTCGCGCCTGCCGTTTCCTTCCATGCTCCTTTGGCCTCTCAGATCCAGATGGGCGAGCTCCAGGCCCACTGGTCGTTCTTCTGTCGCACCCGCACATAGTAGAAGTCGCGCCCATCGGCCGGGCCGCGGTCGTGGACCTGCCAGCTCCAGCGGTACTCCGACTCGGGAATGGCTCGCGAGAGCTGGAAGGCCTCGGAGACGAAGCCGCCGAGGTAGCCCGCCCGCGGCCCCTGACGAAGCTCGGCGAGGGAGTGGGCCAGCTCCTCGCCGTTGATGCTCGCCACCACGCGGGTGCGGTCGTCTCCTTCGATCTCGAGGGTGAATTTCTGGGTCCCGTCGGTTCTCGTGTTGGGATTCGGCGAAGTTTGCGTGCTGAACTCCACCTCGTCCTCGCCGCTCCTGCGCCAGCTCGAGACGCGGTAGGAGGCCAGATCCTCGGCCTGCGGAGAGACCGACTCCTCTCCCGAGAACCGCGGCTCGACGCCGAGCAGCCTGCCCTGGCGCACGCCGAATCGCACCTTCCAGTCTGTGGGGCGGGTGGCTTCTCCCCACCCGACCGCGAGCGTCACCTTTCCCTTGAAGTCGGGAGACTCGCGGCGGGAAGCGTCGCTCGCACTGCGCCGGGCGATGGCGACGCCATTCTTGACCAGATCGACGTAGTCGAGCGGCGCACCGCCGGTCACCGTCACTTCCACGGCACGTTCATCCGAAGGATTCGGCGCGGATCCCATCGGCACGCCGTTCAGCGAAAAGGCCAGGGCGATCCGGTCTCCGGTCAGCGCGTAGGTCCGCCGGCTCTGGATGGCCTCCCAGATTCCGTCCCGGCTGAGCTCACGGGCCCACACCGCCAGCCGTCCGTGGTCGTGGCTCCCCGGATGCGCGGAGTGGTGATCGGTGGATCCGATGATCCCGAACCTCCTGCCCTGGGCTAGGCCCCGGTGCATGCTGCTCCTGCCGTCCCGGGGTCCCATGGAGTGGAGGTAGGGCCGAGGTGCGTCGTCGTCCTCGGCGCATCCGTGCATGGAAAGCACCTCGACCACGGGCGAGAAGCGCTCGTCGAAGTCTGCCCAGTTGATTCCCCGGTATCCCTCCAGGTAGCAGATGTGGTGCGGGATCATCATCGCCTCGACGCCATCCCGGGCCAGGGCGGAGAGCTCCCGGCGCATCGAGGCGATGTCCGGGGCCCGAATGATCTCACCCCGAGAGCCCTTGTAGTACACGCAGTAGTCACCGTGCCGCATCGAGTGCCACTCGAAGGACAGAAAGGAGACGAAGCAATCGTCCTCGTGGAACCGCTCGGTGGTCTCCTGCACGTGATCCCAGATCGACGCCAGGCGCTCGAAGCCTCGCCGGTGGTACTCCACCAGGTACTCGAGGCGTCCCTCGGCTGGAGGCATGTCGGGCCAGTGTGCGTGGCCGGTGACGCTGGCGAAGTCGAGCTGCAGCCGGGCGTTGGCATAGGCGTCTTCCAGATCGCCGTGCCCGTAGCTGATGTTGCAGTGGTTGTGGAGGTCCCCGTAGTAGACCTGCAAGTCCCGGTATGCGGAAGGATCGGTCAAGCGCTGGCGGTGGGAGGAGTCGCTACGTCGTCCTCGATCCTGTAGAGGAGATCGGACTGCTTCCGAAGGTCCTCCTCCAACGCCTGCAGCTTCTCATCGGAGAGATTCCCGACCCGGATGTAGACGCGGCGGAACTGAGGCGCCGCCAGGGTGTGCGAGGTCAGGATGCTGGCCACGAGACCGCCGTGCTCCCGGATCACGTCGGCCACCTCCTTGATGGAGCCGGCGCGATCTTCGAGCTGGAACGCAAAGGTCGTCTTGCCCGACGAGACGCCGGAGAGATCGACCAGGACCTTGAAGATGTCCGTCTCGGTGAGGATGCCGAGAAGCCGGTCACTCGAGTCCACCACGGGGATGCCCGACAGCCGGTGTTCGAGCATCAGCTGGGCGGCGGCCACGATGGTTCGCTCGGAATGGATGGTGAGCACGTCCCGGGACATGACCTCCTTGACCGTGATGCCGGCGAGCAGGGAATGCAGCTCCGGCATCAGCTCTCGCTCCTGAGCGTCGAAGCTGATCACCTGCGAGGGAGCCGCGGAACGAAGGTCGCGGTCGGTCACGATCCCGACCAGCGCACCGTCGCGCAGGACGGGAAACCTGCGAACCTTCCGTTCCTTCATCAGCTCTGCCGTCTCCAGGATGGAGTCGTTCTCGGTCACCGTGATCGGATCCGGGGTCATGTATTCCTTCACCAGCATGACGACGCGCCACCCTCCTCGATGAATCGGGTTTCGGAAGAAGTGTGTATGCTAACCGCGATCGCCGAGCGGGGCCACGACCCTCGCTCTCCCCCTACTCGGCGAGGCCGGTGATGTTCTTCTGGATCGCCCTGGCTTCGATCGCCTTGACCAGCGTCTTGGTGTCGGGGATGATCGACGCGAAGACGATCTCGCCGTCGATGCAGATGGTCGGCAGGTTTCTCACGCCGAGCTTCTTCATCATCCCCAGACCGGCGCGTGCCTTGATCCGGTGTTCGTTGATGTAGACCTTCACGAACGCGTCGCGTGCGGCGCGTTCGACGGCCTCCATCATGTACTGACAGGGGGCGCACGAGGTGGAGTCGAGAGTGATCACGTCCACGATCACTTCCTTGTGCTCCCGGTAGGGAGGTACCTCGACGTCCTCGAAGTTGTCCTCCACGACTCCTGCGGTGGACGCCCGGGCGACCTGCCTCTGGTATTCGTCGTGCACCATCTCCGCGACTGCCTGGAGGTTCTCCTCCGGAGTGTGATAGGGGAGGTCGCAGCCCGGGGCGAGGATGAAGCCCTTCGAGCCGCTGTCGTCGATGATCTGGACGGCTTCGCGCCGCGCATCGTCCTCGTTGCCGAGCAGCAGGACCGACGTGAGCTTGATGTTTCCCCCGAACGACTTGCCGGTCTCGGCGCAGAGCCTGCGCAGATCCTCCATCGAGATCTGCTCGTCGACGCAGACGTTGTCGGCGTTGGTGCGGCACATCAGCTCCAGATTCCGGGTGACATCGCCGCACACGAACATGGACGAGAGTCCATCGTTCTCACGGATCCAGTCGAAGCTCTTGTTCAGACCCGAAGTGACGAAGTCCGTGAAGTGCTCCGGGGATATCTGGCTCGTCATCGGATCGACGACTGCGACCACGCTGGCGCCGTGTGAGAGGTAGAGCGATGCCAGCTGGATCCCGACGTCGGCGCAGTAGTCGACGAGCGCGCGGACGTCGTCCGGCCGGTCGAACATGTCGAGGAAGATGTCGTTGCCGCGCAGGTGGAGAGCCAGGGTGAAGGGGCCGCAGACGAGGCCGAAGAAGGCGACCTCGTCTCCCAGATCGCGATCGAGCGTCTCCAGGGCGCTCATCACCAGCGGCAAGCGCCCCTTGGTTCGATCGATCGAGGGCAGATCGCCGAGCTGGATCTTCGGATTCGCGAGGGGATGGGTGACGACGGCCGGGGGGACTTCGTCGGCCCAGTGGAGCTCGCACCCGAGGATCTCGGCTTCGAGTTGCAGGTCGAAGGTCACCGGCAGGCCGTCGGGCCTGTACAGCTCGTGGGCCCTCTTCAGACCGTCGACGAGCAGATCCGCGGAGCGAAGGTATTCCGCGGCCGTCTTGCCGATCAGCTTGCCGCCGTGGCATCCCACGAAGGGCAGCCACGCGGGTCTCGGGGTTTCCCCGCCCCGCATCGCCTCGAGCAGCAGTTCCTTCCCGGTCATTGCAGTTCTCCCTGGGACGGCCGGGCCCGACGCGCTCCTTCGCGGGTGGTGGCGGCGCGTTCAGTACGCGACCAGGCAACAGCTTGGGGAGGACGGTAACAGATGGCCCTGCCACCGCATCAGCACTGCGGCGGTGACAGGGGCTCAGCCTGCGCCGAAGGCCTCGCGGATCCGCTCGAACCGATAGTCGAAGATCTGCGCGAGGGCGCCTCGCACCCAGAGCGCATGAGCGAGGCGGCCCAGGGGACCGAAGGGAAGGGCGTAGCGCACCACGTCTTCCATCAACACGCCATCCGCGATCGGTTCGAAGGTATGTGTGTGGACCCAGAGGCTGTAGGGGCCGCGCTCCTGGCGATCGACGAACGACTTGCCGGGCTCCCAGCTGGCGATACGGGTGTCCCAGCGCACGGGAACACCCGCAATCTGCAGCCGGTAGCGAATCTGCGTTCCCGCGCGCATCTCGATCGGATCCGGCGTGAGAACCCGGAAGTGCAGCCAGGCCGGGGTGATCTGCTCCAGGTTGCGGGCGTCCGCGAAGAACTGGAAGACCTCGTCCAACGCTGCGGGGATGAAGGCCTGACGCCGGAGGACGTACTCAGCCAAGGGATGCTGAATTCCCAGGCTGCGCGGAATCCGCTTCCGAGCGAAGTCCCACCCAAGCGTCGATGCGGCTCCAATGATCGTAGAGCCATTCGATCCGGGCATCCTGGTCACTGGGGATGAGCGCTGCCGGCACCCGCCAGAACTCCACCTCGATGGTGCGATCGATCAGCGCCCCATTGAAGAACTCGTAGAAGCTGCGGATGCCGTCGAAGCCCCAGTGTGCGCAGAAGACCGCGTCCGCTCCGCTCTCCGCTTCCAGGAGCGCCATGGTTCCGCCGAGGCGGGGCGGAAGCACGTGGCGCAGCCGCTCGGCCCGGGCCACGAGATCGGTGTCGCCACCTCGGCGGATGCGATCGAGAGCACGGCGCTGCCGCTCTGACGTGAACCGCGTGCCCTCCGGGCACATGAACACCCCTTCGCCAGGCCCCAGATCCTCCGCGAGACGCCGCACCGAGGCGATCTCGTGCGAGGCGTCTCCCCAGCCACGGCGCACGAAGTAGTTGAGCAGCCGATTGCCGACGATGTCCAGGCAGGGGTCCCAGAGGAGCTCGCGCTTGATGATGTAGCGCAGGCGCACGCCGCGGCCCGACGACACGAGAATCGCCGGCAGCACGGTGTCGCCGATGCTTGCGTGGCGCTGCAGGAGCAGCATCGGTCCGTCCCCCAGGTCGTCGAGCCCCTTGGCGTCGAGGCGGATTCCGAAGACGAGCCGGGCTCCCGCGAACAGGGTCCGGGCCCACCAGCACTGCACGCGGAAGTTCAAGTCGAGGTAGAGGCTGGGGGGGATGAACAGACCCAACATCCAGAGTGTCGCTGCCACGGCGATGCCGACGACCTCACAGCCGAGGTAGAAGGCGAAGAACAGGAGGCACCGGGAGAGTGCCCAGCGGGAGCCGCGCAGTGCGTCCACCAGCGCGGCGATCGGGAGCGCGATGGGCAGCACTGCCAGAGCCAGCGAGAGCAGCAGGACGTAGAGTGGGATCGTGACGGCGCGGCGGGTCCAGCGCTGCAGCGCGGACTCGTCTCGCTGGCGTTGCTCGTTCACCGGACCTCCTCGACCAAGGACCCACCGCAAAGTACCCCAGGATGGCGACCGATTCGGTAGGAGCGGGTCGATTCGAATCGCCCGAGGATGGCTTCGAATCGAGTCGATGTAAAGAAAAGTATAATAAGCTCGTGTACGAATCTCCGAAAGGCGCTGGGATGGGTGGGCTTCGATGAGCAGGCGGGCGTTGAAGAAGAAGCTGGTGATGGACCTGCTGCGCTCGGGAGACGTCGACCGCGTCGTCGCCGAGCTGGGCCAGTTGCCGGGACGCGGGTTCCTGAACCCGCTTCGCTCCGCCCTCTGCAGCGACGAAAGCGCCAGATGGAACGCCATCACCGCCCTGGGCATCTTGACCGCGAGCCTCGCCGACCGGAATCTGGAGTCGGCCCGGGTGGTGATGCGAACGCTGATGTGGAATCTCACCGAGGAGTCCGGTGGCATCGCCTGGGGAGTGCCGGAGTCGATGGCCGAGATCATGGCCTGTCACGAGGGACTGGCAAGGGAATTCGCGTCGATCCTGGTCTCCTACACGCGCGAAGACGGGAATTTCCTGGAGTACGAGCCCCTCCAGCGCGGGGCGATCTGGGGAATCGGTCGCTTGGCTCAGGCGAGGCCGGAGCTTTTGCGCAGCCATCTGGCCGGTCTCCACCTGCTGCCCTACCTGGAATCGGCGGACGCGGAGGTAAGGGGCCTGGCGGCCTGGGCTCTTGGATTGCTCGGGACGGGAGAGGCCGCCGATCAGCTGGAGGCGCTTCGCGAGGACCCCACAGAGGTGAGGATCTTCCTGGATCGAAAGCTGGTCGACAAACGTATCGGCGATCTGGTCAATGACGCCCTTGCCGCGCCGACTCGCCAGTAGCCCCGGACGCTACTTCGCGTACTTGGAAAGGTAGTCCACGACTCCCTGGGAAGTGGGTGTCATTCCCTCCTCTCCCTGCTTCCAGTTCGCAGGACACACTTCCCCATGCTTCTCGTGGAAGATCAGGGCGTCCAGCATGCGGAGCGCCTCGTCCACGTTGCGGCCGAGTGGTAGATCGTTCACCAGCGCATGCCGGACGATGCCCTGGCGGTCGATGAGGAACAAACCCCTGAGAGCCACCTCGTCGTCGAGCAGGACACCGTAGTCGCGGGCGATGGTCTTCTTCAGATCGGAGACCAGGGGGTAGCGGATCGGGCCGATTCCACCGTTCTCGGGATCCGTCCGTCGCCAGGCCAGGTGGGTGAAGTGCGAGTCCACGGAGACGCCCACGACATCGCAGCCGCGTTCGCGGAATTCGTCCAGCCGCTGGTCGAAGGCGATGATCTCGGACGGGCAGACGAATGTGAAGTCGAGGGGGTAGAAGAACAATACGACGTATCGCCCGCGAAGAGACGAGAGACAGAACTTCTCGTCGAAGCTGCCATCTTCCATGACTGCCGTAGCGACGAAATCGGGCGCTTGCCCGGTGACAAGGGATGACATCACGCCTCCTTCATGGCCTCGAACGGGCCGGACACCGCGCCACCCGGCAACGGTGCCCGGCCGCGACCGAGTGCTAGCTAGTCGGTCTGCGGGTTCTGCGACTCGTCCACGCAGATGGTCTTGAGCTGCTCTTCCGTGGGGTTGCCGAGCTTCTTGAGGGCGTCGATCGGGCACAGGTAGGTGCTCCCTGACGAGGCCTTGATCCATTTCACGCTCAGCTCCTTCTTGAACTCCTTGTCCAAATTGGCCATTTCTCGATCTCCTTTGTCTGTCTGTCTCTAGGTTACTGCGCTCCGTCGATATGGCCTTCGAAGCGCGCAGGGCGGTCGGACCCCTCGGCCCGACTCTATGAAACATCCTCGTGTGATTCGCCGTCCGCGGACGCCGCCGCGATGTCGGCGCGCACCACATCCATGTCGATCGTCGCCGCCTGCCGGACGATGTCCGCAAGCTGATCCTTCTCGTAGTTGCCGGGCTGCCGGAACAGCAGGATGCCTTCCCGGTACACCATCAGGGCCGGGGTGTTGTCGATCCCCAGCGCCTCGCTGAAGCCGTCCTCGGCCGTGATGTCGAGGCGGAGGAACCGATGCTCCGGGTGCTCCGCGGCGACCTTCTCGAAGACGGGATCGAACTGCTTGCAGGCGCCACAGGTGGGAGCCCAGCACTCTACGAGCACCAGATCGTGGCTGCTCACGCTCGATTCGAGGTCTCCCGGACTGATCGCCGCGACACTCATCCAGGGCTCCCATCTCTTCCGGCCCGAGCTCAAGCACCAGCCGAGCAACATGATTCTTTTGACGCTCTATGAATAGCTTATGTACAATGATTGTCAATAAAAAATCTAAAAAACTACCTACGGAGTCGCCCTGACAGCTTACAGGCCTGGAGGCGCACCCATCCCTGGGGGGCCGCCTCGGCAGGGCAAACCAAAGTGCGGAGCGGACCCGAGCCTTCGGGCCCATTCGGGCGAGCCTCCGCCAGAAAGGCTAAGCCCTGGTCATCACGTTGGAAGTACCGCACTGGTGGGCGGCCTGGAACTCGTCCGCCACGGCCCGGTTCAGAAGATCGATGCTTGCCTCGTGCGCGATCCGTCCTCCGGCTGAGCCGCTTGCGAGAGAAGACGAATCGCACATCCGAGGCGGGCCGCAGCCAAGGCGGTCCCGCCCGACGTGGTCAGGACAGCAGGGCCGTGACCCCCTTCAGCAGCTCGTCCCGGTCGATGGGCTTCGGGACGAAGCCTTCCGGGGGCGGGATCTTCTTCCGGCTGCTGATGAATTTCTGGAAATCCTCGGGCTTGTAGCCGTAGCCCGTCACGCCGGTGACGATGACGACCGGAATGCCGGACAGCTCGGGATCCTCCTTGAGCTCCCGGTAGAAGCGAACTCCGGATTCCTCGGGCATAGAGATGTCGAGCGTAATCAGGTCGGGTTTCTCGCTCCGCGCCTTCTCCATGCCTTCGCGCCCATTGGCCGCCGACACCGTGTCGTAGCCGTTGTCCTGGAGGAGGGTCTCGAGATAGGCGACGACGTTGGGCTCGTCGTCCAGGACGAGGACCTTCTTCCGACTACCTTGCTGCTCGCCCATGATCATGCTCCTTGTTCACGGTTCAATGGGTGCGAGGACGGCTGCTACATAGCATCTTCCCACTTGATGAACCCCGGCTTCACGTCGACCATCGCGTTGACGATCAGCTCGACGAGACCGGCGTAGGTGAGTCCCTCCTTCTCGCGCAGCTCATAGTGGTCGATCAGATCTCTCATCTGCCCCTTGCAGTTGGAGCACGGTGCGGCCACGTACTTCTTGGTGTCCGAACCGCGGCAATCCTCGAAGGCGTTCAGGATCTGCTCGAACTTCTTGCGCCCCGCTACCTTGCAGCGCCAGTCGGTGATGTTGCTGCGGGACATGACTGCGAAGCCGCTTCCACCGCCACAGCAGTAGTTGTGGGGGCCGTGGGGGTGCATCTCCCGGAACTGGGGACAGAGCTTGTGCACGATATCCCGCTGGGGCTTGATGATGCCCATCAATCGCGTCAGGTTGCACGGATCGTGCATCGTGACCGGGAAGTTGTTTCGCTCCGGATCGAACTTGATCTTCCCGGAGAAGACGATGTCACGAAGCAGCGGGAAGCAGCTCTCCCGGGGAATCTGCAGGCCCGGGGGGATGATCCGGTCGGCGATCACCGTGAGCGCCTTGTGAGCGTGGCCGCACTCGCCGAACACGATCTTCTTGACCCCCAGGTTCTTGGCGGCCTGGGCGTGCAGAAGGGCGGTCCTGGCGGTCTGGACGTCGTCGTAGAAGACGCCGTAGTTGATGTTGTCGTATCCGGCCAGCTCGCTGGAGAGCGTCCACGACAAGCCCGCTGCCTGGAAGATGATGCTGAAGGCGGCGACGTTGTCGGGCCAGGAGAGAATCTCGCCGGCGTTGTGGATCAGCAGGATATCCGCACCTTCCACGTCCCAGGGGGTCTTGAACTCGTAGCCGGTCTCTTCCGAGAAGTCCTCGTCGATGAACTCGAGATTGTCGATCACCGCCTTCGCGTTCATGCCCGTGGAGGAGCCCACCTTCATCTGAAGCATGGAGCCCTTCTCGTGCAGCTCCGGCGTGGTGATGCCCATCTCCTGGCTGAAGATCTTGCGGATCTCGCGGGATATCAGCGCATTGTCGACGCCGATCGGACAGGTCTGCGCGCAGCGCCTGCAGACATTGCAGCGGTAGGCCAGTTCGCCCAGGCGGGCCACGGTTCGCCAGTTCAGCTCCACGTCTCCGCTGCGCCATCGCGCGAAGGGCTCTTCCTTCACGTACTTCTTGTAGATCCGGCGGAAGATCTCGGATCGGTAGAGCGGGCGGTACATCTCGTTCTGGCCGCTGGCCTCGTACAGATGGCAGGCATCCGAGCAGGTGTTGCACTGGGCGCAGTGCTCCATGGTGGTGTCCAGCATGGAGAGGAAGGTCCAGTTGCTCTGCGGGTCGAAGAGCTTGCGCATGCCGGACAGGAACTTGTTGACCAGCTCCTCTTCTTCTTCCACGCTCGCTGGCCTGGGGATCTGCAGGACATTCACGTCATCCAGGATGCACGCGTACTTGTCCGTGGTCGACTCGGGAAGCGGCTCCCACTCCCTGTCTCCGAAGTCGGTGTCACCGGGCAGGGGCATCAGGTCGTCGACCTTCACGGTCGTGAGCCGCTCGGTGTCCTTGCCGATGTCGCTGATCAGAACCTTCTTGTGGTCCTTCGCCGTATCGGACTGCTTGGAATCGGTCATCTTCTACTCCGTCTTCTCATTCTCTTCGGGTTCGGCGGCCGGATTGTGGGTCGCGATCTCTGCCCAGGTCTTCTTGCCGGGTATCGCTATGTGGGACGCGGACCAGGTCGGCTCGAAACCCAGCTCCTGGCCAAGTGCCTCGTCGATCTCCGGTGCGTTCACGTTCGGCTTGTCCTCCCAGCGAATGTCGTGATACAGGAAGTACTTCATGAAGAAATGGGACATGTGGGTGAACGGGATGTAGGCCAGCGTGAGGACGGCCAGGATGATCTGCAGGAGGAAGAGCGGGCTACCCACCTCCTTCAGGTTGAAGGTGATCAAGCCGGCGATGAAGCTGCGCGCAATCTCGAAGCTGGGGTCCGCCACCGCCCAGGTGAGCAGGGCAACGCCCATGGTGGCGAGGAAGAGGACGAGGTTGAAGCGGTGCTCCGGTGATGCGTAGTTGCGAAGATTTGCGTCGTTCAGCCTTCGGTACAGGAGTCCGATCCCTCCGAGCAGCGTCAAGGTGAAGGCGACGGGGCCGAGGATCGTGGAGACCCCGACGATCAACGCCAGCAGCCCGGAGTCAGCCGACATGCCAGCGAGCTGGGCGACAGCGCCGATGACGAGCAAGGCCACCAGACCGAAGGTCAGGTACAGACCGAAGTGGAAGGGGAAGGAGACCAGCCAAAGGCTGCGGTTGTGCTCCCAGAGCGCCTTGAGGAACAGCATCTCCGGGACCATCACCGAGAGCTCGCCTATCCGCGAGGTTTCTCTCGGCTTGGTCCACCATTCCAGCTCCTCGAGGTAGCTACCACCGTACGAAGCTCTCCCGCCGCCTTCGTGGGGAACGGGATAGAGCTCCCACCTGAGGTGCTGCGGGTTGTTCCTGTAGGCGATGATTCGTTTCAGGACACCCGCAATGAAGACGATCAGCCCCAGGTAGGTGAGTACGTAGGCGAATTGGGACATGCTGCTCTCCTCGGTGGAACCTCTGTCCGATATCCAGCGCCGGACTGCGTTTCAGACTCTTCTCGAAGCGGATCGTCTCTCCATCAGGCTCACTGGCCGGGCCTCCATCCCTCAGGCGTCTCTCATCTGTACCGGGCCGCTCTGGACGTCTTCGCTTCGGGTCCCGAGCCCCTCTTCCGTCAAGCCGAGCTTGCGCATCCGCCGCCACAGCGTGCTTCGGTGGATGCCGAGCTCCAGGGCGGCCAGCGTCCTGTTCCGGCCGTGCTTGTGCAGGGCGGCGATCAGCTCCGCCCGCTCGACCTCCGATGCGCGCCTGGAGGGCTCGCTGGGGGGAGCGGCTGCAGGCGGGCGAAGCATGTAGGACGGGAGGTGCTCGGGCTCGAGCACGGACCCCTCACCGACGACGAAGGCGTGCTCGAGCAGGTTTTCGAGCTCGCGAACGTTGCCCGGGTAGTCGTGCGCCTGGAGGAGCTGCATGGCCTCGGGCGCGACCCGGTCCACGATCCGCTCCCCCCGCCGGTTCAAGAACTCGAGGGCGTGCTCGACGAGCAGGGGAATGTCGCTCTTGCGCTCGGCCAGCGGAGGCACGTCGATGGTAATGACTCCCAGGCGGTAGTAGAGGTCCTCCCGAAATCGCCCGTCTCGCACGTCGCGCTCGAGGTCGTGACGCGTCGAGGCGATCACGCGTGTATGGGCGCTGGGCTCCTCGCTGGCGCGGGACGGCTGGAAGACCTCCTGCTCCAGCACGTGAAGCAGCCGAGCCTGGGCGATCGGCGACAGGTCCGCGATCTCGTCCAGGTAGAGCGTGCCGGCCGTGACCTCGCCGATCCAGGGGGGGAACCCGCGCCCCCCTTCGCCACGCCAGCCGAGTCTCTCCTCACCCCCGAGATCGTCGCTGACGGCGGCGCCTCTGAGCTTGAGGAACGGGAGCGAATTGCGCTGGCTCAGGCGGTGGATGGCTCGGGCGACCAGCTCCTTGCCGGAGCCGCTCGCACCTCGGATCAGCACGGCTGCGTCGGAGCGAGCCACCGCGGGGAGGATTCCGAGGACGCGCCGCATCGCCTCGCTGCGCGAGGCCATGCCGGCGACCTCCACGCACTCTTCGCCGGAGTCCCGCGTGGCGCTCCCCCGCTGGACGTCGCGGAACGATTCGACGCCTCCGAGGAAGGAGCCATCGCGGTCCCGGAGCGCGGCGGCGCTGACGCTGACGGTCAACTCGTTTCCCTCGCGGGTCAGGATCTCGACGTCCGCAGGACCCGAGGCGCCGCCGGTAGACAGGGCCTGCCGCATCGGGCACTCCTCGCCACACAAGGTGGCTCGGAAGACCTCGTGGCAGTGCCGACCGACTGCCTCCCCCGCGGGGTATCCGGTGATCTCCTCCGCGGCGCGGTTCCAGTAGGTGATCTGGAGATCCGGGTCCACGGTGAAGACACCGTCGGCCACGCTGTCGAGCACGACGTCGACCAGAGAGCTGGTAGCCATGGGTTCGAGGTCCGACACTCCGCGTTGCAGCGTCGCAGGCTAGCACAGGCCAGTTGCATTGCAACGCAACGCAACTTGCAATCGTGAGAGATTCATGCTTCCATGGCCCAAAATGTGGCGATTTGGGCCTCGGCCCCTGTCGCATGGTGTTGCAGGGTGACGTCAGCGCATCACTGCTCGGAGGCGGGCCCGACGGGGTGCCGGGTGGCCTCGGGGCGCCGGGTGGAGCCGTAGGGCATGAAGAAGGTACTCGTCGTCGACGATGAGCAGTCCATCCTGATCTACCTGACCACGGTCCTGGAAGACACCGGCTACGCCACCTGCTCGGCGCTCGACGGCGAGGAGGGCCTGCAGGTGGCTCGCGAGGAGAAGCCGGACCTGGTCTGTCTCGACGTGATGATGCCCAAGCGCTCGGGCGTCTCCCTCTACGAGCAGATCAAGCGCGACCCGGATTTACGCCCCGTCCCGGTCATGTTCATCAGCGCCTACAATCAGATCCGCGACCTCCGGAACCCGGTGGCCTTCCGCAAGATGGTTCCCGACGAGGAGATTCCCCAGCCGGATCTGTGCATGGAAAAGCCCATCAAGGTGCCCGAGTTTCTGGAGGCCGTCGCGAAACTCACCGGAGAAGATCCCCCTCTCGAGAAGGACTGACGAGTGCCGTATAGCTGGCTCAGCGACGAGCTCTTCGACCGCGTACCGGTGGCGATCTGCGTGATCGACCGCGATTTCCAGGTGGTCGAAGCCAACGCGAGGTTCACCGAGCTGTACGGCGAGTGGATCGGACACCGCTGCTTCGAGGTGTACAAGGACCGGAACGAGCGATGCGTCAAGTGCGGTGCAGCGAAGAGCTTCGAAGACGGCAAGACGCGGGAGCGGGAGGAGGAGGGGGTGGACCGCTTCGGGCGCCCGACCCACTACCTCGTCGACATCGTACCCGTGGTGAACGACGAGGGCAGCATCCCCTACATCATCGAGATGTCGACCGACATCACCGAGCTCAAGAACCTTCAGCGCGAGAAGATCGAGGCGGAGAGACTCGCGGCGGTCGGACAGACCGTGGCAGGCCTGGCCCACGGCATCAAGAACCTGATCATGGGCCTCGAGGGCGGAATGTACGTGGTCAACTCCGGACTCCGCAGCGACAACGAGGAGCGCGTGCTCCAGGGCTGGCGGATGCTGGAGGAGGACATCGGTCGCATCTCCTCGTTCGCGAAGGAGTTCCTGGAATTCGCCAAGGGCCGGCAGCCGAGCGTGCAGATGATCCAGCCCAACGACGTGGCCAGCACCGTCGTGGATCACTACCGCGAGCGGGCCGCCCGGTCCGGCGTCGAGCTCCGGTTCGAGCCCGGGAATCTCGCGGAGGCGCCGATGGACGAGGACGGCCTCCATACCTGCCTGACCAACCTGGTGCTGAACGCCATCGATGCCTGCGTGATGAGCACCAAGGAGGACCGCCACGTGGTCCTGTCGACGCGCGAGAAGGACGGCGTGTTGTCCTTCGAGGTCAAGGACGACGGCTGCGGCATGGACTACGACATCAAGCAGAAGGTCTTCACGAACTTCTTCTCCACGAAAGCTTCGGGCAAGGGCACCGGACTCGGACTGCTCGCGACCCGCAAGATCGTGCAGGAGCACGGTGGGCAGGTATCATTCGACTCGGCCGAGGGGGAAGGCTCGGTCTTCGTGTTGCACTTCCCGCGCGACAACCTTCCCCAGCCCCAGCCCGCTGAGGATGAAGCGGCCGCGTAGCGGTCCGATGTGAATGGCGCCCGGCTCCCGGGATGAACAGGCAGAGGAGAGGAGAGAACCATGGAGGACGTTCGCGGCAAGAGAGTGCTCGTGGTCGACGATGAGCCGAACGTTCGGCTGTACCTGCAGACGGTGCTCGAGGACTCGGGCTTCGAGGTCCAGACGGCGGCCAACGGGCACCAGGCGCTCGACAGGATGACGGAGAACAAGCCCGACGTCATTTCCCTGGACCTGGTGATGCCCAAGATGTCGGGCCTGAAGTTCTTCAAGTACATCCAGAAGAACAAGGACAGAGCCGGGATCCCCGTCGTCGTCGTCACTGCACACGCGAGAGACGAGATGGGATCCGAGGACTTCGAGAAGATCGAGTCGTACAAGTCCGAGGAGTGCAGGATCTTCACACTCGAGAAGCCGGTGGACGCTCCGACCTACGTCAACACGATCCGTCAGGCGCTGGAGCTCGAGCCCCTCGCCCCCGAGAGCGAAGAAGGGACGTCCCTCAGACAGGAGGTGAGCGACGCGGTTCGAGCGGCGGATTCGGAGTCGCTCGGGAGGGTCTTGAAGATCCTCAAGGGGAGCTGAGCTTGACGACTTCTGGGCGGTAGGCGAGGTCGTCCCGCAGCCTCCCCATCCCGCAGGCACTCGCGTGCGCGGCGCGTCGAGACGGTGGCTCGGTCGTGGGTGCTTCCGCACGCCAGCTGCGGCATGCTACGAATTCGCCTTTCGGGAGCCGCCTTCGCGGAGCTGTGAGCAGGAGAAGCGCCATGGGTCTGAGCGTCTCCGGACGAAGATTCGAGAGCGTCGTGGAGATGATCGGCAACACGCCCCTGCTGCCGATCCGCAAGCTCAACCCCAACCCCGAAGTCGAGATCTGGGCGAAGGTGGAGGGGTGCAACCCCGGCGGATCGATCAAGGACCGCATTGCGCTGTCGATGATCGAGGCCGCCGAGGAGGCCGGCCAGCTCCAGCCGGGCATGACGATCCTGGAGGCCACCAGTGGCAACACCGGGATTGGCCTGGCCCTGGTTTCGGCCGTCAAGGGCTACAAGCTGCTGCTCACGATGTCCGAGGCGGTGTCCGTCGAGCGCCGGAAGATCCTGGCGGCCTACGGAGCCGAGTTCCTGCTGACCCCCGGAGACCTGGGGACCGATGGCGCCATCGAGCGCGCATACGACCTCGCCGACCAGGAGCCCGACAGCTATCTCCTGGTGGACCAGTACAACAATCCCGCCAACCCGCTGGCTCACTACAACGGCACCGCCCCCGAAATCTGGGAGCAGACCGAGGGAAGGATCACGCACTTCGTCGGCACCCTGGGGACCACCGGCACGGTGATGGGGTGCTCGCGGCGGCTCAAGGAGCTGAATCCCGAGGTGCAGGTGATTGCAGTCGAGCCCCACCTGGGCCACAAGATCCAGGGGCTGAAGAGCCTCAAGGAGGCGTACGTCCCCGGCATCTTCGACAAGCGCCTGGTGGACCAGAAGGTCAACGTGGCCGATGAAGACGCCTTCGAGACGACGCGCCGCTTCGCAAAGATCGAGGGGCTGATGGTGGGAATGAGTTCGGGGGCCGGCGTGTTCGCGGCGCTGGAGTTGGCCAAGACCCTGGAGCAGGGCGTGATCGTGCTGATCCTGGCCGACTTCGGCGAGCGCTACCTGTCCACCGACCTCTTCACGGCCTGACCCGATGATTCGACTCTACAACACACTGACCCGCCGCAAGATGCATTTCCGGCCCTTCAACGAGGGCAAGGTGAGCATCTACACCTGTGGCCCCACATTGCACGACCTGGCCCACGTTGGCCTGATCCGCCGCCTGCTCGCTGTCGACATCCTGAAGAAGGTGCTCCAGCACGACGGCTATCAGGTGCGCCACATCGTCAACTTGACGGACATCGACGACAAGACCATCAGCGAGTCCGCCCGCCGGGGGCAGCGGCTCGACGAACTCACCGGCCACTACGCCACCGAGTTCTACGACGACATGGCGACGCTCCGGATGTTTCCGGCGGATCACTACCCGCGCGCCACCGAGCACGTCGAAGAGATGATCGAGATGACCCGCCGTCTGGCCGAAGCGGGCTCGGCCTACGAGATGCGGCGATCGGTCTACTTCGACATCAGCAGCTTCCCGGGCTACGGCAAGCTCAGCCGCGTCGACCTCTCCAAGATCAGGAGTGGTTCGACCGTCGACCTCGACTACTACGAGAAGGACAATCCGCGCGACTTCACACTGATGCGGCGGTCGGATCTGGCGGAGCTCAGGCGCCGGATCACCTACAAGACGGAGTGGGGCAACGTGCGGCCGGGATGGCACATCGAGTGCGCCGCGATGGCCGCCAAGTACCTCGGCCTGCCGTTCGACATCCACACCAGCGGCCAGGACCTGGTCTTTCCCCACAACGAGAACGAGAACGCCATCTGCGAGAGTCTGTCGGGAGAGCCGATGGCCCGCTACTGGATGCACGTCGGGCTGATGCGGCGCCGGGGCAAGAAGATGTCCCGCTCCAGCGGATCGGCGTTGACGCTCCGCGACCTGCTCGGCCGGGGCTACACGGGAAGCCAGCTTCGCTACTTCCTGCTGCAGACGCACTACCGCCGGCAGGCGGAGTTCTCGTTCGCGCGGCTCGACGCCGCCGTGAAGGAGCTGGCGCGGTTCAACGACCTGCTCAAGAAGCTTAGACAGGTGAAGGGCGGTGACGGATCACACAAGGCCGTGGACGAGATGGTCGACGACGCGGATCGCGACTTCTTCGCCGCGATGCGCGACGACCTCAACGTTCAGAAGGCGAGGGCTTGCCTGTTCGACCTGCTGAAGCGCCTCAACAAGCAGATGGACTCGAGCCCGTTCTCGCGGAGTGATGCGCAGCTGGCCCTCGACCTGTTCTGGCGCGCGGACCGCATCCTGTGCGTGCTGGACTTCGGCCAGGAGATGCTGTTGGACGAGCAGGTCAACCTGTTGATGGAAGAGCGGAGCGATGCCCGTGCCTCCGGCGATTTCGAACGCGCGGATGCACTGCGGGAGGAGCTGGATGCGCTCGGCGTCGCGGTCGACGACACGCCCTCTGGCTCGCGGATGCGTCCGCGCAAGTAGGGGCGCGGAGGCTCGATGGGATCCCCGGAGCTGACCGAATACGATCTGGCCCGCTACGGCAGGCAGATCATGCTCTTTGGCGAAGATGCGCAGCGGCGGCTCAAGGCGACCCGGCTCTTCGTCGCTGGAGCGGGAGGCCTGGGCTCTCCGCTCTGCACCTATCTGGCCGTGGCCGGAATCGGAGGGCTGCACATCGCGGACTTCGATACGGTGGAGCTCAGCAACCTCAACCGGCAGATCCTCCACTGGGACGAGGACGTGGGGAAGCTGAAGGTGGAGTCGGCTCGGGAGAAGCTCGCGCAGATCAATCCGTCGATCGAGATCGAGGTCTCCTCGACGAGGATCGACGAATCGAGCCTGGACACCCTGGTGGGCGGGGCCGATGGCATCGTCGACTGCATGGACAACTTTCCGACTCGCTATCTCCTGAACCGGGCGGCGATCGAGAGGCGGATCCCCTTCTTCCACGCGGCGATCCACGGGATGGAAGCCCGTGCGATCACCTTCGTGCCCGGGAAGACGGCCTGCTTCCGCTGCATGTTTCCCGAGGGACCGCCCCCGAGCGGGGCGTTCCCCGTGGTCGGCGCGGCGCCGGGAATCGCCGCCACCATCCAGGCGATGGAGGTCATCAAGTATTTCACGGGCTACGGGAAGCCGCTCGAAGACCGGCTCCTGATCTTCGACGGCGAGGTGGGGGAGTTCCGGGAGTTCAAGCTGCGCAGGGATCCCGACTGCCCGGACTGCGGGAGCCTGTACGCACCGGAGGCGTGAGGGGAAGCGGCGGAGGCGTCGTGGACGGGCCGCTCAGTAGCTGCAGTGCTCCTGAAAGGCCTCCCACATCGCCTGGATGTTCTCCGGCGGCACCTCGGGCTGGATGTTGTGGACGGCCGCGAAGACGAAGCCTCCGCCCGGCGCGAGATCGTCGATCCGGCGCTTCACCTCGTCCTTCACCTTGGAGACCGAGCCGCGGGATAGGATTCCCTGGGTGTCGATACCGCCGCCCCAGAAGCTGAGCTCGGATCCGTACTCCTGCTTGAGCTCCTTCGAATCCATCCTGGCAGCCCCGACCTGAACCGGGTTGAGCGCGTCGATCCCGGTGTCGATCAGATCGGGGATCAATGAGCGCACGCTGCCGCAGGAGTGGAGCAGGAGCTTGACGTCCGTCTTCGCGCTCTTCTTGATGTGAGCGAAGAGCCTGGCGTGACGCGGCTTGAGCAGCCTGCGGTACATCTCGGGTGACATCATCGAGGTGGCCTGACTGCCGAGGTCGTCACTGTGAAGACAGACGTCCACGGTGTCACCCAGGATCTCCAGCGTATTCGTCCACATCCTCATCTGGAATTCCAGGATTCGATCGAACAGGTCCTCGATGACGGACGCATTCGCCGCCATGTCCATCAGGGTGTCTTCGATCCCGTGGATCATCAGCGCCATGTCGAAGATCCCGAGGCCGTAGAGGCTGAACAGGACGGCGCATCCGGTATCGCGAAGCCTCTCGGCTTCCTGGCGAAGGCCCTCGTATCTGCCTTTCTGATCGGGGTCCGGCCACGGATGGCTGGCGAGCCGCTCGACGCTGAGATCGCCCGAGAGAGGGGCGCCGACGGGATCCATGAACAGGCTCGAAGGCGGCTTCGCCCACTTGATCCCCCACTCATCGTGGTACACCAGGGTGGTCTCGTTCTCCATCTCGATCACTGGCTCGGGCTCGGACGGGAGCTGGATGAGCGCACCGCGCACGTCCACCTTCAAGTGGCGGAGGATGTTCTCGGGAATCTGCGCGATTCCGGCAGCGGTGAGGAAGAGATTGGGGAGAGTCTCGTCCGGCTCCTCGGCGAGCCCGAGGAACTCGATCAGTGCCTGGTAGGCCTGCACGGTGATCCCCGTCTCGATCGAGCTCCCCAGGTCGAAGGGAATCCGGTCGGGCTCGCGGTGACTGAGCGTGTCGAGTACCCGCTGCCGCGATGTGTAGATCGTGCTGCTCATCTGCTTCGTCCCTCTTCTGCTTCGGATACAGCCGTATCAGGAGATCGTCTTCAGAATGATCGGTTCATTGCGGGGTGGTATGGCGGGAATGGACTTCGGGTAGCCGATGATGATCGGCGCGACGATGGCCAGGTCGTCGGTCAAACCGATCTCTTCGAGAAGCTTGGGATCTCGGATGTGCGATCCCAGGTCCACCCAGCAGGTGCCGAGCCCCCTGGCCGCGGCCGATAGCATCAAGTAGCTGGCAGCCAGGGCGCAGTCGACCTGGAGCGAGTGGGATCGCTCGTCCCCGCAGATGATGACCAGGCCGGGAGCGTTGTAGAAGACGTTGAATTCCGGGTTGCGCAGGGCCCCCTCGTATCGTTTGAAGTAGGACGTGGGGTTGCTGTCCAGCTCGGCCACCAGATTGCCCCGGCTCTCCTCGGACAGCCGCGCGATGGTGTCGCGGTCGTTGACGACGATGAAGCGCCAGGTCTGACGGTTGCCGCTGCTGGGGGCGAGGCAGGCGTCGCGGATGATCTCCGTCAGCAGATCGAGGGGGACGTCCTTGTCCAGGTAGCTTCGCACCGAGCGGCGCGTCTTGAGCAAGTCGAAGAAATCCATGGTTGATCGCCTCTCCTGTCGTCCGCGACGCGTACGAAGTTCGGTACCCGTCATGAACGTCCTTGTCGTGCGTTCCTAGTGCCTCCAGGAGTTCGGGATGCAATCGAGCGGGTCGGATTCTTCCAGGTCGGCGATCATGGAGAAGACCCTCTGGATCCTCTCCGAGGACTCCATACCGACCATCTTGGCCAGGCGGGTGTATTGGGGCGCCAAGTTGACCTCCGGAATGTCGGTTCCAGCGAGACCCATCCTAGTCCATGCGCAGCGCCGACGTTGTCGACTGCCGCGCGGGCGGTGGCAGCCCTCCGCCAGCTGAGGAGCTCCTCGGTAACCGACTGTAAACAATGAGGATTCGTGTCTTGCTCTCGGCATATGAAGCTGCGCTTCAAAATCGAAATGAATGATTGCACATTTCTGAAGATTGATTCAGTATGGGCGAGCCAAGCGAGGGGATCTCAGGGATGGAGCCAGGCGCGGCACCCGAGCTGGACAGGGGAGCACGGCGGCGGCTGCGCACACGGGCGCGGCTCATCGACGCGGCTCGCCGGATCATCGCCGAGCGAGGCGGGATCGACGCGGTCCCCATCGCGGAGATCACCGAGGCGGCCGACGTCGCCATCGGCACCTTCTACAACCACTTCCCTGCCCGCGAGGCCCTCTTCGAGGCGGTGGTGAGCGAGACGCTGGAGGCGCACGGCCGGAGGCTGGATGCGCTGGCCGCGGAGATCGCCGACGTCGCCGAGTTCTGTGCCGCTGCGCTGCGTTTCACCATGCGGATGGTGCAGGCCGACCCGGTCTGGGGCGGATTCATGGTTCAGATGGGCACCTACCTCCCGGAGCTCGGCTCGATCCTCGGCCGGCGCCTGGTCCAGACCCTGCAGCGCGGCATCGAGAGCGGGCGCTTCACCGTGGCCGACGAGCCGACCACGCTGGCCGTGGTCGCAGGTGTCGTCTTCGGCGCCATGCACGTCCGCCGAAGCGAGGCAGCGCCGGGTTCATTCTCGGATCTATGGCCGGATTCATTCCCGGAGGACGCGGATTCTCTGGTGGCCGAGCAGCTGCTCCAACTGCTGGGCCTGACCAGGAAGGAGGCTGCAGAGATCGCCAGGCGGCCCCTGCCCCGGTCATCGGAGCAGCGGCTGCTCGCCGCGGAGAGACACGCTGGATAGGAACCTTTCATCAGCAGAAGGACGACGCCGTGACGGAGATCCACACGAACAGGCACCGCCAGGTCGCGCTGGTCTTCGACCTGAACAAGTGCATCGGCTGCCAGGCCTGCAGCATCGCCTGCAAGATGCTCTGGACCCGGGGCGAAGGCGAAGAGCACCAGTGGTGGTGCACAGCCAACACCATGCCCGGGCGTGGCACGCCCCGCGACTGGGAGCAGATGGGCGGCGGCTATCAGGGCGGCGAGCTCGTGCTGGGGCACGAGCCCACGCTCGAGGAGTTCGGCGGCGGCTGGAAGTACAACAAGGAGGAGGTCTTCTTCGGCGGCAAGGGACAGTCGGTTCATCTGACGCCGACCACCGCCGAGGGCACCCCGCCCACCTGGGGGCCCAACTGGGACGAGGACCAGGGCGCCGGCGAGTTTCCCAACGCCTACTATCTTCTACCTGCCGCGCATCTGCAACCACTGCACGCGCCCGGCCTGCGTCGAGGCCTGTCCGTCCGGCGCGATGTACAAGCGCGAAGCGGACGGGATCGTGCTGCGCGACGAGGACGTCTGCCAGGGGTCGCGCAAGTGCATGCAGGCGTGTCCCTACAAGAAGATCTACTTCAATCACGTGCGCCGCGTCGCGCAGCACTGCAACCTCTGCTTCCCGAGGCTGGAGCAGGGGGTGGCACCCGCGTGCGCGCGGAACTGCCCCGGACGTCTGGTGTTCGTGGGGATGCTCGACGACGAGAAGGATCCCGTCCATCGGCTGGTCCATGAATGGAAGGTGGCGCTTCCGCTGCACGCGGAGTTCGGGACGGAGCCCAACGTCTTCTACGTCCCGCCGCTCTCGCCCTACCGGCTGCGCGAGGATCGCTCGATCGACACGGAGACCATGCGGATTCCACCGGAGTACCTGGAGTCGCTGTTCGGGCCTCGCGTGCACGAGGTCCTGGCGAAGCTTCGGAGTGAGATCGAGCGGGTGCGCGGGGGAGGCAGCTCGGAGCTGCTGGACACGCTGATCGTCTACGAGTGGAAGACGCTCTTCGGTCCCTTCGCCGAGGAGCCCGCGGTCGTGGACGCCGTCCGGGAGGGCGCACGGTGACCCGACCGGAGTCGGGCAACGCGACCGAGGAGCGCTACCGGGCGAAGAGTCCAGGAGGAGTGGGAGCAGTGCAGCTTCGGGACCCACTGCGTGAACTGCATACCGGCCTCCTGCGTCTTCTACGTTCTGGTCAAGGACGGCAAGGTGGTGCGGGAAGAGGTCGCCGGCGTGGTCGAGCCCGTCGAGCCGGGCGTACCCGACATGAACCCGCTGCTCTGCCAGAAGGCGCTGGCGTGGAGCCGGGAGCTCTACGCACCGGAGCGGTTGCTCCACCCCCTACGTCGCGTCGGCGAGCGCGGCGAGGGGCGCTGGGAGCGGATCTCCTGGGACGAGGCGCTGACCGAAACCGCCGACGCCATCCTCGACGCCATCGAGGAGGTCGGCTCGCAGTCGATCCTGATGGAGGTGAGCCCCCAGGTCGGCCGCGAGCCTTCCGGCCTCGCGCTTCCTGGGAACCCTGGGTGGCACCTGTCTGGACGCCAACGCGACGATCAACGACTTCGTTACCGGCCTGCAGCTGACCTTCGGAAAGTTCTCCTTCTCGCAGTCGTTCGACGACAACTTCCACTCCGAGCTGACGCTGCATTGGCACAGCAACCCGGCATTCACCTGGATCCCGTCCTACCACTACTGGACCGAGGGGCGCTACCGCGGCGCCGAGCAGGTGCTCATCTCCACCGACGTGAGCCCCTCACACGTCCACATGGACTATCACGTGCCGGTGCGCCACGGCACGGACGCGGCGCTGGCGCTGGCGATGTGCCAGGTGGTGATCTCCGAGGGGCTCGTCGACTGGAGCTTCGCGGCGTCGCAGACCGACCTCTCGCTGCTGGTCCGCACCGACACCGGGCGAGTTCCTGCGGCAGAGCCACCTGGAGGCCGAAGGGAGGAACGATCGTTTCTTCCACGCACACCCCGAGCGGGGCGTGGTCCCCGCGGACCCGGCGAGCCTGCATCTCGACTTCGAGCCGCTCGCCGAGGGAGAGCTGGAGGTCGAGACGCTCGACGCCGGCCGGGTCACGGTCGAGCCGGTGTTCGCGCGGCTTCGACGCCGGCTCGACCGGGACTACACGCCGGAGCAGGCCAGCGAGATCTGCGAGGCCCATCCGGACGTCATCCGCATGCTGGCCCGCAAGGTCGCGTCGAAGCGCACCCGACTCAGCATGGGAATGGGAGTCGCCAAGTACTACCACGGCGATCTGATCAGCCGCTCGGCCCTCCTGCTGCTGGCCCTGACCGGAAACTGGGGGAAGAAGGGCGCCGGCACGGGCAGCTGGAACTCCTTCACCTTCGACGGCATGTCGACGGTCATGGCCAAGACGAAGCCGGGCGTCGAGGGCGGCATGGAGGTGGTGAACCTTGCCCGCACGATGCGCGAGCAGATGCTTCAGCAGGATCCCACGCTGACCGGTGAGCTGGCCGACCGGGTTCTGTGGAGGATGATGGGCGGCAGCGTGATGGTCCCGCCCGTCTTCTTCTGGTACCACCAGGCCGGCTTCCGGGAGCGCTGGAACCGGCGGGAGTGGGGCGATCCCGCCATGAAGCGCAGCTTCGACGAGTACTTCCATGAAGCGTCCCAGCAGGAGACCTGGAAGGCCGCTGCCGAGACGGCCGCCACCAAGCCCGCGCGGGTGCTGCTGGAGATCGGGGGCAACACGCTCCGGCGAACCCGCGGCGGCAAGAAGGCCGTGTTCGAGAACCTGTGGCCGAAGCTCACCAAGGTGGTGTGCATGGACTACCGCATGTCCGAGACGGCCCTTCACGCCGACATCGTGCTCCCGGCCGCACAGCACTACGAGAAGGCGGGCTTCCCGATAGCGGGACCGTACACCATGACCCTGGCGGTGAGTCAGGCCGCGACTCCACCCTACGCCGAGGCCCGTTCCGAGTGGGAGATGCTGGGGGCCCTGTGCAAGAAGATCGCGCGAGAGAGCGAGCGAGCGTGGACTGGAGAGCTTCACGCACAGCGACGGGCTTCCGCGTCGCTACGACGAGCTCTGGAACACATTCACGCTGGAGCGGAACGCTGGTCGACGGGGAGAGCTATGTCGAGGAGGCGCTGGCCGACTCGGTGGCATCGGGGAACCTGCCGCCCGGCACCACGCTCGACACCTTCCGCCAGAAGGGGCACTGCCCGCTACAACGACTGGTCCTTCAACCCCATGGGACAGGCCAACGCCTCTCCCTTCCCCAGGAACGAGACCCACGCGCCGCTCCGCAACCACGTCGAGCTGGGTCACCCCTACCCCACGCTCACGCGCCGCGCGCAGTTCCTGATCGACCATCCCTGGTTCCGCGAGGCCGGGGAGGACCTGCCGCTGCACAAGGAAGCGCCCGCCATGGGTGGCGATCACCCGTTCCGGCTGTCGGGCGGACACGCCCGGTGGAGCAACCACGCCATGAACATGACCAACGACGTCATGCTCGAGACGCACCGCGGAAAGCCCTTCGTGCTGATCAACGATCGGGTAGCCCGCGAGAAGGGGATCGAGGACGACGCCCTGGTGCGGATCTGGAACGACCTCGACGAGTTCGTGGTGCCGGCCCGGACCAGCCCGGCGCAGCGACCCGATGGCCTGACCGTCTACAACGGCTTCGAGGGCTTCATGTTCCCGGGCGGCAAGAGCTCGAAGGAGATCGAGCCGGGCATGGTCAAGTGGCTGCACCTGGCGGCGGGCGACGGCCACCTGCAGTACTCGCCGCTCGAGTGGCAGCCGGTGCCCTTCGACCGCTGCATCTTCGTCGATTGCGAGTCCTATCGGGACGCTATCCGCAGGAGTCCGTGAGCGCCAGCATGACCAACCCGACCGAGGAACGACAGCGCAGGCGCATCGAGCAAGAATGGGACGAGGCGCACTTCGGCACCCACTGTGTCAACTGCGTGCCGGGGGACTGCCCGATCTACGTCCTGGTCAAGGACGGCAAGGTGGTGCGGGAGGAAGCGGCGGGCGTGCGCGAGCCCGTCGAGGCCGGCGTCCCCGACATGAATCCGATGATCTGTCAGAAGGGTCTGGCCTGGAGCCTGGAGCTGGAGGCCCCGGACCGGATCGAGTACCCGCTGCGCCGCGCCGGTGAGCGCGGCGAGGGGCGCTGGGAACGGATCTCCTGGGACGAGGCCCTCTGCGAGACCGCGGACGCCATCCTCGACGCCATCGAGGAGGTCGGCCCCGAGGCGGTGGTGCACGAGCTCAGCCCCCAGATCGTGGTCACCGGCTCGAGCTCGCGCTTCATGGGCGTCCTCGGCGGCCAGATCCTCGACGTGAACGCCACCATCAACGACTTCCACAGCGGATATCAGCAGACCTTCGGGAAGTTCTCCTTTACGCCTTCTCACGACGACATGTTCCACTCCGACCTCATCCTGATCTGGCACTCGAACCCCGCGCACACCTGGAGCACGGTGTTCCACTTCGTGACCGAGGCGCGATACCGCGGCGCCGAGGTGATCCTGATCTCCACCGACGTGAGCCCCTCGCACAGCCACGCCGACTACCACATTCCGGTGCGTCACGGCACCGATACCGCGCTGGCTCTGTCGGCCTGCCAGGTGGTCATCTCCGAGGGGCTGGTGGACTGGGGCTTCGCTGCCTCACAGACGGACCTCTCCCTGCTGGTTCGCTCGCGACACCGGGGAGTTCCTGCGTCAGAGCCACGTCGAGCGGGGAGGGCTCGACGATCGCTTCTTCCAGGCCCACCCGGTGAACGGCGTGGTCCCGGCCGATCCCGCCAGTCTGCTGCTCGACTTCGAGCCGCTGGCCGAGGGGACGCTGGAGGTCGAGACGGTCGACGCGGGGCGGATCACGGTCGAGCCACTGTTCGGGCGTGTCCGGCGAATGCTCGACGAGCGCTACACGCCGGAGCAGGCCGCCGAGATCTGCGAGGTTCATCCCGACACGATCCGGATGCTGGCCCGCAAGGTCGCGAGCCGCCTCACGCGCGTCATCCCGGAGGCGGGTGTCTGCAAGCACTACCACGGCGACCTGATGTGCCGGGCCAAGGCGCTGCTGTTCGGGCTCACCGGCAACTGGGGCAAGAAGGGTGCGGGTCTCGGCAGCTGGTGCTCCTTCATGTTCGACGGCAGCTCGACGGTGATGGCCAAGACCGAGCCGGGTGTCGAGGCGGGAAGGCGCCTTGCTGGAGCAGGGCCGGGCCTTGCGCCAACAGCTCCAGGAGCAGGACCCGACACTGACCGGGGAGCTGCCGGATCGCGTGATCCTGCGCGCCATGGGTGGCGGAATGATGATGCCCCCAGCGTTCTTCTGGTACACGCACTCCGGCTTCCGGGAGCGCTGGAACAACCCCGAATGGCACGACCCCAGCATGCAGCGCAGCTTCGAGGAGTACTATCGGGAGGCGTCCGGGATGGCGGCCTGGGGCGCGGCGCCCGAGATCGCTGCCACCAAGCCCCCTCGCGTGCTGCTCGAGGTGGGAGGCAACACGCTGCGCCGGACGCGCGGTGGCAAGAACGTCCTCCTGCGAAATCTCTGGCCGAAGCTCAGCAAGGTCGTCTGCATGGACTACCGCATGTCACAGACGGCGCTCTACGCCGACATCGTGCTGCCGGCCACCCAACACTACGAGAAGACCGGCTTCGGCATGCCGACCCCCTGGCCCTTCATCCTGTCGATGTCACAAGCCGTCGTGCCGCCGTACGGCGAATCTCGAGGCGAGTGGCAGGCTCTCGGCGCGCTGACGAAGAAGATCGCCGAACGCGCCAGGGAGAGGGGTCTCGAGGGCTTCCAGCACCGTAGCGGGGTGTGGCGCCGCTACGACGAGCTATGGGATCTCTTCACGCTGAAGGGGACACTCGTCGATGGAGAGAGCGTGGCTCGAGAGGCGCTGGCCGACGCCGTCAGCTCGGGCAACATGCCGCCGGGCACCACCCTCGAGACGTTTCGCGAGCAGGGCTACAGCCGCTACAACGACTGGCCCTTCCTCGCGCTGGGGAGGGCCAACGCCTCCCCCTTCCCGCGCGGCGAGACCCACGCGCCGCTGCGCAACCACGTCGAGCTGGGCCACCCCTATCCGACGCTCACCCGCCGTGCGCAGTTCCTGATCGATCACCCCTGGTACCAGGAGGCCGGCGAGGACCTTCCGGTGCACAAGGACCCTCCCGCCATGGGGGGCGACTACCCGTTTCGGCTCTCGGGCGGCCACGCCCGCTGGAGCATCCATGCGATGAACATGACCAACCCGCTGATGCTGGAGACGCATCGCGGCAAGCCGTTCGTGCTGATCAACGATCGGGCGGCACGGGAGAAGGGGATCGAGGACGACTCCCTGGTGCGGGTCTGGAACGATGTGGGCGAGTTCGTGGTGCCGGCCCGCACCAGCCCGGCCCAGCGGCCGAACGGACTCACGGTCTACAACGGCTTCGAGGGCTTCATGTTCCCGGGCGGGAAGGGATCGAACGAGGTCGAGCCGGGAATGGTCAAGTGGCTGCACCTGGCCGGCGACTACGGCCACCTTTCCTACGCCCCGACAGAATGGCAGCCCGCTCCAGTGGATCGCTGCATCAACGTCGACTGTGAACCCTTCGAGGGTGAGCCGGATCGCTCCCGCTCGGAAATCGTCGCTGACTAGGAGAAGAGCATGCGAATGAAAGCGATCGTGGCCGGTGTCGGCATGACCCGGTTCGGGAAGCACATGGAGACAGGGCTCAAGGCGCTGGGCGGGGAGGCCGTCGCGGCGGCGCTCGAAGACGCGGGTATCGAGGCGGCCGAACTCGAGGCGGCCTACGTGAGCAACGCGATGGCGGGCATCGTCACGGGGCAGGAGTGCATTCGCGGCCAGGTGATCCTGCGCCCGATGGGGATCGGGAAGATTCCCGTCATCAACATCGACAATGCCTGCGGAAGTGCTTCGACGGCGTTCAACCAGGCCTGCGCGATGGTCTCGACCGGGTGCTACGACGTGGTTCTCGCTCTCGGTGTGGAGAAGCTCTACCACCCCGACAAGCAGAGGACCTTCCTGGCGCTGCGCGGCGGAATGGACGTGGAGGAGATGGAGGCGACGCTCGCCAGCTTTGCTGCCGATCAGTCAGGAGACAGCGAAGAACCCAAGGGCGCCGGTGGAGGCGACAAGCGCTCCGTCGCCATGGACTTCTACGCGAACGTGGCGCGGGCCCACATGCGGGCGTACGGAACCACGGTGGAGCAGCTGGCCGGGGTTTCGGCCAAGAACTCCTTGCACGGCAGCCTCAATCCGCGGGCCCAGTTCCGCGAGGTGCTCAGCGTCGACGACGTGCTCGGAGCACCGCTGATCGTCGAGCCGCTCACGCGGCCGATGTGCTCTCCGATCGGAGACGGTGCGGCGGCGGCCGTGCTGGTGAGCGAGCGCAAGGCACGCCAGCTCGCACTCGAGAGGCCGGTGCGGGTCGCTGCCAGTGCCCTGCACTCCGGATGGGACCACGGGCCCGAGGAGGTGGGCTCCGCCACGCTCTGCGCGAGAGAAGCCTACGAGGAGGCCGGTGTGGGTCCCGAGGATCTGGGAGTCATCGAGCTCCACGATGCCTCGGCCATCGGCGAGCTGCTGGGCTACGAGTCGCTCGGTCTGTGCGGGGACGGCGAGTCGGGAAGGCTGATCGACGAGGGCGCCACCAAGCTCGGGGGCCGCGTGCCCGTGAACACCTCCGGTGGCCTGCTCCGCAAGGGGCACCCGGTGGGCGCCACGGGGATCGCCCAGGTCGTCGAGCTCACCGAGCAGCTGCAGGGGCGGTGCGGGAAACGGCAGATCGAAGCTGCGACGGCCGCTCTGGCGCACAACGGAGGCGGGGTCGTGGGAAACGAAGCCGCCTCGATGTGCGTGACGATTCTCACTCGATAATCCGCATCAATCCAGGAGAAGAGCATGGGAAGTATCGAATACGACGTGGAGCTGAGCGACGAAGAGCGATCGGTTCAGGAGACGGTTCACCGGTTCGCCGAGGAGGTCCTGCGACCGGCGGGAGCGGAGCTCGACGCGATGCCAGACGCCCAGGACGTGATCGCCGAGGGCTCGGTCCTCTGGGAGGTGTTCGAAAAGCACCGTGCCCTGGGTCTCCACGAGGTCACGGCGCCCGGGGGGGACCTGCCGCCCAGGCAGCAGGCACGGCTGCGCTGCATCATCAGCGAGGAGCTGGGCTGGGGCGACTCCGGACTGGCGATCGGATTCGGTGTCGCCGGCTTTCCGCGGATGATGGCGGAGATGACCGGAAAGCCCGAGCTGATCGAGCGCTTTGCCGCCGACGACTGCATCGGCTGCTGGGCCGGCACCGAGCCGGACCACGGCAGCGATCTGATCTACTACATGAACAAGCCGGCTGTCGAGCAGCCGGGTCGTCCGAACTGCATCGCCCGCAAGGACGGCGACTCCTTCGTACTGAGCGGACAGAAGGCGGCCTGGGTCTCGAATGGAACCATCGCCAAGGCGGCCGCCATGTTCACGGCCGTCGACATGGGAGACGGGGTGCGCCGCGACGGCGGGTTCCTGGTTCCGCTCGACGTCCCCGGCGTGACGAAGGGCAAGCCGCTGGACAAGATCGGACAGCGGGCGCTGAACCAGGGCGAGCTCTTCTTCGACGATGTGCGGCTGCCGGCCGACTACATGGTGATTCCGCCGGAGATGTACGGGATCGCGACCGAGATGATCCTGACCGGCGCCAACGGGGGAATGGGCTCCATCTTCGTGGGCCTGGCCCAGGCCGCGCTGGACCTGGCTCTCGACTATGCGAAGGAGCGGGTGCAGGGCGGCGTGCCGATCTTCGAGCACCAGAGCGTGAAGATGCGGCTCTTCGAGATGTTCCGGAAGGTCCAGGGAGCCCGGGCCCTGAGCCGGCAGGTGACGCTCTACAACCTGATGAACCAGCCGCCCAAGCTGAAGCTGGCAGTCGCGGCGAAGGTCACGTCGACGAACACGGCGTTCGAGGTGGCGAGCAGCGCCCTGCAGATCTTCGGGGGCAACGGGCTCAGCCGCGAGTACCCGATCGAGAAGCTGCTGCGCGATGCGCGGGCCTCGA
This sequence comes from uncultured delta proteobacterium, assembly GCA_963783795.1. GTDB lineage: Bacteria > Myxococcota_A > UBA9160 > UBA9160 > UBA6930 > CAVXZE01. The sequence continues at coordinate 86,640 of CAWAPH010000001.1, read as the reverse complement.
TGATCGAAGATGGCTGCAACGACGTCCTGAGCCTGACCGCTGCCGAGAGCCTGTAGAGGGGAGCCGTCGACTCGGAGGAGACAAGGATGACCGATGAACCGACGACGCTGGCAGCGCTGATCGAGACGCAGGCGCGAGCGCTGGACGACAAGCCCTTCCTCTACTTCCAGGATCGCGTCATCAGCTTCTCCGAGCTGAACCGGCAGGTGAACCGCGCCGCCAACGGCCTGGCCGGGATCGGCGTGAAGGCGGGAGTCGGCGTCTCGATCATGATGCCCAACTCGCCCGAGTGGCTCTTCGTCTACTTCGCCACGCAGAAGCTCGGAGCCTATGCCATTCCGGTGAACGTCGGCCTCAAGGGAGAGGGACTGCGACACGTCATCGACCACTCCGATTCGGAGGTATTGGTCTGCCACCCCGACTACGTCGAGGCCATTCAGGCGATCCGCGGCGCACTCCCGAAGCTGCAAGAGATCATCCTGAATACGACAGAGGTGCCGGAGGGGGAGGTGCCGCCGGAGGGCTGGCGCACGCTCGCCGAGGTGATGGAGGCATCCGACGCGAACCCCGGTGTAGAGATCGACGAAGGGGCGATCTCCGCGCTGATGTACACCTCCGGCACCACCGGCCCGCCCAAGGGCGTGGTCAACCGCTACACGGGAATGAACATCGCCGGGATTCGGATGTTCGGCGCGGTCCTGAAGTCCGACGACCTGCTCTACAGCTGCCTGCCGCTCTTCCACGCCAACGCGCTCTTCTTGACCACGGTGCGAGCGCTGGCCATGGGCTTGCCGATGGCCCTCTCGCGCCGTTTCTCCGCCAGTCGCTTCTGGGACGAGATCCGGCGCTACGGCGCCACCACCTTCAACGCGCTGGGCGCGATGATTCCCATCCTGATGAAGCAGCCCGAGCGTTCCGACGACGCGGACAACCCGGCGGACGTGGTCTTCAGCGCGGCCTGCCCCGCATCGGTCTGGGCGGAGTTCGAGAGGCGCTTTGGGGTGCGGATCCTCGAAGGGTATGCGGCCGTGGACGGTGGGGGGTTCGCCATCTTCAACTTCGGAGATTCGCCGAAGGGTTCCTTCGGCAAGCCCATGAGCCCGATCCGCATCGTCGACGACGACGGCGCGGAAGTCGCTAAGGGAGAGCCCGGCGAGCTCATCTTCCAGGTGGACGACGCCGAGCGTCGGCGGGTCGAGTACTACAAGAACGAGAAGGCCAGCAACGCCAAGATCCGCGAGGGCTGGTTCCACACCGGCGACCTCGTCTACGCCGATGAGGCGGGCCATCTCTACTTCGTGGACCGGAAGACGGACTCCATGCGTCGTCGCGGCGAGAACATCTCCTCCTGGGAGGTCGAGCGCGAGATCGACCGCCACCCTGCAGTGCTCGAGTCCGCCGTCTTCGGAGTTCCCTCGGATCTGGGGGAGGACGAGGTAATGGCGACTGTCGTGCTGAAGGAGGGCGAGACGCTCGCGCCCGAGGATCTGATCCGGCACTGCGAGGAGCAGATGGCCCGGTTCATGGTGCCTCGCTACATCGAGTTTCGGGATGAGCTGCCGAAGACGGGCACCCAGCGCATCCAGAAGAGCATCTTGAAGCAGGAGGGGGTAGGACCCGGTACCTGGGACCGGGAAGCCCACAAAGAGTGATGCCACCGGCTTCGAAGGTCCGCTTCGCAATCGTGCCCGGTGTCCTGAAGGAGAGACGCACATGAGCAAGCGAACCATGCGCGCGGCCCGCATCAGCGGCCCGGGACAACCGATCCGAATCGAGGAGGTTCCCTACCCCGAGCCCGGCCCCGATGAGGTGGTGGTCCGCCTCACGGCCTGCGGCGTGTGTGGCTCGGACCTGCACTTCCTCGAGGACATGCCGCTGCCCACCAGCCCCCTTACGTTGGGGCACGAGCCCGCCGGCAGCGTCGAGTCGACCGGGGCGGGTGTGGAGGACTGGGAGGCCGGAGAGCGCGTCGCCATCCACGTGGGTGCCGGCTGCGGCAGCTGTCCTGCCTGCAGGTCCGGGCACCCGATGTCCTGTGCATCGCTCGAGGTTCCGGGTATCCACATCGACGGGGCCTTCGCCGAAGCCATCCGGGTCCCCAGCAACTGTCTGGTCCGCGTCCCGGACGGCGTTTCCATGGCGGCGGCCGCGGTGGCCACGGACTGCGTGGCGACCCCGTATCACGCACTGAAGTGCCGGGGCGGGATGAAGGGCGGGGAGCGCGTGGCCGTGATCGGAGTGGGTGGCCTCGGGGGCCAGACCATGCGCCTGGCGTCGGTCCTGGGGGCCGCACAAGTGGTGGCGGTCGACATCTCCAGTGCCGCCCTGGAGCGCGCCAGGCGCTTCGGCGCCACAGACACGGTGCTCGCCGTTCCCGGAGAGGACCCCTCTCCTCGGATCCACGAACTCACGGGCGGCGGCGTCGATCTCGCCGTCGAGTGCTACGGATCGCCCGATACGATTGCCCAGTCGGTGAACGCCCTGGGTCGTGGCGGCACCATGGTGATCGTCGGCGTCTGCATGCAGCCCCCGCGAATCGACCTCCCCGTCGGTCTGTTCGCGATCGCCGAGCTCAGCGTGCTGGGGAGCTTCGCCTCCCACGCCGAGGACCTCGACGAGGTCCTGCGCATGGAGGCCGAAGGCGTGATCGACATCGGATCTTCGATCACCCACCGCCTGCCTCTCGAAGAGGTTCCGGAAGCGCTGGAGATCCTCCGCACCAAGCGCGGCGATCCCGAGCGCATCGTCATCGAGATGGAAGCTCACGGCCGCTAGAGAGACCTCAGAAGATGGGCGCGAAGCACACCTACTCCGGTGACTCGATCAGCTTGACGCTCAGGGACTACGTGCCGTCTCCGCACCCGGTAACGGCTGGCCAGAACACCTGCGGCGTCTACTTCGACGGCTACCCGCAGATCGTCAAGGAAGCGGGCTCCCAGCCGGTCTACGAAGTGAAGACGGAGAAGGACTTGACCGTGACCGTGCGCGACGGCACACGGCTCTTCCTGGACGTCTACCGTCCCGACGTCGAGGAGGACCGATTCCCGGCGATCCTTGCGTGGGGCTTCTGGGGCAAGGACGCCCAGGCGGCGGTGGCCTGGCTGCACGACAAACAGCAGCCCTACTACGACAGCCCCTTCTGGGACGGGTCACTGGAGGCCGGAAACTACCTGTACACGGTGCCGAGAGGGTACGCGCACGTGATTCCGGACCCCAGAGGAGTCGGCGACTCCGAGGGATTCGACGGCGTCATCGAACGGGCTCACAACCCGGACGACATCTACGACGTGATCGAGTGGATCGCGGCGCAGCCCTGGTGTGATGGCAACGTCGGGATGATGGGTCCATCCTCCTATTCGATCGCACAGCTCGAAGTCGCGAAGAACCCGCCCCCGAGTCTCAAAGCCATTCGCCCCGACGAAGCGCCCGTCCTTGCGAGCGACCACTTCCACGGCATATTCGACACCCTTCTCTACCACATCCTTCTCGGCAGACACGGAAACGACAGCCTGGTTCCGGCACCACACTATCCATACACGTTGAAACAACCGCGACTGTGGAGCCTTCTCCCGAAAGAGGACTTGGAGGCGAGGCTCGCCGCGGTGCTCGACCATCCGGACATCAAGTACAACAGCAAGTGGTACTCCCAGCTCAAGTACCCGCTGAAGCATCCCCTCGCCTCCGACATGCTGTTGAATGCGTTTCACCCCATGCCGGCGAATGCGGAGCTCGAGAAGATCAGGATTCCGATGTACATCGGCGCGCCCTGGGTCAATCGCTTCTACAACTGGGGCACCTTCGAGGCCTACCAGAGATCGAGCACGCCGGCGAAGAGCAAGAAGCTGATCGTCTATCCCCCTGGATTCCCGCCGCGGCCCTACTGCCAGTATCACGACGAGATCGTGCGGTGGTACGACTACTGGCTCAAGGGGATCGACACGGGGATCATGGACGAGCCCCCGGTGAAGCTCTTCGTGATGGGGGTGAACCGGTGGCGCTTCGAGGATGAATGGCCGCTGACCAGAACGAGGTGGACCAGTTTCTTCCTGCACCCCAAAGGACGCCTTTCGACGGATCCGGCGCCGGAGGGCGGCCCGCCCGACAGCTTCACCCAGCCGGCGCCCTACCTGGACCCGACCGTCTATTGCCTCCGGTACGAGACCGACCCGTTCTCCGAAGACACCGAGATCACCGGTCCCCTGGCTCTCCATCTGGAGGCCTCGATCGACGCCGATGATACGAACTGGATCGTGGACCTGGTCGACGTGGACCCCGCGGGCAACAGGCAGTGGATCAGCGTGGGCTACCTCAAGGCGGCGTACAGAGCCCTCGACGAGGGCAAGTCGAAGCCCCATCAGCCCATCCACCCTCGACAGAACGCCGTTCCGGTCCCACCGGGTGAGAAGGTCGAATACGCGATCGCCATGATGCACACCTCGAACGTCTTCAAGAAAGGGCATTCCATGGAGTTGATCGTCCGCAACCAGGACGACCTGCACAGCAGGCTCGGCACCTGGGGTGTGTACATGCTGCCCTTCATGCGGACGGTGACTCACGAGATCCACTTCGGCAGGTCACACCTGCTGCTACCAGTGATCCCTTCCAGCGGGGACTAGTAGCCACCCCGATTCGATCCTCCAGGAGTTCGAGCGATCTCGCGGGGCGCTCTCCGCGACCTCGATGTCTCCGGAGCCGTAGCGAATGAGCGGGGGGGAGCCCCGGCGAAGGCCGAGCTCGAAGACCAGGCCGTCGGGCGCTCGACCCTGGATCCGCAGGAACCCGGCATGCAGGCAGCGCTGGTGGTGGAAGGCGCAGAGCGTCACGCGATTGTCCGGCTCATCAGAGCCCCCGGCCCACCGGAACCGCAGGTGGTGATCGTGCAGGTTCCGCCGCGAGGTGCAGCCGGGCACCGCGCAGCGGTAGCCGTCACGCTCCACCACCGGGTCGGGACGGCGCGCGCGGGGATCGCGCAGCGTCCATGCTAGCAGCGCGCACTCGAGCATGGCCTCGAAGACCTCGCCGTCACTGGCAAGCCGGCCGCTCCCGGCCCGAAGCCGCGACCGAAGCGTCTCCCGCACCCCGGCGAAGAGTGCGGCCACCTCGCGCGGCACCCGCCAGGCGAGCTGCTGCGTCGCCTCGACGTCGACGTCGTGCGCACACATCTGGCGCTCCTCGGTGGGAATCGGATCCTGCGCCCGCTCCGGGTGAAACAGGCAGCGCGCCCAAGCGCGCGAGTGACCGGCCCGCAGCAGAAGTGCCCGCTCCACGTCCTGCTCGAGCCTTCTGACCGTGACTCGCTCCGCCCAGGCCACCCAGACCGGCCGCCAATCGCCCTCGATGTCGAGCAGCAGCAGTGGGAGCAGACAGTGGGCCTTCACCCAGGACAGGCGTCCGCACCGGTAGGTGTCGCGGAGCTCGGGGCAGACGTCGTCGGCGCGCTCCAGCCGCAGGAGCGCCCGCGCCTTGCTGGCCGATATCCCGAGCTGCTCGCGGACGTAGGTCGAGAGCGGACTGTAGTCACCGCGCCATTCGTACTCCGCCGAACTGACGACGCGCAGCAGCGGGGCCATCGCCGCGTCGAGTGTCTGCTCGAGCCGGACCGCAAACCGCAGACGCCGATCGAGCTCGAAGGCGTCGGCCTCGTCGAGACCGATCGCGAGCCAAGCGATCGAGCCCGGCAGGCCGGGGGATCGGGCGCGCGCGCTGTGGGCTGCCTCCCCTTCCAGTGAATCCCGTGCATCGCTCGGCAACCGTGCAGGCAGCTCGTCGGGCACGTCCGCGAGCGCGGGATCGATCGAGATGGACGAGAACACCTCGGCCGCGACGAGCTCGAGCGCCTCTCCGGCGCGCAGGCGCTGACCGGCAACGCGCTCCGCCATCTCGCGCGCGATGCCCCACTTCTCGCGAACGGCGGGCGTGCAGCGCACCGCGACCCGCTTCTCCAGAGCGGACTCTTCGGCACGCTGCGACTCCTCTTCCCGGTTGCTCCTCCGCGCTTCCCGCTCGAGCTGCCTAGTGGAGATCTCCCGTGCACGGGCGATCCACGCCTCCTCGTCCTCCCCGGTCGCCACGCGGGCAATGAGCCTGACCTTGCTCCACGGGAGCTCGTTCGCGCGCAGCGCACGGTCGAGGGCGGGCAGCCTGGCAAGCGCCCGGTGGACCCGGGCGAGCTCCTGGAGCTGCCGGCTCGAAAGTCCAAGCCGCTCGCGCGTGTAATCGTTCACGCGCGCGTAGCAGAGGCGCTGGTGCGCCTTAGTCTCGATCAGCCGGGCGGCGATTGCCGCGAGCACGCGGCGAAGCGAGCCCACGGCTGCCGCAAGGCGCGCGAGCTGGTCCTCGATCGCCGCGGTGGAGGTGCCCACCGCCGCGTCGCCTTCCCAGGGCAGGTCCGGCACCGGGAGGCCAGCCGCAACCCGCCTTGCCGGGAGCCCGAGCGGCGCGCTCCTCAGCGGATCCGGTCGCGACTTGGGCTGCACACCTGGTCGAGGCTGTGGCCGCGTGTCCGGCCATGCCTCGAATCGCAGCGTGTCGAGGTGCAGTGTGTCGGATTGCAGAGCGTGCACCTGCTTGCGAGCCGGCCCGGGTGGAGTCGAGCCGGCATCGTCATCAAAAAGATAGGCGAAAGTAAGACGAAAATCAACCCCTCAACGGTTTGCCGCGCATGCCAATCTGAGTGCGACACCCGGCCCACCCCGGGTGCGTCTAGCGCCGCGTCCACGCGGGCCGCGGGGAACTCGGCCAGAAGCTCTCCGAGCTGCAGGCAGTCGGGGCGAAAGTCGTGACCCCACTCGCTGATCGGTGCGCCTCGTCCACGGCGACCAGCGGACAGTCGAGATCGCAGCCGAAGCGCGGCCCGACCGGACGGGGTCGCGTCGGAGGATGCGTCGACCTGGCGGCACTGTCAGCGGGATCACCGGGTGAGCGAACTCGCACCGCACTCTACTTGGATGGGACCGGAAACCGGTGAACGCCTCGCCACGGGCGGTGTGTGAACGCAGGATGACGCATCTCGCCGCTGCGACCTTCTCGCGCGCGCAGGACGCGTTTCGGCGTGGGCACGCGGCTCGCACGAACTCCTGTTCGCGGCGAGTGACACTCCCGTCGGCCATCGACCGCCCGATGCCCCTGAGTACCGGCGGCGCGCGCCCGAGAACACCGTCCTCTACCGCGTCCTTCAGCATCACCTCGAGACCTTTCTCGCCTCGGCCCGCGATCAGGGCCGCGTCGTCCCCCGCTTCGTCGAGCGGGAGCTCCGCGCCTTCCTCAGCTGTGGAATCCTCGCCCACGGTTTCCTTCGCGTCCGCTGCCAGGAGTGTGGCCGCGAGCGGCTGGTGGCCTATTCCTGCAAGAAGCGAGGCTTCTGTCCATCCTGCGGAGCCCGCCGCATGGCCGACACTGCCGCGTGCCTGGTCGACGGCATCCTACCCGAGGCTCCGGTACGCCAGTACGTGCTCTCACTCCCCTTCGCCCTCCGCTACCGCCTCGCCTTTGACCAGGAGCTCTGCAGCGAGGTGCTGCGCATCTTCATCCATGCCGTCTTCTCCTCGCTGAAGCGGAGAGCGCGAAGAAAGCTCCCGATGCGCAAGGCGTACTGCGGGGCCGTCACCTTCCTGCAGCGCGCCGGTGGGTCGATCAATCTGAACCCCCATTTCCACTCGCTCGTCCTCGACGGCGTCTACGTCTCCTCGGTGCCCTTCGAGGCCCCCCGCTTCCACCCTCTCCCGCCGCCAACCGACGCGGAGGTGGCCCGCATCACCGCGGCCATCGCGCGGCGCGTGGAGAAGCTCCTGGTGCAAAGAGGCCTCCTCGGCGAAGATGGCTCTGCCGATCCGGATCCCCTGGAAGCCGAAGAGCCCCTGCTCTCGCAGCTCTACTCGGCCTCGGTACAGGGTCGGATCGCCGCCGGCCCGCGGGCCGGCCAGCGCCTCGTGCGGCTCGGCTATCGCATCGACGTCGAAGAGCTGGAGGAGATCACCGGCCCGCGCTGCGCGAGTGTTCGGGGATTCAGCCTCCACGCCGACGTCTGCGTTCCCGCACGCGATCGGCGCCGATTGGAGCGTTTGTGCAGGTACGTAGGGAGGCCTCCCGTGGCCACCGAGCGCCTCTCCGAGCTCCCCGACGGGCGAATCCTCTATCGCCTCCGGCACCGATGGCGCGACGGGACCACCCACGTCGTCTTCGAGCCGCTCGATTTGGTGGCCCGGCTGGCGGCGCTGGTGCCGCCACCGCGGACCAACACGGTTCGCTACCACGGCATTTTGGCGCCCTGCGCCGCGTGGCGGGATGTGATCGTGCGCGATCGCAGCCAGGTGTCTTCAGCCCTGCCACGATCGCAGAGCTGTCCCTGCCAACCCAGTCGGGAACCTGGGGGAACAACACAGCATCCGGTCACCGCCGAGCGTGATGAAGCCGGCATCTCCCTGCGCACCCCGGTATCCCTTGCTTCGGGGAAGAGCGTCGAGACAGCGGCGGCTGCCCCCGAGCAGCGCCGCGCGTCGGAACCCGCCCCGCCCCGCGAGAGAAGGCTCCCATGGTCGGAACTTCTCCGCCGTGTGTTCGCCGTGGACGCTCTCCAATGCGATCGCTGCGGCAGACGCATGCGGATCCTGGCAGCCATCGACCAACCCGAGGTGATCCGCGGCATCCTCGAGTGCCTGGGCCTGCGCTCCCGCGCGCCGCCCCTCACGCCAGCCCCTTCGCCCGAGCCGACCGATCTCGAGCTCGGCTTCGAGGAACCCTGGCCCAGCGACGAGCCAGACGGCGACGGGTAAAGACATCCCCACGTACCCCACCGCAACGAGGCAGCGGCCGCGTGGACCCCCGGTGCGAGTCCCGACCGGCGAGCTGCGCCCCGAACCGCGCGCCCCCTTTGTTTTCCCCGCTACTTGGGTAGAAGACTCACCCCTCTCGCGGGTCTCCGCGCGGGAATTTACAGATGGTGCGTTATCGGACGTTGCGCGGACCCGCTTATGCTCCCTATCCCCAAGCGCGCGCCCCGGGCGGTGAAGTACTGCGCACCGTGGTCGAATACGAAGCCCTCCCGACGTCGACTGGATGCACGACCGCCGGGCTTTCGGCCCTTGTCGAAGACCACGACGCCGTGGCCGTGGTCGGCGAGAGTCCGGGCTGCGACGAGCCCAGCGATCCCGGCTCCGATCACGGCCACCTGCAGCGGCCGGGCCATGGCCGGTCTCGAAGTCCGTTGCGCGTAAGCCTCGACATCGATACGGCGGCTGTGGGAAAGGGAGGGACGGGGGCGAACCGTTCCAAGAATGGGAATCTCGGGAGAGAAAGGCCGGTCGAACTGATCCAGGCACCAGAGGATTCCTCCGAACGAGGCGGGATCGCGGCCGTCGAGCGCGTACCGGTGGTTGAGATCGATCAGCCGCTCCAGAGCTCCTTCTGCACCGGAGGTCCACTCCAGGAGGGCCTTGCCCCAGGTCATGCGGACGTTGTTGTGGAGCTCCCCGTGGATGAGGAGCGATCGTTGGGCCGCGTTCCAGAGTGGGTCTCCGGTTCGCCCCCGCGCCAGGGTCTCCCAACAGGGCTCGGCCGGACGTGGATCCGAGCGGTGGTCGTTCAGGGTTTGCCGTGCCCATTCGGGCAGCGTGGCGATCCGGTCGTGATCCCCATGCCACGCGCAGTAGACATAGGCGAGCTCGCGCCAGATGAGAAGCTCGTCGAGGAATTTCTCCGCGCCCGAACCGCCGTGCTGGAATGCATCTCGAGCGAGGCGAAACGGCGAGACGTGCCCGGCGTGCAGGTAGGGTGACATACGGCTGACCCCGTCCCGCAGGGGGTCGTTGCGGTCCCGCGCGTAGCGACCCAATGCACCAGCGCGGAAGGCGTCCCACCTCTGGTAACCGGCCCTGGCACCGCCCCGCGTATGGGGCAGGTCACACGTGACAAAGCTGTTTTCAACTCATCACGAAATCCTCGCCACTCGGTTTCGCCCCTCATCTGCGAGATCGCCCACACCTCATTCAACGGTGAAACCCTGCGTTTCGCTCAACATGGATGCCGTCACCGTCAGCATGATGCCGTAGATGACCTTGGAAGCGATATCCGCAATCGTGTAGATCATTTGCTGGCTCACGATGGTGATCTCATAGGAGACACCAAGCTGCAATAACGTCGGTGCCGCGTAGGCGACAGGGTAGAGCCACCAGGCAACGTAGAAGAGCGGAAGAATCGCGCCGAACACTCTCCGCGGGGAACCCTCCATATGGCTCTTCCCAGCATTGATCACTCTGGTGATAAGTATCAAAACGTAGATGAAGAACCCTGTGGACAGGATCCCCCAAAAAGCCCACCAGAAGATGTTCTCATTGAGACGGCCCGGCTCGTAAAATTGACCTATGTATCCCAGTATGATCATCGAACAACCCGAAATCGAAAAACGGGTCATGTATTTCGCACGTTCGGACCCGACGATTTCGGCGACGAACAGTATCTGGATGAGCAACATTGGCACGTCAATGAGCCAATTCAGGTACCGGTAACCGTTGGTGAAAAGGTCCGCTCCGGGCTTCAGCGCGTAAGCCTGGCCGCTGAATGAATACGCGGCCGTCCAGCTTTCCTTCTGGATATACAGGAGCAAGAATGCCGACACCATCACGACAACCGATATGACTGACGACATTCGATACTTGGGCAGACAGTTGTTCTTGGTGAGGATGAAGAAGAACAAAGCGGCCGCCATCGAGGCGTAGCCAAGTGTGAGAATGTGGTTTACGATTTCAAAGGCCTCTACAGAAACGGTGAAGACTTGAGCATTCATCATGTCCTCCTGACTAGGCCTCAACGCCCTTTTGATGTCATCGATGACGTCTATTCTTGAAAACTGCTTGGCGCATCACTAGTTCTCGACCGAGAATCTCCGTTATTTCTCTTACGAGAACTTTTTCCTTGCCCCTGCAATGGCACTTTGCAGGGGGTTGAAGAGCCCGCAAATGGATCGCAAGGCTTTCTGAACGGTTCGGCCGAATTCATTCCTGTGTTTCGGTTTCGCGATCTTCCGACACCCAGCACCTCTCGGATGGACGTTCAGGTTGCCATCGAGCATACAGGAGATTCGTATACACATTTCCTATCTGTAGGAATGTGGCGAAACGACTACGTTCGGGCTGGCTGCGGCCCGACTTCGGCGACAGCCGCACCGGCCGCCGGCCGCTCATCGCTTCGCCTGGCGGAGGGTCGCAAGGCTGGATGCTCCTCAACCCCCAGATACGGCGTCCTACGACACCTGGGGGTCGAGGACAGGCTCTATCGAAAGCTCCGGACCACCAATTCGATCGAGAACCTCAACAGCAGCATCGCGACGTGCACGCGGAACGTGAAGCGCCTACGCGCCGGCCTCCGCCGGGCGGCGGTCTCGCCTCGCCATGGGCGCCGCGCTCCACACCCTTGAACGGGGGAAAGCCATCTCGATCTGCGAGAGCGATTCTCCCACGCGCGAGGCCGCCGCGGCGAGGACCGCCGCGAGCGCGGGCGGAAGCTCGGCGAGGCCGGTGCGGCCGCGCTCGGAGAGAACCCGGGCGTGGTCGATCGTGGCCTCGATCGCCGCGGAGCTGCGCAGGCGCCAGAGCCAGTAGTTCGCCTCGGCTGTCCGGTCGCTACTGGCGCGAAAACGCAGGAATCGGCTGCGCTCGTCCTCGCTGGCCAAGGCCAGGAAGTGCACCACAGGAGCACTGAGGCGGCCATTTCGCAGATCGGAGGCGACCTCCTCGCGACCCTTCAGGCCATAGAGGTCGGCCAGATCGTCCTGCACCTGAAAGGATGTGCCCAGCAGCTCCATCACCTCGCATGCGACGGCGCGCAGGTCTGGCGCGACGTCGGCGAGAATCATGGCCCCCTCGACCGGCAGGGCGAGGAGGGGACCGGTCTTGGCGCGGGCAATCGACTCGTAGCGTTCGACGGAGAGTGAGGAGTCCCCCACGGCGGTGTTGTCGTCGACCTGCCCGCGGATCGCCTGGAGCGTGCGCGCCGCGAAGCACCGGACTAGGGCTGTGCAGACCGAGCCGGGTGCGCCGCAGCTTGCGGCGACATCGATGGCGCGCGTGAGCAGGTAGTCGCCGAGGTTGATGGCCAGGGGTTCGCCGAGAAGGGCCCAGACGGTCGGCTGCCCGCGGCGGGTGGTGTCGCGGTCCTGTAGATCATCATGGACCAAAGAAGCGTTGTGGAGCAGCTCGCAAGCCACGGCGAGGGAGAGGGCATCGCGTTCCGGCACCTTCAGCGCTGCCGCCGACGCCAGCGCGAGCCGCGCACGGATGCGCTTCCCGGACCGCGCGAAGTGGTGCGCAACCGCGAAACCCAGCTGCCCTCGCTCGGCGATGGCCTCTTTCAGACGACGATCGAAGGGCGCCAGTGCTTCCTCGGCGTCGAGCCAGCTCTCCGGCGCGCCGGGAAGGGGCTTGCTGGGGGGTGCCTTCGAACCCGTTGCCCTCTGCTCGGCCATCCGTGTCCCCGTGGCGTCACCCGTCACCCCGCCGATCCAGGGAGGGCGGAGTGGCGAGAGGAGCCAACCCGCTATCTTCATCGAAATCGACGAACGGTGCCAGACGGCACCGTCCCCTCGGATCATGACACGGACCGCGAAGACCAGCACCTGGGACTCCGCATCTTTGAGGAATTCGAGCACCGCGACTCGGAGGGACGGGCAGCTCGAGGCAGACAGGCTCAGTGGACAGTCGGGGAGCTCGAGGAGGATCCCTCGACGAGCCTGACAGATCCCGAGCGCAAGACGTCCACCAGCGCATGCGGCATGTCGTCGATGGAGTATCCCAGCTCGGTCAGGCAGGCGATCAGCTGGGGCAGCGTGCATGTGGTCACCGACTGGCTGCTTCCCGTGGCTTCGTGCTTCATCTCGAGAGACCTCCTAGTCCTCGGGGAACTGCCGCAGCGGTCGAGTCCGCCGGGCCCATCCCAGCCACCGCGAGCGATGCGACGTTCGCGACTGCCGCGTATTGGTTCGAGCAAAGTGCCATCGTGATCCCCCTGGGGGCAGCCCACGTACACTCTCCTGAACGCTAGAGAGGAGTGTTTGTTTATGAACAATCAATATTGTATCTAGACATCATTTGGCAATGGTTTGGAGCAAAAAATTTTCCCGCGGCCGCGACGCGCCGAAACCGACTCTTCTCGAGACATCGTTCGATGCGGCGCTCCATGCCGCGGTCCTCGTGAGCGGTCCCGGCTAATCTGGGAGGGCGGCGTCCGCGGCTTGCGCCGGCTCGAATGGCCTCTCCAACGGAGCTCGAAGATTTGGGGGTCCAATGTCCCTGCCGACGCCGATTCGGGCGCCCTCGCAAAGCGCCATCGTGATCGGCGCTGGCTTCGGGGGCATCGCCGCAGCCCTTCGCCTCCGGGCCCGCGGCTACCGCGTCCAGCTGCTGGATCGTATGCCGATGCTCGGCGGGCGTGCGCAAGTGTTTCGCTGCGACGGCCACGTCTTCGACGCCGGCCCAACCGTCATTACCGCCCCGTTTCTGCTGGAGGAGCTGTTTCAGCTGTTCGGCAAGAGTCTGCGGGACTACGTCGAGCTTCGGCCCGTGGAGCCCTGGTATCGCTTCGTCTTCCACGACGGCCGCACCCTCGACTACGGCGGAACCGTCGAGGACACACTCAGCGAGATCCAGCGGTTCGAGCCGCGAGACGTCGACGGCTACCGGCGGATGCTGGAGGCCTCCCGGCGGATCTTCGACAAGGGGTTCGTAGAGCTCGGGGACCAGCCGTTCCTGGCGTTTCGCGACATGCTCCACGCCTTGCCCTCGCTGCTCAGGCTCCAAAGCTGGCGCTCGGTCTACGGGCTCGTGAGCAGGCACCTCAGCCACCCGCTTCTCCGCCGCGCCTTCAGCGTCCACCCGCTGCTCGTGGGTGGCAATCCCTTCGAAACGACCTCCATCTACACACTGATCCATTTCCTGGAGCGGCAGTGGGGTGTGCACTTCGCCCTCGGAGGAACTGGCGCTCTGGTCGCCGCACTCGGACGACTGGCCGCGGAGGAGGGAGTCCGGGTCGAGCTGGAAACCTCCGTGGATCGCCTGCTGGTGCGCGACGGTCGCGTCTACGGCGTTGCACTCGAGGACGGGCGCGAGCTCGTTGCGGAGATCGTGGTCAGCAACGCCGATGCCCCCTTTCTCTACCGGCAGATGGTGGACCGCGCGCACCGCAGCAGGTGGACCGACCGACGGATCGACCGCCTGCGTTACTCCATGGGCCTGTTCGTGCTCTACTTCGGGACCTCCGCGCGCTACGACGCGGTCGCTCACCACACCATCCTGTTGGCAGAGCGGTACCGTGACCTGCTCCGAGACATCTTCCACCGCGGGAGGCTGGCGGCGGACCTCAGCCTCTATCTGCACCGGCCGACAGCCACGGACTCGTCGCTGGCGCCACAGGGCCGCGACACTTGGTACGTTCTCTCCCCGGTCCCGAACCTCCAGGCGGGAATCGACTGGTCTCGGGAGGGTCCGCGCTATCGTGACCAAGTCGTGAAGGCGCTAGAAGATCGGCTGCTACCCGGCCTCTCGCGGACCATCTGCGCGGAGTTCTACGTGACCCCCGAAGACTTCCGCTCGCGTTACCTGGCGCTCCACGGCACCGGCTTCTCGATCCAGCCTCTGTTGCGCCAATCCGCCTGGTTCCGCTTCCACAATCGCTCCGAAGACCTGCAGGGCCTCTACCTAGTCGGCGCCGGGACGCATCCCGGCGCCGGCTTGCCCGGGGTCCTCACCTCCGCCAAGGTCCTGGATCGCCTCGTCCCGGTGGCTGGGACCCCGTGATGACCGCGGTCGAGCCCGCGGCGACCGAGGTCCTCGCACGCCACGGCAAGACCTTCGCCTGGGCCAGTCGGTTTCTCGGACGCCGGGAAGCCGAGATCGCGGCGGAGACCTATGCGTTTTGCCGCCGTGTCGACGATCTCGCGGACGATGCGCCGGCCGACGAGGCCGTCGGCGCGCTCGCAGCGCTGCGCGCACAGCTGCGGGGAGCGGCAGTGCCAGCGGCCTGGGTGGAGAGTTTCCTCTCGCTGGCGCAGCGCATCGGACTCCCCGCGGAAGTGGTGGACGAGTTCGTAGCGGGCATCGCGCGCGACACGGGATCGGTTCGTATTGTCGACGAAGTTGCCCTGGTTCGATACGCCTACGGCGTAGCCGGCACCGTTGGCCTCAAGATGTGCGCCGTCTTCGGCGTATCGGATCCGCGTGCATTCCCCTTCGCGATCGACCTCGGTGTCGGGATGCAGCTGACCAATCTGTGTCGAGACGTGCTGGAGGACGCCGGGCGGGACCGTGTCTACCTGCCCGAAACGGTCCTCGGAGAGGGTGTTTCGCCCGCACTTCTCCTCTCTGGCGATAATCGCGCCCGAGCGCGGGCCGAGCATGCGATCTGGCGCGTGCTCGAGCTCGCCGACGCCTACTACCGCAGCGCCGATCGCGGCCTGCGCTTTCTACCCCGCCGCGCGAGGCTCTCCATTCTGGTCGCGTCCCGGGTCTACGAGGCCATCGGGTTCGAAGTGCGGAGCGGTCTCAGGGATGGAAGCTACTGGAGCCGTCGGGCCTTCGTGAGCCGCTCGGGAAAGGTCTGGCACACCCTTCGCGCCGTGGGCTCCTTCCTTTCACGGCCCGTGTACTGGCGGCTGGGTCCGCCGCCGAGGCACGACCCGCTCCTCCACCAAGCGCTGGTGGGACTGCCCGGCGCGGACCCCGAGGCGTGAGTTGCAGCACTACGCCTACGTGGTGATCGGAGGAGGCTGCGCGGGGCTCAGCCTGGCCGCAGAGCTCGCGCGCCGCGGTCTCTACCGGCGCGGCCTCCTGGTTCTGGAGCAGCGGGAACGCTACGAGCGCGACCGAACCTGGTGCCACTGGGACGCGGTCCGCCACGGGTTCGAGGGCGCGGTGGCGCGCTCCTGGCGGCGGTGGTCGGTTCGGCATGGCGGCGAGGAGATCGCCCACGGCTCTGGCCGTTTCCAGTACCGCGAGATCCCTGCGGATCGCTTCTACCATTCCGCCCTCGCGCTCCTGCGGGATCGCGCCGAGATCCGTCATCCCTGCCGCGTCGACCGAATCGCCCGCGATGGCGACGCCTGGATCCTCGAGACGGACGGCGGGCGCGTCGCGGCGACTCACGTCTTCGACAGCCGTCCCCCGGACCGCCCCGCGCGGTTCCTGCAGCACTTCGTCGGAAAGGAGGTCCTGCTGGACCGATCCGCTCTAGATCCTTGCACCGCCGTGTTGATGGACTTCGACGTTCCGCAGGACCGCGGCATCCATTTCATGTACGTCCTGCCCCGCGACGAGCGACGCGCCTTTGTTGAGGCCACCTGGTTCGGGCCCCACCCGCACCCGCGTGCCTTCTACGACGAGTCGATCGCGGAGTTCCTCGAACAGCGATATCGAGCGGCTGCGTGCGAGGTGCGCTTCGAGGAGGAGGGAGCGATTCCGATGGATGCGGCCGTGAGGGCGCAGCCGGAGGGACCGGGGCACTACCCGATCGGCACAGCGGGCGGCCTGGTGAAGCCCAGCACCGGCTACGCCTTTCTCGACATTCAGCGCTGGTCGCACCAGATGGCGGCGCAGCTCGCGCTCCGAGACCTGCCTTCCCCTCCCCGGACCCGTCGCCCCGGCTTCACGACGCTGGATCGCATCTTTCTCTCGTTTCTCCGCCACCACCCGGAGCGCGCTCCCGAGGTCTTCGCGGGGATGTTTCGGAGCAACAGCCCCGAATCGACCGTTCGCTTTCTGACGGAGACCGCGTCCCCCGCGACAGTTCTCCGCGTGGTGTCCTCGATGCCGTCGCTGCCGTTCTTGCGGGAGGCCGTGCGCATCGCCGCCGGGGAGAGCCCTCCGTGAACACCAGCTGGCTTCCGAGCTGGCGCCTGTCGCACACCTGGGTCGCGGGGCTTCTGACTTCGGTCGCGGCGATCTTGCTGGCGGGGCGTGAGGTGCCGGTCTCGACACAGCTCGTCTGCCTCGCGGCCCTCGTCGCCGTCACGGGGCTGCCGCACGGGGCGGTGGACCACCTGGCGGGCCGCCGGCTTCTGGAGGGGAGCTTCGGTCGCACCTGGCCACTCCCGTTCGCGGCGGGCTACCTGCTCCTGGCTGGCGCGCTGGTGGCAGCCTGGATCGCGGCCCCGCCGCTGACGCTGGTCTCGTTCCTCCTGCTCTCCGCGCTGCACTTCGGTCTCGAAGACGTGGAACCAGCCCTCTACCCTCGCATCGCGGTCGGGCTCGCCGTTGTGCTTCGAGGTCTGCTGCCCGTGGCGGGACCGATTCTCGGCCGACCCGGCGAGACGGCGGAGATCTTCTCCTGGCTGCTGCCTGGAAGCGACCCAGTCGCGGTCATGGACGCGGTGGGGACGATCGGGGCGCGGCTGGAACCCTACCTTCTTGCCAGCTGGGTTCTGCTCGCGGGGGCTCACCTCTTCGCCGGCCGCCGCGGCCACCGGCGCCATCTCGGTGCGGCCTTCGAGATACTCGCGCTGATGGCTCTGATGCGGCTTCTTCCGCCTCTACTCGCCTTCGCAGTCTACTTCTGCGGCTGGCATTCCGTTCGCCACGGTCTCCGAATCGCGGCGAAACTCGATCCACTCGAGCCGGGGTTGGGGCTCCTGCGGTACGCGCTCCACGGGCTCCCGCTGACGCTGGCAGCGCTGGCACTCGCCGCCTCCGCCTACTGGATCCTGAGCGCAGGGTCTACGTCCTCGGTCGCGCTGGCGCAAACCCTCTTCGTGGGTCTGGCCGCACTGACGTTGCCGCACATGGCGCTTCACGAGGCAGCTCGGCTCCGCGGCTGACTCCGACGAGGGTGCGCGGCCACGCCGCTGTGAGCGCGTGGAAGCTGGAGAGCTACCCTCTGCGCATGGCGTCACCCGAACAGGTCATCATCTTCGGAGCGAGCGGTGATCTCACCCGCCGCAAGCTGATCCCTGCGTTGGTGCGTCTGGATGCGGATCCACGGCCTCCCGTCGGCTTCTCCATCATGGGAGTGTCACGCAGCGAAATGTCGGACGAGCAGTTCCGAACGCGGTTGGCAGAGGCCATTCCAGAAGATCTCCGCGGAGCCTTCGAGAAGCTTGCGCCCCGCATCTTCTATCACCGGGGCGATTCCAGCATACCCGGATCGGTCGCTTCGCTGGGCGCGAGGCTCGATCTGCTGCCCGGAGGTCGGGGGTCCGGTCGGCTCTTCTATCTTTCTCTCAAGCCGGATCTCTTTCACGGGACGGTCTCGAATCTCGCCGCGGCGGGGTTGCTGCAGGCCTGGGAGCCCGATGAAGAGTGGCGCCGGGTGGTCGTCGAAAAGCCCTTTGGTCGAGATCTCGAGACCGCGCGAGCGCTCAATCGCGAGCTGCACCTGATTCTGCAAGAGGAGCAGATCTACCGGATCGACCACTACCTCGGGAAGGAGACGGTGCAGAACCTGCTGGGCTTTCGCTTCCACAACGCGATCTTCGAGCCGCTCTGGAACCGTCACCATGTCGAGCTGGTGCAGATCACCGTGGCCGAGACGATCGGCGTGGAGGATGGACGTGGCCGCTACTACGACAGCACCGGTGCGCTCCGCGACATGCTGCAGAACCACATGCTGCAGGTGCTGGCACTGATCGCGATGGAGCCGCCGGCCTCCCTGGATGCCGAAGCGGTCCGCAATCAGAAGGTCGAGGTCCTGCGCGCGCTCCGGCATCCAGATCCGGACGAGGCCAGGGCGACTTCGATACGCGCCCGCTACGGGCCGGGCGAGATCGACGGACAGCGGGTTCCGGGCTACTCCGAAGAAGCAAGGCGTTGCTGCCGACTCCGAGACGGAAACCTACGTCGCCCTGCGAGCCTACGTCGACAACTGGCGCTGGAGCGGGGTGCCCTTTCTGCTGCGCCATGGCAAGCGGATGAAGAAGCGATTCACCGAGGTGCAGGTGCAGTTCCACACGCCTGCCATACAGCTCTTCAATCGCCCTCCCGAGATGAGCGACCGGGAATATCGGCGCCGGTTGCGCGACGGCGCCCTTTGCCAGACCCGCCCCAACACTCTCACGCTTCGCCTGCAGCCCGAGGAAGCAATCCGGCTCTCGTTCGGCGTGAAGCAGCCCGGCGGCACCATGGAAATGACGCCCGCCACGATGGACTTCCGGCTATCACGAGCGCTTTGGTCAGGCACCTCCCGACGCCTACGAGCGACTGCTGGCGGACGCGCTCCTCGGAGACCAGACCCTCTTCCTTCGTGGTGATGAGATCGAGGCCTCGTGGAGGTACGCCGACGCGGTACTCGCTTCCTGGCAGCTCCCGGGCGCATCGCACCTCGAGATCTACGAGTCGGGCAGCTGGGGTCCCGACGCTGCCGAGCGTCTCTTCGGGGAATGCCAGGGCAGCTGGTCTCGTGGCTGATCTCCAGGGTCCGAACGAGGCAGCCGAGGCGCAGTCGAAGCGCTGCGAGCTGCTCCTCAGCAAGGAGCCGCTCGATACGGCGGCCGATGAGCTGACACGCGCCGTCTTGGCGGTGTTGGAGGTTCGCGGTACCGCGCGCCTGGCAGTGCCGGGCGGTTCAGCGCTGCCGGCGCTTGCGGGCGCGTGCGCACGGCTCGGGGACGCCTGGAGGCGCATACAGCTCACGTGGGTCGACGAGCGCTGTGTCCCCGTTGCCAGCGTCGAATCGAATCGCGGCGCAGCGCAGCGCCTTGGGTCATTGGGCTTGGGTGTCTCGGACAGCGAGGCTGACGGCCCCAGGCCCCACTCGGTACTCCCTCTCTATATCGATGGCGAGACACCCAGCGCCGCTGTCGCGCGCGTCGAGGTGGGCTTGCGTGGCGACTTCGAAGGTGGCTTGGACGTCCTGCTCCTCGGTATGGGAGAGGACGGCCACATCGCTTCTCTTTTTCCTTCGCGGATTCTGCCTGAGTCGGGCCTGGTCGCCCATGTCCCCGACAGCCCCAAGCCACCTTCCGACCGCATCACGCTGACGCCTGCCGTACTCGCGACCGCGAGCCGGGCTGTGCTCCCTGCGTTCGGCGAGTCGAAACGTGCGCCGCTCCGGCAGTTGTTGGCGGGCGACCCAACGCTTCCCGCGCGGGCGCTCAGAGGTCTGGTCGTCGTGACGGATCTCGATCTCGGCGCGGCGTAACGACCGGCCAGCTGAGAAAGCGGCGGAAACGATGGCCATAACGACGGCAAGAGGGAGAGGTGATCCGCATGAGTCGATCTGGGTGCGACCTCGCCGTGATTGGATTGGGTGTGATGGGCGCGAACCTGGCTCGCAATTTTGCCAGCCGCGGTCACCGGGTCGCCATTCTCGACAAGAAGAAGGAGGCGGCCCGCACCCTGGCGGGCCGCCACCCCGAAGCACGCTTCACGATCTGCGAAGATGCGGCTTCCATGGTGGCTGCCCTGGAGCGTCCGCGCCAGATCGTGGTGCTGGTACCAGCCGGCGCCGCCGTCGATTCGATCCTGGACCTCCTGGACCCGCTTCTCGAGAAGGACGACGTCGTCATCGATGCAGGGAACAGCCTCCACAGCGATACGGAAACGCGAGCCGACCGCGCGGCTGCTGCGCCCTGGCGGTTCGTCGGAATGGGGATCTCGGGCGGTGGCGAGGGGGCTCTGCGTGGCCCTTCCATGATGCCCGGGGGCGACCACGAGGCCTGGCAACGGATTCGACCCGCGCTCGAATCAGTGGCGGCGGTGGCCGATTCCGGGCCGTGCGTCACCTACTGTGGCCGCGGCAGCGCGGGTCACTACGTGAAGATGGTGCACAACGGCATCGAGTACGGCGACATGCAGCTCATCGCCGAAGCCGCGGTCCTGCTGCGTCGGGGGCTCGGACTCGCGGCAGAAGCCGTGGCCGACGTCTTCGCAGCCTGGAACGCTGGAGATCTCGAGAGCTACCTGGTCGAGATCACTGCAGAGATCTTTCGGACGAGAGATCCCGAACATCCCGAAAGGCTGTTGCTGGATGCGATCCTCGATCGTGCCGGTCAAAAGGGGACTGGACGCTGGACCGTGAGAGCCGCTCTCGACGCCGGCGTCGCGGTCCCCACCATCGCAGCGGCCGTCGAGGCGCGGGTGATGAGCGCGCAGAGGGATCGCCGCGTGGAGGCCGAGGCGTGCTTCGGCAAGCGAAGCACAGCCACCCTGACCGGCGTCAGCGCGGACGATGTCGGTGCAGCCCTCTATGCTGCCAAGGTCGCGACCTATACCCAGGGCTTCGACCTGCTAGGACATGCCAGCGAGGAACGAGGATATGGAACAAACCTCGCAGAGGTTGCGCGCGTCTGGAGGGCAGGGTGCATCATTCGGGCCCGGTTGCTCGAGCGCATACGCACCGCCTTCAACGAGGAGGACGGAACAAGGCTGTTGGCCCTCGCTCCGGAGTTCCGTTCGGACCTGATCGGCCGCATGCCCGGCTGGCGGAGCGTGGTGGCGGGAGCCGTCAGTGCGGGCCTGCCGGTCCCGGGGCTGGCTGCCTCCCTGTCCTGGTTTGACACGCTCACCACGTCTGGTGGCAGTGCCAACTTGATCCAAGCCCAACGCGACTACTTCGGGAGCCACACTTACGAGCGCGTCGACAGGCCGGACCACTTCGTCCACACGGATTGGGGACGCCTCGGGGGCGATTGATCTCGCGGCGCAGATGGTTCGAGTGTGTCCGAAGGGCTTGCCCACGCGACGCTCGCTCTGGTGTTCCCCGCCGCCTCCTACGTCAACGGAGCGGTGCTGGTCGTCGACGGTGGCCTGATGGCCCAGAACACCCAGGCACGCTGCGATCCGAGCCCTTCAGGCCAGCTCCCGGGCCCGGGCCAGGCCCTCTTGCCAGGGGACGCCGTCGGCAGCCAGGCTCCGCAGCTGCATGACGTGGCGGGGTTGGTTGACGCCGAGCACGGCCGCCACCCGGCCGGCGTGCTCGTAGAGAGCGACGAAGCGGCGTTCTTCGATGGAGCCGACGACCACCTCGACGCGATCTTCGGCGCCCGCGCGACCGGCCAGCTGCAGCTTGCGGTCGTACTGATCCGACCAGAATGCCGGCAGCGGGTCGAAGGTCTCGGCCGGCCCGTCGCCGGTCAGCAGGCGCCGGGCGGCCGCCTGTCCCATCTGCATGGCCGTGTCCCAGTGCTCGATGCGCAGCGGCTGTCCGTAGCGCTGGCTCGGCCAGCGGGCGGCGTCACCGGCCGCCGTCACGCCGGGGGCCGCCAGCAGGGTCTCGTCGACCACGATGCCGTCGTCGAGCGCGAGTCCGCTGCCCGCGAGCCAGTCGGTGGCCGGGGCCACGCCGATGCCTACCACCACCACGTCCGCCTCGAGCGCACTGCCGTCGGCCAGGCGCACGGCCTCCACCCGATCGCCCCCGTCGAACCCCTCCACCCCCACGCCGAGGCGCAGGTCGACGCCGTGGTCCCGATGCAGGTCGGCGAAGACGCCGCCCAGCTCGATACCGAGAGCTTGCTGCATCGGGGCATCGAGGATGTCGACCATGCTCACCTCGAGCCCGCGCTTGCGGCAGGTGGCGGCCACCTCGGCGCCGATGAAGCCGGCGCCGATCACCACCACGCGGCGGGGGCTGGCGTCGAGATCGGCGCGCAGGGCCAGGCAGTCATCGAGGCTGCGCAGCACGTGGGTGCCGGCCAAGCCCGAGGCGGCGGGCAGCCGGCGGGCCGCGCCTCCCACGGCCAGGACGAGCCCGTCGTAGGTCAGCTGCTCCCCGTCGGCCAGCGCGACCGTGCGGCTCGCCGGGTCGAGAGACGTGGCTCGCACGCCGAGCCGGTAGTCGAGGCCAAGGTCCTCCCGAGCCGGGGTGAGGACCAGCCGGTCGGGCTCCCAATCGCCGGCCAGCACCTGCTTGGACAGGGGCGGCTTGTCGTAGGGCGTGTGGGGCTCGGCGTCGACCACGGTCAGCCGACCGTCGAAGCCCTCCCGACGCAGGGTCTGGGCTGCGTGCATCCCGGCCAGCGACGCGCCAACGATGACGATGCGGTCCGCCACGAGCGCCGGCCTTCAGCCCTCGATCGAGATCGCCTGCTTGGGGCAGCGGCGAACCGACTCCTCCACCTTCGACCGCAGCTCTTCCGGCGGCTCCTCCTGGAGGATGTAGAGGAAGTTGTCGTCCCGCACCTCGAACACCTCGGGCGCGATGCCCATGCAGACGGCGTTGCTCTCGCACAGATCGAAGTCGACCACCACGCGCATGTCTGTCCTCTCCCTCGCTGTCTTGGTCCAATCAACCCATCATGCCTCAGCGAGCGCCGCCTCGCCGCCCCGTTCGCGCCCATTTATGAGGGTTGCAGTCGCAGGAGTCGCGGCCTCAACCCGACGACGCGTGACAGGCGGGCGGCTGGGCGGTTTCCGAACGCCCACGGGACCCGGAGGGCCGCCACCGGGCCGAACGGCCTCCGCGAGGTCGAGCGGCGCTATCGCCCTCGTTGCCGCTGCAGATGATCCCGAACGACCGCGCGCGCTTCGTGCGTCCCGGCGGCTCGGATTTGCGGAAAGACGCATCGGCAGTCCTCGAATGTGAGCGCCCCGGTCATCCGGATCGCTTCCACTTCATTCCTCGTGTGAGGAAACGGCTCTGTGCCTCGGGCCATTTCGCCCTTTTCGAGCAATTGAACGAATACGAGGCTTCGAGCAGCGAAAAGATCCATTCTGGCATCCTTGGTTCGCGGGTCATAGACATATTGCAGCGTGAGCACATCTCCGGGGCCAAGTGCTTGCCGTTTCCCGAGGAGGGGTTTGACGACGGGAGCCATGAGAAAGACGGCTCTCGGATTCGACTCGTTCCTCAACGCGTTCCTGAGCTGGCCCCACAGTGCGTAATGAATGGTCCCGGCCTCCACGTACGCGCTTGGATACTCGAGCACTTTGGGAACCAGAGCCTCTGCCCGCAGCGAGTCGCGAAATCGGAGCCGGGCAGCATCCGCCCGGGCAAAGGCCTTGACCGTTTCGACGGTCGCGTCGAAGCTGCCGCCCATCACCGTCTGGTAGTATCGAAGGAGCGCACCCGTTGCCCTTTTTTCCACCTGGTGCACGCTGAACTGCGTCGACTTCGGGTCGATATCGCTCGGCCTGCCGCCGTTCTCGAAGATCTCATGGATGCCTGCCAATTGCTCCAGGAACGGCTCCACCTGGAAGATCTTCTTCTCTCTTCCATGGAGGTCCCGGAGCAGCTCGTAGCTCTCCCGAGAGAACTCGGGAAACTCCATGTCGGCGGCGAGCAGGTAGTCCTCGGCGGACAGCGTTCCCTTGAGAAGGGAATCGAAGCCCTGCGTAGGAGGCTCCTCCAGGAAGATGGCATCGTGGCGCTCCATGAGAGGGGCTGCCAGGGTGAGAGTCTCGGACTGGTGGCTCGAGAACACGACGCTGACTCGATGCATGAATCGTGAGTCTGTTCGCATTGGTGCTCCAAGCTTAGCCCCGACTCGAGCGGACGGTTGCTGTTCCAAATGCTGATTCTCTCGATGGTGTCGCGCCGCTACCGCGTCGAGTTCCTCAAATCAACAGGCCAGCCTGGAGGAGCGCCGCCGCAGGGTTCAGCCGCTCGACCGCCGTCGAGCAAATCTTCGGCGGGCTCGACGATCTGGACGTCGGGAAACTCGCCCAGGACCTCGACTCGCTGCTGGTCAGTCTGAGGGAGACGACGGACAGTCTCGACATGCCCGCCCTTCAGCGGGATCCCTCGGCGAAGTTCGCGGGCGGGCGCGCGGAGATGCCCGCCGCGAGATTGCCAGGCGACGTGCAACGATACGATACACATCCGGGTTGAAGCCGAGGCCGATGTGCGTGCCGCCCACCTCCA
The DNA here is from genome assembly GCA_963783795.1 of uncultured delta proteobacterium. Taxonomy (GTDB): domain Bacteria; phylum Myxococcota_A; class UBA9160; order UBA9160; family UBA6930; genus CAVXZE01. The sequence goes on along the minus strand of CAWAPH010000001.1, from coordinate 61,866 downwards.
CGTGCTCCACCGAGGGGCTGATCCAGTCGATACACGCCTGCCAGCAGACGATGGCATCGCTGCGGCTGTAGATGGCCGTCACGGGAGTCTCGAGCGGCACGGCGTTGCGCCGCTCTACCTCGGCTTCGATCTCGTCGAGGTCATAGCCGCGCTGGGAGTAGAAGCCGGCCGCCGACGTGTATTTGGGACCACCGACGACGGGCGTGCCGAGGGTCACGATGCGCTCCACCGCCTCGGGGTACTCGCGCGCAGCCTCCCGCGCCAGATAGCCACCGAGGCTCCAGCCGACCAGCCGGACGCTTCCGACCTCGCCTGCGGTGCGGCTCACGAGGTCCGCGACCCGCGGAATCAGCTCAGGGACATGGCCGTCGTTACGCCCCAGGCCCCAGCCGCGCACGCGATGGCCAAGGCCGCGCAGATAGGCCCGCAGCAGGAACGTCGACTCGTCGCCCGCGCCGAAGCCGGGAAACACCAGCACGGGATCTCCCGCGCCGCGGGGCTGCCGGGCCAGATCCCGCAGGTTCCAGGTGAGCCGTGGGAACTCCCAGAGCGCGCGGCTCTCGCGCGCGAGCGCCCAGAGTTCCGGACGTCGCAGTGAATCGAGCCTCATTCTGGACCTTTCTTCCGGGGGGTGCGCGAGGTCCGGCTGGAGCGGGTCCTGGCCTGGATCAGGGGCTGGTCGTTTTCAGGTTGTTTGTAACAATGTTATTGCTAAGATATAACTTGATGTCAAGCGCCCTTTGGAGAGAGACCCAGGACCGGCCGCGCGACCCGCTTGGAGATCGGATCCTCGCTGCCGCGAGCCGGATCCTCTCGGAGACTGGTGCGGCGGGGCTGAACGTGCGCAGCATCGCCAAGCAGGCGGGCACCTCGACCATGGGGGTCTACAGCCGCTTCGGGGGCAAGCTCGGCTTGGTGGAGGCGCTCTACCGCGAGGGCTTCGAGCGGCTTCGGGGCAAGACCGAGCCCCTGGTCAGCGCGGGCGAGCCGCTGGAGGCACTCGAAGCGCTGTGCGTAGCGTACCGGGATACGGCCCTCGCGAATGCAACGCACTACGAGATCATGTTCGGGCGCGCCGTAGCCGGGTTCGAGCCCGGTCCGCAGGCCCGTGCCGAGGCCTTCGGGAGCTTCGACCGGGTGGTGGTCCGCGCGATCCGAAGGGCAGTCGATGCCGGTCTGCTCCGAGGCGACCCGCTCGAGCTTGGCCTTCGACTCTGGGCCCTCGCGCACGGGATGGTCAGCCTCGAGCTGAATCGAGTGCTCCCGCCGTCCCCAACCGCGGCGAGCGAGCGACGTTATCGGCGAGCCATTCGCGCTCATCTACAGGGGCTGCAGCCGCAGAACCCGCGGCCGCGACCCGACGACGCGTGACAGGCCGGCAACTGGGCGGTCTCCGAATGCCCGCGGGTGTCCGTCCCGAAAACTCACTCCGGTGAGCTGCGGGCCTTGAGTCGAGGTCGGACACGCGCGCACGAGATAGCCGACTACGAACGACTCCGGATCGATTTCGGGGGCGAGGGCGAAGGGTCATTATAGAATTTGTCTATCGTGGTGGATATTTCATCGATTTAATTTATTTCGCGACACGTCTCTCTTCGACAGAATCAAATCCTGCCGGCGGGGCGAATGTGGCGGTGCTTATCCCTGCCGCGACAGTCCAGACTTGGGAGAGATGAATCGATGATAACCATCACCACCGAAGAGCTGCGGGGCCGATTGGAGACGGGAAGGTCGGCTGTTTTCGACGTGCGCGGGGACGTCGGGTTCGAGTACGGTCACATCCCTGGGACCAAGACCGCACCGCTCGGGTCGCTGGTCTTTCGCGTGGCGCGAGTCATGAATCCGGACTCCTTCGTCGCTGTCTATTCCGGTGGCAACGGTTGTGACCTTGCGACCCGGGCCGTCCAGCGCCTGGAGGACCTCGGACTCCGGAACGTGCACTGCTACGAGGAGGGTCTCGAAGGCTGGCCGTCTGCGGGCCTGTGCCCGTCGTCGAATCGACCTCGCCCAAGGTTCACGCCCGGGGAGCGGTCCGTGAGTGCCGCCCCATCGTCGTCGACACGGAGAACGCCTACGGCGGCGCCTTCAGGGAGAAGATCCTAGCGACCGAGGGCGCTGGCGGATAGCCCGATCCGCCTGTCGCCCCCAACAACGCCGAACTTCACGGCGGAGCGGGCAACGCTCCGCGGGCTGGGGATCGCGCCTGTTCGGGGCTGCGTTGCGCATGGATTCTGCCCTGTCAGAGCCTGCAACCCATCTCGATCATTCGAGTCCATCCGAACTCGGCTAACGGCTCACACCGGTTCGACAGCTCTCCGCGATGACGCGGCGAACGGCCCTGGCACCGGCCTTTGAATCCTTCGGTCCGCGTGCGAGAGCCGCCTCCCTACGAGGCCGCCTGGCAGCCGGGGCAGAAGAAGATCTTGCGTCCCCCCAGCTCAGCCCGCTCTACGATCGAGCGACACGACCAGCAGCGCCGTCCTCCGCGGGCGAAGACGTGGTGCCGGTACTCCGCGCGCCGCAGGCCTTTCTTCTTCAGCGCGGCCGCGCGTTCGCGATCGTTGGTAATTCCGCCCGTGCGGTATGCCTGCCTGGTGACGCGCCGGATGGCGCGGGCCAGCGCGATCCGCTCCTCCGGGCTCAGCTCCCCGAGGCGGCGCGCAGGGTGGATGCCGGCCACGAAGAGGATCTCGGAGCGAAGATAATTGCCGATGCCCGCCACGAAGCCCTGGTCGAGCAGCAGCGCGGCGAGCTGCCGCCGGGCGAACTTCGGAGCGGCGAGCCGCCTGACCAGCGCAGCCTCGGTGAGTGAGGCGTCGAGGGCGTCGGGGCCGAGCTTCGAGAGGAAAGGGTGCAAGTCGAGCTCGCTGGCGCGCAGGACTTCGATCTCCGACGCACTGTAGAGCAGCGCAGACTTGTGCTCGTTGTGGACCGCGAGCCGGAGGGTGCGGCCCGTGACGGGCACCTTTCCGGCCGGCGTCACGTACCAGCGACCGTAGAGCTGGTTGTGGGAGTAGATCACCAGGTCGTTCTCGAAGCCGACCAGCATGGCCTTGCCCCGCGTATCCACGTAGGTGACGCACTGACCCGCTAGGCGACGCTGGTACTTCTTCAAGTGGCTGAACGCGAAGAAGACACTTGACGTCTTGCGCCCGGCGATGGCGCGCTCGACGCGGTCGGCAGCTCGTCGGATCTCCGGTCCCTCAGGCACGCGTCAACCTCCACTCGTTGCCGTTCGCCCGTTCGCCGCGGCGACCCTGGTGGCTCAACGTACCCGTGGCGGCTCCAGGGACGACGGCTTGACCATGATCCCCAGCGGTCCGCGAGGCACGTAGACGCGCAAGCTCTCGCCGTCACGGACCACGTCGACGGGAGTCGTCTCGCCCGCCGTCCCTGCGGTGGTCTCGTCCCGCAGCTCGCCGCCGCTGAAGATGCGGCGGTCGGCATAGGAGTAGATGACGTCGCCCGGGGCGAGGCCGGCCTCGGCGGCCGCCGAGGCCTCCATGACTTCGGTAACCTGTACGCGATTCGCGTGCCCCGTGGAGTACACGGTCCAGTCGTACAGCTCGTCGCCGAACTCCTCCCGCGCTCCGGAGCGCTGGTCGTCGAGGGCGCGGCTCTCCTCCATATAGCGCCGCGTGGCCAGCCAGCCTTCGCGGGCAGCGCGGTCGCGCAGGTAGAGGCGCTCGAGCTGGATATCGTCCATGCGAGTGCGGAAGGCAACGACCTCGCTCCGCGTGAAGCCGGCGTCGAGGAGCACCTCGTCGTCGAGTCGGGAGCTCGCTCGCGGCGGGTCTGTGGCGGAAATCGGGACGGGTTCAGAGCCAGACGAGACCGCCGCTTCGGAGGCCCGCGCGGGAGCCGCTACGCGGCGCCCGTCCGGGATGGCCGCGACCTCGTCGCGAAGAGCCTCGAGCTCGCGGGTGAGGTCGGCGCGGGCCGCTCGCTCGATCTCCAGCTCGGCTTCGAGATGCTCGACAGCAGCTCGCAGGGGTTCGAACTCCGCGGCGTAGGCCGGGCCCTGTGAAGCTGTCGCCATGACGCTATTGCCGGAGCGGCTGCGGACGAGGGCCGCCAGGCATCCGAGAACTATCAGGACCAAGGCCAGGGTCAGAAGTTGACTGCGTTTCGCGCGCATCGAAGATCAGCTGCCCCTCCCAGCCGCGCTGGCTGTCAGCCGCTGCGGGCTCCGGGTCGCTTTCCGATTGGCTGCCGCGATCGGGATCTCGCCGCCGTTCGGATCGAAGCGCTCCAAGTCGATCGGTCCAATCTCGGCGCCAGCGTTAGACGATGCTGCTGGCATCGTAGTGGGCGGGGCGGAATCGGAGGCGGCCAGCCAGTTTCGATGAAGGTGCAGCGCCAAGAAGTCCGAGACGAGGGCCAAAACTGTCGAACGTTCGAGGATCATGACGCTCCCCTGAGCTGACTCTCTGAACAGAAAATGTAAACATATTTTGTATACCATACATCGACGAGAGGGACCCAGAACGGCTTGCGGGATTCTGCACGACGCCCCGCCTCCGCACGAGTCTCATTCTCGGCTCGGGTCTGGATTGTCATCGCCGGCTGGACGGACGGGGACTGGGACGCAAAAAGCTCAGTAACCACGCAGCGGTCCGATTTTGAGGACCCACGGGGGTGCTGCTCGCGGTGCTTGTCCTGCTGGCTGCCCTGCTCGGCCTAGCCGTGAATCGGCGCCCGCTCGCCCCCAGTACATTCTAAGTACCCGATAATAATCAAGTTTCCATGTTTAGGAGGCTCCAGAGGAGATCCGTCCATATGATAATAAGATATTATATTGACATGTCCTATGGCCTGGGTATCCTCGACGCATGCACATCGGAGCTCGCGCATACACTCTAGGCGCCGTTGCATTTCTGGGGCTGTTGGTGGCGGTCGGAGTACCCATCTTGAAGGTGCATGACGAAGCGTCGTGGCGCGGTGACTTCACATCCGTCTTCGCCATTGGGCCCTTGCAGGACGCCGGCCACACGCATGTGCCCGTCATGTCGGTGCCCTGACGGAGACCCGACGGGCAGTCCGGCGCCCCGGTCGCTTTTCACCTTCCCTCCCGCGGCCGGGGCGCTCGGGTGCGCTTTGGGCTTGCGGAAGCGGTTCGGAAAAAAATGTCCGCGCGGCACGAACGCATACAGCGAGACAATCGGCGCCCACGCCGACATTGGCGTTCGGGTCTTCTCGGTTCTCATCGGGATGACAGAAAACGCGCTGGGGGAAGGAATCCCCTGTCCGTCTTAATATCTCATGCCCGTTATGCTGGGGCCTAGGCCCTGTTCGAACACCGAGCCTTCAAATTAAAGCTATTCAACATTTACATGAGTGATAGACATGAAGATTAAACAACGAATAACACCCCTTCTTGCCGCCGGAGCCCTAACCTTGGCCGGATGCGTAACCAGTGATGACTTTCAAGGCGCCGTGACTAAACACGTCGCGGACTCCACGCCCCACTGGGTGGACCCTGCAAGCGCTAAACCAGACAGCCCCAATATTGTCATCATTCTGTTGGACGATGCCGGTTTCTCTGATTTTGGCGCATTCGGGGCTGAAATTGAGACCCCCAATATCGATCAACTCGCCGAAAACGGCCTGAGCTTTAACAATTTCACCACCACGGCCGTGTGCTCACCCTCACGGGCGGCGTTACTCACCGGTCTCAATCACCACTCCGCAGGGGTCGGCTGGTTGGCGAATATGGACACCGGCTTCCCAGGCTACCGCGGCGAAATTGCGACCAATGCCGTCACCCTGCCAGAGGTGTTAAAGGATAACGGCTACAACACTATGATGGTGGGCAAGTGGCATTTGATTAACTCCGCTCACCTCTCCGTTACCGGCCCCTATAACTCATGGCCGACACAGCGCGGCTTTGAACGCTACTGGGGTTTTCTAGATGGCGAATCCAACCAATTTACCCCCGCTTATCTTTACGCGGGCAATGAGGTTATCCAAACTGAATTGCCGAAGGACTTCTACTTTCCCGAAGCGATGACCGATAAAGCGATTCAAATGCTCAAGGATCAACGCGCGGCGGCTAGAGACAAGCCCTTCTTCCTCTATTACGCCAGCGGTGGCCCCCACGCACCTCATCACACCAAGGCAGAAGACCGTGCTAAGTATCGCGGCCGCTACGATCAAGGTTACGATAAAATACGAGCGGCCCGCTTAGCCAAGCAAAAGCAACTGGGTATCGCTCCGAGCAATACCGATCTCACTCCACACCTAAAAAGCGTTGTGGCTTGGGACGAACTCACCGACGACGATCGCAAGGTCTCTGCACGCCTGCAAGAAAACTACGCCGCCTATGTGGATCAGCTCGATCAACAAATCGGTCGCCTAGTCGAGTACCTGCGAGAATCAGGTGAATTAGACAACACCATTATTGTCGTCAGTTCCGACAACGGGGGCAGTAAAGAAACCGGCACTTTGGGTACCACCATGGCCACCCGCTATTTGCACGGTATCGCCGACACTACGGCAAGAAACCTAGAGGATTTCGACAATATCGGTGGCCCCGACAGCCATCCTAACTACCCGTTAGGCTGGACACAGGTGAGCAATACGCCGTTTAATTTCACTAAAGCCACCACCCATGGCGGCGGCGTGCGTGACCCCCTCATCATTCATTGGCCGAAGCGTATAAGCGATAAAGGTGCGGTTCGCACCCAGTTCCATCACATTAACGACATCATGCCAACACTGCTTGAGGCCACTGGCATTGGCCACCCCGAGTCCTATCGCGGTCAGCAGGTCAAGCCCATGGAAGGCACCTCGATGGCGTACACCTTTACCGACGGAGAGAGCGCAAGCCGCAAGTCTTGTCAGTATTACGAACTCGCCGCAAACCGAGCCTTTGTTGAAGATGGCTGGAAAATTGTCACCTTTGTGCCACGTAACCAAGCCTATGATTCGGTGCCCTGGGAGCTGTATAACCTCACCGAAGATTTCTCTGAAGCCCATGACCTAGCGGCCCAAAACCCCGAGAAAGTGAAAGAACTAGAGGCTAAATGGTGGGCTGCCGCCGCACAATACAATGTCCTTCCCGTTGATGACCGCCCCATCATGAAAAAAGGTGCGGCGTCGATGAAGCGCAAAAAGAACCTGCGCTACAAACACTTTAGCTACCAACCGGGGCTCAGCACCATCCACAACATCCAAGCCCCCACGTTGATTGGCCAGCCCTTTTCGATTAGCGCCAAAGTGACCCGCGACAATCTTAAGCAGTCCGGAGTCATCGCCGCACAAGGGGGCTACGATGTGGGTTACGCCCTCTATATCAAGGACAACCATCTCAACTACGAGGTCAATATCGGCGGTAATCATACGATAGTAACCTCGACCCAAGCATTGCCCAAGGGTGAAGTAACGGTGCGCGCCACGTTTACGCCCAGCAAACGCAAGCCAGCGCATAAAGCCGAGCATCAGAAATCGGACGGTGATTTCAATGCCAGTCACCTGCCACAGGGCACCGTTACGCTCTATATCAATGACCAAGCCGCGGGCTCTAAACACTTCGCGCCACCGGTGCCCTTTAACTCCTGGGAAGGTTTAGATATCGGCCGCGATCTGCGCACTCCGGTGTCTAAGGCCTATAAAGTGCCCTTTACTTTTGAAGGTCAGATAGAGAGTGTCGATTACGACATTCACTAAGCGCCGCCTAAGCCCGCCCGTTCTTTCCAGAATGGGCGGGCATTCACACCGATAGACACGATAAAAAATTGTGGTGCTTCCGTCGTTCGTTGTTAGTCACGCCGCCCAATTCCTCGTCCATCCGCTTCCCTGATACCCCTCTCGCCCGGATCGGACAACGACAAAACGAGAAGGAGCGATCCGGGCCGTGAAGATGTCCCGCAACGACAGCTTCCTGGACACCAGCCCCGCCTGCATCGCCCGCTACTTGGGTAGAAGACTCACCCCTCTCGCGGGTCTCCCCGCGGGAATTTACAGATGGTGCGTTATCGGACGTTGCGCGGACCCGCTTATGCTCCCTATCCCCTGACGGGCGAGACCATCAGCGGGATCGAGGATCACGGTGGCTTCGACGCCGCTGCGAAGAGGGCCATAGAGTGAGACAACGCAGCCAGACTGTTCCCACGCGTCGTGAACAGATGAGCTGCGAGAGGATTCCGGGAGGTCGTGGAGGGCCATCGGTAGCCGGCATCAGCGCCACAGGCAGTCACCGGACGAATGCAATCTCGGAGGAATGACCCGAACCGTGAAAGATGCTTCTTCGGAGCTGCACCCGATCTTTCACCCGAGAGCCATTGCCTTGATTGGAGCATCGAGCGGCCATGGCAAGGTCGGGCGGATGTTCATGGAACGTTTCCTGGAGGCAGGCTTCGAGAGGCTCTATCCCGTCAATCCTCGAGAAGAGGATGTCCTCGGGGTCGAGGCCTATCCCGCGGTTGGCGACATCTCCGAGCCGATCGATCTCGCCCTGATCCTCGCCCCGCCCCGGGCGGTCAAGAACGCGGTGCGGGAGTGTGCAACGTGCGGTGTGAAGGGGATTGCCGTCATCACGGGCCGCATGGGTGACGGGGGAGAGGAAGAGGTCCGAGAGATCGTAGACATCGCACGCGACGCGGGGGCCAGGATCATCGGCCCGAATTGCCTGGGTATCTACTGCTCTGCCTCGAGACTACGAGATGCTGATTGGAGGGGGCGTTCCGGTCTATCCCGATCCGCTGAGGGCAGCGATGGCGCTGGCCAGGCTGGCCGAATACGCGAGGTTTCGGGCGCGGTGTTGGCCGCGGAGCCCAGCGTGCGCCTGATGGGAGAGATCCGGATACTCCAGTCAGAATCGCGCCACGTTCCGCTGTGAACTGAGGACCGGCAATGGAACTCGAGGGCTCTCCTGATCGCCAACCGCGGCGAGATCGCCGTTCGCATCGTGCGCGCTGCAGCCGAGCTCGGAATCGAGACGGTGGCCGTGTACTCCGAGGACGACGCGCGCTCGCTGCACGTGGCGAAGGCCGATCGATCGGTCGTTCTGCCGGGTCGAGGGGCGGCCGCGTACCTCGACGTGGCGTCCGTGGTGGCGGCCGCCGGTGAGGCCGGTGCCGATGCGATCCACCCGGGCTACGGGTTCCTGTCCGAGAACGCGGCGTTTCGCCCGCGCATGCGAAGAGGCCGGGCTGACGTTCGTGGGTCCGGCGCCAGAGACTCTCGAGCTCTTCGGTGACAAGGCGCGGGCGCGGGCGCTGGCCGAGCGCTGTGGTGTTCCGGTGCTGGAGGGAACTTCTCATCCCACCTCTCTCGAGGAAGCGCGCGCCTTCCTCGACAGCCTCGGCGAGGGCGGCGCCCTGATGATCAAGGCCCTCGCTGGCGGGGGCGGACGGGGCATGCGCGCCGTCGAGTCCCCGGATGCGCTCGAGGAGGCGTACGAGCGCTGCCGGTCCGAGGCCAGCAAGGCCTTCGGGAGCGGCGAGGTGTACGTCGAGCGGCTGATCCCCCGCGCGCGGCACATCGAGGTGCAGATCGTCGGCGACGGCACGGGTGAGATCGTCCACCTGTGGGAGCGCGAGTGCACCCTCCAGCGCAGGCACCAGAAGCTGGTCGAGGTGGCGCCGAGCCCATCGCTGCCGGCGGGCCTCCGCGATCGGCTGATCGCTGCGGCGGTGGGGATGGCAGAGGAGGTCCGGTTCCAGAGTCTCGGGACCTTCGAGTTCCTGGTCGATGCCGGGGCAAGCGGGGAGGCAGCCTTCTTCTTCAACGAGGTCAATCCCAGGCTCCAAGTAGAGCACACCGTCACGGAGGAGGTGACGGGTGTCGACCTGGTCAAGCAGCAGCTGCTGCTGGCGGGGGGGCGGACGTTGCGCGACCTCGGGTTCCATCAGGACGAGGTACCCCCTCCACGCGGGTTTGCCCTGGAGGTACGCGTCAACATGGAGACCATGGGTTCGGACGGCGAGGTGCAACCCTCGGGTGGCACGCTCACCACCTTCGAGCCCCCTTCCGGCCCCGGAATCCGCACCGACTCGTACGGCTATGTCGGCTACGCGACGAATCCTCACTTCGATTCGCTGCTGGCCAAGCTGGTCTGCTCCTCAGCGTCGGCCGACTTCGCCGAGGTCGTGGCGCGCGCCTACCGCGCGCTCTGCGAGTTCAAGATCGGAGGGGTCGGCACCAATCTCGGCTTCCTGCAGAACCTGCTGCGACATCCCGACGTGGCCGCGAATCGAATCGACACCCGATTCATCGACGACCGCATCACCGAGCTGGCGACCCCGAATTCCGGCCACCGGCGGCTGTTCTTCGACGAGCCCGCAGCGCAGCCGTCGACGCCGGGCCTGGCCGGCGCGAAGGTCGACGAAGTCGATCCGCTCGCCGTCCTGAATCACGGCAAGGCCCAGCTCGCGGAAGCGTCGGTGCCCGTAGCGGCCGAGACCGGGCTCACGACGACCGATCCCCTGGCGCCGATCATGGAGGGCCCCCCAGGAACGGTGGCAGTCCGTGCGACGATGCAGGGATCCATCGTCAGCATCGACGTCCGCGAAGGCGACCTGGTACGGGAGGGCCAGCAGTTGCTGGTGATGGATGCGATGAAGATGGAGCACGTCATCACCGCCTCCACTTCGGGTCTCGTCCTCCAGGTCGCGGTTTCGGTGGGCGATGCCGTCTACGAAGGCCACCCCCTTCTGTTCATCGAGGAGGCCGATGTCGGTGCGCTCTCGATCGATGAGGTGGACGAAGTCGACCTGGAGGAGGTCCGTCCGGACCTGGCCGAGGTGCAGGAGCGGCACGCCTTCGGCCTCGACGCGGCGCGGCCCCAGGCCGTCGCGAGACGACGCAAGACCGGGCATCGCACCGCCCGCGAGAACGTCGACGATCTCTGCGATCCGGGAGCCTTCGTCGAGTACGCTCCCGCTGGTGGTCGCGGGGCAGCGGCGGCGGCGCTCCGAAGAGGACCTCATCGAGAACACGCCCGCCGACGGGCTGATCTCCGGCATCGGCAGGGTCAACGGCGAGCTGTTCGGCGAAGAGAGGTCCCGGTGCGCGATCCTGTCCTACGACTACACCGTCCTGGCCGGCACCCAGGGCATGTGGAACCACTTCAAGAAGGATCGGATGTTCGAGCTCGCCGAGACATGGCGCCTGCCCCTGGTGTTCTTCACCGAGGGCGGCGGCGGGCGGCCAGGCGACACCGACGCGCCCACTGTCGCGGGCCTCAACGTGCTGGCCTTCAACTACTTCGCGAAGCTCAGCGGCCTGGTGCCCCTGATCGGGATCACCACCGGGCCGCTGCTTCGCCGGCAACGCGGTCCTGCTCGGCTGCTGCGACGTCATCATCGCCACCGAGGGCTCCAACATCGGCGTGGGCGGTCCGGCCATGATCGAGGGAGGCGGCCTCGGAGTCTTCCGCCCCGAGGAGGTGGGCCCGATGTCGGTCCAGGTGCCGAACGGTGTGGTGGACATCCCGGTCGCCGACGAGGCGGAGGCGGTGCGGGTGGCGAAGAAGTACCTGTCCTACTTCCAGGGCCCCCTCGCGAGCTGGGAGTGCGCCGACCAGCGGATCCTGCGCGGCCTGGTGCCGGAGAACCGGCTGCGAATCTACGACATCCGGAAGGTCATCGAGACCATGGCCGACAAGGACTCGGTGCTGGAGATCCGTCGCCACTGGGGCCACGGGATGGTGACGTCCCTGATCCGGATCGAGGGGCGCCCGTTGGGTGTGGTCGCCAACAACCCGACCCACCTCGCCGGGGCCATCGACAGCGAGGCCGCCGACAAGGGCGGCCGCTTCGTGCAGCTCTGCGACGCCTTCGACATCCCGATCCTGTTCCTCTGCGACTGCCCGGGCATCATGGTCGGGCCGGAGAGCGAGAAGACGGCGCTGGTCCGTCACGCCGCCCGCATGTTCGTGATCGGAGCCAACGTCACGGTGCCCTTCTTCACCATCGTGGTGCGCAAGGCCTACGGCCTGGGTGCGCAGGCGATGGCGGGGGGCAGCTTCAGGGCGCCGATGCTCACCGTCTCCTGGCCCACCGGGGAGTTCGGCGGCATGGGCCTCGAGGGGGCGGTCAAGCTGGGCTTCCGCAAGGAGCTCGCCGCCATCGAGGATCCGGAAGAGCGAAAGGCGGCCTACGAGGGGATGGTCGCGAGGGCGTACGAGATGGGCAAGGCGGTCAACGCCGCCTCCCACTTCGAGCTCGACGACGTGATCGACCCGGCCGACTCGCGCCGCTTGATCACACGAGCGCTCGCCTCCGTGCCGCCCACGCCCCCACGCGAGGGCAAGAAGCGCCCGTGTGTCGACACCTGGTGAGACCCGGCTGCTGGGAAGGTGAGATGCAGCAGGAAGAGACCACACCAGCCTGATCGACTCGGAGGACTGGCCTACGAACGCGGCTTCCTGAACTTGGCGATGGCCTCGAAGAACTCCGGAGCCGTGCACAGCATGCTCTGGTTGCGGTTCTCGAGCTCGACAGCGTTCTCGAGCGAAGGCGCATCCAGATTCTGCCGGATCGTCTCCTTGGTGAGCCGCAGGCCCCGCGCGCTCTTCTCCAGCATCTGGCGGGCCGTCTCTTTCGCCGCCTCGAGCAGGGCCTCGGCAGGGACCAGCCGGGTGATCAGGCCGATGCGATCCGCCTCTTCTGCACCCACCGTGCGCCCGGTCATCAGGATTTCGGAAGCCCGGGCGGTTCCCACCATCCGGGGCAGGAAATAGGTGGTTCCCAGCTCACCGCCAGACAGGCCGATGTTGATGAAGGAAGGGGTGAAGCTGGCTTTGGGGCTGGCGAAGATCACATCCGACGCCAGCACCATCGTCATGCCGCCGCCGGCCGCAGGTCCGTTCACCGCGGCGATGACGGGCTGGGAGATCTGCCGCAGCCCCTTGATGACTCCGCAGTACCTCTTCTGGATCAGCTCGAGGTGGACCGGAGCCGACTTGACCGCCTCGATGTACTCTTCGCTGGTGAACCGTTCACTCCTCAGGTCCGCTCCCGAGCAGAATCCCCGGCCCGCGCCCGTGATGATCAGCACTCGGATGTCCGGTTCTCCGTCGAGCTTGCGGAACAGGTCGTGAAGCTCGTCCACCATCTCGATGCTCATCGCGTTCAGTCTCTCGGGGCGGTTGAGGGTCAACAACCCGATTCCCGGCTCTGTCTCCTCGAATACCATCGTGTCGTACGTCATTGCCGTCTCCAGCCATTGGTTGCCGAACGTGGCGAGTTAACCAGCTTCGCCCCTGCCGCGCAATTCGCTCGACGAACTATGCGAAGTCGGGCCCGCGTCGGATGATCTCATCGGCGATGACCAGACGGCGGATCTCCGAGGTACCCGCGCCGATTTCGTACAGCTTGGCATCGCGGTAGAAGCGGTTGACCGGGTACTCGGTCATGTACCCGTATCCACCGTGGATCTGGAGGGCCTGATCGACCACGCGCCCGGCGGTTTCGGCGGCGAAGAGGATGGCAGCGGCAGCCACCTTGTGCACCGTGGTGCCCTTGCCGCCCCGGACGGACTTGTCGGCCTCGAGGGCCGCGCGGTAGACCAGGCCTCGCGCGGCCTCGATCTCCGTATACATGTCGGCCAGCTTGGCCTTGATCATCTGGAAGTTGTAGAGCCGCTTGCCGAACTGCTCCCTCTCGGCGGAGTACCGCGTGGCCAGCTCGAAAGCCCCCTCGGCGATACCCAGGGCTTCACCGGCGACGAAGGCCCTTTCCACATCCAGGCCGCTCATCATGATGCGAACGCCGCCGTTCACCTCGCCGACGACGTTCTCCGCGGGCACCTGGCAGTCCTCGAAGATCACCTCACTCGTGGGAGAGCCCCGGTTCCCCATCTTCTCGAACTCCGGTCCCACCGAGAACCCCGGAAACCCCTTCTCGACGATGAACGCCGTGATGCCCTTGGACTTCTTCTCCGGGTCCGTCTTCGCATAGACGATCAGGACGTCGGCAATGGGCGCGTTGGTGATGAACGTCTTCGTGCCGTTGAGCAGAAAACCGTTGCCGTCCTCCCTCGCTCTGGTGGTGATGCTCACCGCGTCGGAGCCCGCGTTCGGTTCGGTGAGGGCCATGCCCCCCACCAGGTCGCCGGAGCAGAGCCCCGGCAGGTAACGCTGCTTCTGATCGTCGTCGGCGTTCCGGTTCAGGTTGTCGGCACAGAGATTGGCGTGGGCCGCATAGGAGAGCGCCACGGCTGGGCAGGTCCTCGCGATCTCTTCGACGATGAGGACCCCGGTCAGGAGATCGAGGCCGGAGCCGCCATACGCCTCGTCGACGGTGGCACCCAGCAGCCCGAGCTCGCCCAGCCGTTGCCAGATGCCTTCCGGGAACCTGGCTTCGCGATCGATTCGCTCCGTATCCGGCGCGATTTCGCTCCGCATGAACTGGCGGACGCTCGCCTGTACCAGCTTCTGCTCTTCCGTCAGCTCGAAATCCATGGGGTCCGTGTCTCCTGCGTCAGATTCTCAACACCCCGTGGGGTGTTTCTCCAAACTCCCGGATCAGGGCCACCGAGAGGCAGATGCCCAGCACCTTGCGCGTGTCGGCCGGGTCGACGATGCCGTCGTCCCACATCTCCGACGTGGAATGGTACGCGCTGCTCTTCTCGATGTAGTCGTGGGTGATCTCTTCGTAGATCAGCTGCTGCTCGTCATCGGTCAGTGTCTTGCCCCGGCGCTCCAGCGCCCTGAGGCGGATCTGGGTCAGTGTCTTCGCCGCCTGCTCCATCCCCATCACCGAGATCTGGGAGTTGGGCCACGAGAACAGAAACCGCGGGTCGTAGGCCCGTCCGCACATGGCGTAGTTGCCGGCCCCGAACGAGCCGTTGGTCATGATGGTCAGCTTGGGCACGTCCAGGTTGGCCTGCACCATCAGCATCTTGGCACCGTCCTTGGTGATGCCGCCGTGTTCGTACTCCTTGCCCACCATGAATCCGGTGATGTTCTGCAGGAAGATCATCGGCACGCGATCGCGGTTGCAGAGCTGCATGAACTGGGTGCACTTCTGGGCGCTGTCGGAGAAGAGCACGCCGTTGTTGCCGATGATGCCCACCTTCCACCCGTACAGGAACGCCAGGCCACAGACGGCGGTAGCGCCGTAGTCGGGCTTGAACTCGTGGAACCGGCTGCCATCGACGATGCGTGCGATCACCTCGCGCATGTCGAACTGCTTCTTGACGTCGTCGGGGATGATGCCGTAGAGCTCCTGCGGGTCGTAGTAGGGCTCTTCCGGCTCCCGCTTCTCCACCGCGGCCTTGGCATCCCGGCTGAAGGTGCCGACGATCTCCCGGACCAGCGCGATGCCCTCCTGCTCCGAGTCCACGGCGTAGTCGGCCGTGCCGCTGATGGAGCTGTGAACGTCGGCGCCGCCCAGCTCGTCGGCGGTGACCTCTTCGCCCGTGGCGGCCTTCACCAGGGGCGGGCCTCCCAGGAAGACGCCTCCCGTCCCGCGCACCATGACCGAGTAGTCGCACAGGGTGGGGATGTAGGCGCCGCCCGCGGTACTGTGCCCGAGCACCAGGGCCACCTGCTTGACCCCCAGCCCGCTGAGCACGCACTGGTTTCGGAAGATGCGCCCGCCCATGTACTTGTCGGGGAAGATGTCGGACTGCATGGGCAGGAACGCGCCCGCGGCGTCCACCAGGTGAATCATGGTCAGGCGGTTCTCGATGGCGATGTCCAGGGTCCGCACCATCTTCTTGATGGTCATGGGATACCACGCCCCGCCCTTGATCGAGCTGTCGCTGGCCATGACCAGGACCTCGCGCCCGCTGACGATGCCGATCCCGGATACCAGGGCGGCGCTGGGGACGGTGCCCTCGTATCGCCTCGCAGGCCGCCAGCGTGGAGAGCTCCAGAAACGGCGTCCCGGCGTCCAGAAGCAGGTCGATGCGCTCCCGCACCAGCAGCTTCTTCTGCTCCCGCAGCCTCTTCACATCACGCTCCGGCCGCTCGAAGCGAGCCTTGCGCTGGCGCTCGTGAATCTCCTCGGCAAGTCGCCGGTTGTGGCTCTCGAAGGCGCGGAAGCCGGCGGACTGCGGGTCGATATTGGACCGGATGCGACGCATCGTTCGCCTCCTGCTCGAGTCGAGGGTTTCCGGGCTCAGGGCTCCAGGCTGACCAGCGGAGCGTTCTTGTCGAAGGACTCGCCGGGCTCGAAGTGGATCTCGGCCACCCGGCCGTCGCGGGGAGCCGATATCACCGTCAGGATCTTCATGCTCTCGATGATCATCAGGGGCTGGCCCCTGACGACCCGGTCGCCAACAGTCGCCTTGATTTCCACGACCACGCCGGGCATGGGAGCCCGGGCGCTGTTCGTGCCACCGCCGGTTTCCTGTGCGGCCTGCTCCACCGGGTCCAACACGGAGAGGGTGAAGGTCCGGTCGAAAGCCCGGATGTGTATCGTCTCGCCCTTGACGGCGATGCGCATGGCTGCGCTGTCGTCACGCAGTCTCAAGACGGTTTCCATTCCCGCGCCGGGGACCTCCTGGACGGGCAGCGGGGTGTCGTCTCCGATTTGAACGAGCCAGTCGCCGGGACGCCCGTGCAGCGTGACGTCGTGTGGCTCACCCAGCAGATGCACGCGGCGCCGCATCAGTTCCTCCAGCTTCCGATGGATGAATAGGGTTCCGGTACGCCGAACTCCGGATCGGTGAGTTCGTGGTTGCTCAGGGCCGCCGCCGCCAGGAGCAGGTTGCGTTGACTCCGGGTGAGCGGAGGCGGTTTCAGCTCTGCTTCGTGGAGGGGACGAAGCCGGTGTGAACTCGTCCTGAAGCGAAGTCGGGATGGGAGAGGATGCGGTGCAGATGGTCCAGATTGGTGGTCACCCCGAGGACGGTGGTCTCCTCCAGGGCCATGAGTGCCCGCTCCAGGGCTTCGCCGCGATTCCTTCCGTGCACGATCAGCTTGGCCAGCATGGGGTCGAAGGCGGACGACACGGCCATCCCCTCCGAGTAGCCGTCGTCCACCCGAACCCCCTCGCCGTGGGGCAGGTCGTAGACCAGGAGATCCCCGGTCGCGGGCATGAAGTCGTTCTCGGGGTCCTCGGCGTAGAGGCGCATCTCGATGGCGTGTCCTGTCGCCTCGATCTGCTGCTGGGACCACGGCAGCGTTTCGCCCCGCGCGATCCGGACCTGCCATTCCACCAGATCGAGGCCCGTCACCATCTCGGTGACCGGGTGCTCTACCTGGATCCGGGTATTCATCTCGAGGAAATAGAACTCTCCGTCGGGGGCCAGGAGGAATTCCACCGTGCCCGCATTCTGGTAGCCGGCGGTCTCGGCAACGGCTACCGCCGTGTGGCAGATCCGTTCCCGCACTCCAGGCGAGAGGACGAAAGCCGGGCTTTCCTCGATGACTTTCTGAAAGCGGCGCTGGATGGAGCAATCGCGCTCCCCCAGGTGAACCACCTGGCCGTGGTGATCGGCCAGGATCTGAACCTCGATGTGGCGGGCCTGCTCCACGTACCGCTCCGCATACACCGAGTCATCGCCGAAGGAGCGCAGGGCTTCCCCCTTGGCCAGCTCCACGGCTCGTTCCAGAGACTCCATGTCGCGGACGATCTGCATTCCCTTGCCGCCGCCACCGGCCGCCGCTTTGATGAGCAGCGGAAGCGGAATCCGGGCCAGGCGCTCCAGGAAGTCGCCGTCTTCGTCCGCTTCCGTGACCGAAGGCGCCAGGGGGAACCCGTGGGCCACGCAAAAGGACCGCGCCGCCACCTTGTTGCCCATGAGCTCGATGACTTCGGGCGAGGGGCCGATGAAGCTGATCCCCTCCTCGGATAGGCGCCTGGCGAACCCCGCGTTCTCCGCCAGGAAGCCGAAGCCGGGGTGGACGGCGTCTGCGCCCGTCCGCCTGCAGGCATCGACGATTCCCTGGATATCGAGGTAGGAGGCCACCGGTGTAGGACCGTCGACCTCGACGGTCTCGGAGGCCATCCCCAGCGCCGGAGACCGGGCGTCAGCGGGGTGGTAGACGGCTACGCCGGGGATGCCCATTCGCTCCAGGGTGCGGAAGATCCTGCAGGCGATCTCGCCCCGGTTGGCCACCAGCACCTTGGTGATCTCGGTCATCGTTCTTCCTTGACTCGGTTTCCATTCTGGAGTTCGGGATGCACCGCAGCGTTCGAAGCGTACAATACCTTTCGATCCGCTGTACGCAGCTCCGACGAGGCGATCGATTTCTCGTGGCCCAAGGGCCAAACCAGGATCGTCGTGAAGCATGGGCAAGGTCTGGGAAGCGTGGAGGGCGTGGCGGGTGAAGAGAGGACCACGGGGATGAGCGAAGCGCTGCGACGCTACCGGATCTGCGACTTCACGGGCCAGCTCGCGGGCGCGGGCGCCACCAAGTGGCTCGCCGCCTTCGGGGCGGAGGTGATCCGCATCGAGGACCCCGTGCGCGAAGGCCGCTGGGACATCCTGCGCCTGATGCCGCCCTACGTGGACGAGCGCCGCGGGGTGGACTTCGCGGGGGGGTTCCAGAACCACAACGTCGAGAAGAAGGGCATTGCGCTCAACCTGCGGACCGAGCGCGGCAAGGAACTGCTGCGGGAGATCGTCAAGCGCTCGGACGTGGTGAGCGAGAACTTCGCCGCCGGCGTGCTGGAGAAATGGGGCTTCGGCTACGAGGACCTCAAGGCCATCAAGCCGGACATCATCTACGTCTCGAACTGCGGCTTCGGCCACACGGGTCCCTACGCGCCGTTCAAGACCTGGGGCCCGATCGTGCAGGCGGTCTGTGGTTTGACCTTTACCTCGGGGCTTCCGGACCGGGAGCCCGCCGGTTGGGGCTACTCCTTCATGGACCACATGGGCGCCCTCACCATGGCGATCGCGATCCTGATGGCACTGCTCCACCGGGAGCGCACCGGCGAGGGACAGTGGGTCGACATCTCCTGCACCGAGGCAGGCGTCGCGCTGAACGGCCCCGCGCTTCTCGACTGGACCGTGAACGGTCGCCCGACGCGCCGCCCCGGAATGCCCAACGGCAACCGCAGCCTCGGTCCGGAGATGGCGCCCCACGGCATCTTTCCGGCCCGCGGCGAGGACGAGTGGGTCTCGATCGCCTGTCGGGATGACCGGGATTGGCAGGCCTTCGCGGAGGTGGTCGGGGAGGCGTGGGTTCGCGATTCGCGCTTCCAGGATCTCGCGGGCCGCAAAGCCCACGAAGATGCCCTGGACGAGCTCGTCGCGGACTGGACGCGCGGGCGGGACAAGTTCGAGGTGCAGCGCGCGCTCCTCGCCGTGGGCGTGCCGTCCGCCGCGGTCCAGAAGCCCGAGGAGCGCATCGATCGCGATCCAGACACGGAGGGCTTCGGGCTCTGGCCCACCGTCCAGCACACCAAGATGGGTGCGGTACGGACGGACGGACTCCCGGTGCACCTCTCCGAGACGGACTGGCGCATCGAGCGCGGGGCGCCGTGCCTGGGCGAGCACACCGAAGAAGTCCTGACCGAGCTACTCGGGCTCTCCTCCGCAGATGTCGCGAAGCTCCGCGAGGAGGGCGTGGTATGACCGTGCTCACCGGAACGAGAGTGGTCGAGCTGGCGAGCGACGCCAGCGCGCTCGCCGGAAAGCTCCTGGCCGACATGGGCGCCGACGTCGTGCTCGTCGAGCCGCCGGGCGGCGCGCCCGCCCGCGCCTATCCGCCCTTCCTCGACGACGAGCCCGGACCCGAGCGCAGCCTTCACTGGTGGCACTACCACACCTCGAAGCGCGGCATCACACTCGACCTCGAGAGCGAGGCGGGGCGGGATCTCTTCGGCAAGCTCGTCTCAGAGGCGGACGTTCTGATCGATGCCGAGCCCGCGGGTCGCCTGGCCGACCTGGGGATCGGCTACGAAGTCGCTGGCCGAGGCGAATCCGGGTCTGGTTCACGCCGCCATCACGCCCTTCGGGCAGGCGAGCGAGCGTCGGAACGATCCGGTGACCGACCTCACCCTGCTCGCCGGGGGCGGGCCCGTCTGGAGCTGCGGCTATGACGACCACAGCCTGCCGCCGATTCGCGGTGGAGGCTTCCAGAGCCACAATATCGTCTCCCACTACGCGGTCATGGCCATTCTCACGGCCCTGCTCCACCGCCACGCCTCGGGAAGGGGGCAGTTCATCGACGTGAGCCAGCACGCGGCCGCCAACGTCACCACGGAGATGGCGAGCTACCACTGGCTCGTGCAGCAGACCACCGTGCAGCGGCAGACGGGGCGCCACGCGATGGAGCACGCCACGCAGCCGACGCAGGTCCGCTGCGCGGACGGCAAGCACGTCTGCTCCGGTGCGCTGCCGCGCAAGCCACACGAGATTGGCAGGCTCCTCCGCTGGCTCGAGGAGGCCGGTCTCAAGGAGGAGCTGCCCGAGGCCATCTTCCTCGAGATGGGCGCGAAACGCGACCACCTCGATCTCTCGAAGCTCTTCGAGGACGACGAGGTCCGGGTCATCTTCAGTGCGGCCCGCGACGCGATGACTCTCCTCGCCACCCGTCTGACCTCGGTCGAGTACTTCCGCGGTGCGCAGCGGGCCGGGATGGCTGCGGGTGTCATCTACGCGCCCGAAGAAGCCTTCGAGGACGAGCACTTCGTGGCGCGGGGCTTCCAGCAGGAGCTCGAGCACGAGGATCTGGGACGGAGCTTCCGCTACCCGGGCGCGCCGTACCGGTTCGAGAAGAGCCCGTGGGCGCTGCAGCGGCGCGCTCCGCACCTGGGTGAGCACAACGACGAGGTGTTCGCCGCGCTCGGTGTGTCGGAAGAGGAGCGCGAGGCGCTTCGGACCCGCGGCGTCATCTGAGAAGAGGACCTGCTGGGCGCGAAGACGAGAGAATGGTCGAGGACTCGCTGTCAGTGTGCTCCAACTGTTGCGCGCGAGTGCAGCGCGGGTGCAATGCGAGCCCCCAACGGGCGGAGTGATGCAGGAGGTGTGAACGTGCCGACGTTGTTCGAGAAGATGTATGGCTGCTTGGCCGGCTCACAGGTCGGGTCCGCCCTAGGGGGGCCCGTGGAGGCCATGACCCACGAGACGATTGCGGAAAGGCATGGTGTCCTCGACCGGATGGTCGAGTATCCCTACGGAGATGAGAACGGTCCTTTCCCGCCAGGTACCACAGAGGATGGTGTGGAACGGCAGAAGCTCATGGCCCTTGCCATCATGGATAAAGGCGGCCGGATCAACGCAAGAGATCTGGCAAAGTCATGGCTGAACTACGTCAAAGAGGACAGCTTTGGAAAGTTTGCAGGACAACAGGATGAAATCCATTACCGCCTGATAAAGGCAGGTATCTCTCCCGAAGACGCCGGTCGGCACGACGCTCATGTTGGCAGGATGGGCTTCAACCGGGCGTGCCATCCCATTGGCATGGTCAATGCGTGTTTCCCGTACGACGCGGCGATGGATGCACTGGATTGTGCAAAGCTCTATCAGCCGCCGAGTGGACGCGGAATCCTATGGAAAGATGATTCTGCATCGCTTTACGGGCAGGTATTTCCAGCGTATTCGATAGGTATCGATTGGGCAGCGGCCGTCTCCGCAGGCATAGCAGAGGCCATGAAGCCGCGAGCCTCTCGGGATTCGGTCGTCGAGCAGGCAACCGCGTACATCGTTGAAGCCGCCCGTGACGAGATTCTGCGGGCGGTGGAACTCGCTGCCAAATGCACGGACTATGAGGAATTGGTGTCAGAGTTCGGCAAGATCTACATGGGACAAGGCCTCCCGTACGCCATGAGCCGTGCGTATGAAGTGACATCAAAGGGCTTTGCAGTGTTCTGGTTCTGCGATGGCGATGTGCGAGAAACGCTGATTTCGGCCGTGAACTTCGGCAGGGATACCGACTGCCTGGCCTCCGTCGCTGCCGGACTTGCCGGCGCCTTGGTTGGCGTGGAGGGCATACCAGCTGAATGGATCGATCAGGTCGATGAAGCCACGAAACACAACAGATACACGGTGTCACAGCTCACGATCGAGGAAATGGCACGGGGGATCTACACGTCGGCAAAGGCCAATATCGACACCATGCGATCAGGCTTGAATGCGATCGATGAGCTCGTGGGGGGTGGGGAATGAAAGTGATGAACGCAGATCTCGGCAAGACGGTTGTGCTCAAAATCGAATCAGGCGAGGATCTTCTTGCTGGCATCACCGAGGGAGCGAAGAGAGCGGGGATCCGCACTGGCATCATCCTGAATGGCATAGGATCAATCAGCAAATACCATCTCCACGTGGTGGAAACCTCGAACCTCCCGCCCGGCAACATCTTCTGGAAAGACGCTGCGCCATTTGATGTGGACCTCATCAACGGGTACATCATCGACGGGCGTGTGCATGCTCACGTTGCCGTATCCAATGAAAAGGCCACATTCGGGGGCCACCTGGAGCCGGGATGTGAGGCACTCACCTTCTGCGTAGTCACGGTTGCCGAGGCTGTCGATGCTGACTTCAGTGAGGCGGATACGTACGCGGGTCAGCGGCCGAGGAAATAGCTGGCGTATCGGGAGCTGCAGTGGATCGACCGTGATGAAGCATCAACCTGGATCTCGTTTCAGGACCGTGTAGGTCTTCGGCGAACCCGCAGCTCAGCCAGGATCTCGGCGTGCCGCGCGCGGCTGAGCGGGTAGCGGAGTGTGACCCAGGCCGCGAGCAGCACGAAGACCGCCGGGGCGCCGGCGGTGAGAGAGCGGATCGTCCACAGCGTCAGCTCGGTCTGCTCCACCCCTTCCCGGTAGCCCGAGAGATCCAGAACGAGCAGGGCCGTCGCGACTCCCACCGCGCCGCCGAGCTTTTGCAGGAAGGTGAAGAAGCCGGTGTAGATTCCCTCGCGCCGCTCCCCGGAGGTGAGCTCGTCCTCGTCCACGACGTCGCCGAGCATCGACCAGGGCATCGCGTCAGCTACGGCATATCCGACGCCGACGCTCAGATCCTGGAGACCCTCTAGGCGGAGGACTTCGCAGTCAGGTCCGCCCCGTCGTGCAGCTCGGCCCAGGAACGGATGGCTGCCCGCACCTCCGCCACGAACTGGTCGGTGAGGTAGGGGGCGAAGGCCAGGAGGCCGTGGAGGGCCCCCTCGGCGAGGTCGTCCGGCTCCAGGTGGGGCTCCGGCCGCGACGTCACGACGAAGTTCACCCAGCTCGTCCAGAGGATGACGGCGAGGGTGGCGATTCGCTCGATGTCGTCGCCGAAGTCGCGGAGATGCATCTGCCCCTGGGAGACCAGCCGCTGGAACAGGGAGACGAATCGCCCGATCAGCCAGCGCTGGAGCTCGCGGTAGTCCTCGGCGAGTTCCGAGTCCCGAGAGACCAGCTCGCTCAGGTCGCGGAAGAAGAACCGGTATTCCCAGAGGCTCCGGATTCCGGCCAGGTGGTAGCGGCCGACCTGTGCCGCCGTGAGCTCGCCCTCCTCGGGGAAGTGGATGGCGCTCCGCGCGGCGTCGGCGATCCGGGGAAAGATCTCCCGGACGATCTCCTCCTTGTTCCGGAAGTGGTAGTAGAGGTTGCCCGAGCTGATCGAGATGTGGGCGGCGATGCGGTTCGTGGTCACACGCTGCACGCCACACGCGTTGAACAGCTCGAGGCTCGCCTCGATGATCCGCTCGCGGTTCCCCAACCGGCCTTCCCCGCAGAAGAAACGGCTTGACACCGCCCCACGGGTAGAGTACCACACCTAGAATTAGAGTAAATACCCTATACGGCGATCATGGCGGATTCCGCCGGGAGGACGCAGATGGGAGCGACGGCTCGGAGCATGTCAGGCGATTGGGCGGACCGGTACCGCGAGAAGTGGACCTGGGACGACGTCACCTTCGGGAGCCACTCCGTCGACTGCTATCCCGGCGGGTGCTCCTTCCGGGTCTACACCAAGAACGGCAAGGTCGTCCGCGAAGAGCAGTCCGGCGTCCACACACCGATCGAGCCCGGCGTACCCGACATGAACCCGATGGGCTGCCAGAAAGGAGCCTGCTGGAGCCACTGCCACTACTCCCCCGATCGCGTGACCAAGCCGCTCAAGCGGGTCGGCGAGCGCGGCAAGGGACAGTTCGAGGAGGTCTCCTGGGACGAAGCGCTCGCCGACATCGCCGATGCCATGCTCGATGCGATCGAGGAACAGGGCCCCGAGGCGGTCATCACGCTGCTGACCCCGGAGGTGGGGGCGGTGTGGTCGCGGCTCCTCGCCCAGTTCCTGGGACTGCCGACCACCGATGGCAATGCGGAGTTCCAGGACTTCAGCCCCGGCTGGCATCTGACCTGGGGCCTGTTCAACCCCACATCGACGATGGACGACTGGTTCCTCGCGGACCTCACCCTGATCTGGCACGCGAATCCGGTCTACACCAACATCCACTGGTACCACTACGTGGCCGAGTCCCGATACAACGGCGGCGAGGTGGTCACCATCGCCCCCGACTACAGCCCCTCGGCGATCCACGCGGACAACCACCTGCCCGTGCGGATCGGAACCGACGCGGCGCTGGCCCTGGCGATGTGCAAGGTGATCGTCGACGCGGAGCTCTACCAGAAGCAGTTCGTGCAGGAGCAGACCGATCTCCCGCTGCTGGTCCGCAAGGACAACGGGCGCTTTCTGCGCGGCTCCGACGTGGTGGAAGGCGAGCGCGAGGATCAGTTCTACTGGTGGGACACCCATGCGGGGGTTCTCGCTGCAGCGCCGCGCCACACGCTGGCCACGCTGGACTTCGACCCGGCGCTCGAGGGCACCTACCCCGCGACGCTCAAGGATGGGAGCACGGTGGAGGTGGAGCCGGTCTTCGCCCGCCTGCGGCGTCATCTGGAGGACTACACGCCGGAGAGGGCGGGGGAGATCTGCGGGATCCATCCGGAGAACATCCGCGAGCTGGCGCGCAAGGTGGCGACGCGGAAGACGAAGATCTTCATCGGCTGGAACTCGGGCAAGTACTACCACGGGGACCTGATGGAGCGGGCGATGGCGCTGCTCCTGGGTCTCACCGCCAACTGGGGCAAGAAGGGCACCGGCACCCGCTCCTGGGCGGTGATGGGAATGGACGGCACCACCTTCATCAGCCGCAAGCAGGGGCCGGGGCAGGAGGAGGCCCAGAAGCTGATCGCGGATCTCATCGCCATGCGGCGCCTGGTCTCCGCCGAAGATCCCTCGATGACGCCCGAGATGATCCAGAACCGCGTGGCGGAGGGGGCGCCCGAACTCGCTGGCCTGGGGAACACCATGCCCCCGGCCTTTCTCTGGTATCACCACTACGGATACCAGAGCCGCTGGGACGATCCCGAGAACAACGACCCGTCGATGAAGCGCAGCTTCAGCGAGTATCTGAAGGAGGCGGTCGACAAGGGCTGGTGGGACCCGATCTACTCCAAGGCGTACGAGGAGGTGGAGCCCCGCGTGCTCTTCGAGTCGGGTGGCAACATGCTGCGGCGCCAGCGCGGCGGGCAGAAGCTGCTGCTGGAGCACCTCTGGCCGAAGCTCGCGATGATCGTCTCCTGTGACTACCGCATGACCACCACCGGGCTCTACTCCGACTACATCCTGCCCGCGGCCCAGCACTACGAGAAGCTCGGGTACAGCATGCCCTCGGTGCACCACCTGAACTACGTGCTCTGCGACCACGCCACGCCGCCGAGCGGCGAGTCGCTTCCCGACGTCGAGATCGGACTCCGGATGATCGGGGCGATCGAGGAGCAGGCCGCCAAGCGCGGACTCGTGGAGTACAAGGACCGCAAGGGAAACGTCCACAACCTGGAGAACCTGCTCTCCCGCGCCACCTTCGACGGGGCGGTGGGCGACGAGGAGAGCCGCTTCAGGGAGGCCGTTGCCGACAACGCGGTCTACGGCATCCTGCCCAAGGGAACGACGCTCGAGACCCTTCGCGAGAAGGGGCAGGTGCGCTTCACGAACTGGGGAATGGTCGGGCATGGGATCTCGCAGGGATCGACGATCCGCCCTGACGAGGTCCACAACCCGCTGCGCTGGCACACCGAGGACAAGGTTCCCTACGACACACTGGTGCGGCGGGCGCAGTACTACATCGACCACGAGTGGTTCCTGGAGGCCGGCGAAGAGCTCCCCACCCACAAGGAGCCGCCGAATGCGGGCGGCGCCGGGCGGCGCTTCCAGATGACCAGCGGCCACAACCGCTGGAGCATCCACTCGATGAACATGACCAACAACGTGATCCAGAACACCCACCGCGGGGAGCCCTTCGTCTTCCTCAACGACGCGGACGCGGTGGAGTTGGGTGTCGAGAACGGCGAGCGGGTGCGGCTGGTGAGCAACGACGGCGACTGCCTGGTGCAGGCGAAGCTCTCGGCTTCGGTGCGTCCGGGGCAGGTGATCCTGTACAACGGCTTCGAGCCGTACATGCACGAGGACTGGTACAGCCAGTCGGACCTGGAGTCGGGTCACGTGAAGCACCTGGGGATGGTGGGCAACTACGGGCACCTCAAGTACCGCACGTTCTCCTGGCAGCCGATTCCGGCGGACCGCGCGGTGCGGGTGGACGTGGAAAAGGTCGGCTGAGCCGTCCTCGGCTTTGTTCTTGGAGATCACGGTCGGATCGCGATCAGGGAGGAGCGAGTCAGATGGCAACGATCACGGAGTCGAAGCGGCAGCTGTCGTGGGTGTTTGATCTGAACAAGTGCATTGGTTGTCAGACCTGCTCTGTGGCGTGCAAGGTGCTGTGGACGCACGAGGAGGAGGGTGCGGAGCACCAGTGGTGGATGACGGTGAACACGCAGCCGGGCCGGGGTACGCCGAAGGACTGGGAGAAGATGGGCGGCGGTTACAACGGCGACGGCAAGATGCAGCTCGGGAAGCTTCCGACGCCGGAGGAGTTTGGCGGTGGCTGGGACTACAACTACGACGAGGTGCTTCGAGGCGGCCGCGGTCGCGAGGTGTACCTGCAGAAGACGGCGGGCAGCAAGAGCTGGGGGATGAACTGGGACGAGGACGAGGGCGGGGGCGAGTACCCGAACGCGTACTTCTTCTATCTGCCGCGGATGTGCAACCACTGTGACCAGCCCGCCTGCGTGGAGGCCTGCCCGAGCGGAGCGATGTTCAAGCGCGAGGAGGACGGTCTGGTTCTTCGCGACGAGGACGTCTGTCAGGGCAGCCAGGACTGTGCTCGGGCGTGTCCGTACAAGAAGATCTACTTCAACGCTTCGACGAAGGTGAGCCAGCACTGCATCGGCTGCTTCCCGCGTCTGGAGCAGGGAGTGGCGCCGGCCTGCGTGCGTCAGTGTCCGGGTCGCGCGGCGTTCGTGGGCTTCAAGGACGATGCGGGCAGCCCGGTGTTCAAGCTGGTGGAGAAGTGGAAGGTGGCGCTTCCGCTGCACCCGGAGTGGAAGACGGGAGCGAACGTGTTCTACGTGCCGCCGCTGGCGCCGGCACCGCTTCGCGATGACGGCAGCTTCGACGAGGGCGGGGACCGGATTCCGCCTTCGTATCTGGAGGAGCTGTTCGGTCCGGCGGTTCACGGTGCGCTGGACGTGCTTCGCACGGAGCTGGACAAGAAGCGGCGGGGCCTGGACTCGGAGCTGATGGACCAGCTGATCCTCTACCGCTGGCAGGACTGCCTGGGACACCTGAGCCGCGACCCGGCCGACATCGTCTGGAAGTAGGGCCTATCCGAGGCTATCGCCAGTAGCAGACCACGCGTCTCTTGGGAGCGTTGGCATTGAGCCGGAGGGTCTTCCCCTCCTCCCAGTCGACGGGATCGAGTACTCGCACGACGGGCGCCCAGCGGGCGACGTCGGGAAGCAGGTCCGTGAGCTTGTTGGGGGTGCCCTCGAGGAGATCCCGGTTCAGGAAGTCCCCCTCCCGGTCGGGATACAGGGCGAAGTACAGGATGTCCGTCTCGACGAGCTCGTTGAAGAAGTGGGTGCCGAGACTGACGTCGGGGGTGAGGCCCTCCCGCATGGTCACGACCTCGCAGACGGCGGATGCCGAGCTGATCTCGGAGAACGAGATCGGCACGCCCAGGAAGGGATCGGCCGTGCCCCAGCGTCCCGGGCCGATGATCAACGTGTGGGCGTCGCTCCCGGGTGTGCCGGTTCCGGAGAGCCGCCCGATCAGCTTGGCGATGGCGTAGCGATCGTTCTGGACCAGAGCGCTGTACTCGGAGGGCACCACGTAGACGAGCCGGTTCACCGAGACGTCCCGGCTGGAGCCCACCACCGGACCCTGGGAGTCGATGACGCGATCCTGAGGGGAGATCTCGGCGGGGGGCTCGGCGGCAATCGCGTCGGTTTTGGCGCGCATGGGACGGCATTGGAGGAGGGTGATCCGATACAGCTCTTCGCTGCGGAAGTTGGCGGCGAACTCGATGTCCACCGGGTGCCCGTAGGCGTCCTCCAGGATGCCCAGCATCTGCCGCATCCGCTGAACGAAGTCCGTTTCCCGGACGAGTCCGCCGAAGTCGAGAAGCCAGGGGAAGACGTCCTTCAGGCCGCGCTCCTTCGCCCTTCGCTCCATCTCGTGGTCTCGACTGGCGAAGAGCGCGAGGGGCAGATCGGGACACTCGGGGCCGAGCTCCATGAACTCGCTGGAGACGTGCCCGTGGGATTCCAGGTCGAGCGAGTCCACCTTGTGCTGTGAGTAGCGGCGCACGGCGTCGGGGCCGCTTCCCGGCTGCCGCTCGGGGGCGTTGAGAGCGATCACGTGGGCGAAGTCGTCGGTCGAGGTGTCGACCGCCCGGGTTCCCAGGCCGAAGACCAGCCTGAGTACACCGGCCTCCGGTTCGATCTCGTCGCTCCACGCGTACGGGTTGAACGACAGGCCGACACCGGAGAGGTGCGGAAAGAACCATCGGCCGTGAGCCATTCCGGAGACCCGCTGGACCAGGATCGACATCTGCTCGTCGTGGCCGAGCAGCCCATGGGCGAATCGGTATCGGAGCGAATCCTCGCTCATTCCGCTGGAGTAGACCTCCTTCACCGCGGAGACGAACTGCTCCAACCGCTGCTCGAGAGAGCCGTGGTTCATGCAGAACACGCTGGTCGCCTTGCCGGCGTAGGCGCAGTCGAAGCTGTCCTCCAGCAGGCTGCTGGAGCGCACGACGATGGGGAAGGGTCCGAAGTAGTCGAGCAGATCGGCGAACTGCTCGAGGATGTACTCGGGGAACCTCCCGCTTCGCATCTGATGGCGCGCGAGCTCCAGGCCATCCATGTAGGTCTCGGGATCCTTCTGCTTCTGCTTGATCCACCAGAGACCGTTCTCCACCAGATAGGTGTAGAACACGTCCGCGCCGATGTAGAAGCCGTCGTGGGTCTCGAGGACGTCCTGCCAGGAGGGATCGGCCTTCTTCAGGATGGCGTGGGCCAGAAGCATGCCGATCGTCTTTCCCCCGACGGGCCCGGTGCCGATCATCCGGCGGCGGACTTCCAGCAGGTCGTCGAGGCCGAGGTGCTTCCGGGCCAGCTCATAGATGCGTCCGCCGCTCCCGGTCAGCATGCGCAACAGCTGGTCGGCGAGGAGCTCGACGTCTTCCCACGGCTCTTCACCTCTCTGGAGCGCAGCGTGGCTTTGTTCTGCTCGCACGAATACGCTGCTCCAGACGCCGAGGCGCTTGTTGCTGCTCCGCTGTCGGTTCCAGGAAGACAGCGAAAGCACGCGCGTGTTCTTGCCGCTCCCCGTCACGGGATGGAATTCGTCGTCCTCCCAGGCGTGGAGCATGAACATGGTGCTCGAGTGACGGCGGTCGACCTTCCGCGGGCGGATGTACAGGGCCTTCTCGTGGCGGTAGACGTCGATCAGGATCTGGGCGGTGTTGGCGACCGGGCGGGTGGTATGGAAGGAATGGACGTCCCGGAGGAGAGAGAAGTAGGCCAGGCCGCCGTGGTGCAGGATGTACGGGCAGATCAGCATGAAGAAGTTGCCCAGCATCCGATCGCTCGACCAGTCCACGGCGAGGTCCGACAGGCAGTCGAAGAGGTAGTAGGTGCCGGGTCCGGCTTCTTCGATCACGCCGTGGATCTCGCTCACCTGGGGCTCGAACCCTTGACCGAGCTTGAGGGGGTGGACGTCCACGCCCTGGGAGTCCTCGACCAGGGGCTGGTGCTTGGCGAAGCGGAAGTAGATCAGGCGTATGCCCGATTCCCGGGCGGCCTCACAGTAGGGTTCGACGAATGGCAGGTAGTCCTCGATGGAGGTGACGTGCCAGACGACGTTGTCTCCCGAGATCATCCCACGCAGGACGCGGTCGAGAGACGGGAGCCCCGTAGTCAGCTTTGGTCCATTGTTCGCCACGATGTCTCTCGTCCAGTACGAGGATGGGGAATGTACCACTTCAGCGGATGGCGGTCTTCACGCCCCGAATCCGCGTCGCTGGCCTCTAGAGGAGCGGGAAGGGCGTCCACCTCTTCCTCCTCCGGATGGCCTCCAGCAGGCCGACCGCTCCGGTCATCATGTTGTCGCCTAGCGGTGCGCCGAGCTCGATGGGGAGGCGAGAGCGCTCGAGAAGCGCGCGCTTCGGACCGGTCGCGAGGATGACCTCCGCATTCTCGAAGCCGAATGAAGCCCGCGTGTAGGCGCCGTGTCCGCCCTCGCGGAGGATCCCCTCGTGGCTGAGAGCCCCGTTCGCGAGGTCGACCAGCAGGGCCTCCAGGCGTTCGCGGGTGATGTCCCGGGTGTGGTACTCGAAGAAGCCGGCCAGCTCCTCGCCCTGCAGGGCTGCACCCACCGTGTGGGAGGTGGCGATGTCCAGCACCAGGGCGTTCTCCTTGTCCTTCACCCGGGGATCCATGGAGGCGCCGAGGATGGCGGCCATTCCGCTGTCCATCAGGTAGACCTCGCCGCAGGGAAGTGATTCGGCAGCTCGGCCCATCGCCTGAAGGCGAGTCATGTCAGGCGGAATTTCGTCGGCGCGGTGGAGCAGGGTGTGGGGAAAGGGCCGGGCTTCGAGGGCTCTCCGAAAGTGGTGGTGACGGTGGTCGAGGTGGGAGCCGCCGCCTGGCGGCACGCCGTGGTCCTGAGCGCAGACGCCGACGACATCGAAGGAGAAAGGGACGCCGAAGCCGTCCACGATATCTCGCAGGCGGCTCAGTGGGAGATCCGTGAACTCGATCACGGTGTGCCTCTCCTCGCGAGCCATCGCTTCGGCTTCGTCGTCTTCGAGCACCCGGATGCCCGCGGAGCGAACCCGTTCCACGTCGTGATGGATGGTGCGGGATGCCGAGAGCGACATGGCGACATCGGTATTCCGCGCCCGGTCCTTCACCGCCTTGGAGACGGCACCGCCGCCCATCTCACGGCCGAGGATCAGGAGGTCTCCGGCAGCAGCCTCGACCTCGAGGGCCAGAGCGGCCACGGGCGAGCGGACGACGGCCTTGAAGTGCTCGCCGCGCTCGACGTCGAAGTGGAGCACGTCCATGGTCCCGGCGCCGACGTCGATGGCGAGAATCCCACTCACGATTCGGAGGCCGTCGCCAGGCAGAGCGCGATGCGGCACGCCTCGCGGAATCTCTCGAGGTCCAGGGTCTCGCGGACGGTGTGGGGGGCGAGTTGGCCGCAGCCGAGACTCACCGTGGGGATTCCGTGGCGGTTGGTCCAGTTGGCGTCGATCCCCCCGTTCGCGATCGCACGCTCCGGCCTCTCTCCGAAGCAGCGGATTGCCTGCTCGGCCATCAGGACGCAGGGATCGTCCTTCGCGAGCTGGAAGGACTCGTAGTCGAGCCGGCTCTCCACCTTCACTCGCCCTCGCGCACCGGAGCTGCTTTCCACCTGTCGGGCTGCGCGCGAGAAGGCGCGCTCGATCTCGCGCACGATTCGCTTGCGGAAGGCGGGGTCGTGACTGCGGGCCTCCGCGCGGATCACGACGCGATCGGTGATCACGTTGGTCGCGTCGCCACCCTGGATGGTGCCGACGTTGCTCGTCCCGGTCTTCTTTCCCTTGCGGATCAGTCCGTGCCAGCCGCCGCGCTCCAGATCGGCGATGGCCAGCGCCGCAATCGCAATCGCGCTGACCCCCGTCTCGGGCGCCCCACCGGCGTGTGCTGCCAGGCCCTCGATCTCGATGGCGATCCGGTAGCATCCGGTGGCGCCCAGCGTCAGCTTGTAGGGGGAGCCGCCGTCCCAGTTGAACGCGAAACGCGGCTTGCCGAGCATGCTCTTGTTGACCCTCCGCGAGCCGTGCAGTCCCACCTCCTCCTGGACGAACCAGCAGAAGGTGAGCGGGGGGTGGGGCAACTCGCGCGTCAGGATCTCGATGGCCGTATTCAGGACCACCGCCACACCGGCGCGATCGTCACCCCCGAGCGCAGTCGTGGGATCGGCGGACCGGACCTGTTTGCCGCGGCGGACCGGCCGGGCGCCGACACAGAGGGGGACGGTGTCCATGTGAGCCGAGAGCATTCGCCGCGGTGCGCGGAGCGTTCCCGGCAGCCTGAGGGCCAGATTTCCGGTGTTTCCGCGCTGCGGCGTGCGGAGGTGCGCGGAATCTCGACGGATCGCCGAAGGGGGTGCTCCCGCCGCGCGGAGCCGGTCCTCGATGAAGCCGGCAACCTCCGCCTCCTCGCCGCTGCGGCCGGGAATCGCCATCAACCGCATGACCAGGTCGGTGGCTCGGCGGGTGTCGGGCTGGTGCAGTTTTCCGTTCCTGGCTTTCATGGCTCGGTTTCGGCGCAGCGGCTGCTGTGAGGATGCTCCTCCGACCAGCATGGCCCGGCCATGGAGGTGCGGGCGGGCGCGTAGTATACCAGGGAATCCCGGCCTTCCGGTGCCGGCCATCGCTTGCGCGGAGTGGACGCGGGTCAGATCTCCCGGATCACGTATTGGCCCGGCGGGATTCCGAGCCTCGCCGATACTGCTGCGCACTTGGTCAGAAACAGGAAGAACACACTCCTCGGGCAATCGCTCAGGCTCTCGAAGTTGCCCTGACCCTTGGCGACCACCAGGTCCGCCTTATCGAAGCGATCGACGAAGGCGGGCGAGCAGTCGGGAAGCCAGGTGCCGGGTGCGTCCGATCCATTGGAGAGCACGCGAAAGCGTTCGGTGATTCCCGAACGCCTCGCGTCGTCGAGCGTGGCGTCGTTGATCGCCGGCCCGCCCCGAACCGCTACCGTCAGCTTCTCCCGGCCGATCTCGTCCAGCAGGGGTCTGTCGAAGACGATCTCTCCGGCATTGTCGGTCAGGAAGAGCACGTCTCCCGCGTCCCGGGCCGCCCTCTCGAGCCGGCCGACGGCTTCCCGGTCCACGGATCTGGCCAGGGCATCGTGAAATGCCGCCTCGACGTTGGCGTCCAGCGCGCTCTTGGCCCCGAGGTCGATCGCGTTCCCGGCGATCGAGAAAAGCACGGCCGTGAGGAACGGGCTCTCCGAGCTGGCGACGAGCTCTTCGATCCCCGGCAGCAGCTCGAGTGCGATCTGCGTATCGGAGATCTTCCTTTGAAGATACGGATCCGGATCTCCCGTCAGCTCGCGAATCGCCCGGTGGATCTCTCGACCGATCACGGGAGGCGGATCATCCCAGTCGAGCTTCGCCAGCAGCTCGAGCGTTTGCGCCAGGAGGGTGCGTGCAGCCGTGTCGTCCAGCTCCAGGGCCCTCGCTGCGTCCAGTGTCTGACGAACGAAGCAGGGGACACAATCCAGGTGGAGCTTCATCGGACCTCGCGAAAGAGGGCCGGCTAGGCCAGCCCGTACTCCTTCATTCGTCGCCAGAGGGTGCTGCGGCTGATGCCCAGCGCCTTCGCCGTCTCGTCACGGCGCCACTGGTGGGCATCCAGCGCGGCGAGCAGTCCCCGGACCTCGGGCCGCAGCCGAGCCGGATCGGTCCGGCCCTCTGCTGACGACAGCAGCCTGCGTTCGGAAGGCTTGAGCCGCGCGGGCCAGTCGGCCGGCATCGGGTCCTCACCCGGCCTCTCGTCAGCCAAGTGGGGTGTGATCTCGGCGTCTGCTTCGGAGGAGGTTGGCTGCACCTCCTGACGAACTCCCTCCCGTTCTCCTGTCTCCCTGTCCCCTGCGGCCACCAGCTCCGGAGGCAGGTGGACGAGGTCGATCTGATCCTGGTGACAGAGGACGAAGGCGCGCTCCAGGATGTTCGTCAGCTCCCGCACGTTGCCGGGGTAGTCGTAGTCGTAGAGGGCGGTGAGCGCGGCGGGAGAGATCTCGTGGATCTCCTTGCCCGTTCGCACGGCCAGGCGTGACCAGGTAGTGATCCACGAGCGGGATGATGTCTTCGCGGCGCTCGCGCAACGGCGGAATCCGGATCGGGATCACACACAGGCGGTAGTAGAGGTCCTCGCGGAGCTTCTCCTCCTCGAGCAGGCGGTGCAGGTCGCGGTTCGTGGCGGCGACGATGCGCACGTCGACTCGCGCGGTCTCCGTGCTTCCAAGCGGCTGGACCTCTCCCTCCTGCAATGCGCGCAGCAGCCTGACCTGGAAGGCGGGAGAGAGCTCGCCCACCTCGTCGAGAAACAGGGTGCCGCCGTCCGCCTGCTGGAAGCGCCCCGGCTTGTTCGCGTGGGCGCCGGTGAACGCCCCCCGCACGTAGCCGAAGAGCTCCGACTCGAGCAGCGTGTCCGGCAGTGCGCCGCAGTTCACGCAGACGAAGGCGCGCTCCTTCCTCGGAGACTGGTCGTGGATGGCGCGGGCGACCAGCTCCTTCCCAGTACCGCTGGGCCCCTCGATCAGCACCGATGCGTCGGTCGGCGCCACGTCGGGAATCAGCCGGAAGATGTCCCGCATCGCCGGGCTCACGCCGATCATGTCTCCCAGGGCGCGGCGCCCCGAAAGCTCGCTCCGCAGCGCTTCGATCTCGGAGATGTCGCGGAAGACCTCGACACCGCCGATCATCTGCCCTTCGCGGTCGCGCAGCACCGCGCTGGAGACGCAGATGGGGATCTCCTCCATATCCGGGTTCAGCACGGTCACGCGCACGTTCCGCTGCGTCTCACCCGTCTCGAGGCTCTTGCGCAGCGCGCATCCCCGCTGGCAGATGCTGGCCCGCAGCACCTCGTAGCACTTGTGCCCCAGCGCCTGCTCCCGGGAGAAGCCCGTGATCACCTCGGCCTCGGCGTTGAAGGAGGTGATCCGGAACTCCGAGTCCACCGTGAACACCCCTTCGCTGATGCTCTCGAGAATCAGGGGATAGAGGTCTTCGGGGCTGTGGCTCATGGCGCGGGTCCCTGTCAATCGGCGCTGTGTGGAGCGCCTGGGTTTGCGGCCCCAGACATCTTGAAACATAGCGAGCCGCTTTGCTTCACGCATGAAACATCTCGTCTCAGAGGCACCGGGCCTCGCCAGGCGTGAGTTTCCAAGCTCCTGTCATCATTGGTTTTCCGATCCGGCACGGGCCTTGCTCCCTCGTCGTCCAGGAGGTGAAATCCCAATGAGGACCATCCACGAGATTCTCGTCGCAGTCGATTTCTCCGAGCAGGGAGATCTGGCTCTCGATGCGGCCGTCGAGTTCGCGGAGCAGCTCGGCGCGGAACTCCACCTCGTACACGCGCTGGACACCCGGATCCCCGTGATGAACCCGTACGAGGTCGCCATTCCGACCGCCTTCCTCGATCAGGCCCGGCGCTCGGCGGCCTGCAAGCTCGAGACGCTGGTCCAGAAGCTCGCCGCTCCGGGCATGACGGCGACATCCCATCTGCGCGAGGCACCGGCTGCGTCGGCGATCATCGACGTGGCGGAGAAGATCGAGGCGGACCTCATCATCATGGGAACGCGGGGCCACACGGGTCTCAAGCACGTGCTGCTGGGCAGCGTCGCCGAGCGCACCCTGCGCGAGGCGCCGTGCTCGGTGCTGATCGTGAAGGATCCCCCTCGCTGAGCGGGTGGCACCAGTCTGGCGAGTCGGGGACATTCTCCTCGAACTCGCCCTGACTGAGCGCGGTAGGCGGCGCTTGAACACGTCTGGGGTCGGTGAGCAGGAGAGCATCGGGCGTCTGTCCGGGCTGCCAGGAGATTCGGCATGAGCGAGAGATTGGTGGTGGTGGGTGGAGGTGCCGGGGGACCGAGCGCCGCGGCCAAGGCGAAGCGTCTGAATCCGGATCTGGAGGTCACGATCCTGGAGGCGGGTGAGCACGTCTCCTTCGCGACCTGACCTGCGCCCTATTACATCGGCGATGTAATCAAGGACCAGAGCAAGCTGATCGCCCGAACTCCCGAGGCCTTCGCGAAGTCGGGCATCGAGGTGAGGCTCCACACCCGGGCGGCCGCCGTCCGGACCGATCCCAGGACGGTGGAGCTCCTTGACGGGGAGTCGATACCCTTCGACCAGCTGGTGATGGCGACGGGTGCGGGCTGCCGGTGTCTCGGGGTCCCCGGAGAGGACCTCGAGGGAATCCTCTGCTTGCGCAACGTGAGCGACGCCATTCGCATCAAGCGTTTCATCCAGGAGCGCCAGGCCAGGAGCGCGGTGGTGGTGGGCGCCGGGCTCGTCGCGCTGGAGATGTGCGAAGCGTTTCGGCGTCTGGACCTGGAGACCACGCTCGTCTATCGGGGCGAGCTCCCGATGCATCGGCTGGGGAGCGAGTTCGCCCAGCAGGTCCTGGCAGAGATCGAAGACAACGGCGTCAGGTTCATGGGGAACGCGAACCCCGAGGCATTCGAGGTTGCGCCCGGCCGGGGATTCGTCGTTCACACCGGAGGGCGGGCCTCTCGAGACCGATCTCGTCCTGCTCGCCATCGGCGTGGTGCCCTCGGTGGCCCTCGCCTCCGAGGCGGGCCTGGCCGTGGGACCCACCGGCGCGATCGCGGTCGACGCGCACATGCAGACCAGCGTTCCGGGCATCTACGCGGCGGGGGACTGCTGCGAGTCCCATCACCGGATCAGCGGCAGACCCGTGTATGCACCGCTCGGCGACATCGCCAACAAGCAGGGCCGGATCGCTGGCGCCAACATCGGCGGCCAGCGCCTGTCCTTCCCGGGGATCGTGGGATCTATCTGCTTCAAGGTCTTCGGCCTCGAGGTGGCCAGCACCGGCCTGATCGAGGAAGAGGCCCGGGAGGCGGGATTCGAACCGGTCTCGGCGACGATCAAAGGCGTTTCGAGAGCGCACGCCTATCCCGGCGCCAGCGAGCTTCGGCTTCGGCTGGTTGCGGACGCCTCGACTGGCCGGCTTCTCGGTGCGCAGGGTGTGGGGGGCGGGGGTGTGGTCTCGAGGATCAACGCCCTGGCGACGGCCCTGACCGGGGGCCTCTCGCTGGAGGAACTGGCCTACCTGGACCTGGCCTACGCGCCTCCCTTCTCGGGCGCCTGGGATCCCATCCACATCGCCGCGCAGCGACTGCTGAAATAGGAATCGGGTCGAATTCGTTGACCCGGCCACGCCGATCTAGCTCAGTCCGTACCGCTTCATCTTGCGAAACAGGGTGACGCGGTGGATGCCGAGCTCCTCCGCTGCCCGGGTGCGGTTGCCGCCGTGCTTCTCGAGCGTCCTCGAGATCAGCTTGGCCTCCGTGCTCTTGAGAACGTCGCCGCCTCCCGCTCCCACTCTGCCTTCCGGGCGGTGCTGCTGGACGTAGTCGGGCAGGCTACGGGTGTCGATCAGGTTCCTCTGACACACCACGAAGGCCCGCTCGACGATGTTCTCCAGCTCTCGGACGTTGCCGGGGAAGGGATAGTGCGCCAGCAGCGCCAGGGCGTCGTCCTCGATGCCCTCGATCGGGCGCCGCCCGGCGGTGCGAAAGCGCCGGATGAAGTGCTGGGTCAGGAGAGGGATGTCCTCCGAGCGCTCGCGGAGGGGAGGGAGCTCGATCTCGACCACGTTCAATCGGAAGTAGAGATCCTCTCGGAACTCGCCCTGCCGGACCATCTCCGACAGATCGCGGTTGGTCGCCGAGATCACCCGAACGTCGGCGCGCACCGACTCGGTCGCACCGAGGGGCTCGTAGACGCGCTCCTGAAGGAAGCGCAGCAGCTTCACCTGTAGCGGCCTGGCCAGGTCGGCGATCTCGTCCAGGAAGAGCGTGCCGCCCTCGGCCTGGGCGATCCGCCCGGGCTTGTCCCGCTTGGCGTCGGTGAAGGCCCCCTTCTTGTAGCCGAACAGCTCCGATTCGAGCAGCGCCTCCGGCATGGCCGCGCTGCTGATCGCCACGAACGGGCGCTTGGCGCGAGGGCTGTGGTTGTGGATGGCCTTCGCCACCAGCTCCTTGCCCGTGCCGCTCTCGCCCAGGATCAGCGCGGTGCTGTTGCTCTCGGCCACCAGCGGCAGGAGGGCGAAGATCCGCTCCATCTCAGGGTTCTTGGAGATGATGTCGTCAAAGCGGTACCTGTCGTCGAGCTTGCGCTCCAGTGCCAGCAGTGGTTCGAGATCCTCGAACACCTCTACGCCGCCGAGCAGGTTCCCAGTCCGGGTCTCGAGCGGATAGGTGGAGATCGATATCGGAATCGCGCGTCCGTCCTTGGCGTGGACCACGGCCCGGCGGCCCTGAATCCGCTTCCTGCCGCGGATGCTCTGCCGCAGCGGACAGATGCTGTCGCAGAGGTCCGTCTTGAAGACGCTGCTGCAGGCCTTCCCGAGCACCTTCCGCTCGCGGTGCCCGGTAATGCGCTGCGCAGCGCGGTTGAAGGTGGTGATCTCTCCCCGGGCATTGACCGTGAAGATGCCCTGCGAGACGGAGTCGAGGATCAACGAGAAGTAGCGCTGGTCCAGGTTCTTGTAGGAGCGGGTCGGCATGGGTCGCTCTGCTCCGAGGCAACGAATCCGATTCTAACAAGAATCGATGCGATATGCAACAGTATATCGCATCACTGTTGCGCGTTGCATCGGGCCTCGCCGGGTTCTCTCGTGCTTCGCTTCGCCCGCCGCTTCGGTTCCAAGGCGAGCGCCTGCGCCGGCAACCACGCGCCGCTGCTCTTCTATTTGCGGGTCGAACGCCTCTTCCCGGCAGTCCGGACAGGCGCGGCCGGCTGGCAGACGCCAGCAGCTTCGGAAGCTGGCCCGCTTCGTGCAACGACAGAAAACATGGAAGACGGTGAAAGGCGTGAGAGTGAAAAGAACAGTCGCGCAATTGGACGCCGCAGTCCCTCGGAGAAGAAGGGTCAGCAGAGAGACCTGGCGCTCTCCACGGGCCAGGCCGCGCGCTACTGCTACGTCACCTCCTACACCATCGTCAACTGGATCCACGGCAGGAGGCTCCGCGCACAGAGGACGGCCGGTGGCCAATACCGGATCCGTCTGGGTGATCTGCGGGATTTCATGCGCGCGAACCAGATGCGCACCGACCTGCTGGAAGAAGAG
Organism: uncultured delta proteobacterium; assembly: GCA_963783795.1. Taxonomy (GTDB): domain Bacteria; phylum Myxococcota_A; class UBA9160; order UBA9160; family UBA6930; genus CAVXZE01. Next base: position 22,754 of record CAWAPH010000001.1, on the reverse strand, counting down.
AAAGGGATCCGGCCCTATTGCTGGGAGTTTCACTGCCAGCCAGGTGAGGAACCGTCCGCCTGTGAGGGCTGTCTGGTCCGTCGGTCGGGAGCAGAGAACTGTTACGAGCTCCGCAGCGCGATCCGGTTGCCGGAGTGCCTGTTTCGGGAGTGCACGAGCTGTGAGTACTACAAGGTCTGGGGGCCGCCCCGAAAACGCATCCACTAGCCGGCATCTCCGATGGCTCGATGGCCAGGCACGGCCGCAGTCCATCGGCGCCGGTGCACGCCACGCGTCGGGCGGGGAGAGCTAGAAGTGCAGGCCGTCAATCCAGTCACCGAGATCGCGGACGTCGTAGCCGAGTACGGGGGCGAGACGCTCCACGCCTGCATGCAGTGCGGGACCTGTACCAGCGTGTGCCCGTGGGGCCTGGTGAATGCCTACAGCCCGCGCCAGATCCTGCGCCAGGTGTCCCTGGGCTTCGAAGGCGCCGAGGAGGCAGTCTGGAGGTGCGTGACCTGCAACACATGCGTGTCGCGCTGCCCGCGCGGGGTCGAATTGATCGAGGTGCTGAGGGCGGTGCGGGCGCTCATGGTCGAACAGGGGACGACCCCCGAGGGCATTCGTGGACCCCTGAGCAGCCTGCGGAGCGACGGCAACCCGTGGAATGGAAAGCGCGAAGAGCGAACGCAGTGGGCGATGGGCCTCGAGGTTCCGAGCTTCTCGCCCGATCACGAGTATTGCTTCTTCACCTGCTGCACCCTCGCATACGACCCGCGCAACAAGAAGGTCGGGCGGGCCCTGATCCGCCTGCTCCAGAAGGCCGGGTTCTCCTTTGGCGTGCTCGACACGCGGGAGAGCTGTTGCGGCGACCAGGCCCGCAAGCTCGGCGCGGATGACGTATTCGCGGAGCTGGCCCGGTCGAACATCGAGCTCTTCCAGGAACTCGGCGTGCGGCGGGCCGTGGTCGCCTCGCCACATTGCCTGAACGCCTTCACGAAGGACTATCGCGATCTGGGTGGGGCCGTTTCCAGTCAGCACTACACCGAAGTTCTCGAGGATCTGATCGCTGGCAGCAGACTGAGTCCCATCCGTAGCGTCGATCGCACCGTGACCTTCCACGACCCCTGCTACCTGGGGCGGCACAACGGAATCTACGAGGCGCCTCGTAGAGTGCTCCGGAGCATTCCGGGCCTGAAGCTCGTGGAGATGCCCCGCTCGCGCGAGAACAGCTTGTGCTGCGGCGGTGGGGGAGGTGGGGCCTGGAGCGAGTATCCAGTCGAAGAGCGCTTCGCGGTCCTTCGCGTGCGCGAGGCGCTCGAAACCGGCGCAGACGTGATCGCCACCGCCTGCCCTTATTGCACCCTCATGCTGGAGGACGCCGTGAACGTGCTCGGCGCCGGGGAGAATATCGCCGTGCGGGACGTGGCCGAGCTGCTCGCGGAGTCGGTCGGCGTGGGAGACGAAGCTCAGATGACCGCGGAGTCGGTGGCTGGCGAAAGGATCGGCAATGGCTGAGCGAATCGGGTTCTACATCTGCCACTGCGGGATCAACATCTCCTTTCGGGTGCGTGTGGAGGAGGTGGCCGAGTACGTCCGTACGCTGCCGAACGTGGTCGTGTCTCGAGACTACCTGTTCATGTGCTCCGACCCGGGGCAGGAGTTGATCGAGAACGACGTCCGGGACCATGCGCTCACCCGCGTGGTGGTGGCCTCCTGCTCACCGCGCATGCACGAGGTGACCTTCCGCAATGCCTGCGAGCGGGCCGGTCTCAACCCCTACCGGGCCTTCCACATGGTGTGCGTGCGCGAACACGTCTCCTGGGTGACTGAGGACGAGGACGAGGCCACCGAGAAGGCCAAGCTGCTGGCCCGGGCCGGTGTGATGCGCGTTCCCCTCCAACAGGATCTACACCCGGCGCGCTTCGAAGCCAATACCAGCACGCTGATCGTGGGCGGCGGGATCGCCGGAATGCAGGCGGCGCTCGACGTCGCCAAGGCCGGATTCAAGGCCTACCTGGTGGAGCGGTCGCCCACGATCGGCGGGCACATGCTCCAGTACGACAAGACCTTTCCGACGCTGGACTGTGCGGCCTGCATCGGGACACCGAAGATGGTGGCAGTCAGCCAGAATCCCAACATCGAGCTCCTCTCCTACAGCGAGGTCGAAGAGGTCAGCGGCTTCGTCGGGAACTTCAAGGTCAAGGTCCGCCAGAAGTCTCGCTTCGTTGAGGACAGGTGCACGGGGTGTGGGGAGTGCGCGAAGGTTTGTCCGGTCGAGGTTCCGAACGAATGGGACGTCGGCACACAGCTGCGAAAGGCGATCTACCGGCCCTTTCCCCAGGCCGTACCGACCACGTTCTGCATCGACAAGCTCGACCGCGCTCCGTGCGTACAGGCGTGTCCAGCGGGCGTGAACGTGCAGGGCTACCTGATGCTGGTCAAGGCGGGACGCTACCGGGAAGCGACCGAGCTGATCATGGAAAAGGTGCCGTTCCCGGGAACGCTCGGGCGCATCTGCCCGGCGCCGTGTGAAGAGGTCTGCCGCCGATCCGAGCTGGATTCGCCGCTGGCCATTCGCCAGCTGAAGCGGTTCGCTGCCGACCAGATCGACTGGGACGAGCTGCCCCTGCCGAAGCACGAGCTCGAGCGGAAGAGGGAGCCGGTGGCCGTGATCGGCTCGGGGCCGGCGGGTCTGACCGCAGCGTACTTCCTGGCACGCGAGGGCTATCCGGTCTCCGTATTCGACGCCGCCCCGGTGGCGGGAGGGATGCTCCGCGTCGGGATACCGGACTACCGGCTCCCGCCCGAGATCCTCGAGCGGGAGATCGCCTACATCGAGCGAAGCGGAGTCGAGATCCAGCTCGACACCCCGATCGGAGGCGAGCGCACGCTGCCCGGCCTCTTCGAGGAGGGATACCAGGCGGTCTACCTCGCGACCGGAACCCATCGAAGCCGAAAGCTGGGCATCGAGGGTGAGGACGCGGAAGGCGTCGAGCACGGCGTCGACTACCTGCGCCGGATCAATCTGCGTGAGCCCGCGGAGACGGGCAAGAGGGTGGTGGTCGTGGGGGGCGGGGACGTGGCCATCGACGCAGCCCGGACAGCGCTTCGGCAGGGGGCCCTGGAGGTTCGCATCCTCTACCGCCGCAGCCGCGCGGAAATGCCAGCCGAGGTCTCCGAGGTGACGGCTGCCGAGGACGAAGGCATCGCAATCGACTTGCTCACCGCACCGGAGTCGGTGCTCGCCAGGGACGGCAGGGTGGTCGGCCTTCGCTGCATTCGCATGAAGCTCGGTGAGCCGGACGACTCGGGCCGGCGCCGCCCCGTGCCCATCGAGGGCTCGGAGTTCGAGATCGACTGCGACATGTTGATCGCGGCCATCGGCCAGCAGGCCGACACGAGTGTCCTGGCCGGAATGGATGACCTGGTGCGGACGCGCTGGGGCGGCGTGGAGGTGGACCCGCTGACCTACCAGACCAGCCACGCGCGGCTCTTCGCCGGCGGCGATCTCTACACCGGACCTTCCATCGCCATCGGGGCCGTGGCGGCGGGACGGGAGGCCGCCATCTCGATCGACCGGCTTCTGCGCGGCGAAGACCTGATCGAAGGTCGCCCGCCCCGCCCGTCCGGAAGCCACTGGGCTCCGATACCCGCGCACGCCAGGTCCGAGCCTCGAGCCGAGATGCCCGAGCTCACCGCCGACGAAAGACGCGGTGACTACCGGGAGGTGGAGCTGGGTCTTGGCGAGGAGGAGGCGCGCCGCGAGGCAGCCCGCTGTCTGGCCTGTGGCGGCTGCTGCGAGTGCATGCTCTGCGTGGAGGCCTGCGAGGCCGGGGCCATCGACCACGGAATGCAGGACCAGGTGGAGGAGATCGATGTGGGCTCGATCATCGTGGCCACGGGATTCGACGCACTCGATCCCACCCCGATGGTGCAGTACGGGTACGGCAGATACCCCAACGTCTTCACCAACCTCGAGTTCGAACGTCTCTCCAACGCCACCGGTCCCACCGGCGGCAAGCTGCTGTTGCGCGATGCGGAGAACCGCCTGGAGTTCACCAGGGAGCCGAAGAGTGTGGCAATCCTGCACTGCGTCGGCAGTCGAGACGTCAACTACCACGAGTACTGCTCGCGCACCTGCTGCATGTACGCCCTCAAGTACGCCCACCTGCTGAAGGACAAGTGCGGCGAGGACACACAGGTCTTCAACTTCTACATCGACCTGCGCTGCTTCGGGAAGGGCTACGAGGAGTTCCTCCAGCGCGTGCAGCGCGAGGGTGTACGCATGATCCGGGGCAAGGCCAGCCAGGTGACGGACCAGGCGCAGAGCGCCGACGAGGAGGGCAAGCTGGTGGTGGTGGCCGAGGACACCCTGAGCGGTCAGGTCCTCCGGGTTCCGGTCGAGATGGTGATCCTCTGCACCGCCATGGAGCCGCGCGCGGACGCCGACCAGGTGGCGCGGCTGTTCGGCATCAACACGGGCGCCGATCGGTTCTTCCTCGAGGAGCACCCCAAGCTCGAGCCCGTCTCCACTCCGACGTCGGGGGTGTTTCTCGCCGGCACCTGTCAGGGGCCCAAGGACATCCCCGACACGGTCGCCCAGGCCAAGGGGGCAGCCGCCGAGGCGCTGGCCCTTGCCTCCCGTGGCGAGGTACAGGTGGAGCCGCTGATCTCGAGTATCGACCCGGACCTCTGCATCGGATGCCAGGTCTGCATCGGACTTTGCCCCTACTCGGCCATCGAGTTCGACTGGCGGCATCACGTGAGCGTGGTGAACGAGGCCATGTGCAAGGGATGCGGCAGCTGTGCCGCCTACTGCCCGAGTGGCGCCGCCAAGGTCCGTCACTTTACCGACCAGCAGATTTTCGCGGAGATCGAAGGGATTCTCGCAGCCTAGGAGAAACGACCGATGAGTGATGAGTACGAACCGACGATCGTGGCCTTCTTGTGCAACTGGTGCACCTACACGGCCGCCGACCTGGCCGGGACATCACGGCTCGTCTACCCCGCCAACGTCAAGATCATTCGAATGATGTGCAGCGGGATGGTCGACCCCAAGTACGTCCTCAAGGCCTTTCTGGAGGGGGCTGACGGCGTGCTGATCGGGGGGTGCTGGCCAGGAGACTGCCACTACATCGACGGCAACATGAAGGCCCGCAGGCGCGTGGCTCTGCTGCACGAAGTCATCGATCAGTTTGGAATCGATCGTGACCGGCTCTGGCTGCGCTGGGTCGCGGCGAGCGAGGGCAACATGTTCGTGGAGGTGGTCGACGAGATGACCGCCAAGCTCCGCGAGCTGGGTCCCAACCCGTTGAGGGAGAAGATGGTCGCGTGAGGAAGAGCCGGACGCCGGGCACCCCATCGAAGCGAGGGAAGGACAGTGGCTGAGTTCTACGAAATCGATACCAGAGAGAATGGTTTGAACGGCGCCATCGCCGGCCTTCTGGGTGACCTGCTCGAGAGGGGCGGTCTCGACGGGGTGCTGGTGCCGCGCCGGACGCCGTACAACAAGAAGGCCGGGCGTCTGGTCATGCAGACGCTCGTGACGGAGCGGAAGTGGCTCGACCAGGTGGACCCATTCGCGCCTGTGGCCACCGCCAACTCCGCCAAGCTGCTCTCTTCGCTGACCTACCAGGAGTCCGGAAAGAAGCTGGCTGCCGTGGTCCGCCCCTGCGAGGTTCGGGCCTTCATCGAGCTGGTGAAGCTCAAGCAGGCGAGGATGGAGGACCTGCTGCTGATCGGAATGGACTGCAACGGGCGCTACGAGAACGCGGACTACCTGCGCTACGTCAACGGGACCGCGGATTCGACGATCTCGTTCCTCGGCGGAATCCACGACGGCAAGGGCACCGGGCACGGCTCCGACCTCGACATCACCGAGGCCTGCAAGAGCTGTGAGTTCCCGGTCCCTGAGAACGTCGACCTCCGGCTGTGTGTCTTCGGGCAGGACCCGCGCGAGCGCATCCACCTGGAGGTGCTGAGCGACAAGGGTCGCCAGGCGGTGGAGTCCTTGGAGCTCTCATCCGCCGAGCAGCCCGCTGGACGCGGAGCGGCCGTCCAGTCCCTCCTGAAGAGCCGCCTGGAGCATCGGGATCGGGAGCTCGCGCGGATGAGCAAGCTCATCGAGGAACCCGAGGGGATCCTCGACGTCGTTGGCAGCTGCGTCAACTGTTACAACTGCCGGGTCGCCTGTCCCGTCTGCTACTGCCGGGAGTGCGTCTTCGTCACCGACACCTTCCGGCACCCGACCGAGAAGTACTTCAGGTGGGCAGAGAAGAAGGGCCGGCTGAAGATGCCCACGGACACGGTCTTCTACCATCTGACGCGCATGCTTCACATGAGCACCCTTTGCGTTGGGTGCGGCCAGTGCACGAGCGCCTGTCCCAACGATATCCCCGTGGACACACTGTTCCGCACCGTTGCCAGACAGACCCAAGAGCGGTTCGAGTACCAGCCGGGCCGCGATCTGGCCGAGTCTCAGCCCCTGGCCACCTTCAACGGGGAGGAGCTTCTCGAGGTGACCGGGCAAGAGGCGGCAGGGAGTTGAAGGCGATGGAGGATCGATCGATCGGGAGTGTCCTCGTCATGGGCGCCGGCGTGGCGGGAATCCGAGCGGCCCTGGAGCTGGCGGAGAACGGCTACCGGGTACTGCTGACGGACAGCTCCCCGCACATCGGCGGAATCCTGACCAAGCTGGACTTCCAGTTCCCCAGCGATCACTGCGGGATGTGCAAGATGCTTCCCACCGTGGGGAGGGAGTACGCGTCGCAGTACTGCATGCGGAAGCACCTGTTTCACGACAACATCGAGATCATGCCCTTCACCAAGGTGAGGGCAGTCCGGGGTGAGCCGGGTGCGTTCACGGTCGATGCTGGTGCGGGGGGCGCGCTACGTCGACACCGACATCTGCATGGGGACCGGCTACTGCACCGATGTCTGTCCGGTCGAGGTGCCCGATGAGTTCAACGAAGGCTGACCAGCCGCAAGGCGATCTACCGACCGGTTCCCCACAACCTGCCGAACATGTTCGTGATCGACGCAGACGCCTGCACCCGGTGCGGGGAGTGCGTCGAGGTCTGCCCCGTCGACGCGATCGATCTCGAGGCCAAGGACGAGAGTCAGGAAGTGGTGGTCGACGCGGTGGTGCTGGCAGCTGGCACCGACCTGTGTGCGCCCGAGGGCCTGGAGGAGATGAGCGCCTACCGGGCCTCGAAGGACGTGGTGACGGCGCTCCAGTTCGAGCGGCTGCTGAGCTCCTCCGGCTGCTTCGCGGGGGAGATCCGGCGTCCCTCGGACGCCGGCCGGGTGAAGCGCATCGGTTGGCTGCAGTGCGTGGGGTCGAGGGACCGTCGGCACGGCCGGGACTACTGCTCGTCGATCTGCTGCATGTTCGCCCTCAAGCAGGCCGTCATGGCTCACAAGAAGGGCGGCCCGGATGTGGAGACGACGATCTTCTACATGGACATGCGCACCTTCGAGAAGGACTTCTACCGCTACCGCGAGTACGCGGAGGAAGAGCACGGCGTCCGTCTGGTCCGCTGCCGCGTGCAGGGCGTCGATCGGATGGCGGATGGCACGCTGTCCATCCGCTACTTCGATCCGAAGACCGGTGAGTTCGAGCTGGGCGAGTTCGACCTGGTGGTGCTCTCCACCGGGCAGGCCCCGCTCAAGGTGAGCGAGGTTCTCGAGCAGATCCTCGGTCTGGAGTTCGAGGGACCCGGGTACTGCCCTGCACTCACGGCAGACAAGGTCCGGAGCCCGAAGGAAGGCGTGTACATGTGTGGGTCCTTCCTGGGCCTCTCCGACATCAGCGGAGCGATCACCAGCGGGATCGCGGCTGCTGGCAGGGCATCCGCACTGATGCACTCGCTAGGACGGGAGTTCAACCGGGCGGAGCTGGCCGTCGAGAAGCCGGTTGCCCGGGAGCTGCCGAGGGTGGCCGTGATGCTCTGCGGTTGGAAGCAGGGCAAGTGCCCCAGCGAGATCGATCTGGAGCCGCTGCGCGAGTGCCCTCCTGGAGCGGAGCGGCGTCGGGGAGGTCCACATCCTGGACACGCTCTGCCAGGGAGAGAGCTACGAGAAGGCCGAGGCCATCCTGGTGAAGAGCAGCTGCAATCGGGTGATCTTCTGCGCTTGCCTCCCCTATGTCTATCGCCATCATCTGCGCCTCCTGGCCGAGCGAGCCGGGTTCAACCCGACCCTGGTGCAGGTCGTCGATCTGCGCGGCCTCATCCAGCGCTGCCTGGCCGAGCAGGACGTGGCGAACTTCACCAAGAGAGCCCTTGCCGAGCTTCAGGGAACGCTGGACGAGCTCAAGGTCACCGACGCGCTCCCGGCCCGAATCATTCCCATGGAGCAGCGCGCATTGGTGGTCGGGGGTGGAATCGCCGGGATGCGGGCCGCGCTGTCGCTGGCGGAGCGTGGCATCGAGGTCGACCTGGTGGAGAGATCCCCCAAGCTCGGAGGCCACTCGGCGAAGAGGCTCCACACCACGCTGGAAGGATACGACCCGGCGGCGCTCATCAAAGAGCTGACGGAACGGACTCACGAGAACCGGAAGGTGAACGTGTATCTCAAGTCCGAGGTCGTCGCGAGCAACGGCTCGCTCGGCTGCTTCCGCACCGTGGTCCGGAACGGCGGCGAGCGGGAGGAATCGATCTGCCACGGCGCGACGATTCTGGCGACGGGCGGGCGGGAGGCCACGACGGAGGAGTACTGCTTCGGCCAGTGCGAGCGCATCGTCACGCAGTCGGAGCTGGAGCAGCGGCTGGCGAACGGAGCGGTCACCAATGGAGAGCTCGAGACGGTCGTGATGATCCAGTGTGTCGGGTCGCGCGAGAGGGGAGCCCACGAGTACTGCAGCCGGGTGTGCTGTGCGGCCGCCCTGAAGAACGCGCTCACGATTCTCGAGAGAAGCCCAGACGCCCGCGTCTTGATTCTGAACCGGGACATCATGACCTATGGCTTCCTGGAGCGGTACTACACCGAGGCGCGGGGAAAGGGCGTCGTCTTCGCCAAGTACGACCTCGAGGCGAAGCCCGAGGTGGAGGTTGCGGACGGCGGGCCCGTGGTGCGATTCACCGATTCGGTCTTGCGCACCCCGGTCGAGGTGAAGCCCGACCTCCTGGTGCTCAGCACCGGGATCGAGCCCAGCGACGCCAATCCCCGGCTTGCGGAGATCTTCGGCGTCGAGCTCAGCGAGGACGGCTTCTTCCAGGAGGCCGAGTCCAAGTGGAGGCCGGTCGACTTTCTCAAGGCAGGCGTCTTCGTGGCAGGACTGGCCCACTCCCCCCGTCCGATCAACGAGGTGATCGTCCAGGCGGAGGCTGCCGCGCAGCGCGCCTTCACCTACCTGTCCAAGCGGCACCTCACCGCGGCCAGGAGAGTCGCGCGAGTCCGCGACAGCCTCTGCTCCCGCTGCCAGATCTGCATTGCCGCCTGCCCCTATGAGGCTCGGGAGTTCGACGTCATCGAGAACCGTATCGTGATCGATCCAGCGGCCTGCCAGGGGTGCGGGCTGTGCAGTGCGGCGTGCCCGAACGGTGCGGCGGAGGTGGTGGGGCTGTCCGAGAACCAGACCATGGCGGTGATCGACGCCGCTCTTTGTGATCTCTAGGAGATGGCCGAAATGCTCGAGCTGGCGGAGGCAAAGAAGACCCTGTGGCAGGACGTCTGCGAAGACGGGGAGCTCCTGCATTGCTTCAACTGCAGCAGCTGTATCTCCGGCTGCCCGGCTTCGGAGGCCGATCCACCGCTCTTGATCCGGAACCTCGCGCGGATGGTCATTCTCGGCTTGGAGGAGGAGCTGCTCGAGGAGGATGCGCCCTGGCTATGCGTGACCTGCTCGCGCTGCGAGGAGATGTGTCCCCAGGATGTCAAGCCGTTCGAGCTCTTGCTGGCGATTCGCCGCTGGCAGTGCAGGGAAGACGAAACCCGTCTCCCGCAAGTGCTGCCGGAGCTCTTCGAGCGCGGCTACACCCAGCCGGTCGAGGGCGGCGAGATGAGGAAGGAAGTCGGACTGGAGAAGCTGGCGACCCTCTCCGGCTCCCCGGAGCTGCTCCGAGAAATTCCGGGCGATGCTGATGGAGATCCAGATCGTGAAGCAGAACGAATACATGTTCCAGACAGGAGAGTGACATGGAATACGGACTCTTCCTCGGCTGCAACATGCCGGCACATCGGCCGGACGTGGAGAAGGCGATCCGGATGTCGATGCCGGCACTCGGGGTGGAGATGGTCGACCTCGAAGGCTACGTCTGTTGTCCCGCCTTCGGCACGTTCGCTTCCTGCGACCAGATCGGGCACATGGCCGTCGCCGGGTGGAACCTGTCGATCGCCGAAGGCAAGGGGCTCGACCTGATGGTCGAGTGCGGCTCCTGCTACAGCTCGCTCCGGACCGCGCGCGAGCACATGGCCCACGACCCCGAGGCCAAGAGGGAGGTGGACCGGGTTCTGGCCGTCGCCGAGAAGGAGTACGAGGGCCGCGCCAACGTCCGGCACATCCTCGACGTGCTCTATCACGAGGTCGGCCTCGAGGAGATTCGGGGCTCGCTCGAGAGAGGGCTCGAGGGCCTCCACGCCGTCGTGCAGTACCCGTGTCACACGCTCTTCCCGAGCGAAGTGGTCGGATTCGATCACCCCCCTGCGCGGCCGCACATCCTCGGAGACCTGGTCGAGGCGCTCGGGGCCACCGTGGACCACTACAGCTGCGAGTACCTTTGCTGCGGGGGCGCTGGCGGATTCCACCGTGGTGCTGCGCACCAGGCGGAAGATTTCGCGCGGCGGAAGTTCGCCGCGATCAAGGAGGAGACGCAGGCAGACCTGATCGTCGTCTCCTGCATTACCTGTCTGATGTACATGGACAAGGTGCAGAAGGAGCTCTGCGGAGACGGGGGTGAATACTCGATCCCCGTCTTCGACTACAACCAGCTGCTGGCCCTCTGCCAGGGCTTCGACGCTCGGCAGGTGGCGCGCATCTCCGACGTACCGAGGGACCGGGTGCTGGAGAAGATCACGTCACAGGCCACGCGAGCCTGAATTGCTCACCGGGAGGAGTAGGTCATGGAATGGAACGTTACTTTCGAGAACAGCCTCGGGGAGGACCAGAAGCGCTGGACGAGGCAGACCCTGAAGGCCCAGGTCGTCTTCGAGGCGGGACAGTACGGCAACGCCGCCAAGGAGCTGTGGGAGGTCCTGATCGAGGCGCGCCACGCCAAGAACGCGCCGTGGGAATGCATCACCCTGGCGCACCTGGGCAAGGTCTACCGGCACATCCGCAACGGAATCTCCCTGAAGCTGCTGGAGGAGGCGCTCGAGCTGGCCAGGAAGCTCGACTTCACTCCAGGCGAGCTGATCGCGCTCGGCGAGCTCGGCGAGACGGCCTGCCTGTGGGGCGAGCTGCCCAGGGCACGAAAGCTGCTGGAGGAGGCGATGGACCTGGTCGTCCCCGAGCGGGAGAACGACCGCCGCGCCTTGCTGCTGCGCCTCGCGATGGTGTACGAGGGGCAGGGCGCGTCCCGGCGGGCCAAGTCGATGGTGGGTGAGGTGCTCGAGATCGACCGGAGGCTCGGAATCCCCGACCACGATGACCGGGAGCACTTCGAGCGATTGAATGGGACGACCGAGCCCGTCGAAGAGGTGCTCGCCACGGCGATCGCGCCCTGGTAGCCCGGCGACGGGCGCTCGAGCCCCCGTGCAGTTGGGGGAGGGGAGCCGGCTCCCTCTCCTCCCCCGGGAGGTGGCGAGCCGTCGGCCCGCCTCACACCCGATTCTGGCCAGCCGAGGTGCTTCCAGTTCCGCGATTGGTCTGCGGGAAGCGACGCAGGTAGAACTTCTCCTTCCGGTACTCGATCTCGGCGAGGGCACCCTCCTTCACGAGACGCTCGACGATGGTCCAGTCGCCGCCGCTCTGCGCGAGCAGCGCCCGGACCGCGTCCTCGCGCATCGGATGGACGGAGGTGATGCCGAGCAGATCCGAGTCGAGCTCGCCCGTGGTGCCGAATCCCATTCCCTCGTGGCCGGTCAGAAGCTCCACGCGCGAGAGCCGCTCCGAGAGGATCTGGTGAGCTCGAATCACGCAGGGCTCGTCAGGGGCCCACGCCCAGCGCTCGGCGGGCGGGCGGGTCGGGATCCCGAGATAGACCGTCGAAGGCTTCAGCTTCTCGAGGAAGGATGCCACCTCCGCAATCGACTCCTCGGCTTCGTTCAAGCCGGCGATCAGCATCGTCTCGCTGACGAGGGTGCCTTCGAATCCCGCGGCGAAGTCGAGCATCCCCTGGAGCACTGTTTCCAGGCGCAACGCTGGATCCGGCCGATTGACGCGGCGCCAGTCCTCCTCGCGAACCGCATCCACCTTGAGCGAGACCCAGTCCGCAAGGCGCAGGGACTCCCTCGCCTTCTCCTGCCAGAGAAGTGACGCGTTGGAGATGACGGCAATGGGCACGCCGAGGGGCCGCAGGAGCTCGATCTCCCGACCCAGGTGGCGGTCGAGGGTGGGCTCGCCGTCCGCGACGAAGGTCAGGAAATCCAGGGGCTCTCCGCGCCGCTGGATTTCGAGCACCCTGGCTGTGACCGCGGAGACAACCGCCTCGGGTGCGTAGAACTCCGCTAGGTCGATCCCGCGCGTCTGCGTCCGGCCGACCTGGCAGTAGACGCACGAGTAGGGGCAGGACTTGGGCGGGATGTTGTTGATGCCGAGACTGCGGCCGAGCCTTCGCGAGGGGACCGGTCCGAAGGCAATCGTCTCATCCGGCAGGCACGGCGATCTCGGCTTCTGCGTCACGGCCAGCTCTCCGGTCTACGGGGAGGGCCGCGCAGCTGCATCGAGCGTCAGGCTGGTGAGGCCCGGGTGCCGCCGGAGAGCGATGCTGAGGCGATGGTCGACGGCCTTCTCGGGTATCTCCAGCTCTCCCGCGATGCGGCTGATGAGGGATTCCTCGAAGGGGTGGACGGTTCCGTCCGCCAGGGCGACCTCCCAGAGTCTCTGGATCACCGCGAGCCGATCGTATCCGTCGAAGCTCCTCCGGACCGTCTCGGTGAAGAGCCAGTCGTGCCAGACCGCTTCCTCGCGCATCTCGGCCACGCCGACCAGACACTCCGCCGTTTCGTCATCGAGCGCGAAGTCCTCCGTGACTGCGCGGCAGATCGCGGCGCGCTCTCCGTCCGTGAAGGCGCCGTCGATCCGCGCGCACTCCACCATCAGTGCAGCGGCGGCCAGCTCCGACAGCCGAAACGGCCAGGCCGGACTGGGGGGGATTCGCTTCGCGAGATACGCCCGGATCACACCGGTCAACATGGTTCTCTCTCCCTGCTCGTCGTTGGCGTTTTCCCCCGGAACGCGGCCCGTCCCGGGTCGCCCGGTCCTACCGCCAGAGTTCTGTGCAGATCTCGTGCCGGATCTGGAAAAGTCAATGAATACGGTGGATTAGGATGATGGAGGGGGTCGATGACAAGTACTCGAGCAAGACGTTCTGAAACGCATCGGATCGCAGTGCATCACACTTGAAACGTTTTGTTCTATCGGGTCGGGTCAGATCCTGGCATGCGTTTCCAAGCCATTGCCATCAATGAACTTTCTTGTCTGGCATGAGACCTGCAAGTTGAGCCTCCAGGAGCACTGAGCGATGCTGGCAGTAGCACTTCACGGAGACGACATAGCTTCCGGATTCTGTTCGGCGGACGAGTTCGTCATCGCCAAACCCGACGGGGTCCGGGCTCATCGCATCTGTCGACTCACCATCCGAGACGAGGTGTGCTCCAGGCGGCTCGAGCATCTCTCTGGAGCTGGAGTGCATGTGCTCCTCTGCGGCGCCTTCGAGCACAGCCTGGCTTCCGATGCCGAGGCCCTCGGTATTCGGGTGATCTCCGGGTTGACCGGGAAGGCCGATCGGCTGATCGACAGCTTCGCCCGGAACGAGACGGAGCGACACCGCTCTGCTCCCGGTCGGAGCAAGCGCAGCGGATCTGGGCGACGTGAATCAAGAACCTCATGAGGAGGACGGGGCATGTCAGAGGAACGGCTGATCGTGGTCGCGGCCGAGGATCCCTGCGGATTCGATGGAGAAGTCAGCGGCCACTTCGGACGCTGCCCTTTCTTCCTGTTGGCAGAAGTCGAGGGAAGCATGGCGACCGTGTCGCAGGTGGTTCCCAATCCGCACGTCGGAGCGCACCAGCCGGGCGCGGTGCCCGGCTTCGTTCGCGATCTGGGCGCCAACGTGATCATCGCCGGCGGGATGGGACCACGCGCCATCGAGATGTTCCACGGCTTCGGCATCGACGTCGCCACCGGCGTCACCGGTAGCGTCTCGACGGTGCTCGGGGCCTACCTGCGCGGGGAGCACCACGGGGTGGAGTCCTGCGCCGGCACCCATCCGGGCGGTTGCCGCGAGCACAACTAGAAGCGAGAGGAGACCGTGATGCAAAAGATTGCCGTCAGCATCGTGCGCAACGACGAGGGCTTGAACGACCCGATGGACGCCCGCTTTGGCCGCGCAGAAGCTTTCCTCGTGGTCGACCGCGCCACCGGCGAGGTGGTCGAGACCATCGCCAACTCGGCCGTGAACGCTTCACACGGCGCGGGAACCGGAGCGGCCCAGATGCTGAAGTCGGCCGGTGTGGCCGCGGTGATCTCGGGCCGCTTCGGCCCGAAAGCGTTCGACGCGCTCCAGGCCCTCGGGGTGGAGACCTGGGTGGCCCCGCCCGGGATCACGGCAGGAGAGGCCGTGCGCCTGCTCGAGGATGGCGCCCTGGAACAGGCGTAGGCGTCGGTCCACCAGCGGGGGAGGGCTTCCCCCCGAGGCTACGCTCGATCGTCGCTTTTCCGGCCAGCGTTCAAGCGGCGGAAGATTCCCCTGTTGCGCATGTAGATGTTCACGAATTCGCGGAACAGGGCGTCGTACACGCGGCGCGTCTCGGCCCTGGGCTCGTAGGTCGTCTGGTACTCCATGAGGCCCGGGATCTCCGCGAAGGAGATGAATCCCATTCCCACCGAGGCGATGAAGGCCGCGCCGCGGGCATTCGCCTGGATCGGGTCCTTGACCTGCCGGATCGGGCGGTCCATCACGTCAGCGAAAATTTGACACCACAGATCGGACATGGCCCCGCCCCCGATCATGTGGATCTCGTCGAGGCGCTGGCGCATCAGCTTCTCGAAGGGGCGCAGCAGCCAGCGGGTGTTGAGCGCCACGCCCTCCAGAGCGGCGCGCATCAGATCCGCTCGCGAGTGCTCCAACGAGAGGTTGTAGACGATGGCCCGAACCGTCCGGTCGTCTACCGGGGCCCGCTCGCCGAAGACCCAGGGAGCGTAGATCACTCCATTGCTTCCGGGCGGAACCCGCTCGGCCATGCGGCCCACGATCTCGAAGAACTCGGAAGGGCTCTCCTCGCGCCGCAGCTCGTCGTCGGCGAAGAGAATTCGGTCGCGCAAGAAGGTCAGGTTGCCCCCGGCCGTGGTCTGCATGGCGTGCAGCAGGTAGCGGCCCGGGATGGCACAGGGAACGGACGCGATGGCGCTCCTGACGTCGGTCTTCTTGAAGGGAACGTGGGCCGCCAGCCACGACGAGGTTCCGATGTACAGGTGGGCTCGATGGTCCTCCACTGCACCGGAGCCGATCGCGGCAGCCGTGTTGTCGATGGCCCCCGCCACCACCGACACCTCGTGGGCCAGCCCCAGCTCGCCAGCGACTTCCTTGCGAAGGGTCCCGATCACCTCCGTGCACTTGACGATCTCGGGGAACTTGTCGCGATCGATGCCACAACCCCGCAGCAGCGAGTCGCTGTACAGCACGTCGTCGATGTCGCGGTTGTCCGTGACCCAGGAGGTGAGAATCGAGTCGTAGGTCGCCACCCACCTCCCGGTGAGCCGTAGGTTCAAGTAGTCGAGCACGTTCAGGAACTTGTGGGTGCGTTCGTAGATTTCCGGGAACTCGTGCTTGACGAGCAGCATGTGGGCCGCGGGATCCTTTCCGGTGGTGGAGGGTGCGCCGCCCGTGAGCCGGATCCAGCGGAACAGCTTGTAGGGGTGGTATCCGCTCACCTCGATCAGTCCGCGCGTGATCTCCCGCAGGTGCTCGGCGCCACGCGCGTCCATCCAGAGGATGGCGTTCATCAGGTGCCGCCCCTGCGCGTCCACGGCCACCGTGCCTTCACCCTGTGTGTTGCAGCAGAGGGCCACGATGTCCTCGCGCGCGGCGGCGTCGCGGCCGATCAGCTCCTTGCACGCTGCGAGCAGGGCTCTCCACCAGTCATCCGGATCCTGTTCGGCCCCGCCTCCGGGGAGGATCCGGGTGTCTACCGGGTGGAAGCACCAGGCCGCCACCCGGCCGTGCGTGGACACCAGGGCGGCCTTGCAGCCGGAGGTTCCCAGGTCGATCGCGAGTACGTACTTGCCGCTCGCCATGGGCTTCCTCGTGACGGCGCGGTTCGGGTCACTCGGACGGCTCTTCTCCGTTCTTCCTGGCGATCTCCGCGTCCTGGGCCTCCTTGACGAATCGGAAGAGCACTTCGGGAAGCGGGTCAGGGAGCGTCGTGACGGCCTTGCCTGTGGCGATGGCGCGGTAGTAGATGCAGGCCGTCTTCTCGAGCAGCTCCACGTAGTTCACCGTCTTCTCGAGATTCCTGCCCACGCAGAGCGCGCCGTGGTTCTGGAGCAGGTAGCAGTGGGCGCGATTGGTGAGCTTGCCGACCACGTTCTCCAGAAGCTGTGGACTCCCGGATACGCCGTAGGGAACGACCTCGACCAAGCCGCCGATGGCCGCAGTGACTTCGTCGAAGAGGGGAGGGATCGGCTCGTTCAGGATCGAGAAGATGCTCGCGTAGATCTGGTGGGAGTGAACGACCGCGTTGACGTCTTTCCGATTCTTGTAGACGGCGACGTGCAGAGGGGCCTCGACCGAGGGGTCGCGGGTGCCTTCGACGGGGGCCAGCTCGAGGTCCATGATGCAGATGTCGTCGGTCGTCATCTCGGCGTATGGGAGGCCGTGGGCCGTGACGGCGACGGTCCCTTCGTCCTCGATCAGGACCGAGACGTTGCCCGCGCTTCCCGACTTCGTCCCGAAGTACCCCCCTTCACTCAGCTTCTGGCTGACTTCGAGGACCTCGCGTTTGTACTCTTCGTACTTGCCCATCTCGGATCACCTCATCATCTGCGGTTCGGGCCACCGGAATCCGGCAGCCGGATCACCAGGACCCACTCAGCCTACACCTTCCACACTGCGGAGCGCCCGGGCGAAGCCGGCCAGCGCCTCTTCCACCACCTCGTCGGTGTCCGCCATGCTGCTGTAGAGCCGGCTGCCCGCGAGCGTGATCATCCCTTCTGCCGTGTACGCAGCGCCCATCTCTTCGGCGATGTCCTTGCGCTCCGCGACCTTGGAGAAGAAGTCCGGGTCGGTGATGTCCAGCAGCAGAACCCCGTGCGTCTCCAGATGGATGATGGAGCCGTGGTTGTAGACGAAGAAGGGCAGGCCGAGATCGTCGATGATCGCTTGCAGCCCCTGGCAGAGCTTGTCGCCCGCCCGCCCCGCCAGCACAGGGGCGTTGGTGCGCTCCATCTCCAGGATGGCGTGGTAGCCGGCGGCGCAGCTGATCGGGTTGGCGGAGAGGGTCCCACCCACCAGGGTCTTCTGTCCACCCCCGCCGATGCCCGCCGAGAAGGTGGACATGACGTCCGCGCGGCCGCCCACACCTCCGGCCGCCGGGAATCCGCCAGCCACGCACTTGCCGAACACGGTGAGGTCCGGCTTGACGTCGAAGTATCCCTGGGCGCCGCCCAGGCCCAGGCGGAACGCGGTCACCACCTCGTCGAAGATGAGCAGCGTCTCGAACTCGTCGCACAGCTCCCTGGCCCGGGCGTTGAAGTCCCGGGCGACCGGCCGCGTGCCGCTTTCCGGCCCGATCGGCTCCAGGATCACGGCCGCCGTCCCGCCGCCACCGCGGTTCTGCTCGAGCAGCGCGCGCAGCCCTCGTTCGCCGTCGATGTCGTTGGGGAAGACCTCCTGGGTGTGCTGGAGGCAGGATTCCGGGATCCCCGCTGCTTCGTAGGTACCGGTACCGGGGATTCGCGTGCCGAAGACGAGCTGGTCGCTCCAGCCGTGATAGGCGCCGCCTATCTTGATGACCATCTTCTTCCCGGTGAAGTTGCGCGCGGCTCGGATCGCGGCCATGGCAGCTTCCGAGCCGCTTGCCAGCATCCGAAACAGCTCGACGGAAGGCATGTGACGATTGATCAACCGGGCGAGCTCGAGCTCGTATTCGTGGAAGAGCCCCGTCACCGGTCCGCAGTCGTGGAGCACCTCGATGATCTTCTCGCGGAGCGGCGGGTAGTTGCTGCCGAGGACGGTGGGCCCGCCCGCCTGCAGGAAGTCGACGTAGCGGTTGCCGTCGACGTCCCACAGGTGCGCACCCTCCGCTCGCGCGACGCTGAGGGGAAAGGGGTAGTTGAAGGCCAGGTTGTGCTGGACCCCGCCCGGGATGTACTTCGCCGCCTCAGCGGTCGCGGCCTTCGACTTCTTGCAGCGGGTTTCGAAGAAGTCGAGGTACTCCTGCATCTTGTCGCGTCGAATCGGGTGCGGGGGCGACTCCACCAGCCGTCTGCCCTTGGCGAGCAATTCGTCCGTGTCCGGCCAATGGGAAATCGCGTACTCGCTTGCACTCATGCCTGTTCTCCCTGCTTCCGGGACACGCTGTCGACAGGATGGACAGGTAGCATACAGTGGCTTCCGGCAGTGCTGTGGACCGAAATCGGGGTGATGGATGGTATTCGAAAACCGGGTCTTTCTGATCGTTGGGGCCTCGTCGGGCATCGGACGAGCCGTGGCGCTGAAGCTGGCGGACGCCGGAGCCAAGCTCGTCGTGACAGCGCGACGCAGGGACAGACTCGAGAGTCTGGCGGCGGAGATCACTGAAGCGGGCGGAGAGTGCCTGGCTCTGGCCGCAGATGCCCTGGATGAGTCCGCCGCCGAGGCCGTCGTGAAGTCCACGGTAGAGCGTTTCGCGAGAATCGACGTCGCGTTTCTCAACGCCGGCGGCGCGCCGGCCATCGACATGCGCACCATGGACGCGGCAGCGGTGAAGTCGTACATGCGCACCAACTACGACGTGACGGTCAACTACCTGTTTCCCGTGCTCGAGCAGATGAAGAGCCAACGGCATGGTTTCGTGGCTCACAACAACTCACTGGCCGGTTTTCTCGGCGTGCCTCTTCAGGGTCCCTATTCCGCAGCGAAGGGAGCAGCCCGGCTGCTGATGGATACCTGCCGGGTGGAGTTCGCCGGCTATGGGATCAAGTTCCTGAGCGTATACCCGGGATTCGTCGCCACCGACAACACGCGAAACGACGGCCTGCCCACTCCGCTGGAGATCTCCGAAGAGAAGGCTGCAGACTACATTCTGTACGCATTTCGCAAGGACAGGGCCGACTATCTGTTTCCCCCGCTGATGCGTTGGCTGATTCGCCTCGCGCTGGTGCTCCCCAAGTCCATCGTGAACCGGATTCTCGAGCGAGAAGTCCCGGCGCTGGAGGAAAGGCCGGGATAGCGAATCCCGAGTCGGCGAGAGGAGCCCGCTACGCGCCGCGCGCTCGCAGCATCGTGTAGGGACCTTCGGGGATCGCGGCTACCCGCGCACCCGGGAGCGCGGAGAGATAGCCGTCGAGAGCGCGTTGGGCGCGCTGGACCGCGTCGCCATCGCCGAAAATCGGGGTCAGGCCGAGCTTTCCCTGTAGCTCCTGCGGAATGCCGTCGGTGGCGAACCAGAGCCGCTCGGTGCCGATCCGCTCCAGCACGCGGCACTGCACCTGCAACTCCCACTGGTCGAGCGCGGTCTGGTGGCGATTCGCCCGGATGTGCTCCAGGAAGCCGCGCCAGTCCGAGCCCCAGGCGAGGATGAGTTTGGTGTAGGCTGGACTGCCGATGCCTTCGCCACAGGCGGAGACCTGCAGCAGCGTCGTTTCCGGGCCCAGGGCGGGCAGCGCGGTGCACATCCCCTTGACCGTCTGGTAGAAGGTCTGATCGAGGGGGTAGCCGCCGCCGCAGGTGACCACCAGGTCGAGGGGGCCGGGAACCTCTGCCGTGGTCCAGGCGGCGACCTCCCTGCATCCGGCCAGATGCGCTTCGACCAGATCGCCGCAGTAGATTCCCGCGATCTTTCGTTCTCTCGTGATGGCGACGTTGAACAGGAAGTCCACGCCGACGCTCCGGGCGATCTCCAGGCTGAGCTCGTGGCAGGGGTTGCCCTCGAGGATGCCGTTGTCCGCTCGCGGATCGGCCAGTGTGTCGAAGCCGTGGAACCGCTGGATGCTGGCCAGGTCGACCAGGGCGGGAAAGACGCCCTTTCGGCCCCCGGAGAAGCCCGCCATGAAGTGGGGCTCGATGTAGCCCGTGACGATCTTGAAGTCGGCTTCCGCGAAGCGGCTGCAGACGCTGACCGGTGGAACGTCACTGACCCGGGTGAGCGTCTCGGGCCTGTCTGCGGTGTGGTCGATGACCTCGATGCGTTCGAGGATCTCCTGGCCCAGGATGAAATCGAGCTCGTCGGCCGTGCTCGGGCGGTGCATTCCGGTCCCGACGATGATCGAGATGTTCCGGTCGTCGATGCCCGCCTCCGCCAGTACGCCCAGCACGGTGGGGAGGAACTGGCGGTTGGGCACCGGGCGGGTGATGTCGGAAACCGTGATCGCGACCGTCCGCGGAATCCGACGGCGCACCAGCTCGAGCAGCGGAGGCGAACCGATGGGATCGGCGAGCGCCGCCGCCACGGCCCGGCCCGGATCGGCGACGGGGGGCGGGTCGCTGCCGGTCAGCAGGATGGCATCGCCCGGTACCTGGAGGTCTGCTCCCTCCTTCCCGTACAGCAGCTTGACGGAACGGCGGTTGGCCACGGCGGAGCTCAGACTTCCTTGCGGAGAGCCTTGCACACGTTGTGCGAGCTCATCAGCTGGGTCCAGACACCGGGTCCCGACTCGGACTGGCTGCCGATGAACCAGAGCCCCTGGAAGGGCGTCCGGTGCGGAGCGCCGCTCCGGTTCAGCATCGGGCAGTAGCCCCCGAAGGAGTGGTGATCCGGCATGTGCGTCATCTCCCGGAACTCCCTGGGCGTGAGCGTCATGCTCACGGTGGCGTTCGCGCGCAGCCCGGGGATGATCCGCTCCGCTTCGTCCAGGAGCTTGTCGGTCAGCGTCTCCTTGTCGCGAGCCCAGTCGCCCTCGATCGCATTGGGCGCGATGGTGTAGACGGTGATGGCATGCTTTCCCGCCGGCGCCATCGAGGGAGAATGCAGGGAGGGGATGTAGATCAGGAACCCGGCCTTGCCCTCGTGGAAGACCCCCCGCCGGGTGCGGTGGACTCCGTCGGCGACGTCGTACTGGCCGTAGTAGTAGTTCAGGGGAACGTCCTGGTGCGGCGTGGGATCCATCTCCACGCCGAGGTGGACCATGAAGATCGACTCCATCAACGGGATATCGTCGATGGTCGCTGAGAGTGTGCTCGGGAGCTTCTCCCGGCCGATCAGCCGGTAGAAGCAGTGGCGGGCGTCGCCGCTGGCCAGGACCAGGTCTGCGGGGACCCTGGATCCGTCGCCGAGCTCGATGCCGGTCACCCGATCCTTTTCGAGCAAGATGGAGGTGACGGCCCGGTCGGTGTGGATCTTCCCGCGGTTCGCGTGAATCACGGAGATCAGGGCGTCCACCAGCCTGCCACATCCCCCCTCGATGAACTGGTAGGTGATGCTCCTGGGTCCGATCCCGAGCGCCCTCTTGGGGAGAATTCGCCTGTCGTAGGCGGCCTCCTGGTTGGAGAAGGGAATTCCGAGCGCCGGGTACTCCTCGGGAAGAATCACCATGTCCGCCAGGATCATCAGGAAGAACGACTTGAGCTTGGGATCGCTGAAGAAGTGATCCATCAGCTGCATCGCGTTCCACTCGGCGTACTTCTTGACACGGCGGAAGAGGATCAACGCTCCGAGCTTGAGCGGAACCGAGCGCGGGAAATCGGCGGCGAAGGCGTGCCGCTCGAGCGTGATCAGGTCCACCGAGGTGCGGAGGAACTCGTAGAAGCGGTCGAGCGCATCCGCCTCGTGGGGAAAGATCTGCTTGAGCTTCTCCCTCCGCCAGAGCGCGCCTTCGTAGGAGTCGGGCCGGGAGATCTCGAAGTCCGGGAAGAAGAGTCCCCGGTCGCCCCGGATCAGGCGGATCTGGTCGTAGCAGCCGAGCTGCTCGAGCAGGAGCGCCGCCGGCTCGCCCGGGCCGAAGCCCTCCAGCGCCATCGGTCCCACGTCCCAGGAGAACCCCTCCCGGCGGATCGTGGAAGTCACCCCACCGACGTGAGGGGCCTGTTCGAAGACCTCGACCTCACACCCGTCTCGAGCGAGAAAGGCCGCTGCGGCGAGACCCGCGGCTCCCGATCCGATCACGACAGCCCTGGTCATCCCTGCTCCTCGGCCTCCGGCCCTGGCGCCCGCATGATTCGCTCTAGAAGGGCCGGCGGCGTGTCATCTTGTCGACGGTCCCCTTGGCTCCCGTCATCGCACCCACCACGCCGCCGTACACTTCGCTCTGTCCCCCGACGAACCAGAGGCCGCGGACCGGCGTCCGATGGGAAGGAGGAGTTCGATCCAGCCGGGGCGGGCAGCCGCCGAAGGCGTGAGCCGCCAGGCCCGTGCGGTGCCTGAAATCTTCGGGTGTGTAGACGACCCGGGTCACCTCGTGCTCGGCCAGTCCGGGGAGGTAGCGTTCGGCGTACGAGATCAGGCGATCCCCCAGCTCCTTTCCGCGCTCGGCCCAG